>NZ_JACHEG010000001.1 GCF_014201355.1 Aliirhizobium wenxiniae
GCTGAAGCCTACATCCTGACGAAGGAAGAAGGCGGCCGTCATACTCCGTTCTTCACCAACTACCGTCCGCAGTTCTACTTCCGCACGACGGACGTTACCGGTATCGTTTCTCTGCCGGAAGGCACGGAAATGGTTATGCCTGGCGACAACGTCACGGTTGCTGTTGAACTGATCGTTCCGATCGCGATGGAAGAAAAGCTGCGCTTCGCTATCCGCGAAGGCGGCCGTACCGTCGGCGCCGGCATCGTCGCTTCGATCATCGAGTAATCGATTAGGGCAGGGCGGTATCCTCTGATACCGCCCGCTTCAATTTTTTTTAAGCAAGTGGCGGTTTGCGACTTGCTTATGACACAAAAACATAGCAAATGGCGCGCAAGCGTAATTTGCGCCTGCTTCGCTATGGCGGATGCAGGGAATTGCCCAGAATTTAAGGTGGGCCTTCGGGCCTGAAGACTGGAATGGGATGCCTGCTGGAAGCGGTGTCCTCTTCGATCTTTGAAACCGGTGATCCGCCTTAGGTAAACGAACAACCCGTGCCATCACGTTTGGTATCGGGAGAACAGAAAACAAGGATAACGTCGAATGAACGGCCAAAATATCCGCATTCGCCTTAAGGCATTCGATCACCGTATTCTCGACGCTTCTACGCGCGAGATCGTGTCGACGGCGAAGCGCACCGGAGCAAGTGTCCGGGGCCCCGTTCCGCTTCCGACCCGCATCGAGAAGTTTACGGTTAACCGGTCCCCCCACGTCGACAAAAAGAGCCGCGAGCAGTTCGAGATGCGCACGCATAAGCGCCTTCTCGATATCGTTGACCCGACACCGCAGACGGTGGACGCGCTGATGAAGCTCGACCTCGCCGCCGGCGTCGATGTTGAGATCAAGCTCTGAGAAATCAGAGCTGAGTTGGAAGGATTGAACCGATGCGTTCAGGTGTAATTGCACAGAAGATTGGGATGACCCGCGTCTATAACGACGCTGGTGAGCATATCCCGGTAACCGTATTGCGTCTCGACAGCTGCCAGGTCGTTGCACACCGCACCGTAGAGAAGAATGGCTATGTTGCTGTTCAGCTCGGTGCAGGCGTTGCCAAGGTGAAGAACACCTCCAAGGCGATGCGTGGCAACTTTGCTGCTGCAAACGTCGAGCCGAAGTCGAAGCTCGTAGAGTTTCGCGTTTCTGAAGACAACATGATCGAAGTCGGCACTGAGCTGAAGGCTGATCACTTCTCGGCCGGTCAGCTGGTCGACGTGACGGGTACTTCGATCGGTAAGGGCTTCGCCGGCGCCATGAAGCGCCACAACTTCGGCGGTCTGCGTGCGACCCACGGTGTATCCGTATCGCACCGTTCGCACGGTTCGACTGGTAACAACCAGGATCCGGGCAAGGTCTGGAAGGGCAAGCGCATGGCTGGTCACATGGGCCAGACGCGCGTCACCACCCAGAACCTCGAAGTCGTGTCCACCGATGAAGGCCGCGGCCTGATCCTCGTCAAGGGTGCCGTCCCCGGCTCCAAGGGCGCCTGGATCGAAGTTCGCGACGCCGTCAAGTCGGTTGCGAAGTAAGGGAGCCAGTATCATGGAATTCAACGTCAAGACCCTCGAAGGCAAAGACGCTGGCAAGGTTTCCCTGTCGGATGCGATCTTCGGCCTCGATCCCCGCGAGGACATCCTCGCTCGTATGGTCCGTTACCAGCTTGCAAAGAAGCAGCAGGGCACGCATCAGACACTGACCCGTGGCGAAGTTTCTCGCACCGGTTCGAAGATGTACAAGCAGAAGGGTACGGGCCGCGCTCGTCACCATTCGGCTCGCGCTCCGCAGTTCCGCGGTGGTGGTAAGGCTCATGGCCCGGTTTCCCGTAGCCACGCCTTCGATCTGCCGAAGAAGGTTCGCGCTCTGGCCCTGCGTCATGCTCTTTCCGCCAAGCTGAAGTCTGAAGATCTGATCGTTATCGACGATCTGGTTGCGACCGAAGCAAAGACCAAGGCTCTCGTCGGCACGTTCGCGTCGCTCGGCCTGACCAATGCTCTGGTTATCGGTGGCGCCGAGCTGGACAGCAACTTTAAGCTCGCAGCCCAGAACATCCCGAACATCGATGTTCTGCCGGTTCAGGGCATCAATGTTTACGACATCCTGCGTCGCGGCAAGCTCGTGCTTTCCAAGGCTGCGGTTGAAGCCCTCGAGGAGCGTTTCAAGTGACCGACATTCGCCACTATGATGTGATCGTATCTCCCTCGATCACCGAAAAGTCGACCCTTCTGTCTGAACAGAACCAGGTTGTCTTCAACGTTGCCAAGACTGCTTCGAAGCCTGAAATCAAGGCTGCCGTAGAAGCTCTCTTCGGTGTGAAGGTCACTGCCGTCAATACGCTGGTCCGTTTGGGCAAGACGAAGCGCTTCCGCGGCTTCATCGGTAAGCAGAAGGACGTCAAGAAGGCTATCGTCACCCTGGCCGAAGGTCAGACGATCGACGTCTCCACCGGTCTTTGAGGTAAGAAACAATGGCATTGAAAAGCTACAATCCGACGACCCCGAGCCAGCGTCAGCTGGTCATCGTCGACCGTTCGGGCCTGTGGAAGGGCAAGCCGGTCAAGGCGCTCACCGAGGGTCTCTCCAAGAGCGGCGGCCGTAACAACAACGGCCGTATCACCGCCCGCTTCATCGGCGGCGGTCACAAGCGTACCTACCGCCTGGTCGACTTCAAGCGTCGCAAGTTCGACGTTGAAGGCACGGTTGAGCGTCTGGAATACGACCCGAACCGCTCTGCATTCATCGCGCTCGTAACCTATACGGACGGCGAACAGGCCTACATCATCGCTCCGCAGCGCCTTGCTGCCGGCGACAAGGTCATCGCTTCCGACAAGGCTGTCGACGTCAAGCCCGGCAACACCATGCCGCTGCAGTACATTCCGGTTGGCTCGATCGTTCATAACGTCGAGATGAAGCCGGGCAAGGGTGGCCAGATCGCTCGTTCGGCTGGCACCTACGTACAGCTCGTCGGTCGTGATAGCGGCATGGCGATCCTTCGTCTGAACTCTGGCGAGCAGCGTCTCGTCCCGGGTTCCTGCCTCGCCTCGATTGGCGCTGTATCCAACCCGGATCACGGCAACATCAATGATGGCAAGGCCGGTCGCACCGTATGGCGTGGCAAGCGTCCGCATAACCGCGGCGTTGTCATGAACCCGGTCGACCACCCGCACGGCGGTGGTGAAGGTCGTACCTCGGGCGGCCGTCATCCGGTCTCGCCTTGGGGCAAGCCCACCAAGGGCAAGCGCACACGTTCGAACAAGTCCACGGACAAGTTCATCATGCGCTCGCGCCACGTGAAGAAGTAAGAGAGGAAGTCGTTCAATGGCTCGTTCAGTATGGAAAGGTCCGTTTGTTGACGGCTATCTTCTCGCCAAGGCTGAGAAGGTACGTGAAGGCGGCCGCAACGAAGTGATCAAGATGTGGAGCCGTCGCTCCACTATCCTGCCGCAGTTCGTCGGTCTCACCTTCGGCGTCTACAATGGCTCGAAGCACATCCCGGTTAATGTCAACGAAGACATGGTCGGTCACAAGTTCGGTGAATTCGCTCCCACCCGGACCTATTACGGTCACGGCGCGGACAAGAAAGCGAAGAGGAAGTAATCATGGCCAAGGCAAAGACCGAACGCCGGCTGAAGGAAAATGAAGCACAGGCAGTTGCCCGTACGCTTCGCGTCAGCCCGCAGAAGCTGAACCTGGTTGCCGCCATGATCCGCGGCAAGAAGGTAGAGCGCGCTCTCGCAGAACTCGAGTTCTCGCGCAAGCGCATCTCCGGCACGGTGAAGAAGACCCTCGAGTCTGCTATCGCCAACGCTGAAAACAACCATGACCTCGACGTCGACAGCCTGATCGTAGCGGAAGCTTACGTCGGCAAGTCGATCACCATGAAGCGTTTCCACGCTCGTGGTCGCGGCCGCGCATCGCGCATTGAAAAGCCGTTCGCGCATCTGACGATCGTCGTTCGCGAAGTCGAGGAAAAAGGGGAGGCCGCATAATGGGCCAGAAAATTAATCCGATCGGTTTCCGCCTCGGCATTAACCGCACCTGGGACAGCCGTTGGTTCGCCGATAACTCGGAATACGGCCAGCTGCTCCACGAAGACCTGAAGATCCGTGCATACCTCATGCAGGAACTGAAGCAGGCCGGTATCGCCAAGGTCGTCATCGAACGTCCGCACAAGAAGTGCCGCGTCACGATCCACTCGGCTCGCCCGGGTCTGATCATCGGCAAGAAGGGTGCAGACATCGAAAAGCTCCGCAAGAAGCTTTCCGAAATGACTTCCTCCGAAACGCACCTCAATATCGTTGAAGTTCGTAAGCCGGAAGTTGACGCGACGCTGGTTGCACAGTCGATCGCTCAGCAGCTCGAACGCCGCGTGGCTTTCCGCCGTGCGATGAAGCGCGCTGTTCAGTCCGCAATGCGTCTTGGCGCCGAAGGCATCAAGATCACCTGCGCCGGCCGTCTGGGTGGCGCGGAAATCGCTCGTACCGAATGGTACCGCGAAGGCCGCGTTCCGCTTCACACGCTGCGTGCAGACATCGACTACGGTACGGCTGAAGCCGAAACCGCATTCGGTATTTGCGGCATCAAGGTCTGGATCTTCAAGGGCGAAATCCTTGAGCACGATCCGATGGCTTCCGAACGTCGCGCGCTGGAAGGCGATGCGCAGGGTCCGGCAAGCCGCGACCGTGATCGTGGCGATCGTCGCCGCGAACGCGAAAACGCTTGATTATCGCTGGCGAAAGATAAGCTCGGAGAAGTAATAAAATGTTGCAGCCAAAGCGTACCAAGTACCGCAAACAGTTCAAGGGTCGCATCAAGGGTGTGGCCAAGGGCGGTTTTGATCTGGCATTCGGCGAATTCGGCCTGAAGGCTCAGGAACCGAACCGCGTGAACGCCCGCGAAATCGAAGCGGCTCGCCGCGCGATTACGCGTTACATGAAGCGCGCGGGTCGAGTATGGATCCGCGTCTTCCCTGACGTCCCGGTTACTGCAAAGCCCACCGAAGTTCGTATGGGTAAGGGTAAGGGTTCGGTTGAATACTGGGCTTGCAAGGTCAAGCCTGGTCGTATCATGTTCGAGATCGACGGCGTTTCGGAAGAAATCGCGCGCGAGGCACTTCGCCTCGGTTCTGCCAAGCTCTCGGTCACGACGCGCTTCGTTCAGCGCATCGCAGAGTAAGGAGAAGGCACGATGAAAGCCGAAGACGTACGCGGCCTCAGCGCCGACCAGCTCAAGGACAAGCTCGCCGAGCTCAAGAAGGAGCAGTTCAACCTGCGCTTCCAGAAGGCCACCGGCCAGCTCGAGAAGTCCTCGCGCATCACTGAAGTTCGCAAGGACATCGCTCGCGTGAAAACCATTGCCCGCCAGAAGGCGGCAGAAGCCAAGGCCTAAGGAAGAATAATATGCCAAAACGCATTCTGCAGGGCGTTGTCGTTTCCGACAAGAACGAAAAGACCGTTGTTGTCCGCGTCGAGCGCCGCTTCGCTCACCCTCTGCTTCAGAAGACCGTTCGCCGGTCCAAGAAGTACAAGGCCCATGACGAAAACAACCAGTACAAGGTTGGTGATGTCGTTTCCATCGAGGAATGCGCACCGATCTCCAAGGACAAGCGCTGGACGGTAATTGCCGCCCAGGCTTAAGAAGACCAGGAATTTCCGTCAGGCTATTGCGTCTGGCGGAGAATCCTGTATGAAGCACGCCACTGGCGTAGAACGCTCGGAAACGGGCGTTCTTTTGCTTTGAGCGCACGGAAGGTCCCTTTCAGGGAAACCACCTTGGCAAGACCCATCCCGCGCACACTGAAAATCTGTTCATAGCCGGCATCACGCGCTTCGGTGTGTGGTGTTCCGGTCATTAGAAAAAGGCGACCTGACATGATTCAGATGCAAACAAACCTCGACGTGGCGGATAATTCCGGCGCACGTCGTGTCATGTGCATCAAGGTGCTGGGCGGCTCCAAGCGCAAGTACGCTTCGGTCGGCGACATTATCGTCGTTTCGATCAAGGAAGCTATTCCGCGCGGCCGCGTGAAGAAGGGCGACGTGATGAAGGCGGTTGTTGTGCGTACCGCTAAAGACATCCGTCGCGCCGACGGCAGCGTCATCCGCTTCGATAACAACGCAGCGGTTCTCATCGACAACAAGAAAGAGCCGATCGGCACCCGTATCTTCGGACCGGTTCCGCGCGAACTTCGCGCCAAGAACCACATGAAGATCATCTCGCTGGCTCCAGAAGTACTGTAAGGAGCGGGACCCATGCAGAAGATCAAGAAGGGCGACAACGTCGTCATCCTCGCCGGCAAGGACAAGGGCCGTACCGGTGAAGTTCTCCAGGTTCTGCCGAAGGAAGACCGTGCGGTCGTCCGCGGTATCAACATGGTGAAGCGCCACCAGCGTCAGACCCAGACGCAGGAAGCTGGCATCATCAACAAGGAAGCATCCATCCATCTGTCGAACGTCGCGATCGTGGCGAAAGACGGCAAGCCGACCCGCGTTGGCTTCTCTGTCGTCGACGGTAAGAAGGTGCGTGTAGCCAAGCGTACGGGAGATGTCATCGATGGCTGAGGCAAATTACGAGCCGCGGCTCAAGGTCGAATACACCACCCGCATCCGCGCAGCACTTCAGGAACAGTTCTCGTTCGCTAACGAGATGATGATCCCGAAGATGGACAAGATTGTCATCAACATGGGCGTGGGCGAGGCAACTGCCGACTCCAAGAAGCCTACTGTTGCTGCAGCCGACCTTGCTGCGATCGCTGGCCAGAAGCCGGTTATCACGCGCGCCCGCAACTCGATTGCAGGCTTCAAGGTTCGCGAACAGATGCCGATCGGCGCGAAGGTTACCCTCCGCGGCGCCCGCATGTATGAATTCATGGATCGCCTGGTCAACATCGCGCTTCCGCGCGTTCGCGACTTCCGCGGCCTGAACCCGAAGTCCTTTGATGGTCGTGGCAACTTCGCCATGGGCCTCAAGGAGCACATTGTGTTCCCGGAAATCAACTACGACAAGGTTGATCAGATGTGGGGCATGGACATCATCGTTTGCACGACGGCTACGAACGACGACGAAGCACGGGCTCTTCTGAAAGAGTTCAACTTCCCGTTCCGTGCGTAACCGTAACGACGAGCGTTAAAAAGGAACTACGATATGGCGAAGACCAGCGCAGTTGAAAAGAACAAGCGCCGCCGCAAGACGGTCGCCGACCATGCTGCCAAGCGCGCAGCATTGAAGGCAACCATCATGAACCAGGAGCTTCCGATCGAAGAACGGTTCAAGGCAACTATCAAGCTCGCTTCCCTGCCGCGCGATGGCTCGAAGACGCGTATCCGCAACCGTTGCGAAGTCACCGGTCGCCCGCGCGCTTTCTATCGCAAGCTCAAGATGTCGCGTATCGCGCTTCGTGAGCTCGGCAACCTCGGCAAGGTGCCGGGTATTGTTAAGTCGAGCTGGTAAGGAGATCGTTCGATGACCATGACTGATCCCTTGGGCGATATGCTCACCCGTATCCGCAACGGCGCTTCCCGCCGCAAGAACTCCGTCACGACGCCGGCTTCGCGCCTGCGCGCTCGTGTTCTGGATGTTCTGCAGGCTGAAGGCTACATCCGCGGCTACACCCAGACCGATTTCGGCAACGGCAAGTCCGAGATTGAAATCGAACTGAAGTACTACGAAGGTGCGTCCGTGATCCGTGAGATCGGCCGCGTCTCCAAGCCGGGCCGCCGAGTTTATGTCTCGGTTAAGTCCATTCCGCAGGTCGCGAACGGCCTCGGCATCACCATCCTTTCGACCCCGAAGGGCGTGATGGCCGATCACCAGGCTCGCGAACAGAACGTAGGCGGCGAGGTTCTTTGCTCGGTCTTCTAAGACTGGGCAAGGATCTCCATAACGGACAGACAGGATAACAAAATGTCTCGTATCGGTAAAAAGCCCGTTCCGGTTCCTGCAGGCGTTACGGCTTCGGTCGAAGGCCAGAAGATCACCGCGAAGGGCCCGAAGGGCGAACTTCACTTCGTTGCTAATGACGAAGTCAAGGTTGAGCTGAATGACAACGCCGTTTCGGTGACCCCGGTCAACGATTCCAAGGATGCTCGTTCCAAGTGGGGCATGTCCCGCACGATGGTCGAGAACATCTTCAAGGGCGTTAAGGACGGTTACGAGCGCAAGCTCGAAATCAACGGCGTTGGTTACCGCGCAGCCATGCAGGGCAAGAACCTGCAGCTGGCTCTCGGTTTCTCCCACGACGTAGTCTACGAAGCCCCTGAGGGCATCACCATTGCCGTGCCGAAGCCGACGGAAATCATCGTCTCCGGCATCAACAAGCAGCAGGTCGGTCAGGTTGCCGCGGAAATCCGCGAATACCGTGGTCCCGAGCCCTACAAGGGCAAAGGCGTCAAGTACGCCGAGGAACGGATCGTCCGCAAGGAAGGCAAGAAGAAGTAAGGACGCGGAACAATGGCTACTCGTAAAGAAGCACTCACCAAGCGTGCGAGCCGTGTTCGCCGCCAGATCAAGAAGGTCGCTAACGGCCGTCCGCGTCTGTCGGTTCACCGCTCGTCCAAGAACATCTACGTACAGGTCATCGACGATGTGGCCGGCCGCACGCTTGCAGCCGCTTCCACGCTCGACGCCGACCTGCGCAAGTCGCTGAAGACCGGCGCGGACGTTGCAGCAGCTGCTGCCGTCGGCAAGCTGGTTGCAGAGCGCGCCTCCAAGGCTGGCGTGAAGGAAGTCGTGTTCGATCGCGGCGCCTTCATCTACCACGGCCGCATCAAGGCACTTGCTGAAGCTGCCCGCGAAGGCGGTCTGAGCTTCTAATAAATTTTCGCCCGGTCTTCCCTTGATAGGGGGAGGCCGGGCGAAATGCGGTTTCTCCGCACCATCCGGCCATTCTCGAAAGATAGGGGCCGGATTATCTGCAACCTGCCGTTCTACCCGCAAAAGAAAAAGGACAAGGACAATGGCACAGGAAAGAAAGGGCCAGCGCGAAGATCGCCAGGCCCGTGAAGAGCGCGATAGCGAATTCGTCGACAAGCTGGTCGCGATCAACCGCGTCGCCAAGGTCGTTAAGGGCGGCCGTCGTTTCGGTTTTGCTGCTCTCGTCGTCGTCGGCGACCAGAAGGGCCGCGTTGGCTTCGGTCATGGCAAGGCACGCGAAGTGCCGGAAGCAATCCGCAAGGCAACCGAGTCCGCCAAGCGCGACCTGATCTTCGTACCGCTACGCGACGGCCGTACGCTGCATCATGACGTTCATGGCCGTCACGGCGCCGGCAAGGTTCTGCTGCGCTCCGCCAAGGCTGGTACCGGTATCATCGCCGGTGGCCCGATGCGTGCAGTTTTCGAAACCCTCGGCATGCACGACGTTGTTGCAAAGTCGACCGGTTCGTCGAACCCGTACAACATGATCCGTGCGACGTTTGACGCTCTCAAGCACCAGGTGCATCCGAAGGACATCGCAGCTCAGCGCGGCTTGAAATACGCCACGCTTCAGGCTCGCCGTGCCGCTTCCGGCAATGCATCGGAAGAATAAGAGGAGTCTGACCCATGGCTAAGGCTACGAAGAAGACTGAAGCAAAGACGGTTACGGTCGAACAGATCGGATCGCCTATTCGCCGTCCGGCTATCCAGCGCGCAACGCTGGTTGGTCTGGGCCTCAACAAGATGCACCGGGTAAGCACGCTGGAAGATACGCCTTCCGTTCGTGGCATGATCCGGGCCGTCCAGCATCTCGTCCGCGTCGTCGACGAGAAGTGAGGGTTTGATCATGAAACTGAATGAGATCAAGGACAACGAAGGTTCGTCCAAGGACCGTATCCGCGTAGGTCGCGGTATCGGTTCCGGCAAGGGCAAGACCGGTGGTCGCGGCGTCAAGGGGCAGAAGGCTCGTTCTGGCGTTGCCATCAACGGCTTCGAAGGCGGTCAGATGCCAATCTACCGTCGCCTGCCGAAGCGCGGCTTCAACAACATCTTCGCTTCTGAATACGTCACCGTTTCGGTTGGCCGTATCCAGACCGCGATCGATGCTGGCAAGCTCGACGCCAAGGCAACGGTTGATGCAGCAGCTCTCAAGGCTGCCGGCGTTATTCGTCGCGAAAAGGACGGCGTTCGCGTTCTGTCCGATGGCGAACTGAAGGCAAAGCTGACGATCGAAGTTGCCGGTGCCTCCAAGGCTGCCGTCGAAAAGATCGAAAAGGCTGGTGGCTCTATCAAGCTGCTCGTCGTTGCGGAAACTGCCGCAGAGTAAAACGTTTAAAATCGCCCAGTGTGAGCTTCACACCGGGCGATTTTATGTCCATATGTGAGCCTCACGATTTGGCGGCCCCGATGGGCGCCGATCACATGAAAACAGGGTGAGGCACCCGATTGCTCCCGCAATCTCCGCGCCCGGTTTTTTGAACCAGAATTTGCGACTGCTTTCCTGACCAGGCATTTTGCGCCCGGGGAAAGTGATCGGGCGGAGAAACGCATGGCGTCTGCAGCGGAACAACTTGCCTCTAATCTCAATTTTTCAACCTTCGCCAAGGCAGAGGATCTCAAGAAGCGGCTGTGGTTTACCCTTGCTGCTCTCCTCGTTTACCGCCTCGGCACGCATATTCCGCTTCCGGGCCTCAACCCAGAAGCCTATGCGCAGGCCTTCCGCGGCCAGGCCGGCGGTATCCTTGGCCTCTTCAACATGTTTGCCGGTGGCGCTGTCGAGCGCATGGCGATCTTCGCACTCGGCATCATGCCGTATATCTCCGCGTCGATCATCGTGCAGCTGATGACCTCGGTTGTTCCTTCGCTTGAGAATCTCAAGAAGGAAGGCGAGGCCGGCCGCAAGATCATCAACCAGTACACCCGCTACGGCACGGTGATTCTCGGCACGCTCCAGGCCTACGGCATTGCTGCCGGCCTCGAGAGCGGGCAGGGCATCGTCAACGATCCCGGCATGTTCTTCCGCCTGTCGACCGTGGTCACGCTTCTTGGCGGTACCATGTTCCTGATGTGGCTGGGTGAACAGATCACCTCGCGCGGTATCGGTAACGGCATTTCGCTGATCATCTTCGCAGGTATCGCCGCTGGCCTCCCGACGGCTCTCGCCGGCACGCTGGAACTCGGTCGTACCGGCGCTCTGTCGACCGGCCTCATCCTCGCCGTCATCCTCGTCGCGATCTTCGTTATTGCCTTGATCGTCTTCGTCGAGCGTGCCCAGCGTCGCCTTCTGATCCAGTATCCGAAGCGCCAAGTCGGCAACCGCATGTTCCAGGGCGATACCTCGCACCTGCCGCTCAAGCTCAACACGTCCGGTGTTATTCCGGCGATCTTTGCCTCGTCGCTGCTGCTTCTCCCCGCAACGGCTGCCGGCTTCGCGGGCAATTCCGACCTGCCTGCATGGGCAACCGCTGCTATTGCTGCCCTCGGCCATGGCCAGCCGCTGTTCATGCTGCTGTATGGACTGCTGATCGCCTTCTTTGCCTTCTTCTACACGGCCATCGTCTTCAATCCGAAGGATACGGCCGACAACCTGAAGAAACACGGTGGTTTCATTCCGGGCATCCGTCCGGGCGAACGGACCGCCGAATATATTGACTATGTACTGACCCGCATCACAGTTATCGGTGCGATCTACCTCGTGTTCGTCTGCATTCTGCCAGAGTTTCTGATCGCCCGTACGGGCGTGCCATTAGCCCTTGGTGGTACTTCGCTTTTGATTGTTGTCAGTGTAACCCTCGATACGGTCGCACAGATTCAAGGACATCTCATTGCGCAGCAGTATGAGGGTCTGATCAAGAAGTCGAAGCTGCGCGGAGGAAAGAGGGGACGATGAGACTTATATTCTTGGGGCCACCCGGCGCCGGTAAGGGTACGCAGGCAAAGCTGCTGACTGAGAAATATGGTATTCCGCAGCTTTCCACGGGTGACATGCTTCGTGCCGCCAAGGAAGCAGGAACCGAGATCGGTCTGAAGGCGAAGGCGGTCATGGATGCCGGCCAGCTGGTGTCCGATGATATCGTCAATGCCATCGTCGCCGAGCGTATCGATCTGGACGACTGTTCGAATGGCTTCATCCTGGATGGCTATCCGCGCACCGTGCCCCAGGCCATCGCGCTGGAAAAGATGCTTCAGGACAAGGGCTGCCCTCTGGATGCAGTCATTGAACTGAAGGTGGACGAGGGGGCCTTGATGGGCCGAATCGAAAACCGTGTGGCCGAAACCATTGCCGCTGGCGGCAAGGTTCGCGCTGACGATATGCCGGAGGCTTTCAAGAAGCGTCTGGTCGAATATCGTGAAAAGACTGCTCCGCTCTCGGCTCATTACGAATCGACCGGTCAGTTGAAGACGATCGACGGCATGGCTGACGTGAAGGCCGTGACCGCCGAAATCGAAAAGACACTGTCGGCTCTTTGAGCTGTCATAGGTCTGTTAAAGAATCTCGGGCTCGGCGGTTGCAATCCAACGCTGATTCCGTTAAACACCGCGCCAACTCGCGACAGATTTGAGCGATTGGCGCGGATTTCCGCAAGGATATCCGGGGCTGGTCGTTTTGACCTGTCTCGTTTGGTGTTGTTGAACTGGTGGCCTTGATCAGGCTGCTATCATGGAAGAAGTACCGCTTGCCGGACGGCAACCGGAACGAAGGAGAATAGACGTGGCACGTATCGCTGGCGTCAACATCCCGACTGCGAAGCGCGTTGTTATCGCGCTGACCTACATTCACGGGATCGGCCCGAAATTTGCGCAGGAAATCATGGACAAGGTCGGTCTTCCGGCTGAAAAGCGCGTCCATCAGCTGACGGACTCTGAAATCCTTCAGATCCGCGAAACCATCGACCGCGACTACGCTGTCGAAGGTGACCTTCGTCGCGAAACCGCGATGAACATCAAGCGTCTTATGGACCTCGGTTGCTACCGTGGCCTGCGTCACCGTCGTGGCCTTCCGGTCCGCGGTCAGCGCACCCACACCAACGCTCGTACCCGCAAGGGTCCGGCTAAGGCAATCGCCGGTAAGAAGAAGTAATCTAGAGGCGTTAGCCAATAGGCAGTGGAGATCAGCTCTGTTGCCTGCTGCCTAAGTCTTACTGCCTCTCAAGGTGGAGCCGCTGGAACTACGGCGGTGCAGAGATCAACGAAAGGGATAAAATGGCCAAGGAAGCCACCCGCGTTCGTCGTCGCGAACGCAAGAATATCACGTCGGGCGTTGCCCACGTCAATTCTACCTTCAACAACACCATGATCACCATCACCGACGCGCAGGGCAATGCTATTGCCTGGTCGTCTGCCGGTGCAAAGGGCTTCAAGGGTTCGCGTAAGTCGACCCCGTTTGCTGCTCAGATCGCCGCTGAAGACTGCGCCAAGAAGGCTCAGGAACACGGCATGAAGTCGCTCGAAGTCGAAGTTTGCGGTCCGGGTTCCGGCCGTGAATCGGCTCTGCGCGCTCTCCAGGCTGCCGGTTTCATGATCACTTCCATCCGCGACGTCACGCCGATCCCGCACAACGGCTGCCGCCCGCGCAAGAAGCGCCGCGTCTAATGGACGTATTGGGGCTCGCTTTTCAAGCGAGTGCCATCTGAACTCGGGGTTAGCCGCTTTGTCTCCTGCAGGAGCCGAGGCGGCTTTCACCGTATCGCCGGAGGGTTACTTTCGGTGTTCCTCGTGCTCGGTTGCCACGATTGGATGGTGGCAACGAACGGAAGGTATAGGTCATGATCCAGAAGAACTGGCAGGAACTGATTAAGCCGAACAAGGTGGAGTTCACCTCGTCCGGTCGTACCAAGGCAACGCTTGTTGCTGAACCTCTTGAGCGCGGCTTCGGCCTGACGCTCGGCAACGCGCTTCGCCGCGTGCTTTTGTCGTCGCTTCGCGGTGCAGCCGTTACGGCTGTCCAGATCGACGGCGTCCTGCATGAGTTCTCCTCTATCCCGGGCGTTCGGGAAGATGTGACGGACATCGTGCTCAACATCAAGGAAATCGCCATCAAGATGGACGGCGATGACCCGAAGCGCATGGTCGTGCGCAAGCAGGGCCCTGGTGCCGTTACCGCTGGTGATATCCAGACGGTTGGCGACATCGAGATCCTGAACCCCGACCACGTGATCTGCACGCTGGATGACGGCGCTGAGATCCGCATGGAATTCACGGTCAACAACGGCAAGGGTTATGTCCCGGCCGAGCGTAACCGTGCAGAGGATGCCCCGATCGGCCTTATCCCGGTCGACAGCCTCTACTCGCCGGTCAAGAAAGTGTCCTACAAGGTGGAAAACACCCGCGAAGGCCAGGTTCTCGACTACGACAAGCTGACCATGACTATCGAAACCGATGGTTCGGTCACGGGTGAAGACGCCGTAGCCTTCGCCGCACGCATTCTTCAGGACCAGCTGTCGGTCTTCGTCAACTTCGACGAGCCGCAGAAGGAACAGGAAGAGGAATCCGTCACTGAACTCGCGTTCAACCCGGCGCTCCTCAAGAAGGTCGACGAACTGGAACTTTCCGTCCGTTCGGCCAACTGCCTGAAGAACGACAACATCGTTTATATCGGCGACCTCATCCAGAAGACCGAGGCGGAAATGCTCCGCACTCCTAACTTTGGTCGCAAGTCGCTGAACGAGATCAAGGAAGTTCTGGCATCCATGGGCCTCCATCTTGGTATGGAAGTTCCTGCATGGCCGCCGGAAAACATCGAAGATCTCGCTAAGCGTTACGAAGACCAATACTAACTAATCATACTGCAGGCGAATGCCTGCAAGTGAAGGAGACCAGATATGCGCCACGCAAAAGCCGGCCGTAAGCTTAACCGCACCGCAAGCCACCGCAAGGCTATGTTCACCAACATGGCTGCATCGCTCATCACCCATGAGCAGATCGTAACCACCCTGCCGAAGGCGAAGGAAATTCGCCCGATCGTCGAGAAGCTCGTAACTCTCGGCAAGCGCGGCGATCTGCACGCTCGTCGTCAGGCGATCTCGCAGGTTCAGGACCAGGACGCTGTCAAGAAGCTGTTCGACGTCATCGCTTCCCGTTACGCAACCCGCAACGGCGGCTACCTGCGTATCATGAAGGCTGGCTACCGTCAGGGCGACAACGCTCCGCTCGCAGTCATCGAGTTCGTTGAACGCGACGTCACTGCCAAGGGCGCTGCCGACAAGGCTCGCGCTGCTGCTGAAGCAGACGCTGCAGAAGCTGCATAATTTTCGATCTTCGATCGCAAATTTGAAAAGCCGGGTGGAAACGCCCGGCTTTTTCATTTCTGGAGATGGCATGACAGGTGGAAGGTGGATGCTGAGGGCTCGGTTGCAAAGACTGCTGTGTGTCGGCGCGGTTATTGTCGCCGGACTTGCACTTCGCGGTTTTGGTTATGACTTGGGCCTGCCTTTCAGCGTCGTGAAATATGGCGGTTCTCTTCTTTGGGGCTGCATGGTTTTTCTGCTGGTGGCAGCTGCCATCGTGTCCCGCCGCGTGGCCATCATGGCCGCAATTGCACTGGCGATAGCCGTTTCTGTCGAGTTCTCCCGACTTTACCAGACCCCGGCTCTCGACGAATTTCGCCTGACTCTGGCAGGAAAGCTTCTGCTCGGCCGGGTATTCTCGCTCTGGAATATTGTCGCCTATGCCGCGGGCATCGGATTGGGCATGGCAATCGAGATGCGGCTGCATTTTCTTGACCGGAATCAATGATGAAGCGCAAGGAAGGCGTAGCGTCGGAACATATCAACCAGTGGGGTTGTGAGGGACGACAATGGCATACACACCCGTATTTGAGAACGAACGTAAAGATTTGATAATTCCCGCCCTTGGCGGCTTTTACGAGAAGATTGCCCAGCCTATGGCCTGGAGCATCTTTCGCCTGGCCGTCGGCGGCATGCTGGTTCTGGAAGGCTGGCCGAAGCTGATGGCTCCCCTCGCGCAAGTCGGTTTCGTCGAGAATCTCGGCTTTTATCCCGGCTGGCTCTGGTCGCCGGTGCTTGCACTGATCCAGGTCGTCGGCGGTATTCTGATCGCAGTCGGACTTTTCACGCGGCCAGCCGCGCTGGCAAGCGGCGTGATGCTGGCAATCACCCTCTGGTTCCACTTCGCCCATCCCTATGGCGACGCGCTTCTGACGCAGGCAGGCATTGATGCGGTGAAGGCTGGTGGCGATCTGTTCACGCCGAACGGCGTGGCGCGTCTTACCGATGGAGGCGCAAAGTTCCTGCATCAGGTTCAGGAAAAGGCCGAGCAGGATTCGCTCTTCTGGACCGGAGGCGCCTTCCTCTTCGCAGCCTTTGGCGGCGGTTACCTGTCGCTGGACAGGCTTCTGTTCAAGAAGCAGTTCTGAACACCCATCGAATTCGATTATTTAGGAAAGGCCGGAGCCATTGGCACCGGCCTTTCCGCATGTCTGCCATCGGCTTCATTCCGGAACGTGGATGCGCCGCTTTATATGTTTCAGATGAGCGACAATGGTGAAGGTCATGATCACCAGCAGCGACCAGGAACTCCATTTGCCGATATGCACGGCGGACCAGGCTCCGATCTGGTTGGGATAGCTCCAGATGCCGAAGAAGGTCGAGATGTTTTCCGCCAGCCAGATGAAGAAGCCGATCAGCACAAAGGCGAGGAGGAGCGGCATTTTCCGAACGCGATCATAGGGTTTGAAGGTGACGGTAGTGCGGGCGTAAAGTCCGAGTGCGCATGCCGCGATATACCAGCGATAATCCCCGATGAAATGATGAGTGAAGAAATTGGCATATATGGCAAGAGCGACAAGGGTCGCCATCCAGTAGCTCGGATGATGGGTGATGCGCAGGTCGAACAGGCGCCATGCCTGGATGATATAGCTGCCGACGGCTGCATACATGAAGCCGGAAAATAGCGGTACGCCGAGAACTTTGGTATAGGCGAAATCCGGATAGGACCAGGACTGGATGCTGCCGGAGGTCTTAAACACTTCCAGTGCAAAACCGACGACATGAAACAGGCCGATGGCCTTCGCCTCATCCCAGGTCTCCAGTCTGCTCCAGATCATGAAGAACTGGATCGCAAGCGCGATGACGAGCAGCACATCGTAGCGCGGCAATCCCAGAAACCCTGCTTTGGGCACCAGAAAGATCGAGACGAAGAAAAGCCCGGCAAACAGGCAGGCCCGTGCTTCCTTGATGCCGAAATAGAGGAATTCGACCACGAATCGGGTCAGCCCGCGTAATTCGCCCCATGGGCGCAGATCGCAGAGATAGACATCCAGAACCGAAAGTCGCCCCCCAGTCGCTACCGCATCTGTCGTCGTCATTGATGTGTTCCCCGTCTCGCGCCGGGAATGGAACTTGTGAATGGGGCGCTGTCAAGACGAGCGGCCCGGGAGCGCAAGGGGATAATGGTGGACCACACGCGCTCGGGCCCTATTATGGTAAAAGCTGATGGGTATGGAGGAGTTCGATATCATGACCGGCAAAGCCATGCCCAAACCCACGGAGCCGAAACTCCTGTCCGGCGGCAATCCCCAGATCGCCAAGGGCTATGGGAACGAACCGGTTCGGGCCTATATTGCCGCGATGCCTGGCTGGAAAAGCGAGGTTGGGCGAAAACTCGACGCGCTTGTCGAGCATTGCGTTCCCAATGTCGCCAAGGCGGTGAAATGGAACACACCCTTGTACGGGATAGAAGGGCAGGGCTGGTTTCTCGGTCTTCACTGCTTCAAAAGATACGTAAAACTGACTTTCTTTCGCGGCTCATCGCTGGATCCTGTTCCACCGGAAAATTCTAAAACACCCGAGACGCGTTATTTCCATATTCACGAGACTGACGAGTGGACCGAGGCGCAGCTCGAAACGTGGATCAGGCAGGCAAGCGCGCTGCCCGGCGAAAAACTTTAGGATGATGCCATGGACGAAGATGCCGAAGGCGGGACGCAGGATGCCTCCCTTTTGATCGATCAACGCATAGCGGAGCTCGACGACTGGCGCGGAGAGATGCTCGCTCATGTCCGGGCCCTCATCCACAAGGCTGTTCCCGATATCGCAGAGACATGGAAATGGCGTGGGGTACCCGTCTGGGAAAAGGACGGCATCATCTGCACCGGCGAAACCTATAAGGCGGTCGTCAAGCTGACCTTCGCCAAGGGTGCTTCTGTCGAGGATCCGTCCGGGCTTTTCAACGCCAGCCTCGAAGGCAATGCCCGCCGGGCAATCGACCTGCGCGAAGGGGAGACGATTGATGAGCAAGCCTTCATGGTGCTGATCCGCACTGCGGCGGTGCTGAATACCACAAGGATGAAGGCGAAAAGCCGCTCCTGATAAGCAAGAAACCGCGCTGGCGTTCTGCGCGTAGCAGCGTTACCCATTGTCATCCAATAGTATCGAAAGGCTTGAAGAGATGTCGGAAGCAAAGGTAGCGATCGTAACGGCGGGCGGCAGCGGCATGGGCGCGGCCTCGGCAAGAAAACTTGCGGCAGACGGTTTCAAGGTAGCGATCCTGTCGTCTTCCGGCAAGGGCGAGGCGCTGGCGCAGGAACTCGGCGGCATCGGCATCACCGGCTCCAATCAGTCTAATGACGACCTCAAGCGGCTTATCGATACGGTCATGGATAGCTGGGGCCGCATCGATGTCCTGGTCAATAGCGCCGGCCATGGACCGCGTGCGCAAATCATCGAGATCACCGATGAGCAGTGGCATACGGGCCTCGACGTCTATCTGATGAACGTCATCCGACCGGTGCGCCTGGTGGCACCCATCATGCAGGCACAAAAATCCGGCAGCATCGTCAATATCTCCACCGCTTGGGCCTTCGAGCCGTCGTCCATGTTCCCGACCTCGGCCGTCTTCCGTGCCGGACTTGCCTCCTACACCAAGATCTTCGCCGATACCTATGCCGCCGATAACGTGCGGATGAACAACGTCCTGCCGGGATGGATCGACAGTCTGCCGGCCACCGAGGAACGGCGCGAAGGGGTGCCAATGAAACGCTACGGCACGAGCGAGGAAATTGCCGCGACCGTCGCTTTCCTGGCCTCCGAAGGCGCGGGCTACATTACCGGCCAGAACCTCAAGGTTGACGGTGGTTTGACCCGCTCCGTGTGAGTTTGTAACCTTTCGGTGATGTCAGCGGGCAAGCTGTGCCGGCTGGCGTCGCCCACGCTTCCAGTTGAGGAGCGGCCGCCGGATGAGGCGGTAGGCGACCAGAATGCCTATCAGCGCGATATGGGCGAATGGTCCGGACGTCACCGATTTGACCGCGAGCACATAATGGATCGCCCCGCCGATCGCGATCAGGTAGATCAGCTTGTGCAGCCGTATCCAGCCTTGTCCCATCTTCCTGATCGACCAGTTGTTGGATGTCACCGCAAGGGGAATAAGGCAAAGCAGTGCTGCAAACCCGATGGTGATATAGGGCCGCCTTGCTATATCGCCGCCGACCGCCGCAAAATTGAGCTGGAGATCGAGCAGTAGATAGACGGAAAAATGCATCAGTACGTAATAGAAGGCGAGCAGCCCGAGCGCCCGTCTATAACGCACCCAATTGATGCCGAAGAGGTCGCGCAATGGCGTGATCGCAAGCGTCGCGATGATCAGGCGCAAGGCCCATATGCCAATAAGGTGTTCGAATTCCTTGACCGGATTAAAGCCAAGCCCGCCCGTCGCCGCCTGATAGAAATACCAAGCGGCCGGACAGAGGCCGATCACGTAAAGCGCCCAGATGCTGGCCGCATGATATTTACGGGGCAGGGCAGGGATGGCGGCGGAAATCGAGGCCATTTTCAGTAATTCGCCTTGAGGTCCATGCCGGAGTAAAGGCTCGCCACTTCGTTCGCGTAGCCGTTGAACGGCAGCGTATCGACACGTTTCGTTCCGAAAAATCCGCCTTCACCGATCCGCTGTTCTGTCGCCTGGCTCCAGCGCGGATGGTCCACCGCCGGGTTGACGTTGGAGTAGAAGCCGTATTCCCGCGCGTTGGAATTCTTCCATGTGGTCTGCGGCTGTTCTTCCACGAGCTTGATCTTGACGATCGACTTGATGCTTTTGAAACCGTATTTCCACGGCACGACAAGCCGGATCGGCGCGCCGTTCTGGTTCGGCAGCGTTTCGCCATAGAGGCCGACTGCAAGAATGGTCAGCGGATGACGCGCCTCGTCCATCCGCAAGCCCTCGATATAGGGCCAGGGCAGGGGCTGGAAGAGGCCGCCCTGACCCGGCATTTCTTCCGGCCGCACCACCGTTTCGAAAGCCACATATTTTGCGCTGCCGAGCGGCTCGACCTGATCGAGAATGGCCGAAAGGGGGAAACCGATCCAAGGGATCACCATCGACCACCCCTCGACGCAGCGCATCCGGTAGGTCCTGTCCTCAAGCTTCATCTTCAGGATTTCATCAAGCCCGAATTCCTTCGGCTTGCCGACCATGCCCTCGACTTTCACCGACCATGGGGTCGGCTTGAAAGCACCCGAATTCTGTGAGGGATCTTCCTTGTTGACCCCGAATTCGTAGAAATTGTTATAGGTCGTCACCGCTTCCTTGGGCGTCAGCTTTTCATTGAGCTTGTAGGGGCCGGGTGCGGCGCTCAATGGCGCAGCCCACGCTTCGCCACCCGCTGCCAGACCGAACCCGGCGGCTGCTGCGGCGCCGATGAAGCTGCGGCGGGAGAGATAGATATCTTTCGGCGTGATCTCCGATGGCGAGATATGCGGCGGACGATAGGCGGGCATGGGATGTCTCCTCGGGCGCGATGCCGTTCCTTTGAACTATACGTAATCCCAAACCACTCGGTTTCACAGATGCCGGGTTTTTCGCCGGAACCACGTTTGCGTGAGAAAAACCACATATTCTCCGCCAGGCCATCTTGGAACCGACACCCGCGATTCTCATTTGTAGCTGTGAATGAAGACGGAGAATTGCCGGATGGCGACGAAGACCTGGGATACCGTCAGCGAGCGGTTCGTCAAGGACGATCTGGATCACGTCGAAAAACTGCGGCGCCTAAGGCGGCTGCACGGTATTGCGCGGCTGATGGACACGGCGATCCGTATTCCCGGTACCGGAATCCGTTTCGGCGCCGATTCCGTCTTCGGCCTCATTCCCGTCATCGGTGATGCGGGTGGTGCGTTGGTCGGTCTCTATCTCATCAACGAGGCGCGCCGCATGGGCGTGCCGTCGGCAAAACTCGTCCAGATGCTCGGCAATCTCGGTGTGGATGCCTTCGTCGGCAGCGTGCCGGTTGCGGGTGACTTGTTCGACCTTTTCTTCAAGTCGCATCGCCGAAATCTCGATATCATTCTCGATCATTTCGACTTGCGCCGCGAGGATCTTCGATAGGGCGGGGATTGGTATGGATGAGAACCGTACCGTACCGTACTGATTTGCCGATAACCGGCAGTGACAGTGATCAGCAGTTGGTTTAGGACATTTTTCAAAAATACGGCCTTTTGTGTCTCTGCCGAGGAGCGGGTAGACTATTGGCCTGATCGAGCGAGGAAAGACCTATGCCTGTTTATCGTTCCAGAACCACCACTCACGGCCGCAATATGGCCGGCGCACGCGGCCTTTGGCGCGCCACCGGCATGAAGGACGGCGATTTCGGCAAGCCGATCATTGCAGTGGTCAACTCTTTCACCCAGTTCGTGCCGGGCCACGTGCATCTGAAGGATCTTGGCCAGCTGGTTGCCCGCGAAATCGAGGCTGCCGGCGGCGTCGCCAAGGAATTCAACACGATCGCCGTGGATGACGGTATCGCCATGGGCCATGACGGCATGCTTTATTCGCTGCCGTCGCGCGAGATCATCGCCGACTCGGTTGAATACATGGTCAACGCCCACTGCGCCGATGCCATGGTCTGCATCTCCAATTGCGACAAGATCACACCCGGCATGCTCAATGCCGCGATGCGCCTCAATATCCCGGCTGTCTTCGTTTCCGGTGGCCCGATGGAAGCCGGCAAGGCGACCCTGCATGGCAAGAAGGTCGCGCTGGATCTCGTCGATGCCATGGTTGCCGCAGCCGATGAGAGCTATACGGACGAGGAAGTCGAGACCATCGAACGCTCCGCCTGTCCCACCTGTGGCTCCTGCTCCGGCATGTTCACCGCCAATTCGATGAACTGCCTGACCGAGGCTTTGGGCCTGTCTCTGCCCGGCAACGGCTCGACGCTCGCCACGCATTCGGATCGCAAGCGCCTCTTCGTCGAGGCCGGCCACCTGATCGTCGATCTTGCCCGTCGTTATTATGAGCAGGACGATACGAGTGTCCTGCCACGCAATATCGCCACCAAGCAGGCTTTTGAAAACGCCATGTCGCTCGACATCGCCATGGGCGGATCGACCAATACCGTGCTGCATATCCTGGCCGCAGCCTATGAAGGCGGCGTCGAATTCGGCATGGAGGATATCGATGCACTGTCGCGCAAAGTTCCGTGCCTGTCCAAGGTCGCGCCTGCCAAGCAGGATGTTCACATGGAAGATGTCCACCGCGCCGGCGGTATCATGCGCATCCTCGGTGAACTCGATCGTGGCGGTCTGATCAACCGTGATTGCTTCACGGTGCATGAGGCGACGCTCGGTGACGCCATCGATCGCTGGGATATCACCCGCACCAATTCCGAGACCGTCCGCGAGTTCTTCAAGGCGGCACCCGGCGGCGTTCCGACCCAGGTTGCCTTCTCGCAGTCTTCGCGTTGGGACGAACTCGACACGGATTCCGAGAAGGGTGTTATCCGCTCGGTCGAAAAGCCGTTCTCCAAAGATGGCGGTTTGGCCGTGCTCTACGGCAATATTGCTCTCGATGGCTGCATCGTGAAGACCGCCGGCGTCGATGAGTCGATCCTGAAGTTCTCCGGCCCGGCCCGCGTGTTCGAAAGCCAGGACGCCTCCGTCAAGGCTATCCTCTCCAACGAGGTCAAGGCAGGCGATGTCGTCGTCATTCGCTACGAAGGCCCCAAGGGCGGTCCGGGCATGCAGGAAATGCTCTACCCAACTAGTTATCTGAAGTCGAAGGGCCTCGGTAAGGCCTGCGCGCTGATCACCGACGGCCGCTTCTCCGGCGGCACCTCAGGTCTCTCCATCGGCCACGCCTCGCCGGAAGCAGCACAGGGCGGCGCCATCGGCCTCGTGCAGGAAGGTGACCTGATCGAGATCGATATCCCCAACCGGACGATCAACCTCAAGGTCACCGACGCCGAACTTTCCGCTCGCCGTCACGAGCAGGACGCACTCGGCTGGAAGCCGGCCGCTCCCCGCAAGCGCAATGTCACGACGGCGCTGAAGGCCTACGCCGCCTTCGCAGCCTCCGCCGATAAGGGCGCGGTACGAATCCTGCCTGAGTGAGTGCTGCAAGTTCTTGATGCCAACGAAAAAGGCCGGCGCATGCGCCGGCCTTTTTCGTTTTGTCTGAGATAGAGATCACAGCAGAATGTGATCCACCGGCTTGGGCATCGGAGGCAGGTCTGTATCTCCCAGCATGCTGCGCAGGTCGATTTCGATCACGGTTGAGATGGCGGCAATCGGCAGGTCGTTTGGCAATGTCCCGAACGGCTCTTCCAGCTCATCGCCAAGCGCATCGAGCCCGAAGAACGTATAGGCGACGAGACCGGCGGCAAGCGGTGTTGCAGGCCCGAGCACATCGGCGAAACCGAACGGCACCATGAAGCAGAACATATGCGCCGTGCGATGGATGAGCAGGGTGTATCCGAACGGAACCGGCGTCGTCCTCAGCCTTTCGCAGGCGGCCAATGAGCCGCTGAGACGCGTCAGTGTCCGGTCGAAGAGCGAGAATTCGACGTCGCTCAGCATGCCGTTTCGCTGCAGCTCGATCAGCTGGCGGCCGATAAGGTCGACGATATGGACGGGCGGATGCCTGGAGGCCTTGATGGCGTCGGACATCCCCTTCGGCAAGAGGCGTACCGCACTGTTGTTCGGACAGTCGCCACCGCGCAGGAATTTTACCAGTTCGTCGGCAAGTACGACAGTCAGAAGCAGGATAAGTCGCCGTGCCTGACCTGCCTCTGCGCTGCGGGCCTCGAAAAGCTCCGTCTGCCGCGCAAGGTCGCGGCTCGCCGCCAGCAGTTCTCCCCAGTTCTTGCGCGCTTCCCACCAGCGCTCATAGCAGGCGCTGTTACGGAACGAGAGGAAGATCGATAGCGCGATGCCGATCAGCGTGAACGGCGCGCCGGCAACCGACGGGACGAATTGCGGTGCTAGGCGATGCGCGATGACGATGATCGCCGACATGGCGACGACGACGAGCATCTGGGGAAAAATCCGCTGGATGACAGAGCCGCGGTAGATGAAGAAGAGCTGCCCGAGCGTGGGGCGTTCACGAATGATCATGCTGAAATGCCGAATTGGCCGACGCTAATTGTCGACGACGGGAGGGGTGTTTCCGGACGCGGCCGGACCCGGTCATCCGCCGCCTTGAGACACCCGCGCTCCCGTCCGCTCCTTGGGAATCTCGTCCGCGACCAGACGACGCAGCAAGATTAGTCGATTGTCGGTTGCACCGCACCGGTCAAGCTTGGACATGCGGCGGAAAGCCGCACGGCTTAACTTGATCGGATTGCGACAGATCATTGCATGCCGAATTAAAGCGGTCGGCTGAGGCCTTCAAAGGCTTGCGTGAGCTGCTTCATGCGCTCGTCATAGGCGGTCGTCAGGCAGGCAACGTCCCCGCCGCAGGCCTGACGCTTCTTCAGCCAGGCGCTTTGTTCGTCGCGAAGCGCATCGCGTGTTCCCATGGCAAGCAGGCTGGTCAGGATATCGAAAGTCGTGACCATCCTCACGTCGGCGTCGTTGAGCGTGCGGGTATCGCAGATCGCCTTTTCATCGGCAGCAAGATCGGTCCGTTCGCAGTCGAAACTCGCAGCAGCTGCGGGAATGGGAAAAGTGGGGGCGATGAGGAAGCTCATTACGCCCAAAACAGCCAGTCTCGATTTCATCGTCCATGCTCCTGATCTTGCACTGGAGACCGGTCAGAAGAACTCCGTCAGGCTCCAGACCATGAAGATGATGCAGGCAAGCCATATGGCAAGGATGAAGGCGAGACCCGACCGACTGACGGGACGGCCCGATCGTTGTTCGGCCACCAGACGGAACTCGGACATCAGCTCCTGCGGCACAAGCCGGATGGCGATCAGGATGCCGACCGGCACCAGGATGAGATCGTCGAGATAACCGAGAACGGGAATGAAATCGGGGATGAGATCGACGGGAGACAGCGCATAGGCTGCCACCGCTCCGGCCACCAGCTTGGCGCTCAGCGGTACGCGCGGGTCACGGGCGGCAAGCCACAGGGCGACGATATCGCGCTTGATGGTCTTTGCCCATGCTTTTGCCTTTTTCAGCATCTTCTTATCCCGTTTAAGGCCGCTGCTCCATAGACGAACGAATGTCCGTTTTGTCTGGCACGGTCACCTTTATTTTCCAGCCTCCGGCGCTAAAACTCGATCCGGAAATTCGCAAAGAGGAATCATATGCCCAACCTGCTCAAGCGTCTCTCGGTCGGTCTTCTCGTCCTGGCCGTGGTTTGTCCCGTAACCGCCTATGCGCAGGAAAGCAAAGCGGTTCCCCAGAGCCGTCAGGAGATGCAGCTCTCCTTCGCGCCGCTCGTCAAGCAGACGGCCGGTGCCGTGGTCAATGTCTATGCGGAACGTCTCGTTCAGCGCCCGAACATGATGACCGGCGACCCCTTTTTCGATCAGTTCTTCGGCCAGCGCATGCCGAACAGATCGGAAAAGCAATCCTCCCTCGGCTCCGGCGTGATCCTCTCGCACAACGGCCTCGTGGTGACCAACAATCATGTTATTCAGGGGGCCGACGACATCAAGATCGCGCTCGCCGACGGCCGCGAGTTCCCTTGCGAGCTGGTGCTCAAGGATGAGAGCGTCGATCTCGCGGTTCTTCGTATCAAGAGCAAGGAAAATTTCCCTGTGCTCGCGCTCGCCGATTCGGATCGTACCGAGGTCGGCGATCTGGTTCTGGCGATCGGCAACCCGTTCGGTGTCGGCCAGACCGTCACCAGCGGCATCGTTTCGGCGCTCGCCCGCAATCAGGTTTCGAGCGGTGATTTCGGCTTCTTCATCCAAACGGACGCATCCATCAATCCGGGCAATTCCGGCGGTGCGCTGATGAACATGAATGGCGAACTGATCGGCATCAATACGGCGATCTTCTCTCGTGGCGGCGGCTCCAACGGCGTCGGCTTCGCAATCCCCGCCAATCTCGTGAAAGCCTTTCTGGTTGCTGCCGAAGAGGGCAAGACAACGTTCGAGCGGCCCTATGTCGGTGCGACCTTCGATGCCGTCACGTCCGATGTCGCCGAAGCACTTGGCCTGAAAGCCGCTCGCGGCGCACTGGTGGTTCGCACCGCCGAAGGTGGCCCGGCGGATAAGGCTGGCCTCAAGCCGGGCGAAGTGATCACTGCCGTCAATGGTATTGCGGTCGAGCATCCCGATGCCCTCGGTTACCGTCTGACCACCGCCGGTCTCGGCAAGCAGGCAGATCTGACGGTACAGACGAGCGACGGTCAGCGGCAGATGACGCTGGTGCTGAACACCGCCCCGGAAACCACACCGCGTGATGAGCGCCTGATGGAGGGCCGCAACCCGTTCTCCGGCCTGCATGTCGCGAACCTGTCGCCCAAGCTTGCAACCGAACTGCACCTGTCGACCGAAAAGACCGGCGTCGTCGTGACCGATGTCACCCGCGGATCGCCCTCTGCGCGTCTCGGTTTCCAGCCGAACGACATCATCGTTTCGATCAACGGCAGCACGGTCAATACCACCAAGACGCTCGAAGACATGCTGGATGCAGACCCGAGCTTCTGGCGCGTCGAAATCGAACGTGGCGGCCAGCGCATCCGGCAATTCTTCCGATGAGCAACGACCTGTTCTCTCCCCGTATTCCAGATGATGTCGCCGGCCGGAGACCGATGGCCGACAGGTTGCGCCCGACCTCGCTCAGCGAGGTCACCGGCCAGTCACATCTGACGGGAGAGGATGGTGCGCTGCGCCGCATGATCGAATCCGGCACACTCGGCTCGATGATCTTCTGGGGGCCGCCAGGAACGGGAAAAACGACAGTTGCCCGGCTCCTGTCCGGCGAAACGGGCCTTGCCTTTGAACAAATCTCGGCGATCTTCTCGGGCGTCGCCGACTTGAAGAAGGTCTTCGAGACGGCCCGCTTGCGCCGGATGGATGGGCGGCAGACGCTACTCTTCGTCGACGAGATCCATCGTTTCAACCGTGCCCAGCAGGATAGTTTCCTGCCGGTCATGGAGGATGGCACCGTGATCCTCGTCGGCGCGACGACCGAAAATCCAAGTTTCGAACTGAATGCCGCTCTTCTTTCACGCGCCCGCGTCCTGACATTCAAGGCGCATGACGAGGAGAGCCTAGCGGAACTTCTCAAGCGTGCCGAAGACGTGGAGAAAAAACCGCTGCCGCTCGATGACGAGGCGCGGGCAACACTCATCCGTATGGCGGATGGCGACGGCCGTGCAGTTTTGACGCTGGCAGAAGAAGTCTGGCGCGCCGCAAGGGCAGGGGAAGTATTCGATGCAGCCGGTCTGACCGAGATCGTCCAGCGCCGCGCTCCGGTCTATGACAAGGGGCAGGATGGTCATTACAACCTGATCTCGGCCCTCCACAAAGCCGTCCGCGGGTCCGATCCGGACGCAGCACTTTATTATCTCGCCCGCATGTTCGATGCCGGTGAGGATCCGCTCTATCTCGGTCGACGCCTTGTCCGGATGGCGATCGAGGATATCGGCCTTGCAGATCCGCAGGCATTGGTGATCTGCAACGCTGCCAAGGATGCCTACGACTATCTCGGTTCGCCGGAGGGCGAACTGGCGCTTGCGAATGCCTGCGTCTATCTCGCAACCGCTCCGAAATCCAATGCCGTCTATACCGCCTTCAGCTCGGCAATGCGGGCTGCCAAGGAAAACGGCTCTCTCCTGCCGCCGAAACACATTCTCAACGCACCGACCAAGCTGATGAAGCAGGAAGGCTACAGTCAGGGATATCGCTACGACCACGATGAACCAGACGCCTTTTCCGGCCAGAACTATTTTCCCGAAAAGATGGGACGCCAGACCTTTTACGATCCGGTGGAGCGTGGTTTCGAGCGTGAGATCCGGAAACGGCTGGAGTGGTGGTCGAAACTGCGCAAGGAGCGCGGCGAGCCCTGATGTCTTGGCCTAGAGATGCCGTTCTATCCATTGCTCCGCGAGGCTCGCCCAGGACGCATGCGTGCCGGACTTGTCTCTGAGCGCGAAACCGTGAGGAGCCGTCCCGAAGATATGGGCATCCACCTCACGCTTGGCCTGTCGGGCCGATCGGATCAGGTTGAGCACGTGATCCACCGGCACCGATTGATCATGCAACGCATAGGCAAGAAATAGCGGTATATTTGGCATTCCGTGCGGTATCGCCGCTATACCGATCGGCCAGTCATCGTAAAAGGCCTGTTTTTCGGCCGGAGGATAGTCCGGTTTTCCCGCAGGCGATTTGTAATCCCGGTGATTGGCGTTCACCGGTGCATAGGCGATGATCGCACCTTTTGCTGCAAGCGGATGATTTTGGCAGGCCATCACGCCAGCAAGGTGCCCTCCTGACGAAAGGCCGACATGGAAAAGCGGCAGATGCGGGCTGTTGTTATGCAGATAATCGAGGCAGGAAAGCGAGTCGGTTAGTGCGATATCCTTGGGATGCAGACCTTCCTCGGCTTGGGAGCCAGGCAGGCGATGCGTCACGACGTAGGCGTCGATAGAAAGCGAATTCAGCCAGAGCGCGACCTCGACGCCTTCCTTGTCATGCATCAGCTTCAGATATCCGCCGCCGGGATAGATCAGTGCCTGTGCTTTTGGCTTCGTAACTTTAAAGACATGTAGTTCCAGCCGCCGGACAATCTCATAACTCCGGTCAGGCCACGAGCCGCTCAGCTGGTTAGCCGCCTCGTTTGAGAGGGGAATAACGGTTCCATCCATGCTGGTCTCGATATGTTGCAATTCCGCCAAAGCTGTATCCTCCCATGCAGCATGCTCATCACGACCTGGTGAAGAGCAGGCCGCATGGTGTTCACAGAACGCATGACGATCAAGATGATGAGATTACGCATCTTGACGCATCATGCGCCCAAGCGTCCGTATGATTTGATCACGAAACCTACTATTGTGGGCTTTGCATCGCTGGAGCGGGGATAAGTTTGACAGAAGATTCCGCCAATCCATGGTGGCCTTCAGTATCGACGATCAAGTGCCAGTGCCCATTTTCTGGAATGACCAGTCGAACCGGCGACTTGCGCGCTACGCCGCCGGCATATTTGAAATCGAGTCGTTCTGTAAATCGCTGATAGTTCGCCGCATTCATGAGGCGAATATTGTTTACCGCGCTCAATGTCACCTCGATCGCGGTGCCCGCGCGCTGTGATTTGAGATCGTAATGGGTGAAACGGAAATTTGGCCCCGTCATGTAAGTCTCTTTGCTACCCCGTCCAGGTTTGCGCAATTTTAGCGGCTGTCGGGTTAAGGATTGGTGGAACCTAACCCTTGCTGATGGGTTATATTGGTGAATGGCGAAGCTGAGAGTGAGCGATGCAGTTGCCAGAGGAATAAAGCCGGTGGTGCCCGTCCCCTGTGCCGCCCGACAACAATAAAAATGAGACATATAATTAGAGCCTCGCCGCGTCCCCTCGGCGAGGTTTTCTTTTGCGCTGAGTTATCTCCGGTTTTCGACATCGAGCTGTTGAGCGAGTGTCAATATTGTGTCGCAGATTGGTGTGGGGACATTCGTGAGCTTTCCAAGTTCGACCACCATCCCGTTGAGCGGAATGATTTCCAGCGCCTTGCCGGCAATCAGATCCTGAAGCATGGACGTCTTGACTGGGCCAAACCCGTTGGCGCTGGCAAACTGTTCGTCTGCGGATCGTTGGAACCGGCAGCCGAGCGCGATACCGACCGCCTGCACCTCGTTCATGATCTTGCGAACCATCTGCGCCAATTCTGGATTGGCCATCAGGTCGACCATAAGTGCCCGCGTCAACGCGCTGATCGGATTGAACGCGGCATTGCCCCGAAGCTTGGCCCAGATCTCGTCGCGGATGCGAGCAGTCGGTCGGATGTCGAGACCCGCCTGGCCGAGCAAGTCAGCAACTGCCTGCAGGTCAGCGGAGAGCTTGCCGTTTGGTTCTCCGAGGAAGAAATGGCCCTTGCCGTTGAGCTTCGTACGGCCGGGCTGGATCACTTCGGCGCCTTGGTAGGCCACGCAACCAATGACGCGCTTGGGATCGATCAGCGTCCACAATTTGCCGTCCGGATCAAGTTGCGGCAATTGTCGTTCTGCGAATCCGCTTGTCTCATCCTGATGGAAGTACCACCACGGTATACCGTTGAGGATCATCATCACCCGCGTTTGGGGGTGAAGCAGAGATGCGATGCCGTCGGCTGCTGCTGAAAGCTGATGCCCCTTCAGGCCGGTGATCACGAGATCCTGCGGTGGAAGGCTCGAAGGATCGTCAGTTGCTGTAACTCGTGCTGAAATCGCAGGAAAAGCCTCGTTGTCATATATGACACTCAAGCCCTGCTCTCGAATTGCGGCGAGTTGTGCCCCTCGGGCAATGACGGAAACTTCCACCTTCCCTTGAAGGGCATGCGCGATATTTGCCGCAAACGCTCCTCCAAGTGCTCCTGCGCCATAAATGCAAATTGTCTTTATGCTCATCGTCCCTCGCTGCATTCCAATTGTCTGAGGCAGCGTAGAGCAGCGAGGGCCGCAAGGCGAAGGAGTTTTTGTAATAATTCAATTTCTGCGTAGCGCCGCAGGTCAGTGAGGTCGAAGTATTGGCAGGAGCTCGTTTCGCCTCAACTCGTCTATCGCGACCACAGCTTCGTCGAGAGGCCATCCCGCGTTGAGTGCAGCGGAAAGCATCTTGAGCTCCGCCTCCTGCTCAAGGGCCAGAAACAGCGGCTCAAGAGCCTCCTGGACCGTGAGAACATGGTCTTTCGGCGAGGCGACGGATTGGCGTGCGTCGTTCGGCATGGATGCAGTTCTCCTCTCTTTTTTGCGCGAATCCCTGTCAATTTCCCGGGAACGGAAAAAGTTCCCGCTGAAACATCTTTTATTTTTGAGCTAGCGCTGGCCGTTGGAGGATTCGCCTCTTGAAGCGTTTCTGTATTGGCTGGTCGAGCCAAATCGTCACACACCATGAAATGACGACGATCAAGGTGACGAGAGCAATGCCGGAAAATGGCATCATTCCCGGGTTGGTGATACCGGGAGCGATCACATGCGCCCAGTCAAGCAATGGAGTATGCAGCACATAGACGGCATAGGAGGCGACCCCGAGAAAATTCGCGACGGATGAGGTTTTAGGGCCGGGCACGATCGCACTTGCCCAGTAAAGTAGTATTGGCCAGACGAAGAAGACGACAAGAAGATCGAAGATCCAGCGCCAGTCCCGTGGTGTCGGGAACGCGAGTACGAGCATCAGTATCCCAAGGCAAAAGAGTGCCTGTACTGGTCGCATCACTGGCATCTTGCGACGGTAGCGATAGATCAGCATCCCCACGGAGAATGAAAAGAAGACGCGAGCCATACCGGCATACATTTCATGCCAGCGGAAACCGGCATGCAGGCGCTCGAATTGCAGCGCGGCGATCACGAGAAGTACGGCGCTTATGGCAACCACTATGCCGACCTGCAAAAGCGTAGCGCGCTCTCCGCGCATGGCATAGACGAAGTTTGCAACAAGTTCGTTGAACAGCGACCATGCCGGGTGGACCAGAAAAAGCGCCGCGTTGAACGAGATGGTGACAGGCGAGGGAAGAAAGAAAAGCCCGGTTGCGAAAGCAAGCAGAAGTTCGCTCGGGATGACATGTTCGTCTGCCATGACCGGAAGGCCTGCGTGATACATATGAATGTAGTAAGCCGTAACCAGCGCCAGGGCGATCGCATAGAGGGGATAAAGTCTCAGGAGCCGCGCCTTCATGAATTGTAGCGGCGAGATGCGAGATTCAGCAAGTGATGCGCCGTAGGCATGGGCAAGCACAAACCCACTCAAAGCGAAGAACAGATCGACCCCCAGATAGCTGGAGGGCAGGGCGTTTCCCAGCAGATCCTCGGCATGACGCTGGATGATGAATATTGCAGCAATGCCCCTCAATCCGTCGAGGAGAATAAAACGGTCTCTGGCTGGTCGTTTCCCTGTTTCCATAATACCCCGGGGTGCCGAATGGCGGACTCGATAGGTTTCCGCACAAGATAGTATCCAACGTTGCGCCGGCCAGATCTTTCGCTGATTTGGCTTTTGAAATTTGTCTGAGCGGACGGTGAATTGCCAGACGAAATGCGGCCCTCAATCCCGCTCGCGATGTCGTGAATGTCCGGAGAAAGCCTTTCTGCTGTGATGCCGGTCGCAGTTAATGGAGTGTTTATAAATTCATGAAATTAGAAGCCAATCGGTGCGGGATCGCACATGCGGCCGGGGGTAGGGCAAATCCGCATGAGTGACCCGAGGCTTAATAGCTGGATGTATCGCCTGCCCATCCACCAGACGCAGGCTGTGTATGGAGTAAATCTATTATGAACAACAAGCCCTTCGCGCTGGCTCTCGCCGCCGTTTTCGTTTCCGGCTCTGTAATGTCGGTATCCGCAGCTGACCTGACCAACTCCTATGAGCCGCCGGCTTACAACGAGCCTTCTGGTCCGTCCTCCGATTGGAGTGGCGCTTACGTTGGTCTGAATGCCGGTACCGCTTCCGACAAGCTGAACCCGTTCTCGAGTTCCTCTGAATTCACGGGCGGCATTCATGGCGGTTACAACACCGAAATCAATGGTGTCGTGGTTGGTGGTGAAGCCGAGCTTTCCCATCTCGGTGATGCGGAAGTTGGTGTGCGCGGCGGTACGCTGAAGGAACGTTACCGCGTTGCAGCCAAGGGTAAGGTCGGTGCGCCGCTCGGCAATACGCTGGTTTACGGTACTGCCGGTGTGGCAATGACCAGCCTGCGTGACAACGGTGCGACCGAAGGCCCGGATGGCTGGAAGCCTGGTTGGCTGGTCGGCGCAGGTGTCGAGCAGAAGATCACCGGCAATCTTTCGGGTCGGGTCGAGTACAACTATACCCAGACCAATGATGTTCGCAGCTTCCGTGCTGGCACGACTTCCGAGAAGGATATCGGCGACCACACGATCAAGGCCGGCGTAAACTACCGGTTCTAAAAATATCGAGCTTCAAGGCTCGTCAATGAAATGACGATGGCGTCGCATACCTTCGGGTCTGCGGCGCCATTTTCGTTTGTCTCGAACGAAGTGTGGTGGGCTACGGATGTCTGCTGCATGAATAGGCGGTGGGCGGCGGCTGAAGCCGATAATCAGGCGATCCGCAGTAATTAGATTTTCTGATTACAGAAATTATACTTGAGTATAGATTCATAAAATTATGTTTTTTCTATTCTAATTATGAAATAACCTCAATAAATCGAACTGTTTTTTGATGTTTATCAATATTTTTCAAGTATTTTCGCCTAGTTATTTTCGATGCATTAATTGATCTGGGTTCTTCTGTCGGCACTGCAGGTGAGCCTGCTTGAGCCGTCGCATGATGCGCGCACCCAATCCTCAGTCATTTCTGTGAAGCTGCTGCACATTCAGTTGCGGTTATGGCGCATTTCCGACCCTGTCGATTTCATAGGTACTATTACGATGTTGAAGCATATACGCATCAGAACCAAGATCCTTCTGTCCATCGGTGTATTGGCGCTTATCTCTCTCTGCGGAGTGTCCTATCTCACTTACAAGTTCGATGAAGCCAGTCTCGCCTATAACGACTTTCTAAACACCGAAGCGAAGGCTGCCCTGTTGTCGGCAAGAGCAAGCTCCGGCGTCAACGGCGCCGCCGTTCGCCTGGGCCGCCTTTTGCTGTTTTCGCCCGATGCGCCGCAATTCGAAACGGCACAGAAGGAATTCAATTCCCTTCTTGATATCGCCGTCGGCCGCATGCAGGAGCTTTCGGTACTTGTTCCGAGCACCAAACAGGCGATGGACAACCTTATGGTCGACATCAGCGGCGTTCGGGAGCTTCTTGCTGATATCGTGAAGCTGCGCAATGACGGGCAGTATCCGGCTGCGGTGGCGCGGATGGGGGCGCTTGAAGGTTTGACCACGCGGATCTCCAAGCAGTTCAACGACAGCAATAGCGCCTTGCAGGCGGTGCAGACCGCCGGCACGGATCGCCTGGCGGCACTCGTGCACAAAACAATCGTTACCAACATGGCCGCTATGGTCATCAGCATCGTTCTCGTTCTTGTGCTTGCTGCATATTTTGTCCAACAAGGAATAACCAAGCCGATGAATGGCCTGCGCGCGCAGATGCAGCAATTGGCGCGCGGAGAGACATCCGGCGAGATTGTCGGTCGCGATCGACGTGACGAGATTGGGGAAATGGCGGCTACAGTCGCGATCTTCCGAGAAAATGCGATTGAGCGTGCTCGTCTGGAAGAACAGACGGAAGCCACCAGGAGCAACGCCGAAAGCGAGAGAGCGCGTCAGGAAATCGAGAAAGCCTCGGAGGCCCGCAACGTCCAGTTCGCGCTTCAGTCGCTGGGCAATGGGTTGAAGCGGCTGGCCGCTGGTGATCTGGTGACAAGTATCGATACGCCGTTTGTGGCTGATCTCGATGTTGTTCGCGAGGATTTCAACGACTCGCTGAGCAAGGTTCGCGAGGCGATGCAATCCGTTGGTTTCAATGCGAAGGCAATTACCGCCAGTGCCAACGAGCTCCTTGCTTCGGCCGACGATATGTCCAGTCGCACGGAGCAGCAGGCTGCTTCTGTCGAAGAGACGGCCGCAGCGCTCGAGGAGATCACCACCACCGTCAAGGACGCGGCAAGCCGTGCCGAAGAAGCCAGCCAGCTTGTTGCCCGTACACGTGCAGGGGCGGAGAAATCCGGCGAGATCGTTCGGGACACAGTGAATGCGATGCATCAGATCGAGCGTTCCTCGTCTGAAATCAGCAACATCATAGGTGTCATAGACGATATCGCCTTCCAGACGAACCTTCTGGCTTTGAATGCCGGGGTCGAGGCCGCACGCGCCGGTGATGCTGGCAAGGGCTTTGCCGTAGTGGCTCAGGAAGTCCGCGAATTGGCCCAGCGTTCAGCCGCCGCAGCCAAGGAAATAAAGACGCTCATCAATACCTCCGGCAGCCATGTCGAACAGGGCGTCAATCTGGTCGGCGAGACAGGCAAGGCACTTGATGCAATCGTGGCCGAAGTCCATGAGATAAATCGGCATGTTCAAGCGATCGCAGAAGCGTCACGCGAACAGTCGCTTGGACTTCAGGAAATCAGTACTGCCGTCAATACGATCGATCAGGGAACACAGCAGAACGCGGCAATGGTTGAACAGTCGACCGCTGCCAGCCATAGTCTTGCGAAGGATGCCGAGGCCTTGATGACGTTGCTTGGCCAGTTCCAGGTCGGTAGCGAAAGTACGCAATCTTTCCGCTCCGCCGAGCGATCTGGTTTCGATCGGCAGGCCGCGCGTGTATCCGCACCGGTGCGCGTCGCCGAGCAGGATGAGCGGCCTCGCTTGTCTCCGGCTCGTTCGCTTGGACGAAAACTCGCTTCCGCATTCGGTGGCGGTTCGGCATCAGCCGCTGCGGTAAAAGAGTCGGAATGGACTGAGTTCTGAGGCTTCTCTAACTAGCCAAATCTGAACGGGCCTTCGAACCTTTGTGGCGAAGGCCCGTAATCATTTTACGGATTGATCACGTCAGGTGGGATTGCACTTCATTCCATTGCGTCGGGCATTGTCGACACAGTCACTCCTGTTGACGTAGCTCTCTGCCGAAGCGCCTACGATGCGGCCATTTGATGCCGTGCGGCGCCAGCGCCACTGGCTGCCACTCTGATAGATTTCCCAAGTATCCCCATTGCTGTCCTTGCAATTCGGCATGTCGTCCTCCCGAGTGTTACAGCGAGAACGCTAGGCGATTCGGCAGGACCGCTCCACGAAGCGGATGCAGCTATTAGGTGTATCTATGTGCGGATCCGGTTGTGCTTGTGGCTGACTTCCGCTGGTTCCGTTAGCCACCGGACCAGAATCGGTCGTGATCGAATTCTTCTGCGATCGAAAGGGGCAACGGTGTTGTGTTCTCCGGTTCTGCCGTCAGGTCCGTCAATGTTCTGCCGATGACGACCGGCGCGGCCATGCCGACATTCTCGGCAGGGGCAGCGAGCGCCCATGACAGAAGCGTGTCTTCGCCATCGAATTCGTCCTCGACATCGAGATCTGGTCCCGAGATCGGCAGCAATGCGATCGAGCCTTCCGGTGCTCGCAGCAATTTCATCCCGTCTGGTGCAGCAAGTGCCGCAAGGGCGCTGAAGGCCGGCGTGCTTCCAGGCGCCGAAGCCGCTACCGGTCTTGCCGCAATGACGGGCGCGAGGCTCGGTGTCGGCGCAAGCGATGCGGTCTGTACGGGATCGATATCGACAGCCTTCGAAGGCCGCAGAATTGGCAATGGTGCGGAGAGAGCTGCAAGATCGGCAAATTCGGGATCGCTCTTGCGGTTCGCTGCCTTGGCGATAGCCGTTGGGCTAGTCTGTTCCGCAAGTGCTTCCGCCGCACGGCTCTTCGGTGTCGGCAGCATCGCGGTCAATAAGCCGCTGCCGCTTCGTTTCGCGCTGCCGGTATCCTCGTCATCATCCGGTGCCGTGCTGGCGATCTGGATCGATTGCGATCCGATGCGACGCTTGTAGTCGGCCACCGCCTGATCATAACCGGGAAGTGGTCGTCCATCTGCCGGCACATGCATCGTCCTGCCGTTTGGAAAAACACCCACCAGTTCCTTGCGCGACATGCGCGGCCAGGCGCGCACACTGCCGACATCGAGATGCACGAAGGGTGAACCGGAGGTCGGGTAAAAGCCGACGCCGCCGACCTGAGCTTGCATGGCAAGCCTGCGCAGCGTCGAGATTTTCACGCCCGGAATGTAGAAATCCATTGCCTTGCCCAGCATGTGCTGGCTTTTCTTGGCAACGCCGGTACTGCGCGAGCGACCGCGCAGCATGTTGTTGGTGGCCGGCGAACGATAGGCTGAAACGACGCGGATGTACTCCGTCGCGCCGCTGCGCTGGTAGACCTCCCAGACGAGATCGAGCAGGCGCGGGTCCATGCGCGTCGATTGGTTGCGACGCCAGTCGCGCAGCAGCCGGTTGGCCTGAGCGAGCCCCTTCTGGTCGAACCGGCCATTGCGTTTGTAGGTAATCTCCGCCCGTTCGCCGGTATGGGTGAAATGAAGTTTCAGCGTCCGGTCTTCGGCAAATGCCATTGCGGCAGTCCCGGCGCATGCCGAGAAGGCGAGAAAGACGGCGCAGGAGGCCTTGGCGATGGTAAGTGCCGTATCTGCGGCGTGGCCCAGAAGCGTGCGGATCGCACTCTTGAAGGGAGCATTCGACAGGGGCTGGAACACGATACAACTCGCTTTACGCCAAGATCACTACGCCGGGACGAACAACGAAAACCCGGCAACGAAGCCGTGATTATGGTCAATGAAATGCTAATAGGAGGTTGACGAAATATTAGCCGTGCCGATCCGACACGCATTCGTGAAGCCACAGGCAGCTTTTGCGCCAATTTTTGGCCGGGCCGGCCTCTCTCTGAGCCTCCGACAAGATGCCGGCAGAGGCTTGTGGATTTTCCAGCTGAAGTCGTGCAGGTTGCACAGATGAGTGGCCGTGGCTCGCTGGATCATGACCTCGAGCGCTATTTGCCTTGATGGGCGACATATGGGGTTTTCGAGCGTTGGGCGGGCGAATATTGCGATTTGTTTTGCGGTTTATGGGATCCCTGAGCGCAACGGGCGTGCTGCTCGCACTTCTCTTTTTTGCGGCCTCCCTCACGCCAAGCCTCATGCCACGGTCGTGGCTCATCCAAGGCGTATTGTCCGGTGCCTGCGCTGCGACCGGTTATGCGTTCGGCGTCTTCATCGGCTGGCTCTGGCGTTATCTGGAACTTCCGTGGTTTTCGAAACAAGCGGCCCCCTTGCGGGCGACCACGCTTCTCTTCGCTATCATCGTATCGGTCGTGTTCCTCTGGCACGCAGTCGAATGGCAGAATTCGATCCGCACGCTCTGGCAGATGCAGCCGCAGCAAAGCGCCGATCCGTTTCGTCTGGCAGGGGTAGCCGTAATCACTTTCGCGGTTCTTTTGGCGCTCGGCTGGCTTTTCCAGCTGGCTGCAAGCCGGTTCTCCCATTGGCTCGACGCGATCATGCCGCGAAAGGTTTCCAACGTTCTCGGCCTGACGCTGGCAATCGCGGTGTTCTGGCTGGTCGGTCAGGGCCTGCTTGTCCGATGGGCGCTCGATGCGACTGACGCCTCGTTCCAGAAGGCCGACGCACTGATCGAACCGGACGAGACGCCGCCGACAAGCCCCGCCATCACCGGTGGGCCGGGATCGCTGGTCGGTTGGGATACGCTCGGCCGGCAGGGCAGGGCATTCGTTTCGACCGGCCCGAAAGCGGAAGCCATCGGTGAATTCTGGCAAAAGCCGGCGCTCGCCCCGATACGCGTCTATGCCGGCTTGAACAGCGCCGAAACGGTCGAGGAACGTGCGTCCCTCGCCTTGCAGGAACTCGAGCGGCAGGGCGGGTTCAAGCGCTCGCTGCTGGTCGTTGTCGTGCCCACCGGTACCGGTTGGGTCGATCCGGCGGCGATGGATACGCTCGAATATCTGCATGATGGCGATGTCGCGAGCGTCGCCCTGCAATATTCCTATCTGTCGAGTTGGCTATCGTTGCTGGTCGAGCCGGAAAACGGGCAGGATGCGGCGCGGGCGCTGTTCCAGGCCGTCTACGACCATTGGAAAACACTGCCGAAGGATCGGCGGCCACGCCTCTATTTGCATGGCCTTAGCCTTGGCGCGCTGAATTCGCAGCTCTCCACTGACATCTATGATGTCGTGGCCGATCCGTTCCAGGGCGCTTTATGGAGCGGCCCGCCATTCCGCAGCGCCAGATGGAATGCGATCACCGCAATGCGCCAGAAGGGCTCTCCCGCCTGGCTGCCGAAATTTCGCGACGGATCGGTCGTGCGTTTCGCAAACCAGCTCGAAACCGCGTCCAACGGCTTTGCGCCCTGGGGGCCGATCCGCATGATCTATCTGCAATATGCGAGTGACCCCGTTACCTTCTTCGATCCGTCCTCATTCTTCCGTGAGCCAGCCTGGCTGAGAGGTGAGCGCGGGCCGGATGTATCGCAAAGTTTCACCTGGATCCCGGTCGTGACCGGCCTGCAGCTGGCGGTCGACATGGCGATCGCCACCAGTTCACCGATGGGCCATGGCCACGTTTATGCGCCGGAACACTATATCGATGCCTGGATTCCGCTGACGGATCCGGCCGTGTCGCCCGATGACGTCGCCCGCCTCAAACAGCATTTCCAGTCGGCCGCCGATTGAGCCACCCTGCCTTTAAGAGGCAGATGTTCCAGATTGGAAACACAGCGTCCATCATATGATGGTCGTTCGGTTGTCCGTGCTCGTCCGCAAACGAGGCGAAACCCCATTTCGTTGTTTTTGCTCGCTTTAATTCCCTTGCCTGCAATGATCTGGCTCAAGGAACTCTTTGTCTGTCGCTGCATGCTGGTCGGTAACGGTTTCGTTGGTTGTGCCCAAAAGCCTTGCCTTGGATGGCCAGCCGGTCGATATCCGCGTGGTAGTTTTTCCATTGATGAACTGGAAGTGACAGACATGACCAAGCGAATTTTTGCCTCCCCCGGCCGTTATATTCAAGGAAGCGGCGTCATTGCCGAACTGGGTGATTATCTTTCCGAAATGGGCACTAAGGCCCTGCTGGTTTCCGACGATATCGTCTGGGGCCTGATCGGCACGAAGGTCGAATCCGCCATCTCCGGCAAGATCGAATTCGCCCGCGAAAAATTCAGCGGTGAAGCCTCCACCAACGAGATCAACCGTCTCGTCGAAGTGGCAAAAAAGAACGGTTCCAACCTCGTCGTCGGCATCGGCGGCGGCAAGACGCTCGATACGGTCAAGGCCGTGGCCGACGAGCTGAAGACCCCCGTCATTATCGTGCCGACAATTGCCTCGACAGATGCGCCCTGCAGCGCGCTCTCGGTCATCTATTCCGATGACGGCGTCTTCGAGAAATACCGCTTCTATGCCAAGAACCCGGATCTGGTTCTCGTCGACACCTGGATCTGCGCCCAGGCGCCTGTCCGCCTCTTCGCGTCGGGCATTGCCGATGGTCTCGCCACTTACGTCGAGGCACTCGCCGTCCAGCGCTCCAATTCGAAAACCATGGTCGGCGGCTCCGCCACCATCGCCGGCATGGCGATTGCCGAAGCCTGCGAAAAGACGCTGCTCACCTACGGCATCAGCGCCTATCAAGCCGTTGAAAAGAAGCTGGTAACGCCGGCCGTCGAAGCGGTCGTCGAAGCGGCTACGCTTCTCTCCGGCCTCGGTTTCGAAAACGGCGGTCTCGCAGCCGCCCACGCCATCCATAACGGTTTCACCGCACTGCATGGCGATATCCACCACCTGACCCACGGCGAAAAGGTCGCTTACGGCACGCTCGCCCACATGATCCTCGAACAGCGCGAAGACGACGAGATCGCCGGTTACATCGACTTCTACCGCTCGATCAAAATGCCGGTAACGCTGGCCGAACTGCATCTGGAAGGCGTTTCCCGCGAAGACCTGATCAAGGTAGGCCAGCTCGCCAACAGCAAGGATGACACGTTGCAGAACCTGCGCAGCGATTTCACGGCCGAAGAAGTGGCTGACGCGATCTTCGCGGTGGATGCGCTGGCGAAGGTTGTTTGATTGGCTTTTTCTCTCCCCTTGCGGGAGAGAACGGAATTTCAGCGTCTTAGCTTCAGCTAAGTGCTAGAAATTCCAAGAGAGGGGTGGCGGTTCGGGCTCAGGCCCCTCTCCTGAAAAATCTGGCACTTAGCCCATAGGGCTAAGTGCCAGATTTTTCTTCCTCCCCCGCATGGGGGGAGGATGGTGCTTTCCGCAGCGTTGTGCCTAAATCGCCCTCAACGGAGGGTTTCCATGCATCGCAACGTTCCCGATCAACATCGGCAATATGCAAAGGCGATGCGGGCGGATTCGACCCGCGCCGAAAACCTGCTCTGGCAACAACTACGCCGCAGCCAGATCGAAGGCTTCAAGTTCAAGCGCCAGGTGCCGCTCGACGGCTACATCCTCGATTTCATCTGTTTCGAAGCGCGAATGATCATCGAGGTCGATGGCAGCCAGCATGCCGAGAGCGCATCCGACAAAATCCGAGACGCGCATTTTAGCACCCACGGTTTCCGTATCCTGCGCTTCTGGAATGCCGAGGTGGAAGACAGTCTCGACAGCGTGGTTCTCGCGATCCGTGCAGAGTTGCTGAACCGGGGAGAGTGAGGCGCATTCTTCCTTTCCCCTTGCGGGAGAGGATACGAAATCATGATCTTAGGAAAGATAAATCACAGATTTTGTTGGAGAGGGGCTGACCGTCTTTCGCCCACCCCACGAAAAAAAAGGCCCCACTGTTTCCAGCGGAGCCCTTCATCATTCAAAGCGTGTCAACTCAAGAGCAACCGCTCGTCGCACCGCACGTGTCGCACTTCTCGCAAGTGCCGTTGCGCACCATCGTGAAGTTCTGGCACTCGGAGCACATGTTGCCCGTATAGCCCTGCATGATCGACTTCATGCGGCGGTCGGCTTCGACCTTTTTGGCTTCCGACTTGGCGGCGGCGGCGTCGGCTTCGGCCTTGTCGGAGAAGAGCGCGGTCGCGACCTGCTTTTCTTCCGATGCGACGTCGTCGAGTACCTCTTCGGCAATCTCTTCGGCCAGTTCCTTGGCGCGCTCCTCGTAATCGCGCTTGAAGGCGACGATTTCCGAGGTCGAGATGGCAACAGCCGGTTCAAGCTTGCGGGCCGTGTTGCCGGCAATCGACGTGACGCTTGCCGAAGCGCGGGCAGGGGCGGCGGTGGCCGAACCCTTGGCTTCAGACGCGCCCATCGCGCCGCCCTGGATCAGGGTCGGCTTGTAGCCGCGGGTCCAGCCGGTCGAAACGAGCTGCGTCTTGCCTTCCTTGATGCCCTTACCGAGCGCCGTGTTGGAGAAGTCAGACGTGTCGACATGAGCAAGGTCATGACGGCCGAGATAGGAAACGGCGAGTTCACGGAACACGTAGTCGAGGATCGACGTGGCGTTCTTGATCGCGTCATTGCCCGTCACGATGCCGGCCGGCTCGAACTTGGTGAATGTGAAGGCCTCCACATATTCTTCGAGCGGCACGCCGTACTGGAGACCCAGCGAGATGGCGATGGCAAAGTTGTTCATCATTGCGCGGAAGGCGGCGCCTTCCTTGTGCATGTCGATGAAGATCTCGCCGATGCGGCCGTCGCCGAATTCGCCGGTGCGCAGATAGACCTTGTGTCCGCCGACATTGGCCTTCTGGGTGTAACCCTGACGGCGGTTCGGCAGCTTTTCGCGCTCGCGGGTGACGCGCTCGATGACGCGTTCCACGATCTTTTCGGTGATCTGCACGGCCTGGGCGGAGGTCGGAGCCTGTACCAGTTCCTCGATCGCGTCTTCCGCATCGTCCTCGTCGATAAGCGAGGCATTGAGCGGCTGCGACAGCTTGGAGCCGTCACGATAGAGAGCGTTGGCCTTCAGAGCCAGCTTCCAGGACAGCATGTAGGCTGCGCCGCAATCCTCAACGGTTGCCTCGTTCGGCATGTTGATCGTCTTGGAGATCGCACCCGAGATGAACGGCTGGGCAGCAGCCATCATGCGGATGTGGGATTCCACCGAGAGATAACGCTTGCCGATCTTGCCGCAGGGGTTGGCGCAATCGAAGACGGCGAGATGCTCTTCCTTGAGGAAAGGCGCACCTTCGAGCGTCATCGCACCGCAGACGTGAACGTTGGCAGCCTCGATGTCCTTCTTCGAAAAGCCGACATGCTCAAGCAGGTTGAAGCTCATGTCCGACAGCTGCTCGTCGGTGACCTTGAGGGTTTCCTTCAGGAAGTCCGCACCGAGCGTCCACTGGTTGAAGACGAACTTGATGTCGAACGCGGCCTTGGTCGCGTCGTTGATCGCGGCAATCTTCTCGTCCGAAAAACCCTTGGCCTTCAGCGTGCCGGGGTTGATGTCCGGAGCCTGGTTCAGGTTGCCGTGGCCGACTGCGTAAGCTTCGATCTCGGCGATCTGGCTTTCCGAGTAACCGAGCGAACGCAGCGCATCCGGAACGGCGCGGTTGATGATCTTGAAGTAACCGCCACCGGCGAGCTTCTTGAACTTGACCAGTGCAAAGTCGGGCTCGATGCCGGTCGTGTCGCAGTCCATCACGAGGCCGATCGTGCCGGTCGGCGCGATAACGGTCGTCTGGGCGTTGCGGTAACCGTGCTTTTCACCGAGTTCCAGCGCCTTGTCCCATGCAGCCTTGGCGTGGGTGACGAGCGTCTGGTCAGGGTTTTCCGAATGGTAGAGCGGAACCGGGTCGACCGAGAGCTGCTCGTAACCGGTTGCCTCACCATAGGCCGCGCGGCGATGGTTACGCATGACGCGTAGCATGCTTTCGCGGTTCGGGGCAAAGTTCGGGAAGGGCCCGAGCTCGCCTGCCATTTCGGCAGAGGTCGCATAGCAGATACCGGTCATGATCGCGGTCAGCGAACCTGCAATCGCACGGCCTTCCTTCGAGTCGTAGGGGATACCCGACGACATCAGGAAACCGCCGATGTTTGCATAGCCGAGGCCGAGCGTGCGGTATTGGTAGGAGAGTTCGGCGATTTCCTTCGACGGGAACTGCGCCATCATCACCGAGATTTCGAGCACCATGGTCCACAGGCGCACGGCATGTTCGTAATCTGCGATTGCGATGTTCTTCGTTGCCTTGTCCTTGAACTGGAGAAGGTTGAGCGAAGCAAGGTTGCAGGCCGTGTCGTCGAGGAACATGTATTCCGAGCACGGGTTGGAGCCGCGGATCGGGCCACCGGCCGGCGAGGTGTGCCAGTCGTTCATCGTCGTGTTGAAGTGGATGCCCGGATCGGCAGACGCCCATGCGGCATAGGAAATCTGTTCCCACAGATCCTTAGCCTTCAGGGTCTTCATGACCTTGCCGTCCTTACGGGCGGTCAGGTTCCACTCGCCGTCGTTCTCGACAGCGCGAAGGAAGTCGTCCTTCAGCGAGACTGAGTTGTTGGAGTTCTGGCCGGAAACCGTGAGGTAGGCTTCCGAATCCCAGTCGGTGTCATAGGTCTTGAATTCAAGATCCTTGTAACCCTGCTGGGCGAACTGGATGACGCGCTTGACGTAGTTTTCCGGAACCAGGTCCTTCTTGGCAGCGCGGATTTCGCGCTTCAGGGCCGGGTTCTTCAACGGGTCGTAGCAATCGTCGTCACTGCCTTCGCAGTTAACGCAGGCCTTCATGATCGCCTTCAGGTGCTTGGCGACGATCTTCGAACCGGTGACGAGGGCAGCAACCTTCTGCTCTTCCTTGACCTTCCAGTTGATGTATTCCTCGATATCCGGATGGTCGATATCGACAACGACCATCTTGGCCGCGCGGCGGGTCGTGCCGCCGGACTTGATCGCGCCCGCTGCACGGTCACCGATCTTGAGGAAGCTCATCAGGCCCGAAGAACGGCCGCCGCCGGAAAGCTTTTCGCCTTCGCCGCGCAGATGGGAGAAGTTGGAGCCGGTGCCGGAACCATACTTGAACAGACGCGCTTCGCGAACCCACAGGTCCATGATGCCGCCTTCGTTGACCAGGTCGTCACCAACGGACTGGATGAAGCAGGCATGCGGCTGCGGATGTTCGTAGGACGACTTCGACTTGGTCAGCTTGCCGGTGAAGGGGTCGACATAGAAATGGCCCTGGCCGGGACCATCGATGCCATAGGCCCAATGAAGACCGGTGTTGAACCACTGAGGGGAGTTCGGGGCAACGCGCTGGGTGGCGAGCATGTAGGCAAGCTCGTCCATGAAGGCGGCCGCATCGTCTTCGGAGGTGAAATAGCCACCCTTCCAGCCCCAGTAGGTCCAGGTGCCGGCAAGACGCGAAAAGACCTGGCGGGCATCGGTTTCAGAACCGTAGCGCTCGCCTTCCGGAATGTCCTTCATCGCCTTCTCGTCGGCGACCGAGCGCCACAGGAAGGAAGGAACGTCGTTTTCTTCAACGCGCTTCAGGATCTTCGGAACGCCGGCCTTGCGGAAATACTTCTGCGCCAGAACGTCGGTTGCAACCTGGGAAAACTGCGACGGCACGTCGATATCCGCCAACCGGAAGACGATGGAACCGTCCGGATTACGGATCTCGCTGGTCGCCTTACGGAACTCGATGGTTCCGTAGGCGCCTGTCTCAGGCTTCGTGAAACGACGTTCGATGCGCATTGCCTCTAGTCCCTCATCCTTTGGCGCCGATAAGGCGCACGTGTTCGATGCGGCTGCTCTCCATCATGGGCAGCCGGCTGAAATTTCATCCAGACTCATTGGATGTCTATCTGTATATTGTGCTGGATAATGGCTGCCAACACTAAATATAGTATTAACAACATGTTTATGCCAGCCTAATCGCGGTCTTGGCGGTGATTTTCAGAGGACACGAAAACCCGTCGCCCGGCTGTCTGTCAGAACAAGCCCTGCGCTCGATTGTTTCCATCAAACTCGAAAAAGAACCGGCCTCGTTACTCCCGGTCCAGTCGCCGCCGCAACATAGGTTTATTCATGGCCGCGCATCCTGATTCGGTCAAGCCGTAGCCGGTAGGAGTTTCTAAACCACAAGATATTGTGGCTGATGCCTGTGGATAACGGGGAATAAAAAACAGCTAGGATTCTCAAGTGCTTGGCGACCGGAGCTGAAGCTTGCGCGAGGCTTGCGAAATTCGATTGTGGCACGATCGGGGCAGATCGGCGGCTCTGGAAGCCCTTTCTGAACGGGCATTTTAGCACTTGGCCATACCATATTGAGACATATGGGTAACACAGCCCTCTAAATGTAGAAAAGTCCGCCATCCTGTGGATGACGGACTAGCTATTGACACCAAAACGACAGGGCAGGGCATGCGTCAGCGCATATCATGCGGCTCGTGGTTGAAATGACTTCAGGCCACTATCTCTTGCGGTCCTGTAGCCTTTGGGATCTCAGCCCCGGTGTCCCTTGGCGATCGGCTCCTGATAGGTGAAGCCCATGTCCCAGGGAAAATAGATCCAAGTATCTTGGGAAACCTCGGTGACGAAGGTGTCGATCGTCGGTACGCCGGTCGGCTTTGCGTAGACACAGGCGAAATGCGCCTTGGGCAGCATCTCGCGCACTTCTTTCGCCGTCTTGCCGGTATCTGTCAGGTCGTCGACAACGAGAATGCCTTCGCCGCCGTTCTCCAGCAGTTCGGGCGAAATACCCTTGAGCAGGACGGTGTCGCCCTGGTCGACATAATCATGGCGCGTGGCGATGCACACCGTATCGATCAGGCGAATATTGAGTTCGCGCGAAATGATCGCCGCCGGCACAAGCCCGCCGCGTGTGATACAGACGATTGCCTTGAACTCCTGGCCAAGGCCGGAGAGGCGCCAGGAAAGCGCGCGGGTATCACGGTGGAATTGGTCCCAGGAAACGGGAAATGCTTTTTCAGGAAGAGACATGAATTTGCCGCCAGAACGAGAGTTTCTTTGGCTCTCGCTAATAGCGGCAAGCAGGGGGAAAAGGCAAGCGGTCGGACTTTATGTCGGTTGCGCTACCGTTCCCCTTACCCGCTTTAGGCTTGTTTGTGCGGGTGAAGGTGAGGGCGACAAGCAGGCCGATCGTAGCGCAGGCCGAAGTCAGCCCGGCAACCGCAACCCATCCGCCGTGAATCCAAAACCATCCGCCGGCCCAGCCGGTAAAGCTCGCGCCGATGTAATAGAAGAGCAGATAGAGCGCTGAGGCATGGCTCTTGGCGGAGCCGGAACTTGCGCCGACACCGCTGCTCGCTGCCGAATGACCAATGAAAAAGCCTATGGTGATCAGCGAGATGCCGAGGATGGTGAGGATTAGGCTGGAGGTCAGCGTCACCAGCACGCCGGCGAGAATGGTCGTGAAGGTAACGATCAGCGTTGCCCGCCGCCCGAACCGGTCCACCATCTTCCCGCCTGATGAGGACGAGACGATACCGAGCGCATAGGTCAGGAAAATCATGCTGATCGCCGTTGGCCCGAGGTGATAGGGTGCGCCGGCCAGCCGAAAGGTGGAATAATTGAACACGGTGGTGAACACGCTCGTCAGCATCGTGCCGATCAGGTAGAGGCGCAGCAGAACGGGGTTGGAAAGATGCTGTCGCCAGAGATGAAGATGCCGCCCCAAGGGCATGGATTGCGGCCGGAAATTGCGTGACGGCGGCAGAAGCAGCAAGAAGCCGATTGCCGCTGCGACGCAGGCGGCTCCCAGCGCATACATCGCCATCTGCCACGAGGTGAAGGCCGACATCAGGCCCATCCCCACTCGTCCCACCATCGCGCCGAAGGCCGTGCCGCCCACATAAAGACCCATCGCCCGGCCAAGGCTCGAAGGTTCGATCTCCTCGGCGAGATAGGCCATTGCCACCGCGGGTACGCCGCCAAGCGCGAGACCTTCGACCGCCCGAGCCGCCAGAAGCCAGCCCCAGCCGCCGGCGCTTGCAGCGACAAGATTGCATACGGCGGCTAGCATCATCGAGGTGAACATCAGCGTCTTGCGGCCGACGACCTGTGCAAATGCACCGGATAGAAGGATCGCAAAGGCGAGAGCACCGGTCGTCAGCGACAACGCAAGCGAGGCCGTCGCGGCATTGACGCCAAAGTCCTCAGGAAATTCCGGCAGAAGCGGCTGGACGCAATAAATCAGCGAGAAGCTGGCAAAACCGGCAAGGAAAAGCGCTCGGCTCGCTCGGCGAAAGCTGGCGCTGTCGCCCCTTATCCAGGTTGGCTCGGATTCGGAGGGAGCCGCCTGAATGGCTGCTTCAAGTTTGGCTGGTTTGGGCATGGGGGCATCCTTTACAATCGGATATAGCGCCATGCCGACATTGTCGCTAATATATGGATAAGGCATTCTCCATATCTGGAATTAATATCATGGAGCTCAGACACGTCCGTTATTTCTTGGCGATTGCCGAGGAGGGGAGTTTCACCCGCGCGGCAGAGCGGCTGGGCATTGCGCAGCCGCCACTCAGCCAGCAGATCAAGCTATTGGAACAGGAGATTGGTGTCCGGCTTTTCCGTCGCCTGTCACATGGGGTCGAACTCACGCCCGCCGGCAACGCTTTCCGGGCTGCGGTCGGTAACGTGCCGCATGAAATCGCCGAAGGTATGCGGCTTGCGCGCAAGGCAGCCGCGGGTGAAAGCGGCGAAATCCGCATCGGCTTCACCGGGACTGCAGCCTTGAGCCCGGCCGTGCCGGTCTGCATCGCCCAGTTTCGCGACGCCTATCCGGATGTCGAGATCAATGTCACCGAGGCCAACTCCGTGGCGCTTGCCACCGCGCTGCTTGATGACAGGTTGGATGTCGCCATTCTGCGTCCCTCGAATTCCGACCCCGATCTTCTGGTGGAGGAGGTTCTGACCGACGAGCCGCTTCTCGCTGCGCTGCCGGCGAACCATCCCCTGGCGGCCTCTGGGGAGATTATCGATCTTGCCAAATTGTGCGACGATTCCTTCATCCTGACGCCCCGCAGCGTTGGCGTCAGTCTTCATGATGCGATCCTGCGTTCCTGTGCGAAAGCCGGTTTCACGCCCAAGTCGGGACCGGCAGCGCCCCATATCGCCTCGATACTCTCTCTGGTCGCGGCAGGCCTTGGCGTGTCGCTCGTTCCGGCATCCATCGCTCGCGTGGATTTGCACGGCACGGTGTTTCGGCATCTGGGTGACACCGCCGAACGTGTTGCGATCGCACTCGCCTATCGCAGGGCAACGACATCGCCTGTTGTCAGAAACTTCTGCTCTGTCGCACGAAAGGCGCGCATGGATAGGCACTTTGAGCTACAGGCGCAAAACGAATGAGGTCCTCGCGTTCGTTTTCTTCATCTGATTTTCATCCTGCAAACACCCTGTCGCCGCATTCGGTTGCAATGCCAACCGGGCAGATATGAACGAGGAAAACATGGACGAACTGGAAAAAGCGGCTCGCGGATTGCTCTATGATGCAAATTACGATCCGGCCGTTCTGGAAAAGCGCAAGGCGGCCAAGCGTATCCTGCATCGGCTGAATGCACTCTCGCCGGATGAGAGGCAGGAACATGCCGAACTGATCTGCGGGTTATTGGGACGTATTGGCAGGAATTTCGTGTTCGACGGCGCATTTCACTGCGATTATGGCTTTAACATCGAGATAGGTGACGATTTCTATGCCAACGTCAACCTTGTCATTCTGGACGGCGCGAAGGTCACTATCGGTAACAACGTCTTCATCGCTCCCAACGTCGGCATCTACACCGCGGGCCATCCGCTAGACCCCGAGCGTCGCAATGTCGGCCTCGAATATGCTCTTCCGGTCACAATCGGGAACAACGTCTGGATCGGCGGTGGAGTTTCGATCATGCCGGGTGTGACCATCGGCGAAGGTGCAGTGATCGGTGGCGGTGCGGTTGTCACGCGCGATATTCCGGCGAATGTCGTTGCCGCAGGAAACCCGGCACGCGTCATCCGGGAGATTACGGCGGAAGACGCAAAGCGTGAGAGTTTCGGTCGCAAGTAGCCGTTCCGCGAATTGGGCCGGCGGCGGCGCCTTTTGGCTGCCGCCGCTCGACCTTTATCGTGAAAGCAATGTCAGCGCCGTCATCGAATCGAGCAGGCTGCGGGTCACCCCGCCGAAGAACATTTCCCACCAGCGCGAATGCCCGTATCCGCCCATCACAAGCAGATCGATGCTTTCGTCTGCGAGGCGGTTTTCGATTGCGGCGGCCGGCGAATTGCCGCCGCTGTCTCGCGTCGTCAATGTTACGTTTATGCCGTGGCGGGCAAGTGTTGCGGCAAGCTCGGAACCTGCAAATTCCTTTTCCCTGTCGCCGCGCTCAGGAGGATCGATGACCAGAACCTCGACCGAAGAGGCCTGCTTGAGGATCGGTAGCGAATCGAAGGTGGCACGGGCAGCCTCCCGTGAACCGTTCCAGGCGATCAGCACACGTTCGATCGGTTTTGGTTGCTTCAGCGTATAGGGCACGAGCAACATCGGCCGGCCGCTTTCGAACAGGAATGTCTCCAGGTCTGCACGATGATCGGCCTGGGACGGGCTGCTCTGGTTGGCAACGATCAGGTCCGCAGTCCGTGCGACCTCCTGCACGGAGCTTGATGCATAACCGGCCGCCAGCATGTAGCTGCGCCATTCGGCCGAAAGTCCCTCACGCGTGGTCTTCTGGCGGAAGATCTGCTCGATTGCCTGAGTTTCCTTCTGGGCGCTTTCCTGCAGGATCTCGATTGCGGTCGGATCGGGGATTTCCATCGGCGCGATCAGCGGAACCGCGGTTAGCGTCTCGGCGTGAACCCCCACCAGATGCGCGGAAAACTGCTCGGCGATCGCAACCGCAAAATCGGTGATCTGTGGCGCGTTTCGCTGCGTGTCGAGAACCGCAAGAACAGTCTTGTAGGACATGGACATCTCCTCATTACTGGCTTCGTTTCGAGCCTTGTTCCAATAAGGTGGTGCTGCCGCGGCACGGGTCAACGGGCGTCGCCCTCTGGTTAAGCGTCTGCAGTAGGATTGGCCGAAATCCCCTTTCGATCGAGGTCGGCAATCATCTCCGAGACCGCTTCTGCGGCCGCATCCATAGCCTCGGCATCACGGCCGCGCACGACGATCTCGGTCGAGAATTTCTTTCCGTCGAAACGCGGGTAGGAGCCGATGCTGGTTTCCGGATGCGCCTTCTGGATATCGGCAAGCAACGTGCCGATATCGCCCTCGCCATAGGGGCAGGAGACGGCACGTGACAGCATTTTTGCGCCGCTGCGCAAGGTCGGCAGAACGTTGTCTACCATCGCCTGGAAAACCTGCGGCACGCCTGCCATCACATAGACATTACCGATGATGAAGCCGGGGGCAGTGGAAACGGGGTTGGCGATATGTTTCGCACCTTCCGGCATCCGCGCCATGCGCTGGCGGGCAGGGGTGAATTCCATCTCGCGCCTTTTGTACATATCGCCGAGTAGGGTCATGGCTTCGGCATCATAAATGCACTCGACATCGAAAGCCTTCGAGACGGCATCGGCGGTAATGTCGTCATGCGTCGGGCCAATCCCGCCCGAGGTGAAGACGTAATCATAGCGTGCTCTCAGGGCGTTGAGCGCTTCGACGATCGCGTCTTCCTCGTCCGCGACAATGCGAACTTCCTTGAGATCGATTGCCGATAAGGTCAGCATGTCGGCCAGATGTCCGATATTCTTGTCCTTGGTTCTCCCCGAAAGCAGTTCGTCGCCGATCGCGAGCATGGCTGCGGTAACGATGGCGGGGGAGGCGGAGTGATCGGACATGGAGGAACTCGCTTTCTGTGATGGCTGGACGTTAATCCGCCTGCGGGGGAATGCAATCCCATCCACCGAGACTTGATAGAGTGCAAATGGAAGAAGATGTATTTCCGTCGTTCGTAAATAGTGGACAGTGCGTCGTGATCCCACCGTCTGGCGGGGTGTGCCGGCCTCCGCTAGCTTCCAGCCACACGCTTGTAACAGGGCAGATCAATGATCATTGAGTTCTTGAAAAAGCTGTTGAGTGGCGCACCTTCTGTAAGCTCCGCAACAGCCTCCACATCTGCAGAGGAAACGAAAAAAATGACGAAAGTTCTTGTTCTCTATTATTCTTCTTACGGCCACATCGAAAAGATGGCCTATGCGGTCGCCGAGGGAGCAAAGTCCGCTGGCGCCGAAGTCACCGTGAAGCGCGTTCCGGAACTGGTTCCGGAAGAGGTTGCAAAGTCCTCGCATTTCAAACTCGACCAGCCTGCACCGATCGCCACCGTTGCCGAACTCGAAGAATATGATGCCATCATCGTTGGCGCCGGCACACGCTTCGGCACTGTCGCCTCGCAGATGCGCAATTTCTGGGACCAGACGGGTGGCCTCTGGTTCACCGGCAAGCTCGTCGGCAAGGTCGGTTCGGTCTTCACCTCGTCGGCCACCCAGCACGGCGGCCAGGAGTCCACCATCCTCGGCTTCATTCCGACCCTGCTTCACCACGGCATGGCCGTTGTTGGCCTTCCATACGCGTTCCAGGGGCAGATGGGTGTGGAAGCAGTCAAGGGCGGCTCGCCCTACGGCGCCTCCACAATCACCGACGGCGACGGCTCCCGCCAGCCTTCGGATGTCGAACTGGAAGCCGCAAAGTACCAAGGCGCCCATGTCGCGAAGATTGCAGCCAAGCTTTCGGCCTGATCGCGATTGACCGATAAACTGGTTTGAAGGGGGAGCGGCGTTTGCTGCTCCCTTTTTGCGGTTTTGGGCACAGTTCTGGTCACAAATCGCCGACCCGTGCCCATTCGCACCGCTTCTTCATTGTCGTGGATGGATGTGGGGAAGGTGGTCTTGATATTTTTTATCAATAACTTGTTCTGGTGCGGACGGCGGGGATCGAACCCGCATGACCGAGGCCGAGAGATTTTAAGTCTCTTGCGTCTACCAGTTTCGCCACGTCCGCTTGGATCTTGCTTTTCAGGTAGATAGACGATTCCGTCAAGCTCACCTTTGCAAAACAAGTTCTGGAGTTTTGCAATGCCTGTGCTTTTGCAACGGATCGTTGGCGGCCGTGCAAAAGCAGGGCCTATTCATAGGTGAAGAAAAAGGCTGGTACCGCGGGGCGCCAGCCTCATCAAGATCACATCTCCGCAGCCTTTGTCAGTCGAGAAGATCTGCTGGCACCTTGCCGCCGTTTTCCGACAGCTTTTTCATCAATGCCTTGTGAAGCCACATGTTCATCTTTGCCGAATCCCCTGTGTCGCCGGTGTAGCCCAGTTCGGCTGCAAGTTCTTTGCGCTCGCTGAGCGTCGCATCCATGCCAAGAGCCTTCATAAGGTCGACGATCGAGTGGCGCCAGTCGAGCTTCTGGCCGCTCTTCTTGACCGCAGCGTCAAGGATCGGTGCGACGTCGACGGGCGCAGACGTTGATGGACTGGGCGCCGGAGCGGTGGAAGCTGCGGCGGGGGCAGGGGACGAAGTGGCAGCAGTCGGCGCGGCGCCCGTTGCGGCAGGAGCCGCGGCTGGGTTCTCAGCCGCCGCTGCCGGGGAGCCGAAGATCGCATTCTTAATCTTGCTGAAGATGCTCATTGTCTTCTCCTCAAGGTTAGACGGTAAGGAACTAGGGCGTCCAGTGGCGGAGGAAATGGGGCCTATGTCTAAACGAGGCGAATTGTGGTGGTCAGCAATATTGTCGCGAACGTCTAGGATCGCTTCAGGTTGACGCTTTACTGTCCGGGGCTATGTCCTCCTCCATAACGAGGAGGAAAATATGGTCGGGAGAGTATTGTTCTTTTTGCTGGTGATCTTCGTAGGCTCCGTGGCGCATGCGGAAGGTACGGTAAAGGAAGGCCAGGTCATGGCCAGCCGCATTCTCGGAAAGAACGTCGAGTTCACGCTGTATCTGCCGCCGGGTTTCGGCCGTGACGAGAGGCGCTATCCGGTCATCTACCTTATGCATGGTGGCGGCGACGGCCAAAATCAGGATTGGTATCGTTTCGGCAACGCCAACCTCGTTTTTGACAGGTTGATCGAATCGGGTGAAGTGCCGCCCTTCATCGCTGTTACGCCGGAAGGCCGCCGGGATGACGACAACAAATTCAACACCTATTACATGAACGATGCCGACGGCCAGTATCTGTGGCAGGACATGTTCGTGAAAGAGTTCGTTCCGCACATCGAAAAGACCTTTCCCGTCATTCCAGGCAAGAAATCCCGCGGCATTCTCGGCCTGTCGATGGGCGGATATGCAGCGATGGCTTTTTCCATGAAATATCCGGATCTTTTCGCCGGTGCCGCTGCATTGAGTGCGGCCTTCCGCACCGACCAGCAGATCGTCGAAATGGATCAGGCAGGATATGATCGGCGCTATGGCAAGGCCTGGGGAGTGGGATTGGGTGGACGCGATCGCCTCAATCAGCCTTATTATGCCAACAGCGTTCTTGATCTGGTCGACAAGGTCCCGGCTGACGATCTTAAGAAGACCGAGCTCTATATAGACTGCGGTTCATATGACGATTTTTTCGTCGGCAACGCTGAACTGACAATGAAACTCCGGAAACTGAAAGTGCCGCATCATTTCATGGCCCGCGAGGGTGGTCATGACTGGACCTACTGGCGCACCGGGCTGCCACAGGCGACCGTTTTCCTGGGTAAGGTTTTTCATCAATAACAGACCGATAGAGGTCATTTGCTCGTCTCCGCCGGGATGCTGAAGTCGGCGGAGAACTGAAAGCTGGTTAAACGGGCTTGGTCTTCATCCACAAGCTATGGCATAGCGATGAAAATCTTGACGAGCCGTGGATGGTTTATGTGATGAAGACAGGTGTGGATGATGCCAAGGCGGCGATGCGGACGATCTTTCCGGAGACGCCGCTCCAGTTGAACGAGCATCTGAGCCGCCGTTACGGCGCAGATATCTGGTTGAAGCGTGAGGATCTGTCGCCGGTCCGTTCCTACAAGATACGCGGCGCCTTCAATTTCCTGCGCAAGGCGATCGCTGCTGGCGCAAACGGCAAGACGTTCGTCTGCGCTTCGGCCGGCAACCATGCACAGGGGTTTGCCTTCGTCTGCCGCCATTTCGAAGTGCCTGGCATTGTTTTCATGCCGGTCACGACGCCGCAGCAGAAAATAGACAAGACCCGCATCTTCGGCGGCGAATTCATCACCATCAAGCTTGTCGGCGACATTTTCGACCAATGCTACGCCGCCGCCCGTACCCATGTGGAGGAAATCGGCGGCATGATGGTGCCCCCCTTCGACGATCTTGACATAATCGAGGGGCAGGCGACCGTTGCTGCGGAAATTTCTACCCAGCTGCCCGATGGCGTGTTGCCGGACTTGGTCATCCTTCCGGTTGGCGGTGGCGGTCTTGCTTCCGGCGTCACCGGTTACCTCAAGGACGCGGTCGCGGCTGAAGGTTTTCTCTTCACCGAGCCGACAGGCGCGCCGAGCCTGAAGAAAAGCCTCGAGGCCGGATCGCCCATAACGCTTCCGAAGGTCGACAATTTCGTCGATGGTGCCGCGGTCGCGCGCATCGGTGACCTCAATTTTGAAGCGTTGAAAGGTTTCTCGTCGTCGCAGGTGATGCTGGTTCCCGAAAATGCGATCTGCGTCACGATGACCGACATGCTGAATGTCGAAGGCGTCGTGCTGGAACCGGCAGGTGGCCTTTCGATCACCGCCCTGTCGCTTCTTCCGCGTGAAAAGATCGCCGGAAAGACCATCGTCTGCATCGTCTCGGGCGGCAATTTCGATTTCGAGCGGCTACCCGATGTGAAGGAACGGGCCATGCGTTATGCGGGTCTGAAGAAATATTTCATCCTGCGTTTGCCCCAGCGCCCCGGGGCATTGCGTGACTTCCTCAATCTTTTGGGGCCTGATGATGATATCGCCCGTTTCGAATATCTGAAGAAATCCGCCCGCAATTTCGGCTCGATCCTTATCGGTATCGAAACGACGGCGTCGGAAAATTTCGCCGGCCTTTATGAGCGTTTTGAAGGGGCAGGGCTCGGTTACGAGGACATCACCGAAAACGAAATCCTGGCCAACCTGATCATCTGATGGGCTGGCGCTTCCGGCCTGAAACAGTTACAGGCGGTTGGATGCGTTTCGGCGCCGGGAGCAATGTGGTAGGCAAAATCATGGCATCTTTTTTCTCTTCTCTCCTCTCCGCCTTTTCAGGCAAGGATAAGCCGGCTCAGGCTGCCAAAGGCGTGGAACCTGTTGCTTACAAGGATTGCCTGATCTATCCGGCACCGATCGCCGAAGGCGGACAATATCGCCTCGCTGGCCGGATCGAGAAGGACGTAAATGGCGAAACGCTGGTTCGCCATGTCATTCGGGCCGACATGTTCTCATCGATGGACGACGCCGTGACTTTCACGGTTCGCAAGGCTGAACAGATCATCGACCAGAACGGCCCTTCGCTGTTTTCGGACGGTCAAAGCTCCCGTTCGGCCTGATCGGCCACTGATCGGACGTTACATTTTCCGTTTCCTCAGGGACGGGGAGGCGATCCGTGTTTTTGAGATCATCAGGCTCAGCGATGACGCCCGGCATGAGATTGCGATCTTCCGCGGAGGTCTCGGCTAGGCTGATGGCTCTGATCGGGGCGCAGGATATGGTCGGTGCCTTGGGGAAGACGAATTCGCAGCAATTCTGGTAAGCGTGTCGACGGAACGAGATCTGGAAACGTTCAGCGCTCTGCCTGGAGCATACGGCTGACAAGGATGCGCCGGTCGGTTGTGCCGATATCGTGCTCTATCGAGATCGATCCCGCGATTGCTGTTCAACTCAAACACATGCCAAGACGATTGCCGGAGGGTGCAGGGTCTCGACCTCAAAGAGGGCGCGACTGTCCGTCTTGTCAGATAACTTGCGCATGACCCACCGGGATTTGAGGAAAACTTAACTGAGACGATCCTAAAAGAGCTTGTTCTCAATGGCGCAAGGAGCGCCCATGCAATGGCTTAATCTCGGCTTGTTTCTGCTTGAAGCGGTCGTCTATTTCTCCGTCATGACGGCGTTCCTGCATTTTCGGCGTTCGCTTGGCCTGGGTGTGTTTTTGGCCGCGCTCGGTGTGATGCACTTCATGGAGACCTACCTGGCGGCGGTCTTTTACGTCGAGCTGCCATTCGGAACGGTATCGCCAGGTTCCTCCATCTTTTTTGCCGGCAAGCTGATGATGATCCTGATGCTTTATATCAAGGAAGATGCAGCAACGGTGCGGCAGCCCATTTATGGACTGTTTCTCGGCAATCTCGTGACAGTCGGCATCGCCCAGATATTGCAGCTGCACGCGGCTGTAACGCTGCCTGGTGGACGCGCTGCCGATATGGCCTTTCTCGATGAGATGGGTTGGCTCATGGTCTGGGGTACGACGATCCTCTATGTCGACGCGATTGCCATCATCCTGCTTTACGAGCGATTAGGGCGTTTCGTCGATAATGTGGTCATGCGCTTCGCCATCAGCGGCGCCATTATGCTGACTTTTGATCAGGTCGCGTTTTTCTCGGTGCTCCACATTTTACTTGGTGTGCCGCTGCCTGTCTTCTTCGGTGGCTGGTATGCGAAGCTACTCGCGGTGCTTATTTATTCGAGCCTCTTTGCAGTCTATCTCAGGATCGATCAAAACGACCGATGGTTCGCGTCGTCACGGCAGATCAAGGATATTTTTCACGACCTCACATTCCGCGAGCGTTATCAGGCTCTGCTGGCAAAGGCTGGTGTGGACGGACTGACCGGTCTGTTGGATCGCGGCCGTTATGAGATGGACGGACCTGAACTGGTGCGAAAGAGCCTCGCAATGCGCCAGTCGATCAGCATGGTCATCGTCGATGCCGATCATTTCAAGGAGGTCAATGATCGATTCGGCCATCAGCGTGGTGATACTGTTTTGCGGGATTTGGCAGCTTGTCTGAGCAGGAGCGCTCGCTCAAGTGATCATTTATCCCGTTTCGGCGGCGAGGAATTCGTGATCCTTTTGTCGGACACCGACCATGAAAAGGCTCTGGAAGTCGCAGAGCGCCTTCGCTTGGATATCGCGGCCAACATCACGCGTCCCGATGGCGCGCCGCTTACGGTCTCGATCGGCGTTTCGACCGCTCCTGAGGATGGTCGGACACTCGACCTTATCTTGAGCCGGGCGGACGAACGGCTCTATCAGGCAAAAAATAACGGCCGTGATATGGTTCACGGCCGTTATGGGAAGTTCTGAAATTCTTCAGGAGATTAGGCGGCAAGTGCCAGCTGCTCGGTCCGTTCCTGGGCCGAAGCGATTGCCTTTTCGAAGGCTTCCGGACCGAAAGCCGTGCCTTCGACATAGATGACTTCGACATCGGTCATGCCCATGAAGCCGAGAACGGTCTTCAGGTAAGGAACGGCGTGGTTCATAGCCATGGCAGGGCCTTCGGAATAGATGCCGGCAGCCGAGAGGACGACGTATACTTTCTTGCCGGTTGCAAGGCCTTCCGGGCCTTCTGCCGTGTAGCGGAACGTCAGGCCTGCGCGGGCAACATTGTCGATCCAGCTCTTCAGCTGCGAATAGATGTTGAAGTTGATGAGGCCGGTTGCCAGCACGACCGTATCGGCAGCAAGCAGCTCAGCGGTGAGCTTGTCCGACAGCGCGGCAGCTGCGGCTTCTTCGGCATTGCGCTGGTCGGCAGGCTTGCGGATGGCCGAGGTGGTGACGGTGTCCAGATGGGCGATCGGGTTCTGGCCGAGGTCGTGGCCCACAACGGTCGAGCCGGGGTTCTTTGCCTTCAACTTATCGACGAATTCGTTGGCGATCTTGGTCGAGAGGGATTCGCCGCCGCGCGGGCTGGAGGTGACGAGAAGAATGGAAGACATGGTGCCAATTCCTTGATTTGTCTTGGAGGCCTTCTTTCGACCTCGATATTGGGGGCGAGACTGGAGGCTCGTATGACTGACAAATAGGTCTGGACCGCCATCGATAAAACAGGGATAATATCGAAGCTTCCTATCGAATATCTGGATATCTCTCATGGATGCCAATCCGACCCTCGACCAGTTGCAGGTCTTCATCGCCGTCGCGGAAACAGGAAGTTTTTCTTCCGCAGCCCGCTCGCTAAACCGGGCGCAATCGGTTGTCAGCTACACGATCGGTAATCTCGAAGCCCAGCTTGAAGTGACGCTTTTCGAGCGCAGTGGCGCACGTCAGCCGAAGCTGACAGAGGCGGGCAGGGCGATGCTGGCCGATGCCCGCCGGATCGTCGCCGACCTGCAGGTCATGCGCTCACGCGCCAAGGGCATTCGGCAGGGGCTGGAAGCGGAAATCACGCTGGCAATCAGCGTCATGGTACCGGCCGATGCTCTGGTGGCCGAGCTGAAGGAGTTCAGGACGGAATTTCCGACGGTAGCTCTCAATCTAAATGTCGGCGAACTCGGCATGGTGATGAACCTCGTCATGAACGGCAAGGCGGATATCGGCATTGGCGGGGCTCTGCTGAAACAGGACGATTCGCTGATGGCGGAAAAGATCGGCCACGCTTTCCTGCTTCCGGTCGCAGCTGCCGACCATCCGCTGGCAAGGCTCGGGCGGCCGCTGACGCTTGCCGATGTCCGCGAAGAGACGCAGCTTGTCGTCACCGATGCATCGGGCATTACCGCCGGCCGCGATTTCAACGTTCTGTCCTACAAGATCTGGCGGGTCAGCGACATCGCCACCAAGCATCATCTCGTCAAGGGTGGGCTTGGATGGGGCGGCCTGCCGGCATCGCTGGTGCGTGATGACGTGCGTGACGGCAATCTCGTCGTCCTCGATATCGAAGCCTACGAACAGGGCGAATATCCGCTTTATGCGCTGCGCAGGACGGCCAGTCCGCCCGGTCCTGCCGGCCAGTGGCTGATCGATAGCTTCGCCCGCCGGCTTTCGACCTGCCCGAACAAGGAGCATTTCACCACCATGCTCCGCGCCGATATCGACAAGCCCATCGATGCGCCTGCCTATCCTCAGGCGGCGGAATAGAGGCGCAATGCGGACGATTGACCGCGTCGGGCTGATCTTGATATAGGTCGATCACGGTCAGCAGTTCACCGAGGCGTCGCCGTCCCTTATGGGAAGCTAAACCTGCAAATTCAGATATCAGCACTTATCCTGTGCCGAAGTCGACAAGACGGTGACCAGCGACATACCAGACGGACCGGCACGCTTTAAAGGATAAGCCATGCCCAGAACCATCTTTCCGATGGCCGTGTCAGATATGTCGGCTTTCGCCAAATCCCTGCGAGACCAGATTGACAAGCTTGATCACAAGCCGACCCATGTGGAGATGCTCAATCTCCTCAGTCGCGCCGCAGGTTTCCGCAATTACCAGCATTTTCGCGCAACCGCCGATGGCGCCGATCCCGTCGAGATGAGCCATGCCACGGCCGAGCCGGAACCGCAGGCAAACGAACGTCGTGTCATGCATACGCTTCGCGTCTTCGACCGTGACGGGCGTATCATCCGCTGGCCGGGAAAACGCTCGCAGCAGGAGCTTTGCCTCTGGTTTCTCTGGTCGAAGATCCCGCGCGGAAGAATATTTTCCGAACGGGAGATCAGCGCATTCTTGAACGGACAGCACCTTTTCGAGGACGCCGCATTGCTCAGGCGTGATCTCTTCGATCTCGGCCTGGTCACCCGCAATCGTGACGGCAGCGATTATCGCCGTGTCGAGAAAAAGCCGCCGCCCGAACTGGGGTTGCTCCTGCGCAAGCTCGCAACCTCACCCGTGAAAGCCGCAGGTCGGTACAGGCCAGCTACAGTCTTGCCGGAAACCTCGGCCCCCGCCTGACCGCTTCACAGCGTCAGTGTGCCGGAAATGCATGTCGCGACTTCGCCGCCGACCCATATGTCGTCGCCGACCTTGTCGACATGCACCCGGCCGGCGCGGCCGAGAACGGTACCCTGTGCCGCCACATAACTTTCAGGCGCGACACCGGAGCCGATCAGCCACTGAGCCAGCCCGGCATTGAGGCTTCCCGTCACCGGGTCTTCATAGCCGTTGCGGGTAAAGGCGCGCACTTCGAACTGCGCGTCTTTACCGTCCGACTGCGGATCGAAGCGACCGACCAGCCCGACCCGTGCGCCTTTGAGAACGGAATAGTCCGGCCTGACCGCCAGCACATCCGCACGCGAGGGCAAGCGCACGCCGATCCAGTCCGGTCCGTTTTCTATCCAGTTCGCGTCCTCGATCATCGCTGCCGGAATGCCCAGCCCCTTGGCTATCCTTTCGACCAGAACCGGCTCCACCGGGCCGCTGCACACGAGCGGTGGTGCGGCAAAAGCCAGCCGCCGGCCGTCGCGGCGAAGACGCACTAGCCCCGCATCGCATTCCTGCACGATCTCGCCTTCGGGTGCATTTGCCGCCTGGCTGAGCCAGACATGCGCGCTGCCGAGCGTCGGATGTCCCGCAAACGGCAGCTCCTGCGTCGGCGTGAAGATCCGCACGCGGTAATCCGCACCTGCCGCTCTCGGCTTCAAGAGAAAGGTTGTCTCGCTGAGATTGGTCCAGTTGGCGAAGGCCTGCATCTGTGCGTCATCGAGATCGTCCGCGCCGATGACGACCGCGAGCGGATTGCCGCGCATCGGCTGGCTGGAAAAGACGTCGACCTGCTGGAAGGAAAAGCTTGGCATTAAGATCACTGCGTCCGGTTGAAACGAAAACGGCAGCTTTTCAGCTGCCGTTCGATTCCGCAAATGATTTGCCGGGTGGCCGATCGCCTCACAGCACCAGCCGGAATTTTGCAAAACCGTTTTCACCGTCGCCAGCGTCCTCGATCTTGGCCCCCTTGATCTCACCGGCGAAATGGCGCCCCTTGGGGCCGCTCTCGAACACGGCTGTCGTTCCCGGCAGCGGCTTGAACGACCAATTGTCGTCTGCCGACGGATTGATCGTCCCCTGATCGACGATATAGCGGACGATCACGTCGCGGTTGGTGTCGGGAGCGACGAAGATCAGTTTATCGGCTGCGATCTCCGGGAACTTGCCGCCACCACCAGCACGATAATTATTCGTCACGACAACGAATTTCTGAATTGGATCAATCGGTTTTCCGTCAAATTTCAAGTCAGTTATGCGATGCGCATCTTCATTGATCAGCTTACCGTCCTTGTCGAAGCGCACCGGCTGCGACAGGTCGATCTGGTAGGTCACGCCATCGATGACATCGTAATTATAGGAAGGGAAGCCGTCGTTCAGCAGCGCCGCATCCTTGGCGCCCGCCTTGAGCTGATTGAACATGCCTGCCGACATTTCCAGCCAGTTTTTCACCTGCGCGCCGGTAATCAACACCGCCTGAACCGTGTTCGGATAGAGGTAGAGGTCGGCGACGTTCTTGATCGCGATATCACCGGTCGGCACGTCGGTATAATATTCGGCACCGCCACGTCCGCCGGCCTTGAATGGTGCCGCAGCCGAAAGCACCGGATAGTCCTTGTACTGGCCATCCTTCAGCATCTGCTTGATATACCAGCTCTGCGCATTCGAGACGATCTGCACTGAAGGATCGTCGGCCACCAGCGCGAAATAGGAATAGAGCGGCGCCGAGGTCTTGCCGACAGGTCGGCGCACATAGGCAAGCGTTGCCTCATGTTCGGCCTTGGCCGCTGCCAGAACCTCCGGCTTGTCCTTCACATCGGCGACCACCTTACGGTTCTCGTCGCGATGGTAGATCGGCCGCGCTTCCGAGGTCGACGAAATTATCTTCCAGCTGTTACCATCCTTTTCCAGCAGCAGGTCGATCAGCCCCATATGCGAGCCCCAGAAACCGGCCATCACCGCGGGCTTGCCCATCAGCGTGCCCTTCTTGGCATCCGCGCCGGCAATCCCGTCAAAATCCTTCGGCCCGGGGAAGACCAGATGCTGGTGGCCGGTGAAGATCGCGTCGATCCCTTCGATGCCGGCGAGATAGAGTGAGGCATTTTCCATCCGCTCGCTCTGGCCGGAACCGTCTATGCCCGAATGCGAAAGCGCGATCACGATATCCGCACCTTCCTCCTCCATCTGCGGCACCCAGGCCTTGGCGGCGTCGACGATGTCGCGTGTCTGCGCCTTGCCTTCGAGGTTCTTGGCATCCCACACCATGATTTGCGGCGGCACGAAACCGATGAACCCAACCTTGATCGGCGAGGTCGCGCCGGAACCATCACGGATCTGTTTTTCCAGGATCACATAAGGCTTGAATAAAAGCTCATCTTTTTTGGCATCGGATGCCAGCATGCCTTTGGTAAGGTTTGCACAAACGTAAGGAAATCCTGAGCCCGCCAGCGCCTTGAACATGAAGTCCAGGCCGTAGTTGAACTCGTGGTTGCCAAGCGTCCCGACATCATAGCCGAGCACGCTCATGGCGGTGATCACCGGATGCTTGTCGCCTTCCTTCATGCCACGCTCATAGGCGATATAGTCGCCGAGCGGATTACCCTGAAGAAAGTCGCCATTGTCGACCAGCATCGAATTGCCGGCCTCCGCCCGGATCGCGTCGATGATCGAGGCCGTGCGGGCAAGCCCCAGCGTGTCATTCGGCTTGTCGGCGTAATAGTCGTATGGGAAGACGTGGACATGGATATCCGTCGTTTCCATGATCCGCAGATGTGCCTGGTTGGCCTGCGCTCGCGCCGCGAAAGGATGCAGCGCAACCAGTGCAGAAGAGGCGGCAATTCCACCCAGAACCGAACGGCGCGAGAGCTGAGAGGATAAAGTGGAGGACGGCATGATATCTCCCTATTTCGTCATCGAAAGGCGTAACACTAGGCGCATTCGCATGAGCCTGCATCACCAAAATGACAGGGGGAAATAATCCTTCTCTGGCCTACCGTCTCAGCACGGGCTGGATGTCCTGATGGAAGAAGCGGAAATAGGCTGCGACCTGCGCCGCTGCATTTGTATTGGGGCGAAACTGGATGCCGAGGCGTCCATTATGGCTCCACTTCACGATACCCTCCAGAACGCCCAACTCCTCACTGTCAATCCTGACGGGGCTTCCGATGGAGGCATTGAGTGGTGCGCCGAGGTCTAGCGCAAGACCGGTCGCGGAAATATCGACGACGCGAGCATTGACCGATTGCCCGTAATATTTCAGCGTTCCGGGAATTCGTGCCTTGCGCCGAGGAGCAGAGCGCACCTTCATGTTGAGATTGTTTATCGCCATATCCTGATACCTCCTGACCTTTTATCCGGGTTATATCTGGCATGAATTGAAACGCCTTTAGTTTGCGTCATAAAATTGTAACGGATCGGGTAACCGCCGCTTTACATCCGTTCGCGTCTGGCGCGAATGAATGGGGGAGATAAGCTGATTCTCTCGCTGTGGAGGATTTGCATGCCTGGATATTTTGGCCATGCCGCGACGACCGGAATGGATGGCGGATGAGCACGTCGGTTGTGCTTCTGGCTTTGTTTGCTGCAGTTCTTCATGCCAGCTGGAATGCTTTCCTGCGTTCGGGTGCCGATCGCTTCTGGATGATGACGGTCATGAACCTCGCCATCACGGTTGCCGCTATTCCGGTTGCGCTCATCTTTCCCATGCCGGTAACCGATGCATGGCCCTATATTATTGGTTCTTCGCTGTTTCAGGTCGCCTACGGCCTTCTGCTCGTCGCCGCATACAGGCATGGTGAACTCGGGCAGGTCTATCCGATCATCCGTGGCAGTGCACCGCTTCTGGTCACGGTTGGCAGTTTCTTCCTGATGGGCGAAGTGCTCCAGTTTCTGGCCATGCTCGGCGTTCTGTGCATCGTGCTCGGCATCATGACGCTGGCGCTCGGCAAGGCGAGGGCATCCGGCACGTCCATGCTGTTTGCACTTGCGACCGGCGTGGCGATCGCGGGTTATTCGACCTTTGATGCCATCGGCATCCGGGTGGCAGGCGAACGAGTAGCCTATATTGCCTGGGTGTTCATTCTTCCGGGCATTCTTCTTTCCGCAGCCTACATGGCTATGCGCGGGCCCCTGCATATCGATATTCGCTCACCGGAAACCCGCAAGGCGATCGGCGGCGGCATGGTCTCGCTTCTCTCTTACGGCACTGTTCTGGTTGCTTATTCATTGGCACCGGCCGGTCCGGTATCGGCCCTCAGGGAGACCAGCGTGGTGTTCGCTGCTCTCATCGGATGGAAGTTCCTGGGGGAGCGCCTGACGCCGAGGCGCATCCTTGCATGCATCGTGGTTGCCGCCGGCGCCATCCTTATTGGGGTTTCGTGACGCCGCGACCATCCTTAGCGGCTTTTCCAGTTCATAGGTGCAACCACATTGGGGCTTGTTGCCAGATCAAGTTCAAGAGGAATGCGTTTTTCGCCTGCAAGAGCTCCCACGGTGAAAGCTCCCCATGCTCTGATGACTAGCTTGGCCTCACCTTTGGTCACCGGTATACGGTATTGATTGGGCTGGAAGCTGTCATGCAGAAAGAAATCGACCACGCCCCTGAGGGGGGTGTCTTTTGTCGCTCGAACGGTGATCGAAACTTTCTGCCAATCGCCTCCGACATCAGATTTCTCGACGATGGCGGCAATCTGCAGCCCGTCATTGGTTTCCTGCCCACCGAAACGCTTTTTCTGCGGGTCGTTGACAACGGTGACCGTCGGCAATTCCGGCTTGTCAGTCGTGGAGATACTCTGCGCCTCGAAACCGTTTTCAAGACTGGAGGAGAATTGCCGGAGCTGCCGAAGCTCCTCGAATATCTGCGAGATCTTCTGGTTCAACTGTTCATCGAGCTCGATCGCGACGTTTTTCGTCCGCTCGATACGCTGGCCGTTTTCTTCCATTTTCTCGGCCAGGGAGGCGACGAGACCATCCTTGCCGACACTGATGCTCGCAAGTTTTGGGGCAAGCAACGCTATGATCGCCATGGCAAGATAGGTGGCGATCTTTGCGCTGTCACTGCTTTGATACCCGATCACCTCTCCGATGACGAGCAGTATGGAAATAATGCTGACGATACCCGCGCCCAATTCCAGTGAACTTCGCTTCATCTACCCCTCCCTTGAATGGCATCTCAAGATTGGGTGTATTCGCAGATTTATGCAACCATAAATAATCACAGGCCTACATTGGGTCTATCGATGATTTCACGGAGCGCGAAACTTGAATTGATCTTCACAACATGCGGTAGAGCCGACAGCCAGTCGCGATGAATACGCTCGTAGTCTTCAAGATCCTTGGCCGCGACGCGCAGGATATAGTCATATTCCCCTGACATCAGATAGCAGACAAGCACATTGGGGCACAATTTCACCGCGGCTTCGAATTCGGTCAGCGTCTTGGCGAACTGGCCCGATAGGGAGATGTGGACGATCACCATCATCTTGTAGTCGAGTGCGGTATTGGAAAGACGCGCATGATAGCCGCTGATCGTGCCGTTTTTCTCAAGAATGTCGAGGCGGCGCGAACAGGCAGATGGTGAAAGCCCGACGCGCTCGGCCAGGTCCGCATTGGAAATGCGTCCGTGATCCTGCAACGTCCGCATGATCGCACGATCGATGGCATCAAAGCTGCTCATTGCGGTTTCTTCCGAAAAATGGCGATCTGGCGCAATAATCCCCGAAAATCACTGTCGCAGCAATCACTCTTCGCAAGGACATTCCGTCGCTTTTCTGGTGTGCTCGTCCGGCAAAAAAATCAACTGGCGATAGCCAATATAAAAGAGAGGAATGCTGTATGCGTGTCGGGTGCCCGAAGGAAATCAAGAACCATGAATATCGTGTCGGTCTCACGCCCGGTGCCGTGCGTGAATATGTGGCGCATGGCCATGATGTGATCGTGGAAACGAAGGCTGGTGCCGGTATCGGCGCAGATGACGCCGCCTACCAGGCTGCCGGCGCAAAAATCGTCGCTTCGGCCAGGGATGTATTTGAAAAATCCGACATGGTGGTCAAGGTCAAGGAACCGCAGCCGGCAGAATGGGCACAGTTGCGCGAGGGACAGATCCTCTACACCTATCTTCATCTCGCTCCCGATCCCGAACAGACCAAGGGACTTATTGCCTCCGGCGTTACCGGTGTTGCCTATGAGACAGTAACCGATGAGCGCGGCGGCCTTCCGCTTCTGGCGCCGATGTCGGAAGTCGCCGGCCGGCTGGCAATTCAGGCCGGTGCAACAGCCCTGCAGAAAGCCAATGGCGGTCGTGGCATCCTGCTCGGCGGCGTGCCCGGCGTGGCTCCGGCCAAGGTCACTGTCATCGGCGGCGGCGTCGTCGGACTTCATGCTGCCCGCATGGCGGCCGGTCTTGGTGCCGATGTAACCATTCTCGATCGCTCGCTGCCGCGCCTGCGCCAGCTCGACGATATTTTCGCCGGCCGCGTCCATACGCGTTATTCGACCATCGATGCGCTGGAAGAAGAAACCTTCTCGGCCGATCTCGTCATCGGTGCAGTGCTCATCCCCGGCGCCGCAGCGCCGAAACTTGTCACGCGCGAAATGCTGTCGGGCATGAAGCAGGGTTCGGTCATGGTCGACGTTGCGATCGATCAGGGCGGTTGCTTCGAGACATCCCATGCCACCACACATTCCGACCCGACCTATGAGGTTGATGGCATCGTGCATTATTGCGTCGCCAACATGCCGGGCGCAGTGCCGATCACCTCCACCCATGCGCTGAACAACGCCACACTCCAGCATGGCCTTGCTCTCGCCGATCGCGGCCTGCGCGCGATTGCCGAAGACAGGCATCTGCGCAACGGCCTGAACGTCCACAAGGGGCGGGTCACCAACACGGCTGTTGCCGAAGCGCTTGGTTACGAAGCCTTCGCACCTGAAAGCCTGCTGAACGTCGCCTGATTCATCTTTTGCGATCGGTCTGAACGCCGGGGGCGACGGTTCCCGGCGTTTTTTTGCCCGAAAAATCAATTCGATATTATTTAGATATATCGAATCACTTGCATCCGGTCTCGTTTGAGCTATCTTTAGATATATCGAAAGACAGTCTAGGAGACAAAAATGTTTGGACACAGGTTTGATGGCCGCCATGGATGCGGCGAACGTGGAGGCCGCAAGGGCTTCGAGGAAGTTTGCGCCGCGCGCGGCGGGCCATTCGGTCGTGGCTTTGGCGGTCCGGGGCGTGGCGGGCGAGGCGGCCCCGGCGGCGGTCACGGATTTGGTGACGAAGGCGACGGTCGTATCGGCCGCTTCCTTATGCAGGGCGATCTTCGCCTTCTGGTTCTGGCGCTGATCGAAAAGGAACCGCGCCACGGCTATGAGATCATCAAGCATATCGAGGACATGACCTATGGCTTTTACGCGCCAAGCCCAGGCGTCATCTACCCGACGCTCACCTATCTCGAGGAAGCCGGTTATGTAGTCTCGGAGGCCGACGGCAACAAGAAGCGTTACGCCATCACCGAAGAAGGCAGGGCGCATCTCGAAGAAAACCGCAGCTTTGCCTCCACCATCCTCGGCAGGCTTTCCGAACTTGCCGAACGCATCAAGCAGCGGCAGGAACGCAACGAACATCACCAGCGCCGCGAACACGGCCCGGAACTGCCGCGCAGCGTCGACGCCGCGCTCCTCAACCTGCGCGAAGTCATCGCCGCCAAGCTGGCGACGGACGAAAGGAAAGCCGGTGATTTCGTCAAGCTTCTGCTGCAAATGGCCGAAGATCTCGATCGTGACGGGAACAAGGATACCGGCGGCCTGAGCTGACCTTTAGGCACCAATCCAGAGAACAAGTTGTTGCTCTCTGGATAACCTTCGCTTGCGGGGGGAAGCGCTGAAGGACAGGCTGGTGAATTAAGCCCTGTCGATGCGGCACTGATAACAGTTGTTACGGGCCGAGCGCACATGCACATAGGCAATTTCGTCGCGTTCCAACAGGCTTGCCGCGCGTTCGGCAATGGCGTCGGTCGGCGTTACCGCGCCGCTGCCGTAAACGATACGGTCGTTGAAGCCGTAGCCACGGACGATATAGTCTGGGCTGGAAAGGATCGGCGGCCGAGCCTCTTCGCAGGCATAACGCGGGCAGGGCTTTGCATGCAGGAAGATCGGCCCGGTCTCGGCATAAGGCTGCAGCGATGGAAAGGGCCGATAGGCAAGCACGAGCAGGCCTTCTCCTTCGTCGATATTCTGCAGGCAGTGGCGGCAGGGATGTCCCGGGCCATCCGAAACCATCGTTTCAGGCTTGTTCCGATAGGCATCGGCGCCGCCACGCCAGAGTTCTTCGGCCTCTTCCGTCGGCATGGCGTGAAAGCGGATTGTAGACATGTACCTCTCCTTGAAGTGGAAAAGCCATGTGATGGCGGTGATCGGCAAAAGCCGCCACCCGTTTCTTGCCAGCGTTGGACCTTATCCGTCCAGTGCCTTGAGAAGCTCCGTATCTGTCATCGGCAGGATCGTCTCTTCGCTGGTGCCGACCGGCGAAAAGCCCATCATCTGGTAAAGCTGGATTGCCCGCGGATGGTCGAGATTGTTGGTGGTGACGGTAACCTTGGAGGGATTGTCCTGCCAGGCAGCATAAAGCGCCTGCAGCAGAAACCACTTGCCGATACCAAGTCCCATCGCCCGTTCGAACAGGCCGAAATAGGAAAGCTCGATCACGTCGTCCGGCTGCTTGGCAAGCTCGAAAAAGCCGGAAGGCGCGCCATCGACATAAAGCACGCTGATGGACACCTGCTTGCTGTGGATGATCGCGGCCAGTTCCTCGTCGCTCAGTCTCAGGCGCTCATACCATTGCCAGCGTTTTCCCACCTGCCGGTAGAGATAGCGGTAGAAATGCAGTGGGATGTCCGGCGAGCGCATGATCGCCGTCTGCACATTGACCGGCACCGGCAGACTGCTGCGCGGTGCCGCCGTCATTTCGAGCCGCGTGACACGGACTTTCAGCGGGGAAGGTTTCTTGGCCATCAAAACTGTTCCGGCCTATCGCGCATCCGCCGGGCCGGTTACCACCGGTGCCTCGTCGCGAGCGCCCCATTCCGTCCAGGAGCCGTCATAAAGCGCGTTGTCTTCGTGCCCGAGCGATTCGAGCGCCAGCGTGATGATCGCGGCGGTTATGCCCGATCCGCAAGTGGTGACGACCGGCTGGCCGAAATCGATCCCCGCATCCTCGATCGCCTGACGCAGTTCCGGCAGGCTGCGCAGCTTGCCGTTGACGGAGAACGTGCCGGAAGGAAGGCTGCGGGCGCCCGGCATGTGGCCGGAGCGCAGGCCCGGACGCGTTTCAAGCTCGGTTGCGGCAAACCGTCCGGCGCTGCGCGCATCAGCGATCTGCCGCTTGCCGTCGACGACGATCGACAGCATTTCACGGAAATTGATAACCTTGTCGAGGCGCAAATCTGTTTTGAATGTGGTGGCAGAAGTAGAAGGGGTCTCCGTCTCCAGCGGCCGCCCCTCGGCCTTCCAGCCGTCCAGGCCACCGTCGAGCACGAAGACGTTTTCAGCGCCCATGATCCGGAACAGCCACCAGCCGCGCGGCGCGGAAAAAATACCCGGACCGTCATAAACGACGATCCGGTCCGTTTCTCTGATGCCCATCTTGCCGACAGCCTCGGCAAATACGTCCGGGGCCGGGACCATGTGCGGAAGGCCGGTCGAATGATCGGCGACCTTGTCGTGATCGAAACGGATGGCGCCGGGAATATGGCCGGCAAGATATTCGGCATCTGCGTTGCGGCCCTGTGCCGGCAGATAGAAGGAAGCATCGATGACCTTCAGGTCGCTTGCTCCCAGTTCGTTTGCCAGCCAATCCGACGAGACCACAAAACGGCTCGTCTTTCCCTCAATCGCTTCGCTCATGCCATCTCTCCCTTGGCCTTTTCAGGCCTGTATCTCGGGCTCGCCGAACCGGATCCGGAAGCGGCGGTTCTCCTTGCCCTTCTTTTCTATTCTGGCGATATGGATCGCCCCGACCTCGCTTGTTCTCGCGACATGTGTTCCGCCGCAAGGCTGGCTGTCAATGCTGGAATTCTCGCCGATACAGACCAGACTGACGCGCCCGAGGCCGACCGGCGGGCGGACATTTTTCGACTTCACGATGCCCGGATTGGCGGCCAGTTCCTCGTCGGTGATCCATTGCAGGTAGACGGGATGATCCGCGTTGACCAGAGCCATAAGTCTCGTCGTAACGTCGTCCTTGTCGATCGTATCGGCCATGTCGAAATCGACCCGCGACTCCTCCTCGCCGACGGCAGCTCCGGTGATCGGATACTGACAGACGACCGAAAGCAGGTGGCAGGCAGTGTGCATCCGCATCAGGTTGAAACGGCGCGGCCAGTCGATCGACAGCGTCACTGTTTCGCCGACCAATGGCTGGGCTTGGCCTTCGACAGGCACATGAATGACGATGTCCTTCGACGCGCCATGCCTGGTCTGGCCAAGCAGAATGCGACTTCCATCGGCCCGGTCGAGAAAACCGGTATCTCCTGGCTGGCCACCGGAGGTGGCGTAAAAGCAGGTTCGATCGAACTCGATCCCACCATCCTCATGCACGGATGTCACGACAGCCTCTGTCGTGGTCAGATAGAAGTCGTCGCGGTAAAGCAGTTGGGAAGACATGGGATGCTCGCGGGTATCGTAATCAGACCGTTTCGAAGGGCACGGATATCTGCCGCTTCTGCGTCAGCCATTTCGGCAGCGGCAGGCCCTTCGACTTCAGGAAGTCAGGGTTGAACAGCTTGGACTGATAACGGTTGCCATAGTCACACAGCACCGTGACGATCGTGTGTCCCGGCCCAAGATCCTTAGCAAGCCGGATCGCGCCAGCAATGTTGATGCCGGAGGAGCCGCCGAGGCAAAGGCCTTCTGTCTCGACCAGGTCGAATATGTAGGGCAGGGCTTCCGCGTCCGGGATGCGATATGAGAAGTCCGGGGTGAACCCTTCGAGATTGGCGGTGATCCGGCCCTGGCCGATACCCTCGGTGATCGAGTTGCCTTCCGATTTCAGTTCGCCATGGGCGTAATATTCATAGAGTGCCGCACCTTCGGGATCGGCAATGCCGATCTTGATGTTAGCATTTTTCGCCTTCAGGCCCATAGCCGTGCCGACCAGCGTGCCGCCGGAACCGACCGAGCAGATGAACCCGTCCACCTTGCCGCCTGTCTGTTCCCAGATTTCCGGTGCGGTGGTCTCGATATGAGCCTGGCGGTTGGCGACATTGTCGAACTGGTTTGCCCAGATCGCACCCGCCGGCTCCGTCCTGGCGAGCTGCTCTGCAAGCCGGCCCGAGACCTTCACGTAATTGTTGGGGTTGCGATAGGGAACCGCCGGAACCTCGACCAGTTCCGCGCCGAGCAGCCGCAGGGCATCCTTCTTCTCCTGGCTCTGGGTCTCTGGAATGACGATCACCGTCCGATATCCGAGCGCCTTGGCAACCAGCGTCAGGCCAATCCCGGTATTGCCGGCCGTGCCCTCGACGATCACACCGCCTGGTTTTAGCAAGCCCCTGCGTTCGGCATCGCGGATGATGAACAGGGCAGCCCTGTCCTTCACCGATTGGCCGGGATTGAGAAATTCGGCCTTGCCGAGGATTTCGCAGCCGGTCTTTTCCGACGCATCCTTCAATCGGATGAGCGGTGTGTTGCCGATGATGTCGATGACGTTGGGATAGGAAACCATGACGAAGCGCCTTTTTTGGCTGATTTAATCAGCGTCTTTTCCATGGACAAGCGTTTGGGTGCAAGAAAATCCGTTCTCGACCTCTCGGTTGATAGGAAAAGCTCTGCTGCCTCGCGACAGGTTACGCAAAACCGCGTCGGAAAGCATGCACGCGATTTTGTGATCCGATTAGACGAACCCCTAAAATCTACCATCTTTACGTTGTGCCGATAGGCCTCTAAATTTGACAACAGACATGTTGCTGAACCTGGAACGGCTAGATCTGCTTGTTGCTCACTACGTCGCCGGTTGCCTGCCGGAGCCGGCGCATATCCTCGTGGGCTCTCATCTGGAGATGCAGCCGTCATCGGGACGGTTGGCAGGCGAACTGGAAATTCTTGCCGGACAAAGCCTGGAAGATGCCGAGCCGAGCGGGTTGTCGTCATCCGAAAGCCGGTTGAAAGCGATCCTGCAATCGAGGCCGGAAATCGACGTGCCGCCTGCAATCGCAAGGCAAGGCGATTCGCTCCCGCATTATCTGCGTTCCTACGCTGGAAGAAATCTCGACGATGTTCCGTGGAAGACCAAGCTTCCGGGCCTCAAGCAACATGTGATCGAGAAGTCGTCGGGGATGGAGGCAAGTCTTTTATGGGCAAGGCCCGGCCGCGCATTGCCGCATCATCACCATAAAGGACTCGAGCTGACACTTGTCTTGCAGGGGCAGTTTTACGATCATCGAGGTGCGTTTTCGCAGGGTGATGTTTCCGTTGCCGACGAGACCATCATTCATCGACCCGTCGCGGCGTCCGATAGTCCTTGCCTGTGCTTTTCGGTTCTGCTGGCGCCCATCACCTTGAGCGGGCCGACCTTCAGGATGCTGGGCGATATCTTGGGTATGTAATGCTAAGCTGATGCATGGCCGCAGCCAAAAAATGCGGCCACCCGACGGGTGACCGCAATCTGACCTCGTAAAAGTCAGTAAGGCAATCTCAATTGACGTGAAGCTGTGCCTCGCTCACCGCGTTTTCGAACTCCTGCCGGGCCTCCTCGGGCGTGCGACGCCCATCGAGAGCTGCGCGGCAGCAACTTCTTGCCTTGACGAAATGTGGCCCTCGCAGATCCGGCCAGCGATCGGTCAGCACCATCAAAGCCTCCGAAGGGCTGCTGATCATCTCTGTCCCATGATTTCCGAATGCGACTTGAACCGGCTTTTGCCAATTTTCATGCGGCATGAACGATCCTCCCAGTGCTCAGCCCTGAACAATAGTGAACCTACACCCAGCGCCCTGTTGCGGCTACGATTTTTTTCCCGTTTAGGCTGCGCTCGTTAGGCCAAGTTGCCGCATAAGCCCGCATGCTTGGAAAACACCTGCTCCACTAGCCGCATTGGTGAATTTGCAGCGGTCATGGATTATCCGGCCGATGCGTGCTCTGCTTCATATCGGCGTCGGCTTTTGAGCCTCGTTTGCGCCGCGACCACCAGATCACCAGCCGGCGGCGCCTGCGCCGAATAAACGCGATGTCGTTCGACAGAACAATGAAGCCGAGTGGCAGCATCCAAAAACCGAGTACCGGGAGAAATCCGAGCGTCCCTCCCACCATCAGGGCAGAGCCTAGGCCAATGCGTCCGACGCGTGATCTCGGCATAGGAATACGCCAAGTGCCGAGCGCCAGTTTGCCGCTGCGAGGATCTATGCCGAAATGCCGTTTATGCGGTGTCGATGCCATCCAGTCGAAAAACCCTTTGATTTCATGAGATATCTGCCTGTGAGATGGGGACAGGTTGGGGATTAAACAAGGAATTTCATTTTTTTGTAAAAAAGCGCTTGGCAAATCGGAAAAGCATGCGTATTACCCGCCGCACACGCCGCGACGCGGTGTTCCCTGGTAGCTCAGCGGTAGAGCATTCGACTGTTAATCGACAGGTCGCCGGTTCGAATCCGGCCCGGGGAGCCAGATTCAAAGAAGCCCTGTTATCGTGGATATCCATGAAAACAGGGCTTTTTTATTTCATATCCTTTTCCATTATATTTCTGTGACGTTGCCGTGCATGGCTATTGATCCTTTATTGCACGCCATCAGCTCCGAAGCTCTGTCTTGAAAACCACGGCGGGCTCTCTCAGCCTTTTTCAGACGCACAGCGACCCAGCATTCAGCATGGCCTGTTCTGTTGTTGACTTTTCTCGAAAATAATAGAACATAAAGTGAACATTGTGGAGGTGCAGATGAAACGTGCCGAAGATGTCGCTGAACGTGCGCTTGCCATGGTCGCTGCCTCTCGTGCTTTGCGGGAGCGACATGATAAGCAGCGCAAGGAAGTTTACGAGCGGGTACAGATAGCCTCGCTACGCAAGCCGAAAATTCCCAAGGGGATACAGTTGAGATTAGACCTGCAATAGGTTCCGGCCCGGCTGGGGCATGCTGTGCCGGAATTCTCCTCCGCTCAACGAAGGGGCTGATTGGTCAGCTGAAAAAGGTAGCGAGGCCTTGGCCGGCACTGAAGGCTGCGTAGGCAAGAATGCCGAAATAGACGATCGTAATCACGTTGAACAAATGGCCTACGAGTACGATCGCGCCGTCTCGCTGGAGTATTCCTGCAGAAAGCAGGAGTATGGCTATGCCGGGAAGTGTATTCGAGAATGGTATAAGGCCTAACGGAAACATTAGAAGTACGCCAGCGAGAGTGATGGCAAGTCCGTTCAGTCGGTTTACGGTGGTTCCAGTCGTTAGCGTCCGCATGCGCGGCTTGAGGAAGCGGTCGAGGCGCGACACGATGTTTGCGCCTTTATCCAGCGCAGGAAGAAGTTTTTGCGTATCCAGTTCGCGATCCAAAATCCTTGCCGGAAGCCAGGGCATCCGGTTCAGTGTGATGGAAATGCTAATCAAAATGATGGCTGCGCCAAATACTGTGCTGACGCCGGGAATGGAGACCGGAATAAGAAAGGGTAGGGCGGCGACGGCGCAGACGAGCAGTAGCCCCTGTTCTCCAATCCGCTCCATCAGGTCCCGCAACGATACAGTCGGTCCCTGAATGCCTTTGATAAGACCTCGGAGAGTTTCGCTGAGGGAGGTGCTGGTATCCTGAAAGTCGAATTTTGCCTGCAAAATAGTACTCCATTGCCGCCGCAGAGGTGGCAATGGATATCAGGAACAGCCAGTCAAGCAAACCCGAAGCTCCTACTCTCGCGCGAAATGGAGAGTGAAGCGCGGCATATATCTGTGATTTTGCTACTTGTGATGGGTCTCCAGCCAGTGGTCATAGATGCCGCAAACGACAACCACCGCTAATACGCCCAACACGATGGGATTGATGGATGTGAAAAATTCGACGTAATGCATGCCAGCCTCCTCCTGCTGCATATCCGATACCCGACGCCTTCCCCGCCCGGTACAAATCCATTTTATCACCAACGTCGTCCCGACGCAAAAATATGTTACCCGGCAAAAAGACGCAGTATGCGGATCCTGCCGAATTTATAGGTGAGGACGATGGCGTCGCTCGCCAAATGAGCGGCGCACCAAGGCGCTCCGGCTCCATGCCGTTGTTTGCTGTTGTATGGCTTGCCCCGCGATAAACGAGTAACCGGCGTATGTTCTCAGTCGCTGGAGGTCGGGCAGGGGGGGGCTAGAAGAGCGCAAGCACCATGTGGAGTACATAGAGGATGCTGGAGAGCGATATGATAGTCGCGAGCGCCGCGAAGGCGTCTGAAAAAGTCAGTTTCATGTCGATCATCGCCGTCATGGCGATCCTTCTAAAAAGGTTACGGCAACATCGCCGCTAACGACATGATTAGGGGCGCGCTTTAAAAAATGGACTAACGGGGAGTGTAAATATTCGATTAAGGCCGGCGCGCTTGTTGATCGTTCATCCAAGCATCTTTGCTTCAATGCTGGCGAGAATGAAGGTTTCCCTGACCTCGTCGAGCGGAACCCGTCGCTGCAGGCATGCGGCGCATTCATTCACCGCTTTTGCGTGATAGTCACCGTAGCGAACCGGCCAGCGCCAATTCAGGTGTTCGAGTGCTTCACATGGTCCCCTGATGATTTCGGTGAAGCCGTAGCCTACCCTTACCCTGACTGGTTCTGACCAGAGAATCGTATCTTGGATGTGCCCGTTGTTCATGTTCTGCACTTTCATTTGCGGCGCAGAAAACGGGCTGCGTTCGGTTCGGTTCCCAAATTCTTGCAGAATTGTGTGCCGAATTCGCCAGAAAGAAGAGGCGATCAAGATCTCAAGTTACGGCGTGGAGGCCGATTGGACATGTGTCGCAGATGACTGAAACCGATGACGAGGCTTTTGCCTGTGAGGCGTGTCTAGTTCAATATCGGGGAAATTGGAGGCCTCGCCCGGAATTGAACCGGGGTACGAGGATTTGCAGTCCTCTGCGTCACCACTCCGCCACGAGGCCATCCATGCAGTAGTTTGCGGTGTGTGTCGGGGCGTTTAGAACGAATCGAAACGCTGCGCAAGCGCCTTGTCGGCCAATGCGCATATTTTTCTTGTCGCATCTTATGTCGCAGAAATTTCATGCAACCACCCAAGTCCCGCCACGGATCATGGTTAATTTTTAACTTCTTTACGCGAGCTTGGAACCGAAGGCGCGTCATGCGCTTTTATGGCCGTACTTGCAGTGAATGGAGGATTTGTCTGTGCTCACCAAATTCGTCAACGCGTTCCGCCCGTCCGTCGCCGATGTTGAGGGAACAGGAACTTATCCTGATGGTCTTTTTGCCGCCGCGCTTGCAAACCAGCTTAGATTTGACAGTGCTAGTGGTTTGCGAACCTCCTACGAGAAAGATTATCTGGCTGCGAAAAAGTTGAATGAGCCGCTGAGGCCACATTCATGACGCCTGTTTGAGGTGGGCGCGGAGCCTATCCGCCCGATTCTCTCTTATCCGGCGTTTGCGGCTCCGGTAACGGCACTGGCTGAAGGTTTTTTAGTGAGCCGCCATGCGCCGTCTTGAATCCATTGGCCTGCGCCAGTAATACGGTCGGCAGACAGTATACGAGGCGCAGGACATGATTGATTTCGAGGCCGCCCGGATAAAGATGGTTGAACATCAGATCCGGACCACTGACGTAACGTCGCACTCCGTTCTGCGTGCGTTTCTATCCGTGCCGCGTGAGGCTTTTGTTTCCGAGAAGGCGAAGCCGCTGGCATATCTCGATGCGGATATCGAGCTGTCGCCTGGCCGTTACCTGATGGAAGCTTCCCCCTTGGCTAAGCTGCTTCAGGCAGCCGAGATTACGAAGAACGATCGCGTTCTCGACGTCGGTGCAGGCACCGGTTACGTGGCGGCGCTGCTCTCGCATTTGGCCGGTTCCGTCACTGCGCTCGAAAGCGATGGTGCATTGTGCGAGCTTGCAGCGGCCAATTTGAACGCGCTGGGCTGTCCCAACGTCACCGTGGTGACGGGCGATTTGACCAACGGATACGCGGCTGCCGCGCCATATGATCTCATTTTCGTCAACGGCTCGGTGGAAGAGGTGCCTGCCGCGCTTTTGGAGCAGTTGGCGGAAGGTGGACGCCTCGTTGCTGTGATCGGTTACGGTAACGCTGCGCAGGCAAAGATCCTGCTCAAGGAACATGGTTCGATTTCTGAAAGCTCGCGCTTCAATCTTTCCGTCAAGCCGCTGCCGGGCTTCGCCAAGGTCAAGGAATTCGTTTTTTGACATCGGTGTGACTGGCCGTAACACGAGGGGCGTCTGACGCCCCTTTTTTGGTTTTAGCCAAGATCGGCTGTTGCAAAGAGGACTCTATGTCTGTGCAAAAGCTGTGTATCGCTGCCTTTGCTTATCTCCGTCACATTGTGTCTTGTCCGCAAGCCCTTACACTAGCCAAGAGTTTACCACCGTCGAGAAGACGGTAGCACTCGGCAACTGCGAGGATGAAATGGCTCAGCCAAATGTAGCGCGTGAACCTTCCATGGAGGAGATATTGGCTTCGATCCGCCGGATCATCGAAAGCAATGATCCCGGTTCAGACGCGGCTGGCCTGCATGAGGCTTCGTCTACCTTTGAAGACGATGAAATTGAGGATTTTGACGATTCCTCCGCTTTTGTTCCCGACGTGGTGGCCAACGATGTCGGTTTGCCGCGGCAGCCGGAGTTTTCGGTGCAGCAGGAGGCGTTTGCGGCTCCGGCAGCGGCAGAACGCTCGCTGTCGCTTGCTGATGTTGCCGCCCGGGTTCGCGCAGCCTCCGCACGCCACCAGGATATCCCGATGTCCCGCTCCGGCAACGTGTCCGAAGTCGGCATCCCGTTGATGCGCGATACTGCACCGGTCGCTATCGAAGCTCCGTCGCAGACCGTATTCAGCGAACCTTCAGCGCCGGTGATCCCCTTGCCATTGCCTGAGCTGCGTCCGTCTTTCGACGATAGCGCGATAAAGTCGCCGGTCGCTCCTGCGAGTGTCGAGGCCGTACAGCTTGCAGAAGAGAAGTCGGGCCAGCTTCCCGCAATTTCCGCGCCTGAGGCTATCAAGTCCGATCATATAAAGCCGGAACCTTTTGTGCCCACAGAGGTAAGGCCGCAAGTAGTACAGTCGGGAGCCTCGATTGCCACTATCGCCGGTCTTCTCTCTGAAACTGCCGGTGCCCAGGTGGCGAAGTCCTTTGGCGAACTCGCCGAGGTATTTGATGGCCTGGAGCGGCGCTCTGTCGAGGATATGGCGCAGGAAATGTTGCGGCCGATGCTGCAGGAATGGCTCGATGACAACCTGCCAACGCTCGTCGAGCGGCTTGTTCGCGAAGAAATCGAGCGTGTCGCCCGCGGCCCGCGCAGATAAACGCGCCGTCAAATCGCCGCTTATGCCATTGAATATGGCCGCCCCGGAAACGGGGCGGCTTTTTTATTGACTTGTCACCCCCCACATCTTTAACAACCAACCATCTCATTCATAAATAAAAACGGGTCAGGAAATGCTCGAAAAGACCTACGATTCCGCCACCGTCGAACCGAAGATCGCAAAAGCCTGGGACGATGCGGATGCTTTCCGCGCTGGCGCCAATGCCAAGCCGGGTGCGGACACCTTCACGATCGTGATCCCGCCGCCGAACGTTACCGGTTCGCTGCATATGGGCCACGCGCTCAACAACACCCTGCAGGACATCATGGTCCGCTTCGAGCGCATGCGCGGCAAGGACGTGTTGTGGCAGCCGGGCATGGACCATGCCGGTATCGCAACGCAGATGGTCGTCGAGCGCCAGTTGATGGAGCGCCAGCTTCCCGGTCGTCGCGACATGGGCCGCGAAGCCTTTGTCAACCGCGTCTGGGACTGGAAGGCCGAATCTGGCGGGCTGATCTTCAACCAGCTCAAGCGCCTCGGCGCATCCTGCGATTGGTCGCGCGAACGCTTCACCATGGATGAAGGTCTTTCCAAGGCCGTGCTCGAAGTCTTCGTCACGCTCTACAAGGAAGGCCTGATCTATCGCGGCAAGCGATTGGTCAACTGGGACCCGAAATTCGAAACGGCGATTTCTGATCTCGAAGTCGAGAGCAAGGAAGTCGACGGCCACATGTGGCACTTCAAGTACCCGTTGGCCGGCGGCGAAACCTATACCTATGTCGAGAAGGATGCCGACGGTAACGTCATCCTGTCGGAAGAACGCGACTACATCTCGATCGCCACGACCCGCCCGGAAACCATGCTGGGTGATGGTGCGGTTGCCGTTCATCCATCGGACGAGCGTTACGCGCCGATCGTCGGCAAGCTCTGTGAAATCCCGGTCGGCCCGAAGGAGCATCGCCGCCTGATCCCGATCATCGCTGACGAATATCCGGAGCCGGATTTCGGCTCGGGTGCCGTCAAGATCACCGGCGCGCATGACTTCAACGACTACCAGGTCGCCAAGCGCAACAGGATCCCGCTCTATCGCCTGATGGATACGGTCGCTTCCATGCGCGAAGACGGCGATTCTTACGCCGAATGTGCAGCAAGGGCGCTTGCCATCACCAAGTCCGGCGAACTGCCGAGCGAGAGCGACGTCGACGAGATCAACCTCGTTCCGGAAGAGTATCGCGGCCTCGACCGCATGGTCGCGCGTGCAAAGATTATCGAGGCGATCAATGCCGAAGGTCTTGCCGTCACGATCACGGATGCCGAAGGCAATGACATTCCCTATGTCGAGAAGAAGAAGATCATGCAGCCCTTCGGCGACCGCTCCGGCGTCGTCATCGAGCCGATGCTGACCGACCAGTGGTTCGCCGATGCCAAAACGCTGGCCGAGCCGGCGATTGCATCCGTTCGTGAAGGCCGCACCAACTTCGTTCCGAAGAACTGGGACAAGACCTATTTCGACTGGATGGAAAACATCGAGCCATGGTGCATTTCGCGCCAGCTCTGGTGGGGTCACCAGATCCCGGCATGGTATGGCCCGGATGGTCAATGCTTTGTCGAAAAGACAGAGGAAGAAGCCCTCGATGCCGCCGTCCAGCATTATCTGGCGCATGAAGGTCCGTGGAAGGCTTGGGTTCAGGAAAAGCTCGAAAACTTCGCTCCGGGCGACATTCTGACCCGTGACGAAGACGTGCTCGACACCTGGTTCTCGTCTGCTCTCTGGCCGTTCTCGACGCTCGGCTGGCCGGACAAGACGCCGGAACTTGCACGCTATTATCCGACTAACGTTCTCGTCACCGGTTTCGACATCATCTTCTTCTGGGTTGCCCGCATGATGATGATGGGCCTTCATTTCATGAAGGACGAGGACGGTAATCCGGTCGAGCCGTTCAACACCGTTTATGTCCACGCCCTGGTACGTGACAAGAACGGTCAGAAGATGTCGAAGTCCAAGGGCAACGTCATCGATCCTCTCGAACTGATCGACGAATACGGTGCTGATGCGCTGCGCTTCACGCTGGCGGTCATGGCGGCGCAGGGCAGGGATGTGAAGCTCGATCCGGCCCGCATTGCCGGCTATCGCAATTTCGGCACCAAGCTGTGGAATGCTACGCGTTTCGGCGAGATGAACGGCGTTACCCGCAACGCCGACTTCAGGCCGGAAGATGCAAAGTTGACGGTCAATCGCTGGATCCTCACCGAACTGTCGAAGACGGTCGAGGAAGTCACGACGGCAATCGAGACCTATCGCTTTAATGAAGCGGCTGGCGGTCTTTATCGTTTCGTCTGGAATCAGGTCTGCGACTGGTATGTCGAACTCCTGAAGCCGGTCTTCATGGGTGAGGACGAGCAGGCAAAGGCGGAAGCCCAGGCTTGCATGGCCTACGTCATGGAAAAGACCTACGCGCTTCTGCACCCGTTCATGCCGTTCATGACCGAGGAACTCTGGGCGCACACGGCCGAGCGTGATGGTCTTCTGGCTCACGGCGACTGGCCAGCTGCTGATTTCAGTGATGAAGAAGCCGCCAGCGAGATCAACTGGCTGGTCGATCTCGTCTCCGGTCTGCGTTCGGCGCGTTCGGAAATGAACGTGCCGCCGTCGGCGACCGCACCGCTGATCGTCGTCGGCGCAAATGAGGTAACCGCCTTCCGCATGCGTTGCCATGAGGCTGCGATCAAGCGCCTGGCTCGCGTCGAAAGCATCGAACCGGCCGATAGTGCACCCAAGGGCGCCGCACAGATCGTCGTCGGCGAGGCGACAGTCTGCCTGCCGCTCGGCAACCTGATTGATCTGGCCGCAGAAAAGGCCCGTATCGAAAAGGCGGTTGGCAAGACGGAACAAGAGATGGAGCGCTTGAACAAGAAGCTCTCCAACGAGAAGTTCATCGCCAATGCAGATCCGGAAGTAGTCGCTGCCGATCGCGAACGTTATGCCGAACTCGAAGTTCAGCTTGCCAATCTCAAGATCGCGCTGACGCGGATCGCCGAAGCCGGCTGATTTAGAGACGACTCAGCAATGTCAAATGCCGCATCCAGCGATGGGTGCGGCATTTTCGTATGCGCTTAGATGCCCAATTGATTTATTGTGCAGATGCGTAACCGGAGAAAAACACTCTGTTGCGCGAAGGTCACAGACGCATATTACCACAAGATAAAATTCCAAGATCGACTGAGATTCGTCAATTTTGCGGTAATTTCATCTCCTGTCGGCCGATTCTCTCCCCGTTGCTGGATAGCTTACGTAAATTTTGAGCGATTGTGCATTGCAATTGTCCCGACACCCGAAAGTTGTTGTTTAGGATCAACGATCTACAGTTATGCCGGTAACTTACCGGGAGTGGGAGAAAACATGGTAAGACACTTTATTTCTGGCGGAGTTCTGGCTGCGGCGGCGGTCGGAATGCTGCAATCGCCGGCGCTCGCTGGGGGGCTTGAGCGCGGCGGTTACAATATCGATCTCTTGTTCGATACGTCGCGTTTCACGGCGGAGGCGACATCTACATTCGTCATGCCGGATCGCAAGCTGAAGAATGTGAGGGATATAGATCCCAGTCCTTTCAATCCTGGCGGCACTCCGCCTACGGGTGGTGGTGGTAACCTGACCGGCCTTCCGACATCGGCAAATGGCAGCGAGGACTACTGGTCGCCCCGTATTGGCGTGAAGGCCGGAATTGGTGACGCTGTAGACTGCATGTTCGATTATTCCGAACCGTGGGGTGCGCACAAGAATCCAGGCCGTAACTGGGCTGGTGCCAACGAGGACATCGAAACAGAGGTGAAGAGCCGCAACTATGCGACCACCTGTTCCTACCGTTTTGATGTGGGACCGGGGCAGCTTCGTCTCATCGGCGGTGGCTTCTACCAAGAGGTATATGGCTTCCAGGAACGTCTGGTTCAGGCGTTTCCTGCCGGATTTCCACTCTCCGGCGTCGGCCGTCTCGACTTGGAAGGCGACGGCTGGGGTTGGCGGGCAGGTGTTGCCTACGAAATTCCAGAATACGCATTCCGGGCGAGCCTGGTGTATAACAGCGAAGTCAAGCTGAACGACATTACTGGCACACTGGATCTTTCTCAGGTTTCGGGAACGCCGAAATTTGACGTTTATGGCTCTCAAGCCATGCCGGATGTTCTCGAGTTGAAAGTGCAATCCGGTATCGCGCCTGACTGGTTGGCCTTTGGCTCAGTGAAGTGGGTTGACTGGAGTCAGCTGCAGAAGGTTCCCTTCTTCTGCTCCTCGGGCGTCGCAGGCGTATGTGCTTCCGGCACTCAGATTACGACCCTTGATCTCGGTTACCGTGACGGCTGGACTGTCATGGGCGGTATCGGCCACAAGTTCAATGAACAGTGGAGCGGTGCGGTCAGCCTGACCTGGGATCGCGGAACGTCGCAAGGCTTTGGATCGCAGACCGATACCTGGGCACTCGGCGTCCTGGGCAGCTATTCGCCCACGAAGAATGTCGAATTCCGTCTTGCAGGCGTTCTCGGCCTGATGACGGGCGGATCTTCCCGGACCGTTACGCTGGACGGAGTGCAATACGGGCAGCGCGCCAACTACGACTTCGACGATGATATCGTCGCAGCGATCTCGACGGGTGTGAAGGTTCGCTTCTGATCTCTGTTTTCAATACAGACAAAAGCCCGGTTTCGATCGGGCTTTTTCTTATCCTGTTATTTGATCGCCAGCTAAAATTCTGTGACGATTTGGCAACACTTTTTTGTGACGATGCAGCCGCGCTTGAAGGCTAGGACTTTTGTCCATTTCCCGCCACAAACGAGGCGCAGCGGTATGTAAGTAGAGAGCACGAACTGCGGGGGCGGAACGTGCATGTTGGAGTATCATGGGCGGGTTTTCTGAAGATAAACGGAGCTTTGCTGGCTTGGGCAAGCGGATTGCGAATTCGTTTTCCGTTGCCGCCGCGATCTTGTTTAGGGGTCCAAGTCTTGCCGGAAATGGAACTTACAGTTTCTCTCGCCCATCGGGAGGCAGAATGTCGGGATCGTCTTGTCCTGATCTTCTGTCCGCACGGCCAATAATGCACGCGTCGGCCCCCAGCCGCGCGCGGGTCGAAAGAAACTGAACCATGCGGAAGTCTGGCACTGGATCCATGAGAGTATTGCTTCTTGGAATATCGCTGGCGGCATTCTGTGCCGGGAACGCTCTTGCCTTCGACATTAAGGCAGGTGTGTCGAAGGAATCCGGTCCTTTCGATCTCTTCAAGTTCGGTTTCAAGGCCTATAAAAACGGCCAGAAGGAAGATGCGGTCGAAGCCTATCGTTATGCTGCCGAAAAAGGTCATACGGGTTCGCGCTGGGCGCTTGCCAACATGTATGCCTATGGCGACGGCGTGGCCAAGGACGACTATGCCGCATTCAAGATCTACAACGAGATAGCAGCCCAAGGTGTCGAACCCGGATCGGAAGACACCGGCTTCTTTGTGAACGCACTTCTGTCGCTTGCAAGTTATTACAGCCACGGCATTCCGGGCAGCCCGGTGAAGCCTGATCTCTATCAGGCCCGCCAGCTCTATTTCCAAGTTGCCTCGACCTTTGGCGTGGCCGAAGCTCAGTACCAGCTTGCCCGCATGATGCTCTCTGGTGAGGGCGGTGGCTCCAATATCCAGCAGGCCAAGAAGTGGCTCAATCAGGCCCGCAAGACCGGCCATGCTGGCGCCATGGCAGTTTTCGGCAATATCCTTTTTCAGGAAGGACAGTCGGTTCGTGGGCTGGCGTTTATGACGGCCGCTTTGGACCGCTGTATCGCCAAGGATTGCGGCTGGATGGAGCAGCTTCAGGAACAGGCATTTTCCATGGCTGATGAACGTGATCGGCGGGGAGCCGTTGCGCTGTCACATCAGCTGGCTGATAACGACGACTGATCCGAACGGTGCTTCTAAAGGGCGTTCGGGGACCAGCAGTCACGCTGCAAAATCGAATATGCCGACCACCGGAACGTGATCCGACGGCTTTTCCCATGCCCGCACATGCTTTTCGATCGATGTTGCCGTGAGCCGGTCTGCGGCCTCCGGCGACAGGAGCAGGTGATCGATGCGGATGCCGTTATTCTTCGGCCATGCGCCTGCCTGATAATCCCAGAAGGAATAGAGTTTCGTTGCATCGGTCGTGGCGCGCACGGCGTCGATCAGGCCGAGATTTTCGAGCCTGCGGAAAGCCTCCCGCGTCTGCGGCAGAAACAGTGCGTCTGTCGCCCACACGGCCGGATCGAAGCAGTCGTGCGGCTCCGGGATCACGTTATAGTCGCCGGCAAGGATAAGCGGCTCCTCCAGTGCAAGGCAGGCTTCCGCGTGGCGGCGAAGCCGTTCCATCCAGGCAAGCTTGTAGGGGTATTTGACCGGATCGTCGGCCGGATTGCCGTTGGGCAGATAGATAGAGGCAACCCGGATCACGCCCGTCGGAACCGAGAACACGCATTCGATATAACGGGATTGCTCGTCGACGGTGCCGTCCGGCGCTTCGCCGCCCGGCAGGCCGCGCATCACTTCATCGGGTTTGATTTTTGACAGGATCGCGACGCCGTTGAACCCCTTCTGGCCGTGCGTTTCCACATGATAACCAAGCGACTCGATCTCAATCCGCGGAAAGCCCTCGTCGATCGATTTGATTTCCTGAAGGCAGACGATGTCAGGCGCCGAATCGGCAAGCCACTGGCGCAGGCTGTCGATCCGCGCCTTGACGCCGTTGATATTCCAGGTCGCGATCTTCATGCGTCATCCACTTCATGTTCCCTGTCGTCTCTTTTAGACGATCGGTCGCAGGAAGGAAGCCGTGTCCGAGCGTAATCCCGCTCGGAAGACGTGGATCAGATGGAGAAGCTTGTGCCGCAGCCGCAGCTGGCGACCGCGTTCGGGTTCTTGATCTGGAAGGATTGGCCGAGCAGGTTATCGACGAAATCGATCTCGGATCCGGCCATGTAGATCAGCGACATGCTGTCGATCAGAACCTTTGCCTCGCCGTTTTCGATGACGATGTCGTCTGCTTCTTCAGTGTCGGCCAGATCGAACTTGTAGGAAAAGCCGGAACAGCCACCGCCTTCGACGGAGACGCGCAGCGCCTTCTTGCCGGCATCGGCCGCAACGATCTGGGTGATCCGCTTTGCCGCGGCATCGGAGAGGGTTACATTCTCGGTCATTTCGTGTCTCCTGCCGGGGTTAAGGCCCGGTGAGTTTCAGGGCATGCCTGTTTAACTCGAAGATAATTGTCACCTGCTTTGCGCACGGCCTTACTATAGGTATGAAGACGTGAACGGCACGTCAATGGGCCGGGCGGAACGGAATTGCAATGGAAATGCAGGTGAAGGCATGACGATCGATACCAGAGCGCTCGGTTTCGGCAGCGGAGAGCGGGCAGTTTATGCGTCGGACCCGTGGAACTCCAGGGGCCGCATGTTTCCCGAAGACGGCAGCATGACGCGTTCCGAGTTCCAGCGCGATCGCGACCGTATCGTCCACACGACTGCCTTTCGCCGCCTGAAGCACAAGACCCAGGTCTTCATCAGCCCCGATGGCGATCATTACCGCACCCGTCTGACCCACACGATCGAAGTCGCCCAGATCGCTCGCGCCTTGGCGCGTGCGCTGAAGCTGGACGAGGATCTCGCCGAAGGCGTGGCGCTTGTCCACGATTTCGGTCACACGCCCTTTGGACATACCGGCGAGGACGCCCTCGATGAGGTGATGAAGCCCTTTGGCGGCTTCGATCACAACGCCCAATCGCTCCGGGTCGTCACCAAGCTGGAGCGCCGTTACGCGGAATTCGATGGCATCAACCTGACCTGGGAAAGCCTTGAAGGTCTCGTCAAGCACAATGGCCCGCTGATGACGCCGGCCGGCGAGGGGCTGCACGGGCCGGTGCCGCAGCCGATCCGCGATTACTGCGAGCTTCACGATCTCGAACTGGCAAGCTTCGCCAGCCTCGAAGCGCAGGTTGCGGCGATTTCCGATGATATCGCCTATAACACTCATGACATCGACGACGGCCTGCGCTCCGGCCTGTTGACCTTCGAGATGCTGGAAGATGTGCCGTTTCTTGCAGAGTTGATGCGCCAGGTGCGGGAAAAATATCCGGATCTCGAACCAAGCCGCTTCGCCTATGAGGTGACCCGCCGCCAGATCACCCGCATGGTCGAGGATGTTATCGGTGTGGCGCAGGACAATCTGGCCGATATCCGCCCGCAAAGCGCGGCCGACGTGCGAGGCGCGGGCAAGGTGATCGCGACCTTTTCGCCCGAAATGGCTGAGACCGACCGAATGATCAAGAAGCTGCTGTTTGCCCGGATCTATCGCCATCCGGAAATCATGCGCATTCGCGCAGGTGCCTCGAAGATCGTCACCGACCTGTTCGAGGCTTACATGAACGACCCGACGCTGATGCGCAGCCACTACTGGGTCAATCATATTTCCGGGCTGAAGCAGGCGGCCAAGGCGCGCCATGTTGCCGATTATCTGGCCGGAATGACCGACACCTACGCCATCCGCGTGCATGGAGAGCTGTTTGACCAGTCTCCCGATTTGCGCTAGGCCGACCTCCAAACACCACCGGCTATTCCGATAGCCCGCTTCGCATTACGCGTGGATACAAGACATGAACCTTTTTGCTGACTTCGATAAAAGAATTAAGAACGCGCTCGAAACAATTGATATTATCAAGGAAAAGCGCAGCGAAGTCGATTTCGGACGACTGACCGTCGAGCCGCCACGCGACCAGAGCCACGGCGATGTGGCAACCAATGCAGCCATGGTCCTGGCAAAGCCGCTCGGCACCAATCCGCGCGCGCTTGCCGACCTGATTTCGGCAGCACTGCGCAATGACCCCGATGTCAGCGAAGTTTCCGTGGCCGGACCCGGTTTTATCAACATCCGTCTTTCGACCGTCTACTGGCAGCGCATTCTGAGCTCGATGATCGAGGCCGGTACCGATTATGGCCGCTCGGCCGTCGGTGCGGGCAAGAAGACCAATGTCGAATATGTCTCGGCGAACCCGACTGGACCGATGCATGTCGGCCACTGCCGCGGCGCTGTCGTCGGCGACGCTCTGGCCAACCTTCTATCCTTTGCCGGCTATGATGTCGTGAAGGAATATTACATCAACGATGCTGGCGGGCAGATCGAGGTGCTCGCTCGCTCCGTCTTCCTGCGTTACCGCGAGGCGCTGGGTGAGGATATCGGCGAAATCCCCGCCGGCCTTTATCCGGGCGATTATCTCGTTCCGGTCGGCAAGGAGCTTGCGGAAGAGTTCGGCCCGCGGCTGCATAACATGCCGGAAGAAGAGTGGCTCCCGCTCGTCAAGGATCGTGCCGTTGCCGCGATGATGGTGATGATCCGCGAGGATCTTGAAGCCCTCAACGTTCACCACGACGTGTTCTTCTCCGAGCGTACGCTGCATGCGGAAGGCGCCAAGCTGATCCGCGCTGCGATCAATGATCTGACCTTCAAGGGCCATGTCTACAAGGGCAAGCTGCCGCCGCCGAAGGGGCAGCTGCCGGAAGATTGGGAAGATCGCGACCAGACGCTGTTCCGCTCGACGGAAGTCGGTGACGATATCGATCGTCCTCTGATCAAGTCCGATGGCAGCTACACCTATTTCGCCGCCGACGTCGCCTACTTCAAGGAGAAGTACGACCGCGGCTTTGACGAGATGATCTATGTACTCGGCGCTGATCACGGCGGCTACGTCAAGCGGCTCGAGGCTGTTGCCCGCGCAGTGTCAGATGGCAAGGCGAAGTTGACCGTGCTTCTGTGCCAGCTGGTCAAGCTTTATCGCGATGGCGAGCCGGTGAAGATGTCGAAGCGCTCCGGCGATTTCGTCACATTGCGCGAAGTCGTCGATGAGGTCGGCCGTGATTCGGTCCGCTTCATGATGCTTTACCGTAAGAATTCCGAGCCTCTGGACTTCGATTTCGCAAAAGTTACTGAGCAATCGAAGGATAACCCGGTCTTTTACGTCCAGTATGCACATGCGCGCTGCATGTCTGTATTCCGGCAGGCTAAGGATGCGTTTCCGGATCTTGATATCGATTCGCTCGATCTCGCCTCGACGGTCGGTGAAATAACGGATCCGAACGAGTTGCAGCTAGTTGGCAAGCTCGCCGAATACCCGCGAATCGTCGAAAGCGCAGCGCTTTCGCAGGAGCCGCATCGCATAGCGTTTTACCTCTATGATCTGGCCAGCTTCTTCCATGCGCATTGGAATAAAGGTAAGGAACAACCTGAATTACGTTTTGTTAACGATAAAAACCGAGAATTGAGCATCGCCAGACTTGGGCTGGTGCGTGCAGTCGCTTCCGTATTGAGGTCTGGCCTCACAATTACGGGTACGGCTGCGCCGGAGGAGATGCGCTAAAAACGCCCTCATTTGCCCATATTGCTCTGGCAGAAGCGTAGTAATATAGGTGAGTGGACGACATCATGGCGGATAATAACCTTGCGCGTAGCCGGAATGATGTGCCGGAATTTTTTGCTGATGGTGATCCGTTAGCTGAACTGGCGCGGATCGTCGGTTATGAGGATCGGGTTGTTGCAAACCCGGCTCCTCCTGTTGCCGAGCCCGTAGCGGCAAGGCGAACCGATCCGGTCTTCAACCTTGAAGATGAGCTTCTCCGCGAGTTCGAGCGTTACGATGCGCCTCGGCTCGATCCTGTCGATGATCTGGTCGTTACAGAGCCTCCGATCGCTGCGATGGATGATGTTTCCGTCGAGCCTGCGTTCGAAGGCGACCGGTTTGTTTTCGCCCTCGATCAGGCAGCAGGCGAAGATCGGGCACAGGCTGAAGGCGATCCGCTGGAGCAGTGGGCATCAGACGACGTTTCGCATGGGGCCGTAGCTTCGAACGTTGAGGCTGCAGATTACGAAGCAGACTTGATCGATGGCGGCGATCGCGAGGTTGCCAATCAGTCTTACGTCGAAAGCCTTTCGGAACCTCTCCACGCAGAACTCGAAGAGGCCGGCTCGTGGCGTGCGCCGAGTGAGCCTGTCGATGCAGTTCCTGCGTATCAAGCCACTTCTTCGGTAGATCAGGATCTGTCCTTCGACGAATTCGATCTGGCCGCAGAATTGGAAACGTCCTTCGTTTCGACGCCGGTTGTCGCCCCCGTTGTTGAGGCGCAGCCTCAATCTGTGGAATCTCAGTCGCCGCCGATGGATGCGAAACGTAAAGGGGCAGGGTATACCCCAAGCTTCCGCATGCCTCTTGCCAACTTCCAGTCAGGCGCCGGCGTGGCCTCCCACCAGCGGACAGAGGCCAAGGTCGAGCCGCAGGCTGCTCCGGTAAAGATTGAGCCGATTTCTTTCGATGCATGGAATGTGGCTGCGCCGGTGTCGGCTGCGGTTTCTGCCCCTGTCGTCTCGGCTTTGCCAATCCCCTCGATGGATATTCCCCTTGCAGGCCCGGCTGAGCCGATTGCTGCCAAGGTTGTTGTCCCGGTCGGGGAGGTCGAGCCGGATCTGCCGAGAGATCAGTTCTCTGATCTGGATGCCCTTCTTTCAGGCGTCGATAATTATTCCGTCTCCTCGCGCACTGTTGCTCCGGTCGTTGAGACCGTGCAGTTTGCTGTAGACAGCGAACTCCCGTCGCCGGTTCCCGCGCAGCCGCAGGTATACGAAGCTCCCACAGCACCATCTGTTCCAGCCGAATCGGTCGATGAAGCCTCCGATCCATTCGCCGACCTGGATTTCGAATTGGCGCTCGACGCTCTGGAACTCGACCTGACGGATATGGTGGTCGAGGAGAATAGCAAGGTTGTTGCTCCCGTCGTTGCCGCTGTTGACCCCAATGTCTCCGCTCCTGCAGCGGTTGCTCCTGTAACGCAGCCTGCTTCGGCCCCAGTCGCCTCTACGGCTGTTGCAGCGCCTGTCTATGCTGCTGCACCTGCACCTGTATATTCTGCTTCACCGGCATTCGATCTCGAGCCTGAGGACGATGTCCCGTTCGATCCGGCTCTTCTTTCCGAACCTGACGAACAGCCGGAAGCGATTGCAGAACTCGATGTGCCGGCCCTTCCTGTAGAGGAGAAGGAAGAGCAGCCTGTTTATCGGAACGATTTCGATCTCGATATCGACGCTGAACTCGCCTCTCTTCTGGAGGCGCCTGAGACTACCGCATCGCTCCAGCGCGGAAGTGCCCAGCCGCAGCTCGCGGCCGTGGCCGCTGCACCGGCTGGTCAGAAATCCGTTTACGCGGATCTGGATGATTTCGAGCGGGCTCTCGAAGAGGATTTCCGCCGCAGTCTTGCAACCCCGCTTACCGCCAACGAAGGTTATGCTCAGGCCGAAGACTATGAGCAGAATGTCGATGACGTCGAACAGCGTGGATCTTCGCGACGCTGGATTGCCCCTCTCGTTGCCGTTGGTGTTGTCGCCGTTTGCGGCGCGGGTGCCTTTGCATGGTTTGGAAACTCCACGTCCGGTCTTGGCGGAAATGGTGAGCCGATGGTGATCGCTGCCGACAGCGAGCCGGTCAAGATTGCGCCGGCGAACCCGGGCGGCAAGACCGTGCCCAACCAGGACAAGGCCGTTTACGACCGCGTTGCCGGTGCAGGATCGGAAACTCCCAAGCAGCAGCAGCTTATTTCTAGCAGTGAAGAGCCGGTTGACGTCGTCCAGAAAACTCTGATGCCGGATACTCTTCCGCTTGAAGGGGAAAACGACGTGCAGATGACCGACGTCGCAGAGACCGAGGATCCGCGCCTTCTGCCGCAGGATCAGCAGCAGGTCGGTGAACAGCAGGCCGTCACGGTTATGCCGCGCAAGGTCAAGACAATGATCGTTCGCGCCGACGGCAAGCTGGTCGAGCAGGAAGTAGAACCTGCCGCTGCGGCAAAAATCGCTGCGGCTCCGGTTCGGGCTGATGCTCCGGCACAGCAAACGGCTGCAGCCTTCCCGACTGCCGCCCCGGCTCCTGCCGCACCTTCGACAGGTGTCGTTCCGGTCTCGGCCCCAGCCGATACTGTGTCGACAATGCCAGTTGCCGCCCAGGCTCCGGCATCGATTGAGCAACTGGCGGATACCGCACCGGCTCCCGCCGTTCGGGCTCCCGTTCCGGCCACCCGTCCTTCGGCTCAGCCGGCCAATGTCGTCGCCAGTGTCAGTGATCAGGGCAATGTTCGCACCGCAGCACCTGCCACCGCCGCCGCTCCGGCTGCGCAGAATACGCAGGTGGCTTCGCTTGGCGAAGGTGGATACGTGATCCAGATTGCTTCGCTGCCGTCCCAGGCCGATGCGCAGAAGTCTTACCAGAGCCTTTCGAATAAGTTCGGCAGTGTGATTGGTGGACGCGGCGTTGATATCAAGGCAGCAGAAATTGCTGGCAAGGGGACTTTCTACCGCGTCCGTATCCCGGCCGGCAGCAAGGAGCAGGCGGTCGCGCTCTGCGAAAAATATCGCTCGGCTGGCGGCAGCTGCCTTGTGGCGCGATAAGTCCTGATTCAGCCTGAACAGACGGGGCGCGTGGCGCCCCGTTTTTCGTTAGGGCAATTCCAGCAAAAGTGGAAAGCCGGTTTTGCTTACGGAAATGCTCCAGATCATCACAGCAGGTAGTTTGATATGAGTGTTTCGAAATCCATGATTCTCGGCGCCAGCGGCGCAACTTTGACTGCCGACGAAATCTCGCTCTATCGTGATGAGCGGCCCTGGGGGTTCATTCTCTTCGCCCGCAACTGCATCGAACTTCCCCAGATTGCCGATCTCGTCGCCGCCATGCGTGACGCAGTCGGCCGGCCGAATGCGCCGGTTCTGATCGATCAGGAGGGAGGTCGCGTACAGCGCATCCGCCCGCCCATGATCGAGCGTTATCCTTCGGCCACCGCCCTGGGCGAAATCTATCGGCAAGACAGAGAAAAGGGCTTGCGCGCAGCCTGGCTGATGTCGCGCCTGCATGCCTTCGATCTCATGAAGCTCGGCGTGACTGTCGATTGCCTCCCTGTCCTCGATGTTCCTGTCGAGGGGGCGAGCAATGTCATCGGTGATCGCGCCTACGGGTTCGATCCGCAAACGGTAGCATCAATGGGGAGGGCAGCAGCCGAAGGGCTGAAGGCGGGTGGCATGCTGCCGATCATGAAGCATATGCCGGGCCATGGTCGAGGCATGGCCGATTCGCATCATGAACTGCCGGTCGTCACCGCCTCGCGCGCCGAACTCGAGGGGCATGACTTCGTACCCTTCGTCGCGATGAAGGACGAGTTGATGGCAATGAGCGCACATATCGTCTTCACCGCCTATGACGATCGCGACCCGGCAACGATTTCGCCGGTGGTGATCGAAGAGGTCATTCGCGGTCATATCGGCTTTGACGGCCTGCTGGTCTCGGACGACACATCGATGAATGCCCTTAAGGGCACAATCGGCGAACGCGCCGCACGAATCATGGGGGGAGGTTGCGATATTGTCTTGCATTGCAACGGCCTCATGGACGAAATGAAAGCGGTGGTGAAGGAAGTTGTGCCTTTGTCGGGTAAGGCTTTGCAGCGCGCCGAGGCCGTCGAACTCGGCTTCGCAGCTCCCGATGCGTCCGACGAGCAGGCGCTGCGCGCAGAGTTTCACGAAATGATGGCGGTCGCCTGACGAGGTAGGACTGCCGAACGAGAGAGGTGGACTGGTTTGGCGGGGAATTCGGGGCAGGGCGCCATTCCTATGGACAAGCTCTGGCAGGACGTTTCCGAGCGTGCTGCCGACGACCCGGCACTTGTCATCGATGTTGCCGGCTTCGAAGGTCCGCTCGATCTGCTTCTGCATCTGGCACGTAGCCAGAAGGTGGACCTCGCGCGCATCTCCGTGCTCGCGCTTGCCGAACAATATCTTCTCTTCGTCGATAGCGCGAGGCGCGTGCGCATCGAGCTTGCCGCCGACTATCTGGTGATGGCGGCATGGCTTGCTTACCTGAAATCACGTTTGCTCATTCCCCAGCAGGTCAAGGGTGATGATGGCCCGACCGGCGAAGAAATGGCGGCGACGCTCGCCTTTCGTCTGCGGCGCCTGGAGGCGATGCGGGAAGCGGCAAGCCAGCTTGTCAATCGCAACCGGCTGGGACGTGATGTCTTTGCCCGTGGCGCACCGGAACATATTCCGCATCGCGTCCAATCCGCCTACGATGCTAGCCTCTACGATCTCTTGTCAGCCTACGCCAATCTTCGGCAGCGCACGGCGATCACCCAGGTCACGATCGAGAGGCGTAAGGTCTGGTCGCTGGTCGATGCGCGTGAGTTGCTGACGCGCATGCTGGGCGAGATTGCTGACTGGACGGCATTGCAGACGTATCTGCTTCCCTATCTGCCGCCGGAGGATCGGGTGACGGCAACTGCAAGCGCATTTGCCGCATCTCTGGAACTCGTGCGTGAGGGCAAGTTGGAGATCCGCCAGGACGGCGCCTTCCAGCCGATTTATCTTCGTGGTGGCAACCGGCAGCGATCGGCCCATTTGCCCGGAGGTGGCGAATGACGTCCGGAACTGACGGGATCAAAACCTTTTCGAACGCTGCTCATGAGTTGGATGACGGTCATAGCGGGCGGTTTTCGGACCTCGAAGCTGAGCGCATCGCCGAGGCACTGATCTTTGCCTCGGCCGAGCCTGTTCCCGAGCGATTTCTGGCCGACAGGCTGCCGCGAGGGACGGATATCCCGGCGCTTCTGGCTCGACTTGCCGAAAACTATGCCGGCCGGGGTGTCAATCTTGTCCGCATGGCAGACTGCTGGGCCTTCCGCACGGCTCCCGATCTTTCCTTTGTTATCCGCAAGGATGATAACGAGGTCAGAAAGCTGTCGCGTGCTGCGCTCGAAGTGCTGGCGATCATAGCCTATCATCAGCCCGTCACTCGCGCGGAGATCGAGGATATTCGTGGCGTTCAAACCTCCAAGGGTACGCTCGACGTGCTGATGGAGGCAGGCTGGGTCCGTTTTCGCGGCCGCAGGCGATCACCCGGTCGCCCGGTCACGCTCGGGACCACAACGGATTTTCTCGATCATTTCGGTATCGAGGAACTGCGTGATCTGCCAGGACTGGAAGAGTTGAAGGGCGCCGGCCTGTTGAGCGGCCGTATACCGCCGGGGTTCCATATTCCCATGCCAGGTGCGGATACTGATCTGTCGGATGAAGAAGATCCAATCACTCAGCTTGATCTTGAGGAACTTGGTCTGCTGAGCCCTGGCGGTGCTTCGGACGATTAGAGTTCGCAACTTATCGCAGCGCGTGTATCGGCGGCTAATGATCTCGCATGGCGCTAACGACCGCGTGATTACCGATGTATCATGCAAATTTGCTGTTTGAAAAAGCGCCACAAAGCGCTTACATCGAAGACTAATTCGAATTGGAGTTGGACTAATGGGTTCTTTCAGTGTGTGGCATTGGCTGATCGTTCTGGTCATCGTGCTCGTCTTGTTCGGGCGTGGTAAGATTCCGGAGCTGATGGGCGACGTCGCAAAGGGCATCAAGAGCTTCAAGAAGGGCATGACCGACGAGGACGCTCCGGAAACGACCACTGCGAAGACCGTCGACCACAAGGCTGACGAGGCGAAGGAAACCACCCGGTCTTAGTAGAACGGGTAGGGGCTTCAGGAGCTTCGTTGCATGTTTGATATCGGTTGGACCGAACTGCTCGTCATTGCGGTCGTACTTATTGTTGTGGTCGGTCCGAAGGATCTGCCACCCATGATCCGCGCATTTGGTAAGATGACAGCCAACTTCCGCAAGATGGCTGGCGATTTTCGTACGCAGTTCGATGAAGCCTTGCGTGAAGCGGATATGGATGACGTCCGCAAAACCATATCGGATGCGCAAAAGCTCAATCCGACCAATGCCCTGCGTGATGCGATCAATCCGCTGAGGCAGATGGGGCAGGACATCAAGTCGGACCTGCAGAAGGCGACGCAGATTCCTAGTCCTCTCGCCGAAAACACGACCGAGCTTTCGCCGACAGATGCTGAGGCGCAGCAGTCGATCGAAGGGGCCGAGCCGATTTCTGCTGCTCCTGAGGTTCCGGCAAGCGTTGAGCCGGCTGCCGCTGCAACAGCTGCTCCTGCGGCAGTGGCCGCAAATGTGGCGTCAGCGCCGGTAACGTCGGCACCCGTTGTTGCCGATACAAAAAATCTCGCTCAACCGGTGCCTATGGCTGCGACGCCGGTCAAGGCAGAGACTGCCGTTGCAAAGCCTCGTGCACCCCGCAAGTCCCCGGTGAAGGCCGGCGGAGAGGCCAAGGTGCGCAGCAAGTCTGGCAAGACTTCCGCGGGTTCCAGCACGACGGCTGCAGAGATCGCGCCTCTGGCTGAAAAGCCCAAACGGGCGAAGGCCGTGTCGAAGAAGATTGTCGAAACCGCATCCGTTGCTGTCGAAGCACCGGTTGCCAAAGCGCCCGCCCGCAAGCGCGCGTCTAAAAAGACTGATACGCCGAAGGACGAAGCATGAGCGACTACGAGGACAAGCCGCAGCCGCTTATCGAGCATTTGATGGAACTGCGCACCCGACTGATGTGGTCGATCGGCGCCTTCTTTATTGCTTTCGTCGTCTGCTTCTTCTTTGCCAAACAGTTGTTCAACCTGCTCGTCATTCCCTACAAATGGGCTGTAGTCTGGGCGGGGCTGGATATCGCCAAGTCCGAGCTGATCTACACCGCGCCACAGGAATTTTTCTTCACCCAGGTGAAGGTCGCGATGTTCGGCGCATTGGTAATTGCGTTTCCGGTGATCGCGTCACAGATCTACAAGTTCGTCGCACCTGGCCTTTACAAGAACGAGCGCTCGGCATTCCTGCCGTTCCTGATCGCGTCCCCGATTCTGTTCCTTCTGGGTGGCGCACTGGTTTATTTCTTCTTCACGCCGATGGTAATGTGGTTCTTCCTTGCCATGCAGCAGGCCCCGACAGAAGGTGAAGTTGGTATTTCACTTTTGCCGCGCGTGTCTGAATATCTGAGCCTGATCATGACGCTGGTCCTGTCCTTCGGTCTGGTCTTCCAGCTGCCGGTCGTCACCACGCTGCTCGCCCGCGTCGGCCTGCTGACAAGCGACTGGCTCAAGGAAAAGCGAAAATATGCCATCGTTATCGCATTTATCGCTGCAGCAATCCTGACGCCGCCAGATCCGATGTCTCAGATCGGTCTTGCTATACCGACCATCCTTCTCTACGAGATTTCCATCTATGCCGCGCGACTCGTCGAGCGCAAACGCAGTGAAGATTCTGAAACTGCAGAATCTTCCTCGGAAGTCGCCGAGACCGATAAGGCTTGAGGATTTTCCTGGCCTGATGCGCGCGGCGTCTCGCGTTGAAGGCTAGGGATTATGCTTGATATCAAATGGATTCGTGAAAACGAACAGGCTCTCGACGAAGCGCTGGCAAAGCGCGGCGCCGGGCCGATTGCAGCCGAACTCGTGGCGATGGATGAGCGCCGCCGCAGTATAATCCAGAAGCTTCAGGACATGCAGTCCCGCCGCAACGCCGCCTCCAAGGAGATCGGCGCAGCGATGGCGCAGAAAAATCTTGAACTGGCTGAAAAGCTCAAGGCCGAAGTTGCCGAAATCAAGGAAACCATGCCTGCCGCAGAGCAGGAAGAACGCGAAGCGATCGCTGCGCTTGACGATGCGCTGTCGCGTCTCCCCAACATACCGCTCGATGACGTGCCGGTCGGCAAGGACGAACACGACAACGTCGTGAAACGCATCGTTGGTGAAAAGCCGCGCTGGAATCATCCGGCCAAGGAACATTTCGATATCGGTGAAGCGCTCGGCTACATGGATTTCGATCGCGCCTCGAAGCTTTCCGGTGCGCGTTTCACGGTTCTGACCAGCCAGCTCGCTCGTCTGGAGCGGGCGCTTGGCCAGTTCATGCTAGACATGCACACGATGGAGCATGGTTATACGGAAGTCTCTTCGCCGCTGATGGTGAAGGCGGAAGCCATGTATGGCACCGGCCAGCTGCCGAAATTCGAGGAAGACCTGTTCAAGACCACGGACGGCCGCTACCTCATCCCGACCGCAGAGGTGACGCTGACCAATCTCGTTTCGGCCGAAACGCTTGAGCAGGAAAAGCTGCCGCTGCGCTTCACAGCACTGACGCCGTCCTTCCGTTCGGAAGCGGGGTCGGCCGGCCGTGATACGCGCGGCATGCTGCGCCAGCACCAGTTCTGGAAATGCGAACTGGTTTCCATTACCGATGCGGAAAGCGCGATCGCCGAACATGAGCGCATGACCGAATGCGCCGAAAACGTGCTGAAGCGTCTGGGCCTGCATTTCCGCACCATGACGCTTTGCACCGGCGATATGGGCTTTGGCGCTCGCAAGACCTACGACATCGAGGTCTGGTTGCCGGGACAGGACACCTATCGCGAAATTTCGTCCTGCTCGGTGTGTGGCGATTTTCAAGGCCGTCGCATGAACGCCCGCTATCGCGTCAAGGACGAGAAAGCGCTTCGTTTCGTTCACACGCTGAACGGTTCGGGTACTGCCGTCGGTCGCTGCCTGATCGCGGTTCTGGAAAATTACCTGAACGAAGACGGTTCCGTCACAATTCCTGATGCGCTTCTGCCTTACATGGGCGGCCTGACGAAAATCGAAAAGGCTTAAAGGATATATCGCGATGCGCATTCTCCTCACCAATGATGATGGTATTCACGCTGAAGGCCTCGCTGTCCTCGAGCGGATAGCAAGAACGCTTTCCGATGATGTCTGGATCGTTGCGCCGGAGACGGACCAGAGTGGTCTTGCGCATTCGCTGACGCTCTCCGAGCCTTTGCGCCTGAGGAAGATCGACGACAAGCGTTATGCGCTGCGCGGCACGCCGACCGATTGCGTTATCATGGCGATCAGCGAAGTCATGGACGGCAAGCCCGATCTCGTGCTGTCGGGCGTCAATGACGGCGCCAACATGGCTGATGACATCACCTATTCCGGCACCGTCGCAGGTGCGATCGAAGGCACGCTTCAGGGCGTGCGCTCGATCGCGGTAAGCCAGGCTGCCCGCAAGGACAATGGCCGCTTCACGCCTTGGGAAGTGACCGAGGCGCACGCGGTCGACCTCCTTCGCAAGCTGATCGAGGTGGAGCTTCCGGACGGAACCTTCCTCAACGTCAACTTCCCCCATTGCGCGCCGGAAGAGGTCAAGGGGGTCGAGGTGACATCCCAGGGCAAGCTGGACTTCGGCCTGATCATCGACCCGCGCGAGGATGGCCGCGGTCGGCCCTATTACTGGCTGAAATTCTCGGAGCGGAAGGGCAATTTCCGTGACGGCACCGATATCCAGGCGCTGAAGGAAAACAAGATTTCGGTGACGCCGCTGAAGCTGGACCTGACCGACTATTCGGTTCAGGATCGCTTGGCATCAGCGCTGGGATTCGGAGTTGCCGGTTGAAAACTGGAATGGTCGAAAAAGAAGGGTTTGCTGCACTCGTCCTGCGCCTGCGGGCTGAGGGTATTTCCGATCTAGACCTTCTGACGGCCGTCGAGCAGACGCCGCGCTCGCAGTTTGTACCCGCTCCGCTTGCCGAGGAAGCCTATTCCAGCCGCACGATCCCGATCGATTGCGGCGCCTTCATGGAAGGCGCCGACCTCGCTGTGCGCCTTCTGCATCGTCTGCAGGTAAAGCCTGGTCATCGTGTGCTCGAAATTGGCACAGGTAGTGGGTTTACTGCTGCGGTGATGGGGCGAATTGCCGAGCGCGTGACGACCGTCGAGCGTTACCGCACGCTGGTTGCAGCAGCCAACGCCCGAATGGATGCGCTGGGTCTTCGCAACGTTATCATTCGACAGGCGGACGGCAGCAACGGCCAGCCGGGTGAGGGAACTTTCGACCGCATCCTGGTGACTGCCGCATTTACTGCTTTACCGCGATTTTATGCCGAGCAACTCACGCATGGCGGCTCCATGATCGCCCCGCTCATCCTTGACGACGAGACCTGCCTCATGACGCGTCTGACCAAGACCGGCAGCCGTTTCGAGCGTGAGGATCTGTTCCCGGCCCCCTATCTTCCGCTTGTCCCGCATGTGGCAGAAGCTCTCTGAGCTTGGCTGGCATGGTTAGCAATTTGACAAAATACCGACTTTTGGTGCGGCGCTTTAACCTGCCAGTAAGACTAACAGGTTTTAATGACTCTCATGATGGTGGCGTCATGAGTAGGTCGAGTCAATGCGTTTCAAGAGTTCATCCAAGTTCGGTACATCCGTTGTAAAGTTCGCAGCGGCAGCCTTGTTGGCCAGCGCAGCGACCGGTTGCAGTTCGGACGCTACACGTTTTTCCGGTCTGTTCGACGGTACGGACAATATGACCACGGCATCCATTCCTCAGCGGCAGGGTGGTGGCGCATACGGTCAGGCTCCGGTTCCTCGTGGCGACGTGTCTTCGTCTCAGGGCATGCAGCCGCAATACGGTTCGAATAATGTTGCTTCGTCTCAGTCTTATCCGGCTTCGGGTGGCTATTCGTCGCCAGCGCGCGTCGCTTCCGCGCCTTCGAGCGTTCAGCGTTCGGAGCTTTCTGCTCCAAGCAGTCTCCCTCCTGTGTCCGGATCTGATTCGTCGACGCGCCAGCAGGCCATGGCTCAGCCATTTCCCCAGCAGTCGAACACGGCTCCGGTTCGTGGCGCCGATAACCTGACAACCGGCACAGTCAAGCCGATGTCCGGCTGGTCAACGGTCAATGCGCCGCGCGTCACGCTGAAGCCGGGCGAGTCTGCCAAGACATTGGCAAACCGTTATGGTGTTCCCGAAAAGGAAATCCTGCGGGCAAATGGCGGTGCGCTCGCAGCCGGCCAGTCGGTCGTAATCCCGACCTTTGGTCCTGCGCGCAATACTGCCAAGACTGCCGCCGGCGATATCGATCTTCAGAAAAATGCGCCTGCGCCGGAAAGCCAGTCTGAGCAGAAGCTCGCCGTATTGCCGTCACGTGACAAGTCTTTTGCCGAACCCGGTAAAGTCACGCCTCCTGGTGGCAAACCTCTGGGTGGCACCTACACCGTCAAGCCGGGCGACACGTTGACCAAGATTGCCCGTGAAACCGGCACGTCCGTCGATGCGCTGAAGGCAGCGAACGGTATGACCGATGGTACCGTTCGTATCGGCCAGACGCTCAAGGTTGCCAATGGCATGACTGACCCGGTTCGCACTGCCTCGGTTCCGCAGAAACCCGCCGAGCCGATGCAGGCAGCGCCGAAGGCTGCAGCTCCGCAGCAGCCGGCTGTCGCCAAGGTTGAGCCTGCCGTAGCTGCGCCGTCCAAGCCTGCCGCTGCAGAAAATGCATCGCTCAGCGAAGTGGAAAAGAAAGCTGACGTTGCGTCTGTCGCCCCGCAGTCCACGGGGATCGAGAAGTACCGCTGGCCGGTCAATGGCGCGGTCATTGCCGGCTACGGCTCCAACGTCAATGGTAGCCGCAATGATGGTATCGATATTTCCGTTCCGGAAGGTACGCCGATCAAGGCAGCCGAAAACGGCGTCGTGATTTATGCCGGCAATGGCCTGAAGCAGCTCGGCAACACCGTGCTCGTACGTCACGACGACGGCAAGGTCACCGTCTACGGTCACGCCAGTGCGATCAACGTCACCCGCGGCCAGAAGGTTACGCGCGGCCAGACGCTGGCATCCTCGGGTATGAGCGGCGACGCACAACGTCCGCAGGTTCACTTCGAGGTGCGCAAGGATGCCACCCCGGTCAATCCGAATACCTACCTTGAATAATGTAGTGCGTTTCAAGGGGACAACGAAAAAGCCCGGCTCTGCCGGGCTTTTTTGCGTTTTTTCAGTCGATTCCAGTAGAGGCGGTAACCGTTGTTGTCTCCGGAATTATGGCCTGGTGATCGAGTTCTCTGGCGTCACGTGCGATCCAGAGGCTTGCGCAGTCGGCCGGCGAGATCCTGAATGTATTGCCAGGCCACTCGACCCGAACGGCCCCCGCGTGTCGTTGCCCATTCCAGTGCTTCGGCGTGAAGTGTTTCTTGATCCAGACCCAGGTTGAAATGCGCTGCGTATCCGTCGATCATTGCCAGATAATCGTCCTGGCTGCATTTGTGGAAGCCGAGCCATAGGCCGAAACGATCGGAAAGCGAGACTTTTTCTTCCACGGCCTCGGACGGATTGATGGCCGTCGACTGCTCGTTCTCCATCATGTTGCGGGGCAGGAGATGGCGACGGTTGGACGTTGCATAGAAAAGCACATTGTCCGGTCGCCCTTCTATGCCACCGTCGAGCGCGGCCTTGAGCGACTTGTAGGCGGTGTCGTCATGATCGAAAGACAGGTCGTCGCAGAAAAGGATGACGCGCTGCTTCGATGATTTGAGAATGTCCAGAAGGCCGGGCAGCGAGGCGATATCTTCGCGGTGAACCTCTACGAGTTTGAGAGATGAGCCGGTGACCACCCGCACATCTTCATGCACGGCCTTGACCAGCGACGATTTGCCCATGCCGCGCGCGCCCCATAAAAGCACATTGTTTGCCGGATATCCTTCGGCGAAACGAAGCGTGTTTTCATGCAGGATATCGCGCACATGATCGACACCGCGGATCAGCGTCAACGCGATACGGTTCGGCCGCGGCACTGGTTGGAGCTTCAGGTTGGAGGGCACCCAGACAAAGCAATCGGCGGCATTCCAGTCGTTGACTGCGGGAGGCGGTCCCGCAAGACGTTCGACCGCATCAGCAAGGCGCCTTATTTCGGCAAGCACCCGTGCGTTGATGTCCTCGCTCATGACGCTGCCCTTCCTTTTCCTCTGTTTCGGGCCGGGTAACACGCTCGTCATTGCATAGAAAGGCTTTGAGCCGTGGATTCGGTACGCAAATTGCCGCTTTCTGTTGCATTCCGGGCCATCGCAACTATATTCCGGCGGCTTGAACGGGGGCGGGGAGTCTCCGGTAGTATTAGGAGTTCTCGATGTTCATTACCGAAGCATTCGCCCAGGCGAGTGGCGCAGCAGCCCCCTCGGGCACCGATTCCATCCTGCAGATGGTGATGCTGTTCGCACCCCTGATGGTGGTGTGGTATTTCTTTCTCATCCGTCCGCAGCGCGCCCAGGCCAAGAAGCGCAAGGAAACGCTTGATAACATTCGTCGTGGCGACCAGGTCGTTCTCGGTGGCGGTATCACGGGCAAGGTAAGCAAGGTCATCGACGACAACGAACTGGAAGTCGAAATCGCCGAAGGCGTCAAGATCCGCGCCCAGCGCGCCTATATCGCCGAAGTCAAGGTCAAGGGCGAACCGGTCAAGACCGAAGCTGCTCCGACCAAGTAAGCGGCACGATAACCGGCTTTCTGGAAAGTCGGCTACCTGATTGCCCGGATCGTTTCTGTCCATCGGATGGAGGCTTGATCCGGGCAAAGTCATTCTGGAAGGAAGCCGTGTCAATGGCGAAAGGCATCGAAATCCGAGACGCTCATTTTCCGGGCCGCGCGCCGATCGATGCCTACGGCAATGGCGGTTTCCGTTTCGCTGACATGTCCCATCGCGGCTCCATTCTCTGCTTGCCCTCGGGCATTCATGGCTGGGACATGCGGGAGGGCGATCCCCTGACGATCGCCTCTCTGGAGCGCGTACTGGCCGATGCGTCCGGCATCGAAGTGCTGCTGATCGGCGCAGGCACCAATCTCAGGCCGATACCCGCTGACGTGAAAGCTGCCCTGAAGTCCAGAGGCATCTCTTCCGATCCGATGAGCACCGGTGCAGCCGTGCGCACATTCAACATCATGCTGGCCGAATCCCGCGCTGTTGCGGCGGCTCTCATCGCTGTCTGACATGACCGATACCCTTTCCGAAAGCGGCGCGCTTTGCCTTTCCATGCTGCGGGAGACGGATCGCGACCGTTATCTGGCCTGTCTTCTTTCTCCTGAAGACAAGCAGGGTGCGCTTGCGTCGCTTTATGCATTCAGTGCGGAAATTGCCCGCGTCCGCGACGTGGTGCGCGAGCCGCTTCCCGGCGAGATCCGTTTGCAATGGTGGCGGGATCTGTTGGAAGGTGGCGCCGCAGGAGATACCGGCGGCAATCCACTCGCTGCTGGTCTGTTGGAGACCATAGAACGTTATCGTTTGCCACGGCAAACACTGGTCGCCATGACAGAGGCACGTATCTTCGACCTGTATGACGATGCCATGCCTGACCAAACCGCGCTGGAGGGCTATTCGGGTGAGACGGCATCGGCTTTGATCCAGCTGGCTGGTCTTGTCTTGTCACCTGAAGACGCGATTCAATCGGCCGATGCTGCCGGACATGCAGGCGTGGCACAGTCGATAGCCGGCTTGCTGATGCTTTTGCCGATCCATAACCGCAGGCGGCAGATCTATGTGCCGCTCGATATCCTTTCCGCAACAGGCCTTGATCGTGACACCTTTTTGGCCGGCGAGGACAAGGCGCGTATCTCGGCGGCGATCGAGGTTTTTTCCGGCCTGGGGTTGGAGCATTTGCAAAAGGCCCGCCATGCAGGGCCGATCGCCAAACCACTTTTCCCGGCCTTTTTGCCTGTCTCTCTAGCGGAGCACATCTTGAAACGGGCCAGAAAACAGGGCGCTTCGGCACTTTTCGGTGGCTTGCAGCAACCGCAATGGCGTCGCCAGATCAGCATGATGAAAGCGACGCTGCTTCGCCGCTTCTGATGCGACATAACACTCGCGCAAGCCTCGCACGTTAGGCACTATGCAACCCAAAAACCTGCCCCCCAAACCTTCTATGCCTAGGAGACGCGGTTTGAGTGCCCTTATCATCTGGATCACGATCGTTGCGCTGATTCTCGTTCTCGTTTTCTACATAAGGCGAATTGCCCGTAGGAACGATGAACAGGGGCGTTACGATCTCGGGACCGCAATCCTCGAATTCGGCCGGGCCTTTCCGGAGGAAGCGATTCGCAGCCTGCATGGCACAAAGGATGGTGATGTCTTTGTTCGCTTGCATAATGACAAGACGGGCTTCATGCGTAATCGACGCAACCACTATGCCTGCCACCTCATCCAGCCCGGACGCGTGAGGATCGTTCCCTTGGCAGATGCTAAAGGGTTCGTTGCGGAATTTCTCGATGCACCGACATTGAATGGCGAATTTATATTCGTGAAGGAAAGTGAAGCAGCCGAAGTTTCTCTCTGGCTGCTCGACAATTATGTCAGCGTTACAGGCAAAATCAGCGGCGACGGCCAGCCGGATGGCGGCCGTGAAATGGCCGCCGCCGATGGTGATGCCTCTACGCCAGACCGAGCCAATTAGCGCAATCTTTCAGCGCCCGCGCCGACAATAACTGCCGTTTCATAACGGTCTTGTCCTTGCCGCGAAAACGTTTGACGCCTTCCGGCTTGACGATCGAGCCGGGCTCGAGTTCTGGGAAAAGGCCGAAATTGATATTCATCGGCTGGAAGGATCGTTTGCCGGGCTCCTCATCATGAATGAGGTGGCCGCCGGTGATATGGCCGAGAAGCGAACCAAAGGCTGTGGTGGCAGGAGGCGGCGCAAGCGGTTCCCCCTTCCGCTCAGCAGCCGCAAATCGTCCGGCAAGGAGGCCTATCGCGGCGCTTTCCACGTACCCTTCGCAGCCGGTGATCTGGCCGGCAAAGCGCAAGCCGGGCCGGCTTTTCAGCGTCAGTGATTTGTCGAGCAGGATCGGCGACTGAATATAGGTGTTGCGGTGAAGGCCGCCGAGCCGCGCAAACTCGGCATTCTGCAGGCCGGGTATCATTCGGAAGATCTCTGCCTGCGCGCCATATTTCAGCTTCGTCTGGAAGCCGACCATGTTGTAGAGCGTGCCGAGCGCATTGTCCTGGCGCAGCTGCACGACCGCATAGGCCTTGACCGTCGGGTTATGCGAATTGGTCAGGCCCATCGGCTTCATCGGTCCGTGGCGCAAGGTTTCTCGGCCGCGTTCCGCCATCACTTCGATCGGCAGGCATCCATCGAAATAGGGGGTGCCTTCCCATTCCTTGAACCCGACCGTATCGCCGGCGATCAGTGCGTCGACAAAGGCGTCATACTGATCCTTGTCGAGCGGGCAGTTGATGTAGTCCTTGCCTGTTCCCCCTGGGCCCACCTTGTCGTAGCGCGACTGGTACCAGCATGTATCCATATCTATCGAATCGCGATGGATGATCGGTGCGATGGCGTCGAAAAAGGCGAGCTGGTCTTCACCCGTCTCCGCCTGGATGGATGCGGCAAGCGAAGGCGAGGTGAGGGGGCCGGTGGCAACCACGGCTAGGTCCCATTCCTTCGGCGGCAGTCCCTGGATTTCTTCTCGGACAACGGTAATCAGCGGATGGCTGGAAATTGCGGCAGTCACCGCATCCGAAAATCCGTCGCGGTCGACGGCAAGTGCGCCACCTGCCGGAACCTGATGTTTGTCGGCCGAGGCGATGATCAGCGAGTTCGCAAGTCGCATCTCTGCATGGATCACGCCGACGGCGTTGGCTGTCGCATCATCGGAGCGGAACGAATTGGAGCACACCAGTTCGGCAAGGCCGTCTGTTTTATGGGCATCGGTGCCGCGAACGCCGCGCATCTCGTGCAGGATGACCGGAATGCCGGCCTGTGCAATCTGCCAGGCTGCTTCGGAGCCAGCAAGGCCGCCGCCGATCACGTGAATAGGGGAATAGGATGTCTCTGTCATGGGCGGCGTCATTATCACGACAAGCTGCCGACAGGAATCAAAAAGCACTTCATTCGAAGTCAATTTGGCGCCTAAGGCTAACCAGAATCAAAAAGGCACCTGAGAAGGTGCCTTTGATCATCCTTGGGCATTTCGGCCGCTAGACTTGTTCATCCGGCGGTTGGGATACCGCCCCGTCAGGGATTAACGGAAGGAACGAGCCGCGATGTTACGGATATCGTAACGGGTCAGGCCGATGTCGGAGAGGGCCTGGTTCGACAGGTTGCCGAGTTCGTTCATCGTGCGGCGGTAGCTGACCCAGTTCTTTGCGATGCGGATCGGGTTCATGGTGGTTTCCTCAAGTCGTCTTTTTCCCGGCGCTCGTTATCGGCTCCGGCGATGTGCTTCTTATACGCCCGAATAATAAGAATGTGCAGTGCAAATTATGTGCAACTGCCATGCATTTGTGCGGTGAATTGTCGCTTTTCTGGGCGATGGGCGAAAAATGAGCTGAGGATTTGCGCTATGGCAATTCTGGCAAAAGACAGAGCGATTTCGCCGTTTCAACAGCAGGCGAAAAAGCTTCCAGGCAATAATGAACTGCACAAACGAAAAACGCCTCCCGAAGGAGGCGCTTTCGACCGACTGGAGAGTCGAGGTTTTTTAGAAGCCAACTGCAGTCCGAGCTACACGGCGGATGTCTGCGCGGCCAATGCCGAGGTCGCCCAGTTCGCGATCGGTCATGCGGCCGAGCTCGGAAACGGTTTCGCGGTACTTACGCCAGTCGCTGAATTTCTTTGCGATGCTCATTGTGGGGATCCTTTGCCCTGTGGGCGTCATATCCGCCCTCTTCATCTGCTAATCGTTTTAAATGTTGTTCTGCACAAAAAACAGCGCCCGTTACGTATGCCACCTATGCGTCTGGTGCATTCCATGTTGCAGTCTATGCCACTGTTGCACTCGGGAACGGAAATGAAGGGCTGAAACGAACGACGCCCACCGGGGGAGGAGGTCCGGTGGGCGTCATATGGGTGACCAGCGATTGGGAGGAGGAGTATCGCCAGTCTATACGGTGCAACGCATGGGAGGAGGAGAGCGCGCACCGAATTTCTTGCGGAAGGTCCGCTTATGAAGCTTGTCTGCAGGTCGGTAACGTTTGTTCCGTCCCGCAATCGCTTCGTTGACTGGAACCTACAGAATGCCAGGGAATTTGTGCACTGCAAACGTCGAATGGATGGCATGCTCCAACTGCATGGCTGTCAATGTGGGCGAGGCGGCTTTCTCATCGCAGGCTTTAATCTCTGTAAGACGTTGATCCACTCCTGTGATGGCTGTGGGCAAGTCTTCTTTGGTGACTGTCATTTTTCCTTTGCGTGCAAGAAAACGGATGATATAGAGACGCGCGCTCTGGAAGGCCTCCGGCGACGAGGTATTTCGACGCGGTTTGGGGCGCGGGTATGGTGAAATTGGTAGACACGCCAGATTTAGGTTCTGGTGCCGCAAGGCGTGGGAGTTCAAGTCTCTCTACCCGCACCAAGCACCGCTGAGGTGCGGTCTTGAGCCAAAGAATAGGCGAACGACCGGCGCCTTTAATGCCGCGGCTGGTCTCTTTGAAGTTCCGGCGATGTGCTGACTGTTGAACGGCTGGAAATGCCGGGTAGTCGGACATCTCCGCCACGATATGAAGGTTTGAAAATGCAGGTTACCGAAACGCTCGCTGAAGGGCTGAAGCGCGAAATCAAAGTTGTCATCCCGAAGCAGGAGATGGAAGCACAGCTGAACGTGCGCCTCGCCGACGCGAAGGATAAGGTCCGCATCAACGGCTTCCGTCCGGGCAAGGTGCCGCTCGCGCACCTCAAGAAGACCTACGGCAAGTCGATCATGGCCGATCTCGTTAACGAGATCATCCGCGACCGTCCGGGCAAGATTCTCTCCGAGCGCGGCGAAAAGTCGGCTACCCAGCCGTCGATCGCAATGACCGAAGATCAGGCAGAAGCTGAGAAGATCCTTTCGGCTCAGGCTGATCTCGAGTTCACGCTCACCTACGAAGTCATTCCCCCGATCGAGCTGAAGTCGACCGACAAGATCACGGTTACTCGTGAAGTCGTCGAAATCGCTGAGGAAGAAGTCAACGAGCAGATCGTCAAGATTGCTGAAAGCGCTCGTACTTACGAAACCAAGAAGGGCAAGGCCGCCAACGGCGACCGCGTCACCATGAACTACCTCGGCAAGGTCGACGGCGTAGCCTTCGATGGCGGCGCTGCCGAAGATGCCGAACTGGTTCTCGGTTCCGGCCAGTTCATCCCGGGCTTTGAAGACCAGCTGGTCGGCGTAAAGGCCGGCGACGAAAAGGTCATCACGGTCACCTTCCCGGAACAGTATCCGGCTGCAAACCTTGCAGGCAAGGAAGCTACCTTCGACATCACCGTCAAGGATGTTGCGGCTCCGGGCGAAGTCGAAATCAACGATGAACTGGCTTCCAAGCTCGGCATCGAATCGGTCGATCGCCTGAAGGAAATCGTTCGCGGCCAGATCGAAAGCCAGTACGGCAACCTGACGCGTCAGAAGGTCAAGCGCCAGATCCTCGATCAGCTCGATGAAATGTACCAGTTCGACACGCCGCAGGGTCTGGTCGACGCCGAGTTCGACAACATCTGGCGCCAGATCAACACGGATCTCGCTCAGTCGGGCAAGACCTTCGAAGACGAAGACACGACCGAAGAAGAAGCTCGCGCCGAATATCGCAAGCTTGCCGAACGTCGCGTTCGTCTCGGCCTCGTTCTCTCCGAAATCGGTGAGAAGGCTGGCGTTGAAGTAACCGAGGAAGAACTGCAGCGCGCGCTTTACGCACAGCTGCAGCAGTTCCCGGGTCAGCAGAAGGAAATCCTCGATTTCTTCCGCAACACGCCTGGCGCTTCCAACTCGCTGCGCGCCCCGATCTTCGAAGAGAAGGTCATCGACAAGCTGCTTACCGAAGTGAAGGTCACCGACAAGACCGTCACCAAGGAAGAGCTGATGGCTGACGACGAAGCCGAAGGCGACGACAAGCCGGCCAAGAAGAAGGCTGCGCCGAAGAAGGCCAAGGCCGAAGCTGCGGCCGAGGGTTCTGAAGGCGAAGAAGCCGCTCCGAAGAAGAAGGCTGCTCCGAAGAAGAAGGCCGCTGAAGACAGCGCCGAATAATCTTCGTAAAAAATGATTAGAAAAGCCGGGTCGGCAACGATCCGGCTTTTTTATTGTCTGCAACCCATCAACTGACGTCTGCCGAGCCATGATCCGTATCGAAAATATCAGCAAGTCGAACAGCCATCGCATTCTCTACATCGAGGCTTCGGCTGCGCTTAATCGCGGTGAAAAAATTGGTCTCGTTGGCCCGAATGGCGCCGGCAAGACGACACTCTTTCGGATGATCACCGGCGGTGAGATCCCCGACGAGGGGCAGGTCTCGGTCGAAAAGCACGTCACCATCGGCTATTTCAATCAGGATGTCGGCGAAATGTCCGGCGTCAGCGCCGTCACAGAAGTGATGGATGGCGCAGGCCCGGTCAGCACTGTTGCGGCCGAATTGCGCGAACTCGAAGCCGCCATGGTCGATCCCGACCGGATGGACGAGATGGATGCCATCATCGAGCGTTACGGTGAGGTTCAGGCTCGTTACGAGGAGCTCGACGGTTATGGTCTGGAAAGCCGGGCCCGCGAAGTGCTCGCCGGTCTCTCCTTCAGCCAGGAAATGATGGACGGTGACGTTGGCAAGCTTTCGGGCGGCTGGAAGATGCGCGTCGCGCTCGCCCGCATTCTTCTGATGCGCCCCGATGTGATGCTGCTCGACGAACCCTCCAACCATCTTGATCTCGAAAGCCTGATCTGGCTGGAGCAGTTCCTGAAAGGTTATGACGGCGCGTTGCTGATGACCTCGCACGACCGCGAGTTCATGAACCGGATCGTCAACAAGATCATCGAGATCGATGCCGGGTCGCTCAATACCTATGCAGGTGATTACGGATTTTACGAGCAGCAGCGGGCGCAGAACGAAAAGCAGCAGCAGGCGCAGTTCGAGCGTCAGCAGGCAATGCTTGCCAAGGAAATCAAGTTCATCGAGCGCTTCAAGGCGCGCGCCTCCCATGCTGCCCAGGTTCAGAGCCGGGTGAAGAAGCTCGACAAGATCGAACGTGTCGAGCCGCCGAAGCGCCGCCAGTCGGTTGCTTTCGAATTCCAGGCTCCGCCGCGTTCGGGTGAAGACGTGGCCAACCTCAAGGGTGTCCACAAGGCCTATGGCAGCAGGACGATCTATGATGGGCTGGATTTCTCCATCCGTCGCAAGGAACGCTGGTGCATCATGGGTGTCAACGGCGCCGGAAAATCGACGCTTCTGAAGCTGATTGCCGGTTCGGCCGAACCGGATCAGGGATCGGTCGCGATCGGTGCCAGCGTCAAGATGGGCTATTTTGCCCAGCACGCCATGGACCTGCTCGATGGCGAGCAGACCGTGTTCGAATGGCTCGAATCGGAATTCCCGCGTGCCGGGCAGGGCGCTCTCAGGACGCTCGCCGGCTGTTTCGGTTTTTCCGGCAATGATGTCGAGAAGAGGTGCCGCGTGCTTTCGGGTGGTGAGAAGGCCCGCCTCGTGATGGCGGCCATGCTGTTCGATCCGCCGAATTTCCTCGTCCTCGACGAGCCGACCAACCACCTCGACCTCGATACCAAGGAAATGTTGATCAAGGCGCTGTCCGAATACGAAGGCACGATGCTCTTCGTCAGCCACGATCGCCATTTCCTTTCCGAACTGTCGAACCGCGTGCTGGAAGTCTCGGCGGAAGGTGTGCATCGTTATGATGGCGGCTACCGCGAATATGTCGAGCGCACCGGATATGAGGCGCCTGGTCTAGTAGCTTGAACTGGCCAATCAGTTTGTCATTTCGGCCAATGCGCGATGCAGAGGAGCATCCGAGATCTGGATCAGGCCTGCAAACGGTGAATCCATGTCGAGAACCAGATAGATCGATATGGCGATCAGCAGCGATGAGGCGTTGAACATGATCAGCACCACAGCGTTTTTCGGTGCCCGGTAACCGAAGCTGGCAAAAATCAGCGTCAACCAGGCGACCAGCATGCCAATGACAGGCGCAGGTATGACACCGGCTTGTTGCTCCACGATCATCCAGCGCTTCTCCACGATGCTGCGATATTGCTGCCTGATATCCTCCAGCAGCCTCGCTTGCGCAGGCTCCGTGGCTTGCAGGGCGTTCAGATCGTTGCCAACCTGTGTCAGGCGTTGCTCGGCGTCGTTGCGACGGTGTTGCAACGCATCGTCAGCCCGGCTGGGATCTGCGATTGCGTGTTCGACATAGGTGACGAGAGATTTGCGCACTCCGGCGGTCTCATCTCCATAAAATTCGAGTGAGCGATCGAAGAGAATCAATTGTGTGGCGTAGACATGGACATTGCTGTCGAGTGTCTCGAACGTGTTCTTCGATGAATTGATCATCAGGCCGAAAACGAGCGATGTCATCACCACGAAGATGTTAGCAACAAGCCTGACCACGGCATTCGTTTCATCGTCGCGATGAGATGCCCTCAGTCTTGGGTAAAAATGCACGCAGGTATAGGAGGCACCGCTCAGAAGCACAAAGACAAGAATCGCTATCGGCAATTCGCTGGGCATAGGTGGTTTCCTCCTGGCACCTGCGCATTCTTTTCAAGTTATAATTATGCAGCCTGTACGCGACGCCAATCCTCGACGTTCGGATTATAGTTCCATCTTTCGCCTTGATCCGTCTTCCATGCCCTCTAGCTAGGCCTCAGGAGGCTCTGGCAAGGAACAAGGCGATGTCGAAATATGGATTTTCAGACCCTGCATTTTCGGGCTATGGCCCGGTTGTCGATTTTGAGCGCCATTCTCGCATCCTGCACGATCCCGCCTGATACGTCGCGGGTCGTGGCAGAAAACTCGACCGTAACGGCTGCGCGCAAGGAGCTGGTCGGTCTCGACGAGGATGATGTGCGCATGTGCGCCGGCTTCCCTAGCGCCAGCAGCACCACCGCCGATGGCGGTTCGATCTGGGCCTATCGTCGTGACATGCCGCGCGGAAACTGGAACGTCGTCAATCCGTCCTTCACGCTTTTCGGCGCGATACCTGCGGTCAACACGTCGACAAGCGGTTCCTCGGGCGGCAATTGCAGCACGCAATTCCGATTCGCCGAAAACAGGCTGAAGCAGGTGGAGTTTGCGGGCGATAACAACACGACGACCGATCTGAATGGCCTCTGCGTCAGCTTGATCGACAATTGCCTGATCTATGCCCGCAAGAAGAAGGCGCGATAAGCAGGCGCCATCTCATGAAAAAAGCCGCGCGATGCGCGGCTTTCAAAAATCTTGCGATATGCCTCAACGGCAGACGCGGATCGATTCCATATGCCAGCCGCCATCATAGGCGTTGCGAACACGCTGATCCTCGAACCAGCAGCGCGGCGGAGGCGGTGGTGGCGGCTCCACATAACGAGGGCCACCGCTATTGGCCAGCGCGCCGCCGATCAGGCCGCCGACGATGCCTGCAGCGAGGCCGCCGGCAATGACCTTGCCGGTATTGTCGTGATGACGGTGATGGCGATCACGGTCGCGGTCCCAGCGCGGTGGTGGCGGTCCGCGACGGTCGTCCCAACGCGGTGGCGGTCCGTCGCGCCATTGCGCCATCGCTGTTCCGGCCGGGGCCATGGCCGCGCTGGTGAGGATGGCGATGGAGAGGACAGAAAGAGCAAACTTCTTCATGTGTTTCGTCCCTGGGCGCCGGATTGTCCTTGGCGCTTCGATGGCGGACATTGCGTCAGTCTGCCTTAACGTAGCTTGAACGAAATCGCTCTTTCCGTGGACATGGCTCCAGCCCTACTGATGGATCGTGTAGGATCCCATGGCGCAAAGATCCTGAGTGTCTTCCATGTCCTCGAAATTGGAATCTTCGGTAAACTCGAAACGCATGTCGTATTTGCAGGTCCTACGACCGTCGGCGATCGTAATCTTCATGCTATCGCCCGGCTCCAGCACGTCATCACCGAACACGTCATCTTCCCAATTATCCACGCCGGTCGGCGAAGTATAGAACCGCTCGAGCGTGCCGCTGGTTTTGTTGATCAATGTAAAGACGAGATCGTCTGCAGCGCGCGAGGCGCCAACGGAAAGAATAAGCGCTGCAAACGCACCGGCGGCGATGGAGGTGAACCGTGACATGTGAAAGATCCCAGCCCATGATTGGGCGGTATATCATTACCGTACTGGAAGATGCCTTCAACATGTCTCCGGATTCATGATGAATCTTGGCATTCGTCAGTCAGGTGGTTTGAAGTGCGGATGCCGCCATGTCGTCTTTTTCCACCGCACGCTGATAGGCGTCGCGAAGGGCGATGCGCCCGAAATATTGCTCGAAAGCCGGCCGTTTTTCGATCGAGCCGAATTGCAGCCCCCAGCCGATCTGCGAGCCGACATAGACATCCGCCGCGCTGAATTTTTCGCCGGCTATGTAGGAATTGCTGCGAAGGGCGAATTCCAGCGCGTCCATCACGTCGGCAAAACTGCCGTAGCCTATCATCCGCTCGCGGCCGGGTGGAACTTCAAAGCCGAGCGCGCGGTTGCTGACGGCTGCTTCGAGCGGGCCGGCGGCGAAAAACATCCATCGATAATAGTCGGCGCGGTCGGCGGGTGAGGGCGCCAGGCCCTTTTCGGGAAAGGCATCGGCAAGATAGGCGCAGATCGCCGCACATTCCGTCACCGTCTTTTTGCCGTGAATAATTGCCGGGACCTTGCCCATCGGATTGACTGCCTTGTAGCTGTCATCCTTCATCGTCGTGCCGAATTGCAGGATTTCCGTGCGGTAGGGGGCGCCGATTTCCTCCAGCATCCAGCGGGCAATGCGGCCGCGTGACATCGGGTTGGTGTAGAATAGGATCTCATCTGCCATCCGTCATTCTCCTGTTGCCGCTCCTTGTTTTGGAGCGCGCGGCGACACAATCAAGGTTTGAAGTTTTTAGGCGATGAATGGATCGGACCGGCGTGCTTGCTACAGGGGCTTGCGGTACTGGATAAATCCCGGCGCTACGGCGACGCGATCATAGAGGCGTCTTGCCGCGTCGTTCTTTTCCTGCGTCAGCCAATACAAACGACCGGCATTCTTATCGCGAGCAAGCAGCGCCACCTTCTCGATCAACGCCTCGCCGACGCCGCGGCCTCTCTGGCTGTCATCGACATAGAGGTCCTGCAGGTAGCATGTCGTATCCGGCAGCCAGGTCGAGCGGTGGAAGAGTGCATGCACGATGCCGACAAGCTTGCCCTCGTCGAATGCGCCCAGTGCATGCATAGGTTCTTCCGGGTCGTGAAACCGAGACCATGTGATGTCGTACTGCTCCTTCGGCAGCTCCGATTCATAAAAGCGGATATAGGCCTCGAACAATGGCTGCCACGCCTCGCGGTCGGATGGCGCGAGAGGACGGATTTCGACAGGACGATTGGCAGACATGCTAAGCCTCCGGCGCAAAAGAAAACGGCGGGGAAAACCCCGCCGTTCAAATCTACTCTGAAGATTATGGCTTACGCCATGGCCTTCTTCAGGTTTTCGTCGATCTTGTCGAGGAAAGCGGTGGTCGAGAGCCACGGCTGATCCGGGCCGATGAGCAGCGCCAGGTCCTTGGTCATGAAGCCGGCTTCGACCGTGTCGATGCAGACCTTCTCCAAGGTGTCGGCGAACTTCGTCAGTTCCGCATTGTCGTCCAGCTTGGCGCGGTGTGCGAGACCACGGGTCCAGGCGAAGATCGAGGCGATCGAGTTCGTCGAGGTTTCCTGGCCCTTCTGGTGCTGGCGGTAGTGACGGGTAACCGTGCCGTGAGCGGCTTCGGCTTCAACCGTCTTGCCATCCGGCGTCATCAGGACCGAGGTCATCAGGCCGAGCGAACCGAAGCCCTGCGCAACGATGTCCGACTGCACGTCGCCGTCGTAGTTCTTGCACGCCCAGACGTAACCGCCGGACCACTTCAGTGCGGAAGCGACCATGTCGTCGATCAGGCGGTGTTCGTACCAGATCTTGGCTTCGTCATACTGAGCCTTGAATTCGGCGTCGAAGATTTCCTGGAACAGGTCCTTGAAGCGGCCGTCATAGGCCTTGAGGATCGTGTTCTTGGTCGACAGGTAGCAGGGAACGCCGCGCTGCAGAGCGTAGTTGAACGAAGCGCGGGCGAAGTCGCGGATCGAGTCGTCGAGGTTGTACATCGCCATGGCAACGCCGGAAGACGGTGCGTCGAATACGTCATGCTCGATGGTCTGGCCATCGTCGCCGACGAACTTGATCGACAGCTTGCCCTTGCCCGGGAACTTGAAGTCGGTTGCGCGGTACTGGTCGCCGAAAGCGTGACGGCCGACGATGATCGGCTTGGTCCAGCCCGGAACCAGGCGCGGAACGTTCTGCATGATGATCGGCTCGCGGAAGATGACGCCGCCGAGGATGTTGCGGATCGTGCCGTTCGGGCTCTTCCACATCTTCTTCAGCTTGAATTCTTCAACGCGGGCTTCGTCCGGCGTGATGGTGGCGCACTTGATACCGACGCCGTGCTTCTTGATGGCGTTGGCGGCGTCGATCGTCACCTGGTCGTCGGTGGCGTCGCGGTTTTCGACCGAGAGATCGTAATATTCGATGTCGAGATCGAGATAGGGAAGGATCAGTTTGTCCTTGATCAGCTGCCAGATGATGCGGGTCATCTCGTCGCCGTCGAGATCGACGACTGGGTTGGCTACCTTGATCTTCTGCATGGACTTCCTCTTGTCGTGAGTGGGCCGGAGCGGCCCCGAATGGATCAACGGGTTGCGCTATAACATCGCAGGGCAGGTGTGCAAAGCCGTGAGACGGGGATTGGCGGCTTTTCTGTGAGATTTCAACGCAGGCGCCGTTCGGCTTTGAAAAACAGCAAGAATGGTCATTGCCAAATAAAGGCCGAGGGGTAATGTCCGCGCAAATCGCTTCGAATACGGATCACCGCCATGCGAACTCTGCCGCTCGCTCTTGCCCTGTCGTTTCTGTCCACGGTTTCGGTCGCTGCCGAACCCGTGGATCCGGTCAAGGAGGTGATGAAGGTCACCGAGGACAACTGGAACAGCAATGACAGCGACTGGAAGTTCATCTTCGATCCGGAGCCACTGGCACGCCTGTTCAGTAAGCGTTTCCAGACGGCCTATGCCGATGCCGCCAAGCACCCGGCCTATGAAACGGAAAACAACCAGCCAGGCGATCCTTTCGGTTACGATGTCGTCACCGCCTCGCAGGATGGCTGCCCGCTGCAGGATATCGTCATGGCGCCGGGCGTGGCCGCGAATGGCAAAACGGATTTTAAGGTCACATTCAAGCAATGGACCTGCATCGATGACGCCGATTTGAAGGACACGGTCTCCGAAGTGCATTTCGATGTGATCGATGAGGGCGGCAAGCCCGTGATCGACGACATCCACCGCGTGGCCGATGGTGAAAGCGATAGCGTCGTCGAGGAAATGCAGTCGATCGCCAAGGGCGAGTGATGCCGGGCATGCCCGGCTTTCGGAATGATACAATCGATGTTTAGGGCGCGGCGGATGGTCATGACCTTTGCTGATCGTCTGCTGGCCCATGATCCCGCCTTGTCACGGGTGAAGATGGGAGCGCGCGTGACGCTCACCATCCTCGCCTCGATCCTCACCCTGATCGCCATTCATGTGGCGGTAACGCCGCTGCCGTCGATTTCCTATGCGCTGGCGATCGTGCTGTCGATCGAAGGCGGCGTTGCGGTAAAGGACAAGAGGCCTGGCGACCAGCTGACAACGCGCTTGATGGGCTGTGCAGCAAGCCTTTTCTGCATCACGCTTGCGGCAGCACTGGAGCCTTACCGGATTGTCGCCGACCTGACATTCCTGTGCGTGATATTGGCTGCGAGCCTTGCGCGCGTGTTCGGTCCACGCGGTTTTGCAGTCGGCATGTTCGCCTTCATTTCCTATTTCATCGGCGCGTATTTGCGACCGACATTTTCTGAACTGCCGCTTGCGGCATTGGGTCCGCTTTTTGCCGTCGCCTTCGGGCACCTGATCCGCAAATACCTGCTGGTTGACGACTGGCGTCGCGATCTCGCCAAGACCCTTCGGGCGATAGAGCATCGTGTTTCGGATATGCTGATGCGACTTGCCAGCCTTTCTGCGAGCGGAACCCTGACGGAGAAAGACCGCTTCGAACTGCGCCAGATGGAAGAACAGCTGAAGGACGTGGTGCTGATGGCGGAAGGCCTTCTCCCGCGTAATGCCGACGCTTCCATGCCCAGTGACAACAGTCCCGTCATGGCCGTCTCTATCGCCATATTCGATCTTCACCTCGCCGCCGAAAGCGTCATCGTACAGTCGCTGGGGGCCTTGCCGCCTGCGGCTCTGCTTCATGCCGTTCTTCATGGCGATGCCGTTGCGGCAAAGCGGATCGCGGACGATCCGGATCTTGCGGGCGATGATGACCCGGCACGGCGCAGCGTTCACGCGCTGTTATGGCTACAGCGGGCTTCCTTCGCGCTGCGTGAGGCGGCCAACGATCGGGCATTCCAGCAATTGATGGCTTTTGGCGAAATACCGCAGACGGGACCGACTGTTAAACCTGACTTTTCGTGGAAGAACCCGCTCGTCCGCGCAGCTGTCCAGATCACCATCGCCTCCGGCATCGCCATGGTCTTCGGGCTGCTTCTGTCCCGCGACCGCTGGTTCTGGGCCGTGCTGACCGCATTTCTCGTGTTTAACAACACCCGCTCGCGCGGCGACGCGGCGCTGAGGGCGATTCAGCGATCGGTCGGTACGCTGCTCGGCGTTGCCATCGGCCTTGCCTTGGCGACGCTTCTTTCCGGTCACACGACTACAACTGTCGGCCTTGCGGCCGTCTGTGTATTTCTGGCCTTCTATTACCTGCAGGTCTCCTACGCGCTCCTGAGTTTCTTCGTCACCATCGTGCTATGCCTCGTCTATGGCCTGATCGGCCAGCTTACATATGAGGTCCTGTTGCTGCGGCTGGAGGAAACGGTGATCGGCTCAATCGCCGGCATGTTTGTCGCCTTCGTCATCTTTCCATCCTCCACCCGCTCGACCGTCGAACTGGCGCTTGCCCGATGGTACGACGCGCTCGGACAATTACTGGAGGCGGTGGACAAGGGGGAAGGCCGCTACCGGCTGATCGAATTGTCGAACCGCCTCGATGAGACTTACCGAGACCTGACCGTTGCAGCGCGTCCGCTGGGCAGCGCTTGGTCGCTGGTCACCCGGCCGGGGCCGATCCGCCAGACATTGGCGATTTTCCTCGCCACCTCCTATTGGGCCCGGATCCTGGCGCGGGATTTTGCAAATGCTGAAAACGGCAACGACCCGGAACTGCACCGCGCGATCGATAATGCAAGGCAGGCGCTGGAAAAGGCCGCAGCCAGGAAGGCGGACTGTTTTTCCATCAAGACGTCGCGTCATGCTGCTGCAAGCGGCAATCTGCCGGCACCGGGGCACGGCGCCGCACATGGGGCGGATATGGTCACCAATCTGCTCAACCGCCTTTATCCACCGGCTGCAGATGAGCAAAAGAGCCAATAACCGGCTTGCCGTTACTGTCCGACGGGTCTATTGCCCGGCTTCAAGAACAAGCGGAAACGAATATGTCGGGCACCAATAGCGAACGTGAACTCATTGCCGAAGGACCGGCGATCATTCTGGTCGAGCCGCAACTCGGCGAAAATATCGGCATGGTCGCCCGCGCCATGGCCAATTTTGGCCTCGTCGAACTCCGCCTCGTCAACCCGCGTGATGGCTGGCCGAATGAAAAGGCGCGCTCTGCCGCCTCCAAGGCCGATCACGTCATCGACGGCACCAAGGTCTATGACACGCTGGAAGAGGCGATCAGTGATCTCAATTTCGTCTATGCGACGACAGCGCGGGAGCGTTACGGCTTCAAACCGGTCCGCTCACCCGTCTTTGCTGCAGCCACCCTGCGGGAAAAATTCAAGGCAGGCGAAAAGACCGGCATCCTCTTCGGCCGCGAGCGCTGGGGCCTTAACAATGAAGAAGTGGCGCTTGCCGACGAGATCGTCACCTTTCCGGTAAACCCCGCCTTCGCGTCGCTCAATATCGCCCAGGCCGTGCTTCTCATGTCCTATGACTGGATGAAGTCGGGCATCGACGACCTTGAAGAGACACGCTTCCAGCCGATCGAACAGAACCCTTCGACGAAGGAACAGGTGCTCGGCATGTTCGAGCATATCGAAGAGGCGCTGGATGCCCGCGGTTATTTCCATCCGCCAGAAAAAAAGCCAAAAATGATCGACAACCTTCGGGCCGTCCTGTCGCGTCGGGCTTTTTCCGAACAGGAGATCAGCGTGTTTCGCGGGGTGATCAATTCGCTTGATCGCTTCCCGCGGCAGTGGCCGAAAAAGACGGTGCCGAGACAGAAGAAGGCCTCAGAGGCAGGGGAGACAGAGGGGAATGACAGCGGCGAATGAACTGAAGCCGATACTGGTGTTCGATTCGGGCATCGGTGGGCTGACGGTGCTGCGTGAGGCGCGCGTGTTGATGCCGGAACGCGGCTTCGTCTACGTCGCCGATGACGCGGCCTTTCCCTACGGAAGCTGGGAGGAGGGTGCATTGCAGGAGCGCATTCTTTCGCTGTTCGAAAAGCTGCTTGCGGAACACAGGCCGGAAATCTGTGTCATCGCCTGCAATACGGCCTTTACTCTAGCCGGTGCCGCTCTTCGCGAGAAATTCCCCGACATGACCTTCGTCGGCACGGTGCCGGCGATCAAACCGGCGGCCGAGCGCACCCGCTCGGGGCTTGTCTCCGTTCTGGCAACGCCCGGCACAGTCAAGCGCGCCTATACGCGCGATCTCATCCAGTCCTTCGCCACCCAGTGTCATGTCCGTCTCGTCGGATCCGAAAACCTCGCCCGCATGGCGGAAAGCTATATCCGCGGCGAGGCGATAGCCGATGACGAGGTGCTTGCCGAAATCGCCCCCTGCTTTGTCGAGAAGGATGGCGAGAAGACCGATATCGTCGTGCTCGCCTGCACCCATTATCCCTTCATGGCCAATCTCTTCCGCCGTCTCGCTCCCTGGCCGGTCGACTGGCTCGACCCTGCCGAAGCGATTGCAAGACAGGCGCGCCGCAAGGCGCCGCTCATCGAGGGCGTCGAACATCCCGAAGGTCTCGACTTTGCCGTCTTCACCTCGGGCAACCCGGATTTTGCCACCCGTCGCCTCATGCAGGGTTTTGGTCTTCGCACCGGCTGAGATACCGCCTGATCGTTAACTGTTGCCGTCGCGCAACAAAATCGCCTTTCAATGCAATTTTCGATTGTGAGTGCTTGCGCGTTTGAAAAGACCGTGCAATGTTCCAGCATCCGCAACCCAAACAAGGGAGAGCATCCATGAATACATATTCTGCTTATATGCGCCTCTCTGGCGGATTGGTCCGAACCGTGCGGGTAAATTACCCGCGCAATCTTCTCGGACTTGCTTTCCACGGCTGATAACGCCTGGAATCCGCCTTTTGGCAATTTTCTCGATCTAAACTCGATTTGACGTGACCGGTCTATCCGCCTGACGGTACTTGCCGTCTGCACTTCCGCGCGCGTCTTTCCAAACCACGAAAGGACCCGCTCGCACTCGCGAGACGGGGCGGAAAAGCTATGCGTGAAATGCACGTAATGGTTGCCGACGTTCTGTCGGCAGAAATGGATGCTCTCCACCGGCGCCACGGTCCATGGCGTCTGATCCGGGCACTTGTCGCGACCCTCGTCAGGCGCTCTTCGCCGTTTTCTGCGAACCGTTCGTCGGATCTCGACAATCACATGCTTCGGGATATCGGCCTGCCCGAGAATGTTCCTGAGGTCGATTTTGTCCTGCAGTCCCGGTTCGTCGACTGGAGGAACTACCTGTGAACGACGGTTTGACCTTCCGCCAACTGGCCCTTGCAGACATGGAGGCCGCGTCGAATGTGTTTCGCACCGCATTCGACGCGCAACTTCCATGGCTTGCGGGCCTTCACAAGCGGGAAGAGGATCGGGTTTTCTGGTCGGGATACCTGTTCTCGAACTGCGTCATCTGGGGTGCTGCGCGACAGGATGGGCTGCTCGGCGTCATCGCGTTTCGCCAAGGCTGGGTCGATCAGCTCTATATCCTGCCGCATATGCAGGGGCGGGGCATCGGTTCGCGCCTTCTTGGTCTAGTCACGGCCAGTCATGTTCGCCTTAATCTCTGGACATTTCAGAAGAATGCCGGTGCCCGGCGTTTTTATGAAAGTAAGGGGTTCGAGGCCGTTCGCGAAACCGATGGCGCTGACAACGAAGAACACGAGCCCGACATTCTCTACAGCTGGCGCCGCTACGCCTGAAACGCCCACTTGTCACGCTGATCTTTCCGTGACTTGATCTCATTATCCATCCGAGGAAACGCCCATGTCGTTCGAACACTGGCTTGCATTCGTTGCCGCATCCGCCGTGCTGCTGGCAATTCCGGGACCAACCATCCTTCTTGTCATTTCCTACGCGCTGAGCCATGGCCGCAAGGTGGCGAGCGCCACCGTGGCCGGCGTGGCGCTCGGCGATTTCACCGCCATGACCGCCTCCATGCTTGGCCTCGGTGCGCTGCTCGCAACATCCGCCATGCTGTTCACCGTGTTGAAATGGGTCGGTGCCGCCTATCTCATCTATCTGGGCATCAAGCTATGGCGCGCGCCGGTGTCCGGACAGGAGGCAGTCGTCGAAGATGCCGATGGGCCTGTCGTCCGACCATTTCGCGTTTTCCTCCATACCTATGCGGTGACGGCGCTTAACCCGAAAAGCATCGTTTTTTTCGTTGCCTTCCTGCCGCAGTTCCTCGATCTGACGCGGCCGCTCTTCTTCCAGATGGCTGTTTTCGAAGTGACCTTCCTGGTTCTGGCAACCATCAATGCCGCGCTCTACGGGCTTCTGGCCTCCATGGCGCGCAACACGATCCGCAAGCCCAAAGTCCAGCGTATCGTCAATCGCACCGGCGGGTCGCTGATGATCGGTGCGGGGCTTCTGTCACTCGGCTTCAAGCGGGCCGCCGCCTGATCGCAAAGCTCTGATCTTAATGCCTGTTGATTTTTCTCTCTTTCCCGAAGAAACGAATCTCGATCTCTGTTAAGGGGAGGGGTCGGCGCACTGCCTTACCGCAGCGAGACCGCCGACAAGACGTAAATCTTGGGCATACGAGGGCAGCATAGTGCAAGTCGGCATCGATATGGGAACTGTGACCGGTGGTACGCCGGCCAAGCTCGATATCGAGGAGCTTCTGGCGACGCGTCTGCTTGTCCAGGGCAATTCCGGTTCGGGCAAGTCGCATCTTCTGCGCCGTCTGCTGGAGCAGTCAGCTCCGTGGGTGCAGCAGGTCGTCATTGATCCGGAAGGCGACTTTGTCACTCTGTCGGACAAATACGGTCATGTGGTCGTGGATGGCGAGCGTACCGAAGCCGAGCTTGCCGGCATCGCCAACCGCATCCGCAAGAACCGCGTTTCCTGCGTGCTGACGCTCGAGGGTCTCGATCTCGAAGAGCAGATGCGTGCCGCAGCCGCTTTCCTCAACGGCATGTTCGATGCAGATCGCGATTACTGGTATCCGGTTCTCGTGGTTGTCGACGAAGCGCAAATGTTCGCCCCCTCCGTCGGTGGCGATGTTTCCGAAGACGCCAGAAAGATGTCGCTCGGCGCGATGACCAACCTGATGTGCCGCGGCCGTAAACGTGGTCTCGCAGGCGTCATCGCAACCCAGCGCCTTGCAAAGCTTGCCAAGAACGTTGCTGCCGAAGCCTCGAACTTCCTGATGGGCCGCACCTTCCTTGATATCGACATGGCGCGCGCGGCCGATCTTCTCGGCATGGATCGCCGCCAGGCCGAAATGTTCCGCGACCTGAAGCGCGGCAATTTCGTGGCGCTCGGGCCGGCTCTGTCGCGCCGTCCGCTGCCGATCGTCATCGGCAATGTCGAAACCTCAGCGCGCTCCTCCAGTCCCAAGCTGATGCCGCTGCCGGATGCACCGCAGGATGTCGAAGACCTGATCTTCACGCCTGATCCGGAAGAATTCGCCCGGCCGATTACCGCCGTGCGCCGTCCGACGCCGACACCGCGTCCGACGACCGATATTCTGGCTGAACTCTCGCGTTCGGCGCCTGCGGCAAGCCAGCCTGCGGCGAACGAGCCACGCGTGGCCATGCCGGAACTGACAGAGGAAGAGCGCGAGGAGCGGCTGACGGCGGTGATGTCGGAAATCCTCGATGATCCGCAATCGGCCTACCGCACTGACAGCGTGCTCTATCAGGATTTTCTCGTGCGCGCCCGCATGCGTCGTCTGCCCGGCCCGCCGATCTCGCTCAGCGATTTCCGCCGCCGCACCGCGATCGCCCGTTCTGGCGTCGATGCCACCATGGCGGCAAGCGAGAGCTGGGCGACCGTGCTCTCGCTGTCGAATGGCGTGTCCGATGACCTGCAGGGCGTATTCCTGATGATGGCAAAGGCAGCACTCGGCGCCGAGCCTTGCCCGTCTGACGCCCGCATCGCCCGCGCCTATGGAACGCATTCCGCCCGCCGCGCCCGCCGCCTTCTCGGTTATTTCGAGGAGCAGGGGTTGATCGTCGTGCACACCGATTTCGCCGGCAAACGCATCGTCGCCTTCCCGGACTTGCAGGCTGAAACGGCTCCGGGTGCCGCTGAAGCTCCTGATGAGGGCGATCTCAAGATCGCAGCGGAATAAACTGCTTAAGGTCCTTCCGCAGTTGACAATTCCATGACAGCCCCCTAAAGACCGGCCCAGCACCGGGTGGCAACGCCCGGTGTTTCATTTGACATGTCCCGTGGCACTCTCCGATCGCTTTCGTGAGAAGCCTGTCAGAACTTCCAAAACGAGGTTCAGAGGAGGGCGTGTTTCCTTCATCCGGTTTGGCAACAAACCGGTGCAACCGTTCGAAAGGAAATGCGATGAGCAAGCGCGAATCGTCCAAGTACAAAATTGACCGCCGTATGGGCGAAAACATCTGGGGCCGTCCGAAGTCCCCGGTTAACCGCCGCGAATACGGCCCGGGCCAGCACGGCCAGCGCCGCAAGGGCAAGCTCTCCGACTTCGGTGTTCAGCTCCGCGCAAAGCAGAAGCTGAAGGGCTACTACGGCGACATCCGCGAGAAGCAGTTCCGCGCGATCTACGAAGAAGCCAACCGTCGCAAGGGCGACACCGGTGAAAACCTGATCGGTCTGCTCGAGTCGCGTCTGGACGCCATCGTCTACCGCGCCAAGTTCGTTCCGACGGTCTTTGCTGCCCGTCAGTTCGTCAACCACGGCCACGTTACGGTCAACGGCGTTCGCGTCAACATCGGTTCCTACCGTTGCAAGGCCGGCGACGTTATCGAAGTTCGCCAGAAGTCCAAGCAGCTCGTAACGGTTCTCGAAGCCGTTTCGCTCGCTGAACGCGACGTTCCGGATTACCTCGAAGTCGACCACAACAAGATGGTTGCCACCTACGCTCGCGTACCGGCTCTCTCGGATGTACCGTACCCGGTCATCATGGAACCGTCGCTGGTCGTCGAATTCTACTCGCGTTAATCGCGACGAAATTTGCGGAAATGGCCCCTTATGGGGCCATTTTTGTATCTGCCGGTCAAAACAGGCCGCAAAAAAAAGCCGCCCCGAAAGGAGCGGCTTTTCTGTAGGTTGCGAATGTCGATTACTTCGAAGATGCCTTCTTCTTTTCGACGGTAACATTCGCCTCAACCGTTGTCGGTGTAGCGGCATCCGTCAGTTGAACGGTTTCGGCAGGCGTGTCTCCCGTCCGCTTTTCGCCCATCCTGTTCCAGGCATCGAGGCCGGCAATCTTGTAGGCTTCTGCGAGCGTCGGATAGTTGAAAGTGTTCTCGACGAAATATTCGACAGTGCCCTTGAGGTTGAGCACTGCCTGACCGATGTGAACCAGTTCGGTCGCACCTTCGCCGACGATATGCACGCCAAGCAGGCGCCGCGTCTTCAGCGAGAAGATCAGCTTCAGCAGACCACTGTCGAGCCCCATGATGTGGCCGCGCGAAGTCTCGCGGAACCGGGCAACACCGCATTCATAGGGAATGCCGCGCTCCCGCATCTCTTCCTCTGTCAGGCCGCAGGTCGAAATCTCCGGCACGGCATAGATGCCGTAAGGGAAATATTTCTGCGGCTCCTTTGCCATCGCGCCGACAGCAACACGGGCCGCGATCCGTCCCTGTTCCATCGACGTGGAGGCAAGGCTCGGAAAACCGACAACGTCGCCGGCGGCATAGATGCCTGCAACGGCGGTCTCGAAGGTTTCCGGGTTGACGCGCAGACGACCTCGGCTGTCTGCTTCAAGTCCCGCGGCGGAAAGGTTCAGCGTATCCGTCGCACCGACTCGTCCGGCGGCGTAAAGCACCATGTCGGCAACGATCCTGCGGCCGGTATCAACCGTTACGGCAATCTTGCCGTCCGGAAGCTTTTCCACTTTCTCGGCTTTTTGCCCGAGCAGAAGCTTCATGTTGCGGTCACGCAGTTGATAGGTGAAGTCTTCGATGATTTCCTTGTCGATGAAATCGAGAAGCGTCGATTTCGGATCGATGACGGTAACCGCAGCGTCGAGCGCGGAAAAGATCGTCGCGTATTCGATGCCGATGACACCGGCGCCGATCACAACGATCGAGCGAGGCAGGTTGTGGATCTCCAGCAATTCGTCGCTGTCGAGAACAGTCTTGTTGTCGAACGGAATCGAGTCCGGGCGATAGGGGCGGGTACCGACCGCCAGAAGGATGCTTTTGCCCGTGACGTGAACTGTGTCGTCGTCATCCTTGACGATCTGCATCGTATCCTTCGAAACGAAGCTCGCCTTGCCACGAATATGCTGAACTCTGTTACGGGCAAACTGATGTTCCAGAACATCAACTTCGTGGTCGAGCGTGATCAGCAGGCGCCGGCGCAGGTCTTCCGCACTGATCTCCTGCTTGACCCTGTAGGAGCGGCCGTAAAAGCCGCGTTCGCGCCAGCCGGAAAGATTAAGTGCGGTCTCTCGCAGCGTTTTTGACGGGATTGTGCCGGTATGAACCGATACCCCGCCGACGCGTCGACCCTGCTCGACGACAAGCACTTTTTTGTCGAGCTTTGCCGCCTGGATGGCAGCACGCCGTCCCGCCGGGCCGCTGCCAACCACGATGAGGTCGTACTGGTGCATGAAATTCTCCGTTTAGAACTCGCTGGTCCCGCCAGCCAAAACAACCAGACCTGATCTACACGACTATTCTAAAATTCTGATTGCATGCGGCAATGTTTCGAAAATGACAAAAGACAATTGCGTGGGCAAGGTCCAAGCCTGTCTAAAGATACGATTATTGTGCGGTGCAGTGATGACGGTTTTCGAGTGTTTGCCGGTGGTTATCGGCCGTTTCGCGCGGTCTCGAGCAACTGCCTGACGCGCTTGGCATCTGCTTCGGTCATCGGTGTGAACACGACAAGGCCGAGATCTGGCCGGCCATCGACCGTGAAGGAGGAATATTCCATCATCAGGTCGCCGGCGATCTCGTGGCGGAAATGTTTTGTTCCGGCACCATAGTTCTGAATGTCGTAATCCTGCCAGATCGCGCTGAACTCGGGGCTTGCCTGGCTGAGATCCTCGACCATCGCCTGCAGAGCTTGTGCAGGTGCCGCCTTGATCGCTTCGGCACGGAAAGACGCAACCGCCGAGCGAGCATCCCGTTCCCAGTTGACCATATGTCCGCGAACCCGCTCGTTGCAGAAAATCAGCTTCAGAATGTTGCGATCTTCCGGCGGCAGGAGAGCGTAGTCGGTCATGACAACGCTTGCCGCCGCGTTCCAGCCGACGACATCCCAAAGCGCGGTGCGCAGCACCGCCGAGCTGAATGTCATCGCATCCAGAACCCGCTGCAATTGCGCCGATATGGGCTCGAACGGCTGGTGACGAATTTCCGGCGGTCGGTGTTGTGCCAGCAGGAAAAGGTGTTCGCGTTCGGCGCTGGTGAGCGCCAGCGCCCTGGCGAGCCGGTCCAATACATCGCTCGACGGCGAGCCGCCGCGTCCCTGTTCCAGCCACGTATACCATGTGGCGCTGACATTGGCGCGCTGGGCAACTTCTTCGCGCCTAAGACCGGGCGTACGGCGCCGTCTTGTCTCGATACCAAATTCCGCTGGATCTAGCTTTGCCCGGCGATCCTTCAGGTAGCTTCCAAGCGGATTGTCATCCCGTGCTTTGTCGATCGCCTCTGCCATTGTCGTCAGCCTGTTAGTCCCGATACCGGTATAAGATCACGGCTTTTACTGCCCGTATCCGGATCATATCCGACATTCGTCAACATGCGAGCATGAGGTTTTCATATGCGTGTCTTCGTTACGGGTGCAACGGGTTTTGTCGGTACCGCGGTCGTACGCGAGCTTGTTTCAGCCGGCCATCAGGTCCTCGGCCTGTCTCGCTCCGAATCCGGCAGCGCCTCGCTGCAGGCTGCCGGAGCCCAGGTTCACCGTGGGTCTCTGGATGATCTCGCCAGCCTTCAGGCCGGCGCGGCTGCCGCAGATGCGGTGATCCATACCGGTTTCAATCACGACTTTTCGAGATTCAAGGAGAACTGCGAGGCGGATCGACGGATCATCGCAGCCTTTGGTGATGAGTTGGCCGGATCCGATCGTCCCTTATTGGTGACATCCGGCACGGGCCTGCTTCAGCTAGGTCGTCCAGCCACGGAAGATGATCTGCCGAATGTCGGCTCATCCGTCATCCCGCGTGTCGCCACCGAAGAGGCCGTTGCGGCAATTGTCGAGCGCGGGGTGAAAGCCTCCCTGATCCGCCTGCCGCCTTCGGTCCATGGAGCCGGTGATCACGGTTTTGTGCCGATGTTGATTGCCAGGGCGCGCGAGACAGGCGTTTCCGGCTATGTCGGCAATGGCGAAAACCGCTGGCCGGCAGTGCATCGGCTCGATGCCGCGACGGTCTACCGTCTGGCGCTGGAGCGGGGAGCGCTCGAGCCGCGTTATCATGCGGTTGCGGAAGAAGGTGTTCCGTTCAGGCAGATTGCCGAGCTGATCGGCCGTCGTCTGGATGTGCCGGTCGTCTCCAAGTCCCATGAGGAAGCCGCGGCGCATTTCGACTGGTTCGCCCATTTCGCCGGCATGGACAGCCCGGCATCGAGCGCGAAAACGAAAGAACGGCTGAAATGGAAACCGAACCAGCCTGGTCTGCTGGAAGATCTCGATCAGGACGCCTATTTCGCCGGATGAAACGGGCGAGGGCTCAGATCAGCCTCAATCCCTTGAGGCTGGCATGACCGTCCTTGCCGATGATGATGTGGTCGTGGACGGTAATGCCGAGCGGCTTTGCCGTATCCACGATCGTTTTCGTCATGTCGATATCGGCGCGTGACGGGGTAGGGTCCCCGCTTGGATGATTGTGAACGAGAATGATGGCGGTGGCGGAAAGCTCCAATGCCCGCCGCACCACCTCGCGCGGATAGACAGGCGTGTGATCGACCGTTCCCTTGCCCTGGATTTCATCGGCGATCAGCGCATTGCGCTTGTCGAGAAAAAGAATGCGGAACTGCTCGCGGGCTTCGTAGGCCATCACCGCATGGCAATAATCGATCACCGATGACCACGACGAGAGAACCTGCTTTTCCCGAAGCTCGCTTCGCAAAATCCGCTGGCCGACCGTCGCGACCAGTTTCAGGTCGAGCGCCACGCTCTCGCCGATCCCCTTGACCTCCTGCAGCAGGCTCGCCGGAGCGCCGAACACGCCTGCAAGCGAGCCGAAGCGGGCGAGCAGCGCTTTCGCCAGCGGCTTGGTATCCCGGCGTGGGATCGAACGAAACAGCAGGAGTTCTAGGATTTCGTAGTCGGCCAGCGATGTATCGCCATGGTCGCGGTATTTGTCGCGCAACCGCTCGCGGTGTCCGAGATAATGTTCGTCGGCTCCGGGCAACTGATCCGCCTTGAGCGGCGCCCGTTTTGCTACATGTTCGGCAAAATAACCGCGCTCGTCGGCGAACAGGTCGTCGCGGCCCGTCTCCTCGGTCGGTTCATGCGAATCTTGCGAGGAGGCGGGGCGCTTGTTCATGGATCAGCCTTCGAGCGGCGGAAGGCCGGGGCGGTCGAAACCACCGGGCGAAAGAGTGAAGATCTCGCAGCCCGTGGCAGTAACGCCGACCGTATGTTCATATTGTGCCGAAAGCGACCGGTCGCGGGTGACCGCCGTCCAGCCGTCGGCAAGAACCTTCACATGCGGTTTGCCGAGATTGATCATCGGCTCGATCGTGAAGATCATGCCTTCCTTCAGTTCCGGCCCTTCGTCGGATCGGCCGTAATGCAGGATGTTCGGCGAATCGTGGAACAGTTGCCCGACGCCATGGCCGCAGAAATCGCGCACGACGGAGCAGCGCTCCGCTTCCGCGTAGGTCTGGATCGCTTCGCCGATCGCACCGGTTCGCACGCCGGGCTTGACCACGGCAATGCCGCGCATCAGGCATTCATACGTCACTTCCAGAAGACGCTCGGCAGCGCGCTTGATCTGCCCGACGGGGTACATACGGCTGGAATCGCCGTGCCATCCGTCGAGAATATAGGTGACGTCGATATTGACGATATCGCCTTCACGCAGCGGCTTGTCGTCCGGCATGCCGTGGCAGACGACATGATTGATCGATGTGCAGACCGAATATTTGTAACCGCGATAGTTCAGCGTCGCGGGAAGCGCGCCGTGATCCATGCCGAATTCGAAGACGAACCGGTCGATCGCGCTGGTGGTGATGCCCGGCTTGATGATCGAAGCGAGTTCGTCGAGGCAACGCGCGGTCAGAAGACACGCCTTGCGCATGCCGGCAAAGTCGTCGGTCGTGTTGTAAAGACGGATTGCACCCGTATTCTTTGGGGGGGCGGAAACCGCCTCGATATAATTGACCATCATATTTCTCTCAATCGTTCCCCCGTTCATAATGCAGCACGCCCGCCTTAGTCCATGGCGAACAATAACTCCGACCGCATTCCTCCCGGCAGGGGCTTCATTTCGATCAGATCCAGCGGTTCTATTCCTTCGGGAGAAACCGCGCATTTGAGCGCGTATGCCTCGACACCACGGTTCTGTGCCCGGGCGAATGCCGCGGCATAAAACGGATCAAGATCGGAGCAGATCGAGAAGCTTTGGCAATCCGATCGCTGGATCAGATAAATCATCACTGCGCGGTGACCCGCATCCGTCATGTCTCCGAGTTCTTCCAGATGTTTGGCGCCGCGCTTGGTCACCGTATCGGGAAACTCGGCCAATCCAGCTTGCCTGCTGAAATGGACGTTCTTCACCTCAACATAAGCATCCGGCAGGCCGTCGCCCTTCAGCAGGAAATCGATCCTCGAGTTGCGGCCGTATTTCTGCTCTCTCAAGATTGTCGTGTAACCGGAAAGGCTGGGGATCAGGCCGGCGCGGATCGCTTCCTCCGTCAGCCGGTTCGGCATGCCGGTATTGACGCCGACCACTTCGCCCTCAGCCTCTATCATCTCGAAGACATGCCGGTATTTGCGCGTCGGGCTGTCGTGCTCGGAAAGCCAGATCCGCGATCCGGGTGTCGTCAGTCCGCGCATCGAGCCTGTATTGGGGCAGGAGCCTGTGATCGGCGTGCCGTCCTCCAGGATGGCGTCGAACAGAAAGCGCTTGTAGCGCTGCACCAGCGTGGCGGGAATAAGAGGAGGATGAAAACGCATGAAAGATCCGTCAGGCGCGCGCCAGAACATAGGTGCCGGGTGCGTCACCAAGTGGTGACAGAGCGTGGTCGCCAGGGATTCTGGCTGGTACACGGGTGGTTTCCTGCGCTTCCACCCATGCCTGCCAGTGCGGCCACCAGGAGCCGGCGGTTTCCGTCGCATCTTCCAGCCAACCGTCCAGCGTCTCGGCCGCTGCGCCTTTGGCCCAATAACGATATTTCGTCCGGCTCGGCGGGTTGACGACGCCGGCAATATGCCCGGAGCCGGAGAGAACGAATTCGACCGGCCCGCCGAACAGGCCGTTGCCGCGAAAGACCGAGCGGGCAGGGGCGATGTGATCCTCGCGGGTGGCGAGATTGTAGATCGGGATAGTTATGTCACGGAGATCGATCGCGCCGCCGCCGAGCTTCATCTGGCCGGCAGAGAGCGCGTTGTCGAGATAGCAGTTGCGCAGGTAGTAGGAGTGGTTGGCGGCCGCGACCCGCGTCGAATCGGAGTTCCAGTATAGCAGGTCGAAGGGCATCGGTTCCTTGCCCTTGAGGTAGTTGTTGACGACATAGGGCCAGATCAGCTCCGACGAACGGAGAAGGTTGAAGGCGGCCGCCATCTGCGACGCCGCCAGATAACCGCTTGCCTTCATCTGCGCTTCGATGACGGCAAGCTGTTCCTCATCGACGAACACCTTCAACTCTCCGGCCTCGGCAAAATCCACCTGAGCGGTGAGAAGCGTTGCGGAAGCGATCCGCGTATCCTTTTTCTGCGCATGCCAGGCAAGCGCTGCGGAAAGCAACGTCCCGCCTACGCAATAACCGATCGCGTTGACCTGCTTCTCTCCTGTCGCCTTCTCAGCCGTATCGAGCGCAAAGTCGATGCCTTCGCGAATGTACGATTCCCAGTCTTTTGCCGCATGGTCACGGTTCGGGTTGACCCAGGAGATGACGAACACCGTATGCCCCTGATCGACGCACCACTTGATGAAGCTTTTCTCAGGCGTCAGGTCGAGTATGTAGAACTTGTTGATCCAGGGCGGCACGATCACCAGCGGCCGTCTGAACACCGTCTCGGTCGAAGGCGCATATTGGATGATCTCGCAAAGCTCGTTGCGGGCGATCACCTTTCCCTGTGTGATCGCGAGGTTGTTGCCGACGGAAAACCGGGTGGCATCCGTCTGGCGCAGTCGCAAATGCCCGCCACCGGCGATCACGTCTTCGGTCAGCATCCGCATGCCGGTGACGAGGTTCATGCCCTGGCTTTCCACCGTCGCGCGCCACACTTCCGGATTGGTCATCGCGAAATTGCTGGGTGAAAACGCGGCGGTGAACTGCCTTACATAGAATCGGGCCTTGTACTTGGTGATCTCGTCCAGTCCATCTGCCTCGCTCACCAGCCTTTCGGCCCAGGAGGAGCTTGCCTGGTAGACCTGCCGCAGGAAAGAGAAGAATGGGTTGCGATACCAGTCCTCGTCGGCAAAGCGCCGGTCCTTGTTTGCCGCCATCTCTGCTTCGGCGCTGTTTTCTTGCCGCCCGCTCGCCTGTTGAATGCTGCGCATCCAGATCTCGAAGTAGGTCGACAGAAGCAGTGTCTGCGCCTCGAGCATGCGTTTCTGGTCGGAAGTCCAGTATTCTGTGAGCGCCGACATGGTCTTGATGAAATCGCCGATCGGTCCGGCGAAAAGATCGTCCGATGTCTCGCCGCGTTCACGCGGACCGAGCCATTCGGAGGCGGCGCGCCCCAGATTCTCGAATGCCCGCGCAGCATTCATCATCAGGGACTGAGGGTCCTTGATCGCATAGGCTTCGAAGAAACGCGTATCGAAGCCCGGAAATTCCTGTCCGGAATGCCCGTGATCGTCGGACTTTTGCGCCAATCGCAGCCTCCCGTGCATGACCGTTGTTTTCATTTGTACATCGCGCCCGAAACCGAATACAAGTGCCGGAAAGGACGACGACGGCGGATCACCGCCCGCGTCAGGGTCGGACAGGGTCCGATGACGGCATTGACGGAGATGGGGCAGGCCATGGGAATTCTAAAGCGCGGGATCGGATGTTTGTCTGTCGCGGCACCTCTGGCTCTATTGCCGCTGCTGGCCTCCTGCAACAGCCAGAGCTTTGCGCTTGACGACGGTATACCCAACACCGCACCGCCGGCCGTGATTTCCCAGTCGAAGACCGAACGTGCACCGGGTCCGCTGGTCAAGAAGGATACCGGAACCTATCCGACCTTCGATCGCACACTTCTTGCCGCCAATGAGCAGATCGAGGACGAGGATTACAACAAGTCCGAGCCCCGCATGGCAGCGCTCGCACGCGCCCGTCGCAGCGGCTCGATCAGCGAGGCCGAGTATAAAAGGCGTGTCGCCGAATACAGGAAACTGGCGGCCGATCACGGCACCGACGCGCTGAACGATATCTCTAAGTAACGCGTCGCCTGTCTTAGCACTTGCCTTTCGTCCTGTTTGGCCGCAAAGCAATCGGATGCGACACATTGATGTCGCTCAATTGCTGCTTCGTGCGCCAATGGGAAGAGAGATGGAAGAGTTTCATAAAGTCCGCAGACTGCCGCCTTACGTTTTCGAACAGGTCAACCGTTTGAAGGCCAGCGCGCGAGCGGGTGGCGCGGACATTATCGATCTCGGCATGGGCAATCCGGACCTCCCGACGCCTAAGGCGATCGTCGACAAGCTGTGCGAAGTGGTTCAGGACCCGCGCACCCACCGTTATTCGTCCTCCAAGGGCATTCCGGGCCTTCGTCGTGCGCAGGCCGCCTATTATGCCCGCCGATTCGGTGTGAAGCTCAACCCAGATACCCAGGTTGTCGCGACCCTCGGGTCGAAGGAAGGCTTTGCCAACATGGCGCAGGCGATCACCGCGCCCGGCGATGTCATTCTTTGCCCTAACCCGACCTATCCGATTCACGCCTTCGGCTTCCTGATGGCAGGCGGTGTGATCCGCTCCATGTCGGTAGAGCCGGACGACAGCTTCTTCCCGCCGCTTGAGCGTGCGGTAAAGCACTCGATCCCCAAGCCGCTGGCGCTGATCATCAATTATCCGTCCAATCCGACGGCCTATGTGGCGAGCCTCGATTTCTACAAGGATGTCATCGCTTTCGCCAAGAAACACGACATCATCGTGTTGTCCGACCTTGCCTATTCCGAGATCTATTTCGACGACAACAACCCGCCGCCGTCGGTTCTTCAGGTTCCGGGCGCGATGGATGTCTGCGTCGAGTTCACCTCGATGTCGAAAACCTTCTCCATGCCGGGCTGGCGCATGGGCTTTGCCGTCGGCAACGAGCGCCTGATCGCAGCGCTGACGCGAGTGAAATCCTATCTGGATTACGGCGCGTTCACACCGATCCAGGTTGCCGCGACCCACGCGCTGAACGGCGATGGTTCCGATATTGCGGAAGTCCGCAATGTCTACAAGCGTCGCCGCGACGTGATGGTCGACAGCTTCGGCAAGGCCGGTTTCGAAGTGCCGCCGCCGGCTGCCACCATGTTCGCCTGGGCAAAGATCCCGGAAAAGTTCCGTCACCTCGGCTCGCTTGAATTTTCCAAGCTTCTCGTCGAAAAGGCTGATGTCGCGGTCGCTCCGGGCATCGGTTTCGGCGAAATGGGCGACGATTACGTGCGCCTCGCACTTGTCGAGAACGAGCACCGGATCCGCCAGGCGGCCCGTAATATCAAGAAGTTTTTCTCGACCGTCGACGAGACGATGCACAACGTCATTTCGTTGAATACGCATCGCTAAGTCGGTCATCGACCGTCATAATCCTCAAGCGGCCCGTTCGTGGCCGCTTTTTCAAACATCGGGAATGCGAAATGGCAGACGCCCTCAAAGTCGGCATCGCGGGTCTTGGAACCGTGGGTGCTTCGCTGGTCAAGATCATCCAGACACGTGCCAATGAACTGGCCGTGACATGCGGACGAGCGATCGAGATCACTGCCATTACCGCCCGCGACCGCAACCGTGACCGTGGCTTCGACATGTCCGGCATGGCGTGGTTCGAAACACCGGAAAAGCTTGCAGCCGAAGCCGATATCGATGTCTTCGTCGAGCTGATGGGTGGCGCCACGGGTGCCGCGGCCGATTCCGTCCGGATTGCACTGGAGCGCGGCCTGCACGTGGTGACCGCTAACAAGGCGCTTCTGGCGGCTTCTGGCGTCGAGCTTGCGACGATCGCCGAGGAGAAGGGCGCTCTCCTGAACTTCGAAGCCGCCGTTGCCGGTGGCATCCCGGTCATCAAGGCGCTGCGTGAGAGCCTGACGGGAAACACCGTCTCGCGCGTCTATGGCATCATGAACGGCACCTGCAACTACATCCTTACCAAGATGGAGAAGGAAGGTCTGTCCTTTGCGGAATGCCTGAAGGAAGCCCAGCGTCTCGGTTATGCCGAAGCCGATCCCGCCTTCGATATCGAGGGTAATGACACGGCCCACAAGCTGGCGATCCTCACGACTCTTGCATTCGGCACAAAGATCGCAGCCGACGAGATCTATCTCGAAGGCATCACCAATATCTCGATCGACGACATTCTGGCCGCTGCCGATCTCGGTTACCGCATCAAGCTGCTCGGCGTTGCCCAGCGCACCGAAAGCGGTATCGAGCAGCGCGTTCACCCGACCATGGTGCCGCATGACAGCGTGATCGCACAGGTCGACGGCGTCACCAATGCCGTGGCGATTGAATCCGATATCCTGGGCGAACTTCTGATGGTCGGCCCCGGCGCCGGCGGCAATGCGACTGCCTCGGCCGTGCTCGGCGACATTGCCGACATTGCCAAGAGCCAGCCCGGCGCGCAGCGCGTGCCTGTTCTGGGCACTCCGGCAGTCGCACTCGCTCCCTACCAGAAGGCCCGGATGCGCAGCCATGAAGGCGGGTACTTCATCCGCCTGACGGTTGCCGACCGCACCGGCGTTTTTGCAAGCGTCGCGGCCCGCATGGCGGAGAACAATATTTCGCTGGAATCGATCGTCCAGCGGCCGAAGCCTGCGCAGACAGACACCTCCAAGACGATCATCCTCGTCACCCACGCCACCACCGAAGCATCGATCCGCAAGGCAGTCGAGGGGATCAAGCAGGAGACCTATCTCGTCGGCGAGCCGCAGGTGATCCGCATCGAGCGACCCCGCGCTTCCTGAAAAATCTCGGGCCGGCTGCGTAACAACGGCCGAGAACAACAAGCCAAAGAGTAGCGTGTAAACCTGACAGGGTGCGATGCGCTTTGGCTCTATTTTAGTATTTTGTGAAAATATTCCCGAATGACAGTTTGATGACTGGTCGCAGGGAGAAAATCACCGTACACTCTCCTCATTCACCATCGCAGGAGGAGGCGTTTGCGTGATGTCTATTGATATGAGTGACGGCCTTTATGGCCGACCCAAGCGTCAGAGCGGGCACGGCAGTGTGCCGTATCTGAAGCTTGTTTATTCGTTCAACGAGGATCTGGTTGGCGAAGACGATGGCGAACCTGAAAGGGCGGGCTCATTTGTTGTCGCTATCCTCGCTGTCGCATCGGCGTCTATGTTCGCTGCAGTGTGGTTGTTGATTCACAACTGGCTCTGACGCGAAAGCATTTCCGCTTCTGCACGTCGTCGGCTATGGATAGCCGATGACGACAAAGACATTTACCGCTTTAACGCCCCAGGAACCCGCGGATCCCGTCCAGAGGGCATTTCTAGGTGTTGAGCGGTCTGCATCCGGGCAGCGCTGGATGTCCAGGCTCGATCAGGCAGCACAGAACCGTGCGCTGGCAATCGCCCAAATCCATGGAATTCCCGAGATCATCGCCCGTGTTCTTGCCGGCCGTGGCGTGGCTTTGGATGACGCTCCGGCATTTCTGGATCCGACCATCCGCTCGCTAATGCCCGATCCATTGACGCTGACGGATTGCGACAAGGCTTCGGCGCGAATTCTCGAAGCGATCCGGCGGCGCGAACGTGTCGCCATCTTCGGCGACTATGACGTCGACGGAGCCTCGTCTTCGGCGCTGCTTTATCGCTTCCTGAAACATTTCGACATCGATGCCGAAATCTATATTCCTGACCGCATATTCGAAGGCTACGGCCCGAATGCTGCCGCCATGGAACAGTTGATCGCACGCGGTGCGAGCCTGATTGTCACCGTCGACTGTGGTTCGACCAGCCACGAATCGCTTGCCGCCGCCGCGGCGAAGGGATGTGACGTCGTGGTGATCGATCATCACCAGGTAGGAACCGAACTGCCGAAAGCGGTCGCGCTCGTCAATCCCAATCGCGAAGACGATTTGTCGGGGCAGGGACATCTATGTGCCGCCGGCGTAGTGTTTCTGGTTCTTGTAGCCACCGCGCGTCTTCTGCGTGAAGCCGGAGACCGACGAGCGGCAAATCTCGATCTTCTTGCATGGATCGATCTCGTGGCGCTCGCGACAGTGTGTGATGTTGTGCCGCTCAAGGGGTTGAACCGAGCTTACGTGGTCAAGGGGCTGATTGCGGCCCGCCATATGACAAATCTCGGCCTCGCGGCACTTTTCAGGAAGGCCGGCCTATCGGGACCGGTTACGCCTTATCATTTCGGTTTTCTCATAGGTCCGCGCATCAATGCCGGCGGACGCATCAGCGATGCAGCGCTCGGCAGCCGCCTCCTGACCTTGGAAGACAGCGTGCAGGCAGAGGAAATCGCAGCCCGCCTCGACGAACTCAACCGGGATCGCCAAGCGATGGAAGCGGCGATGCTCGCCGAAGCGGAAGCCGAAGTGCTGGCCGAATATGGAGACGGCGAGGGCGCCAATGTTCTGGTCACTGCACATGAAGGCTGGCATCCCGGCATCGTCGGTTTGCTTGCAGCTAGGCTGAAGGAGAAATTCAAGCGCCCGGCTTTCGCGATCGCCTTCGATTCGCAAGGGAAAGGCACCGGCTCCGGCCGCTCTATCAATGGTTTCGACATGGGCCATATGGTGCGCGCGGCCGTGGAAGACGGCCTGCTGGTGAAAGGTGGCGGTCATGCCATGGCAGCTGGCCTCACTGTTGAGCGCAGCAAGTTGGGAGCGCTGAGGGCATTTTTTGAGGAGAGCGCCGCCTCGCGCGTGCCGTCTCTTGTCTCGAGCCACTCATTGAAGATCGACGGCGCTCTGTCGGCATCAGGTGCGACCCTCGACCTTTTCGACCAGCTGGAAAAAGCCGGGCCCTATGGGTCGGGTCATCCGCAGCCGATCTTCGCCATTCCCTCCCATCGCCTGAGGGATGTCCGTCCGGTGGGCACCGCTCATATCAAGATCACGCTGGAAGCAATGGACGGCTCACGCCTGGATGGGATCGCTTTCCGTGCCGCAGAGACACCTCTGGGCGACCTCCTGATGAAATCCCGCGGCCTGCAGATCCATGCCGCTGGAAGCCTTAGCGCGGACTATTGGCAGGGCAGTCGACGGATACAGTTGCGCCTGCTGGATGCAGTGCTGGCAAAATGATTTTCCGATTTTTGGGGTAAGAAAGTGGCACGCCCTAGGGGAGTCGAACCCCTCTTTTCAGAATGAAAATCTGACGTCCTAACCGATAGACGAAGGGCGCGTGCGGTGAGCGCTCTCATAGGGGGGAAGAGCGAATATCGCAAGCGAAAAATGCGTGTCTTCGCCATCTTGTGCAGAAAAACAAAAATATCCACAAAGCCGAATAGGCTCGCTTGAACAATGACTTGGCGGAGGGGGGAGTGGCACGCCCTAGGGGAGTCGAACCCCTCTTTTCAGAATGAAAATCTGACGTCCTAACCGATAGACGAAGGGCGCGTGCTGTGGCGCCCTTATAGGGGCGTCGATTGAAGACCGCAAGCGCAAAAATGCACTTTTCAAAGGTCAAATTAAGAAAAATTCCAAACTGCCATCAGATGGTAATTGGGTAATTCTAACAATGACTTGGCGGAGGGGGAGTGGCACGCCCTAGGGGAGTCGAACCCCTCTTTTCAGAATGAAAATCTGACGTCCTAACCGATAGACGAAGGGCGCGTGCTGTGGTGCCTTATAGAGAGGGGATTTATTTCCCGCAAGCTGCAAAACGATCTTTTTTGCAAAAAAATGACAAGCGGTAGAAACTTGTGTGAAACAAGAGAAGCGCTCGTGAAATCAGCAGCTTATCATGTTTCCATTGGCGTCGTTGCCACAAGCGACGGGCGTACCGGTGCTGAATACGCTGCGCGTCATTGCGTTCACGCCGCCAGCCGGCATGGCTCTTGCTGCAGGATAGGGGGAATCGAGCGCAGTCGAGCCGGTCGTCGTTGTCGCCGCCATTTCCGGGCCAGCCGCCTGGGCGTGCCCGGAAAAGATGCTTGTATTGCCGGCACGCACGCCGGTCGGTTCGGTTACCGCGCCTGCGATCGATGCCTGGAGGGGCGAATAGGTCTGTGTCAGCGCGTTGTGGGTGGGCGTGCCGCCGGCAATTGCCCGCATGCCCATAACCTGCGTTCCCTTCTGAGGGATCTTGCGGCCATGTGCGGTTGTCACCATCGGATCGACATAAGCGCTTTGGGAGCCTGTTGTCGCGGTTCCGCCCCTTGCGAGCATGTCGACCGCCGCCGCTGCGGTATCCGCCTGGCTCGCATCATCTGCCTCGGCCACTTTTTTTGTCGTGGCGCAACTGCCGAGCAGGGTGATCAGAATTCCGGTCAGCGCAATCTGCCTGATGACGGTGCCTGTGGCGGAACGGGAAAAATGGGCGGGAAATATGGTCGTCAACGCTCTGGCCTTCCGGCTGGTGAGAAAGATTGAAGCCGCGAATCGCGTATCTTCAATCATCACCTTTAAGCTTGCGTGGACCCTGAGTGGTTGACGGCGACACGAATGCGCCGCCGTCAAAAGTCATTACCAGCTGCCGATATTCGGCATCGAAGCCCATGGCTCAGCAACCGGAAGATTGCCGCCTTTCTGGAGGATTTCGAATGAGATGCCATCCGGAGAACGCACAAAGGCCATGCGACCTTCGCGCGGTGGCCGGTTGATGGTCACGCCGTTCTTCTGCAGATGCTCGCAATATTCATAGATATTGTCGACTTCGTAGGCGAGATGGCCGAAATTTCGGCCGCCCGTATAGTCCTCGGTGTCCCAGTTATAGGTGAGTTCCAGGCAGGGTGCCTGATTGGCTGTCGCCTGATCGATATCGTCGCCTGCCGCGAGGAAAACGAGGGTGAACCGGCCCTTTTCGTTTTCGATTCGGCGGACTTCTTTCAGGCCGAGCAAAGTTGTATAAAAATGAAGGGAGGCATCCAGGTCTTTGACCCGGACCATAGTGTGGAGATATCGCATTTGGATCCCTCGATTTAAGCGTTTTCGCCACCTTCGATATGGAACAGCCGCCAGCCTGGAGCAAGCCACCGCGAATAGAAAGGACGTGAATAAGAAGAACACGAGACTTGCGCTGGACGGTTGGCGCAATGTTAATCTATCCTCTAAGAATCAGTTAACCGTCATGTGTGGCGCGTAACCGAGGGGCCGACAGGTATGGCAGACAGAATGTCATCGAAGGGCATTGCCAGTTTCGAAGAATTTGCGGGTGAACCGGTTGATCTGATCGAGATTACCGGCGTCGTGAAATGGTTCGACGTGGCCAAGGGCTTCGGCTTCATCGTGCCGGACAACGGCATGCAGGACGTGTTGCTGCACGTGACCTGCCTGCGCCGCGACGGATATCAGACCATTCTCGAAGGCACACGCATCGTGGCGATGATCCAGCGACGCGATCGCGGTTATCAGGCCTTCCGCATCCTTTCCATGGACCAGTCGACGGCAGTTCATCCATCACAGATGCCGCCGGTGCGCACTCATGTGCAGGTGACGGCGACGAGCGGTCTGGAGCGTGCACTGGTCAAGTGGTTCAACCGCACCAAAGGGTTCGGCTTCCTGACCCGCGGCGAGGGCACCGAGGATATATTTGTTCACATGGAAACATTGCGCCGCTTCGGCCTGACAGAATTGAGGCCGGGGCAGGTCGTTCTGGTGCGCTTCGGGCCTGGCGACAAGGGGTTGATGGCAGCCGAAATCCATCCTGATAATGTCGTGCCCACAAACCGGTCACATTGATGTTTGCAACAGTTCGGTCAGAAACCAAGAATATCATGAAAGGCGCCTTGATGGCGCTTTTCTTCGTTTTTGTTGCCGCCGGCGCGTCATCGCAGACGGCGCAGGCGCAACAGGATATCGTTTTTCCACGATCCGAGCTGTCCATTCGCACCGCCGGCGGCAAGACTTATCCTTTCACGATCGAACTTGCGCTCAACGACGCGCAACGCGAACACGGCCTGATGTTCCGCAAGCAGATGGACACCAATCACGGTATGCTCTTCGATTTCGGAGCGGAACGTCAGGTGTCCATGTGGATGGAGAATACGGTTCTGGCGCTCGATATGGTCTTCATCCGGACTGACGGGTCGATCGCCCATATCCGTGAAAACGCGGTGCCTTTCTCTCGCGATATAATCGATTCGCGTGGCCCGGTGAAATACGTGCTGGAACTCAATGCCGGCCGCACCAGAGCCCTTGGCATCAAGGTCGGCGACAAGGTAATCGGCAAGCCTTTGCACAATGGCGGCTGATTGCTGAGTTCGCGGAAACCACTTTAAAAAACCATCCCGACCATAGCTTAAAGACAGTCAACACAACAAGTTGCTGCTGTTTCGCAACAAAACGCGTTGAGATAAGCGCGTAAGCGCTTCAGAACAGATGATTTTTTGGGAAATAAATGGTCGGAGTGGAGAGATTCGAACTCCCGACCCTCTGGTCCCAAACCAGATGCGCTACCAGACTGCGCTACACTCCGTGCCAAGGTGAAGGCGAGATACACGGTTCCTGGGCAGGCCGCAACTGCAAAAATAGACATTCTACAAGACAGGGTACTTCAATCTGCGGATAGGAGGATATTTTCGGCTTATGAGCGCAAATCTCCTGCCCGATAACGAAGGATTACCCGGCTGTTCTGATACGGTCTGTTTTGTTTGCGGAAAGAAAGAAGTGACAGAATTCGCCGCGCCAGTCCCGGTCCGCCGCCTCGGTCCGGTGGGTGGTGGGTGAATTCTGTTAGATAAGGCTAATATAAAATCCGATCAAATCCAACCCTGCCGTGCACCAAAATCTCTTCGATGAAAATTCTTGATGACAATCATGGTCTTCGGTTGGTGGTTTTTGCGCGGCCGGTCATCTAAGAAGAATTGTCCTCCCATCAACGGATACCCGCCATGACTACATTGCTTTCCGTGAACCTGAATGCCGTTGCCATGCTGCGCAATCGTCGTGATCTTCCGTGGCCGAGCGTCGAAAATCTGGGGCGAATCGCACTTCAGGCGGGCGCTTCCGGCCTGACAGTTCATCCCCGGCCTGATCAGCGGCATATCCGCTTCTCGGACCTTCCGACGATCCGGGCGTTGATCGATGATGGGTTCCCTCATGCGGAATTCAATATCGAGGGATATCCGAGCGAGGATTTTCTCGCCCTCTGTGAAAACATCGAACCTGAGCAGGTTACGCTTGTGCCTGATGATCCGTCTCAGGCAACGTCCGATCACGGGTTTGATTTTCGCCGTGATGGCGAGATGCTGAAGCCGATTGTCGCGCGGCTGAAAAAGGGCGGCATACGGGTCTCGCTGTTTGCCGATGGTGATGGCGATACCGAGGCCGTCGAACTGGCAAAGGCCACGGGGGCCGATCGTATCGAGCTTTATACCGGTCCATATGGCGGCTGCTTCGACGATCCGCAGAAGGGCGCGGACATTCTTGTCGATCTGGGTAAGACCGCGGATGCCGCAATCGCTCTTGGTCTCGGCGTCAATGCCGGCCACGATCTGACGGTTGCCAACCTTCCGGCGCTGGTCAAACGTATCCCGAAACTGGCGGAAGTCTCGATCGGCCACGGCTTGACGGCCGATGCCTTGGAATTCGGCATGGCGGAAACTGTCCGCCGCTTCCGCCGCGCCTGCGGCCAGGCGGTCTGAGGTCTGCATCCTATCGGATCACTTTGAATTGGATCGGTGATATGCGCTCAGCGCATTTGTTCTTGAGGATTGTCAACCTAAGTCACTGTTAGCGCGGCTCCGCCTGTCGTGGTCGGGGCCTGCGTTCGTTGAAGCTGCCAGAAGAAAGGGCGCTTACAGTGACCAAGCATAGGATTGTCGTCGTCGGTGGTGGTTTTGGAGGAATCCAGACCGTTCATGGGCTTAAAGGCAGCTCGGCCGATATAACCCTGATCGACCGGCGCAATCACCATCTGTTCCAACCGCTTCTCTACCAGGTCGCGACGACATTGCTCGCAACCTCGGAAATCGCCTGGCCGATTCGCAGGCTTTACCGCGATCGGAAGGATGTGACCACCATTCTGGATGAGGTTGTCGGCGTCGATACGGAGGCCAAGCTCGTTCGCCTCCAATCCGGCCGCGCTATCCCTTATGACACGCTCGTTCTGGCAACGGGCGCACGCCATGCCTATTTCGGTCGCGACGAATGGGAAAAGCTCGCGCCCGGCTTGAAGACGCTGGAAGATGCAACGACGCTGCGTCGCCGTATCCTGCTTGCCTTCGAACGGGCTGAACTTTCGGAGAAGACGGCCGACCGCGATGCGCTATTGAACTTCGCCATCATCGGCGCCGGCCCGACGGGCGTCGAGATGGCCGGCACGATTGCCGAACTTGCTCAGAAAGTTCTGCCTCCGGAGTTTCGCAATATCGATACGACGGCCACGAAGGTGATGCTGATAGAGGCCGGCCCGCGGGTTCTTGCCGCCTTTTCCGAGGATCTGTCGGCCTATGCAAAATCAGCGCTGGAAAAGCTTGGCGTCGAAGTCAGAACCGGGAAGCCTGTAACTGAGATTACCGAGGAGGGCATCACGGTCGGCGAAACCTTCGTGCCTTGCCGAACGGTCATCTGGGCGGCTGGCGTGCAGGCATCTCCCGCCGCACAGTGGATTCAGGCCGAGGCCGACCGGGCAGGGCGTACCATTGTAGGTCCCGATCTTTCCGCGGTACACGATCCGAACATCTTCGTCATTGGCGACACAGCCTCGGTCAAACAGGACGATGGAAAGCCTGTTCCCGGTATCGCGCCGGCTGCCAAGCAGCAAGGTTCCTATGTTGCCAAGGTCATCAACGCACGGCTGGCGAATAAGCCGGCTCCAGCTCCTTTCAAGTATTTCCACCAGGGCAATCTTGCCACGATCGGAAAACGCGCCGCTGTCATCGATTTCGGCAGGATTAAGCTGAAGGGCGGTCTTGCCTGGTGGATATGGGGGCTCGCCCATATCTACTTCCTGATCGGCACGCGATCACGGCTCGCCGTCGCCTGGAGCTGGTTGTGGATCTATCTTTCGGGCCAGCACAGCGCCCGCCTGATAACCCAGAAGGAGACGCTGAAGGACGAGGCGTGACGGGCCAATAGGCGGCCCGCCATCTCCGGGTCAGACGACGACGCCGGTGCGCGCCGTGTTGAGCGTCAGCTTGCGCTCGGCGCGCTCCTGCTGCGGCGAGCGGTTATAAACCTCGCGATAGCATTTGGAAAAATGCGAGGCGGAAACGAAGCCGCAGGCGACGGCCACTTCGACCACCGGCATGGAGGACTGAACCAGCAGGTGACGGGCGCGGTCCAGTCTGATTTCGAGATAATAGCGTGCCGGCGAACGGCCCATTTCCTGGCGGAACAGCCGTTCGATCTGCCGACGGGATAGGCCAGCATCATCGGCGATCTCTATGAGCGACAAAGGCTCCGCAAGATTGTTTTCCATCAGTTCGATGATCGAAAGAACCTTGGAATTCTGCACCCCGAGACGCGCGCGAAGCGGCAGGCGCTGCCGGTCATGCGGGTTGCGCACACGGTCGGTCAATTGCTGTTCGCAGACCCTGTTGACGAGGTTATCGCCAAAATCCTGGCCGATCAGGTTGAGCATCATGTCGAGCGATGCCGTGCCGCCGGCGCAGGTATAGAGATTGCCGTCGACCTCATAGAGATCGGCATAGACCTCTGCCTGCGGAAAGGCTTCGGAAAAACCGGGCAGGTTTTCCCAGTGGATCGCACAGCGTTTGCCGTTGAGCAGACCCGCCTGGGCCAGGACATGCGCTCCGGTGCACAGGCTGCCGACGGCGATTCCACGATTATAGGTTTCGCGCAGCCACGCATTGACGGACTTGTTGTTGAATTCCTCGACATAAATACCTGAGCAGACGAGAACCATGTTTGGCCGGTTTTCGCCGCTAAGATGACGTCTTTCGTCTGCCAGCGACGAATTGACTTCTATACCTATCCCGCTCGACGAATATACCTTTTCGCCATCGGCGGAACAGAGCCGCCAGCTATAAGCCGAATAACCAAGCATGCGGTTGGCAATCCGCAGCGTTTCGATCGCCGCCGAAAACGGCAGCATGGTGAAGTGCGGAACGAGAAAGAAGACGATCGTGCGTTTCTTTACCTGTGGCTTGCTGGTCAGATCCATTGTCGTAGTTCCCCTTGCCGCCGCTTGATGCGGTCTTGCATTGCTTCAAAAGCGACACTCGCATGGATGCTATTCTTGAGCAGAGCTTTTGACGACAGGGAAATGGCATTTTTGCGACATCCAGGCGTCGCACTGGTGACAGGTTGCTGGCTTTTCCTGCATTTTATCAAATTGCCGGAATGCGACATGGTCCGCAGCGTCTGGCTGGCGGACCATGCTAGGGTACAGATCTCTGTATCGCCGGAACTATCCAGCCTGTGTAACGGGTCGCCCCCGTGATGCACATCACTTGCCGATCGTGGTCGGCCAGCCAATGTCCTTTCGGATTTCCTGCGGAAGCCCTTCCAGCATGCGTTCCGTCTTGCGGCGGTTCCAGGCTGCAACCACACGATCGAACAGGGACATGATCTGCTGCGGGCGGGAGGTCTGAGGCTTTGATGAGGCGCCTAACCGGCGCTGGTCGAGATAAGTGATAGTGGTCATTTCGTTTGCTCCTTGGATTCCATTCAGATTTTCGGCGCTTCCTTCTGGGAGGGAAAAGGCCAATCCATCAATCGATCGGATGGCTGTCGCACGTCTTATGAAATTCTGTTTTGTAACGATGCCTGCTTCCGATGTTTTGAAGTATCCGTCCTGTTTGACTTTCAATCAAACGAAATGATATGGTGCTTAAGTTCAGAAAATTTGATGGGTGCACCGATGACCGTACCGTTCAGAACGCCGCTGCCATTGCTTGATAATGATGTCCTGCGCACTTTCGTCGCCATTGCCGAGACCGGCAATTTTTCGACGGCTGCCGATGTCGTACTGCGAACGCCCTCGGCAGTCTCGATGCAGATCAAAAAGCTGGAAGAGCAGTTGAAGTCGACGCTTTTTCTGCGTGATGCCCGTTCGGTGACGCTCACCCAGAATGGCGAAGTGCTTTTATCTTATGCTCGGCGCATGCTGGCATTGTCCAATGAGGCCGTGTCGCGCTTTGTCATGCCGGAACTGTCGGGCGTGGTGCGCCTCGGCGCGCCGGATGATATATCCGAAAGGCTGCTGCCGAAGATCCTCAAGGATTTCGGCGAGCATTTTCCCGGCATCATGGTCGACGTAACTGTCGATCAGAGCACGCTGTTGCGCAAGCGTATGGAGGAACAGCGGCTTGATCTGGCACTGATCAACTGCGCCACCCGCCCGTTTCCGACCGGCGGCGAAATCATCCATACCGAAAAACTCGTCTGGGCCGGCGCAAAATGCGGCAATGCCTATCTGCGCGATCCGATTCCTATCTCTGTTTGGGAAGAAGGCTGCGTCTGGCGCAATGATGCGATCGCCCAGCTGGACAAACAGAAACGGCCTTACCGGATCGCCTATGCCAGCGCCCACACGATGGCGCAGCGTGCTGCAGTTGTTTCCGACCTTGCGATCGCGCCTTTCCCACTGTCCTACATTACCGAGGACATGCAGATCCTTGGTCCCAAGGAAGGCATGCCGGATCTCATCACGTTCGATATCCGCCTTCTGACCGCTCCGAATCTCTCCATTCCGGCCAAGGCGGTTGCGGAGAGCATCAAGGATGCCTTCAGTTCGCTGGATGCCGTCGCGGCCTGAGTTGCATCATTTCAAGATAATATCTGGCGCCGCTCACGTATCACGCGAGCGGCGCCTTCTGCGTCCGCCATCGGCACCTGCATCAGCCAACATCTTTCGTTCCGGCAGGGTAACGACCATCCCGAGGTTGGGAAACGCATCGACTTTGTTCGGCAGCGCCATCGCCGCCACGAAATGCTCCTGGAATTTCGGCTCCAGCGCAGTCTCGATCTTCTCGATCTTTCTGACCGTTTCCTCGATCTCGCGGCGATAATCGCGATTGAGCAGGCACATGCGCGCGCCGGTTCCCGCCGCATTGCCGACGGCCTTCACCTTATCGAGATCGCAGTCGGGGATCAGGCCCAGCACCATCGCGTATTTGGGGTCGATGAACGTGCCGAAGGCGCCTGCAAGTCCGATCCGGTCGAGATGGCTGACGCCCTGCTTGTCCATCAAAAGTTTTACGCCGGCATAAAGTGCCGCCTTGGCAAGCTGGATCGCCCGCACGTCGTTCTGCGTCACGGTGATCCTCGGCGTCCCATCATGTAGCAGATAGGAGAAGGTGCGGCCATTTTCGAGAATGCGCGAGCTGCGGGCGGCCATCGCGCCGTCGACGACGCCATCCTCAGAAATGATCCCCGAAAGATACATTTCGGCGATAACTTCGATGATGGCGGAACCGCAAATGCCGGTGACACCGATTTGCGCTGCCGCTTCGCCGAAACCCGGCTCGTCAGACCATGGCTCGACGCCGATCACGCGGAACCGTGGTTCGAGAGTGACTGCATCGATCCGCACCCGCTCGATCGCACCCGGTGCCGCGCGCTGGCCAGACGAAATCTCGGCGCCCTCGAAAGCAGGCCCGGTCGGAGACGAGGCAGCCACGACACGCGCCCGGTTGCCGAGCACGATTTCCGCATTGGTACCGATGTCGACCAGCAGCATCATCTCGTCCTGCCTGTGCGGTCCCTCGGAAAGGGTCGCCGCGGCAGCATCGGCACCCACATGTCCGGCAATACAGGGCAGGAGATAGGTCCGCGTGCCGGCGTTCATCGGCAGGCCGATTTCCGAAGACTTGACCTCCACGGCCCCTGAAACCGCCAGCGCGAACGGTGCTCCGCCCAGTTCCGTCGGATCGATGCCGAGAAACAGGTGGTGCATGATCGGATTTCCGACAAAGACACTGTCGAGAATGTCTTCACGCGAAATATCGCCCTCGGCGCATACCTTGTCGATCAAGCCGTTCAGAGCCTCGCGCACGGCATCGGTCATCGCTCCGCGTCCGTCCGGGTTCATCATCACATAGGAGACGCGGCTCATCAGGTCTTCGCCGAAGCGGATCTGCGGGTTGGACGTGCCTGCGGATGCCACCGTGCGGCCGGAGAGAAGCGACGAAAGATGCATGGCGATCGTCGTCGAGCCGATATCACAGGCGATCCCGTAAGCCTCGTTCTTCAGCCCCGGATAAAGGGCGATCAGGCGAGGGCGCTCGTCCTCGCGATCCTTGTGGATCGCCGCCGTCACCTTCCACTCGCCCTTGCGCAGGATCTGCTGCACCTGCGGGGTGATATGGAAATCCACTTCGACATCGTCGAAATGCCAGTCGGTCGCGAGCGCCACTTTCAGCCGGTCGAGATCACCGAGTGGCTTTTCCATGTCGGGCTCCTCGACCTCGACATAACACATGCGCACAGCCGGATTGCGGTCGAACACCCGCTCGTCGGCCGCCTTGCGCACCACTTGCGCGTTGATGACCGTATCCTGCGGCACATCGATGACTAGGTCGCCGAGGATCTGCGCCGAACAGGAAAGCCTGCGCCCTTCGGGCAGTCCGCGCACCCGGTCGTATCGTTCTTCCTTCGGTCCCGCCTCGGAGAGATGATCCACCGAAGAGACGATCCCATGCTTGGCGAAATTGCCTTCCTGCACGGAGATCTGGCAACGCCCGCATGTCGCCCGCCCGCCGCAGACGCTTTCCACATAAACCCCGAGCTGGCGCGCGGCATCGAGCACCTGCGTGCCGGCCACAAATCGGCCGCGCTTGCCGGATGGCATGAACAGAACAAGGGGATCTCTACGGGATGCGTCAGCCATTCTCGTTCGCTTACTCCGCCCTCGCTCCCGCTCCAGCCCGTGCGGCCCGTCCACCACGCCGTCCGCCACCAGCCGATGGGGCAGGGACCGCGGCTGCGGTCGCACCTCCCTCGGCAGGTTTGTAGTCGCGATAGGTCATGATCCAGTTGCCGCAGTTCTGGTCGGTGCCATTAAGCACATTTGCAGCGCGAACAGCCTCCATTTCCTGCGGCCGGCAGGGGTTCATGATCGCTGATGTCATGCCGGCACCGATGACCATCGGAATGAAACCTGCATTGATGCCGTGGCGATGCGGCAGGCCGAAGGAAATATTAGAAAGCCCGCAGGTCGTGTTGACCTTCAACTCTTCGCGCAGCCGGCGCAACAGTGCAAACACCTGCAGTCCCGCCGACCCGAGTGCGCCGATTGGCATTACCAGCGGATCGACAACGATGTCATGCGGCTTGATGCCATAATCGGCAGCGCGCTCGACGATCCTCTTGGCCACGGCAAAACGCACGTCGGGATCCATCGAAATGCCGGTCTCGTCATTCGAGATCGCCACGACCGGCACGTCGTATTTCTTGCAAAGCGGCAGGATCGCCTCGAGCTTTTCTTCCTCGCCGGTGACAGAATTGATCAGCGGCCGCCCCTTGGCGACCTTCAGCGCTGCCTCGATCGCTGCCGTAACCGAACTGTCGATCGACAGCGGCACGTCGACCAGTCCCTGGACGATTTCCAGCGTCTGCACCAGAAGGCCGGGTTCGGTCTCGTTCGGATTGACCGAGGTGACACCGGCATTGACGTCGAGCATCGTTGCCCCTGCTGCCACCTGTTCCAAGGCGTCCTTGATGACGGTGTCGAAATTGCCCTCGATCATCTCGGCGGCCAGCTTCTTACGCCCGGTCGGGTTTATCCGCTCTCCGATGACGCAGAAAGGCTGGTCGAAGCCGATCACGACTTCCCGGGTTGCGGATGCGACGATGGTACGTGTCATTGCGATCTCCGGCTAAAGGGGAGGTGATGGAGTGGATGACGATCGTTTATGCGCTCTCCCGGCCGCCGGCCTTCACCAGCGCCACGAGCCTGTCCTTGTCGTAGGCGGCTTCAAGGCCTGCCGCCGCCGTATCGGCCTCGGCTTCCAGATCGTCGGAAACCGGCACCGGATCGGCCTTGCGCCATTCGGCCAGATAATCGTCGGTTTCCGCAGCTCCGGTGCGCATGGCGCACATGTCGATTGCCTCGGTGAAGCGCAGCGAAAGCTCGCGTTTGGCGGTCTGCCGTCCCTTTTTAATGATCACCTGAGCCGGGATATCCCGCCAGAAGACGACAATGCGATCCGCCATGAGTTCCTCCGCTTATTCTTTGAACATGCACCGGAAGGTTCGCTCGGTCTGTGCTTGCCACGACGTCGCAACGAGCAAAAAGCGACGTCGCCTCATATTGGTCCTGCGCACATCTGCATGAATGCAGCAAAAGCCTTCAGGCCGACTTGATCGCCGAGTTCAGATCCCCATAGCCGGTAAAACGATATTCGTATTCCAGCCCCAGATAATCCGCGGCCTCGCGTGCCTTGCGCTGCAAGTCCTCGTCCTCCTCCTGCGAGAGATAGATGAGTTTTCTGTAATTGCCGAAATACATTGGCTTCAACTCGGGGTGGCGATCGAGGCCAAGCGGCTCGATGACGAAGGCACGAAACTGGCGTGCGAGAAAATCCGTGAGGAAGAATGACAGGAGATCATCGTCGGCCTTGTCTTTGAAGGCCTCATTGCCGGAGAAGAACGAATAACAGTGCGGCCCCTCGATCCGGGCAATGCCCTCGCGCTCACACAGCCGGTCGATCTCGCCGCCGGTGCCGCAATCGGCATAGGCGAAAAAGATTCTCTCGAACCCGTTTAGTCTGGCTTCTGCCACGGCCCGTTCCAGCCCCGGAACGATCTTTTGCGGATAGGCGTGCCAAATCGCCGGCAGGCAGTTAAGGTCGATATGATCGAGCCCCTGTTGCCTGGAAACAGCAAGAATTTCCCTTGCGATCGCTCCGCATGCGATCACGTGAACTTTTTCGCGAGTTGAACGTTCCATAGCCGGAAAATCACTTTCCGGCACATTTTGATCCTTACCCATCGGAGTATTCCATCATGACGGCCAAGACATTCACAGTTATCGCCGCACTTTTCGCCACCACGGTTTCGCTCAGCTCCTGCGGTAATACGATCCGCGGCATGGGTCAGGATACGGCAAATACCGTGAACGCCACCCAGGACGCCGGTCGTCGTGTAGACCGTGCAGCTTCGCACTAAATCGAGACGGTCGATAGAAACGCGCCGCATCACGTGAGATGCGGCGCTGCCCGTCAGGCGCCTGCGGCCATCAGGTTGTGACGGCGGCTGATGAAATCTTTCGCGGTTTCGACGGCGACTGCTGCGTCACGGCAATAGGCATCGGCACCGACCGCCTTGCCGAATTCCTCGTTGAGCGGCGCGCCGCCGACCAGCACGACATAATCGTCGCGAATGCCCTTTTCCTTCATGGTGTCGATCACGACTTTCATATAGGGCATAGTCGTCGTCAGAAGCGCCGACATGCCAAGAATATCCGGCTTTTCGCGCTCGATCGCATCGAGATAGTTCTCGACCGGATTGTTGATGCCGAGATCGACGACGTCGAATCCGGCGCCCTCCATCATCATGCCGACGAGGTTCTTGCCGATGTCGTGAATGTCGCCCTTCACCGTACCGATCACCACCTTGCCGAGTTTCGGAGCTCCGGTTTCTGCCAGAAGCGGCCGAAGGATCGCCATGCCGGCCTTCATCGCATTGGCAGACAGAAGCACTTCCGGCACGAAGAGAATGCCGTCGCGAAAGTCGATGCCGACGATCCGCATGCCCTCGACCAGAGCCTGGGTCAGAACGTCATAGGGCGTCCAGCCGCGCTCCAGCAGGATATTGGTCGCTTCTTCGATCTCTTCTCTGAGACCGTCATAGAGATCGTCATGCATCTGTTGAACGAGCTCTTCGTCGGAAAGCTCCGATAGAATGATGTCGTCGTCGGACATGAATTCTCTTCCCTGGTTGGGGGCGATGTTCCGGATCGCCCAGATCGTAACGATACCCGCAACTATGTCTAACCGTATTTTGTTTCGGGTTTTCTTTCGTAAGCGACGTCGCACGTCGGAAAGCGACACTCGGCGGCGCATGATAGAATGTCTGTCTCGCACAAGTAGGTGACGCATAAAGGCAGGAGCGTCGCTGTGCGGCGGCCTAGCATGACCATCAAAAGACCAGGTGAGATCGAGGCGAGGAAGATCATGGACGATATCAGCCAGCAGGCGGACGCGGGTGGTGGTTCTGGACGGCGCGGTCGGGGCGAGCGGGGAGCCGCCGGCAGGCGGGCAGCGCGAACGGGCGGCGGCCCCGGCGCATCCTTGCCCTATATCACCCGCAGGATCGGCTCTTACGAGGTCCTCGACGAAGAGGGGCTGGAGCTGATCGAACGCAATGCCGACATCATACTCGACGAGATCGGCATCGAGTTCCGCGACGACGAGGAAGCGCTGGAACTCTGGGCCAAGGCCGGTGCCGATGTGCGCGGCAGCCGCGTGCATTTCCCCAAGGGCCTGTGCCGTGAACTGCTGAAGACCGCTCCGAGCGAGTTTACCTGGCATGCGCGCAACCCGGAGCGCAGCGTCCATGTCGGCGGCAAGGCGACCATCTTTGCGCCCGTCTACGGCCCGCCCTTCGTCCGCGATCTCGATGGCGTCAGACGTTACGCGACGATCGAGGATTTCCGCAATTTTGTGAAACTGTCCTATATGGCGCCGTCGATGCATTCCTCCGGTGGCACGGTCTGCGAGCCGGTCGATGTGCCGGTCAACAAGCGTCATCTCGATATGGTCTACAGCCATATCAAATACTCCGACAAACCGTTCATGGGGTCGGTCACCGCTCCCGAACGCGCCGAAGATACGGTCGCCATGGCGAAACTCGTTTTTGGCGACGACTTCGTCGAGAACAATTGTGTCACGCTGAACCTCATCAACGCCAATTCGCCGATGGTCTTCGACGGCACGATGCTCGGTGCACTGAAAGTCTATGCACGGCATAACCAGGCTTCGGTCGTTTCGCCTTTCATCCTGTCGGGCGCCATGAGCCCGGTCACGGTTGCAGGAACGCTGACGCAAATTCTGGCGGAGGTTCTGGCCGGGGCCGCAACCACCCAGCTCATCCGCCCCGGCTCGCCCGTCCTGTTCGGCACTTTTGCGGCCTCGATCTCGATGCAGTCCGGCGCCCCGACATTCGGAACGCCCGAGCCTTCTCTTGTCTCTTACGGTGCAGCCCAGCTTGCCCGCCGTCTCGGCCTGCCGTTCCGTACCGGCGGTTCACTTTGTGCTTCCAAGGTTCCGGACGCACAGGCAGCCCACGAATCGGCCAATACGCTCAACATGACGCTGCTCGCCGGCACCAATTTCGTTCTCCATGCCGCCGGATGGCTCGAAGGCGGACTGGTCTCGTCCTATGAAAAGTTCATGATCGACCAGGACCAGCTCGGCATGATGCAGAGAATGGCGGAAGGCGTCGATCTGTCCCCCGAAGGCCAGGCCCTCGATGCGATCCGTGAAGTCGGGCCGGGCAGCCATTATCTCGGCTGCGGCCACACCCAGGCGCATTTCCAGACCGCTTTCTACCGCTCGCCGCTCGCCGACAACAATTCCTTCGAGCAGTGGGAAATCGAAGGCTCGAAGCGCATCGAAGACCGCGCCAACGCGCTGTGCCGCTCCTGGCTCGATCACTACGAAGCCCCGCCGCTCGATCCGGCGGTTGATGAAGCGCTTCTCGCCTTCATCAAGGGCCGCAAGGACAGTATGCCCGACGCCTTCACTTGAAGAGAGCCCGAGGCCGCCAGGGAGCAAGGCGGCGCAAGGCAGGTCGCCGATTTTATCCAAGGCAGCGTCTGGCGACCGCATTACGAATACAAGGGGCCGCGCTGAGACGATGAGCGACCCCTCGTCCATCTGTCGCGAGATCGAAGCTGCGCTTAAGCCGAGCGGTATCCAGATCCGCGGCGCGACGGATTTTGCCGAAGGCGAGGGGCCTTTGCTGGTTGATGGAAAATATGCCGCCTCGGTCGTTCTGCTCGGGAATGTTGGCGGCTCGATCTGGCCGGCCTTCTCTAGTTGGAAGGAGCACTACGACTGCCCTGATCCGCTCGACACATGGTCGAAGGAGATCATCCGTCCTCTGGCGAAAGCACTCGGCGGCACGCCCTATTTCCCCTCCGATCCGCCCTGGCAACCTTTCCAGCAATGGGCAATGCGTGCCGAAGGGCTCAAGCCTTCTCCGCTCGGCATCCTCATTCATCCCAAATACGGTCTCTGGCATGGTTATCGTGGTGCGATCGGTTTTCCCGCTATGGTCGGAAAGTCCCATGCCGGAAAGGCCGTCACCGGTGGGAGACATGCCTGTGACGTCTGCGAGACGAAACCATGCCTGACCACCTGTCCCGTTTCTGCCATCTGCATGGATCCTGCGGATTTCGAAGTTTCGGCCTGTCGCAGCCACCTCGTAATGCCATCGGGGCAGGGCGGTTGCATGGTCTCCGGTTGCCTTGCACGCAATGCCTGTCCGGTCGGCCAAGTGTACCGTTATCCCAGGGAACAGCTCAAATTCCACATGCGGGCGCTGGGCTGAGCCGCGTCAAAATCGCCATCGCATCTCAAGCGCATTGCGTCTGCCAACAGGCGCGCTACATTCATGATGTCTGACATATGAAACCAGCCGGGAGGAGTGACTGTATGAAACGTATGTGGCCTGACGAGTTTGACTACATTCTGGACAACGCCGAGGAGGTCATGCTGGAGGCCCCGGCCTCTGTGAATGAAGATGGTGTGGAGCTTGATGCGATCAATCGACCAGCCCTGAAGGTTCGTCTGTCACAGCAGGATTTCGAACGGATCTGGCCACTCGCCGAGGCCCGTTACCGGCTCGATGGACGCTTTGCCGGCAAGGCGATCACGCTGATCGCCAACAATCCACATTATCACGCCTGGCACCCGGCCGATGGCGGATCTGATGATACCGTCTCCGACAGTGGCGCAAAATACACGACGAAATATGTCGTCGCCCACTTCCTGTTCGATGACGTGCGCGAATCCGCGGTCGCAGCCTGACACGACTTGCTGACATGAGACCGAAAAAGGGCCGGTTCCTGACGAAAAGGGGCCGGCCTCTTTTATGTCGATAAGACGATGGAATATTTTTTTCGCTGACCACCCAAGGATTTTCTCCCGCCTGACGTCTAAGCTCCAGAAGACGAGAAAGCGGATAATACGAGCGTGAGCGCCGAGATCCTCAAGAGAGCGTGCGAAGGTGACCGGGATGCATTCTCGGCACTGATCGAAACGCATTACGATTTCATCCATGCGGTCGCCTGGCGGTGGTCCGGTGTCGCAAGCGATGCCGAAGATATCGCCCAGGAGGTCTGCATAAGGCTGGCCCGGGCGATCCGCGGGTTCCGGGGAAACTCTTCCTTGCGTACGTGGCTCTACACCATGACTCTGAATGCGGTACGCGATCACCAGCGCCAGGCCGCTCGCCGCAGTCGCGACGAGAAACGGCTCGCAAACGACCCGCTTTATGCTTCGCCGCCGCCTGAGCACGATAGTAGCGGCGATGACGCACTCTGGGCCGCTGTCCGTACTTTGCCGGAAAAACAGCGTGATGCGGTCTTGCTCGTTTATGCCGAAGGCCTCAGCCACGCTGCGGCGGCCGATGTGATCGGTTGTTCCGAAAAAACCGTGTCCTGGCATCTGCACGAGGCACGCAAACGATTGAAGGACCTTCTCAGGAAGGAGGCAGTCTGACCATGACCGACGAATTCGACAGATTGCGGAACAATCCGCCGGCTCCCACTCCTTCGGAGGCTGCACGCACCCGTGCGCTTTCCGCCGCCATGCAGGCTTTTGACGCGGAAGAAAAAAATGCGAGCCAGACCCAAGGAACAAGCTGGTGGCACCGTCAAAGCTCCATCCTCAACCGGATCTGGAGCAACAACATGATTACCCGGAATCACTACCTTGCAGGCTCGGCGCTGGCCACGCTTCTGCTTGTCCCTTCGGCCGCCTATCTTACTTTCGAACTGACGCGCGGCAGCCTGCCTGTTTCCACCGACATTTCCGCCCCGCCGCCAGCTGCAATGCCCGAGCTAAAGGCAGAAGGGCAGGAGGCTCTCCCGCCGGTCGACCATCGGAGCAATTTCGACGCGGGTGAGACTGCAGAATTGCTGAACAGGCAGGAGGCATCCGGCGGAGCTGCAAAACGATCGCTGCAGCAGCCGGTCAAACCATCGACAGCACCGTTGGTCGAGCCCGTGTCGCCTTCGCCCGCCGGCCCCATGGCCTCCCGTGCCGCGCCGCAGGCGGATGCGCGTTACGGCAATACCGCAACGTTTGACACGGTTGCCCCGCTGCCCGATCAGGGCCGGGACCGTTTCACCAATGCCGATCCCAATCCGGTCAAAAGCGTCGCCACCGATCCGGTCTCGACCTTCTCCGTCGACGTCGACACTGCCTCCTATGCTGTCGTCCGTCGTTCGTTGATGCAGGGAAGGTTGCCCGATCCCGACAGTGTTCGCGTCGAGGAGATGGTCAACTATTTCCCTTATGACTGGCCGCGCCCGCAATCGGCCGAAACGCCGTTCCGCACCACCGTCACCGTGACGCCGACGCCCTGGAATGCCGGCACACAGCTGATGAACGTGGCAATCAAGGGCTATGACCTGGCTCCGTCCACCACTCCGCCTGCCAACCTTGTGTTCCTGATCGACGTTTCCGGTTCGATGAATGAACCGGATAAGCTGCCTCTGCTGAAAAGTGCCTTCCGCCTATTGGTCGGCAAGCTGAGACCGGAGGACAAGGTCTCGATCGTCACCTATGCCGGTTCTGCCGGCACGGTGCTCGAGCCCACGTCCGCCAGCGAACGTGGCAAGATCCTGAACGCCATCGACACGCTGCAGCCGGGTGGCTCGACCGCCGGTGCGCAAGGCATCGAGGCGGCATACGATCTGGCGCGCCAGGCTTTCATCAAGGATGGCGTCAACCGCGTCATGCTGGCGACCGATGGCGATTTCAATGTCGGCGCATCGAGCGATGGCGATCTCAAGCGCCTGATCGAGGATCGCCGTCGCGACGGCATCTATCTGTCGGTGCTCGGCTTCGGTGAAGGCAATCTCAACGATAGCCTGATGCAGACGCTTGCCCAGAACGGCAATGGCACGGCCGCCTATATCGATACGCTGGCGGAGGCGCAAAAGGCGCTGGTGGACGAGGCTGGGTCGACGCTTTTCCCAATCGCCAAGGATGTAAAAATTCAGGTCGAATTCAACCCCGCGCGGATCGCCGAATACAGGCTGATCGGTTACGAGACGCGTGCGTTGCGACGGGAGGATTTCAACAATGACCGCGTCGATGCCGGCGATATCGGCTCCGGCCATGCGGTGACGGCGATCTATGAGGTCACTCCGAAAGGCAGCGAGGCCGTGCTCAACGATCCGCTGCGTTATGGCAAACCGTCCTCCGAAACGCCTGCTTCCGACGAACTCGCCTTCGTCAAGCTTCGCTACAAGCAACCGGATGGCGACACGAGCAGGCTCATCACCACCGCGGTGACACAGGCAAATGCCGTCAGCGATTTCAACGCGGCGCCGCAGGATGTCCGCTTTGCAACGGCGGTTGCCGCCTTCGGGCAGAAATTGCGGGGCGCCGGGGCGCTTGAAGCCTATTCCTACGGCTCGATCCTCGATATCGCCCGCAACGCGCGCGGCGAAGACCCGTTCGGTTATCGATCGGGTTTCCTGGATCTGGTCCGGCTCGCAGAGACGCTAAAGCGATAGGCCTGCAGCATGTCTCCCGAAAGTGGCCACCGGTTTCGGGATAAAGACATGCGCAAAAACAGGGAGCTAAAGCATGGCAAGCGAATCTTGAGCATCACGACGTGCTTTAGCTCGCTGATCAGACCGGCGCCTTGGGATAGGCTCGCTCCAGACCACCGGAGCGGGTCAAGCCTTGTTTGAAGGCCAGATAGGCGGGATGCTGGCTGGATTTTCCTGCTTCCGACAGACGGATTTGCAGGCGGTCCGGCGCTGTGTTGCCGAGCCACTCACCGCATTTTTCGAGCTTCAGCGTATTAAGGAAACGCGCCTCCGAAGCCTGGTCTAGATAGAGATGCAGACCAGCCAGGATCAGGTCGTCCTGGACCGGATTTTCCATCAGAAGGTTAAGCCAGCTCTGTTTGTCTTCGGAAAGGCTGGCCAGCCCTTCGGCTACGGTTTCGCGGCTGCCTATTGGCGATACACTGGTCATTCTGTTCGTCCCCGTTGCCTTAACTCCGGCGACGACGGCGCTCCCGGCCGGAATCGCCACCGGATTCGCTCGCCGTCTTATTGCGGAGCGGGCCGATCTTGTCGACGATTTCTTCGATTTTCGGGCGCGGGCGCGGCGTATAATCGTCCAGCGCTGCGCGCATGGCCGAAAGATGCTCGCAGGAAGTACCGCAGCAGCCGCCTATGATTTTTGCACCCGCATCGCGCGCCAGCCGCGCATATTCCGCCATCAGCGGCGGTGTGCCCGAATAATAGATTTCAGAACCGCGAAACTCCGGAATGCCGCAGTTGCCCTTGACGATGGTGATCGCATCCGGGTTGGCCTCGGTCATGTCGAGAAGCGAGGAAAGAATGTCGGACGCACCGACGCCGCAATTCGCCCCGACTGCTTCCGGTCCGCTGCCGACATCCGCGGCAACACCATGGATATCCTTGGGATTCAGCCCCATCATCGTTTTGCCGGCCGTGTCGAACGATCCGGTATAGGTGTACGGAAGGCCGACTTTCACCGCCGCTTCTGCCGCGGCACGGATCTCGTCCGCTGCCGACATGGTCTCGATCCAGGCGACATCGACGCCGCCGGCCTTCAAGCCTTCCATCTGTTCGGCAAAGGCCTCGACTGCATCCTCATAAGCCAAGGCTCCGAGCGGGATCAGCAATTCGCCGGTCGGCCCGACAGAACCAGCAACGATCACCTTTCGGCCCGCGTTGTCCGCCACTGTGCGCGCAATCTCGGCCGCTCGCCTGTTGAGTTCAAACACCCGGTCCTGCGCATGATGCAGCTTCAACCTGTGGCGAGTGCCGCCAAATGTGTTGGTGAGAATGATGTCCGCGCCAGCATCGACAAAATCCTGATGCAGCTTGGTGATCCGGTCCGGATGCGCCTCGTTCCAGAGTTCCGGCGCTTCGCCTGCTTCGAGCCCTGCGGCGAACAGATTGGTTCCGGTTGCGCCATCCGCTAGCAGAACGCCCTTTTCTGCAATGAGTGCGGTCAATGGATTGGCTGTCGGCATGGCACCCTCCTGAAGCTGAAAGTAAGACATAAGGATTTCTTTATATCCTTTCAACTGACAGGATATGTGCAGGCTGCGACGGCGGCGCTTCTGTTTCCGTCTTCACTCAGCCGCCATCTTGGAGGTGTCGGAACCGGCGGGTGTCACCATTGCCGCCATCATCGTCTGCAGGTCGAGTGTGCCGATCGGCGCTCCCGCCGCGTCGGTTATCGTCGCCTTGGTCTGACCGCTCTCGGTCATCGCCTTCGCGGCAGCTTCAAGCGTGGTTGTTGCCTCGATATGCACGCCGTCCGCCAGCCCGTCGAACGGCTTCATCACCGTTTTCGCCTGGATCACCCGGCCGCGGTTCACCTCCTTGACGAAGGCGGTGATATAGTCATCGGCCGGTGACAAAACGATCTCCTGGCCGGTTCCTTGCTGTACGACCTGGCCGTCACGCAGGATGGTGATCTTGTCACCAAGCCGCAAGGCTTCGTCGAGATCGTGCGTAATAAAGACCACGGTCTTCTTCAGTTCCGCCTGCAGGTCGAGAAGAACGGTCTGCATGTCGACGCGGATCAAGGGGTCGAGTGCCGAATAGGCTTCGTCCATCAACAGGATGTCAGCATCGTTGGTCAGTGCGCGGGCAAGGCCGACACGCTGTTGCATGCCGCCCGAAAGCTGGTTCGGATAGTGGTTCTCGAACCCGGACAGCCCTACGCGTTCGATCCAGTATTGACCTTTCTTCAGGCTTTCCGAGCGGGGAACGCCCTGGATATCGAGCCCGTAAACGGTGTTCTCTATCACTGTACGATGTGGCAGAAGCGCAAATTTCTGAAATACCATCGCCGTCTTGTGGCGGCGGAATTCGCGCAGGTCCCGCTCGTTCATGCCGCAGACATTGACACCGTCATAAATGACCTCGCCATAGGTCGGTTCGATCAGCCGGTTGATGTGACGGATCAACGTCGATTTTCCGGAGCCGGAAAGTCCCATGACAACGGTGATGCCACCGGCCGGCATGGAAATGTTGATGTCCTTCAGCCCAAGAACATGGCCGTAGCGTTCATTTAGTTCCGCTTTGGAAAGGCCGTTCCTCACTGCCTCCACATGCTGTCGGGCATTTGACCCGAAGATCTTGTAGAGGCCTTTTATCTCTATGCCGTGACTAGCCATGCACCACCTCCGAATGACGCTGAAGCCGCATGCCGAAGGCCTGGCTGGTTCGATCGAAGATGATGGCGATCGCCACAAGCGCAAAACCGTTAAGGAAGCCGTAGGTGAAGAACTGATTGTTGATCGCCTGCAGCGTGTTGCGGCCAAGCCCTCCGACCCCGACCATCGAGGCGACAACCACCATGGCAAGCGACATCATGATCGTCTGGTTGATGCCGGCCATGATCGTCGGCAGCGCCAGCGGCATCTGCACGTTCCAGAGTTTCTGGCCTCGGGACGATCCGAAAGCATCCGCCGCTTCCAGCACCTCCTTGTCGACCAGTCTGATGCCAAGATTGGTGAGGCGGATCATCGGCGGCACGGCGTAGATCACCACCGCTATCAGCCCGGGTACCTTGCCGATCCCGAAAATCACCACCACCGGTATGAGATAGACGAAGCTGGGCATCGTCTGCATCACGTCGAGGATCGGATTTATCACGCCCTGCACGCGTTCCGATCTCGCCATTAGGATGCCGATCGGCAGGCCGATGACGATGGCAATCAATGTCGACACGGTCACGATTGCCAGCGTCGTCATCGTGTCTTCCCACAGTCCCACAAGGCCAATGAGGAGCATCCCGATCGCGGTGCCGATGGTTATGCGGATGCTTCGGCTGCCAAAATAGACGATCACCAGCATGACGATCAGAACGACGGTCCAGGGGGAGGTGGTGAACAGCCTTTCGAGATAGTTTAGGAACCATTGAAGCGGTGCTTTCAGCGCATCGATTATATATCCGTATTCCCGCACGAGGCCTCTGAAACCGTCATCGATGACTTGGCGTGCCTGGCGAATATAACTGTCGCTGATGGCCGGAAACCGACAGAAGGCCTTTGGCAGGAACTCGCAGATCGCCATGCTCTTCCCCTTGTTTTGCCTGTTTGCATTTTGCCAGCATGGCTTTCCGACATTGTTTTATGCTCGGGCTGGCAATTGTCGCGGACGAATTGGCGCTCCGCACGCCCATAAGTCACCTTATGCTGCGCGCTTCCGTGACATCATCCGGTGGAGAGGCGGCGGCAATCCACCGCCTCTCTTGTCCGCATCAGAGAGATGCCTTGACCTTTTCGGCGATCTCCGGCGAAACCCACTTGGTCCAGACGTCCGGCTGGGTCTCCAGAAAATGCTTTGCTGCGTCCGCATTGGTGCCCTGGTTGTCGGTCTGCCAGGCGAGAATGCCGTTGACCGTCGCATTGGTCCACTTGCGGGCCTTGATATAATCCATCGCAACACCCGCCTTGTCGGCGAACTGCTTGGTCACGACCGTGAAGGCCTGCGATGTCGGATAGGAATTGATCTTCGGATCGGCGCAGTCCGGAACGGCGGTGCATCCGTCCCAGTTTGCCTTGTCGTGCGGCACGTCGAAGGACAGCTTTACCATCTCGTATTTGCCGAGAATGGCAGTCGGGGCCCAGTAATAGCCCAGCCAGCCGGTTTTCTTTTCAAACGCGTTGGCGATCGAGCCATCGAGGCCCGCAGCGGACCCGGTGTCGACCAGATCGAAACCTTTATCCTTGGCGCCGAGGGCGCGATAGAGATTTGCCGTCGAAACCTGGCAGTTCCAGCCGGATGGGCAGTTGGTCACTGCGCCCTTGGACGGATCTTCCGGGGCAGGGAAGAGTTCCGGATGTTTGAGCGCCTCTTCGACGGTCTTGATGTCCGGATGGGCGTCCGCCAGGAATTTCGGGATCCACCAGCCTTCGACGGCACCATCGGCAAGGATTTCGGCGGCCTCGATCAATCTGCCTTCCTTGACCGCCGCATCGAGCGGGGTGCGCACGGCATTGACCCAGAATTCGGGTGCCATGTCGGGCTGCGCCTTCTCGTTCATCGAAGTAAAGGTTGGCATCGTGTCGCCGGTAACGAGTTCAACGCTACAGCCATAACCTTCTTCAAGGATGATCTTGTCGACATTCGCGGCAACGCCGGCCGAAGCCCAGTTCATTTCAGCAATAGAGACGGAACCGCAGTCGGCATAGGCTGCTCCGGCAAACCCATAAAGACCGGCTGCAAAGACGGTGGAAGCGAGGAGTTTTTTCATCGTAAGACCTCCCAGTCTTGGTGTTGACAATCGATATGTGGAGCCGGTGTTACCGAAATCCGTGATGAAAGCGCCTGGGAGCGACGAGGCCGCACCCTCTGAATGGTCGCTGTCCCCATGCGTCTTTTTGCTACCTGGCAACAGCCACAGATAGGGCGCATTTTTCTGTCAGCGCAGGCAGCGTACGGCTTAAATCAAATAAATCAACAGTAGCTGTCAGCGCTGCTTATCCGAGAGTTTCTCGTAACTCCTTGGAAGAACGTGATTTGTACTGCTTGGAAGGCCTAAAAACGATCAATTGCCGCCTATCTGCGCTGTCCGTATCGGCGCAACTTCGGCGCGATCATAAATGGCGATAAAGTCACGCCCGAAATTTGACCTTTTGTAGCCGATTAGCGGCGCGAAAAAATTTCGGAAAAAAGTACGGTGCACCGAAAAAACGCGTGATCGGTAAATATTGTTTGCTTCTCGCACTCCCCAATAACCATCCGGTAAGGAAGTGTCGCTAAATTTCGTGACGCGGACAAGACATCCGTCAGTGGCGCCGGATTTTTGGTAGTGCGTACCGGCTGCCTCTTTATAGCCCTCAGGCTAGTTCATCATATCTAAGGTATTTCGGAAACGTGACGCAGCAAGGATGCACTTTTAAGTGGCATCAAGGCGGCTTGCTATCCACCGTCCGCGTGATGTGCGGGAAAGCCCCAATATCGGTTGGCGGGCTTTAACCGGAATTGGATGTTCTGATGAAGCCGAACAGCGACATGCGGCGTGCGGTGTCCGACGGGCGCGTCTGACGGAATGCCCTGGGGGTTTCGGAATTCCAGGCGATTTGCAGGCCATTGCTGTTTTTGAATACGTAGAGCATTTGGGTGTTTCCTCAGTGGCTGCGATCTCGTCGCGACGCCTTATGTTTTGTCGATCCAATACGCCTCGCAAATCCACGACGCCCCTCTGTAAATCGTCACGCGATGTCGCAAAATGAATAGTGCGTCTAAATGCGCAGGCAGGCGGTGATCCGGTTCGGATTTGCGGGGCCTGTTGACTTCACGCCCCGCATGTCCGACGATCTGAGTGCAATACGAATCCAGACAAACCCGAACACGGACCGGACGCCTCTGACATCTACGAATCGTCCGGTTTCGTCTGGCCTCTATGCGACCTTCCTCAATGATCCTATCCGGCAAAACAGCTCTTGTGCTCGGCGGCGCCCGCTCCGGGAAATCGGCCTTTTCCGAGCGCCTGGCTGAAGCTACAGGCCTCGAGCGCCATTATATAGCAACCGGTCGCGCCTATGACGACGAGATGCGCGAACGGATTGGCCGCCATCAGGAGGATCGTGGGGCATCCTGGGTGACGCATGAAGAGCCGGTCGAACTTTCCCATACGCTTGGCGCAATCGACAGGCCGGGACGCGTGGTGCTTGTCGATTGCCTGACGCTCTGGGTCACCAATCTGATGATGGAGGGCGAAGATATCCCGATGCGCTGCGCCGAACTCGCCGCACAACTCTCCAGCCTCGACGCCCGTATCATTTTTGTCTCGAACGAAGTCGGTCTGGGTATTGTGCCGGAGAACAGGATGGCGCGCGAATTCCGTGATCACGCCGGGCGCCTGCACCAGCAGATTGCCGCCTCGGTTGACGAAGTGTTCTTCGTGGCCGCTGGGCTACCCCTTCGGATGAAGGGGTAATCTTCCTCTCACCAGCCGAGCCAGAGCCGGGCAGGGTGGTTCGGGTCCGCAAGAAGCTTTGTCGCCAGCACAAGGCATGACAGCACCAGCAACGGCTTGATGATCTTCGCGCCCTTTTTCATCGCCAGTCCCGAACCGATCTGCGCGCCGATAAACTGGCCGACCCCCATCAGCAAGCCGACTTTCCACAGGATCGATCCTGTCGCGACGAAGACCAGGAACGAGCCGAAATTCGAGCCGAAATTGATGAGCTTGGTGTGTGCCGTCGCTTTCAGCATGCCGAAGCCTGCGAGAAGCACGAAGCCGAGCATATAGAACGAGCCCGCGCCCGGCCCGAACAGGCCGTCATAAAGCCCGACGAGCGGCACGGCGGTCAGGCCGAAAACGAATGGTGTCACCCGCCGCCGCCCATCCGTATCCGACAGGCTGGGCTTGAAGGCGAAGAACAGCGCGATCGCAATCAGCAGGAAAGGGATGGCGGCGGCCAGCGCCGAAGCCGGAACGACCGAGGCAAGCACTGCACCCACAGCACCGCCTGCGGCTGCCATCAGCGCCATGGGCAACTGGTTACGCAGGTTGATATGTCCCTTGCGCGCATAGGCAATCGTTGCCGACGCCGCGCCGAACTGGCCTTGCAGCTTGTTGGTCGCGATCGCCTCCAGCGGCGGTATGCCTGCGATCAGCAGGACGGGAATGGTGATCAGCCCGCCGCCGCCGGCGATCGAATCGACAAAACCTGCAAAGCAGGCGGCAAGGAACAGGATGAACAGCAATTCGAAAGCAATGTCGGGCACGGAGAATGCAATCACTGGGAGGGTGGATCTCAGGAGGGAGCCGCCTTTTGGCACCGAACGTGTTCACGGGCAAGGCCCCGGATAGCCTGGTGCCAACGGATGACTTTGCGGGATTGCGCCTGATCCGAATGCCGTTATGGTGCGCGGCTTCGCATTCGATTGAAAGACTGGATAAGCTCGCATGCTCAAAGTGATATTCGACACCGACCCCGGCGTGGACGATGCCATGGCGCTCCTCTACCTGCACCGGCATCCGGGCATAGATCTCGTCGGTGTCACGACTGTGTTCGGCAATGCTCCGATCGAGATCACGACCCGAAACGCACAGTACCTGCATCAGCAGTGGAAGATCGAAGCGCCCATCGCCGGGGGGGCGGGGCGGGCCTATGATGATGGCCGCGATGCCGCACATTTTGCACCGGTCGTTCATGGCGAGGACGGGCTTGGCAATATCGGCGTGCCGCTGGACGTCGACCATCCGCTTGACGAGCGCTCGGCCACACAATTCATCATCGATACCGTCAGGGCGGACCCTGGCAATGTCACGCTTGTTGCTGTCGGCCGCATGACCAATCTGGCGCTGGCGCTGAAGGCAGATCCGCAGATCGCTTCTCTGGTCAAGGAAGTAGTGATCATGGGCGGCGCCTTCGACGTCAACGGCAACGTGACACCGGCGGCCGAGGCCAATATCCATGGTGACCCGGAGGCTGCGGATGTCGTCTTCACTGCGCCCTGGAAAGTCACGATTATCGGCCTCGATGTGACCCTGAAAACAACCATGTCTTCTGATTATTTGGCGAAAATGGTCGAGGCCGGGCCTTCGGAGCTCAAGCTCCTTTCCGACCTGTCGCAATATTACATCGATTTTTATCGCCAGCGCGTTGGTCTGGACGGCATGGCGTTGCACGACAGCTGCGCCTGCGTTTATCTCACCGAGCCACATCTCTTTGAAGTTCGCACCGGGCCGGTTCGTGTCGTTTGTGGCGGCCTTGCAGATGGAAAGACTATCCAGGCACCGGATCAGGTCCGCAAATATGTCGGCAGCGCCTGGGATGGCGTGCCGAGTCAGGTCGTTTGCACCGGCATCCAGCCGGAGGCGGTACTCGAAGCTATCCGTGCTGTTCTCGTCGAAGGACGTACGCCGTAATCGTGGTGTGTGCGGGCGGTCAGTCGCCGCCCGCGGTCACGGCCAGCTTGTCGAGATCTGGCACATAAACCTGCCGGTTGTTTTCTATGTGAATGAGGCCGTCCTTGCGCAACTTGGTCATCTGGCGGCTGACCGTTTCGATCGTCAATCCGAGAAAGTCTGCGATATCTGCGCGAGACAGCGGCAGTTCGAAGGCGCAGGCACCGAGCCGGTCGGGGTCGGCATGTGCTGCTACCAGAACCAGAAGGCTTGCGACTTTCTCGCGGGCCGATTTGCGCCCCAGCGTCAGCATCCAGTCCCGCGCTTCGTCCAGTTCCGTCAGTGCCTGGTTGTGAAGACGGCTGCCGAGTTCCGATGATTCGGAGATCATCCGTTCAAGAATTTTTCTCGGCAACACGCAAAGTTCGGCATCTGTTGCCGCTTCCGCCGCCATCAGGCTTTCGCCGAGAAACGGCCGGCCCATGAAATCCGGCGCAAATTGCAGGCCGACGATCTGCTGGCGTCCGTCTGCCATGATCTTCGACAGCTTTATGACGCCCCTGAGTATATTCGAATAGGAATGAACCTGCTGGCCCTGGCCGATAAGCTCCGTACCGGCTTCTACCGCCCTGCGTTGCGAATGCTTGTTCAGCTCTGTGAGTTGAAGCGGGGTGAGCGTCGAACAGATACCGCTATGACGGGCGTCGCAGGCGCGACAGACCAGCGGCACCTCGTGAATGTCCAGAATTTTTAGCTGCGCATCCATTCCCATTCCCCCACGCCGGCACATCTGGCCCGAAAATCGGAATTGATTTTCGCAAACCTGATACACTGCTCAAAAGCTGCAGCACTCCTCATTCACCTGACGAAAGGTGCGGCGCTGCAGGCGGCGATCGATGGTCCGAACTTGGTTCAGTTGCCCTTCTCATGCTTGATCCAAGTCAAAGTCGCTAAAATATTCCGCAGGTAGCTCTTGAGGCACATGAGAAGAGGTGTGCGATGAGCGAAAGATTGCTTGCGAAATATTCAGGCTCTGTGCCGCGATACACTAGCTATCCGACTGCGCCGCATTTTCACACTGGTGTAAATTGCGACATCTATTCGCAGTGGCTGTCAAAGCTGGATACCGGCAACAATCTGTCACTCTATCTTCACATCCCCTATTGCGATCGGCTCTGTTGGTTCTGCGCCTGCCATACCAAGCAGACGCTCCGCTACGATCCCATAACAACCTATCTCGCCGCACTCCGCTTGGAGATCGCTGCTGTCGGCGCGAAAGTGCCGAAAGGTGCAAAGGTCACTGCCATACATTTCGGCGGCGGATCGCCGACAATGCTGAAGCCTGAGGACATGACAGATCTGATGGCCTGTCTGCGGGCATCATTCAATGTCGCCGCCGATGCCGAAATCAGCGTCGAAATGGATCCGAACGATCTTGACGAAGCCCGTTATGATGCGCTGGCGGCGATTGGTCTGACGCGCGCAAGTCTCGGCGTTCAGGATTTCGATCCGACCGTACAAAAGGCGATCAATCGCATCCAGACCTTCGAGCAGACCAAGTCCGTCGTTGATGCCGTCCGTGCACGTGGCGTCGGTTCGGTCAATTGTGATGTGCTCTATGGGCTTCCGCATCAGACGCTGGAAGGCGTCGGGCGAACGCTTTCCGACATTTTGTCCCTTTCGCCCGATCGCGTGGCGCTTTTCGGCTATGCTCACGTTCCGTGGATGAAGAAACATCAGACGATGATACCCGAATCCGCATTGCCGGATATCGGCGAACGCTTCCGTCAGAACAATTTTGCCAGTCAGCTTCTTATTGAAGCGGGTTACCAGGAGATCGGTATCGATCATTTCGCAAAGCCGTCTGATTCGATGGCCGTAGCGGCAAGGACAGGCCGGCTGCGGCGCAATTTTCAAGGCTACACCACCGATAGCGCTGATGCGTTGATAGGTCTTGGCGCGTCTTCCATCAGTCAGTTGCCGCAAGGCTATGTGCAGAATATGCCGGCTACCGGCGAATATCAGCGCATGGTCGAAGGCGAGGGGATGGCGGCGGTCCGGGGCGTGGAAATGTCTGAAGATGATCGTATGCGCGCCTATGTCATCGAGCGGCTGATGTGCGATTTTGGCTTCGATTTCATGCCCTTGCTCGCCAACTTTCCGGCGGGCGCTCACGCGTTGATTTCCGAGGCCCGCGCTTTTGCTCGCAGCAATCCGGATGACATCTGTCGCGTCGGCAACGCATCCTTCACGATTACGCCGGAGGGGCGGCCGTTTACCCGCACGATTGCCGCGGTCTTCGATCGTTATCTTGAGAGCGGGCGTGGCAGGCACTCTATTGCGGTATAAGTCGCAAGCCTTCATGATTGCGGTGTTAACGATTGCTGTTTAGGCAACAGTTTCGGTGCAAATTTTGCGTCCGAAAAACGAAGCCATTGGCATTTGGAACCATTTTCCCTATGTGGAGCTACGAATTACCTATTCTCAAAGGACATGGGCGTGACTGCTACATTCGACAAAGTTGCCGACATCATTGCTGAAACCAGCGAAATCGACCGGGAAACCATCACTCCGGAAAGCCACACGATCGACGATCTCGGCATTGATAGCCTTGATTTCCTCGACATCGTGTTCGCGATCGACAAGGAATTCGGCATCAAGATTCCGCTCGAGCAGTGGACCCAGGAAGTCAATGAGGGCAAGGTTTCGACGGAAGAATATTTCGTTCTGAAAAACCTCTGCGCCAAGATCGACGAGCTGAAGGCGGCAAAGGGCTGATGCCCTGTCGTAAACCAGATGCTGCTTGAATATTTCCAGATGATCGATCGGGTGGAAACACTCGATCTCGAAGGAAAGACATTGACGGCGCGCTCGACCGTGCCGGCAAAAAGCCCCGTATTCGAAGGTCACTTTCCCGGCATGCCTCTAGTGCCGGGTGTCCTTCTTATCGAAACGATGGCGCAGGCGTCCGGCATGCTTGTTCTCGCTGCCACCGATTTCGCCGCCATGCCGTTCCTAATGTCCGTCGACGGTGCCAAGATGCGTTCATTCGTAGAGCCGGAAGCCGTTCTCGACATCGAGGCGTTTTTGGAGCACGAGGGCTCAGGTTACGCCGTGACCAAGGCGAAGATCACCTCTGGCGGCAAGAAGGTTTGCGACGCACAGCTCAAGCTGCGAACCATGCCGTTCTCCGAAATTCCGCTGGCGCCGATCGTGCGCAAGCGCGCCGAGGAAATTGGTCTGGTCGCTGCGATGAAATCCGGCGCCTGAACGCGTCTCCCAAACGCGCTTGGGCTCCATTAGATGCGCAAGGTCCGCAAAGAGGACGAAGATGAAGTCTGACAATGATGTTGTTATCACCGGCATTGGTATCGTCACCGGCCAGGGTGTAGGCAAGGAAGCGCATATCGCTCTCCTGTCTGGTGCAGCAGCCGGCAAGCCGACCGTGGACACCGAGCGGTTCGCTCCCTATCCGGTCCATCCGCTTCCGGAAATCGACTGGTCTGCCCAGATCGTCAAGCGCGACCAGCGCCAGATGGAAAACTGGCAGCGGCTGGGCGTATTTTCAGCGGGTCTCGCGCTTGATGATGCTGGACTGAAGGAAGATGTCGAAGCCTGTGCCTCGATGGATATGATCGTAGCGGCTGGTGGCGGCGAGCGTGACATCAAGGTCGATTCGCTGATCGTAGACGAAGCGCTGAAGCGCAACGACCGTGACATCCTGTTGAACGAGAAGTTGACGACAGAGTTGCGGCCGACGCTGTTCCTCGCGCAGCTCTCCAATCTGATGGCCGGCAATATTTCGATCGTTCACAAGGTAACCGGTTCGTCGCGCACCTTCATGGGCGAAGAGGCTGCCGGCATTTCCGCCGTCGAAACTGCCTATCATCGCATCAAGGCAGGTCAGTCAAGCCACAGCCTCGTCGGCGGCGCCTTCATAGCTGAGCGTGCAGACATTCTGCTCCTTGTCGAAGGTATCCGCGCCCATGCAACGGGCGACTGGACACCGCTCTGGTCCCGCTCGTCTGAGAATGGCGGCGGCATGATTACGGGTTCGGTTGGCGCATTCCTCGTGCTCGAGAGCCGCGCACGTGCGCAAGCGCGCGGTGCCCATATCTACGCAGTCATCGATGCCGTCGAAGGCGATCGTGGCAACCGTGACGAAGGTAAACTCGAAAAGCGCCTGTCGCGTCTCGCAACTCCCGCTTCCGGCCTCAAGGGTGAAGACACGGTCGTGTTTTCCGGTGCAAGCGGTCTCGTCGATCTTGCCGCCCGCGAAAAAGCTGTCCTGGAAAAGGAATTCGAAGGCGCCGCCATCCGCGGATTTGGTGGGGCAACCGGCCACGGGCTGGAAGCACAGTTCCCGCTGGGCCTGGCACTCGCTGCTCTTTCGCTCGATGGCAACAGTCTCGTGCCGGTTTTCGACGCCGAAAACGAAAAGCAGATGACGAAACCTGCAAGTCATGCCGTGGTGACAACGGTCGGTTACACGCGCGGCGAGGGCGTCGCAGTCCTCTCTAAGAACGCGTGAAGGAGTAGACGATGAGTGACAACCGTTTCACCGACCATCTCGGACGTCCGCTCGTTGCCGTCACCGGCATGGGCGTCATTACCTCGCTCGGTCAGGGGCTGGCCGATAATTGGTCGGCGCTGACCTCCGGCACTTCGGGCATCCATAAGATCACCCGTTTCCCGACCGATGGCCTGTCGACTCGTATCAGCGGCACGGTTGATTTCATCACCGTCCCTGCCAACAATTCAGTCGAACGCTCTTTTGCCTTTGCCCGCGAAACGACCAGAGAAGCATTGGCTCAAGCCGGTCTTTCCGGCGATTTCGATGGTCCGCTGTTTCTTGCGGCCCCGCCGGTAGAGCCTGAATGGCACGACCGTTTCGCACTGGCTGATCGCTCCCCGCCTTCGAAAGCCGAGGGGGATGCCTATGAGCGGTTTCTGGCCGCCATGCGCGAACGTCCCGATCCGGTCTTCCTCGAAGCGGTGCAATTTGGCTCGATCTCGGAGCGCCTCGCCGACATGTTCGGCACGCGCGGTCTGCCGGTAACGCTGTCGACCGCCTGTGCATCGGGCGCGACCGCCATCCAGCTCGGTGTCGAAGCTATCCGCCAGGGTCGCACCGATCGCGCACTCGTTGCGGCGACCGATGGTTCGGTCAGCGTCGAGGCGCTGGTACGCTTCTCGCTGCTTTCGGCGCTTTCGACGCAAAATGACCCGCCGGAAAAGGCATCAAAACCCTTCAGCAAGGATCGCGACGGTTTCGTCATCGCTGAAGGTGCTGCGACGCTCGTGCTGGAATCGGTCGAATCCGCGCTCGCTCGTGGTGCCACGGTTCTCGGCATCATCAAGGGGCTGGGCGAAAAGGCCGACCATTTCCATAGAACCCGCTCTTCGCCGGACGGTGGTCCCGCGATCGCGACCATCCGTGCAGCGCTCGAAGATGCAGGCATGGACGAAAGCGGCATCGGCTATATCAACGCTCATGGCACATCCACACCGGAAAACGACAAGATGGAATATGGCTCCATGCTCGCCGTCTTCGGTGATCGCATGAAGAACATCCCGGCCTCGTCGAACAAGTCGATGATCGGCCATACGCTGACCGCGGCAGGTGCTGTGGAGGCCGTGTTCTCGATCCAGACCATGCTGACCGGAACCTTGCCGCCGACCATCAACTACACCAATCCCGATCCGACGATCGAGCTCGATGTGGTGCCGAATGTGAAGCGCGATGGGCAGCCGAAGGCCGTCCTGTCGAATTCCTTCGGATTCGGCGGCCAGAACGCCAGCCTTGTCATGACGCTGGAACCGGTCTAAGGCCTGCGCCACAGGTAGGAACACGTCATCCCCGGTCTCGCACCGGGGATTTTGTGACGTGGCTAGATAAGAACGAAGGTCGGCAGATGCTCGGGCTCGCCCGAGCATGACGCATATTTGGACGTCAGTGCAGGCCTCGTGAATCCGGAAGGAAAATGAAAACATGCGCGCGCTGCAACTGATTGATGATCGCAAGCTCGAAGCCGTCGATATCCCCGAGCCGGATGCACCAGGTCCGGGTGAAGTGACGCTGCGCGTCAAGGCCGTCGCGTTGAACCATATCGACGTCTGGGGCTGGCGCGGCATGGCATTTGCCAAGCGCAAGATGCCGCTGACGATCGGCGCGGAAGCGTCGGGTGTCGTCGAGGCGATCGGCCCCGGCGTCTCCAACGTTCTTCCCGGCCAGCTTGTGTCGATCTACGGCGCACGCACCTGTGGCCTCTGCAAGCCCTGCCGCGAAAAGCGTGACAATCTGTGCGAGCACGTCTCCGGTGTACATGGCTTCCACCTCGACGGCTTTGCCCAGGAAAAGGCAAATATTCCCGCCCGCCAGCTCGTTCCGGCGCCTCCGGGTATCGATGCGGTCGCAGCAGCTCTCGCACCTGTCACCTTCGGTACCGTCGAGCACATGCTGTTCGACAACGCAAAACTGCAGCCCGGCGAAACCATTCTCGTCCATGCCGGCGGTTCCGGCATCGGTACGGCGGCGATCCAGCTTGCCAAGAAGATTGGCTGCACCGTCATCACCACCGTCGGCTCCGACGACAAGATCGAAAAGGCCAAGGCGCTTGGTGCCGATCATGTCATCAACTACCGCAAGGACCGTTTCGAAGGCGTCGTGCGCAAGCTGACCAAGAAGAAGGGCGTCGATGTCGTCTTCGAACATGTCGGCAAGGATACCTGGGCCGGTTCCATGCTCTGCATGAAGCGCGGCGGCCGCCTTGTGACCTGCGGGTCCACTTCGGGCGTGTCGACCGACATGAACCTGATGATGTTGTTCCAGCAGCAGCTCAAGCTTCTCGGCTCTTTCGGTTGCCGCATGGAAAACATGGCCGACGCCATGCAGAAGATGGCGCAGGGCATCGTTCATCCGGTCATCGACACCGAAGTTACCTTCGACGAGATCGACCGCGCGCTCGAGCGGATGGAAGGTCGCCAGATCTTCGGCAAGATCGTCCTGCGTATGGATTGATCGACCATGAAGATGGTCATCACCCGCATCGTTCTGGCGTTCATGCATTTCCGGCAATGGCTGGTGGCGCAGGCGACCTTTGCTCTGCTGACAGTGCTGAAGGTTCTGCCTGCTGATCCGGCGATACGTTTCGCCGAGCGCGTTGCGCGTTTCATCGGTCCGAAGCTGTGGCGTCACAAGCTGATGATGGCCAATCTGCGCAACGCCTTCCCGGAAAAGTCTGAGAATGATCTTCAGGAGATCGCGGTCGCCAGCTGGGGACATATGGGGCGCATGGCCGCCGAATATGTGTTCCTCGACCGGCTTTTCGATTTCGATCCGGAAAAGACGGAAGCGGGCAGGGTGGAAGTTTCGGGCATACCGATCTTCCTCGATCTGCGCGACAACCCTCGGCCTTTTATCGTCTTTACCGCGCATACCGGCAATTTCGAACTGCTGCCTGTTGCTGGAAAGGCCTTCGGGCTTGAGGTCATGGTGCTGTTCCGCCCGCCGAACAACCCTTACATTGCCGACAAGGTCTTTTCCTTCCGTGCGGCCCGCATGGGAAGTCTCGTTCCCTCTCATGCAGGATCGTCCTTCGCGCTCGCGCGGCGTCTCGAGGCCGGCGGCGGAGTAGGGGTTCTTGTCGACCAGAAATTCAAAAAAGGCCTGTCGACCTCTTTCTTCGGGCGGCCGGTCAAAACCAATCCGCTTTTGGCCAAACTGGTCCGTCAGTTCGATGCCGAGGTCTACCCGGCTCGCTGCATCCGTCTTCCCGACAATCGCTTCCGCCTGGAGATCGAACCGAGAATCGATCTGCCACGCGATGAAAACGGCAACCTCGATATTCAGGGCACTTCGCAGGTTCTGAACGACAAGGTTGAAAGCTGGGTTCGCGAATATCCTGAACAATGGCTGTGGTATCATGATCGCTGGAACATCAAAGGAACCGTCGAGCGTTGATCGGCCTTCGATAACTTGTGATCCTATGGTATTTTGTGGGGCATTATTTGGGGCCGCACTAGACGAAATGATTAATTATAATCATATCTTATGCAGGGTAGGCTTGCAGTAGGTAGAAGGCGCCGCTTCTCGCGTTGTTCTGAGAGGGGTCGATTTTGAAAGCATTGATTGATCTGTTCTGGGCGAAATATTCCGACCTTCGCCAGGCAGTCGAACATGAAGATGACGATGCCGTTTCTCGGATCGACCGGGAAATCGATCCGCTCGTCAAGGCTATACTTGGAAGCCAGGGGCGCGATCAGTCGGCGATTGGCGTGCAGTTCCGATTCGCACTCGACCTGTTGAATGAGGAAGCCGATGATGGCGGCTGCGTCAGGCGCAACGGCCATCTGCTGCAGATGCTGGTCGAACGTTATTTGATAACCGACCAGTCACTGCCTTCCAAAACGAAAACCACCGAAGATCCGGCCCAGCCCGTCGATATCACGCAGGCCATCGCCGACGGTTACCTTGATGATGCGCTGCTCAACAGCCTGCCGGAACGGGTCATGGTCGTCGCGCCCGGTTATCGCATCTTCTATAGTAACGAAACCAATGCGCAGCGAATGGATGTGCCGCGCGATACTCTCATTGGCCGCCATTTTGCCGAGTTTGTCGGACTGCATCATTTCCGTCATGATCTGCAGCCCAGCCTTGATCGTTGTTTTGCCGGCGAGAGCCTGACCTTGACTTATGCTGACAAGCTTGAGGGCCGCACAGTCGTCATTCATTGCCGCATGTCTCCGATAAGCAGATCGGGAACATTGATCGGAGCGCTGGTGGTGATGCAGGAGAAGGAAGATCGCCGCCGGCGGCGTGCCGACTGACGCGGTCGTTATTCCGATATCGGGCTGAACGGCAGGTAGTCGTGTAGCAGATAGGCCTTTTCGAAGGCGATATGCCGCCTTACGCCCTCAAAGAAGCCGCGCAACATATATCCCACCGCTTCGTCATTGACCGGTTCGCCTGAGCCGAGACGTAAGAGTGATTCCGTCAGTTCCTCCGCATAGCCCTCATCTTCGAGATGCTCGAATTTGAGACGTGAAAGCGTTGCCGACATCGGTCCAGAATGGGCGTGCTGTCGCGCGATATGGGGAAACAGAACGCTCTCTTCGTAATGGTGGATGCTGCGGATCAGCGGACAGAGTGCCTTGGCGGCGTAGATGCACTTCTGTTTGTTGATGCTCGCCGGCAGCGAGTCGGCGATTTCTTCAAGTTCGACGCAAAGCGCGAGTTGTTCCTCATGCGCCTGCCGGATCCACGACATGATGACGTCCTGATCGTATTGTCGGACGGGCTGAGCAGACAGAACTGCATTCGTCAGATCGATATCGTGTCTCAAGTCTGACCTCCGGAAGCTGCATGACCGTTGATCGCGCAAAGTTCCATCATGCCCGGCTTACTTGCGTTGATTCAAATCAAGGCATTTGACGTGACCTGCTGCCATCTGTCGCGGTGGTCGCGACGGAAAGTGGCAGGGGGGATTCGTTCGGAATCGTTGTTTCGCCACCCTCGCGACGGCCAATCACGCCGTTGGGGGATACCAACAATGAACTACCCTTTGGAAACTGCAGCGCTGGTAATCGGGACATTCCTGGCGTTGCTTGGCGCGGCTTACGCGCATGACAGTCTGTTTGCCGCCCATATGTGGGTGCTGTTCCTGACACTCGGCATCAGCAGCATCGTCATGCTGCGCCGAGTCTCTTTCGCACCCGTCGGTGCACCACGAGCCGTCCCGGCAAAGTCGGAATACTTTGACGAAGTCATCAAATACGGCACGATCGCCACTGTTTTCTGGGGTGTGGTCGGCTTCCTGGTCGGCGTTGTCGTCGCCATGCAGCTGGCTTTCCCCGATCTGAACATCGAGCCATGGCTCAATTTCGGTCGCACGCGCCCGCTGCACACTTCGGCCGTTATCTTCGCCTTCGGCGGCAACGCCCTGATCGCCACATCATTCTATGTTGTCCAGCGCACCTGTCGGGCCCGCCTGTTCGGCGGCAATCTCGGATGGTTCGTGTTCTGGGGCTACCAGCTTTTCATCGTCATGGCGGCAACCGGCTATCTGCTCGGTATCACCCAGGGCAAGGAATATGCTGAGCCGGAATGGTATGTCGATATCTGGCTGACCATCGTCTGGGTCGCCTATCTCGTCGTCTTCCTCGGCACGATCTTCATGCGCAAGGAGCCGCATATCTATGTGGCGAACTGGTTCTATCTGGCCTTCATCGTCACGATCGCCATGCTGCACATCGTCAACAACCTGGCGATTCCGGTCTCTTTCCTCGGCATCAAGAGCTATTCGGCTTTCTCCGGCGTGCAGGATGCCCTGACCCAGTGGTGGTACGGCCATAACGCGGTCGGCTTCTTCCTGACGGCCGGCTTCCTCGGCATGATGTATTACTTCATCCCGAAGCAGGTGAACCGTCCGGTCTATTCCTACCGCCTGTCGATCATCCACTTCTGGGCCCTGATCTTCATGTATATCTGGGCCGGTCCGCACCACCTGCATTACACAGCGTTGCCCGACTGGGCGCAGACGCTCGGCATGGTCTTCTCCATCATGCTGTGGATGCCGTCCTGGGGTGGCATGATCAACGGTCTGATGACGCTTTCCGGCGCCTGGGACCGTATCCGTACTGACCCGATCGTCCGCATGATGGTCATGGCCGTCGCCTTTTACGGAATGGCGACCTTCGAAGGCCCGATGATGTCGGTCAAGGCCGTCAACTCGCTCAGCCACTATACCGACTGGACCATCGGTCACGTCCACTCCGGCGCACTTGGCTGGAACGGCATGATCACCTTCGGCGCGATCTATTTCCTCGTGCCCAAACTATGGAATCGCAAGCGGCTCTATAGCCTGCAGCTGGTCAACTGGCACTTCTGGCTCGCAACGCTCGGCATCGTTCTCTACGCCGCCGTCATGTGGGTTGCCGGTATCCAGCAGGGCCTGATGTGGCGCGAGTATGATGACCAGGGCTTCCTCGTCTATTCCTTCGCGGAAACTGTCGCAGCCATGTTCCCTTATTACCTGATGCGCGCCCTCGGTGGTCTCATGTTCCTCGCCGGCGCACTGCTCATGGCATTCAACGTCACAATGACAATTCTCGGTCACGAACGGCAGGAACGCACCCCCGGTGTCGCCCCCGCCGGTCTGCAGCCGGCTGAATAAGGAGCTGACAGCATGTCTCTTCTCGATAAACACCAATTCATCGAGCGAAATGCCACGCTCCTTCTTGTCGGCTCCCTGCTTGTCGTTTCCATCGGCGGTATCGTGGAAATCGCACCGCTCTTCTATCTCGAAAACACCATCGAGAAAGTCGACGGGATGCGGCCCTATACGCCGCTGGAGCTTGCCGGTCGCAACATCTACATCCGCGAGGGCTGTTACGTCTGTCATAGCCAGATGATCCGCCCGTTCCGCGACGAAGTGGAGCGTTACGGTCACTATAGCCTTGCGGCGGAATCCATGTACGACCATCCGTTCCAGTGGGGGTCGAAGCGAACTGGGCCTGATCTGGCCCGCGTCGGCGATCGTTATTCCAACGAGTGGCACGTTCAGCATCTCATCGAACCGCGCGACGTCGTGCCGGAATCGGTGATGCCGAGCTATTCCTTCCTCAAGGAAAATACGCTCGAAGTGACCGACGTCTCCATGGATCTAAAGGCAAACCGCACCGTCGGCGTTCCCTATACTGACGAGATGATCGCCGAGGCGAATGCCGATCTGAAGGCGCAGGCCGATCCGAATGCCGATACCAGCGCTTTGCTGGCTCGGTATCCGAAGGCAAAGGTCGGCGATTTCGACGGCGATCCGACCAAATTGACCGAAATGGATGCGCTGGTCGCCTATCTGCAGATGCTCGGCACGCTGGTCGATTTCTCGACCTATGACGACACAACCGGTTACCGCTGAGGAGGGCGCGATATGGAAACCTATACCGCACTCCGCCAATTCGCCGACAGTTGGGGCCTGCTCGCCATGACCCTGTTCTTCGCCGGCGTCATCCTGTTCACTTTGCGCCCGGGCTCGAAGTCTCATGCAGACGATGCCGCCCAGATCCCTCTGAAGGAGGACTAAAATGGCGGACAAACATATCGATGAGATCAGCGGCGTCGAAACCACCGGTCACGAGTGGGACGGCATCCGCGAACTGAACAATCCCATGCCCCGCTGGTGGGTGTGGACGTTTTATGCCACGATCGTCTGGGCTCTCGGATACACCGTCCTTTATCCTGCATGGCCGCTGGTAAACGACGCGACTCGCGGTGTTCTCGGCTATTCCAGCCGTGGTGCGCTGTTGGACGAAATGGCGACGGCAAAAGCAGCCCAGGGTGCAATCCTTGAACGGATCGCGGCTGCGACACCGGAAGAAATCATCGCCAACCCTGAACTCAACCAGTTTGCCATGGCCGGCGGCGCGGCGGCTTTCCGCGTCAACTGCACGCCCTGTCACGGAACCGGTGCAGCCGGTGGTGAAGGTTATCCCAACCTCAACGACGATGACTGGCTTTGGGGTGGCAGCGTAGATGCGATCTACCAGACTGTCGCGCATGGAATTCGCGATGCGGTCGATCCCGATACTCGTATCGGCGAGATGACCGCTTTTGCGGATGTACTTCAGCCGGACGAAATACGTCAGGCCGCAGCCTATGTTGTCAGCCTCACCGGCAAGCCTCGTGATCCTTCGATGGTCGAACCCGGAAAGCAGATCTTCATGGATAACTGCGCGTCCTGCCACGGCGAAAATGCCGAGGGCAATCGCGATCTGGGTGCCCCGAACCTAGCCGATGCCATCTGGCTGAAGGTGCATGGTGAAGATCAGATTGCCGGCCAGATCCGCGCACCGAAGCACGGCGTCATGCCAGCCTGGACCACCCGTCTTGGTGACGTCACCGTCAAGCAGTTGGCTGTTTATGTCCATTCCCTGGGAGGCGGGGAGTAGAGTTTCAGCCCTTCCGGGCAGAAACTCTCTTGGGCCGGGATCCTTGGGTCCCGGCCATCGAATATCCGGTATGGCAGGAGGTTGCGACCGACTAGGATTGTTCGAGGATTTGCTTCAGAGTGCCTAGGTCCGTTTGGATGGCCGCCGCATCCACCTCGAAAGCCTGATCGTCCGTGTCTGGCTGTCGGAGCAAGGTGAACATGATTTCCGCGCCATCGCCATTCGGTACGACCCGCAGTGCATTTTCGAAACTCATCCCGGTATCCAGCGTGACGGTGTGATCGATGACGCCAAGATCGTTTCGGGGCGTAAACCGCACACGAATCTTGCCGATCGGCCCACCGTCGCCGATCCAGTCTTCGCCTTCTCGGCTCAAGCCCGCGGCGAGGCCGGCAGCCCATCGGGGCATGTTTTCCGGCTGGGATGCGAAGGCGTAGACGTCACGCCATGGCCTGTCGATCGTCGTGTGAATGATGCGTGCGGGCATTGGCGTCATTGTAATCTCCGTTCTGTCGTCCGCATGGGCGAGGGGCGTGAACCGGTCTGCGAATGCCGCATGCCTTGACTTGCGTCAAGGAATTGAGGGTCGCGCGGTGGGAAAAGGCATGGTGCAAAGGAATGTTCCGATGAATCTCTATACCGCCGAAAGCGTTTCCGCAGGTGACGCATCTGTCGAACGGATTGATGTCAAGGCGGTGCATTCGCCTGGCGAAAAACGCCAGCCGCTTTATGAAAAACGCAAGAAGATTTTTCCCAAGCGTGCCGAGGGACGTTTCCGCCGGTTCAAGTGGCTGGTGATGCTCGTCACGCTCGGAATCTATTATCTGACACCGTGGATCAGGTGGGACCGTGGCCCCTTCGCCCCCGATCAGGCCGTGCTTGTCGATCTCGCCAGCCGGCGTTTCTATTTCTTCTTCATCGAGATCTGGCCGCAGGAATTCATCTTTGTCGCCGGCCTTCTGGTCATGGCGGGCTTTGGCCTTTTCCTACTGACCTCGGCCGTCGGTCGCGCCTGGTGCGGATATGCCTGTCCCCAGACGGTGTGGGTCGATCTCTTTCTCGTCGTCGAGCGCTTCATCGAAGGCGATCGTAACGCGCGGATGAAACTCGATGCCGGCCCCTGGACCGCGAACAAGATCACCAAGCGCGTCGTCAAGCATTCGATCTGGATCGCCATCGCAATCGCGACTGGCGGCGCTTGGATTTTCTACTTCGCCGACGCGCCGTCTCTTGCCTTCGATTTCATCACCGGTCAGGCGGCCTTCGTTGCCTATTCCACCGTCGCCATCCTGACCGCCACCACCTATCTGCTCGGTGGCCTGATGCGCGAGCAGGTCTGCATCTACATGTGTCCCTGGCCGCGTATCCAGGGCGCCATGCTCGACGAGCATTCGCTGGTCGTGACCTATAACGACTGGCGCGGCGAACCGCGCAGCCGCCACGCCAAAAAGGCGGCAGCCAGCGGCCAGATCGTCGGCGATTGCGTCGATTGCAACGCTTGCGTCGCAGTCTGTCCCATGGGGATCGACATTCGCGACGGCCAGCAGATGGCCTGTATCACCTGTGCGCTCTGTATCGACGCCTGCGATGGCGTGATGGACAAGATCGGCAAGGAACGCGGCCTGATCGCTTATGCGACGCTCGACGAATACGATGCCAACATGGCGTTGGCGACAGCCGGTGGTACCTCGCCGATCAATCCCACCCGAACCCGCAAGCCGGATGGTGGTTTTGTTGAAGGCGTCCGCCATTTCAACTGGAAGATCCTGCTTCGCCCGCGCACGTTGCTTTACATGGGCGTCTGGACAGCGGTCGGCATCGGCCTTGTCGTTGCGCTCCTGTCCCGCGACCGGCTGGAAATCAACGTGCTGCATGACCGCAATCCGCAATTCGTCATGGAGTCGGATGGTTCCATCCGCAATGGCTACACCGTTCGCCTCCTCAACATGATCCCTGAACCGCGCACGATCATGCTGACGCTAGACGGCATGCCGGAGGCGACGATGAAGATCATCGGCATCTCCGACGTGCCCGGACGCGAATTCGCCATCGAGGTCGCGCCGGACAAGGCAATGGCGCTGAAGGTCTATGTCACGCTGCCGAAGGATGAAGCCAAAAGCGAAGCATCCTTCCATTTCATCGCCGAAGACCGCTCCAGCCATGAGCGAAACAGTTACTCGGCTAACTTTTTCGTACCAGGAGGCAAAAGATGAGCACAGCATCGCAAAAGGGCTTCGTTTTCACGGGCTGGCACATGGCGGGCGTCATGGTGCTCTTCTTCGGCACGATCATCTCGGTCAATGTCTTCATGGCCTATAACGCTATTACCAGCTGGAGCGGTCTCGTCGTCCCGAACACCTATGTCGCCAGCCAGCAATTCAACGGCAAGGTGGCGCAGGCAAGGGCGCTTGCCGCAACCGGCGTCAACGGCAGGCTCGCCGTTAGCGCCGAGGGGGCTCGCTACGAAATCCTCGGTCCCGATGGCCAGCCGGTCGAGGCCGACCGCCTCGTCCTCAATTTCAAACGCCCTGTCGGCGAGCATCAGGATTTCAGCGTCGAGATGACGAAAGAAGGCATGGGTGTCTTCAGTATTTCCCGTGAGGTCCTACCGGGTCACTGGATCGTCGAGGCGATCGCCGAGCGCGGCGGAGAACGAATCCTTCATCATGCGGAGCGTGTCTCCGTTCATGGAGCAAAGAAATGAGCTGCTGCGCACCCGGAACGGAAGGCGAGATCGTCAGGTCTGCACCGTCTTCCGAAGAAATGCTGCTCGCAAGCCGGGACCTCGGCGAGGGCAGGCGGCAGGTAGATCTCAGCGTACCCGGCGTCCATTGCGGCGCCTGCATCGTCTCTATCGAAAACGCGCTCAAGGGCATCCATTCTGTCGAGAAGGCCCGCGTCAACCTTTCCACCAAACGCGTCTCGATCGTCTGGCAGCAGAAGGCTGACGAGCCATCTGTCGATCCGGCCGATTTCGTTGGTTCGATCACCGCTGCAACCGGCTATGACGCCTATCTCTTCGATGCTTCGCTCGATGATGGAGATAAGCTGCAGCGTGACCTCGTGCGCGCAGTCGCGCTTTGCGGTTTCGCCGCCGCCAACATCATGCTTCTTTCCGTTTCCGTCTGGTCCGGCGCCGATGATGCCACGCGCGACATGTTCCACTGGATTTCGGCCTTCATCGCCGCACCTGCGCTGATCTATGGCGGCCGGTTCTTTTACGCCTCCGCCTGGGCCGCGCTTAAGCGTGGACGCACCAATATGGACGTGCCGATCGCCCTTGCGATCACGCTCTCCTATGCAGTGTCGCTGTGGGAAACCATGCATCACGGCGAACATGCCTGGTTCGATGCCACCGTCTCGCTTCTGTTCTTCCTGCTGATCGGCCGCACGCTCGACCATATCATGCGTGACCGGGCAAGGGCTGCGATCAGCGGTCTTGCTCGCCTGTCACCGCGCGGTGCCATGGTCGTCTTGGCCGACGGCACACGTGAATACCGCCCCGTCGAGGATGTAAAACCCGGAGATCGCGTCGCGATTGCTGCCGGCGAACGCATCCCTGTCGATGGCACCGTCGAATGGGGCGCCAGCGATCTCGACGTCTCGATCGTCAACGGCGAAAGCGTGCCGCAGGCCGTCGCTGCCGGTGCCGCCGTCCATGCCGGCACGCTCAGCCTCACCGGCTCGCTCATCATCAAGGTCACCGCGACGGCAAGAGAATCCTTCCTTGCAGAAGTCATCTCGCTGATGGAGGTGGCGGAAGGGGCCAAGGCCGGTTATCGCCGTCTCGCGGACCGCGCCGCGCAATATTATTCGCCTGCCGTCCACCTTCTGGCTCTCACCGCCTTCGTCTCCTGGGGGCTTGCAGGCGGGGACTGGAAGCGCGCCATGCTGATCGCCATCGCGGTCCTGATCATCACATGCCCCTGTGCGCTCGGTCTGGCCGTTCCGGTCGTTCAGGTCGTCGCTGCCGGCCGTCTGTTCAGGAACGGCATCATGGTCAAGGATGGCTCGGCCATGGAGCGGCTCGCCCAGGCGGACAGCGTCATCTTCGACAAGACCGGGACCCTGACGCTCGGCCGTCCGCGCCTCGTCAATGGCAGCGATATTCCGGGGCCCATCCTGTCGCTCGCAGCCGGCCTTGCCGCCCATTCGCGCCATCCGCTGTCGCGGGCGATCTGCGCCGTGGCATCCGGCCCGTTCCCGCTCTTTGACGACGTGATCGAAATTCCCGGAAGCGGGCTTGAGGCTCGCCGTACCGAAGGGCTCTACAGGCTCGGCAACCGCCGCTTCGCCTGTGGCGAAACGACCGCCAGCGAGAATGCCGATCTCGAAGTCGTGCTGTCGCGCGACGGTCACGAGGTTACCTGCATCCGTTTCGAGGATGCGCTTCGCCAGGACGCCGCCTCTGCCATCCGGACGCTCGAAGCCGACGGCATGCCGGTCGACCTCGTCTCGGGTGATCGCGCCGGGCCGGTGACGGCGCTGGCGGCTCAACTCGGCATCGCCCGCTGGAAGGCGGAGGTCTCGCCCAAGGGTAAGGCCGATTATTGCGCCTCGCTTGCCGGTGAAGGCCGTAAGGTCCTGATGGTCGGCGACGGTATCAACGATGCACCTGCACTCGCCGCAGCTTATGTCTCGATGGCGCCGGCCACCGCGGCAGATATCGGCCGCAAGGCCGCCGATTTCGTCTTCATGCATGAAAGCCTTAACGCCGTGCCGCTGGCGATCGATATCTCGCGCCGTGCAAGCCGCCTGATCCGGCAGAATTTCGGGCTCGCTATCGGTTACAACATTATCGCTGTGCCGATCGCTCTTGCCGGCTATGCAACGCCGCTGATCGCCGCCGTCGCCATGTCCACTTCTTCGATCATCGTCGTCGTCAACGCACTCAGGCTGAACCAGATCGGCAGCGAGGATCTGGCGACACAGGCGGGGGCTGAGAAGACGGCTGAAAAAGGAAAGATGCGCGCCGCATGAACATGCTCATCTACCTCATCCCGGTCGCGCTCTTTCTCGGCGGACTCGGACTTGCTGCCTTTCTCTGGTCGTTGAAGAACGGCCAGTATGACGATCTCGACGGTGCCGCCTGGCGCATCATCGACGATGGCGAGGATCGCCCCGGCTGACAGGCCCGAATTATAGGGGCAGGCTATGGGGGCAGACAAATGCAGAATGTAGCCGATTTAGACAATCGCTCCCTTGCCCCCATGGCGCACCAATGCCAAAAGAAGGCGCAACAAAATCGGAGGCTCCTCCCGTGGAACAGGCAGAAATCGGCCTAATCGGCCTTGGCGTCATGGGCGCCAACCTTTCCCTCAATATCGCTGAAAAAGGCAACAAGATTGCCGTCTTCAACCGTACGGTCGAAGTCACGAAGAAATTCTACGCGGATGCAGGCGCCCTCCAGGGCCAGATCATTCCGTGCGAAACGATGGAAGATTTCATCAAGGCCATCCGCCCGCCGCGCCCGATCATCATCATGATCAAGGCCGGAGATCCGGTCGACCAGCAGATGGATCTCCTGAAGCCCTACCTGTCTTCCGGCGACATCATGATCGATGCCGGCAATGCCAACTTCCGCGATACGATGCGCCGCTTCAAGAGCCTTGAAGGCAGCGACCTGACCTTCATCGGCATGGGCGTTTCTGGTGGCGAGGAAGGTGCGCGCCACGGACCGTCCATCATGGTCGGCGGCACCGAGGAAAGCTGGAAGCGCGTCGAGAAGGTCCTGACCTCGATCTCGGCCAAGTTCAACGGCGAACCCTGCGTCGACTGGCTCGGCCCGAACGGCGCCGGTCACTTCGTCAAGACCATCCATAACGGCATCGAATATGCCGACATGCAGATGATCGCCGAAATCTACGGCATCCTGCGTGATGGCCTCGGCATGAGTGCGCCCGAGATCGGCGGCGTCTTCGGCCGCTGGAATGAAGGCCGCCTTGATTCCTATCTCATGGAAATCTCGGAAAAGGTGCTGAAGGCCAACGACCCGATCACCGGCAAGCCGATGGTCGACGTCATCGTCGATTCGGCAGGCCAGAAGGGCACCGGCAAGTGGTCGGTCATCGAGGCCCAGAACATGGGCGTCGCAGCGACCGCGATCGAAGCTGCCGTTGCCGGCCGTGTCATCTCCTCGCTCCGTTCCGAACGCCAGGCGGCCGAAAAGATCCTCGGCAAGCCGGCTCTGGTCGATCGCCCGAAGGATGGCATGGCCTTCCTCGCCGATCTGGAACTCGCGCTTCTGGCCGCCAAGATCGGCGCTTATGCGCAGGGCTTTGCCGTCATGGCGGAAGCTTCTAAGGAGTTCGGCTGGAACCTGCCGATGCCGACCATCGCCAAGATCTGGCGCGCTGGTTGCATCATCCGTTCGCAGTTCCTCGATGAAATCACCTCGGCCTTCACCAAGGATCCGAACGTGGCAAACCTCATCGTCACCCCGGCCTTCTCGCAACTGGTCAAGGAAACCGACGGCGCGCTTCGCCGCATCGTTTCCTACGCAGCACTGAATGGCCTTCCTGCTCCGGCGCTCACCTCGGCTCTTTCCTATTTCGACGCCTATCGTCGGGGCAGAGGCACGGCTAACCTCATCCAGGCTCAGCGCGACTTCTTCGGCGCGCATGGTTTCGACCGCCTCGATGGCGTCGACAAGCACCACGGCCCTTGGGGCAGCGGCCTTGCCGATTTCGCCTGATCGGTGTTCATAGATAAGATGAAAAAGCCCGGCCAAGTGCCGGGCTTTTTTCGTGATACGCTAATCTTTCGGTCCCATCACCGACCACACCGGCCCGTCGATGCTCTGCAGCAGTTCCGGTGCTACACCGTCGATACGAGCCAGAACCGCTTTTGCCAGTTCCCGGCCGGCATGGCGCACGTCTTCCGTCACGGTCAGCATTTCCGGCCTGATCCAGTTCAAAAATTCGGCCGACTGTTTCGAGACCATGTCGATCTCCTTGCCCAGTCGGCGTCCGGCAGCCTCGGCTCCGGCAACCAGTGCGATCGATGCGGATCCGCTGAGCGAGATGATACCGTCCGGCGGTTCGGCGAGGCGACACAGGCGCTCCGCATAGGCGCGGATTTCCTCGAGTGGCGTTTCCGTGGTCATCCGGCCCATCGAAACTTCCGTCGCCTGAAAATCGTTCAGGCCGCGCTCAAAACCTATCCGGCTATGGATCTGGTAGGAAAAGCGGCTGAGCGGCGCCAAGAGCGCGATGCGCCGGCGCCCGCGTCGTACAAGCCTTTGCACCGCCTGATAGACATAGGCTTCGTTGTCGAAATCGTGGAACGGGTGAACGATGCCCATATCCGTTCGTCCGTGGGTCACGAAGGGAAGATTCCGCTCGGTCATTAGCCGCACTCGCGGATCGTCAGGCTCCATGCGCGAGATGATCACCCCGTCCGCCGATCCGGTATCGAGGATGTAGCGCACCGGTACCATCGGATCTTTCTCGAATGAATGCGGCGTCACCACAAGGTGATACTGGGTTCCTCCCAACACTTCCGAAATTCCCTGCACCATCTGGCTGGTGAAACCCATCAATTCCTGCTCGATGCTCAGCACCAGCGCGATCACGTTGGTCTTGCCGGTCCGCAGGCGCACACCCGCCCGGTTCGGCTGATAGCCGAGCTGGCGCGCCACCAGTCGAACGCGCTCCTTGGTCTCGGACCCGATATCCGGCGCATCTTTCAGTGCGCGCGATACGGTCGTGATCCCGAGACCCGTCATGAAGGCGATCGTCTTGAGGGTAGGGCGTTCGTTAGTCGCCGTGTTGCGCGTGGATGTTTTTCTGATCTCGTCCATCTTGCTGCTCGCATCGATTGCCGTGATTGGCTTCTGAATGATGCAGATCGGTTATTACAGGAAAAACTGAAACGTTACAGGTAATTTTCAACCCGCATCCGATGAAAATACTTCTATCCGCAACCATGTGTTGGCATTACGCAATCGCACATCGATTTTGTGCATATGCGAAATAAAATAGCCTTAGATCGATCTTATGCCGGTATTTTCTGGAATTATTTACCTGATGACCTTGAGCTAAATGCCCTCAGAAGTTGTTCTAGTGCTCAATCATGCAATAATTTGGAGAAGCAGGCTTGCCACCTATCTGGCTTTGCCCTAGCTTTTTACTGCAACGTTTCAGTGAGGGAGGAGACTCATGCGTATCCGTGCATTCGCAGCCGTTCTGGCTGCCACCGCGGCGCTGCCTTGTGCAGCTATGGCCGCCGATCTGGAAGTCACGCATTGGTGGACATCGGGAGGCGAGGCGGCTGCCGTGAAGGAGCTGGCAACCGCATTCGATGCGACCGGCAATAAATGGGTCGATGGCGCCATTGCCGGTTCAGGCAGCACGGCGCGCCCGATCATGATCAGCCGCATCACCGGCGGTGATCCGATGGGCGCGACCCAATTCAACCACGGACGCCAGGCTGAGGAACTGGTCATGTCCGGCCTGATGCGCGACCTCAACGATGTCGCCGAAAAGGGCAAGTGGAAGGACATTATCAAACCGGCGAGCCTGCTCGCTAGCTGCACTTACGAGGGCAAGATCTACTGCGCCCCGGTCAACATCCATTCCTGGCAATGGCTGTGGCTTTCCAATGCGGCATTCGAAAAGGCTGGCGTACCGGTCCCGAAGGACTGGAACGAATTCGTCGCAGCCGGTCCCAAACTCAGGGAAGCCGGTCTTCAGCCGCTTGCCGTCGGCGGTTCCGCCTTCCAGGTCAACGGACTGTTCGACACGCTGGTGATCGCGCTGGGCGGCACCGAGCTTTACAACAAGGTCTACAAGGACAAGGACGAGGAAACCGCGGCCGGTCCTGAAATGGCAAAGATCTTTGCGGCGGCCGACGATGCCCGCAAGCTCGCCAAGGGCTCCAACGTGCAGGACTGGAACCAGGCCACCAATCTGGTCATCACCGGCAAGGCCGGCGGCCAGATCATGGGTGACTGGGCGCAGGGCGAGTTCCAGCAGGCCGGGCAGGTTGCCGGCAAGGACTATACCTGCCTTCCGGGCCTTGGTCTCAACCAGACCCTGACCACCGGCGGTGATGCCATCTACTTCCCGATTCTGAAGGACGAGGCGAAGTCCAAGGCGCAGGAAGTGCTGGCGGAAACCATTGTCGATCCCAAGGTGCAGGTGGCATTCAACCTCAAGAAGGGCTCCGTTCCGATCCGTAGTGACGTCGATCTTGCCGCTGCAAACGACTGCATGAAGAAGGGTATCGAGATCATCTCGAAGGGCAGCACGGCAACCAGTACCGACCAGCTCGTTTCGGCCGATACGCAGAAGCAGAAGGAAGACCTGATGTCCGAATTCTTCGCCAATGCGTCGATCACACCGAAACAGGCGCAGGAACGCTTCGCCTCCATCATCGGCTCGGCGGACTGATCACTCCATCACGATCCTGAACCGCACTGGCCTCGCCCTTTCGCAAGAGGGGCGGGGCCGGAAGGAAAGGCTGCGCCTTGAGCGTACCGATCGAGGAGGAACAATGTCCCGTACCGTGCCGTCCGCTACACCATCCAGACCGCTGCCGAAATCGTCCGGCCGGCCTAATCAGCTCTTCCGCAATCTCAATTCCAAGATTGCGCTCACCCCCATGATCCTCGTTGCCGCTGTCGTATTCTTCGGCGGCACGATCTGGACGGTGATCTATTCCTTTACCAATTCCAGGCTTCTGCCGCGGGCAAGCTTTGTCGGTTTTGACCAGTATGAGCGCCTTTGGGCGTCGTCCCGCTGGATCATCTCGATCCAGAACCTCTTGATCTACGGCATCCTGTCCCTGATCTTCTCGCTCGTGGTCGGCTTCGTGCTGGCGGCGCTGATGGACCAGAAGATCCGCTTCGAAAGCGCCTTCCGCACCATTTTCCTTTATCCCTTCGCTCTGTCCTTCATTGTCACCGGCCTTGTCTGGCAGTGGATCCTCAATCCGGAATTCGGGGTGCAGGGCATCGTCCGCTCGCTCGGCTGGACGAGCTTTACCTTCGACCCGCTCTACAATCCCGACATCGTCATCTACGGCATCCTGATCGCAGGTCTCTGGCAGGGGACAGGGCTGGTCATGTGCCTGATGCTCGCCGGCCTGCGCGGTATCGACGAGGATATCTGGAAGGCGGCCCGCGTCGACGGCATCCCGATGTGGCGGACCTATCTTTTCGTCGTCATTCCGATGATGCGTCCGGTCTTCATCACCACGCTGGTCCTCATCGGCAGCGGCATCGTCAAGCTCTATGATCTCGTCGTGGCACAGACATCCGGCGGCCCCGGCAATGCGTCGGAAGTGCCTGCAAAATACGTCTATGACTACATGTTCCAGGCGCAGAACCTGGGGCAGGGCTTTGCCGCCTCCACCATGATGCTGCTCACCGTCGCCATCATCATCATCCCCTGGGCCTATCTCGAATTCGGAGGGAAGAAGCGTGGCTAACGTCTCCACTCTCAACGCGACCGGCGCCGCGATAGACGCCGTCAGAACCGAAATTGCAGCGGGACCGCGCGGAAAAAAGCCGAAGAAGGTCCTCTCTCGCCGCAACATCATGATTTACGGCATTCTCGGCCTGGCGGCGCTTTATTACCTCCTGCCGCTCTACGTGATGGTCGTCACGTCATTGAAGGGCATGCCGGAAGTGCGTCTCGGCAACATTTTTTCGCCGCCGATGGAAATCACTTTCGAACCCTGGGTAAAAGCCTGGGCCGAGGCCTGCACTGGCCTTAACTGTGACGGTCTTTCCCGCGGCTTCTGGAACTCGGTGCGCATTCTCGTGCCCTCGGTCATAGTCTCGATCGCAGTCGCCTCGGTCAGCGGTTATGCGCTTGCCAACTGGCGTTTCAAGGGCTCGGAACTGTTCTTCTCCGTGCTCATCATCGGCGCCTTCATTCCCTATCAGGTAATGATCTATCCGCTCGTCATCATCCTGCGTGAAATCGGTATCTACGGTTCGCTCACCGGCCTCGTCATCGTCCATACGATCTTCGGCATGCCGATCCTGACGCTGCTCTTCCGCAACTATTTCGCCGGCCTGCCGGAGGAACTGTTCAAGGCGGCACGCATCGACGGTGCAGGCTTCTGGCAGATCTACGGTCGTATCATGCTGCCTATGTCGCTGCCGATCTTCGTCGTTGCGATCATCATCCAGGTCACCGGCATCTGGAACGACTTCCTCTTCGGCGTCGTCTTCACGCGGCCGGATACCTATCCGATGACCGTCCAGCTCAACAACATCGTCAACTCCGTCCAGGGGGTGAAGGAATACAACGTCAACATGGCAGCGACGCTGCTCACCGGCGCTGTTCCGCTCATCGTCTATTTCGTTTCCGGCCGGCTGTTCGTTCGCGGCATCGCTGCCGGCGCAGTAAAGGGGTAAGCCTTGATGACCGACCTCTCCAATTCCGTTTCCATTCGTGACCTGTCTCTGCACTTCGGGGCGGTGACCGTTCTCCAGAACCTCGATCTCGATATCAAGGACGGAGAATTCCTCGTCCTGCTCGGCTCTTCCGGCTGCGGCAAGTCCACGCTTCTCAACTGCATTGCCGGCCTGCTCGAGCCGACCGACGGCCAGATCTTCATCAAGGACAAGAACGTCACCTGGGAAGAGCCCAAGGACCGCGGCATCGGCATGGTCTTCCAGTCTTATGCGCTCTACCCGCAGATGACGGTGGAGAAGAACCTCTCCTTCGGCTTGAAGGTCGCCGGCATGCCCAAGGACGAGATCGCAAAGCGCATCGCCCGAGCCGCTGGCATCCTGCAGATCGAGCCTTTGCTTCAGCGCAAGCCGGCAGCCTTGTCCGGCGGCCAGCGCCAGCGCGTCGCGATCGGCCGCGCGCTTGTCCGTGATGTTGATGTCTTCCTTTTCGACGAACCGCTCTCCAACCTCGATGCGAAACTGCGCTCCGAACTGCGCGTCGAGATCAAGCGTCTGCACCAGTCGCTGAAGAACACGATGATCTACGTCACCCACGACCAGATCGAGGCGCTGACGCTGGCAGACCGGATCGCCATCATGAAGAGCGGCGTCATCCAGCAGTTGGACGATCCGATCACCATCTACAACCGCCCGAGAAACAAGTTCGTCGCCGGCTTCATCGGCTCGCCCTCGATGAACTTTCTCAATGGCGAACTGGCGGAGGAGGGCGGCAAAAAAGTCTTCCGCACCAATGGCGTCAGCATTTCGCTTGCCGGCTATGAAGCAACTGAGGCGCTCACCCCCGGCCGCAAGGTCGTGCTCGGCCTGCGCCCCGAACATATCAAGGTCGATGGCGACGTCACGACCGAACAGGCTCACGAAGCGATCGTCGATATCGAGGAGCCGATGGGCGCCGACAACCTGATCTGGCTGAAACTCGCCGGCCACACGATCTCCGTGCGCATCGGCGGTGCCCGGCGTTACAAGGTCGGCGCAAAAGTCCGCCTCGGCTTCGACATGACCATGGCCTCGCTCTTTGATGCGGAGACGGAGGAGCGGATTTGATTACCTGCAGCGGGATTTACCCCTCGCCCTGCTGCCGGTCCCGTCTCTCCGGTCATGCCGGAGAGACGGGGCGCGTTCTGACAATTGATGAGAAGCGACAATGACCAGCATGATCGATCTCTTGGGCGAATGGAGCCTTACGTCTCCCGACAGCGCCCACGCCGCCAGCATATCCATCCCCGGTGACATCCACACGGCGCTGAAAACCGCCGGCCTCATCCCGGACCCCTATATCGGCCGCAACGAAAACGACATTCAATGGGTAGCGCATCAGGACTGGCAGATCGAAAAGACCTTCTTCATCGATGATCCTGACGGCTCCTGGTATCTCGACATCACCTATCTCGACACGGTAGCGATCGTCTTCGTCAACGACGTGCCAGTCCTCTCTGCCGACAATTGCTTCCGGCGTTATCGCCCGGATGTCTCGTCGGCCCTGAAGCCCGGCGAAAACACCGTCCGCATTCTTTTCCATTCCAATATCAAGGCGGGGGCAGAACGCCAGGCAAGGCAGCCATTCTACCTGCCGTTTTCGAAGAACTGCCCGATCCCGGACGGTAACATGCTGCGCAAGCCGCAATGCCATTTCGGCTGGGACTGGAACCTCGCGATCGCACCGCTCGGCCTCTACGGTGAAATTTCCCTGAAACGACTGGAAATCGCCCGCATCGAACACGTTGTCACCGAGCAGCGACATCACGAAGATGGCTCCGTCGATCTCTATGTCACCGTATCCTTCCATGCCGACACGCAGGGTGTGATCCCCATCCATCTACAATTCGGCGAAGAACGTCTTCGCCTCGATTGCGGCATGCGCCCCGGCGAAAACAGCATTACCCACATCTTCCATGTCGAAAACCCAAAACTCTGGTGGCCGGCCGGAAGCGGTGAACAGACGCTCTATTCATTGATCGTCGATACGCAGAGCGAGACGGTTACCCGCCAGATCGGCCTGCGCACCGTCGAACTGCTGACCGACAAGGACGAGGCGGGCAGCCGTTTCGCCTTCCGCATCAACGGTCGTGAAATCTTCTGCCGCGGCGCTAACTGGATTCCCGCCGACGCGCTCTTCTCTCTCACCAGCCCGGAAAAGACGGAAGATCTTCTGCAATCCGCCGTCGATGCCAACATGAACATGATCCGCATCTGGGGCGGCGGCTTTTACGAGGATGAGCATTTCTACGATCTCTGCGACCGCCTCGGCCTGATGGTCTGGCAGGATTTTCAGTTCGCCTGCAACATCTATCCCTCGACGCCCGACTTTCTCGAAAATGTCGAACACGAAGTCGAGTATCAGACGAAGCGCCTGATCTCCCATCCGTCGATCGTGCTCTGGTGTGGCGATAACGAACTCGTCGGTGCGCTTCTCTGGTACGAGGAAACCCGCAACAACCGCGACCGCTATCTGGTCTCCTACGATCGCCTCAACCACACGATCGAGAGGGCGATGAAAAAGGCGGTCCCGCAGGCGATCTGGTGGCCGTCGAGCCCAGCTTCCGGTTATCTCGATTATGGCGACGCATGGCATGCAGACGGTTCCGGCGACATGCATTTCTGGTCCGTCTGGCACGAGAACAAGCCGTTCGAACATTACCGCGATGTCAAACCGCGCTTCTGCTCCGAATTCGGCTTCCAGTCCTACACGTCCCTGCCGGTGATCCACACCTATGCCGAGGAAAAGGACCTCAATATTGCCTCGCCGGTGATGGAGCATCACCAGCGCAATGTCGGCGGCAACGAGCGTATCGCCGCCACCATGTTCCGCAATTTCCGTTTCCCGAGCGGCTTTGCCAATTTCGTCTATCTGAGCCAAGTCCAGCAGGGTGTCGCGATCAAGACTGCGGTCGATTACTGGCGCTCGCTGAAGCCCCATTGCATGGGCGCTCTCTACTGGCAGCTCAACGACACTTGGCCGGTTGCCTCATGGGCAAGCCTTGATTACGGCGGCGGCTGGAAGGTGCTGCATTACATGGCACGCCGTTTCTTCCAGCCCGTTGCCGTAGCTGCCATCCCTTCGGAGGATGGCAGCGAGATCCGCTTCTCGCTGGTCAACGATACGCTCGAAGACGTCACCGTCACGCTCAACATCTCGCTGCTGACGCTTGCGGGCGAACGCCGCTCGTTGAGGAGTATCGACGCCGTCTGCTCACCGGATGCCGCCGTCACGGTTCTGACCATCCCCGCAACCACGGTCCCGAGCGACAACCTTCTGGCATGGAGCTTCACCGCCTCGAACGGATCGAGCGGCGAGGGGCATCATGTCATGGAAAGCTACAAGGCGCTGGAGCTTCTGCCCGCGAGCCTGGAAATGTCCGTGTCCCCATCCGGTGCCCAAGGGGAGAATGGCGCCTTCGACATTCTCGTTCAATCCAAAGGCCTCGCGCTTTTCGTCCTCATCGAGAGCGAAACACCCGGCCGTTATTCCGATAACGCTTTTGATCTTGCCGCCGGCGAAAACCGAACGGTTCGCTTTACCCCGAGCGTGCCGGCGGCAAGCCCCCCAGGTTCCCCGCCTGTTTTCCGCATCTACGACCTTCAATCCTGCCAGTCCGCAGGCTGACATTTCATTTCAAGGAGGATGACATGACGACCTTTGGTTTCCAGCTTTATAGCGCCCGCAATTTCCCGCCGCTCTCCGACGTGCTGAAACTCGTGGCGAAGAACGGCTACAAGCATGTCGAAGGGTATGGCGCTCTTTATGCGACGCTGGACGAGGCGGGCCTCAAAGCCATGCGCGCCGAACTCGACGCAAACGGCCTGACCATGCCGACCGGCCATTTCGGCATTGATCTGCTTGAAAAGGAGCCTGAACAGGCATTGCTGATCGCCAAGACACTCGGTGTCGAAGCGATCTATTGCCCGCATCTGGTTGCCGATCAGCGCCCCACCGACGCGGCCGGCTGGTTCGCCTTCGGCAAGCGTCTAGCCGAAGCCGGCAAGCGTTATCAGGATGCCGGCTATACATTTGGTTGGCACAACCACGATTTCGAATTCAAGGCATTGCCGGATGGCTCCACTCCGCAGGAGCAGATCTTTGCCGGCGGCCCTGATCTCACCTGGGAAGCCGATATCGCCTGGGTCATCCGCGGCGGCGCCGATCCCTTTGCCTGGGTCGAAAGCTACGGCCGGAAGATCACCGCGGTACACGTAAAAGATATCGCACCGGCCGGCGAAAACACCGACGAAGACGGCTGGGCTGATGTTGGTCACGGCACCGTTCCGTGGAAGGATCTGATCGCCGCCTTGAAGGCGAAGACCTCGGCGAAATACTATGTTCTGGAGCACGATAACCCCAAGGATATTGAGCGCCTTGCCTCCCGTTCCATCGCCGCCTTCAACACCTACTGATCTCACGTAATCATTCGGAGTATCCCCAATGACCAAGGAACTTGGCGTCGGCATCCTCGGATGCGGCAACATTTCCACCACCTATTTTGCGCTGTCTCCCCTGTTCAAGGGCATCAAGGTTCTCGCCTGCGCAGATATCAATCCCGTCGCCGCACAGGCGAAGGCGAAGGAATATGGCGTCAAGGCGCAGACGGTCGAAGAGCTTCTCGCCAATGACGAGATCGATGTGATCGTCAACCTGACCATTCCTGATGCACATTTCGCCGTCTCCAAGGCGATCCTGCAGGCCGGAAAACATGTCTATTCGGAAAAACCGCTGACGGTGACGCTGGATCAGGGCAAGGAACTGCAGGCGCTCGGCCGGGAAAAAGGGCTCGCCATCGGTTGCGCCCCCGATACTTTTCTAGGCGGCGCACACCAGCTTGCCCGCGCCTATATCGACGAAGGCGGGGTAGGGCGCATCACCTCCGGTACCTGCCACGTCATGAGCCCCGGCATGGAGATGTGGCACCCCAATCCGGGCTTCTTTTTCCTCAATGGCGGCGGCCCGATCCTCGATCTTGGCCCTTATTACATCGCCAACCTGATCAACTTCCTCGGCCCGGTAAAGCGTGTCGCGGCATTGACTACCATGGCGAACCCGACCCGTACCGTCACCAGCGAGCCGTTGAAGGGCACGATCATTCCGGTCGAGACGCCGACCAATATCCACGCGCTTCTGGAATTCGTCGATGGCGCGACCATCACGCTCTCTGCCAGCTGGGATGTCTGGTCCCATCGCCACGCCAATATGGAACTCTACGGCACGGAAGGCTCGATCTACGTGCCGGATCCGAACTTCTTCGGCGGCGTGGTTGAAGCGAGCGGTCGCAACAAGGATATCGCGCCCCTGAAGGATTGGGATCACCCCTTCGGCAAAGCCAATCAGGAGCATCCGAACGGCCCGCGCGCCAACTACCGCACGGCGGGTCTGGCGGATATGGCCATGGCGCTGATCGAAGGCCGCGATATCCGTTGCTCGATCGACCGTGCGCTTCACGGTGTCGATGTCATGACCTCGATCCTGAAATCCGGTGCCGAGGGCAATTTCGTCGCCACAACGACGACCTGCACCAAGCCTGCGGCACTTGGCATAGAAGAGGCACTGGCGCTTCTGGCGTGAGACGCTAAAACTGCAGCCGGCGCCGGAAATGAGGTTCGGCGCCGGTTTCATTTGGAGGACTTTTCATATGGCTTGGCTCCCGGCGGAAAACCGCTACGAAAGCATGACCTATAATCGCTGCGGCAAATCCGGCCTCAAGCTGCCGGCAATTTCGCTCGGCCTCTGGCACAATTTCGGTGATGACACGCCGCACCAGCGCAAGGTCGATATTTGCCAGAAAGCATTCGACCTCGGCATCACCCATTTCGACCTCGCCAACAATTACGGCCCGAAGCCCGGCTCAGCCGAACTCGCCTTCGGCCAGATCCTGCGCGAGGAATTTTCCGGGCTGCGCGACGAACTGATTATCTCGTCGAAAGCCGGCTACAACATGTGGCCGGGTCCTTACGGTGAATGGGGCAGCCGCAAATATCTGATCGCCTCCTGCGACCAGAGCCTGAAGCGCATGGGCCTCGATTACGTCGACATCTTCTATTCGCACCGTTTCGACCCGGATACGCCGCTCGAGGAAACCTGCGGCGCGCTGGATCACATTGTTCGCTCGGGCAGGGCGCTTTACGTCGGTCTCTCGTCCTACAATTCCAAGCGTACCCGCGAGGCGGTCGAAATCCTGAAACAGATGGGCACGCCCGTCCTCATCCACCAGCCGAGCTATTCGATGATCAACCGCTGGGTCGAGGAAGACGGCCTGCTTGATACGCTGGAGGATCTCGGCGTCGGCTCGATCGTCTTCTCGCCGCTGGCGCAGGGCATGTTGACCTCGAAATATCTCGGTGGCATCCCGGAAGACAGTCGCGCCGCCCAGGGGAAATCGCTGCGCCCGGCTTTCCTGAACGACAAGAACATCGAGAACCTCAAGGGTCTCAATGCAATAGCCGAACGCCGCGGCCAGACTCTGGCGCAGATGGCGCTCGCGTGGGTCCTGCGCGGCAACCGCGTCACGACCGCACTGATCGGTGCCAGCCGTCCGGAACAGGTCGAGGATTGCGTCAAGGCGCTCGAAAAGCGCGATTTCACGGCGGAAGAACTGGCCGAAATCGACAAGTTCGCCAGGGAAGCCGACATCAATATCTGGGCAGCCTCGGCTGAACGGGAAGGTCCGGCGCGGAATAAGTGAGCTGACATTTCCGCGCAAGCATTTGCCCTCACGTTAATGGAGGGATTTGCCCCTCTCCCCGTAAACGGGGCGAGGAGACTTGCCCCGCTCAACGGAGGAGAGCGAGGCAAGGCGGTGCCACATCGTCCTTCTCCCCGCGAGCGGGGAGAAGGTGCCGGCAGGCGGATGAGGGGTAGGCCTCTGTCCGCGCATAAGTGAAATCCTACAAGCGTCTGAGGAGCCGCCTCATACAATCTCTGGGAGGAGACACGTTCATGATCCGCAACCCAATCCTGCCGGGCTTCAACGCCGATCCATCCATCTGCCGTGTCGGCGAGGATTATTACATCGCCACCTCCACATTCGAATGGTATCCCGGCGTGCAGATCCATCATTCCCGTGATCTGGTGAACTGGACGCTCATCCGCCGCCCGCTGGAGCGAAAATCCCAGCTCGATATGCGCGGCAATCCCGATAGCTGCGGCGTCTGGGCGCCGTGTCTGTCTTATGCTGATGGCCTGTTCTGGCTCGTCTATACGGACGTCAAACGCTACGACGGCAATTTCAAGGACGCCCATAACTACATTGTCACCTCGCCGACGATCGAGGGCGAGTGGTCCGATCCGGCCTATGCCAATTCCTCCGGCTTCGATCCGTCACTCTTCCACGATGACGATGGCCGCAAATGGTTCGTCAACATGCAGTGGAACCACCGGACTGAAAGTTACGGCGGCGCGCCGAAACATCCGGCCTTTGACGGCATCCTGCTGCAGGAATGGGATACCGAGGCGAAGGCGCTGGAAGGCCCGATCACCAACATCTTTCCCGGCAGCCCGCTCGGCCTCGTCGAGGCGCCGCATCTCTTCAAGCGCAACGGCTGGTATTATCTGACGACGGCGGAAGGCGGCACCGGTTACGACCATGCGGTGACGATGGCCCGCTCGCGCGCCATCGACGGCCAGTACGAGCTTCACCCGAATACACATCTCCTGACATCCAAGGACAATCCGGAAGCCGTTTTGCAGCGCTCCGGCCATGGCCAATACGTCGAGACACCGGATGGTGACGTCTACCACACCCATCTCTGCAGCCGTCCCCTCGCGCCCAACCGTCGCTCGCCGCTCGGCCGCGAAACCGGCCTGCAGAAATGCGTCTGGAAGGAGGATGACTGGCTCTATCTGGCCCAGGGCGGCCTCGTGCCGGATGTCGATGTGCCGGCCCCTGCCGATGCGGAGCCGATCGCAAAACCCACTCGTATCGACTACTCCTTCAATGGAGACACGCTGCCGATCGATTTTCAATGGCTGCGCACGCCCGAGCCGGATCGCATCTTCAGCCTCACGGAACGTCCAGGCCATCTCCGGCTGATCGGCCGCGAAAGCATCGGCTCATGGTTTGAACAATCCCTCGTCGCCCGCCGGCAGGAGCATCACCGGTTTCGCGCAGAAACCACGGTCGAAACCTTCCAATCTGATACCTATCAGCAGGCGTGTGGCCTGACCTATTATTACAATCGCCACAAGTTCCACGCACTTGTCGTAACGCTGCATGAAAAGCTTGGCCGCGTGGTGACGATCTTTTCATGTCCCGGAGATTTTCCGCATGGTCGTATGCAGTTCCCCGCCGGCAGCGGCGTTGCCATTCCGGATGGCCCGGTGGAACTGGCAATGGAAATCCGTGACAACGACCTGCAATTCTTCTGGCGATCCGGCGGAACCAATGATTGGCAGGCAATAGGCCCAGCCCTTGATGCCAGTGTCATCTCGGATGAGGGTGGCCGCGGTGAGCACGGCTCGTTCACGGGTGCCTTTGCCGGCATGTTCGCCTTCGATACGTCGGGCAGGGCGAGGCCTGCTGATTTCAGTCGTTTTTCCTACGAGGCGATTCTCGACTGATTTGCCAAAGGGCTTGCGAAATCGTTAATTTCGTCCGCGAGAATGTTACCGCAAGTCCATATTTTCATTACGCATATTTAATCTTGCATTCATACGGCATTCATCGCTTGAGCCCTAATTCTCGGGTGTGTTCAACGCGAGGATTTAGCCATGAAGAAGTTCATTGTCGCACTTGTTGCCGCCACCGTTCTGGCCGGCCCGATCGCCACCGCAGCCCAGGCGCAGGACTGGCGCAACGACCGCAGCCGTCAGGTCGAACGTCACGTCGATAAGCGGGTGGACAAGCGCGTTCATGTCGACAAGAAGGTCGTCATCCACAAGCAGCGCTGGTCGAAGGGCCATCGTGCGACTGCCGCCGAGCGCCGCCGCATGGCTGATGTTCGCGACTACCGCCGCTACCGCCTGTCGGCTCCGCCGCGCGGTTACAAGTGGGTGAAGGTCGATAACGACTACCTGATGATCGGCATCGCCACCGGCGTCATCTCCAGCATCATCGCTGCTCGTTAAGAGCGGGTACTAAAAATAGGAGACCGGCGGGTGTGTCGTTAGGCACCCGCCGGTCGTCTGCCTGAAGACCGGTCGTGAGGGGAAACTCTTGCCGGTCCGTCACATCACTGCGACAGGCAGGTCTTCAACGAGGTCGCAAGACCCCGCATCATGTCGAAATAAAGCTCCGGCCCTTCCTTCAGGGCGCCTGCCTCCGGGTCCAGCACGCCGGATTTCGCCTTGCTCCCCTCGGTCACCACCTTCACCAGCTTCGGCTCGAACTGCGGCTCGGCAAAAACGCAGGTCGCGCCGAGATCTTCGACCTTCTGGTGGATTTCCTTCACCCGTTCTGCACCCGGCATCGTCTCAGGGCTGACCGTGATCGAGCCGGCCACCTTCACGCCGTAGCGATGCTCGAAATACTGATAGGCGTCGTGGAAGACGATGAACGGCTTGTCCTTGATCGGTGACAGTTCGGCTTTCAGATCTGTATCCAGCGCATCGAGCTTGCCCATCAGTTCGGCAGCATTCTTCTGATAGATGGCAGCATGTTCCGCATCGGCCTGAACCAGCTGTTTTTCGATCTCCGCGGTCATAGCCTTGGCATTCATCGGGTCGAGCCAGAGGTGCACGTCATTGCCTTCATGGTCGTGATCGCCGTCATCCTCGCCGTCGGCATGGTCTTCGCCGGCACCATGGTTGTGGCCATGCCCGTGGTCATGGCCTTCTTCCGCTTCCGGCTCGAACACGCCGCCTTCGCGGAATTTCAGCTTCGTCAGCCCCGGCGCATCTTCCAGCGTCACCACCGTCGCCTTCGATCCCAGCGCCTCGAGCGGCTTTTCCAGAAATGCCTCCATTCCGTGGCCAACCCAAAAGATCAGGTCGGCATTCTGTAGTGCGGCGGCATTCGACGGCCGCATGTTATAGGTATGCGGCGATGCTGCGCCCTCGACGATCAGCTTCGGCTCGGCAACACCCTTCATCACCGAGGCGACCAGCGAATGAATCGGCTTGATCGATACGACGACGTCCGGCGTAGCGGCAAAGGCGCTGGGGGCGCAGATCATCGCAGCCGAGGAAAGAAGGAGGGCGGCGGCAAATTTCATGGCATTCTTCCTTGTTTAGAGATGTAATGTTATTACATCAATTGCGTTATGCTATAACGTGTGCCAAGACGGTCGGCAAGAGGGCCGGTAACAGGAATTTTGAACCAAGATGCTGATGAGCAAGCGGGCCGCCCCGGCCGCAGACAACCGCCCGAAACTGAAGGAAACGCTGGTTTCTCTTTCCAATGCCGGCATCCGCCGCGATGGCCGCTGGCTTGTACGCGGCGTCGAATTCGATATTGCTCGAGGCGAAGTCGTCACCCTTATCGGCCCGAACGGCGCCGGAAAATCGACCACCGCCAAGATGGCGATTGGCGTTTTGAAGGCCGATGAAGGGTCTGTCACCCGCAAGCGCGATCTGCGCATCGGCTATGTCCCGCAAAAACTCGCCATCGACTGGACCATGCCGCTTTCAGTCCGCCGCCTGATGACATTGACCGGCCCGCTGAAGGAGGCTGAGATCGCTGCCGCTCTTGAGGCCACCGGCATTTCGCATCTTGCCGATTCCGAGGTCCGCCATCTTTCCGGCGGCGAATTTCAGCGCGCGTTGCTGGCCCGCGCAATCGCCCGCAAGCCGGATCTGATGGTGCTCGATGAACCCGTCCAGGGCGTGGATTTCGCCGGTGAGGCGGCCCTCTACGATCTGATCCGCACCATCCGCAACGCCACCGGCTGCGGCATCCTGATGATCTCGCACGATCTCCACATGGTCATGGCCGGCACCGATACGGTGATCTGCCTCAACGGCCATGTCTGCTGCCGCGGCACGCCGGAAGTGGTCAGCCAGAGTTCGGATTACATGAAGCTCTTCGGCGGCAATGCCCGCTCGCTTGCCGTCTATAACCACCATCATGACCACACCCATCTTCCCGATGGCCGGGTGCGTCACGCGGATGGCTCTATCACCGAACACTGCCATCCCGAAGACGGCCACCACCACGATCATTCGGATCATGATCACGGCCATGATCATCCTCAAGATCATGCCCATCACCACGACACGCAGAAAGGTGAGGGCACCCGCCATGCTTGACGATTTCTTCATCCGCGCTCTCATCGCGGGCATAGGCGTGGCGCTTACTGCCGGTCCGCTCGGCTGTTTCGTCGTCTGGCGGCGCATGGCCTATTTCGGCGATACGATGGCCCATTCGGCACTGCTCGGTGTGGCGCTGTCGCTGTTCTTCGAAGTCAACCTTCTGATTGCCGTTTTCGGCGTTGCCATCCTTGTATCCGCCGTACTGCTCTTGCTGCAGAGACGCCAGTCGCTTTCGGCTGATGCGCTTCTCGGCATCCTCTCCCATTCGGCACTGGCGATCGGCCTCGTTCTCGTCGCCTTCATGACCTGGGTAAGGATCGACCTTATCGCCTTCCTTTTCGGCGATATTCTCGCCGTCACGCCGTCCGATATCGCCCTTATCTGGGTCGGCGGCGCCGTTGTCGTCGCGGCGATCGTCTACCTCTGGCGCCCGCTCGTCGCCTCCACCGTCAGCGAGGACGTGGCGGAAGCCGAAGGCATGAATCCGGCGCGCACAAAACTCTTCTTCATGCTGCTGATGGCGCTCGTCATCGCCATTGCCATGAAGATCGTCGGCATCATGCTGATAACCTCGCTGTTGATCATCCCGGCCGCCACCGCGCGCCGCTTTTCGGCAAGTCCGGAATGGATGGCGGTATTCGCGTCGCTCATCGGATCGGCTGCGGTCGTCGGCGGTCTTTTTGGATCGCTCACCTATGATACGCCGTCCGGCCCTTCCATCGTGGTCGCGGCACTCCTACTTTTCATATTAAGTCTGATTCCTGCCTTCGGTCGTACCACCGCCGAACGGCCTGCAAACAAGGGAGTGCAAGGATGAACGCCCCGATCGTCAGTCCGGCCCTGACCAAGAACCAGGCGCTCGTCTTCGATGCGCTGAACCGCGCCGAAGGTCCAATGAGCGCTTATACGATACTCGACAAGCTGCGCGACCACGGTTTTCGCGCACCGCTGCAGGTCTATCGCGCGCTCGACAAGCTGACCGAATTCGGCATGGTTCACCGGCTGGAAAGCCTCAACGCCTTCGTCGCCTGCGCCCACCGCGAGCATGAATGCTGCGGCGGTGCCCAGGGGCACGGCCACGGCACGGTCGCCTTCGCCATCTGCGAAAGCTGCAATCAGGTGATGGAATTCCACGATCACAAGGTCGATCATCAACTCGGCGACTGGGCCAAGTCGAAAGGGTTCAAGCCGTCCAAGACGACGATCGAAATTCGCGGCCTTTGCGAAAAATGCGCGGCCTGATTAGGGCTTTATTTCTTTGAGATCTCGCGAAAAACGCTTCCAGTTTGCCACGTAACGCGCAGCTGAGGCCGTGAGCTTCGCGGCAGCTTCATCATCCAGCACGCGGATCGCCTTGGCGGGCGAGCCAACGATCAGAGAATTGTCGGGAAACTCCTTGCCTTCGGTCACCAGCGCATTTGCGCCGACAAGGCAGTTCCTGCCGATCTTCGCGCCGTTCAGGATCGTCGCCCCCATGCCGACCAGCGAATTGTCGCCGATCGTGCAGCCATGGATGATCGCATGATGCCCGATCGTGCAGTCGGAACCGATGGAGACCGGGAAGGCGGGATCGGTATGCACCGTCACGCCTTCCTGAATATTGGAACGTGCGCCGACAGTGATCGGCTCGTTGTCGCCGCGCAGGGTCGCGCCGAACCAGATGCCGGCATCCTCATGAAGAATGACCTTACCTATGACATTGGCATCCGGCGCCACCCAGTAGCGGTCGGGGGCGGGAAGTGAAGGCAGGAAATCCCCGAGCGCATAGATCGGCATCACGTCACTCCCCGATAGTTTCCGTCAGATGACGGATAGCGAAAGTTCGCCGACCCCGGCCACGCCGCAGGTGACCTTGTCACCCTTGACTATGGCGCCGACCCCGGCCGGTGTGCCGGTCATGATGATGTCACCCGGCGCCAGAACGAACTGTTTGGACAGTTCTGCGATGATCTCCGGCAGCTTCCAGATCATCTGGTTCAGATTGCCGTCCTGCTTGCGGGAGCCGTTGACCTCGAGCCAGATTGCGCCTTCCTGCGGGTGGCCGATCTTCGAAGCCGGCACGAGTGCCGAAACCGGAGCCGACTTTTCAAATGCCTTTGCAACTTCCCAGGACCGGCCCATCTTTTTCATCTGGTCCTGAAGGTCGCGACGGGTAAAGTCGATGCCGACGCCATAACCATAGACCTTGGACAGCGCGTCTTCGGCGGCAATATCCGCACCGCCGCCCGAAAGCGCCATCACCAGCTCCACCTCGAAATGCACGTTGGAGGAGAGCGGCGGATAGGGAAAGCTTTCGCCGTTATAGGCGTTGTCTGCATTTTTCTGGAAAAAGAACGGCGCTTCGCGGGAAGGGTCATGCCCCATCTCGATCGCATGGTCGGCATAGTTGCGGCCAACGCAATAGACCCGGCGCACCGGAAACTGTTCGGTTACGCCGACGACATCGAGAAGCACGGATTCGGGGGCAGGGATCACTGTGGCGCGCATCTTGGGTATCCTTACATCACTGGAAAAACGCAGGGCCTTTGTCCATCAATTCGCCCGGCAATCCTAGAGATGAAGGAAAATAAATTCATATGCGGTCAGATGGATACGGCCGAAATGACCGTATCCGGTTGACCACGCGCAGCAAATGTCAGCGGATAGCTCGTTATCAGCCTGCCAGCATGATCGGTGCTTGATTGTGGTCGATCGGCTTTTCCAGCAGATACACGGCACGGTTTCTCAGGGCATCGACAGTCATCGTCTCGCCGACCATCCAGACATGATAGTCATGAATACCCAGGCCATCGGCAAACATCAGGAACGAGCCGTCCCAATAATCGGGCGAATGCAGTTCCACCACCCGCTTGGTCTGCCAATAGACGAGATTGTACATGGCGCTTCCGTGATCGGCAAAAACCGTCTCGGCATTCCCGGCTGCGGCGAGATATTCTTCCAGCGAACGGCCCGCTGTCCTGATAATGGATACGCCGGCAGCCATCATTGCGGCCTCGATCAGCGTGTTGTTCATCTGCCGTTGCGGGCCTTCACCTTTTTCTCCCAGTCGCGAGAGATATACGGCGCTGCCGGGGCGGGCGGGCTTGGGTGCCACCTTCAGGGCTTTACGAAGATTGTCGGTCTCCGCTGCAGTCCAGTAATGTCCGGGGCGTGTCTTGCTCAGAACGGTTGCCTGCGCAATCTCGACCGGTTCATCGATTGCGATTGCCTCGATACCCAGTCGTGCCAGGTCTCTTTTTACATAGGGTTTCGCCAGCCAGTGGCTCGGCAGGATCAGAGGATCGAGTGTTCCCAATCGATTGAGGGCTATCGCAAGCGACGACACGTGTTCTGACATCCAGTCGCCAAATGTCTTCGGCGTTTGTGCCTGCAGTATCGTACCCCGTTCAAGTCGCCGCGCGGGTCTGGACGGCTTGTCCAGAAGATGTTTGAGATTCACTTCCTGGAAGCTTAGCCGCCGTTCAAGCCGGCCATTTACCCAGCCCATGCCCTTTGCGGTATAAATGACGTTCGACGCACTGCCGATGACATTACGTGGAATATCGTATTTCAGCCGGTACTGGTTGAATTCCGTCCCCGCCATCGGCGGTATCTCGCCCGAGAAATTCACAGCTTCGCGTCTGCTGAAGCGCCTCTCATCTCGCGACCAATTCCGATAATAACCGAGCTGTTCGGCAATTGTGTAGACGACGGGCGCAATGTTTCGCTTAAAATGAGAAAAACCCACAGAACACCTTCCAATGAAGCGCGTTTAAGATGATTAGTTAATTGTTTGTTACAGTATTATTTGGATTTGGTGTTCGAATGTTGGTTTGATGATTAATTTAACTCTCGTTTTTATTAAATTATTATTTGTTTTTTACTTTCTTGATTCCGCGATGGGGTGCACTCGTTCTGCTGGTCGGATTTGGGCACCTGAATTGCGGCTAGCGCCTGGATGAAGTGATCCGCAAATCCCCGTAAGGTGACACGGTAATGAAGGGGCTTGCCGGTAAGCGATAAGCGTGTGCGGGAGCTGTAGGATCTATCGCCAAGGAGAGTGCTGCACAGCGAGGGCCGTCAGTCGTTGATCCGTTATCGAGAAGGCTGCTTGCACTGGCTTGCGTTTCCGGCCAATGACTGTTGTGGACTAAAACAGGACTAGAAGGTCAGCACCCAATGTCGAAGCCGCCTAAACCGAACCAGCCGAAGTCGAAACAATCGAAGGAGCCTCAACTTGAGCACTCCGAATTTGCAGGCGAGTTCGAGGATGAAGGCGTAACTGTTCTGGTTGATATTTTTCGGGAAGCCGGCACCAATGGTGACTGGACGCTGGAAGTCATCAGCCAGACGGAGATCGTCACCACCTGGGAAGAAAATTTCGAAACCGATCAGGCGGCGTGGGAAGAATTCCTGGCAACGGCTGAACGCGACGGGCTGAAGAGTTTTCTGGAAGAGGATGACACCCCCTCGGTACATTGAGCCTGTGCTTCAAGACTGCAGACGATATATCCGCAGTCTTCAGGCCTCTGGGCAGTCGTCGTTTAGCCGCGATCCGAGCCGGCCTTTGATAATAGAAATGCAAAGCCGGCGATTAGCGCCAGCGCGCCGACAATTGCCCCGGTCGTCGCTCCCGGGTTCCGCCGAACTGTATCTGAAAGCTGATAACCTTCATGGCGAAGCTGACGGGCAGCTTGGCGAGCACGCGGCATTATATAACTTGAAGCGTCGTCTGCCGAAGCACTGGCCTGTTTTGCCAAGGCGGCACGCAGATCTGCGAGCTGGGTTGTCAGGCGGTCGATATCGGTAGACAGATCGCGGGGCATTGAGAGTCCTCGGTTGGCGTTGACGTGATGATGAACGGTCAGCGCGTGATACTGTTCCTTCCTCGTTGATATCTTTGCACGGCCTCGAACCTTTCTTTCCCGGCCGATCGCCTGTATAGCACCGCCATCTGGTCAGCCCCAAAGGTCTGAGCGGTTTCCCGGATAAGCCCCGGCCTGGTGATCGGGTCATGAACTCCGGTTTATCCCCGAGGCGAAAGGGTGTGGCATGGTATTGTGTCACCCACGCGGAGAAAAAGACGTGACCTTTTACGAGACAGCGCTGGAAACGGGCCAAAAAATCTTCGCCGTCGCGCCGATGATCGACTGGACCGACCGACACTGCCGTTTTCTCCATCGGCAGCTTTCGTCAGATGCTCTGCTTTACACCGAAATGGTCGTGGCTGACGCGATCATTCACGGTCCGCGCGAACGTCTCCTGTCGTTTTCCGCTCAGGAACACCCCGTTGCACTGCAACTCGGCGGTTCGGATGCAGGCAAGCTCTGCGAAGCGATCCGTATAGCCTCCGATTATGGTTATGACGAAATCGGGCTCAATGTCGGCTGTCCGTCCGATCGTGTCCAGTCTGGCACGTTCGGTGCTTGTTTGATGCGCGAGCCTGCTCATGTCGCTGACCTTGTCTCTGCGATGAAGAAAGTGTCTCCTGTTCCGGTTACGGTGAAATGCCGCATCGGTATCGATGACCAGGAGCCGCGCGATGTCCTGCCTGACTTTCTGGCCCGCATGATCGGGGCAGGGGCGGATGCAATCTGGATCCACGCCCGCAAGGCCTGGCTGCAGGGCCTGTCACCGAAGGAAAACCGCGAGATCCCGCCGCTCGACTACGATCTCGTCCATCGCATGAAGCGCGAGAATCCCAACGTGTTTGTCGGTATCAATGGCGGCATCTCCACTCTTGAGCAGGCTGAAGGCCACCTTTCGGTTATGGATGGCGTCATGCTCGGCCGCGCCGCCTATCAGAACACTGGTCTGCTGGCGGGGGTGGATGCCATGCTGGATGGTTCGAGTCCTGCCCGGACTCGAACTCTTGAGACTGACTGGACTGGCCTGCGTGACACGATGATTGCCTATGCCGATGAGGTCATCGCCTCCGGCGGACGCCTGCATCATGTCACTCGTCACATGGTCGGCCTTTTTCAGGGCTATGCCGGTGCCCGGCGTTTCCGCCAGATCCTGTCGTCCGAGGCGACAAAACCCGGCGCGGGGACGGAAATCATCACGGCAGCCTTCGCCGCCGTCAATCTTTCCGGCAACGCTGAGTGTGAGCCGGAACGGATCGCGGGATAAACCCCCAATAATTTATGGGTATTGGTGCATGTATCGGAATGCAACAGCTCTGCGTTGTTTCGTATTAGATATTTCTTAAATAGCGTACTCGTAATGTTCCAGCCCAGCCCAATGACGGTGAAATCAATCACCGCCTGGATCTGGTAGTGTATGATGTTCAAGGTTCTGGAATGCGTCGCGGTCCAGCACGATCACGCGCTGGTGGCTCTGGCAGCCGGCATCTGCGTCGTCGGCATGCTGGCGTTCTTTCTCATCCATCGCCGGGCAGTCGAATGCAGTGAGAAACGCCGAAAAATCTGGCTACTCGTTGCGGCCATCACCGGCGGACTTTCGGTCTGGGCCACCCATTTCGTCGCCATGCTCGCCTATCAGGGCACGGTCGCAATCGAATTCGAACTGTTCCGCACCATCCTTTCCGCCGTCATTGCTGCTGTCGGTTTCTGGGCAAGCCTCAGGATCGCCGAGGGCGGCACGCTGAAGAGCGAGATTGCCGCCGGCATTGCTGCGACGCTGACGGTTGCGGGAATGCACTTCACCGGCACGGAATCGATCCGCGCCGCGGCGACGATACGCCACGAGATCGGCATGATCCCGGCGGCGGCGATCCTTTCGATCGGCCTCATGACCTTCGCCTTCCGCATGTCGATGCGCCGCAAGGGTCGCCGCGGCCTCTGGGCCGCTGTCGGGGCAAGCGTGTTGTCGATCTGCCTCCTGCATTTCTCTGCCATGTCGGCCACCACGCTCGCCCCCGATCCGTCGCTGCCGGAAGTGTCTCTGGACGGTGATATTGGCCGGATCTGGATGGTCTGGGCGGTCTCCGTCGTTGTCGGCATGATCGTGCTGGCCGGGACGATCGCGAGCTTCCTCGACCGCTATCTCACCGACCTGCGCGGTTTCGCCAATGCGACGCTCGAAGGCCTCGCGGTCGTGCGCGAGGGTGTCATCATCGAGGCCAACGCCCGTTTCCCCGCCATGCTCGGCCTGCGTGATCGCGACGTCATCGGCCGCTCCCCCGATGCGCTGATGGTCGCAGCCGACGGGATTTCGTTGATTGATGTCGAGCGAACCCGCGCGGTCGAGGCAGCCCCCCTGAAGGCGGGACCGCTGAAGCTCGGCAAGGAGGCCTTTCTCGAAGTCGCAGTCCACACGATCGAATATCGCGGCCGCCAGTGCCAGGTGCTTGCGGTCCGCGATCTGACCGAAAAGCGCGTCGCCGAACTCAAGATCGAGCACATGGCCCGCCACGACGCGTTGACCGATCTGCCGAACCGTTCGCTGTTCAACGAGAAGCTCGACACCGCGATCGAAGTCGCGGGCGGCACTGGCGAAAGGCTGGCGGTGCTGGCGCTCGATCTCGACCGCTTCAAGGCCGTCAACGACGTCTTCGGCCACGCTGAAGGCGACCGGGTGCTGATCAGGGTCGCCGATATCCTGCGCCGCTGCGTCGGTATGACGGCCACGCCGGCCCGCATCGGCGGCGACGAATTCATCATCCTTCAGCCAGGTCTCGACCAGCCGACCGCGGCCTATCTCTTGGCCGACCGCATCCTCGACACGTTCCGCCAGGAGATGAACGTCAATTTCGACCCTAAGGCGGTCGGCGTCTCGATCGGCGTGTCGATCTTCCCCGAGGACGGACGCACCGCCGACGAGCTGCGCAATGCCGCCGACATGGCGCTCTACAACGCCAAATTCAACGGCCGCGGCACCGCCGCCTTCTATTCCGCCGACATGGACGCCGACCTGCGCCAGCGCCGGCTTGTCGAAAGCGAGCTGCGCCACGCGGCCCTGCGCGACCAGCTGTCGCTCGTCTTCCAGCCGCTGTTCGACGCCTCGAACGGCACCTGTACCGGATATGAGGCGCTGATGCGCTGGCACCACCCGGATCTCGGCCAGATCTCGCCGGCGACTTTCATTCCGGTCGCCGAAGAAACCGGCATCATCGTCACGCTCGGCGAATGGGCGCTGCGCGAGGCCTGCCGCACCGCCGCCTCATGGGATGACGGCCTGGCGGTGGCGGTCAATGTCTCGGCGGTGCAGTTCCGCTTCCCCGATCTTGTCGACACGGTCGCATCGGCGCTGACCGACAGCGGACTGGAGCCGCACCGGCTGGAGCTGGAAATCACCGAAACCTCGCTGATCGAAAACCGCGAGACGGTGCTTGCCATGCTGCAGAAGCTGCGCGCGCTCGGCGTGATGATCGTCATCGACGATTTCGGCACCGGATATTCCTCGCTCGGCAACCTGCAGGCCTTTCCCTTCGACAAGATCAAGATCGACCGCAGCTTCATCTGGCAGATGGAGGAGGACGACAGCGCCCGCGCCATCGTCAAGGCGATCATCGGGCTCGGCAAAAGCCTCGACCTGCCGGTCGTCGCCGAAGGCATCGAGACATTCGGCCAGCACCGCATGGTGATCGAGGAAGGCATCGAGCAGCTGCAGGGTTTTCTGCTCGGCAAGCCGAAAAGCGCCGGCGAAGTGGAAATCCTGTCCGGCATCCGCCGGGTGCCGTCCTTCCGCAAGCGGGGATGAAGCGGGGATGAGGACAGGCGGCGGGGGCAGGGCGCAGGCCGGAAGTCCTGTGGAAACTCCCGTCGCATTGCTTCATTCCTCCGCATCCCTCAGCCGATCGGCGGCCGCTATCCGTTTTTCGCGTGCGCGTCTGGCTTTATCCCATCGTGCCACCATCCAGCGATGCGCCACATTGCGGGCGATTGCGATCGACAGATCGTCGGAAAGCCGCTCCGGCCCGCTCAGCGCCTCGAAGAACGGACCGTCGCTGCCGAGAAACCCTTTTGCGAAATGCGCCGCCTGATAGATCTGGTCGAAGATCGCCCGCTGACCGGGATCGAGATTGCGCAGGCAGCAGGGTTCGCGGCTTGTCTCGAAATACCAGCGACAACGCTGGCCGCGACGGCAGCTATGGCGGCGGCAGACCATCTGCGGCATGGCCATGACATCGGCGGTGCACATGGCAAGATGGGCATCTAATGGCGGCTTGCTGTCAGACATTTTTCCCCCTTGGCGATCCTTGTTTTCCTCTCGAGGGTCAACTCGAAGAGGCTTGAACGGACGGGGCGCTGAAAGCTGCCTCGTAAGTTAGTTTATAGGTGACACCTCTCAGCGCCCCGTTCGGCAGTTTTTATCCGCGACTCCGGTCCCTCTGCCGTTGCCTTGCCGGATGGTGTTCGTCTGGCTTGATGGAAAACGGGCGAAACGACTTATCGCCAACCCTCCATGTCGCCGCCGCCGGATTTCCCGCTTTCACGAGCGGACTTGAACGCCCGGCGAAACCATCCTTGAGGCCACCATGTGTGCCGCACAGGCACGTCCGACGCGCCGTTCGGGCATCAGAAGCGGCAGGCCGGTCCGAAAACCTTGCCGCTTCCCCCGTGTCGCCGGAGGGAGACCATTTTCCGCGGACCCCGGTGGTGGAGATTTACGTCGTCCCTTCACCACCAGCGCCGGTCCCGTCTCGCCGGCACGCCTGCCGGTGTATCCGTGACGGAACGGGGAGATTGTAGGCATGGGGCGAGAGGGCGGGGATGAAAGGGGAGGGAGTTTCGTGCAAGCCGTTGGATTTACTGAATGAGAGCGCTAGGAACGTCCACAGAAAAGAGGCGTTTGTCCGTTGCGCGTGCGGCATGCTCCCTCATCCCCGTGCTCGTCACAGGGATCCAGCAGCGCCATGTCCATGGCGCGTAAGACTCCTTGAGACGTGATTCATTCACGGCGCGGACGCGCCGTGGCTGGATTCCTGTGACAGGCACAGGAATGAGGGGAGGTTGTTCCGCCGCCGGGTTTCACGGCTACGGTTGAAGCAGGCCCGATCTCAACCAGGTAAGTCCTGCCGCAATTGACACTCTGTCATGTTCTGTCACTGTGTCCACGGGCAAGCATCATTGTGTCGGGGGACAGGACGGAATGAACCAGGCATTGCAGGCGGCTCAGATCGGGTCGCGGGCGGCGCGATTGCGTTGCGAATTTTCGATCGGCCAGTCGATCGGCCATGTCATCGTCTGGGTCGTCCTGACGATCGTCACCCTCGGCCTCGCGCTGCTTGTCTTTCCCTATTACCTCAACCGGGCGGTGCTGAACCGGACCGAAGTGCTCGACCAGCAGGGCCGCCCGATCGGCAAGCTGCGCTGCAATTTCGACCTGATCTCCTCGATCGGCCACGTGATCATCTGGGGCATCCTGATCCTCATCACCTTCGGTATCGCTGGGTTCTTTTATCTGTACCGAGTGGTGCGGGTCGTGCTGAGCGATACGGTGATTGAGTATTATTGAGGGGGTGGAAGGGAGTATTTGAGGTGCTTTTTCAGCACTTTCTCCGCCCTTGAGTGCTTAGACAATCGATGGTGGTATAAACACTACATGCTATCAAACACCATAGAGTGCGGATTTATCGTGAAATCTTGAACGTCATGGGGCGTTTGGGCTGATCGGTCATGGAATAAAGAGACAGAAAATGCCGGAGGTGCTCGCGCAGGTAGCCTATTGAAAAAAAACGTTCCAAGCTGATGATCTATACTGGAATTTATAGTTGTAATGATTCGAGGCAATGTATGGCGAAGAAAGCAGAATTATTCGTTTGCTTTTATGAAGATATGGAGAGGGGATTTGGATTTTCCTACTCCGACAAAAATGACTTCTCAGATTTTGACTTCGACAACGGAGTTTTGGTCGAGAAATTTGAGAAAGAGATACAGAACACGACGACTGGAAAGTCTTCGGCAATGGCGACAAGATTCGTAAATTTCGCCGATACAATGAAAGGTTACATAGAGTTTCTGAGGTTTTTTGCCGGATTAGGATCTTTTGTTTCGGATAATATCGGGCGAGAAGCATTAAGTGACTTCCTCGTTAAAAATGGGACAGTTATCGAAGAGCGGCAAAATCAAAAGATTTTTCGCCTCCCTGCTCAAAAGAAAGTAGACCTTCTCAAGATAAGAGAATTGCTTAAGTCATCAAAGATCGTGGGGCGAGAAATACCTCAGATGCTTCTGATGGGTATAGTTAGCAGTTTTGAGCATCAGATGTCACTTTTGGCGAAGATAATAATAGATAATAATCCTAAAATAATCCTCACAAAAGACAAGTCTGTTTCACTTCTGGAAGTATTGGAGGCCTCTTCTCTTGAGGACGTGAAGTCGAGATATATTGAGAAAGAAGTTGAGAATATTTTTAGAGAAGGAACGGAACGTCAAATCGAATGGTTCGAACAAAAGGTCGGAATCTCCGATATTAGGAAGAATCATAAAAACATTGATGAATTCCTTGAGGTGTTTGAAAGGAGAAATATATATGCTCACAACAATGGAATAATTAACGATATTTACTTATCAAAAGTCTCCAAGAAAATAATAGAAAAAAACAATCTTGAGAAGGGGAATTATATTTTTGTTGACTCTGTTTATTTTCACAATTCTCTAGATTTTATAATAGAATTTGGAGTTAAGCTTATTACTGTATGTTGGAGAAAGATTGATCCTAGTGAGTCCGGGATATCCGACTCTCTTTTGTCGAGTTTATGCTTCGATCTGATATTGTCAGGTGAATATAGATTAGCGAAATACCTTGTGTCTTTTGCCAGGGATTTGAGAGGGGATCGGTCTGATATTATCAATAGAATATTTATCGTTAATCACGCTAGCGTGTGCAAGTTACTCTCAGAGGAGAAGGAAGCTCTTTCCATTCTAGATTCTGTAGATTGGTCAGCTTCGGCAGTTAATTTCCAGTGCTGTGTAGCGGCTATTCGTGGTGACGTAATGGAAGTTACGTCTATGATGAAAAGGATTGGTAAGAACGGAGAGATATCTGCCCTTGAATATCAGGAATGGCCAGTATTTTATCATGTTAGAGATGATGATGAGTTTAAGAAGACATTTAGAAGTATATTTGGCGTAGATTATATCTCTTCTGCAATTAAGAAAGGTGGTATTATTAATGCTCTCGGAGGAATTGCGATTGGTGTTGCTAGAGCCAAGGACCAGCCGAAAAAATCCGAAGAAGCGAAGAAGATTTTATTGCGAAGCGTGAATTGATTCGTCGCCTTAAATAGGTCAGCCGTTTACTTTGACAGCTTTCCTTCTAAACGATTATGTGGCCGCCGCTTCTCGTTCTGCGGCCACAATCTACTCCTTGACCTAGGTGAGAAGGGAATCTGTTTACCGCCCCGGTCGCCCCGTCTTCCCCTTCGTCCGTCCCTTGCGCTTCTGCTCTCCCGCATCCTCGTAACTCCCGGCGCCGATCTTGCCTCGGACTACAGGTCGCGGATCATCCTTGCCGCCATCTGCGCGTTCGGGTTGGCCTTCCATGAGCGGCGAGAAGCGCTTTTTGGTGCTGTAGGTTTCAGGCGGGCGTTCGGGGAGAGCGCCGGTTGATGGTTTTTCGGTGCGGCCGACGGTCATTTCGTCGAGCGTGTTGCGGCGGAAAAGGGGGCGTGCGGTGTCGGTGCCCGGGCCCATGTCGTCGAGCGTGGGTTTGGTGAAGTAGGAGGCGCTCTCCTCTGATCTCCCCCCTTGTGGGGGAGATGCCCCGATAGGGGCAGAGGGGGGTATCGAGGCGGGTTCGGAGGGTGAGGCGCCCCCCTCTGTCCTGCCGGACATCTCCCCCACAGGGGGGGAGATCGACTCGCGGTTAGGTTTCGTTCCGCCTTTGCCGCCGCGTTCCTGGCTTCTTGCCTCATCCCGCGCAATCGGGTCGTCCATGGTCGCAAGCTCTGCTGCCTTGAGGCGTTTGATTTCGTCGCGCAGGCGGGCGGCCTTTTCGAAGTCGAGATCGGCTGCGGCGTCGCGCATCGATTTTTCCAGCGCGTTGAGATGGGATTGCAGGTTGTTGCCGACCAGATGGCCGCCGTCTGCAAAACCCTTGCCGGAAGCGCCGGAAATGTCGGCGCGGACGTGGTCGCGTTCATAGACCGAGTCGAGGATGTCGGAGATCTTTGCCTTGACCGATTCCGGCGTGATGCCGTGTTCGGTATTGTAGGCCATCTGCTTTTCGCGGCGGCGGGCGGTTTCGTCCATGGCGCGCTGCATCGAGCCGGTGACCTTGTCGGCGTAGAGAATGACCTTGCCGTCGACGTTACGCGCCGCGCGGCCGATGGTCTGGATCAGCGATGTCTCCGACCGGAGAAAACCTTCCTTGTCGGCATCGAGAATGGCGACGAAGCCGCATTCGGGAATGTCGAGGCCCTCACGCAGCAGGTTGATGCCGACCAGCACGTCGAAAGCGCCGAGACGCAGGTCGCGGATGATCTCGATGCGTTCCAGCGTGTCGATATCCGAGTGCATGTAACGGACGCGAACACCCTGTTCGTGCAGGTATTCGGTGAGGTCTTCGGCCATGCGCTTGGTGAGAACCGTGCAAAGGGTGCGGTAGCCTTTCTGGGCGGTTTCGCGGATTTCGCCGAGAACGTCGTCGACCTGGGAGCGGGCGGAACGGACTTCCACCGGCGGATCGATCAGGCCGGTCGGGCGGATGACCTGTTCGGCAAACACGCCGCCGGACTGTTCCATTTCCCAATTGCCGGGCGTGGCCGAAACGGCGACGGTGAGCGGGCGCATTGCGTCCCATTCCTCGAAGCGCAGCGGGCGGTTGTCCATGCAGGAGGGCAGGCGGAAACCGTATTCGGCGAGCGTCGCCTTGCGGCGGAAGTCGCCCCGGTACATGCCGCCGATCTGGCTGACGGAGACGTGGCTTTCGTCGATGAACAGCAGGGCGTTATCGGGAATATATTCGAACAGGGTCGGTGGCGGTTCGCCGGGATTGCGGCCGGTGAGATAACGCGAATAGTTCTCGATGCCGGCGCAGGAGCCGGTGGCTTCGAGCATTTCGACATCGTAGCGGGTGCGCTGTTCGAGGCGCTGCGCTTCCAGCAGGCGGCCGCCCTTTTCCAGCTCGGCGAGGCGGATTTTCAGCTCTTCCTTGATGGATTTGATGGCGCCGTTGAGGGTGGGGCGCGGCGTGACATAGTGCGAGTTGGCGTAGATTTTCACCGACTTGAGGTCGCCGGTCTTCTGGCCGGTGAGCGGGTCGAACTCGGTAATGCTGTCGATCTCGTCGCCGAACATCGAGATGCGCCATGCGGCATCTTCCAGGTGGGCGGGGAAGATTTCGATCGTGTCGCCCCTCACACGGAACGATCCGCGGATGAAATTGATGTCCTGGCGTTTGTATTGCTGGGCGACGAGGTCGGCCAGGAGTTGGCGTTGATCCAGGCGGTCGCCGACTTCCATCTGGAAGGTCATGGCGGTGTAGGTTTCGACCGAACCGATACCGTAGATGCAGGAGACCGAGGCGACGATGATGCAGTCGTCGCGTTCCAAGAGCGAGCGGGTGGCGGAGTGGCGCATGCGGTCGATCTGTTCGTTGATCGACGATTCCTTCTCGATGAATGTGTCGGAGCGCGGCACATAGGCTTCCGGCTGGTAATAGTCGTAGTAAGAGACGAAATATTCGACCGCGTTGTCCGGGAAGAAATTCTTGAACTCGGAATAGAGCTGGGCTGCCAGCGTCTTGTTGGGCGCGAGGATGACGGCGGGGCGCTGGGTCTCCTCGATAACCTTGGCCATGGTGAAGGTCTTGCCCGAACCGGTGACGCCAAGCAGGACCTGGCTGCGCTCGTTGTTGTTGATGCCCTCGACGAGATCGGCGATCGCGGTCGGCTGGTCGCCGGCGGGCTTGTATTCCGACGCCATGCGGATGGTGACGCCGCCCTCGGATTTTGCCGGCCGTTCGGGGCGGTGCGGCGTCCACAGCTTGCCGTCCTTGAACAGCGGATTGCCCGATTCGATCAGTTTCGACAGGGCATCTACCGTGGCGGTGACGGCGCCCGGTGCAAGGCTCTGGGCGTCTTCCAGCGAGATATCGAGGCCGGCGACCGGATTGAGGCCGGCGGCGGCGCGGGTCTTCGGATCGGACGAGGCGCCGATCGAGACGCCGCGGGCGGTTTTGCTGGCCGTCGTGTTCTTGGCGGTCTTGCCGGTGGTTTTGGCCGCTTTCTTCGTCTTGGCAGCGTCCTCTCCCGCCTCGCGCAAAGCCTGTTCGCGGGCGGCGATCTCGATCTTCTTGCGGTGTTTGCCGGCCTTGGAGGCGATCTCGCGCTGGGTCTCGATCCCCGACGCTTCCGCCTCCGCCTCGAGCTGCTTCACCCAGTCGGCAACGCTGCCTTCCAGAGGCGCGCCTTCAAAGGATGACTGGGGAGCTTCACCGAAACCGCTGGAGGTATCGGGCGTGGATTTTTTCGGGGATCTGGCCATGGCCCGAATATGGAGACAGTTTTCGCGGAAGTGAAGAGGGGGCGGCGGAAAATGAGTACAAAAGGGAAACAGTTTTCGCCGGCAGAAATGGATGCGGCTCAGGCAGCCGGCGTCAGCAGTCTCGTCAGCAGCCAGCCGGCGATGGCGTCGACGGGCATGGGGCGGCCGAGGAAATAGCCCTGGGCGGCGGGGCAGCCGAGATCGCGCAGGGTGGCGGCTTCTTCCGCCGTCTCGACGCCTTCCGCGACGATATCCATGGACAATGCCTTGCCGAGGCCGGCCATGGCGCCGACGATTTCCTGGTTCTGGAAGCTGCTCTCGATGCCGGCGACGAAGCGGCGGTCGAGTTTCAGCCGGTCGACCTTCAGCGTGACGAGGTAGGCAAGCGACGAATGGCCGGCGCCGAAATCGTCGACGGCGAGCTTGTAGCCGGAGCGTTCGATATGTTTCAGCTGCTCGCCGGCCACCAGCGTATCGAGGATCGCCTCTTCGGTGATTTCGATCTCGAACAGCGCCGGATCGATACCATGTGCATGGGTGATGCGGTCGAGCGTTTCGGCGACCGAATAGAGTTCGAATTCGCGCGGCGAGATGTTGACCGACACGCTCGCTTCCGGCAGGCCGAGCGAGGGCAGGGTGGTGAGCAGCCGGCAGGCGCCGGTGGCGATGCTGGCCGTCAGCGCTTCGGAAAGATTGGCCGCATGCGCCGCCGCGACGATTTCCGGCGGGGGCACGGCGCCGAGTGACGGATGCGTCCAGCGCACCAGCGTTTCGAAACCTATGACACTGTTCTGCGCAAGTTCCACCTGCGGCTGGAAGACGACGGTCAGGGCGCCGGACGAGATCGCGCCGGCGAGATCCTGTTCGATACGCCGCTGGCGATCGGCGCGGGCTTTCAGCGACGGGTCGAATTCACGCCACTGGCCGCGGCCCTCGTCCTTGGCCCGGTAGAGCGCCATGTCGGCGGAGACGAACAGGTCGGCGGCGCTTTCCGCATGTTCCGGCCAGATGGCGAAACCGATCGAGACGCCGGACACGACCGGCCGGCCGCGGATGACGAAGGGCTCGCGGCCTCGATCGAGGATGCGGGAGGCAAGCTGGCGCGCCTCGGCGGCAGCGGTGGCGCCACCGATGACGACGGCGAATTCGTCACCGCCCAGCCTTGCGATGAAACCGCGTTCGCCGACGGCCTCGCGCAGTCTGTGACACGCTTCCAGCAGCAGTTCGTCGCCGGCCGAATGACCGAACGTGTCGTTGATCGTCTTGAACCGGTCGAGGTCGAGGATAAGCAGCGCCAGTTGCTCATCCTGCACGCCCGCATTTTCGATGCCGCGTTCGAGCGCGACATTGAATGCGGCGCGGTTCGCAACCCCGGTCAGCGGATCGCGATTGGCGAGCACTTCCAGACTTTCATTGGCGCTAAGAATGCTTGCATTGGCCCGGCTGAGCGATTGGGCCAGCGCCGTCGCCTTCACCTGCGCCTTTATATTGCCGATGACGATCGCCTGGCCCTTCGTGCTGCTCTTGTAGAGCACGAATGTCAGGGCCAGCACGTTGAGTGCCAGAAGATGACCGCCGGCGGCTTCACTCATCAAAAGCGTGACCACGACCGAAAGATGGACAGGTAGGGCAAAGGCGAGCGCGGTGACTGCATGGCCGGTTCCGAGCAGCACTGCGCCCGTGGCCATTCCGCACATCAGGATATAGATGCCGCCGTCGACACCCAGCGCATCGAAATCGGAAAGCATGAAGGGCAGGGCAGCCCAGGCGATACCGCTGACCAGAGCGCCCAAGGTCATCAGGCGTAGACAGTGGTTCGGCTTCAGGTCGTCCAGGCTGCGGCGTTTTATTGCGGTGCCTACGGCAAACCGCCAGACAACTGTTGCCAATGCGGCAACGCACCAGACAACGGCAAGAGTTGTTATGCCGCGATTGATCGCGCTCATCAGGAGCGCCGAAACCGACACGAGCGCATTCACCGTAAGCGTCGTGGGGAGACGCTCAAGTGTGGCCGCGGCTTGCGCCTGCCTCACCGCGAGTTCAAGTCGCGGGGCGTTTATCTGACTTGTCGAATCCTGCAGCATTCACTAGGTCGTCACATTCGCGGTCTGTGAATGTAACATAAGGTCAAGCTAATAATAAAGTCTTTCCGATACTGTGGCCGAGTACGATTGAGGCTCTGACTGGATCAACGTGCCGGTTTTCAAAGGGCTGTCAGGTTCTTTCTCTGATCCTTCTCAGGCGTGATGCCGAAAGTGTGAGATGAGCCGGCGAAACCATTGTGTTGAGATGAGGTTGGTCGATTTCGAAGTGCTGCTTTGGCAGGAACCTCAATACGGATCGACCGTTGGATTACAATCTGTCCATCTCTCGAAAATGCCACATTCTGTCACCGTTTCCGCCCTAGTTGTCGGTGAGGATTCTATCGAACAAGGAGTAGCGCATGGCTCTTGCACGGCCCACGCTTGCGGCAATCCGCTATGGATATGGTCTTCGGCCCGGGCAGGACAGCCCATCCGATGCCGACGGGCTGATGACCCAGCTTGCCAAAGGTATCGCCGCCAAGGATCGTTTTCCTCGCGAAGGGATCGTGGGCCGTCGTGAAACCGCCACGCGTGTGATCTCGCTCCGGGCCGCGGAGTCCAAGGCAGCGCGGGAAGGTAAGCCGAACGAGAGCATCCGCAAGGAGACGCAGCGCGAAGCGCAGCGAATCTACCGGCTCGACGCGATGTCGCGCCTTGCGCAGGCCGTTCATTCGCCCTTCGGGTTTTACGAGCGGCTGGGCAGCTTCTGGATGGATCATTTTTCCACCAGTGCGTTGAAATCCCTGCCGATGCGCATGATCGTGCCGCTTTACGAGACCGAAGCGATCCGCCCGCGCATGGCGGGGTCGTTTGCCGATCTGTTGAAGGCTGCCATCCTGCATCCGGCAATGCTGATCTATCTCGACCAGGACCAGAGCGTCGGCCCGGATTCGCGGGTTGCGCAGGAAAGCGGTCGCGGCCTGAACGAAAATCTAGGGCGTGAACTGCTGGAGCTGCACACTCTGGGGGCTGGAAGCGGTTATACCCAGGAGGATGTACGGGCCGCGGCGCTGATCCTGACCGGGCTGACGGTGGATAACCGGGCGCTGGAAATGGTCTATCGCCCGCGTCGCGCGCAGGGCGGCGCGATCACGCTGCTCGGGCGGGAATACCAGGATGACGAGGCCGGCAGTCAGGATCATATGCGCATGCTGGAGGATCTTGCTGCCGATCCCCGCACCGCCGCCCATATCTGCCGCAAGCTTGCAGCCCATTTCATCAGCGATGAACCGCCGGCCGACATGACCGAGGTGATGGTAGCAAGCTGGAAGGCAAGCAATGGCAATCTCGGTGAGGTATACCGGGCCATGCTCGAACATCCGCTCGCATGGGAAAATCCGGGTCAGAAGATCAAGCAGCCGTTCGAATTCATCGTATCCGGTTTTCGCGCCCTCAATCTGCCGGATGACAACATGGCAGCACTTCTGGCCGACATGGAAGGCGATGACGATGATGTCGGTCCGGTCGGAAAGGCGATGCAGATGGCCGGGACTGCGAAATCTGCCGAACAGCGTCGCAAACGCGCCGGGCAGGCAAATGCCCTGACGCTCGGCGCGCTGCAGAAGATGGGTCAACCGATCTGGCAGCCGCCAAGTCCGGCCGGCATACCCGATAAAAGCGATGCCTGGCTGACGCCGGGCCAGCTCAGCGAGCGGATCGACTGGTCGCGTCGTGCCGCAAGGTTGCTTGGACAGAAACTCGAACCGGCCGATTTTCTCCAAGTCGCACTCGCGGATGCCGCGACACCGGAAACACGCAAGATTATCTCACAGGCGCCAAGCAAGCTGCACGGCCTGACCATGGTGCTGGCGTCGCCCGAGTTCAACAGGAGATAGATGGATGGCATCGATCAAGGATATCGAGCGTATTGCGCTGTCCCGTCGCGGTTTTCTCGCTGGCGCCTGCTGCGTTGCCGCCGCACCGGTCCTCACGCCGGTAACATTCGCCGCAATGCCCGGAGACAACCGGTTTGTCACCATCATCCTGCGCGGAGCCATGGATGGTCTCGACCTCGTGCAGCCCTACGGGGACCCGGCCTTCGCCGCGCTGCGCCCCAAGCTCGGGCTGACGCCCGATACGGGACTGCTCGACCTCAACGGCTTTTTCGGCCTAAACCCGGCAGCCTCTGCACTGATGCCCTTGTGGCAGGCAGGCCAGCTATCCTTCGTTCATGCCGTTTCGACACCCTATCGCGACCAGCGAAGCCATTTCGACGGGCAGGACATTCTGGAAACCGGCGGTGCCGACAAAAGCCAGAAAACCGGTTGGCTGAACCGGGCGCTGGCGGCCATTCCTCGTTCTGACGCGCGCAAGGCTATCGATATCAATACATCGATGGAACTGATCCTGACCGGGCCGAACCAGGCGGATAACTGGTCGAGCCAGAGCGACTTCTCGCTTGCCGATGACGAGATCGCCTTTCTCGACCGCCTTTATTCCAACGATCCGCTTTTCGCCAAGGCTTTCGATGAGGCGAAGACGACGGGTGCCGCGGCGGATCAACTCTATGCCGATGGAAAGCGCGGTTCCGGCATTGCCGATATGGCGAAGCTCGCCGGTGGCATGTTGCGCGAGCAATACCGGGTCGCAAGCTTCTCGATCAACGGATGGGATACCCATGTCGGTCAGGCTGGCCAGTTCAAGAAGGCGGCCGGCGACCTTGCGACAGCAATCATAACGCTGAAGGACACGCTTGGTGACGAGGTATGGAACAAGACCGTGGTTCTGGCCATGACCGAATTCGGGCGCACCGCCCGTGAAAACGGTACCAATGGTACCGACCACGGTACGGGCGGCCTTGCCGTGCTTGCCGGCGGAGCCGTGGCCGGCGGTAAAGTGCTTGGCGTATGGCCGGGGCTCGGTGAGGGCAAGCTACTCGACGAGCGCGACCTGATGCCTACCGGCGACGTCCGCGAAGTGGCTGCCGCCATGCTCTACCGCCAGTTCGACATCAAGCCGAGCAGTTTGACCAGTCGTGTGTTTCCGGGGTTGGGGTTTGACGAGGGATCGGTGTTCTTGAAGGGGTGAGGGGGAGTTGGCAATTCCGCAGATGTGGTGATTGCTGACGATACGCTGAGCCGGTTCTGACTGCATTTTGTCTACGATGGTAACCGTGGTGATCTCAGTCTTGGGTTGCAGGTATATTTAATCACAGGGACGCGAGGTGACATCTCTGGTCTGTCCGGGCCAAAGCTGTGCAGCGCTTGGCAACCTTAACCTGAAGTCGTCTTTCGAGCCTCAATCAGAATGATGCGGTAGTCCCGAATTTCATGCTGTCGGGGCTTTTTATATCGATCATTAGAAATGAAGAGTTTATGCCTTCAGGGTGATTGCGCGGCGACGCGACCGCGCAGAGTGCGGAGAGCATAATGTTTACAAAACCTATCAGCGAAAAAGATTTCATCACGGCTATGACTGGGGTGGAAGGTGCCCCCCTGGATATCTCAGCGTCTCATTTTACAAATGGCAAGACGGTAAGACTTTTTGCGGCACGATATGAACCTGCGCATCATGCGGTCGCACCTTTCTCACGGCTTCAACTGGTGAAATCGATCGAACATCTGCTGGATGTGCCTGAGACGGGGAAAGTGTCGATTTACGATATTGCCCACGGGCGCCCGATGTATCTGAATGACCTGGCGAGCTCATTTCCATCACTCGTCGTCTATGTGGCAAGATCGGGTAAGAAGGCCTTTGCAATCATCAAGACGGCTGATCGCACAAGTTCAGATGCGGAGAAATTTTGGCTTGGCTATCACGGTAATGACAAACTGCCGAGCGGCAGCACGGCGTGAAATTTTCAGGCTGTATATCTGTCCTGATGCAGGCGTAGTGCGACTGCGTGATTAATAATTGTCCGGAAACAAATCGGAATCGTCAATAAATCGACAAATTTAAACGGTTTTATCTAAGTAACGTCATTGCGTTGCTTTGGTGTTATTGACCTGCAGTCGATATGCTGGCCCCTCGGAACCACACGAGGGGCCTTTCTGTGAGGTCGTCATCTTTTCGCGTATTCTCGCAAGCTATATCAATCACAGCGTTCGAGAGGACTTGTCTTTGCCAAGCCGCCTTGGCGGCATGCCCGGTTTTGCTGTGTTAGCTGAAACGGCGCAGGCTCAGTAAAGACCCTGGGCGACAGGACAGAGCGCCATCATTCAGCGGGAACCGGCTTCGGCTTGCCGTCTTCGTCGAGAGCGACCATGACGAAAGTGGCTGCGGTGACCTTCTCGAGTTGCTGGTGACGGGCACGGTGGGCCCATGCTTCCACATTGAGCGTGATCGAGGTCGTGCCGACGCGGGTGATTTCAGTGTAGATCGCCATCGTATCGCCGATCTTGACCGGAAGCTGGAAAGCCATTTCCTTCACCGCCGCGGTGACGACGCGGCCGCGGGCGCGCTCGGCGGCGCGGATGCCACTGGCAAGGTCCATCTGGGCCATGACCCAGCCGCCAAAAATATCGCCGGCCGGATTGGCGTCGCTTGGCATGGCCAGCGTTCGAAGGGTCAGTTCACCGGTCGGTTTGGCGAGTTCGGTCATTCCGGAATCATCCTTTTGTAATTATTCGTGTCGGTCGGGAGGCGGACACTAGCCTTGTTTCTGGCGATTGCCAGTTTCTTTTGGTCATGGCGACTATGAGCAGTCGTCATGACTTGGCTGCGGAGAATAACCCAAGAAGAAATATGGGTTCGACTTGATCGCGCCTTGCAGTCCGAGTTCTTCACGGCCCGGTAACTTCCGATCATTATCATTTAATGAGAATTGCAAATATCGGGGGAGGTATCATGCAACGTCTTGCCATTTCCTGGCGTCTTTATTGTCTCGTCGCGCTGTCGCTCGTCATTTTGGCCGGTGCGCTGACCTTCAGTCTTTTCGAAAGTTATGCGTCTTCCGAGCGGGAGCGGAAGGCTGGGCTTGCCCAGATGAATGATACGGCGCTGGCCGTGCTGGCTAAATATCAGGCGATGGAAGCCTCCGGCGCCCTGTCTCGCGAAGAGGCGCAGGCGCAGGCAAAGGGCGTGATCGCCGCCATGCGCTACGACAATGGTTCTGGTTATTTCTGGATCAACGACATGCACCCGAAAATGGTCATGCATGCGGTGAAGCCGGAAATGAATGGTTCGGACCTTTCACAGAACAAGGATCCGAACGGTAAATTCCTGTTCGTCGAATTCGTTCAGGTGGTGAAGGCGAACGGCAAGGGTTTTGTCGATTATTACTGGCCCAAACCCGGCGCCAGCGAGCCGGTGGAGAAGTTTTCGCATGTGGCAGGTTTCGCGCCCTGGGGATGGATCGTCGGCACCGGCGTTTATGTCGACGATCTGAAGGCGATGTTCCGCAAGGACGCGATCGATTTCGCCATGATCTTTGCAGTCGGCGCTCTTCTCGTGATCGGCGGGGCATGGCTGGTGGTCAAGAGCGTCACCACGCCTCTGTCGCGCGTGCAGCGGGTGCTGCAGGCGATTGCCGGCGGCGCGACGGGTGTTGTTGTTCCCTGCACGGGTGAAAAGAACGAGATCGGCGAAATGGCGCGGGCGCTGGTCGTGTTGCGCGACAATGTCGAGGAACGCGCCGGATTGCAGGCTCGCGAAGCCGAGCAGCAACGCGCCATCGCCGCCGAACGTTCGGCGAGCGAAAGGGCGATTTCGACGGCTGCGGACCGGCAGTCGCATGCAATGCATGAACTCGGGCAGGCGCTCGAAGGGCTGGCGGCCGGCGATCTTTCGGTGTCGCTCGGCGATATCGGCGAGGATTTCGTCAAGCTGAGGCAGGACTTCAACGATGCCGTCGGCGCGCTCAATCAGGCGATCGTGGCGATTTCCGAAACGGGCATGATCGTGCGCGACAGTGCGTCGGACATTTCCAGCGCGACCGGCAATCTGGCCAAGCGCACCGAACAGCAGGCGGCGGCGCTGGAAGAGACGGCGGCGGCGCTCGACGAGATCACCACCACCGTGCGCACCGCGTCCCAGCGTGCAAGGGAAGCGCGCGAAATGGTCAGCGAAACCAAGCTTAGCGCCAGCCGCTCCGGCGAAATCGTCCGCAATGCGATCGACGCGATGGGGCGGATCGAGCAGTCGTCCGGGCAGATCAGCCAGATCATTTCCGTCATCGACGAAATTGCCTTCCAGACCAATCTCCTGGCGTTGAATGCCGGCGTCGAGGCGGCGCGCGCCGGTGAGGCGGGCAGGGGCTTTGCCGTCGTGGCGCAGGAAGTGCGCGAACTGGCGCAACGCTCGGCGACTGCTGCAAAGGAGATCAAGGTCCTGATCGGCAACTCCGTGCAGGAGGTCGAGGGCGGCGTGACGCTGGTGCGCTCGACCGGCGAGGCGCTGGTGGAGATCGCCGTGCTGGTCGAGAAGGTCAATGCCCATGTCGAGACGATCGCCACCACATCGCAGGAACAGGCGAGCGGCCTGGCCGAGATCAATTCCTCGGTCAATCACATGGACCAGATGACCCAGCAGAACGCAGCCATGGTGGAAGAGACGACGGCGGCAAGCCAGACGCTTGCCGACCAGAGCCTGCATCTGCAGCAATTGCTGGGGGGCTTCAGGCTCGGCAATACGGGTATCCGCTCCGTCTCCCGCGCTGCCTGACCCGTTCGATACGGTTGATTTCTCAAAGGGCCGGAACGCGGAGGCGTCCGGCCCTTTCCCGTAATATGGCGAAGCCGATCCGAAATGGCCCGTAAACCGCCATGCTTCATCAAGCTTTCGTTTACCCAATCTGCCTAAAATCAAAACCTGTGTCATTTCGGCATCGAGCGAGAGGCAACTGGTATGGCGTATGCTTCCCTATCGACGCGAGTGATCAGCTCGCTTCTGGTTTCGACCTTTCTGGTCGCCTGTTCGGCAGAAAGCCTCGTGCCGCCGGCATCGATCGACAATGGCACGCAGGTCGGCTCCATCTCGCGCTCGTTGCCGCCGGCACCGATTTCCCAACCCGCATCGCATCAATCCTATGCAGTTGCTTCCGCGCCCGTTTCTCAGGCAAGCGGCGGCGGATATCTGGCACCGCCTTCAACCCAATCACCGATGCAATCCAATGGTGGCGGTCATTATCTGCGCGCTCCGAATGGCGCGCCGGCGACGATCCCGGCGGAGGGCGTCAACATGGATGAAGAGTTCGGTTTCGGCCCTGATGAAAGCGATGTCGTCGGTTTGGCCGAGGAGCAGGATGGAGATATTGCCGAAGGGGTCGGCGACCAGCCGGTGGTTGGTGGCATCGGCACTGACAATCCGGTGGCGCTTAATGCACGTCGTCAACCGATCGATGACCGCGTAATCGTACCGCCGAAGCGGTCAGCGGCGGGCATTGGCAGGCAGGGCGCTTCCGCTCCGATGACCTGGGGTGACAATTCTCCGGTGACCGCACCCGGTCGCGCGCCGGCGCGCGCCGAGGAGGTCGCCATGTTGCGACCGAATAATCCGGTCGCTGGCCCGGTAACCGACGGTGCCCCGATGAGTGCTCCCGATGGCGCCTGGCAGCGCACGGTCATGCCGCAGTCGGAAGTGGCCTGCCGCTCCGAACTGCGCCGTCTCGGTGTCGAGTTCAAGGATCTGCCGCGCATTTCCCAGGGGCCGAGTTGCGGTATAGATTATCCGGTGAAGCTTGCCGGCCTTTCGGGCGGTATCGATGTGAGGCCGGCGGTGACGCTGAACTGCCAGGTGACACTTGCCTTCGCCAAATGGGTGAAGAACGATCTGGCGATTTCCGCCCGCACCCGGTATCTCACCGGCATTCGACAGATCCAGCCAATGGGCGGTTATTCCTGCCGCAAGATGAACAACAGCCGCCAGCGCTACAATCCGATGTCCGAACATGCTCGCGGCAACGCGATCGATATCGGCCGCATCACACTCAAGAACGGTCACGACATCGATGTTCGCAAGAAGGGGCTGTTCTCTTTCCGCGAGGGCGGGCTGCTGAAATCAGTGCGCGGTGACAGCTGCAAGTATTTCTCGACGGTGCTTGGCCCCGGCAGCAATGCCGAGCATTGGAACCATTTCCACTTCGACCTTCGCTCACGCAAAGGCGGTCGCCAGTATTGCAACTGAGCGAGCTATCTGGATTTGAAGCGAGTGGCTGATATGGCGAGAAGCTTTTCGATGCTCAGTTGAGCCGCTTGGAAGGGGAAGGCGCAAGCATGTCTTTTTTACCGATATCGCAGCTGTCAGAATCGCGGAAATCTGCCGGCAGCGGAATTGTCAGCGCATCGACCATGAAATTCGCCAGATCATCAAGGGACGCGAAGTCGAAATCATCAGCTGCAGCCTCAGCATTAGCCTCTGGGGCGTTTTCGGTTTCTTGCTGAATTATGTTCTTCTTCACGGAATTCGGCATGATCATCGACTTTCATCTGCAGCAACAGATTTAGAAAATATGTATTCTGGTATCTTGGCACCACATATAAGGCAACGTACCTGAAATTGCATACGCCAATTGCCGGTATCTTCTTCATCGCCAAAGCGTTTTTGACGGCAATGAACGGTAGAATCTTGCTGGGAGCCGGCAATGGCGAACTCCCAGCAAGATCTTATCTGCCTAGATATTTCTGTTTTCTAAATGTCAGTTCGTGAGTAGGTGCCGTTGCTGTTTGCACCAATGCTCGCCCCCATTATTTCGGGGGTATTTCAGCATCTGCAGTAATTATCGTCGCCACCCGTTTGGGTGAGCCGCTTTCGGAATTGCAGCACTGCGAACAGGAAATCCGGCTCCGGTGCCCGGATGCCCTGTTTTGGCAAAACGGATTGGCCGACAAGCGTGTCATATGCAGCTATGAAGGCAAGTCATCTCTGTTCTTTACCTGACGGTCCGAACGTTGCTGATGACCTTGTGAGCAGCCGCCACACTGTGGCTTGTCTGACAACGACAATGATGCGATTAGGTCTCTTGATGATGAACAACCGTCAAGGGCCTTTTCCTCGGCTTACTCGTGCATGCCCCGCCCAATCGCTCATGCCTTTTTCGTCCGGCTCATGAGTCAAAATCACTGCCGGAGAACGTGATGCCTGCCCTTATCGATATTCTTCCTTTTGTTGTTGCGCTGCTCGCAGCCGGAATATTGGCCGGATTGCTTGCCGGCCTGTTCGGTATCGGCGGCGGTGCCATTCTCGTGCCGATCTTCTTTCATGTCTTTGGGCTGCTCGGTGTGGATGATGCGGTGCGCATGCATCTGGCGTTGGGTACGTCGCTTGCCATCATCGTGCCGACCTCGGTCCGTTCATTCACGGCGCACCGGCAGCGGGGAGCCGTCGATGTCGACCTCCTGAAGGGCTGGGTCATTGCCGTTCCGCTCGGCACCCTTATCGCCACCTTGATCGCCGCCTGGGCGTCGAGCACGGAACTGAGGCTGATCTTCGCGGTGATCGCGCTCGTTCTTGCGCTACGGATGATTTTCAACCGGGCAAGCTGGAAACTCGGCGACGATCTGCCCGAAAACCCGCTGAAATTCATGGTCGGTACCGGCATCGGCATCCTGTCGGGCTTGATGGGGATCGGCGGCGGCGTGTTGAACAATACCTTCATGACGCTTTACGGGCGAACCATCCACCAGGCGGTCGCGACCTCTTCCGGCGTCGGCGTGCTTATCTCTATCCCCGGGCTTGTCGGTTATGTCTGGGGTGGCTGGGGCAAGAGCGGTTTGCCACCGTTTTCGACCGGTTATATCAACTGGTTGGCAGTGGCGCTCCTGATCCCGGTCACGCTCTATACGGCACCTTACGGTGCACGGCTTGCGCATGCGCTGTCCAGGCGCCAGCTGGAGGTCGGGTTCGCGCTATTTCTCGTCTTCGTCGCACTGCAGTTTTTCGCCAGCGTGATTTTCTAGTGTTATGCCGACGTGAGTTGGCTGAGCTGACGCACTCTTCACTTTGAAGCGACCAAAGAATAGGACATCGGTACCTGCGCGGAGCGATCAGCGTAAATGTCGTATTCAGGCTCTCGGTTGCTATGAGGATATTCTTTAAGTTCGACCAGTTTTAAGCCTGCTTGAATGCAGGCGGTTACGATCTCGCCAAGAGGATGGATAAACCAGTAGCTGGGCTCGACGCTGCCGTGGTCCTTGCCATCATAGGTAATAGCTTGGGTAACAACCTGCGGCTCCCTCGCAAAGTAACTGAACCCGGGTTCATGCGGATTTACGCCATGCGGGTTGAAGACTTCGAGGAATGGGTGGGTTTCGTAGATCACGAGTACCGCGTTTTCTTCCATCAAACCTGCGATAATCCGAAAGAACTCTGGAAGGTCGGGCATCCAGCTCAACACACCGATGGTGATGAAAACCAGATCAAAATGCCCCAATCCTTCCGGCAGATCATAAATGTTGGCCTCAAGCAGCTTGATATCCAATCCGGCGGCCTCGGCAAGTTCACGCCCCTGCGCCAAGAAACCTCCGGATTGGTCTATCCCGAGCGCTGGAACGCCACCAAGAGAGGCCAGCGATATCAGCTCCCGCGCGTTGTTGCAGCCGACCTGCACCGCGCGGCGGCCTTCGACATTAAGCCTCTGCAAAATCTCAGTCACCGTGCCATCAAGAACTGAAAAGCCTGGGCGGCCCGCAGCCTCAATGAGCTTTGCCCAACCATCGCCGGATTTATGAAGATGCGCTGATGCTTCCCATGCCGCTTTATTGGCGGATGTGACAGATGCGATGGAGTTCTTGTTCATGGTGCTACCAATCTGCTGTCATAATTTTTGTCGTAATTAAAATGCCTAGAAGCATACCTGCGTTTGATGACGGCAGCATGTTGGGTTCGGGCCGGCTGCCGTCATGGCGCGAAGGCGCCACAAGCGGTCATCGGAAATCAAAAGGCGACTATAATATCGCCCACCTGTCGGTTTTGAAGAAAGACTGCTCGATCCCTCGGCCCAGGACCTTTGGCCAAGCTAAACTTTAACAGCCTCCCGCTTTTCCTTAAGTTGATGTTCTCAGACCGATAGGGAATGTAACAGTTACGTGTCCTGCAATAGACAATTGGACGGACGGAGCTGTCGTCGTATCGCACAAGCGAGAGGGTGATGTCGGAGGCCTTGTGGTCAACCATTTGGCACGGATACTTCGAACACGCGACTTCGCCGTAGATTGGCTCGTGTTGATCTATGAGGATTGCGTAACGAAATACTTTGGCAGGGGCATTCTCTTCGGCGAAAGCGCCACCACCGTTAATGGCTAAGGCAGCGCATAGTAGGATCACGGCGCGAAGCATGTACATGGTCTCCAGTAGGCCGAGTTACTGCTGCTATAGGAGTTTAGCCAAAATATGAAGGGTGCAAAGCCGGACGTCCGCAAAAGGCCTAACAGCATCCAAGGGGTCTCGACTGCTTCGCACCATGGGCGGTCTCAGATCAGTGTTGACGCCTATAAGCTGCAAAGGCAATATCATCCGGAAAAAGCAAGCGTGGGATCAGATGATCATTTTTGCCATCGCCATCGCACTTGCGGAGGTAGTGAACCCGGTTCGAATACTTTCGATCGCTCTTTCTGTGGCGTTGGTTTATTGTTGGGTCACTCCGAATGGGCGCTTTGTAGTCATCACGGCCGTACTCGCCATGATTGCGCTGGTGTTTAGCGTGGCGCAGCGCATGGCGATGGAGATTCCATCAGATATTTTCGAGTTTAGTGTCGTTACTTTCGCAGGTCTCACTGCGAACTGCATTATCTTCACATTGATATTCTGCGGTATTAGAGCATGGGCGGCATTTCGCCGTAGCACGTGGTGAATGCGATCGACCGATTTACCGCATGATGACCACTTCGGGCCGACTGCGGCCATCCGCTTCGCGCCAACTGCGGTCATCAGAATTCGACAATGCGGAGCCATTTTTCGATGGCCGCCGCAAGTGAGGCTGGCGCTTCTAATGGGATCATATGGCCGGTTTTATTGAGGATGGTGAATTCCGAACCTTCAATTCCGTGGTGGAGTTCTTCTAGTTCCGTTCGGGTTCGGAGCTTATCGTCCTCGCCAGCAATGACAAGGCATGGGCATTTGATTCCTGCAAGTGAGGCTCGTTCGTCGTGGCGGTCGATCAAGGACTGTCGACGGAAGACTTCGCCTCCCAGCCGTTGAGCCATCGATTTGATACGATCAATCAAGTCTACTCGATCAGTATTTTCCGGATGCAGGGATGAAGCCACCGCAGTCGTGCTGAGTCCTCTGAAGGATGAGCCATTGGTTTGCCCGGTGATCGCCGCTTTTCGTTGCCGCTGTAGATCAGTGTCACCTCTTGCTGAAGTCGCAACCAGCACAAGAGCGCTTACCCGGTTTGGTGCTTGGCGCACGATCTCACGAGCCACGTAGCCTCCCATCGAGAATCCGACGAGAACGAAAGTCTCTGGGGCCTCTGCCAGCGCTCGCTGAGCCATGTCATGAATTGAGGTGTCCCTCGAAAGGTCCGCGTACGCAATCGGGTGAAAGTCCGCCAAGCCCGGCACGACGTCACGCCAGAGATCGGCATCGAGCATGAAGCCCGGGACGAGAAGCATAGACATGATTTCTCTTGGCCCCACCCATATCCTTTGGCGATGCAACGGTATTAGCCGCGATGAACCCGATTGGCTACCGATGAGATATCCGGGTGCTGAGACCACGTCCGCTTTGGGCCGATAACGGACAACCCCGAACGTCTCCGCATCATCCTAAAATCCCGAACGCAATATTCTTCCATGAAGGGATAGCTTCATGGGAATGCGACCCTATATTGCGGCATCTCCGGGGAACAACTTCCTCGCAATGTCTTCCCATACAAATGCGGTTCCCATGCCTCCCATCATTTCCGTACAGCAACTGACAAAGACCTATGGCAACGGGTTCGAGGCCTTGAAGGGCATCGATCTCGATATCGAGCGCGGCGAGATCCTCGCTTTGCTCGGGCCGAACGGCGCCGGCAAGACGACGCTGATCTCGATCGTCTGCGGTATCGTCAACCCGACCGGCGGCAGGGTGCTGGTCGGCGGGCATGATGTGGTCAAGGATTTTCGCCAGACGCGATCGCTGATCGGTCTCGTACCGCAGGAGCTGACCACCGACCAGTTCGAAACGGTCTGGAACACGGTGAGCTTTTCCCGCGGCGTCTACGGCAAGAAGCCGAACCCGGCGCTGATCGAGAAGATCTTGCGCGAACTGTCCTTGTGGAAGAAGAAGGACAACATGTTGCGCGAACTTTCAGGCGGCATGAAGCGGCGCGTGCTGATCGCCAAGGCGCTGAGCCACGAGCCGGAGGTTCTGTTTCTCGACGAACCGACAGCCGGCGTTGATGTCAGCCTGCGCCGCGACATGTGGGAAGTGGTCAAGCGGCTGCGCGAGGATGGCGTCACCATTATCCTGACCACCCACTATATCGAGGAGGCGGAAGAGATCGCCGACCGGGTAGGGGTCATCAATGGCGGGCAGCTTCTGTTGCTGCAGGAAAAGACCGGCCTGATGAAACAGTTCGGCCGCAAGCAGATGAAACTCGAACTGACCGAGAAGCTGGAAGAGATACCGCCGAGCCTTGCTGCCTTTTCACTTTCGCTCAGTGAAGACGGCATGTCGCTTACGCATGAATACAGCCACGAGGAAAGCCAGGACAACATTGCCTCGCTGCTTTCGGCGCTGACGGCGGCAGGCATTCATTTCCGGGACCTCTCGACCCGGCAAAGCTCGCTGGAGGACATTTTCGTCGCTCTGGTGGAGGAAAAGGCATGAATATCGAAGCGATCAAATCCATCTACTTCTTCGAGATGGCGCGCATGCGCCGCACGCTTTTGCAGAGCGTCATCTCGCCGGTCATCACCACCTCGCTCTATTTCGTCGTTTTCGGCACGGCGATCGGTTCGCGCATCCAGTCGATCGAGGGCGTGTCCTACGGGTCCTTCATCACGCCGGGCCTGATCATGCTGACGCTTCTGACCCAATGCGTGGCGAACGGCTCGATCGGCATCTACTTTCCGAAATTCACCGGCACGATCTACGAGATTCTCTCGGCGCCGGTGGCGATGACGGAGATCCTGATCGGTTATGTCGGTGCAGCCGCCAGCAAGGGGCTGATCATCGGGTTGATTATTCTGGCGACGGCTTCCTTCTTCGTCGATATCCGCATCGCCCATCCGTTCATGATGGTGCTCTTCCTTGTGCTCACCGCGATCACCTTCAGCCTGTTCGGTTTCATCATCGGTGTCTGGGCGAAGAATTTCGAGCAGTTGAACATCGTGCCGATGCTTGTCGTGCCGCCACTGACATTTTTGGGTGGAAGCTTCTATTCGATCGACATGCTGCCGCCATTCTGGCAGGCGGTGAGCCACTTGAACCCGGTTCTTTATCTCGTCAGCGGCTTTCGCTGGAGCTTCTATGAGATCGCCGACGTCAACCCGGTGATCAGCCTGATCATGATCGGCGTTTTCCTCGCTCTGTGCCTGTCGGTGCTCGGCTGGATGTTCAAGACGGGTTATCGGCTGCGCAGCTGATGTGAAGGGGCGGGAGCCCCGGTCCGGTTGACGGCAAGGAGGCAGGCCACTATCGGAGATTTCCGTTAGGGGCCAGCCATGTCATCGTATTCAGAACCAACGTCTTCGGCATCCCGCACGGGCGTTCCGCGCACCGTCTGGATCCTCGGCATCGTCAGCCTGCTGATGGATATCTCATCGGAGATGGTCCAGACGCTCCTGCCTTTCTATCTCGTTTCCTCGCTCGGCGCTTCGGCCGTCACGATCGGCTTCATCGAAGGCCTTTCGGTCGCTATCGCGACGACGACCAAGTTGTTTTCCGGCATAGTTTCGGACTGGGCGAGGAACCGCAAATGGCTGGCGGTCGCGGGATATGGCCTTGGTGCTATCTCCAAGCTTCTGTTTCCTTTCGCCACGTCGACGGGATGGATCGTTACCGCCAAGGCGATCGACCGGGTTGGCAAGGGAATTCGCGGCACGCCGCGCGATGCGCTGATTGCCGATGTGACGCCGCCGCAGATCAGGGGCGCTGCCTTCGGGCTCAGAAAATCGCTCGATACGGTCGGCGGCTTTGTTGGCCCGCTTGCCGCGATCGGCCTCATGGTTGCGCTCGCCAACGATGTCCTGACGATATTCTGGATTGCGGTCGTTCCGGCATTCCTGTCGGTCTTCGTCCTGATGATCGGTATCCGCGAGCCGGAAAGCCCGGTCAGGAAGGCTGGGGGCTCGCTGAAGTTCAGGGATGTCGTGACCCTCAATCGCTCGGTCTGGATCGTCATCATCGCCGCCTCCGCGCTGACCTTTGTACGGTTCAGCGAGGCATTCCTGCTTCTGAAGTCAGAGGAGTCGGGTTTCCAGCCGGCATGGATCCCGATTACCATGGTGATCATGCATGCGGTTTATGGCCTGACGGCCTATCCTGTCGGAAAACTCTCCGATGTCATTGGCCGGACGGGCATTCTTGGCGCAAGCATGGCGGTTCTGGTCGCTGCCTATCTTACGCTCGCCTTCGCAGGCTCGATCGTGGTTTTCCTGATCGGGATCGTATTGTGGGGCTTGCATATGGGATTGTCGCAAGGCCTGCTTGCGACGTTGATAGCAGATGCGGCGCCCGCGCATCTGAAAGGAACCGCTTTCGGCGTGTTCAACCTCGTGACCGGCCTTGCCGTGCTGTTCGGTAACGTTCTCGCAGGCCTTGTCTGGGATATCTATGGTTCGTTCGGGACGTTTTTATCGGGCGCCATCCTGGCATGCATTTCGCTGCCGGTTCTGGTGCTGATCTCCCGTTCAGGATCTCATCGGGTGCGGCTCTAGCGGATTGCCGAATGGAAAGAGCCGCCCGCAAAAGTAAATTGCGGGCGGTTCGGTATCTATTGCACGGATTTCGATTCGAAACCGGTTATCCGAGCGACAGCTGGCGGCGTTCGCCGCGCGCGGCCATGACCGATGCTGCAAGCAGGCTGGCTGCCGCAAGAAGCATCACGACGGACACCGGACCCTGAGTTTCGATCAGGAGGCCGCCGAGAACCGCGCCGCTCGAGATTGCGATCTGGAAGGCCGGGATCACCAGAGCGCCGGCGCTTTCTGCCTCATCCTGCGCATGGCGCACGACGAAACTCTGTACGCTGACCGGGAAGGCGCCAAAGGCGAGGCCCCAGAATGCGATCGCGGTCGCAGCAACGGCAAGCGAGGCGCCGCCAATGGCCAGAACGACGGCCGATGCTGCAACGAGCGTGGTGAACAGGACGATCGACAGGCGCGGGCTGCGTTCCGAAACCATGCCGCCGAGCATGTTGCCGAAAAAGCCAGCAACGCCATAGGCAAGCAGGATCAGCGAGATGGTCTCGACATCAAGCTGCGGCACCCGCTCCAGGAACGGACGAATATAGGTGAAGCCGGCAAAATGGCCCGCGACGAAAAGCAGGATGGTGATAAGGCCGGTGCGGATTGCAGGCCGGCGCATCAGCGCCGCAAGCGTGCCAAGCCCGGCGTGACCGGTCGGCGGCAAAGCGGGCAGGAGCGTCGCCTGGGCGACCAATGCAACGAAGCCGACGGCAGCGGACAGATAGAATGCCGCCCGCCAGCCAAGCGTGTCGCCGATCCAGGCGCCGAGCGGCGCGGCACAGACGGTGGCAAGCGAAACGCCGGCCATGATGATGGCCATCGCGCGCGGCATCCGCGCCGGTGGGACGAGGCGCATGGCAAGTGCTGCTGACATGGCCCAGAAGCCGCCGAGCCCGACGCCGAGAAGGATGCGGGCGGCAAATACCGTATAGATATCGTTGGCGATCGCGGCGAGGAGGCTGGAAATGACCAGAAGTGTCGTCAGCGCCAGGACTGTCCAGCGCCGGTCGATCTTGCGGGTGCCGATGATGACGCCGGGTCCGGCAACTGCGGCGATCACCGCGGTGGTGGTGATCGACTGGCCGGCGACGCCGGTGCCGACGCCAAGATCAGCCGAGAGCGGGGTCAACAGGCTGACGGGAAGGAATTCGGCGGTGACGAGGCCGAACACGCCCAGAGTCAATGAGGCGACTGCGCCCCAACGTGCGACATCATGTTCCGTTCGCGCTGCAGCGTCAGATGATATGGGGGTGCCGTGCATGAGATTCTCCTGAATTGCAGCCTATTTGGCTTTTGTCAGGAATAGGCGTGACGGCCTGGCGTTTCCATGCTAGAAAATCCGATATGCTTGACAGATCGTCCAAATTCTCATCGTCGGCTGGAGCCGATCCCTTGTCGGAAATGCTGCGGGGCCTGCGGCTCGACGGCGTCGAATATGGCCGTTGCCGGCTTGCCGAGCCCTGGGCCACGGTCTTTCCGGCCGAGGAAGCGGCGCGTTTTCATTTCATTTCGTCCGGCAGGGCGTTTCTCAAGGCGCCTTCGGGCGAATGGCTGCAGCTGAATGCCGGAGATGCAGTCATACTGCCGCGCGGTGACGCCCATGTGATAGCGAGTGCTGAGACTGTCGAGCCTCTGCCTTTCGGGCGTTACGGCAAGAAGCAGGTCTGTGAGGGCGTATTCGACATGCAATGCGCCGATGCGCGTTGCGGCACGGTAGCGCTGACCGCGTCGATGCGCTTCAATATAGACAGGTTGCATCCGCTTTTGCAGCTCATGCCTGAAACGATGCTGACCAGCGACCTTGCAACCAGCGAGCCGGCTATTCCGCACCTTCTGGATGCCATGGCGCGCGAGGTGGATATGGATCGGGTCGGTGCCGGCGGCATTCTGGCGCGGCTGGCGGATGTGCTGACGGCAACGATCATCCGCACCTGGGTCGAACACGGCTGCGGCAATACGAATGGCTGGATCGCGGCGGTGCGCAATCCGGAGGTCGGGCGGGTTCTTGCCGCCATTCACCTGGAGCCTGAACGTGACTGGTCGGTGGCCGAACTTGCGCGGCTGATGGGTGCCTCACGTTCCGGTTTTGCCGAGCGGTTTGCCCGCGTCGTCGGAGAAACGCCCGCCCGGTATGTTGCGCTGGTGAGAATGCACCAGGCGCGGCTCTGGCTAAAGCAAGGCATGCGGGTAGCGACGGTGGCCGAAAAACTCGGTTATGATGCCGAAGCCTCGTTCAGCCGCGCCTTCAAGCGCATCATCGGACACCCACCAAGCCATTTTAGAGGCAAGCCGGATGGCGACACGGTCTCTAACGAGATGGTCGAACTGGCCGCGGTGGGGTGAGGGGAAAGACGTGGGAGCCGGCTCCGACCATCGGACGGCGCGAAGAGCTGGAAGCCTGATGGACCGGCGGCGCTTTTCTGGCATGTCGTCACGATGAGACGGCGTGTGCCGGCTTGCCTAATCCCTTAGCCGTAACTCGTCTGTCTGCATGTTGAGCGAACTCAGCGTCGACAGAAAGCTCATGCCAAGCAGGCTTTCGTCCAGCATTCCGTCCTGGGCTACCATGGCACGGACGTTTTTTCGCGAGATCGGGCCGATGGCGATCTCGTCGAGCCTGACGGGGGCAGCCATGGCCGGACCGTTGGCGGTCATTACCCGGACGGTGTAGGCGAGGCCGCCGGTGTCTATCCCGACTGCAGAGGCATCCTCGAAGGAGAGAACCACGCTGCTGGCACCGGTATCCACCAGCATCGGGATGTTTTTTCCGTCGACTGCGACATCGGCCTGGAAATGGCCGCCGAGTGCCTTCTGGATGATGACCTCGTTTCCGTCGCTTCCCGTGACGACGACGGCGCGGCCGGGCATCAGGCCGGCCACCATGCGGCCGGCGAACTGGTTGGCGTCGTTTCTGTAAAGATAGGCGGCAACCAGTCCGAGGATGATGACCAGCCAGATGGCGAGATTGCGTAATGCCTCGTTCATGCCACCGCGGCGACCGGCAAGAATGCCGGCACCAAGCAGGCCGGCAATCGGGACGAGATAGATGAGCTGGCCAAAATCGTTGTTGTCGATGCCGAAAGTCTGGCCCGATGAGTGGTTGAAGACGAGCAGCGCAAGGCCTGCGCCGAGCACGAGAAGCACGAAGGTCAGTCCGTTCATGTGATCTGGCGCTCCTTTGCTATTTTCTGTCGCCGGGTCTCCCGCCGCGGCTTTCGCTCGACCGTTTCCAGCCGGGCGGCAAGCCCGTCCATTATCGAATGCCGCTCGGCATCGGAATAGTCGATCCAGCCGGCAATCTCGTCGCGCGTGCGGCCGCAGCCAAAGCAATAGCCGGTCTTCAGGTCGATCGAACAGACAAGGATGCAGGGCGAAATCATGCAACCTATATCGGAGGTTCAGGCGATCAGGGCAAGGGTCGAAAGAAGCACGATTTCGCTAACCTGTTGTGTGGCGCCGATCGTATCGCCCGTATGGCCGCCAAGCTTGCGGCGGACGAAAGCGGTGAAGAACTGGCCAGCGGCGGCACAGACGAGGATCGCGAAGATAGCAACCGGAATGCCGAGGTGAGAGGCGATGAAGATCAGGCCCATCACGCCGCCGATCAGCAGTGCAAGGTTACGCGAGCCACGTTCGGGTGCGCCGATGGCGACTGCAACGCCGTTTGTTCGGGCAGGCGGGAGCGCACTCCAGTGCCAGATCATTACCGAGCGGCTGAGGCAAGCCGCAGCGAGCATGGAGACTGCCGCAAGGCTGCTGTCGAAACGGGCGAGGGCAGCAAGCGATGCGGCACGTAACGAGAAGGACAAAAGCATTGCAACGACGCCGTAGGAGCCGATACGGCTGTCTTTCATGATCGCGAGCGCATGTTCGCGGTCACGTCCGCCGCCCAGCCCATCGGCTGCATCCGCAAGGCCATCCTCATGCAACGCGCCGGTCAACAGAACCATCAGTGACAGAGCGATCAGGCTTGTCACAAGCGCGTCACCCGTCTGCGACAACGTGTAAAGCACGAGTGCCGGGACGAGTGCGATCAGCACGCCGGCAAGCGGAAATGCCCTGACTGCACGGGAAAACGAGCCGCTTTGACCGAGAAAGAAACGGTCCGGCACGGGGATGCGGCTGAGAAATGCGACCGAGCGGGCTAGGTCGGCGATGAAATCCGTCGCGTTTGGCAGTTGTCGCTCCCGATATAGGCGATTAAGAGATGCGCACACAAAGCGCGATTTGCCGGTGAACACAAGTGCCGGACGATGACGCGCCGGCTAAGACGAGAGAGATTTCGATGAGTTTGAGCGGCCTGCCTTTCGACGATTTTCGTAACCTGATTGCCAACCTGCCGGGACCGGATCCGCGCGCATTGGTGGATGCCCGCGAGCGTGACGCCAAGCTGACAAAGCCGCTCGGAGCGCTTGGAAGGCTTGAGGAAATCGCCTTCTGGCTCGCCGCTTGGACGGGCAGGGCACCTGCGGTTAACCGCCCGCTTGTTGCGATCTTCGCCGGCAATCACGGCGTCACAAGACACGGCATCACGCCCTTTCCGCCGTCCGTGACACAGCAGATGGTGGATAATTTTGCCGCAGGCGGTGCGGCAATCAACCAGATCTGCGTCACTCATGACCTGGGCCTGAAGATCTTCGATCTGGCACTCGATTATCCGACCGGCGACATTGCAACCGAAGCGGCTCTTTCCGAGCGCGATTGCGCTGCGACCATGGCGTTCGGCATGGAAGCGATTGCCGGTGGCACGGATCTCCTCTGCCTCGGTGAAATGGGGATCGGCAACACCACTATCGCTGCAGCCATCCATCTGGCGCTTTATGGTGGCGAGGCCGAAGACTGGGTCGGCCCAGGCACGGGTTCCCATGGCGAGCTGATGGCCCGCAAGATCGCTGTCGTTAAACAGGCGGTCGAGTTCCACAAGGACCATCTCTCCGATCCGCTCGAAATTCTGCGCCGTCTCGGCGGACGCGAGATCGCAGCAATTGCCGGCGCCATTCTGGCAGCCCGCATGGAGAAGATTCCGGTTCTGCTTGACGGCTATGTCGTCACTGCTGCCGCTGCAATTTTGAAGGCGATGAACCCGTCGGCGATCGACCACTGCCTGATCGGTCACGTTTCTGCCGAGCCGGGGCATCTGCGCTCGATTGAAAAGCTCGGCAAGACGCCTCTGTTGGCTCTCGGCATGCGCCTGGGTGAAGGCACTGGCGCGGCACTGGCGGCCGGTATCGTCAAATCTGCGGCCGCCTGCCATACCGGCATGGTGACCTACGAACAGGCAGGTGTGACCAACAAGGCATAAGAGAACGCCAATGGAAAACACGCCGCTCGACAGCACTCTTGGAAAAGCGAGCGGCGTCCGCCGAATCATCGCGGCGACCCGGTATTCGATGCAGGGTCTTGTACGCCTGTGGCGTGAACAAGCCTTCCGGCATGAAGTCTATGCCTTTTGCGCAGGTTTCGCGCTCTTCGCCATCATCGGCGCCGCGGCGATCGATTATTTCATCTTCCTTATTCTGACGCTGCTCCTGTTTTGCGTCGAGGCGCTTAACACGGCGATAGAGGAACTTGTCGACCGTATCTCTCCCGAAATCTCAACGGTCGGGCGCCACGCAAAAGATCTCGGTTCTTTCGCTGTCTTTTGTATGCTGACCGCAAACGGTTTGTTTGTGCTTTACGTTTTGGCCAAGACCTTCTTCCGATTGCATTAGGAAGACGCAATATCGACCTCTTCCGGCTCTGCCAAATTGAGATCACGAGCCCGTGATCACCAGATGCAACTTTTTATAGTGGACGCGCGAATTTCAAAAAATTAGCATTTGTCATGTTTTGGGGATTGCGGGACCTGTCACCTTGACCGATGACACGATCGAAGTTTTTGAATCTGATTTCAAATGGATTGTTCGGGTATGCGAAAACGGAGAAGTGACAGAGCGCGTTTTCAGCATCGCCGAACATGCCCATTCCTGGGCAGCAGGTCAGCGTATACGGATCAAATATCATTCGCAGAGGTTCGCGGACAGGCGCGCCGAATGATGCTCGTGAGCGGTTTGCGGACGAATACGCGGGTGATTATTCTGTAACTAAGCTCAGGCGAAAGAACGCCTACGTTTTTCGATCGCCGGCGCATCGGCAACGGCAGGAATGCTTTGCATCACCCGCGTGGCAGGCAGAATGGCGATGACTTCGGTGCCTTCACGCAGTTTGGAGCGAAGCACGAATTGGCCGTCATGCTTGGCCAGGATGGCCTGAACGATCGGCAGCCCGAGGCCGGTACCCTGCTCGGCACTCTTGATGGCAATCGAGCCCTGTCCGAAGGCTGACAGCACGACGGGAATTTCTTCCTCGGGGATGCCAGGGCCGTTATCCTTGATGGCCACATATTGCCCGCCGCCCGCCGTCCAGCCGACCTTGACCGAGATCTCTCCGCCTTGCTGCGTGAATTTCACCGCATTCGAGAGCAGGTTGAGAATGACCTGTCGGATCGATTTTTCATCTGCCCAGACCTGCGGCATCTCGTTTTCGAAACTGTGGCGAATTGCGATGTTCTTGGCTCGTGCCCGCAACTGAACCATGCCGATGCAGTCTTCTGCCACTTCCAGCAGCGACAGCGTCTCCTCGTTGAGATCATAACGACCGGCTTCGATACGGGACAGATCAAGGATTTCGTTGATCAGGTTGAGAAGATGCTCCCCGGAGCGGTGGATGTCGCCGGCATATTCGCGATATGTGGGGTTCGGCATCGGGCCGAGCACTTCGGAACTCATGACCTCGGAAAAGCCGAGAATGGCATTGAGCGGTGTTCTCAGTTCATGGGACATGGAAGCGAGGAAGCGGGATTTTGCCAGATTGGCTTCCTCCGCCCGGCGCCGCGCCTCGTCCGACATCGATTTTGCCACTTCCAGCTCGGCGATCAGGTCGTCCTTTTCCGACTGGTAGGACATCAGGGTAAGGTTCGAGCGGTAGAGGCGGTCGCAGATGAAATGAAAGAAAACGACGGCGATGGCGCAGATCGCGGTCAAGCCGATGTCGATGAGATCACGCGAGATGGCGACACGAAAGAGGAGTGCCGCAATCACCGGGACGAAGCCGACCAGAACGCCCTGACGCAGCATGAAGCTGCTCATTGCCGTGATGGAAATCGCAAAGAGCAGGACGGCGCCCTTGTAGAAGTAGAAGCTGTCGCCACCGCACGCATCGCAGGATTGAAGCGCAAAAGTCGCCCATCCGACGCCAAGCAGAATCTGCGCAAGAAGCAGCCGCCGGCGCCACTTGGTGGTTTCCGCCGCCGCGATTTCCTTGCGGCTGAAACGTCGGGCGAGCAGAAGGTTGATCGCATGCAGGCTGAGCATCAAAAGCGCCCAGGCAATCAGGTGGGCGCTGGGCGAGATATACATTCCGATCGCGGTGACGAGCGCGATGAAGAGGGGCACGACTGCCGCCGCCTGCAACACCGCATTGACATGCATGGCAAGCATGTCACGGTCGAAGGCCTGGTTGCCGCTATTGGAAAGTTGCAGCCGTTCACGTGTCGCGCGGACGGTCTTGGATACCGCCTTGTTGCGGTGGCCACGCGATCGATCAACGATTATTTTGTCGGTCGAGATACTGACGCCGCTACTCATTGGTTGTGAACTAACTTATTCGGATGATTGAGAGCTTATGTTCCAAACCTTAAGAAGATACTGCCGGGAAAGGTTTTGTTTGCCATTCTCCTGAAGCTTCCGTTTGTAATTGAGACCGGATTGTGACCCGTTTTGCCAAGACCCTGAAGGATGGTCTGTTCCTCGGAGCATTCCTCGTCCTTGCCTCGCTTATCGTCGCCAAGTTGGATCTCAACGGTGACACCCGCATCGACGGTCCGTTCTACGCGATTGACGGCGACACGCTGGCGGCTGGAGCCGAGCGATTGAGGCTGATCGGCATCGATGCTCCGGAGGCGGATCAGTCTTGCGGCGAAGGGCAGAAGGCCTGGGCATGCGGCGATGCAGCGCGCGATGCTCTCGCTAAATTCGCCTCGTCCCCCAGCGTCTATTGCGCGGGTTCCTCCAGGGATCGTTATGGCCGTGTACTTGTGCGCTGTCGGCTGGATGAAACGAATATCAATGCCGAACTCGTGCGCCAGGGGATGGCGGTTGCATCCGGCGATTATCACGCGGAGGAGACCGCCGCGCGGGGAGAGGCCAAAGGGATATGGTCTGGTTCTTTCGAAACACCGCGGGCATGGCGTGCCGCCAAGGGTGCCGCCGCCGAAGATGACGGATCGGCAGGGGCCGACAGCGGCAGCCGGATTGGAAACGGAATCGAGGCGATCTTCGAGCGACTGAAAGGCCTGCTGCCATGGTCGTGACGCAACCGGACCGGATTGCCGATCTTGGCGCGGCCATCGCCGCCTGTCGTATCTGTCGCGATCATCCCGCAAGGGTGGACAATCCGCTTCCCCATGAGCCGCGTCCTGTCGCGACATTGTCGTCGACGGCAAGGCTGTTGATTGCCGGCCAGGCCCCGGGCCTGCGGGTTCACGAAAGCGGACTGCCGTTCGATGATGCATCCGGCAACCGGCTGCGCGACTGGATGGGCGTCTCGCGCGAGGAGTTCTACGATGCGAGCCGGCTGGCGATCGTGCCCATGGGCTTCTGTTTTCCCGGCTACGACGCAAAGGGAAGCGACCTGCCGCCGCGCAAGGAATGTGCGCCCGCATGGCGCACGAGAGTGATGGCGGCAATGCCGCAAATCGACACCATTCTGGTGATCGGTCAATATGCGGCTGCCTGGCATCTGGGCGCTCGCCGGAAGAAAACGACGACGGAGACGGTGAGGAACTGGCGCGACTATTTCTTCGTCAATGACGGGCCGCGCATACTACCGCTGCCGCATCCGAGCTGGCGCAACAGCGGCTGGCTGAAAAGCAACGGCTGGTTCGAGGAAGAGATCCTGCCGGTACTGAGGCAGCATGTGGATAGCTTGATTCGCGGAACAAAATTCGCTTAACTGTGCGAAAATAGGGTGTATAACGAAAAATCATTTCGAAGGGGACAATGATGGACCGTCTTGACCGCAAGATCCTGCGCATTCTGCAGGAAGATTCCACACTCGCAGTGGCGGATCTCGCCAAGAAGGTCGGCCTGTCCACCACGCCCTGCTGGCGCCGTATCCAGAAGATGGAAGAGGACGGCGTCATCCGCCGCCGCGTAGCGCTGCTCGATCCGGGCAAGGTCAATACGAAGGTCACTGTTTTCGTCTCGATCCGCACCGCCAGCCACTCGATCGAATGGCTGAAGCGTTTTTCCGAAGTCGTGGTCGATTTCCCGGAAGTCGTTGAGTTCTACCGCATGAGCGGTGACGTCGATTATCTCCTGCGCGTCGTCGTGCCGGATATTGCCGCCTATGACGCCTTCTACAAGCGCCTGATCGCCAAGATCGAGATCCGTGACGTCTCTTCCGTCTTTGCCATGGAGCAGATCAAATACACGACGGAACTGCCGCTCGACTACATGATGATCGACAACCAGAAGTCTGGCGACGACTGAGCGATCCAACTCGGTTTTGATAATTTTGAGAGCGCTGCAATCCGGATCGGGTTGCGGCGTTTTCGCTTTGACATTCAGACGTTCAGCCGCCGCATGACCTTCTCGCCCGACAATTCTTTGAGCGCGTCCTTGCCGATCCAGCGTGCCGTTTTGTCATTCGATTCTGTGAGTTTTCCCGCAAGGGCGAGAGCCGGCTTGTGGCAGGTGGCATTTCGCTTGCCGATATTGCGCAAGGCCCAGTTGACAGCCTTTTTGACAAAATTGCGCGGGTCGGTGGAGTGTTGTTCGATCAGGCGCAGATAGCCTATCAAGGTCGCGTCCGGCTCCTTCTTCAGATGGACGGATGCTCCGGCGATCATCGCAAAGGCGGTGCGGCGGACGAACTCACGTTCGTCTTCGGCAAACTCTGCGATCAGGTCCTGCCAGAAGGGGACTTCGGTAAAGAGGTCGGCGGCGGCATCGACAATTTCCCAGGAGGCGAAATCATCCGCCCAGGAATGCGCTTCGGCAGATGTGAGCGCCTTCGGGTCGGCGGTGTAAATCGCCACCATCCGCGCTTCGCGAATGCCTGTTTTCCAGAGATCGAGCGCCCGGACGTGATCGCGTTTCACCACACGGGCGATTTTCTGCAGGTCGGGATTGGAGATCCCGAGCGCCGCCTCGGTGGCGATGCCGAAGCGACCCATGCCGGCAATGTTCTCCTCCGACCGCAAGGTACCAAGATGATCGATGATCCCGGGCGTATCGGAGGAGGGGCTGAGCATTGCCTTTGACCTTCTGTGTTACTTCCGTTCGAGACGGGCAAGCAGCGAGGACGTATCCCAACGATTGCCGCCCATGGCCTGTACGTCGCCATAGAACTGGTCGACTAGCGCCGTCAGCGGGAGTTTCGCCCCGTTGCGACGTGCTTCTGTCAGGACGATGTCGAGATCCTTGCGCATCCAGTCGACGGCAAAACCGAAATCGTATTTGCCCTGGTCCATTGTCTTGTGGCGGTTTTCCATCTGCCAAGAACCGGCAGCACCCTTGGAAATGACATCGACGACGGTCTCGATGTCGAGGCCGGACTGCTTGCCGAAATGGATGGCTTCCGACAGGCCCTGGACGATGCCCGCGATGCAGATCTGGTTCATCATCTTTGTAAGCTGGCCGCTTCCGACCGGCCCCATCAAGCCGACCATGCGGGCATAGGCATCGATAACCGGCTTGGCCTTGTCGAAGATCGCCTGTTCGCCGCCGCACATGACGGTGAGCACGCCGTTTTCCGCGCCCGCCTGACCACCGGAGACCGGAGCGTCGATGAAGTGGACGCCGCGTTCTTTCGCAACAGCATCCAGTTCGCGCGCAACCTCGGCACTGGCCGTGGTGTTATCGATCAGGATAGCGCCGGGCTTCATGCTTGAGAGCACACCGTTTTCGCCTGTTGTCACCGAGCGAAGATCGTCGTCATTGCCGACGCAGGTGAAGACGAAATCGGCATCCTTGGCGGCTTCCGCCGGCGTGGCTCCGGTCGTGCCGCCGAATTTCGCTACCCAGTCGGCGGCCTTGGCAGCGGTGCGGTTATAGACGGCAACCTCGTGGCCACCCTTTTGCTTGAGATGTCCCGCCATCGGGAAACCCATGACCCCGAGACCGATGAATGCCACTTTCGCCATGCCGAACCTCCGAACGCTTGTTGTTCCCGATGATTAGAACAAAGCATGGCCGACGGGAAGAACAAAGCAGGCAAAAATGATTTTCCGCAATGCGGTGGAGATTTGCACTTTAGCAGTTTTGCATTCCCATCTGCTTGAATCGGAGAAATGAAATCTCCGATTGCGGTTGTTTTTTAAAATGATGGAATGTCGACCAAGTCGATAGAGTATGGGAGCCTTTTGTCATCGGAGATCTGGTGAGGAAGGGCTCATTCCATGGTGACAGGCAATTTGAACCGTCGACAGACACTTGGCTTGATCGGCGCGGCAGCGGCCACTGCCATTCTGCCCATCGCGGGAAAGGCAAGGGCTGCCGCCAAGGAACTGCGCATCGGCTGGCAGAAGAACGGCGTGCTGGCTCTGGCAAAAAGCCAGGGGGCGCTCGAAAGGCGTTTCGCCGATCGCGGCATCAAGGTGACATGGGCGGAATTCACCTCCGGCCCGCCACTTCTTGAAGCGCTCGGCGCGGGCGCACTCGATTTCGGCCCGACGGGTGACGTGCCGCCGCTATTTGCCCAGGCGGCGCGCGGCAACCTGCTTTATGTCGGTACCTATCGCGGCAGTTCTCAAGGATCGGCCATCCTCGTCCACAAGGATAGCCCGATCCAGTCGATCGCGGATCTGAAGGGCAAGAAGCTGGCCTTCAAGCGCGGCTCCAGCGCCCACAATGTTACGGTCAAGGTTCTGCGCAAGGGCGGACTTTCCCCCAGCGACGTGACGCAGCTCGATCTTGCGCCACCGGATGCGGCAGCCGCCTTCAAGAACGGTTCGATCGACGCCTGGTCGATCTGGGATCCCTATACGGCGATTGCCGAAGCCGACCCGCAGACCCGCGTGCTCACGACGGCGGAAGGCATTGTCGATAGCTGGAGCTATTTCCTCGGCAATGGCGATTTCGCTGCCGAGAACGGCGATCTGATCGTCGAGGTGATCGACGAGCTGAAAAAGGTCGGCGGCACGGCACAGTCGAATTTCGACGAGACGGTGAAGGCGATCGCCTCGATCACCGGCGTGCCAGAAAACGTCACCAAGGTCGTACTGTCGCGCCGTGGGGCGGATCTCGGCGCGGTCTCCACCGTGCCGGATGCGGCGGTCCAGTATCAGCAGGCGCTTGCCGACGAATTCTACGATCTCAAGATCATTCCGCGAAAGCTGGACATTTCCGACATCGTCTGGCGCCCCAAGGCAAGCTGAGCCTGCGTTCGTCACAGACCAACCGAGATCAAGGATTTTTCACGATGAGCGATACGAAGAACCCCATCGATTTTCTCTGGTTCATCCCGACCGGCGGCGACGGCACCTATCTCGGCGGCAGCGAGCTGAACCGTCCGCCTGAAAACAGGTATCTGCGCGAACTGGCGCAGACTGTGGACAGGCTCGGTTATTCCGGCGTGCTTTTGCCGACCGGCGTCTCCTGCGAAGAATCCTTTGTCACGGCCGCCTCGCTGGCGCCCTTCACCGAGAAGCTGAAATTTCTGGTGGCCATCCGGCCCGGCACGGCCGCGCCCGCCTATTACGCAAGGCTTGCGGCAGCGCTAGACCGAGTGTCGAACGGCAGGCTGCTGCTCAACATCGTCGTCGGCGGCAATCCATCGGAACTGGCCGGTGACGGCATCTTTCTCGAGCATGACGAGCGCTACACCCATGCTGAGGAATTCTTCCAGGTCTTCGAGGATCTCGTCACCACCGGCCATGCGGATCTCGACGGCAAGCATATCAAGGCGAGGAATGCCAGGCTCGGTTTCCCGACCATCCAGCAGCCGCGGCCGCCGCTCTATTTCGGCGGATCGTCGGATGCCGGCATCGAGTTCTTCGCCGGCCGTGGCGACAAATATCTGACCTGGGGCGAGCCGCCGGAACAGGTGGGTGAGAAAATCAAGGCTGTACGTTCTGCCGCCGAAAAACGGGGCAGGGAGGTTTCCTTCGGCATCCGGCTGCACTTCATTGTCCGCGAGACCGACGAGGAGGCCTGGGAGGCTGCGGACAAGCTGATCTCCAAGCTCTCCGACGAAACCATTGCGAAAGCGCAGGCGCATTTCGCGCGCGATTCCGACAGTGTGGGCCAGCAGCGGATGGCGGCGCTCCACAACGGCCGCCGCGACAAGCTGGAAGTCTCGCCCAACCTCTGGGCCGGGATTGGGCTGGTGCGCTCGGGGGCAGGCACCGCACTCGTGGGCTCGCCGAAGACGGTGGCGGCCCGCCTGCGCGAATATCAGGCCCTCGGCATCGAGACGGTGATCGGCTCGGGTTATCCGCATCTGGAAGAAGCCTACCGCGTGGCCGAACTGCTCTTTCCGGAACTGGGCATCACCCGCGAGGAGCAGCGTGCCGGTTTCGGCAACGAGTTCGCTTCGGAAAAACCGCTCTTCGGCGGCGGTGGTCACGCGACCATCCGTGCTGTTGCTGCATCCTGATAAGATAGGGAGGGCGAGATAATGACGACAGTCGATACGTTTTCGGAAGGGCGCAGCCTAAGGCGCATCAGAGAAGACAGAACTCCATCTGCGGCAATCGGCTATTCAGATCCTCCCAAGGGTGCGGCGGAGAAGGCTGCGCGGGCAAATGACGGGAAGCCGCGACGCCCGCGCAGCGTCTCCGGCGTTGCACTTTTACCCTTTCTCCTGCCGGTGACATTGGTCCTGCTCTGGCAGGCGGGCTCGTCTTTCGGCTTTATCTCCGACCGGATCATGCCGTCGCCGGTGGCGGTGGTTGCGGCCTTCTGGGAAAGGTTGCTCTCCGGCGAACTCGCCCGCGATGTGGGCGTCAGCGGTGCGCGGGCGCTAAGCGGTCTTCTGATCGGTGGCTCAATCGGGTTCCTGCTCGGTATCGCCAACGGCGTGTCGAAACTGTCGGAACAACTGACCGACACGACGCTGCAGATGCTGCGCACCATTCCGCATCTGGCGATGATCCCGCTCGTCATTCTCTGGTTCGGCATCGGCGAGGAGGCAAAGTTGTTCCTCACCTCGCTCGGCGTGCTTTTCCCGATCTATTTGAACACCTATCACGGGGTGAAGAATGTCGATCGCGATCTTATCGAGATGGGACGTATCTACGGCATGAGCGGCTGGTCGCTGTTCCGCAAAGTGATCTTTCCGGGCGCGCTGCCGTCGATCTTCGTCGGCCTGCGCTATGCGCTCGGTATCATGTGGTTGACGCTGATCGTCTCGGAAACGATCGCTGCAAATTCCGGCATCGGCTACATGGCCAATACGGCCCGCGAATTCATGATGACCGATGTCGTCGTGCTGGCGCTGGTCATCTACGCAGTGCTCGGCAAGCTCGCGGACGTCATTGCCCGCACGCTGGAGCGCGCAGCGCTCTCATGGAACCCGGCCTATCAGCGGTAAGGAGGATAAAATGCCTGTTGGACCCTATCAGTCACCGCTCGCGTTCATTTCCGATGCGGAGCTCGACGCGCACCATGCCGCACAGCCGGTGGACTATCAGGCCGCGCCGCAACCCGCTGGCCTGAAGCTGCGCGGCGTCGAAAAACGCTTCGGCGACAATCTGGTCTTACGCGGTCTTGATCTCGATGTGCCCGCCGGGCAGTTCCTGGCGATCGTCGGCAAGAGCGGTTGTGGCAAGAGCACGCTTTTGCGGCTTCTGGTGGGATTGGACGAGCCGACTGGCGGCCGGATCGAATTCGTTGATGAGGAAGGCGAGGCGGCGGAGCCTAATTCCCGCATTGTCTTTCAGGAGCCGAGGCTTCTGCCCTGGTTCTCTGTTGCCGACAACGTGGCTGTCGGACTGGGCGACGGCGTGCCCAAGGCTTTCGGGCGGCGCGAGGCCGAGCGGGCGCTCAAGGGCGTGCAACTGTCGGAAAAGTCGAAGGAGTGGCCGTCGAAGCTTTCCGGCGGCCAGCGGCAGCGTGTGGCACTGGCACGAGCATTGGTCAGCCGTCCGGGCCTGCTGGCGCTCGACGAACCGCTCGGCGCGCTCGATGCGCTGACCCGGATCGGCATGCAGGATCTGGTGACCAATGTCTGGCGCGAGCTTGGCTTCACCGCTGTGCTCGTCACCCACGACGTGGCGGAAGCCGTGCATCTGGCCGACCGGGTGATCGTGCTCGATGAAGGCCGCATCAGCCTCGACCTCGAAATCCCGAGAGACCAGCCGCGCCGCCACGGTGATCCGGTTCTGGCGGAACTCGAAGGCAGCCTGCTCGATACGATCCTCGGAAAGGCCTGAGGATCGTATCTGAAACAGGTCGGGCCGATCAGATCGATCGGCCGGCTCGCGCCAGTCCGTGTTCGACCAGCCGGTCGATGACTTGCGGATAGCTCACGCCGCTTGCGCCCATCACCTTTGAATACATGCTGATATCGGTAAAGCCGGGAATGGTGTTCAGCTCGTTGACGAGAATGCGGCCCTCGGCGGTGAGGAAGAAATCTGCCCGCGCCATGCCGTCGCAGCCGAGCGCGCGAAAAGCCCTGACCGCGAAGGCGCGGATCTCGTCCTCGACATCCGGCGGCATCTGCGCCGGCACTCTGAGCGCCGCGCCGTCCTCATCTATATATTTGGCATCGTAACTGTAAAAGCCGTGGCTTTCCGCCGGAACGATCTCGCCCGTTGTCGAGACGAAAAGGCTGCCGTCCGGCGCCTCCAGAACGGCACACTCGATCTCGCGGCCCTTGATGAATTCTTCGGCGAGAAGCTTGCTGTCGTGGCGAAAACCTTCCGACAGCGCTGCCGCGTAATCCGCCTGCGTCGACACCTTGCTGACGCCGACTGAAGACCCCTGGCGGGCGGGCTTGATGAAGATCGGCAGGCCGAGCGCCTGTTCCAGTTCCTCGAAAGCGGGTGTATCGTTCTGATAGATCGTCACCGAACGTGCAGCCGGGATACCGGCCTCGTTGAACAGCCGCTTGGCGACATCCTTGTCGAGAGCATTGGCGGAACCCAGAATGCCGCAACCGACAAGTGGCACGCGCGCCACTTCGGCCAGCCCCTGAACCGCACCGTCCTCGCCATGCAGGCCGTGGAGTACGGGAAACAGGATGTCGATCTTCGGCAATTCGTAAGCCGCAGTACCTTCGGGGAGCGCAAAAAGGCGTCCCTTGCAGCCGGGGATCAGGGAGAGTTGCGTACCGTTCGTCGGTTTCGACAGTTCGCCGCCCTCAAACGCGCTGAGCAGCCATTGGCCGTCGCGACTGACGAAGACCGGTAATGCGTCGTATTTTTGCGGATCGAGGGCGTTCATGACAATGGTTGCGGAAAGCACCGATACGTCATGTTCCGCCGAACGCCCGCCAAACAATACGGCAATACGCAGTCTGTCTGAATTTCCCGTCATGTAACCCTCTCCAGTCCGGCTTGTAGCCGGTATCCGATTCTGCTTCGGCTTTTCGCCCGCTTCTTGCGACGACGAAAAGCGGGCTGTTTTGCGGCGCTCTGGCTACGGAGATCAGGAAAGCTGGAATCAGAACGGCTTGATGACGGCGAGCGCCACGACAAGCACGAGACAGATCAGGATAACCGGCATGCCGATGCGCACGAAGGCATTCGGCTCAAGCTTCGGATCGGCCGCCATCTTGCGCATTGCAGCCTGCTGCATGCCGTGCAGCGCCGAGAGAATGACAACGAGAAGAAGCTTGGCATGCAGCCAGCCATTGCCGGCAAAGCCGATGTAACCGAAGGCGAGCCACAGGCCGAAGATCCAGGCGCCGGCAAGCGCTGCCGTGGTCACTGTGCGGTCGTATCTGCGCAGCGCGACGATCACGCCGACACGGATCGGCGGCGGCACCATCGAGATGACGAAAGCATTGATCAGCATGCCGCCGATCAGGAGGAAGTCGGAGAGTTGGTGCAGGGCCTTGATGACGAAATACAGCATTATCGATCACTCCAGATCATGGTTTCGGTAAATCCGAGTTCAGCCAGATCCTGCGCGCGAAGCGCCTGTTCTGCCGGGTCTGATGGAAAGAATTCGTCCAGCTGCGGCGGCTTTACGCCCGTTGCGGATACCATCGCATGAACCTGTCCGCGATGATGTATCTGGTGCTGGAAGAGATGCAGCAGGATGCGGTCTGCCGGTTCGACCTGCATATGCATGTCGCGCGGGATGCTGACTTCGGCGCAAAGTGTTTCGTCCGTCAGGCTGCGACAGTGGTCGATGAGGCGGCGATCGGCTACGCGCTGTTCGCGGTCGAGATCGGCAAGGGCGGGAAACGGGATTTCCGGTTCGAAGGCGGAAGCACCCGGACAGTGGCCTTCGAGCGCACCGATATAGAGCCAATCGACGGTCAGGATATGGTTCAGCGTGTGGATGATCGACGGAAAGAAGTTTTGGCGCGGTGCGGCCAGGTCTTCGGCGGACAGCAGGGCGCAGGCTTTCAGCAGCCGGTGATTGGCCCAGGCGTTGTTATATGCCTGGGCTATGAAGTAACGCTCCGGCGTCATTGGGCCGTTCTCCGTTGAGGCGAAGAAATTATCCCTTCAACTTCGCGATGACCAGATGGCCCGGGCTGGGATTGCCGTCCTGCATGCGCACGTTGATGTCGCTCATTTCGACAAGCTCGAAACCGGTATCGGCAAGCCGTGTGCGGATATAGGCCGGCGAATGCATGAAGCGCTGGTGCGGGCCGACCGTGTAGGTCCGCTCGTCGCTTTCCGGCAGGGATTCGGAGGAGAAGATGAACAGGCCACCGGCGACCATGTTTTCGGCAGCACCGAAGAACAGCGGCTCGAGCGCGCCCAGATAGGGAAGCACGTCGGTCGCGGTGATCAGGTCGAAGGGCTCATCGTCATTGTCCTCGAGGAAATCCTCGACTTCTGCGACGTAAAGCGTCTCGTAGAGATCCTTCTCATGAGCGATCTCGACCATGTTCTCGGAGATGTCGAGACCGGTAATGTCGTCCACCATGTCGCGCAGCGTGCCGCCGGTCAGCCCCGTGCCGCAGCCGAGATCGAGCATGCGCTTGAACGGGCCGAGCTTCAGCTCCTGCAGGCGCTGGCGCACCAGAACCGGAACCGCATAACCGAGTTGTTCGACGAGAATGTCCTCAAAGCTTTCCGCATGCTGGTCGAACAGCGTTTCGACATAGGCGTCGGGCGCTTTCGGCGGCGCTTCGCCGCGGCCCATCGAGGCGATGCGAACAGCAGCGCCACCGTGGTCTTCCGGATCGATTTCCAGCACCTGTTTGTAGGCTTCGACGGCCGCATCGATCTCGCCGGCCTTTTCATGCGCCAGCGCCCGGTTATAGGCTTCCGCCAATGCTTCTTCGTCGATCTTCGCCATAACCATATCCTCGTTGTTGCCAGCCGCTTTACGTGTCGCGGCAGCGTTTGGCAATTGCGAGGATCATAGCCAAGCGCAATCAGTGCAGGATGATTTCGCCCTTCACCTGCCGCCACTCGCTGGCCGAGATCAGCTTGCGATGCACGTAGCGGACAGAGTGTAGCGGCCCTTCCAGCTTCTCCTGCCAGAATTTTAGAAACCCGTTCATCTCCGGAAATTCAGGGGCGAGATCGTAGTCCTGCCAGACATAGCTCTGCAGCAAGGCAGGGTGATCCGGCATGCGGTAGAAAATCTGGGCGGTGGTGAGGCCGTAGCCTCGCAGCATCATTTCGAGTTCCGACATCTGCTGTTCCCTTTTTTAATGACGCATTGGCTGCGTCATTGAAATGGGAACACGCGATGCTTGACGGAAACTTAACGACTGTCGCTTCTGGTGAAAATTGGTGTTTTATTTCAGAGCGTTAGCATCAGTGTAATTGGAGTGCTGCTAGCGCACCAGATGGCGGGTCAGACGTCGCTCGATGAAGTTCCACAGATGCCGCAATGCTTCCACCATGGTCAGGTAGAATATCGCCGCCCAGAGATAGGTCTGGTAGTCGAACGTCCGCGAGAAAGCGTAGCGTGTCTCGCCCATCAGGTCGTAGACGGTGACGATCGCGACGACGGCCGAGCCTTTGATCATCAGGATGATCTCGTTGCCGTAGGGGCGAAGCGCCACGATCAGGGCCTGCGGCAGGATGATCTTCCAGAAGGCGACGCGCTTGGAAATGCCGAGTGCGGCTGCGCCCTCATGCTGGCCTACGGGAACACTCTGGATCGCGCCACGAAGGATTTCCGCCTGATAGGCGGCGGTGTTCAGCGTCAGCGAGAAGAGACCGCAATACCAGGCCTCGCGGAAGAACCACCACAGGCCGACGGATTCCAGCTGCGGCCGGAAACTGCCGAGACCGTAATAGATAAGGAACAGCTGCGCCAAAAGCGGCGTCGAGCGGAAGACATAGACATAGGCGTAGGCAACCGCATTCAGCGCGCGGTTCTTTGACATGCGGGCAAACGCGATCGGCAGCGATAGAACCGCGCCGAGCACGATGGAAATGCCAACCAGCGAAATCGTCGTCCACAAGCCGTTGAGATAACGCGGTCCGTAACGCTCGAACTTGGCAGGGTCCCATCCCTCGATCACCATGCTGACCAGAGCCATGGCAAGCAGGGCCCAGAGGATCAGCACGCCGATACCGACGACTTTTGCCGTTGTCAGTGGCCGGTGCAGGACCGCAGGCGCCGGGCGCGGCGGGATCATCTCGTTCGTCACGCTCATCGGGAAACCTCCGACCGCTTGGCCCAGCGCTCGATGAAGCCGAGACCGTAGGACGAGATCATCGCCAGGATCAGGTAAAGCAGGCAGGCAAGGAAATAGAAGAAGAAGGCTTCCTTGCTGACGCGCGCCGCAACGCCCGTCTGGCGCACGATATCGGCAAGTCCGATGACGGAAACATAGGATGTGTCTTTGAGCAGAATCAGCCAGAGATTAGTAAGGCCGGGCAGGGCGATGCGGATGAGCTGGGGCAGAACGATCAGCAGCATCGTCTTGCCGCGGCGAAGGCCAAGCGCATCGCCGGCCTCATATTGCCCGCGCGGAATGGCGCGGAAGGCGGAAAGCAGAACTTCCGACGAATAGGAGGAGAATACCACCGCCAGCGCCACCATGCCGGCAACGAAGGCATTGATCTCGACGCGACCGTCATATCCGAAGAAAGCCAGCACCGACTGGATCAGCATCTGCGCGCCGTAATAGACGATGAACAGCGTCAGCAACTCGGGCAGGCCGCGGAATATGGTGGTGTAGATGCCGGCGGCCAGCCTGAGCAGCTTTTCCTGCGACTGGGCGGCAAGCGCGATCAGGAAACCGATCAGCAGCCCGACCGGCAGTGTGGCGAGCGCCAGCGAGATCGTCACCTTGACGCCGAAGGCGATTTCATCGCCCCAGCCGCTATCGCCACAGGAGACGAGGCCGGTGCCGCCGAACCAGGTAAAGATACCGGCAGGGCCGCAAAACGGGTCGAGTGTATTAAAGAGGGCGGAGAGCCATCCGCTCATAGGATCATGTTCCGGTTCATATTCCCCTGCGGCTTATGTCGTGCCGCTTTCAAATGCCAATTAAAAAGGAAAATTTTCTGAGGACAAGTGCTTGATGAAAATGAAAACGGCGGAAGGTGACCCTTCCGCCGCTTTTTTTAGCGATTGGACCGATTACTTGTCGCCGCCATAGACGTCGAAGTCGAAATACTTGTCCTGGATCTTCTTGTAGGTGCCGTCGGCGCGGATCGCGGCGATTGCGGCGGTGAACTTGTCGGCGAGAGCCTGTTCGTCCTTGCGCACGGCAATGCCTGCACCCTGGCCGTTGATTTCCGGATCGACCGCCAGCGGGGTCAGGATCTTGCAGCAAGAGCCGGCATCCGACTTCACCCACTCGGTAAGCACGACGATATCGTCGACAACACCATCGATGCGGCCGTTGGTCAGGTCGAGCTTGTATTCGTCGGCGGTCGGATAAAGCTTCTCATCCGCGTCGGGGAAGTGCTTTTCGACATAGTTGGCATGGCTGGTCGAGCCCTGCGCGCCGATGGCCTTGCCCTTCAGCGAAGCAGCGGTTGCTTCCGTCAGCGGTGAATCCTTGGGCACGGCGATTGCCGGCGGCGTGTTGTAGTACTTCTTGGAGAAGGTAACCTGCTGCTGGCGCTCAGGCGTGATCGACATGGAAGCGATGATCGCGTCGAACTTCTTGGACTGCAGGGCCGGGATGATGCCATCCCAGTCATTGGTGACAAAGGTGCACTCGGTCTTCATCTGGACGCAGAGCGCCTTGGCGATGTCGATATCGAAGCCAGTCAGTTCGCCGTTGGATTCCAGAACGTTGAAGGGCGGGTATGCGCCTTCCGTACCGATGACCAGCTTGTCCTGGGCCGAAGCGGCGCCAGCAAAAAGCGAGATCGCCGCGATCGACGCGGCAGCAAACAAACGGGTGGAGATCTTCATAATTGTCCTCTCTGTTGGTAGTCCGGCAACGTTTTCTCGGTTTTTCGTAGCCGGCGAGGGGCGTTTTGCAGCCCTTGTTTTTTATAGATACCGGCTCCGGGAAAATTGCAACGGCATTTTCTAGGGCAACCTCGGGCTTCACATCCCTTTGACGTTTACGTCCAAACCCTCATGTTGCCAGAGGGTTCCTGGAGGAGATCGTTGCCGGGAGAAAATGCCTGACAGGCTTAGCTTTTTTGTGATGCGCCAAGATGGCGCAGCCGTAATTGCCGGATGAATACGGCATTCAAGCGCAGTTCAGACTTTGGTCCCGATGATGTGGACCTTTGCAGGTGGCCATAATGGGAACCAAATTGGAACAAATACAGTTGTGGTGCCGCGAAAAACTGCCCGCAAGAGGTGGGCCTCAACAGGTATGACCATTGGGGCCGTCGCGAGCATCTAGGGACGAAAGCCAGAAGAAGGAAAATCTCATGTCGATGAAATCCAGATTGTTCGCCAGCGTGGCGGCGCCTGTTTTGTCCCTGCCATTGTTGATGCAACCAGCCTATGCCCTGCCGTCCGGTGCGGATCTCGGATCGGTGCAGCCGGCGGCGCCCGGTATCATTCGGGTGCAGGAGCAGGTTCCGGCAGACGGCGAGGAACTTCCGAAGCGCCGCAAGCCGCAGGCTGATCAGGGTGAAGGAGCTGAACGTCCGCGCGGTGAGCGCCAGCAGCGGGCCGAACAGCCAGAGGGTGAACGTCCCCAGCGTCGCCAACAGCAGGCAGATCAGGGTGAGGGTGGTGGTGAACGGCCGCAACCCCGCCAGCGTGAACAGCGTGCCGAGCAGCCGGACGCCGAGCGCCCGCAGCGTCGTGAGCAGCAGGCAGATCAGGGCGAGGGCAGCGAACGCCCGCAACGGCGTCAGCAGAACGCCGAGCAGGCCCCCGATCTCCGAGAACAGGCAAAGCCGGATGCAGATCAGGCCGAACAGCCCAAGCCGCGCAAGGAACGCCAGCAGCAGGCGGAACAGCCTCAGGTCGAGCGGCCTCAGCGTCAGCAGGCCGAACAGGGTGATGTGATCCAGCCGCCAAAACCTCGCGCACAACAGAATGCGGATCAGGCACCCGAACCGAAGCCGTCAGCAAAGCCACCTGCAAAGGCCGATGCGCAACAGGCGGAACAACCCAAGCCACGGCAGGAACGCCAGCAACAGGCGGAACAGCCGCAGGCCGAGCAGCCTCAAGGCCGTCCGCAGCAGGCCGAGCGTCCTCAGGCCGAACGGCCGCAGCGTCAACAGGCAGATCAGGGTGATGTGATCCAGCCGCCAAAGCCTCGCTCGCAGCAGAATGCCGATCAAGCGCCGGTGCCTCAGCAGCAACCGGGCCAGCCGCCCAAACCTGCCCGTCAGCAGGCTCAGGACGCGGACAAGGCACCTGATCAGGCGGTGAGCGGTGGCGAGCGCAACCAGCCGCGTCCCGTTGAGCAGACCGCCGAGCAGCCGAGGCTTCCGGTCGAAAACGGCGCCGCCGTGCTCGACAGCGCCAAGGAACAGCGGCCAGACCGTGCGCAACGCGGCGGTGACCGTCCACAGGATCCGAGCCGTCCGGACAGACGCGGAACTCCGCTCGCGCCGGATCAGCAGCAAGCACAGGAACGCGCGGCTCCGCCGCCGCGTAACGATGCGGATGCGCAGGTCAATGATCGTGTCACCCGCGAAGACCGGGAGCGCTGGCGCAACCAGCGTCGCGAGCTGGTCGAGGAACGCGGCCAGCGCATCGATGGCAGGCCCGATTTCGAACGGCCGCGCGGCTGGGATGTTCTAGGCCCGATCGGCGATGCCCTTCTGGGACAGAACCAAAACCAGGATCGCAATCGTGACCGTGGCCGCGACAGGAATTGGGATCGGGACCGTGACGATGGTCGCGTTATGATCTCGATCGATAACCAGACCTATGTGCGCCACGACGACAGCCGCCGCTTTTACGATGATGGGGGCCGTCCGGAATATGAGCGTCTGGGCGACGGTCGCTATCGCGAAGTCGTCGAACGCAGCGACGGTACCCGCGTTGTGACGATCCGTAACCGTTATGGCGAAGTCGTCCAGCGTTCGCGCATCGTCCGTGGCGGTCGGGAATATGTGCTCTATTACGCACCGGAGCTTCTGGAAGACCGTCAGGACTATACCTGGCGCGATCCGGGTGACGACCTGCCGCCGATGCGTCTTGGCGTGCCGATCGACGACTATATCATCGATACGTCCAGCGAGCCGGACCGAGACTATTACCGCTTCCTTGAACAGCCCCCGGTGGAGCGGGTTGAACGGCCCTATTCGCTCGATGAGGTCCGTTATTCGGCTCGTATCCGTGACAAGGTTCCGCGTATCGACCTCGATACCATCACCTTTGCCACGGGCAGCGCCGAGATTCCGATGAATCAGGCAACCTCGCTTCGCAAGGTTGCAGACGCGATAAACAAGGTACTGGAAAAGGATCCGTCGGAAACCTTCCTGATCGAAGGCCATACGGATGCGGTCGGCTCGGATGAAAGCAATCTTGTCCTTTCGGACCGGCGCGCGGAATCGGTGGCTGTGGTGCTGTCGGATGCATTCGGCATTCCGCCGGAAAACATGACGACGCAAGGTTATGGCGAGCGGTACCTGAAGGTGAATACCGAAGCCGCGAACCAGGAAAACCGCCGCGTGACGATCCGCCGGATCACGCCTCTGGTGAAACCTGTCGCCTCCAACCAGTAACGGTTCGGACAGGCATGAATTGGAAGCCGTCGACCATTCGGTCGGCGGCTTTCAGCGTTTTGGAAGGCCTGTAGTGCTGATGATGAAGTCGGCAATGGATGCTGTGTCGTCGAGCTCGAAGACGGGCAATGTTTGCGAAGCGAGCGAGTGATCCGTGGCGATGGCTACGATATGGGGATCAAGCGGTGCAAGAGGTTCGCGGCTTTTCGATTCCAGTCGGCGCAGTTCTATCTTCGGGATGGCCTCTCGCTTGTAGCCCTCTACGAGTACGAGATCGCAAGGTGCCAGCCGTGAAAGGATTTCGGCAAGCGTCGGCTCAGCTTCGTCTCGCAGTTCATGCATGATCGCAAAGCGCGCTCCCGAGACAATTGCCACTTCTCCCGCGCCCGCCTCCCTGTGCCGGAAGGAATCTGCGCCGGGCTTGTCGATGTCAAAGTCATGATGCGCATGCTTGACGGTGGAAACGCGATAACCGCGGGCGGTAAGCTCCTCAACCAGACGAACGGTCAGTCCCGTCTTTCCAGAATTTTTCCATCCGGAAATCCCGAAGGCGGGCGTGGTGTTCATTCAAGGATCTCCGTAAAGGCCGCGGCTTGGGTAAGCTCTTCTGGTGTGTTGATGTTGAAGAAGGGATCCAGCATGCCGCGGCGTGTCTGAAGTGACGGAAAATCGACGGTCACCGTGCGGTGACGGTTCAGGAATGCATTGATGCGGCGATTATCGCTATCTGTCAGCCAGTGTTCGAGATCTTCCGCAAGCGCGATCGGCCAGAGGCCGAAGACAGGGTGACGACGCTCCAGTGAGGTAGCGATGACGATGGTTTCCGGATCGGGACAGACTGCACTCAACTGCGGCACAAGATCTGACGGCAGAAAAGGGCTGTCGCAGGGAGCGCTGGCGAAATGCGACGCTTCTGCGAGCTGGCGGGAATAATGGCGCATCCCGGTAAGGATGCCGGCGAGCGGTCCTAACTGTCCGGCGAGATCATCTGCAAGATAGCGATAGTTCTCAAACCCCGGAAACGGGGCATTGGCGTTGACAGCGAGATCCGATACCTGAGGAGTCAGTCGCCCAATGACATGACCGAGAACGCTTTTGTCGCCGAGCGGAAGCAGCGCCTTGTTCGCTCCCATGCGGCTTGACCGGCCACCGGCAAGAATGAGACCGGGTGGGCGCATCCTCAACCACCCGCCGCGGGCGTAGCCGTCTTTTTGGCCGTGTCGATGGCGCGGCGGCTTTCACGGTAGAATGTATAGAGGCCGGAGCAGATCACGACGGCCGCGCCCAGGAGCACCGTCATGCCCGGACGCTCGCCGAAAACCAGGACGCCGATGAGGAGCGCCCAGATCAGACTGGTATAGCGGAATGGCGCAATGAAGGAGATTTCTCCACCGCGCATGGCGAGGATGATTGCCTGATAGCCGCAGAATACCGCAATCGCCGTCAGCGCCAGAAGCAGCCAGTTGAAGCCCGAAATCGGATGCCAGCCGCCTGTCGGGCCGATGAGAACAAAGCCAACGACCATGATGATGAAGGAGGTGAAGAGGGTCACGTGGATGGTCGGGATTTCCGTTGCGATCCTGCGTGTCACGAGATCCCGGCAGGCGGTGAAGAAAACCGCGGCAAGCGGGAACAGCGCGTCGCTGGAAAAACCTTCAGGTCCCGGCTGGATGATCAAAAGCACGCCGAGGAAGCCGACGATGATGGCGCTCCAGCGCCGCCAGCCGACCGGTTCGTGAAACAGAAGCGCAGCCCCGAGCGTCACCGCAAGCGGCAGCGATTGCATGATCGAGGAGGCCGAGGCGAAATCGATCCTGGCAAGCGCATTGAAGAACGACAACGTTCCGCCGAGTTCGCAGGCCGTGCGCAAAAGCACCAGCGGATGAGTGAAGGCGCGTAACGAGAACTTGGCGCGCAGGAGAATGGAGACCGCGAATACGAGTATGGTCGTCAGGACCCCGCGTACTGCCATGATCTGCGGAATGCTGAGGTCGTGCGTCAACGCCTTGACCATTGCGTCGTTGCAGGAGAACACGGCCATCGCGGTCGCCATGAGCAGCGCACCGCGCGTGTTATCCGACAATGCCATCCCGATTCCTCCACCCGTTCCGCCCCGTCTTTACGTGATCGGAAAGTTTGCTGCCAGCAAATTTCCATCTGATTTTTCCGCGCGCAAATGTCGCCGGCTGCCATTAACGGTTGCTCAACCGAAAGTGGCCATCGTGTGGGGGTGTTCCCGCATGAGGCTGGAATCGCTCCGTTGTGCACACATGCAATAGTGCCTTCAGCGCAGCTAATGACGGGGAAAAAATTGTTTATCGATCGACTTTTGCAAAGCCGGAAAATTGTAACCAAGGTTCTTCTGTTCGTTGTACCTCTCGTTCTGCTGATCGCGGGCGTAGGCCTTGCCGGATATTACACGGCCAATACTCTGAATGGCCATATGACCGTGACCCGTGCCACGATTGAGAACATCGGCGATTTCGAGCGCCTTCAGGCGAGCTTGCAGGAATATTCCTCGACGCCGAATGAAAAGACGCTTTCGGCACTGAGGGCCGATATCGACACCCAGCAACAGGGCGTCGGTGTGCTCGAGGGACTTCTGACAAGCGAAGGGGATCGATCACGGGTTGCGCCGGTTATGGGGCTCGCTTCGGCAATGCGCAGTCATGTCGATGCGCTGTGGGCCGTCAAGCTGCTGCGGGACGAAACGGATGCGCAGATGGCCAGCGCCGTGACGGAAATCAATACTCTAGGCACGGAAGTGGAGGCGCAGGTGGGAAGCCTGCGCAAGCAGAGCGCCGGCAAGGAAAAATTTGCCAAGGGCATGTTGCTGGAAGCCTATGCCTATAACGCCATTTCGGGCAGGGTCTCGGACTTGCGTGAAGCAATGCGTCGTGCCGAAAGCGACGATGCGGCCATCAATACGGCCAAGCTTTACCTCGGCCCGTTGGAAGAGGAATTCGCAAAGATCAGCACGCTCGTATCGGAAAAGGCGGGCAAGGCTTTCGATCCGGCGCGACAGGCCGCTGCCGGCTTGAAAGCGACCATTACCAGCGACGCCCCGATCGCAGACAAGGCACAGGCCGTGCGTGTGGGAACAAGTGCACTCATGCCGATCCAGCGGGATCTGGATAACTTGTCCAACAGCCGGGCCGTAACGGCAGCTGAACGGTTTGTCGGCCTTGAAGGTGATGTGGCCGTCCAGCGTGAACTGCTTGCCCAGACAGAGGATTCCCTGCGCAGGATCGATGAGCTCAAACTGCTTGTCGAGCGGATGAGCAGTACGATGAGCGAGGCTTCGCAGAAGCCGCTTCTTGAATCGACGGCGGGTTTGCGTACCGTCTCGGCGCGTGTTTCTGAACTTGCCAAGACCAATTTCACCATGGCCGGCTTTGCTGTGAAGCTGGAGCCGCTTCTCGCATCTCTGGACGCCGGATCGACAAAGCTGATCGTGATTGCTTCCGACTGGCAGAAGAAGAGGGCTGAAGCCACGGCCACTCTGACCGGCGCGATGGCCGGGCTGAAGAATTTCGTTGCCCAGGCCCAGGAAGTCGGCAAGGAAGATAGTGAGCGCTCGGCAAACCTTTCGGTCGTCGCCATGGTGGTCGGAACGATATTGGCGATCGCGGGCGGCCTGATGCTGGTCGAGACATTGCGCGGCCCTCTGCGCCGGGTGACCGAAGTGATGAAGCGTCTTGCCGACGGCGACCTGGAGGTTTCGATCGAAGGCCGCGAGCGTGGGGATGAGATCGGTGACATGGTTCGTTCCGTCACGGTATTCCGCGACGCTGCGAGAGAAAATGTTCGGCTGGAGCAGGAAGCCGCTGCCGCCCGGGAACTTTCTTCGGCGGAAGCAGAACAGCGCGCCGGCGAACGTGCCCGCATCGCGGCCGATCAGCAGCATGCGTTGACCGCACTCTCGGGCGTGCTCGGCAATCTGGCCGAAGGCGATCTGGCAACGGGGATGGACGAAGATCTGCCGGCAGATTTCGTGATGATGGCCAAAACCTATAATCAGGCTGTCGATGCTCTGCGTGCGACTTTGTCCGAAGTCGGTTTTGCGGCGCAGGAGATCAATGGCGGTACGGCCAACCTTTCTGCCTCCGCCGACGATCTGGCGAAACGCACGGAACAGCAGGCGGCAGCGCTTGAAGAAAGCTCTCGGGCGTTGCGCCATCTGAGCGATGTTGTGCGCAGCACCGCAACCAATGCCCGTCAGACCTCTCAATCGGTCAATGAGACCGAAGAGTTCGCCGTTCGTTCAGGCGAGGTCGTGGCACGCGCCGTCGATGCCATGGGCGAAATCAGCCGGTCCTCCGACAAGATCAGCCAGATCATCGGCGTGATCGACGAGATCGCCTTCCAGACCAACCTTCTGGCACTCAATGCCGGTGTCGAGGCTGCGCGTGCCGGTGAGGCGGGCCGTGGTTTTGCGGTTGTCGCCCAGGAGGTCCGCGAACTGGCCCAGCGTTGCGCCGGTGCCGCCCGCGAGATCAAGCAACTGATTTCGGCAAGCGCGATGCAGGTGGAAAGCGGCGTCCAGCTCGTCGAGGAAACCGGCGAGGCGCTTTCGAAGATCATCGCCCACGTGACCGACGTACGCAAACTGGTGGCGCAGATTTCCTCGGCTGCGGCCGAACAGTCTACCGGCATCACGCAGGTCACCCAAGCCGTCAATGATGTGGAACTGATCACCCAGCAGAATGCCGCGATGGTCGAGGAGAACAATGCCGAAATCCGCGGCCTGCGCCATCGGGTCGAGGATCTGACGCAGAAGATTGGCCGCTTCCGGACTGGCGACAGCGTCGGATATTATAAAGAGCCGTCGCAGTCTCGATATCGCAGCAACGCTGCCTGAGATGCCGACCTGACCATGTGTCTCTTATGAAGCTCAAAAGCCGCCCTTTGAAACGAGGGCGGCTTTTTGTTGCGAACATCGTGGTGATGTGCGGCTTTCGCCAAAAAAGCTGGAACCATATCGCCTCATCCGCTAGTTGTTGGACATGACAGGGGCGTCCGGTGAAAGCCGGGCTGAGAAGAACCCTTTGAACCTGAACCAGATCATGCTGGCGGAGGGAGTCGTTCGGGTCTTCGTTCATTCACGTTGTATCCCCACGCCGCCTCTGCAGAAGAAGGAGGCGCAAATGACCGACGATCCCGTTCAATCCCTGAAACCCGGCTCGCTGCTTGCGGCCATGCGGCGGAGAAATCCGCTGGTGCAGAACATCACCAATTTCGTCGCGATGAATATCGCCGCGAATGTCATGCTGGCGGCTGGCGCTTCGCCTGCCATGGTGCACAGTCCCGAGGAGGCCGGAGAGTTTGCCGCTATCGCATCGGCGCTCACGATCAATATCGGCACGATCTCGCCGGACTTCTTCGAAGGTATGAAGACGGCAGCGAAGGCGGCCGGCGAGGCGGGAAAACCCTGGGTGCTGGATCCGGTCGCGCATTTCGCCACATCCTATCGTCGTTCTGCAGTGGCTGAACTGCTTGCGCTGAAGCCGACGGTGATCCGCGGCAACGCTTCCGAAATCATCGCGCTGGCCGGCGAGCATGCATCGGGGCAGGGCGTCGACGCCGGCGATAGCGTCGCTTCCGCCGAAGCTGCGGCCAAGGCACTTGCGCTGCGCCATGGCTGCGTGGTCGCGGTGACCGGCGAGCGTGATTTTGTCACGGACGGACAACGCTCCGTTCAAGTTCTCGGCGGCTCAAAGCTGATGCCGAAAGTGACGGCGCTCGGCTGCTCGCTGACCTGCATTGTCGGCGCTTTCGTCGCGACGGCACCCGACAGTCCGTTCGAGGCAACTGTGGCGGCACTAGCCCTCTTCGCCGCCGCAGGTGAACTGGCGGGGCGCGAAGCGCAGGCGCCGGGATCGTTCGCCGTACGTTTTCTCGATCTTCTGGCTGAAGTGACGCCTGATGCGGTGGATGCGGTGGCAAGGGTGGTACCGGTATGAAGCGCTTCGACCTCTCCCTTTATCTGGTGCTTGATCCCGAGCTTTGCCGAGTGATCGGAATGACCGAGACGGCGCGGCTTGCGGTACAAGGTGGCGCAACCATGGTCCAATTGCGCGATAAGCAGGCAACGACCGCCGGGATGATCGCCGCGGGCCTTGAGCTCAAGGCCGCCCTCGCTGGAACCGGCGTGCCGCTGATCGTCAATGATGACGTCGAGGCCGCCATCGCGATCGGCGCGGACGGCATCCATGTCGGGCAGGACGATATGGATGCGGCTATCGTGCGCGGGCGCATCGGTGGAGACATTATCCTCGGCCTTTCCGTCGAAACGGAGGAACTGGCGCGACGGGTCGATGCGACGGTGGTCGATTATGTCGGGATCGGTCCGGTCTTTGCCACCGGCACCAAACCGGACCACAAGCCACCTGTCGGGTTCGAAGGGCTGGCGCGGATCGCCGCGATATCTCCGGTGCCGGCAGTCGCGATCGGTGGTCTCAAAGGCGAACATGCAGGCGAGGTTTTCTCCGCCGGTGCGAAGGGGCTGGCGGTCGTTTCCGCCATTTGCGGACAGCCGGACCCGCTGGCCGCCACAAAGCTGATTGCAGCAGAAATCGCGAGGGTAACGAAATGACCATTCGGAATGTCCTATCGATTGCGGGCTCCGATCCGTCCGGTGGTGCCGGCATACAGGCCGATCTCAAGGCATTTTCCGCCCGCGGCACCTATGGCATGGCGGCGCTCACCGCATTGACGGCGCAGAACACGCAAGGCGTGACTGCCATCCATGCGCTGCCGCCCGATTTCGTCCGCGCCGAGATCGAGACGATCTTCGCCGATATCAGCGTCGATGCGGTGAAGATCGGCATGATCGCCAATGCGGAGATCGCCGAAACGGTAGCCGCCACGCTCAAGGCGCATGCGACGGGGATTCCTGTCGTGCTCGATCCGGTCATGGTTGCCAAGGGCGGGGCGCCGCTTCTGGCAAGCGATGCCAACCAGGCGATCATGAAACTGCTTCTGCCGCTTGCGACGGTCATTACGCCGAACCTGCCGGAGGCGGCAGCCCTGCTTGGCGAACCGGAGGCGAAGACGCGGGAAGCGATGGCCGAGCAGGCCAAACGACTGCTTCAGCACGGGCCACGTGCGGTGCTGATCAAGGGTGGGCATCTGGAGAGCGATGACAGCCCGGACGTGCTGGCCGAAGCCGACGAAGTGACCTGGTTCGAAGGGCCGAGAACCAGGACAAGGAACACCCACGGAACCGGCTGCACCCTGTCGAGCGCCATTGCCGCCGAGATTGCCAAAGGCCAGTCCGTGATCGAGGCGGTGAGGGTGGCGAAGGCTTATCTCGCAGGGGCGATCTCGGCCGCAGACGAACTGTCAGTCGGCAGCGGCCACGGGCCGGTGCATCACTTCATTGCATTGTGGGAGGACGGGGTCACCCGCCGGTGACGCTCATGTGTCGCGCGACCGCGGGGCGTTTGTGCGTGCGGTCGATGATGAAGTCATGGCCTTTCGGCTTGCGGGTGATTGCCTCGTCGATGGCATTGGCAAGGTAATCATCATCGTCGGAGCCGCGCAACGCGGAACGCAGGTCCGCGGCGTCGTTCTGGCCGAGACACATGTAGAGCGTGCCGGTGCAGGTGAGACGTACGCGGTTGCAGCTTTCGCAGAAATTATGCGTCATCGGCGTGATGAAGCCTAATCGTCCATTTGTTTCCTTTACCTCGACATAGCGGGCAGGACCGCCTGTCTTGTAAGGAATTTCGGAAAGCGTGAACTGCTCTTCGAGGCTAGCACGCACCTGCGACAGGGGAAGATAACGGTCAGTCCGGTCCTCTTCGATCTCGCCCATCGGCATGGTCTCTATCAGCGTCAGGTCCATGTCACGGCCATGTGCGAAACGGATCATCTCCGGGATTTCGTGCTCATTGAAATCCTTCAACGCCACGGCATTGATCTTGATCTTGATCCCGGCTTTCTGGGCAGCATCAATACCGTTCATGACCTGACGGAAATTGCCCCAGCGGGTGATAGCCTTGAATTTCGCTTCATCGAGCGTGTCGAGCGAAACATTGATGCGGCGCACACCGTTGTCATGAAGCTCCTGAGCATAACGGGCAAGCTGCGAACCGTTGGTCGTCAGCGTCAGCTCGTCGAGCCTTCCTGCATCGATTTGTTTTCCGAGCGCCTCGACCAGGAACATGATGTTCTTGCGCACCAGTGGTTCGCCGCCTGTGAGCCGCAATTTGCGCACACCCTTCGCGATGAAGGCGGAACAGAGGCGCTCAAGCTCTTCGAGCGTCAGCAGGTCCTTCTTCGGCAGAAAAGTCATGTTTTCCGACATGCAATAGGTGCAGCGAAAATCGCAGCGGTCTGTTACCGAGACGCGAAGATAAGTCACCGCACGGCCGAACGGATCGATCATCGGCGCCTGGGCCGGTGCTGGATTGCCGAACAATGGTGGGGTAACGATGGAATTCAAGTCAATATACTCCTGATTGCCGGAATCTGGTGGTCATCATCGATGACGTCAAGCTTTATACCGGCAAAGCGGATGGCACTTTGATCAAAACGGCGCGACGGACAGGGTTGCGGCGAATTGATGAAATCCATAATCCTGAGCGGGTGAAATTGGAAGAGCGGATATGACCGAGGTTTCGAACGACAGCTGGCCGACCGAACTGCGCGTGGCCGAAGACAAGCGGACGTTGACGGTGACATTCGACGATGGAGCGCGTTTTGCGCTGCCCGCCGAGCGGCTGCGCGTTCTCTCGCCCTCGGCCGAGGTTCAAGGCCATGGCCCGGGCCAGAAGGTGACGGTTCCCGGCAAGCGTATGGTAGCGATCCGCAATCTGGTTGCGGCCGGAAATTATGCCGTGCGTATCGCTTTCGACGACGGACACGACAGTGGAATTTTCACCTGGCGTTATCTGCGCGAGTTGGGAACGGACGGCGACGATCTTTTTCGACAATACGAAGAGGAACTGGCTGCTAAGGGCCTGAGCCGAGACGGCGCGCGAGCGCGTTAACAGGAAAGCAAGGGGAAAAGCGGGTGGCGGCAGAATCGAATGCAGGTGAACTGGTCCAGGTCGTGGCGCTTTTGGGCGCAGGCGTTATCGCCGCGCCGCTGTTCAAGCGGATAGGGCTTGGCTCGGTTCTCGGTTATCTGGCGGCAGGCCTGGTTGTCGGCCCATTCGGCCTTAAGCTGGTCTCTGATCCGCAAGCCATCCTCCACATTGCCGAACTCGGCGTGGTCATGTTCCTCTTCATCATCGGGCTGGAAATGCAGCCCTCGCGTCTATGGAGCATGCGCAAGGATATATTCGGCCTCGGCGCACTTCAGGTTTGCGCCTGTATCGTGGCGCTGATGGCGATTGGAATGGGGTTTGGCCAGACGGCTCCCGTTGCCTTCGTGGCAGGGACAGGTTTCGTTCTGACATCGACGGCAATCGTCATGCAGATGCTGCAGGAGCGCAATCATCTGCACACACCGAAAGGCCAGCATATCGTCTCGATCCTGCTTTTCGAGGATCTGGCCATTGTACCCCTGCTGGCGATTGTCGCGCTGCTTGCTTCGCATGGTGAGACTGTATCCCTCATGGATCGCCTCCAGTCTGTTGCTATCGGCTTTGCCGCGCTGGTGGCTCTCGTTCTTGCGGGACGTTACCTTCTCAACCCCTTTTTCCGGTTGTTGGCCAATTCCGGTGCCCGTGAAGTTATGACCGCAGCCGCCCTGCTGGTGGTGCTTGGGTCGGCGCTGCTGATGGATTTCGCCGGACTTTCCATGGCTATGGGCGCCTTCCTTGCTGGCGTGCTCCTGTCCGAATCCTCTTTCCGGCACCAGCTCGAAGCCGATATCGAACCCTTCAGGGGGATATTGCTCGGCCTGTTCTTCCTTGGCGTCGGCATGGCGGTTGATCTCGCAGTCATCGCCGCGAACTGGCAGCATGTCGTTCTTGCCGTGATCGCCTACATGATCGTAAAGGCACTGGTAATCTATGGTGTAGCCCGCCTTCTCGGTACGCCTCATCCGGAAAGTGTCGGCCGGGCGATCCTGATGGCGCAGGGCGGTGAATTCGCATTCGTGCTCTATGCCGCTGCGACATCGGCCGGCATTTTCGACGCAGAGACGAATGCAGTGCTGACCGCAACGATCGTGTTGTCCATGGTGGTCACACCGCTTGTCGTAGCTGTTTATGTCCGAATTGCACCGAAGCCGCAGGTCGACACAAGCGGGCTTGATGCGCCGGAAGATATCGCCGGCACCGTGCTGATGATCGGTTTCGGCCGTTTCGGCCAGATCGTCAGCCAGCCGGTGCTGGCGCGCGGTTATACGCTGTCGATCATCGACAAGGATGCCGAATTCATCCGGGATATCGGTGATTTCGGCTTCAAGGTCTTTTATGGGGATGGTTCTCGCCCGGAAATCCTCCACGCCGCGGGCGCAGCGACCGCAAAAGCGATCCTCATTTGCGTTGACGACAAGGAAGCGGCCATCAAGATAGCCGAGATCGTCAAGGATGAATTTCCCATGGTTCCGCTGCTTGCCCGCGCCTATGACCGCGGCCACGCGATAGATCTCTTGAAAGCCGGCGTCGACTACCAGATTCGCGAGACCTACGAATCGGCGCTGAATTTCGGCAGCGAAGTGCTGAACGTGCTTGGCGAGGAGGAAGAACTGGCAGCCCAGATCATCGAGGAGTTTCGCGAGACCGATCGCGAGCGTTTCGCACTCGAGCAGATCGGTGGCATCTATGCCGGTCGCTCGCTGATTAAGGGCAATTCACGTCCCGCCGACGTCATTGCCGCACGAACGGGACGGCAACGAGAGCAACGCGCGGCAGAACAGGCCGCCGCGCAGGGGGCTGCAACGTGAATGACGAAACCATGATCATCCGCTCGATCGAAGAACTGCAAGCGATCTATGGCGTTTCGAGCGAAGCGTCGATTGCCAAGGTGACGACAAAATTGACGTCGGAATATCGGCACATGATCGAGCTCTCTCCATTCGTGGCGCTGGCGACGGTGGGGCCGGAAGGTCTCGACTGTTCGCCGCGCGGCGATATTGGCGGCGTTGTCAGGATCGAGGATGAAAATACGCTGCTGCTGCCGGATTGGCGCGGCAACAACCGGGTCGATTCGCTTATCAACATCGTTCGCGATCCTCGTGTCGCCCTGATGTTCCTTATTCCAGGTTCGACCACCACAATGCGCGTCAATGGCAGGGCAGTCGTTTCCGCCGAGCCATCTCTTCTGCAGAGCTTCGAGATGGATGGCAAACATCCGCGAACGGTTGCGATCGTCAGTATCGATGAGGTCTATTTCCAATGCGCCCGTGCACTGATGCGATCCGAGCTGTGGAATGTCGATCGTTTCGTCAATCCGACGACATTGCCGACGCCAGGACAATTGTTGAAGGCGGCAAAAGCGGATTTCGACCGGGAGACCTATGATCGCGAATGGCCGGCGCGTGCTGCCAAAACCATGTGGTGAGTGAGAGATACTGAAGGAGAAAAGGCAGGCCGGGCGGCCTGCCTTTTTTACTTCTTGTAAATTAGCCAGTTCTTGCTGATGTAATGGCTCTTCATGCTCTCCTCGAAGAGGACCGAGCGATTGCGGCCGCTGTTCTTGGCATAATAGAGAGCTGCATCCGACTGGGCGTAAAGCTCGCCAGGATCGGCCGCCTGGACGGCCATCGAATAACCGAGCGAGATTGTCACCGGTCCGTAGTTTACGCCCGAGCGAGAGTTGCGGAAGGTTCTTGTCTCAAGGGCACGCCGCACGCGCTCGCAGATCACCATGACTTCGTCCGGCGTATTGCCTTCAACGATGATCGCAAACTCTTCACCGCCGGTGCGCGCGACGAATACATCTTTCCGTACATTGGCGCGCAGCACGGAAGCGACAGTCGCGAGAATTTTGTCGCCGACCGGATGGCCAAAATTGTCGTTTATCTTCTTGAAGTTATCGATGTCAGCCAGCACAAGCGCGGTGAGGGGCAGGGCCGTCTGGTTATCGAATGAGCTGGCCAGACGCCCATCAAAGGCGCGACGGTTTGAAAGTCGCGTCAGTGAATCGGTATTGGCAATGCGCTTGTACTCGTCAAGTTCACGGCGCACCTGATCCATTTCGTTGGATCGTTGAACCATGTCATCGACGGTCTTTTCTCCATGCGCCATCTTGTCATCGGTTGCCTGGTGCAACAGGCTGATGGCACTGCGGATGATATCCGTAGAGAAACTGTTCTTGGTATTGATTCTCGACGCGGTCTCGCTGAGCAGCTTGCCGTAGCTTTCGAGCGAGTTCTGCTCTTGGCGTAGAAGTTTCAGCAGCGCATCGAGTTCCCCGAGCAAACGATCGTTTGCCTTCTCGATAACCGCAGACTGAGGTCCGCCGAGATAACGTTCTGAAATTATGTCCAGATCTTCCTGAGTAGCTCGGCTGCCAAGTGCTGCGAGTTCTCGAGTAAGATCCGGGTTCGAGCCTATATAGGCCTCATAGAAAAGCTGATAATTGCGCGGTATGGGCGACACGCCCATCGACCGCACTGCATAGATGATCTGCCCCATCAGGTCGCCCGAATGCGGCTTCGATGCAGATATCGTCGTCATCGACGACCCCCAGTTAGACCCCACTACATGGATTTGATAAAATCTTATATTAAAAACTATTGGAAAATAATTAAGGATCTATTTCCCTAACGCATTCCCAAAGTAGTTTGAAGAGATTTTGCATTTGCTAAAAGTCATTGTCGCTCAATGCGATAAGTCGTCATGTATTTTTATTTAGGAGATTTTACTTTAGTAGGCATTGTATTTCTATAGAGAAATTTGCGGTATTGGGAGGCCGCATTCCGGCTTAATGCCGGAATGCGAAGCTCGATCTTCGTTGTTTTATTTCGGGCCGATCATGTTTTCCGGGCGGACATACTGATCGAATTCTTCATTCGACAAGTAACCGCCGCCAACTGCTTCCTCGCGCAAAGTTGTTCCGTTCTTGTGTGCGGTCTTTGCGATCTTGGCGCAGATGTCGTAGCCGAGCTTCGAGTTCAGTGCGGTGACGAGCATCAGGGAGTTTTCGACACCCTTGCGAATGTTGTCTTCGCGAGCTTCGATGCCCACGACGCAGTTGTCGGTGAAGGAGACGGCCGCATCGCCCAGCAGTTGAACCGACTGGAGGAAGTTGTAGGCCATCATCGGGTTGTAGACGTTGAGCTCGAAGTGACCCTGGCTGCCGGCAAAGGTCAGGGCTGCATGGTTTCCGAAGATATGGGCGCAGACCTGGGTAAGTGCTTCCGACTGGGTCGGATTGACCTTGCCCGGCATGATCGACGAGCCAGGCTCGTTTTCCGGCAGCGACAACTCGCCGAGACCGGCGCGCGGGCCGGATCCGAGGAAGCGGATGTCGTTTGCGATCTTGAAGAGAGCGGCCGCAGCAGCATTGATGGCGCCGTGTGAGAAGACCATCGAATCATGCGAAGCGAGTGCCTCGAACTTGTTCGGCGCGGTGACGAAGGGCAGGTCGGTGATCCTGGAGATTTCCTCGGCGACCTTTTCGGCAAAGCCGATTGGTGCGTTGAGGCCGGTACCGACAGCCGTACCGCCCTGCGCGAGCTTGGAAAGGGCAGGCAGCGTCAGTTCGATATTGGCGATCGCCGACGCGACCTGGGCTGCGTAACCCGAAAATTCCTGGCCAAGCGTCAGCGGCGTCGCGTCCTGCGTGTGGGTGCGGCCGATCTTGATGATGTGGCTGAAGGCCTTGACCTTCGCTTCCAGCGCTTCGTGGAGATGCTTCAGCGACGGCAGGAGGTGGCGAACGATCGTTTCGACGCAGGCGATATGCATGGCCGTCGGATAGGTGTCGTTCGACGACTGGCTCATGTTGACGTGATCGTTCGGATGTACCGGCTTCTTGGAGCCCATGACGCCGCCGAGCATCTCGATTGCCCGGTTGGAGATCACTTCATTGGCATTCATGTTTGACTGAGTGCCTGAGCCGGTCTGCCAGACGACCAACGGGAAATGCTCGTTGAGCTTTCCGTCGATAACTTCCTGTGCAGCGTCGATAATTGCTTTACCAAGGCCTTTGTCGAGACCTGCCAGTTCCATATTGGCAACGGCTGCGGCCTGCTTGACGATGCCGAGTGCGCGAACCACCGCAAGTGGCTGCTTCTCCCAGCCGATCTTGAAGTTTCCAAGCGAACGCTGCGCCTGAGCGCCCCAATAGCGGTCGCTCGCGACCTCGATCGGGCCAAACGTATCGGTTTCGGTGCGGGTCGATGCCATGGTTGCTGCCTTTTCTCCCTGATGCATTCACCGGCGTCGCGTTCCTCGACAATTATATGGGGGAGGCGTACCGTACCGGCGCGGCGCATTACTATACGATTGCCGGACGTCCGCAAGCTGCTGATGCGGCTTTTTGCAGCAGCAAATGCGTGTCCTTCATGACACGCCGAACCGATTTATGCGCAGGGTAGGCTCACGCTACAGCTAAGATTGCGTTGGTTGTCAGCAAAAAATTAACCAATACTTTCTTAACCTTTATGCAGATCGGCGTGTCGCTTTTTTCAGTCTTTTAGAACCAAGAAGTGAACGACCGTTTTCTTTCCATCCCTCACGCGATCGGATAGATGGCGTGATACTGAAGTCGAGCCCGCCAACAAGACGCGGACGAAGGTCACGGGGACTACATTGCAGCACACACATAAGAAGACATCGATCGCACTGGCGCTCCTGTCGGGTATTTCCATCTTTGCAGGAGCGGCCGCTCCGGCCCATGCTATCACTCTTATGGATATTCTTCGTGGTGGGCCAGGCAAGCGCGATGGTGCAGCTCAGGCAAATACAAGGGCGCAAGAGGCGATGCCGAGCGAGCGTGCCTTGGCTGATCCCGAGCCTCTGCCCAAAGTTTCTGGTCCTCGATACTACACATACAAGGCGGACAGTCAGCGTCTGGTAAGGACGGGTTTCTCTTCTTCCGCTGTGGCCCCGTTCCAGTCGATGGCGAACGCCAAGGTGTCGGCACCGGGAGATGTCGCGTCCGTGCTTGAGGCCTATTATGGCAAGGCCGCGGCGCCTCTGTGGGTTTCCGGTGGTGAGATCAACGACAAGGCGAGGGCAGTCCTCGCTCTTTTCGAAAGAGCAGGCGACTACGGGCTTGATCCGGCCGACTATCTGCTGACGCCGCCGGTACTGACAACCGCAAGCGTTGAGCCGGCTGCTGCACTCGCAGTCGATGCGACCGCTGCGGAGGTTGCCCCTGTAGCTGCACAGACGCCGGTTGCTGACGCAGCTGCCGCCCCGGTCACCGATAATGCATCTGCGCCTTCAGTTGAATCCGCTGCATCTGCTCCCGTTGTCGCTGCAGAACCGGCGGTTTCCCATGATGCTGAACTGATGCAGTTCGAGCTGGCGCTGTCCGGCAAGGTTCTGCTGTTCGCGCAGGATATGGTGCGTGGCCGGATCGATCCGAACCGCATTTCCGGATATCACGATTTCAAACGTAAAGACGTCAATCTGGCGCAAACCTTGTCATCGAGTGCGACGGCACCCGATGCTGCAGCCTATCTCGAAGGCCTTGCGCCGAAGGGCCCGAATTTTGCTGCACTCAAGGCGGAACTCGCAAAGCTGAAGGTCGAGGCAGCTAGCGCCGGTGACGATATCCTTCTGCCTGAAAAACTGTTGCTGAAGCCCGGTAATGTGAGCGCCGACCTGCCGCAGATCGTGGCCGTGATCGAAAAGAAGGCGTCCGAGGCGCTGAAGGTACAGCATGCCGCGACACTCGCAGCCTATCAGAAAACGCCGGAATATACGCCGGAACTGGTAGAGCTGGTGAAGGCTTTTCAAGGTGAGGTCGGTCTGAAGGCCGACGGTGTCATCGGCACCGCGACGCTGCGAAAGATGGCCGGTCATTCTCCGCAGTCCATGATCGACAAGGTGGTCGTTGCCATGGAGCAGGCTCGGTGGCTGCCGGACGATCTCGGTCAGCGCTACGTCTTCATCAACCAGCCCGCTTACCGCGTCTATTATCACGACCACGGCGCCGAGCAGTTCTCGATGCGCGTCGTCATCGGCGCTAAGGCGCATCAGACATTCTTCTTCGAGGACCAGATCCAGACGGTCGAGTTCAATCCGTATTGGGGCGTGCCGCAGTCGATCATCGTCAACGAGATGCTGCCCAAGCTGCGCCAGGATCCGAGCTATCTCGACCGCACCGGTTATGAAGTTGCCGTCAACGGCAAGGTCATGCCGTCTAGCGCGGTCAACTGGTTTGGTTCGACCAACAACATCTCTGTGCGCCAGCCGCCATCCAGCGACAATGCTCTCGGCGACCTGAAAATCCTCTTCCCCAACGCACATGCGATTTATATGCATGACACGCCATCGAAGAGCTTTTTCCAGCGCGACATGCGTGCGCTCAGCCATGGCTGCGTGCGCTTGCAGGAGCCGCGCAAGATGGCCGCAGCCGTGCTCGGGGTTACCGAGCAGCAGGTCGACGCTGAAATTGCTGCAGGCAAGAATGTCGCCGAAAAGGTGAACGCGAAGATCCCGGTCTATGTCGCTTACTTCACCGCATGGCCGAACAAGGACGGCGCAATCGAATATTTCGATGACGTCTATGATCGTGATGTTGCGGTCGAAAAGGCTTTTGACGCCACGACGAAGGCGCGCATCTGATCCTTCGGGATATCGGCATATTAAAAAAGGCGACCGATCGGTCGCCTTTTTTGCAGGGTCAGGAAACGACCTTGCTGGCGACCAAGAGGTCTCTCACCAGATCATCGGTGAGCGCGTCAAAGTGACTGATTACGGTGCTGGGCGAAAGGCTTGCTATCGGAACGTCGGAGTAGCCGAAATCGACCCCGATAGATGGAATGCCGGCATTTTGGGCGGCAAGAATGTCGTTGATGCTGTCACCGATCATGACCGCCCGATCTCTCGATCCTCCAGCCCTTTCGATTGTGCCGAAGATATGGGCGGCGTCAGGTTTGCGGACAGGGAATGTATCGCCGCCGGTGATCGCCGCGAAATGGTCGCTCAGGCCCAAAGTCTCGATGAGCGGGATGGCCAGTGCCTCGCTTTTGTTGGTGCAGATCGCAAGTGTCATGTCGGCCGCGGCAAGGCGTTGAAGGCATTCGACCGTGCCCGCAAACGGCTGGCTTTGGCCAGGCATGTTGTGCCGATAATGTTCGACGAAATTGTTGAACAGGGTGTCGGCATCCGCCTCGTCGAGCGGGACGTTCCGCAATTCGAAGGCACGTTTGATCATCACTCGTGCGCCCTGGCCGACGAGATGGTGCAGGTCGTCCAATGTCATGGGAGCAAGGCCGACTGGCGCAATCGTGTGGTTTAGGCTGTCGATCAGATCGGGCGCGGTATCGATCAGCGTGCCGTCCAGATCGAAGATGACGAGGGGAGAACTCACGGGGATATTACCTCACTGCTGCTTTGGATGGTCTGTCCGGTTAAGCACGCCGGGGCGCCCTTGGAAAGGCCGCCGGTGCCGCATGTTGGCAGTGAGAAACGACGGTGGGGGTCTTCCGCTCTATCAATCAGGCGTGTAAACAGCGTCTCGGCTGGAACAATGGGGAGCAACAGGCGCATGGACGCCCGGGAAATGAAGGTCAAGGCGGCAGCTGCTGCACTTGCGCATGTTGAAGACGGGATGAAGCTTGGCATCGGGACCGGCTCGACGGCGGAGGAGTTCGTTCGTCTTCTGGCCGAGAAGGTTCATGCAGGTTTGCGTGTTCAGGGTGTTCCGACGTCTGAACGAACAGCACGGCTTTGCCTGGAACTCGGGGTCTCGCTGAAGTCTCTGGATGAGCTTCCTGAACTCGATCTGACGATTGACGGCGCTGACGAATTGGACGGCAATCTCAGCCTGATAAAAGGCGGCGGCGGTGCTCTGTTGCGCGAAAAAATCGTTGCCGCTGCATCCGAACGCGTCATCGTTATTGCCGACGAAAGCAAGCTCGTCGAGACGCTCGGTGCGTTTCCGCTGCCGATCGAAATCAACCCGTTCGGGCAGATGGCGACGCGCGTTGCTATCGAAAAGGCGGCGGCGAGGCTCGGTCTCGGTGGCTCGCTCTCGATGCGCAAGACTGGCGACGAACTCTTCACCACCGATGGCGGCCACTACATCGTCGACGCATCTTTTGGCCGCATTCCTGATGCAGAGGCACTGTCTGCCGAACTGCATTCTATACCAGGCGTCGTAGAACACGGACTTTTCATTCATATGGCGTCCCTTGCGATCATCGCCGGCCCGGCGGGAGCGCGGACGCTTCAGGCCAAATAAAAGTAGGAGCATTCACTCATGATCAAATCCGCGGTTTTCGGCCGTGCCGTTGTGCTAGCTGTTCTTCTGTCCGGTTCCGTGGCTGTTCAGGCCCGCGCCCAGGAGATTCCGGAGGCTCATCTGGCCGCTGCTCGCGAAGCGATCAAGGCGCTCAACGTCACGGATCGTTACGACAACATCCTGCCGGCAATCGCAGAGAACCTGAAGGCGCAGTTCATCCAGTCCTCGCCGAACTTCCAGGATCAGATTTCCGCGATCGTCAACGAGCAGGCGCTGGCGCTTGCTCCGCGCCGCGCAGACCTGGAAAAGGAAGCAGCGACCATCTACGCCAAAAGCTTCTCGGTCGACGAACTCAAGGCGATTGCCACCTTCTTCAACACCGAAGCAGGCAAGAAGCTGATGACCAGCACGCCGCTCGTTGCTCGCGAACTGGGCCGTGCAGCCGAAATCTGGAGCAACGGCATTTCGCGTGACCTGACGGCGCAGAGCACGACCAAGCTGCGTGGCGTGATTGACGCCAACCCGATCCAGATGCCGGCAGCCGAGGCAGCTCCTGCCGCACCGGCGCCCGCCGCAGCCGCTCCTGCACCTGCACCTGCGAAAGCCCCTGCGCCGACGCTGAACCTGCCGAAGCCGTAATCGGCTGAGGAAAGCAAGAACTTTATAGAAAGCCCGGAGCGATCCGGGCTTTTTCTTGTTCGGGAACATGCCTATATGCGGCATCCATCCCGTATGCCTAAGGAGAAGAGAATGACCGCCTATGACTACGATCTGTTTGTAATTGGCGGAGGTTCCGGTGGCGTCAGGGCAGGGCGTGTCGCCGCAAGCCTCGGCAAGAAGGTCGGCATCGCGGAAGAATATCGCTTCGGCGGCACCTGCGTCATCCGCGGCTGCGTGCCGAAGAAGCTATTCGTTTACGCCTCGCAGTTTCATGAGCATTTCGAGGATGCCGCCGGTTTCGGCTGGGAGGTCGGAGCAAGCAGGTTCGACTGGACCAAGCTGATCGAGGCCAAGGACAAGGAGATTGCCCGGCTCGAAGGGCTTTATCGTCGTGGCTTGGAGAACAACAAGGCCGAGATTTTCGATAGCCGCGCGGAACTGGTCGATGCCCACACAGTGCGCCTCACCAAGAGCGGTAAGACGGTGACCGCGGAGCGGATCGTCATCGCCACGGGTGGCGTTGCAAACCCGCACTCGGCACTTCCCGGCCACGAGCTTTGCATCACCTCCAACGAGGCCTTCCATCTGGAAACCCTGCCGAAGTCGATCCTGATCGCCGGCGGCGGTTATATCGCAGTCGAATTCGCCAACATTTTCCATGGCCTCGGTGTCGATACGACCCTGATCTATCGCGGCAAGGAAATTCTTTCGCGCTTCGACCACGACATGCGCCGGGGCCTGCACAAGGCCATGGTCGAGAAGGGCATCAAGATCATTCTAACCGACGTCATTGAGGAAGTCGCAAAAGTGCCTGCCGGCGGACTGACGGCACGCACAAAATGCGGCGAGACGCTTTCGGTCGAGACAGTCATGCTGGCACTCGGCCGCGATCCCTATACAAAGGGTCTCGGGCTTGAGGCGGCGGGTGTAAAGACCGACGAGCGCGGCGCAATCATCGTCGACGAATATTCCCGGACCAATGTCGAAAACATCTATGCACTCGGCGACGTCACCGATCGGGTACAGCTGACGCCGGTCGCGATCCACGAAGCCATGTGCTTCATCGAGACCGTCTACAGGAACAACCCGACCTCGCCGGATTACGATCTCATTCCGACAGCTGTTTTCTCACAGCCTGAAATTGGCACCGTCGGTCTTTCCGAAGACGACGCAGCCAAGCGTTACGAGGAGCTGGAAGTTTATCGCGCCGAATTCCGCCCGATGAAGGCGACTCTCTCCGGCCGCTCTGAGCGGATGATCATGAAGCTGGTCGTCGATGCGGCAAGCCGCAAGGTTGTCGGCGCACATATCCTTGGCCACGAGGCCGGCGAAATGGCGCAGCTTCTCGGAATCTGCCTTAAGGCTAGTGCGACCAAGGACGATTTCGACCGGACGATGGCATTGCACCCGTCGGCCGCCGAAGAACTCGTGACCATGTACAATCCGAGCTATCGGATAAAGAACGGCGAGCGCGTCTGAGGACCGATCGATTTCAGAGTCCGGAGACGTTTTTCAAGGACGTCTCCGAGCACTGATCGTTCACCGAAACGAGCTGTCCAAAGCGGCTAGGCAAAGGCGGCATCACGGTCTATAAGCCGCCACTATTGTGAAGAGGAACGGCCGGACCCGGTGGTCCGGCCCCACAGGTGAGACAAATGGCACAGAATTGGACCCCGAGCAGCTGGCGGAACAAACCCATCCAGCAGGTTCCGGCATATCCCGATCCGGCCGCTCTGGCGGCTACAGAAGCCCAGCTGGCGAAGTTTCCCCCGCTCGTGTTTGCTGGTGAGGCACGCCGCCTCAAGGCGCAGCTTGCCAAGGTAGCGGAAGGCGATGCCTTCCTGCTTCAGGGCGGCGATTGCGCCGAGAGCTTCTACGAGCATGGTGCGGACAATATCCGCGACTTCTTCCGCTCGTTCCTGCAGATGGCCGTTGTCCTGACCTATGGCGCGCAGCTGCCGGTCGTGAAGGTTGGCCGTATCGCCGGCCAGTTCGCCAAGCCGCGTTCCTCGAACTTCGAGAAGCAGGGCGATATCGAGCTGCCATCCTACCGTGGTGACATCATCAACGGCATCGATTTCACCCCGGAGAGCCGTATTCCGGCGCCGGAACGCCAGCTGGATGCCTACCGTCAGTCGGCCGCGACGCTGAACCTTCTGCGCGCGTTCGCGATGGGCGGTTACGCCAATCTGGAAAACGTTCACAAGTGGATGCTTGGTTTCGTCAAGGATTCACCGCAGGGTGAGCGCTACAAGAAGCTGGCGGATCGCATCAGCGAAACGATGGACTTCATGCGTGCGATCGGGATTTCGGCAGACAACCAGCCGAGCCTGCGCGAGACGGATTTCTTCACCAGCCACGAAGCGCTGCTTCTCGGTTATGAAGAAGCCTTCACCCGCGTCGATTCCACCTCGGGCGACTGGTACGCGACCTCCGGCCACATGTTGTGGATCGGTGACCGCACGCGTCAGCTCGACCATGCACATGTGGAATATTTCCGCGGCATCAAGAACCCGATCGGTCTGAAATGCGGCCCCTCGCTGCAGCCTGATAACCTGATCGAGCTGATCGATGCACTGAACCCGGCAAACGAGGCTGGTCGTCTGACGCTGATCTGCCGTTTCGGCCACGATAAGGTTGCAGAACATCTGCCGAAGCTCATCCGCGCCGTCGAGCGCGAGGGCAAGAAGGTGGTGTGGTCCTGCGATCCGATGCATGGCAACACGATCACGCTCAACAACTACAAGACCCGGCCGTTCGACCGGATCCTGTCGGAAGTGGAGAGCTTCTTCCAGATCCATCGTGCAGAAGGCACGCATCCGGGCGGCATCCATGTCGAAATGACCGGCAAGGACGTGACGGAATGCACTGGCGGTGCGCGCGCGGTCACCGGTGCGGATCTGCAGGATCGCTATCACACCCATTGCGACCCGCGTCTCAACGCGGATCAGGCTCTGGAACTGGCCTTCCTTTTGGCCGAACGGATGAAGACCGGTCGCGACGAAAAGCGGATGGTCGTCAACGGCTGAGCGATATCGCAATTCATGCTTCAGGAATGAGAAAAGGCCGGCAATCGCCGGCCTTTTCTTTTTCGCATTCGCTGTAACCTCCGCATCTGTCATCGGCGGGGTATGGTGTCCAGATATCCGCCGGATCAGGCTTCGAGCGAAGCCATATCGATGACGAAGCGGTAGCGGACGTCGCTCTTGAGAACCCGTTCGTAAGCTTCGTTGACCTGCTGGATATTGATCTTCTCGATCTCCGAGACGATGCCCTTTTCGCCGCAGAAATCCAGCATTTCCTGGGTTTCCTTGATCGAGCCGATCATCGAGCCGGAAAGTTCCTTGGCACCGAAGATCAGCGAGAAGGCATGGACCGGGATCGGATGCTCTGGGGCACCGACGACAACCATGGCACCCTTCGGCTTGAGGAGCGCGAGATAGGCGTTCCAGTCGATTGCCACACCTGCGGTGCAGATGATCAGGTCGAAATAGCCGGCGAGCTTCTTGAAGGTCTCTTCGTCGCTGGTGGCGTAATAATCCTTGGCACCGAGCTTGAGGCCGTCATCCTTTTTCGACAGGGTCTGGGACAGTACGGTGACATCGGCACCCATGGCTGAGCCGATCTTGACGCCCATATGGCCGAGGCCGCCCATGCCGACGATGGCAACCTTCTTGCCCGGACCTGCCTGCCAGCGGTGCAGCGGCGAATAAAGCGTGATGCCGGCGCAAAGAAGCGGGGCCGCTGCGTCGAGCGGCAGGTTTTCCGGGATCGACAGGACGTAACCCTCCTTGACGACGATGGAGTCGGAATAACCGCCGTGGGTGGGGGCGTTGCCGTTCAGTGTGTCCACGTCGTTATAGGTCTGGACCAGACCCGGCAGGTAATGTTCGTTGTCGAGGTCGCGCGTGGCGCAGCCGACGCAGCTATCGACGAAGCAACCGACGCCGACGCGGTCACCGACCTTGAATTTCGTGACCTTGGAGCCGACAGCCTTGACGATGCCGGCGATTTCATGGCCCGGCACGATCGGGTAGACCGCGTTCTTCCATTCGTTGCGAACGGTGTGGATGTCGGAGTGGCAGATACCGGCGAACTTGATGTCGATGACGACGTCGTCATCATTCGGTTCGCGGCGCTCGAAGGTGAAAGGGGTGAGCGGGCTCGACGCGTCGGTCGCAGCATAGCCTCTGGCGATGGGCATGGGGAACTCCATTCATTGATGGGTTGAAAATCAACGGCCGGACTATGCGTCACGACACGGGGCGGGCGTTAGATCGATCCTCCAAGCTTCTTGCACGATCCTGCAAGATTGCGGCGTAGCCCTCGTTGCGAAGATCGCTACGCATTATAGAATGGACACGGTTAGACGCCCGCTTCGGAGAAATGGCTCAATGACACTCTCTTTCAATCCCTATCAGGAAATTGCCTCGATTGCGGCGCGCCATGGACGTGGCGAGGGAGACGGGACGACGGCGATCGACGGACTGGGAATCAGCCGGCGGACGTCGCCAAGCGAGCCTTGCCACGGAAGCTACAGGCCGTGTTTCGCGATGGTGATTCAGGGTGCGAAACGCGTTCAACTCGGCAGTGATACGATCAATTACGGCGCTGGCGACTACCTTCTGACCTCGCTTGAACTTCCCGTCGCGTGGCGGGTCGTCGAGGCCAGTCCCGAGGTTCCGCATTTCTGTATCACCGTTGCGATCAGCAGCGACAAGGTGCTCGATCTGATGGGCAGAAACGGGCTTTCCAAGCCGGTGGGGCCGAGCAAAAATCAACGAGGTATCGTGGTGAATGTCGCCACGCCCGAGCTTCTGGATGCTTCCGTTCGGCTTATGCGCTTGCTCGATCGTCCAAGTGATATCCCGTCTCTCTCGCCTCTGATCGAACAGGAAATCCTCTATCGCATCCTGACAGGGCCGGCAGGCGGCCAGTTGATCAACATCGCCATTGCCGACAGCCACGGCAACCGGGTGGCGCGCGCTATTGCCTGGCTGAAGGAAAACTTTGCCGGCTCGCTCAGGATCGAGGAGCTGGCCGAACATGTCGGCATGAGCGTCTCGTCCTTCCATCATCATTTCAAGGCAATCACGGCGATGACGCCGGTTCAGTACCAGAAGCAGTTGAGGCTTCACGAAGCCCGGCGGCTGATGCTGGTGGAGGGGCTCGACGTCGGCAATGCGGGCCACCGCGTCGGATATCAGAGCCCGTCGCAGTTCAGTCGCGAATATAGCCGCCTTTACGGCCTGTCTCCTGCGCGTGACATGGATGCGGTCCGGGTTTCGGCCACGGGCTGAGTTTTCACTTTTCCAGATTCCTATCAGCCGTGTGCAAGTCAGGCTTGACGGAAAGCAGAATTGCTTTATACGACGGAACCGTACCGTACGGTACCTGATGGGAGCAGTCGCAATTGAGACCGGACAACGCCGATACGCCGCAATTTTCGCCACGCCAGAACGAGGTTCTGGAACAGGCGCTTCGTCTTCTCGTCGAAGGTGGCGACAAGGCGTTGACGACGTCGGGACTGGCCCGTGCCGCAAGCTGCTCCAAGGAAAGCCTCTATAAGTGGTTTGGTGACCGCGACGGCGTTCTGGCCGCGATGATCGCCTATCAGGCGAGCAAGGTTCGTACCGCCGACCGTTCCGGCGAGAAACTGACGGATCAGATTCTGAAACAACATCTCGAACAGTTCGGGCGCGATCTTCTGGAGGTTCTGGGCGGCGACGTGTCTCTGGCGCTCAACCGACTGGCGATCGGCCAGACGAGCCGCGATGGATCGAAACTCGGCAAGCTTCTGGTCGAGCATGGCCGCAGGCAGATCGACCGTCGCGCCATGGCGCTGATGGAGGCCGGCAAGCGGGCAGGTCTGTTGCGTTTCGAGAATGCCGATGCTGCTTACCACACATTCTATGGCCTGATCGTCTCCGATCTGCATGTTCGCATGCTGCTGGGCGAGCCGGGGCTGAAGGACAATTCGCGCCAGGCGGAGAGGGCGGTCGAAGCCTTCCTTGCACTGCATGGCGTAGAGCAGAAAACCGCGGACGCGCTGCGCGTATCCGCCGGACGATAACACAACTGAAACAAACACTCGCATAGGGAAGGAATTTAAGATGCGCGTTTATTATGATCGTGATGCCGACCTCAACCTGATCAAGTCGAAAAAGGTCGCCATCATCGGCTACGGTTCCCAGGGCCGCGCGCATGCGCTGAACCTGAAGGATTCGGGCGCCCAGAACATGGCGATCGCTCTGAAGGCCGGTTCCGCCACCGCGAAGAAGGCCGAAGCCGACGGCTTCAAGGTCATGACGGTTGCCGAAGCTGCTGCCTGGGCCGACCTGATGATGATGGCAACCCCGGACGAACTGCAGGCCGACATCTACCGCGACGAAATCGCCGGCAACATCCGCGATGGCGCCACGATCGCATTCGCTCATGGCCTCAACGTTCATTTCGGCCTGATCGAGCCCAAGGCATCGATCGACGTCGTCATGATCGCTCCGAAGGGCCCGGGCCACACGGTTCGCGGCGAATACCAGAAGGGCGGCGGCGTTCCCTGCCTCGTTGCCATCCATCAGAACGCTTCCGGCAACGCGCTTGAACTCGCTCTTTCCTACGCCTGTGGCGTTGGCGGCGGTCGCTCGGGCATCATCGAAACGACGTTCAAGGAAGAGTGCGAAACCGACCTCTTCGGCGAACAGGTTGTTCTCTGCGGCGGTCTGGTCGAACTGATCCGCGCTGGCTTCGAGACACTGGTCGAGGGCGGTTATGCGCCTGAAATGGCCTATTTCGAGTGCCTGCACGAAGTAAAGCTGATCGTCGACCTGATCTATGAAGGCGGTATCGCCAACATGAACTACTCGATCTCCAACACGGCCGAGTGGGGCGAATACGTCACCGGTCCGCGCATCATCACGGAAGAAACCAAGGCCGAAATGAAGCGCGTCCTGAAGGACATCCAGACCGGCAAGTTCACCTCCGACTGGATGCAGGAATACCGTGCTGGCGGCGCCCGCTTCAAGGGTATCCGTCGTAACAACGACAGCCACCAGATCGAAGAAGTCGGTGCCAAGCTGCGTGGCATGATGCCGTGGATCGGCAAGAACAAGCTCGTCGACAAGGCCGTCAACTAATCGGCTCGGTCACCGAGTAGGGAAAACGCACCGCGCGGGATAACCGCGCGGTGCTCGTATCATCATTCCTTGGGCGGGATGACGCCCTTGGTGAGGATGAAGCAGCCATAGAAGCGGAGTTCGCCGGTGGCGACGACGCAATAGGCCTTTTTGGCCGTCTCGTAGAAGGCGTGGCGTTCGATTGCATACATCGGCGCAGGCTTGCTTTCGGCGGCATCGATCTCCGCCTGTATCTCTTTCTGAATGTCTGGGATTTCGTCCGGCTTGCCGATGACCTCCATGCGCCCGACCGAAGGTTGCAGCGGCGTATCGAGCGGAAGGACCGAAAGGATCGCCTTCAGGGCGCGCGGCGCCGAAATATTGTCCATCCTTATGACCTTGCCTAGCACCGTTTGGCGGGCGATCGAATCGGATGGGAAATTTGCATCTGCAAGCACGAGCGTATCGCCGTGCCCCATGGATTTCAGGGCATAAAGAAGATCGGCGCTCAGCGCCGGATCCAGGTTTTTCAGCATTCGTTTCTCCTCCAGAATACGGAAATTTCCTCGTCCGATGCGTTATCGCAGGCAAATGGCGAGACGCACAGAGAAATGTCATGGAGACAAAAAATGCCGCAGGAGATGATAGGTCAGTATTGCTGACCTGTCGAAATTTATATAAACGGATTGCAACAAAATTGAAATAACAGGAAACATCCCCATGCTAGATTGGGAACATATCTTCGCCACGCGCTCCAGCCGGATGAAAGCCTCCGAAATCCGCGAGCTGCTGAAACTGCTTGAACAGCCGGACATCATCTCCTTTGCCGGCGGCATTCCCGACCCCGCCCTGTTTCCTGCAGAAGAGTTCAAAGCGGCCTATGCCGATATCTTTTCCGGCTCCCAGGTGAACTCCGCTCTGCAATATTCCGTCAGCGAGGGTTACAAGCCGCTGCGCGACTGGATCGTCGCTGATGTCGCGAAGATCGGCATCGAGTGTTCCGCCGATAACGTGTTCATCACCTCCGGCTCGCAGCAGGCGCTCGATTATCTCGGCAAGCTGTTTTTGTCGCCAAAGGATACCGCACTAGTCACCTGGCCGACCTATCTGGGCGCACTATCTGCCTTCAACGCCTATGAGCCGAATTACGACCAGCTGTCGCTGAACGGCAACCGGACGCCGGACGCCTATCGCGATACGGCATCCAAGCTGGGTGGTTCGGTCAAGTTCGCCTATCTGTCTGCAGATTTTTCCAACCCGACCGGCGAGACGATCGACCGCGCGGGCCGTGAAAAACTGCTGGCGCTGGCGGACGAGCTGGATATCGCGATCCTCGAGGATGCGGCTTATCAAAACCTGCGTTTCGATGGCGAGCCTGTTGCCCCGATTCTGGCGCTCGACATCGCCCGCAAGGGCGGCATCGAAAATACCCGCACGATCTATAGCGGCAGTTTTTCCAAGACGCTGGCTCCGGGCCTGCGCGTCGGTTTCGTCATCGCCGCCATGCCGGTCATCCGCAAGCTGGTTCTGATGAAACAGGCGGCCGACCTGCATTCCTCGACGATTAACCAGATCGCCGTCGAACATGTCGCATCGCGGGGCTTTGCCGAACAGGTCGCCAAGATCAAGCGCGTCTATAGCGGCCGCCGTGATGCGATGCTGGCGGCGCTCGAAAAATACATGCCGAAAGGCACGACATGGACGAAACCGGAAGGCGGCATGTTTGTCTGGATCACGCTGCCGGAAGGCATGGACGGGGCCGAACTGCTCGCCAAGTCACTGGCGACAGAAAAGGTCGCCTTCGTGCCGGGCAAGGCTTTTTATGCGGATGGCAGCAATGCCAACACGCTTCGTGTGTCGTTCTCCTGCGCCAATGACGAGATGATCGACGAGGGCATCAAGCGCCTTGGACGTCTGGTCGCCAACGCATCCGTATCTGAACATGAAAGCCTGCCGATCATCTGATCGACAGTCGCATTCACAAGTTAAAAGGGCGGAAAACTCGAGTTTCCGCCCTTTTGTTTTCAATCCTTACCTGGACGTCAATCATTGTCATATGAGTGTCAATGTATATGTGTTTAAGCGCGTCATCTCAAACTGGATGACCCTGATGAAAAAGCTTCTCTCCACCTTCACGGCGCTCGTCGCGCTTGGTCTTTCCGGCGTTGCCAACGCTGCCGACCTCGTCATCTATACGAGCCAGCCGAATGCAGATGCGCAGGCAACCGTCGATGGCTTCAAGGCTGCCAATCCGGGCGTCGATGTCGAGTGGGTGCGTGATGGAACGCCGCAGATCATGGCGAAGCTCAATGCGGAACTCGCTGCCGGAAATCCGGTCGCAGACGTGCTGCTGATCGCCGACACGGTTACCTTCGAGCGCATGAAGGCCGCCGGCCAGCTGCTCGCCTACAAGTCGCCGGAAGCCAAGAATTTCGATGCCTCGCTCTATGATGCAGACGGCTATTACTACTCGACCAAGCTGATCACCACCGGCATCATGTACAACACCCAGGCTGCGATGAACCCGACGAGCTGGGCTGATCTTGCCAAGCCGGAAGCCAAGGGCCTCGTCACCATGCCGAGCCCGGTTGCTTCGGGTGCAGCGCTTATCCACGCACAGACGCTGGCTGCCGTCGACGGTCTCGGCTGGGACTATTACAAGCAGCTGAAAGACAATGGCGCGGTTGCAGCTGGTGGTAACGGTGGCGTTCTGAAGGCCGTCGCTTCCGGCGAGAAGGCCTATGGCGTCGTCGTCGACTACATGCCGATCCGCGAAAAGGCCAAGGGCGCTCCGGTCGAATTCGTCTTCCCGAAGGAAGGCGTTTCGGCCGTCACCGAACCGGCTGCGATCCTGTCGTCGACCAAGCATCAGGACAATGCCAAGAAGTTCATCGATTACCTTCTCTCCGAAAACGGCCAGAAGATCGCAGCCGGCCTCGGCTACATCCCGGCTCGCAACGGCATCGACCTGCCGGCCGGCTACCCGGCTCGCAGCGAGATCAAGGTTCTGCCGCTCAACGCTGCGGATGCGCTGAAAAACTCGGAAAAGGACGTCAAGACGTTCTCCGATATCTTCGGCACCAAGGGCTGATATAAAGCCTGATGTTCCGATCTCAGAATCGAGGAAACAGCCAGCCACGCTGGCTGTTTTCCTTTGTCGTCGTGGTGATCTTCTTCCTGAGCATCTTGCCGCTCGGACGTCTCGCCGCGACCGGATTTTCATCGCTTTTCAATGGCGGTGCCCGCGAGCTGTTGTCCGACCCGGCCGTGTGGCAGGCGCTTTACGACACGCTCACCACGTCATTTCTGGGCATGATCGCGGCCGTCATTCTCGGCGGCGGGTTCGCGCTGCTGCTGACGCTATTCGACGTGCGCGGCAAGACGGCCCTCGGTTTCTTGTTCATGCTGCCGACGATGATCCCGCCTCAGGTGACGGCGCTCTCATGGATCGGCATGACCGGCCCTTCGAGCGCATTGTTGAAGGCGATCGGCATGGCGCCGCCGCTCGGCTCACCGCAACCGCTTTATTCGATCGGCGGAATTGCGCTGCTTTATGGGGTGCAGAATGCACCGCTGGTTTTCCTGTCGCTGCGTGCCGGGCTTCTGGCGCTGCCGCGCGATGGTGTGGAGGCGGCCCGGCTTTCGGGGGCTTCGTCGTGGCAGGTATTGAAGGATATCATCCTTCCTCTGTCACTGCCCGGTTTCGTCGCCGGTGCGGCGATCGCCTTCGTCTCCTGCGTCGGTAATTTCGGTATTCCGGCGATCCTCGGTATTCCGGCCTCGATCTACACGCTGCCGACACTGATCTATTCGAAATTCGCCGCCTTCGGGCCGAATACCTTCGCCGATGTGTCGCTGCTCTCAGGCCTGATCGCCATTCTTTCGGTGATCGGTCTGACGGTCGAGGAACGGGTGCTGCGCGGGCGTGACTATCGCGTCATCGGGCTCTCCGGGCAGGTAGCGATGTTCCGGCTCGGCACCTGGCGTCCGATCGGTGAAATCGTCCTGTGGCTGGCGATTTTCATCACGCTGGTCATGCCGCTGACAGCGCTGATTGCAAGCTCGCTGGCGCCCGCCTATGGCGTGCCTTTGACGCCGGCGACCGCAACGCTGGATGCCTATCGCGAGGTCCTGTTCAAACAGGCGATCACCCGCACTGCCTTTATCAACTCCATCTCGCTATCGCTTGCGACGGCGCTTGGTCTCCTGGTGGTGACCGTGCTGACCGGATATTATCTCGTGCGCTCGAAAAGCCGGTTGGCACCGGTGCTTTCCGCACTTGCCGAAATCCCTTATGCGCTGCCCGGTATCGTGCTCGCGGTGGCCTTGATCCTCGTCTTCGCCGCTCCGATCCCGATCATCGGCATTTCGATCTACGGGACGATCTGGATCATTCTCGTTGCCTATTTCTCCAGCTTCTTCGCGGTCAGCCTGAAGCCGGTGGTGAGCGCCTTTCGGCAACTCGATCCGTCGCTGGAGGAGGCCGCACGGCTTTCCGGCGCAGGGTTCGGACGGCGCCTGATCGATATCGTCGTGCCTCTGGTGGCGCCGGCGGCAGGCGCGTCGGTCATTCTCGTCTTTCTCATTGCCTGCAACGAGCTCACCGTCTCGGCCATTCTATGGTCGGCCGGTACGCAGACGCTCGGTGTGGCGATCTATAATCTCGACGATAGCGGCAGCTTCAATCTCGCAGCAGCGCTCTCCGTCCTCGTGGTCATCATGGTGATCGCGATGATGCTGGCGCTGGAACTGATGGCGAAAAGACTGCCGAAAGGTGTGGTACCGTGGCGAAGCTGATCCTCAACCGCCTTTCCAAGGCATTCGAAACCGGCGGGCGTCCGGCCGTCAACGACGTGTCGCTTGAAGTGCGTGATGGCGGTTTTCTGGCGCTGCTCGGGCCTTCCGGTTGCGGCAAGACGACGGTGCTCAGAATGATCGCCGGTTTCGAGCAGCCGACCGATGGCTCGATCCTGCTCGGCGACCGGGTGCTTGCCGATGCCGGCGATATGGTGGCTCCGGAACATCGCAACATGGCGATGGTGTTCCAGTCCTACGCGCTGTGGCCGCATATGAGCGTCGCCGACAATGTCGGTTATCCGCTGAAAGTTCGCGGTGTCACCGGTGAGAGATGCACTGCCAAAATCCGGGAAGCGCTGGCAGCCGTACGGCTGGAAGCCTATGCGGATCGCCGCCCCGCCGATCTTTCCGGCGGCCAGCGGCAGCGGGTGGCGCTGGCGCGATGCCTTGTGACGGAGCCGGACGTGGTTCTGCTGGACGAGCCGCTTGCCAATCTCGACCGGCATCTGCGCCAGGAAATGGAAGAGACCTTTCGCGAATTCCATGCGCGGTCGGGTGCGACGATGATTTATGTCACGCATGACCAGGCGGAAGCGATGGCGCTGGCGACGGATGTCGCGGTGATGTCCGAAGGCCGGCTTCTGCAGGTGGCGAGCCCGCAGGAAATCTATGCGCGGCCTGAGGGCCGGCTGGTCGGCGGACTGGTCGGGCAGGGGGCGATCGTCACCTGGCCCGCAGCCTCGGTGGAGAACCGGCAGCTGGACTGGGATATTCTGCAGCAACTTCTGAGCCGCTCGGATGGCACCGAATGCGCCGATATTCTTATCCGGCCGCAGGATGTCGAGATTGCCGGCGAAGGCGTACCGGCGCGAGTGACATCCGTGCTGTTTGAAGGCGAGCGTTACGCGCTGAAACTGGCGCTCGGTGACGAGCAGGTTCTGCGTGCGTTCAGCCGTCAGCCGGTCCAGGTGGGCGACATGGTCTCGATCGTCATCCGATCCGCCTGGAGGCTCTAGCCGTCCTGAAAGTCTGTAGCCAGCCACATTTCGGCTGGCTAAGGTGCGCCTGCTAACAAGGAAGCATGCATGTCCCTTCGTCTCGGCACCTTCAATATCGAAAACCTCATGACCCGTTTCGACTTCTCCGGCTGGCGCAACCAGTTGCGTCAGGACAGGGTCTTGCGGCTGTTCGAAGTGGGCAGCAAACAGGAATACGAGCAACTTGAGCAGGCTCGGCTGATCGCCGAGACGGATGATACCCGCCAGCTTTCGGCTCTCGCCATCGCCGATGCGGATGCCGATATCCTGTGCCTGCAGGAAGTCGACAACATGCCGGCGCTGCAGGCTTTCGAATATGGCTATCTCTACCGGATGGTCGGCAACGGCTATCTGCAGAAATTTTTGGTTGAGGGTAATGATGGGCGAGGCATCGATGTCGCGGTCCTGATGCGCGAAGAGACGCGAAGCGGCCAGAAAATAGAAGTTCTCGATGTGCGTAGCCACGCGATGCTGACCTATCAGGATCTCGATCTGTTTAACGACGAACTAGCGCTTACCAGCCGACCGACCGACAAGATTTTCAAACGCGACTGCCTCGAACTGGATCTCAAAATCGGGGACAAGCGCTTGTCTCTCTACGTCGTGCATTTCAAATCGATGAGTAATTCACGCGACAACAAGGACGGGCGTATCGGTACGATGGCGCTCCGGATCGCGGAAGCAAAGGCCGTGCGACACATCATCGAGAAAAGATTCGGTACGGAGAATACCGGTCGAATGAATTTCGCTATCTGCGGCGACATGAATGATTATCAGGAGCGGGTGAAGGTGATCGGCACCCGCCGCACCGGCTATCAGTTCGAGCCTGTGACGGAGGAGATGAGTGCACTCGACGTTTTCAGTCACGACGACTTTGCGCACAATGTCATGACCCGGCGCGGCGTGATGGATCGCTGGACGCTTCATCATGCGCGCGGGCCAGAAGAACAGCATCTCTGCCAACTCGACTACATCTGGCTATCTCCGGCACTTGCGCAACATAATCTGGCTGCAGTGCCGGATGTCATCCGCAACGGCCAGCCGTTTCGCACGGTTTTTCCGCCGGGGCAGGAGGTGGAGCGCTATCCACGTATCGGCTGGGACAGGCCCAAGGCATCCGACCATTGCCCCGTGGTCGTGGAGTTCAATCTTCGATGACCATTGATCCTGCGGGCAAGCTTGGCGCAAAGCCCGATGGTATCTGGCCGCCGCCGACAAATCCTATTCGCATCGACGCCTTCAATCTTTCGGTCGTGGACGATCCGCATCCGCTCTATCTGGCGCACGAGAGGGAAATCGAGGCGAACTGGGAAAAGGAAGCGACAGCCAATCCGCATCTTTTCAACGGCCAGATGGTGTTGCAACGGCACCTGACCTACGACAGGGGCGTCATTCGCGGTGTGGCGCATGTCATTCCCTATTCGACGCTTCTGTGGTGGCGCAAGCAGCCGGAGCCAGAAGGGGCGCTGCATCTGTTCGGCTTTGCGGTGATCGTTTCATCCGATGGCGCCATCGTTGCCATTCGTATGAGCGATCGAACAGCTAATCCTGGGCAAGTCTATTGCGCGGCCGGCTCGCTCGACCTGAGCGACATTATTGATGGAAAACTAGATGTTGCCGGCAATATGGCCAGGGAAGTGCGTGAAGAAACCGGGTTGGACCTCTCGGAGGCTGCGGCCGACACGCATTTCTATGCCAGCCACAAGGATAATCGAGTCGTCGTTTTCAGGATATATCGCTTCCCGGTGACAGCCGAAGAACTCACCGCCCGAATCGAGGCGCATATGCCCCATGACGAGGAACAGGAGATCGACGCTGTCGTGGTGATCCGGTCTGCGGACCCCGAGGCTCATACCTATAATCCCTTGATGCTGCCGATCCTGGACTGGTTTTTCGCAAGCGTACGCAGTTAGCCTGCCGCCTTGCTTCCGCGCGTTCGGTCGGGCAGGGTGCGACACTGTCTTGAAGGGGAGGAGAGCCGTGGCAAGACATTATGCTATCTACGATGTTTTCACCGACCGGAGACTTTCCGGCAATCCGCTTGCCGTCATCTTCGATACGGAAGGACTTTCGGACGACGCCATGCAGGCGATCGCGCGCGAGATAAACCTGTCGGAAACCGTCTTTCTGTGGCCCGCGGAATCCAACGGGCATTCGGCGCAGATCCGCATTTTCACGCCGGGAAAAGAATTACCCTTTGCGGGACACCCAACGGTCGGTGCGGCCATCGCGCTTGCGGAGCGAGACCACGAGCCGGGGGTGACGGAGCTCGATCTTATGTCCGTGCTGGAAGAAAAGGTTGGCCCGGTTCGCTGTGCGATCAGGATGCGGAAGGGCGAGGCGACCTTCGCCGAGTTCGAGCTTCCGCGCCGCCCGGTAAGGATCGACATCCCGCTGGATCGGGAAGGTATCGCGGATTCGATTACGGTCAAAACCACTGACATGGCGTTTGAAAATCATACTCTGTCGATTTGGACTGCAGGGGTTCCGTTTCTGCTCGTGCCGCTGCGCAATCTCGCAACGGTGCAGAATCTGGAATTTGAGGCGACCCTGTGGGAGCGGGTAGCCCCATTCGTCGATGGTGCGCTCGCTTCAGCCTATGTCTATTGCAGGGGCGGCGTGCATCATCAGGCGAAATTTCACGCACGGATGTTTTCACCAGATATGCGGATATGGGAGGATCCTGCGACTGGTGCCGCGGTTGCCGCGCTGGCGGGTGCGATCCAGCAATTCGATGCCTTGCCGGAGGGACATCATCCGATCATCGTGGAACAAGGTTTGGAAATCGGTCGCGCATCCTTCATTCATCTGCATATCGATTCCAAAGGTGGCGAGATCGCCAAGGCACGTATCGGAGGGCAGGCGGTGAAGGTCGCGGAAGGCATGCTGCACATCTGAAAAATATTCACGGGCGGGAAGTCCCACGAAATAAGGCTTTTCACCGAAATCGGTGATTTTTTTGAGCAGTTGCACAAAGAAAATGATTTTGGCCGCTAGACAAGCCAAAATAAGCTCTTTATACGGCCACTCACACCAACGGCGCAGGCCACTGAGGCAGTTGGTTACGGGTGATTAGCTCAGTTGGTAGAGCAGCTGACTCTTAATCAGCGGGTCGTAGGTTCGAGCCCTACATCACCCACCATATCTTCCTAAAACAACTATATGACAATAGTTTATCGCTGAAAACAAAGTTTTCGGCGATCGGAACTTCTTTGGCTTTCCGCGCATTTTACCGGCAATTCCAATCTTTATGGGCTGCTTGGCGTGCGCGCGATTTTTACTCTTGTCTCCACAATAGTATGTGCGGTGATTCTGTTCGCCGCAGGCCTTGTTGTCGTGGCTTATGCGACGCGAGACTACGAGCCGCATCATTTCGCCCATATGGAAACACCCGACTTGTGGACGTCGAAGCCAACGGCCGTCGATCCGGCCAAACAGGGCTACGAGCGCATCGAAGGCGTTCAGGTGGCTGACTACGTCGCGCCGACCGATGGAGACGTGGAGACCGCTTCCTTTGCACGTAGCGAGGAGCGGGTTTTGAAGACACAGGACATCGCGGAAAATGCTGCCGAGGCCGTCCAACCGGTCGATAGCGCCGCGACGGGTAATGCGCAGCTAAGTGCCGGGCATGTGGATTGGTGTCTTGCTCGTTACCGATCCTATCAGGTCGAGGACAACAGTTATCAACCCTATGGCGGCGGTCAACGGCGGGAATGTGTGTCACCGGTCATTGACACTGCTTCCGTCCAGCCAGCAACGGACTTGTTTGCTGCCGGTGGGCATGAGCCGGCGAGGGATATTGCTGTCGCGTCGCCTGTCGTGATGGTCTCGCAGGAGCAGCAGACCGCAGACGTGAGGTCGATGCCTATAGGTACACACGAGGCATGGTGCCACGATCGCTACCGCTCCTATCGAAGCGAAGACAACAGTTACCAGCCGTTCGATGGAGGCCCGCGTCGGGCATGCACGTCACCCTACGGCTGATCCGCAAGGCAGTGGAGCATCAGCTTGCCTCACGCATGAGCATGCGGTTTTCCTCGACCTTCAACGTCTGTACGCGCTTGGCGAGCCAATCGACAACGACGCGCACCTTGTTACTGAGATGGCGGGTCTGAGGATAAACGATGTAGAGCGGGAAACTTTCGCAGGCCCAGTCCGACAGGATCGGAACGAGCTTACCCTCCTGCATGGGCTTCAGGGCCATGAAGCGCGGCACCTGTGCGACGCCGACACCGGCGATAGTCGCATCCAGATAGGAGCGGGCATCGTTCACCGAGACGATGTAGTTCGGATCGATCTCTACCTGCTCGTCGCCGCGCGTGAAATTCATCTGCATGATCTTGCCGGATGGCGCCTGTAGATAACCAACGCAGCGATGACCATTATTGAGGTCTGTCGGATGCGCCGGCTCGCCCATTTTCTCCAGATAGAGCGGAGCGGCATAGGCCTGCATGCCGATTTCTCCGACCTTTCGGACAATCAGCGACTGGTCTGTCGGGGTGCCTCCGCGAAGCGCGCAATCGACGTTTTCTGCAATGTAATCCACCAGCCGGTCACCGACGCCGATGTCGAGCTTAATCAGCGGATATCGTTCATGAAAATCGCATAAGTGCGGGATGATAAGGAGGTCGGCAAAGGCGCCTGCCATTTCCAGGCGGACACGGCCGCTGGGCTGTGTCTGGGAGGTTGAAAGACTACCGTCGAGCTCGGCGATGTCGGCGAGGATCTGGATCGCCCGCTCGTAATAGAGGGCGCCGTCGGTCGTCACCATGACTCGCCGCGTCGTGCGGTTGAGCAGGGTGGTGTGCAGATGCGCCTCAAGCGCCTGCACCATGTTGGTGACGGTGGTTTTCGGGATGTTGAGCGTCGTCGCCGCACGGGTGAAGTTCCCGGTCTCGACGACCCTCACGAAAACACGCATTGCCGATAGCTGGTCCATGGAATTCTCCTTGTGACGCGATTATCCATGAATTTGGAAAAGTGTTGCCGATCACAGCATATTGCGCTCGCGATCCCGAACAATAATATCTGAATACGAATTCGCCGCAAGACCTGTGGCTAAAACGGAAGAAACGTCATGTCGCTGCGCTGGGAAACATTGGAGATCGATGGGCCTTGGAAGGCCGCTATCCCCGTGCGCATTCACAAGGGCAATGTGCAGGGGGCAAAGCCGCCGGTCGTGCTCTATCTGAAGGGTGATGCATTTCAGGTGCCGACAGATCAGGACGCTCCGCGGCCGGTCGTCAGTGCTCTTGAAGAGGCCGGTGCGGTCGTGGTCGAAGCCGACTACGGACGCGTGTCGGGCAATGTATTCCCCAAGGCAATGGAATGCGCGTTTTTGGCGCTCTATGGCCTCAGCAAGAAGCTGAACGATTATGGCAAGGGCAAATCGCCCCTGCTGATTGCCGGCGACGAGGCTGGCGGCAATGTTGCCGCGGGAGCCGCGTTGAAGGCGAGGGACCAGATGCCGGGCCGGCTTACCGGGCAGGTTCTGCTATCCCCGATGATCGACCCGATGATGACATCGGCCTCGATCCGCGGTGCCGACGAGATCGGCATGCGTGAACGCTGGTCGGACGGATGGAGCCATTATCTCGGTTCCGCCTGCTCGATGCAGCACCCCTATGCCGCGCCTTGTCTGTGTTCGCGGTTATCGGGTGTCGCGCCGGCGCTGGTCATGACATCTGAAGACGATCCTCTGCGCGATGAAGCGCTCGGTTATGCCGACAAGCTTTCCGGCGCAGGGGTGAGTGTCACCAAGCGTGTATTGCCCGCCGGCAGTGGTTGGACGGGCCTGTATCATGGTGTTGGCGGAGCTTGGCTGGCCGGGCTCTGCACGGAGTTTTCGACCTTCGTTCGTCAATTGACGAGCTGAGGCCAGAAGTTTCTGCCCCGCATTTTTTAGTTCCAGGAAACGATAACAGCCCTTCCCAAGGCTGAAGGAGTTCACAATGACAGTGAAGACACCCCGCTGGGCCCTGTTGGGCGCCTGCTTGACCACCTCTGTGCTTATCGCAGGCGCAGCCTTCTATTTCGATATGCCGAACGGCGCCAATGCCGCTTCGCCTGTCGAGGCCGCGGCACCGGCCGCCATTCCGGTTACCGTTGCCACCGTGCAGCCCCGCAAGGTTGGCACATGGCAGGAATTTTCCGGCCGTCTGGAAGCCGTCGATCGTGTCGACGTTCGTCCTCGCGTCGCCGGCGAGGTCAAGTCCGTCCATTTCCGTGAAGGCGGGCTGGTCAAGGCTGGTGACTTGCTGGTGACACTCGATCCCGAGCCTTACATGGCGGCCGTCGCCGAAGCGGAAGGTTCCGTTGCCTCGGCGGAGGCAAAGCTTGCCTTTGCCGAAACCGAACTCGAGCGCGGCAATACCCTCCTGTCGCGCAACACGATCTCGCAGAGTGATCTGGCACAACGACAGAGCACGCAGCGCGAGGCCAAAGCCAATCTCCAGTCGGCCAAAGCAGCGCTTCGTGTCGCCGAACTCAATCTCGGTTACACCGAAATCAAGGCACCGATTGCCGGACGTGTCGGCAGAATAGAGGTCACTGTCGGTAATCTGGTTGCCGGTGGCTCCGCCTCGGCACCACTGACGACGTTGGTTTCCGCCGATCCGATCTATGCGAGCTTCGATGCCGACGAGCAGCTGGTGACCCGCACGCTCGCGGAACTGCCGCTTGCCGATGGCCAACCGGCGATCGATCAGGTTCCGGTGGAAATAGCAACGCTTGATCCGGGCGCTGAACCGATCAAGGGGCATCTGCAACTCATCGACAACCAGGTCGCGGCCGGCACCGGCACGATCCGGGTGAGGGCGGTGTTCGGTAATCCGGGCGGGCGCTTGATTCCCGGCCAGTTCGTGCGGGTGCGCATGGGCGAGCCTGCGCCGATGGACCGTGTTCTCGTCAGTGAAAAGGCGCTCGGCAACGACCAGGACAAGAAATTCGTCCTCGTGGTCGACGGCAAGAATACCGTCGCCTATCGCCCGGTCGAACTGGGTGAAGCCATCGATGGCATGCGGATCGTCGAAAAGGGTCTCAATGCCGGCGACCGCATCATCGTCAACGGATTGCAACGCGTGCGCCCCGGCGCAACGGTTGAGCCGCAGGACGAAGCGAAACTCGCCTCGAAGTAAAAACCGGGCCGGTTGACCGGCCCTTCCAACACTGAACCAAACGATCGCCCGCGGCAGTGTGCTGCGGGCGCAGGGGCCTTTTGCGCCCTGAACGTCGCCCAGGAGAGAGGGCTTTCAAGATGAACATATCCCGCTTCTTTATCGACAGACCGGTGTTTGCCGGGGTCCTGTCCATTCTCATCGTGGTTGCCGGCTTGCTGGGACTGCGATCGCTGCCGATCTCGGAATATCCGAATGTCGTTCCGCCATCCGTGGTGGTGAAGGCGACCTATCCGGGTGCGAACCCGAAGGTCATCGCCGAAACCGTAGCAACGCCGCTCGAAGAGCAGATCAACGGCGTCGAGGACATGCTCTACATGTCCAGTCAGGCAACGTCCGACGGCGTCATGACGCTGACCGTCACCTTCAAGCTCGGCACCGACCCCGACAAGGCGCAGCAGCTGGTGCAGAACCGCGTCAGCCAGGCGGAACCCCGTTTGCCGACCGAAGTGCGTGCGCTCGGCATCACGACGGTGAAAAGCTCGCCGGACTTCATCATGGTGGTCAATCTCGTCTCCGATACCGACCGCTATGACCTGACCTATCTGCGTAATTACGCGACGCTCAATATCAAGGATCGTCTGGCCCGTATCGAAGGCGTCGGCCAGGTGCAGATTTTTGGTGCCGGCGACTATTCGATGCGCATCTGGATCGATCCGCAGAAGGCCGCAGCGCTTTCGCTCGCGGCCAGTGACATTACCGAAGCAATCCGCGGACAGAACGTTCAGGCAGCAGCAGGCACGATCGGTGCATCGCCATCGCTCAAGGGTGTCGATCTACAATTGAACGTCAATGCACAGGGCCGTCTGACGACGCCGGAACAGTTCGGTAATATCATCGTCAAGACCGGCTCGAACGGTGAGATCACGCGTCTTCGCGACGTTGCCCGTATCGAACTCGGCGCTGCCGATTATTCGCTGCGGTCGCTTCTCGACGGCCAGCCGGCGGTGGCCATTCCGGTCCTGCAGGCTCCCGGTTCCAACGCGATCGAAATCGCCGACCAGGTTCGCTCCACCATGGACGAACTGCAGAAGGCGATGCCGGAAGGCGTGAAATACGAGATCGTCTATGACACGACCAAGTTCGTGCGCTCGTCGATCGAGAAGGTTCTGGATACGCTTCTCGAAGCGATCGCACTGGTCGTTCTCGTCGTTATCATCTTCCTGCAGACATGGCGCGCCTCGATCATTCCGCTGATCGCGGTTCCGGTCTCGGTCATCGGCACGTTTGCGGTCATGTATGCCTTCGGCTTCTCGATCAACGCGCTGACCCTGTTCGGGCTTGTGCTGGCAATCGGTATCGTCGTCGACGATGCGATCGTTGTCGTCGAAAACGTCGAGAGAAATATCGAAAATGGCCTAAGTCCCCGTGAGGCGACTTACAAGGCGATGAGCGAAGTGTCCGGTCCGATCATCGCGATCGCGTTGGTTCTGGTCGCGGTCTTCGTTCCGCTTGCCTTCATCACCGGACTGTCGGGCCAGTTCTATCGCCAGTTCGCGCTGACGATCGCCATCTCGACAGTCATCTCGGCGATCAACTCGCTGACGCTTTCTCCGGCTCTGGCTGCCCTTCTTCTGAAGGATCACCATGCGCCGAAGGACTGGCTGACGCGCGGCATGGACAAAGTGTTCGGCTGGTTCTTCCGCGGCTTCAACCGAGTTTTCGGTAAGGCGGCCAATGGTTATGGCCGCTCGGTCGGCGGGCTTCTATCGCGCAAGAGCATCGTCATGGTAATCTATCTGGCGCTGGTCGGTGCGACCTACAGCATGTTTGCGGCCGTTCCTGGCGGTTTCGTGCCGGCGCAGGACAAGCAGTATCTGATCGGCTTCGCCCAGCTTCCCGATGGCGCAACGCTCGACCGGACAGAAGACGTGATCAAGCGGATGAGCGATATCGCGATGGAACAGCCGGGCGTCGAACATGCGATCGCATTCCCGGGCCTGTCGATCAACGGTTTCACCATCGGCTCCAATTCGGGCATCGTGTTCGCCGTGCTTGACGATTTCGACAAGCGCACCACGCCGGAGCTTTCGGGCGGCGCCATCGCCATGGCGCTGAACCAGAAATATGCCGGTATCCAGGATGCGTTCATCGCCATGTTCCCGCCACCGCCGGTCAACGGTCTCGGCACGACGGGTGGCTTCAAGTTGCAGATCGAGGATCGGGCCGGCTACGGTTACGAGGCTCTCGACGAGGCAACCAAGGCCGTCATGGCAAAGGCCATGGCTGCACCGGAACTGACCGGCGTGTTCTCGAGCTTCCAGATCAACGTGCCGCAGCTCTACGCAGACCTTGATCGTGCTCGGGCCGAACAGCTTGGTGTGTCGGTGCAGGACGTGTTCGAAACGCTGCAGATCTATCTCGGTTCGCTCTACGTGAACGACTTCAACGCCTTCGGCCGCACCTATAGCGTCCGGGTTCAGGCGGATGCGCAATATCGCGCCAAGGCCGAGGATATCGGCCAGCTGAAGGTCCGTTCACAGTCGGGCGAAATGATCCCGCTCTCGGCACTGCTGAAGGTCGATGCATCGGCTGGTCCGGAACGGACGACCCGTTATAACGGTTTCCTGTCGTCGGATATCAACGGCGCTCCGGCACCGGGCTATTCGTCCGGTCAGGCGGAAGCAGCGATCACCAAGATCCTGGCGGAAACGCTGCCTTCAGGCATCGATTTCGAATGGACGGACCTGACCTACCAGCAGATCCTTGCCGGCAATTCGAGCCTCATCGTCTTTCCGCTGGCCCTGCTGCTCGTCTATCTCGTGCTGGCTGCCCAGTATGAGAGCCTGACACTGCCGATCGCGATCATCATGATCGTGCCGATGGGTGTCCTGGCGGCGCTGACAGGCGTGTGGCTGACCGGTGGCGACAACAACATCTTCACCCAGATAGGATTGGTGGTGTTGGTGGGGCTATCGGCAAAGAACGCGATCCTGATCGTCGAGTTCGCCCGTGAACTCGAACTTGCCGGAAGGAAGCCCTTCGAGGCCGCAGTCGAGGCAAGCCGGTTGCGTCTTCGCCCGATCCTGATGACGTCGATGGCGTTCATCATGGGCGTGGTGCCGCTCGTGATCTCGACGGGTGCGGGTGCGGAAATGCGTGCCGCCATGGGTGTTGCCGTCTTCTCCGGCATGATCGGCGTCACCTTCTTCGGCATCTTCATGACACCGGTCTTCTACATCCTGGCGCGGCTTCTCACGGGCAACCGTCCGCTGCGGAGCCACGGCACCGAGGTTGCGCCTACTCTCTCCCCGGCAGAGTAGGTCGCACGGGCCGCGCGGACATCTCTCTCCGTCCGCGCGGCATTTTTATTTTGATCAAAGTGTTCCGCCGTCGATGACCAGCGTCTGCGAGGTTATGGCGGCGGAGGCGTCTGAGGCGAGGAACAGGCAAGGGCCGACAAGATCGGTTCCGTCGAGCGTTCGCTTGAGGCATTGCCGGTCGATCATTGCGGCGATGCTTTCATCCGTCAGCCACAGGCGCTTCTGTCTTTCGGTAATGATCATGCCGGGAAGGATCGCATTGACCCGGATCCCGTCAGGGCCAAGCTTTCCGGCGAGACTTTTGGTCAGCCCGATGATACCGGCCTTGGCCGTCGTATAAGCCGGCATCCGGCCGGTATTGAGCAGATACGAGATCGACGAGAAATTGACGATCGCCCCGCCGCCCGCTTCTTTGATGAACGGCGCGGCCGCCTGAGAAACGAAGAACATCTGCTTCAGGTTGATCGCCTGGCTCTTGTCCCAATAGTCCTCGGTAACTTCCGCCATTTCATGCCGGTCGTCCCAGCCTGCATTGTTGACCAGAACGGAAAGCGAGCCCAGGTGCTGGGCAGCTTTACGGACGGCGGCTTGAGCCTCGTCGACTTTAGAAAGATCTGCTCGGACGAATACCGGTTTGTGATCTACGTCTTTTGCCAGTCGCTCGGCCAGCTCCCGGCTGGGCTCCTCGGCGATATCGATGAATGCGACCCTGACGCCCTGTTTGGCGAAACCTTCGACGAGTGCTGCGCCGATTCCCGAGCCGCCGCCGGTAATCAAGACGCCGCGCCCACTGAGATCGGCATGGCTTACGGATGGGTATGTCAAATGATCCTCCCTTTGATGTCCCGCGGCAAACTTACGCCAGGGTGCTAAAAAATCACGGGATTATTTGCGCCTGCGTCACTGGCGGGATAGTCATGGAGATCCCGCCATCTACCACTCATTTCGAGAGGAATTCCTTTGTCTTTTGCCGCTTCCGCCAAACCTGTCCTACCGTCGCGCGACTATGCCGCCTTTCTGTTCGATATGGATGGAACGATCCTGACGTCTACCGCGGCCGCAGAGCGTGTTTGGGGCAAATGGGCGGAAGGAATGGGCCTCGATGTGGAGAAATTCCTGCCGACCATGCACGGCCGTCGCGGCATCGACACGATCACCGATCTGAACCTGCCCGGCGTCGATCCGATCGTCGAAGCGGAAAAAATTCTACAGGGAGAGATCGATGACGTGGAAGGCGTTGTTGCGCTTGGCGGCGCTGCCGAATTCCTGAAGCAGCTGCCGGTCGAGCGCTGGGCGATCGTCACATCGTCGCCGCTGGAACTGGCCAAGGCGAGGCTCGCGGCTGCAGGTATCCCGGTGCCGAAATATCTCGTCACGGCGGAAGACGTCACCATCGGCAAGCCCAATCCACAGGGCTATCGTCTCGGTGCCGAACGGCTCGGTTTCAGCTCAAGCGACGTGCTCGTGTTTGAGGATGTACCGGCTGGCATTCAGGCCGGCGAGGCGGCAGGGGCCGAGGTGATGGTGATCACAGCCACCCACAGCCATCCGGTTGAAGGCGGGCAGTACCGTATGACCGACTACAGCGCCGTCGCCCCACATGTCGCGGGCGACGGCCGTCTGTCATTCCAGGCCAGGTAATCAAGGTTAGGCCGACTGGCTGGCGGTGCGCATGAACTGCACCGTGGCCAGCCAGAGCACTGTACCCAGGACGAGAAGGCAGCCAGCGATCACGTACTGGATCGGATCGCGGCCTGTCCAGGGGCCGGCGAAGAAGGCGCAGGTCAAGGCACCCAGCACCGGCAGGATGGTCGGCGTGCGAAAGTGCTTGTGGCTTACCTTGTCTTTCCTGAGGATCAGTACGGCAACGTTGACGATTGCAAAGACGCAGAGCAGCAGCAGCGCCGTTGTGCCGCCCAGCTCCTTCACGCCGCCTGCAAACAGGATCAGCGCCACCGCGAGCAGCGATGTGAAGATGATCGCGATGTATGGGGTGCGGCGCGCCGAATGAACCTTGCCGAGCGAAGCGGGCAAAACGCCTTCGCGGCTCATGCCGTAAAGGAGGCGGCTAGCCATCATCATGTTTATCAGCGCCGAATTTGCGACGGCAAACATGGTGATTACGGCGAAGACACCTACAGGAAAGGCGGGCGCCCCGGCCTGGATGACCTTCAGGAGTGGCGTCTCACCTTCGCCCAGTTCTGCAGCCGGCACCAGCGTGATGGCCGAGATTGCCACCAATACGTAAATGGTGCCGGTGATCGCGAGACCGCCCAGGAGAACCTTGGGAAAGATCTTGCTGGGTTTCTTGCATTCCTCGGCCATGTTCACCGAGTCTTCGAAGCCAACCATGGCGAAAAAGGCAAGCGTGGTTGCCGCAACGACCGGCCAGAAAGTTCCTCCACCCTCGGGTGCTTCAAACGTCCATGCGCGTGACACGTCACCCTGTCCACCGGCTATAGCCCAGAGGCCGATGCCGATGATCAACAGCAGACCGGTCAATTCGACGACGGTCAGGAGCACGTTCAATTTCACGCTTTCGCCGACGCCGCGAAAATTGATCGCCGCAACGAGTGCGATGAAGCCGACCGCAATCAGCGGCACGCCGAAGGAGCCGACGTCCAGCCCGAGAGAAGTCGAGAAGTTGGCGGCAAATGCGCGTGATGCAGTGGCGGCTGAAGTGATGCCGGACGACATGACTGCGAAGGCGACGAGGAAGGTCACGAAATGAATGCCGAAAGCCTTGTGGGTGTAGAGCGCCGCACCGGCTGCCTTCGGATATTTTGTGACCAGTTCGAGATAACTGCAGGCAGTGAGGAGTGCGACGACGAAGGCGATCAGAAACGGCAGCCAGACGACACCACCGACTTCTGCCGCCACCTGTCCGGTCAGCGCGTAGATGCCGGTCCCGAGCACATCGCCGACGATGAACAGAAGCAACAGTCCGGGACCCATGACCCGTTTCAGTTCTCCACGTTCCTCATCGTCCCCGGTCGGTTCGATTGTGTTGTTCATCGTCTGGCTCCTCCACATGCATCGATTTCGAACGCATTAATGGCGGCAGCCCAAGCATTGTTCCCTCCGCCATCATTTCGCAACAATTTGCGACGGTCATTGCGCTTGTCCGGTGGACTCACCACCTTCAGACGTGCAAGCCCCAAACGGAGATGTTGTCGATGCGTTGGTTTCGATCTCACTGCCGAAGCGACGCCATCGCAGACGCTTCGGATGTCATCGCAGCAGAGCCAGGTTTTGGCGAGGCGCAGTTGTCGGACATCCTGCATTTCCTTCGCTCATGGGTGAGTAATCCTCTGCGCGTGGGAGCGGTTGCCGCATCGGGCGAAACGCTCGCCAGGCTGATCACTCAGGAAATCGACGGCTCTGCCGGGGCGGTGATCGAGCTTGGACCCGGGACGGGCGTATTTACCCGCTCGCTTCTGGCGCGCGGCGTGAGCGAGGATGACCTGACGCTGATCGAATACGGCGATGAATTCCTGCCGCGGCTGAAGCGTCGTTTCCCGAAGGCGCGCGTCTTGCAGATGGATGCATCGAGATTGCGAAAGGCGCATCTTTTCGAGGAGCCGAGTGTAGGCGCTGCGGTCAGCGGACTGCCACTTCTTTCGATGTCGCCGCGCAAGCAAACGGCGATCCTGGCCGGCGTATTCGCCTATCTGCGGCCAGGAGCATCACTTTATCAGTTCACCTATGGGCCGCGCTGCCCGGTGCCGCGACGAATTCTCGACAGGCTGGGGCTGAAGGCCGTGCGTGTCGGCGGCACGGTGCGCAACATTCCGCCTGCTGCGGTCTATCGAATTTCGCGCCGCCGGCCCTTCGATTTCACGCCCAGTGCAGAGTGACCCAGGCGAGAACGGCATAACGGGCCGCCTTGCCGATAAACACAAGTAGCAGGAAAGTCGGCAAAGGTTCGCGCAGGACACCCGCCACGACAGTCAGCGCATCACCGCCGATCGGCAGCCAGCTGAACAGAAGTGACCATTTTCCATAACGTCGATACCAGGCCTGCGCCTCTTCCAGCTGTGCGGATTTGACCGGAAACCAGCGCCGGTCCTTGAACCGCTCGATGCCGCGCCCAAGAAGCCAGTTGACCGCGCCGCCGAGCGTATTACCAACCGAGGCCGTGAGCAGCAGCGCCGCAACGGAATGCTCACCGGTCAGCAGCAGGCCAACAAGGATAGCCTCCGATTGCATGGGCAGGATCGTCGCTGCGATGAGTGCCGAAAAGAAAAGCCCCGCATAGGCGGCAAGCTCCAGAACCATGAAATCAATCACTCCAGGCGAGCGTGGATAGCAAAAGGGGCGGAATTCGATCCGCCCCTTCGCATGTCTGTCTATGTCGGGATCAGGCCTTGCTGATGCCCTTGGTGTCTTCTGCAACATCGTCCGCCGGCTTCTGTGCCCGGTGACGGGTGCGCCAGTCCCCGAGGAAGAGCAGGATCGGGGCTGCGATGAAGACCGACGAGAGGGCGGCAACCGCGATACCGAAGACCATCGGGATGGCGAAGCTCGACACGGCACTGCCGCCCCAGATTGCCATCGGCAACATGCAGAGGAAGGCGGTGGCGGAGGTGTAGAGGCTTCGTGCCAGCGTTTCGTTGATCGACAGGTCGATCAGGTCACGCAACGGCATCTTCTTGTAGATACGCATGTTTTCGCGCATGCGGTCGTAGACGACGACCTTGTCGTTGACCGAGTAGCCGACAAGCGTCAGCACCGCGGCGATAGCGGTCAGGTTAAAGTCCAGACCGGTGATGGCGAAGAAGCCGACGGTTTTCGTGATGTCTAGGATCAGGGTGACGATCGCGCCGACCGCGAACGGCCATTCGAAGCGCACCCAGATATAGATCATCATCGCAATCGAGGCGAGGAAGAGCGACAGGAAGCCTGCGACGGCAAGCTCACCCGAAACCTTCGGGCCGACGACTTCGGTGCGCTCCACCTTGGCGGTCGGATCGATCTTGATGACTTCAGCCTTGAGCGCCTCGACGGCAACGGTCTGTGCCTGTTCGCCGCCTTCCTGACGTTCGACGCGAACCAGAACGCGGTTATGCGCGCCGAATTCCTGCAGGCCGACTTCGCCGAAACCGAGTTGGTTGAGACCGGAGCGGAATGCCGCAAGATCGGCTTCGTTCTGCGTCACGACTTCCATCTGGATACCGCCGCGGAAGTCGACGCCGTAGTTCAAGCCGGGCTTGAAGAACAGGAAGACAGAGGCGATGGAAAGCACGATCGAGACGCCGATGCCGATGTAACGGCCACGCATGAAGCGGATCTGGGTGCCGTCCGGCACGAGGTTGATCGGCAGGAGCGGCTTGATTTCGATCTTCTTCAGCTTGCGGCGGGCGGTGATGGCGATCATGGCGACGCGCACGACCGATACGGCCGTGAACATCGAGATCATGATGCCGAGGCCCATGGTGACGGCAAAGCCGCGAACAGGGCCGGAGCCGAACCAGAAGAGCAGAACGGTGGCGATGAGAGCCGTGACGTTGGAGTCGACGATGGTCGAGTAGGCGCGGGCAAAGCCCGCATCGATTGCCGCAAAGGCACTCTTGCCCTTGCGGGTTTCTTCCTTGATGCGCTCGTTGATGAGAACGTTGGCGTCAACCGCGAGGCCGATACCGAGCACGACACCGGCGATGCCGGGCAGTGTCAGCGTCGAGCCGATCAATGTCAGGCCGGCGAAAGTCAGGATGACGTTGATGAGCAGCGCAGTGTTGGCGAGGATGCCCCAGAAGCCATAGAGAAAGAACATGAAGCCGACGACCAGGACGAAGCCGAGGAAGCCGGTGAAAATGCCCATTTCGATGGCGTCGGAACCGAGGTCGGCGCCAACGGTGCGTTCTTCGATGACGGTCAGCTTGGCGGGAAGCGAACCGGCGCGCAGCAGAGCTGCTAGCGTGGTGGTTTCCTGAGGCGTGAAGCTGCCGGAAATCTGGCCGGAGCCGCCGGTGATCGGCGTCTGGATGGTCGGAGCGCTCAGAACCTTGTTGTCGAGAACGATGGCGAAGGGACGGCCGACATTCTGTTGGGTGATCTGGGCAAAACGGGTTGCACCGGCGCTATCGAAGCGGAATGTGACGATCGGCTGCTGGGTCTGCTGCTCGAATGCGGCGCGCGCATCCGTCAGACGGTCACCGGAGAGTTCGACGCGATCGAGAACCGGATACTGCTGGCCACGCTCGTCGGAGAGCATGGTGACACCGGGTTCGCCGGGGTTGCCGAGCAGGTGGAAGCTCATCTTGGCGGTCGAGCCGAGAAGCTGGCGCAGGCGCGACGGATCCTGTTCGCCCGGAAGCTGGACGAGGACGCGGTCAGAGCCGACGCGCTGGATCGTCGGTTCGGCAACGCCGACCTGGTCGACACGCTGACGGATGATTTCAAGGCTCTGTTCCACGGCACCGGCGATGTGGGCATTGATGCCCGCTTCGGTCTGGGCGATCGAGATCGAGTTTTCGCTTGGCGTGGTGATCGAAAGGTCGGAACTGCCGACCGAGCCGAGACCGACCGGGTTGGACAGCGTCTGCAACTCGGTGACGGCCTGATCGCGCTGGGCGGGATCGCGCAGCGTCACCAGGATAGCATCGCCGGCACGACGGATGGCAGAGGTGTTGATGTTCTTGTCGCGCAGGACGCGACGCGTGTCCTGCGTCAGGCTCTGGATGCGCTCGTTGATCAGATCGGCGCGATCGACTTCCAGAACGAGATGCGAGCCACCGCGAAGGTCGAGACCCAGCGATACGCGGCTATGGGGAAGCCAGGACGGCATGCGGTCCAGTGTGGACTGCGGAATGACATTCGGCAGCGCCACCAGAATGCCGATGATGATGATGAGAGCATAGCTTCCCACCAACCACGGAGAGTTTCTCATTGTCTAGATCCTGTTTGGCCCGGACCGATCAGCGGTCGGCATGGCCGTCAAATTTCGTGCCGTGAGGCGAATGTCCCTATCAGGTCGATACCGGCGGTGCGCGGGGCAGGGCGCTCGGCCAATCATCCCCGGCAATCACAGCATTGTTGTGACCCGATGCCCGGGCGGTAGCGTAGTTTACGGCCGGAAGGGCGACAAATTGCTGGGCGGGAAGGCCCTCGTCGGTGGAGGCATGCGTGCCTGCACCATCCTTGCGCTCCGCAATCGAGACTGCACGCAAGGGGTCGCGCTTGGTCAGCACCGGGGAACGGTCAGAGCCGTCATCCACCGGCCTTGCCGATGTGGCGATCTCGGCATTACGCGGAGATCCGGCGAGTAGACCGAAGAGAGCAATCAGGAATGCGGCGGCGAGAACCGGCAGGCGCGCAAGATCGGCTTGCACGCGTCCACCCTTTTTCCGATTTCGCAGCGGGAATACCGCCATCCGCACCTGCTCCGGACATTAGAGATTCGGAATTATTTCCGAGCGAGGCCGCCTTCTAAAGGAAGGGGGCTTTTCGGTCAACAAAAGGGCCTCCGAGGAGGCCCTATGCATTCAGCGAATACGCTTGGCGGCCGGTTCCGGCACCAGTTCGCCCTGCAGGCGACGGTCGAGGTAATCTTCGCATTCGCCCATCAGCGTATCGACCTGACCGTTGAAGAAGTGATTGGCTCCCTCGACGATCTTGTGGGTGATCAGAATACCCTTCTGGGTCTTCAGCTTCTCGACAAGGCCGTTGACGTCCTTTTCCGGCGCAACCTTGTCCGAATCACCATTGATGATGAGGCCGGACGACGGGCAGGGCGCGAGGAACGAGAAATCGTAGATGTTCGGCTGCGGCGCGATCGACATGAAACCTTCAATTTCCGGGCGACGCATCAGAAGCTGCATGCCGATCCAGGCACCGAAGGAATAGCCGGCGACCCAACAGCTCTTCGAGTCTGGGTGCAGGCTCTGCACCCAGTCGAGCGCCGATGCAGCATCCGACAATTCGCCGGCGCCGTGATCGAATTCGCCTTGGCTGCGGCCGATCGAGCGGAAGTTGAAGCGCAGTGTCGTGAAACCGCGCTTCTGGAACATGTAGAAAAGTTGGTAGACGATCTGATTGTTCATCGTGCCACCGAACTGTGGGTGCGGATGCAGGATGATCGCGATCGGCGCACTCTTTTCCTTGGAGGGCTGGTAACGTCCTTCCAGGCGGCCTGCAGGGCCGTTGAAAATCACTTCGGGCATTGGTACTCCGGTCAATCGTGTTTGGTTCCAACTTGCGCTTGCCGTCGAGTTTGACTTGACGAAGGCGCTCAGCTTTTCTAGAACTCAGTTTAGAACCATTCGAAACTTAGGCATGCGACAGCAATGCCTGTTGCGAAGTCTCATAAGGCAAGCGCAGTTGAGATTTCAACTAAAATGAGGATTCCGCGCACCGCGTGGAGTTCAATTCTATTGAACGACGAGGAAGTGCGGCTAGGCAATGGCTTTGCAGAGGACATATCTCGACTGGAATGCGACGGCTCCGCTATCGGAAGCCGCGCGTCTCGCGATGGTTGAAGCCTTCTCCTTGCCGGGAAATGCGTCCTCCGTACATAGCGAGGGAAGGGCGGCGCGCGCTGCTGTCGAAAAGGCAAGGCGTCAGGTCGCAGCGCTCGTCGGGGCTGAACCTGCACATGTAACCTTCACGAGCGGCGCGACAGAGGCATCCAGCCATGTCCTTACGCCGGATTATCGCATGGGCCGTGCGCCCGTTACGGTATCGCGTCTTTATGTTTCCGCCATTGAGCATCCGGCGATCCGCGAAGGCGGCCGCTTTGCGCCGGATCAGGTGACGGAAGTGCCGGTAACGCCCTCAGGCATCGTTGATCTTGCCGCCCTTGAAACGCTTCTCGTCAATCATGATCCGGCTTCCGGCCTGCCGATGGTGGCCGTGATGCTCGTCAATAACGAGACGGGCATCATCCAGCCGGTGGCCGAGGCGGCAGCGCTTGCTCACAAGTATCGCGGCCTGATGGTGGTTGATGCGGTACAGGCGGCTGGGCGCATCGCGCTCGACATCGACGCGCTGGATGCAGACTTCCTGATCATTTCCTCGCACAAGATCGGCGGCCCGAAAGGTGTCGGCTCGCTCATTTCCCGTGGCGAAGTGTTGATGCCGCGGCCGCTCATTCGAGGCGGCGGCCAAGAAAAGGGTCACCGCTCGGGGACGGAGAATTTTCACGCAATCATCGGCTTCGGTGCGGCGGCTGAAGTGATGTCTGAGGATCTGGAAAGCCGCAACGGCCGAATCGGTGAATTTCGCAACGCGCTCGAGCAGGCTATGGTGGAGGCCGCTCCGGATGTGGTCATACACGGGTTAGCCGGTCCGCGCGTTGCCAATACCAGCTTTTTCACGCTTCCGGGACTGAAGGCCGAAACCGGTCAGATCGCCTTCGATCTTGAAGGTATCGCTCTTTCGGCGGGGTCTGCCTGCTCTTCCGGCAAGGTCGGGCAGAGCCATGTCCTCACCGCGATGGGTCTCAATTCCGATGTCGGTGGCCTGCGTATTTCGCTTGGCCCGGCAACGACGCAAACCGAGATCGAAAGAGCCATCGCAGCGTTCGGGAAGATCGCCGGCCGGCGCAAGCTGCCAGGTCAGGCCGCGTAGCGGCTTCGAGAATTGGCGGAAAAGCAATTTTCTGCTTGCCAAAAGGTGGGAAAATCGCCTTTTGGCCCTTACATGGGGGAGGCCTTGTTTTCCCCGCAAGACTGACGGAATTGCCGGAATTTGAACCGGCAAAATTTGGAGACTGAAGATGCCTGCTGTCCAGGAAACGATCGATCAGGTCCGTGGGATCGATATCGATCAGTACAAATACGGCTTCGAGACAGTTATCGAAGTGGACAAGGCTCCGAAGGGGCTTTCTGAAGATATCATCCGCTTCATTTCGGCCAAGAAGCAGGAGCCGGACTGGATGCTTGAATGGCGTCTGGATGCCTACAAGCGCTGGCTGACGATGGAAGAGCCTACCTGGGCTCGTGTCGAGTACCCCAAGATCGACTTCAACGATATCTACTATTATGCCGCACCCAAGAACGTGACCGGCCCGGTATCGCTGGACGAAGTCGACCCGGAACTGCTGCGCACCTATGAAAAGCTCGGCATTCCGCTGCGCGAACAGGAAATCCTGGCCGGCGTGCAGACCTCCAAGGTCGCCGTCGACGCGGTGTTCGACTCGGTTTCGGTCGTCACGACCTTCAAGAAGGAACTCCAGAAGGCCGGCGTGATCTTCATGTCGATCTCGGAAGCCATCCGCGAGCATCCCGAACTGATCAAGCAGTATCTCGGTTCGGTCGTGCCGACGACGGACAATTATTACGCGACGCTGAACGCTGCGGTCTTCACCGACGGTTCTTTCGTCTTTGTACCGAAGGGCGTTCGCTGCCCGATGGAACTGTCGACCTACTTCCGCATCAACGAGAAGAACACCGGCCAGTTCGAGCGCACGCTGATCATCGCCGAAGAAGGCGCATACGTCTCCTATCTCGAAGGCTGCACCGCACCGCAGCGCGACGAAAACCAGCTTCATGCTGCCGTCGTCGAACTCGTTGCTCTGGATGACGCCGAGATCAAGTATTCGACCGTGCAGAACTGGTTCCCAGGCGATAAGGAAGGCAAGGGCGGCATCTACAACTTCGTCACCAAGCGTGGCGATTGCCGTGGTGCGCGCTCCAAGATCTCCTGGACCCAGGTTGAGACCGGTTCGGCGATCACCTGGAAATACCCGTCCTGCATCCTGCGGGGTGACGACAGCCGTGGCGAGTTCTACTCCATCGCGGTTTCCAACGGTCACCAGCAGATCGACTCAGGCACCAAGATGATCCATCTCGGCAAGAACACGTCGAGCCGTATCATTTCCAAGGGGATTTCGGCGGGCGTTTCGCAGAATACCTATCGCGGCCAGGTGTCGATCCACCGCCGGGCGGAAAACGCCCGCAACTTCACCAACTGCGATTCGCTTCTCATCGGCGACAAGTGCGGCGCGCACACTGTGCCTTACATCGAGGCGAAGAACCAGTCGGCGCAGATCGAACACGAGGCGACCACCTCGAAGATTTCCGACGACCAGAAATTCTATGCCATGCAGCGCGGCATTCCGGAAGAAGAGGCGATCGCACTGATCGTCAACGGCTTCGTCAAGGATGTCATCCAGCAGCTGCCGATGGAATTTGCGGTAGAAGCCCAGAAGCTGATCGGCATCTCGCTTGAAGGCTCCGTAGGCTAATTGGCCGTCATCTGAATTATCGCGTCACCACGCGTCACTGAAAAACATCCGGAAGGATAGACTTATGCTTGAGATCAAGAACCTGCACGCCCGCATCGCCGAAGACGGCACCGAGATCATCCGCGGCCTGAACCTGACCGTGAAGCCGGGCGAGATAGCCGCCATCATGGGCCCGAACGGGTCGGGCAAGTCGACGCTGTCCTACATCCTGTCGGGCCGCGAGGACTACGAAGTCACCGAGGGTGACATCACCTATAACGGCGAGAGCATTCTCGAACTGGATCCGGCCGAGCGCGCCTCCAAGGGTATCTTCCTGGCCTTCCAGTATCCGGTCGAAATCCCGGGCGTTGCCACCATGCAGTTCCTCAAGGTGGCGATGAACGAGCAGCGCAAGGCTCGTGGCGAAGACGAGCTGACGACGCCGGACTTCATGCGCCGCGTCAAGGAAGCCGCCGAACAGCTTAAGATCGACCCGGCCATGCTGCGCCGTCCGCTCAATGTCGGTTTCTCCGGCGGTGAAAAGAAGCGCGCCGAAATCCTGCAGATGGCTCTTCTCGAGCCGACGCTCTGCATCCTCGACGAAACCGATTCCGGCCTCGACATCGATGCGCTGAAGATCGTTGCCGACGGTGTCAACGCACTCCGCTCGCCGGATCGTGCTGTGATCGTCATCACCCACTACCAGCGCCTGCTCGACTACATCGTGCCGGATACGGTCCACGTTCTCTACAAGGGCCAGATCATCCGTTCGGGCGACAAGGAACTGGCGCAGGAACTGGAAGCCAACGGTTATGCTGACGTAATCGAGACCGCGGCCTGAGACCGGGGAGGAATTGGCATGAACATTCAAGCTAACCAGCCAGCGGCCAAGCTCACGGTTGCCGAGACTGCGCTCGTCGAGGCTTTTTCCGCCCAGATCGGCGACCTGCCGGGCAATGGCGCTGTCGCAGGCACTCGCGACCGTCTTCTCGACGACCTGAAGACTGCCGGTCTTCCGACCCGCCGGATCGAATCCTGGCATTATACCGACCTGAAGAACCTGCTGCGGTCCGTGCCGGAGCAGGTCGCGGGCACCAAGGTTTCGTCCATCGCGCCGCTGGTCAAGGGTTCGACCGTGCTGCCGGTGCTGCAGGGCGCAGCCCATGCGGATGCCGAAATCGACGGCGTGACCATCACTGCGTTTCGTGATCAGTTGAGCGACGGCTCCGCCGTTGCCGGCCTGACAGCACTCGACAAGGACGATGCGATCGGCCGCCTGAACGGTTCGTTCGTGCGTGACGGCCTGGCACTCATCATTCCCGCCAATGCGGAAATCGAAGACGTCATCGAGTTGCAGGCTTCGCACGGCGAAGGCCAGATCCACACCCGCTTCCCTGTGTCCTTCGGTGCGGGTTCCAAAGCCACCATCGTCGAGCGTCACCGCTCGGAGACGGATGCCGCAGCACTCGTGTCGTCGATCAGTGATCTGACACTCGAAGACGGCGCGGAAATCACCTGGATCATCCTGCAGCAGCAGGGCGCGGCCGATACGCATCTGGCGCAGATCCGGGTCAAGCTCGGTGCCGAGGCGAAGCTTCGCCTCTACGTCGTTAATGCCGGCGGCAAGCTGGTTCGTCAGGAACTTCGTATCGAGGTTCAGGGCGAGGGCGCTGAACTGACGCTGCGCGGTGTCAACCTGCTCGGTGGCGACACGCATACGGATGTCACGCTGGTGCTTGGCCACAATGTGCCGCATACCAACTCGACGGAAACCTTCCGCAACGTTGTGTTCGACAAGGCAAGCGGCGTCTTCCAGGGCATGATCCGGGTTGCTCCGGACGCGCAGAAGACCGATGCGAAGATGGCATGCAACACGCTGCTCATGTCCGACGACGGCGATTTCTCCGTCAAGCCGGAACTCGAAATCTTCGCCGACGACGTCATCTGCGGACATGGCGCCACGGTTGCCGATATCGACCGCAACCATCTCTTCTACCTGATGGCGCGCGGCGTTCCTGAGAACAAGGCGCGTGCCATGCTGGTCAACGCCTTCGTCGCCGAAATCGTCGAGGAACTGGAAGAGGACAAGCTGGTCGAACCGCTGGAAGAGATCATTTCCGCCTGGCTCGACAAGCACGCCTGATATGATTGACGGAGGGGGCGCGGACGTCTCCTTCGTCATGCTCGGGCCTGCCCCGGGCATCTGCGACCGTTGAACCGGTTGCAACGTGATTGGATCCTCGGCACAAGGCCGAGGATGACGCAGTGGGTATGGCGACATAGATGCCGATCGTAACTGCGATATTTACGGTACTTCGCCCAGAAGCGCGATATGAAAGGGTCTGCAATGGACCAGACGACACCGTTGGCTTCCTATGACGTCGATGCGATCAGGCGGGATTTTCCGATCCTATCGACCCTGGTGCATGGCAACAAGCCGCTCGTGTATCTTGATAACGGCGCATCGGCGCAGAAGCCGCAAGTGGTAATCGACGCGATCGCCCATGCCTATTCCAGCGAATATGCCAATGTGCATCGCGGCCTGCACTTCCTGTCCAATGCCGCGACCGACGCCTATGAGGCGGCGCGCGAAAAGGTGCGCCGCTTTCTCAATGCCGGCTCGGTCGACGAGATCGTCTTCACCAGCAATTCGACCGCGGCGATCAACACGGTCGCCTATGGCTACGGCATGCCGCATATCGGCGAGGGCGATGAGATCGTCATCACCATCATGGAGCACCACTCCAATATCGTGCCGTGGCATTTCATCCGCGAGCGCCAGGGCGCCAAGATTACCTGGGTGCCGGTGGATGACGACGGTGCCTTCCATATCGAGGATTTCGTGAATGCGCTGACGGAGAAGACCAAGATGGTCGCCGTCACGCATATGTCGAATGCGCTCGGCACGGTCGTGCCGGTGAAAGAGATTTGCCGCATCGCGCATGAGCGCGGCATTCCGGTTCTCGTCGATGGCAGCCAGAGCGCCGTGCATATGCCGATCGACGTGAAGGATATCGATTGCGACTGGTTCGTGATGACCGGCCACAAGCTCTACGGCCCGTCCGGCATCGGCGTTCTTTACGGCAAGATGGATCGTCTGAAAGAGATGCGACCCTTCCAGGGCGGCGGAGAGATGATTGTCGAGGTGACGGAGGATTTCGTCACCTATAACGATCCGCCGCATCGTTTCGAGGCCGGCACGCCGCCGATCGTCCAGGCGATCGGGCTCGGTTATGCGCTGGACTATATGGACAAGGTCGGACGCGCGGCAATTGCTGCTCATGAGGCTGATCTGACGGCTTATGCCACCGAACGGCTGCAGGCCATCAACTCATTGCGGATCATAGGCAATGCGCCGGGCAAGGGCGGGATCTTCTCCTTCGAACTTGCCGGAATTCATGCCCATGACGTATCGATGGTGATCGACCGCCGCGGCGTTGCCGTGCGTGCCGGCACCCATTGCGCCATGCCGCTCTTGAAACGTTTCGGCGTCACCTCCACATGCCGCGCATCATTCGGCATGTATAATACCCGTGCCGAAGTCGACGCGCTCGCGGACGCACTCGACTACGCCCGCAATTTCTTTGCTTAAATTCAGCGAACTGACTGGGACATTTGAAGGCCATGGACCAAGACATACCGAAGTGGGATGCCCGCGAAGGGATCATCGAATCCGCAATTCCGGCGGACGAACTGGAGCGCCTGTCCGACGATATCATCGCAGCCCTGAAGACCGTCTATGACCCGGAAATTCCGGCGGACATCTTCGAACTCGGGCTGATCTACAAGATCGACATCGAAGACGACCGTATGGTCAAGATCGCCATGACGCTGACCGCACCGGGCTGCCCGGTTGCCGGCGAAATGCCTGGCTGGGTCGAAAATGCTGTGAGCGCGGTTCAGGGCGTATCCGGCGTCGAAGTCGAAATGACTTTCGATCCGCCGTGGACGCCGGAGCGCATGTCGGAAGAAGCGCAGGTCGCGGTCGGCTGGTATTGATAGCTTAGGCTGCTACGACTAAATTGATTGTCAGAAACGCCGGGCCTTGAACCCTGTTGTGGAAGAGGAATGAGCCGATGGGCTTTGCAGTGATGACCATGACCGATGCGGCGGCAGACCGCGTCAAGCAGATCGTTTCCAATTCCGGTCCGGATGCCAAGGGCATACGCGTCGGGATCAAGAAGGGCGGTTGCGCCGGCATGGAATACACGATCGACCTCGTCACCGAGGCAAATGCCAAGGATGACCTCATTGAGCATGACGGCGCCAAAGTTTGGATCGAGCCCTCGGCCGTTCTTTATCTGCTGGGCACTCAGATGGATTTCGAAATCACCAAGATGCGCTCAGGCTTCACTTTCGTAAATCCGAACCAGACGTCCGCCTGCGGCTGCGGCGAATCGGTGGAGCTGAAGCCCGCGGATCTTGCCGCACTCGCAAAACAACGCGAATCTGGCGTTACCGCCTGACGAAACTGATATTTGGTGACGTGAGGTCGTTTTAAATCCATCCGGGTTGCGTTGCGCACCAAGATAGAACGCAGCGTATCGCGGGGGAATTTGGCCACCCCCGGCCTTCGCGCAGCGCCTCTATTGCGCGGAGATGGTTCGCCGGAGCGATCCGGGAAGCAGCTGAGAGCGCCGCTTTTGGTTTCGCTGTTGAACGTTAGCCGTCAAGCCAACTCCAAAAATCAATCCTGTCATTGTCGCCCCGCCGGGGGCGATCGCCAGAGGCGCCATCGCGCCATAAGCCGTCAGCATTGTTCCAGTCAGAAAAAGCGGCCAGCCGTATTTCATCGGCAATGACCGCTGTGGAGTGGAGCATCGCCAGAGGATGACCAGATACAAGACCAGGCCGATCAGGCCGAACTCAAACCACACCCCGACACTGCCCACATCTCCCGGGAAGATAAGATAAGGCCCGAGGAATGGCTTGGACGCATCTGACGTCGGCGACATTCCAAACCCCCATAGTGGATCTGCAAAAATCCGGTCGCGCATGACTTCGTATTCCAGCGCTCGATAGGCGCCCGAAGCGTCACTTGCAAACAGATCGAATGGATTGAAGGCCGGAACCAACATGCCAGACAAAACGAATGTGGTTCCAAGTCCCAGAACGGAGATCGCCAATATTCGTAAAAAAGCAGGTCTGGGCGAAAGCATGAACACGATGGTGAGGCAGAAGATCACCAGAAGATAGACGCGAGAAAGAGATAGCAGTGATGCCAGCGTGCATATCAAGAAAAAGGACAGGCTGACCCAGGTCACGCGTGTCCGTATCTGCACCAGCCAATAGAAATATGTGAGTGCAGCTAGGCCGGAATAGAGGAAAATCCGCGCGCCCCGGAAATCAAGATCGGAAACGAGTCCCGCCAGAATTTTTCCGGGCAAGACGCCCACCATCTGCATCATCGAGACAAGTGCGTAAAAGCAGCAATAACCCGTTCCGTAGCCGACAACGCATTTCAGCAGATAGGTTCGCCCACCGGCCAGGCAAACGCCCGCGAACGGAACGAATGACATCACCCATATGTATTGGAAGAAGGCGTTTGTATTGACCGGCAGCCAAAGCTTGTCTGCGAACACTGTCAATTGTGTCATGACGAGCGCCACATAACCAACGGCCATCAGTGGTATGAGTATGTGACCTCTTATTGCTGTATAGACGCAATAAAAAATGATGATAGCGGCACAGCTGCCCAAAATTAGCGGCTGTAGGAATAGACCGATCGCTTGGTAAATCCGGGATGCAAACAGGACGTCGCAAATAAGAATGACATGAATCAGCACTCGATGAAGAGCAAATTCAAGTTCCTCCAAGGGCTCTCTCATGCTGCTGACAGTCTTCATTTCCACCTAGCTTATAGGGTTGGCATTGATGCTTTGCGAGTTTGCTAAAATTTCCAGAGGTGTGAAAACAAGGCATATGAAGCCGATTTATTCGGAAGCATCTGTGTCTTCATCGTGTTGCCTATGAATGAATTCAATCAGCTTATTCTACGTAGGTATTAGACTGTCAACGACACGTCTTGTTTTTCGGTTGATTGTATTAATGACGGGGTGAGCAAGGCGCTTGGTCGGTTTGCTCATGAATGCCCATTGGCTCCCAAACGAAGTTTGCAAGCCTTTGGACGGTGTTTGCGTAGCAGGTGGCGGCTATATCGGAAATTAGGCGGACCTGACCTGCCGATCCCTCAGCTCAGAATGCGTTTCGGTAGGTATTGAATGGCGCTTCATGCAAAAGCGGTGGCGCTTTCCGCCTCCCGCCAGCGTCTATCGCATCACCCACTGTCGGCCGGTGTTTCTCTCTCTCGATGACGGTGACGCTTAGACAGTCAACAAACTCTGGAGCGCGGCATGTGGCGTCAGACTGTTGGCGCGATACGCAAGTCATGTGGCATATAATGCCAATGTCATGACGTGTTGATGCCGCTAGTTTGCATTCCGGGATACGCAGCCTGATCGAGTTAGTTAGGGCTTTGAAAACAACAGTTTCCAACGCAAGGAACCGGCACATGGCCAACAAAGTCGCACTTGTCACCGGCGCTTCTTCCGGTATCGGGGAATCCGCCGCCCTCAAGCTCAAGGACCTCGGCTACACGGTTTACGGCGCCGCGCGCCGTGTCGATCGCATGCAGCATCTGACGCAGTCCGGTATCAAAATTCTGGCGATGGACGTGACTGATGACGCTTCCATGCAGACAGGGATCGATGCCATCATCGCCGAATTCGGCCGCATCGACGTCCTCGTCAACAATGCCGGCTACGGTTCCTATGGTGCCGTCGAGGACGTGCAAATGGAAGAGGCGCGCGCCCAGTTCGAAGTCAACGTCTTTGGCGCGGTCCGGCTGATCCAGTTGGCCCTACCGCACATGCGCGCCCAACGTTCGGGCACGATCGTCAACATCACGTCGATGGGCGGCAAGATCCATACCCCACTTGGTGCCTGGTATCACGGCACCAAGTTCGCACTGGAGGCAATCAGCGACTGCCTTCGCATGGAAGTTCAGCCTTTCGGCATCGATGTCGTCGTAATCGAACCGGGCGGCATCAGGACCGAATGGGCCGGCATCGCCGCCGACAAGCTGCGCGAGACCTCGGGCCACGGTCCCTATGCGGTGCAGGCCAACGCCATGGCGAAATCCATGGTCGGTGAAGCCAGCGTCAAGCGCCAGTCACCGCCGCAGATCATCGCCGACACCATTGCCAGAGCCGTCACCGCAGCCAGGCCGAAGACCCGCTACGCAATCGGTTTCGGTGCGAAGCCGATGATCTTCATGCGCGGCATACTGTCCGATCGGACCTTCGACGGCATGATGCGGATGGCGACTGGTATTTCGAAGGCGCTCAAGACCCAGAAGGCATAGAAGGCATAGAAGGAACCGACGATGGCGCAGGTCGATAAGTGCAAGATACCGCAGGCTTTCTGGCGGGCGACGGAGCAGTTCGGAATCCGTCCCGCAGCCCTGCTGCGGCAGGCGCGCCTGCCGGCGAGGCTACATCTTGGCGCGCAGGCCTTCGTCACCACGGCGCAGTATTTTGCGCTTATGCAGGCGATGGCCGATCTGGCCGGCGATGCAGCACTTGGCATCCGCATGGTTCAGATTGTCGATACGGCCGTCCATCCGCCGTCGAGCCTCGCCGCCTTCTACGCCCGAGACTATCGCGACGGCTTGACCCGGATCGCGCGCTTCAAGCGTCTGTGTACGCCGGAGCACCTGCAGATCGTCGAGGCGAACGGAGATTGCACCATATCCGTGGAATGGCCGTTCGCCACCGGCGCGGAGCCTGCGATTTCGGTCGATATCACCTTCGCGACGTTGGTGGAGCTTGGAAGGCGCGCCACCGGGCGACACATCTTGCCGCGCCGGCTGGAGCTTGCCCGACCGGGGCCGGCTGGCGCAACACACGCGGAGTATTTCTGCTGCCCTATCCGCGCCAGCGCGGCTCGCAACCTGCTGGTGATCGACGCGGCCGATCTCGACAGGCCGTTCCCGGGTCACAATCCCGAGATGCTGGAGATGTTGACGCCGGCCCTCAGCGCGGCGCTCGGCGAACTGGAAGCGCAAAGCTCGGTAAAGGAGCAGGTGAAGATCGTGCTGAAGCGCAGTCTCGCCAGCGGCCAGCCGGGCCTGTCCGACGTGGCGAAGCAACTCGGCATGAGCGACAGGACGCTTCAGCGGCGCATCACCGGGGAGGGCTCGACCTTCCGCGACCTCCTGTCCGACGCGCGCCGGGATCTGGGCCGTCATCTACTTGCCGATCCGGCGACCGACATTGACGAAGTCGCCTGCCTGCTCGGCTACCAGGACACGACCTCCTTCTACCGCGCCTTCCGCGAATGGGAGGGAATGTCGCCCAGCCGCTGGCGTGAAATAAACATGAACAGCCTCGGCCCGGCCGGAACCGTCGGTCTCCATTGAGCCGACCTCCACTGCATCAAGAGCCGGGCGCTCGCTAGCGTACCAAAGGAGTCTATAGTATGCCTCAACGCGTTCTTCTCGCCGGCAGTACCGGCTTGGTCGGCGGCCTCGTGGCTGCACGGCTTGCCGGAGACGACAATATCGATCTCGTCAGCCTCATCCGGCGCGGGTCATCGGCATCGGGCCGGGCGATTGACTACGAAGGCCTCTGTGAGACGCCTGAACGGGTGTTGCGACCGATCGCGCCCGAAGGCGTCGATGTCGCCATCTCCTGCCTCGGCACGACCATTCGCACGGCCGGATCGCAGCCGGCCATGTTCCGGGTCGACCATGATTACGTGCTCGCCGTGGCGAAAGGCGCAAAGGCGCTTGGTGCACGCCAATTCATTCTCGTGACCTCGGCGAGCGCTGGTGGTCCCGGTTTTTATCTCCAGACAAAGGGCAAGATCGAGCAGGCGGTCATAGGTCTCGGCTTCGAGCAGCTTGACCTGATCCGCCCTGGCTTTCTCATCGGACACCGCAACGAACGGCGCGTGTGGGAGGCGATCGGCCAGAGCATCTTCGCGGCTCTCACGCCGATCCTGCCCGGCCAGCTCTCCCGCTACGGAGCCATTCCCGCCGGGACCGTCGCGGATGCGATCGCCAGGCGCATCGCAGATGTGAAACCTGGCGTCACCATCATCGACAATGACGGCCTTAGACGTCTTTCCGGGTCTGGGCGTTGAAAGCTCTTTTTGGGCTTCGGGCCCTTAGCCATTGACGCGAGCTTCCCCTGAGATCTGCCTCTAGAGGGTAAAAGGTGGCAATCGGCGGTAACCCGTTGGTAAAATCGCACGTTTTGATGAGAGTGGCGGATGGGGTGTCCGCGTATCCGTGTAACGTATTGAAAATACGTATCAATAGACCTTGCCATTAGCCGTATTTTCCGTAATTTCCTTGTCGAGGTTATGACATTGGGGAAATGACGTGGCTAAAGAAAAGCTCACCAAAACGAAAATTGAGAAGCTGACTAAGCCCGGTGTCTATAGCGATGGCGCGGGTCTTTTCCTACGCGTTCGGGTTGGTGGCTCAAAGTCTTGGCACTTCATATGGAAGAAGGACGGCAAGCGTTCTGAAAAAGCCCTTGGCCCATATCCCGGTTTCAGCACGCGACCGGTGACGCTGGAGCTTGCACGGGAAAAGGCTGACGAAATCCGAGAGCGGCTGGCCCGTGGGCAGGATGTTGAAAGCGATAAAGAAAAGGGCGAGCGGCCGACCTTCCGAGATATCATGCGAGATGTAATTGATATCAAGCAGAAGGCGTCCAAGAACGCGAAGCACGCGGCGCAGTGGGCAATGACACTGGAAACCTATGCGAAGGCGCTTCACGCCCGCCCTGTAGGAGAAATTACGCTCGCCAATGTAGCTGACTGCCTCAAGCCTATATGGAGCGAAAAGCCGGAGACGGCTGACCGCACCCGAATGCGCATCGCCACGGTCATGGATGCTGCTAAGGTGCATGGGCACTACCAAGGGGACAATCCGGCAGCGTGGAAAGGTGGGCTTGAGCACCTTCTTCCCGCCCGGTCTAAGCTGACGCGCGGTCACCACGCGGCATTGGATTACAAGGCCATGCCGAAAACCATGAAGGCTCTTCGCGCGTCCTCTGGCGTTTCTGCGCGCGCTGTTGAGTTCGCTGCTTTGACAGCAGGACGCTCCGGCGAGATACGCGGCGCGGTATGGGGCGAGATCGACTTCGATGCAGCTGTTTGGATTATCCCCAAGGAGCGCATGAAAGCCGGGGTTGAACACCGTGTTCCGTTATCTGCTCGTGCAGTCGAGATTCTGCGAGAACGGGAACCCCATGCAACGGGCGCGCTTATTTTCGAGGGTGGCAAGGAAGGCCAGCCAATAAGCGATACGGCGATGGTGAAAGCTTTACGGCTTGCCAGCGGAACGGGAGACACGTTGCACGGGCTGCGATCTACATTCCGCGATTGGGCTGGCGATGAAACTCATTACCCTAGGGACGTCGCGGAAGCAGCCTTGGCCCACGCTGTGAGGGATAAAACTGAGGCAGCTTATAGGCGCTCAGATGCACTAGGAAAGCGTCGTGCCCTGATGACCGATTGGGCCGCTTACTGCGGAAAAGATGCGGAACCGAAGTCTTGATGGCTCAAGCAAAAAAATGTTTTAGGCCGCGTTTTTGTCAACAGATTAGCGAAAAAATATACTTGAGCCTATTTTGCGTTTTTTAGTTGCGAGCAAGAAACGCGCGGAGCTATAAACCATCCATCGCAAGTGAATTGGCGATCACCCGAACAATCAGCGCGTTTTCGTACCGGCCAAAGGAGGTCCGGTAATGACGAAGTGCGTCCAGAGAAAGGAGAATATATGCCTGAAAATACTTTGCCGCGCCTTATGTCCCCGAAGGAAGCAGCGGCCGAAACCACATTTTCCGCTGTGCAGCTTACGCTTTTGAGCGCAACCGGTCATTTCCCGAAAGCCGTCCAGCTTTCCACCCGTCGTATCGCTTATGTGCGTAGTGAAGTGACAGCGTGGCTTGATGAGCGAATTGCCCGCCGCACGGCTCACTAGTGGAAGCGCATGCAAATGACTCCCCCGGTTGGGGCGGGAAGTTCAATTTCGAAAAGCTAGGCAAGAGGCGGGCAGCTATCGAGCCGCAGGCGAGTGGGCCTCAATCGGAAATCAAAAGCCGCTTCAGCCTGATATGGGCGCATGACATCGGAGACGAGGATAACCACAAGGAATGGATTATCCGGGACATCTTCGGCGCTGGTGAATTCTCTTACATCGTAGGTCAGCCCGGAGCCGGGAAGAGCATGTGCGCGACCGATATGGCGTGTCACCTCGCAGCCGGTTGGGATTGGCACGGCTTTAAGGTGAAGAAGCCGAGCTTTGTGCTCTATATCGCGGCAGAACGGGCCAAACTGACGCGTAGACGCATTAAGGCTTGGCGCAAAAAGCATTGCTTCAGCGACGATCTGCCGGTGCTGGTTGTGTCTGGCTACATGAACCTGACGGACGGGCTGGAAGACGCGAAAGAGATAATCAGCGTCATTGAGCAGGCGGAAGGTGAATGCGGGCTGGAATGCGGTCTTATCGTAATCGACACATTGACCCGTGTCTTCGGTGGCGGCGATCAGAACGCCTCTAAGGACATGACCCGGCTGATTGATGCAGTGAGCTTGATACAAGAGACCGTTCCTCGCGCGCATGTTTCCGTCATCCACCATACCACCCATGCAGGTACGCGAGCCAAAGGCGCGATTGATCTGGATGGCGCGGTTGATGTGTCGTTCATGGTCGGGCCGAAGGGCGGCGCCGTGGTGCTGGAGAATACCGGCGCGAACGATGGCAAAGAAGGCGACCTAATGGCCTACGAGTTCGAAAGCGTGACGCTCGGCAAGGATGACGAAGGGGAATGGACTACTGCCCCGGTTCTCGTTCCAGTGTCCCTGCCGGACACAAACGGAAAAGGGCTGCCGCCCCTGTCGAAGAGCCATAAGGACATTTTGGAAATTGCGCGCGAGTTAATGGGTGACAAGGAAGAGCCTGTTCCCGGCCAGTTGGTCAGGGAAGCCTATTACACGAAATACCCGAACAAGGATCGGGAGACGCTCAAGCGGGGATATAGCCGCGCAATCAAGTCATTGAAGGATCGGGGACTTGTAGACGCCTCTGACGGCTTCGTTTCGATCATTGAGGGACATTAGGGACATTTGGGGGACATTGTCCCGTTTGTCCCGGACATCGTAGGGGGACGGACAGGGACACACACCTTTAGGTGTGTCCCGGTGTCCCTCTGTCTGACACCAAACTAAGAAGGAGATACAATCATGGAAGGAATGCGCGAACAAAACGAAATGGTCATCCGGGCAACGGTAGGCGAGCCGGTGGCGTGGGATGGTGGCGAAGAGGGACATGTGCAACGGTTGTTGACGCTCTTGCGCAAAAGGACCGTGCCATCTGAGCCTATGACGCTGGCACGGCTTACGGGCTTAACGCGGCTGGATGTCAACAAGTACCTGTTGCGGCTGAAGCGGGCCGGTCTGGCTGATCCAGTCAGTCATGGCAAATGGGTTGCTGTATGAAGCGCGGCAATCTGAACAGACAGGTGTTTGCACATAACAGCCGGGACAACCGATTGCCGAAACAGCCGATACCGGTGAAGGCGCAGGTGATTGTTGCTGCCGCTATGCGGCAGGTTGCCCGACCCTCATGAGCAAATGGCCGTACAACACGGCGCAATGGCAAAGGCTCAGGCAGGCCAAGCTGATGGAGTGCCCGGTCTGCGAAGTGTGTCGTGCGCGTGGTGTCATCGAACTGGCAGACGTGGTTGACCATGACAAGGCGATCAATGCGGGCGGGTTAGCCTTTCCGCCTCTGTCCGACCTGACCAGCATGTGTGCATCCTGTCATAACCGCAAGACGAATGCGAAGGACCGACGCACCGCCAAGACAGGCAAGAGCAGCGGCTTTAGGCGGGCGTGGGCTGGCTTCTCAGAAAGCGGTGACCCGATTGACCCGGAAGGCTGGACCGATGCCTGACGGGCCTACCTGACCGAACCCAAGGGTAGGGGGCCTTCAAAGACGAAGGATCGAGTGCCTGGGATCGGCGATGGTCATTGGTGAAGACTTAGTTCCAAATTTTGAACGACGAAAAGGAAATCGTCATGGAAAAGTGAACAATGAAAGGAGACTATTATGGGCCGTCGTGGACCCGGCGCGAAGCCGAAAGCATCCGGGAAGACCGGGGATATCATGAGTGGGGCGGGTAGCAAGCACCGCAAGGTGCTTCCATGGAATGAGCCGGGGCTTTCTCGCCTCGAAGCCGTTGTCGCATTCGTCAACGACATGAAGATTACGCAGGGCAAACTTGCGGGCCAGAACATGCAGTTGCGTGACTGGCAGATAGACGAATTCCTTGCGCCGATTTACGCCGTTGACGAATTCGGACGCCGCCCGGTGCGCACGGCAGTGCTCTCGATGGGCCGCAAGAACGGGAAGACCGGCCTTAGCGCAGCGCTTGCCCTTTGCCATCTAGTAGGCCCAGAGGCGGAACAGCGCGGGGAATTGTACTTTGGGGCAATGGACAAGATTCAGGCCGGTAAGGCTTGGGCAGAGTGCAAGGCTATGCTGGAAGCGCACGTCGAGCTTTCGGAGCGCGTAAACATTATCAAATTCAGCAAGGAAATCGAGGTCGAGCCGGGTTATCCCGGTGAAGGCTCCGTCCTGAAGGCTGTGAGCGCCGATGCCGATTCCAAGCTCGGTTTGTCGCCTTCATTCTTCCTTGCCGACGAGGCCGGGTATTGGGTGAAGCGCGACCTATTCGACGCCATGGATTCCGCCCTTGGTGCGCGGGACGAACCGCTTGTGGTGGTAATTTCCACACAGGCAAAGGACGACACCCACTTCTTTTCCGAGATGATCGATTACGGCGTGAAGATAAAGACGGGCGAGATCGAGGACGAGAGCTTTCATCTGGCATTTTTCACGACTGACCCTGATGAAGATGCATGGTCTTACGAAACGTGGATCAAGGCCAATCCGGCATTAGGCGATTTTCTTGCCCTTGAACAGGTTGAGCGCATGGCGGCGCAGGCGCAGCGTATCCCCTCGAAGGAGGCCGATTTCAGAAACAAGATTCTGAATCAGCGGATCGACGGCACGGTGCGGTTCATCGCGGCGCGGGAGTGGAACGATTGCGATCTAGGCCCGATTGACGAAGATGCGTTGGTAGGCCGGGAATGCTACGGCGCTCTTGACCTGTCGGCAGCACGAGACTTGACTGCGTTCGTTCTGGTATTCCCGGAAGAGGATGGCCGCTTCACGGTTCTGCCGCGCTTCTTCCTGCCGGAATTCGATATCGCCGGGAAGAGCGAGAATGACCGCGTTCCTTACGATGTTTGGGCGCGTCAGGAATCGTCGCGGCTCACGCTGTTGCCGGGCAAGGTCATAGACCCTGCCTTGGTGGCGGAATACATCGCGGATGAGGCTGGGCGGTTCGATATCAAGGAAATTGCTTTCGACCGGTGGCGCATTGAAGACCTGAAGCGAGAGCTTTCCAAGGCTTCCATTGATCTACCGTTGCAGCCGTTTGGACAGGGATACAAAGACATGTCTCCAGCCGTTGACATGCTGGAGGTGGCCGTTGCGCAACAGAAGGTCAACCACGCCGGAAACCCGTTGCTTCGGATGTGCGCGGCTAATGCTGTGGTGACCAAAGACCCGTCCGGCGCTCGTAAACTCGATAAATCGAAGGCTTCAGGCAGGATCGACGGGCTTGTTGCGCTCGCGATGGCATTGCAGACTGCCGCGCGACATGAGGAAGACGATTCACTTCCGGCGTGTTTGATGGAAGATGCTTAATGTGAAGGACATGTAATGTTTGAAGTTGGCAAGGCATATGTACTGACGATTAGTGATAACGAGGGCTGGTTTTCAGGGATAAGGCAGGACAAAGTGCGGCTAGATTACTTATGCGTTTCTATCAATGGAGAGATCGTAACTTTCGAGCCTGTGAAGCTGGCCCACAATGAAAAGAGCGTCGCGAAACGCGGGGTTACCCTATTCGACACCACAAGCCCTAAGTTCATCTCGGCATTCGAATACGATGGCCCTATCGAAAAGATTTAGCCCGCAATTTTGTCAACCAAAACAGTGAAAAATATACTTCCTTGCCAAATGCGATTTTTGCTTGTTCGACAGTAAAAGCGGAGTATAACCACAGTCATCGAGCGGCAGCAAAGACCGCGCCGTTCGAAACACTCATACAATTCGAAGAGCTTCGCCCCGCTTAAGGGACGGGCAGCCCGTGCCATCGGCACGGAATAAACCAGCCGTTCAACGCGACCGGCACCAACAAACCCAACATCGTTGCGCCTACCCAACCGAAGCAATTCCGCATCGGCATGGCTCTTTGCGCGCTTATTCAGAAGGAGACCATATTTGAATATCCATCATCTTCGCGAAACCCGTGCTGCCAAACTCGCCGCTATCAAGGCTCTTGGCGACAATCCCGACAATGCGCAGTTTGCGACACTCGAAACCGAAATCCGCTCTCTTGACGGCCAGATCAAGAATGCTGCGACCATTTCAGAGTTTGAGCGTCATGAGCAGTCTCCGAATGGTGACATGGCCCGCGAACTGCGCAGCTACTCGGTTTCGAAGGCGATCCGCGAAGGCAATAGCGACAACCTGACCGGCCTTGAGCGCGAAGTTCATGAAGAGCTTTCTCGTGGCCGTGAAGTCCGTGGCCTGATGATCCCGACCGCCGCAATCTTTGGCGATGAGAACCGCGCGATGCTGACCTCAGGGACCGCAGGCAATACCGTTGCCACTGATATGGGCGGCCTGATCGACCGTATCCGCCCGACGCTGGCGGTGCAGGGTCTTGGCGCTACGATCATTTCCGGCCTGACTGGCAATCTCGATCTCCCGCGTCTGACCAGCGGCCCAACCGCCCATTGGGTCAATGAGGACGAGGCCACGACGGCGAGCGACGCGACCTTCGACAAGGTTTCGCTGAAGCCGAAGACGGTTTCCGGTGAGATGTATCTGAGCCGACGCCTTCAGCTTCAGAACGGCGTTGCGCTCGAAAACGTTCTCCGCAACGATCTGGCCTTCGTTCTGGCGCAGGCTCTCGATGCCGCCGCGATCAACGGCCTTGCAGCTAATAAGCAGCCGGTCGGCATCCTGAATGCTATTGCCGAAACCGTCACCACGTCTCCCGCGTTCATCTCGGATACCACGGCTGATCTGATCGCAGCGCTTGAGCTTGACGACGTGACCGGCACCACAGGCTTCCTGACGAACAAGAGCCTCATGGGTCAGGTCCGCAAGGTGAAGACCCTTGGCCGCGTGATCCCGGTTTCGGAACTGTTCCACGGCGAAAAGGTGGTTTCCACCAATCAGGTTCCTAAGGTCGGCGGCAAAGACCCGCTCATCTTCGGCGCATGGAGCAACCTGCTCATCGGTTATTGGAGCGGCGTCGATATCCTTCTGAACCCGTATTCGGACGCTTCCAAGGGCGGTCTGCGCATGCACGCCTTCCTCGACGCTGATATCGCAGTTCGCCACAACGAGGCGTTTGCATGGACTTCTACGGAGATCGCAGAAGACCAGACCGCAGGCAACAACAACGGCTAATGGCAGCGGTCGAACTAGCCGAAGCGAAGACTCACCTCCGCGTAGATTACGCGGAGGATGACTCCTACATCGCAGGCCTCATTAGCGCGGCGGAAAACTACGTCTCGGAAATCGGCGTCACCATCGCTGATCCGGCACAGCCAGCCGTGAAACACGCAATCCTTCTCCTTGTCGGCCATTGGTACAATTACCGCGAAGCCGCCGCCGAGAAGCCCCCACAAGCCATCGCTTTCGGTGTCAACGCCCTTGTGCAACCCTTCAGGGAGGTGTCCTTTTGACCAATATCGAGAAGCGCGCCGCAACGGACGTTAAAGCATCCGGGCGCAAACTGACGGGCTATGTTGCCACCTTCGGGCTTGAAACGCGTATCGGTGATTTCCGGGAGACCATCAGGGCAGGGGCGTTTTCTGCCAGCCTTCGCAGCAACCCGGATATCCTTGCCTTAGTCGATCATGACCCCGGCAAGATTCTTGGCCGTAGTGGTTCGGGCAGCCTGATCCTTGCAGAGGATCAAAGAGGCCTCCGCTTCGAACTGGAATTGCCGGATACACAGCTTGGCCGAGATATCTCTGCATTGGCTGCGCGTGGTGACATCGGTGGCATGTCGTTCGGCTTCAACGTCCCTGAAGGCGGTGATGAATGGGCCGGAGAGCTGCGGACGCTCAAGGCCATCGACCTCCGCGAAATCAGCATCGTGCAGGCCTTCCCGGCCTATAGCGGCACTTCGATCTCAGTTCGGTCCCGCTACGCGATGACCGATGCTGCCCGACGCATCCGCATTCTGGAACTGGAAGGAGGCGCCTATGTGGAATCCGTTTAGCACGAAAGAAAGCCGCGCCGTTGCCACAAGTGATCCTTATCTAGGCGAATTCCTCGGTGCGCGCTGGCAGGCACGGGCCGACATTGAAAAGGCCAGCGGCCATGCCGTCGCCCATCGGTGCATTCAGCTTATTGCGGAGCAACTGTCGTCAGTCCCTCTGAAGGTCTACCGCAGAGAGGCAGACGGGGGCCGTGTAGCGGCTTCGGACCACGCCCTTTACTCGGTGCTTCAGGATAGCTTTTCGCCGTTCCTGACCGCGTTTGAGGGCCGGGAATGGATGCTGGTTTCCGCCCTGATGTATGGCAATGCCTATGCTCGCATCGAGCGGAATGGCCGCAGCCAGATTGCCGCGCTTCATCCGCTGAAGTCGCCAAGCGTCACGGTCGAGCGGCTTTCGTCTGGTCGGTTGCGCTACAAGGTGGCGAAGGACAACGGCGGAACGGAGGTCTTCACTCAAGACGAGATTCTCCATGTCCGCTATCGGACGGGTGACGGCGTTCTAGGTCTGTCGCCTATCCAGATCGCAAGCGCGGCCTTCGGTCTCGCTCTTGCGCAGCAGGACACGGCGGGCGCGGCGGCAGAGAACAGTTTCCGACCGGCTGGCGCTCTGGTGTTCCCTGAGAAGCTAGGCGGCACCGGCAAAGATGATGCGATCAAGAAGTTCAAGGAGCGCTTCGTCGGCCAGCTTAAAGCCAATGAGGTCATGGTGCTGGATGGCGGTGCGAAATTTGAGACCTTCCAGTTCAACAGCAAGGACTCGGAATTTCTCGATAGCCGCAAGCTCTCGAATCTGGATGTCTGCCGGGTTTGGGGTGTTCCTCCGTCAGCGGTCGGAATCACTGACGATGCGACCTATTCGAATATTGGCGAAGAAAGCCGCGCTCTGGTGAATCGAGTCCTTGCGCCTTGGGCTAAGAGGTTCGAGTCGGTCTACAACGCCACGCTGCTTTCGCCTGAAGCTCGCAAGACACATTACATCGAGCATGACCTATCCGGCTTGCTTCGTGGTGATCTGGCTACCCGTTACGAGGCGTACCGCGTGGGCCGCGAAGCTGGCTTCCTGTCCGTCGATGAGATTCGCGGGTTCGAAAACATGAGCAAGGTCGAGGGCGGCGATACGTACATGCGGCCTTTGAACATGGCTCCGCTCGGTGTGACCCAAAACGCCCAGGCATCGGAGGCCACGCAATGACGGGCGGCGGCGATCTTCGCGGGGTTTTCGAATTTCGGAAGGCTGACGACGGTAACGACGGCTTCGGGGGCGTGATCCCCGGAGCCGGTCCCGTCACGACGATCTTCACCACGTCAGGCCGGATCGACGTTCGTAGTGGTGATGAAATGGTTTTGAACAACTTGCCTCGCGGCGTTTCCACCGTGGAAATCATCGTCCGTCAGCAGCCCGCCACCAAGGCCGTCAACACAACATGGAGCATCCGGGAAAAGCGTTCCGGGCGCTCTTACAACGTCAAGATGATGAAGCCAGACCAGAAAGGAGCTTTCATCACGTTTACAGCAGAAGGAGGCACGCCATGATTAACGTAAAGACGATCAGCATTGAACCGCTTGGCAGGAGCTACGACCGGGAGACCGGCGCGCGTCGTCTGGCGAAGATTCAGGTGTTCTTGCCCGACCTGCAAACGACGCTCCGAGATATCATCCTGACCCATGACCACGAAGTAGGTTTCGTGGCGACCCCTGAGCGGCCTAAGAAAGGCGCTGCGCCTATCCAGTGGGTGCGAGGCTCGGGATTCGCAAAAGCCGTCTCTGAGGCTGGTGCGGAAGCCTATAGCAGCATGCTTGCCGAAGACATCGCCGAACTGAAGGAGCTTTTCGAAGCCGCCTGATCAAAAGCCCCTTGGTTGACGCCTTGGGGCTTTGCTTTCAATCGTCTTCGGCTTCTCGTTTTTCCGTGCCGCCCGCTGTGTCGGAGACCATAAGTCTCTGTTTCTCAGCAAGAGCGAGAAGCCTCATTCCTTTTTCAGTCAGATAGCTGCGCCTGACCGCGCTTCCTGTTGGCTTCTCGTTGGCGGCGAGCTCATGAATAATCAATTTCGGAAATACGACATTATACAAAAACCTAGTACCCGGATTAGTTGCCCCCTGAACAACGCCGTTCACTAGACTATTTGAATATGAAGACATCAAGCTGGCCAAATCCTTCGTTGCGGGTGGCCGACCTGACACGTCTTCCGGCACAACGATTGAAGTAAGTCTCAGAATTTCCAACTTTTCTTCTAGATCATCATATGATCCGGATGTCTTGCCGCTTTTCTGCGCCGAGGTTTTTGCGGATTTAGCTGCGTCCAATTCCGCTCGGAGACGGGTAATTTCAGCATGCAGGGCAGAAGCGTCAACAATTTCCGCTGCGGACACCCAGCCAACTAGATCGGCTTTATGACCGAGTTCTCCGAGACTTTCGTGTATGGCAAGCTTGATATCGCGGTCATCAGAGAAAAATGCTGACATCGTGCTCAGCACCTTCTCACGAAATTTTTTCAGCGCTTGAGGATCGCTTTGCTCGAATACGGATGACCCGACCAGTTTTACCTTGGCCTCTAGAGCGGCTTCATTGATCACCACCGAAAACAACGGCTTCTTTTGCTCTACCGCGTAGTCGTATTCCATCTCGGTGTAGCTGACACCCGTAGCGGTATCTACAGAGCCGTAACGTCCGCCGAGAATCAGCATATAGACGTCAGATTCGTCTATCCATCGCTTGATGATCTCCCACTGCGACTTGTCGCTGGCAGTAAAAAGTTCCATGCCAGCGGGAATATGTCCCGCCTTTAGAATGGCTTGTACCGCAGCCTGTCGTTCAGACTGCAAATCAGTGAACGTACTGGAGACGAATACCTGAAGTTTTTTTCTCATGGGAAAATCCGCGCATTATCGAGTGATGTAACGTGTACTTATTCGAGCAACGCCTTCAACTACGCGCAAAAGTTATCAACAAACTACAAGAAAACATGGGGCCGCGAAAACCCTGAGGTTATGTCACTCGGAATTTTTTCGGCATAAGTGATTGATTTTATTATTAAATGGCGGATGGGGTGGGATTCGAACCCACGGTACGGTTCCCCGCACGACGGTTTTCAAGACCGTTGCCTTAAACCACTCGGCCACCCATCCAGACCGTTGCGCTTTATCGTCCATTGATCGCCCCGTCAACGGCAGCTGCGATGATAGGAGGGCGCGAAGGGCGACAATCATACGTCCCGCGTTGGGGTTATAGCTTTGCTTGATTGTGATTCTTGTCATGTTCACATGTGGAGAAGTTAAAGCAAAGTATAAGTTCCGGCGTGTTGCGTATTGGAACAGCAATAAAACGAACTGAATTTACCAATCATTAACCATAACCGTCTGAATTTTAACCATTCCACAGATTTCGTTCGCATTTCTGCCACGAACGAAGCAAAACCTGTTCAGTATTAGGCCTGAGTGGTTTCACGAGGGTGGGGTTGTGGTTGCGAATGGTACGGGTTGCGAGGCTCTGCATCATATTCGCACAATGCGAAATAGGGACGGACGAGTTTTGAGTTTGAGTGGCGGCAAACTTTCCCTCTGGTCTAAATGGCTTGGGATCAGCGTAATGTGTGCGACGATGGCATCCTGTGCCTCGACCAAGATGGCTGAAGCCCCGAAGAAGAAGGGTCACGGCAAGGAATATTTTGCCGAGTCGGAATATGGTGTGAAGGCCAGCCCGCGCGTCGTTGCGGACGGCAGGCCTGTTCCGAAGGGTGGTGGACGCTTCATGGTCGGACAGCCTTATGAGGTCAAGGGCAAGACCTACGTGCCCAAGGAAGACCCGAACTACAACAAGTCCGGCCTTGCTTCCTGGTATGGTTCTGCATTCCACGGTCGTCTAACCGCCAATGGCGAAGTGTATGACAGCTCGCATCTTTCGGCTGCGCATCCGACATTTCCTCTCCCGAGCTACGCCCGCGTAACCAATGTCGATACCGGTTCGTCCGTCGTCGTTCGCGTCAACGACCGCGGGCCATATCACCCGGGTCGCATCATCGACGTTTCGGACAAGACCGCAGAGATGATCGACATCAAGCAGACCGGTACCGGTCGAGTTAATGTCCAGTATCTTGGTCGTGCGCGAATGGATGGCGAGGATATGCCATTCCTGATGGCCTCCTATATTCGCAAGGGTGATCGCCTGCCGTCGTTCAACCCCGGCGGCCAGATTGCGAGCGGGGTAATGGTTGCATCTAACCAGCCCCTTGGTGATCAGTTGCAGAGTTACAGCTCGTCCATGCCGGCGGCCGCCTATGCCGGACGCAGCCCGAGCGCATCGCCTGCCAAGCGCCCGGCCGCCGAAAAGTTCGAACAGCAGACTGCGCAGATCGCATCTGTCACGCGCGCCGCTCCCGTGCCCGTCGAGCGCAAGGCCGCTCCTGCCGCCCGTCCCGTCCAGCAGGAGCGCGTTGTTGCTTATGCGTCGGCGCCAAGCCAGCCAAAGCCCGCACAACGTGTTCAGCCGGTGCAGCGTGTTCAGCAGCCGGTTCAGGCTCAAACGACTGAGACCGCCTATGCAGCGGAACCGCAGCAGGGCAAGGTTACACGCGTGATGTTCGGCAACGTGCTGCTGGAGCCGCCGAAGCCCGGCCAGAAATATTGACGCCGACTCTCGTCGACACACGAAACGATACTGACTTTTCATCACCCCGAAAGCCCGAAAGGTTTTTGGGGTGATTTTGTTTTCACGGATGCCATGTCGCTCTTAATTCACCATAAAAGACCTCTTGCTACTCTGAGCATGAATCGGATGGACTGCGGGGGAATGATGCGAAGTTTTCTGCTTTTGGTTTTTGTGCTGGCTGCGACCACATTGCAGGCGGCAGGGAACGTAATGGCGCAGGAAGCGCAGCCCGTTTTCGCGACAAAGGCGAAACAGGCGTATCTCATTGAGGCGGCGACGGGCACCGTGCTCTTGGCTGTCAACGAAAACCAGTCCTTTCCGGCAGCATCGCTTGCCAAGCTGATGACGATGGAAGTCGTTTTCGATGCCTTGAAAAGCGGCGCGATTTCGCCGGAGACGTTATATCCGGTCAGCGAATATGCCTGGCGCACGGGTGGTGCACCTTCCGGTACGACAACAATGTTTGCCGCGTTGAAATCGCAGGTGCCGGTGGCCGACCTGATGCGCGGCGTGATCATCCAGAATGCCAATGACGCCTGTATCATTCTGGCGGAGGGTATTGCTCGCTCGGAAGGTGAATTTGCGGCCCGCATGACGGCAAAGGCCAAGGATATCGGTCTGGCGCGCTCCACATTCGGCAATGCCACAGGTTTGCCTTATGCAGAAAGTTGGACCACCGCGCGCGATTTGGTCGAGCTTTCGCGGCATCTCTATCGAAACTATCCGGAATATTACCCTCTTTATGCTCAGCCGGATTTCGCCTGGAACAAGATATTCCAGCGCAACAAGAACCCGCTTTTGTCGCTTAATATGGGGGTAGACGGCTTGGGGGCGGGTTTTGCCGAAGGGACGGGTTATGCTCTAGCCGCGTCGGTCGCGAGAGATAATACCCGCCTCTTCCTCGCCCTCGGCGGCCTTGCCACGGACAAGGAGCGGACAGATGAAGCCAGACGCATTCTGGAATGGGGATTGTCCTCATTCGAGACCCGGGTCGTATTTAAGGCAGGAGAGGTGATCGGGCAGGCCAGCATATATGGAGGTGTTGAAAGCAAGGTTGACCTCGTTACGCGAGAACCTGTCGATATTTTCGCGCCGAAGAGCAACCCGGAAAGGCTGTCTGGACGGATCGTCTACAACTGGCCCCTGCGGGCGCCTGTCGCCCAGGGACGGGAGATCGCGACCTTGCGAATCTCGTCGGGGGACAGGGTGATCCGGGAAATCCCGCTGGAAGCTGCAGCTTCTGTGGAGGTTGGCGGTCTGAGAGCTCAGGCAAGCGATGCCCTGATGGAGCTACTGTTCTTTTGGCTTTGACGACACGTGAGGCATGCCGAAAGTCGTTCCGAATTTCTGGCCGATGCGCTATATGCCGTTCAGACATAGACAGGTTCAAAGACAAGCGTGACAGATCGTTCGGGCATATTCATCACCTTCGAGGGCGGCGAGGGGGTCGGCAAGTCGACCCAGATCCGCCGGTTGGCCGATCGGCTTCGCCGTGCCGGTTACGATGTGCTGGTGACACGCGAACCGGGCGGATCTCCGGGCGCAGAGGCCGTTCGGCACGTTCTCCTCAGTGGAGCAGCCGAAACCTTCGGGGTCCGCATGGAAGCGATCCTGTTTGCCGCCGCCCGCAACGATCATGTCGAAGAGGTTATTCGCCCTGCGCTGGAAACGGGCGCAGTCGTGCTCTGCGACCGATTCGTTGATTCCTCGCGCGTGTATCAGGGTGTCACCGGAAATCTCGAGCCAGGCTTCATCGAAGCCCTTCAGCGCATCGCCACAGACGGCGTCATGCCTGACCTCACCTTTATTCTCGATCTTCCGGCCGAGGCAGGTCTTGCCCGTGCACGCCGCCGTGGTGGCAGCGATGCGCCCGATCGTTTCGAGAAGGAAGAGGTAGATACGCATGAAAAGCGGCGGCAGGCCTATCTGGATATTGCAGCGGCCGAGCCGCGACGCTGCCGGGTTATAAACGCAGGTCGGCCGGAAGACGAAATCGCTGAGGAGATTTTCAAGCTGGTGGAAGCCGCGACCGAGGCGTCAGTCGCCGCGGAGCAGGTCTCGTGAGCGATAACGCAGCAAACATTCTTGACGGAGCCATTCACCCGGCCGCGAATACGCAGCTATTCGGCCATTCGGGCGCGCAGGAGTTTCTGGCGCGTAGCTATCGTACCGGCAAGTCGCATCATGCGATCCTGATCGAAGGGCCGGAAGGGATCGGCAAGGCGACGCTTGCCTTCCGTTTTGCCAATTACGTGCTCTCCAATCCCGAGCCAGGTCTCGCACCGGTGACAATTCCGGATCCCGACCCGTCGACGCCTATCAGCCGGCAGATCCTGTCTGGCGCCTCCCACAATCTGCTGCATCTGTCGCGGCCGGTCGACGACAAGACCGGCAAGGTGAAGAGCGCAATCACCGTCGACGAGGTGAGGCGGGCAGGGCACTTTTTCTCGCAGACCTCAGGTACCGGCAACCGGCGTATCGTCATCATCGATCCGGCCGATGACCTGAACCGGAACGCGGCCAACGCGATCCTGAAGATTTTGGAAGAACCGCCGCGCGGCGCCATGTTCCTGGTTCTGTCGCACGCCCCCGGCAAGCTTCTGCCGACGATCCGCTCCCGTTGCCAGACACTCAAGCTGTCACCGCTTGGAGACGACGATCTTGCCGGAGCCTTGAAAGCTCTCGGGCAGTCGCTTGACGGCGGCCAGTCGGCGGAGACGGTCCGGGCTCTCGCCAAGGGCAGCGTCGCGCGCGCGCTGAAGCTGAAGAATTATGGCGGGCTCGATATCATCGCCGCATTCGACGAGATCGTCTCCGGGGAGGGACCTTCTGCACGCAAGGCCATGCATCGGCTGGCCGATGTTCTGTCGGGCAAGGACAGCGAGGTCATCTTCACCTTCTTCCTCGAACATTTAAGCGAATATCTCGTGGAACAGGCCCGTGGTGCGGCGTTGCAGGGGCAGTTGGCGGTTGCCGACCGGCGGGCCAAGCTGGTCAGCGAGATCGTCGAGAAGATCACGGTGTCGACCGCCTATAATCTCGACAAGAAACAGACGCTTCTGTCGATCCTGGAAGCGGCAAAAGCGGCCTGACGATCGGTCGTTAACGGCTCCCATAAGGAAGTTTGGGTTTCGCATCAGGCAAACATGCGCTAAGAGCGGCATGACCCGCGCCGCTGTGCCGCGAAAAACCATTTTCCGAGTGTATCTATGTCCGACAAGACGCCCTTCTACATCACCACCGCGATTTCCTATCCGAACGGCAAGCCGCATATCGGCCATGCCTACGAACTGATCGCGACCGATGCCATGGCGCGCTTCCAGCGCCTTGATGGGAAAGACGTCTTCTTCCTGACAGGCACCGACGAACATGGTCAGAAGATGCAGCAGACCGCACGCAAGGAAGGCATTTCGCCTGAAGAGCTGGCAGAGCGCAATTCCAATGAATTCCGCGCCATGGGCAAGGTACTCAACGCCTCGAACGACGATTTCATCCGCACCACCGAGCCGCGCCATCATGAGGCGTGCCAGATCATGTGGAACCGGCTGGCCGACAATGGCGACATCTACAAGGACAGCTATGCCGGCTGGTATTCCGTCCGTGACGAAGCCTATTACGCCGAGGACGAAACGGAAGTTCGCGACGGCGTGCGTTACGGCGGGCAGGGGACGCCGGTCGAGTGGGTTGAGGAGTCGAGCTACTTCTTCAAGCTTTCGGCCTATCAGGACCGGTTGCTGAAGCTTTACGAGGAACAGCCCGACTTCATCGGCCCGGCCGAGCGTCGCAACGAAATCATCTCCTTCGTCAAATCCGGCCTGAAGGATCTTTCGATCTCGCGCACGACCTTCGACTGGGGCGTGAAGGTTCCCAACGACCCGGAACACGTCATGTATGTGTGGGTCGATGCGTTGACCAATTATGTGACCGCGACCGGCCTTCTGACCGATGAAAACGGTCCGCGGGCGAAATTCTGGCCGGCGGATGCGCATATCATCGGCAAGGACATCATCCGCTTCCACACGGTCTACTGGCCCGCCTTCCTGATGTCGGCCAAGCTGCCTCTGCCCAAGCGCGTCTATGCGCATGGTTTCGTGCTGGCCAAGGGTGGCGAGAAGATGTCGAAGTCGCTCGGCAACGTGCTCGATCCGTTCGAGCTGATCGAACATTTCGGTCTCGACGCGATCCGCTATTACCTGATGCGCGAAATCTCCTTCGGCCAGGACGGTTTCTGCAGCGAAGAAGCGATCGGCATCCGTATCAATGCCGACCTTGCCAACGGTATCGGCAACCTTGCCAGCCGTTCGCTGTCGATGATCGTCAAGAATTGCGAAGGCCAGATCCCGACGCCGGGCGAACTGACCGAGGCCGACCGCGAGATGCTTGCTTCCGCCGATGCGCTGATTGCCACCTGCCGCGAGGAGATGGGCAAGCAGATGATCCACAAGGCGCTGGCGGCAATCATCGCCGTCGTCTCCGAAACCGACCGGTATTTCGCCGGCCAGCAGCCTTGGGCATTGAAGAAGACCGATCCGGAGCGGATGGGTACGGTTCTTTATGTCACGGCCGAGGTCGTGCGCCAGATCGCCATTCTGCTGCAGCCGTTCATGCCGGAATCCTCGACCAAACTGCTCAATCTTGTCGCCGCTTCTGAGGACGCACGGGATTTCGCAACCCTGGGCGAAGTCGGACGCCTGAAGCCAGGCACCGTGCTTGAAGCGCCAACTCCGGTCTTCCCGCGTTATGTCGCGCCCGCGGCAACGGCCTGAGAAAGAAAAGGATGGTCCGGCATGTCAGCCGGACCGTCGCCCATATTGCAGTCAAGGTTTGAATAACGTGTCCATGCTGATCGATACCCATTGCCATCTGGATTTTGCCGAGTTCGATGAGGAGCGCGACCAGCTCATCGAGCGAGCGCATGAGGCCGGCGTGAAGCAGATGGTGACGATCTCCACGCGCGTGAAGAAACTCGAGACGCTGCTGGCAATTGCGGAAAAATACCCATCCGTCTTCTGCTCTGTCGGTACGCACCCGAACAATGCCGGCGAGGAATTGGATATCCAGGCGGAAGACCTGATCCGGCTCGCCAATTCGCATGAAAAGATCGTGGCGATCGGTGAAGCCGGTCTCGACTATTTCTATGACACGCAGACGCCGGCTGACCAGAAGACCGGCCTTGGCCGGCATATTGAAGCGGCGCGTGTGACCAACCTTCCGCTGGTTATCCATAGCCGCAGCGCTGACGAAGACATGATCGAGATCCTTACTGCAGAGAGCGGGAAGGGGGCATTTCCATTCATTCTGCACTGCTTTTCTGCCGGACCCGACCTCGCCCGCACCGGTGTTGAACTCGGTGGCTACGTGTCCTTTTCAGGCATCCTGACTTTTCCAAAATCCCAGGACATCCGCGACATAGCAAAGACCGTGCCGCTGGACCGGCTGCTGGTGGAAACAGACGCACCGTTTCTTGCGCCGAAGCGCTGGCGCGGCAAGCGCAACGAGCCATCCTATGTGGTCAATACTGCCGAGGTTCTGGCCGAGGTCCATGGCGTCAGCTACGACGAGATGGCTGCGATCACGACGGAAAACGCGTTCCGCTGCTTCTCCAAGATGCCGAGGCTTTAAAGCGTGCCCGAAGCCTCAAACGGATACCGCAGGCGTTTCACCATTCTTGGCTGTTCGTCATCGCCGGGTGTGCCGCGGCTGAATGGCGACTGGGGCGCCTGCGATCCTGACAATCCAAAAAACCGCCGCACGCGCACGGCCTTTCTCGTCGAACAGATTGCTCCGGATGGCGGCCGCACGATCGTTGCAGTCGATACCGGGCCTGATTTTCGTGAGCAGATGATTGCGGCCAGGGTGCCGCGGATCGACGCAGTTCTCTATACGCATGCCCATGCCGACCATCTGCACGGCATTGATGACCTGCGTGGCTACGTTCTCTTGCAGAAGCACCGGATACCGATCTACGCCGATCCGCTGACGATGGAACGCATCCACCAAGGCTTCGGTTATTGCCTGGAAACGCCGCCCGGCGGAAATTATCCGCCGATCGTGACACCGGTCCTGATCGACAATCTCGACGACGAGATCGTGGTCGACGGCGCCGGCGGACCGATCCGGTTCCATGCGCATATGCAGGCCCATGGCGACGTTCATTCGTTGGGCTTCAGGATCGGTGACGTCGCTTACTGCACGGATGTAAGCGATTTTCCGGCAGAGAGCATCGAGCGGCTTTCCGGGCTCGACATGCTGATCATCGACGCGCTGCAATATAAGCGGCATCCGAGCCATCTCTCGTTGGAGCAGGCTCTCGACTGGATCGCACGCCTTGGCGCAAAGCGCGCCATTCTCACGCATATGCATATTCCGCTCGACTATCAGAACGTGATGAATGAGACGCCGGACCATGTAGAGCCGGCATATGACGGATTGAGTTTCGAGATCGCTGTGCCGAGCAGCGATTTATAAGGGCGTTTCAAGGGAGCTTGGCAAGTCTCTGATCATCCTTCAACATAAATTTGTTCCATAATCTATCTTATGCGATCTTTGCGTATGGGCCGGGTGGGTTCAAGGATGAAGTGCGCCGAAGACATTCTCTCCGTGTTGCACTTTACGTTTAAGCTAATTCGTTTGTCGCAGCCTTCGCCCCGCCCGATGAATTCGAGAACTCAGACAAACTTCGTCCGGCCGATGGAAAATACATAAGCCTGTCCTAAATGACCAAGTGGCCAGTTTGTCCCCTTGTACTGCTGAACTGATGTTCGGCTTGGCTAACTCTGCTCGTTTAAGCCTAGCATGCCAATTCGTGCAAACCTGATGATTTTGAACTCGTCAGCGCCTCGCTCGTGAGGCTCGCAAAATGGAGGAAAGAACCATGGTGAGTGGTCAACTGAAAGCTTTGCTCGGCGTTCTTGCCGTCGCCGGATATCAGAACAGAGACAAGATCGCGGAAATGCTGCGCGGAATACAGAACCCGCAGGCTGGAGACCCGAATATCGCACAACCGGATGGTCGATCGTCACAGCCACAGACGGCAGGACTGGATGATCTGTTCGGCAAGTTAGCCGGCGGCGGCGGTGCCGGTGGGCTCGGCGGCTTGGGCGGCCTTCTTGGCGGACTTGCGTCCGGCGGGATTCTCAGCGGCGGTCTGGGCGATCTCCTGAAGACGTTCCAGCAGAACGGGCTTGGAGAAAAGGCCGAATCCTGGGTAAATCCAGGCGCGAATGAGGATATCGACGACGTTCAACTCGAACAGGCAATCGGACCCGATGTGCTCGAAGAGCTTTCGACGAAGACTGGCCTTTCGCGAGAAGAGATCCTCGCGCGCCTGAGCAAGGATCTGCCGCGTGCGGTCGACGATCTGACGCCGGGCGGCCACCTACCCCGTGACGACGGGGATTTTAGGACCGCCTGAAATCCTGCGTCCGTGAGAGGTCGAGTCTTGCAACATGACGTCCTGTCGGCCGAAATATTCCGTCCGATCAATTGTATTAGAGCCGCGGCAAACTCGAAAAGCGATGCAAGTCGTGTTTTTGAGCACGCTCCTTGGATTGCGCGAGGCAGGGGCTTAAGGCCCTGCCCGCCTACCAGCGAACGCAACCAGCGCGTCAGCTGAAAGCCGGTAGCGGATCCATTCGCTCTGCGGTTCAGCACCAATGGCGTCATAGACCTTGATTGCCGGTTCGTTCCAGTCGAGCACGCTCCATTCGAAACGGCCACAGCCGTTCTCCAGAGCGATCTGCGCCAGTCGTTGCAGCAAAGCCTTGCCGGCTCCAAGGCCCCGCGCGCTCGGCGTGACGTAGAGGTCCTCCAGATACAGGCCGTTGCGGGCCTGCCAGGTGGAGTAGTTGAAGAACCAGATCGCCATGCCGATCGCCTGCCCGTCCCTTTCGCAGATCAGCGCTTGCGTCACCGAACGGGGACCGAAGATCGATTGTTCAATCGTCTCGACGGTGGCCGCCACTTCGTGCTCGGCTTTTTCATAGATCGCAAGTTCGCGAATGAAGCCGAGCAGGGTAGCGGCATCGCCACGCGTGGCGGGGCGAATAGAGAGTGACATCAATAGTCTCCGGAAATCAGTTTAAAATCTGGATGAGGCTGCCGAGCCTACTCGGCGGCGTCCTGGATCTCGGGAATTTCGAGCTCGTAGGCATAACCGTCGAGCATGCCATAGGCCTGTTCGATCGTCTTGATCTCGGCTTCGGATTTGGAGATCGCCTCTCCGATCGTCTCGCAACGTGCCTTCAGCATGCGCCCCAGCACGTCGGTTCCTGGCTTGCGGCCCATCCGGTCCATGTGATTGCGGATGCGTGCGCGATGCCGTTCCATCTCCAGGATGTGAAAGCGGGCGCTGACGATCCGGTCGGTCAACTTGCGGCGCATGGAGGCGACGGGATCGAAGGAGCCCGGTTCGCGTTCGTCGAGGATCATCTCGTTGACGAGCGTTTCCAGAATGACGAGACCCTGAAGGTCCCTGGTATCCGCCAGTTCCGGATCATAGCCGGTATCGTCGAAAACCTTGCGGCGTACGGGATCGAGCAGTAGTTCATAGGCCCGCTTCAGGTCGCCAAAGGTCTCCTGGTCGCCGCCGGCGTCAGGATGAGCCGTCTTCACACGCTTCCTGTAGGCGGATTTTACCGCCGCGTTATCTGCGTCTCGCGAAAGGCCCAGAATGTCATAGGGGTCGATCAAGGAGCGTCACCTGTCTTCGGCATGTCATGCTTGGAGCAATCATAGTCGTAAGCGTTAAGCCCCGACGGCTCAACCCCTTACCCATTCTTATGGCCAATTATGGGCGGCTTCTTACCCTGCCCGGCTTTGCCCACAGTTATTGTTTTCTGAAGCGAAACGGGCGTTTACCTTCCGCAACCGGCGCCATCAGGAAACTTATCAAAACGCAGGGCAGCAGCACCAGGAAGGTCGCGGTCAGGCTCACATGCTCGGCAATGAAGCCGAGAAGCGGCGGAATGCCGATGGTTGACAACATCAAGGTCAGGGCGAGAGCCGCCAGGTTTTCCGATGGCTGCCCCTTGCCGAGCGCGATCGTGGTGGCGACCGCCAGCGGGAAGGCCAGAGCGATGCCACAGCCGATCAAAAAGAGTGCCACGCCCGCATATATGTAGGAAGGAGACGTAACCAGGAGCACGATGCCGACTGCAACTGTCACCGCCGACATGCGGATCAGCGCCAGCGCGCCAAACCGATCGCGCAGCATGTCGCCCATCATTCGGGTTGCGCCCATGCCGATGGTGAATGCGGCGTAGAGCGTGCCGGCGAGCGCCGGATCGACACGCAATTCCTCGCGCAGGAAGAAGATGCCCCAGTCATAAATCGCGCCCTCGACGATGCAGAGGCCGAAGACCATGACGCAGATCAGCAGGATGGTGCGATCCGGCAGGACATAGGCGGAACGGCGTTTTTTCGTGGGTACGGAAGGCGGGTCGGCGGGTGTCAGCAGGAAAACCGTGAGACAGGCGAGGAGAACAAGGACAGTCGCCATGCTCTGCTGGATTGTCGGGGAAATCCCCTCCTCCGCCAGAAAACCGGACGCAAGCGAACCGACCAGAAGGCCGACCGACCAGAAACCATGGCTGCGCGACAAAACCTTGACGCCCGTGCGTGCTTCGATACCGGCAGAGATCATGTTCGCCGCGACGTCGAAAATGGTGCGGAAAAAGCCAAATAGAAAGAAACAGAGAATGAAACCCGGCAGCGGAAAGATCGTCAGAAGCGGACTCAGGAGCGCCACGATCGGCAGCATGGTGACGGCGGTCAGACGCGGCGTCAGGCGATCAGTGATGCGACCGGCGATCGGCAGGGCGAGAAAAGTCCCGACGGGAGCGCTGAGAAGCGCGAGGCCAAGCACCGCCTTGTCGACTTGAAGGGTTTCCTGAATGGAAGGCAGGCGGGTGAAAAGTGAAATGAAGAGAAGGGCATTGCTGAAATAGAGCAAGGCCGGGGGCAGAAGAGTCATAAAGGGTATCCGATCGAATCAGGCACGGCATTCGTCGCAAAAGGTCACGGGAACAACAAGCGCGTATGACAGGACCCTGCCCTGCGTTACAAAGCAGCCGGCTTCAATTACACGCGATCTGCCGATAAATTTCGCATGCCCATCTTTTCAGCGATCGGAAACGCGCTACCATCAATCCTCCTGCTGGAGAACGTCTGATGGTTGCTCGCTTTGCTTCACTCGTTGCCACTCTGGTGCTTGTCGCTCCTCCGATCGTCCACGCCGAGGACCCGGCCTTGCAGGCCCAATCGGTGATTTCAGAACAGATAAGGGCGCTGATGCGGGACGATGCGGAGAAGGCCTACTCATACGCCTCCCCCGATATCCGCATGATGTATCCCGACAAGAACGCATTCCTGACGATGGTGCAGAAGAATTACGAGGCGGTCTATCACGCCGGCAACTATGCCTTCGGCCGCTCTAAACTGGTCGGTGGCGGCGAGATGGTGTTTCAGGAAGTGATGATCACCGGCCCGGGCGGCAAGGACTGGACCGCGATCTACGAGATGCGGCTTATGGACGACGGCAGCTACAAGGTGAATGGCGTCAGGATGATGAAAAACTCAACGAGCACCGGCATCTGACGAGCAACAGTTGCTAAAGCGGCGCGGCCGACATCATCTCATCCGCATCGTCCCGAGTGAGGCCGATGACGCGGCGCGCTATATCGGAGCCGAAGCCGTTACGCGCGAAGGAAGACAGTTCCTTGATGATCCGCTTTTCATCAGCGTCCTCGCGCCGATAAGGGCCGAAGCCGCGGCGTCGCGCATAGGCGAGCGCGGCCTGGAGGTCATCTGCATCCTCAAGTGCTACCGCAGCGGTTTCCGAGGTTATGCCCTTTTCCTGCAGCTTTCGTTGAAGCATGCGCCGGGAGCGACCCGTCCGGACGCCGGAACGAACCTTGGTCTCGGCATAATTCGCATCGTCGAGGCAACCAAGGGTACGGCCGCATTCGAGAGCGGCCGTTGCCAAGATCTGCAGGTCTTCGTCGGAAATATCCTCAAATTTCTGCCTGGCCTTGCGCCTGATGGCATCGGCGAGTTCTCGTTCCGACATCATCCGGCGCGACAGCCGGTAGATGGCGGAATTGCGCGCCCAGCTAAGCATGCGAGGCGTGACGCCGAGTACCTGATCCTGTTCGCTCTCGCCGCTCACGCCTGCAAAACTCCTCAGAGCGGGTCGATATCGCCCTTGGCCCAGTTTTCCTGGGTTTCGGCGTAAAAGTCGGCGAACCGGCCTTCCTCGATCGACTGGCGGATGCCCTTCATCAGGTCCTGATAGTAGTTCAGGTTGTTCCAGGAGAGCAGCATGCCGCCCAGCGCCTCGTCGGAGCGAATGAGGTGATGCAGATAGGCGCGGGAATAATCACGCGCTGCCGGGCAGTTGGACTCTTCGTCCAGCGGGCGCATATCCTCGGCATGGCGGGCATTGCGGATGTTGACGCGGCCGCGGCGGGTGAATGCCAGGCCATGACGACCAGAGCGGGTCGGCATGACGCAGTCGAACATGTCGATACCGCGGGCAACCGATTTCAACATGTCGTCCGGCGTGCCGACGCCCATCAGGTAACGCGGCTTTTCGGTCGGCAGGACGGGAAGCGTCGTTTCCAGCATGGAAAGCATGACATCCTGCGGCTCTCCCACGGCAAGGCCACCAACCGCATAGCCCTTGAGATCGAGCTGTTTCAGGCCTTCTGCAGAGCGAATGCGCAGTGCGGGCTGATCGCCGCCCTGAACGATGCCGAACATCGCCTTGCCGGGCTGATCGCCGAAAGCAACGCGGCAACGCTCGGCCCAGCGCAGCGACAGTTCCATCGCGCGTTCGATCTCCCGCGGCTCGGCCGGCAGCGCCACGCATTCGTCGAGCTGCATCTGGATATCGGAGCCGAGCAGGCCCTGAATTTCGATCGAGCGCTCCGGCGACATGTGGTGCAGCGAGCCGTCGACATGGCTCTTGAAGGTCACGCCCTTTTCGTCGAGCTTGCGCAGGCCCGACAGCGACATGACCTGGAAACCGCCCGAATCCGTCAGGATCGGACCATCCCAGCGGATCAGCTTGTGGAGGCCGCCGAGGCGCGCGACGCGTTCGGCGCCGGGGCGCAACATCAGGTGATAGGTATTGCCGAGGATGATGTCGGCGCCTGTGTCCTTGACCTGGTCGAGATACATCGCCTTGACGGTGCCGACAGTGCCGACCGGCATGAAGGCAGGGGTGCGGATCACGCCGCGCGGCATGGAGACTTCGCCAAGGCGGGCACCGCCATCGGTCTTCTTCAGGGTCAACTGGAAATTCTCGGTGCTCATCTAGTCTTTCCGAAATAGCAGGCTGGAATCGCCGTAGGAATAAAAGCGATAGCCCGTCTTGATGGCATGGGCATAGGCGTCCTGCATCGTCTCCAGGCCGCAAAAGGCCGAGACGAGCATGAACAGGGTGGATTTAGGCAGGTGGAAATTGGTCATCAGCATATCCACCGCCTTGAAGCGATAACCGGGCGTGATGAAGATGCCGGTCGGGCCGCTCCACGGCTCGATCGTGCCGTCATCGGCGGCAGCGCTTTCGATCAGCCGCAGCGAGGTGGTGCCGACGCAGACGATGCGCCCGCCCCTCGCCTTCACGGCATTTAGCCTTTCGGCCGTCTCGGCACTGACATAGCCGATTTCCTGATGCATCTTGTGATCGACCGTATCGTCAACCTTCATCGGCAGGAAAGTGCCGGCGCCGACATGCAGGGTAACGAAATGCCGTTCGATGCCGGCGGCATCGAGTTTTGCGAAAAGATCAGGGGTAAAATGCAGGCCTGCGGTCGGTGCTGCGACAGCGCCTTCCTCGCGGGCATAGATGGTCTGATAGTCCTGCCGGTCCTTCTCATCCTCAGCGCGCTTGGCGGCGATATAGGGCGGCAGCGGGATATGGCCGACGGACATGATCGCCTCGTCGAGCGCCGGGCCGGAACGATCGAAGCGCAGCGTGACTTCGCCGCCCTCGCCTTTTTCCTCGACAGTCGCCATCAGCGAACCGAGAAGGCAGGTTTCGGAACCGTGGCCGAATTCGATGCGGTCGCCGATCTTGATACGCTTGCCGGGCTTGGCAAATGCCTTCCAGACGTCGGGTTCGGTGCGCATGTGCAGCGTTGCCGAAACCTGCTGGCCACCTGCGCCTTCACGATGCCTGATGCCTTCGAGCTGCGCCGGAATAACCTTGGTATCGTTGAACACCAGCGCATCGCCGGGCTTCAGGAAATCGGCGAGCTCCGTGACGCGGTGATCCGCGAGAACCGGGTCGGCATCCGGGCGCACGACGAGAAAACGCGCGCTGTCACGCGGGTTTTCGGGCCGCAGAGCAATGTTTTCTTCCGGCAGATCGAAATCGAAAAGTTCGACACGCATGGTGTGGTTTCGGGCCTGTTCTTGAAATGCGTAAGCCCGCCCCGCCCTTCAAAGGACGGAGCGGGCCAAAAGCGAAAGCGCGACTTAGACGTCGGCGGCGACGCGGACCGAGACGATCGAATCCGGATCCTGCACCGGCTCGCCCTTCTTGATCTGGTCGATGATGTCCATGCCTTCGATGACCTGGCCCCAGACGGAATACTGCTTGTTCAGCCACGGAGCGTCGGTGAAGCAGATGAAGAACTGCGAGTTGGCGGAGTTCGGGTTCTGCGAACGGGCCATGGAGCAGGTGCCGCGAACGTGCGGAACAGCCGAGAATTCAGCCTGCAGATCCGGCTTTTCGGAGCCGCCCATGCCGGCGCGCGACGGGTTGAAGCTTTCGCCGCCCTTCTTGCCGAACTTGACGTCACCGGTCTGCGCCATGAAATCGGGGATAACGCGGTGGAAGACTACGCCGTCATAGGCTTCTTCACGAGCCAGTTCCTTGATGCGGGCAACGTGGCCCGGTGCAAGGTCCGGCAGAAGCGAGATCACGACCTTGCCCTTGGTGGTTTCCATGATGAGGGTGTTTTCGGGATCCTTGATCTCCGCCATGTGTATCTCCTTGCTTGCCTCTCGGGCTTTCTTCTAGTGGAAAATCACGGCTTTGTGCCGTTACTTATTGGTGCCGTTATTTCTTGGTGACTGTGACCTTGATCATCTTGTCGGGGTTGCTGACTTCGCCATTGCCGCCCTCGCCGCGCTTAATCTTGTCGACGAATTCCATGCCGGACTGAACCTGGCCGACGACCGTATACTGGCCGTTCAGGAAGGCACCTTCGTCAAACATGATGAAGAACTGCGAATTGGCCGAGTTCGGGCTCTGAGACCGCGCCATGCCGACGGTGCCGCGCTTGAACGGGACCTTGGAGAATTCCGCCGGAATATCCGGCATCTCGGAACCGCCCATGCCGGCACGCTTCGGGTTAAACTTCGCACCGCCCTGCTTGCCGAACTCGACGTCGCCCGTCTGGGCCATGAAGCCGTCGATGACGCGGTGGAAGACGACATTGTCATATTCGCCCTTGGAAGCGAGCGCCTCGATCTGGGCGACATGCTTCGGCGCAACTTCCGGCGCGAGCTTGATAACAACCGGACCGTCCTTCAACTGGATGGTCAGCAGATCGTCTGCATAGGCGGCACCCGCCATGGATGCGAAGGCGACCAGACCGGCAAAGGCAGTGTGAAGCAATTTCATTGGAAACTCCATGGTTTCTAAACAAATCAGCGCGCAAATCTCGATTTCAAGGCCGCGAGCACGGTTGGCGGTACAAAAGCTGCCACATCGCCGCCCATTGCAGCGATCTGGCGGACCAATGTGGCGGTTATGGGCCGAGAGGCCGTGCCGGCCGGCAGGAAGACCGTCTGCACGTCAGGCGCCATCTGACGGTTCATGCCGGCCATCTGCATTTCGTAATCCAGATCCGTCCCGTCACGCAGGCCGCGGATCAGAAGTCTTGCGCCATTGGCGCGGGCAGCATCTACAACGAGGCGATCAAAGGAAACGACATCTATATTGGCCGCCCTTTCCGGCAACGCCTCCTCGAGCGACGCACGGATGAGTTCCGCCCGTTCTTCGAAGGAAAACAGCGGTGTCTTGCCAGGATGGACGCCGATCGCGACGATCACGCGGTCGGCGACCTGCAGTGTCTGAACCAGAACATCCAGATGCCCGTTCGTCATCGGATCGAACGATCCGGGATAGAAAGCGGTCGTCATGCCTAGGCCCAGCCCCTGACTTTGCCGTTTAAGATTCCCCGGCCTTTTGTCACGTCGCCCCCTCGTCTGCAAGGGTCAGAGGCTATCGATGCCGTGAATGCAAGATGAACGGGCCATTCAAGGTCGTTTCAGCGGTAGTTTGTTTTACTCCAGATCAGCGGCAGGGCTTCCTGCCCGATCATGGAGAGAAAAATGCTGGTTATGGTCGTTCTTGGTGCTGTTCTTGCTGCGTTTCTTATTGAAGGCGCCCTTTTTGCCCTGGAACAGAACGACGCCTGACAAATGCAAAAGATGAACGCCAGATGAACGGCCCTTTCAGGGAGGCTTCAGCGGCGTTCAGTTAAGTTCTCTCAAAATGCGGTGGAACCCGTGTGTGCTTGATGCGCCGGGACCAGTTAAGAAGGAATGCGGATATGTTTAAGCGGAACCCGATGATGCTCGACAAGGTCACCATGATCAACGTCGTCTGGACGTCTATGATTGCAGTGATGCTGACGGCAACGGTTACCCTTTACCAGAACAAGTCCGATCCGTCGGAAATGAACTACTCGCAGATGACCGGTCGTTATCAGGACGTATCCTTTTACTAATCGGGCCGCATAGGCCCAAGCCCGAGAGGCAGGCCATGTTCGAGACCCTGGTTGCTCTTGCTATCCTGATTAGTAGTTTGTGTGTCGTATCGGTGGCACTGATGGTTTCCGCGCTTCACCGCCTGCGCGGAGACATTGAAGAGTTTGCCCGCAGACATAGCGCCTTCTGAAAGGTCTGCATGGCTCCGGCTTTACACAGACCAAAGTCACCACAGAGTGTCAGACAGTTAAAATTCAAAAGCCGGAGAACATGTTCTCCGGCTTTTTTCGTATCTGACTTCAAGTTGGGATCAAGCGGCGCGCATCACGCGCCGCTATCGTCACCTTCCGGTGCCGGATCGTCGGCGGAGGCGGTGCCTGCGGCATCGACGCCATTTTCCTCTTCGCCCTCGACGCCGTTCTCTTCGTCGTTTTCCGGCTCACTGATACGCTCGACGGAGACAACCTTCTCATCCTTGGCGGTGGAGAAGATCGTGACACCCTTGGTCGCGCGGCTGGCAATACGAATGCCGTTGACCGGAACGCGGATCAGGACGCCACCATCGGAAACCAGCATGATCTGGTCTGCTTCGTCGATCGGGAAGGCCGCAACCTGTTCGCCGATTTCCGCGGTCTTGGACGTATCGGTGGCGCGGATACCCTTGCCGCCACGGCCCGATGTGCGGAAGTCGTAAGAGGACGAACGCTTGCCATAACCCTTTTCCGACACAGTCAGAACGAACTGCTCGCGAGACTTCAGGTATTCGTAACGTTCATCGGAGAGCTGTCCCTCTTCGGTGACTTCCTCACCAACCAGAGCGATTTCCTCCTCGTCGACGCCTGCGGCGCGACGCTCTGCAGCGGAGCGCTTGAGATAGGCAGCACGTTCCCACGGCTCGGCATCGACATGGTTGACGATGGTCATCGAGATGATGCGGTCGCCATCGGCCAGATTGATACCGCGAACACCGATCGAATTACGGCCGGCAAACACGCGGACTTCATCGACCGGGAAGCGGATCGCCTGACCGAGCGCCGTCGTCAGAAGCACGTCGTCACCCGGGATAGCGAGATCATGGTTCGGCGCCGTGCAGGTCTCGACGGAGAGGATTTCGTCACCCTCTTCCTCGAGTTTCATGGCGATCTTGCCGTTGCGGTTGACCTGGACGAAATCGGACAGCTTGTTACGGCGAACCGTACCGCGCGTCGTCGCGAACATGACGTCTAGGTTTTCCCACGTTGCCTCGTCTTCCGGCAGAGGCATGATCGTGGTGATTCGCTCGCCGGCTTCCAGTGGAAGCATGTTAATCAAGGCCTTGCCGCGCGACTGCGGGGTGCCGATCGGCAGGCGGTAGACCTTTTCCTTGTAGACGATGCCACGCGAGGAGAAGAACAGGACCGGCGTATGCGTGTTGACCACGAACAGGCGCGATACGAAATCCTCGTCGCGCGTCGCCATGCCGGAGCGGCCCTTGCCGCCACGACGCTGGGCGCGGTAGGTGTTGAGCGGAACGCGCTTGATATAGCCGAGATGCGAGACCGTCACCACCATCTCTTCGCGGGCGATGAGGTCTTCATCGTCCATGTCGAGGCCGGCATCCATGATCTGGGTGCGGCGCGGCGTGCCGAATTCGTCACGGACGGCTGCGAGCTCTTCCTTGACGATGGTCTGGATACGAACCCGCGACGAGAGGATGTCGAGATAATCGGAAATCTCGGCGCCGATCTTGTTCAACTCGTCGGCGATTTCATCGCGTCCGAGAGCTGTCAGGCGGGCCAGACGCAGTTCGAGAATGGCGCGGGCCTGTTCCTCGGACAGATTGTAGGTCGCGTCCTCGTTGATCTTGTGGCGCGGGTCATCGATCAGCCGGATCAGGCCTTCGACGTCATGCGCGGGCCAGCGGCGCGTCATCAACTGCTCGCGGGCGCTTGCCGGATCTGGCGCGCGGCGGATCAGCTGGATGACTTCGTCGATATTGGCAACCGCGATCGCAAGACCGACCAAGACATGGGCGCGTTCACGCGCCTTGCGCAGCAGGTATTTGGTGCGGCGGCTGACGACTTCCTCGCGGAAGGAACAGAAGGCGCGCAGCATGTCGAGCAGCGTCAGCTGTTCCGGCTTGCCGCCGTTCAGCGCCACGATATTGCAGCCGAACGAGGTCTGCAGTGGCGTGTAGCGATAAAGCTGGTTGAGAATGACATCGGCATTCGCATCGCGCTTCAGCTCGATGACGACGCGATAGCCCTGGCGGTCAGACTCGTCGCGCAGGTCGGAAATGCCCTCGATGCGCTTGTCCTTGACCAGTTCGGCCATCTTTTCGATCATCGTCGCCTTGTTCACCTGATAGGGAACTTCGGTGATGATGATCTGCTCGCGGTCGCCGCGCATCGGTTCGATCGTGGCAAGGCCACGCATCATGACCGAGCCGCGACCCGTCTCATAAGCCGAGCGGATACCGTTCTTGCCGAGAATCATTGCGCCGGTCGGAAAATCCGGACCGGGGATGATATCCATCATCTCGGGCAGTTCGATCGCCGGATTGTCGATCAGCGCGATACAGCCGTTGATGACTTCGGAGAGATTGTGCGGCGGGATATTGGTGGCCATGCCGACGGCGATGCCGCCCGCTCCATTGACCAGCAGGTTGGGAAACTTGGCCGGAACCACGACCGGCTCCGACATGGTGCCGTCGTAGTTGTCGCGAAAATCGACGGTTTCCTTGTCGAGGTCGTCGAGCAGCGCATGCGCCACCTTTTCCAAACGGCACTCGGTGTAACGCTGGGCCGCTGGCGGATCGCCGTCGATCGAGCCGAAATTGCCCTGACCGTCGATCAGAGGCATGCGCAAGGACCAGTCCTGCGCCATACGGGCCAAAGCGTCATAGATCGCCGAGTCGCCGTGCGGATGGTATTTACCCATCACGTCACCGGTAACGCGGGCGCTCTTGACGTATTTCTTGTTCCAGTCGAGCCCCAGCTCGTTCATCCCGTAGAGAATGCGGCGATGGACCGGCTTCAGGCCGTCACGAACATCAGGAAGCGCGCGGCTGACGATGACGCTCATGGCGTAATCGAGATAGGAGCGCTGCATCTCCTCCATGATGGAAATGGGTTCGATGCCTGGGGGCAGCTTTCCGCCGCCGGGTGTGCTTTGCTCAGTCAAATCGGATCACGATCTCTGTACGGAATCAGTTGCATTTTTATAGCGGAAAGAGGTAACGAGCGCCAATTTCCGCAAGGGTTTTGAACAGCTTTCGACGCCATTCAAGGCAAGACTTTGTCCATCACCGCGCGTGCGGCAATGGTCTCGCCTTTCCCATAAGCCGGGAGTGTCCTAACAATCATCTACCGGGTTCGCAAGGAACTCGAACCGTCAAGGAATTATATATGGCAACTGCCGATGCGCTGATCAACGCAATGACGACAATGCTGGTAACGCTGGATCCACCCGGCCTCGCCCCGGTCTTCCTTGGTTTGACGGTCGGAATGAGTGCCGCACAGCGCAAGCAGGTCGCCCTGCGCGGCTCGATCATCGGCTTCGGCATCCTGACCGTGTTCGCGCTGTTCGGTGCCGGCGTGCTCGGCCTGCTCGGCATCTCGATGGGAGCTTTCCGCATTGCCGGCGGCATGCTGCTCTTCTGGATTTCCTTCGAAATGGTCTTCGAGAAGCGGCAGGAGCGCAAGGAAAAGACCTCGCAGGCCGCCATCACCATCGACCATATCCGCGACCTCGCCGTGTTTCCGCTGGCGATCCCGCTGATTGCCGGTCCCGGCGCGATTTCCGCCACGGTTCTGCTTGCCGGCACGTTCACGAGCGTATTTGACCGCGCGCTTCTGATCTCCGTCATCGCCCTGATGATGCTTATTCTCTATGTGACGCTGCTGCTTGCCGAAAGGCTGGACCGCATCTTGGGCGTTACCGGCCGCGCTATCCTGACCCGGCTTCTCGGCGTGCTTCTGGCCGCACTTTCGGTGCAATTCGTGGTGGACGGCGTTCGCGCAGCATTCAATCTCTGAACTGCCAATATCGATCTTTTGACAGACGACAAATCAGTTGCTTCTGATAGAAGCGGGCGCCGCCGAAGATTCTGGCGACGCAATTGTCTGACCGAAGGAAATATCGATGTTGTCCATGCTGCGCCGGATGCTGCCCGACACTCAGCTCGTCAGCAAAACGGAGCGGCTACGCGCCTCGTCGGGTGCGCTTTTGGGAATATTGATCACCGGGCTTGTCGCAGGCCTCGCCGTCGGCCTTGACCCGGCCCTGCCCGCGCTCATCGCGCCGATGGGGGCTTCGGCCGTATTGCTGTTTGCCGTCCCGGCCAGCCCGCTCGCGCAACCATGGTCGATCCTTGGTGGAAATACGGTGGCGGCAATCACGGGAGTATCGGTGAGTCTGCTGGTGCCCGATCCATTCTTTGCAGCGGCACTCGCAATCGGCATCGCCATCGGATTGATGATGACGCTTCGCTGTCTTCACCCGCCGAGCGGCGCAATCGCGCTGACCGCCGTGCTCGGAGGACCTGCAATCCACGATCTCGGCTACGCCTTCGTCATATGGCCTGTTCTTGGAAATTCTCTGGCTCTGCTTGCTCTCGCACTGCTTTATAACAATGTCACCGGCCGCAGATATCCGCATCGAGCAAACCTTGCTCCAGTCGATCACCGAACCAGGGATCCGGCACCCATCCAGCGAATTGGTTTTTCTTCGGACGATCTGGACGAGGTGCTGAAGGACTATGATGCATTTCTCGATATCGACCGGGATGATCTGGAATCCATCCTCCGGCGCACCGAGCTGCGCTCCTATCGGCGCCGGGCAGGCGATCTGACCTGCAAGGAGATCATGTCCAGGGATGTCGTTGCGGTGTCCCCGGATGAGAGCTTGCGCAATGCCCACGTCATCATGCGTAGCCGTCACCTGAAGGCGCTGCCAGTCACCAATGATGCAGCAGAAGTCGTCGGGATCGTCACCCAGACTGATTTTCTCGACAAGCCCAACTGGATAAAAGGAGAGCCGACAATCGGTTTTCGTCACCGTTTACGGCTGATTGCACAAGGCGCCTCGGCAGCCAATGGGACGGTTAAGGACATCATGACATCCCCCGTCAAAACGATCGGCCCTGACGCATCACTCTCCGATGCGATCATCATGTTTGCGGAACAGGGTCTACACTATCTGCCCGTGGTCGGGGAAAACAGGAAAATGGTCGGCATTCTCTCGCAATCGGACGTATTGATAGCCACGCTCGAGGCGGCGACAAAAGGCGACAGTCGCCTATAGAGGCCGTCCTTAGCGATCGGTCCGCTTTGCCTTCAGGATCCGCTTCCAGATCGTTCCGCCGAGGAATTTGTTGAAGACGACAAAATAGGCGACGATCAGTGCGAAACACAAAAGCGCCGGCCATCCGTCAAGTGCGAAACCACCATCCGTGCGACCTCCGAAAATCGACGCCACCAGAAATCCGGCAGCCCAGAAAATCGTGAAGAAATCCAGGATGGCAGCGAGAACGATTCGCCATGTCGAAGGCTGTCTGGTGATATTGGCGGCATCGTTCATTTATAGTTTCCGATCCTTTATATTGCAGCGCTCATGAAAGAGGCGCCTCGCGGCGCCTCTGATCAGAACGGAATATCGTCATCCAGATCGCGGGAGAAGTTTCCGCCGCCAGACTGGCCGCCACGGCCGCCCTGCCCGCCACCTTGATTGCCACCCTGGCCGCCGGAGCGCGGGCGATCGTAATCATTGCCGCCGCCACCGTAACCGCCGCCAAAGTCATCACCGCCGCCGCCGAAATCGCTCGAGCCGCCACGGCCGCCGCCGTAACCGCCGCGATCACCACCACCTTCACCACGGCCATCCAGCATGGTCAGTGTCGAATTGAAGCCCTGCAGCACGATTTCCGTCGAATAACGGTCATTGCCGCTCTGGTCCTGCCACTTGCGGGTCTGTAGCGCGCCTTCGATATAGAGCTTGGCACCCTTTTTTACATACTGCTCGACAACCTTGCACAGGCCTTCATTGAAGACGACGACCGTGTGCCATTCGGTCTTTTCCTTGCGCTCGCCGGAATTGCGATCGCGCCAGGTTTCCGACGTCGCGATGCGAAGGTTGGCGATCGGACGGCCGTCCTGGGTCCGACGGATTTCCGGATCTGCACCCACGTTGCCGATCAGAATGACCTTGTTGACGCTACCTGCCATAATCTTCTCACCTTACTTTGCCGCCACCGCGGCCTAAATCCAATTCGTTCACCATAGACCATAGGCCGGGCAAGGCGCGACCTCCCCCCTATCTCTCATCCACAGGCAAAGTTCGCTATCGACCAAATCAGGTCCCGGCTTTTCATGGACTCGGTAATTTTGTTCTTTATTTGTTCTATTTTATTCCTATACTCCTGTCAACGGAGTCGGAACCGTAGCCGATTGCGGCAGTTTCGCCTCGACAGGCGCGGATCAATGACTACATAAGGGCCTTCAAATCCTCCCAGATGGGCCTCTCCAAAGGCATGACGATGAGCGAACTCAAGACCATTTCCATTCGCGGTGCGCGCGAGCACAACCTGAAGGGTGTCGATCTCGACCTGCCCCGAAATTCGCTGATCGTGATGACAGGGCTTTCCGGATCGGGCAAGTCGTCGCTTGCCTTCGACACGATCTACGCGGAAGGCCAGCGCCGTTACGTCGAAAGCCTTTCGGCCTATGCCCGCCAGTTTCTGGAAATGATGCAGAAGCCGGATGTCGACCAGATCGAAGGTCTGTCGCCGGCGATCTCGATCGAACAGAAGACGACGTCGCGCAACCCTCGCTCGACCGTCGGCACGGTGACGGAAATCTACGACTATATGCGCCTGTTGTTTGCGCGCGTCGGCGTTCCCTATTCGCCGGCCACCGGCCTGCCGATCGAAAGCCAGACAGTCAGCCAGATGGTCGACCGCGTGCTCGCCTTCGAGGAAGGCACGCGTCTCTACATTCTTGCGCCGCTGATCCGCGGTCGCAAGGGCGAGTACAAGAAAGAACTCGCCGAACTGATGAAAAAGGGCTTTCAGCGCGTGAAGGTCGATGGCCAGTTCTATGAGATTGCCGACGTCCCTGCCCTCGACAAGAAATATAAGCACGACATCGATGTCGTCGTCGACCGCCTGGTCGTGCGTCCGGATATCGGCGCGCGTCTGGCGGATAGCCTCGAAACCTCTTTGAAACTGGCCGACGGCCTAGCCGTTGCCGAATTCGCCGACAAGCCGTTGCCGGCCGATGAAACGGCTGCCGGTGGCGCGGCCAACAAGTCGCTGAACGAAACCCATGAGCGCGTGCTGTTTTCGGAAAAGTTCGCCTGCCCGGTTTCCGGCTTCACCATTCCGGAAATCGAGCCGCGGCTGTTCTCCTTCAACAACCCATTCGGCGCCTGCCCCACATGCGACGGCTTGGGTTCGCAGCAGAAGGTAGACGAGAACCTGATCGTTCCCGAACCGGCGCGCACGCTGCGCGACGGCGCGATCGCGCCTTGGGCAAAATCGTCTTCGCCCTATTACAATCAGACGCTTGAAGGTCTCGGCAAGGTGTTCGGCTTCAAGCTGTCCGACCGCTGGGACAAGCTTGCGAGCGACGCGCAGGCTGCGATCCTCAAGGGCACTGAGGAAAAGATCGAGTTCAACTATGTCGACGGCGCCCGTTCCTACAAGACGGTGAAGAATTTCGAAGGCATCGTGCCGAACCTCGAGCGTCGCTGGAAGGAAACCGACAGCGCCTGGGCACGCGAGGAAATCGAGCGCTACATGTCGGCCGCGCCCTGCCCGGCCTGCGCCGGTTATCGCCTGAAACCCGAAGCGCTGGCGGTGAAGATCAACAAGCTGCATATCGGCGAAACGACGGAAATGTCGATCAAGGTTGCGCGCGACTGGTTTTCCGCACTGCCGGAACACCTGAATGCCAAGCAGAACGAGATTGCCGTCCGCATTCTCAAGGAAATCCGTGAACGCCTGCAGTTTTTGAACGATGTCGGTCTCGATTATCTCAGCCTGTCGCGCAATTCCGGCACGCTGTCGGGTGGTGAAAGCCAGCGCATCCGGCTTGCCTCGCAGATCGGCTCGGGCCTGACCGGCGTGCTTTACGTGCTCGACGAACCGTCGATCGGCCTGCATCAGCGCGACAATGCGCGGCTTCTCGAAACACTGAAGCACCTGCGCGATATCGGCAATACGGTGATCGTCGTCGAACATGACGAGGATGCGATCCTGACGGCTGATTATGTGGTCGACATCGGCCCCGCCGCCGGCATTCACGGCGGCACGGTGGTCGCCGAAGGTACGCCGCAACAGGTCATGGCAAACCCCAAGTCACTGACCGGTAAATACCTGTCTGGAGAGCTCGGCGTTGCCGTGCCGGCCGAGCGCCGTAAGCCGAAAAAGGGCAAGGAGATCAAAGTCGTCGGAGCCCGCGGCAACAATCTGAAGAACGTCACGGCCTCGGTGCCGCTTGGCGTCTTCACGGCGGTTACCGGCGTGTCGGGCGGCGGTAAGTCCACCTTCCTGATCGAGACACTCTATAAGTCGGCCGCACGCCGTGTGATGGGCGCACGCGAAATCCCGGCGGAACATGATCGTATCGACGGGTTTGAGCATATCGACAAGGTGATCGATATCGACCAGTCGCCGATCGGCCGCACGCCGCGCTCTAACCCGGCCACCTATACCGGCGCGTTCACGCCGATCCGCGACTGGTTCGCCGGCCTGCCGGAAGCGAAGGCGCGCGGTTATGCGCCGGGTCGCTTCTCGTTCAACGTCAAGGGTGGTCGCTGCGAAGCCTGCCAGGGCGACGGTGTCATCAAGATCGAAATGCACTTTCTGCCTGATGTCTATGTCACCTGCGACGTCTGCCACGGTAAGCGGTATAATCGCGAAACGCTCGACGTGCATTTCAAGGGCAAGTCGATTGCCGATGTGCTCGACATGACGGTCGAGGAAGGTGTCGAGTTCTTCTCGGCAGTGCCGGCGGTGCGCGACAAGCTGCAGGCCCTGTTCGATGTCGGCCTCGGCTATATCAAGGTCGGCCAGCAGGCGAACACGCTGTCGGGCGGCGAGGCGCAGCGCGTCAAGCTCGCCAAGGAACTGTCGAAACGGTCTACCGGCCGCACGCTCTACATTCTCGACGAGCCGACCACCGGCTTGCATTTTCATGACGTCGCGAAACTGCTGGAAATGCTGCAGGAGTTGGTCAACCAGGGCAATTCCGTCGTCGTCATCGAGCACAATCTCGAAGTCATCAAGACGGCCGACTGGATCATCGATATCGGCCCAGAAGGCGGCACCGGCGGCGGCGAGATCGTCGCGCAGGGCACGCCGGAACAGATCGTCAAGGAAAAGCGGTCCTATACCGGCCATTTCCTCAAAGAGCTTTTGGAGCGGCGCCCGGCGAAAAAGGTCGAGGCTGCCGAGTAACGCAGGCAGTCCGCAGGAGGGAAGATGAGCAAGAGTGGTACGATCCGCACCGGTATCGGCGGCTGGACCTTCGAGCCGTGGGAGGGCACGTTCTACCCCGAAAAGCTCGCGAAGAAACGGCAGCTCGAATATGCCGCGAGCAAGCTCTCGGTGATCGAGGTCAACGGCACCTATTACGGTTCGCAAAAGCCTGAGACCTTTGCCAAATGGGCTTCGGAAGTGCCGGACGGCTTTATCTTCTCGCTCAAGGCCAGCCGCTTCACCACAAACCGCAAGATTCTGGCGGATGCTGGTGAGTCCGTCGAGAAATTCCTGACGCAGGGCCTGGTCGAATTGGGAGATCATCTAGGCCCCCTGCTCTGGCAATTCGCGCCGACCAAAAAGTTCGAGCCTGAAGATTTCGAGGCATTTTTGAAGTTGCTGCCGGAAAAGCTGGAAGGCTTGCCATTGCGGCATGTCGTCGAGGTTCGCCACGACAGTTTCAAGGTGCCGGAATTCGTGGCGCTTTTGGAAAAATACAATATTGCGCCGGTCTGCGCCGAGCATTTCGACTATCCGATGATCGCCGATGTTACGGCCGATTTCGTTTATGCACGCCTGCAGAAAGGCTCGGACGATATTCCGACCTGTTATGCCGATGGCGACATGAAAGAATGGGCAAAGAGGCTCACCACCTGGGCCGAAGGTGGCGTGCCGAACAGCCTGCCGCTGGTCGATGAAAAACGGGCGGTGAAAAAAGAACCGCGCGACGTGTTCGCCTTCTTCATCCACGAAGGCAAGGTGAATGCTCCGCGGGGTGCAATGGCCATGCAGGCGCTGATCGGCTAAATCAAATCCAGCAAAAGTTGGAACCGGTTTTGCGTCCGGAATTGCGTTGAAAGAAATAGATAGAGCGGTTTCGCGTTTCAAAGAAAGGCGGAAACGCTCTAAAAACGTGCCGTAATATCGGCCATGGCCTGGCCTGCTAATCCGGCAAGATCCTCGGCAGTCATATAGGGCCCGGCAAGTCCGGCAGCCTGACCGTGCAGATAGACACCTGCGGCAGCCGCCTCGAAAGTCGGCAATCCCTGCGCCAGAAAAGCGCCGATCATGCCGGCCAAAACATCGCCGGATCCCGCGGTGGCAAGCCATGGCGGGCCGTTGGTGTTGATCGCAACGCGACCGTCAGGCGAAGCGATAACTGTGTCCGCCCCCTTATAAACGATTGCCGCATGGGCGCGCCGCGCCGCTTTCAACGCCTTTTCCGGTTTGCTCAATGTCTCGTCGGCAGCGATATCGGGAAACAGGCGACCGAACTCCCCCTCATGCGGGGTTAGAACCAGGTGTGTCTCGCCATCTGCAAAGGCATCGAACAAGATGGCAGGATCATCCCTGAACGAGGTTATACCGTCTGCATCCAGCACAAGCGGCCTGTCCTTCAACGCCAGAACGAAATCGCGGGCGTGGCTGCCGATGCCGAAGCCGGGGCCAAGAACGAAAGCCGACAGTTTTGCGTTTTCCAGCCAATCGCTCAATTCGGCTTCGGAATCGACCTTTCTCAACATCACGGCCGTGAGCTGCGCAGCATTGGCTACCATCGCATTTTCAGGCGACGCCACGGTGACAAGCCCTGCACCGGTCTTCAGGCCGGCTATTGCGGACAAGCGTGCGGCACCTGTCTTCGACGCCTCACCTGAAAATATGACAAGGTGCCCTCGCCGATATTTGTGACTGTCGGCGCCGACAAGCGGCAGGTTCGCGGACCAGATCTGCGGCCCGTTTTCGGAAAGCCGGCCCCTCACTGCCTCCATGATACGCCGCGGAATACCGATATCCGCAACCTTTATGTCTCCGCAGAGGGACTTTCCGGGTAGCAGGAGATGGCCCGGCTTTCTGGCCATGAAAGTTACCGTGCAGTCTGCCTTGAAAGCTGCGCCGAGCGGCCTGCCGCTTCGCCCGTCGATGCCCGATGGCAGATCTACCGCTAATACCGGCACTCCGGCTCTTTCAACGCTAGAAATCAGCGCTGTAACGTCGTCCGGCAGCGTGCGCGACAGACCCGCGCCGAAAAGCGCATCGATAACGACATCACCGGGCCTCGGCTCGAACTCGCAAAGCGGAGCCACAAGGCCGCCCCACAGCTGATACGCCCGACCTGCATCCCCTTTCAGATCATCGGGGTCTCCAAGAGCATAGACAGTTATGTCCGCGCCGCTCTCAGCGAGCTGACGGGCGGCAACATAACCGTCTCCCCCATTGTTTCCCGGTCCGCAAAGAACGGCGAAACGCAAGGCGGCAGGAAAAAGGGACAGGGCGGTCGCCGCAACGGCATAACCGGCGCGCTGCATGAGATCGAAGGACGGAATTCCCGATTCAGCTGACATGCGATCGGCGCGAGCCATTTCGTCAGGCGTCAGCAGAAGATGCGATGGAATGTGAGCCATGCCGCAATTGATCCCAAAGCCGCACAAAATACAAGCAGGACCACGCACGGCCACGATGCGCAATTATTACTCTTTTGCATATTTTTTATACATACAGATTTTGACTTTCACTCACCAGGATTTTGCATTTTCGTCACAAATCGAGCCAGTGCGGCGTCATTTCACATCGGAAACCTAAAAAAGCGAGCGCTGGCGAGGCTTTCCGGCATGGAAACGGACAGGAATACGTGCAAAATGAGAATATCCTTTTGAAAGTGCACCATTAGTTTGGCACGATATCTGCATTGGCATGGCCGAGTAGGTCTTGGACCTGCGCATGGGGAGAAGCGGAGAGATAGTTTCTCATGAAGAAGATCGAAGCGATCATTAAACCCTTCAAGCTCGACGAAGTGAAGGAAGCCCTTCAGGAAGTCGGATTGCAGGGTATTACGGTAACCGAAGCCAAGGGTTTCGGTCGCCAGAAGGGCCATACCGAACTTTACCGCGGCGCCGAATACGTCGTGGACTTCCTGCCCAAGGTTAAGGTGGAAGTGGTTCTTGCCGACGAGAATGCCGAAGCCGTTATCGAAGCGATTCGAAATGCGGCGCAGACTGGACGGATCGGCGACGGCAAGATATTCGTGTCGAACGTCGAGGAGGTCATCCGTATTCGCACCGGCGAAACGGGTGTAGACGCTATTTAAGCCGGCTCGGCGTCACCGTTCATATCGTTACTGAAATCGAGGAACCTGTAATGACGAGCGCAAGCGAAATCATGAAACAAATCAAGGAAAACGACGTCAAGTTCGTTGACCTTCGCTTTACCGACCCGCGCGGCAAGCTGCAGCATGTGACGATGGATATTTCTGCCGTCGACGAGGACATGTTCGCCGATGGCGTCATGTTCGACGGTTCCTCGATCGGTGGCTGGAAGGCGATCAACGAGTCCGACATGGTGCTGATGCCTGATCCGGCAACGGTTCACATGGATCCGTTCTTCGCCCAGTCGACGATGGTCATCTTCTGCGACATTCTCGACCCGGTTTCAGGCGAATCCTACAACCGCGACCCGCGCGGCACGGCCAAGAAGGCGGAAGCTTATCTGAAGGCATCTGGCATCGGCGACACCATTTTCGTTGGCCCTGAGCCGGAATTCTTCGTCTTTGACGACGTGAAGTACAAGGCTGATCCGTACAATACGGGTTTCAAGCTGGACTCGTCCGAACTGCCGTCCAACGACGATACCGATTACGAGACCGGCAACCTTGGTCACCGTCCGCGCGTCAAGGGCGGCTATTTCCCGGTTCCGCCGGTCGACAGCCTGCAGGACATGCGTTCCGAAATGCTGACCGTGCTCACCGAAATGGGCGTGGTCGTCGAAAAGCATCACCACGAAGTGGCTTCCGCCCAGCACGAACTTGGCGTCAAGTTCGACACGCTGGTGCGCAACGCCGACAAGATGCAGATCTACAAATATGTCGTGCACCAGGTCGCTAATGCCTATGGCAAGACGGCCACCTTCATGCCGAAGCCGGTCTATGGCGACAACGGCTCGGGCATGCACGTGCACCAGTCGATCTGGAAGGACGGCAAGCCGACTTTCGCCGGCGACGAATATGCAGGCCTGTCGGAAAGCTGCCTTTACTACATCGGCGGCATCATCAAGCATGCTAAGGCGATCAACGCCTTCACCAACCCGACGACCAACTCCTACAAGCGTCTGGTTCCCGGCTATGAAGCACCGGTCTTGCTTGCTTATTCGGCACGCAACCGTTCCGCCTCCTGCCGCATTCCTTTCGGCTCCAACCCGAAGGCAAAGCGCGTCGAAGTCCGCTTCCCGGATCCGGCACAAAACCCCTATCTCGGTTTTGCCGCGATGCTGATGGCCGGTCTCGACGGCATCAAGAACAAGATCCATCCGGGCAAGGCCATGGACAAGGATCTTTACGACCTTCCGCCGAAGGAACTGAAGAAGATCCCGACCGTCTGCGGCTCGCTGCGTGAAGCGCTCGAAAGCCTAGACAAGGATCGCAAGTTCCTTACCGCCGGCGGCGTCTTCGACGACGACCAGATCGACGCCTATATCGAACTGAAGATGACCGAAGTCATGCGTTACGAAATGACGCCGCACCCGGTCGAATTCGATATGTATTATTCGGCGTGATCGGCCGGACAACACGACATGCGGTTTAAACCGTATCCAGAAACGGCGGGCCTCCCCGCCGTTTTTCTTTTCAAATGGTCTCGGCCGCATGCGGCAATATTCTATTCCTGGTGAAAGATGGCTCCCCAAGCAAAGCCTGAATCAGGCCGGCCTGTCGACTGGCTGATTTTCTCCCTCGTTCCGATTTTCTTCTCCAGCAACATGATCTTCGGTCGCGGCATTATCGGTGATGTCGCGCCTTATACAACGGCCTTCCTGCGATGGGCCGGATCGACCGCGATCATGCTGCCCTTCATCTATGCGGACCGGCGGGCAAGCATACGTTTCGTCCGCAACCATTTCTGGCTCTGGCTGCTGCTCGGCGGGCTGGGCATGGGCATATGCGGCGGGCTCGTCTACTGGTCGCTGACCTATACGAGCGCTGCCAATGGCACGCTGATCTATACGACCTCGCCGCTTTTCATCATCCTGTTCCAGTGGATGTTCAGTGGCCGCCATATCAGCGGACGGGAACTGGCCGGCATGCTGGTCGCCTTTGCCGGCGTGATCTCGATCGTGTTGCGTGGCGACCCTGCGGCCTTGCTTCATCTCCGCTTCAATATCGGCGATCTCGGCATACTCATTGCCGCCATTTCCTTCGCCATCTATTCGATATTGCTGAAAGACCCGGCTCTTCGGAACCTGTCGCCGCTGGCACTATTCGGCATGATCGCGCTTTCGGGCGCACTCGTGCTTCTGCCACCAAGCATCTGGGAGTTTATCGAAGGTGGCCCGCTTCCGGATTCCGCTTCCGACTGGTGGAAGATCGCGGGAATGGTCGCCTTTGCGTCGCTTGCAGCTTTCTTCTGCTTCCAGCATGCCGTGCGCGTATTCGGCCCGGCGACGGCCGGCATAACGCTCTATCTCATGCCGCCGGTGTCCATCGTCATGGCCATGTTTTTCCTTGGAGAGCCCTTCGAGGCTTACCATGCGCTCGGTATCGTGCTTGTATTGGGCGGTGTCGTACTTGCATCTCTTAGAGGCAGGAAACACATTAAGGAGTGAAAGGCGGAGGAAGAGCTCCGGAAACACCACATCTTGATGTTTCGCCACCTCGCCACCACATTATTCTGTGAAAGGACATCGCACCATGAAACAGAAAAACGCAAAGTTCATGATTGGGGAGGTCGTCCGTCACAAAGTATTCCCGTTCCGTGGCGTCATATTCGATGTGGACCCGGAGTTTGCAAATACTGAAGAGTGGTGGAATTCGATCCCGTCGGAAATCAGGCCCGCCAAGGACCAGCCATTTTATCATCTGCTCGCCGAGAACGACGACACGGAGTATGTCGCCTATGTTTCGGAACAGAATCTCGAGCATGACGAGAGCGAGCAGCCGCTGCGCAATCCGCAGGTCTACCAGATTTTCGAACCGCGTGACGGCGGCCAGTTCAAGCCCAAGATGATACTGGCGCACTAAATCGTCTGCAGCCCTAACGAACAAAGCCCGGCATGACCGGGCTTTTTTTCATGGCAGCGGATCACCGCCAGTGACGGAAAAGCGGTTAGCCGCCCCTACGGCTTACTGGCCGAAGATTTCGTGGCTGAGGAGTTTCCAGCTTTCCTCGTCGGTCGCAAGCAGCAGGCCGCCATCGAGATGGTGGGGAAGATAAGCGGAGCCATCAAGCCTGCGGATGTAACCGCCGGCTTCCGTGCCGATCAATGTCCCCGCAAGGTGATCCCAGGGCATCAGCTTGTTGTAGATCGCGAACTGGACATGACCGCCCGCAAAGGTGCGGTATTCATGCGCCGCACAGCGATAGCTGGCGAAAAGCCGAACTTTGGCGAGATTGGCCAGAACCTTTTCGCGCTCGTGACCGAAGAAATAGCCGGCCGAAGCCATGCCGATCATGTCGCCGAGAGGCTGAGGGGCTGCGACCGCCAGCTTTATCGCCTCGCCATCCGGGCGACGAAGGAACGCGCCGGCCCCCTTCTCCGCCATGACCCAGTCGTCACCCATCGGATCGTAGATGATGCCGGCAACCGTTTCGCCCTTGTAGACGACCGCGGCCATGACGCCGAAGGCGGGAATGCCGGAGGCGAAATTGAAGGTTCCGTCGATCGGATCGACGACGACAGCCAGTTCCGCATCGGCCAGCTTGCTCAGCAGAGACGGATCTGCCGCAACGGATTCTTCGCCGACGAAAAGTGCGCCCGGCACCACGTTGTCGATCTCCCGGCGGATCATGCGTTCCGCAGCCTCATCCGCCTCGGTCACCAGATCCGACGGCTCGCTCTTGGAGCGGATGTCATCACCACCCAGGCGGCGGAAGCGCGGCAATATTTCGGCCTTGGCGGCAGCTTTCAGGAGGTCGGCAAGTTTTGCGACGTCGAGCGGCAAAGTCATTTGAAATCCAATCTGCGTTTCAAGATGGGAAGATCAGTCGCCGGCCGAGGCCGACAGGCCGGTAAAGTCAAAGAGTTTAGGGTCGAGAAGGTGGGATGGGTTCACATGCGCGAGCGCACGCAGCATCGTGTCCTTGCGGCCCGGCATGCGCGTCTCGATATCGGCAAGCATCTGCTTCATCGCATTGCGCTGCAAGCCATCCTGCGAGCCGCAAAGGTCGCACGGGATGATCGGGAACTGCATTGCCGCTGAAAACTTCGCCAGATCGTCCTCGGCGCAATAGGCCAGAGGCCGCAGCACCATCAGGTCACCCTCGTCGTTCAAAAGCTTGGCCGGCATGCCGGCAAGACGGCCGCCGTGAAAGAAGTTCATGAAAAAGGTTTCAAGAATATCCTCGCGGTGATGACCAAGAACCAGCGCCTGGCATCCCTCCTCGCGCGCGACGCGATAAAGATTGCCGCGGCGCAGCCTGGAACAGAGCGAGCAATAGGTGGCGCCCGAAGGCACCTTTTCCTTCACAATCGAATAGGTATCTCGATATTCGATGCGATGTTTCACGCCGATCAATGTCAGATAGTCGGGCAGAATATGCTTGGGGAAGTTCGGCTGGCCCTGATCGAGATTGCAGGCGATGAGTTCGACCGGCAGAAGGCCGCGCCACTGGAGATCTAGAAGAACGGCCAGCAGCGCATAACTGTCCTTGCCGCCTGAGAGGCCGACAAGCCAGCGCTGCTGATCCTTCAGCATGCCGAAATCTTCGAATGCCTGGCGAACCTGCCGCAGCAAGCGCTTGCGCAGCTTGTTGAACGAAACCGAGTTCGGCGCGTCGCGAAACAATGCAGGCGCAAGACCTGTTATGGCCTCGTCCATCTCGTCTTCGATGACAGCGTTCAATCCCATGGCAGACCTCATGCAAGACGGGCGGCCCAAAGCCGCCCGGTCGTTTCCTTCAATCAGGCGCCAAGTGCGGCCGCAACCGCCTCGATCGCCTCGTCAGCCTTGGTGCCATCCGGACCACCGGCCTGGGCCATGTCCGGGCGACCACCGCCGCCCTTGCCGCCGAGGGCGGCCGAGGCGATGCGGACCAGATCAACGGCGCTGAACCGGCCGACGAGATCTTCGGTCACGGCGACAACGGCACTTGCCTTGCCGTCTTCAGAGACGCCGATCAGCGTGACGACGCCGGACCCGAGCGATGCCTTGCCTTCGTCGGCGAGACCCTTCAGATCCTTGGCATCGATACCGGCCAGCACACGGCCCATGAACTTGGTGCCGGCGATTTCGCGGGCATCCGAGCCTGTGCCGCTTTCACCGCCGCCCATGGCGAGACGACGCTTGGCATCGGCCAGTTCCTTTTCGAGCTTGCGGCGCTCGTCGAGCAGAGCCTCGACGCGAGACACGACGTCCGAAGGCTGAACCTTCAGCGTGCCCGCCAGCGTCTTCACCCGATCGTCCTGTTCCGACAGATAGGCGCGGGCCGCTTCACCTGTCACGGCTTCGACACGGCGAACGCCGGCGCCGACGGCGCTTTCCGACAGGACACGGACCAGGCCGATATCGCCGGTCGCATTGACATGCGTGCCGCCGCAAAGCTCGATCGAATAAGGCTTGCCGGCCTTGGGGCCGTCGATTGTCGTTCCCATGGAGACGACGCGAACTTCATCGCCGTATTTTTCGCCGAACAGCGCCATCGCACCTTCGGCAATCGCGTCATCGACGCTCATCAGGCGCGTGGTGACCTTGGCGTTCTGGATGATGATGGCGTTCGCCATTTCTTCGACGCGGCGCAGTTCTTCGGCCGACATGGGCTTCGGATGCGATACGTCGAAACGCAGACGCTCCGGCGCGACCAGCGAGCCCTTCTGAGCGACATGGGTGCCGAGCACTTCGCGCAGCGCCTCATGCAGCAGATGAGTTGCCGAGTGGTTGGAACGCAGGCGCGAACGACGCGCGTGATCGACCGTCAGGATGACGGCGTCGCCGACCTTCAGCTTGCCTTCGGAAACCTTGGCAACATGAACGAACAGGCCCTCGCCCTTCTTCTGGGTATCGGAAACGGCAACCTTGCCATTATCCGTCGAGATGATGCCGGTATCGCCCATCTGGCCGCCGGATTCGCCGTAGAACGGCGTCTGGCTGACGACGATCTGGACTTCCTCGCCGGCAGCAGCGCTATCGACGGCCTTGCCGTCCTTGACGATCGCCTGGACGACGCCTTCGGCCTTTTCCGTGTCGTAACCGAGGAATTCGGTTGCGCCGTGCTTTTCCTTCAGCTCGAACCAGATCGTCTCGGTTGCCTTGTCGCCGGAACCTGCCCAGTGCGAGCGAGCTTCCGCCTTCTGGCGTTCCATCGCATCGGTGAAGCCGGCAATATCGACGCCGATTTCGCGGGCGCGCAATGCGTCCTGCGTCAGATCGAGCGGGAAACCGTAGGTGTCGTAAAGCTTGAAGGCGGTTTCGCCATCCAGCATGTCGCCCTTGTCGAGATCCGTCGTTGCGTCGGAGAGCAGAGAAAGGCCACGCTCCAGCGTCTTGCGGAAGCGGGTTTCTTCCAGCTTCAGCGTTTCGGAGGTGAGGGCCTCGGCACGGACCAGCTCCGGATAGGCGCGGCCCATTTCCTGGATGAGCGTCGGCAAGAGCTTGTACATAACCGGCTCTTTTGCACCCAGAAGCTGGGCGTGACGCATGGCACGACGCATGATGCGGCGAAGGACGTAACCGCGACCTTCATTCGACGGCAGGACGCCATCGGCAATCAGGAAGGCGGATGAACGTAGATGGTCGGCGATGACGCGGTGGCTGGCGCTACCTTCCGCCTTGACGCCCATGACGTCCTCGATCGTGCCGATCAGGGTGCGGAACAGGTCGGTGTCGAAAACGCTCTGCTTGCCCTGCAACACGCAGGCCATACGCTCGAGGCCCATGCCGGTATCGATCGACGGGCGCGGCAGAAGCGAACGCTCGCCCGGTGCCGTCTGCTCGAACTGCATGAAAACGAGGTTCCAGAATTCGAGGAACCGATCGCCATCCTCTTCCGGCGAACCGGGAGGGCCGCCCCAGACATTCTCGCCCTGGTCGATGAAGATTTCCGAGCAGGGGCCGCAGGGGCCGGTATCGCCCATCTGCCAGAAATTGTCGGAGGTCGGGATGCGGATGATCTTGTCGTCGGAGAAACCGGCGATCTTCTTCCACAGGGTCGCAGCTTCCTCGTCCTCGGAATAGACGGTTACCAGCAGCCGGTCCTTCGGCAGGTCGAAACCTTCGGTAACGAGCTTCCAGGCAAGCTCGATCGCATTCTCCTTGAAATAATCGCCGAAGGAGAAGTTGCCGAGCATCTCAAAAAAGGTGAGATGGCGGGCGGTATAACCAACATTGTCAAGGTCGTTATGCTTGCCGCCGGCACGCACGCACTTCTGCGAAGTCGTGGCCGTGGAATAAGGACGCTTTTCAAGACCGGTGAAGACGTTCTTGAACTGCACCATGCCGGCATTGGTGAACATAAGCGTCGGGTCGTTGCGTGGAACGAGCGGGCTCGAATCCACAACCTCGTGGCCGTTCTTCTTAAAGTAGTCGAGGAAGGTCGACCGGATGTCATTCACGCCGCTCATGCTACGCCCTTTTCAACCGCCGATGCGGTACCAGTATTTGAAGTCAAAAGGCTTGTATCGTCCACATAAGCGACTGTCCAGCCGAACAGAAAACCGGCCGCACATCTTGCGATGGCGGCCGGTAAAAAGTGACATCAGGGAAACAGAAAGGGGGGCCGACTGCGGCGCAACGCCCCTCACCCGGTCAAGTCAGTCGTCTGCGGATCCATCGCCGTCATTGGCATCCGGGCCGCCGTTCTGCAGGAAACGATCAGCAATCAGGCCGGCATTCTGACGCAACGACATTTCGATCTCGCGAGCGAGTTCCGGATTGTCGCGCAGGAATGTCTTGGCGTTTTCACGGCCCTGACCGAGGCGCTGGCTGTTATAGGAGAACCAGGCGCCCGACTTTTCGACAATACCGGCCTTGACGCCGAGATCGACGAGTTCGCCGGTCTTCGACACGCCTTCGCCATACATGATGTCGAATTCGACCTGCTTGAAGGGAGGCGCCATCTTGTTCTTGACGACCTTGACGCGGGTCTGGTTGCCCACGACCTCTTCACGTTCCTTGACCTGGCCGATACGGCGGATGTCGAGGCGAACCGAGGCGTAGAATTTCAGCGCGTTACCGCCGGTCGTCGTTTCCGGTGAACCGAACATCACGCCGATCTTCATGCGGATCTGGTTGATGAAGATGACCATGCAGTTCGACTTTGAGATCGATGCGGTCAGCTTGCGCAGCGCCTGGCTCATCAGGCGGGCCTGAAGACCCGGCAGGCTGTCGCCCATCTCGCCTTCGATTTCGGCGCGCGGGGTCAAAGCTGCGACCGAGTCGACGACCAGAACATCGACCGCGCCGGAGCGTACCAGCGTATCGGTGATTTCGAGCGCCTGCTCACCGGTGTCCGGCTGCGAGATCAGGAGGTTCTGCAGATCGACGCCAAGCTTGCGGGCATAGACAGGATCGAGCGCGTGTTCGGCGTCGACGAACGCACAGATGCCGCCCTTCTTCTGGGCTTCCGCAATCGTCTGCAGCGCGAGTGTCGTCTTACCCGAACTTTCCGGGCCGTAAATTTCGATGATACGGCCCTTGGGGAGACCGCCAATGCCGAGCGCAATATCGAGACTGAGAGAGCCGGTCGAAACCGTCTCGATCTCGACGATATTTTCGTTCGAACCGAGCTTCATGATCGAGCCTTTGCCGAAGGATCGTTCAATCTGCGAGAGTGCTGCTTCGAGCGCCTTACTCTTGTCCACGCCTTTTTCCTCTACGAGCCGCAATGTGTTCTGTGCCATGAGATCCCACCTTTAGGTTATTGCCGCCGCGCAAGCAATGAAGCAGCCGATGGGATATTTGTACTCATTTTGTTCTCATTTTGCAAGCCCCGCCCAAGCGCCTGCAACAAAAACATTATTTCACCTTTGTTCCATTAATGTTCACGGCATCTTCCAGCTGTGGAAAGATCGATTGGAATCAAAAGCTTCGGCGACTGGATGCCAAGGGGCGATTCGCTCTCGGAAAGGCCGTTGGGCACTATTCAGAATCAAGCATCTCGCGCACTGCAACAGCCAGTTGCTTGAGCGAAAACGGCTTCGGCAGGAAGCCGAATTTCGCATCCGCCGGCAGGTTGCGGGCAAAGGCGTCTTCCGCATATCCCGACACGAAGATGAACTTCAGGTCGGGATAGGACTTGCGCAACTCGCCGAGCAACGTCGGGCCGTCCATCTCGGGCATGACGACGTCGGACACCACGATATCCACCTTACCTTCAAGCTCTTCCATGATTTCGAGCGCTTCCGTGCCTGAACCGGCCTCATGGACAGTGTAGCCACGTGTCTCCAGCATGCGCTTGCCACCGCGACGGACTGCTTCCTCATCTTCTACAAGAAGAACGACAGCAGATTTTCCCGTCAAATCCAAATGCTCGGCGGTGGCGACGGCCGTCTCAGCCTTCACCGTGTTATCAGTTACCCCTGCGATAGTGGCCGGCGCATGAGAGATCTGCTGAACTTCAGGGATATGGCGTGGCAGGAACATACGGAAGCTCGTTCCCTTGCCCATCTCCGATTCCGGATAGATATAGCCGCCAGATTGCTTGACGATGCCATAGACCATCGCGAGGCCGAGGCCCGTTCCCTTGCCCACTTCCTTGGTGGTGAAGAACGGTTCGAAGATCTTGTCCATGATTTCCGGCGCAATACCCGTACCGCTGTCGGAGACCTCGATCATGACGAAATCTTCGGACGGCAGATCAGCCTGCTGGAAGCTTGCGGCATCGCTGGCCGTCACGTTGCGGGTTTTGATCAGGATGGTGCCGCCGCTGGGCATCGCATCGCGCGCATTGACGCAGAGATTGATCAGAACCTGCTCGAACTGCGAGAGGTCCGTGCGCACCGGCCAGAGATCTCGACCGTAGTCGACCTCCAGCTTGACATTGGTGCCGGAAATCAGGCGATCGACCAGCATGCGCAGGTCGCCTACCACATCTGTCAGGTTGAGCACAGCTGGGCGCATCGTCTGCTTGCGCGAGAAGGCCAGCAGCTGGCGCACCAGCACGGCCGCCCTGTTGGCGTTGCGCTTGATTTCCATCAGGTCGGCGAAGCTTGCGTCCGAAGGGCGTGCCTGCAGCAGAAGGTGGTCGGAAGACAGCAGGATCGCCGTCAGCACGTTGTTGAAATCGTGCGCGATACCGCCCGCCAGCGTACCGACTGCATTCAGCTTCTGCGTCTGCGCCATCTGCGTTTCGAGCGCCTTCTGCTCGGTGGTCTCGACAGCGTAGACGATCGCCACTTCCTCAGGCGCCTCGTCGCTTTCGTCGATCACCGCATTGACGTAAAAGCGCACATAACGGTTTTCGTCCGCCGGATGCCGCGATTCGAGCGGCAAAATATCACCCTGCCTGTCCTTGGCAGCGGCAAGTGCCTCCATCAATGTTTCCCGGGCGCTCTCGTGGACGATGCGCTCCAGTTCTGCGCCACCGGCATCAACGTCGTCGCGAGACACGACGCCGGCGAAAAGCCTGAGGAACGGCGCATTGATGCGCAGTATCTTGCCATTCCCGTCCACCGAGGCGATCGCCATAGGCGTATTGTTGAAAAACCGGGTAAATCTCATGGCGGAGGCGGATTGGTCGGTTTCCGTGCCTTTCGCCCGCATCAGAACGACAGTGCGGCTTTCCCCCGGCGCTCCATCGCGCATGGCGCTGACATTGTGAACCAGTTTCGCCGGAAGGCTCTGACCGTTCGCGCGGCGAAGGTCGAGTTCCAGTGTTTCCGTGCGCTTCAGCCCGGGCGCAGCCTGCACGGATTGGATGAGAGCCATGCCCTCACCTGCAACCAGATCCGAAATCCTCATGGACTGCGGCGTGAACTTGGTCAGGTCCAGCCCAAGCCACTCGGCAAGCGTCGCGTTCAGATAGAAGATCTCTCCCTTTCTGCCGGCAGAGAAGAACCCCACAGGCGCGTGATCGAGATAGTCGATCGCATTCTGCAATTCGCGGAAGAAGCGCTCCTGGTCATCCCGCTCCGAGGTGATGTCGGTAATTTCCCATATGTCGAGCGCATTACGGCGGCCCGTGCCGAGCAGACGGGCCTTGAGGCGATACCAGTGCGCATCCGAACTGTTGCCAGTCAGCCGGCCAAGCGGCTGCAACAAGCGAAATTCCTCGTGTCCCTCCCGCCCTTCGCGAAGGGCTGCCGTCAGGCGGTAAAGAGCCTCGGTCGATTCGCGCGTTTTCGACAGCAGCGTTTCCAGCGACTGGACGTTGTGGCTGCCAGAGGCACCCGTCATCCGCCCATAGGCGGCGTTGGCATAAACAATTCGCCCCTTGGCATCGGTCACGACAATCCCATCGGGATGACTGGCTAGAAAGCTGCGAGCCAATTCATCGGAGCGCGACTGCGGCATGACCTCGACAAGGCCGATCAATGACGAAACGATGAAGAAGATTCCCACCATCGCCAGGATGCCGAGAATGCCGAGAACGACCTCGTTATCCAGTGCCCGCTGAAAGACGATAAACGCGATGGCGACCCCCAGAAGCACCATCGCCAGAAGCACGATCCTGACAGCCGTACCACCGCGGCTGCCGCGATCAACCAATGGCGCTTCATCGTTGCCGGCTTTCGGCGAACTGGTCATCGATACCTCTTGCTCCGATGCATGCACCGGCGTCACAAATGCACCCCGTGGCGCTTGCGATTCTCTCTTAGCAATTTGAAGATGAAGCAAAAAGCTCCTGAAAGCCACAAAAGGCGGGACAGCGCAGCACCCTGCCCTATGTGAGATGCGAATGAGACACATTTTAGCGTTGACGGGCAGACCCGACACTTGCCTCGCGGGGCAAAAAATCGTCTGTGTCAGAAGCATAGATCGCATAAGGAGTTACATAAATGGTCGCAGAACTGTGGGGCGAATACGGTCGCAACCTCCTCGTGGCGGTCATTGGCGTAGGTTTGGCCCTTATCTGCCTCGTCGGAATTCTGTGGATAGTGCGCGGACGCCGCGGGCCATCGCCTTTCGTGCGTGGCGGGCGCAACCGTCAACCGCGATTGCAGGTGCTCGACGCGGCCGCCGTCGATGCGCGACGCCGGCTGGTTCTTGTCAGGCGTGACGATGTCGAACATCTGATCATGATCGGTGGACCGACCGATGTGGTTATCGAAAGCCGGATTGTCAGTTCAAACCGAAGCGCAGAACCTTCGGAACAGGAAGTGCCTCCTGCTCCACAGTCAGCCATTCCTACGTCCGCCACTGCAAGACCAACCGCAGCCGAGCCTGCAAGACGACCGGTGCCGGCCTCCGCCCAACGGGTGGAAATGATCAACGAGCGTGACACCAACATTCCCTCGCGAGAAGACCGAGGCGCAGTGTCACCGCCGCAACCTGCCGCCACTGTAGCGGCAAATACCATTCCGGCGCCGCGCCGGGAGCCCGTTGCGGTAACTCCATCCGCAAATCCGGCTCGCATTGACCATTTGCCTTCTCAGCCGCGCATGGAAGCACAGGCGTCCGCGCAGCCGTCGCTCGACGATGCCGCCCGTTTTCTTGACAGTCAGCGCGAGCGCGTTTTTGTCGATCGCGATCCGCCAGCAACCGCTTCGGCACCTGCAGTACAGACGACATCTCAGCCGACCCCGGCTGCTGTTGCGAAGCCCACAGGTCTCGGAAGCGATTTCGAGAAAATTCTTGAAGAGGAAATGGCGCAGAACATGGCTGCGCGCCAACCATCCCTCGCCAATCGGACAAATCGCCCGTCGCAGCCAGCAGGTTCGGCTATCGCCATACCGGTCGTCGCTGCGCCCGGTAATGCGAAGCGGGACGAGCCGGCGCTGCAAAGCGAGGTTGCTCGCATATTCGGTGAAATGTCCGCCAGCCGCGACAAGTAATGCAGCTCACAAACCGTGAGATGCTAACAAAAAAGGCACGTCAAAACGTGCCTTTTTTGTTTTCTATCCTGACCCGACGAATATTATTCGTCGCGATAGACCTTTTCACGTCGCTCGTGACGTTCCTGCGCCTCGATTGAAAGTGTTGCGATGGGACGGGCGTCCAATCGCTTCAGGCCGATCGGTTCGCCGGTTTCTTCGCAATAGCCATAAGTCCCATCATCGATACGCTGCATGGCGGCATCGATTTTGGATATAAGCTTGCGCTGCCGGTCACGAGCGCGCAATTCGATTGCACGGTCCGTTTCCGATGAAGCGCGATCTGCGAGGTCCGGATGGTTTGCACTTTCCTCAGCTAGGTGCCCGAGTGTCTCCCGCGCCTCCCTGAGGATGTCATTCTTCCATGCTATCAGTTTGGCCCTGAAGTATGCCTTCTGATTTGCATTCATGAACTCTTCGTTTTCCGAGAGCACATAGTTACTAAGATCGATCTTCTCACTCAACGCGATTCTCCTGAAGAACATCTCATGAGGCCCCTATACTCCATTAAGCAGTCCTCATTCAAGCCTTCCGCCCAGATTTGCAGCAGTTTTAAATTTGTCACAAAATTCGGCTAAGTGACTAATTTTTATGCTTTTCCCATAATCGCATGGGTAGCCGGCTTCCAAACACCTCAACCGTCAGCACATGATCCGGTTGACCAATCGACCAAAGCAACGCTACGCCTTTTACTCAGCGTTTCATTTTGGCGAGCCGAAGATGATCGAACCTGAACCATTCCGTATTTATCTGATGCGCCATGCGCAGGCGGCCTCGGCAGCGCCGGGTGGACGGGATTTCGACCGTGTGCTCGACGACCGCGGTTATGCGCAGGCTGAGATGGTGGCCGATCGCGCGGCAGACCTTGGATACGTGCCGGATTGTCTTATCAGCTCGACGGCCGAACGCTGCCGGCAGACTGCGGAAATCGTGCGCAGGGCGGTTCGCGAAACGCTGGAGATCACGTTCGTCGACGAACTCTATAACGGCACGCCCGATCTTTATGCGGCGATCATTGCCGCGCAGCGCCCCGCCCGATCCGTCATGCTGATCGGGCACAACCCGAGCATAGACCTGTTGCTGGAAGGACTGATAGGCAAGGCAGAGCGGCGGGCCGCCATGCCGGGAGGATATCCGACGGCGGGACTTGCCGTGCTCGACTATAGCGCGCAGGGAGATTCCGGCGGCTGGACGCTGACCAACCTGCTCAGCATCTGAGCAGGTCGACATTGCGGGGCGGCATCCCACGCCTATATAGGGGAAAACACTTTTTCGGGATCCCGCCTTGGCGCCTTCGCTGACCAGTTTTACCGACGACGCTCGCATTGCCCTCGACAACATCGCCGACCGCGCGTCGGGGCTCGTCAACCCGACGATACGGCTCGGCGTGACCGGACTTTCCCGCGCGGGCAAGACGGTGCTGATTTCGTCGATCGTGCAGAATTTGCTGAATGGTGGTCGTTTGCCATTGTTCGAAGCGGTTCGCTCCGGCCGGGTTTCGGGTATCCGGCTCGAAGAGCAGCCGGATGACGCCATTCCGCGATTTCAATACGAAGATCACATACAGGCGCTCGTTCGAGACCGGATATGGCCCGATTCGACGCGCGCCATTTCCGAATTGCGGCTGACAATCGACTATCAGAGCGCCAGCGGCTGGAACCGCCTCTTTTCTCCCGGCAGGCTTTCCCTCGATATCGTCGATTATCCGGGCGAGTGGCTGCTCGATCTGCCGCTTCTTGCGCAGGATTATCGCCAGTTCAGCAATACCACTGCGGAGCTGGCGCAGACGGGCATCCGCAAGGAACTCGCCCAGGACTGGATGCAGCTTGCAACCACGATCGATATGGACGCGCCAGCCGACGAAATGAAGGCCCGACGTCTTTTCGAGGTGTTTTCTGCCTATCTCAAAGCCTGCAAGTCCGACGAGAGGTCCTTGTCGACGCTGCCTCCGGGGCGTTTCCTGATGCCTGGAGATCTCGAAGGCTCGCCGGCGCTGACATTCGCGCCTTTGCCCGGCATAGCCGAGACACCTGCGATAAAGGGCTCACTACGGGCGATGATGGAGCGCCGTTTCGAGGCCTACAAGACCGTGGTCGTGAAACCTTTCTTCCGGCATCACTTCGCCCGCCTCGACAGGCAGATCGTGCTCGTCGATGCGCTTCAGGCGATCAATCGCGGTCCGGAAGCGCTGGAGGATCTCGAACGGGCGCTCGGCGATGTTCTCGGCTGTTTCCGGCCGGGACATAACAGCTTCTTTTCATCCTTCGTCACGCGCCGGATCGACAAAGTTCTGATCGCCGCCACCAAGGCAGACCATCTCCACCACGAGAGCCATGACCGGCTTGAGCGGCTGACCGGTCGCCTGGTGGACCGTGCCATTCAGCGCATAGGTCTGTCGGGTGCCGGTTTTGAAGTCATGGCGATTGCCTCGGTGCGTGCCACACGCGAAGCCAGCGTCAAGGAAGGCAATCATATGCTTCCGGTGATCGTCGGCACGCCGATGGCGGGCGAAACGATCAATGGTGAGCGATTCGACGGCACGAAGACGACGGCGATCTTTCCCGGCGACCTGCCGGCAGATCCGACGCATATGTTTAACACGCTTGATAGCGACAGCCCTGATCTGCCGGACATCAACTTCGTCCGCTTCCGGCCCCCAGCGCTGGAGGGGCGTCCGGGCAGCCTCAATCTCGCAGTGCCGCATATCCGGCTCGACCGTGCCCTGCAGTTCCTGCTCGGAGACCGCCTCGCATGAGACCGCCCTACACCAACGATCCGTCCCGACGCCGTCCGGCTGCATTTCAGGTAGAGGATGATACTGCGCGGGAGGCCGAAACGCCTTCCCCCGTGCGCCGCCCCAAAAGTTTCGACCAGCCCGTTACCGTGGTGCCGGACGAAGACGATCCGTTTTCCGGTGCCGATCTCGATGCAGCGAGCCTTCCGGTTGCGGAACCGCGCCCGCGCAGAGGTTTCTCGTTTGTCGGATTGGCAACGGCTGCGCTTGGCACATTCCTGTCGCTCGCCTTCGGGCTCTGGGCAGACCAGGTCGTTCGCGATCTTTTCGCGCGCGCAGATTGGCTCGGTTATGCTGCGATCACAGCGCTGGCGCTGGCGCTTTTTGGATTGCTGGTCGTTGTCGGGCGCGAGATCATGGGAATCGCCCGGCTCGCCGCCGTGCAGAGCCTGAAGACCGAAGCGTACGAGGCGGCGGCGGCGGTGCAGGCCCATCCTGCGCGCAAGGTGGTGGAACGGCTGACATCTCTCCTCAGCCACCGGGCGGAGACTGCCAAGGGACGTAGTGTTATCGAAGGCACCAAGGACGACATTATCGACGGACCGCATCTTCTCGATCTGGCCGAGCGTGAATTGCTGACGCCACTCGATCGCAAGGCTCGCGGTCTTATTCTAAATTCATCAAAGCGGGTGGCGGTCGTCACAGCCATCAGCCCGCGCGCCATCGTGGATCTTGCCTATGTGCTGTTCGAGGTCACCCGCCTTGTGCGGGCAATGGCCGAACTTTACGGGGCAAGGCCCGGAAAACTGGGGCTTTTGCGGCTGATCCGTGATGTCATAGCGCATCTGGCGGTCACAGGCTCCATCGCCGTCGGCGATGGTCTGGCCCAGCAGGTTCTCGGTCACGGACTTGCCTCGCGATTGTCGCGGCGGCTCGGTGAAGGCGTCATCAACGGGCTTCTGACGGCCCGTATCGGGATCGCCGCCATGGACCTGTGCCGACCGCTGCCATTCCGCGCTCTGCCCCGTCCGGGGATCGGCGATTTCATGTCCGATATCGTCGCTGCCGGCCGCACAGACGAGAAGGATTAACCCCTTCCGGAACATCCCAGGGACGCCAAAAGATACGAAGCATTAACCATTCTCGCTTAATTTCGGCCCCACTAAACATTGCCGCTGACTGCGGAACGTCCCAAGGGGAAAGCCTCATGTATTCGCGCTTCTTTTCGCTTTTCGGCGGGCTTGCCGCTTTGACTTTGGTCACCGCGGTCCCGGCATTTGCCCCGCAGGCAGAAGCAGCCTCCAGGGATCAGGTCTTCTTCCAGTCCGTTGCAGGCGCATGGAAGGGACCGGGCGAGATCGTTGCCGGCAAGTACAAGGGCACCAAGTTCAACTGCAGCCTGACCGGATCGCCATCTCCCGAAGGCGACACGGGAATCAAGCTCGACGGCACCTGCCGGGTCGGTGTCTTCCAGCAGCCAATGACCGCGATCATCACCCAGAACGGACGTGGTTATACAGGCAAGTTCCTTGATGGCGCTGAAGGCAAAGGCCTGGATATCGTTTCCGGCTCGGTCAACGGCGACAAGGTCGTGATGGGTATCAACCGCGCTAAGCTCAACGGCGCAATGGTTGCCAGCCTGCGTGGTGACAACAAGATGAACATCACCATTTCGGTGAAGGTAGAAGACCAGATGGTGCCCGTGATCGGCCTGTCGCTTGATCGTGACGTCGATTCGATCGCCGTAGGCGCGATCAAGGAATAATCAATACCGCACCGCAGGCATTCAAGCTAATCTTCTGCATTAATTTTATAAAGCATATCATTGCCTGAAAACGGATTTTCGTTTTCAGGCAAAACCGTTTATTCAACCGTGGAAATCTGCCGCCACCACAGACCGTCAGGTTTTGCTATCCTGATCCCGGTCGAATTCAGGCTCCCCGCCCAGCTTTCCGCCTTGCGTCCGTTGATGATCATATGCGGCGCGAGATCTGCCAGCGGCAACATCACAAAAGCGCGCTCGGTCATCCGCGGATGCGGTAATTCCAGCGCCGGCGTTTTCTCAACGCGGTCACCATAGGTCAATATATCGATGTCCAGCGTTCTTGGCCCCCAACGCTCCGCCCTCACCCGCTTGCTTTCTCGCTCAAGCGCAAGACAGAGATCAAGCAGTTCCTCCGGCTCGAGCTCGGTGTCGATCAGCGCGCAGCAATTTAAGAAATCGGCTTGGTTCGTATTGCCCCATGGCGGGGTAAGATAGAGCCGCGAGACAGCCAGAACCCGACAGTCTTTTCGCGCATCGATTGCCTGCAAAGCATGCGCCATGGCCGCGGCCGGATCGCCGATATTGCCGCCCAGTCCGAGCGCTGCGGTTTCCCAGGGACGATCAATTCCGATGCTCAACACGCACCTCCACATAATCCAGAATGCCGGCGATCGGTGCACTTGGCTTCCTGATCGCCACCTCGACCCGGCGGATCATCGGCGACCATGCGGTGAGACCGAGAGCCACGTCATTGGCAAGTGTTTCGATCAGGTTACGACGGCTACCGGTCATGATCTTTTCGACCAACTCATAGACCAGCCCATAGTGAACGGTCTGCTCGATATCATCGGACCCGAGGGCATCGCCTGCCTCGACATCCATGACGACGTCGACGAAAAAGCGCTGACCAAGCGCCTTTTCCTGCTCGAAAACCCCGTGATGCGCGTAGAAGGCGCAGTTCTTGAGCGTGACCTGAAAGATCGTCATCAGTGTGCGTCTCCTGCCTGTCGAGTTGACCGTCGCGCCTCCAGAATTGCGTCAGCCATGCGCAACGCATCCAGATTTGCCGCCACATTGTGAACCCTGAAGATCGACGCACCGGCCAGCCGCAGCATTGCAGTCGTGGCAGCCGTGGCGAAATCCCGCTCCGTCGCCACATCACGCGAGGTAATCGCGCCGACAAAACGTTTTCTCGATGTCCCGACGAGCAATGGAAAACCGAGCGTGTGAAGCTCACGGCAGCGCGCCATCAACTCATTGTCCTGTTCGCGCCTCTGGACGAAACCGAACCCGGGATCGAGCACGATTGCATCGTCCGCAATACCGGCAACTTTCGCCCTATCCAGCGATTGGCCAAAAAACATCACCTCGTCTTCGATAATGTCTTCAAGAAGGTCGTCACGCCCGCGTGCGGTATACATGATGCAGAGTCCGGCTCCGCTCTCGGAAACGACATCGGCCATCTCGCGATCGTGCCGCAAACCGTAAACATCGTTGACGATATGGGCGCCGGCAGAAATGGCGAGCCTGGCTGTCTCGGCGCGGTACGTATCTACGGAAATCAACGCATCCGTTTCCTGCGCCAGCCTTTCGATAACCGGCAGAATGCGATCCTGCTCCTCCGCAGCTGTCACCATTGCGGCGCCTGGCCGCGTAGATTCCCCACCGACATCGAGGATGGACGCGCCGTCGCAGACGCAGGAAAGCCCATGCCTCACAGCGCTTTCGACATCAATGTAACAACCGCCATCGGAAAAGCTGTCAGGCGTCACGTTGACGATTGCCATGACGTGACCGGCCTCACCGAGCGTCAGGCTGCGTCCATGGGCAAGACGCCAGGCGTTGTTGCGCGACGATGTCACAGGTGATCCATCTTTTTGAAAGTAACGCAAAATTTCATGCCTTCGTGTTGCACTTGCGTTGGCTATGCCCCAAGCTCGTTTCAACTTCAACGTACCAGGCCAGAGAATGTTTTTGATGCGCAGAGTCCACCGAGCCTTCGGTGCAGCCTTTCTACTCTGCCTGATCTCGGCCCCGGTACAGGCTGAGCCTGTCATCTCAAAATCATACTCCTATTTCCGCATCGGCGGACGCACGGCAGAAGAACTCGACAAGGAGCTGGAGCGCCACGGCCCCGTCACCAAAACCAGCGGACACAGGCATCCAGGAGCCACCGAGATCAAGTTTGGCGGAGAGGTTACCTATGTGGAGCGCGGCGGTCGCTGCTCGGTCGGCGGCGCCAAGGTCACGCTTCGCACCCATATCATCCTACCGCGATGGAATAATGGCGGTAAGGCCGAGAAAGATCTGCGCTTCATCTGGGCGACCCTGTCGTCAGATATCAAGCGGCACGAGGAACGGCACGCAGAAATCGCTCGAAATTACGCCCGCATGCTGGAGAAGGAACTGCTTGCCCTGCCTGCCCGCAACACCTGCGACGGTGTAGAGGCTCTCGTGACGGAAACCACGCGGCGCGTACTTGCCGAACACGATAAGCAGCAAGCCCTTTTCGATCGCGTCGAAGCCAAAAATTTCGACGCTCGCATGACGAGGCTTCTGCAATATCGCATCGACCAGCGTCAGTGATAGATACGATCATTGACGAGCCGTTACCCGGCCTTGCGCCAGGCTTGCGCAGATACGGTTGAATAAGGGGTAATTTATTGCGGTGGCCTGATGAAAGCCATTCCTGTATATTAGGCAGCAATTACCTATATATGTATCGGACAACCATCCGACATCATTCGCTGCATGAAGCATGCCCACTTCAATTCAATCCGAGAGCAAGCTCGTCGGTCAGCGTCCATTTTGTGGCGTTTCAGTTTTCCGTGTTCCCCCGGCGCGTAACCGAGCCGCAGGCGTCACCTCCCTCGCCTGCCGGCCTTGCGCCCACCTCGCCTCGCTCGACTCTGTAGAGCGAGGCTATTTTTTTCCGGAAACTCTATTCTTATCAGGCCTGACGCTCGGGAATATTAATGATGAGACCATCGAAATCAGCCTTCATTTTGATCTGACAGGAAAGACGTGAAGTCGGACGGACATCGAAGGCAAAGTCCAGCATGTCTTCTTCCATCGGAGCCGGCGCGCCAACCTTTTCCGTCCATTCCTCGTCGACATAGACATGACAGGTAGCGCAGGCGCAGGCGCCGCCGCATTCCGCATCGATACCGGGAACAGAATTGCGTACAGCATTCTCCATCACCGTCGAACCGTTGTCCGCGTCGATCTCGAAGCGTGTGCCGTCGAAGGCTACGATGATCAGTTTCGTCATTTTTGGAAGATCCGGGATTTGCGGGCATTGCCCTTTGGAAGCCTTGGGTAAACCCCGTCTCTGCCACCAAACTGCCGGTTCAGTCAATCGCACGGACGACGCCGGCTTTGCTGCCGGCGTCCATGCGATGTAAGGCAGGTGTCAGCGGCAGAGGCCGGTGATGAAGTTTTCAGCCTCTATGACCGCCGCGTAAAGCGAGGCCAACGCCGCCGCCTCACCGGGCTCTGCTTCCAGACGTGCGGCCGCAGCCGCTACATTGAAGGCGCCGACGGCATTTGCTGACCCTTTGAGCCGGTGTGCAAGCGCGGTCACCGTTGCAACATCGGCAATAGCGATTTCCTGTACGAGCGCGCGTGCCTGCCGCGCGAACATCTGCAGGATTTCGGCCTCCAGCGCCTTGTCGCCCATCGTCTGTTTTGCCAGATGGACGAGGTCGACCGGACGATCCTTCGACGGGCATGCCGTCTTGTGATTGTCGGGAGATTCAAAAGCGATACGCGCGGCCGTTGCCATCTGCTGGGTTCCTTGCTTTATAATGATCTCAACTTCGGATTGTCCGTCTGAGCCATGGCTATCCCGTTAAATTTCGGCACAAACGCGGCGCAAATCTTCGCGAATGGTTAATTTGCATTAAAGTGCCGTGATTGCAGGGGTTTTACCCTGAGGCATGGTTTAAATCCTGTTAACAAGACGGCGGTGCCGGTATCATGATGGCGCGTTTCATTTGTGCGAAAAGGCTGATTGTGCCAGTACAATACGGTTCAATGGCTCACTGGAACTTTACAGTGACCAATGTGGGACGGTCGGTAAGCTTTCATTATCATCCATTTGAAAGAACGGCCGTCGAATGAATTTGTAATAGGTGATCCAAAGCTCTAGGGCTGGCGATCTCCGGCATGAGTATCCCGCTCATCGATCTGCAGGCCGCAGCAAGTCGAGTGGGATGCCGGGCGTGTATGTAACGAGGCGTAACCGCATGGCGAAGAACACTAATAATGAATCCATCGATGAAACGGCATTCCAGGCATTGGAAGATGCGCTAAAGATCGACTTCAACGATGAACCGCCCCGCGATAAGCCCGCCTCGGAGGCCAGAGTGTCAGACAAGCCGCGATCCCGCCCTGCCCCGTCTCAATCAGCGTCGCCCCGCCGCGAGGCGACCGCGGAAGCACCGCGCCAATCTTCGAATGAGACGTCGCCGCGCCAGCCTGCCTTTGAGCCCGCCAACGATGCCGGACGCAGGAACACGGCGTCTATTATGCGTGCACTGGACGGCGGCTCTGTTCGTGGCGCAATCCGCAACGCTTTGATTATCTCCATTCTTTGGGCGGTGGCTGGTATCGGCCTCGGTCAATTGATCTATGGCGGAGCACTGTGGGAAATCACATCGGTTGCCGGCGTTCTCGCCGCCCCGGGCTTGGTCGCGCTTGCCGTCGGCATTCTCGTCCCCATCCTCCTGTTCTTCGCTTTCGCCATCATGATGGCCCGTGCGCAGGATCTCAGGAACGCTGCCCGCTCCATGGCAGAAGTCGCCCTGCGCCTGTCCGAGCCGGAAACCATCGCATCTGAACGGATCATGAGCGTCGGCCAGGCCGTACGCCGCGAAGTCTCGGCCATGAACGAGGGCATCGAGCGTACGATCGCGCGCGCAGCCGAGCTGGAAGTTCTCGTCCATTCGGAAGTCAACGCGCTTGAACGCAGCTACAGCGACAACGAGATGCGCGTTCGCGGCCTGGTTCAGGAACTGGGTTCCGAACGCGAAGCAATCGTCAATCACGCAGAACGCATTCGCTCTTCGATGGTCGGTGCGCACGATCAGCTCAAGGAAGAGCTGGCGCTCGCGACCGAAGAAATCTCTATCCGTCTCGCAACATCCGGCGAAGCTTTCGCCTCGATGATCGATACGCGGGCCGCAGCCCTGATGGAGAAGTCGGATGCAGCCGGCGAAGCGCTGGCCTCATTGCTCGCAACCAAGACCGAAAATCTGATCGACACGCTGACGACCTCTGGCATCGCGTTGTCGACCGAATTCGATATCCGTCTGGAAATGCTCAGCTCGACCTTGTCAGACAAGGGCGACGCGATCCTGTCCAATTTCGAAACCCGCGCATCGAGCCTCGACGCCAATACCGAAAAGCTCAACGCGGCACTTGCCGACCGCACACGCCAGCTGAACGAAACCCTGATCGCCCGCACAAGGGAAATCACCGAAGGGCTGACGAACAGCGAAAGGACGATCACCGGTTCGCTCGACGGTGTGCTCACTGCCCTCAATCGTTCACTCGACGACAAGAGCAGCTCCTTCCGTCAAAGCCTGCAGTCCGCAGCAGATGACGCGGTCATGGATCTGGACCTGCGCACCGGCTTCTTCGAGGAACGCCTCCATACGACGATCGGCCATCTCAGCACGTCGTTCGACGAGGGACTGTCGCAGTTCACCACGGCCTTCGACCAGCGTGCTGGTAGCCTGGACAGCAAGCTGATGGACAGCCTCGCTCGCATTAACGAGACCGTAGCCGGCGGCCACGAGGCGATCGACGGCATCCTGTCGTCAAGCATCGAACGGATCGGCAATGCGCTGACCGACCAGCAGCTGGCGCTCGCCACGACGCTTGGAACGGGCCAGGAAGTTCTTGATTCGATGCTGGAAAGCCGCTCGAAGGAGTTTTCCGACGCACTCGCCGCACGCAGCAGCGAGATCAGCGGCGCCTTCGGCGATGCGCACAACAAGATAGACATGATCATGGCGGCGCGTGGCGGGGAAATTTCCGCCAGCCTTGCCGACAGCCAGAAGCGGTTCGAAGACAGCATTTCCAGCCGCACCTCCGCCATCATCGAATCGGTCACGGAAAGCCACGAGCGCTTCGCCGGTGCTGTCGACGAAAAGGCTGGCGCATTGCAATCGCTGATGGCGGAAACGCCGGATCGCCTTGCCAATATTCTCGACCAGAAGAGCGAAGCGATCACGCGCGCCTTGTCTGAAAGCGAACTGCGCCTGACCGACGAGATGGACAAGCGGGCGGCTGCGCTCGACACCACCCTCGCCTCCAGCCGTGATCGCATGTCGGAAATGCTCGACGACAAGTCCATGGAAATCGTGACCTCGCTGTCGCTGCACGAGGATCGTCTCACGACCGCGCTGACCGACCACACGTCGAATGTCGTCAACAGTGTTGCGGATGCGGATACCCGCCTCGGACAGGCGTTTGCAAAGCGCGCCGAGGCCATCCGCGAGGCGTTTGCCGACAACCAGCTCAATCTCGACATCTCGCTGGAAAGCCGTACGTCCGAGCTTGCCAGCCTTCTCCAGAGTGGCGGCGATCGTCTCGAACAGACTGTCGGCGGCGCGGCAGGCCGGATTGAAACGGCTTTGTCCGAAGGCACCGGGCGCTTCGACGCGACGATGAGCGATGGATTGCAGCGCATGGATACGTCGCTTGCCGTATCCCACGAGCAGCTAGCTAGTTCGCTCACCTCCGCACGTGAACAGATTACATCGTCTCTTGGAAACGCCCATGAGCAGATGACGTCTTCTCTGGACACCGCTCACGAACGGTTTGCATCGTCGCTCGATGCCGGCCATGAACGGATTTCTGGAACGCTCGATACGGCTGCGCGCCAGATCGGCGATACGCTGGCCCTCAGCGGAGACCAGCTTACCGATGCCGTCGGTTCCGCTCATCTGCGCATGGCGGATGTGCTTGGCCAGGCAAGCCGCGAAATGTCGGATGCACTCGATTCCGGCCATGATCGCCTGCGCACGACGCTTGACGAACGTGCCGCCACGATCGCCGGCACGCTGACCGATGCCCGCGACCAGATCGATACCCTGATGATGGATCAGGCGACCTCGATCGGCACGACGATTGCCACCAGCGCCGGCATGCTCGAAATGTCGCTCGAAAACCAGCAGGAAGTCCTGCGCTCCACGATCGATACGGCCAGCGAAATGCTGGACACCCGTCTGCGCGACAATATTGGCTCGATCGCCACCCAGATCAGCGATGCAGCCCGCGAAATCAACCAGTCGACAGACGCCTTCACCTCCCGCGTCGAACAGACGGTCGGCGGTGTCTCGACGGCACTCGACAGCGCCGGAAGCCGCATCGAAGTGACCTTCGGCGGACTGGAAGACCGTATTCGCAACGAGGTTCTCAGCGTCAGCTCTATCGTCGATACCGCCGGCAGCAGCCTGGCGGACGCGCTCGGCGCCCGTACGGCCGAACTGGAGCGTATCTCCAACGCTGCGGCCGACCGGGTCTCCGAAACCGTCAACAGCCGCGGGATCGAAATCGAACGCGCAACCGGCGAAGCTGCGGAACGCATCGCCCGCACCATCGACGAACGGACGAACGCTCTTGAGCAGACAAGCGCGGAAGCCGCTGCCCGTATCGCGGAAACACTCGAAGGCCGCACGGCCCATATCGAGGAACGTTTCGGCACCATGGACCGGGCACTGTCCTATGGCCTCGAAAACGTCGCCAAGACGATCGAAGGCAAGGCCGTAGGTTTTGCCTCCTCGCTTCGCGAAGCTGTCGTTGAAGCCGGTCAGGGCATGAATGACGAAGCCAGCCGCTCGGCAGAAACGCTGTCTCGCGCCGGCTCCGAATTCACCCAGGAACTCACCAGCCGCAACGAGGAATTCACCCGTTCGATCGAGGAGCGCTCCAACGAAATCGTCGGCCGCATCTCCGAAACGCAGAGCCGCCTCGCCGGCCAGGCTGCGACTGTCGCTCAGGCCTTCTCCGATGCCGGCAGCGCAATCGTCAACAAGGTGGCCGAAGCCGACAAGCTGGTAAAACAGCAGGTCGAGGCGATTTCGACCGCGCTCGGCGATGCCGAACAAGCGCTCGATAGCCGCGGCCAGTCTATCCGCTCGACCCTGTCGGACGCCGCAGGCGAGCTTGATGTCGCACTGGATGCCGTCGATCGCGCACTGGCCGCTCGTGGTGATGCGATCCGCACCGCGCTCGACACCCGTTCCCGCGACCTCAACTCGATGCTTGCAAGCCGTTCGGAGGAACTGTCCCGCCTGCTCGACGAGAAGGCAAAGCCGATGGTGGAGGCCTATGCCGAAACTGGCAGGACCGCGGCCGAACGCATGGAAGCGGCAGCGCAACAGAGCGCAGAACGCCTGACCTCCGCCACGCAGCAAAGTGCCGAGTGGTTGACGTCTGCGTCCCAGCAGAACGCCGAACGCCTCGCCTCCGCCGCCAAGGAAACCAGCGCTCGTATCCGCGAAGAGAACGCCGCCCTGGTTGAAGCCATCGCAGCCCGTACCAACGAGACGCTTGCTGCACTCAATCAGCGCACGGAAGCTGCCGCCCATGTGGTTCGTGGTGCCGAGCAGAGCCTGCTTGCCAATGTCGAAGGTATTATCGAGCGGCTGTCGAGCAGCAATGTCAACATTGCCTCTCTCGTCGAAACTGCAGCCGACCAGCTGGCAGCAACCGACCAGAAACTCGACCAGACTGCTTCGCGCTTCGCCCATTCGGCGGGTTCGGCGGCAGATCTGGTTGCAGGCTCTACCCGCCTGCTCGAAAACAATATCGACCGCCTCGTCAACATCTCCGGCCAGACGCTGAGCCAGGTCGGCGGCATTGTCGGTCGGTTTGAGGATCACTCCAAGGTTCTCGCCCAGGCCTCGGAGCTTCTCAATGCCGCCCAGTCGAACCTCGTCAGCACGCTGGACGAACGCCAGGATGCTCTACGCAACCTGTCCGTTGGCCTGGTAAAGCGCTCGGACGAGATCGAGGCAACGCTTCGCAACCTCACCGCGCTCGTCGACGGCGCCTTCGAACGTGCCGAGGAGCGGACAGCCCATGTCGGCGACAAGCTGCGCGAAGGTCTGCATGCGTCGTTTGTTGATATCGGTCGTCGCCTTGGCGAGACCCAGCAGCGTGCCGAGCAGACAGCGCAAGTCATGCGCGCTGCCCTTCTCAACGCAGGCGATGAAGCTAACCGCACGATCGAGACGACACTCTCCGACGCCGAAAAGCGTGCCCGCGAACTGGCCGAGCAGATGCGCGGCAACATTTCCGGTTCGCTCACCGATGTCGAACGCCTGATGGGTGATGCCACGCAGCGATCCGATACAGCCGCCAAGCACCTGCGTGAGACGCTGCGCCAGTCTGTCGAGGAAGCTGTCGGCCGCTTCTCCGGTGCCACCGACGAGATCCGCCGCTCGGCGCAGGATATCCGTCAGGAACTCGATGCCACCCGCTCGGAACTGAAGCGCGGTGCCTTCGACCTGCCGGAAGAAGCCAAGGAAAGCGCCGCAGCCATGCGACGCGCCGTATCCGAGCAGATCAAGGCGCTTCAGGAGATCTCCCAGCTCGTCGGCCGCTCGTCGCAGCAGCTCGAAGTCGCCGAGGCTGGTCAGCCCAAGGTATCGCTCGCACAGAGCGGGCCGACGGCTCCGGTCCGGCCGCAGCAGCAGATCACTCAGCAACCGGCTCCAGCGCCGGTCTCTGCCCCGGCAACACCGCGCAACGATGCCTATTCAGCTGGCGTGCTTCGGGGCAGTCTGCCCGCAGGCAAGCCGGCTCCGGCGGCAACACCCGCTGCGCGTCAGGCAGACACATCGGCTCCTGCGGGCCAGGGCGGCTGGATCAGTGACCTCCTGCGTGGCGCGTCGCGTGATGAGACTGCGGCACAGGCCCCGGCGCGCGCGCCTGCTGCCCGTCCGGCAGAACCTGCCCAGGCGCCACGGACCGCCAATGGTGACAATCGAAACCCGCGTCACATGGTGGAATCGCTCAACTCGCTGTCCGTCGATATCGCCCGCGCTATCGATCATGATGCCTCTGTCGATCTGTGGCGTCGTTACCAGCGCGGCGAACGCGATGTCTTCACCCGCCGGCTCTACACGCTGAAGGGCCAGCAGACATTCGACGATATCAAGCGCAAGTATGATCGCGAGCCGGAATTCCGTACCGCAGTCGACCGCTATATCTCGGATTTCGAAAAGCTTCTTGCAGACGTCGCTCGCACCGATCGCGACCGTACCGTTACCCAGAGCTATCTGACCTCGGATACCGGCAAGGTCTACACGATGCTGGCTCATGCCGCCGGTCGTTTCGGCTGAGCCGGAGCTTAATCGACGAGACGAACAAAAAAGGCCGCCTCTTTGGGCGGCCTTTTTGTTTGATAAAGCGGGAACGGCTTACTGCTCTTCCTGAACCGCTATGAAATCCTGATCGATCTGCAATGCCGAGATCAAATCTACAACGGTCTGCTCCGGCGATCTGCCAGCTGTATCTACGACCAGCGGCTCGGTCTCCCAGTCCTCGAAAATACGCGCCTCGGTCGAGGTCCAGCTTGGCTTGATCAGACCCGGAACATCACTCACGCGTGTCTCGACACGATGGCGATGTTCGACCTTGTCCGAACACTTGACCCAGATTTCAGAGGCCGGCACGCCTTGCCGTTCCGCGACGGCCCGCCATGCCCTGCGAGTTATTGTCAGGCTGTTCACCGAATCCGCGACAACGATATGTCCGAGTGCGAGATTATCCTCTGCCACACCATAGGCCACCATATATCCAGCGGGGCCCACTTCGACCCCGGTATTGCGGATATTCTGCTCGATTGTGTCGACGCGCACATGAACGGCGCCAAGACGGCGCGCCAAAGCTTTTGCGAGGGTCGTCTTTCCGCTACCGGGCAAGCCTGCGAGAATAATCAGCATCAGCATCTTTCCCCAATTGTCGCGGACGATTCGAATCTGGGAAAGTTTACCGCGCCGGCTGCAAAATCACATCGATTTCAAAGCCCAGTCGACGATCTCGCCGCCGACCTTCGCATAGGCCCGGTCAAGCGCTTCGATAAAGTCGCTATTCTCTGTCCCGCGAACCGGCGAGCTTCCCTTGAAGACCGACTGAGCTCGGACGCTGCCATTTCTATCGTTGAGAATTTTTGCCGAAATCTCGACATTGGCAACTCGGCTGCCACCGGTCGTAACCTCGAAAGCCCGGATGTCCGTGACGACCTGATAATCAATCGCCAGCCCCTGCCCCGGTTTACCGACGCCGCCTACTCGGCCTGAGTTTTCAAAAGCCTCGACCAGCTTCGACTGAACCAGTCGCGGCAGGCGATCACCCCAACGGGAATTGGCAAGATACTGCACCTCGGACGGAGACACGCGGACCACGACCTGCTCGCTATCCAGCATTTTTACTGCAGTCGGTTCCGGTACGAGGATCTGTCGGTTCTTCACCGAAGGACCATCGGTTGCAGGTGTCAGCGACAGATCGAAGGTGTCGTTGTTCGCCTTTGTGCCGCAACCGCTGACCAGGACGGCCAGCAAGGGCAAGGTCAACAGCCAGGAACGATGCGGAAACTTGGATGCACTCATAAACGTCCTACCCTTGGCCTTTTGCCTTAGCGTCTCGTTCTGCCGTCATATTCCTTGACGGTTTCGCCGCCGAAGATAAGCCGTTGCGGATTCTGGTCGAAATTGGTGATGGTCTGGTTCAGCGAATTCACCGTGCGCCGCGTGTCATCCACCAGAGCCTTCACGTCGCCAAGACCGCTGGACGAAAAGCGCTGCAGGTTATCGGCGATCGGCCCGACACGTGCGTTGATGTTGTCAGCCACGGTACGGAAGGATTCGAGCGTCTTGCGTGCCTCGGCAAACAGGCCTTGCGAGTCGTCGCTGGACACGAGGCCATCAACCTTTGCGAGGATGCCATCGACGCGGCTGGACGCGTTGTTGAGCTTGGTCGCCAGTTCGGTGAAATCGGTGATGGCCTTGTTGATATCGTCAGAGCGATGCGAAACATCGTCGACCACGCTGCGGGCAGAAGCCAGCGTCTGGCGTGCATCTTCCGAGGCTGCCGAGATGTTCTGGATCGCCGTCCCCACCTGGCTCGGATCGACGGCCGCAAGCAGGCTGTCAGCCCGTGACAGAACCCCTTGTGCGTCGCTGCCGACCTGCGCAAAGCTCGTCGCTGCCGTCCTTACGGTCTCGACGAGCGGGCCGAAATTGTCGGACGCATTGGCGACGTTGCGCGTCACCCGCTCGGTATTACCGACGATCTGGTTGATGCGTTCGGCATCGATCGCACGAACCAGTTGGTCGGCGGCTTCGAGCGTCGAGTTGAGCGTGCCGGAAACCCGGTCGACGGTTGCCGAGAGAGTGGAGAGGCTATGCAGGAATTCGTCAATATTGCCGGAATTATTGCTGAGTGCAGCAGTAAAGGTCTCAACGTTACGGATAGTCTGGGTGAGCGGCCCGCGTGCATCAACGACAAATCCCTGGATGTCGCCGATTGCCTGATCGGCTCGCTCAAGGATCTTGTCGGCCGTCGCCAGAAGGTTTGTCACGCTCGACTGGTCTGCGATCAACACGGCGGGTCGCCCCGCCTCCATCGACTTCTGAAGGATATTTTCCTCGCCCTTGGCGCCGCCGGAAAGCTCGATATAGGCAGCACCCGTCAGGCCCTGCACTTCCAGTACGGCCTTCGTAGACTGGTAGACAGGCGCATCGGCGCGCACTTCGGTAAAGGCGATCGAATAACGCGGATCATCCGGATCGATCGTCAGGCCGCGCACAGAACCGACCGCAATACCATTGAAACGCACGGGAGAGCCGACCGAGAGACCGTTTGCGGAGCCGGGAATGCGAATCGCAAGCTCGGCCATAGGCCCGCCGCGACCGGATTGCGCCATCCAGTAGACGAAACCGAAGGCGGCCGCGATGACCAGCAGTGTGAAGAAACCCACCAGGGCGTAATTTGCTTTGGTTTCCATGGGTTGGATCACTTCCCTGCGTCTGTCGGGCCTGCGTCTGCCGGCGGCTGGTTTTCATTGGTCACGACGGTGCGAGCACGCTTGCCGCGGAAATAGGACTGGACCCACGGATCATCAAACTCGAACATATCCTGCAGCGTACCTTCCACCAATACCCGTTTCTGTCCGAGCACGGCAATACGGTCACAGACCGAAAACAAGCTGTCCAGATCGTGGGTGACCATATAGACGGTCAGGCCCAGCGTGTCGCGAAGCTTGGCGATCAGCGCGTCGAAATCAGCGGCACCAATCGGATCGAGACCAGATGTCGGCTCGTCGAGGAAGACGAGGTCGGGATCGAGCGCCAGAGCGCGTGCAAGTGCGGCACGCTTGATCATGCCGCCGGAAAGCTCCGACGGATACTTGTCCGCAGCGTCTGGCGGCAGACCAACCATTTCGAGCTTCACGTAAGCGAGCTCATCCATCAGCGACTGCGGAAGGTCGAGATATTCACGCATCGGCAGCTGGATGTTTTCCTTCACCGTGAGTGCGGAAAACAGCGCGCCATGCTGGAAAAGGACGCCAAGCCTGGTGTCGAGTGCAATGCGCTCCTCGTCCGAAGCCTTCTCGTAATTTGCGCCCAGGATTTCGATCGCCCCCGAACGGTGCGGAAGCAGGCGCAGGACAGTGCGCATCAGTACTGACTTGCCCGTACCCGATGCACCGACGAAACCGAGGATTTCGCCGCGATAGATATCTAGGTTGAGATTGTCGAGAACGATCTTGTCGCCAAACCCGACCGTCAGATCTCGCACAGAAAGCACGACCTGACGGTCGTCCTTTGCGCTTTTCTCTATGGTTTGCTGCTCATCTGCCAAATCCATGTCTCCTAGAAGTCGATCGCGGAGTAGAAGATGGCGAAAAGCGCATCGATAAGAATGACGGCGAAGATGGCTTTGACCACCGATGCCGTTACATGTTGACCAAGAGATTCGGCGCTGCCACCAACCTTCATGCCCTCGACAGCAGCAACTATGCCGATCGCGAGCGCCATGAACGGCGCCTTGATCATCCCTGAAGCGATGGACGTATGGTCGATCGCTTCATGGAGACGCGACAGATAAGTGTCGAAAGTGATGCCGGAATAGAGCAACGCGACAATCGCTGCACCATAAAGAGCCGCGAAATTGGCGATGATGGTCAGCAAGGGCAATGCAATCGTCAGAGCCACAAGCCGCGGGAAAATCAGCACACCAATCGGATTGAGGCCGATCACCGTCAACGCATCGATCTCTTCGCGCATCTTCATCGAGCCGATTTCGGCGGTGATCGCACTGCCCGATCGGCCGGCGATCATGATGGCGGTCAAAAGCACCCCGATTTCGCGAAGCTGCAGGATGCCGACCAGGTCGACGACGAAGATTTCGGCGCCGAAATAGCGCAACTGGAAGGCACCCTGCTGGGCGATGATCGCGCCGATCAGGAAGGACATGAGCACGATGATCGGCACGGCGCGCACGCCCATGCGGTCGATATGGGTGACGACGGATGCCGGAGAGACACCGGCGCCGCGACCGAATTTAAGCTGGGCGCCACGGACCGCCGAGCCGAGAATGTTCATCGCGGCGTAAAAATCGCTGCCGACTTCATAGACAAGCTTTCCGGGCGGCGTGAAAACGCGCTCGAAAAAGCTGCGCTTGTCGGCGGCGGGAGCCGGCGGCGCAGGCGTTGTCTCGGGCAGCGCGCCGATCAGTTCCTCGATCGTGCCATTGCCGCCGGAAAGCGATGCCTCTCGCCCCTCGCCGCTTTTCGCCGTCATCAGACGACGAATCAGCCATGCGCCTGCAGTGTCGATTGCGGAGATGCCGGAGAGGTCGATTTCAACCTTGCCCTGTTCGCCCGACTTCTGGAACTGGTCGAGATCCTTGAGAACCGCGGAGACGGAATGATTACGCCAATCGCCTGTAAGAACATACCGTTCACCGCCATCCGGCAAGGCTTCACTGTTGATTTTTGCCAGATTGGAACTCACGGGGTGCGGGTGCTCGCTTCAAATGGTCTCTGCCGCAATGCATTGATTGCGCTTCGGGAAAACGCAATATAGCCGCATCGGCCGGATTTGCCACAACAGGACGCTTAAAACGATGCCCCGTCACCTTGAAGCAACAATCGAGGCTTTCCCGATCGCAGGCACATTCACTATTTCGCGCGGGTCTAAGACCGAGGCGGATGTCATCGTCTGCACCATCTCGGAAGACGGAGTTTCCGGTCGCGGCGAATGTGTTCCCTATCGCCGTTATGGCGAGACGATGGACGGAGTGATGGCCGACATACTGGCGGTTTCAAAGGGAATCGAGGGTGGGCTGACGCGAAATGAACTGCAGTCGGCGATGAAACCCGGAGCTGCCCGCAACGCCGTCGACTGTGCTTTATGGGACCTCGAAGCGAAGCAATCCGGCCGCAGCGTCGCAGCATCGATCGGCGCAACAGGTCAGGATCCGATCGTCACCGCCTTCACTTTATCGCTATCGGATGCGGTGGCGATGGGCGCGGATGCCAAGAAGAATCGCGAACGACCGCTCCTGAAGATAAAACTTGGCACGCCGGACGACGAATCAAGGCTGCGGGCCGTGCGCGATTCGGCCCCGGATGCGCGGATCATCGTCGACGCCAATGAAGGCTGGACCGAGGATAACGTAGAGCGGCATCTGGCCATTGCCGCCGAGTTGAACATATCGCTGATCGAGCAGCCGCTTCCCGCCGGCAAGGACGAGATGCTTTCGCGGATAAAGCGGCTGGTGCCGATCTGCGCCGACGAGAGCGTCCACTCGACTGCCGATCTAGCCTCCCTGCGCAACCGGTATGACGCAGTAAACATCAAACTCGACAAGACCGGCGGGCTGACCGAAGCGCTAGTGATGAAGGCGGAAGCCCAACGGTTGGGGTTTCAGATCATGGTAGGCTGCATGGTTGGAACATCGCTTGCCATGGCACCCGCAGTGCTTCTGGCGCAGGATACAGACTATGCCGATCTCGACGGACCGCTGCTTCTTGCCCTCGACCGTGCGGGTGGGCTTCGTTATGAGGGCTCGCTCGTCTATCCGCCGCTGCCCGAACTCTGGGGCTGAGAACGGGTCGCAAGCGCCAGCACGACAAGTCCGATCACAGCCAGAATAGCCATGACGAAATAGCCGTAAATCTCCAGTTGCCGGTAGATGACGCCGGCAAGCAGCGTCGAGATCGCCAGGAATGCACCGTTATAGGCGACATAGACGCCCTGCGCCGATGCCTGCTGATCCTCTGCAACCATTTCCGACAGACGGTATTGCAGCCCCAGATGAACACAGGCGAAGCTGAAAGCGTGGAAAATCTGCAGGATCCCGTAATACCAGACATCCGAGCCGAACGGAAAGAACACCCAGCGCAGGATCGCCATCAGGCAACCGAAACGCAGCAACCCCAAGGGCGTGAGGCGTCTTGCAAGGCCGCCGGAGATGAAAAAAATGCCGATTTCGGCAATCACGCCAATGCACCAGAGCGCGGAGATCACGGCATTCGAAAAGCCCATGCCCTGCCACTGGATCGTGCTGAAACCGTAAAACATCCCGTGGCTCGACTGGATGAGCGATGCACCGATCAGTAGGAGATGGACGGAAGCACCGAGTGGACGGCGTAATGTCCTTGGAGACTGTTCGACCGTGCGCCTGCTGATCGTCTGGTCAAGCCGAGGCGCGATGAAGGCAACGGCAAATGAAGTCAGAAGCACCGCAACCAGCATCAGCGGGATCGCGATATTGCCGATTGCGGTCGAAAGGCTTCCGGCGACCAGCGTCGTCACGACAAAACCAACCGATCCCCAGACCCGCATCTTCCCGTAGTGAAATCCCCAGCGCTTGACGCCAGAGATCGAGATCGATTCAACGATCGGCGTATAGGGGGCAAACAACGCGGCCTGTACTGCCACGGCGGCAAGCACGACCCAGAAATCGCCGCTGACCAGCAGACCGAGAACGGAAACTATCGACGTCGCCGCTGACCAGGCGAGGATATGGCGCGGATCGCGAGCACGGACACTGAGAGAGCCCGTCCCCATGGCCACAAAAACGCGAAACACCACTTGGGCCGCGAGGATCGCGCCGATCTGCATTGCGCTGAAATTCAGGCCATGCAGCCACACGGGCAAGTAAGGCACGAGAATGCCGTTGAGCGACATCGGTGCGGCATAGGCGAGCGAGCAGCGAAGCTGGAACTGCGGCGGAGCAGCAGACGATTTTGCAGAAATGTTCACGGAATCACAAACGGCGATGAAAGTCTGCGAAGACTATCACCGCCGTTTGTAATGAAAACCGGATTACACGTTTTATGCGAAAACAAAGTGTATCTGTCGTGAAGATTTCGTCAGGTCAGGCAGCCTGCATGTTCTTCGTCTTCGCCGGTGCCGGCAGGGCATGCAGCTCGGCTGTCACCTTGATGTCGCGCCAGGTAATCAGTTCAAGCGTTCCGTCATGATGTTCGGCAATTGCCGTGCAGCTTTCCACCCAGTCGCCGGTATTGACGTAATGGATGCCGTCGATATCGGTCATCACCGCGTGGTGAATATGGCCGCAGATGACGCCATCGACCTTGCTGCGCCTTGCCTCGTCGGCGACGACCTTCTGGAACTCACCGATGAAATTGACCGCATGCTTGACCTGCAGCTTCGCCCAGGCAGAGAAAGACCAGTAAGGCATGCCCAGACGACGGCGGGCCGCCGCAAGCACGACGTTGATGGCGATTGCCACGTCATAGGCCCAGTCGCCCAGATAGGCGAGAAGGCGAGCGTTGCGCACGACCACGTCGAATTCGTCGCCGTGAAGCACGAGATATTTCTTGCCGTCAGCCATCTCATGGATCGCACGATCCGCGACTTCGATGCCGCCGAAATGGGTGCCCGGAAAATCCCGCAGGAATTCATCGTGATTGCCGGGGATATAGACGATGCGGGTGCCCTTGCGCGCCTTGCGCAACAGCTTCTGAACCACGTCGTTGCAGCCTTGCGGCCAGAACCAGCTGCGCTTCAGCCGCCAGCCGTCGACAATGTCACCGACTAGGAACACCGTATCCGCTTCATGATATTTGAGAAAATCCAGCAGGAGTTCCGTCCGCGCCGCCTTCGAGCCGAGATGCACGTCGGAGATGAACAAGGTCCTGAAATTCCTGGTCTCACCTGTCGCTGTCACGGAAATCGTCCTTTCATAGCCAGCCCCGCCGCCTGAAAACCAGAGTCTTGTTTCAGGATGATGACAGGAGGTCTTTTCGGTGCGACAGCTGCCCCTTGGGAATTCCTTACATCGATCAAATTAGCTGCTGTTACACGGCGCTGTTTGATGTAATGAGGGGCCGCATTCTCCCCATATGGACCGGGAAAAACAGACTAAAGCAGGAGCGAGCATGGACGCGCAGGATAAATCAAAGTCGGCCCCACCGAGCAGTGCGGATCTTGACGAACAGGCGCTGTTCTTCCACCGGCATCCGCGTCCGGGCAAACTGGAAATCCAGGCGACCAAGCCGCTCGGAAACCAGCGCGACCTAGCGCTCGCCTATTCTCCGGGTGTTGCAGCCCCCTGCCTCGCAATCCGCGACAATCCGGAAGCCGCTGCCGAATATACGGCGCGCGCCAATCTCGTTGCGGTCATTTCCAATGGTACGGCCGTCCTCGGGCTCGGCAATATCGGCCCGCTTGCATCCAAGCCGGTGATGGAAGGCAAGGCTGTCCTGTTCAAGAAGTTTGCCGGTATCGATGTTTTCGATATCGAGATCGATGCTGCCGGCATCGATGAGATGGTCTCGACCGTCTCTGCGCTCGAGCCGACCTTCGGCGGCATCAACCTTGAAGACATCAAGGCGCCTGAATGTTTCGAAGTCGAGCGCCGGTTGCGCGAGAAGATGAACATCCCGGTCTTCCATGACGACCAGCACGGTACCGCCATCATCGTTGCAGCCGCGATCCTGAATGGCCTGGAATTGGCCGGCAAGTCGATCACCAACGTCAAGATCGTCACGTCGGGCGCCGGTGCAGCCGCACTCGCCTGCCTCAATCTTCTCGTTTCGCTCGGCGCGAAGAAGGAGAATATCTGGGTCCACGACATCGAAGGCCTCGTCTATGAAGGCCGTACCGAGCTGATGGACGAATGGAAGTCGGTCTATGTGCAGAAGAGCGACAATCGCGTTCTCGCCGACAGCATCGACGGTGCAGACGTCTTCCTCGGCCTTTCTGCCCCGGGCGTGCTGAAGCCAGAACTGCTTGTGCGCATGGCGGAAAAGCCGCTGATCATGGCGCTTGCCAATCCGACGCCGGAAATCATGCCCGAACTCGCCCGTCAGGCGCGTCCGGATGCAATGATCTGCACCGGCCGGTCCGACTTCCCGAACCAGGTGAACAACGTTCTCTGTTTCCCGTATATCTTCCGCGGCGCGCTCGATTGCGGCGCAAGCACGATCAACGAGGAAATGAAGATGGCCGCGGTCAAGGCCATCGCAGCGCTTGCCCGTGAAGAAGTGTCGGATGTCGCGGCGAAGGCCTATTCCGGTGAAACGCCGATCTTTGGCCCGACCTATCTCATTCCGTCCCCCTTCGATCCGCGCCTCATCCTGCGCATTGCCCCGGCTGTTGCCCGTGCTGCCGCAGAAAGCGGCGTTGCCGCCCGTCCGATCCAGGATTTCGAAGCCTATCTCGACCAGTTGAACCGTTTCGTCTGGCGGTCCGGCTTTGTCATGAAGCCGATCTTCGCGACAGCCAAGGCATCGGAAAAGAAGCGCGTCATCTTTGCCGAAGGCGAAGACGAGCGCGTGCTGCGCGCTGCCCAGGTTCTGCTTGAAGAAGAGATTGCCCGCCCGATCCTGATCGGCCGTCCTTCCGTCATCGAGGCGCGCCTGCAGCGTTTCGGCATCCGCATCCGCCCGGATGTCGATTTTAGCGTCGTCAATCCGGAAGACGATCCGCGTTACCGCGAATATGTCGAGGATTACTTCGCATTGGTCGGCCGCAGCGGTATCAATCCGGAAGCCGCCCGCACGATCGTGCGCACCAACAACACCGTGATCGGTGCGCTGTCCGTCAAGCGCGGCGAAGCCGATGCACTGATCTGCGGTGTAGAAGGCCGTTACGATCGCCACCTGCGCGACGTCAACCAGATCATCGGCAAGCGTCCCGGTGCCTGCACCAATGCCGGCCTCAGCCTGTTGATCTCCCAGCGCGGCGCAATGTTCTTCACCGACACGTTCGTGAACTACAATCCGACTGCCGAGGAGATTGCCGAGATCGCCATCCTTGCAGCTCACGAAGTTCGCCGATTCGGTATCGTGCCGAAGGCCGCGCTGATCTGCCATTCGAATTTCGGCTCCCGCGATTCGGAAAGCGCCCGCAAGATGCGCGCCGCTCTGGAAATCATCCGCAAGGATGCGCCGGAACTCGAGGTGGATGGCGAAATGCAGGGTGGTTCGGCGCTCGACGAGGTACTGCGCAAGCGCGCCATGCCGAACAGCGCACTGACCGGTGAAGCCAATCTCCTGGTCTTCCCGAACCTCGACGCCGCCAGCATTTCGCTCGGTCTGGTGCGCACGATGATGGAGGGGCTGCATGTCGGCCCGATCCTGCTCGGCACAGCCAAGCCGGCACACATCCTGTCGCAGACGGTCACATCGCGCGGCGTCGTCAACATGGCGGCTCTTGCCGTCGTGGAGGCTTCTCAGGCGGAACCGCTTGCGCTGGTGAAATGACAAGAGATGCGGGAAGCTTCAAGGCAAGCTTCCCGCATGTTCGACATGCCAGGTTGATCCCCGCAGAGCCATGCGACAGGTGAGACATGACATTTTCCAAGCCGCAGATGCTGACATCACTGATGCTTGCTTCGCTGCTTGCGCCTCAGGCAGCCTTTCCGCGCGATGTCGAGGTCTGCGCCAATCTCTATCGCCGCCTCAACGGCACACCGCAGATCATCGGCACGAGCAGCAATGTGCGTCGCTACGCGCAGGATCTGAGCGCGCTCAACGCGGATATCCGGCAACTCAGGATCGATATGCGCAGGCAGGGTTGCGGCAGCGGCAGCATCGTGGCGCTGGGAGCGCCTTCCGACGGCGATGATGAATGCGGTTACATGCAGGACACGCTGCAACGGCTGGAGGATGAGCGCGCGGTAATCACCGAGCAACGCAACAATACCCGCTCGCTACTGCAGCCATCGGAAGAGCGCGTCGCGATCTTGTCGGCGATCCGCTCCAACAATTGCACGCCAACCGACCTCGATACCCAGACGGACCTTGACGATAAAGAACGCCTGCGGATCCGGGGGCTGGCACTGCCAGGGCCGGGAGAAGAGACGCAGACCGGGCCAAAGGCGGACGATCCGAATTCCAGCATTACCCATCTCGGCAGCGCGTCAACTACGCCAGCGAGAGAAGCACCCGTGCAGTTCCCGCCGGATCGTCCCTATGATCCCGGCAAAAAGATTCGCTCCGTCGGGCCGCAATTCTTCCCCGAAGAAGACATCGACCTCGCCAATCCGAAATCCAGCGGCCCCCAGCAGCTGCAGCCTTGATTATTTCTGGCCCCAGCCGTCCTTGAAGACGAGTTCCTCCAGAGGAAGGCGCTGGCGCCAGCCCTTGATCGCGAGTTCCGGTTCTCCGTAAAGCTGATCGACATAACCGAGGCACAGCCAGGCGACGATCTCGACGCGCTGCGGAATGCCGAGGAGCGCCCGAACATCCTCATCGCGAAAGATGCTGACCCAGCCGACGCCGATCCCTTCTGCGCGCGCTGCGAGCCAGAGGTTCTGAACGGCGCAGACGGTCGAATAACTGTCCATACGGCTGTTGTGGGTTCGCCCCAGAACCACCGGGCCGGCGCGGTCCGGATCGCTGGTGACGCAGATCGAAAGCGGCGCCTTTCTGATGCCCTCAAGCTTGAGGCTTCTATAGGTGCTGCGCTTCTCCTCAGGAAACATCGCCTCGGCTTCTTCATTGGCGCGCGAGAACGCCTCCCATGCGGACTGGCGAACAGTCTCGTCCCGGATCAGGATGAAATTCCAGGGCTGCATGAAACCGACCGACGGCGCGGCATGTGCAGCATCGAGCAATCTGCGCAGCACATCATCGGGAATCGGGTCGGAGAGAAACTGGTCGCGCACGTCGCGCCGCGTTTCGATGGCGCGATAAACGGCGGCACGCTCATCATCGGTAAAAGCTTCGGCGGCCACGAGGCCATTGTTCAAATTATCAGGTCGCATCGTCTTTCCCCAACAACGCCTGCGGATTGCTGCCGCCGTCACGGCTTGGCGCAATCCACCCAACCTGCCCGCCGTCCGCGCGGATCGGTCCATCTCGCCAGGCCGGTCTTCTGACTGGGCTTCATCCGCTTATCGCCGCCTTCCCGGAGTAATCCAGTGGCATGAATACGACGAGCGTCGGCCTCACAGCGTTGGGCACGTGCCGGAATTTCACCGGCTTCCCGATTCTCCCATCGAAGATGGGCACCTGACGGATGCCCTTATGCTGATTGATACCGGCTGACGCAAGGCCGTTCACGCCGCAGGGAAATACCTGACATAGGCGAATTCATCACCATCCGGTGACCAGTTGGGCGAGTTCATCGTGCCCTGCCCGCCAAACAGTTCGAATAGCGTTTCGACATTGCCGCCATCCGCATCCATCAGCCGGACGCGAACGTGCTGGTCACGCGGATGATCGAAGACCTCAGCGTCATAGGAAACGAAAACGACCTTGTCACCTTTGGGTGACAGATGCGGGAACCAGTCGCCATAGTTGCTGTCGGTGATACGCTCGGCCGCGCCGCCGGCCGACGGAACACGCCAGATCTGCATCAGCCCGGTGCGGCTGGAGTTGAAATAGATCCACTTGCCGTCCGGGGAATAATCCGGCCCGTCATTGCGGCCCTCGCCGAAGGTCAGCCGCGTCTCGTTCTTCCCGTCAATGCCGATCATATAGATATCGAAGACCTGATCACGGATGCCGCAATAGGCGAATGTCTTTCCGTCCGGCGACCAGCCATGCCAGTAGGATGGCAGGTTTTCGGTGACGAGCCTCGGCTTGCCGCCCTCGGCCGGCATAACGTAGATCGCCGATTTCCCGAACTCCACCTTGTCGGAAACGGCGATCAGCGTGCCATCCGGAGAGATGCCGTGATCGTTGTTGCAGAGCGTCGCAAAGCCCGTATCGACCCGTTGCGGGGCAGCATCACCATCCAGAGACAGGCGATAGATCAGGCCATCGGCATTGAGCATCAGATAGTCACCATTCGGCGACCAGTTCGGCGCTTCGAACAGTTCATCCGTCTGCCAGACCACCCGGCTCTGGCGGGTGTGGATATTGTAGATCTCGACAGAGCTTCGTAGCGCCACGACGACCTCCTTACCGATCGCGAAAACGGTTGGTGATCGGGTAACGGCGATCGCGGCCGAAGTTCTTCTTGGTGATCTTCACGCCGGGAGCCGACTGACGCCGCTTGTATTCGGCGAGATAGAGCAGATGCTCGATGCGATGAACGGTTGCAACGTCATGGCCGCGTGCGACGATGTCTTCCGTGCCCATTTCCATTTCAACGAGGCATTCGAGGATGTCGTCCAGAACCGGATAGGGCGGCAGCGAATCCTGGTCCTTCTGGTCGGGTCGAAGCTCGGCCGAGGGCGCTTTGGAAATGATGTTTTTCGGGATCACTTCGCCAGACGGTCCGAGCGCGCCTGCCGGAAGATGCTCATTGCGCCATTCGGCCAGCGCATAGACCTGCATCTTGTAGAGGTCCTTGATCGGATTGAAGCCGCCGTTCATGTCGCCATAAAGCGTCGCGTAGCCGACCGACATTTCCGACTTGTTGCCGGTCGTCACAACCATCGAGCCGAACTTGTTTGAAATCGCCATCAGGATCGTGCCGCGCGTACGGCTCTGAAGGTTTTCCTCGGTAATGCCCTGATCCGTGCCTTCGAACATGTCGGAAAGCGATGCGAGAAAGCCTTCGACCGGCTCCGAAATTGGCACGATGTCGTAGCGGCAACCCAGCGCCCTGGCGCAATCGGCAGCATCCTTGAATGAGTCTTCGGACGTGTAACGATAGGGCAGCATGATGGTACGCACCCTCTCCTCGCCCAGCGCGTCGACGGCGATCGCGGCGCACACAGCCGAATCGATGCCTCCCGAGAGGCCCAGCACGACCGACTTGAAGCCGTTCTTGTTCACGTAATCACGGAAGCCGAGCAGGCAGGCGTGGTAGTCAGCCTCTTCCTTTTCGGGAATACGGACCATCGGGCCTGGCTGGCAGCGCCAGCCACCCTCTTCCCGTCTCCAGTCGGTGACGACAAAGGCGGTCTCGAATTGCGAAAGCTGAAAGGCCAGCGACTTGTCGGCGTTGAAGGCGAAGCTTGCACCGTCGAAAACAAGTTCGTCCTGGCCACCGAGCTGGTTTGCAAAGATCAGCGGCAGACCGCTTTCGATAACCTGACGCAGCGCCACCTGATAACGGACATCCAGCTTGCCGCGATAATAGGGAGAACCGTTTGGCACGAGCAGGATTTCCGCACCGCTCTCGGCCAGCGTCTCGCAGACGCCCATGTCGTTCCAGATTTCCTCGCAGATCGGAACGCCGATGCGAACACCCCTGAAATTATAGGGGCCGGAAATCGATCCTTCGGTGAAGACACGCTTCTCGTCGAATTCGCCGTAGTTCGGCAGATCGATCTTGTCGCGGATGGCGATGATCTTGCCGGCATCGAGCAGTGCGACGGAGTTATGCCGCCCTGCCTCGCCCTGACGCGGAAAACCGATCAGCACACCCGGTCCGCCATCCGCAGTCTCTGCCGCCAGCGTCTCCACGGCCTTGAGGCAGGCCTTCAGGAAGGAGGGCTTGAGCACGAGGTCTTCCGGCGGATAGCCCGAAATGAAAAGCTCCGTCAGCATCAGCAGATCGGCGCCCTCACGGGCAGCGTCACGGCGAGCCTCACGGGCCAGAGCGAGATTGCCGGCGACATCGCCGACCGTCGGATTGAGCTGGGCAACAGCGATACGCAAGGTCTTGGGATCGGTCTGGGTCATGACCGAGATTTAATGCGGTGACGCAAATGCCGCAACGGTCTTTGGCGGCAATTTTCCACAACGATTGCCGGCCTGCACTCGATCGTCAAATCGTATTCTCACAACTTCAGGCAACTTCGCTATATTCAATGCATCTACTTTAGTAATGCCTTAATTGATGATGCCGATAATCCGACAAAAAAGCTCGGAGGAGACGGATGCATATCCGGCGGTTCATCACCCACAGTTCAGGCGCTGCGGCGGTCGAATTCGCCATCGTCTCACCCCTTTTCTTTATCGCCCTGCTCAGCATGATCGCCTACGGCATCTATCTGTCTGCTGCCCATTCAGTTCAGCAACTGGCGGCAGACGCTGCGCGCACCGCCGTTGCCGGCCTGAGCGATACAGAGCGCAAAACTCTTGCTACCGATTTCATCAATCGCTCAACGATAGATAGTACGCTTCTCGACAAATCCAAGCTGACACTGACCGCACAGGCCGACCCCGGCAATCCGAACCAGTTCACCGTCGCCCTTACCTATGACGCCAGCAACCTGCCGATTTTCAATCTGTTCACCTATGCGATGCCGAGCAGCCAGATAAAACGGTTCGCAACGGTTCGTGTCGGAGGCATCTGATGCAACAGATCAAACGATGGTTCCGTGACCGTCGCGGCAACGTCGCCATCACGGCCGCTTTGTCCCTGCCGATTATGATCAGCGCGCTGGCACTCGGCGTCGACTATGGCTACCTGACGCTGCAACAGCGCGAACTTCAGACGACTGCCGACCTTTCGGCAATTTCAGCCGCTGCGAACCCCAGCAGTCCTGAGACTGGTGTCGTGGACTATATGAACCTCAACAACAAGAACATCGCCGTCCTGAAGAACGGCCAGTTGTTGAACAAAGGCGCACCGGTCGCCTTCAGCCTGGAAACCGTGTTCGACAAGTTCGAGGCTTATGCCGAAGTGATCGCCGGAAAATATCAGGCAGATCCGTCCGTTGCCGTCGGCACTCGATTCCAGTCCGGTGTCGCCCCCTATGACGCCGTCCGCGTGACCGTCTATCAGAAGGGGGGCCTCTTCTTTGGCGGTTCACTGGCGAAAGCGCCTATGCTGAACGCCAGCGGTACGGCCGCGATCGACAGGATGGCGGCATTTTCTGTCGGCTCGCGGCTTGCGAGCCTCAATGGCGGCGTGGTCAACGCCTTGCTCGGCAATATCCTTGGCACCACCTTGTCGTTGTCGGTGATGGACTATCAATCGCTGGCCAATGCCAATGTCGATCTGCTCAAGGTCTTTGATCAGCTGGCGATCAAGCTGAACCTGACGGCCGGCACCTATAACGATCTGCTCAATACCGACATTTCTTACGGTACCCTTCTGAATGCCATCGGCCAGACGACCGGAGTAACGCCTGCCGTCGCAGCGATCGTCAAGTCGCTGGAGAAGACGCTCGGCACGACCAAGCTTACCATCAAGCTGAAGGACATCATGGATATCGGCCCGCTCGGATCCCGACTGATCGGCAAGAGCGATGGCCTGGCGGTTCAGACCGACATATTCAACCTGATCAGCGCCACGGCACACGCCGCAAACGGCGGCACCAACCAGATAGATCTCGATCTCGGCGCAACAATTCCCGGCCTCGGCGGCCTGACCTTGTCGGTTGCGATCGGCGAGCCGCCGGTCGGATCCAAGGCTCTGGGCATTGGCAGAACAGGGTCGATCGTACGAACTGCCCAGACCCGCGTCGCGCTGACGACGACGGTCGACGGCATTACCGGCCTGCTAGGCATCAGGATCAAAGTGCCGCTCTATCTCGAAGTTGCTCATGCGGAAGGCCGCATGGTGTCGATCAGTTGCCCCAGCGGATCGACAGGCGCGACGGTGAATGTCGAGGCTGTTCCCGGAGTGCTGGAACTGTCGCTCGGCGATGTAGACAAATCCGCCTTCGCAAATTTCGGCAAGGACCCACGGGTGACCAAGACCAGGATGGTTGCCACGCCTGCACTAAACCTGACGGCGCTTGCCTATGCCAACGCAACGAACGTCAACGCAACGCAGCTGTCTTTCTCCCCGTCTGACATATCGAGCCAGAAGGCAAAACATGCATCGACGAAAAATACCGTCTCGACGCTTGTGGATTCGTTGCTCAAGAACCTGCAGCTCGAAGTCGAAATCCTTGGACTGAGGGTCGAGGTGCCGTCCGCATTGCTCGGTGGCCTCGCAGATACGTTGAGGCTGCTGACCACGCCACTCGATCAGGTTCTTTACAGCGTGTTGTCCACCATCGGCGTGAAGGTCGGGGAAGTCGACGTGCGGGTCGGTGGCGCCTCATGCCGCAATCCGGTCCTCGTCCAGTAGGTCAGTCTCTGAACCTTATCCCAATTCGCTTGCGTCATATTTCGCACGTGCAGCCTTGACGGCAGCGTGGTTTTCTCCGGCCCAGGCAAGCACCTTCGATAAGGGGGCAAACAGCGAATGGCCGAGTTCAGTCATGCGATATTCGACGCTCGGAGGCTTGGTCGGAAAAACCTGCCGATCAATATAACCGTCGCGCTGGAGATCGCGCAAAGTCTGTGTCAGCATCCGCTGGGAAATATCCGGCACAAGCCGCCGCAACTCTCCGAACCTGTATGGCCGCTGCGCAAGTGCCTCCAGAAGAAGGGTCGACCACTTGCCGGCAATCTGGTTCATCACATCGCGCACCGGACAGTTCCCCGCATCCCACGAAGACGTCTCGCATGGCTCTCCCGCAAGCACGCTAACTCGTGGTGCATTGTCCATTGTAGTGGTTCCCTTTTGGTAACGATCTCCCGGAAATGTGCCTCCTTTACATCGGGGCGTCAATTCCTATTCTAGTGCTAGTCTCTTTTTGAGACCAACAATTATGCCGGGATAATCCGGCGGCATTGCAAGAGGAAACGACATGACCAAACTTCTCGTCACCGGCGCCGCCGGCCAGCTCGGCCGTGCAGTTCTGCATCACCTCCTGGAGACATCGAAAGTTTCGCCAGGCGACATCGTCGCAGCAAGCCGCGACACGTCAAAGCTTGCCGATCTTGCCGCAAAGGGCGTTGAAACCCGCAAGGCAGACTTCACCGATGAAGCCGGCCTCGTTGCGGCCTTCGCCGGCATCGACCGCATCCTGATCATCTCGACTGACGATCTTGCTACGCCCGGTGGCCGCCTCAGGCAGCATAAGACAGCTGTCGCGGCAGCTGCCAAGGCTGGCGTCAAGCACATCCTCTATACATCCATGCCGAACCCTGACAGGTCGCTGGTCAGCTTCGCGCCTGATCATCTCGGCACCGAAGAAGCAGTCAAGGCAACAGGCATCCCCTACACGATCCTGCGCAACGCCTGGTACGATGATAACTACCTGCTGTCGATGCCGCACAATCTTCAGACCGGGACCTGGTATACGGCTTACGGCACGGGCAAGGTTTCCAATATCAGCCGTGACGATTGCGCCCGCGCGGCCGCCGCAGCCCTTGCCAATCCGCCGGCCGGCAGCACCACCCTTACCCTCACAGGATCCGAAAGCCTGAACGCCGAAGAGATCGCAGCGCTTGTCTCCAAGGCCTCTGGCAAACCGCTCAATGTCGCGCATGTCACCGACGAACAGCTGGCTGGCGGATTGACCTCGGCCGGCCTGCCTGATTTTCTGGTCAAGATGCTGGTATCTGCCGACGCCAACATCCGGGCCGGAAATTTCGATCTGGTAACCAGCGATTTTGAAAAGCTCACGGGCAGCAAGCCGCAGGCTCTCTCCGTTTACCTTGCCAATAACAAGGATGCGCTTCTTAGCGCGCACTGAACCATAACAAGGGCATAAAAACAGCAACGCCGGCAAGCAATCTCACGCTCTGCCGGTGTTGCGGGATCTACGCCTCCGATCCGCTCAATGAGCAGCAATCGCAAACGTATGATCGGAGACCACTTGATTGCGGCCGGACATTTTTGCCATGAATAGAAACTGTTCGGCCGCATTGAGATAGTTATCGAACGTTTCAGGCCCGTAGACTTCGGCAACCCCGACCGAAACGGTGATATTTATCATCTCGCCCTTCCAGCCGATTGGCCGTAGCGACAGCTCATACCGCAGGCGATCAAACGCCTCCGTCGCCGTATCGGAGGTCAACCCGACGAGAAGAAGGCCGAACTGGTCCTGCCCGAGATGAGCCACGGATATGTCCAGATCAGAGGAAAGCTGGATAAGATTGGCGCCGAATTCCTGAAGCACGTGATCGGCACAATCCGGACCGTGCTGCTCGGAAATCCTGAACAGCCGGTCTATATCGACGATGGCGATAGAGCATGCCCGCTCTCCCTCGATGCAATCGGACACGATCGGCCCTCCCAGCCGATAGAAGTCCCTTATGGACAACATTGTACGACCTGCAGCCACGATAGGGAGATACACTCCGTCAAGCGCTTCGATGGCGCCTTGCACCGAAGAGCTATTAGTATCCGACCTTTGACGTTTCTGGCTTACAATGTAGGGCATGCGGCACCTGTCTCAGTGTTCAGGCGACATTTTTGATATCGCCGACGCTTCGAGCCGACCGCATCGAACGGATCTGTATGAGCGTGTCGAGGTTCTGGTTGACACGGCAATAGAACTCTTCGTCGATGAACGGTCGCAACATGAAATCGTTGCCGCCAGCTTTCAGGAAGCGGGCAGACAGGTGCCGGTCGGAAGACGACGATACACCAATGATCCGCAACTCGTGAGAGCCTCGAACCGACCGAATACGACGGGTAAGCTCGAAACCATCGATATCGGGCATGTTGTAATCGGTGATCACCAAGCCGATATCGCCGTTCTTCTTAAGAATCTCGAGTGCCTTGGCGCCGTTTTCTGCAGTGCTGACGCGGAAATTGTACCGTTTCAGGCGGCTGGAAAGAAGCGCCCGTGCGGTCGGGCTGTCATCGACGATCAAGACGTGATGGCGATGATTGGTAAGGAACCTGCATACCGACTCCGCCAGCATCTCGACGGCGAACACATTGTCCTTGAGGATGTAGTCGACAATGTCCTTTGTCAGCAGCTTGTCGCGTGTTTCCTGATGAAACGTACCGGTGAACACGATGGTGGGGATGGACAGATCGATGAGGTATTCGAGCGCCTCGCCGTTTTCTGCCCCGGGCAGATTGATATTGGAGATCGCGAGCATGATCGGATCGGTCGACCGATCGTATGCCAGTTGGAGATCCTCGAAATTACGACATATCTCGATGTCGATATCGAACAACTCCTTGAGCCGCATGCCGATCATCGATGTGAAGACATTGGAGTCCTCGGCCAGAAGAATGCGGGATTTACCAAGCGATTCACCGGAATACTGCATCCCGGAAATACCAAGGAATGTCATTGTTGACCCTTACAAATAAAATCATGCCCCTGAACACGGTTTTATTCGGCGTGATTTGCAGAACGGTTAACTCGCCGGCTCAATTCAAAACAAATCGAGCCGGGAGAAAGATCTCGTTATCAATTAGGTCAATGAATCATGGCGATGTATGCTTAACCGATAGAGAACTCGGTGGTTAAAGCTGTGCAAGCGAATGCTCGTTACGCTCCGCCCCGCACGTCAGGTTCTTCCGGAAAAATAGGAAGACCGCGGTGATAGACGACTTCCGATCGAGGGAACGGTATCTCCACGCCCTGCTCGCGGAAGCGTTTTAATATCTCGATGCGTATAGCGTTGCGAATACGCAGCCCTTCGGACATGTCGGCCAGATGGAAGCGCAGTTCGAAATCCAGCGACGATCCGCCGAAGGCCAGAAACTCGACATGCGGCCCCGGATTTCGAAGGATCTCCGGCACTTCCGAAACGATATCCAGCAAAATCGCGATTACCTTTTCGGGGTCGCTTTCGTAGCTGGTCGAAACCTTGATTTCGGATCTCTGTATCCGGTTCTTCAGTGTCCAGTTGCCCACGGCCGCATTGATGAGGTCGGAATTCGGAACGATGATAGCCTGTTGGCGAAACGTCTCGATTTCCGTGGCACGAACGGAAATTCGTTTCACGATACCTTCCGTTGCTCCCGTCACGACATGGTCACCGACCTTGAAAGGTCGTTCGACCAGCAGGATCAGGCCGGACACGAAGTTCGACACGATGTTCTGCAAGCCGAAACCGATACCGACGGAGAGCGCCGAAGCAACGAGAGCGAGGTTGGAAAGGTTGATACCGGCCGCCGAAACGCCGACGATCACCGCAAGCCCGACACCCAGATAACCAATACCCGTCTTTACCGAGTTCCGGACGCCTATATCGACATGGCTGCGGGCAAGAACGTTTCCGTCGATCCACTTCTGCGCCCAACGGGTGAGGATGTAGCCCAGCGCGAACAGAAGCAGGCCGCCGAATATGCCGACGATTGAAATCGAGATGCTGCCGATCCGGAATTCCGTGAAGAAGCTGACGACCCAGGACTCAATATCCGTGATCTGGAAGCCCCAGGTAATCAGGATCAGCGGAATGCCGAGCGCCAGCGCCACCGCATAGATCCCAAGTCCAACCAGAAGCCCCGCCTGGTCAAGCCCGACGTCACCGAAGCGATACCGCTCCACCAGCCGCCTTCCAAGCGCAGTATCATTGAATGCGCCGCGCTTCGATATCGCCTTGCCTGACAGGAGGCCGATATAGATGAGCGCAAGCACCGCCCCGGTTAGAACGATCTGCGTTGAGGCAAAGCGCGCAAGCCCCACATATCCCGCAATCACGCATAACAGCAGCAGCCCGCCCATGACACGCAAGGTGACCGTGAAGTAACGAGGCCAGGGACGCCCCTGCCCCGTAGCATCCTCACCCTCGGCCATGACCGGACGGATGAACGATATCGCGATCAGAATGAAACCGATAACGACCGAGGCGATCAGGCTTTTTGCGATCGTCAGCACCAGCGGCGAACCGAGCGCCACGCTGACGGCACCCAACAGGTAATCCAGTCCGTTTGTCACCGCCATGGCGATGATCGCTAGACTGAGCAGGCGCGCGCCCCTGTCCGTGATCCTGACCAGCCTCCAGCCAGTCTCGTGCGGAGCAAGCGCCGCATAGGTCAGCTTCCAGACGAAATGCACGAACCAGATAAAACCGAAGAATGTCGCGATCATGGGCGCCACATCCGGGCGCAGCACGTTGAATCCTTCAAGGAAAAGATAGGAGGTTACCAGAAATGCCGCGAAGGTGATGCTGTGCATGACCGTCGACCAGAACGTATAGGAAAGGCGCTTGATATAAGCGGGGTTATCGCTGTTGCTGCGCTGAAGAAAGCGGCCGAAGAGCCGGTATCCGCCAGCGAGGAAAAGGAATGCCGCGCCGACGGAGAGTGCAATCGCACCAAGCAGCGAAAACGCCTTGAACCTGATGACGAAACTGCCCCAGCTTCCGATCGTCGAATAAAAATCTCGCATTTCGGTGACGAACGCATTGCCCGCATCGACAAAAGCGTCGGGCGTCAACTCCGTATGCCGGAACAATGTCTGCGCAAATAGCGTTCGGCGCAGGTTGGTTATCATGTTGGCGAGTTGCGTTGCGCTGTTTGACAGGCTGCCCGCATCATCGACGATCAGGTTGAGCTGAGACCGCTCGTTCTCCAGCTTGCTTCTCTCCTCCGCGACTGCTGGCGCTTCTGCCGGCTGACCCGCGGCAGGCGGCTCCCCGAGGCTGGTCAGGCGGCCCTGGATCTGTTCGACGCGCACCTTCATCGCATCCGAAGCGACACGCATCTCCTCGACGATCGCTTCCGCCTTCACTCTTATGTCCGCGAGCTTTGCATCGTCATCCGGCGTGCTCTGCACGCTTTCGCGAAACGCATTGAGTTGCTGCCTCAAGCCATCCAGCTTGTCCTTCATCTCGATATTGATGGAGTCACTCGTGACATCGGTCGGAACGGACTGGCCGGCCTGTACCTGCTCCGATGACCGAGCCTCTGGTGAAGACTGAGCCGCGGCGTCGAGAACGAAGGTCGAAGAAACGGCAAGAAAGAGGATCAGGGCAATCGGCAGGCGCCCGTGGCGGCGATCAAAAGCTGCGCCGAAAAGGCGTCTGAGGAAAAAGGATGGGGTCACTGGTCTCTCGTCTTGCTAACCGAATCGGCTGGCAAAATAGGGGCTGTTCAAGGCGAAGAAAAGGAATGTTGCCCTTCTAATAAAGTGAACGGGAACTCTGGAACATTTTGGCGCGTTACCTGCCGCACCCCAAAGGACAGGATTAGGAAAGGGTAAGGACATGGAAGACGCAGGTATCGGCTGGATCGCAGCCATCATCATCGGCGGCATCGCCGGCTGGCTCGCCGAAAAATTCATGAAGAGCGACATGGGCATCTTCATGAACATCATACTGGGCATCGTTGGTGCAATTGTTGCGAACGCCATCCTTGGCGTCTTCGGCGTCGTCCTGGGCGGCTGGATCGGATATCTGATCGCCGGCTTTATCGGCGCCTGCATCCTGATCGCCATCGCCCGCGTCTTCAGACGCTGAGAAGCGCGATCACGATGTCGGCCGGCATTGACCGGCCGACAGAAGCCCTTCAGGCGGCAAGCGCGATTTTCAGCGCATCGTGCCCCAGCATCTCTGCGAGAACCTCGACCACGAGATTATGATCCTCCCGCTGCGGCAAGCCCGAAACAGTCACCGCGCCGATACAACCGGTACCGGCAACGGCAATCGGAAAACTCCCCCCATGGGCGGCATAATCCGCATCTGAAAGACTGAACTTGTCTTCCAGGGTCGCACCCTGAAGCTCGAGCTTGCGTCCGACAGAGTAGCTCGAACGGAGAAAATGCAACGCGACATTTCGCTTGCGGCGTATCCAGCGTGCATTGTCGGCAGTCGATCCCGCCAGAGCGCTGTAAAACAGTGGCATGGCATGCAGCGTCACGTCGATCGCAACCGGCAGAGCGCGTTCGCCGGCCACACGCCTCAACCGCTCCCCAAGCCTCCAGCCAGCATCACAATCGAACCTGTCGAACACCAGCAGTCTTTCCTGCTCAGCGATTGCCTTTATGTCGTCTTCCACTGACATTTAATTCCTCCCTGACCTACCTGATAATTAAGCTCGAACAGCGCTCCGGCGCAGAACTAATCGCCTGTCGGCCCGCTTTTGCGGGAGACGAAGGCCGCGAGTTCGTCGATAGCAAAACCGATCCGTTCCAGCAGCGCGGGGGAGACGATCTCATGACCGGAAAAATCCCGGTTAGATGCATAGATCGCCGTCGGGATCGTATGCGCCATGAAAAATCCGAACAACGGGCGCAACTGATGTTCGACCATCAGCGCGTGCCGCTCACCGCCACCCGTGGCGGCAATGAGAACGGGCTTGCCGCGCAATTGCTCGGGATCGATCAGATCTATGAAATGTTTGAACATTCCGGGATAGCTGCCCTTGTAGGTCGGCGAACCGATGACAAGCAGGTCAGATTCGACGACCGCCTTGAGAACAGCAGTGGCATTTGCGTCCAGATCATTCTGCGATTTCGCCACACCCAGCGTATCCCCGACATCCGTAAGATCGAAGACGGACCGGGCGAGGTTGTACCGATCGCACGCAAGCTCGGCGATATAATCCACAAGTGCAGATGTCTTGGACGGCCGACCGTAACTTCCCGAGAACCCAACAAGTTTCAACTGCGTCATTCAAATATCCAGTTACAAATCTCCGCCAGGACAGGACATATCACCCGACCTACCCTTTCAACAACCATCCGCAAGTGTCAGATGCCTTTGTAGCCCTGCCACCTCGTCGCCGGGATGATTGTTACCCACATCGCCCCGTGAAGGAACCGGAACAATTGACTTAACCGGAAGGATTTTGGGACAAAATTATAGTCGCGGTCGGCAGGCAGCAAAGCCACTCGAGTTGATGTCGACACTCGCTTGGCCACAGAAAAGATCGCGGTCTCGTTAGCACCTCGCGGCATCGGCACATCCAGGTCGCAAATCGAATCATCGGCCGACCGTGAATGATGACAAAAACCACAATCAAGCCCCACCCGCCTCCTCTGGCGGCGCTCCGGTGCGACAAATTATGAAATCTCCACATCGAAAATTCGAAATATCCGGGCTGATAGCGAAGGCGGTTCCATGATCAAAAAAGCAGATCAGCAACCAGCACGTTATCTGGATGGGGAAAACACGCCCCGAACCCGACAACCACAACCATAAGGAGAATTTGCCATTAGAAACCTGAGCGTAAATCACCCTAAGGTGCGACGGGTAATGCGCTTGCCATGCCCTCATTAGGCGAATAATGGCCGATATCGTTGACGAGCACTCGCTATCTGCTTGCCGAGAGCCCATCCGACACTCCTGCTGCAATCTCATGTCAAAACGATAACGGGCATAAAAGGTAACGCCTCATGATGGAACTGTTCACGGCCGCCGGATTCATGGCGCTCCTAGAGGTCATCGCGATCAATCTTGTTCTTTCCGGTGACAACGCGATCGTCATCGGGCTGGCCGCTGCCGGGCTTCCTGCACATCTGCGGCAGAAGGCTATTCTCTTCGGCATCATCGCTGCCACCGTCTTGCGGCTCATCTTCGCGGTCATCACCACATATCTGCTCGGCATTCCGGGGCTGCAGCTCGTCGGCGGCCTTCTCCTCGGTTGGGTGTGCTGGAAGATGTGGTCGGAACTTCGCGTCGCGCAGCACGACGGTTCCTCCGAAACAGCAGGAGGAGCCGCATCGCGCGCGCCGGAAAAGACATTTTTCCAGGCAGCCATGCAGATCGTGCTCGCCGACGTCTCGATGTCGCTGGATAACGTCCTCGCTGTCGCGGGCGCTGCACAGGGCCATTCCACGGTCCTGATCATCGGCCTGATCGTGTCGATCGCGCTGATGGGCGTCGCCGCGAATTTCGTCGCAAAGCTTCTGTCCCGTTTCCGCTGGATCGCCTATCTCGGCCTGATCATCATCGTCTACGTTGCCCTGAGCATGATTTACCACGGTTTCCACGAGGTTCTGCCGATGGTCTACAGCTATGTTTCTGGCGCCTGAACACGTCGCCTGAAAATTGGCCCGGCAAGTTCTTGCCGGGCCAATTTGCTTTATAATGCCTTCACTGCCGCCAGAACCTCTTCTGCGTGGCCGGCAACTTTCACCTTCGGCCAGATCCGGGCGACCCTGCCTGCGGGATCAATGAGGAAAGTTGTCCGCTCGATACCCATATACGTCTTGCCGTACATGCTCTTCTCTTTCCAAACGCCATAAGCCTGCGAGACAGCCGTGTCCTCGTCGGATCCCAACGCGATGGTCAATTCGCGTTTGCTGACAAAATTGTCATGCTTCTTCACGCTGTCGGCAGATACCCCAACGATCGCCGCGCCAGCTTTGTCGAAATCTGGCAGGAGCTGCGAAAACGAGATCGCTTCGGTCGTGCAGGCCGTTGTGTCATCCTTGGGGTAAAAATAGAGCACAAGCCGCTTGCCGCGAAAACTCGCCAGAGAAATGGTCTGGGCACCATTTCCGGGCAGCGTGAAATCCGGTGCATCATCGCCGATATTCAGATTCGCCATGGTTTTCCTTTCTTTTGCCAGCATCTTGAGTGAATGTTGCGGCCATGGGTATATACAGCCCGAAGATGCGTCCAGATCAGCTTGGATGTGAAAAGAACGAGTTCTTCACTGAATGGCGGAAATACGCGGCGAGAAGATCGATTTCAGCAGGAAGGACATTGTCCCGCTGCATGAGCTTCCGTCCGCCCAGGCTGAAGATCCGATCATCGTTCACTGCCCTCCGCACAGCACGAGAACCTGGCGTTTCTGCAAGTCCATAGTGCTTTTCGCCGTATTGATCATGGTCGCCATTGGCAGCGCTGTGTTTGCCATCGAAGGCGGCATAGTCGACGGTACGCTGACCAGCCGCGCCCAGTCCGCCCTGAACAATGCAATCGGTCCCCGCTACGTTTCCAACGTCGGCTCCGCGGCGATCCGTTTTGATTCGGATTTCCGTCTGGCGATTGAAGCACGCGACGTCGACATCGTTGAGCGCGCAACCGGCCAGCACTTGAGTCGTGCAGGCGCCCTGCGAATGGCCGTGGATCCCCTCGCACTGCTCGGAGGACGCATATCGATCAACAGCATATCGGCGCAGTCGATCCGCCTTGAGACAGCGCAACTGCCGGAGGGCGACCCTATCGCTCTCGCCAAGGTTCGGGTCGATGCGGTTCCGCAACTCCTTGAGCAAACATTCCAGAGACTCGATGAAGCACGGGGCCTGATCGAGCGAACGGGTACCGCCTCCATCCGCCTCGCAGGCATCGAGATTGTCCTTCCGGCAGCCCCCGGCCGCAAACCAACGGTCGTCAAGGTCAACGATCTCGAGCTGGCGCGGAATGCAACGGGCGAGATCGGTATTGACGGCACCGTCAGCATCAACGACCGGGAAGCGAAGCTTACGGCCGCATCGAAGACGGTCGATGGCGTAACAGCCGCCCTGTCCGCGCGCCTGTCCGGGCTGGAAGTAACCCCTTTCCTGTTGCAGCGAACAGAAGATGGTCAGCCGCGTGAAGGCCTCGAGAGCTCAGTCGATTTCGACATGTCCGCAGAGCGCTCCCGCGGTGATGCCCAGAATCCGGCGATGACGGCAACCCTGACCAATTCGCCGGGCAATTTCTACTTCGATGGCATCCAGCAGACATTCAGCGGCGCCACCATCAATGTCGCCTATGACTTCGCCAAAAACTCGATCGAAATCATGAATTCGGAGGCAAGTTTCGGTCCGACTGTCGTGCCGTTCACTGGTGCGGTTATAGATCTTAGCCGCTTGAATGAGGGCGATAAACGTTTCGGCTTCGGCCTCGATCTCCTCGTTCGCGGAGGTAGAGCGATCGGCGCTTCTCAGGGAGAGAAGCCGGCCGATTTCGACCTCAAGGCAACCGGGCGTTATCTGTCTGCCGACCGCCAGCTAGAATTCGACGAGATGACAGTGGCAAGTCCACTCGGTCATATGGCCGCCGCCCTCAAGGTCCGCTTTGGCAAACAGTCACCCGAGATCAGCTTTGGGGGCCAGATCCCCCAGATGCAGGTGACAGGAGTAAAACAGCTCTGGCCCTTCTGGATGGCGCGCAAGCCGCGCGACTGGGTTATGGCGAATATGTTTGGCGGTAACGTCACGAATGGCACGATTGCTGTCTTCATCCCCGCGGGGCGCATGAAGGGCCCGGGTATTCCCATGGAGCTCGATGCGAACGAATTGCAGATCGGCTTCGGGGTTACCGACACACGTCTCAACCTACCGGGTGAAGTCCCGCCTCTGCGCGATCTTGCGGGAAAATTCTCCCTGAAAGGCCAGGAGATGATCGTCGATGTCAGCAAGGCGGCATCCTATGCGCCTTCCGGCAGGGTCGTCACCGTGGAGAGCGGACGTTTCGCCATTCCGTCGACATATGCAAAGCCATTGATGGCAGATCTGACGCTGAAGATTTCCGGACAGGCAGACGCGATCACCGAGCTTGCTAACTTCAAGCCGATGAATGCCTTGAAGGGCACCAGCTTCAAGCCTGAAGATTTTTCGGGAAATACCAAGGCAGATATTCATGCTCGCTTTGGACTGATCACAGATCATAATCCGCCCAAACCTGCTTGGAATGCCCAAATCCGCCTTGATGGCGTTAATCTCGCGACACAGATGGAAGGGCACAAGATCGGGGCACTGACCGGGCTTTTGGCCGTCGACAACCAGTCTGCCAAACTGAGCGCGAACGGAACCGTGGACGACATTCCCGCCGAATTCGCCGTCACCGAACCTGTCGATCAGAACTCTGGCGTAAAGCGCGAGCGCGTCATCAAGGCGACGCTCAATAACGCCCAGCGCGATAAGCTCGTGCCCGGCCTCTCGGACATGGTGGACGGCCAGATCGTTGCCGAACTCACGCGCATTGATGACAAGCATCAGGCAGTTACGCTCGATCTCAGCCGCGCCGAACTGACTGTGCCATGGATAGGCTGGAGCAAGGGTAGTGGCATCGGCGCCAAGGCACAGTTCGAGGTATCCAATGATGCCGGAAAGCAGACTACCTTAAGCGGCTTTCAGCTCACCGGCGAGAGTTTTGGCGTCAGGGGCGACGTGCAACTGGCCGATGGGGCCTTGACGACGGCATCTTTCTCCCACGTGCAGCTGTCGCCGGCGGATAACTACAGCCTTAGCGTCAAGCGTTCGAAAGGCGCCTACGAGATCTCGATCGGCGGAAACGCCGTCGACATGCGGCCAATCATCACCATGATGCGCGCCAACAATGGCAGCGCAGCGGCCGGCAGCAATGAGGGCAGCAGCACAAGCCTGCGCGCACAGGTCGATCGCGTCGTCGGTTTCAATGACGAGCAGCTTTCGAATGTCGCATTGAATTTCTCCTCACGGGGATCAAACATCGTCCGTGCTGATTTGAGCGCCATAACGGGAAGCGGACAAGCACTCGTCAGCCAGATGTCCCGCGGCGATACCATCTCGGTCACGAGTGGCGATGCAGGTGCGGTAGCACGATTTGCCGATCTCTATGACAACATGAGCGCGGGATTGCTTAATCTGAAACTGAAAGCGCGAGGAACCGATTGGGTTGGCTCGCTCGACATCCGTAATTTCCAGCTGCGCAACGAAGAACGCCTGCAGTCCCTCGTATCGACACCGGTCGGCGAAGATGGCCAGAGCCTCAACTCCGCGGTGAAAAAGGATATTGACGTCAGTTCGGCACGTTTCCAGCGCGGCTTCGCCGCATTGGTCTACCGCAACGGCGCGCTATCCGTCGCCAATGGCGTTGTGCGCGGAGAACAGATCGGCGCCACCTTCCAGGGCAAATTGCGGGACGCCGACGGCAATATGGAGATGACCGGCACGTTCATGCCTGCTTACGGCTTGAACAGGCTTTTCGGCGAACTTCCGCTGATCGGCGCGATCCTAGGAAATGGCCGGGATCGCGGCCTTCTGGGCATCACCTTCAAGCTCGAAGGTGCTTTCGACAAGCCGCGACTGACGATAAACCCACTTTCGCTCATAGCCCCGGGCGTGTTCCGCCAGATCTTCGAATTCCAGTAAAAAAAAGGCCGCTGGAAAGCGGCCTTTGATCTTCTGTTTCCGAGTTGCCTATCTCAGGCCGGACGAACCAGGATATGCTTCTTCTTGCCGAGCGACAGCTTGATCACGCCATCGGCAGTCACTTCGCCGGAACCGATAATCTTGCGCTCATCGGAAATCGCCACGTCATTGATCCGCACGGCACCGCCCTGAACGTGACGACGGGCTTCACCGTTCGATGCGGCAAGACCAGCCTTGACGATCAGCGCCAGCAGGCCGATCCCGGCTTCCAACTCGCTCTTCGCAACATCAATCGACGGCAGGTTATCGGCAAGCGCGCCTTCCTCGAAAGTCTTGCGAGCCGTCTCGGCTGCCTGTTCGGCATTTTCGCGGCCATGCAGCATGGCCGTCACTTCGGTCGCGAGGATCTTCTTGACTTCGTTGATCTCCGAACCGGCCAGCGCCGAAAGTCGCGCGATCTCATCCATCGGCAACGTCGTGTAGAGCTTGAGGAAGCGCGAAACGTCGGCATCCTCGGTATTGCGCCAGTACTGCCAGAAATCGTAGGCCGACAACATGTCGGGGTTCAGCCAGACAGCCCCATTGAGTGACTTGCCCATCTTGGCGCCGGAAGCGGTTGTCAGAAGCGGCGAGGTCAGGGCGTAGAGCTGCGGCGTCCCCATACGGTGACCAAGATCGATACCGTTTACGATATTGCCCCACTGGTCCGACCCGCCCATCTGCAGACGGCAGCCGTAGCGCTTGTTCAACTCTACGAAGTCGTAGGCCTGCAGGATCATGTAGTTGAATTCGAGGAAGGACAGCGACTGCTCCCGGTCAAGGCGCGTCTTGACGCTGTCGAAGGACAGCATCCGGTTGACCGAGAAATGGCGCCCGACATCCCGCAGGAATTCGAGGTAATTGATATCGCGCAGCCAGTCGCCATTGTTGATCATCATGGCATCCTTCGCGCCCTCCCCGTAGGAAAGGTAATTGGCGAAAACGCGCTTGATCGAGGCGATGTTGCTCTCGATCGTGTCGATCGTCATCAGCTGGCGGGCATCGTCCTTGAACGACGGGTCGCCCACCATCCCGGTGCCGCCGCCCATCAGCGAAATCGGCCGGTGGCCGGTCTGCTGCATCCAGTGCAGCATCATGATCTGGATAAGTCCGCCGGCATGAAGAGAAGGCGCCGTCGGATCGAAGCCGATATAGGCCGTCACGGTTTCCTTGGCGAACAGTTCGTCGAGACCTGCCTCGTCGGAGATCTGGTGAATGAAGCCGCGCTCATCGAGCGTGCGGAGGAAATCGGACTTGAACCTGGACATCTCTCTTCTCTATGGATGTGTTTTTGTTTGCGAGACGGCGTCTAGCACCGTTCTTTGGCATAATCACTTTAAAAGTGACATCTAGCCCCCGAGGGGCGCACGCCGTCGCAGACGGATCCGGAAGGACAAGACTTCATTAACCTTAAGGATGTGTAATCAAGCCACAAGCATTGGATTGATTCAGCCCTTCAGGAGCAATACGTGACGCACCGAACCGAAAACAAGGTTTTTGGAAAACGGGCCGCGAATCATGTCCTCATTCTCGCAAGCGGCGAGAAAATCCGTCATATGACCATCCGCCCCTGGATGATCGCCTTGACCGTATGTTTTGCAAGCCTTCTGACCATAGGTTACCTCGGGGCTACATCTTATCTGGTAATCCGCGATGACCTGATCGGAGCAACGATCGCCCGCCAGGCCCGCATGCAGCATGACTATGAAGACCGGATTGCAGCCCTGCGTGCGCAGCTGGACCGCATTACCTCGCGCCAGTTGCTCGATCAGCAAGTCGTGGAAAAGAAGGTCGAAAAACTGCTTGAGCAACAGGACGCGCTGTTCTCTCGCCACACCAAGCTCGGCTCACTTCTGGATCGCGCCGAAGAAACAGGTCTTCAGCCAGGAGCCGAACCTCCTGCCGCTGAAATCCCCGCCTTCGCCCCCACGGGTGACGGACGCAGGGCTTCCTTGTCCGGAGGCTCCGCCGCAATCGCCAAGATACTGCAAGGCGGCGAAACTGAAAACAGGTTGGCAAGCCTCTCCCCTGTGGCCGGCACCAGCCTGCGTGAAGGCGCCGCCGATCATGCCGACCGGATTTTTTCCAAAGTCACTCTGTCCCTCAAGACGCTTGAAAACCAACAGCTGACGAAGATCGCAAGCCTGACGACGGGAGCGTCCGAAGCGGCAAACGCAATCACCACGATCCTGCTGCGAAGCGGCGTTGATCTGTATCCGTCAACCGTCGAACCGAATGGCATTGGCGGGCCATATGTCGAACCTCGCCTTCCCGGCAATCGCTTCGACACGTCGCTAGACGATCTTGATGCGGCGCTGACGCGGCTGGAAAGCGTGCGGGAAACAGCGCGTGACCTTCCGTTTTCCAGTCCCGCTCCCGGCCAACCGGTCACCAGCCGGTTTGGGAACAGGGTCGATCCCTTCCTTGGTCGCCTCGCATTGCATGCGGGTATAGATTTTGCCGCCCAGACCGGCGACGAAGTGAAGAGCACCGGCGCCGGCAAGGTCGTCGCAGCAGGCATTGCCGGTGGTTACGGCAACATGGTCGAGATCGACCATGGTTACGGCATTTCGACCCGCTTCGGTCACCTTTCGAAAATCCTGGTCAATGTCGGAGACGAGATAAAGACGGGTGATGTAATCGGTCGTGCCGGGTCGACCGGACGTTCGACCGGCCCCCATGTTCACTACGAAGTGCGCCGAAATGGACAGGCAGTTGATCCGATGCATTTCCTCAATGCCGGCATGAAGCTCACAACCTATCTCGAGTAGCAAGGTCAGCCATTCACGCGGCGTATCGCCGCGCGGTTGCTTTCATTCACCAAAACCACTGCCACCCTGGCGGGTTTTCTTGACTTTCCAGCATTTTGGTCATATGTCGCGCCCTGTTGTCGCCCCATTTGAGCGTAGCGACGGATCATGTTCTTCTTGAACGGAACGGAATAGTATTTCCATTGACCACTTTTGCTGATCTTGGCCTGAGCCAGAAAGTTCTTAACGCCGTCACCGACGCCGGCTACACGATACCCACGCCTATCCAAGCCGGAGCCATCCCGCATGCGCTGCAGCGCCGGGACATTTGCGGTATTGCACAGACGGGAACGGGCAAGACAGCTTCCTTCGTCCTGCCGATGCTGACGCTTCTGGAAAAGGGTCGAGCCCGGGCTCGCATGCCGCGAACCCTCATTCTCGAGCCGACCCGCGAACTCGCAGCTCAGGTTGCCGAAAACTTCGAGAAATACGGCAAGAATCACAAGCTGAATGTCGCCCTTCTGATCGGCGGCGTTTCCTTTGAAGAACAGGATCGCAAGCTTGAGCGCGGCGCCGATGTTCTGATTTGTACGCCCGGCCGCCTGCTCGACCATTGCGAGCGCGGCAAGCTGCTGATGACCGGCGTCGAAATCCTCGTCATCGACGAGGCCGATCGCATGCTCGACATGGGCTTCATCCCGGATATCGAACGGATCGCCAAGATGATCCCGTTCACCCGCCAGACGCTGTTCTTCTCGGCCACGATGCCGCCGGAAATTCAGAAACTGGCAGACCGTTTCCTGCAGAACCCGGAACGGATCGAAGTCGCCAAGCCGTCCTCCACGGCAAAGACGGTGACGCAGCGCCTGGTCGCTGCCCATAACAAGGACTACGAGAAGCGCGCCGTCCTGCGCGATCTCATCAAGGTTCAGGAAGACCTGAAGAACGCAATCATCTTCTGCAACCGCAAGAAGGATGTCGCAGATCTGTTCCGCTCGCTCGAGCGTCACGGCTTCTCGGTCGGCGCCTTGCATGGCGACATGGACCAGCGTTCGCGCATGACCATGCTGGCCAACTTCAAGGATGGCAACATCAAGCTTCTCGTCGCCTCCGACGTTGCTGCCCGCGGCCTTGATATCCCGGATGTTTCCCACGTCTTCAATTTCGACGTGCCGATCCATTCCGAAGACTATGTCCATCGCATTGGCCGCACCGGCCGCGCCGGTCGTTCCGGCAAGGCCTTCACAATCGTGACACGCGCCGATGGCAAATATGTCGATGCGATCGAAAAACTGATCGGCGAAAACGTCGAGTGGCTGAATGGCGATATCTCCGCCCTGCCCGCCCCCATGGAAAGCCACGACAACGAACGTGGTGGACGCAAGGGTGGCCGGGATCGCGGTGGCAAGGATCGCGACCGCAGCCGTGGTGGCCGCCACGAACAATCGGCAGCAGCACCACAGGAAAAACCAATCGTCACGGAAGAGGCAGGCGTGGAAGCAGTTCTGGAAAACACCAAGTCGGAACGTCGTTCTGACAAGAAAAATCAGCCTGCGAACAACCGCGGCCGCGAGCGCCGTGTCAATCCTGCCAATGACGACAACCGTGATCGCCGCCGCTATCGCGACCATGATGACGGCCCGACCCCGGTCGGCTTCGGCGACGATATCCCAGCCTTCATGCTGATCGTCGCAAACGCAGCGAAGTAATGTCCGCCTTAGCAAAACCGGGCCAGGATTTCCCTGGCCTCGGAGTCGGCCTGGTGATCCGCCGAGCCGATGGAAAAGTGCTGGTCTGTCGCCGCCTGAAGGCGCCCGAAGCGGGCCACTGGAACATCGTCGGCGGCAAGGTCGACATGATGGAACAGGCGGAAGACGCTGCGCGCCGTGAAGCCGAGGAAGAGACCGGGCTGAAGATCGGAAAGATCAGCTTTCTATGCGTCATCGAAGGCATTCTTGAAGAAGAACGTCAGCACTGGCTATCTCTGATATACGTGACTGACGATTTTTCCGGAGAGCCGGTTCTCACGGAACCTGAAAAGCATGCAGATCTGATGTGGATCGACATGAATGAGCCACCGGCGCCTCTGTCGATATTCTCCGCACAAGCCTTTGAGCTGCTGAAATCCCACTAAAAAAGCCGTCCCGGTTGTCCAGGACGGCTCTCTTGATTGAAAATTTTACAGTATCATCGGATGCTGTCGTCGGCTCGGGCTTGCCCGAACCACATCCCCCATTACTCAGCAAGAATATCCGCTGCGTCTTACAAGCCGCAATACGTTAAATCTCGCACTTGCGAAGAAAATGCGATCACGTATCGCGATTGACTCGAAGCGCTGCTTCAAAGGCCATGCGCACCCAGTCTCGCAGCTCGTCAGGATCGTCCAGCGCCGCATTCGGTATGGACCAATAAGGCATGAGAACGGGTTTCCCCTTTTTACCGTCATAGGACCATTGGACTGCACCCGCAGCCCGGAAAGCCGGAGCGCTCGTCTCATCCGCCTTTAACAGTATTTCGTCTCGCAGATCGAGGGCGATGATCAGACCCTGATGATAGATCCCCTTGCCGCCGAACATGCGTCGGATGGAGACCGGTCCGAGACCCTCGAACATTTCCTCGATCGCTGCATTGTCCATGCCCCATCCTTCCTTTTTGGCTCAGCACAGTCGAAAGACCGTGCCGGTCGGACGACGCCTATGTCTTACACGGATAGCAAGATTCCACTCACGATCATGCTAGATTTCGCGCGTGAACTGGCAAAAATGGGAAAAAGCTTGGACGCTCATGCCCTTGCGGGTTAAAGCTGCAGCGAACACGGACTTAAGGAAAAGCATGCCTTCCCTGCGTTTCGATATCGCGATCCTGCTGACTGTTGCAGCTTTCGGATATGTTGCCCCCGCAACGACGGTCTCCGCCGCCACCATCGGTGTCGTCGCGCCAAAGACGGGACCTTATGCGTTGCTCGGCATGCAGGTTTTTGAAGGGGCCAGAGCTGCCGCACAAGTCACCGGCGACAGACTTGTCGAAATCGACGAGACCTGCAACGAGACCGGCGGCGTGGATGCCGCAAAGACGCTTGCCGATGCCAAGGCCTCTATCGCGATCGGATTTCTATGCGTCGAAACGCTGGCCTCCGCCCTGCCGGCGCTGGCCGACAGCAAGATTGCAGCAATCACCATCTCCGTCCGCTCCCGCATCCTGATGGAAGACGCCTTGCGCAATGGTTGGCCGCTTTTCCGCATGGCTCCATCGGAAACTGCCGAGGCCGATCAGATCGCGGCGGTGATCGTCGATCGCTGGAAAGCCGAGCCGATTGCCCTTGTCGATGACGGCACCATCTACGGGCGCGAACTCGTCAGCGCCGTCCGCCAGAAACTCGAACCGATCGGCATCGCGCCGGTCTTCACCGATACGCTTCGGCCGGGCCAGGAGCAGCAGATAGCCCTCATCAGACGGCTGCAGAAAGCCGGCGCAACCCATATACTCGTCGGCGCGGATCGTAACGATGTCGCCGTCATTGCCCGTGATGCCGAAAGGGAAAACATTCCCCTCACCATACTCGGCGGCGATGTCATGAAGGCCGCAAACCGGCCGGTCGCGCTTCGCGACGGCACGCTGGCCGTCACTTTACCGCCTTACCGGACACTCCAGACTGCCGCCAACGCTGCAACGTCGCTCGAAAGCCGGCAGATCGAGCCCGAAGGCAACACCCTTCCCGCCTATGCCGCAACCCAACTGGCCAGCCAGACAGCAGCATCCGCAGGCAATGACTGGGAAAAACTCCTGTCCTCCCTCAAAACCGGCACCTTCCAGACCGCAATCGGACAGATCCGTTTCGATGCGGCGCACGAACTGGCGGACAATCCCTATCGTCTTCTGGAATGGCGCGGCCGCGAGTTTTTCACGCCCGTCTCTGCGACCGAGTAACGATTGCGGCAATCGCCCCGGAATGCTAGTCGGCAGACGACACAGGAGATCCGTCCATGACCTTGCCGCTTCGCATCGCCCCCTCCATTCTCGCTTCCGATTTTTCGAAACTCGGCCAGGAGGTCGCAGACGTCGTAGAGGCCGGTGCAGACTGGGTTCACCTCGATGTCATGGACGGTCATTTCGTACCCAACATCTCCTTCGGTCCCGATGTCATCAAGTCGCTGCGCCCCTATACCGACGTCTTCTTCGATTGCCATCTGATGATTGCCCCGGTCGACCCCTATCTCGAAGCCTTCGCCAAGGCTGGCTGCGATGGCATTACCGTCCATGCCGAGGCTGGCCCGCATTTGCACCGTTCGCTGCAGACGATCCGGTCGCTGGGCAAGAAGGTCGGCGTGACGCTCAATCCCGCAACGCCGGTCTCTGTGCTTGAAGAGGTACTGGATGATGTCGACCTCATCCTCGTCATGAGCGTCAACCCCGGTTTCGGTGGCCAGAAACTCATTCCCGCCGCGCTCGACAAGATCTCCCGCATCAAGTCTCTGATTGGTGACAGACCTATCGAGATTGAAGTCGATGGCGGCATCACGGCAGAAACCATCGGCGCAGCGCGCAAGGCAGGCGCCAATGTCTTCGTCGCCGGATCGGCGGTCTACAAGGGCGCAAACAAGGATGCCTATCGCGAAAACATCTCGGCGCTGGTGAAGGCCGCCGAGGCCTGAAAAGCCTTAAACACGGGGCAATGCCCCAAAAAGATTGAGCTTCGCCGTTCTTCTTGATAGAGCGGCAGCAATTCTATCCAAGCAAGCGAGCTGCCCATGATCCCCCGTTATTCCCGACCGGAAATGGTCGCCATCTGGTCGCCGGAAACAAAGTTCCGCATCTGGTTCGAAATCGAGGCCCATGCCTGCGACGCGCTCGCTGCAATCGGCGTCATTCCGAAGTCTGCGGCAGAAACGATCTGGGAAAAGGGCGGCAAGGCCGAATTCGATGTCGCCCGTATCGATGAAATCGAAGCCGTCACCAAGCATGACGTCATCGCCTTCCTCACCCATCTGGCGGAATTCGTCGGCCCGGATAGCCGCTTCATCCACCAGGGCATGACATCTTCCGACGTGCTCGACACGACGCTCAACGTCCAGCTCGTGCGCGCCACGGACATCCTGCTTGCCGATATCGACCGTGTTCTGGCAGCGCTCAAGGCCCGCGCCTTCGAACACAAGGATACGGTCCGCATCGGCCGCAGCCACGGCATCCATGCCGAGCCGACGACGATGGGCCTCACCTTCGCCCGCTTCTACGCCGAAATGGACCGCAACAAGACGCGCCTTCTCGAAGCCCGCGAGGAAATCGCCACCTGCGCCATTTCGGGCGCTGTCGGCACCTTCGCCAATATCGACCCGCGCGTCGAGGAACATGTTGCAGCAGCCCTGGGCCTGAAGCCGGAGCCGGTCTCCACCCAGGTCATCCCGCGCGACCGTCATGCAATGTATTTCGCCATCCTCGGCGTCATCGCCTCGTCGATTGAAAACGTCGCGATCGAAATCCGCCACATGCAGCGTACCGAGGTTCTGGAAGCGGAAGAGTTCTTCTCGCCGGGCCAGAAAGGCTCGTCGGCCATGCCGCACAAGCGCAACCCGGTTCTCACCGAAAACCTCACCGGCCTTTCCCGTCTCGTGCGCATGTCAGTCGTTCCGGCAATGGAAAACGTTGCCCTCTGGCACGAACGCGACATCAGCCATTCCAGCGTCGAGCGCGCCATTGGCCCGGATACGACCGTTACTCTCGATTTCGCCCTGAACCGTCTCGCCGGCGTCATCGAAAAGCTGGTCATCTACCCCGAGAACATGTTGAAGAACATGAACAAGTTCAAGGGACTGGTGATGAGCCAGCGCGTGCTCCTGGCCCTCACCCAGGCCGGCGTTTCGCGCGAAGACTCTTATCGTCTCGTTCAGCGCAATGCGATGAAGGTCTGGGAACGCGGTGCCGACTTCCTCGAAGAACTGCTTGCTGACGAAGAAGTCCGCGCAGCGCTCTCCGAGGAGGAGATCCGCGAAAAATTCGATCTCGGTTATCACACGAAGCATGTCGACACGATTTTCAATCGTGTCTTCGGCGAAGCTTGATATAGAAATCGAGAAGGCCCAGATAGGCGGCATGAAAGCATCAGAAGCCGATATCCTCATCATCCCCGGTTACACCAATTCCGGTCCCGACCATTGGCAGACCCGTTGGGAGCAAAAGCTCACGACGGCCCGCCGGGTGGAACAGGCCGAATGGTCAAAGCCGGTAAAGGAAGACTGGGTCCAGCGTCTCGTCGAGGAGGTCAATGCCTCGACGAAACCGGTTGTGCTGGTCGCTCATTCGCTCGGCGTTCCGACGGCGATCCATGCCATCCCGCATTTCAAGAAACCGGTGGCCGGCGCATTTTTCGTTGCGCCGCCGGATGTGCAGAACCCGAAGATCAGGCCGAAACACCTGATGACATTCGGTCCTTATCCGCGAGATCCACTTCCTTTTCCCGCCATTACGATTGCAAGCCAAAACGACCCCTTCGGCTCCTATGATCACGCCGGCGACATTACCAACGCCTGGGGTTCGCTCCTGATCGACGCAGGCGAATCTGGCCACATCAATTCCGAGTCGGGCCACGGCCCGTGGCCTGAAGGCACGATGGTATTTGCCCAGTTTCTGAGCCGACTAAAAGCCTGACATCTGGCGATGTGCGGCGCACAACCCGACGTCGTAATTTCGCTTTCGATAGACAATTTTAAAGTTGCCTTAATTCGAATTCACTAACATTGCGCAATTCCTGCGAATGTAGGCGAACAGATGTCATCCAAACCAGTCTTCTATGCCGGCCCGACGATATCACCTTCGAGAGGCGCCGGCTCGCTGACCGACCTCTTTGACGCCATTCCCTTTCCCTTAGCACTGCTCGATTGGCAGGCGCGGCTGCACCATGCGAACAAGGCTCTCAAGGTGAACTGGCGCCCCTTCGAGGTGGAATTTTTCACCGATCTGATCGATATCGAAGACCGTTCGGATTTCCTCGCCGGGCTTCGCCGCTGCAAGGCCGGCGCTGATGGTCAGATGGAACTGCGCCTGCCGCAGCCGGACGGTACGCTGCGATGGGCTCTTGTCCATCTTTCTCCGGCACCGACAGGGCTGGACACGCCTTTCCTCATCGCAGCCTCGTTCGTCGACATCACGGCTTTGAAGACAAGGCTTGCGGATCTCGGCATCTGGGAAAGCCGTTGGAACAAGGCGCTCGTCGGATCGTCGACAGGCGTCTGGGACCATGATTGGAAACGCGGAGAGAAATACTACTCGCCGACCTGGCGTCGGATCCGTGGCATGTCCGATGAGGATCCTCTTCCCGAAAGCACTCAGGCGTGGCTCGATCTCCTCCATCCGGATGATCGGGATCACGTGATCCACTGCATCGACCGGCAGAATGAAGGCGATCCGGACTATACGGTGTTTGAATATCGCGAGCGCCACAAGGACGGTCATTGGGTCTGGATCGAGTGCCGCGGCGATTGCGTCGAATGGGACGCCAACGGCAAGCCGACGCGCATCGTTGGAACGGATACGGATATTACGGCTCGCAAGCAGGCTGAAGAGGCCACGGCGCGCATGGCAAGACGCTTGGACATGGCCCTCGAAATATCAGGCATCGGCACTTACGAATGTGACCTCACAACCGGTGTCGTCGACTGGGATGACCGCATGTATCGAATCTATGGAGTCGGTCGGCGCGAAGACGTCAGGGTCGGCGGATTGTGGGAAACCTTTTTGCATCCGGCCGATCGCGAACGTGTCTTGAAAAACGTCGATGAACATATGCGAAACGGCGACCGCTTTTCGGATCAGTACCGCGCAGTTCTCCGCGATGGCTCCGATCGCATCATTCGCGCGCGCACCATGACCTTTCAGGATGGGAACGGCCACAAGATGACCGTTGGTGCAAACTGGGATGTCACCGATGATGTCGGGCTGCATCACGAACTGGAGCGTGCCAGAATTCTGGCTGAAGCCAGAAACATCGAACTGGAGGCCGCCAAGGACCGGATCGAACACAGCGCCATGCATGACTACCTGACCGAACTCCCTAACCGGCGTTATCTTGACGAGGTGCTGGACCGGATGGCGACGCAATACAGCGGCAGCGAGGCGGGTATAGCGATCCTTCATGTCGACCTCGATCGCTTCAAGCAGATCAATGACCGGCTCGGCCACGACGCGGGAGATGCGATGCTCGTCCATACTGCTCGCACGCTGCGCAGGACACTTAGCGAAAATGACTTCATTGCCCGTGTCGGCGGAGACGAATTCGTCGTCGTGTCGCGGCTGGGCGCCATCGAGGAGCCGGCCTCATCTGTGGCGACCCGTATGATCGACGCCCTACGCGAGCCGATGATCTATGAGGGGCATCGCTGCCGCGTTGGCGCCAGCATCGGCATTGCCTCCCACCGCGGCGACGCGATCGACGTACGCCAGTTGCTGCGAAACTCCGATATCGCGCTTTATGAAGCCAAGCGGCAGGGGCGAAACCGCTACGTCTGGTTCCCGGGCGCAGCCTGATGCGCTACTGGTTCTCCACCTGGGCAGAAGCTTCAGTCAGCAGATCGAGCATCTTCATGCGTATCTCCGCATCCGACACGGCAATCCCGGCCGCATCGAAATCGTGCCTCAGCTTGCGAAAAACGTCCTCATGTCCGGGTTCAGCGAAATCCGCAACGATCACTTCCCTTGCATAGGCATTCCGGTCCTCCCTTCCGAGCATTTCCGCTGCCCAGAGCCCGGCGAGTTTGTTACGCCGCGACAACGCCTTGAATTTCAGCTCCTCATCGTGCGCGAACTTGTTTTCGAACGCTTTTTCACGATCACTCATGCCACTCATGTTTTCCTCCCACGGCAACATTAGAATAGTTAAATAAGAGCATGCCCCCTTTTGCAATCGGCAGCCCTGGAGACCCGCAGGACGCAGGATCGGAACCAGCCGATTGCAGCCGCTATGGAAAGATGGAGTTCGACAACCTATCTGCCGTGGAAAGTCTGCTGTGCCGAAAAAAAGACGGTCAAACCGATATAGTATGTTGGCAGTGATTCTACGCATGACGAATACAGGGCAAATCGCCTGCCAGCGGACGTCTGCATTGTGAAAAGGAAACTTTTCCGATATGGGACCGCTTCAAATATGATTGCAGCCGCTCCGGCCGCCTTAGAACGAGATAAGAATACCATGAATCGTCGCCGCCGTATTTACGAGGGCAAGGCCAAGATCCTTTATGAAGGTCCCGAGCCAGGCACGCTGATCCAGTTCTTCAAGGATGACGCAACCGCCTTCAACAAGAAGAAGCATGATGTCATCGACGGCAAGGGCGTGCTCAACAACCGCATTTCCGAATACCTGTTCACCCACCTGAACAAGATCGGCATCCCGACCCATTTCATCCGCCGGATGAACATGCGCGAGCAGCTGATCAAGGAAGTCGAGATGATCCCGCTCGAGATCGTCGTGCGCAATGTCGCCGCCGGCTCGCTGTCGGAGCGCCTTGGCATCGAGGAAGGCACCGTCCTGCCACGCTCGATCATCGAGTTCTATTACAAGTCCGACCAGCTCGCTGACCCGATGGTCTCCGAAGAACATATCACCGCCTTCGGATGGGCCAATCCGGCCGAGCTTGACGACATCATGGCGCTTGCCATCCGCGTCAACGACTTCCTCTCCGGCCTCTTCCTCGGCGTTGGCATCCAGCTCGTCGATTTCAAGATCGAATGCGGTCGCCTTTACGAGGGCGATATGATGCGCATCATCCTTGCCGACGAGATTTCCCCCGATAGCTGCCGCCTCTGGGACATCGAGACGAAGGAAAAGATGGACAAGGATCGTTTCCGCCGCGATCTCGGCGGCCTTCTTGAAGCCTATTCCGAAGTCGCCCGCCGTCTGGGCATCATCAATGAAAACGAACCGATCCGCGGAACGGGTCCGGTTCTGGTCAAGTAATCAGGGGTATTTTGCAGTGATCAAGGCACGCGTAACTGTCACGCTCAAGAACGGCGTTCTCGACCCCCAGGGCAAGGCCATCGAAGGCGCCCTCGGCAGCCTCGGCTTCGAAGGCGTTCACCAGGCCCGCCAGGGTAAGGTCTTCGACCTCGAACTAGACACTGCCGACAAGGCCAAGGCGGAAGCCGACCTCAAGGCCATGTGCGAAAAGCTTCTGGCGAACACTGTGATTGAGAACTACACTATCGCAATCGACTAAAGGTTGCGGAGTACGTGTCATGGCTGAAGTCACCAGTGAACTCATGTATGAACTTATGAAGCGCATACATGTAGACCTGGGTGACCTCAAGCTAGGCCAGCGAGAGTTGAAAGCAGAGATAAATGCGATGCGGGGAACAATGGTCTCGCTGCATCAGGATATTCTCAACATCAATACAACCCTGGCGCGGCACGAGTTGCGCCTCGACCGTATCGAAAACCGCCTGGAACTGCGGGAGTTCCAGGAAGCCCAAGCAAGGTTTGAACCACAGCCATGAAGTCAGCCGTCGTCCAGCTCCCAGGTCTCAACCGCGATCGCGACATGATCGCCGCCCTCACCAAGATTTCCGGCAAGGCGCCAATCACCGTCTGGCAGACGGAAACGAGCATTCCCGATGACGTCGACCTGATCGTCATCCCGGGCGGCTTTTCCTATGGCGATTACCTGCGTTGCGGTGCAATCGCTGCCCGCATGCCGGTCATGCAGGCGATCAAGGAAAAGGCTGAAAAGGGCGTCAAGGTTCTCGGCGTCTGCAACGGCTTCCAGATCCTCGTTGAGGCAGGCCTCCTGCCCGGCGCCCTGATGATGAATTCCTCACTGAAATTCGTCTGCAAGGAAGTGAAGCTCGAGATCGTCAATGCCGAGACGGACTTCACCCGCGCCTATGAAAAGGGACAGATCATCCGCTGCCCGGTCGCCCACCATGAGGGCAATTATTTCGTCGACCAGGAAACCCTGAAGTCGATGAACGGCAATGGCCAGGTCGTCTTCCGCTACGCCGAAGGCACAAACCCCAACGGCGCGATCGAAGATATTGCCGGTGTCGTCAATGCCCGCGGCAACGTTCTCGGCATGATGCCCCATCCGGAAAACCTCATCGAAGCAGCCCACGGCGGCAGCGACGGCCGCGGCATCTTCGCATCGGCGCTGGACGTCATCGCAGCCTGATCCTAACACGGGTGTCGGCAAATAAGGCCGACGCTTGCTTTATCAGCCATTTTTGGAAACGCACGCAGATGGCCTGCCGCTTTTCGACTGCAATTTCTGTAACCGTTCTTGCCGCAGTCCTGGCCGCATGCCAGGCAAAACCCGTCGTGCAATCCAGCCCTTCGGCACTGGACATCATGGAAAAGGTTGCCGTTGCTGCAAACCGCTGCTGGTTCAAGTCCGGTGACGCAGCATTCAAGTCCTATGCCTTCGCGCCGGAACTATCGTCCTTCTCGGGACGTCCGCGTATCCTCTTGACCCGCAAGGGCTCGTCCGACATTCGCCCGCTCCTCGTCGTCCAGGCGGAAGGCAAGCCTGCGCGCCTCAGCGCCTTCGGCCCGATAATGAACGAACAGCTCGGTACCCGCGTTGGTGCCGACGTCAAGCGCTGGGCTGCCGGCAACAGCAACTGCTGACATAAAAAAAGGCCTATCCGGCGGTTGGGATGCCGGACAGGCCCTTTGCACCTGTTACAGGTGCCTGGTGCAATTGACGCGAATGAGGGGACCGGCTTCGCGTTCGCAATTGCACTGAATATTCAAGCGCGCATTCTCAGCCCAGGAACCAGGATTTCCCTGCTTCACGATTGGCTGCAATCCGCGTCACGCCGATATCCCGCAGCTGGCTCTCGTCCATATCAAGGAGAGCCGCCCGTCCGCAGCGCCGCGTCATCGCGTTCTTCAGCACATCGATCAATCCGGCAATGATACCGAACCGAACCGTCATGGTCGCTTCCGGCAGAAGATCCTTGGCGACATAGAAGGCGGTCTCGCGTTCGTAGCGATCGGGATAAATTGTATCTATTGTAACGAGATATTCGTCATACTTGCGCATTTCGCACCTGTTGGCGTTTCGTTGCATTGCCTGCATTGTGGATACATTGACTCAAAAATCACCGCAATGTAATCATTGTCACTATGACAAAATGGCTCCCAGATCTTCAGGAGGGCTCCGGCCCGCTCTATACCCGATTGGCCGACCAGATGGAGAAAGCCATCGAAACCGGCGACTTACCGTCAGGTAGCAAGCTTCCGCCGCAGCGAAATCTTGCTTACGATGTCGGGGTGACAATCGGCACGGTCAGCCGGGCTTACTCGCTTCTGCATGAGCGTGGGCTGGTCAATGGCGAGGTCGGACGCGGCACCTACGTCCTGAAGCGCGATGAGGATGTTCCTCAAAACGACCAATATCCCGTTTCCATCAGCATTGCCGGCACACGGCCGCTGCAGGCGCCGTCGGGCAAGATCCGTTTCGACAGCACAGCCGCTCCCGATCTCGGCCAGAGCGAGACAATCGCGGAGATAACATCAGAAATCATGCGCGACTGTCCGCACGACGTTGCCGGCTACACCCGCACTTCGCCCGATCATTGGCAGCAGGCCGGTGTTCGCTGGCTGAGCTATGGCGACTGGGTTCCTGCTGCCGACTCGATTGTCCCCACACTCGGCGCCCATGCCGGGATCATGTCGATCATCGCAGTCCTCACCAATCCGGGCGACAGGATCGCCTTCGAGCACCACACCTATTCGCAGGTAAGCCGCGCCGCCGGCCTCGTCGGTCGACGGATATCGCTGGTCAATTCGGATACACACGGCGTCATGCCCGACGATTTCGAGCGAGCCTGCGTGCAGGAGCATCCGAAGATCGCCTTCTTCATGTCCTCGGTGCAGAACCCGACCTTGGCAACCATGCCGCTCGAGCGGAGAGAAGCCATCGCTGCCATCGCACGCAAATACAATGTCTGGCTGATCGAGGACAATCTCTACGGCGCCATGGACAAGGGAGACATTCCGTTGATCGCGACGCTCGCGCCGGAGCGGACTTTCGTGGTCGACGGCCTGTCGAAATCCGTATCGGCCGGCATTCGCGGCGGATGGGTCGCCTGCCCACCTCACCTTGCCCAACGCGTAAGGGTCGCCCACAAGATGACGACCGGTGGCATGCCCTTCCTGCTTGCCGAACTGAGTGCCCGTCTCGTGCTCAGCGGCGCAGCAGATCTGATTTGGGAACTCTGTCGCTCGGAGATCAACGCCCGTGAAGCCATGGCCCGCGAAATCCTCGCCGGTTACGACTTCAACTCCAATTCCGACATTCCCTTCCTTTGGCTGAAGCTGCCCGACCCCTGGCTTTCCGCCACATTCAAGAACGCCGCCTATGCGGACGGCCTGCTGCTTGACGACGAGGCGGAATTCAAGGCCGGCAGGTCGGAAAAGATAATCCATCGCGTCCGTATCGGCTTTTCCTCGCCAGGATCCATGCAGGAAGTCAATGATGGACTGAGGATCGTGCGAAGCCTGCTGGACAATGGCTCCGGCGGTTATGACAGTCTCGCCTAGAGGCAACCTTCTGCGATTTTGAAACATAGCGGGTAGCAATCCCCGGCCTTCATCCGGCCGGGCCGATTTTCCTGTCGCACTCGCGCCATAGTTAGGTTAAAGAGGCGCCAAAAGCCCCCGACCGGCAGCCATTCCAGGATAAAAGATGACGATCTCCAATTCCCGCCAGATCACCCCGGAACTCATTGCCTCTCACGGCCTCAAGCCGGATGAGTACCAGCGCATCCTTGATCTGATCGGACGCGAACCGAGCTTCACCGAGCTTGGTATCTTCTCTGCCATGTGGAACGAGCACTGCTCCTACAAGTCTTCCAAGAAATGGCTGCGCACGCTGCCCACCAAGGGCCGCCGCGTCATCCAGGGACCGGGCGAAAATGCCGGTGTCGTCGATATCGATGACGGCGACGTTGTCGTCTTCAAGATGGAGAGCCACAACCACCCGTCCTATATCGAACCCTATCAGGGTGCGGCGACCGGCGTGGGCGGCATTCTGCGTGACGTCTTCACCATGGGCGCGCGTCCGATTGCAGCGATGAACGCCCTGCGCTTCGGCGCTCCTGACCACGCCAAGACCAAGCATCTCGTTTCCGGCGTCGTTGCCGGCGTTGGCGGTTACGGCAATTCCTTCGGCGTCCCGACTGTCGGCGGCGAAGTCGAATTCGATCCGCGCTATAACGGCAACATCCTCGTCAACGCCTTTGCAGCCGGCCTTGCCAAGTCCGACGGCATCTTCCTGTCAGAAGCCAAGGGCGTCGGCCTGCCGGTCGTTTATCTCGGCGCAAAGACAGGCCGCGACGGCGTCGGTGGCGCCACGATGGCCTCTGCTGAATTCGACGAGTCTATCGAAGAAAAGCGCCCGACCGTTCAGGTCGGCGACCCCTTCACCGAAAAGTGCCTGCTGGAAGCCTGCCTTGAACTGATGAAGACGGGCGCGGTCATCGCCATTCAGGACATGGGTGCTGCCGGACTCACCTGCTCGGCCGTCGAAATGGGCGCCAAGGGCGACCTCGGCATCGAGCTTTATCTCGACAAGGTGCCGGTCCGCGAAGAGCAGATGACGGCCTATGAAATGATGCTGTCGGAAAGCCAGGAGCGCATGCTCATGGTTCTCGAGCCCTCCAAGGAAGAAGTCGCCAAGGCGATCTTCGTCAAGTGGGGCCTCGACTTCGCCATCGTCGGCAAGACGACCGACGACCTGCGCTTCCGCGTGATTCATCAGGGCGAAGACGTTGCCGACCTGCCGATCAAGGATCTCGGCGACCAGGCACCGGAATATGATCGTCCGTGGATCCAGCACACCGTTCGTGACGCCCTGCCCGCTTCGCAGGTCGCAGAGCCTTCCGATTACAACGAGGCACTTCTGACGCTGGTCGGCTCGCCGAACCAGTCCAGCCGTCGCTGGGTCTGGGAACAGTACGACACGCTGATCCAGGGCAACTCGCTGCAGCTTCCGGGCGGCGACGCTGGCGTCGTGCGCGTCGAAGGCCATGCGTCGAAGGCGCTTGCATTCTCCTCCGACGTCACCCCGCGTTATGTCGAGGCCGATCCGTATGAAGGCGGCAAGCAGGCAGTCGCCGAATGCTGGCGCAATATCGTTGCCACCGGCGCGGAACCGCTGGCGGCAACCGACAACCTCAATTTCGGCAACCCGGAAAAGCCGGAAATCATGGGCCAGCTCGTCGGCGCCATCAAGGGCATCGGCGAGGCCTGCACCGCGCTCGACTTCCCGATCGTCTCCGGCAACGTCTCGCTCTATAACGAGACCAACGGCGTCGCGATCCTGCCGACCCCGACCATTGCCGGCGTTGGCCTGATGGGCGACTGGCAGAAAATGGCTCGTATCGGTTCGGCCAAGGATGGCGACGTGCTGATCATGATCGGCACCGATGGCAGCCATCTCGGCTCGTCGATCTACCTGCGCGACATTCTGGATTCGACCGATGGCCCTGCCCCGACCGTCGATCTCATCGCAGAACGCCGCAACGGTGAATTTGTCCGCGCCGTCATCCGCAATGCCCAGGTCACCGCCTGCCACGACATTTCCTCTGGCGGCCTTGGCCTCGCGCTTGCGGAAATGGCAATGGCGTCGAACACCGGCATGGCCGTCAGCCTCGCAGACCAGCAGGGACCGGCGCACGCGCTTCTTTTCGGCGAAGACCAGGCCCGTTACGTGATCGCGGTTTCGGCCGACCTTGCAAACTTCGTCCAGGCCAGCGCCGAAAGCGCCGGCGTTCCGTTCCGCACGCTCGGCAAGGTTGGCGGTGAAGCACTGGTTGTCGAAGGCGTCGTCAACGTCGCCGTCAGCGACCTGACCGCAGCCCACGAAAAGTGGTTCCCATCCTTCATGGCCTAAACGCCTTCATGGCTTAATCGCCTCGCAAGCTTCTGTGAATTGATGACAATGCCGGCGAAGAGTAATCTTCGCCGGCATTGTCGCTTTGACCGGGCCGAAAGTTTGAGGCAGTGTTCAAACGGACAAGCACCCGGCAACGATTCCGGGAGAAACAAGAAGGACATAACTGCATGCCCATGCGACCCGGCGAAATCGAAGACATGATCAAGGCGGGCATTCCCGGCGCCAAGGTCACCATCAGGGATCTTGCAGGCGACGGTGATCATTATGCCGCCGAAGTCGTGGCGGAAGTCTTCCGTGGCAAGAGCCGCGTCCAGCAGCACCAGATGGTCTACGATGCGCTGAAGGGCAATATGGGCGGTGTGCTGCACGCGCTCGCGCTTCAAACATCGGCTCCTGCGGATTGACGTCATGAACAGCCTCGTCAACCAGATCGTCACCGGCGTTGTCGAAAGCCTGGTGAAGGAACTGCTCGGCAAGTCGCACGGGAAGACGGCAAGCAGGCGCAAGAAACGCGCCGCGAAGTCCGCCTCAACAACGACGAGCGCGGCCAAACGGAAGGCGGCAACGACGCGCAACGCCAAACCCGCTCGCAAGCAGGTCAGCAAACGCCGGACGACGGCCAGCCGTAGCAGGCAACGCAGCCGCTAGGTTTGCATCTTTTGCGTCTGGTGTTTGGCATTCAGCGCTGGAATTAATAAGGCTGCCTTGCTATTTAAGGGCAACGCGCAGCGCAGCGGTCCTTGAAACCGCATGTGAAAGGATATGATATGAGCGGCATTAACGATCTCATCGACAACGAAATCAAGACCAACGACGTCGTGCTTTTCATGAAAGGCACACCGCAGTTTCCCCAGTGTGGTTTCTCCGGCCAGGTCGTCCAGATCCTCGACTACCTCGGCGTCGACTACAAGGGCATCAACGTTCTTGCAGACGCGGAAATCCGCCAGGGCATCAAGGACTATTCCAACTGGCCGACCATCCCGCAGCTTTACGTCAAGGGCGAGTTCATCGGCGGCTGCGACATCGTCCGCGAAATGTTCCAGTCGGGTGAACTCAAGAGCCATTTCGAAGGTCAGGGTGTGAACGTACGCGCCGCCTGATAGATCAGTCGATTTATTCGCGAAAAACTCGAAGGCGCCGTCCCCCACGGCGCCTTTCCCATTCTTTAGGAAATCACTGTGACAAATCCTTCACAAACGGCGGCGGCCCGTCTCCAGGGCGTCGGCAAGACGGAATTCATCGCGATGATGGCGGCGCTGATGGCGCTGAATGCACTCGCCATCGACATCATGCTTCCCGGCCTGCAGCAGATCGGCGAATCGCTCGGCGTCGCGGACCCCAATCACCGCCAATACGTGGTCTCGGCCTACCTGTTCGGTTTCGGCGTCGCACAACTGCTCTACGGGCCGCTTTCCGACCGTTTCGGCCGTCGCAAGCCGCTCCTGGCCGGTCTCGGGATCTATATCGTCTCCGCCATCGCCGTCGTTTTTATTCCAAGCTTTGCCGGCCTGCTGATCCTTCGTTTCATCCAGGGCCTCGGATCGGCCGCCACACGCGTGATTTCGGTTTCCATCGTTCGCGACGTCTATGGCGGCCGCGCCATGGCCGAAGTCATGTCGCTGATCATGATGGTCTTCATGATCGTCCCCATCATTGCCCCGGGAACCGGCCAGGTCGTCCTGTTCTTCGGCAACTGGCACCTGATCTTTGCGTTTATCGCTGTGGTCGGTATTATCGTCACCTGGTGGGTGGCAAGGCGGTTGCCCGAAACGCTGCATGAGGATGATGTGCGCCCGTTCACCGCTTCATCCGTGCTGGCCGGCTTCATCATCGTGCTGACCAACCGGGTGGCGCTCTGCTACACGCTCGCAAGCACGTTCATCCTGGGCGCCCTGTTCGGATTCATCAACTCCGCAGAGCAGGTCTACAATCAGATCTACGGTCTTGGCGTCTGGTTCCCCGTGGCATTTGCAGCCGTCGCGGTGTTCATGTCCCTGTCGGCATTCCTCAATTCTCGGCTTGTCGGGCGCTTCGGCATGCGCCGCCTGTCGCATGGCGCGCTGATCGGCTTCATCACCACCACATTGATCTGGCTTCTCATCCAGATTCTCGGCCCGCAGCCCATGCCCTTCCCTCTGTTCCTGCTGCTTTTCGCGCTCACCATGTTCCAGTTCGGCTGGATCGCATCGAACTTCAACTCGCTGGCAATGGAACCCTTGGGACATGTCGCCGGTACGGCATCGTCGGTGCTCGGCTTCATGGGAACCGTCGGCGGCGCTGCAATCGGTGCAATGATCGGCCAGTCCTTCAACGATACGGCACTGCCTATGGTCGCGGGCTTTTTCGCCGTCTCGATTATCGGTCTCGCCTTCGTGCTGATCGGCGAAAAGGGCAAGCTGTTCCACCCGCACAATCCCAAGGTCTGAACAAGCTCGGCTCGCCTTTCCGGACGAACGGAGCGACTTTAGGACACACCGACAATTGAAAAGACCGCGGCGCTGATGGCGTCGCGGTCTTTTGCTGTTCACGGCTCCCCACGAAAAGGGAGCAGCATCAGCACAAAAAGAAAGGGCGCCCCGAAGGAGCGCCCTTTCTTTTAAAATCGTCTGGCAGAAAGATCTTACTGACCCTGCTTGGCAGCAGACTGAGCTTCTTCCAGCTTCTTGCGGGCTTCTTCAGCCTTCTTCTGCATGCCTTCTTCCAGCGAACGCTGGCTTTCAGCCAGCTGCGACTGGGTGATTGCCGGGCCGTCGAAAGCGCCGGTAAAGCCACCCAGCGAAACCTTGATCGGGTTCGGAGCGCGACGGAAGTTCATCGAGGTGAAGACAACCTCGTTGCCCTTCTTCAGGCTGGCGATCATGGCGTCGGTCAGCGGAACTTCAGCCGTGCACTTGTCCGGCAGGCAGACGGTGTAGTCGAGCTTCTGGCCCTTGCCGCCATCGATCTGCATGACGACGCCAGGAGGAACGAGACGCGCAGTCGGTACAGACACCTGAAGGATCTTGCGGTTGACCTTGCCTTCAAGCGTGATCAGGCCGACAGCGGTGATCAGCTGGCCGTTCTGTGCAAGGATGACGTTCTGCACGACGCAGAGGTCGGCGTCGTCCTGCTTGGAGCAGGTCTTGAACCAACCGAGCGGAGGAGCGCCAGGCGCCGCCGGTGCTGCGGCCTGCTGGGCCGATGCCGCGAACGGCATGGCAGCCGTGCCAACGGTAAGAGCCAGAGCGGACATAGCCGTCCGCAGAACTTTGGTAGCCTTAAGATTCATAACGAGATCCGTCTCCTGAAAACCCTAGGACGCGGCAAAGCCTTCAATCCCTCGGGGCGTCGTTCTGATGTGTCACCTGAGGTTCAAATGAGGCTTTTGAATGACCCCATCTCTTGTGCCTCTGTTACATCGCGGCCGCTCCGATATCCAGCCCCCGCCGTGATTTTTGAACACGCGTAAGCGGTAAACACCGCTGTTTTATGGAATGCACGAGGTTGGTCGTAGGGCAAGACTGGTCTATTTTGCGGCGAATCGGCGATACCTATCGGGGTTCTTATGCGGCACTATCTTATATTGTTGATTGCGGTCTTTTTGCCGCTTCCGCTGGCAGCAGCCCCGGTTCACGGTATTGCCATGCACGGCGCGCCGAGCCTGCCCGCAGACTATCGCCATTTTGACTACGTCAACCCCGAGGTAAAGAAGGGCGGTTCGGTTCGTTATGGCGTGGTCGGCACCTATGACAGCCTCAATCCGTTCAACTTGAAGAGCATCCGCACCACGGCCCGCGGCATCTGGGATCCGGCTTTCGGCAACCTGATTTACGAAACGCTGATGACCCGCTCGGGCAACGAACCCTTTACGCTTTACGGCTTGCTGGCGGAATCGGTCGAATGGGACGATCAGCGCACATTCATCCAGTTCAACCTGAACCCCAAGGCCCGCTGGTCGGACGGCCAGCCGGTAACGCCGGATGATGTGATCTTCTCGCTCGAAGTGCTGCGCGACAAGGGTCGCGTCCCCTTCTCATCGCGGCTCGACCGGATTTCAAAAATGGAAAAGGTCGGAGAGCACAGCGTGCGCTTCACCTTCAACGAAAAGGCCGACCGCGAGTTTCCGCTGATCCTTGCAAGTTCCACCCCTATCCTGCCGAAACACGCGATCGACGTCGATTCGTTCGACCAGTCGACGCTGAAGCCGCCGATCGGCTCCGGCCCCTACCTGATCAGGACCGTCGCCCCCGGCGAACGCATCGTTTATGAGCGCAATCCGGATTACTGGGGAAAGGATATTCCGTCCAAGGTCGGATTCGACAATTACGACCGGATCTCGGTCGAATATTTCCTGCAGGAATCGACGATGTTCGAAGCCTTCAAGAAAGGCGCAGTCGACATCTACCTCGAAGGCAGCCCCACCCACTGGGAGCGCGCCTATGATTTCCCGGCCGCCCATAACGGTGACGTCATCAAGGACACGTTCACCCCGCAGCTGCCGACTGGCATGCTCGGCTTCGTCTTCAATACGCGGAGAGCTCTCTTTTCCGACGTTAATGTCCGCGCCGGCCTCTCTCTCGTCTTCGATTTCGAATGGGCAAACCGCAACCTGTTCGAAAATGCCTATACCCGCACCGAAAGCTTCTGGCAGGGCTCGCCGCTCTCCTCGCTCGGCAGGCCGGCCGATGAGCGCGAACTGAACATCCTCGGGCCTGCGAAAGACCGAATCGAGCCGGAAATGCTCGACGGCACCTATCACCTGCCGAAAACCGACGGCTCCGGCGCTGACCGCGTCATTCTCAAAAAGGCGGTCGATCTCCTGGCAATGGGCGGCTACACGATCAAGGACGGCAGGATGTCGGATGAGCGCGGCCGTCAGCTCTCCTTCGAAGTCATGGCGCAGACCGTTGACCAGGAAAAGCTCGCCATCACCTACCAGCGCAGTCTCAGGCTGATCGGCATCGCCATGCGCATCCGCACCGTCGATGATTCGCAATATCAGGCCCGCTCGTCGAGCTTCGACTACGACGTCATCATCAAGTCCTATCCGTCCTCCCTGTCCCCCGGTATCGAGCAGATCGGCCGCTGGGGGTCGACTGCGCGCGACGCTCAGGGCAGCTTCAATTTTGCTGGAACGGCAGACCCGGACATCGACCGCCTGATCGAGGCCATGCTGACGGCCCGCTCGAAGGAGGATTTCCAGGCATCGGTGCGGGCCTACGACCGGCTGCTGCTTTCCGGTCACTATATCGTGCCGCTCTATCACGTACCCAATCAATGGGTGGCGCGACGCAAGCATATAAGCTATCCCGAAACTCTGCCTCTCTATGGCTACCAGCTAAACACCTGGTGGGATAACCGGGCGCAATAAGTTTTCATATTTAGAGGATAGCGCCATGGAGCGTGTCACAATCGACCTCGTCTCGGATGTCGTCTGCCCCTGGTGTTATCTGGGCAAGGCAAGGCTCGAACTCGCCATCGCCGAAGTGCAAGGCGAAGTCGGCATCGACATCAACTGGCGCCCCTACCGGCTGAACCCGGACATCCCGCCGGAAGGCGTCGACCAGAAGGCCTATCTCGAAGCAAAACTCGGCGGCGCGGAAGCGGTCGCCCGCGGCCATGAGATGCTCACCAAGCTCGGCCTGGAAGTCGGCATCCGTTACGATTTCGACGCGATCAAAATCGGACCGAATACGCTCGATGCCCATCGCCTGATCCATTGGGCCTCGCTTGAAAGCCGCGAAATCCAGGACCGCGTCGTCACCGCGCTCTTCAAGGCGAATTTCGAAGACGGAAAAAATGTCGGTGACCACACGGTTCTTGCCGAAATCGCCGAAAGCTGCAGCATGAACCGCAAGCTCATCGAAAACCTTCTGGCGTCCGATGCAGACAGGGATCTCATTCTCGGCGAAATCGATGCAGCCCAGAAGATGGGCGTCAATGGCGTTCCTTTCTTTATCATGGACGGGCAATATGCCGTCAGCGGCGCCCAGACACCCGACGTGCTTGCAGACGCGTTCCGCGACATCGCAAGACTCAAGGCCGAAGCCCGCAAGGGCATGATCTGATTTTCGAGAAAGACACGTTCGTGCAGAAAGATCAGACCCTCAAGGGTGTCCTCCTCGCCTTTGCCGCCTTCGCCGCCTATGCCTTCAGCGACGCCAGCGTCAAGCTGATCGAGGGGCAACTCAGCCCCTATCAGTCGTCATTCCTAGGAGCGGCGTTCTGCCTGATAGGCCTGCCCTTCATCATGAAGAAGGGTGATCGCTGGGCCGATATCTTCAATACGACCAACCGACCGCTCTGGTTCCTGCGCTTTGTGGCACAAGCTGGCGGCACGATCGGCAGCGTCACCGCATTCACCCATCTTTCGATGGCGGAAGCCTTTGCGCTGATCTTCCTGCTTCCTTCCTTCGTCACCATCATGTCGGTGATCTTTTTGAAGGAGAAGGTTGGCGTAAAACGTTGGGCCGCCGTCGTCATCGGCTTTATCGGCGTCATGGTCGTCCTTCGTCCAGGCTTCCGTGAACTGTCGATCGGCCATCTCGGCGCCGTCTTCGGCGGATTGAGCGGTGCCATCTCGATCGTCGTTTTCCGCGCCATGGGACCGTCGGAAAAGAATATATCGCTTTATGGTGCAGGCGTGCTCGGAACGCTGGTCGTCTGCGGCGCCCTTGCCATCCCCGGCTTTATGGCTCCGACCGCGATACAATGGGTCTGGCTCGCCGGTTACGGCCTGCTCGCAGCGCTCGCCGCCATCCTTCTCATGTGTGCGGCAAATCACGCCCCTGCCACTATGATCGGACCGACCCAATACAGTCAGATGATCTGGGCGGTGATCTTCGGCTATCTCGTCTTCGGCGATCATATCGATCTAGCCATGGTCATCGGTATCGTCCTGATCGTCGGCTCTGGTCTTTTGACCCTGATGCGCGAGAAAGTCCGCGGCACGCCGCTTCCGCCCGCCGTTGCCCCCAACGCTCAGGCCGCCGCAATGATTGCGCCGGATGGCAGAGACAAGAAGTCCTGACAAGAGGCCGGGGATGATCCCGGCCCGGCTTCACGGTATTTCAGTCACTTAGTCATTTTTCCATCCCCGCTCTATCGCCCCATGCCTACAATCTCCCCGTTCCGTCACGGATACACCGGCAGGCGTGCCGGCGAGACGGGATCGGCGCTGGTGGTGAAGGGACGACGTGAACCGTCACCATCGGGGTCCGCGGAAAATGGTCTCCCTCCGGCGACACGGGGGAAGCGGCAAGGTTTTCGGACCGGCCTGCCGCTTCTGATGCCCGAACGGCGCGTCGGACGTGCCTGTGCGGCACACATGGTAGCCTCAAGGATGGTTTCGCCGGGCGTTCAAGTCCGCTCGTGAAAGCGGGAAACCCGGCGGCGGCGACATGGAGGGTTGGCGATAAGTCGTTTCGCCCGTTTTCCATCGAGCCAGACGAACATCATCCGGCAAGGCAACGGCAGAGAGACCGGAGTCGCGGATAAAAACTGCCGAACGGGGCGCTGAGAGGTGTCACCTATAAACTAACTTACGAGGCAGCTTTCAGCGCCCCGTCCGTTAAAGCCTCTTCGAGCTGACCCTCGAGAGGAAAAACGAGGATCGCCAAGGGAGTATAGTGTTCATACCGGGGCAGACCTCTTCAGCCCCGGCACAGGCTCACCCCTTCGCCAGCTCCGCAAACTGGGTCATGATCTGGGCGGCGGCGGCCAGGCGCTTCATCGGCGTCGGCAGGTCGCGGTTGAGGAAGATGCTCTGGTCCGGCCTGATCTTGGCGAGCGATCCCTGCTTGGCGATATAGCCGACGAGATTGGCCGGGTTGGGGAACTGCTTGTCGCGGAAAGCGATGACAACGCCCTTCGGACCGGCATCGACCTTCTCGACATTGGCCTTGCGGCACAGCGACTTGATGTAGACGACCTTGAGCAGGTTCTGCACCTCGGGCGGCATCGGTCCGAACCGGTCCACCATCTCCGCGCCAAAACCGTCGATTTCCGACAGTTCCTGCACCTCGCCGAGACGACGATAAAGCCCCATGCGCAGATGCAGATCCGGAACGTAATTTTCCGGGATCATCGTGGTGATGCCGACGGAAATCTGCGGCGACCAGCCGGTATCGACGATCTCGTCCTCACCCTTCACCTCGGCCACCGCTTCCTCCAGCATCTGCTGGTAAAGCTCGAAACCGACTTCCTTGATATGGCCGGACTGTTCCTCGCCCAAGAGATTGCCCGCGCCGCGAATATCGAGGTCGTGGCTCGCCAGCTGGAAACCCGCGCCAAGCGTATCGAGCGACTGCAGAACCTTGAGGCGGCGATCCGCCATCTGCGTCAGCGTCTTGTTGACCGGCAGCGTGAACAGCGCGAACGCCCTCACCTTCGAGCGGCCGACACGGCCACGCAGCTGGTAGAGCTGAGCGAGACCGAACATGTCGGCGCGATGGACGATCAGCGTATTGGCCGTCGGCACGTCGAGACCGGATTCGACGATCGTCGTCGACAGAAGCACGTCATATTTGCCGTCATAGAAGGCATTCATGATGTCTTCCAGTTCGCCCGCAGCCATCTGGCCATGGGCGACAGCCACCTTCAATTCCGGTACATCGGACTGAAGGAAGGCCTGGATATCGGCGAGATCCGCCAATCTCGGGCAGACATAAAAACTCTGGCCGCCGCGATAATGCTCGCGCATCAAAGTCTCGCGAATGACCAGCGGGTCGAACGGCGAGATGAAGGTGCGCACCGCCATGCGGTCGACAGGCGGCGTGGTGATCAGCGACAGTTCGCGAACACCGGTCATGGCAAGCTGCAACGTCCGCGGGATCGGCGTCGCCGACAGCGTCAGCACGTGGACGTCGGTCTTCAGATCCTTCAGCCGCTCCTTATGCTTCACGCCAAAGTGCTGCTCCTCATCGATAATGAGAAGTGAGAGATTGGCGAACTGGATGCCGGTGCCAAGCAGCGCATGGGTACCGACGACGATATCCACCTTGCCTTCAGCCAGATCCTTCTTAGTCTGCGCCAGCTCCTTGGTCGACACCAGACGGGAGGCCTGCGCGATCCTGATCGGCAGGCCGCGGAACCGTTCGGAGAATGTCTTGAAATGCTGGCGGGCGAGAAGCGTGGTCGGCACGACCACCGCCACCTGCGCCCCGTTCATGGCAGCGAAGAAGGCCGCACGCAAAGCCACTTCCGTCTTGCCGAAACCGACATCGCCGCAAACGAGGCGATCCATCGGACGGCCGGCAGCCAAATCCTCGCGCACCGATTCGATGGCGTTTTCCTGATCTTCCGTCTCATCATAGGGGAAACGGGCGGCGAACTCGTCATAGAGCCCTTCCGGCGTCGCCAGAACCGGCGCCTTGCGCACCATGCGGGTCGCAGCGATGCGGATCAGATCACCCGCCATGTCGAGCAGGCGCTTCTTCAGCTTCGCCTTGCGGGCCTGCCAAGCGCCACCGCCGAGACGGTCGAGATTGGCTTCCGCCGCATCCGAACCGTAACGCGACAGAAGATCGATGTTTTCGACCGGCAGGAACAGTTTTGCCTGGTCGGCATAATGCAGTTCGAGGCAGGCACGCGGCGCACCGGCCGCCTCGATGGTGATCAGTCCGACGAACTTGCCGATACCATGCTCGGCATGCACGACGAGCGAACCTTCGTCGAGGCCCGCCACTTCGGTGAGGAAATCCGCTCCGCGCTTGCGCCGCTTGCCGCGGCGAACCATACGGTCGCCGAGAATGTCCTGCTCGCCGATGACGGCAATATTGCCCGTCTCGAAACCGGCCTCAAGGCTCATCACGGCAGACGCCGCCTCGCCCTTGTCCAGTTTGTCCAGATCGGCCAGCTTGTCGATCTGCTTGATCCGCTTCAACCCGCGCTCGTCGAGCACCTGCAGCAGACGGTCGAGCGAACCGGCAGACCAGCCGGTGACGAGAACCTTGGTGCCTTCGGCCCGCTTGTCTGCGATATGCTTGACGACGAGATCAAACACATTGACGCGCTCATCCCGATCCTGCGTTTCCGAGCTCGCTTCCGCCTGGCTTTTCGCCCAGCGCGGACCGGTATGCGCATCGAGTGTCACCACCGGGCGACCCGAGGCATCCATCTCGTTGAACGGCGTCAGCCGCAGCGCAGCCGTCTCGTCCAGTGCCGAGGCAAACGCCTTGCCGTCGAGATAAAGCTGACCGGGCGAAACCGGCTTGTAGGGCGTGGAATGTGCCGCAGCACCCTTGCCCTGAGATCCCTGATCGCGCCGCGCCTCGAAATAATCGATGACCAGCTTGGAACGTTCCGCCGCCGCCTCACGCGCCGTATGGTCGGTAACGATGCGGAACCCTGCAAGGTAGTCGAAAGCCGTCTCCAGCTTCTCGTAAAACAGCGGCAGCCAGTGCTCCATGCCCGCATAACGGCGTCCTTCGGAGACGGCCTGATAAAGCGCGTCGTCGCGTGTGGCGGCGCCGAACAGCGACAGATAATTCGTGCGGAAACGACTGATCGTGTCCGGCGTCAGCGTCACTTCGCTCATCGGGTTGAGATCGAGCGACCGCGCCTGCCCCGTCGTGCGCTGGCTGGCCGGATCGAAGCTCCGGATGCTTTCCAGCGTATCGCCGAAGAAATCCAGCCGTACCGGCTCTTCGGTACCCGGCACGAAGACATCGAGAATACCGCCGCGCACAGCGAATTCGCCGACTTCACGCACGGTAGAAACACGATCGAAACCGTTGCGCTCCAGACGGGCGGCGATGTCGTCCATGCGGATCTGGTTGCCGGGCTTGGCCGAAAAGGCGAGGCTTTCGATGATTTCCGCCGGCGCGATCTTCTGCAGCATCGCATTGACGGTGACGAGCACGATCGAAGGATGCGGCTTCTTGGCATGCGCGATCAGCCCCGAAAGCGCTGACAGTCTCCGCGCAGAGACATCCGCACTCGGAGAAACGCGGTCATAGGGAAGGCAATCCCAGGCAGGCAGGGTCAGGACGGGAATTTCCGGTGCGACGAAGGAGAGCATCTGCTCCAGATCGGGCATGCGCTGGCCGTCGGAAAGCACATAAGCCACCGACTGGCCGGAGCGGGCCAATTCGGCAAGAACCATCGGCTCCATGCCGGGCGGCACATTGCCGACCGTCAGTGGCGTCGAGGCCGCTGCAATCTTCTTCGCGTCGAATCCGGAAATCATTGGCCGAGTTTCTCTTTCAGCGAGGCTTCGGTAACGGGAGAAAAGTCCGGCTTGTATGCGGCCACCCGGGCAAACAGCGGCGTGTCGCGGTCCGCAGGCAGCGGCTGCGCACCGGTAATCCAGGCATGGAGATCATGATCATCCTCACCCATGATGGCTTCGAACTCGTCGAGTTCCTCATCCGAAAGTTTTGCGATCTCCGCCTCGGCAAACGAGCCGAAGACGAGATCCATCTCGCGAATGCCGCGATGCCAGCAGCGATAGAGAATACGCCTGCGGCGCGGGTCGAGGTCGGCGCTCGTGCGTGCCAATCCGGTCATGTGCAAATCCCTGTTTTGCCGTTCATATAGGATCAAAATGCGCGCTCGTCACCTTGCCAAATGGCCAAAACTTGCCCCATTTAACCGACCATGCGCCCAGCCATACTCGATCCCCTCTTCGCTTCCGCCTCGTCGCTGCCCGGTGTCGGCCCCAAGATCGCCGACCTGATCGCGAAAGTGACCGGCCGCGAGGACGCCGAAGACTGCCGTGTCGTCGATCTTCTTTTCCACGCGCCCTTCTCGCTGATCGACCGGCGCAACCGCCCCGGCATCGCGCTGGCGCCTCAAGGGTCGATCGTCACCATCGAGGGACGTGTCGACCGCCACCAGCCGCCGGCGCGCGGCACCAACCAGCCCTACCGGGTATTCCTGCACGATGACACGGGCGAACTGGCGCTCACCTTTTTCCGTGCCAAGGGCGACTGGCTGTCGAAGTCACTGCCCATAGACGAACAGGTCATGGTCAGCGGCAAGGTCGACTGGTTCAACGGCCGCGCCTCCATGGTCCACCCGGATTTCATGGTGAAGGTCTCCGAAGCGCAGAACCTGGCCCTTGTCGAACCCGTCTATCCGCTGACCGCAGGCCTGTCGCCGAAGACATTGCGCAAGGTCATCGAGGGTGCAGTAGAACGCCTGCCGGAATTTCCCGAATGGGCCGATGCGCCACTGACACAGAAGCAGAACTTTCCATCGGTCAGCGAAGCCTTCCGCAATCTGCACCACCCGGAAGACGAAAAGGATATCGACCCGAACGCCTCTTCGAGGCGCAGGCTCGCCTATGACGAGTTTTTGGCCGGTCAGGTCTCGCTGGCGCTGGTGCGCCAGAAGATCCGCAAGGTGCCAGGTCAACCGATCCGGGTTAAGGGCGATCTCGCCGCAAGCATCGTCTCGGCCCTGCCCTTCTCGTTGACACCCAGCCAGAAGGCCGCAATTGAGGACATAACCAAAGACATGGCCGGCGAAGACCGGATGCTGCGCCTGCTACAGGGCGATGTCGGTGCCGGCAAGACGCTGGTGGCGCTACTCTCCATGGCGGCCGCCATCGAGGCCGGCGGCCAGGCAGTTCTGATGGCCCCGACTGAAATCCTCGCCCGACAGCATTTTTCGACCATCTCGAAACTCGCAGGCGCCGCCGGCGTCAGTGTCGAACTCCTGACCGGCCGCACAAAGGGCCGCGAACGCGACGCGATCGTTGATCGCATCGCGTCGGGCGAAGCCCAGATCGTCATCGGCACCCATGCGCTGTTTCAGGATACGGTGAGCTACGCCAACCTGATGATGGCGGTGGTCGATGAACAGCATCGTTTCGGCGTCCACCAGCGCCTGCGCCTCACCGCCAAGGGCATTTCTCCGCATATGCTGGTGATGACCGCAACGCCAATCCCGCGCACGCTGGTGCTTGCCGCCTTTGGCGATATGGACGTTTCCAAACTCACCGAAAAGCCCGCCGGCCGCAAACCGATCCAGACCGTCACCGTTCCAACCGAGCGCATCGGCGACATCGTTAGCCGACTAAAAGGCGCCATAGCCGAGGGCAAGAAGGCCTACTGGATCTGCCCGCTGGTCGAAGAATCCGACGTCTCCGAACTGATGTCGGCGGAAGAACGTCACGCAGTCCTTGCCCGAGAACTCGGCGCGAAAAATGTCGGCCTCGTGCATGGGCGAATGGCGGGTCCGGAAAAGGACGCGGTGATGGCCGCCTTCAAGAATGGCGAAATCCGCATGCTGGTCGCCACCACAGTCGTGGAAGTCGGCGTCGACGTGCCGGATGCGACGATCATGGTGATCGAACATGCAGAACGTTTCGGCCTTGCCCAGTTGCATCAGCTGCGCGGCCGGGTCGGCCGTGGCGACGAGGCGTCGACCTGCATTCTGCTCTACAAGGGACCGTTAAGCGAAACCGGCCATGCGCGGCTATCGATCCTCCGCGACAGCGAGGACGGCTTCCTGATTGCGGAAGAAGATCTGAAACTGCGTGGCGAAGGTGAGCTTCTCGGCACCCGCCAATCCGGCACGCCGGGTTTCCGCATTGCCAGCCTGGCGGCCCATGCCGATCTTCTGGAAATCGCCCGCAAGGACGCGACCTATCTGCTCGATCGCGACCCGGACCTGACCAGCGAACGCGGTGAGGCTGTGCGGGTGCTGCTGTATCTGCACCGTCGCGACGAGGCGATCAGGTTTCTGCGGGCGGGATAACGGTGGTTTCTTCGCCACCCTTGCGGCGCGCCTTTGCTGCCTTCTTGCGCGGCGCAGGCAATGCCGGAACCACAGCTCCGCCCGGACTATAATCCGGCGCGATCAGGCCGCCGGAAATCAGCAACTTGGCGCCCTCTTCCGGCGTCATGTCGAGCATGATGATCTTGCTTTTCGGCACGAACATGAGGAAGCCTGCGGTCGGAACCGGTGTTGGCGGCATGAACACCGCGACCATCTCTTCGCCACTCTCGTTCAGCTTCGCCGCGATTTCACCTTGTGCGTCGCCCGCGATGAACACCAGCGCCCACATGCCGGGGCTTGGAAACTCGATCAGTCCGCATTTCTTGAACGAGGTGGACTGTTCGCGCAGGACGGTCTCGAAGATCTGCTTGATGCTCTTGTAGACACTGCGGATCAGCGGCATGCGATGCAGGATCGACTCACCGAAATTGACGATCGATCGGCCGATCAGGTTCTTGCCGAGAAAACCGACGATGGTGATGAACAGGACGGCGATGAGCAGTCCGGTGCCGGGGATCGTCACGTCGAAATAATATTGCGGGTTGTAGCGCTGCGGCAGATAGGGCGTCACCCAGCTGTCGGCCCAATCGATGAAGGTGAAGGTCAACCAGACGGTAATCGCCAGCGGCGCGCAGATGATCAGACCGGTAAGGAAATTATTCCTGAGCCGACCCGCCATCGAAATGCGCTCGGGGCTTTCACTCATCTGATCTTCCTAGGAAATTTCGGCCCGAATCATGATTGGGCATTGCCGCATCGATATGACGCGACAATGCAGGATGGTTTGCTGCGATGCAAGGAAACCCTTAAATCACCGACATCACTCAACTGTGACGGACTTGGCAAGGTTCCGCGGCTGGTCCACATCGGTGCCCATGAACACGGCCGTGTGATAGGCGAGTAACTGGATCGGCAGCGAGAATATCATCGGCGCGATAATCTCGTCGACATTCGGCAGCGTGATCGTCGCCATGGTTTCGAGCTTGGAGGCAGCCGCCCCCTTCTCGTCGGTGATGAAGATGATCTTGCCGCCGCGGGCCGCCACTTCCTGCATGTTCGATACCGTCTTTTCGAAGAACCGGTCATGCGGGGCAATGACGATGACAGGCATATGCTCGTCGATCAGCGCGATCGGCCCATGCTTCAACTCACCGGCCGCATACCCTTCGGCATGGATATAGGAAATTTCCTTGAGCTTCAGAGCGCCTTCCATGGCAAGCGGAAAACTGGTTCCGCGGCCAAGATAAAGCACGTCCTTGAAACGCGACAGATCGCGCGACAAAGTTTCGATCACCGGCTGGATCTCGTTCAGCACCTTGCTCATGATCCGTGGCATCTCGGCGAGATGTTTGACCATCGCCTTTTCTTCGGCCTCGGAGACGGTGCCCCGTGCACGACCGGCGGCAATTGAAAGGCTGGCGAGCACGGCCAGCTGGCAGGTGAATGCCTTGGTCGAGGCAACACCGATTTCGGGGCCTGCGAGGATCGGGAAGATCGCATCGGATTCCCGCGCAATCGTCGATTCGCGCACATTGACGATCGCGCCGATCTTCAGCCCCTCATCTTTGCAATAGCGCAGCGAGGCAAGCGTGTCGGCCGTTTCGCCCGATTGCGAGATGAACAGTGCGGCCTGCGTCGGCGACAGCGGCAGTTCGCGATAGCGGAACTCTGATGCCACGTCGATCTCGACCGGCAGTCGGGCATAACGCTCGAACCAGTATTTGCCGACGAGGCCGGCGAGATAGGCCGTGCCGCAGGCGGAAATCGCAAGGCCCGACAGTTTTGAGAAGTCGATCGCCTTATCCGTGGACTTCACCGTGTGGTTGGCGAAATCGATGTAATGGCCGAGCGCATGGGAAATGATCTCCGGCTGCTCGTAGATTTCCTTCTCCATGAAATGCCGATGATTGCCCTTGTCGACCATGAAGGCAGTCGCCTGGGAAATCTGGCTTTTGCGGCTGACCGGACGGCCCTGGTAATCCATCACCTCGAGACGGTCATGGGTGATGATGGCGCAGTCGCCATCGACCAGATAGGTGATCTCGTTGGTGAACGGCGACAGCGCGATCGCATCCGAGCCGAGGAACATTTCGCCCTTGCCGTGACCGATCGCCAGCGGCGGTCCGAAACGGGCCGACAGGATCGTGCCCGGATCGTCCTGAAACATCACGACGAGAGCATAGGCGCCGGAGACGCGGTTGAGCATGGCGAGCATCGCCTCGCGATGCCCCATGCCTTCGCGCGTGTATTTGGCGAGCAGGTGAGCAACGACTTCCGTATCCGTCTGGCTGGTGAAGATCGCGCCGTCCGCGATCAACTCGTCCTTCAGCTCGGAAAAATTCTCGATAATTCCGTTATGGACGACCGCCACACCGTCGACGAAATGCGGGTGGGCATTCACCTCGTTCGGCACGCCATGGGTCGCCCAGCGCGTATGTGCGATACCGATCGTCCCCGGCAGCGGTTCGCCATCGAGCTTCTTTTCCAGATTGAACAGCTTGCCTTCCGCGCGACGACGGTCGAGCCTGCCCTCATGGATCGTCGCAACACCGGCGGAATCATAACCGCGATATTCAAGCCTGCGCAGCGCATCCACCAGACGCGCAGCCACCGGCTCTCGACCAACGATCCCAACAATTCCGCACATGCAAAAAACCTTTCGATAAATCAGCTGGACGCAAGTCCTAGACGATTGCTGCACTTGCGCAATCGCCGCATTCGTCACTTTCGGTATCGGCGCGTAATGCGCCGCAACTCTTCGTTCCTGGCCCTATTTCCCGGCCTTCTTGGCGGCCTTGATCGCCAGCGCCCGTTCGCGGATGACCTTTGCCCGCTCGGGCTTTACTTCCTGTCTCGCCCGCCCCAGCGCCAGGGCGTCTGCCGGAACGTCTTCGGTAATCACGCTACCCGACGCAACATAAGCGCCGTCACCAATCGAGACGGGTGCCACGAGTGATGAATTGGAACCGACAAAACTGTTTGCGCCGATTACCGTCTGGTGCTTGTTCACGCCGTCATAGTTGCAGGTGATCGTACCGGCGCCGATATTGGCATGGGCGCCGACTATGGCATCGCCGATATAGGTGAGATGGTTGACCTTGGCACCCTCACCCACCTTGCCGTTCTTTACCTCGCAGAAATTGCCGACCTTGGAACCTTCGGCCAGATCAGCGCCCGGACGAAGCCGCGCGAACGGGCCGACGGTTGCGCCGGCGCTCACATGGGCGCCCTCGATATGCGAGAAGGCGTGGATCACCGCACCGCCATCGATCGTCACCCCGGGACCGAAGATGACATTCGGCTCGATCAGCGCGTCCTGGCCGATCTGCGTATCGAAGGAGAGGAACACGGTTTCCGGTGCAATCATCGAAACGCCGGAGACCATCAGCTCGTGACGGCGGCGCTCCTGCCAGAGTTTTTCGATGACCGCCAGTTCGGCGCGGTTGTTGCAGCCGGTGAGTTCCGTTTCCGGCGCATCGACCGCGACCACCTTGCCACCTTCGGCACGGGCGATCTCGACGAGGTCGGTGAGGTAATATTCGCCCTTGGCATTGTTGTTGCCGATCTTGTCGAGCAGCGAAAGCGCCTTCTGCCCCTTGATTGCCATCAGACCGCTATTGCACCAGGTGACCTTGCGCTCCTCGTCCGTCGCATCCTTTTCTTCGCGGATGGCGACGAGTTCGCCGTTCTCGACCAGCAACCGGCCGTAGCCGAACGGCTTGTCGGTATGAAAACCGATGACGACGACATCGGCGCCCTCCGCCAGTTTTTCACGCGCGGCAACAAAGGGGGCGGCTGTGATCAGCGGCACGTCTCCATAGGCGACGAGAACATCGTCGAAACCTTCAGCAATCGCCTCACGGGCGGCAAGCACCGCATGGCCGGTTCCGAGCCGCTCGGTCTGCAGAAAGCTCTTCACCGAAACCCCGTCGAGCGAGCCGGCCTTGGCGACCTTTTCGGCATCGCGGCCGACGACCAGCGCCGCATTCGTCATTCCCGCCGAAGCGATAGCCGCCATCACATGCGCGATCATCGGGCGGTTTGCGACCGGATGCAGCACTTTCGACATCGATGACTTCATCCGCGTGCTGTCGCCCGCAGCGAGAATGACGGCAAGGCAGGAACGGCTCATTTAGGGAATCTCCTTCGGCATTTGCTCGCTGTTTAGCAGCAACAATCTTGCAGGGCGATAAACGGCTTGTGTCTCAACGACATAAAAAGAAAGGGCGCCCGAAGACGCCCTCATTTTTTGCTCGCAAGCCCCTCGCTTTGGCTCGGGGCGTTCGTCGCTGCAATCGATTCACTGGATCGATTGCTCCTGCTTATGCAGGACCGCGCCTCACTTCGGCAGCTTGTCGTCCACGCCTTCGATGTAGAAGTTCATGCCGAGCAGAACGCCGTCTTCAGCCTTTTCGCCGGCCTTCAGCCATTCGGAACCGTCCTGCTTGTTGATCGGGCCGGTGAACGGATGCAGTTCGCCCGACTTGATCTTGGCTTCGGTCTCTTCCGCCATCGCCTTCACGTCGTCCGGCATGTTGGTGTAGGGAGCCATGGTCAGGATGCCGTCCTTCAGGCCGTCCCAGATCTGCTCAGACTTCCACGAACCGTCGAGAACGGCCTTGGTGCGCTTGATGTAATAGGCGCCCCAGGTGTCGACGATTGCCGTCAGCTGCGTCTTCGGGCCGGCCGCGATCATGTCGGAAGCCTGTCCGAAGGCGACAATGCCGCGCTCTGCAGCAACCTGCATCGGAGCGGTCGTGTCGGTGTGTTGGGTGAGGATATCGACGCCCTGGTCGATCAGCGCCTTGGCGGCGTCGGCTTCCTTGCCCGGGTCGAACCAGGTATTGGCCCAGACGACCTTGAGCTTGAATTCCGGATTGACCGACTTCGCGCCCAGTTCGAAGGCGTTGATGCCCATGACGACTTCAGGAATCGGGAAGGAGGCGATGTAGCCGGCTACGCCCTTCTTCGACATCTTGGCGGCAATCTGGCCCTGGATGTAGCGGCCTTCGTAGAAACGGGAGTTGTAGGTGGCGAGGTTTTCAGCTGCCTTGAAACCGGTCGCGTGCTCGAACTTCACATTCGGGAATTTCGCGGCAACCTTGACCGTCGCGTCCATGAAGCCGAACGAGGTCGTGTAGATCAGGGCGCAGCCGGAGCGAGCCATGCGCTCGATGGCGCGCTCCGCATCCGGGCCTTCCGGCACGCTTTCGAGGAACGGCGTCTCGATCTTGTCGTCGAGAGCCTTCTGCAGCGCCTGGCGACCGATGTCGTGCGCCTGCGTCCAGCCACCGTCGGTCTTGGAACCGACATAGATGAAGCAAATCTTCTTCTTTTCCTGAGCAGACGCGCTACCGGCAAAACCGCCGAGCACGGCGGCTGTGGCAGCCAGCGCAATGATTAGTTTTTTCATTTTCCAACCTCTGATGGAGTATGACATGAACGTTAACGTGGTCACCGATCGGGGACAAATGGTTTTCCGAGAGATGCCGGCGTATTGATGAGCGTCGTGCGGCGATTATGCGAAATGATGATCAGCACGACAATAGTTGCGACATAAGGCAATGCGGAGAGAAGCTGCGACGGAATGGCGATCCCGCCACTCTGCGCCAAAAGCTGCGCATGCAATTGTCCGATGCCCACGGCACCGAAAAGATAACCGCCGGCGAGAACCCTGAGCGGCCGCCAGGATGCGAAGACGACGAGCGCCAGCGCGATCCAGCCACGACCGGCCGTCATGTTCTCCACCCATTGCGGCGTGTAGACCAGAGAGAGCTGTGCGCCTGCAAGACCGGCACAGGCTCCGCCGAACAGGACGGCGAGATAACGTGTGCGAACCACGTTGATCCCGAGCGCGTGCGCCGAGCCGTGACTGTCGCCGATCGCCCGCATTTTCAGGCCTGCGCGGCTCTTGAACAGGAACCAGCTGATACCGAAGACCAGCGCCACCGACATGTAGAAGATCAAGTCCTGCGAAAACAGCACGCGTCCGAAGAACGGAATATCGGAGAGCAGCGGAATGACGATCGGCTGCAGGCGAACACCCGGCATGCCGACAAAGGCCTCACCGATCTGGCCCGAAAGACCAAGGCCGAGGATCGTCAGCGCCAGACCGGTCGCCACCTGATTGGCAACGAGCGTCAGCGTCAGGAACCCGAAGAGCAGCGAGAAAATGCCGCCGCCGACGATGCCACCGAGAATGCCGAGATAGGCGGAACCGGTCAGTTGCGCTGTCGCGAACGCGGCAACCGCACCCATGATCATCATGCCTTCGACGCCGAGATTGAGCACACCCGATCGCTCAGTCACCAGTTCGCCGAGAGCGGCAATGACCAGCGGTGTCGATGCGGTGATGACTGTCAGAAGGATAGCTTCGAACATCAGCTTTTTCCTTCCTGAGCGGCGGATGGATTGAGGATCAGGCGGATCCGGTAATGGATCAGCGTATCGCAGGACAATACGAAGAACAGGATCAAGCCCTGGAAGACACGACTGACCTTGTCGGAAATGCCAAGCGAAAGCTGCGCCGCCTCACCGCCCAGATAGGTGAGCGCCAGCACGAAACCCGAGGCGATGATACCGAGCGGATTGAGCCTTCCGAGAAACGCGACAATGATCGCGGTAAACCCGTAGCCCGGCGAGATCACCGGCTGCACATGGCCGATCGAACCGGAGACTTCCGAAATCCCGGCAAGCCCGGCGAGTGCGCCTGAAAGCAGCATCGAGAACCACACCATCTTGCGCGCCGAAAAACCGGCGAACCGCCCTGCCCGCTCCGACTGGCCGAGAACCGAAACCTGAAAGCCCTTCAGCATGAAGCGCATCATGAACCACAGCGCCAAGGCTGCGATGAGCGCAAAGACGATGCCCAGATGCGCGCGACCCGAATCGAGGATTTCCGGCAGAACCGCTTCCGGCTGGAAACTCTTGGTCTGCGGGAAATTATAACCCTGCGGATCACGCCAGGGGCCGCGCACCAGCCAGTCGAGGAACAACTGCGCGATATAGACCAGCATCAGGCTGGTCAGAATCTCGTTTGTGTTGAACCGCGTCTTCAGAAGCGCCGGAATGCCCGCATAAAGCGCCCCACCGATCATTCCCATGATCAACATCAGCGGCAGGATCAGCGGCGAATGCCATTCGGGGTTCAACACCGGCAGGATCGAACCGGTGATCGCACCGATGGTGAACTGCCCTTCCGCGCCGATATTCCAGTTGTTCGACCTGAAACAGACCGACAGACCGACCGCGATCAAAATCAGCGGTGCCGCCTTGATCGCCAGTTCATGAAGCGACCAGACGTCGAGCAGCGGCTCGACGAAATAGATGTAGAGCGAGTTGAGCGGGCTTTTGCCCAGAAGACCGAACATGATTGCGCCGGCAATCAGCGTCAGCGCCAGCGCCAGAAGCGGCGACAGGACCGAAAAGAGCACAGATGTGTTGCCGCGTTTCTGAAGCTCAATGCGCATGCGCAGCCTCCATTCCGGCCCGGTCTTCTCCAGAAGACTTTTCCCCGGAATGACTGTCATGAATGCCGCCCATCAGCAGGCCGATCTGTTCAAGTGTAAGCTCTCCCGCAGGATAGGGTTCTGAAAGCCTGCCATCCGAAATCACGGCAATCGTTGCGGCAATCTCGAAAATCTCGTCGAGATCCTGGCTGATGACAATGACGGCGGATCCCGCTTTTGCCAGATCGACTAGCGCCTGACGAATGCGGCTCGCAGCGCCCGCATCGACACCCCAGGTCGGCTGGTTGACGACCAACACGGAAGGCTGGCGATCAAGCTCACGGCCGACGATGAATTTCTGCAGGTTCCCGCCCGAAAGTGATCCGGCCGTCGGATCGTCACCGCTCTTGCGCACATCCATCATCGAACAGATGCGCCGTGCGGCAGACAGGATCGCATCCCGTTTGACGATGGCGAGAGGCCCGCCGGCCAGAAATGCCTTTTTATCGGATCGGCTTCGCGCCAGAAGCAGATTGTCGGACAGCGAAAGCGCCGAGACCGCCGCGTGGCCATGCCGCTCTTCCGGCACGAACCCCGCTCCGAGCAGACGGCGCCCGTTGATCCTAAGACGACCCACGGGTTTTCCGCGCAGGACGATGCCATCATTGTCAGAAATCGGATATTCGCCGGAAATGGCATCAAACAGTTCCGACTGGCCATTGCCAGCAATGCCCGCAATGGCAAGCACCTCGCCCGCCCGGACCTTCAGCGAGATATCTTTGAGCGCAACCGCAAACGGCGTACGCGAGGCGACCGAAACCTTGTTCACCTGCAGCAGAACATCGCCAAGCGCGTTGGCGCTATCGCGTTTCACCTCGGCCACTTCGGTCCCGACCATCATCCGTGCGAGCGAGGCAGGCGTTTCCTGCCTGGGGTCGCAAGCACCGGTCACCTTGCCGTGGCGCAGAACGGTGGCCCGGTCGCAGATGCGCTGCACCTCTTCCAGCCGGTGACTGATATAAAGAACCGAACGCCCTTCGGCCTTCAGCCGCATGAGCGTCTCGAACAGGCGCTCGGCCTCCTGAGGCGTCAGAACCGATGTCGGCTCATCGAGAATGATCAGCTTGGGGTTCTGCAACAGCGCCCGCACGATCTCGATGCGCTGGCGTTCACCGACGGAAAGATCGGCGACATGGGCAGACGGATCAAGCGGCAGGCCATAAGCTCTGGAGACGCTCGCCGTCTCTTCCGCGATCTTCGCCAGAGGCGTCCTTGGGTCAAGCGACAGGGCGATGTTCTCCGCCACCGTCAGCGCCTCGAACAGAGAGAAGTGCTGGAAGACCATGCCTATGCCGAGACGTCGTGCCTCGCCGGGCGATGGGATCACCACTGGCTTTCCTTCCAGTGAAACGGTCCCTGAACTCGGCTGCAACACGCCGAAGAGCATCTTCACCAGCGTCGATTTGCCAGCGCCGTTTTCACCCAGCAGCGCATGGATTTCCCCATGCCCAATATCGAGATCGATTGTATCGCAGGCCGCGAAACTGCCGAAGAGCTTGGTCAGCCCTCGAACAGACAGAAGCGGGCTTGCTTCAACGCCCTCAAACGTCACGGAACCCCCTTTTTATATGCAGTGCCGTCCGTTGCAGCGCTGCATTTTCTTTCGTTTTGTCAAATGAATTGGCAGCCCTTCGCACGACCGAAGACCGTCATGTGATATTGATACCGTTTTTGCAGACATCCACAATATGAAAGAGCGTGTTCCATGCTGCAGCGCGTTATTTTCCAAGGTTCGGAAAAAGCTGCAATATTCCACCGATGCAATAGAGGTAAATGCCGCTGATCACCACACCCCAGACAACCCAGTCTGGAGACTGGAAATGCAGGAGCAGCGAATAGCCGCCAAGCGCGCACCAGATGGCCCCAACAGTCAGATTGAGCGGCCGCAACCGCTTGACGCGTACAGGATGCAGAAAGTTGATCGGCAGGAAGGTCAAGACCACCGAAACCGTCACCACGATCATCGCGGTCGTTGCACTTGCATCGATGACGAAGAGTGTGAATACAACCATGTTCCAGACGACCGGAAAACCTGAGAAGAAGTATTCATCCGTCTTCATGCCCATGTCGGCATAATAGATCGCGCTCGAAACCACGATCATGCCCGCCGCCACGAACGACCACGGTTCGCCGATCATGCCGCTCTGGTAAAGCGCAAAGGCTGGCAGGAGAACATAGGTCACGTAGTCGATCACATTGTCCAGCATGTCGCCGGACCAGTTCGGCAGCACTTCCTTGACGTTGAGTTTGCGGGCGATCGGCCCGTCGACACCATCGACCAGCAGCGCCAGACCGAGCCACCAGAACATGTCGATGAAACGATGTTCGGCCGCAGCGACTACGCCGAGAAAGGCCAGAAAGGAACCGGAAGCCGTAAAGATGTGGACGCAGAAGGCGCGGATTTCCGCATAGGGCACTGCACGATAATTGAAGATCCGTCTGAACACGTGCGCCCCGTTTTCTTACTTCCCGCCTCTAGCTTGATCTTCGGGTATGCTGCCAATTCCGGCGCATTGCAACCGCCAGCCGCCCTTATCATGGGTTTTACACCACTTAGCGCCGATGGAAGCCCAATCACAGATACCCCATGGATTGAACCCTCAAGACGCTCTACATAGAGCGCGACTAAAGCGTTTCGCGATCCTTCGGATTCGCTCACGCGCTTTAGATTCTTGATTTGTCGCATGTCTTCAGCGCAAAACCGCCTCACAGTTTTGCCCGACATGCTTGAGGAATTGGAAGCGGACAATGCAGCATTACGAGATCGCGATCGTCGGTGGCGGCCTGGCAGGCCAGGTGGCAGCTCTTGCACTCGGGCGCGCAGGCCGAAAAGTTTGCCTCATTGCCGCATCGCCGAAACACGATGATGGACGCACAACCGCGTTGATGGACCAGTCCGTGCGCTATCTCGAGCGTCTCGGCGTGTGGGATCGGATCGCACCATCCTCCGCAGCACTTTCCGTCATGCAGATCCTCGACGGCACCAACCGGCTGCTGCGCGCCCCGCCCGCGCAATTCCGCGCCAGCGATATCGGGCTTCACGCCTTCGGCTACAACATCCCGAACAAGGCGCTGGCCGAAGTTCTCGATAGCGCACTTGCCACCGAACCCAACCTCTCCCGCATCGAGACCAATGTCGAAAGCATCGCTCTTACTGCGGACAAGGTGACAATTGCGATCGATGGCGGCGAGGTCATCGAGGCCGACTTCGTCATCGGTGCCGACGGCCGCAAGTCGATCACCCGCGAGGCAGCGGGCATCGATGTTCGCAAATGGTCTTACCAGCAGTCAGCCCTGGTGCTGAATTTCGCCCACACCCTGCCCCATGGCAATGTATCGACCGAATTCCACACCGAAAGCGGCCCGTTCACTCAGGTTCCGCTACCCGGCTCACGCTCCAGCCTGGTCTGGGTCGTCCGTCCGGAAGAGGCTTCGCGCCTGACAAGCCTTCCGACGGAAGAACTGTCGAAGATCGTCGAAGCGCGCATGCAGTCGATCCTCGGAAAGGTCACCGTCGAAGGCAAGGCACAGGCCTGGCCGCTGTCGAGCATGATGGCCGAGCGTTTTGGCGCCGGGCGCGTCGCACTTATCGGCGAAGCCGCCCACGCCTTCCCGCCCATCGGCGCGCAGGGCCTGAACCTGTCGCTGCGCGACAGCATGACGCTCGCCGACCTCCTCTCTGGCCAGCACGATCGTCCGATCCCGGCCGATGCCGGTGACCGCTACAATCGCCGCCGCAAGCCGGACGTGATGAGCCGCACATTCAGCGTCGATCTTCTCAATCGCTCGCTTTTGACCGATCTCATCCCGGTGCAGATGGTGCGAGCAGCCGGCATGCACGTGCTCAACGCTGTCTCTCCCCTGCGCAACGCACTGATGCAGGAAGGTGTCGAGCCGGGTCGCAGCCTGAAGAATTTCGTTCGCGAATTAGGGAAACAGATCCGGCGGTAAGATCCCGCTGGAGATGATATAAAGCCATATCGGCAACGTCACGATCGATGCGACAGTGATGAGCAGGATGCTTGCCGAAGCTCTCTCTTGCCACACGCCATATTGCTGGCTGATGACGAAGACATTGGCAGCAGTCGGAAGTGCCGCCAGTAGCATTGCGGCATGCATCCACACCGGATCGAAGTCACCGACCAGCGACAGCACCACATAGACGCTGAGTGGCAAAAACACGAGCTTCAACACGGCGAGATAACCGAGCTCGGCCGGAATGCGCTTTACCGGCCGCAAGGCCAGCGTCACGCCCATGGCAAACAGCGCGCAAGGCGCAGCGGCCTGCGCCAGGTAATCGACGAGTTTCAATGCCGGTTCGGGCAATTGATGGCCGGAAGCTGCCGCAGCAAAGCCGAGCGCCGTGGACAGGATGAACGGATGCAGCGCGACCTTCTTTGCGATCGAGCCGACGATCAGGTGTAGCTGCCGCTTGTCGTCTCCCGCCAACGCCATCATGGCCGGCGCCATGATGAAATGGGCAGCGTTTTCCAGGCAGACGATCAGCGCCACCGGCACCGCGGCTTTGTCCCCGAAGGCAAGCAGCGCCAGACCCGGCCCCATATAGCCGATATTGCCATAGGCGGCGGTAAAACCCTGGATCGTGCAATCCTCGAACGAATTGCGCCGAACCACATACCCGACCAGAAAGGCGCCCGTAAAAACGAGGTAGACGGCCGCGATCTCCCCCAGGATAAAGTCGATGCGCGTCAGTTCCTCGATCGGCGTGCGCGACACGAGCTTGAAGAAAAGCGCCGGCAGCGCCGCATAGATGATGAATGTATTGAGCCAGCCGAGCGCTTCGAGTGGCTGTCCCGTTGCTCTCGCCGCCACATAGCCGATCAGGATCAGGCCGAAGAAGGGCAGAAGCAGCGCTACGACATCGACCATGATTGATCCGCTATTTCAGCAGATCGATCAGCCGATCTGCATCAGGATTGGAAACGTTTCCTGGAACCAGATCGCCGCCGAGCTGACGAAGCCGAAGATGAAGGCAAGGCCAGTGACGATCAGGAACACGCCCATCGCTTTCTCGACCAATCCGAGATGGCGACGAAAACGGGTCATAAAACGCATGAAAACGCCTGAAAAGGCCGCCGCGATCCAGAACGGTACGGCAAGCCCGAGCGAATAGATGCCGAGCAGGGCCGCGCCCTCACCCACCGTGTCGCGCGATGCCGCCACGCCGAGGATGGCGCCGAGAACCGGACCGATACAGGGCGTCCAGCCGAAGGCGAAGGCAAGGCCCATCAGATAGGCGCCCGAAAGCGTCGCAGGCTGACCTGATGCCTGGAACCGCGCCTCACGCGACAGAAACCCTATCCGCAGCACACCGAGAAAATTCAGACCCATGATGATGATGATCAGCCCGCCGATCTTCGACAGGAGATCGAGATGCTGACGCAAAAGCACACCGACGGTGGACGCACCGGCTCCAAGCATGACGAAGACGGTGGCAAAACCGAGCGTGAAGAAGAAAGCCGACCTGAGAACCGCCTTGCGTGCCGGCGATGCGGCCTGAGAATCCTGGTCACGGAACTGATCGACGGAAATGCCGGCCATGTAACAGAGATAGGGCGGAACCAGCGGCAGGACACAGGGCGAAAGGAACGACAGTGTCCCGGCCAGAAGCGCGGTAAAGATGGATATTTCGGCAATGGACACTGGATTGCTCCGCTTATCAGATAGGACAGAGGCGCTACCGCCGATTGCCACTTAATGCCAATCACCTTTTATGCATCGACAGAAAAAGCATCGAATAGCGTTTTTTTTGATGGTTTAGCGGGTTGACCGCAAGATGTGACCTGCATATGTATCGCGCACTTTCGAAAGGCGCCCCGGCGCAATGGTGAGAGAGCATAGCTCAGCCGGTAGAGCAACTGACTTTTAATCAGTAGGTCCAGGGTTCGAATCCCTGTGCTCTCACCACTCGAAAGATTTCCATTGCCCGGTCTTCGGTAACATTCCCGCCGTTCGCGATACAATTCTTCAATACGATATACCACCTTCCAGACATACTCGACGGAACAAGTGTTTCGTTGCGGTGTTATTGCCGCCGAAGGAGACTTCCATGCGGATTATTTTCGTCGTTCTTATTGCCTCTGTTCTGAGCATCCTCGGTTTCAAGTATATGGATCGCTCGATCGGCGAGCAGCAGATCATGGCAACGCCGGCCGAAATGTCGGCAAGCAGCTAGTATTCAGATCGAAAGCCGCCAGAAACAGGACTGACAGCACGTAATCATCCGCAAGGCATCCTCTTCCTTCCGATCCCGGACGCAGCCGCCAATCTGCTTTGTGGTGAGGGAGCTATATTTCGATGCCTCGTTTTCCTTTTGACCAAGGAGAAATCCAGATGAGACGCAGCACCGAGTTGATTGTCCTGGCGACCCTTATTGCCGGCAGCCTGGCAATCTTCTCTGCGTTGATACCGCCCCGACCCGGAAATCCGGTAAAAACCGACCGGCTGAGCGGAGAACAGACGCAGACGGCATTCCTGCCCGAACGTTTTGGCGTAGCGAGCAGCAGGCAATAGACATGCACAAAGAAAGACTATGGCCGGCGCTCCGCAAGAGCCCGGCCATAGTGATTCTGGACCAGCCTGATCCAGGTCATTTGAGCGGCACTAACCGACAACTTACGGTTATTTAATTTCTCCCGAAGCGCGTTTCATGGCATGGAGCGCGTAAGATTCTACGCCTGCAGGTAGGTCACACGGCTCGCCCGCAGCAGATGAAACAGACTGACCGATGAAAAACGAGGCCCACGAGTGAACGCCCCTACCGATCCCCTCACTTCCGGCAAGCCGGACGCTCCGGATCTCGCCGCGATCCTCGCAACCTCTGGCCAGAAACAGAAGCGCGGGCGCGGCAAGTGGCTGCTTGTGCTCTGTCTCTTGCTGATAGCCGGCGGCCTCGGCTTCTATTTTTATGGCTCCGGCGACGGCCAGCAGTTCGACTACACCACGCAAGCCGCAAAGACCGGTGACCTGCAGGTCATCGTCACTGCCACAGGCTCGATCCAACCGACCGATCAGGTCGACATATCGAGCGAACTGTCGGGCACGGTGCGCAAGGTCAATGTCAGCTATAACAGCCCGGTCAGGGCCGGCGACATTCTGCTGGAACTCGACACCAACAGGCAGGAAGCCGATGTCCAGAGCGCCCGAGCCCAGCTTGCCTCCGCCAGGGCCAATGTTCTGAAGGCTCAGGCGGAAGCCGCTTCTGCAAAGATCAGCTTCGACCGCCTGACCTCGCTGGTCAACAATCGCATTTCCAGCCAGCAGGATCTCGACGCCGCCAAATATGCTTATGATTCGGCGGTTGCGACGACGGAGATCAATGAGGCAGCCGTGCTTTCCGCGGAAGCAAGCCTGCGCCTGGCGGAAGTCAATCTCTCCAAGCTCAAGATTGTCTCGCCCATCGACGGCGTCGTTCTCACCCGCGACGTCGATCCCGGCGCGACCGTTGCCTCTTCGCTCAATGCGCCGGTGCTTTTCACCATAGCGGGCGACCTGAAACACATGGAGTTGCAGGTCGCTGTCGATGAAGCCGATGTCGGTCAGGTCCGCGAAGAGCAGGAAGCGCGTTTCTCGGTCGATGCCTATCCCAACCGGCATTTCCCGGCAAAGATCGAATCCGTCCGCTTCGCCTCCGAAACCGTCAACAATGTCGTGACCTACAAGGCGATCCTGACGGTCGACAACGAGGACCTGCTCCTGCGCCCCGGCATGACGGCAACCTCGGATATCACCGTGCAATCGGTGACCGGCGCGCTGCTCGTACCCAATGCGGCGCTGCGCTATTCGCCACCATCAACCATGCAGCCGCGCGGCAGCTTTCTGTCGCGCCTGTTTTCCCCGCCCCGCCCACGTGGAAATCGCGGTTCCCGCGGTGACGCAACTGCCGCAAGCCGATCGGTCTGGGTTCTGCGCAATGGCACAGCTGAGCGCATCTCCGTCGAAATGGGCGCAACCGATGGCCAGTTTACCGTCGTCAAATCGCCGGACCTCAAGGATGGCGACCTGTTGATCACCGAAGCAACAGTGCGTGGCCGCTGACGGGAGATCGACCATGACAGCCCCCCTCATCGCATTCAGGCAGGTTTCGAAAGTCTATGGTCGCGGCGAAGCGACCATTCGCGCACTCGACAAGATAGACCTGACCATCGCGCAGGGCGAGTTCGTCTCGATCATGGGGCCGTCCGGCTCCGGCAAGTCGACGGCGATGAACATCATCGGCGGTCTCGATCTGCCGTCTTCCGGCGACTACATCTTCCAAGGCATCCCGACGAGCGGCTTCAGCCGCGCGCAGCTAACCCTGCTACGTCGGCACATGCTCGGTTTCGTCTTCCAGGGTTTCAATCTTCTCGCCCGTACCTCGGCAGTCGAAAATGTTGAGCTTCCGCTCGTCTATCGCGGCATGGACCATGCGGAGCGAAGGCGTCGGGCGATGGCTGCACTGGAACAGGTCGGGCTTCGCGGACGCGAGGGCCACACGACCCAGGAGCTTTCGGGCGGCCAGCAGCAGCGTGTCGCGATCGCCAGAGCCATCGTTACCGACCCGGCTGTGCTGCTGGCAGACGAGCCGACAGGCAACCTCGACACCAAGACCAGCGTCGAGATCATGGATCTCATCACCAGTCTCAATCGCGAAAACGGCATCACCGTCATCATGGTCACCCATGAAGAGGATATCGCCGCCTATGCGAGACGACTCCTGCGTTTCGTCGACGGTCATCTCGTCAGCGATGAAATCCAGGCCAGGGAGGCTGCCCATGTGGTTTGAGACGGCAAAACTTGCCTGGCGCGCCATCAGCCGCAATATGCTGCGCTCCTTCCTGACGGTACTCGGCGTCGTCATCGGCGTTGCTGCCGTCATCGCCATGGTCACCATCGGCAACGGCACGACCGCCAAGGTGCGCGACGAACTCTCGAGGCTTGGCACCAACACGCTTTTCGTCCGTCCAGGCCAGTGGGGACCGGGCCGGGCAAGCACCGAGGCCAAGCGCTTCACCGATGGCGATATTGCGGCAATCCGTGATCAGGTGGGCGGCCTGCGCGCCGTGGCACCCGTCAACCGCGGCACGGCAACCGTGATCGCCGGTGGGGCAAATCGCTCCACCAGTGTCATCGGCACCACCGCCGATTATCTGATCGCACAGGATTGGGAACTCGCGCTTGGCCGGGATTTCTCAGTCACCGAAGATCGTGGCAGTCAGGCCGCCTGCATCATCGGCGAGACGACACGCAGGGAATTGTTCGGCGCAGCAGATCCCGTCGGCCAAAGCATCCGTGTCAGCAATGTCGCCTGCCCGGTCGTCGGTGTTCTCGCCGTCAAGGGCCAGTCGGGTATGGGCGACGATCAGGACGACACGGTGATCATGCCGCTCAAGCTGCACCAGCGCCGGATCGGCGGCACGACGACGATATCGAGCATCGTCCTTTCCGCCCAGGACGGCGTGTCGACGGCAAAGGTTCAGGCGGATGTCGAAAGCCTGCTGAGGGAACGCCGCCGCATCGCCATCGGCCGCGACGACGATTTTACCGTCAACGACATGTCCCAGATCGCCGCCGCCATGACCGGCACGACGATGCTTCTGACCGGCCTTCTCGGCGCAGTCGCCGCCGTCAGCCTGCTTGTCGGCGGCATCGGGATCATGAATATCATGCTGGTCTCAGTCACCGAGCGTACGCGCGAAATCGGTATCAGGCTTGCGATCGGCGCACTGGAAAACCAGGTGCTCACGCAGTTTCTCGTCGAGGCGGTGATGTTGTCGATCTTCGGCGGCGTCACCGGCATCGTCACCGGTCTGGCGCTGGCCTATGGCGTCGTGGGTTTTCTGGAAGTTCCGTTTGTCGCGAGCCCGACAATCATCATGCTCGCATTCCTGTTTTCAGCGGCGATCGGCATGATCTTCGGATATTTTCCTGCAAGGCGCGCAGCACAGCTCAATCCGATCGACGCACTTCGCCACGAATGACGGCATCAAGTGCCGGCAAAAACCGGCAATTCCTCAGTATGCGGAAGCGTCGCGCTCGTCTTCGGCAAAGGCCATCTGCAATTCCATCTGCACGGCATGCATGAAGATCGCGGCCTGATGGCGGATTTCTTCTTCCTCGACACCCTGAGCCCGAAACCCCTTGGCGAACTGTGCCATTTCGGTGCGCCAGAAACGGTTTGCTTCTTCACCGTGAAGACGCTGAAGAGCGTCGGCGCATCGTCTCACGTCGGCGGTCCGCCGGTCGGCGGGGAACTGCAGCAGTGTCATGCCATCTCCATACTCGATGGGCCGAATCGCCCGTACATGAAGGCACTTTCGCCGCCAGACCTTCACAAAAAGTGAACCGATCAAAAACCTTTTGGTTCCGATTCAAGGCCTTGCCGTCTCATTCTCGGACAATATGTTAGGATCGAGTTAGGCTTAACGCACTGTTTCGAGGGACGCTCAGGCGATTGATAACCAGCCCGGCGCAAGCCGAAGCACTGAAAGATGTCCCACACACGTCATGAGGACAGATGAAAGGGACATGAATGTCTAAGGAACTTGATCACGTGAACCAGCCGTCGGACCAGTCTATTGCGCTCTTCCTGCAGGAAAACGACATGGACGGCCTGACCGACATTCTCGTCGAGGCATTGTTCCAGGCGCTCAGCATCATGGACAGCGAAAAACCCGTCATGGAAACCCTGCATTAAAAGCAGTTCCGGCGAACAGGACACGGTTCTGCATCCGGAATTGTTTCAAAGCTCTAGCCTGATACCGGCGGCTGATTATCTTCGGGCATCATCCGCTGGTAATACACCGCCAGTTCGGGAACCTCCTGCACCAGCGTCGCTATAAGATCGACCGGCGGAATCCTGCCGTCGTAATGAAGAGACAGAACGTCTTTGTGCCGCTCTGTCAGTAAAGTGTCCCGGTTGCGGGTGACTGCAAAGACGCGCGTTTCCTCCTGTTTGCCCTTGACGGCAATCCTGTCGAGTTCAAAGACGCCAAAGATCCCGCCGATTTCATCCGCCACCTTCTCGCCGATCAGCAGTGAAACGCCATAGGCTTTCGATGCCGATTCCAGCCTTGCCGCCAGGTTGACCGCATCGCCGAGCGCCGAATAGTCGAAGCGCTGTTCCGACCCCATATTGCCGACAACGCATTCGCCGGTATTCACCCCGATGCCGATCCTCAACGGAAAGAACCGTCGCCCGTCAGCCTCCGCCTCATGCTGCAGTTCGTCATTCAGCGTCTGCATCGAGGCGAGCATGTCGAGCGCCGCAGACACGGCGTGGACGGCATGGTCCGGGTCGTCGAGCGGCGCATTCCAGAACGCCATCAGGCAATCGCCGATATATTTGTCGATCGTCCCGCCATGGGACAACACGATCTGAGAAAGCGGCGTCAGAAGCCGGTTGATCAGTGCAGTCAACTGCTCCGGATCGTCCTTCAGCTGCTCCGATATGGTTGTGAACCCGCGCACGTCGCAGAACAGGATGGACAGGAACCGTTTCTCGCCACCGAGTTTCAGCTTGCTCGGATCCTTGGCCAGTTGCGCCACCAGCGCCGGCGCCAGATATTGGGAAAATGCCCGCGTGATCTGTCGGCGACTTTTGCGCTCCTGCGCATAATCAAGTGTCGCCTGAGCTGCCGCCACGCCGGCAAAGGCGAAGGATGGCGCAAGCGGCGACACGAAGAGCCCGCCCCAGTGAAGTGCAACATAACTTCCGCCGGCAAGAAGCAGAACCGCGGCAACAACGCCGAGTATGGTCTTCCAGCCGGTACGCCGACGCACCAGCAGATAGGCACAAAGCGCCGACAGCAAGACTGTCGCCTGCGTCAGCGCTCCGCGTGGTTCGGTAACGGACCGGCCGAAACGAAGATTGTCGAGGATCGTCGCCTGTATTTCGGCACCGGCCGTCAGGCGTCCGTCATGAACCGTATGCGAGGTGGCGAAGGCATCGGCCCCGCCGCTGGCGATGGAAGGCGCATTCTGCAGGCTCAGGCCGACGATAACCGTCCTGTCCTTGAAAAAACCCGGCGGCAGAAAATTGGCGGGATCGAGCGCCTGATAGTAGGAAACCGTCCTGTATGTTCTCGCTCCCCCGAACACCTGCACCAGCCTTCCCTCGTCCGGGACCTCGACAGCATTACCGCTCGCAACGGCCATAGTGGCCGCAAACCCGTCGACAATCGCCGGCACACGTCGAAATGCACCGTCGCGATCGAGCGTTATCGAGGCTATTCCGGCAGCGGCTCCCCTTGATGTAAAAATCTCGAGCGGCATCACCCGGATATATTGGTCGGCCTGCTCCGCGGTAACAATGGTCTCGTCGGCAGCCAGAACCACGTCCGGCGCCATGACATCGGCCAGCGCCTGATCATTCGCGGATGACGAAGGTTCGGAAAAGATGATGTCCAGCCCGATAACCTTTGCACCCGCAGCTCGGATATTCGTGACGAGCTGGGCATGAAGACTTCGCGGCCACGGCCATTGCATATTGATTTCGGCAAGCGACGGTTCATCGATGGCGACGATCACGATATCGTCCGAAGGCACAGCCGGCCCGCGGATCGTCGAGAGGTAATCGAAAGCCCGATAGTCCATCAGCGCCCAGCCCGGCAGGCGAGAAAGCAAAGCGACCGCGCCGAAGACGAATACCGACAGAAGCAGCACCTGCAGCGAGCGCGAAGCCATCAATCTGCGCGCAAATCGCCATCGTGAGCCAGATTGCATCAGAACCGGACCCTGAACGTGCCTTTGAACGAACGCCCCCAGCCGGGTATGTCGTTGTTCAATTCGATATCCTCGTCCAGCAGGTTGTAGGCGGCCAGTTCAAATTCGAAGCGCTTGTCGAACGGTTCCCAGACAAGATTCGCATCGAGCGTCCAGTAGTCATCGAGCGACGCGCCAGCCTCGTTGACGCGATCGCCGACATAATTGGCGGCAAGCGTTGTCTTGATATGCGCCTGGTTGACCCAGGTCAGCGCCACCTGCCCCGCCCATTCCGGCACGAACGGTAGCGGCCCGCCCGATGTCGGTGTGCCTGAACTCTGATCCTCGGAATCCGTATAGGCCAGGGTCGAGGACAGGCCAAAGCCCGCCCCGAGCACCGCATTGGCCGTCAGGCTCGCCCGGTCGAGCCGCCCTTCGCTCGTCGTAAACGGTGTCGAGACCAGGGGGATCGGAATGCGCGGATTATCCATCTCCTGGTGCTGGTATTGCAGCGCCGTGAAGAAATCCGGCGTCCATTCGGCATCCCATCGCAGGGCATAGGTATCCACATACCCTTCCGTCTCGACCGAGATCGCATTCGGCTGGATGCCGACGATACCGATTGGCGACAAGGTCGGTGTCGTCAGGTCGATGCTGCTTCGCATGAACCCTGCCCGCAGCCACTGACCATCCGTCGGTGACCATGCAAGCCCGATCCGCGGCTCGATCCGCGCCACATCCGACGTCTCGCCATCGATATAGCTGCCGAACAGGGCATATTCCGCCTTCAGACTGTCGCTGATTTCATGCAGCAGATCGACATAGATGCGACCGACGGTGCTTTCATCGTAATCGGTAGTGCCAGGCGCGCCGGTAATACCGCGATAGACACGCCCATCGATCCGGCCTCCCTCCACACCATATCGCCAGGTAAAATCGTCCGCGCCAACCATGTGATTGATCGCGGCTATATAGGATCGCTGCCGGAATTCTTCCCTGGCGGAAACAGTGACAAGCGGGCCTCCGGGTGGCGTAATATCGAGCGACTGCGTGTCATCGCTGCTTATGCCGCCATAAAGCAGAGCAGCATTGACCACATTTTGGTAGGCAACCGTATGGCTCCAGCCCAGACCGGCATTGGTCACGCGCGCCGAGACATCCTGATAAGTCCTCAATCTGGTACTGCCGACATCCCCGGTCAAATCGCGAAAAACATCGCTTTTCGCGTCATTGAAATAAAACACCAGCCGATCATAGGCCGTCGGGCTTGCCGTGAGGTAGGCATTGCCCCCGATCAGCTTGTTTTCGGTTTCGAGATCCGTCAGCGCCCCGGTATCGCGTGCATCCGGCACCTTCTGCCATTGCAAATTTGCATAGAGGCTTACCGGGAAAGGCAGGTTTCGATAGGCCTGCACCTCGCCTTCCGCCGTATACCCCGTCTCGCCGCCGGCAGTGGTGAAACCGCCGCCCAGCTCCACTTCGAAAAACGGCTGTTTCAAGAGATTCGCCTCACGCGAACGGCCCGAGATGATATGCGGATCAAGCAGCAGGCCCTGCAACAGAGAGGAAAACGCCTGGCTGTTGCCCTCGTTGGTGATAACATTGTCGCCATAGAAATAATTATCGACGAAGGGATCGCTGCTGCCACGCAGGCTCTGGTCAACATACGCCGTCGCCTGGAACGGATCAAAGGCCGCATCGCCATAATATTCGCCCCAGGCATCCAGTCCCTGCAAACGAAACGCGTCGTTGAGCGTAGACCCCGCCTCGTGATTGGCGCCGACGGAGGTGAACTCGCCACCCCGCGCCTTCGACCGTCGCAGATATTCCTGCGCATGCCGGATCGCCCCGACCGAATCGTAATCGTCGATCGCCAGCGCGGTCCTCACCGCCGCGATGACGGGATCGTTGTCATCGAGCCGGTCGGCATTGTCGAGTGCCTGGTTTGCAGCGACGCGATCGCCCTTCTCGTAATGCGCGGCGGCCAGCATCAGCTGTCCTTGAGAATAGGCGGGATTGGCGACCGTGCCGGCCAGCAGGTCTTCGACAGCCTTGTCCACCTCGCCCGTCTGCAGGTAGTAGCGCCCGCGGGCGACAAGCGCGAGATCGAAGGCCGGGTCAACGGCCATGGCCTTGTCGATCTCCGCCTTGGCCTTTTCGATTCGGCCCGTATCGAGATAGAAGATCGCCAGATTGGCATGCGGAATCGGATCCTGAGGATCAAGCTCGATCGCCTTTAGGAAGGCTGCTTCGGCTTCGCGGTTGGCATCGCGGGAGGATTGCACATTGCCGATCACGTTCCACGTCGAGCTGCTGCCGGGTGTCACCCGAGCGGCGGCTTCGAGATCCTCCATGGCGCCGCTATTGTCGCCCTGAAATCCCGCCCTGTAGAGCGCCCGCGCCTCAAGCGCCGTCGGCTCGTTCGGATCGAGCGACAGTGAGCGATCGACCGCCTGCTGATATTCCTGCCTGTCGTTGAGAAGAAGCGCCAGCATTGCCCCATAGGCCGGAAGCTGCGGATCGTCAGGATATTGCCGCTCGGCATCCTTCAGCACACCCATTGCCGCTCGCAGGTCCTGCAGGAAGCCGACCGCATAAGCCCGCAGGAACGCCGCATCCGGCCCTTGGACGCTCCGCGGCATCTTTTCCACCCGGGTCGGATCGGCAAGACTGCGGGCATAATACCCGCCATAAAGCGCCACACCCCGTCGTCTTGCATCGAGCCCGCGCTGGGCCTTGTCGAACAGCTTTGCCGCCTCGGCATAATGCTTGTCTTCGGCCAGCATGATCGCCTCGATCAGCGAGAGCCGGGCCTTCTGGTTCACCGTCAGCGTGCGCCCCTCGAGCGCGCCAAGCGTCCGTTGCGCTGCGGGGCGTCCTTCGAGCGTCAGCTGGGTTTCCGCCAGTGTCACCCATTCCTCTGTCGTGCGCTCACCAGCCGGCTTGGCAACGATCCGGTCGGCCTGCCTACGCATCTGCGCCACCGGCTGGTTCGATGCCGGCATCCGCCTGAAAGCCTCCCGCGCCGGCAGGTAAAACAGCATCTGCTCGCGATCATCGCTATCGACGATCACCACCTTCTGCGGGGCCTGGCCGATCGAGGCGACGGCACCTTCGCCCTGGCGAACGTCGACGCTGCCCTGCGGATTGCTGAGCCGGACCTCGCCTTCGAGCACACTGAGCGAGGTCCTTGAGCCCTCGACCGTCATCGTCCAATCGGTTCCGCGAATGGCGGCGGCCGCTGCCGGTGTCTGCACCTCGACGCCCGGCCCGCCACGCTCCGCGCGCGCCCAGATCGTGCCGGCCTGCAGTTCCAGCACCGTATCCGCACCCGAACCTGACGTAACCTGCTTCACCACCAGCGTCGCATTGCGGCCCATGCGGATCTGCGTCCGGTCGGAAAACAGGATGGCAAGCTGCCCGGTTGCATTCGTCCGCAGCACATCTCCGCCGACGAGATCCTGCCTCAGATCCACGAATTGCCAGTTCGAAACGTCTATAAAACGGACTTCCTCACCCGTCTTGCGCGCAATCACCGCGCCGGCAACTGAGCCATCACGCGGCACGGGCTCACTGCGCGCGGGAAGACCAACCCCGGCACCAAGCAGCGTCAAAGAAACCGCAAATAAAAGTCGATTGAGCACCCCGAGCATGCCGCAACCTGTGGACACAAACATACAAACTGTCAAGTTTACGAGCAGACGTCACCTTGCTTTAAGAGGAAGGTGTATTAACACGGAGACACTTGAACGGGGGATCTCAAGAGTAATGAGCGATTTCGACAGCGCACCGACAGAAATGCTGGAAATGCCGATGGCGACAGGCGTCGTCACGGAAGAATACATCAATCATATCCGCAAGGTGAACGACGTCTTTTACGATCAGATCAAGATATCCGACCAGAAGGCCGCCTATATCTTCACCTTCATGCTTGCCTTCCTGATCTCGTCGGCAGAAGGACGTGGCGTCTTCACCTTTGCCCGCTACACAGAGGGCAGCTGGCTGGTCGTCGTTGTCTCCGGCGCGCTGGCGATCACCTCCGTATCGTCAATCATCTCGGCCATCATGGTCGTATTGCCGCGTCACATCGACAAATCCACCTCGCTTTTTTGGGGAACTTGGCCCCAGCACCGGCCGATTTTCGAACAGGCCGCCCAGCACAGCGATGTCAGCTATCTGTTCAACCAGTATCTCGACAATGCCGATGTCCTGTCGCTGATCGCCCGGCAGAAATACCGCTTTGTGGCCTATGCATTCCGCGGCCTTGTTTTCACCGTTTTGGCCTATGTAATTCTGCTTCTTGCAACCTGACGCGAATCCCTCTCTTTCCCGGCCTCCCCTTCTGGCCCCGCCCATGGACCCCCCGCCAATGAATGCTGCCCTGACACCCTTCCTGACCATCGGCCTGCTCATTCTCTCCAACGTTTTCATGACATTTGCCTGGTACGGTCACCTGAAGTTCGAAAACAAGCCGCTCTATCTTGTCATTCTCGCCAGCTGGGCGATCGCCTTTTTCGAATATTGCGCCCAGGTCCCGGCAAACCGCATCGGCTATGGTTATTTCAATGCCGCCCAGTTGAAGACGATCCAGGAGATCATCACGCTCTCTGTCTTCGTCATCTTCTCGGTCTTCTATCTGGGCGAATCGTTCCACTGGAAACAGGCGATCGGTTTCGGCTTCATCGCGCTCGGCGCCTTCTTCATCTTCACCAAATAACGGGGATGTTGCCGGCCTTGTTGGAAAATAATCCGCTGGCGTCGCGGCAACTTAGATTTTGCCGCAGTGCCGTTTCATCCCCGCAACCACCATATACGCAACAATCAGCCTGTCATCGGATGGGAAACCGGGTTCGCGAACCGGCCTCCTCAACGGATTTCGGATCGGTTTTCCGGTGATGGTCGAAAGATCGGGGCAAACGGGAACTAACACGTCTCGAAAGCCCGGATGTTTGGCCGGGGCAGGCAGATCGATTATCTACCAACCCACCAAATGCCACTGCCTGCCCCATTCCCGTTTCCACCATGCCGGCTTTGCCTTGCGTGGTTCTTCTCGCTGCACGGGATTTTACAAGAGAACGCAGCGGCCGTGCCGACGCTCGCGGCCTTTTCATCGGCAGTGCCTTCTATTCCGCCGAAGTTTGTTCTAGAGACAGTGCTTCATCCGCCACAACTGGGCGGCAGACTGTCTTTAGGTATGTTGATCGATGCTTGATTCTCTCAGAAACGCCGCTCGCTCCTGGGTCGCGAAGTCTCTGCTTCTGCTCTTGGTTGCCTCATTCGCCATCTGGGGCGGCAGCCAGTCGCTGATCGCTTCGAATGCGAACACAGTGATGACGGTTGGCGACCAGGAAATCTCCACCGAGCAGTTCCGGCTCGCCTATCAGCGTCAGATCGCCAACCTCAGCCGCCAGTTCGGCACCCAGCTGACCGCCCAGCAGGCCCGCTCCTTCGGCATAGACCGCGAGGTTCTGACCCAGCTTTCGGCGGGCGCCGCCCTAGACCAGCTTTCCGATGACATGAATCTCGGTCTTTCCGACGAGCGCCTGGCAAACCTGATCGCCGAAGACCCGGCCTTCAAGGGTACCAACGGCCAGTTCGATCGTGACCTGTTCTCCTCGCGCCTGCGCAATGCAGGCCTGCGCGAAAACGACTATATTGCCGAACGCAGCAAGGTGACCGTCCGCAGCCAGGTCGTGGAAGCCGTTTCCGACGGTTTCAAGGCGCCGCAAGTCATGCTCGATGCGTTGAAACAGTATCGCGACGAGGCACGCACCATCGATTATCTGCTTCTGTCGAATGCCAATATCGATCCGATCAAGGCACCGGCGGATGACGTTCTGACCACCTGGTTCGACACCAACAAGGCCAAGTACCGCGCACCGGAATACCGCAGTTTCGCCTATGTAAAGCTGGAGCCGAGCGACATCGCCGACGCCTCCTCGATTACCGATGACGAATTGCGCGCCGAATACGACAAGCGCAAGGACGGCTACAAGACCCCCGAAACCCGCACGATCGAACAGCTGACCTTCCCCAACAAGGAAATGGCCGATGCCGCAGCCACCCAGCTGCGCGACGGCACGACCACGTTCGATCAGGTCATCAAAGATCAGGGCAAGACCCCGGCAGATGTCCATCTCGGCGATTTCACCAAGGAAAGCATTCCTGACCCGGCCTGGGCCGAACCGGCCTTCAAGGTTTCGGCTAACGGCGGCACAACCCCTGTCATCAAGGGCACGTTTGGCTCGGTCATCCTGCGTGTATCCAACATCCGCCCGGAAAGCACCCGCAGCTTCGACGAAGTGAAGGACGAACTGCGTCAGCAGATGGCGGTTGCAGCCGCCTCGCGTGAAATCGCCAGCGCCCATGACCGTTTCGAGGACCTGCGCGGCGGTGGCGCGACGCTGGACGATGCAGCCAAGGAACTGAACCTCAAGCTCGTCAGCGTGACGGCAGATGCCTCCGGCCAGGACGAAAAGGAACAGCCGATCGCAAATCTTCCGGCGGCCAGCAACCTGATCGCCGAAGTGTTCCGCACCGAACCTGGCCAGGATACGATCCCGGTCAGCCTCGGCAATGTCGGTTACATCTGGTTCGAAGTTCGCAACGTCACGCCGGAACGCGAGCGTTCGCTAGACGAAGTACGCGAAAAGGTCGTGGTCGACTGGACTGCCGAACAGCAGAAGGAATCACTGACTGCCAAGGCAAACGAGCTGAAGGCCCGTCTCGACAAGGGAGAAACTCTGGCCGCAATTGCCGAGGACCTCGGCATCGCCGTCGAAACGAAGACCGGCCTGCGCCGCAACGCCGAAGATGCGATCTTCGGCGCGGAAGCGATCACGACCGCCTTCTCCGGTCCCGTCGACACGACAGGCACCGCCCTTGCAGCAGATCGCGAAAGCCGCATGCTGATGAAGGTGACCGCTGTCGAGCAGGCTCCGTCTGACGAACTGGCCAATGACCCGCAGCTTCAGCGCCTGGCGGAATCGGCCGGTGACGACATGCTCGACCAGATGGTCAACAGCCTGAAAGACAAGTACGGCGTGACGATCAACCAGACTGTCCTCGAACAATCCGCATCCACAGTTCAATAATCGAGGCGAATGCCGAAAATGCCTGACTTGAAGCCATTCCTCGCCAAGGTCGCCACTGGCGAATCGTTGACCCGCGAAGAGGCGCATGACGCCTTCGGAATTATCATGTCCGGCGAAGCGACCCCGTCGCAGATCGGCGGCTTCCTGATGGCACTGAGGGTCCGCGGTGAAACGGTCGCCGAAATGACGGGCGCCGTTTCGACCATGCGCGCCAAGATGCTGCGGGTGGAAGCACCCGCAGACGCCGTCGATATCGTCGGCACTGGCGGCGATGGCGCCGGAACCTACAACATCTCCACGCTCGCCTCGATCATCGCGGCGGGCGCAGGCCTATCGGTCGCCAAGCATGGCAACCGCGCGCTCAGCTCGAAATCCGGCACGGCCGATGCGCTGTCGGCTCTCGGCGTCAACCTGGAGATCGGCCCGAACCAGATCGCACGCTGTATCCGCGAGGCCGGCATCGGTTTCATGTTCGCCTCCATGCATCATGCCGCCATGCGCCATGTCGGCCCGAGCCGCGTTGAACTCGGTACGCGGACGATCTTCAACCTGCTTGGCCCGCTCTCCAATCCGGCCGGTGCAAAACGCCAGCTGCTCGGTGTCTATTCGCCGCAATGGCTGATGCCGATTGCCGAAACCCTGCGGGAAATGGGATCCGAAACTGTCTGGGTCGTTCACGGTCAGGGTCTCGACGAGATCACCACGACAGGCACAACGCAGGTTGTGGCACTCGAAGACGGCAAGATCCGCGAATTCGAACTGTCCCCGACCGATTTCGGTGTCGCCCCGGCAACGCTTGCGGATCTGAAGGGCGGTGACGGCATCGCCAATGCCGCAGCCCTTCGTGCCGTCCTCGGTGGCGCGAAAAATGCCTATCGCGATATCTCGCTCTGCAATGCAGCCGCAGCTTTGGTCGTTGCGGGCAAGGCGGAAACCCTGAAGGATGCCATGCTGCTTGCCACCGCCTCGCTTGAGAGCGGTCAGGCTTCGGCAGCGCTCGACCGGCTCGTGGCGGTCTCCAACGAGAAGGAATAGGATCATGGCCGATATCCTGCAAAAGATCGAAGCCTATAAGCGCGTCGAGATAGAAGCCGCCAAGGCGGCCGTACCGCTTGCGGAGATAAAGGCGCGTGCTGCCGACCAGTCCGCGCCTCGCGGCTTCCTGAAAGCATTGCAGGCGAAGAAGCAGGCCGGTCAGTTCGGCCTGATCGCCGAGATCAAGAAGGCAAGCCCCTCCAAGGGCCTCATTCGCCCGGATTTCGATCCGCCGGCGCTGGCAGCGGCCTATGAGGCAGGCGGCGCTGCCTGTCTTTCCGTTCTGACCGATACCCCGAGCTTCCAGGGCGCACCGGAATTCCTCGTTGCCGCCCGCAACGCCTGCGCACTGCCGGCTTTGCGCAAGGATTTCATGTTCGAGCCCTATCAGGTCTATGAAGCGCGCGCCTGGGGTGCCGACTGCATCCTCATCATCATGGCATCGCTTTCCGACGACGAGGCCCTGGCGCTCTACGAGACCGCGACCGAACTCGGCATGGATAGCCTCATCGAAGTGCATGACGAAGCCGAAATGGAACGGGCGCTAAAACTTCCCTCGCCGCTCCTGGGCGTCAACAACCGCAACCTGAGAACCTTCGAGGTCAGCCTCACCACCAGCGAACGTCTGTCGGCAATGGTAACCGGCGAGGATCGTCTGCTTGTCGGCGAAAGCGGCATCTTCACCCATGAGGATTGCCTGCGCCTGCAAAAGGTCGATATCAGCACCTTCCTCGTCGGCGAGAGCCTGATGCGCAAGGATGATGTCGCAGCGGCCACGCGGCTGCTTCTGACCGGCGAAGCAGGCACGCTGGCGGCCGAGTGATGGCCGACAGCAAGCTCACCCACATAGATCAGGCCGGCGAGGCCCATATGGTCGATGTCGGCGACAAGGCCGAGACCGGTCGTTCGGCAACCGCAGAAGGTTTTGTCCGCATGTTGCCGGAGACGCTGGCGCTGATCCGTGAAGGCAATGCCAAAAAGGGCGATGTCATCGGCACCGCCCGCCTTGCCGGCATCATGGCCGCCAAGAAGACATCAGATCTTATTCCACTCTGCCACCCGCTGATGCTGACAAAAGTTTCGGTCGATATCTCGGAAGACGCCAGCCTGCCCGGCCTACGCGTCACCGCGACCGCAAAGCTCACCGGCAAGACCGGCGTGGAGATGGAAGCGCTGACCGCCGTCTCCGTCACCTGCCTGACCATCTACGACATGGCCAAGGCTGCCGACAAGGCGATGGAAATCGGTGGCATAAGGCTGCTCGAAAAGACTGGCGGCAAGTCCGGCCATTATAAAGCGTAAAGCCCGAGGAGATTTCGCCATGGCGCTTTTGCCCGTTCCAGACGCCAAGGCCCGTCTGCTTGCCAATGCCCGCCCGGTCGACGGCATCGAGACGCTCCCCTTGGGCGATACAGCGGCTCGCGTGCTTGCTTCTGACATTCAGGCCAAGCTGACCCAGCCCCCATTCAATTCCTCTGCCATGGATGGCTACGCGCTGAGAGCCGTCGATGCGCCGCAGGTCGGCTCAGAACTCACCGTCATCGGCAGTGCCGCCGCGGGGCACGCTTTTGAAGGCACTCTCGGCCCCGGCGAAACCGTTCGCATCTTCACGGGCGCTCCGGTGCCGGAAGGCGCCGATACGATCCTCATTCAGGAGGATGCGGAGAAGCTCGATGCCGACCGGATCCGCACGACATTCAAGGTCACAGGCGGGCGGCACATACGTCCCCGTGGTCAGGATTTTGCCGAAGGCGAAACAGTGCTGAAGGCCGGCACGCTTATCGATTTCTCGCATCTGACCGCCGCAGCGGCGATGAACCATCCGAGGCTTCCCGTCTTCCGCAAGCCAAAAGTGGCGATCCTCGCCACGGGCGACGAGCTGATAGAGCCGGGCGGCAATCCCGCTCCCGCGCAGATTATCGCATCCAACACATTCGGCATTGCAGCTCTCGTACGAGACAATGGCGGCGAGGTTATCGATCTCGGCATTGCCCAAGATCGACACGAAGCGATCTCCGCCGCCATAAAGCGCGCTCGTGATGCCGGTGCCGATATTCTCGTCACCCTCGGAGGCGCTTCCGTCGGCGACCACGATCTGGTGCAGGCGACGCTGAAGGCTTCCGGCATGGAGCTTGATTTCTGGCGGATCGCCATGCGCCCCGGCAAGCCGCTGATGGTCGGTTCTCTCGACGGCATGCATGTTCTGGGCCTGCCCGGCAATCCGGTTGCCAGCATGGTCACCGGCATGCTGTTTCTCGAACCGCTGCTGCGCCGCCTTGCTCATCTGCCGGAGCGCAAGCGCGAGGTCGATGGCATCACTGCAAGGCCGCTTGGCCCCAATGACCAGCGGCAGGATTATCTGCGTGCAAGGATCACCCGTGACGAACAGGGCAATCTGGTCGCCGAGGCCAATCCGAAGCAGGATTCTTCGATGATGAAGATCTTTGCCCATGCCGACGGTCTCATCGTCCGTCCGCCGCATGCGCCGGAACTGGCCGCAGGCGCCCCCTGCCCCATTCTGCTCATTCGCCCCTTCGAGTGATCCGGACAGGCTTGAAATCCGTAAGCTTGGGCATCAATGCCCAAACGGAGTAGATCGTGTCCGACAAGAGCCCACCTGCCGCCATTCTCTGGTTCCGCAAGGATCTGCGTCTCGATGACAACGCAGCTCTGCATGCCGCGATTGATGCAGGCGGCCCGGTTATTCCCGTCTATATCCGCGAACCGGCACAGCCCGATATCGGTCCGCTTGGGGCCGCACAGGCATGGTGGCTTCATCATTCCTTGGCGGCGCTCAAGGAGAGCCTGAAGTCACTGGGCAGCGACCTGACGCTTGCGACGGGCAAGGCCGATGACATCATCATCGATATTGCCCGCAAGACCGGCGCAAAGACGGTCTACGTCAACCGCGCCTACGAACGAACCACGGTGGACCGCGAGATCGCCATTGCGCTCAAGGATGCAGGCATCGCCATCCGCGCCTTTCACGGCCAGTTGCTGCATGATCCGAAAAACATCCGCACCGGCTCCGGCAATGCCTTCAAGGTCTATACGCCGTTCTGGAACGCCATGCAGAAGCTTCACGAACCGCATGGCCCCATTGAGCCGCCAGAGACCGTCCCTTCGCCCACAAGCCATCCTCGCTCGGAAGCGCTTGACAGCTGGAACCTGCTGCCGACCAAGCCCAACTGGGCGGCCGGTTTTTCGGACCACTGGACGCCTGGCGAGGCCGGGGCGCAGGAAAGGCTGGAAGACCTGATCGATGCCGACCTGCATGATTACAAGCGCGGTCGCGATTTCCCGGCAATCGAGGCGACATCGAGGCTTTCACCGCATCTGGCGCTCGGCGAAATATCCCCTGCCCGCATCTGGCACGCCACCAACGGGCTGGCTGACAAACATCGCGACGATCTGGTCCATTACCGCAAGGAACTCGCCTGGCGCGATTTCTGCTACAATCTGCTGGTCGAGTTTCCCGATCTGCGCACGAAAAACTGGGACGACAAGTTCGATGCCTTCGAATGGGAATTCGATGCCGCCGATTTTCGCGCCTGGACCAAGGGACAGACCGGTTATCCGATCGTCGATGCCGGCATGCGCGAGCTCTGGCAGACCGGTTACATGCACAATCGCGTCCGCATGATCACGGCATCCTTCCTGATCAAGGACCTGCTAATCGACTGGCGGCGCGGCGAGGAATGGTTCCGCGATACGCTGCTCGATGCCGATCCGGCCAGCAATACCGCCAACTGGCAATGGGTGGCCGGCTCAGGCGCCGACGCCTCCCCCTTCTTCCGCATCTTCAACCCGATCCTGCAGGGCGAGAAATTCGATCCCGACGGCGATTACGTCCGTCACTTCGTGCCGGAACTGAAGGACCTGCCAAAGAAATACATCCACAAGCCCTTCGAAGCGCCGGACCATGTTCTGGCCGATGCGGGCGTGGAACTCGGAAAGACCTATCCGCGGCCGATCGTCAATCACGGCATGGCTCGTGATCGGGCACTCGAAGCCTATAAGGGCCTGAAAGGCTGAGGCCGTACCGCATGTCGCAGGATTGACGTTTCACCAATCTCCGTCAGCGACTAATCTCCTTAATTCGCGAGAGGAGATGTCGACATGGCGGGACGGAAAATTGCAGTCGTCGGACTTGGCGGTATCGGTGGCGTCGCTGCGGCCTGCCTGAGCCTGTCTCCGGAAAATGACGTGACTGTCTGCGCCCGCAGGCAGATCGACAAGCTCACCTTCGACCACCACGAAGACAGCATATCGATCCCGCTGAAGACACTTTCCGACCCGGGCCTTGCCGAGCCGGTCGATTGGGTCGTGCTCTGCACCAAGGCGCAGGATGTCGCCTCGGCCGCGCCGTGGCTCGAAAACCTCTGTACGCCACAGACGACCGTGGCCGTGCTGCAGAACGGCATCGCCCATGAGGAGCGCGTCGCGCCGCATGCAAACGGCGCCACCGTGCTCCCGGCAATCGTCTATTACAACGGCGAGCGGCTTGCACCCGACCATGTGAGGCTGCGCCATATCCGCGGCCACGATCTTCTGGTCCCGGCCGGACCACAAGCCGAAGCCTTCGCAGCTCTCTTCGAAGGCACGCCGATCGATGTCGGCCGGAGTGAGGACTTCCTCACCTATCAATGGCGCAAACTGCTGGTCAACGTGATCGCCAATCCGATCACCGCCCTGACACGCCAGAGGCTCGGCGTCTTCCAGAGATCGGACATACAGGACCTGTCCCTGAGCATCCTGCGCGAAGCCGTCGCGGTCGGCCGCGCCGATGGTGCGCAACTGCGTGACAACGAAGCCGAAGCGATCCTTGAGACCTTTCTGGCCTATCCGCCGGAAGCCGGCACCTCGATGTATTTCGACTGCCTTGCCGGCCGCCCGCTGGAAATCGAAGCACTGAACGGCGCCGTTGTTACAGCAGGAAGGCGCCATGGCCTTCCGACGCCGCTGAACAGCGCCATGCTGACCCTTCTGAAAACGGTCAGCGATGCCAACGCCAAAACTCCATAACAAAAAACCCGGCCAAGGCCGGGTCTTTCGAATTCCATAGGTGCCGACAGGCTTAGACGAGGCGGCTCTGTTCCAGTGCCGCTTCGATGAAGCTTGCAAACAGCGGATGCGGATCGAGCGGGCGGCTCTTCAGTTCCGGGTGGTACTGGACGCCGATGAACCACGGATGATCCGGATATTCGATCGTCTCCGGCAGGACGCCGTCTGGCGACATGCCCGAGAACACCAGGCCACAGCTCTCAAGCCGCTCCTTGTAGTCGACATTGACTTCGTAGCGGTGGCGATGACGTTCCGAAATCTCGGTCGAGCCATAGATCTCGGCGATCTTCGTTTCCTTCTTCAGCGCCGCATTGTAGGCGCCGAGACGCATCGTGCCGCCGAGGTCGCCGGCTGCTGCACGCTTCTCCAGCGCATTGCCCTTGACCCATTCGGTCATCAGGCCAACGACCGGTTCCGAGGTCGAACCGAATTCAGTCGACGAAGCCTTTTCGATGCCTGCCAGATGACGGGCTGCTTCCACCACCGCCATCTGCATGCCGAAGCAGATGCCGAAATACGGAACCTTGCGCTCGCGGGCGAACTGCGCCGCGAGAATCTTGCCTTCCGAACCGCGCTCGCCAAAACCGCCGGGAACCAGGATGCCATGGACCTTTTCGAGGTAAGGCGTCGGGTCTTCCTTTTCGAAGACTTCCGACTCGATCCACTCGAGCTTGACCTTGACGTGGTTGGCGATACCGCCGTGATGCAGCGCCTCGATCAGCGACTTATAGGCATCCTTGAGACCGGTATACTTGCCGACGATCGCGATCGTGACTTCGCCTTCCGGCGTCCTGATGCGGCTGCAGACGTCTTCCCACGGGTCGAGACGCGGCTTTGGAGCCGGCTCAATGCCGAAGGCGGCCAGAACCTCGTTGTCGAGGCCTTCCTTGTGATAGGCGATCGGAACGTCATAGATATTGGCAACGTCGAGCGCCTGGATGACGGCGCTTTCGCGCACGTTGCAGAACAGCGAAAGCTTGCGGCGTTCCGCCTCCGGGATTTCCCGGTCGGCACGCACCAGCAGGATGTCGGGATGGATACCGAGCGCCTGCAGTTCCTTTACCGAATGCTGCGTCGGCTTGGTCTTCAATTCACCGGCTGCCGAAATATACGGCATCAGCGTCAGGTGGACGTAGATCACGGTGCCGCGCGGCAGGTCGTTATTGACCTGGCGGATGGCTTCCATGAACGGCATTGCTTCGATATCGCCCACCGTGCCGCCGACTTCGCACAGGACGAAATCATAGTCGTCATTGCCCTCGGTGACGAAATCCTTGATCTCGTTCGTCACATGCGGAATGACCTGAACGGTTGCGCCGAGGTAATCGCCGCGACGTTCCTTGTCGATGATGTTCTTGTAGATCCGGCCGGTGGTGATGTTGTCGGTCTTGGTCGCCGAACGCCCGGTAAAGCGCTCGTAGTGACCGAGATCAAGATCCGTCTCAGCGCCGTCGTCGGTCACAAAGACCTCGCCGTGCTGGGTCGGGCTCATCGTGCCCGGATCAACGTTGAGATAAGGATCGAGCTTCTTCAGCCGAACCCGGTAACCCCTCGCCTGGAGCAATGCTCCGAGGGCCGCGGCCGCAATACCCTTCCCAAGGGAAGAGACCACGCCGCCAGTGATGAATACATATCGCGCCATGGGAGTCACCGGTTACCTTCTCACACACGATTCCGCCAGCACAAATTTCGCCGATCGCTAAAACGGCTGTGGAATCTTCACAAAATAAAACCGGCAGGCTTTTGGCCTGCCGGAGCTTGAAGTCTTGACCGGAGCCTTACTGGCCGGTCGGAACGCTGTTCGACGGCGCAGCAGGTGCTGCCGGAGCCGCAGGCGCCTGGCCTGCCGCCGGAGCAGCAGCGCCGGTTTCGGACGGTACGCCGTTGCCAGCAGGAGCCTGTGCCGGCGGTGCAGTCGGTGCCGGGCCGAGCTGGTCGAGAATGCCGTTGCCCGTGCCCTGCTGGCTCTGCGGGATACGGTTCAGGATATCGGTCGGCTGCGAGTCGTAACGGGCAAGAATACCGAGTGCCAGCGAGGTCACGAAGAACAGCGCCGCGAGGATCGCCGTCGTGCGGGTCAGCGCATTGGCCGTGCCGCGCGCCGACATGAAGCCGGAGCCGCCGCCGATGCCAAGGCCACCGCCTTCGGAGCGCTGGATCAGCACTACGCCGACAAGCGCAAGCACGATCATGAGATGAATGACGATCAAAACGGTCTGCATGTATCGGGTCCCTGCCCTACGCGGGCAACAATCTAGAGTTTGGCGGCTCTTTACATGAGCCTATCGCTCTTTCCAAGCCTTGATTACAAGGTTTCGGCGATCAGCCCCTCATAGACGGAATAGATGGCGAGGAAGTCGGCCGCTTTCAAGCTCGCTCCGCCGATCAATGCACCGTCGACATTGGCGATGCCCATCAGCACCTCGGCATTGCCCGGCTTGACCGAACCACCATAAAGAATCCGCATCTTCTTGCCTTCCTCGCCGAAGCGCTTGGTGAGTTCGGAGCGCATAAAGGCATGTGCAACGGCAATGTCCTCGTTCGTCGGGGTCAGTCCCGATCCGATCGCCCACACTGGCTCATAGGCGATGACGGTATTTTCAGCCGTCGCGCCATCCGGGATGGAGCCGTCCAGCTGCCGCTTCAGCACGTCGAGCGTCTGGTAGCTGTCGCGCTCGCCGGCGGTCTCGCCGATGCAGATGATCGCCGTAAGGTCCGCCTGATAGGCAGCAACGGCCTTGTCGCGAACGAGATGGTCCGTTTCAGCGTGATCCGTGCGGCGCTCGGAATGGCCGAGAATGACATGAGTTCCGAAGCAATCGGCAATCATCTCGGCGGAGATATCGCCGGTATGCGCGCCCGAAACCTTCTGATGGCAATCCTGTGCGCCGATCATCAGGGGGCTATCCGTGCAAAGCGCCGTCGCGACATAAAGAAGCGTCACCGGCGGGCAGATCAGCGCGTCAACACGATCAGCCAGCGGGCCAACTACACCCTCGGCCATGGCCTTGATTTCCCCGAGCGCGTCCCGCGTGCCGTTCATCTTCCAGTTTCCAGCCACGAGCGGGCGAACGTCTGGGGTCATCGGCGGTATCCTCCTCTAATTGTCGACGACCTCGAAACAAGATCGCAATCATCGCATGCAAAATCCGGCCACCCGGAAATTCGGCCTCTTTCGTACGCTGAAAAATGACCGTGATTCAAGCGCTTGCTTCAAAAGCCGCCGCCTTCCAGTCACGCGAAGTGACAAAACAAGGAAGCCCTTGATGAAATTCAATCGGTTGAGCGCCGTTACAGATCGATTTAACTGCGCATTCCACCTAATTTCGAGCAGTCAGCACGAAATTGAGCACCTTGCGCCAGTCCACCATCCGGATCGGCGTTCCATGTCCTCCGGTCTGAAAAAGGCTGAATCGCGCGGGATAGTTTGACGCGCGCAATCCGCGAAAAATCTTCTCCTGGTCTTCCGCCTTGTAGACGCTGTCGGCGCTGCCATGGCCGAAATAAATCGGCAGCTTGAGCTTTGCGTAAGGCGTTCCGGCAAGCCCCGCATCCGGCGGGCCGCCGAGCAGAACCATGCCGCCGAGATAACGGACGGTTTCCCTGTCGCGCACGATGTTCTGGCAGATGATCCCGCCCATCGAGGCGCAGGCGAGAATGACCGGACGCCCTCCCGATTGTTCGAAAGCGTAGCGCACCAATGCACCGACATCGGCTGCCCCTTTTTCGTCGAAGGACTTCACGCTGACCGAATAATAGGTGCCGCCATTGCGAGCGCTGAGGTTCTTCAGCCGGTTGAAATTGCCGCCGAACGAATAGTCGTTGACGCCGAGGCGGCGATCTCCGCCACGCCCATGGATGAAGATCACGGCAAAGCGTTCGCCGGAAGACGGTCCAACCCGCGTCACGTCCACATTGCGGCTGCCAAGCGTCAGCGTCTCGTTTTCTTGGCTCCGGCGAACGGAAAGATCGACATAGGCGCCGCGCACCCGCCGTTCCGGTTCCTGGTCGCGTTCGTTGATGTCGCGAAGCTCGTTATAGTCCATCACCTCGTAAGCGCCGCCATCGTCGCTCTTCAGCACCTTGTAGCTGGAAAACAGGTCGTCCTTGAAAGGCGGGATCGGTCCTTCCTGTGCCATAACGACGTCACCGGTCGATGATATCAAGATCGCAAGAAGCGTGGCAAAAATGAAATGAACTGTGGACATGCGGGGTTTCATTGAGGTCCTTCGGTCTTGAAAGCTTGCCATGGCAGGGTCTAGCTAGCATTGCTGGCAGCAAAGGCCGCGCGCGCGGCATCGCGAAAAAGCCGGTTTTCTGGCAGAATCGCAAGTGATTCGAAACAATATGAGACGGGTATGGCTTCCTCCTCGGCACCTCGGCAGGCAGCAGTGAAAGACCAGATGGACGACAATAACAACGATCTTTTCGGTGATCCCTCGGCGAATGCCCAACCGGTGACGACCCAGCCGGCGACCGCAAAACCGGTCGCGGCTGCGCCGGCACCCGCCATTGCCGCCGAACCGTCCACGCCCCGCCCAGCCCCGCTCAAGAGCGGCGGCGAAGATTACGGCGCCTCGTCGATCCGTGTTCTCGAAGGTCTCGAACCGGTGCGCATGCGCCCGGGCATGTATATCGGCGGCACCGACGAAAAGGCGCTGCACCATCTGTTTGCCGAAGTCATCGACAACTCGATGGACGAAGCGGTAGCCGGTCACGCCAATTTCATCGAAGTTCATCTCGATGCCGAAGGCTTCCTCACCGTTTCCGATAACGGTCGCGGCATTCCGGTGGAAAACCATCCGCAGGTTCCCGGCAAGTCGACGCTCGAAGTCATCATGACCAAGCTGCATGCCGGCGGCAAGTTCGATGGCGACGCCTATGAGACCTCCGGCGGTCTGCACGGCGTCGGCGTCTCGGTCGTCAATGCGCTGTCGGATGTGCTCGAAGTCGAAGTCGCCCGCAATCGCAAGCTCTATCGCCAGACCTTTTCCCGCGGCGTGCCGCAGGGCGGCCTGCAGGAACTCGGCGATGTGCATAACCGCCGCGGCACCCGCGTGCGTTTCCATCCCGACCCGCAGATTTTTGGCGAGCGCGCCAGGTTCGAGGCCGGCCGCATTTTCCGTATGGCCCGCTCAAAGGCCTATCTCTTCGGCGGCGTGGAAATCCGCTGGAGCTGCGATCCGGGCGTCGTGCCGGAAGGCGGCGAGATCCCGGACAAGGCCGTCTTCCACTTTCCGGGTGGTTTGAAGGATTATCTGGCCGCAACGCTCGGCAAGGATTTCACCGTCACCCGCGAGATCTTCTCCGGTCGCACGGAAAAGACCGGCGGTCATGGCGCCATGGAATGGGCGATCACCTGGTATGGCGGCGATCCGCAGCTTCATTCCTATTGCAACACCATTCCGACCCAGGAAGGCGGCACGCATGAGGCCGGCCTGCGCATTGCGCTGACCAAGGGCCTGAAGAACTACGCCGAACTGACCCAGAACAAGCGCGCCAAGGAAATCACCACCGACGACGTGATGATTTCGGCTGTCGGCATGCTCTCGGTCTTCATCCGCGAACCGGAATTCGTCGGCCAGACCAAGGACAAGCTCGCCACTGTCGAGGCGCAACGTCTTGTCGAAAACACGCTGCGCGATCCTTTCGACCATTATCTCGCCGGCAACCCTGCCGAAGCTGCAAAGCTGCTCGACTGGGTGATCGAACGCGCCGAAGAGCGCCTGCGTCGCCGCAAGGAAAAGGAAGTCAACCGCAAGACCGCGGTACGCAAGCTGCGTCTGCCCGGCAAGCTGGCCGACTGCTCGCAGAATACCGCCGAGGGCGCGGAACTGTTCATCGTCGAGGGTGACTCGGCAGGTGGCTCGGCCAAACAGGGGCGCAACCGAACCAATCAGGCGATTCTTCCCCTGCGCGGCAAGATCTTGAACGTCGGTTCCGCCAGCCGTGAAAAGCTCTCTGCCAACCAGCAGATCGCCGATCTGGTGCAGGCGCTCGGCTGCGGCACGCGTTCGAAATACCGAGAGGAAGACCTTCGTTACGAGCGCGTCATCATCATGACCGATGCCGACGTCGACGGTGCCCACATTGCTTCGCTGCTGATCACCTTCTTCTATCAGGAAATGCCGGAACTGATCCGCGGCAACCATCTCTACCTGGCGGTACCGCCGCTCTATGTCATCCGTCAGGGTGGCAAGACGGTCTATGCCCGCGACGACGCCCACCGTGCCGAACTGATGGAAACCGTCTTCAAGAACAAGAAGGTCGAGATCGGACGCTTCAAAGGTCTTGGCGAGATGATGGCCGCGCAGCTGAAGGAAACCACCATGGATCCGGCCAAGCGCACGCTGCTGCGCGTCGATATCGATGAGGTCGATTTCGAAGGCACCCGCGAGGCGGTCGACAATCTGATGGGCACGAGGGCCGAAGCACGCTTCCGCTTCATCCAGGAACGCGCGGCTTTTGCCGAAAATCTCGATATCTGACGCTATCGGGAAAGGAGAGGATTGCGCGACAGGGCGCGGCATGCTTCACCGGAAAGATCGTTTTCGATCATCTGAATGAAGCACCCCGCCATGAAGCAGATCCTCTCAATCCAGTCCCATGTCGCCTATGGTTATGTGGGAAATCGCGCTGCCACGCTCCCCCTGCAGCGCCTCGGGCATGAAGTCACCGTCATCAACACGGTGCAGTTCTCCAACCACACCGGTTATCTGAAATGGACTGGCGAGGTGTTTTCCGCCGCCCATATCGAGAGCATTATTGAGGGGCTGGAAAGCCTTGGAGCGCTGCAGAAGATGGATGCGCTTCTGACCGGTTATCTCGGCGACCCGGCGATCGGCGAAATCATCCTCTCGGTTCTCGACCGACTGCCTGAAGGAACGCGCTGGCTCTGTGATCCGGTCATGGGTGATGTCGGCCGCGGCTTTTTCGTCCGCCCCGGCATTCCCGACTATTTCCGCCAGAAGGCGCTCGCCCGCGCCTCGATCATCACCCCGAACCAGTTCGAGCTGGAATATCTCGCTGGCCGCCAGATCCTGACACTCGACGACGCCCGCAAGGCCTGTCGGATGATCCATGAGATGGGCCCTGAAACGGTGCTTCTCACCTCACTGATCCATGACGGCACGCGCGACGACGAAATCCAGATGCTGGCATCGTCGAAATCGGGCGAGCAGTTCCTCGCCACCACGCCGCGCCTTAAATTCGATCCGGCACCGAACGGCGCAGGTGACTGCACCTCGGCGCTTTTCCTCGGCCACATCCTGTCCGGCGCACCGCTAGATCAGGCGCTGTCGAAAACCGCCTCCAGCATTTTCGCGCTGTTCGAAAAGACGCTTGCCGCCGGAAGACGCGAACTCAACATGATTGCCGCACAGGACGACTTCGCCCGTCCTGCGCCTTTGGCGGTGATGACGCTTTAACGGGTCTCAAGCAGCTTGGTGACGGCGGAGATCAAGGCCTCCGCCTCATAAGGCTTGCGGACGATCGGCGCGGTCAGATTGGCCGGAATGATCGAACGGTCGGTATATCCGGTGGCAAAGATGAAGGGCACACCGCGCCGCACCAGTTCCTCGGCGATCGGAAGCGACGTGCCTGACCCAAGATTGACATCGAGGATCGCGACGTCGGGGGTAAATCCCTTAAGCCTGCGCAACGCTTCTGAAACCGAAGGCGCCGTCGTCACCTTGTTGATCCCGTGTTCCGCCAGCATGGATTCGACATCAGCCGCAATCAGCATCTGGTCCTCGACCAGCAGGAATTCCTTCTCCGCCAGATGAGGCGTCTCGAGCCTTCCCGTTTCGGCAGCCTCTACATCGCCAATGTGAATAGTCGTGACATCGTCATCGCCATGCAGATGTTTCGACGGCACGACGAAACGTGCCTCTATGCCTGTCTCGGGATAACTCACCTCTGCCGCGCCTTCGAGCTCGTAAGGAATACTGCGGCCGATCAGAACACTGCCGAAGCCACTTCGGCTCGGTGGCTTTACCGCAGGCCCGCCACTTTCGATCCAGCTCAGCTCGCAAGCCCCCGTTTCGAGCCTTTTCCACCGAACATCGAGCCTGCCGCCCGGCACCGAGAGCGATCCGTATTTGGCGGCATTGGTCGACATTTCATGCAGGACCAGCGCCATGACCGAGAATGCCCGGCTGTCCAGCCAGACGCGCGGGCCTTCCAGCGCCACGGACCGAGTGCCCTCCATATAGGGGCGCAGTTCCGCCTCCAGGAGATCCAGCAGCGAACCGCCATCACCGCCGCGCACCACCTGGTCATGCGCGAAAGCCAGCGCCTGAATGCGTCCCTTCAGCGAACCGACATAATCGGAAAGGCTGCGCCCGCTTTCGACAGGATGGCCGACAAGAGCCTTGATGATCGAAAGGATGTTCTTGACCCGGTGATTGAGTTCCTCGTTGAGCATCCGCTGGCGCACGTCCGCCTTGCCGCGTTCCTCGGCCAGCATTTCGTTGTGATGCAACACGATCTCGACGAGAACCGCGCGAATAGCTTCACCGATCTCCCGGTCGCTGTCGGTCCAGGGCTGGGCCTGCAGCCTGACGGTTTCCTTCCAGATGGCGAAGCTCTTGCGCGGTGTCAGCCGGTCGCCCATCGGGCCGGTCACATAGGACTTGTCCGGATTGCCCGCCCAGTCCAGCGTCTGCACCACTTCCTTGCGGAAGAAGAAGAGATAGTCCTTCGGCCGCTGCGAAAGCGGTATGGCGAGCACCCCGCAGGCATCGTCGGGTGAAATGCCGGATTGCGGAATGGCATGCGAAAGCTGAAAGGTCGACCAGACCTTGCCGCCAGTCAGCCCGCCGATCTCGTCCGCCAATTCTCCGATCATCTCGAGTGGCGGTGTGCTCCCCTGGCTTGACCAGACGCCATCCAGCCACAGGCCGACCCCGTCGCACGGCAGCATGGTCGAGAAAGCCTCAAGCGACCCCCGCAGCAGCAGGCTGATGTCGCGATGATGCGAAGCTTCCTGCAGGAACCGGTCGAGCGACCGACGTGCAACGCTTGCAGTCTCGTGCAGTTCCTTCTGCCTGAGCGCCGAAAGATGCAGCGAGAAGAACTCGCCGAACGTTTCCGCCGCTACCCGCTGCGGCATGGACAGGATTTTCGGCGAATAGTGATGGCATGCGATCAGGCCCCAGAGTTCGCCATCGACCACGATCGAGATCGACATCGAAGCGCCGACGCCCATGTTGCGCAGATATTCGCAATGGATCGGCGAAACGCTGCGCAAATGTGCGAAGGAAAGATCGAGCGGCTGGTTGTCCTCATCCAGTTCAGGCACGATCGGCACACGCTGATAATTGGCGTCACAGATCACCCTGATCGTGTTCTTGATGTAGAGCGCCCTCGCCTGTACCGGGATATCGCCGGCCGGAAAATACTGGCCACGAAAACTCTCCAGATCGCGTCTCTTGTATTCGCTGATGACCTTGCCGGAGCCATCCTGCTCGAAACGGTAGACCATGACCCGGTCATAACCGAGCATCGCATACATCAGCCTTGTAGCGCTCTGCACCAGCCGGTCGAGACTGGAAACGTTGCGGATCCGGCTGATCAGCATGCGGGCCACTTCGAGTGGCTGGTCAGTATCATTGGATGCCGGCTCGAATTCGAGGATCACTTTTTCGCCATTGCGGTGAAGCGCAATATCCATGACAGGACCCGAAGCAAGGCGCAAAGCATGCCGCAGGGCGGGCCGGGCAGGATCGTCGGATGTCGCGAGCGCGTTGCGCAGCGTATGTGCAACATCGCCACCCAAGACCGTTTCAAGCCTTTCGCCGATCACGGGAGATGTGAGCCCCAACATCTCTGCCAGATTGGCGGAATGCTGCAGGATGACGGAACCGACGCCGTCACAGACCATCATGCAACCATGCGGCTGAATGGAGCCGGGAATATGAATGGGTTCACGGTCGCAGTTGGTTAGGTTGACCGCTTCAGTCTGACGCATCAATTTTCCCTTGAAGCTCCCGTCCTGCCAATGGCACACATGGCTCCTATTTTCCGGCGCGCCTATCTAAAGACCCGCAAGCTGTTTAAAACATACCCGTGTTAAATGGAGCGGCATCGCCAATTGGCAATTTCATATTTCTATCGCATCTAAGCGTTACCGCAAGTAAGGAAGTAGCGTTTTAATGAATCGGTGCGAAGCTTGTTTTCACGACCTTCTCTGGCCATATAGGAGCCAGATTTAGACAGGAATTGATGGTGAACCGCAGCAGCAATCGAAAAGGCAGCGCCGAGCCTCGTTGGCTTGGCCCCGTTAGCCCGAACAGGGTTGCCCTGATCTCACCGATTTCGGCTGCGCGCTGGCTACTGATCATTGTAGCTGCCGCCGCCATTTATTTCTTTCACGGCTTCATGGTTCCGGTACTTGCTGCCCTGGTGATCGGCTTTGCCAGCTGGCCACTCTACCGGCGCCTGCTGACCCATGTCGGCGGCAACACCACGATCGGTGCAACGCTGGCGATTATCTTCATCGTTCTCTTCATCGTCATCCCGATCAGCATCGGTGCATCCTACGCCGCCAGGGAAATCGCTGACTGGTTCCGCTGGGCCGTCGAGGTCAACCGCAACGGCGCGCCTCCACCGGGCTGGATTATCGGCCTGCCCTTTGCCGGAGAATGGCTCGGCACTCAATGGACCCGCCATATCGGCGCTCCCGGTGCTGTCGGGGAACTTGCGCAGCTAATCAGCGGCGCCAATATCGGTGCAATCTATCATGGCGTGCTTGTGGCCGGAAACAGCGCCTTCCACATCATGCTGACGTTACTGTTCATGCTGATCGCGCTGTTTTTCGTTTATCGCGACGGCGCTTCCTTCAGCGGCCAGATCGACCTTCTGGGCGAGCGGATTTTTCCGACACGCTGGGAACGGATCTCTCGCGTCGTGCCTGCCACGATAAGCTCCACCGTTACCGGCATGACGCTGATCGCCATCGGTGAAGGCATCGTGCTCGGTATCGCCTACTGGATCGCCGGCGTTCCCTCGCCCGTCACATTCGGCGTGCTTACCGGCATCATGGCTCTCATTCCGGGTGGCGCGCCGCTATCCTTCACGCTGGTATCGGCTTACCTCGTCGCCAATGGCTCCTATGTTGCAGGCGCCGGCCTGTTCATCTGGGGCAGTGTCGAACTTTTCATCGTCGACAAGACATTGCGCCCCCGCCTTGTCGGAGGCCCGATCAAGCTGCCCTTCCTGCCGACATTTTTCGGCCTTGTCGGCGGCGTCAAGACCATGGGTTTTCTCGGCCTGTTCATCGGACCGGTACTCATGGCCCTCGTCGTATCGATCTGGCGCGAGTGGATTCGCGAGGTCAAGATCGCCGATGTAACAGAGGCGGAACAGCCCTCTGATCCCGAGGTAGTGCTTGCTGAGGAAGACTTACCGGCGGTACGCAAGGCTTCCGGCCCCTGAGGCGCTAGCCAATCTCATCCAGCCTTTATCGAGCCATGATCTTCACCATAAGCTCGGTGGAACGTGTTGGAGATATGGATGAACGCTGCCCTCATTGTCATGACCATTCTCGGCTGTAACGACAGCGGGACTGACTGTAAGTATATCGCGACCGCCCAGGAGCGCTGGCCGACAGTGGCAATGTGCGATTCGGTTTCGGAAGATCACCTTCCGACCTATGCGAACCAGCCTTATCCGGTCCTGATCGCCGTCTGCCAGGACCCGGAAATCGCCGGCATACCGAATGTCGGCCCTATCCCGGTAACGCGCCCTTCCGCCTCACCGGAACGTCAACCGGCCGATAAGAACACGTCTGAAACGTCGGTGGACGCAAATGCGCAGAAGGTCGAAGTCGCCGAAGTGACGCCGGAAGAGGCGGAAACACTGGCCGGACGGGCCATACAGCGTGTGAAGACCGTGCTACCGACAACAGAAGGCGTGAAAACGCTGATGACGAAGCCGGTGCGTCTCGTGGAAGGCGGCTATTCCTGGGTCGCACGCAAGTTCGATCACTGACGCCATAATCTGCGACTTTACAGCCGATCAGGCGACGAGTGAAACATCTGCAGCGTAGGAGCGTGCGCTGCGACGCAGCTCGCCGCGATGGAGCAGATCTACCATATCCAGCAATTGCCCGACCGCACCACCATCTCCGCGTAACCCCTCGAACTGCTCGAGCAGCCCGAAATAACAGGTATCAAGACCACCGCCAGCGGCTGCGCGCCGCCACAAGAATACCGCCTCGACAAACACGGCGACGATATCACGCCCTATCCCGGCCGCTTCGAACAAGGCTCGCACCGCATGAACCCTGCCGGTCGCGAGGATCGCACGCACGCGGCGCTCTTCCAGATGAACGAGCGAAACGATGGCCGATGCAAAAAAATCCACCTTGCCGCTGCAAAGCGCGTGAATGAGAAGCGCCGGGGTGAGCCGCCCGCTCGTCTTCAGATGCTCGACCAGCAACGGTATTTCATCCTGAAAGATCGATCCGGCAATCGCGACGATCGCCTCGTCACCGGCTTCGCGTGTCATGACGTCGATACGCTTGGCACCTATCGTTCTGGTGACAAGGTCCGAACCTGCAAGTGCAGCCGCCACATGGGCCACCAGCATGTGTCGCGCATCGGCAGGAAGGTTGCCGCGCTCGAGCAGCAGATGCCGCACATCGGCCAGATGACCGAAGCGCTGCGCCATGCGGCGCAGGGTAATGCGGCTGATAGAGGCGGTATCGTTTTCCAAAAGAAGGACTATCTCGGCGCCGTCACCCACCTCGGCAACCGCGGCAGCAGCACTGCAGCCGAGCCCCGGCCGTGTTGCGACCAAAGATCGCGTGAACGAATCGCCACGTCCTGCAAGTTCGACAAGATCGGCATCCCGCAGGACGGGAGAGCAGGCAATCACCGTGCAGGCGATCTCCGGCTGGTCTTCGGCGAGGGACATGATGATTGGACGCGGAGCAACGTCAGAGGACGCAAGAGCTTCTGCCAGCGACAGCCGCACCTTCGGCGACGGATCGTCCAGCAGATAGGTCATTGCCATTATTGCGGCGCGATGCTCGTCCGGGCCAAGCGACGAACCTACGAACGCCTTGGCAAGCGCGCTTGCAGCTCTTGCCCGATCGCCGGTCCTTGCCGTTTCAGCCCAACGTAGAAATACCTGTACGATCACAATGCGCCCCGGAATCTGGCCGACGCCTCAACGGGCCGACTTGCCGAACGCTAGATCCAAAAGGTTAATATTGGTTCACCACGTTTGTTAACCTAGACATCCAGGCAGGTTTATCAGGCGGCGTTATCGGGTCGGTCGGGCGATCTGGAACACATCCGTGCCGCCATCCGCATAATCCATATATCCCATGCGGGCGATCGGACGAGCGAGATCCATGGCGATTCGCCCGTCGCGAATGATTTCCTCGCTGATATGGATGCCGACGACCTGACCGAAGACCATGAAGGATTGCGACGTCTCGCCGTTGAGCCCCTTCGGCTGGATGATCTCGGTCAGACGGCATTCCAGCGCCGTATAGGCCTCGGCCACATAAGGAGCATCGACCACCCGCCCCATCGCCGCAGTCAGACCGGCCAGCTCGAACTCGTCGACACCGTACTCTACCGGTGCCGAGGATGCGTTGACGTGATCCGCGAGGTGCCGGCTCGCCAGGCTCGCGGTAAACACGCCCGTCTCCTCGGCATTCCTGAGACTGTGCTTGCGGCCCGACGACGAAAACATCACCAGTTTCGGCGTATCGGAGACGATGTTGAAGAAGGAGTAGGGCGAGAGGTTGAACGACCCGTCCCTGCCCTTTGTGCCGATCCAGCCGATCGGGCGTGGCGCCACGATCGCCTTGAAGGGATCGTGCGCCATGCCATGGTCATTCTTGTCGGTCCGGTAAAACATGCAGGTTCAGCCTCAGGCGTAGGTGACGATATCGGCAAGCTGAGGACGCGGCCGGTCCGGCATCGGGAAATCGCTGGAACCGATATGGATGAAGCCGGCAACCTTTTCGCCTTCCTTCACACCAAGCGCGGTTAGGGCTTTCGCATCATAAGCAACCCATTCGGTGCGCCAGTTGGCGACATAACCGCGTGCCTCGCAGGCCATCAGCATGTTGAGGCACACGGCCCCGGCAGACAGGACCTGCTCCCATTCGGGGATTTTCGCATGCGGCGCAGCGGTGCTGATCACACCGACGACCAGCGGCGCGCGGGTGAAGCGCATCCGCTCGGCTTCTTTTGCCGCGTCGGTCATTTCGCCGTTCTGCGCAGAAGCGATCTCCAGGAACGTTTCGCCGAGCGAGACGCAGACATCACCGCGATAGACGACAAGCCGCCATGGGGCGATCTTTCCATGGTCAGGCACGCGCACGGCTGACGTGAGAATGTCATCGAGTTCCGCCGCATCCGGAGCCGGCCCCTTGATCTGCGCGACCGGCGTCGAGTGGCGTTCACGCAGATAGTCAATCAGCCTTACGTCATTAGTCATGTCCGAAACTTCCATTTGGTGCGGTTTGCCAGAGGTGCGGTAGTCCATTTGATGGGATGTGGTAGAATGAGGCCTTGAATTTGCCTTTCCCATGGTCTTCAAGTGGCCAGTCAGAAAACAAGAGTCAACCGGTCATCGAATGTCAGGCATCTCCATTGTTCGCCGTATCTTCCTTGCAGAAGCATTGCTGCTTCTCCTCGTGACAGGCGTTCAAGCGCAGGAAGGTGATGCATTCAAGAGCTTCAAGCAGCTCGACAGCTCCGCCAAGATGCCGAAGCTGAACGCGTTTTCCCCATCATCCATCCTGCCTCAAAGCGCCGTCGCCAGGGATGTGCGCTTCAGCGCCAAACTGACCAGTAACGGCGACGTGATGAAGGATGGCCTCGCCTGGCGGGTATTCAGCCCGATTGCCGGCGAAGACGGCAAGCTGCCGCTGGTGGCGAGCTCGAATGGCGGCTCCGCTGATTTTCAGCTGGCGCCCGGCGATTACTTCGTCAACTGCGCCTTCGGGCGCGCCGGTATCACCAAAAAGCTGACCGTTCCGGCGGAGGGCAATGTCGCCGAACAAACGCTCGTGCTGGATGCAGGCGGCTTTGTGTTGAATGCCGTTGCAGGAACCGACCAGCGCATCCCCCCGGGCCAGCTCAGCTTTTCCATCTATTCTTCCGAGGTTCGCGAAAACGGCGACCGCGCTCTGGTCATGTCTGACGTCAAGCCGAACACCATCGTTCGGTTGAATGCCGGGACCTACCACGTCGTCTCCGAATATGGCGATATCAACGCGGTCGTGCGCGCCGATATCCAGGTGGAAGCCGGAAAGCTGACCCAGGCGGTGTTGCAGCACAAGGCGGCCCAGATCACTCTCAAACTGGTTTCCCAGCCCGGCGGCGAAGCGATCGCCGATACCGCATGGTCGGTGCTGACCGAGGCTGGCGACGTCGTCAACGAAAGCGTCAGCGCCTTTTCGACCATGGTCCTGTCGGAAGGCAATTATCTCGCGGTCGCCCGCAACAAGGACAAGACCTATCAGCGCGAGTTCAGCGTCAAGGCCGGCCGCAACACGGATGTCGAGGTCCTGATGCGCAATCCGCGCAACAGCGGCGAAACGGCAGCGGTCGAACCGCAGGACTAAGCATCATTTTCGCAATGCCTGCCTTCGCGCCAAATCCGAGGCAGGCTAAGCGCCGTCATTGCTCATCACGTCAGGGAGGGACGTCATGACACGCAGAGATTTTGATCCCAGGACAGTGGTACCCGACGGAAGACCCGCAGCAAAAGGCGTTGTCTTCGATCCTCAAACGGAAGGCCCATGGCGCGGTTCGCTCTACGGCGAGGTGCTCAACGGGCCGGTCACCGTTCTCGCCTACGGTAACGACACGCCGGGATACGGCCCCAGGCTGCATGTCCACCCCTATGACGAAACCTTCATCGTTATCGCCGGCAGAGCGAGGTTCTTTGTCGGTGACGACGTGATCGAGGCTGGTGCGGGAGAAGCAGTGCTCGGCCCGGCGGGCATTCCGCACAGGTTCGAAAATCTCGGCCCCGGGCGCCTGCAGACGATCGACATTCATCATTCGCCCAGATGGATCCAGACGGACCTGGATTGAAAAATCAGGCCGCTTCCTTGCGAAGCGCTTCTTGCGCAGCCTGCCTTTTTTCCTGAAACCTCGCCAGACGCGAGCGCTTGACCGGACGCATCGAAAACACCGCGTCATGCAGCACCGTCAGCAGGTCCTTGCGATCCTTGATGCCGGACAGTTCTTCCCAGGTCATCATAGCCCCTGCCCGCGCGCGGATCGCGCTGCCGGACAGTCGCTTGAACTCGCGGATCAAAAGCGACAGCCTGAGCGTCAGCGACAGCTTGCTGGCAATGTGGAAAAGCGGGCCGTTCTGGCCTTCGAAATAGATCGGCACGACATCGGCCTTGGCGGTCTGCACCAGCTTTGCCGCAAATATCTTCCAGGGAAGATCCTGCGCCATGCCGAACCCCTTTTTCGCCGTAGCGACACCGCCGGCCGGGAAGATGACGATCGTGACCCCTTCCTTCAGGAGCTTCAGCGCTTCGTGGCGGGTCTGCATGTTGATCGCCAGCGCTTCCTTCGTCTCCTCGAAGGAGACAGGCAGCGAATAGGGTGCGATTTCCGGTACCTTCAGCAGTTCGTCATTGATCAGCACGCGGAACGGCCGGCCGAGCTGTTCGGCCATGGCGAGAATTGCGATCCCGTCGCCGATACCGAAAGGATGATTTGCGACGATGACAAGCGGACGTTCCGGCCCTACGACCGGGATCCACTCCCCCTGCACATCGAGTTCGACATCGATAAGGTCGAGCATCTTGCCGAACACGCGATCGGTCTTGCCGACGATGTCCTTGCGCCAGATGTCATAAAGGCGGGCATAACGGTCGCGGCCGGAAAGGCCTTCGATCGAGCGGATGAACCAGCGTTTCAGCTTGGGATCCCGCTCGTTGGCGTAGGAGAGTTCCTTGAAGCGCATGTCGTCTCCGCGGGATCTCCGCCATTGATGAGAGGAACAGAATATTTCAGATCAATGACAAAATTCTGACAGCGCCCGTGCATCACGGGCGCTGTGGATATTCGAAAGATCAGGCAGCCTTGATCTTGGCAGCCTTTCGGCGCTTGACGTCCGGCGGCGTTGCTTCATCCACCAGCGATGCCAGCGCTTCGTCCAGCGACATCGACGTCTGGGCCTGCGAGCCGAGGCGACGGATGTTGACCGAACGCTGCTCTGCTTCCTGACGGCCGCAGACGATGATGACCGGGACCTTGGCAACCGAATGCTCGCGGACCTTGTAGTTGATCTTCTCGTTGCGGAAGTCGGTTTCGACCTGCAGGCCTGCCTCGCGCAGCTGCTCGGCAACTTCGCGACCGTAGTCGTCGGCATCGGAGGTGATCGTTGCAACGACGACCTGCGTCGGCGCGAACCACAGCGGCATATGGCCGGCGAAGTTCTCGATCAGGATGCCGAGGAAACGTTCCATCGAACCGCAGATGGCGCGGTGGATCATAACCGGCTGGGTCTTTTCCGAGTTCTGGTCGATATAGAAGGCACCAAAGCGTTCCGGCAGGTTGAAGTCGACCTGCGTCGTGCCGCACTGCCATTCACGGCCGATTGCGTCCTTCAACGTATATTCGAACTTCGGACCGTAGAACGCGCCCTCACCCGGCAGGATGCCGGTCTTGATGCGGCCGCCCGACTGTTCCTCGATCGTCTTCAGCACATCGGTCATGACGCTTTCGGCGCGATCCCAAAGATCGTCCGTGCCCACGCGCTTTTCCGGGCGGGTCGACAGCTTGACCACGACTTCCTCGAAGCCGAAATCCTCATAGACCGACAGGATCAGCGCGTTGATGCGCAGGCATTCCGCCGCCAGCTGTTCGTCGGTGCAGAAGACGTGCGCATCGTCCTGCGTGAAGCCGCGCACGCGCATCAGGCCATGCAAGGCGCCCGAAGCTTCGTAGCGATGCACGAGACCAAATTCCGCAAGGCGGATTGGCAGTTCGCGATAAGACTTCAGACCATGCTTGAAAATCTGCACGTGACCCGGGCAGTTCATCGGCTTCAGCGCGAAGACGCGGTTATCCGCTTCCTCGTCCTTCGGATGGGTGAAGGCGTAGGCGGATTTCACCGCGAACATGTTTTCCTGGTACCAGCCCCAGTGACCGGACGTTTCCCACAGCGAGGCATCGAGTACCTGCGGTGCGTTGACCTCCTCATAGGTACCGGCCAGACGACGGCGCATATAGGCCGTCAGCGTCTGGAACATGCGCCAGCCCTTGCCGTGCCAGAACACCACGCCCGGACCTTCTTCCTGGAAATGGAAGAGATCCATCTCGCGGCCGAGCTTGCGGTGATCGCGTTTTTCGGCTTCGGCGAGAACATGAAGATACTGGTCCAGCTCTTCCTGGGTCGACCATGCCGTGCCGTAGATGCGCGTCAGCATCGGCTTGGTGGAATCGCCGCGCCAGTAGGCGCCGGCAACCTTCATCAGCTTGAAGGCCGTGCCGATCTGGCCGGTCGAGGCCATGTGCGGACCACGGCAGAGGTCGAACCAGCCGCCCTGATTGTAGATCTTCAGTTCCTGGCCTTCAGGGATCATGTCGACCAGCTCGACCTTGTAGGCCTCGCCCTTGTCGGCAAACACGTCCTTGGCCTTTTCTCTGGACCAGATTTCCTTGGTGAAGGCGGCATTCTTCTGAATGATCTCCTTCATCTTCTTTTCGATCTTTGGCAGATCTTCAGGCGTGAAGGGCCAGTCTTCGCGGCTATCGGGATGGACGCGTTTGAAGTCGTAATAGAAGCCGTTCTCGATGACCGGGCCGATCGTCACCTGGGTGCCGGGCCACAGGTCCTGTACGGCTTCTGCCATGACATGGGCTGCATCGTGACGGATCAGTTCGAGCGCGCGCGGATCGGTGCGGGTGACGATCTCGATCTTTCCATCGGTGACGGGATCGGAGAGATCGCGCAGCTCGCCATCGAGTGCGATCGCCACGGCCTTCTTGGCCAGCGACTTGGAAATGGATTCGGCGACGGCAAGGCCGGTCGTGCCGGCGTCGAACGCGCGGACGGAGCCATCGGGAAATGTAAGGGAAACGGACATCTGAATTCTCCTGTCCAGTCCCGCCAACGAATGCGGGTGGTCAAAAAAGGACCGCAGCGGCTTTGCCGGCGCGGCATGGAACGCGTGCGTGATAGTCAAAAATCGCTGCGGAGTAAAGGTTAGCGGGCCTTTCGTCCGGCACGCCAGAGCCGCCACGGCATCCATTGCCGATATCCGGCTTCCAGTTCGTCCGGCACCGGATCGAGCCCGGAAGTTCCGCCCGGGCCGCACCGGCCGACTCGAAACAGCGTCAGCCAGAAACCCGACCAGAAACCATGCCGGGCGAAGGCCTCGTAGCCATATTCAGAACAGGTGGGAATATGGCGGCAGGAATTGCCGATGAAGCCGGACAGTGTGAGTTGGTAGAAGCGGATGAACCCCATGCCGATGAGGCGGCCGGGCGTCTTTCGAAAAGGGCCCTGCCAGTTGCGGGACCGACCTCTCGGCGCCGATTTTTCGTGATTGCAGTCGGGGGAGCCGCACATCAGGCGTCGCCACCGCCGGCAGGCCAGAGGGGGGAAGCCACAACAGCCGACATCACACCTCCAGCTTGTTAGCCTGTTTCGCCTCGATCTGGTCGAGAGAATCCACCACCGCATCGAATGTCAGCATCGTCGAGGCATGTCGGGCCCTGTAGTCCTTGACCGGCTTCAGATACCGCATGTCCTCGAAACGACCGGACGGTCCCTCGCCGCCATCCTTCAGCATCGCCAGCATGTCGGCACGCGCCTGACGCAGTTCGGCGGCAGTCGCGCCGATGACGTGAAGTGCCATGATGGCGGATGAAGCCTGGCCGAGAGCACAGGCCCTAACCTCGTGGGAAAAGTCGGACACGACATCGCCGTCGAGCTTGAGATAGACCCGAACTTTCGAGCCGCAGAGCTTCGAGAGCTTCTCGGATGTCGCATCAGCGTCAGCGATCACACCCGCTCGTGTGATATTGCCGGCAAACTCAAGGATCTTGTTGTTATAGATGTCGTCCATGCAATGCGTCCGTTTCGTCGTAATCCGCGGTGATCCGGTGAACGGATCGTCACGTAAAGGCTCTTGGGAATGCGCCTGTATCTGACTATATGTGATGCCTCGAAGCGATGATCAATAAAACAGGTTTTTGCCAATTTTGAGCGTCGGCGGAAGAGAATACCTTGTCAAAAGCCCCGCCAGCGATCAGATACGGGCCTTGAGACAGGCTTGAACGGCGCAAACTCGCTTATGCGGGGCGTCGGAATACTGGTAATGACACACCCGAATGTATGTCGGATGCGGCCTTGAACCGCATCGGGAGACAATAGATGGATGCGATTGTGAAGAATTTTCCGGCCGCCGGCCAGGAACAGGTTAAGGACAAGGCCCAGCAGCCGGTTCGACCGAGCCAGCAGGAGGCCGAAGAGGCAGTCCGCACGTTGCTGCGCTGGGCAGGCGATGACCCGGCACGCGAAGGCCTTCTGGATACGCCGACACGCGTTGCCAAGGCTTATCGCGAACTGTTTGCGGGCTATGACCAGTCCTATGAAGAAGTCCTCGGCCGCACTTTCGAGGAAATGTCGGGCTTCGATGATATCGTGCTCGTACGCGAAATTCCCTTCTTCTCGCACTGTGAACACCACATGCTGCCAATCAAGGGCATGGCGACCGTCGCCTATCTCCCGAACGGCCCGGTTCTTGGCCTGTCGAAGATCGCCCGCGTCGTGGAAATCTTCGGACGCCGGCTGCAGACGCAGGAAAACCTGACCGCGCAGATCGCCAATGCCATTCAGGACACGCTGAAGCCGCGCGGCGTCGCCGTCCTGATCGAGGCCGAGCACATGTGCATGGAAATGCGCGGCGTGCAGAAGCAGGGCTCGCGCACGCTGACCACCACGTTCACCGGCGAGTTCAAGACCAATCCGACCGAGCAGGCACGTTTCTTCACGCTTGCCCGCAACCGGTGATCCGCACAGGTATCTCCCATGAACATTTCAGAATTCCCTGCCCCCTCCGCCAACAAGGCCGAGCTTGAGGGGGCGGGCCTCTTCACGCCGCGTTTCGACGACAACGGCCTGATTACCGCCGTCGTGACCGATGCACGGGATGGCGAGTTGTTGATGGTCGCGCATATGAACGCCGAGGCTCTGCGCCTCACCATCGATAGCGGCATCGCCCATTATTACAGCCGCTCGCGCAAATCGCTCTGGAAGAAGGGCGAAACCTCGGGCAACCTGCAGACCGTACACGAGATCCGCACCGATTGTGATCAGGATGCGATCTGGCTGAAGGTCTCCGTTGCAGGCCATGACGCGACCTGCCACACCGGTCGCCGCTCTTGTTTCTATCGGGCGGTAACAAAAGATGACGACCGTACCATCCTTGAAATCAGGGACGATGCGCGTCATTTTGATCCTGAAGCCGTGTATTCCAGCAAGCCGACCGAATAGGTAACCCGTCCCGTTCTGATCCAGCTGCCGCCAGAGTAAACGCTTTCGAAACCATCCGATGCGTTAATTAGCGATTACGCAGTGATCGGCTCAGGAGGGTATGGATCAATGCTGAACTGGACTTGGAACCGTTCGGACCGTCAGGCCGCGTCGCAGGATACCGTTACGGCCGGCGTCGAAAACCCTTCGCCACCGGTTGTGATTGCCCCTCCCCGTAAAGCAAAACTCTCGCTTGCGCTTGGCGGCGGTGCTGCCCGCGGGTGGGCGCATATCGGCGTCCTACGGGCGCTGGACGAAGCAGGCATTGAGGTCGGCATGATCGCCGGCACTTCAATCGGCGCACTGGTCGGCGGTTGTTATCTCTCGGGCAAGCTCGACGAACTGGAAGCATTCGCCCGCTCGCTCACCATGCGCCGCATCGCAGCGCTTCTCGATCTTACCATCGGCGGCGGCGGGTTGTTCGGCGGCATGCGGCTGACAAAGCGAATGCAGGAACATCTCGAAGGCTTGGCAATCGAGGATCTCGATCGCCCATTTGTGGCGGTTGCGACCGAACTTCTGACCGGACACGAGATCTGGATCTCCAGCGGCTCGCTGATCACCGGCTTGCGTGCATCCTATGCGCTTCCCGGCATCTTCGAACCGGTCAAATGCAACAATCGGACACTGGTCGATGGCGCATTGGTCAATCCGGTGCCGACCTCCGTCTGCCGGGCCTATGAACAGCCGCTCGTCGTCGCAGTCAACCTGAACTACGACGTCTTCGGCCGCTCGGCCGTGGTAAAGCACAATGCCAGCGTCCAGACCTTCGACGAAGTGATCCGCGAACGATCCGACGAGGCCAAGGTCGGCGTCACCGGCACGATGGTACAGGCTTTCAACATAATCCAGGAACGCATTTCGCGTGCCCGCCTCGCCGGAGACCCGCCGGATCTCGCCCTTCATCCACGCCTGAATGATATCGGCCTGTCGGAATTCCACCGCGCGGGTGAAGCGATCGAGCGCGGTTATGAAGAAACCATGGCGCAGATCGGTGCCCTGAAGCGCATGCAGGAAGTCTTCGCCCGCTAGAAACGGGCGAAGCAGTTTTCAACGAACAAGGCCGCGCCTCAGCTGGCGATATAGGCCTTCATCTGCTCGGCCTCGAGCTCGACTTCACGCATGCGCGCCTTCACCACGTCGCCGATGGAGATAATTCCGGCAAGCTTCCCATCGGTTTCGACCGGTACGTGACGGAAGCGGCCGGCAGTCATCATTTCCATGACCTCTTCCACCGTCTGCTCTTCACGACAGCGCGTCACGCCTGTTGTCATCATTGTCTGAACCGGCTTTTCGAGCGCGGCAACACCGTGGGTCGCAATCGTCCTGACCAAATCACGTTCTGTGAAGATACCGGCGATACGTCCCTCCAGACCGGCCACCACGACGGCACCGATCTTCTTTTCGTTCAGAACCGACGCAACCTCCAGCAGCTTCCGGTCCGGTTCGACCGTCTGAACTGCGCGCCCTTTGGCATCAAGCATCATCTTCACGGTAGTCGACATGCCTTCTCCTTACCAATCCACATGGCCAATCACCGTGCCGGACATCTCCTCCTCCGAGACTTCCGGCACTTTCTCCATACATCTGGAATTGTAGATCGGCCCCGAGGCGAGTTCAAGCGGGAGCCGCTACAGCTCACGGTAGCGAATTGGATCAAAAAGCGCGAACAGCAAAAAGCCGAAAAGAAAACCGCCTATATGGGCATCCCAGGCGATATCACCCGCATTACTGCCAATCAGCGGCAGGCCGACGGCTACGAGAATATTTCCCAAGAACCACATCGCCGTGAAAATGACCACCGTGCGGTTCGAAAACGCACCGAGGATCGATTGGCGAGGATAAAGATGCCCATGGGTGCGATCGTAGCCGCCGCCATTGGGAAAGGCGAAACGGCAGGAGGCCCCCATTAGTGCCGAGACCACACCGGACGCACCGATCAACAGGGTCTCCTCACCCCAGTGAAGGCCGGCATGAAAGAAAGCCGCAGCGGCGGCAGATAAAATCCAGAAGATCAGGTAACGAACTGCACCGATGCGTCGAACGACAGGGGTGCCGAATGCCGCGAGCCATAACGCATTGAAGGCAATATGCTCCACACTACCGTGAAGCAGCGAATAGGTGACCGGTGTCCAGAGCCATTCATATCCCTGCTCCGACAACGGAAAGATGTAACGGATAGGGGTAAACGCCAGCGTGACGATAAACTCGGCACGCGCGTCTGCGCTCAGCACATATTCCTGGACGATATAAAGCGCGGCCAGCAAAACCATGCTGGCCACAAGAATGCCCGGCATATTGAAGACGGGTTGCCTCTCACGCCTTCCATTCTGCGCGAATGCATCGTCATCGGGGGCCATGTCGGGCCTATCGTCCATGGCCAATCCTTCCGTCATCAGCAGTGAATCAGGAATACAGCAGCGCTCAGGGCTTGAAAAGCCGCACTGACAGGCACGCCGCATGGGTTCGCCGTTACGCCGCCCACGCCAACTGGCACGATTTTCGCTGAGTAAGACCTATCCACACGGTTCCGAGGGGCATTCTGGATCATAATCGGACAGGACTGACGCATGCTACATACGGCAACACAAGAAATCTTTAACTACTGGAACGGCTTAAGAGGCAGCCGGCCGGCCCCCTTGCGTTCCGAGATCGACCCGTCGGCTTTGCGCCGTTTTCTGCCACATCTGTTCATCGTCAATTCGACTGTCTCCGACAGGCCGACTTTTGCGCTTGCCGGGACACGTATATGCGAACTTTTCGATCGAGAACTGCGTGGCCTCGACTACACGTTCATGTGGCTCGGTGGGCAAGACGATGAGCCGACGACAATCCTCAACCATGTCCTGTTCTACGAACGCCCCGCCTTGCTCGACATCAGATTGTCGCACGACGAGCAAGATTACGCCCATGACCTGCTTCTGATGCCTATCCGTTCGCAGGGATATCAAAGCGATCGTGTGCTCGGGGCGCTCGTGCCGCGTGAAACTCCGCTCCCTTTCACCGCCCTGCCGGTGCGCGGCCTGGCTTTTGAAAGCTGGGGCTTCGTCAAACCGGACGGCACGCGACCAACCATCAGCGCCGACAGCAATGTTTCGACAGCAATGCCGATCACCTTTTTTCGCCGCCTGGTCGGCCAGAAAACCGCCCAACCCGGACGATAAATCCGGGCGCCGGGACAACCATCTGTTAACTGCCGAATGTTATCTTTCTGGTTCACCATCAGCTCAGAGCCAGACATACCAACATGTATTCCTTCCAGCCGGCACAGACCCAGCAGACGCACACGATCGCTGCCCAGCGCTCGTTTCAGCGCGTCGCGGTCAATGTCGACGGACGTCTCATGCTGGCTAATCATGAAGAATACCCCTGCACGGTTATAGACATGTCGCCCGGCGACGTGAACTTTGTCTGCGCCGGGCAGCCACGTCTGAACGAGCGCGTCATAGCCTACCTCGACCATCTTGGACGACTTGAAGGCAATGTGATCAGCCTCACCAACGATGGCTTCGTATTGTCAATCAACGCCACCGAGCGAAAGCGCGAGAAGCTGGCAGCCCAGCTGACCTGGATTGCCAACAAGCACGAGCTTGGCCTGCCGGAAGATCGTCGTCACGATCGCCTGATGCCACGCAACACCCTTACCGAACTGACACTCGAAGATGGCAGCCGCTATTCCTGCCGCCTGATGGACCTTTCCTTGTCGGGCGCTGCTGTTGATGTCGAGATCAGGCCGCCTCTCGGAACCCCGGTGCGACTTGGCAATATGCGCGGCCGCGTCGTTCGCCATTTCATGGAAGGTGTCGCGATCGAGTTCGCCTCGGTCCAGTCACGGGAAGCCCTGACGGACTTCCTCTGACACGTTTCGCGAGCCTCTAGCTTAGCTCGCCCGCTCAGCTCTTCGCTTTAAAGCACGTCACCAAAGCAAGGCTGCCGCCCGTCTGCGCGCAATAGCGGCTTCATCTCCGGATATCATTTTCAGCCAATCGGTCGCTCGTCGCCACGTCCGAAACGACACGAAAACGGCCACTCCCCACGTACTGCCGTCCGAAAATCGGTCAGCATCAAAAAAAATGTATCTTTTCGGGATTTTTTTCCAGGCAGCTTTGAAGGCAAGAAAGGGTGTTTTTGCGCGCCGTCGGAGCAATTTGAACTGCATTTTCGAAGCTGGTCGAAGCATACACATCCCGGCCGCCGCTCGATTGGCGAGAGCATGAACAGACTGACATGACGAAATTCCAAAGACTTAGAAGAAGGTCGGCCGGATTCGAGTAGAATTTTAGCTAAATTTGTCGCAAATTTTCGTCGTCTTTTATTCAAAAACAACGCGTGTTTTATTCGGTTTTTCGTCAATATCTATTACAATAAGCGATTGATTTTACGACGCTATTTTGCGTTCGCTCAAAGCCTTTCCGGCACTGTCTCACCAACCACGGGGAGACAGAAAAATGACGCTTCCGAAAAGACTTGCACAGGTATTCCTGACCGCCGCCATCGCACTCGCTGCTGCCGCACCATCGCTTGCAATGCCGGCCGGTGCGATGCGCGTCATCGGCAAAGCGAGCCCGCCGATCGGTCATTACGAATTCTGCAAGACCTATGTCAGCGAATGCAAGCCGCTTAAGGGCGATGCCGGCCCCGTTGCGCTGACGGAAGACAATTGGCGCACGCTGCTTGACGTCAATTACACGGTCAACACCGACATCACCCCGATGACCGACCAGGAACTTTACGGCGTCGAGGAATTCTGGACCTACCCAACGACGGCAGGTGATTGCGAGGACTTCGTTCTCCTGAAGCGCAAGATGCTGATGCAGAAGGGTTTTGATGCATCGGACCTACTGATTACTGTCGTGCTGCAGCCGAACGGCGAAGGTCATGCCGTCCTCACCGTCCGCACCGATCGCGGCGACTATATCCTCGACAACATGCGCAACAAGGTCCTGCCCTGGATGGACACGGAATACACCTACCTGAAACGTCAGGACACGGTTGATCCGTCGCGCTGGGTCAAGCTCCAGGATGGCCGCGCCATCGCCGTCGGCAGCGTCAGCCAGTAAACAGACCTTAACGAATTCACCAAAAATTAACCCTGCCCGCGAGACTATCGCGGGCAGAAGCGTTTGGACCCCGTATCCTGTTCCGGTCCCGCATAACGGCATCTGGACACGGGGCATAATAATGACACGCCGCGCCTCAGCGCAGCAGCAGGAAGACCTGCCACTCATTTCCGATCGATTTCTGCAGCGGCTGACGCTGGCCACGATCCTGCTCGTTGCAATCATCCTTGCGATCAGCGTCGGTGGCCACTGGCTTGGCCAGCGCATGGCGCTGGGCGGCCACTCGGAAAGTGGCGCCATGCTGGCCGTCACCATCGGCGAAGACACGCTGCAGGTTCCCGAAAACACGATTCGATTCGCTGAACAGCGTCGATCCGGCCCGGCAGAGCGTATCGACCTCTACCTCACATGGCCGGGAATGATGGGCTACAGCCATGAACGACGCGACAGCTTCGACAATATCGAACGCCCTGACCTGCTGATTTTCCTGCAGATTTCCCAGAGTACCATGTCGAAGGACATGTCGGGCCGACTTGAGCCGATCTACACCCAGCTCTTCGACGGTCCGCCCGAAGCCTACGGCAATGGACTGACGCTCCATCAGCTGAAGAATACGAGCGGCTACGGCAATGAAGTCCTGCTGACCGCAGAACCTTCCGGTCAAACGCCTTTCGCCGTGCGCTGCCTTTTGCCATCGCCGGGCGAGCGTGCCACCAGCGGCGATTGCCAGCGGGATATCCATGTCGGACGCGACCTCACCGTGCTTTATCGATTCTCCAGCACTCTTTTGAAGGACTGGAATCATATTGATGCCGCAGTTCGGTCTTTTGTCGGCGCGCGGCTTGATGCCACCGGCAGCAACTCCGCCTCGAAAGGCGACTAAAATGCTTCAAATCGAAGTAAGTGGCCGTTCATCATAAACCTCTTGGTAACGCTGTTCTCCTAGATTGCTTCACTAGCAATCCGGGGTGGGGGCACGTCCGGATCTATTGAAAAATGACAGAATCGATGAGTGCGGCAGTGTTGAAAACCATGTTCCCGGCGTCTCTTCCCAAGAGTGCAGTGAAAACGCAGGCAAAACGCCTCGGATACTTCTTCGCAATTGCGTTGTCGCTATCCGCTGTTGCGCAGCCGGCGCATGCGGATCCTAAATATGCAGGCATCGTTGTCGATGCGAAGTCGGGCAAGGTGCTTTACGGTGAAGATCCGGACGGCCTGCGCTATCCGGCATCGCTCACGAAGATGATGACCCTCTATCTTACATTCGAGGCACTTGAAGCGGGTCGATTCTCGATTGACTCGAAAGTGCCTGTTTCGGCCAATGCCGCCAAAGAACCCCCGTCCAAGCTCGGCGTGCGCGCTGGTGGCTCGATCACCGTAGACCAGGCGATCCGTGCCCTGGTGACTCGCTCCGCCAATGACATGGCGACGGCACTCGGTGAATATGTCGGCGGTTCGGAAGAACGTTTCGCACAGCTGATGACCAACAAAGCCCGTGCGCTCGGCATGACCCGAACGACTTACCGCAACGCAAACGGCCTGCCGAACACCGCACAGATGACGACCGCCCGCGATCAGGCCCGCCTCGGAATCGCACTGCGTCAGCATTTCCCGCAGTATTACGGCTACTTCAGCATTCGCTCCTTCCAGTTCGGCAAGCAGACGATCGGCAATCACAATCGCCTCGTCGGTACGGTCAAGGGCGTAGACGGCATCAAGACGGGCTACACCCGGGCTGCAGGCAGCAACCTTGCCACTTCCGCACAGCTCGACGGACGCTCTATCGTTGCCGTCGTTCTCGGTGGCCGCTCGAGCGCCGCCCGCGACGCGACAATGCGCAAGCTGGTTGCAGAATATCTGCCCAAGGCTTCCCGCGGCGGCAGTTCCAACCTGATCGCGCAGACCGCTCCCTCCGTCCCCGCGACGCCGGTTCCGCGCGCACCCGCAGTAATGGCCGAAGTATCGGAAAGCCGCCAGGTGGCTGCACTCGACCTTCCCAATAGCGGCCCGATGCCCGATGCCCGTTACGAACAGCGCGAGCAGCGTCCGACAGCACCACTTGCCGTGCCGAAAGTTGCAGCAGCTGCCTCGGCCTATGCTGGCGAAAGCGCGCAGAGCAGGTCTGCCACCCAGGCCCTTGCCGCCGTCACTCCTCAGGCATCCCTGCCGAAGCGTGAAGCGGCTGCAACAAGGCGTGACCAGCCTTCAGAACCTGTCGATCAGGTCACCACGGCTTCGACCCGCACAAGTGCATCGGCTTCGGCCATGTCCGGCTGGGTTATTCAGATTGGCGTTTCTCCGAGTGAGAAGATGGCTCTCGATCTCCTGCAGAATGCGCAGGATAAAGGCGGCAAGGTATTGCGTTCCGCCAAACCCTTTACGGTCGCCTTCAGCAACAAGGGCGAACAGATTTACCGCGCCCGCTTTGGTGGCTTCGACGATCAGAAGACCGCGGTGGATGCCTGCAACGTCTTGAAGAAGAAGGGCGTGAGCTGCTGGGCTTCCATGCAGTAATGGTGAGGGCCTATGGCCCTCGCCTCAACACCGGGCCGCAAATGGCTCGGCGAAATCTCGAAATGTAATGTGTAAACGGGGTTTCCGATGGGAATGAATGAAAACAGCGCCAATCTCGGAACGGCCCATTTGTCCAGGGCCAGGGGCGTGGCACTCAATCCGCTTCACGAAGCGGCGATGCGGCTTGCAGGTCTCGGCCTGACACGCTCGAAGGAAAAGACCCGGGATCTGGTCTCTCTTCTCCTGAGCCATGGCGCACGCGCCTGGCGCCAGTCTCAGCCGGAAGCAGGTATCCACCTGCATGTGGCAGCGCATTCCGGCCGCGCTCCGGTACGGATGAAGCTCCCGGCGAAAACCGACGCCTAACGCATTTCAATGCAATTCCGGACGCAAAACCGGTTCTAACTCTTGCTGGATTTGCTTTAAAGCAACCCCAGATCCGACAGTTCGCGGCGCAGGTCTTCCGGAAGCGCCGCGACATCGTCGCCCAGCGCACCGAGATCGCGCGGCTTTTCCTCGTCCTTCAGATAACGCCAGCCCTGAAACGGTCGCTTCGGCTGCGACGCGGTCTCTATCACTTCCGGGCCGAGAACCAACTCGCATCTCTGAATGCCGTCACCACCGGTAAAACTGCGCAGGTCGAGCAGATTCTGCCGGGCCGAGACCTGCCCCTTGATTACCCAATAGAGAGAGCCGCCGTCCAGTAACTCCTCCACCCGCTTGGGCACCATGCGAGTCGTATGGATGCTGTGCGGCTCGAGGCCGGCAGCCATTGCGGTCAGGGATCGCTCGGAAACCCAGTCTCTCAGATCCTGGATACTGTCGGCGCCGACGCAGAGCTTGATGAGATGAAGAGCCATAATTGGCTTGAAGACCCGCGAAGGCCGCCAGTCAAGTCAAATCCCGACCGGGTCCACAGTGATCAGCACTCGACCACATTGACGGCAAGACCACCGGTGGAGGTCTCCTTGTACTTCTCGCTCATGTCGTTGCCCGTCTGGCGCATCGTCTCGATACAGGCATCGAGCGGCACGAAATGCGTGCCGTCGCCCTTTATGGCAAGCGAAGCGGCAGTCACTGCCTTGACCGCACCCAAGGCGTTCCGCTCGATACAGGGAACCTGGACAAGACCGGCGATCGGATCGCATGTCATGCCGAGATGATGTTCGAGCGCGATCTCGGCGGCATTCTCAATCTGCTCCGGTGAACCACCCATCACAGCGGCAAGCCCGGCAGCGGCCATAGCGGCTGCAGACCCCACCTCGCCCTGACAGCCGACTTCGGCGCCGGAGATGGAGGCATTATGCTTGATGATACCGCCAATCGCAGCGGCCGTCAGCAGGAATTCGCGGATATCGTCTTTCGTCGCATCCTCGTGGAAATGCAGGAAATATTTGAGCGTCGCCGGAATGACGCCGGCAGCGCCATTGGTCGGCGCCGTCACGACGCGACCGCCGCCGGCATTCTCCTCGTTCACTGCCATAGCGTAGACCGAGAGCCAGTCATTGGCGAGGAGGGGGTTGGGCCGGTTGCTGCGCCATTCCTCGTTAAGACGATCATGGATCGCCCTCGCCCGCCGCTTGACCTTGAGGCCGCCCGGCATGATGCCATCGACCTTGAGGCCACGATCGATACAGCCGTTCATGGCCTCCCAGATCGCGTCGATTCCCTCGTCCAACGCCTGCGCGCTCGTGCGGGTAAGTTCGTTGGCACGCTTCATCTGTGCTATTGAAAGACCGGCGCCATGCGACATCTCGAGCATCTGCCGGGCAGTCGCGAACGGATAGGGCACGCGATCGCCGCCGGCCGTATCCTTCGTCGCGCGCATCGCGGCAAGTTCGGTGTCGGTCACCACGAAACCGCCGCCGATCGAATAATAGATCCGCTTCAGGAGCAGCCTTCCGTCCTTGTCGAGCGCGGAAAAGCTCATGCCATTGGCATGGCCGGGCAGAGCTTGCTTCTTGTCGAAGACAAGATCGCTCTTCGGCTGGAACTCATAGGCAGGGTGACCGGGCGGGGTTACCCGTCCGCTGCGCTCCACCTCTTCGATGATCGCGTCCATCCGGTCCGGATCGACCGTATTCGGTGCTTCGCCCATCAGGCCGAGAATGACCGCCCTGCCCGTTCCATGCCCGATACCGGTGAAGGCGAGCGAGCCATGCAGCGAAGCCTGAAGGGCGGCGACATGCGCACCGGCGGGACGCGGCCAGTCGTCGGACAGGATGAGCTCGAGAAACCGGTTGGCCGCCGACATCGGTCCCATCGTGTGGGAACTCGACGGGCCGATGCCGATCTTGAAAACGTCGAAGACGGAGAGAAACATGGAAGTCTACAATCCAGATACTGGCCAGATACTGGCTGCCCGATCAAACTCGGCCTCAGCCTATGTCATATGAGTGTGCCGTCATGTTGGCGATCCGACACACTATTGGACATCAACGACATGAGGCGCGGATCACATATGCTGTCTTGTCGTAAGATGCGCAAGTCCACATAAACTCTTGGCAGCGATTGATCGCTCCCCTTGCCGCGACGGATGAAACAACGCAAAAGTCGAATGATATGATTTCGGCTTCCGGCAGTTTTCCATGATTCTCGCAGATTACATTGCGCTCGCCCTTTTCGCCTTTCTGTGGGCGGCTTACTCCTGGTTTTCAGCGGGTTCGGGAGGAAAATATCTTCCACGACAGAGCCTCAACCAAGCTATGGTCGAGCGGAGGCATCGCTGGATCTACAATTCCCTGAAGCGTGAATTGCGGATGATCGATACGCAGATCTTCGCCGGATTGCAGAACGGGACTGCATTTTTCGCCACCTCGTCGATCTTCGCGTTGGGCAGTTGTTTCGCCCTTCTCGGCTCGACCGAAAAAGTCAATGCGGTCTTCTCTCACCTGCCCTTTGTCCCTTATGGCGGACAGGCCGTCTTCGAAATGAAGGTTGGTGGACTGGCATTTCTTCTCGGCCACGCCTTCTTCAAGTTCGGCTGGGCCTATCGCCTGTTCAACTATTGCACGATCCTTTTCGGCGGCCTGCCTATGACAAGGGAGGCCGAAGCCGACCCCGAGACGGCGCGCCGAGCCGCCGATCATGTCATCAGAATGAACATGATTGCGGCTAAGCACTTCAATTCCGGCCTCAGGACGCTTTTTCTGTCGATCGGCTATCTCGGTTGGTTCGCCGGACCCTATGTGTTCATGGCAACGACGGTGATCATCATCGTGGCATTGGTCCGCCGCCAGTATTTTTCCGAGGCGCGGCTCGCCATCATGGAAGACGACTGAGGGATTTGAAGAGAGTGACTGCAGCCGACACCCAACCGCAGCCGACAAGCGAGCGAGCGCCTCGTATCCTGCTGATCGATACGCTTCGCGGCATAGCGCTGATCGCAATGGCAACCTATCACTTCACCTGGGACATCGAGTTCTTCGGTTATGTCGACCCCGGCACGGCAACCCAGGGCTTCTTCCGCCTTTATGCCCGCGCGATCGCCAGTTCGTTCCTGTTTCTAGCCGGTGTCAGCCTGGTTCTGGCGCATGGCCGCGGCATCCGCTGGCACGCATTCGGCAAACGTCTCGCCATCGTTGCGGGGGCAGCCCTGGCGATCAGCATCGCCACGTTTTTCATTTTTCCGCAGGAATGGATTTTCTTCGGCATATTGCACAATATTGCCCTGTCGAGCCTGATCGGCTTGGCCTTCCTGCAATTGCCACTCGCCATAACTTTCGCAGTACCGGTCATGATCGTTACCGCCATGATTGTCGATGCCGTGGTCATGCCTGGCATGCTGCAATCATCCCTGTTCGATACGCGCTGGCTGGCCTGGATCGGTTTTGCTGAATTCCCGCCGCGCTCGAACGATTACGTGCCGCTGTTCCCCTGGCTGGCTGCTCTGCTGATGGGTATCGCAGTTACCCGGCTCGCCATTGTCCGCGGCTGGACCGGACGGTTGGCGAAACTGCAGTCTGCCGATACGATGCTTGCAAAGGCCGGGCGCCACAGCCTGATCGTCTACCTGGTGCACCAGCCGATCCTGCTCGCGCTCGTCTATCTCTTCTCGCTTGTTTCGCCAGCTCCGGCTCCTGATCCGCGGCTCGTCTATATGAACAGCTGCCAGCCCAGCTGCCTGCGAGAGACCGGCGATCCTGCTCTCTGCCAGCGTTTTTGCGGCTGCACAGCCGACAAGCTGATCGCGGAGCAGTTGATGACGCCGCTGCAGAACGGCACGATCAACCCGCAGGATAACCGGGTTCAGATCATGGCGCAGGAATGCTCGATCAACGCGCAGCAGCCGTGAGGCCGTAAAGCCTCAGGTGCCGACGCCGATTTCGGCCAGACGCGTAAGGCAGGCTTCTTCGACATTGTCGAGTTCGGCCAGCGTTTCGTCGATATCCTTGCGCTTCTGGCGCAATTCGTCACGCTTCTCATCGACGCGTTTCATCAACAGCTTGAGCTGGCCCATTTCGCCGGGAGGCTCACGGTAAACCTGGATGATCTCGCGGATTTCGGAGATCGTGAAGCCGATGCGACGTCCACGCAATATCTCCAGAAGCAGGCGACGATCCGCCGCCCGGAACAGACGTGTCCGGCCGCGACGTTCGGGATGAAGCAGGCCTTCGTCCTCGTAAAATCGCAATGTGCGTGTCGATACGCCGAATTCGCGGGTCAGTTCGGTAATGCTGTAATATTTGTCCACGTCATATCCCTGCTGTGGCCCGCGAAAATAATTGACTTTTACGTAACAGTCAAACCGCATCTATTTCAGCAACCACAGTGTCGCAAGGCCAAGGAAACTCATGAAACCGGTCATATCCGTGATTGCGGTCACGAAAACGGCGGACGAAACTGCCGGGTCGGTCCCCGCCTTGTCGAGCAGGAGCGGTATCATCATGCCCGCCATCGCAGCAGCAAACATGTTTATCATCATGGCTGACGCGATCACCATTCCGAGGTGAAAATCGGCGAACCACCAGCCGGCCACGGAGCCCACGACGGTACCGAACAGCATGCCGTTGATCAAACCGACGCCCGCCTCGCGGCGCACGACACGCCAGGCATTATGGATGTCGAGATCGCGAGTCGCGAGTGCACGCACCGTTACCGTCATGGTCTGCGATCCGGCGTTGCCGCCCATGCCGGCCACGATCGGCATCAGGATGGCGAGCGCCACGATCTCTTCGATCGTCGCCTCGAACAACCCGATAACCGATGCCGACAGGAAAGCAGTGACGAGATTGACCATCAGCCACGGCACGCGTGACCGCGATGTGTCCTTCACCGAGTCGGACAGTTCTTCGTCACCGACACCGGAAAGGCGGCGAAGATCCTCTTCCGCCTCTTCCTGGATCACGTCGACCACGTCATCGATGGTCAGGACACCGACAAGGCGACCATTATCGTCGACGACGGCGGCGGACAGAAGGTCATACTGCTCGAAAATCTGGGCCGCCTCTTCCTGGTCCATGTCGGCCGGGATCGGGTGGTTGGTTTCCCGCATGATCGTTTCGATCCGGATCTGCCGCTTGCAGCGCAGGATACGGTCGAGGTCGATGATACCGAGCAGCCGGAACGTCGGATCGATGACGAAGATCTGCGAAAAGCTGTCCGGCAGGTTTTCCTCGTCGCGCAGATAGTCGATCGTCTGACCAACATTCCAAAACGGAGGGACCGCCACGAATTCCGTCTGCATGCGCCGGCCGGCCGAGCTTTCGGGATAATCCAGCGCCCGCCGCAACCGCACCCGTTCGGTAAACGGCAGCTGTGCGAGAATTTCTTCTCGGTCCTGATGGTCGAGGTCTTCGAGAATATAGACGGCATCGTCCGAATCGAGATCGCCGATCGCCGCTGCGATCTGCTCGTTCGGCATCTGGTCGACGATCTCCATACGGATCGCTTCATCGACTTCGGTAAGTGCCGTTAGGTCGAAATCCTTGCCGAGCAGTTTGACCAGCGCCAGTCGTTGGTCCGGAAGAATCGATTCGAGCAAGTCACCGAGTTCGGATTCATGCAGCTTGGCGACATTCTGGCGAAGGAAAAGCACATCCCGATCGGCAATGGCAGCACCGACGCGCGCCAGAAAGTCCGACCGGATAGAACCGTCTTCGGAATAGATATCGTGCTCTTCACTGCCGGCTTTCCGGCTGATGAGCGTGTCGTCCTGGATATCACTCATCAACCGCCCTCGCCGTGCACGATTGCCACTGCCGGTACAGCGACGGAAAACATATAGTCAACAATCAGATAGCATGAAAGACTGAAGCAATTTTATCGACAGCCGCGAAACGGCTTTTTATCCGCATTTCATCATGGAGTGGCAGATCTGCCGCCATGCTACAACAAGAGAAATGACATGACCGTCCGCACCATTCTGAGCTATCCCGATCCCGGCCTTTCCATGATCTGCGAGCCGGTTTCAAGATTCGACGAGACCCTGTCGAACATTGCACAGGATTTGCTGGAGACGATGCGCGCCGCCCCCGGCGTCGGCATCACGGCCGCGCATATCGGCATCTCACAACGCCTTTTCGTTCTGGAACTCTCCGCAAGCCAGGGACCGCTTTATTACGTCAACCCGGAGATCCTGTGGGCCGGCGACGAGACGATCAGGCATATGGAAGGCAGCGTTTCCATGCCCGGAGCGACCGATGAGGTGGAGCGCCCGCGCCACGTCAGGCTTCGTTACCAGGATCTGTCAGGCAATCCCCATGAAGAAGAGGCGAAGGATTTTCATGCGGTCTGCATCCAGCACGAGATCGATCAGCTTGATGGCATTTTCTGGCTGAAGCGGCTGTCGCGACTGAAGCGCGAGCGGCTGGTGAAAAAGTGGCAGAAGGAAAAATAGAATTTCCCTGCGAACCCGGTGAGGGTTCGCGCGTTACCCGCTCATGGTTGAACGAGGAGAAAGATCATGACGGAAACATCCAAGATCGAAGAAAGCAAGCTCGGTAGTAATGTTGCGGCACGCATTGCCGGATTGCCGGATATCGACACATCCGCGGTCGAACCTCATGTAGAGGGCACGACCGTGGTGCTGGAAGGCGCTGTCGACACGATCATGACTGCGCGCAAGGTCATTCTGGCGACCGAGACAGTCGATGGTGTCCACGATGTGGAAAATCATCTGACCCTGACCGGCAACAAGGCAGGTCTACCGAACTAGAAACGCGCGTTCCGCGGTGCGCCGCAGAACGAGACAGGGCACGGAGGCACCATGTCACCGAAGAGAGACGTAAACGACATCTCCCGCGAAGAGGATTTTCGCGATTTCGACGACCGTAATCTGGATGATGGTTGGCCCTATGCCGACAAGCCCGGCCAGGCGGCAGGTCCTGTAGAGAATGCTGCCTATGGCAACACAAGTCCCAACACGGAGACAAGCCGCAATCCGGGCTTTCTCATCGACGAGGCGGGCTTCGACGGGCTTGAAGAACCCCAGCGCGACAGCCTGCGGCCCGGCACGACGGGACTTGAGAACTGGGATGACCTTGAGGAACGTGTCACCGACGCCATCGATGCGTTGGGGATTGTCGACATGGACCTGATCGACATCCATGTGGATCGGAACAACGTTACGATCGAAGGTCAGGTCGATGATGCTGCGACTTCACATGGCATCATTGGCGCGACCCGGAATGTCGCCGGTGTAGGCAGGATCATCAACCACCTACGTCTAGCCGGCGTCGACAGCCGTATTCCGGATGAGGACTGAACCGGTCAGCAGACCGAAAGCGAAATCTCCGGGCGCGTCTTCAGCGTATTGCTGACCGTGCAGATTTCCTCGGCCATATGAACGATCTGGTGGCGCTCTTCTTCCGTAAGATCGCCATCAATCTTGATCGTGACGGTGAAACGCTCGATTCGATAAGGCTCTTCGGCTGACTTTTCACCCGTTACATCAGCTGAAGCTCCATCAAATCGATCGATGATTGAAAGCTTGCTCGCTGCAATCCGTGCGCTCAGGACAAGGCAGGCGGAAAGCGACGCAAACATCAGGTCGAGCGGATTGAACCCCTCTTCGGATGCGCCGGTTACAACGCCGATCTCGCCGCCGGTTCGGCTCGTCACCTGCGGGTGACCATTCCGCTGAACCCTGGCCACAGCCCCGATCGGGCGCCTCTTGATTTTCAGATCGACCATTGTCCGCTCACGCCTTTTCGATGACCGTCGGCCCAAAAATCTCCTCGAAGGCCTCGCGGAGCCGAATGTCTACATCTTCCATCAGCACAAGCATGCCGAGATCGACAAGGCTCGTCACGCCGTAGGATGTCACGCCACAGGGCACGATTCCGGAAAAATGCGAAAGATCCGGATCGACATTTAGTGACAGCCCGTGAAAACTCACCCAACGGCGCAGGCGAATGCCAAAAGCTGCGATCTTGTCTTCCGCCATGCTTCCATCCGGCAGTCGAGGCTTTTCAGGCCGCTGAACCCATACGCCGACTCGGTCTTCGCGTCGTTCCCCGCGAACATTCATCAACTCGAGCGTCTGGATGACCAGCTGCTCGAGTGCCGCGACATAGGCGCGAACATCCTGACGGCGGCGCTTGAGGTCCAGCATCACATAGGCCACCCGCTGGCCGGGACCATGATAGGTATATTCCCCACCGCGGCCGGTTTCATAAACCGGGAATCGGTTCGGCTCGATAAGATCGGCGGAGTTGGCGCTGGTGCCTGCCGTATAAAGCGGCGGGTGCTCAAGCAGCCAGACCAGTTCGTCCGCCTTGCCGTCGGCAATTGCGGCGACTTCGTGCTCCATCGTCTCAAGCGCCTCTTCATAGGGCACGGGACAATCCGAGATACGCCAACGCACCGGCGGACAGTGCGCTGCAGGGAACATCTGATGGTCAAGATCTGTACGTGTCTGCATGACGGGCCTTCTGACAAGAAGATTGTGAATTTGCAATGCGCCTCTGGGGCCTGCAAAACAAGGGGTTCATATGAGGCGAGAAAGGCGTGGTCTGTGGACTTTGTTTTTTTCCTTCAAAAAACTGTCACGGCACACTTGTGCAGCCGGAATCCATTTGCTAGATGCTGCCTCGCCGAAGCAATTCGGCCTACCACGATGCGGTCGTGGCGGAATTGGTAGACGCGCAGCGTTGAGGTCGCTGTGGGGCAACCCGTGGAAGTTCGAGTCTTCTCGACCGCACCAAATTAACCCGGCTTCGGCCGGGTTTTTTGTTTTATGGCAATGAGTTACTTAATGCAGCGTCCCGCACGCTAAATCATTGCGGGACACCCGAACGGCTCGCCTATTTGCGACATAGACGACGCGACATCAGGCGTTGCGAGAGCCTTCGACGGCCAGGGACTGGATCACCAGACGGCAGTTTTCGTTGCCTTGAGGAAGCAGCGTCATGGGATCGACCAGACCGGCCCCGACACCGATTGCATTGGCTGCAGCCCAGCCCCAGTTTTCCTGCGCATAGCGCAGCAGCTCCGGCGCCTCGACGGAAATGCAAGCCTTGCCGGCCTCGACGAGTTCCTGCGAAGGCACGCCCTGCAGGCGCTGCGACAGTTCCGCCTGAAGCGGCGTGACGACAAAGATGGCGAATAGATAGCTGATGAATTCCGACACCGGGACCTCCTGAGTTCAACAGGAAGATAGGTATGCCGGACTCTCCACGCCAGCAGACACAGGGCGATTCGAAAGCCTGCAGAACCTAGAATTTGATTCCGACCGCCAGCCCGACATGAGTGAGGCCATCGTTCGGTCCGTCGCAGAGATTTGCATGGGACGAATGATCTGCCGTCGCCATGAGATTGACGGTGTCGGTCAGGCGCATGCCGAGCGCCACATGCTCGCGAAACAGAAAACGGCAGCCCAGTCGCGGGCCATCACCGGTATCGAGATTGCCGTTATGGACAGTCCCGCCAAATCCCGCCTCGGCGAAAAACGTCTCGCCGAGCGGCACATGCCAGTTCAGCCCGGCATAAGCCTGATCGGTCGCGTCCGGCCCACCCGAGACGCCAAGCTGGATCCTTGGTTCCAAAAGCACGGCCGCTGCCCCGGTGCGGGAGGATTTGAATGGAGCCAGATAGATCTCTGCAGATCCGACCGCGCCCTTGTCCTTCGAGCTGCCGCTCTGGAGCAGGCCGCCGGCACCGATACGGACTTCATCGACGAGATCGCCGGAAAATACCGGTTGGGCAAACGCAATGCCAAGAACAAGTGCAAGCGGCGATATGAATTTCATCGGCTTCCCTCGAATCAATGTTGAAACTGTCGAGGCAAAACCGCCGGGTGTATAGAGGTGAAAGACAACACGATGCCTTCTGTACGGTAGCGTAGACCAGCCACCGCAGGATCCCGTCTTTCAAATGAAGGCCCCGGCTTGAAGGTGGTTGCCGGCTATGGTTCAACACCGCATCATCAAGAGTGCTGCCCATGTCCGATTCTCATCCGCAAAATCCGATCAAGGGCATGGCGATCATGGCGGCCTGCATGATCGTTCTGCCGATGATGGATGCGATCGCCAAATACATGGCGACTTTCGAGACAATGTCGCCGGGCCAGGTGACCTTCTACCGGTTCTTTTTCCAGTTTCTGGCGCTGCTGCCGATCGCCTTTTTCGTTCCCGGCGCGATCCGCGGCGGCAAGCGACCCTGGATGAACCTTCTGCGCGGCGCCCTGCATGCAGCGGCCAGCCTGATGTTCTTCATGGCGGTCAAATACATGCCGCTCGCAGACGTATTTGCGATCTATTTCGTCGAACCCTTCATGCTGACGATGATGTCGGCGCTTTTTCTCGGTGAAAAGGTCGGCTGGCGCAGATGGCTAGCCATCGCCGTCGGTTTCGGCGGCGCCATGATCGTCATCCAGCCGAGCTACGAGATCTTCGGCTGGACGGCGCTGCTGCCAGTCCTCTGTGCCTTTCTCTACACGCTGTACCTGTTTCTAAATCGCGCCATCGGTGACGCCGATTCGCCGCTGACCATGCAGTTCGTCGCCGGCGTCGGCGGGACATTGTTCATGACCGTAGGCCTGCTGGCCGGGCATTTCGTCTATCCCGTGGAGTTTGAAGCCTCCCTGCCCTCGTCCAGTCTCGGCCTGCTGCTGCTGATCATCCTCGGCAGCCTGTCCGGTTACGTTCATCTGCTGGTGGTGCGGGCCTTCCGCATGGCGCCGCTATCGCTTTTGGCGCCGTTCCAGTATTTCGAGATCATCTCGGCAACCGTACTCGGATATCTGCTGTTCGCCGACTTCCCGACAGCCTCCAAATGGCTTGGGATCGGGATCATCGTCGCCTCCGGCCTGTTCATCATCTGGCGCGAACGTATCAGGGTGAGACAGATTTCGGCCGAGCCGCCGCTTGGCTAGTCTTCGTTAACCGACCTTATTGTCGGCCTCTCAACTTCTCCAAATTAAGAGCAATATCAGTTTCATGATGAAACGGAGAAAGAGATGAGCGGCATACGCTTTTCTTTTCCGGCATGTGTCATCGCCGGAAAGGGCCGCATCGACAGGCATGACCTGTTGATTCTGCGAAAATACGCCTTCACGAACGCAATCCGTGGTTACGACGACGCCCTTCTGCTTCTTGCCTTGAACGACATGTGCCCGGTTCATTGCGAGGAATGGCCGACATATTTCGTCGAGCAGCTGGCGGTATTCATCGTCGACACAGCACCACCTCGCGGACGGCTGGACGCCGCGAAAGCCGCATGGCTGATCCGTGCACTGGCGCTTGATGGCCGGATCGAGCATCCGTTGCAGCTCGAAACGCTTCTGCACGCGATCGAACGTGCCGAAAGCTGTCCGGATATCCTGTCGGCCTTCGCGCTCGACCAGTTGCGCCACAAGCTTCTGGCTCCCCCGGAGTTATCCTACGGCGTGCCGGCACCTCGTCATGCGGGGATCACTGCCGATGACATGGCCTATGTCTGGCGGGTCTTGCGGTGCCGGGTTGATGGCGGTCGCCTCTTCATTTCGGCGCTGGAAGCATCCAGCCTCGCGATGATCGACGACGTCATACGGCATCGGGACAACCATCCCGGCTGGCAGGAAGTGATGGACTATGTGGCAGGCGAAGAGCGCCACATGGAGAGCCTTCGCTCCCATCCCTGGCTTCTGACCGATGACGACATCGCGACCTGGGACGAACGCGTGGCTTGAAGCTGAATTTTCCTTGGCGACGGTTGACATGCGCCGGGCAAAACAGTCCAAGAGCGCATGCACACGTCCAATCCCACGCTCCCCTTCGGCTACTCTCCCGTTCCTGCGGGAAAGCTTGCCAACATGGTCACCTGCCTCGAAATGTTCGAGCGCCCGGCCGCCCGGCCTTTGCCGCCGGAAACCGGTCTGAGGGTCGAGCATTGGGCCGCTCCTTCCGTAGACGAATACCGTGATCTCTATCGACGCGTCGGCGAGGAATGGCTGTGGGTCTCGCGGCTGGTCATGCCGGATGCCGAGCTGGAAGCGATCCTCACCGATCCGCTGATCGAGATCCATGTCCTGACCGACGGCACCCGCCGGCTGGGCCTTCTGGAACTCGATTTCCGCGAAGAGGGTGAATGCGAAATCGCCTTTTTCGGCGTGGTTTCCGAAGCGATCGGCAACGGTTCCGGCCGCATCTTGATGAATGCAGCAATCGAAAATGCCTGGTCGCGACCGATCAAGCGTTTCTGGGTGCATACCTGCAATTTCGATCACCCGGCAGCGCTCGCCTTCTATCAGCGATCCGGCTTCACCCCTTACGCCTTCATGGTCGAGATCTGTGACGACCCGAGGATCGATGGCCGCATGTCACGGGATCTGGCGCCTCACGTTCCGATCATAGAACCCCGCTGATCAAAGCGTGATCGGCGCCTGTCGTTTTTGCGGCTTTGTACGTCCGGTTCTGGCTTGAGCCAAATCGCCCGAGCGTGCAAAAGTCCGCGCAGATTCTAATTCATTAACAAGACTTTCAAATTTCGAACCAAGGGAGTGACACGATGGATGTCCGCGCCGCTGTTGCCGTTCAGGCAGGTAAACCGCTGGAAGTGATGACGGTTCAGCTCGACGGCCCGAAGGCCGGCGAAGTGCTGGTCGAGATCAAGGCCACTGGCATCTGCCACACCGACGATTTCACTCTTTCGGGCGCCGACCCGGAAGGCCTGTTTCCAGCCATTCTCGGCCATGAAGGTGCAGGCATCGTCGTCGATGTCGGACCCGGCGTCACCTCGCTGAAAAAGGGTGACCACGTCATTCCGCTCTACACGCCGGAATGCCGCGAGTGCTATTCCTGCACCTCGCACAAGACCAATCTCTGCACCTCGATCCGCTCTACCCAGGGTCAGGGCGTGATGCCGGACGGCACATCGCGCTTCTCGATCGGCAAGGACAAGATCCATCACTATATGGGCTGCTCGACCTTCGCGAACTTCACCGTTCTGCCGGAAATCGCGCTTGCCAAGATCAATCCCGACGCCCCCTTCGACAAGGTCTGCTATATCGGCTGCGGCGTGACGACCGGCATCGGTGCGGTCATCAACACGGCCAAGGTCGAGATCGGCTCCACCGCAATCGTCTTCGGCCTCGGCGGTATCGGCCTCAACGTGCTGCAGGGCCTGCGCCTGGCCGGTGCCGACATGATCATCGGCGTCGACATCAACCCGGACCGCAAGGAATGGGGTGAAAAGTTCGGCATGACCCACTTCGTCAACCCGAAGGAAGTCGGCGACGATATCGTTCCTTATCTCGTCAACATGACCAAGCGTCATGGCGACCTGATCGGCGGTGCCGACTACACGTTCGACTGCACCGGCAATACCAAGGTCATGCGCCAGGCGCTCGAATGCTCGCATCGCGGCTGGGGCAAGTCGGTCATCATCGGCGTTGCAGGAGCAGGTCAGGAAATCTCGACCCGTCCGTTCCAGCTGGTCACGGGCCGCAACTGGATGGGCACGGCATTCGGCGGCGCCCGCGGCCGCACCGATGTGCCGAAGATCGTCGACTGGTATATGGAAGGCAAGATCCAGATCGACCCGATGATCACCCACACCATGCCGCTCGAAGACATCAACAAGGGTTTCGACCTGATGCACAAGGGTGAATCGATCCGCGGCGTGGTGGTCTATTGACCACCGCCTCCACCTACATTGTCGACGTGCGGAGGCTGGAAGAGTTCTCCGCACTCGACCTCTACGCCATGCTGAAAATGCGCGTCGACGTCTTCGTCGTCGAGCAGACCTGCCCCTATCCCGAGCTTGACGGCAACGATCCCGATTGCCTGCATCTGCGGCTGATGGATGGCGACGATCTTCTCGCCTGCGCCCGCCTCTGGCGCCCGACGCAGGATCACCTGCCCCGCATCGGCCGTGTCGCCGTATCGCCCAACCACCGCGGCAAGCGGCTCGGTGATGCCCTGATGCGCGAGGCGATCACCGAATGCGAAAAGGCCTATCCCGGCGAAGCGATCGAGATCTCCGCCCAGGCGCATCTGCAGAAATTCTATGGCTCGCTCGGTTTCGAGCGGACATCCGAGGAATATCTGGAAGACGGCATTCCGCATGTGGATATGATACGACCATTGCGATAGCTTGACCCTTTCAAAAGTTGATTGGGTATCGCATTGGAAGCTGAGAAGAATTGGAAGCTCAAGCTAAGATACGGGAAACTGCAAACGCCTTTCCAGCATTTCACGATGATGGCGGAGGGCGAAATAGTCGAGACTAATGCGGACTTCGATATCCAAGTTGGTACGCCAGCATTTTTCAGAATGAATGTATGGGCGCTGGACCCAGAGCAAGCGGTCGACATGATCATCACAATCGGTCGACATATCGGATTCGAGACGACAGGTCGGGTATACACATATTCGACGGAGGCCAAAGAGCCCCCGAATGAAAATCCGAGAGCGTATGACTTGAATTTCACGCCGTTTGAAAGGGATTAGGTCAAAGCTCTGAGACTAGCTCGCAATCCTATGACGCAGAAATACTGTCGATATTGCCAGGATTGATTACGTCCATATACCTCATAGTCGATCTGCAGTGCTTGCTTTTCCTTTGCCCCGATCTATCATCCATGACGGGAAGAAAAGAGAGGAAGCAACCATGTACAAATTCGAAGTCTACAAGGATAAGGCAGGCGAGTTTCGTTTCCGTTTCAAGGCCTCCAACGGCCAGAGCATGTTTTCCTCAGAAGGTTATGCAGCCAAGGCCTCTGCCATAGCCGCCATCGAATCCATCAAGAAAAACGCGCCCGGCGCAACCGTCGACGACCAGACGACAGCGGTAGCGTGATCTGCTAAGTCGCTTCCTTGTTGAATTGTCTACGAGGAAGCGAATAGCCTTGATCTATGTCGATGCCGATGCCTGCCCGGTGAAGCCGGAAATTCTGAAGGTCGCAGAGCGCCACGGCCTTGAGGTGACCTTTGTCGCCAATTCTGGCCTGCGCCCGTCCCGTGATCCGATGGTCAAGAACGTCATCGTTTCGGGAGCCTTCGATGCTGCCGATGACTGGATCGCCGAACGTGCCGCGACCGGCGACATCGTGGTGACCGCAGACGTGCCGCTTGCGGGGCGTTGCGTCGCTGCAGGTGCATTTGTCACCGGCCCGACCGGACGCCTGTTCGACAAGACCAATATCGGCATGGCGACCGCGATGCGCGACCTCGGCGCTCATCTGCGCGAGACGGGTGAAAGCAAGGGATATAACGCTGCCTTCTCGCCGCGGGATCGCTCGGCGTTTCTGGAAACCCTCGACAGGCTCTGCCGCAGGGCAAAATCGGCCGGCTGAACGATACAGGTGAATTGGGCATGGCAAAAAGCGAGGGCGGCAAAGTCAAACGGCATTGGCGCCACCATCGCCATGGTCCCTTCTTTGTCGCGGCAATTGCGGCACTCATCACCCTGCCCGTCCTGATCTTCCTGCTGCCAGAACTGGCGGCGGCCCTGACGGCGATCGTGTTTTTCGTCGTCTATCTCATCCTGATCGGCTTGCGCGTCCGCCATCTCGATGCAGACCGGCTGCAGGCGAGCGGCCAGAATACCGACGAACCAGCCCCGATCATTCTCGCCGTCACCCTGCTTGCAGCAGTCGCTGCGCTCGTTACGCTATTCGAGGCCCTGAACCAGAAGCAGCCGTCGGGCCTGCTGGACGTGGCAGTCGGCTTTGCTGCCGTCATTCTCGGATGGTTTTCCATCCACACGATGTTCTCGCTGCATTACGCCCATCTCTACTGGCGCCCCGGCGAGAAGGACGACGGCAAATCGGTCGGCGGACTGGAATTCCCTCAAACGGATCGTCCCGGAGCATGGGACTTTCTCTATTTCGGTTACGTCATCGGCATGACCGCGCAGACCTCCGATGTCGCAATCACAGCGACGGACATGCGCAAAATCAATCTGCTTCATGCGGTCGTGTCTTTCTTTTTCAATACGATACTGGTAGCCGCTGCGGTTAATGCCGTCGTCTCGCTCGCGACCTGAACACTTGAACCTCGCAAGCCCGAAAGGACTATTCTTATGAAGATCATTTCGCAAAACACCGCCTTTGGCGGCATGCAGGGCGTTTTCAGCCATGAATCGGAAGCCTGCAAATGTGAGATGACCTTTGCGGTCTTCGTGCCGCCGCAGGCGATCAGCGAACCACGCCCGGTGCTCTGGTATCTTTCCGGCCTTACCTGCACCCATGCAAACGTCATGGAAAAGGGCGAGTATCGCCGCCTTGCAGCGGAACTCGGCCTGATCATCGTTTGCCCGGATGTCAGCCCACGCGGCAATGACGTGCCTGACGAACTGACCAATTGGCAGATGGGCAAGGGCGCGGGCTTCTATCTCGACGCGACCGAAAAGCCCTGGGCCGAAAACTACCAGATGTATACCTACATCACCGAGGAACTGCCCAAACTCGTCAGCGAGCAATTCCGCGTCGACATGAGCCGCCAGGGCATTTTCGGCCATTCGATGGGCGGCCATGGCGCCATGACCATTGCGCTGAAAAACCCGGAGCGTTTTAAGAGCTGCTCGGCCTTCGCGCCGATCGTCGAGCCGTCGACCGCAGACTGGTCTGAGCCGGCATTCGAAAAATATCTCGGCGCAGACAAGGCTCAGTGGCGCCAGTATGATGCCTGCGCGCTGGTCGCAGATGGCGCGCGTTTCCCCGAATTTCTGATCGATCAGGGCAAGGCGGACGGCTTTCTGGAAAATGGTCTGCGCCCATGGCTGTTCGAGGAAGCCGTGAAAGACACCGATATCTCGCTGACGCTCAGGATGCATGAGCGCTACGACCATTCCTACTATTTCATCTCGACCTTTATGGACGATCACCTGCGCTGGCATGCCCAGCGGCTTGGCTGATTTCTCCAAAGAATTGCGAAGATGAAGGAAGCCGGCGATATTGCCGGCTTCACTGTTTTTAGGCTTCAGATCTTCTTGCGGTTATCGACCGAAAACGCGCCGGCACCTGCAAAGAAGAGATAGATGAAGATGAACGAGAACAGGATGGCCGCCTCACCCTTGTTGACGGCCGGCCAGAAACCGCCCGGCGCATGTGCCATGAAATAAGCGACGGCCATCTGGCCGGACAGGATGAATGCGACCGGCCGCGTCAGGAAGCCGATGGTGATCAGGATCCCGCCGACAAATTCCAGAAGTGCTGCAAACAGCATCAGCGTGGAAAGCGGCCCCCCGTCACCCTGCGGCACGGGAAATGCAAAAAGCTTCATGGTCCCATGTTCCAAGAACAGAAGACCGGTCATAATTCTCAAGGCAGCCAGACCTTGCTCTCTATAGACTGCCAGACGATCGAAAAGTGCCATCGGATATCTCCCCGGATGAATAAGCGGCACAGCGTTAGTTCACGGCCGTTCTTGCCAGAAATCAACTTTCCGACAGCATCCTTAGAAGTTGTAAATCCGATTTAAGCAAGCCCTTACGGAGCACCGCCACTCGCAAGAGATGTGAGCAGCGCTGCACGATGCGGCCTTCCGAGCTGGAATTCAGACGCGATTCGATTTGCGATCTTTTCCGCCAGAGGACTGTCTGCAGGCTCCTTGCCGAAGCTCATGACCGATGTCTCGAATTCGCCCTCGGCAACCGGTTCACCCGATCCGACCGAGATGACCTTGACCATAACCCTTGCGGAATAACGATGGCCGAAAAGGACAGGCGATCGCCGCGTGTCCGACAACCTCACCGTCAGGATGGTCCGCGGCAGCATCATCGAACGCGATGTGGCGCGGATCGCGGAATCAACCAGGATATCGGTGCCGGCGATCAGATCGCGGGAAACATCCGGCTGGGCTGTCACGAAAGCGCCTCGCACGTCATAGAGCATGCGCTCCGCCTGCTCTTCTGCCGCCGGCATGCGAAAGCCGGCCAGCATCAGCACGGCAAGCGGAATAGCGATGATACGGACAGATTTCAGGAACATGCTGGCATCCGGAATGACGAGCCCGCATGTTCCCCGTTTAGGGTTAGTGAAGCCTTAAACCGAAGGCTTCAGAGCCTCAAAAACCGCCACGGCAGCCTGAAATTCTGCATGGCGCTTTTCGCGACGGTTCTGCGCTTCCGCATCCTCGCCCCAGTGCTCAGCCGTCCAGTCCTCTTCGAGATGGGCAAGCTGCCAGATATCCTCCGCCGCAAGGTAGCTCTCGGCAAAGGCGAGCGCCAGGATGGCGGAGCCGGTCAAAGTTGTCACCGTATGGAGAACCGCAAGTTCGATCGGCGTATCGTACTTCCTCAAAGCCGAGGAAAATGCCGCTGTCGCATCGCGTGGCTGCTCCTTCGGCATCACGCCTTCGATCAGTTCGAAACGCGCGCCGTACTGGTTTGCCGCCCAGTCGAGGATCGGATCCCATTGTTGCCGCTGGCGAAGAACCAGGTTTTCCGGGCTTTCTGCCCGGTAGCAGAGCATGTCGCTGGACGAGAAGCGAAGAATGTCCTCGAACACGGCCTGAGCCTCCACGGCAACACCGTCGATGGCGGTATTGATCAGGCGCGTCACCGGCATGGTGCGCGGATCGATGACCTCCACCTGGTTCGCCCATTCGTCACGCAGCAATTCCGCAAGCTGCGACGTCGGCACGGCGAGTGCGGCCTTGGCCGGCGTCTTCACCGGGCGACCGTCGAGATGCACGGCATGCCCGCCCTCGCTTTCGACGATCAAGACCTCGGTGTAGAAACGCTTTGGCAGCGGCTTCTGCATCTGGATCTGCGCCCGCCGTGTCGGGTCAGGATGGCTCATCGCTTCTGAAGGATCGGGGAAAAGTTCGCGCATGTGATAATTCCTCAGCCGATATGGGCCAATATCTCGCTCGGATGGCTGACGATCACGTCGGCACCGGCCTCCTTGAGTTCCGTGACGGAAGCGTATCCCCAGGAGACACCGATCGCGGTCGCACCGGCAGCCTTTGCCATTTGCATATCGTAAATGGCATCGCCGATCACAAGCGTGTCGGCCGGCTGCATCCCGGTCTCGTCACAGCATTCCGTCACCATCGCCGGATGCGGTTTGGACGGGCAATCGTCGGCCGTGCGCGATGCGACGAACTTGAAGCCGTGCGTCTCCCTGACGGAATCCAGCCCCCGGCGAGATTTGCCGGTGACGGCACCGAGAATGATTTCGTCACGACCCTGAAGCGTATTCATCAGCTCGAGAATGCCGGGAAACAGCGGCTCGCGGTAATCCATATCGCTGCGAACGACGGAAAACAGCGACCTGTAATAGGCCATCATGTCGATGTCCTCCTGATCCGCATGTTCCTTGCCCTGCATTCGCGCAATCGCGATATCGAGCGTCAGCCCGATGATCGATTTCGTATCCTCGAAAGATGGCTCGGGCTTGCCGAAATGCAGGAACGTACGACGCATGGTTTCATGGATCAGGCCCGCGCTATCGATCAGCGTGCCGTCGCAATCAAACAGAACCAGTTTCATTCGTCATCATCCCTTGCGCCATTTTCCATGTCGAAGCCGAGCAGGTTCCAGCTCTGGACCATATGCGGCGGCAGCGGCGCGGTAACCTTCAGGCGACCGCCATTCGGATGTGGAATGTCGATATGGCGTGCGTGCAGATGCAGTTTCTTCTGGATGCCACCCGGGAAAGGCCAGTTGACATCGTCGTCGTAATATTTCGGATCGCCGATGATCGGATGGCCCATGGAAAGCGCGTGGACGCGCAACTGGTGGGTACGGCCTGTATAGGGCTCCATCTCCAGCCATGCCAGCGACTGCGCCGCGGTTTCAAGCACGCGGTAATAGGAGATGGCGTGATCAGCCCCCTCCTCGCCATGCTTGGCGATCCGCATCTTGTCACCATCCGGTGTCTGGATCTTGACCAGCCAGGACGACAGCTTGTCCTCGCGTTTGCGCGGCACGCCCTTCACCAGCGACCAATAGGTCTTCTTGGTATCACGCTCGCGAAATGCTGCAGTCAGCTTCTGGGCGGCACCGCGGGTGCGCGCGATCACCAGAACGCCGGACGTGTCGCGGTCGAGACGATGGACCAGACGCGGCTTCTCGCCCTTGGGGCTGATCCAGGATTCAAGCATCTGGTCGATATGGCGCGTCACGCCCGAACCGCCCTGCACGGCAAGGCCGGCCGGCTTGTTCAAGACGATCACCTTGTCGTCCTCATGCAGGACCATGCGCTGCAGCAGCTCGTAATCGCCGGCATGCTTCAGATCCTTGGAGGCGATAGGGCCCTTCTTGGAATCAGTATCCATGGGCGGCACACGGACCGTCTGGCCGGGCTCGACGCGTGTGTCGGTCTTGACGCGACCACCATCGACGCGCACCTGACCGGAGCGCAGCAATTTCTGCAACGGGCCGAAACCCAGACCCGGATAGTGAATCTTGAACCAACGGTCGAGGCGCATGCCTGCCTCGTCCGCCTCGACGCGGATATGCTCGATGCCTGCCATCAACGCTCTTTCTTATATCTTCTTGAGGGCCGCTCTTTAGAGCATTGCCCGCCCGAGCGCCAGCCCGGCAAAGACGGCGGCGAACGAAACCACGAGGCTGCCGATCACATAAGCGGCGGCAGCAGTGATCGCGCCGCGCTCGAAAAGGACCATCGTATCGAGAGAAAAGGACGACCAGGTGGTAAAGCCGCCGATAATTCCGGTGACGATGAACACCCGCAGCTCCATCGAGGCATTGAAACGGCGCGCGATCATTTCCACCGACAGACCGATGATGAACGATCCGACGACGTTTACGGCAAGTGTTCCCCAGGGAAAGCTCGGCCCGAACCAGCGGACAGAAAAGACGCCGACCAGATAACGAAGAACTGAACCGATTGCCCCGCCCAATGCGGCCAATAGAATATTCGTCATGACTTCAACCCTTGACTGCGTGACTAAAAGCCCACATCGTTAAAAAGCAGTGGTTCGGCTTAAGCATCGAAGAACACCCACTCCCGTAAGGGTGGAAGATCGAAGGTGAGGCAAATGACCCAGATCGTAACCATTTCTGCAAATACGGCGGCTTTGAATATCGAAGCGCTCCGCACGCCACGCCGCGTTTCCGTGAAGGACCAGGTGGCCGATGTCAAGGCTGACGCTGATCGGAACGCCAAGGCTCTGGAGAATGTCAGCGATCCGGAAGCCATTGATAACATGATCCCCGCGATAAAAGTCGGCATCGACGTCCTAACCACCGGCAAACAGCCGCAGCAGCAATATTCCCTGCAGCAGGTCGAGGCGGCTTATCGCGACCTCGAGGACTGAGTATTTTGAACTGAACGGCTAGTCTGCTGTACGCGCGCTGAACTCCCGCTTCGACATTCCAATGCCTCCTTCAGACAGACAAGATCGCTGAACAGCGAACCCGGTGCGGGTCTCCGCCGGAGCAGGCTGTCATTGAACCAGATCAATCCATACAGATCATGCGACAGAAATCGTGCTGGTTTCGACATGCGGCCCTTGCCAAAAGGTATGCCGCAACGATAATGAGCGCGACCCGTAGGGAGAAGCCGCTTCAGTGCGGTGCCGAAGGAGCAACCGCCCCGGAAACTCTCAGGCAAAAGGACCACGGGTAGACTGCAGGAACTCTGGAGAGTAGCAGCCGATTTTCGGAGGCTCGCCGAAGGGATAACAATCTCAGGCGAAAGGGACAGAGGGGGCTCGAAACCGACAAGGGAAACCCTTTGGGGCAAACCCGTGTCCTAATCTGAGCCGGCGTGCGACCTGTTTTCAGGCGTGCCCAAACCTGGAGGCGTCTTTTGGACGATCAAGCAGCTCTTCGCACTACTCCGCTCCACGCATTGCACATCTCGCTCGGCGCAAAAATGGTGCCGTTCGCCGGTTATGACATGCCGGTGCAATATCCGCTCGGCGTGATGAAGGAACACCTTCATACCCGCGCGGAGGCCGGTCTGTTCGACGTGTCTCATATGGGCCAGGTGATCGTGAAGGCGAAATCCGGCGAGTATGCCGACGCGGCGCTGGCGCTCGAAAAACTCGTCCCGGTCGACATTCTGGGCCTCAAGGAAGGTCGCCAGCGTTACGGCTTCTTCACAGATGCAAACGGCGGCATCCTCGACGACCTGATGATTACCAATCGCGGTGACCATCTTCTTGTTGTCGTCAACGCCGCCTGCAAGGACCAGGACGTTGCCCATATGAAGGCAAACCTAGCCGATTGTGACGTCACGCTTCTGGAAGACCGCGCACTGATCGCCCTTCAGGGTCCCCGAGCGCAGGCGGTTCTGGCCGAACTCTGGGCCGGCGTTTCCGGCATGAAGTTCATGGACGTGCGCGAAGTGCCGCTTCACGACGTGCCCTGCATCATCTCCCGCTCCGGTTATTCCGGCGAAGACGGCTTTGAGATCTCCGTACCGGAAGCCCATGCCGTCGAAGTCGCCAAGGCTCTGCTGGAACACCCGGACTGCGAAGCGATCGGCCTCGGCGCGCGCGACAGTCTTCGTCTCGAAGCTGGCCTGTGTCTCTACGGAAACGACATCGACACCACCACTTCGCCGATCGAAGCCTCGCTCGAATGGGCGCTGCAGAAGGCCCGCAAGGCCGGCGGCGACCGCGAAGGCGGTTTTCCGGGCGCAGAACGCATCCTCGGCGAACTGGCCAATGGCACGACCCGCCGCCGCGTTGGCCTGAAGCCCGAAGGCAAGGCACCGGTTCGCTCGCATGCAAAACTCTACGCCGATGCGGAAGGCAAGACCGAGCTCGGCGAAGTCACATCCGGCACATTCGGCCCGAGCGTCGAAGGCCCGGTCGCCATGGGTTACCTGCCGGTCAGCCACACCGATGCCGGCACTCAAGTCTATGCGGAAGTCCGCGGCAAATATTTGCCCATGACCGTCACCGCCCTTCCCTTCATCACCCCCACCTATAAACGCTAAGAAATCCTCCGGAGAGAACTAAAATGTTGAAATTCACCGCTGAACACGAATGGCTGAAGCTTGAGGGCGATGTTGCGACCGTCGGCATCACCCAGCACGCCGCCGACCAGCTCGGCGATCTCGTTTTCGTCGAACTTCCGGAAGTCGGCGCCGAACTGACCAAGGACGGCAATGCCGCTACCGTCGAAAGCGTCAAGGCCGCTTCTGACGTCTATTCTCCGCTCGATGGCGAAGTCACCGAAGTCAACCAGGCGATCGTCGACGACCCATCGCTGGTCAATTCCGACCCGCAGGGCGCCGCATGGTTCTTCAAGCTGAAGCTGAAGAACGTTTCCGACGTCGAAGGCCTGATGGACGAAGCCGCCTACAAGGACCTGATCGGATGACCGAAAACACCGATTTCCATTTCACCGACTACAATCCGTATGACTTCGCCAATCGGCGTCATATCGGCCCCTCGCCGACTGAGATGACCGAAATGCTGAAGGTCATCGGTTACAAGTCGCTCGACGCACTGATCGACGCCACCGTGCCTTCCTCGATCCGCCAGCAGGCTCCGCTTGCCTGGGGTGCAGCACTTTCCGAACGCGAAGCGCTCGACAAGCTGCGTGAGACGGCCAACAAGAACCAGGTCCTGACCTCGCTGATCGGCCAGGGCTATTACGGCACCGTCACCCCGCCGGTCATCCAGCGCAACATTCTGGAAAACCCGGCCTGGTACACGGCCTATACGCCTTACCAGCCGGAAATCAGCCAGGGCCGTCTCGAAGCGCTTTTGAACTTCCAGACGATGATTGCCGACCTGACCGGTCTCGACGTCGCCAATGCTTCGCTTCTCGACGAAGCGACGGCTGCCGCCGAAGCCATGGCGCTCTGCCAGCGCCAGGCGAAGACCAAGGCAACCGCCTTCTTCGTCGACAAGGCCTGCCACCCGCAGACCATCGCCCTGATCGAAACCCGTGCCGCACCGCTCGGCTGGACCGTCATCATCGGAGACCCGATGACCGATCTCGACCCGGTCGACGTGTTTGGCGCGATCTTCCAGTATCCGGGCACCCACGGCGAAGTGCGTGACTTCACCGGCCTGATCTCCCGCCTGCACCAGACCGGCGCGCTTGCTGCCGTTGCCGCCGATCTTCTGGCGCTGACGCTTTTGAAGTCTCCGGGTGAGATGGGTGCTGATATCGCCATCGGCTCCTCGCAGCGCTTCGGCGTTCCGGTCGGCTACGGTGGCCCGCACGCCGCTTACATGGCCGTCAAGGATGCCCACAAGCGCGCCATGCCCGGCCGTCTTGTCGGCGTTTCGGTCGACGCGCGCGGCAATCGTGCCTATCGCCTATCGCTGCAGACCCGCGAACAGCATATCCGCCGCGAAAAGGCGACGTCGAACATCTGCACCGCGCAGGTTCTGCTCGCCGTCATGGCCTCGATGTACGGCGTCTTCCACGGTCCGCAGGGCCTGAAGGCGATCGCCCAGCAGGTCCACAAGAAGGCCGTGCTGATGGCCAAGGGCCTGGAAAAGCTCGGCTACAAAATCGAGCCGGAGACTTTCTTCGACACGATCACCGTCGAAGTCGGCCACATGCAGGGTCTTATCCTGCGCGCAGCCGTTGCCGAAGGCGTCAACCTGCGCAAGGTCGGCGAGACCAAGATCGGCATGTCGCTCGATGAGCGCACCCGCCCGGTGACGCTGGAAGCCGTCTGGCGCGCATTCGGCGGCAATTTCAAGGTTTCGGATTTCGAAGTAGAATACCGCCTGCCGAACGCGCTGCTGAGAAAATCGGATTACATGACCCATCCGATCTTCCATATGAACCGCGCCGAAAGCGAGATGACCCGCTACATCCGCCGCCTATCGGACCGTGACCTCGCGCTCGACCGTGCGATGATCCCGCTCGGCTCCTGCACGATGAAACTCAATGCGACAGCGGAAATGCTGCCGATCACCTGGCCGGAATTTTCGGATATCCATCCGTTCGTTCCTGTCGACCAGGCGCTCGGCTACAAGGAAATGATCGACGACCTGTCGGAAAAGCTCTGCCAGGTTACCGGTTACGACGCCTTCTCCATGCAGCCCAACTCGGGCGCGCAGGGTGAATATGCGGGTCTTCTGACCATCCGCAATTACCACATTGCCAATGGCGACACGCATCGCAACGTCTGCCTGATCCCGACCTCCGCCCATGGCACCAATCCGGCTTCTGCACAGATGGTCGGCATGAAGGTTGTGGTCGTCAAGGTTCGCGACAACGGCGATATCGATATCGACGATTTCCGCGCCAAGGCCGAAGAACATGCCGCAAACCTTTCCTGCTGCATGATCACCTACCCGTCCACGCATGGCGTGTTCGAGGAAACGGTCAAGGAAATCTGCGACATCACCCACAAGCATGGTGGTCAGGTCTATCTCGACGGTGCCAACATGAACGCCATGGTCGGCCTCGCCCGCCCCGGCGACATCGGCTCCGACGTTTCGCACTTGAACCTGCACAAGACCTTCTGCATTCCGCATGGCGGCGGCGGTCCCGGCATGGGCCCGATCGGCGTCAAGGCGCATCTTGCTCCTTACCTGCCGGGTCATGTCGCAAGCGACGGTCGTGAAGGTGCGGTCTCGGCTGCTCCGTTCGGTTCGCCGTCGATCCTGCCGATCTCCTGGTCCTACTGCCTGATGATGGGCGGCGAAGGCCTGATGCAGGCAACCAAGGTGGCGATCCTCAACGCCAACTATATCGCGGCCCGCCTCAAGGGTGCTTACGACGTGCTCTACAAGTCGGAAACCGGCCGCGTGGCGCATGAATGCATCATCGACACCCGTCCGCTCAACGCCTCTGCAGGCGTGACGGTGGACGACGTGGCTAAGCGCCTGATCGATTGCGGTTTCCACGCTCCGACCATGAGCTGGCCGGTTGCCGGCACGCTGATGATCGAGCCGACGGAGTCGGAAACCAAGGCCGAACTCGACCGCTTCTGCGAAGCGATGCTGGCAATCCGCGAGGAAGCCCGCGACATCGAGGAAGGCCGCGCGGACAAGCTCAACAACCCGCTGAAGAACGCTCCGCACACCGTCGAGGATCTCGTCGGCGAGTGGGATCGTCCCTACAGCCGCGAACAGGCCTGCTTCCCGCCCGGCTCGTTCCGCGTCGACAAATACTGGTCGTCGGTCAACCGTATCGACAACGTGTATGGCGACCGCAACCTCGTGTGCTCCTGCCCTCCGCTGGAGGATTACGCGGAAGCTGCCGAGTAATCGGACAGGTACAAAACAATTGGAAAAGGCGGCCTCTGGCCGCCTTTTCTGTATCAAAATGAACCATTTGCGCCGTTGCGCATTATAGGCACAAGGCCGGATGCATCGAGGATGATCAGATGTGTTCGATGGGTGCCATGTCCTAAAGGCACTCTCCTGCTTCCGAACCCGCAGCGACAGAAAGCTCTTCGGAAGCTCCAGCATGGTTGTGAGGACAGAAATGTTACAGGATAGGGTTTCGTCTAACATCGTACTCGGATCGGATGATCTCGAGCTTTTGCAGCGGTTTCTGGAAGCCTGGTGCGAGGAGAACGATGTATCGCCTGAAAGCGAGGAGGCCCAGGCTATCGCATCGGGGCTGATGAATTGGTATCAGTTCGAACTCGGCGACCGCAACAACTTGAAATCCGGTCTTTCGACGCCGCTTCCCGAGTCAGAGGAACTGGAAACCCTTCTGCGGAAATTGAAGGCCGCCTGAAGCAATAGTCGTCAGGCCTGCCTCACGCGCGGCGTTCTCCAACCCACCAGCATGTTCACCAGTGACGTGATCCTGGCCTGCATCGATTTGACGACCGCCGCCAGCGTGCCGCCCCGGCGCACTTCCATATCGAACAGGTAGCTGAGCAGCGTGATCGCGATACTGATCAGAACTACCTGGAATACGGCAGATTGCAGAGTATCCGGCTCACCAGGCCAGGCGTAGAGGATCATGTTGCCGAAAGCGAAGGTGAAGAGACTGGTGCGTCCGAAAAACACCGGCTTTTCCAGCCGCTGCTTCACCTCCGGTGAGAGGCGCTGGGTGAGAAGCACTGCAAGGCTCGTCATGGCAATCGCACCGCATAGGCCGGCGGCGAAATAGAGCGGATCGCTATCCATCCGCAGCGACATGTCGCCGAGTTCCGCCAGGGACTTCTCGTCGTAGAAAAGAATACCGAGAGCGATCACCACAGCCGAGCCACCCAGAAGGTAGGACGCCCTTGTGACGACGCCGATTGCCGGCTTCTGGGACTGACGAGCTCGATCTCCCGCAATCAGCCGACCGAATGCCATGCCCGCGATGATCAGGCTTGTTCCATGCAGGATCGACGGACCGCCGAGTCTGGCATCACCGACACCGAAGAGGAATGTCACGACCCGTTCTGCATACATGCTCAGATTGAAATCGAGCGGGCTAGGAAGCCCGCGAATGACCGGATGGGCGGCATGGACGATCAGCGCCAGAACCACGAGCGGCAGCAAGCCGATCCTGCAGCGCAGCCACAGCAGGAAGGGCGCCAGGAAAAGCACGACAGCATAGAATTTGAGGATATCGGTGAAGGGCGTGACACCGATGAGCATCATTGTCGCCAGCGAAAATTTCAGCGAATAGCCGTCGGCAAACAGGTAAAGAACGAAGACCGAGACGCAATAGAGAAGCCAGCACTGTATCGCGCGGGAAAACAGCCGCACGGCGACCCGTTCCTGCTCACCGGCAACGAATCTTGGCCGATAGACGATCTCGAGCATCGTGCCGAACAACAGGATGAATGTGGGGGTGGCGAGCGCCATCAGCGCGCGCAGAAAATCCGCCGAAGGACCGCTCCAGAATGTGTCCATGTTGGTGACGACCCAGACATGGCTGAGCATGGCGAAAAAGATGGCGACCGACCGGGTCAGATCTATTCCGATGATTCTCGGAATTGCTGCTTTACCCGCCATGAACAGCTCCTTCAGCCGGCATCGGAAATATTGCAGTGCAATACCGACATAGTCCCGTGCGTTTTTAGGGCAATCCCTAAATCTGACACTTCTCCCGATTTCCGATCGCACCATGTGGGCGAACGGATCGGCATGAGCTGGATGTTTTGGCCAGGAATGCGGCCATTATGGGGACCTCGCCTCATCGGAAACAAGTGCGCCATGAGAAGGATGTCCCGGATCGACACAGGAGGTCGAACAAACGACGCCGGGACTTAACCCTGTCCCTTCACCCTTCATTCGCGCCTGTCCTTCATAACGATGGCGAACGATGATGAAGGCAAGGCCATGACAATTTCTGCAGCAATGAGCATTTCGGTCGCCGGCATGCAGACGCAATCCCAGCGCCTCAATACGGCTGCGAACAATATCGCCAATGCTTCCACGCCCGGCTACGACGTCGATACGGCGGGCGAAATGATCGACGTGATGACGGCCGAACAGGGCTTTGCCGCCAACGCTGCCGTCTTCGAAACCGGTGCGGACATGTGGGATCTGCTGCTGACGATCAAGCGGGATTGATCACTGCCGGAAGTTTCAACCTGATCCCCACGCGATCAAAATCGCGTCAGCCGGTTGGCGTGGGCGGTTGAGTTGGACAGGAAACTCGAAGAAGACAGGGTTCCTTATCCCAAGCCCCAGAGCATCCCGCCTTGTTTCATCTCTTCAAAGCCCTCCTTTGCCTCTATGTCGTTGCCCGTTTCATTTATCCGCTCCCCTGGCCCAACTGGCTGAAGGGTTTTTTAGCCGTCATCCTGATGGTGGTGTTCCAGCATAGCCTGATCAGCCTTCTTGTCTTCGGTACGATGTTCTCGCCGGAAGTGCCGCGGGTGGCGATGATCTTGGCGAACTGGCTGTCAGGCTTCATACTGCTGACTGCCGTCTGCCAGCTCGCAATCGATATCGTTGCCCTGGTGGTCGCGGCGCTGAAACGCCGGCGCATCTCGATCGCACCCCGGCTGCGTTACGGCGTCGGCATCCTCACCATGTCGCTGGCAGCCTTTGCCGTCTCCCAGGCGATCCGCGTTCCCCCAGTCAAGGAAGTCGAGATCAGGATCCACAATCTGCCTGCGGAATTCGATGGCTACCGGATGATCCAGCTCACCGACCTGCATATCAGCCGCCTGTTCCAGGCACCCTGGGTCGAAGAGACTGTCGCAAGGGCCAATGCCCAGAACGCCGATCTGATCGTCATCACCGGCGACCTGATCGACGGCGATCTGCAGGCCCGCACGGCTGACGTTGCACCCTTGGCAAAGCTGAGAGCCACCGATGGCGTCTATACCATCCCGGGCAATCACGAATATTACTTCGGCCATGACGGCTGGATGGCGAAATATCAGGAGCTCGGCCTGGAGACCATCTCCAACGGCCATGTTCTGTTGTCGCGCGGCGATGCGAAGCTGACGCTTGCCGGCGTCAACGATGTCAACGCCACCCGCTTCGGCCTCGAAGGCCCGGATGTCGCAAAGGCTTTGGCCGGTGCGCCGCCGGAAGCGCCGGTCATTCTCCTCGACCATCAGCCGCGCAACGCGCGCCTTGCAGCAGAGGCCGGTGCCGACCTGCAGCTTTCCGGCCATACGCATGGCGGCATGATCCTCGGCATGGACCGGCTGGTCGCGCGCTTCAACAACGGTTTCGTCTCGGGCCGTTACGATGTCGGCGACATGCAGCTTTACGTCAATAACGGCACGGCTTTGTGGATCGGCTTTGCCCTGCGGCTAGGTGTGCCCTCGGAGCTGACGGTCATCACGCTTCGGCCCGCCTAAGCCACCGACCTAGAGATCATTCAGCCCGATACGCTTTATCGGGCTGAGGAAATCGCCTGTGACCAACCGGCTGACGAGCTGCCGCACCAGCGGCATCCGCGTCGTCGGACCGATGGCGATATCGCGCATGGCTGGCAGGATGCGGCTGTCGGACTGATAGAACGGCGTCAGCACGAGGCTAAGCGTCTGGTAGAGCCAGACATGCTGTCCGCGCTGGTGCAGATGCCGTGCGAAGGCTTCGTCTATCGAGGGTGCGCGGGAAAGCGCAGAAGCCAGTGAAGCGGCATCGATCATCGCCATATTGGCGCCCTGCCCCAGCTGCGGGCTTGTAGCATGCCATGCATCACCGATGCGGATGACACCGCGCCCGGCCACCGGCTTTCGTGTGTGATGATGATAGCGGGCATGCACCGGCTCGGCGACCTCGGCAAGCGGCAGGGCTTCCGGCCAGAGCGCGTTTACCTGTTCCAGCCACGCTTCCCGACCGGCATTACGCCACGCATCGATGTCACGGTTACGCAGGCTCCAGAAGAAGGTCGCCATCGACGCCGCTCCGTCCTTCGCCGTCCCGACCGGCAGGACACCGGCCATATGGCTCGCCCGTTCGTAACGCTGCTCCAGCTCGTGGGGATGGAAAGGTCCGCCTTCCGGCCATGGCACCGTCGCCCAGAGCGCACCATATTTCAGCTCCCTCGCCGGATCGTGGCCGATCGGCGAACTGGCCCCCATGGCATCGACAACAAGATCGGCCGACGGCGTTGCACGGCCGCCATCGAGCGTCAGGGCCGGTCTGCTGCCTTCAATGACGTTGGTTGTTCTCGCATTCGTTTCGAACCGCACACCTGCAGCGATTGCCGCCGATAGCAGGAGATCGAACAAGGCCACCCGTTGGACCGCAATGCCATGCCCATCCCCCGGATAACTGATCTCCAGCACCGTCTTGCCCGGCCCGGACGATCGGCCGGCCAATGCTCCATGCATGCGGGTAATGACCTGGCCGCGAGCTGCGATCGCATCCAAAAGCCCCATCGCCTTTAGAATTGCCAAACCTGTCGGCTGGAGCACAAAGCCCGAGCCGATCGGTTGGGGCGCCCCCATCTGGTCGTAGACCAAGACCCGCGCCCCTCGCCGCGCCAGCATCGTCGCAAGCGACAACCCGCCGATACCGGCACCGGCGATTGCGACTTCGAACCCGTCGAGCTTCATGGCATGTTCCTGATGGCGGCTGTCACAGGCTCAATCCAGCTGACGTTCTATGGCTTTAGCTGCCTGCCAAAGGTCTTCCATCCGCTCCAGCGTCGCCGCGTCCAGGCTTTCACCTGCCTTGGAAAGTTCCGTCTCTATATAATTGAACCGACGCCGAAATTTCGTATTCGTGCCGCGCAGCGAATTTTCTGGATCGGCGTTCACATGACGGCCGATATTGACCATCGCGAAGATCAGGTCGCCAAGCTCATCACTCACTTTCTCCGGATGACCTGCCTGCAGGGCCTCACGTAACTCCCGCACCTCCTCCTCGATCTTGTCGAGGATCGGTTCCGGCTGCGCCCAGTCGAAGCCTACCTTTGCAGCGCGCTCCTGCAGTTTCAGCGCTTCGGTCAGCGCCGGCTGGCTGCGATGCACCGACCCGAGAAAACCGGCCTTGAAATCCTCGGTGATGCCGCGGGCGGCGCGCCGTTCGGCCCGCTCACGTTTCTCCTCCTGCTTGATCTCGTCCCACTGGATTTTCACCGCACCGGGCGTATCGGCATCGGAACGGGCAAACACATGCGGGTGTCGGCGGATCATCTTTCGGGTCACGGCTTCGACCACGTCGCCGAAGGCAAAATCTCCCGCCTCTTCCGCCATTCGGGCGTGAAAGACCACCTGCAGCAGCAGGTCGCCAAGCTCTTCGCAGAGATCGTCCATGTCGTTGCGCTCGATCGCATCGGCGACCTCATAGGCCTCCTCGATCGTATAGGGCTTGATCGACGCGAAATCCTGCTCCAGATCCCAGGGGCAGCCGGTGACGGGCGTACGCAGCGCCGCCATGATCTCGATCAGGCGCGAAATATCCTTTGAAGCTTCCATCGTGAAATGTCCTTGGGCGCTCAGTTGAGCGGAATGTCGTTTTCGCCCTTGCCGGACTGGTAGCTGTCCGAAAGGCGCTGATAGGTCTGTTTGATCCGCGCAGTCTGATCTCGCAACTGCTGTCGCAGCGGGCCTTGCTCGGTCTCCACCAGATCGGCAATGAAATATGAGTTCCAGAATGCATTCGACCGGCGATAACCGCCGGGCTCCAGCCCGAACACCTCTTTCAGGATCTTCAGATCATGCGGAATGGCGAATGCATCGCGCGAATCCTCATGGCTGAAGAAGGAATAGAAGTTGTCAAAACCGGCCCAGGTGATTGCCGACATACACATCGTACACGGTTCGTGAGTAGACAGGAAAATCAAATCCTTGGTGGAAAGTCCTGAAGTTTTTTCATAAAATCGTTTCAGCGTATGCACCTCACCGTGCCAGAGCGGATTTTCGAGCTCGTTATTGGTCTCGGCGATCACCAGCGACAGATCGGACTTCTTCAGGATCGCTGCCCCGAACACCTTGTTGCCGGCAGTAACCCCCGCTTCGGTAAGCGGCAGGATGTCGCGTTCGATGACGTCGAGAAGCCGGGGGGCGAGTGTGGCGGCAATGGTCATGGAGGCTCTTTATGGCTGGTATGTCTAGGCAATTTATAACGCGGACCGGACCGATCGAGGTAAAAACCTAGTAATCTACAGAAATACTGGAGAAATATCCTCTGCGGTGGCTTTTGCTCAAGAACAGGTTGATTGAGAAACAGAAATACCCGCGGCCAATCCACTTCGCATATCCATTTCTTCAAAACCTGCGTTCGATTGTGGATATTCCTGTCATATGTTTCAGGATAACCGCATGTCAGCCAGCCATCAACGCCTGTCAGTCTTCCCGGCCTTTTTCCGTGTGCATGGAAAGACCGTGGCGGTCTTCGGCAACGGCGACGAAGCCTATGCCAAAGCCCGCCTGCTCCTAAATACCGATGCCGGGATCGTCGCCTATGCCGACAAGCCGGAAGCGGATTATGCCGCCTGGCTCGATGCGCAGGGTATCAAGGTCATCCGTGCCGAATTCTCCGTCGATCAGGTAAAGGGTGCCGTACTGGTTTTCGCTGCAACCGGCAAGGCAGAGCAGGATCAGGCAATCGTCGTCGCGGCCCGCGCAGAAAAGATCCCGGCCAATGCCGTGGACCAGCCAGACTATTGCGACTTCTTCACGCCGGCGCTCGTCAACCGCGCACCTGTTGCCATCGCCATCGGCACCGAGGGTGCCGGCCCGGTTCTGGCGCAGATGATCCGTGCGCGCATCGACCAGATGCTGTCGCCGTCGCTTGGCCGACTTGCAAATCTCGCCGCCGATTACCGCGATGCCGCAGAGCGCCTGGTGCCGCGCGGCGTCTCCCGCCGCATCTTCTGGCGCCGGTTCTTTTCCGGCGATGTCGCAGATGCGATCGAAGCAAACGACCATGCCTCCGCCCGTCGCGCTGCCAATACTCTTCTGTCCACCTCGGGACAGGCAGAGGGCAAGATCTGGCTGGTCGGTGCCGGCCCCGGCGCGGAAGACCTGCTGACGCTCAGGGCGCAGCGTGTGCTGATGGAAGCGGATGCGATCGTTTATGACGCGCTAGTACCACAGGCGATCGTCGACATGGGCCGTCGCGATGCCGAGCGCCTTTCGGTCGGCAAGCGCAAGAACTGTCATTCCAAGAGCCAGGACGAGATCAACCGCCTGCTGGTCGATCTCGGTCGCCAGGGCAAGCGCGTCGTGCGGCTGAAATCCGGTGACCCGCTGGTTTACGGCCGCGCCGGCGAGGAAATGGCCGCCCTTCGGGAAGCCGGAATCGCTTATGAAATCGTGCCCGGCATCACTTCGGCTTTCGCCGCAGCCGCCGATTTCGACCTGCCGTTGACCTTACGTGGCGTCGCCTCCTCGCTTATCTTCACCACCGGCCATGACCTGACCGGCGATGTGCTGCCGGACTGGGCCAGCCTTGCTATCTCCGGCGCCACGATCGCCGTCTATATGGGCCGTACGGTCGCAGCCTCTGTCTCTGAACGCCTGATGGATGCAGGCTTGAGCCGTGACACGACCGTTGCCGTGATCGAGAATGCCAGCCGCACCGACCGCAAGCTCTTTCATGGCGTCTTGAGTGAATTGCCGTCGCTGGAAGCTCGTGACGACCTCGACGGACCGGTCATGGTGATCATCGGCGAAGCCGTCGCCGGCGCGAATTTCGACAAATCCGAACCGCTCTCCGCCTTCAGAAAACCCGCCCGCGCTCAGCAATATGCGGGCCAAGAACAAGGCCAGGAAAAAGGAATGCAGCAATGACCGACAAGGTTCTGACCGCCAACCGCCTTTCCGATGGCATCGCCGTCTGGCTGGATGCCGCAGGTCACTGGACGGAAAACCTGCAGGATGCACTGGTCGCCCGCCACGCGGAAGCCGCGGCCTCTCTGGAAGCGATCGGCAAACGCGATTTCGCCGACAACAAGGTTGTCGATGTCGCCGTGATCGATGTCGAGGAGACCAATGGCGTGCTCTGGCCGACCCGCCTTCGCGAGCGTATCCGAGCAGCCGGCCCCACCATGAATTATGCGAGCGGCTATGGCAAAGCCGACGCGGCCTTCATCGCAGTCTGACACTTAAGAGTTCCGGGACCCCCATGTATCGTTACGATGAATTCGACCACGCCTTTGTTTCGAGCCGCGTGGAACAGTTTCGCGATCAGGTCGAGCGCCGCCTTTCCGGCGAACTCGCCGAGGATGCGTTCAAGCCGTTGCGCCTGATGAACGGCGTTTATCTCCAGCTTCACGCCTATATGCTGCGCGTGGCCATCCCCTATGGCACGCTGAACTCGAAGCAGATGCGCATGCTGGCGCATATCGCCCGCAAATATGACCGCGGTTACGGTCATTTCACCACCCGTCAGAACATCCAGTACAACTGGCCGAAACTGTCGGACACGCCGGATATCCTGGCCGAACTGGCAAGCGTCGAAATGCATGCGCTGCAGACATCGGGCAATTGCATTCGCAATGTCACGGCTGACCATTTTGCCGGCGCGGCAGCGGACGAAGTGGCGGATCCCCGCCCCTATGCGGAAATCCTGCGCCAGTGGTCTTCGGTCCATCCGGAATTCTCCTTCCTGCCGCGCAAATTCAAGATCGCCGTGACCGGAGCCGAGCGCGACCGCGCCGCGATCCAGGTCCACGACATCGGCCTGCACCTAAAGAAAAACGACAAGGGTGAGATCGGTTTTGCCGTCTATGTCGGTGGCGGACAGGGCCGCACGCCGCTGATTGCCAAGAAGATCAATGACTTCCTGCCCGAGCAGGATTTGCTCTCCTATATCACCGCGATCATGCGCGTTTACAACCTGCACGGCCGCCGCGACAACAAGTACAAAGCGCGCATCAAGATCCTCGTGCACGAGACCGGCGTCGAGGAACTGAGCCGGCAGGTGGAAGAGGAATTCGCCCATCTGCAGGAAACAGAACTGAAACTGCCGGAAGCCGATGTCGCGGCCATTGCAGCTTATTTCGCCCCGCCGGCTCTGCCCGAGCGCAGCGAAGGCTGGGCACAACTCGCCGGCTGGAAGAAGCAGGACGAGGCCTTTGCCCGTTGGGTCAACCAGAACGTTCAGCCGCACAAGCACCCCGACTACGGCATGGTGACGATTTCGCTGAAACCGATCGGCGGTATTCCGGGCGACGCATCCGACGTGCAGATGGATGTGATCGCCGATCTGGCGGAAGAATTCGCCAATGACGAGATCCGCATCAGCCACGAACAGAATGTCATCTTCCCGCATGTGGCTCTGGCCGATCTGGAACCGCTCTATCGCGCTCTGACCGCGCATGGGCTGGAAACGGCAAACTCCAACCTGATCACCGATATCATTGCCTGTCCCGGCCTGGACTACTGCGCCCTGGCGAACGCTCGTTCGATCCCGGTAGCCCAGGAAATCTCCACCCGTTTCGGCGCGCCCGAGCGTCAGGCCGAAATCGGCGAATTGAAGATCAAGATCTCCGGCTGCATCAACGCCTGCGGCCACCACCATGTCGGCCATATCGGCCTTCTGGGTGTGGAAAAGAAGGGTGCCGAACTCTACCAGATCACGCTTGGCGGTTCCGGCGACGAGCATACCTCGATCGGCGAAATCATTGGTCGCGGTTTTGAGCCTTCCAAGGTGACGGACGCGATAGAGACCATCGTCGACACCTATCTCGGCCTGCGTACGGGCAAGGAGGAAAAATTCCTCGATGCCTATCGCCGTGTCGGACCGCAACCGTTCAAGGATGCGCTTTATGGTGAAGCCAAGGCGGAGGCAGCGTGATGACGAAGATCTGGAGAGAGACCGGTTTCGTCGAGAACGATCCATGGGTGATCGAAACCGACGAGGTGAAGGCCGAAGGCGAGCAGAAAGCGCTTCTGCCACTCGATCAGTTTATCGAGAAAGCGGAGGCCAGCAATGATGTCGGCCTCGGCGTTGTGATCAGGCCAGCCGATGACGTCACCAAACTGGAGCCCTATCTCTATCGCATCGAGATCGTTGCGGTGGATTTCCCGGCCTTCAACGATGGCCGCGCTTTCAGCCACGCCTCGCTCTTGCGCGATCGCCTGTCCTACAGGAACGAATTGCGTGCTGTCGGCGATGTGCTGATCGATCAGGTGCCGTTGATGCTGCGTTGTGGCATAGACAGCTTTGCAGTCACCAACGCCACGGCACTGAAGCGTCTGTCAGAAGGACGTCTGCCCGGCATCGCCGTGCATTACCAGCCGACATCCCGTCACGCCGAAGCGGGAGAAGGTTACAGCTGGCGTCGCCGCTCGGCCTGACACTCTCCCGGAAACGGGAAGGCTAAAGGTGACTTTCGGACGCATATTTTCTATGCTTTCCGCGACAATGGGCGGGGATGCCTTCAAATGAGCAGCTTGATAGTATATCTCGCTGTCAGAACGATGAGACTGGAAGACCGATCGCGATGAATGCTCCTGCAAAAAACGAAGAATTTGCCATAAAAATCCCGGATGGCGTTTATGCCGAGACGGTGCTGGACGTGCAGCACTATACCGACAGGCTGTTCCGTTTCCGCATGACGCGCCCGGCTGGCTTCCGTTTCCGCTCGGGTGAATTTGCCATGATCGGCCTGATGGTCGGCGAAAAGCCGATCTATCGCGCCTATTCGATCGCAAGCCCGGCCTGGGACGAGGAACTGGAATTCTTCTCGATCAAGGTGCCGGATGGCCCGCTGACCTCGCACCTGCAGAAGATCAAACCGGGCGATACCGTACTGATGCGCAAGAAGCCGACCGGCACGCTGGTGCTCGATGCGCTCACCCCCGGCAAGCGTCTCTACATGTTCTCGACCGGCACAGGCATTGCTCCTTTTGCGAGCCTCATCCGTGACCCGGAAACCTATGAGAAATTCGAGGAAGTCATCCTCACCCATACCTGCCGCGAAGTCTCCGAGCTGAAATACGGCCAGGACCTGATGGAAGAGATCAAGAACCACGAGTTCCTCTCCGAACTGGTCGGCGACAAGCTCAAGCTTTATTCGACCGTTACCCGCGAAGACTACCCGTTCCAGGGCCGCATCACCGACCTGATCGAGAACGGCAAAATGTTCTCCGACCTCGGCGTGCCCCCGCTCGACCCGGCCGTTGACCGCGGTATGATCTGCGGCTCGGCTGCAATGCTGAAGGACACCAAGGAACTGCTCGAAAAGGCAGGCCTGACCGAAGGCGCCAACAATAAGCCGAGCGAGTTCGTGATCGAACGGGCGTTTGTTGGGTGAGGAACGGTCGGGCGCAAGCCCGAGCAATCGATCCAGTGAATCGATTGCAGTGACGAACGCCCTGAGCCAAAGCGAAGGGCCGGGTACAACTCAAGCATAGCTGCCCTCAACCTAACCCTCTCCCCGCATGCGGGGCGAGGGAACGAGGCCGACGAACCGTTTCCGGCAAAACTCATCCGTAGAGATCAGGGGATAGAAATCCCAGAGCGGCTTGCGTCCTTCTCCGTGGGTTCAACCCGAGCCCGAGGATGACGGCAGCAAACAGGTTACCGCTCCCAGTCTTCCTTATCGCGCTTCGGCCCATTTCCAAGCCGGCGCTCCAGTTCCGTGGCCTGCGCTTCCGACATGCGGACATCCATCGTCACCGAGCCGTCTTCGTTGTCCTCGCGGCCATCAACAATCGAATTGCCATAGACCCAGGAGACCAGCGAAAGCTTGTCCGCGGGAATGGTGATCGAGGTTTCGGTGAGAACACCCGAAAGCCGCTTGGCGATCTCGTCCATCAGCGGGTCGAGGCCCTCGCCCGTGATTGCCGATAGCGCCATGATGTTGTCGCGGCCCTTGGCACGTTCAAACAGCGCGTCATGGGTTTCCGGATCGAGCCGGTCGATCTTGTTCCACACTTCGATGATGCGCTCGGAGCTTTCCTTCTCATCGATGCCGAGATCGGCGAGAATGCGCAAGACGTCATGCGACTGGGCGGCATTGTCCGGATCGGACATGTCGCGCACATGCAGGATGAGATCGGCTTCCAGCACCTCTTCCAGTGTAGCCCGGAAGGCGGCGACCAGATGGGTCGGAAGGTCGGAGATGAAACCTACGGTATCGGACAGGATGACGGTGCGGCCATGCGGCAGCTTCATCCGGCGCAATGTCGGATCAAGCGTCGCAAACAGCATGTCTTCGGCCAGAACACCGGCACCGGTAATGCGGTTGAACAGCGTCGACTTGCCAGCATTGGTATAGCCGACCAGCGCCACGATCGGATGCGGCACCTTGCGGCGCTTGGCGCGGTGAAGCTGGCGGGTACGAACGACCTGTTCCAGCTCGCGCTCGAGCTTGACGATACGGTCCTGCAACAGACGACGGTCGGCTTCGATCTGGGTTTCACCCGGACCGCCCATGAACCCGCCACCGCCACGCTGGCGCTCAAGATGGGTCCAGGACCGAACCAGACGGCCCTTCTGGTAATTCAGATGCGCCAGGTCCACCTGCAGCGTGCCTTCCTTGGTGGAAGCGCGACGGCCGAAGATCTCGAGGATCAGGCCGGTGCGGTCGATGACCTTGGCATTCAGTTCTTTTTCGAGATTGCGCTGCTGCACCGGCGTCAGCGGATGATCGACAATAACGAGGCCGGCGTCCTTCTCATCGAGAAGCGCCTTGATTTCATCGATCTTGCCGGATCCCATCAGGGTCGCTGGACGCGGCTGATTGACAGAAACGATCAGGCCCTCGACGACATCGAGATCGATGGCGCGGGCAAGCCCTGTCGCCTCTTCCAGCCGTGCTTCGTTGGATCTCTTAGGCGCGGCGACGATCGGTGTGTCACTCTGGCTGCCGCGGGCGCGCGTCTGCTTAAGCACCGGCACGACGACCACGGCGCGCATATCGTCCCGGTGCTTTTCGGCTTCCGGGACGAGCGATTCGTTAGACGTATCTCGGGTAGAAATCTGTCTCTATCCTTAGGCTGCGTTTTCTTCGGTCTCGAACATCTGCATCGGCTGCCCCGGCATGATGGTCGAGATCGCGTGCTTATACACGAGCTGGGAGTGCCCGTCACGACGAAGAAGCACGCAGAAATTGTCGAAGGATGTTACGACTCCCGTGAGCTTGACCCCGTTGATGAGGAATATAGTCAGGGAAATCTTCTGCTTTCGGACTGTATTGAGAAATAAATCCTGCAGGTTCTGAGAACGTTCCGCCATGGCGCCGATTCTTTCTTTCTTGCCGGCAATCTGCCGGGATAATGATCTCACGTGATAAGAGATGATGGAGAAACGCCCCGTGTTTCCCTTCCCCCACAAGTCTGGTTACCAAATCGGCGTCTTTTCCGCAATCTCGAAAAAGGCGTCGCGCATATTCGATGCGACACTGCCTCTATACCCTACAGCAATGTTATTCCATCGATTGAAACGATTGGAATGCAGATTTAGGTGGCTTTGCATGAAGCCCGCGACAGGCGCCAATCGGAGCCGCACGGATGCGACTCCGACAATCACACAAAGGCATTAGACGCCGAGCGATTTCAGCTTACGATGCAGAGCGGAGCGCTCCATGCCGACAAACTCTGCGGTGCGCGAAATATTGCCGCCGAAGCGGTTGATCTGGGCGATCAGGTAATCACGCTCGAACATCTCGCGGGCTTCTCGCAGCGGAAGCGTCATGATGTGCACATCCCCCTTCGACGAGACCTTCGGCAGCATGTCTCCGAGGTCGGTCGGCAACATGTCTGCGGAGATCGCCGTATCCGGGCCATCCGTGCGGGCAAGAATCATCAGCCGCTCGATATTGTTGCGCAACTGGCGGATATTCCCCGGCCAGTCATGCGCCTGCAGGACGGCCATGGCATCGTCGCCAATCTTGCGCGGGCGGATACCCGCCTGTTCGGAAACCTGCCTCATGAACATGTCGACGAGGAAGGGAATATCTTCGCGTCGCTCTGCCAGTGCCGGAACCTTGACCGGCACGACTGCGAGACGGTGATAGAGATCTTCACGGAAGGCACCTTCGGAAATCAGGCTCTCCAGATTGTAGGCGGTAGAGGAAATGATACGGACATCGACCTTCACCCGCTTCGAACCGCCGACGCGTTCGAACTGCTGGTCGACGAGGACGCGCAGGATCTTGTTCTGCGTCTCGCGCGGCATTTCACCGATTTCGTCTAGATAGAGAATGCCGCGATGCGCCTCTTCAAGCGCGCCAATCTTGCGCGGCTGGCCGGGCGTCCCCTCGGTGCCGAAAAGCGCGATCTCCATCCGGTCGGGCGTGATCGTTGCAGCGTTCAGCGCCACGAAAGGACCTGTCGCGCGCGACGACTTGCGATGGATCATCCGGGCAACGAGTTCCTTGCCTGAGCCGGAAGGACCGAGAATCATGATGCGGCTGTTGGTCGGAGCTACCTTTTCGATCGTCTGGCGAAGCTGGGAGACGGCAACCGAGGTTCCGACCAGTTCGGCCGCGTCACCGGTGCGCTTCTTCAGCTCGGAAACCTCGCGCTTGAGCTTGGAGTTTTCCAGTGCCCGCTCGGCGATCAGGATCAGGCGATCGGCCTTGAACGGCTTTTCGATGAAATCGAAGGCGCCGCGCTTGATTGCGGAAACCGCCGTTTCGACATTGCCGTGACCGGAGATCATCACCACCGGCAGATCGGGATGACGGCTCTTGATCTCGTCCAGCAATGCCAGGCCATCGAGCTTCGAGCCCTGCATCCAGATGTCGAGGAAAACTAGCCGCGGCACGCGATCGGAAATCGCCGCCAGAGCACTGTCGCTGTCATACGCCATCCGTGTCTCGTGGCCCTCGTCGGAGAGAATGCCCGAAACGATCTCGCGGATATCCGCCTCGTCATCGACGACCAGAATGTCAGACGCCATAAGCTACTTCCTTGTCTTTATCTTTCACGGGCGCGTCGACCGCATCGACATGCGGCAAAAGCACCCTGATCATGGCGCCCTTGCCATGATCGAAATCGGCAGGGGCATCGTGCAGTTCGAGCTGCCCCCCATGTTCTTCAATGATCTTCTTGACGATGGCGAGGCCGAGCCCTGTGCCCTTTTCGCGCATCGTCATATAGGGTTCGAGTATCCGGTGACGGTTCTCTGTCGGCAGTCCGACGCCGTTGTCGATCACATCCACCACGAACAGATCGCGTGCCTTGTCAAAGCCGGAGCGCACCATCACCTTGCGCCCGTCACGCTCCTCGTCGGCCGGCACCATCTCGATCGCTTCGACGGCATTCTTGACGAGATTACCGAAAGCCTGACCGAGCATGCGACCGTCGAACAGGCCGTTGAGCGGTTCGTCGCCGAGTTCGCGGATGAAATCGACATGGGTCGTGCCCATTTCGCGCAGGAAGATCGAGTCCTTCAGGATGCCACGAAGATCGGTGATTTCCTTCGAAGGCTTGGGCATGCGGGCAAACGAGGAGAACTCGTCGACCATGCGACCGATATCGCCGACCTGCCGGACGATCGTGTCCGTGCACTGGTCGAAGACCGCCCGGTCATTCTCATCGATCTGCTTGCCGTAACGGCGCTTCAGCCGCTCCGCCGACAATTGGATAGGGGTAAGCGGGTTCTTGATCTCATGGGCGATGCGACGCGCCACATCCGCCCAGGCAGTCGAACGCTGTGCAATCACGAGATCGGTAATATCATCGAGCGTGATGACATAGGAGTCGTTCGACGTGCGCTGTTCTTCGCGCGTGACCTGAACCGACAATGTCCGTTCCTTGCCGTTGCGCATCAGGTTGACTTCCTTGCGGAAATCCCCGCGGGATCGTGTTGTCGCTTCGGTCAGCACGTGGTCGATCTCGGGTGCGATCTCCTGCAATGTTCTACCGATAAGGCCCTGCTGCTCAACGCCGAGCATCTCCTCGGCGGAGGGATTGACGATGCTGATCCTACGGTCGTCGACGCCGATGACGGCCGCCGTTACACCGGAAAGAACGGCTTCGATGAAACGGCGACGATCGTCGACTTCATCCTTCGCTTCCAGAATCTCATCCTGCTGCGTGCGGATTTCCGAGATCATCTTGTTGAACGTGCGCGACAGGCTGCCGACGTCGCCATCGGCAGCACGAACGGGAACGACAACATTGAGGTTGCCGCTGCCGACAGCATCAGCAGCACTGATCAGCAGCCGGATCGGCCGCACGATACGGTCGGCAACCGCGATTGCCGCCCAGATTGCCGCCAGAAGAACGATCAGTGCGAATCCGAGATAGAGCACGGCAAAGGCAAACTGGAGCGACGAGCGACCCGCTTCCATCGCCTTGTACTCGGCAGTGTTCTCCTCCATGAGCCGCATTGCGTTCATGACCTTCGGATCGACGGCACGGATCGTGTAGAGAAATGTTCCGGATATCGCATCCGTCTTCATCACCGCCCCGACTAGGTTGGTAATGCCGGGCGGAATAAGCGTCGGCTGCCCGCCGGCGGCGGACTTGAGTGCGTCGGCAGGAATGGCCGGCAGCGGACGTTCGGTCTTGATGTCTGCCTGCGCGATTGCCTGACCATCCTCCTGTACGAGGAAGGCTCCGAGCATGCCGCGTCCGCGGGCCTGGCGGGTCATCAGGTCCAGAAAGCCGGTGCGATCGAGATAGAACATCGCACGATTACGTTCGAGGTCGTTGGACATCGAGACGGTTTGGCCCTGCAGATAGCTCGCATTCTCCATCATGTAGGCGCGGGCGATATCCTGCGACGACTGCACGATCGACTGCGTGCGCAGCGAAAACCAGCGATCAAGGCCGACATTCAGCGTCAGGCTGGCAAAGATCGCCACGAGCACCGCCGGAGTGATGGCGACGATAGAAAACAGAACGACGATTCGCACGTGGAGGCGCGCCGCTGCCCTCCCCCGGTTCCGGGCACGCAGCAGCCGGGTAACTTCGCGCCCGATGAGATACATCAGGCCGATGATGAACAGCGAATTGATGACGGCCGACGCAATCACCACGTTTCCGGTCGGCGCTATCGGCGTCAGTCCGAGGAGAACAAGCAGAGTTAGAATGGCGCAGACCAGTGCGCCGCCCGCCAGAAGAATACCCGGCAAGGCAAAGGAGGCGCGACGATCCTGAATGAAGGTCGCTGATTGAGCGTCGGCAAGGGGTGCCGTCCCGCCGTCCACCATCATATCCCTCCCGCTCTGGGATCAACCAAGTTGTCGCCTGACCAAATATGGAAAGACGCTTCAAAATCACCGAATTTGGATGTCCGTGTGTTTGACCGAAAAATGCCGCCGGTCCCACTAGGCCACCTGCGTGACCTCTAAGCAACGCATTGTGGCGAAAATGCAACGATCATCTCCGACTGTCAAGCAGCCAGTGATTTTGGCACATCACAATGAGTGGATGTCCACGGAAATAGCCAGCCGCAAAAGTGGTGTTTCACTACACTTAAGAAAAAGACGCTTCCTTCGGATGGAGGCGACCCGCAACCCGCGCAATTTAATCGCACCGGTGACTTTATCTTCGGCCTGTGGCATGGAGATATCATGAAGGCGATCCGGCAAATCCTATTGGACAGGATGCTGGCTACAGCACTGGCCGTAGCCCTTGGCTACCTGTTGGCATTTCAGGGCTTTACCGGAAATATGACAAGGGCGTCGACAGCTATCGTCGCCCAAGACCAGATTCACGTCCTTTGCAGCTCCAATGGCGTTTTTGACGCACAGCCTGACAGTTCAGATAAACCGCTGAAACGAAGTGCAGACTGCCCCTGCGCAAGCCTGTGCCGACTGGCGCATTCTGTCACGTCCGCGATCCTATCTGCCGGCCTTGCCTTGAAAGTATCTTTGGCACAGGCGCCGGCGAATATCGTTTTCCCAGTCTCCCGGATACCGGAACCACCGCGCCGAGGGCTGTTGCCTGACGCCAGAGCACCTCCCTCGATCGCCTGATCGTCCGCCGATACGGCAGGAACACCAATCTATCATTTCAAAGCAGTGTTAACCGCTTTGCCCCTCATCATTAAGTTGGCCGCCACCGGAGCGCACTCTCTCTTTCGGCAGGCAAAAGCCAACAGGAACACTCCTTCGGAGACACTCATGTTCATCAGGAACATCGCCACCTATGCCGTGCTCGGCTCGTTGATCGCATTCGGTTCTGCCCAGGCGCATGAATTCAAACTAGGCGAGATCGAGATCGGCCACCCCTATTCTCGCGCGATGCTGCCCATGGCCAAGGTCGGCGGCGGCTACTTCAAGATTACCAATAACGGACCCGCAGACCGCCTCGTCCGCATCACCTCCGACCGCGCCGGCAGTGTCGAGCTACACGAGATGAAGATGAACGGCGCCGTGATGCAGATGCGCGAACTTGAAGCCGGGATCGCGATTCCGGCCAATACAACAGTCGAACTCAAGCCCGGCGGCTACCATCTGATGTTCATGGACGTGCCGCAGCCGTTCAAGGAAGGCGAGATGATCAAGGCGACGCTGGTTTTTGAAAAAGCCGGATCCGTCGATGTTGAATTTGCCGTTGGCCCGGTGGCTGCTGACAAGAGCAAAGATGCACATGCGGAACATGGAAAATGACCATGAAAAATCCGTTCATGCTGATCGCCACGGCGATCTCGGCGGCCTTTTTCTGTGTTCTCGTCGGCATCCTGTTCTTCACCTTCAAGGACGAGCCGCGAAACAGCAGGTTCAGCACCGACTTCACCCTTGTCAACGACAAGGGTGAACCGGTCGATCAGTCGATCTTCAAGGGCAATCCGTCACTGGTTTATTTCGGCTATACGCATTGCCCCGAGGTCTGCCCGACGACGCTTTTTGAGGTCGCGGGATATCTGAACCAGCTTGGAGAGGAAGGTGCTCCGATCAAAAGCTACCTGTTCACGGTCGATCCGGAACGGGATACGCCCGAGATCATGAAAGGATATGTCACCGCATTTTCCGACCGGATCACAGGCGTGACCGGTACGCCCGAAGAGATGAAGCGGGTGATCGCAGGCTGGCGGGCATTTGCGGAAAAGGTGCCGAACAAGAGTGGCGGCTATTCCATGAGCCACACAATGGACCTTTTCCTGATCGGCGCCGATGGCCGACTGAAAGGCCTCATCCCCTATGGGGCGGACCAGGACGATGCGATCGAGAAAATCCGCAGCAGGCTTTTGTAGCAACTGCCGCGGAGTACGGAACCGGACGCCGGACATTATCCGGCGTCCCTTCGAGCATTAACCTGCTATGCGGAACGCGAACTGCGATAGACCGAAACGCCGAGTTCGCGGATCTTCTTGCGAAGCGTGTTACGGTTGAGACCAAGCAGATCCGCCGCCTTGATTTGATTGCCACGGGTTGCAGTCAGCGCAGCAAGGATCAGCGGATATTCCATTTCGGTCAGGACACGATCGTAAAGACCAGGCGGCGGCAGGTTGTCGCCGAACCCTGCGAAATAGGTCCGCATGTTTTCTTCCACCGCCTGGGCAATGGTCAGCGAGCCGCCGCGCGGACTTACCTTGTCGATCGGGCTGTCGGGCACGTCCGACCGCAATTCCGTATCGATGATCTCCCTCGTGATCACCTCTTGCGGATAAAGCGCCATCAGGCGGCGCACCAGGTTTTCCAGCTCGCGCACGTTGCCCGGCCAGGCATAGGCCTTCATCACGTCGAGCGCCTCGTTGTCGAAACGCTTGCCGTCGAGACCTTCCTTCTCCGCCATCTGCATGAAGTGGCGAACGAGGTCGGGAATATCCTCGGCACGATCGCGCAGCGGCGGCAGGCGCAGCGGCACGACGTTGAGGCGATAGTACAGGTCTTCGCGGAAAAGCCCCTGATTGATCAGGTGCTTCAGATCCTTATTGGTAGCCGCGACGATGCGCACGTCGGTGCGGATCGGAGTACGCCCGCCGACGGTCGTGTATTCGCCCTGCTGCAGCACGCGCAGAAGGCGCGTCTGTGCATCCATCGGCATGTCGCCGATTTCGTCGAGGAACAGCGTGCCGCCCTCGGCCTGTTCGAACCGGCCGGTCGAGCGGTTCTGCGCACCGGTAAAGGCGCCCTTCTCGTGACCGAACAGTTCCGATTCGATCAGATCGCGCGGAATGGCGGCCATGTTGATCGCCACGAACGGGCCGTTGCGGCGCTTGCCGTAATCGTGCAGCGCGCGGGCAACCAGTTCCTTGCCTGTACCGGACTCACCGGTGATCATCAGCGTCAGGTCCGTCTGCATCAGACGGGCGAGAACACGGTAGATTTCCTGCATCGCTGCAGAGCGACCGACCAGCGGCATGCCGTCCTGCATGTCGTCGTCGAGACGCGCGGGCTTGCGCTTGGGCTCAGCCAAGGCGCGGCCGATGATAGCGATCAGCTCGGTCAGGTCGAACGGCTTCGGCAGATAATCATAGGCACCCTTTTCCGATGCCCGGATCGCCGTCATGAACGTGTTCTGCGCGCTCATCACGAGCACGGGCAGATCGGGCCGCGCCTTCTTGATGCGCGGCAGAAGGTCGAAGGCGTTTTCGTCCGGCATGACGACGTCGGTCACGACGAGATCACCCTCTCCGGCCGAAACCCATCGCCACAGTGTGGCGGCATTCGACGTGATGCGTACCTCGTAACCGGCCCGGGTCAGGGCCTGGTTCAGGACGGTACGGATGGCCGCGTCGTCGTCGGCGACAAGGATCGTGGCAGTCATGTTTCGCTTCCTGTGGAGTTCAAGGCGCGGCCGTCACCGGCCTCTTCCTTGTGCATGGGCATCAGAACACGGAATATGGTCCGGCGCGCTTGGCTGTCGCATTCGACAATGCCGCCATGGCCGCCGATAATCTTGGCGACCAGCGCAAGGCCGAGGCCTGAACCGTTGGTCTTGGTGGTGATGAACGGATCGAAGAGATTGGGAACAAGGTCTGCCGGCACGCCGGGACCATTGTCGATAACGCAAAATTCCAGCGGCAGAGAAATCTTCTCACGCGTGCCAGCAACAGAAAGACGAATACCGGGACGATAGGCCGTCGTCAGCATGATCTCTGCGTCTGGCTGGCCGTCCACAGCCTCGGCCGCATTCTTGATCAGGTTGAGGAACACCTGCACCAACTGATCGCGATTGGCATAGACCGGCGGCAGCGACGGGTCGTACATTTCCGAAATCTTGATCTCGCGGGCAAAGCCGGCCTTGGCCACAGCCTTCACATGATCGAGCACGGAATGGATATTGAGCGGCACGCGGTCAACCGGGCGCTCGTCGGAAAACACCTCCATCCGGTCGACCAGCGATACGATCCGGTCGGTCTCGTCGCAGATCAGCCGCGTCAATGGACGGTCGTCATCCGGCACGACAGTTTCCAGCAGCTGCGCTGCACCACGGATGCCGGAGAGAGGGTTCTTGATCTCATGCGCCAGCATCGAGGCAAGCCCGGTCACGGAACGTGCGGCCGCCCGATGTGTCAACTGGCGATCGATCTTGTCAGCCATCGAGCGTTCCTGAAACACCACGACGACAGAGCCCGGTTCGCTAACGACCGGCGCAACGTAAAGATCGACCAGCTTTTCCTGGCCGAGTTTCGGCGAAGACAGGTCTACGCGATATTCATTCACCGGCGCTTTGCGCTCTCGCACCTGATCGATCAGCGCCAGAAGCGGGCTTCCGAATGGAATGAAACTCGAGATCTTGTATTTGGCCAGATGCGGTGCGCTTGCCCCGAAAAAGGCTTCTGCCTCCCAGTTGGCAAACGCAATCTTTCCCGCAGGATCAACCAGAATGACCGGATTCTGTACGGAATTGAGAACGGCCATTGCCAGCGCCTGCCCATGGGCAGCGTCCTGAACAGCGGATTTTGTCATGCAGCCTCCTTGCGGGCCGATAGTGATGCGCCGTTTTCGAAAACGGATGTAAGGCGGCGGATAACATCAGCAGGATCACGAGACATCATGATGGCGGCCTTGTCCTCTGCCGCGATGTCGCAATCCTGACGTTCGATATACCAGCCGAGATGTTTGCGGGCATGCCTGAGCCCGGCCTCGACGCCGTAGAACTCGAGCATCGCCTCATAATGTTCGATAACGATGGCGCAGATTTCATCGACCGCCGGTGCCGCATGGCCCGCAAGCCAGCCGACATGCCAGGGGCGCCCCTGCGCGCCGCGACCGACCATGACTGCATCCGCACCCGACCGACGAAGGATGTCCGTCGCATCTTCGGGCGTCTGCACGTCACCGTTGGCGATCAGCGGAATGGAGAGCACATCGCGCACGGCGTGAATGGCGTCCCAATCCGCCTTGCCTTCGTAGAACTGCATACGGGTACGTCCATGCACGGTGACAAGCTGAACACCCGCCTCCTGCGCCCTCTGCGCAATCAGTGGAGCGTTGAGACTGTCATGATCCCAACCCAGCCGCATCTTCACCGTGACCGGGACGGAAACGGCCTTCACCGTTGCCTCGATCATCGACAGCGCGTGATCCGGGTCCCGCATCAGGGCTGATCCGGAATAACCGCCGGTCACTTTCTTGGCGGGACATCCCATGTTGATATCGATGATGTCGGCGCCGTTATCGGCCGAGATCTTTGCCGCCTCTGCCATCCAATAGGCTTCGCGACCGGCCAATTGCACCATATGCGGCGTCATGCCGGCATTCTTCAGTCGCGCCCAGGATTCACCCTTGTTCATCGCAAGCTCGCGGCTCGCCACCATTTCGGTGACGACAAGGCCCGCTCCGAAGCGCCATGCAAGCTTACGGAAAGCAAGGTCGGTTACTCCCGACATCGGCGCGAGCACTGCCCTGTTGCGGATAGTGACCGATCCGATCTGAAATGGTCTGGCAAGGTCGCTGCAATGCAATTGATGATCTTTCAGGCAAGTCCGCATTATGCACTATTTTTATTCAGCTCTTGAGCGTTTGCCAAGAGCAATTCCGGAACTGCGTTATTTTTAAGCGACGTGCTGGAAATACGGCTTTTGAGGCTATAGTTCTCGCCCTGTCAATCCAAATCGATATTGAAGAAATCCACTACAGGACGGGAACAGCAACTCCATGACAATCGGCATCGTCATCGTCGCGGCAGGACGAGGGGAAAGAGTTGGCTCACCGGACGAGGGGCCGAAGCAATACCGTCCGATCGGCGGCCGGCCGGTTATCGCCCATACGCTCGACACCTTTCTTAGCTGGCAAAGACGTGGACCGATCGTGGTCGTCATACATCCGGACGACGAGGAACTGTATGCGGCCGCGACAGCCGGGCTTGCGGCGTCGGACATCACTCTCGCCTTCGGCGGAGATACAAGGCAACGCTCTGTTTATGAAGGCCTCAAGGCTCTCTCCGCCACCGAAGCAACCCATGTGATGATCCATGATGCAGCACGCCCCTTCGTCGATCACGCAATGCTCGATCGCATTGCTGAAGCATTCGACAACGGAGTCGATGCCGTCCTGCCGGCCGTCGCCGTCACCGACACATTGAAACGCAGCGGCAATGATGGCCTCGTACACGAAACGGTTCCGCGCTCAGGACTTTATGCCGCCCAGACGCCTCAAAGTTTCCTGCTCTCGGAAATCCGCTCTGCGCATGAAAAGGCTGCGGCGCTTCGCCGCGACGATTTTACCGATGACGCGGCAATCGCCGAATGGTCCGGACTGTCGGTTTCAATCGTCGAAGGCTCCGTCGATAATATCAAGCTTACCGTGAAACGAGACATGACCATGGCCGATGAAAGGCTCTCAGCAAACGCCCTCCTCCCCGACGTCCGAACAGGCAACGGCTATGACGTGCATCAGCTCGTACCGGGTGATGGCGTGACGCTTTGCGGCGTCTTCATTCCCCATGACCAGAAATTGTCCGGTCACTCGGATGCGGACGTAGCGCTGCACGCCCTGACCGACGCACTGCTCGCCACATGCGGCGCCGGCGATATCGGCGACCATTTCCCGCCCTCCGACATGCAGTGGAAAGGAGCACCTTCAAAGATCTTCCTCGACCACGCGGCAAAAATCGTGCGAGAAAAAGGCGGCACGATCATGAATGCCGACGTGTCGTTGATTGCCGAGGCACCGAAAGTCGGCCCTCACCGCGACAAGATGCGCGAGAACATGGCGGCAATTCTCGGTATTTCGCTCGACCGCTGCTCCGTAAAGGCAACGACCAACGAGAAGATCGGCTTTGTCGGCCGCCGCGAAGGAATAGCCGCCATCGCAACGGCCACCGTCGTTTATCGCGGATCGCAGGCATGAGCCTTTTTCCGATAGACATAGAAGATGACGCACGCCGGATCGTCTGGGCATTCGCCGAACGCGGATTGATGATCTCCACAGCCGAATCCTGTACCGGCGGCCTCATTGTCGGCGCGTTGACGGATATCAGCGGCTCCTCCGCCGTGGTCGACCGCGGCTTCATCACCTATACCAACGAAGCCAAGATGGATCTGCTGGGCGTCAATGCCGCGACGCTGAAGGCTTATGGCGCCGTATCGGAGCAGACTGCACTTCAGATGGTTCAGGGAGCCCTTTTCCGCTCGCGCGCCGATATTGCCATCGCCGTGACGGGTATCGCCGGACCTGGCGGCGGATCGGCGGAAAAACCTGTCGGCCTCGTACACATCGCGGCGCGCAGCCGCGCTGGTACGATCCTGCATCGGGAAATGCGCTACGGTGATATAGGCCGCAACGAAGTGCGCCTTGCAACCCTGCGCACGGCCTTTGAAATGCTGATCGAAGTGGCAGGCGTTTGAGCGGCTCTCAGGCTGCAGTGTAAATCTTGTCCGCGCGCGTCTCGAAAGCATCGGTGAACATGCGAAAAGCGCGATCGAACATCGAGCCCATCAGCGCGCCAAGAATCATGCTCTTGAACTCGTAGTCGATGTAGAAATGCACGACGCAGCCCTCACCGCCATCGGCCGGCGGCTCGAAACGCCAGCGGTTGTCGAGATACTTGAACGGTCCCTCGATATACTTGACGTCGATCGCCTGTTCGGCCGGATGGAGCAGCACCTGAGTTGTGAAGGTTTCCTTGATCGCCTTGTAGCCCACGGTCATGTCGGCCAGCAGCAGAGTCTTGCCGTCCCTCTCCTTGGAACTGCGGATGCTGAGCGCCTCGCAAAGCGGCAGGAATTCCGGATAGCGTTCGATATCCGCGACGAGGGCGTACATCTTTTCGGGGCTGTGCTTGACCGGGCGGCGAATTTCAAATTTTGGCATGACGTGGAGTTAAGCTGAGGCCTTTGGAAGATCAAGCCCCGACAAGGGAGAGAAGCTGCCGCATCTGCCTGCGGGAGGTCAGGATCAGTACGGGACAGTCAGGACTGAAACGCCGAACCCCGTCCACGATCCTTGGTGACGTTTGCCGCTCGAAATTCCAGATGAACGACAGGAACTCACGATCGGCCAACCTCTCCGGACATCCCGGCGCCATGTCAGGCCGCGTCCGCCCCGAATGGCGAATGCTTCGGGAGAAAACACCCCAGAGGCAAAGCCAGCGCGGCATCCGCACCCAGATGATTGCGCCGGCTCGTGGCATCCTCAACTCGAAACTAGATGAACCCGTGCCATCCATGATCCAGCGATCTCGGGACACCGCTTCCGAAATCAAGGCTCGCGTCGTCTCGCGATCCCGCTTCACCCAGCCCGGTAGCCAGTAAAAATCCCGATCCATCGAGATATAGGGCATCTGCAAATGATCGCTCAATCGCCGCGAAAGCGTCGACTTACCGCCTCCCGAACAGCCGATCACAAGCACGCGCTCGCAAGTGTGGAGCACTCCTGCTGCGTCCTCCAGATTGACAATATGCAACTGATTTCCCACCTGATATGTGTCCCTTGCAACGCACACCTTCGGTTTGACGATTTTCAAGTTAAAGAAATTTAATGTAGCTTGAGGGGAGTTGTAATATTCCCTCGTCGCAATCCTGCCTATATTGGTGCATTGCAACATTCTAAAATCTATCGATCCGAAAGACGCATACCCATGGACGATTTCGCACAGATGATAAAGCTGCTGGAATCAGCAAAGCAGCTTGCAGACATGAATGGCATGCCAGTGCTCGCCTATTTCATCGAAATGGCAAAAGGCGAAGCGCGAGGGCAAAAGGGCACGCTGCGTGAACGCAGGCATGGCCAGGACAAGCGCCCCAAGATCGAGGCCGCTGAATAACCAGTGAAAGAGGTTGCCGCCTTATTCGGCGGCAGCCAGTAGCTTCTTTTCACGCGCAGCCCGCAACCGGGCAAAGTCGTCACCAGCGTGATGCGACGAACGCGTGAGCGGGCTCGAAGCGACCATCAGGAAGCCCTTCGTATAGGCCACAGTCTCGTAAGACTTGAACTCTTCCGGCGTGACGAATTTCTCGACCTTGTGATGCTTGCGCGTCGGCTGCAGATACTGGCCGATGGTCAGGAAGTCGACATCTGCCGTTCTGAGGTCATCCATCAGCTGCAGCACTTCATTACGCTCTTCGCCCAGCCCGACCATGATGCCGGACTTGGTAAACATCGTCGGGTCGAGTTCCTTCACCCGCTGCAGAAGCCGGATCGAGTGGAAATACCGGGCGCCTGGGCGAACCGTGAGATAATTGCCGGGAACGGTTTCCATATTGTGGTTGAAGACGTCCGGCTTGGCGGCGACAACGCGCTCCAGCGCACCGGGCTTCTTCAAAAAGTCCGGCGTCAGGATTTCGATCGTCGTCAGCGGTGATGCGGCACGGATTGCCCAGATCACCTTTTCGAAATGTTCCGCACCACCATCGTCCAGATCGTCACGGTCGACGGAGGTAATGACGACGTGTTGCAGCCCCATTTCCTTTACGGCGCGTGCGACGCTTTCCGGTTCGGACATGTCGAGCGGGTTCGGCTTGCCTGTCGCGACATTGCAGAACGCGCAGGCGCGGGTACAGATTTCGCCCATAATCATGAAGGTAGCGTGCTTCTTGTCCCAGCACTCACCGATGTTGGGACAGCCCGCCTCTTCGCAGACCGTCACCAGCTTGTTTTCACGAACGATCGCGCGGGTTTCCTGGTAACCCTTCGACACCGGCGCCTTGACGCGGATCCAGTCCGGCTTGCGCATCACTTCGGTATCGGGCCGATGCGCCTTTTCCGGATGGCGGACGCGCTTCTCATCGGAGAGATTGGTCCTGTCGAGAATGGTGACCATGAAATCCTGCTTTCAGCTCCGCATTCATGTCGGAGCATGTTGTCCGTTCGGAAAGTCTCTATGCATGAACCGCGGCAAATGTTTGCGCGGCATGACGTGCCCGCCTGCTACATTAGCGCCTGACGATTTTGGCGACGAATAGCAAAAGGCTCGCGCCAAGGAAAGCCGTCACGAAATAGCCGAGCCGGCTGTCTTTTACCGGGATTTCGAATGTGTTCAGCACGGCAAGCGCGACCACCGATCCGACGATGCCGAGAATGATGTTCATGAAGATGCCGAAGCGTATGTCCATCATCTTGCCGGCAAGCCAACCAGCCAGCCCGCCGATGATGATCGCTCCGATCCAACCAACGCTTTCCATCATTCCTCCATGAAGGATTTGCACCTTAGTCCGGCGCTCCCCATCACAGATGGGAAGCGCCTGCTGTCCCTTTCAAGGGACATGGTTATCAAGCGTTCAGAACGCGACCATAGGCGTCGAGCACGCTTTCCTTCATCGATTCCGAAATGGTCGGATGCGGGAAGATCGTGTGCATCAGGTCTTCTTCGGTCGTCTCGAGGTTCATCGCGACGACAAAGCCCTGGATCAGTTCGGTGACTTCAGCACCGACCATGTGGGCGCCCAAGAGTTCGCCGGTCTTCTTGTCGAAGATCGTCTTGACCATGCCCTGGTCCTCGCCGAGCGCCACGGCCTTGCCGTTTGCGGCAAAGGAGAAGCGACCGACGCGGATGTCGCGACCCTGTTCCTTGGCCTTGGCTTCCGTTAGACCAACCGAGGCGACCTGCGGGTTGCAATAGGTGCAGCCCGGGATCTTGCTCTTGTCGGTCGGATGCACGTTCGGCAGGCCGGCGATCTTTTCGACGCAGACGACGGCTTCATGCTCGGCCTTGTGAGCGAGCAGCGGGCCACCGGCAACGTCGCCGATCGCGTAGATGCCAGGAACGTTGGTCTTGCCGTAACCGTCGATGACGATGAAGCCACGCTCGGTCTTCACGCCGGCAGCTTCAAGGCCGATGTTTTCGATATTGGCCTGAACGCCGACAGCCGAGATCATCCGGTCAGCGGTGATCTTCTCGGAAGAACCGTCCTTCTTTTCGATCGTCGCGGTGATCGAGTTTGCACCCTTCTCAACCTTGGCGACCTTGGCTTCAAGATGGATCTTGATGCCCTGCTTTTCGAACTGCTTCTTGGCGAAGGCGGAGATTTCCGCATCTTCGACCGGCATGACCTGGCTCATGATTTCGACGACGGTAACGTCGACGCCCATGGTGCGGTAGAAGGAGGCGAATTCGATGCCGATGGCGCCCGAGCCCATAACGAGCAGCGACTTCGGCAGCTCTTCCGGCTTCATCGCTTCGAAATAGGTCCAGATCAGCTTGCCATCCGGCTCGATGCCCGGCAGCGCGCGCGGACGCGCGCCGGTGGCGACGATGATGTGCTTGGCGGTGTAGGTGCCCTCGCCCAGCGTGTTCTTCGGAACCGGACCCTGCGGCTGGACGACCGGCTTGGTCGACTTGCCGACGACGATTTCGCCCGGCTTGGTGAGCTTGGCTTCGCCCCAGATAATGTCGACCTTGTTCTTCTTGAACAGGAAGCCGACGCCGTTGTTCATGCGAGCGGCAATGCCACGCGAACGGGCAACGATCGCCTTGACGTCGGGCTTGATCGAGCCTTCGAGCGTCAGGCCGTAATCCTTGGCATGGGTCGCGGTATGCAGCACGTCAGCGGTGCGAAGCAGCGCCTTGGTCGGGATGCAGCCCCAGTTGGAGCAAATGCCGGCAAGATGTTCGCGTTCGACGACCGCGACCTTCATGCCGAGCTGCGAGGCTCTGATCGCGGCGATATAACCACCAGGGCCGGAGCCGATTACAATAACGTCATAAGCGTTGGACATGAGCGCTTCCAATCCTCTTCTGTCGAGACCCCGGCGAACACCTTGGGTCTTCACGGGATGGAAGCGCCTGACGGTCAAACCGCCAGCTTGATCACTTCAGCTTCCGGTTCAGGTTGAACCAGCATCCCGTAGATTTCTTCCTTGAGCTGCCTGCGCTGCTTGCACATGTCGATGAGCATTGCATCGCCTGCGGGCTCGTTACGTCTCTCGGCCAGATGAACCCTCCGGCTCAGATCTTCATAACTCCGGCAAAGGCGGGCGAAATGCCCATCCGTTTCCTGGAGATGGCGCACAAGCGCCCTGAAATCCGGAAATTCTGCGACCAGTTCATGCAGCGTGCCAGACATGGAACAAATCCCTTTATTAGTGAGGAAGTGTCCACGCTAGGTCCGCCTAAAAATACCTCCGTTGATCCAAATCAAAGGCCAAGCATCATTCGAACGATCGGCTCCAGACCGCGACCAATTGCCCGAGTTTCCTCTGCATTCAGGTGCACGCCGTCAGCCGGACTGGTACGCGCAACCGAACCTGCATCGAAGAAACCGCAGCCGAGATCATCAGCAAGATCGCGATAGAGCGAGGCGAGCATCGACGATTCCTCGATCGCGCCCCGGAACATCGCCGAAAACACCGGATCAGCCGTTTCGCAGAGCGGTGGCGGCGATACGATGAGAATATCCGGCGCGTCATAGTCAAACGAATAATCGTGGTGGCGGATCAGCCCCACGAGCCTTTGCATGCCGGCGCGGGCCGCATGGGCGGTCCCGGCAATCGCCGGTTTCATATCGTTGGTGCCGAGCATGATGACGACGAGATCAAGCGGCTGATGGGTGTGAAGCACCGTTGGAAGGTTCTTCACGCCGTTGCGATCACAATCGGCCAGATGATCGTCATAGCCGGTGGTGCGACCGTTCAATCCTTCCGCGATCACGCTCACGCCAGACCCGAGGGCAGCCCCGAGGACGCTTGGCCAGCGATCCTCGAAAACGTGCCGTCCCGTTCCTTCGGGGGAGAACCCCCAGGTGAGACTGTCGCCGAAGCAGAGAACGGTCCTCATCCCGCCGTCCTTTTGCCGCTAGACCAGCATCGACATCGGGTTTTCGATGTAGCGCTTGAAGGCGGAAGCGAGTTCCGCACCGAGCGCGCCATCGATGACGCGGTGGTCGAAGGCGAAGGTCGCCGACATCACCGTACCAACTTCGATCTTGCCGCCACGAACGACCGGCTTCTCGACGCCGGCGCCGATCGACACGATCGAGGCCTGCGGCAGGTTGACGATCGAGGTGAACGAAGAGACGCCGAACATGCCGAGGTTGGACACGGAAGTCGTGCCGCCCTGGTATTCTTCCGGCTTCAGCTTCTTGTCGCGGGCACGCTTGGCCATGTCCTTCACCTCGTTGGAGATGACCGACAGAGCCTTGGTTTCAGCCTTGCGAACGATCGGCGTGATCAGGCCGTCCGGAATGGAAACGGCAACACCGACGTCGGAATGCTTGTGCAGCACGCGTGCCGTCGAGGTCCAGGAGGCGTTTGCCATCGGAACGTCGCGCAGCGCCAGAGCCATCGCCTTGATGATGAAGTCGTTGACGGAGAGTTTGAAGGCAGGAACCTCGCCCTTCTCTGTCTTCTTCACCGGCGCCGACTTGTTGATCTCTGCACGCAGAGCCATCAGCGCGTCGAGTTCGCAATCCATCGATACCGTGTAGGACGGAACCGTCTGGGTCGATTCCGTCAGGCGTGCAGCGATCGTCTTGCGCATGCCGTCATGCGGCAGAAGCTCGTAGGAGCCTTCAGCAAACAGCTTGAGCGTGCTTTCGTCCGACGGACCCTTTGCGACAGCAGGAGCCTGTGCGGCTGCCTGAGCAGCAGCGGGAGCAGCCTTGGCGCCGCCGGCTGCAGCCTTTTCGACGTCTGCCTTGACGACACGGCCATGCGGACCGGTGCCGGTGACGGCGGACAGATCGAGACCGGCTTCCTTGGCGAGACGACGGGCGAGCGGCGAGGAAAACACGCGCTTGCCATCGGCAACCGGAACAGGCGTCGATGGTGCCGGAGAAGCGTCGGTAACCGGCACTTTCGGAGCTTCCGAAGCGGTTTCAGCCTTTGCGGCTTCAGCCTTCGGCGCTTCCGCCTTCGGAGCGGAACCCGCACCGGCAGCAGCGGCGGCAAGATCTTCGCCTTCTTCGGCAATGATGGCGATCAGGGCGTTGACCTTGACCGCTTCAGTACCGGCAGGAACGACGATCTTGGCGATCGTGCCCTCGTCGACGGCTTCGACTTCCATCGTTGCCTTGTCGGTTTCGATCTCGGCGATCACGTCGCCGGACTTTACCTTATCGCCTTCCTTGACCAGCCATTTTGCGAGGTTGCCCTCTTCCATGGTCGGAGAAAGGGCTGGCATGGTGATGTTGATAGGCATCCTATCACCCTTCCCTTACTTGTAGCAGACGGTTTTGACCGCCTCGACGACTTCGCCGACAGTCGGCAGAGCCAGCTTTTCGAGGTTGGCGGCGTAGGGCATCGGAACGTCCTTGCCGGCAATCGTCAGAACCGGGGCATCGAGATAGTCGAAGGCCTGCTGCATGACGCGGGTGGCGATTTCGGTGCCGACCGAGTTCTGCGGGTAACCTTCCTCGACGGTGACGAGGCGACCGGTCTTCTTGACGGATTCGATAACGGTCGGCAGGTCCATCGGACGGATCGTGCGAAGATCGATCAGTTCGACATCGATGCCTTCCTTTTCGAGTTCGGCAACCGCCTTCACGGCATAGGTCATGCCGATACCGAAGGAGACGATCGTTGCGTCCTTGCCCTTGCGGTGGATGCGCGCCTTGCCGATCGGCAGAACGAAGTCATCCAGCTTCGGCACGTCGAAATGCTGACCGTAGAGGATTTCGTTTTCGAGGAAGACGACCGGGTTCGGATCGCGGATAGCAGCCTTCAAGAGACCCTTTGCGTCGGCAGCCGTGTACGGCATGACGACCTTGAGGCCTGGGATCTGGCTATACCACGAGGAAAAGTCCTGGCTGTGCTGTGCACCAACGCGGGCAGCAGCGCCGTTCGGACCGCGGAACACGATCGGAGCACCCATCTGGCCACCGGACATGTAAAGCGTCTTAGCAGCAGAGTTGATGATCTGGTCGATCGCCTGCATGGCGAAGTTGAACGTCATGAACTCGACGATCGGCTTCAGGCCGGACATGGCCGCACCGACACCGATACCGGCAAAGCCGTGTTCGGTGATCGGGGTATCGACAACGCGCTTGGCGCCGAATTCCTGCAGAAGGCCCTGGGTGATCTTGTAGGCGCCCTGATATTCGGCGACTTCTTCACCCATGACGAACACGTCGCCATCGCGGCGCATTTCTTCCGCCATCGCGTCGCGCAGAGCTTCGCGAACAGTGGTCGAAACCATCTCGGTGCCGGCCGGAATGTCCGGATCGGCAGCAACTTCGACCTTCGGCTGAGCCGGGACGGAAGCAGATTCGGGCTTCGCGTCTTCGGCAGCCGGAGCTTCAGCCTTCGGGGCTTCGGCAGCCGGAGCGGCAGAACCGATCGCATCGGCGCTTTCGCCTTCGGCGAGCAGGATCGCAATCTTGGTGTTGACCTTGACGTTTTCGGTGCCGGCTTCGACCAGCAGCTTGCCGATCACGCCTTCATCGACGGCTTCCACTTCCATGGTCGCCTTGTCGGTCTCGATCTCGGCAATGACATCGCCAGACTTGACGGTGTCGCCTTCCTTCTTGACCCATTTGGAAAGCGTGCCTTCCTCCATTGTCGGAGAAAGCGCAGGCATCAGGATATCGATAGGCATAGGTTCTTTCCTCCCCGCGCTTAGAGCAGGATATCGGTGTAGAGCTCGGATGCATCCGGCTCCGGATCGTTCTGGGCGAAGTCGGCGCTATCCGTGACGATGTCGCGGATATCCTTGTCGATCGCCTTCAGTTCGTCCTCAGACGCCCAGCCCTTTTCGAGCAGACGGTTGCGAACCTGTTCGATCGGATCCTGCTCCGAGCGCATCTTCTGCACTTCTTCCTTGGAGCGGTACTTTGCCGGGTCGGACATGGAGTGACCACGGTAACGATAGGTCAGCATTTCGAGAATGATCGGACCCTTGCCGGCGCGGCAATGGGCGAGCGCCTCGTCGGCGGCAGCCTTGACGGCGCGCACATCCATGCCGTCCACCTGGACGCCCGGAATGCCGAAGCCGACGCCGCGCATCGAATAGTTCGACTGTGCGGTTGCACGGGCAGTCGACGTACCCATGGCGTAACGGTTGTTCTCGACGATATAGATGATCGGCAGTTTCCACAGAGCAGCCATGTTGAAGCTCTCGTAGACCTGGCCCTGGTTGGCAGCACCGTCGCCGAAATAGGCAACCGAAACGCTGTCATTGTTGCGATAGGCGTTAGCGAAGGCGAGACCGGTGCCGAGCGAGACCTGCGCACCGACGATGCCGTGACCGCCGTAGAAATGCTTCTCCTTCGAGAACATGTGCATCGAGCCGCCCTTGCCCTTCGACAAGCCGCCGCGACGACCGGTAAGCTCGGCCATGACGCCACGCGGGCTCATGCCGCAAGCAAGCATGTGGCCGTGGTCGCGATAGGCGGTGATGACCTGATCACCCTCCTGCTGCGCCATCTGCATGCCGACGACGACAGCTTCCTGGCCGATATAGAGGTGGCAGAAACCGCCGATGAAGCCCATACCATAGAGCTGGCCGGCCTTCTCTTCGAAGCGACGGATCAGCAGCATCTCGCGATACGCATGCAGATCGTCGTCCTTGCCGAATTCCGGCGTATTCTTGCCGGTGAATTCCTTCGAGACTGTTTTGCTGGCAGATTTTGCCGCTGGCTTGCGGCCGGATGCAGACGCGGATTTGGTTTGCGCCATCGATCCCTCCCTATGTGCTGCATTGAAAGAACGGCATCAAGGCAAGCGAATGCACACCTCAACCCGCTCGGGTTTCTGCAACTAACATAGGGAAGAAAAGCCGCCCCAGCAATGACATATTTGCATGGCTCTCATTCCGCATAAGCCACTGAAATAAATCACGAAAAACAAGTTAACCGAAATTCGGTTAACTCAGAAATAATTGTTAAATATGACTATTTCGTCCGAGCGAGAGACATTTAGTTGATAACGCGCAATTTCATCGAGCATGTCTTTATCGAGTGAGCCATCACTCATCAGGTGAACCTGACGTTCCAATGCTTCGCGCTTGGCAGTGAGCGCCGCAAGCTCGCTGCTGCGTGCTATGCGCTGCTTTTCGAACTCCTCGGTCGCAATAAGACCGAGATCACCATGGATGGAATGATACCCGAAATAGGAAAGAAACGCGACTGTGATTGCAGGCAGGATGAAACGGCCAAACTTTCTTTGTTTGTGATGTCTTGTCCACATGCCTGTTCTAACGCCTTGAGCTTACACGGCGGGAGCGATTCATCGTCCCGGGGATACGAATGAAAATCGCAGAACTTGCTTAAGCATTCGTTTCGCTTGCCGCGGTGCAGCGCAGATATGAAAAAAGCCCGCGTCGTGGACGCGGGCTTTTCCAATGTCTTTCAGCTTTCGCAAGACCGGCCTTTTCGGCCGACCATTGCTTAGCCCTTCAGGATCGAGCGGCCGGCATAAACGGCCTGCGGGCCGAGCATTTCCTCGATACGGATCAGCTGGTTGTACTTGGCCAGACGGTCCGAACGCGACAGCGAACCGGTCTTGATCTGTCCGCAATTGGTAGCGACGGCGAGATCGGCAATCGTCGAATCTTCCGTTTCGCCCGAGCGGTGCGACATGACGGCGGTGTAGGCAGCCTTGTGAGCGGTCTCGACAGCGTCGAGCGTTTCCGTCAGCGAACCGATCTGGTTGACCTTCACCAGGATGGAGTTGGCAACGCCCATCTTGATGCCGTCGCGCAGACGTGCGGAGTTGGTGACGAACAGGTCGTCGCCGACCAGCTGAACCTTGGAACCGATCTTGTCGGTCAGGTACTTCCAGCCTTCCCAGTCGTCTTCAGCCATGCCGTCTTCGATCGAGATGATCGGGTACTTGCCGGCCAGCTCTGCGAGATAATCGGCCATGGCTTCCGGCTCGAGCGTACGGCCTTCGCCTTCCATCTCGTACTTGCCGTTCTTGAAGAACTCGGTCGAAGCGCAATCGAGGCCGAGGAACACATCGCCGCCCGGCTTGTAACCGGCCTTTTCGACGGACTTCATGATGAAGTCGAGAGCTTCCGGAGCGCTCTTCAGGCCCGGCGCAAAACCACCTTCATCACCAACGTTGGTGTTGTGACCCTGGGACGCCAGTTCCTTCTTCAGAACGTGGAAGATTTCCGCGCCGATCCGTACCGAATCCTTCAGCGTTTCAGCGCCGACAGGCATGATCATGAATTCCTGGAAGTCGATCGGGTTGTCGGCATGTGCGCCGCCATTGATGATGTTCATCATCGGAACCGGCAGGATGTGCGCGCCAGCGCCACCGACGTAACGGTAAAGCGGCAGGCCGGCCGATTCGGCGGCAGCCTTGGCAACGGCCAGCGACACGCCGAGGATGGCGTTTGCACCGAGACGCGACTTGTTCGGCGTGCCGTCGAGCGCGATCATCGTCTTGTCGATATGGATCTGGCTTTCGGCATCGAAGCCGCCGATGGCATCAAAGATTTCCGTGTTGACCGCTTCAACGGCCTTCTCGACACCCTTGCCGCCAAAGCGCTTGCCGCCATCGCGCAGCTCGACAGCTTCGTGGGCACCAGTCGATGCTCCCGACGGAACAGCGGCGCGGCCCATCGAGCCGTCTTCCAGATAGACGTCGACTTCGACGGTCGGGTTGCCACGGCTATCGAGGATCTCGCGAGCGATAATATCGGTAATAGCAGTCAAGGGTCTCTCCTCAGAGTTAAGTCCATGCGGTCATTGAAAATGTATCACGTTCAATGACACGCCAATTACAGTGCGCGCGCTTTCTGCGCTTTGACAACGCTCAAGCGTTTTTTTTGAAGTTCAGGCAGCCTTGGCCACAGCATCGAAAGCCATCAGCTTTTCCAGCAGCCGCGGCATGTCTTTCAGATGCACCATGTTCGGACCATCCGACGGAGCGTTGTCGGGATCCTCATGGGTTTCGATGAATACGCCGGCAACACCCACTGCGACGGCCGCACGCGCCAGCGTTTCGACGAATTCGCGCTGGCCACCGCTGGAGCCGCCCTGCCCGCCCGGCTGCTGCACCGAATGCGTGGCGTCAAAGATCACAGGCGAGCCGAGCGAGGCCATGATCGGCAGAGAACGCATGTCGGAGACGAGCGTGTTATAACCGAAGGAGGCGCCGCGTTCACACAGCATCACATTCGGATTGCCGCTTTCGGTGAATTTCGCCTGGACGTTTTTCATGTCCCAAGGGGCCAGGAACTGACCTTTCTTGACGTTGATCGCCCGGCCGGTCCTGGCGGCTGCGACCAGGAGATCGGTTTGGCGCGACAGGAATGCCGGGATTTGCAGGATATCGACGGTCGGCGCGACGAGCGAGCACTGCTCTTCCGTGTGAATGTCGGTCAGGACCGGAAAGCCGAATTCCTTCTTCAGGTCGGCGAAGATTTCCATCGCATTTTCAAGCCCGATACCGCGCTTGCCGGAAATCGACGTGCGGTTCGCCTTGTCGTAGGAAGACTTGTAGACCAGCCCGATGCCGAGTTTGCCGCAGAGTTCGCTGAGCGTACCGGCGATCATGAAGGCATGGTCGCGGCTTTCCATCTGGCAAGGTCCCGCAATCAGCGAAAGCCGGTCCGTATTGCAGAACACGACCTTCTTGTCGCCTTCACCGACTGACACTGCTGAATTGGGGGGAACTGCCATTTTCTTATTCCTCGAAGCCGAACAAAACGCCTTGGCCGGGCGACGGCGATACGAGAACGCGACCATCCCGGCGAATGAATGCGACGTCATTAGCAGCAAGGATGATCTCTGTCACGGCCAGATCAAGACTGCGAAAGATCACTGCCTCCGCCACCAACCCGGCAGCCACCCCCTCGACAGGAAGACCGAAGTCATGCGCAATCTGCTCGCGCCTGAGAACGCGCACTGCTCCCGTTTCAGTCTGGAACGCCAGTCCGCCTTCAACTTCGACACCCGGCGCTCGCAGCACATTGTCAAAAAAGGCAACCGAAGCATGCGGATCATCACTTGCCAAAACGACGTCCTTCAAACCGGCGACCGAATTGGCATGGACACGCAATTCAGCCATATCCTGCGGGAAAGATACCAGCCGCTGACAGGAGAAAGCAAAGAAATCGGCCGCGCTATCCATCGCGGCAAAAGCAAGCTGGAAACGAGCTTCGACCTCGTCACCGCCCGGGGACTTTACGGCTCTGCCGAATTCGAGAGGCTCACCGCCGGAAATTCCGGCCGCGACATAATGCCGATGATCGTTCGACGCGTCTTCGCTGGAGACCACGATGGCCGACAAGCCTTCACGTCCGCGGCGACCGCGATACTCCAGATCGCGCTCGACAAAGACATTGCCTTTCTTGGCATGGCCCCCTGCTTTGCGCCTATCCACAACAGCCAGTGGCTCCAGATAGGCACCGTCTTCAAAAAAAACACAGGCATTGGCCGTACCGAAGGGATGCGCGCCGTCAGGCGCGACAGTGAAACCCAAAGACGACAGCCGCTCACGTGCCTTGCCGAGATTCCCCACAGGCAAAACGAGATGATCGATATTCCTAGCAGTCACACATGTCCCCCAGACTTCTGATCCGCTGGGCCTAGATTGGGCAGACCGCCGGGGAGCGCAAGTAGATTCCGACTGAGAACGTCATTCGGCATCCAAGAAACTGATTATATTGTCACGAAAATTTAAGGACTTGCGGAACACATATGGAACATATAGTGTTCGTTCTGCATTTGTTTCAAATCTGAAGGTGCGCCTCACATGCTGACTCGCAAGCAACAGGAACTGCTTTTATTCATTCACGAACGGATGAAGGAGTCGGGCGTACCTCCGTCTTTCGATGAAATGAAGGACGCTCTCGACCTTGCGTCGAAGTCGGGCATCCATCGGCTCATCACGGCGCTTGAAGAGCGCGGTTTCATTCGCCGCCTCCCCAACAGGGCGCGCGCGCTTGAGGTCATCAAGCTTCCCGAAGCCTATGTTCCCACGCTGCAACCGAAACGCGGTTTTTCACCGAGCGTGATTGAGGGAAGCCTTGGCAAGAAGCCGGCAACGCCTGCTACCCCGCCTGTATCCGCCAATGACAGCGCGTCTGCAAGCGTGCCGGTCATGGGCCGCATCGCCGCCGGCGTACCGATCTCGGCAATCCAGAATAACACCCACGACATTTCGGTTCCTGTCGAGATGCTGGGATCCGGCGAGCATTATGCGCTTGAAGTCAAGGGCGACTCGATGATCGAAGCAGGAATTCTGGACGGCGACACCGTCATCATTCGTAACGGCAACACCGCCAATCCGGGCGATATCGTCGTTGCACTCGTGGATGATGAAGAGGCCACACTCAAGCGCTTCCGCCGCAAGGGTGGCTCGATTGCGCTGGAAGCGGCAAACCCGGCTTACGAGACACGAATTTTCCCGCCGGATCGGGTCAAGGTTCAAGGCAGGCTCGTCGGCCTCATTCGCCGTTATCACTGATACCGGAATAGTTGCCAAGATCAGTTGGCGCTTGTGATCGATTTTCCATTCCTGCCTGATCTGAGACAACAAACCCCTCCTCAAGACGGGCGCTCGATTTTGGTTTGGAAACCCATTCCGGCAGATGCGGGTCATAGAGATTGCGTCGCCAGTCATATTGGCGATGAATGCTCCATGGGCGAACCGCGCCAGCCATTGCTGTAGTGACGCCCCATTTTCCGGCTGCCGCCGCGGAAAGATCGATTTCGATTGACCCGGTTTTGCGCAAGCTGGCGCCGCTCAGCATCGGGGCACCAGACCGACAGGAATGGAAACGCGCACGCGGCGCGATAACAAGGCCGGCAACGTCGCAAGCCGCTCCGGCATAGCGGCCATCATCAACAACAACGACAAAGACACCTTCCGGTGACATGAATGAGCACCAGGCCTTGAGCTGACATGAAAATCTGACACTCCCTGCTTTCTTCATCAGCCGCTTCGCTTCGACCAGAACGGGTTCTGGAAGTCTTTCATCGGAAGAGGCTGGCATATTTTCTGGAATTTCACTTTCCAACATCTCCGGCATCGCCAGCACTGGAAGGCCTCGCGCATACGTCCACTGCCCATAGACGAATTCGGAGGGACGTTTCCTGTTGGCGGCAACACGTCCCGCATCTCGATAAGCAACGAGGTTCCCATCCTCAGCAATGAGAAGACTTGATTGGGCGTGTTGCACCCCCATCCAGAAAAGGACTGCAGCGGTAAAAAGGAAGGGCAGGCCCGAATAGCGAAGGCGTGTCCTGAGAAGCGTCAGCAGCAGGAAACCACAGACCCCAAACGGTAGAAACCAGGGATGCTGTTCTCCGACGACAATGTCCCCGCCCCATCCCGCGACATGCTTCGCGATCAAGATGACCCATTCGAGGCTCCAGGCCATGATCCCGATGAAGGGAGCTTCGAGGCCGAAGGGCATCAACAACATCGCAGCAAGGCCGGACGGCATGACGAGGAAGCTGATGATCGGCATGGCAGCCAGGTTCGCGGCAAGCCCGTAGGTCGCGACGCGATGGAAATGCTCGACGGAAAACATCGTCGTCGCAAGACTGCCGATCAGCGATGTCACGATAATGCCGGCGATAAAACGCCAGCCGACGGCAGCGCATGTCACCACAGGATGACCGATGGGAAATCGCTCCCGCTCTTCCGTTTGAGGACGTCGCGACCAGGCCGCATAACCGGCTACGAGCGCAACCGTGGCAGCAAACGACATCTGGAAACTTGGCCCCAGAATTTCCGACGGCGTCCAGATGAGGATGATCAGTGCAGACAAGGCTACATTTCGCAAACTTATCGAAGGCCGGTCCAAAAGCACGGCGACAAGTATCACCGCCATCATGATATAGGCGCGCTGGGCGGATACACCGAAGCCCGACACCAGATAATAGGCCGTAACCATCGCAAGTGCCCCACCAGCGGCAATCTTCTTGGTAGGCAGGGCCTGTGCGACGCCAAGGAAAAGAGCGAAGACGCTACGCAATCCCACGAAGAAAATCCCGGCGGCCAGCGCCATATTCAATCCGGAAATCGCAACAATATGAGCGAGACCTGAGACCCGTAGCGCCTCGACCGTATCTTCGGAAATTGCCCGCCTCTCATCGGTGACAATGGCGGCGGCGAATGCACCAGCATCACCCGGCGCAATCTCGCGAATACGATTACCGATCTGCCTGCGCAGATCGAAGAGCCAGCGTAAGGCGAGCTGCGGCCAGCCTGTCGCCACATCCGACCCTCCATTCCGCTGCGGAGCGCTATAGAAATACCCCACCGCACCGATGCCATCGAAATATGCCGAGAAAGCAAAGTCGTGCAGACCGGGCAAGGCCGGCCCGGAAGGCGGTGACAGCCTCGCGCGTCCGGAAATGGCAGCCCCGTTTTCAAACGGCTCATGCTGCGCCCTTGCCAGTAGCGAGACCCGGACGGGCGGCCGCCTCAGAATGGGGTTTGCTGTCTGCCGTACAGCCACAATATAACGCAGCCGCCCAGGACCGGCAGCCTCACTACGCTCGACGACGCCCATGACATCGGTTGTCACCGGTGAATCGAGAATGACCGTCGATTGCCGCCACGTTTCGATTTCTGCCAGCGCCATGCCACAGAAGCCCAGACACGCAAATGTGAGAAAGACACGCGCGCGACCATCTCTTGTTATCAACGCCAGAGGCGCCAGCACGGCAAGAGCAAGGAACGGCACCCATGCCGACGGCTCCACCGGGCTGAGGAACCACACCGCCGAACCGAAGCCAATGGCAACAGGCATGAACAGAAAGCCGTGGCCATGGCGGCGCTCCTCACCAAGCGAAATAGAAAGAAATGCTCCCACCTCCGCCAATGACGAACCAATGCGCTTTCCGTAAGAAACCGGCGCTATCTCTGCGGTATATCGATGGGATGTCGTTCCGACGGCCAAGCCATCAGGCGCCGATTGAAAATGCGTTGCCGACCCGGCAGCAGCAGAGCGCCGGCTCAACGTTTTGGTATCTATCTTCTCGAAACCTTCAGCCCGCATTGAACCAGCCTGCCCCGATCACAAAACACAACCTGAGCGTTCTTTTTAAGTGCGTCAACCTGACGCATATGGGCTTGCCACCAGAACCGATTTTCGGATTGCAACAAGGGGTTGGCCACAGGGTCAAATGTCGATGCTCAATATCGTATCGCGCTGCACAATTTGCCGTCAGAACAGCTTGGCATCTGCTAAAGGATCATATAGCTAAACGTGGAACGCTTAATGCTTATGGCGCTTTTGAGGCGTCATGCCGCCAACCGGTTGGAGGATCAGAATGACGGAAACAAGCGCAACTCTCGCTCTCGGTGACAAGAAGGTCGACCTGTCGGTCAAGTCCGGCACGATCGGTCCTGACGTGATCGACATCGGCGCGCTCTACAAACAGACCGGGGCCTTCACCTACGACCCCGGGTTTACCTCGACCGCTTCGTGTGAATCGAAAATCACCTATATCGACGGCGACGAAGGCGTGCTTCTTCATCGCGGCTATCCCATCGAGCAGCTTGCCGAACAGGGTGACTTCCTGGAAACCTGCTATCTGCTTCTTTACGGGGAACTGCCGACGGCAGCACAGAAGAAGGACTTCGATCATCGCGTAACGAACCACACGATGGTTCATGAGCAGATGAGCCGCTTCTTCACCGGCTTCCGCCGCGACGCGCATCCGATGGCCGTCATGTGTGGCTGTGTCGGCGCCCTTTCGGCCTTCTATCACGACTCGACCGATATCACCGATCCGCATCAGCGCATGGTCGCTTCGCTGCGCATGATCGCCAAGATGCCGACGATCGCCGCCATGGCCTACAAGTACCATATCGGCCAGCCGTTCGTATATCCGCAGAACAATCTCGACTATTCGTCGAACTTCCTGCGCATGTGCTTTGCTGTTCCTTGCGAAGAATACAAGGTGAACCCGGTTCTGGCCCGCGCCATGGATCGCATCTTCATCCTGCATGCCGACCACGAGCAGAACGCCTCGACCTCGACGGTTCGCCTTGCCGGTTCTTCCGGCGCCAACCCGTTTGCATGCATCGCCGCCGGCATTGCATGTCTGTGGGGTCCGGCTCACGGCGGCGCCAACGAAGCAGCGCTCAACATGCTTCAGGAAATCGGTTCGGTCGACAAGATCCCGGAATACATCGCCCGCGCCAAGGACAAGAACGATCCGTTCCGCCTGATGGGCTTCGGTCACCGCGTCTACAAGAACTACGACCCGCGCGCCAAGATCATGCAGAAGACCACGCATGAGGTTCTGGCCGAACTCGGTCACAAGGACGACCCGCTCCTGCAGGTTGCCATGGAACTCGAAAAGATCGCCCTCACGGACGAATACTTCATCGAGAAGAAGCTCTATCCGAATATCGACTTCTATTCGGGTATCACGCTGAAGGCGATGGGCTTCCCCACCACCATGTTCACCGTGCTCTTCGCGCTTGCCCGCACCGTCGGCTGGATCGCCCAGTGGGCAGAGATGATCGAAGATCCGCAGCAGCGTATCGGCCGCCCGCGCCAGCTCTACACGGGCGAAGCAAAGCGCGACTACGTGCCTGTTTCCAAGCGCTAAGCAGCACACGACCGAGACAAAAAACCGGCCAGAAATGGCCGGTTTTTTTATCACCTGATAAGGCTCGCCCCGGGCGGCTGCATCGAAGACAGCTGTAAAGATTACGGACGTTTCAGCAGATCAATAACTGCACTGGCCGCGGCCTCACCCGGCGGAACAGGAACCTGCAGCCGTTGCCAGGCGAGATCATAACCCTCCAGCATGGCCCTGCGCTGCGTCGTATCGTTGGACAGGCGCTCGACCCAACGGCAGAGGCTCGCCGGGCGAACCACCTCGTTGATATATTCCGGCACGATCGGATAGTCCGCGATCAGATTGGGCAACGCGCCCGTCCAGATCTTGATCTTGCCAGCGAGAAGCTTGATCAACCAGTCCGTCTTATAGGCAGAAACGACAGGCACGGTGGCAAGGCCGAGCTCCAGGATCACGGTGCCGGAAGCGGCCATCGCCGCATCGGCCTCGGCAAACGCCGTCCATTTCGCCTCGGCGCCCGAACTCACCTCGACGGAAACGGGTAGCTTGGCAGCTATCTCCCGAACCAACGCCTCACGGCGCGGAACGGTGGGCAACAGGAAACGGGTATTGCCGTTGCGCTCCGAAAACTCCCTGGCGGCTTCTCCGAAGACAGGCAGGAGGCTCTTGATCTCCGCCGTGCGTGAACCGGGCAGAAGCAGAATGGTCTTCTCCTGATCGGCGGCTTTCGTCGGGCGCGCCGCCCGGAGGCTGCGCACTTTGAGAAGATCCGGGTCGTTCGTCAGTCGATGACCGACAAAAATCGTCTCAGGCCCTTCAAGCCGTTTCATCGCCTCGGGTTCGAACGGCAGAACGGCGAGTACGCGATCCACATAAGCGAGCATCGCTTTGGCGCGATATTCCTTCCATGCCCACACGCTGGGGCAGACGTAATTCACGATCGGCAGTCGAGGCAGCGCCGCCCTAACCTTTCTTGCCACGCGATGGGTGAAGTCGGGACTGTCGATAATGATCAGCACATCCGGCTGCGCTGCGATAATCGCGCCTGCCGTCTGATTGATCCGCCTGATCAAGGCCGGCAAGCGCGACAGTACCTGCGTCAGCCCCATGATCGACAATTCGGAAAAGTCGAACAGGGAATGCAACCCCTGCGCCGCCAGCGCATCTCCGCCCACGCCCATCAGCTCGACCGGCCCGTCATGCACGGCCTTGAGGGCAGCGATCAGGTCTGCGCCAAGCAAATCGCCGGAGACCTCGCCTGCGATAACGGCAACCTTCAGGACACGTTTCATGAAAGCCCTCCGTTTTCAAGCGTCGGGTCGATCCCGCAAACGAAAATACCCGCCGCATCAGCCGCCGAGATCAGTGCCGCTTCCTCAAGCACAAGCGCCCTGCCGGCCTCTACGGCGATACCGGCCAGGCCTGCCCGCGCTGCATTTTCGACGGTTGACGGCCCGATCGTTGGAAGGTCGGCGCGCATGTCCTGCTGCGGCTTGCAAAGCTTGACCAGAACGCCACGCCGGCGCGCCGAAATTCTGCCGCCGATGCGCAGTTCCGCAACCCGCTGAAGCATGGCATCGGTGCCTTCGACGCCTTCCATGGCGACAACGCGGCCACCGACGGAAACGGCACCCTGCCCTATATCCAGATGACCGAGAGCAAGAGCGGCCTCGACCCCTCTGGAGATATCCCGCAAATCATCACCGGCCGGAGACACCCGTCCCAACGGTCCCAGGCGAGCAAGCAGGCCGGGCGCAATTTCGTGGGCGCCGATCACCGTGCAACCCATGCCCTCGATGAGCTTGATCACCATTTGCAGGACCGTGTCATCACCATGCGACATCAGCGTGCGCACGACGGACGGCATGCTGAGTATGGTCTTGAACGTCGGCCGGATATCGCGCCATTCAGGCCGGCGGGCAACGCCGCCGGACATGACGACGCGGCCGATATTCAAATCACGGAAGGACTTTTCAATCGCGGCAAGATTGCCGACGCCAACGGAGATGATTTCGAAACCATCGAAACGGTGATCGGCTTCATCCTTCAGAGCTACAATGAAGGGATCTTCCCCTTCGGCTCTGGCAGCCTGCGCCAGATAGAGCGGCAACAATCCACGGCCTGCGATAATAGCCAGGCGACCATCGGAATGACCTTCTCGCGCCATGCCGGACGTGCCGGGCATGGACCTCATCCCTTCCTGCGGAAGGGAGAGGAAATTGCACGATCACTGTCGGCCATGATGAAATCGATGATTTCCATCGCTTCCGCGCAATCGAGATAGGCATCGCGAACGGCAGCCGCATTCGCCCGAACATTGCCCTCACCTTCGAAGATATCCTTGTAGGCGCGGCGCACACGATGGATCGTCTGCTTGTCCATGCCGGCGCGCGTCATTCCGACCACGTTCAGCCCGCCAAGAACACCCGGGTTACCGTTCAGCATGCCATAGGGAATGACGTCATAGTTGACGGCCGAAAGACCGCCGATAAAGGCTTGGCGACCTATGCGCGAAAACTGATGAACAGCACAGCCGCCGCCCAGAATGGCGCGGTCCGCAACATGCACATGCCCTGCCAGCATCACATTGTTGGACATGATGATATCGCTGCCAAGCTGGCAGTCATGCGCAACATGGCTGTTAGCAAGGAACAGGCAGTTGTTACCGACAACTGTCTTGCCACCACCGCCAACCGTGCCGGTATTCATTGTGACGCCTTCGCGCATGACGCAGTTGGCGCCGACCGTCAGCGTGGAATTTTCTCCGGCCTCATGCAGGCTCTGAGATACGCCGCCGATAACAGCCATCGAGAAGACGCGGCAGCCCCTGCCGATCTCAGTCTTTCCGGTGACCACGACATGCGACGCCAGTTCAACATCGTCCTTGAGAACGACGCGAGGCCCGACATGGCTGAATGGTCCGACAACAACATTCTCACCGATGACCGCGCCATCCTCGACAACAGCCGTCGGATGAATGCGGGCGCTGGCTGCAATCGTGCTCATTCGCCTTCCTTACGGACGATCATCGCGCCGATATCCGCCTCTGCCACAAGTGCGCCCTCGACCTTGGCATCACAATGGAACTTCCAGATATTACCGCGCTGCTTCTGCTTCACGACATGGAATTCCACGCGATCACCCGGCACAACCGGCTTGCGGAAGCGGGCATTATCGATCGTCATGAAATAGACGAGATTGCCGCCCTCGCCTTCCTTACGCGCACAGATCGCACCGGCGGTCTGCGCCATAGCCTCGACCAGAAGCACTCCCGGCATAATCGGACGTTCAGGAAAATGTCCCTGAAATTGCGGCTCGTTCGCCGTCACGTTCTTGATACCGATAGCTGAATTGTCACCGTCGATGTCGATGATTTTGTCAACGAGCAGAAAAGGATAGCGATGAGGCAGAAGCTTCATGATTTCCTGAATGTCGGCCGCGCCGAGTTCCGGCTTGGTCTCATCAGTCATTGTTTTTATCTCCTCTGCGTTTTGCCCTATCATCCACCTGGCTCATCTTTTCAGCCATCTCGCGGAGAAAGTCTTTCATTGGTCGCGCCGGTATTCCACCATACCTGAGGCCGGGCGGAATATCTGCCACGACGCCACTCATTGCGGCGATCTGAACGCCATCTCCGATCGAGATATGACCATTTATGCCAGAAGCACCGCCGATCAAGACGCCGTTGCCGATCTTTGTCGAACCGGCGATTCCAGCCCCTGAAGCAATGCCGCAATGGCGTCCGATATGGACGTTATGGGCAATCTGGACCTGATTGTCGATTTTGGTGCCTTCACCGATGACGGTATCGTCCATGGCGCCGCGGTCGATCGTGGTGTTCGCACCGATCTCGACATTATCCTGGATGATCACGCGACCGATCTGCACGATTTTCAGCATGCCGCGCGGTCCGGGCGCAAAGCCAAATCCATCCTGACCGATACGAGCGCCATTATGGATGATGACATTATTGCCGATCAGCGCTGCAACCACGCTAGCGCCTGCAGCTATGCTGCAATTGCGCCCGATCTGCACGTCCGCGCCGACCACAGAACCCGCTCCGATACGAGTACCCGAACCGACATGGGCGCGCGCACCGACCACAGCCATCGGCTCAACCGTCACGCCTTCTTCCAGCCGCGCAGTCGGGTCGACATAGGCTGACGGCGACACCCCGTCGCCTTCCGATGTGACGGGGCTCGGGCGCATCGCAATCGGGTGCAGAAACGCACCGGCCATTGCAAAAGCCGAATGCGGAGTCTTCGTTTTCAGCACAGCGATATGCGAGGGAACAATGTTGGCAAGACCCGGATCGCACAGGATGGCCGAGGCCATGCATGTCTCGAGTTCCTGACGGTTCTTGCGCGACAGGATATAGCAGACCTGTCCCTCTTGAGCGCGTGCAACAGGCGCCACTGAACGGATCATGCGTTCGCCGGCAGTGTCGTCCAAAAGCTCTGCCCCAAGATGGACCGCAAGCTCACGAAGGCTCACGCCATGATGGGGCGGAAAGAAATTGTTTTGATCCATAAAGCTAAGCTCCAGAACAGATTTCCGGCCGCTTTCGCGGCCGGAAACGATCAGAACTGGTTCGCCATGCTGAAGCGGAATTCCTGGGTCTCGTCGAAATCTTCCTTGAGGACCGGGATCGCATAGTCCATCCGGATATTACCGAATGGCGAAGCCCACATAACGCCGACACCGACAGACGCACGCCACGACATGCCTGTACCTTCAATATCGGTGCCAGATGTCTTGACATCGTTACCGTAAAGCGTGCCGGCGTCTGCAAAGGCAGCCAGACGCAGACCGATATCCTCCGGAACAGCCGGCATCGGCATGGACGCATCGGCCGAAACCGTGAAGTAGGTCGTGCCGCCCAGTGCGTCGCCGTCGTCCTTCGTGCGCGGACCGATACCGTTATTGTCGAAGCCGCGAACCTGACGGCCACCCAGCGTGAATTGGTCGAAGACGTTCAGATTGTCGCCGGTAGCGAAAACATGACCCGCGCCGACGGCGATCGAACCGATAAGATCGGCCTCGGTCGACAGCGTATGGAAGTAACGAGCACGGCCGGAGATCTTGTAGAATTCCGAATCGCCGCCCAAGCCAGCGAACTCATGCGTGAAGGTCGCATAAATACCTTCGCGAGCCATGGTCTGGCTATCCAGCGTGTTGTAGGTCAGCGTCTGGGCGACCGACGACTGCGTATATTTGCCGTGGTCGACGAGATCCTGATAGATCGGAGACAGGTCAGCATAGTCGGAGCCACTGCTCTCGTACTCGATCTGCTTGTAGGTATAACGGAAAGTCGTCGCCAGATCTTCGGTGATCGGCGCAGTCACGCGCAGCGTGAAACCCGTTTCCGTATAATCGTAGTTATCATTCGATGACGTTTCACTGCGGAAGACGTCGAAACCAGCAGCCAGACGATAACCGAGGAAATACGGCTCTGTGAATGACAGCGTGTACGTACGCGAGTCGTTCAGTCCCCCGCCGGCAGCGATACGAACATACTGACCGCGACCGAGGAAGTTCTTTTCTTCAACCGAGGCTTCAAGAATGAACCCGTCGCCACCAGCGGAATAACCGGCGCCGATACCGAACGAGCCGGTCGACTGGTCTTCGACGTCCACGACGATAACGACGCGGTCTGCGGCACTGCCCTGCGTGGTCGAGATATTGACCGACGTAAAGTAGCCGAGAGCTTCGAGGCGGCGCTTTGCGCGCGAGATCATTTCCTGATTGAAGGCATCGCCTTCGCTGAAATCGAACTCGCGGCGAATGACGTAGTCACGGGTACGCGTATTACCGCGGATCTCGATACGCTCGACATAGGCGCGCTCGCCCTGATCGACCATGTAAGAAACGCCGATCGTATTCGTCTGAAGGTTACGGTCGCCGCGCGGGGTTACACGAGCGAAAGGATAGCCCTTCGACGCAACCTGCTTGGATATGGCTTCCATAGACTTCTGAATTTCACGGGCATCGTAAACAGCGCCGGACTTGGTCTCGACCAGCCCCTTAAGCTCGTCGCCACTAACGCCTTCGACGCTGGATTCGACATTGATATCGCCGAACTGGTAGCGAGCACCTTCTTCAACAGTGAAGTTGATCGTGTACTTGTTCGTCGTTGTATCGAGCTGCGCATCGGAGGAAATGATGCGGAAATCCGGATAACCGTGATTGTAGTAGAACTGGCGCAGCGCATCTTCGTCGGCGCGCAGCTTGTCCTGACTATATACGTCCTTGCGGGTAAGGAACGAGAGCGGACCGGATTCCTTGGTGGCAATAACGGCCTTCAGGCGACCGTCGCCGTAAGCCTGATTACCGACAAAATTGATATCGGCGATCTTCGTGCGGTCACCTTCGTTGATAACGAAAGCGATATTGACGCGACCCTGACCGACATTGACCGTCTGCGTCGTGATTTCGACGTCACTACGACCGATCTGCGAATAGGCAGTGCGAATGCGCTCGATATCGGCATTGACCATTGCCTGACTGTAAGGACCGAGCGGCTGCGTTTGCACAACGCCGGCCAGCTTGTCGTCCTTGATCTTGCGATTGCCGTTAAAGACGACCTGATTGACCAGCTCGTTTTCAGCCACAGTCACCACAAGCGAGCTGCCGGAAACGCTGATCTTCACATCAGAAAAATAACCGGTCGCGTAGAGACGCTTGACCGATTCGTCGATATCAGCGCCGGAAAAGGTAACACCGGGCTGGATCGTCAGGTTGGACCGAACGGCCTCCTCGCCGGCGCGCTGGGCGCCACGCACCTGAACGCTGCGGATGACAGCAGCTTCGGCACTCGCAGCACTGGCAAGCACCATGACGCCCGAACCCGACGCAACAACACTAGCAGACAGCGCAAACGCCGACACTGCGTTCAAAAACTTTGAACCAGCCTTCATTTTCAATTCTTACCTTTTCCCGTTGTCCCTCGGCGGGTGGAGCCCGACTCCGGCCACGTGTGTCGTTTTACCTTCTTTTGCCCTACAAGCAAGCTATCGCGTTAATTTCTATTTACTTCCTTTTGAAGCGTGGCTCTCGCGCCACGCAACATTGTAAACATGGTGAATAATTGGTTTATTCACCCGCAGCTCGCTTAGCCAATAAGGTTGGTGATATCGTTGAAGGTGGCAAACACCATCAGACTGAGTACCATCGCAAGACCGATACGGAATGCGATCTCCTGAGCTCCAGCACCCAAAGGCTTCCCCCTCACAGCTTCTATTGCGTAGAAAACCAAATGGCCGCCGTCAAGCACCGGAACAGGCATAAGGTTCAAAAGTCCAATGGAAACGGAAAGGACTGCGGCAAGTTGGATCACCGCGGCGAAGCCGAGCGTGGCCATCTGCCCCGAAGCCTGGGCAACGCGAACCGGGCCACCCAGCTGATCAGCCTTCATACGGCCGGTCACCAGATTGCCGATATAGCGGAATGTGCCGGTGATAATGTTGCCGGTCTCTTTCACGCCCTCGCCGACAGCCTCAAGCGGAGTGAACGTCTCCAGCCGGAAATTGCCGCGCTCCTCATTGGTGACGACACCGATCAGGCCGAGCTCCACCTTGTTGCCGAACTGATCGGTGATCTCGGTGCTCTTCGGCACCATCGGCAGATCGAGATCCTGACCATTCCGTTCAACCGTCACGACGATCGACGTATCGGGCCGCACACTGACGTAACGGCGGACATCTTCGAATGTGGAAACTTTACTACCGTCGAGCGCCACGAGCCGGTCGCCCGGCAGCACGCCGGCTTCCGCGGCTGCGCTGTCAGGGCGCACCTCTGCCACGACCGGATCGGCGATCATCTTGCCGTAGACGGAAAACAGCACGGCGAAAATGGCGATCGCAAGGATAAAGTTGGCGATAGGGCCTGCCGCAACGGTAGCGGCGCGTTTCCACAACTTTGCGCCCGCAAGCGTCCGAGCCCTGTCGGCCTCGCTCATGTGGGAAACGCTTGATGCATCGGGCAGGCTCGACGCATCCTCGTCACCAAAGAACTTCACATAACCGCCGAGCGGGATAGCCGAAAGCTTCCAGCGTGTACCATGACTATCGGTGAAGCCGATCAATTCAGGACCAAAGCCGACCGAAAATGCAGTCACCCGAATTCCGCTCCATCGCCCCACGAGATAGTGCCCCATCTCGTGAACGAACACGAGCAGAGAGAGGACGAGGATAAACGGGATAATGTAGCCCGTTATGAAACCGAAGATGGCCATCAGTGTTTCCGCTTCACGATATCGAGGCTGGTCGCCGCTTTAGAGACCGAAGATGAAGGCAGCGACCGAATTGCTAACATGGCCCTTCATGGCCGTGTCCACAAGCGTCAGCAGAAATACTGCAAAACAGGCAAAAACCAAGCCGTCCACACGGTCCATCACGCCACCGTGTCCGGGAATGAGATGGCTGCTGTCCTTCACACCGAAACGTCGCTTGATGAAAGATTCGAAAAGATCACCAATCTGGCTCGCGACAGACAGCAGGAAGGCAAGCGCCATCGTCCACAGTGAAAGCCGCGAAAATATGCCAAGCGTAAGCAAACCACTGGCGGCAACGCCGGCAACCGTTCCGCCGATCGCCCCGGACCATGTCTTGCCGGGGGAGATGCGCGGTGCAAGCTTCGGACCGCCAATAGCACGGCCGACAAAATAGGCCAGGATATCGGTCCCCCACACTACTGCGAAGATAAAAAGCGTGGCGACGAACCCCGCCTGATTATCACCGCGGATGGCAGCAAGAGAGATGCCGCTCAATCCGGCATAGACGATACCGCCCGGAAGCCACCAGGAGCAGCGCCCAAGGAGTGCCAGCAGCACGCCCGTAACGAGACCACCGCAAAGCAGCGGCATGGACAACTCGCCGTCTCCGATGATGAGATCGGCAGCGATAAGTAGAACGACCAGCCAGCCGAACGCATTGGCCTTGAAGCTCCGCTCCGAAAGGCCAGTGATCGTTGACCATTCATAATAGATCAGCGGTGCCATCACGGCAGCAACAAGATTGAACGCCCAGCCACCTATCCATGTTGCGGCAAGGACGATCACGGCCAGCACAATAGCGGACACGATGCGAAGTTTGAGCTCCTGCCCCATCAGCCGACCACCGCCGCGGGTCTTGCAGACAAACCGCCAAAACGCCTGTTGCGCGACGCATAAATCTTGAGCGCTTCGACAAAAAGATCCCGATTGAAATCCGGCCAATAATCGGGAAGGAAAACGAATTCCGAATACGCGGCCTGCCAGAGCAGGAAGTTCGAAAGCCTCTCCTCGCCGCTCGTGCGGATTATGAGATCGGGATCCGGTATGCCCGCCGTATCGAGATAATCACTGATCGTCTCGGGACTGATGGAGGCCGGATCAAGGAGGCCGGCCTTGACCTTCTGCGCGATCCTTGTGGTTGCACGCGCAATTTCGTCGCGAGACCCGTAATTGAATGCGATCACCACCGTAAGTGCCGTATTGTTACGAGTCGTTTCCTCCGCTTCCAGAAGAAGCGGCAGAATATCGCCACGCAGTTTGTCGCGCTCACCGATAACTTTGATCCGTACGTTTTCTCGATGAAGTTCGGCCAAGTCGCGTCGTATAAAACGACGAAGGAGGCCGAGCAGATCACTGACCTCGGCTTCCGGCCGGCTCCAGTTTTCCGACGAGAACGCAAACAGCGTCAAATACCGGACGCCGAGTTCACCAGCCGCCCGGACCGTTTCCTTGACGGCCTCGACACCCTTGCTGTGCCCCATCGTCCGGGCCAGGCCGCGCTTGTTGGCCCACCGACCGTTGCCATCCATGATAATGGCAACGTGCTCCGGAATGATCGCAATATCTGGCGTCAGCATGTCCTATGCATTTCCTTCAACGGCCGAGGGAGGGATAAAGATACCCAACCTAGACCTGCATGATTTCCTTTTCCTTATCCGCAAGCAAGCGGTCGACTTCAGAAATCGTGTCGTCTGTCATCTTCTGAACCTTTTCGGACTGCGAGCGGCTATCGTCCTGGCCGATTACGCCATCCTTTTCGGCTTTTTTCAGGCCTTCCATGCCATCGCGACGAACATGCCGGGCTGCGACCTTGGCTTTCTCCGCATAATCATGCGCAACTTTGACCAGCGACTTGCGGCGCTCTTCGTTAAGTTCAGGCAGCGGGATGCGAAGGTTCTGCCCATCGACGATTGGGTTGAGGCCAAGGTGCGATTCGCGAATGGCGCTTTCTACAGCCCGAACCATGGACTTGTCCCAGATAGAAACACCCAGCATGCGGGGCTCCGGCACGGTGATGTTCGCCACCTGGTTCAGCGGAACGCGCGAGCCGTAGGCCTCAACGGTAATCGGATCAAGAACGTTGGCCGACGCGCGACCGGTTCTCAGAGACGCGATATCGCTCTTGAAGGCATTGACTGCACCTTCCATGCGGCGCTTGATGTCGTTGAGATCGACTGATCCACTCATCGTTGGAACTCCATCTTGTTATCGTTGAACTTTCTGATCGGCAGAAAGATCGCGGTAATTTCTCAGTTGTCGGATACGATCGTCTTGAGGCCGCCGCCGGTCAAGATCTGCGTGAAGCCGCCCGGCTCATGGATCGAGAAGACGACGATCGGAATATGGTTTTCGCGGGCAAGCGCGACCGCGGCGACATCCATCACTGCGAGGCCCTTTTCCAGAACCTCACTATGCGTCAGCGCGTCGAAGCGGGTAGCATTCGGATCCTTTTTCGGGTCGGCAGAATAGATGCCATCCACCTGGGTGCCTTTGAAGATAGCTTCGGCACCAATTTCTGCGGCGCGCAACGCAGCTGCAGAATCGGTGGTGAAGAACGGATTGCCTGTGCCGCCGGCGAAAATCACCACCCGGCCCTGCGCCATGTGATGCAGCGCCTGTCGCTGCGAGAAGCTTTCGCAGATTTCCGGCATGGCGATGGCCGAAAGAACGACGGTATCGATATCGAGCTTGCGCAGCGACGTCGCAAGCGCCAGCGCGTTGATCACGGTGGCCAGCATGCCCATATGGTCGCCAGTCACCCGGTCGCCGCCCTTGGAGGCCACGGCCACGCCGCGGAAAATGTTGCCGCCGCCGACGACCACACCAACTTCGACACCCATGCGCCGTGCTTCGGCAACATCGGAAGCGATACGGTCGGCGACCGCGACGTCGATGCCAAACCCCTGGCTGCCCATGAGAGCCTCGCCGGAGGCCTTGAGGAGAACGCGTTTATATATGGGCTGAGACGACATGACGGCTCCTTTAAAAGCGAAACGGAAACGGAGAGATCAAACGGCTTGCGGATACACGAAGGGCACCGGCTTGTCACCGGTGCCCTCATAGTTTTCACTGGATTAGGCGAGGAAATCAGCCCTTTGCAGCAGCAGCAACTTCTGCAGCGAAGTCGGTTTCTTCCTTTTCGACGCCTTCGCCGAGCAGAAGACGAGCCATGCCGGTTACTTCGATCGGTGCGCCGACTTCCTTTTCGGCTTCCTTAATGGCAGCGCCGACGGTCAGGTCAGGATTGATGACGAAAGCCTGCGACAGAAGCGCGACTTCTTCGAAGAACTTGCGCATGCGGCCTTCAACCATCTTTTCGATGATGGCTTCCGGCTTGCCGGATTCGCGAGCCTGCTCGATGAAGACGTGGCGTTCGCGCTCGGCGACGGCAGCATCGACTTCTTCTGCGCGTACGGCGAGCGGAGCCGTTGCGGCGATGTGCATGGCAACCTGGCGGCCGATCGCGTTCAGTGCGTCCTTGTTACCGGTCGACTTGAGCGCAACCAGAACACCGAGCTTGCCGAGGCGATCAGCAGCAGCGTTGTGGATGTAGGTGGCAACGACGCCATCTTCCACTTCGAGTGCTGCCGAACGGCGCAGGTTCATGTTTTCGCCGATCGTGGCAACAGCGTCCTTGATCGTGTCGGTGACCGACTTGCCGGTTGCCGGGTAGATGGCGGCGCCGACAGCTTCGACGGAACCGTCAGTGGTGAGTGCAACGTCGGCAATGCCGCGAACGATTGCCTGGAAGGCATCGTTACGAGCAACGAAGTCGGTTTCGGAGTTGACTTCGACGACAACGGCCTTGGTGCCGGTCGATGCAACGCCGATCAGACCTTCGGCAGCCGTACGGCCAGACTTCTTGTCGGCCTTGGCGATACCCTTGGCGCGCAGCCAGTCGATTGCCGCTTCGATGTCGCCGTTGTTCTCGGTCAGCGCCTTCTTGCAGTCCATCATGCCTGCGCCGGACTTTTCGCGCAGTTCCTTCACCAGTGCAGCGGTGATCTCAGCCATTGTAAGCCTCTTGTCGGTTTAAATTGCGTAGCGCCGAAAAGCTCGGCGAACTCAAGGTTTTGGGAACGAATGTACCCGGAAGTGTGACAGGGTGATGAAGACACCGCCGGCCTGCCCTTCAACCACAACCCGATGGATCGCAGGCGAACAGGACTTTCAAACAAACCGAGGCCAGGGATCGTCTCTCTGGCCTCGGTCGAATTGAAAAAGCAGGAACGGATAAACCGTTCCAGCCCTGGCCTTAGGCTTCAGCTTCGCCTTCGAGAGCCGGCTCGACCGGAGCTTCTGCGGAAGCGCCGAGGTCACGGCCCGAAGCGCCCTGCTGGCGAGCGATGCCGTCGATGGCAGCGCGAGCGATCAGGTCGCAGTAGAGAGCGATGGCGCGCGAAGCGTCGTCGTTACCCGGGATCGGGAAGTCGATGAGGTCCGGATCGCAGTTCGAGTCGATGATGGCGACGACCGGGATGCCGAGGCGCTTGGCTTCGTCGATCGCGATCTTTTCCTTGTTGGTGTCGATGATGAACATCAGGTCCGGAACGCCGCCCATGTCGCGGATACCGCCGAGAGCCTTTTCCAGCTTTTCGCGTTCGCGCTCAAGGTTCAGACGTTCCTTCTTGGAATAGCCGGACTGTTCCGAGTTCAGGATCTCGTCGAGCTTGCGCAGACGGGCGATCGAATTCGAAATGGTCTTCCAGTTGGTCATCATGCCGCCGAGCCAGCGGGAGTTGACGTAGTACTGAGCCGAACGCTTGGCGGAATCAGCAACAAGCTCGGAAGCCTGACGCTTGGTGCCAACGAACAGAACACGGCCGCCACGGGCAACGGTGTCGGACACGACCTGCAGGGCGCGCGACAGCATCGGAACGGTCTGGGCCAGGTCGATGATGTGGATGTTGTTACGGTCGCCGAAGATGTACGGCTTCATCTTCGGGTTCCAGCGGTGCGTCTGGTGGCCGAAGTGGACGCCTGCTTCGAGGAGCTGACGCATAGAGAAATCGGGCAATGCCATGCCTAGTTATCCTTTTCCGGTTGAACCTCCGCAAGGCAAACAGCACCCTCTTCGAGAATGCCACCGGGCGGAAAAATCCGGATTTCTCCCGGATGATCCCATGCCTCACGTGTGGAATGTCGGTGCCCATACAGGCGATTGTGGAAAATTGCAAGCGCTGTGGTGCAGCTTTCACCGCACGACACAATTGAAACCGGTCAGGCCTTCGCCCCGAGCCTTTGACGGACCTGCTCGACACTCCCACGGATATAGATCGTATGCGGCTGCCCGGCGCCATTGACCGCAGCAAACGTAACGATCGTTACACCTTCCTCGAAGGGCATCACGTAAAGGATCTGCGCCGGGTTGATGTAGACTTCCTGATTGTGGGTGTTTTTAAATCCGATCAATGCCATGAATCACTCCTTATTGCGGCGCAACTACAGACACGAAACTAACAATGTGTCGAGTATTGTGACGCCTAGATTCGGCACTGCGACCGCGTGTTCCGGATCAAATGGCAAGATCGTTACTAACGCGGCACCGCAGGGCACGGATCCTGCTGTGTCTTCAGCAACTCCAGCTTCACCAGGCTGCCTTCCAGCGAAAAATCACCGTAATCCATGGTCAGATCACGGGTTATGCCGTTCTCGTAGAGCTTGAACGACATATTGTAGACGGGCATCGGATCGCCTGCGGCACCATCATTGAAATAGGCGATCGTCACTGGCCAGTAGGGGGTCTTGGCAAACTCGCCTGCGGCACCGGCTTCGGTATCGCCTTTTTCCGGCGTCTCCGCCTTGCCGATCACGGTTGAGGTCAGAAGTGCCTGATCGCCGTTTTCTGACCCATCGAAGACGCGCGTCTCAAAGATACGTTTGTTGTCCTTGGCCTGTTGAATGATGTCGAGCATATGACTGGTCGGGAACGCGCTTGCCGGCAGATCCACTTCTCTGCCATTTGCCCCCTGCAGCTCGACCTTCACCCCGCTCTCGCCTTCGCTCGCATCGCCGGTCACGCTCTTGTCGAGTTGCTCATCGGTGAAGGACTTGGTCTCGAAATGAAACTGCTTTGCGGAAAGATCTTCGAACGTCTTGGTCTGCTGGTCGCTGACACGCGTTTCCTCGCCCGTGCTGATCTTGGTAACGAGGCGGAAATTGGTCGTGAAGCCCGTGCAAGCAGAACCGTTGAATTCATAGACCATACGGCCGAACATGCCCTCGATACCGGAGCGCTCGGACGCGTCCTTGAGCTTGAGGTCGTAGACCGCCCTGTGAGGAATAAGCAGGCGTGCAGCACTATCGGCGCTGATCGGCGCAGCGGAGGCGACACCGGCACTGGTGACGAGGGACAGCGCGAGGCTCGTGCGCAGCATTCATATTCTCCTGTTGGACTCGGGCGCGGGTGTTATAAGAACGCCATCAGCCAAGGTTATGACCTTGATGAAGGATTTTTGTACGCTTGACAACAAACCGGAGACCGAAATGTCCGATGCCATCGAAAGCCGCCTGAAGGAACTTGGAATTACCCTCCCCGTGGCAGCGGCACCCGCCGCCAACTACGTGTCCTACGTCATCAGCGGCAACATGCTTTACATCTCCGGACAGTTGCCGACCGAAAATGGCAAGCTTGAGATCAAGGGTCTGGTCGGCAGTGACGTTGATGTGACAACGGCGAGCCGCGCAGCCGAACTTTGCGCCATCAACATCCTGTCGCAGGCAAAGGCAGCACTCGGCGGCGATCTCGGCAAGATCAAGCGCGTCGTAAAGCTGTCGAGCTTTGTCGCCTCCGCTCCCGGTTTCACCGATCAGCATATCGTCACCAACGGCGCGTCGAACCTGATCGCCAATGTTCTCGGCGAAGCCGGTAAGCATGCTCGCGCAGCCGTCGGCATGGCCGCGCTGCCGCTCAACGCCGCCGTGGAAATCGAAGCCGTCATAGAGATCGAAGCATGACATCGCAAAATTCTGGCGCATCCTGGCTCAAGGACCTGCCGGTCGCGCATCGCGGCTATCACGACATGAACAAGGCCGTCTGGGAGAACTCTCTCTCGGCCTTCGCCCGCGCTGCGGATGCCGGCTTTGCCATCGAGTGCGACCTGCAGCTCTCCGCAGACAGTATCCCAATGGTCTTCCACGACGACAAGCTTGAGCGCGTCTGCGGCATCAAGGGCGATGTGCGCGAACGCACCGCCTCTGAACTCGGCCTTCTGTCGATCGGCGGCACCGCCGACAGTATCCCGACCTTGAAGCAGATGCTCAAACTGGTCGACGGTCGCGTACCGCTGGTCATCGAATTGAAGGGTCGCAACGCCGAAGAGGATAGCGGCTTCGTCGACATCGTTCTTGAGGAGCTGGAAGGCTACAAGGGCAAGGTCGCATTGATGAGCTTCGACCATCACCTGATCCGCGACCTGAAGACGGTCGACGCCCCCTATCCGATCGGCCTCACCGCTGAGGGCAGCCAGCCGGAAGAGTTCTTCAAGCATGACGAAATGACCCAGCTAGGTCTCGATTTCATCTCCTATCACTGGTCCGACCTGCCTAACAGCTTCGTCACCGCCCAGAGACAGGCCGGCATTGTGTTAATCACCTGGACTGTCAGGGATGAAAACGCGCGCGAGGCTACCTATAAATATGCAGATCAGATGACGTTCGAAGGGTTTGACCCGCGCACGTCGCCCACTGCATAATTCAGGTACATGGCCGGTAATCTTTCAATCCGCATCGAACAATCCTTTGCCGCGATCAGCCCTGAAAGCTGGTCGCGGCTTGCGGGTGCTTCACGGGAAAGCTCCTCAGCAGCGGTCCCGTACAATCCGTTTCTGTCACATGCCTTCCTTTCGTCGCTGGAACAATCCGGATCAGCCACGGCCAAGACCGGATGGCATGGGCATCACCTGCTGCTCGAAACCGAAGAAGGCATGCTGATCGGCGCAATCCCCGCCTACCTGAAAAGCCATAGCCAGGGTGAATATGTCTTCGACCATGGCTGGGCGGACGCCTTCGAGCGGGCTGGCGGACGTTATTATCCGAAACTGCAATGCGCCATTCCCTTCACGCCTGCCACCGGCCCTCGCCTGCTGGTTGCTTCCGGTGATGACCGAGAGACGATGCAGGCGACACTTGCTGCCGGTCTCCAGGAAGTGACACGGCAACTTGGGATATCGTCGGCGCACGTAACCTTCGTGCCGGAAAACGAGGTCGAGGTCTTCGAGGAGGCCGACTACCTACACCGGACCGACCAGCAATTCCATTTCATCAATGAAGGTTATGCCGATCACGACGCGTTCCTCGAAACGCTGGCGTCGCGCAAACGCAAGGCGCTGAAGAAGGAACGTCGTGCTGCACTGGAAAACGGCATCTCGATCGACTGGCTGACCGGCTCCGACCTGACAGAGGATATCTGGGACCAGTTCTTCGCCTTCTACATGGATACCGGTGGCAGAAAATGGGGTCGACCGTACCTGACCCGCAGCTTCTACTCGATGATCAGCAGCCGCATGGCCGACGACATCCTGCTGGTCATGGCAAAACGCGACGGTCGTTACATCGCCGGCGCGATCAATTTCATTGGCGGCGATACGCTCTATGGCCGACACTGGGGCTGCATAGAGGATCATCCCTTCCTGCATTTCGAAGTCTGTTATCATCAGGCGATAGACTTCGCGCTTACCAGGGGATTGAAGCGCGTCGAAGCCGGCGCCCAGGGCGAACATAAACTCGCCCGCGGCTACCTTCCCGTCACCACCCATTCCATGCACTACATCGCTCATCCGGGCCTGCGCCGCGCGATCTCCGACTATCTCGATCGCGAACGGCAGGAGGTGGACGGCATGAACGAATACCTGTCCGAGCACAGCCCTTTCCGAAAAGGCGAGCGGCAGCAGGATGATTGATTGAAGCAATTCAGCAAAAGTGGGAACCGGTTTTGCGTTCGGAATTGCGTTGAAAGAAGCAGATAGGAGAGGACTTCCATGAGCTACGACGACAACAACATCTTCGCGAAGATCCTGCGCGGCGAAATCCCTTGCCATCGCGTTTACGAGGATGCCGACACTCTGGCCTTCATGGATGTCATGCCGCAATCTCCAGGTCACCTCCTGGTGATACCGAAGACGCCTTCGCGCAATATTCTCGACGCCGACCCGGCCACCCTGTCGAAGGTGATCCCGATCGTGCAGAAGCTTGCCAATGCGGCCAAGGAAGCCTTTGACGCCGATGGCATCACGGTGACGCAGTTCAACGAACCGGCCGCCGGCCAGACCGTCTACCACCTGCATTTCCATATCATCCCGCGCTACGAAGGCGCTGGCTTGAAGCCGCATAGCGGCCAGATGGAAGACCATGGCGTGCTGGCCGCCAACGCCAAGAAAGTCGTTGACGCGCTTGGCTTTTGATTAGCGTTCCAGCAGAAACAAACCGGCGACAAGGATGGCGATCGGCGCGATGACACCGACCGCCACCTTCTTGCCTGTCAGCAGAAAAACGCAAAAACCGATACCCGCGGCAGCGAGCCGAAGCCAGAGCGGCGAATCGGCCAATACCCCTGTCGGAAAGACGATCAGCTTGGCGGTGACTGCCATCACGAGCGCGGTTGCAACCGCCCTCACCCAGTTCAACGCCTCCGACTCCTCATTCAGCCTATTGCCGGCCAGAACGCCGAGCCAGCGCCAGAAATCCGTTGCGATAAAGCCGGCAACGACGATCAGGATATAGGTCCAGTATTCCTCCAGCATCATGCGGCCTCCTCAACGGCACGCCGACGCTGTCGTCTATATCGATCGATGAGATAGGCAACGGTTCCGCCACCAAGGCCGGCAATCAACACATCGAACTGCGGGGCGACGAGCGCCAGCAGCGGCCCTGCGGCGATGCCGATGATAAAGGCGAGCTTCACGACGAACTGCCTGGAACTCGCCCAGATCGACGAGATGAAATAGACTGGCGTCAGCATGAAGAGCGCACCCGCGACGACCGGCGGAAATTGCGAAACGATGCCATAGCTGATGCCGACGATCGCCGCATTGCCGCAGGTGAGTGTGAGGCCGAAACCGGCGAAAAAAGCGACCCGGTGCTGACGCGGCACGTCGCGCAGATGTGTCGAGGCGAAAACCCAGGAGGTAATCGCAATGAAATGCGACAAGAACAGAAGCAGCCAGACGGGTGTCTTCTGCGTCCGCATCTCCGGCACAATCGACGCTACCATCGGCATCATCCGGATGGCGGACAGGGTGACTGCAAGAAACGACGCAACGATATTGGCGCCGCCGATCATCGAGCCGACGAGGATCATCTGCGACGGCAAGGCCCAGACACCGAGTGTCATGATCACGGATTCCGCGCGGGTAAGCCCCGCCTGCAACGCAAAAGCGGCAAATCCGACATAGGACGTCATGAGGATGAGGGCGGGAAGCGACAGGACACCGCGCATGCCCGTCAGGAACCATTTCAAGTTGCCGGGCTCGTTGCGCCGCTCTGCAGACATAGGCATTCCATTTGCTGTTTATCAAACATGCCTACAAACACAAAGATGCCGGGACAAGCCCGGCATCTTTCATTCAATCGATATGAGAGCAATTACTTGCTCTTCGGCACACGCGGAACTGTGCTGCTCTTGCGTGGCTTAGGCGCTTCTTCGGCGATCACGTCGCCGTCGTCATCGGCCTTGGCTTTCGCTGCTGCACCTTTACCGCCATCCTTGCCCTTGGGCGAGGACTTCTTGGCTGCCTTGGGCTTGGCAACCTTGGCCTTTGCCTCTTCGGCTGCTTCCTTCACCTCGGCCTCAGGCTTGGGCTTCACCGGCACGGCTTCCGGAATGGAATCGAGCACCAGCTTGTCCTTGCCGTTGTCGTCCTTGCCGACCGTGACGCGGACCACACCACCCTTGCGCAGAGCCCCGAACAGGATCTCGTTGGCGAGCGGCTTCTTGATGTATTCCTGGATCACACGAGACAATGGACGCGCGCCCATCTTCTCGTCGTAACCCTTGTCGGCCAGCCAGGCGATCGCATCCTCATGCAGGTCGAACGTAACGTTGCGTTCGGACAGCTGGGTTTCCAGCTGCATGACAAACTTCTGCACGACCTGATGGATGACGGCCGTCGGCAGCGGCGCGAACGGGATCGTCGCGTCGAGACGGTTGCGGAATTCCGGCGTGAACAATTTGTTCAGCGCCTCCTCGTCTTCGCCTGTGCGCTTGGACGAACCGAAGCCGAAGGCGGCCTTGGCCATTTCCGAAGCGCCCGCATTGGTCGTCATGATCAGGATGACATTGCGGAAGTCGATCTTCTTGCCGTTGTGGTCGGTCAGCGAACCGTGGTCCATGACCTGCAGCAGGATATTGTAGATATCCGGATGCGCCTTCTCGATTTCGTCGAGAAGCAGCACGCTGTGCGGATGCTGATCGACCTGATCGGTCAGAAGACCGCCCTGATCGAAGCCGACATAACCGGGAGGTGCGCCGAGCAGTCTGGAGACCGTGTGGCGTTCCATATATTCCGACATGTCGAAGCGCAGCAGTTCCACGCCGAGCGAGGCTGCAAGCTGCTTGGCCACTTCCGTCTTGCCGACGCCCGTCGGGCCGGAGAAGACGTAGGAACCGATCGGCTTGTTCGGCTCGCGAAGGCCGGCACGCGCCAGCTTGATCGCGGTCGAAAGAGCTTCGATCGCCGCATCCTGGCCATAGACGACAGACCGCAATTCCTTTTCCAGATTGGCGAGAACAGCCTCGTCATCCTTGGAAACGGTTTTCGGCGGTATCCGCGCCATCGTCGCGATGGTTGCCTCGATCTCCTTCTCGGTGATCAGCTTGCGGCGCTTGGAGGCCGGCAGCAGCATCTGCGCCGCACCGGTCTCGTCGATCACGTCGATCGCCTTGTCCGGCAGTTTGCGGTCGGAGATGTAGCGGGCCGACAGTTCGACGGCCGACTTGATCGCCTCGTTGGTATAACGAAGCTTGTGGTAGTCCTCGAAATAGGGCTTCAGGCCCTTCATGATCTCGATCGCATCGACGATCGACGGCTCATTGACGTCGATCTTCTGGAAACGGCGGACCAGAGCCCGGTCCTTTTCGAAGAACTGGCGATATTCCTTGTAGGTGGTCGAACCGATGCAGCGGATCTGCCCAGAGGACAGAGCCGGCTTCAGCAGGTTGGACGCATCCATGGCGCCGCCCGATGTCGCACCGGCGCCGATCACCGTGTGGATCTCGTCGATGAAGAGAACCGCACCCGGAAAATCTTCCAGTTCTTTGACGACTTGCTTCAGACGCTCTTCGAAGTCACCGCGATAACGGGTGCCGGCAAGCAGCGTGCCCATATCGAGCGAGAAGATCGTCGCATCGGCGAGCGCTTCAGGCACCTTGCCTTCAACGATGCGCTTGGCGAGACCTTCGGCGATCGCGGTTTTGCCCACGCCCGGATCACCCACATAGAGCGGGTTGTTCTTGGAGCGACGGCACAGGACCTGGATCGTCCGATTGACTTCCAAATGGCGACCGATCAGCGGATCGATGCGCCCATCCTTGGCCTTGTCGTTCAGATTGACGCAGTAGGCCTTGAGCGCGTCCTGAGGCTTCTTGGCTGCACCTTCTTCCGACTCTCCGCCTCCACGCGATGGCTTGGCCTCGGAATCAGGCTCTTCGGAACCGCGAGGCGTGCGGGACTGGGAGGAACCCGGGCGCTTGCCGATACCGTGAGAGATATAATTGACCGCGTCGTAACGGGTCATCTCCTGCTCCTGCAGGAAGAATGCAGCATGACTTTCGCGCTCGGCGAAGATCGCCACAAGCACATTGGCACCAGTTACTTCTTCACGACCGGAAGACTGGACATGGATGACAGCCCGCTGGATGACACGCTGGAAGCCGGAGGTAGGCTTCGAGTCTTCGTCATAGCCGGTCACGAGGTTGGCAAGTTCATTGTCGACATAATCGGCAACGGTCTTGCGCAGGTTTTCAAGGTTGACGTTACAAGCGCCCATGACCGCCGCCGCATCCGCGTCATCAATCAACGCGAGAAGCAGATGTTCGAGCGTAGCATATTCGTGATGCCGCTCGTTGGCGAAGGTCAGTGCCTGATGCAGCGCCTTTTCAAGACTAGGCGAAAATGTGGGCACGTCGGGTTCCTCACTTCTTTTCCATGACACATTGTAGCGGATGCTGATGCTGTCTGGCAAAATCCATTACCTGGCTCACCTTCGTTTCCGCTACTTCGTAGGTATAAATGCCGCATTCACCCACTCCATGGTTATGAACGTGGAGCATTATGAGTGTGGCAGCCTCCCTGTCCTTCTGAAAGAACCGCTCCAATATGTGGATGACGAAATCCATCGGGGTGTAGTCGTCATTCAAGAGGAGTACGCGATACAGGTTCGGACGTTTCGTCTTGGGCTTGGTACGCGTGATGACCGAGGTTCCGCGGTTGGCGTTATCCCCGTCACCATCTTTTTCTTTTTCCATCGAGATCGGCAGTGCGATCATCATTCATCATCCCCAGGTGCCGACAACCAATTGAACATTGCGGTCTGCCGGACTCCAGTCTTACTAACTTAGTCCATTGGACACAGATTTTAAGCCCCCTTTGCGGCGGCGCAATCACTATTCCGCCAGAGAGCCGTCCAACCTGCAAAAATTAACACCCATCAGCCCATCGGATGCAAACGCCAAGCAACCGCACCTGACGATTGTCAGTGACGAAGACATTAAATGGCGGTGTGGGTTAATCTCACAGGGACGACCCGATAAGGCCGCTCCCTATTAATGGGATTGCGCTCGCCGCGTTACAAGAGGCGAACGAGCGATAACGGCGGACCTAAGGCAGAATCAAAAAGCGGGCCCAAGCGGCCCGCCTGAATGCTTTGGCACCAATACTCAGTCGAGATCGACGTCGAGGATGGCCATCGAGAAATTGTAGGAGCGCTCGTCGTCCTCGTCATCTACATAGACGACACCGAGAAACTCTTCACCCAGATAGACCTCTGCCGAATCGTCCTTGCGCGGCCGTGCCTTGACAACGATCTGCGGATTCAAAAGGCGCTTGAAGTAAGCGTCGATTTTCTTGATTTCGTCGGGCTTCACGACAATCTCCGTTTTCTATTCACGTTGCCGCGCTTGTTGCATGCGACCGCGGCAAAAGTAAAGCCGACAAGCCTTGGGCCTGCCGGCTTCGACGATTATCCACCGGCGTTTCCATGGCCGGCAGCACTCAGTCTTCCGACATCAGCAGCTGATCCATGACCCGCGCCGGCTCCGAACAGCCCGCCTCCCCGACCACCTTCGCCGGCACCCCGGCAACGGTCGATTTAGACGGAACCGGTTTCAGCACCACCGAACCGGCCGCGACACGCGAGCACGATCCGATCTCGATATTGCCAAGGATTTTCGCACCGGCGCCGATCAGCACGCCATTGCCGATCTTCGGATGGCGATCGGCACCTTCCTTGCCGGTTCCCCCAAGCGTCACACCATGCAGGATCGAGACATTGTCACCAATGACCGCAGTCTCGCCGACAACGAGGCCCGTGGCATGATCGAGGAAGATGCCTTTGCCGATCCGTGCCGCCGGATTGATGTCCGTCTGGAAGACACTGGAAGAACGGCTCTGAAGATAGAGAGCAAAATCACGACGCCCACGGGCATAGAGCCAGTTGGCAAGACGATGCGTCTGGATCGCGTGAAAGCCCTTGAAATAGAGCACCGGCTCCAGGAAACGCAGGCATGCCGGATCGCGATCGTAAAACGCCTGGATATCGACCCGGAGGATGGAACCCCATTCGGGCCAGTCATCCAGCATTTCCATGAATGTCTGACGCAGCAGAACCGCCTGCAGATCGGGATGATCGAGACGCTCACAGATCCGGTGAACGACACATTCCTCCAGCGAACGATGGTTCAGCACGGTGGAATAAAGAAACGCGGCAAGAAGCGGATCCTGCTCGATGGCAAGCCGCGCTTCCTGTTGCAACGTATCCCATATCGGATCGACGGTCGCGACCGGTTCTTTGATGCGAATGTCCACTCTTGAGGGCATGACCCACTCCATAGTCGCCTGCAGGCTTTGGAAGACCATTATATAGAACAGGATTACCGGAACGCCAACGCAGGTAAAATCGCATTCCGTTGATCATTACGATCAGAGAACCTGTTACCGACCGGCCAGTTGCTCGTAAAACTCGAGAACCGCCTTCTTGAACACCCTGTCTCCTACCGCAAGCATGTGATCACGGTTCGGGATATCGAGCGCCCGTGCATCCGGCATGAGGTCGGCCAATTCCTGGGCGGATCCGGCGATATCATCCTTGGTTCCAACGCCGATCAGCGTCGGGGCTTCGATCCGCCCCATGTCGGAACGCGCAACCAGATCGCGCGAGCCGCGGATACAGGCCGCAAGAGCCTGCTTGTCGCTCTTCGTCTGGTCCGCGAAAGCGCGGAACATCTTGCCGCGTTCATGTGTGATTGCCTCGACATCGGGCGCAAGCAAAGCGTCTGCAATCGGGTCCCAGTCACCTACGCCATCGGTCATGCCGATGCCGAGACCACCCAGAACCAGTGAACGAACCCGTTCCGGATGGGCGAGCGCGGCAAAAACAGAAATCCTTGCTCCCATCGAATATCCGAACAGATGAGCGTCCGGAATGCGTAGATGGTCAAGCAGCGCCACGGCATCATCGGCCATGACCCATGGGCGATAGGCTTCCGCGTCGAGCGGCTTGTCGCTTCCACCGTGACCGCGATTGTCGATGGCAATAACCCTGTAGCCGGCATCGCCAAGCGTCTTCAGCCAACCGGGATGCACCCAGTTGACCAGCGCGCTCGAAGCAAAGCCATGAATGAGAAGCACCGGATCGCCGGACGGTTCACCCTCGTCAAAATAACGAAGATTGATTCCGTCATGAATGAAGGACGAGAAGACGGGCGCATTCAAATTCATCGGACTATCCCTTGTTTCGGGCGACCTATAGTGGATCGAAGATCACCAATGAACCCGTTTGAGAAAAAAATGCGGGTGTTTCCCCCCTACACAATCGATGCGCAGGCGGATAATGTCCGGCGAAATCAAATGGCAGGGAGACGACCATGGCTGGCCACAGCATTCCTCACTTTCAAAACGATGGCGGATATCCGGTTATCCAGATCGGCGTGAAGGAATTCATGTGCACAGGTGCTTCCGTGCCCTTCGACCACCCGCACATCTTCATCGATCTCGGCGACGACAGCGAGAAGGTGTGTTCCTACTGCTCCACTCTCTATCGCTATAATCCGGGCCTGAAAGCCGAGCAGACCGATCCTCCGGGTTGCGTCTTCCACGTCAAGGCAGCGTAAGTTTAAACTTTCAGGCAGCAAGCCGATGCATCTGGACAGGATTGCGATTGTGGGGGCTGGCATAGCCGGCCTGGCTGCAGCGCTTAGCTTTTCCCGCTTGGGCATGGCTTGTGATATTTTTGAAGAAGCCGGCGACCTTGTGGAAGTCGGCGCAGGCCTGCAGATGTCGCCGAACGCATCAGCAATCCTTGGCGAACTGGGCGTACTGGCCGACCTCGAAAAAATCTGGACCGAGCCGCGCGAGATAGCCCTTGTCTCCGGCACGTCTCTGAAGAAGCTGGCATCCGTTCCGGCAGGTGATTTTGCCAGGGATCGCTGGAAAGCACCCTACGGCGTACTTCACCGTGCAACGCTGCAGGCGGCATTGCTTTCAGCGGTGGAGCGAGATCCGCTCTGCTCGATCCGGCTTGGCACACCCATAAGAGGCGGTTTGCCAAAAGCGGTTCGGGAAATCACCGGCAACACCTACCCGCTCGTGATCGGTGCCGACGGAGTGTGGTCCAATGCACGCGCGTCGGTAGAGGATTCTCCTCAGCCCGATTTCTCACGGAATATCGCGTGGCGCTTTACCATTCCGCTCGATGAAGCACCCGACTGGCTGGCGCGCGATTGCGTTACCGCGTTCATGGGGCCGTCGACACATCTCGTTGCTTATCCTTTGAGAGAAATGAGCGAGTTCAACATCGTTGCCATCGCGTCAGGCATAAGCCCCGGTGCGACATGGGAAGCGCAGGCGAACGAAGGCCAGAAAGCGATGCTGGTCAGACAGTTTGCTGGCTGGAATGCGGAAATCACCAAGCTGTTGAGCCGCTCGCCCCGACCGACATTCTGGCCGCTTCACGAAGTGACGTCGGGTCGCTGGCACAATGGCCGCGATCTGGTGCTGATCGGAGATGCAGCACACGCGATGATGCCATTCTCTGCACAGGGCGCTGCCATGGCAATCGAAGACGGGTTCGTGCTCGCCAACGAAGTGAAGAAGTCAAGCTCCCTGCCCGCCGCCCTGACGGGCTTTGAAGCCCAGAGAACCAGCCGCGCGGCAAGGGTCAAGGCTCGCGGTTCGTTCAACCGCTTCGCCTATCATGCTCGCGGTCCATTCCGTATCGGTCGCAATATCGTCCTGTCCCTGCGTCCGCCGCAATCTCTCGCGGCGGACCTGGATTGGCTTTACGGATACCGCGTCAGCTGATCAGACGGCAGCCGCGGCAAGGAAGCCCTGTTCAAGATCCTTCTGGAGGTCAGCAACATCTTCCAGGCCGATCTGCAGACGAATGACCGGGCCTTCGGCAGGCTGCTTGCGGATCGTGCGGTCAGAGAGATTGACCTGCAACGCCAGGCTTTCGAAACCGCCCCAGGAATAGCCAAGGCCGAAATAGGTCAATGCGTCGAGGAACGCATGCGCTTTCGCCTTGGCGTTTTCCGCGTCAGCTTTGAGCACGAAGGAGAAGATGCCGCTAGAGCCCTTGAAATCGCGCTTCCAGATCTCGTGACCCGGGAAACTCGGCAATGCCGGATGCAGCACACGCGCCACGTCGTCGCGACCTTCCAGCCACTGCGCGATAGAAAGCGCGCTTTTCTGATGATGTTCTAGACGGACACCCATGGTCCGCAGACCACGCAGGATCATGTAGGAATCATCCGGCGCGCCGCAGATACCCATGAGAATGCGCGCTTCCTCCAGTTGCGGCCACCACTTGGCATTGGCGGACACCGAACCCATCACAATGTCGGAATGGCCCGAAGGATATTTCGTTGTTGCGTGGATCGACACATCCACGCCGAAATCGAGCGGCCGGAAATAAAGCGGCGTAGCCCAGGTATTGTCCATGGTGACGACGCAACCGTGTTTGTGCGCCGCATCCGCGATAGCGCGAATGTCCTGCATTTCAAATGTATTTGAACCCGGCGCCTCAGTGTGCACCAGCTTCGTATTTGGTTTGATCAGAGCCTCGATACCGGCACCGATTTCCGGGTCGTAATACTCGATTTCCACACCAAGGCGCGTGAGCATCGTGTTGCAGAAATTTCGGCAGGGCGTGTAAACCGAATCGACGATCAAGGCGTGGTCTCCCGCCGACAGGTAGGCCAGAAACGGTACCGAAATAGCTGCCAGCCCTGACGGGACCAGGATCGTGCCTGCAGAACCTTCCAATTCGTCAAAAGCAGCACACAATGCGTCTGTGGTCGGTGTTGCACGGGTACCGTAAGAGTAAGGCTGACCTCGGCGCTCCATCGTCGCGGAATCAGGAAACAGCACGGTCGAGGCATGAACGACCGGGGGATTGACGAAGCCGTGGTAGGAGCGCGGATCATTTCCGATATGTGCAAGTCGCGTATTAGCGCCGGCAGCGCCGAGCATGGAAGATTTTCTGGTCATCTGGTGGGAAAACTCTCTAGGCGGGAAAGCTTTCTTGTCGCGCTGCAAAGCCTGGAGGTCAAGCCCGGTCGATACGCCGCAAAGTTGAGCATAGATCAGATGCCAAACATAAAGGCACTGAATTCAGCACATACTGCATAAGGCGTCGGCATTTGCTCAATCACTGAGCAAAAAACTAAATATTACCTTATTTCAAACGCAATTCCTGCTGGTGAGACTTGACCCCCACAGCATTTGCGAATGAGATAGGCGCGCTCGCCGCTGGAGGGTTGGCGAGCAACCGGCCGTATTCGAACAACGATCAAGGGGAGCGGCCCGGTGGCATCAGAAAATAAAACACAAACAAAGGTTGGGAAAATGAAAAAGACAATTCTGTCAGCCGCGATTGGCGCTGCAGCCCTGGGCTTGGCCTCGGCAGCATCGGCAGCCACGCTTGATGACGTTAAGGCAAAGGGTGTCGTCACCTGCGGCGTCAGCGCTGGCATTCCAGGGTTCTCGAATCCGGACGATAAGGGCGAGTGGACCGGTATCGACGTCGATTACTGCCGCGGTATCGCTGCCGCCGTTTTCGGCGACCCGACGAAGGCTAAGTTCGTTGCCCTGTCGAGCAAGGACCGTTTCCCTGCGCTGCAGTCCGGCGAAGTCGACGTCCTTACCCGCAACACCACCTGGACGATCAGCCGCGACACGTCGCTCGGCTTCAACTTCCGTACCGTCAACTACTATGACGGCCAGGGCTTCATCGTGAAGAAAAGCCTTAACGTGAAGTCGGCACTCGAGCTTTCCGGTGCTGCTGTCTGCGTCCAGACCGGCACGACCACCGAACTCAACCTCGCCGACTACTTCAAATCCAACAACCTTCAGTACAATCCGGTCGTCTTCGAAAAGGAAGCCGACGCTACGACAGCTTATGACTCCGGTCGTTGCGACGTCTACACGACCGACCAGTCCGGCCTCTATGCAATCCGCCTGAAGATGAAGAACCCGGACGAGAACATGGTTCTGCCGGAAGTCATCTCCAAGGAGCCGCTTGGCCCGGCCGTTCGCCAGGGTGATGACAAGTGGTTCGACATCGTGTCGTGGGTTCACTACGCCATGGTCAACGCCGAAGAACTCGGCATCACATCGAAGAATGTCGATGAGATGAAGACCAGCGGCGGCCCGGACGTAAAGCGCATGCTCGGCAGCGAAGAAGGCTCCAAGATCGGCACCGATCTCGGCCTTACCAACGATTGGGCTTACAACATCGTCAAGCTGGTCGGCAATTATGGAGAAGTCTTCGACCGCACCGTCGGCCCGAACACTCCGCTCAAGATCGAGCGCGGCCTGAACGCTCTGTGGACCAAGGGCGGTCTGCAATACGCCCCGCCGATCCGTTAATCGGACCGACAGTGGACATGGGCATGGAGGTGGAGAAATCCGCCTCCATGCATCTAAAATTCCCGCAAGGGCAAAAAGTCTCCAAAAAGGAGATAATAAACTAAGGGGATTCGTTTATGGCCGGCATGGCCCTCAATTCCGAAACGTCTGACACCAGAAAGCGGGCCTCGTCCCTGATAAACGACCCGAAAGTGCGCGGGATATTCTATCAGGTCCTGACATTGGCGCTTCTCGTCCTCTTCGTGTGGACCGTTACCCAAAACACGATCAACAATCTGCAGAAGGCAAACATTGCCTCCGGTTTCGGATTTCTTCAGGGCCGCGCCGGTTTCGACATCGGCCAGTCGCTGATCGCCTACACAAGTGACTCCACCTATGGCCGCGCGCTGCTCGTCGGCATTCTAAACACTTTGCAGGTGGCCGTTCTTGGCATCATTACGGCTTCCATCATCGGCTTTATCGTCGGCATCGCCCGCCTTTCGCAGAATTGGCTCATTGCCAAGCTCGCACAGGTCTATGTGGAATTTTTCCGCAACATCCCGCCGCTGCTCGTTATCCTGTTCTGGTACAAGGGCGTCATCGCCGTACTTCCCCAAGCGCGCGAATCCCTGAACTTGCCTTTTCAGAGCTATCTCAACAATCGCGGCCTGTTCGTGCCAAAGCCGATATTCGGAGATGGTGTTTGGGCAATCGCTGTAGCGTTTCTGATCGGTATAGTCGCTACGGTGTTTGTGGCGCGCTGGGCAAAGAAGCGACAAAGGCTCACCGGAAAGCCGTTTCATACCGTTTGGACGGGTTTGGCCCTGATCATCGGCTTGCCGATCTTGACTTTCATGGCACTTGGCGCACCGATCACCTTCGACTTCCCCGTCGCAGGTCGCTTCAACCTGACAGGTGGTTCGGTTCTTGGACCGGAATTCATCTCGCTCTACCTGGCGCTCTCCTTCTACACGGCTTCCTTCATTGCCGAGATCGTCCGCTCGGGCATCAAGGCTGTACCGAAGGGCCAGACCGAAGCAGCAAACGCGCTTGGGCTACGCTCGAACGCTATAACGCGACTGATAATCCTGCCGCAGGCGCTCAGGATCATCATCCCACCACTGACAAGCCAATATCTGAACCTCACCAAGAACTCGTCTTTGGCGGTCGCGTGCGGGTTTGCAGATATTTATGCAATCGGCGGAACGATGTTGAACCAGACCGGTCAGGCAGTTGAGATCGTGGCTCTTTTCCTTGTCATCTATTTGTCCATCTCGATCACCACAGCGATATTCATGAACTGGTTCAATGCCAAAATGGCCTTGGTGGAGAGATAATCATGGCAACGACCTCTTCAACTTTCGTGCGCCAGGACATGCTGGCGCAGCAACCGGCACCGCTCGGGATCAGCGGCCCGTCGCACTGGTTCAGGACTAGGCTGTTTGCAACGCCAAAGGATACGGTTCTGACGATCCTGGCGCTTGCGCTGCTAGTCTATGTCATTCCAGGCATGATCAATTGGCTGTTCATCGATGCCGTTTGGACCGGTTCGGACCGCACGGCCTGTGCGACCGTCATCCAGGGAGGCATTCTTCCGGACGGTCAATCCGGCGCATGTTGGGCTTTTGTAGAAGCAAAATTCCAGCAGTTCATGTTCGGCCGGTACCCGGCTGATGAACGCTGGCGGCCAATCCTCGTAGCGGTCCTTTTCGTGATCCTGCTCGTTCCGATGCTCATTCCGAAGGTCCCCCATAAGGGATGGAATGCGCTGGCGCTCTTCATCATCCTGCCGTTCATCTCGTTCTTCCTGCTGATCGGCGGCTTCGGCCTTTCACATGTCGAGACCCAGCTCTGGGGCGGATTGATGGTAACGTTGATCCTCTCTTTCTTCGGGATCACCGTATCTCTGCCGCTTGGCATTATCCTGGCGCTTGGACGGCGTTCGCAGATGCCTGTAATCAAGACGCTCTGCGTCGTCTTCATCGAGATAATCCGCGGCATCCCGCTCGTCACGGTTCTATTCATGGCCAGCGTCATGCTGCCGCTTTTCCTGCCTGATGGGTGGACATTCGACAAACTGCTTCGCGCCCTGATCGGCGTTTCGATCTTCGCCTCCGCCTACATGGCGGAAGTCATTCGCGGCGGCTTGCAGGCAATTCCGAAGGGACAGTTTGAAGGGGCGGACTCGTTGGGATTGACCTATTGGCAAAAGACGCGGCTGATCATTCTGCCGCAGGCAATCAAGTTGGTCATCCCAAGCATCGTCAACACTTTCATCGGCCTGTTCAAGGATACGTCGCTCGTCTCGATTATCGGCATGTTCGACCTTCTGGGGATCGTCACGCTCAACCAGTCGGATGCCAACTGGTCGACGCCGGTCACGCCGGTCACCGGTTACATTTTTGCCGGTTTCATATTCTGGCTTTTCTGCTTCGGCATGTCGCGATACTCCGCCTTTATGGAGCGACACCTCGACACCGGCCACAGGCACTAGCCACAACAAGAGTTAAAGGGGAAAACAATGGCTGAAGCCCTAACGAAAAAACTGACCGTTTCCTCGACCGAGGTTGCCGTCGAAATCATCGGCATGAACAAGTGGTATGGTGATTTCCACGTGCTGCGCGACATCAATCTGAAGGTGATGAAGGGCGAGCGCATCGTCATTGCCGGGCCTTCCGGCTCCGGCAAGTCGACGATGATCCGTTGCATCAACCGCTTGGAAGAACATCAGTCGGGCAATATCCTCGTCGACAATATCGAGCTTACCAACGATCTGAAGAAGATCGACGAGGTGCGCCGCGAAGTCGGCATGGTATTCCAGCACTTCAACCTCTTTCCGCACCTGACCATCCTGGAAAACTGCACGCTGGCACCGATCTGGGTTCGCAAGATGCCGAAGAAGGAAGCCGAAGAGATCGCGATGCACTATCTGAAGCGCGTCAAGATCCCGGAACAGGCCAACAAATACCCGGGCCAGCTCTCCGGCGGCCAGCAGCAGCGCGTGGCGATCGCCCGCTCGCTCTGCATGAAGCCGAAGATCATGCTGTTCGACGAGCCGACCTCGGCGCTCGACCCCGAAATGGTCAAGGAAGTGCTCGACACCATGGTCTCGCTTGCAGAGGAAGGCATGACCATGCTGTGCGTGACCCATGAAATGGGCTTTGCCCGCCAGGTCGCAAACCGCGTGATCTTCATGGACCAGGGCCAGATCGTCGAGCAGAACTCGCCGGCCGAGTTCTTCGACAATCCGCAGCACGAGCGCACCAAACTCTTCCTCAGCCAGATCCTGCACTGAGAACAGCTAAACATTGACATGAAAAAGGGCGCCTGAAGCGCCCTTTTTCATGTCACCATTTGTAGGAATATCTGGCGTTAACGCTCGACACCGTCGTTGCATCCGTGAAGTTTCGGTTCACGCTGCCGCTCAGCGTAATGTTGTCGCCGAGAGGTTGCTCAATCCCGAAACTGGCAGCAACTGCCGAAAAATTCGCAGAACCATTGGCGACGGCTACGAAGGCGGTTCCGCTCTCACGCTGCCTCAACTTTATCGATTGGCTCGCGTCCAGCCCTGCCCAGTCTTTTTGCACACCGTCATAGCGAACCACATAGCTGGATTGACGCTCAAGATTGAAGGTTGGCGTAGCAATCTGCTTTTCATAATAGTTCATGCTGATCGTAGCGCTGCCTGCATTGCCATCCATATTGATCCCGATATCACGGCTCATCTGGTAAGCGGGGCGCTTCCTATCCTCGGTCTTTATCCTGCTCCAGAACTTGAGAGGTGTATTCACCACCTCGCCAGTCTTCGAGGAATCCACACCGACATTGAATCCGGCCTCTGTTTCGAGCTGCACGGGCAGCCGAAGGCCCAGCTTCACGGCATAACTTGTGTCCGAGTTCTTGATGGGCTGCCATATCAATGGACGTTCATCCGCCCAGCTTGAACTTGAGGTGAAGGCGGCAAGCAAAGCCGCACCCGCCACGGCGAGAAGATTCTTGTTCATATGTATCCCCACTCGAAGGCTCAAAGACAATGCAAAGGCCCGGGCCGCTCCGCGCGGCCCGCGAAAAACCATTTCAGTGTATTGAAGGCGCCAAACGCGAAGCTCCTGCTCCCGGCACCAAAATTACCTTCCCCTGCGTGACGCAACGGAACTAATGAACTGGATAATAGCTCAGAATGCACCGCAGCGAAATTCCAAAAGCTCTTTCGCATATGCGAACAAGCGCGGGTAAAATTTCACCCTAACGGGAACAAGATCGGCCTTGAGCCGTTGCAGTCTGCTGATTTGAGGGAGACATCGATGAAGCTGACATTTGTGTCAATGTTACTGATGGCCTTGGCGCCGGCACTGACCGAGAGCGCCTCTGCCGCGTCGATAACCTATGGCAGCCTGGGAATTATCAAAGGATCGGATGTCGAAAATCGCTTTTTGAGAGCACGGGACGAATGCACGCTCGAAGCTTCAACGCCACCGCGCGGACACCCCTTCTCCGAAAATTTCCTTAACCAGGCTGCGCTGAGAGCCTGCCTCTATCGCAAAGGCTTTTCGAGCAAGGGGGATTACGTCTATCCAGTTCCCCTGTTCGGCAATCCAGTGCGCGCGATAAGCAGCCTTTGAACAGCCACCACAGCGCTATAGATCCCGTTTGGTACGGACTGTGCGATAGTATGTGCGTGCAGCTTCAACCCCGGAGCGGTCGCACCTTACTATATTTCAAGAAGTTACATAAGAGAGTGGCGACCCCTGCAGGACTCGAACCTGCGACCTGCTGCTTAGAAGGCAGCTGCTCTATCCAGTTGAGCTAAGGGGCCTTTAGGCGGCAGCTAAGTGCCGCAATAATCAATGCGTCCAGGGCTGCAGGCGATTGAAACGGAAATTGTCGGTATAGGATACCGCCTGTCGGTTTGCGTCTTTCGGATGGATAACCCGGTATTCGATGCCCTCGCGCTGCGCGTAGGCTTCCGCCAGTTCCTGCGTCTCGAAAGTCAGCCGGAGCTGCTGCTTCATGTCGCCGGATGACGTATAACCCAGTATCGGATCGATGCTGCGCGGCGTTTCAGGATCGAACTCCAGAACCCATAGACGGGTCTTGGCCTTGCCAGACTGCATTGCAGTTTTTGCAGGACGATAGATCTTCGCAGCCATGAGTTCACCAACCCCATAAATTCGTCCGCGATCCAAGGCATCCAATCTGCCTGAGAACGCCGCCAACCGATTCAACGATATCGCGGCATTGCGGTACCAACGCTTTTGCCGTGTCCCCGGTTCATTGTCAACGACCTCCATGGCCATTGAAACAGCGGAGGCAAAGGCCAAGCCCCGACTTCTATCTTACAATCGTCAGCGTCTCGGCGGCCCGGGTGATCGCGGTGTAAAGCCAGCGCTCGCGCGTATCGCGAAATGCAAAGCTCTCGTCGAACAACACGACATTGTTCCATTGCGAACCCTGCGCCTTATGGCACGTCAGCGCATAACCGTAGTCGAACTCGTCGTACCGCTTGCGCATCGACCACGGAATCTCTTCCTCGCTCTCGAAGGCAGCCTTGAGAAGCTTGATCTTCGCGGCACCGCGATCCATGTCGTCGTCTTCCGGGCGGATCATCAGATTGATGCCCGGCTTCACCGTTTCTCGTGAGGCGCTCATCACCTGCCAGAGCGAACCGTTGAGCAGGCCCTTTACCTGATCGTTCCTCAGGCAGACCAGCTTGTCGCCGGATTGCGGATAATCGGCAGTAAAGCCCTTCAGCTCGCGCAGGCGCTGGTTATAGCGCTTGCGGGTGCGGTTGGTACCGACAAGAACCTGGTCGGCACCGAGCACCAGATCCTGTGTCACCTCGTCGCGTGAAATGACCTGCGCCTTTCCATAGTCGCCATACATGATCTCCTTGCCTTCGCGCACCTGCATGGCGAGCTGGATAATCGGGTTGTCCTGCGCCTGGCGATGGATTTCGGTCAAGAGATAGTCCGGTTCCTGCTCGGTGAAGAAACCGCCGCCTGAAACGGGCGGCAGCTGACCGGGATCGCCGAGAACCAGGATCGGTGTACCAAAACTCATTAAATCCTTGCCAAGCGCCTCATCCACCATCGAGCATTCGTCGATAACGATAAGGGCTGCCTTGGCGACGGGGCTCTGGCGATTGATGGCGAACATCGGCGCGATCGAGGTCTTGCCTGTCTCTTCGTCTTCGACCGCCTCCTCGCCGCGCGGGCGGTAGATCAGCGAGTGGATGGTCTTGGCATTGCGGGCGCCTCTGGAACGCAACACCTGCGCTGCCTTGCCGGTAAAGGCTGCAAACAGAACCTCTCCGTCCACATGTTCGGCGAAATGTTTGGCAAGCGTCGTCTTGCCGGTACCGGCATAACCAAACAGCCGGAAAACCTGGCTGCGCCCATCCTTCAGCCAGCGCGAAACGGCCTTGAGGGCCTCATCCTGTTGCGGTGCAAATTGCATGCTCGGGACTTGGCAGGATTCTCGGCGAAAGCGCAACAGAAAAGAACGAAAGATGAATCAAAGGCGAGGATAACGGCGCTGTTGCGTTTATCGGCTGCCTGTCTGTCGAAAATGAAAAAATCTTCGGCCCGTTGGGAATAAAACCAGGCACACGGGTGTCATGACATCGGTGGCCGGGAGAGAGCCACCTCAAATCAGGAGACGCCCGATGAAAAAGCTCATCCTCGCAACTGCGGCATTCGCCGCACTCGCCACAGCAGCCCTCGCCGCAAGCCCGTTCACGACGGTCAAGACCGCCAAGGGAAACGTGCTTGCCGGCGAAAAAGGCATGACGGTCTACACTTTCAAGAACGACAAGGCCGGCATGTCGAACTGCTACGACAAATGCGCCCAGAACTGGCCGCCGGTTATGGCCGCTTCCGATGCCAAGCCTGATGGTGCATACTCGCTCGTCACCCGTAAGGACGGGGCAAAACAATGGGCCAAGGACGGCATGCCGCTCTATTACTGGGTGAAGGACACCAAGCAAGGCGACACGACCGGTGATGGCGTGAACGGTGTATGGGATGTCGCCAAGCCCTGATCTTCCCAACTCAGAGAGGGCGACCGGAGGCGAGACCGAAAACCTCGCACCGGTTGCCTTTGAAGCAAGAATTCTCGCTCTCCTGCCGCAGCTCAGGCGCTATTCACGCAGCCTGACGCGATCGGACACGGAGAGCGAGGATTTGCTTCAGGACTGTGTCGAAAAGGCCCTCCTCAGCCGCAGCCAGTGGCGCGGCACGAATTTCAGGGCATGGGCCTACCGGATCATGACTAATCTTCATCTCAACGCGCGCCGATTTCGCATACGTCACCCATCGGCGACAACCGACGGCAGCGAGATCGAGGATCTCGCCATGACATCTGCAGATCCGCTCGAAAGCCGAAGGCTCATGCAGTCTCTGGCCAGCCTTCCAGCTGAATTTCGCGTCGTTCTGACATTGGTCGTCGTCGAGGGTTATGCCTATCAGGAGGTGGCCGAGATGCTGGACATTCCCATCGGAACGGTCATGTCGCGACTATCTCGCGCGCGCCACGCACTGCGGGAAAAGATGCGCGAAGCCAACATCATTCCACTGCGGAGACCCCGATGACAGAGCGCCGCTCCATCTCCGAGGAACAGCTGCACGCCTATGTCGATGATCTTCTCGACGAAGCGGATCGCCGGCGTGTGGAAGAATTTCTCGGTGAAAATCCGGAGGCGGCCGAGATGATCGCAGACTGGCAGTCGCAAAACGACGGCCTCCGCTCAGCCTTCGCCGGTTACCAGAAATCGTCAGCCGCAGATCTTCAACTGGTTACCATGAGCGGCAACCAGACGAGGGGCCTCCGCACGAACCGCCTGTCGCTCGTCGCGGCCTCACTTGCCATCTTCGCGCTTGGCGCACTGGGGGGACATTACGCCCCTGCCCTGTTTGATAAACCCGAAATCACGCCGGCCTATACCGATGCCCTTCCACAGGAGGCAAATAACGCCTTCCTCGTCTATGCGAGCGAAGTCCGCCACCCGGTCGAGGTTTTTGCCGATCAGGAAGCACATCTCGCCACCTGGCTGGGCAAACGACTGTCGATCCCCGATCTCAAAGTGCCCAACCTGCAATCGCTTGGCTTTCGCCTTGTCGGAGGAAGGCTGCTGCCAGTCGTCGGCACGGCCGGCGCCATGTTCATGTATGAGGATGCAGTCGGTCAGCGCCTGACCGTGATCGTCGGGCGCAATCCGCAAAACCAGTCCACAAGCTTCCGCTTGGCCTCTGCCGGCGATATCGAGACGTTCTACTGGATCGACGGCGATCTAGGTTATGCGGTCACCGGTGAAATCTCCCGTGCCACGCTGCAGAAAGTTGCGGAGGAATGTTATCGCCAGTTTCCATCCTGAGCGACGCTTGGCATCCGCAGAGAAAGTCTTAGGTTAGCCTTTTAGGCCAAACCGGGGTTTTGCATCATGCACGATATTGCCGCCGCCACTCTCCCATCCGGAATACGTTTGCCCTCGCTGGGACTTGGGACATGGAAGATGGGCGAGAACGCCCGGACAGCCAGCCAGGAGGTCGAGAGCCTGAAACGCGGCCTCGATCTCGGCATGACGCTGATCGATACGGCCGAACTGTATGGCGAAGGCGGCGCGGAAACAATTACCGGAAAGGCGATCGAGGGACGGCGTGACGAGGTCTTCCTCGTCAGCAAGGTCTATCCCTTCAACGCCAGCCGTAAGGGCGTCATAGATGCCTGCGAAAGAAGCCTCCAAAGGTTGAAGACCGATCGGCTGGACCTCTATCTTCTTCACTGGCGTGGCGAGCACGATCTTGAGGAAACCGTGGCCGGTTTTGAGGAGCTGCGCAGGGCAGGCAAGATCCGTGAATGGGGCGTCTCGAATTTCGATGTCGAGGACATGGAAGACCTGATGGAGGTGGAAGACGGAGAAAACTGCGCTGCCAATCAGGTCCTTTACAATCTTTCCCGCCGGGGTGTTGAACACGATCTAATGCCCTGGTGTCAGGAGCGTGGCATTCCGATCATGGCCTATTCTCCCATCGAACAGGGCCGGATATTGCGCAACACCGAACTGATCCGCATCGCCAAGGCCTATCAGGCAACACCCGCCCAGCTGGCACTGGCCTTTGTCATGCGAGCGAGAAACACAATCGCCATCCCGAAATCCAGCGATCCGCACCGTGTCGAGGAAAATGCCGGCGCGGCGAGACTGGAGATCAGCAGGGAGGATTGGGCAGCGCTCGACGCAGTCTTCCCGCCGCCGTTCAGAAAGCAGCCACTGGAAATGCTGTGATCTAAAGACGAGCCCGCCCGGCTACGATGGCATCGATTGCATGAAATACGTCCGAAACCTGCCGGGTCTCAGGATCGCGATAGATCGGATAGTGGATGAAAGCGGCAGCGGTAAGCTGGTCGATGCTGCGCTTTACCACGCGACGCTTCGATACTATTGCTCGGGCATGCTCGCTCATGTGGTCATCGGTCAGGCCCCAGCCGCTGTAGAAGGGCGCGGCGTAACAGCGTACAGGCACACCGCGCAAAAGCGCGTCGAAACCAAACTGGCTGGCAACCGTCCATACCTCGTCGACCACCTTCAGGATCGACGCAGCCGAGACAGGTTCAGCCGACAGCGTGACCCCCGCCCTGCCCGCCGCTACCTCGGTAAGATAACCCTTCCTGTAGCCAGCAATGACATCAGGATGCGTGCGAACGATACATTGGGCACCACTCGCTAGCGCATCGTCGAGCATGGCGATGAAGGATGCCGATGAGCCGAGAGAAAGCGGAACGGAGACGTCTCCCTTCACTTGGTCGATCAGCAGAATTCTGCGTTTGCCGCTTGCCTCGAACTTCGGTTCTCGATGCGGAAGATGGTTGTATTTGGACAAACCATGCAGAACGATCCCGTCGCGCACATCCCGCGCCTCCTGCCCGCAATCGTTAGACATTTCAGCGATAATTCGCTCTAGACGCGACGCCTTCGACGCATCCGTTGACAAGGCCAGATCGTCCGCGACGATGGAAAAAGGTAGAACACCGGATTTTCCAAGCTGAACGGAGCGAAGAAATCCGTCTTCGAGCCGCCAATGAGGCAGACTGCGCGCCGTCGCTATCGTCTCAGTCATCTTCGCGACGACGCGACCACCCCAGGCGATGGTTCCGCTGATGCCGGGAGCAAGGCAGGTCCGAATCTCGGGCAATCCGAGATAGTCCTTTACCCACGGCATGTCTTTGCGAAGCCAGCGCATGGCTCCGAGCGACGTTCCGACCGGGGGAAGCCAGGGCTTTCCCCCGATCCTGCCGGGATCATCATATGTCAAGGCAACGACCATCCACGTTGGAGGAGATTTGTTATCGCCTACTCTGGACGGCCAGCTTTGTCCAATCAGTTACATGCCCTGCGGGCCGCGATTCATCGCCGCGATACCCGTACGGCAGACCTCGATCAGTCCGAGCGGCTTCACCACTGCCACGAACTGGTCGATCTTCGACGATTTTCCGGTGATCTCGAAAATGAAATGACCGACCGTCGCATCGACAACCTTCGCCTGGAAGGCATCGGCAAGGCGCAGGACCTCCGCCCGGCCCTCGCCGGTCCCGGCCACCTTGATCAGCGCCACTTCGCGTTCGATCGGGCGTTCCTGACCAAGCTGGCCTGCACGCACCGTCAGGTCGACAACCCGATGCACAGGAACGATACGCTCAAGCTGGGCCTTGATCTGCTCAAGAACGGTCGGCGTACCGTTGGTCACAATCGTAATTCGCGATAGGTGGGATTCGTGTTCGGTCTCCGAGACGGTGAGACTTTCAATATTGTAGCCGCGACCGGAGAAAAGGCCGATAACGCGGGCAAGCACGCCCGGTTCGTTGGTGACAAGAACCGATAGCGTATGGCTCTCGACCTTAGCGGTCTCCGGGCTGATGAAATAGGCAGAGCCCGTCGGTTGCTGATGTGCGTTCATGATCCTGGGTCCATTTTCCTAAAGCATGCCTCCCGAAAATGTTCTGCGGTTTCGGGACAAAAACATGCGTCAAATCAGATAACCAAAGCGCCAGAGCCAAATCTCGATGATCGCGCGGCACCTTGGAGTTTCGTCAGGAATACCAACTCGTATCAAACGAGCTGGCGGCCCTTTGCATCGATGGCCGTCGCAACGACTTCGTCCGAAGCCTCATCCGGCAGCAGCATCTCGTTGTGTGCCTTGCCCGACGGGATCATCGGGAAGCAGTTGGCCAGATTGGCAACACGGCAGTCGAAGATGACGGGAGCCTTGACCGCGATCATCTCGGCAATCTTGCCATCCAGTTCCTTGGGATCGTCGCAATACATGCCGACAGCGCCATAGGCTTCCGCCAGCTTGACGAAATCGGGCATGGCTTCGGTGTAGGAATTCGACAGGCGGTTGCCGTGCAGCAACTGCTGCCACTGGCGCACCATGCCCATATACTGGTTGTTCAGGATGAAGATCTTCACCGGCAGGTTATGCTGGATAGCGCAGGACATTTCCTGGATGCACATCTGGATAGACGCATCGCCGGCGATATCGATGACAAGCGCATCCGGATGTGCAACCTGCACGCCGAGTGCTGCCGGCAGGCCGTAACCCATAGTGCCGAGACCGCCCGACGTCATCCAGTGGTTCGGCTCCTCGAAGCCGAAGAACTGGGCCGCCCACATCTGGTGCTGGCCGACTTCGGTGGTGATGTAGGTATCACGCCCCTTGGTGGCTTCGGCAAGACGCTCCAGAGCATATTGCGGCATGATGACGTCATTGGAGTTCTTGTAGGAGAAAGACTTGCGCGCGCGCCAGGTCTCGATCGAAGAGCGCCATTCGGCCGTCTGGGTCTTTTCCGGCTTCTTCGGCAGCGCCCGCCACAGGCGAACCATATCTTCCAGAACGCGACCGACATCGCCGATGATCGGAATATCAACCCGAACGTTCTTGTTGATCGACGACGGATCGATATCGATATGGACCTTGCGCGAATTCGGCGAAAACGCGTTCAGACGGCCAGTGATACGGTCATCGAAACGAGCGCCTATACAAACCATGACGTCGCAATCATGCATCGCCATATTGGCCTCGTAGGAGCCATGCATGCCGAGCATACCGAGCCAGTTCTTGCCCGACGCCGGATAGGCACCGAGACCCATCAGCGTCGAGGTGATCGGGGCATCGGTCAGTTCCACCAGCTCTCGCAGCAGCTTGGAGGCTTCCGGGCCGGCATTGATGACGCCGCCGCCGGTATAGAGGATCGGACGACGAGCCGTTGCCATCAGTTCGACTGCAGCCTGGATCGCCTTCAGATCACCATTGACCTTCGGCTTGTAGCTCTTGCTTGCCGATGCTTCCGAAGGTGGAACATAGGTGCCGGTGGCGAACTGTACGTCCTTCGGGATATCGACAACGACCGGTCCGGGGCGACCGGTCTGTGCGATACGGAACGCCTCGTGAATGATGCCTGCCAGTTCGTTGACATCCTTCACCAACCAGTTGTGCTTGGTGCAGGGGCGCGTGATGCCGACGGTATCTGCTTCCTGAAAAGCATCCGAACCGATCAGCGTCGTCGGAACCTGGCCGGTCAGGCAGACCAGCGGGATCGAATCCATCAGTGCGTCCTGCAGCGGCGTGACCGCATTCGTTGCACCCGGACCGGAGGTGACCAGCATGACGCCAACCTTGCCAGTGGAGCGCGCGTAACCTTCGGCCGCGTGACCGGCACCCTGTTCATGACGGACGAGAATATGCTGGATGTCATCCTGCTGAAAAATCTCGTCATAAATCGGAAGCACGGCACCGCCGGGATAGCCGAAAATATGCTCGACGCCGTTGTCCTTCAAAGCGCGAAGCACGATTTCGGCACCTGTCATCCGGTTGCCGTTATCCGCCGTATCCGTCATGTCCTGTCCTCCTGATGTCTGGCCTTTTATCCGCAATGGCCTGGATTGCTGCTGGAGATTTGCTTCTGGTTTCTAGATTGAGATGATTGACCGGAAACAAGGCATAAAAAAAGGCCCCTTAGGAGCCTGTCTTTCCGCGCATGGGTGGCTAACGCCGGACGGTTACACCGTCCTGCCCATGCGCGCTCCCACCACAATAAGTGCCTTCGAAATCTTCATGACCGGGAGTGTTAGCCGCATAATACACATTCGTCAACGCGGCGATTAATCAAAAAGCCTCTCGGAGGCCCTGTTTTCAATCAACCTGGTCATTTCGTTGGCAGAACCTACACCAGTTGTTAAGCGGCACGCCATAATTTGCATTTCCAGTACGCCGCCCGGACACTGCTTGAGTTTCCACCCCAATGACAGGGGCGCCTTTTGCTGAATGACGAATCCCATCGCTCTCCCACAACAGGAGAGCAAGATCGCCGGGATCCTATGAAGCCGGGAAACCGCTTCCTGGGAAGGGTTGTTTCATGCAATGGGGCGCACGCAACCATCGCAGCCGTAGCAGAGGGTGGCGAAACCGAGCTCACCGAGCTTTGGTCTGTAGGGCGCCTCATCTCGATTACCGTCGGCAAGAACCGCGTCGTGGCATTGGCCTATTCGATGCAAACCGGCATACGCGAGTGGTCGGAAACCGACGACACCAAATTTCAGATTGAAGTCGAGCTTCTCGGCGAGGTTCGTGTTGGGCCGGATGGACGAGAGCAGTTTTCCAGAGGTATATCGCGATATCCCTATCTTGGAGCGATTGCCCACCGGATACGCTCGTCGGACCTCGTAAAGATCTACGATCCCGGCAAAAGCGAAACATGTGTCGTCGGCAAATTGACCCAGGACGAAAGCATAGATGCTGCAATCCATGTCCCGACGATGCTGTCGAAACATTTCGCTATCGTCGGCTCAACCGGCGTCGGCAAGTCGACGGCCGTTTCTCTGCTGTTACACAAGGCTATCGAGTCAGACCCGAAACTCAGGGTTCTTATCCTTGATCCTCACAACGAGTTCGCGGCAGCCTTTCCCGAACATGCGGTAACGATCGACACCGACACGCTGGATCTGCCTTTTTGGCTCATGCGGCTTGAAGAATTTGCCGAAGTGGTGTTTCGCGGACGCCCTGGGATCCCCGAAGAACTGGATATGCTTCGCGACCTCATTCCGGAAGCTAAGCGAGCTTTCCGCGGCAGCGAATCCAGCCTGACCAAAAGATCCGCAGAGAAAAGCTCCGTAACGGCAGACACGCCGGTTCCCTACCGCATTGCCGATCTTCTCGCATTGATCGATGACCGCATCGGCCGCCTCGAAGGCCGCGCTGAAAAACCATTCCTCCGGTCGCTGAAAATGCGCATCGTCTCCGCCATTAACGACCCGCGCTATCATTTCATGTTCTCCAACAACACGATCCAAGACACGATCATGGAGACGATCGCGCACATATTCCGCATTCCCGGCGACGATCGTCCGATCTCGACCTTCCAGCTCGCCGGCATACCGTCGGAAGTGGTCAACTCCGTCGCGTCGATCCTCTGCCGTATGGCCTTCGAGCTTGCCCTGTGGAGCAAGGGCGCCGTCCACATGCTGGTGGTTTGCGAAGAAGCACACCGCTACGTGCCGGCCGATCCCACTCTCGGTTTCATTCCGACCCGCCAGGCAATTGCGCGAATTGCCAAGGAAGGCCGCAAATACGGCGTCTCCCTCGGCGTGATCACCCAGCGTCCGGGCGAACTCGATCAAACCATTCTCTCACAGTGCTCGACGCTGTTTGCCATGCGGCTCTCCAACGATCGGGATCAGGAGATCATCAAGTCGGCCATTCCGAATTCATCGGTCTCTACCACCAGCTTCCTCTCCTCGATCGGCAATGGTGAGGCGATCGCATTTGGCGAAGCAATTGCCGTCCCGATGAGAATGAAGTTCACCCACGTCGATTCCCAGCACCTGCCCAAGGCCCACGGAATCGTTGACAAGAATCATGAGGAAACGCCTGACACGGTCGACTTACGTGCCATTGTCTCGCGTATGCGCTCTGTCAGCGGGCCTGATATCAGCACTTTCCAGCAAAGTTATCTCGCCGCCGAAGCGGCTGGCGCAATGCCTGCTGCTCCCTTCATCCCCGAAAACAACGTCGACTTCCCCCCGGCAAGTGATGCCGAACTTGATCGCTGGAAGCGGGAGATCGGGTCTCACAGCGCTGCAGAAACCAGATCCAGCCAGTCTGCAGAACCCTATCGCCCGGACATGTTGCCGAGACCGGCAAGGGTCGAGCAGGCAACGCCACCGGATAACAGGAACGGTTGGCGTGACCGCACTCTGGCCCCCTCGCCCGATCCGGTTGCGCGACCCAATCCGTTTCTGAAACGGGAAGGTTCTTTCAGGGATAGCCTGCTGAAGAAGCCTTTGAGCAGTCTCTACGACAAGGACTGAACCGACGCGGGCGAACCGTCGATACGGCGCCAGTCTTCATCCATCTGATTGCGGAACCAGGTCATCTGCCGTTTTGCATATTGCCGTGTCAGAGCCGAACTGCGTTCGATCACGCCTGCTCTCGACATCTCGCCATTGAGCATCCCGGCGATCTCGCGCACTCCGATTGCTTTCATTGCAGGCAGATCGTCAGACGGATTTTGCGCAAGAAGCGCCTTAACTTCATCGATCGCTCCTTGATCAAGCATCTTCTCGAAACGGCGATTGATGCGATCGTGAAGAACGGCACGATCCGGCAGTACGACAAATTTCTGTGCGCGGGCAGGATCAACAATCACCGGCCCTTGCTTGCCCTGAAACTCCACGAGCGACCGCCCTGTGGCCTGCAGGACCTCAAGCGCTCTGACAATCCTCTGTCCATCCCGAGCGTCCAGAGCATCGGCCACCCTCGGATCCTTCTGTGCCAGCTCCGAGTGAAGCGCTTCCGGCCCTTCATGCTTCAGCCTCAGCCGAACCTCGCAACGTATCTCCTGGGGAATTTCCGGCATGTCCGAAAGACCGCCGGTCAGCGCCTTGAAATAGAGACCGGTGCCGCCGACGAAGATAGGCAGCTGACCGCGGGCGCGAATGTCTGGCAGAAGAGAGGCTACGTCGCGCAGCCATTCCCCTGTCGAATAAGCCTTTGTCGCAGCGACATGACCATAGAGATGATGAGTTATTCCCTCCATCTCCTCGTCCAATGGCCGTGCGGTCAGCATCCGTAGCGTATCATAGACCTGCATGCTGTCGGTGTTGATGACAACACCATTTCGCTTCTCGGCCAGCCGCACGGCCAGTGCCGACTTGCCGCTGGCCGTCGGCCCGGTTATCAGGATTGCGTCGATGTCTTGCACAAGGTTTTCCATATGGCTTTCGTTGCCACGCTCATTGCCCATCCGTCAAATCCGGTTCTTGAACCCGCGCTCGCAGAGCAGGCAGCCGGAGCAGTCAGGACTTCGGGTCTTTACTGGCTTGCGGACGGCATAGCCTGCGACATTGCCCTGCATGACGACGAAGACGTAACGACCTCGGAATCCAGGTTGCGCAAGCTGATAGCAGATGCACCGGTCGATGTCGTCGTCCAGCAAGCGGAAACACGACGCAAGCAGTTTCTGATCGCCGACATGGATTCCACCATGATCGGTCAGGAATGTATCGACGAACTCGCGGACGTCGTCGGCCTGAAAGACAAGGTAGCAACGATCACCGCCCGCGCCATGAACGGCGAAATCGCCTTCGAACCTGCCCTACGCGAGCGCGTCGCCCTGCTCAAGGGTCTTCCGATCACGGTCGTCGATGACGTAATTGCCAAACGCATCACACTGACCTCAGGTGGCCGCGAGCTGATTGCGACGATGAAATCGAAGGGACATTACGCTGCCCTTGTCTCTGGCGGCTTCACGGTATTTACCAGCCGGATCGCAGCGACGCTCGGCTTCGACGAGAACCGCGCGAACATCCTGATCGAAAAGGACGGTATTCTTACCGGCGAGGTTGCCGAACCCATCCTCGGCAAGCAGGCCAAGGTCGATGCGCTGGAAGAGATTTCAGCCAGACTTGGCATCTCGCCCGATGACGTAATCGCGGTTGGCGATGGCGCCAACGACCTCGGCATGCTGGGCATTGCCGGTTCCGGCGTCGCGCTGCATGCCAAGCCAACCGTCGCCGCACAGGCCAAGATGCGCATCGACCACGGAGACCTGACGGCGCTGCTCTATATTCAGGGTTATCGGAAAAGCGACTTCGTCAACGAATGAGCCGGCGGGTCGCCATCATCGAGACGCCCCGTCTGATCCTGGGCACCTGGATCAAGGCCGATCGCGACCTTTTCCGTGAGATCAACGCCGACCCTAAGGTCATGGAGTTCTTTCCGTTCCGGCGAAGCCACGCAGAGGCCGACGCTTTCCTGGACAAGCTCAACGGGATGATAACTGAAGATGGCCGGGGGTTCTTTGCCGTCGCACTGAAGGAGACCGACGAACCTGTTGGTTTCTGTGGCCTGTCTCATCCCAATCTTCCAGGAAAATTCTCAGATGATGCAATCGAGATCGGTTGGCGTCTCGCAACACGGTTTTGGGGAAACGGTTACGTCACCGAAGCGGCAAGCGCGCTTTTGGATCAAACCTTCGCTCGCGGAAATGTCGATTGCGTCGTGTCCTTCGCGGTTGAGAAGAACCATCGTTCGACCAATGTGATGAAACGCCTTGGAATGCGCAGACGTCAGGAGATGGACTTCAGCCATCCGCGTGTCCCCGATACCCATCCCCACCTGAAACGGCATGTCGTTTACACCATTTCAAAAGACGAATGGCAGGCCCGAAGGCCTGCCTGATTTCCATCTCAATCGAGAGGGATCGCGACGAAACGCAGATTACCCGCCTTGTCCGCAATCATGATGTGAGCGTTTCTGCGGCCCTCGGCCTTCAGCGCATCCATCCGGCTGGTGACATCACTTGGCTGCTCGACGAAATCCTGCGCCACCTCGACAATGACCTCGCCCGGCTTCACGCCTTTGTCTGCAGCGAGCGAGCCGGCAGCAACTTCAGTCACCACCACGCCCTCAACGCTTTCAGCGATATCAAAGCTCTTCCGGCGCTCTTCATCGAGCACGGCAATCGTCATGCCATAAGCTTTTACCGGCTCCTTGCTCTGCTCGGCGCCCTGATCGCTGCCGTCATCCGTTTCCGGTGCATCGTCGGCCTGGGGATCCTCGCCTTCGGCATCTGCAGATTGAACGCTGTCTTCCAGCCGACCCGGTGTCACCTTGACGGTCTGCTGCTTGCCATCGCGCAGGATGACGACGTCAACCTCCTTGCCGACAGGGCTTTCAGCGACGATACGGGGCAGATCCCGCATCTCGTTGATAGGCTCGCCATCGAAGCTGACGATCACGTCGCCCGCCTTGATCTCGCCGTTCTTGATCGGTCCATCATTGATGATGCCGGAAACCAGCGCACCTCTCGCCCGGTCGAGACCGAGACTCTCGGACACTTCATCTGTCACCGGCTGAATGCGCACGCCGAGCCATCCGCGTCTTGTCTCGCCGAATTCGATAAGCTGACGCACGACATTCTCGGCAATCTCCGTCGGCACGGCGAAACCGATGCCGATCGAACCGCCAGAAGGCGAAATGATAGCCGTATTGATCCCTATGACCTCGCCGCGCATGTTGAACAGCGGGCCACCGGAATTCCCCTTGTTGATTGCCGCATCCGTCTGAATGAAGTTGTCATAAGGGCCTGCATTGATATTGCGGCCACGCGCCGAAATGATACCCAGCGTCACAGATCCGCCAAGTCCGAACGGGTTGCCGATCGCCATGACCCAATCGCCAATACGCATACGGTGCGAGTTTCCGAAGGGAACCGCCTTCAGAGGAGCTTTGGGCTCGACCTTCAATACGGATAGGTCGGTCTTGGTGTCGGTTCCGATCAGGGTCGCCTTGAGCTTGGAGCCGTTGGCAAAGACAACCTCGATATCGTCGGCGCCTTCGATGACGTGATTGTTCGTCACCACATATCCAGCGGGATCGATGACGAAGCCGGAACCAAGCGAAGAGACTTTGCGATTGCCGCGCTGTCCGCCCTCACCATCGAAAAAATCGTCGAAGAACTCTTGAAACGGTGACCCCTCCTGGATTTGCGGCGGCTGAGGGCCGTTACCAGAGCTCTTTACACTCTGCGAGGTCGAAATATTGACCACAGCATCGAGCAAGCCTTCGGAGAGATCCGCGATCGATGCAGGTCCCGCCGGGGTCATGTTTGCTGGCGGCGAAGGTGGCGGATTGAAAGATGTCGACGGCGGCGCGGGCGCAGGCAGCATCGCGCCAGGCGCGCTCGGCCGCGACTGCGAAGGCGTCGAAGGTGCCTGGGCTGGAGCCGGAGCATCGGGCTGCGTCTGTGCCCAGCCGGGCATGGGCGCGGCGGCGACAGCAAGAGCAATACCTCCCGCGGCAAAACGCTTCCAGGACGATCGAACCTGCTGAGCCATCTGGCCTCCTCGCATTGTGAACTGTCTGCATTGCCCTCGGGAATGTGGGCGTTATCGATCCGCTTATAGGAACGACTGAATCGGGCAGAGTTTCGGCAAAGAATAGGGTGGAATGGCTCGGCAGGAAATTACCTTTTCGTGAGGAAGCGGCCACTCTGCACATAAAACGTGAAAAGGGCGGCCAAAGCCGCCCTTCTCTACCAGTTCAGTTTGCCGGAGCCGCCGGAACAGGAGCCGTAGTTCCCGCCCGCGGAGTGCGATTTCCATCCGGTGTCTCGAAGTATTTGAAGAAATCCGAATCCGGAGAAAGAACCATCGTCGTGTTGCTGTCACCGAGGGCCGAAACATAAGCCCGCATCGAGCGATAGAACTCGAAGAAGCTCGGGTCACGCTGAAACGCTTCGGCAAAGATCCGGTTACGCTCTGCATCGCCCTGACCGCGTAGGATTTCAGAATCCCTCTGCGCCTCGGAAACCAGCTCTACGACCTGACGATCAGCTATCGCTCGGCGTCGCTGGCCTTCTTCGTTACCGCGAGCACGGATCAGCTCGGCCTCGGCCAGACGCTCGGACTCCATGAGCTTGAAGGTCTGTTCGGAAACGTCCGGCGTAAGATCGGTACGCCGGATGCGAACATCCTCGATCCTGACACCCAGAGTTTCAGCCGCGGTATTAAGATCGCGATGGACCTCGGTCATCATCGATGCCCGTTCTTCCGACAACGCTGCTTCAAAACCGCGAAGACCGTAGACACGGCGAAGACCGGAATCGAGACGCGTCCTGAGGCGCGATTCAGCAGCTTCCCTATCTCCCGAAACGGTCTCACGGAAAAGTCTGGGATCAGCGATGCGGTATACGACGAATGCATCCACATCGTAGAATTTGCCGTCATTCACCTGAACACGGATATTGTCGAGATCAAGTCGCAACGCGCGCTTCTCGACATACTGAACACGATCCGCATCCATGAAAGCAAAGGGCAGCTTGAAATAGAGGCCGGGTTCGCTCTTGACCGACTGGATTTCACCGAACCGGATGACAAGTGCCTGCTCGCGCTCGTTAACGACAAAAAGCGACGAGTAGGCAAGAAAGAGAATTACGGCCAGTCCAACGAGGAAGGCTGGAAGACGGTTGGAATTCATCGGCTTCCTCCCTGCGGCTGTGCTGCCGGATTACGCATCATCTCGTTGAGCGGAAGATAAGGAACTGCTCCCTGCTGCTGACCATCCATGATGATCTTGTTCGAGGATTTCAGCACCGCTTCCATCGTTTCGATGAAAATACGGCGACGCGTCACTTCCGGTGCATTGGCATACTGGTCGTAGATGGAAATGAAACGCTGTGCCTCACCCTGCGCTTCGTTCACGACACGATCGCGATAAGCGGAAGCCTCTTCGCGTACCTGGGCCGCTTGACCGCGGGCTCCACCAAGCTTCTGGTTGGCGTATCGGTTCGCTTCTTCTTTCGCTCGGTCCTCATCCTGCGTTGCGCGCTGAACTTCCTCGAAAGCATCAGCAACTTCACGCGGCGGCGAAGCATCCTCGATGGACACGGCATTGATAGCAATACCCGAACCGTAGCGGTCCATGGTCCCTTGAATGATGTCGCGCACCTGGGTCGACATGGATTCGCGACCACCACGGAAGATGTCCTGCGCCGGGCGGCGTCCAACCACTTCGCGCATCGCGCTATCGGCAACCTGCTGCAGCGTCGCAGCCGGCGTCTCAAGGTTGAAAAGATAGGACTTCGGGTCAGTGACCGTGAACAGAACGGAGAATTGAACGTTGACGATATTCTGATCGCCCGTCAGCATCCAGCCTGCATTCGAGCTCGATCCCCTGGCTGCACCGATATTCTGCTGCTGCTCGGTAACCTTGACGATTTCGACAGTTTCAAATGGCCACATGTGGAAATGCAGGCCAGGCATGGAAACTTCTTCCTTGGGCTTTCCGAACCGCAGTTCGACGCCGCGCTCGTCCGGCTGTACAGTATAGATCGACTGGAAAACCAGGAATGCTGCAACGACGAGCAGCACTATAACCACCGCACCGCCGTTGAAGCCGCCGGGTACGATCCCCTTCAGCCGATCCTGACTGCGGCGTATGATATCCTCGATGTCAGGCGGGCCACCATTACCACCGCCGCCGTTACCGCGCGGACGGTTTGGTCCCTGTCCCCATGGACCTTGATTGTTGCCGCCACCGCCGCCGCCGCCCCATGGGCCGCCGCCGCCATTCTGATTGCTCCAGGGCATCAAAACCTCTTTGTAAGTGTCTCCCTTCCCTCGCGCCGCAACTCATCGAAGAGCAGCAAGGGTTCCCGCCCGTTATAGGTATCAGAAGCTCAGCTTTCAACGCGACTTCAATAACTTCCAAGTCAACGGTAACGAAATGTTTCAGTTTGCCGCGTTTTTCCGGTGGTAGACGGAAAAACGCGTGGGATAATTATCCTTCTCGCCGGCAGGAATTGCCTCTTCGGACACTTTCTCGAAAATATCGGGATCGATGTCTGGGAAGAATGTATCGCCATCCGGAATATCTGCGTCGACATGTGTCACGTAAAGCCGATCAACGAAATTCATAGACTGCCGGTATATCTCGCCTCCCCCGATGATGCCGATTTCGTCGGCACCGGTCGCAGCGGCGATCGCCTGCGCGGCATTTACCGCCTCTTCTACGGAGCCGGCCAACTGCACGCCTTCGATGATACGCGACACGTCACGCGTTACCACGACATGTGGGCGGCCGGGCAGAGGCTTGCCGCCGAACGAATCGAGCGTCTTGCGCCCGACGATTATCGGCTTTCCAAGCGTCATGGCCTTGAAACGCTTTAGGTCGGTCGAAAGCTTCCATGGCATATCGCCATCGCGACCGATCACGCCGTTGCGGGAAACGGCAACAACTATGGCAAGCGGAGCTTTCGCCATTACACTGCCACCACGGCCTTGATATGCGCGTCGGCGACATAATTCTCGAGTTCGAAATCCTCGAACCTGAACCCGAAGATATCCTTGACCTCGGGATTTATCTTCATGGTCGGCAGCGGCTTGGGATCACGCGTCATCTGCAGCCGCGCCTGCTCCATATGGTTGGCATAGATATGCGCATCACCGAACGTATGGACGAATTCGCCGGGCTTCAGCCCCACGACCTGCGCCACCATCATCGTCAGCAGTGCGTAGGACGCAATATTGAAGGGTACGCCCAGAAAAATATCGGCCGATCGCTGGTAGAGCTGGCAGGAAAGCTTGCCGTCGGCGACATAGAACTGGAACAGGCAATGGCACGGCGGCAGCGCCATGTCGTCCACCTGAGCCGGGTTCCAGGCCGAGACGATATGTCGGCGGGAATTGGGATTGGTCTTCAACCCCTCGATCAATTGAGCGATCTGGTCCACATGCCCGCCATCAGGCTTGGGCCAGGAACGCCATTGATATCCGTAGACCGGACCGAGATCGCCGTTCTCATCAGCCCATTCGTCCCAGATTCGAACGCCGTTTTCCTTTAGGTAGGCAATATTCGTGTCACCCTGCAGGAACCACAGAAGTTCATGGATGATCGACTTCAGATGCAGTTTCTTCGTCGTCAGAACCGGAAAGCCCTCCGACAGATCGAAACGCATCTGGTATCCGAAGACCGAACGCGTGCCGGTGCCGGTGCGATCTCCACGGTCGCTGCCGGTTTCCATTACATGCTGAAGAAGGTCGAGATACTGTTTCATGGGTGCTGGCCGCCGATTCCTGAATTTCGGACTTACATAATAGCATGTAGCCCCCGCACCAATCACCTCCCGGTGACGCAAATCCGCTTTCCCCGGCTTTTCACGATCGTCACTCCAATATGACAAGACCTCTTTTCAACGGGCGAACAAACACCTATATCAGCCGTGCCGGACTTCGGTCCGGATATGGCGATAAACGGTCGGTGTAATAAACCTATTGGACCCGGGGGCGGTACCCGGCGCCTCCACCACAAGGTGGCCTGTGATGGCCACTTTATGATGGGGGCGAAATAGGATCGACAAGGGTGTAAAGATCGAACTTTTGCTCGGCATGATACCGCCGTTATCGGGTCACAAGTGTAGTTGCAAATGACAACAACGCTAAGGGTTATGCTCTCGCTGCCTAATGGCGGTGCGGGAAATCCGAACTAAGTCCTTACGGTTAGCCCCGTAAGGCGGGGTCCGAAGGCACCTGGCAACAGAAGCCTTCACCTTCCCCTAACACTGGAATACAATCATAAACTGACTCGGCGGCTCGGGACTTCCGTCCGTTGGAATGGCATGGCATAACGCGTCTTACTAAAAGACGTTAACAGGGAAAGACAGGACCGCATGGCTCAGGATCATATCCGTTACGATATTCTGGCACAGGATGCGCTTCGTGGCGTTATTCGCAAGGTTCTGACAGAGGTAGCGGCCACAGGCCGGCTGCCCGGCGACCACCATTTCTTCATCACCTTCCTTACAGGCGCGCCCGGTGTGCGCATCTCGCAGCACCTGAAGGCGAAGTACAACGAGCAGATGACGATCGTCGTTCAGCATCAGTTCTGGGATTTGAAGGTAACCGATACGCAGTTCGAGATCGGCCTTTCATTCTCCGATACACCTGAACGCCTGGTCATCCCGTTCAATGCCATTCGCGGCTTCTACGATCCTTCGGTGAATTTCGAACTGGAATTCGAGGTTCCGTTGACCGAGGAAGATGAAACTTCCGCCGAAATCACCGCTATTCCGGTGGAGGCGATCTCCAAGACTTCAGAACCTGCAAAAGAAGACGGTGAAGAGAAGAAGGAAGGCTCGGTCGTTTCCCTCGATTCCTTCCGGAAGAAGCAGTAGGTCAGACCGACGGGAGATCGTTCCATGGGTGACGTCGTCAATCTCCGGCAGTTCAAGAAGACTAAGGCGCGCTCCGAGAAAGAGAAACACGCCGAGCAAAACCGTATCAGCCATGGCCGTACCAAGGCTGAGAAATCGCTGACGACAGCGCTAAACGACAAGTCTGAGAAATCCCTAAATCAGGGAAAGCTGGAAAAGTCTCAAAAAAATCCAGACTAAGTGGACATTAACGGCCTGTTAGCTGTGCCCATTTGGGTCGCTTGACCCACACCGTTCCGCCAAATTTATAGGGGCCTCTGGTCATGACGATCACGGAGCCACTCTTGATTCACAAGCATTCCGCCACCCTTCACGGTCACCGAACGAGCTTTTCCCTGGAGGACGAATTCTGGTGCGAATTGAAGGCGATCGCCAAGGAAAGAGGCATGAGCCTCGCCAGCCTCATCACCGAAGTCGATGACGAACGAGGTGGCCTTGGCAACCTCTCATCCTCACTGCGCCTCTACGTTCTCCGCTATCTGAAGGGAACTTCCCCGGTTATCGGTAGCGACATGGCGAATGAACCGCCGCCTTCGGCAAAAGCGCACGCCAGAAACGCTACTGGCTGATACCCGGCAAATTTCCTTCGCCGAAAGGTCTGCCAACCTGATTGCCGGGTTGCAAGTTCTCATTGGTCGGCGGCACGGTAAGCTGAAGTTCGTTCGCCTTGCGTTGCCGTTCCTCTTCCGCAGCTTTCGCCGCCTCGACCATCGCTTGACGCTGCCTCTCCTCGGCCTCCATACGGGCTTTTTCTGCCGCACGCTCCGTCGCATTGAAGTTGTAAAGCGAGACCTCACGGCGAAGACGCTGCTTTTCCAGCACGCTTGACTGAAGCATTTCCACCCGTCGACGCTCCTGCTCATAGGCGCGCATCGAAAGAAAATTCGTCAATGCTGCTACATCAATACGTTCGCGCGGCTCTGTCCGATCACCCGAATAGAGCAGGCGAACTGTGGGATCGCCGCCAGCGACCGCTTCATCGCCAGCGTCATAGGTCACACCAATCGAACCACTCATGCCCCGTTCGAAAACGCTTGCATTGCCTTCCGCGGTGAAGGTGAGACCTCTGGACGGAAGCCTGACGTCCTGAACACGCAATTCACCCCCGCTAATCGAAAACGGAATGCGCACCTGCCCGAGAGCAAGTTCTCCTTGATGAACAAGCGCGGCAACCCGCCCGTCGAAATTGACGTCCTTCACCTCACCCTTGACACCATCCGCCGATGTCATCATCTGCTTGAGCAAATCAGGATTTATACCGTAGACGGTCAGGCCCGAAAGCTCGACCACACCCGACCCACTGAGTGCGCCAGCAAGATCGCGCATATTGCTGCCGCTTGCTTCCGCCGACACATCGAAACCTATTCTCCCACTTGCAACGGGACGATCACCTCTGCGCCAGACCATTGATGAGAGGTCGGCATTCTCGACATGCAGTTTCGTCTGCAGAATGCCCGTGCCATTACCATTGGAAATCAACATTCTGCCGGCAATTTTTCCGCCTTGCCAGTCACCTTTAGCGTCATCGAGCGAAATGCCGCCTCCCCGATGCACAAGCTTCGTCGAGAAATCCGTTATGCGTCCCATTTCGCTGGCGTGAAACGTCTTGGCCTTAACGTCCAGCGACACGTCACTTTCGCCAAAAACCGGCAGGGAAAACGCTTCGTTCGACGGCTTTTCACTCTCGGCTATTGTTAGCGGACCGAACACAGCGTCTCCCAGCCAGCCGAGGTCAAGCGTATCGATTGAAAGCGCACCGTCAGCTTTCAGGTTTGCGGACCTGCGATCGATCGAAAGACTTGCATCGATCCCATTACCATCCGCATTGCCACGCAGTGATGTGATCTCGATCGTCTCGTCTGCGAGCTTGAAATCCGCTTGCAGATTGACAGGCAGTCCACCCCCGAATTGCGGAACTCCGACCCCGGTGAGAAGCATATAGGGTTCGAGATTCTGGCTCTTTAACTCGATATGCCCTTGTCCTTCGCCAAAATCCTGCGCCATCAGCGAGATATCGCCACTGGCGGCAAACGCAGTCCGGTCCGTTTTGAATGCCAGTGTCGTGCGCCCCGGTCCATCTTCCTTCTTTTGGATATTGAGCACCAAGCTGCCCTGCCCGTCGCCACCGAAAGGCAGAATGTCTAGGCCGGCCTGCCCAAGCAGAATTTCCGATTTCGGATTGGCCAGCGACACCGCAATGGTCATCGCATCTCCACCCGTCAGATTAAAAACTGTCGGCAACTCCACATTAGCATTGACCGTACTGCCGTTGATGTTGCCCGCAATCTTCGCCTTTGCCCCGTCCGTCCCCTGGCCGATCGTCACGTCTGCGGTCAGATCCGCACCGGAATAGAAGGCAGCATTGGCGCTCAGCCGGTCAAGAACCGGATGCTCCGGCAACTGCTGTTGCAGCATCGCAATGAATGCAGTCGGATCAGATGCCTGCAGATGGACCTTCGCATTCCCGCGATAGTCGAGAAGCGAGCCCTCGACCTGTCCTTCGGCCGAGACCCGGGCACCAGCGATATCGCCAACGGATAGATGGCCGAGTGAAAGCACGCCACCGGCCATGGTAAAAGCAGTATCGACATTTTCCGCAACCACACCCGACGCGGTGAATTTCTGGGCCTTTAGCTTTGCTTCCAGTCGATGGTCGAGCACGCTGTGCCCCGCATCTTCGCCGGTGACCAGCGACGACAAGGCTCTCATCGCATCAAGATCGATCTCGTCGCCCGACAGGTCCACGGATAATCCCGGCGCGCGTGCGCCCTGCGATTGACGTTCTATGCTACCCTTCAAGGTAGCCGGCCCGATCGCAAGTTCTAGACTGTCGAAACGCTGAACATCGGTCGTCAGGTCAACATTTGCCGAAAAACCAGCAGTACGAAGTTGCCTGATTGCCGGATCGACACGGCCGGACAGCCAGTCCGCCAGACCGGATGGCTGGGTGGAAGCAAAAAGCACATTCCCCTTGAAGGACGGGCTGCCCTCTAAGACCAAGGCACCCGCGGCTTCCATTCGCGTGCGCCCCGGAAGCGTCGCGATTGCCTTGTCGACTGTCCACCCGCCGTCCGCTGGGCGTACATCAAGCTGGATGTCCCGGATCGTCGTATCGTTCAAAATCATGGCCGGAAGTTTGAGGCTGGCCCGGCCGGGCACCTGCGGGATGGGGATCGACGCGGCCATCTCGACGAACGCATGGAGCCGGCGCTGCGCAGAGGCAGCTGCGTCACGGCCTGTCTTGCCATGTGTTCCCTGCTGGCCGAACTTGTTGACATCGATCTGCTGTCCTTCGGCGGTCAACAGAAACTCGGGCTTGCTGCCGGTATCGAGCGTCGCTTCGCCGGTCACGACATAGGGATCGGCTAGCGCCCCGACCTCAAGTCGATAGTCGGCTACGCGTATGCGATCGTTGGTAAGCTCGAAACCGCCCTTAACCCGAGGGCCGGGTGGAGGTGCGCTAACCGGCTCCGTGTCGTCTTCTTCCTGCAAGACATTCGCAGTGAAGCTCCCGCGATATGTCGGCACGTTGTCGGCCAGAGCCAGTTCACCGTCGAGATTAACCTCAAGAGGCTCTTCCTCTGGCCAGAGCCGCAACCTGAGCGGCAGTCGTTTCGCGGCCACATCGGCAGCCCCGGTAACGAGGCTGAAACGGGCCTCTTCGCCATCCAGCTTGGCATTGCCTTCGCCGCGCCAAGGTCCGGCAAGAGAGGCGGCCGACATCTCCGCCGTCAGCCCGGTGATATTTCGGAAACGCCCGGACTGTTCGTCGATCAGGGCGACAGATGCATTGCGGACGTGAATATCCTCGATCACCACGATACGCGTGGGGATCGCCGGTCGGCTTCCGCGCATCCAGTCGAGTGTCCCATCCTTCAGGACACGGATGCGTACCGTTGGATCCTCGATACGCATATCGAAGATACGCGCCTCACCGGAAAGAAACGGCGCCAGCTCCATATCCATGGAAAAGCTGGCAATCTGTGCCAACGGCTTGCCGTCAACATCCTGCCCGACGCGGACGTCATGCAAGGTGATCGATGGAAACGGGAGTATGCGGGCATCGACCTCGCCGTGTACCGACACTTTCTTGCCGAGCATACGGCTCGCCTGCTGCTCGAATTCAACGCGGAAGCTCGACCAGTCAAGCACGAACGGCGCGAGCAGCGCAGCAAAAAGCACCACGACGATGAAGCCGCCGATTGCCACTATCACGCGTCCAAACACCGTCCCATTTCTCCTTTTCCACTCACACTAGCCGATCGGCAGTCGTGTTCAAGTCACGCCTGCGCCATCCGGAAGATCTTGCCGGGATTAAAGATGTTTTCGGGATCAAGTCCCTTCTTGACCGACCGCATCACATCGAGCGCACCGCCCAGCTCTTCGTCGAGATAGGACATCTTGCCCTGCCCCACGCCATGCTCACCCGTGCAGGTGCCGTCCATCGCAAGCGCGCGGCGGCTGAGCCGTTCCGTGAATGCTTCGACATTGGCAACCGATGCCGGATCCTTGTCGTTGAACAGTACCAGAACATGGAAATTGCCGTCTCCCGCATGACCGACGATCGGCGCGAGAAGGCCCGAATTCTGGATATCGGCTTGAGTTTCTGCGACACATTCGGCGAGCCGTGAGATCGGCACACAGACATCCGTCGAAAGACCGTTCAGCGAAGGATCGAGTGCGCGACCGGCCCAGTAAGCATTGTGCCGCGCATTCCAGAGCTTGGTGCGCTCCTCGGCATTGGCGGTCCACTGGAATTCGTCGCCACCGCATTCGGCGGCGATTTCGGCAAACTGCTCCGACTGGATGCGGACCGTATCCTCCGTGCCATGGAATTCGAGGAACAGTGTCGGTTTCTCGGGATAGGAAAGATTGGAATAGGCGTTGCAGGCCTTGATCTGCACCTCGTCCAGAAGCTCGATGCGCGCAACAGGTATGCCCATCTGGATCGTCATGATGACCGCATTGCAGGCGTCTTCGATCGTCGGAAACGCGCAGACACCGCCGCCGATCTTTTCAGGGATCCCCTGCAGCTTCAGCGTCACCGAGGTGATGACGCCGAGCGTGCCTTCTGCACCGACGAAAAGCCGAGTCAGATCATAACCTGCCGAAGACTTCCTGGCGCGGCGCGCAGTGCGGATTTCCTCGCCATTTGCGGTCACCACGGTGAGCGCCAGGACATTGTCCTTCATCGTGCCGTAACGCACCGCATTGGTGCCCGAAGCGCGGGTCGAAGCCATACCGCCGATCGTCGCATTGGCGCCGGGATCAATCGGGAAGAAAAGACCGGTATCGCGTAGCTCACGGTTCAGTTCCTCGCGGGTGATACCGGGTTCGACCGTGACATCGAGATCTTCCGGACTGATCCGCAACACCTTGTTCATCCGTGAGAAATCGACCGAAATGCCGCCGGACGGCGCATTCACCTGACCTTCGAGCGAGGAGCCGACACCGAACGGGATGACGGGAACGCGATGTTCGGCACAGATCCCGACGACCGATTTGACGTCCTCGCTCGTCTCGACGAAGACGACGCCATCAGGCAACTGCGCCGGCAGATAGGTCGTCGTATGCGCATGCTGTTCGCGAAACGACTGGCCGGTCTGGAAACGATCCCCGAACGCCTGCTTCAATATCCCGAGGACAGTGCTGATACCGTCCTCGTTGCGCGCGCCAGACTGAACGTCTCGAATTGCCATGTCGAATTCTCCTGCATGCTGAGCAGGAGATTGGTTAGGAGACAGGACCTTGTTTGTCCAGCCGAAAGGCGGTCAACGCGGTACGTGATGACCGATCCTATTCGGCAGCCAGGAGAGGCGGCTGCTTGCTGTCGTTCGCCCGGCTCTTTTTGGCATTTTCCAGCTCGTCATGGAAACGGGCTTCCTCATGCGCGTGCGGCTTGGCGAAGCGAGCAAGCAGGAGATAGGCAACCGGCGTAATGTAGAGCGTCACCAGGGTAGCAAAGCCGAGGCCGCCGACGATCACCCAACCAAGCGCGATACGGGCCTCGGCACCGGCCCCTTGAGCCAGAACCAACGGCAGACCGCCGATCACGGTTGCGATCATCGTCATCATCACCGGGCGCAGACGCAGGCTGCAGGCCCGTTCGATCGCCTCCCGGCAATTGGCGCCCTCATTTCGCAGGTGATTGGCAAACTCAACGATCAGAATGCCGTTCTTGGCCATTACCCCAACAAGCAGGACAAGACCTATCTGCGAGTAGACATTCAGGCTGGACCCCGTGAGCACTAGTGCAAAGGCGGCGCAGGCAAGCCCCAGCGGCACCGTCGACATGATGATGATAGATGACAGCACGCTTTCGAACTGGGCCGCCAGCACCAGGAAGATGATGGCGATGGCAAAGCCAAAGGTTAGCGCCATACCACTGGAATTTTCTTTGAGCGTCGCCGCTTCCGCAAGCGGGATCAGGCGTGATCCCTGCGGCAGCAGCGGCTGAGCCAATTCGGTCGCAACCTGAACCGCCTGACCGAGCGATACCCCATCCTTGAGACCTGCGGAGAAGGAGACCGAAGCAAGCTGCTGCTCACGCCGCAGCGTGGGCGAAACCGCGCGTTCCTCCAACGTCGCAACGGTCGACATCGGCACCATTCGCCCGTCCTTAGTCTTCAGGAAGATGCTTTCCAGATCGGTCGGATCGTCGATCGGCCTCGTGGTTGACTTGAGTTTGACCGGGATTGCCTCGCCATCGACGAACACATCGACGACAGAGCGCCCTTCGAGAAGTGATTGCACCGCCGTGCCGAGACCCTTGATGTCGATACCTAGGTCGGAAGCACGTTCGCGATTGACCGTTATGAAAATTTGCGCCTGATTAGGCTCATCGTTCAGGCGCGGCGTATCGAACAGATTGGTCTCACGCAGCGAATCCACCAGCTTAGCCGTAGCCGCGGTCAACTGCTCATGGCTGGTACCGACCAGCGCCATCTGCAGCCCGTTGCCAGCGCCGCGAATGCGAAGGCTGTTCTGTTGCTGTGCGAAGGCTCGCAGAGCCGGCACCGTTGCCGTTGCGGCGTTGATGTCCTTGACGATATCTGCCTGGCTACGGTCACGCTCCGACCAGGGGGCGAGCGTGAGCACCATGAAACCATTGTTCTTGGCGCCGCCCTGCCCCGAGATCGAATAGATGTTCTGGATTTCACCCGCGTCTACGAGAGGCTGGAGCTTTTCCTCGACCTGCTGCAGCTTGTCGCGCATATATTTCAGGCTGACGCCCTCCGGCGCGGTGGCACGCAGGAACACCATGGCCCTGTCTTCCGGCGGTGTCAGTTCGCTCTTGACCGTCTTGAAGGCCATGTAGCCAGCACCACCAAACAGAAGCGCCACCACAACGACTGCAGCCGGCACGTTGAGGCAGGCGTGTAACGTCGTTCGATAGACAGTGGCAAACAACGTGCCGAATCTACCGAGCAGCCCGTCATGCTTCTCCTTGATCGGCTTGGTCAGCATCCGCGAGGCAAGCATCGGGCAGAGCGTCAGCGCCGTGATCGATGAAAGCGCCACTGCGAAGGCAAGCACGAAGCCGAATTCGCGGAACAGTCCGCCCATCTGGCCCGGCAGGAAGGAAAGCGGGATGAAGACCGCGGCTAGCGTGGCCGTCGTCGCCAGAACCGCGAAGAACACTTCCTGCGTACCGATCACGGCAGCGGCTCGCGGCCCCATACCTTCAGCTCTTCGCCGCACGATATTTTCGAGGACGACGATAGCATCATCGACGACGAGGCCAGTCGCCAGAACGATGGCCAGGAGGGTGAGAATATTGATCGAAAACCCGACCATATATATCGCGACCAGGGTGCCGATCAGCGCAACCGGCATGGTCAGCGCCGGAATGAGCGTCGCCTTCCAGTCGCGCAGGAACAGGAAGATCACCAGCACGACGATCGTACCGGAGAGAGCCAGTGCGATTTCCACCTCATGCAGCGCTCCCTCAATGAACACGGCATCATCGCTTGTGATCGCTATGCGCGTGCCTTCCGGCAGGCTTTTCGACAATTCGGCAACAGCGGCCCGCACGCCTTCGGAAATGCTGAGCGTGTTCGACTGCGCCTGGCGGAGCACGCCGAGACCGACGCCCTGGATGCCGTTCGACCGAAGCGCGGTGGTCCCGTCATCCGGCCCGAGCATCACGGTCGCAACGTCACGCAGCCGGACATTGTCGTTGATCAGGATATTCTCGAAATCCTCCGGCTTAGTGAGGTTCGCGGTGGCGCGAACGACAATGTCCTGCGTGGAGGATTCAAGCGACCCGGCAGGCACGTCCATGGCAGCCGTGGACAAGGCATTCGAAAGGTCTGCAATCGTCAGACCACGGCTAGCCAGCGCCGTCTGGTTCACATCGACGCGAAAGATTTTCTCTTGGTCACCGTAAAGTTCGACATCGGCAACACCATCAACGGCGGCCAGCCGGTCGGAAACCTCATTATCAACGAGAAGCGTCAGCTCTTCCATCGACATGGTGGAGGAGGTCACGGCAAGACGCATGATCGGCTGGCTGTCGCTATCCGCCTTGATGATGCGCGGCTCGTCGGCGTCCTCCGGCAGCTGTCCGGTCACGCGGCCGAGCGCATCGCGCACGTCGTTCGCCGCCACGGCCAGATCCGCGGTATCGCTGAATTCGAGTGTGACTCGGCTCTGGCCGAAATCGGAAATAGACGAGATCGATTTCAGGCCACTGACACGCGCAACGGCACCCTCGATGACATCCGTCACCTCCTGATCCATCGTTTGCGCCGACGCACCATCATAGGTCGTGCGAACGCTGATCACAGGCTGATCGACATCCGGCAACTCGCGGACCTCGACACCGACCAGCGCGGCAAGACCGGCGACCACCAGCAATGTGTTGAGGACCGCGGCCAGTATAGGACGCCGCACGAAAAGTGCGGTGAAACCCTGCTTGCCGGATTGACCGTTTGACGCACCCTGCACGGCCTCGTGCGATTGTCCGCCTTTATCCTCGCTCATCGGCTGGCAACCTCCGGCGGCTTTTCACCTGCAATGCGGACTGCACCACCTTCGCGAACACGCTGCAGGCCTTCGGTTGCGATGACATCGCCTTCGTTCAGGTCCGCAGCAACCAGAATGGCGTCCGGATTGCGCTGGATGATCAGAACCCTTGCCTTTACCGACTTGTGATCTTCGATACGCCAGACGAAGGAGCCCTGCGTATCCCATTGGATCGCAAGCGGATCGACAGCCGGATAGGTCTCCCCGGGAAAGCGCATGGTCACGCCGAAGGACATGCCGGCCCGCAATTCGTCTTCGCCATTCGGGATCTTGGCCCGAATGCGGATCGTGCGGCTGGCGGGGTCGACCCGGTTATCCACCGCCTCGACAGAACCTTTGAATGTCTGTCCGGGACGCGAGATCGACGCGGCTTCCACCGGCATGCCGCTCTTAACCTGCACGGCGAACCGCTCAGGAGCCCAGAAATCGACAAGCAGTTCGGATCGGTTATCGATCGTCACCACATTGCTCGTAGTCGTAACATTGTCACCGATATTGATGGCGACGATACCGACAATGCCGTCGATCGGCGCAACGACGGATCGGCGCTTCAGCGAGAGTTGCGCGTTGGTCAGCGCAAGCTGCGCCGTCTCTTCGGCGATTTGCGCATCAAGCACTTCAAGCCTGGAGAAGCTTCTCAGGTTCTTGTAGCTCTCCGACTTTTCCTTTGCGCTGCGCAGAAGCACCTGCGCCTGATCGCGCAGAATGATCTGTTCGTCATCATCGAGTTGTGCGAGCACCTGCCCCTTTTTCACCCGATCGCCCGACTTCACAAGGATCTCGTTGATCGTGCCTGCAGCTTGCGGCATCACGATAACCGACTGGATCGCCTCGCCGTCACCGATGGCGGATAGGCTGTCGTTGACGATGCCGGTTCCGACCGGACGCGTTGCAACGAGTACGGCCTGCCCGCTTGCCGAATTCTGCCGATTGCCGCCAGCACCCGCCGAGCGTTGGCCGCTTCCTGCAACGGTCGCCGAAGCCGGTTCGCTCGATTTCGGATTGATCGCCGAGACGATTGCCTCAGGCACTCCCATAGAGACCAGCGTGCGGCCAGCATCAGCTGACAGATAAACCCAGAAACAGAGGCCTCCGAGTAAAACCGCAGCCGACAAAAGAAGCTGGTTCCAGATCCGCATTCATGTCCTCGTGAAGTATCTTTGGGTGTAAGGAGTATCCTCGTTTCCCCATTAACAAGCAATGGCTGTGCCACCGCCTTACCGATTTGTAACATCACGGGATTTCACGCTTATGTCAGAATGAGATCATCCCTTGAGTTGCAAAATGCGACTATGCCGATGTTCTTGCCAGCGTGAACGATCTTTGCGTGTCGGAGTTCAATTCGCGTCGTGATGAGCGACTTCATCCGCAAATACGGGAATGAAAAGAGAACATCGACTGGTCTTTCCGCCTCGAATCACTACATTGGCCGCATGAGTAACAGTTTCGACGATATTCCGTTCTTCGATGAAGAGCCGGAACCCGCGCCGCGCAGGCAGCAGTCCCCATCTGATCGCCAGCAACTCCAGAGTGGGGCATCAGGTGGATTGGGCATAGCAGCTCGCGCCATGGCCGCGCGCGATGGCGCACGCCCTGCCCCGGATTATCTATCCGGCCTGAATCCTGAACAGCGCGAGGCAGTGGAAACCGTGGACGGCCCGGTTCTTGTTCTTGCAGGAGCCGGCACCGGAAAGACACGCGTCTTAACCACCCGCATCGCCCATATTCTGGCGACAGGTAAAGCCTGGCCCAGCCAGATCCTCGCCGTCACCTTTACCAACAAGGCGGCACGCGAGATGAAGGAGCGTATCGGCGTCCTCGTCGGCGGTGCAGTCGAAGGCATGCCTTGGCTCGGCACGTTCCATTCGATCGGGGTGAAGATCCTGCGTCGCCATGCCGAACTGGTCGGACTGCGTTCGGACTTCACCATTCTCGATACCGATGACGTGGTTCGACTGATCAAGCAGCTGATCCAGGCCGAGGGCCTGGACGACAAGCGCTGGCCGGCAAAACAATTCGCCGGCATGATCGACGGCTGGAAGAATAAGGGGCTGCTTCCACCCGATATCCCCGAAGGGGACGCCCGCGCCTTCGCCAATGGCAAGGGCCGCGAACTCTATGCTGCCTATCAGGCACGCTTGAGAACGCTCAACGCCTGCGACTTTGGCGACCTTCTGCTGCATCCGATCGCGATCTTCCGCAAGACGCCGGACCTGCTGAAGGAATATCACGAGAAATTCCGCTATATCCTGGTCGACGAGTATCAGGACACCAATACCGCACAATATATGTGGCTGCGCCTGCTGGCACAGCGACCTAAGAACGTGCCGCAGAACGTCTGCTGCGTTGGCGACGACGACCAGTCGATCTATGGATGGCGAGGTGCGGAAGTCGACAACATCCTGCGCTTCGAAAAGGATTTTCCGGGCGCCAAGGTCATCAAGCTGGAACGCAATTACCGTTCCACTGAACATATTTTGGGCGCTGCAGGCCACCTGATCGCCCATAACGAGGGCAGGCTGGGCAAGACTCTTTTCACCGATCGCGTCGATCCTGACGACGAGAAGGTCATCGTTCACGCTGCCTGGGACAGTGAAGAGGAAGCCCGTGCCGTCGGCGAGGAAATCGAGCGGCTGCAGCGCGGTGATGGTGACGGCAAGAAGCATGCCTTGAACGACATGGCGATCCTCGTGCGCGCCTCGTTCCAGATGCGCGAGTTCGAAGATCGCTTTGTCACGCTTGGCCTGAACTATCGCGTCGTCGGCGGTCCACGTTTCTACGAACGGCTCGAAATCCGCGATGCCATGGCCTATTTCCGCCTCGTCTGCCAGCCGGCGGATGATCTGGCCTTCGAGCGTATCATCAATACGCCGAAACGAGGGCTCGGCGACACGACTGTTCGTTATCTGCACGATTCCGCCCGCGCCCGCGACATTCCTATGCTGCAGGCCGCGGCCGAGATGGTCGAAACGGATGAGCTGAAGCCGAAGGCTCGCAAGGCGCTTTTCGATGTCGTGCAGAACTTCAGGAACTGGCAGGAACGACTTGAACGGACGGAACATACCGAACTTGCAGAGCAGATCCTCGAAGAGTCGGGCTATACCGACATGTGGAAGAACGACAAATCTGCAGAAGCACCGGGCCGTCTCGAAAACCTGAAGGAACTGATCCGCTCCATGGAGCAGTTCGACAGCATGCGCGGCTTCCTCGAGCACGTCTCCCTCGTCATGGATGCCGAGCAGAACGAAAACCTCGACGCTGTCTCGATCATGACGCTCCATTCGGCCAAGGGGCTGGAATTCGATACCGTCTTCCTGCCAGGCTGGGAAGAAGGCCTCTTTCCGCATCAACGCGCGCTCGATGAAGGCGGCCGCTCCGGCCTAGAGGAAGAGCGCCGCCTCGCCTATGTCGGCATCACGCGCGCAAAGCACCGCTGCCATATCTGGTTTGTTTCCAACCGCCGCATTCATGGCCTCTGGCAATCGACCATGCCATCCCGATTCCTTGAAGAACTGCCGCAGAACCACGTCGATGTCGCAGCTTCGGATTCATCGAATTACGGAGGTTATGGCGGACGCGGCGGTTACGGCCAGTCGCGTTTCGACAAGGCAGATCCCTTCGCCAACAATTACTCGACACCAGGCTGGAAACGCGCGCAGGCCAACAAGACTGATGCCACCCGCGACAACTGGGGCAACCGCTCCGGCCATGCGGTGGAACGCATCGGTTACGGAGAAAGCGGCCCGCGCGGCCGCACGATCGACGGCGAGCTTGTGGCCAAGTCGGTGGCCGACACGCCATCGAAATTCACGATCGGCGATCGGGTTTTCCACATCAAGTTCGGCAATGGCAATGTCATGGCGATCGAAGGCAACAAGCTGACGATCGAATTTGACCGAGCCGGTCAGAAGCGCGTTCTGGATGGTTTTGTGGAAAAGGCGTGACGGCTTCGCCACCTCACTTATCGCTTGTTTTCTTGCTGCCAGCGCGAGGCAGTGGCGAGGCTTATCTCGCGACGATTGAATTTATGAACGCGTCGATCTGGTGCGTGTAATCACTTTCAAGCCCGAGCATACGATTGATTGCCATATGGCGCAGGGAAAGCGGGAGAACCCTCGCCTGTCCGCCTGATTTTCTGGCAAAAGCATTTGCCTGAGGACAAGAATCGCTCCGAAGACTGGAGCATACCAGCAACATCCGCGGTATGTTTGATCCCGCATACAACGTCGGAGAAGCTATTTTCCAGAAACGGGGATCGCTTCCGAATGCCTGATCATAAAATCGGGGATGGTTCGGCCGCTCCATGATGGACGAAACGTCGTAGGCTGCACTATCGAGCGCTATGGTTCCTGCCCATGGCTTCACGCCAGCCTTCTGGGCAATAGAACGATTGGCAGAGACGAGTGCGACAAGATGAGCACCGGCCGAATGTCCCATCAGAACCATCTTCGAAGGATCGCCACCCCATGACGCAGCGCGGCGCTGGACCATCGCCATTGCAGCCGCGACGTCAGTCGCCTGCTCAATCGGATCAGCGGCAGGGGCCAACCTTGTCTCCACAGAAACGAAGATAAACCCCTTCGGCAACCAGTGTGAGACTTTATTGTCGACTACGCCCGGAGCGGATTTCGAGCCGAACGCCCAGGCACCGCCATGCACCATCACGATGATCGGTGATCTTTGCGCGTTTTGTGGCAAATAGACATCCATGCGTTGCTCGGCCATGGAGCCATAGGCAACATCGCGCTCAACACTCACTCCCTTCGCTAGCGTCCCGACCTGCCGCCCAAATTGCTGTGCGTGAGCAGAAGCTGCCATTGCCGCCGTAAACAGGGCCAATCCCCATAGAACACGGGCCGTGGACAGATACCTTGAAAAACTGAAGCCAGTCACATGTCATTCCTTCAGAAACAGATGAAGCAGATACGAATTGAGGCTCCAATCATTGCAGGAAGATTTCAGGCGCGAAGTTTTCTCGCCGCATTGCTCCTTTCGAAACTGTTCGCTAGGTCTCTTTCCCAGCCGCGAATACGGAGCACGTTTCATGTCTCTCACCAATCACGACATCATCGAAACCACAGCCTGGCGCCGCCATCTTCACACCATGCCGGAAGTCTCCGGAGAAGAGGTGGAGACTGCGAGAGAAGTCGTCCGCTTCATGCGCCAGACCGAGCCGGACGCGATTGTGGAAAGGCTTGGTGGAACAGGCGTGGCGGTAATCTATGACAGCGGCGCACCTGGAAAGACCATGATGATCCGCGCCGAGCTCGACGCCCTGCCGATCGAGGAACTCGGCGATCCGGATTACAGATCGAGAACTCCCGGCAAGAGCCACATGTGTGGCCATGACGGCCATATGGCAACGCTTGCCGCCATTGGCCGCGTGCTCGGCCGCGAACGCCCCAAAAGCGGCCGCGCCATCCTGCTGTTTCAGCCGGCAGAAGAAAACGGCGCCGGTGCTGCAGCCGTCATCGCCGACGAGAAATTCGCCGCATTGACGCCTGATTTCAGCCTCTCCCAGCACAATATGCCTGGCGTTCCTTTCGGCCATGTCTGGCTGAAGGACGGCCCGGCCAATTGTGCTTCGCGCGGCATGAAGATCATTCTGTCTGGCAAGACCGCCCATGCCGCCTATCCCGAGACAGGTACGTCGCCTGTCACTGCCGTCGCAACCCTGATGCCGGCACTCAATGCCCTGTCGACGGGCACGGTATCGGAAGGCAATCTCGTCCGCGCCACCGTCACCCATGCGGCGATCGGAGAGCCGACAGTCGGCGTTGCTCCGGGCTATAGCGAGATCTGGGTAACGTTACGCACATCGACGGACGATCAGATGGCCGCGCTTGTCGAAACGGCTGAAAACATGGCGCGCGAGGCTTCTCACGCAGCAGGACTGAAGCTTGAAATCGAATACCAGGAGGTATTCGGCCATTGTATCAATGATGCAGAGGCCGCCGATATATTGCGTGCGGCAATGGATGCCGAAGGCGTCACCCATGAGCCAGGTGAAGGTTTTCGCGCCTCAGAGGATTTTGGCCGTTTCGGCGGCGTATCCAAGTCGGCAATGCTGTTTCTTGGCGCTGGTGAAAACCACCCCGCGCCGCATAATCCGAACTATGATTTTCCGGATGACCTTATCCCGATCGGCGCGAAAATCTTCCTCCGTGCCGTGCGCGATACACTTGGCTGAATACGAAAACGGAGCCAAAAGGCTCCGTTTATTTTATGCGTCGTTGTTGCCGAAAAGCTTGGCCATGAAACCGCCGCCAGAACCCGAGCCGGGGCGCTTGCCATCCCATTTGGGCACGATGATCATGTGAGTGATCTCACCGCGCTGGAATGCCTTGAGGAAACGATCATAGTCGGCAAATGCGACGCAGCCGTGCGAATCGCCACGAACGCGAAGCAGGAAGCTATGTGCCAGAAGCCCGGTGCGGCCCTGCGGCGGCTTTCCGTCCGTCGGCGTAAGGCGAATTGCGGCGACGCCATGGAACAGGGATTCGCGCATCGAAAGCTTGTAGGTACCCGGAGGGGTCGGGCCGCGCATTTTCACATGGGTGAATTTCGGGTTGTCGCGCATGCTGCCAATACCGGAATGCGCCTCAAGCTTGGTTCCGTTCGGCATATGCACGACACCATTGGTAATATCGTAGATTGCAACCTTAGTGCCGAGACCCGGCCACTTGGGCGAAGGCGTCGATGGGCTTTCCGGCTCCTCGCGCATCGGATTGTCCGGCTTGGCGAACGCAAGCACCGTCGGCTTGTCATCCCCCGCAGGCTTGCCGGGTTTCTGAGGTGCAACCGATGCGATGGCGGCCAGAGCATTACCGCGAACGGCAGGCTTGGCATCATCGCCGCGCATGCCAGCCGCAGGCCGGATCACCGGCAGCGGCCCCGCCTTTGGAAGTGCGTAGGTATCGGACGCAGGTGGAACAGCGAGCGCCACGACGTCCTGCGTGATTTCGACCGATGGCGAATTGACGGTCGCCTCATCGCTGCCTGAAGTCTCGAGCGAAGCCATCTCGACGGGCTTCATGTCCTTCAGCGCTGCAACATTGGTAACGTTTTCTGCATCCTGAATCAGGTCAGGCATTGCGCTATCGCCGCGTGGTGCGACCAGTACCGTATCTTCCATCGCTTGGCCGAGCGCGGACCTGATCGCGGCGGCAGCCGGACGCTTGGTCGTCAAAGCCGCGAATTGCTGCTCGTTCTCAACCTTACGGGCAGCTTTTGCCATGGCATGATGGAGCGCCTGGCTTACTGTCGAACCTTCAGGACGCAGTGCTTCCAAGGCAGCGGCCTCCGCCCCGGCCAAACGGCTCCCCTTGGCTTCAGCCAGTGACTTGCCACGCAGTCTGGAGAATTTCGCAACATCAAGCGTTCTGTCGGCACGATCGCGCGTCAAATGCTCACCCGCGACAACAGGCGAAAGAAGAGCCGTTTGAAAATGCATATCCCTGGCAGGTTTCACCGCAGTTGCCACGGTAATCGCCGAAGCGCCGATCAACGCCGAAGCGGTGAGCCCGATGCCAATCGCCATATTCATGAAGATCGAACGGCCACGCTTGCGCTTCGCCGGACGCTTCGAGACCTTGTTCCGCTTCGTGGAGGCTTCGACCCTACGCACCATCACTCGTTACCCGAACCGTTACTCATCACTGCAAAGGCCGCAAAAAGCGCCTCGCCTACCAGACTGGAGTGGCCTTCCGAAAAGGAATGATTCCGCGCAAAACCACTCTGCGAATGGGTGAGAGAATGAACGATTATGGTAACCAATGTCTTTACGCCGCCCCGATCAGTTTCGATGGCGCTCATAAAAGCGCATGCCGTCGGAAGTTTAGCCAAAATGCGGCAAGGCTGTGTTTCTGGCCTCGGCGATTAAGGCGGGTCAAGCTGACGACTGTTGCTGTTTAGCGACAAAAACCCGGTTATACAAGGCAACGGGAATAATTCGCTGGGGATGCGACGCTGTGCAACGGCACAATAAAAAGACCCGTGATGAAAAACGGCCACGCTATACGTGGCCGTCTCTTGTCAGAAACAGTGATATTTTATCATCCGTCGATACGACGGATCGCTCGACCTTCGTTAAAGAACCAGGGCCTGAGCTTTACGCCGGCAACATTGCCCGCAAACGCAGCGACAGCCCAAAGGTAGCCGTGCAGGCTCCCCGAGGCGATCCCGGAAAAATAGGCGCCGATATTGCAGCCATAGGCAATCCGGGCTCCGTAGCCCAGCAGCAGACCACCGACGACCGCCGCCAGCACCGAGCGCAATGGAATATCGAGATTGGGCGCAAACTTGCCCGCAAGAGCTGCGGCCAGCATGGCGCCTGCAATGATGCCGAAGTCCATGACCGAGGTGACATCAGCAAAAACACTCGATGCCAGAGCCTTGGCATTACCCGGCTGCTGCCAATAGGGCCAGGAAGCCGGATCGATACCGATCAACTGTGCGCCCTTGGCACCCCACAGAGCGAAGGCCGAGGTAACACCCCAGGGCCGCCCTGCGATCGCAAGCGTCGCGAAATTGAGGATAACCAGCGCGACCGCACCGAACACAAGTGGCCACGGCCCGCGCAGATATCGTGCAAAGCCCTGGCGCGGTGATGGCGGCGCCTGTTCCAGCGCGCCGTTCCGCTTCTTCTCCACCACCACGGTAATCGCAGCGATTGCGCCGAAAATGATGAGAGACACTGCAATACCGCCGGCGGCACCGAATGTCTGAAATAGCGCTGTCGGCGGCAATGAAGGCAGCGCCGCCCACCAGGCGGTATGCAGGGTCGCGATCAGCGAGCCCACGATAAAGAAAAACAACGTGACCAGCATGCGCGCATTGCCGCCACCGGCGGTGAACAACGTGCCGGAAGCGCAACCGCCGCCAAGCTGCATGCCCACGCCGAACATAAAGGCGCCGACAATAACACCGATCCCGGCCGGGGAAATATTGCCGCGCACTTCATTGCCGAACAGCGTTCCGCTCGCCAGGAACGGAAAGAACAGAATGACGGCAAGGGCAAGCAGGATCATCTGGACGCGCAGGCCGCGCCCCCTGCCCTCGGCGATGAAGACCCGCCAGGCCGAAGTAAAACCGAAAGCCGCATGGTAAAGAGAAATTCCCAGTGCACCACCGACGAGAAAAAGCGCGCCCTGAGCTGGCCCATAAACTACGCCGAGCGCCAGCGTGCCCGCGACGAGCACAACGAGGGAAATGAGGCCTGGCGCCCCAAGAGGCGACGCTGCCGGCGCTCCCGAGCCCATCGAAGAGGAAATCGTCATAAACTAAGCTCCTGATTTTGCGCTGTAGGTAGCGGCATCGCCAGGATGTTACGAGGTAGACATTTTTACCGAAGCTCTACCATGAAGAATATATTTCCACGCCAGACGAAGTGCGCAGTCGAAATCAGACTTACAAAGCATTCCACCCCGCGAGGGTTGTCGCGGGGTGGAACAAGCCGAATGGCGGGGGGGATACCAGTTCGGCAGGGGTTCTGAGAACTGCGGTCAAAACTCGCCGGAGAGACCGACGCGGACGCCGGGTGCTTCGCCGCCGGGCGAATAACCAACCGAGGCATCGAAGATTACCGGGTAATTGCTGTCGAACATATGGGCGACAGCAAAGCTGGTAGCCATCTCGCCGTGATATCCGGCAATATTGGTCGACCAGGATGTCTTGCCCGGTGCGGAGGGCTTCGGTGCAGCCGTCATCGACATCGCAGCCGCAATGCCCTTGCGGGTTTCCCGGCGTAAGCTGGACACGTCGCCGCGCAGATTGGAGATGTCAGAACCGATCCGGTTAACGTCGATATTGGCCGACGCTATGTTGCCCGCTGCATCGGTCGTCAGAATCTGCGTCGGCCCACTTTGTGCGGCCCGGCTCGCGACCGAGGTCACGCCCGGCATCGTATAGGTATTTGTCGAGGTTCCGATCATAACCTGACCTGCCCGGGTTGTGGTCGCCCCACGTCCGATCGCCGTGCTGTTGGCATGAGCTGCGCTGGATCCGTAACCGACGGCCGTTGCATCGGCACCGGTTGCAACTGCATTCGGCAGACCACTCGTGTTGTTGGCAGCCAGTGCCCCGTTGGTGCCGGCGCCGCCGATAAAGGAGTTGATCGCCTGGAGCGCCGAATTGACATCGGTATAGGTGTTGCCGCGCAACGTATAGCTCGGCCCGGTAAAGACATTGGTGCTGCTGTTGTAGGTAGATCCACCGCCAAGGGCGATGGCGACATCTCCAAGCCCGGTGGTGACGGTATCGCTCACTGCGCGCAGCTGCCGAACATTGACAGCATCAGTGTCAGCCGTACCACCCGCGACATTGGTGATCTGACGCTCTCCACCCGCTGCACCGACAGAAACCGCACCGGCGGTGGACGAGACTGCGGTCCCCGAGAAGAGTTCGGTTGCGCCTCCCATGCCTGCACGAGATGCCACAGAACCGGAACCAAGTGCGACGCCACCGGCGGCGCTCACATTCGCGTCCGCACCAAGTGCCACGCCGTTTGCGGCAGTCACCGTGCCCCGCAATCCGAGTGCGATAGCATTCGCTGCAGCCGCACTGGTTACTGCACCGTTACCTATCGCGACCGAATTCACCTCTCCCGCAACAGATGCTGCATTTCCAGCTCCACCAAGCCCGCTGAGGCTGCCACCCCCCATCGAGATGCCCCGCGCGTGATCGATATCGATCGAGTCGGCAGCCAGGCCGCAGTCCGCGCTGCTGACAGCTTGGCCGTTGGTATCCAGGACGCTGATACCGATATTCTGGCCACTCAGTGCCCCGGCAATATTGAGATCGATCAGAGATGCCAACGGATTGAGCAACGGGTCCAGTATGCCCGTCGTCACCGGCTGAAGCACCGGAAGATCGACGCTCAGGCCCGAGCACACATTGACGAGTGGTGCCGACTGGGAATGCGCCGCACTACTGTAGAGGCCTGAGACAAGCGTGATAGGCAAGGCTAATACGGGAAAGACAAGGCGTTTCATGGCGACCCTTCCAGTTTGGATAACCAATCATTTCGCAACATACTTAATAAGCTATTTCTAATTTAGATACTTAATAATCACCTATTCGATCACCATGAATTTCTTGAACAATTTTCTTGATCATCGAATTGTGGCTTGGCATTCTGCTATCGGAAAACGCGGGAGAGCGTCATGAAAGCACTGCTGTTGATAGACATGCAGAACGGGTTTTGCCCGGGCGGAAACCTGGCCGTGCCAGACGGCGATTCGGTGATCCCCGTTGCCAATCGCCTGATTAGCGATGGCGGATATGACGTAGTCGTGGCCTCCCAGGATTGGCATCCCGCCAACCATGGCAGCTTCGCCTCACAGCATCCCGGTAAAAGACCTTTCGAGATGGGTGAACTCTCCGGCCAGCCTCAAGTGATGTGGCCGGATCACTGCGTACAGGGCACCCCAGATGCGGAGTTCCATCCGGATCTCGAACTAAGCGAGATCGACTACATACAGCAGAAGGGTGAAAACCCGGCCGTTGATAGCTATTCTGCCTTTCGCGACAATGACCACGCCGCCTTGACCGGGCTCGCCGGTTATCTCAAGGCCCAGCAGATAACCGAATTAGACATCTGCGGCCTTGCGACCGACTACTGCGTCAAGTTCTCGGCTCTCGACGCCCGTGACATGCTGCCGAACGTCAACGTCCGGTTCATCTCTGACGCAAGTCGCGGTATCGATCCGCAGGGCATAAAAGAAGCAATCTCCGAAATGCGGGAGCGCGGCGTCGATATCGTCACCAGTAAAGTTATCCTCGCCGACTAAGGCGTAACTTTTTCGCCTCCAAAGCATGGCGAGTTGCCCTACCCGGACATTATCAACAAAATCGATGAATTGAATAAACGCAATTCAATTGCCTGTAACTGCAGCTGCTTCTACACGCACATGATCTAGGGAGTAGACTGGAGAGTGCGCATTCTGCTCGGTCAGCGATGCGGGAGCCGTCATGCAGCCGGAACAGAATATGGATAAACGAGAGCAACTGACAAACGGCCTGAAGAAAGGCGCCGTTGTGGCGATTTCATCAGCCCCTTTCGGCATCCTTTTTGGCGCCATTGCAGTCGACAATGGTTTTAGCATTGCAGAAGCGGCCCTGATGAGCGGGCTCGTCTACGGTGGTGCCAGCCAGTTGGTCGGCATAGAGTTGTTTGGCCATCACGTTGCCGCATGGATCATCGTATTATCCATTCTGGCAGTAAACTTTCGCCATATCCTCTATTCCGCCGCACTCGCTTCGGTCATCGGCCGTTATCCGCACATCCAGCGCTGGCTCGCTTTTTTCCTGCTCGTCGATCCGCAATTCGCCGAGACGGTAAAACGCGAAGATGCTGGAAAACCCGCGACGTTTCGCTGGTATTTCGCAATGGGCGCGGTTGTGTGGGTATCCTGGATACTTACAACGATAATCGGCGCATTCTTCGGCCGCATGATCGGTGATCCGAAAGCACTTGGCATCGATGTTCTCCTGCCGATCTATTTCCTCGGACTGACCATGGGGTTCCGTGGCCGTCACAACTTCTTTCCCGTCATGTTGGCCGGCGCCCTCGGTTCGGTCGTCGCCTTCCACGTCGTCGGTTCGCCCTGGCATATCAGCGTCGGCGCAGCACTCGGCATCCTGATTGCCGCAATCCCGCCACCACCAAAAGTGCACGAGGAGCCGGACGTCTCGGAAATAGAAAGGGAGGCGATGTGACATGGAAAGCGAAATGAACGCATTTTCCATAGATTCGGGCACGGCCATGCTGATCGTGGTCGCGGCAATCGCCACCTATTTCACGCGTGTCGGCGGTTATGTGCTGATGAGTAGCATGAAGCGCATCCCCCCTCGGGTGGAATCGGCACTCAACGCCGTGCCTGCCGCGGTACTGACGACGCTGGTAGCGCCGCCATTCGTTTATGGCGGCTGGGACATCAAGATTGCCATGGCCGTTGCCCTGATCATCGGGCTGCGTTTCCCCGGCCTCACAATCCTGGTCATTGGCTGGGCGGCCGTGATGGCCGCCCGTTACGGGTTCGGTCTCGGTGTCTGATCAGGCACCGATCGGTGCTGTAGCGGCTTCAAGCCATCCCCGCACCGCCGCATCGGTGATCAGCGGCAGCAGCTTTTCACACACAGTGACGTGATACGCGTTCAGCCATTCCAGCTCCTCCTCCGTCAGCAACGCAGCAACAACCAGGCGACGATCGATCGGGCACCAGGTCAGCGTCTCGAAAGAGCGCATAGGCATGTCGCCGCCAACGATCTCTTCTGCTTCACGAACGAAGATCAGGTTCTCGATACGAATGCCGTAATGACCGGGACGGTAATAACCCGGCTCGTTCGACAGGATCATGCCGGGCAGCAGTTCCTGCGTGGCAAGCCGCGAAATACGCTGCGGACCTTCATGCACGGAGAGATAGGAGCCGACACCGTGACCGGTGCCATGGGCGAAATCGCCGCCGGCCTTCCACAATGCAATGCGCGCCAGCGGGTCGAGATCGCAGCCACGCGTCCCCTTGGGGAAACGCGCCGTGCTGATTGCGATCATCCCCTTCAGCACAAGCGTGAAGAAACGCTTGCGGTCTTCGGGCACCTCGCCGATAGCCACCGTACGGGTAATGTCAGTCGTGCCGTTGATATATTGAGCGCCTGAATCGATCAGGAACAGCTCGCCGGCCTCGATCTTGCGGTCACTCTGGCGAGTTACACGGTAATGCATGATCGCCGCATGTTCACCGGCACCGGCAATGCTGTCGAAGGAGACGTCGCGCAGCGGGTTCTGCAGGTTCTGGCCAACGCGCGCACGCGCCGCCTCAAGAGCCTCCACCGCCTGGATCTCGGTCAGCGATCCCGGCTTGGCCTTATCCAGCCAGTGGAGGAACTCCACCATGGCAACGCCATCCTGCACATGCGCATCGGCCGAGCCTTTCAACTCCACCGCATTCTTGATGGCGCGCGGCAGGCGTGCGGGATCGGTGCCCTCGACCACGACGCCCCCCGCATTCTCGGCGGCAGTGATCAGCGCGAGAGCCGTCAGCTCCGGATCGACAAGAATACGACCGCCATCGGCGGCGTAAATGCCGATCCGTTCGATCAGCGCACCAGGCTGTTTGATGCTCGTGAGCGCCTGCAGGTGAGCACGAGCCTCGCCGCCGAGCTTGCGCTCGTCGATGAACAGTTCCGCCTTGCCGTCAGCGGCAATCAGCGCGCGCGAAAGCGGATGCGGCGTATGCGCGACATCGGCACCACGAATATTGAAAATCCAGGCGACCGAAGACGGATCGGCAATCAGGGCAGCAGCGATATTCTTCGCCTTCAGACTGACCGCAATCTCGGCGATCTTCTCTGCGGCGGCTTTCCCTGCATGAACGTCCTGCTGAACGGCAACGGCGCCAAGCGGCTCGGCCGGGCGATCAACCCAGGCGGTATCCAGTGGGTTTTCGGAAAGAAGCACGAGCATTCCGCCAACCTCTTCCAGCGCCTTTTCAAGCCTCTTCACTTCCAGGCCACCATGCAGCCAGGGATCGACACCAAGGCGAAAGCCCTTTTCGACGTGAGAGCGGAGCCAGAGATGCGGCGGCTCGTTGACGAGGTCACCGGGCGTAAACACACCGCCATCGACCTGCTCCGCGACCTGCGTCACGTAACGGCCGTCGACGAAAACGATCGCTTCCTTCTGCGTCACCAGCGCCATACCGGCAGAGCCGGTAAATCCGGTGAGCCAAGACAAACGTTCGGCACACTCCGGAACGTACTCGCTTTGATACTCATCAGCGCGCGGCACGAGAAAACCGTCAATATTGAGCTCGGCAAAGCGCGCGCGAAGCGCAGCTACACGCTCGCGACCAAATTGGGGGGAGGATTTGTTGTCGAAAGACTGAAACATCGCTGCCATTCCACTGCTGTGATTCCGCTGAACATCCACGTTAAAGCATGTCGAACGAAAGTGTGCAGCGGTTTTGCGAGAAACACATGCGGCAAAACAAGAGCTTAAAGCGTGAAGCCGATGGCGGCACGCGGCACGCCTTAAACAAAATGCCGAATATTGAAGCACTCGAACACGCAACCATGCATTGAATGCATATCACCAATGATCGAAGCCTACTCACTGTGCAACTCGATGAAGCATATATTCGAGCCATACCAAGTGAGACAACAAAGCGAAGGACGAAATCAATGGCAAACTCCATGTTCCGTAATGCGATGAACCGTATGGCCCAGGCTCGCGAAAAGCAGGTTTCCCGCTACGTTAACGGCGCACTCATGAGCCTTGATGACGAAACCCTGAAGAACCTCGGCACGAGCCGCGAAGAGCTTCGTCGCAAGGGCGCGACCCCCTGCTTCTTCTGATCTGAGGATCGCGAGGAGCTAAACGGCTCCAACGAGAATAAAGCCCGCTTGAGCAGCAATTCCTCCCTTGCGCTCGTGGGCATCCAGGCCGAAAAGCCTGAAAAGGCGGCGCGTGAGCGTCGCCTTTTATTTTGCAGCATAGTGGATTGACGCCATGCGCTCAGCGCAAGGCAGACGCGCAATATCACCGATTGGTGAAATGCATCGTCACCCAGCCGTTTTTCCAGATCGTGGAGAGATGGCGCATGCCTGCACCATTATAGGCGGCGATCACCTTCCAGCGTTGTGCGGCCAGAATTCCCGAAAGGATTACCGATCCGCCCGGCGCCAGATGATGGCCAAGCTCCGGCGCCATTTTCATCAGTGGACGGGCAAGAATATTGGCAATGATCAGATCGAACGGCCCATCCTCACGAAAAGCCGGAGAGTGAAAGCCCGGTGCAGTCTCGACCCGAACACCCGACGCAATCCCGTTGCGCTTAACGTTTTCCCGTGCCACACGAACCGCGACCGGATCGATATCGGTTGCAAGAACCGGGATCTTCCTGACCTTGCGCACAGCGATCGCCAGCACACCGCTGCCGGTTCCCAGATCGAGCGCGTTCCTGACCTGCCTTGCGCGCAGAACCTTGTCGATCACTTCCAGGCAGCCAGCGGTCGTACCATGATGACCTGTGCCGAAAGCCTGCCCCGCATCGATCTCGATCGCCACATCGTTTTCACGAACCTTGTCGCGATCATGCGAGCCATGCACGATGAAACGGCCGGCACGAACAGGCTTCAGCCCCTCGAGCGATTTGGCGATCCAGTCGACATCGGGAATGATTTCGCGGGCAATGGACAAATCGGGAAATGGCTCGGCAAGCGCATCCGCAATCCGTTCGCGAACTGCGTCTTCCTCGTCGGCCATCATATAGACCGAGGCTTCCCATATATCGCGCTTCTCATCCACCTCGGTGGTGGCGATCGCGAAGTCTTCTTCACCGAAGACATCCGAAAGGAGGTCGAGAACTTCGCCTGCCGTTACTTCATTGACTGTCACGTAGAGGCGGATCTCGCTCACGGTCTTCTCTCTCAGCTGATTGTTGCGCAGACCATTGCCACAGAAGTCCTGCGCCGTTCAACCGGCAACGCGCTGAAACGCAGCCAATCAACCCTTGATCAGGCTTTCCAGCTTCTTCTCTGCCGTCTCGGCATTCTCGCCATAGGCGATCGTGCCAGCGAACCGGCCGCCCTGGTCCAGAAGGAAAACAGACGCCGTATGATCCATGGTATATTCGCCATTGGGATCGGCTGCGTCGACCGGCACTTTCTTGGCATAGACTTTGTAGCCCTTGATCATCGCAAGAACGTCGGCAGGCGGTCCTGAGATACCCTTGATGCGATCGGTAACATTGGAGACATAGAGGCCAAGCACTTCCGGCGTATCGCGCTCGGGGTCGACGCTGACAAAATAGCCGTTCAGCTTGGTTCCGTCGGGATCGACCTTGTGCATCCAGCCGTTCAGCTCGAACAGCGTTGTGGGGCAGACTTCGGGGCAATGTGTAAAGCCGAAAAACAATGCGGTGGGCTTTTCACGAAAAGCCTGTTCGGTAATCGGCTGGCCATTCTGCGCAACCAGACTGAACGGTACACCGAACGGCCCTTCGGCCAGATCCTGCTTTTGCCGTGTCACCTCCAGCGTCAACCACACCAGAACACCCGCAAGAGCAAATACCGCAATCCAGAGGGCAATCCGAAGGCTTTTCATGGGCAGTCTCTTAATTCAAAGGAGGAATGTCTCAGACATAGACACAACCGGTCGCCGGCGCAATTCAACATCCCGTACTCCAACAACGGAGCCACAAGATCAAAAGCACCAGGAAAGGGCTGTCTCCCCCGCCGCAAGGAGGATGGAAGAACCGTACGTGATCCAGCCCCAAAAGCCGGCAAGCGACAGTCCAAGCACGGCAATCCCGATAAGGAGCGTCGCGGGCAGAGCAAAGTGATGGCTGGCGCTTGTTTGCATGCGGCCTTTTTATACGAACAGGACCGGACTGAACAGATAGCCTGCTGCCCGATGTCGCAGACTGAAATCAACCCGGCTAGACCAGAAGATTCACCGGTTTTTCACTTCTAGGCGGCAATGATCATTTAAACATGATTCCAGAAGCCCCGCATGTCCGGGCTTTTCAGCCAAACGGAAGAGTTCTGATATGAGCAATGCGATAAAGCAGTCAGGCGCCTATCTCGAGATCGTCTCGTTTCATCTCGGAGACCAGGAATTCTGCATCGACATCATGGCGATCCGCGAAATTCGCGGCTGGGCGCCGGTGACCCCGATGCCGCATACCCCGCCTTATGTCCTCGGCCTCATCAACCTGCGTGGCGCGGTTATACCGGTTATCGACATGGCCTGCCGCCTCGGCATGAAGATGACGGAACCATCCGAGCGTTCCGCGATCATCGTCACCGACATCGGCGGCAAGCTTGTCGGCCTGCTGGTCGAGCAGGTTTCCGACATGATGACCATCAAGAGCGAAGACCTGCAACCGGCGCCAGAAATCATTCCTGAAGCCCAGCGCGACTTCTGCCGCGGTATCGTTGCCCTGGAAAAGACCATGGTCTGCTTCCTGAACCTCGACACTGTCATCGCCGACGAACTATCGCGCGAAGCCGCCTGAGCTCCTTAACCGGTCTACACTTTACAAGAACGCCTGGCGTGAACAATCACGCCGGGCGTTTTCTGTTTCGGATCACTTCAGAAGTTCGTGTCTCACTCGCATGTGATGGAACAGCAAGTTATTGCAAAATATAATTATTTTTATGAAACCTTCCGGGAAGCTAGGCGGTTTGGTGCTTGTCAACTCAGACACGATGCAACGAAGAAATGTTTCTCGTCGCGTGAAAGAAAACGACAACAAGGAGAATTGCCATGAAAAAGGCTATTGCACTTGCCGCACTTATTTCCGCTTCCGCCTTCGCAGCCGGTGCGTCTGCCCAGACGATGGATATGCAGGGTCCTGCCACATCGACTGCCGGTGTCACAGTGGTAGATGTGACCAATGATCCGAGTTCTGGCAATGGCAGCCGCCTGCCTCAGTCCGTAAGCAATCCCAGCCCGGACGTGATCCAGAATGCTCAGGCGGAGTTGCAATCCGACCCGGGTTTGGCTGATGCGCTGGCAATGCAGAACGTCGAACTGGCCAACGTCATCGCGATTCAGACAGCCGCAGATGGTGGCAAGGTCGTGTACATCCGCTAACGGAAATTCGGTCGAATAAAAAGCCGGGCGTGCATGTCACGCCCGGCTTTTCTCATGTGATTTGGGCACAGTATCAAGGAGCTGGTTTGCCCTTCGTCCAGTTTACCTGCTGGCCGTAAAGCGGCACCGTGGAAATCGCCATCTTGGCAGAACCTTCCACCACCTGACGCGAATGCGCCAGATAGATCAGCGTGTCATTGGTCTTGTCATAAATGCGCTTGACCAGCAGGTCCTTCCAGATCAGCGACCGTCCCTGACGAAACACTTCCTCGCCACCCTTGTCGAGCTCGATGTCGCCGATCTCGATCGGCCCGGTCTGACGGCAAGCGATGGAATTGTTGGACGGATCTTCGAACCAGTTCCCGTTCTTCAACCGGTCGATCACACTGCGATCGAAATAGGTGACGTGGCAGGTGACACCTTTCACCTGCGGATCAGGTACAGCTTCGACGATGATATCATTGCCGATCCAGTCAACGCCGACCTTGCCGACCACTTCTGCGACAGCCGGCGCAGCCGCAAGCCCGGTTAGAATGGCAGCGGCAGAAACGAATGAGACAATGCGGCGGTTCAGGCGGGGCATGAGGCTAATCTCCGGTCAACGATCCGCGATCAGAGATAAGGTGCTACAGACAGCTTGCAAGACGGCTGCGGATTATTCACCTGCCGATCAAAACAGCAGACCGTTTGGGCAGAGTACACGCTTCGTAACCGCTGGAGAACAGCCGGCCGGCTTTCATCCCGATGGCAGCAGGAACATCGCGGATTTCGGACAGGTTCAACGTCGATGCAATCGCGATCGTGGCCTCGGCACAGATGGCGGCATCCTCTGCCGCGTTATGGTGAAGGAAATTCAGCCCGAGATGCTGCGCCAGGATATTCAGCTTGTGCGAGATCAGATGCGGCCACACCTTCTGAGCCATCTTGACACTGCAAAGATAGGAAAGCTCCGGATAGGACTGGCGGTATTGGTCGAGACAGGCGCGCCAGACGCTGAAATCGAATGCGGCATTATGTGCGATCATTGTCGCACCGGCAAAATCGTCGGCAAATTCGTCCATCACTTCAGGAAATTCACCGGCATCCTCGACCTGCTCGGGGCGAATGCCGTGGATGCCGATGTTGAAAGACGAAAACCGCATGTCCTTCGGCCGGATCAAACGTTCTTCGACGCGAATGACCTTGCCATTTTCGATCCACGCAAGCCCTACCGAACAGGCGCTTCCACGCTGCTCGTTGGCGGTTTCGAAATCGATCGCTATGGTCTTCAAGCTGAAATTCCGGTTGGACGACTGCGACGCTTTTAGGCCGCGCTACGCGATTCGGCAAAGAGCCGCGGATGCGGCAGCTTGACCTGTTTCCACATTCATGGCCAAATCCGGGTCATGATCAGCGTTATCGCCCTTACACACGTAACCGTGACCATTCGCCTTGCAGGGCGCGTGGCGGGTTTGGCGCGTTAGCCGGTCGTCCCTCCACCACCCTGCCGCATGATGGCAGGGTCGGCATCGTTCCGCTCTGCTTCGGCAAAACCAAAGAGAGCGACATGAGCGAACTGGAAAATCCTCCACCATTGGCGAAAGATGCAGCATGGCCCCAAAACCTCGTCATACGGGCACGACGGCCGTCAGATGCCGAAGGAATAGTGACGCTGCACAATCTCCCGGGCTATCGGTACGGCACGCTGCGTACCCCACACCACACGCCGGATGAAATCCGCAAGGGTATCGAAAGTCAGCCGGCAAACGTCACCGGCCTGATCGCTCTCCTCGATGGCAGAATTGTCGGCGATGCCGGATTGACGCGGTTCTCCAACCGTCGTGTCCACGTCGGAAGTATCGGCATGGGTGTTCACGATGCTTATGTCGGCAAGGGTATCGGCCGAGCGCTGATAGGAGAAGTCGTCGCCCTTGCCGACGACTGGTTCAACCTGCGCCGCGTCGAACTAACGGTCTACACGGACAACGAACCAGCCATCCGTCTCTATGAGAAGAACGGGTTCGTCACCGAAGGCCTCATGAAGGAATTCGCTTTTCGAGACGGAAGCTATGTCGATGCCTATTGCATGGCACGGATCAGGCCCTGACGATCAGCCACCGATAAAGGTGAGCCACTCATCCTCCGTCATCACTTCGACGCCGAGTTCCCGAGCCTTGTCGAGCTTGGAACCGGCGCCGGGGCCAGCAACGACATAGTCGGTCTTCTTCGATACGGAACCGGCCACCTTCGCCCCGAGACCTTCGGCACGCGCCTTGGCTTCGTCACGCGTGAATCGCTCTAACGAACCGGTGAATACGACTGTCTTGCCCGCCACCGGGCTGTCGGACGCTGCAACCTGCTCCGCAGCCTGTGGCGTCACTTCTTCGAGCAATCGATTGATGACATCGAGATTGCGAGGCTCCTTGAAGAATTCTACGATGGCGCGGGCAACGATCTCACCAATGCCCTCGATATTGTTCAGATCCTGCCATGCGTCACCGGCCAGTGATGAAGCATCCTTCATCGCCCGATCGAATGCTTCATAGGTGCCGTAATGGCGGGCGAGCAGCTTCGCCGTCGTCTCGCCGACATGGCGGATACCGAGTGCATAGATGAAGCGGTTGAGCGCTATCGAACGACGTTCATCGATCGCGTCGAACAGTTTTCTGACGCTGACCCTGCCAAAACCCTCGATGTTTTCGAGTTTCATCAACGGCGAGGCTTCCTGCCGCTTTTTCAGCGTGAAGATGTCGGGCGCAGTGCGAACCTGCAGTGCAGGATCTTCGCTCTCGAAGAAGAAATCCACCTGCTTCGTCCCCAGCCCTTCGATATCGAAGGCATTGCGCGAGACGAAATGCTTCAGGTGCTCGGTAGCCTGCGCCCGGCAGACGAAACCGCCGGTGCAACGCGTGACCGAATCGAGTTTGCCGGTCTTCTCGTTTTTCTCGCGCACCGCATGGCTTCCGCAGACCGGGCATTTGGCCGGAAACTCGTACTTCTTCGCATCCGACGGACGCTTCTCCATCACCATATCCAGAACCTGCGGGATGACATCCCCTGCCCGCTGGACAATGACGGTGTCGCCTATCCGGATATCGTGCTCTTCGTCGCGAATACGCTCACCGGAATTGCCGATACCTTCGATGTAATCGGCATTGTGCAACGTCGCATTGGTGACGACTACACCGCCGACCGTGATCGGGGTCAGACGCGCGACAGGTGTCAGAGCCCCGGTGCGGCCGACCTGGATGTCGATGTTTTCGACGGTCGTAAAAGCCTGTTCGGCGGGGAATTTATGCGCTGTTGCCCAGCGCGGCGAACGCGAGCGAAAACCGAGGCGGGCCTGCAGATCCAGCCGGTCGACCTTGTAGACAACGCCGTCGATATCATAATCGAGATCCGGACGCGCAAGGCCGATCTCGTGATAATGCGCCAGAATGTCATCGACCGAATTCAGCCGCTGCATCAGCGGGTTCACCGGAAAGCCCCAGCCCTTGAAGGTCTGTACCATCTCGTACTGGCTCTTCGGCAAGTCGTTCGGCTCGGAAATCTCACCCCAGGCATAGGCGAAGAATTTCAGCTTGCGGCTCTCGGTTACTCTGGCGTCGAGCTGGCGTAGCGATCCTGCGGCGGTGTTGCGCGGATTGACGTAAAGCTGCTTGCCCTGCGCCTCCATCTCGGCGTTGAGCGCCAGAAAGTCGCTCTTGGCCATATAGACCTCGCCGCGCACCTCAACGACCGCTGGCACGCCCTTGGGCAGGCGCTGGGGGATTTCCCTGATCGTCTTCACATTGGCGGTGACATTTTCACCGGTCGTCCCGTCGCCGCGGGTGGCGGCATTGACGAGAATACCGTCTTCGTAGCGGATCGACATGGATAGGCCGTCGATCTTCGGTTCGGCGGTAAACGCGATCGAATTGTCTGGCAGCTGCCCGAGGAAACGATAGACCGAATTGACGAAATCGCGCACGTCCTCGTCGGAAAACGTGTTGTCGAGCGACAGCATCGGCCGCGCATGGGTGATCGGTGCAAAGGTCGCAAGGGGCGCGGCACCGACAGTGATCGAAGGACTATCCGAGCGGATAAGCTGCGGAAAGCGCTCTTCGATGGCAAGGTTGCGACGCTTCAGTGCATCGTACTGGGCGTCGGAAATCTCCGGCGCATCCTTGGCGTGGTACAGTTCATCGTGATGGGCCAGCTCTTTCGCCAGCCGCTCCAGTTCGGCAGCAGCCGTCTGTTCGGTCAGCGTTTCGATTGGGGTCTGATCGGCGGCCATGCGGGAATCTCCATCTTCACCGCTTTTTCTAGTGCAATCACCATGGATTGGAAGGACCACGTCATCTCGGAGAGTGGAAAACAAGCCACAACATTGAGACCGTCAAATATCAAAAGCCAGTGTTAGCCGTTGCCGGATAAAAGCGCCGCGGCAGCAGCCCTCGCCTCGTCAGTCACCGAGGCACCGGAGAGCATCCGGGCGATCTCCTCGGCGCGATGTTCAGGAGCCATGGTCGCAACGCGCGTGGCGATCTTTTCGGATCCGTCGGCCGCCGGTCCCTTCGAGATCAGGAGATGCGTCGCGGCGCGTGCCGCCACCTGCGGCGCATGCGTAACGGAAAGAACCTGGACCGTCGATGACAACCGTTTCAGACGCTGACCGATGGCGTCGGCCACCGCGCCGCCGACACCCGTATCAATCTCGTCAAACACCAAAGTCGGAGCCGAACCACGGTCTGCGAGCGCCACCTTCAGCGCCAGCAGGAAACGGGAAAGCTCGCCACCCGAAGCAACCTTCATGATCGGGCCGGGGCGCGTGCCCGGATTGGTCTGCACATGGAATTCGACCGTATCAATCCCCTCGGCAGCAGCCGTCTCGGGATCGGCGGTAACCTCGACCATGAAGCGCGCACGCTCAAGCTTCAATGCCGGCAGTTCGGCCATGACGGCGGCAGCAAGTGATTCGGCGCCATCCTTGCGCTTATCTGAAAGCACAGCGGCCGCGCGATCGAACTCTTCCTTGGCGGCGGCGGCGATCTTCTCCAACTGCCCGAGCTTCTCTTCACCGGCATCGAGATCGGCAAGGTCAGCCACCATCTTTTCGGCCAGCGCCGGCAGATCGACCACCGCGACGGAATATTTGCGGCCAGCGGCGCGCAGAGCGAAAAGCCGCTCCTCGACGCGCTCCAGCTCACGCGGATCGAACTCTGTACGCCGAAGCGCCGCCTCGACCTCCATCTGCGCATTCGAAAGATGGTTGAGAGCCTGATCCAGAAGCTCGACAGTCTCTTCCAGCAGTCCAGGCGCCTCGTGGCTCTTCCGCTCCAGTCGGCGCACCATGGACGCAATCATCGGGACAGGCGAAGCATTGCCGTTGAGAAATTCGGAAGCCTCGGAAATATCGCCAGCGATCCGCTCGGACTTCTGCATCTTCGAGCGATGTTCGGCAAGCTCCTCCTCTTCGCCGTCACGCGGCGAAAGCGCTTCCAGTTCTTCGACCGAGGCACGGATGTAATCAGCTTCGCGGGCCGCGGCTTCAACCTTGGCACGGTGCGCCTTGAAGGCACGCTCGGCATCCCGCCATGTCCGATACAGGCCGCCAACCTTCTGCACCTCGTCGGACAAGCCCGCAAAGGCATCAAGCAGCATGCGGTGCGCATTGGTGTCGATCAAGGCGCGGTCGTCATGCTGGCCGTGGATTTCCACGAGCACCTGGCCGACCTGCCGCATCAACTGCACGCTGACCGGCTGGTCGTTGATCGACGCGCGCGTGCGCCCGTCCGCCGACTGGATCCTGCGGAATATCAGATCGCCATCGTCATCGATGCCGTTTTCCTTGAGGAGTTTTCGTGCGGCGTGCTGGCCGGGTACATCGAAGACGGCCGTCACCTGCCCTTTGTCTTCGCCATGGCGCACGAGACCACCGTCACCACGACCGCCAAGCGCCAGCGAAAGGCTATCGAGCAGGATGGACTTGCCGGCGCCGGTTTCACCCGTCAGCACCGAGAGCCCGGCCTCGAAACCGAGATCGAGCCGCTCGATCAGAACGATATCGCGGATCGACAACTGGATCAGCATGTGGCCTCGTTATTGACCTCTGGTCTCTCAGGCGCCGATGAGCTTTGCACCGGCGCGCGAGATCCAGGACCCCCTGTTTTCGCGCGGCTCGACACCACCCGAATGCAGCAGCTTGTAGCTATCGGCATACCACTGGCTGTCCGGATAGTTCCGTCCAAGCACCGCTGCAGCCGTCTGTGCCTCTTCTACGATGCCCATACGATAATAGGTCTCGGTCAGACGCGCCAAAGCCTCTTCCACCTGATTGGTGTTGGGATAGGTTTCGACAACATTGCGAAAACGCTGGATGGCGGCGAGGTATTCTTTACGCTCGAGATAATAGCGGCCGATCTGCATTTCCTTGCCGGCCATCTGGTCGCGTGCGAATCGAATCTTCGCCTGCGCGTCCTCGACATATTCCGATTTCGGATAATCGTTTACGACCTTGCTCATCGCAGCGATCGTATTTGCCGCGGCCTTCTGGTCCTGCGTCACATCGGAAATCTGCTTGGAATACGAAAGACCAACCAAATACTGGACATAGGCCGAGTCCTGAGACTTCGGATACTGGCTGAGATAACGGTTGCCGACCGAGATCGCATCATCGTTACGACCCATGCGCTGCTTGACGAACGTGCTCATCACAAGCGCCTTGCGGCCCCATTCGGTAAACGGGTTCTGCTTGTCGATAGCGTCGAACTTGCGCCCAGCTTCGGCCATGTTGCCGGCCTTCATGTTCGCAAGGCCCTGATTATACAACATCTCCGGGGACTCGGCTTCGAAGCCAAGCTTCGTTATGTCGATGTCCTTGTCGGATTGGCATGCAGCCAAGCCAACCCCGGTCCCGATGAGTGCAATCGCCAGGAGGCCGATCCTCGTAAAGCTACGCATTTCTACAGACTTTCCATCAGCCATCCGACAGTCCCTGATCGTCCCCGCGTGAAACTACTCGTGCCCAGCGGCGTACTAGCCATAAAAGCATGGTCAGGGCAACGCAATGGGTCGGCATTAATGCATTTTTGTGGCGATCGCGGCCAGCAAGTACCTTTTATGAAAAGAAAAAGGCCGTTCCTTGCGGAACGGCCAGTCTGACGGAGATCATAAAATTCAGGCAAACCAGGGAGCACATTCCGTCATGCTGACAGGAACGAACTCACCAGCACGAACACGTGTGGCAACAGAAGACGGGGCCTCGACCACTTCATAGGCGCTCGAGTCGCTCAGAAGAGCCTTCAGCGCATTTGCATTCATCTTGTGTCCGCCGCGATAGGAGCGGTAGCAGCCAATGAACTGAGCGCCCGCAAGAGCCAGATCGCCAACGGCATCCAGTGTCTTGTGACGAACGAACTCATCCTTGGCGTAACGCAAGCCTTCGACGTTCACGACCGTTTCATCGTCGGAAATTACAACCGAGTTTTCCAGCGAAGACCCAAGTGCATAACCTGCAGCCCACAGACGCTCGACATCACGCATGAAGCCGAAGGTGCGGGCGCGCGAAAGCTCGGACTTGAAAGTTGCAGCAGTCAGGTCACCCTTCCAGCTCTGACGACCAATCAGCGAAGACGGGAAATCGATTTCCACTTCGAATCGGGTGCCGTCATAGGGGCGGAACTCGGACCATGATGCGCCTGATTCGATTCGCACCGGCTTGACGACGCGAATGTAACGACGCTTGATCCCAAGATTGACAGTACCGACCTGCTCGATCGCCTCGATGAACGGATAGGAGCTACCGTCCATGATCGGCATTTCGGCGCCATCGACCTCGACGATGATGTTGTCGATGCCCATCGCATAGAGCGCAGCCATTACATGCTCGATGGTCGCGACCCATTTCGCCGGCGATACCCCAAGCACCGTGCAGAGATCGGTCGGGCCGACCTGCGACGACACGGCACGATATTCGACCGAGGTGCCGTCTTCGAGATTACGGCTGAACACAATACCGGTTCCGGCTTCCGCCGGCTGGAAGGTAATCATTACCGGCGCTCCGGAATGCACACCGATGCCGCTCAACGTAACCGGAGCAGCAATCGTTGCCTGAAATCCGAGCAATCCAATTGTCATTAACGTAAGCCTTCTTGATTCCTCGCACCCGTGATCAGCAGGTCCGTATTCGCATTCCGTTGAAACGAACGAATTGTTCCAACTCTGTCATCGTCTAAATACGCATGCCCTACGCTGTTTCCAAATCACTGTTCGTTTCGGATTGTTACGGTTTTCTAACAACGTCACCTTCCTTGGCCGCGACGCACTTTTCATCACGTAAACATCTGATTGGAAATGTTATTTTTCCACAGTTAATATGCTCGATTCAAAAAGGCCCGGATGCTGATCACCCGGGCCTCTTCAACTTTGTTGTACGCCGTTAACTCAGTTCGACTGGCGGCGCAGGAAGGCCGGAATTTCGAGCTGATCGTCTTCGTGGCTAGCCTGCGGAGCAACACGCCCACGGTCATCGAGATTGCCGCGACGCGGTGCATAAAGGCTGGCTTCGGCCGAAAGCGGACGGCGCTGCTGCGGAGCCGGTGCCGAAGTCGTCATATCCGACTGGACGTGATCGTCTTCTTCGCGGCGGCCGAGCGAGTTGGTAATCCGCTTCAGGAGGCCCATCGGTCCACGCTCTTCCTGAACATGGGCCGTCGCCTGGGCGCGATGTTCCATCTCAGCCTTCACGACCGGCGGAAAATCTTCCACCTTCGGCATCCGAACAGGTTCCATAACGGGCTCGCGATAAACGGGCTCATGCTGAACCGGCTGCGCCATGCGCGGAGCAGGCTGGCTCATGACCGGTGCCGCGACAGGTGCCGGCTGATGATAGGCCGGAGCCGGCTGCGGTGCCGCCGGAACCGGGCGGGACATGACAGGCGCAGGAGCCGGAGATTCTGCTACAGGAGCTGCGAAAAGGCGGCTCTGCGGGCGGAATTCTTCCTGCTGCGGCTGCGGTGCCGGAGCGACAGGCGTCGGGATTGCAAGAACCTGTTCCATTTCAGCTTCTGCCTGACGGATGGTCTCAGCGATCGGGTCGGCAGCCTTCGGTGCCTGGGGGGCCTGCATCATGACAGGCTGAGCTGCGGCCGGAGCCGGAGCAACGGCCGCGGAAGGACGGATAATCGGCTTCTGCGCAGCACGCATTTCAGCAGCACGCAGGTCGACTTCGCCATGGGCGCGATCGATACCGGTGGCAACGACGGAGACGCGGATGAGGCCTTCAAGCGCTTCATCGAAGGTTGCGCCGAGGATGATGTTGGCATCCGGATCGACTTCTTCGCGAATGCGGGTCGCGGCTTCGTCGACTTCGAACAGCGTCAGGTCGCGACCACCAGTGATGGAGATCAGCAGGCCCTGCGCACCCTTCATCGAGGTTTCGTCGAGCAGCGGGTTGGCGATTGCAGCTTCGGCAGCCTGCAGCGCACGGCCCGAACCGGAAGCTTCGCCGGTACCCATCATTGCACGGCCCATCTCGCGCATCACCGAACGAACGTCGGCGAAGTCGAGATTGATCAGGCCTTCCTTGACCATCAGGTCGGTGATGCAGGCAACGCCCGAATAGAGAACCTGGTCGGCCATCGCGAATGCGTCGGCAAAGGTCGTCTTGTCGTTGGCGATGCGGAACAGGTTCTGGTTCGGGATGACGATCAGCGTATCGACCGACTTCTGCAGTTCCTGGATTCCCTGTTCGGCCAGACGCATGCGGCGTCCACCTTCGAAGTGGAACGGCTTGGTAACGACGCCGACGGTCAGGATGCCCTTGTTACGAGCAGCCTGCGCGACAACCGGAGCAGCACCGGTGCCGGTACCACCACCCATGCCGGCGGTGACGAAGCACATGTGGGTACCGTTGAGATGGTCGATGATCTCGTCGAGGCATTCCTCGGCAGCAGCGCGGCCGACTTCCGGCTGAGAGCCGGCGCCGAGACCTTCGGTGACCTGCACACCCATCTGGATGATACGCTCGGCCTTGGTCATGGTCAGCGCCTGGGCATCGGTATTGGCAACGACGAAATCGACGCCTTCGAGCCCAGCAGTGATCATGTTGTTGACGGCGTTACCGCCACCGCCACCCACGCCGAAAACAGTGATCCGAGGCTTCAGCTCGGTGATGTCAGGCTTCTGCAGCTTGATCGTCATTGTACCTTTTCCTTCTGCTTTTGGTCGCGTCGCCGAGCTGACCAATTCTTTTCCAATTCACTTTGACAAAGGAGGGGCTGTCTCCCGGGTCAAAAACTCTCTTTCAGCCATTGTCCCATGCGGGCCAAACGACCGGTTCCGTTGCCGAACGAACCGATGAGGCCGCCCTGCGAAGCATGCGTTTCCATTTCCGCCACCTGCGGATAGATGATCAGTCCGACTGCGGTGGAGAACGCCGGGCCCTTGGCTGCCGCCGGCAGACCGGAGACACCCATCGGACGACCGATTCGAACATTGCGGGCGAGAATCCGCCGTGCCGTTTCTGGCAGGCCGGTCAGCTGGCTGGCGCCACCCGTCAATACGACTCGCTTTCCGACAATCGGGCTGAAGCCCGACTTCTGGATGCGGTCACGAATAAGCTCCAGCGTCTCTTCGATGCGGGCGCCAACGATACGGGTAACCAGCGAGCGCGGCACCTGGGTCGGCTGATCGCGATCATCCTCACCAATCGGCGGTACGGAGATCACGTCACGTTCATCGCCACCATTGGCGAGTGCCGAACCATGTACGACTTTCATGCGCTCGGCATCTTCTATCCGAGTCGATAGGCCTCGCGCCAGATCAGTTGTGACATGATGACCACCAAGACCGATTGCGTCCGTGTGAACGAGCTTGCCTTCGCAAAAGACGGAGATCGTCGTCGTGCCGCCGCCCATGTCGATGGCAGCGCAGCCGAGTTCGACTTCATCGTCAACGAGAGCGGCAAGGCCGCTGGCATAAGGCGTGGCAACCATGCCTTCGACCGAAAGATGCGCGCGATTGACGCAAAGTTCGAGGTTTTTCAGCGTAATGCGTTCCGCAGTAACGAAATGCATGTCGACGCCGAGTTCATCGCCATACATCGACAGGGGATCGCGGATGCCGCGCTCGCCATCCAGCGAGAAGCCGGTGGGCAGCGAATGAAGGATGGCTCGATCATGCCGCTGCGACTGGTTGCTTGCCGCGACCAGAACCTTGCGAAGATCGGAATTCTCGACTTCCTGGCCGCCAAGATCGATGGTCGCAGTGTACACGTCACTTGCCAGACGACCGGCGGAAACGTTGACGATCAGGCTGTCGACAGTGAGGCCGGCCATACGCTCGGCAGCGTCGACGGCAAGCCGGATAACGCTTTCGGCAGCATCGAGGTCGGCAATCACACCCGACTTCACACCACGCGAACGCTGATGGCCGATGCCGATGATCTCGATGTGATGCGTCCGGCCCGGAAGAATCTGGCTTTCCTGGCGTGGAGTGAGGCGGGCAATCATGCACACGACCTTGGTCGATCCGATATCGAGGACCGACACGACGTGGCTGCGCTTCGATGACAGGGGCTTCATACGCGGCATACCGAATTGGGAGGAACCGAACATACTCACGATTTCGCTCCAGCTTTTTTCAAGGCCTTGGTACGAGCGTCGAGCGCTTGCTCGCGACGCTCCACCGCAGCGGAAGTCAATTGAATGGTTGTGCGATCTTCAAGACGAAGGTCTACGGCAGCGACATCGCGCTCCAGCACACCCTGCTCTTTCTCCAGCTTGGACAAGAGAGCCAAAGCAGACGGGATCCGCTCTTCCGGAAGTTTGAGAACGATGCCGTTATCGAGATGCAGATCCCAGCGGCGGCTGGAAACTCGGACATAGGCCCGTACGCGGCTTGCGATCTCAGGCCACTTGTCCATTTCCTGGGCGAAGGATGCGGCTGCAATCTCGGCATCGCGACCAACGAACAGCGGCAAGGAGGCAAATTTGTTGTCCTTGAGCGGCGCGATAATGGATCCGTTCTTTTCGATCAGAGAGAGTTCGGATCCGTGCTGCCAGATGGCGAAAGCCTTGCGCTCCTTGAGCATGACCTCGATCGTGCGCGGATAAACCTTGCGCACTTCCGCATATTCGACCCAGGGCAGTTCCGACAGCTTGCGCCTTGCGGCATCGATATCCAGCGCGACCAGTGACGTCGTGCCATCGAGACCGAGAAGCTGAAGAATGTCGATTTCCGAAGTCTGATCGTTACCCGAGACCCGAACGTCTTCGATCGCAAATCCGACAGCGGCGGTTGTGGACTGGGCCACGACATGACCGTGACCACCGAGAGACATGCCATAGAGCCCTACGACCGCAAAAAATGCGAAGGTAGACAGCGTGCCGGCATGCGCCGGAATATCGATCCTGCCGGTAGCAAGACTGACCGCAAAGCGCACGACGCGACGCAGCGGCCGCGGCAGAACGCGACGGTCGTCAGCGCCCACAACGCCGGAAGCAGCGCGACGATGCGACCCACCAGCCATTTTGCCGATCACCGTAGACAAGAAGCGTCCTCCACCATCCAGCGAACAAGCTCACCGAAGGAATACCCCGCATGAGCAGCCATTTCGGGCACGAGGGATGTCGGGGTCATTCCAGGCTGGGTATTCACCTCAAGCCAGATAACTTCACCTTCACCGGAGAACCGATCATCGAAGCGAAAGTCGGAGCGACTCACACCACGGCAACCGATAGCCTCGTGCGCCTTGACCGCCCATGCTTGTATTTTTTGGTAAATATTCGGTGAAATCTGCGCCGGAATGACGTGTTTTGAACCACCGGCAACATACTTGGCGTCGTAATCGTAGAACCCGGGACCAGTCGGAACGACCTCCGTGACACCGAGAGCCTGACCATTCATGACCCCACAGGTCAGTTCACGACCATAGACATAGCGCTCGACCATCACCTCGTCGCCGTAGCGCCACTCAGACGAAGTCACGACCTGCGGCGGATGGGACTGATCTTCACGAACGATCACAACACCGAAAGAAGACCCCTCACGCACCGGCTTGACCACATAGGGCGCAGGCATGGGATGAACATTGGTGAAATCCTTGCGATCCATAACGAGCGCATCAGCAACAGGCACGCCCGCAGCCTTGGCAACATGCTTTGCCTGAGCCTTATCCATTGCCAGCGCAGAGGCCAGCACACCCGAATGCGTGTAAGGAATTTCCAGATATTCGAGCACACCCTGGATAGTCCCGTCTTCACCGAAGGGACCATGAAGAGCGTTAAATGCAACATCAGGCCGAAGACCAGCCAGCACGGAGCCGACATCACGTCCGACGTCGACACGCGTCACACGATAGCCCTCGCCCTCCAGCGCATCCGCGCAGGCATTGCCGGACGACAGGCTGACAGGCCGCTCGGAGGAAAACCCTCCCATCAGAACAGCCACGTGCTTGCCACTCATCCGTCACCTCTTGAAAAATAACAATTCCCGGATTTCGAACCTCCACCGCCTATTGCGGCCAGCGACTCTCACCGAACTTGTCTCCCATTGGTGCAGCAAAATGGTTAACAAATCGTTTACTTTGCTTAACGAGGCAAACCAATGCACTGAAAACAAAGGATAAAATTACGAAGGAAATAGTTAACGCGACATTTGAGGAAGCCGCAGATCATGGCGCACTACCTTTCCTGCAGGACGTATCAGCCCGTCGCATGATTCTTCGCAAGACCTGTTTTTTTTGCATTTATTGCGACAGAAAGGGTTTCGGTCGCCATAAAATTACGATACTGCGCATGCGGCCCTCCCAAGAGCCATATAAAAAACCTTTTCTGAACTGGAATCAGTATGACTAACGCGACGCCCTCCGCTTCGCCGTCTGCTGAGCCGTTAGCGCCTGTTGCAACGAACTCTCCTGCACAAGTCCTGACGGCCAGCGTGGTCGGCACGACGATCGAGTTTTTCGATTTTTATGTTTATGCGACCGCCGCCGTCCTGGTGTTCCCGACGCTGTTCTTCCCCGGCAGCGACCCCACGAGCGCGCTTCTCGCATCCTTCGCAACCTTCTCCATCGCATTCTTTGCACGCCCACTCGGCGCGATCGTGTTCGGCCATTACGGTGACCGTATCGGCCGCAAGACGACGCTGGTCGCCGCATTGCTGACCATGGGTATTTCCACGGTCGTGATCGGCCTTCTGCCGACATATGAACAGATTGGCGTCGTCGCACCGCTGCTTCTGGCGCTTTGCCGTTTCGGCCAGGGCTTCGGTCTCGGCGGTGAATGGGGTGGCGCGGTTCTGCTGGCCACCGAAAACGCTCCTCCGGGCAAGCGCAGCTGGTACGGCATGTTCCCGCAGCTCGGCGCCCCGCTGGGCCTGTTCCTGTCCTCCGGCGTATTCTGGATCCTCCTGCACTTCATGTCGCAGGAAGCGCTGCTCAGCTGGGGCTGGCGCGTTCCATTCATCGCATCGATCATACTGGTCGCTGTCGGCCTTTGGGTTCGCCTTTCGATTACCGAGACCCCGGCATTCCAGAAGGCAATCGACAGCCATGAACGCGTCGAAGTGCCCGTCGCGGAACTCTTCCGCAAGCATAAGCGCAGCCTCGTACTCGGCACATTCGTAGCACTTGCCACTTTCGTGCTGTTCTACATCGGCACGGCCTATCTTCTGTCCTACAACGTCAAGGTACTGAAGATGCCGTTCCTGGATGCGCTGGAAGTCCAGCTTCTCGGATCTGTTGTCTTCGGTATCTTCATCGTCGTGATCGGCAAGCTCGCAGAGCGTTACGGCCGGCGCGAGATGCTGATCCTCACTAGTGCGCTGATTGCAGCCTTCTCGTTCCTCCTTCCAGCCTTGATGACCAACGGCGAAGGCATGATCTTCCTGTTCGTGATTCTGGCCATGGTTCTCATGGGCATGACTTACGGCCTGATCGGCACGGCGCTGGCTGCACCATTCCCGACCACGGTGCGCTATACCGGCTCGTCGATCACCTTCAACATGGCTGGCATCTTTGGCGCCTCCCTGGCTCCTTATATCGCCACCTACCTGCAGGCTAACTACGGCATGGCCTATGTCGGCTACTATCTGCTTGTTGCCGCCCTGATCACGCTTGCCTGCATCTTCCTGTCAGGCAAGGAAGAAGTCTGATCCTCAAGCAGACCGGAATCAAATCATAAGAAAAGCCCGCGAAGCCATTGGCCTCGCGGGCTTTTTTGTTGTCAGAATCTTGCCGGGTATTAGATTATTTCCGGAACAGATGCACATCTTGGATGCGATTATAATGTGCGTTCAGAAGCACGATAATCCAACCTGCATCAGCAATCACGAACGGCAAAATATCGAGAAAAAGAAGGGCGGGGTGTTCAGCTGATCCCCCTCCAAAAGACAGCGAGGCGCCAAGGTCATCAACCAGAAGCCGCACAAGCCGTCGAAGGCCAATCCGGAGAATTAGCCAGAGGCTTGGTCCGTTCATGGTGGAAAGGCACGATTCACGCCTCCTGAACGGACCGAGCGGCCGGTTATTCCGTGGTCGCGCCCTGGAAAGGCTTGACCTCACGCCCGGGCATGAAAATGCCGAGCCGCTTGATTTCCCATTCCAACTTGATGCCGGCATGTTCGAACACGCGCTGACGCACCATCTCACCGAGATATTCGAGATCGTAACCGGTCGCATGGCCGATATTGATCATGAAGTTGCAATGAAGCGACGACATCTGCGCGCCGCCATTCATCAGTCCACGGCAACCGGCATCATCGATCAGCTTCCATGCGGAGTGATCTGGCGGGTTCTTGAACGTGGAGCCGCCGGTCTTTTCCTTGATCGGCTGCACGGTTTCGCGGTGCTGACGCACGGCATCCATATCGGCGCGGATCTTGGCCCGATCTTCCGGATACCCTTCGAACACCGCGTGCGTGAAGATCAGATCTTTCGACGCTGCCGTATGCCGGTAGGTGTAGCCCATGTCTTCCTTGGAAAGCACGTGCTTGTTGCCCTGCCGATCAACGGCATGAACCTCGATCACGCGCTGGGACGTCTCGCCACCGTTTGCGCCGGCATTCATCCGCAAGGCGCCACCGATCGAGCCGGGAATACCATAATAGAAGGCAAAGCCGCCGATACCGTTATCCATGGCCATTGCGGCGATATGCTTGTCCGGGCAGATCGCACCGGCGCGAATGCGGTTTTCGCCGACAAGTTCGACCTGGCCAAATCCCTTGGCCGAGAGGCGGATGACAACGCCCGGAATACCGCCATCACGGACGAGAAGATTGGAACCGACGCCCACGACCGTCAGCGGCACCTCGGCCGGCAACAATTTCAGGAATGTCACCAGATCATCCACGTCATGCGGCTGGAACATCAGTTCCGCCAGACCGCCCGCCTGGAACCAGGTTACCCTCTCCATTGATGCGTCCGGCGTAAGCCGCCCGCGCAACTGGTTCACGCCCTCCCCGAGCGAGGCCAGCAGCTTTTCCCCATCTACCTGCTTCATACTTACTGTCCTGATATGCTTTCCAGTTCCCTCGGCAATGACGCCGCCCACTGTGTAATATTACCCGCTCCCAGAAGAACCACGAAATCACCTGGTTTCGCAATGCCTGAAACAATATGTGCCAGTTCAGCCGGCGACGCCATATAGCGCGCGTCGCGGTGGCCACCCGCACGGATGTGCGAGACCAGCGTCTCGGAATTGACACCTTCGATCGGATCTTCGCCCGCAGCATAGACCGGTGCAAGGATAATGCTGTCCGCGTCGTTGAAGCAGGTCGCGAAATCCTCGAAAAGGCTCGAAAGGCGTGAATAGCGATGCGGCTGGTGTACCGCGATGATGCGCCCCTTGCATGCCTCGCGAGCAGCTCTCAGCACCGCCTTGATCTCGACCGGATGATGCCCGTAGTCGTCGAATACCTGCACATCATTCCAGGTTCCCGTCAGCGTGAAGCGGCGTTTCACGCCACCGAACGCAGCAAGCCCCTTGCGGATATCCTCTTCCGAAATACCAAGCCGGTTGGCGACGGCAATCGCTGCCGTCGCATTGGAAATGTTGTGTCGACCCGGCATGGGCAGGGTCAGGTCCTTGAAATTGAAAACCCGACCTGTACGGCGACGGCGGATTTCAACATCGAAAGTCGCCTTCGTCCCATCCATGCGGATATTCGAAAAGCGTGCGTCGGCCTGCGGATTTTCGCCGTAGGTTACGACCTTGCGGTCCTCGATCTTGCTGACCAGTGCCTGAACCTCGGGATGATCGATGCACAGAACACCGAAGCCGTAGAACGGCACGTTCTCGACGAACTGGCGGAAGGCCGCACGAACCGCATCGAAATTGCCGTAGTGGTCCAGATGCTCAGGGTCGATATTGGTGACGACCGCGACTTCCGCAGGCAGCTTCAGGAAGGTGCCGTCCGATTCGTCGGCCTCGACCACCATCCACTCGCCTTCGCCCATGCGGGCATTGGTGCCGTAGGCATTGATGATGCCGCCATTGATGACGGTCGGATCAAGCCCGCCGGCTTCGAGCAGCGTGGCAACCATAGACGTTGTCGTGGTCTTGCCATGCGTCCCACCGATGGCGATCGCATTGCGAAAGCGCATCAGTTCGGCCAGCATTTCCGCACGGCGCACGATCGGCAGCGATTTTTCACGCGCAGCGATCAGCTCGGGATTGGTCTTCTTGATCGCAGTCGAAACGACGACCACTTCGGCATCACCGAGATTATTGGCCTCGTGACCGACGAAAACCTCGATCCCCTTGTCGCGAAGGCGCTGGACGTTGGCGCTGTCCGACTGGTCGGAACCCTGCACCTTGTGTCCGAGATTGTGCAACACCTCGGCAATACCGCTCATGCCGATGCCGCCGATGCCGATGAAATGTACGAGGCCGATGGCCTTGGGCATCTTCATGCCTGAACTCCACTTATAGTCTTCTTCTTGTATTCGGCGATCGGGCGCTTTTCTGCAATAGCAATGACGAGATCAGCCAGATCTTCGGTCGCGCGTGGCTTGCCGGCCTCCTTCGCATCCGCCGCCATCGTCTCGAGCCGATCGGGCTCGTTCATCGCAGAGGTCAGCAGCGCCGACAGCTTTTCCGGAGAAAGATCGGACTGTGCCACGACCTGCGCACCACCTTCCGCAACCAATGCAGCAGCATTCGCCGCCTGATCGTGATCTAGCGCATAAGGATATGGCACGAGGATCGACGGGCGTCCGATAACCGAAAGCTCACTGACGGTAGATGCCCCGGAACGGCAGATGACGAGATGCGCCTCGGCCAGCCGATCGGCCATATCGGTAAAGAACGGAGCGATATCCGCCGGGGCGTTCAACTTGGCGAAGCACGACGTGACACGATCCTTGTCTTCCTTGCGCGCCTGCTGGGTCACGATGAGACGTTCCCTCAGCGCTGGCTCCAGAAGGCTGATTGCCGTCGGCACGGCCGAGGAGAAGAACTGAGCGCCCTGGCTGCCGCCGAAAACAACCAGTCGGAACGGTGTCTCACCGCGCGATGCAACGTACGGGATCTTGGCGGCATCCAGAACCGGCGGGCGCACGGGATTGCCCGTTACCACGATCTTGGCCGCATGTTCGCCTCTACCTTCCGGAAGAAACCCGCCCGCGATTGCCTGAACGCGCTTGGCCAGCGCCTTGTTGGCGCGCCCCATGACCGCGTTCTGCTCATGGATCAACGTCGGAATTCCGAGGCCCGTGGATGCCAGAAGAGGCGGCACGGTCGGATAGCCACCGAAACCAACGACAGCCAGCGGACGGAGGCGGGACATGAGCTTCCGCGCAGCGCGAAGCCCCCTCCAGAGCGTCCATGCGGTCCTGGCCATCGCAACCGGGTTCTTGGACGCGAAGGTGGCGGAAGGCACGATATGGATTTCGTCGGCGGGGAATTTTCCCGCAAACCGCTCGGCGCGGCTGTCCGTCACGAGATGAACCGCATAACCGCGATTGCGAAGCTCATGTCCCAGAGCTTCTGCAGGAAACAGATGACCGCCGGTTCCCCCGGCGGCAAGAACGATCGTGCCCTTGTTCATTTACTCACTCCGCAGGAACGCCGTGCGCAGCCCGAAACAGGCTCCGCTCCTGTGCCCGCTTTTCGGGCCGGTGACGGGTCAGCGCCAGGATGAAACCGGCGGTGATGCAGATCGCAACCTGCGAGGAACCGCCATAGGAAATCAACGGCAGCGTCATGCCCTTAGCCGGCATCAGTTCGAGGTTCACGCCGATATTGATCATCGACTGGATACCAATCAGAAGGACGAGACCAGCGACGGCAAAACGGTTGAAGTCGTTGCGCTCCTTGAAGGCATGGTTCAACCCGCGCAGCACGATGAAGCCGAAGATCAGCACCAGCGCCATGCAAAACACAATGCCGAATTCTTCCGCAGCGACCGAAAAGACGAAGTCGGTATGGCTATCGGGCAGGATACGCTTGACGATCCCCTCGCCCGGCCCCTGGCCGAACCAGCCGCCACGCACGATCGCCTCATGCGCAGTTTCGATCTGGAACCGGTCGCCTTCGCCGGTGAGGAACTTGTCGAAACGCGCCGTCACGTGCGGCAGCATGTAATAGGCCGCCACGAGACCACCGGCGCCGACGCCGCCAAGCAGGAAAATCCAGATCCACGGCATGCCTGCCATGAAGAACATGCCGCCCCAGACGACACTGGTCAGGATCGTCTGGCCAAGGTCGGGCTGGGCGACCAGAAGTGCCGCCACGATACCGAAAAGAATGATCGCGAAGAGATTGCCGGGGATTTCCGGCTGCCGCGCATGCTCGGAAAACAGCCAGGCGCAGACGATCACGAAGGCCGGCTTCATGAACTCGGAAGGCTGGATCGAGAAGATCCCGACGCCAATCCAACGTCGTGCACCCTTGACCTCAACACCGAAAAACAGCGCCAGCACCATCAGCACCAGCGAGACGGCCAGAAGAATGATAGCCGTGCGCCGCACCTGCCTTGGGCTGAGGAATGAAAGGCCAAACATCACCACAAGCGACGGCACGATGAACATCGCGTGCCGCTCGACGAAATGGAAGCTGTCGAGACCTATACGCTCGGCGACCGCGGGCGAAGCGGCGAAGGACAGCATGAAGCCCAGCCCCATCAGCAGGATGAAAGCTGCAAGAAAATAGCGGTCGATCGTCCAGAACCAGTCTGCGAGCGGCCCTCGGTCTGCGCGGCTAACCATAGTCTCAGCTCCTGTTTCCGGTATCGACCAACATCGTCACGTCCTGCAGGTCGGCCACGAGTTGCACGAAGGCATCTCCGCGAACCTCGAAATTCTTGAATTGATCGAAGCTTGCGCATGCCGGCGAGAGCATCACTGCCGAAGCTATGGCATCGCCATCGGCGTCTGCTGATGCATGGGCGACGGCCTGTTCCAGCGTGCCGGAGATTTCGTAGCGCACGCTTTCGCCCAACGTGGCCGCAAATGCCGGCGCGGCCTCTCCGATCAAATAAGCTTTTACTATATGAGAGAAAAGTGGTGCGAGGCTTGTGATGCCGCCCTGTTTGGGAAGACCGCCGGCTATCCAGTAGATGCGATCATAGCTCGACAGCGCAGGTGCCGCAGCCTCCGCATTGGTCGCCTTCGAATCGTTGACGAACACGACATGGCCGCGGCGGCCAACAGGCTGCATCCGGTGCTTGAGGCCGGGAAATGATTTCAGTCCCTGAACGATCTCGGTCGGCGTAAGGCCGACCACCAGGCATGCAGCAACCGCGGCAGCCGCATTCTGGGCGTTATGCGCGCCCTTCAGCGTCGGAATACCATCGAGATCGACGAACAATTCGCTCGCACCACCATGCGCAAGCACGAGCTTCGTGCCATCCGCATAGATCCCGTCAGCGACAGGACTGCGCTTCGAAATCCGCTTCACGGCCACGCCTGCCCGTTCGACACGGTCAGCAATCAGGGTGCAGAAACTGTCATCGACGCCGATGATTGCTGTCTCGCTGCCTGCAACTAGACGCTCCTTCACGTCGGCATAGTGCTGCATCGTGCCGTGCCGGTCGAGATGATCGGGCGTCAGGTTAAGCAGAATGCCTGCGGTCGGGTTGAGCGTCGGCGCAAGATCGATCTGGTAGGAAGAGCACTCCACGACATAGAACCGCCCCGCCTTCGGCTCATCCAGCGTCAGAACCGCGGTACCGATATTGCCGCCAAGCTGCGTATCGCGACCGCTCTCTTTCAGGACATGAGCGATAAGAGCCGTCGTAGTCGATTTGCCGTTTGTGCCGGTGATTGCAATGAACGGACTATCCGGCGCATGGGCGCGCCGCTCGCGCACGAAAAGCTCCACGTCCCCGATGATCTCGACACCGGCAGCCTTCGCAAGATCGACGGTCCAGTGCGGTTTCGGATGGGTCAGCGGCACGCCTGGTGATAACACGAAAGCGGCCTGCTTCGACCAATCGATGCCCCTCAGATCGGCAACATTTATGCCGGCCTGCGAAGCCCTGGTTACGCTTTCGGGATTGTCGTCCCAGGCGGTGACATTCGCACCACCAGAAACAAGCGCCTGCGCTGTCGCGAGACCCGATCCGCCGAGTCCGAACAGTGCTACATTTCTACCCTTGAAAGTCGTAACCGGGATCATCGCAATATAACCGAAATTACCGAAGCTTGAGTGTCGAAAGTCCGAGCATCGCAAGGCCGACGGCAATGATCCAGAAGCGGATCACGACCTGACTTTCCGTCCAGCCGAGCTTTTCGAAATGATGGTGAATGGGCGCCATCAGGAACACCCGCTTGCCTGTCAGCTTGAAGAAACCGACCTGAATGATGACCGACAGCGTTTCCATGACGAACAGGCCGCCGATGATCGCCATGACGATCTCGTGCTTGGTAGCAACTGCGACTGAACCGATCAGGCCGCCGAGCGCCAGCGATCCTGTATCGCCCATGAAGATGGCGGCAGGCGGTGCGTTGAACCATAAGAAGCCCAATCCCGCCCCGATAACGGCGCCGAGAATGACCGCAAGTTCGCCGGTACCAGGCACGAAATTGATCTGCAGGTAGTTGGCGAAAACCGCATTGCCGGCCAGATAGGCGATAACGCCGAAGGACGCAGCCGCAATCATAACCGGCACAATTGCCAGACCGTCGAGGCCGTCGGTCAGGTTCACCGCATTGCCGGCAGCGACGATGACAAAGCCGCCGAACAGAATGAAGAAGAAGCCGATATTGAGGACATATTCCTTGACGAAGGGGAAAGCGACAGATGTCGCCAGGCCCGGATTGGACGCCTGGGCATGCATCGCCATGCGCATCATGAAGAATACGGCGATACCCGCGATCACAAACTCGATCCCGAGACGAGCCTTACCGGAAAAGCCCTTGTCCGACTGTTTGGTGACCTTCAGGTAATCGTCGTAAAAACCGATGGCGCCGAAACCAAGTGTCACGAGCAGCGTCGCTACGACATAGACGTTGGAAAGGTCTGCCCAGAGCAGTGAACCGCCGACGATGCCGGCGAGAATCATCAGCCCCCCCATGGTCGGCGTGCCGGCCTTCTTGAAGTGAGTCTGCGGACCGTCAGCACGGATAGGCTGGCCCTTGCCCTGGCGCACACGCAATGACGCGATCATCCGCGGGCCGAACAGGAAGACGATCAGGGCCGAGGTAAACAGGGCTGCGCCAGTCCGGAAGGTGATGTATCGGAACAAATTGAAAAACTGCAGTTTGTCCGACAGTTCGACAAGCCAGATCAGCATGAAGGCCCTTTCCCGAAGCCGCTAAAATTCAAAGTTGGTGGTCCGTGTCGGAGAATGCCGGATAGTTGTCAAGCAGACCGGCAACGATCTTGCCGAAACCGATGCCGAGCGACGACTTCACCATCACCACATCACCGGGCCTGACGGAGCGCACGACATAGTCGACGAGTTCCGACGTCTGTTCCCGGTATTCTACCTGAACGCTTTCCGGAAGCGCGTCGCGCAATACCGACATCTCCGCGCCGGCAAGCCAGACATGCTCTATCCCGGCAGCAAGCAGCGGCCCGGTCAGTTCCTCATGCAATTGCGCGGAAAACGCTCCCATTTCCAGCATGTCGCCAAGGACCGCAATCCGCCGGCCGGAAAGGTCCGGCGTGGTCGAGGCAAGCAAAGCGATTGCCGCCCGCATCGAGGCGGGGTTTGCATTATAGCTTTCGTCGATCAGCGTCAGATAGCCTTCGCCGATCGCAAGGCGGTGACGTTCACCCCTGCCCTTGACGGATTTGAGGCTCGCAAGCACTTCGATCGCCTGATCGAGATCGGCACCGACAAGATCGCAGGCGCCGAGCGCTGCGACGGCGTTCTCGGCGATATGCCGCCCGGGTGCACCGATCCTGATTTCGCGCGTTTCGCCGTCTAGAACGGCCCAGATCGTCGATCCCTCGCCGTCACCTTCGAAATCCGCCAGACGGAAATCCGCCTTGGCATGCTGGCCGAAGCTGCAGATCCGCGCAACACCCGCTTCCTTTGCACGCTCGGCCAGAAACTCGAACTGCTTGATATCGCGATTGAGCACCGCAACCCCGCCCTCGACGACACCGTCGAAGATCTCGGCCTTGGCCGCAGCAATTTCTTCAAGATCTTTGAAATGACCGAGATGGGCTGCAGCAATCGTGGTGATGATCGCCACATGCGGCTTGACCATCTGGACCAGCGGCGTGATCTCGCCGGCATGGTTCATGCCGATCTCAAAGACACCGAAATCGCTATCGGCCGGCATGCGCGCCAGCGTTAGCGGCACGCCCCAGTGATTGTTAAAGGACGCAACGGCTGCATGCACCTTACCCGATGGAGCAAGTACCTGGCGCAGCATCTCCTTCGTTGTCGTCTTCCCGACCGATCCGGTCACCGCAATGATGCGTGCACGGCTGCGCGCGCGCGATGCCACGGCCAGCTTGCCCAGCGCCACCAGCACGTCCTCGACCACGATCATCGGCACGGTCAGCCGCCCAAGTGCTGGAAGCTTTCCTTCGCTGACGACGATCAGTGGGGCGCCATTGGCAACCGCGATGCTCGCATAATCATGACCGTCCACGCGGTCGCCCTTGATAGCAAAGAACGCCTCACCCGCACCGATCGAGCGGCTGTCGATCGAAATGCCCGTGATGCCTTCCGGAAGCGTACCGATCGGGCGACCTTCCATGACGGTCGCCATCTCCTGCGATGTCCAAAGAAAGCTCACGATACCCTCTCCTCCAATGCACGGCGTAATTCGACATGATCCGAGAACGGCAATACCGTCGTCCCGATCGTCTGTCCTTCTTCGTGCCCCTTGCCGGCAACGATCAGCGTATCGCCGGATTTGAGCAGGTTCACGGCATGGCGGATCGCGCTTGCCCGGTCGCCGATTTCGATCGCTGCCGGTGCTGCAGCCATGATCTCGGAGCGAATGACCTCCGGAACCTCGGAGCGCGGATTGTCATCGGTCACGACAACGACATCGGCCAGACGTGTGGCAATTTCGCCCATGATCGGTCTCTTGCCCTTGTCGCGATCACCACCGCAACCGAACACGACGAGTACCTTGCCGCTGGTGAACGGCCGCACCGCGGTCAGCACTTTTTCCAGCGCGTCCGGCTTGTGGGCGTAATCGACATAGGCAAGCGCGCCATCCTTCGTATGACCGACAAGTTCCAGCCGGCCGGCAGCGCCGGTCAGCGTCTCAAGCGCCTTGAAAGCAGTCCTTGCATCAACACCTGTCGAAATCGCAAGCGCCGCCGCGACCAGCGCATTGGCCAGCTGGAAATCACCGGCAAGCGGAATGTCGATTTCGAAAATCTGGCCGTCGTGATGCACTTCAGCCATTTGCTTGTGGCGGAAATGCTCAACGCGCTTGACGCAGAGATAGTCGCCCTTGCGCCCGACCGTCCGCACATCGAGGCCAGACGCCTTGGCAACACGGATTGCTTCCTCGGACCAGGCATCGTCGGCGAAGATAACCGCCGGAGAACCCTTCGGCATCAGCGTATCGAACAGCCGCATCTTGGCAGCCATGTAGTCCTCAACCGTCGGATGATAATCCATGTGGTCGCGACCAAGATTGGTGAAGGCTGCAGCTGAAAGCCTGACGCCATCCAGACGCGACTGGTCGAGCCCGTGGCTGGATGCTTCCATGGCTGCGTGCGTGACACCTTCGTTAGCCAGTTCGGCGAGAAGCTTCTGCAGTTCCACCGGATCGGGCGTGGTCAGCGATCCGTAGTCATTGCGGCTAGGGGAAATGACGCCGGTCGTGCCGATCTGTGCGGCACTCAGCCCGGCATTCGCCCAGATCTGCCGGACGAATGACGCAACGGATGTCTTTCCCGCCGTGCCGGTCACAGCCACCATCGTTTCGGGCTGCTTGCCGAAGAAGCGTGCCGCGGCCAGTGCGACGAAACGACGTGGATTGGAAACGACGAGAACCGGGACATTCGCCTCGACCGGATGAGCGGAGACGGCAACCACGGCACCGCGCGCGGCAGCATCGCCGATAAAGCCCTCACCGTCGGCCTTGACGCCCGCCAGCGCGGCAAACAGCATGCCCGGCCTGATCTTGCGGCTGTCCAAGGAAATCCCGGTAATCTCGAGGTCTCCGAGAGGACCAGCGAGAAGGTCTTTAACTTCCGGAAAATCCGGACCGGCAAGATCGCGCAGTTTCATCAGTCTGTTCCATTTTTCGAGCGGCGCTCACGAATCGCCGCTCGAGTTGTTGTCGCTCAATAAGACACAAGCAGGGCAGAACCGTCATTGCCGAATTTCGGCTTTACACCGAGAATGGGCGCCGAGCGGCTGATGATCTCCTTGACCATCGGCGCCGCCGACGTAGCGGCAAGCGCTGCACCATTGCCCTTGTCTGTCTTCGGCTCGTCGCTGAAGCTCAGAACCACATATTGCGGATTATCCATCGGGAAGGCTGACAGGAAGGCATTGAAGTTCTTGTCATGGGAATAACGCCCGTTGACCACCTTGTCTGCTGTGCCCGTCTTGCCACCAACATCAAAGCCATCGACCCGCGCATTGCGACCGGAGCCGTTGGCACCATTCCATTCGAACAGATAACGCATGTCGCGGCTGGTCGAAGACTTCAGCACCTGGGTCGCGACCTGATCCGCCGCTTCCTGCGTTCGCGGCAGGAAGGTCGGCGCGAGAAGTTTGCCCCCGTTGACCAGGGCAGCACCCGCCACAGCCGTCTGCAATGGCGTCGTGGAAACGCCGTGACCGAAGGAGATCGTGATCGAGTTGATCTTCTTCCACTGGCGCGGCTGGCTTGGCATGGCCACTTCGGGCAGCTCGGTCTTCATTCTTGAGAGAAGCCCCAGCCTGGTCAAGAAGTCCTTGTGCCCGTCGATACCGACCGCATCAGCGATCTTCGCAGTCCCGATATTCGACGAATACTGGAAAATCTCAGGAACGCTGAGCATGCGTCCCTTGCCGTGGAAATCCTTGATCGTGAAACCACCAATGCGGATCGGGAAGCGGGCATCGAAGGTACTGTTGAGGTTCATCTTGCCGTCGTCGAGGCCCATTGCCAGCGTGAACGACTTGAAGGTCGAGCCCATCTCAAACGTGCCGTTCGACATACGGTTGAACCATCCCTCCTCGCCGCCGGCGGCCGGATCGTTCGGATCGAAGTCCGGCGCTGAAGCCATGCCGAGAATTTCACCGGTATGAACGTCGATGACCACCGCGCCGGCGCCGATTGCCTTATATTTGCCGATCGACGCAGCAACCACGTCCTGCACGATTGCCTGAACCCTCAGGTCGATCGAAAGCTTGACCGGTTCCAGTGGCTGGTTCGACGTCATGCCGACCGAGGCAAGGTCTGCAAGTCCCTGGCTGTCGACGTAACGCTCCATGCCGGCAACGCCGCGGTTGTCGATATTCACATAACCGACGATATGCGCGGCGGTACGTCCACCGGGATAGAAGCGGCGCTTCTCAGGCCTGAAACCGATACCAGGAATACCGAGCGCAAGAATCTGGCTCTGCTGCTTCGGAGTCAACTGGCGACGAAGCCACTGGAAACGGGAATTGGACTTGAGCCTGGAATAGGTCGACTTGACGTCGAGATCGGTCAACACGGTCGAAAGCTTCTCGACTACCTCGTCGGCGTCGACAATCTTGTGCGGCTCGGCAAACAGCGAGACGGTGCGAATATCCGTCGCAAGGATCGCGCCGTTGCGATCGACTATATCCGGACGCGAAGCCAACAGGCGGTCCGCTGGCAGGATGCTCGAGGTCGTCTCCGGCTGCGCCATACCATACTGTGTAAGACGGCCGCCGATCACGACGTAAACCACGGCGAAACCGGCGATCAGCAGACCCACGCGATTGCGCGCCTGCGCAGATTTCTTCTTGCGCGTTCCTTCAAACGCAGCGCCGCCAACGGCAGACCTGCCCTTGCGGTCAGACGAAAAATGCGCCCGGCGTTTGACCACCATAACTTTAGAAAGAAAAGACATCAGCGCCTCACCGAGCCAGTGGACATGTTATCCGGCGCCCATCCTCGAGGCAGCGGCAACGGAACCTTGGGAGCCGGGGTTGCCTTCGCCTGCTCCACTCCCTTGAGAGCCGCAGCTACCTCACCATTCTTGCCGGCGATAATATCCTCAATCGTCGTATCTGGCTGCGGGAGTTGCGATCTGTGCATAGGCAACTCCTTCGGCATCGCGAGCTGTGTCGGCAGCGTGGGAACAAGACCAAGCTCCGAATCGTAGTTCTTGATCAATGGCTGCAGGCGGTTCGGCTGCGTCACGAGAGCCCAATCGGCTCTCAGAAGATCGATCGTGTCGCGTTCAAGCCTGATCTCAGCCTCGAGCCGGCGAACTTCGCTCAGCTTTTCGTCCGCTCGATGCTTGATCGTGTAGGTAACGACCGCCATCGTGGTCATCACGCCGATCAGCACGAGATCGAAACTCCTCAGCATCCTCAGGCTCCCATGGTCGCAAGGCTGGCCAGATCAGGCAGCGAGAAAATAGATAAGTCGTCAGCACCAGCCTTGGCTTCTGTACGAACGCCCATACGCAGCTTGGCGGACCGTGCACGTGGATTGACCTCAGCCTCGGCCTCGCTAGCGGCAATCATCTGCTTGCCCGGAAATTCGAAAACAGCAGAACGAACCTCGACCGCCGGCATATGTCGCGAGCCGGAAGCCTTGCCGGAACGATCGGAGAAAAACTGCTTCACGATCCGATCTTCGAGAGAATGAAACGTTACGACAACCAGACGACCACCGGGCTTAAGCGACCGTTCGGCGGCAAAAAGCGCACGGGCCAACTCCCCAAGCTCGTCATTCACGAAAATCCGAAGCGCCTGAAAGACACGAGTCGCCGGGTGAATCTTATCCTTGGCTTTGCGCGGATTGACGCTCTCGATCAGATTGGCAAGATCGCGCGTTGTTTCGAACAACTGCGTCGCACGACGCTTTTCGATGGCACGGGCAATACGCCCAGGATGCTTTTCTTCACCGAGAAATCCGAAAATCCGGATAAGATCACCAACCTTGGCCCGATTGACAACATCAGCGGCGGAAACACCCGAAGACGACATACGCATATCGAGCGGTCCATTGCGCTGAAACGAAAAACCGCGCTCGGCCTCATCTATCTGCATCGACGAAACGCCGACATCGAAGACGACACCATCCAAGCCACCATCGGGAACATACTCTGCAAGACGAGAGAATTCGGAATGAATGAGTGACAGTCGCCCCTCACTCCTCTGGACCAGCACCTGACCTGCAGAGATCGCAGTCGGATCCCGATCGAGAGCGATTACCGAAGAACCGGCAGAAAGAAGCGCAGACGTATAGCCGCCCGCACCAAAAGTGCCATCGAGAATGACCTTACCCGTTTCAGGCTGGAGCGCAGCAACCACTTCTCCAAGCATAACCGGGATATGGCGCGCAGACCCAGCCTCGGCCTCGACCTCAACACCATCCGACCCATTCGCCATACTGCACTCTCACTGCAATTAGAGCAGAAAAACAACAGCCCCTTCCGCCGGAAAGCCCACCTTCAATTCACGACCATCCGCAAGGAACCGAGACAACCGATTACCAAGGCAAACATCGCCCCTCGCAGCAGAGAAAAATGAAAGAACGATCGACCAAAGAGACGCCCACGGAACGAGCCGCACAAACCCATTCCTACACGTATTTATTTATGACCCGTTAAGTTTAACAAAACATTACCAAGGCGGGTTTTGCGATCGGAGAGAGGCACTGGAAACCGTCTGATAAACATCGATTAAGCGATTGAAAGAATAAGAATTCTCAACTTTCTCGAGGGATTCGAGAGCAGCCGGAGTCTGCCAGCGAGAAGAAGACATGACATCTCCGCCGCATTATCAGGTCAGATTCGCCAGTTGGCCTGTAAGCCGGGTTCTGTATGGCTCCGATGCACGCACCGGAACGTGGCAGCCATTCATCTGGGACGATGCTTGCACATCGCCTCACGCAACCCACCCGGATGACTGGCCCAGAAACAGGCTGTAGGCGCTTTTGGCGCCCCGCATCATCCCTATTCGGTCTTGCTCCCGGTGGGGTTTACCTTGCCGCCGCTGTCACCAGAGGCGCGGTGGGCTCTTACCCCACCCTTTCACCCTTACCCCGCATATAGCGAGGCGGTTTGCTTTCTGTGGCACTTTCCCTAGGGTCGCCCCCGCCGGACGTTATCCGGCACCGTGTTTCCGTGGAGCCCGGACTTTCCTCACCCTACCGTCTTTCGACATTGGTAAAGCGCGGCTGCCCGGCCAACTGGCACCGGCTCCATAAACGGTTTGATCCGCAAACACCACAGCACAGAGCAAAGAATTCGCCGAATGACATATAGTCGAAACACTTCGGCCGATTTCCGGAATCAGAACATCAACGGAAATGTCCGACCGTAGTCCAGTGCTACCGTCGCATAGGAGACATCCTCTACCGGCTTTGCCCGATCCATCGAGGCAATCACCAGCTCGACCTTGTTGCAGTAACGCTGCGACACCGGGTTCATGCGTTTTGCACCATGGCCGGCATTGTATTTGAGGATGGTCCGGCAGAGTTTCCCATCACCGAGCTCATTCGCCCCGGCGAGATATTTCATACCGTAGCGGATGTTCGTTTCAGGATCATAGAGACCGGAGGCGCGCCCCTTGTAACCCATGAGCTTGGCTGTTGCTGGCTTGATCTGCATGAGACCAATCTCTCCTGCACTCCCTTTTGCCATCGGCTGGAAATTGCTTTCGATCCGCACGACAGCCATCGCCAGCTCGGTAGGGACGCCGTATTGATCGGCATATTGACGGATCAGGCCTTCGTAACGTGACTGGCGAAGCGCACGCTGATCTTCAGGCGTTTTGGCCTGCGCAGTGGTTTCGTGCGTTTCCCAGGGCTTGATGACCTGTGTTTCCGTAGAGTTCGTCGCCTCCCCGCCATCTTCGGCGCGCACGAAATCCGTACCCGCAGCAAGCGCAATCACGCCCGCTGCGGCTGCAATAGCCAGCATTCTCATGAAGTAAGTCAGTCTCCGGGTAAGGTCCTTCAACTCATGGACCTGAAAGGCTCGCGGCCGGCACACACCGATCCTTCGGAAGCACCGCCGGAAAGACGACACAACCGTTGACGAAACCTGTTCGTTTTTCTCTGCAATCCCCGCCTACGAGGCGATTGCGCGAGCCACTGCTTAAACCCGGTTATTAAGGAAAGTCTGTGGCAACGCAGCAAAACGACGACTTTACTACCTTACAACTCGTAGAACTTCAGATCTCTACCTGGCTATATTTCGGCAACGATGTCAGCAATCTGTGCAGCGTATCGATCGTGGAAAAATCGGCTATTCCATCGACCAGCGCCGGCCGAAAATGCCGCTGAAACGCTTCCAGCACACCTTTGGTGCGGTCGCAGAAATTGCCTGTTATCTCAAGATCGTAACCGTAGAGCGACAGCATTGATTGAAGGGCCTCGATCGGCTGTCCCGCCTCACCCAGCTGGAAGAACCGCCCACCGGCAATCGGGCTTGCCTCGACCCAATGGCCGACGCCTGATGCATGGAGACTATTCCATGGAAAATTCTCACCCGGATCGACCTTGCGGATGGGCGCTACATCGGAGTGCCCAAGCACCCGCTCCGGCCGGATAGACCATCGTTCACCACAATCCAGACACAATTGAATGACCGCATCGATCTGCACAGAAGGAAACATCGGAAGTCCGCCCGGGTGCCCGGTATTGGCAATCTCGATCCCTATCGAACAGGAATTGATATCGACCTCTCCAGCCCAGGCGCTTTTGCCGGCATGCCATGCACGTCGTTCCTCCGGAACAAACTGGATGACGCGTCCGTCCTCATGGACGAAATAATGGCTGGAGACCTGACTTTCCTCGTTGCAGAGCCAGTCCAGCGCCTGATCTGCATTCGGCATGCCGGTATAGTGAAGGATGATCGAATCTGGTTTGCGCCCGGAAACCCGCTCCCCGTGATTGGGAGAAGGCCGGACAGATGCTGCCGCATAGTCCGCTACGAAATCACTCATGCTGCGCGGCGCTCTTTTTCGATCGCCTTGTAAGCAGCGTTCAGCGCAGCCATCCGCTCATTTGCCGCTGCGTGGAGAGTGGCTGGCACACCGCGCGCGATCAGGCGATCGGGATGATGTTCGGAAACCAGCAGACGGTATTGCTTCCTGATCGCAGCAAAATCATCCTCCGGCGACACCCCGAGCACCAGATATGGATCCCGGCCATCGAGATGCACATGCCTCGCCATGATGCGACGGAAATGCTCATCATCTATTCTGAAAATCTCGGCGATACGGCCAAGGAACAGCAGTTCCTTTTCGTGCACGAGACCATCCGCCTTGGCGATGTGGAAAAGCCCGTCGACTACGCTTTCAAGCATCGGGCAGTTTTCCGTAGCACCCGAGCTGCAAAGATTTGACAGTTTGGACGCATAGGCCTCGTATCCTGCCACGTCCTGCCGCGCGAGATTATAAAGACGCGCAACGTTACGGGCCTCCTCGTCCGGAAAGTCGAAAATCTGCTGGAACGCCCTTACTTCCGCTTCTGTAACGATTCCGTCGGCCTTTGCCATTTTCGCCGAAAGCGCGATGATCGCCACAGAGAACGAAACCTGTCTTCGCGTCTCGGGATCACCTTCGAAAAGCGTGCGGATAGCCTCGACGACGCGCCCCAAAGCGTTCCCGGCGGCATCGCCAATGGCACTTACGAGTCGCTCCCACAACGAGGAAATCTGCAGACAGGAAAAATCGAATATCATCCGCCTAAATGACCAGATAATGCCAAAAAATGCAACGGATCGGGCGTTCACCACCGGATTAAACTATGTTCATGTTATCCGAACAATGAGCTGGTTCCCGAGGTCAGGCCGACTGCTTAACGGCACCTGAAATCAAACCTCTTTCAAAGCCATACACTCCGCACCAACCTCCGCCATATGTGATGCAGCGCGGCTTTATCGACGCATCCATTTGAAAATACGGAATTATTACCCACCGAAAAACAAGGCGCGGGACGGAACAGGCGAAGAAATGCACTTTACACCGCCTGCCCTCTATCGCATCCATACCGCCGGAGAAATGCAGGGGAAGCGTTTACACGCGACGGAGGAACGATGGCCAGAGAGAAAGTAGCAATGTTGACGGCAGGCGGTCTTGCTCCCTGCTTATCATCGGCTGTGGGAGGCCTCATTCAACGTTACACAGATGTCGCTCCGGATGCCGAACTGATCGCCTATCGCTCCGGATACCAGGGGGTTCTTCTCTCGGACCGAATCGAAATCACAGCGGAGATGCGCGAGAATGCGTATCTGCTCCACCGTTATGGCGGCTCGCCGATCGGCAACAGCCGCGTCAAACTGACAAATGCCGCAGACTGTGTGAAGCGAGGCCTGATCAAAGAAGGCCAAAACCCTTTGGCAGTTGCAGCAGAGCAGCTTGCCGAAGACGGCGTCACCGTCCTTCACACTATTGGCGGCGATGATACCAACACCGTAGCTGCCGATCTCGCAGCATATCTCGCCGCAAACGGGTACGACCTCACCGTAGTTGGCCTGCCGAAGACGGTCGACAACGATATCGTTCCCATTCGCCAGTCGCTGGGCGCCTGGACAGCGGCAGAAGTTGGCGCCGCATTCTTCGACAATGTTTCGAACGAACAGACGGCGGCGCCGCGCACCCTCATCATCCATGAGGTCATGGGCCGCCATTGCGGTTGGCTTACCGCGGCAACGGCACGCGCCTATATACAGAGAAGCAGTTCCAACAGCTATGTCGAAGGCTTCCTCATGAATGAGGAGATGAAGGGCATCGACGGCGTATATCTTCCCGAAATGGCCTTTGATGCGCAAAAAGAAGCTGCTCGCTTGAGGGAGGTCATGGACAAGCGCGGCTTTGCGACGGTCTTTGTTTCTGAGGGCGCCTGTTTGGACGCAATCGTTGCTGAACGCGAGGCTGCCGGCGAAAACGTTGCCCGTGATGCGTTCGGTCACGTCAAACTGGATACGATCAATGTCGGAGGCTGGTTCCAGAAGCAGTTTGCGGCCCGGATCGATGCGGAACGGTCATTGGTGCAGAAGTCCGGCTATTTCGCCAGGTCTGCAGCTGCAAACGGCGATGATCTTCGATTGATCCAGGGAATGGTCGATCTCGCTGTTGAAAGTGCATTAAACAGGGTCTCCGGCGTGACGGGACATGACGAAGACCATAACGGGAAGCTTAGAACGATCGAATTTCCGCGCATCAAGGGTGGTAAACCTTTTGATATGACGGCAAGATGGTTCGGCGATGTAATGGAGTCCATTGGGCAGTCTTTCGAGCCAGCCTGATGGAAAAATGACGGATGCCGTGGCATCCGGGAGGGTGATGATGACCATAGAGACATGGCTCGCTTTTGCGGCAACGACGGTTGCCATCCTTCTAATGCCGCATCCCATTGCATCGCTCACTGCAGCGTTCTCCGCGTCATGGGGAAGAACAAGCGCATTCGTGACGATCCCGGCCTTTGTTCTATCCCTTGTTCTTGGAGGCGTTCTGGTTGTCGCCGGCGTTTTTCTGATCACTTTCCTTTGGCCGGCAGCAATCGGCGCTCTTTCGTGGATAGGGCTGTCCTACTTGATGCTGCATGTCCTCTACGCCTACCAGGATCCTCGGCTCCGCTATGGGACTGCCGACAACGACAACCTTCCCGAAACGCGTCCCATGCGCATATTCGGTTATTTCGTTCTGACAACGTTCAGGAGCACGCGTTACTTTGCGCTCACGGCAGCAATTGCCGTCCAGTTTTTTGATCCCACGCGCGCGCCACAAGAACAGTATATAAACATGATTTCTGCACTGGCCGTTTCGGCGATGATAGGGGCGCTTGCCCATGCCATACTTCCCGCCAGTTTCACTCGGAAACGCCGCGTTTCCAAGGCCCGCAGCAAGGCTCCCTACAAGCCCGGAACGCGTTTCATAGCCCGTCGTGCGGTCACCGCCGGATATCGGCGCATCGCCGCATGATCATCTGCGACCGGCTGGTGGCTTGTCGATCTCTTTCGAATGCGTTAATTGAGATCGAGTTTCACTGGTCTTGTTAACGTTCTGGGCAACGATTTTTAATGAAAGCGACCCGATGGCAATGATGCGATTTGTGGGCCGTAAGGCAGCCGTGGTTATTGCCATGTCTTCCGCATTGGCTGCATGTTCCAGCGTTGACCACAGCAACAACGTGGCGTCGAACGAGACGCAGGACCAATCCATTCAGCAGACTGCCGATGCATCTTCGGCGATCGCTCAAGCAGATTCTGACAGCACCGTTACGCTCGTCAAGACAAGCCGTCTCCCGGTTCCCGTACCGACTGTGTCGGACGCAGCCAACGTTCAGATCGCAGCCATGGCATCTCCGACCATGGCGCCGTTCGTTGCCATGCAAACGAGCTCGACTGCCGCCTCTATGCCTGTTGTCGTCGCCTCTGCACAGCCAGTAGCGCACAGCACCGCCAAGGGTGCCCGCCTTGTTTCCCCTCCGCTCGCTCCGGCAGTCCAGTCGGGACAGATCCAACCGGCAGCAGCTCAGGCCATCGCGCTCGACGAACCAGAACTGACGCCGGACATGGTCGCGCTGCAATCGGTCATTCCGATCCCGCGCCCGCAGGTGCCGACGACTACGCTTGCTTACGCAGCGCAGCCGAAGGCAGTCGCTGCAGTTTCGGCAATCGATAACCGTCTGGAATTTCCCCCGGCACCCGGCGAACCTATGCCGACGACCGCAGCGGACGCCCCTTCGAACTTGAAAAATCTAATCCACCGTTATGCCGGCCTTTATGGTGTACCGGAATCGCTGGTTCACCGCGTCGTGCACCGCGAAAGCAAATATGACCCCAAGGCCTATCACAAGAACGGTTATTGGGGCCTCATGCAGATCAAGTATTCGACGGCCAAGTCGATGGGCTACGAGGGACCGCCGGAAGGCCTTCTCGATGCCGAAACCAACCTCAAATACGCGATCAAATATCTTCGCGGCGCTTGGCTGGTCGCGGATAACCAGAACGACAACGCCATCCGGCTTTATGCGCGCGGCTATTATTACGATGCCAAGCGCAAGGACATGCTCCACGTCCTGCAGAAATAACGGCTAATCCGCGTTTACCCGTTTCACCACTTCCGATGCCAGCACACTCGCGTCGTAACCTAGTGACCTTGGCGTCAGGCCCAACCGCACGATCACCAGATCCAGCGACGGAATGACAAAGACATTCTGCCCGTCATGTCCGCTGATGACAAATGCATCCGATGGCAGACCGGCCTCAGGCTTCGGTAGCCACGTCTGTATTTTCGAATAGCGGCCGCCCGAACGTCTGTTGGCCTCATGCATCTGTGTGACAAAGCCTTCCGGCAACAAGCGGCTCCCCGCCCACACACCATCACGCGCCAGAAACAGCCCGAATCGTGCCCAATCGCGAGCAGTCGCATACATGTACGAACTACCGACAAAAGTGCCCGCCGCATCGGCCTCCATGATCGCCGATGTCATGCCCAGCGGCTCGAAGATCGCCCGCGAGGGATAGGCGAGCGCCTCATCACGATTGCCGATGCGATCCATCCAGATCCTGGAAAGTAGCACTGATGTCCCGGATGAATAGGTGAAGCGGGAGCCGATCTCGTCTTCGAGCGGCAGGCTTTCGACGAAACGCGCCATGTTCGGCTCAAGAAACAGCATGCGCGTGACATCGGCGACTGTGCCGTAATTCTCGTTGAAAGCCAGTCCGCTCTCCATGCCCAGGAGATCGGAAATTCGGATCAACGCCCGCCGATCATCCCTCCACTCCGGAAACAGGTTCTTCTCGTCGAATGACATACGTCCTTCGATCATCAACCGTCCGATGATCGCGGCATTTACGGTCTTGGTCATCGACCAGCCGAGAAGCGGCGTGTCCTTCGAAAAACCTTCGCCATAGGTTTCGGCAACGATGTTTCCATGTCTCACGATCACGACCGCCCGCATGCCCGGTCCGCTTAAAGCTACGCCTGAAAGTATTGAGGCAAGAGATTCATCCGAATCAGTTTTATCACCTTCAGGCCACAACACTTCGGGATCATTCGCCAGACCGGACTTCGTCGCATTGGTAGCCGACTGAACACTCCCAATCTGCCAGACGGTGCATCCCGTTCCGTCGCGGTAAACTGCCTCACTCGGAGCAATCGATCCCAGCAGAGCAGCATTGACGCGTTTACCTTCACGGTCGACCGCAACGCGCATCAACCGCAAAAGCGGGTGGCCCGGCGCCTGTACGTCCTGCTCCAGGACCGCTTCAGGATCACGCCCCGCAATGAAGACGTTGGAGCATACGATCTTCGCCGCATAGCCGCTGCCCACGCGCAGCAAATTGGGCGGAATGAAATAGATCCACAGGCCGATGCCGATCGCCACGATGAGCAGGAACACCGCAAGACGACGAACAATTTTCTTCAGCACCAGCACCTCCATTCCTTTGGTGGCATGCAAGCAAAATCCGCGACCGAGGGGAAGGCTCATTGTTGCTGAACTCGTTCACGATGAGGCAAGTCACAATGCGCGTCACGAAGCTGTTGCACGAAGCGGCTAAACGCCTCGAAACTCATGATGAGGCAGGATTTGGTCATGGCAGATATCGTCGAAGAACGTGGCTTGCAGCGCAACCGCAAGCTCAAGGACGCCCTCCTCCAGCACAAGGCCATGTCACCACACGGCCTTTCCGAGCGCCTCTTCGGCCTGCTCTTCTCCGGCCTCGTATACCCCCAGATCTGGGAGGACCCTGCGGTCGACATGGACGCGATGGAACTGTCGGAAGGACATTCGATCGTCACCATCGGATCGGGCGGCTGCAACATGCTGGCTTACCTCTCACGCTCGCCGAAGAGCATCGACGTTGTCGACCTCAATCGTCACCACATCGCTCTCAACCGTCTCAAGCTTGCGGCTTTCAAACACCTGCCGGCCCATGCCGACGTCGTCCGTTACCTCGGAATGGATGGCCTGAAGTCCAACAGTTCGGCGTTTGACGACCATATAGCCCGCAACCTCGACGAACAGACGCGCGCCTATTGGCAGAAGCGCTCGCTGGCGGGGCGCCGGCGCGTCGAGGTCTTCAACAGGAACATCTATCGCACCGGCCTGCTCGGCCGCTTCATCGCCATCGGCCATATCATTGCCCGTCTCCATGGCGTCGATCTGAAGGAATTTGCCAAGGCACGTTCGCTTCGCGAACAGCGTCAGTTCTTCGACGCCAATATCGCTCCGCTTTTCGACCGCCCGCTGATCCGCTTCGTCACCAGCCGCAAAAGCTCGCTCTTCGGCCTCGGCATTCCGCCCCAGCAATATGACGAGCTCGCCAGCCTCGCACCGAACGGCTCGATCGCGCCCGTCTTGCGCGAGCGGCTGGAAAAGCTCGCCTGCCACTTCCCGCTGAACGACAACTATTTTGCCTGGCAGGCCTTTGCGCGCCGTTATCCGCGTCCCGAAGAGGGCAACCTGCCCGACTATCTGCGTGCGGAAAACTACAAGGCAATCCGGCAGAATACCGATCGCGTCACCGTCCATCATGAAAGCGTCACCGTCCTTCTGGCACGCAAGCCGGCCGGCTCGGTCGATCGTTTCGTGTTGCTCGATGCCCAGGACTGGATGACCGACGATCAGCTCAACGCGCTCTGGAGCGAAATCAATCGCACTGCCGCGCCCGGCGCGCGGGTCATCTTCCGTACCGCCGCCGAAAAGAGCGTCATAGAAGGCCGCATCGCCGATACGCTTCGGCAGGAATGGACCTATCTCGCAGAGCGTTCCGCCGAACTGAACCTGCAGGATCGCTCTGCCATCTACGGTGGCTTCCACATTTACGTGAAGGCCGGCCAGTGAGCGCCGGCGCAACGACGGAAACTCACGCCGCCCATATGGACAGGATGTACCGCTACCAGCGGCATATCTACGACCTGACGCGGAAATATTACCTCTTCGGCCGCGACAGGGCGATTGCAGGCCTGAACGCGACCGACAGCACAAGCATTTTGGAAGTCGGCTGCGGCACCGGCCGCAATCTGGTCCTGACCCGCCGCCATTATCCGACGGCAAGGCTCTACGGCCTCGATATCTCTGCCGAGATGCTGCAGACGGCGCGTAACAATCTGGCCGGCGGCACACAGCAGCCGACCTTGATCGTCGCCGACGCCACGACCTTCCGTCCGGAGGATTTCGGCGTGAGCGGTTTCGACCGCATAATGATCTCCTACGCCGTTTCGATGATCCCGGCCTGGGAGGATGCGATCACGGCCGCGCTGGCTGGCCTCAATCCGAAAGGCTCACTGCATATCGTCGATTTCGGCCAGCAGGAACGGCTTCCCCGCTGGTTCCGCGGCATGCTTCAAGCCTGGCTGCGCCGTTTTCACGTCACCCCGCGGGCCAATCTTCGCGAAGTGCTGCAGGCAAGGCTCGACGGAGCCAATGCAGATATGACCTTCGAGGATATCGGGCGCGGTTATGCCTGGCACGCGGTGATCCGCAAGCGAGGCTGACGCACTCGTTATCCGACGGATCATTTCACCTTACCCAATCTCGACGGCACTATGGTAAACGGAAAGTTCGAATGCCGTGCGGCCTGATTCCGGTCGATAGCGGCATCCTTGCAGCTCAGACCGGATCCATTATGCCGCGCACGCTTCTCGCCCTTCTTCTGACCGCCGCAATGGCGAGCTCCTGCACGTCCACCAGCGACCTCATGGACACGGCCTCGATCAGCGGCACGAAGTTCAAGGACAATGATCCGCAGAATTTCGGCCGCAACCATCCCGGTCGGCATGAAGTGCACGGCATCGACCTGTCGAAATGGAACGGCACCGACATCGATTGGCAGACGGTCAGAAAGTCCGACGTCGCCTTCGTCTTCATCAAGGGAACGGAAGGCAAGGACCGTATCGATCCGGCATTCCGGACTCATTGGCAGGGGGCAGCGCGCGCCGGCATTCCGCATTCCGCCTATCATTTCTACTATTTCTGCTCGACGCCGGAGGATCAGGCCGACTGGTTCATTGCCAATGTGCCGAAGGAAGCCAACATGCTTCCGCCGGTTCTGGACATGGAATGGAACCCCGCCTCACCGACCTGCAAGCTGAGGCCCGATGCGGCAACGGTGCGTGACGTGATGCGGCGTTTCATGGCCCGTATCGAAGCCCACTACGGCCGCAAGCCGATCATCTACACCTCGGTCGATTTCCACCGCGACAACCTCGTCGGCGCGTTCAATGACTATCATTTCTGGGTCCGCTCGGTGGCAGCGCATCCAAGCGAAATCTATACCGGCCGCAAATGGGCCTTTTGGCAATATACCGCCACCGGCGTAGTGCCGGGCATAAAGGGCGAAACAGACATCAACGTCTTTTCCGGCAGCACCAGAAACTGGAGCGCCTGGGTCGCCGCTGCCAACGACTGACTGTCAGCCCGATGAGATCGTAGCGCTGTCCCCATACCTATCACTGGCAATGTGAATGCGACTGCGCTAAATAGCCGGCTGCCGCCGCACTCAAGGGTACGTGCGGCACATATTTCTACATTGATCATCCCCAGACACGTCACAGATCGCCAGGATCGCCCTATGTCATTTCTCGACAGCCGCAGCTTTGCCCTTGCAGCCCTTATCGCCGGAGGGCTCGCAGTCCCCGCATTCGCCCAGACGCCTTCCACGACAACCGGTCCCGGCCCCGCCTGCGGCGGCGACCTGACCGCGTTTTTGGCCGGTGTGAAGCAGGAAGCAGTCTCCAAGGGTATTCCAGCCTCGGCGGTGGACGAAGCCCTCGCTGGCGCGCAGATCGACCAGAAGGTTCTCAGCCGCGACCGCGCCCAGGGCGTCTTCCGCCAGACTTTTCTCGAATTCTCGCAGCGCACGGTCAGCCAGGCCCGCCTCGATATCGGCCGCCAGAAGCTCAAGCAGCTTGCCGATGTTTTCTCTCGTGCGGAAAACGAGTTCGGCGTACCCGCAGGCGTAATCACCGCATTCTGGGCGATGGAAACCGATTTCGGCGCTGTTCAGGGCGATTTCAACACCCGCAATGCGCTGGTCACCCTCTCGCACGACTGCCGCCGCCCGGAACTCTTCCGTCCGCAGCTGATCGCCCTGATCGAGATGGTGCAGCATGGCGACCTCAACCCGTCGACCAATACCGGCGCATGGGCTGGCGAGATCGGCCAGGTCCAGATGCTTCCGGAGGATATCATCGCTCAAGGTGTCGATGGCGATAACAGCGGCCATATCGACGTCAAGGGCAGCGCACCGGATGCGGTTCTGACAGCCGCGAAATTCATCCAGAGCATGGGATGGAAGAAGGGCGAACCCTGGATCCAGGAAGTCACGCTGCCGGAAAATCTCCCCTTCGAGAAATCTGGCCTCGGCAACGAAATCCCGGCCAGCGAATGGTTCTCCTACGGGGTTACCCCGCGGGATGGCGACACGAAATTCGGCAACCTGCCGGCAGCTCTCATCCTGCCGCAGGGACGCAAGGGACCGGCCTTCCTGACCTATCCGAACTTCGGCATTTATCTGCAGTGGAACCAGTCGTTCATCTATACGACCTCTGCTGCCTATTTCGCCACCCGCCTTACCGGTGCACCGCCCTACCAGAAGACCACCCCGGAACAGGGTCTTGACGTAGAGGCGATGAAGCAGCTGCAGACCAAACTCGATGCTCACGGCCACGATGTCGGCAAGATCGACGGCATTCTAGGCTCAGGCACCCGCCAGGCGGTCCAGAAGGAGCAGGCGCGTCTCGGCATGCCTGCCGATGGCTGGCCGACACAGGCGCTGCTTCAGGCGCTGTAAGCTCGGAAATTGACCCCATGACACAAAACGGGTGGCGATCTGATCGCCGCCCGTTTTATCTTCTGCCTCTTGAGCCAGCACGAAGAGCATCCGGATGACATCAGCGACACCTCGATTGACACCACTTGCCTGGGCCTTGCTCTTCCTTCTCGGTCTTCTGTGGGGCGGCTCCTTTTTCTTCGCCCGCATCGCCGTCCACGAAGTCCCGCCCTTCACGCTGGTTCTGCTGCGCCTCGGCATTGCAGCTCTTGCGCTTCACATCTATCTGCGCGGCCGCTTCGGCACCTATTCGATCCTGAAGGAACACTGGCGCTCGTTCCTGATCCTCGGCTTTATCAACAACGCCCTGCCCCACACGCTGATCTTCTTCGGTCAGACCGAGATCGGCGCGGGCCTTGCCTCCATTCTCAACGCCACCACGCCGATCTGGACGGTGATCATCGCCAACCAGTGGACTGCGGACGAAAAGCTGACAGGCGCAAAACTTGCGGGCTGCGCGGCAGGCCTTGCCGGCACCTGCATCCTCATCGGTCCGAGTGCGATGACAGCCAGCGCCGCCCCGCTCTGGGCGCTCATCCTTCCGGTCATGGCGGCGATCTCCTATGGCGTGGCCGGAACCTACGGCAAGCGTTTTCGCGGCATTCCAGCCCCGGTGACGGCCGCAGGCCAGTTGACCGCCTCCAGCCTCATCATGCTGCCGGTCTCGCTGATTGCCGACCAGCCCTGGACGCTGGCGACACCCTCCACGCACGCAATCGCGGCCATCATCGCCCTGGCCCTTCTGTCGACCGCACTCGGCTACCTGATCTACTTCAGGATCCTCTCGATCGCGGGGGCAACCAACACCTCGCTTGTCACCCTTCTCGTGCCGCCGAGCGCTATCCTGCTGGGAGCTCTCTTCCTCGGAGAACGCCTCGCAATGACCGACCTTGCTGGCATGGCCGTCATCGGTTTCGGCCTCGTTCTGCTCGACGGACGAATCCTTCGCATGCGCAAAAAGACTGTTTGAAGCAGTGCGAAAGAGCCTTTTCACTCACGGAAAATAACGCTCATTAACAGACAAATAGATGAATTTAACGCATGGGAAAGCTTCGTTAATTTCGATTATTTCAAATAAAATCAATCAGATATATCAAAAACAAAATCCTAACGCGGCTTCATCACTGCGTTGCAGCACAAAATTCCGCTTTCCATTTGACACAGAACCGACATAAAATCGGACCGTCAACGCAAGGAGGCAGACATGGGACGTACATACCCCCTCAATCTCCTGGTAGTCGGTGCTGCATTTGCATTCATAGCCTCGATGCTCTTCATCTAGGCCAAAAGACTACCGGTCGTATCTTGCATCCATGAACGTTTGATATGGACCTGAATTTCGAAAGGCGCATGTTCCCCGGAACATGCGCCTTTCATTTATTCCAGTCCAAGCTTCAGGCCGCAGCCTTACGCATTCCCGGCTTGTAGCCGATATTGTCCAGCACGGCGGAAACGAGCGGCGAACGGTTCATCGTGTATAGATGAATATGGTTGAAACCGTTGCGGCCGAGTTCTTCGATCTGCTCCGCAGAAACTTCGGCTGCGACCTTGGCCCGATCATCCGGCTTGTCGTCCAGCCCTTCGAACCGATCATCGAGAAAACCTGGAATGGTCGCGCCGCAGCGTTTTGAAAAGCGCTTGAGCTGCGTCAGGTTCTGGATCGGCATGATGCCGGGAATGACCGGAATGCTCACACCGGCCGCAGCGACCTCATCCATGTAGCGGAAGAAGACGTCATTATCGAAGAAGAATTGGGTGAGCGCACGGTGCGCGCCGGCATCAGCCTTCTGCTTCAAGACCGAGATATCGGCCGCCATATTGCGGCTTTCGGGATGTTTTTCCGGATAGGCTGAAACGGAGATATCGAAATCGCCGTATTCCGCCAACGCCTGCACCAGATCTGCCGTCCGCTGGAAACCTTCTCCATGCGGCAGATAGGTCGTACCGATTCCGGCAGTCGGATCCCCTCTGAGCGCAACGATCCTGCGCACGCCTGCTGCGCGATATTCCTCGACCACAGCGCGCACTTCATCCTTGGAAGCATCAACACAGGTCAGGTGCGCCGCTGTCGGCAGGCTGGTCTTGTCGATGATCCCGGTGACGGCCGAGAGCGTCGGCTCCTTTGTCGACCCACCTGCCCCGTAGGTCACGGTGACGAATTCCGGCTGAAAGAGCGCCAGACGGTCGACGGTCTCAAACAACTGCGCCTCCATCTCCTCGGATTTCGGCGGGAAGAATTCGAAAGAAATATCGAATCGCGGGCGTGTCGTGGTCTCGTTCATCATATTCTTCCTAAAATACCGAAATTGCTTCCGCCGGTTCGGCATCGGCCATCAGCAGACGGCGATCCTTTGCCAGCCATATCGTGACAGTGAGACCGTCATCTTGTTCCGGCGCAATATCGATCGCTTTTTCGATATCGAGCCCGATCTTTTCCAGCCAGTCGCCGATGGCCTCGTGAGAGAAACCAAGTCGGACATGGGCATGCTCTTCGCGCAAATGTTCAAGCTTGTGCGGCGCAAGGTCGACGATCAGCAGTCTGCCGCCCGGCCGCAGGATACGGGCTGCCTCGGCGATCGCAAGTTCCGGCTGGTCAAGGAAATGCAGCACCTGATGAATTGTGACGAGATCGAAATCCTGCCCGTCGAGCGAGAGGTTTAAGATATCCGCATGACGCACGGACGCTTTCAGGATGCCCGCCTTGTCGAGATTGGCTCTTGCAACGGCCAACATATCGCGGCTTGCATCGACGCCGATCGCACGACGGTAATGCGGAGCAAGCAGCTTTAGTATCCAGCCTGTGCCCGTGCCTAGATCAAGCAGCGAGTCGATCGGTGAAGGACCGATCAGCCGCAAAAGCGCCTGCTCGACAGCAGAATCGCTTGCGTGGAGACGGCGAAGCTCATCCCATTCGGAAGCATTGCGACTGAAATAGGCCTGGGCGCGTTCAGCGCGTTGATGCTTGACTGCGGAAAGCCGCTCGCCGTCGCGAACCAGAACGGGGTCTTCATTTGCCGAGGCGGCAAGCAATGTCTTGACCAGAGCGGCAGCCGGACCGTCCTGCGTCAGGCGGAAATAGGCCCAAGCCCCTTCCTGGTAGCGGTCGATCAGCGCATCTTCGTTGAGAAGCTTCAGGTGACGGGAGATACGCGGTTGTGACTGCCCGAGTATCTCGGTCAGGTCGGTTACCGTCAGGTCGCCTTTTGCCAACAAGGCAAGCAGCCGGAAGCGTGTCGGCTCCCCGACAGTCTTCAGAACATCAACCAATGTATCGAGTGCTAACGACATACACGCTTCCCAGCAATCAAGATATAAAGATATCTTTATATCGAATACATAGAGGATGCAAGTCGCCGTCTGATGTTTGCAAAAAGGGCGGCAAAGCCGCCCTTTCAATTCACAGAAATGATTGAAGCGCCTTAGCGCGTCAGGCGCTTGTAGGCCTGGCTGCCCGGGTTCAGCGCATCCGGACCAAGTCGACGAACCTTGTCCTGTTCGTAGTCTTCGAAGTTACCTTCGAACCACTCGACATGACCGTCACCTTCGAAGGCGAGGATATGCGTGGCCAGACGGTCGAGGAACATGCGATCGTGGCTGATGATGATGGCGCAGCCGGCAAAGGCTTCAAGCGCGCTTTCAAGAGCGCCGAGCGTTTCCGTATCGAGGTCGTTGGTCGGTTCGTCGAGCAGGAGAACGTTGCCGCCTGCCTTCAGCATCTTGGCAAGGTGAACGCGGTTACGCTGACCACCCGAAAGATTGCCGACCTTCTGCTGCTGGTCGCCACCCTTGAAGTTGAAGGCGCCGCAATAAGCGCGGGAGTTCATGTCGAACTTGCCGAGCTTGATGACTTCCGCACCGCCAGAAATTTCTTCCCAAACGGTCTTGCCGCCATCGAGCGCATCGCGGCTCTGGTCGACATAACCGAGGTGGACGGTTTCACCCACACGGATGGATCCCTCGTCCGGGGTTTCCTGGCCGGTGATCATCTTGAACAGCGTCGACTTGCCGGCGCCGTTCGGACCGATAATGCCGACGATACCACCCGGCGGCAGCTTCAGGGAAAGGTCGTTGATCAGCGTGCGGCCGTCAAAGCCCTTCTTGATGCCTTCCAGCTCGATGACCACGTTACCGAGGCGCTCGGAGACCGGAATGATAATCTGCGCATCGCTCGGCCGGATGTTTTCAGCCGCATCGACCAGCTGTTCGTAAGACTTGATACGAGCCTTCGACTTGGCCTGACGAGCCTTCGGGCTGGATGCGATCCATTCCTGTTCGCGCGACAGCGCCTTCTGGCGACCGGCCTCTTCGCGGGCTTCCTGCTGCATGCGCTTGGCCTTGGCGGTCAGGTAGGCGGAATAGTTGCCTTCGTACGGGATGCCGCGGCCACGGTCGAGCTCGAGGATCCAGCCGGTGACGTTGTCGAGGAAGTAGCGGTCGTGGGTAATCATCATCACGGCGCCCGGATAATCGCGCAGATGCTTTTCAAGCCAGGCGATCGTTTCGGCATCGAGATGGTTGGTCGGTTCGTCGAGCAGCAGCAGGTCCGGCTGCGACAGCAGCAGGCGGCAGAGCGCGATACGGCGACGTTCACCACCCGACAGGTTGTCGACGGCTGCGTCCTTCGGCGGGCAGCGCAGCGCTTCCATCGCCATCTCGACCTGCTGTTCGAGGTCCCAGAGGTTCTGGCTGTCGATGATGTCCTGAAGCTTTGCGCCTTCTTCCGCCGTCTCGTCGGAATAGTTCATCATCAGTTCGTTGTAACGGTCGAGCACGGCCTGCTTGTCGGCTACGCCTTCCATCACGTTTTCGAACGCGTTCTTGTTCGGATCGAGCTTCGGCTCCTGTTCCAGGTAACCGACCGTCGCACCTTCGGCGAGCCAGGCTTCACCGGTATATTCCTTGTCCTGACCGGCGATGATGCGCAGGACGGTCGACTTACCGGCACCGTTCGGGCCGAGAATACCGATCTTGGCGTCGGGGTAGAACGACAGGTTGACGTTCTCGAGGATCTTCTTGGCGCCATAGGACTTGTTCAGTCCCGACATGTGATAGATGAACTGACGTGCCATCGATAATTAAGCTCCGGGGGAAAGAGGTTTTGCCGCTATGTAGGCGAAGACGCGCCTCGGGGCAATGCGAAGAGCGGGAGAGGTTTTGAAATGAGCTTGGATTTTGGGTGGGAAATGCGGACTTTCCCCAGCCCGACGGGTGCCGCGATCGCCTATCGCCATGCAATGGCTCAGGGTGAGGTGAAGGGTATCCTGCTGATCTCCCATGGTCTGGCGGAGCATTCGAAGCGCTACCGCACCTTTGCCGAGGCGATGGCACGGAAAGGTTTTCACGTCTACGTCTGGGATCATCGCGGTCATGGCGAAACGGTTGCGCCGGGCGCACCGATCGGCCGATTCGCGGTGAAGGGCGGCATGCGGCTCGTCATCGATGATGTGATGGCCGTCCACGCCAGAGCCCTCGCCGATCACCCCGGACTGCCGGTCATCCTGTTCGGCCACTCCATGGGCGGCCTGATCGCGCTCAATGCGGCGGTCGATCATCCCCGGGATTTCGCCGGTGTCGCCGTCTGGAATTCCAATTTCAATCCGGGCCTGGCCGGCCGCGCGGCTCAAGGGCTGCTTCTGGCAGAACGCGCGCTGAAAGGGTCCGACACGCCGAGCGGCATGCTGCCGCGCCTCACCTTCGGCGCATGGGGTGACAGCATCCCCGGCCACCGAACGGCCTTCGACTGGCTGAGCCACGACCCCGCAGAAGTCGATGCCTACATCGCCGATCCCTTGTGCGGTTTCGACGCCAGCGTCTCGCTCTGGCTCGACCTTTTCGAGATGACCTTTCGCGCCCCGAAACTCGTCGATCGGCTGCCAAAGGATTTACCCATCCATCTGCTGGGTGGCGGGGAAGATCCGGCCACGGATAAGGCCCGAGCCATCCTTTGGCTTTCAGGCCATTTGCGCAAACATGGCTTCAACAATGTCATGACGCGCTTCTGGCCCAATGCCCGCCACGAAACTCTCAACGACACGATGCGCACTGAAGCCACGGCCGAATTTGCCGAATGGGCTACGCGTATAATCCAGCCAATCAGAACAGCTGCGGAATGAGTTCATGACTTTTCTTCATGTGCGCAGAATGTCGCAGTCAAGTATATCGAAATCATGAGTGCATCACCTGCCATGTCACGCCCAATAGCGCACACCGCCAGCGTCACCACCGGCCTTGGCTTGATGATCTTGGCCATGTTGGTCGCGCCGTTGATCGACGTATTCTCCAAGCTTGCGACGACCAGCGCGTCGCCGACGATGATCACCGCAGCCCGCTTTGTCTTTCAGGGGCTGTGTATGCTGCCGTTCGTGCTCTGGGCAGGCTCGTGGCGCTCCTTTTCCTGGCGCATGAGCTTCTATCACGCGATCCGGGCCGGCGTGATCACCATATCCATGGTCTGCTTCGTCGCCACCCTGGCAGTCATGCCGGTCGCAGACGCGATCGCGATTTTCTTTGTCGAGCCGATCATTCTCACCATTCTGTCGAGCATATTCCTGAAAGAAACCGTGGGCTGGCGCCGTTACACCGCCTGCGCCGTGGGCTTTATCGGTGCAATGATCGTCATTCGCCCGAGCTTTCAGGAGATTGGTTATGTCGCACTCCTGCCGGTCGTCACAGCCTTCTGCGTCGCCATCTTTGCCATGATGACGCGTGCATTGGCGCATCGGGAGGAGCCCTTTGCGATGCAGTTCCAGATGGCGCTCTGGGGCATTCCCATCTGCGCGGTGCTGCTTTTCGTCGGAGACGCTGCGGAAGTCGGTTTCCTTGCCCCCTCGCTACCCGACATCACCACCTTCATGTGGATGGCTGGCGTTGGCGTTTTCGCCGCTCTTTCAGGTCTGTTGAGTGTTTACGCCTACCGGGCCGCCCCCGCCTCCGTGCTCGCGCCGATCCAGTATTTCGAGATCGTTTCGGCCACGCTGTTCGGCTGGCTGGTCTTCGGTGATTTTCCGGATCCGATCAAATGGCTCGGCATCTCGATCATCATCAGCTCCGGCCTCTACATCATCTGGCGCGAACGCCGCGTCGCCTCGATCAAACCCGTCACCACAAGCGAAACGACATCGGTAGCCCCCTGACCATGGACATCGCCTCCAAGAAGCCGCCGCTTGCCGGCATTCGCGTCCTTGAACTCGCCCGCGTCCTTGCCGGCCCCTGGGCAGGCCAGATGCTTGCGGATATGGGGGCAGACGTCATCAAGGTAGAAAACCCGGAAGGGGGCGACGATACCCGCGCCTGGGGGCCTCCCTTCGTCGAAGGCGCCGATGGCGAAAACCTGTCCGCCGCCTATTACCACTCCACCAATCGCGGCAAGCGCTCGATCGCCGTCGATCTGAAAACGGAGGAAGGACAGGCGATCGTTCGCCGCCTCGCCGCCCAATCCGACGTCCTGATCGAAAACTTCAAGCTCGGTGGATTGAAGAAATACGGCCTCGATTACGAGAGCCTGAAGAAGGTCAATCCGAAACTGGTCTATTGCTCGATCACCGGCTTCGGTCAGGACGGCCCTTATGCCAGCCTCGCCGGCTATGATTACATCGTCCAGGGCATGTCCGGTTTCATGTCGATCACCGGCGAGCCTGAGGGTCAACCGATGAAGGCGGGCGTCGCGATTGCCGACATTTTCACCGGCATCTACGCGGTCACCGCCATTCAGGGCGCCCTGATCCATGCGATGAGAACCGGCGAAGGCCAGCAGGTCGATATGGCCCTGCTAGATGTCATGTCCTCGGTTCTCGCCAACCAGAACATGAACTACCTGATTTCCGGCATCTCACCCGTGAAACTCGGCAACGCTCATCCGAACATATCGCCCTACGAGGTCATCCCCGTCCATGACGGCCACATCATCCTCGCCGTCGGCAATGACGGCCAGTTCCGTCGCTTCTGCCGCATTCTGGGTATTGAGCACGTGGCCGACGATGAACGCTACGCAACCAACAAGGCGCGCGTTGCCCACCGCATCGAGGTTCGCAGCCTGCTGACCGCCGAGACGATGAAATGGACCAAGGCCGATCTTCTGGCCGCCTGCGGCGAGAATGCCGTACCGGTCGGCCCGATCAATTCGATCGGAGAAATGTTCGAAGACCCGCAGGTCAAGGCACGCGGTCTGCGTATCGATCTTGAAGCGGCCGATGGCACGATCATTCCGGGCGTGAGGAGCCCGATCGTGCTGTCCGAGACACCGCTCGCCTATCACCGTCCGAGCCCCAAGGTTGGCGAGCATACGGATGAAATTCTGGCAGAACTGAATGCAATCGAGGAGGAAAGCAATCAATGGAAAGAACCGGGGAAGCCATCAAAAGGACCGGCGGCCAGCTGATCGTCGAGGCGCTGAAGGCGAACGGCGTCAAACGGGTTTCCTGTGTGCCAGGCGAAAGTTACCTCGCTGTGCTCGATGCGCTTTATGAGAGCGGTATAGATGTGCTCGTCTGCCGCCAGGAGGGTGGCGCCGCGATGATGGCCGACAGCTGGGGCAGGCTTTCCGGCGAACCCGGCATCTGCATGGTGACGAGAGGCCCCGGCGCCACCAACGCATCCGCCGGCCTTCATGTCGCCATGCAGGATTCGATCCCGATGATCCTCTTCGTCGGCCAGATCGGCCGCGACATGAAGGAGCGCGAGGCCTTCCAGGAAGTCGAATACCGCCGCGCCTTCATCGAATTCGCCAAATGGGTCGGCGAGATCGACGATGCCCGCCGTATTCCGGAATTCGTCACCCGTGCTTTTTCTGTAGCAACATCCGGTCGGCCCGGGCCGGTCGTCCTGACGCTGCCGGAAGACATGCTGGTGGAAGAAGTCGAAGCACCCCAGGCTCGCGCCTATACACGCGTCGAAAGTCATCCCGGAAAGCAGCAGATCGCCGAGTTCGAGAAACTGCTGAAATCATCCCAGCGCCCGATGGTCATTCTCGGCGGCACCCGCTGGGATGAGCAGGCGGTGGCAGATTTCCAGGAATTCGCCAGCCGCTTCAAACTCCCGGTCGGCTGCTCCTTCCGCCGCCAGATGCTGTTCGACCACCTTCACCCTTCCTATGCGGGCGATGTCGGCATCGGCATCAACCCGGCCCTGGCAAAGGAGATCAAGGACAGCGACCTCATGATCCTGATCGGCAGCCGCATGTCGGAAATGCCCTCATCGAGCTACACGCTGATCGACATCCCCTACCCGAGCCAAAAACTCGTCCATGTTTTCCCTGATCCGGAAGAGATCGGCCGCATGTATCGCCCGGACCTTGCCATCTGCGCCGCTCCGGCCGAATTCGTCTCGGCGATAAAAGATCTGGAGCCGCCGGCCCTGCCGCTTTGGGCCGAGCGCAAGTCGGCGATGCACGACGCCTATCTCAAATGGTCGACGCCGCCCGAAACCGGTCCCGGTGAGGTCCATATGGGACCGATCATGTCTTGGATCGAAGAAAACGTGCCTGACGATGCGATCTTCACCAACGGTGCCGGCAATTATGCCACCTGGCTGCACCGCTTCCATCGCTTCCAGAAATACAACACCCAGTCTGCTCCGACATCCGGCTCCATGGGTTATGGGCTGCCGGCAGCGGTCGCCGCCAAACAGCTGTTTCCCGATCGCGAAGTCGTCTGCTTTGCCGGCGATGGCTGCTTCATGATGCATGGCCAGGAATTCATCACCGCTGTGCGATATGGGCTGCCGATCATCACCGTGCTGGTCAATAACGGCATCTACGGCACGATCCGCATGCATCAGGAACGTGAATATCCGGGCCGCGTCAGCGCCACCGATCTCGTCAATCCGGATTTCGTCGCCTACGCCAAGGCCTTCGGCGGCCACGGTGAACTGGTGGAAAAGACCGAGGATTTCGGACCGGCCTATCTGCGGGCCCGCGAAAGCGGCAAGCCGGCAATCATCGAGGTCCGGCTTGATCCGGAAGCAATCACGCCGGCGAAAACACTGACCCAGATCCGCAACAAAGCCTAAGGCCCAGATTTGAGCATTTGCTCAGAAAATCAGGAACCAAAGTCTGTTCATGTCGTTGATGTGGCATGGCAAATGAAACGAAACGAAAAGCACTGGGAGGCATGTCGACCTTTGTGGCCGTCATCTTCCTCATCGCAATCGCTCTCGCAGCCTTTTATCTTTTCGGCATGACGCCGGGCGAAGCGTGATCAGCAGATACACAAAAAGGGGCTGGATTTTCCGGCCCCTTTTTTACATCAACGGCAGCATAGAGAATATGTTCGCCCCTCAGGGTCGGAAATCAAAGCCCGAGTTCGCGCTTGAATACAGCGGACAACCGCGCACAAAATTCGACAGTGATCTGCTTGTCAGACAATGCATAGGCCCGCGTTGAAGTCCGCTGGGCAGACTTGAAAGCCTTCTCCGTTTCCGCCTGCGGATCGGAGACGGTGCTGCGCGCATACTTCAGATACAGCAATTTCGAATCCCATACCATTGACGGCCGCTTGTAGCGAATGTCGCAAGCCCGCGCATAGATCATGGCCTGTGCGGCAACGTCCAGTTCCGAACCCGTGGGTACGGAAGGCAAGGTTTGAGAGTGCGCCACGGATGCCAGCAGGCTACCGGCGAAGCAAATCGTAAGCAGGCGTGCTTTCAGCATCCGTGGCGCTCTAAATCAGATTGCGGCGGTTACGATGAACTCGACCTTGTACTTCGGAGCAGCCAGAGCAGCTTCGCTCGTGGCGCGGGCCGGCGGGTTGGCCGGATCGATCCAGGCTTCCCAGACGGCGTTCATTTCACCGAAGGTCGACATGTCGGAGAGATAGATGATCGTCTGCAGTACCTTCGACTTGTCGGAGCCGGCAGCTGCCAAGAGGCGATCGACTTCAGCGAGAGCGTCCTTGCACTGGTCGGTAACGGTTTCGCCTTCGCCAACCTGGCCGGCGAGATAGACGGTGTTGCCGTGTACGACCGCGCCGCTCATGCGGGCGCCGGGCTCGATGCGCTTGATGCTCATGGGAATGCTCCTGAATGCTGAGCTTGGAAAAAGCACGGCGAGAAACTCACGCCGTGCGCGAAAAACGGGCTAGCCCTTGAAACGCTGGGCCTGTTCGTAGATGGCGGTCGAGCGTGCGCCGGACCGGCAGAAGCCGAGCATCGGCTTTTGGAAATCTTCCAGCGCATCGGCCATCTCGGTCACGCCCTCCGGCGTCAGGCCCATGCGGCCGACCGGAATGTGACGGATTTCGAGGCCGAGTTCCTTCGCGCGTGCTTCGATTTCGGCATAGTGCGGCTGACCGGGCTCTTCCTCGTCGGGACGATTGCAGACGATAGACTTGAAGCCGAGCGCCTTGACCTCGTCCAGTTCCTCAACGGTGATCTGACCGGAAACGGAATACTCGTCATTGATCTGGCGGATATCCATGGGCAACCTCCATTTTTTGTGGCGCCAGCATTACGCGGTGGCTTGACGAGCGTCAACGGCAGATGACCGCATCTCAGACGAAGGCAAAGCGAAGCGCATAGTCTGCGCTCTCGCCGGGTTGGAGCCATTGCAATTCGCCTGTCTTGGCCAATTCCTCACGGCCAGCCAGGCGATGCGATACCGGTTCAATTCCAAGCACATGCGCCGGCGCCTTCTGGTTTCTCCACACCTGCAGATAAGGCAGGCCATCGGTCTTGAAGCGCACCTTCAATGTCGCCCCCCCGAGCGACGCGATCGGGCCAAGCGCCACTTCCGCCCACTCCTCGCCCTCACGGCCTGCCAGCACGCAGAACACACTGCCCGGCTCAGGTCCGAAATCCCAGCGCAGCTGGCCACCATCCAGCATGGCGCCGGTCAGGTGCACGCCATCATCGAACAGCCATGCGCCGATATTCATGTGGTACATATGCACCCGCGCCATCGGCCTGGTTCCGGTATTGGTAACCTTGTCCTGCAGGCAGACCTCGCCGGTTGCGCCATCGATCCTCCAATGACGTTCGAGCAGCGCCTCGCCGCCATCTGCCGTCTGAACCGGCACACGCGCCCGACACTCGGCCTCCTCCCCCTGCATATCCCAGAACAGAATCTCGGCCGGGTGGGAAGAATAGGAACCATGCAGCGGATATTTATGGCCATCAGCGGCTCCGGCGATCACTTCCGGATGACGGATATGGTCCGGCCCGCATGTGAACAGAAAACCTTCCAGCGAATGGTCGATACGCGAATCACCGTCATCGGGGATCGCGCGGCCGGGAGCGATATCAGTGTCGTGAACAAAGCACTTTCCGATATCCAGAACGGAGCTCTCATCGAGCTCGAGCTTCGGTCCAAGGGCCGCCGTAAAGATTTTCATCCACATTTCCTCCTGATGCTCACAACGCGTTTACCTAAGGTGAGCGGAATTTAATGATTCATTTATTGCAAACTGGGATTTTTCCATACAAGCGTCAAAATTAGCTTGTCAGTCAATGCACATAGCAAACGGGAACCAAGCACCCACATTCCCGATTACATGAATGTGCAACAGTATAATCGGTGAGAACGTGAAGCGCTCCGTCCTTTTCAGCATCAGCCTTGCGGCTCTGGCGATCTCGGTCGTTCCTGCGGCAGCGCAGTCGCGTTACGAGCAATATTCCGATAGACCCGTTCTGGTCGCACCGGATGGCGCGATCCTCGACTACTTGCCCAACCAGCGGGATATGTATCTCAGTCGCGACGGCTCAGGCCGGCGGGTCTATCTCGACCGTTACGGCAATATCATCGCCACGGAAATGCGTCAGGGTGGCAATCGGCAGCGTTATGAGGAGTATCCGCCGGCACCGCGAGGTTATGACAACCGCCGTCAGGCAGGAGCCAATACCTCGCGTTACGACAATCAGGGCGGATACCAGGATTATCGTCAATATCGCCCGGAAGAGCCGGGATCGGTAACCGGCTCGATTGGCGGCTCCGTCACCCGCATGCCGCTCGAGCAGCAGGAACTGCCGGGCGTCGATCAGGGCTATTCGGAAGAAGCATCGCTTGAGCCGAACCAGAGCATGCCACCGGCAGATAACCTGCACCCGAACAAGCCGGTCATCACCGTCACGAAAAAACCACAGGCCGAGATCGCTGCCCTGCAGGTCTTTCTCGACCGCGAAGGCATTTCGCCCGGCGTTATCGACGGCCACCTTGGCGATAACGTCAACAAGGCGATTGCAGCCTGGCAGGAAATGACGGGCGAAACGCTCGATCCGAACAATTCCGAGGATATCATGCAGCGCCTCACCTATTCGGGTGGACTGCCGATCGTCGACTATACGATTACCGCATCGGACGCTGCAGGTCCCTACGTTGCCGCCATTCCGGAAGACTACGCCCACAAGGCCGCGCTGCCAGCCATGTCATTCACATCGGTTACGGAAAAGCTGGCTGAACAGTTCCATATGGACGAAGGGTATCTGAAGGCCCTCAACCCGAACGCCGACTTCACCATCCCCGGCACGATCGTCAAGGTCATCAATCCTGGCCAGCCGAAGACAGGTCAGGTGACGCGCATCATCGCCGACAAGGGGCGCAAGCAGGTCTTTGCTTATGGTGCCGACGGTAACCTGATCGCCGCCTATCCGGCAACTATCGGATCTTCGGACACGCCGTCGCCATCAGGCGACCATACGGTGCAGCGTATAGCGCTTGATCCGGGATATACCTACAATCCGAAGATCAACTTCACCCAGGGCAACAACACTCAGATCCTGCAGATCCCGCCGGGTCCGAACGGCCCGGTCGGTACGGTCTGGATTGCTCTTTCCAAGCCCACTTACGGCATTCACGGCACGCCGGAACCGTCGAAGATCGGCAAGACCAACAGCCACGGCTGCGTGCGCCTCACCAATTGGGATGCGACGGAACTCGCCAAGATGGTCAAGCCGGGAACCACAGTGCAGTTCGTCGAATAAACAGACCAAGGCATACAAACGTCCCAAACGACAATGGCCGGCTTTCGCCGGCCATATCCATATCTTAAAGTGTATGGAAATGTATCAGGCGACACCCCGGCCAAGCCCGATCAGCCGGGCGACGGCAGTGCGGGTCATTCTGGTCGGCATCAACCGCAAAACCTCGGATGCATAGGCGCGAACGTTATCCTTCGCCTTTTCGACATTGCTGACCTTCGACGGATCCATGCTGTAAAGCGTACCGCCACTCTCAAACAACTCCTTGAAAGCGGTCCGCTCGCCGATCGGCGTTGCAAGCACATTCACACCCTTGGCCGCCAGCAAGCCTTTGATGGCAAGCAGCGCCTTGGTCGTAACCATCGACGTCACTCGTGTCAGTACGACCGAATGCGCAATATCCAGCCTGCCCTTCTCCTTCATCATCGCCAGAAGGTCGAGGATTTGCGCAGCTCCCTTGGCATCCATCGCCGAACCCTGCACCGGGATAAGCACATGGTCAGAAAGCCCGAGCGCCGTTGTCACCAACGCATCGCGCGCGCCTGCAAGGTCGATGATGAAATAGTCGGTAGCGGAGGCCATTTCCCGTAAATGGCAGTGGAGTGACGCAACGGTAACCTCCGAGATCACCTCGATATTGCGGACCTTGCCGGAGGTCTCCTGCCACTGGCTGATCCAGCGCTGCGGATCGGCATCTATGATCGTGATGCGAAATCCCTGATGTGCAAGCTCCGTCGCAAGCAGCAGTGCTGCGGTCGTTTTGCCGGCTCCGCCCTTGGCATTGGCGAAAGATATGACTGGCATTTTCCATCCTTGGAGGTGACGAGCCGCATCGCTCTGCTGGCATCCCCTAAGCATGGGGCCTTCTCAGCTACATCTTTTCCAAAGACGGTTAATCAGCAGTTAATTTGCAGCCTGACGCGGCCGCTTCACCGTAAACTGATGCATTCGGGCATCAACGGGGCGACAACAAACAACGATCGCCCCGTTTTATTACCCTTCCTGATCAGGCGAGCGACGCCGCCTCCTTGTGCCCCATGGCAAACTCTTCCTCCGGGGAAAGAATCAGCCGATGGCGACCGACAATGGCGAAATAGGCGATCGCCACTGCGAACCACACTACGACCCAGACCACGCCCTTGAAGAAATTCGGATCCTGGATCTGGTAGATCAGCGTGACGACAGCAATCCCGATTGTCAGCGCAGCACCGGGGATACCAAGCGGCGAGCGGAACGGCCGCTCTATATTCGGCAGCTTTTTACGCAGAATAATGAAGGAGATCGCCTGCATGATGTATGAGAACATCGCTCCGAAAACGGCCATGTTCAGGAGCACCGCGCCGATCACCGTCCCGCCCTGCTCCGCGCCAAGCGCGAACCAGATAACCAACATGACTGCGAGACCAACGGCAGCACCGGCCATCATCGCCACGTAAGGGGTTTTGTAGACTGGATGAGTAACCGACAGCGCAGTCGGGAAATAACCGGCACGCGAAAGCGAATAGATCTGCCGGCCCTGCGCGTAGAGGATGGTATGGAAGCTGGCGATCAGCCCCGTCAGCGCCACAAGCCCGAGGATGACGACACCGCTATCGCCATAAATCGCCTTGAACCCGTCGAGCAGCGGCTCAAGCGCGGATCCCAGATGGAAAGCGCCAACACCCGGCAGCGAAGGATTGAGCAGCACGATCATGAAGGCAGAGATCATCAGGGTTATGATGCCGAGAATGATCCCCTTGGGCATGTCACGTTTCGGGTCGACAGACTCCTCCGCCGCCAGCGGCAGTTGCTCGATGGCAAGAAACAGCCACACGGCAAAAGGCAGCGTTGCAAGAACACCCGAAAAACCGAATGGGAACCAGTCGCCGTTACCTTCGGGCAATTCGATCGCCGAGCCATCCGGTCCAACACCGATATTCAGCGCCCAGCGGGAGAAATCCATGTTCGGAATGGCGCTAATCCAGAAGAACACCAGCACAGCCAGAGAAATCAGCGTGATAACCAATGTCACCTTGAACGAAAGTTCCAGGCCGAAAACATTCAGCGCCAAGAATACGCCGTAGAACAATATCCAAAGAAGCGGCGAATAGGCTGGATCGAGACCAAGGATCGAGTTCACATAAGCCGTGATGAAGGTGACAATGACCGCCGGCGTCAGCACATATTCAACGTTTTCACAAAGACCGGTGAGAAACCCGCCCCACGGCCCCATCGCAGTGCGGGCAAAGGAGTACGCCGCCCCGGTATGCGGTAGCGCCGGGCTCATTTCCGCGATTGAAAATGTCAGGCCGAGATACATGACCGCGATGATCATGCCCGCCACCAGCATGCCACCCCATCCGCCGGTTGCAAAACCGAAGTTCCAACCGGAGAAATGCCCGGAGATAACGGCACCGACCCCGAGCGCCCAGAGCGACCAGACACCGGCATAACGCGATAGGCCGCGCTTATCGAAATAGGATGCATCAGCCTTCTTGTAGCTGACGCCCGCTGTTGAATTATCCATTCCCCTTCTCCTGCTCAAAGCAAAGGGCTCCGGCCCCAGCGGCCGGAAATGCCCATGGACCGGCCGGACCCGATCTTTCGGTGTCCGGTCCGCACAGCTCTGACTTACTCCCAGGAGGATCTTGTCGGCCTCACCGAAAAGGTGACGCTTTTTTGAGGTCGGCCGCGATCCCTCGGCCGACCCTTTCAGGGTATCCTCTTCCAAAATTTCGAGGCTAAAACGGACACTGCTCGCCGCAAGCCAGAAGTAAACGAAAGATTGACAACACAATTCTTCACTTTCAAGTTGTCGTCAAATGGAACTTCACACCGCATCTGGCCAAATTGCGCCTTGCGTGTTCCAGCAACGACGTTACTGCCCGGTTATCCACAGCCGCCCGCCTGCCGATTTTGACACTTGCGAAAAAAATGCTTTGAAAGCGCGGGGTTATACCCCGATGATATCCACCTCGCCTGTCACATACAGTTCACGATACCGCACTACGAGTTGCCGCCGACACGATCAAACCTCAGGAGGACATCCGTGCTCAAGAACGCTCATCGCCTGCTTTCGCTGACGACCGCCGCAGTCGTCGCATCCACAAGCTTCGCTTTCGCCGAGCCGAGCGCTGAACTGATCGCAGCTGCCAAGAAGGAAGGCTCGCTGACGACCATCGCACTGCCCCACAGCTGGTGCGGTTACGGCGACATCATTGCCGGCTTCAAGAAGAAATACGGCATCGAAGTCAACGAACTGAACCCGGACGCAAGCTCGGGCGACGAAATCGAAGCGATCAAGGCCAATAAGGGCAATACCGGCCCGCAGGCGCCTGATGTCATCGACGTCGGCCTCTCCTTCGGCCCGTCCTCGAAGGCCGAAGGCCTGATCCAGCCCTACAAGGTCTCCACCTGGGATTCGATCCCCGCTGACGCCAAGGATGCTGATGGCCACTGGTATGGCGACTACTACGGCGTTCTCTCCTTCGTCGTGAACACCGACATCGTCAAGGAATTGCCGAAGGACTGGAAGGACCTGACCAAGTCCGACTATGCAAATTCGGTTGCGCTCGCAGGTGACCCGCGCGGCTCCAACCAGGCCGTACAGGCCGTATACGCAGCCGGTCTTGCCGGCGGCGAAACCGACGCCACCAAGGCTGGAGAAGCCGGTCTGAAGCTGTTCTCGGAGATCAACAAGGCCGGCAATTTCGTGCCTGTCATCGGCAAGTCCGCCTCGCTGGCTCAGGGCTCCACCCCGATCGTCATCGCCTGGGACTATAACGGTCTCTCCTGGCGCGACACGCTGAAGGGCAACCCGCCGCTTGAAGTCGTCGTTCCGGAGACCGGTGTTGTGGCAGGCGTATACGTACAGGCAATTTCTGCCTTCGCGCCCCATCCGAACGCTGCCAAGCTGTGGATGGAATACATCTATTCGGACGAAGGCCAGCTTGGCTATCTGAAGGGATATTGCCACCCGATCCGCTTCAACGATCTTGCCAAGAACAACAAGATCCCGAAGGAGATGCTCGACGCCCTGCCGCCGGCAGCAGCTTACGAGAAGGCCAAGTTCCCGACGCTCGACCAGCAGGCCGCAGGCAAGACCGCCATCACCACCAAGTGGGATAGCGTCGTCGGCGCCAACGTTCAGTAATGCATCTCGCCTCCCCGCCTGTCGGCGGGGAGGCTTTCTTTATTCTCCCAAAGAAGCGCTATTTCATGGCAACGGCATCCTCGTCCTTCATCGACAGACGCACCGTCATCGATTGGCTCGGCATCGCGCCGTTCATGATCTTCGCGCTCATGTTCTTGATCGTTCCGACGCTTTATCTCGTGATGGGAGCTTTTTTCACGCCGGACGGTCAGTTCACCTTCAAGAATATCGCTGACCTTTTCACGCCGACGATCCTCTCGGCCTACTGGATTTCGATCAAGGTCTCGTTTGCCTCTTCGCTCGGCGGCGCACTGATTGGCTTTTTTCTCGCATGGGCAATAGTGCTCGGTGGCCTGCCTTCCTGGATCCGCTCCGGCCTTCTGACATTCTCCGGCGTCGCCTCGAATTTCGCCGGGGTACCGCTTGCTTTTGCATTCATCGCCACGCTCGGCCGCACTGGCCTTGTAACGGTATTCCTGCGCGAGTGGTTCGGCTTCAATCTCTACTCGACCGGCTTCAATCTCCTGTCCTTCGTCGGGTTGACGGTCACCTACATGTTTTTCCAGATCCCGCTGATGGTTCTGATCCTGACACCTGCGCTTGATGGACTGAAGAAGGAATGGCGCGAGGCCTCGGAAATCCTCGGCGCGTCAACCTGGCAATACTGGCGGATGGTCGCCTTCCCGATCCTCTGGCCAAGCCTGCTCGGCACCAGCCTGCTTCTCTTCGCTAATGCGTTCGGTGCTATCGCCACCGCCTATGCGTTGACTGGCTCCTCACTCAATATCGTGCCGATTCTACTTTACGCACAAATCCGGGGTGACGTGCTGCATAACCCGAACCTGGGTTATGCGCTGGCGCTTGGCATGATCGTCATCACCGGCTTGTCCAACATTCTCTATATCTGGCTGCGTATGCGCGCCGAACGCTGGCAAAAGTGAGGGCGTCACAGATGAAGATGACGAAATTCTTCGCCTGGCTCGCCATCGCTATCGGGCTGATCTATTTTTTCGTTCCGCTGCTCGGCACGTTTGAATTCTCGTTGCGCATGCGCCGCGGTGAATATTCCTTCGACGCCTATGGATCGGTCTTTTCCGATGTCCAGTTTCAGCAGACCTTCGGCTTTTCCATCCTGATGGCGCTGTTCACCATAGCCTTCGGCATGCTGCTTGTCGTACCGACGGCCTACTGGGTCCGTCTTCGCCTGCCGCAGATGCGCCCGGTGGTCGAGTTTGTCACTCTTATGCCTCTCGTCATTCCGGCGATCGTCATCGTCTTCGGTTACCTGCGCCTCTACAATTCCTCGTCCTACATCCCGTTCACCGGCTCGACATTCGGCACCAACGTGCTTCTTGTGATGTCCTACATCACCCTGTCGCTGCCCTACATGTATCGCTCGGTCGACACCGCGATGCGCACGATCGATGTACGCACCCTGACCGAGGCCGCCGAAATCCTCGGCGCAAAGTGGCCAACTATATTGTTTCGCTGCATTTTCCCGAATGTCATGTCGGGTGTCCTGTCGGGTGCCTTCATCACATTTGCAATCGTGATGGGCGAGTTCACCATGGCAGCCCTCCTCAATCGCCCGGCCTTTGGTCCGTATCTGCAGCTCGTCGGCGCCAATAAGGCCTATGAGCCGTCCGCCCTCGCCGTCATCGCCTTCGCCATGACCTGGCTTTCCATGGGCCTTATTCAGCTCGTCTCCCGTCTCAGCAAGATGGCGCCGGCCCGCCGCGCCTAAGGAATTTTCGCCCATGTCCTTCCTCGTCCTCGACAGTCTCAAGAAGAGTTTCGGCCAGACCCAGGTCGTCAAGGATTTCAACATGTCGATCGACAAGGGAGAATTCATCTCCTTCCTCGGCCCGTCCGGCTGCGGCAAAACGACGATTCTCAGAATGATCGCAGGTTTCGAAACCCCGAGCGACGGCACGATAACCATCAACGGCAAGAACCAGTCCGGGCTGAAGACCAGCCAGCGCAATATTGGCATGGTTTTCCAGGCCTACGCGCTCTTCCCGAACATGAATGTTTTCGACAACGTCGCCTTCGGCCTCAAGGTCGCGGGCCAGCCGAAGGCTGAGATAGAGACGCGGGTGAAGGAGATGCTGAAGCTCATCCATCTTGAGCACCTTGCCGACCGCTATCCCTACCAGATGTCTGGAGGCCAGCAGCAACGCGTGGCCCTTGCGCGGGCGCTGGCTCCCAAACCCCAGGTTTTGCTGCTCGACGAACCGCTTTCTGCTCTTGACGCAAAAATCCGCGTATCGCTGCGCGAAGAGATCCGTCAAATCCAGCGCCAGCTTGGAATCACCACCGTCTTCGTTACGCACGATCAGGAAGAGGCGCTGTCCATCTCCGATCGTATCGTCGTGATGAATGCCGGCCGCGCCGACCAGATCGGCACGCCATCGGATATCTACAATCGCCCCGCCACCCGTTTTGTCGCCTCCTTCGTCGGCACGCTTAACATCATCGACGCGACGGTAGCCGAGCCGGCCGCCAATACGATCCGTATCGGCGAAAACGTCATCACTCTACGCGAGCCTATCGGCGCTCTGAAATCTGGAGAAAAAATCTCCGTCGCCCTGCGGCCGGAAGCGGGTTCGTTGGCAGAAAGCGCCAAAGGCGATACCGCACTCACAGGAACCGTCGTCTCGTCTCACTTCCTTGGTTCGGTCGTTCGCACGAAATTCGACGTTGGCGGCAACCAGATCTCTTTCGATATGTTCAATGCGCCGGACAAGGTTCTTCCGAAACCGAGCGAAACGGTCACGCTGCGCTTTGCGGCGAGCGACCTGTTATTGATCAAGGACTGATGGCCGACACCGGCGGACGGCACCAATCCTGTTGCCAAACTGCATCGCAAAGCCGGTGGAATGACCAGAAAAACAGCCTTTAAACCTTGATATGCAGCCTGCCATGCCGCATTCCGGTTGGCGCTATCTCCCTGAGCGGGAGCCCACCCCGTACTTTCAGTTGAATACAATGTCTTCGATTACTTCACCGGCTCCTTCAAGAGCCGCACCGCGCCGTCTTACCTCTCAGGATTTCAAAACCCTCGGCCTCGCTGCCCTAGGCGGCGCCCTGGAATTCTATGACTTCATCATCTTCGTCTTTTTCGCGACGGTGATCGGCAAACTGTTCTTTCCTCCGGACATGCCGGAATGGCTGGTGCTGATCCAGACCTTCGGTATCTTCGCAGCCGGTTATCTCATTCGCCCGCTCGGCGGCATCGTGCTTGCCCATTTCGGCGACATGTTCGGACGCAAGAAGGTCTTTGCCTTCTCGATTCTTTTGATGGCGCTGTCGACGCTTGGCATGGCCGTCATGCCAACCTATGCCACGATCGGCGTGTTGGCCCCCATCCTTCTCGTTCTGATGCGCATCCTGCAGGGTGCAGCCATCGGCGGCGAGGTTCCCGGCGCATGGACATTCGTGGCTGAACATGTGCCCTTCCGCCGTGTCGGCTTTGCCTGCGGCTTCCTGACATCAGGTCTGTCATTCGGCATTCTGCTCGGCTCGTCCATCGCAACCGTAATCAACACGGTCTTCACGCCGGAAGCGATCGCCGATGGCGCATGGCGCATTCCGTTCTTCATCGGAGGCATCTTCGGCCTCCTTTCAGTCTGGATGCGTCGCTGGCTGCAGGAAACGCCGATCTTCGCCGAAATGAAGGCCAGCCGTACACTTGCCCCGGAACTGCCTTTGAAGACGGTTCTGCGCGATCATCTGCGTGGCGTGATCATCTCCATGCTGCTCACCTGGATCCTTTCTGCCGCAATTGTCGTCACCACTTTGATGACCGCGACCCTGCTGCAAAAGATCTATGGCTACACGGCGCAGCAATCGCTTGCCGCCACCAGCTTCGGCACGCTGTTCCTGATATTCGCCACCTCGGCTGCAGGCAGCATTGTCGACCGGGTCGGATCAGGCCGCTTCTTCACCGTTGCCGGTGTCGTCTTCGGTATCGCCACCTGGGCCTTCTACAGCTTCGCGGCAAGCTCGATCACACTCATGTTCGTCCTCTACGCGATCATGGGCCTGGCCGTAGGCCTCGTCGGTGCGATCCCTTATGTGATGGTCCGCGCCTTCCCGGCCCGCGTCCGCTTCACCGGCCTGTCCTTCTCCTACAATGTCGCTTACGCCATTTTCGGAGGACTGACCCCGATCGGCGTAACCACCGCGCTTGCCATCAACCCTATGGCCCATGCCTGGTATCTGCTGTTCATCGCGGCATTGACGGTCGGCATCGGCATCTACCTGATGCTGCATGGCGACAAGGTCGAGTCTGAAGCCGGCATCGAGGAACTGACTGCGCGGCTGGCCAAAGCATAATCGCCGAGCTGAATGCGACATGAAAAGGAAAAGCCGGAAGGTCTCACTTTCCGGCTTTTTTGTTCGATTATCGCGAAACAATGACCTGGCAGAAAAGAACGATGCCCCCGCCGGCCTCCAGAGACGCCGCGACTGAAATATCACGGACCAAGATAACCCGATGGGGCGGTATACGACGATCTGGACGATATCGCATCACCGATAATCGTCGTCCTCAGCGCTCCTGGCTCCCGTCATAATCGCTATCTGATCACGATCAGGATAGAACTGACCGTCATGGCCGCACTGAGCCGACGTTACATGTGGGAAGGCTCATCGAGCCCTCCCAACAAATCGTTTTTATGTTCAACAGTTACGCGGCGTCCTCGACAGCCTGCTCCGCCGCCCCACCCGGCACGTAGTTCAAGACTGGTCCCAGCCAGCGCTCGACCTCCTCAATCGTCATGCCCTTGCGCGATGCATAATCCTCGACCTGATCACGCTCGACCTTTGCTACGCCAAAATAGTAGCTGGAAGGATGGCCGATATAGATGCCCGAGACCGACGAACCCGGCCACATGGCATAGCTTTCAGTGAGCTCGACACCAGTCGCATTTGTCGCATCAAGCAACGAGAACAAGGTTGCCTTTTCCGTGTGATCCGGCTGGGCCGGATAACCGGGTGCGGGACGAATGCCCGCATACTCCTCGTGAATCAGCTCATCGTTACTGAATGCCTCATCTGAGGCATAACCCCAGAATTCCTTGCGGACGCGTTGGTGCATGCGTTCGGCAAACGCTTCCGCGAAACGGTCTGCCAGCGCCTTGACCAGGATCGAGGAATAATCGTCATTTGCACGCTCAAACCGCTCGGCGATCGCCACTTCCTCTATACCCGCCGTGACGACAAACCCTCCGACATAATCGGCTTTTCCGCTATCGACCGGCGCCACGAAATCCGACAACGCCACATTCGGCCGCCCGTCGCGCTTCGAAAGCTGCTGGCGCAGGGTGTAGAAAGTGGCAAGATCTTCGGAACGTTTCTCGTCGGTAAACAGACGAATGTCATCGCCGATCGAATTTGCCGGCCAGAAGCCGATAACAGCCCGCGGACGGAACCACTTCTCCTCGATGATCTTCTTCAGCATCGCCTGGGCGTCGCTCCACAGCTGGCGTGCTGCTTCACCCTGTTTTTCGTCTTCGAGGATTGCCGGATACCGTCCCTTCAATTCCCATGTCTGGAAGAATGGCGTCCAGTCGATATACTGCGCAAGCTCTTCGAGATCATAGGTCTCGAACACCTTGGTGCCGGTAAACTGGGGCTTTACGGGTTCGTAGGCAGTCCAATCCACCTTCTCCGCATTGGCACGGGCACGAGCGATCGGCAGGCGCAATTTCTCGCGTTCATTACGGGCATGCGCCTCGGCAACTTTTGCATATTCGCCACGGATGCCCTCGACATAGGCCGGCTTCTGCTCTTCCGACAGCAATGCCGATACAACACCCACAGCACGGCTGGCATCGGTCACATAGATCGCCTGCCCTTTTTCGTAACGCGGATGGATCTTCACCGCTGTGTGGACGCGGCTGGTCGTCGCTCCGCCGATAAGAAGCGGAACATCAAATCCCTGACGTTCCATTTCGGCCGCAACATGCACCATCTCGTCGAGCGACGGTGTGATCAGGCCCGAAAGCCCGATGATGTCGACCTTCTCGGCCACGGCCGTCTCAAGGATCTTTGTCGCCGGAACCATCACACCGAGATCGATGATCTCGTAATTGTTGCAGGCGAGCACGACGCCGACGATGTTCTTGCCGATATCGTGCACGTCGCCCTTGACGGTCGCCATCAGCACCTTGCCGGCCGACTTGCGCTGGTCGCCGCCGTTCAGGCGCTTCTCTTCTTCCATGTAAGGTAGAAGCACGGCCACGGCCTGCTTCATGACACGGGCAGACTTCACCACCTGCGGCAGAAACATTTTTCCGGAGCCGAACAGGTCGCCGACCACGTTCATGCCGGCCATCAACGGGCCTTCGATGACATGCAGAGGACGCTCGGCCTTTTGCCGCGCTTCTTCCGTATCGGCCTCGATATATTCGGTAATGCCGTTCACGAGAGCATGCGACAGACGTTCCTCGACCGGCCTTTCGCGCCAGGCGAGGTCCTGAACCTTGGCTTCCTTGCCCGGTCCGCCGCGGAACCGCTCAGCCACCTCAAGCAGCCTTTCGGTACCGTCGGCGCGACGGTTCAGCACAACGTCCTCGCAGGCCTCGCGCAGTTCGGGATCGATATTCTCGTAGATCGCCAGCTGGCCGGCGTTGACGATACCCATGTCCATGCCCGCCTGAATGGCGTGGTAGAGGAACACGGCATGCATCGCCTCGCGCACCGGTTCGTTGCCGCGGAACGAGAAGGAAAGGTTGGAGACCCCGCCGGAAATATGCACGAGCGGCATAGTCTTGCGGATAGTCCTTGTCGCCTCGATGAAATCGACGCCGTAATTGTTATGCTCCTCGATACCGGTCGCGACAGCAAACACGTTCGGGTCGAAGATGATGTCTTCCGGCGGGAAACCGGCCTGTTCGGTCAGGATCTTGTAGGCACGGGTGCAGATCTCGACCTTGCGCTCATAGCTATCGGCCTGCCCCGTTTCATCGAAAGCCATGACGACGACGGCAGCGCCGTAGTGGCGCACCAGCTTCGCATGCGCCAGAAACTTCTCCTCGCCTTCCTTCAGCGAGATCGAGTTGACGATCGCCTTGCCCTGCACGCATTTCAGGCCCGCCTCGATGATCTCGAACTTGGAACTATCGATCATCACCGGCACGCGGGCGATATCCGGCTCTGCGGCAATCAGGTTCAGGAACTCGACCATCGCCTTTTCTGAATCGATCAGGCCTTCATCCATATTGATGTCGATGACCTGCGCGCCGTTTTCTACCTGGTCGCGGGCGACGGCCAGAGCTGCCGAATAATCGGCATTGGTAATCAGCTTGCGGAATTTCGCCGAGCCGGTGACGTTCGTCCGTTCACCCACGTTGACGAAGGGAATGTCCTTGGTCAGCACGAAAGGCTCGAGACCGGACAGGGACATGAACGGCACATGTTCAGGAAGCGCCCGCGGCGGGTATTTGGACACGGCCTCTGCGATTGCGCGAATATGGTCAGGTGTCGAGCCGCAGCAGCCGCCGACCACATTGACGAGGCCTTCGCGGGCAAACCCCTCCACCTGACGCGCCATCATTTCCGGCGTTTCGTCATACTGGCCGAACTCGTTCGGCAGGCCGGCATTCGGATAGGCGCAGATGAATGTGTCGGACACGGCCGACAGTTCCTGCAGATGCGGACGCATCGCATCGGCACCGAGCGCGCAGTTCAAACCGATGGTGAACGGCTGAGCATGGTTGACCGAGTTCCAGAATGCCGACGGCGTCTGACCCGACAGCGTACGGCCGGAAAGGTCCGTGATCGTGCCGGAGATCATCACCGGCAGATGCACGCCCTTCGCCTCGAAACGTTCCTCGCAGGCGAAGATCGCGGCCTTGGCATTCAGCGTATCGAAGATCGTCTCGATCAGGATGATGTCGGCACCGCCATCGATCAACCCATCGATCTGCTCGCCATAGGCGATCCTGAGGTCGTCGAAAGAAACGGCACGATAGCCGGGATTGTTGACGTCGGGAGAAATCGAAGCCGTGCGGTTAGTCGGGCCGATCGCGCCGGCGACGAAACGGCGACGACCGTCTTCCTTCTCGGCGCGGATCGCGGCACGGCGGGCGAGTCGAGCACCGTCGCGGTTCATGTCATAAACCGCGCCTTGCATCTCGTAATCCGCCTGCGCGATGCGCGTGGAGGAAAACGTGTTGGTTTCGAGAATATCGGCACCAGCCATCGCATAACGATAATGGATGTCCTCGATCGCCTGCGGTTGCGTCAGGATCAGGAGGTCGTTATTGCCCTGCTGATGACAGGCGCAGCCGATAAAGCGCTCACCACGAAAATGGTCTTCGTTGTAACCCAATCCCTGGATCTGCGTACCCATCGCGCCATCGATGACGAGAATGCGCTCACTGGCGGCTTTTTTGAGAGCTTCCAGAATTTCCGCGCCATCGCGGCGAGCACCTTCGGGACCGAACAGTTCATCGAACAAGGCAGACACTCCTGATAGAGATCAAGGCAATATTCATAATCATATAAAGATGCCTTTATGTGAAGTCCAGCACATACGTCGCAATCGCTGTCGGATTTGTCGCAACGGCCAACGGTCCGATTTATGCCAGATTCGCCGATGACAGCTATGGTCACAATGACTATAGCCTTTAAGTAACGTGTTGAGGCACAAGGGAGAAGAAGCATGAGCGATGCAGGTCAGACGTCAAAATTCTGGAGCGATCTAACCTATCATCGCCGCTGGCTGCTCGATCAGGCAGAGGGCCTGATGGACTTCTTCCAGTATCGTGCCATCAACCCCAAGGGCGGCTTCTACGATCTGGACGACGAAGGCCGCCCGCTTCCAAACGCCAATGCAGTCCGCGGCATCCACGCGTCGGCGCGCATGGTCCACTGCTACTCGATCGCCTACATGCTCGGACGTCCGGGTGCCGGTGACCTGATCGACCACGGCATGAATTTTCTCTGGAACGGCCATCGGGACCAGAAGAACGGCGGTTACGTCTGGTCGATGAACGATGACGGTCCGGCAGATACCAACAAGCAGGGTTACGGCCATGCATTCGTTCTGCTCGCCGCCTCTTCCGCCAAGCTCGTCGGCCATCCGCTTGCCGACAAGATGCTGGCCGATATTACCGAAGTGCTGGAAACCCGCTTCTGGGAAAAGCAGCACGGCGCCATCGCCGAGGAATTCACCGCAGACTGGGGACCGATCGACGACGGCACCTATCGCGGTCAGAACTCCAACATGCACCTGACCGAAGCACTGATGGCCGCCTTCGAAGCGACCGGCGAACAGCATTATCTCGACAAGGCAGAGAGTATCGCCGACCTCATCATCCGCCGCCTTGCAGGTGCGACCGGCTTCCGTGTCGGCGAACATTTCGACACGAACTGGACGCTCAACAAGGATTATTACCACCCGGACGAAATGTTCCGCCCGGCAGGCACCACCCCCGGCCACGCGCTGGAGTGGGCACGACTGACTCTTCAACTCTGGGTGCTCGGAGACAAGAAACACGCCTGGATGCCGGATGCAGCCAAGAACCTTTTCATTCAGGCCATGTCACTGGGATGGGACAAGCAGAAGGGCGGCTTCTTCTACACACTCGACTGGGATAACAAGCCGGCCAAGACCAACAAGCTCTGGTGGCCGATGTGCGAGGCTGCAGGTGCCGCTCACTTCATCAACCAGCACCTGCCGCACGATCCCTTCTTCGAGGACAGCTATCGCCTGATCTGGAGCACCATTGCAAACCGCTTCATCGACCACAGAAACGGCGGCTGGCACGAGGAGCTGACGGAAGATCTCGTTCCGGCTCACACCCTCTTCCCAGGCAAGGGCGATATCTACCACGCCTTCCAGGCCTGCCTCATTCCGCTTTACGCGGCAGACGGCAGCCTGACGAAGATGATCGGCGAGACCAACGGCGGCATTTCTGCTTGAGCGGTTTCTGTCGGCACACACTCAGAGTGCCGACAGCGCCTCACGCATCTCTGCTACCACGACTGAGCTGGTCCGGTATTGCTGCCGGGCCGCAAAGCCAAAGCCGACAAGCGCCTCGTCGACAAAAGTCACCGGCAGGCGACATGAGGCATGAATTTCCGCGACACCGGTTCCAGCGATGATATGTGCCGCATTGGCGGGCGTAATCCCGCTCCCGGCCATGATCGCAATTCGCCCGGCCGAGCGATCGGCGAGATGGCGAAGTAAAGCCATGCCGTCCGGCGCCCTGACCGCCAGCCCTGAGGTGAGAATACGTTCAAAGCCCAGACTGATTGCCTGTTCCAGCGCCTCATCCGCATCCGGCACAAGATCGAAAGCGCGATGCAGCGTCCGGCCCATACCGCGCGACTGCTTCACAAGCAATGCCAGCAGATCCACATCCAGCCGACCATCGCCGAGGCTTGCGCCAAGCACGACGCCCGCCAGTCCGCTTTCCCGCGCCGCATCAATATCCGCCAGCATCACATCCCGCGAGGCGGCATCGAAGATGAAATCCCCTGCCCTTGGCCGGATCATCACATAGACCGGCACCGGCATTTTCGCAGCCAGCGCCATCAATCCTTTCGACGGCGTAAGTCCGCCGACATCGAGCGCTGAACACAGTTCGATCCGCTGCGCTCCACCCGCAACGGCGGCCTCCAGCCCTTCCGCACTGTCGACACAGACTTCAAGCCGCACGGGCATCGGCAACTCCCTGGCGCGCCAGCACGGCCGCGCCCATCAGTCCACCATCCTCGCGGCGGATCGCCGGCACCAGCAGCGGCCGATCCAACCGGTTCAGGATGCGTGCCCGAACAGCCTCATCCAGCGCCGCAATCAATGCCGCCGCCGAGGCAAGCCCGCCGCCAACCGGTACGATCGACGGGCCGACCGTGTTGATCGCGACGGCAAGCGGATCGGCAACAAGCTGCAGATAGGCCTCGATCGTCTCTCTGGCCTCGGCATCCTTCGCCTGCCAGTCCTCGATGATCCGATGGCTGCTGCGCTCTTCGCCATGAAACAGCTCGTGCAGTTTCTCTATCCCCCGCGCCCCGCCGATCGTATCGACGCAACCGGATTGTCCGCAGCCGCAGGAAAACCGTGGCACATGAATCTGTCGACCGCCGATCTCGACGCTCGTATTCAGTGCCGGGCCGTGCCCCCATTCGCCGGTCACGCCGCCGGCACCGCGCAATATGCGGCCATCGACGGCAATCCCGCCACCGATCCCCGTGCCGATGATGATGCAGAATACCACCGAATGACCGCGCCCGACGCCATCATTCGCCTCAGCCAGCGTCAGGCAATCGGCATCATTCGCGGCAAACACCGAACGCCCCGTTGCTTGAGAAAACGCCTCGGCAATCGGCAGACCCGTCAGGCAAGGGATATTCGCCGAAAGCCCCTTGCCCGTCACCGGATCGACCAGCCCTGCCGTTGACAGGCCGATCGGTAAGATGCCGCTTGCATCTGCATCATCCGCAAGGTTGCGAAGCGCCTCCGCAAGCTCACGCGAATCCGATTTCGGCACCGGCACGCGCGCAAGTTCCTCCACCTGCCCCGACTTGCGAGAGATGCCGAACTTGATGAACGACCCGCCGATATCGGCACAGAGCACTGCTGCGCTCTGCATCACGCAACCCGCTCCTGCAGCCAGCCGCGCACGATCACCTCGTCTTCGCCCCCGAGCCCGTGATTGGCATCGAGCACTTTCGCCGTCAGTTGCGCCCCGCCAGCGTTCAGCCTGTCCTCCAATTCTCCCGCAAGCGGACCGTAAAAATCGTCGATGGCGCTGAGCGAGAGAACCTGCGTTCCGGACAGATCGACGACCGGCCGCTCCTCCAGCACATTCATCGAGCGTAGCAGTACTGCCTTGCGGATCGCATCTGGCCGAAGCTGCATCGTCGCCGCGAGCATGTTGCCGCCATTCGAATAACCGAGGAAAGTCAGTCGTTCCGGATCGACGCCATAGGCAGGCCCGATATCCTCGATGAAGGCGACAAAAGCCTCAACCTCGGAGGCGATCTCCTTCTGGTCGAATGTCGTCTGGTCGAAACGGCGAAAAAAGCGTGGCGACCCTTCATCCGTCGACCGGCCCCGCAACCCAATCAGCATCGAATTCGGTGCAACCTTGCTCCCGAAAGGCAGCATGGCCGTCTCGTTAGTGCCGCTGCCATGCAAAAGAACCAGCGTCGAACCATCCCAGCTTTCCGGCATGTGGATGCGATGCACGAAAGGCAGGTCGCGATAGATCACCCTCTCCTCGCCCGGCAGGCCGAATTGCGGCAGCATCACTTTCAACGCCTCGTGATCCGCCTTGTAGTGTTTGGGGATGAAAAATCCCGTCCCGAGCGCCTCTACCGTCTCATCCGCAGTAAAGCCCGGATCGTCGGTCGCAACCTCGATCAACGTGCCGCCCGGCTCGCGCACATAGAGCGAATAGAAATAATGCCGGTCATGCACATTGATGTCGCCCGCATCCTCGGCCTGAAGCGCCTTGTGCAGATCGTCGACGGCTTGCTGGCTTTTCGCCCTCACCGCCACATGGTCGATCGTTCCGGTTCCAGGTGCCGCCGTCCAGAACCCGCCGGCATTGCGTACATCGATGATCTGCCCGCCTTCGGATACCAGCCGCTGGATCGCTCCCTCCACCGCGCCGGGCACGAAGCCCGTATGCCGTTCAAGAAACGCAGCCGTTTCGTCCGCCTTTTCAGACAGTATTGTTGCCCCGCGAATGCCACGGATGGCATCCGCTTCGGCGATTCCTCCATCCTTCCACCAGACCCAGTCGCCATAGTCATCGACGCCGACAAGCTTGACGATGATCCCGTCCGGATCGGTCAGTCTCAGCACCGGTTCGCCGAACTCCTGTATCGGCCCGGTCATCTTCACATTGCATTGCAGTGCCCGCGTCAGCCAGAAACCGATCGCCTCGCGATCGATGGCGAAGCTGATCTCGCTTGGCGCTCCGTGCCCGACACGCCCGAGGGAACCGTCTTCCCAGGCCAGAAACGTGACCAGCGAACCCGGCGTCGCAGCACCGTCTCCATAAAAAAGGTGAAGCTGCTGCGCATCCTCGAAACCGGCTGTACGCTTGACGAGGCGCAGGCCCAGAAAACCGACATAGAAGTCGACATTCGCCTGGATCTTTCGCGTGATCGCCGTGAGGTGGTGAATACCGCTGGTCATGATCGTCTCACTTCGGCTCAAGGTTCATCATAAGGTTGGCAAGCAGCGCGGTGCGCGGCGCAAGGCTGCTGACGAAAATATGCTCGTCGAAAGTATGCGCCCCCGCCCCATCGGCGCCGAGACCGTCTAGTGTCGGCACGCCGAGAGCTGCGGTAAAATTGCCATCCGACCCGCCGCCCGTCGTCACACCTTCCAGCGTGATACCGAGCTTTGCGGCAATCTCTGCCGCGGTATCGAACAGTTTCACGCCCTCTTCGGATTGCGCAAAAGGCGGCCGGTTCATCTGGCCGGTGATCTCGAACGTGATATCCGGATCGACCGGCTTCATGGCCTCAATTCTGGCCGTGATCTCGCCAGCGGCCTTGTCGTCCGGCACGCGCACATCCACCACCATCCGGCATTCCGCCGGCACCGTGTTCCGCCCCGTCCCGCCCTGGATCGTGCCGACCGTCACGGTGATGCCGCGCTCGACATCGTTCAGCGCCTCAAGATCGAGCACCAGCCGCGCAGCCGCCCGAATTGCGCTGCGGCCATCCTGCGGGCGTGTACCTGCATGCGAAGCACGTCCTCGCACGGTGATATCGTACATGGCGACCCCCTTGCGGGCGATGACGATCTTGCCGCCATCCCGCGCCGGCTCGACAACCAGCGTGTAACCGGCACTTGCCGCCAGCTTTTCCATATAGGCACGCGACGAAAGACTGCCGATCTCTTCGTCCGGCACGAAAACCAGATCGACCGGCATGCGGCTGCCCTTGGCGACCGCAATCTTCAGCGCTTCGAGCGCCATCAGCGCTCCGGATTTCATGTCGTAAATGCCGGGACCGTAAAGCTTGTCGCCGTCCCGCTTCAACGGCAATTGCTTGGCGATCACGCCATGCGCATGCACGGTATCGAAATGCGCCAGAACCAGCACGCTCTTTTCATTGCTGCCTTCAGCCCGCGGCGAGCGCACTGTCAGAATATCGCCAAGTCCCAGCGTTCCGGGCAGGCGCTCCACATTCAGCAAAGCGGATTTCGCCAGTCCCTCTACCCGATCGACCAGCCGGTTGACCGCATTCGCATCGTGAGATGGTGTTTCGATCTCCACCCATGCCACGAGTTCCTGCAATAGAGCCTTGTCGTCAATATCGGCGGCTGAAACGGAATTGGTCATTGAAATCCCCTTGCTATGTTCTGCGAGCGTGGGGACTATAACCACGATACCGTCACGGGCAACGCCTCGTGGCTATGATCGGACTGTTCACAAATTCAGCAACAATCAGATTTATTCGTTCACCAATTTAAAGATGAGCTGGTGAACATTGCCGCCATTGTTCATCTCCAGCTTGTCATAGTCCCGGTGCCGCTCGCGATTGCGTTTCGAAATCTCGCCAAGCCTTGCGGTCAGGTCCTGCCTTATCTTCTGGCATTTTGGATCATCCGCAGCCGTAAGCCCAATGCTCACCGCCTCGATCTCCTTCACCATCTCCACGATCATGTCGCCATGCACTCGCTCATGGCGACGCACGCCTTCAGCAAACGTATCCCATTTCGCCTTCAGGGCGCCCGGCATCTTGCCGGCTTTCGGCAGCGTGTAGATCAGCGTCAGGCTTGGCCGTGCCGAGACCAGTTTGCATGACCCATCCGGCTGTGGCTGATAGTTTCGAGACCAGAGCAGCTTGAAATCCGTATGCGCGATAGTCCGCATCTGGCCACCGACAAGCGGTCCCTTCTCGCCAATCTGGGAATAAAGCTCGATGCCCGTGGAACCGCTGACCGTATAGGTCTTCACCTGTTCGACTGGCGCCCATTGCGCGGCCGCCAAAGACGGCGGAATGAACAGGAGGCTTCCGGCCACAACCCTTACCAGCATTCTTCTCACGGCAAACTCCAGCATCTGTCCTCTGCCGTGGTAGAGCGACGCGCCGTCGTTTTCAACACCGCACGCGATCGGAAGCCATGTCCGCGAACCGCGTCATTCCGGCTTATGTCGCCTCATTGCGGCCTATGCGATAAATCAGCACTGGAACATACCGCTGCGGATGGGTGACAAACAGGCAAACTTGTCATACATGTTAAATTAAGCAGCAATAAGCGATCGAACCCGGAAAACTCCCGGGACTATAATCTCCCAGGAAGGAAACGCATCCATGAGCGAGGAACTCAACACGGATCTGATCGCCTCCCCAAAGACGCGCGCAACGCAATTGAGCGACACACTGCGCCAGGCGATCGCCGAAGGACAATTCCCGCCGGGATCAAAACTTCCAAGTGAAGCGCAGCTGACATTGGCACATGGGGTCAGCAGGACGGTAGTCCGGGAAGCTCTAGCCGCCTTGCGGTCGGATCGCCTTGTGGAGGCCCGGCAAGGTGCTGGCGTCTTCGTTCTCCAAGCAACCCCGACACCGCCGCCATTCAACCTCTCCCTTGGCCATATCGATCTCGCGCGTGTTTCCTCGATGATCGAGCTGCTTGAATTGAGGACCGCCGTTGAGGTCGAATCAGCTGGAATGGCGGCCCTTCGGCGCTCGCCAGCACAGGAAGAGGTGATATTCGAGCGTCACTATGCCGTGCGCTCCTGTCTGGAAGCACATCAGCCGACGAGCGAGGCCGACTTCGCTCTTCACCTCTCCATCGCCGACGCGACAAACAATCCGCGCTTCCGCGAATTTCTGACCATGATCGGCAAGAACGTCATCCCCCGCGCCGCCCTGCGCGGCGACGAAACGGCGGAAGAGCAGATGGATTACATCAACCTGCTTGTCGACGAACACCATGCGATCGTCACCGCCATCTCCGAAGGAGACGAGGAAAAGGCCCGGGAAGCGATGCGCCGGCACCTGCGCGGAAGTCAGTTGCGCTACAGAAACCTGCTTCGCGCGCAGCGAGAAGATGTCAGATAACTCGTTGACATAAATTTCGCCAACCTGTATGACAATTTCTGTCTGGAGGAGACATTCAAGAGGAAATTTCATTATGACGCCTGAAGAAATCAAGGCAGCGCTTGGCGCCGGCCTACTGTCCTTTCCTGTTACCCATTTCGATGAAGAGGGGGAATTCAAACAGGATAGCTACCAGAGCCACATCGAATGGCTGTCCGGTTTCGAAGCGCCGGTTCTTTTTGCAGCCGGTGGCACCGGCGAGTTCTTCTCGCTCTCTCCTGATGAAGTGCCCACCATTGTGAAATCCGCCAAGGAAGCGGCGGCCAACAGCAATACCGCGATCGTTTCCGGTTGCGGCTTCGGCACCCGTGTCGGCGTTGAAATGGCAAAGGCCGTCGAAAAGGCCGGCGCCGATGGCATTCTTCTTTTGCCGCACTACCTGATCGATGCGCCGCAGGAAGGCCTCTATCAGCACGTCAAGAAAATCTGCCAGTCTGTCGGCATCGGCGTCATGGTTTATAACCGTGACAACTCCGTACTGCAGGTCGACACGCTGAAGCGCCTCTGCGACGAATGCCCGAACCTGATCGGTTTCAAGGATGGCACCGGCGACATCGGCCTCGTTCGCCAGGTCACGGCAACCATGGGCGATCGCCTGATGTATCTCGGCGGCATGCCGACAGCGGAACTGTTTGCCGAAGCCTATCTCGGCGCTGGTTTCACCACCTATTCGTCCGCCGTCTTCAACTTCGTTCCCGGTCTTGCAGTCGAGTTCTACAAGGAACTCCGCGCAGGCAACCGCGCCCGTTGCGAACAGATCCTGACGGAGTTCTTCTATCCGTTCATGGCGCTGCGTGCCCGTCGCAAGGGTTATGCCGTCGCCGCGATCAAGGCCGGCGTACGTCTGCAGGGCTTCGATGCCGGCAAGGTCCGTCCGCCGCTGGACGATCTGACGGCGGAAGAGGAGCAGATGCTCCTCAAGCTCATCGGCAGCCACAAGAGGTAAGCCGGATGAAAATAGCGTCGGTTCGCACTCATCTTCTTGAACACCGGCTCGATGTGGCTTTCGAAAGCGCCTCCATGCGCTTCGATCGCCGGGCTCATATATTGGTTGAGATCGAGTGCGACGACGGCACGGTGGGCTGGGGCGAATGCCTCGGCCCTGCCCGTCCCAATGCCGCAGTCGTTCAGGCCTATGCCAACTGGCTGATCGGTGAAAATCCGCTTGAGACCGAAAAGATCTGGGCGAAGCTCTATAATGCGCTTCGCGACCAAGGCCAGCGCGGTCTGGCCATTACCGCCCTGTCCGGCATCGACATGGCGCTCTGGGATATCAAGGGCAAACATTTCAACGCCCCCATTTCCATCCTTCTAGGCGGGCGTTTCCGCGAGAGCATCAAGGCCTACGCAACGGGCAGCTTCAAGCGCGACGGCGTCGACCGCGTCGAGGACAATGCCACCGACGTCGCCCGCTACAGGGCGGAAGGTTTCCACGCCACCAAGATCAAGATCGGCTTCGGCGTCGAGGAAGACCTGCGCGTCATCCGCGCCGTTCGCGAAGCCGCCGGCCCCGACATGCGGCTGATGATCGACGCCAACCATGGTTACGACGCTGTCGAGGCGATCAGGCTTGGCAATGCGGCTGCGCAATACGGCATCGACTGGTTCGAGGAACCCGTTGTGCCTGAACAGCTTGCCGCCTATCGCGAAGTCCGTAGCCGACAGCCGATCCCGGTCGCCGGTGGCGAGACCTGGCACACCCGCTGGGGCATGCGCGAGCCGATCGAGACCCGTGCGATCGATATCGTGCAGCCGGATCTCGCAGGGGTCGGTGGTTTTACCGAGGCAAAGCGCGTTGCGGATCTTGCGGCTCTTCATGGCATCCGCGTTGTTCCCCATGTCTGGGGAACTGCGATCCATATCGCTGCCGCCCTGCAGTTCATGGCGGCGATGGTACCAAGCCCGGTTCGGCTCAACCCGATCGAACCGATCCTCGAATTCGATCGCACTCACAATCCCTTCCGTCAGGCGATCGTCAAGACGCCGATCGAGCATAAGGGCGGCGTGGTGCAGATCCCGAACGGCCCCGGCCTCGGCATCGAGATCGACCGCGATGCACTGAAGGAATTCCGCATGCCCGACGAAAAGGGAGCGGCCTGATGCTCGTTCGCACCCTCACCGGCAAGGCTCCGAAGATTAAGCTGCCGCGGGGTGCGGTCGATACGCAGATGCACATGTATCTGCCGGGTTATCCGTCACTGCCCGGTGGCCCGGGCTTGCCGGCAGGCGCCCTGCCCGATCCCGATCAATATCGCAAGCTCATGCAATGGCTCGGCATCGACCGGGTCATCATCACGCAGGGCAATGCGCATCAGCGGGACAATTCCAATCTGGTTGCCTGCCTCGACATCATGGGCAATGTCGCCCGTGGCGTCGGCATCATCGACGGCAATACCAGCGATGCCGAGATGGTCCGCCTTTCAGAAGCCGGCATTGTCGGCGCCCGCATCATGGATCTGCCGGGCGGCGCAGTCGATCTTTCGGAACTCGAAACGGTCGATGCAAAAGCAGCTGCCCACGGCTGGATGCTCGCCGTGCAGTTCGACGGCAGCAATATCCTTGACCACGAAGCGCGTCTGGAAAATCTGAAGTCCCGCTGGGTCTTCGACCACCATGGCAAATTCTTCTCCGGCGTCACACCCGAAAGCGACGAGATCGCCGCCGTCAAACGCCTCATCGACGCCGGAAACTGCTGGTTCAAGTTCGCCGGTGTCTATGAATCATCGAAAACGGGTGGCCCCGATTACGCCGATGTCGCAGCTGTTGCGCGCGAGATCGCAAACTATGCCCCGGAACGGATTGTCTGGGGCACCAACTGGCCGCACAATCTGGCCCGCGAACAGGCGGATTACCCGGATGACGCAGCATTGACCGATACCGTACTTGGCTGGCTGCCGGACGACACCGCCCGGCATCTTGCCCTGATAGAGAACCCGCAGACCCTTTTCGGTCTGCAGGAATGGAGTGCATCAACGAGTTGATATTTTGAATAACCGGTGCGTGGAGGCACCGGTTTCTTTGGAGGAGGAAAACATGAAAATCACGAAAGCTCTCGGGCTGGCGCTGACGCTCGCCCTCGCTGCGACGACGGCCGTCCCGCTCGCTCACGCGCAGCAGGTCACGTTGCGCTCGGCTGACATCCATCCGGACGGTTATCCAACCGTCGACGCGGTCAAATATATGAGTGATCTCGTCAAGGAACGCACCGGAGGCCGCATCGGCATCCAGGTGATGAACAACTCGGTTCTCGGTGGCGAAAAGGACACGATCGAACAGACCCGTTTCGGCGTCATCGACATGAACCGCGTCAACGCCGCCCCGTTCAACAACCTTATCCCGGAAACGGTTGTCCTCGGCCTGCCCTTCCTGTTCCGTTCGACCGACCATATGCATAAGGTCGTCGACGGCCCGATCGGCGACAAGATCTTGGCTGCGTTCGAACCTCATGGCCTGATCGGCCTTGCCTATTACGACAGCGGCGCCCGCTCCTTCTACACGACCAAGAAGCCGGTCGAGAAACTGGCCGACCTCAAGGGCCTGAAGATCCGCGTCCAGCAGTCCGATCTCTGGATCGCCATGATGCAGGCTTTTGGCGCCAACCCGACGCCGATGCCGATGGGCGAAGTCTATTCCTCACTTGAAACCGGCGTGGTCGATGGCGCGGAAAACAACTGGCCGTCCTACGAGTCTGCCCGGCACTACGAAGTGGCGAAGAACTACACGCTGACCCAGCACTCGATGAACCCGGAAATCCTCGTCATGTCGAAGGTCTCGTGGGACAAGCTGACCCCGGACGACCAGAAGATCGTCCGTCAGGCGGCCAAGGACTCGGTCGTGAAGATGCGTGAACTCTGGACCGCCCGCGAAAAGACCTCGGAAGAAAAGGTTCGTGCCGGCGGCGTCAAGGTCATCAACGTCAACAAGGAAGAGTTCTCGGCCGCGATGAAGCCGGTCTACGACAAGTTCGTCACCGACGCGAGCATGAAGGCGCTGCTGGACGAAATCCAGGCAGTTCAATAATCGCCAAAATGATGGCCGGCCTCCTTTGAGGCCGGCTTTCGCATATCCGGCGCAAAGTCCGGAAGGAGGAGGAACAGAACAATGCGAAAATTCATGCAGGCGATAAAACCCGCTTTGGGCGTGGTCAGCCGCCTCTCACTATGGATCGCGGGCATAGGCATGATCGCCATGACGCTGATCGTCGGCTGGCAGATTTTCGGCCGCTACATACTCAATGACTCGCCGGCATGGTCGGAGCCTCTGTCGCTCCACCTGATGGCCTGGTTCATCATGCTCGGCGCCGCCGTCGGTGTGCGCGAAAGCGTGCATCTCGGCCTCGACATCGTGCGCTACATGATGCCACCGAACATCCAGAAGGCGATGGACCTGTTAAGCCTCGGCCTGATCGTGCTCTTCGGCATCGGCATGGCCTATTATTCGACCCTGCTTGCAGCCGGCACATGGTCCGCCCGCATCCCCGTCCTCGGCTGGCCGGGCGGCACCGATTTCTTCCCGATGATCGGCGGTGGAGTGATGATCGCGATCTTTGCTCTTGAACGTTTCATCGACGTCGCGATCGGCGAGGAAATCGCTGCAGACGTGCTTGTCCAGGAGGCCGCATAATGGCCTATACGATCCTTTTCGCTTCATTCACCTTTCTGATGATCATCGGCATGCCGATCGCCTTCTGCCTCGGCATCGCGTCTTTCGCGACGGTACTCTATCTGGGCCTGCCGCCGATCGTCGTTTTCCAGCAGCTGAACTCCGGCATGAACGTTTTTGCCATGATGGCGATCCCGTTCTTCATCTTCGCCGGCGACCTGATGGTGCGCGGCGGCATCGCCGCAAGACTGATCCGCTTTGCGGCCGGCCTGGTCGGCCACATGCGCGGCGGCCTCGGTCAGGTCAATGTCGTCGCCTCTACCCTGTTCGGCGGCATTTCCGGCTCGGCCGTAGCCGATGCCTCGGCCGTCGGTGGCCTGATGATCCCGCAAATGGCCAAGCGCGGCTATGATCGGGATTATGCGGTCAACGTCACCGCCAATGCGGCCATCATCGCCCTGATGATCCCGCCGTCGCACAACATGATCCTCTATTCGATCGCCGCCGGCGGCAATGTCTCGGTCGCCGATCTCTTCACCGCAGGCATCATCCCAGGCCTGCTTCTTGCCGCAGCGCTGATGTTCACCGCATGGTGGGTCGCCGTCAAACGCGGTTACCCGGCCGACGCCTTCCCAGGCTTTCGCCGCCTTGGCTATTATCTGGCAGCCTCGCTTCCGGGCATCCTGCTGATCGCCATCATCTTCGGCGGTGTGCGCTCCGGCGTATTCACCGCGACGGAAAGCTCCTGCATTGCCGTCCTCTACGCCTTCCTTGTCGCCATGCTCGTCTATCGCGAACTGGATTGGTCTGGCTTTGTCGAGGCAGTCATGGGCGCTGTCCGCACCACGGCCATGGTCCTGCTGGTCATCGGCACCGCCGCATCCTTCGGCTGGCTGATGGCCTTCCTGCAGGTCCAGACACTGATCATCGCCGCGATCAGCGCAATCTCGGATAATCCGATCATCGTGCTTCTGATGATCAACATCATCCTTCTGATCCTCGGCACCTTCATGGACATGGCGCCGATGGTCATCATCGCAACGCCGATCCTGCTTCCGGTGGTCAAGGCTTTCGGCATCGATCCGGTCCATTTCGGCGTCGTGATGATCCTCAACGCCGGCATCGGGCTGAATACACCACCGGTCGGAACGGTGCTCTTCGTCAGTTGCGCGGTGGGCGGCATATCCATCCGCGAGGCGATGCGTACGATCTGGCCCTTCTTCGGCGCCAGCCTTCTTGTTCTCCTTGCGGTGACATACATCCCCGCCCTGTCGCTCTGGCTACCGAGCCTGTTCCGGTAGGAATCGACACACCCACAAACTCAGATCCCGCTTCGGCGGGATCTTCCATTTCAGGCACTATTTTTATGCGAGAAATTGCGGTTCACGGCGAGAGCGTCGAGGTCTATGGTCAACCGCATTCAAATCGCTTTCCCATCCGGATTTCATCATGACCGATACCGTTACCAGCCGCTTCCTCCGTTACGTCGTCCTCGACACCCAGTCCGACGCATCTTCGCCCACCCAGCCGTCGACGGCAAAACAGCTAGATCTCGGCAGGCTTCTGGTCAGCGAATTGCAGGCGATCGGCGTGAAGGACGCTGAACTCGATGAGCACGGTTATGTCTACGCGACGATCCCATCCAACACCGGCAAGAACAATGTCCCGGTCGTCTGCTTCTGCGCCCATATGGACACCGCACCGGACTTTTCCGGCACCAACGTCAAACCGCAGGTGATCCGGAATTACCAGGGCGGCGACATCACGCTGCCGGGCGATACCAGCCGCATCATCAAGACGGCCGAACATCCCGAACTAAAGAACCAGATCGGCAACGACGTCATCACCTCCGACGGCACGACCCTGCTGGGCGCCGACGACAAGGCCGGCCTTGCAGAGATCATGACCGCCGCCGAATATCTGCTCGCCAACCCGGACATCAAGCACGGCACGATCCGCATCCTCTTCACGCCCGACGAGGAAATTGCCCGCGGCGTCGCCAAGGTCGATCTGCAGAAGCTCGGCGCAGATTTCGGCTACACGCTCGACGGCGAAACGGCCGGCACGATCGAGGACGAGACCTTCTCGGCCGATAGCGCCGACATCCTGATCAAGGGTGTCGCGATCCATCCCGGTTTCGCCTATGGCAAGATGGAAAACGCCATCCGCATCGCCGGCAACATCATCGCCAAACTGCCGAAGGATATGACGCCTGAAACGACCAAGGGCCGCGACGGTTTCATCCATCCGACCTCGGTATCCGGCACGATGGAAAGCGCAAAGATCAGCCTCATCCTGCGCGATTTCAGGACCGAAGGGCTGAAGGAAAAGGCGAAGCTGCTCGAGACCATCATCAGCGAAGTCATGGCCGACTATCCCGGTTCGTCGCATACGCTGAAGATCACCGAGCAGTATCGCAACATGAAGGAAGTGCTCGACCACCACCCCGAGATCGTCGACAACGCCATAGAGGCGATCCGTCGGGCTGGAATGTCACCGGTGCGTGGCAGCATTCGCGGCGGCACCGATGGCGCGCGTCTATCCTTCATGGGCCTGCCTTGCCCCAACATCTTCGCCGGCGGCCATGCCTTCCACTCTCCAATCGAATGGGTCAGCAGCCAAGACATGGAAAAGGCAGTGAAGACGATCGTCGAACTGGCCAAACTATGGGAAGAGCGCGCCTGAGGAACCGACAGGCTTTCCGAATTGCTTACGGGGCGTCAATTCGCAAACGGATTGGCGCCCTGTTCATGAGTGGCCAGATTGTTTCGGTCAGCTGAACGGCCCGAGCAGCCGAAAATATTCGCGCTCGCTTTCGCCGTAAGCATCTGCCGCAAACTCTTCAAGCGCCGGCCTGTCGCGCACGATGATCATGCCGCGTTCGGAATAGATCAGCTTGCGGCCCTCAAGCACATGCAAAGCCGTCGTCACGCTCGGGCGCCTGACCGCGAGCATAATCGACAGAAACTCATGTGTCAGGCTGATCTCGTCGCCGTCGGTGCGGTCGTGGCACATCAGGATCCAGCGTGCCAACCGTTCATCGATATGATGGACGGCATTGGAAAGAGACGTAAAAGCCCCCTGCACCGAAAGCGCCTGAACGTAACGCCCGAGCAGGTTCTTCAATTCGGCATCTTGATCGAGTAGCGGCTTCAAAAGCCCGGTCGAGATGCGAAAGCCGTCCCCCTGAACCTGCATGAAAATCGAAAACGGATCGGAACCTGCATCGAGCACGACAGCAGCGGGCGTCATCCCGTCGCGCCCGAAAATGCCGATCTCGGCATGCTGCCCCTGCGGCGAGCGAGCGACAATCGACGCTATGCCGGTCTCCGGGAAATAGGCGTATTCAGCCTCCTCATGCGGTTCCGAAAGCTCGAAACCGCGCGGCAGGTCCACCGGCTCCAGATTGGCGACGATTGCGGAGAAGGTCGCGGGCAGCATCAGCCGAAGCAGATTGTTACGGACCGCCGTTTGCCGAATGTCAGCCATCGCTCATCCTTGATAGGAGAACATGGCCTGTTCGGCTTCCTCTGAACGAGAAGTCTCCGCTTGATTTGAACGATTTCCATCTATGGCCATAAAATTCGCGACACAACCCGCCGGGCCTCCTCGGTACGGTATCAGACAAAGGGGTACACGCGCGCAAAAACTGTTTAACTAATCAGTATCTTGCAGGGGAAGAGATTCGATTTGGCAGACAGGCTCATATTGTTGCTGGAAGACCAGCCACTGATCTCCCTCGACATCGAGGAAGCGCTGACAGACAAGGGCATGAGCAATTTTGTCACGCTGCGCTCCCAAAAGGAGGCCATGGCCTGGCTTGAGCGATCCTCACCCGACTTCGTATTGCTGGATCTCTACCTCAACGACGGCGACAGCCAGCCGGTCCTTGCCCGCCTGCAGAAAAACAGCATCCCCTTCATGATCTATACCGGTAGCGAAAAACCGCCAGAATGGAATGCGGCGCTTTTCGAAGGAAGCGAATGGATGAGCAAGCCGAGCGATCCGGACGCACTGGCCGACCGGATCAGAACCCGACTTGCTGTCATCTAGGCCGATTTGCGGGTGATATCCTGGATATCCCCGAACATACGTTCATATTCCCGCTCGGCACCGCCATAGGAATCCACAGCAAACTGCTCGAGAGCTTTGCGGTCACGAACGATGATCGTGCCGCGATGCGAATAGATCAGTTGTTTGCCTTCCAGCACATGTAACGCCACCGTCACGCTCGGTCGGCGTACCGACAACATAATAGCCAGAAACTCGTGCGTCAGGTCGATCGCATCGCCATCCACCCGATCGTGGCACATCAGGATCCATCGCGCCAATCGTTCATCCACAGGATGGATGGCGTTCGACAGCGCCGTGAAAGCAGCCTGGCTTAACGCAACATGTGCCCAGCGCGTCAGGAGGCGCTTCAGCGGGGGCGAGGCTTCCATCATCCTGCGCATCACGCCAATCGGTACGCGGGCGCCATGTCCCGGCACCTGCATAACGACGAGATAGGGGGCATCCGCCGCACCCAATGCGATGGAGGACGGAGACACACCCTCACGCCCGAGAAGGCCGATCTCCGTGCGCTTGCCGGACGGGGATGTCACGACTGTGGAGATCACGCCGGAAAACGGGAAGTAGCAGTGTTCGAGCGGTTCGCCCGGCGCCGACAGCACAAACCCTTGCGGAAGATCGATTGGTTCCAAGACGGGTTCGAGGGCCGCGTAATCATCGAGAGAGAGAAGCGCCAGGAGCTTGTTCTGGTTTCGCATGTTTATCCTTTCTGTATCCTCTTTGTTGCGTACGGGTCATCCGCCGTCCCGGTTAGAGCGCGCGTCCTCTGCCTGAAAGCTTTCAGAACTGATCATCGCTGCGTCTCTCCCGTCCCGGCGGGCGCTTTGGTAACGAGTACGATCCCTTGAAGTTCCCAATTCAAAACACCACCTCATGGTTGTCGGTTGCCTGAGTGGGACCGGCATGATGAATTCCGCAGCTTCTACCGACCATGTTGCTTGACGAGGATATGGTGCGACGAAGGCATGATCCCCTTTAGTGCCCGCCGGATAAGGCGGAGCGCCGTCCATTACCCTTGTCCGATGATGGATCGGACCGCTGCAAGGCCGCCTGAAACCGTGCCCTCAGATCCCCGAGACGGCTCTGGTTTCAACTCATGTTTTGCGTCTGGAGGTAGTGATGAGACAGAATCCATATGAAATTTTGGGCGTGAAGCAGGATGCGTCGCAGAAGGACATCCAGAGCGCCTTTCGGAAGCTCGCCAAGAAATATCACCCCGATCTGAACCCCGGCGACAACAAAGCCGAAGAGGTCTTCAAGGAGATATCCGCCGCCAACGAAATTCTTGGCGATGAGGAAAAGCGCGCCCGCTTCGACCGTGGCGAGATCGACATCAACGGTGTCGAACGCGCCCCATTCCAGCAGCACCGGGAATATGCAGGAACTAACGGCGGAGAGGCCTTCTTCGATGAAGGCGGCTTTTCACAGTTCGGCGGCTTCGAGGATATTTTTGAAAGCTTCATGTCCCGCCGCGGAGGCCAGGCGAACTCGCAATTCGGCGGCGGGCAGTTTCGTTCCAAGGGGGCAGACGTTCACTACACGATGGAAGTCCCCTTCCTCGACGCCATCAACGGCACGACCGCACCGGTCTCTCTCGGCACCGGCTCATCGCTTGATGTAAAGATCCCCGCAGGCACACGCGACGGCCAGGTCTTGCGCCTGCGCGGCAAGGGAGGAAAAGGCGCGGCCAAAGGCCAGGATGGCGATGCCCTCATCGAGATCAAGATCAAACCGCACCCGTTCTTTAAGCGCGACGGCGATGATATCCGCGTGGAAATCCCCATCACCATTCGCGAGGCGGTGCTCGGCGGCAAGATCAAGGTACCGACTCCCGGAGGCTACCTGAACGTAACGCTAAAGCCCAACACCAATACCGGCACGACGCTGCGTCTCAAGGGTAAGGGCGCCCCGAAGACCGGCGGCGGATATGGTGATCTGCTGGCGACGGTGAAGATTGTCCTGTCGGAGAAACCGGATCCTGATCTTGCAGCATTGATGGAGAACTGGGCGGAAAAGCCCAACGAAGATCCGCGCAAACATCTTAACCTTTAAGTAAGGTGGAACTTTATAAGTCTGTCAGACGTCGTGTAAGACGAAAGCCACGCTTGAAATATTTGGACCAGGTGTCATCTTGCCCTGGTCCTCATATCACACTGTAAAGGTAAAATGACGGAAGCCGATTATCTGAACGACTATCCGAACATCCTCCTACTGGAGGACGATCTTCTTCTGGCGATGGACATGGAAGACCATCTGCTGCAAACCGGCCACAACATCATAGGCCCTTTCGGCAGGATCGCCGACGCGATGGATGCAATCCCGCGCAATGATCTGGCTGGCGCCATCGTCGATCTCAATCTCCATGGTGAACTGTCAGTTCCGGTCATCGAGATGCTTCGGGAACGGGACGTTCCGGTTATCATATGCAGCAGCCATGCCGAACTGCCGGAACTCAAGAGCAGGCTGAAAGACCTCCCCATGCTTCCCAAACCTTGGCATCCTCAAAAGCTCAACCGGCTGGTCGCAGAGACGTTTGGCGCAAGCAGCACTGCCTGATCACAGCATCACGGATAGCTTTGGTGAAATCAGCCCAGCAATGGGCTACGCCATTCGGCACGCGCCCACATCACCATCCGGAGACAATCACGTTCCGCTGGAAAACTTCTGCGCCACCCAGTACCCGATGACCGCCGAAAACGAGGTGAGAACCGTACCCCAAGCCATATCGACGGCGCTGACCATCGGTGACCAGTTCTTCAAGGTGGCAAGGTTCGTCATGTCGTAGGTGCCGTAAGCAACCAAGCCGAGAATGGCACCTGCAATGGCTGCTGTAGTCCAGTTTCCGGACACCAGCGCCGGCTGAACGGCGAAGTAGACGATACCGGCAACATAGAAGAGATAGAAAATACCGGCAGCTAGGAAGTTAGGTTGGTCAAGCAAAAGGCTGCCGATCCGGCTGCGGTAAAAACCTGTGGCGACCGTGCCGAGCCATATAAAATCGAGACCGAGGAAGGCGACCACAGTTCCTATATAGGCAAGCAGATAGGTCATCTCGTCCTCTCAGATTTTCAGGATCGGCTGCACCAGCCGCACGATCCAGCTCGAGAATTTCAACGGCGCTTCGGTCACGGCGAGGCAGATGCAATCCTCTCCCTCAGTTGCGGTGGGTGTATGCAGCAGATCGCCGTCGGCTTCCTCGATATCCCCGCGGGCGAACAGATCTTCGCCATCGCGAAAACTTCCGGCCAGCACCAGAGTCAGCTCGCGTCCCTCATGGGTGTGCTCCGGCACCGGCTTTCCGGCTGGAATGCGCAGCAGCCTCACCTGCGTATCCTTATCCTTCGTATCGATCAGGATCTGATAGGCACCACGCCCGAGCGTTCGCCATTTGAGGTCGGCAAGATCGCCACCGACATAGGATCGAAGTGGCTCCGGAAGCACGACTGTCTGCTTTGTGATCGTTGGGATCTCAGGCTTGATTTCCTCGACCCTGATATCAGCCGTTCGAGCCTTGAATCGCGCCCAGGCCTCGTCTTCATTGGCGCCTTCGTCTGCCTTGTCCAGAAGCGCTCCTGCGGCCCCTTCCATCGCATGGAGACGCTGACGACATTCGGAGCAAAGCGCCAGATGGGTTGCCACCGCAAGGCTCCAGCCTTCAGAAAGGCCTCCAGCGGCATATTCGATCAGAAAATCGTCGCTCAGATGATGCTTCACACTCATAGCCGTCCCTCCAGCGAGGAACGCAGCTTCTCGAATGCCAGCCGGATCCGCGATTTGACGGTTCCGAGCGGAACACCAAGATCGCGCGCGATTGTCGAATGCGAAGCCTCATCGAAAAAGGCACGCCGCAGCACGTCCAGTTGCTCCTCCGGCAAGGTCGCCATCGCACCGCGCAACAACTGTGCTTCCTGGAGCTGCTGGAACTCCTGATCGGCTGGAGCGACTTCGTCAACAACGAACGCCGGATCATTCATATCGAATTCCGGGCGTTTGCGCCTAAAGGCATCGATGCGCACATTGCGCGCGATTGTATAAATCCATGCAGACACGTTGCCGCGAGCAGGATCGAATTGTCCGGCCTTGTTCCACACCGCAGTCATGGTTTCCTGCATCAACTCTTCGGCAGCTTGTCTGTCTTTGGTCTTGGCTGCCATGAAGCTGCGGATGCGTGGAGCATAAAACCGGAATATAGCTTCGAACGCATCTGCGCTGCGCTCCCGTCCGACGATGGAAAGGAGCCGCACCATCTCGGCCTTCGCGAGATCCTCGGCTTCCGAGCCACCGGAGTTTTTATTGTTCATCCCGAGCCCACGCGCTGCTAGTCCCGCCAGCCGGACAGGCGACGGTCGATATATTTGCCATTTATCAAGCGAGATAGGTGAGCTCAAGTTCATGGCAAGCTTTACGAAAGGCTTCCAGATGTGGATCACACCCTTTGTGAATTTCTGCAGAGATCCGATTGCCGCCCTGGTTCGTAGTTGATTGCAGACAAGAGCGAGGATGCTGGGATGACGCCTTTGACTGGGAGTTTAGGACGGGAAGCGAAAAGGATCGCAGTCATCGGCTCAGGCATCAGCGGCCTGTCCTGCGCATGGCTATTGTCCAAAAGCAATAATGTCACTCTTTACGAAGCCGCTGACCGGCTGGGTGGTCATGCCAATACCGTGAATGCCGAGATAGAGGGTCGCAGCATCCCGGTCGATACTGGCTTCATCGTCTATAACGAGACCAATTATCCGAACCTCGTCGCCTTGTTCGACTATCTGGACGTGCCGACGATCGCTTCGGACATGTCGTTTGCCGCATCCATGGATAATGGCGGGTTCGAATATAGCGGCACCGGCCTGAAGGGACTTCTCGGGCAGAAACGAAACATCGTCCGGCCCCGCTTCTGGTCCATGTTGCGCGACGTTCTCAAATTCTACAAACAATCACCCGCCCTTTTAGATCAGCCGGATATGCGGGAGATCACGCTTGGCGCCTATCTCCGTCAGACAGGCTACTCCGCGTCCTTTATCAACGATCACCTGATGCCGATGGGAGCCGCCATCTGGTCGACGACGGCCAAGGAAATGCATGATTACCCCCTGCATGCCTTCCTGCGTTTTTTTGTCAACCATGGCCTGCTGCGTCTCTCCGGCAGGCCGCAATGGCGAACAGTCGAAGGCGGCAGCCGGGAATATGTAACGCGACTCGCCGCCGGCTTTGGCGGGACGATCAGGCTTTCCGCTCCGGTCGCCTCGATCCGCCGCGCCGCGAACGGCGTAACGGTAACTGACACGCACGGCCATTCGGACGAATTCGATGATGTGGTAGTCGCAGCCCATGCGGATCAGGCCTTGAACATGCTGGCAGATGCCGATGACCGCGAACGGAATCTGCTTGGCGCATTCGGCTATACCCGCAACAAGGCAGTCCTGCACAGCGATCCGGCATTGATGCCAAAACACCGCAATGTCTGGTCGAGCTGGAACTATATCAGCGGCACGGAAGGCAACGGAGATCAGCAACTCTGCGTCACATACTGGATGAACAGGCTCCAGAAGCTGGACACAGCCCAGTCCCTGTTTCTCACACTCAACCCCAACCGGGAACTGCAGCCGAGACTGATCCACGGCACATATGACTATACCCACCCCCGCTTCGACACCCGCGCCCTTAAAGCCCAGCACGATCTTTGGCAGCTTCAGGGCCGCAACCACACATGGTTCTGCGGCGCCTATTTCGGCAGCGGCTTCCATGAGGACGGCCTTCAATCGGGGCTTGCCGTCGCCGAAGCGCTCGGAGGAAACCGCCGTCCATGGAGCGTCGAAAACGAATCCGGCCGCATCAGGATCGAAGAATTTCGCGAGGCTGCCGAATGAGCCTGACCTCCAGCATCTATGCCGGCACAGTCGTCCACACGAGGCTGAGGCCGAAAAAGCATAACCTGCGCTACAGCGTCTTTTCGCTGCTGCTCGATCTCGACGAACTGGCAGAGTTGGATAGCTCTCTGCGCCTGTTCGGCGTCAATCGACGAGGCCTGTTCAGCTTCTGGGAGAAGGACCATGGCGACGGCATATCGGACGGCCTCAAGGCATGGGTAACGAGCCAACTCTCGGATGCCGGGATAAATACCGATGAGCTGAACATAAGGGTCCTCTGCTATCCCCGCATTTTCGGTTACGTCTTCAATCCCCTCACCGTCTATTTCTGCTACGGCGTTAAGAGCGAACTGCGGGCCGTCATCTACGAAGTCTGCAACACCTTCCACGAACGGCATGCCTATATCATTCCAGCCGATGGCGAGGACAGCGGCCAGATAAGCCATTCCTGCAACAAGGATTTATACGTCTCGCCCTTCGTGCCGATGGATTGCCGCTACGATTTCTCGGTCAGGACACCTGCAGAGCAGGTGCGGATCGCGATCAAAGAGTCCGACGCTGACGGCATGTTTCTCTATGCGATGTTCCAGGGCAGGCACGCCCCCCTCACCGACCGCAATCTGGCGATGGCCTTTCTCAAATATCCGCTGATGACGCTCAAGGTAACGGCTGCCATCCACTGGGAGGCGCTGCGCCTATGGCTCAAGCGGGTACCCGTTCATCGTCATGCACGCGCAGCCTCACCCAGAGCCTCGACCATCGTAGCCCATACCCCACGGACGGAGACCCGCTGATGTCGGATGTCGATCACAAGATTGAACTGCCGCTGCCGTCCTTTTCCTTTCTCGAGAGAATCCTCTGCCGATGGGCCAATCGCTTGGCGGTGGGGCAACTGACGCTGCGATTTGCGAGCGGTCGTGAAGCGCGTTTCGTCGGAGAAACAAGCGGGCCGACAGCAACGATCGAATTCAGGACCATGCGCCCACTTCGTCGTCTGGCGGCGGGTGGCAGCCTCGGCTTCGCCACGTCCTATCTCGAAGGCGAATGGGAAACTCCGGATTTAGGGGCAGTGATGGATCTGGCGATTGCCAACGAGGCCCGCTGGAACAGGATGATGAAGGCAAGCCCCATGGCTGCATTCATCGCACGTATCCGCCATCGACTGAACCGCAATTCGAAGGCCGGCAGCCGTCGCAACATCGCCTACCATTACGACCTCGGCAATGCGTTCTACGGGCAGTGGCTCGATGAAACCATGACCTATTCGTCCGCCATTTTCTCCGCACCACGCGAAAATCTGGCCGATGCGCAGAAAGCCAAGTACCGGCGCATTATCGAGGAACTGAATATTGGCAAGGACGACCACGTGCTCGAGATCGGCTGCGGCTGGGGCGCCTTTGCCGAAGAGGCTATCCGCGCAACCGGATGCCGCGTCACCGGGCTGACGCTCTCGAAAGAGCAGGCCGCCTTTGCCGAAACACGACTGAGACAGGCAGGCTTTGAAGACCGCGCCGATATCCGTCTGGAAGATTATCGAGACTGCGAAGGGACATTCACCAAAATCGTTTCAATCGAAATGTTCGAGGCGGTCGGTGAGGAGAATTGGCAGACTTATTTCGACCGGGTCAAATCCCTGCTCTCTCCGAAAGGACAGGCTCTCGTCCAGGTCATCACGATCGCCGAAGAGCGGTTCGCCCATTACCGAAGCCATGCGGATTTCATCCAGGCTTATATCTTTCCAGGCGGCATGCTGCCCAGCATCACGGCGTTCGAAGCAACAGCAAGGGCCTCAGAGCTTTCGGTAGAGGATCGCTTCTGCTTCGGTCGCGATTACGAGCGGACCCTGCTTTTGTGGGACAAGGCGTTCAGAGAGAACTGGCAGAGGATAATGTCACACGGCTTCGACGAACGCTTCTTCCGCATGTGGCACTATTACCTGCAATATTGCGCTGCCGGCTTTCGCACCGGCCGCCTCGATGTCGTGCAGTTCAGGCTGGCTAGCTAAGCTTCCTTGCGAAGCATCCTGCGCGTCACAGCAAGACTGATCGGATAGGGCAAAGCGGCAAGCAGCTTCATCGCCACCTTCATCCTCCACGGGAAGACGATCTCGAAGCGACTGCTCTCAAGCCCCTTGATGATGGCGTCGGCCGCCTCGTCTTCCTTGATCAGGAAGGGCATCGGAAAATCATTCGTCTTCGTCATCGGCGTGTCGACAAAGCCGGGATTGATGACCTGCAGAACCACCCCCTCCCGTTCAAGCTGCGGCCGCAAAGCTTCGCAAAGGGTAATCAGGGCCGATTTCGTCGCGCCATAAACTCCACCACCCGGGAGGCCTATATAACCGGCAACCGAGGCTACTACCGCAATATGCCCCGCTCGTCGTGCAATCATCGGCGCCATTACCGCCTCAAGAACGTGCCCCGTGCCAACGACATTGAGATTGAACATTTCTGCCAGTTGGCCAGCGTCGAACTGGCGCGCACTTTCGCGCATATAAGCGCCGGCGGAAAACAAGGCGAGATCGATTGATCCGAGCGACTGCTCTATATTGCGCACCACTTCGCTCGATGCCCATCCATCCGTTATATCGAGAGGATAGGCTTGGATAAGACCGGGCCGCTCTGCTGCAAGTATATTGAGCTTTTCCACCGAACGGGCACTGGCAGCCACCTGCCAGCCTCGGTCCGCCAGCTTCAGCGCGACCGCGCGCCCTATGCCCGAACTTGCACCGGTAATCCAGGCAAGGCGTTTTCCTGTTATCGTTTCAGCCATGGCATCCTCTATCGAGCTCATGCTTGATACGCAGGGCTAGTGCAATTGGATCCCACCAATGGAATTTACATGACGAGAAATTTCAGCGGACGGAGACGGAGTTTTTCGGCTCTCGTTCAATGAAGCGGCGTGCCAGCAGCCAACAGCCAGCAGCCCAGGCGGCACCGGCACACCAACCACCAAGCACGTCGGTAGGATAATGAACGCCTAGATAGAGGCGCGACAAACCGATCATGAACGTCAGCAAGATCCCCGTAGCCAGAAGGAATATCCGCGTGGAGCGATATTGTTGCGCACGCGAAAGCAGTGCAGCCAGGGTAAGATAGGTAACAGCCGAAAGCATCGCATGGCCGCTCGGAAAGCTCATGTCATGAACCTCGACTAGATGCGGAACGATATCCGGACGGGGCCGCGCGACACCGAGCTTGAGGACGCTGCTAAGCACCCACCCGCCGGCGATCGAAAGAAACATGAATATCGCAATTGCCGTCTGGCGCGCCAGTAGAAGGTAGACGAAAGCAAGAACGGTCATCAGCGAAAGCACCGTAACTCCGCCAAGCGCGGTAATATCACCCACGGCATGCGTCACCCAGGAAGGAGCGATTGGCACTCCAAGATCGGTTGTCTGCCTCAGTGCAAGCAGAATTTCCTCGTCGAACGCATGTGTGTCTCCCTCAAGCACCTCTCCCGTCAGCGTCAGGAAGGCAAAAATCCCGCCTGCCATCAAGGCGAAGATGATAAGGCTTATCGGCTCGAAAGTCATAAAACGATCGATGAAACGACGACTGAATTGCTGATGCAGTGGCATGCGCTCTCGCAGGCTTGTTGAACCTTCAGTCTAGATAGGGGACAAGTGCTCTCACGCAAGAATTTGACAGGCCATTCGGCCCGTATTGACGTTTGGTACGTCCTGACGATCATCTGGCCTTACGCGAACCCGCTTGCGCTGATTCTGTTAAACCTCGACCTGAAGCCGGATGCATGCCTCGCCTCTACATGGGGAACACGAGATCAGCGGAGCGGAAAAACGGAGGATTTGATGCCGCAAACCATGCTTTCCGTATCCACCCAAGGCCAGGGCCTGTACGAATTCACGGACCAGGCTGACGCCTTCGTTCGCAACCATCATGTTGGCCAAGGGCTACTGACGGTGTTTGTCAGGCATACTTCATGTTCCTTGCTCATACAGGAAAACGCCGATCCCGACGTCCAGAGGGATCTGAAAACCTTTTTCGGTCGACTGGTGCCACCCTCCATCCATCCGGACATGAGCTGGGTCGTTCACACGACCGAGGGGCCGGATGACATGCCGGCTCATATCAAGGCCGCACTGACAGCCGTGTCGATAGGCATCCCGGTTAATGGAGGACGCCTGATGCTCGGCACATGGCAAGGCATCTATCTTTTTGAACATCGCGACCAGCCACATCGCCGCGAGATCGTTCTCCATCTTTCAACCTGATCCGGATCACCCTTTGCGGCGCTGAACCCAGCCTGAACGTACCCTTGGGGATGCGTTCAGGCTTTGGGAAATAATGTCCGATCATCGCCTGACATGGCGAAAAGAAAAACGGCTGCAACAGGAGGATCTCCCATGACCAGTTTGCTCACCAGGATCGGACTTGCCGCAATCGTCGGCCTCAGCGGTATTTCCGCCACTGCGTCCACAGCTGCCGCCTTCGAACGAGGCTTCGGCCCCAACGGAAACGGCATATACGTGCAATATTACGAACGGCATGACGATCGGGGCCGCGATTGGCGCCGCCATCATGACCGCCCCGGCTGCTCGCCAGGGCGTGCGCTCGACAAGGCGGAGCGCATGGGGCTTCGGCGCGCCCGGATTGTCGATGCCTCCCGCCGCGCCATCGTCGTCGTGGGCCGCGATCGCCATGGCCGTGACCGCGTGGTCTTCGCCAACGAACGCGGATGCCCAGTAATTCGCCGCTAGGGCAGCAGCCCGAGCCGTGACCTGGAAACCAAAAAGCCCGGCCGCATAAGCGACCGGGCTTTTTTTTGCGGGACAAGTGCCTTTCAGTCAGCTTACTGCTGCAAGGCGAAGGTCACATTGACAGTCACAGTATAGGTGCTTTCTCCGGCTGCGACCGGAACGGAATCCCCAGCCATTTCCTTTGCCATCGCCATCCGCATCATGGGCTGCGCCATAGGACGCACCGAATTTTCACTCATCTCGATGATACGGCCAAGCTTGACACCTGCGGCCTCCGTCAAAGTCTTTGCCTTGGCAAGTGCCTGAGCGACGGCTTTCTTGCGAGCTTCGGTCAAGGCAGCTTCGGGATTATCGTTGGTGAAGCTGATCTGCCCTCCTTCATTGACGCCCAGCTTGACCGACTGATCAAGGAGCGCGCCAAGCTTCGAAAGATCACGCACCCGAACGGTCAACGCGTTGCTGACCTGATAACCGACGATCTTGCCGGGATCCGAGTTTCCATCTTTTGCATCCGTCTGCTCGTGGCGTGGAAAAATCTGGAACTGGCTTGTCTGGATATCTTTCTCCTCCACACCGCGTTCACGCAGTGCACCGACTACATTGCGCATGGCGGCATTGTTGGCCGTGAGGGCCGCCTCGGCGGTCTCAGCCTGCTGCAGCACGGTCAGGGAAAGGATGGCCATATCGGGAGCAACTGCGGTCTCCCCCTCGCCTGACACGTTGATCTGAGCTTCGCGCGGTTTGCTTTCCTGAGCAAAAGCGCTGCTGGACAAGGGACCGGAAAGCACCATGGGCACGAGGAGTGCGGCATAAGCAAAATGGGAGAAAGGCTTCATCGGTTCTTCCTTGTGTTCTTCTCTAGATTTCGACCCACCCGCTCTGCAGCAGACTGAAAGCGATGGGAAAGAGGCAATTCATTGACATTACAGAACCATACCTGCAGGTTCATTGTGAAGCTATTGCGGCAACCGCTTGTGACCGGTGAAGAATTGCGTTAGAGCGAGCACCAAGGTGAGACGAACCATTGCGTCGAACCACTGCCCTAACCGGCAGGGCCTGTAGCTCAATGGTTAGAGCCGGCGGCTCATAACCGCTTGGTTGGGGGTTCGAGTCCCTCCGGGCCCACCATTCTGTATTTTTTGCGTTATTTCCTCTACGCCTCGCGACCACAGCATCTGCAAACACGACAACAAATCACATGTATTTGACAATCGTGATATTCGGGCGCAGCATTCGGTCGGTTCGGATAATGCCTTCATCTTTGTTGTGGCCCTGAGGGTCGTTTCGCGAGGGGGACATGTCGGGCGTCATCGATACCGATCTCGTGAACATGACAGGCCGTACCGCCTATCTCGCAGGCGCGATGGAGCGTTCGCCGCTGCCCTATATCGATGTGTCAGGCTCGCGCTTCGGCAGCCGTGATTTCCGTCTGCGCGTCGAAGGAAGCTTAATTGGAGATGCTTTCTTCACGCGTCTTTTCCTGAACCAGGTCGAACTCAAGCGACTGGATGGCGATATTGCCCGGCACCCGAGCGGTATGTTGCTAATCGCGCTCCTGCAGAACGGCAGCTATGACCAGAATTTCGCCTATCACGCACCATTTTTGCAGACCGGTCCCGGCCACATCCTGATGCTTGATCTGGATGCACCGCAAAGCGTCACCTTTGCGCGGTTTTCCGTTGTCACCTGCGCCTATGTTCCGAGGCGGCATTTCGAACCGTTTATCGGGCCGGAGCCGATCCTCAAGCCGGTCATGATCAGGCCGGACAACGAATTGCATGGCCTGCTCACATCCTGCTTTCTCTCCTGCGCAGCGCTGCATGACCCTACAGCCATCACGGGACAGGCCGCGCTGCAGACGCTGACTCGGCTTGCGATGGTGGCCTACGGACTGGACGCGCGCTCCTGCGATGAACTCCGCACCTCGCTGCTCGAAGCGCGCCGAGCAAGAGCACAATTGTTCATCGCACTACGATGCCCGACCCCGGCCTCAATGCACGGAAGGTCGCGGATCACCTCGCCATCTCGTTGCGCTCGCTGCATCTGGCCTTCGAACCGACCGGCATCAGCGTTTCAGCCGTCATCATGAAGGCACGCCTGACCCAGGCCATGCAGTCCCTTCGGCATTTCCCGCAACGATCAGTCCTTGACGTGGCGCTGGACAGCGGATTCAACAATCTCGCAACCTTTTATCGCGCCTTCGGCCGCCAATTCGGCAATCCGCCCGGCACCCATCGCGTCCCACCACCCAAGAACCGCTGCGATTGAACGATTTTCGCAATCTTGGAGCCACGCTTACGCTGCGTGAGAAGAACACTGGCTCGCTATGCCGCATAACCGCAACAGATGCCGATTGTAACGGCAAACGCGGAGGGTTCGGCGTGTCGGGTTCCTACATCTTGAGTGCTGGCGGCACTGGTTTTGTCTTCGGCACCAGCCTGATCTTTTCGATAGGCCCGCAAAACCTCTATCTGATCAGGGCCGGCGCGCTGACAAAGGCGCCACTCCTGATCGCCACTGTCGGCTATCTCTCGGAATTCCTGCTGGTCACGGCCGGCCTCGTGTCGGTCGGCGCAGTCATCCGGATCGCCCCTGTTGTTGACGATATGCTTCGCCTGCTTGGTATCGGCTTTCTCCTCTGGTGCGGGCTGTCGTCGCTGTTGAAACGAAGGACGGATGCTCTGTCGCAAACCGTTGGCGTCACGACGACAACACGGGCGCTGTCGTCCATGCTCGCCGTTACGTGGCTCAATCCCCTCGTTTATATAGAGATCGTCTTCCTCACTGGCGCCATGGCAGCGAGTTTCGAACAGGAACTTCGCCTCTGGTTCGCGGCGGGCTTTCTGGCCGCCTCTGCGCTCCGCTTCTATGGCTGGGCGCTGATGGGTCGCCTGTTGCAGCACTGGCTGGCCAGTCCCCGCAACCAGCGCCTTTTCGATATCGCCGCAGGCCTGTTCCTTATCGCCTCTGCGGCACTCCTCGTCCGCCAGCTTTATCTTTTCCGCAACTAGGATGATGCTGCCGACGCCAGCTTTGGGTTCTTCAGTAACCGGAAGATCGTCTCCCAGACTCCGCAGATCATTGCCATAGAGCGCGACGGCAACGGTGCTACCGCAATTTCCTATTCGAGTTGGGCAATCCAGCTTGCGGAAGCCGCTGCCACCGCGGCCTATGCGAAGATCAACATCTGGGACGTTTGGCTGGCGCTGATCACCGCCCGTCTATGCCTTGGTTGTCTCGTCGTCATCCTCTCAATGGCTTTCAAGCGATATGCAACGCCGGAACCATTGACTTGAGCACCATGCATGACACCTTCCTTCGGGCTCAATCAGCAGGCAGGGGCTTCGGCATGGCAGCAGACGCAACGGCAATCAGCACGGATATCGTGGCAAAACTTACCGATGCGATTGAAAACCTCGATTCAATCCCCTCGGACGAAATTCTGGTCGTACTCAACGAGGCTCTGGATGTAATTCGCGAGCTGGTTCATATGCTCGACGAGGCGCAGACGCCGTAATCCGTAGGTTAGAACTCTGGAAACCGCCTGGCCTTCCATTGGCTGCGCGGCACCGCTCCACCGACTTCGAAGCCGAAGGACACCACCTTCGTCGCGCCGTCGTCAATCTCGCAGCGAAAACGCACGTCATACCATTGCGCACTGGCGCGGAAGGCCGCGCTGCGGATATCGAGAACGTTTCCCTGAGGCAGCGAATAGGACGGCAGGATTTCAGGCTGATAGGCAGGAGAACCGTGCCGCAACTGTTCCCTTAATTCCGTGGTGCAGAGCTGGCTCGCCCGTACGCCGCGCGGAATATTGGCCATCGCCGTCGTCGCCGAGGCATCCGACGTATCTGTCTGCGAGAACAGCCGCTTGGCCTCCTTCATAGGCTTGGCCTTCGAAGCTTCATCCCCGACAGGCTTTTCCTTCTCTGGCGGCCTCTCCACCGGCTCTGCCGCAATATCGGCAAGGATGCCTTCGATCGTACCGTCATCGCTGGTTGCGAGCGGATTTGCATTGGCCGTTTCAAGAGAAGGCGGCGCCACATCCTGTGGCAGGGCCGGTGCAGCTGCCCCGGCCTCGGCCTTTACCTCAGGTTCGGCTTCGCTTGCCGCTGCCTCGCTCGTCTCTTCGGCTGCCTCTGCCGGGATTTCGGGATCCCGATCCTCGGCTTTCGCAACCTCCCCCTCCTCGGCTGCATTGCCGTCGGGAGAAACGCCCGATCCCTTGCTGTCTTCTCCGAACTCGAACACCGGGCGAAGAACCGGCAACGGACGGCCGTTCGCCTCCTGCTGCTCGTTGTTCTGCGTCTGGTCCGCGGAGGCGGGCTCGGATGGCGGCGCCTGTGGCGGCTCCTCGCTCGCCTGCTCTTCAGGCGGCGGTGACGGCTCTGCAGGTGGCGGCTGTTCGGCTTCCACCTTTTCCTCTGGTGCTGGCGGAGGCGGAGGAGGAGGCGGCTCGGCTTTGGCCTCCTCGGCGGGTTTGTTTTCTGGCTCTGGTGGCGGCGGCGCCTGCTGCTCTTCCGGCTTCTGTTCCGGCATGGTCAGGTTCAGGGCCTGCTCCTGTTCGGCAGGTTTTTCCTCGGCCGGTTGCTCTTCCGGCGGTGGCACGATCTCGACCGAAACGCTTTCTTCCTGGGGTTGCGGCATCTCGGCGGCAGGAAGACGCACGAACAGGGCCACTGCGATGATGACATGCAGGGCAATGGAAGCGGCAATGCCTCCATAAAGCTTGTGACGCGGCTTTCGTGATCCTTCCTGCATGCCACCGATGTAGGATGAAAGAGCGGCAGTATGAAGTCCCTGCTGCCCATGGCGAACAACAAAAAGCCCGGCAGACTTTCATCTGCCGGGCAATATGCCGATAATTTGAAGAGCGTGCCGAAAGCCTTAGCTGTCGAGGAACGACCGCAGCTTGCGGGAACGGCTCGGATGCTTCAGCTTGCGAAGCGCCTTCGCTTCGATCTGACGGATACGCTCGCGGGTAACCGAGAACTGCTGGCCGACTTCTTCCAGCGTATGGTCCGTATTCATGCCGATGCCGAAACGCATGCGCAGCACGCGCTCTTCACGCGGGGTGAGCGATGCCAGAACGCGGGTCGTCGTTTCGCGAAGGTTCGCCTGAATGGCGGCGTCGATCGGCAGAAGCGCGTTCTTGTCCTCGATGAAGTCACCCAGATGCGAATCTTCTTCGTCACCCACCGGGGTTTCGAGCGATATCGGCTCCTTGGCAATTTTCAGGACCTTGCGGACCTTTTCGAGCGGCATAGCCAGCTTTTCAGCCAGTTCTTCCGGCGTCGGTTCGCGGCCGATCTCGTGCAGCATCTGGCGCGAGGTACGAACGATCTTGTTGATCGTTTCGATCATGTGCACCGGAATACGGATCGTGCGGGCCTGGTCGGCGATCGAACGGGTGATCGCCTGACGAATCCACCATGTCGCATAGGTCGAGAACTTGTAACCGCGGCGATACTCGAACTTATCGACCGCCTTCATCAGGCCGATATTGCCTTCCTGAATGAGATCGAGGAACTGCAGGCCGCGGTTCGTGTACTTCTTGGCGATGGAAATGACGAGGCGAAGGTTGGCTTCAACCATCTCCTTCTTGGCGATGCGCGCTTCACGCTCGCCCTTCTGTACCATCGACACGATACGACGGAATTCGGCAACGGAAATGCCGGTTTCTGTCGCAAGGTTCTGGATCTCCGAGCGGATATCAGAGATCGTGCGAATTTCGGCCTTCGCAAACTCTTTCCAGCCCTTGGCTGCAAGGTTGCCGATCGTCTCCATCCAGTTCGGATCAAGCTCTGCACCCTGATACTGCTCAAGGAAGCTGTCACGCTTGACGCCATAGGATTCCGCCAGACGCAACAGGCGGCCTTCGTTCTGCATCAGACGCTTGGAAATATCGTAGAGCTGCTCGACAAGGCTATCAACGCGGTTCTGATTGAGCGACAGTGACTTAACTGCCGTGATCAGCTCGTCCTTCAGCTCCTTGTAGCGCTTTTCCTGGCCAGAGGACAGCGTGCCCGAACAGGAGAGATGCGCCTCGACCTGCTGGTCCTGAAGCTTGCGCAGCTTCTTGTAGGTGTCAGCGATCAGATCGAGCGTTTCCATGACCTGCGGACGCAGTTCCGCTTCCATGGCAGCAAGGGACAGGCTCGACTCATCGTCGTCCTCCTCCTCTTCCTCCATCGGCATCTCGCCGCCAACCGACGTGATATCGTCGTCATTGGCAGCAGACATGCGGGCCTTGCGGCTCTTTTCCTTCTCTTCGGCAGCCTTGCGGTCGGCCTCGATCTTTTCTGGGCTCTGGAACTGCGGCGCCGCCTTGGCTTCCGGACCGGAATAGGTCGTTTCGAGATCGATGATCTCGCGCAGCAGGGTCGTGCCTTCGTTGAGTTCGTCGCGCCAGATGATCAATGCCTGGAAGGTCAGCGGGCTTTCGCAGAGGCCACCGATCATGGTTTCGCGGCCGGCCTCGATGCGCTTCGCAATCGCGATTTCGCCTTCGCGCGACAGAAGCTCGACCGATCCCATTTCGCGCAGATACATGCGCACCGGATCGTCGGTTCGGTCGGTCGGCTCTTTCTTCTTGACGGTCGCAACAGCCGTGCCACCGGACGTCGCCAGTTCGCCGCTTTCGCTTTCGTTGTCGTCGCCATCGGAGCTGTCATCGTCGTCGCGACCGGCGCCGTCCTCGGCCTCCTCGTCCTCGACCACGTTGATGCCCATGTCGGACAGCATCGCCATCGTGTCTTCGATCTGCTCGGAGGTTACTTCCTCGGATGGGAGAACCGAATTCAGCTCGTCCATGGTCACATAGCCGCGCTTCTTCGCGGCCTTGATCATCTTCTTGACCGCGTCATCAGAAAGATCGAGAAGCGGACCGTCATGCGAGGCTTCGCGTTCGTTCTCGGCTTCTTCGTTTTCTTTGACTTTTGTTGCCATGTATTTCGTCACTTTCCCTGAACGCCACTGCGCCGCACCAGATGGGCCACGTTGATGGCTGGCGGTTGAAGGCTTCATACCCTAACCGCGAATCACTTGCCCACTCGTAACGGAATGACCTTTAATTCCGAATTACCACAGACGACTGTTCCGCACAGAACAAACGCCCCGGATTGCCGGTAGTACCGACACGATCGACCCAATCCGCCTAACTTGCCTTGAAATGGTGATTCCCACAAATTAACGATCCGTCAAGCTTTTCCCCGAGATTTACACCGGAAAATTGGAAAAAGACGCGTTACACCTGCCCGTGCCAGGCATGTTCACCAGTTTCGTCGAATATGTAGGCAGGCTTTCCCATAAGACAAGGGCCAACCAAAATGCAAGAGGGCGAGACTGCACGGAAGCAAAAAACTGGATAAACAGAAGAGCTTCTATGACTCTCCAGTAGTTTGCCTCCAATGCCCGGTCCTTCGAGCATTCAGTGACTGACCGCGGCACCTTTCACTCGCCCCGAAAGCACTCCGAAACCATCGATAATCGCTTCCTGTGCTTCCAGCCGGGTAATTTCATTCTGGATCTCGAGAAGCGCCCTCAAGAGAATTTCCCCACGCTCCTCCTCGTCGCCGGTAAGCTCCTCAATTTCGCGCCGCAGCTCCATTTTCTGCAGGCGAAGCTCCTTGTTGCGCGAATGCAGCGCCCGCGTCTGGCGATAGGCGTGCAATGCATCTTGAGGATCAGCCTCCTCCGTCGCCGTCCAGAGCCGGGCATTGCGCACCTGTTGGTTCATAGCCGAAAGCAGATCGGAAAACCCTTCAGCGACAAGCCCTTCACGAACCGCCTCAACAGAGAGCTTTGTCCCGAGTTGACCGACAATCGAGAGCAGCGATGACCAAAACCGTTGCAGATCCTTGTTTTCGAAATCGACAGATGAAATCTCGTCGTATTCGTCGAGCAGCAATTGCGGATGGTTTGCGATCGTTAGCGCCAGCACGGTTTCGCGCAGCGCGGGGCGCGCCTGCGAAGAAAGCTTCAGCATCTGGTTCAGCCTTGCACTTCCCGCCGTTCCGCTTTCGATCATCGCTCCGGCCACGACCGATCCGCCTTGCGGTGCCCCGCCGCGCCCAGCCTTACGCCCGGGGCCGGCAGTATTGTTACGCTGAAAATTCTGGCGACGCTCCCCGCCTGTCCCACCCAACGGGCTGAAGAAGGCACCGAGCCTGCCGCGAATATCCTGCTGATAGTGGTAACGCACACTCTCATCGCCGATCACCGAGATGATCTGCTTCAACCGGGCATCGAGTTCAGCCCGCCGCTCAGGCGTATCGAAGACGGAGCCCGCGGTCTCACGCTGCCAGATCATGTCGACGAGCGGTCGCGCCTCCGACAGTACCCTGTCGAATGGCTCCCTGCCCTCGTTTTTCACCAGATCGTCCGGATCTTTGCCATCGGGAAGAAGCGCGAAACTGACCGACTTTCCGGGCTTGATCGCCGGCAAGGCAAGATCCGCCGCACGATTGGCCGCACGGATACCGGCGCCATCGCCATCGAAGCAAAGTACCGGCTGCGGACTTACCTTCCAGAGAAGATCGAGCTGGTTTTCCGTCAGCGCCGTGCCAAGCGGTGCCACGGCATTTTCGACGCCGGCCTGATAAAGCGCGATCACGTCCATATAGCCTTCAACGGCAATCAGCGTGCCGCTCTGCTTCCGGTCACCTGCCGCCTGCGCTGCCCGTCTTGCGCGCGCAAAATTGTAGAGCACCTGCCCCTTGTGAAAGAGTTCGGTATCCGGCGAGTTCATGTATTTCGCCATCGCATCCGCAGCCATGGCACGGCCGCCGAAGGCAATAACCTTTTCGCGCGACGACAGGATCGGGAACATGATGCGATCACGGAAATAGTCGTAGGAGACAGGGATATCCGATCCATGGCGAACAAGACCGCAAGCCTCAATCTGCTCCTTCGGCACACCCTTCCCCGCAAGATACTCTTTAAGAGCATTGCGGCTTTCGGGCGCATAGCCCAGACGGAACGTCTCGATCGTCCGACCGGTCAATCCGCGATCACGAAGATAGGCTCTCGCCTTGGCGCCATTGGCGCTCTGCAACTGGTCCTGAAAATAGAGTGTCGCCATTTCCATGACGTCCTGCAGCGAAGTCCGCTCCTTCTCGCGCTTCTCCATCTGCGGATCAGGCTGCGGCATCGCAACGCCGGCAAGATCAGCGATCTGCTGCACGGCCTCGGGAAAACTCAGCCCCTCAAGGTCTGTCAGGAAGCGGAAATGGTCACCCGAGACACCGCAACCGAAGCAATGATATCGCCCCTTGCGGTCCTCACAATGAAAGCTCGGGCTTTTCTCGCCATGGAACGGGCAGCAGGCCCAATAATCCCCGCGCGATACATTCGTTTTGCGCCGATCCCACGTCACACGTCTGCCGATCACCGTGGAGATCAGCACGCGGTCGCGTATCTCGTCTAGGAACGTGTTTGAAAAGCGCATGTCTACTCATATAGGCAGAAGTCACGGGCTGCACCACGGCCAAGATGTTTCTTGCCCGGTATTCACAGCCCTTTGTAAAACGATTGCGGCGCCCGCAGGCGCCGCGATGCCTCAATTCGGCAGTCCCGACCTTAGCTGAGCTTTGCCTTGATGACGCCGGAAGCCTTGGCAAAATCCATCTGGCCGGCATAGCGCTCGCGCAAAATAGCCATGACCTTGCCCATGTCCTTCATTCCGGCAGCGCCGATCTCGGCAACGACGGCTGCGACAATCTCGTCGACCTTTTCATCGGAAAGCTGCTCCGGCATGAAGGTCTTGAGCACGTCAATCTCTTCGCGTTCCTGCGTAGCAAGCTCTGCGCGTCCGGCATCCTCATAGATTTTCGCCGACTCTTCGCGCTGCTTCACCATCTTCTGCAGGATCTGCAGGATTTCATCGTCAGTGGCGGCATCCTTGCCGACGCCGCGATTGGCGATGTCGCGATCCTTGACCGCGCTCTGGATCAGGCGAACGGTGGAAAGCCGCCGGCTGTCCTTCGCCTTCATCGCTTCCTTCATCGTTTCTGTGAGCTTTTCGCGCATCATCTCAGGTGTTCTCCGTCATGGCGGGCACGATCGTCCCGCAGCGCCCATGTAAGGGCCGTTGACGGCGGTGATAGATCACGCAGAGAAGCCGATCAATCTTTTCCGGCTTTCACCTGCCGATTGAGGGCGATTCTTTAACGGATGAGATTGACCGCGCCTTAGCCTTTGTTTATTTTCCCGCACCTGCACGACATTTGGATTGAAGAGCCGCCGGCGATGACGCTTGCGCACTTTTCTGCGACAACATGAACCCCTGCAGCCTGTCTTCGCCGAGACGGGAACGATGGGTCAGAAGGATAGACATGACCGGCTCCGCTCCCTGGACACCTAAGAAGCCCACCGCCCTCCTCGTTCTTGCGGATGGCACTGTCATCGAAGGCACCGGCATCGGCGCGACCGGCAAGGTTCCGGCGGAAGTCGTCTTCAACACGGCGCTGACCGGCTACGAAGAAATCCTCACGGACCCATCCTATCTCGGCCAGATCGTCACCTTCACCTTCCCCCATATCGGCAATATCGGCACCAATGACGAAGACATCGAAGACCTGACGCCCGCGGCGCGCCGCGGCGCGGTCGGCGTCATCTTCAAGGCCGACATCACCGACCCGTCCAACTACCGTGCAGCCAAGGACCTCGACGGCTGGCTGAAGAGCCGGGGCGTTATTGGCCTGTCCGGCATCGACACCCGCGCGCTGACGGCCTGGATCCGCGAACACGGTGCACCGAACGCCGTTATCGCTCACGACCCGAATGGTGTCTTTGACATCGAGGCGCTCAAAGCCGAAGCCAAGGCATGGAGCGGTCTAGAAGGTCTCGATCTTGCCAAGGAAGCCACCTCCGGCCAGTCCTCGCAGTGGACGCAAAAGCCGTGGGTCTGGAACGAAGGTTATAGCGAACTGAAGGCCGAAGACGCAAAGTACCACGTGGTCTGCATCGATTACGGCGTCAAGCGAAACATCTTGCGCCTGTTCACCGGCCTCGACTGCAAGGTGACGATCGTCCCGGCTCAGACCTCTGCCGAAGACATTCTGGCGCTGAAGCCCGACGGCATCTTCCTGTCGAACGGCCCGGGCGATCCGGCTGCAACCGGCGAATACGCAGTGCCGGTGATCCAGGAAATCATCAAGACCGACATCCCGACCTTCGGCATCTGCCTCGGTCACCAGATGCTGGGCCTCGCTCTCGGCGCCAAGACCGAAAAGATGCATCAGGGCCATCACGGCGCCAACCACCCGGTCAAGGACCATACGACGGGCAAGGTTGAAATCGTTTCGATGAACCACGGCTTCGCAGTCGACTCGAAGTCGCTGCCGCAAGGCGTTGAAGAGACTCACATCTCACTCTTCGACGGAACGAATTGCGGCCTGCGCCTCTCCGGCAAGCCGGTCTTCTCCGTCCAGCACCACCCGGAAGCATCTCCCGGCCCGCAGGACAGCCATTATCTCTTCCGCCGCTTCATCAATCTGGTGCGCGAGAAGAAGAGCGAACCGGCTCTCGCCGAACGCTGATCGTCAGATTTCTTCAGGACTTCCGAATGGCCCGCTTTCAGCGGGCCATTTCTTTTTGGCTCTTCACCAGCATCCAGAAACGGACGCATAGGAAGATCGCGGCAGCGGCAAGCCCCAGCACGAAGCCGAACCAGACACCCTTGCCACCGAGACCGAGCGGGAAGGCAAAGACATAGGCGCAGACGAAACCGATCGGCCAGTAGGCGATCAGCGCAAGGATCATCGGGATTTTCGTATCTTTGAGACCGCGCAGCAGCCCGGCGCCGACCGCCTGTAGACCATCGACCAGCTGAAATGCCCCGGCGATGACGATCAGCGGCGCGGCAAGCGCCAGCACGGCAGCAGCATCGTGCTGGGTCGTATCCAGAAACAGGCCACCCCAGAAATATGGGAACGCCGCATAAAGAACACTGCCGACGATCGCAAAGACGACGCTGACCACCAGGACCGCGATCCCTGCCCGATTCACCCCGAGATCATCACCGCGACCATTTGCAAGCCCGACGCGAACGGTCGCCACCTGCGCCAGCCCGAGCGGGATCATGAAGGCAATCGACGCCAATTGAAGCGCGATACCATGAGCCGCAAGCTCCAGCTTGCCGATCATTCCCATCAAAAGCGATGCGGCTGCAAACAGGCTGGTTTCGGCCAGAATGGTAAAGCTGATCGGCAGGCCGAGAACGAAGACCTCACGAATGATCGGCCAGTCCGGACGCCAGAAACGCACGAAAATCTCGTAAGCCCGTGTCGCCTCGTGCATCTGCACATAGGCGATGATGATGATGAAGCCGGTAAGATTAGCGCAGACGGCCGCAAATGCTGCACCGTGGATACCGAGACGAGGTGCGCCGAAATGGCCGAAGATCGTCAGATAGGCCACCACGAAGTTCATCGCGAACATGCCGAGCGTGACATAGAGAACGATGCTCCCCTTCTCGAGCCCGGTCACGAAGCTGCGGATCGCGAACAGGCCGAGCGCCGGGAACATGCCCCACTGCGCGATGCGCAGATAGCCTTGGGCATTCGCCGCCACATCCGGCGCCTGGCCGAGCGCAAGCAGGATCGGCTCGGAAAACCAGAGGATCGGCGCCATCAGGGCGCAATAGGCGATAACGACCCAAAGCCCCATACGAACCGCACGCCGGACACCCACCTTGTCATTATGTCCGAGGGCCTGCGCAACGAGCGGAATGACGGCGCTGGTAAAACCTGTGCCGAAGATGAAGACGATGAAAAAGACCTGTGTCGCGATGACGACGGATGCAAGCTCCGTGGTACCGAGCCAGCCAACAAGGATGACGTCGGTCGTATGGATCGCCATCTGCGCCAGCTGCGCGCCGACAAGCGGAATCCCCAGAGCAAACGTGGCACGCAGATGCCCGGCCCAGGAGTTTTCCCGGTTTTCGATTGCGACCGTGTTGAGCGAACTCGACATTTCAAACCTCGATAAAAGAAAAGGCCGCTTCCAGAAAATGGTCAGCGGCGCAGCACTTTGCCTATAAAGGCGGCAGGTTTTTCGGGCAAGGCTGGCGGTCCATCCAGTAGTTTTTGTGCGGCTTACTTCACGAAACCTGATGGATCGGGGTTACGGCCGAGGTGTCTCGCGATATGCGCGTAACGAACACGATCGCTGCGCACGCCATGAAGATGGCCGCCATCAGGTAGGGCGCTCCGGCAAATTCGACGATCGCGCCCTCCCCCGTGAACCTGCTGAAAAGCTGGGTGAATATGGCCGGCCCGATGATGGTCGTTAGGCTGGTCATGCTCGTCATCGCGCCCTGCAACTCCCCCTGCGCCGACGGCGGCACCTTGGCCGAGGCGATGCTACGCAATGCGGGATCGGCAACATTCTCGATCGTCGTCAACAGGATAACGGCATAGACCATCCAGCCTTCCCAGGAGAAGGCATAACCGGCGAGACCGAGACAGGAAAAACAGATCCCGAGCACGCTGGTTCGCCATTCGCCGAGAATCGGAATGAGGCGCGGTAGGGCAAACACCATGACCAGTGCTGCGCAAATGCCGAACAGACCAAGCGACAATCCGATCTGCGCCTCGCTCCAGCCATATCGATAGGTCGACACGAACGACCAGACCGACGGATAAACGGCGTGAGACAGCCAGTAGAGAAACATCACCAGCAATATCCAACCAACACCGGAATAGTGGCGCATCTGGCGCAGAGCCCCAAGCGGATTGGCCCGCCGCCAGTCGAAGGCCCGCCGGTTGTGCCGCTCCAGTGTTTCCGGCAGCAGGAACCATGCTGCGATAAAGTTGGCGAGCGACAACAGGCCGGCCCCCAGAAACGGCACACGCGGTCCGAACTCTCCCAACAGGCCGCCGATCACAGGCCCGATCGTGAAGCCAACTCCGAAGGCGATACCGATCAGGCCGAAATTGCGTGCCCGCGTGCGGTCGTCACTGATATCGGCGATGTAGGCGGAACAGGTGGCGAAACTGCCGCCTGAAAAACCTGCCAGGGCGCGGCCGATGAAAAGCATCCAGAAACTGGTCGCGGCGGCGCAGATAAGATTGTCGATGGCAAAGGTCAGCACCGAGATGAGCAGGATCGGCCGCCGCCCGAAGCGATCGGACAAATTGCCGATCAACGGCGCAAACAGGAACTGCATCGCCGAATAGATCAGCAGAAGCCAGCCGCCATCGATTGCAGCAGTGCTGACATCATCCCCGGTCAATTCCTGCAGGAAGGCCGGCAGGACGGGCATGATGATCGCGATACCGATGACGTCGAGAAACAGAATGACGAAGACGAGAAACAGTCCTCGGCGGACGGATTTCGGTTCGAGCATCGAATGCCTCGTTCAATATCTCATTCTGAGAAGACGATTGGATCGCCGGAACGCCTACATAGCGGAAAAAGAAAATCAGAACAATACGGGAACATTTCAAAATTTCTGATGCCAGCGACGACGGAATCGCGGCTATATCCTTCGACAATCAGGGGGCGAGTGTGATGATTGAGTTGATCTGGCAGGGCATATTGATCGGCATCGGGGCGACGGTGCTTATGGATATCTGGGCGCTTGTCCTGCATTTCGTCTACCAGCAGCCCAAGCCGAACTGGGCGCCCGCGGGTCGCTGGTTCCGGCATCTGGCGAAGGGCAAAGTCTTCCACGACAGCATTGCAGCCGCAGAACCTTATCGCCACGAATTGGCGCTTGGCTGGATCGGCCATTATGCCGTCGGCATTCTTTATGGCGTCATTCTCGCCCTGATCATGGGACCCGACTGGATGCGGTCTCCGACCTTCCTGCCCGCCTGGATCCTCGGCATCGTCACGATCGGTGCCGGCTGGTTCCTGATGCAGCCCGGCATGGGCCTCGGCTGGGCGGCCTCGAAAACGCCCAACCCGAAAAAGGTGCGGCTACTGAATTTTGTCGCCCACACCGTTTTCGCACTCGGACTTTACGGAACGGCACTGCTGATCCGCTGATATTCGACTAAACGCCGTCATCGGAACCACCGGGGACGCCGGCAATGAGGTGCGAGAGCCGATCCATTGTTACAGGTGGATCTCTTGTCGTTGACTTCCCGTTTATCACGACGAATTAACATGGGCGCGCGACACCTTTGCCCGACCTTGGGAGACATCCTGCGTCGGCGAACAGATGGCGGTTCAGGATGCGACTGAGTACGATCACACATCTTGCCTATGCGGTAACTCTCGTTCTCACGGCCATATCGGCCTCCACCTTCATGTTGTCCGCGAGAAGCGCCTCGCAAGAGCGCACGGCGATCCAGCAACATCTTGAGGTGGATGATCTGGCGGAAGAACTGGCAGTCATTGCCGAGAGCCGTACAGACGAGGCACGCCTTTATGTCATGCGTGGCGATGAACAGCATCTGGCACGGTTCTACGTGGATGACGATCAGGAAGGACATCTTGAAGGCAGTATCGCAAAACTGTCCGGCACCGGCATCTCCCCGGAAGAAAAGACGATGTTCGACCGCATTCGAAATGCAGCAGATGCGATCGACGCAATCGAAAAGGAAGCCATCAGCATTTACCGCGCCGGCCGGCAGAGTGACGCGCAACAAGCTCTCTTTGGTGACGAACATTACCGCCTGCAGACCGAACTCCTGAAACAGGTCGAAGAGGTAAGAGCCAGCGTTACCGCACGTTCGCAGTTCGCTGTGGATGCCGCCAAGGCACGAAGCGATTTCTTCGGCAACATTGCGAAATCCATGCTGGTTCTGACAGCCCTGATGTTTCTGGCCGTGCTTTACTTCGTCTTGAGCCGGCGCGTGGCGTTGCCGCTGATCAGGATGAGCAACGTCGTCACTCGGTTGGCACGTCAGGAGTACGACGTTGAGGTTCTGGACGACGGAAGGCGGGATGAGATCGGTGAAATGAACCACGCCATCCAGATTTTCCGTAACAATGGGCTGGAAAGGGAGCGCCTCGACGCTGAGCGCCGCAAGGACCAGCGCATGAAGGATCTGATGCTGCAGATGATGCATCGCGTGCAGGCCTGCCAGAACCAGGAGGAACTGTCGGATGTGGTTTCCCGCTTCATGCCGCAGATCTTTCCAGATGCGCCGGGCCACCTGTTCATCATCAAAGAACAAGGTTCCACCCTACACTCGCGGGGACAATGGCTGGATCCCATCGCATCCGAACTGCATTTCTCTATCGATGACTGCTGGGCACTGCGGCGCGGACGTCCGCATTTGAGTGAACCGGATGGTGACGATGTTATCTGCCACCACATTCATATGGCCCAAAACAGCAATCTCTGCATTCCGCTGACCGCACTCGGAGACATCGTCGGCCTCCTTTATCTTGAGACCGCCGTCGGCAATCATACCTCGCAGGCGGACCGCCTGTATTTCGAGCTACTGGCAGAGAATGTAGGGCTTGCCGTCGCCAACCTGCAGCTTCGGCAACGCCTGGTTGGCATGGCTAAACGCGACGCCTTGACTGGCCTCCTCAACCGGCGCTCTCTCGACGAGGCTTTGAACAGGCTTACTGAAAATCCAGGCACTCCGCTCGCTTGCTTGATGATCGACATCGACTATTTCAAGCGCTTCAATGATCAATTCGGCCATGATGCCGGGGATGCCGTGATGCAATACGTCGCTCGCATCCTCTTGGAGGTGGTCGGCGAAAAGGGCGATGTATTCAGGTTCGGTGGCGAAGAATTCACCGTGCTTTTGCCCGGCACTACAGAGATTGATGCAGAGAAGGTTGCGGAACGGCTGCGACACGCCGTCGAACGAGCTCCTCTGTCCTACCGCGGCCGGCTGCTCGATCCGGTTACGATTTCGCTCGGTATTTCCACCCGTCCGCAGGGAGGCACGATCTCCAGCGTTCTGGAGCAAGCGGATAGGGCTTTGCTCGCGGCGAAAAGAAATGGCCGCAATCAGTGGATCAAGGACGAAATGCCGGAGCAGGCCTGACCGCTCCGTCACCAATCATTTCCGCGGCCACGGCGATCTTCGCCCGACAAAGATGGTCTATACATCCCCTGAGAACGTATCGCAGGCATTCATGTTGCCGCTGTCAAAACCACGCTTGAACCAGCGCATCCGCTGCGCGGACGTGCCGTGGTTGAAGCTTTCCGGCACGACATACCCTTGCGTCCGCTTTTGCAGCGTATCGTCACCGATCTGCTGCGCAGCGTTCAGCGCCTCCTCGAGGTCGCCCTGGCTGAGAAAGCCCTTCTGATCAGTGCGCTTGCCCCAGACGCCGGCAAAGCAATCAGCCTGCAGCTCGACCCGTACCGACATCTGGTTTGCCTCGGTCTCGCTCATCCGTTGGCGCATCTGGTTGAATTTCGGCAAAACGCCGATCAGGTTCTGCACGTGGTGGCCGACTTCGTGTGCGATCACATAAGCCTCAGCAAAATCGCCGGACGCACCGAAGCGCTGCGAAAGTTCGTTGAAAAATGTCGTGTCGAGGTAGAGCTTGCGGTCACCTGGGCAATAAAACGGTCCGGAAGCCGATGAGGCGAAGCCGCAGGCCGAGCGCACCTGGCCCGAAAAGAGCACCAGTGTCGGATCCTGATATGTCTGTCCGGCAGACTTGAAGACTTCCGACCATGTGTCTTCGGTATCAGCGAGAACCGTGCGCACAAAGGCGGTCATCTCGTCATTGGCCGGCGCGCCCTGTTGCGTCTGCTGCGAGCTGTCACCGCCATCGAAGCCGATATCACCGCCTGAAAGCAGCGTCAGCGGATTGATGCCGGTGATCCAGCAGATGATCAGCACGACGACAATGCCGCCAATGCTCAGGCCACCGCCGCCTCTTCGACCGCCCCCGATCGGAATACGCATCCCGCCGCGACCGAACGGGCTTCCTCCCATTGAAGCCCCGCGCTGATCCTCGACATTATCCGACTGCCGGCGACCCTTCCATTCCATAGTGCCCACTCCTCGACGGCTTCATGTATTAAGAAAGGACAATATAGCGCAACGGCAAGGAAAGGCGATGAGGGATTGGCGAAATGCCCTCACGCCACCTGCAGCTGCTTCTTGCTCGGCAAGAACACCGTCAGCAACCCGATCGCCGGCAGGAAGGAGCAGACGCCGTAGACGAAGACAATCCCGTGACTGTCTGCAAGAACGCCGAGCACAGCTGCCGCAATGCCGCCTACGCCGAAGGCAATACCGAAGAAGATGCCGGCAATCATGCCCACCCTGCCAGGAACCAGTTCCTGCGCCATGACGATAATCGCCGGGAAGGACGAGGCCATGATGAAGCCGATGATGGCGGAAAGCACGATCGTCAGCGGCAGGTTCGCGTAAGGCATGGCGAGCGTGAACGGCAGCACGCCAAGGATCGAGACCCAGATAACCACCTTCGAGCCGAACCGGTCGCCGATCGGACCGCCAACAACGGTGCCTAGCGCCACGGCACCGAGGAATACGAACAGCATGATCTGCGACATCTGCACCGAAACTCCAAACCGCTCGATCGCAAAGAAGGTGTAGTAGCTGCTGATCGAAGCCATGTAGGCGTTTTTCGAGAAGGTCAGGATCGTCAGAACGACAAGCGCGACGACCACCGTGTTCTTCGATAGATTGTGGGCACCGAGAACCTTCTTCTTCCCCTTGTTGGCAGCCATATGTGCCTTGTACCAGCTGGCAATCCAGGTCAGGACGATGATGCCGAGAAGCGCCATCCCCGAAAACCAGCCGACACTACCCTGCCCCATTGGCACGATGATGAAAGCCGCAAGCAGCGGCCCGATCGACTGGCCGAAGTTGCCGCCAACCTGGAATGTCGCTTGGGCAAATCCGTAGCGGCCGCCGGCGGCAAGCCGTGCAACACGGGATGCCTCGGGGTGAAACACCGCCGACCCGATTCCAACAAGACCCGCAGCAATCACGAGAATGGCATAGGTTGGCGCCCAAGCCAGCAGGATAAGCCCGAAAAAGGTCGAGGCCATACCGATCGGCAAGGAATAAGGATAGGGCTTCTTGTCGGTGATGATGCCGATCACCGGCTGCAGCAGCGAGGCCGTGCATTGGAATGCCAGGGTCAGGATGCCGATTTGCCAGAAATCCAGATGGAAGTCCGCCTTCAACATCGGATAAATCGCCGAAATCATCGACTGCATGATGTCATTCAGCATATGGCAGAAGCTTGCCGCCAGGATAATTGGCAGAACGGTTTTTTCTGCCGCAGCTGCCCCGGCGGGGGCGCCAGCGGTCTTGGATGTTGCATCGGCCATGGATTTCTCTCCCGGCTGGCAGACGTCGCCTCGGATGCCGCCTGCCGCCTCTGTTCCTGATAATCGGCAGGAATAGTACCGCTCGGTTCGATTGTCTATGACAGCAAGTGGTCAAGCGGTACGCCCGCAATGCGAATGATCACGCAGGCACCAGCACCGGATTGGCAGCCTCCCTTTTCGACCAGCGCCGCCGGGTCAACCACGTCACCAGCGCGATGGATGCAGCCGCAACGACGATCCCAGCAATCACATCCACGACATAATGATTGGCATGAGTTACAGCCGAGGCTCCCATCAAGATGTTAAGAAGCAGCATAGGGATACGAATGAGCCTCACTGCCCAGCTTGCCCATGCACATAGCACTGCAACGGCAGCATGGACGGATGGGAAGGTGAGAATTCCGGCGGAGTTTTCGAGTGCCAACACAAAATTGGGATCAGTCCTTACCGCATTGAACTGGTCCAGAAAGAAATAGCCGAAATGCGCATTGATATTGACAAGTTCTGCCTGTGCTAAACCATAGACAGCATACGTTCCAAGCGCTGGAAACCAGATCGCCAACACGCTCGAGATAAAGCCAATCAGGGCATACGCGATGACCATATGATAGGCGCGTAGCGCTTTTCTCGAGACGACCAACAGAAATGGCACCGCCAAAAGCTGAATAAGAAAGGTCTGGTAGGAAAAGCCGAGCGCTTCGGCAAGCAGAGGACGACTGTCGACAAACGAGATAAGGCTGTGCCAATCGATACCCAGTGTCGCGTCCCAGCGCACGAGCGCCTGATCTGCAAGCGGCATATCGAGCAGCATCGCGATATAGGTTGAAATAAGCACCGCGTTGGATACCAGTATCATGCAAAACGTTGTCTCGAAAACGTAACCAAGCATATGAATACGCCGGAGATGGCAATAGCCGCCGAAGAACGCCAGCATCGCTCCGAAATAGCAACCGACAACCATAAAGCTCTTCGGATCAATATTCAGTCCTATAAGCGCCGCCAAGCCGAACACCACAGGATAACTCGCAAGCGTCAGCCCCAAGAGGATGCCTCGCGCAACCGCCAACTCCGACGTCATAGGATCGCCCCAACCCTTTTCCCCGGCGTTTTATAACTCTGCCAAGGTTAAAGTCCTGATGATGATTTCGGTAAAATAGCCACCATCCTATTCGGGTTCGTGCCTCCCTATCGACGGCTTTAGCTTTTCCTGTCGATTTGCCCATTTATGGGGTTCTCATTGGCCGCACATTTGCCTATAAGCCGCGTCTAGCCAGAAAAATGATGCGCACGTGACCCGACCGGAGCTACCCATGCCCCGTGCCGGTTTTTCGCGCAGACAAAGAGCGGATAGAGACCATGCCAAAGCGCCAAGATATCAAATCGATCCTCATCATCGGCGCGGGTCCGATCGTCATCGGCCAGGCATGCGAATTCGACTATTCCGGCACCCAGGCCTGCAAGGCGCTTCGCGAAGAAGGTTACCGGGTCATCCTGGTCAACTCCAATCCAGCTACGATCATGACCGATCCGGGTCTTGCCGACGCAACCTATGTTGAGCCGATCACACCCGAAGTCGTCGCCAAGATCATTGCCAAGGAACGCCCCGACGCGCTTCTGCCGACGATGGGCGGCCAGACCGCACTTAATACCGCGCTCTCCCTGAAGCGGATGGGCGTTCTCGACCGCTATAATGTCGAGATGATCGGCGCCAAGCCGGCCGCCATCGACAAGGCAGAAGACCGCGCACTCTTCCGCGAAGCCATGGCCAAGATCGGTCTGGAAACGCCGAAGTCGATGCTCGCCAATGCCACCGACATCAAGGACGCCGATCGCAAGGCCCATGAAGCCTCGCGCGCCGAACTGAAGGGTAAGCTTTCCGGCGCAGAACTCGACAAGGCGCTCGACGAACTGGAAAACCAGTGGAATCTCGGCGAAAGCGACCGCAAGCAGCGCTACATGGCCCATGCCATGGCGATCGGCGCACAGGCGCTCGACGTCGTCGGCCTGCCTGCCATCATTCGTCCATCGTTCACCCTCGGCGGCACCGGCGGCGGCATTGCCTATAACCGTTCGGAGTTCTTCGAGATCGTCGGCTCCGGCCTCGACGCTTCCCCCACCACCGAAGTGCTGATCGAAGAATCGGTTCTCGGCTGGAAGGAATACGAGATGGAAGTGATCCGCGATAAGGCGGATAACTGCATCATCATCTGCTCGATCGAGAACATCGATCCGATGGGTGTTCACACTGGTGACTCGATCACTGTCGCGCCGGCTTTGACGCTGACCGACAAGGAATACCAGATCATGCGTAACGCCTCGATCGCGGTTCTGCGCGAGATCGGCGTTGAAACGGGCGGTTCGAACGTGCAGTTCGCCGTCAATCCTGCCGATGGCCGCCTCGTCGTCATCGAAATGAACCCGCGCGTTTCGCGCTCGTCGGCACTGGCATCCAAGGCTACCGGCTTTCCGATCGCCAAGGTCGCGGCCAAGCTCGCCATCGGCTACACGCTCGACGAACTGGACAACGACATCACCGGCGGCGCAACCCCTGCCTCGTTCGAACCGTCGATCGACTACGTCGTCACCAAGATCCCGCGCTTTGCCTTCGAAAAGTTCCCGGGCGCATCGCCGGTCCTGACCACCGCGATGAAGTCCGTTGGTGAAGTCATGGCCATCGGCCGTACCTTCGCGGAATCGCTGCAGAAGGCGCTGCGCGGCATGGAAACCGGCCTGACCGGCCTCGATGAAATCGAGATCCCCGGCCTTGGCGAAGGTGATGACCACAACGCCATCCGCGCCGTGATCGGCACCCCGACGCCGGACCGTCTGCGCCAGGTCGCCCAGGCGCTTCGCCTCGGCATGACCGAGAACGAAGTCCACGAGGCCTGCAAGATCGACCCGTGGTTCATCGCCCAGCTGAAGGCGATCGTAGACATGGAAGCCCGCATCCGCGAGCACGGCCTGCCGGCAGACGCCGAAAACCTGCGCATGCTGAAGGCCATGGGCTTCTCCGACGCCCGCCTCGCCTCGCTGACCCACAAGCGTCCGAAGGAAGTCGCCGAACACCGCAACGCGCTCAACGTGCGTCCGGTCTTCAAGCGTATCGACACCTGCGCCGCCGAATTCGCTTCGCCGACCGCCTACATGTACTCGACCTACGAGACGCCTTTCGTCGGTGAACTGCGTTCGGAAGCCGAAGTCTCGACCGCCAAGAAGGTCGTTATCCTAGGCGGTGGCCCGAACCGTATCGGCCAGGGCATCGAGTTCGACTATTGCTGCTGCCATGCGGCCTTCGCGCTGAAGGATGCCGGCTATGAAGCGATCATGATCAACTGCAACCCGGAAACCGTGTCCACCGACTACGACACGTCCGATCGCCTGTATTTCGAGCCGCTGACGGCCGAAGACGTGATCGAAATCCTGCGTGCAGAACAGGAAAAGGGCGAAGTCGTCGGCGTTATCGTCCAGTTCGGCGGCCAGACCCCGCTGAAGCTTGCCGAAGCACTGGAAAAGAACGGCATCCCGATCCTCGGCACCGCGCCCGACATGATCGACCTCGCTGAAGACCGCGACCGCTTCCAGAAGCTGCTGATGAAGCTCGACCTGACGCAGCCGAACAACGGTATCGCCTACTCGGTCGAACAGGCTCGCACGGTTGCCGGCGAGATCGGCTTCCCGCTGGTCGTACGCCCCTCCTATGTTCTGGGTGGCCGCGCCATGCAGATCATCCATCAGGAAAGCCAGCTGCAGACCTACTTGCTCGACACGGTTCCGGAACTGGTTCCGGAAGACATCAAGCAGCGTTACCCGAACGACAAGACCGGCCAGATCAACACTCTGCTCGGCAAAAACCCGCTTCTGTTCGACAGCTATCTGTCGAATGCCATCGAAGTCGATGTTGACTGCCTGTGCGATGGCACTGATGTCTTCGTCGCCGGCATCATGGAACATATCGAGGAAGCTGGCATCCACTCGGGCGACTCGGCCTGTTCACTGCCGCCACGTACCCTCTCCGGAGCGATGATCGACGAGTTGGAACGCCAGGCCAAGGCCATGGCGAAAGCGCTGAATGTCGTCGGCCTGATGAACGTCCAGTTCGCCATCAAGGACGGCACGGTCTACGTTCTTGAAGTCAACCCGCGCGCCTCGCGTACGGTGCCTTTCGTTGCCAAGACCATCGGCGCGCCGATCGCCAAGATTGCCGCCCGCGCAATGGCCGGCGAAAAGCTTGACCCGCTGTTTTCCGCCTATGGCGAAAAGCCGGATCCCCGCAACCTGAAGCACATCGCCGTCAAGGAAGCCGTCTTCCCGTTCGCCCGCTTCCCTGGTGTCGATACCCTGCTCGGTCCGGAAATGCGCTCGACCGGCGAAGTCATCGGCCTCGACACCGATTTCGCGCTGGCATTTGCCAAGTCGCAGCTCGGCGCAGGCGTGGAACTGCCGCGCGAAGGCACGGTCTTCGTCTCCGTCCGCGACTCCGACAAGGACCGCGTCCTGCCGGCAATCAAGATCCTTACCGAAATCGGCTTCAAGGTTCTCGCGACCGGAGGCACCCAGCGCTTCCTGGCCGAAAACGGTATCGAGGCTACCAAGATCAACAAGGTGCTGGAAGGCCGCCCGCATATCGAGGACGCCATCCGTAACCGCCAGGTCCAGCTCGTCATCAACACGACCGACGGCAACAAGGCCATCTCGGACTCGAAGTCGCTTCGCCGCGCCACCCTGATGCAGAAAGTGCCTTATTACACGACCATGGCAGGTGCCGAAGCCGCCGCCATGGCAATCAAGGCGTTGAAAGCCGGCAATCTCGAAGTTCGCCCGCTGCAGGCCTACTTCTAAGCAATATAAGAGCCGGTCAGCATTCCTGTTGACCGGCTCTTTTTCGCTCCGCTATCTACCCGGTCGATAACTTGACTAAACGATGCCGGGACGGAGGAAGACCATGAATGATGATGTGAACCGCTCGCTTGTCATCGAAAACGAACGTGTCTTCGCCACGGACCGCGCCACGCTGTTCAGAGCCTTTTCCGACAAGACACTCTTGGAAAAGTGGTGGGGACCACACGGTTTCACCAACCGCATCGAGAAATTCGACTTCGTCGATGGCGGCACATGGGTGATTGTCATGACATCCTCCAGCGACACCGACTTCGAGAATCACTGGACTTTCGACGAGATCCGGCAGGATGAGCGTATTGCTGCGTTTCATCACGGACCGATGCACGCATTCGGCCTTGAGATCGGCTACCACGACGATGACAACGGAACACGCCTTACCTGGCGCATGTCCTTCGAAGACACCCAGGACAATCGCGATATCGAGAAATTTCTCTCTGCCGCCAATGAGCAGAATTTGGACCGGCTGGAAACCGTGCTCTCCACCATAAAAAAGCGCAGCTGATACCAAAGCTATACGGCGATACATGCAACGCATATAGCCATCAGAAACAAAACCTTCAGTTGCAAATGGAAAAAATGCACCCTAACTTGATTTAACTAAGTTGAGGGGATTTCATGTCGAAGAACATCGTCATTCTGTTCGATGGCACATCGAACGAGATTTCAGCGGATCGCACCAATATTCTGCGCCTCTTTGGAGCACTGGAGCGGTCGGAGCAGCAGATCGTCTATTACGATCCCGGCGTAGGCACATTCGGCGCCAGCAACGCCTGGTCGAAGGTTTATCGCAATACGATCGAGATCTGGGGACTGGCCACCGGCTGGGGCATGGACCAGAACATCAAGGAAGCTTACCGTTTTCTCATCGAGAATTACGATCCTGGGACCAAAGACAAGAATGGCAGCTACAGGGATCGCGACCGCATTTATATATTCGGGTTTAGCCGCGGAGCCTATTCTGCAAGGGTTCTAGCTGGATTTATCCACGCGCTCGGCCTCATGAGCAGCCAGCATCTCAACCTCCTGGATTATGCTTACAACACCTATAAAGGCATCCCTGCCCAGGAAGAGGTTGACCACGACAAACTTCAGGAAGACGAGGGACGCTCGGCCTTCGCCTCGATGCGTCTCTATGAGCGAACACTGCGCACCGGGCGCCCGCCAATCAAACTGCTCGGCCTGTTCGATACGGTTGCCTCCGTCATCGAGCCGGGCAAGCATTGGCTGCAGATGAAGACGCACCCCTTTTCCAATATGAATCCCAGCGTCGAATGGGTACGCCATGCCGTGGCCATAGATGAACGTCGCACGATGTTTCAGCCAGAATTATGGATTCCCGATCAAGACTACAGAGGCAGCCCCTTCAAGAAAGTGAAGGGGAAACAGAACTTCAAGCAGGTCTGGTTTGCGGGCGTGCATGGCGATGTCGGCGGCGGCTATCCCGAGCCGGACAGTGGCCAAGTCAAGATCCCACTCGAATGGATGATTAGAGAGACCGAACCGACGGGCTTGCTTTATCGAACCCAAACCGTTGAAGATATTGTCAAAGGACAACGTAACAACAGATATGTCAGCCTGAACGCAACGGCAGACCTGCACGATTCCATGAGCCTCGGCTGGAAACCGCTGGAGTATCTTCCTCGTCGCGTACCTGAAAACTCATGGCGCAAGCGTGGCGATCGTCGCTCGATTTATATCCCGTTGCGGGATCGTCGTTTTATCCCAGAGAGCGCCATGCTGCACAGTTCCGTGCGCACCCGTATGCAGAAGGGTGGTTATAATCCCCCCAATCTGCCGAAAGATCCGATCTACGTGGATTGATCAAACCACTCCCGAACTGATTGGCCGGCGATCGGCCGCCTCTACTTTCGCAAAGGCGGCCATGGCCCATCATGGACCACATTCATCCGGAATAATCCCGGAGGAATTTCCACATCAGAAGTGATCCGAAAGCCAACGTCGTCCACATCGCAAATGCGACGCAGACGGACATGATCAGGCTTGCGACCCGCCTCGTCATCGGGCGGCACCTCCGGGGTTGCTCCGGGAACAACGCTAAGCGTGAATTTTCCACCTGTCTTGAAGCACTCGACGGGAACGTTAAAAGGTAAAAACTAACGGCCGGATTTCGTCGCCACCATGTCTCGCATTGCACCATTTACGCTCCGAAACGATACCGCAATGCAGCATGGGCCTGTTGAAAACCTGGTTGCCGCTCACATGAGCCGTTTCACCGACGCGAAATCTCCGCGAAAGCGGTCAATCTCCTTCTGTTTCAAATCCTCATCAACAATACGCAGCAGGTAGGATGGGTGAACGGTAACGAATAGCGTCTTGCCTTCTTCCATTGCGATTGGCTCGCTGCGAATATCTGCCAGCTTCTGCCGCATGTCAGTCAAAGCGAAGAGCGCCGTCGCACCCATTGCGACGATAAGTTTCGGCTTTACCAGTTCCAGTTCCTGGCGCAGCCACCAGCGGCATTGCCGAACTTCCCCCATGTTGGGTTTCTGGTGGATACGCCTTTTCCCACGCGGCTGATATTTGAAGTGCTTCACTGCATTGGTGACATAAAGCCTGTCGCGTTCAATCCCGGCGAGCTTCAGCGCCTCCTCGAAAAGCGTTCCCGCAGGCCCGACAAACGGCCTCCCCACCAGATCTTCATGGTCACCAGGTTGTTCGCCGATCACCATCACGTCGGCATCCGCTGGCCCTTCTCCAAATACCGTCTGGGTTGCGAGGCAATGGATGTCGCAACGCGTGCAGGAGCGTGCGGCTTCTCTGACCGCAGCGAGTGTGCCCGCAGCAGGCAGAGGAATTGTCGCCGCCCTCGCCGCGGCCTCCTGAATGCGATGATGGAACGGCAAAGGCTCGCTCGCTCGCCTGACGGCCATCTCAAGCACATCTGCCTCTGCCTTGGCGATCAGGCCGGGAATGAGCTCCGCCTCGGGCAGGTTCTTCCAGTATTTCTTCGGCATCTCGGCCATCATCATCTTCACCTTCAATCGCGCCGGATTAAAGATGGAAGCATAATAGGTGCGCCAGAGATCATCGGTCTCATCACGAAGATCTGGCCTTGGTGCAGGATCGTCGTTCACCTTCAGTTTTTCGCCATCCCAAGAAGCCGACCCCTTGGGCGTGGCAATCAACCAGTCCATGTCGGTAAACCGCCGCTGAAAGAATGGTGCCACGCGATCAACGATGAAGTGATCCGGCTCGAACCACGCCACAAAGCGCCGCCGCCCCACCTTCCCCTCCGGCAGCGGAATTTCCTTGAAGCGCACGAAAGCCGTCATCTTGTGATAGTCACGCCCGACCGACTTCGCCAACTGACGCGCCGCAGCCACATCACGATCGGTCGCCATGTTGAGTAGACCATGCGAATGGAAAAGCCTGAACAGCAGCCGATAGAGAAGTGCAAATCGGGTCGGATCGGAATGGCAGATAACCGCTTCAGCTAACCGGATGAAAGAAGGCTGCACACTGATTTTCGGTGGCGGATTTGCCGGCGGCGGAAATCTGTTGTCATCGAAGCCAAACAGGCCGTCAGCATCGTCCATCGTCCGCCATTCGATGAATTCAGGAGTAATTCCGGCCATCATGAAACCCCGGGCCGCATCCCGCCATTCATCAAGATCGCCCCGCCCCCGCAAGGAATAGCGAAACATCATAACAGCGACAGTTGCTCCGGCTTAGGTTGAAACATGGCGCGAAGATCAGACCGGTCGACCAGCCGGTGTGGCGTCCAGCCGTCACAGATGACAAAGGGCTGTATCTTCCGGAGCGATACGTTCAGTCGCTTCAGATCATCCAGCCTGAGTTTTTGGAACCGCCGAGACGACAGAATGCCGTTGACCGCTTTGGTGCCGAAGCCCGGAACTCTGAGCAACATCTCGCGATCTGCACGGTTGACATCGACTGGGAACCGATCGCGATGAGACAATGCCCAGGCAAGTTTTGGATCGAGATCGAGATCGAGCATTCCACCATCACGTCCCGACGTAATTTCCTCAATGTCGAACCCGTAGAAACGATAGAGCCAGTCGGCCTGATAGAGCCGGTGTTCACGCATCAATGGCGGTTTGATCAGCGGCAGCTTTTTCGACGAATCCGGGATGGGACTGAAGGCGGAATAATAGACACGCTTCAATCCATAACTTCCGTAAAGCCTGGCACTGGTGCCGAGGATCGTGGCATCACATGCGCCATCGGCCCCGACTATCATCTGCGTGCTCTGCCCCGCCGGCGCGAATTTGCGCCGGCGCTTGGTCTGCAATGTCGGCTCCGCCATTTCCTCGATCTTCAGTCGCAGGTTCCCCATTGAGCGACGAATGTTCGCCGGCTGCTTCTCCGGTGCGAATTTCCCGATCCCGGCGTCGGTCGGCAATTCGATATTGATCGAAAGACGATCCGCATAAAGCCCCGCCTCCTCGATCAGATGAGCAGAAGCTTCAGGGATAGACTTCAGATGGATGTAGCCACGGAAGTTATGGATCGTCCGCAATTCCCTGGCGATCCGCACCATCTCTTCCATGGTGTGATCGGAGGAGCGGATGATCCCCGAAGACAGAAAAAGCCCCTCGATATAGTTGCGGCGGTAAAATTCGAGCGTAAGCCAGATCACTTCTTCCGGCGTAAAACGCGCACGTTCCACATTGCTGGAAGAACGATTGATGCAGTAAACACAGTCGTAAATGCAGAAATTGGTAAGCAGGATCTTCAGAAGCGAGATACAGCGACCATCAGGTGCATAGGCATGACAGATACCCGATCCCTCGGTCGAACCGAGCCCTCCGCTTGCCGAGGAATCGCGCCTCACCGTCCCGCTCGACGCGCAGGAAGCATCATATTTTGCGGCGTCCGAAAGGATCGCCAATCGTTCTTTCAGCGACTTCTTCATTGTCAATGTTCACTATATGTTCCAGTCGCCACTGTCAAGAGATTGACAAACGGGCGCGGTTCACATCACATGTGGCACGCGGGAGATATGGCATGGTTTCGAAATTCCTCGTAAGGAACGTCGAAATTCTGATATAGTGACCCTACATTTTGATATTGCGATGGTTCCGAAGTTCACGCTCCGGAACCTGTTTCTTTTTGTGTTCGCGGCATCCGCGGGCACGCCCCTGAAGGACAAGAAAATGGTTGAAAAGGTACCGATGACGCAGAACGGCTTTGTCCAGCTGCAGGAAGAACTGCGCTGGAGGCAGCAGGAGGAGCGTCCCCGTATCATCGAAGCGATTGCGGAAGCGCGCGCCCATGGCGACCTTTCGGAAAACGCTGAGTATCACGCTGCCAAGGAAGCCCAGAGCCACAACGAAGGCCGCATTACCGAGCTGGAAGACCTGACAGCCCGCGCAGAAGTCATCGACCTTTCCAAGATGTCCGGCTCCAAGGTAAAGTTCGGTGCCACTGTAAAATTGGTCGACGAAGATACCGAAGAGGAAAAGACCTACCAGATCGTCGGCGATCAGGAAGCCGACGTGAAGGCCGGTCGCATCTCAATCTCCTCCCCGATCGCCCGCGCTATGATCGGCAAGGAAGCAGGCGAATCGATCGAAGTCGTTGCACCTGGCGGCTCCAAGGCCTACGAGATTCTTTCCGTTTCCTGGGGCTGATACAGTGACCGAAGGCGAAACGCCTGCACAAGTGGGCGCAAGCAGCGTCGACATCAAGGATGTCGACGTCATCGCACCAAATTTCAAGAAGCGACTTTCCGGTGTAACCTCCACCATCGTGCAGCTGGTCCCTTACCAGATGAAATTGGGTATACGGATCGCAACGCTTGGACCTGGTCTTCCGGCATATCTTCCGCATATCCGCTGGACGGGCCTTTTCGGCCTGTGGCGCCCGCCAGTCGGGCGGCGCCACCGTATCTGGCATGCCCGCCGTAATAATGAGATGCTCGCCGGCCTTATTCTCAAATACGTGCTGAGCATGCCGCTAAAACTGATCTTCACCTCGGCTGCCCAGCGCCATCACAGCTCATATACTCGCTGGCTCATCCGCAGAATGGATGCCGTAGCCGCTACCAACAGTCGCTCAGGTGGCTTCCTACAAGTCGAACATACGGTGATCCGTCACGGCGTTGACCTAGACCTTTTTCATCCTCCGCAGGCTCAAGACGACACGATAGCCGCCACAGGCCTGCCCGGAACCCTGCTCGTCGGCTGCTTCGGACGCGTCCGCCACCAGAAAGGTACCGACCTCTTCGTCAAGGCGATGATTGAACTTCTACCGCAATATCCGGACTGGACGGCAGTAATCTCCGGTCGAATAACGCCAGAAAACAAGGGTTTTGCCGACAGCCTGAAGGCCGGCATCGCAAAAGCAGGACTGGAAAGACGGATTGTATTTCTCGGTGAAGTCGACGACATCAGGCCCTGGTACCGTCGGCTTGACCTTTACGTCGCCCCTTCGCGCAATGAAGGCTTTGGCTTGACCCCACTGGAGGCGATGGCATCGCAGACCGCAGTCGTTGCGAGCGACGCCGGCGCCTACGCAGAAATGATCGTTGAAGGCGAAACCGGTGCCTGCGTACCGGCCGGAGATTACGGCGCATTGCGTGATGCAATTTGTACCTACCTCGCGGCACCGTCACTCGCTGCGTTGCATGGAAAGGCAGGTCTCCGACATGCGCGCGACACGTTCGCGCTGGAGAATGAGGCAAGGTCTTTAAATCGTCTATATGAAGCGTTGATAGGGTGAGACCTATCCGATGATCAAGAAAATCAGCTCGCCTAAAAGAGATGTGAAATGACCACGACCGACAACGGACAGACCATACCGGCTTTGACGACAGAAAATTTGTGCTCGCATGAGGAATGGCAGAGCTTCTTTTCCAGGTTTTCCCATTTCGTGCTTGTCGCCAACAGCGACGACCAAACGCTCGACGCTATTCGTTCGTCCTACCCCGACACGGCTCTCTTCATTTTCTTCAATCGCGTCAACAAGGTGTTGAAAGAACCATTCGTCGGCAACTCCATCCTTGTCACGCGCAGCAATCAGGCAGGATCAGAACTCGTTTATCGAGACATTCTCGGGCAAATGGTTGCGCTTCTGCCTGCTCCGGGTTTTCTCGGCGTGATGAACATGAGAACTGTCGAATTCGAACGACTGATGGAGCCTTCGCAGTTCAAGCAGGCCCCGGCAGGAACCCTCGATCTCGCCGAATACTTCCATGATCTTTACCCACAGGAACACACGGCAAGCTCAGGCTTTGCCATGGCCCTTTGGCTTTATGAACATGTTCCGGCTTCAAAGATCGTGCTGACCGGATTTTCGGCCACCCGTGGCAAAAAGTGGAAATTGTTCCTGGTTCACGACTGGGTCTTCGAGCAATCCGTGCTCAATCTCCTTGCAATAAACGACCGCCTCGAATTTTCCGGAAAGACCGTTCGAAACCCCTATGCCCGGCTTCTCCAGCGCTTCCCGGATCTGAAGACCGAAGATGTTCTGTTCGCATCCTTGCAGACGCTATCTATGCAGCTTGAAGGCAATAAACGCCATATCGACCGATTGATTTCCGTCACCGCGCCGTTGCGTTTCCTCTATGACGGCTTCAAAGCTATGAAACGCAAATCCAAGAAAGACCGAATTCTGGCAGCCGAGCGGAAATAAACGCACTCCTCCTGCAAAAATCTTTTGCCTGACCTGCAAAGCAACCGGTACAGCACGCAAGCCCTGCACCGGCATGCTGCTGTGTCAGCTTACGACAGATCGATATCGTGCTTTTTCAGGAAGTCGATCATTCCGCAATCTTCAATGGTATCCGCTTCAACCCGCTGCAGAGTTCGCAATACGCTTTGCCGATATCGCTCGCTTGATCTTCCGTTCCCACGGTCGATTTTTTCCATGAGTTCCTGCATGGAGCGGCTATAGTAGTGATTGAGTTGCAGGAATTCCGACGAATAGAACGCTTTTTCCTTCCGCCCGTCACGTGTCGCACGCTTGCCCGCATCGTTGGAATTTATTTCACCGAACGTCCGGGTCCAGAAATGATGCACTCCCACCTGCTCGACTTCACAAGGGTCGACTATACATTTGAATGCCATCCCGTTCTTTTTGTCATTGCTCGGAATGACGCTACGCATAGTGAAGTTCAAAAGGCTCGAACCGACGGGCTTAGTCTTGTGACCGCTGGTACCAAACATATGCCATGGCAGCGACACGGCGGGGAATCCGGCAGCCCCCTCTAGCGCCTCCTCAATGGTTCTTCCCTTTTTGGGTAGCAGGAATTCGTCGACGTCTATGAAGGCCATCCATTTACACGACGCGCCGAAATTCAGGATCGCGTGCGCAAAAGCGATGACCTGCGTGTCGAGAAACTGCTTCGACCCCTCGTCGACCATCCGGCTGCTCCATGGAAAAATGGTGAACTCCTCCGGGGAGAGCACTTCCCTGATGACGTCGCAGGTCCTATCCGTCGATCCATCGTCGTAAATGTAGAAGTGACGCACTCCGACGGCCCGATGAAACAGAAGCCAGTCCGCGATGTAAGGCGCTTCATTCTTAGCCCGCGCCGCGATCACGATACCGTGTCGATCATCGCGCGGCTGCGGTGGAGAAATCAGCAGGTTTCTGGTGAAGATCTTCTTTTTGCCAAACAAGCGCATGTTCGTTTCCGTGTATTGGAAGCCGCGAAAGGTCTCGACGGCGATCAGGCCGATGCCGTACATCAACCTGCTAAAATTAGCCTTCGGAATTTAGGGATGCAAAGCGGTCATCATAGGGAAAACCGCATTTCAAAAGCGCCGACACTGAAGAAAAATTGAGCAACTCTATATTTCGCTCAGCCGCCACCTCCTTAACAAGGGAAAAGAAGGAGAGGATGCGGGCCTCAGCCCTGGCGATACCTGAGTAGGCGATATCGTTCTTCGTTTCATAGAAGCGCGGCTGGTTGGCATTGGAAATATCGATCCCGAACATTCCGATCCTCTCGGGCGCGCAATAAAGTGCAAATTGGAGGGCGCTGATTGCGACCGAACCTCCCTGGAACACTCCGGCATCGGGATCGAGCGAGATGGCTGCCTCTCCCTCGCTTTTCGCGATCGGAATACCAAGCTCGCGGACCTGCGGAATGGTGCGCCGAGCCACCCTATATGGTTTGCGAATATTGTCGATGAGAATGATCGTCTTGTCGCGCAGCCATTCGCGATCGCGTTCGCAGATAGCCCTGATAACGGCGACGGAAAAAAGACATATCATGCCCGGCCGTATTTTCTGGCGCATGAGATCGAAATGTCGCCAGACGAAGCGTTCATCCTCGATAGCCAATCCTAGTGGTTCGGCGACGGGCGAACCGATAAGACTGATAGCTCCATTGAGTAATATACCAGTTCCGCGGCCCATCCGGCCCATGTCATTTCGCATCAGCGATGGACCTGAGCCGACAATATGGATTATCGGACCTGCAGCCGCCTTGAGAACGGACGCACGGTAGAGCGATACGATACGATCATTTTTGTAAACGACAGCCCCTTCGCTGCAATCTGTGACTCGCTCAATTTCGAGACCGGGAAGCCAATCCTGCGCATGGGACCATTGCCGTCCGAAAAACAGCTTGATGGCAAGCTTCGTCGCGGAGCGGAAAAATGGGCGATCAGGTCGCGATATCAGCGTCAAACTTCCACCAAACCCAGTTGCTTCACCTGCCGGATCGTCAGCATTGTCCTCACGGTATCGACATGTTCGTCAGCAGTCAGCACCTCGATAACGAAGTCCTGGAATTGCGTCAGGTTCTCTGCGGTACAGCGCAACAGAAAATCACTGTCTCCATTCACCATCCAAGCCTCTCGCACCAGCGGCCATTGCTGCACTGTGGAGGAAAATCCCTTCAGGTCGGCATCGGACTGACGTTTCAATCCGACCATACAGAAGGCGGTAAGGTCAAAACCTAGTTTCTGGCCGTTCAGGAGCGCGTGATAACCCTCGATGATGCCGGCCTCTTCCAGCTTGCGTACACGCCGAAGACAGGGTGGCGCCGAAATGCCGACACGTTCGGCCAGCTCCACATTGGTGATGCGCCCGTCCTGCTGGAGCTCCTTCAGAATCTTTATATCGATGGCATCGAGATCGGCGCGGAGCACGGTATTCCCCCTTGGATGGGATGGCTTTTAATCGAAACAGCGTTTAACGCAAGGCGTAAGCAAATACAGCCCCGCGGAACCGCGCACCAGATGTTGCAAGCAAAGTTCGCAGGGATATTTGGGGACGTTATTACAATCCGCATGCCAAATCCGGTTCTCGGCGCCATACGCTCGCGACCAACTGTCCTGTTGTTAATGCAAGCCTGCCCTTGCACTGACGCATGGATCGACATTAGATGACAGTCAAAAAGCGGCAGAACAAAAACGCCCTTCCTATATGGGGCGGAGTTCCTATCCGCGCTTGAAAGGAAATATTCATGTCCGCTCGTCACACGGAAGTGCTGATCATCGGTTCAGGCCCCGCTGGATACACCGCCGCCATCTATGCAGCACGCGCCATGCTGAAGCCGGTCTTGATCGCCGGCATGGAACAGGGCGGCCAGCTGATGATCACCACCGATGTCGAAAACTATCCGGGCTTCGGCGATCCGATCCAAGGGCCATGGCTGATGGAGCAGATGCTCAAGCAGGCAACCCATGTGGGCGCAGAGATCGTCAACGACCTCGTGACCGAAGTCGAGACGACCGCCCGCCCCTTCACCGTCAGGACTGATTCCGGAACAGTCTGGACTGCGGACACGATCATCATTGCGACCGGCGCAAAAGCAAAATGGCTGGGCATTGAAAGCGAACAGCATTTCCAGGGCTTTGGCGTATCGGCCTGCGCTACCTGCGACGGCTTCTTCTATCGCAACAAGGATGTGATCGTCGTCGGCGGCGGAAATTCCGCCGTCGAGGAAGCGCTTTATCTGTCGAACATCGCCAAGTCGGTCACCGTCGTGCATCGCCGTGACGAGTTCCGCTCGGAAAAAATCCTGCGCGAGCGCCTCTTCCAGCGCCCCAATGTCAATGTCCTGTGGAATACCGAGATCCACGAGATCACCGGCAAGCCTGCAAAGCCGCCGCTTCCGCCTTCCGTGGAAGGCGTCAAGCTGCGCAACACGCTGACCGGCGCAATCACCGAACAGCCGATCGACGGCGTCTTCGTCGCCATTGGCCATGCGCCGGCAACGGAACTGTTCAAGGACAAGCTCAAGATGAAGGCTGGCGGCTATCTCTGGACCGCGCCCGATTCGACCGCAACCGACGTGCCCGGCATCTTTGCCGCGGGCGACGTGACCGACGACACCTTCCGGCAGGCGATCACCGCGGCCGGCATGGGCTGCATGGCCGCTCTTGAGGCCGAGCGTTATTTGGCCGGCATCCAGCCGGTCTCCATAGCTGCGGAGTAAGCATGGGCGTTCCTTTAGACTGGGATAAATTGCGCATTTTTCATGCGGCAGCCGAAGCCGGTTCATTCACGCATGCCGCCGACAAGCTGCATTTGTCCCAGTCGGCGATCAGCCGCCAGGTCAGCGCCCTCGAACAGGACGTGGGCGTAAAGCTGTTTCACCGCCATGCCCGCGGCCTGATCCTGACCGAACAGGGCGAACTGCTCTATCGCACCGCCCATGACGTCCTGCTCAAGCTGGAAACCGTCAAGGTCCAGCTGACGGAGACGACGGACAAGCCTTCCGGCAAGCTGCGCGTCACCACCACGGTCGGCCTCGGTCAGGGCTGGCTGACAGACAAGGTGCAGGAATTCCTGCAGCTTTACCCGGAAATGTCCGTGCAGCTGATTCTCGACAACGAAGAAGTCGACGTCAACATGCGCCATGCCGATTGCGCCATCCGGCTTCGCCAGCCACAGCAGTCGGATCTCATCCAGCGCAAGCTCTTCACTGTGCATATGCATGTCTATGCAGCACCGTCCTACATCAACCGCTTCGGTGAGCCACAAACCGTCGAAGATCTCGACAACCATCGGATCATTACCTTCGGCGAACCCGCGCCGAACTATCTGCTGGATGTAAACTGGCTCGAATATGCTGGCCGCAACTCTGATAACACGCGCGCCCCGCATCTGCAGATCAACAGCCAGACCTCAATCAAGCGGGCCTGCCTGCTCGGCATCGGCATCGCCGTTTTGCCGGATTATATCGTTGGACGGGATCCGGGACTGATTCAGCTGGCCATCAATGCCGACATTCCGACCTTCGACACATATTTCTGCTACCCGGATGAAATGAAGAACGCGGCAAAGCTGAAAGCCTTCCGCGACTTTATCGTCACGAAAGCCAGAAACTGGAATTTCTAAATTCCGGCACACAAAGCAAATCCAACGTGTTGCTGCCTGACTCTTGCATTTATGCAAGTTTTAAGACAAAGCCATGCGCCCAAAGCATGGCAGTCTTGCACAAAATATGATTGCGCAATGCACAAAAAACCATCATATCGCACTCAGCTGATGCACATGGTGGCTTTCCTCCCAGTTCCACCGCAGCAGCTGTTCCCCTCTGGAGGTTCATTTTTGACCTTCACACTTCAAAGGGCCCTGGAGCGATCCGGTGGCCCTCTTTTTTTGCCTTTTGCACCTAATCGCACAAAGCTGCGCCAATCTGCTGCAGCAATAATCATGTCTCTGCGTTTAATATCTTCACCAAGCCCCTTGTGTGGAGCCGTGTGCAACCCCATATTGATATCAGTCGATGGCACGATGGTTTCCCGCCATCCGCGTCGACTGTTCCCCTCTGGAGGTTTTTTGACCTTCACACTTGACGGGCCGCGGAGAAATCCGTTGGCCCGATTTTTTTGCCTCTTTAAATCGAAAAATTCCGATCTACATATCGAATGGAGGCGATATACGATGACAACCGACAAGACGGAAATTCTAAAAGCGTTAGCCCACCCGGTGAGGGTATCCTTTCTTGAATGGATGCGAACACCTGAGGAGCACTTCTGCAACCAGGCTCATCCTCTGGAAATGGGCATCTGCGCCAACCAGTTTGAAAAGAAGTGCGGGCTGTCCCAATCAACGGTCTCCGCCCACCTTGCCACACTCGAAAAGGCAGGACTGCTCAAGACGAACCGCGTCGGCCAGTGGGCATTTTACAGCCGCGACGAAGAAAATATCGCTTCCTTCCTGAATGAGCTGAAATCGACACTCTGATTCAGCTTACCTCCTCCACTACGCCAAAGGTAAAAGGACTTCTAGAATGACCACCCTCTTTGACCCGGTGAAATTTGGTGACATTGAACTGGCGAACAGGATCGTCATGGCGCCGCTAACGCGCAATCGCTCGCCCAAAGCTATTCCGAACGATCTCAACGCCGCATATTACGAACAGCGCGCCTCAGCCGGACTTCTGATAACCGAAGGTACGCCCGTGACTCAGCAGGGTCAGGGCTATGCAGATGTGCCAGGCCTCTACCTCCCTGAGGCCATTGCAGGTTGGAAAAAGGTAACTGACGCCGTTCACAAGAAGGGCGGAAAGATCGTCACCCAGATCTGGCATGTCGGCCGCGTATCGCACGTTTCGCTGCAGCCGAATGGCACAGCACCCGTCGCCCCTTCGGCAATCCCGGCTGGCGGCAAGACGTACATCATCGATGAAAATGGAAATGGCGCCTTCGCCGAGACCTCTGCTCCGCGCGCATTGGAGATCGCCGAAATTTCTGGAATTGTCGCCGATTATGCAAAGGGTGCGCGCGCCGCAATCGATGCCGGCTTTGACGGCGTGGAAATCCATGGAGCAAACGGCTACCTTATCGACCAGTTCCTCAAGGACGGCGCGAACCAGCGTACGGACGAATACGGCGGTTCGATCGAAAATCGCGTTCGCTTCGCGCTCGAAGTTGTCGATGCTGTGGCGAAGGAAATCGGTGCTGGTCGCGTCGGCATCCGCCTCTCGCCGGTGACGCCGGCCAATGGCATTACTGAAAGCCAGCCCCAGCCATTGTTCAACCACCTTGTGCACGAACTCGGCTCGCGCGGCCTTTCCTTCATTCACGTCATAGAAGGCGCAACGGGCGGAGATCGCGATTTCACCCAAGGCGGCAAGCCGTTCAATTATCACGAATTGAAGGATATCTACCGAAAGGCCGGCGGCTCAGGAGCATGGCTGGTCAATAATGGCTACGACAAGGCCGCAGCCGAGCAGGCCGTGGAAAGCGGGTATGCCGATGCAGTGGCTTTCGGCAAACTGTTCATCGCCAACCCGGATCTGGTAGAGCGCTTCCAAACGAACGCTGAGCTCAACGAGCTGGACAAGGCCACTCTCTACGGCGGTGGCGCAAAGGGCTATACCGATTATCCCAACCTCGATACGGCTGCCTGAAAGTAATCAACGAAACCGGGGGCCGCTTAACGCGGCCCTTTTGCTGTCATGGGCGAACTCGAGTTCGCGACGATCACACGTGAGCTAGCGCGCACCTGCCTGCTCGCCGTCACCATCCTGAACCTCAGCCTCAGGGCGATCGCCTCCGTCGCTGTGTTCACTGTGCCAGACACCCTTGTCGTCCTGCCAGCTGATCTCTTCCGGTTCGCCGCCAACCTGCTGTTCCGCCGCCACGATGCGCGCAGCCTGCATTGCATCTGAGCGGCTTGGAAAAGTCTCGGAGAAAACATCGCCGAGACGATAGGCCCAACCGCCGTCATGCGGCACGATCTTGTAAACGACCTTGGTCATAAATCCTCCTTAACGCGTGGCCGCATCACAACACATCGGACATCTGTCCGCCTGCGGCACCGTGGTGAAGATGCAAAAGACCGTAACAGAGTTCCAGGCCACCAAAGAAATAATGGCATTATCGTCCAAATAGCGCAAATGCTCGCCCTCTTATCAAAGGGTGCTTGATGCGCTGCACTGCAGCGTTAGATGATCGGTACGAACAGGAGCGCATTCAAGATGACGGCAATTTTGAAACAGGAGAGCTTTCTTCTTATCGCATTCGGATTTGCGATCCTCTCCTACCTGTTCGAACACACACTGCTGGAGCAAGGGCAATTCGTGTCGATGATCGCGGCCTGCGCGCTTATCGTCGTGATTGTCATGGCCTCCACCCGTGTGGCCCACCATGCTGAGGTCCTGGCACATAAGGTCGGTGACCCTTACGGCACGATGATCCTCACCCTTTCCGCAGTCGCAGTGGAAGTGCTGATTCTTGCGATCATGATGGGAAGCAGCAGCTCGCCGACCTTGGTGCGTGATACGATCTATTCGGCAGTCATGCTCGATATCAACGGCATCCTCGGGCTCGCGGCTCTGCTCGGCGGCTTGAGGCACGGAGAGCAGCCCTATAACGACGATTCGAGCCGCACATACAGCGCCATGATCCTGACGGCGATGGGCATATCCATGATCGTCCCGGAATTCATTCCGGAAGCCAAATGGCACTATTATTCCGCCTTCACCATCTTTGCGATGGTGGCCCTTTATGCGCTTTTCCTCAAGATGCAGGTCGGTACCCATAGCTATTTCTTCAGCTATAGCTATCGCAGCCAGGCTACGGCTGCAGCCGCTTCCGGTGTCGGCTCTGCTGCCGCGCCCACGCACACCCCGCCCAAGCCGGCCGAGGAGACCGAAGAACGGGAATCTGCCACAGTCTCCATCACCATCATCCTGGTCGGCGTCCTGATTATCGGCTTTCTCGCCGAATTCATGTCCGCCTTCTTGAATGAAGGGCTTGAGGGAACAGGTGCCCCACCTGCCCTGATGGCTGTTGTCGTCGCGTCGATTTCGGCGGCCCCCGAAATTCTGACCGCACTGCGCGCGGCGCTCAAGAACCGCATGCAATCGGTCGTCAACATCGCCATGGGCGCATCTCTTTCCACCGTCATCCTAACCGTACCGGTCATGGAAGCCATTGCGCTTTACACCGGTCAGCCCTTCCTCATGGCGATGACACCGGTCCAGACGGTCATGGTGGCAATCACTCTCATCGTTGCGGCGATCAACCTCAATGACGGGCAGACGAACGCGATCGAAGGCATGACGCATTTTGTGCTCTTCGCCACGTTCGTCATGCTGACCTTCCTGGGCTTATGACGAAAAGAACAGCAGCATCAACCGCCTGGAAAGGTTTCCGGATTCAATCTATCAATGAGTTGCGCTTGCCGCCGGCGTCATAAACTAAACTTGATCGACACGTGTTCGACCCTTTCGGTGCAAGCCCCTATCTCCATCCAAAGAGTTCATTTCAAAGGGAGATAGAATGAAACGCCTCACCCTCATGCTGGCCTGCACGGCTATTGCATCCGCATTCATCTCCACTCCAACTCTTGCCCAGACCACCGGCCAGCCCGCAGAAACGGGCCGCGCAAACGCCCCGGACCAAAAGCCATCCTTCGAAAATCAGACGCGCGCACCGCAACCGGCAACATTGCCGAAGATTAGCACCGAAGTTTTTGCGGATGATCTACCGCATCTGTGGGCGATGGAGTTCCTGCCCGATGGGCGCATGCTGGTCACTGCCAAACAGGGCGCCATGCATATCATCTCTAAGGAAGGCGACGCCGGCCCGGCAATCGCCGGCGTACCCGAAGTGGCGTTCGGAGGTCAGGGCGGACTGCTCGATGTCGCACTCGCACCGGATCATGCAACGTCAGGCATGATCTTCTTTTCCTTCTCGGAACCACGCGAGGATGGAAACGGCACATCTGTCGCCTCGGCGAAACTGGTGGTCGACGATAATGGCGGCGGCAAGCTCGAAGACGTGAGTGTCATCTTCCGTCAGACACCGAGTTACGACGGCCGCTCGCATTTCGGTTCGCGCCTCACTTTCGGCCCGAACAACGAGCTTTACGTAACGGTTGGGGAACGCTCAGACCGCCAGCCGCGCGTGCAAGCCCAGGAGCTCGGCAGCGGGCTTGGAAAGGTCTTCCGGATTGACGCGAGCGGCAAGGCCCTTCCCGACAATCCCTTCGTCAATACGGATGGCGCCCAGCCGGAAATCTGGAGTCTCGGCCATCGCAACATGCAGTCCGCTGCTCTGGACGCTCAGGGACGCCTCTGGACCGTCGAACACGGCCCACGTGGCGGCGACGAACTGAACAGGCCGGAGGCCGGCAAGAACTATGGCTGGCCGGAGGTCACCTACGGCGTTGAATATAACGGAAACGCGGTTGGCAGCGGCATTACGGAAAAAGCAGAAACCGAACAACCGGTTTACTACTGGGACCCGGTAATCGGCCCCTCGGGCATGGCCTTTTATGACGGCGACGCCATTCCCGAATGGAAAAATGCCTTCCTGGTTGGGGGGCTCGTCAGCCAGGGCGTCGTCGTTCTGCACATGAATGATGACAAGGTAGCTTATGAAGAACGGGTACCGCTCAACGCCCGCATCCGCGACGTAAAGGTGGGGCCGGACGGGGCAGTTTATGCCGTTACCGAACAACGGGGCGGTGGAAAATCCACGATCGTCAAGCTCACAAAGGCCTAGCATTGCCTCGACATCGGGCGAGATCAGGCCGTCCGATGTCGACATGATCATCATCATACGGCAGCCGGCGATAAACATGATAAAAATCATCATATTTATTGCAATAGGTTTTCCCGTCATCTAAGAGGCAGTGCTAACCCTTCGGCTTTCGTATCCGAGTTTCTCATGACAGCGCATTTTCGCGCCCCCTCTGCTAGCGAACATGCCTCTTCGGCCGGTGAAAACCCGCTGCTGGATCGGGCCATTCTTGCCTATTACGACGAGCTTTGCGGAAGCGTGCGACGGCGAGGCCATAATCCTGCAAATATACAGGAAATCGTCCACGACCTTTACATTCGCCTGCGCCAGAAGGACGGCGCGCTCGAGAACAAGGTGTCGCTGAAAGCCTTCCTGATACGCGCCTGCATCAATCTCGGCATCGACCGTTTTCGCCGCGAACATTTTGAAGCCTGCCTGTTTTCCGGCAGCGAACAGGAGGCGCTACAGGTCAGCGCACCGGTCGCCTCTCCTGATCAGGCGCTGGACCTCGAACATCGTCTGGGCATATTGAAGGCGGCCATCATGGAAATGTCTTTGCAGCGTAGACGCGTCTTCATTGCCAGCCGTGTCGGCAAGCTCTCGGCCGACGAAATCTCTTGCCGCATGAAAATCAGCCGCAACATGGTCGACCGACACTTGCGAAAAGCCTATCTCCATTGCCTGGATCGATTGGAAGATACGCTCTAGGCATGGCAGACACAAAGGCAAACGAGAAGAAACTTCGCGCACAGGCGGTCGACTGGATGTTGCGGCTTCAGGAATATCCGGACGATGCAGCGCTGCAGGAGCGATTTCAACATTGGCTGAATGAGGATCCAGCCAGAGGTGAGATTTTTGACCGCGCGCGCCGCGCCATGGGCGATGCCAGCCATCTTCTTAGCAATGATCTGGATTTCACTCGAAACGCAGCCCACAAACCGCTGTTGCGCCCGCGCAATGTCGTGGCAGGTCTGCTTTTGGTTATAGGTGGATCTATAGCTTTCACCTTGGCTGATGGGCCAATGCGCTTGCGTGCAGATGTCATGACAGGCACGGGCCAGAAACAAATCGTAATGCTGGCAGACGGCTCCAAGGTCGAGATGAATGCTGAATCCGCCATAGCCATCCATCTCCTGCCAAACGAGCGCAGGATAGCCCTCTTGCGAGGCGAAGCCTTTTTCGAGGTCGCAGCAGATCAGACGCGCCCTTTCATCGTGGAAGCGGGCAAAGGCACGACAACCGCACTCGGCACTGCCTTCGATATCAACCTCACGAAGCTGGAAACCACAGTGGTCGTTACCGAGCACGCCGTGATGGTCGCCTCCGAAAACGGCGATCGGGCGCATCGACTCCACGAAGGTGAGCGGATTTCCTACGATCCCGATGGCCGTCTTCAAGTCGCAGAGGCGGCAGATATGGACACCGCGACCGCTTGGAGGCAGGGCCGGATTGTTTTTGACAACGCCCCGCTGTCTTTGGTGGTGGAGCAGATCGATCGCTACATTCCAGGCAGGATCGTGATCGCGCAGTCCGATCTCGCCGACAGAAGGATTTCGGGAAGCCTGGATCTGGCGCATCCCGATACGGCCCTTGACGCCTTTGCAAACGCGATCAGCATTCGGATTACCCGGCTCGGTCCCTACCTCGCGATCCTGCGCCGTTAATTTTTTTCTCGGCCCTGTCCCAAAAACGCTTCCCCGCCCGTCAACCCGGCAGAAGTACATTTCAACGGACAGGTCCGGGGGACTATGACACATTCGACGACACACAGCAGCATGCACAGACAGCGCCGGCTGCTTGCCGTACTTTTGAGCGGTGCCGCACTATTTTCGACGGTCGAGGCGACACGCGCCCAGCAAGCTGCGACCGTTTCAATTGATATTCCCGCAGGTTCATTGACCAGAGCACTCAATACTCTCGCGGCACAGGCGGGGCTGCAGATCGCTTTCGACGCTTCGGTAGCACAGGGCGTCTCGACATCGGGCATTTCTGGAAACTTGACCGTGGAGGCAGCGCTATCTCGTCTTCTGGTCGGCACCGGCATCTCATATCGTTACTCCGGCGCATCAATGGTGACCTTGAGCAAGGCAGGTGGAGCGGATGCGGCATCCGGCGAGCAGACAACTCTGGAGCCGATCGTTCTTACCGGCAGCCGCTATTATGGCGACGGGGATCCGAGCAAATCAGTGATCGACCAGGCATCGATGGCGCGAATACAGGCTGCCAGCATTCCCGAACTCATAAAACACACACCAGGCGTCTCCATGGGCGGCGGCGTGCGACTTCAGGGGCAGACCATCTCCATCCGTGGCTTTTCCCGCCAGACCGATACACGCATCCTGCTCGACGGTGCTCCGAAGAATTTCGAAAAATACGATCAGGGAACGATCTTCGTCGAACCTGAACTGCTGAAGCGCGTAGAGATAGACAAGGGCGCCACATCTGTGCGTTACGGCAACGGCGGCTTCGGCGGCACTATCCGAATGGAAAGCAAGGATGCGGCCGACATGTTGAAGCCCGGCCAGACCTGGGGTTTCTACGGCAAGACCGCCTACCAGACGGCCAACAGGCAGTTCCTGGAAACCGGCGCACTCTACGGTCGCTCGGATTTCGGAACCCCGGTTACCTATGACGGCATCCTCTCTCTGACGTGGCGCAAGGGCGATGACATGCGGATCGGCGGGGGCGAGCGTTATCTGTTCTCCGATGAGAAGCTGGCCTCGGGCATGGGTAAATTCGGCGCGGAATTCGACGGCCACGAGATCAAGGCATCGCTGCTCTATGGTGAGAGCAACAATTGGGGACCGGTCGCTGCGATCCGCGGACAACTCGAAGTCAACGCAAGCGACATCAAAAAATACGGTTATCAGGAAGCGGTCAGGCGCCGGTTGGCCTGGCGTGAACTCAAGGATCTGACCACCACTTTCGACTATAAGTATACCGGTGCTAGCGAACTCTGGAATCCTCATTTCATGGCGAGCTACTCCTCAACGAGCCAGCACGCCACCCGTCCGGGCGATCAAAGCCCATCTGCTTCCGTTGGCGGACTGGAAAACGACGCAGCTTACTCCGACATTCATCTGGAACTGGAAAACACCTCGGATCTCACTCTGGGCGGAATGCAGCACAGCATCAACTTTGGCCTGCAATACAACGCTCACAAGCGTGACATCTCCATGTTCGACATCGCCAACAGTACAAAGCCAGACTATAATTACGGGCATTACGCCCCCTATTTCATGCCTGAAGGCACGCAGGACACCGCTTCTGCTTTCATCCGCGATACCATCAACCTGACCGACAGCCTGACCCTGACACCGGGTTTGCGCTTCGACTGGGTGCGTTCGGAAGGCGTTCCCAACGCTGCTCCGCGTTACAACAATCCGACTGCCGGCCACGATTTTTCGGCAGTCGATCATCATGGCTTCACTCCGGCCGTAAGCCTGGCCTGGACTGCGACGCCGAATATACGCTTGTTCGCCGATTGGGCTTATGCCATGCGCGCGCCCAACATTGACGAACTATATTCCAACCAGAGCGCACTTAGCTCAGCACCGGCAACGAGCCGGGAACTGCAGGCTGAACGCAACAACACAATCAATCTTGGCGTCGATTTCAACTTTGATGACGTGATCACATCCGGAGATACGCTCTCTACCCGGGTCGCAGTCTTCAACAACCACGTGACCAATCCGATAGCGCGGCGTTTCGGCAGCCGAAATCTGTCAGGCATGGGTGCCGATGGAGTGGACTGGTACTGGAACGTGCCCGCCTACTACACGACCGGCCTTGAGATCCAGGCACACTATGACACCGACTGGATGTTTGCGGATCTCGGTTTCTCGATGATGACAGGTACTCGGCATGGCGCCGTCAACGACATTCGCGGACCAAGGACCTATGTCAACGATCTGGCCCCCACCACGGCCGATCTTACACTCGGCATTAAAATGCCCGATCACGACCTGTCCTTCGGCTGGACCGGCACCTTTGTGAAGGCGCAGGACAAAACACCTATCCGGCAATACATGGGTTCCACTTACGCCCGGCCCGAAAGCCCCGGCTATGCAGTGCATGGCATCTTCCTTGACTGGACGCCGAAGCAAGGTTTCATGAAAGATACCGAGCTGCACGCAGCGATCGAGAATATCTTTGACAAGGAATACGAGCCTTATCTAAACGATGGCATTACCGCCATGCCTGGCCGCAACTTCAAGATTTCGCTCAGCCGTCGCTTCTGAAGCCGCCGCAGATCGCAAACACAAAAAAGCCCGCCGTTTCCAGCGGGCTTTTTCGTAAAAGGTAGGCAGCGATTATCTGCAGGCGCCGCAGAAGCGCTGGATGCGCTTGCAGGCTTCTTCGAGCAGCTCTTCCGAAGTCGCGTAGGAAATGCGGAAGTTGGGACCGAGGCCGAAGGCCGAACCATGAACGACAGCAACGCCTTCCGCTTCCAGAAGTTCGGAAACGAAATCCTCGTCCGTCTCGATAACCTTGCCCGACGGAGCCGTCTTGCCGATCAGGCCGGCGCAGGACGGATAAACGTAGAATGCACCTTCGGGCTTCGGGCAAACAATCCCGGTCGCCTGGTTCAGCATCGACACGACGAGATCGCGGCGGCCTTCAAAGATCGCCTTGTTCTTGGCAACGAAGTCCTGCGGGCCATTCAGCGCCTCGACGGCTGCCCACTGGGCGATTGACGATGCACCCGAGGTCTGCTGGCCCTGGATCATGTCCATGGCCTTGATCAACGGCAGCGGGCCGGCTGCATAACCGATACGCCAACCGGTCATTGCATAAGCCTTCGACACACCATTCATAGTCAGCGTGCGATCATAGAGCTTGGGCTCGACTTCCACCGGCGTCGCAAATTTGAAGTCACCAAAGGTGAGATGCTCGTACATGTCGTCGGTCAGGATCCAGACATGCGGATGCTTGAGCAGCACGTCGGTCAAAGCCTTAAGCTCGGCCGCGCTGTAGGCAGCGCCTGTCGGGTTGGACGGCGAGTTGAAGATGAACCACTTCGTCTTCGGGGTAATGGCGCTTTCCAGCTCTTCAGCCGTGAGCTTGAAATCGTTTTCCTGCTTCGTCGAAATGGCAACCGGCGTACCACCGCACAGCGCCACCATTTCAGGATAGGAAACCCAATAGGGAGCCGGAATGACGACTTCATCGCCCGGATTAAGTGTCGCCATGAAGGCATTGAAAAGAATCTGCTTGCCGCCTGTGCCGACGATCGTCTGCTGCCAATCGTAGTCGAGGCCGTTTTCGCGCTTGAACTTCGCGGCAATGGCCTTGCGCAGTTCCGGAATACCAGAAACCGGCGTGTACTTCGTCTCGCCGCGGTTGATCGCGTCGATCGCCGCCTGCTTGACGTTGTCAGGCGTGTCAAAATCCGGCTCGCCGGCCCCAAGACCGATTACGTCCCGGCCTTTCGCTTTCAGCTCGCGCGCTTTCTGAGAAACGGCGATGGTGGCGGACGGCTTTACACGGGAGAGGGCATCGGCAAGAAAGGCCATAATCGAGGTCCTGAGAGCTGTTGCAACGCGGCGAAGGTCAAAAAAATCGCCCGAAGTTGTATGTCGAATGAGGCCCGCTCTTTCAAGCGGAAAGCTTGAATACGACCTATCAAACTCCGTGAACACTCACTCGTATGGCAGGCGGGATAGTTAACGGAGGCCGACATCAGCTCGCCATATCGGCAGCACCGCCAAGCGTCTTCTCAAGGGCAAGCTCCGCAAAATCAGAAATACGGCTAAATTGCGATCCCAAAACAGGTCAACAAACTCCGCTTACCTGCCCAAGTTGCAGGTAAGCGGATGAATGGACGGCAATCCGGCCGTCCGTGCCAAATCCGTACATTATTCAATACAATCAATGATAGCTGATTGGATTTTATAGCGCCAAAGCTGTCTCGGAGGCAAAAACGCCTACGTTCCAACGGTTTCAGGAGGTTTGCCTTTTCAATCTCGCGGCACAGTTTCGCAAAACTTTTTCTTGCCAATTCCCTATAAACACAGCAATCTGCCGCGGTTCGGGCAATTTACGAGCATGGGAAGACCTATAATAATGCGATCCGAAGGCGCCAAAACTTCGGGCGGTAGACTGGGGGCAATTTGAAAAAATCTATTCCTGCCATTCGCCGCGGTAACACAGGGACCCTTTCTTAAAACTGCCTGCCGCCGCCCCTAGGGGCAATAGTGTTGTGCTGTCCGCCGCTGAACACGGACAGAAAGAAAAGGACCTGCTGCATGGCCGAAACTGGCACTGTAAAATTCTTCAATACCGATAAGGGCTTCGGCTTCATCAAGCCAGACAATGGCGGCGCCGATATCTTTGTCCACATCTCGGCCGTCCAGGCGTCTGGCCTGTCCGGTCTTTCAGAAAACCAGAAAGTAAGCTTCGACACGGAGCCGGATCGCCGCGGAAAAGGCCCTAAGGCCGTTAACCTGCAGATCGATGGCTAAGCCTGTGAGGCTTTGACCCAAGTTGGAGCCCGGCAGTCTTGCCGGGTTTTTTTATGCCATAGATTTCGATCGCGCGCCTCACACTCCTTGTGAAACGCCGTAATCTCGACGTGATCTCGCACACTTACAGATTGCTGGAATGCGTGTGACTGACCGTCTTCCTAAGCCGAATACATATCCTGCAGATAGGGATTGTTTCTGCGCTCTTCGCCAATACGCCCCCCTGGACCGTGACCACACAGGAAACCGACATCGTCGCCAAGCGGCAGGACTTTGTCCCTGATTGAATTGATAAGGGTCTGATGATCGCCACCCGGCAGATCCGTACGCCCTACCGAGCCATTGAAAAGCACATCGCCCAAATGCGCGAGGCGCTGTGCGCGGTTAAAGAAGATGACATGCCCGGGCGCATGTCCCGGGCAATGATAAATCTCGAAAACATGCTCGCCAAAGGAAACGATATCTCCCTCGGACAGCCAGCGGTCCGGAACAAGATTACGCGCCTCCATCCTCACGCCAAAAGACTGAGCCTGCGTCTCCAGCCTTTCGAGTAAAGGCAGATCGTCCACGTGCGGTCCGATGACCTCCACATTCAGGATTTCGCGAAGTTCGTCTGCGCCGCCAGCGTGATCGATATGTCCGTGGGTGATCCATATCTCTTTGATCGACAACCCATTCTCACGCACCGTCTGTTCTATCAGTGAGACGTCGCCGCCCGGATCCACGACCACGCCTTCGCGGGTTTCGTCATCGAAGAAGACTGTGCAGTTCTGCTGAAACGGAGTGACGGGAATGATCCCGGCTTGAAGTTTTCCCATGATCTCCGACCTTGGCTTGATTACGCCTTGCCGGATATATCGCCTACAGAGACAGAAATCAGCCAGAAATTCACTCGCCGGCGGCAACCATGTAGCGTGTATCAGCCGCTACCGGAGGAGCGAGCGATGCGTTGGCCAGAAGGAAAGCGCATACCACGAGCTTTAGGGCAATCACCGTTACAAAAACGGCCCGCAGCGGATGCGGCTTGGGTCTGTCAATCGTGATCGGCGGCAAGGCTGAATATGTCTGCATTAAAACTCTCCTGGGTCTCTGGCTGTTTTAATGAGGAGCACGCCATAAGGTTCCATCGCTCCGCGTAAACCGAACCTGATAGGACAGAACCCGTTAGCGGAGGAACTCGGTCGAAATCACACAAATTCTGTTGATTGTTCAAGCCGATCGCGCTTTATCGAGCACGACGCATTACAATCGCAAGGGTATGTGGCGCGGCATCTCACGCCGCACCGTAGAAAGGAACTGAACGTGTCTCGATCAATGGCGGCCAAACCCGTCAGGAAAGACCAGCTGCCAATGCCGGCAGTCGATGAAAGCCGGATCGACTTCGAGACTATCGAATTGTTCTTTTTCGCCTATCGCGATTTCATTTCCGATCCGGATGCCATTCTGGCAAGGATAGGCATGGGTCGCGCGCATCACCGCGTCGTATATTTTGTCAGCCGCCACCCGGGTTTGATGGTAAGCGACCTTCTGGAAACGCTGCAGATTACCAAGCAAAGTCTCTCGCGCGTCCTGAAGCACCTCATCGATTCCGGTTACATTCGCCAGATGGCGGGAGCGAAGGACAGGCGCGAGCGGCGCCTTTACCCCACCTTGGCCGGCCGGGAATTGTCGCTTGCCCTATCGGAGCCGCAATCATTGCGCATCGCCCATGCCATGGAAAACCTGACGCCGGGTAATCGCGAGGCCGTGAAGGAATTCCTGAAGAAAATGCGAGGCCGCGACGAAAGCCTGCCGCCCGCCGATGATGTGTAGGATGCCCTTATGACGAGAACACCGCCGACAGATGATGCACCTCACCTGCTGATCGTCGATGACGACAAGCGCATCCGCGACCTGCTCAACCGTTATCTGGCGGAACAGGGCTTTCGCGTTACGATCGCTGGCGATGCTGCGGAAGCGCGGCGCAAGCTGGAAGGCCTGCATTTCGACCTGATCATTCTGGATGTCATGATGCCGGGTGAATCCGGCTTGTCTCTGACGAAGTCGCTTTACGAAAAGAAGACGATCCCGGTTATCTTGCTGACGGCGCGCGTCGAGGCGGATGCCCGCATCGAAGGGCTGGAAGCCGGTGCCGACGATTATCTGGCAAAACCTTTCGACCCGCGCGAACTGGTTCTGCGCATCAACAATATTCTGCGCCGCAGCGCATCCGAAACACCCAAGATCGAGCAGGTGATCTTCGGACCGTTCACTTTCTCCATTTCCCGCAAGGAACTCCGTAGAGCGGCTGAAACCATTCGACTGACGGACCGGGAACAGGAAATCATGCTCATGTTTGCCATGCGCGCTGGGGATACCATCCCTCGCCATGAACTGATCGGTGATGATTCCGATGTCGGGGAGCGTACTATCGACGTTCAGATAAATCGCCTCAGGCGGAAGATAGAAGACGATCCGGCCAATCCGGTCTATCTTCAGACGGTTAGAGGCATCGGCTACAGGCTGAGCATCGACTAGCCGACCTGAAACGGTCGGCAATGGAGAAGCAATGGCGTTTTTCGACACGCTGAGACAGAACGCGGCAGCGCTCAGCATTCCGGGCTGGCGTCCATTAACTCGCTGGCTGCGACGTCGGCTGCCGACGGGGCTTTATACCCGCTCGCTGCTGATCGTTATCCTGCCCATGTTGTTACTGCAGACCGCGGTCGCCGCGGTTTTCATGGAACGGCACTGGCGCATGGTGACCGAGCGCCTTTCGGACGGTACCGTCCGAGATATTGCAGCCATTATCGAGGTCATTCGCAGCTATCCCCAAGACAGCAACTATAACGAAATCACGCGGATAGCAGACCAGACATTGGACCTGACGATCGCTGTGGAGGAGAACGGGCAATTGCCTCCGCCCCGGCCGCGGCCCTTCTTTTCAATACTGGACGGCATATTGACCGACCAGATTACCCAACAGATAAAGATGCCGTTCTGGCTCGATACCGTCGGCGATAGCAAACTCGTCGAGATCCGCATCAAACTTGATCAGCGCGTACTCAGGGTTTTTGTTCGCCGTGGCTCCACCTATGCCTCCAACACCCATATTTTCCTGGTCTGGATGGTGAGCATCGCGCTGGTTCTGGTCATCATCTCCATTCTCTTCCTGCGCGGCCAGATCCGCCCAATCCTGTCGCTTGCGGACGCCGCGGAAAGCTTTGGCAAGGGACAGAAAACAGAAGGTTTCTCTCCGCGAGGAGCCGATGAGGTCCGCCGTGCCGGCCTCGCGTTCATCCAGATGCGCGAGCGCATAGAAAGGCAACTGGAACAACGTACCGCCATGTTGGCTGGTATCAGCCACGATCTTCGCACCATACTCACCCGGTTCAAGCTGCAACTGGCGCTTGCCGGCGACAAACCGGAACTCTCCGGCATGACCGAAGACGTCAACGACATGCAGTCCATGCTGGAAGGATACCTGGCCTTCGCCAAGGGCGAAGCGGAAGAGGATTTCGGAACACTGAAGCTCGGCGAATTGCTGGAGCGCTTCCGCAGTGATTTCGAAATGCGCGGCCGCAAGCTGAGCTACGAAATCGACGGCGAAGATGAAATCGCAGTACGGCCCAACGCCTTCGCCCGCCTGGCGGGCAACCTGGTGTCCAACGCCGAGCGTTATGCCAAGACGCTGCACATTCACGCAAAACATAGCGCCAAGTGGCTCACCCTGACCTTGGACGATGACGGCCCGGGCATACCGGCTGAATCACGCGAGGAAGTTTTCAAACCCTTCTACCGGCTCGATGAAGCTCGGAATCTGGACAGTTCCGGCACCGGCCTCGGCCTTGCCATCGCCCGCGACATCGCCCGCGCGCACGGCGGCAACGTCACACTGGGAGAAAGCCCGAGCGGCGGCTTGCGGGCGATCGTGCGGATACCGGCGTGAACGATTTCGATGAGCAGACGGTTCTGGACATCCAACAAGCAGATCAGAGCGATCTGCCTGCCCTGATCGAACTGTATCAACATCTGGCAGAAGGGGATGAGAAACCGCACCTCGAATTGGCACATGGCGTATTCGAACGGTTTCGGGCCTATTCGGGCAGCATGATTGTCATCGGTTTGGCAGACGGCGTATTGGCGACATCATGCACGCTTGTCGTGATCCCCAACCTCACGCGAGGCGGTCGATCATATGGCCTGATCGAGAATGTCGTCACACACCGCAGTTTTCGAAATCGAGGTTTTGGCAAACAGATCCTCCAACATGCCGCGGACGCAGCGTGGAAGGCCAATTGTTATAAGGTGATGCTGATGACTGGCTCGAAACGGCGCGAGGTTTTGGACTTCTATCTCGCGGCTGGATTTGAGCAATCGAAGACAGGTTTTCAGATGCGGCGTCTCGCAGCACGCACGGAAACATAATCAGGCGCCGTAATTTACATGAAAACGAAATGCGAAGTAGCGAAGCTTCCGTCGCCAGCTCACATCATCTTGCGCCCGTTCGGAACACCCCGCGTAACCGAGGCAAGCACGATCGCCCCGTTCTCGTCCTCGAAGCCCAGGGTGAGCACTTCGGAACGAACCGGACCAATCTGGCGCGGCGGAAAATTCACGACACCGAGAACCTGACGACCGATCAGCTGATCAAGCGTGTAGTGCACGGTGATCTGCGCAGATGATTTCTTCACACCGATCTCGGGACCGAAATCGATCTTCAGCTTGTAGGCAGGCTTGCGGGCTTCAGGAAAGGGCTCTGCCTCGACGATGGTTCCAACCCGGATATCGACCTTTTCGAAATCCCCGTATGTAATCTCGTCTGCCATGCATGCTACCTTATCTGCCCAGCTCTTCGGCCCGTGTGCGTGCGGCGGCAATCGCCTTGTCGAAAATCGGCTGTATGCCGTCATCCGCCATCAGCACGGAAAGTGCTGCAGCCGTCGTGCCACCCGGCGACGTGACGTTCTTGCGAAGCTGCGACGCGTCCTCCGGGGACTGGTTCAACAACTCACCAGCCCCCGAGACGGTCTCCCGCGCGAGCCGCATGGCGAGGTCCGCCGGCAGGCCCAACTTGCGACCCGCCTCTGCCATGCACTCGACGAGATAGAATACATATGCAGGCCCGCTACCCGACACCGCCGTCACGGCGTCGATATCGGCTTCGGTTGCGACCCATTCAACGGGCCCGCTGACCCTGAGCAATTCATCGACAGCCTGACGCTGCGCATCACCGACGCGCGCATTGGCGAAAGCACCGGTCACACCACGGCCGATCATCGCCGGCGTATTCGGCATGGCACGAACCATGGCCGCATCGCCGAGATGGCTTTGAAGAAAGCCGAGCGTCTTGCCTGCCGCGACGGAAACGACAACGGTCTTTTCGCCGACAGCCGCCTTCAGGGGCGGCAGAACCGTGTCCATCATCTGCGGCTTGACCGCCAGGAAAAGAATGTCGGCGACCATACCCTCAGGTACGGCAGTCGCATGTCTTGCGCCTGCTGCCGAAATTTTCTCCTGCATCTTCTCCGAAGGAGACGGATCGACAACCGTGATGCGGCGACCCTCAACACCCTTGTCCAGCCAGCCGGACAGCATGGCGCCGCCCATATTACCGGCACCAACGAGGACGATCGATCCGCTGCCCGCCACCATGTTCAGCACTCGCCGACGGTTTCGAAAAGAACCGCGTCCATGGCAGCCTTGGCTTCCATGCCCGACCAGACGACGAACTGGAATGCCTGGTAATAGCTTTCGCAGGCATCGAGCGCGCTGGAAAGCAGCACTTCCACCTGCTGATTGGTCGGTTCGGCACCGCCGGCCAGAAGCAGCGACTGACGGAAAATGATCACATCCTCCTGACGCCACAAGTCGAAATGGCCCATCAGCGTCTGGCCGTTCACATGCGACAGCAGGCGGAGGATTTCGTTCATGCGCGTATCGGGGATCTTGAGATCGAAGGCACACGCGAGATGCAGCGCCTCGAAATCCTCCATCCAGGAAAATGACACGTGGTAGTCGGTCCAGCGGCCTTCCACGGTCATGGCGATTTCGTCTTCGCCGGAGCGTTCGAACGTCCAGTCGTTGGACGCAGCGACGAATTCGATCATGTCGACCGGATTCGATTGACGTTCAATTTCCAATTCCATCAGGCTCATGCGGCACCTTTTCGACCGGAATGAATGCGACGTTGCGAGATACGCCAACACGCGAAACAATTAACCGGAAACAACACTCCCGATGATCTTACGGCGCCGCCAGATTAACGCTGTAACCCTGCCTGGAGCTTACCAGTCCGTTTCGAATCATCATTTAAAATCAGTGTAGCTAGACCACTTCTAGCTTCCACCCCCTCCCCCCATTATTTCGGTGGGTTACGTGTTGAAGCGGTTCGTATCGGAGATCAGCGGAGATGGGTAAATGACTCTGTCGCTTAGCTTTTTCGGAAGTGTCCACAGGGGGGAGTTTTTTGAGGACATTCACAGCTCACCACAAGGGGACATCGTCCCGACACGGCACGGAAAAGTTAATGACAGATACGAATCGGCCTCCCATGCGGACATGAGAGGCCGAAATGATTCTGGGAGACAGGCGGCTCTGCAATCAGCCTTGCTGGGAAGCCAGCTTAGCCTCGAGCGCTTCGATACGAGCCTTCAGCGCGTCATTCTCGTCGCGAGCGCGAGCAGCCATCTCGCGCACCGCCTCGAATTCCTCACGCTTCACCACGTCCATGCTGTTGAGGAAACGATCGGCCTGCGCATGAAAAGCAGTTTCCATTTCCTTGCGTACGCCCTGGGCAGCGCCCGCTGCGTCGGTCATGATCTTTGCGAAGTCGTCGAAAATACGGTTGGTCCCGGTCGACATGTCGTCATCTCCTTGAAGCCGGCGGAAATGCCCCGGCATATCATTAAGTCCATGACAAGGAAGTAGGGCCAGCGGCGGTTTGTTGCAAGCTCCATCCACTACTGTGGTAACCGGTTGCGCGATTCCGGCTTGACCGCCACTTTTGGTAAGGCCATGGTCCGCCGACGTCGGTCAAACCGGGAACAAACATTGTACGAAGCACTGAATCTTCTCGCCATTCTGCCGTTTCCAGACATCGATCCGGTGGCATTTGCCATCGGGCCTCTTGCCGTTCACTGGTATGGCCTGGCCTATGTCGCCGGCATCATGATCGGCTGGCTTTATGCCCGCAAGCTGATCGACCGGCCGACGCTATGGAAAGGCGATGCCGCACCAATGACAAAGACGCATCTGGACGACTTCCTCGTCTGGATTGCCGTAGGTATCGTAGTCGGTGGTCGCACCGGTTATGTCCTGTTCTACGACCTGCCCGTCATGTTGGAAAACCCGATCCGCATCATCCAGATCTGGAATGGCGGTATGTCCTTCCATGGCGGCCTGATGGGCGCGATCGTTGCGATGATCCTGTTTGCTCGCAAGAACATGATCCCGGTCTGGAGCATGTTTGACATCATCGCTGCCGTCGTACCGATTGGTCTGCTTTTCGGTCGCATCGCTAATTTCATCAATGGCGAACTCTGGGGACGGTTGAGCTCAGCCCCTTGGGCGATTGTTTTCCCCACCGGCGGCCCGTTTGCCCGGCATCCGAGCCAGCTTTATGAAGCCGCGCTGGAAGGAATTGTCCTGCTCCTCCTGCTTGCCTCCCTAATTTTCGGCATCAAGGCTTTCAAAACGCCGGGGCTTATCGCAGGCATCTTTGTCATGGGTTACGGTTTGTCGCGCATTTTCGTCGAGTTTTTCCGCGAACCTGACGCGCAGCTGGGATATCTTCTTGGCACAAACTGGCTGACCATGGGCATGGTCCTTTCATCGCCGATGGTGCTGATTGGTCTTTGGGCTGCTCTGCGGGCGCTGGTTGCGGTCCGTACCGCAAAGGCATGAGGGATCGAGTCTGCCATGAGCACACCCCAAACCACTCCCCTGGCCGAAAAGATCAAGAATCTGATCCGGACAAACGGGCCCATCACCGTTACCGATTATTTCGCGCTTTGCCTCGCCGATCCTGAATACGGTTATTACCGCACCCGCGAACCTTTCGGCCGTCACGGCGATTTCATCACCGCTCCTGAAATCAGCCAACTGTTCGGCGAGATGGTCGGCATCTTCATGGTCCATGCCTGGCAGCAGCACGGCACGCCTGAAAATGTCCGTTTGGTGGAGATCGGCCCCGGCCGCGGCACGATGATGGCCGACATGTTGCGCGTCATCAAACGGATTTCGCCCGCCCTGTTCGAGCGGATGACCGTGCATCTGGTCGAAACCAGCGAGCGCCTACGTGGCGTCCAGCGAGTGACGCTCGAAGCCTATTCAACGATGATCAACTGGCACGACAGCTTCGAGGATGTCCCGGAAGGTTTCTGCCTGATCGCCGCGAACGAGCTGTTCGACGCCATCCCGATCCGACAGTTCATCAAGACGCCTACCGGTTTCCGCGAGCGGCTGATCGGCCTGGATATCAATGATGAGCTCGCATTCGCCGCCGGTGTCGCGACTGTAGATCCGGTACTTCTTCCATCTCATACCGGCGCGGTCCCGGACGGAACGATCTTTGAAGTCGCTCCCGCCCGCCAGGCTGTCATGCAGACCCTCTGCGAGCGCCTTGGGCAATACGGCGGCACCGCCTTGATTATCGATTACGGCCACATGGTCACCGGCTTCGGCGATACACTACAGGCCGTGATGAACCATGAGTTCGACCCGCCATTCGCCCATCCCGGCGAAGCGGATCTCACCAGCCATGTTGATTTCGAAGACCTTGCCAAGGTGGCGCTCGCGAGCGGCGTTCACCTCAATGGCGGCCTGCGCCAGGGCGAATTTCTCTACGGTCTCGGTCTCGCCGAACGCGCCACCGCTCTTGCCCGCGACAAGGATCCCTCAGAACAGCGCCTCATCGGCGTCGCGGTCGATCGCCTGGCGGGAGAAGGTGCGGGAAAGATGGGCGAACTTTTCAAGGTCATCGCGGTTTCAAGCCCGGCCGTGAAGCTTATGCCGTTCCGCGCGATTGATTGAACCTTGGCCGAACTGCATTGACAGATTGGCGTATATTGCGCCAATCTCGCCCGCACAAGCAGCCGCATTCGCGTGCATTACCTCGTAAAATCAACAGGATGGACGCATATATGCCGAATACCGACCTGCCTCTGCCGATCGAAAGCGAATTGCTGCGCGAACGGGCAGGCTCACGCATCCGGCACGGCTTTTTCACCCGCAAGGGCGGTGTTTCCGAGGGCATCTACGCAGGACTGAACGTCGGCATAGGTTCCGATGACGACCGCGACCGGGTCATCGAGAATCGCGCCCGTGTTGCAGCATGGTTCGAACTGCCGCTGGAGCGACTGGCGACCGTCCATCAGGTCCACTCTCCCGATGTGGTAATCGTCGACGAACAATCGGCAGCGAGCGAAAGGCCCAAGGCCGACGCGATGGTGACCAATCTTCCCGGCATCGTGCTCGGCGTATTGTCGGCCGATTGCGGCCCCATCCTGTTTGCGGATGCCGAGGCCGGCGTGATCGGCGCGGCCCACGCCGGATGGAAGGGCGCGCTCCACGGCGTGCTCGAAAACACCATTGAAGCCATGGTCTCGCTCGGCGCGGATCGCAGCCGCATCACCGCTGTCCTCGGCCCGTCGATCGGACCGAAGAGCTACGAGGTCGGACCAGAATTCGTCTCCAATTTCAAATCTGCCAACCCTTCCTACGAAATCTTCTTTTCCCCCTCGGTGAAGCAGCACCACGCGATGTTCGACCTTCCGTCACTGACCATCAAGCGTCTCACCGATGCCGGCGTAAAGGCAGAAAACCTGAACCTGGACACCTATCCGGACGCCGAGCGTTTCTTTTCCTATCGACGCACTACCCACGCAAAAGAGCCGGACTACGGCCGCCAGATTTCAGCGATAACGATCCGGGAGGATTGAGATGGCATTGCATTTCGAACGCGACGAATATTCCGCCCGCCTGAACCGGCTTCTCGCCGAGATGCAGGATCAGAAGCTCGATGCCGTGCTGATCTTCGCACAGGAAAGCATGTACTGGCTCACAGGCTATGACACGTTCGGTTATTGCTTTTTCCAGACCCTGATCGTCAAGGCGGACGGGTCGATGACGCTACTGACACGGTCGGCAGACCTGCGTCAGGCACGCCAGACGTCGATCATCGAGAATATTTCCATCTGGGTCGATCGGGTGAACGCCGACCCTACGCTCGACCTGAAGAACCTCCTGAGCGACATGGATCTGCTCGGAGCAAAAATCGGCATTGAATACGATACGCATGGCATGACCGGCCGCGTCGCCCGTCTCATAGACAACCAGCTTTCCACGTTCGGTCAGTTGATCGACGCCTCCTATCTCGTCGGCGGCCTGCGCCTGATCAAAAGCCCGGCCGAAATCGCCTATGCAAGGCATGCAGCCGAACTGGCAGACGATGCATTGGATGCGGCCCTTCCGTTGATCAAAGCCGGCGGAGATGAGTCAGACATTCTGGCAGCAATGCAGGGCGCGGTATTTTCCGGCGGCGGCGATTATCCAGCCAACGAATTCATTATCGGCTCCGGTGAAGATGCGCTTCTGTGCAGGTACAAGGCCGGCCGGCGCAAGCTCGAAGCCAATGACCAGCTGACTCTCGAATGGGCTGGTGCCTCAGCGCATTATCATGCAGCCATGATGCGTACTGTCGTGATCGGCGAGCCGTCGCTCCGACACCGCGAGCTCTACAAGGCCTGCCTGGAAACCATCCAGGCGATCGAGGAAGTGCTTCGCCCCGGCCACACCTTCGGCGATGTCTTCGACACCCATGCCCGCATCCTTGATGAACGCGGCCTTTCCCGCCACCGGCTGAACGCCTGCGGTTACTCGCTCGGTGCCCGCTTCTCGCCGTCATGGATGGAGCAGCAGATGTTCCATGTCGGCAATCCGCAGGAAATCCTTCCCGACATGACACTCTTTGTCCACATGATCATCATGGATTCCGATAGCGGCACGGCAATGACGCTCGGCCACACCTATCTGACGACCGAAGGTGCGCCGGAACCGCTCTCACGAAGAGGCCTCGACCTGATCGTCTGCTGAGCGCACTATTTCCCGCAATTGACACGTCCGAAAAGCCACCTCTAAGCTCGGTTGAGGCGGAGATTAGAGAGGTAAATGGGTGCAGCGATCGGGATCATGGCATATCGCTACAGCTCTTGCCTTCTCGCTCGCGCTTTCAGCCTGCAATACGACCGATGCCCTGACGCCGCAGGTCGATATCGGCGGTGGAACGGAAAGAACCTCCAGCCCGGTCACCCAGGCCGATACCGATCGAATGGTCGGAACCTATAACACCTCGCCGATTCAATCCGCTCCACCTGCCTCGAATATCTATGCCCATAGACATGGCAATACCTTGGATAGCCAGGCGCGGGCCTTGAACGACGGCGAGACCGTTTCGCCATCCTCATCAGGCCCACCGCCGGAATGGCAAGGGCAAGTCGCCAACGGCCAGATAGAGACGCCTTCCTCTGGTAGCCCACGGATCACCTCCCCGGCACATCAGGCGGAATTACCATCGTCATCGGCTGAGAGCGCTGGAACGATCCGTTTCCTCCCAATCATCGGCGCTCCGGTCGAAGCCGTCACACCTCTCTCGCGCCAGCTTGCAGTAGCCGCTCGCACAAGCGGTGTACGCATTAGACCTTCTTCAGATACCAACACCGAACACATCCTGAAGGGCTATTTTTCCGCCCTCTCCGATGATGGCAAGGTGACGGTCGTCTATGTCTGGGACGTACTCGACAATGGCGGCGCGCGGCTGCACCGGATGCAGGGGCAGGAAACACTATCCGCACAAGGACCAGATCCCTGGGCGGCAATACCGGCATCCGTCATGCAGTCGATTGCGGACAAGACCATATCGGGGTATCTCGACTGGCGGCAAACGGCATCCCGGCTGTAATCGGGGCTTTTTTGGGCCTCAAGTCACAGTTCATTCATAAAATTGCGTGCGCATTTGGAAAACGCTCTTGCATTCAAGGGCAGCGGCGGTAAAAGGCCCCCATCCAGCTTCAATACAGGCGGACCGAAATGAAGGTTTTCGCAGGCAATTCGAACCGGCATCTGGCCGACGCGATCTGCAGCTATCTCAATGTCCCAGTCGGAAAAGCCAGTGTAAGGCGTTTTGCAGACCAGGAAATCTTCGTAGAAATTCAGGAAAACGTGCGCGGCGAGGATGTATTCGTCATCCAGTCCACGTCGTTCCCGACCAACGATCATCTGATGGAATTGCTCATCATGATCGATGCGTTCCGGCGAGCGTCCGCACGGCGCATCACGGCGGTGCTTCCCTATTTCGGTTATGCAAGACAGGATCGCAAGGCAGGCCCGCGTACGCCGATCTCGGCCAAGCTCGTCGCCAACCTGATCACCGAGGCAGGCGCCGACCGCGTTCTGACCCTCGACCTGCATGCCGGCCAGATCCAGGGCTTCTTCGACATTCCGACGGACAACCTCTACGCCGTGCCGATCCTGGCGCGTGACGTGAAGGAAAACTACGACCTGAACAACGTCATGGTCGTATCACCCGACGTCGGCGGCGTGGTGCGTGCCCGTTCGCTCGCCAAGCGCCTCGATTGCCAGCTTGCAATCGTCGACAAGCGTCGTGAACGTGCAGGTGAATCGGAAGTCATGAACGTCATTGGTGACGTTACCGGCAAGGACTGTCTGTTGATCGACGATATCGTCGATTCCGGCGGCACGCTTTGCAACGCGGCGGAAGCCCTGTTGAAGAACGGCGCCACCAGCGTCACCGCCTACATCACCCACGGCGTTCTGTCCGGCGGCGCGGTCACCCGCATCTCCTCGTCGAAGCTGAAGGAACTGGTCATCACCGACTCGCTCCAGCCGACGACGGCAGTTCAATCCGCCCCGAACATTCGCGTCATCTCGACGGCGCAGCTTCTCGGCGAGGCGATCAACCGCACGGCGATGGAATCCTCCGTTTCCAGCCTGTTCGACTGATTGCTTCAAGCTTTCAGACGCAATTTTCCAAATCTTTCAGTCGGGCCGAAAGTCGATATCGATTTTCGGCCCGATGTTTTAGGTTGAACTCAATTCAACGGGGAGGAATCACGAATGTCATTCATATCGACCCATATGGCCAAGCTGCCGCTTCTTATACTGCTACCGCTTCTTTCTGCATGCGTCGAAGGTGGTCCGCCCTCCGGCCCAGGAGGATATTATCCACCTCCCCGCCCCGATCGCGGTCCGCAGATGTGCACCATGGACTATCGCCCGGTTTGCGGCGAAAGAGGCGGACGACTGGAAACTTTCGGCAATTCCTGCCAGGCGAATGCGCGTGGTTTCCGTGTCATCGGTTCCGGCGAATGCAGAGGCTCCGGCAGGCCGGATCGTCCGGACTGGGACCGCCCCGGTCGGCCTGACAGGCCGGATTGGGATCGCCCAGGCAGACCTGACCGTCCCGATTGGGACAGGCCGGGCAATCCCGGCAGACCTCAACCCGGTGGCATCTGCACCCGCGAATACCGCCCAGTCTGCGGCCAGCGCGGCGGCCGCACCCAGACCTTCCCCAATGCCTGCGAGGCAAACAACGCCGGTTTCGGGATCATTTCATCCGGCGAATGCCGCCGCTGATAAAAATCGCGGGAAGACAGCTGCAAAACGCCGGGGCAATCGTCCCGGCGTTTTGCATTCGGCAAACACGTTGACTATGTAGGTCCGGTACATCCAAGGAGTCCCGCATGGCCGCCCGCGACCGCTATTCCCGAAAGCTCGAATGTTCCCAGTGCGGCAACACCGGTTTTGCCGAGGTTTCCGAAATCGATGACAAGCGCGCCGCCAACCGGGATTTCCGCATCGACGAACTGCCAAAGAGTTTCCGGACGGAATTTGCCTCCACCGACCCGCGCAAGCACATGATCCGCTGCAGTGATTGCGGCTTCAAGTTCCGCTTCGAGCAAAAGTCAGTCTACGCACCGGGCGGCGAAGCGCGTCGCTGATGCTCCAGCCTCAACTCGTCAGCCAAGGCGGTCAGGCCGCCTCGGTTAGATTTTGCTTGTCGATCGGCATCGGACGCCCAAGAAGATAGCCCTGCGCTTCATGGCAGCCTTCCTGCCTCAGGATATCCAGCTGAATGGATGTCTCGACCCCTTCGGCAAGCACCGGAATGCGCAATCCCTGTCCCAGAGCCAGAATGGCCCGGACCATCGCTTTCGCTTCCTCGCTCCTATCGACATCGGCCAGAAAGCTGCGGTCGAGCTTGATCTTGTCGAACGGGAAGGACTGAAGGGTCTCCAATGACGAATAGCCGGTACCGAAATCATCGATGGCGATGGAAACACCGAGCGCCTTGATTGCCCGTAGCGCATGCAGCGCCCGCTGCTTGTCGCTGAAGATCGAACTTTCGGTAATCTCCAGCTCCAGGCGGCTAGATTTCAATCCCGTCTCGATCAGAACCCGATGAACGAGTGCCGGCATGTCCGTGTGTGCGATCTGCACAGGCGAAAGATTGACTGCAATCTTGTGTGCGACGGGCCAGCCGGCCGCCTCACGGCAAGCCTCGCGAAGCACCCATTCACCGATCGGCAGGATGGCGCCGCATTCTTCCGCAACAGGTATGAAATCTGCAGGGGAAACGAGGCCTCGCTCCGGATGACGCCAGCGCAGCAGCACCTCGTAACCGGTGATTTCTCCCGTGGGAACAGACTTCTGGACCTGATAATTCAGGTGAAGCTGCTTTTCCTCGATGGCGACCCAAAGCTCCTTCGCCATCTTGGTGCGGTCACGGGCGGCCTCATCCATTTCCACGTCGTAGAAGCAGACTTGGCCGGATAGCGATCCTTTGGCGCGATACATCGCAAGATCGGCATTGGCGATGAGCGCCTCCGGCGACTGTCCGTCATTCGGATAGAGTGCAACGCCCATGCTTGCACCGGTGCTCAGGCGATGCCCCTCGACATCCATGGGGCGGTTGAATTCGCTCATCATGCGATCCAGCAACACACTGACTTCGCCGATCTCGTCATATCGCATGGCCGCCACGAATTCGTCGCCGCCAAAACGAGCAAAGATCTGATTGGCCCCGATGACCCTGAGCATGCGGCGGGAAATTTCCTTGAGTACGGCATCGCCGACGCCATGTCCTAACTGGTCGTTGATCTGCTTGAACCTGTTCAGATCGATACCGATCACCGCCAGCCGATGGTCGGAACTCTCCGCATGCAGAACCTCGCTTTCCAGATGGCTCATGAAAGCGGCTCTATTGGGAAGCTCCGTCAGGCTGTCGTGACGCGCCATGAAAGCGATCTGCTCCTCGGAGCGAACCTGCTCACTGATATCCTCGAAGGTCGAAACCCAGCCCCCGTCGGTGAGCACGTTCAGCCCAATGCGAAATGTCTGTCCACCGGCCGTGCGGTGCACGATGCCACGCTGCCCTGATCTCATTGCAGACATATAGCGATTGTAGTGTTCTTGTGCACGCGTCAGAGCATCCTGCGGGTCGAAGTAGGACATCTCATAACCCTTGCGCACGATGTCCCAGTAACTGACCCCCGGCCCAACGAAACCTTTCGGAAACTTGAACATCTCGCGATAACGCCCGTTGCAAAGTATCAGCCTTTCGTGTCGGTCGAAAAGGCAGATGCCCTGGCTCATGTTTTCCAGCGCAAGGTCCAGATTTTGCGTGACCTGAGCGATACGGTCACTGTCTTGTTTTTGTCGGGTTATGTCGCGCGTGATCTTGGCGTAACCGATCAGAACGCCGTCCTCATCACGGATCGGCTGAATTACGACATGCGCCCAGAACCACGTACCATCTTTTCTGTATCGCTTTCCTTCTGCTTCGAAACGACCGCTATCGCGCGCCGTTGACAAGGCCAATTCGGGCATCCCCGCAGCCTGATCATCACGTGAATAGAAACGCGCGAAACTCTGGCCAATAATTTCCTTTGCAGCATATCCCTTTGCACGCTCTGCACCGGCATTCCAGTTGGTAACGACGCCTGCCGGATCCAGCATGTAAATCGCATAATCGGTCACGCCACGAACGAGCAGCTGGAAGTTCCTCTCGCTGGCCTTGGACGATCGCGCGGCGCGGCTCGAAACGATCGCGGCGGTCGCCGCCGACCCGATGAGCGACAGGGACACGACGACGATCGTCGATAACATCAGCGGCCTGGACATCGAGCCAACTTCGATAGCCATGGAAAGATCAGGAACGAAAGTCGCCGCTCCCATGGCGATAAAATGCATGCATATGATCGCCAGCGACAATATGCCCGCAGCCAGGACGACGACCTTTGCGCCTCTCGATAGCGCAATGACAAAGCCTATCGGTGCCATGAACATGGCTGCAGAAATCGCGACAAACACCAGCGAACGATCCCAGACAATCGCGCCTGCAAACTCAATGGCAGACATCCCGGTGAAATGCATGCAGGAAACTCCCGCACCGAACACAACACCCGCCCCGGCAGCCGCGGAGCGCGTCGGAATGATGAGAACGAGGGCTGCTGCTGCAAAGGTTGCTACGAAAGCCAGCCCCAGTGAAACCAGCGTCAGCGCAAAGTCGAAGCGGAAAGCATGCCCGGGATCATAGGCGAGCATCGCGACAAAGTGCGTTGCCCATATGCCGAAGCCTCCGGCTCCTGCAGCAACCGAAGCCCATATTATACGCGCAGCACGATTTGCTTCCCGTGCCCGCCCGATGAATGACACCGTTGCAAGGTTTGCCAGAAAGCAAAGTATACCCGCCACAAGCACGAGCCTAAGATTGTGTTCCTGCACCAGGCAAGTGACGACGCCATACATCAATTTCATTCCTTGAGATCGATGCTGCTTTTCGACGTCGTATATTTAACAAATCCGATACTTACTGGCTCAGTTTGCAGTTTTCGGCTGAACCAGAAGAAACTTACTTAACAATCCTGCAAGAGGTGCCTACCTAGGATGAACAGCGGGCAAATATCCCGCAACAGGTGGATGTGCGACCGCACAAATACAACACGTTGTCATATTCAGGAAACCCTTGCGTCACAGGGGGCATTGTTCTATAGGGGCGCGTCCGCGTAGACACCCTTGGAGGCAACGCGGATGGAACGCGTTCTACGCTTTCCGGTTCAGAGTGACCATTTTGATCGTCTGAACTCTCCAAATAACCTCGAAAGGAAATGCCATGAGCCAGGATTCTTACGAGCTCAAGGCCGAGGCGCGCGAACGGGTCGGTAAGGGGTCCTCCCGTGAACTTCGCCGCAACGGTTTTATTCCTGCAGTCATCTACGGTGACAAGCAGGCCCCGATTTCAATCGCCCTCAACACCAATGAGGTCACCAAGCGTATCCACGCCGGCGGCTTCATGACGACGATTGCCACCATTGATCTCGACGGCAAGAAGTACACTGTACTGCCGAAGGATTACCAGCTGGATCCGGTGCGTGACTTCACCATGCACGTCGACTTCCTGCGCGTCTCCGGTAACACCGAAGTTACCGTCGACGTTCCGGTCCACTTCGTCAACGAAGACAAGTCCGCGATCAAGCAGGGCGGCGTCCTGAACATCGTCCGTCACACGGTTGAGTTCCACTGCCCGGCCAACGCCATCCCGGAATTCATCACCGTCGACCTCGACGGCGCCAAGATCGGCGACAGCATGCACATTTCGGCCGTCAAGCTGCCGAAGGGCGTGCGCCCGGTTATCACCGACCGCGACTTCACCATCGCCACGCTCGTAGCTCCGGCTGCTGGTGTTGCTGAAGAAGAAGTTGCCGCTCCTTCCGAAGAATAATAGATATTCTTCGATTGAGACAGAAAGCCCGCCCCTCGGCGGGCTTTTTTGTTTTCGTCACGGCACGCAGCTCATGCATTTCAGCAAATATTTGGGAGAACGTGTCAGGGAAGTTTAAACATTTGGGTGGAAGGATAGTGGGGAAATACGGGGTGGTATTTTAAAAAGAGCAATATTGGGCCGGGGAAAACAAATGACTCATTCTGTTGAGAGTCGTTTCATTGCCATAATATCTGGCGCGCTTCTCGTCGTCGTGGCTCCGCTTTTTACGCTTTTCCTCGCCCTTTCGTCCCAGCAGGCTTCCCAGAGCATCGGTGAGCATGTTGATGTAGTGATGAACAGCAACACCCAGGCGCTCGGAAAACCGCTATGGGACCTGGATCTGGACAGCATCAGCCAGGTCGCACAGATGATGCTCCTTGATCAGATGGTCCATGCCGTTCAGATCAACGACACCACGGGCAAGCTCAACGTCTTCGAGGCCGATCCCGGAGCGCCAGAACTCAATACTCTCGAAGCGCGCAGCCAGACGGTAATCTATCGATCCCTGCAGGGACCCCGTGAAGTCGGCACTTTGACGATCTATGTCCCGGTTGCCAGTTGGTTCTCGGGTCTGCATCAGATCGAGTTTGCATTCATATCCATTTTCATCATCGCCATTCTGACCGTCTTCGGCGCAGCTGTTTTCGGCAATAGAACCATGGTCGTTCGGCCTTTGACACGCCTGACCGCTGCGATCGAGGCCACCCGCAGACTCGGCTCGCGACACCACGTCGACTGGCGCTCCGCCGATGAGATGGGGAGATTGGCAAAAAGTTTCAACGAGATGCAGCTTCTTCTGGAGCGCGAGGAAAAGGAACTGAAGCGAGCCCATCAGCAGACGATAGAGATTTACAACCTTACGCCGGCAATGCTGTTCTCATTGACTGCGGGCGACACCGTGGCTGCCGTGAGCGACTATTGGCTGTTGGCCACAGGCTACCAGCGAGAAGAAGTTATCGGACAGCATTTTTCGGATTTCCTTTTCGCGGCAGACCGGGCTTCTTTTGAAAATCGCAGAAGGCACGCCATGGCCCAATGCGTCACGATAGAAATCACGGTACGCTTCCTGTGCAAGAACGGCCGCATTCTCGATGTGCTGATCGCCGAAGCCGATCTCGGCGCGACCACCACGCATCTTGCTGGCTCGTTAAGTGTCATGACCGACGTGACCGAACTAAAGCAATCCGAATTCCGCAACCATCAGCAGGCGATAACCGACCATTTGACGGGGCTGCTGAACAGGCAGGGTTTCGAAGCTGCTCTGGACCGTCATATCGTCGAAGCCGACCGGATGGCGACCCAGCTCGCCTGCCTCTTCGTCGACCTCGATCGCTTCAAGGCGATCAACGACAATCATGGCCACGCAGCGGGCGACCTCGTTCTGCAGGAATTCGTCGTAAGGCTGCAACCCATGCTGCACGAGACGGATACAGTCTCCAGACTTGGCGGCGACGAATTCGCCATCGTGATCGCCGGCCCGGACGCCGAGAGCCGCAGTGCTGATCTGTGCCAGCAGATTATCGACATGTTCGAATCGCCGTTTCGTATCGAAGGAACCGGCATAAGACTGAGCGCCAGCGTGGGGGTCGCCTTTTATCCGCAACACGCCGCGACTGCCGCCGAATTGCTGCAGAAATCCGATCTGGCCATGTATGCACGCAAACGTGACGGCAAGAACGGCGCCAGAGTCTACGATCCCGCTATCCTGACAAGAACCAGGGAAAAGGCCGAAATTGAAAGCGACATCGAAGTAGGAATTGCAGCCAACTGGTTCGAAGCTCATTTTCAGCCGATCGTAGGCATGGGAAATGGCATACCCGTCGGGTTCGAAGCACTCATGCGTCTTCGCCACCCTCGCAAGGGCTTGCTTCCCCCGGCTCCGCTAGTCAGCGTTGCGGAAGAAAACGGATCGATTGCCGCAATCGGCAATCTTATTCTTGAAGACGCAATCGCCAATCTCAATCGCGTTTCTCGCCTTCCTGGCCTTGGCAATACATATGTCGCCGTGAACTTTTCGCCCTTGCAATTCGAACGCTGCCTTCCTGCACGCCTGACCAGAATGCTGGGTGAAGGGGGCATACTGCCGGCCCGCCTTGTGATCGAAATCACCGAAGCCGTATTGATGCATGACGACCCGGAGATTCGCAGAACTCTTTCCGAGCTTCACGATCTCGGTTGCCGCATCGCTCTGGACGATTTCGGCACCGGCTATTCATCTCTTAGCTATCTGAACAGATTCCCTGTCGATATCGTCAAGATTGATCAATCCTTCGTTCAGTCGCTCCTTGGTGGCGACACCGATCTGGAGCGAAAAAGCCGGATGCTGATCGAAGGCATTACGACCATTTCGCATCAGATGCAGTGCAAGGTCGTGGCGGAAGGCGTTGAAACGGCGCAGCAGCGGCAACAGCTGATGCAGATCGGCGTCGACTACGCACAGGGCTATCACTTCTCCAGGCCTCGCGAAATCAATGACTTGCTGGCAGATTTTTCTGGACACCCCAGCAAGGCATCGCTCGCCAGCTGAACGGTGAAATGTCACATTTAGATATGCATGCCAATTGCGCAGTTGCGCATGTGTAAGGACAGGCGGTGATATTGGGACATGAAGCGCACAGAGTGCATATGACAGAGCGCCTCAAGCTTCGAGGCACGACGCTTCCAGCAACATTTCGGAGGCCCGCGATGAAGATGATGATTGCACTGATCGGCATGCTCGGAGCAATAGCGCCCGCCTTTGCCCAGGCTGCGGTGACGCTCACGACTGAATCATATCCTCCGTTCATTTATCGTAACGCAGACGGGACATATGGCGGGTCGAGCGTAGAACAGGTCGCCGCGCTGATGGGGAAGGCAGGCATTCCGTTCACCATGGAGATAATGCCTTGGGCACGAGCAATCACCCTTGCCGAGACTTTGCCCATGCACTGTGCCTTTTCCGCTGCGCGCATTCCAGAACGGGAAGACCGGTTCAAATGGGTGACCCCCATCAGCATCAGCCGGCATGTCCTGGTACGCCTTAAGGGGTCTCATGTGACGGCAAGCACACTCGACGAAGCCAAGCGCTACACAATAGGCACGCACCGGGCGGACTTCACGGAGACCCTGTTGCGCGAACGAGGTTTCCCCTCGATCGATCTGAGCTCGGATTTTGAAATCACGCTCAACAAACTCCTGGAACAACGCGTTGACATGATGCCGATGTCGGACAACATCTTTGAAAAGCTAAAACTCGAAGGAAAGCCGGTGGAAATCGCTCTACCCTTTTCGGAAAGTCACTTTGGCATGGCCTGTAACAAGCAGATGCCCGATGACATGATCACCCGCATGCAGGATGGACTGGATGCACTAATCCGCGAAAAAGGCCAGGATGAAATCCTCCAGCGCTACGGACTGAAGCCTCTCCGCTTGTGGGAAAAATAGACCTATAGACATTGACAGTGCCGTCATTTCGCGGTGGTGACAGAGCGCAGAAAGACGGAGAGTTTCAATGTTGATCATTGCTGGCCTTGGCAATCCCGGAGCGCAATACGCAGGCAACCGCCACAATGTCGGTTTCATGGCCGTCGACGCCATTCAGCGACGGGCGGGCTTTTCGCCTTGGTCGAAGAAGTTCAAGGCCGTGATCTCAGAAGGCGAGATCGACGGCGAGAAGGTTCTGTTGATGAAGCCGCAGACCTTCATGAATCTCTCGGGCGAAGCCGTTGGCGAAGCCATGCGCTTCTACAAGCTGACGCCAGCAAATATCGTCGCGATCTACGACGAACTCGATCTGCCACCGGGAAGAACGCGGCTCAAGACAGCTGGAGGCCACGGTGGGCACAACGGCATCAAATCGCTCGACGCCCATTGCGGCAAGGATTATCGCCGGCTGCGCATTGGCATCGGTCACCCCGGAAACAAGGAACTGGTGCACGGACATGTCCTGGGAGATTTCGCCAAGTCTGACAAGGTCTGGCTGGAACCGCTGATGGACGCGATCGCCGACAATGCCGGGATGCTGATCAAGGGCGAGGACTCGCAGTTGATGAACAAGCTGACGCTTGCCGTAGGCGGCAAGCCAGAGCCGGAAAAACCGGCGGCAAAACAGCCGCAACCCCAAAAACCAGCCGGCCAATCCCACATCCGTCAGGCTCGCAATGGCGGAAAGCCGAACCTTCCGTCATCAGGTCCGATGGCTGATATGCTGAAGAAGATGTTCGGCCCAAAGGAGTAGCCGTACGCCGCTATTCCTCAGGCTCCGTAGTGAACATCAGCGGATAGCCCGCTTCCTTCGCAAGATCCACCGCCTCCTTGGCCTTCGTTTCGGCAATATCCTTGGCGCAGACGACAACCACGCAGGAACCAAGCCGATGCGCGGTCATCATCACCCGCAAACCCGCTTCCTCGCTCATGTGAAAAACGGCTTTCAGGACCATGGTGACAAACCCGCGCGGCGTATAATCGTCATTGAGCAGGATGACCTTGTAGAGTTTCGGTCGCTCCAGCTTGGGTTTCGATTTCGTTTTCGGGGTGAGAACCGTATCTTCGGCCATCAGCTTGACCTCCATGTGAGGAAAGCCTCAATCGGGCATAAGAGTTATCTTGCGCCGCAGCAGGAAGATTTCAAGCCATAGCGTCTCCTGAGACGGATGCAGAATATCGCAAGCCTTGACCCGCAAGGCACTTTCCCCCATAGCCACTGCAAACTCAGTTAAACGATAGGTTTCATCCCCGATGGGCTTTAAATGCGGTATCGTCGGACTGCCCAATGTCGGCAAGTCCACCCTTTTCAACGCACTGACTAAGACGGCTGCCGCGCAGGCTGCGAACTATCCGTTCTGCACGATCGAGCCGAATACTGGTGAAGTTGCTGTTCCGGACGCGCGCATGCAGCAGCTTGCGACGATCGCCGGCTCTAAGGAAATCATTCCGACCCGCATCTCCTTCGTCGACATTGCCGGCCTCGTGCGCGGCGCATCCAAGGGTGAAGGCCTGGGCAACAAGTTCCTTGCCAACATCCGCGAAGTGGACGCCGTCGTTCACGTGCTGCGCTGTTTCGAAGATGACGACATCACCCATGTCGAAGGCCGCATCAACCCGGTCGGCGATGCCGAGACGATCGAAACCGAGCTGATGCTCGCCGACCTCGAAAGCCTGGAGCGCCGCGTCGAGCAGACCCGCAAGCGCGCAACCGGCAAGGACAAAGAGTCCGTCGCTCAGCTTCCGGTCATGGAAGCCGTGATCAAGCTGCTGCAGGACGGCAAGCCGGCTCGCCTGCTCCTGCAGACGCTGGAACCTGAAGAGATCGAGATTCTCAAGAGCCTCAACCTTTTGACATCGCATCCGGTTCTCTACGTTTGCAACGTCGCCGAAGGCGACGCGGTGGACGGCAACGAGCATACCAAGGCTGTTGCCGAAATGGCAAAGGCGCAAGGCGCCGAATGCGTCATCATTTCCGCCGCGATCGAATCCGAAGTCGCTCAGCTCCCCGAGGAGGAAGCCAAGGAATTCCTTGGCGCGCTCGGCCTTGAAGAAGCAGGCCTCGACCGCCTGATCCGTGCAGGCTATCACCTGCTCGACCTGATCACCTATTTCACCGTCGGCCCGAAGGAATGCCGTGCCTGGACGATCCGTCGCGGCACCAAGGCGCCGCAGGCCGCCGGCGTCATCCATACCGATTTCGAACGAGGCTTCATCCGCGCCTTCACCATCTCCTACGACGATTACGTCGCTTACAAGGGCGAAGTCGGCGCGAAGGAAGCAGGCAAGGGTCGCGACGAAGGCAAGGAATATGTGGTCAGCGACGGCGACGTCATCCACTTCCGCTTCAACACGTAAGATCGAAAACCACGCGCTACGGCCGGGAAATTCCCGGCCGTAGCCTTATCCTCCATTGCCGAGGCGCCCCATGCTTTACCTCGAGGATTTCACCCCCGGCCGCGTTTTGGCGCTTGCCTCCTGCACGCTCGATGCCGCGGCAATCATCGAATTCGCCAGCGAATTCGATCCACAGCCGATGCATCTCGACGAAGAGGCCGGCAAGGCCAGCATTCTCGGCGGACTGGCGGCATCGGGCTGGCACACGGCAAGCCTCTTCATGCGCATGATGTATGACGGTTGGCTGGCAGATTCCTCATCCGAGGGTTCGCCCGGCATTGAATTCATGGAATGGAAGAAGCCTGTTCTTGCGGGAGATACGCTGTCCGGCCGCTCGACGGTGATCGAGGCGCGGCCGCTCCGCTCGCGGCCCGGTCTCGGCCTCGTCAAATTCCTCCACGAAGTCATCAACCAGAACGGCGAGGTCGTCATGCGCGGCGAAAACCCGATCATGTTCCGCGCCCGCCCTGCCGACGAAACGGCAACTGCGGGAGACAGGGCATGAAACTCGCCGACATCTCCCCACCCGGCCAGACGGTCGTCACCGGCTCGCTGCTATTCACCGCAGAAGACATCATAGCCTTCGCCAGGAAATACGATCCCCAGCCCTTTCATACCGATCCGGAAGCCGCAAAGAACTTTGTCTTTGGCGGCCTGTGCGCATCCGGATGGCATACCTGCGCGGGCTGGATGAAGATGTTTATTGCCTACTGGGCAAAGGAACATGCTCGCCTTCTCGCGGAAGGCATCGAGCCGCCCAAGCTCGGCCCCTCGCCCGGCTTCAAGAAGCTGCAATGGCTGAAACCCGTTTATGCCGGCGATACGATCACCTATTCGGTGACGCTCATCGAAAGCCGCCCGCTGATGTCGCGGCCAGGAACGTCGATCAACCTGACGGCCAACCAGGGCGTCAACCAGAAGGGCGAGACCGTTCTGCGCTTCGAGAGCACAGTTCTGGAATTCGATTAACGTGCAACGACCACGGCAGCCCCTGCGCCGATCATCATTGTCCCCGCAGCGCGGTTGGCCCGCCGCACGATAAGGGGATTGCGAAGCGCATACCGTGCGCGGCTGGCAAGCGCCACATGCCCGCCCACGACGACGACTTCCACGGTGAGGATGATCATCGCCAGCACCACGCCATCCGCAACGGCTAACTGGGTGCTGACTACATTCGGCAACAGCGCGATATAGAAAAGCGGCATCTTGGGATTGCCAAGATTGAGAACCACGCCAGTCAGATAGGCGCCGAGCACGCGTCCATTGGCCTGAGGCCTAAGCGCAGGCACCACCGGTTCAGCCATCCAGAGCCTGATCCCCGTCCAGACGAGATAGATCGCGCCGCCATAGCGCAGGACAGTCATTACGACACCCATCTCGCTGGCGACGACAGACAGGCCGAAAACCGCCAGCGCCAGAAACATGAGAATGCCGGTGCACGTCCCTGCCCCATAGGCAATCCCTGACAAGACACCCTGCCCGATGGTTCGGGCAACGATCGCCACATTATCCGGACCAGGACTGGCAGCAAAAAATAGAAAGGCCGCTGCAAAACCAAAAAGCGCAGTAACGTCCATCTGATTCTCCATCGTAAAGATGAAAAACTATCAGCGTCGCCTCCTCCCGCAATCCTAAGGATCTGGGGGGCACGAAAGAATGGGGCCGCGTCAAAATTCAAGTTTGCTACAAGTCCCGCCATCGCTATATCCAAAGGAATATCACGAACTACTCCTCACCACTGTGGCTGCTCAAAGCCTCCTCCCCTTATCATCAGCCTGGCTTCTCATGACATTTGAACTCATCGTCTCGCAGGGACGCATTGCCGACCGGACATCCGGAGCCATCCCCGGGGCCGCATTGACGGCAAGACTGCTTTCCAACCTCATCGGGCTTGAACCGATCGAGATCGGCAAGATTTCGTCCGCGCGGAATGACCATTGGCCGTCAGCGCTTGTAGAGGCCAATATCACGCTGACGGAGTTACAGCAGGCCGTCTCGCAAACGATCGATCGCGGCAATCGCCCACTCATGGTCGCCAACACCTGCGCCGCTAGCCTTGCCTCTCTGCCGGTCGCGGCACGGGCGCATCCGGAAGCGGTCCTTCTCTGGATCGATGCCCATGGAGACTTCAACACGCCTTTCACGACGGAAAGCGGTTATCTCGGCGGCATGGTTCTGGCAGCAGCCTGCGGCATGTGGGAGAGTGGCCACGGCAGCGGTATTGATCCGAAAAATGTCATTGTCATCGGCGGACGGGACATTGATCCCGCAGAAGCTGACCTGATGAAACAGGCCGGGCTGCGCATCATTCCCCCATCAACCGCGACGCCGCAGGCGATATTTTCCGAAATCGGCGACCGGGAGATATGGATCCATGTCGATTGGGACGTACTTGAACCCGCACATATTCCGGCCGCCTACGCGATTGCCGATGGTCTCTTGCCCAATACACTACGGGAAATTTTCTCAGCACTTCCAAAACACCGGATCGTAGGCATCGAACTCGCGGAATTCGAAGCATCCGGCGAATGGTCGAAAGATGAGAAAGCCCTTGATGTCATCGCCAACATCGTCTCGCCGCTATTGTTCGAAAGCTCAACATGATGACGCAGACAATCCGCATCGCAGCCGCCGTTATCATTCGCGCCGACGGCCAGACACTTCTTGTTCGCAAACGGGAAACGACCGCCTTCATGCAGCCCGGCGGCAAGATCGAGCCGAAGGAAACCCCGTCATCCGCTCTTCTGCGCGAACTCGTGGAGGAAATCGGCCTGCATGTTTCACCTGAAGACCTGCACCCTTTGGGCTATTTCGAAGCGCCAGCCGCCAATGAAGCAGGTTTCACCGTCTCAGCCGATGTCTTCCTGATCGAGATCGGTAATATCCATATCGCCAGATCTGCCGCGATTGAAGAACTGCGTTGGATAGATCCGGAGAAGCCGGGCGATATCACCATGGCAGAACTCACCGAGCACCACATCCTGCCCGCCTTTCTGCAGAAACGCGCCGGGGGTTAACCCGACGCGCTTGAAAGATCACGGCTCACACCGAGGCCATGCCCCGGCTTGCAAAAGGTCAGTGACCGGAGAATTCAGCCAGTGTGCGGACCTCTACGCCAAGCGCTTCGAGGTTCTTGCGGCCGCCGAGATCCGGCAGGTCGATGACGAAGCAGGCGGAGACGACTTCCGCACCGATCTGGCGCAGCAGCTTGACGGCGCCGACAGCAGTACCGCCGGTCGCGATCAGGTCGTCGCAGAGGATTACTTTTTCGCCCGGCTTTACCGCATCGACATGGATTTCCATCTCGTCGGTACCGTATTCCAGCGCATAGGCCATGCTGACCGTGCGATAGGGCAGCTTGCCCTTCTTGCGGATCGGCACAAAACCGGCCGAAAGCTGATGCGCCATAGCGCCACCCAGAATGAAGCCGCGTGCTTCCATGCCGGCAATCTTGTCGACGCCGAATCCCTCATAGGGCTTCACCAGTTCATCCACCGCGAGACGGAAGGCTGCTGCATCACCCAGCAAGGTGGTGATATCGCGAAAGATGATGCCGGGCTTGGGATAATCCGGAATGGAGCGGATCGCAGCGGCGAGGATGTCTTTGGTTGAGGCAGTCATGATAACCCTGTTAGTCGTCTTACGGCGGCATGCCTTCCGCCATTCGAACGAATGGCCTGATGGAAGATGCGCGCGCATGAAAAAGGCGGCCGAAGCCGCCTTCACTATCTTTGACCCGGCTTCGGATCAATGTTCCTTATTGGCATAGACCGACTTCTTCGTCAGGTAAATGAGCCCGCTGAAGATCACCAGAAATACCATGACCATGAAACCGGTACGCTTGCGTTCCTCCAGATGCGGCTCTGCAGCCCACATCAGGAAGGCGGCAATGTCCTTGGCATACTGATCCACCGTCTGCGGTGAACCGTCGTCATAGGTCACCTGATCGTCGGCAATCGGCGGCGCCATGGCAAGCGAGGCGGCATTGGCGAAATAGGGATTGTAATGCCCGCCTTCCGCCACTTCCACGCCTTCAGGCGGCTCCTGATAGCCGGTGATCAGCGAGTAGATATAATCCGGCCCGCCTTCCTGATACTGCGTGAAGATGTCGACGACGAATTGCGGGAAGCCGCGCGTGATACCGCGCGCCTTGCCGAGCAGCGAGAAGTCCGGCGGCGCAGCCCCGTTATTGGCCGCCGCAGCGGCCTGGTGGTTGGGGAACGGCGACGGGAAGTGGTCGGACGGCACGCCGGCACGTTCGAACATTTCGCCATCATCATTCGGGCCGTCCTGGATCTGATAGTTGGCGGCAAAGGCTTTCACCTGAGCTTCCGAATATCCAAGCTCACCGAGCGTCCGGAAAGGCACCAGCTCCATCGAATGGCAGGCAGAACAGACTTCCGTATAGACCTTCAAACCACGCTGAAGCTGCTGCTTGTCGTAATGGCCGAAAGGTCCGGCAAAGCTCCATTTCACATTCTTTGGATGGTGGATCGGATAATGCGGTGTAGCACCCTCCGCATGGGCTTCAGCCCCAGCGGCGTCGTGGTTTTCCTGCGCATTGGCCTGGGCGATACCCAATCCGGCCAGAAGCGCCAGGGAGAGAAGGCTTGTAGCAAGCTTTTTCATGTGTCGATCCCTCTCCGCGCTCACGCCGTAGCCTTGGCCGGTTCGGTCGTATCCGAGCCTGCCTTCTTGCTCTTCTGCTCCAGCACCGCTTCGGTGATCGAGTTCGGAATTCGCCGTGGCGTTTCGAACAGGCCGAGAAGCGGCATGATCACCAGGAAGAAGCCGAAGTAATAGAGCGTGCCGAGCTGCGAATAGCCGACATAATTGCCCTTCAGTTCGCCGCCGAACAGCAGCGAGATCAACCCGCCACCCTCTGCCGGCATGGCGCCGAGCCAGCCGAGGAAGATCGAGTTGGCAACGAAAATCCAGAAGAACAGCTTGTACCACGGACGATAGACGGCCGACCTGACCTTTGACGTGTCGAGCCAGGGCAGGAAGAACAGGATGATGATCGAACCGAACATCACGAGCACGCCGCCGAGCTTTGAATCGATCGGGCCGACATTGAAGGTGATCGCACGCAGCATCGCGTAGAACGGCAGGTAATACCATTCAGGCACGATATGCGCCGGTGTCTTCAGGGCGTCGGCCGGGATGTAATTGTCCGGATGGCCGAGATAGTTCGGCATGTAGAAGATGAACCAGGCATAGACGATCAGAAAGATCGACACGCCGAAAGCATCCTTCAGCGTAGCATAGGGCGTGAAAGGCACCGTATCGGTCTTCGACTTCACCTCGACGCCGGTCGGGTTCGTCTGGCCGGTGACATGCAGCGCCCAGACGTGCAGGACAACGACGCCGGCAATCATGAACGGCAGCAGATAGTGAAGCGAGAAGAACCGGTTCAGCGTCGGCTGGTCGACGGCAAAGCCGCCGAGCAGGAACTGCTGAATCCATTCACCCACCAACGGGAAGGCGGTGAAGAAGCCGGTAATGACGGTTGCGCCCCAGAAGGACATCTGTCCCCAGGGAAGCACGTAACCCATGAAGCCGGTAGCCATCATAAGCAGGTAGATGACGACGCCGAGGATCCAGAGGATTTCGCGCGGTGCCTTGTAGGAGCCGTAATAGAGACCGCGGGCAATATGCAGATAGACCGCGATGAAGAAGAAGGATGCACCATTGGAGTGCATGTAGCGCAACAGCCAGCCGTGGTTGACGTCGCGCATGATCTTTTCGACAGAGACGAAAGCCTCGGCGGTCGACGCCGTGTAATGCATTGCCAGCACAACACCACTCAGGATCTGCACGATCAGCATCACCGAGAGCATTGCACCGAATGTGTAGGCGTAATTCAGGTTACGCGGCACCGGATAGGCGACGAAACTGTCATACACCATGCGCGGCAAAGGCAGCCGCTGGTCGATCCACCGTTCGATCCCCGTCGACGGTTGATAAGACGAATGTCCACTCATATGTCAGCCCCTCACCCGATCCTGATCACGGTATCGCTTGCGAATGCGAATGTCGGAATTGCAAGGTTCTGCGGTGCAGGACCTTTTCGGATGCGGCCCGCAGTATCGTAATGCGAGCCATGGCAGGGACAGAACCATCCGTTGAAATCGCCGGACTGACCGAGCGGAACACAGCCGAGATGGGTGCAGGAGCCGATCATCACGATCCAGTTCTCCTTACCCTCACCGGCAGAGCGGTCGAGGCCAGTCGCCTCTGCATCTGCCGCGATATTGGCATTGCGGGCAACGGGATCCTTCAGGTCGGACAGTTGAACGGCATTGGCTTCTTCTACTTCCTTGGGCGTGCGGTTGCGTATGAACACCGGCTTGCCGCGCCATTTGACGGTCAGCGACATGCCCGGTTGCAGCGCTGCGACATTCACCTCGATCGAGGCGAGTGCCAGTGTTGACGCATCCGGGCGCATCTGGTCGATAAATGGCCATGCAACGGCCGCAGCACCCACAGCGCCGGCCATGCCGGTCGTCAGATAGAGGAAATCGCGGCGCGTGGGTTCGCTCACCGTTCCTTCACTTGGATTATGCTCACTCACGGTTCAACCATCCTCTCATGCAATGTCCCTGTCATCCGCATGCCTCCTCCTGGCTGTGGTCAACCTCCGTCACCATAGATCGAACACCGATTCCCCAGCAAGCCAGTGCGATCTTTGATTTGATCGCAGATAAACTTGCCGCTTGGCAAGGCCTACGACCGGATGAAGGAACATGATTTCTATTTTGGCATGTAATCGACAGGGCACTGCAACATTGTCTTGCGACACTATGCAGCGGCCATGATTTAACCTGCGATATCAATGGGGAACTTGATTTGGATCAAGCGTATTTTGCAGCCGGGTTGTGCAAACATGTTGCGTTGCAAGAGACATTTGCGCGTGCTAATTCATCCATCAAGTGAAGCTTCGGACCCGATCATGACCTCAAGAAAGATCCTTTCCGTCGCAATCTGCGTCATCGTGTCGCTCGTAATACTGGCAATCGGCACGCGATACCTGCATCCCCACTGGATGTTCGCCACACTTCATAGCCTGCAATTGCACGCGGCCGTGGCATGCAGTCTGGTTATGCTTTTTGCCTTGGCTCTTCACCGCACCCTCGTCTCCATGCTTCTGCTTGCCGGATCGCTAGCCCTTGCCGGTCACGCCGTAATCATGGGATGGGATTACACAGGGATGGCGAAGGAAAACGACGCAAATGCCCCCAGCTTCAGACTACTCTCCTTCAACATTCTGAAGGAAAATGAGAAAAACGGCGAAGCCATTGCGAGAATGATCGCCAATTCGGGCGCCGATGTCGTCAACATCATGGAAGCTGAACCACTTGAGGCTCACCTCTCATTGCTTGGCTCAAGCTATCCCTACCACATTGGCTGCGGTGTTCTGACCGCCGGATGCGATCAGCTGATGTTATCGAAAACACCGCTCGAGCGAGGAACGATCCGAAGCCTGAGCACACTGTTCAGCGACCGTTTCATTCTGGCCGAAACGGAAATCAGAGGACACAAGGTCAATATTGCCGGGATCCATACAACCAAACCCTATTTCGATGAATTCCAGACCGTAGAACTGGTGCACGCCACCCTCGCCATGGAAAAGGTGCAAGGCCCGCTTGTCCTTTCGGGCGATTTCAACGCCTCCTCGCTAGCTCCCAATATCCGCAGCTTCTTCACTTGGACAGGGCTTAGATCGGCATCGTATGAACCACCGACATGGCCTGTCAGCCTCGGCAAGTTCGGACTGCCGATCGACCATGTCTATGTCCGGGCACCGTTGAAGATCAGATCGATCTCCACTCTGCCGAGCGCTTATGGGTCAAATCATGCCGGACTGATGGCAGAGCTTGTCATCAGCAACCAGTGAAGACCTATTGTGCGGCATCGGCGGCAAGAAAGCCGCCTGTCTGCCGTGACCAGAGTTCGGAATAAAGGCCGCCTGCGGAAACCAGTTCGCTATGCGTCCCTTCTTCCACGATCCGCCCCTTGTCCATCACGATCAGGCGGTCGAGCATCGCAATCGTTGATAAGCGATGGGCAATGGCAAGCACTGTCTTGCCCTGCATAAGACCGTCGAGGCTGGCCTGGATCGCAGCCTCGACCTCTGAATCAAGCGCCGAGGTCGCCTCGTCGAGAATGAGGATCGGCGCATCCTTGAGCATGACGCGGGCAATCGCGATCCTCTGGCGCTGCCCGCCCGAAAGCTTGACGCCACGCTCGCCCACATGCGCATCGAAACCTCTGCGCCCGCGCTGGTCCACCAGATTGCAGATGAACTCGTCGGCCTGCGCCTTCTCGGCCGCGGCGAGCAGTTGCGCGTCCGTTGCATCCGGACGGCCGAAAAGAATGTTGTCGCGGATCGACCGATGCAGCAGCGACGTGTCCTGAGTGACCATGCCTATCTGCGCTCTCAGCGTTTCCTGGCTGACTTTGGAAATATCCTGGCCATCGATCTCGATCTGGCCGCCTTCCAGGTCGTAGAATCGCAAGAGCAGATTAACGAGCGTCGACTTACCCGCTCCCGAACGCCCGATAATGCCGACCTTTTCGCCGGCACGAACGGTCAGATCCAGATGATCGATGACACCTTTTTCCTTTCCGTAGTGGAAGCTGACGTCATTGAACCGGATCTGCGGCCGCTCGACCTTGAGCGCCTGCGCGCTGGGCACATCGGTCAACCCGATTGGCTGAGAAATCAGCTCTGCCGCGTTTTGTACCGTGCCGAAATTGCGCATGATCCCGTTGAACTGCGTCATCAGGCGACCAAGCAGGAAATTCAGTCGCAGCACCAGTGCCAGCGTGAAAGCGACCGCACCGGAGCTGATATTGCCCTGCAGCCAGAGATGAATGCAGAGCGCCGCCATCGACGTGATCATCACACCCGACAGCAGCGCCATAGATGCCCGAACGCCGGTGATGAACCGGGTAAACATCAGCGTCGTCGACTGGAACGTGTTGAACCCCTCTCGCATGTAGCGGTCATTCGCCTCATCGCGACCGAACAGGCGCAGCGTCTGGATATTGCTATAGGCGTCGACCATCCGGCCCGATAGCATCGAGGCAGCCTCCGCCGTCTCCTTCGAATGGTAGCGGATACGCGGCACGAAATAACGTGCGAGCGCAGTAAAGATCGCCACCCAGGCTAGCACCAACACCGCCAGCCGCCAGTCGAGCCCGCCGACCAGCATCAGCATCGACACCGAATAGATGCAGACGAACCAGACACTTTCCATCAGCGAGGTCACGAGGTCGCCCGCCGCCTGCCCGCCCGACCAGACCTTTGTCACGATCCGCCCGGCAAAATCGTTCTGGAAGAAGGACAGGGATTGCCGCGCCACATGCTGGTAGGACTGCCAGCGAACCAGATTATAAAACCCCGGCGTGATGATCTGCTGATCGACAAGCGCGGTTGCCAACGTCACCAGGAAGCGTATGGCGCCAATCAGCACCAGCATCCCGCCCAGTTCCCAGCCATGCACGGCCAGAAGACCGTCCCATCCCTGCGCGCGATCGATGCTGGCCAGAATATCGACGAGACGGCCGACAAACCAGAATAGTGCCGCCTCGATTGCAGCCGTCAGCCCGCCGAGAACCAACATGGCGAGGAATGGCGTCTTGGCCTGCCGTACATAGAACCAGATGAAGGCAATCGTTCCTTCCGGCGGCCGCAGATCCCCCTTTTCTGCAAAGGGGCTAATACGTGTCTCGAAAAAGCGGAAGAACTGGGTGATGGCCATGGCAACGGATATATGCCGGTTCCGCAATGCGGCAAAGGGCACCGAGATTACATTTCGGCAAGGATATCCGAGAGCCGGACACGCAAACGGCGGCCGAAGCCGCCGTCTGTTCAGATTTTGTCAGGTGGAACTTAGAATTCCGACCATTCCTGCTTCACCGCCGCAGCCGAAGAACCGCCGCCGAAGGCCGAGGCGATCTTGGCACCGAGCGCACGGGCCGGTGACGAAGCAGGGCGCGATGCAGTCGTTGCGGCACGTGGAGCAGTTCCTGCCATCCTCGTACCTTCACCCAGATTGAACTGCGCCAGCAATTCGGTCAGCGCCGCTGCCTGGGTCGCAAGGCTGTGGCTTGCAGCCGTCGTCTGCTCCACCATCGCAGCATTCTGCTGTGTGCCCTGGTCCATATGGTGAACCGAGGTGCTGATCTCGGAAAGACCAGTGGACTGTTCCCGTGCCGAAACGACGATCGAGCCGACATTGGTGTTGATCCGCTGCACTTCGGAAACGATCGTCTCCAGCGCCTTGCCGGTCTCGCCCACCAGCGTCACGCCATCGCGTACCTTCTCGCCGGACTTGGTGATGAGGCCCTTGATCTCGCGAGCGGCATTGGCCGAGCGCTGGGCAAGCTCGCGGACTTCCTGCGCGACAACGGCAAAGCCCTTGCCCGCTTCACCAGCACGGGCCGCCTCGACACCGGCATTGAGAGCAAGCAGGTTCGTCTGGAAGGCAATTTCATCGATGACGCCAACGATATTGCCGATTTCTGCCGAGGACTGCTCGATCGCTTCCATCGCGGCAACTGCCTGTCGAACGACCTCGCCGGAACGCTCGGCGCCGACACGCGTCTGGTCAACCAATTTGCCCGCTTCACCCGCACGCACAGCCGAATCCTTGACCGCCGTCGTTACCTCTTCCAGTGCCGCAGCCGTCTGCTCGACGGAAGCCGCCTGCTGCTCGGTCCGCTTGGAAAGATCGTCAGCCGCCGAACGGATTTCATTCGCACCCGCATCGATCATCCGCGCATTGTCACCGACGGAACGCAATGTCGTCTGCAGCTTGCCGACAGATTCATTGAAGTTGACGCGCAGCTGATCGAGCTGCTCTGCAAACTGCTGGTCCAGCCGAACAGTCATGTCGCCATCGGAAAGCTTCTTCAGCCCGCTGGCGAGGGCGTCGACGGCGAACGACACATCAGCCGCCTCGCGCGCCTTGCGCTCCTCGTTGGCGATCCGTTCGCGCTCGCCCATCGAGCGGTTGGCTTCGGTTTGTTCCTCAAGACGAACCCGCTCCAGCGCATTGTCGCGGAAAACGGCAACGGCAGCTGCCATGTCGCCGATTTCATCCGCGCGACCGGCATAAGGAATGGTGATCTGGTTGTTGCCCGCAGCCAGAGACTGCATGGAATCGGTGATCTCCGTAATCGGACGCGTCACGCGGAAAAGGCTGAGCATGGCTGCGCCGATGGCGATAGCAACGGCAAAGAGAACGCCGATGATCGTCGAGACATAGACGAACTGCGCCATCTCCTTGGTGATCCGGCCGTCTTCGACGCTGCGAACCTTGTTGTCATCAATCAGACCCTTGAGCACATCGCTGGCCTCGGCGCCCTTCGGCACCATCTGGGCGATCATATCTCTGGCTTCATAAATCCGCGACGTGCTGATCAACTGTATGAACTGGGCGCCCATGGCATCGTAATCGGCGACGAGCTTCTGCAGGGCTGCGTATTTTTCCTTCGCAGCCGGGATGGTGATGCCCTGCTCGTAGTTGTCGAAAGCTTCGGCACGCACCTTGTTGGCCGCCTGAAGCCGCTCGATCATCTGCTTTTTCTCGGCGGCGTTCGGCGCGGCAAGCGTCATCAGATATAGCTGCCGGACATCTGACAGCACACGGTCCATGTTGGCGATCAGGAGCGCGCGCTCCATGCGGCGGCCGATCGTGTCCGCCTGCGTCTCGATCTGGGCGACCGATCGCATGCCCAATGCGCCCTGAACGATAAGGATGAGAACGGTGATACCGAAAAGGGCGGGAAGAAGAAATTTGATTTTTATCGTGTTCATCGTCTCAAACCATCAAGAATACGCAATGGTGCCATGCACCGTATGCATCCCTGACAGTTACAGATAAACAAAGGCTTACCAGCCGATGCTAATTGATAGCATCGAAAAAAGTGCGACAACGAATACCCCTAAAAAGAACTGGGCGCGTATTTGTCCTTACGCATTACGTCGCAGCGGCGTCACCTGCGTGCCATATAAAAAGGAAACGGCGGATTACTCCGCCGCCTCGTCTTCAGTCAATTGATCGCCCAGGAAACCGCCGGACTGACGGTGCCAGAGATCGGCATAGATCCCGCCGCCCGAGGCCAGTTGTTCATGGGTTCCGGTCTCCACGATCCGCCCCTTGTCCAGCACGATCAGGCGATCCATTTCGGTCAGCGTCGACAGCCGATGCGCGATCGCGATCACCGTCTTGCCCTCCATCAGCGCAAACAGGTTTTCCTGGATCGCAGCCTCGACTTCCGAATCGAGCGCCGATGTCGCCTCGTCGAGCACCAGGATCGGCGCATCCTTGAGGAACACGCGGGCAATTGCGATTCGCTGTCGCTGGCCGCCGGAAAGCTTCACGCCCCGCTCACCCACATGCGCGTCGAGACCGGTGCGCCCCTGCAGGTCGGACAAGCCTTCGATGAACTCGAAGGCATTCGCTCGTTTTGCCGCCTGGATGATCTCGGCATCGGTTGCATCCGGACGGCCATAGGCGATGTTGTCGCGGATCGAACGATGCAGCAGCGAGGTGTCCTGCGTCACCACGCCGATCATGCCGCGCAAACTGTCCTGCGTTACCGCAGAAACGTCCTGCCCGTCGATGGTGATCCTGCCGCCTTCCAGATCGTAGAAGCGCAGAAGCAGGTTCATCAACGTCGTCTTGCCGGCGCCCGAGCGACCGACCAAACCGACCTTTTGGCCGGCAGCGATATCGAGCGTCAACCCGTCGATCACGCCCTTGCTCTTCCCGTAATGGAAGCGGACGCCATCGTAATGGATATGGCCCTTCTTCGTCGCCAGCGCGCGAGCCCCGTTGGCATCCGTCACGTCATGCGGCTTGGTCATCATGTTCATGCCGTCATAGACGGTACCGATCGCTTCGAAGAGCGCGGTCACTTCCCACATGATCCATTGCGACATGCCGTTGATGCGCATCGCAAGACCGATGGCAACCGCGATCGAACCGACGCTGACGCCGCCACCCATCCACAGCCAGATCCCGAGACCGGCAACGGCAAACACGGTGAGTGCGTTGTTCAGGTCGACGAAGATGTTCAAGAGACTGATCTGGCGCATCTGCCGATGCACCGTACCGAGAAACTCGCTCATCCCCTCCCTGGCATAGCTTTCCTCACGCCCCGCATGAGAAAACAGCTTTACGGTTCCGATATTCGTATAACTGTCGACGATCCGCCCGGTCATCATCGAGCGTGCATCGGCCTGCTCGCTGGAAAGCTTGCGCAGCCTCGGAATGAAGTAGCGCAGGATCAGAACGTAAAGCACGAACCAGAGGATCAGCGGCAGCACAAGCCGCCACTCGACAGCAACAACCAGCGCCAGCATCGAGACGAAAAAGCCGATCGCGTAAACGAAGACGTCGATGATCTTCATCGTCGCTTCGCGCACGGCAAGCGAGGTCTGCATCACCTTGGTCGACACGCGGCCGGCAAATTCGTTGGCGAAGAAGGCCATCGAGTGCCGCAGCAGGAAGCGGTGCATCTGCCAGCGCGCGATCATCGGGTAATTGCCGGCAAGCACCTGGTGCATGGTCACCGTGTGGACGGCCCCGGCAAGCGGCAGGCCGACAAGCACCAGCACAGCCATCCAGATCAGCTTGCCGCCCTCATCGCTCAGGAAGGTCTGGCGATCGGCCGCGGCCAACCAGTCGACGATATTGCCGAGGAATTGATAAAGCAGCACTTCCGCCACGGCGATGATCAGCGAGCAGCTACCAAGCAAAAGCAGCCACGGCCAGGCTGGCTTGGTATAATGCCAGCAGAATGCAAAAAGCCCCTTGGGCGGCAATGTCGGCTGGTCGTCAGGATAAGGATTGAGACGGCGTTCAAACCACGAAAACATCAATAGGCTCCGACAGACGGACGTCTCTCAGGCAGTCCTGGGGCGAAAACGTCTACCCGGCAAGGCCTAAGAGAAAAATCAGGCATGGCCTGCAGCGGCCACGAACGGATCAGAAAAAGCGGATCAGTGAAGAAGAGACTTTGCGTGAACCGCGAAACGCCTCAGGCCAGACGAATATCCGACTGACGGAGGCGCGAGAGCACGGTCATATCCATGTAGGCCTCCAGAATGGGCGTTAAACACGCGGCTCTTCTACACGCTCGCGGCAAAATTGAAAAGACCAAATCGGCCACATCACCGCGCCAGAATGACTGAAAGGACTTGAGTGGCTAGTATCATCTCCGCTAATCAGGCGGCATGACCGACCTGCGCATCGCACTCTATCAGCCCGACATTCCCGGCAATACCGGCACCATTCTACGCCTCGCCGCCTGCTTGGGTCTTGGCGTCGATATCATCGAGCCCGCAGGTTTCGACATTTCCGATCGCAACCTGAAGCGCGCCGGGATGGACTATCTGTCGGCAGTCTCCCTCACCCGCCATGTCAACTGGGCCCAGTTCGACGAATGGCGCAGGTCGAGCGGCCGCAGGCTGGTGCTCGCAACGACGAAATCGCCCGAGCCATACACACAATTTGCCTATCGCCAGAACGACATCCTGCTTTTCGGCCGCGAAAGCGCCGGTGTGCCGGAAAACGTTCACGATGCGGTCGAAGGCCGTATCCTGATCCCGATGGTGGAAGGGCAACGCTCCATCAATGTGGCGATGTCCGCTGCGATGATTGCGGGAGAAGCCCTGCGCCAGACATCCTGGCAACCATAGGCGCTTCGCGAAAACCATGAAATCTGTCGCGCGCGGTGGCTTGATCACGAGCGGAAAAGGCCTATCATTCATTAGCCGGCAACGGAATCGCCCTCTGTTTTCCATGATCATTTCGGGAGTTTGGAGTGCAATCGACGCTCGTCGTCATCAACATTCTGGGTGCGGTCGCACTACTTCTCTTCGGCCTTGCGCAAGTTAAGGAAGGTGTGACCCGCGCCTTTGGCGCTCGGCTGAGAACCGGGCTTGCCAACAGCACGAGAAGCGGTCCCCGCTCGCTCCTCTCCGGCCTCGTTGCAACGATCGCCCTGCAAAGCTCCACCGCCACCGCGCTGATGACAGCTTCCTTTGCCGAACGCGGTCTGGTCAATCCGCGCATGGCGCAGATCGTGCTGCTCGGCGCCAATATCGGCACGGCCGTCACCGCCTGGCTGGTCGCGGCAGGGACCGAGGTCTTTGCACCGCTGCTGCTGCTCGTCGGAGTGATTTTGTTGCGCAACGGCTCCGCTGCTCGAAAAGGACTCGGCACCGCGCTGATCGGTATCGGCCTCATGCTTCTGTCGCTCCAGGTTCTTGGCCTGGCGACCGAACCGATGCGGCAATCGCCAGCACTTGCTGCATTTCTAAACCTGCTCGATTTCAGCTGGCTGGTCGCCCTCCTCTTCTCCGCCGCTCTCGCCTTCGTCTCCTCCTCAAGCCTCGCGATCGTCATTCTGGTCCTGTCGCTGGCATCGAGCGGCATCGCCTCGCCGGGACTGATCGTTGTTCTCATTCTCGGGGCAAATCTCGGCGGCGCGATCCCTCCGGTCGTCGCTACGCTGACCAGCCCGCCCGAAGCGCGCCGCATCACGCGCGGTAACCTTCTTGTCCGCGCCATCGGCTGCGCTCTTGCTCTCCCACTTGCCGGGATAGCCGCTGATCTTCTGCAGACATTACCGATCTCGCCGGAAAAACTCCCGGTCGACGCCCACCTCGCCTTCAACCTTCTTCTGGCAATTATCGCCTGGCCTTTCGGCGGCCTGATCTCGGATCTCATGACCCGCCTGATCCCTGACGAGCCGGAGAAGGAAACAGGCCCACAATTCCTCGATCTGGACGAACTGGATGATCCTGTCCGCGCACTCGCCAATGCGACGCGTGAAGTATTGGGAGTCGGCGATCAGATCGAACGCATGCTGATCCGCACAGAAAATGCCTTCAATCACAATGACCTCTCGCCATTGAAGGAGATTGCCCTCTTAGAAGGCCGTGTAGACAGGCTGCAGCAGGACGTGAAAATCTACCTGTCCAAACTCGGACAAAAGGGGCTGGACGACGATAATGCCAGGCGCTCGATCGCGATCATCGATTACGCGATCAACCTCGAACATATGGGCGACATCATCGAGAAAGGTCTTTGCGATCAGCTCAGCAAAAAGATCGAGAAAGGTCTTAAATTCTCCGACGACGGCTATAAGGAACTGGCCGATCTCTTCGACCTCACGATCGACAATCTGCGCACTGCCCAGACTGTCTTCGTCACCGGCGACGTCAACCTCGCAAGGCGACTGATGGAGATAAAGGTGGACGTGCGCCGGCTGGAAAAACGCTCCGCGGAAAGTCATCTCGAACGCCTGAGAACAGGCAGGCTCGAAAGCATGCAGACGAGTTCGATACATCTCGACATGCTGCGCGACCTTAAACGCATCAACGCCCACATCGTCTCGGTTGCTCATCCCATACTGGACGAAAGTGGCTCGCTCATCGAAAGCAGACTGAGACAGGCGGAAAAACGGTCTTGAAATTTTGCTGGAACAAGGCTGAGGGATCAATCCGCCGTCGGCAGGCGCCGCATGGTGAACTCGATCTGGTCACCCTCCAGTTGCCGCCAGCTTTCCACCTCGGTCCAGTAGGCAGCCTTGGGAAATTCTTCAAACCATTCCCGCGCCTTTTCGCGCGCGTCGGTTCGCGACATCTGGTAGGTTTCACGCACGAACATGCCGGATCGCTGGCCGGCCAAATGTTGCCGGTGGCGGTCGATACGCCGCTTCAAGCCGTCAAGCGGCGGTGGTGTGAATTTCGCCATGAAAGCCTCTCATCCGCACCTTGCTAATTACGAAGATAGGCGTGGTTCGCACATTTTGCGAGTCCGATTTTCGATGGATGGGAAGCCGCGAAATGGTTGGTAGAATGGCCCATTAGAGCCATAGCTGGTATGGCGGGGAAAGAGGAGCCGAATCGACCGCACAATGACGAGAGGACGCATGATGGAACGACCGAACCTGCCGAAAGGCCTGCCCGAGGACATAGAAGATAAGAAGCAGGCAGCCCGTGCGTGGTTCGAGAACCTGCGCGATACGATCTGCGCCTCGTTCGAAGCGCTTGAGCGCGAATTGACAGGCTCCCTTTCGGACCAGCCCCCCGGCGCATTCGTTGGCAAAGACTGGCTGCGCCATGAAGGTGAAGGCGGCGGCGGCCGCATGTCGATGATGGAAGGCCGCGTCTTCGAAAAAGTCGGCGTCCACACCTCCACCGTCCATGGCGAATTTTCACCGGACTTCCGCAACCAGATCCCCGGTGCGGAGGAAGACCCGCGTTTTTGGGCGTCCGGCATTTCGCTGATTGCCCATCCGGTCAACCCCAATGTGCCGACCGTTCACATGAACACTCGCATGGTCGTGACCTCCAGCAACTGGTTCGGCGGCGGCGCCGATCTCACCCCGATGCTGAACGACCGCCGCACGCAGGAAGACCCGGATACCCAGCTCTTCCATCGCGCCATGGAGATCACCTGCAAACGCCATGAGGCCGTCGCTGATTACCCGCGCTACAAGGCATGGTGCGACGAGTATTTCTTCTTGAAACACCGCAACGAACCACGTGGCATCGGCGGCATCTTTTTCGACTGGCTGCAGTCCTCGGAAGACAAGGGCGGCTGGAATGCCGATTTCGCCTTTGTTCAGGATGTCGGACGCGCCTTCAACCTCGTTTATCCGCGCATCGTTCGGGCTAATTTCAACAACCCTTGGACGGAAGAACAGCGTGACGAACAGCTGGTACGCCGGGGCCGTTATGTGGAATTCAACCTGCTCTACGACCGCGGCACAATCTTCGGACTGAAGACGGGCGGTAATGTGGAATCGATCCTCTCTTCCCTGCCACCGGCGGTGCGCTGGCCGTAACCACAGCCAGCCTGATCACGATCGCTCACGAACTTTTTTTCGTACGGCATCGTACATTTGATAAATGTCATACACGAATCGTCTCTCCCGGTGTTAGTTTGTGAATATACACTGGGAGGAGTATCCGATGACTGCATCGAATAGCATGCCTCGATCCGTCGCCCCCGTTGAAGGCGACGCAAACTCCAAAGCACCAAGCAAGTCCGAGCTCATTGACCGTCTTGCAACGGAGATGCGGGTAAAAAGCGGGGGAGAACTCCCGCTTTCCTATTGTATTGCGCAGGTGAAGCGCCAGTTGGCCAGCTTCAAGCCGGATGCATCGGCAACCCATGAGAACCCGTCGATGCCCGTCAACCCGCCAGCGGGTTCGGTTTTCCAGTCCTGGGCCATCCGGGATTAGCTCTGATCCTTGACGCGACCAGGGACATTTCCTCGGAACCTCAGCGCTTTCTGACGGTTTATTCTCGGTCGCCCGATGCGGGCGGCCGACATCAATCATAGGGAGGTAAAGCCATGCGGCTTTTTGAATGCGGCACGCTTGTGCCCGGCTGCCAATGGCACACGCGCGCGGAAGAAGACGCGGAGATCGTGCGCCGCGCCGTCGCGCATATGCGAAACGATCACGGTGAACAGATAATCCGCGAAAACATGGTGGAAAATATCAAGGCACGTATCCGCAACGAGGCGATCGCGCCAGCTTGAAGCAGGCTGCGCAAAACGGTGCAGCGATTTTGCTGCGATGATCTGCTTGAAGGCTTTGCGGTTAGCTCTGTTCGCTGGCTATCTCCGCCAACCGGGCGGCCAGTTCGGGCCGCTCGGGCAAAAAGTTGCGGCTGATCCAGAAATCCTCAAGCTCTTTCAGGATCTCGCCAACCCGTTTTCCAGCAGGAACGCCGGCAGCGATCACATCGCCCCCCGAAAGCGGAAAGACCGGCTTCTGGTACTTTTCCGTCTTGGATAGAAGCTGAGAAAGCCTCGCGCTCTTGCGCATCGCCACAGGGTCCTCCTCGGCTGCCGCCCGAACCGATGCAAGCGCAAGCTTGAGCCGAAAAATCATCCCCTGCCGTTCATTGCGATAAAGTAACCGCGCAAAACCGACATCCGTCACCTCGTCCGGTGGTGTCGGCGTCGCTGCCCATTGCTGCAGCTTCAGCGCATCCGCGTTCGACAGCCTCAGGCGCTTTGAAAGCGCCGCCAGCCGCTCGACATCCGGCGGCACGATTGCCGCCAGCCGCAATAGCGGCTCGGGCTTCCAGCCGAGCGCCCGTTCCGCAGCGACGAGAGCATGAATGCCGTCGATGCCCCATTTGTCCGTCTCCGGCAGGATTGCCGTCAGGACGCCCGCCTGCCGCATCCACAAGAGCGCCCGCGAAGGATCCGGCGCACCGAGCAGCTTCTTAGTTTCGGTCCAGACACGCTCGGCCGAAAGGCTCGAAAGCATGTCCTTGGCGCGTGCGCAGGCGCGCAAGCCATCCGCATCCGGCCGACCCGAACCGTAATAGGCAAAGAAACGGAAGAACCGCAGGATGCGAAGATGATCCTCCGCGATACGTTGGCTGGCATCGCCGATAAAGCGCACCGTGCGCGTCTCGATATCCTTCAGCCCCTCGACGAGATCGATCACCTCGCCTTTGGCATCCGCATAAAGCGCGTTGATGGTCAGATCGCGCCGCTCCGCATCCGCCTTCCAGTCGGTGCCGAACTCGACCACGGCATGGCGTCCGTTGGTCTCGATATCGCGCCTCAGCGTCGTCACCTCGAAACCGCGGCCATCGACGACCAGCGTCACCGTTCCATGCTCGATACCCGTCGGAACGGCCTTGATACCGGCAGCCTTTGCCCGTTCGACCACCATTTCGGGCCGCAGCGTCGTCGCGATATCGACATCGGCAACGGCGAGCCCCATCAGGGCATTGCGCACGGCACCGCCCGCGACCCGCGCCTCACCGCCATCGGAATTCAGCAACGCCATCACGCGTTGCAGGGCCGCATCCTGAAACCAGGTCTCGCTAGCCACAGAAGTCATGCATAAAGCCTTTCATAAAGCGTGCGGAGGATACCGGCGGTAACCCCCCATATATTCCGGTCCTCGTAAGGCATCAGGTAGAAATGCCGCTCGGTGCCGTTGAACTGGCGGCTGCCCTGCTGATGGTTCGCCGCGTTCATCAGAAATGACAGCGGCACCTCGAACACGTCGTCCACCTCGGTCGGGTTGAGCGTCAGCTCGAAACCGCGCCTGACCACGGAAAGCACCGGCGTGATGCGAAACCCCGAAGGGGCATAATAGTTCGGCAGCCGCGCCAACGGTTCGACAAAACGCGGATCAAGCCCGATCTCCTCGCGCGCCTCGCGCAGCGCTGCCTGTTCCGGCGAAGCATCTTCGGGATCGACAGCCCCGCCCGGAAAGGCGATCTGGCCGGAATGTTTGCGAAGGCTCGCCGTCCGCTGCGTCAGGATGATTTTTGCCTCGTCGCCATCATCGACGACCGGCACCAGCACCGCGGCATCGCGCAGCTTGAGGTCGCGCGCCGACTGCACGAATTGCGGATTGAGCCGATGATCGCCGTGATCACCCCAGGCCGCATCGAGCGGCCTGCCGCTCTGATGCAGCGCGCGGCGGCGAAATTCTCCGGCGGAAAACGGTGCCGTCTCATCCATAGTCAGATCACTCATGATGACAGCCGCTCCAGTTCATCCGCACGCATGACCGGAAAAACCTCGCCCCCGGACCGGACAGCGAACATCTCGGTCCCGTCGATCGTGACCGTCTCCCCAAGCGCGACCAGTTCATACATCATCGCCCGCGATACCAGCGCTTCCAGTCGTCCGCGAACAAGCACATAGGGCTTCAGCTGCCGCTCTTCGCCAACTGTCTCGAACCGCAGCGGATGAACCACATCGACGTCGACCACATCCCCGACATTGGTGCGAAATGTGATGAGCGGAGCGCTGTTTCGCTCTCCCACCTGCATCTCGACCGCCACAAAAGGCGCATCGACGACACGAATACCGACCTTTTCCACAGGCGTGACGAGATAAGTTCTGCCGTCCTCGTCCTTGCGCAAAACGGTGGAAAACAGCCGCACCAGCGGAGCCCGGCCGATCGGCGTCCCCATGTAGAACCACGTGCCATCGGCCCGAATTTCCATGTCGAGATCGCCGCAGAAAGGCGGATTCCACTTGGTCACCGGCGGCAATCCACGGTTTTTGTCGCCCGATTGCTCGGCAGCGCGCGAAATCATGGCCGCAAGGCCGGCGGCGTCGGGCGCCGAATTTATCGTCTCTGCTGCCATTATTCAGTCCCGGTTCGAAATTAATCGTTGACCGTCGCGATCATTCCTCACGAGATAGTCATTCGGAACGAGCTTGTCAGCCTTATTTCGGGTAATAGTTTCTGAGGCTAATGTACTTGCTGCGGTGCGACGACTCGTGCTGAGGGCAGGCACCCGACCGGCGTATGAATATCGACCTTGATTATGGAGAACGACATGGGCGTGATGAATCCAACCGAGGCCGTTCTTGACGATAAGGCAATCGTCGCAGCTGCCGAAAAGGCGCTGGCCGATATTGCCGCCGTCCGCGAGGAAATCGCGAAAGTCATTTTCGGCCAGGAACGGGTGGTGGAAAACACGCTTCTCGCGGTCCTCTCCGGCGGCCATGCCCTGCTCGTCGGCGTTCCGGGCCTCGCCAAGACAAAGCTCGTTACCACACTCGGCACGGTTCTCGGGCTCGATTCCAACCGTATCCAGTTCACTCCCGACCTGATGCCGTCGGATATCCTCGGCTCCGAAGTCATGGACACGGACGAAACCGGCCGCCGCTCCTTCCGCTTCATCAAGGGACCGATCTTCGCCCAGCTTCTGATGGCCGACGAAATCAACCGCGCCTCGCCGCGCACCCAGTCGGCGCTCCTGCAGTCCATGCAGGAATATCACATCACGGTCGCCGGCCAGCGTTTCGATCTCCCCGCCCCGTTCCATGTTCTGGCCACCCAGAACCCGCTGGAACAGGAAGGCACATATCCGCTGCCCGAAGCCCAGCTCGACCGCTTCCTGCTCCAGGTCGATGTCCTTTATCCAGATCTCGATGCCGAACGGCAGATCCTGCTCGGCACCACCGGTCTTGCCGAGGCCAAGCCCCGCGGCGTCATCGACAGCGTCCGCCTGCAGGAAATCCAGATGCTGATCCGCCAGATGCCGGTCTCGGACAAGGTGGTCGACGCGATCCTGTCGCTCGTCCGCTCCGCCCGCCCCGGCCACGGCAATGCCGATACCGACCGGCATGTCGCCTGGGGTCCCGGCCCGCGCGCCGGCCAGTCGCTGATGCTCACCGCCCGCGCCCGTGCCCTTTATCAAGGCCGCCTCGCCCCGTCGCTCGACGATGTCTATGCGCTGGCGGAACCGGTTCTCGAACATCGCATGGCATTGAATTTCGCCGCCCGTGCCGAAGGCATGTCGGTGCGCGACGTGATCGCCGGATTGGTAAAGCAGGCCCGCGGATAACATCCCGGCCTCAAGAAAGGACAATGCGTGGCATCAATCGGCCAGATCGTCGAGCAGACACCCAGCAGTGAAGTCCTCTCCCGCGCCCAGGCGCGTGCGGCACTCGTGCCCGACTGCATGGTGGAAGCTAAGCGCATCGCCAATACGGTCATCGCCGGCTGGCATGGCCGGCGCAAGCGCGGCATGGGCGAAAACTTCTGGCAGTTCCGGCCTTATGCCGAAGGTGAGAGCCTGTCGCGCATCGACTGGCGCCGCTCCGCCCGCGACGACCATACCTATGTCCGCGACCGCGAATGGGAGGCTGCCCACACGATCTGGCTCTGGGCCGACATGTCGCCGTCGATGATGTACAAGTCCACCTTCGCCATGGTCTCGAAGGAAAGCCGTGCGCTGGTTCTGATGCTGGCGCTTGCCGAAATCCTAGCTCGCTCCGGTGAGCGCATCGGGTGTCCCGGCATCATGGAGCCTGTCTCGGCCCGCAACGCAGCCGAACGGCTGGCGGCCGCCATCATGCATGCCCCCGTGACCACCGGCCTGCCGGAAACCGCGATGATCAGAGGCCAGAGCGATATCGTCCTTATCGGCGATTTTCTCGATGATGCCGACAGCGTCATGTCGCGCATCTCGCCGCTGGGAAAACGCGGCCTGCGCGGCCATATCATCGAAGTGGCAGATCCCGCCGAGGAAACCTTCCCCTATACCGGTCGCACCGAATTCACCGATCCGGAGACCGGCGAAAAGCTCACCTCCGGCCGCGCCGAAATGATCCGCGAGGATTACCAGCGCGCCTATCTCGCCCGCCGTGAAGCGCTGGGAGAGGGTCTGCGTCGTCTCGGCTGGAGCTTTACCTTCCATCGCACAGACCATCTCGCCTCCGAAGCGCTGGTTGCGGTCCACGGCCAGCTGTCCGGCATGCCCGCGACATTCCCAGGAGGCCGCACATGAACGCGCTTGCCTTCGCCAATCCGCTCATCCTTTTCGGGCTCCTGTCGCTGCCGGTCATCTGGTGGCTGCTGCGCCTCACCCCGCCACGTCCGAAAGCCGAAATCTTTCCGCCGCTGCGCATCCTCGCAACGGTGCTGAAGCGCGAGGAAACCCCGGCTCAGAGCCCGTGGTGGCTGACATTGCTGCGCATGCTGCTCGCCGCAGCCGTCATTCTCGCGATCGCAGATCCGGTCATGAACCCGCGCGCAAGCTCGCTGAATTCCGCTGGCCCGCTGGCGCTTGTCATCGACAATGGCTGGTCGAGTTCGGTCGACTGGGAACGCCGCGTCGAGACCGCCAACATGCTGATCGATGAGGCTGAAAGCGCCGACGTTCCGGTCTCGCTGACGTTTACCGCCGACACGAACAACGAACCAACTGCCGGCACCGCCTCCGCAGCCCGCGACAAGCTTGCCGCTGCCGAGCCGAAACCGCTCGTTCCTGATCGCCTGCGCGCCATCCGCACCCTGCAGGAAGCGCTCGACGGCAACCCGCTCGGCACGGTCGCCCTGATCTCCGATGGCATTGCCGCGCCCGGCGACAATGACGCCATGACGGCTCTCGCTGCCTTCGCACCGAACGATGTTCGCCTCTATCAGGGTGAAGGTCGCGGCGCGGTTGCACTGACCGGCGCCACCAACAATTCCGAAACCATGGCCGTCACCGCGACCCGCCTTGATACCGCGGCTCCTCAGCAATTGACCGTCAATGCGCTCGACCAGCAGGGCCGCTCGCTCGCCTCCGGCACGGTCGATTTCGCGGCCGGTTCGGGCACGGCAACCGCCGAGATTTCGGCCCCCTTCGAACTACGCAACGATTTTGCCCGGCTGAGCGTCGAGGGTCTCGCCACCGCCGGTTCCACCCATCTGCTCGACGACGGCTTCAAGCGCCGCCGTATCGCACTGATTTCCGGTGAGAGCGGCAGCGATTTCCAGCCGCTCCTGCAGCCGCTCTATTACATCAACCGGGCGCTTTCGCCCTATGCCGATATCATCCAGACGAATACGGCGGATCTCGCGGTCGCGATCCCGCAGATCCTCGAGAACAATCCGTCCGCCATCATCATGGCCGATGTCGGCCGCCTTCCGGCCGAAACCTATGAACCGCTGGAACGCTGGATTGCCCGCGGTGGCACGCTGATCCGCTTCGCCGGCCCGCGCCTTGCTGCAGCTCCTGCCGATGATCCGCTCGTGCCGGTAAGGCTGCGCCAGGGCGAACGTGCGCTCGGCGGCGCCATGTCATGGTCTGAGCCACAATCGCTGGCAGACTTCCCGACTTTCGGCCCCTTCGCCGGCATGCCGCGCGCAACCGATATCACCGTCACCCGCCAGGTTCTCGCCGAACCGACACCTGACCTCGCCGAGCGCACCTGGGCAAGCCTTGCCGACGGCACGCCGCTCGTCACCACGCGTGATGTCGATGCCGGCCGCCTTGTACTTTTCCACACCAGCGCCGAAGCAACATGGTCGAACCTGCCGCTCTCCGGCAATTTCGTTGAAATGCTGCGCCGTGTCGTCCAGATGGCCCGTGCCGGCGGTGCGACCAGTGCATCGGCAGGCTCGGAAAGTGCTGCGGCAACACTGCCTGCCTATCGCCTGCTAACTGCCGACGGCCTGCTTTCGACCGAAACCAGCGGCGTGCGTCCGATCATGATCCGCGCCGGCGAAACGCCATCGGCGACCTTCGACCATCCACCGGGCCTTTACGGCACCGAAGACGGTTTCTCCGCGGTCAACCTGCTGCCGCCCGGCGCAGAACTCGCAGCCTTCGATCCGGCTCCAATCGGCCGCGCCGTCACGCGTGAAAGCCTTGCCGGTGGCGAAGCCGTCTCGCTGCGCCCCGCCCTTTTCGCAGCGGCCTTCGCCATGCTCATTCTCGACAGCCTGATCGTGCTCTTCATCAACGGCGCCTTCTCGCGCCTGCCGAAGGGATCACGCCGCCGCTCCGGCGCCGCAGCAGCGACAATTGCCGCGGTAGCCTTCGGCCTGCTCGCATTCCAGCCTCACCCGGTATCCGCGCAGGAAATGCCGGAAGGCAGCGGTGCGAAGGCCGGCGACGAACAGATCCTCGAACATCTCGATACGACCCATCTCGCCTATGTCACGACCGGTGAGGCCGATGTCGACCGCATTTCCGAACAGGGGCTGGAAGGCCTGACGGAGTTCCTCACCTACCGGACCACGCTGGAGCCCGGCGCGCCGGTCGGCCTCGACATCACCAAGGACGAACTCTCCTTCTACCCGATTATCTACTGGCCAATTTCAGCCAATGCGCCGATGCCTTCGCAGGCAGCTATTTCGCGCATCGACGCCTATATGCGCAACGGCGGCACAGTGCTCTTCGACACCCGCGACCAGTATTCCTCGCTTGGCGGTGGCGGCAGCACGCCGAATGGAGAACGGCTGCAGCAGATCCTTGCCAATATCGACATTCCACCGCTTGAACCCGTGCCGGAAAACCACGTCCTTGCGCGGTCATTCTATCTGCTGACGAACTTCCCCGGCCGCTACAATGGCAGCGCCCTTTGGGTCGAGGCGCGTCAGGACGCGCGCAACAGCGCCAATCAGGTCTCATCTGGCGGTGACGGCGTCTCGCCGATCATGATCACCGGCAACGATCTGGCCGGTGCGTGGGCCGTAGACCAGCAGGGCGCACCGGTCCTGCCGACCGTTCCGCCGGACGACATGCAGCGTGAATATGCCTACCGCGCCGGTGTCAACATCATGATGTACATGCTGACTGGCAACTACAAGGCCGACCAGGTCCATGTCCCTGCCCTTCTCGAACGGCTTGGCCAGTAGGAAAGAGCATCGATGACCCTTGAGTTTTCGCCCTTCTTCCCATGGCTCGTCCTGATCGGCCTCGGCATCCTCGCACTCGTGCTCTGCGCTCTTGCCTTCTGGCGTCGTGTCCGAGGTGCCAGCCTGCGCATGCTGGCGCTCGCCTTCCTGCTTCTGGCGCTGGCCAACCCAACGCTGCTGCAGGAAGACCGCGAGCAACTCTCGACCATCGTGCCGATCGTCGTCGACCGCTCCCAGAGCCAGCAGACGGATGAACGCAAACGCCAGACAGACGAGGCGTTGGCCCAGCTTCGCGGCCGTTTTTCCCGCTACCCGAATATCGAGACTCGCATCGTCGAAGTTGCCGACGACCCGGATAGCGACACGCCCTCGACACGCCTCTACACGGCCCTTCGCTCCGCCGTATCCGACGTACCCCCTGCCCGACTTGGTGCCGCCGTCTTCGTCACCGATGGCCAGATCCACGACTTGCCGGGCACCAATCAGGAACTCGGCTTCAATGCCCCAGTCCACGGCCTGATCACCGGACAACCGGACGAATTCGACCGACGTGTGGAAGTCGTCCGCGCGCCGCGCTTCGGCATAGTCAACGAGGAACAGGAACTGACACTGCGCGTCGTTGATGACGGCCGCGCCACCAATACCCCAGCCCAGGTGACCGTGCGCATGAACGGCGACCAGATCGCCACGTTCCGCGCCTCGCCGGGCGTGAACACGCCCTTCCCCTTCACCGTCCCTCGTGCCGGCAACAACGTCATGGAGTTTTCCGTCGACGAGCTTCCGGGTGAGGTCACGACCGCCAACAACCGCGCCGTCCATGTCATCGACGGCATCCGCCAGAACCTGCGCGTCCTGCTGGTCTCCGGTGAACCGCATGCCGGCGAACGCGCCTGGCGCAACCTGTTGAAGTCCGACGCCTCCGTCGATCTCGTCCACTTCACCATCCTGCGCCCGCCGGAAAAGCAGGATGGCACGCCGATCAACGAACTGTCGCTGATCGCCTTCCCGACCCGTGAACTCTTCGTTGAGAAGATCAAGGATTTCGATCTGATCATTTTCGACCGCTACAAGCATCGTGGCGTGCTGCCGATCCTCTATTACGACTACATCTCGCAATATGTGCAGAACGGCGGCGCGCTGCTGATCGCGGCAGGTCCCGAACATGCGAGCGAGGATTCGATCGCGCTCACCCCGCTTGAACAGGTGCTTCCCGCCTCCCCGACCGGCGATGTCCATAGTGCTGCATTCTATCCGCATCTCTCCGAAGTCGGCCAGAAACACCCGGTCACCCGAGGCCTTGATCCTTCCGGCCAGACACCGCCCGCCTGGGGCCGCTGGTTCCGCACCATCGATGTCGACCAGCCGCGTGGCCAGACGGTGATGGAAGGCGACGGCAACCGCCCACTTCTCGTCCTCAACCGTCAGGGCCAGGGCCGCGTCGCCATGCTGCTCTCCGATCAGGGCTGGCTCTGGGCGCGCGGTTTTGAAGGCGGCGGCCCGCATGTGGCTTTGTACCGACGCATCGCCCATTGGCTGATGAAGGAACCGGAACTCGAGGAAGAGGCACTCACCGCCCGCTCCTCCGGTCGCACGCTTGAAGCAACCCGCCAGACGATCGGCGACGATCCCGGCCCGGCAACGGTCCGTTTCCCCTCCGGCCGCACGGAGACCATCGCCATGACGCAGGCAGAACCGGGACAGTACCGCTTTGAACGCCGCATGGACGAGGTCGGCCTCTTCCAGGTGTCGAATGGTGAATTCTCGACGCTCGTCCATGTCGGCGCGGTGGATGCTCCAGAGTTCAAGGCGATGATCTCGACCGAGGAAACGCTGAAACCCTACGCGGAAAAGACCCATGGTCTCGTCACCCGCGTGGCCTCGGGCGAAAACATCACCCTGCCGGATATCCTGCCGGTCCGTGGCGAAATACGCGTCAGCAATCCCAACCGCATGTCGATCCGTATGACCGACGAGAGCGTTCTGCGTGGCGTCAACAGCCTGCCGCTGTTTGCCGGTTTCGCCGGCCTCTCGGCACTGCTCTTTGCAGTCGCGGCTATGTGGTGGCGTGAAGGACGGTGATTGTGGCCCGTATCGACGTCACTGCCTCGCCTTCCGGAGAAGATCTCGATGCCATCCTCAGGAGCCTGACATCCTATAACGAACATGATGTCGGACCCGCCGACCGCATTCCTCTTGCCGTTCTCATCAGGAATGAAGAGGGCAAGACCATTGGCGGCCTTTCGGGCTACACATCGTGGGGCTGGCTGTTCACCCAGTTGCTGTTCATTCCCGAACAGCTGCGCGGTCAGGGCATGGCCGCAAGGCTCCTTGAACAGGCCGAAACAGAAGCCCGCCGCCGCGGCTGCCGCGGTGCATGGATCGACACGTTCAATCCGCAGGCGCTCAAGGCTTATCAGCGCCACGGCTACGAGATTTTCGGAGAGCTGCCGGCCTTTGTCGGCGAGCGCACCCGCACCTTCCTTAAAAAGACCCTTTAGTTTATCGATGCGCTCCTCTTTGAAGCAATTCCAGCAAAAGTGGATGCCGGTTTTGCGTTCGGAATTGCGTTAGACAAAACGGGGAGAGCTGTTTCGCGTTTCGAAGAAATGCGGAAAAGCTCGAGGAGGAGCATACGGCATGGAATTGAAAGTGACCGAGGGCATAGCGCCGCTGGAGGAAGACGCAATCCTGCAGCTCTTGCGCGCCTTCAACATCGCCACCTTCGGCGAAAGTAACCGCCGCGAACTGACAATCCCGCTTTACGATGACGATGGCGAAATCAGCGGCGGCATCGTCGGCTATACCGGCCGCGGCTGGCTTTACGTCTCGATGCTCTACATCCCGGAAAACTTGCGCGGCCAGGGCCTTGCGACCCGCATGCTGACCATGGCGGAAGATGAAGCGCGCAAGCGCGGCTGTATCGGCGCCTATATCGACACGATGAACCCGGCAGCGCTCGGCCTCTACCGAAAACTCGGCTACACCGAGATCGGCAACCTCGACGCCCTTTCCGGCGGCCATGTCGTGACATGGCTCGCCAGAAGGTTCTGATTTGTCACGACAGCGAAACGTCGCGCGTCTCGACCCGGATCATCAGCGCCGCCACAGCCGCTAGAGCGAGCAGAGCGGCGAAAATGCCGATCGTCAAGCCGAAGCCGTGGCTGACCATATAAACCATTGCCGAGGGCGCAAGCAGTCCGCCGAGGCGCGCCATGGCGCCTGCCGCTCCCATGCCGGTCGCGCGCGAGCGTGTCGGGAAGAGTTCAGGCGTATAGGCGTAAAGCGCACCCCAGGTGCCGAGCAGCGCAAAGCTCATCAGCAGCAGCGACGCCCCGATGACGGCGGAGGCGGATCCGAGCACGAAAAGCAGGCAACCGGCCGCAGACAGGATACAGAAGCCCGTCAGCGTCGGTTTGCGGCCCCATTTTTCGACACCGTAAGCTGCCAGCGCGTAACCCGGAATCTGTGCGAGCGCCACCAGAACCAGAAAACCGTAACCACGGACGAAGCCGAACCCTTCGCTTGCCAGCTTCGCCGGCATCCAGGTGAAAATCCCGTAATAGGAAACGGACACAAGGAACCAGATCGCAAGGATCATCGTGCTGGTTCGGCGCAGCGCCGGAGAGAAAATGCCTTCGCGCATCACTGCAGGCGCAGGCACAAGCTCCTCGTCATCTGCAAGCCCGCGGCCATTATTGACCGTCATTATCCGATCCATGACATCGCGAGCCTCGTCGCTGCGTCCCGTGCGCAAAAGATAGATCGGCGATTCTGGGATGAGAACGCGCAGTCCGATCCCGATCAATGCCGGCAAAGCCGTCACGGCAAAGATCAGGCGCCAGGCATCTGCCATGCCCGCAAGGCTCGCGGCCCATGCCGTCAGCGCGACAATCAAAGTACCGATCGCCCAGAACCCTTCCAGCGCCACCAGCCAGCGCCCGCGATTTTTCGCCGGCAGGAATTCCGACATCATCGCGTAATCGACCGGAAGCGTGCCCCCGACGGCAATCCCTGTCAGGAACCTGAGGATCAGGAGAATGGTGAAATCGGGTGCGAAAACCGAAAGCAGGCCGAATAACGCGTCGCAGGAAACGGTGATGATCAGGACATTACGCCGACCAATTTTGTCCGCGAGCCTGCCAAACCCCATCGCACCGAGAAACATGCCGAGAAAGAAGAGAGTGCCTGTTTGCAACGCTTCGGGAATGGTCAGCCCGAAGCTGGCGGCAATAGATGCCGCGGTAAAACCGACAGCCAGTACCTGCATCGCATCGGCCGCCCAGACAAGGCCGAAAACCCCGATCAATCTTCGCTGATATCGTCCAGCTCCGGCGCGGTCGAGCGCCTCGTCCACCGTAATTGCTCTCATCCCACTGCCTTCTTTATGAGGCACCGGCTCCCCTATTAGCCGGCAACATGAGAGGCATAGTTGATTTGTGTTATTTACGCCAGCCGATGTCGCCTTTGAGACGCGGATGAACATCGCCAGCAAGCGGGACGACAAGCACCCGAGCCGGATCGACCGGCCCCGGAAACGCCAGCGCGTCATAGGCCACCTTCTCGAAACCGAGCGGCATGTAATAGGGCGGGTCGCCGATCAGGATCACGCCTTCGGAACCCTTGCGCTTTGCCGCTTCGATCGCGATCCGCACCAGCTCCCGGCCGATGCCCATGTTCTTGTGTGTCGGCCGCACGGCAAGCGGTCCGAGCATGTGCCCCTTCACCGTCCCGGCCAGAACCGGGGTCATCCGAACGGAAGCAATCGTCTCGCCGTCATCGGCGCAAATGAAGGAAAGCGACCGGTCATGCGGCCCCTGCTCACGGATCCGCGCGGCGGCGCGCACATGACGGCCTGGCCCGAAAGCCTCCTCATTGATAAGCTCGATCGCCGCATCATGCGACGCGTCTTCCGTCAGATAGACGAGATCGTGCTTTGCCAGAGATTTCCGGGCGACAAGGTGCAGAGAGGCAGATGAAGACATGGGAGAACCGAAGCCGTAGATAAGGAGCGGACAGGACATGCGAAGTCGATGACGCCTCGTCTGGCGTCTTGGTCGATCTTCAGCGTCGTCGCAGTGCCCGTGCTTCGGTCATGTAAACTGATCATCCCACAAAAATGTGAAAAGCCAACTAGCAGGATTTTTTTCACCCGTCCAATGCAAAAACACACTGTTCGAAAAATTACGGCTCGTAATCTTGAGCCCCTGCCGTATCTATCCGGCAACAGACAAAGGAGAGCGCCATGGGCAGGCTCGTCGACGGCAAGTGGCAGGATGTATGGTACGATACGAAGGCGACCAAGGGACGTTTCGAGCGCTCGCAATCGCAGTTTCGCAACTGGGTGACAGCTGATGGCGCAGCCGGCCTCTCCGGCAAGGGCGGCTTCAAGGCTGAGGCCGGGCGTTACCACCTCTATGTCTCCTATGCCTGTCCCTGGGCGCACCGCACGCTGATCTTCCGCAAGCTCAAGAAGCTCGAAGACTTCATTTCTGTGTCCGTCGTCGACTACCTGATGCTGGAAAACGGCTGGGAATTCAAAAAACGCGACGGCGCAACCGGCGACGATCTTTTTGGCTCCGATTACCTCTATCAGGTCTATCTGAAAGCCGATCCGCATTATTCGGGCCGCGTGACCGTGCCAGTTCTGTGGGACAAGCAGCAGAATACCATCGTCTCTAATGAAAGCGCCGAAATCATCCGCATGATGAGCAGCGCCTTCGATGACCTGACCGGCTCCGACCTCGATTTCTATCCCGCCAAGTTGCACGAGGAAATCGACGCACTCAACGCCGTCGTCTACGACCGGGTCAACAACGGCGTCTACAAGGCGGGGTTTGCCACAACACAGGAAGCCTACGAGGAAGCCGTAACTGCCCTGTTCGAAACACTCGACACGCTGGATCAGCGCCTCGAAACAAGCCGCTATCTTTTCGACGACAAGATTACCGAAGCCGACTGGCGCCTGTTCACCACGCTTTTGCGGTTTGATCCCGTCTATGTCGGCCACTTCAAATGCAACATCCGTCGCATTTCCGATTACCCCAACCTTTCCGGGTACTTAAGAGATCTTTATCAGCATCCCGGCATCGCCGAGACCTGCAATCTCGTCCATATCAAAGGCCACTACTACGGCAGCCATAAGACCATCAATCCGACCGGCATCGTTCCCATCGGGCCATTACTGGATCTCGAGACTGCTCATGGCCGCGAGAGACTTGGGGGCTGAAACGCCCCCTAGTCTTCACCAACATCACCGACCCGTCGCCTGGCCGCGACAAAGATATTCGCCTTGAGAGGAAAGAGTGTATGAGCCAACAGGCTCATGCACTCTTTCCGACGTCCGTCGATACGGGTCGGGCAGTAAAACTGGATTGAATTTCACTAATTTAGAGATTCATTGACAACGCAAACGGCCGGTTCATAGTCCCCGATCGCAATTATGCACCTGGGGAGGCCCCAATGACCAATCGCACCATCATTCTTGCATCTTTTGCCCTGCTCGCCTCTGCAGCTTTCGTGACCCCGGCGTCCGCACTCACAATGAAGGAATGCAGCGCCAAGTATCAGGCCGCCAAGGCTGACGGTTCCGCCAAGGACGTCAAATGGAACGACTACCGCGCCAAGTTCTGCGGCGCAGACGCTGCCGCCGAAGACGCCGCCGACGACAAGGAAGTTGCGGCGACGACAGAGAAGGAGCCTGCAAAGGCAACCACCAAGGCTCCGAAGAGCGTCGTTTTCCCGAATGCTATCGACAAGAAATATTCGAGCGAGACGCCTGCCAAGGCCCGGCTCAAGACCTGCGTCGACACCTATCACAAGAACAAGGACGACGGCACGCTCGGTGAGCTCAAGTGGATCCAGAAAGGTGGCGGTTATTGGAGCCTGTGCAATACGGCTCTTAAAAGCTGACGCCGATCGCAAGCCCACAACATCATCACCCGCCGTCTCGGACAACTGCTCCGAGGCGGCGGATAATCAGACCCGTCACCAGAAATCCCCGCGCTCGGCGTCTCCGCTCAACTCCCGCAGCCGCCTGAGCGTCGCATCCGTCACGTCTTTCGGCAGCGCATCCAGCGCAAAGAACCCGCTCTCGGCAATTTCGCGATCAGGCATTCGCGGAGCCGTCTGCTCGACGGTGACGCGATAGAACAGCACATGATCGCGCTTGCTGGCCTTCCGGTTGTAATAGACATGCAGAAGCTCGGGCTTGGCAGTCATGACCAGATTGCCTTCTTCGTGCAATTCCTTGGTCAGCGCATCCAGCGCCGTTTCGCCATGTTCCATGCCCCCGCCCGGCATATACCAGCCCGGAACATAGGTGTGGCGAACCAGAAAAACCTCGCCCCGAACGTTGAAGCAGGCTGCGCGAACACCCATCGTCATCCCGCGGGAAACAAGGAAAAATCGATGCAGCAGCCAGACCACGATACGCGTCCGCCACGTCCCTATTTCAGCTATGCCGGTAGCGCCCATCAACTCTCCGCTCCGCTCGCGTAAATTTCATAACGAATTTCCGTTTCGTGCGTTATGTCTGGGCCATGTTCAAATTCGCCCATATTTCCGACATTCATCTGGGACCGCTTCCGAAACTGTCGATTCGGGAACTCATGTCCAAGCGTATCACCGGCTTCATCAATTGGCACCGCAACCGGCGCAAGCATCTGTTCGTCAATACACTCGATCTTTTGCTCAGCGATCTCAAGGCCCGCCATCCCGATCAGCTCATCATCACCGGCGATCTGGTCAATCTGGCGACCAAGATCGAGACCCGGCTGGCGAGAGAATGGCTGGATACGATCGGAGATCCCGAAGATACCACCGTCGTTCCGGGAAACCACGACGCCTATGTGCCGGGCGCCCACGACAAGTCGGTCGCAGCCTGGTATCCGTTCATCAGAAGTGACGACGATCCCGGCGAGTGGCCGAAAAACGACCATATATTCCCGACCTATCGCCAACGGGGACCGCTCGCGATCATTGGCTGTTCGACATCTAACGCCACGCCTCCGTTCTCCGCGTCTGGCTTTTTCAGCCCCAGACAGGCCCGCGAGACAGTCAATCTTTTGAAAAAGGCCGGCGAGGAAGGCCTGTTCCGCGTCGTCCTGATCCATCACCCGCCAATTCAGGGAGCGGCCTCCTCGCACAAACGCATGATCGGCATCCGGCGCTTTGCCGCGGCCATTTCGACCGGCGGGGCCGAACTCATCCTGCATGGGCATACCCATCTCAATACCGTCTACTGGCTGAAGACTCATGACCGGCCGGTACCGGTTGTCGGCATCGCGTCCGCCTCGCAAGGTCCCGGCGGACACAAGCCCCGCGCCGCCTACAACCTCTTCAACCTGTCCGGCAAGCCGGGAGCATGGAACCTCAGTTGCGAGCGTTACGGGCTGACCGAAAGCGGCGACAGCATCCATCTCGACGAGACGAAGCTCTTCTATGGAGAGGCCCCATTACAGTTCTCGGTGGAGGAAGCAGCAAGAGTTCTGCAAGGTTAAGAGATGCTTGTTGCAGAATCGTCACAATCGATTCATAGTTAGTACCATCAAGCATTCATTCTACTGAGAGCAAAAGGCCATATTCCTCTGATGAATCCGCCAGCAGTTTCAACCGACATCCGTCGTGACCTTGTGGCTTTGCTGCCGCGGCTGCGGCGGTTCGCCCAGACGCTGACCGGAGATGCGAATGCAGCGGACACGCTCCTGCGCGAAGTTTCTGCCCGCGTCATTCTTAAAAGCCATCACTGGAAAGGCGAATGCCGGTTGGAAAGCTGGGTGTTCAATCAGATCCGGATCGGCTGGAGCGACGAGCTTCGTAAACGCAACCGCCAGGAACCGCTCTCAAAGCAGAATGCCGAAGCAACCGGCGTTAGCGACGGTGAAACCAAGGCGTTCCTCGGCATGCCTGAGGGTCTGGCAAGCACGCTTCTTCTCGTTGATGTCGAAGGTTTCGATTATTCTGAGGCAGCATCGATTCTCGGCGTCACGCCGGAACTCGTCTCATCCCGCCTCTGTGCCGCACGATTGGCACTTGCCTCCCAACCGCCTGGTTTGGCGGAAAAGAGAGCATGACTATGGCAAATAAAGAGCCATCGGCGATTGAACGTCGTCTTTCGGCGTTTGTCGATAGCCAGGTGTCGGATACGGAGCGTCAAGATGTCGAATCCCTGCTCGTCAACGATCCGCATGCCCGCGCGCTGCACGACGATTTGAAACGCGGCAGCCAGACCGGCCGACTTCTTCTCGAAGAAATGCTCAAGGAGCCGGTGCCGCTCGATCTCGTCCGCAGCATCAAGAACGCCCCCCTGCCCCGCAAGGCGGTACGGCTTCCGGGATCTACCCGCCGCAACAGAGCCTTTCGTCCCTCGGGCCTGCAGGCTCTGTCGGCCTGCGCCCTGACGCTCTTGGTTGGCGGCAGCCTGGGCTACATGATCGGCGCTCGACCGGATGGCACTCGCGCGCCGCAAGCATTGGCAAGCCCGGCATTCCAGCAACGCGACTGGCTGGACGATATCGTTTCCCATTTCCGCCTCTACAGCCGCCAGCAGAACCGGCTGGTGGAGATCGGCGCGGACAGGCCAGCCGATATTCTCGAATGGCTGACCACCGGAACCGGCGTCGGCTTCCGCATTCCGGACCTGACCGATAGCGGGCTTGCCTTCGTCGGCGCACGTCTGGTCACGGCTGAAAACACCCCAACCGGCATACTTTTCTATCGCCGCACCACCGGCGACAATGAAGGCGACATTCTGGCCTTGACCTTCTCCAGAGCGCGGCCAGAAACGGCCAAGCCGATTGAGGACATCCGCCTCGACACCAGCCTCGTCTCCTGGAGCACCCCGCTTGCGACCTATGTGATCGTCGCTCCGTCTTCGGCCGCCGATCTCGACGAGATCGCCGCAAAGGCTGCCGGCCTCATCTGACGACCATTTAAGCTCAACAAAAAAGCCGCCGCGGGAAGCCGCAGCGGCTTTTTTGTTTACGAGACCCGAGAACGCTTAGCGCGCCCTCTCCTCCAACACCCGGTTTGCTGCGGAAACGATCGCATCGAGCGAAGCCGTGACGATATTCGTGTTGACGCCGGCACCGAACAGCTTGCCGCCCGGATGCTGCATCTCGACATAGGCGATAGCCGAAGCATTCGAGCCATGCTGCAGCGAGTGCTCTGAATAATCGTTCACCGACAGATCGATACCGAGATAGATCGACAGCGCATTGATGAACCCGTCGATCGGCCCGGTTCCCTTGCCTTCGATGCGCTTCGTCTCGCCATTGTCGATAATCTCTGCCGCAACGACCCGCACGCCCTTGTGGTGAGGCTCAGACGGATAGGTGTGGTGATCGACGAACTTCAGACGCGCACCGGACTGCTCCACATAACGCTCCATGAAGCGCTCGTGGATACGCTTAGAAGACAGTTCCTTGCCTTCTTCGTCGGTGATCCGCTGAATGTCCTCGCGGAACTCCACCTGCAGGTTTCGCGGCAGGTTCAGACCATAGTCCTGCTGCAGGATATAAGCGATGCCGCCCTTGCCCGACTGCGAATTGATGCGAATGATCGCCTCGTAGGAACGGCCGACATCCTGCGGGTCGATCGGCAGGTAGGGCACTTCCCATACCGGATGGTTGGCAACCTTGATCGCCTTCATCCCCTTGTTGATCGCATCCTGGTGCGATCCGGAAAACGCGGTATAGACCAGTTCTCCGACGTAAGGATGGCGTTCAGGAATGACCATCTCGTTGGAATATTCGTAGACTTCCTTGATCCGCTCGATGTCGGAGCAATCCAGTTCGGGATCGATGCCTTGCGTGAACATGTTCAAGGCCAAGGTCACGACGTCGACATTGCCGGTGCGCTCGCCATTGCCGAACAGCGTGCCCTCGACGCGGTCCGCACCCGCCATCAGCGCCAGTTCGGTTGCTGCAATGCCTGTACCGCGGTCGTTATGCGGATGTACCGAGATGATGACGTTTTCGCGATTGTCGATATTGCGGCACATCCATTCGATCTGGTCGGCATAGATGTTCGGCGTCGCCATTTCGACGGTCGACGGCAGGTTGAGGATCAGCTTGTTGTCGGCCGTCGGCTTCACCACCTCGATCACCGCGTTGCAGATCTCCAGCGCCACATCCAGCTCGGTGCCGGTAAAGCTTTCCGGCGAATATTCGAAACGATAACCGCCGCCGGCCTTCGCCGCCATGTCGGTGATCATCTTGGCCGCATCGACGGCGATCTGCTTGATGCCGTGCACGTCCTTGCCGAACACCACGCGGCGCTGCAGCTCCGACGTCGAGTTATAGAAATGGATGATCGGCTTGTGCGCGCCTTCGAGCGATTCGAAGGTGCGGGTAATCAGTTCCGGCCGGCACTGCACCAGCACCTGCAGCGACACGTCCTCCGGCACGCCGCCCTCTTCCACGCACCAGCGGGCGAAATCGAAATCGGTCTGCGATGCGGACGGGAAACCGATCTCGATTTCCTTGAACCCCATGTCCAGGAGCAGCTTGAACATCCGCGCCTTGCGGTCATGGCCCATCGGGTTGACCAGCGACTGGTTGCCGTCGCGCAGATCGACCGAACACCAGATCGGCGCCTTCTCGATCGCCTTCGACGGCCATGTGCGGTCCGGAATGTTGATGATCGGATAGGCGCGGTACTTCACACCTGCGGACTGCATACCTTTTGCCGATGCGGAAATCTTGTTGTCCATGTCTTCGTCCTTCACTCGCATCCGCAGGAGCATTTTGGCTCGATGCCGTTCACGGCCATCCGACTGCGGACTTTGGACCTCTTGTGGTCCGGTTTCATTATTTGGGATTGATGCGAGGAGCACTTACGCCGGCAGGCTTTTCGGCCGCCGGGCGCTCCTCAACGGACCCGGCAACCGAGTGTAAGGTCGAGGCTAAGAAGCGAGAGAGGCGCGAAAACCGTCGCCCCGGCAGCGGTGCTGCGGGCGGCAAAACGGTCAAACATGATCGCGCCTGTCATGGTCATGGGGAGATGTATAGCGATACATCAGCCATCCGGCAAGAACGGCTTTCGCGCTTCCGGTACGCCTCCGGTCAGGCGGATTTCTTCATCACCTTCGAAAGGCCGATCATCACGGCACCGGCCACCAGCCCCCAGAAAGCCCCGGAAATCCCGGCAAATGTGGCGCCCGAAGCGGTAACCAGGAAGGTGATAGCAGCAGCTTCGCGGGTCTCCGGCTCGCGCCATGCGGCAAAGGCAGCATTCGAAAATGCGCCGATCAAACCGAGGCCCGCGACCGCCTGCAACAGAATCGGTGGTGCCATCGAGACGAAGGCGATGATGCCCCCGGCGATCAGCCCGAGCACCGTATAGGTCGCTCCGCCGATAACGGCTGCCCAGTAACGCCGCTTCGGGTCGGGATGCGCATCCTCGCTGGCGCACATCGCCGCCGTGATTGCCGCAAGGTTCACCGGCACGCTGCCGAAGAAAGCGATGATGGTCGAGAATATGCCCGTCGAGGCAAACAGCGGCCCCGGCGGCGGCTCGTAATTGTGCGCCTTCAGGATGGCGATGCCCGGAATATTCTGCGAGGCCATGGTGACGATGAACAGCGGCAACCCCACCGAGATGAACCCGTGCCAGGTAAAGAGCGGCGGCACCCAGATCAGGTTAGGATGGATCGCAGCACCGATCTGGCCGAACACGTCATCGGGCAGATTTACGCCGAAGACCAGCACAAGCGCGAAGGCACCGAGCGCCGCCGGCACCGCCCAGAGCCGCCAGCGCGAGACCACGACCATCCAAGTCAGCACGATCGGAAGCCCGAGCGCGGCATTGAAGGCGACGGCCTTTACCGGCGCAAGGCAGAGGCTGAGAAGAATGCCAGCCAGCATCGCATTGGCAATCGGCGCCGGGATCCTGCGAATCATCTGCCCGAGCGGCCGGAACAGGCCGGAAAGCGTGATCATCACGCCGCAAAGCACGAAGGCCCCGACCGCCGCAGGAAACCCGCCTTCGATAGCTCCGGTCGCCGCCAGAAGCGCACCGCCGGGCGTGGTCCAGGCCATCATGATCGGCATCCGGTGGCGAAGCGAAAAGAACACCGTAAGCACGCTTTGCGCGATGCAGACGGCAAGCAGCGCCGAGGCGATCTCTTCAGGCGATGCACCCATCGCCTGAAGGCCCTGCATGATGACGGCAAAGGAACTGACGAAACCGACAAAGGCTGTCAGCAGCCCCATCGTCAGCGTCGAGGGAGAAAGGTCCTTGAGCATGGGTATCCGAAAGGCTTGGCAAGGGGTGAAAATCTGATCCCTGCAGATCAAAATCCTCAGTCCCTTGCAAGCCTCGTCACGTCAAAACCGTTCGCCGGAGACAAACACGATCAGAGAAGCCACTCGCTGGTCTGTGCAGTGGATGCGGCATTCGTTGCCTCGAGGTCATCGAGCGAATAGGCGCGGATATAGTCGATGTTCATTTCCGACCCGTCGGGCAGCCCATCCGAAGGTGTACCCGCCATGCCGCCGATCGCCAGGTTGACGATCATGTACATCGGATCGTGCATGTCGTCGGGAGTATCCGTCTGCGCCACCGCCACATCGTCGAAATACCAGGTGATGTGATCTTCGTCCCACAACAGACCGTAGGTGTGAAACCCTTCGGTATCGGCCACCGCAACGTTGTTGATGACCGAAGTCTGCTTACCGGTTTCGTTCGAATGAGCCGAAAGGATCAATGTATTCGGGTCCTGTCCGCGCATTTCGATCACGTCCAGTTCCGGCGGCCATGAACCGTCCTCGGGCAACAGCCAGAAGGCGGGCCATGCCCCCTGCTCGTCCGGCATGTCCGCGCGGATTTCGAAATAGCCGTAGGTCTGCGCAAAGGACGCATGGGTCGTCAGCATGCCGGACGTATAGTCGTAACCCTCGACCTCACCGGAAAGCGCATCCGGCGTCTGTTCTGCCCGGATCGTCAAAACGCCGTCCGTCACCGAAAACGGATTTGCCGACGCTGTCGGTCCGTATAGAGGATTGACGTACCATTGCTGCTCGCCATTGGTATGCAGCGAAGCCCCCTTTTCGGGCGCCCACCAGTATTTCGCTTCCCACACTCCGTCCTGACCATCGTACAGGGAAAGCGAATTGAAGTCGTCGTTGAAGGTGAGCGTCAGGTTCGATCGATCGAGATTGAGCTCGAACTGATCAGCGCTAAGATCGTCCGCCGTGGTATTGGCCAGAACGACGCTTTCGCCATTCCCCAGATTGAGCCAGAGATCCGTCCCCTGCTGGGAGGATTGGCTGATCAGCTGATCGAAGGATGTCACACCGTAACCATCGAGCCGGATCGTATCGTCATCGCTGAAATCGGTAATGAGATCGGTCCCGTTGCCCTTGGAGATGATGAACGTATCGGCGCCACCGCCGCCGATCAGCACATCGTTTCCTGCCCCGCCATCGATCGTCTGGCGGGTCGATCCGCCTCGGATGATATTGTCGGCGGAATTGCCGAAAGCATAACGGTTGTCGCCGGTTACTCGAAGATTCTCGAAATTCTCAGGAAGTGTGTAACTCATCCAGGTATCGATCGTGTCCACACCTTCGCCAGGCTTTTCTTCGGCACGATTGATGCTGGAATAAAGATAGTAGATGTCGTCACCGGTTCCACCCGTCATCGTGACGTTGACGGAACTATCGCCCCACATGGAGTCATTGCCTGCGGTCCCATACTGGATCGGTCCGGAGCCTGTTGCGGAAAACCAGGCAGTCGAGCCAGCGCTGTAATAAAGTGCGACACCAAGCGCATTCGAAATGGAGTTCGTCATTGAAACTGCTCCTGTTTGAGTGGCTATCCTCCAAGTTCCTCCCACCCACAGCCTAACAGCCTGACCGTCTCAGATTTTCAATAACGCGTCATTTTCCCGGACAAACGGGCTACAGAGTTAAGTCCGGCCTAACCAGGCAGCCGTTTCTTATCGAATTGAAACACCTGTGCCCAATTGGAACAGCCGACCGGCGCCGTGCACCATAATCGGCACACGGCGCCGTAAACGTCTGCATCCTCGTTTTGCAGACGCCGGCCCGCCGGTCATCAACGCTTCGCTATGATGACCTCGAGATAGTCACTGGGTACCACCATCGTCCCATCCTCAGCTCGATTGAAGCTTTCGATGAGGTCAAGCAGGTCTCTTTCCAGAATGGCCTGCTTCTCTGTTGGCAACGCGCCAAAAGCCTTGTGTACCGGCCCGTACCAGGTACGGAACACCTCGACCCAGTGGCCTGGAGAACGGTAACGGAAGACGAAAGTCTCCCGGCTTGCGGAAACGCCTGCTGCAGAACCAAACAGTTCGTTCAATCGATCGGTTGTCCCCCAGAGCGATGGTGGGCGCAGGCCTGCCGGAGGAGGCACGTGGCGGCCGATCGTCTTGAACACCTGCCCTATGAAACTGTCCGGCGTCCAGTTGGCAAGACCGATACGCCCTCCCTTGCGGCACACCCTCAGCAATTCAGAAGCCGCTTTTTCCTGGTTCGGCGTGAACATCACCCCGAACGTGGAAAGCACGACATCGAAGTGATTATCGGCAAAGGGTAGCGCCTCGGCATCGGCCGTCTGAAAATTGACGCTGAGCCCCTCAGCTTCGGCACGCCGCCTGCCCTGCTCCAGAAGCGTCGGCACGTAATCGGTCGAGCTGACGATGCACCAACGCCGTGCCGCTGCGAGCGTCGCATTGCCGTTTCCCGCAGCAACATCCAGCACCGTTTCGCCGGCCCTCAGATCAAGCGCCTCGCAAAGCCTCTCGCCGACGATCTGTAAGGTCGTGCCGACGACCGCATAATTGCCTGAAGCCCAGGCACCTTGCTGGCGCGCCTTGACCGCGTTGAAATCCGCTCCCGCTCCCGCTGGCGCGGCGGGATGCGCAAGGTCCAGATTAGCTGTCTGCATTGTCTTTCCTCCCATGTCGAAGAGCCCGATGACGCGGGCAACAATTGGAGGATGCTTCAGTCTATGCCGGTTGCTCCAGTGTAGAAAATGAACCGGATCCGATACAGAAAATGCACCGGATCAGCAGGTGGCAAAAGAACTGCGCACCATCCAGTCATCAATCCGCGAGGCGATGTCTGCGTCGCCGATCAATGAAATTCGCCCCTCTTCAATCTCCGCCTTAAGGCCCGAAAGCCCCATCCACGCCGCCGTCATCGCCTTCAGTTCGGCGGTGACATAGAGATCGACGTCGTAACCCGGATCGATCAGGCAAAGGTCGATCGGCTGACCCGGCTTGTTGACCAGCCAATAGTGACGTTCCTCCCGAGGCAGTTCAGGGTAATTGAACTCGATAACGCTGCGCCTGCGCTTGGGCAGCGCTTCCGCATCGATCTTGCGGCGCATATTCCACATCAAAAGCCGCGCATCGAGATTTTCGAGCGTCACGTCGGCGTCGACATTCCGATGTGCCCAGCGACCAAGCTCTCTAACGATGGGGCCAAGTTCGTCCGCAATCCTGGTCGTGATATAGGTAATCTCGCCGGTCCGCTCGTTTGCGAAACGGGTCAATAGCCCGTTCATCTCCATTTGCTTCAGTCGCTTGGACATCAGCGTCGGCGACATACCGGGCACGCCGCGGCGGATTTCGTTGAAATGCGTTGAGCCGGACCACATTTCGGAAAGCAGCAGCAATGTCCAGCGCGGCTCGATAAGTTCGCAGGCTTTGGCGATCGGGCAAAACTGATTGTATCCGTCGTCCTTCATCGCAAACCTCCCGGCAGGAAAGTATGCGCCTCTGGATTTGCACGGTCCAGTCCATAAACTGTAGCGCGCAGCGAAAAACAAAACACGGAATGGATGCAGACAATTACTGAAGCAATATTTGGCTTACAGTAAAGTGACCATATTTCACGCCAAACCACGATTAGAAACGCATAATATTAAAGTTTGTCTGCAACTCTTTGCCATCATAAGACCGGAATATTCGATGGCTACCTTTTCTCATTCGGACAAATCGATGCGGCCGATCCAGAAGGCTTTTGGGTTGAGCTATTTTATTCCCGCAATCGTTGTCATTGCTGCGGTCGCCATCGGCTTTGTTCAAGCGGATAACGAAGAGCATGAGCGCTTTCTGGCAGAACAGAGACTCGTTGCCTCCGAGCGCCTTGCGCAGGTTTCCTCTCGCCTGGAAACACAAATTCACGGCAACGTAAACCTCATTCAGGGGCTTGTTGCCGCAATCGCCGCCAATCCAAATATGACCCAAGCGCAATTCAGCGCCCTGTCCGAACGTATCTTCAGTGTCCCGTCGCAATTGCGAAACGTCGTAGCGGCTCCAAACCTCGTGGTGCAGAACGTTTATCCATTCGATGAAAACAAGCAATTGATCGGGCAGGACTATAACGCCAAGCCGAAGCAGTCCGGCTCTGTTTTCGAAGCCATAAAGCGGCGCAAGACCACAATTGCAGGTCCGGTGAAGCTTACGCAGGGCGGGCACGGCCTGCTGGCACGCTATCCGGTATTTTCTATTGGAAACGGTCATTTCTGGGGTGTTGTCTCGGCAGTGATCGATGCCGACCGCTTGTATCGGGACAGCAATATGAGTTCCGACCAACAGACCCTCAACATCGCTATAGCGCGCCGCCCGCAACCCTCCGCCAAGGATGTCTTTGTCGGCGATCCCGCGGTCTTCGTCGAGGACGCGGTGCGTACGCGCATCGAACTCGGATACGACACATGGTACCTTGCCGCGGTCCCCAAGGGGGGATGGCTTCAGGAACCACCGGCAATCTTCATATCCCGGATCTACGCCGCCATGGTTGCCATCGGCATCATTGCGCCGCTGGTATGGGCTGGTTTGCTGATGAGGCAGCGGCATCGCAATCTCATCATACTGCAGCAGCGTGAGGAGGAACTGGAGGAAGTCTCACATCGCCTCGGCCTTGCCCTCGACTCCTCCGGCATTGGCGTGTGGGAATACCATCCAGAATCCGGAAGGCTTATCTGGGATCGTCGGATGCGCGAAATGTACTATGGCTCACCGGATCGGGACGTATTTTTCTATGAGGACTGGAAAAAAGCGATCCACCCGGACGACATTCAAGCTGCACAGGAAGAACTGCTCCAGACGATAGCTGAAGGTGTTCCTTACATCACTCAATTCCGCATCGTGTCTCCGAACGGAGAGATAAGATACATCCGTGCAAATGGCAGGGTCTACAGCACGGCAGGCCGCGAAATGCGGATCGTTGGCGCGAATTGGGATGTGACCAAGGATATGCTGCTGCAAGCAGAATTGCGCGAGGCGCGTTCTCGGGCAGAAGAACAAAATACCCAGCTCAGAGCAACGCGGCGGACGCTTGAACATCAATCTCTCCATGATGCCCTGACCGGCCTCCCCAACCGGCGTTTTCTGGACCAATTCATGGAAGCGGGTAGCGGCAAGGCGGAAACGAGCCATCGATTGGCCTTCATCCACGTGGACCTCGACCGTTTCAAGGAAGTCAACGACACGTTCGGCCACGCCGCTGGCGACGAGGTGTTGAGGCAGACAACCGCACGTCTCCTCGACCTTCTCACACCGGATGAATTCGCCTCACGCGTAGGCGGTGACGAATTCGTCATCGCCACCAGCGGCCCTTGCGTCGAACGTCGCTCGCGCGAACTTGCGCAGGCAATCGTCAGGTCACTTGCCCGGCCGATAGAAATCGGCGGCCACAAGTGCCGTATCGGCTGCAGCGCAGGAATATCCTGCCAGACGGCATCGATGGAGGAGCCTCGCGAACTTCTCATCAATGCGGACATTGCGCTCTACGAAGCCAAGAAACGCGGGCGCAACCGCTTCGAGATCTTTTCCGACGAACTGCGTATGGCTGCGGTGCTTCGTAAAACGATGTCGGACGAGTTCCTGACGGCACTGGAGCACGATCAGATCGTCCCTTATTTCCAACCCCAGTTCGATGCACGGACGTTGCAGATCGTCGGCGTCGAGGCACTCGCGCGATGGCAGCACCCGCAGCGCGGCACTCTTGCACCTGATCGCTTTCTCGATATTGCCGAAAGCCTGAATCGCGCAGCCGATCTTGACGCGGTTATTCTGGAAAAGGCACTTTTCCAGTCCGTTCGCTGGAAGGCACTCGGTCTGGATGTGCCGCATCTTTCGGTCAACATATCGGCGCAGAGACTAAAGGACGGACGCATGTTCGACCGGCTGGCAGACCTGCAGTTTTCTCCGGGCAGCCTGTCTTTCGAGCTTCTGGAATCCATCTCATTCGATGACCACGATGAAGACCTGCGTACGGCGATCACCCGGCTGAAGTCGCTCGGCATCGACATCGAGATCGATGATTTTGGCACCGGTCATGCCTCGATCGTCAGCTTGATCGAGCTGGGGCCGAAGCGATTGAAGATAGACCGCAAATTGATCTCGCCAATCGAGGCTTCTGCATCCCAGCGCAGACTTGTCGCCTCGATCATCGAAATCGGGCGGTCGCAGGATATCGAGATCGTTGCCGAGGGCGTGGAAACCGGCAAACATATCGATATCCTGCGCGGCCTCGGCTGCCACGTCTTGCAGGGTTACGCTTTCTCCAAGCCTCTTGCCGCTGCAGAGTTCATAACCTTCGTCGAAAACTGGCAAACGCGGCAACGTGCCGACGGGTAACAGTACAAGCAAGCCATTTAGGCGCCCTCCGGTTCCAGCCTTGCAAGATGAAAGATTGCAAACCTTGAACAGAAAAGCCCCGCCAGCGGCAAGCTGGCGGGGCTCTAAGTTTCAATAATCCGAAGCGCTATCTCAGATTTCGCTCTGCGACGTCACGATCTTCGATACCAGACCGTAGGAAACGGCTTCCTCTGCCGAGAGCCAGTAGTCGCGATCGATATCCTTGGCGATCTTCTCTTCCGTCTGGCCGGTGGCCTTGGCGAAAATCTTGATCAGGCGCTCGTTCATCTTGACGATTTCGCGTGCCTGGATCTCGATATCGGATGCCATGCCGCGCGTACCACCGGACGGTTGATGGATAAGGAAACGCGTGTTCGGCAGAGAAATGCGACGTTCTTTGGGAGCTGCTGCATAGATCAGCGCGCCTGCGGAAGCCACCCAACCCGTTCCGATCATCCAGACCTTCGGCTTGATGAACTTGATCATGTCATGAATGGAATCGCCCGATTCGACATGGCCGCCGGGAGAATTCACATAGATGCGGATATCATCATCACTTGCCGCCGAAAGCGCGACGAGCTGCGTGTTGACCTTTTGCGCCAGTTCCTGGGTAATCGGACCGTAGATGAAGATCGAGCGCGACTTGAAAAGATTCGCCTCTGTTTCCTTGCCGAGCGGCAATTCCTTGGTCTTGTCGTCGTTGTCGTCTTCGTCGTTCAGCACAGTCAGTGTCTCCTGCATGGGATTCAGAACATCGGACAAGATGTACCCGAACTTTTCTTTTCGCGCCACCTTGCCCCATATCTTCCGTTAAGTTGTTTGTTTCATTGCACATTCCGCAACAAAACCAAAATCACTTGCGCCATTTGGTATCATCGCGCCCCGCCTATATCCACACAAAATATTACCCCGAGTTTTACCCCGACCGAACAGGGTAACGTCACGCAGAAATAGGAATGCCAAAATGGAAAAGAAAGGCCCGCTAGCTAGGCGGGCGATTTCTCTCCAAACAGATTTCGAAGTTTCAATCATCGCGCCGATTTGCCCCCGCGAGTTATCGACGGTTGTGCATCTTGTCGCATTCTCTCCTTGCGGCTTCGGCGCGGTCAGCAGTGACACACAGGGTCGGTCAGTATTCGGCATCACGGCGCCAGATCCATCGCCGCAGGCGGGCACAAACGCTTTTCAACGCGAAAGCCTAACGTTTCCGCCAATCGATCCGACTTCGCAATTCAACTGATGAAAGATCATTAGGATCTAAGCACAGCCAGACGAAAGTCTTCTCCATAAGCGGGCAGGAGGAATATTTGATGCGGCCACGACAACACTGCTTCGCCGACTGTCAATCGCTCACCGATTTATGGCGGCAATGTTCAATCGATCACGCACCATCTCGGAAACCGCTGCGGTCACATGAAGCCCGTCTGCCGTCGCAAAACCTCCGACGTACATCGTGCGAGTGGAGACTGTCTTTGCCTTGTTGAGTCGATACGTACCGATGCCTCCAGCGACACCAGTAAGCTGATCCAAGACGACTGAACTCGGCTCAAGGTTGTCCGCGCCGTAAGGGCCAGAGAGCTGACTGATCACAGGGTCACCGATAGACAATGAGCCATTGACGACAGACAAGACCGTGAGAGTTGTACCAATTTGGCTACCAGAAAATGTGCAAACCGTCGATCGCATCGCGTCATTAGAGTTTCGTGTAACTATGAACTTACCAATGCGGAACGGGTCAATAATATCAGCCATTTCCATAATAACATCATATCCGGCAAGACCTGACCGTATTAGATTGAGGTATAAACGCAACTTCCCATTCGTACCGGAGCCTTCCCAACCGGTCTGGTTGGCGAGCGTTGCCCAGCCATCGGTTGAGGTGTTATATGGCTGCAGTGTCGGCTTGATCATACTTAACGATGGATTGACTAGCCGGCATGCTGCCGCATAATCGGTGTCGCGTAAAGCCATCTGGGCCGGGGTATCACCAGTCGCCAAATCATTGGTACCATACCCCTGCCAAACGTGAGAAACATGCGGCAAGATCTCGTCACGGTACTTTCTCGATGCAGCCATTAGATGCCCCAGCAATGAGCCTGCGTTCGCAATGCTTGTGTATCCCATGAGCCGACCAACGCTCCGTGGCCCTAATCCAGTATCGCCGCTGTAATCGGTGCGGCCTTCTTGACCACCTTCGATACTGCTAGACCCGACAAAAAGAACGCTTGGCTTACACGTCATGGCCAGGACGGCGCGGGGAAACACGGTAATAACATTCGCTGGCGCGGATGTGCCTTGTGTAGGATCGAAAGGAGTGCCTGTGCCACTCAGGTAGCCATCAAGGGGATGGGCGCAATAGTCGCTCTGAAACTGTGTATAAACAGGACCGTTATCATTTTTTTGCAGGATATTTACAAGCACCTCGTCGCCGTCACGTATATCTACAGTCGGGAAGTGCAGATACTTATTTCCATTGGGGAGAATCGTTTCTCCTTCCGCGTTGACAGACTCCGCACCGTCCCTGAGCCGCCGAATAGACGCCTTGATAGTCCCCGCTCCCCACGCAGCCTCAGTGTTAAGAACGTCATTGCTGAAGTTACCAAACATCAACTGGACACCTGAGCGGGCGTTATCGCGGATAGCGTGATAGGATGTAGAGGCAACCCATTTTTTTGAGGCGGCCGCAGAGTGACTGTTATTGTGTCTGCATCTGGTTGCAATGTTACCGAAATAAGCAACCGGAGGATCTTCGGCTCGGGCCTTGGACGCAAGTAAAGTAGCTAAGATAGAAGTGAAAAATCGCCGTCTGTCGATAATCAGCATGAAATTTCCCACACAGCAAGGTCGTCAGCTCTGCGAAAGCTGTTCATCTCAAAGGTGAGGAAACAGCACCCAACACCGCCAAAGCTCTTCAGTCTTACAGCGAAAATTAGCGCTTCGATCTGTTTGTCGCTAGCTCGATAACACTGCTAGTGCCACCAATCTGACGTGTCATTCGGGTGCAGAGGCCCGCCCCTCGTTCAAGGAATCCGGGCGGCGATGAAACGTAAACCAACTCGCACATTGAAAGCCGGGTGCCGAGCGTATCAATCGACCAGCTTGCAGTCGGCCGCAAGATGGACGCCAAACAATTCAATCCCCCAAGCAGCATTTTTATCTGCGCAGTCCTTTTTCCCAAACGACAAAAACACTCGACATGATAATTGGCTCACTGAGATTTATAGCCCTTGACTGCTTGCGCCAGCCGCCGTTCGACCCAATCTCTTCATCTTCTCTCGCCGGTAACGCCTCAAATCGACAGGGATATGTTTTATATTTGCCTGTTCATGCAACCAAAAGCCGAAGATGATCGAAAAGGTTACGGTTCCTCCTGAGGATATTACCTGGGGAGAAATTACACATGAGGCAACCAAAACGCACCCACTAAGAAGTAATGGCACGCGATAGGCCGCTCGAGCGTAGCCAACCGGTTGGCTGACTATGTGACTAGCAAAAATCAGCAATACCATGCCGGCAAGGCCCCAATCCAGCATCACCCCAATCACACCGAGATCGCTCGCCGCAAAGTAGTCTTGGCCTAGCAGTATCCATGCCCTTTCGGCGCTAGCCGGAATACCAGCTCCAAAAATCGGATTACGTTCGATGAAATCTCGAGCAACCTCATACTCCATCATCCTGAAACGACCGGATGAATCACTTCGAAAAACAGCGTAGGGGTTCCAGCTTCCATCTATGAAACCATAGAAATTAAACAAGATCGCCGCCGCCAAAAGCAGCAAACAGATCCGCCTAATTATTATAAGATCCCTACTGAATATCAAAAATAGCATGGTGACCAGCAAAACCATGACTATGAATACGCGTGATAAACTCATCAAAATCGACGCAAGAAGTATCAGAGCCATAAGGCTATTGATCACCCCACCGATCGTCTTGGCGCGAAACAGCCAGTAGAAATAGGCCAGTGTTGCGGCACCGCCGTACATAAAAAGGCGTTCTCCACGCTCAATATCAGTAAGGACCATGTTTCCGAACAGATATCTTGGAACTGCTCCGCTCACATAAAAAAAAGCCAAAAAGAAATACAGCAGCGAATAAATTGTCGCGTATCTAAACAAAATCTTTAGAACATACTCCCTATGCCCGTGCAGGCTCGCCAAATAGAATATTATACAAGCACAAAGATTAACATACTGGAATGCTGAGTTAAAATTCACCGCCACGCGGGAATGGGCGGAAAAATTATAGATCTGACCAAAAATCAGAAGCAACATCGAGGCCGCCGCAACTATTACACCAAGCCTCAGAGTCACGAGCGCTATAATTGTGTAGGACAATATTATAGCCGCGATCGAAGCGAGCAGCAGAGATTGGATCGCATCGAAATTGACGATCCTGTAAATCCTAGACGTGAAAAATAGATCGGAAACGAAAAAAGCGTGCAGCAATGGCTTATGGATGAACGGCAGCGATCCTTTCGGAGAATGCATGCTGCGTTTTGCTCCCGACCCTAAAGACACAATCTGATCCTAAGCAGTTCTGGGTGAGACTCGAGGTGAAGATGGCCAAAGGGACAATCTAATCATATTTGAGACCCGGTTGATGGGCTGTTCAATCACCCTGTGCGCCACCAGCGCAAACAAGATAGACGCAACGATGCCCACAATCCCAAAACTCAACGCCCCAACAATGCCATTTACCGGAAAAAGTGCGCGATCAACCACTCTAAAGCCCATAGCTACGCCAGCGAGGACAAACGGATGCGACAGAAACAGAGTGTATGTGCAATCCGCAACGGACTTGAGTAGGCCGTCTGCCTTTGAGATCCGATTACTCAAGATTGAGAGTCCAACCAACAAGACGGCCGAAGGCACACCGTAGATGAGACCACGCGGTTCGAGAGCCGGGAGAAACAAACCAGCAGCGATCAATCCTCCCCCCCCGAGCACCGCAGAAAGGGAGCCGACTGTCAGTGAATGAGCAATTTTTCTGTAAGTTATTCTAGCCCAAATCCCAAACAGGAAGCACAACAACATTGAACCTGTATAGAATTTGATAACAGCACTTTCTGACGGCGCAATCAATCCGATGGTAAAGGATAACACGATGAACATCGTAAGCAGCGCAAGCCTCAACCTAGGCCCATCAACCATCAAAGAAATCGCGAAAATAAAACTGAAATAAATCTCATAATTTAATGTCCAAGCTTGCAAGAGCAATGGATTTATTTGGTTAAAGTCATTGAGATAGGGGATAAATAGATAGCTGTATACAATGTGCTCTGGGGAGAGAGAGATTCTAGGAGTCAGCGACGGAGCAACAATTGCCAGGCAGACGAGCACGGATGTGTAAAGCCAATAGAGCGGGACCAATCTAAGAAACCGCACGGCGAGAAATTTAACTATTGGCTTGGGGTTCGAAGTCCCCCACAAAAGAAAGCCGCTGATAACGAAGAAAATTGCAGATCCGATACCGTTCAGATCAACCTTGCCCAAGGCGTGAAAATATTCAAATCCACCAAGATGACCGTAGACGACGAGCAGGGCAGCAACCGCTCTCAGATAGTGCAAAAGTACAATCATTATACACCTACGTCGATTGCTCAACAACAACGGAAGAGTGACGCGAGGCTGAAAGACGCTTGAACCGCGATCGGACCTTGTTGGCCGGCCGCTCGACGATGAAGTACGAGCATAAGGCAAGAGCGATAGTCATAATCAGCTCGGCAGAACTTTGCGAATACGTAGGAAGGGAATGAATAAATGAAGAAAAGAGGTACATCACGCCGCCGTGCCAGACGTAAAGGGAATAACTAAGGACACCAATCCAGACCATTAGCGTTGAATTTAACAAGTAGTTAGCAATCGGTATGGTTCGGGCAAAAATGACAGCCGATATCAACGGAATGAGTGCGAGTCCTTGAATTGAAAAACGCCAAGTCATCTGAAAGTAGTCATCGCGGATAGCAAAGGATCCCAACAAAACGAAAGCGGCGGCTGCGACAGCGAACCGCCCGCTAATAAATTGAATGAGCCTGCGCCCCGCTTTGATATCGGCGCAACATGCTAAAATCATGCCGTAAGCGATACTATCGAAGCGAGTTTCCGAACGCCAATATATATGAAGTGTGCCCTCAATCCCGGGCCAAAGCTCGACATACAAAAGCCTGAGAAATAGCGAAAAGACACAAACGGCCACAGCAAAAATAAGTATTTTTCTAGCATCTCCCCGAAGGAAGAATATTACTATGGGAGCGACTAGATAGAAGTGCTCTTCCACCGACAGAGACCAAAACAGTCCGATCGGGAGCGTATGCCCTCCCCCGTCTGTAAATACAGCCAAGTAATTAACAAAATAAAAGAACACCGCCAAAGGGTCAATGATATCAACATGTTGCTGCCGGACAATCGCCACCAACCACACGACGGCTACATAGGTTATCAAGACAGGGTAGAGGCGAATAAATCGCCTTCCATAGAATGCAGAAAGACTCACATTATTTGAATATCTGTATTCAGCGAGTAGAAGTCTCGTAATCAAAAAACCACTAATAAAGAAAAAAGTCTTCAAACCGAATGCACTAATCCCCACTAAAGAAGCAGGAAGCAGCATATGCCCAAGTATCACTAATATAATACTACAAGCTCTGACGCCATCCAGAGATGGCACGATCCCCGCACGTGATGACCAGTGCTCGAGCGGCAAGGAAGACTGGCTTGTACGTTGTATTGATGTCATATCACCCGCCCTTAAGTCACGGCCTCTATAGCAGGAGAAATCCCGAAAAAAAGCCAATAATAAATTCTTGATTAATCCTCAAAACGAAACTGGCCCACGAGTCTACGACTACATTTTCACGCATAAAATAGAATTCTTGATTATTCACCCTAGTTACTTCAGAAAATCACTCCGGCTTAACCGAATGCAAGCATGTGTGCATTTTTTCGCACTAATGATATAGCGAACCGATCGATATATGCCGGCAGAACCACATCGACACGGGAAACGAGACCTATGACAACGCCTCAACTTCACATGGCACCCTAAGAGATAATTGAACGGCATGAGATCAGGGAAGGCAAAGAGGCTCGGCGACCCATTACAGGAGATGGAGTTTGCCATTCATCGGTTACTCATTAACGTCTTGCTGCTGATTGATATCGTCTATTCGTCCAGGATCTATCGTACCGTTGGCGATTTCATGCAGCCCGCGCTTCTTGGTTCCGCCGCCTTAATTATATTGATCTACACGTTCTACACGCTGATCCGCGCCAGTCTCTTCCCGGTCCTATTCGGCGCGATATTTATGGCCTTGATTATTTATCAGATAACCGTTTTCTCAGACCGCGCGATGATACCTTTTCAGTTTAATGTATTTTTCCAATTCATGTGGGTTTTAGCGCTTATCCCTTTCTATGCTTGGACGATCTCGGGTCACAGGACCTACCTCTTGGATCGCGTGGTTTTTTTCTCAACCAGCTACTGTGGTCTATATATAATTCTCTCTCTTGGGCAGATGAGCGGAACACTTCCTTACGGAATATTATCCGCGATAACGTCTGACTTCGACGACCGCGGAACACGCGTTTTCCTTTATCTATCGACTGCAAGCATTGCGTACTTCTATTGGCTCGCTCAATTTAAAAAAAGACGCCGCTTAAAGAATTTATTTTTTCTTACGGCATGTACAATGGCAATTTCGCTATCTTTGTCTCGTGTATTTATGTTGATAATATTCTGCCTTTCCATTCTATATTTCATAAATGTGCGGGCGTGGGTAGTGTCACATTTTTCGCGAGGGATTTTTGTAGTCGTGACGGCATACATTTTCTCGGGGCTGCTCTGGTCATCATTCAATCCGTTCGGTGTCTTTGCTACAGACGCATCCGGATCTTATCGCGCCTATGAATACGTCGTGGTTCGGCGGGAGATATTTAATGAGCCATTAAGTGGTTTCGGCGTGCCACCCGACACGAAGTTCGCGAAGCCGTTCCTAGGCGAGCAAGATATATTTCCCAGCGATTTGGGAGCGCTCGGCGCATGGTTTGATCTCGGCCTCTTTGGTTTGATCCTTTTCATTTACTGCATATGGAGGTGCTCTGAGCCAATCCATTTGCTAGAGGAAAAATATGGATGGCCCCTACTGCTCAGCGGCAGCATGATGACCGCTTACGGTGGAATCTCTCCACTCGCCATGTCAGCTCCTGGCGGCGCAACGTTAACGGCACTTATATTTGGAGTAGGCATGGGTAGCCGCATTATAGCGCTAAGAAAAAGAAAGCCTTCAGGAAACAAACTCGCTGGAGAGGTGTTATCGCGCGGTGAGTTACCCCACGAATTTCCGAAGTAAACTCCTCAAATTATGTCGAGACGAACGTCGCGGAAATTCACGTACCTGATATGCGTGGAAGAACTCCGACGTCAGCCTGCCGAAACCAGGTGAATAGAACACATCCAAAATATACGCCCCAATGCTAGACAAGGTGTTGCTCAAGCTTCAAGATAATTATTGCTTGTAGGAAACACGCGCATCCCAGTGTCAAAATGCGAAATTTGTGGTGATCAAATCGTGCTAAATAGAACACGCAAATTAATCTTCGGCATCAGAGACATCATTAGCTTGTGGTCAGATGGTCCGCGAGAAGAGTGGAAAACGGATTTTGTAAGAAATCCGGTAGAACTTGTAGATGGAGAATGGACGGCAGGCTTCGTGGCTTACAGAATAATTAATGGTGAGAAACAATTTCGCAGAGCCACCGAAGATGAAAAGCAGGATCTGATCGCGATGAGAATGACGCCGTAAATGCATAGCAACTTCGCATTATGGAATGTTTGGATACAACCACCCAGCAGAGCACAACTGAACTAATGGGCAAACCATGACATTTCGCATACCGTCCCCGGCTGAGGTTTTCTTCACGATCATAGATATCTATCGGCAAGTCTTTGAATCTCATTGGCAAGCGATAGATGACGATCGGCCGGAGAGACCAACCACTTTTCGCATGCGCCGCTGGCGCAATGGAAAGTTTGAATACCGGGAATGCACAAAGGAGGAAGAGGTAGAAGCGTCTTGGAACAAGATGGGGCCATAATCAAGCCTGCCAATACTACCGCTTATCCTTGCTTTTTACGAATTAAATAAGATGTGATGCGAGCCGACATCCCCTAAATTCGCACAACCAGCTGGAGACAAGCCGATTTCCCAGCGTCAAAATTCCATGCAAATTGATTGCTTTGAGGTATATCCGATGACGACGCGCTTGTTCGCAATCTACGCAGTGGGGGTCACAATTATATGGGCGACAATCATTGCGGCAGTCATCTGTTGGCTGCTTTGGTGGTAGATTGTTACTATGAAGATCCGCCGCGGTACGGCGACATGCATTAAAACCATGGCACCCCAAATTACCTGGCCTGATTATCGGAAGAGTGGGTAACTGATACTAAGGAATCTCGGTAGAATTAGACAGCGGAGCAAGAGATATAAACTACACTCACCATTATTTCTGAAATTAACGATCAATACACACGATGCTTCTCTTTTTATGCTGCCGTGATATTGAGCATCATCATCCTATCAATCCTGATAGAACCAGGCTTCTTACGTCTGTGAGCAATTTTGAATTAACGGTGGTTTTTTGATGAGCAGGGTCGCGATCGTTTTATTGAACTGGAATGGATGGCGCGACACTATTTCATGCATCGAAAGCTTATTTGCACTCGAAAACGACGACGTGCACATCTATGTTTGCGACAACGCCTCTACAGATGACTCAGTTGCACAACTCAGAGAGTGGGTCGATCGGAATCTTGAGACAGCAAACCGCAAGCGCGAAACGCTGGGATTGACTGGATTTACGGTCCGCGACCTATTTCACTTCACTTGGGATCCCGATCCCATGCTCGTAGGCCGAATAAAAGCAGTCAATAGCGTAACGTTCATCCAAAATCGCCGCAATGGCGGCTTCGCTTTCGGCAATAACATTGGCCTGCTGCAAGCTTGGTGCAATGACAGCGAGTATTTTTGGGTTCTCAATAATGACACCGAGGTCGAGCCGGACTCTCTAACATGGCTCCTAAAGCGAATGGATGCCGACCCTGAAATTGGCATATGTGGGTCGACACTTGTGTACAACGCAAAGCGTGACACTGTTCAGACTTGGGGAGGTTCGAAATTTTTGCCCCTCAAGGGCTACAGTGTGGCGCTTGGGGCATTTCACGCTCGCGCCGAGGAGGTTGACGCCCACAGCGTGGAGAAGCAACTGAGCTACGTTAACGGCGCTTCGATGTTCATCAGCAAAGCTTTCTACGAAAAAATAGGTCCCATGCGCGAAGATTATTTTCTTTATTGGGAGGAATTAGAATGGTGTTATCGAGCGAAGGGGATGTTCAAGCTAGGATACGCGGAGAAATCAATCGTTTATCATAAGGTTGGCGCGTCAATCGGAACTAAGGATGAAGGAGAGTCTTCCGTATTTTCCGATTATTATATGTATCGCAATCAGATACGATTTTGCCTCCAATACTCAAAGATATCTCTTCCCAATGCGGCATTGAGAATTTTGAGATCAGCGATGAAATCAGCCTTGGCAAAGGACTATCGACGATCAAAAACCCATCTCCGAGCGCTGCTCAACCTCCCTTACTCTTAGGAACGAATACTTGATTTTTTCGAGAACACGGTAAGCTCACGCAGCGCGAATTCGGGCATTCCATTATCTGCATGCCGAAACTCGATTCATCGACGCATCGATGATTGGCGCGATTGTTTAGGATCTTCATATGCTTCTTCGTCTCTATCGATATTTCTTCCCTATCTCTCTTTCTTGGCATTGGTACGGTAATAAAATGCGCCGCAGGACCGCTGAGGGCAGAATCATTTACCGCGCCCCAACAGCCGCTGAAATAGCTGATATGGAAGAATATCAGGACAACAAAGCGTGGTAGCCACATCGGAACGAGGATGTAGGTTCAGCACCCTTGTAACCGAGTGTGGCAGCGGCAACAGACTGTTTGACAACTCACCTGCAGCTCTACCGATGCATGCCTAGATACCTGGTAACATGATGTCGGAGTTTAATTTTCGTCTTACATAATGACGTGAACGACGCAGAAGACAGGTGCTTCGCGTATAGATCAGCTATCAGGGGTAACGCGAAGGGTAACCATTGGGGTCGAACGTTTGGCTTCACTCTCTTTACGGCCGCTGCAGGATCAAACCGGCGTGTTTGTGCGGCGTTGTGATCGGCGCAACGACTAACGCAGCAGCCGCCACTGCTATGCATATTTTTTCGAACAACGGCTAGTCACACCTGTTTTCCCCATTGTGTCTGCGACCCAGGAAATCTTCTGACGATTATCAAGTAATTCGTTTTTTTTAAATTGACTGACTAAAGGAGATGTTACCAGCTGTTGGTGGTGCTATTTCAATTAGATACCAATGGCTTACCTAAAGACATTTTTCAAAATCATGTGTTGCCAAGGTGTGGCCTGATGTTGGTTTCCATCGCAGTGATCGGTGGACGAGGTGGATCAAAAGAACACCGGTGCAGCTGTGAGCGTCGTTTTCCATCTTGCCGGTCATTTCCATTAAGCCTATCGATCCGGTTACCGGCAAATGATGCGCGGGTGCATTTGTCATCTGCCTAGGTGCTATCGCCGGTCAAATATCGCCGTCGTTTCGGACGTTAGGAGACAGGGCGCGACAGCGGGCATGATCTCGCGGCGAGTTTTTCGTGGCGTCGGGTACTTTATCCCGCCTGATGCGGGTAGAGAGCACCACGAGCGAACGTTTGTCAGCCGCGCGGAGTATTAACAAACATTAGCAGGAACACAGGGGATGCGCCCTAACGAGCTTTGCCGGCAAATCGCAGTGATCGATTGGTACTCGGCTCGGAAGTCGCAGCGAACAATCCCACATTGAGACGAGATTATTTATGTCAGGTTTTGTAAGGCTAAAACGCAGGATCACGGATAACTTCGACCCCGACATAGCAACGTTTCCCCCCGGTTAGTTGAACGCTGCCAAGATTCGGGAACACACTTCGAAGCTTTGTCGTGAATGCTGCGGCAGAACCGGCGAATTCGCCATTCTCCAAACACCACTCTTTCCACATATTGAAAACTTCACTGCGGAGTTCACGCCGTGCGGGACCGGAAGCCCTCAGGCATTCAGTGCTAAACGCCTTAATCGGTGAACTCATTTCCGTCATTTCGTTTATGCTATCTTGCGCCGACTTCGGCGTGACGAAGAAGCCACGAGCAATCAAGCGCTTGTATCCAGCAATGGCCCAATTCAGAATGCCCGGCAGTTCAAAAGCAAGACGACCTTTAAGCGTCAGGTCTTCCCGACCGTAAAACGATTTCGTCATATTCAGCATGATCATGCGTGAAACCAGTGCGCCTGAAGCGTCCGTCAAGCGTGGGATTTCATTTGACATTATAACGAAACGAACCTGTAAACGCCCGGTCCAATAGTCCTTTCCCTTGCGGTTGATCGTCATACTATCCTCACCAGTAATCGCAAGGATACGCTCAGCGATGGAAGAGAGGTCGGCACGGCCACTAAGGCGGGCGTCAGTTATGATAGCAACGGTCCTGCCAATGAGCGGCGAGAGGCCAAAATCATCTGTCAAACCGGAAAGCGTTGGATTGGCAATGGCCACCTTGCCGACGAGCCATTCTATTACTTGCTGAATTGTGCCTTTGCCTGAACGCTTTGGGCCGATAATCATCAGCCCTTTTTGCAGAGCGGTCGAACCGGAAACTAGATATCCAAGGTACTCTTGCAGGGTCTCGATTGACTGTTGGTCATCCCCCCATATTGAAGCAAGGAATTTCAGCCATTCGACAGGCTCGCCAGCAGCGGCGGAATACTCAACACTGGAAGCAGCGGCGTTGAAGAAGGAGGGCGTTGCGTTAAACAGCTCGCCGGTCAGGAGCCTAAGCAGGCCATTAGAAACGGGCAGCAGCTCATTTGCCTTCGGAAGGTTGGTCTTCTCGTTCAACCAAGCGGGCATATCTACATCGTCGCTGACCTTGCAAAGCGCCTTGAGAGACGCAAGCACTTCGTTGACCTTGTTAATGGTTGGATTAAATGGGACTTCTGCCTTTTCTTTGTTCTCTACAACGATAGTCACGGCCTTGCGCAGGTAGGTGCGGATCACAGCTTTCATGTCATCCTCTTTGACGGCATGATAAGCGGCACCGTTCCAGCGCCAAAAGTCGCCGCGGTAATACCGAAGCATCATGCCACCGGCAGACATGAATTCGTCAGAAATCATCGCACCTGCGGACAGGTCGGGAGATGCGGTGTAGAGGATCGGCCTACCGCCTTCATTGTAGATGGCGGAAAAGCAAAGCCAATTATCGGGATTCTCAGGGGCTGACAGATCGTTCTCCGGGTCTGGTTCCGAAGGACTAGAAAGATCGATGCGCGATGGAAGCTCGATAACAGGCGCAGGGTTTGCGACCTCGTTTTCCCCTGCAGGCGCGAGGAACTCCAACTGTCCGGGCGGCTCGTTGCCCAAGGGAAGCCGGCGATCATAGAGCCTTTCGAACTCTATGGCTCCCTCTGCTATCTCGGTGTCAGTCCAGCCAATTGCTCTAGCGCTGGCAACCGTCCAATCGTTCGGAAGCGCTTCGCCATCGCAAAATAGCGGATAGGTGATAGGGCCGGTGTATATCTCTGTCATCGATCATATGCCCGATACAGCAGATGAACAGTTTTCAACCCATGCCTCAGCGGCTGGCGTGATCGCCAAAGGCGAAGAGCGCTTACCGCCCTCCACTGTCCAACCAGGCCAAGAGCCATGCGCTTTCTCGATAAGTGCGCGGGCATCGGCCATGGTCTTCACAGGATGCTTGTCCAGGCTCACCACGACAATATAGCTGGCGATCTCGGCAGCAATCGCGGGATCGATTAGCGGCAAAGTCGAACCGGTGATTAAGCACTCTATATCGAGCGTCTTCACCGGCATCCCGTTGTTGTCAAAAATGTCAGCATCGCGGCTAATCACGTCCGCAAGAGCCGAAGAAAGCTCGTGGCCCTCAATCTCATTGACGACAGCGAGATGGTGGGCGTCGAGATAGCGGCGAGCGGCGTCCGAACTCCACTCCTCGGGCCGAAGGCGCGTGGTCAGCCCACCAACCCCAGTGGCCGCAGAAGCAATCAGATTGCGTTGTGTCAGCGATCCTCCAACGAAAAACAGGGTCCGGGGGAATGTCAACTTCTCCATGGGTCAAACCTCCTCTGGGACAGGGAAAGGCTGGGCGGCCATGAAGCGCCAGCCAGCCCGGTAGCCGCAGGAGACCACCGCCAAGCCGGTGTCTTCAAGCTTGAAGCGAAGGTGATGAAGCGCGGCCTGCAGGTCGATTATGCCATTAGCCATTAGTTGATACCTGTCATCGAAGCCTCAGCGGCCTTGCTCGGCGTCCAATCGGAGCGGCGCGAAGTCAGATATATTTCGATCTGATCTTCCGGCCAAAATAGAGATGCGCCGATGATGGTTGGCGGAGGAAATTCGCCCGACTTGATCCAGCGGGTAAAGGTCGTGCGACCCGCCGGAATTCGTTTCTGTACGTCCTTGAGGGTGAGCAATTGAGTAGACAAATCTGTTTCTCTTTTCCTTTCGAATTGATGCGACCCGGCCTCATCTCCGGCGCCCGCCGCACAGACTTGTTACGCCCCATTTTTAGCTAATTGAACCCCAAAGCCGCTTAGAAACCGTTGATCATAACGTACCACCACTATGGCATACGCCCCAACTCATTGAAGAAATTATATGTTTAATTTCAATATGTTGCGATTCTCGCAACGCAACACTTTTCCGCAATTAAACGATACCGAGTTAGGCGCTAACGAGTGCTAGTCTCGGTGTCGGACTAACCAACTCTGTGACGTATGTTGACCATGTTTCGAGCGCTGCCCGGCGCTGATTGATGAGCTTTGCCTTATTGTAAGTTTGCTGCACACGCCCGCCGCGCTTATGACCTAGAATGGCATCAGCAACGTCTTCCGTCGTCATATCCAGGTCAAGGGCAAGCGTGTTGAACGTGCGGCGCAGATCGTGCAACCGCCAGGGACGGACGGTTACGTGCTCTTGTTCGGCCAGTTCGGCAACGATAGCGTCAAGATCCTTCTTCGCCTTGTTGAATGCGCGGATCGGGTTGTCCCCATTAAACGAGAACAGATAGCGCGAGCCGCCCCACTCCGGGCATTCTGCAAGCAGTTTGGCGACTGCGGGAGAAATTGGCACAGGATTGGGCCGCTTGCTCTTGGCGCGCTCGGCAGGCACCGTCCAAACATCGCCATCAATCTCGCCACGCACCATGTCGCTCACTTCGGTGCGCCGTTGGGCTGTCAATATTAGCGTCTGAAAATATACGCCGTAAGGGTAGTCCATGCGTTTGGCGGCGAGCATGACAATGCGGATTTCATCGCTGTTCAAATAATGGTCCGACATGACCGGTTCGGCGTCTGCCTTAACGGTCGTGGCGGGGTTGTCGGCAATAATCGCCTTTTCCTCGCACCATGCGAAAAATCGCTTCACAACGGACAGTGTGCGCAGGCTTGCGGCAGGCCCTGCGTTAGCCTCAACGTGAGCAATCAGCTTGACCAGATCGCGCTTAGTGATGCGGCGTGCGAACTTGCTGCCGATGGCTGGCTTTACGTGGTTATTGATTATGCCCTCAACACCATTGGCAGTTGATGCCCTGTTCTTTCGCCTGACGTAGCTCTTTAGGTACTCGTCCAGATCGTCGGAAAGTGTGGCGTTTGATGAGGGTTTTGAAAAGTAGCCTTGCTCCAGTTCCTCTGCCGGGTCAGTCCCCGCTCTCAGCCGGTCGGCCAACTTCCGAACACGATTGCGTGCTTCGGCCAGGGTGTGACCTTCAGAGAGCTTTGGCGCAGTCTTGCCTTCCAGATCGCCACCGTCACGAGAGAACACCACAGGGCCAAGCGTCAACTTACGGGGCTTGTCCGCGAACCGGTATCGGTAGGCGAACGATTTCTTACCAGATGGCTGAACAATGATGTAGAGGCCGGGCTGGTCGGTGTCAGGCTTTTCAATCCGTGCCGCACCGGGCTTCATGTTCTCGATTTCGGCGACTGTTGTTCTCTTGATGCGGGCCATCCGACCAACTCCTGCAAGCTGTTACCCCAAACGTACCCGCAAGCCCGATAACCGAACATTGATGCGCATCAAGCTATCGAAACACCCGGAATACATGGGCCTTCGGAAGAACCCCTACATTAATTTACATTATCGGACATAATGTGTTCTCGGCCACAAAACAATGGAGAGTGGCCGCAAGCCACGACTAAGGCCGCCTATAAGGTGAATGACGTAGAAACCTCCGACGATCGGTTGGCAATTGCGGTGGACATAGGAAAGCCCTGCGCCCTATGTTCCATCATATTTTTAAGTCAGACAGAATCTGAGGGGACCATAATGTTCAGACGCCTTTCGCTTTCCGCCGCCATTTTTGCAGCAGCGACGGCACCCGCCTTTGCCCATCTCAACCCGGAAGAGCACGGCTCGTTTATGGCCGGTTTCTCGCACCCGCTTTTCGGCATGGACCACATCCTCGTTATGGTCGCGGTCGGGCTCTGGGCAGCCCAGATTTCTCAAACTGGCAACAGGAAGGCGTTCTGGATCGTTCCCTCGGCATTCGTCGGCACGATGGCGATCGGCTTTGCCCTCGCGCTGTCGGGCATTGAACTTCCCTTCGTTGAACCCGCGATTTTGGCCTCCGTCATCGCCCTCGGCCTGCTCGTCGCCATCGCCGTTCGCCTGCCGACAGCCGTTTGTGCGGCGATCGTCGCCGTCTTCGCACTCTTCCACGGTCATGCTCATGGTGGTGAGCTCGGTTCGGCCGGCGCGCTGCAGTTCGGCATAGGCTTCGTCATCGCGACGGCATTCCTGCATATTGCCGGCATTGCCGCAGGCCTCGGCATTTCCCGTTTCAGCCCTCATGTCGCCCGTATTCTCGGCGGCATCACCGCCCTGCTCGGCCTCTCGCTCGCCTTTGGCGGCTAACCGGTACAGCTGAAATCCTCTCGGAACAGCCGGATCGGCATTACCGAGATTTAATCTTGCGGCGATTTGAAAAGCCGCAATCACCACATACCTCCTTGGGTAGCCCAAATGCCCAAGGAGGCAAGAATGTCACCGGAAGAACGTCAGCTTCTCAATTCCCTGTTCGAACGCGTCCGTACCGCCTCGGCAACACCGCGAGATAGGGATGCGGAAGAACTGATCGATCAGGAAACCCGCAAACAGCCCTACGCGACCTATTACCTTGCCCAGGCGGTGGTGGTGCAGGAGAAAGGGCTGGAGGCCGCGTCCAATCATATCCGTGAACTGGAAGACCGCATCCGCGAGCTTGAAGCGGCACATGGCGAACATCGTCAGGCGGAACAGGGCGGTGGTTTCCTGAGTTCGATCTTCGGCTCGCAGCAGTCGCGCCAACCCGCACCGGTTCAGCAATCCTCAGCGCCGACGCCCGGCCCCTGGGGTGCCCGTCAGGCCTATGAAGGCCCGCGCGGTTATGACGACAGCTATCGAGCCCCTCCTCCGCCAACCTATGGCGCACAGCCATCTGCCGCTCAGCCATCCGGACCCTGGAGCAATAATCTCTCGCGCGGTCCATCGGCCGGCAGCAGTTTTCTGACCGGCGCTCTCGGCACCGCCGCCGGTGTCGCAGGCGGCATGCTGCTCGCCAACTCGCTGTCGGGCCTTTTCAGCAATCACATGGCCGGCGCCGGTCTGGGCAATCCGCTTGCCGGCGCCAGCGCCTTCGGTGCTTCCGAACAGCCCGCCGTCGAGGAAACCGTGGTCAACAATTATTATGGTGACGACGCGATCCGCGAAGCATCGGACAAACCGGACAACGGCAATAACAACAGTGACAATGACGGCTGGCAGCAGGCCGACTATTCCAATGCCGATGCCGATCAGGATAGTGGCGACTTCGACAACAACGACGATAGTTTCGACGTCTGACAGATCACCTCACGAACGAAAAAAGCGCCGGGGCAGTGATGCTCCGGCGCTTTCTTATTCGAATGCAGCAACCGATCCCGGCCTTTGTTGGAGCTCGGTGCGTTCGTCACTACAATCGGTCAACTGGATCGATTACTCCGGCTTGGCCGGACCGTTACTTACCCACGTCCGCGATAGGTCGGCACGCCCTGATCCGGCAGCCACACGCCTTCCGGCACGGCACCCGTCTGCCAGAACACATCGATCGGAATGCCACCGCGCGGATACCAGTAAGCGCCGATCCTCAGCCATTTCGGCTGCAGCAATTCGACGAGCCGCTTGGCGATATAGACCGAGCAATCCTCGTGGAAGGCGCCGTGATTACGGAACGAGGTCAGAAACAGCTTCAACGACTTGGATTCGACCAGATAGGCATCGGGAATATAGTCGATGACGATATGGGCAAAATCCGGCTGGCCGGTCATCGGGCAGAGCGAAGTGAATTCCGGCGCGGTGAAGCGCGTCACGTAATCCATGCCCTGATTGCTGTTCGGCACCCGCTCAAGAACTGCTTCTTCAGGGCTCTTCGGTGCGTCTACCTGTTTGCCGAGCTGCGACAGCCCGCTGACATCCGTCATCGTCATTGTTCAATTCCTTCGATTTCGACCTTCTGTCCATGGGCGCGCTCACCTTCGGGCTCCACATGAATGGCCAGTGTGGAGCCGGGAATAGCCTCTTTGATCGCATCTTCCAAGCGGTCGCAGATATCATGCGCCTCACCGACCGTCATCGAAGCCGGCACGACAAGATGAAAATCGATGAAAGCGGCCGCCCCTGCCCGCCGGGATCGCAGGTCATGAACCCCCAAGGCACCGGCTGAATGCGCCGTGATCGCATCGCGGACCGCCGCCTCTTCATCCGGCTCCAGCGCCTTGTCCATCAACCCGCCAAGCGAATGCGAGATCACCTTGTATCCTTGCCAGAGAATGTTGATCGCAACGAGAATGGCGAGTAGCGGATCGAGGATCGCGTAACCGGTAACGACTGCGAGAACCAGACCGACAAAGACACCGGCCGACGTCACCACGTCCGACATGATGTGATGACCATCAGCCGCCAGCGCCGGAGACCGATGTGCCGTCCCAACCCGGATCAGGATCGTCGCCCAGATGGCGTTGATGACGCCCGCGACGGCGTTGATCGCCAGTCCCAGCCATGGTGCCTGCATGGCTTCCGGCGCAAACAGTGCGCCCCAGGCCTCCTGAATGATCAGGATCGCCGCCACGACGATCAGCACGCCCTCAACGACCGCAGAGATATACTCTGCCTTGTGGTGACCGAACTGGTGATCGTGATCGGCTGGCCGCTGTGCGTAACGAATGACGAAATAGGCGATGAAGGCTGCGGTAACGTTGACGAAGGATTCCATGCCGTCGGAAAGCAGCGCCACCGATCCTGTCACCCACCAGGCAAGCATCTTCAGGCCCATGACCCCAATCGAGATGGGAATGCCCCAGAATGCGAGCCGCTCGACGATGGCTCGATCTTTGTTAAGCGCCGTGTTCACCGGTTTGTCCTTCATTCGCTGCGCCGCATTCGGGCGCCTTTTTGCTGGTGAGAATGACTTGCAGAAGCCATGTCCCAAAACGACGAAACCGCCACGGCGAGCGGTCTCGCAGCAGCGGTTTCGGGTGAGTGTGCATATGCCGCAGAGCGCCGCTTTTGTCAAAGCACTTTCCGGCTCAGGTCCCCTTGCAAGAAAAACATAACCATTTATATAACTCGTTATATAAATTCATGGAGAGGTACTTATGCCTCACGACATCGTCAAGGACTTCGGCTACCTTACACTGGGAACCAGGCTTCGCCGTCTCGGAGAAATGGTCCAGGCCAACACGCAGCTGATCATGCAGCAGCACGGCATCGACCTGCCGGCAGCGCATTACCCGTTTCTCGCGGCGATCGACCGCAACGGACCGCTGACGGTTGGGGAACTTGCTGATGTCATCGGCATATCGCAGCCGGGCGCCACGCGCACGATCGGCCAGCTGGCGGAAGCGGGATTGCTCGATCTGTCCGTCAGCGATGGCGACCAGCGCCGCAAGCAGGTCTCGCTGACCAAGGCCGGGCAAGATCTCGTCGACTACTCCACCCGCGAAGTCTGGCCGGGCGTCGAGGCCGCCGTCAGAAACCTCTGCACCGATCTCGACGGCTCCTTCCTGGATCAGCTCGCATCCATCGAAGACGGTCTCAAACTCCGCCCGCTGATCGAGCGCATGAAAGAAGACAAGGAAACGAAATGACCCACATCCTCGATCGCCCGGCCTGGAACGCACTCGCCAGCGTCCATTCGGCCTTCGCCGAAGGCACCCCGCTCGCCAAACGTTACGCCCCATCGATCGTGCCTTTCGCCGCGATGCGCGACGACATGACCGAGAGCATTGCTGCAATCATGGCCCTGCCGCTGGCTGGCGAGACAATGGCGCTGGTCGAAGCGGGGCCAATCCCTGCCCTTGCCGGTTTCGACACGATCATCGATGACACGCTGGTGCAGATGCTGGCCGAAAAGCCGTTCGACAAGATCGAAGACCCTCGCATCGTAAAACTCGGCGAAAACGATGCGGCGGATATGCTTGCGCTCGCAACCCTGACCAGGCCCGGCCCGTTCACGCTGAGGGCGCAGTCGCTCGGCACTTTCTGGGGTATCCGCATGGATGGCCGGCTTGTCGCCATGGGCGGCCAGCGCATGCGCCAGCCCGGCTTTGCCGAATTGAGCGGCCTCTGCGTCCATCCGGATATGCAGGGAAAAGGTCTCGGAAAGCTGATGCTACGCTTCGTCGCCGGCGAAATTTCCGCCGGCGGAGAAACCGTCTATCTCCATGCCTACAAGCACAACGAAGGCGCTGTCGGCCTCTACCGCTCGCTTGGCTTTAAAATCCGCAGCGACATGAATTTCCGCGTCGTGAAGCGGGCGGAGTAAATCAGTCGAAGATCAGGCCCATCTTGACGCTGTCGAAATACCGGCCGTCGATCTTCACCGCGTCGCGTGCAACACCTTCGTGCTCGAAACCGACCCGCTCATAGAGAGTGATCGCCCGAAGGTTCTCCGCACGCGCGTTAAGTTCGACCCGGTGCAAACCCGCAGCCTTCGCGGCATCGAGCGTGGCGGTTATCAACCGCCTGCCAAGACCCTTATCACGATAGCCGGGAACGATCCCCATGCCGAGCGTGCCGCAATGCGATTCCGCATTGCGCGCTCCGCGGCGGATATCGCACCACCCGACGACCTTGCCGTCAGCAACCGCCACCATATGTGGATGGCCGGCGGCAATATTGTCCCGAACGAAGGCCAGCATCGCCTCGATCGGCGGTGCCTCGAGAAAGATCAGATATTTCCGCTCACGCGCGACGATGTCGAGGGCATCACGAAAACCCTCGACATGATCTTCCCGTATCGGCTCGATACGGATTTCATCAGTCATATTAAGCCGCCTTCGTCTCACGTTTACGCGCCAGATGCGCCACGACGTTCTCGATCATCCGCATTCCTGCATCGCCGCCGAGCGTCATGATCGATTCCGGGTGGAACTGCACCGCTGCAATCGGCTCCTTCGCGTGCTCGATGCCCATGATCGTGCCGTCTTCGCTCTCGGCCGTGATGATGAAATCGCGGTCGAGTGTCGCCGGATCGGCAAAGATCGAATGATAACGGCCGACCGTCACTTCCTTGGAAAGTCCGGAGAAGACGATTCCCGGCTCCAACACCCTGATACGCGACGGCTTGCCGTGCATAGGTATCGCCAGATGACGAAGCTGACCACCATAGGCTTCCGCCAACGCCTGAAGCCCGAGGCACACGCCGAAGATCGGCAGGTTCTTCGCCCGCGCCGCCTTGATCGTCGCCTTGCAGTCGAAATCCTTCGGGTTGCCCGGTCCGGGAGACAGCACGACGAGATCGGGATCGATCCGCTCGAAAACTTCGTCCGGCACCGGCGTGCGCACGGTGGAAACCGTCGCCCCCGTCTGGCGGAAATAATTGGCCAGCGTATGAACAAAGCTGTCCTCGTGGTCGACGAGCAGGATCTTCACTCCCTCGCCCACACGGGCAACATCGCGGGAGACCTTGCCGGAATTGCCGGCGCGCGCATCACGAATGGCTGAAATCATGGCCGATGCCTTCAGTTCGGTTTCCGCCTCTTCCTCTTCCGGATTGCTGTCGTTGAGAAGCGTTGCACCGGCACGCACTTCGGCAATACCGTCCTTCACCCGGATGGTCCTGAGTGTCAGCCCCGTATTCATGTCGCCGTTGAAGCCGACCATGCCGATCGCACCACCATACCATGCGCGCGGGCTGCGCTCGTGGCTTTCGATGAAGCGCATCGCCCAAAGCTTCGGCGCACCGGTCACCGTCACGGCCCAGGCGTGGGACAGAAACGCATCGAAAGCATCCATGTCCGGCCGCAGACGGCCCTCGATGTGGTCGACCGTATGGATGAGGCGCGAATACATCTCGATCTGTCGGCGACCGATCACCTTGACGGAACCCGGTTCGCAAACACGGCTCTTGTCGTTCCGGTCGACGTCGGAGCACATCGTCAGTTCCGACTCGTCCTTCTTCGAATTCAGCAGCTTGAGGATCTGTTCCGAGTCGGAAATCGCATCCTCGCCACGCTTGATCGTGCCCGAGATCGGGCAGGTCTCGATCCGACGACCAGAGACGCGCACGAACATTTCCGGCGACGCACCGATCAGATATTCCTGGTTTCCGAGATTGATGAAGAAGGAATAGGGCGACGGATTGATCGCCTTAAGCCGATTGGAAATCTCCGAAGGCTTCGAGTCGCAACGCTCCATGAACTTCTGGCCGGGAACCACTTCGAACAGATCGCCGCGACGGAAACTCTCCTTCGCCTCTGTGACGAGCTTGGCATATTCGCCCGGCTTGTGGTCGCCTTTCGGCGGCGTCACCGTCGTGCGGACGAACGGATCGGGCGCGATCTCCTGCGCCTTGCCCTCGGTCGTAACGCCGCCCCTGGCAAAGTCGTAGCGATCTATCCAGGCCTTGGCCGCATGGTGGTCCACGACGAGAATTTCATCGGGAAGAAACAGAACCATGTCGCGCTGGTCTTCCGGCCGTTCCATCGAAAGTTTGATCGCATCGAACTGGAAGGCAAGGTCGTACCCGAAAGCGCCGAACAGGCCGATCGCCGAATCCGCGTCGGAATAGAAAAGATCGACGATTGCGCGCAGCACGGTGAAGACAGTCGGGATCTTCGAGCGCTCTTCCTCGGTAAACACACGAGAAGGCTGGTTGACCGTCAGGTCGAGGCGTCGGACGGTCCGATCACCGAATGTAAGGTCTTCGACTGCCGCCAGTCGGTCGGCGACAAAACCGAGCAGCACTTCGCCGCGTTCGTTATAGGCCTCGATCCAGACCTTGCGTCCATTGCAGGTGATCCCGAGCGGCGGGTCGACGATTGCCGTATCCCAGCGCGTGTAACGACCGGGATATTCGTAGTTCGACGAGAAAACGGCGCCGCGGCGCTCATCCAGCCTGTCGACATAGGACGAGATTGCCGTTGCATATTCCGCCGGACGGCGGGCCCGGCTGACGGTTATGCCGCCTCGCGTCTCGTAGGTCTCGGAACCGTCCTCGCGAATGATCGTCACCATTGTAATGCCCTTGCCTCTTCGATCTGGTTCGCCCGTTTCCGGAAAGCAGCCAACAAAAAAGCCGCCTCGGTTCTCGGGCGGCTTGGTCTGGTCTTGTCGATGGACATGACTGGTCAAGGCCGCGTTAGCGTGCCCACCACCAGTTACCGTTGTTGTTCATCGAAATCGTCATGGACGGAATTGTTATCGCGGCTCTTCCCCTCGCGCAAGCGCAAAAATATCGCCGCCTGATGCGACCAAAACCGGTCGATCCGCGTTGCCCCTCTCGCTCGGCATCCGTTGCGCCGAAGCACAGTGCTGAACCGGTCCGGAGGACAGACAGGGAATGAAGCGGTCAACCTTACTCATCGCGCTTGCCGCACCTCTCATGCTTGGTGCAGCCTTGCCGCCCGAACGGCCGGCCCTGCCGGGCAGGAGCGCCGAAATCGTCGAGGTCAACGTAATCGACCGCTTCCTCAAGGATACCGGCATTCGCAAACAGTCTTCGACCAGGGAGAAGGCGAGAACCCGCAGCCGCAACACGTCGCGCAATTCAATCCCCAAACCGCCACCGCTCGCTTCCGTTCCCCTGCCCATCCCGAAACCGGCCGAAACCGCACAGAAGTCGACGCCCGAGCCGCCTTTACCTACAGACAAACCGGTAGAGGCCGCAAACCGGAAGCCCGAAGAACAGGCCGCGCCACCCGAGACGAATAACGCTGAAAACAAACCGGTGCAGCCTGACCTCGCCAAGCCCGACGGGAAAGCCGCTTCTTCACCCGCAAAGCCGGAGACAGAAGACCAAGCCAAGCCCCCAGTCGTCGAACAACCCTCGACTGCCACCGAACCGGCGCGCGAGACAGAGGTTCCCACACCGCTTCCCAAGCCCGAACCAGACACAGTGACCGCCAAACCGGACAACGCCGAACGCGGATCGCCGGAGAAGCCGGCAGAGAGCCAGCCCGCTCAGGCTGAAGTGAAACCGGACGGCAAGCCAGATGAAGCTGGCGAAACGGAAAAAGCCGAGACGCCCCCTCCTCCGCCTCTCGAAAAAGAAAATCCACAGGAACTGCAGGCCTGTCTGGCCGATCTGAAGGCGATCGGTGCAAAATTCGAAACGAACGATCCTATCGACGACGGCAACGGCTGCGGCATAGAACATCCGATCGATGTGGCGGAAGTCTTGCCCGGCGTCGATCTCGGCGGCGCGACCATGCGCTGCAAGACGGCGCTTACCATGGCCCACTGGCTGAAAGACACGGTCCAGCCCGCCATGACCATCGCCATGCCGGGCCGCAGGATCGTCGGCCTCGTTCCAGGCTCCACCTACCAGTGCCGTTTGAGAAACAGTGCGGCAACCGGAAAGATTTCCGAACATGCTCGCGGCAACGCCTATGATGTTGCAGCCTTCAAGCTCGACAATGGTGAAAAGATCGAGATGAAACCGAGAACGGAAGATTCGACACTGGAAGGCGCATTCCAGCGCACCGCCACTGCCGGAGCATGCCTGCACTTCACCACCGTCCTGTCACCAGGTAGCGACGCATCGCACGAAGACCATCTTCACTTGGACATCCTCGAGCGAAACGGTGGTTATCGCTATTGCCGATAAGGGGTGTCTTACTGCTGCGTAACAGTGAAGGACGATCCATTGCCGGCATCGCCGCTCGAAGTGCCTCTCGTCGGAGCAGGCCTCAGATCGAGCACCGGAGAACATATGCGGACGATCCGCGAATATCCGGATTGCGTGACCTTCAACAGACCGCATTCCTCATTGGCATAAGCGGTGCGAACATAATGCCGCTGGCTTTTTGCCGCCGGTGGATAATAGCCCCGAACGAGATCTGCCGCACCGGCAGGCAGCGCAGCGGCAGCGCCAAACACCATGACAGCGGCGATGGACAGAGAATATTTCCCAAATACGATCGACATGAAACTCTCCGGACAAAATGAACGATGATCGGTTTTACCCATCCTGCGCATCATCAATTCCAAATTCAAGCTCAGGTTCCCGCGATGCTTTCCCGCAGCTTGATATATTCGTTTCAAACGGCAATCGACATGAACAATATTATCAGAACAGCCCCTCGATCTGCCCCTCGTCATTGAGAAAGATTCGTTCGGCGGATGGCGACCGCGGCAGACCGGGCATGGTCATGATTTCGCCGGTGATCGCCACGATAAAACCCGCACCGGCGGAGAGCCTCACCTCGCGGACATGCACGACATGCCCCTCCGGCGCGCCACGCAGGGTCGGATCGGTAGAGAAGGAATATTGGGTCTTGGCGATGCAGACCGGCAGATTGCCATAACCCTGCTCCTCCCACGCCTTCAGTTGATCCCGCACCGCCTTGTCGGCAGTCACCTCGCCTGCATGATAGATTTTCGACGCAACCGTCTGGATCTTGTCGAACAGCGGCGTCTCGTCCGGATAAAGCGGCTGGAATTTTGCCTGTCCACCATCGGCGAGCTCGACCACCTTATACGCCAGCTCCTCGATCCCGGCCGATCCTTCTGCCCAATGGCGGCAGACGATCGCATCGGCGCCCAACCGGTCGACATAATCCTTGATCGCAGCGATCTCGGCATCCGTATCCGAAATGAAGTGATTGATAGCGACAACCACCGGCACGCCGAACTTGCGCACATTGGCGACATGGCGGCCGAGATTGGCGCACCCGCGCACCAGCGCCTCGACATTCTCGGCAGAAAGATCTTCCTTCTTCACGCCGCCGTTCATCTTCAGCGCCCGGATGGTCGCCACGATGACAGCTGCATCGGGCTTCAGCCCAGCCTGGCGGCACTTGATGTCGAAGAATTTCTCAGCCCCGAGATCCGCCCCGAAACCGGCTTCGGTCACCACATAATCGCCAAGCTTGAGCGCCGCCTTGGTGGCGATCACCGAGTTGCAGCCATGGGCAATATTGGCAAACGGACCGCCATGCACGAGTGCCGCATTGTTCTCCAGCGTCTGCACCATGTTCGGCTGCATCGCATCCTTCAGCAGCACCGCCATCGCCTTGTCGGCCTTCAGGTCACGCGCATAGACCGGCGAGCGGTCGAAGCGATAACCGATGACGATCTGGCCAAGCCGGCGCTCGAGATCGCTGAGGTTTTCGGCAAGACACAGGATAGCCATGACTTCGGAGGCAACCGTGATGTCGAAGCCGCCTTCGCGCGGATACCCGTTTTTAGCACCGCCGAGCGACATGACGATTTCACGCAGCGCCCGATCGTTCATGTCCATCACCCGCCGCCAGGTGATGCGACGGATATCGATATTGAGTTCGTTGCCCCAATAGACGTGATTGTCGATCATCGCCGAAAGCAGATTATGCGCAGACGTGATCGCATGGAAATCGCCGGTGAAATGGAGATTGATATCCTCCATAGGCACGACCTGCGCATAACCGCCGCCGGCCGCCCCGCCCTTGACGCCGAAACAGGGGCCGAGCGACGGCTCGCGCACGCAGATGACCGCCTTTTTTCCGATCCGGTTCAGTCCGTCGCCAAGACCAACTGTCGTCGTCGTTTTCCCTTCGCCTGCCGGCGTCGGATTGATTGCGGTAACGAGGATCAACTTGCCGTCTCTTTTGCCCTCAAGTGAAGCAATGAAATCGGCGCTGATCTTCGCCTTGTCGTGGCCATATGGAATGAGATCGTCGGACGAAATCCCGAGCTTTTCGCCTATGGCAATGATCGGCTGCTTTTTCGCCGCTCGGGCAATTTCGATATCCGACTTCACATCTGCCATCCGGCTTCCCTCTTGGCGACTGATAGGAACGTTTTGTGTGGCATGCTTTACCGAAGCCCGCCCGCACTGTGAATAGCAGGCTTTCGGCGTCCACCGCCGATCCAAAAGAAAAAGGGCGATACGATCACTCGCACCGCCCTCGACTGGAGGCATTTAAAGGAACTGTGTTCAGAACCGCTGGGTCAGAGAGATTTTGAACGAACGGCCCGGCTCGGTGAAGTAGTCTTCCGCTCCAGCCGTGACGTTGGCATCCTTGGTGTTGAGCGCATCCCAGTATTTGCGGTCAAAGACGTTATAGATACCGGCGCGGATGCTCAGGCCCTTGACCTGCTCCGGCTCCCACCATGCTGTAAGGTCGACCAGACCGTAACCCGGAGCCTTGAAACTTGCCGTGGACTTGTCTGAGACGCCCTTTACCCCGGTCCACAAGGCATCCACGCCCCAGGTCTCGGTTGCATAGCCAATGCCGACGATGGCCTTGAGCGGCGCAACCGAGTTGAGATACTGGTCCGTTTCCATGTTGACACCACGCGTAAAGGCCAGGCCAGCGCGAGTGTTGAAACCATTTACGAAGCTCTTGTGGACGCTGAATTCTGCTCCGTAGATCTTCGCGCGGGCAATATTCTGGTAACCGGTGACGCCGAACGGGAAGTCAGCGGGATTATATCCGGCAGCAGTGATTTCGTCGCTCGAGTAGGATCGGCTATCGATAAAGTTTCGGTAGCGATTGTAGAACAGGTTCACCGAACCTCCGAACTCGTCGTCGCCAAGGCGTGCGCCAACTTCGAATCCGTTGCTGGTTTCAGGTTCGAGGTCCGGGTTGCCGATCGAAAGATAGCTGCCGACACCGCCGTAGGTCAGGTACATTTCGTTGGAAGTCGGGGAACGGAAGCCCATCGCCCATTGACCGAACAGGGTAACGTCCTTGTTAAGTTGATACTCCGCGAGGATTTTGGGCGAGAACGCGCTGTCGCTCGAACCGTTGGGAAGCACCGGCGTTGCAGGATTGCTCAGATAAGCGGGCGTGTCTTTCGGAGAGTGGTCGTACCAGTCGAAACGGATACCAGGCGTCAACGAGAACCCGCTATCGCCGAACACCATCCGGTCTTGTGCGTAAACACTTACCTTCGAGCTATCGACGTCAGGCATATCCGACTGGTTGGTGTGCAGCATGCTGCAAGGCGGAAACAAAGAAGTGAAAGGCGTGCACGAATCTACCCCGGCGGAATACTGCTCAGCCTTGGAGAAGAACATGCTCGTCCCGAGCGTGAGTGTGTGGTTGACCGACCCGACCTCAAAACCGCTGTCGAAGAAACCGTTGAAACCGAAGCCAGCCTCGGAGATTTCATTGTTTCGTATGAACGGACCGGCCAGGCTGCCGAAGCGGATCGAGTCCTGGCTGTCCACCCGCTCCTGCCTCTGCCAATAGAGCGTCGCTTTGGCGTCGTCGATCAAACTGTCCGTGCTCGGTGCCTCATATTCGTAATCGAGAGACACGCGTGTGCGTTCGTTCTCTTCACCGGACGTATGCTTGCCTTCGGGACGATAGTTTGTGCCCGGTACCTGCGCCTGCTTCAGATCGATATCCTTGTCGAAGCGGAACCGTTCCGCCGTAAGACCGAAGCGATGACCTCCCTCAACATCCTGACGCAGCTTGAACAGCATGTTGTACTGGTCGTAGTCGGCGGGATTTCTCTTGGTCCGATCAGAGCCATAACCACCGACACTGCCACGGTTGTCCAGTTCGTGACCCTTTTTGTAGGATCCGAGGAACATGATCGAAGTGTTCTCGATCCGCTTTGCGATTGCGGCCCCCCCATACCAGCTGTCATCCGCGCTGTCGAAACCAGTCCCGACCTTGCCGCCCCAATCCTTGCCTTCGCTGATAAGATCGTCTGGTTCAAGCGTCCTGAACAGAAGCGCTCCGCCAAGCGCACCATCACCGATCCGGCTGCTATCTGCCCCCTTAACGACATTGACGGTGGCTAGAGAGAAGAAGTCTACACTGTCAGCCCCGCCACTGGTTTCTCGGGCGTTGTCCCGCAGATAGCTGAGCGGAATGCCATCGACCAAGGTCGTGACGCGATTTCCTTCAAGGCCTCGGATATTTACCGAATTGGTTGCCCGATTGAAGTTCACGCCCGGATCGATCGATCGGCCAAGATCGGCGATAGACTGAACCTGCTTCTTCTCAAGCTGGGCTTCGGTCGTTTCCGTAGCTGTGGGAGTGTTCTCAGCATCACCTGCCTTGGCTACCCTTTTCCCTTTCAGGACAATGGGTTCAAGGGCCGTTCCGCTCTGCTCGGCCTGCTGCGCCGATGCTTCTGCAGCAAGAGATAGCAGCGCGAGAGCGGTGCAGGTGGTAAGGATCGATCGAAGACGCCGACTGGCCATAGCTATCCCTTTATATGGCCGCACGTCATCACCCCTCGCGCAAAAGCACGATGGAAACGGCGGACCAATTCGAAATCTGTCAAAAATGTGGCGGGCGGCAGAATGCTGCCTTATTCATGCCATTAGAAAACATGACTCTTGTTGTCAATTATTAAAACATGACTCGATGAATCATGTTTCTGTGATCCACTCCAAGTGATTAAAATGCAACAAAGCATAGCGTCTCCGGTCTTGCCGGAACTACCTCTGGCCTATTATGTGAAGCACCCCTGATTAAGCCGGAGAGCACTTGATGAAATCGCTGGAACTGCTGGTCGAGAAGATCATCCTCTCAAGCCGCTGGCTGCTGGTCGTCTTTTACATGGGCCTGGTCGCCGCGCTGGCAGTCTATGCGCTTTCCTTCGCCTTCAAGTTCTGGAAGGTCGCCCAGAACGTCTTCACGCTTGGCGAAGCCGAAATGATCCTCGCCATGCTCGGCCTGATCGACGCAGCGCTCGTCGCAAGCCTTATCGTCATGGTGATGATTTCGGGTTACGAGAACTTCGTCAGCCGCTTCGACGAGGCGGAAGCGGACGTTTCCTTCCTCGGTAAGCTTGATGCCGGCAGCCTCAAGATCAAGGTAGCATCCTCGATCGTCGCGCCGTAATGCTCGGCTGGCTGGAACGGATCATGGCCGCCACCAAGGCCGACAAGAATGAAGGCAAGCACGAAGCGCATCTTTAATGTACTTTCGCGGCCATTCGCCACGGGCAGAAGTACCGCCGCAGGAGCAAAGTCTCGAACTGAATAATTGATTCGTAATCCATGTCGCTTATCCGATGCATAGACTGCACTGGAGAAAGACATGACGGTTGGCCGCGAGAATTTGCTGTCCATCAACGGGCTGCGATTGAAGCAGGGTGAAAGGATACTTCTCGTCGAGGATTCCGTCGCACTCTCGACCTTGCTCACCCAACGACTGGAAGAGGAAACAGGCGCAACCGTCACACGTTGCGGCTCCCTCTCGGCGGCCCGCAAAAACATCGTCGAAGGCACGTTCCTGCTTGCCCTGACAGGCCTCAACCTTCCCGATGCCCCCAATGGCGAAATCCTCGACATGTTGCTGCAAGAGGAAATCCCAACAATCGTGTTCACGGCGATGTTCGACGCGGACACGAGGGAGCGCTGCACCAGGAAAAAGATCGTTGACTATATCGTCAAGGACGGCACAAAAACGGTAGACAAGGTCGTCCAGACCGTCAGCCGCATCCTCGCAAACAGCGCTCACAAGATACTCGTTGTTGACGACGCCCGCGCCGCTCGCTCGGAACTTGTCGAAATTCTCAATCGCCAGAATTTCCGCGTTCTGGAAGCCCGTTCAGGGCGGCAGGCACTTGAAATTCTGACGAATGACGAAACGATCGATCTCGTCATCACCGACCACCATATGGCCGATATGGATGGCTATGAGCTGACGCGCCGCATCCGCCAGAGCCGCAATTCTGAACAGCTGCGCATTATCGGCATTTCGTCCTCGTCAGACCGGCTTCTGTCTGCAAGCTTCCTGAAAGCCGGGGCCTCGGATTTCATCTATCGGCCATTCGTCCATGAAGAACTCAAATGCCGAATAGATAACAATGTGGAGACCCTGGCACAGCTCACGCATCTCCGCCGGCTGGCGGAACAGGATTACCTGACCGGCCTTGCAAACCGGCGTCATTTCTTCGCAACCATGCGCCAGCGGGGAAAGGAAGCGATGCAAGGGTCTATCGCACTTCTCGATATCGACCATTTCAAGCTGGTGAACGATACTTACGGCCATGATGCCGGCGACGCCGTCTTGCAGGCGATTTCGCTCGTCATGGCTGACATGTGCATTCCGGCAAAGCACATGCCTGCCCGCATCGGCGGCGAGGAATTCGCCATATGCCTGAGCCAGCTCGACGCGTTTCAGGCACACTCCTTCTGCGAAGAACTGCGCAAAAGGATCGAAGAGCGTGTGATCAAGGTCGGTAACCGTTCGATATCAGCGACAATATCCATCGGCGTCGTCGAATTCGAGCCGGATGAAACCTTTGAGAACCAGCTCAATGCAGCCGACCAGCTTCTTTATCTGGCAAAGGCAAATGGAAGAAATCGGGTCTACTCCACGCTGACGATCCCGGAGGCGATCAACGCGATTGCTTCCGCGGGTGGCTAGAATTGACGCGGGACCGCATTGATCCCTTCGCTGCATCGACCTCTTGCCTGGTAACCTGCCACACCTCATGCAGGATGCTCGATGCATTGCAGCAAGTCATCGCTTCAGAAACACTCGGCGAAGTGCAGCTTTCCGGCTTTACGTCAAGAAAAGCGGATGCGAGCTTATTTCCCCATGCGTGGCATTTGCCCATAAGTGACTGAAATCAAATAAATAACATGACCACATGTCATAAAAGTTGTTAACTGGTGGAATTTCGACAACTTTCCGCTAGCTATTAAACGTAAGTAGTATATTTATTAACAATAACATAGCTCCCGTGAACCCGAAAAACTGATGATAACTCACGAACGGCAGTCGGTGCTGAGCAGCGAGATATCTGCGGCCCATTCGCAGGAAGGTCTATTCTTGGCCTTGCGGCGGGTTACGCATGAATTCAGCTTGCAGCACGTCACGTTGCTGTCGCTGAATAATCCCGACGAAAAGCTGCTTAACCGTATGGTTGTGCAAAGCAGCATTCCTGAGCCGTATTTCGCGGAATTTGATCGCAGGCGCCTGCTCGAAAAATGCGCTCTTGCAGATATCATTATCCAGTCGAAGCTACCGTTCTGCTGGTCGATAGGGGACCCACTTCAATCTCGTCCCTTCCCTGTCGATAGCGCTATCGAAGACCTTCAGCGGCGCTACGGACTGATCACCAGTGTCGCAATGACACTTCATTCGCTTGAAGGCGAGCGCTTCATCATGCGCTTCGATGGCGCCCGCCCTCGCCTCACCCAGGTCGAGCTCAACGAGATCGGCATGATCACCCTGCATTCGTTCGACATGTTCGAAAAGATCAGGCGCAACGAGCGCAAGGCAACGCCCTCTCCTCTCACAGTTCGCGAGCTCGAAGTGGTGCGCTGGACAGCTCAGGGCAAGACCTCGGTCGAGATCGGCCAAATACTCACCTTGTCCGATCACACGGTAAACGCCTACATGACCAACGCCATTAAAAAACTCGATTGTGTCAATCGCACCCAGCTTGTAGCGAAGGCTCTCAGACTTAGGCTTATTGCATAGATCAAAGCAGCCCCGGCTGGAGAAAAACTGAAATTGGCATCCTGGATCGAGCATTCGCGCAAACCTTACGAGGCCCACCACCAGCTTGTCGGCTTGAGCGATAGGGAAGTCCTTGAACTTGTCGGCTCGTTTCGCCTCTGCGGCTTCTGGCGCTTCAACGTCGACAGCGGCCATCTATTCGGCACGCTCGAATACTGCCAGATTTTCGGGATTCCCCATTGCGACGGACCACTTGATCTTGTCAGGCTCAGCGCGGCCATCCATCCGGATGACCTGACGGTGATCATGGAAACCTTCGAGCGCGCAAGCGCCTCGCAGCTGACATTCCACAATCTCTATCGGGTAAAGACAGGCCCCACGAGCTTCAAGTTCGTTCGCAGCGTCGGAAAATTCCGCGCAGACGATGCAGGACAGGGTGACGTCATCGGCATGACATACGAACTCTTCCCACAGGCAAGTACGACGATCGGTTTCATTCCCGATGAAGACCTGCTCAAGGGCTGACCAACTTGCTTTACCTCATATTTTCCGAAAGCGGCCACCGCTTTCGGGATAAAGACATGCGGTAACAGCAATGAGCTAAACCATGGAAAGCGGAACTGGAAGATCGCGACGAGCTTTAGCGGTCGAGCACCAGCCGGATCTCCACCAGATTGGAGCGGACCCGTAGGGTATAGAAGCCCATCACCGCAAGATGGGTCGGCATGATCCAGCCATCTTCGGCACCGTTTGAAATGATGGCGGGCTGGATGCGCAGCGCGGCCTGCATCTGTTTCAGCATGTCGGTCCACAGCGGAGCGAGATTACGCTCGCGAATGACCTGCGAGAAATCAGCGCCGGCAGCAGACAGGATTGCATAGTAGCCGTAAATCTGCCCATAGGCGAACCAGAAGCGATCATCCGCCCGTGTGTCGAACCAGCCGCCATTATAATTCTCAGAGCGCTCGCGAAGGATGGCAGACGTGCCGCCGAGATCGTTCGCGACACGATCGATGAACTGGACCAGATTGTCGGCGCGGCTGTCGAATGTCGCCGAGCAGTTGCCCAGCTCGGTGTTGAACTTATGCAGGCTGTTGATCGCCGCCCGATAATAGCTCGGCGTCGGCGTCTTCGGGCCAAACGGGCTCAATCCGAAATACCAGGAATATTCATCGAACTGCAGATTGCTGCGCGCATCTTGAAGATTGGTATTGACGCCGGAAGTTCCCCGCATCCGCGCCAGCGTATCGACCAGCTCCACCGAGGTACGGCGTACCGCCTGGTTCACGCCGCGCTGGAACGAAGCCTTGTTATCGAGGAAAGGCGTATGGTCCCAGTCCATCCCGAAAAAGCCGAGACGATAAAGAAGCATGGAGGATATCCATGCATTCTGGTTGACGTTCATGTCGGTGAGATCGGCCGCCGCATCGGCGATAGCGGATGTCTGGCATTGCTTGGCGGCAGCTACAGCGGAGGCGCCGGCAGTCTGCGCCTGAGCTTGAGCCGCAACACCGGGCACAGGCAACTCCTGACCGGCAGGCATGTTACGCTCGGTCCATCGATAGCTGTCGACGAAATTCGGATCGAAGCCGCGCCAGACCTGCGTCTGCCAGATGAAATAACCGTATAAGGCAACAAGCAACACTGCGACGATCGCAAGCGGCCCCTTCACCCAGAGACGGCGTCCCCGATACCAGCCATGCGCCGCCATCAGCGGCCAAATCAACCACGCAACCAATATCCGGACGCCACGCCCAATGGCAGCAGCCACGCCTTTGAAGAATCCGGTGATCTGGTCGCGCATCTAGTCCTCCTGGAAGCCGATCGGTCATCGCTGACATATGATGCCGATCCATTGAGTACAACACTTGCCATGGACAGGACTGGAACAAATTCGAAAGGGATAACGTCGCACTCCCGTTTCGGAAGGCTTCACAGCCGATATTTCACGCATCCTCGAAACGTTTGGCAAAGGCGATATCGGTCCTCTGCCGGCTGCGCTCGAGCCGCGCCCCCGGCAAAAGGTCGTTTCCAAGGCGCCAGACCGGCCTGGAAAGATGCGGATAGGCATCAGGCGAAAGGCTATGCGCCTCCCTTTCGCCATCGAAGGAAAGGAGGACCGAATAGAGATCGAGAAGGTTCTCGATATCGAAGCCAAGTTTCTGCAAAAGCAGGTTCAGATCGCGCACCCCGCTATTAAAGGCACGCGAAACCGGATCGACCAGCCCAATCATGCTTTCGAAAGCCTGATTGTGTCCGCTCGCGCCGTCACCCCCGCCATCATGATCCGCAAGCACTCTTGTTACTTTGCCCTCCTCGGATTGCGCAAGCATGGCCAGCGCATCTTCAGCCGATATACGCTGGCCGATCACAGCCTGCCGATGGGTTTCGATCAACCCCACCAGCCTGTCCGCCCTGCCAAGGATCGTCCGCAACCGCTCGACCCCACCGGCTCTCGCAGCTCGCCTTTCGATCCGGCGGCGCATTGCTTTTCTGGAAAACAAACCGAGAAACAGGTCACTCGCCAGCGGGTTTTCCCTGTCGTTGAAAACTACCCGCTGCTCGTCGATGGCAGCGCCGATCCCTGCCACATGTGCTGCAAGTTCGGGATAGACGCTCTTCTGCCGCATAAGCAATGCCAAGCGCCGCGCGGCGAGTTCGTCAAAAGCGTTGCCTTGGAGAGACCGCGGCGTGCCCACAGGCCCAGGGATCACGGCCAGCAAATCCGTGCCGGCTTCAATGATCGCGTTCAGACCGGCGCGGATCTCGGCCACCGTATCCTCGAAACGTGCGGAACTCTCTGCCTTCATCTCTTCCTCCCTGCCCGGAGAAAGAAATAGGGCCGCTGCGCATTTTGACGACAGCGGCCCTGCAATAATAACTAGGTGATAAAAAGGATAATGCTTAGGTGATAAAAAGTTCTGGTTTGAAAAGTGGCAAGCTCAGAGACCGAGCTTTGCAATCTCGGCGTCGAGGCGTTCCTTTGCCTTCTTCGGCATCTTGGCAGCCTTGACCGCGTCAATGTTGGATGGCGCGTCACCGACGACAACGAGCGCAATCATGCCCATGCCGAAATGTGGCGTGCACTTGAAGACATAGGCCCCGGCCTGATCGACGGTCACAACCAGATCCTGGCTGATCTTGCCCTTGATATCGGCCACACCTTCCGGAACCAGACCAGGCATGGAAGCCGCATCGTGCCCCTTGTCGACAGAGACAAACTTGATCGTATCACCCGGAGCGGCCTTCACGGCAGCCGGTTCGAATACCATTGCCTGACCGTCAGAGCCCTTGTTGAGCATCTTGATTTCGATTTCGGCGGACAGTGCCGGCAAGGCCAGCAGAACTGCGCCAGCAGCCAGTGTGGCGGTCTTCAGTATCGTTCTGATCATCGAATTCTCCTGCGAGGGTTCGCGGCACGACCGCGATGAGTGCGTTTTACCGCTGCAGGACTTTGGCGCTTTGACATTGGTCAATAGAAAGAAGCCTCCCCGTTTTTTTAGGGGGCTAGCGCCGAGGGCTTAATCGCAGCGCATCTTTTCTTCCCAATGCCGACGGCAAAGTGAAACGTATTTCTCGTTGCCGCCCACCTCGACCTGAGCGCCCTCGCGGATCACCTCACCCGCCTCATCGACCCTGACGACCATGGTCGCCTTGCGGCCGCAATGGCAAATGGTTCGCACTTCCCGCAACTCGTCGGCAATCGCCAGCAATTCATACGATCCGGGAAACAGCTTGCCCTGAAAATCGGTGCGCAAACCATAGGCCATGACGGGAATACCGACCCGGTCCGAGACCCGCGCCAACTGCCATACCTGCTCTGCCGAAAGAAACTGGGCCTCGTCGACGAAAACGCAGGCAATCGGTTCCTGCGTGTGCATGTCCGCGATGGCCGTAAAAAGATCATCGCTCTGGCCGAAGGGAATAGCTTCGGAAGAAAGCCCAATGCGTGAAGCGACCTTGCCCTTACCTGCGCGCTCATCCAGCGCAGCGATGAAGATCACCGTGCGCATGCCGCGTTCCCGATAATTGTAGGAGGCCTGCAAGAGCATCGTCGACTTGCCGGCGTTCATCGTCGCGTAGTGGAAATAGAGCTTGGCCATGGCTGGCGTTTTCTTACCCTCCGGCGGCAAGCGAAAGACAGGCCGCCGGATAACCACAGATATTTGCGATCGCCTCGCGAGGTTTAAGCGAACAAAGCCACGATCTGATAGGTCAGATAGGAGATCAGGGCGGCAGCCGGCATGGTAACGATCCAGGCAATCACGATATTGCCGGCAAGCCCCCAGCGTACCGCAGATACGCGCCGAGCCGCCCCGACACCGACGATCGCGCCGGTGATCGTGTGGGTGGTCGAAACTGGAATGCCGAGCCATGTCGCGCCGAACAGCGTCAACGCACCGCCCGTCTCGGCGCAAAACCCCTGCATGGGATTAAGTCGCGTGATCTTCGATCCCATCGTATGAACGATCCGCCAGCCGCCGAACAGTGTGCCGAGCGCCATGGCCGACTGGCAGGTGATGACAACCCAGAACGGCACATAGAACTCCGACCCGAGATAACCCTGGCTGAACAGCAGCACCGCGATGATACCCATCGTCTTCTGCGCATCATTGCCGCCATGGCCGAGCGAGTAGAGCGAGGCAGAAACGAACTGCATGATGCGAAAAGTCCGGTCGACCGCAAACGGCGTCTGGCGCACGAAAATCCACGACACGGCAAGAACAAGCACCAGCGCCAGGAAAAACCCGATCGCCGGCGACAGGAAGATCGCACCCGCAGTTTTCAGGAAGCCACCCCAGACGATCGACGAAATCCCCACCTTTGCAAGCCCGGCGCCAATCAGACCGCCGACCAGTGCATGCGAAGAACTGGACGGGATCCCAAATATCCAGGTGACGATATTCCAGATGATCGCCCCCATCAGCGCGGCAAAGATTACCGCAGGCGAGACGATGCCCGGATCGATAATACCGGTTCCAAGCGTTTCGGCCACATGCAGCCCGAAGAACATGAAGGCAATGAAATTGAAAAAGGCGGCCCAGGCCACCGCATATTGCGGCTTCAGAACACGAGTCGAAACGATCGTCGCGATCGAGTTTGCCGCGTCATGCAGACCGTTGAGAAAATCGAAAAACAGCGCAATACCGATCAATCCGACCAGCAGCGGAAAGGCGAGTGTCAGGTCCATCAGACGTTCTCGATCACGATACCGCTGATTTCATTGGCAACATCCTCGAAGCGGTCGACAACCTTTTCGAGTTCGCCATAGATCTCGCTGCCGATCATATAGGCCATTGCATCGCCGGAAGCGCCGTGCCGCTGGAAGAGATCCTTGAGACCCTGGTCATGCAGATCGTCGGAGCGACCCTCGACACGCATCACCTCTTCGGCAATCGCGCTGAGGCGCTGCGCATTGGCGCCGAGCTTGTCGAGCAGCGGAATGGCTTCCGCGACGAGATGCGCCGCCTTGACAACCTCTTCGCCCATCTGCCGCATCAACGGATCGAAGCTCGACTGTTCGAACAGCCGAATGGTTTTCACCGTCTTGTGCATCATGTCGATCGCATCATCCATCGACTGGATCAGATCCTTGATGTCACCACGATCGAAAGGCGTGATGAAGCTGCGCCGGACGGCGAGCAGCACGTCGCGCGTAATGTCATCGGCGCGATCCTCGAGTGTCACGATACGCTCGCAATTCGCCTCTACATCTTTCCCGTTGAGAAGCTCGCCCAGCGCTTCGGCAGCCTCCACGACAGTCTTCGAATGTTCGGAAAACATGTCGAAGAACTTGTCTTCGCGCGGCATCAACTTCCGGAAAATACTCATCATGACAACAATCCCTGCTGCGGCACCGACATCAGGGCCGTCACAAAACTGTCATAAAAGCCATCGGACGGCTGGAATCAACCGCAAAAATCGGCATTTAAACGGGCATGAAACCTGTCACCAAAGACAAGAAGTCGCAAAACACCAAACAGAACCCGAAGCCGAGGACACTGTTGCAGCAACTTGCACAGATGCCGGAGAAGCTTTTCAGCGGATTTCGCCAGCAATACGGTGCGCTCTGCTTTCGCTGGACGGGTGATGACGACGCCATCGAGATCCTTGTCATCACCTCGCGGGACAGCGGCCGTTGGGTAATTCCCAAGGGCTGGCCGATGAAGAAGAAACAGCCGCATGAGGCAGCAGAGATCGAAGCCTGGCAAGAAGCAGGTGTGCGAGGGCGAGCGCGAAAGAAGCCGATCGGCCGCTACACCTATCTCAAATGGCTGGACAATGGCGATGTTGCGCCCTGTGTGGTCGACGTTTTTCAGGTGGAAGTGGCGGAGGTCGAGAAGAACTTCAAGGAACGTGGCCAGCGTGAGATTGTCTGGCTTTCACCCAGTGAAGCCGCATATCGCGTCCGGGAAGTCGAACTCAAATCGCTGATCATCGACTTCAACCCGAAGAAGAAATAGCACCGCTCAACCGAGAGCGGAAAGGACGAAATCGGCACGCTCGACGACAGAGACCTTCGGCAGGACCATCACCTCATAGCCGAGTTTCGGATAGGCTGCGGCAAGGCGTTCATATTCCGCGACCGCATCATCAAGCGAATGCAGCCGCTCGGCGTCCCCTTCATAGATTTCCGGCCACGGCGGTGTCATGAAAACGGTCGGATGATACGGATGGATCTCATTCAATCGCTCGACCATAGGCTCCCCAGTCATCTGTTCCAATGCGACGGCGGCATCGATCAGCCCGCGATCGAAGAACGTCCAGCCTGTATTCCCGGCAGCAACCTGCCTGTCGGCAACCGCCATATCGATCGCCAGCCGCGCAAAGGCGGCGAGATCCACCCAGGGCAGCGCTCTCCCCTCGCCTTGCATCTCCTGCCTGACGATCCGCCGTCCCGGCTCCTCGACCACGGAAAATCCACGAGCACCGAGTTCTCCAAGAAGCGTCGACTTGCCTCCGCCGGAACATCCGGAAATCACCACGAAGCGGCTCATGCATATCCTCCACATATTGTCGCGACAGCCGTTGCTGGCTAGCATATTTTCGAATGCGGAAAGCCAACGCCTTCCATTTTGGCTTTTCTGAAAAAGCGACCCTACTTCCCCAAGGACAAAGCAATGCGTTCATCCAGGATCATCCACATCGTCACCTGTCATGCGGAAGGCGAAGTCGGTGATGTCATCGTCGGTGGTGTCGCACCGCCTCCGGGCGATACGATCTGGGAACAGTCGCGCTTTATCGCGAAAGACCAGACCTTGCGGAATTTCGTTCTCAACGAACCGCGCGGCGGCGTCTTCCGCCACGTCAACCTTCTCGTGCCGCCAAAGAACCCGAAAGCCCAGATGGGCTGGATCATCATGGAGCCGGAAGACACGCCGCCTATGTCCGGATCGAACTCCATCTGCGTCGCAACCGTCCTTCTCGACAGCGGCATCATCCCGATGACCGAACCGGTGACGAAAATGGTGCTGGAAGCACCGGCAGGATTGGTCGAGGTCGAGGCCGAATGCAGGAACGGCAAGGCCGAGCGGATCACCGTCACCAACGTCAAGAGCTTTGCCCAGAAGCTCGGCGCATCGCTCGATGTCCCGGGCCTAGGAACCATCACGGTCGATACCGCCTATGGCGGCGACAGTTTTGTTGTCATCGATCCCGACGAGATCGGCATCGATCTCATCCCCGAAAATGCCCGGCTGATCGCCGAAACCGGCATCAGGATCACCAACGAGGCAAACCGGCAGCTGGGCTTTTCACATCCGGAAGATACCGGCTGGAACCACATCTCCTTCTGCCTTTTTGCCGGCAAGACCTACCATGAGGACGGCCAGCTTACCGCGAAATCCGTCGTTGCCATCCAGCCCGGCAAGATCGACCGCTCTCCGACCGGTACTGCCGTCTCGGCACGCATGGCGCTGCTTCACGCACGCGGCCAATTGAAGGAAGGCGACAGTCTGACGGGCATCTCGATCATCGGCACACGCTTCGTCGGCAGGATCGTCAGGGAAACGGAAATCGCCGGGAATAAGGCCATCATCCCATCGATCAGCGGCCGTGCCTGGATTAGCGGCACCTCTCAACTTATGCTCGATCCCTCCGACCCTTTCCCCGGCGGCTACAGGCTTTCCGACACCTGGCCTATGCTCAAATAGATCTCACTCCTCACTCCACCTCGCCGAGATGATGGCGAACCCATTTCATTTCCTCCGACGCCGTGCGTCCGAAATGCCGCCGGAAGTCTCTCGCAAATTGCGAGGTGCTCGCGTATCCGACCGATGTGGCCACGTCAGCAATCTTGCCGCGGCGCGCAATCATCAGCCTTGCCTCGTGCAACCGCATCGCCTTGACATATTGTATCGGGCTGCTCCCGGTCATCTCCTTGAAGTGGCTATGGTAGGACGGCACGCTCATCCCGGCATTGCTCGCCAGATCGGTAACCGAGATGCCTGAACTGTAGTTTTCCCTGAGGAACCCGAGGCTTCGAACGATCCGGCCGGCCGCTCCGTCCTGCTGCAGGGCCGCGATCATCGCTCCGCCCTGCGGGCCGACAAGCACCCGGTAATGAAGCTCGCGAAGAATGCCGCTACCCAGAACGGCCGCCTCTACGGGATCTCCAAGCGCCGTCAACAGCCGTAACAGCACATCCGCGATGCCCGCGTCCATCCGACTTGAGATCAGGCTTCGCGGTCGACCTGCTCCGATATCGCCATGCGCCGTGACCTGCGCCGCAATCTCGGCGGCAAGCGCCATGTCGAACTCGACATAGACGGCCAGAAGCGGGCGCTCGCTGCTGGCAACCGACCCCATTCTGAACGGAACCGGCATCGAGACCGCAAGATAATACTCCTCGTCATACAGGTAGACCTGGTCATCAAGCATTCCCTGCTTGCGCCCCTGCAGCACGAACACCGCTCCGGGCCTGTAGAGAACCGGAACGTCATGGAGCACTGCCTCACTCCGCAACAGCCTCACGCCATCAAGCCGTGTGGCATTGTAGCCATGGCGCGGCGCCAGCCTCCCGGCTAGCTCGACCAATCTATGCCTGCCCGTGATGCCCTCATGTTCATTCATAGGAATTGACAATCTTATTAGAGAATTCACCGTCGAACACAGCGACGCATCATATTATTTGCCAAGTCCACGATCAACTGAGGACGCATCCAATGACCAACAGGAGATTCTTCATCACCGGAGCCAATTCGGGTTTCGGCCTTGCCATTGCAACCGCCGCCAGCGCCGCAGGCCACACCGTCATCGGTACAGTCAGGTCCGAAGCTTCGAGGGCAGACCTTGCCGCGCAGCTGCCGGACATTCACACCACACTCTGCGATGTCACCGATTTCGACCGCATACCCGCGATCGTCGAACAGGCTGAAAAAGATCACGGCCCCGTGGATGTTCTCATCAACAATGCCGGCTACGGCCACGAAGGTGTGCTGGAGGAATCGCCGATCGAAGAGATGCGGCGCCAGTTCGACGTTAACGTCTTCGGCGCAGTAGCCGTCGCCAAAGCTTTCCTGCCGCGCTTCCGTCAGCGACGCCGCGGCTTCATCGTTAATGTCACCTCCATGGGCGGCATGATCACCATGCCCGGCATAGGCTATTATTGCGGCAGCAAGTTCGCCCTCCAGGGTATTTCGGAAGTCATGCGGTCTGAAATGGCGCCCTTCGGCGTGCATGTCACGACGCTCTGCCCCGGTTCCTTCCGCACCGACTGGGCAGGTCGCTCGATGATCCGTACAGAAAGGTCGATTGATGACTATGACGCGCTGTTTAACCCCATCCGCCAGTCCCGGCAGGAAAAAAGCGGCAGGCAGCTGGGTGACCCGGCCAAGCTTGCTGCTGCCGTCCTGACCGTGATCGAGTCCGATGCACCACCACCGCAATTATTGCTCGGCAGCGATGCGCTGAAATTTGTCTCCGAGAGGATCACCCGTCTGCAGCAGGAGATCGACGAGTGGAAGGCCGTGACGATCTCGACGGATGGCTGAGGCTCTGACCGTCTCCACGTCAGTGAAAGGCGCGAACCTCGACCGGCGCCCTGCAGGCTATAGCCGCCTTGCGGCCCCATTCGAGCGCTTCATCCATGTCGGCCGCCTCAAGCACCCAGAAGCCGCCGACATGTTCGCTTGTCTTCAGATAAGGGCCATCGGTGATTTCCACCTCGCCGCCCGGCCCGGCTTTCAGTGATTTCGCAACGGCGACCGGATGGAGGCCGCCGACGAAAAGCCGGATGCCGGCCGCGATCATCTCTTCGTTGAGCAAGTCGATGTCGCGATGCATCGCCTCGTCTTCCAGGGCGGCGGGATCGTAATCGTCGGGATGGTGAATGGCGACCAGATAACGTGACATGATCTTCTCCTCCTGCGGCACGGAAGGCATTCTGCCTTCCTTTCACGCGGAGGACGAGCGGCCGGATTAAAATCCGACACGCCGCCTTGAAATTCCGGACGTCAGGCCGTCCGGAGCGAGCCCTGATGCACGACGATGCGGGCATGGTAGGGAACGCGGGTATAAAGGTCGAGAATGTCCTGGTTGACGAAGCGCACGCAGCCGGATGATGCGGCCGTGCCGATCGATTTCCATTCGGGCGAGCCGTGCAGGCGATAAAGCGTGTCCTGGCCATCCTTGAAGATGTAGAGCGCACGCGCGCCGAGCGGGTTCTTGATGCCGGGCTCCATGCCGCCCGCCTTGACCGAATAGCGCGCCAGCGAAGGCTGGCGGGCAACCATCTCGTCCGGAACCTTCCACCGCGGCCAGGGCTGCCGCCACTGGATGACGCCCTCGCCTTCCCACATAAAACCATCGCGGCCGATGCTGACGCCATAACGCATCGCCGTACCACCCGGCTCTACGACATAAAGGAATCGGTTGGGCGTATCGACGACGATCGTGTTCGGCTTTTCGCCTGTCGGATCGATGACGCGCTGCCGGTAATATTTCGGGTCGATCTGCTGATACGGGATTGCCGGAAGCTGGTATCCACCGTCTTCCACAGCCGCATAACGCGCCTGCAGCTCTGCCTCATCGGGAGGACCGATCGGCCGTTGCGCGGCGACCGGAACGACATTCGGCTGGCTCGTGGTGCTACAGCCAGCCAGTGCCGCCGTCATGGATACGGAACCAAGCACGAAGCTTCGCCGCGACAGGGAGAATGAAGTGGGCATCAATGTTTTTTCCGGGATTGAGCAGATAACGATAAGCTTCTATCCGCCCTGACATGAGTTAGATCAAGTCACAACCGGGGCATCGGGCTTAGCAAGCGCCTCATCGTGACAATTTTGCCGATACCGGACTGAATGTCGCAAATGACCTGTGTCCTGCGGCGTAAACGCGCATGCTTGCTTGCAACAGGAAGTTATTGATAATGGCCGGGAACAAGAAATAACGGGAGCACTTCATGCGCATCCATAAATCGCTGGCCTTCACCGTCGCCGTCTCTGCAGCTCTAGCCGGTTTTGCTGCCAGCGCATCCGCTGCCGAGCCGGCTGCCTGTGGCACCGTCCGCTTCTCCGATGTCGGCTGGACAGACATCACGGCAACCACCGCAACCGCCTCCGTTCTCCTGAAGGCATTGGGCTATCAGACAGACATCAAGGTCCTGTCCGTCCCGGTCACCTATTCGTCGCTGAAGAACAAGGATATCGACGTCTTCCTCGGCAACTGGATGCCGACCCAGGAAGCAGACGTCCGCCCGTTCCTGACCGAAAAATCCGTCGAATCCTTCGGCCCCAACCTGGTTGGCGCGAAATATACGCTTGCCACCAATGCCAAGGGCGCCGAACTCGGAATCAAGGATTTCAAAGATATCGCGGCTCACGCAGATGCTCTCGGCGGCAAGATCTATGGCATCGAGCCGGGCAATGACGGCAACCGCCTGATCCTTGGCATGATCGAGAAGGACACGTTCGGCCTGAAGAAGCTGGAAGTGGTGGAATCCTCCGAACAGGGCATGCTCGCGCAGGTCGCCCGTGCAGACAAGGCCGGTGAACCTGTCGTCTTCCTCGGCTGGGAACCGCATCCGATGAACGCCAATTTCAAGCTGACCTATCTGACCGGCGGCGATGACGTGTTCGGTCCGAATTTCGGTGGTGCGGAAGTCTATACCAACGTGCGGTCCGGCTTCACCGAGGAATGCCCCAATGTCGGCACCTTCATCAAGAACCTGAAATTCTCGCTGCCGATGGAAAACGAGATCATGGGCGGCATCCTGAATGACAGCGAGGAGCCGGAAGTCGCGGCAACCGGCTGGCTGAAGGCCAATGGCGCAGCGATCGAGCCATGGCTGGCCGGTGTCACGACCAAGGACGGCAAGCCGGGCCTTGATGCCGTCAAGGCCGAACTCGGTCTCTGATCGTTCGACAGCAAGGGCCGGTTCTCCGGCCCTTGTCCCCTGCCCGTTTAATATTTTGAGGTGGTACCGGACGTGAACTGGCTACCCGACTGGCTCGTTGACTCGAGCGGAAAGCTGCGCCTGGGCAACTGGGCGAAAAATGCCGTCGACTGGCTGACCGGCAATGCAAGCTGGTTTTTCGACTGGTTGTCGCATGTCCTGTCGAAGGTGATCGACGCGCTTCTGGCGGTGCTGCAATATCCGCACCCCTTTCTGCTCATCGCGATCTTCACCGCGCTCGCCTACGGCCTGCGCCGTTCCTTCGGCGTCGCAGCCTTCACCTGTCTTGGCTTGTTGCTGATCTACAATCTCGGCTACTGGAAAGAGACGACCGAAACGCTGGCGCTCGTGCTGGCGGCCACCGTGGTCAGCATGGCGATCGGCATACCGCTCGGGATTGCCGCGGCAAGGCGGGAATGGATCTATCAGGGCATGCGCCCGGTCCTCGACCTGATGCAGACCATCCCGACCTTCGTCTATCTCATCCCGGCGCTCATCCTTTTCGGCCTCGGCATGGTGCCGGGCTTGATTGCCACCGTCATTTTCGCCATTCCCGCACCGATCCGGCTTACCCGCCTCGGCATCATTTCCACGCCGGAGGCGCTCACCGAAGCAGCCGTCGCGTTCGGCGCCACATCCGGCCAGGTGCTGCGCAAGGTGGAACTGCCCTACGCCATGCCGCAGATCATGGCGGGCCTGACCCAGACCATCATGCTGTCGCTGTCCATGGTCGTGATTTCCGCGCTTGTCGGTGCAAACGGCCTCGGAGTACCCGTCGTGCGGGCGCTCAACACGGTCAACATCGCCCGTGGCTTCGAAGCCGGGCTCTGCATCGTCATCCTCGCCATCATTCTCGATCGCCTCTTCAAGAGTGGAAAGGCGGATGCGCCATGACCGTCACCTCCACCCGAGACTGCGTCACATTCAGTAATGTTGACATCGTGTTCGGCAACGAGCCCAAAGCCGCGCTGCCGCTGCTCGATGCCGGCCGAAGCCGCGACGAGATCAGTGCTCAGACCGGCATCGTCGTCGGCGTCTCTAATGCCTCCCTGTCGATCCGCGAAGGAGAAATCCTCGTCCTGATGGGGCTTTCCGGCTCCGGCAAGTCTACGCTTTTGCGCGCAGTCAATGGCCTTGCTCCCGTAGTACGCGGCAACGTCAGCGTCGCGACACCCGCCGGCCCGGTCGATCCTTACAGGGCCAACGCCCGGACACTGCGCGAACTGCGCATGCACACGGTCTCCATGGTCTTCCAGCAGTTCGGCCTTCTGCCTTGGCGATCGGTTGCCGAAAATGTCGGCTTCGGGCTGGAGTTAGCCGGAGTTCCCGATACCGAACGCAAGCGGCGAATCGGCGAACAGCTTGAACTGGTCGGCCTCAGCCAATGGTCAGAGCGACGTGTCGGCGAGCTTTCGGGTGGCATGCAGCAGCGCGTCGGCCTCGCCCGCGCATTTGCCACAGGCGCGCCCATTCTCCTGATGGACGAGCCCTTTTCGGCGCTGGACCCGCTGATCCGCACCAAGCTTCAGGATGAATTGCTGGAATTCCAGCACAGGTTGAAAAAGACGATCCTCTTCGTCAGCCATGACCTCGACGAAGCCTTCCGCATCGGCAATCGCATCGCCATCATGGAAGGCGGCCAGATTATCCAGTGCGGCACGCCGCAGGAAATTGTCCGCGATCCGGCTGACGATTACGTCGCAGATTTTGTCCGCCACATGAACCCGATCAGCATGCTGACGGCGCGCGATATCATGACCAAAGGTGTCTCGGCCGCGGCAAGCGCGGTCCCGATCTCCGCCTCCGCCTCTCCGGATACGCCTCTCGTAGACATCATGGATGGGCTGGCTCGCCAGCGTGGCACCATCGCCATCGTCGATAACGGCAGCGTGGTCGGCTCGATCACCGCCGATGACGTTGTAACCGGCCTCACACGGCATCGCCTGCGCGACAACCGTGGATAGATGAACGTTAACTGCAAGTAGATGGTGCGCAAACTTGACGCGGCAAGCCCTCTTTTGCGGCAGTGAATTAAATGATATGAAAATAAAGCATTATCAAAATTCAAACCTCGAAATTCAACCAGAGAGTGACGGATGGCCGAACAGGCCCAGTTATTGCGCCCGACAGATGACGAGGCACGCGAGCTTGCTCGCACGCTTCTGCGCAGTGCACGCTACATGTCACTCGGTGTTCTAGATCCGGTAACCGGCTTTCCATCCGTCAGCAGGGCGTTGACGGCCATCGATCTCGATGGTGTTCCGGTCGTGCTCGTTTCCGCCCTCTCGGGCCACACCAAAGGCCTGAAGGATGATTCTCGTTGTTCGCTGCTTGCAGGCGAACCGGGAAAGGGCGATCCGCTGGCACATGCCCGTATTACCGTTTTCTGCGAGGCCCAGCCGGTTGCTAGGGACAGCGCAATCCATCAAAGGATTCGCGCGCGTTTCCTGAGACGCCATGCCAAGGCCCAACTTTACGTCGATTTTCCTGATTTCAGGTTTTACCGATTGGCTCCGGTTCAGGCTTCGCTGAACGGAGGCTTCGGGCGTGCCTATGCATTGGGTGGTGAAGATCTGCTTTTTCCGCTCACGGCAGACGAATCATCATGGTTGAAACTACAGAACGAACTGGCAGAAAAGCCTTTAGAGGCTGCGAATTTTGCGCATCGCCTGGGGCTTGGAGACAAGAATTGGAGATTCGGATTGGTTGATCCCGCCGGGATTGACCTCGTTTCGAGCGATCTACTCGTCCGGCACGAGTTTAAGCATCGACTAGACTTGCCGGAAGACGTCATACATTATATCTGCAAACAAACTAAAATGTAGCTTGAACTACCCGAAATTTAGGGGATGTACAAATTCCGCCTGTGCCGCCTAACATCACCGGATAAGACTATTTGGTGAATTGCGCGGCCACTTTGGAGACGAGGTGAAGAGAACTTATGGATAAGGTAGCACTTTCTGAGCATTCAAACGCAGCAGCGGGCCTGCTGTCTGCAATGGCCAACCCCAAGCGGCTGATGATTCTCTGCTGCCTGGTCAAGGGAGAGGTGGCAGTGGGTGCACTGGCGACGCGCGTTGGCTTGAGCCAGTCTGCCTTGTCACAGCATCTCTCCAAGCTTCGCGCACAAAAGCTGGTGAAGACCCGGCGCGACGCACAGACGATCTATTATTCCAGTTCTTCGGAATCGGTACTGAAGATCCTCGACAGCCTCGAAGACATATACATTTCCGCTGAACGGAAAACGTCTGCTGCCGCGTAGTCCTTTTGGATCGGTCTAAAAAATATGCCCGGGCGACCCCCGGGCTTTTTTCCTTTTAGCGTGTCGATATCGCGCCTCGATCATGCGCTCGGTTGATGTCCGCGGCGCCGATATCCCTGATCCCGGGTATGTTTAGTTTCGCGGCGTATTGCACCGGTAGCTCCGAGTATCGCTTAAAATTGCAGGCGTAAAACTCGCCTAGCCTTCCAAGCCTCTCCGTGAAATATCCCCACCCAAGTGTCGCAGTTTCTGTTATCTTCTTGCGCGACAGCTTCAAGATTTCTACAAAAATTGCTGCCGGATGCGCGAGCCAAACATGGCAGCGTACTGGCCGAGGTTTTGCGCACCCATTCCTGCACGCCGTGTTTGCGGCTGCGGCGGGCGCGCCAGACGTCGTGAACGGCGGCCAGGGAGGCCCGCCAAAGAATTCTGCCGATGCCCCAAGGAGACAGACATGACATTGAAGACAATCACGGCAGCGCTTGCTGCCTCGCTGGCCTTTGCGCCGATCGCTCATGCCGACATCACCATCGGCCTCATCGCACCGCTGACCGGCCCGGTCGCCGCTTACGGTGATCAGGTCAAGAATGGCGCCCAGACAGCCGTTGACGACATCAACAAGGCAGGCGGCATTCTTGGCGAAAAGGTCATCCTGAAACTGGCTGACGATGCCGGCGAGCCGAAGCAGGGCGTTTCCGCCGCCAACCAGATCGTCGGCGAAGGCATTCACTTCGTCGTCGGCCCGGTCACGTCAGGCGTTTCCATTCCCGTTTCCGACGTTCTCGCCGAAAACGGCATCCTCATGGTCACCCCGACTGCAACCGCGCCGGATCTCACCAAGCGTGACCTCGCAAACGTCCTGCGCACCTGCGGCCGCGACGACCAGCAGGCCGAAGTTGCCGCCAAATACGTTCTCGCCAAGCTGAAGGACAAGCGCGTCGCCATCATCAACGACAAGGGCGCTTACGGTAAGGGTCTTGCAGACGCCTTCAAGGCAACCCTCAACGCCGGCGGCATCACCGAAGTCGTCAACGAAGCCGTCACCCCCGGCGACAAGGATTTCGGCGCGCTGACCGCTCGCCTGAAGTCGGAAAATGTCGATGTGATCTATTTCGGCGGCTACCACCCGGAAGGCGGCCTTCTGGCCCGCCAGCTGCGTGATCTCTCGCTCAACGCCCAGATCATCGGCGGCGACGGCCTGTCGAACTCCGAATACTGGACGATCGGCAGCGAAGCGGCAGCCGGCACGCTCTTCACCAACGCATCCGACGCCCTGAAGAGCCCGGATTCGAAGGCAGCAGCAGATTCGCTCGCCGCCAAGAACATCCCGGCCGAGGCCTTCACGCTCAACGCCTATGCCGCCGTCCAGGTCATCAAGGCCGGCATCGAAAAGGCAAAGACTGCAGAAGACGCAGAAGCCGTGACCGCAGCCCTCAAGGACGGCTCGGCCATCCCGACCGCCATCGGCCAGCTTACCTACGGCGAAACCGGCGACCTCACCTCGCAGAGCTTCTCGCTCTACAAGTGGGAAGGCGGCAAGATCGTCGCTGCCGAGTAAATCGGACCAGAAACAGTCAGCGGGCGCCTTCGGGCGCCCGTTTTGCATTCCGCCCGTTTTGCATTCCGCCAAGTCAGATTTTACGAAGTCGTCCCTTGTAGTGGACCACATCACCGATCAGCGGCAGCGCAATCGGCACGTCGAAACAGAAATCGTCACCCTCCGCCCATTCCCGCGCCTCGCTACGTGGCGCCAGCAGCAGCGGCATGGGAAGGCCGAAGATCGACCACTTCCGCATCACCATCGTCAGGCCGGCTTCATTCGCGGGAAGATCGAAGAAAAAACGCATCAGCCCGAAGCGCTCGACGAGATGGCGACCTGTCTTGCGCAACTCGCTTCGGAACACATGCCCGCCGAAATCCCGCGTCCAGCACTCGATACCGCCTTCCTCCTCGAAGGACACATGCACGACATGCTCTCCCTCCGGCGGAAATCCCATGATCGCCGCAACCAGCCGCGCCGCAAGCGAACGCCCGCGCGTCACCGTCGCCGTTCCTCTGGCCCCGGCATCGCCGAATACCGAATGTATTTTTCGCACCGGCGGAGGAAGGTTGTCGAAAGCCGTCCCCATCACCCGTCGATAGAGCGGCTCATAGGTTTCCGACGTGATCTCCCGATGGATCGAAAGCGCGTCGAACTGCGAGGCGAAATCATCCAGCAGCAATTCACCCGCGACCGGCCGGGATCCGGCCGCTATTTTCCCTTCCGCCAACGCATTCGCCAGCAATTGCGCAGCCATGGTCGGGATTTCCGGCCCATGCCCGTTCTCCGCGATCAGCGTCCAGCGCCGGGCGACGAACGTGTCGCCTGCCCTGCCCTTGACCTCGATCCTCATCGCCGAACGATCCGTCCCGAACCGCGCACCAAGCCCCTGCAGTGGCAAGAGCCAGCGTGCAAAGGGAGACAGCGAAGAAAGCCATCCCCATTTCACCGGCCAGCTGAAAAGCCAGAGTGCCAGAAGCTGAAATGAAAACTCAGGCCCCGCGCGAAAGATGGCTGCCGGGCGTCCTTTTGTCGTCCGCGCCACGATATCGTGGTCAGGCACGTCGGCCAGCGCAACAAGCCGCGAAATAGGCCGTATTCCCCCGACATGGTACCGAACCCGCTTCAATCGCTGCCAGCCGGTCTCATCGATCCAGCGACGGCCGCGCCACAAACGCACCGGCTTTCCGACGTAACTCAAGATCGCAGCAGCAACCGAGGCTCCGGCCGTCGCGCGGCTGGAGGCGCTGATCGACATGGAGATGCTGAAAACCTCATCCATCTCGCAACCAAGTTCGGCAATCACGGCACCTGACATGGCAGGCACGCTGGATGCCCCCGCCCTCACGACAATCCCGCTTCCGCGCGCCCGATCCTCAAGCGCCGCGATTCCCGTGACGAAATCCCGCGCGTCGGCAAGATCGATATAATGAACCCCGCAGGCGATGCAGGCTTCCGCCACACCATAACCGCTGCCCTGAAAAGGCCCTGCGGCATCGATCAGCAACAGCGGATTGACGGCTTCAAGTATCGGCGCAAGGTCGCCGTTGCGATCGGCAACGAGCGGTCGGGCATTCGGCAGGCTGGCTGCGAACCGGGTTGCAGCTTCAGCGTTCCGGCCTGCGACCATCACGCGCCAGCCATCCTTCGCCAGACGCCGCGACAACCTGGCGCCGAACCCGCCGTAACCGCCCAGAATGATGACCGTCTTCACAGCACGCGGTCTGCATGATCGGGAGCCGGCACCCAGCACGCCTCCCGCCGACCGAAAATGCGATAACGATTGCGGGCAATGAAGCGATAGAGCGGATCGCGCACGAAACGCGGCACGAGCCGAAACAGGAAAGCAGCCTTCCACGGCCAGCCGAGCCCGTTATAGATCGCAAGAACCGCATCGCTGTTCCTGAGCGCCGTCTCCCCCTCTACCACGATCATCGTCTCGGGATTGGCCGGATCTATGCCGAAACGCCGGTAAAGTGCGGCACCAATCTCGCCCTGCATCGATGCAAGCCTAAACCTCCGTGCATGGTCGTGGCTGAGCACGAACTGCGCATTGGCCGAGCAGAGGACACATTCCGCATCGAAAATGATGATCGGACCGGATGGCTGTTTCGCGTTCATGCGAAAGAGCATATTCCGCCGTCGCCCAAACAGGCAACAACCACTGCGCCATAGGATTAATGTCGGGGGCTTGTCACTCCACCGGCACGATCAGCCCGCGTTTGAGCGTCTTAAGCACCACGCTGGTGGTGAATTTGCGGATGTTCGGATTGAGTTCCATCATCCGGTCGGCCAGCGCATCGAAATGCTCGACCGACTGGGCGAGGATCACCAGCGTATAGTCCCCTCGCCCCGACGTGCCCCACGCCTCCTGCACTTCCGGTGTATCGGTCACCCAGCGCTGGAAAGGCGGCAGAAGCTCGGGCCGATCACGCTCCAGTTCCACCTCGACCAGCATCGAAACAGCACCACCGACCTTCTTCGGATCGACAACCGAAACATCGCGCAGGATCACCTTGTCCTCGCGCAGCTTCTGCAGCCGCCTTTGCGCAGAGGACGGCGACAAACCCACCTGCTCGGCAAGTTCGCTCAGCGTGATGGTCGCATCCTGCTGCATCAGCTTGAGGATATTGCGGTCTGCCTTGGTCAACGTCATGGGTAATTTTCCCATTTGAAATCGTTAATCGGGAGATATTTCCGCATCGTCCAATATCTTCAGGAATAACACCAGCTTTTCATCGCCATTCTGTTGAAATGACTCATGAACAACCCGCCCCATCCGCCGACGGCATTCTGGCCGCCTACCGCACTATTAATCCGGTCTTCACCGGCAGCCCGCTGATCGAACAGCAGACGGCCAATGCCGAACTCGGCCTTCAGCTTTTTGCCAAGGTTGAAACGCTCAATCCGATCCGCTCCTTCAAGGGCCGCGGCACCGACTGGTGGATGCAGAACGAAGCGCCGGGCGATCATCCGGTCGTTTCCGCCTCAGCTGGCAATTTCGGCCAGGGGCTTGCCTATGCGGGTCGCGCCCGTGGTCGCAAGGTGGTGATCTTCTCCGCCACCACCGCCAATCCCGGCAAGGTCGAGGCCATGCGCAGGCTCGGTGCGGAAGTAAGGCTCGAAGGCGACGATTTCGATGCCGCCAAGGCCGCCGCCCGTGCCTATGCCGAGATCAACGGCTGCCCCTTCGTCGAAGATGGCGCCCTGCGCACCATTGCCGAAGGTGCCGGCACGATCGCGCTGGAAATCACCGAGCAGCTGTCGCGACAAGGCATCTCCCTCGATGCTATCGTCGTCCCGCTCGGCAATGGCGCATTGCTGACCGGCATAGGCACATGGATCAGGGCCAAGGCACCGGGTTGCAAGGTCATCGGCGTCGTCGCCTCCAATGCACCGGCCATGAAACACTCCTGGGAAACCGGCCGGCTCGTCTCGACCGAAACGGCCGATACTGCCGCCGATGGGATCGCCGTGCGCGAATGCGTGCCCTATGCGCTGGATTGCATGAAGGCGACTGTCGATGAGGTCTGGGAAGTCAGCGAGAAGGCAATCCACAGGGCGCGGGATTTCTCTCTTACCCACTACGACCTCGTCGTCGAAGAGGCAGGCGTTGCGGGCCTTGCAGGCCTGATCGAGAGCGGCAGTAGCCTCAAGGGCAAGACCGTCGCCACGATATTCTGCGGCGGCAATGTCAGGGTAGCGGCACCATAAACGGGGAGTTTCCTGTTTCCTCTCCCCGTTTTCACATTGAGCGGCTAAGTAGAGGGGAATCGAAAAATGCCAGGAGCACCCCATGACCACTCGCCTCGAAACCCTCATCGATCAGGGCACCGGCCGCGAGCCCGCGGATATCGTGCTGAAAGGCGGCAAATTCTTCGATCTCGTCACCGGTGAGCTTGTCGCCTCCGACATCGCCATCTGCGGCGATCGCATTGTCGGCACCTACGGCGACTACAACGGCAGGACCGAGATCGACATTTCCGGCAAGATCGTCGTCCCCGGTTTCATCGATACCCATCTGCATATCGAATCGTCGCTCGTCACGCCTCATGAATTCGATCGCTGCGTCCTGCCCTATGGCGTGACGACCGCGATCTGCGACCCGCACGAAATCGCCAATGTCATCGGTGAGGAAGGCATCCGCTATTTCCTCGACTCATCACTCGAAACGATCATGGATATCCGCGTCCAGCTTTCCTCCTGCGTGCCCGCCACGCATCTGGAGACGGCAGGTGCCGACCTGCCGATCGAGAAGCTTCTGCCGTTCCGCGACCATCCCAAGGTCATCGGCCTTGCCGAATTCATGAATTTCCCCGGCGTCATCCACAAGGATCCCGTCTGCCTCGCCAAGCTCGACGCCTTCTACGGCCAGCATATCGACGGCCACGCCCCGCTTCTGCGCGGCAACGACTTGAACGGCTATCTCGCCGCCGGCATCCGCACCGAGCATGAGAGCACAACGGCCGAAGAGGCAATGGAAAAAATCCGCAAGGGCATGCATGTCCTCGTCCGCGAAGGTTCTGTCTCCAAGGATCTCGAAGCCCTGATGCCGATCATCACTGAGCGCCTGTCGCCCTATCTGGCACTCTGCACCGATGACCGTAACCCGCTCGATATCGCCGAACAGGGCCATCTGGACTACATGATCCGCACCGCGATCAAGGCCGGCGTCGAACCGCTCGCCATCTATCGCGCCGCCTCGATTTCCGCCGCCAAAGCCTTCGGCCTCACCGATCGTGGTCTGATCGCCCCCGGCTGGCGCGCCGATCTCGTGATTGTCGACAGCCTGGAGAACTGCAAGGCCGAGATCGTCTTCTCCGCCGGCCGCCGCGTCACCGACGAGCTTTTTGCCACCCGCAAGCCGATCGCCCCGGTCGGCCTCGACAGCGTCAAGGCGCGTCCCGTCCAGGCCATGCATTTCGGTGTCCCCTATTCTGAAAGCGAAACCCCGGTCATCGGCGTTTTGCCGGGCAAGATCATCACCGAACACCGCCGCTACCGCCTGCCCGCCGCCGGCAACCAGGCAGGCGTCGATCTTGCCCGCGACATCATCAAGGTCGCCGTCATCGAGCGCCACGGAAAAAACGGCAATCACGCCAACGGCTTCGTTCAAGGGTTCGGCCTGAAAAAAGGCGCCATCGCCTCCACCGTCGGCCATGACAGCCACAATATCTGTGTCGTCGGCGTCTCCGAAGACGACATGGCGCTCGCCGCAAACCGGCTGGGCGAAATCAACGGCGGCTTCGTCGTCGTCGAGGACGGCAAGGTCACCGGCGAGATCGCCCTCCCCATCGCCGGCCTGATGAGTCTCGAACCTTACGAATGGGTGCGCGACACGCTGCATGACTTGAGAAAACACGCCTATGCCCTTGGAACGACTCTCGAAGAGCCATTTCTCCAGGTCGCATTTTTGCCCTTGCCCGTGATCCCGCACCTGAAGATCTCGGATAGAGGCATGGTGGACGTGGACAAGTTTCAGCTGATTTAAGACGAACTCCGCCAAGCCCCTTTCCCGACGTCATCCTCGGGCTTGTCCCGAGGATCTAACCACATCGCCAACCGATATGGCAGCAGATGCTCGGGACAAGCCCGAGCATGACGGCCGAGAAGTGTCGCCGTAAAAGCTGATGGTCCGTCGAAAACGGACCATCAGATCCATCATACTAAGATCGGAAAAACGCCAGCAGGTCCGCGTTGATGATATCCGCATGGGTCGTCGCCATGCCATGCGGCAGCCCGTCATAGACCTTGAGCGTGCCGTTCTTCAGAAGCTTCGATGACAACGGCGCAGAATCCTCGAAGGGCACGATCTGGTCATCCGTTCCGTGCATCACCAGCACCGGCACGTCGATCACCTTCAGATCCTCGGTGAAATCCGTCTCAGAAAACGCCTTGATGCAATCGTAATGGGCCTTCGTGCCGCCCATCATGCCCTGCCGCCACCAGTTGCGGATCACCCCTTCGGAAACCTCCGCACCCGGACGGTTGTAACCGTAGAAAGGCCCGGTCGGGATATCGAGGAAGAACTGCGCCCGGTTGGCCGCCTGCGCCTTGCGGAACCCGTCGAACACTTCGAGCGGCAACCCGCCGGGGTTCTTGTCGCTCTTCACCATGATCGGCGGCACCGCCCCGATCAGCACCGCCTTGGCAACCCGTCCCTGCGGCTGGCCGAACTTGGCGACATAGCGTGTCACCTCGCCGCCCCCGGTCGAATGGCCGACATGGATCGCGCCCTTCAAGTCGAGATGCGCCGCAAGCTCCGCCATGTCAGCGGCATAGGTATCCATCTCGTTGCCGGTCTCGGTCTGGCTGGAGCGCCCATGCCCGCGCCGGTCATGCGCAATCACGCGAAATCCCTCATCAAGGAAGAACAGCATTTGCGCATCCCAGTCATCGGCCGAAAGCGGCCAGCCATGATGGAAGACGATCGGCTGGGCATCTTTCGAACCCCAGTCCTTGTAAAAGATCTGCGTACCGTCCTTGGTGGTGATGAAACTGCTGCTCATGATTTTCCCTCGGTTGATTGGCAAAATGCATGCGAAGTCTTTTGCTGCGGCGCGTGGCAATCCCAGCCCCCGGCGCGGCGCCACGATATGATGACATATCGACTTTGAACAGCACCCGTATGACGTGACAAGGGACCTACCCGCCACCAGACCGAAACATTAAACCAATCGGTTGACAATCACCGTCGACAAGCGCACATTAAACCACATGGTTGAATTACACACACATCAGATCGACACCGTCTTCCACGCACTAAGCGACGCCACCCGCCGCCAGATGCTGCAGGAATTGACGTTAGGCGAACGCACCGTCGGGCAACTGGCCGAACCTTATGCCATGTCGCTTGCCGCCGCCTCGAAGCATATCAGGGTGCTGGAAGGTGCCGGCCTTGTTCGTCGCGAGATCCAGGGCCGCACGCATCTCTGCCGCCTGGAACCCGGCCCTCTCGCAACGGCGCATCAATGGCTCGGATTCTACGAACATTTCTGGACAGACCGTCTCGATACGCTCGAACGTCTTCTCAAGGAGGATGACACGCGCAAGACCGCAGAAGCTCGGACACAAGTCAAACCCGCATCGAAACCTGGAAATGAAGCTTGAATCAAAACTGGGAGAAGACCGATGAACAGCATGAATCTGTTGGAGAAATACGGAACTGTTAGCGCGCCCGCCGAACTCACCATCCAGCGCAAATTGCCCGGCCCGATCGAACGGATCTGGGATTATCTCACCGATAGCGATCTGCGCAGCCAATGGCTTGCCTCCGGCATCATGCCAAGCACACCCGGCGGTGCATTCGAACTCGTCTGGCGCAACGACGAACTGACCGGGCAACCCGAAACCCGCCCGGAAGGTTTTCCGGAAGAACAGCGGATGACGAGCGAAATCGTCATCTTCGAGGCACCCCACCACCTCGCCTTCACCTGGCCCCCACGCGGCGAAGTCTCGATCGAGCTCAAGCCCGTGGGCTCGGACGTGCTTCTCACCCTCGTCCACAAGCGCATCTCGGATCGCAAGAACATGGTGATGGTCGGCGCCGGCTGGCACATGCATCTCGATATTCTCGCCGCCAAGGCCAATGGTCGCAAGCCCGATCCCTTCTGGCAGGGCTGGCTGCGGCTCAGGGAAGAATACGAACGCCTCATCCCCGAATGACACGCGAAAATTCGAAAGATTGCGCCCCGCAGCCTCGCTGCGGGGCTTTTCTTTACCCCGAAAAGCCATGGGGTCTTGAAGATGTCATCTCTGTCAGGCAATAGGCCCCCTTAACGTTTTAGAAGAACCGTAAGAAGGCCACCCGACCGAAATGCTGCAGACCCCTTACTACCTCATCGACAAGTCCAAGCTGCTCCAGAACATGGAACGGATTGCCACTGTGCGTGAGAAGTCGGGCGCCAAGGCATTGCTGGCGCTGAAATGCTTCGCCACCTGGTCCGTCTTCGATTTCATGCGCGACTATATGGACGGCACGACCTCCTCGTCGCTCAATGAAGTCCGCCTCGGCCACGAGCGCTTCGGCAAGGAAACCCACGCCTATTCCGTCGCCTATGCGGATTACGAGATCGATGAAGTCGTGTCCTACGCCGACAAGATCATCTTCAACTCGATCGGCCAGCTGCAGCGCTTTGAAGGCCAGTCCTCCGGCATCACCCGCGGCCTGCGCCTGAACCCGGGCGTCTCCTCGTCGAGCTTCGATCTCGCGGACCCTGCCCGCCCCTTCTCGCGTCTGGGCGAATGGGATCTCGCCAAGGTCGAGCCGGTCATGGACATGATCACTGGCTTCATGATCCACAACAACTGCGAGAACAAGGATTTTGCCCTGTTCGACCGCATGCTCGGCGATATCGAGCAAAAATTCGCACCACTGCTGAAAAAGGCCGAATGGGTCTCGCTCGGCGGCGGCATCCATTTCACCGGCGATGATTACCCGGTCGATCTGTTCGCCGAACGCCTCAGGCGTTTCTCCGGCGAATATGGCGTCCAGGTCTATCTGGAGCCGGGCGAAGCCTCGATCACCAAATCGACGACGCTGGAAACCACCGTCCTCGACACGCTTTACAACGGCAAGAACCTTGTCGTGGTGGATTCGTCCATCGAAGCGCACATGCTGGATCTCCTGATCTATCGTGAGAATGCCAAGGTTCACCCCAACCAGGGACCCCATCGTGCGATGGTCTGCGGCAAGTCATGCCTTGCCGGGGATATTTTTGGGGAATTCGACTTCCCCGAAGAAGTAAAGGTCGGCGACCGCATCTCGTTCCAGGATGCTGCCGGCTACACGATGGTCAAGAAAAACTGGTTTAACGGCGTGAAAATGCCGGCAATCGCCATCCGGGAACTGGATGGCAGCCTCAGGACGGTCCGTGAGTTTGACTACACGGACTACGAACAGAGCCTTTCCTGATCATACCGGGCTCGAGGAGCCCTCAGGACAAGACTTTCTGACGATTGGACGCAAGGAGTGGTCCCCATTATGAAGAAGAACGTGCTCATCATCGGCGCCGGCGGCGTCGCGCAGGTCGTTGCACACAAGTGTGCGCAGAACAACGATGTCCTCGGTGACATCCATATCGCCTCGCGCACAAAGGCAAAGTGCGACGCCATCATCGCTTCGGTTCACGAAAAGAAGGCGATGAAGCAGCCGGGCGTGCTTGAAGCCCATGCGCTCGACGCGCTGGATATCGAAGCCACCAAGGCTCTTATCGTAAAGACCGGAAGCCAGATCGTCATCAACGTCGGCACCGCCTTCCTCAATATGTCGGTGCTGCGCGCCTGCATGGATACCGGCGTCGCCTATATCGACACCGCCATCCACGAAGAGCCGAACAAGATCTGCGAGACCCCGCCGTGGTACGGTAACTACGAGTGGAAGCGCGCCGCCGAATGCGAGGAAAAGGGCATCACCGCCATCCTCGGCGCCGGCTTCGATCCGGGCGTGGTCAACGCCTATGCGCGTCTGGCCAAGGACGAATATCTCGACACCGTCACCGACGTTGATATCGTCGACATCAATGCCGGCAGCCACGGCAAATATTTCGCCACCAACTTCGACCCGGAAATCAATTTCCGCGAATTTACGGGCGTCGTGTACTCGTGGCAGGGCGGCGAATGGAACGTCAACAAGATGTTCGAAATCGGCAAGGACTACGACCTGCCGGTCGTCGGCACCCGCCGCGCCTATCTCTGCGGCCATGACGAAGTGCATTCGCTGGCCAAGAACATGGAAGGCGCCGACGTACGCTTCTGGATGGGCTTTGGCGATCACTACATCAACGTCTTCACCGTCCTGAAGAACATCGGCCTCCTGTCGGAGCAGCCGGTCAAGCTCGCCAATGGCGATGAAGTCGTGCCGCTCAAGGTCGTCAAGGCCTGCCTGCCCGACCCGTCCTCGCTGGCGCCGGAATACGAAGGCAAGACCTGCATTGGTGACTTCGTCAAGGGCATCAAGGACGGCAAGGAACGCACGGTGTTCATCTACAACGTCGCCGACCACAAGGAAGCCTTCAAGGAAGTTGGCTCCCAGGGCATCTCCTACACCGCAGGCGTCCCCCCGGTCGCAGCAGCAATGCTGGTCGCCACCGGCGAATGGGATGTGAAGAAGATGGCAAACGTCGAAGAACTGGCCCCGCGCCCGTTCTTGAACATCCTCAACAAGATCGGCCTGCAGACCTGCATCCGCGACGAACAGGGCGAACGCGAACTGCATTTCGACTGAGATGCGGCGATTGCCTGATTGTTGAAGTAACGAAAGGCCCGCGAGCGATCGCGGGCCTTTTGTTTTCATGCGACGCCAGCGTAGCTTGCAACGATCGCTTGGGGTGACAAGCACAGGAATGAGGGAGGTTGGAGCATCGCCTTACACCTCTCCTCCCTCCAGTCTCAAGCTCGCCCAAAACGCCTTCAGCATCAGTAGCTCGTCTGCCTCACCTCACACCCGCGCACAAAACACGTCGATGCCTTCCAGCACCGCCGCACCGCCCTCAAGCGTCGACACGAACCCCGGCATATCCACCGGCGTCACGCTGTCGAACCGCGCAGGCAGTGTGAACTTCTGTTTCTCGCGCGTTAGGTTGAACACGAACAGCAGCCTCTCTCCGCCCTTCTCGCGCGTAAACGCCAGAAGATCCTGGTTGGTCTCGATGAACGTCATGTCGCCGTCGACCAGTGCCGGATGCACCTTGCGGAAAGAGAGCGTCGCCCGGTAGTGAGCCAGCACCGATGTCGCCAGCCTCTCCTGCACATCGACCGCGCGGGCAGCATGCTCATTCGGCACCGGCAGCCATGTCGTCGAACCCTCGGTAAAGCCCGCATGCGGAGCCTTTGCCTCCCACACCATCGGCGTGCGGCATCCGTCGCGACCCTTGAAGGCTGGCCAGAAGCGGATGCCATAGGGATCGCGCAGATCTTCGAAGGCAAGCTCCGCCTCCGTCAGCCCAAGTTCCTCGCCCTGATAGAGGCAGATCGAACCGCGCAGCACGGATATGAGGCTGATCGACAGCTTGGCGACCCGATCCTGTTCCTCAGGCGTCTCGATGAAGCGGGTGACGTGGCGGATGACGTCGTGATTGGAAAAGGCCCAGCAGACCCAGCCTTCGCTCACCGTATCCGCCACCGTCGTCATGATCTTTCGGATATAGCCGGCATCGAACGCCGGCCCCAGAAAGTCGAACGTGTAGCACATGTGCAGCTTGTCGCTGCCGCTCGTATATTCCGCCAGGGTCTTCAGCGAGCGCGGCCCGTCGCCCACCTCGCCCACGGTCATCCGGTCGTCATAGGTATCGAGCAAAGCCCGAAGCCGTTTCAGGAAGTCGATATTTTCCGGCTGCGTCTTGTCATAAAGGTGGTTCTGCATCGAATACGGATTGGTATCCGTCTCCATGCCCGCGCCATCGGTGTCATAGACCATAGGCGGGTTGTTCCTGAGCTGCTTGTCGTGGAAATAATAGTTCACCGTGTCGAGCCGGAACCCGTCCACCCCGCGTTCGAGCCAGAATTTCACCGTATCAAGCAAAGCATCCTGAACCTCGGGATTGTGGAAGTTGAGATCCGGCTGCGAGATCAGGAAATTGTGCATGTAATATTGCTTGCGCACGCCGTCCCATTCCCAGCCCGGACCGCCGAAGATCGACAGCCAGTTTGTCGGCGCCGTGCCATCCGGCTTTGGGTCGGCCCAGACGAACCAGTCCGCCTTGGGATTGGTGCGGCTGGTGCGGCTTTCGACGAACCACGGGTGCCGGTCGGAGGTGTGCGAGATCACCTGGTCGATAATGACCTTAAGCCCCAGCCGATGCGCCTCGACCATCATCTCGTCGAAATCGGCAAGCGTGCCGAACATCGGATCGACATTGCAGTAATCGGAGACGTCATAGCCCATATCGGCCATCGGCGAAGTGAAGAAGGGCGACAGCCAGATCGCATCGACGCCGAGCGAGGCGACATGCGCAAGGCGCCGGGTGATCCCCTTGATATCGCCCAGTCCGTCGCCGGTCGTATCCTGGAAGGATCGCGGATAGATCTGGTAGATCACCGCCCCGCGCCACCAGTCCGTGCCTGCGCCTACGGCTCGCTTCTGCACTTCCGTCGCCATACGATCATGCTCCCTTATGCAAATGTTCCAGCCCCAACCTAGAGCCCCTGCGACAAAAGACAACGCGTATTGAGCCCCCCGCACGGACTTGTCAGACACGGTGCGAAAGCTTATGCGACCACAGGACTTTACCGGAGGGACGATATTTTGGCAGGCAGACTTCTTTCTATTGGCGAATGCATGGTGGAACTGTCGCAGGCGGGTGAAGGCCTGCTGCGCAAGGGTTTTGCCGGCGATACGTTGAACACGGCCTGGTATGCCCGCGCCTGCTTCCCGTCAGACTGGTCGATCGACTATTTCACCGCCGTAGGCGATGATCCGATGTCCAGTGAAATGCTTGCCATGATGGACGGCGCCGGTATCGGCACCAGCCAGATCCTACGCATTGCCGGCAAGACGCCCGGCCTCTACCTCATCACCCTGAAAGACGGCGAGCGCACCTTCAGCTACTGGCGCGACACGGCCGCGGCAAAGAAGCTGGCCGACGACGCCGATCACCTGCGTGCCGCGATCGATAGTGCTCAGATCATTTATTTCTCCGGCATCACGCTCGGCATTCTGGCACCGGAAGCAGTTGATACGCTTCTCGCAGAAGCCCGCCGTGCCAAGGCATCCGGCAAGACGGTCGTCTTCGACCCGAACATTCGCCCGCGCCTGTGGCCAAACAAGAACTATATGCTGAAGACGATCGAAGACGGCGCCCGCGCCTCGACGCTCGTTTTGCCGAGCTTCGATGATGAAGCCGTTCATTTCGGCGACAAGGATGTGGCCGCAACGATTGCCCGCTACAAGGCACTCGGTGTCGAAAACGTCGTGGTCAAGGATGGCCCAGGTGGTGTTACGCTTGCATTCGGTTCCGCACCCGTCGTCCACGTCCCGTCGGTCAAGGTCGACAAGGTCGTCGACACGACAAGCGCCGGCGACAGCTTCAACGGCGGTTTTCTGGCCAGTCTCGCCAAGGGCTGCACGCCGGCAGAAGCGGCCGCATATGGTGCCGCTGTCGCCTCCACCGTCATCTGCCATCACGGCGCGCTGATCAGCCCTGACCTGCTGCCGAAGTAACGAAAAACAATAGACAAGAAGAGACGGTCAGAAACCGATCGTCTCTTCGAACTCGTCCCAGGACTGGTACATCGCATAACGACCGATGCCCCGGATCGGAATATGCCCGTAATAGGGTGAAAGCTGCAGTTCGGAGAAAAGCTCGCTACGCTTGGCAACCGCACCGACATAGATTGCCGATGCAAGCCCGGTGCGGTTTGCGCCGTGTTCGCAGTGTATCAGGATCGGCTTTTCTGCAGTCCTCATGATTTCGGCCAGCCGTTCGCTCTGCTCGACCGGCACGAATCTTCCGGAGCTTAGCGGAAAATCGATCAGCGTTACGCCGTTCTCTTCGGCCGACGCCTTCTCTTCCTCATACCAATCCCCGCGGCGCTCATTGCGCAGGTTTATGATCGTTTTGACGCCATATCGCGTCGCCGCTTTATCGATCTGCGCGTCACCCGGCTGGCCCGAGCGGTAAAGCTCACCCGGAATGACTTCATGGAAGTTACCGATCATCTGGTTCACGCCCATATGGATGCCGATAGCGGCAATCGGGGCGATAAGAACGGCAGCGGCAATTTTGATCGAACGCAGGGTCACTAAAATCACTCACAACATCATATGCCGCTGAGATAGGACTTCATCTGCCGCACTGCAAACACGAAATGACGGTCTGTGTCGTTTCGCCAGATGAGAAGGCGATGAGGAGCGCCATGCAACGACCTTCATGACATGCTTCATCCGCCTGTCATGAACTTTGCCGATAGAGGGCTGTAACCGCATCCTTTCGCGCGAGTCGCCAAGGAAGCGACCACCGGATCGGCAACGAGGCTTTGGGCCACGCATGACCAGAATTACCATCGTGACAGATGCATGGTACCCGCAGGTAAACGGCGTCGTCCGCTCGATCGAGAACACCAACCGCGAACTGACCCGCATGGGCGTCGAGGTGGTCATGGTCACGCCGAAGGATTTCGCCAGCATCCCCTGCCCCACCTATCCCGAGATCAGGCTCTCCGTCACCACTTTCGCCCAGGTTGCCGGCGCGATTGAAAAGACCTTGCCCACCGCCGTCCATATCGCAACCGAGGGGCCGCTCGGACTGATGGCCCGCCGCTGGTGCCTGAAGAACGGCATGCCGTTCTCGACCAGCTATCACACCCGCTTTCCCGAATATGTGGCAGCCCGCTTTCCGGTTCCGATCCGCTGGATGCAGGCTTTTGTCCGCTGGTTCCACAATGCCGGTAATGGCTGCATGGTCGCGACCGCAAGCCTCGAGCGCGAACTATCAAGGATAGGTATACGCAATCTCCTGCGCTGGAGCCGTGGCATCGATCAGACCACGTTTCACCCGATGAACCTCGAGGAGCGCCCCTTCGATCTCCCTCGCCCTATTTTCCTGACGGTCGGCCGCGTTGCGGTTGAAAAAAACCTTCCCGCCTTTCTCGATCTCGACCTGCCCGGCTCGAAGGTCGTGGTCGGTGATGGCCCAGCCCTGGCTGAACTGAAGAAACGTTATCCGAACGTGCTCTTTACCGGCATGAAGACCGGTGAGGATCTCGCCCGCGCCTATGCCCAGGCGGATGTCTTCGTTTTCCCGTCCAGGACCGATACGTTTGGCAACACCATTCTCGAAGCTCTGGCGAGCGGCGTTCCCGTCGCAGCCTATCCGGTCATGGGACCGGTCGACATTATCGAGCAAGGTTCCGGCGCTGGTGCGCTGGATGACGATCTCAAGGCCGCATGCCTGAGGGCACTCGGTTGCCGTCGCGAAGACGCAAGCCAACTCGCCCGCAGCTACACCTGGGAAGCGGCCTCGAAACAGTTTCTCGGCAATGTCCTCAAAGCCCAGGCCAACCGTGCATTGCCCGCAGCGGAATGAACCACGATCATCGCTGATGCGATTGGCGCTTCATTGAGTTTTAGGAATACAGCGGTTCAGCCGCCATTCCCGTCACGTTGGCGAAAATAGAAAACGCTGCCGACACCGAGACAGATAGCCGCGACGAGACCCACTGCAATCATGTGATCCTCCCGATCATGAAATCGGCGCTGCAAGGCAGCCCGACCGAAATCCGGCTTGCAGGTCCTCCAACCGCACAAGCCAGAGATGCAGTGCATCACGAATTGCTAAATAGTGCAAGCCGACGCCGAATACCGCCCTGATGGCTGGCCTTGGCAATATCAGGAGTGATTCCGATCCGTCAGGAAAGAAGCTTAGCGCTTCTTCCTGCGGTTCTCGAACGGGTTGTCACCTGCCTTGAAATGGATGCGGATCGGTACGCCCGGCATCTGGAAATCATTGCGCAATCCGTTGATCATGTAGCGGATATAGCTTTCCGGCAACGCGTCGGGCCGCGTGCAGGACACCATGAAGGCCGGCGGGCGCGCCTTAACCTGGGTCATGTATTTCAGCTTCAGGCGGCGGCCGGAAACTGCCGGTGGCGGATGCTGGACCTGCGTTCCTTCCAGCCATTTGTTGAGCTTGGCCGTCGAGATGCGCTTGTTCCAAACCTTGTCGGTAGCGACGATTTCCTGCATCAGCTTGTCGAGGCCGTAGCCCGTCTGGCCGGAAATCGGCACGGCACGCAGGCCGCGCGCCTGCGGCAAGAGCCGTTCGGTCTTTTCGCGCAACTCGGCCAGAACCGCTTGCGGATCTTCGATCAGGTCCCACTTGTTGAACGCGAGCACGGCGGCACGACCTTCGCGCAACACGAGGTCGGCGAGCTGCAGGTCCTGCTTTTCGAACGGGATCGTCGCATCGAAGACGATGACGACGGTTTCGGCAAAGCGGATCGACCGAAGCGAATCTGCGACGGACAGTTTTTCGAGTTTTTCGGTCACCCGCGCCTTGCGACGCATGCCAGCGGTATCGAACATCTTGATCGTGCGACCGCGCCAGTCCCATTCGACCGAGATCGAATCGCGCGTAATACCCGCTTCCGGTCCGGTCAGAAGTCGGTCTTCGCCGAGAAACCGGTTGATCAGCGTCGACTTTCCGGCATTCGGGCGGCCGATAATGGCGACGCGCAGCGGCTTTGTCTCGTCATATTCGGCATCGTCGTCAGCCTCGTCGCCGAGAACGGAATCCCTGACGTCGACATCCGTGATCGCCTCGAAGTCGTCACCGTCTTCCGGGAACGCTCTTTCCCGGCCAATCGCCTCGACGATTGCGTCGCGCAGGTCGATCATGCCCTGGCCGTGTTCGGCGGAAATCGGTACCGGCTCGCCAAGGCCGAGCGTGAAGGCATCGTAGAAGCCGCCATCCGATCCCTTGGCTTCGGACTTGTTGGCAACCAGCACGACCGGCTTGCCGGAGCGGCGCAAAAGCTCGCCGAAAGTCTTGTCGAGCGGCGTCAGACCGGACTTGGCATCGACGACGAACAGCGTCAGATCCGCCTCGTCGATCGCGGCTTCCGTCTGGGCGCGCATGCGGCCTTCGAGCGTATCGGCACCGGCCTCTTCCAGACCGGCGGTATCGATGATGGTGAAACGCAGGTCAACGAGCTTCGCATCGCCCGGACGACGGTCGCGGGTAACACCCGGCGTGTCATCGACAAGCGCCAGCTTCTTGCCAACCAGACGGTTGAAAAGCGTGGACTTGCCGACATTCGGACGTCCGACGATGGCGACGGTGAAGCTCATAGTGTTTTCCTCAAGCCCTTATCCTGAACGGAATTAGGGCGCCTTGCCGGTGGCGGCGATATTGTCGAGCATGATTTGCGCGCGGTTCACAACATTACGCGGTGCGCCTGCATCGTTGACGATTTGCTGGAACCACTGCTTGGCCTGCGGCATGTTTCCTGCCTTGTAGGCGGAAAGGCCGAGCGCCTCGCGCGCGGAGTTGGCCAGAACATGACCCTGCGCCGAGAGGATTTCCGCCTCAGCAGCAACCTGCTCGTAAGTGCCGGTATCGACCAGAATGAAGGCGGCGCGCATCTTGGCGAGATCGCGAACAGCCTGCGGTGCTGCATTGTCGTTTCCGACTTGCCTGTAGATCTCGACGGCCGCAGCCGCATCGCCCTTGGCCTGCTGCACGGAAGCTGCGCGCATCTTCGCGAGTACGGGATAGGCGCCTGTGCCATCCTTCTCGATTGCACCAAGGGCTGAAAGCGCCTCGTCGTTCTTGCCTTCAGAAGCAAGCGTCAGGGCCGCGATGAAGCGGTCGCCAGACTGCGAAGAGGCATGGTTGTCCCAATATTCATAACCGCGCCAGGCGGCCGTACCGATGACGATCGCTACCGCGACACCAATCGCGATCCGGCCGTAACGCCTCCAGGCGTTCTTCAGCTGGTCTGAGCGAAGCTCTTCGTTCACTTCACGGAAAAAACTGTCGTCGTTATGCGCCATCGAAGTCTCCGGCCCGCGTCAAGGGGCCAATCCTGGGTCGGTCGTCCGGCCAAAGCTCCGCCTGAGGCAAACAATTGGTCGGGAAAGCGCCTTCTAGCCTATTTTCCTTAGGATGTAAGGCCCCCCATGCAAAACGAGAGAGCTTATTGAAGCAACGCACTGATAAAGCTTGAAACCCACCGATCACGGACGCGTTACCCCGCCCCTTGCCGCCACAATCAATTAGCGTATGCTTTCCAAGGCGAAATTTCGCGCAATGACATGCATCTCTGGACATGACGGCCAGTGTTTAGCTCTTATTGCCGCCTTCGTACCGACAGACTGCATCTCGTCATTGCGATCGCTCAGAGGAGACTCGGGAGGTCGGCTCGATGCAAAGAGTTTACGCAGCTCTGGCTTTTGCCACACTGGCCGTGATTATGTGTCCGCCATCTGCAGAGGCCGGCGATTGGTTAGATTGGCAGTGGTACGGGCTGACCGGTCCCTGCGATGAGAAATGCGCCGTCATGGTTTTCGGCGGCAAGTTCGTCGAGACCCCGATGGAGGACATTTTTCTCGGAGGGGACCTCTCCCCTTTCGGCTGGGATTATGGCGATAGCGGCTTTGTCGGCGTCTCCGCCTCCCGCACGGTAGCGAGCTTCTGGCAGGAACGCTTTGCGATCGAAACCGAACTCGGTGTCGGCAAGCGGTTTGGCAGCATGCACGAATCCGAAGTGTGGGCGGCCCTGTTTCTCCGCTACAGCGATTTCCCCTGGAACGATTACATCTACACGACCATAGCTGCCTCCACCGGCCTCAACTACGCCAGCGGTATTTCGCAAGAGGAAAAGGCCCGCGCAGGCAATGATCGCGGCGATCGGCTGCTCCATTATCTCGCCCCGGAAATCACCTTCGCATTACCTGAGAACAAGTCGAGAGAGCTTGTCGTCCGCTTCCATCATCGGTCCGGAGCCTATGGTTTGATCAGCGATGCGGATGGTGGCGTCCAGTATTTAACGATCGGGCTTCGGCTGCGGTTCTGATGCCGTCGATTGCAGACAAGCGGTATCCTTTATGTAGACAATCAAAGCTTCGCCTTATTCGCTGGTCAAGAGCACTCCGATATTGCCAGTTCATTCGTAGAATCAGGAAATAGTGATGCGTCTTCGACCCTTGGCCACCCTGCTTGCCGCCCTCACCGTATCGACAGGTGCAATGGCGCAAGATGTGGGGCAAAGGCCAAAGCAGTTGCTGATGATCTCCTTTGACGGCGCGGGCTCGAATGCCCTTTGGCAGCGTAGCCGCGATTTTGCCCGCAACAACAATGCCCATTTCACCTATTTTCTTTCCTGCACGCTGGTCATCCCGCGTGCAGACAAGGCCCGATACCAGGGACCGGACAAGAAAGCAGGCCGCTCCAACATCGGCTTTGCACAGGATATTCCCGAAGCGAAAGAACGGCTCGGTCATATCTGGCAGGCGCATCAGGAAGGCCATGGCATATCCAGCCATACCTGCGGCCATTTCGACGGAAAAGACTGGTCGGAGGCAGAGTGGCGGCAGGAAATGACGAGCTTTCACGATGTGATGACCAATGCCTGGAAGGCAATCGGTGCGTCGGCCGACGAGCCGCAGGGCTGGCGCGACTTCATCGACAACGACATTCGCGGTTTCCGCGCGCCCTATTTCTCCACCAGCACTGGCATGACGGAGGCGGAGAAGAAGACGGGCTTCCAGTATGACGCAAGCCTCGTCACCAAGGGACCGATGATGCCGGAGACCAAAGGCGACCTTATCCGCTTCGGCCTGCCGCTGATCCCCGAAGGTCCGCAGCAGCGGCCGATCATCGCCATGGACTACAATCTCTTCGTCCGCCACTCGGCCGGCATCGACAATCCCAGCCGCTCGGCCGAATTCGAGGAGCGCGCCTATTCCGCCTTCCGCGCCGCATTCGACAAGCAGTATGATGGAGATCGCATTCCCATGCAGATCGGCCTGCATTTCGTCGAGATGAACGCCGGCGCCTATTGGCGGGCGATGGAGCGGCTCGCCTCGGAAGTCTGCAACAAGGCCGATGTCGCCTGCGTCAGCTATACCGAAGCGATCCGTATGTTGGGCGAGCGACGCTCGTCACCGGCAAACGGCAGCAATTCCGCCGGATAACCGCCATTTGCTGCACTGCCGCAAAATTGCCGCTCACGTGATATTTATCTCTTGTCCATAGTCTCGACGGCTTACGCCGCTTCCGACCTCCTCCCGCTCACGGTATCACAATTCCATGACACGATTGATGACGTCACGCCTGATCAAGCTTCTGCCATGGCTGGCGCTCGCGGCTATCATTTTTGCGACGGTTTCCCCGATACGCCTGCGCCCGCAGGATTTCGCCTCGGTGGACATCGATCGCGCCGGTGCCTTTGCCGTCATGTCGCTGCTTTTCGTGCTGGCCTACCCGCGGCAATGGCTGCTTTGCGGCGTCCTCGTCATCCTCGGCGCCGGAGGCATCGAACTGCTGCAATACCTGTCGCCGACCAGGCATGCACATCTCGACGATGCCGTGGTCAAGGCCGCAGGCGCTGCTATCGGCTGCCTGATGGGCTGGACGCTCAACCGCATGATCGCTCGTTTTCGCGCACCCGTCGCCGCCTGACCGATCTTCCACCCAACCGTGGACAAATGCCGCGATCACGCGTTCCGGCATTCTAGATTTCAACCACTTCCCTCTTTTTCATCCCCGCCTCATCCCCGCTCCAAAAACACGCGTGATAATCGGCGCGTCATCGGATGGGAAACCGGGCTCGCGCGAACCGGCCTCCTCAACGGGTTCGAAGAGCCAGTTCCGGTGATGGTCGCAGATGGTGTGAGCGGAGAGCCTGACAAGTCCTCCACAAGTCATCGGAAGCGGTCGGGGCAGGCAAAACCTGAACCACAAAATGCGATCGAATACCTGCCTGCCTCACTCCCAACATGGGCAGATCGCACCGGCCACTCTCGATCATCAAGCCAATGCGATCCCCCGAAACGCAGAACCGCGCCGGATCGACAAATCCGGCGCGGCCAAAACTGTGTGCTTTCGATGACGGAGGATCAGGTCGGCTTGTTCGCCGCCATCTCGCCGCCTTCGGCCTCGCGCTCGAGATAACGCTGATCGATATCCGGCAGCGGACCACCATCGATCGCAGCCTCGAACGCCTTGAGGCGTTTGTGGATCGACAAAAGCTCGATGATCGTCGTCCAGGAATTGACCAGATACTGGAACGAGTTCGACACCTGACCGAAGGCCGTCGCGATCTGCTGGTAGATACCGTAGGTGATCTTGCCTGCGACGATGGTCGGGACCAGCATGAACAGCAGGAACAGCGCATCCGCCTGGATGTAGAAATAGCGGGCGACATTGAAATACAGATAATGCCAGTACATGCGGAAATAGTTCGTCCGCACGTTGGCGTAAAGCTCCTTCACCGTAAGCGGCTGCGCGCGATCGGCATGGTCCTCGCCGTAAACGAGTTCCTTGCGATAGGCGGCTTCGACGCGCTGGTTGCGGAAGTTCAGGCCCGGTAGCTTGATACCAACTGTTGCCAGTAGCACGGTACCGAAAGCCGCCCAGAAGATAGCCAGCCAGAACAGCGCATGCGGAATGGCCCCGATGATCGGCAGTTCCGTCACATATCCGGAAAGGCCGAACAGGATCGGCAGGAAGACGACCAGCGTCATGACCGAATTGATCAGGCTGATCCCGAGGCCTTCAAGCGTGGAGGAAAACCGCATCGTGTCTTCCTGCACACGCTGCGAGGCGCCTTCGATATGGCGCAACTGCTCCCACTTGGACATATAGAAATCGTTCATCGCCGTACGCCAGCGGAAGATGTAGTGGCTGGTGAAAAAGTCCGTCAGGATCGACACCGTCATGCTGACAAACGCTACCTGCGCGAAGATCATCATCAGGCTGTAGAAATCCCATGCAGTCCCCCCCTTGCCCGAAAGTGCATTCATCAGCGTATCGCCGAAAGGCCTGCGCCAGTTATTGATCACGACCGAAACCTGCACACCAAAATAGGTGACGGCGATGATCAGCAACGACCCCCAGACGGACCAGCCGATCCATGGATTTTCTTTGGCAATGAAGGACCATGCCGCGCCGAAAAGCAGAAGGCAGATCGCGAAATACGCATAGAAATAGAGGTTCGAAGGCATGATGAAATAGGTCAGGTCATAGGGCTCTGAAGCCCCTTCCGGCAGGCCGAAGCCCGCTCGGTCGCCTATCCCTGCAAAGATGAAATACCAGGCGAGAATGGCAACGAAGGACCAGGCGGCCGCTGAAATGAAGAACAATTTCGGGCGGGGAAAGAAGGAATGGAACACGGAGCGGATGCTTTCCTGAGTTCGGAGCTGCGGGGTGCGGTGTTAGGGCGCGAAATTATGTCAATCGCATGGATGCGGCAATGGCCGCACCGCTTTGTTACGCATTTGTAACCACGTTCCTACTCAAGGAATACGTTTCGCCACTATTGCCGCCAGCACGACGCAGACGACGAGCACACCCGTCGCAATCAACGTCGGTAGGGCAAAGCTTCCACTCTTCTCAGCAGCCCAGCCGGCCACCAGCGGGCCGACGATCTGCCCGACGCCGAAAGCGGCGGTCATCGAAGCCAGTGCACGGCGTGGGCTTTCCGGTGCAAGCTTGCCGCCGAGCTGCAATCCGTATGCGGTGATCACCATGAAGGTCGCACCGAGCAGGAGGCCACCGAAAAGCGCACCGGCCGTCGGCGGCAGAAGCACGGAACAGACAACCCCGATCGCAAGCACCGTCATCGCCACCGTATAGGATCTGGCAAGCCCGGCTCGGATCGCCAGCGGATGCCAGACGAGAAGCGAGACTGCAGCCGCGCAGCCGGTGACGAACCAGGCGAGGAATTCGACGATTGGCCCGGCATCCCCCTGCCTTGCGATCGTCACCAGGAATGTCGCGGTAATCACATAACCGAAACCGAACAGGCCATAGGACGTCGTCAGCAGCACCAGCGGCAGCTTCCATTTGAGCCGCGGCTCCACCCGACGCTCCGTCATGCCATGCGGTCGCGGCAACATCCATTGAACGACAAGCAGGGTCGCAAGCGTGATCGCGGCACCTGCCAGCCAGTTGATCCGCCAGCCATGCGCCGCATCACCTGCCGATGTATTGACGACCAGCGCCAGCGCCGAGGACAGGGCAATCCCCGCCCCTACGCCGCCGAAATGCAGAAAATTGACGACATGTCCCTGTTTGCCGCAATTACGCGCATAGGGGAGCACGATCGAGGAGGTCAGAATCATCGCCAATGCACTTGCAAGGCCTGCGAGAAAGCGGATGACAACGAATGCAGGAACCGATGTGGTCAATGCCATGGCTGCCATCAGCATGGCGGTAGAGGCCAAAGCGGAAAGCGCAATCACTCTTTCGCGGCCTGCCGCCCACCCCTGCCCCGCAAGGATCGCTCCTGCCAGATATCCGGCGAAATTGCCGGCAGCGATATAGCCTGCATCTGCCGAAGAGATCGGAATGCCGGCGATCATGCCAGGCAGGACCGGTGTATAGAAGAAGCGGCCAAAGCCCATGGCAGCGGCCATGGCGATCGCGCCGGAAAGGCCGACGAGACGAAGATTTACTCGAGGGGTCATGTCCATCACCCGCTTATGGCAGCGCTGGATGCACCGCACAAATCAGCATTTTTCATCGACTCCGGAATATTTTGAATGATTCTACGTGAAAAGCAGGTGCAGTAACGAATTGGTGCATCGCATGCGGTCATTTGTCTTGTTGTTGACACGAATGACCTTCATGGTCTGCTTCGTGCCAAATCAACAGACGGGAGGCGCAAAATGGATCGTGACCTGACCGTATCGGAAGTGCTGGTGGACCCGCTGATCGCGCAGCTGCGCAAGGCGGACCTGATCGGTAATGCCGCATTCGCTCAACTTCTGGAAAGTGCTGCCCGCGTTCAGGCGCGCCGCTCGATCGACAATCTCGGCGAAGAACGTGCAAGCGCCTTTTATTGCGCTATCGAAGCCGCCAATCGCGCGCAGGCCTGCCTCCGCTGACCAATATTTTCCGGTCGCCGCATTTGCCGCGACCGGCTCATGACCACCCTTAATTTGCCAGAGTAAGAATAAGCGGCCCGTTCTTGGTCGCAACGATCGTGTGTTCGTATTGCACGGTCGGTGCATTCGGGTCGCTGTAGAGAGTCCACGGATCGTCGTTGTCGCCGTCTTCGGCCCATGTACCACCGAGCGACAGGAACGGCTCGACGGTGAAGACCAGCCCCTCTTCCATGATTCGGCGCTCGCTCTTTTCCGGCCAGGTCGGAATTTCCTTCGGCTCGTCATGCAGGGTCAGGCCGATGCCGTGGCTGGAAAGATTGGTGATCAGCGTATAGCGGTTCTTCTTGGCAAACGCGCCAATCGAATTGCCGATGCCGGCAATCGGAGCGCCGGCCTTGACCTGCTGCAGCCCGGTCCAGAGCGCGCGCTTGCCATCACGGCAAAGCTTTTCGATCTCGCGGCGAACCGGCGGCACCGCATAAGATGCGCCGCAATCGCCGAAGAAACCGTCCTTCACCGCCGAAACGTCGATATTGACGAGATCACCCGCCTTGATCACCCTGCCGCCCGGAATGCCGTGCGCAACCTCTTCGTTGACGCTGATGCAGGTCGCGCCGGGAAACTGGTAGCAGGTCTCCGGCGCCGATTGCGCGCCGTTATCCTCAAGCAGCTTGCGGCCGATATCGTCCAGTTCCTTGGTGGTGATCCCCGGCTCCAGCGACTTCGCCATCGTCTCCATCGCCTGGGCGCAAAGCCGGCCGATTGCCTTCAGCTTGTCGAGTTCGTCTTCACTGGAGATTACCATTAAGAGTCGCTTCCTCGTCTGTGTTCTTAGTTTGACTGCGATGTGACCCGCTCCGCCGATCCGGTCAATTCCTTTCTGACGATCGGCGCCACCTTGGTACCGTAAAGCTCAATACCGCGCATGATCTGATCATGCGGCATGAGGCCGATTGCCATCTGCAGCAGAAACCGGTCCATCTTGAACACGCGGTGGGCGGCAATGATCTTTTCGGCCACCAGTTCCGGCTCGCCGACGAAAAGATTGCCAAGGGCAGAGCGGGCCTGATCGAAATGCTCCCGGCTCGTCGGCCCCCAGCCCCGCTCGCGGCCAAGCCGGTTCATCACTTCCGACTGCGGACCGTAAAACTGGTCCGCAGCAACCTGCGTTGTATCGGCAATGAAGCCGTGGACATTGATGCTGGTCTTCAACTTCGCCGGATCATGGCCCGCATTCTCGCCCGCCTCGCGATAGAGATCGGCAAACGGCTTGAAGCGCGGATATTCCCCGCCGATGATCGCGATTGCCAGAGGCAGGCCGAGTGAGCCGGCACGTACGACCGATTGAGGTGTGCCGCCGACCGCGATCCAGACCGGCAACTGCTCCTGCAAGGGCCGCGGATAGACCCCATGCCTGTTGATCGGCGCACGCATCTGGCCCTTCCAGTTGACGATCTCTTCGTCGCGGAGCTTGAGCAGCAGGTCCAGCTTTTCGGTGAAGAGTTCGTCATAGTCTCCCAGATCGTAACCGAACAGCGGGAAGGACTCGATGAACGAGCCGCGACCGGCCATGATCTCGGCACGCCCGCCGGAAATCAGGTCGACGGTCGAAAATTGCTGGAACACCCGAACCGGATCGTCGGAACTCAACACCGTGACGGAACTGGTCAGCCGGATATTCCTGGTGATCGCAGCCGCTGCGGCAAGCACGGTCGATGGCGAAGAGATCACGTAATCGGGACGGTGATGTTCTCCAAGCCCGAAGACGTCGAGCCCCACCTCGTCGGCAAGCTTGATCTCCTCGAGAAGATTGTTGAGCCGCTTTGCGCCCTCGACACCCTTGTTAAGAGCGCCGGCGTCCATATCGCCGAATGTATGAAGCCCGAGTTCCATGGAAGATCCTGTCATCTGCGCGAAGGTGGAATATTTCTACGCTTCAGATAGAGACCGCAGACCTCAAGCGCAAACCGCAAACCATCGAACTTACCGTTCGACAAATTCGATAGCTGCGCTAATTTTCGATGGCCGCATCGCTGACAATCGTCAAGTTTAACGTCATTCCATTTTCATATCGCCGGGAGATGGGGAACCATGAGCTTCTTCGAAAGCCTTCTCGTCCTGATCCTCGTGGCGATCATGCTTCTGCAGCTGTCGCGGCGGCTGAGGATGCCCTATCCATCCATGCTGGCTTTGGCAGGAGCTGCGGTGGCGCTCATTCCGGGTACGCCGGTGATCAATATCGACCCGGCAACGGCACTCGCCTTGTTCATTGCACCGGCCCTTCTCGATGCCGCCTTCGATTTCCCGCTCGGCACCGCCAAGCGCTTCTGGCTGCCGCTCGTCGCCTTCGCCATCGGCGGTGTCATCGTGACTGCCGCGTCCGTTGCCTGGGTCGGCTCGACCTTTGCCGGCCTGCCGATCGCGGCAGCCGTGGTGCTTGGCGCGATCGTCGCCCCGCCTGATGCCGCCGCCGCCACGGCCATGCTCTCGGCCGTTTCGATCCCGCGCGAAACCGATACGATCCTGCGCGGTGAAAGCCTGTTCAACGATGCAGCCGCCCTCCTCATCTTCGATGCAGCACTTGCCATTCAGTCCGCAGGTCACCTCGATACCGAGGTCGGCCTGCATCTGGCGCTCGCAGTCCCCGGCGGCATCATCTTCGGCATTCTCGCCGCCCGTCTGATCCGCCGTCTGACGCTCTCTGTCAGCGGTACGCTCGGCGGCAACGTCATGCAGTTTGCCCAGACTTTTCTGCTGTGGATCATAGCCACGCGACTTCACCTCTCCGCCGTTCTTGCCGTCGTCGCCTGCGGCATGACGCTGGCGCAGATGTCGGAAGCGCGTTCGTCGGCTCGCATGCGGGTCCAGTCCTATGCCGTATGGAGCGCCGCCGTCTTCGTGCTGAACGTCATGGCCTTCCTGTTGATGGGCATGCAGGCCCGCGCCATCCTGTCCGACATGGAGCCCGGCCATCTGGGCGACGCCGTCACTTTCGCCGGCCTCGTCGTCATCACCGTCATCGTCGTCAGGCTCATCGTCTGCATCGGCTTCAACCGCATCCACGCCTATTACGCCCTTCGCGCCGGCCGGCCCGAACCGGCAACCATGAAGCAGGCAGTGCTTGCCGGATGGTGCGGCATGCGCGGTCTGGTCACGCTCGCCACCGCCTTTGCCCTGCCTGCGGATTTCCCTCAGCGTGACATGGTCGTCCTTGCCGCCTTCGCCGTCGTTCTCGCAACCCTCGTGGCGCAGGGCCTGACGCTCATCCCGCTGATAAGATGGCTGGACCTCGACCGCACGGCGGACAGTTTTCGCGAAGTGACCAAGCTGCGCGCCCATATCGCCCGAGCAGGTTTTATGACGCTCGAAAACGCCACCGGCGCGGAGGCGGAGATGCTGCGCAACAATTTCAAGCTGGAAAAGCACGGCAACCTGCATGCGGAAGGCGCATCAGCGCTGGCAACCTATCGCCGGCTGGCACTCGACGCGATCAACGCCCAGCGCGAAACCCTCGAACAGCTGCGCGAGGATAACAAGCTCACTGTCGACGAATACAATCTTTTCCTCGAGGAGATCGACTGGCGCGAACTTTCCGTCCTGCCGGAAGAGGATCGCCGGATCCAGGAGATCTGACCCGTGCCCGGCGACTGAATCACTTCTTCAGCCCGCCGGGATATCCGCCTGAAAAGACTCTTTTTTCCTCAGATCGTCTTCGCCAGTTCAGCCATCTGGTCGGCAACGATCCCCCAGCCCTCTTCGAAGCCCATTTCCTGATGCGCCTTCATGTCATCTTCGTTCCAGTGCACAGCGGTCGCCGTGTAGCGCGAGCGACCGTTACCCAGATCCTCGAATTCGAGAATGCCGGTCATGAACGGCTTTTCCGACGGCACCCATCCGGCGGTATAGGCATCGGTGAAGACCAGCTTGCGGCCCGGCACGACTTCCAGATAGACGCCCGGGTTGGGGATCTTCTCACCGTTCGGGCCTTCCATCAGCACGAAACTTTCGCCACCCGGGCGAAGGTCCGAGCGTGCTTCGGTCACTTTCCAAGGAAGCGGGCAGAACCACTCGCCGAACCGTTCCGGCGTTGTCCACACCTTGAAGAGCTTTTCGGCGGGCACGTCGAATTCGCGGGTAAGCTGCAGCTTGTAGGTGGCGGTCATCGGTCCTGTCTCCCTTTGAGGTCCTGTTCATCGTATCGGATGGTGAACCTAGGACGAAGGGGAAGACAGGAAACCGACACGGCCGGAGATTTTTCTTCTCCGGCCCTCAAGACCTATCGCAGATAGTAGATATGCGGCCGCGCGTGATGCGGCGAGGTTTCCACCCGCGCATCGACGCAAAACACATCTCGCAGCAGATCCTGCGTCAGGATCTCTTCCGGCGCACCCGACGCGACGATCCTGCCCTTCTGCATGATGATCAGCCGGTCGCAGAACATTGCCGCGTGATTGAGGTCATGCAGCGCGATGATGCTCGTCACCGGCAGGTTGGAGACAAGCCGCATCAGGCTGATCTGGTGCTGGATGTCGAGATGGTTGGTCGGCTCGTCGAGAATGAGTTCCTGCGGCGACTGCGCCAGCGCACGGGCGATATGTGCGCGCTGTTTCTCGCCGCCGGAAAGGCTCTGCCAGCGGTCATTACGCTTTTCCACCATGCCGGCCCGCTCCAGTGCTTCCGAAACAGCGTCATCATCCGCCTTGGACCAGCCGGAAAACATCGAGCGGTGCGGAAACCGTCCGAGCTTGACCACATCGATGACCTTGAGATTGGAATTGGTCGTCGCATGCTGTTCGACGAAGGCGACGCGCTGCGCCATCGCGCGGCGGCCGATGCTCCTGATGTCCCGGCCTTCGAGCGTGACGGTTCCCGAATGCGGCTTCTTCAGCCCTGCAAGCAACCGCAAAAGCGAAGTCTTGCCGGAACCGTTCGGCCCCAGAAGCCCGAGCATCTGGCCGGGCTGCGCTTCGAAGGAGACGCCATCGAGAATGGTCTTGGCACCGATCTTCCAGGTAAGATTGTCTGTCCTGATGCTCATGACACCCTCTGGAAACGATAGAGGATAACCGCGAAGAACGGCACGCCAACAAGTGCGGTCACCACACCGATCGGCAGGACCTGCTGCGGGATCAGCGCCCTGGAGGCGATATCCGCCAGCACCATGAAGATTGCACCGACAATGGCGCAGGCGGGCAGAAGGCGGATGTGCAGCGGCCCGACCACGAAACGCGCCGCATGCGGCACGACGAGGCCGACGAACCCGATCGTGCCGACCATCGAGACGATCGTCGCCGTCATCATTGCGGTGAGCGCAAAAAGAATGATCCGCGCCCAGGCGACATTGACGCCGAGCGAGGCTGCGGCCTCATCGCCGAAGGCAAAGGCATCGAGCACCCGCGCATAACACAGGCAGATGATCAGGCAGACACCGACAACGACCGAGACCAGCATGAATTCCGGCCAGCGCACGCCGCCGAAACTGCCGAGCAGCCAGAACATCACGTCACGCGCCTGCTGCGCGTTGCCGGATGTGGTGACGATATAGGAGGTCGCGGCATTAAAGAGCTGCGAAGCTGCGACACCGGCAAGAATGGTGCGGTCCGCCCCTCCCCGCGTGCCGTTGGACAACAGCGCCACGAAGAAGAAGGCAGCGAATGCGCCGGCAAAGGCACCGGCCGACAGCGACACCGTGCCGGCACCGAGCCCGAGAATGACAATCGCGACGGCACCGGTCGAGGCGCCGGCGGAAATGCCGAGCACGTAAGGCTCGGCCAGCGGATTGCGTAGCAAAGACTGCATTATGGCACCGGAGAGAGCCAGTCCCGCGCCGCAGAAGGCCGCGACCAGCGCACGGCTGAGACGGTAATCCCAGATCACCGTCTCATGGATGCGGTTGAGTTCGATCGCCGTCCAGCCCAGCCGATTGGTTATCGCCGCATAGGTGGTCGACAGCGGGATCGGCAGATCGCCTATCCCGACACTGACACCGACGACCAGCGCGATAGCCGCAAGCGAGACCAGCAGCAGCGCCGAAAATACGACGAACTGCTGGCCCCCGGATCGGAATTGGGACTGTAGGGAACGGCGATCTTCGCTCACTTCAAAAGACCAAGTGCCTTGAGCTGCTCGCCCACCTGTTCGGCACCATAGATGGTGCGGATGGTCGGGTTCATCGCCTGACCGTCCATGACGACCAGGGCCTTGTTCTTGACGGCCGGGATCTGGCTGACGGCCGGATCGGTGGTCAGGAACTTGATCTTGGCTTCCGGCTTGTCGAGTTCCCAGCGGTTACGGTCGAGATTGGCAACGACGATAACGTCAGGATTGGTCGCGATGATGCTTTCCCAGCCGAGGGTCGGCCATTCCGCTTCGGTCTTGATGGCGCTTTCGCCGCCGAGCACATCGGCAATGAAGCCGGAGGCACCATTCTGGCCGCCGAGATAGGCGTCAGCCGTCGGCGACGGGCTGGAGAACCAGAAGACATAGGAGAGCTTCTTGCCGTCCTTGGAAACGCTGGCGCGCAGTGCCGCCTCACGCTTCTTGAAATCGTCGATCAGGGCCTGACCGCGATCCGAAACGTCAAAAATCTGCGAAAGCTCCGAGATCTCCTTGTAGAGCAGATCCATGTTCCACAGCTGCTCGCGGCTGCCGTATTCGTTCTTCACCTTTTCGGTGGAGAGGCAAGTGCTCGGCGAGATGTAGGAAGGCACGCCGACCTTGTCGAAATCCTCGCGCTTGGCGACCTTGCTGGTCGGGCCGATCAGGCTTGGCAGGGCGGCTGCGACGAAATCCGGGTTCTGCGCCAGAATGCTTTCGAAGGTCGGGAATTCGACGGTCAGCAGCTTCACCTTGGCATTAGCCGCCTCGAGCTGCGGCAGAACCTTGCTCGGCCAGAACGCCGTGCCGACCATCTTGTCCTCCAGACCAAGAAGCAGCAGGATTTCCGCGCTGTTCTGGCCCAGACCGACAGCCCGTTCCGGAGCCTTGCTGAAGGTGACCGATGCACCGCAATTGTCGATCGTCAGTGGATAGGTGGTGGCGGCATTGGCCGGGCTTATGGCAAGCAGGCTCAGAGCCGCGCAGAAGCCGGATACGGCCAGAATGGACTTGGATACAGTCACGACGGTGTTTCCTGATTTATTGGCGCGACAATGCGCCCCCGCGCTATATCCACGAGCCGGAATTGAAACAAGACCATTTTCATCATCTTTCCACTGCGACACGGCGCCATCCTGACAAAATGCCGCATCAGACACTTGTCGCTAAAACATATTTCCCTTATTCACCGCGCCGGGAGGAGCAACAAACAGTTTTGAGGTTCCCGTTGCCTTCCAGCAAGAACACCCCATCCAAAGCCTCTGCAAGCGGTCTCAACCTGAGCCGTCGCCAGCTTCTCGGCTCCGCAGCCGGTGGTGCGGCCGTCGTCAGCACCACCGCACTTCCCGCCTGGGCACAGGCAAGCGCAGACAAGACGGTCGACGTCCTTCTCATCGGCGGCGGCATCATGAGCGCCACGCTCGGCGTTCTGCTCTCCGAGCTTGAGCCGACCTGGCAGATCGAAATGATCGAGCGTCTCGACAACGTGGCGATGGAAAGCTCCAACGGCTGGAACAATGCCGGCACCGGTCATTCCGCTCTTGCAGAACTGAACTACACGCCGGAAGACAGCAACGGCAATGTCGGGATCTCGCGCGCCGTCGGCATCAACGAACAGTTCCAGATCACCCGCCAGTTCCTGGCCCACCAGATCGACAAGGGCGTCCTGAAGGACCCGCGCTCCTTCATCAACTCCACCCCGCACATGAGCTTTGTCTGGGGCGACGACAATATCGAATTCCTCGGCAAGCGCTTCGAAGCGCTGAAGGCAAGCCCGCTGTTCGCCGGCATGCAGTTCTCGACCGATCAGGCCGAGATCGCCAAATGGGTTCCGCTGATGATCGAGGGCCGCGATCCGGCCCAAAAGCTCGCCGCCACCTGGAGCCCGCTCGGCACCGACGTCAATTTCGGCGAGATCACCACCCAATATGTGGCTTCACTGAAGAGCCGCGACACGTTCAAGCTGCATACAAATTCGGAAGTCACTGCGATCGAGAAGAACGAGGACGGCACCTGGACCGTCTTCTTCGACGATAGCAAGAGCGGTTCGGCCGGTTCGATCAAGGCTAAGTTCGTCTTCCTCGGCGCAGGCGGCGGCGCATTGCCGCTGCTGCAGATGTCCGGCATTCCGGAAGGCGACGATTATGCCGGCTTCCCGGTCGGCGGTTCCTTCCTCGTCTGCGACAAGCCGGAAATCGTCAACCAGCACCTCGCCAAGGCCTATGGCCAGGCGGAAACCGGTGCTCCGCCGATGTCGGTCCCGCATCTCGATACCCGCGTCTTCGACGGCAAGCGCCACATCCTGTTCGGACCTTTCGCCACTTTCTCGACCAAGTTCCTCAAGGACGGTTCGCTCTTCGACCTGCCCTCGACGATCACGCTCGACAATATCTGGCCGATGGCCAAGGTCGGCACCGACGAGTTCGCCCTGGTCCAGTATCTCGCCGGCCAGCTGATGATGTCCGACGACGACCGTCTGGCCGAGCTGCGCAAGTATTTCCCGAACGCCAAGGCTGAAGATTGGCGCTTCTGGCAGGCCGGCCAGCGCGTCCAGATCATCAAGAAGGATGCAGAAAAGGGGGGCGTTCTGAAACTCGGCACCGAGATCGTTGCTGCCGAAGACAGCACGATCGCAGCCCTGCTCGGTGCGTCTCCGGGTGCATCCACCGCCGCCCCGATCATGCTCGACGTCCTGAAGAAGGTCTTTGCCGAAAAGCTCAAGACCCAGGAATGGCAGGACAAGCTGCACACGATCGTTCCGAGCTACGGCAAGAAGCTTAACGAGAACCCGGACATGCTCATCCGCGAATGGGCAGCGACCGAAGAGCGCCTGCAGCTCGCAATCAAGGCCCCGACGATCGACCCGGCGGCCTACGGCCAGCCGGCAGCGACCGCCCCGGCCGGCGAAGTCAAGAAGGTTCCCGATATCGCCCTCTAAGCGGCGGCATATCCCGAAAGACGCTGAAACGGCTCCGTTCACGCGGGGCCGTTTTGCTTTCCGCCTCGACAGGGTTACCTTTCGCCGGCAAGACCGATCAACGGAAGCCGGCCCATGAATGCGATCCATTTCGAAGCCGAGGTCATCCACTGGCGCGGCCCCGCACCGTTCTTCTTCGCGCCACTGCCGAAGGACGAGGCCGACGAAATCGCCCGCCTGTCGAAACTCCTGACCTATGGCTGGGGCATGATCCCGGTAGATGTGACGATCGGCAGCGCCGAATTCTACACGGCGCTCTTCGCCAGGGACGGAACCTATCTCCTGCCCTTGAAGGATGCCGTGCGCAAGAAAACCGGGATTACCGCCGGCGATATCATCTCCGTCTCGATGACGCTGCGTCCGCCGAAACGCTGAACCGGCCGTTGGACATCCGCCACGGACCCTTTCCGTCGAAGGAATCTTTGTACAGCACTGGCACCTTCGCCTGCTAAGGTCGTGTCCTCGCGAAGAATTTGTCGATGTCTTTCGCGCGCACTTCCATCCATTTCCAAATCCAGACCATCGCCAGCATCGTGAAAAGCCAGGCGAAGACGACATCTGAAAGGAAATGTGCACCGAAAAGAACGCGATTAAACGCTATAAACAAAAGACACGGCGTCAAAGCGATCGCCGCGATCCGGCGCAGCTTTGCAGGAACGAGCACCAGAAGGGAAAGCGCCGCCGCAGCAGCAGACGCCTCTCCGGATGGGAAGGAGCAGTTACGAACACATGCGGCGGAAAACTGTAATACTGGTGTAAAGTCCGCGTACCCACCGAATTCGACCAAATCGCGAGGACGCGCTCGACCGATTAAGACTTTCAGGACTTCAACAACGATGATCGGGCCAACGAAAAAGCTCAGGAGAACGAAGAGTGGTTTGTGGGGTTGGCAGAACCGGCATCGTCTTGGCAGGAAGATGTGCAAGCCGATAAGTAGCAGCATTGCACCGATAATGCAGATTAGGCTCTGGCGGCTGAAATCCCTCAGCCCTTTCAAAAGCGGTTGCTCCGTCAGAACGAAGACCGCGCCATTGGCAAACCAACGCGACACAACCAGATCGATCGTCGGAAACATCATGAAAACAAAGCTGATGCAGATTATCGACCTGGCGATGACGGTCAACGCTCGGTTGACGCCTGTTCGGGTGTCGTACCGCCACAGGTCATCGGACGCTACGGGCAAGTAGCTGTTTTCTGTTCTTCGCATGCCGGTCTCTCCTGACTGTGGGACAGCGGCTAGTTGGAACCCGAGTGTCAAGAAACGGCGAAGATCGGATCAAGGACTTGTCCGGAATCGGTTACCCGTCTGTCTGAGGATTGTCCGCAATTGCGGAAGCCCATATTGTCCGACGTATTGGCGGCGCGATGGAAGATAGATGAATGGCCGCAAGGCATTTTAAATGGATAACAATCTTGTTCTCATCGTCGAGGATGAGCCGGCAATAGCTAAGATAATTGAAGGATATCTGCTGCGTGATGGCTTCAGAACCGTGCAGGCCGCAGACGGTGAAACCGCCCTGCAGCATCACGCAGTTCTGAAGCCGGACATTGTACTGCTAGACGCACGCATTCCCAGAATAGACGGGTTTGGTGTGCTGGCCCGCCTTCGACAGACGAGTTCGACGCCGGTCATCATGGTGACAGCTCTTGCAGACGACATTGATCGCTTGAGCGGACTACATTTGGGTGCCGACGATTACATTGTGAAACCGTTCAACCCGCAGGAAGTCGTTGCGCGGGTCAAGGCTGTTCTGCGACGAGTTTTGGGAGAGCGGCAGGACGCCATTCGCCGTTTCCGCACGATAGAGGTAGATTTCGGCAGCTACGCAGTCTTCATCGACCGGGGCGGGCAGCGTGTTCCGTTATCCCTGACGCTCAGCGAATTCCGGATTCTCGCACACATGATCCGTCACCCGACCCAGGTATTCGGACGCGCCGATATCCTTGACGCATGCTTGCCTGAAAGCGACGCGCTTGTGCGGACTGTAGACACCCATATTTCCAATCTTCGACGCAAGCTGGAAGAGATCGGAGAAACTGGTTTCTTCCCTGCCGTGCGCGGCGTCGGCTATCGTTTATGCGATCCCCAATGAATATAAGAGAATGCCGCGCCCTGCCGCTCGCCACCCTCACCGCAATTGTGATTGCAACAATGCTCATGCTGAGCGTCGGCATCGCCTATCTCGGTGTCACGTCGTATTCCAAATACCTGGACGAGAGCATTAACGACGGCCTTCCGCCGGAAGCTGCGGCCGCATACAGAATATTGAATGAGGGTCAGGTTCCGGATGAGGCCTCCCTCAAGACCCTTGTTGAATATTTTGACGCGCAGGCAGCTCCGACGGATTTCAAAATTCAGATTGCAGCTCTGATATGCGGTCTGCTTTCGGCCCTGATCTGCGCCATCATCGGTATCTTTCTGGCTAAACGGATCGCACGCCCGCTGGAAGATCTGACGATTGCGGCCGAAGCCCTCAAGTCTGGCGATTTTTCAGCTCGTGTCCCTGCGTCATCGAGCGGGACTTCCGAAGTCTCAAGCCTTGTCGAGACATTTAACGCGCTGGCGACAAGCCTCGAAAGGATGGAAGAAAGGCTGCATTTCAACAACATGGCGGTTGCGCACGAGCTGCGCACACCGCTTACCATCCTGCAAGGCGCGTTGCAGGGCATGCTCGACGGCGTTTTTCCGTTGGATCGAAAAATCTTGTCCGATCTTTTGCTTCAGGTGGAAGGTCTGGGGAAGATTGTGGAAGACTTGCGCACCCTGTCGCTGGCTATCGGTCAGCAACTCGTGATGCAGCGCCAGATTCTCGACGTGGCGGAGATCGTGGAGAGCGTTCTCTCGGCGGCCAAACCCATGCTTGATGCCAGCAGGTTGGAGGTCGAAACAGGCCTGCACCCCGCCCGCATATCCGCAGACCCCTCACGGCTTCGTCAGGCCGTTCTGGCACTGATGGAAAACGCAAGCCGCTATGCTGAAACCGGCGGCTGGCTGCGTTGTGAGACAGAGCGACTGCCGGACGAAAGCGTAGTCATCCGCGTGCTTGATCGCGGCCCCGGTTTTCCCGAGGATATGGAAGCGGTTGCCTTCAATCCATTTTGGAGAGGTGATCCGTCCCGGTCACGCGAAACGGGCGGCACGGGGCTAGGCCTTTCAGTTGTAAAAGCCATTGCAGTCGCTCACGGCGGGCATCTGGAACTCGAAAATCGGCAAGGCGGAGGAGCTATGGTTACCATCCACCTGCGTCCTGAATAGAGAGCGGATGGTGGGCCTGTACCGTTCAACGATCGAGCGCAGGTTTCAACGAAACTAATTTCGTCAGCTCTGTGTGACGGTAAAAATCTCGGCTAGACGGACCGGGCCGCCGGCATGTTCAACCTGTCCAGCTGCTGGCGGATATGGGCGCATTCGGCTGGCGAATTGGCGAGCGTGATGGCGCGATCAAAGGCAATTCGGGCCTCCCCGCTCCTGCCGGCCTGCATCAGAAGTGCACCGCGCACGCCGTGAAAGTAGAAATAGCCGTCGAGCTTCTCCGCAAGCGGGTCGATCAGTTCCAGCGCCGCATCCGGCCCCTTGAGCTTCGACAGCGCAACGGCCCGGTTGAGCGTCACGACAGGTGATGGCGCGAGCTTTTCGAGCAGCTCGTAAAGCAGCGTGATCTCGCCCCAGTCGGTCTCATCCGGGTGGCTTGCACGCGCATGCAGCGCCGAGATCGCCGCCTGCACCTGATAGGGTCCCGGCTTGCAGTGGCGGATCGCCTTGTCGAGCATGGCGAGCGCTTCCGTGATCAATCGCCTGTCCCAGCGGCTGCGGTCCTGATCTTCAAGCAACACGATCTGGCCCTCGCCGTCGAACCGGGCACCGGCACGTGAATGCTGCAGCAGCATCAGTGCCGTCAGCCCCATGATCTCCGGCTCGGCCGGAAAAATGCGTAGCAGCAGCCGGACAAGCCTTAGCGCTTCATCACAGAAGGTAGCGCTTTCAGGATTGGTGATGCCCGACGAATACCCCTCGTTGAACACGAGGTAGATCATCGACGTGACGGTCTTCAACCGCTCGGCGCGCTCATGCACATCCGGCGTCTCGAACGCAACGCCGGCTTTCGCCACACGCCCCTTGGCACGCGTGATCCGCTGCTCCATGGCGCTTTCCGAAACGAGAAAGGCGCGGGCGATCTGCGGCACCGTCAGCCCCGAGACGATCCGAAGCGCCAGCGCGATCTGCTGTGTATTCGGCAGGTCCGGATGGCAGCAGATGAACATCAGCCGCAGGATATCGTCGCGGTAATGCGCATTGTCGAGCCGGTCGGCGATATCCTCCTCCGCATCGGAGAGATCGGAAAACGCCGCCTCTTCCGGCAACGGCTCGTTCTTGGCCCGTTTGCGGATCTGGTCAACGCCGCTATTGCGCCCGACAAAGATCAGCCATGCAGCGGGATCGCGCGGCGCCCCCTTGTCGGGCCATGTGCGGATCGCGCGAAGGCAGGCCTCCTGAAACGCTTCCTCCGCCATGTCTAGATCACGGAAATAGCGCAGAAGAGCACCAAGCGCCTGCGGCCGCGCCGCCGTCAACGCCAGTTCGATATAGGCCAGATCCGTCATGACGATCCGCCTTCCGCCGCTTTGATCTCATTGGGATGGAATACATAGAAGGGTCGAATCTCATAGGAACTAGAGCCGGGATTGACTGCCGACAGGTCTTTCGAGAACGCAACGGCCTCATCGAGGCTGTCGAACTCGGCGGTATAAAAGCCGAGCAACACTTCCTTCGTTTCGGCAAACGGCCCGTCGAGCACCAGCGCCTCGTCCTTGCCCTTCCGGACCGTCGTCGCAGCCGTGGTCGGCATCAACCGCCCGACTGGGCCAAGCTTGCCGGCCTTGGCCAGCGGCTCCTGAACCGCATGAAGCCTCTCCATGACGGAGGCCTCCTCTTCCTTCGACCAGGCAAAGACGGTTTCCTCATGGGCGTAACACAGGATGGCGTACAGCATCTTTCTCTCCTTCTCCCTTGGAAGACGAGAAGGTAACCGCCGATCCGACACAGTGCATCAGAAAATCGTCTCTTCTCCAGAAGCCTATGACATCCTAGCTATAGGGCGCAGCATTCAATTCGAGGAATCCCCATGACCGATCTTTCCGCCTTCCCCATCACCTCCAAATGGCCGCCAAAGGAACCGGGCGTCCTGCAGCTCTATTCGACCCCGACGCCGAACGGCGTGAAAGTGTCGATCATGCTGGAGGAAACGGGGCTGGCCTATGAGCCGCATTTCATCAATATCGGTGCCGACGAGACTTGGGAGCCGGAATATCTGTCGCTAAACCCCAACGGCAAGATCCCGGCCATCCTCGACCCGAACGGACCGGGCGATAAACCACTCGCCCTTTTTGAATCCGGCGCGATCCTGATCTATCTGGCGGAAAAGACCGGCAAGCTTCTGCCCGCAGATCCGGCGAAACGCTATGAGACCATCCAGTGGGTGATGTTCCAGATGGGCGGCATCGGCCCGATGTTCGGCCAGCTCGGCTTCTTCCACAAATTCGCCGGCAAGGACATCGAGGACAAGCGCCCACGCGACCGCTACGCCAAGGAAAGCGCCCGGCTGATCCGTGTGCTGGAAACAAGGCTGGAAGGTCGCGACTGGATCATGGGTGACGAATACACGATTGCCGATATTTCCATGCTCGGCTGGGTGCGCAACCTGATCGGTTTCTACGGCGCCGGCGAGCTTATCGCCTATGACGAGCTGAAGAACGTGCCGAAATGGCTGGAACGCGGGCTTTCTCGTCCGGCAGTACAGCGTGGCCTGGAAATCCCGAAACGGCCCGCCTGATATCCTCTGAGAACGGCTGACTTCACAACCGCTCTGCGCTATCTCCTTCACCCAAGATGGAGGAGATAGCCATGCCACAGATGAAACTGCCCGCCGAAGGCTCCTGCCGCTGCGGCGAGGTGCGCGTGAAGATCACTGCCCCGCCAATGATCACCATGGCCTGCCATTGCAGGGGCTGCCAGAAGATGAGCGCCAGTGCCTTCTCGTGCTCGGCAGCCATCCCCACCGCTGGTTTCGAAGTGACCGCCGGCGAACCTGTGATCGGCGGCGTCCATGGCGATGACATCCACCACTACCACTGCCCGCGATGCAAGAGCTGGATCTTCACCCGCATGGTCGGCATGGACTTTTTCGTCAACCTGCGCCCAACCATGCTCGACGATGCCTCATGGTTCGCCCCCTTCGTCGAAACCTACACATCGACGAAACTCCCCTGGGCACACACCGGCGCGGTGCATGGCTATCCGGAATTCCCCCCGCTCGAGGCATTCGAAGGGCTGATGAAGGAATTCGCACAATGGGACAGTGCGGATGGCAACAACACAAAAATATGACAGTGCTTATGGATATATATTAAGGCTAATATTCAGTAACTCGTCAGAAACCAAACTCTAATGTTTGCCTGTCTGGCAGGCACGCTATTCACGAGATCGTAAATTATCGGACGCGAATATCCCCTTCGATTTGATGGGGGCATTCATGATCTGGCGTCGGTTACAGGCTTTCCATGCGGATGCGCGTGGAAACGTGGGCATGGTGTTCGGCTTGCTGATGGTGCCGCTGATCGCGCTCGGTGGCGCGGGCGTCGATATCGCACGTTATGAGACGATCCGCGTCGAACTCCAAGACGGGCTCGACCGCGGCGTACTTGCGGCCGCCTCGCTGACCCAGACCCGGGAGGCTAAGGCCGTGCTTCAGGATTACCTGAAGAACCTGAGCTATGCCAATGAAGTTGAGATCGATTTCGAGCGGCAGAACAGCCTCAACCAGCGCATCGTCAAGGCCTCCGCCAGCTATACGATCGACACGTCCTTCATCAAGCTCGTCGGCGTCGACAAGCTGACGGTGAGTGCCGTCTCGACCGCCCAGGAAGCCAAGCAGAATATCGAGATGTCCCTGATGCTCGATATGTCCGGCTCGATGATCAACAACAACCGGATCAAGAACCTGAGAACGGCGGCCAAGGCCTTCATCGACCAGATGCTGACCGATGATACCAAGGACTATACCACGATCAGCATCGTGCCTTACGCCGGCCATGTGAATGTCGGTGCAGCGGTGTTCGACAAGCTGGGCGGCAAGCGCGACCACTCCAACTCCTCCTGCTTCGAGCTCGGCGAGACGAATGCCGCCTATGGCGCCGACCCGATGGTCTTCAAGGGTGCCGCCCAGGTGCCACATTTTACCCACTGGAATTTCGGCAGAACCGACATGCGGCCCTGGTGGTGCCCGATGGAAAGCACCTCGATCACCTATCTCTCCAATGATGCTACCGCTTTGAAGGCCAAGATCGATGCACTCGAAATGCATGACGGCACCGGCACTCAGAATGCCATGCAATGGGGCTATACGCTGCTCAACCCCTCAGCCAAGACCGTCTTCGCAGCGGTGCTGGCGGCCGGAAAAATGGACAGCAAATTTGCCAACCGTCCCGCGGCCTTCAACGATGGCGATACGATGAAAGTCATCGTTCTGATGACCGATGGAGCGATTACCGAACAGTTTCGGCCGAAGGATTACAGCCGCCCGGTAACCCAGAAGCCGGACAACAAGGAAATATCCTCCTCCTCCACCAACGCGACGCGCCTTGCCAATGTCTGCACCACGGCCAAGTCGAAAGGTGTCACCATCTTCACCATCGGTTTCGAAGTGTCAGGCAATGCGACAACGCAGATGACCAACTGCGCCACCAGCCCCGCGCACTACTACCCGACATCCGGCTCAAACATCACCGATGCCTTCAAATCGATCTCCATTTCGATCAAGAAGCTGAGACTGACCCAGTGACCCGCCGGCTTCGTCTTCACCTTGCCGACCAGAGCGGCAGTGCCGCCGTCGAATTTGCGCTGCTGGTACCGCTCGTTCTCGCTCTCCTGTTTTCCGTGCTTGAGGCCGGCTGGATCATGACGCAGTCGATCATGCTCGACCGTGGTCTCAGCCGCGCATCACGCGCCGTGCAGATCGGCACGACCTCGATGAGCTACACCCAGTACAAGCAAAAGGTCTGTGCCGAAGCCTTCATCCTGGCCAATTGCGAGAAAGCGCTGCGGCTGGAACTGACACCGATCGATACAGCCGCGGACTTCCCCACCTCGGACACGCCTTGCGTCGACCGAAGCGTGGCGATCGATCCGGTCACCACCTATCATGCGGGGCAGACCTCGCAGCTTGTCTTCGCCCGCGCCTGTTTTGTCGTCGATCCGATGATTCCAGGTATCGGCTACGGGCTTTCCGTGCCGAAAGACAATACCGGCGCCATGCGCCTCACCTCCAGCTTCGCCTTCGTCAACGAGCCGATATGACCAGACAGTTTTACGCAAAGCGCCTCCTGTCGAACGAGGCCGGCACGTCCGGTATCGAATTCGCCCTGACCGCTCCGGTCATTATCCTGCTGTTTCTCGGCGCAACGACACTCTATGACCTGCTGCGCTCCTATAACCGGATCGTCGAGGCGAATGGCATCGTGGCGGATATTGTTGCGCGACAGATGACGATGGACGATGCCTTCTTCACCAAGACCTATGGCGCCTTTGCTGCGTTACAGGCGGACAAGTCCATGCCGAACGCGCTGCGCATCACCAGCGTCATCTGGAAGGATGGAAAATACACCGCTGACTGGACGAAAAAGGCAGGAACGACAGCTCTGCTGCCCACGCAGACGCTGGACACGACCACGTTGCCGACTATTCCTTCCGGTGACTCGGTCATTCTCGTCGAGGGTGTGACGCAATATACCGCGCTCTCCGCCCTGTTCGGCTTCGGAACCGTCACCTATTCGGAAAACGCCTTCACCCGGCCTCGCTTCACTGCAGTCGTCAAAGGCTCCTGATCGGCATCACAATCGCTGGCAGCGACTGCGCGAAAACGTTTGCCGCAATTGCGAATGCGCATATTTTACATTTAAAAACAATAAATTACCATATTCCACACAAACTGCGGTCACCCCTTTGTGACCGTGTGCATCATCGAATTGACACACAAATTAACCTCTCGCTAACCGTGGAGGCCTTGTATGGCCTCTCAATTTGCTAGGCCCATCTCCCGGGTCTGTTCGTGTTTTTTGTGGAGATATCATGCGCACCAAAACTGCAGCTCTTGCACTCGCCCTCACCCTCGTTTCGGCAGCCGCCGCCAGTGCGGCACAGCCCACCCGGATCAAGCAGTTCGAAGCCTGGGGCGTATATTCGTATAGCAACAATGGCCGCACCAGCTGTTATGCCCTGTCGGTTCCAACCAGTTCCGCACCCTCCAGCGTCAATCACGGCGACAATTTCTTCCTGATCTCGCCGCAGGGTCAATCCTACATGCCGCAGGCGATCATGGGCTATGCGCTGAGACAGGGTTCGGATGTCACGGTTGCAGTGGACAGCGAGCGGTTCGATCTTGCTCCTCGCGAAAATACGGCCTGGGTGCGCGACCAGAGCCGTGAGCCGGCATTGGTCAATGCGATGCGGGGCGGAAGCCGGATGACGGTACAGGCAACCTCCGGCCGAGGCACCGCCACCAACTACACCTATTCGCTCAGCGGCGTGACCGCTGCGCTGCAGGAAGTGAGCAAGTGCCGCTGATGACATCGGTTTGAGCATCGGCAGAACGGAGCTGCACGCCAGTATGACACGGACAGGAATTCGCCGCGGCCTTGTCGCCGTCACGCTGGCGGCTGCGCTCTGCCTGCCTCTCGCAGCCAGGATAGAAGCCAGCGAAGTACAGTCTGCAAGTGCGGCTGGCAGTCTTGGTGCAGGGTTCAGAACCGGCAGGGTGACGGGTTACCCCGTCCCCCGCTTTGCATCGATCAAATCCGCAAATGCCCATATGCGCGTTGGCCCGTCGACGGATTATGCGACCAACTGGGTCTATTCGGCCCGTGGATTGCCGCTCGAGATCATCGAGGAATATGGCAACTGGCGGCAGGTCAGGGATCAGGACGGAACCAGCGGCTGGATGTTTGCGCCTCTCCTCTCAGGCCGACGCACAGCCGTGGTCGGCCCGTGGATGGCAAAATCCGTCAAACTGCATGACGCACCTCGCCCGTCGGCTTCGGTGATCGCCGAACTCGCCCCATCCGTGCGATTGAACATCAAGAACTGCGACGGTTCATGGTGCGATGTCTCGCTGCAGACACGTCGCCTATCAGGTTACGTCGCCCAGGCGGATCTCTGGGGCGTCTATCCGCACGAGCGGGTGGAGTAACCTGTTACCGCACGACGAAGCAGTCGATCGACCGGGTCTGTAGAACCGAGCAGGCCCGCGCGGCAGCGTCTCGATCGACAAATCCGGTCAGGCGGGCGCGAAAAACCTCACGGCCACCCGAACTCGATCCCTGGACGCTTGGTGCGATCTGGCCGAAATCGGCAAGCAGCGGCAATGCCGAATTGAGCGCCCCCGTAGCTGCGGCCTGGCTTCCGGCCGCCGCGATCTGAATATCCCAGAGCGGCCCGCCCTGCTGGATGACGTTTTGTACCGGCGCAGCCTGAGGAGCCGTGGCGTAAGGCGTAACGCTTGCAGCGTTCGCCGTTGTCCCACCAAGAATGATTTCGGTACGCGGTCGAGGTGTCGGCGCATTGGACGTGAAGGCGGCAACACCCTCGGCCGAACGTTTCTGCTGGCCCGAAGTTGCGACAGCGATACCCGGCAGACCGCCGCCCGGCAAAGCCTGATCGAGCAGTTCCGCCATGCGGTTGTCGCGCTGGCGAGCCGTCCTGCCACCAAGCACGACGCCTATATAACGCCGCCCGTTGACCACCACGGCACTGGCGAGATTGTAGCCCGATGCGTTGACGAAGCCGGTCTTGATGCCATCCATGCCCGGATAGCGATACATCAGGTTGTTATGGCCCTTGATCGTGCGCCCGCGAAAGCTGAAGGAGCGCTGCGAGAAGATCTTGTATTCCCGCGGGTAATCACGGATGAGCGAAAGCGCCAGCACCGCCATGTCGCGCGCCGTCGTCACCTGCGCGTTGTCCGGCAGTCCCGATGCATTTCGAAAAACCGTATTGCGCATGCCGAGCTGACGCGCCTTTTTCGTCATCAGCACCCCGAAACGCTCTTCCGAACCGCCCAGATGATCGCCCATGGCAGCCGCCGCGTCATTGGCGGAGCGGATCGCCATGCCATAGACCGCCTCGCGCACGGTAATCGTCTGGCCGGCCGGCACGCCGAGCTTGAAGGGAATTTTCGACGCCGCATTCCTCGTCATGACGATCCTGTCGTCCCAGCGGATGCGGCCGGTGCGCAGTGCCTCGAAGGTGAGGTAGAGCGTCATCATCTTGGTCAGCGAGGCCGGATGATTGATGGTTTCGGCATTCTGCGAGGCGAGAACTTTGCCGCTCTGCACATCATAGATGTAATGCGCGTAACCGGCCTCGGCCGTCCGGCTGATTGAAAGAAAGGCGCCGGCCACAAACACGACCGCCATGATCTTCCGGATTAGAAGCATCGGCTCCCCCTCGTTACTGCGGCCGATGAATACTGACCCAACATGGTGCGAAAATGACCTGATCCGAAATTAAATCAAGTTCTTGACCTATGGTTAATCCGCTCGCCCACAACTCGTTTCAGCCGCAAAATAGTGATCCCGTATCATAATACGACAAGGGCTGTGAATGTTTGCATTTTAGTAATTTGGTTAACCTGACCTTTAAAGCCGACTTTCTAGCTTGCACCCGAATCCAATCTCCAGAGGAGGAAAGCTCGGAATGATTCCGATGTCTTCGAGGCTGACCCGCATGGTGCAAACGTCCCTCACCATCAAGGTCTTCGCGATTTGCTTCCTGTCCGTGCACGTGCCGCTACTGGTGTTCATCATCTATCTTGCGGGGGGCAACGGGGCAGAGCCCGAACCGGTCCTGCTTCTGCTTCTCGCCGCCACCGTGGCGGGAACGACCATATGCCTCCTGAGCCTCTGGTGGATGATCCGCCCGCTCAGCCAACTGGCGCAGGCAATCAAGATCTACCGCGCCAACGGCACCCCTGTGCGTATGCAGATAGATCGCAAGGACGAGATCGGCCTTCTGGCATCGACGGTAACGGCCATGGTGGCGGAAACCGAGACGCTTATGAACAAGCTGCGCCACCAGGCCATGACCGACCTCCAGACAGGCCTCGGCAACCGCCGCTGGCTGAATGAACGCGCTGCCGAAGAGCTGGCACGCGCCGAACGGCAGGGAGAACCGTTGTCGATCATCGTGCTCGACCTCGACCGCTTCAAGGGCATCAACGACGGCCACGGCCACGAGACCGGCGACCGGGTACTGGTGGCAACCGGCGAAATCGTCAGAACCTGCCTTCGCCCCTATGATCTTGCAGCGCGTATCGGCGGCGAGGAATTCTGTATTCTCCTGCCTCGCACCTCGCTCGACGATGCGGAAGCAATCAGCGAACGGCTGCGCACAGCACTGGCGGCGACCACCGTACCGCCATTGCGCCAAGGCAGGATGACGGCAAGCTTCGGCATCTGCGCCGCGGGTCCCGGCGATCGGCTGCCGGACATGCTATTGCGAGCCGATTTCGCCCTCTATGAAGCCAAGCGTGATGGCCGTAACTGCATCAGACGTGCACACGACACCAACACCGGAGAAGCAATCGCATCCGCAAAACTGGCACCAGCAAAGGCCGTTTCACCGGTCAACAGCACACACATCCTCTGACGCTCTGCACGCCGTTGGCAACTGACCGTTGCCAGATTAGCGACTTTGCGCATAACGTTCCGGCGCGGTGAGGGAGACACCGCGCTCTAGGCGTTCTTGGGAGGAACAGCATGAACAGATCCGTGGTTATCACCGGCTCCACCAGCGGCATAGGCCTCGGCATCGCAAAGGCATTTGCGGCCGCGGGCGACAATGTCGTCATCAACGGGTTCGGTGACAAGGACGAGATCGAGGCGATCCGGTCATCGCTCGATGCAGCAGGCTCCGGCACGGTTCTCTATCATCCCGCCGACATGACGAAACCGGTCGATATCGAAGACCTGATCCTGACGGCACGCGACAGCTTCGGCACGCTAGATGTTCTGGTCAACAATGCAGGGATCCAGCATGTCGCAAGGATCGAGGAGTTTCCGCCGGAAAAATGGGATCAGCTGATCGCCATTCTCCTGTCATCGGCCTTCCACACGATGCGCCATGCAATCCCGCTGATGAAAACCGCAGGCAAGGGCCGGATCATCAACGTCGCCTCCGCCCACGGCCTCGTCGCCTCCCCGTTCAAGTCGGCTTATGTGGCAGCCAAGCATGGCATCATGGGTCTGACCAAGACGGCGGCACTGGAGCTTGCGCAGGAAAACATCACCGTCAACGCGATCTGCCCCGGTTTCGTACTGACGCCGCTGGTTGAAAGGCAGATTCCCGATCAGGCACGCGAAAAGGGCATCAGCGAGGAAAAGGTCAAGGACGAGGTGATGCTGCGGCTGCAGGCCACCAAGGAATTCGTCGGCATAGATGAAGTGGCGGCCGCCGCGATCTATCTCGCCAGCGATGCGGCAAGGAGCATCACGGGCACACACATCTCCATCGACGGCGGCTGGACGGCGCAGTAGATTAATACGCCTCATTTCGTGACAAGCCCGCGAATGAGGGTAGGATATGCGGCCCGCGAACAGCCAAAATGGCGGCCGGGTGATTCTTGACTGGGAGCCGGCAACGGCGGACGAAGGAGACCGATGAATTCAGCCATCCGCTTCATCCTCAACGGGGAAGACGTGACCCTTGGAGATTTTTCACCCACGGACACGCTTCTGGATCATCTCCGCCTGACGCGGCGGTTGACGGGGACGAAGGAAGGATGCGCCGAAGGCGATTGCGGTGCCTGCACCGTGCTTGTCGGCCGACTGACGGAAACCGGCCTGCGCTACGAAGGCGTCAACGCCTGCATCAGGCTCGTCGGCTCCATGCACGGCACCCATGTCGTGACGATCGAGCATCTGGCGGCATCAGACGGAACCCTGCACCCGGTACAGCAGGCGATGGTCGACTGTCATGGCTCGCAATGCGGCTTCTGCACGCCGGGCTTCGTCATGTCGCTTTACGGCCTTTGGCTTTCCAATGAAAACCCGAGCCGCGCCGAAATCGAAAGCGCGCTGCAGGGCAATCTCTGTCGCTGCACGGGATATGAGCCGATCGTCAAGGCTGCCGAACAGGTGGCGAAGGCGCGACCGAGTTCGCTTTTCGACCCCTTGGAACGGGACCGCACCGAGATCATGGCAAAGCTCTGGTCGATCCGTTCGGCCATGGAAACGATTGTCATCGAAAAGGATGGAGCGCGCTCCATTATCCCGGCATCTCTCGAGGCTTTTGCCGAGACGCTCTCAAATGAACCGCAAGCCACGATCGTCGCGGGAGCGACCGATGTCGGCCTATGGGTGACCAAGCAGATGCGCAAGCTTGACCCGGTCATCTTCATCAATCATCTCCCCGAGTTGCAGACAATCACCGTAGAGCCAAACAGCATCACAATTGGCGCAGGCGTGAGCTACTCCGAGGCGCATGGTTTCCTCGAAGCCGTCATCCCGGCTTTCGGCGTGCTGATCGATCGTATTGGTGGCCAGCAGGTAAGGAACGCCGGCACGATCGGCGGCAATATCGCCAACGGCTCGCCGATCGGCGACACGCCGCCGCCGCTGATTGCACTCGGCAGCCAACTGACGCTGCGCTCCCATTCCGGCCGCCGCACCATGCCGCTCGAAAGCTATTTTCTGGACTATGGCAAACAGGACCGCATGGCCGGCGAATTCGTCGAGAAGATCAGCGTGCCGCGACCGCCGGAAAACGCCCATTTCGCTGTCTACAAGATTTCCAAACGCCGCGACGAGGATATTTCCGCGCTTTGCGGCGCCTTCAACCTAATGATCGACCTCGACGGCCATGTGGAAAATATCCGCATCGCCTTCGGCGGCATGGCGGCGACCCCGAAACGGGCAACCCATGTCGAACAGGCGCTGATCGGCAAACCCTGGCGGTGGGACATGATTGCCGCCGCACGCGAGGCTTTCGATCAGGACTACCAGCCGCTGACCGACTGGCGGGCAAGCGCCGAATATCGCAGCCTGACAGCGAAAAACCTGCTCACCCGCTTCTTCCTTGAAACGGCAGGCGCCCCGGCGCAATTGCAGCGTTTCGAGATGGAGGAGGCGTAAGATGGACAAGACCACCTTCGAGATGAAACCCGCCATCGATGGCCCGATGCATGTGTCGCGCAAACATGATTCAGCGCATAAGCATGTGACCGGAACCGCCGAATATATCGACGATATTCCCGAACCTGTCGGCACGCTGCATGGCGGGCTTGGCCTTGCCGACCGGGCGCATGCGAAAATCCTTTCGATCGATCTCGATGCCGTCCGCGCCGCTCCCGGTGTCGTCTGGGTGATGACTGCGGATGACATTCCTGGCGCAAACGACGTCGCCTCCACCGGCAAGCATGACGAACCGCTGCTCGCGACCGATCTCGTACAGTTCCATGGCCAGCCGATCTTTGCCGTTTTTGCCGAAACCCGAGACCTGGCCCGTCGTGCGGCAAAGCTTGCAAAGATCCAGTACAGCGACCTCCCCCATTGGACGGATATCGACGGTGCGCGGGAAAACGGCGCGCCGCTCGTCACCGAACCGATGACGCTCAGGCGCGGCGAGCCTGAAACTGAAATCGAGAAACCACCCCTTCGAATTCAGGCATCGATGAATATCGGCGGCCAGGAGCATTTTTATCTCGAAAGCCACATCGCCTTTGCCATTCCCGGAGAGGACGAGGACGTAACTGTCTGGTCATCCACCCAGCATCCGAGCGAGGTGCAGCACATGGTGGCGCATGTGCTCGGCATTTCCAATCACGCGGTCGAAGTCAAAACCCGGCGCATGGGCGGCGGTTTCGGCGGCAAGGAAACCCAGAGCAACCAGTTTGCAGCGCTCGCCGCCGTCGCAGCGAAAAAGCTGAAACGGGCTGTGAAATTCCGCCCCGACCGCGACGAGGATATGGTCGTTACCGGCAAACGGCACGATTTCCGCGTCGATTACGACGTCGCCTTCGACGAGAAGGGCAAGATCCACGCGGTCGACGCGACCTATGCCGCGCGTTGCGGTTATTCCGCCGATCTCTCCGGCCCGGTCACCGACCGCGCTCTCTTTCATGCCGACAGTAGTTATTTCTACCCGCATGTGCGCCTTACCTCGCAGCCGCTGAAGACCCATACCGTCTCCAACACCGCTTTCCGCGGTTTCGGTGGGCCACAGGGCTTGCTCGGCGGCGAACGGATCATCGAGGAGATCGCCTATGCGGTCGGCAAGGATCCGCTCGAAATCCGCAAGCTGAACTTTTATGGACAACGCGGATCGGGCCGCACCGTCACGCCCTATCATCAGGATATCCATGACAATGTGATCGCCCGCATCGTCGACGAGCTTGTGGCCTCATCCGACTACAAGAAACGCCGCAAGGCGATCCTGAAATTCAACGAGACAAGCCCTGTCATCCGCAAGGGCATCGCGCTGACGCCAGTGAAATTCGGCATCTCATTTACGCTGACCGCCTACAATCAGGCAGGCGCGTTGGTGCATGTCTATTCGGACGGTTCCATTCACCTGAACCATGGCGGCACCGAAATGGGCCAGGGCCTCTACACCAAGGTGGCGCAGGTCGTGGCCGATTGTTTCCAGGTCGATATCGACAGGGTAAAAATCACCGCGACGACAACCGGCAAGGTGCCGAACACTTCTGCGACCGCCGCCTCTTCCGGCTCGGACCTGAACGGCATGGCGGCCTATGACGCCTGCCGCCAAATCAAGGAAAGGCTGATCGAGTTTGCCGCGCGGCAATGGCAGGTCAATCGCGACCGGATCGAGTTCCTGCCCAACCGGGTGAAGATCGGCAACGAGATTGTCCCCTTCGACACCTTCATCAAGGCCGCCTATTTCGACCGGGTGCAGCTGTCTGCCGCCGGGTTCTACAAAACGCCGAAGATCCACTGGGATCGCGCCGCTGGCCGTGGCCATCCCTTCTATTATTTCGCCTATGGCGCAGCCGTTTCGGAAGTCTCGATCGACACGCTGACCGGCGAGTATATCGTCGAACGCACGGACATTCTTCACGACGTCGGAAAGTCGCTCAACCCTGCACTCGACATCGGCCAGATCGAAGGCGCTTTTGTACAGGGCATGGGCTGGCTGACAACCGAGGAATTGTGGTGGGACACCAAGGGCAGGCTGCGCACCCATGCGCCCTCCACCTACAAGATCCCGCTCGCCTCCGACCGGCCGAAAATCTTCAATGTAAAGCTCGCTGAATGGTCGGAAAACGCCGAACCGACGATCGGCCGTTCCAAGGCGGTGGGAGAGCCGCCCTTCATGCTGGCGATCTCGGTTCTCGAAGCGATCTCCATGGCGGTCGCAAGCGTTGCCGATTACGCCGTCTGCCCACGCCTCGACGCGCCTGCGACACCGGAGCGGGTACTTATGGCGGTAGAACGGCTGAAAGCCCTCTAAAAACGCTTCGATATTTCGCAACCGGGGCCTATTTTATGGGTGAGGAGCGAGATATCGAGGAGGCAGATATGACCATCACCATTCGTGCCGAACGCGCGGGCGACGAAGACGTGATCCACGAACTGACGCAGGCCGCATTCGCGCCCATGTCCTACAGTTCAGGCACCGAAGGGGCGATCATCCGAGCGCTTCGCGCCCGCGGTGACCTGACGCTTTCACTGGTGGCGGAAGATGATGATGAGATCATCGGCCATGTCGCCTTTTCGCCTGTCACGATCGACGGCCATTACGACGACTGGTTCGGGCTTGGGCCGATTTCTGTGAGAGCTGACCGGCAGAAACAGGGTATCGGCCATGCGCTGATCCGCGAAGGGATCCATAAGTTGAAGGCGCTAGGCGCCAAAGGCTGTGCCCTGGTCGGAGATCAGGCTGTCTATCAGGGCGTCGGCTTTGTCAGTGACGGACGGCTTACCTATGAAGGCGTGCCGAATATCTATGTGCAGCACCTCACGCTTTCGGGCCACGCACCCCATGGAGTGCTGACCTTTTCACCGGCTTTCGCAACGACGAACTAAGACGACCGCTTCCGGTTAAACAACAACCTTGTTCAAGGGAACAGATTACGAAGATGCCGGATCCAGTCCGCTGGCATTCGTCTTTACGAATGCTGCGACGGATACTGTTCAAGACACTAGCGCTTCGTGCTGCATCTCCGTGGAAACCAGCTGGTCACGGCCTCCACGTTTTGCATCATAGAGCGCCTTGTCGGCCGACGCGATCATATCGGAAAAATCCACATAACCGGATGTACCAATCGCGAGACCTGCGCTGACAGTGAAATTCGCCGTTGGATGCCCTGCCCAATTAAAATCAAAGCGAGTAAAATTGGCCCTGATCCGCTCAACGACAGCTACAGCATCCTTGCTCTTCAGGTTCGGCAGGAACAGGACAAATTCTTCACCGCCCCATCGTCCGGCGATATCCGATCCGCGAATGGAATTGCGCAAAATTTCGGAAAAACAGATGATGACCTCATCTCCCGCATCATGTCCGAACCGGTCATTGACAGCCTTGAAACCATCGAGATCGAAAATCACCATGGATGAGGCAGCAGCAGCGTTTGCGTTAACGCTCTGCAGCACATTGGCGCGAAACGCACGGCGATTTAAAAGACCACTCAGACTATCGGTTTCCGCAAGACGCTTGAGGTCGTTCTGATACCGAACATGGTCGGAAATATCCCGGATCACCGCAACCATCATCGGCGATCCGGCCGCCGACGTTCTCAGGATTGTAATACCAAGATTGATCTCCGTACCATCGAGACGTCGGCCGACGATGGTAGTGCTTCTCTGCCCCATGTAACGCGCTTCGGTATTACCCGCTTGAAAACCTGCAACGAGCTTCTGATGAAACCCGTGAACACGCTCAGGCAACAAGACTTCCAGAGGCTTGTCCAGTAATTCTCCGGTCTGCCAGCCGAAGATGCTTTCGGTCGCCGGGTTACAGAGCCGGATGATGCCATGATCATCGATGCCGATAATGCCATCAGCAATTTCGAAGACGATCTTCCGGTAGATATCCTGGGAAGCTGGTATCAGCGAGGCAATCGATGCTCTCTTGGTCATAGTATCCCGTCGTCTACTGGAAGGCAGTGGAAGAGTTGTCAAAAATCAATTTGATGCAATGCAACAACTAGAGGAGAAGTGCTGAATATATTTTTAATAAAGTTGCGCCCTTCCACAGGCAGCCCCTCAAAACACATGCAAAACGGTGGATCAAAAGAGTGATGCACCCAATTGTGAAGATGATATTGTCCCGAATATGAGCGAACCGTCCCTTTCCGCCTTTCTTGCCCGCAGCAGATCCGTCCTCGTCGATGTGACCGAGGCCAAAGGCTCGACACCGCGCGAGGCCGGTACCTACATGCTTGTGGCAGACAAGGCGATCTGGGGTACGATCGGCGGCGGTCAGTTCGAATACATGGCGATAGACAACGCGCGCGCAGTCCTGAAAGGCGGCGGCGAAGCCGCGATGAACATCCCGCTCGGCCCCGAAATCGGCCAATGCTGTGGAGGCCGCACAAGCCTGCGCTTCACTCTGGTGACGCCGCAGATTGCCGAGGCGCTGGAGTATCGGCTGGAGCGCGAACGCGACGAGCGCCCCGCCGTCTTTCTGTTCGGCGCGGGCCATGTCGGACTTGCGCTTGCAAAGGCGCTCCTGCCCCTGCCCTATGCCGTAACCGTCGTCGAGACGCGCAGGGAGGCGCTGGAGGACCTGCCCGTCGGCGTGACACCGCGCCTGGCGGCGATGCCCGAAGCCTCGGTGGATGATGTTCCACCCGGCGGCGCAGCGATCATACTCACCCACGATCACGCATTGGATTTCCTCATCGCCGAACGCGCGCTGGCAAGAGATGATCTCGGTTATGTCGGGATGATCGGCTCTGCGACCAAACGGGCGACCTTTTCTCACTGGCTAGACCGGCAGAACGGCGAAAACACCGCGCAGCGGGAGAGCGCTGCCATCATGATGTCCCGCCTCATCCTGCCGATTGGCGGCTCGACGGTCAGGGACAAGCGCCCGGAAGTGATTGCAGCCCTCGTCGCCGCAGAACTTCTGCATCACCTGCCGTTTCCCGCACCGAAGGCGGTACTAGAGCGGCAGATCGCGGCCGACTGAGCGCGGCCTGTCGCGCCAGAAAGCCTCGCTTCGTTCCGGCCGCGCCGCGTCCAATCCGACATCGGCACGCAGATCGTCCGGCAGGCCTGCCACGAGACCCCGTTTCGCGCCGAACAGACGACGGAAGAAGCGCGCGACATGCCTGTGCAAACGCTGTCGGAAAGAGCCGCGCAACAGTAGTGGCAAGGCCTGGGTAGCAGGCATGGAACTGGTGTTTGCGGATAGCATGATTTGCTCCACATCGATCGTTGAATTTGTCTTGATGCTCCAAGGAATGCCGCCGATTGCCGGGGATTTCCAATTCGATTACAGTCAACCACGATCAAGAGAACTTATGGTTAGAGGCATCCCTGATGAAACTGTCGCGCCAGCTTCCTTTGAATGCGCTGAGGGTCTTCGAGGCGGTCGCACGCCTTCAGAATTTCACCAGGGCAGCAGAAGAACTCGGCATGACGCAGACCGCCGTCAGCTACCAGATCAAGCTTCTCGAAGACCATCTCGGTGACACAGTCTTCATCCGCAAACCACGGGCCCTGCAACTGACCGAGACCGGCACACAGCTGCTGCCGAAAGTGTCAGAGGCTTTCGAACTGCTTGCAGAGGCGATGCAGGCGGCACGGCACACCATCGATGCCACGCTCGACATCCACTCTCCGCCAACATTTGCGTCTCACTGGCTATCACCTCGCCTCGCCGGCTTTCGCGCACTCCACCCCAATATCGGCGTGCGGCTTCTGCGCATGATGGACGCTTCGGAAAGGCAGGGCACGGTACCGGACATCACCATCAGGATTTCGGCCAAGCAGCCCGAAAACCTCGTCTGCCACCCGATCATGCGCCTTCGCTATTCTCCCATGCTGTCTCCAGAACTTGCTGCCAGCATCGGCGGAATCCATGAACCGGCGGACCTCCTGAAATTGCCCTGGATCTCCGAAATCGACGGCGCGTGGTTGGACTGGTTTGAAAGTGCCAAGATCAGCGCAGCCTCGATCCGGCCGACAAGCCTTGATGCGCTCGGCGCACAGGATATCGAAGCCAGGGCGGCGATCTCCGGCCATGGCGTGGCGATGCTCAGTCCCTTTTTCTTCCGTGACGATCTGTCGTCAGGTCGCCTGATCCAGCCCTTCGGCCTGTCCGCCGGGGACGGCAAGACCTATTGGCTCGCCTATCCGGCCGCGAGGCGCAACATGCGAAAGATCCAGGCATTCAGGCAATGGATCGAAGAGACCATGGCAACCGATCTCGCCGACCACGCTCTGCAAACCTTGCCTCCAGAAGCGCGCCCCGCAACCGCCTGAGCCGTTGTTCGCCTCACAGCGAATGCGGCACGCGCTCGATGATGTCCCAGGCGCTCGACCGGCCGGATCGATCGACCGTGCTTGGCGACACCCGTCCGTCAAGCATGCCCAGATCCCTTAGGTCATGCTCGCTCAAAGCCTCGTCATCGGCATGATTGGTCGCACCGACGCGGATACCGAAAAGCGCAGCCGCCAGACTTTCACTTCTGTCTTTAAGGCGCAGAAAACCAGTCAGCAAACCATTGGTCATGGTCGCATCTCCTTGTCTCACCATCATTGAACTGATGTCTATGATTGGAAGATGCGCCGGATTATGATGTATTTCCAACGAAACATCCGTCTGCATGCATAAAGAGATTTGATCCATGAAGATGTCGAAGCAATTTCCGCTGAACAGCCTACGCGTCTTCGAAGCGGCGGCGCGGCACATGAGCTTCACTCGTGCCGGGGAAGAACTGGGGCTGACGCAGACGGCCGTCAGCTATCAGATCAAGCTTCTGGAAGACACGATCGGGGAACAGTTCTTCCTGCGCCGGCCGCGGCAGGTCATGCTGACCGATGCAGGTGCAAGGCTGGCGCCGAAACTGACCGAGGCTTTCGAGATGATCGACGAGGCGCTTGCCGGCACGAAGAACCAGTCCGACAGCACCTTGATCATCCACACGACCGCCACCTTTGCCTCACGTTGGCTGGCCTATCATCTCGGCACCTTCCAGCTGGAAAATCCCGGCATCGCGGTAAGGCTTGAGACATCGCAAGAGATCGTCGATTTCACCCGAACGGAAGCGGACGTTGCAATCCGCAGTGGCAGCGGCCAATGGCCGGGCCTGAAGGTGCATTTCCTGATGAAGAGCGATTTCACCCCGATGCTGAGCCCGGCACTGGCGGAAACGATCGGCGGTGTTCACGAGCCGGAAGATATCCTCAAGCTCAGGATTATCGATCCCGGCGACATCTGGTGGCCTCACTGGTTTGCAGCAGCAGGACTGGACGAAGCCGAACTTGAAGGTCGCCCGATAAGCCGCTACGGCGCGCAATCTTTCGCGGCCGCAGCAGCAATAGCCGGTCAGGGTGTGGCGATCCTCAAACCGGAATTTTATGCCGACGACGTGGCACTGGGTCGCCTGATCCAGCCTTTCGACCTGAGTGCAACGGACGGAAGCGACTACTGGTTTGCCTATCCCGAAGCACGCAGGCACTCGAAGAAGATTACCGCCTTCCGCGAATTCATGCGCAAGATGATGCCGACCTTTCGCGACTGATCCCGGCCGCGATCCGGATCGCAAGCCAAATCACGCAAAAGACAACGGACAAGATCAATAGCTCATGTCGGGCGCATAGAAGCAGCGTAGCGTATCCTCGGTCGGATAGAGGCACAGGTGATATTCCTCATCCTTGGAACGACGGGCCTCGCTCTGCGGCATGGTGAAATGATGCGGCCGCGTGATCAGCCGGTGATCGCCAGGGCCGAGCGATATTTCGTACCCCTGATTGGTGATCTTGACGTTTCGCGTCGAGATCATCTGGCAGTCGCCGCTCTTACTGTCGCCGTTGCAGCAGTAACCGTCATATTTCCATTTTACGCCCATGGGACTGTGGGCTTCGTGAGCAGCGGCGGGAAACATCCCGACGCCAGAGAAGAACGCAATCATCGCACCTGTAGGAATGCATCGCCTGTGTTTGGGCATCAGCCTATTCTCCGTTGATGGATGCCATCCCCGGCGGTGTGACGGACGCAATACCCGGCACCGCCGGTTGAATTCGCAACTGCTACAATACCCGAGTCGCCTTAGCCGGCTAAGCCCCAAATTGGTGCAATGCACAATTATCTTGTTTAGCGACCTCGAAAGCACGCCGGGGGCCGCCGATCAACGCCCTGTCACATCGCCCGGTTCCAACGCGGGAACAAAATGCAATCTGGCGGGAAGCATCGCTTCCATCAGGCGGTGGCGAAGCTCTTGTTCAATTCGACGGCGAACTGAGCAGAAGTTGAGTTCCGGTGATTGGCGACATCGCCTATCCTTGGCAAAACATCCGGAAGGGAGGATTTGCCATGTCAATCCGCAGCCGCGCGATCCTTGGCCTTGTTCTGCTGGCAATCGTTGCCGGCCCAGCACATGGCCAGGATGCAGGAAGCCCTGCCGCCGGGCGATCAATCTTCGACCTCATCCCGGCAGATTCCACCACGGAGCACCTGCTGAAGACGCCGAGCGGCGATCTCCGCTACAGGGCGACCGCCGGAACCATGGACCTGTTCGGCCAGACCGGCGCAAGAAATGCCAGGATCTTCTACACGGCCTATACCGTTCCGGATGCGAAAACGCCCCGCCCCGTCACCTTTGCCTTCAATGGCGGCCCGGGCGCGGCATCGGCCTATCTGCATCTCGGCATGATGGGACCCAAGGTCGTCAATCTCGGCAGCGCCAAGGAGGACGGCACCAAGCCGGCGCTTCAAGACAATCCGGAAAGCTGGCTCCGTTTCACCGACCTTGTCTTCATCGACCCGGTCGGCACCGGCTGGAGCCGGGCCGCCCCCGACGCACAGAACGCCTTTTACGGTGTCAGACAGGACGCCGAGAGCCTGGCAAAATTCATCGCCCTCTACACGCAGAAAAACAACCGCCTCTCCTCTCCAAAATATCTTGCCGGGGAAAGCTACGGCGGCTTCCGCGCCGCAAAGGTGGCGAAGGCCCTGAAAGACAGCCAGGGCATTCTGGTCTCCGGTATCGTCATGGTCTCGCCGATGATCGATGGCCGCTTCCTGATGGCCGCGGATACCGATCCTGTCACCGCAGCCCTGCAACTGCCATCGCTGGCGGCAGCCGAGCTTGAACGGAAGGGAGAGTTTTCCGCAGAAAAGGTTCAGACAGCCGAAACCTTTGCAATGAGTGCCTATCTCGTCTCGCTTGCCGGCCCCACTCCTTCAGGAACGGAAGCCGAGGCACTTTACGCACGCGTTTCGAGCCTGACGGGACTGCCGGTCGATGTCGTAGCCCGCAGCCGAGGTTTCGTCAGTTCGGCATATCGGACGGAGGCGGCCGGGGACGGCCGGATCGTCAGTCTTTATGATGCATCGGATATGGTGGCGGACGCCTATCCGGAACGCTCGAATGTTACCAATGACGACAACATCCTGGACGGATATACGCGTGCCTACGGCGCACTCTTCGCCGCTTACGCGAGGAACGAACTGCACTTCGAAACCGACATGACCTATACGCTGCTGAACGGCGAGGTTAACCGCCAATGGGACTGGGACGGCCGCCGGTCGAATGCCTCTGCATCCGACGATATCCGTGACCTGCTCTCGGTCATCCCGTCCTTCCGGCTTTCTGTCCTGCACGGTTACAGCGATATCCTGACACCTTATGGCGTCTCGAAATTCATTCTGGACCACCTGCCCGTACAGCTCGCCAGAGGCCGCACCGAGCTGAAACTCTATCGCGGCGGCCACATGTTCTACAGCGATCCCAATTCGCGGCGGCAGGCAAACGAGGATATGCGCTCGTTTTATGAGGTGGCGACGCCGGGGTGAGCCAAGCCTCCGCCCTACGGATGGAAGCTCGGCTTCCGGCATGACCTTCTTTCACCCTGCGTCCTCCTGCCCCTTCCCTCCTCTCGATTTTTTCCTCACACTCACGAGTCGGGAACAAAAAGAACGGGAACAACCCAATGTATGAATATGCCATAGCCTGGGAATGGCTGAGTTTTGCCGTGCGCTGGCTGCACGTCGTCACCGCGGTCGCCTGGATCGGCTCATCCTTCTATTTCATCGCCCTCGATCTCGGGCTGGTAAAACGACCGCATCTGCCGCCGGGCGCCTATGGCGAGGAATGGCAGGTCCATGGCGGCGGCTTCTACCATATCCAGAAATATCTGGTCGCACCGGCCCAGATGCCGGAACATCTGACCTGGTTCAAATACGAGAGTTATTTCACTTGGCTCTCCGGCTTCCTGCTGCTCTGCATCGTCTATTATGGCGGCGCCGACCTCTTCCTCGTCGACCGATCGGTGATGGAACTGGAAAACTGGCAGGCAATCTGTCTGTCGCTGGCTTCGCTCTCCATCGGCTGGCTGTTCTACGACCAGCTCTGCAAGTCGAAGCTCGGCAACAATACCTGGGGTCTGATGATCCTGCTCTATATCCTGCTGGTGCTGATGGCTTGGGGTTATACGCAGGTATTCACCGGCCGCGCCGCCTTCCTGCATCTGGGCGCGTTTACCGCCACGATCATGTCGGCCAACGTGTTTTTCATCATCATTCCGAACCAGAAGATCGTCGTCGCCGACCTGATCGCAGGACGCACGCCGGATGCCAAATACGGGCGCATTGCCAAACAGCGATCACTGCACAACAACTACCTTGTTCTGCCGGTGATCTTCTTCATGCTGTCGAACCATTATCCGCTGGCCTTCGCCACCCATTTCAACTGGGTGATCGCCTCGCTGGTCTTCCTGATGGGCGTCACGATACGGCACTGGTTCAACACCACCCACGCAAGAAAGGGCAAGCCGACATGGACATGGCTTGTGACGGTGATCCTCTTTATCCTCATCATCTGGCTGTCGACGGTACCGAAATTGCTGACCGGCGAGACCGAAACGGCCTTGTCCCCCGTGAGCCAGAAATTCGCCTCCAACGCCCATTTCGAGGCCGCCCGTGATGTCGTCATGGCGCGCTGCTCCATGTGCCATGCGGCCGAACCAGTATGGGATGGCGTTCCCTTCACGCCCAAATCGGTGAAACTCGAAACCGACGCGGAGATTGCCAGTCATGCCCGGGAAATCTATATCCAGGCAGGACGAAGCCACGCCATGCCGCCCGGCAATATAACCGATCTCACGCCGGACGAGCGCAAGCTGCTGGTCGCATGGTATGAAAGCGCCATCGCCTCGCAATAGAATTCACTGACCCAAGGTTCACATGACAGACACCCTCATCCGCGGACGCCTCCTGTCCTTCAAGCGCGCGCCTCAGTCTCTGAGCGATAGCGACAGCTATCTTTACGAGCATGACGGCGGCCTGCTGATCGATGCAGACGGCAAGATCACTGCGGCGGGGGACTATGCCAGCGTCAAGACTGCCGCACCGGAGGATGTGGTCGAGATCGACCATCGGCCGCATCTGATCCTGCCCGGCTTCATCGACACCCATGTGCATTTTCCGCAAATGCAGGTCATCGCCTCCTACGCTGCGAACCTCTTGGAGTGGCTGAATACCTATACCTTCCCGGAGGAATGCCGCTTCGTCGAAAGCGAGCATGCGACGCGGATCGCAACGCATTTCTATGACGAGTTCCTCCGCCACGGCACGACGACCGCCGTCGCCTATTGCTCCGTCCACAAGACCTCGGCCGACGCCTTCTTCGCCGAAGCCCTGAAGCGCAACATGTGCATGGTCGGCGGCAAGGTGATGATGGACCGCAACGCCCCGCAGGGCCTGCTCGACACGCCGGAAATGGGCTATGACGAGACCCGCGCGGTGATCGAACAATGGCACGGCAAGGGCCGCAACCACGTCGCCATCACTCCGCGCTTCGCCATCACGTCGACACCGGAACAGATGTCGGCGACGCAAGCATTGGCGCAGGAATTCCCCGACCTTTTCATCCAGACGCATCTGTCGGAAAACCGGGAGGAAATTCGCTATACCTGCGAACTATATCCGGAAGCGAAGGACTATACGGATATCTATGCCCGTTACGGTCTGCTCGGGAAAAAGACCCTTCTCGGCCACGCAATCCATTTGTCAGAGCGGGAAATGGATGTCCTGTCAGAAACCGGCAGCATCGCCGTGCATTGCCCGACCTCAAACCTCTTCATCGGCTCTGGACTGTTTCCACTGCGACCGATGACACGCCGCGAAAAGCCGGTGCGCATCGCAGTCGCCACCGATATCGGCGGCGGCTCCAGCTATTCGATGCTGAGGACGATGGATGAGGCCTACAAGATCCAGCAGATATTGGGCGAACGCTTAAACCCGCTCGAAAGCTTTTACATGATGACCAGAGGCAACGCTAAGGCGCTTTCCATGGAGGCCGATATCGGCACTCTGGACATGGGCTCAGTGGCGGACCTAGTCATCCTCGATGCCGCGGCCACGCCTGCAATGAAGCTGCGCATGGAAACCGTCAACACGCTGCCGGAAGAACTCTTCCTGCTGCAGACTATGGGCGACGACCGCGCCGTGGTGGAGACCTATGTGGCCGGCAAGGCGATGAAGAGCGGGCTTTGAATAATTACCGCTTCCGGGCGCGGCTATAGACATCGGAGTGCTCGCGGCGGCGACAAGCGTGATCCTTGCGTCCACGACACGCTGCATCCTCAACACCTATTTCGCCCTAAATTCGGCAAGACGGTCGAGTGCCTACAAAAAATGCCAAAGGCATAGATTTTCGGTTTCCTCTCTGCATCGATATGCTACCTCTCGAAGCACAATTTTCGGGAGGAACCGTTTATCATGTCCAAGCCGCTTACTATCGCCGATCTGAAGACAATGGCCCGTCGTCGGGTGCCGAAAATGTTCTTCGATTATGCCGATAGCGGCGCCTGGACCGAAGGTACCTACCGCGCCAACGAGGACGATTTTTCCAAAATCAAACTGCGCCAGCGCGTACTGGTCGACATGACAAACCGCTCGCTGGCTACCACCATGGTCGGCCAGGATGTGTCGATGCCCGTGGCGCTCGCGCCGACCGGCCTCACCGGCATGCAGCATGCCGATGGCGAGATGCTGGCGGCAAAGGCTGCAGAAGACTTCGGCGTGCCCTTCACGCTCTCGACCATGAGCATATGCTCGATCGAGGATGTGAAATCGGTCACCAGCAAACCGTTCTGGTTCCAGCTTTATGTGATGAAGGATCGAGGCTTCATCGAACGCCTGATCGGCCGTGCCAAGGCCGCCGGATGCGGCGCGCTTGTCGTCACCGCCGACCTGCAGATCCTCGGCCAGCGCCACAAGGACCTGCGCAACGGTCTTTCAGCCCCGCCGAAATGGACACTGAACAGCGCCTTCCAGCTGGCGACCAAGCCATTCTGGTGCCTGGACATGCTGCAGACCAAGCGCCGAGGCTTTGGAAATATCGTCGGCCATGCCAGCAACGTCTCCGACCTCTCGTCGCTTTCGGCCTGGACGGCGGAACAGTTCGATCCGCGTCTTTCCTGGGACGATATCCGCTGGATCAAGGATCTGTGGGGCGGCAAGCTCATCATCAAGGGTATCCTTGACGAGGAAGACGCCCGCGCCGCCGCCGATACCGGTGCAGATGCCTTGATCGTCTCCAACCACGGCGGACGCCAGCTCGACGGCGCCCCCTCCTCCATCTCGATGCTGCCGAAGATCGTCGATGCCGTTGGCGACCGGATGGAAGTGCATTTCGACGGCGGCATCCGCTCCGGACAGGATGTGCTGAAGGCAGTGGCGCTCGGCGCCAAGGGCACCTATATCGGCCGCCCCTTCCTCTACGGCCTCGGCGCCATGGGCAAGCCGGGCGTGACGACAGCGCTCGAGATCATCCGCAAAGAGATGGACATCACCATGGCTTTGTGCGGAAAGCGCGACATCAAGGATTGCGGAACTAACATCATCGCTTCGTCCCCCTTCTGATTTGGGATAATGTCCAAAGCCGGTTAGGATAGCCCCCGCACGCAGCGGGGGCTAAATGAGCGGCTTTTTGCAGTCATTTGCGGTGGCAACGACAATCCTTGCCATGCTCGGCACAGAGAGCGTTCTGGCGTCCGAAAAAGCCGAGACCACCAAGCGCGAAGAGCCGACCTGCCTCTACGAGCGATCTGTCGGCGACAAGCCGGTCTGCATCCGCAAGGATTTCTTCAATGCCGATCTCTGCAGCGCAATCGAAAGATCGGCCAATAGCCACTCCATCCCACCCGACTTTTTCGCTCGTCTGATCTGGCGGGAAAGCCTGTTCCGCCCGGAGGCTGTCAGCCATAAGGGCGCGGAAGGCATCGCCCAGTTCATGCCATCGACGGCAAGGATGCGCGGCCTCGGCAACAGCTTTCATGTCCTTGACGCGCTGGACGCATCAGCCGCCTACCTGAAGGAAATGAGCATCCATTTCGGCAACCTTGGGTTTGCGGCGGCTGCCTACAACGCCGGGCAGAACGGCTTTTCCCGTTTTCTCGCCTCCGAAAGACTGCCGATCGAGACACGCGACTATGTCTTCGCCATCACCGGCACGCTGATTGAGACCTGGCGTGACAATCCGCCCGAAATCGCCGCCCCGCCTCTGGACAGGGACAAGTCCTTTCAGGATGCCTGTACGACGCTGGCTTCCACCCGCCGCATGACCGAACCCGTGCTGACAGGTTCCGCCGACTGGGCACCCTGGGGCGTACAACTGGCGGCACATTATCGCCCCGCCGTCGTCGATCGCCTGTTTACCAGCGCGATCCTTGCCCTGCCGGCGCCGCTGAATGAGGAACGGGCGCTGATCGTCAGGCAGCGCGGCGGCAATTTCGGTTATCGCCCGCGTTATGCGGCAAGGATCGGACGCGAGACGCGGCAGGAAGCAGCGAAACTCTGCAGCGCAATCAAGGCTGCCGGGGTCCCTTGCACCGTTTTCCGCAATCGCTGAATTACGTGCTGAGTTTCGTCAGCCGCACCAGCCGCCTTTGCCCGCTCCCGGTCGCTTGGCGAGACCTTCATTGACCAGCACGTCGGCGAGCGACCGGCCGTTGCGGGTCACGTCGCGCAGCTGATGCCCGTCGACCGTGGAATTGTTGCCCTGCCAGGTAACGAGTTCGAACGGGCCAGAATCGAGAAAGGCCCGCACCCGTAGTTTCGCATCACTGGCCTTGATCCGCTCAGCCTCGCAACGGGGCTTTTTGATATCCGGCACCTCAATGCCGACAAGACGGATTTTCTGGCCGTGGAAAACGAAGCGGTCAGCGGTCACCACGCAATCGTCCTGCTTGGCCGTGCCACAGAGAAAGAATTTTCCTTGATAGCCGCCGGCAAGGCCTTCACCGGATTTCGGAGCAGCAGCAGACAGGGAGGCAACCTCCAGACCCGGCTTGCCGACCGGCGCCGGTGGAATGATTGCGGCTGTCTGGGTCTGATCGGGCGGTCCGACCGGACGTGGTGGAACGGGAGTGACACCGCGATGTGATGGTGCGGGCTGCGGCTTGGCCACAGCCACCTTTTCCCGCGTCTCTTCCCGTGTGGTCGGGTGAGCTGGTTTATCTGTCGTCAGGCTGGCGACGAACTTCCGCGCCGGCGCAAAATTGTCGTAAAGCGCAATGCTGCCGCCGATCGCGACGAGCGCTGCCATCCACGGCCAGAACGAGGATCCCGACCGCGCCGGCGCACGTCTGCTGCTCTTGCGTTTCGAGCCTGATTTTGCGCGCGATGGGGCCATGGAATCATCTCCTGTCGAATCGGATAGGAGTATCGGCAGGAAGCCTTGCCGAATGGTTTCCAGAAACATCCGTGCCCGGATCATCCAGATGTTTTACACACGCCCCGTCGCCAAAGCGCTTGCCCATTCGGCCCGGCCATTGGCGGCGGCGAGCCTCGACATCGCCATGTGGTCATAGGGTACATTGCGGAAGATCGACGTCCAGCCGTGCTCCGTTTTCTCGATGACCGCATAGGAAGCCATGGTATGGCCGGTTTCCACCTTGTGGTAGAAAGGTGCGTCATCGTCATAGGCAGGTTGGCCGACGCTGCCGGGATTGACGATAAGTCGCCCGTCGGACAGCGACACCATGCGCGCAATATGGCTGTGACCGCAAAGAATAAGCGGCTGCTCGATGCCTTCGGCCAAGGTCTCGATCTCATCCGAAGGCCGCAACGTGACATGCCCTTGCGGCGAGACCGTCTCCAGCCAATAGAGATTATCGTCCTTCGGCGTAGCGTGGCAGAGGAAGACCTCATCTCGCCAGATCATGCTGGACGGCAGTTTGCGCAGCCAGTCGAAATGCCGGGGCGACATCTGGCGATGCGCATGCGCGTCCGACGCCTCCAGTTGATCGGCAGTCTTCTCGACAAGGTAGCGATCGTGATTGCCCCGCACTGTTCGCTCAGCCTTCGGGTCGAGCAACAAGAGAAGGTCGCCTGTCTGATCCGCCTCAAGCGGCCCGCTGAAACAATCGCCGAGATTGACAATGTCGCGGATGCCGAGTGCCGCGATATCGTCGAGCACGGCCTTCAGCGCTGTATGGTTCCCGTGAATATCGGCAATCGCGGCGAAACCCATCAGCTGCCTCGATAGGTGGAATAACCGTAGGGCGAGATGAGCAGCGGCACATGATAATGCGCCGTAATATCGGAAATGCCGAACCGGATCGGAATGACGTCGAGGAAGGCCGGCTCAGTGAGGGTGATACCTTGAGCACGCAGGTAATCGCCCGCATGAAAGACCAGCTCGTAAGTTCCGGCGACAAAAGTCTCGCCGATCAGGATCGGCCCGCCATCGACCCGCCCATCTGCATTGGTCCTCACCGACTTGACCGTCGTCCGCGTGGCTCCCTCGATCCGGTAGAGCTCGATCACAAGCCCTTCCGCCGGTTTGCCGGTTGCCGTATCGAGTACATGGGTGGTGAGACCGGTCATAGGCTTGGCTCCGAAATCCGGTAGGGCGTCTCGAAGAAGAACTCTTCGAGATTGGCAGTGGTATTGTCACGGTCGACAACGAGGAAATCACTGATCCCGCCGAGCGCCATCAGTGGATGATGCCAGGTATTGGGGAAATAGTTCACCCCTTGATGCGCCGCAGCCAGGAATATTTTCGGCTTCCCAGGTTTGCCATCCACGTCATCAGATACACCGACGAGAAACGGTCGGCCGGAAAGTGGTACGAAACTCTGGCTGCCATACGGATGCCGTTCCATCATTTCGACAGCATAGGGAAATTGCCGCGGCTGGCCACGGAAGATATTGAAGATCAGCCGCTCGGGCGCACCCACCACGATCGGCTCGGCCACCCCATGATAACGCTCCGTCGTACCATTATTGATCAGCCGCATCTTCGACGGATCGGCCTCGATGACGTCGCCATAGGGTGCAAAGACGGATTTCGAGAGGGGAAGGATTTCGAGAATTTCGGTCAATTCATTCGCCTTGCGCATGCCGGTTGCGGAGGTTTTCCAGATTAAAGAGAAGATCGGGATATCGCACCATGATCCGTGCCGCGCCTTCACCCTTCGGGTAAAAGCGCCAGCAATCGCAGATGAGCGATCCGCTCCACCTGCGCACAGGCGGTCGCAAATTCTTCCTCGGCGCTGTTGGATATGCGCGTCTCGAAAGCTGCAAGAATATCGCCCTTGTTCAGCCCTTTCACCGCAATGATGAAGGGAAATCCGAATTTCGTCGTATAGGCGGCATTCAGAGTCGTGAAGCGGGCGTGCTCTTCGGCGCTCAATCGGTCGAGGCCGGCGCCGGCCTGTTCCTGTTTGCTGTCTTCGGTCAGCTCGCCGACGATCGCAAGCCTGCCTGCCAGATCGGGATGCGAGCGCAGCACGGCAAGCCGTTCCCCTGCGTCTGCTTTGCGAAACTCCGAGACCATCGCCGCATGCACGCCCTTGGCGGTCAAAGGCACGAAGATCAGGCCGGCATCATAGGCGCGTTCCGCTATGAAAGGCGAATGTTCGAACACGCCGCCGAAGGTCGCGATGAAATCCCCTCTTGCCGTCATACGACACCTGCAGACCGGTGAGCCGGCTTGTGGTGTTCATGCCAGTGTTTTGCGATCTCGATACGCTGCGGAACCCAGACCTTGTCGTGCGAAGCGACATATTCCATGAACCGGCGCAGCGCCGCGATACGGCCCGGACGCCCCACGAGGCGACAATGCAGGCCGACCGACATCATCTTCGGACTGCCTTCCTCGCCCTCGCGGTAAAGCGTGTCGAATGCGTCCTTCAGATAGGTGAAGAACTGATCACCGGAATTGAACCCCTGCGGCGTGGCAAACCGCATGTCGTTGGTCTCAAGCGTATAAGGGATGATCAGGAACGGCTTGCCATCGATGCCCGGCACCCAATAGGGCAGATCGTCCGCATAGCTGTCGGATGAATAAAGAAACCCGCCCTCTTCCATGACGAGCTTCAGTGTATTGTCGGACGGCTTGCCCTGGTACATGCCGTATGGCCGCTCGCCGACAAGCTCGGTGTGCAGGCGCACAGCTTCGAAGATGTGCTCACGCTCCTTTTCGATCGGAAAATCCTTGTATTCCAGCCAGCGGTAACCGTGGCTGGCAATCTCCCAGCCTGCTTCCTTCATCGCCGCGACCGCTTCTGGGTTGCGCGCCATGGCAAGTGTCACGCCATAGACTGTGCATTGCATTTTCAGTTCGTTAAACAGCCGGAACAACCGCCAGAAACCCGCGCGTGAACCGTATTCGTAGATCGATTCCATATTGAGATTGCGCTGACCGGGCCAAGGAGCGGCGCCGACGATCTCGGACAACAGGTTCTCGGAGGCAGCATCGCCGTCGAGGATCGAGCTTTCACCGCCCTCTTCATAGTTGATGACGAACTGCACGGCGACATTCGCGCCGCCGGGCCATTTGGGGTCGGGACTGTTTCGACCATAGCCTACGAGATCGCGCGGGTAGTCTTTTATGGTTATTGGCATGTTCCACCTCGATTATTTGCGGCAACGGTAGCGCACCGCTTCCGCAGATGTCGAGATGCAAACTTGTCCCCGTGATCAGCTGAGCTGATCAGTTGAGGCGATCATCCTGCCACTCGTGATAGCCCCCGTCGCCGAGACCTATATCGCGCAGCATATACTCGTCGAATTCCAGCTTAGACGCGAATGGCGGCCGCCCGACGGTCGGGTCGGCGGATATGTCGAGCTCGTGATGCTCACGCCAGTGAATATGCGTCAGGGCAGAGAATGCCGTGGATAGTGCCGGAGGGAATGCAAATATAGACATGGAACCTTCTCCTTCATTCGGCCGCCGCTCGTGGCATGCAGGCCTCGCAGATAGCTGCCACGTGCCGGTGATCGGTGCCGCAGCAGCCACCCAATACACACATCGACGGATAACGTGCTCTCAGGCTGCGGTAATGTCGACCGAGCTCCTGAGGATCGCCGATATCGAGTTCAGTCGCCTCGTCCAGCTCTGCATGGCTCTTGGATGAGGCATTGGCGCGCACACCGCCGATCCTGTGCAGCCAGGTATCACCGTCGACGAAAGCCTGTTCGAAGTGGACGGGGTGGGCGCAGTTGACCATGTAATAGGCGGGACCATTTGCGGTCATGTCATCCGTCATCTCGATCGCTTCCCGCAAGGACATGCCGTTTGCGAGCCTCCCATTCGTCTCGACCGTGAAAGAGATCACGACGGGCAGCCCAGCCTCCCTGGCAGCCCGCACGATACCGATCGCCTCTTCGGTCGTGTTGATCGTCATGGCGCTCAGCATATCAACCACCGTTTCGGCAAAGGCATCGATCTGATGGGCGTGATAATCCTCCGCCTCGGCCACGGACATCCGGCCCTGTTTGTAGGCGTCTCCCCGCGGCCCGATCACGCCGTTGAGCAGAATGGGCATACCCGGCCCCTGCCATTTCTCCCGCAAGCCAGCGACATAGTCGACCGAGCGAATATTGAGCGCCCAGAGTGCGGCAAGATCATATCCGAGCTTTGCCGCCCAGTCGGGGTTGGCCCGCCAGGTCGGCGTATCGAGCAGGAAACCCCGCCCATACTTCCGCGCGAGCGATAGATAAGCTTCATAATAGGCATCCAGCTCGGCGCGCCCGCCGGCATCATCGATGAGCGGAAAGGACGCGAAAAAAGGCAGTTCCAGACCACGGTGGAAGATCAGCGTCGTCTCCAGCCCGCCATCGGTCAGATATATCTCTTGCCCCAGATGCGGCAGGCGTAGGCGATCGTTTTTCATCGTCATCTCCTGTGATATGATTGCCCCGGCGCAAAACAGGCATGTCCCGAAGCTGCAGCTTGCCCGTTTGTTTTGCGCCCGGTGGACGCTTTGATCTACGCGGCTTGCGGTACAGCACGGCAACATATCGAAAACGTGAGCTCGCTCAGGGGGATACCATGTCCCGAAAGACCGAGGATTTGGCCGGGCAAGGCCTGGATGGCGCAAAAACCGTACCGCCGGTACAGTTTCCCTACGCCCGCGTACCGAAAAAGGGTGAAGCAACTCGCGAGCGGATCCTCGAGGTCGCGCAGATATCCGTGCTTTCCAAGGGCTTTGCCGCGACCTCGATCGAGGAAGTCATCGCTGAAGCCGGTATCACCAAGAGCGGTTTTTTCTACCACTTCCACGACAAGAACGAACTCGCCCGCGAGATGCTACGCCGCTACGTGACCGAGAACGACCGCCTTTTCGACGACATTTTCGACCGCGGGCGAGAACTCGCGGACGATCCGCTGCAGGCTTTCCTGATTGGCCTCAAACTGCTGTCGGAACTGGTGCGCGACCTGCCAGGCGTCCATCCTGGCTGCATCATCGCTTCGATCTGTTATCAGGAGCGATTGTTTGATCGCGAGATCCACATGCTGAACGCCAGCTCTGTTGCCTCATGGAACAGGCGCTTCCTTGGCTATCTGGAAGAGATCGCCGCGGTGCACCCGCCGCAGGAGCCGATCGAACTGAAGGATCTCGCCAACATGTTGTCATGCACCTTCGACGGCGCCATCATCATGTCCAAGGTCCTGAACGATCCGACCCATCTGGAACGGCAGATCCTGAGCTACCGCACCTTCATCAAATTGCTGTTCAGCCAGCCACAGCCGGATCGACCGGTCTGAATCGGTGCTCAGGCGATCTTGCGGGCTGCCACGCGCCCCATCGGGTGCAGCGAATGAACCTGAAGCGGCGCACCCGGCTCTTCTTCGACGAACAGCGCCAGGTTGGAGACCTCGACCGGCTTCGTCAGATAGGGCGCGAAATAATCCCTCAGGGCCGGTTCGATGAAAATGCCGTCCTTCGGCAGCAGCGGTCCGGTGAGCGCCATGTGGAACCGGAACTCGTCCATCACGTAAGGATGTCCCCAGCGATAGAGATTGGCGAATTGCGGAGCCGAGAGATCGCCCGGGTCGCTGCGCTCGAATTCCGCATCCGACAACGGTGCGCGAAATACGTCGAACTCCTGCACGACGGCGCAGGCAAACAGTCGCATCCGTTCACAAGGAATTTCCGGCACGAGGCCGAAGAAATTGCCGAGCCTTGCCACTTCCAGTGGTGGCAACTGGAACGGCTCGTGAGAGCCGGCAAACCGCATCAGGTGCCGCAGCAGCATGGATTCGCTGATCTCGGGCGCAAGCCGGAAGGGTGCCTTCAATGCGGCGTGAAACCCGCTTCGGCGCGGGATGGCGGTGTGGAAGGAGATCTCGTGAAGACCGACGCCGCGAATGGCAGGCGGCTCGGTAGCGTCTCCGGAAAAGGCGTTACGGCCGAGCCATTGCGACGCGGCGAGCGTCAGCGGATCATGTGCCGGTGGCGTGAAATATATGGCATAGCGCATGCGTCACCTTCTCGTGCATCCCTGTCAAACGCCCTGTTTAATTACGCATTTGCTTATTCAGTCCCTTATCAGGGACCTATGCGATTTGCGTGACAGATTAACGACGAAGATGAAGAAGATTCGCGTTTAGCGCGAAGCTACCGAAAGGTGGTTCTCCAGCAAAAACGACGCAGGCACCGGCATTATCCTGCCGGAAACGGCATCAAGCGCAGCCTCGGCCAGAAGATGCGCCACCCCGAAACTGACCTTGAAGCCCCCCGTCAGCGCGATCACGTTCGCGTTGTCCGGATGCGGCCCGACCATCGGATCGCGATCGATCGCCTTTGGGCGCAGACCGGCCCATCGTTCCACAACCGGAGCATTGCTGAGCGACGGAACAAGCGCCCTCGCCCTTGCAACGAGATCCTCAAGCTGATGATCGGTGGAGTACGGTTGGTCAAAAGCCTCCTCGCTGGTGCTGCCGAGCGCGATATCGCCATTGTCATGCGGCACGAGATAGAGACCATTGAGATAAAGAAGCGGCAGGTCCGGATCGGCCCCGGCTCTCAGCAGTGCCGCCTGCCCCTTGACCGGCTGGCCGATCGGTTGCGGCAGCGGATCGGACAAGCCCTCGATCAGCGGAAAGGCCTGATGGCCGGCAGCCACGATGCAGGCGCCGAAGGCGATACTCGTCCCATCGGCAAATTCCACCCGGCTCGATACGCCGTCAATGCGCGATGCGGTAAGCCCCTCCACCACGGTGACGTGACGGCCGGCATTGAGGCTTGCACCGAGCGCCTCGGTCAGCTTGCGTGGCGAGACCCTGGCGGCAAAAGTGTCATGCACGATGCCGGCCTCGCAGAACGAGGCATCCGGCCAGCCGGGATGCGGTGTCTGGTCGGCGACATGCCAGTGAAAGCGACGACCGGCCTGATCCCAGTGCGTGGCGGCGTCTTCGGAATGGCGGAACGCGATCGCCCGCAGGTGCGATTTCGGCAATGGGATCAGGCGACCGGTGCGGCGATAACCGCAGGAAAGCCCCGTATCTGCCTCGATCTGCCCCACCTCGTCCTCGAGCGAAAGCAGCGCATCGAACTGGAACTGCTTCTTGTCGTTCCACTTGTCCGGCATATGCGGCATCAGCGCACCGAGCAGTCCGCCGCTCGTGCCGCGGCCGAGCTTTCCGGAATCGACAAGTACGGTACGGATGCCAAGCCGCTCGGCCTTTACCGCCGCCCACAGACCCATGATGCCGCCGCCGAGAATGACCAGATCGGCCGAAGCCGGCAGGGTCGCCGCGCCACGCGCAGAATCGATAGTCCGCTCTCCAGATTGACCGCCGGCGCCAGCCGGATTATCCGCATTGCTCATGAGCGACAATGATCCCGAATTGAAGACAGTTGAAGGCGAAAGCCCGGCATTCCAGACACTCGACTGGCACGAAGGCGATATGCCGTATTCCCAGGAATTTGGCGATCACTTTTATTGCCGCACCGACGGGCGGCTGGAATGCGGCCACGTCTTCCTTTCCGGCAACGGCCTGCCGGATCGCTGGCACGAGATGTCATCGGACGGCAGGTTTCGCATCGGCGAACTCGGCTTCGGCACCGGCCTGAATTTTTGCGAGACCTGGCGGCAGTGGAAACTTGCGCGCAAGCCGGGCATGCATCTGCACTTCACCTCGTTCGAACTCTATCCGATGAAGCGCGACGAGATCGACCGCGCCCTGTCCCGCTGGCCGGAAATCGATGCGGAACGGCGAGCGCTTGTCGCGGCATGGCCGGACGAACCGACCGGGCATGTCACGCTTGCACTCGATGAACAGACCCGCCTGACCGTCGTCTGCGGCGCGGCGCTCGATGGCGTCACGGCGTCGGAGCCGGATTTCGATGCGTGGTTCCTCGATGGCTTCGCACCGTCTCGCAATCCCGCCATGTGGTCACCCGAACTGATGCAGACGCTGTTCGACAAAACCAGGCCGGGCGGCAGTTTTGCTACCTATGCCGCAGCAGGTTTCGTCCGTCGCAACCTCGGTGCCGCCGGCTTTATCGTCGAACGCCGTCCCGGTTTTGCCGGCAAGCGCGAAATGCTCTGCGGCCCGCGGCCTAATCTCTCGTCCGCGGTCGACTGATCACGGAAACTCGAAATTCCGCAACCGATCCTCTATCCGAAGAGCGCATATCGGTTTGACTGAAAAAGGAACACAGATGTCGATCACAGTACAGAAAACAATCCCCGCTGAACGTATGCGTCAGTTCCACCCGATGGTCGATCGCTGGCTTCAAGAAGGCCCGATCAAGCTTGCGACCAATGCCACACTGACTGCAATGGACAATGCGGGCATCCCGCAGGGTGAACAGGTGGCGATCCTTGAGGACAGGGATATCATCATGAAGCACAACATGCGCCTCGGTCTGATCAGTGAAGTATTCGCACCAGCCATCGAAAAGGCAGTGAAATCGTCCCGGTCGGGAAGCGAAGCGCAGGATGAGGTCGCTCGACTGATCGTCACCGCGGTTGGTATCCGTCAGGATGACGAGAGCGAACTCGTCACATTCAACTTCGCCACGCAAAGCGAGGCAGATACATTCGATGGGTCAATCTGACGGCATAGCGGCCAGTGCCTCTCAATTCTGTCGAGAACCAGGATGAATGTTGAGACCGAAGGCAAGTGCGCGTCGCGAGCTACAGGTTGGTGGTCTTGACCACCACCGCATCGGTTGAGACCTTTTTTACCTTCGCATCGCAAGACATTGTGAAAATGATGCGAGGGAGATTAAGTTTGAAAAACGCAATTTTGGTTTTCGCTGGATTGCTGGTCAGTTACTCGACGGCAGCGGCCCGGGAAATACCGTCTCATCCAGTGCTGAGCAAGGAGCAGTTTCTGTCCTACGCCGCAAGCGCAGTCGTTGCAGGCATGTACTGCGGAAAACTCGAATTAAACGGCGATTTCTTCTTGGGATACGAATACGCTACCGGAGTTTATCCGCCCTTAGATCCTACTTTCAGGGCTGAGATGGCAAAGATCGAGAAGGATGCCAGAAGCGATCTCGATAATTACTGCAAGACAGCACGGCTGATGTTCTACAAGGGCAACGAACCAAAGCCTCTGGCAGGCCCTTTTCTGGTAGATAAGCAGTGACAGCACCTTCTGATGAGCGCAATTGTGCGTTGCCTCCGAAGGTTCCCCGATTTGACTGGCGACCGCCGGCCTTGCTGCCACTCGCTCCTGATATCGCCTGAAGTCAGCAAAGCCCCATCACCCGCACATAGCAGCTATTCGCAATGAGCACCTGCATCCTTGTGCCGCAGGGGCCAAACAGATGCCTGTGTTCAACATAGGAATTTCAGCATGTCATTGAAGCTTAACGTGATCATCGGCAGCACCCGTCCCGGCCGCGCAGGCCCGGCCATTGGCAAATGGGCCGCCGAACACGCAACGAAACACGGCAAGTTCGAAGTCGAACTGGTCGACCTTGCCGACTTCAACCTGCCGCTTCTCGACGAGCCGAACCATCCGCGCATGCAGAAATACGAGCATGAGCACACCAGGCGCTGGGCTGCCAGCGTCGCATCCGCCGATGCCTATCTCTTCCTGACGCCGGAATATGACTATTACCCCAATGCAGCGCTGATCAACGCGCTGCAGGTTCTGTCGCTCGAATGGTCATTCAAGCCTGCCGGCGTTCTGAGCTACGCCCACGTCTCCGGCGGCCTTCGCGCCGCCCAGGAACTGCGCATGCTGATTTCCAACCTCAACATGATGCCGATCCCGCAGACGGTTCCGATCCCCTTCTTCACCAACTTCATCGACGAGCAGAAGGTATTCAACCCGACCGCCCCGATGAACGAGGGCCTGAATGCGGCGCTCGACCAGCTGGTAAGCTGGGCAACGGCGCTCAAGGCCGGCCGCCAGGGCTGAGCCGTTCAAAAGCTGCAAAGCATTCGAAGGGGAGCCGTCACATCCGGCTCCCCTTTTTGATTGTTTTGTTCGGTTCTTCAGACCGGAGCCATATTGAGGCCACATCCCTTTCCTTTTTGTCGCACTGCAACATTTTCAGGCTATGAGGCTGGGGTAGCCGACGCAACGGGAGACGATCTGATGGCGAAAGCCGAGCAGGGATATCGCATCGCATGCCTTGATGGCCTGCGCGGCCTGGCAGCATTGTGGGTGCTTGTCGGACACGCTCACATTCTGACGGGTTTCCGCATACCCATCATTGGCGATCCCGACCTCGGCGTCGACCTGTTCGTCATGCTCTCCGGCTTCCTGATGGTGTTTCACTATCAGCTTCGGAAGAAGAAGGAGCCTTGGGAGGCGCCGGGCACATGGTCCGCCTTCTGGATCAGGCGCTTCTTCCGCATCGCCCCGCTCTATTACGTCATGCTTTTCGCCGCGTTGGCGCTCGGCCCGATGATCTATGACGCTCGCTCGACCATCGACGCCTTCAATGCCGTTCCGCCGCAGCCGGCAGCCCGCTATATCGACGACAGCCTCAAGAACTACCTGCTGCACCTGAGCTTCCTTTTCGGCCTCAGCCCGACATACGGCTACCGGACGGCGCTGCCGGACTGGAGCATTGGGCTGGAAATGCAGTTCTATGCGGCCCTGCCCTTCATCATGATAATCGTTGGACGGCTCGGCTGGGTCAGAAGCATGGTCGGCATCGTCGCGGCCGGCATTGCCACTGTCTATGTCGTCACCGCGATCGGCTATCATTTCCCGATGCCGACCTTCCTGCCGCTCAAGATGCATGTCTTTGCCGCCGGCATGTTGCTCGCGGCTGCGCTCGACTTGAGCAATCGGCGCGCCTTTGCCTATGCGGCGCTCGCCTGCCTGTTCGTGCTCATTCCGGTCGGCGGGGTGATGAACCCGATGCACGAAATCGTCCGTCTGGCACTGGTCGCCGTCTTTTTCGCGCTTGTCCATGCACACCGCCTGCCAAAGGCAATCTCCGGCGTGGCGGAGACGATCTCAAATCAGCTCGGCAACCGGCTCTTCCACACGCTCGGCGAACTCTCCTTCGGAGCCTATCTCGCCCACCTGCTGATCATGCAGCCGGTCGTGGCCTTGCTGATCCGCAATTTCGAGATGAGCGACCCGGCAAGATGGCTGGTGACACTGGTCATCACTCTCCCCCTCACCTATGCAGTGGCGGCGATCGGCTACAGCCTTATCGAAATGCAGGGGCTGAAGATCGGCCGAAGCCTGACCCGGCCGCGGACCGCCGCGGCCTGATCATCTTTCTCAGCGCGATTGCGTTGAAAGCCGCGCACCGCCGATCCAGGTGCGGATCTTGTCCTCCAGCGCTTCCGGGCTGATCGGCTTCGACAGATAGTCGTCCATGCCTGCCTGGAAGCAGAGCTCGCGGTCGCTTTCCAGCGCATGGGCGGTCACACCGATGATCGGCGTGTGGGTGCCGGTGCGCTCCTCCAGCTCACGGATCTTCTGCGTCGCCTGATGGCCGTTCATCACCGGCATGGAGACATCCATGAGGATGATCGCCGGATCATGCGCCTGCCAGGCGTCGACCGCCTCCGCGCCATTCTTGACGATCTGGAACAACCAGCCGGTGGTCTGCAGGATCTGGGTGAAGACGATCTGGTTGACCTCATTGTCTTCGGCCACCAACACGTCGAGCGACGGCATGGCCTGAACCGGAGGCGTCGATTTCGCACCAGTCACCAGCTGGGGACTTGCAATAGGAGCGATAACCTCGGGAACGACAGTTGTCTCCATCTGCCGCCGACTTCTGACCGAGCGCACCACGTCGATGACCGTGCTGCGCAGAAGGTTGGCCCGCGCCGGCTTCATCAGATGCGCATGGATCTGCAGGCTGGCAAACATGCTTTCGTCATTTGCCATGTCCATTGAGGTCAGGAAGATGATGCCTGTGCGGTCGAAGCGATTGTCTCCACGCAGAGACTTGGCGAAATCAAGCCCGTTCATTTCCGGCATGTGATAGTCGAGCACGATCGCATCGACGGTGATCCCGAGACGCGATGCCTCGGCAAGCACGGCCAATCCCTCGGCACCGCTTTCCGCCGCAACCGTATCGAAACCCCACATGGAAAGTTGTTCGGAAAGGATGCGGCGATTGACGGCATTGTCGTCGACAATCAAAACGCGCGCGCCGCTGGTATTGACCGGCAGCACGGTTTCCGTCTTGCGCTCCGCGACGACCGGGAACGGCAGCTTGACGGTGAAGACCGAGCCGCGTCCGAGTTCGCTCTCGACATTGACCGAGCCGCCGAACAGTTCGACGAGACCCGACGTGATCGCCAGCCCCAGACCCGTACCCTCGTGCCGCCGCGTCGAGGACGTATCGACCTGCGAAAATTTTTCGAACACCGAGGCGAGTTTCTCGTCCGGAATGCCAAGCCCCGTGTCCTCGATCCGGATCGTCAGCATCAGGTCAGAAGCTCCAACGGGTTCCGACTTCAAGTCGATGAAGACATGGCCCTTTTCGGTAAACTTCACGGCATTGCCGACCAGATTGGTGACGATCTGGCGGAAACGCCCGGCGTCACCGAGCACGGTCTCCCGCACGGAAGCATCACCGCGCACGATGAGTTCGATATCCTTGTCGGCGGCAGCGGACGAAAGCAGGGTGGCAACGTCTTCGATCGCCTCCACTGGATCGAAGGGCGCCTTCCTCAGCTTCATCTGCCCGGCATCGATCTTCGAGAAGTCGAGGATGTCGTTGATGATCGTCAAAAGCGCATTGCCGGATTTGACGATGATGTCGATGAAGGTCTTCTGCCGCGTGTCGAGATTGGATTTGGCCAGCAGTTCGGCCATGCCGAGCACGCCATTCATCGGCGTGCGGATTTCATGGCTCATATTGGCGAGGAATTCCGACTTGGCACGGTCAGCGGCTTCGGCGCGCTGTAGAAGTCGGGTCAGGTCCTCTTCGCGCGCCTTGACGTCGGTCACGTCGGTAAAGACGGCGAGCCAATGGTCGCTGTCGGTCTGCCGTGCCTCGACCTGAACCCATTTGCGGTTCTCGATCTTGAACGAGGCATAGAACGGCCGGCCCGCAGCCATGTTCTCTTCCAGCGACCGAAAAGTTCCAAGCGCTTCACCACTCGCACCGAGATCGCCGCGACGGACACAATAACGGAACAGATCGCGCCACTGTGCGCCGGGAGAAACCATCTCGGCGGGCATTTCCAGCATGGCGGCAAGCGCGTCGTTGGAGAGTTCCACCTCTCCGTCATGCAGGATCAGCAGCCCTTGCGACATCGCGCTGGTCGCATCGCGCATCAGTGCGCCGTGACGCTCAAGCGCTGCCCGCGCCTCCTGGATTTCCGCATCACGCTTACGCATGACGGTGATGTCGGTATAACTGAGTAGGAGCTTGCCGTCGGAAAGTCGCGAAGGCGAAATCAGCACCTGCCTGCCGGTAAGAGAGCGGATCTCCAGCGGAGGATGCCCGTCCTCCGTCAGCGCCGCAATCCGCTGCTCATAGATCGCTTCGAAATCGGAACCGAAATCGGCAAACACGCCGCTCTCGAAAAGAAACAGAAGGAAATCGCGATAGGAACGGCCGGAGAGATTGAAGCTCCGCTTCGTATCCCAGAACTCGCCGAAAGCAGGATTGGCATATTCGAAATCGAACTGGTCCGTCAGGATGGCGACGCCAACAGGAAGGGCGTCGAGAATGGTCTGCAGGTCTCGGCTGACCTTCTCCGCCTTCGCCTGTGCCTCGCTGATCTGCGAGACATCCGTGCGCGAGCAGAGAAGATAGTTACTGCCATCCTCGGTCTGGATAGAGCGTAGACGGGTCAGGACCGGTATGACCGATCCGTCCGGAAAGGTCATGTCCTCGGACTTGTCGATATTCTCGCCATCCAGAACCCGGGCATTTTCGTCCCAGAAACGTTCGGCGGCCCAGGGAAACATCTGCGCTTCCGTCTGGCCTATATAGCGATCGCGGCTGTCGCCGAGCATCCGTTCGTAGGCATGGTTGGCATAGGTCAGTTCATGCCTGGCATTGCGCACGAAGACCGGCGTCGGCAGGTCCTCGAGAATGGCGCGGAACAGCTCCGTTTCCGCCACCTGATTGCGGAGCAGCATTTCCTGCTCCTTGAAATCGGTGACATCCTGGCGGATCGCGATCAGAACACCATTTTCCAGCCGTTTGTTGACCGATCGAAGCCAGCGGCCATCGGCGAGATGATCGATGCTTTCATGATAGGGCTGCCGGAAAGGCTTGATCTGCTCAGCGAGCCATCCGTCCCGGCCCAGTGCAAGAACCTGATCGTCCGACTGATAGATCTTTCGGCGGCGGTCGTAGGCCTGCCCAAGGATCTGAGGCAGGTTCATCCCGACCTGCAGATCGATATCCAGCGTGCGGCCATATTCGGTAAGCTGCGAATTGCAATAGAGCAACACGTCGTTGCGGTCGTAGATGCCGATGCCCATTTCCAGCATGTCGAGGGCATCGTCGAGAAGCTTGTTGTCGAACATGGTCGGGGAGCCGCCAGCAACACGTAGCGGTACGATCTTGGCCATGCTGGAGGCAACCTCCACCCTCTGGGCAATCGCCTCGATAGTGCCGAACAGATAGGTATGGTCGTTTTCAGTCAGAAAGCGCTCTATATGAACTTCATAGGCAAGCGCACCGGCGGGATCGAACAACCGCGCGACCTCGTCGCTGCCGAAAACAATGGCCCGGCTTTCCTTTTCCTTGCGCTCGCCGGCATCCACCGTGCCCGTCAGAGTGTCGCTGGCGCCGTCCACGAAGTCGTCCGGACTAGCACCGAAAAGTTCCGCATAGGCGAGATTGACCGCCACATAGCGCAGCGCGCTATCCTTGATATAGGCCGGCTGCGTCAGATCCTGTATCCGCGCACAGGCTTTATCGAGCAAGTCGCTGTGCATATCCAAGCGCTGCCGTCCCTTTTATTGTGTTCCCGGGCGATTTTTTGGACCGATTCCCTTCGGTCATGATGGCGACGATAACACCATGGCGAGTGTTAACAACGCGTTTTTACCACAAGTCGATACCTGGATTTTCTTGTAGCGATTGCACAATTTTCACTGGAGCGGCGTGATGTTCTGGAAGAGGCGGCACATCGTCGCAAATGGCGAGGGCAACCGTGAAGGGAATTTGACACAGTCTGCGAAAGGACCGCCGCAGATGGGATAGTCATGAGCGAGATTACGACGCCTTCTCCTGCTGAAACAGACGTTGGCTCAACGAGCGGTGAAAGACGCCGCCGCAGCGGCGGTAGAGGTGGCGAACGCGTCCGCTCAGGCCTGACCGGGACAAAATACCGCAACCTGGTCAACACAATAGACAAGACCAGCATCCTCTCACCCGAAGCGATCGAAGACATTCACAGCGCCTCGCTGATCGTGCTCGAGGAAATCGGCATGGACATCATCCTGCCGGAAGCGCGTGAGCGGATGAAGACGGCGGGAGCAGATGTTACGCCCGGCTCCAACCGGGTGCGTTTCGACCGTGGCCTGATCGAGGAACTGATCGCATCCGCGCCGTCAAGCTTCACCATGCATGCCCGAAATCCGCAGCGGAATGTCAGCATCGGCGGCAATAACCTGGTCTTCGCGCAGGTCGCGTCCGCCCCCTTCGTTGCCGATCGTGAAGGTGGTCGCCGCGCCGGCAATCAGGACGACTTTCGCAAGCTGATCAAACTGGCGCAGCATTACGACATCATCCACACGACCGGCGGTTATCCGGTAGAGCCGATCGACATCCACGCTTCGGTTCGTCACCTCGACTGCCTGTCCGATCTGGTAAAACTGACAGACAAGGTCTTTCATTGTTATTCGCTTGGCGCACAGCGCAATCTCGATGCACTTGAAATTGCCCGTATCGGGAGAGGCATATCGATGGAGCAGATGACGACGGAGCCATCGCTTTTCACCGTCATCAACTCCTCCTCCCCGCTCCGTCTCGACGGGCCGATGCTTCAAGGGATCATCGAAATGTCGTCGCGCGGCCAGGTCGTCATCATGACGCCGTTCACGCTTGCGGGCGCCATGGCGCCGGTAACGATCGCCGGCGCTCTGGTACAGCAGAATGCCGAGGCGCTTTGCGGCATCGCCTTCACCCAGATGGTGCGAAGAGGCGCACCCGTGATGTATGGCGGCTTCACGTCCAATGTCGACATGAAGACCGGTGCACCCGCTTTCGGCACACCGGAATATATGAAGGCGGTTATTGCCGGTGGGCAACTGGCCCGCCGCTACGGCATCCCCTACCGGACCTCCAACACCAACGCGGCAAATACGCTGGATGCGCAGGCAGCCTATGAGAGCGCCATGTCGCTTTGGGCGCTGACTCAGGGCGGCGGCAATTTCATCCTCCATTCGGCCGGCTGGACGGAAGGCGGACTGACGGCATCTTTCGAGAAGTTCATTCTCGACGTCGACATGTTGCAGATGGTGGCGGAGTTCCTGACGCCGCTCGACGTGAGCGCCGACGCCCTGGCGCTCGATGCTGTGCGCGATGTCGGCCCGGGCGGCCATTACTTTGGCACCCCGCATACTCTCGCACGTTACGAAACCGCCTTCTATTCGCCTATCCTGTCAGATTGGCGCAATTTCGAAACGTGGACCGAGGCAGGCAGACCGACCACCTATGACCATGCCAACCGGATCTACAAGGAAGCATTGGCCAATTACCAGCAACCGGCACTTGATCCCGCAATAGAAGAAGAACTCGATTCTTTCGTGGCCAAGCGAAAAACTGAAGGCGGTGTGGCAACCGATTTCTGAACGCCTTCAAACCGGCGCAGCGTTGCCGCAATCTCGCCACAAAGCGAGACAGGGGTTGCGCGTCAGCGGTAAAAATCAACCTCTGGATGATCGAGTGTGAACAGGCGTTCAGACTAAGTTCTGTTTCCTTCCATCAATCTGCCGAGATTGAGCACCATCTTGTGAACGTGCCCTTGGAACGAACCAAAGGGAAAGGACCACGATCATGACGTTCATGAAGAAGACAGTTTCCGCAGGCCTCGTCGCCCTGTCCGTCGCAGGCGTACTTGCCGCGACCGCACCAGCCGCAGAAGCGCGTGACCACCATCATCACGGCGACGACGTCCTGATCGGCGCCGCCGCAGGTCTTGCCGGCGGCCTTATCGGAGGCGCAATCGTTTCCGGTTCGCAGCGCCCGGTATATGTCGAACCGCAATACGAATACGCACCGCCACCGCCGCCGCGGGTCGTCTACCGCCCTGCGTACTACGAGCCGGCCCCGCCGCCGCCGCGTTGCCACTTCGAATGGGTGGAAAACGAATATGGCGAAGCTTATCGCGCCCGCGTCTGCTATTAAGATCTGAAGTCAGAGATGCCGAAGGCGGCGGTGAAAGCACCGCCGCCTTTCTCGTTTTTCTCTTATACGCGATCAATCGTCGTCGCCGTCGATCCACATCTGTTCGCCATCTTGCGGCCATCCCCTTCTGAACTGCGACAGGATTTCCGCCGTCGCAGGCATCAGCGCTGTGGGAAACCTCTTACGCGCCGATGACAGCCGCCACCGATAGGACTATCGAGGCTTTTTGCGAGCCGGCACGATCTATCGAAGCATCAGCGGCGATCCCGTGCCCGCGCGACAGGCAAAAATCATTCCCGCCTTATGAGACTATAAATCGAAAAAGCACGACACCGGAAACGTGTCGGGTCGCTTGGCGGGGAACAACAAGGACAGGGCGAGACATGAGCGAGACGGGTGGGTATTTTCCGCGTTGGCGGCTGAAGACGGAAGGGCGCATCCTGCCCGACGAACGTCTGCCGGCAGGCCCGACGGTAGTGCTGGGCTTCCAGCATGTGGTGGCGATGTTCGGCTCGACCGTTCTTGCCCCGATGATCATGGGGTTCGACCCCAACGTATCGATCCTGTTTTCCGGCATCTCGACGCTGATCTTTTTCATCGCTGTCGGTGGTCGCGTCCCGAGCTATCTCGGATCCTCCTTCGCCTTCATCGGCCCGGTTCTGGTGGCGACTGCCGCTGCAGCCGGCGCGCCTAACCCGAATATCGCGCTGGCGCTGGGCGGCATCATCGCCGCCGGTGCGCTTTATGCGCTGATCGGCGTCATCGTCATGATGGCCGGCCATCGCTGGATCGAACGGCTGATGCCGCCGGTCCTGACCGGCGCGATCGTCGCCGCCATCGGCCTCGTGCTGGCACCGATCGCAATCGCCAGCGCCTCCGGCACCGGCGCGGCGACGCCTGACGGCAGCCAGCTGTCGCGCTGGGTGGCAATCGCCACCGTCGCAGCCGTCGGCCTCGTCGCAGTCTATGCCCCCGGCATGACTCGCCGCCTGCCTATCCTTCTTGGCGGCGCTTTCGCCTATATCCTTTATCTCGTGCTGGCGAACGGCATGGGTTATGGCACGCCGATTGATTTCTCCGGCGTTTCCGCTGCCGCATGGTTCGGCCTGCCGACCTTCACCGCTCCAGTTTTCTCCGCATCCGCAATCACTCTGATCGCCCCGGTCGTCGTCATTCTGGTTGCCGAAAACCTCGGGCATATCAAGGCGATCGGCGCCATGACCGGCCGTAATCTCGACCCCTATCTCGGCCGCGCCTTCATCGGTGACGGTATCTCGACGATGTTCTCCGGTTTCTTCGGCGGCACCGGCATGACCACTTACGCCGAAAACATGGGCGTCATGGCCGTCACCCGCATCTTCTCGACGCTGGTCTTCCTCGTCGCGGCCTTCGTTGCCGTCCTGCTCGGCTTCTCGCCGAAATTCGGCGCGCTGATCCAAACCATCCCCGGCCCGGTTCTCGGCGGCCTGTCGATCGTCGTCTTCGGCCTGATCGCAGCCACTGCCGGCCGTATCTGGGTGGAAAACAAGGTCGATTTCGCCGAACCGCGCAACCTGATCACCGTTGGTGTCGCGCTGGTGCTGGGCGCCGGCAATTTCAAGCTGGACGTCGCTGGCTTCACTCTCGACGGCATCGGCACCGCTACGATCGGCGCGATCGTGCTTTATCACGCTCTTGGCCTGACCAAGGCTGCAAACAAGCCGGATCAGCAGGCCTGACCTGCCATTGAGACGACCGAAGCGCAGGCCGCATGGCTGGCCTGCGCTTCGCATCCGCGAAACTTCCTTGACTTTTCGCGTAAAATCCACCACATGCGGCTCATGCTTTCACCTTCCGGCCGCCGCGTGAGTTGGCCCTGCGACAAATTTCGATCGCGAAGAAGGAACAAGGCGCACTGATAGATCGCCCTGGCATTCAGGGTTTAAGCGCTGGGAAGCAATTTCCAACACACAAGTTCCCAAATCACGCGGGGTTCTTGACGCCAGAAACAGCTTACACGGCATGGTGCCGTGCGGGCACATATGTTTTTGGCGCCCCGAAAGGTATTCGCTTTGACGAATTTTGCATCTCTTGGTGTTTCCAAGGAGATCGTCGCCACGCTGACTTCGCTTGGCATTGAAACCCCGACGCCGATCCAGGCGCAGGCAATTCCCCTAGTCCTCGAAGGCCGCGACCTGATCGGCCTCGCCCAGACCGGCACCGGCAAGACCGCCGCTTTCGGCCTGCCGCTGATCGAGCGTCTGCTCGCCGACGGCACCCGTCCTGACAACCGCACCACCCGTTCGCTGATCCTTGCGCCGACGCGCGAACTGGTGAACCAGATCGCCGCCAACCTGAAGACCTTCGTCAAGGGCCGGCCGCTCAAGATCAATCTTGTCGTTGGCGGCGTCTCGATCAACAAGCAGCAGCTGCAGCTGGAAAAGGGCACCGACATTCTCGTCGCCACGCCCGGCCGCCTGCTTGACCTCGTTGCCCGTCGCGCCATCGGCCTGACCACGGTTCGTTTCCTCGTTCTCGACGAAGCCGACCAGATGCTCGACCTCGGCTTCGTGCATGACCTGCGCAAGATCGCCAAGATGGTGCCGAAGAAGCGCCAGACCATGCTCTTCTCGGCCACCATGCCGAAGGCGATCGCCGATCTGGCTGCCGACTTCCTGACCGATCCCACCAAGGTCGAAGTCACGCCTCCGGGCAAGGCTGCCGACAAGGTCGAGCAGTATGTCCACTTCGTCGCCGGCAAGGGCGACAAGACGGAAATCCTGCGCAAGTCGCTGCTCGAAAACCCGGATGGCCGCTCGATCGTCTTCATGCGCACCAAGCACACCGCCGAGAAGCTGATGAAGCATCTCGACAATATCGGCTTCTCGGTCGCCTCGATCCACGGCAACAAGAGCCAGGGCCAGCGCGAGCGGGCGCTCAAGGGTTTCCGTGACGGCGAGATCAAGACGCTGATCGCCACCGACGTCGCCGCCCGCGGCATCGACATCCCGGCCGTCAGCCACGTCTATAACTACGACCTTCCGGAAGTACCGGACGCCTACGTTCACCGTATCGGCCGTACCGCCCGTGCAGGCCGTGACGGCATCGCGATTGCCTTCTGCGCCCCGGATGAGACGCTGCTGCTCCGCGACATCGAAAAGCTGATGGGCATCGAGATCAAGTCCGCATCCGGCGAACGTCCTGAAGCGCTGAACCGTCCGGTTCGCGGCAACGGCAACAACAATCGCGGCGGCAACAAGGCCAGGGGAAGCAACGGCGGCGGCAATGCCGGCGGCCGTGGCAATGGCGGCGGTAACGGCGAAGGCCGTGGTCCGCGTCGCGAACGCCCGGCCCGTAAGCCGTTCTTCACTGCTGAAGGTGCCGAAGGTGCTTCTGAAGAACGCGGTGAACGTCAGGAGCGTCGTGGCGGATCAAACAATCGCCCGCAGCGTGACAACCGTCGCAACGAAGAGTTCCGCGGCCAGCGCCGCAACGAGGAAGCTCCGCGTTCCGAAGGCGATAACGATCTGGCTGCAACGTCGGACTTCCGCCCCAACCGCAGCCAGGAAGGGTCGCGTAACGGCGGCCAGAACCGTGGCAATCAGGGCCAGCGTCCGGCAAAGCCGAACAATGGCGGCAATCGCGATCGCGCCGCTCACGGCGCCCACGAAGCCGGCAAGCAGCGCCAGCAGCATCAGGCTGGTGCGACCGACGGTTCGCAGGCTCCGGCAAAGACCGGCGGCCAGAACCGCCACGCCCCGCAGAAGACCGCCCAGGGCGAAGGCCGCGGCCCCGTCCGTTTCGGCAATCCGGGCCCCGCTCGCGGCGACGAACAGCGCGGCGGCGGCTTCCAGGGCCGCAAGCGCCGTCCGGCGTAAGCGCTGAGACCACATGAAATGCGAACGGCCGGGCTCACACCCGGCCGTTTTGCTTTTCGGCGAAGTGTATGGCGAAGTTCAGGAAAGGCTGGAAATCCAAACATGGCCCGGGTACAGGACTTCAAGCCGTGACCTCAGCCAGGCCCGATCCTCTTGCGGCAATTTCGGCAAGGCATGCCCGAAATCCGCCTCGTCCTTGGGGCGCAGATACTTCGCCTTGAATAACAGGACTGCTGTCGGCTTTAGATAAGGAATGCCATTGGCCGTGCGGGAGACCATCTCCTTGCGCGAAGCGCTGATGGAAGGCTCCCTTTTATAGACCCATTGATCCGGCGTACCCGGCTCGATCATCATATCGGCCCGCCACGTTCGACTTGCCATCTCCTCGCACCAGATCTGGAAAACATCCGGATCCGGTTCCTCGTCCGGCGCAAGGTAGTCGATCCGGCCGTCCCGAACGGAATAGAAGCGGGTCCCCGAAAGCGAGGCGCGAAATGCAGGAAGATCATCCCTCAGGATCGTAAACTCGATATCCTCGTGATCCCGTAGCTGACGCCCATGCCACAGATCGAGCGCCCATCCACCCACGACACACCACGGCAGCGACAGACTTTCCAAGCGAGCAGCCAGTTCGCACGGGCTCCAGGCCAACCATGCGGCCTCATCGGGCGGCGCCAATTCATTACTTTCGTTCCTCACCGACAACGCCTCTTTACGAACTTGCCTTGGGCGTTTTCCTGTTCACTAGATAAACGCCAGCCACCACGATCACCGTGCCAACCACCACCGGCAGGGTCAGCGGTTCGCCGAACAGGATCGCCGCCTCGATCGCCACCATGGGCGGCATCAGATAGATCAGCGATGCGGCGCGCGAAACCTGTCCGTGGCGAATGAGCCGCAAGAGCAGGAACACCGCCCCCATCGAAATGCCGATCACCGACCATGCCATCGACGCGATCGCCTGCCAGGTCCCGTCGAAACGCATCTCCTCGGTCATGAGAGCGATCGGCAGGGTGACGATCAACGCGCCGACGAACTGCAGGGTCGCCGTCGCCATCAGGTCTGCCTGCTGCAGATGCTGCTTCTGATAGATGGTCCCGTAGGTCACCGATGTCATGGCGACGAGATTGATGATCAGCGGAATGCCGAGCCCCGTCAGCCCGGCGGCAAGGCTGGCCAGAAGCTGCGGTGAAATTGCAATCAGAATGCCGGCAAAGCCGAGCCCAAGACCGATGCGCTGGCGAACCGAAAGCCGCTCGCCAAGCAGGAAGGTCGCCGCCAGTGCCGTCAGCAGCGGCTGCAGCCCGGCGATGATGCCGGAAAGACCCGATGGCACCCCCTGCCCGATCGCATACCAGACACCGGCAAGATAAAGCCCGTGTAGAAACACGCCCGAAAGAATGGCCCTGCCGAACGCCGTAGCGCTCGTCGGCCATTTTGCCCCGATCAGCAGACAGATACCGCCAAAGGCACACGCCGCAAGAGCATGGCGCACCGCGAGAAAGGTGATCGGGTCGGCATGCATGGCCGCATATTTCGCAACGATCCAGCCGGTGGACCATAGAAAGGCAAATATCGCCGGCGCGAGGCGGTCAAGCATGATTGGCTTCCGTCAATGAGGTCAGTTCCCATAGGCGGACAATATTTCCCGGTCAAAGCAGAAAATCTGACGGCAAGCGTCAATGACGTTGATCATCCTGTGAGCACTTGGCGCTTTAACGGGCAACACATTGATTTGACGAATGTTAGCAAATCCTGAGCAATAGCTTGCAGCTCTGGGCGGCGGCCTGAAATACCCTATTTCTTCGGCACCAAGTGGAGTTTTGATTTTATCTTCGGCAACTGCGCATGGTTCTTGCATTGCCTTCTGCGTTGTATTCTTATGGCCAAAAAAAGGGGAACGCTTCTTTGGCATTTGATGAAATGTTAACTGCGGAGAACCTTCCGCGCCCACCATATAAAGACTACCACGAGTGGTATGCGGCACAGGACACCGCCCACCTGATCCGCAAGACCCAGGACGCGGAAAACATCTTTCGCAAGACCGGCATTACATTCGCGGTCTACGGCCACGCGGACAGTTCCGAAAAGCTCATCCCCTTCGACATCATCCCCCGCATCATCTCTGCCCGCGAATGGCGCAAGCTCGCGCAGGGCATCGAGCAGCGGGTCTTGGCGCTCAACGCCTTTCTCGATGACATCTACCACAAGCAGGAAATCATCAAGGCCGGCCGCATCCCACGCGAACTGATCGAAAGAAACGTTGCCTTCCTGCCCGAGATGATCGGCTTCAAGCCGCCCGGCGGCGTCTACACCCATATCGTCGGCACCGATATCGTGCGCACCGGCGAGGATCAGTTCTACGTTCTGGAAGACAATGCCCGCACGCCCTCCGGTGTCTCCTACATGCTGGAGAACCGCGAGACGATGATGCAGATGTTCCCCGAACTCTTCACCCTCAACAAGGTGCAGCGGGTGGAAGACTATCCGCGCCTTCTGCGCCAGTCGCTTGCCGCCGTTGCCCCTCCGGGCTGCAAGGGCAAGCCGCGCGTGGCGGTACTCACCCCCGGCATCTACAATTCCGCCTATTACGAACACTCCTTCCTTGCCGACCAGATGGGCGTGGAACTGGTGGAAGGCTCGGACCTGCGCGTACTCGACGGCAAGGTGCAGATGCGCACCACCCGCGGCTACGAGGCAATCGACGTTCTCTATCGCCGTGTCGACGACGACTTTCTCGACCCGCTGACTTTCCGGTCGGACTCGGCGCTCGGCGTACCGGGCATCATGGATGTCTATCGCGCCGGCAACATCACCATTGCCAACGCCCCCGGCACCGGCATTTCCGACGACAAGGCGATCTATTCCTACATGCCGGAAATCGTCGAATTTTATACCGGGCGCAAGGCGCTGCTGGAAAATGTGCCGACCTGGCGCTGTTCCGAACCGGACAGCCTGCAATATGTGCTCGATAACATCGCCGACCTCGTCATCAAGGAAGTCCATGGCTCCGGCGGTTACGGCATGCTGGTCGGCCCGACGGCGACGAAGAAGGAGCGCGCCGACTTTGCCGACAAGCTGCGGGCCAAGCCGGGTAATTACATCGCCCAGCCGACGCTGGCTCTCTCCACCGTACCGATCTTCGTCAACAAGGGCGTCGCTCCACGTCACGTCGACCTGCGGCCTTATGTGCTCGTCTCCGACAAGGTGAAGATCATCCCCGGAGGGCTCACCCGCGTGGCGCTGAAACAGGGCTCGCTGGTGGTCAATTCCAGCCAGGGCGGCGGCACCAAGGACACCTGGGTTCTGGAAGATTGAGGGCGTAGAAGAATGCTGGGAAGAACTGCAAACGGCCTCTACTGGATGTTCCGTTACATCGAGCGCGCCGAAAACATCGCCCGTCTCGTCGATGCCGGCCTGCGCGTCTCGCTGACCAGTGCCGGCTCCTCCGACGAGGACTGGCACGGCGTGCTCGAAAGTGCGGGCGTGCGCGAAGCCTATTCCGAGGTGCATGACAAGATGACCGCCGCCGACGCGGTCGATTATCTGCTGCGCGACCGTACCAACCTGTCGAGCGTCATGTCCTGCATCGAGGCGGGCCGCAATAATGCCCGCATGGTGCGCACGGCACTTACCCGCGAGACCTGGGAAGCCACCAACGAGGCCTGGATCGACTTGAAGGCCCGCATGTCGCGCAAGCTGAAGGCCGCCGACCTGCCCGAGCTGATCGGCGTCATAAAGCACCGCTGCGGTCTCATCCGCGGTGCCTTCCACGGCTCGATGCTCCGGAACGAGATATACAATTTCGCCCGCATCGGCACTTTCATCGAACGCGCAGACAACACCGCCCGTATTCTCGACGTCAAATATTACGTGCTCCTGCCCTCGGTCAGCCAGGTCGGTTCGGCGCTCGATAACTTCCAGTGGGAATCGATCCTGCGCTCGGTCTCGGCCCATCGCTCCTATGGCTGGGTCTATGACGGCGAATACCAGGCCGCAAACATTGCCGACATGCTGATCCTGCAGGTGCAGATGCCGCGCTCGCTCGCCTATTGTTACGAGAAGATCGTCAGCAACCTGCGTTATCTGTCGGAAGATTACGGCGGGGAGCGGCTGACAGCGCATGACACGGCCGATGCGATCCGGACCATGCTCAAGCGTGGCTCGGTCACCGAGATCATGGATCAGGGTCTGCACGAATTCCTTGAAGACTTCGTCTACCGCAACAATCAGCTCAGTGCCGAGATTTCCGACGGCTACCGCTTTTATCAGTAATCAGCCCAACCGCTCGACCCGAAGGACGCCCCCATGCGGCTGAAGATTTCGCATACGACAGAATATCTCTATGACGAACCCGTACCCTATCTGCTGCAGCGCCTGCGGCTGACCCCAATCAGCGGACCGACGCAAAAGGTTCTGAACTGGAGCGTGAAGGTTGACGGCGCCAAGATCGAGACGGGTTATTTCGACCAATACGGCAATCACGTCGAACTCGTGTCGGTCGAGGGTGCCGAACACACGATCCGCATCACCGCCACAGGCGAGGTCGAAACCCTCGACAAGGCTGGCGTCTTCGGCGCCCATCTCGGCTGCACCCCGCTCTGGCTTTACCTGCGCGACACTGGCCGCACCAAGCCCGGCAAGCTGGTCAGGGAACTGGCGAAAAGCGTGAAAGGTGACAGCGAGCTCGCCCAGATGCACGCTCTGATGGATGCGATCCACGAGACGGTGGCTTACACGCCCGGAACCACGACGACCGAGACCACCGCGGAAGAGGCGCTGGCGGCAAAGACCGGCGTTTGCCAGGACCACGCCCATATTTTCATCGCTGCGGCCAGGCTTTCCGGTGTTCCGGCCCGTTATGTCTCCGGTTACCTTTTGATGGAAGACACGCCGGAACAAGTCGCCACCCACGCCTGGGCGGAAGCGCATATTCCGGGCCTCGGATGGGTCGGTTTTGATGCCGCCAACAATCTCTGCCCGGATGATCGCTACGTCCGTATCGCCTCCGGCCTTTGCTACCGCGACTGCGCCCCTGTTTCCGGCATGCGCATCGGCCCTGCCGGCGAAAACCTGAAGGTACATCTTACAGTGAAGCCGACACAGGAGCAGTCACAAGGCCAGAGCCAGTCCTGAACCTATTGCAGCGCAAGCCCGGCGCCATGTCCGGCTGCCAGAATGATATTTCTGGACCGAGGGACGCATGCTGTTAGGGCAGTCTATATTCCAGTCGGTGCTGACCCGGCTGAAAGAAGAAGAGAAGGATGACGAGGAGGCGTCGCCCGAAGGACCGGATTTCCGTATCCGTGGCCTTGGTGCAGGTTTTCTCACGCCTGATGGCCGCCCTGCAGCATCAGAGGCCGACGCTGGCAGCTATTTGGACTATCTGTACGAATGGTCCGCAAGCGAGCCGGATGCGCAGACAGACACTTCGCCCGAAGCAGTGAAAGTGGAAAAACCGCCGGAAAAGCCCGTGATGCCGGCACATCTCATGCGGCTGACGGAAGAGGAAATTGCCGAGGATCTGGCGATTTCACCTAAGGACAGTGAAGCGTCGCTCAACGAGAAACGCCGCCAGTTCGCCAAGCTGAACCACCCGGACCGGATAGAGCCGGAATTTCGCGACAATGCGACGGTAAGGATGAAGACGGCCAACCTCTTGATCGACCGGGCAATCTCCTCCCTCTACTGGCGCTGACGGAGGCCCTTGCCCCTCAGTCCTCCTGCCGCTCCTTGGGTTTCGCTCCCTCGGACGGCTTCCGATCGAAAAAGAGCTTGTAGGTGGCAAACAGACCGACGACAGCGACAATCCCCGCCCAGACCGCCTCGCCCGCATAAAGCTCGATGCCGACCCAGACGAAGCAAACCGCCGGGATCAAGATCCGGCGCCAGAGCGCATCGTAGAAAGGATGGTTAGGGTCGATCATCTGTCTTTTCTCCTCCGGCCGAACTTGCGCGGCCGCAGCTCGATATCCGGCTTGGCGGGAAAAAATGCAAGATCGCGTGCAGATGAACTTAGCTTTACCAAACCGACTGCGCCACCGTGCTTTCCTCTCATCGCCGATATTCACCCCCAAACATAAAGTTCAGCATCACAATCGATTTTTCCGTCATCCGAAGCGCTATGGGCATTGAAGCCTTAGCCGAGCTAGGCTAAGAACCAACCATCGGACACCGGCGAGTCATCGTCGGAACGGTTAGCACCCGTAGCTCAGCTGGATAGAGTGTTGGATTCCGATTCCAAAGGTCGCAGGTTCGAATCCTGCCGGGTGCGCCAAAAACACACTGAAATCATTGAATTTTATTTTTATTCTTGATCTCTAAAGGATCGGAATTACGCTAGCACAGCGTTAGCACAACGCTTACTGTATCCGAAAAAACTCTATGTTTTCAGTGCTGCGAACTCGCGGCAGGATTGCGTGTTAGCACAGTTTTAGCGCGCCCCGCCTACCGTAGTGACACCATTGGAGACCATGTTCCGTGCTACAGCGCGTCGATAAATTTAACAAACCTGAATATTCCGAGGCAGCGAAAGCGCCCTTTGTTCTTTTCCAACGCGACCGCTCAAATTGGAGCATGCGCTATACGATGAATGGCCGACAGATCCGCAAATCTCTCGGCACGTCGGATTACAATGATGCTTATCGGCAGGCCAATGAGATTTGGCATGAGCAAAAATATCGGCTGAAGCATGGATTAAGCATAAAAGAGCATGCGTTTCGCGATGTAGCGGAAGAGTTTATCGCAAAAGTCGAAGCGGAATCTGCCCGCAAAGAACGCAGCGAAGACCATGCGTACTACTGGCCACCTAAAATTCGGCGCTTCCTCATCGGTTATTTTGGCGAAAGGCCGATAGATAAAATTACGCCGCCCGACATAGAGCGGTATTTGGAGTGGCGAAAGACCTACTGGACCTCCGGGCCAGGCTCAGACATCAAAAAAATCCGCTGCGAGCGGGAAGATGGAAGGGTTTTCAATCGACCAGCACCTAAGAAAATTGCCGCGCCTTCAACGGTTAAAGGTGAAATGGTCATTATCCGGAACCTATTCCAGCAAGCAGTACGCTGGGGATATTGCCAGCCGATCGTAATCCCAGCGCCCTTCTTTAAGAAACGCGAGGACAATCGCCGTCCGGGTTTTACGAAAGAGGAATACACCAAGCTGTTCGACACAGCCATTGCACGTATTTCAGAGTGGCAGCCTAAAACCAAGCACATCAAAGCAAAAGATGGACGTGAGTGGTTCCAAACGCAAAAGCAACCGCCCAAACGCATCATGGCCGACCGAATTCGGTTATATTGCTATATCGAAATCATGGCGCATTCGGGAATGAGGCCCACGGAAGCCAAGAACCTGCTTTGGAGTAATATTGTCGGTTTCAAAAGCTCCCGAGATAAGCCCATAAAAGATAAAGACGTCAGACTGCAGGTTCGAGGCAAAGGCAAATCAGGAACATCCATCCCTCTTCTAGCCGTCGTTCCTGCACTTTCGATGCTGTGGGAGATGTTCGAAGCAGAAGTCGGTCGGGAACCGGAAGACGCTGATCCAGTTTTCGCGGATGCCCAAGGTAACGCAATCAAGTCATTCAAGACCGGCTTCAATGAGCTGTTGAAGGCAAGTGGTCTTGAGCTTGATTATCGCGGAAAACGCCGGACAGCGTACTCGTTGCGCCATTACTACATCTCACGAATGCTGATCAGTGGAGCGTCAATTTATGATGTATCTCTAAACACACGCACTTCATTGGAAATGATTGAAAAACACTACGCGCATGTTGCGACAGAGGACATCAAGGATCGCCTACGGCCGCAGTCTTCAGAGTGGTAAGGTACTGTGGACCAGACCGGGCATATGGAAGCGCGGCTAACTCTCGGACGCAGACATAGCTTTTCCTTAAGGGCGACCGAAACCAACTCTTTAGTCGCTCTTTCTGAAAAAGGATATACTTTCAGAGACATGGAAGAAATTCGGGAAAGGATTTTGGCATGTCTTACCTCAAAAATCTGAAACTTGCAGCAGTATCGGCATCTTCGATGTCAGGTGATCCCATGGTGCATACCAGGGAAAAGGCAGTAGCTGCCTTGCTCGAACAGAAGCGGATGGCCGAAGCGAAGATCGCGGGTCAACCGTTTACGGCAGCCCATATTGTTCGCCAGAAGAATGCGGAGGGGCAGCGTGTCGAGGTGGAAAAGCAGAAGCGCGTTCGTCAAAGCTGGTTTGCCGACGGCAGCGGCAAGATCTTTTTCGTAATCCGCTATGCCGGTAAGGCGATCGAGTTCGCCAAGGACAAGAACGCTATCGAGGTTGGTGAGATTGCCGGGCTTCCTAGCATCATCGATACGCTTACCGAGGCCGTTCGCGCGGGAGAACTGGATGCACAGCTGGCGAAAGCGGCAGCCGAGCGCAGCAAGCAGTTGCGCAAGGCGGGTTAAAACCAGCTTTTAATCCGCGAGGGCTTTTTAACGGGCATATAATCCGATGGATTATATGCCCGTCCTGCGTTTCGGTTGGAACGCATCACTGAGCCCCGTATGCGCGCTATTGGGTTATCGTGCTGCATGACGTGCTGGATCCCCGCAACCGCGCTGTAGACCCCTGTCCGGGCACAGCAGGGTTAGGCAAGCACATCTCCGTCACCGCGATGAACGATGTCACTCTAAGCAATTGTCTTTACTCGCTCTTTTCTTGAAAAGGCTGTTTGTTCGCCCTGCAATCCATGGGGCATGACATGAAAGAGACTGAAAATGACAAACGAGAAATCAGCGATGAAGAACCGCCGCAACCCACTTTATCGGGACTGCGCCGTGATCTCACCTTGTTATGCCTGAACGAGCTTTTCGTCGGTGGCGAGCCGTTACGGCTGCTGAAGAAACAAGGCCCTCTTTTCCTTCGCTATGAGACCGACGGCATTGTCTCCACACAGCACTATCTCTCACCGGCGTCATGGCGTGCGAAAATCCTTTTCGACCTCGCGGAAGGAAAGAATTTTCGTGTGCTGGAAATGGACCTGCCGGGACGCTTCAAGCAGATGTTCCCGAATACATTGCTGCGCCGCTTACTCTGGCATTCGCGGCCAAGCGCAAACTTCCCGCCTGTGGCACGATTTTATGATCCTGACGGTGAGGCGGAAATTCTCCTGACGCGCAGTAGGCTTTGCGGCAACGCCGTCGATGCACTTCATAATCTCAGCGGCGCACCTCGATTTCAGCCACTATGGATATCCGATCTTCTTGCATTGCGACCGATGGCGGGAATTGAACTGGTGCGGGACGAGCAATTCTCAACGACCGTCCCGATCAGCCGCTATATTCAAGCTGCCGCTGTGACAGGTCGCGTCGTCAAGGATGGGGAACTGAAGGCTCTATCGCTGAAAGGGAAACCAGCATGGCTTCCGTCACCGCCTCCATCCCGATATGTCGCGCACCTGCTGGAGCATGTGACAGGGAAGGCGGTACCGCAGTTTGAAGCTCTTACCTGCACAATCGACGATGATTACGATTTCAGATGATACGGCATTCATCTGGCGGTTGGTTGCATAATTGCGAGAATGTCTTCTGACTTTCGTGAAAACACCGTTTTGACGACGGTCGCTAGGGACTGTCGTTTCTTTTCTCGCGAGCTTGACGGGAGACTTTGATTTTAGCTATCGCCTGCCCTTCCAAATACATCAACTTGTCAAAGAGGCGCCTTTCAAGAAACTGAAAGCCAATCTTTTGTCGATCGGAGATCGGGCCTCGCTCACGTTGGGTCCGGGAATCAAATTCGAGGACTGCGGCTTTAAACTCCGGCTTTTGCCTCTCCGCAATAAAGGCTAGATGGCTCGCTGCGACATATGCTGAGTAGTCGTGGTTTTCATCAGGATCCAAATAATAATCGCGTAAACCCTTCTGCACTCTATTGCGCCAACGAACAGCTTGGTTTGCATATTTATCCCAGATGTAGACCTCGTCGTGAGGCTTGATAAAGGTGAGTAGCTTAGACGCTGCTGACGTCTGCTGTCCTTTTGCCTTTGTGGTGATTAGCGCCTTCAGCTTGGAAGATAGTGAAACGACCTCTGACTGGGCAGGGTTCTTATTGAGGATTACAATATTAATCTCATCGGCAACCGCTTGATATTCAAACTTAACAGCCTGACTTTCAAGTTGGAAATTGCGAAAGAAGGAACAAGCTTGATGCTTGTCAACATTAGCTTCCGAGAATGCTTCTAGCCAATATTGCTCGGATCGCTTCCCATCGATCTTATTCGCCGGATGGGGGTTCCGTTTGACTGCCTCGCACAATGCTTCTTCGAGCAACTCTTGGCGATAAACTGCCATGTAGGCATCGATATTGGATAAAATTCTCAACGTCTTTCCCCGTTTCCGCGTTCGGAGAATACGGCGCAGCACTTAATTCCAGGTGAAACCTACCTTATTCAAATCGGATATAGCTTTCTTCGAAAAAGGCGTTCGTGTGGACATCAATGAATAGCTCGTTGAGAAACGGGGGCATGGAAATCTTTTGAAACAGCAAGCATTACCGTGGATGAGGATTATCGGTTGGCGACAAAAATTTTCTACGACGTAAATCAATGATCGATCTGTGCGCGATATGCGCTTTCAGCTTATGCTTGAAATCTAGCAGGAAGCCGAAATGATCAGGCTCATGTTCAATAAGTCGTTCGAGACGCCATGATATGGCGCATAACGTTGCTAATCCCGGCTCTCGCCTGAAGACACGAGATGTGAGTAATATCGCGGGCTTCTTCCGAGCCAAATACGCGAAAATTCAAGCTGTGACTGGGTTAGTCCAAACTCTTTAAATGATTCATAAATAAGTGTAATTTTCATGCCACCTCCTTTTTTGAATATTTATCCTTGGCGGCCGGAGGATATATGCTTGTGCTTTATAAATAGCACTGAGATATATTTTCGAGAGGATAATAATGATTAATGATATTCAGAAAATTCGAGCAGAAATGATTAAGGCTAGGCTCTTCTCACGGAGGGAGCTTGGGCAATTTCGTTGGCTTTCGCCGGGAATGCAGCAGCAACGAGACAGGCTGCAGGACGCATTTGATGTTAATCATCCAGTCGTAACGAAGATGGCTACATGCGGTCAAATCGATGATTGGAACAATGTCCGATATTGTGGCCTACCATTGTGTCCGCGATGTTTCCTGCGGGAACGGAAAGATCAGACAAGGCAGGCAATCCGCTCGACGTTTAGTTGCTGCGCAAACGAGGATCTGGCATTCGCGACGATCCTTCTGCCGCCGATCATGTGCTTGAGTGACCTACGTCAGATTATGAACAAGGAAAAACGGAAGTTTGTCAATTTGGCAAATCGTAAGCGCCGCCAAGACATTAAGTGGGATAGCTTTCAAATGCTTGGCTGGTGGGAAGTCGATCGCATGGAATTCGGCGCCCTACAAAACGCAGGCAGGAAAACTCGAATTGCGCTTGAAGCGTTAGGAATGCCGCTTTTGGCCGCTGACAACGACACATTTTGGCGTCCCCATCTCCATGTAATTATTCAGACGGGAGGTGTGCCATTGGAAGAAATAAAGTTGGCATTTAAAGCTGATGGCCACTCGGGTCCGTATCAGGTGGACATTCAACCTTTCGACGTGGATAGACCAGTCAACCGAAACATCCAGAGAATAGTACGGTATTGCCTGAAGTTTCGCATAGAGGACGATTTTAAAGGCAAGCGCTTTGCTGATTTCGACGAGGACGACCGCGATGCTAAAAAGGACAGAAGCTGGTGGCCGGACAAGGACATCCGAGCTTACGTGGCTTGGCTGAAAGGCGACGATATGTCGGGATTTCGCTCCCTGCGTTTCGCACTGGGTAAGAAGCAGAAGACAGCGATGAATGCGGCATCAAAAATGGTCTCGCCGGAAACTTGTCCAAATGATGAGTGCGTTATGGCTGCGCATGCGGAGCCCATTTGTGCTGGCACGTTGGTGACGAATGGAGGTGTGCAAGGAGAAAGCCATTCCATATCACAAAGATGTAAAGTCGCAGCAATGAAGGTTATTGATGACGGAGGAAGGAATAAAAAAGTAATACTAGATACTAACTAGATGGGAGATCCTGGGAGGGACGGCAAGGGAGAGCCGATACTCCCTACGAAAGTTCGCCCAGCCGAACTTTTTTCCGTCGTTGACGACAGGATCAGGGGCGTACGTGCCACTATTTCACTGCAAGAACGTCAAGCATTGGTTCCATGCGTTGAATCATCGCCCGCGCACTATGAACGTTCTTGACGATGAGCGCTTCATTTAGAACCTGTTCGATGCAGGATTTGGCCACGTAAGCCGAAGTCGGAATGAAATCCTGATGCGCGGAATTATCTATATTGGTGTTGAGGCGGCGAAAGCAGCGAAGCAAGAATTCTGCGTTGTGGTTCATCAGGAAGGTGATGCCGTCGGGCGTCATTTTTCGCCCCTTGCCTGTCTTCCGTAGCATTAGCAGATCGCTCATTCTTACGCGCTCACCGATATGGGTGTTCGCTGGTAATTTGAAGATATTGTTCCATGGCGTTAGCTGGTCCTTTGGGACGACATCGGCGGAACTGAGCCGAGAGCAAAGCTCGTTTAACGTAATATCTTCGTTATCAGGCGCGACCTCCGGCAGTTGATAATGTTGTGCGCTGGACACGTGCTTGTCCTGTCGTGCGGAGGCGTAAAACAAACCATTGACCGCAAGAGTGAACGCGTTCGACGTGTCGAAGGAAATACCGATCGACGGATTAACCTGCCGAATGCACCGCAGGACTGTGGTGAATAGATAAGCTGCTGGGAACGTGGAAACGCCGAGAAAATGTATCCATTCGGCTTTTTGCAAATAGCCATCGCTCCACATATCCAGCAGACGATTCAAGACCATTGAGAACTTTTTCTGATGCACGCCGGCAAAAGCCCATCCCTCGAGATCGTAGCCCTTGACCCCATCGTACCAGATTTTGCTCTCTGCCTCGTTCCTGCCTTGAATGACGTTGAGAAATTTCGTTTTACCGATTGTGCGATGTTTGACGAAATAATCGAGGTTCAGCAGAGATTGATGTAGCGCGGCGTTAAAGAGCAAAGCTTGCCCGTTCTGGGCCGTCATCGCTTCTATATTATGTCCGTCCGCGACTAATCGCTTCAGGTGCGGCTCCATTTTTCCGCTGGAAATGCCACCTGTTGGAAAATCCAGTGTCATCGAATAATCGGCATGTGCTTCCAGCCACTTCAGGATACGGTCGCAAGTGTTATCGCCATCGAATTTTATGGTTCCTTGCTGTATCTGATAGCCACCGCTGTCGCCGATAACGAGCGTTTCTTCTTCGTTTCGAACACTCTTCGAAACGAATGTGGTCTTCTTGCCTTCAGCTTTGGTCTTCGCAGCCTGACCAGCGCTGTAAAGGCAGCAGGGATAGTGAAAGAGGCCGTCCATGGTCTTCGGATTGAGAAAATGTAGCTGCTTCTCTTCGAATGTGTAATCGCGCTTGAAGCTTTCCCCGTGTCCATATCGCGCGTAAGCCGTGCTTATAGCAGGGGTGTATATCGCATGATTGGAGAGTAGTCGCGCCATCGAAAAACCTATCGAAAATTGCTAGCTCGCTTTGCGAAATTATTAGGGATTTCCGATTGAGATCGCGCCGACGAGATGAAATACCAAAGCGAGCATCCAATGGCCCTAGCAGTTAAAAAACCTTCAACTGGAAGAGCAGCTGAAGAATTCGATCAGCGCTTTAAGGCCATCAGAACTTCGGCTGAAAAGTTCAATAAGTATGAAAGTGGCGGCCACGATCTGCTGTATGAAGCGCTGGGAGAGTTATTCACCTTTGGCAGAGACATCAGCAAGCTTGAGGAGGTTTTCGGCGCGTTCCTCAAAGCGAGCGACCAGAAGCTCAAGCTTAATAAGGTCACGAAGGAAAACCCTTACAACGCTCTCGTGAAGTTGGCATTTGGAAATCAGAAAAGCAAAAGCTGGTTGAGCGAGCTTAGTACCGTTCTCGCCTATGCGACCGATCAGATAGGCAATGTTGCGTTCACCGATTGGATTAAAGAGGGCGGCGTCAAAGCCAGATACGAAGAGGCTGTCGAATACTCTCGGAAAAAGAAGGGAAAGAAAACCAATTCTCTCCGCTCAACACAGTTGGAAAGCATTCGAGGAAGCTTGCGGCAATCCCCTATTTCCGCTGCGATCTCAGGCCTTCCCGAAATCAACGAGGGTTATCATCGCTCGCTGCTCTACTCGGACGGTAAGGGAAACACGTTTCTCGTTGATATTAAGAACGAATCGGAGACCATTAGCACTGACAAGTATCTGCTTGAATTGGCTAAACAACGCATTCCCGACACCCACCCGCTCAAGTCACGCCCGTTGTTCAATCTCTATCGGGCTATTGACCTGATCGTTGGAACGTGTGCCGCGTCGAGCAATGGGAAAGGCTTTATTCGATTCCGAAACGACACGTCAGAAGGCAGCAGCACGACAACAAAACTTGATTTCGTATCTGACGCTCCCAGTTTCGCTCACGCTAGTGTCGTGCTTGCCGCGCCGATTGCCGAGTTGGGAGAAAATGGCGTGTTCGTCATGACGGTCAATGATGCGAAGCAGTTTGCCGCTCATTTTCCAAGTGACCCGATTTGGTCTCTCAGCGTGGTCGACGGAGAGGTTCATTTTGTAGATGATAGCAGTATTGAACGCACCGTAAAACTTTTGCAGCTAGAGCCGGACCTCACCAAAACGCTCAGGCAGGGGCAAGCTCTCACTACGCAATCCCGCCAATTCAAGGCTATTGCAGCGGATATGAAGCATGCGATCGAAAACTTGCCGAAGTTATTAATTGGGAAGAATGCACCGAAGGCTTTGTCCTGGGATATTAAGGGCAATCAAATGTGGTTGATCTCGCCTGCACACATGCTTTCGGGTCTCGATTTCTTGAGCCCAGTCATGACGGTAACGCCGATTGGCGAGGACAGAGAAATGTCGATGGCCGATCTCTCTGCGTTTATCGGAACGGTCGTCCCCTATAATGAGGATCTGACCGGATACATTGCCGATAGCGATGTGAAGGACGCCGCGTTCTGCATTGATCATATCTGGTCTGACGGCGATCGCTTTCTCTACGTCTCGCCCTTCGCCATCAGTGCTAACCTTGACAGAACGATGGTCTGCGAGGAACTGAGATAATCAAAAGTTCGCCCGAGTGAACTTTTGATGGTCACAGAAGATCGACGGCGGCCTTCATCATATCGTCTCTCACGTCGATATAGCGCTGCGTGGTCGTCAGGTTCTTGTGTCCTGCAAGCGTCATGATGACCTTGGGGCTGACGCCTGAATGTGCGAGGCGGGTGATGAACCAGCGCCGACCGCTATGTGAGGTTGCCCCATCCATACCTGCGCTTCCGTAGATCTGCGCCATGAGCTGACAAAGGGTATTGGCGGAAAATGCCGTCTTCTTCTGTGTCATCAGCAACGGGGAGTTTGCTCCTCGGTCACCGAGGCATTCGACCTTATATCTGACGATTTCGCGGCGGAGTCTGTCGTTCAGAAAAACGACGCGGGCTTGACCGCCTTTCGTGATGTCGGCGCTCAGCCGTAGCTGCTCGCGGGGCTTTGCATCGCTGTCTATGATATCGGAGACTTTTAGAGCGGCGATCTCTCCGACACGTAACCCGGCGAAATGGGAAAGCAGGATCGCCAGCTTGTCTCGCGGTGCATGTTTCCTCTGCGCCACTACGGCCATCAGTCGCTTGAATTCGGCATCCGTCAGAACACGCGCTTGCTTCATCGAACCTCACGAAAAGCTGTCATCGTAGCTTTTCGTTATGTTGCCGAAATGGGAAAAGAGCGAGCGCAGATTTCGTCTGAAAATTTTCAAGCAAATTCAATGACTCAGGAGGGAGACGGCCGGAACCTAAGGAAATATGTGTTTTCTTAGGTTTTCCTTTCCCGGTGAACCGACGAGCAGCCATCCGTTAAAGATAACGCATGCAAAGTTCGATGCCGCCTGGCTTTCGACAAATGAGCGTCATCCCCAGCGAGGTAGGTCCCTCACCTATCAATTTGAGCAATGGGAAGATTCGGCCAATCGTCAGGTACTAAAGCCGGAGGTTTTGTCCACGGATCTTCTACAAGAGCGGCCTGGAACCACTCATCCCGAAGGTTGGCGTGCTCAGACACAATTAGTTGGAAGCCCGGCGCATCCTCCATCGCGAAGCGTGACAAGAGAGCGAACAATTTACGGACCGCCTCAAGGTCAACGTCCCCCTGTTCGGTCTCATCCACGGTGCCCCCAACGCTCTTGTAACTCGCCTCTGATGGAAAATAGACCTGCGTCGGCTGGTCGATAAGCATAAAACGTGGAACAGGTAGGTTGTACTGGGAAGTGAAGCGGTGAAATGCAAGCATCGCTGCGAGGTGGTAGGCCAGGTGGTTCGCCCCACCTCCGCTCTTGTACATGTAAACCGGACGACCGGGACGATCGATCACGACCGTCAGTGCTCTGAGATCCAACCTCGCTGGAAACTCTCCAAATTCACCACCAAGTTCGCGAATGTAACCAGACATATGTTGGGCGATGTTGCTGAGGGCTGCTTGGAGACGGGTGTCGGAATCGTCTGCACCGAGCCGCTCTTCCAGTTCCTGGACGCGCCGCCGTAAGCGTCGTTCTTCATTCACCAACCTAGTCAGTTCCTCATCGGGTACCAGATTCTCTAAAAACAAACTGATGCGGCCCACGACGCGTGCAGCCGCATTGTTACGGCTTCCCATTTCTTCAAGGATCTCGCTCGCAGCGATCGCCGCTGCCAGTTCGACCTCCCTCTCCGCAATGCGGCCGGTAATTACAGAAGAGTCGGCGACCTGCTTCGCAAGGTAAGCGTCGAGAACCGGCCGCTCACCTGTGACCGCAGTCATTTCCCGATCCAAAGAATGAAGTTCGCTCAAAAGAGCTTCGGCGACGGGAGTGGCCATTCCCAGGTCTTTCTCGGCGAACGGCCACTGCCATTCGCCCGTCGCAACGTTTCGCGGTAATGCCTTAATTGACGTGAGGCGGTCCTGTTGTTCCGAAACCTCGGACTCGAAGCTCCTAGATTGCCCAGCGAACTGCTGCGCGCCCTTGATACGGTCTTCCATCGCTCGACGCTGTTCCCGCAATTCGGTGATATCCTGCTCGATCGCGGATACTCGCTGTCCGTCGTCCTCGGGGATGGTTGTAGGCCTCCAAGACAGCGCCTGACGCAGAAGAGAGATGACGTCACCACCCACTTCTACAGAGGGCAAAATGCCAACGCCTCGCGCTTCGGACACAAGACCAACGGCCTTTGTCTCCATTCCCGCAGATGCGTCCCTCGCTTGCTGAACGAGTTTTGTGGTGATGCGAAGCTCGCGATTGGCGGCGCGCAACTGTGTGTCGATCAGAAATTTGTCCTTGCCCGATACACCGAGAATTATGGGCATCGTATCCCTGATGGTCTGCGGTTGATGGTCCTCGTTCTGACGATAGAAAAGCTGGGTCTTGCTTGTGACGAATTCCTGCTTTTGGAAAAGGTAATAAACGGTATGTTGGATCGTCGCCTCGAAGCTCGCACGGCTGTGGTCGATAGGTACGTCTGTGACGTTGTCCGGTATACCTACGAGACTCGAGAGAAGGGCAACGACGCCGTCGTCGTTGTTGTTCACAGCCAACTCATCCGCTTCTGGAGCTTCAACGACAGCACCTCGTCGGACCATCGCGATGCTGCAACTGGCCACCCCGGGTTTTGGCGCAGGTTTTGCGACCAAGACCTCCTCGCCGATGAACCGATAGATTACCGCGTACCAAGCCACACGATCCTGAATCGCTCCCTCGGGCACCAAAAAAGTTGAACGCCCCATACAATACTCGATAATCTCGGACAGCGCCGACTTTCCCGTAGACGAACGCCCCGTGATAATGTTCAGGCCATCGTGGAACACCACGTCACGACGGCGGCCATCCCCGCTGTAGAGGTGGATCGACTTGATCCTCAAGGGCGTACTCCTAATGTTGCGTAGACGGTACTACGGTCGGCGATGCGAGCAAATTCTTTACCGAGAAAGGCCGCCGCCCTTTGGCATTCAATCGACTCTGCCGTACCCGAGAGCGTCTTGCGGATACCCGGACCGATTCGTAGGCGACCATTCCCCTCAACCGCCAGTGCGCCCGACTGCATGAGGAGGCCGAAGCCCTCGAAGGTAAACGGAATAATATCGCTGCAACGTCTCGCTAAACCGACTTGCAACTCGGGATGCTCAGAGACGATCTTCAGGAAATAGCTCTTCTTATTTGCTCTCAGTACGTCTCTGGTTTGCCGATGGAGGCAGAGGGGTAGGACCAGAAGTGAAAGGGAGAAAGGCATTCCTCTTCCGTCAATCTCCTGGAAGGCAGTCAAAGCCCGTGAGAGCACCAGACCGCAGAAAGCGGGGTTGAAGAGGTTACGAATTTCGACCGGACGCTCATTCCAAGGTCTCAAACCGCGACCTCCAGCACTTTGGCCAGTCGCTCCATGAACCGGGGATGCCAATGCACTCGCGGGCTTGGATCAACATTGGCAAGCATTTGGAACGTCCCCCTGACAATGTAGGGTTCGGTGACGCGCTCTCGAATTCGCAAATCACCAGTCCTCATCTGCGCCCAATCGTAGAGTTCACGCCCCGCTTTCCGGCACAACTCCTCGCTGCTTTCGTCCGTCACAAGCTCGCACGCGATCTCGCGAAACCTGTCCCATTCCTCGACAAGACGTTCTTCATAATCCTCTATCTCGTTGGAGACTAAGAGACTCTCGCGAGCCCAGCTCGATCGCTGCTGGAAGGCGCGGTAGTAGTCTATGATGGCGCGACGAATTCGCTCGTCCGATAGACCCAATGCACGAAGCTGCTCAACGAAGGTTCGCGTATCGGAGGCGGCGTCGACGCTCTCAGGGCTCTTTCCCAAGAAGTCGATCGGCAAGCTGTCAGACTTGTATGCGTCGTTGATCGCACTCAGTTTGTCAGAGACTGCGCTAATATGGATCGGGTCGACGCCACCGCCGACGAGGTGATTTGTCACGACATTAACCCACCAACCTTCCAGCCGTTCAAAAACGGCTTGCCGGTGGCGACGGTCCACAGCTCGCAGCCGTTGCTCAATCATCGCGGGGAGCTCATCGATACGGGCGGACTCCTGTATGATAGAAATGCGACCGAAGAAGTCGCGCTGCTGCTCCTGCGTTAGTCTATCGAGTTCGGCGGCGATTTTCGTTATCGTTTCAGACGAGCTTTTAGCTAGGGTTTCGGCGGCCTTCTCCGTCCGAAGCATGTCGTCTTCTCCCTCTCCTAAGAACAGGCCGAGGAATGAATCCCGTTGAACGCTCGCAGTCGTGACCAAAATGAAGCGAACATCGTGTCCAGTCCCTTGTCCCGCCTTGATGTAGAGGCCCAGCCAAATCCGGACTGACTTCCAGAAGTCGGTCGCCAGATCGGTGAGCTTTTCGCCTACGGCTTTATGCTTAAGGGACGATGCCGAAACCAATCCGTCAGCAGCAACATGTTCAAAGTCGTCGTTTCGCTCAAGAAATAACGTGCCTCCGTCGGGAAGTTCGAGTGCTCTAAGCAGAGAGAAGCGATACTGGAAAAAGTAGCCCAAGCCTTGAGCGGCTGCAGAGAACGGTGACGCAGATATCATGGCGCTCATGCAAATGATCCAACATAAAGACTAGGCAGTGAACGCCTGAGTCCTTCATGCGACTGAGACAACTTTTGCAAGCAACGTAGTCGATGAATGTAACCTGTGCTAGCCTGATATTTGAGCCGCGCATGTCAATCGCGCAACACCTTTCCTTGTTTATTTTCCCGTAAAAAACGCTTTGCAGGCGACGTCTTCGAGCCTTCGGATACCTTCGCGCCCGGAGCTGCCATAGTCGTTCAAAATATCAAAAATTGTGCGAAATATTAGGTTTCGCATTGGCGCACGAATAGACGAACACACGATTACTTCTGGCCGCTGGTGAGCGTTTGGATCTGCGTCCTAAGAGCGTCATTTTCCCGGACAACATCGTCAAGACGCCGCTTGAGATTATCAACGTCAAACTTTAGCCGCTCCGCCTCCGTCGACTTTGCTGAATCTGGCTTAGCATCGTTCGGTTTGCTCTGGCGAGCGGCAATTTCGCCATCAAGTCGTGCGCCGAGTGCTGCCATGTCTGCTCTAACGCCAAAAAAGAACGTGCCCCATAGAGTGAAGGCAGTAGCCAAAGATAATAAAACACCGATGAGGCCGTAACTCTCGACCTTAGCCTTTATCTCTTCTAGCGCAGCCTTTGATTCTACAGACGACTTTTTTGCGGCCTCAGCTTCCTTCTTCGATTCCTCGGCTTGCTTCTGAGCTCTTGTCGCTTCGTCGGCGGCTGTCTCTGCCCGTTTACGGTTCTGCTCAGCCACAACCGAGATAGAGCTACGAATCGGGATAGATGGTTTGGCAGGATCTAGCGGCCTCGCTGCTTTCCTGATGAATTTCTCTATGTCCCAAAGCCCACGATCTAGAGAGTCTGATTGTTCCTGAGGATCGGAAACAAGAGGATTTCGCCCTACTATTTCTCCAGGGGTTGTTTTTGTGAATTCAACCCAGAAAAGCCCTTCATTCGGAGCAATAAGGTACTCTTCATTGGTCAAGTTGTGCAACGGGATGCACAGCCTCCCCCAAAAACCGGGATCAACGAGCGGTCCTGTCCCAAGCAGAAGGCCTCGATGTACGTGACGAATGGAGAGGTTGAAACGGAGCGCAATATAGTCAGGCAATCGAAATTCGAGGTCGCTTTCTACGAACACAATCGAATTCGCAGGAACTCGGAGCGGTTCCCCCTTAACAAGTATCGGCTCCAGATCCCCCTTCTCCGAAAAGAAATATGCTTTGCTGCCGATTCGTCCTTCGTATGAAGCCTTCTTCATACGGTTTCCCATTCCTCCTCCGGAGTAATAGGGAGAAATCAGTCCCGTCAGGCGAACATAGCGGTCGATATCGTACCCGGATAGAAGGGAGGGTGGTATGTCTGAGCAAGGGTCTGGCTGGTGCAGCATTTTGAACGCCAGTAGCTTAGCCTGCTCAGTCGAGAGAACCCTCTCCTCCTTTTCTACATTGGGATCCCCAGTCAACGCCGTGCTTCCCCGGTTTTTAACTGACATAAAGATGTATTGTGGACGACGTTATTTGGAGAAAATCCTAGCAGATGTACCGGCCCAATCTCTGACGTCACCCACTCCAGGAAATTCTCGACTTCCGTTCCCGGTCGGCCAAGTTGGTCCGGCTCACCAATGTAATCCATATGATTTATCACGACATGGTCCGGCCGGTTCACACTGATTGCCCGCTTGACCAGATATGGTTCAAATTCACCAACTCGTCGCAGCTTTTGTGTTACCGTAGTAAACTCCTGTAACCCGGTTTTACCGGTGCGTCTGCCAACCTCCTCCCAAGTCAACTCACCCACCAGCGGCCCGGACTCTCCGGCGACCCTGATCGGATATGACCGCAGGACCAAAGTTACATTGTCCACCACTCTCGGGCTGAGACCAGCTTCAGCAAGCGCACCGGCGGCAGTTGTGTAACGAGCGGTTGCCTGAGGCCAGAAACCTCCGTCGAGCAGCGACAGACCAAAACCTTGAGTTCCCTCAATAATTATCCTGCCATTTCGGCTGAGTGCAGTATCAAGATATGCGCCTACATCACAAGTAAAAGGACGAAGAAGCTCATTCTCACCAGCAGACGGTGACGGAAGAGCTAAGTTCTCAGCATTCCTTGCAATTGCGGCCAGCACTGCGGCACCGACACCAGACCCTGTCGATCCGATTGCTTTCGTGATACCTGCTTTTTTCTCCCAGTCACGATGTTCGTCGGTTATTACGCGAGCGAACGGGCTAATGCGCACTCTGTCCAGCGGGTAATCAAGATCCGTGATTTCGCGCAAAAGAAGTTCAGGCTCAATGTAGGACCCTGCAGGAAATACAACATCCACATTTCTGTCGAGGCAAGCTGCGGGCATCTGCCGCAGAGCCCACTTATTTCCGTCGCGATCGTAAGCGGTATGTCCGGAATTTGGCCCACCAACACGAACAACAGTTACATCGGATCGTGAGTGCTGACGAACGAGCTCGAGGGCAACTTTGCCCTTCCCTTCCGAGCCGAATTGCCCACCTATAACAATTGAGACTGGCATCCGTACTCCTCGACTTCCTGGACAATCTCGGCTACGCGCTTTGATAGCGCAGAGCGACTGCCGTCATTCGAAAAGATTTCGTGGGCTAGCGGCTTTAGTGAAGGTACGCCGCGTTCGACGTCTGATAAAATTATCTCTTCGTAGCAGCCGTTACCGTCCCTTGCCGAATAACGGGATTTCCTTACTCTGTCCTCCGTCTCGATGTAAATATGCTTGAAGCATCCACCGAAGTGTTCGGAAAAGAAGGCGTGATCGTCACCAAACCGCAACCCGTCTATGACGATCCGATCAGCGTGCTCAACACGTTTAAGGGTTCGCTCAGCAAGCCATCGCTGCCTACCGCTTAGATTGATTTCCTGACCCAACTTCTGGCGATTCTCCCTGCTTAGCTCGAGCCTCTGCTCTAGCAGAAGATCATCCAAGACCTCACTGAAGCGAACGTAGGCGAACCCCAAGGCTTCCAACTCGCGGGCAAATGTCGTTTTGCCGGATGCGATCGGGCCACTGACCCCGACAACGAAGGAGCCGCACCTTGCGTTCAAATCCGGTATGATGAGGGGAGCTTCATCGCTGTCGCCCAGCGCCTCCGTAAGGTTTGCTAGATGAAATGAGCCAACCAAAGCAGACGTGATCGCATCAAGCTCATCGTGTGACACATTCTCTTGAAGATAACTTCCACGGATACCGAACCGACCGAGCCCGAGCTTCAGCCATTCAATGCCCGCTCCTTTTCGAGGAATGCGCATGATGTCCTGAGCCGCCCCAGGATAGCTCTCTATGACTGGAATTCCAAGGTGTCGCAGTGTGTTGGCCAAGCGAATACCGCGGGCCGTAAGCTTCTGCATGCTCGGCAGGAGGCACGGATAAACATTCACTCCGCGCCGCTTCAACTCGCGCTCACAGCGACGCATGATCCCAAATTCATCGCGACCGGGGTCTGAATCCTCCACGGTCGTTCGGCCGAATGGCAAAGAAAGTGGGGAGTCAATTGAAACAAGATCAGGTTTGGAGGCCAGCGTCTGTGCGATCAGGTCGGCGTCGCTGAATACAAGGCGGCATTCGGCCTCACTACCTCGCAGCAAGGCCCACCCACTGCCCTTGGCTTCTGAGCCGGTGAGGTCGATACCGACGATCGTCGCGTTCCCGGCCCGAGTACTTGCAAGCAGTTCGTCAAAGTGAGGAGCGGCAACCAGATGCGGCGCAGGAGGCGAAAGATCTGGTAAGGATAACCAATTACTTGGCGCAGCCCACTCGGCAAACCGCGTAGAGGCCTGGAATAAATCACGCTCAACAGCAAAAAGCTGCAGAACACGATCGAAGATGGCGCCCATGGCACCGATGTCAGCGCGATTGTAGCGGATCAACTTTTGGAGTGAAGAGACGTCGCCACGCAGATACTCATGCCACAACAAGACCGCAGCGAAACCATCAACGTCGCCCAAACCATCTCGAAGACTGAGCTTGAGTTCACGCTCGATCGCTTTTTGTCCGCCAGTCAGACCAACTCGCCTGCAAAGATACATCAAGTCAATATGATGTTTCGGCAGCTCAATGCCTTCGAGTTCCTGGAGAATGAAGCGCTGGTCGAAACGGATTCCATTGAAGGTGATCATCACCTTGGCTCGTGCCGCATCTTGGCGGAAATCGTCGGCACTCGTCCCTTTTACAACGGTAGAAGCTTTGCCGTCAAAGGACCACCCAATGATCGTGATCTCGTCGTAGTAGTGACTGAGTCCCGTTGTCTCAATATCGAGGAAAAGAATGTCCTGAGGATATTCGTGGCAGAGCGCTAGCTGCTCACGCAGATGGCGGGGAAGAGCCTTCGGGACTTTCGATTGTTCGACCTTTTTAAGCATTTTCCCACCTGGGACAGGAGAGCCTCTAGTCAGGCAGGTTTGTCTCGCGCCAATCTACATTCTAAGATATCGCAGAGATGCGACTCTGTGATATCGATTGAGCATAGCGCAGTCTCACGGGTTTTCGCGACCCCATCAGATAATTTTGCAGTTGATAAGTAGGTGGCATTTGAAGCGCGAAAGAATAATTTCCTCTGATGGCGATCTAGAGTTTTCCGTCGAGATTTGGATCAACGACCAGTCGCGACTTCACGACTACGGAATCCCGAGATCCGCATGGTTTCGAGCCATCAGGCTTATGAAAAAGTATGGTAGCGAAAAAACCTTGGATGAACTCGATCGACGGGCACTTGCTGCGTTTGAGCGCGGAAACGAGCGCATGTCCTACCGCCTCCGAGATTTAATGGTCGCGATCCATGCGATGGAAGAGGATGAAGTGATGCCGAACGACAGAGTGCACTGATTACTTTGGCTTGGTTACCCAAGAGATTGAATAGCTGCTTTTTTTGAATATTGATTTTAGCTCGCTGCAAAGATTGCACAGCTTCTCATCAAATTTCCACGGCGTGTTGCATATCAAGAGGCCACCGCCAGCGAGAGAAACCCCATCGGGCGGGAAGGTCAAGAAATCGGCTCTTAGCGTCTCTTGAAAACCATTTTCCTCCGCGAATTTGGCCAACGCGTCTCCAATTGAAGAGGTTTTGTAAGGATACCAGAGGCAGAAAATTCCAGTTCCCCATTTTTTCAATCCCTTGGCCAGCCCCTTGCACATCGCGTGGACCTCGTCGCTTTTTTCAAAAGGCGGATCAACGAAAACCAATCCTCGACGTTCAAGCGGCGGTACCGTCGCATTTATCGCGTCATAGCCATCCCGGTTTTGCACCGTAACGCCACGCGACAGTCGATAGCGAATGCTCAAAAGGTCATGGTCGTCAGGGTGAAGCTCGTTTGCAATCAATCGGTCACCGGGACGGAGCGATCGCAAAATGATCTCGGGCGAGCCTGGGTAAATGGCCAACCCACCTGGATTGAGGTTCTTTAAGAGCTCGGAGTATGTCGGAGCACTCGACAAAGGCCTATCAAAGATTTTCCTGACCCCTTCCTCCCACTCTTGCGTCTTCCTCGCCTCGGTAGATTGGAGGTCATAATATCCAACACCGCTGTGAGTATCCAGAACCGCAAAAGGCTTTTCCTTCAATCGGAGATGATCCAACAGCAATGTCAAAGCTGCGTGTTTGAAAACCTCTGTGTGATTTCCCGCGTGGTAAGCGTGTCGGTAATTCATAAGCCCGTTCCATTCTTCAAACGGCGGGTAAATCACATTTATGAGCTATCTGTCGACATCCCGGCGACGGGTGCCTGAAAAACACACGAAACAACAGAAGGCCGCTGCCACCTCCAGAACGATCCCGGCAACAAGCCACCCCAAGAGGCGATCTGAGACGATCTGGCTGAAATAATAACCTTTCGCAAGATTGGACTGGTCGAAACCCAATGAAATCAAGATGATCACAAACAGAGCCGCGTTTGAGAAACACGCTAATCGGATTATCTTCTCGGCGACTTGGGCCTTCGCTTCAGTATCGGAACGGTTGATCTGCTGCTTGAAGTTGAAGCGCTTCTCTGCGTCCAGAAGGCGCCTCTGTGATACTTCACTTTCTACATACGATTTCACGATAGCCCTCTACTCTTTATATCTTTGAGGAACTTTGACGACTTCCTTGTCCTCAGTGTTCGGCCTCAAAACCCTCAAAGAACCATCCGGCTCGGAGTAATCTTTTAACAAAGTGGCGACTGCAAGAGCTCGCCTTATAACTCCGGTATATGTCTCTATTCCGTAGAAAACACGAAGGTTTTCCAACGCCTCTAATGTCTCATCATCCGGCTGAAAGTTATGCATTGAAGATCCTATCATCTGCAATATGAGTCGCACGCTGCAGCTGGCTTACGAACGGGGTCTTCCGCTGCGCCCAACTCAAAAGCCAATTCCTCCTCATTTTCCCCACTTTCATGACATTGCGATATGCTCGCTGGATAAGAAGCGGAGCGTCGTCATGATCTAAAGCATGGGTCATGAGTGAACAGGTGCTTTCCACCATGATACCCGTCTGGCGCTTATCAAAGTGATAAGGCTGTCTGTTTGGAGCCGAAGCTTTAGTCGCTGACAGTCGCATTTGCAGAAAGCACATCAGCAGCACAAGGCGTTGCCAGAGTTAAAAATATCAACGTGTTAAAACCCAATCATTCCAATTCCGATTCCAAAGGTCACAGGTTCGAATCCTGTCGGGTGCGCCACTAAACTACCGAAATCACTAGCCCTACCTCCGAAAAGCATCTCTGCGCGTGATTTTCACTCGCGTGGCTCAGTGCTGAGCAGCCAACAACGCGATCAGTCATGTAGCAGACGCCCAAAACGCAAAAAGCCCGGATTGCTCCGGGCTTTTCGCGTAAGATGTGCGATCGAATTAGAACGAGCGCTGCAGACGCAGGAAACCGTCCCACTTGTCGGCAGAGTCGGTGCCGTTATCAACGTCTGTGTAGTTGATCGTTGCCTTGGCAGCGAGGTTGGTGGTGATGGCGTAGTCAGCCGTCAGACCAACGCGCCATGCGTCACCGCCGTCGAAGTCGCCGTCGCTGTCGAGGCTGACCTTATCCCAGTACTGGGCACCCGGGGTCAGGCTGAACTTGTCGGTGAGCTTGATGGCGTATTCCGCACCGATCGTCCACTCGGAAGCGTCGAAGTAACGGTTCTGTCCGAAGGAGTAAGCAGCGAAGATGCCGAGCGAACCCGGGCCGAGCTCTGCAGTCAGCGTGGAAGCGAGAGCTGCATTTTCGTTGTCGAAGTCGTAACCAGCGAAGAAGTCGGCGGTTACGCCACCGAACTTGCCGGTGATGACGCCGTTGATGCCGATTTCGTCAGCATTGCCTGCATCGTCGGTCTTGTAACCGGCCTGCGAGTTGAACGCATCAACCTGACCGTAAACCGAGAATGCACCGCCGTCATAGGTGTAACGGATGGAGTTGTTCAGCGTGTCAGCGCCTTCGCCACCGTTGTTGTACGGACGGTCGTCGGCCAGAACGGTTTCACCCGGAAGCCCAGTGTCGAAATAGTTGTAGAAGTAACCAACGCGGAAGCCACCCAGTTCGATGTAGGTTTCTTCCAGGAAGAAGTCGCTATTACCCTGCGACGAGCTGTAGGTGTCAGTACCACCAGCAGCATTAGGAATATTTACCGAATAGGCGTTCGACGAGTTGTTGTTGGCGCGAAGCGTGATGCGCGAGGTGAGCGCACCGTATTCGGTGTCGGTCTTGGCTTCGAGGCGAACCTGAGCGCGGGTGTTGGTACGGTAACCGGCTTGACCGCCAAAGTCGTCGTCGCTGCGGCCATCAACCTGAACGCGGACATAACCGCCGATCTTCAGGCAGGTTTCGGTGCCGGGGATGTAGAAATAACCGGTGCCGAAGGCGTCACAAACGCGGACATATTCCATCGGCTCGGGCTCTGCCGCGACGATCGCATCGGCAGCCTGCGCGCCGGATACTGCTGCGAGAGCTGCAGCGGAGCCGAGAAGGAGGCTCTTGATGTTCATTATGATCTCCATTGAGATGATGGACCGCGGCTCGGAGCCCCCACCCACCAAATTGAAAAACCGAAGGCATATTCGGTGAGCAATGAATACGAGGGGTGGCCGGGAGGTGAAAGCAGCAGCACTTGCCGTCAGGGCGAGAACAGAGTGCCGTAATCGAGGATGTTGCCCAGCCGCATCGGTTTGTAACCGTACGTAATTTGATGGTAATCAAACCGTATCAACGGCGGGAGGCGGCCATGTTTCTGCGACAAAGACGCGGAGGGCTTTATCTCGTATTCCGGCCACATATAGCTGCGTGATTCCCGAGGCCGAGATTGGCTGGAAACGCTGGCAAAGGCGCAGCAACACCGCGAAACAGGGCTTATGCAGCGCCTGCCTGGTCCATCAATCGCGGCAGCATGATAACAGCGCGAGCGCCGCCCGAATCGGCTTCCTCGTAACGGATCTTGCCCTGATGGGCGTCAATGATCGACTTGGCCAATGCAAGGCCAAGGCCGCTTCCGCCCGTATCCCTGCAGCGGGATTCTTCAAGGCGAACAAACGGGTTGAAGACCCGGATCCGGTCCGCCTCGGGAATGCCCGGGCCGTCATCATCGATCAGGAGACATACGTCTCCCATTGCCGGACGAACGAAAATCCTCGCCCGGTAGCCGTAACGCAGGGCATTTTCCACGACATTACGGACCGCACGCTTCAAGGCGCCCCGGCGGCCATGGATAAAGAACCGGTGTGGATTGACGAGAGTAATGTCGCCTCCGGCGACGACCAGGTCCGCAATCAGCTCCTGCATCAGATCTTCGAACTGAAATACGGTTTCCGTCTCCGTGGTGTCATAACCTCGGGAAAGCGAGAGCGCGCCATCTACCAGTTCCTGTATCTCATCGAGACACACGCCCAGGCGATCCTTGGAATCACCGTCATCGAGAAGCTCGATCCTCAACCGCATCGCAGTGATCGGAGATTTCAGATCGTGGCCGATCGCCCCGAGCATCTTGGCGCGCTCGTTGAGCAATCTGGTAAGGCGCGCCGCCATGTCGTTGAAGGCATGGGTGAGCTTTCTAAGCTCGGAAGGACCGGAAGCCGAGATAGGCTGTGGGCTTTCGCCTCGACCAAGATTGTCGGCGGCGTTGGACAGATGCTGAAGCGGCGTGGTGATCTTTGCAACGATGATCCACACGACCGCCACGACGATCAGGATCGTTACAAGGATTGTTGCCATCAGTTGCCATGCCCATGTCTTTGGCAGGCGCATCACGTCACGCGCAGTAAGCCACCGGCCGTCATCCAGGGTGATGGAAGCCAGAAGCACCAAGTTACGGCCGGGCTTGGTCGCGTGGCCCATTATTTCATGGCTCGGCGCAATTTCTGTTGCAGCAAGAATGAAACCATCCCCGACGGTTACACCGAATTTGTTCTTGAGGAAGATTGCGATGTCATCAGAAGGCAGCAGCTCATCACGCACCTGCGGAGCCGCATCGGTAATCGTAAACTGCATGCCCCATTCTGAGGGGGTTTTGATGATCGCTTCATCGTCAGCTGCAGGCAGGGTCCTCAGCAATTTCGCGGTACTGAGCAATCGCTCGACTGCATCGAAAGCCCGATAACCAAGAATCTGCTTGTTCTTGTCATGCATGAAATAGGAAATGCTGAGTATCTGCGCCGCAAGCAGACAGCCAAGGAGCAGCAGGATAAGTTGTCCTCGAACGCTTTGGGGAACGCCGATTTTCATGTCTCAGACCTTGGTCACATCCGCAACGAGGCAGTAGCCGCCTCCGCGCACGGTGATAATGAGTTCGGGGCGATCCTTACTCTGTTCGATCTTTCGCCGCAATCGGCTGACCTGATTGTCGATGGCGCGATCGAACGGGCCTGCGCTGCGCGCCGAGGTCAGCTCGAGCAACCTCTCCCGTGACAGGATGACCCTTGGTCGCTCGAGAAACGCCATAAGCAACTGAAAGTCGGCAACGGTGAGCGGTGTCTCCACACCATCCTCATCGAAGAGGCAGCGACGATCAATCTGAAGGGACCAGTTACCGAAACGGAGCACCTGACCGCCATGCTCCCCGCCTAGCGAAGGCGCCGACGGCTCGTAACGCCTCAGGATCGCCTTGATGCGCGCCACAACTTCGCGCGGATTGAAAGGTTTGGCGAGATAGTCGTCCGCCCCGAGCTCAAGGCCGATGATACGGTCCGTCTCCTCATTGAGCGCGCTTAGCATCAGGATCGGAATCTTGCTTGTGGCTCTGAGCCGATGGCAGATCGCCAATCCGTCCTCGCCCGGCAACATGACATCGAGAATGATCAGATCGAACCCTCCGGACGTCAGGACCCTGTCCATCTCCTTGCCACTGTCGACCGCAACCGCCCGCATGCCTACCTTCTCCAGGTAGAGCCTCAGGGCATCACGGGTCTGGGCGTGGTCGTCGACAATCAGGATATTAGGAGAGCTTGCCATGGTAGCGATTTATCCGATGCCAGATCGCCACGCATCAGGATTTTTGTAACGGCACGTCGCAGACACTTCGAATGCGACAAACCGATACCATTCTGGCTTTTGTCAGGGATAATCCGGAGACAAACATTCGCTATAAGGATTTTGTCGAAGAGTTCGAAATTCTTACCCGGTCAATGGTAGCGTCGAATTCTCCGTTGATGTTGACGCTGTGAAAAGAACCACCTTTCACAGCTCCTTGCTTTGGAAGCGCAACCGGAACCGCCGGTTTATTCTCGACCTCCAGTCAGGACACCACTCGGTTGCGCTTCCAGCCTCACCCCTCCACACAGGCAACTGTCTTCCTTTGTCCTTCGGCTTGAACTAAATCCCTTATTACGGGTTTCTGTTCATCGCAAAAGCCGCACCCAGAGAAGGAAGCTGTTCAATGAAACAATTGCTTGTAATGGTTCTTGCGACAGTAGTGCTGACTGCCTGCAACTCCACGGGCAACCCCGAATTTCGTGCGATAGATTATGGACCCGGCATAGCACCTATCGCCGGCAGCCTCACGTATGGCGGAAAATCGAAAGCTCGGCTTGGAAACATGCCCGTCGGCTATACTTTCACTCACGAGTTTTTAAACGGCTTCGGAAACCGCGTCGAAGAGCGTTACCGCGTCCTGGAAGATGGTAGCCTCGATATCTACAGCCGCCGGATCACGCCGATCACCATCGGCCACGGCTACTAATTACTTCATCTGCGCGACAACGTTTTTACCTTGCGGAACAGACCGTCGCAGCGGTCGTTTTCCTCCTAACAAGAGATGGAGGCTACAATGGCAGAAGACAGAGACGCGCGCGAAGCAGTTGAACGTGGCAGTGCCTACGCAGGGACCGGACGCCATCCGGCAGCCGGGCCTCACGCCAAGGATCGCCTGACGGACCACGACAAGACACCGGGCACGGGGTCGCTGCCCGCAAAGGACAGCAAGGACACCGATTCCGGGCCGGAATGACCCGATAGCGTTGCGTTCATTCCTGGGCGTCCGCTCTCGCATGTAAGCGATACGGTCAATCTACTTGCCCGCCCCTCTCGCGCCGGTTAACACCGCATGAGGATAATGCGGGATGGGCATGATGACGGACGGGACCATCACTCTTTATGAAGCGATCGGCGGCGATGCGGCAGTAAAAGCGTTGGTGAAGCGTTTTTACGATTTGATGGACACCTTACCCGAGGCACGCAATTGCCGTGCTATCCATCCAGAGAATCTCCAAGACAGCGAAGCGAAACTTTATGAATACCTGACGGGCTATCTCGGCGGCCCGCCCGTCTATGTCGAAAAATATGGCCATCCGCGACTGCGTTCCCGCCACTTCGGCGCAGCAATAGGGCCGGCCGAACGCGACGAATGGCTTTTATGCTTCAGCCGCGCGCTGGACGAAACCATTGAAAATCCGAAACTACGCGACATCATCTGGCCGCCGATCGAGCGCCTTGGCCATCACATGCAGAACAGGGAATAGGCTCTTGGAAAATTTAGCGAAACTGCGCCCGTTGTTTCTCTTCGTCAGCGGCTTGATGGGTCTGTCCGGCGTGGCGCTCGCGGCCGCAGCAAGCCATGGCGGCGACACGCAGTTCCTTGGCAATGCCTCCACCATGTGCCTTGCCCACGCACCGGTTCTGCTGGCGCTTTATCTTGGTCACGCAACATTCAGGACAGCCACGCTTTCTGCCCTCGCCCTTGGTCTGGGGACAATCCTTTTTGCCGGCGATCTCGTGTCGCGGCATTATCTCGGAGACAGGCTTTTTCCATTTGCGGCACCGGCAGGCGGCTCGCTGATGATGCTCGGATGGCTATTGGTCGCGGCGGGCGCCTTTCTTGGCCGCCGCGCCTGACCATTCATGTCGTCTGCCGGCTTTACCGGCGGAACAACAGCACTTTACCCGCCTCCCAGGAAGGTACGGTCGCGGGGCTTATAGTGGCATGGGCGGGAAAACGGACGACATTACCGTCGCCTCGCTCGTCCCGACTACGGCTCGCCAGAATCTCGTAAAGTTCCGGCACCAGTCCCTCCCCATTCTGCTCAGCCAATTTGTGCAGGCCGATAAACAGGCTGGGATCAGGACGCTCGTCTTTCATCACTTTTATCCTTCATCGTCTGGAGCGCACGTTCAAGGCTCGATTTAGAGCCATTACGCAGCGGGACGAAGGCGACGCCGAACTTCTTGCAGCCCGTCTTCACCCTCAGACACGCATCGTGGCTGATACAGTCGATGGGGCAGAAAACGCAGTCGACAGAGGGAAGGACGGTATCGATACGGGAGACTGCCTCACGCAGGCCACCGTCATGATGGATCAGTTCAGCCCCGTGACGAGTCGCAATTGCACGCAGATGAGCGACCTGGCAGTCACGGCCACCTACATAAAGGAAGCTGCGGACATCGATCGCATCACGATCCGGTTTCGCCTGCTGGGGTGCAGGTGCCGCCTCGCTTGCGCCGCCATTCTTCCGTTTCTGCTTCTTCGCCATCACGCCTCGCCTGATCGATTCTCGTCTCGGGAACCTTCGGTGAGCGGCACCTTAGATAAGTTGACTATCAGAGTAAAGATTAAACGTGAGGATCATACTCATATTTATTCGGCCATCTGAACGGCATTGGAAGCAGCCGCAGATCGCCCCTTCAACGTCTCTTAGAGGCGGTTCTCGACCGACGTCATGCGGATACCGACAAAATTGTCGCGGTCGTCGGACACGATTTCGCCATGGCCGATCGTCTTTCCGTTCACCTGAATCTCGACAGGCTCACCAAAGCGTTTGTCGAGCCTGAACCATGATCCCTGCTTGGCTGCTGCCAATTGAGCGACAGAAACCTTCGCCCTACCGATGACAACCTGAACTTCAACGGGAATTTCGCCAAGACGGGCGCGAGAAGGAACTGGCTGCACGGAGCTTTCCTCCGACATCGGAAATTCTGGAAATACCGGAGACGGCTTGGCGGCAATGTCGTCAATCATAATGGTCACCTTCTGAAATGTGCGGGGCGCGACTCACTCAAAAATAAACGCTGCGACACCCGCATTCGCCCCGGACAGGCAGCCGTCCTTAACGAGTCGTTAACTTCCACAGTTGACGGATCATAAAGACGCAAACACGACAGGTGGTCACGAAACCGATTACGAATGCCCGCTGCGCATCGTACGTGTCCGTACAACTGTGGAAGCGCGCATCCGCTTCAGCGTCGTCAAAGGTAGTCCGCCCTTGGCCAGGGAATTGATAAAAAATGTGTCTTCAGCCTGCGAAAACACGAGGACCATCTTATCTTTCATTACGTTCCGCTTGGCACAGGTGAAGATGACCTCGTTCTCGCCAAGACAGAGATAGAAGTGGTCTGGCAGAAACTCCACCGCCCCGGTCTGAATGAGAGCACCGGTCTCGCATATCCCGACAATCCGGACCTGCAGGCTGGAAAAGGACTTCACTCCGCCATTCGGATAAACGGCACGCGCGACAATGTTAGTCCTGCGATATCGGACGTGCGGATTGTCGTTCGCCCCATAGAACTGCGCAAGATAATGGCGAGGCTTGCTGTTCTCCAACATTATGGCGACCCGGAAATGGTTAAAACAATCTTAACACCGTACCGAACTGGGAAAACACGTTCAATTATCAGATTTAAGGGGTATTTCAGATACTTGGCACATTCGCAAAAGAGTAAGTCCGCCCGCGATGGGAGGCCGTCGTGAATAGTGAAAATGCTTATCGGAGGGCTGGAAACTGTCGACAAGCCGGTGGCTTGACGGAAAACGGGAGGCAGAGACACCTGTCCCGATGCGGGCAACCGCAAGCCTTATGACTTGCGCTCCCGCGGCAAGGCCGCCCGCATGGCAGGCGGCCGATTACCCTTGAATCATAGCCTCACAGTCCAGCGAAGGACCGCAAAGACAGAGACGCCGAGCCCCCTCAGGCGGTGACGTCGATGACGACACGGCCTCTGATCTGGCCGTCGATGATGGCCTGCGCAAGTTCCGGCAGTTTCGACATCGGCTCGACAGTCGTGATGGCGTCGAGCTTGGTCTTGTCGAGGTCACGCGCCAGCCTGCTCCATGCCGAAAGACGCTGCTCCTTCGGCGCCATGACCGAGTCCACCCCGATCAGGGCAACGCTGCGCAGGATATGCGGCAGAACGGTCCCCGGAAGATCCGCACCGCCCGCCAGACCACAGGCGGCGATCGCCCCGCCCCGCGCGGTCTGCGCCAGCGCATTGGCAAGCGTCGTCGAGCCGACGCTGTCGACGCCGCCAGTCCAGCGTTCCTTCTGCAGTGGTCCGCCCTTCTGCTGCAACTCGGCGCGATCGATGAAATTCGTCGCACCGAGCGATTCAAGATAAGGATGGGTTTCGGGCCGACCCGTCGAGGCGGTGACCTTGTAGCCGCGGGCGGAAAGCAGCGCGATCGCCACCGATCCGACGCCACCGGCAGCACCGGTCACCAGCACCTCGCCCTCACCCGGCTTGATCGCGCCCCATTTTTCAAGCGCATCGACGCAAAGCGCCGACGTGTAGCCCGCGGTGCCGATCGCCATCGCCTGCTGCAGGGAAAATGCATCCGGTAGCGGGATCAGCCATTCGGCCTTCACCCGCTGATAGCGCCCATATGCGCCCGGTTCGGTTTCCGAAAGGCCCCAACCGTTCACGATCACCTTGTCGCCCGGCTTCCATTCTGCCGACCGTGACTCGACGACCGTGCCGGAAATATCGATACCGGCGATCAGCGGCGTGCGGCGGGCAATACGGCCTTTGCCGGTGATTGCCAGCCCGTCCTTGTAGTTCAGCGTCGAGTAGGCGATCTCGACGAGGACATCGTTGTCGGGCAAGTCTTTGAGGGAAACCTCCCGAAAGCCCGCGGCCGGCTTGCCGTCGACAGTGTCGATGACCATCGCTCTGAACGTTTCAACCATTTCGTCACTCCAATTGCTTTGATCTACGGAATGGTATTTAGGGCCGCCGCGGGTTCCGGCTATTGATACAGGTCACGATCGTCGGAACCGGACACCCCCGCGATCCGCCGCATGGTGCATCATCGGCAAGCTTGCCGGCAAAAATTTTACCGTTTGATAAAATTTTGAGCCGTGTTACGATCTGCCCAATAGTTGTCCATAACCATATAATGAGGGAACTCGGATGGAGCGACTGGGAAGCGGGATCGAGGCCGGCAGGCTCTCGACCAACGAATACGTATCGAATTTTTCCGACCTTCACCCACGCCTCGACAAGCATGAGGCGCTGGTGGCAGCAGACCGCTGTTACTTCTGTTACGACGCGCCGTGCATGACGGCCTGTCCCACCGCCATCGATATCCCGCTTTTCATCCGGCAGATATCGACTGGCAACCCGCTCGGATCTGCACAGACCATCTTCGCCCAGAATATTCTCGGCGGCATGTGTGCCCGCGTCTGTCCCACCGAAACGCTGTGCGAGGACGTTTGCGTCCGCAACACGGCCGAGGACCGTCCGGTCGAGATCGGCAGGCTGCAACGTTACGCAACCGACATCGCCATGGAGACAGGACGGCAGTTCTTCGAGCGCAAGGCCCCGAGCGGCAAGAAGATCGCGGTGGTCGGCGCAGGTCCCGCAGGCCTTGCCGCGGCACATCGTCTGGCGGTCAACGGCCACGAGGTGATAATTCTCGAAGCTCGTGAAAAGTCCGGCGGCCTCAACGAATACGGCATTGCCACCTACAAGGCGGTCGATGATTTCGCCCAGCGCGAAGTCGATTATGTCACCGCCATCGGCGGCATCACCATCGAACACGGCAGGGCTCTCGGCCGCGATTACTCGCTGTCCGACCTCAGCACGGAATATGATGCCGTCTTCCTCGGCATGGGCCTGTCCGGCGTCAACGGCCTCGGCATTGAGGGTGAAGACCTGTCCGGTGTGGAAGATGCGGTCGATTTCATTGCAGCGCTTCGTCAGGCTGAAGACAAGGCAACGATCCCGGTCGGACGCCGTGTCGTCGTGCTCGGTGGCGGCATGACCGCCATCGATGCAGCGATCCAGGCAAAGCTGCTTGGCGCGGAGGAAGTGACGATCTGTTATCGCCGCGGCAAGGAAAACATGAACGCCTCGGAATACGAACAGGATCTCGCGGCCTCGAAAGGCGTCATCATCCGCCACTGGCTGGCGCCGAAATCGATCATCGGCAAGGACGGAAAGGTCGCCGGCATCGAGGTAGAATATACCGCGATGGCTGACGGCAAGCTTGCCGGCACCGGCGAGACCGGCATCATCGCCGCCGACCAGATCTTCAAGGCCATCGGCCAGACCTTCTCAGCCACCGGCCTCGGCGCCCTGCAGTTCGAGAAAGGCAAGATTGTCGTTGACGTTCAGGGCCGCACATCGATTGAAAACGTCTGGGCCGGCGGCGACTGTATCGGCCACGGCGAAGACCTCACCGTCTCGGCCGTCGCTCAAGGGCGCGACGCCGCCGAAAGCATCAACAGCATGCTTGCCGCCGGTTCTCAACCGGCCAGTGCAGTGGCCTGAGGGGAGAGTTGAACCATGGCTGATATCCGCAACAATTTCATCGGCATCAAATCCCCCAACCCGTTCTGGCTCGCCTCGGCACCGCCGACCGACAAGGCCTACAATGTCGAGCGCGCCTTCAAGGCCGGCTGGGGCGGCGTCGTCTGGAAGACGCTGGGCGAACAGGGGCCTCCGGTCGTCAACGTCAACGGCCCGCGCTACGGCGCGATCTGGGGCGCCGACCGCAGGCTTCTCGGCCTGAACAATATCGAACTGATCACCGACCGCGACCTCTACACCAATCTCATCGAGATGAAGCAGGTGAAGAAGAACTGGCCGGATAGGGCAATCGTCGCCTCGATCATGGTCCCTTGCGAGGAAGAGGCCTGGAAGGCGATCCTGCCGCTGGTGGAAGAGACGGAAGTCGACGGCATCGAACTGAACTTCGGCTGTCCGCACGGCATGTCCGAACGCGGCATGGGCTCCGCCGTCGGTCAGGTGCCGGAATATATCGAAATGGTGGTACGCTGGTGCAAGCAATATACCCGCATGCCGGTCATCACCAAGCTGACGCCCAACATCACCGACATCCGGCACCCAGCCCGCGCCGCCAAACGCGGCGGCACCGATGCCGTATCGCTGATCAACACCATCTCCTCGATCGTCTCCGTCGATCTCGACAGCTTCTCGCCCAACCCGTCGATCAACGGCAAGGGATCGCATGGCGGCTATTGCGGTCCGGCGGTCAAGCCGATCGCGCTCAACATGGTGGCCGAGATCGCTCGAGATCCGGAAACCTATGGCCTGCCCATTTCCGGCATCGGCGGGGTGACGACATGGCGTGATGCAGCCGAATTCCTGGCACTCGGTGCCGGCAACGTGCAGGTCTGCACCGCCGCCATGACCTACGGCTTCAAGATCGTCGAGGAAATGATCACCGGCCTGTCCAACTGGATGGACACGAAGGGCCATCAAACCCTGGACGACATCACCGGCCGCGCGGTGCAGAATGTCACCGACTGGCAGTATCTCAACCTCAACTACATCGCCAAGGCCCATATCGATCAGGACGCCTGCATCAAATGCGGCCGCTGTCACATCGCCTGCGAGGATACGTCCCACCAGGCGATCACCGCAATGGTCGACGGAAAGCGGCATTTCGAGGTGAAGGAAGAGGATTGCGTCGGCTGCAATCTTTGCGTCAACGTCTGTCCGGTGGAAAACTGCATCACCATGGAAGCCCTCCCCGCCGGCACCCTCGACAAACGCACCGGCCGCCCGGTCGATCCCAACTACGCCAACTGGACAAGCCACCCCAACAACCCGATGGCGCGACAGGCAGCGGAATAGGATTGGAGAAGAAAGTCGGCCGCCCTAAATTCGGCCGACCTTCTATTGCCCGAATGTCTTCCTGTAAGCCGCCGGGCTTGTGCCCAGTCGCTTGCGGAAATGATGACGCAAGGTTGCCTGTGTGCCGAAACCGCAGGCGATTGCGATATCGTCCAGCGAGGATGAAACCCGTTTTTCGAGTAACTCGCGCGCCAGCCTGACGCGCTCTTTCACCAGCCACTCTCCCACGCTGTCGCCGGTCGCCGCCTCGAAACGGCGCTGGAACGTGCGCATGCTCATACCGGCCCGCTCCGCCAGCATGCGGATCGGCTGCTCTTCGAAAAGCCGCTCGCGCATCCAATCGATCAACGGCCCAAGCCTGAGACCTTCTCTCTCCTGCGGCACCGGCGAGGCGATGAACTGCGCTTGTCCTCCTTCGCGATGCGGCGGAACGACGAGCCTCCGGGCAACGCTATTGGCCGCCTCGGCGCCGAAATCGCCACGCACCACATGCAGGCAGAGATCGATACCGGCAGCACTTCCCGCAGCCGTCAGCGTATTGCCCTCATCCATATAGAGTACATCCGCATCGAAGGCGGCATCCGGATAAGCCTCGGCAATGGCCTCCACATAACGCCAATGCGTTGTCGCCCGCCGTCCGGATAGCAGACCAGCAGCAGCCAGAACCGCAACACCCGAACAGAGCGACATGACCCGTGCGCCACGCTGGTATGCTGCCTGCATCGCCTCGATCAACGGAGCCGGCACCGGCCCGCCGATCCCGCGCCAGCCCGGAACGATGATGAGGTCGGCCTCCGCCAGAACCTCCAGCCCGGCGTCGACGGAAACGGTCAAGCCGCCAGCGGCCCGCAGCGGCCCCTGCTCCACGCCGGCGACTGAGAACCGATACCAGCCCTCCCCCATTTCCGGTCGTGCCAGACCGAAAACCTCATAGGCGATGCCGAATTCGAAGGTGCAGAGCCCGTCATAGACAAGGGTGACGACATGCGGACCTTTTGTTCGGTGAGTAGCGATCTTTGGCATGATATTTACGCTGCAAGTCATGTTGGCCAATTTCGACCATCCCTATCATCAGGCATGATCACCCGCAACAAAGCCTCCAGCAACACTAGGAAAGGATCGCCTCGTGCCAAGCCCTGTCTCGAATTTTCCAGCCGCCACCTCACAGGATGCCGCCGAACATTTTGCTCGTAAGCTCGCCTTCGAAGCGGACTGTTGGGACGTGCATGCCTCCTTTGCCTCGGGCATGGTCGATTTCGTCCTGCTCGATGTGCGTTCTCCTGCGCTCTTTGCACAGGCTCATGTCCCCGGCGCACTCAACCTGCCCCACGGCAAGATGACCGCACATAAAATGTCGCAATGGCCGGCGGATACGTTGTTTGTCGTCTATTGCGCCGGACCTCATTGCAACGGCGCCGACAAGGCTGCGCTGCGCCTCTCCCGCCTTGGTCTTTCCGTCAAGGTGATGATCGGCGGCATGACCGGTTGGGCCGATGAAGGCTTCGCCTACGATGCCGCTACAGCGGCCTGACGAGGAAGGAACGGCTGCGGAGTTGCAGTGCCCGCAGCCGGTTTTTGACAAAAAGCAGGAAGACCGAGCAGAATCCCGGCGCACTCAATAAAAAAATCAACCTTATGCTGCACTGCAACAAATCATCCAGTCCGTCGCACCCGCAGAAGATGAAGTGTCGGGCAAACAATGAATTTTAGTCACATCTTTTACGAGCAATTGCCCAAAATTCGATGTTTTGCTCACGAGTAACCACAACAGCGTGGTTGGCCATGGAAGCAAATAATGCAGCACCAGAGTATTTTAACTCACAATTAGTTCAACCCTGACAATATTTTAGCGCGGCATCCTGACACGTCTCGTAAGACGGCAGCGAGCTGATGTGTTGGGCAAACTAAGTGGTGTGCATTATGGCATTTCGAGATATGGCTATTTCGAAGAAACTCGGTCTAGTCACCGTCGTGATGGGCCTTTCTTCCCTGATTATTGCGGGCATTGCGGCTTCCGGTCTTATCGGCCTGCAGAAGGCAATGATTTCTGTGGGCGCCCGCGAGGAAGTCGCCCGCGAGGCGATGGACCTTCGCGTCGATATCATCGCCATCAGCCGCATGACCTACCAGTTGGCCGCGGCGCCGGACAAGGCGAAGGATTTCCGCGCCGAAACGGACAAGCGCTCTTCCGAAATGCTCGCCCGCCTGCCGAAGATCGAATCCACGGCCGATACTTCCGAAAAGGATCAGCTCAAGGCGATCCGCGGCGCACTCGACAGCTATTTCGGTATGATCCGCATCATGGTCGACACGGCCGAGAAAAATCCGGCCGACACGGCAGCGATCTCCTCGGCCTTGAAGACCGCGCTTGATGGCCAGAAGGTCGTCACCGATACGGTTAAGGTCTACAGCACCTATTCCGGCAAGTCGCTGGCTGGCGCTCGTGAAGCCGCCGTCGCTTCCTCGACCACTGCCATTCTGATCTCGGCGGCCTCCGCTGTTATCTTCATCATCATCGGCGCTGCAATCAGCCTGATGGTTGCGACCCGCGGCATCGTCAGCCCGATCCGTTCGCTGACCCAGGCCATGACCCGCCTCGCCAACGGCGAACTCGACAACCTCAAGATCGATGCCGCCCGCAAGGACGAGATCGGCGAGATGGCCCGCGCGGTCGAAGTCTTCCGCACCAATGCGCTCGCCATGAACGAACTCAAGGCCCAGGAAGCCGCCCTGCATCGCAACAGCAGCGACCTGCAGTCGAGCATTTCCACCGTCGTTGCCTCCGCCGTCGCCGGCGATTTCTCAGGCCGCATCTCCAAGGACTACCAGAACGAAGACCTCAACCGCTTCGCCTCGGGCGTCAATGAGCTGGTCGGAAGCGTCGACGCCGCAACCACCGAAGTCCGCCGTGTTATCGCGGCACTCGCCGATGCCGACCTGACGCAGAGCATGAACGGCCAGTTCCAGGGCGCGTTCGCCGAACTGCAGACCAACGTCAACAACACGATGGTGCGCCTGCGTGGCACGATGAACAATGTCCGCGGCGCAGCCGGCACGATCAACAACAACTCCGCCGAGCTGTCCTCCGCCGCCAACGATCTGTCGAAGCGTACGGAACAGCAGGCAGCCGCGCTTGAAGAGACCGCAGCCGCTCTCGACGAGATCACGGCAACCGTCCGCGCTGCCTCCTCGCGTGCAACCGAAGCCCGCGACATGGTTCACGCCACCAAGCAGAGCGCCACGAAGTCCGGCGACATCGTCCGCTCGGCCGTCACCGCCATGGGCCGTATCGAAGATAGCTCCAGCAAGATCAGCCAGATCATCGGCGTGATCGACGAGATCGCCTTCCAGACCAACCTGCTTGCGCTCAACGCCGGCGTCGAAGCTGCCCGTGCCGGTGAAGCCGGCCGTGGCTTTGCTGTCGTCGCCCAGGAAGTCCGTGAACTGGCACAGCGCTCCGCAAACGCCGCCAAGGAGATCAAGACACTGATCAGCGCGTCTGCAGCCGAAGTCGAAGGCGGCGTATCGCTCGTCCGCTCGACAGGCGACGCCCTGCTCGAGATCGAAGGCCTCGTCAACAAGGTCAACGAGCACGTGGAATCGATCGCCACCGCCGCCCGCGAACAGGCAACGGCGCTGGCCGAGATCAATTCCTCGGTCAACCACATGGACCAGATGACCCAGAAGAACGCTGCCATGGTCGAAGAGACCACCGCAGCCAGCGAAACGCTCGCAGAGGAAAGCCGCCAGCTGCAGCAGATTCTGTCGAGCTTCAAGCTCGGCGGCGCCGAAGCCGCCCCTGCTCGCGGCATGCGCTACGCGGCCTGATCGCAGCAGATACCAGAACCAAGAAAGCCCGGCATTGCCGGGCTTTTTTTCGTTGGAGCGAGCCCCCCCAAGCCATCGCCCAGGCGTAACCTCGACCGAACATTGGCAAAACGCAACTCAGAGATGAGACCAACCGCCGCACTTGATCGAGATCACTCTCACCCGGCAAATGCCGCGCTAGTCAGCGCACCCTAATGCGCGCTGCACACATGAGGAGGGTTGCAGCATGTTGAACACAGCCACCCCAACCATGGATCAAGTATGAACGCGAACGTCCCTCCGTCCTCCACCAGCATCGCAACACCAACCGAACACGCGGCCTCCCATGGCGGCCACGGCAACCCCGCCGTTGTCGGCCTCGCCGGTTTCGGCATGACCACTATCGTCCTGCAGTTCCACAATGTCGGCTGGGCCTCGCTCGGACCGGTCATCTGGATGGGCCTGATCTTCGGTGGCCTCGCCCAGCTGATCGCCGGCCTGCACGAAGGCAAGATCGGCAACAATTTCGGCTATAGCGCTTTCACTGCCTATGGCTGCTTCTGGATCGCCCTTTGCCTGATCCAGATCGGCAATGCGATGGGCCTCTTCGCAGTCAGCGAAACCGATCTCGGCTGGTTCCTCGTCATCTGGGCAATCTATACCGCCATCATGACCCCCGGCGCGATGCGCGCCAGCACCGGCCTCGGTCTGGTCTTCATAACCCTGTTCATCGGCTTTGTGCTACTTGTCATCGGCCATTTCGGACCGCATGTATTCAACGTCATCGCCGGTTACGAACTGATGGTCTGCGGCGCCCTGGCGCTCTATGTCATGGCGCACCAGATCTACAAGGACGCCTTCGGCCGTGACGTGCTGCCGGTCGGCAAGCCGATGATCTGAGCAAGATCCACCGAGACCACCGACATTGCATGGCCTCGTCTTTTTTAAGGACGGGGCCATTTTTTATCATCCGGTACCGGCGACGCCTGCCAGTCCCTCGCCTCCAAAATCCTCATCGAGAAGATCCAGCATCGAACGCAGAGCGCGCGTCACATGGCGCTCGGAATGATAGGCGGCTGAAAATCGCCGCAGCGGCATGGGAAAATCCACCACATGCAGCCGCCCGGCCATCGAGTGAAACTGCGTTGCGCGACTGGAGAGCACGGTCGCAGAAAGCCCCGCCTCCACCGCCGCCATCGCCGCCTCGTTTGACGGCATTTCGAGCACGACGGAAAGCGCCTGCGGATCGAGACCGAGGCTCGAAAGCTGGCTCTCGAAGGCGGCCCTCGTTCCCGATCCCGCCTCGCGCATGATCCAGTTGGTTTCCAGAAGATCACTCGCCACAAGTTTGCGCCCGTCCGCCCAGCCATGGCGACGGCCGACGACGAGCACAAGTCGATCCTCCGCCACGGTCGAGCGCTGCAGGTCAGGAACCACGACCTCCCCCTCGACCACGGCAAGATCCGCCTCACCAGTCACTACCGCCTCAACGGCACTCTGCGTATTGCCGACGATCAGCCGCAGGTCGACGCGCGGAAAACGCTCATGATAGGCAACCAGCCGGGAGGGAAGCCAATAGCTCGCCACCGTCTGGCTCGCATGGACACGAAGAACGCCGGAAGCCGAGCCACCGAGATCAGCGAGTGCCAACTCAGCCGCCCTCGCCCTTTCCATTACCGCCCGCGCCTCATCAACGAAAAGCCGGCCCGCTTCCGTCAATGCAATACGCCGCCCTACCCGGTCGAACAGGATAACCCCGTGACGGGCTTCCAGCGCCGAGATCGCAGCACTAACGGCCGACTGCGTGAGGTGGAGCGCTTCCGCTGCACGCGTCACATGTTCCAGCCGCGCAACCTCGAGAAATATCTTCAACTGTTCCAGCGTCATCGGTAAACCATTCGATTTTATCGAACGATACCACAAAACTTATGAGTTGGATTTGTTCTTTTGCGAAATGGAGAATGGCATTCGATAATCTCGTGATTTTGTGGAATTTTATCAATGTCGTTTTCCGATTGGGCAGAACGTCCTTACTCATCGCTATCCGGACTGAAGCCGTTTTTGCCCGGCCTGGCGCTGACGGCAGCGATCGCTGCGGTAGCGCTGACGATCAGGTCCGCCACCGGCTGGATGGCACTGAGTCCGCTCATTCTCTCCATTATCCTCGGCATGCTTATCCGCAATACAATCGCCCTGCCGCAGATCGTCGAAACCGGCATCCAGTTTTCGCTGAAACGCATCCTGAGAGCAGGCATCATTCTGCTTGGCCTGCAGGTCACGATAGCCCAGATCGTGTCGCTCGGCGGCTCAGCCCTCATCATGGTGACACTGACGCTGGTGACAACCTTCCTTGCCATGCGCCTGGCCGGCAGGCTGATGGGCGTAGACCGTCAACTGACGGATCTGATTGCAGCCGGAACCTCGGTCTGTGGCGCATCGGCCGTCATCGCCGCCAATACCGTCGTGCGCGGCAGGCAGGAACATGTCGCTTATGCCGTCGCCTGCGTCACCCTTTTCGGGTCAATCTCGATGATCGCCTACCCGCTGCTGGCCGCACCGCTCGGTCTGGACGAACGCGCCTATGGCCTGTGGTCGGGCGCGACCATCCACGAAGTCGCGCAAGTCGTCGCGGCATCGTTTCAGGCAGGTGATGTGGCCGGCCAGTTCGGCACGATTTCCAAGCTGGCACGCGTCGTCCTGCTCGCGCCGCTGATCATGACGCTGGCGCTGGCAATGCGTTCGGACGCAGGCTCCGACACGGGCGAAGGCCAGCGCGTCTCGACACCCATGCCGTGGTTCGTCCTGGGCTTTATTGCGATGATGCTGGTGAACAGTGCAGTTTCCATCCCGGTCGATATGAGCCGCCACATCGTGATGCTGACCAACTTCCTGCTGTCCATGGCGCTTGCCGCAATGGGACTGCAGGCAAATATCGGCAAACTGCGTGCTGAGGGATGGCGACCACTGGCGCTTGGCGCATTTGGCTGGATTTTCATCGCAGCCTTTGGCTATGCCGCACTGAAGCTCTTCGGCTTCTGATCAGCCACCCGCGAGCGGGTGGCTTCGAACACTTTGAAGATTAGGGTCAGCAGGGTTTTGGCGTGTCGTGCGCGTGCTCATCCTCACGAATGGCCTCGCCGTGATACCAGCAAGTATCTACCACGGAGAAAATCACCTCCTTGGAAGAAGCCGGCGCCGTCAGCCCGTTATCGAGACGTCTCCGCTGCATTAGGGGAAACTCATAAATTTTTGCTGTTTCACGATGGATGCTTGCCATCTATCGCCTCCTGAACGACTGCATCACATTGGACAGGCACATATTCTGCCTATTATTTAATCCAATTGCTGCATTTTACATCATTCCGATGATTTCCGCCAGCGGAGATTGTAGTCAAATAACTTTGCACAACGCCGCATGCCGTTAACCCGAATAAACGTCGACGCACCCTCCTGAGTTCCGGGTGGGCGGGTCTATCTTCGAATTCGGCTTGTTTATTAAGCAAATCCAAACGAGGCAGCTTGTCGAAAACGGCCCATTTGAGCGGCAGTGACATTTTTTTCATCGCCACAGGCTCACCCGAATGCAAACTGGCACGCAGCATGCATTCATTTGTACAAGCCCGGGACGCCGGCCTTTATGAAAGGCATCCTCGGATTGGCTCAACGATGAACACTACGGCCTGAGAGACAAAACATGACCAAGTATAAGCTCGAGTACATCTGGCTGGACGGCTACACTCCCGTCCCGAACCTGCGCGGCAAGACGCAGATCAAGGAATTCGATTCTTTCCCGACGCTCGAGCAGCTTCCGCTTTGGGGCTTTGACGGTTCCTCGACGATGCAGGCCGAAGGCCGCTCCTCGGATTGCGTCCTGAAGCCTGTCGCGATCTACCCGGATCCGGCCCGCACCAACGGTGCTCTGGTCATGTGCGAAGTCATGATGCCGGACGGCGTCACCCCGCATTCGTCCAACAGCCGCGCAACCATCCTCGACGACGAAGATGCATGGTTCGGCTTCGAGCAGGAATACTTCTTCTACCAGGACGGCCGCCCGCTCGGCTTTCCGGAACAGGGTTACCCGGCTCCGCAGGGCCCGTACTACACCGGCGTCGGCTACAAGAACGTCGGCTCGGTTGCTCGCGAAATCGTTGAAGAGCACCTCGACCTGTGCCTCGAAGCTGGCATCAACCACGAAGGCATCAACGCCGAAGTGGCCAAGGGCCAGTGGGAATTCCAGATTTTCGGCAAGGGCTCCAAGCGCGCCGCCGACCAGATCTGGATGGCTCGTTACCTCCTGCTCCGCCTTTGCGAACAGTACGGCATCGACGTCGAGTTCCATTGCAAGCCGCTCGGCGACACCGACTGGAACGGCTCGGGCATGCACTGCAACTTCTCGACCAAGTACATGCGCGAAGTTGGCGGAAAGGAATATTTCGAAGCCCTCATGGCGCAGTTCGAAACCAACCTGCAGGACCACATCGACGTTTACGGCCCGGACAACCACCTGCGTCTGACCGGCAAGCACGAAACCGCTCCGTGGAACAAGTTCTCCTACGGCGTTGCTGACCGTGGCGCTTCGATCCGCGTTCCGCATTCCTTCGTCAACAACGGCTACAAGGGTTACCTCGAAGACCGTCGTCCGAACTCCCAGGGCTGCCCTTACCAGATCGCTTCCCAGGTTCTGAAGACGATCTCGGAAGTCCCGACCGCAAAGTCGGCTGCTGCCTGATAAAAGTCCTCCCAAGGATAAACGGAAACGCCGGCTTCAAGCCGGCGTTTTCGTTTTTGGTGGCGAGGGAGATGGCAGACTACCGCACCCGCAACCCATCCATGAACAACTGCTCCAGAAACCTCGCAGCATCCTCGAAACGCCCCTCGCCGGAATGCGCCTGGCCCAGCACCGCCCTTACCTGCACATCGAAGTCGGCATAATGCTGCGTCGTCGACCAGATCGAGAAGATCAGGTGATAGGGGTCGCATCTGGCGATCTTGCCGGCACGCGACCAGGTGCGGATGACACCGGCCTTTTCGTCCACCAGCGCTTTCAACGGCCCTTTCAGCTCATCCTCGATCCGCGGCGCGCCCTGCAGGATTTCGTTGGCGAACAGGCGGCTTTCGCGTGGAAAGTCACGCGCCATCTCCAGCTTGCGGCGAATATAGGATCGGATTTCGCTTTCCGGGTCACCATCGGCGTCAAACACTCTGAGCGGCTCCAGCCATGTGGTCAGAACCCGGTCGATCAGCTGCCTGTGGATCGCTTCCTTGGTACGGAAGTAATAGAGCAGATTGGGTTTGGACATGCCTGCAGCCTCGGCGATCTGGTCGATCGTCGAGCCGCGAAAACCATTCTGCGAAAACACGTCGAGAGCCGCCTCGAGGATCAGCTCTTCCTTTTCTTCCTGGATGCGCGTGCGCCGCTGCGTCTTCGCCGCTCTGGAAATGGCCATTCAGTATTGTGCCCCCTTGGCTGCCATCGTGGCTCCCCATCGCCAAATCATTCAAAACATCTGAAGTGAGACGATTTTCAGCTTGAGTGCTGCTGGGGAAATTGTAAGCTTTTACCAAGCGGTTAAATTATCGGCGACAAGCGGCTCAAACGCAATGCCGATCTTCCGGCTTCAAGGCCGGACGAGGCCCATGGGAACGAACAGATTTGCTGCCGGTCGGCAGAGCATAAACAGATAAGGAATTTTGAAATGGTGGCAGCACCGGGCGAGAACTTGCGCGTCAACGGCGACCGTCTCTGGGACATGTTGATGGATATGGCGAAGATCGGTCCCGGCATTGCCGGCGGCAACAATCGCCAGACCTTGACGGATGCCGATGGCGAAGGCCGCCACCTTTTCAAGCGCTGGTGTGAAGCGGCCGGCATGACGGTCGGCGTCGACAAGATGGGCACCATGTTCGCAACTCGCCCCGGCTCGGATCCCGACGCCCTGCCCGTCTATATCGGCTCCCATCTCGACACCCAGCCGACCGGCGGAAAGTTCGACGGCGTGCTCGGCGTTTTGGCAGGCCTTGAGGTGATCCGCTCGATGAACGACCTCGGCATAAAGACGAAACATCCGATCGTCGTCACCAACTGGGCAAACGAGGAAGGCGCGCGTTTTGCCCCCGCCATGCTCGCCTCAGGCGTTTTCGCCGGCGTCCATACGATCGATTATGCCTATGGTCGCAAGGACCCCGAAGGCAAGACCTATGGTGATGAACTGAAGCGCATCGGCTGGCTGGGCGATGAGGAAGTCGGCGCCAGAAAGATGCACGCTTATTTCGAGTATCATATCGAACAGGGCCCGATCCTCGAAGCAGAAGACAAGCAGATCGGCGTGGTCACCCACTGTCAGGGTCTCTGGTGGCTGGAATTTACCCTCACCGGCAAGGAAGCCCATACCGGCTCCACACCGATGGCGATGCGCGTCAATGCCGGCCTCGCCTTCGGCCGCATCATGGAGAAGGTGCAGGAAATCGCCATGGCCGAACAGCCGGGTGCCGTCGCCGGCGTCGGCCAGGCCTTCTTCACCCCGAACTCCCGCAATGTCCTCCCCGGCAAGGTCGTCTTCACCGTCGACCTGCGCACGCCGAGCCAGGAAAAGCTCGACCGCATGCGCGCAAAGATCGAGGCTGCAGCGACGGAAGTCTGCGAAGCCCTCGGCGTCGGCTGCTCGGTCGAAGCTGTCGGCCATTTCGATCCGGTCACTTTTGATCCGACACTGGTCGGCCGTGTTCGCGGTGCCGCTGAAAAACTCGGCTACAGCCACATGGACATTATCTCCGGCGCCGGCCACGACGCCTGCTGGGCCGCAAAGCTTGCCCCGACCACGATGATCTTCTGCCCCTGCGTCGACGGACTGTCGCATAACGAGGCCGAGGAAATCTCGAAGGACTGGGCCTCCGCCGGCTGCGACGTGCTCTTCCATGCAGTGGTGGAGACGGCGGAGATCATCGAGTGACCGTCACGATTGCCATAGAGCAGCCGAAACAGCCTGACGTCGTAGCCCTGATCGGGCTTTCCGACGATTATATGGCTTCGCTTTACCCGCCCGAGGGCAATTTCGCCGTCGATCTCGATGCCCTGTCCCAGCCCGACATTGCCTTCCTTGTTGCAAGACTGGACGGCAAGGCGGTCGGCTGTGGCGGCATCAAATGGTTCGCGGACGGCAGCGCCGAACTGAAGCGCATCTTCGTCCATGACGAAGCACGAGGCCACGGCATCGGCCGAAAGATCATGGCCGAACTGGAGGCCCAGGCAACCGCGCGCAATGTCACCCGGCTTTATCTTGAAACAGGCCCGCTGAATGTCGAGGCCGTTCGGCTATACGAAGCGCTCGGTTACCGAACCTGCGGCCCGTTTGCGGACTACGAGGAAAATCCGCACAGCCTGTTCATGATGAAGGATCTCAAACAGCGGGAGGCTGCCGAATGAGCGCCTTCCTCGCATCGAAACCGAAAATAAAACGATCACCACCCGAGATGTTCAGTCCCTGAGATCATACATCTCGGGAGATTGACTGCGGCACACGATAAGGGGAACAACCATGGCCACAGTAATCAAGAACGGAACCATCGTTACCGCCGACCTGACCTACAAGGCGGACATCAAAGTCGAAGGCGGCAAGATCGTCGAGATCGGCCCGGACCTCGCGGGGGACGAAACGCTCGACGCCACCGGCTGCTATGTCATGCCGGGCGGCATCGACCCGCATGTTCACCTCGAAATGCCCTTCATGGGTACCTATTCAGCCGATGATTTCGATAGCGGCACCCGCGCAGCGCTTGCCGGTGGCACAACCATGGTGGTCGACTTCTGTCTTCCCGATCCCGGCCAGTCCATGCTCGATGCCCTGAAACGCTGGGACAACAAGGCGACCCGCGCCCATTGCGACTATTCCTTCCACATGGCCGTCACCTGGTGGAGCGAGCAGGTCTTCAACGAAATGAAGACCGTCGTGCAGGAAAAGGGCATCAACACTTTCAAGCATTTCATGGCCTACAAGGGCTCGCTGATGGTCAATGACGACGAGATGTTTGCCTCGTTCTCGCGTTGCGCCGAGCTTGGCGCGCTGCCGCTCGTCCATGCCGAAAACGGCGATGTCGTCGCCGCCATGCAGCAGAAGCTGATGGATGAGGGCAATAACGGCCCCGAAGCCCACGCTTATTCGCGCCCCGCTTCTGTCGAGGGCGAAGCGACCAACCGTGCCATCATCATCGCCGACATGGCGGGCGTGCCGCTCTATGTCGTCCACACGTCCTGCGAACAGGCGCATGAAGCGATCCGCCGGGCGCGCCAGAACGGCATGCGGGTTTATGGCGAGCCTCTGATCCAGCACCTGACGCTCGATGAAAGCGAATATTTCGACAAGGACTGGGATCATTCCGCCCGCCGCGTCATGTCGCCCCCCTTCCGCAACAAGCAGCATCAGGACAGTCTCTGGGCCGGCCTCGCGTCGGGTTCGCTGCAATGCGTCGCGACAGACCACTGCGCCTTCACCACCGACCAGAAGCGTTATGGCCTCGGCGATTTCAGAAAGATCCCGAACGGCACCGGCGGCCTGGAAGACCGTCTCCCGATGCTCTGGACCTACGGCGTCGCCACCGGCCGCATCACCATGAACGAATTCGTCGCCGTCACCTCCACCAATATTGCCAAAATCCTCAATCTCTATCCGAGAAAAGGCGCGATCCTTGTCGGCGCCGATGCCGATCTTGTCGTGCTCGACCCTAAGAAGTCGAAAACGATCTCGGCCAAAACCCAGCAATCGGCGATCGACTATAACGTCTTCGAAGGCAAGCAAGTCACCGGCCTGCCGCGCTACACCCTGTCGCGCGGTGTCGTCGTGGTCGATGACGGCATGGTAAAGAGCCGCGAAGGCCACGGCCAGTTCGTCGCCCGCGAGCCCTATCCTGCGGTCAGCAAGGCGCTCTCCACCTGGAAGGAACTGACCGCACCGCGCAAGGTCGAACGAACGGGGATCCCGGCAAGCGGAGTGTGAGCGTCACATGGCAGAGAACAATTTCTCCGTCGTTTCCGCCAGAAAACTGGGCCTGACTTTCGAGACGAATGACGGGCCGGTCCATGCTCTGTCCGATGTTGATCTGGAGGTGAAGAGAGGCGATTTCGTCTCCTTCATCGGCCCCTCCGGCTGCGGCAAGACCACGTTTCTGCGCGTCATCGCCGATCTCGAAAGTGCCACTTCGGGCGAAATCACCGTCAATGGCATGACGCCGGAAGGTGCCCGCAAGTCGCGTTCCTACGGCTATGTCTTCCAGGCACCGGCGCTTTATCCCTGGCGCACGATCGAAAAGAATATCGCGCTGCCGCTGGAGATCATGAACTACTCGACCGCGGAACGGAAGGAACGCATCGAACGCACGCTCGACCTCGTCAACCTTGCGGGCTTCGGCAAGAAATACCCCTGGCAGCTCTCCGGCGGCATGCAGCAACGCGCCTCGATCGCCCGCGCGCTCGCCTTCGATGCCGATCTCCTCCTGATGGACGAACCCTTCGGCGCACTCGACGAAATCGTCCGCGATCACCTGAACGAACAGCTTCTGAAACTCTGGGCGCGCACGGAAAAGACCATCTGTTTCGTCACCCACTCGATCCCCGAAGCCGTCTACCTATCGACCAAGATCGTCGTCATGTCCCCCCGCCCCGGCCGGGTGACGGATGTGATCACCTCGACACTGCCAAAGGACCGCCCGCTGGAGATCCGCGAGACACCGGAGTTCCTGGCGATTGCCCATCGAGTGCGTGAAGGGCTGAGAGCGGGGCATAGCTATGAGGAGTAAGATATGACCCCCGCCTTCCTCCTCTGGCTCACGGGCGCCATGGCAACCTTTCTCGCGGCGGCCACCGCATCGCGGGCCTATATCGCCTCCAGCAACATGGCGCTGCTCCTCCTTTCGCTGGCGCTCTACTGTGTCGGCAACCTGATGATGGTGAAGCTGATGCGCGAAGGCGGGCTGGGGCTGGCGATCTCGGTATCGGCGATTGCGCAACTGTTGCTGATCAACGTCATCGCCTTCGCCATTTTCGGCGAACGTCTTACCGCCGCCCAGCTTGCCGGCGTCGGCCTCGGTGTCGTCGCCATGGTGCTGATGCTGTTTCCTGTCGGAGCGAAAAGCTGATGGGACGGGAAAAACTCATCCAGCACCGGATCATGCCCGTGGCGGTGATCGTGCTTGTCATCATCGCCATCTGGTATGTCGGCGCCTATTTCATGAACGCGCCCTTCCAGCGCGATCTGGACCGCCGCGCCAACGTCACCTCGACAGCGATCGAATTCCTCGAAAAGACCATGTCGCAACCGAAGCCGACCTTGCCGGCTCCGCATCAGGTCGCCTCGAACGTCTTCGAAAACACCTTTTTGCGAAAGGTCACCTCCAACCGCAGCCTTGTCTACCATGCCTGGGTCACACTTTCGTCCACCGCGGTCGGCTTTACGCTGGGCACACTTCTTGGCATCCTGATTGCCGTCGGCATCGTCCATGTGAAGGCGCTGGATCGCAGCCTGATGCCGTGGATCATCGCCTCGCAAATGGTGCCTATCCTCGCCATTGCCCCGATGGTCATCGTCGTTCTCGGTGCGGTCAACATTACCGGGCTTCTGCCCAAGGCGCTGATCTCGACCTATCTCTCCTTCTTCCCCGTCGCGGTCGGGATGGTGAAGGGTCTGCGCTCGCCCGAACTCATCCAGCTGGACCTGATGCGCACCTATAATGCCAGTGTCGCACAGACCTTCTGGAAGCTGCGTGTGCCGGCCTCTGTCCCATTCCTGTTTACCTCGATGAAGGTGGCGATCGCCGCCAGCCTTGTCGGCGCCATCGTCGGCGAACTGCCGACCGGCGCTGTGGCCGGCATCGGCTCGAAACTTCTTGCCGGCGCCTATTACAGCCAGACGATCGATATCTGGGCAGCACTGATCGCCGGTTCGGTGCTTGCCGCCCTTCTGGTCGCCATCGTGGCCTTGGTCGGCAAGCTCGTCGAACGGGCCATGGGTGCGAAACCGGAGAGGAGCCTCGGGTAATGACGATCCTGAAACGCTCCTGGCAATCCTGGCTGGCACTCGCCCTTGTCCTTGCGGCACTGGCGACCTTGCCCCTCCTCTCAGCCGAAGCACCGATCGCCTACAAGCCGATCCGGATGTTCTCCATCTTCGTCCTGACGATCGGCGCAACCGTCATTTCGCTCCTGCCCCTGCCGCCGGTCTTCGTCGCAGTGACCCTCCTCGTCTGCGCTCATTTCTCCACTGGTCTGCTGATCTCACGCCTTGCCGGAAACGAAGGAATGGCCTCTACGGCTTTTTTCTTCATCCTCGCGGCCAACTGGCTGCTGGCCTGGCGCTGCGTCAGCATCCTTTCCGAACTCCGGATTCGCTCCAGGGCGATAGACAGCCTCCTGCGCCTCGTCATCCCGGCAATCTTCGGCGCCTGGATTCTCATCCTCTGGGAGGCGGTCACCCGCGGCTTCGGCATCCCCTTCATCATCCTGCCGCCGCCATCCGCCATCGGCGCCCGGCTGGCCTCGTCCATCCCGACACTCTGGGCAGATATGCAGCAGACCGTCTTCAAGGCCGTTATCTTCGGTTATGTCGTCGGCTGCGCATCCGGCTTTGCCGTCGCAATCCTTGCCGACCGCATCGCCTTTTTCCGGCGCGGCCTGTTGCCGATCGCCAATCTCATGTCCGCCCTGCCGATCATCGGCGTCGCGCCGATCATGGTCATGTGGTTCGGCTTCGACTGGCAGTCCAAGGCCGCAGTCGTCATCGTCATGACCTTCTTCCCCATGCTGGTGAATACGATTGCGGGCCTTAGCGCAGCAGGCTCGATGGAACGCGACCTGATGCGATCCTACGCGTCGGACTACTGGCAGACGCTAACGAAGCTCCGGCTTCCCGCCGCCATGCCTTTCATCTTCAACGCGCTGAAGATCAATTCGACGCTGGCGTTGATCGGCGCGATCGTCGCGGAGTTCTTCGGCACGCCGATCGTCGGCATGGGATTCCGCATCTCGACCGAAATCGGTCGCATGAATGTCGACATGGTCTGGGCCGAGATCACGGTTGCAGCGTTTGTCGGATCGATCTTTTATGGTGTGGTCACGCTGGGAGAGCGGGCACTGACATTCTGGCATCCGTCTAACCGTGGGGGTTAGGCGCAACGAACCGCCCGCGTAACATCGCGCCGCGGAAAAGAGAGGGTAGCAGCAATGAAAAAGATCATGAAGGCATTGATGGCTGGTGCCATCGGAACCACCGTGGCGCTTTCGGCGGCCCAGGCAATGGCCGCCGACAAGTTGACGCTGCAGCTGAAATGGGTCGCTCAGGGCCAGTTCGGCGGTTATTTCGTCGCCAAGGACAAGGGCTTCTACGAAGAAGAAGGCCTCGACGTCACGATCAAGCCTGGTGGGCCGGATATCGCACCGGAACAAGTGATTGCCGGCGGTGGCGCGGATGTCATCGTCGACTGGATGGGCGGCGCACTGGTCGCCCGTGAAAAGGGCGTTCCGCTGGTCAACATCGCCCAGCCTTTCCAGAAGTCCGGCCTCGAATTGATCTGCCCCAAGGATGGCCCGGTAAAGACCGAAGCCGACTTCAAGGGCAAGACACTCGGCGTCTGGTTCTTCGGCAATGAATATCCGTTCTTCGCCTGGATGAACAAGCTGGGCCTGAAGACCGAAGGCGGCGGCGATGGCGTGACCGTGCTGAAACAGAGCTTTGACGTGCAGCCGCTCGTGCAGAAACAGGCGAACTGTATCTCCGTCATGACTTATAACGAATACTGGCAGGCGATCGATGCCGGCTTCAAGGCGGAAGACCTTGTCGTCTTCAATTATACGGCGCTCGGCAACGACCTTCTGGAAGACGGGCTTTATGTCCTCGATACCAAGCTGAAGGACGAAAAGTTCAAGGAGAACATGGTCAAGTTCGTCCGCGCCTCGATGAAGGGCTGGAAATACGCCATCGACAATCCGGATGAAGCCGCCGAGATCGTCATGGACAATGGCGGCCAGGACGAGAACCACCAGAAACGGATGATGGGCGAAGTCGCCAAACTGATCGGCGACGGCAAGCTCGACATGGCGACCTATGAGCGCACCGTCAAAGCGCTGACCGACCAGAAGATCATCAGCAAGGCACCGGAAGGCGCCTACACGGCGGACATTACCAGCGCGGCGCTGAAATAGAGCGATTGCGGCAGACGTGGAAACCGGCTTTGCGTCCGGAATTGCCCCAAAGTGATGTTGAAATGTTGCTGAAATAATCCAGCAACAAATGTCTCTGATACTTCTTCCTGCCCGGCTTCAAAGTCGGGCATTTTTTTGCCATCAGGACGTGTCAACCCGTCTTTGCCTGCATGGATTGATCGCCTGAAGACGAACACGTAAAGGTAGCTGCCAGGGCGGCCTCGAACTTTTTTGCGGTCAAAACGGAAGAAAGTGTCGGATGCAGCTTTGGTCTCGCGTCATACAGGGAGGAAGTATGGCGAAGGGATGCCGATGGTCGGCGCATGCCCGTTCCTTCAAACAGTGGATTTGCCGCATGCCGCATAGCTTGTCGAAATCGATCCCCGTCATCGTTCTGCTGCTCGCCTCAGTTGCATCAGCGCCGCTTGCAGCACAGGAAACCGGCCAGCCTGCCGCCGCGGAAGCCAAGCTGCCATCGATCATCGTGACCGAGGCGGTAACACGGTCGCTAACCGATCGCATCATCGCGACGGGCACGATCCGACCGATCGATGAAATCTACGTTCAGCCGCTTGTCGAGGGACTGTCCGTCAAGACGATCAATGTTGATGTCGCCGACGAGGTTGAGGCCAACGCGGTTCTGGCCACCCTGAACGACGATGCGTTGCTGCTCCAGAAAAGCCAGTATCAGGCAAACAAGGCCAAGGCCGAAGCATCGGTCGCGCAATACCAGGCTCAGGTGATCGAGGCCGAAGCAAACCTCGATGACGCAGTCAAACAACGCGACCGCACGAAGAAGCTCAACGAGAGCGGCACGAGCACGGTCTCTCAGCTTGAACAGGCGAACGCCCAGGTCGACGTCGCACGCGCCCGGCTGAATGCCGCCCGCCAGGCGGTGACGGTGGGAGAATCCGATGTCCACGTCATTGACGCCCAGCTTGCCGATGTCGAACTGCAGCTCGCCCGCACCGGCGTAAAGGCGCCCGTTGCCGGTGTCGTCTCGGCAAAGAACGCCAAGATCGGCGCCATCGCCTCCGGCAATGGCGATCCGCTTTTCACCATCATCAAGGACGGCGCGATCGAGCTGGTTGCCGATATCTCCGAATCCGACATCCAAAAGGTTAAGCTCGGCCAGAAGGCGCTGGTGACCGTCGCCGGCGGCCAGCGAGAGATCGAGGGCCGTGTGCGGCTGGTCTCCCCGACGGTCGACCAGACAACCAGGCTCGGCCTCGTCCATATCGAGATCGACTCCGATAGCGGCGCGCGCGCCGGCATGTATGGCCGCGCGGCAATCGTTGTGGATCAGGCAGATACGCTCGCCCTTCCGCTGTCCGCCGTAACGACAGGCCGCGAAGGTTCCTTTGCCCGAAAGGTGGAGGACGGCGTCGTCAAGCAAGTGAAGATCGACATCGGCTTCCAGGACGGCGGCTTCATTCAGGTCTTGAACGGCCTGCAGCCCGGCGATGTCGTCGTCGCCAAGGCCGGCGCCTTCGTCCGAGACGGAGATCATATCGCACCGGTTCCGGAAAAAGCGGCAGCGACCAAGGGCACGGAGGCTTCGCAATGAACTTCTCAGCCTGGTCTATCCGCAACCCGATCGCTCCCCTGCTCGCCTTCGGCCTGCTGCTCTATGTCGGCCTGCAATCCTTCTTCGCCCTGCCGATCACCCGTTTCCCGAATATCGACGTTCCTGTCGTCTCCATCACCGTAACCCAGAGCGGGGCCTCGCCGGCAGAGCTTGAGATGCAGGTGACGAAAGAGATCGAGGACGCCGTCGCCTCGATCAGCGGCATTGATGAGATCCAGTCGACCGTGACCGACGGCCAGTCGCTGACGACCGTCGTCTTCCGCATCGAAAAGCCCACAGAAGAGGCGGTTCAGGACACCAAGGACCAGATCGACAAGATCCGCAGCGACCTGCCTGCCGGCATCGAGGAGCCGATCGTCTCCAAGGTTGATGTCGAAGGACAGGCGATCCAGACCTTTGCCGTCTCCTCACCCAACATGACGCTGGAGGAGCTGTCCTGGTTCGTCGACGATACGATCACCCGCGACCTTCAGGGAAAACCCGGTATCGGTCGTATCGACCGCTACGGCGGCGCGGACCGGGAAGTGCGCGTCGCCCTCAACCCGGCAAAGCTCGACGCCTACGGCATCACCGCGGCAGACGTGAATACGCAAATCAAGGGCACCAATGTCGATCTCGGCTCGGGCCGCGGCCAGGTCGCCGGCAACGAGCAGACGATCCGCACGCTCGGCGACGCTCGTAATGTCCAGCAACTCGCCGACACCAACATCGCACTCTCGAATGGCCGCTTCGTAAAACTCTCCGAACTCGGGCGGGTGACCGACACCTATGAGGAGCAGAAATCCTTCTCGCGCTTCAACGGCACGCCGTCAGTCACCTTCGCCGTCTTCCGCGCCAAGGGTGCAAGCGAAGTGTCGGTGGCCGAAACCGTTGCCGAAGGTCTGGACGGCATCCGCAATGCGCATCCAGATGTCACGATCGAGATGGTCGATGACTCGGTCTATTTCACCTACGGCAATTACGAAGCAGCCCTGCATACGCTGATGGAAGGTTCGATCCTCGCCGTCATCGTCGTTTTCCTTTTCCTTCGTAACTGGCGCGCGACGCTGATCGCCGCCGTCGCCCTCCCGCTGTCCGCCATCCCGACCTTCTGGATCATGCACATGATGGGGTTCTCGCTGAACCTCGTCTCCTTCCTCGCCCTGACATTAGCAACTGGTATCCTCGTCGATGATGCGATCGTCGAGATCGAGAATATTGCTCGCCATATCAAGATGGGTAAGACGCCCTATCGGGCGGCGCTCGAGGCGGCCGACGAAATCGGTCTCGCCGTCATTGCCACCAGCTTCACCATCATCGCGGTCTTCGTGCCGGTTTCCTTCATGCCTGGCATTCCGGGCCAGTATTTCATCCAGTTCGGCCTGACCGTCGCTTTCTCGGTATTCTTCTCGCTCGCGGTGGCGCGCCTGATCACACCGCTGATGGCCGCCTATCTGATGCGCGCCGAAGACGGAAGAGAAGACGACCACCACGACAACGACGGAAGGCTGATGAAGGCCTATACCCGCGTCGTCACCGCCACGACCCGCAAATGGTACTGGCGTTACGCAACCATGGTCGCAGCTGTTGCATTTCTGGGTGGTTCGCTGTTCCTACTGAGCAAGGTGCCGGGCAGCTTTCTGCCGCCGGATGACAGTTCCCGCGTGGTCCTGTCTCTCGAACTGCCGCCGAACGCAACGCTGGAAGAAACGGATGCCGTCTCGACCAGCGTCTATGATGCGGTGAAGGATATAGATGGCGTCGAAAGCGTCTTCACGCTGGGCGGCGCCTCGCCCAAGGGCGATCTAGAACTGCGCCGTGCGACAGTCCGTATCATCCTGCAGAATATTGACCATTCGCTGGTAAAAACCCTGGTCAACAAAGGCCTGGGCTCTATCCCGCTGATCGGCGACCTGTTGCCGAAACTGCCCGAACACGGCCGAACGCGCCCGCAATGGGATGTTGAAAAGGATATCTTCGCGGCCGTACGTACGATCCCCGATGTGCGCATCTCCAAGGTCAACGATCGGGCCGAACGCGAGCTTTCGTTCAACTTCCTCTCGTCGAACGAGGACGACCTGAACAATGCCGTGAGCCTGTTGGAATCCAGGCTGCGAGCCTCGCCGATCCTGGTCAACGTCTCGTCGGAAGGCGCCCTGCCCCGACCCGAGCTGCAGATCCGCCCGCGCATGGCCGAAGCCTCACGCCTCGGCATCACCCCACAGCAGATTTCCGAAACCGTACGCGTCGCGACGATCGGCGATATCGACGCCAACCTCGCCAAGATCTCGCTCGACAGCCGCCAGATCCCGATCCGCGTGCAGACATCGCTCGACACGCGCCGCGACCTGCAGTCGATCCGCAATCTCAAGGTCAAGACATCGTCCGGCACGATGGTGCCGCTCTACAGCGTTGCCGATATCGACTATTCGGAAGGTCCAAGCTCGATCAAGCGCAATGACCGCAACCGCGTCGTGGCGATCGGCTCCGACGTTCCCTTCGGCACGGCGCTCGACACATCGACCGCCGAATTCAAGCGGATCGTCGACGAGACCGAGCTACCGCCGACGGTGCGCCTGGCGGAAAGCGGGGACGCCAAGGTCCAGGCCGAAATGACGCAAAGCTTCGGCAATGCGATGCTGATGGGCCTGATGCTTGTTCTCGTCGTACTGATCCTGTTGTTCAAGGATGTCATCCAGCCCTTCACCATCCTGTTTTCCCTGCCGCTCGCCATCGGCGGCGTGGCCGTGGCGCTGATCGCAACACAGAATGCGCTCTCCATGCCCGTCCTTATCGGCATCCTGATGCTGATGGGCATCGTGACGAAGAACGCCATCCTGCTCGTCGATTTTGCCATCGAGATGAAGCGGCACGGGCTGGAGCGGGTTCACGCCATGGTCGAGGCCGGACGCAAGCGCGCAAGGCCGATCATCATGACCTCGATCGCCATGTCGGCCGGCATGCTGCCATCCGCCATGGGCGTCGGCGAAGGCGGCTCCTTCCGTGCACCCATGGCGATCGCCGTCATCGGCGGCATCATCGTCTCGACGGTGCTCTCGCTTCTCGTCGTTCCCTCCTTCTTCCTCATCATGGACGATCTGTCGCGCCTGCTCGGCAGGCTCTTCGGCCGCTTCGTCGGAAAGAAGGAAGAAGAGGATTTGATGTCGTCGGAAGAGGTTGCCCACCATACCCGACAAAATCGTCGCAGCCTTTCGGAGTTGGAAGAACGGCTAAATCGCCTGGAAAACGATGAAAAAACAACATCTTCCGGCTCCCACTCAGGAGCACAGGCAGGCCAGCGCGTGCTTCGGTTGCCACCTATGGCAGCCGAATGACCCCTGATGGAGGCAATCTCCCCGGTCCGATTGTCAGACAACGCTCCGAATTGCGTGATTGATTGATCAGTATCAAATCCCTCTCTGCCTCACACGCTATCTTGCTCCTCAAGGATTTGGCGGTGTTCGCAAAAAAGGGAAGAGATAGCGAGATGAACAGCAGTCTGAAACTCAGCAATCGAGACCGGGCAGTGCTCATGAAGGCACCGTTTCTGGCGGGGCTGGGCAACAGTGCCCTTGTCCGGCTGATGTCCATGATGACGATCAGCACGCTTCCGGCCCGCAAATTCGTGATGCGCGAAGGCGAAACAGCAGACGCCTTTTACTGCGTTCTCAACGGTTACGTCAGGCTTTTCCGACTGAGCCGTGAAGGTCGCGAAGCCGACATCATGGTCTGCGCCCCTGGCGATACATTTGCAGAGCACCTTCTGTTCAGCGACAACGTTTATCTTTGCAACGCCCAGACGGCGGAGCCGGCAACGCTCGCCCGCTTCGACATGCAGGCCGTGCGTGACCTTGCCCAGCAGGATCCAGAAATCGCCAAGGCACTGATTTCCGCCATATCCCGGCATCTCGTCGGTACGATGGATTGCATCGCCAACGACCGCCTTTTCACCGCACCGCAGCGGGTCGCCAACTACATCCTCAGCCGCTGCCCGGTTGACGGAGGCTCCGCCTCGATCCGCCTGCCATTCCAGAAGAGCCTGCTTGCCGGCATGCTCGGCCTTGCGCCGGAAGCGCTCTCCCGCGCCTTCTCCAGCTTGCGCCGCGTCGGCGTGACAGTCAGGGGGCGCATCATCCAGGTCGGAGACGTTCAGGCGCTCAAAAACATCTGAAGCAATTCCATCTAAAGTGGGAACCAGTTTTGATGGAATTGCGCAAAACATAAAACATTGAGCAGTTTCGCGTTTCTAGGAAAGGCGGAATTGCTGCAGGCTCGAAGGCGCGCGAGACGACGCAGCCTTCGCAGCGGCCTGTTGCCACAGGGGTGTCCGGCGACAGGCGAGGCCGGCGGGTCATTAGACCGCCGGCCTTTTTTCTTTTCCGGTTGTAGGCCGGCGTTAAAGCCCGCCCTGAACCTTCAGGAATTCTACGATATGGCCGACCCCCTCGCCGCGCTTCAGGTCGGTGAAGACATGAGGCTTCATTTCCCGCATGCGGCTGGCATCCCGGTCCATCACGTCCATGTCGACGCCGACATAAGGCGCCAGATCCTTCTTGTTGATCACCAGCAGATCAGAGCGGGTAATGCCAGGCCCGCCTTTGCGCGGTATTTCCTCACCCTGGCAAGTGGAGATGACATAGATCGTGATGTCCGCCAGATCCGGAGAGAAGGTGGCTGCGAGATTGTCTCCACCTGACTCGATGAACACGACATCCAAATCCGGAAAACGTTCGTTGAGACCCGCAATAGCCTGGAGATTGATCGTCGCATCTTCGCGGATCGCCGTATGCGGACAACCACCTGTCTCGACGCCCACGATACGATCCGACGAAAGCGCCTGCATACGCACCAGCGCATCGGCATCCTCTTTGGTGTAAATATCGTTGGTAACGACCGCGACGGAGAATTCGTCCCGCATCGCCTTGCAGAGTTTTTCCGTCAGATGCGTCTTGCCGGATCCGACCGGTCCGCCGATGCCGACACGAAGGGGACCGTTTGCCGATTTCATGAAATGTCCTTTCAGTATCATGGTTTGACAATAATCCGCAGGGCGCTCCGCGCAATCGGAAACTGCGCTATCACGCGGCCGCCGCGCTACGCCTCCCACATCACGCATTCTCTGCATCGGAAAGATAAATTGTCATCCGGATTTTGCGAATTAAGTATATCTTTGGATATCTCTAGAAAATACGTCCTTAGAATTGTGGTGGCCGGATAAGACCGTCATATTACGTATTGTAGTTGCAATTTAATATCGCATGCTGAGACTTGCCTGAACTGAAAACGGGGAAATCAGAATGGATTATCAAACGACTGCGTCCACATCTGAAGTATTGGGAAAACAACACGACTGCCACAAGGCAGCGGAAGCTGCTCTTTCCAGCATGTTGAAAATGCTGGAATCCTATGGGTTTGACAGAACCGAGGTTGTCCTGTCGCTGGCAGACGCGATCGACGACCAGATCCTTCTCATCGCACAGGATGCCTGAGCGAAACCGCCTCCAATGACGATGCAATTCCGGCGTTTCAGGATCGAAACAGCCGGGAATGCTGCGTTTCGTGACGAAGAGACGCTATTTCGGCCTGAACGGCCGCGCCACCCAAATCATCGAGACCGCTTGAAGCCGCTCTTAAAGAAAGAGCTTCTATTCTGGTTTCAAGCCTCGCAGTGATCGCAACACCTTCCGCCTGACCGGCAACGCTCAGACGTATCCCGGCCGATACGGACTGCGATACGGCTGCGTGAAGGAATGCGGCAACCGCTTGCACACAGGCAACGTCATGCCCCGCAGCGACGGCTCCGACTGCGACAGGATATGGCACATTGGCCGGAAGCCGTTCGAAGACCGGGTGCGGCCATGCCGAAGCTGCGGCGATGAAAGCCTTGCCTAGTGACAGCGTCTCGTTGAAGCGCTCGGCCGAACCCGCCAGCGCGAGTCCGAGAGCCGCAGCCTCTGAAAGAGCGCCCTGATTATCGGCCTGGCGCCAGGCTTCGCAGAACAGCACGGCATCGTTCCACAGCGAACCATGCTCAAGCACGGTCGACAGCCAGTCCTCAAGACCCTGGGCATTTCTGACCAGCCCATCTTCGACAGCACGCTCCAGCCCGCCGGACCAGGCGAAGCCGCCGATCGGAAAGGCCGGCGAAAGCCAGGCCATCAGCCGCAGCAAGGCCTTCGTGTCCATCGCTCCGCTAATCGTCCCCTCTGTCGCCGGATCGCCCGGCCGCTGATGCTCTGTCACGATATGCGATCAGTCGTGATGATGGTCGTGATCATGGGAATGGTCATGGCCGTGGGAGTGCCCGTGATCATGCGAATGGCCGCCATGGGAACCATGCGAGTGATAGGCGCCGCGAGCCGGCTGGAACGGTTCCTCGACATCGCCGACGCTTGCGCCCAGCCCCTGCAGCATGGAGCGGATCACGTGATCGCGCAGGATCAGGATACGGCCTTCCTCGATCTGGGCTGAAAGATGCCGGTTGCCGAGATGCCAGGCGAGTTCGATCAGATGCAATGTATCGCGCGCTTTGACTTCGAACAGTTTTTCCGGCGCCGCCTGCACTTCAACCGTATCACCATTGTCGAGAACCAGCCGGTCGCCATGATGAAAGAGCACGGCCTCCTTCAGATCGAGCATCACCATGTCGCCATTCGAAAGATGCAGCAGCTTGCGGCGCAAGTGACGCAGATCATGCGGCAGGCTGACGGTGTCGATCGGCGGGTCGGAAATCTCGCCGGCAGGGCGATAGGAATGGATGTGCTGCATGATGATAACCCGTTGAACTGCAAAATCTTTGCCATCATTGCCAAAGGCGGGGCGGCGCACAAGGGGGAGTTATCGACGGATATGAAAAAGCCCGGCTCGAGAGCCGGGCTGGAAGAAATGCAGATCGCAAAACGCCTTATTCGGCAGCGATCTTCAGGGCCTTGAGGTTCTCAAGGATGTTCTGCGGCGAGGACGCACCATAGGGATCGCTCTCGCAATTGTCGGAATAGCCTTCTTCTTCGAACCACTGTTCGACGACGCCGTCGTTAACGATCGCGCCATAACGCCAGGAGCGCATGCCAAAGCCGAGATTGTCCTTGGCTACCAGCATTCCCATCTTGCGGGTGAATTCGCCCGAACCGTCCGGAATGACCGTGACGTTTTCAAGGTTCTGGCTCTTGGCCCATGCATTCATCACGAAGGCATCATTGACCGACATGCAGTAAATGGCATCGATGCCTTCAGCCTGGAAATCGGAAAACAGCTTTTCGAAATCGGGAAGCTGGTAGGTCGAGCAAGTCGGCGTAAATGCGCCCGGCAGCGAGAAGAGCACGACGCGCTTACCGGCAAAGTAATCGTCCGAGGTGACATCCTGCCAGCGGAAAGGGTTGGGACCGCCAACGGCCTCATCGCGAACGCGGGTGCGGAAAGTGACCTGCGGAACTTTTTTGCCCAGCATGATTGGCTCCTTGAAAAAATGAACTTCGCCCCGTCCAGGAGCAGATAAGAACGTCTCTAAAGTGAATCTCATCGCAGTGCAGCATTCTTCTTGAAAAAATGTCGCAGTGCAGAGCACCTATTCACAGAAAGCAGGGCTGCCGCGCCAGCAACTGACTTCCCGCTCGCAAGAGAGCCGATTTTCCGGTCACACCTTGCCCTTCGACGCTGGCCGGTTCGTGTGTGTCGCCCGTTAATTGAAGAGATCCAAAGACATTCCAAGCGTCTGCGGCAACGGGTTCCACCATCCGGTCCGGATGCCTGCGGAACGAAGTGCCCGAGCTGTCCATGTATTGCAGCCGAGGAACGCGTTGAACCGACCATGGGCCTCGAAGAACTGGTCGTAAGCCCCGTAGCCGGCACCGGGGATCACCACGACCTCTCCCCCGTCCCTCACGAAACTCGCCTGGATGAAGTCCGAAAGGTTCCGGAACTCAACAGGCTGCAGATCGAAGAAGCGTATGGCTGAATGTGTCTCGTCGATGCTTCCCGCCACGTCCACATGCATGACCGACTGGTCTATGGTCAGCGCCCGGAACACCGGCATCGGCTTCAGCTCACCCCAAGTCGGCGTTTCCAGATAAAATGCGCGCCCTCCCCAGCCGATCACCAGCCACTCGGCGGCCGGATCGGCAACCGGAATGCCCGATGCGCCGAGAAACGCATAGTCGGCGCGGGTCTCTTCATCGAGCGGAATGGCGATATCCGTGTGGATGGGATTGGAGAGCACCAGAACGCGCCGGGTTTGCGCAACGGCATCGGACGTCTCCGGCGCAAACAGCGGCCGCGGAACGAATGTGCCGGCGGCAACGAGAGATACGACAACGGCGACGACGATCAGCAATATGCGCAAGGCGGATTTCATTCGGAACGGCTCACAGTGTCTTGCGGAAATAGACGACCCGCTCCGTCTCGGCAAAACCCCAGCTCTCATGCGCATGGTGAGATGCAATATTGCCGATCTCGGCATCAGAGCAGAGTTCGACAAATCCTTCCGCCGCACAATCCGCCGAAATCCGATCGATCAGCAGGCGGCCGATCCCGTGTTGCCGATGAGCCGGCGCAATCCAGATCCCTTCAAGGAAAGGCACCGGCGATTGCGTGCTGCCATTGGCGTAACGGCGGATGGAAACCTCGGCAAAGCCTATCCCCCGTCCCTGCCCGTCGATTGCGAGGTAACCGCGCAAGACGCCGTTCGGCAGAGCAGCCGCAATCTCCTCGGCATGCTGTTCCGCCGATCCATTTGGCCACAACGCATGTCGAAGGCTTGCCCATTCGGCAAGATCTGCATCATCGCATCGCCGAATGGAAAAGCTCATGCCATCGCCCGTCAGAACAGGAAGTAACGCTGCGCCATCGGCAGGACCGTTGCAGGCTTGCAGGTCAGCAGCTCGCCGTCGGCGCGAACCTCATAGGTTTCCGGATCGACCTCCACATGCGGCGTTGCCGAATTGTGGATCATAGAGGCCTTGCCGATCCCCCCGCGCACATTCTTCACGGCGACCAGTTTTTTGGCAACGCCGAGACGCTGGGAAAGCCCGCCATCGAGCGAAGCCTGGGAAACGAAGGTGACGGAGGAATTGGTCCTGAGCTTGCCATAGGCCGCAAACATCGGCCGGTAATGCATCGGCTGCGGCGTCGGGATCGACGCATTCGGATCACCCATCGGTGCCGCCGCAATCGAGCCGCCGAGCAGCACCATTTCCGGCTTCACGCCGAAGAAGGCGGGGCTCCACAGCACGAGGTCGGCGCGCTTGCCCACTTCGACCGAACCGATCTCGTGGGAAACCCCATGCGCGATCGCCGGGTTGATCGTGTATTTGGCGATATAGCGTTTGACCCGGAAATTATCGTTGTCGCCGGTCTCGTCCTTGAGCGCACCGCGCTGGCGCTTCATCTTGTCGGCTGTCTGCCAGGTGCGGATCGCCACTTCCCCGACGCGGCCCATCGCCTGGCTGTCGGACGAGATGATCGAGAATGCGCCGATATCGTGCAGAATGTCTTCCGCCGCGATCGTCTCCTTGCGGATACGGCTTTCGGCAAAAGCGATGTCTTCCGGGATCGACGGCGACAGGTGATGGCAAACCATCAGCATGTCGAGATGTTCGGCGAGCGTATTGACCGTGTAGGGCCGCGTCGGGTTGGTCGACGACGGGATGACATTCGGATTGCCGCAAACCTTGATGATGTCGGGTGCATGCCCGCCGCCCGCCCCTTCCGTGTGGAAGGCATGGATGGTGCGGCCCTTGATGGCAGCGACCGTGTCTTCCACGAAGCCGCTTTCGTTCAGCGTGTCGGTATGGATCATCACCTGCACGTCGAACGCGTCGGCAACGGTGAGGCAGTTGTCGATCGCAGCCGGTGTCGTGCCCCAATCCTCATGCAATTTCAGCGACGACGCGCCCGCAAGGATCATTTCTTCGAGCGGTGCCGGCAGCGAGGCATTACCCTTGCCGGCAAGCGCCAGGTTCATCGGAAAAGCGTCAAAGCTTTCGATCATCCGTTCGATATGCCACGCGCCGGTACAGGTGGTCGCAAGCGTGCCATGCGCCGGGCCGGAACCACCGCCGAGCATGGTCGTGACACCCGACATCAGCGCCTCCTCTATCTGCTGCGGGCAGATGAAGTGGATATGCGCATCCATGCCACCGGCCGTCAAAATCTTGCCTTCGCCTGCAATCGCCTCCGTGGAAGGTCCGACGATAATGGTAACGCCCGGCTGCGTATCCGGATTGCCGGCCTTGCCGATCGCATGGATGCGACCGTTCTTCAGACCCACGTCAGCCTTGTATATGCCCGAGTGGTCGACGATCAGCGCATTGGTGATGACGGTATCGACCGCGCCTTCGGCGCGTGTCGCCTGGCTCTGCCCCATGCCGTCACGAATGACCTTGCCGCCACCGAATTTCACCTCTTCGCCATAGGTGGTGAAATCGCGCTCCACCTCGATGAACAGTTCCGTATCGGCAAGCCGCACCTTGTCGCCCGTGGTCGGACCGAACATCGAGGCATAAGCGGCGCGGGACATCTTGTAGGACATGAATTACCTCAATCCTTCGGGCAATATGAGTTCGGACAATTTCACCTGGATGGCGACGAGCCATTCCAAAAACTACAGCATGTTATCGACAAGCGCCTTCAGCTCGGCCGTGCGCTTGCGCGTCAGATCAGCCTCGCAACTGGAGACAAGCATCGGCTCCATCGAACCGCCGCGCGCCTGAAAACCAACGGAAGCACATTGGGCATCGCGATAGGCGAGCCAGGCGCGCTGCGCCTTGACCATGGCCTCTTCGCCGCCCTTCAGCTCCGTGGAAACCCCGGCATCCCGCTCCTTCAGCGCCTTGCGTGTCACCTGATATTGCGCGTTCAACGCCTTGTCCGCATCGGCCAGATCGCGGCCGGCGCAGATCGTCATATCCGCCTGCGTCTGCGGCTCCTTGCAATCCGGTTGCGGCTGTTGCGCGGATGTCGGTGCATCGAGAAGAAGCACACATCCACACAGCAACGGCAAGAGGGCGAGTTTCAGCATCGCTCAGGCCGCAGCCCCGTCATAATGATGCGAAGTCAAAGCCCGTGGATCGACGCCTTCCAGGCAGTTGACGTTGATCGCCACCATGGGGGAACCATCCTTCGGCGAATCCCCATAGGCAAAACTCTCGATGCCGCAGGTCTTGCAGAACAGATGCTGCAGCTTCTTCGTATTGAACCTGTATTCGGTAAGGTTCCCCTCGCCCGACGTCAGCGAAAATGCACCACGCGGCGCGAAGGCGAGAACAATGCCCAGCCGCTGGCAGCGCGAGCAGTTGCAGGTGACCGTCTGGTCGAGATCGGCATCGACCTCATAGGAAACCGCGCCGCACTGGCAGCTGCCGAGATAATGTTTCGTCGCCACGTCAGAGTCCTCCCATGATCTTCTGCTGGAAACCGAAGACACGGCGCGCACCCGAAAGCGGGATCAGCGTCACGGATCGGGTCTGGCCCGGCTCGAAACGAACGGCAGTTCCCGCCGGTATATCGAGCCGCATGCCGCGCGCCTTGTCGCGATCGAAGGATAGACCATTATTGGTCTCGAAGAAATGATAATGGCTGCCCACCTGCACCGGTCGGTCACCGGTATTGGAAACCTCGATAGAGATCGTCGGCGCGCCGGCATTGAGCTCGATTTCGCCTTTTGCGGCAATGACTTCACCAGGAATCATGAATCAGCTCCTCGGGCTGTTAAAGCGGTTTGGGGGCTGCAGCCCTCCGCCTTCAGGACACGCACCGTCGATGCAGGGTTACGGACCAGAGCGGCGGCCGGGCGGATCGGACGCCGCACCAGTTCGCCCGAGCAATTCGGGCAAATCCCGCCAAGCACATCCGTCGCGCAATCCGCACAGAATGTGCATTCAAACGTACAGATCATCGCCTCGCGGCTGTCGGGAGCGAGATCCTTGTCGCAGCATTCGCAATTGGGGCGCAGTTCGAGTGCCATGGCCTGCTCCTCAGCGGATCGGTTCGTGCACGGTCACCAGCTTGGTGCCGTCCGGAAAAGTCGCTTCGACCTGCACGTCGTGGATCATTTCCGGAATGCCTTCCATAACCTGATCGCGGGAGATGACATGTGCACCCGCTTCCATCAGATCGGCAACCGAACGGCCGTCACGAGCACCCTCGACGACATAGTCGGTAATCAGCGCGATCGCTTCGGGATAGTTGAGCTTGACGCCGCGCTCCAGGCGGCGGCGGGCAACCATTGCCGCCATGGAAATCAGCAGCTTGTCTTTTTCGCGTGGGGTAAGATTCATGGAAATCCCGCAATCGAACTCGGATATGGCAAATCAGATATGCCAGACTTTCGGCACTGGCGCGCCGTTACGCAATACGGAAATTGCCGGTACCAGGATTTTTCTGAGCTCGAATCCGGTGGGTGCGGCGATGCGTGCGATCAGCTTGCCATTCCAGTAACTGGCGCCACCGGCATTGCGGATGCACTCCCTCAGTTTGGGCAGCATGGATTCGCTCAAGGGACCTGTGTGGAAAAGCGTGGCGAAGGCGACCTGGCCGGAAAGAACCGCTGCGGCCTGCGCCATCTGCGCAATCTCGCCTTCGAAGCGCATCTCTTCGGCGTGGATCAACTGCCCATTGCGGCGCACCCGCCAGCGATCGCGGAAAAACCCGTTGACGACCGCCTCGCCCATCGCCCGGCGCCCGAGAAGCACGGCCTCGACGGCCAGAAATTCGGCACTTTCCGCCAGATCGACATCCAGGCGACGGTTGAGCGAGGACTGGTCGAACAGAATGGTTTCCTGCGGCAGCCAATGCACGGAAGCATTGTCGTCAACAGTGATATGGGTGGAAACCGAGGCGGTGCCGGATGACGCCTTGTAGATCTTCTCGTTCGCCTGGGTGGTGACCGAAAGCCTGGTGGAAGCCGCAGCGGCGACGGACCAATCGATCACGTCGCCGCCCGTCAGTCCCCCTGACGTATTGATGAGGATCGCCTCCATTTCAGGCGAAAATGTTTCCGGAAGGCGAATTTTTGCGCAGCCTTCCTGAAAGAACTCGTCGAGCCGCGTGCGCCCACCAAGCGCCTTTGTTACAAGGCGTCCTGAACCCCTTGCCCGCTGCGGCGCATAGTGTTCGACTGAGGAATGCTGCACGATGTACCTTCGAGTTCTGCCTGCGTTGCGCAGTCAGAAGCAATGGCCGTGCCAGACTTCGCAGCCGCAGACGGCTTTACGGGTGCGACCGTCGCAACGACGTCCGTCGCGTCGGCCTTGCCGAAGAAGTCCCACATCCGGAAAGCCGGATCAACATTGGCGTCGAAGGCAGGCTTTGCCGGCACGACGGCCGAAACCTTGGTCACGCTTGCGGCGCCATCCTTGGCAGCAGCCATGACGGCTTCCTTCGCAGCAACCGGCTTCGGCCAGTCATGCGTACCCTTTTCGAAGACATAGGTGGCGATACGCGCGCCGTTCTTGCACGTGCCGTACACCGTGTAGGTCACGCCATCGACGGTCTTCGGGTCACCATTGCCCTTGCAGCCGTCGAGATCGTTCCAGCGCTGGATCGCGGTGTTGAAACCATATTGCCAATAGGCAGAGCCACCGCCGGCATAAGGGTTCTGCGCATCCTTCTCGCCGGCAAAGGCGACGATGGAGATCGGCTTGGCCGGATTGCAGTTCGCCTTGTCCGGCCCCCACTTGCCGTCGACTTCGACCGGACGGCCGGCACGCAACGAGTTGACGAAGCCGGCACCGGCAAAATCGTCCTGGCCCGAGCAGACATAGGCCGACAGCATGCGCCCGCCGCCGGAATAACCGGACGCAAAGATGCGGTTGGGATCTACGCAGAAATCGTCCTTAACTTCATCGACGGCATCGTCGATGAAGGCGATCTCGTCGAGACCGCCCTGAGCGCCGGTCGGGATGATGGCCTTGCTGACAGCAACGAAAGGAACGTTCCAGGCAAAGGTGCCCGGCGCCTTGCCCGGCAGGCTGCCCTGCAGCGCCACGGCAATAAACCCGTTCTTCTCGGCAACCTTGTCCCACGACGAACGGTTCAGCTGACCATCCGGATTGCTGTTGCTGCCGTGAAAATCGAACACGACGGCGACCTTGTCACGGCCAGTATAAGAAGATGGAACATAATAGACGGCTTGACGGGCAACACCGTCGCTCTCGATCGTCATCTGGTGGCGACCCGGCGCCATGGCCTGGCCGCAACCGGCGAAGGCAGAGCCGGCGGCCAAGAAAAACGCTCCGGTCGCAGCGAAGCGAACAACAGCGGAGCGGGAACGGTTACCAGGAATGCATGCAAAGACCATCAGCGCCTCATCATGGGGTGCGGGTTGTCAACGATGTTCGGAGATGTCGTTCATCTGCCGTTCATCTAACACACCTGTTGAAGCATTGATATGCCTTGGATCAAAGTAAGCAATGCAAACATTCACCATTAAACTGTTAGATGCCGCCTCGCTTCTGCGGTATCCAAGGTTTCAGCAGGCCCCTCATGCACGATCTCGCCACGATCCATGATATAGACCTGATCCGCAAGCTCGCGACAGAAGTCGAGATACTGCTCGACCAGCAAAATCGCCATGCCGGTTGAATCCCGCAGGTAACGGATCGCCCGGCCGATATCCTTGATGATCGACGGCTGGATGCCCTCGGTCGGCTCGTCAAGAACCAGGATTTTCGGACGTGTGACCATGGCCCGGCCGATCGCCAGCTGCTGCTGCTGGCCGCCTGAAAGGTCGCCGCCGCGGCGTCCGAGCATGGTTTTCAGCACAGGGAACAACGAGAATATCTCGTCGGGAATGAACCTGTCCTTGCGGGCAAGCGGCGCATACCCGCTCTGCAGGTTTTCCTGAACGGTCAGAAGCGGAAAGATCTCCCGCCCCTGCGGCACATAACCGATGCCGTGCTTGGCGCGAGAGTAAGGCGCGAGCCCGTTCAGCACTTCGCCTTGAAAACTGATCGTTCCGCCCGAGACCGGATGCTGGCCGGTGACGGCGCGAAGCAGCGACGACTTGCCGACACCGTTGCGGCCCAGCACGCAGGTGATCTTGCCCATCTCGGCATTGATCGAGACCCCGCGCAGGGCTTGGGCCGCGCCGTAGTGGAGATTGACGTTGTTGACTGTCAGCATGAGGTGCCTCCCTGTTTGTTCAGGAGGGTGGCGTTGCCCCCCTCTGCCCTGCCGGGCATCTCCTCCACAAGGGGGGAGATCAGGGAAAGGCAACCGATCGCCTCCCCCTTAAGGTTGAGTGGAGGCTGGGCAGCACCGTTCGATGAAACCGAAGCCGAAAACGATGCTGGCTTGATGCGGAAAGAGCGCTCCCAGCGGATCTCCCTCCTTGTGGAGGAGATGGCTGGCAGGCCAGAGGGGGGTACGACAACCACTGAGCTCACCATCACCGCCCCAGATAATTCTCGATCACCTTCGGATCGTTCGAGACGAAATCGATCGACCCTTCCGCTAGCACCGACCCTTCCGCCAGACATGTCACCTTCACCCCGAGATCGCGGATAAAGCCCATGTCATGCTCGACCACCACCACCGAGCGGGTCTTGGCGATCTCACGCAACAGCACCGCCGTCTCCGCCGTCTCGGCATCCGTCATGCCCGCCACGGGCTCGTCGACCAGAAGCAGCTTCGGCTCCTGCGCCAAAAGCATGCCGATCTCCAGCCACTGTTTTTGACCGTGCGAGAGGTTGGCGGCATACTCGTTCTTGCGATGCGTCATGCGGATCGTGACGAGGATCTCCTCGATCCGAGCCTTGTCCTCCGCCGTCAGCGTGTAGAACAACGTCGCGAAAACCCCGCGGGAACGGTTGAGTGCCAGTTCGAGATTGTCCCAGACCGTGTGGCTTTCAAACACCGTCGGCTTCTGGAATTTGCGGCCGATGCCGAGCTGGGCGATATCGGCCTCGTCCTTTTTCGTCAGGTCGATCGTATCCTCGAAGATCACTTTTCCCGTGTCGGGCCGTGTCTTGCCGGTGATGATGTCCATCATCGTCGTCTTGCCCGCGCCGTTCGGACCAATGATGGCGCGAAGCTCACCCGGTTCCACCACCAGCGACAGCGAATTGATCGCCTTGAAACCGTCGAAGGAAACGGAGACGTCTTCGAGATAAAGCAGGCTCTTGGTGCGGGTTTCCGAAATCGTATTCATGGTGTCACTCCGCTGCCTGAGCTTGTTGCGCCGTCGGGGCTGCGCCGGCATCCCTGCCCTTTTCTGCCGCGGCTGCGGCCTTCAAAGCCTTGCGGGCGTTCCAGCCGTGCTGGATCGTGCCGACAATGCCCTTGGGAAGGAACAGCGTGACCGCGATGAAAAGGCCGCCGAGCGCGAACAGCCAGAATTCCGGAAATGCGCCGGTGAAATAGCTTTTCCCGGCATTGACGAGGATGGCGCCGATGATCGGCCCGATCAGCGTTCCTCGGCCGCCGACGGCCGTCCAGACGACCACTTCGATCGAGTTGGCCGGCGCAAATTCGCCCGGATTGATGATGCCCACCTGCGGCACGAAAAGCGCACCGGCAATACCGGCAAACATGGCCGAGACGACGAAGGTGAAGAGCTTGATGTTCTCGACGCGAAATCCGAGGAAGCGCACCCGGCTTTCCGCATCACGTACGCCGACCAGAACCTTGCCGAATTTCGAGCAGGTGATCGCCGAGGCGACGATCAGGCAAAGCGCCAGCATGATCGCCGACATGGCAAAGAGTACCGCACGCGTACCGCCCGCCTGCACTTGGAAACCGAGAATGTCCTTGAAATCGGTCAGCCCGTTATTGCCGCCGAACCCCATGTCATTGCGGAAGAAGGCAAGCATAAGCGCATAGGTCATCGCCTGGGTGATGATCGACAGATAGACGCCGTTGACCCTCGAGCGGAAAGCGAACCAGCCGAAGACGAAGGCGAGCAGGCCCGGCACGATCAGCACCATCGCCATGGCAAATGGGAACATGTCGAACCCGTACCAGAACCACGGCAGTTCCTTCCAGTTGAGGAAGACCATGAAATCCGGCAGGTCGGGATTGCCGTAGACGCCGCGAGAGCCGATCTGGCGCATCAGATACATGCCCATCGCATAACCGCCGAGCGCGAAGAACGCGCCATGGCCGAGCGAGAGAATGCCGCAATAACCCCAGACGAGATCGAGCGCGAGCGCCAAGAGCGCATAGCAGAGATATTTGCCCATCAGCGCCATGACATAGGTCGGGATATGCAGCGCGCTGTCCGGCGCAGTCAGGAGATTGAGTGCCGGCACGAGGATGGCGACAGCAAGAAGAATGCCGACAGCGACAACGATCTTGCCTTCGAGCGCGCGTAAAATGAAGCCGGTAATCATGCTTCCACCGCCCTTCCCTTGAGCGCGAAGAGACCGCGCGGACGTTTCTGGATGAAGAGGATGATGAGGACGAGCACGAGGATCTTTCCGAGCACGGCCCCGACGGAGGGCTCGAGGAACTTGTTGAGGATGCCGAGCGACAAAGCACCCACCAGCGTACCCCAGAGATTGCCCACCCCACCGAAGACCACGACCATGAAACTGTCGATGATGTAGCTCTGGCCGAGATTGGGCGAGACGTTGTCGATCTGGCTGAGCGCCACGCCGGCGATGCCCGCAATGCCTGAACCCAAGGCAAATGTAAGCGCATCGACCCAGGGCGTGCGGATGCCCATCGAGGATGCCATACGGCGGTTCTGGGTGACGGCGCGCATGTTGAGACCGTAAGCCGTTTTCTTCATCACGAAGAGCAGCGCGAAGAAGATCGTCAGCGAGAAGACGATGATCCACATGCGATTGTAAGTGATCGTCATGCCGCCGAGCGGGAAGGAACCGGACATCCAGGACGGGTTGCCGACTTCCTGATTGGTCGGCCCGAAGATCGTGCGGATCGCCTGCTGCAGGATGAGCGACACGCCCCAGGTGGCAAGCAGCGTTTCCAGCGGGCGGCCATAAAGGAAGCGGATCACGCCGCGCTCGATGACGAAGCCGACTAGGCCGGTAACGAGGAAAGCAACAGGCAGCGCAATCGCCAGCGACCAGTCGAACAGGCCGGGCGCATTATTGCGGATCACCTCCTGCACGAAAAAGGTGGAATAGGCGCCGAGCATGACCATTTCGCCATGCGCCATGTTGATGATACCCATCACGCCGAAGGTGATGGCAAGGCCGATCGCGGCAAGCAGAAGCACGGAACCGAGCGACATGCCGTACCAGACATTTTGGGCGAGGTTCCACAGCTGCTGCGCGTTCCGGATCGAAGCAATCGCCTTGTCGAGATCCGGCTTCAGGCTGTGATCGATCGTGCCCGAGACGGAGTTCAGAACACCGAGACCGGCAGCGCCAAGCCCGGAAATCGTCTCGATTGCAGCGCGTTTTTCATCGATGGAGCGATCGGAGGAGAGGAGCGACACGGCACGCGCCTCTTCCATGCGCGCTTTCACGTCCGCGTCGGTTTCCTTGGCAAGTGCGGCCTCGACCAATTCGAGCGCTTCGGCGCTTGGCGACCGCAGGATCGCATCGGCGGCGGAAAGCCGGGCGCCACGATCCGGGCTCATCAGCGTCAACCCGCCGAGAGCCGCGCGGATGGCGCGACGCAGATTGTTGTTGACTTTGATCTTGGTGACCGCGCCCTTGGCAACCTGCCCGGCGCTCTCACCCGTCACGGGGTCGATCAACTCGAGCTGAGAGCCAGCCACCTTGGCGGAAAACACGGCCTTGTCGGATTTGCGGAAATAGAGGTCACCCTCGGAAAAGGCGTTGAGCGCCGGGACCACACGCGGATCACCAGTGGCGGCAATCTGGCCGACAAGGGTTTCCGCCTGATTGAAATTGGCGTCCGCCAGCTGGTCGAACAGCGGCTTGGGGTCACTGCCTTGCGCAAACGATGTCGCAGCAAAGGACAGGACCAGAAAGATCAGAGTGAATAGACGGATAAGCATGCTTTTGTCCCCCGGATGAACGGGCGTCGAGAGTGCCTCTGCCCCTCATCCGCCTGCCGGCACCATCCTGCGATGGAAATGGTGATGATGCGCCCGAGCGAGATACCCCCTCTGGCCTGCCGGCCATCTCCCCCACAAGAGGGGGAGAAGACTTGCCGCACCCGCCCTAGCCCAATCAGGCCTCGGCGAGGTGGCTGGGTAAAAGCCCTCCCCCTTGTGGGGAGGGTTGGGAGGGATCTTTGCTCCGAGCGATGAAATCAGCTGCCCTTGCCGCCGCATTTGCCGGTGGCGACGTTGAAGTTGCCGCAGGACATCGGCTTGCGCCAATCGGAGATCAGGTCCTTCGAGTCCGGCAGGTAATCCGACCATTCGTCACCGACGACGGCCGGGGTTTCCTGCACGATGTCGAACTGGCCGTCGGCCTGGATTTCACCGATCAGCACCGGCTTGGTGATGTGGTGGTTCGGCATGACGGTAGAGGTACCGCCCGAAAGGTTCGGGACGGCGACACCGATGATGCTATCGAGAACTGCGTCCGTGTCGGTCGTGCCGGCAGCTTCGACGGCCTTAACCCAGGCGTTGAAACCGATATAGGCGGCTTCCATCGGGTCGTTGGTCACCCGCTTGTCGTTCTTGGTGAAGGCATGCCAGGTCTTGATGAACTCGGCATTGACCGGCGCATCGACGGACTGGAAGTAGTTCCAGGCGGCAAGGTGGCCGACGAGCGGCGCAGTATCGAGACCGGCAAGCTCTTCTTCACCGACGGAGAAGGCGACGACCGGAATGTCTTCAGCCTTCACGCCCTGATTGGCAAGTTCCTTGTAGAAGGGAACGTTGGCGTCACCGTTGATGGTCGAGACGACGGCGGTCTTCTTGCCGGCAGAGCCGAACTTCTTGATGTCGGAAACGATCGTCTGCCAATCGGAATGACCGAACGGCGTGTAGTTGACCATGATGTCCTCTTCCTTGACGCCCTTCGACATCAGGTAGGCCTTCAGGATCTTGTTGGTCGTCTGGGGATAGACATAGTCGGTACCGGCGAGAACCCAGCGCTCGACGCCTTCGGTCGAAGCGAGATAGTCGACGGCCGGGATGGCCTGCTGGTTCGGGGCGGCACCGGTATAGAAGATGTTGCGCGAGGATTCTTCACCCTCGTACTGGACCGGGTAGAAGAGGATCGAGTTCAGCTCTTCGAAGACCGGCAGGACGGACTTGCGCGACGAAGACGTCCAGCAACCGAAGACGGCGGCGACCTTGTCCTGGGAAATCAGCTGGCGGGCCTTTTCGGCAAACAGCGGCCAGTCGGAAGCCGGGTCGACAACGACGGCTTCGAGCTTCTTGCCGAGAACGCCGCCCTTCTTGTTCTGCTCGTCGACGAGCATCAGCATGGCGTCTTTCAGCGTCGTCTCGGAAATCGCCATCGTGCCGGAGAGCGAATGAAGAACGCCGATCTTGATCGTGTCGTCGGCCGCGAATGCGCCGTGGAAGGCCGTGGTGGAAAGCGCGGCAGCCAGCAGTGCTCCGCCCAGTTTCGCCTTGAAGCTCATAGGATCAAACCCCCTCTTTTTTTGGTTTGTTGGCACAACGGTGACGTTGACCGTTGCCTGAGGGGACTATCGGGTGCGACAGCCCAAAACCACATACGCAAAATGACGTATGCAGAGGGGAAAAGTGGTCGCAGCAGGTGCGACAGGATGCGGGTCGCCGCGATCCCTCAAGATCGCGGCAACTGGTTCAGATGGCTTGAGACGCTGGCGTCAGGCGTTATTTGCCGACGGTCAGGACCACGCTGTCAGCCTTGTATTCGACATCGCCCTTGGCACCGTCGATCTCCACCTTTGCGAACGAGCCGGAGATAGCACCGGCCTTGATCAGGTCGATGCTTTCGCCCGCCTTCGGCAAGTTGTCCTTCACCAATCGCACGACGAGAATACCACCGAGCTTAGCCGCCCCCTTGATCGTCACGACGGGCTTTCCGCCTTCGACAACCAGGGTCAGCTTGCCGGCATCGGCCTGTTCGAAAGAACCACCCAAAAGGAGCGGCTGCCCCGTCGCCATGGCAACTTCGCCACCGGAGATCTTGAGGTCACCCGTGCCGAAAGCCGACTGGGACGAAGCTGCAAGCAGACCGCCTTCGATAATCGTGCCGCCGCTATAGGTGTTGGTGCCGGCAAGGCCCAAAATACCAGTGCCACGTTTCGTCAGACCGCCCTTGCCGGAAATGTCGTTTTTCCAGGTGTCGATTTCGTTGAAACCGCCCTTTTCAGCCGCCATCGTCACTGTGGTCATCGCGTCGAAAGCGCCGTAGCCATCGGCGGCTGCAAACAGGTTCAGACGACCATAGCCTTCAGCGTCATCGAGCACGGCAAAACCGGAATGGATCTCGGTTGTGCGCAGCACTTCCCGGCGCTGATCGGCGTCGAGATAAGGCAGACGCGTTTCGAGCAGCACTTCCGCTCCTTTCGGAACCCGGGCCGGCTGATCGATCGCGTGGATCGCCGGGAAACCGTAAGTCGTCGTCTTTTCGATCAGCGCGGCATTTGTCGCCCGGTCCGCGAAACGGTCGGTCGATACCGGCTGCGACTGGGCAAAATGCACCAGTTCACTTGCGCGCTCCACGCCGGCCTTTGCACTCAGCCAGCTCTGCGCCTGATCGTAGGCTTGCTTCTTCAGATCAGTATTCTGCGCCCTGTTAAGATTATAGGTCACCTGCGCCACCGCCAGCACTCGGCCGCCGATCACGTCGAAGGGGGAATGCATGCCGGCGATGATGCGGTTGTCGCCCATGGCTGCAGCGCGGGTAAGCATTTCCTGATAACGCTGCGGCACGAGATAGGCCATGGCAATCGCATCGCGCCAGGCTTCCGCCGTGTGGCCGCTCGGAAAACCGCCATCTTCGGCAGGCTTGCCGCTCTTGGCCGGCTCAAGCGTCGGCAACACCACGACATCCGAGCTCCAGCGATACGGCCGTGCATATTTGAAATAGCGCTTGGCGGGTTCGGTGGATGCGTCATCGCTCGCCATGTTGATGAAATCGACAGCGAGGCCGAGATCGGGATTGGCCGCGGTCTTCGCCTTTTCGTCCGCCTTGCTTCCGAGGCCACGATTATTGCCGTCGTCATCATGCTTCACCGTGGTCGCATCGGCGGCAACGTCGGTAATCGTGGTCGTCTGCTTGGCGCCTTCTCTCCAGGCATCAGCCAGCGGTCCGAGACCATCGACGATGCTTGCATTCTTACCGCGACGGTCGTCGAGATAGGCGGCAAACGCCTGCTCGGCAGTGCGGCTGCGCGTGATCTTCACCACATAATCGATATTGGCCTTGTGCAGCGCCTGATTGACAACGGTACCGTCGGTGGCGCTGGACGGTATGCCGTCCCAGTCAGATTTGGTGACCGCAGGGCAATCACCCTTCGCAGGCGCTTCCACACCCGCATCGACAAAAGCCGAACGCGGTGTCCAGACCTCGAGGAAACCGGAAAGAACATGGACAGCGGCATTCGTGTCCCTGGTCGCAAAGCAGGCGTCACCACGCTTGTTGCTTGCACCTATATCCACGTAGGGCGCCGCGAGCGTCTCTGCCACAACGATGGACGGCGAGAGAAGCAGCACGGTGAGAAGCGCCGTTGCTCCGTGAAACTTGGCCGAAATAGACACGATAAAACCTCTTAAAACCTGAAAGGATATCAGCTAACTAGCTTGGCTTTGTGACATCTATGTTGCGGCAAAGCGGCTTCTGCCGGGCCAATTCCTTTACCCACATCGAGATCGGCTTGCCGTCCGCTGCCAATTGCACGGGTTTTCCGATGGGGACGCCCCGACTATTGCACTTTCGCCCTGCGCATTTCGTCATGTTCCAGAAATTAAAGATATGCTAAAACACCCCTATCGAGCGGGGTTGGAGGGCAACGAAATGTCTCGATGGGGGAAGGCAGCGTCGCTGGCGCTGCTGCTTTCGGCATGCGGCAGCGTCGCATCGGCTCAGCCATTCTGCGCCGATGTCGCACTGGTACTGGCGATCGACGGATCGGGCAGCGTTACCGACAGCGAATATCGGTTTCAGAAATCGGCGATAGCGGCAGCCTTCAGGGATGATGGCGTCATCTCGGCCATGAAGGATGCCGGGACGGTGATGCTTTCCGCAGTGTTCTGGGGCGACGGCGAGTTTCCGACCGAAGATCTCGGCTGGTTCGTGGTCTATGACGGTGTGGGGGCAGAGGGTCTTGCCCAGGGGCTGGAGCGAAACGAACGCCACGTCTACGGCAACACCAATATCGGCAGCGGCCTCTGGTCAGCCCTCGACAAGCTGTCCGAGCCTGGCGTCTGCGCCCGGCGCTCGCTCATCAATCTGTCCGGGGACGGCCGCGAGACCATGGCGCCGAAACAGCGCATCAGGGCAACGCTCTATCAGGCCCGCCTGCGGACCATCAGCATGGGCGTCACCATCAATGCTCTGGCGATCGCCGACGATGACGACGGACTTGCCGCCTATTATGCGCAGGACGTCATACGCGGCACTGGCGGCTTCACCATGACGATCAGAAGCCAGGACGATTACGCGGCGGCGATCCGCCAGAAGCTGAAACGCGAACTGTCGCCGCAATTCGTAGCAAGCATTGCCCGCCCCCGTTCTGCGCCCCACTGAAACGCTGGGGTAAACGCCGACAGTCCGACAAGAACATGTGATCGGTCGGGCGCTTGCAAAACAAACCGACCATCTGGTATGTTTACATATGACCGAAGCTCACGAACGCAAGAAGCAGCCGGAAATCGTCCGCCGCGCGCTTCTGGATTGCGCCGCCCAGATCTCGCAGGAACAGGGCCTGCCCGCAGTGACGCTGCAGGCAGTGGCGGATGCTGCGCATGTGACGAAGGGCGGGCTGCTGCATCATTTCCCCAACAAGCAGGCGCTTGTTCAGGCTGTCTTTCATGATCTGCTGGAGCAATTGGACGCCCAGATCGATGAACTTCTGGAAGACGACCCTGATGCCCATGGCCGTTTTACGCGCGCCTATATCCGGGCCTTTGCCAATGCCGACAGCCAAGGCGCCAGCAACTGGAACGCTCTTCCCCTTTCCTCGCTCACCGATCCCGAGATGAAGGCGATGTGGTCCGACTGGTACGCATCGCGGCTTGCACGACACGCGGAAACGGATGCCGGACCTGAACTGGGTATTGCCCGTTATGCCGCCGACGGTCTCTGGCTTGCCGGCCTTCTGGAATATTCGGGCGTCGAGGCGACAGGCCAGGACGTCCTGATCGAACAACTCATATCAATGACACGAAAGACATAAGACGTGAATCCCGCCCTTATCACCTACGGCTCACTGCTCTCCGCCATCGCACTGGAAGTCGTCGGCACAACACTTCTGCAGCAGAGCCAACAGTTCACACGCATCCTGCCGACGCTGGGCATGGCGCTGTGTTACGGCGCGGCATTCTATCTGTTGTCGATCACCCTGCGGGTGCTGCCGGTCGGCGTCGCCTATGCGATCTGGAGCGGCCTCGGTATCGTCCTGATCTCGGCTGTCGGCCTGATCGTCTTTCGCCAGAGCCTCGACATGGCTGCCATGATCGGCCTCGGCTTCATCATCGCCGGCGTTGTCATCGTCAACGTCTTTTCCAAGACGGTTGCGCACTGAACACGTCAATTCGGTTGCAAAACCGTAATCCAGCATCGAAAGTGCCTTTTTGACGATCACTCCTCCCAAGGGATCAAAAACAAGGCATGGCAGCGCGGCAGCGGATCATTCCGGTCCGGCGGGAATATAACCGCTGGGTCGCCAACCAGACATTGGAAGACTACGCCCTTCGCTTCACTGCAAAGAGCGCGCGCCGGTTTTCGTCCAGCCGTATCTCGCATACGGCGATCGGCGCGATCTCCTTTCTCGCACTTGAAGCCATTGGCGGTGCGATCACCCTCTCATACGGCACGACCAACGCCTTCTTCGCCATCATGGCAGCGGCGGTCGTCATGCTCCTTGTTGGACTGCCGATCAGCCGTTACGCGATCCGCCACGGCGTCGATATCGACCTCCTGACCCGTGGCGCATCCTTCGGTTATATCGGCTCGACGATCACCTCGCTGATCTATGCAAGCTTCACCTTCATGCTGTTTGCCATCGAGGCATCCATCATGACCGGCGCACTGGAACTCGCCTTCGGCATTCCGCTCTGGCTTGGCTACATCATCAGCGCCGTCGTGGTGATCCCGCTCGTCATATACGGCGTGCAGCTGATCTCGCGTTTCCAGCTTCTGACCCAGCCCTTCTGGATTGTCCTCAATATCCTGCCCTTCATCTTCATCGCTTTTCTCGATTGGGAGAAATTCGATCTCTGGCGGGCCTTTGCCGGGATTGGGCACTCCAATGGAGAGATAGGCGGCACGGCGCCCTTCGACCTCATAGAGTTCGGCGCAGCGTCAGCCGTCATTCTGGCGCTGATGCCGCAGATCGGCGAACAGGTTGACTTCCTGCGCTTTCTGCCGCCCGAGGGCATGCAGAAATGGCGGCACAAGCTGGCGGTCTTTCTCGCCGGCCCCGGCTGGGTGGTCGTTGGCGTACCGAAGCTGCTGGCCGGCTCCTTCCTTGCCGTCCTGACCTTGTCGACGGCGGTACCCGCCAACCAGGCTGCCGATCCGGCCCATATGTATCTGACAGCCTTCGGCTACATGATCCCCAACGAAACGGCGGCGCTGCTGCTGATGGCTGCCTTTGTCGTCGTCTCGCAGCTGAAGATCAACGTGATGAACGCCTATGCCGGGTCGCTCGCCTGGTCGAATTTCTTCTCGCGGCTGACCCACAGCCATCCGGGCCGCGTCGTCTGGCTCGTCTTCAACGTCGCCATCGCGCTTCTCCTGATGGAACTCGGCATCTACCGGCTTTTGGAAGAAACGCTCGGCATTTTCTCGATCGTTGCGATGAGCTGGCTCTGCACCATCTCTGCCGATCTGTTCATCAACAAGAAGCTCGGCCTTTCGCCGCCCGGCATCGAATTCAAGCGCGCCCATCTCTACGACATCAATCCGGTCGGCCTCGGTGCCATGTTCGGCGCCACAACAATCGCGCTTGCTGCGCATTTCGGCGCCTTCGGTGAACTGATGGTGTCGCTTGCGACCTATATCACCTTGACGGCGCTTGTGATCTCGCCGGCGATCGCCGTTGCCACCCGAGGCAAATATTACCTTGCCCGCAAACCGCGCCAGAGCTGGAAAACGCTCGGCTCGATCACCTGCTCCGTCTGTGAACATCCATTCGAACACGAGGACATGGCCTGGTGTCCGGCCTATGCAGCGCCGATCTGCTCGCTCTGCTGTTCGCTCGATAGCCGCTGCCACGACATGTGCAAGCCGCATGCGCGCCTCAACACCCAGGTCGGAACAGTCGCCCGGACCTTCCTTTCCGACCAGATCATCGACAAGCTGACCACACGGCTCGGGCGTTATGCGACGACAGCCATCGTCTCGATCTCGTTGATCGGTTCGATTCTTGCGATGGTCGCCTATCAGGCCGGCGAAGCGGCACCGGCCAATGCGGAAATCATCTACGGGACGATCTCCATCGTCTTTTTCGTCTTCGCCATCATCGCCGGCATCGTTTCGTGGTTCTACGTTCTGGCGCATGACAGCCGCGTCGTGGCGGAAGAAGAATCCTCGCGCCAGAATACGCTGCTCCTGAAGGAAATATCCGCCCACAAGAAGACAGATGCAGCGTTGCAAGACGCCAAGGAGACCGCCGAGGCCGCCAACCGCGCCAAGAGCCGTTATGTCGTCGGCCTCAGCCATGAACTGCGCACGCCGCTCAACGCCGTGCTCGGCTACGCCCAGATCCTCGAGCGCGACGAGACCATCCCTGTCCCGCGCCAGTCGGCGATCAAGGTCATCAAGCGTTCGGCCGATCATCTGTCGGGCCTGATCGACGGCCTTCTCGACATATCGAAGATCGAGGCGGGCCGTCTGCAGGTCTATTCCAACGAGATCAATATCCAGGATTTTCTCGATCAGATCGTCGAAATGTTCGGCCTTCAGGCCCAGGCAAAGGGGCTGGAATTCGAGCATGTCCGCGCAGCATCACTGCCGCAATATGTCCGCACCGACGAAAAGCGTCTGCGCCAGATTTTGGTCAACCTCCTGTCCAATGCGATAAAATTCACCGACGAAGGCAAGGTGCGCTTCGAGATCGCCTATCGCAGCCAGGTCGCGACCTTCACCATATCCGATACCGGGCGCGGCATTGCCGAAAAGGATCTCGGCCGGATCTACGAACCGTTCCAGCGCGGTGAGGCAGACAGCGTCAGGCCGATGCCGGGGCTTGGCCTCGGCCTGACCATCACCCAGCTTCTCACCAACACGCTGGGCGGCGAGATCTCGGTCAGGAGCGTCAAGGACGAAGGTTCCACCTTCCGCGTGAGACTGATGCTGTCTGCCATCGAGCGGCCGAACACGACACCGGCCACCGAGCGCAAGATCGTCTCCTACACCGGCCCGCGTCGAACTGTGGTTGTTGTCGACGACAATCAGGACCACCGTGACCTGATGCGCGAAGTACTCGCCCCCATGGATTTCGTCGCGCTGACGGCTGTCACCGGCCCGGAATGTCTGACGCTGATCGAAGGGGTGAAGCCGGACATATTCCTGATCGATATCTCCATGCCCGGCATGAGTGGCTGGCAGCTCGTCTCTCGCCTGCGCGAAGAAGGGCAAAAAGCACCGATCATCATGCTCTCCGCCAATATCGGCGACGGCACGACGGCGGATGCCGCGGGCGAAGGACATGACGACACGTTATCAAAGCCGGTCAATCTGCGCCGGCTTGCCGACAAGCTCGCCTCGCATCTCGGCCTTGCCTGGGTCTATGAAGGCGAGACACCGCCCTCGCCCATCGCTGCGGCGAAAAAACCGGTCAGAAGTCCGGGGACGAGCCATCTGCAGGACTTGCTGCGCCTCGGAGAGATTGGTTACGTGCGAGGGATCGAAGCCAAACTTGCCGACCTTGCCACTGATGAGACCAATCGCCCCTTTGCGGATGAGCTTGGTCTCTATCTCAAGGCCTTCGACATGGCCGGCTACATGAAATTTCTGGAACGCCTGGACAAGGAGGAGACAAGCGATGGCTGACACCACAACGCCCCGCGACATCGTTCTCCTGGTAGATGACAGCCCGGATGCGCTCGGCTTTCTAACTGAAGCGCTGGAGCAATCCGGCTTCTCCGTGCTGATCGCAACATCGGGTCAGTCGGCGCTCAATATCGTCGACAAGATCACGCCCGATCTCATTCTACTCGATGCAGTCATGCCCGGCATGGATGGGTTCGAAACCTGCAGGCGACTGAAGACCAATGCGGGCGTGGCACAGGTACCGGTGATTTTCATGACCGGCCTCACTGAGACGGAGCATGTCGTCCACGCGCTCGGATCAGGCGGCGTCGACTATCTGACCAAGCCGATCAATATCGATGAACTGAGGGCCCGCATCCGCGTTCATCTCACCAATGCCCGTTCTGCTCAGAGCGCGCGAGTTGCGCTCGATGCCGCCGGCCGGCACCTCCTTGCCGTCAGGGCTGACGGCAGCATTCAATGGTCGACGCCACAGGCAACCCGGCTGATCAACGCCGCCACCAACCGTGACGACGGGTTGGAACTTGTTGCCGGGCGGATAGCGACATGGATGGCCGAGCGCGATCGCCCCGGCTTTTCGCGCGATGCCGCCTTCTCGCTGGAGGACGGCGAGGAGAAGGGCCTGCAGCTCTCCTATCTCGGAGGCCTGGGTGCAGACGAATTCCTGTTTCGGTTGACGGCGAACAATCGGCGGCCCAGCGCCGAAATCCTGCGCCAGCATTTCCCGCTGACAGCACGGGAATCCGACGTCCTCCTCTGGATCGCCAAGGGCAAATCAAACCGCGACATCGGCGAAATTCTTGGCCTTTCCGCACGCACGGTCAACAAGCACCTGGAGCAGATTTACGTCAAGCTTGGCGTGGAAAACCGGGCATCGGCAGCCGTGAGAGCAGCACATGTCCTGCATGAGGACAACTAAATACGCTTGAGCCGCTGCCGACGCGAACCTCGAAAAAATGTACGCCATAGTTACATTCTCCAATTAGAATATATTATATTCCTAATTACAATCTGACGTTCGTTGTTGTGCAGCAGCGTCGCGGATACAGAATCATGGTACCCACGAGGTCGAACTGATGACATCCGACGATAGCAACTCTTCCATCGCCTCCCTCCTCAACCTCGTGAAGAGGTTGAAACAGGATAGCAATCGGCAACATCTGTCGGCCTCCGAAAAGGAAGCCAAGATTTTTGATGTCATCGCGAAGCTGGCAAAATTCCAGCCTCTTCCCGCTCAAGCGGCACCGATGACCTTCAGCGCTGAAGAAAGATAACGCGCAGCAAGAATTAGCCCGTTTCCTGGGGGATAGCAGAACGATCTCTTGCCCGGAAACGAGAAAAGCCCGGTCGAAACCGGGCTTTTCCATGAGACGTGATATATCCAGAGAGCTTAGCTGCCCTGCTGGAAGTAGCTGTACTTGCCGTCCGGCCCCTTCTTCCATTCGTACATGACGTAACCTGGAAGCTTCGGGTCACCCTTTGCATCGAAGGCAATTTCGCCGAGAACGGTCTTGAACGGACCCTTTTCATGCAGAGCCTTGGCAACCGCTTCCGCGTCTTCCGCACTACCGGCAGCTTTGATGCCTTCGGCGATCAGCTGGACGGCAGCGTAGGAATAGAGCGTGTAGGCTTCCGGGTTGAAGCCGGCGGCCTTGAACTTTTCGACCAGCGCCTTGTTTTCCGGGATCAGCGTCGGGTCCGGGCCGAAGGTGTTGAGCGTGCCTTCGACAGCGTCGCCTGCGATCGAAGCGAGTTCGTTGGAGACGATACCGTCACCCGAAACGAGCGTTGCCTTGAGGCCCTGGTCCTTTGCCTGGCGGATGATCAGGCCGGCTTCGGTGTGGAGACCACCCCAATAGATGATCGAAACGCCGGCTTCCTTCATCTTGGCGATGAGGGCGGAGAAGTCCTTGTCGCCGGTATTGACGCCTTCGCGAACGACTTCCTTCTTGCCGGCAGCGTTATAGGCCTTCTTGGTTTCTTCAGCGAGACCCTGGCCGTAAGGCGTCTTGTCGTCGATGATGGCGATCTTGGCATCGGCGAACTTGTCGGCAAGATATTTGCCGGCAACGCCGCCCTGCTGGTCGTCACGGCCGCAGGTGCGGAACGTGTTCCACAGGCCGCGTTCGGTAAAGACCGGGTTGGTCGCAGCAGGCGTGACTTCGAGAATGCCGTTTTCGGCATAAACTTCCGAAGCCGGGATCGAAACGCCGGAGTTGAAGTGACCGACGACATACTTGACGCCATCAGCAACGAACTTGTTGGCAACGGAGACGCCCTGCTTGGCGTCGGAAACGTCGTCACCGAGGGCAATGACAAGCTTCTCGCCATTGATGCCGCCAGCGGCATTGATGTCGGCAATCGCCTGCTCGGCACCCTTCTGCAGCTGCGCACCGAATGCGGCGTTCGGGCCGGTCAACGGACCGCCGACAGCGATGGTGATGTCAGCCCATGCGTTGCCGCTGAAGGCAACCATTGCCGTCAGCGCAACAGCGGAAAGAAGAGACTTCTTCATAGAATAACTCCCAGTTATTATGAGGTGAGTGTTTTTTGGGATCCGGCACAATACCCACCATTACTGCACCGGAAAGCTGTTCCACCTTTTGGTGTATTATTATCTTTGCCCAAACCGATCTGAATTCAGAAAAGACCGGCTGTCAATCTTTCTTCCTCCAGGAAAATGCGGAGGTCGACTCGTAGAGCCAGTAGTAGTTCTGAACCATTTGCCGGGTGCGCCGGAGGCGGAAACCCGCCAGCGCGAAGCCGAGCAAAAGGATAAGGTCCAGAATGAAGTAGAAGGCGTTGAGGATGGGTCCGGCAAACAGCGCGTAATGCAGGAACTGCATCGCGCAGGCCAGAAGTACCGCATAGATCACAACTTCGCGATAGCCGTTCCAGCCCTCGGCTGCAGCCTTGCCCGAACGCCATGCAGTCCAGAAACCGAGCAGCAGAACAATGCCACGCAGGAAATAACGGACGACTGTATCGTCTTCGAAAAACAGGCCCTGCATCTCAGGTTCTCCCGCTGGCCACAGTGATGGTGATCGCGCTCAATGCCGGCCTCCCTCGAGATAGGCTGCACGGACCTCAGGGTTCGCCAACAATTCCTTGCCGGAACCGCTCATCGTCACCTTGCCGTTGACCATGACATAGGCACGGTCGGACAGTTTCAGCGCCGCGAATGCGTTCTGCTCGACGAGGAAGACGGTCAACCCCTCCTCCTTGTTGAGCTTCTTGATCGCTTCGAAAATGCCCTTGACGATCAGCGGGGCAAGACCGAGTGAAGGCTCGTCCAGAAGCAGCAGCTTGGGACGAGACATCAGCGCACGGCCGATCGACAGCATCTGCTGCTCGCCGCCCGAAAGCGTGCCGCCGCGCTGGCTCTGGCGTTCCTTCAGACGCGGGAACATCACGAACACCTTCTCGACGTCTTCCTTGAAATATTTCAGGTTGTCGAGATTGGCGCCCATCTGCAGGTTTTCCAGCACCGTCATGCGCGGAAAGATGCGACGCCCTTCCGGCGACTGGGCGATGCGCTTGCGTGCGATCAGATGCGTCGGCAGCTTGGTGATATCCTCACCGTCGAAGATGACCTGCCCGTTTTTCGCCTGCGGCGAGCCGCAGATGGTCATCATCAAGGTCGACTTGCCGGCGCCATTGGCGCCGATCAGGCTGACGATCTCGCCCTTGTGGACTTCGACATCGACACCGGAAAGAGCGCGGATATTGCCGTAATAGGTTTCGACACCCTGGACTTTCAGAAGGGTTTCACCGGCCATCAGACGGTCCCCTCGTCGAGCTTTTCCTCGATTGCTTCAACTTCATCATCCTCGACGCCGAGATAGGCTGCAATCACCTTCGGGTCGTTCTTCACGTGATCGGGCGTGCCGTCGGAAATCTTCTGTCCATATTCCAGAACGACGACATGGTCGGAAATCTCCATGACAACGGACATATCGTGCTCGATCAGGAGCAGTGACGTGCCTCCATCGCGAATTGTGCGCAACAGCGTGTTGAGCGTCAGGGATTCCTTCGGGTTGAGGCCCGCCGCCGGCTCGTCCAGGCAGAGCAGTTCCGGCCCGGTGCACATGGCGCGGGCGATTTCCAGACGGCGCTGCGCACCATAGGAAAGGTCGCCGGCCGGATCATCGGCGCGATCGATGAGATCGGCCAATTCCAGCCAGTAGCGCGCCTTCTCGATCGCTTCCTTGGCTGCCGTCTTATAGGCCGGCAGACCGAGAAGACCGAGAACCGTGAAACCCGATGCCTTCATCAGCACGTTGTGCTGTGCGACCAGCAGGTTTTCCAGAACCGTCAGGCCGGAAAACAGCCGGATGTTCTGGAAGGTACGGGAAACCCCCGCCACCTTGTTGATCTCGAAGTCACGCAGACGCTCCAGCAGGAACTCCTTGCCGTTCTCGCGTGACAGCGTGATCATGCCCATCGTCGGCTTGTAGAAGCCGGTGATGCAGTTGAACACCGTGGTCTTGCCTGCCCCGTTCGGGCCGATCAATGCAGTGATCTCACCGCGCTTGGCTTCGAACGAGAAGTCGTTGATCGCCATCAGGCCACCGAACTTCATCGACAGGTGTTCGACCTTGAGGATTGCGTCTTTTGTCATTGTCGTACCCGTCGCCATCAGCCGTGGCCTTCCTTGGTGAAGCTGCCGGAGACAGCTTTTCTCTCCTTCAGGAAGGCGGTTGGCTCACGGGTGCCGACAAAGCCGCGCGGTTTGAACAGCATGACGATGATCATCGCCAGGCCGAACAGCAGCATACGGTAGAGTTCAGGCGTGAAGTCGGGCCCGAAAATATGCTTCAGGAACTCCATCTCGCGCAGCAACTCGGTGCCGCCGACCATGACGACCGCTGCAATAGCGATACCGGTCAGCGATCCCATGCCGCCAAGAACGACGATCGCCAGAATGACCGCCGATTCCAGGAAGACGAAGCTCTCCGGAGAAACGAAGCCCTGACGTGCAGCGAAGAAGGAGCCGGCAAACCCGCCGAACATCGCACCCGTCGCAAAAGCCGTCAGCTTGGTCGTGACCGTATTGATGCCGAGCGAACGGCAGGCGATCTCGTCTTCGCGCAGCGCTTCCCAGGCACGGCCGATCGGCATGCGGCGCAGCCGGATCGTCACGTAAGCAGTGATCAGGCAGAGCGCCAGGATCACGTAGAACAGGAACATCTTGTAATAGACCGACGAGGACGGCAGCCCCCAGGCCTTGTTGAAGTTGTTCGCAGCGCCGACGTCGAAGGACCAGATGCCGAAGAAAGATGCCTTGGCGATGCCGGAGATACCGAAGGTACCACGGGTAACATCCGTCCAGTTGATCAACACGAGGCGGATGATTTCACCGAAGGCCAGCGTCACGATTGCGAGATAGTCTCCTCGCAGTCGCAGCACTGGAAAGCCGAGGATGATACCCCAGAAGCCCGCAAGAATGCCGGCCATCGGCAGGAGTAGCCAGAAGGAAAAGCCGAAATTCGCTGACAGAAGCGCGTAGGAATAGGCGCCAACCGCATAGAAGGCGACATAACCGAGGTCGAGCAGGCCGGCCAGTCCGACGACGATATTCAAACCCCAGGCAAGCATCACGTAGATGAGGATCTGGATACCGAAATTGTCGACATATTTCAGCGAGCCCTGGCGTCCGAAGATCATCATCGCCAGGAAGGGATAACAAAGCAGGAAGACCAGCGCGATCTTCAGGAAATGCTTGTGGAAGAAGCTCTTCTTATCCGAGATTTCCAGGACGCCGCTTTTCGCCTTGGCGAGCTTGCGGGCATCCAGATGCGGCTTGATGAAGCCGACGGTCAGGAAGCGACCGATGGCGGCAATGGCAACGAAGACCGCGAGCAGGCCCCAGCGCGTGCGCCAGACCAGCTGGTTGTTGATGTCCTGATAGGTCTCGATGCCGACGAACAGAAGGAACATGCCGAAGGCGATCAAGCCTGCGAGAACGCCTTCCTTGACGGCCTTCGCCATCAGGCCCGATTGATTGTTTTCGGTCGTGTAAGCCATGTCAGACCTTCTCCACTTCCGGACGGCCGAGAATGCCGGTCGGCTTGAAGATCAAGACGATGGCAAGGATGGCGAATGTCGCCACGTCCTTGTAGGCGATAGAGAAATAGGCCGACCAAAGGCTTTCGATCAGGCCGATCAGGAGACCGCCGAGAACGGCGCCCGGCAGCGAGCCGATACCGCCGAGAACGGCTGCGGTAAACGCCTTGACGCCCGGGATGAAACCGTCGTTGAACGACGCAACACCGTAATACATCAGGTACATCGCGCCGGCGACGGCAGCGAGTGCGGCACCCATGATGAAGGTGATCGAGATCGTCCGGTCGACGTCAACGCCCAGGAGCGCCGCCATCTTGCGGTCCTGTTCGGTGGCGCGCTGGGCGCGGCCGAGCGGCGTCTTGTTGACGATGTACCAGAAGGCGAACAGCAGGATCGAGGTAATCACCACGATCAGGATCTGCTTCAGCGAAATGGTGATCGCGCCGAGATGATAGGTGTCGGTGACCAGCGGCGGGATCGGTTTGTTGCGCGGTCCCTGCGTCACCTGGATGAAGTTCGACAGGGCGATCGACATACCGATCGCCGTGATCAGCGGCGCCAGGCGGAAGGACCCGCGCAACGGCCTGTAGGCCACGCGCTCGATCGTCCAGTTCCACAGGCCCGTCATCAGCATGCCGACCAGGAGCATCAGCAGAAGCAGAAGGGCTACCGGTATGCCTGCAAAGAAGGATGTCAGGATCAGGAAGATGATGAGGGCAGCGAAGCCGCCGAGCATGAAAATATCGCCATGGGCGAAGTTGATCATGCCGATGATGCCGTAAACCATCGTATAGCCGATTGCCACGAGGCCATAGATGGATCCGAGAGTCAGCCCGTTGATGAGCTGCTGGATAAAGTATTCCATATAGTTTCCCCTAATGCGGTCCTTTGCGGCCGCACCATTCTTTCAAAGACCTGATGAGATCTTCAATTTTTTTGATTCCTATCCGTTTCGTTAAAAATGTGAAGTGCAAAAGAAAGAGGCAGATCAATTTTCACGAGCTTTTGCCCAGGATGGCGCAAATACACTCAGGAATGCCAGAAATGCGGCATGAAACTCACAGAAAATGAGCGTTTTTGGCGTGCAACAACGCCCTATCCAACCAGTGATTTTCTATAGAGTTTACAACTATCAAGAGCGCATTCGCGACCCGTTTGCGTCAAACAGCGGCACAGGCTGCAGGCGCGCCGGCAGCATTTCCCCCAGAATCTCGATCTGCCATCCATCCACCACCTCGGCGATCTCCTTCGGCACATAGCACATGGCGACCGACACGCCGGATGCGTGGGCATAACCGCCCGAAGTCACCCATCCCCTCACCTCGCCATTAAGCGAGATAGGCTCATCGCCGATGACGTCGGCATCCCCGGCATCGACGATCAGGGTTATCAGCCTAAGCGTCCCGCCCGACGCTTTTTCCTCAAGCGCCGCCTGCTTGCCGATGAAGTCTGCGGACTTTCCATGGACTATGAAACGGCCGAGCCCTGCTTCCAGCGGTCCGTAGAGGGGACGATATTCCCGCGACCAGCTGCCAAAGGATTTTTCCACGCGAAGGGCATTGAGCGCTCGCAGACCAAACAGCGAAATGCCGAACTCCTCTCCGGCCTCCATGATGAGATCGAAGAGATAACGCTGATATTCCGGCTTCATCCAGATTTCGTAACCGAGATCGCCGGTGTAGCTGACACGTCCAAGAATAACCGGCGCCATGCCGAGATCGATCTCGCGCACCGACATGAAGGGAACGGCCTTATCCGAGAGATCAAGATGGGTCAGCTTCTGCAGCACATCGCGCGCCTTCGGTCCGGCAACGGAAAGCCCCAGCAGACCGAGATTGAGCGCATCGACTTCGACCGAGCCATCTTCAGGCAGATGCTGTTCGAACCAGCGCATGTGATAATCCTCGGCGATGCCGGAGCCGATCAGCAGAAATTCGTCGTCTTCGAGTGCTGCCAGCGTGAAATCACCGATAAGCTTGCCCGCCTCGTTCAGCATCGGCGTCAGCGCCATGCGCCCCTCCTGCGGAATACGGCCGGCAAGCATGCGATCCAGCCAGCTCCGCGCGCCCTCACCTGCGATCAGGTATTTGGCGAAACCCGACGTCTCCATCATTCCGGCGGAAACACGCACCGCCTTCGCCTCGTTGCCGACATGCTCGAAATCGGTCGAGCGCCGCCAAGAGAACGTATCCTCTACGCCTTCGGGCGCGAACCAGAGCGGCGTCTCCAGCCCGTAGGACGCGCCGAATACGGCACCGGCAGCCTTGAGTTTGTCATAGACAGGGGTCGTCAGCAGTGGGCGAGCACCCGGCAGCTCCTCGTTCGGATAGCGAATAGAGAAGCGGCGGGAATAATTCTCGCGCACCTTGGCATTGGTATAGCCGAGCGTCGCGTAATCGCCGTAACGGCAGACATCCATGGCGAAGACGTCAAAGCCTGGATCCCCGTTGATGATCCACTGCGCCAGCGCCAGTCCGACACCGCCGCCCTGGCTGAACCCGGCCATGACCGCGCAGGCCGACCAGAAATTCGTCATGCCGCGCACCGGGCCGACCAGCGGGTTTCCGTCGGGAGAGAAGGTGAAAGGTCCGTTGATGATCGTCTTGATGCCAGCATTGTTGAAGGCCGGGAAATGCCGGAAGCCGACTTCCAGCTCGCCGGAAATCCGCTCGATATCTTCGGCAAGCAACTCATGTCCGAAGGTCCACGGCGTCTCGATCGGCGACCACGGACGACAATCCTTTTCATAGGTCCCCATCAGCATGCCGTTGCGTTCCTGGCGGATATAGATCTCGCCGTCGAAATCGACGCAATGCATCAGCTCACGGCCGGACTTTTGGTTGAACTCGATCACCTCGGGCATGTCCTCAGTGATCAGATACATATGCTCCATAGCCAGCACCGGCAGTTCCAGCCCCACCATGCGACCGACCTCGCGCGCCCACAGGCCCGCCGCGTTGACGACGTGCTCGGCGCGGATCTCGCCCTTGTCGGTCACCACCCGCCACATGCCGTCCGGCAGCTGAATCAGTTCTTCTACCTTGGTGTGGAGATAGATTTCCGCCCCGTTCTTCTTCGCCGATTGCGCATAGGCGTGTGTCGTGCCGTAAGGATCAAGATGACCTTCATGCGGATCGAAGACCGCGCCGACGAACTCTTTCGGATCAAGAAGCGGCATCATTGCATGCGCTTCCTCGACAGAAACGAGCCGCGCCTCGCCGCCGGCATATTTCCCCTTGGCGAGCAGCGACTTGAACCAGTCGAAGCGCTCGTTCGTCGCCGCCAGCATCAGGCCCGAAGTCATGTGCAGCCCGACATCCTGGCCGGAATAGGCCTCGATCTCCTTGTAGAGTTCGACCGTGTATTTCTGCAGCTTGGCGACATTGGGATCGCCATTGATCGTGTGCATGCCGCCAGCCGCATGCCAGGTGGAGCCGGATGTCAGCTCCGAGCGCTCAACCAGAACCACGTCCGTCCAGCCGAATTTCGTAAGGTGGTAAAGGATGGAACATCCGACGACACCGCCGCCGATCACGACAACCCGGGCATGGCTCTTCATTCAAATTCTCCGGTGAGAGCAGGACTTTCGTCATGCGTTGAATGCTGCAACTCACCGCAGCCTAATGGCAATCAGAACGGCTCAGTAGACTGTTCTGCGAAGCCCAATGTCGCTTAGCGAAAAATACTTATCCAGTAAGCGTCATCAATCATCACTCTGATTGACGATCCGCCTCACCCCTCCGCAAAAGCGGCAGTCAGCGCGAACTCGCGGCCCATCTCCATCACCTCCTCGAACACCGAGCCTGCGAAGGAACGTGGCACGATGATCTCGAATGCATCGGCACCGCTACGCGCCAGATTGGCCGTCACATGGCAGCACAGCATGTTGGCGGAAGAACCGATGGAGAATGCATCCGGATGCAGATCAACCGCCACACATTTCGCCAGAATCTTGCGGACATTCGGCCCGCAAATCCGGAGCAATACGCGGCCATCGCTCTGATCGGCGAGCGAAGCGCCGGCGATCTCGCCGAGAAGGTTCTCGACCACCGCAGCACCTGATGCCGTCGAGACAAGCAGCCATTCACCCGGCGCGCAGTCACGCAGCAGGGCGCCATCGGTCGACGTCAACGTTTCCTTGACGGAAGCCTCATGGCCGCGATGAGCCAGAACCGAAAAGATCGCCGGGCGACGGATAACGGCGAGATGGTTCGGATTGGCCTTGGCCTCGGAGCCCGCGAGATAGTCTTCCAGCACATGCCGGTGATAGAGAGTGAGCGACATGATGGCCTACCCCTGAAGCTTGCGGTTGTCGGGATCGACAAAGACGGGTGGGCAGACCTGCGCCAGCACCTCTTTTCCGCGCAATCCATCCCAGACGACAATGGTTTCGCCATATCGTTCCCGGCCCGATTTCAGCATGGCAAGGCCGATCGTGTGACCGAGTGTTGGCGAGTGGCAGACCGAGGAAACCCAGCCCTGATCGCTTGCCATCGAAGGCGGCACGTCTTCTTTCAGAAGATGCGCGCCGGCCAAAAATTCATCCAGCTTTTCCAGCGGCCTCAAGCCCACGAGCTGCAACCGGTCGGCAGCGGTGAGGCCGAAACGGCTCGACTGCCGCTTGCCGATGAAATCCGGCTTCTGCAGTGCCATCATCCGGCCAAGCCCAAGATCGTCCGGCGTCGTGCGGCCATCGATTTCGCTATGGGTGACAAAACCCTTTTCGATGCGCAGGACATTGAGCGCTTCGACGCCATAGGCGCAGATTCCTTCGTCCTTGCCCGCCTCCATGATCGCATCCGCAACCGCCTCGCCGTAACCGGCCGGAACAGCAAGCTCGTAAGCCAGTTCGCCTGAGAAGGAGATACGGAACAGCCGCGCCTTCAGCCCGCCACGGAGCGTCACGACCCTGGCGGCAAGATAAGGGAAGGCTGCATCGGAAATATCGTCTTCCACGACCCGACTCATGATCGCTCGGGCACGGGGCCCGGCGAGCGACATCTGCGCCCACTGATCCGTGACAGAGACAAAACGAACGTCGAGGTCAGGCCAGAAGGTCTGCGACGCAAATTCCAGATGCGCCATGACCTCCGCCGCATAGGCCGTCGTCGTGGTCATCACATAGTGGTTCTCGGCAAGGCGGCTCGTAGTGCCGTCGTCGAAGATCATCCCATCCTCGCGCAGCATGAGGCCATATCGCGCCCTGCCGACCGGCAGTTTGAGGAAATTGTTGCAATAGATGCGGTTCAGGAATTCCGCTGCATCTTTGCCGAAAATCTCGATCTTGCCGAGCGTCGAGACATCGCAAAGCCCGGCATTGCTGCGAACATTTTTGACTTCGCGGTCGACGCTTTCGCGCCAGCTATTCTCTCCCGCCCGCGCGAACCAGGCGGATCGATGCCAGAGGCCAGCCTCGACGAAGGTCGCGCCGTTTTTCTTCGCCCATTCATGCAATGGTGAGGTACGGACGGGAGCGGCGTGTTCTCCGCGCGAGGTACCTGCCAAGGCACCGAAGGAGACCGGCGTGTAGAACGGCCGGAAGGTCGTGGTCCCGATTTCGGCCGGCGAGACACCGCGCATGCCGGCAACGATACCGACCGTGTTGACGCCTCCGAGTTTGCCCTGATCCGTCGCCATGCCGGCGGTCGTATAGCGCTTGGTGTGCTCGATATGGCCGAACCCTTCACGCTGGGCAAGGCCGAGATCGCTCACCGCCACATCGTTCTGGAAATCGACGAAGGCCTTGTCTTTCGCGCCCGGTACATACCAGACCGGCGCGAAGGCCGGATCGTATTCACCTTCGACCTCTGGGATGTTCATCTCGTAGGCGGCAAAGCCGAGATCGCGGGCAAGCGCTGTGGCTTTACCGGCACCATCCTTAAGGCAGGCCGAAATCGTCTCGGCTCCTGCTGCAGAACCTGCAGCAATGAACGCTGAACCGACATCCGGCGCCATGAAAGCCTGGGCCTCGTCGGACCAGACGGGCTTTGCCCCGCGCTGACACATCAGATGCACGATCGGCGACCAGCCGCCCGACATCGCCAGCGCATCGCAGGCGATCTCTTCCTGAAAACCCGACCGCTCGGCAATCAGCGCATCGATGCGCTTGCGCCCCCTGGTGCCGACGACACCGCCATTGCGGATCACCCGCACGCCGTCCGGCACGGTATCAGCAGACTGTGCGCGTGCATCGATGATCGCCGTGACATCGACGCCGGCAGCCACCAGATCGGCCGCCGTCCGGTAGCCCGATCCGCCATTGGTGAAAACGGCAACCTTGCCGCCTGCCGCCACGCCGTAGCGATTGGCATAGCTACGCATCGCGCTTGCCGTCATCACGCCAGGCTTGTCGTTGCCGCCAAAAACTAGCGGCCGCTCTTCCGAACCGGACGCAAGAATGGCGCGCTTGGCGACGATACGCCAGAGCCGCTCCATCGGCAGGTCCGGCGAAGGCGCAGCCACATGTTTCTGCGCCCGCTCGACGGCCCCGAAAACCATATCGTCATACCAGCCGAACACGGTCGTACGCGGCATCAGCGTGACATTTGGAAGTGCCGCCAGTTCCTCGATCATCGCCTTGGCGAAATCGGCAGCCGCAATACCGCCCACCGAGGCGTTTTCGGACAGAAGCGATCCGCCAAGCCGGAAACCTTCGTCTGAAAGGACAACGCGTGCACCGGCACGCCCTGCGGCAAGCGCCGCCATCAAGCCGGTCGGACCGGAACCGATAACCAGCAGATCGCAATGCACCCAGGATTTCTCGTAGCGATCCGGATCGGCCAGCATCGTAAGCTTGCCGAGACCGGCCGCCCGGCGGATCACCGGCTCGTAGAGCTTTTCCCAGAGCGCTGCCGGCCACATGAAGGTCTTATAGTAAAAGCCGGCACCCAGCATCGGCGAAAGCAGGCCGTTTATCGCACCGATATCCGTCGATAGCGACGGCCAGCGGTTCTGACTGACCGCAGTCAGCCCGTCGTAAAGCTCAGCGACGGTCGCCCGCACATTCGGCTCGGCGCGAGCGCCGGACCCTATCGTCATCAGCGCATTCGGCTCGGAAGAGCCGGCCGTCACCGGCCCGCGCGGACGGTGATATTTGAAACTGCGACCCATCAGCATCCGGTCGTTGGCAAGCAGGGCCGAAGCGAGCGTGTCGCCCTCGAAACCCTTGTAGGTCTTGCCATCGAAGGTAAAGGTCAGCGGCTGGCCGCGATTGACCCGGCCGGCGGATCCGAGACGATAGGAGGTCATTCGCTCAGTCTCCCGATCGCTGCGGCATCGACGACGCTGAACACGTCATGGGTGACGTTATCGCGGTCGACGATCAGAAAGCGGCGACAGCCACCGGCATGGTGCCAGTATTCCTGGTACCGGCCTTTCGGATTTTCCCGCAGATAGACATAGGCGTGCCAGTCCTCCTCGCTCGCGGTGGGATGCGGCCGCGAAAGCGCCGTGCCACGGATGGAAAACTCTTCCTTGGGTCTGGTGCCGCAGTGCGGACAGGTGATGAGGCTTGCCATGAAATATCTCAGTGAATGTTCGGCTGGGGGCCTTTGCCCGCTTCGTCGATCATGTGGCCGCGCTCGAAGCGGTCGAGCCGCAGGAAGCGCGAAACATGGTGGCTCTCGTTCTTGGCGATCAGATGGGCAAAACAGAAGCCCGAGGCGGGCGTCGCCTTGAACCCGCCGTAACACCATCCCGCATTGAGATAGAGATTGTCGATCGGCGTTCGGTCGATGATCGGCGAACCGTCCATGGACATGTCCATCACGCCGCCCCAGGAGCGCAGCACCTTGGCGCGCGAAAGGCCGGGAATGAGCGAGACGCCCTCCTCCATCGTATGCTCGACGGTCGCAAGATTGCCGCGCTGGGCGTAGGACGAATAATAATCGATGTCCGCACCAAAGACCAAGCCGCCCTTGTCGGACTGCGAAATATAGAAATGCCCGGCGCCATAGACGATCACATGGTCGATCGCCGGCTTGATGCCCTCGGACACGAAGGCCTGCAGCACATGGGTCTCGATCGGCAATTCCAGCCCCGCCATGCGCGCGGTCTCGGAAGAATGACCGGCCGTCGCCAGCGCCAGCTTGTTGCAGCCGATGAAACCCTTGTTGGTGTCCACGCCCGTTACCCGCCCTTGCTCGTCACGGCGGATGGCGTTGACCTCGCAATGCTGGATGATGTCGACGCCGTGCATGTCCGCGCCGCGCGCATAACCCCAGGCAACGGCATCGTGCCGCACCGTTCCACCGCGTTTCTGCAAAAGACCAGCCAGGATCGGGAAGCGCGCGTGGTCGTAATTCAGATAAGGCATCAATGCCTGAAGCTGCTTGCGGTCCAGCAGTTCCGCATCAACCCCGTGCATGCGCATTGCATTGCCGCGCCGCGCATAGGCGTCACGCTGCCCGTCGGAATGCGCCAGCATCATCACGCCGCGCTGGCTGACCATGGCGTTATAGTTGAAATCCTGCTCGAGCCCTTCCCACAGCTTCAGCGAAAATTCGTAGAAGGGGATATTGCCTTCGAGCAGATAGTTGGAGCGGATGATCGTCGTGTTTCGGCCGACATTGCCGGAGCCGATATAACCTTTTTCCAGCACCGCGATGTTGGTGATGCCGAATTCCTTGGCAAGATAATAGGCCGTCGACAGGCCATGCCCGCCCCCGCCGACAATGATCACATCGTAATGCGATTTCGGCTCCGGCTCACGCCATGCCGGTTTCCACAGCCGGTTGCCCGAAAGCGCCTGCTTGATGATCGAATATGCCGAATAACGCATCCATCCATCCCGTTCATGCCCGGTCCAGCTTCGCATATGCGGGGATAAGGACAAGCGCAATGAGGACACCAACGGTTCCGTTTGCGACAGCTTTCCCTGCATCATCGGGCTCGTGCGCCGATAGGACGCACGCAGCCCCCGAAGCAGACCGCGGGGATGAATAGCAAGGTCACGAGAGTGCTTTCAATAGCTTGGCCTCAACTTCGTCCCCGCATCACCGGCACGGCCATAAAATCCGGCAGATACGATTTCCGGAGATGACCATGAGCGACCGCACCACCAATCTCGACATGCCCTTCATCATGCCCTCGCAGGCACAGAAGCACGTCACCCATAACCAGGCCCTGCTGCTGCTGGATGCGATCGTTCAGCTTTCCGTGATCGGTGAAAGCGGCGGCCCTCCGGAAACGCCTGCGCCCGGAGATCGCTTCGTCGTCGCAACCGACGCCACGGATGCATGGAGCGGTCGTGCTGGCCAGATAGCCATCTGGCAGGACGGCTATTGGGCCTTTGCAAAGCCGGGCACGGGCTGGCGCGCATGGTTCAAGACAGGCGGCAGGCTGAAGGTGTTCGACGGCTCGGCATGGCAGGACATGCCCCTACCCGAAAACGCCGGCGTCGTAACGATTGGCGTCTCTGCCACAGCCGACAGCACCAACAGGCTCTCCCTCTCCTCTCCCGCCAGCCTGTTCAATCATGCAGGCGACAGCCATCGGCTGAAGATCAACAAGGCGTCGGCAGTCGATACGGCCACGCTGCTTTTCCAGTCCGGGTGGACGGGCCATGCGGAAATGGGGCTGGCAGGAGACACCAATTTCTCCATCAAGGTCAGCGAAGGCTCAGACTGGAAGGCCGGCCTGGTCATCGACGGCGCCGGCCGCGTCACAATGCCCAACCAGCCGGCCGCAAGGCTCTATCGCAGCGGCACGAGTTTCGCACCGGCCTCGGGACAACAGAGCGGCATGTCGGACTTCGCATTGAACCGGGGCGGCTTCGCACTCGGCGCAGCTGTTGCAGGTGGCGGCAATGCGCTCGTCATACCCGCAACAGGTCTTTATCTTCTTGCCCTGACGCTTTCTGTCGCAACGGCTTCTGCCGCCTATAGCCTGTCAGTTTCGCGCAATGGTAGTCCAGGCCTGCTGATGCTTGCCGCCGGAGCCGGCAATGCCACGACATTGTCGTCCTGCGCCATCGTCCAGCTGCAACAAGGGGATACGCTGACATTCAGCCATTCCGGTTCCGCCGCGTTCAACCTCGGGCCAACAGGAACTATCCTTTCAGTCGCAATGATTTAGCGAAAAAACTTCAAAAAATGATACAGGCCCGTACCAAATTCGCACAGTCCGACCCGCTCAATTCGACTTTTGCGCTCCTTCCCCCTCCCCTGCAGGCCTTATTTTGCAGGGGATTGAGGGCTAAAGCACAGAAAAAATACGACCTTTGCGAGTTAGGTCACATTTGCGGAACCTGTTTAGTCAAATGTTAAAACTGCCGGACTAGGCTCTCCGGCGTGGTCTTGTGTTGTGTAGAGAGTTCCAATGACCGAAATGATCCGTCCACGAGTTAAATATGTCATCGGCCCCGATGGCAGCCCGCTTACGATTGCGGACCTTCCCCCGGCCAATACGCGCCGCTGGGTTATCCGTCGTAAGGCTGAGGTTGTCGCGGCTGTTCGCGGTGGCCTGTTGAGCTTGGAGGAAGCCTGCGACCGTTATACGCTTACCGTCGAAGAATTCCTCTCCTGGCAGTCGTCGATCAACGATCATGGCCTGGCCGGCCTGCGTACGACGCGCATCCAGCAGTATCGCCACTAGGCGCATCCGGCGAAAAGCCATCCTTTCATGGGTGCCGTGACCCAGGTCGCGGCATCCTTTGTTTTATCCATTTTCCGATTGCCGATCCGTCTTTCCCAGTTTGACCACAGAGGGAAAGATGGCCGCAATCACGGCAGACGCCGCGTAGCACCAGAAACCGGGAAGCGTTACGGCCGTTGCAACCCCGCTCGTCTTCGCAGCGAAGATGACGATCGCGACAAGCATCACGTCCATCATCGACCATCTGGCAAGATGCGGCATCGCCCGCTGAAGAAATCCGGAGCGGCCATCGCCGGCCACGACTTCAGCCGCCAGCACGATCAGCTTTGCAGCGGGAAATACCAGTGAAAATGCGCCGACGGCAATGGCGAGCACGACACTGCCATCCGACCAGAGCTCACCGATCAATTGCAACAACGACGGCTCATTGCTGAAAAAGTAGAGTTGCTCGAACCTCATGATCGGCAGGGAAATGCCGAGCACCAAGAGCACGGCACAAACAGCCAGTATCGAAAACGGCACTATTCGGTTCACAGCTACTCCCCGAAAACGAATGTATTGTCCCGAAATCGACATCGATTTTCGAAATGATCCCCGAGACGGTGCCGCGCCTTGCCTGCGCTATAATAGCGCATCGAGCGGCAAGCCCCGACCTTGTCTTCAAATATGAAGCTTCATACCATCGGTCAAATCGGACCATGCCTCATGACTGGCCGTGCATGAATAAGACAGGAAAAAATCCGGAATGAATATCACTCACGAAGAACAGCCGGCAGGTGGACGATACATCGTCGATATCGACGGACATGTCGCGGAAATGACCTATACCCGCAAATCTCCCGAGCTCATTTCGATCGATCATACCGGCGTGCCCGATGCCCTGCGCGGCAAAGGCATTGCCCAGGCGCTCGCCGAATTTGCGGTGAAGCAAGCCCGCAGTGGCGGCTGGAAGATTATACCGCGATGCTCGTTCTTCCAGGCTCAGGTCGAACGCCATCCCGACTGGCAGGATATCGTCAGCAGGTAAGTGACGATTGCCGGCTCGAGCGGATCCCGCTCATTGCCGTACAGAAAATGGAAAAAGGGCGCCGCCCCTTGCGGGTCGCCCTCTTCAGCCCCTCGATGCATCCGGCTTCAGGCGCGAGCGCGCATCCCGCCGTCACGCTCTTCGAGCGCAGAAGCCTTGGCGAGTTCCGCCTCCGCCTCTTCCAGTGCCAGTTCGGCACTATCCTGCTGAACCTTCAGTTCCCGAATCGAGACCTGCAGGTTATCCGCCCGCTGCCGTGCGGCCTTTGCAAAGGTCGGATAAGCGAAATGACCCGGATCGGTGATCCCGGACTTTTTCTCTTCAAGCGTGATCTGGTGTTCCAGTTCCTTCGCCATCCGTTCGAATTCTGCCATCATCATCTGCAACTGCTGCAGCTGACGACGCTTTTCGTTAACCTGAAATCCCTTCAGGCGAACAAGGCTGTCACGCGACTTCATACGCAATACTCCGTGGATACCAACACCCCGGCCCGTGATCTGCCTGTTACACTGCAGATCAAAAAATTTCTGACGCGTTAATAAATTTGACGCGGCATTAACTTTTCGTTTACGGGCATCATTAATGATAAAGACGATCGTTTAAGGGTCGGTAAATACCAAGTCCGAATTGGACAGCGGCAATGTGTCAGCCGCAAGAATCACTTAGCGAAACTTCCTCGTTCGCTGATTCAACATGGTGATGTCCAATCCGTAAAGGAAAACAGGCTGCTACTTATTTTGCTTAATAAATTGATGCACCTTGCCAAATCAGGTCACAGTTTGTTAACCATTTGGTGGCAGCTTCCAAATCAGGCACAGTCTGGATCCGTAACGAGTGAGGGGGCAAAAGGTAACCTTGCGCGGCGGTAAAGGGGAAAAATATGCGGGTTCTACTCATCGAAGATGACAGCGCGACAGCGCAGAGCATCGAGCTGATGCTGAAATCGGAAAGCTTCAACGTCTACACCACTGATCTTGGTGAAGAAGGCGTCGATCTTGGCAAACTATACGACTATGACATCATTCTTCTTGATCTGAACTTGCCCGACATGTCGGGTTATGAAGTTCTGCGGACGCTCCGTCTGTCCAAGGTCAAGACGCCGATCCTCATCCTCTCCGGCATGGCCGGCATCGAGGACAAGGTACGCGGTCTCGGCTTCGGCGCCGACGACTACATGACCAAGCCGTTCCACAAGGACGAACTGGTTGCTCGCATTCATGCGATCGTCCGTCGTTCCAAGGGTCACGCACAGTCGATCATCATCACTGGCGAACTGATCGTGAACCTTGACGCCAAGACCGTCGAAGTCGGCGGCCAGCGCGTTCACCTGACGGGCAAGGAATACCAGATGCTGGAGCTGCTTTCGCTCCGCAAGGGTACCACGCTCACCAAGGAAATGTTCCTGAACCACCTTTATGGCGGCATGGACGAGCCGGAACTGAAGATCATCGACGTCTTCATCTGCAAGCTGCGCAAGAAGCTCGCAAACGCTGCCGGCGGTGCCAACTACATCGAAACCGTCTGGGGCCGCGGCTACGTTCTGCGCGAGCCGGATGGTGCGGAATACGCCGAAACGGCCTAAAGCCAACGGCATTCCCCTTTGCCTTAAAACCCGCTTGGTTCGCCAGGCGGGTTTTATTTTGTCCGCCTTACGGGGCGTTAAGTGCGCCAAACAAAAACGGCGACCGAAGGCCGCCGCGGTAGTTCATCGAGAAAACTTTGCGCCTTCAGGCAGCGGCAGCATAACCGGAAAAGACCGAAGTCAGGATCTTGCGGTCGAAAGGCTTGAGCAGGAATTCGTCGGCCCCTGCCCGCTTGCCGGCCATCATCCTCTTCAGATCGGCCTCGATTACGCAGTAGAAGATCTTGACGCTTTTACCTTCCGGCAGGGCGCGAACGGCCGCAATAAGATCCAGCGCACCGTCAAGGCTTGCATCGACGATCATGAAATTCGGCAACTCGATCTGGCAGCCGCGCAACGCGTCATGCGCATCTCCGGCTTCGGCAATCAAAAAACCGAGTTCGGACAAAATGCGCTTGCCGACTTTTCGCACAATATCGGAATTGTCTGCGATCATCAGACGCTGCATAACCCGCTCCCCTTCAGCGACCACCCCGGTGGTCGACCGTTAAGGTATAGCCCGTTGCAGCTAACGAAAGGTTAGCAACCTCCGGCAGCACCGTCGGCGCAGCCGGAAGATAATCCCGCTGGCCTCAGGCGGCCGCCATCTCGGCGATGAAGGTGATATTGTCTTCCGAAACGATATGTTTCAGCTCCATGTCGCATTCCTCGGCAAGGAGCACGGTGTAATAGGGCAGGATCGAATGAGCATCGACCGCCTCTTCCAGCGTGCCGCTGCAGATCTCGACGAATTTCGCCGGCACGCGCATCATCCGGCCCTTGACGACGATTTCGAACCGGGCCGTCCCTTCGGGATCGATTAGTGTCACATCGACCGAACCGCCGCGCGGAATGCCGGCATAGGCGACGAGAAACAGATTGAGCAGCAGCTTGACCCGGTTCTTCGGAATGATGGCGCGCGGGCCGTTCCAGGTCACTTCGGTCTTCTTTTCAGCAACCGCGAAATCCTTGGCAGCCTTTTCAGCTTCACCAGTATCGATAGATGCGCCAACAGAACCGGAAGCACCGAAGGCGAGCCGGGCGAATTTCAGGCGAACCGAGGCGTTGATCGCCGAAGTACGGATAAGGTCGAGCGCATCAGCATCCGCTGCCCCCTCGTCGAGGAGCTCGAGACCATTGTTGATTGCACCGACCGGCGAGATCACGTCATGGCAGACACGGCTGCACAGGAGTGCCGCCAGATCCGGACCGCTCAGGGTGAGATTGGGGTTTTTCGGCATGCTGTTCTCCTGATGCATCTGGCGCCAACCGCCGCTCTTTGCCATGGCAAGGTTGCGCGGGGATGGAACGATAAGGCCGGCATAATGACACTACGTTTGGTAAATCGACCATTAAGCCCACACTGAAGAAGATGACAAAGATTGTCGAATTGTCCCATTTCGACGATCTGTTCTTCATCCATGACGGCGGGCAACGCCTCAACAATGACAAGTTCGGCGAGCCAATCATGCTGCAGCAACGGGTCGGAGACGGTTGCCGGAAGAATGGCAAAAGTCACGCCAGAGATGCGCAGCCATACCCATCCTCAAATATATCAACATCTTAGTATTTGAAATGCTTAACTGGTTGTTAATATCATCTCGCCAGAATGGTACGCGCTGAAGCATGATGCTACGCCTTACGGACGAATTAAAAACGGACCTGAACATGCGCCGCCTCCACGTCTCCGCTCTCGCCCTTCGCCTGAATGCCCTGATCGCTGCCTTTGCGACTGTCTGGCTTTGCGCCATGCCGGCTGCCGCGCAGCAAAACAGCAACCAGTATTCGCTGCAGGAAGTTGTCGATGCAGGTCACGGCTTCTTCGGCTCGACCAGCGGCGGACTTGCGAAGGTGGTGGAAAACGCCTTCCAGAAATTCGGTCTTCCGAATGGTTACATCCTCGGCCAGGAAGGCTCCGGCGCCTTCATAGCCGGCCTCACCTATGGGGAAGGCCAGCTTTACACCAAGAATGCCGGCCAGCACCCGAGCTTCTGGCAGGGCCCGTCGCTTGGCATCGACTATGGCGGTCAGGGCACGCGCGTGATGATGCTCGTTTACGATCTCCCCTCGGTTGATTCGCTTTATGCCCGGTTCGGCGGTGTATCCGGCTCCGCCTTTGTCGTCGCAGGCGTCGGAATGACGGTGCTGCGCAACGAGAACGTCATCCTAGTTCCGATCAGGACGGGTGTTGGCGCACGCCTGGGCGTTAATATCGGTTATCTGAAGCTGACCCGCTCGCCCACCTGGAACCCCTTCTGATTTTCCTTGTGGGTTGAGGCGAGTGGACGGCAAAGTGCGTGCTTGCCGCTTTCTGATCTCCATGCTTAAACGTGCATCCCTGCACATCCACACCAAGACGGCCCGGTCGTGATCGAATTTGCTCTGCTTTTTGGCCTCGGCTTCCTGAGCGCCCTGCTGATCGCGATGTTGGTTGCGCCTGCAATTCATCGGCGCATCGTTGTTTTCACCGAAAACCGCATCAGGGCCACGGTACCGATCAGCCCACAGGAAGTGCGGGCCCAGCGCGACATGGCGCGCGCCGTCTACGCTGCGGAAAATGCGCGTACCAAGCAGGAACTGGTGCAGGAGAAGGACAAGATCGTCTCTCTGACGTTGCAGGGCGACAACCTCAGGGACGAAGTCCGCAGGCTCACTGCCGACAATATCGAACTGAAGGCCGTTGCCGAAAATCTGGATGTTGCTGCCGCAGACTTGAAATCGCAGTTGCGTCAGGAAGAAAGCTATATCGCCGAATTGAAGGCCGCGCTGGAAGCCTCGGAAGAACAAAGCATCGGCAAGGATATTGATATCCAGGAATTGAAACAGGAGATCGAGCTCCTCGTATCCAAGCGGGACAATACCCGGATAGACCTTTCGACCCGAGAGACCGAAGTCGAAAACCTGAAATTCCGCATCAGCGCCTTGCGAGAGGAACGTGATACCCTTCGCAAGGATGTACGTATCCAGACGGCGAGAGCCAAGGAAGCCGAAACGCGTCTTGCTAACGAGGAATACCGTTCTACGAAGCTGGAAGACAAACTCACCAAGGAAGTGTCCCTGAGGACCGACAAGGAAACGGCGCTGGAGCGCCGCAACGAGGAGCTGGCCCGCTTGCGTGAAAAGATGACCGTCAAGAGCGATGTAAAGCCCGCCTTGGCAGTTGCAAAGGAAACACCCGCCAAGCCCTCGACAAAGGCCCCTCCGGCAAAATCGGATGACGACACGCAAGCCCGCATTACCCAGCTTGCAGGTGATTCGCGAAACCGTGCGACAGCGCTTTCGGAGCGGGTGGCGAATGGCAAGACGACCACTAACGACGACGTATTGCGCGAGGAAATGGCAACGATCGCCGCCAACATGGTGGCCATGACTTCGCTCTCCGAGGGCCGACCATCGCCGATTAACGCCATGATTGCCGGCAAGCCTGCGGAAGGCGAACGCAGGAGCCTCGCGACACGCGTTCGCTCGCTGCTCGAAACGACCAGCGGACCGACAACCAATCAATAAGACCAGGATCGGTCAGATGCCCCCTTGGGCACTGGCAATTTGATAAAGCGCGATACCTGTTGCCGTCGCGGCATTGAGACTGTCGAGACCTGGCGCCTGAGCGATGCTGGCCGTCTCTATTTTTTCCATCAATGATGGCGGCAGGCCATTTCCCTCGCTTCCGGTCAAAAGCGCCATCCGGGGCTGCGATTGAACCTTGCGGATTTCCGTTCGACCGGCAGGTGAAAGCCCCCACACGGCAAAGCCGTTCTCGAAAAGACCAGACACCAACTCCAGTGTCGTTCCGCCCCGCGCGTAAGGAACCTGCAAAACGGCACCTACCGACACCCTCAGGGACTTGCGATAAAGCGGATCGCAACAACTTTCGTCGAGCAGTATGGCGCTGACACCGAAAGCTGCCGCATTGCGAAAGATCGAACCAATATTGTCGTGATTGGATATGCCGATCGCAGCCGCCACAAGCGCACGCTCCGGCAACGAAGCAAGCAGTTCCGAAGCCTGTACGTCCCTCACCCGTCTGCCGACAGCAAGGATACCACGATGCAGGTGAAAGCCGACGATACCGTCCAGCACCGTGCTGTCGGCAACATAGATGGGCACCTCGGCCGGAAAATCGGCCAGAATGTCGGTCACCCCGGCAAGCCGGTTTTCAAGAATGAGGATTTTCTCGGCTAAAAACTCGTCACCACGCTTATGCGCCGCCGCCAGCATGCGCAGCACTACCGTTCCCTCGGCGATGAAACGTCCATGCCTTCCGACGAGATCCCGTTCGCGGATGGAGCGGAACTCGTCGATGCGGGCATCATCCGCATTTTCGATGCGGATCACATTCATCAGCGGCCCTGGCCGACCGTCACGTCGGCGATCACGCGACCGACGGAGAGATCGAAGATGAAGACTTTCGGAGTACCGTTCAGGGCACCGTAAAACAGCACCTGGCTGCCCGAAAGCGAAACCTGCTGGATATCGAAGCCAGGCGGCAGGGCCGCGGTTACGGCAAGCGGCTGATCGGCAGGAACGGAAAAACCACCGGAAGTAGCGGCAATCGCAGGTGCTTCCGGGCGCTGGGAGATCTTGTAGACAATGGCGGCAATGACCGCCATAAAGCACACCACCAAGATACCGCCCGAAATGAGCTGCAGGCGCACCATCTTCTGGCGGATACGCTCCATGGCCGGATCGAGTGGCTGTTCCTTATCCTCTAGATCGGGCTGCGGCATGAACTGTCCTTTGAACGGAATGATTGAATGAGCGAGACCTTTAGCGAAGCCGGACTGCCAAGGAAAGTCCTGAATGCCGGAGAGGACGACGGCGGAAGGCTGGACGCCTGGCTGACTGCAAAGGTTGACGGAGAATTGTCCCGTAACCGCATAAAGGCGCTTATCGAGGAAGGCGCGGTCTCGATCAACGGCAAGGTTGTCACTGAGCCGAAGAAGAAAGTCATGCCTGGCGACGTGATCGAACTCGTACAGCCTGAACCCGAAGACCCGGAACCCAAGGGCGAGGATATTCCGCTTGAAGTGCTCTATGAGGACGATGACCTGATCGTCATCGCCAAGCCGGCCGGCCTCGTCGTCCATCCCGGCGCCGGCAACTGGACCGGCACGCTGGTCAACGCGCTCATCCACCATTGCGGCGCAAGCCTTTCCGGCATCGGCGGCGTCAAGCGTCCCGGCATCGTCCACCGCCTCGACAAGGAGACGAGCGGCGTCATGGTGGCCGCCAAGAACGACATCGCCCATCGCCATCTCGCCGAACAATTCGCCGATCACGGCCGTTCGGGAGATCTGGAGCGTGCCTATCAGGCCGTCGTCTGGGGGCGCCCCAGCCAGTTGAAGGGCACGATCGACGCGCCGCTCGGCCGCGCCACTGGCGACCGCACCAAGCGTGCCGTCAAGCGCGAGGATTCCGCCGACGCCCGTCATGCAGTCACCCATTACGAGGTGATGGAGCGCTTTCAGGAAACGCCTGACGCCACCGCCCTCGCCTCCCTGATCGAATGTAGGCTTGAAACGGGCCGCACCCACCAGATTCGTGTTCATATGGCGCATGTCGGCAATCCGCTGGTCGGCGATCCGGAATATTCCGGGGGCTTCCGCACCAAGGCGAACCGCCTGCCCGAACCGGTGAGAAGCGTCGTTGCCGCCTTCCCGCGCCAAGCCCTGCACGCCTTCCTGCTGGCCTTTGAACATCCCCGCACCGGCGAGATCATGGAATTCGAAGCACCGATGCCCGACGACATGGCAGCACTGGTCGAAGCTCTGCGCGGCTAGGACAAACTCGGCGAGCTGGGCGTAACCGCATCACGGCGGATTACGCCCCTATTTTTTGGGGATGGAAACAAAACGCGAACAGGCATATATCTCGGTGATGTTTTCCGGGAGAATGCCCCGCCGCCATGTCCGTTAGCCATATGCAATCGACAAAACTGCTAGAGACCGAGCTCGTCACGGTTTGGGATGTCGTTTGCGATGGCGCATGCAGGCATTTGAGCGAAGAAGAGACGGCAAGCAACACATGCCTCGTCTTTCCTTACCGCGGCGTCTTCATGCGCCATATCGGCGATGACGAGGCGGTGGCCGAGGCCAGCCAGGTTCTGTTCTTCAACAAGGGAGACGTCTATCGCATCAGCCACCCGGTCGAAGGTGGCGACTGCTCGATCAGCGTAAGCCTGCCGGAAGCCTTGTTCGACGAAGTGGTGCCCGACGTCCATCGACGCCCCGGGGAAAGCTTTGCCTTCAACAAGCAGCGCCTCGGCATCGATGCTCGCGCACAAGCGCAAGTGGCCCTGTTACGGCACAGCCTGCTCAGTCGGATTGCCGAACCGCTGGAAGGCGAAGCCCTGGCGCTGACACTTGTACGCCGCTCCGTCGGTGAGCGGACCGCGCGTCCCCCGACACCCGGCTTCAGCACCCAGAAACTCGTCAACCGCACCAAGCTCCTGCTTTCCTCCGACCTCGCGCGGCGCTGGACATTGTCGGAGATCGCCAAGGAGAGTGGTGTGTCGCCCGTCTATCTCACCCAGGTCTTCCGCAAAGTGGAAGGAATGCCGCTTTATCGTTACCAGTTGCGCCTCCGGCTTGCCCGCGCACTCGATCTGCTTGGCAGCTATGACGACCTGACCGAGCTGGGGCTCGATCTCGGTTTCTCCAGCCACAGCCATTTCTCCTCATCCTTCCGGCAGGCCTATGGCCGCACGCCGGCCGAGTTCCAGCGCTTCGCCGGATTGCGCTGACTGTAGCTGGCTCGCCTGATGGAGCACCAGAATGAGATCGCTAAAGATTCTGACAGCGCAAAATCTCTGATGGGTGTTTCCTCACGCCATCGAAACCGAGCAGTGGAGAGATCAGATGAAGGACAATACCTGCGCCGTCTGCGATTGCGAACTGGATGACACCCACATCGCCGTCAGGATCGGCGGAAAGACCGTCGAAGTATGTTGCGAGGAATGCGCAACCGTTCTGCGTGAGGCGGAAGCTGCAGCACGCGCGGCAGCATCGACAGCCCACCAAGCTGGCCGCTGAGCTTCAGGCCTTGCAATGAACTGATAGGCGCAACCGCCGCCCCTTCCCGGCCTGAAGGAACGAAGGCCGACACCCCCAGGAGGATATCATGAAAAACGAAAACCGGGCGGCCTTTGGCCGCGCGCCGGAACCGATAGACTATGCTTTTGACTTGCCGCTCGAAGATCATGGCAATACCGGCGCCACATCCGCGTCGGCACCAAGGGAAAATCTCCTAACCCGCTTCGCTCAAAGGATCGTCGCATGGCTCAATCGACGCGGCACCGCATTGGCGTTGATGGAACTGAACGACGAACAGCTCAAGGATATCGGCATTTCCCGTTGCCAGGCCTGGGGCGGCTATAGCCGCTATCGTCGAAGCAGCACGCATGACCTGGAAAAACGTAGCCTCTAGCCCGGATACGTTCATGCCAACCAAACCACCCACCGATTGGGCGGCCGTGCATCTGAAAATCGATGCACGGCCGAATTCGATGTATCCACAGAGATAAAAGCAACCATCGGCTCATGCGATTGCATAAACACAATATTAAAATAATACATTTCCAATTTATGAAAATAATGTACTTATTTAGAAGGTCGAAATCGAGGACGATTCCTTGAATGCCAGACAATAAAAATCCGAAACCTATCAATTTTGCTGCAGAGCAGCAAGAACATCAGGGAAATCAGAACTTCATAGATCACCCGTCCGCATCGCCTTTCCTTGTGACATGCGCCTCACCGGGTCAGCCCTGCGAACGGTAGAGGACCAGCGATATGAACGGAGATATCCGGAAATTCATCTTCAAGGACCTGCAGACCGTCGAGGGCTATATCGATCCACCCGATGCGCTTGTCTTCATGGCCTTGCTGCAGGCACAGAGCGCACATGCCCTGAGCGGCGGCATTGCCGAGATCGGGGTTTTTTATGGACGCTCCTATTTCCTCTTCAAGAAAGTCTGCGGCACCAGCGAAAAAATCCTCGCCATCGACCTGTTCGACATCGACCAGAAGGCCGGAGAAACGGTTACGCAATATCGGCGTTTCATCGACAATGGAGAGAGGTTGAACCTGCCGGTGGATCAGGATCTGGTCATCAGCGGCGACAGCACGCAGCTTCGGCCAGACGAGATCATCGGCAAGATCGGCCATACGCGTTTTTTCAGCATTGATGGCGGACATATGCTGCATCACGTGAGCGCTGACAGCATGCTGGCGCTCAGTACGCTGGCTCCGCACGGCATCATCGCGTTCGACGACACGTTCAATCCGGCATGGCCGGAAGTGACCGTCGGCGTGACAGACTTTCTGCGGGAGCGGCAGCACGAACTCGCAACCTTCTGCATGACCAAGTACAAGACCTATGTGTGCCGAAAGCAGTTTCACGACTTCTATCGCCGCGTCATCGACGATGCCGCCGACCTTCGCGCCTTCGATCATGTCGAAACCGACTTCCTCGGCTCCAAGGCAGTAAGATTGCACAATCCGATAGCCCGCCGCATGGTCTATGAAATGATGGTCAGGTCAGGAATGAGAGCCCTTTCGGAACGGGTCTATCGGTGACCCGAAAAGGCGCAGAAGCATTACCAAAACGTCATGATATAACGCCTTCGTGATATCTTGAATCACTGTTCCGCCGTACTTACTTGATACCTGCATTGGTGCGGGATCGGGAACGATCCGCGCCATATTCGGTTCGCCTTCAAGCAGGGACAATAGACGTCTGAGGGAGCCGACAACGTTTGGAAAGGGGTGCTTTATGGCCCGCAATACTTTGCCTTCCATTACCGCCGGTGAAGCCGGCCTCAATCGTTATCTCGACGAAATCCGCAAGTTCCCCATGCTGGAGCCCCAGCAGGAATACATGCTTGCGAAGCGTTACGCCGAGCATGGTGACCGTGACGCCGCCCACAAGCTGGTGACCAGCCACCTTCGTCTCGTGGCAAAGATCGCCATGGGTTATCGTGGCTACGGCCTGCCGATCGGCGAAGTCGTCTCCGAGGGTAATGTCGGCCTGATGCAGGCCGTTAAGAAGTTTGACGCGGAACGTGGCTTCCGCCTTGCCACCTACGCCATGTGGTGGATCAAGGCTTCGATCCAGGAATACATCCTGCGCTCGTGGTCGCTGGTGAAGATGGGCACGACCGCCAATCAGAAGCGCCTTTTCTTCAACCTGCGCCGCCTCAAGGGCAAGATCCAGGCGATCGATGAAGGTGATCTGAAGCCCGACCAGGTGGCCGAGATCGCCACCAAGCTGAACGTCTCCGAGGAAGAGGTCATCTCGATGAACCGCCGCCTTTCCGGCGACGCATCGCTGAACGCCCCGATCCGCGCTTCGGAAGGCGAATCCGGCCAGTGGCAGGATTGGCTGGTGGACGACAGCGACAGCCAGGAAGACGTGCTGATCGAGCAGGACGAGCTGGACACGCGCCGCCGCATGCTGGCCAAGGCGCTCAGCGTGCTGAACGATCGCGAACGCCGCATCTTCGAGGCCCGCCGCCTGACCGAGGATCCGATCACGCTCGAAGAGCTGTCATCGGAATTCGACATCAGCCGCGAGCGCGTCCGCCAGATCGAAGTCCGTGCCTTCGAAAAGGTGCAGGACGCCGTTCAGAAGGAAGCCCTCGCACAGGCCCAGGCCCTGCGCGTGGTCGACGCCTAATCATCCAGAAATAAAGACTAATTTAGAAAAGCCGCAGCCAGATGGTTGCGGCTTTTTTTGTATCCGCACCTGTCTCAAAGCTGCGACACTTTGACCAGATTTCGAGTTCCCCTCACGCTGTCGTGCATCAAGTTCCGCATGCTTCCCCGCTAGAACCGACTGACTGCGCAAGTCAGATCCTAGAGGAGAATAAGCAATGAAAGCAGCACGCTGGTACAGCGCCAAGGATATTCGCGTCGAGGAAGTCACCGAGCCGAAGCCCGCAGCAGGACAGGTCAAGATCAAGGTCAAGTGGGCCGGCATCTGCGGCAGCGACCTGCATGAATATGTGGCAGGCCCGATCTTCGTGCCGGTCAAGGCTCCGCATCCGGTCAGCCACGACGTCGCCCCGATCATCATGGGCCACGAATTCTCCGGCGAAGTGTCCGAAGTCGGTGAAGGCGTCGAGCGCGTCAAGCCGGGCGACCGCGTCGTGGTCGAGCCGATCCTCGCCTGCGGCAAGTGCGATGCCTGCTTCCACGGCAAATACAATCTCTGCGACAATCTCGGTTTCCACGGCCTTTCTGGCGGCGGCGGCGGTTTTGCCGGCTACACGACGGTGGGTGAGCGCTGGGTTCACAAGATGCCCGAAGGCCTGTCCTTCGAACAAGGCGCTCTCGTCGAGCCAGCAGCGGTGGCCCTGCATGCGGTGCGCATTTCCAGCCTCAAGGCAGGCGGCACGGCAGCCGTCTTCGGCGCCGGCCCGATCGGCTTGCTCGTGGTCGAAGCCCTGAAGGTGGCAGGCGCTTCCGCCATCCATGTCGTCGAGCTTTCTCCTCAGCGCGGTGCAAAGGCGATGGAACTCGGCGCCACCAGCATCATCGACCCGTCCAAGGAAAACGCAGCCCAGCGGATCCGCGAACTGACGCCCGGCGGCGTCGATGTGACGTTCGAAGTCACCGGTGTGCCCGCCGTCCTGCAGCAATGCATCGACGCGACCCGCTATGAGGGCGAGACGGTCATCGTCTCGATCTGGGAAAAGGAAGCCCCCTTCCAGCCCAACACGGTGGTCCTGAAGGAAAAGAGCCTGAAGGGCACGATCGCCTATCGCGACGTCTTCCCGGCCGTTATGAACCTGATGGTTCAGGGGTATTTCTCCGCCGAGAAGCTGGTGACCAAGCGCATCGAACTGGACGACATCGTTGCCCAGGGGTTTGACACGCTGGTGGCGGAAAAGAGCCAGATCAAGATTCTGGTCCGCTCGCCGGATTGATCGATCCAAAACTCGCTTCAATAAACGACAAGCCCGCGGCCATTACCGCGGGCTTTTTTTGTTGCAGCCCTTCGCCTCAGCGCATGCCCGGCGGCATGTTACGCTGTTCTGCCGCCATCATCTCCGCCAGTGCGGCGCGGAAAAAATCGATCAGCAGGAAGACCAGCAGGCTGGCACCCATCACCGGCAGTGCGATACCGAAGAAAAGAGCCACTGCGAGTGCCGTGATCTTGGCGACGGGCGGCAGGTAGGAAAAGCTGCGGATCAGCGTCCGTGCAGAGGTGCCCGGCGCGGGACGGCGCAGCCACCACATGCGGTAGCCGTAGACGATCATCGCCGTCAGCGCGATACCGAGCGCCGCCATCAGAGCCTGATTGGCGACACCGAACAGCACGCCCATGTGAGCATCGATCCCCCAGCGGATCAGCTTGGCAACAATCGGAAACGTTTCGAAATCCGCCCGGCTCGTGACTTTGAAATCGGAGGGATCGACGGCGATCGTATCCACCTGCGTCGGCCAGCTGCGATCGTATTCGCTGACACGGAATGCCTGCCCGACGGTGCGTGGCGGGCGGATCTCGATCATCGGCGAATCGATGCCGGCTGCACGGGCGGAGGCCACGACACCGTCGAAGCGAGCAACCATATCCTGCTCGGAAACAGGAGGCGCCGTATCGACCGCCCCCCCCATCCCATGAGCGGCATGTTCACCCAGAACCGGCGCCGCCGCGTGCGGATTAAGCGCGGTCGTGATGGCCGGCGTGATCCAGCCCACCTCATTACGAAAGGTATCGATATTACCACCCGCCCAGCGAGACCAGGTAAGCCCGGTTGCGGAGAGAAACAGCAATCCCAGCGCCGTCCACAGACCGATCAGCGTGTGGAGCCTGCGCGAACGTTGCCAGCTACTGACCTTGGCATTTTTTGGGCGTGCCACGCTTCGCTGCCAATACCACAGCAACAGCCCGCCGAGGATCGAGAACCAAAGCCAGGATGCGGCAAGCTCGCTGTAATGCCGCCCGATATCGCCGAGCAGCAGGTTGCGATGCAGGTAGTCGAGCGTGATGCGGAACGGCAGGATACCGCTCGTGCCATAGGTGATCAGCTCCCCCTGAACCGCCAGCGATGCCGGGTCGACAAACACAGTGCGAGTTTCGGACTCACCGAGATCCGGCTGGGTGAACATCACCCGCGTCGTCAGTCCGGGCGCGGTCGCGGGCCTCACGGCAAAGAGCCTCGGAGCTTCGCCGATCGATGCCCGCGCCGCCGCGATCTGCTCCGCGAGCGGCCGCTCAGGGCCGGTAGTGCGCGCCACCAGTTGATCACGATAAAGCAGGTTCTCGATCTGCGGCGTCAGCACGTAAAGCGTGCCGGTTATCGCGGCAACCAATAGGAACGGCCCGACGAACAGGCCGACATAGAAATGCAGGCGCGTGATGAACTGCCTGATGGCGGCAAAGGCCGGCTGCGCGGGTTCAGCCTGCATATGCACCTCCTGAGACGGATGCTTCACAGGGGAGCGCCGGAAGAATTATCCGGGAAATGGTCATGATGATCTCCAATAGGACGACAGCCGGTAACAGCCGGCAGAAAAAGGTGACGTCAGACTGGAAGGATTGGTGGACCTCTCGCCTCACCGCCGAGACCGAGCCTCCGCGGCGTGACAGACGCCTCGACTACGGCTACGAGCGTTGCCGAGACAATCGCGATACGCCCGACAGGCGCAGGCGCCTTGGACGGAATACCGACATGGACCGCAGCCGCCACCTGGCAGGCTGTCAGGCAGCAATCCTTGGCGTGCTTGGCGTTTTTCGGCTCACCCGAACCATGCATCCCGCCATGGCCAGCATGCGGATCAACCGCGTGCTGCGAATGACCATCGGCGCTCTCGGTGGAACAGATCACCATTTCCGCGGAGGATGCAAATGCCATCGCACCGGTGCCAAAGCCTCCGATCAGGGCTTGCAGCGCCATCAGCACGCCGATCAGAGCGGCCAGCGGGCCGCCGCAAAATCCGTCTCTGATAAGTTTCCGAAAAAAGCGCATGGCTGAACCTCATCACCGCCAAGGTGATGATTGTCAATGCGACATTAGCGCATATCGACGCGCGACATTTCGCCGGCCCGCAACCCATAAAAAGAAAAGGCCCGCAGGGTTTTCAAACCCGCGGGCCTCTCGATTTCATTGAGCGACTTACTGGCCGGTCTGGCCACTCGTGTTCTGGCTCCACTCGCGGATCGCCTCGTCGAAAGCCTTCACGCCTTCAGGCCCCTTCTGCAGCGTCAAGAGAGCGCGGCGACCGTTGCGATAGGCAAGCGGGATGTCGATCCAGTTGCGGGTCCTCAGGAGCTCAAGGTTGGTCCTCTGCGCATCCGGGAAGTCGTTGAGCGCGATCATGTGGAAATCGTCGGTGATCTTCGCCGGAACGGCAACCAGAGCATTTCCACGATCCTGCTCGGTCTGCTTCATCGCAATCCGCAGGACGCTGTCGATGGCACCGCCTTCGAAGTCCGGCGGCACGGCGAAGACGATCTCGATCAGATGGCTCGCGGGCAGCGACGAATCGCTGTTCTTCTTGACGGTCAGAAGTGCAGTCAGGCCACGACCCGGAATTGTGATACGGCCCTGGACCACGGGTTCCGCCGGTCCGCCATTCTGGCCCGGCTCACGCTGGAGAGACCACGAAACAGTACCTTCGATCGCTGTTGGCGCGGATTGGCCGATACGCTCCTCGTAAAGGAACATCTTCTCGCCGGCAGCCGCCGGCACTTCGGTCGCCGGCGCGGCCGGCGTTGTCGGTGATGCACCTGCGGCAGGAGGGGCTGTCGTCCCGGTGGTTGAAGGCGTTGCAGGCGCGGGATCGGCCGGCGGCGCATTCAACTGGGCAACAGACTGTCCCTCGGCATTTTGCGCAAGGCTACCCGCGTCGCCCGGGCCTGCATCGACTTCGCTGCCGTTTTCGAGAAGCCTCTGCGTGAACTTCGTCGCAGTCGACGAACCGTCAGCCGGCGGCGGCGTGGTCGTCTGCGGTTGCGCAGGCGTTGGTGCGCTCTGCTGCGGCTGGGCAGCGGGCGGCTGTGCGGCGGGGCCGGAATTTGCCGGCGCGCTGGCAGCAGGCGCCTGCTGAGCAGTTTCGCTCGTGCTGGAGCCCGACGGCATCAGACCGCCAACCATGTCGTTAAGCTTGTCGCGATACATCCAGGCACCATAAGCGCCACCGCCGATGATGATCAGGCCGAGAAGCCCGAGGATCATGCCGGCATAGTTGCGCTTGCGAACCGGCGTGACCCGATAGGGCTTGGCCGGCGGTGACAGCAGATCGCTGAAATCATCTTCATCGGCCGCCTTCTGCGGCTTCTGCTCAGAAGCAGGTGCATCCTTCGTGTAGCCGATCAGATCTTCCAGATCGCTCCACGGGTCACGCTGCTCATCCTGCTGCGACTGCGGCTGTGCCTGAGCCTGTTTCGGCTGCTCCACGGGCGCGGAAGGCTGGGCGTTCACATAGGCTGCGAACGGGTCTTCGTCGACTTCGTCCGCCGGCCGGGATGTCTGCGGCATATCTGTCGCTGGCGGCATGCGGACCGGCTCGGCAGAGACACGCATCTCTTCGCCGAAATGGGCTGCGACCGGTTCGCTGCGATGTCCGGTATCGAGATGGCGGGTAAGGTCATCGACCTCTTGCCATGACGATGCTGCGCGATGCTCTTCGACAGGCTGAACCGGTTCCTGTTCCTGTGCAGGCCATGTTGCGTGATCCGGAGCTACAGTTTCCGGCGCAACGTAGTCCTGCGTCGGCGCGTGCTGTTCTACCGGCCATTCATCATGAGCAGCGTCACGTTGCGCAAAGGAATGCGTTTCATCGCGTTCTTCGGCGAATGGAGAGGCTTCCTCCCGCGAATCGGCTTCATGGCTATAGGCCGTCTCCTCGACAGCGACCTGCTGCGGATATTCGGCCTTTTCCTCGGGAACGTCGTCACGCCAATCGCCGTAGCGCTCGGCCACGGGCTCTTCGGCGGCTTCCCGCCAGCCATGCTCTGCCGGTGTCGCTGCGGCCTCGGAATGCGGCGCTTCTTCCCAATGCGTTTCCGGCTCGCGATAGGGTTCCGGTTCGGCTACGGTTTCTGCCTCGGCCGGCTCCTCATCCCGATAGGATTCGGCATGAGAATACGGAGCGGCATGATCTTCCGCGCGCTGTGGTTCCGCGTCTGCTTCCGGCTCTTCCCGGTACTCCTCGACCGGTTCCGGCGCTTCATAAGGCACCGGCACAGGAGCAGCAGCGACCTCCGGCTCGGCCGGCAGCGCTTCCGCATGCTCGGTCTCGACCTCGATGATAGCCGCTTCCAGCTTGTCCATCTGTCGCCGCAGCATTTCCTCCGGCGGACGAGGCTTCATGTTCTCAAGCTGGCGCTGGACGGCACCGCGGGCCTTTTCATAAACCCGCGTGCGCGCCTCGGGCGTGTTGGTCGCCAAACCGTCAACAGCGCGGCGGATCACCGCTACAAAATCAGCCATCAGCACTTTCTCATGGTAGCCGGCATCCGTCGGCCGAATGGATAATCATTTCTTGACATTAATCTTCAAACGGGTCGGTCACAAGTATCGTGTCGTCGCGCTCCGGGCTTGTGGACAACAGTGCAACCGGGGCACCGATAAGCTCTTCGACCTGGCGCACATACTTGATCGCCTGGGCAGGAAGTTCGGCCCAGGTGCGCGCACCAACCGTCGATTCCTTCCAGCCTTCGAGCGTGATGTAGATCGGCTCGACACGCGCCTGAGCGGCCTGCGAAGCCGGCAGATAATCGATTTTCTGGCCGTCAAGCATATAGCCGACGCAGATCTTCAGCTCTTCGAGACCATCGAGAACGTCGAGCTTGGTCAGCGCGATGCCGGTGATGCCGTTAGTCGCAACCGACTGGCGCACAAGAGCAGCATCGAACCAGCCGCAACGGCGCTTGCGGCCCGTCACGGTGCCAAATTCATGACCTTTTTCCCCAAGAAACTGTCCGATTTCGTCGGTCAGTTCCGTCGGGAACGGGCCTTCGCCGACGCGCGTCGTGTAAGCCTTGGTGATGCCGAGGATGTAACCGAGCGAACCCGGCCCCATGCCCGAACCGGCAGCAGCCTGGCCGGCGACGGTGTTCGACGAGGTGACGAACGGATAGGTGCCGTGGTCGATATCGAGCAGCGAGCCCTGTGCGCCCTCGAACAGGATGCGTGACCCCTTGCGCCGCTCCTTGTCCAACAACTGCCAGACGCTGTCCATGAACGGCAGCACGGTATCGGCGATGGAGGTCAACTCCTCCATGATTTCCTTGTGCTCGACTTCCGGAGCACCGAAACCGCGACGAAGAGCATTGTGATGGGTGAGGATACGCTCGACCTTGGCTTCCAGCGCATCGCGGTCGGCCAGATCCATGACTCGGATGGCGCGGCGGCCGACCTTGTCTTCGTAGGCCGGGCCGATGCCACGGCGGGTCGTGCCGATCTTCGTGCCGCTGTTGGAGGCGGCGTCTTCACGCATGCCGTCAAGCTCGCGATGGAGCGACAGGATCAGCGTGGCATTTTCAGCGATTCGCAGGTTTTCGGGGGTTACCGTCACGCCCTGGGCAGCAAGCCGGCCCATTTCGGCAATCAGCGCATGCGGATCGACGACGACGCCGTTGCCGATGACGGCCATCTTGCCCGGACGAACAACGCCGGAAGGCAGAAGCGAAAGCTTGTAGCTTACGCCATCGATGACGAGAGTATGGCCGGCATTATGGCCGCCCTGGTAACGCACAACGATGTCGGCGCGCTCCGAGAGCCAGTCGACAATCTTGCCCTTGCCCTCATCACCCCATTGCGAACCCACTACGACACAGTTCGTCATATCTGCTTCCTGCCCTTTGGACGAAACCCGCCCGCCGATGCCGGTCTGTGACCTCTATCGGCGGCGAGCCTTACACAAGTTCTTTTTCTCGAAGCCGGTCGGTCATGGCCAACGGCTCCACAAACGCGCGCATCTATAATGCCTTGGCGTGAGGAAAGCGACCTGTTTGTGACTGCGACAAGGTTTTTGCGTGACAAAGGCCAAAACCGCACGCTATTTGCCAAACAACAAGAGCATACTGGCGTCGGCAGGGCGGCGTGTCTAGGAGGCAACGTGCATCGCCAGGCCTATCTGTTTCTCGTCATCGCAACACTGTGTTGGGGCGGCAATGCCGTCGCAGGCAAGCTTGCGATCGGCCATATCAGCCCGATGATGTTGACATTCTGGCGCTGGTTCTTTGCAGTCGTCATCATCTTCGCGATCTCGCTGAAGGATTTGCGCCGGGACTGGCCGGTGATCCGCGGAAATATTCCCGTTCTCGGCTTCCTCGGCATCGTGGGCTACGTGGTCTTCAACGCTGTGCTCTACACAGCCGTGACCTATACAAGTGCGATCAACGTCACAGTCGAGCAGACGCTGATTCCCGTCCTCATCTTCATCCTGAATTTCGCATTGTTCAGAACGAAAGTGTCGTGGCTCCAGATCGTCGGCTTCAGCCTGACTGCAATCGGAAGCCTGCTGACCGCGGCTCACGGGGATTTCGCCACGCTCGTCACCCTGACCGTCAATTTCGGTGACGCGATCATGATCATAGCGATCGCCGCTTACGCCTTTTACACGATCGCGCTCAGATGGCGCCCGCCGATCAGCTGGAAAAGCCTGATGGCGGTGCCGGCGCTGTTTGCGTTTGTCTTCAGCATTCCGCTTGCAGGCTGGGAATATTCGAGTGGCGGCATGATCTGGCCGGATATGACGGGCTGGATGGTGGCGCTCTACACGGCCGTATTTGCCTCACTCGTGGCTCAGGTCCTCTATATCAGAGGCGTGACGGATATTGGCGCCAACCGCGCCGGGCTGTTCATCAATCTCGTGCCCGTCTTCGGTACGCTTCTGTCGGTCATGCTTCTCGGCGAGCAGTTACAGCTGTTCCACGTCATTGCGCTGGTCTTGGCGCTTGGCGGCATAGCCATAGCCGAACGCGGAAAGCCGGCCCTCATCTGAGGTCCGGCAAATGTCGAAATGGAGACAGACGCAACACCGGCCGGCGATCAGCGCCAACCATCCGCAAGTACTAGATATCGATGCACTCGAAGCAGTCCTGAACGGCTATCGGCCTGGCTTCATCTGCGCCAAACATATCGAAATAGACATCCACGTCGGTAATCGCATGGTCAACTTCGGCCTGTTTGACGACAACGGAGGCAAGTTCGCGTGCAAAGCCGCCTGGGCCAGCAGCACTGGCTTCCTTGCCGTAAATGAGCGCGGTGAGAACGGCCGCCGAAATAATGAGCTTCCTGATCATTGCCTGAACCCTGTTTTACGGACGGCTCTCCGGCCGTCGCGTTTCGTTCTGGCACGACAATAGGCCGCACAACTTTTCGGCGGACTTAAATGGAAAGATGCAATTTTACTGAAATCGATCTTTTTCTCGCCTTGGCACAGAACGAACATTCCGTGGACGCAAAAACAGGATCAGGCGGACAGGCTATTCGCCCGCTTCCCGCGCCTCGGTGCGACGCTGGCGCCAGCTCAGCTTGCGTCCGCCATCGTCGGCATGGCTGTTGCGGATGCGCCGGACAAGCAGCCATATTGCCAGTACGACGAACGGTACCGCTACGGCGGTCAAGGTTTCCGGCGCCACCCCTATCCCGACATAGTGCCCGAGCTTGGCGAGATAACCGACCAGACCGATCACGTAATACGAGATCGCGGCGACAGACAGCCCCTCGACCGTCTGCTGCAGGCGCAACTGAAGATGCGCGCGCTTGTCCATTGATGCCAGGATCTCGGCATTGAACTTCTGTAGATCCACATCGATCCAGCTGCGCAGCAGCGCCGTCGCTCGGGTCAATTTGCGCGAGAGGTTCACCTGGCGCTCTTCCACCGACTGGCAGGTACGCATGGCCGGCGCCAGACGCCGGTGCAGAAAGGCACCCAGCGTCTCGTTTCCGGGCAAAGCCTTTTCCGCCAGCATTCCCACACGGTCGAGAACAATGTCGTTATAGGCGCGGCTGGCGCCAAACCGGTAAAGGCTGAGCGCCGCATTCGCTTCCAGTTCGGCTGCAAGCGTCGTGATTTCAGACAGCATCTCATCCGCCTCATCGCGGGCATGCTGCTTCATGCGTTGGGTAATCGCGGTAAATCGCGCCTCGATCTGCCGGATTTCGGGCGACAGGCTCTGCGCCAGCGGCAACCCCATCATGGCCAGCGTGCGATAGGTCTCGATATCGAGAATTCGCTGGGCGAGCATGCCGCGTGCAGCATCGGTCATGCCGTGATCCAGGACCAGGAATTTCGTCAACCCGTCGCCGTCCTGGCGGAAATCGGTAATCAGCACCGCCTGATTGTCGGCGACCATGCTTTGACAGAGACTGGTTGGATCGAAACGGGCCGTGACATCGGACATGTCCTCGCTCGCAGGCCGTATCTCGATACGGACGCCTGAAATGAACGGGCCAGGCGCAGCGAAGCTTGCGCCGAATGGATTGACCGGGATGTCCGCACCGAATGCGGCAGGCGCGGGCGTATCCCAGAAATAGGTCGAGAATTCGGTGTGCCGTTCCCAGCGTAATGTGCCGCTACCCCAGGTCATCGTGTGATGGCTTGTGTCGGGAGACGGCGCCGGCACTCCCTGCCCCAGGGAAAGCGCGGCAAGGATCGAATGATCGGCGGCGAAATTTGCTTCGGTCAGGAATGCGAGCTGGAAAATGACCCGCGGCAGCGGCAGCAGCGTATATGGCCGCGAGTGTATTTCGCCAAGCGCACGCGCTCTGACATCAGCGACCGGAAACGAAAAGCTGCGCTTCGACATTCATGGTTCCCCAACAGGGCCAAAACGGCCCGTCTTCACGCTTGACTATTATCAAATGCCCGTGAGCGCACGACGCGGCGCTTTGCCGCAGAAAACGCCCATCCCCAGCGCTTTGCAAGATGGCTGACTGTCGGCGCACCTGTGGAATGACCGATCCTTAAACTTTTCATTAAATCTTAAGAGTCATCTATCGGGCATGACCCGTGTTTCTGCGATGCGTATTGCGTTTTTCATCGCGCTCCTCACTCTCGCCGGCTGCGCCAGCGCACCCAGCAGGATTAGCAACGCCTGCGCGATTTTCGAGCAGCGCGACGGTTTCTTCAACAATTGGGAGCGGCAGGCCCGTGCAGCGGAGCGCGAATACGGCGTGCCCGTACCGATCCTGATGGCGACTATCTACGTCGAATCAAGCTTCCAGGCCAATGCCCGTCCACCCCGCAAATGGTTCCTAGGCTTCATTCCCGGCAAGCGGGCATCATCGGCCTATGGTTACGCGCAGGCCCTCGACGGCACCTGGGCCACCTATCAGCGTGCCACCGGCCGCTGGGCAGCTCGCCGCAATGACTTCGGCGATGCGATCCGTTTCGTTGCCTGGTATCATAACCAGACGGCGGCACGGAACGGTGTTGCCCGAAACGACGCTTACAATCTTTATCTCGCCTACTACGCCGGACATGCGGGATATGACCGCGGCAATTTCAGCGGCAGCCTGAGGCAAACCGCACAAAAATCGGCCGGAATGGCAGCACGTTACGCAGCGCAGTTGAAAGGTTGCGGGTACTAAGCCTCAAGGCGAGCCAACCGGCTTGCGGATCTTTCGATCACAGGCGGCGCATCCTGGAGAAAAAGCAGCCGCTCTTTCTTCCACCTACCTCGATCAAACCCGAAGATACTCAGGACCGAGTGTTATCGGAATGGACGATGCGCAGCCGGCTGGGTTCCCAGATCCGGACACCATCCCGGCCATCACGCTTTGCCGTGTAAAGCGCCTCGTCAGCGCGAGCAATGAGGCGTACTGCATCCGTCAGCCCCGAACCCGGCTCAAGCGTGGCAACACCGATGCTGACAGTCACGATACCCTTATCGCTTCCCGTATGGGGAATGTGCAGTCCCCTCAATCGCTCGCAGAATTCCTCCGCAATCGTCAGAGCCGCCGTTTCATCGACATCCGGCAGAACCAGTGCGAGTTCCTCTCCACCATAACGGGCGGCCCGGTCACCGGTCCGGCGGGCTGCGGCTCTCAGGCAATCGGCGACTGTCTTGAGGCAGGAATCGCCCGCTCCATGGCCATAGGTATCGTTGAAGCGCTTGAAGTAATCGACGTCGATCATCAAAAGCGCGAGTGATCCTTCGCCACGCGCAACCCGATCGAGTTCCTCGGCCATCACCGCATCGAATGCGCGGCGGTTCAAAAGCCCGGTCAGACTATCAGTCTCGGCAAGCACGGAAAGCCTGTCATTCAGGTTCTGCAGTTCCAGTTCATGCTGTTTGGCCGCAGTAATGTCGGAGCAGATGACGAAACAGGCCCCTTCCGGCGTCGGGCGCGTGCGTGATTCGATCCAGCGCCCGTCGGCAAGCGGAAATTCAACAGTGCCGCCCTGTTTCAACCGCCCAAGCGCAACATCCACCCACTGCGCGACCTGCTCCTGTGGTATCCCGACGAGTTCGCCGCGAGCAATCGAAGCATAAAGAATGGCGGCGGCCGGCGTGCCGGGAACGCGCAGATCGGCGGTAACGGAAAACATTGCCCGGTAGCGCTCATTGCAGAAGACGAGCGTGAGATCCTTGTCGAACATCACGAGACCGTCGGAAATGCTGGACAGAGCTTCGGCAGCACGCCTGTCGCTCTGCGTAAGGGCTGCCTCAAGCAGCTTCTTGTCGGTCGTATCGCGGCTATGGGTGATGAGCCCGATGATATTACCGTCAATGTCGGTGAACGGGGCCTTGAGCGTGGAAAGATAAGACCGGCTGCCATCCATTCGGGCAAGTGTCTGCTCTTCGACGATCGCGGTTCCAGCCTTCCACGCCTTTTCCTCGTCAACACGAAAAGCCGCGGCCACCTCCTGGCAGAAGAAATCGAAGTCGGTCTTTCCGATCAGCGCATCGGCATTCTCCGCCTGCATCAGGGTGGCGGTGGCCGGGTTCGCCATGATGAACCGGCCTTCACGATCCTTCACGTTCAGCGCCTCCGGCAGGCTGTTGATGACATGGCGATACATGTGGTTTCGCGCCTCCGTCTCCCGCCGCCTGATCTCGTTGGCAAGCGCAACACAAGCCATCAAGGTCGCCACGAAAACGAGCGTCATGTAAGGCAACCGAATCTGAGGGCCGGTATCGATATCCTGATAAAGGGCGTAGACAAACCCCGGCGCCATCGCGCCAATCGCCATCACCAGTGAAAACAGCACGCTCGCCTTGAGAGACGGCGCATCGTTCGTCTTCAAACGCCAACCGACAAGCCCGACAGCGCAGGCGAATGCTATTCCGACCAGTCCGATCGTAGCCCCTGCTCCACCAAGATAAACGCGGAAAGCTGCCGCTATGATCGTGGTCACGATACCCGCAAGAGGCCCGCCGATGAACGCAGAGGTCCCGATCATCGTCATCCTCAGATCGATGAAGAAACCTGAGCCAAGCTGGAACGGGATCAACATCAGGCTGATCGCCCCAAGGCCGAACAGGCTACCGAAAGCCCATCCCCGAATGGATTCTTTCTGGCCGAAAACCGGCAGGCGAATATTGGACCAGAGCGATATGACCAGCGCCACCACCGCCATATTCGCGAGCAATCCAACCCAGAGACTGTTCAAATCTTCAATCCTCGCACCAGCATCATGCTGGCCTCTATCCGACCTATTGTACGGTTTCACACACAAGGTTGGATTAGCGGAGATCGGCGCCGGAGGGAAAAGCTTTAGGATGAGTTAACAGAATCTTGCTCGGTTTTATCGGCCGGGCTGCCACGCCCGGCAAGAATATCACCACTAGCGGCAAAGCCACCCTCGGAGACTACCCGTCAATTGCCGTAACCGACGACGCTCTTGATCTCGAGGAAGTCGTGAATACCCCAGTCGGCATATTCGCGCCCGTTACCGGACTGCTTGTAGCCGCCGAAGGAAGAAAAGAGATCCCAGTCCGGATAATTGAGATAAACCGACCCGGCCCTCAGATAAGGCGCGATCTTCCTCGCATGTTCCGGCTCGCCCTGCACATAGGCGGCAAGCCCGTAAGGTGTGTCGTTGGCGATCTCGATTGCCTCTTCCTCGCTGTCATAAGGCAGGATCGACAGAACCGGGCCGAAAATCTCTTCCCGCGCGATCGTCATTTTATTGTTGACGTTACCGAACACGGTCGGGCGAATATAATAGCCACGGTTCAGGTTCTCCGGTCGCCCCGGACCGCCGATGACCAGCGTAGCGCCTTCCGAAATACCTGCCTCGATCAGCCGCTGGATCTTGTCGAACTGCACCTTGCTGACAACCGGACCAAGATCAGTTCCCTCAGCTTGAGGATCGCCGGTGACCAGCTTCTCGGCAGCCTCCCTGGCAACGTTGAGCGCTTCGTCATGCCAGGCGCGCGGCACCAGCATGCGCGTGGGCGCATCGCAGGACTGGCCGGAATTGCCGAAGCAGCCGGTTACCCCATCGGCCACCGCCTGTTTGAGATCTGCATCAGGCAGAATGATGTTTGCGGACTTGCCGCCGAGTTCTTGCGCCACGCGCTTCACCGTATCGGCCGCGGTCTTCGCCACGATAATTCCGGCACGCGTCGAGCCGGTGAATGATACCATGTCGACGTCCGGATGCCCCGCCATTACCTGTCCCACATCGGGGCCGGTGCCGTTGACCATGTTGAACACACCCTTGGGCACGCCTGCAGCCTCCATCACTTCGGCGAAGATGACGCCGGAGATCGGTGCGATCTCGGAGGGTTTCAGCACCATAGTACAACCGGTCGCGATCGCCGGGCCCACCTTGCAGGTGATCTGGTTGAGCGGCCAGTTCCACGGAGTGATCAGCGCCACGACGCCGATCGGCTCCTTGACGATCCGGGTCGTGCCGCGATCCTCGGTGAACTTGTAGGTTTCAAGCGCCGTGATCGTCGCACTCAGATGCCCATGGCCGGCTGCGACCTGTGAATCACGCGCAAAGGCGATCGGGGCGCCCATTTCACGACTGACAGCCTGCGCGATGTCCTCGGCACGCTTCTCGTATTCCCAGAGGATCCGTTTCAGAAGTGCAAGGCGCTCCGCCTGCGTCCATCTGGAAAAGGCTGGAAACGCAGCTTTGGCAGCAGCGACGGCCTTGTCGACATCGGCCTTGGAGCCGAGTGCGATCTGCGTGAATGGCTCTTCCGTCGACGGATCGATGACGTCGAGGGCAACCGGCACAACCGGCTCCACCCATTCGCCATTGATGAAGAATTTCAGGTGATTGCTCATGAATTCCTCCGGGCTTGCGCGTTTTGATGACGGCACTATCGGCCAACATCATGCGCTTCCGCAAGCCCGGAGAGCAGACTTTGAAAGATCAGGCCTGTCCGCCATAGGGAGCGAGGAATGTCTTGATAGCCTCGATCTCATTCGGCCGGATTTCATGGCCACCCGTATGCCATTCCAGCGTCACCGCATTGCCCTGCCGCTTGAAATAATCGGCAAGCTCCAGCGTCATCGGCACGGGGCAGATAGGATCACGCTCACCGGCCGTAATCAGAACATGCGCCTTTTCGGCCACTTTACGCTCGGCCGGCTGGAACGGGATCAGCGGATGCATCAGCACGCCGGCTTCGATGAGGCCGGGTTTCTCGATCATGATATTCGCGAGAATGTTCGCCCCGTTGGAAAAGCCGAGGCCAAGCACGGTCGAAGACTCGTAACGTTCGCGATTGGCTGCAATGAATTCACCCATCCGCTCGGTGGCACGCGCAAGGTCGTCGCAATCGTAAACACCCTCAGCCTTGCGGCGGAAGAAACGTGCGGCACCATGCTCGGAAACATCGCCGCGTGGCGAGACAACTGTTGCGCCAGGCAGCAGGCGGCTGCCAAAATCGAAGAACTGGTTTTCATCGCCGCCCGTGCCATGAAAGACGAACAGGATCGGCGATCCGGGTGCACCGGGGCGCACCCGGTGCAGATAACTGTCGTAACTCATTGAAATCTCCTGAATGAATGTGGCAGGACGAAAACGCCCTGCCCTGAAATCACCTTAGGCAATCGGCTCGAGATGCTCTTCGAGCGCCTTGCGCAGATGCTCATGCTGGGTCGGCAACTTCAGCGCCTCGCCGAGATGGGCGGTATCCTCGTCGCGATCGAAACCCGGCTCGTTCGTAGCGATCTCGAACAGCACGCCACCCGGCGTACGGAAATAGATCGCCCAGAAGTAATCGCGGTCGATTACCGGCGTGACCTGATAACCGGTATCCATCAGCGCCTTTCTCACTTCGAGCTGCTTTGCCCGGTTCTCGACGGCAAAGGCGATGTGATGAACGGAACCGGCACCGAGACGGGCGCTGTTGATGTTCGGCATCGTCTCGACATCGATAAAGTTAGCGCCATTGCCGCCCGGAATACCGAAGCGGGTCACGCCGTCCTTCGCATCGACCTGTTCATAGCCCATGAACTTCAAAAGCTCGGCCGTCGAACCTTCGTCGCGAAGCCGCACCGAAGCGGAATGGAAACCACGGATCGCTTCGTCAGTGCCGACGCCATTACCAGTCCATTGCGCACGATTGTCGTCCCTGACTTCGACCAGCGCGAAACCGTCGCCATCGGGACCGGCAAAATGCAGGCGCTTTTCGCCAAAGGCTTCGTCGGCCTTCAGGCCATCGGCACCGGCTTTGGTCAGCCGATCGGTCCAGTAACCGAGCGAACCTTCCGGCACGGAGAATACGGTCGTTCCAACCTCGCCGGTGCCCGGACGACCCTGTGCGATATGCGGGAAGGGAAAGTAAGTCATCACCGAACCCGGCGTGCCGACTTCGTCGCCATAATAAAGATGATAAACATCCGGCGCATCGAAATTGACGGTCTTCTTCACTCGGCGCAGGCCGAGCGTATCGGTGAAGAACTTGTTGTTGGTGGAGGCGCTCGCGGCCATCGACGTGACGTGGTGCAGGCCCTTGATCTGGGTAATCATGTCAAACCCCTTGTTCCTGTGGAGCCGCCTCGCGGCCCGCTGTTCATGGGGTGATATTTGGTCGATCAGGCGCCGATTGGATAGCCGAACACATCCGAACGGATTGTTCGAAAAACGTTGACGCAGACGCGCCAACGTTCACAGATCAAACACTTTCCGGCAGACGCCAGTCGATCGCATCCTTGCCGATCGACTGCAGATAGTCGTTCGTCTTGGAAAACGGTCGCGAACCGAGAAAGCCGTTATGGGCAGACAGCGGTGACGGATGGGCCGACTTCAGCACCATATGCCGCTCCTCGTCGACAAAGGCCGCTTTCTTCTGGGCATAGGAGCCCCACAGAATGAAGACGATGCCGTCGCATTCGTCGTTGACCGTGCGGATGACCGCATCAGTGAATTTTTCCCACCCCTTGCCCTGATGGGCCGCCGCCCGGCCCTCTTCCACGGTCAGAACGCTGTTCAAGAGCAGCACGCCCTGTTCGGCCCAACTTTCGAGAAAGCCATGTTTTGCCGGAGGAATGCCGAGATCGGCCTGCATTTCCTTGTAGATGTTGACGAGCGACGGCGGCGTCTTCACTCCCGGCTGAACGGAAAAACACAGCCCGTGGGCCTGGCCGAACCCGTGATACGGGTCCTGGCCGAGGATTACGACCTTCACCTCGTCGAGCGGGGTAAGGTCGAGCGCGCGAAAATACTCGGAACCCTTTGGGAAGATTCGTTTTCCCGCCTGTTTTTCTGAAACGAGAAAACGCTTGAGATCGGCCATGTAGGGATCTGCAAACTCGCCCTCCAGAGCGAATTTCCAGCTCTCTTCCAGCTTGATCCCACCTTCAGCCATGTCATTCACCTTTTACTGGAAACGTCCGCCGCGCTGGATGACTTCGGTTTTGTAGCCATCCGGATCGGTGACGAAGAAGAAGCGCGCGAACGGCTTGCCTTCATGCGGCATCTCGACGAGCTTGCCGACAGTCAGGCCAAGATCGGTGAAGCGCTTGTATTCCGCCTCGATATCCTCGACCGTCACCGCCAGATGGCCATAACCGTTGCCGAGATCATAGGCCTGCTCACGGCCAGCATTGACGGTCAGTTCCAACTCGAACCCGGTTTCCGGGTTCGAGAGATAGATGAGCGTGAAGCCGTCGAAGGCTACGCGGTTGGCGATTTTCAGACCAAAGGCCTTTTCGTAGAAATCGACGGACCGCGCCTCTTCGAGCACGCGGATCATCGAATGGACCATTTTGGCCATGGTGAACTTCCTTATTGCAGCACGTGGTTCGAGCGCGAATGCCAGTCCCACGCGGACTTGATGATGTCGTTGAGCGAATATTGCGGCTCCCAGCCGAGCACTTCGCGCGCCTTGTCGTTATTGGCGACGAGCGAGGTGGAATCGCCCTCGCGACGGCAGACATATTCCACCGGGAACGGCTTGCCGGAAACATCGGAAATTGCCGCAAGCAACTCTTTCACCGTCGTTCCGGTACCGGTGCCGAGGTTGAGCTCGACCATCTCCCCGCCGGCGAGCAGGTAGTCAACGGCGCGCACATGCGCATCGGCAAGGTCGAGAACATGGATATAGTCGCGCACACAGGTGCCGTCGCGGGTGTCATAATCGTCGCCAAACACCTTGAAGCCCTGGCGGCGGCCGAGGGCGGCTTCGATGGCTAGTGGGATCGCGTGGGTTTCCGGCGTATGCCACTCACCGATCCTACCCTCGAAATCAGCGCCTGCGGCATTGAAATAGCGCAACATGACCGATTTCAGGTCCATATACTGGCCGTAATCCTTCAACGCCTGCTCGATGATGTACTTCGTGCGGCCATAGGGGTTGATCGGCGACTGGCCATGGCTCTCGTCCATCGGCACCTGAACCGGCAGACCATAGGTCGCGCAGGTAGAGGAGAAGACGAAGGCCTTCACACCGGCCTGCATCGCAGCCGACATCAGCGTCAGCGCGCCGACCACGTTGTTGTCATAAAATCCGACCGGATTCTTGACCGATTCACCCACTTCGATAAGAGCCGCAAAATGCAGAACTGCTTCGGGCTTGTGTTTTGCAAACACTTCATCCAGTCGCGCGTGATCACGGATATCGCCCTGTTCGAGCTCGCCCCAGCGGACGAATTCCGCGTGTCCATTCGAGAGATTGTCGAAAACGACGGGCTCGTAACCTCTTTCAGCCAGTACCAGACACGTATGGGAGCCGATATAACCGGCACCGCCCACCACAAGCACTTTCTTCTTCGACATCATGTCCTCAAAGGTTGTTGAAGCCGGCGGCAATATAGCTCCCCGGGATCAAATGGGAAGGGCGCATGCTGCAGATGCACAGCAGCTAAAAATTGCGGTGCGATCTTGTCGGGCCGAGTTGACTCTTTACATGAGGACGCGGCAAGCAAACTTGTCTATCCTGTTCAGGTTTTCGCCATAGGCCCTTCATGCGTTACGTCTTTCTCTGTCTCGGCTGGTTCTTCGTTGCGCTCGGCGTCATCGGCGCCTTCCTGCCCGTTTTGCCGACGACGCCTTTTCTGCTGCTGGCCGTCGCCTGTTTCGCGCGCTCGTCACCGAAGCTGGAAGCGTGGCTGATGGAGCACAAGACATTCGGCCCACCGCTGAAGAACTGGCGTGAGCGAGGCGCTATTTCGCGCCGAGCGAAAATCATGGCGATCTCGCTGATGGCACTGAGTTATGCCGGTTTCTGGTTCGGTTCGCATCCGGCCGCGTGGCTTGCCATATTGGTGGCAGCCTGCATGATCGGGCCGGCAATCTTCATGCTGACCCGACCGAGCAACTGAACGTTATCTGTTGCGTGACTGTGGCAGGACATAGGGAATATGTGCCGCCGGCACACGCCCGACAGCCCCTGCAATGCCATAGACCGACGCGATGATGTCGTCATTCACCGTCTCGCGGCAGGCGCCTTCCGCGACCACCCGGCCGTGATGCAGAACCACGAGATGATCGGCAAACTCCGCCGCCAGATTGAGATCGTGCAGGATGGCAAGCACCATGCCGCCCGCCGAGGCGAAGTCGCGCGCCGTTTCCAGCACCGAAATCTGATGGCCGAGATCGAGGCTTGCCGTCGGCTCGTCGAGGAAAAGCGCCCGCGGCACATCATCGACGACAGCCTGCGGCACCTGTGCCAGCGCGCGAGCAAATTGCACCCGCTGCTGTTCGCCACCCGACATTGACGGATAGGGACGGCTCTCGAAGCCTCTCAACCCCACGCGCGACAGGGCCTTGCGCGCCTCTTCGCCGGGGTTGAGCGCGCCATGCGCCACGGCGCCCATGCGGGCGATCTCCAGTGCCGTGAACGGGAAAGCAAGCTGCGTCGCCTGCGGCAGCACCGCACGGCGCTTGGCGAGATCGGCCGGCTGGCAGAGATCGACGCTCGTCCCATAATACGAGACAAGACCGCTATCCGGCTGCATCTCGCCCGACAATACCTTCATAAGCGTAGATTTGCCGGCTCCGTTCGGGCCGATGACGACGGTAAAATTGCCGGGCTTCAGCTCGATCGAGATGTCGTCGATCAGCTTGCGACCCGACCGGCTGACGGTGACCTTGTTAGCGATGATCATGGCAGATCCCGCGCGCCGATACCGTTCTTGCCGATCAGCAGGAACAGGAAGACAGGTGCGCCGAACAGCGCGGTAATGACACCGATCGGCAGTTCAGCAGGTGCTGCGACGGTGCGCGCAACACTGTCCGCGATCAGGAGCAATGCTCCTCCCCCCAATGCTGACCCCGGCAATAGGAACCGATGGGATGGCCCCATGGCAAGCCGAAGCAGATGCGGCACGACGATGCCGACAAAACCGATCGATCCGGCTACGGCCACGGTAGAGCCACAGGCCGCCGCCACCGCCACGATGACAATTTTCTTCAACCGCTGAACCGGAATGCCCATGTGAAAGGCCGCCGCATCGCCGAGAATCAACGCATCGAGACCTTTGGCGACGAAAGGAATGATCCCCATGACGAAAACGATGAAAGGTAGGATCGAGAGCACGCGGCCATAGGTGGCGCCACCTAGAGAGCCAAGGCTCCAGAAGGTGATGTCGCGCAGTTGCCGGTCATCTGCCATGACGATCAGAAGCCCCATGAAAGCCCCTGCGAGCGCGCCGATCGCGATACCGCAGAGAATAAGCGCGGTCGTCGATGTACGTCCGTCCCGCGTGGCGATCGCATAAAGAGCCCACGTGACCAGCAGTCCGCCGAAAAATGCCATCAGTGGCAGAAATTGATTGCCAAGCACCACGGCGACAGGTGCGAGCACACCCCCTCCGAGCACGATGGCGCAGACGGCGGCAAGTCCCGCTCCCGACGTTACCCCGACAATGCCGGGATCGGCGAGCGGATTGCGAAACAGGCCCTGCATCATCGCACCGGAAACAGCCAGACCCGCACCAATAAGCAGTCCGAGCGCCGTGCGCGGCAGGCGTACCGCTTCGAGGATTACCCGTTCCTGTGTGGTCAGGCTGTCACCATTGCCGGTGAGATAGGAGAAAAGATCCCGTAAACCCACTCCCGTTGGCCCGACATGCAGCGAGAGCAAGCAGGAAAAGACGAGCAGGACAGCCAGCAGAAAGAGCACCAGCACGCCCTGAGACGTCCGGTCTCCCTCACCCGTCCGGCGAAAAGGCATGGCAAGCGCCTTCATCAGTTGATTGCGCCCGGATAGATTTTGGCCGCCAGTGCCCGCGCAGCTTCAGGCGTGCGCGGACCGAAGCCCAACAGAACCAGACCATCCATCGAAACCAACGCCTTGTTTGCCGCAGCCGGCGTCGTCTGCATCGAGGGAAGAGCGAACATCTGTTCCGGCGTAATCGAATGATCGCCACGCGACATCGACAGAATTACATCCGGTGCTGCAGCAATCACCGCCTCATCGGAAAGCGGCTTGTAGCCGTTGATCGTCGGCGCGGCATTGACGCCGCCTGCCATCTCGATGATCGCACCCGCTTCGGTATCAGCACCACCAGCCATCAGGCGGCCATTGGAAATAGACAGAACGAAGAGAACTTTCTTCTTGCCGCCGCTGATCTTGGCCACATCGGCTGCAACCGCCCTCAATCCGTCCTCGGTTTTCGCCGCCAGCACTTCCGCCTTGTCGGACAATCCGACGGCCGCACCGACGTCACGGATCTTTTGACCGATCTTGTCCGCCTTCGGAGGTGTCGGGATGAGGACCATCGGCACTTCGCTGGCCTTCAGGATTTCCAGCACCGGCGGCGGACCTGAACCTTCTTCCATCAGGATCAGGTCTGGTTTCTGCCCCAGAATACCTTCCGCCGAAAGCTGACGCATATAACCGACATCAGGCTTGGAATTGGCATCAGCCGGATAAAAGCTGGTCGAGTCGCGCGCCACGATACGGTCTTGAGCACCGAGGTCATAAAGGATTTCGGTGATCGTTCCACCAACCGAGACGATGCGTTTTGCTTCGGGATTACCCTTGTCGGCAGCAAGAACGCCGCCCGAGCTCAGCGTCGATCCGACCAGAATAGCTGCAAGTAAACGCCCGAATTTGGAACAGGAAACCATTGTGATCCACCCCTTGGCGTTGCCGCATATCTGACAAAAGCAGGATTGGGCAGCGCTGCGAAATTCAATAACTTGAGTTGACTACGCAAGTTTTTTTGGCTTTTCAAGGGGAGAGCCGGCAGATATCTTGACTGGCAAATGAAACTTAAGTGAGGGAAGTTTTCATGTATATTGCAATGAACCGTTTTCGCGTCGTTCCGGGCTTCGAGGAAGCATTCGAGGCGATCTGGCGCGACCGTCAGGGCCGCCTTGCGGAACTGCCGGGTTATATCGAATTCCACATGCTGAAAGGCCCGAAGGCCGAAGACCACTCGCTCTACGCGTCGCACACCGTTTGGGAAACTTTCGAGCATTTCAAGGCCTGGACGACTTCCGAACAGTTCCGGGCAGCCCACGCCAATGCCGGCAACAACCGCGGCAAGGTTGAATATCTCTCCGGTCCGCATTTCGAAGGTTTCGAAGTCATCATCCATGAAGACAAGAACGGCGTACGCGCCGCCGACGCGGCCTGAGGATCATCGATGAACGCCGTATCCGAAATTACAGCTGACCGTCGCGAACGGGCGCTGGCTGCGCTCGCCGAAAAGCCCGACGGAATCGTCGAGTCGATCGCCGCTGCCGCCGACGTGACACCCGCCGAAATTCTCGAAATTCTGCCCGAGGGTTCGGCCGTCATTGCGCCCAAAGAGAGTTTTCTCGATATCTGGAACGAGCTGACCACCTGGGGCATCGTGCTTTTCCTCGTCCACACAGAGGACGTTGTGGCCGAAATCGATGGCGAATTGCCGGTCGGTTCGGAAGGTCATGGCTGGTTCAACATTCATGGCGACAGCCCAATCGGCGGTCACATCAAGAAGGACAACTGCGCCTCGATCACCTTCGTCGACCGCGCCTTCCACGGCCGCCGCTCCTGTTCCATATGGTTCATGAATGCCAAGGGCGCACCGATGTTCAAGGTCTTCGTCAAACGTGACGAGGCACGCGAGCTATTGCCAGAACAATTGGCAAAGTTCGAGGCGCTGCGCGCCAGCTACGCCTGATCAAAAAAAAGGCGGGTGCCTGCTGAAGCACCCGCCTTTCCGGGAAGTCCGGGTTCGGACCGGAAATATCTGAAGTCAGCGATGCGCGACGTGCTCGGGCTTGCCCTTGTGCTTGGTAGAGGCAAACTCCTCCAACTGCTTCTCGCTCATCGATTTTTCCATTTCCTTAGAAGCGCCCTTGAGGTCGCTTTTCTTCGTTTCGCCACGCTTTGCCGAAAGGGCCGCGCCTGCGGCCTTCTGCTGTGCTTGTGATTTTGCCGGCATGTCAGCCTCTCGCTGTGATCGCTCTTCTTCCGAACATCGAAACGACGATTTTCGTTCCATTCGACAAGCGCGGAACCTCTGCATCGGCCAAGGGTTTTCACAGGAAGTCTGCGGCATTTCCGCGGACGAGAAAACAGACGGGAAGGAAATGGCAATGAACGCTGCAAATCCGAACAAGCCTGATATCACCGACATCGAGCGCGAACAGCTCGACACGACCAACCCGGAAGCTTTGAAAGAGGCTGCCCGCCTCGGCAAGGACGACAATTATCTCGTCAAGACCGACCTTGAGGATGCCGATCAGCGTGGAGACGGCGACCAGCCGGATGGCCGCCCGAGCCCGATGGCCAATGCCGACAATCCCGAAGCAGACTGACACTTCGGCGGAACCTCTCCTGCCTCTTACGTGTTGCATTCCCACCAGGAATGCCTCTGGGAAAAATGGAGACACGCCATGGACGCCGACACGATACCGAAGAAAAATTCGGAGCCGACGACCGATGAGAGCCCCAATGGTGACAATGAGCGCAGCAGCCATCCCCTACACCTGATGCCGGGGATGGAGGTCAAGGCTGCGCCCACGCTTGCCGACCCCGATGCGGAAGCCTTCGTTTCGGAGGCGCTTGAAGATCTGGTCGCCTGCCACATTCCCTTTCTGCTGGCCGGCACATTCGCGATCAGCGCCTATACCGGCATTACGAGGCCGACCAAGGATCTCGATATCTTCTGCAAGGCCGGAGACTACACCCGCATCCTCGCCCATTTCAAGGAGAAGGGTTACGAGATCGAGGTGGAGGACGACCGCTGGCTCGGCAAGATCAAGAAGGGCCGGCACTTCTGCGATGTCATCTTCGCCGCTTCCAACGGCACGATGCCGATCAGTGACAGTTGGTTCGAAAACGCCCGCCAGATCGAAATGAACGGCCACAAGGTGCGCATCATTGCCCCGACCGAGCTGATCTGGTCGAAATGTTTCGTGCAGCTTCGCCATCGTTACGACGGCGGCGACGTTGTTCACATGATCTTGCGCGCTCATGACCAGATCGATTGGCAAAAGCTGCTCAATTACATGGAAGTGCATTGGGAGGTTCTCCTCATCCACCTCCTCAACTTCCGCTGGATCTACCCGACCGAGCGCGACAAGGTGCCGGACTGGCTGCTCGATGAACTGCTCGACCGTCTGAAGGCCCAGCGCGAACTGCCCCTGCCGCAGATGAAGATTTGCCGCGGCCGCATGTTCAGCCGCGTCGATTTCGAGATCGACGTCAAGGAATGGGGTTTTGCCGATGTCGGCGGCGAAGGTGATCTGCGCGATGGCATAGACGAGGAAACGAGAGAAGGAGGCCCAGCATGAGCAAGGCGCCCGACAACCAGGACACCACCGCACGGGAAAAGGCCAACGTCAAGCAGCGCGTCGCGGCGATGGGCGATCTTCATGTCAAGGAACATGGCTCCGCTTCATACAAAGAGCTTTTTGCCGAAATTTCACAGGAGGCTGACATTCTCGTGCTGACCGGTGATTTGACCGATCTCGGCAAGCCGAAGGAGGCGGAGTTGCTTGCGGCCGACCTTCGCTCCTGCTCCATTCCGATGGTCGCCGTTTTGGGCAATCACGATTATGAATGCGGCCATGTCGATGAAGTGAAGGCGATCATCAAGGATGCTGGCGTGCATCTTCTCGAAGGATCAGCGATCGAGATCAACGGCGTCGGTTTCGCAGGCGTCAAAGGCTTCGCCGGCGGCTTCGGTCGCTACATGCTCGGCTCCTTCGGCGAACCGGCGATCAAGGCGATGGTCGCCGAAAGTGTCGAAGAGACGATGCGGCTGGAAAACGCGCTGCGGCAGGTGAAGTCCGAACGCGCCATGGTGGTGCTGCATTATGCGCCCATCCAGCAGACAGTCGAAGGTGAGCCGCCGGAAATCTTCCCCTTTCTCGGCTCGTCCCGCCTTGCAGAAACCATTGATCGCTTCCCGGTGAAAGCCGTCGTTCACGGCCACGCCCATCGCGGCACCTACGAGGGCAAAACTCCCGGCGGTGCGCCGGTCTATAACGTTGCCTCCCATATAGAGAAGCCGACCGGTAAGGCGTATGCGCTGCTGGAGTTGTGAGTACCGCCCCCAGGCCGCCCTCACCCTAGCCCTCCCCCGGCGAGCGGGAGAGGGTGCCGGCAGGCGAATGCGGGGCAGTCGCCAACCCTAATCTCCCGACTCCACCGAAAATCACCGCACCTCGCCCCACCCATGGAACCGTAAGCCTCTTCACCCGTTTGCCGGTCTCGTTCACCAGCGAAGGACCGGGTCGTATGACGGACGTGCATTCCGCCGAAGAGTTTCGAGTTTTTCCAAAGACTTGGGGAGCGGAATATGTCGCTCTCGGCGAGGTGCGTTTCCGGCTGTGGGCACCGGGCCTGAAGACGGTGATGCTGCGCCTCGATGGCGAAGATACCGAGATGAGCGCCAGTCGCGACGGCTGGTTCGAAATTCTGGCAACCGGCGTCTCTGCCGGCTCCGAATATAACTTCGTCCTCGCCGATGGCACCGTCGTTCCGGACCCTGCTTCCCGCGCCCAGAAGGATGACGTCAACGGCCCGTCGCTCGTCATCGACCCGACCAATTACGACTGGCAGGATACCGACTGGACAGGTCGCCCCTGGGAAGAAGCCGTCGTCTACGAACTGCATTTCGGTACATTCACTCCGGAGGGCACGTTCCACGCCGCGATCGACAAACTGCCTTATCTCGCCGATCTCGGCGTCACCATGGTCGAGGTCATGCCGCTCTCCCAATTCGGCGGCAAGCGCGGCTGGGGTTATGACGGCGTGCTGCTTTACGCCCCCCATTCGGCCTATGGCCCGCCGGAAGACTTCAAGGCCTTCGTTGATGCCGCCCACCGGAATGGCATTTCCGTCGTGCTCGATATCGTCCTCAACCACTTCGGTCCCGAGGGCAATTACCTGCCGCTTCTGGCACCCGACTTCTTCCACAAGGAACGCATGACGCCCTGGGGCGCCGGCATTGCCTATGATGCCGATGCCGCCCGCCGCTATATCGCGGAGGCACCGCTTTACTGGCTGGAGGAGTACCATCTCGATGGCCTTCGCTTCGATGCGATCGACCAGATCGAGGATATGTCCGACAAACATATCCTGATTGAGATCGCGGAACGCATCCGCGCGGATATCACCGATCGGCCAATCCACCTGACAACCGAAGACTGCCGCAATGTCACCGTGCTGCATCCACGCGACGAGGACGGTTTGGCACCGCTTTTCACCGGCGAATGGAACGACGATTTCCACAATGCCGTGCATGTCTTCGCTACCGGCGAGACCCATGCCTATTATGGGGATTTCGCCGAGAGCCCGGAAAAGCTTGTCGCCCGTTGCCTGGCGGAAGGTTTTGCCTATCAAGGCGAGATCTCGCCGCAATCGGGCAAAAAGCGCGGCGTCGACAGCACCAGCCAACCGCCTATAGCCTTCGTCGATTTCATCCAGAACCACGACCAGACCGGCAACCGCGCGCAAGGCGAGCGCCTTATCTCGCTGGCCGGCGACACGCGCACGAAAATCCTGCTCGCCACCCTTATTCTGTCGCCGCATATCCCGCTGATCTTCATGGGCGAGGAATATGGCGAGACCAACCCATTCCTGTTCTTCACCGATTTCCACGGCGATCTGGCAAAGGCTGTTCGCGAAGGACGGGCAAGGGAATTCGAAGGCCATGCGGGTCACGGCGAAAAGGTGCCGGACCCGAACGCGAAAAGGACATTCGAAAGGTCGAAACTCGACTGGGAGAAACTTGGATCACCCAAAGGTCGGGAATGGTTCGAGTTCACCAGGGAACTGCTGAAACTTCGGCAGGAGATCATTGTCCCGTTGCTGGCAACCGCGAAAGGCGGAACCGGCAAGGTGATCGAGACCGACACCGGATATCTAGCCGTCTCGTGGGATTTCCCCAAGGGCAGGCTCGCGATCGCGCTCAACATCGGTGATGCAGCAAGACCGCTTCCCGCAATGCCGAGCAGACCGATCTATGCTTTTCCGAAAAAGGATCATCCGGAGCGCCTTAGCGAACTTTCCCACAATTCCATCATCGTCAGTTTCGAAAAGGCATGAGCCGCCGCATGATCCCGACCGCGACCTACCGCATCCAGTTCCGCAATGGCATGACCTTCGATCGCGCCGCAGCGCTCGTGCCTTATCTCAAGCGCCTGGGCATAAGCCATCTCTATGCCTCGCCGATCTTCACCGCTACGACCGGCTCCACCCACGGTTATGATGTTACCGACGCCAACGAGATCGATCCGGCGATCGGCGGCCGGGAAGGTTTCGACCGGATGGTGAAGGCGCTGAAGGCAGAAGACCTCGGTCTGATCCTTGACATCGTGCCGAACCATATGGCCGCCTCGCTCGAGAATCCGTGGTGGCGCGATGTCATCGAGCATGGCGAAAAAAGCCGTTACGCCCATCATTTCGATATCGACTGGTCAAGCCGCCTCACCCTGCCCTTCCTCGGCGACGCGTTCGAAGCGGTGCTGGAGGCAGGCGAAATCACGCTTAAACATGACCCGAAGACTGGCAAACCGGCCCTCGCCTATTTCGATACTTTTTATCCCCTGAGCCCGGAAACCTACCCCGGCAGCGAAACGGGGTTGCTGCAGATTAGCGACAAAGCCGTCATTGCCGATCTCCATGACCGGCAGCCTTATCGGCTGATGTCCTGGCGCGATGCATCACGCGATCTTTCCTATCGCCGCTTTTTTGAGATCACCGGGCTCGCAGGTATCCGCGTCGAGGATGACGATGTCTTCGACGACACGCATCGCCTGATCCTTGAGCTGGTACGCTCAGGCGCCGTCGATGGCCTGCGCGTCGACCATATCGATGGACTTGCCGATCCCAAAGCCTATCTCGAACGCCTTCGACAGGAAGCCGGGCAGGACTATTACATCACGGTCGAAAAAATCCTTGGCGAAGAAGAGGATCTTGCGTCCGACTGGCCTGTCTCCGGCACGACAGGATACGAGTTTATCGCGACCCTAAGCGACGCCCTTGTGGACGGCGAACGGTTACCCCAGCTTCATGCGGCTTATGCGACATTGACCGGAGCATCTCCGGACATGGCAGATGAGCTGCGCGCAGCCAAATTGCTGATGGTTGACAACAACTTCGCGGGCGAAGTTGCAACCCTCGTAAAGCTTGCTGAATCAATACATGAAGAACGTCCGGAGGACGCCTCTTTCGCATCGGGGGCGATCAGAGCCGGGCTCAGGGAACTGCTGGTGGCCTTCCCGGTGTATCGCACTTACGGCACCCCCGATGGCATGCCCCCCGAAGGCCGTCAGATGCTGGAAAAGGTCGCAACCGATATCCGGCGCAGCAAGACGACAGCAGATCTCTCCGCCCTGCCATTCCTGGCAAAGATCCTGAATGGCGACCTCGCGACCCAGCTATCACACAAGGCCTCGACATTCCGCACCCGCTTCCAGCAATTGACCGGGCCGTTGATGGCGAAGTCAGTGGAAGATACGCTCTTCTTCCGACACCACGCTTTGATTGCTCTCAATGAGGTCGGTGCTGAACCTCTGCCACGAGAGTTTTCGCTGGACCGTTTCCACGAACAGATGATCGAGCGACAGAAACGTCAGCCGGATGCGCTTTCAGGCACCTCCACCCACGATACCAAGCGGGGCGAAGACGCTCGCGCGCGGCTTTATGCATTAAGTGAAGCGCCGAAGATCTGGGCTGACGCAGTCGAACGTTGGCGGCGGGCCAACAGTGCTTCCGTAACCCATCTTGACGACGGGCCAGCGCCGGAGCCCGCCGTGGAATGGATGCTGTATCAGGCGTTGGCTGGCGTCTGGCCAGCCGACCTGACGCCGGATGACGCCATGGGCCTTGCCAAACTGAAGGAACGTTTTCAGGCATATGCCGAAAAGGCGATCCGCGAGGCAAAGCTGCGCACCAATTGGGCGGATGGCAAAACGGATTACGAGGCAGCCGTTAAGAACTACATTCATGCGATGCTCTCACCCGAAAACGACGTCTTCCTCGTGGACTTCGCCTCTACTCTCCGCCCATTTTTCCGCGCTGGCAGTGTCAACTCCATTTCCCAGACGATCTTCAAGCTGACGGCTCCCGGCGTGCCTGATATCTATCAGGGCAGCGAGACCTGCGATCTGTCGCTCGTTGATCCTGACAACCGGCGCGAACCGGATTTCGAAAGCCTGTCGCAACAGTTTTCGGAAGCTGGAGAGCTCGATACGTCCTCCGAAGATGGTTGGTTGAGCGGTCACTTCAAACAGCAGATTATCGGCAAGATATTGAAGCTCCGCCGGACCCTACCCGATCTCTTCCGTAACGGTGAGTATATCCCGCTGGAAGTGAACGGCGTACGCGCGAAGAACATTGTCGCTTTCGCGCGGCATGATGATCGCAATGCCTTGCTGGTGGTGACACCACGCCATGTTCTGGAGGCATTGCAGGATCTGGCATCGTCCCGCTCCGCCCACTGGGCCGCGACGCGTGTCGTATTACCGCCATCGCTTGCGGAACGGCGTTACCGGGATATTTTTTCGGGCCGTATCTTTGATTTTTCCGGTGATGCTTCGGTCAACTGGGCCTTTGCCGATCATCCTTTCGCAGTTCTGCTGGCAGAATGAGATCCTGAAAATCGCACAAGAAGAAACCGCCGGACTTTTCAGCCCAGCGGTTTTCTGTCTCGCCGCATCTTTACTACGGGCTTAACGAAGTCCGAAAAACGAAAGAATTGCGAGGACGATGACGACGGCTCCAACGAGCCAGACAATGCTGTTCATGATGTTCTCCTGAAAGGTTTGAAACCGAAAAGCGACATGCTCCCGGTCAAGCAAAACCGACAAGATTGAGAACCGCGATGACGATCACGACTGCTCCGACCAACCAAATGATACTGTTCATGACGTTCTCCTTTTGATGTCGCAAAAGTGAACGGTCGCAACCCCAAAAGGTTCCCGGATCAACACGCTGTTGGGCGTCATTTTCAGACGCTCGAAAATGACGGGAAACGTTATGGCCCATCACGCCTCAAGCCCGAAATTCGATCGAGCTTTCCGTGCTCTGCCTTGTCAAAATATTGGTTGGACAGCAGCCAGCCCTTGAGCGGTCTAAGCGGCAGGATGCAGGTCAAAAGCAGAAACGGGAGCGAGGTGAAGAAATGGATCCAGAACGGAGGCTGGTAGATAGCCTCGATCAGGACCGCCAGCGCCACGCTCGGCACGCAGGCGAAACATACCACGAAAAAAGCCGGCCCGTCGGCAGGGTCGGCAAACCCGTAGTCCAGACCGCAGACCTCGCAACTCGGCTTCATCGAAAGGAAGCCATCGAATAAATGGCCCTGCCCGCAGCGCGGGCAGCGACCTCGTAACCCTGTATTAGACGGCGAAAGTGTCGGCCAGTGCGCTTCATGTCCCATGGATCCGGCTTCCTCTCGAAATTCATCTGAAGAATGCCTAGCGCTGAACATTAGCAATCATCAAGGTAGCAAGATGTAGCGCGTCAATCTGCCCATCTCAAAAGATGCACTCGTCAAAAATGCAACCCTGATTGGAGGTTAATCCCAGATTCGCTCGCGCTTCACATACCGGTCAATAATCCTCAGGCTGCGATCAGGTTCGATAATATAGGTTTCATGCACCTCGCGACCCACCTGGTTGGTGAATTCATGCGAGAACGTACTGCCGACAGGCGACCTGGTAAGCTTGGTGCGCGGTTGCCCGCCGTAGGTGATACTGCCAGGTATCGGAGCGAGGCCGGACCCGCTGTTGAAGCTGTAGCCAACGGTGGTGGCCGAGGCAGAGCAGCCCGCAAGAGCGAGCGCCAGAATGGATAAGACAAGAGCCGGTTTCATGGCATCATCCTTGAACGGAAGGACCGTCTGCGCGATCCCTTTCTTTGGTGATGACGATGAAATAGGGCTCTGCGAATAATTCCGCTACCCTCGCCGAAGATATCGGCTACATCTTTGAGCCAGCCATTCCAATGAAGCCAGCCCATTTAAGGAAGCATTCGTGAGAAGACCTGTTTCCGGCATGTCCGTTGCCGAGATGTCGATGCTGATTCACTCGGGCATCATGAGCCCCGTGGAAATCGCCGAGGCCGTTTTCGATGCCATAGATCGTCACGCCGACAAATCCGTTTTCATATCTCTCCTGAAAGACCGCGCGATGGACGAAGCAGCGGCCGCTGCCAAGCGTGTCGCAGACGGCCGTTCACTCGGCTTGCTGGATGGCATCCCGATCGCCTGGAAGGACCTGTTCGACATCAAGGGACTGGCGACGACGGCAGGCTCCACGGTGTTGTCGACCAAAGCGCCGGCCACGAAGGATGCCGCGGTGGTCGATCTTGTGCGGCAGTCCGGCATGGTCGCGATCGGCCGCACCAATATGAGTGAATTCGCCTTTTCCGGCATCGGCATCAACCCGCATTACGGTACGCCGCACAATCCGAAAAGCACGGACGTGCCGCGCGTATCCGGCGGCTCGTCCTCCGGTTCCGCGGTCGCGGTTGCGGCAGGCCTCGTTCCGGTCGCGATCGGCACCGACACCGGCGGCTCGATCCGCATTCCTGCCGCCTTCAACGGCATCGTCGGTTACAAGGCAAGCCGAGGTCGCTATTCGATGGATGGCGTCTTCCCGCTGGCAAAGAGCCTCGATTGCCTCGGTCCGCTCTGCCGCACTGTCCAGGATGCTATCTGGGTGGATGCCGCCATGCACGGCGCAACCCGTCCGGAAATCACCCGGGTCACGGACGCAAGGCTTGATATCGTCGTGCCCGAAAACGGCGTCTTCGACGGCGCCGAACCGGGCGTTATCGAAGCCTTCGAAGCGGCCCTTTCCCGCCTTGAGAAAGCCGGCGCCCACATCGAACGCATTCGTATCCCGGCCTTCGATGCGATTTCGGAACTCGTCAAGGCTCGCGGTGCTCTCGTCACGGCAGAAGCCTTTGCCCTGCATCGCGAACGGCTGACAGGCGCCATTGCCGATCAGATCGACCCGCGCGTCGTTGCCCGCATAAAACTCGGTGAGAAGACGAGCATGGCGGACTATATCGATATCCTCGATATCCGCCGCCGGCTGACCGAGGAAACGGAAGAACTGCTTGCCGGACGCCTGGTGGCCTTCCCCTCGGTCGCCCATATCGCACCGGCAATCGATCCGCTTCTTGCCGATGACGACCTGTTCTTTGCCGTGAATGGCAAGACCCTGCGCAATACAGGCTTCGGCAATTTCCTCGACTGGTGCGGCGTTTCCATTCCCTGCGGCACCGGTGATGCAGGAATGCCAGTCGGCTTGCTTCTCTCGGGCGTCGCCGGAGACGATGAAAAGCTGCTCACCGCAGCGCTTCGATATGAGGATGTCATCCGGGGATAATAAGTTTGGAGGGGCAAAGCCCCTCCAGCACATGCCTTAGGCTATATCACCGACCGCCTTCGCAGTCACGAAGACATCGTACCGGGTGCTTTTCCCGATGATCTGATGGCTGGGCTTGCGAATACCCGGCATCGGATCCGCGCGCAGGGGCCATTTCAGAACCACCCTCTTCTGCGCGTTTTCCAGTGCGACCTGCATCAACTCAAGCGAATCCGGATCGTCGCCGACGATCTCTCGGATCAACCGCATTTCCTTCTTCACCAAAGCCGTTTTATCGCGCGGTGGGTGCATCGGATCGATAAGGATGATCTGGGGTTTCAGCTGCGGAATAAGCGCGCAGGAATCGCCATGCAGCAGCGTCATCCGCGCCACCGTCTCCGCATGACGCCCGCCTTCCGCCTGCGCCCGTTTCAGCCCTTCGGCAAGAAGCGCATGCATCGTCTCGGAACGCTCGATCAGCGTCACGTTTGCTCCAAGCGACGCAAGGAGAAACGCATCGCGGCCAAGCCCTGCCGTCGCATCGACGACTTCCGGTGCCGTATTGCCGGAAAATCCGACAGCCTTCGCCAATCCCTGTTTGCGCCCTTCGTTGGAGCGAAACCGGTGACCGACCGCACCGCCAACAAAATCGACAACCAGATCGGATTTTTCGAATTTCTGCACGATTGGACGATCTCAGAAAGGGGTTGGCGCCGTGAACGTCACTTCCGATCCGTCAGGCTTGCGAAAACTCAGTTCTTCGGCATGGAGCATCAGGCGGTCGCTAGCTGCCAGTGCTTCGCCTTCCGCGTAAAACTCGTCGCCGAGAATAACATGGCCGAGCGCTTTCATATGCACCCGCAACTGATGTGTGCGCCCGGTCATCGGAAACAGGCGAAGCCGCGTCCGGTTTTCGCTATGGCCGAGAACCTGCCAGCGCGTCACCGCAGGCTTGCCGTGTTCGTGATCGACGCGGTGACGAGGCTTGTTGTCGGGATCTATCGCAAGAGGCAGATCGATCGTCCCCTCCTCGCCCTCGACCCTGCCCCAGACCTCGGCGACATAGGACTTCTTCGTCATGCGCGCCTCGAACTGCGCTGCGACAAAGGCATGCGCCTTGCGGTTCAGTGAAAAGAGCACGATGCCGGACGTATCCTTGTCGAGCCGGTGGACGATCAGCGCCTTGGGAAACTCTTTCTGCACCCGCGTCAGCAGGCTGTCGCTGAGCGCCGGATGACGGCCCGGAACGGAAAGAAGACCGCTCGGCTTGTCGCAGACCAGAAAATCCCGGTCACGGTGCAGGATGGTCAGATAAGGGTCGAGCGGCGGATGATAGATCGGAGAGACATCGGAAAGCGCAGTCGTCACGATGGAGCCATCCGGGAAATACGAGCCGTAAAATCATAAACTTACAGCTTGGAGAAAATTGGTAGCGGGGGGCGGAATTGAACCGCCGACCTCAGGGTTATGAATCCTGCGCTCTCACCAACTGAGCTACCCAGCCACACCAACGAAGCTGCTTTTAAAGCGTCCGCTCCGAGGAATGAGCGGCTTATAAAGGCAGGCCGCGAACCTTGTCAAGCATATGACAGGAGAAAAACTGAGGAGTTTCAAACCTCCGTTTTCGTCCAGTTCCCTGCCCTTTGAAAAGCAGGGAACTCCTGAACCTCAGGCAGCAACCGGCTGTGCCAGAAGCTGTTTCAACGAAGCCTCCGCTTCTTCCGCACGCTCTGACCGCTCGATGAAGCCGCCGCCGTAAACTCGCGCATCGGCACCGGGTGCCGAATAAAGCACGCAGGCCTGACCGGGAGCGACGCCCGCCTCGCCGATCGACAGATCGACATAAACGCCACGTTCGTCGACATGCAATGTCGCCGGTGTCGGCGGCCGGGTGGAACGAACCTTGGCGAAACAGGCAAAACCGTCCAGCACGTCGTTTTCGAGCGACGAATCGCCGAGCCAGTTCATGTCGCGAAGATAGACGCGATGCGTATCGAGCGCTTCCTTCGGCCCGACGATGACCCGACGCGAACGGGCATCGAGATAGACCACATAAAGCGGCTCGCCCGTGGCAACACCCAACCCCTTGCGCTGGCCGATCGTGTAGTGAACGATCCCTTCGTGACGACCGAGCACGCGCCCGTCCATATGCACGATATCGCCGGCAAGCGCCGCATTCGGCTTCACCTTGTTGATGATGTCGGCATATTTTCCGGCAGGCACGAAGCAGATGTCCTGGCTGTCGGCCTTCTTGGCAACGACGAGACCCATTTCTTCGGCAAGCTCGCGCACCTGTGCCTTCGACATGCCCCCGAGCGGAAAGCGCAGATAGTCGATCTGCTCCTGGGTCGTGGCAAACAGGAACCAACTCTGGTCACGATCGCTGTCGATCGGGCGATAGAGCGCACGGCGGTTCGGGTTATCGGCAGTCGGATTGGCAGCCGAACGGATATAATGGCCGGTCGCCAAGGCATCGGCACCGAGTTCCTGAGCGGTGGCCAGCAGATCGGCAAACTTGACGGTCTGGTTGCAGGCAACGCAGGGAACCGGCGTCTCGCCCATCGCATAGGCTTCGGCAAACGGATTGATCACCGTCTCGCGGAACCGCTTTTCGTAATCCAGCACATAATGCGGGATACCGAGCGTTTCGCAGACGCGGCGTGCATCGTCGATATCCTGGCCGGCGCAGCATGAACCGGCGCGATGCACCGCCGCGCCATGATCGTAAAGCTGCAGCGTGATGCCCAAGACATCATAGCCCTGTTGTTTCAGAAGCCCGGCCACGACAGACGAATCCACACCACCCGACATGGCGACGACCACGCGCGTATCTTCCGGCTTCTTGTCAAAATCCAGCGTATTCACGGGACAACTCTCGCAGCAATATCTGATGCGCTGATTGGATCAGCGGCACGTTGCGCCCGAGGCGGGATCGGCCGCCTGCCGGGCAATGTCGACCGGATATAGAAACTATTCCGACCGCATGCAAGCACCCGCGAATCAGGACCGCAATGCAGCCTGATGCGCGGCATGCACGGAAGTGACGCCATTGCCGTCGAGCGGCCGGTCGGTGCGAACCTTGGGCAATGCCTGCGGATATTCTCGCTGGACGAATTCGATCAGCTTTTCGCGCACCTCGCAGCGAATATCGAACACTTTTGGCGCACTGCTGGCCGAAGCGAGAATACGGATTTCCATCACGCTTTCGCGGAAATCAGTTACCTGAACCGCAACGACACGCCTGTCCCACAGCTTTGAGGCCGCAACGATCTCCTCCACCTTGCTGCGGACCACCGAGACCGGGATCGAGTAGTCGAGATAGATCATCACGGTGCCGATCAGCGCCGAGCTTTCACGCGTCCAGTTCTGGAACGGGTTCTCGATGAAATAGGAGAGCGGCAGGATCATCCGCCGCCAGTCCCACAGTTTGACCACGACATAGGTGGAAGTGATCTCCTCGACATTGCCCCATTCGCCTTCGACGATCAGCGCATCGTCGATGCGGATCGGCTGGGTGATCGCAAGCTGGATGCCGGCAAAGATGTTCTTCAGCATCGGCTGCAGCGCGAGACCGAGAACGATACCGGCGACACCAGCCGATGCCAGCACGCTGACGCCATATTGCTGCACCGCTGGGAAAGTCATCAGCATCGCGGCGATCGTCAGAACGATGATCATCGCGCCTGCAATGCGTTCTGCGATCCGCGACTGGGTCACATGGGTGCGTGCCAGCAGGTTGTCTTCCGCATCCAGCTTGAAACGGCGCAGGTAAACGGTTGTCCAAATATGCAAGGCCGCCTTTGCCGACCAGCCGACAACGAGTATGAAGGCTATCAGAAGGAGATGCCGGATAATCTCGGCAGGGCGCGCGGCAAGCGGCGCGACCGTGGCGGCAAAGGATAGCGTCGCCGTGAGGATGGCAAGCCTGAGTGGCCGGGTTCCCCTGGACACGAGAGAACGCCAGAACAGATCCTTATTCTCGACCAGACGCGTTAGTATCCGGAATGCCAAACGGTGAATGCCAAGGCCGACAGCGATGGCAGCGGCAAACACACCAAGGCTCACCATCCAGTTCGGCAGCCAATCTGTATATTGGCGAAACTCTGCGATAAACTGGTTCATCGGAGTTCAGTTAGGGTGCAGCGCAACATAGGAAAGTGCGGCCGCAAAAATATCATCTTTCTTCGACTTCATGCCGCAATTGGGGTGAGGAGCGTTTCATGAACGAACAATTTGTTCCTTTCGATCTAACCCGCTTCGTAGAGGCACAGGCATCCATCTATAATCAGGTGATCGCCGAGCTGCGCGACGGGCAAAAGCGTAGCCATTGGATGTGGTATATCTTCCCACAAATCAGCGGCTTGGGCGTATCTGCCACATCGCAGCGCTTCGCCATTCGCTCGAGGGCGGAAGCCATTGCCTATCTCGAACATCCCCTGCTCGGCTGGCGGCTCGGCGAGTGTACGGCAGCCATGCTCGGGCATGAAGGGCGCAGCGCAGGCGATATCCTTGGCGCGACGGATGACCTGAAATTCAGAAGCTCGATGACGCTCTTTCATCTGGTCAGCGAAAAGGGCTCGCCTTACGAGCGAGCCCTTCACATCTTCTATAAGGGAGAGCACGACGGCAGAACCGCCGAACTCCTCAAACTTTAGGCGCCGGTTTTAAGCGGCGGACTGGATTGCCGAAAGCTTCCAGTCATTCGCCGGCTTGCGCACGAATGTCCACACTTCCACAGTCTCGGTCACTTCGTTCGGATTGCCTTCGGCAACTTCACCGGTGTTGCGGTCGCGCAGGAAGTCGATCGAGGAATAACGCATTGCGACAGTCGCATATTCTTGGCCGTTTTCGCGCCATGCTTCGGCAAGATCGCCCTGCAGCAAGGTGACGTCGCGAACTTCGTTCTTCACGCCATTGGTGGCGTTTTCACCCAGTTCTTCAGCCAGATAGGACATGGCTTCCGGTGTGGTGAGATCACGCAGCTTGGCGTAGTTTTCGTCCGCATAGGCACCCTGCACCTCGGTCAACAGCTTTTCGAACTGGCTGAGGTCGCGATTGGTGATGCCGACTTCGTCCGTATCCGGGCCAGCCTGACGCTGAACGGCCTGCTGGCCGCCACCGAAACCGGCAGCACCGGCACCGGAGCCAATCTTCGGGATCTGGAAGCCGCCCTGATTCTGCTGCGGCGCCTCATAGGCATTGTTCTGGCTCTGGCCGAAACCATCCTTGCCGTTGCCACCATCACCGTAAGCACGGGAATTGCCGGCCGGGCCAGCAGCCTGCTGCTGCTGGCGACGGGCGAAGAAACGGAAAGCAAGCATGGCAAGACCGGCGATCAATGCGATCTGCAGCAGCATGCCGAAGAAGCCGGCCATACCGCCAAAGCCACCGCCCATCAGCATGCCGAACAGGCCGCCGAGAGCGAGACCACCGAGGATGCCGCCAAACATACCACCGAACATGCCAGGGCGACGCTGCTGCTGAGCAGCCTGCGCACCCATGCCGTTAGCCGGGCTTGCAGCATTCTGCTGCGTATTCGGGGTCATCGAACGATTGATGCCGCCGGCTGCGCCCGGTGCCGTGTTCGTGGCAGGCGGAGCTGCGAATGTACGGGTGCCGCGGCTGCCGAAGCTGGAACCACCGCCTGCACGACGCGCTTCCGCAAAATCGACGGCTGTTAGCGAAACTGCCATTCCGATCGCTGCGATCGCGAAGAGTTTCTGGAAACGCCGAAGCTTGAACAACATCAATTTCTCCTCTGGCCGCCCTATGCGGTCCGTGACCCTGATATGGGGAGCCCTGACGGAAATTTTAGGACCATCCGTCATTTTTCCCGCTTTAGTAGCTATAGAAATTAAGGACGGGAGCCAATTGACGGAAATACAACCAGGAGGAGTTTTCGACACTCAGTCGATCACATAATCGTCAGCAGGGACAGAAAGGGCCGGTTGCATGTCGCTTCCGGCCCATTGCTGCATCTTTCCTGGGAGGAAATCTGGTCTACCGCAGATGATGATACGGCCCTTCCGGCCAAAGGTCACGCCTCACTGCCGCTGCTGACAATCAGCCGCAGTGAACCTTCGAAAAACGGCTGCATCCGTAATGCGCTGTAACGAGCATCCCACACACCGCTGGTCAGGTCCCTGCTCAGCGTTTCGGCAAAACGCTGCTCTATAGCGGGATCGACGAAGCTCCAGGCGGAGTTCGCCAACCGCGCACCAGGCTCCAGCAGCTTCTCCGGCCGTCCGTAATAGGCCTCGCCGAAGCCATCGGTGCATTCGAGCGGAATGGGTACCGGCAGGATATCGACCTGGCCCAACGCATCGGCAATCGCACCCATAGTCGGATACCGCCGGGCCTCAACAGCAATCATCTCCGGCGCGTAGTCATTCAGCCACGAGCGATCGAGCGCCTTTGGATCGCAGGAAAGAATGAGAACAGGTCCCCGCGTCACACGGCGCATTTCGGCAAGCCCCGCAGCAAGATCCGACCATTGATGGACAGAGAATGTCGTCATGCTCGCATCGAAAGAGGCGTCGGAAAAAGGCAGGTGCTCGGCAACAGCATCGATCGCGACCGGCAAATGCGCTGGACGCTGGGCGCGCATGGAAGCTGATGGTTCGACAGCGGTTACCTGGCGATCGACAGGCTCATAGGAACCGGCCCCTGCCCCAACATTCAATACCGTGCGGGCTTCACCCAACGCCCTCGCGATGAAATCCGCAATATTTGGATCGGGTTGCCGGTAGCTCACATATCCCTTGCCGATCACGCCATAATTGGCGTCACCGGCGCTACCATCCTGATGTCGTACGCTCACGATCCATACCCTTCACATATCTGAAGGACGCGCCGCCTTGTTCCTTGGACGCGCATCCGGTTTCGATGCAGCGAAAGAAACCTATTTCTTACAGCGGTAAAATCGATATGTTCGCACAATCATTGTTCGGAAAACGCACATGGCAAGACGCATTCCCTCACTCAATGCATTGCGGGCATTCGAAGCCGCCGGCAGGCAAGGCCGAATGACCCTGGCCGCTGACGAACTCAACGTGACGCATAGCGCAATCAGCCGGCAGATCAGACATCTGGAAGCGATACTCGGCGTACCTCTATTCGAGGGACCGAAGAACAACCTGAGGCTCACGGAAGCAGGCACCAGCTTACTCATCGGCCTAGGCAGCGCCTTCGACCAGATCGATGCTTCGGTGCGGCTGGTTGCCGATACCGAGGAAGGCGCGCTGGACATTTCCTGCCCCGGCACATTTTCGATGCGCTGGCTGATCCCGCGGCTTTATCGATTTCAGGCGGAACACCCGAAAATCGAGGTACGCCTCACCGCATCTTCCCGCCCGGTCGATTTCGACCGCGACGGTTTTGATGTGGCAATCTGGGTTGGAGATCCGCCATGGCCCAAAGGCACCGAAGTCGTGCCACTGTTCCCGGAACAGACCGGTCTCGTCCTGGCGCAATCGCTGCCACAGACAGCCGAAGATGGGTTCGACGGCGTACCGCAACTGCACACACGCACGCGACCACGCGCCTGGGAGGACTGGCTCCATCGCTCCGGCCGAACCGTATGGAACGGGCCGCGGGTAGATCACGAGCATTTCTATTTCATGCTGGAAGCCGCAAGAGCGGGACTGGGCATCTGCGTGGCGCCCTGGCCCTATGTCATCGACGACATTCATGCAGGCCGCCTCAAAGCGCCGTTCGGATTTACCGATAGCGGGCATCATTATGTAGCGCTGAGAAGGGCAAGACGTAACCGCAAAGCCAGCCTCTTCTGCTCGTGGCTACAAGAGGAGGCAGACAGCTTTTCGGCAGCCTACCCGGCAGAACAGTGACGAAAAAGGTCCGGTGCATAACACCGGACCTTTCGCAGTTACCCCTGGGAGGATTTTCTTGCCTTTATCAGCTTATCGGTTCGGCCGCCTGATTACTCGACGTTGAACACCAGCGGGCGGGCCTGGCGGATTGCCGGGTTTGCCGTCAGCTGCGCAAGCACGTCTTCCGAAACCGGCGCATCGACATAAAGCAGCGCGATCGCGTCACCGGCTTCCTTCTCGCGACCGAGCTGGAAGTTGGCGATATTGACGCCGGCATTGCCGAGTGTCGTACCCATGAAGCCGATCATGCCGGGAACGTCGGTGTTGGAGATATAGACCATGTTGGCGCCGACATCGGCGTCCATGTTGATACCCTTGATCTGGATGAAGCGCGGCTTGCCATCCGAGAAGACGGTGCCGGCAACCGAACGGGTCTGCTTGTCGGTCTTGACCGTCAGCTTGATGTAACCGTCGTAAACGCCGGTCTTGTCACGCTTTACTTCGGATAGGACGATGCCCTTTTCCTTGATCATGATCGGCGCAGAAACCATGTTGACATCGGCCACCTGGTTGCGGATCAGGCCGGCGAGCAGCGCAGAAGTCAGCGCACGGGTGTTCATGTTGGCCGTCTGGCCGTCGAACAGGATCTCGATCTCCTTGATCGGATCATCCGAAACCTGACCGACAAAGGCGCCCAGAACGTCCGCGAGACGAATGAACGGCTTCAGGATCGGTGCTTCTTCGGCGGTGATCGACGGCATGTTGATGGCGTTCGAGACGGCACCCTTGACCAGATAATCCGACATCTGTTCGGCAACCTGAAGGGCAACGTTTTCCTGCGCTTCCGTGGTCGATGCACCAAGATGCGGCGTGCAGACGACGTTGGGGAGGCCGAACAGCGGGCTTTCGGTCGCGGGCTCAACTTCGAAGACGTCGAAACCGGCACCGGCAACGTGACCGGACTTGATCGCCTCGGCAAGGGCTGCCTCATCGACGAGACCGCCGCGGGCGCAGTTGATGATGCGAACGCCGGGCTTCGTCTTGGCGAGGTTTTCCTTGCCCAGAATGCCGCGGGTCTTGTCGGTCATCGGCACATGAAGCGTGATGAAGTCGGCGCGCGGCAGCAGTTCGTCCAGTTCGACCTTCTCGACGCCCATTTCCTGTGCACGCTCGGCAGACAAGAAGGGGTCATAGGCAATGACGTTCATGCCGAGGCCGATGGCCTTCTTGCAGACGATACCGCCGATATTGCCGGCACCGATGACGCCGAGCGTCTTGCCGGTGATTTCGACACCCATGAACTTCGACTTTTCCCACTTGCCAGCCTGGGTCGAGGCGTCGGCCTGCGGCAGCTGGCGCGCAACGGCAAACATCAGCGCGATTGCGTGTTCGGCCGTCGTGATCGAGTTGCCGAACGGGGTGTTCATGACGATGATACCACGCTTGGAAGCGGCCGGGATATCGACGTTGTCGACGCCGATACCGGCGCGGCCGATGACCTTCAGATTGGTCGCAGCAGCGATCAGCTTTTCGGTCGCCTTGGTGGCTGAGCGAATGGCAAGACCATCATAATTGCCGATGATTTCGGCCAGCTTGTCTTTGTCCTTGCCGAGTTTCGGCTGGAAATCGACTTCAACGCCGCGATCGCGGAAGATCTGGACGGCGGTTTCCGACAGTTCGTCGGATACGAGTACGCGAGGTGCCATTGTCTGGGCTCCTGATAAAGGGTTCAGTCTCTGAATGCGGGATAAAACGGTGCCACATTCCGTGGCACCGGAAATCGGATCAGGCGGCGGCCTTGTTGAGCGCAGCCTTCTGCGTTTCGAACGCATAGGCCAGCCACGGCATCAGGGCCTTCATGTCGGCCTCTTCGATCGTGGCGCCGGCCCAGATGCGAAGACCGGACGGAGCATCGCGGTAAGCACCGACGTCGAGAGCAACGCCTTCCTTTTCGAGGATAGAAGTTACACCCTTGGCGAAAGCAGCCTGCGCGTCGGCATCGAGAGCGGCAACGTCGGCATCGACGATCTTCAGGCAGACGGAGGTGTTGGAACGGGTTTCGTCGACCTGCGCGAGGTTGGCGATCCAGTCGTTCGCGGCAACAAAGTCGAAGATGACCTTGGCATTGGCGTCAGCGCGGGCGATCAGGCCCTTAAGGCCGCCAACCGTCTTTGCCCATTCGAGCGCATCGATATAGTCCTCGACGCAAAGCATCGACGGCGTATTGATCGTCTCGCCCTTGAAGATGCCTTCAGACAGCTTGCCGCCCGAGGTCATGCGGAAAATCTTCGGCAGCGGCCATGCCGGAACGTAGGTGGTCAGACGTTCGACAGCGCGCGGCGAAAGGATGATCATGCCGTGACCGCCCTCGCCGCCCAGAACCTTCTGCCAGGAGAAGGTGACGACGTCGAGCTTGGCGAAATCCATGTCCTGCGCGAAAGCGGCAGACGTGGCGTCGCAGATGGTCAGGCCCTTGCGGTCTGCCGGGATAAAGTCGGCGTTCGGAACGCGGACGCCCGAGGTCGTGCCGTTCCAGGTGAAGACGACGTCACGATCGAAATCGACTTCGGCGAGGTTCGGAAGGAGACCGTAATCGGCCTCGAACTTGCGAACATCCTTGAGCTTCAGCTGCTTGACGACATCGGTGACCCAGCCGGCACCGAAGCTTTCCCAGGCGAGCATGTCGACGCCGCGCTCGCCGAGCAACGACCAGAGCGCCATTTCGACAGCGCCGGTATCGGAGGCGGGAACGATGCCGATGCGGTAATCCGCCGGAACGTTCAGAATTTCACGGGTAAGATTGATGGCCTGTGCCAGCTTGTCCTTGCCAACCTTGGCGCGGTGCGAACGACCGAGCGGGGCATCGGAGAGAGCGTCTAGCGACCAACCGGGGCGCTTCGAGCAGGGGCCAGAAGAAAAATGAGCATTATTCGGACGTACGTCCGGCTTCGCGGTGCCATTGGCCATATGTATACCCTTCCAGGTAATTGGCTCCTCGTTGGGGAGGAGTGTCCCGCCGTCGTGGATATATTCGTCCCGGTTCACAGTCAAGCGGGTCACATCGCCGCCGAAAGAAATATGTTTCGGAAACGCCACCGCGAACTCGCCGAAGGTCACAATATGGCCAAACGCAAAAAGCCGCCCGAAGGCGGCTTTGGCGAAAGATGCGGAACCTACTTGTAGACGATGGGCTGAGGTTCAGGCTCGTAAGTCGCCTGTTCACAATTGTTGTTGAACATGTAGCGGGCGCCGACGCGGGCTTCGTGGCTGTAGATACCCTTGTCGCGGCCTGGACCGCCGGAATTGGCGTAGCCGAACATGTTGCCGCCGTCGATGTAACGGAAGCGGTAGCCGACATCCGCCTTGAGGTTACAGGTGACATCGATCGTGGCACCTGCCATCAGGGCAGCGGTCGCACGCCATTTACCCTTGCCATCATGATCCGACGAGGGATCGCAATCCGTCGGGTCGGTGACCGAGCAGGAGGTGTTCCGCAGCTTGTCCCACTTCACGTATGAAGCGCCGAAGCCGGCGCCGACATATGGCGTGAAATAGGCATAGGTGCCCAGATCGACATAGACGTTGGCCATCAGGCTGTAGGCCGAGAAGGATGAACGATCGTCAGAGACGCAATTGCCCGGGATCGTACCGCAACCACCCGAGGTCGAACCGCGGAAATCGGTCTTCGACAGGTAGTCGAGCGTCAGGTCGGTGCGAAGATAGTTGTTGATCTGGTAACCGACACCACCGCCGACCAGGAAGCTGTCATCGATATCCGTGGAATCGAAATCCACCTCGTTTGCCGAGGAACCGCCTTGGTAGAAGTTTGCGCCGCGCAGCCGGTTGAACGAATAACCCACATCACCACGCAGATACCAGCCGCTCGCTTCCTGCACCGTGACTTCCGGTGCGTCCATGAGCGGTGCGGGCTGGGGCTGGTAGAGATCTGCCGACTGGGCAACGCCAGCCGACAGCATGGCGGCAGCAACCGTCGCTGCAAGGCGCATCTTCATGTTCGCTTCTCCAAGCTTCATCATGCATGGCGTGCCACTTGCACGACCACCTTATTTGGCATGGAGAATGAATGATAAAAGTTAAGCCCTACTTAACCATAGAAGTTTACCGATATGCTTCGTTACGCGACAGAAGCGTTACTTGGCACTTCACGTAAATTTTGGCACCGAGGTGATGGAGCCGATGTTCTTTTCCGGCGTTGACATGCTCAACACGAGAGGACCGGCCTTGAAGCATTTGAAGGACGATGCGGGCAAATCGATCGTAAACACGGTCGATGTCCCCCGCCCCATCGCCGAGCATGGCGCCATCGGAAACATGCGCACGATCGCGCTCGTCGCCAAGGATTGCACGATCGATTACCTGTGCTGGCCGAACGTGGACAGCCCGAGCGTCTTCGCCTCCCTTCTTGATCCGGAAAAGGGCGGCGCATTCGAACTGACGCCGCAGATCGACGGCGCCCGTCGCCTGCAGATGTATGTTCCGGAAAGCAATGTCCTTCTGACGCGCTGGCTCGGCACGAGCAACAGTGCCGAGATCGTCGACTTCATGCCGCTGCCGCACGGCCCGGATGAGCCTTCATCCCTCGTGAGGCGCGTCACCGTCACGCGAGGAAAGGTCGCGTTCAAACTGAAGTGCTGGCCGCGATTCGACTACGCCCGAAGCACGCCGAAGGTGAAGACCGGAAAAGGCCATGTCTTCTTTCATTGTGGCGACTTCACCCTCCGTCTGTCGGGTGTGGTAGATTTTCATGCCAGGCAAGGAGCCGCGTTTGCGGAGTTTACCTTGCAGGGTGGGGAAACCATCGACTTCACGCTGGATGGTGATGAAACACGCCATACACCGAATACGGAAGCGATCGACGCTCTCCTTGAGGAGACCACCCGATACTGGCAGGGCTGGGCAAAGAAATCGACCTATCGCGGCCGCTGGCGCTCATCCGTCACCCGGTCCGCTCTCGCGCTAAAGATGCTGACCTCGGCCGAATACGGCTCCATCGCCGCGGCAGGAACCTTCGGCTTGCCGGAGGCTCCGGGCGGCGAGCGCAATTGGGATTACCGCGCCACATGGATCCGCGACGCTTCCTTCTCGATCTACGCCCTGATGCGGCTCGGCTACCTGGATGAAGCCAATGCCTTCGGCCGCTGGATCAGCGAACGGACCGACCGCTCTGACGGCAATGTACAGATCATGTATAATCTCGACGGCTCTAGGGTGGCACGAGAGCAATCGCTCGATCATCTCTGCGGTTACGGCGGTGCGAGACCCGTGAGGGTCGGCAACGATGCCGCCGGCCAGATCCAGCTCGACATCTACGGCGAGCTGCTCGACTCCATCTATATCAGCAACAAATATGGCGGCTCCATCTCGCATGAGAACTGGTTGAGTGTCCGCAATGTCGTCGATCACGTCTGCGAAGTCTGGCAGGAACCGGATGCTGGAATATGGGAAGCGCGCAGTGAACCGCAGGAACACCTGCATTCCCGGCTTATGTGTTGGGTAGCCGTCGATCGCGCTTTGCGCCTTGCACAGAAACGTTCGCTTGCCGCTCCTTTCGGCAAGTGGGTCGAGGCCCGCAATGCGATGACAGAAGACATCTGGGCGAACTTCTGGAACGAGAAGCACGGCCATTTCGTCCATGCCAAGGGTGGCGAGGAACTGGATGCCTCGATGCTGATGATGCCGCTCGTCCGTTTCATCAGCGCCACTGATCCGAAATGGCTGGCGACGCTCGATGCGATCTCGCGCGAACTTGCCGATGACAGCCTCGTCATGCGCTACAAATGGCAGGATGCACTGGAAGGGCGAGAAGGATTTTTCGGCGCCTGCTCATTCTGGTTTGTAGAATGCCTGGCCCGTGCCGGCAGGCTTCAAGAAGCCGAGATCAATATGGAAAAGCTGCTGCTCTTCGGCAATCACCTGCAGCTCTATGCCGAAGAATTCGATCCCCGTGGTGAGTTCCTGGGGAATTTCCCTCAAGCCCTCACCCACCTCGCCCTGATCAGCGCCGCCTTTTATCTCGACGGCGCTCTGGACGGCAAATTCCGGGAGTGGCGGCCTTAGCCGCCGCCGGCTTCAGGCAGCTTCCGACCGAACGTTGCCGATCACGTCGATGAGTCCGTTGACGATCTTTTCGACCTGAGAGCGATCGTCACCTTCCGCCATCACCCGGATCAGCGGCTCGGTGCCGGACGGGCGAATGACGAGGCGGCCCTTGGAGCCGAGTTCGGCTTCCGCATCGGCGATCGCCTGGCGGACGACATTGTCCTCAAGCGGCTTGCCGCCGGAGAACCGAACGTTCTTCAGAAGCTGCGGCACCGGCTCGAACCGGCGGCAAACTTCGCTGACCGGTCGGCCGAGCTTCTTCACGCAGGCGAGAATCTGCAGCGCCGCGACGAGACCGTCGCCGGTCGTACCGAAATCCGACAGAACGATATGGCCGGACTGCTCGCCGCCGACGTTGAAATCATGGTTGCGCATATGCTCGACCACATAGCGGTCACCCACCTTGGTGCGCGCAAGTGTCAGCCCGTTATCGCCAAGGAAACGCTCAAGGCCCAGATTCGACATGACTGTGGCAACGATACCGCCACCGGTGAGACGCTGGTCCTGTGCCCAGCTTTCGGCGATTACGGCCATCAGCTGGTCGCCGTCGATGATCTCGCCATTCTCGTCCACGATGATCACACGGTCCGCATCGCCATCCAGCGCGATACCGATATCGGCCCGCACCTCATGCACCTTCTTCTGCAGCGCTTCCGGGCTGGTCGATCCGCAGCCGAGATTGATGTTCGTGCCATTCGGCTCGTTGCCGATCGTTACGACATCTGCGCCCAGCTCCCACAGCGCCAAAGGAGCGACCTTGTAAGCCGCACCATTGGCGCAATCGATAGCGATGCGAAGACCATGAAGCGTCACATCACGCGGCAACGTGCGCTTGGCCTGCTCGATATAACGGTAGATGTCACCTTCGACGCGCTTCGCACGGCCGATATCGGCGGATTTGGCAAGCTGCGCATGCAGATCGCTGTCGAGCAAATCCTCGATGCGCATCTCCAACTCGTCGGAAAGCTTGTAGCCATCCGGGCCAAAGAGCTTGATGCCATTGTCCTCGAAAGGATTATGCGAAGCAGAGATCATCACGCCGACATCCGCGCGCAGCGAGCGTGTCAGCATGGCAACGGCGGGTGTGGGGATCGGGCCGAGCAGAAAAACGTCGAGGCCAGCAGCGGTAAAACCCGCAACCATGGCATTTTCCAGCATGTAACCCGAAAGACGCGTGTCCTTGCCGATGACCACGCGGTGGCGGTGGCTGCCGTTGCGGAAGATCGTGCCCACTGCAATGCCGACCCGCATCGCCAGATCCGGCGTCATCGGGAAGACGTTCGAATGTCCGCGGATACCATCGGTACCGAAATAGCGGCGTGCCATGTAATCTCCTTCGTCGTCGCGCGATCCATGCGCTGCGGGCAGAATCAATTTAGCGCCCGCTGCCGCATCTTTTGGGATCGGCGTATGTCTGGCTCTTGCCACAGTCGCGTGGTCCAAGCACGTAAATTAGCGTCAAAGCCGATCATATCGCGTGACCGGATAAGCTATCGTTAACATAAAAGACCGCCGCAGACGGGTCCACGGCGGTCTTGTTAAGTAATGTGAACGGCCTTAGTGCGGCTGCGGCTCGAGACCTGCTTCGGGTTCTCCACCCTTCGGCTCATCTTTCTTGCTACCGGTCGACGGCACGGCCGAACCACGGCTCGGTGTCGAATCGTCACCGAGATCGCGCGCCGGCTTTTCGCCCCGCAGTAGTGCCTTGATCTCTTCGCCTGTCAGCGTCTCATACTCGAGCAGGCCTTCGGCAATTGCGACAAAGCCGTCGTGATGCTCGGTGAGGATCTGGCGTGCCTCGGTATACGCTTCATCGATCAGACGACGCACTTCCTGGTCGATCTTCTGGGCGGTTGCCTCCGAGACGTTCTTGGACTGCGAAACCGAGTGACCGAGGAAGACCTCCTGCTGGTTTTCACCATAGGCAACCTGACCGAGGATGTCGGAAAAGCCCCACTGGGTGACCATGGCGCGGGCAAGCTTGGTGGCCTGCTCGATATCGGAAGACGCACCCGAGGTGATGTTTTCCTTGCCGAAGGTCAGCTCCTCGGCAACGCGGCCGCCCATCATGATGACGAGGCGCGACACCATCCACTTGTAGCTCATCGAATAGCGGTCGCCTTCCGGCAGCTGCATGACCATGCCAAGCGCACGTCCGCGCGGAATGATCGTCGCCTTGTGCAGCGGATCGGCAACCGCGACCTTGAGCGCCGTGATGGCGTGGCCGGCTTCGTGATAGGCGGTAAGCTTCTTTTCGGCTTCGGTCATGGCAGAGGAGCGGCGTTCCGCACCCATCATGATCTTGTCCTTGGCGTCCTCGAATTCCTGCATGGTGACGAGACGCTTGTTGCGGCGCGCAGCCATCAGGGCAGCTTCGTTGACGAGGTTCATCAGGTCGGCACCGGAGAAGCCGGGCGTACCACGAGCGAGAACCTTGAGGTCGACATTCGGTGCCAGCGGCACGTTGCGCGCGTGAACCTTCAGGATGCGCTCACGACCGACGATGTCCGGGTTCGGCACTACGACCTGACGGTCGAAACGGCCGGGACGCAAGAGCGCCGGATCGAGAACGTCGGGACGGTTGGTAGCAGCGATCAGGATGATGCCTTCGTTTGCTTCGAAACCGTCCATCTCGACCAGCAGCTGGTTGAGCGTCTGTTCGCGTTCGTCGTTACCGCCGCCAAGGCCTGCGCCACGATGGCGGCCGACGGCGTCGATTTCGTCGATGAAGATGATGCAAGGCGCATTCTTCTTGGCCTGTTCGAACATGTCGCGCACACGGGATGCACCGACACCGACGAACATTTCAACGAAGTCCGAACCGGAAATGGTGAAGAACGGCACATTCGCTTCGCCGGCAACCGAGCGGGCGAGCAGCGTCTTACCGGTACCCGGAGGGCCGACAAGCAGAACGCCGCGCGGGATACGTCCACCAAGACGCTGGAACTTCTGCGGGTCACGCAGGAATTCGACGATTTCCTCGAGATCCTGCTTGGCCTCGTCGACGCCGGCAACGTCTTCAAACGTCACGCGGCCATGCGCCTCGGTCAGAAGCTTGGCCTTGGACTTGCCGAAGCCCATCGCACCGCGCGATCCACCCTGCATCTGGCGCATGAAGAACAACCAGACGCCCAGGATGAGCAACATTGGCAGCAAGGTGCCGAGATAGCTCAGGAAACCTGAAGAACCGTCCGTTTCCGGCCGAGCGACGATGTTGACATTCTTCTCCTGTAGACGCGACATCAGCGAGTCGTCGATTACAGGCGAATACGTCTGGAAGCTCTGGCCATTTTCGGCAAGTGTACCCATGACACGGTTGCCCGTCACCACGACGTCGCGCACACGACCAGAATCCACGTCCTTAAGGAACTGCGAATAAGAAACTTCGCGGGAACTGGTTTGTGAAGGCGCCGTCTGGAACATGCTGAACAACGCGATCAGCAAGAGGGCTATGATAGCCCAGAGGGCAAAATTACGAAAGTTTGGGTTCATCGAACTCCCCGGACTGCCATTGCGGCCGCTGGAGCGGCCACCTTTCTTGCCCATAACATAAGGTTGCGTTGCGTCCTTGCCAAGGCAAGGCAGCCCTGCCGTTTAGCTTTTCCGCTCGAAAACCTTAATTGGAGCGGCGGGAAACTCATCACATCCGAACAAAAGCCCGAGTTCACAACCTAGAATAAGATCAAACTGCGGCAAAAAACGGTCATATGGGGCAAGAACCGGCTGGGCGATCACACTCGCTTTATCGATTGCGCTCGATGAGGGAGTGGAGAACTCGATCTGCGGCATTACTCCCATGGCCCGCATCGAGATAGCCGGAGGCGCACCGGGGAACATGACCATGGCCGCGGCACGCTCCGAAACCTTCGGGCAGACCTCGACAACCTGATCCGTCCGGTTGCTGATCCGGTAGCGGCCGTCCCAAATCCCGGTTGTTCCGCCCGGGATATTAACGGAAATCAGGTCGCGATTTTCGCGATGCATATAAAGGCCTTCCCGCCTCAGGTCGAAGATCACGCGCCCAGCCGTCATGCGCCCCATGCTGCGCCGATCAAGCATCGTCATGACGCGTTCCATTGTTGCTGCGGCCGGCAGGTGTTGGCGTCCACCGAGAATGGCTGCAAGGCTCGCCAGCAGATGCCGTAACGTCTCGGCATCCTCGTTGAGCGCTTCCGGAGCGAGCTGAGCAAGGACCCCGTGCACGACGGTCAGATGCCGGCGGGCAAGTCCGGCAGCCTCTTCGGCCAACTGGCTGCGGCGGCGAGCGGCTGGCTGGATGGTCTCCAGCGCCTGGGCGGAATGATCCGAAAGGTCCTGTCTCACCCGCACCCGCTCGTAGTGCCGGTCGACATTGCTTGGATCGTCGATCCATCCTCTGCCCGACCGGCGCAGGAATTCCCGTATGGCCTCGCGCCGCGTCGCAAGAAACGGGCGCAACAGCCAGCGGCGTCGATCGAGCAAAACGGCCTCCGCCATGCCCGCGAGCCCAAGATTGGCATTCGCCTCGCTGCGGACAGCCCGCATCGCGATCGTTTCCATCTGGTCGTCCAAAGTGTGCCCGGTAACGATGATATCGGCTTCGAGCACATCGGCAGCCTCCATCAGCAGGAGATAACGCGCTTCCCTTGCTGCAGCAGAGATTCCGGACTTGGGCTTTTCGCCTGACCAGCGGAGGGTCCGGTGAGGGATAGACATTTCCTCGCATTGACGTGCCACAGCCTTGGCTTCGTCAGCAGATTCGACCCTCAATTCGTGATCGATCGTTGCCGCGACAAGCTCATGTCGCGTTTCCTTATCGGCAGCAAGTGCACCGTGAAGTCCAAGAAGCAGGCCTATCGAATCGCTTCCCCCCGAGACCGCCACAAGAATACGGGTTGGCCTTACCAGACGCTCGAGAAGCGATTGCACCGCCTCCTGTGGTGAGATCGGCCAGCCTTGGACGACGGTCATCGGGCGGTTCGCTAGCAGCCGAGGCGCTTCTGCTCACTGCTGACCTTCGAAAGCACAGCCTTGGCAGCAGTTGGGTAACGGCGCGGTACTTCCTTGAGCGTCGCGCAGGCAGTCTCGTTGTTATCCAGCGCCGCAAGCGACATGCCGAGCTTCAGAAGCATTTCCGGAGCCTTAGGCGATTTTCCGTATGTCTGGTGCGCATTGAGGAACGTCTTGGCAGCATCGTTATACTTGCCCTGCGAATACTGCGCCTCGCCGAGCCAGAAATTGGCATCCGCAAGGCGAGTGCTCTTGGGATAGGAAGAGATGTAGGTGGAAAACTCCGTCTCGGCGAGCTGGTAATCGCCAGTCAGCACGTGATCATAAGCAATCTTGTAGGCATCGCTTTCACTGCCGAGCGACGCTGTTTTCTGAGGATCCTTGCCTGCACGGGGTGATCCCATGTCGACCCCGGGAAGCGCGGATGAATTGCGGGCACTGTCGTTGCGGCTGGCGCCGACCGGATTACCGTTCTGGTCAAATTCCATTGAGCCGAGCGTCGTTGGAGCCGGCGCGCTACTGCCCTGCTGAGCGCCTGCACCGATGTCGGATGGTGCCTCGATGGCGCGAGCGACATCATCACCTCCGGAAGACTGAGGCTGGGTAGATGAGGAAGGGCGGCTGGACGCCACGGCCGGTTGCCCGGTCGTGTCGCCCAAATCGCTTCTCTTCTTCTTTTCCAGCTCCTGGAAGCGGAATTCGTTATCCTCCTGCGTTTTGCGCAGTTGCTCCTGCATCTGCAGCAGCTGATAGCTCATTTCCTCGATCCGGCCGTTCAGCTGCCGGAGTTCTTCCTGGAGTTGCTGGTTACGAACGGCATCATTGCTCTGCGCCAGGATGATTTCGCCTTTTTCGGGCTTTGCCTGTTGCGGAGCGCTCTGCTCGCCCTGGAAGAGTTTCGGCAGAGACAGTTGGAATGCCCCGGCGGGGCCTGTCATTGCCGCCAGCCCTAGCATTGCTGCCAAGACAATTTTCTTCATGTCGTTCGTCCTGCTTCTCTGATTTGCGTCGGGATGACGCGAGACGGATTTTTCTTACCTGCCGGCAAAAAGCAACCAAGCCATCATTCAAAATCTAGGGAATCGGGGCCAAACTAAGGAAAAACAAAAAAGGTGGCCGAAAGACCACCTTTTCTAACGTAATTGTCATCTTCGCCGAGGCCGAAGCCTCCGCTGAGATTACATGCCAGCGCCGCCGAGAACGGTAACAGCACGGCGATTCTGCGACCAGCAGGAGATATCGTCGCAAACGGCGACCGGACGTTCCTTACCGTAGGAGATCGTCTTCATGCGGTTTGCCGGAACGCCGCGCGATGCAAGATATTCCTTGGTGGCAGCGGCACGGCGTGCGCCGAGTGCCAGGTTGTATTCGCGGGTACCGCGTTCGTCGGCATGGCCTTCGACGGTGATCGCGTAGTTCGGGTAACGGGCAAGCCACTGAGCCTGACGGTCGAGCGTCTGCTGGGCGTCTGCGCGGACCGAGGTCGAGTCGGTATCGAAGAAGATACGGTCGCCAACGTTGACGGTGAAGTCCTGGCTGGAGCCCGGCGTAGCCGAACCTGCGCCGCCGAGGCCAAGCTCACCTGCGCTGTTGGGCAGGTTCTTCTTGTTGGCGCAACCGGCAAGTGCCAGCGCGAGCGTGAGCGCGATAACGGCTGGATTGCGAGCGAGGGTCTGCATGCGGCTCATCGCCGGGGTATCAGTGCGGCTCATGGCCGGTCTCTCCTTGGATCATGAAATTCAGAGTTGCCAGACTCTAACCTAATTGAGTTAACCATGTTCAAATGGCTATGGTTAACCAAAGCTTTCGGTGTCCTGTATCTGCCCCATTCCCGCGAGATTGGGGCAGGAAAGAGGCGGGATCGCCTCACTCTTGATTGCACCTGTTCATACAACCTATTCCAGAAGCGGCGACCACGCCGGGTCGGAAGCATAGGACGGGGTTTTGACCATCTGCTCGTTGTAGCCGGTCAAGTCGATCGAATAGAGCTGCGGACCACCGGCACCGGCACCCTGACGGAAGAACATCAACACGCGGCCATTCGGCGCCCAGGTCGGACCTTCGTTATGGAAGCCCGAAGTCAGGATGCGTTCGCCCGAACCGTCCGGCTTCATCACACCGATCGAGAATTTTCCGCCCGACTGTTTGGTGAAGGCGATCAGATCGCCGCGCGGCGACCAGACCGGTGTCGAATACGAACCGTCACCGAAGGAAATACGGTTCTGCCCCGAACCGTCGGCGTTCATCACGTAGATCTGCTGACGGCCGCCACGGTCGCTTTCGAAGGTGATTCTCTGACCATCCGGCGAATAGGAAGGTGCCGTATCGATCGCCGCCGTCGACGTCAGACGCGTCGTAGTGCGCGAGCGCAGGTCCATCGTGTAGATATTGGCATTGCCTTCCTGCTGCAGGCTCATGATGACCTTCTGGCCATCCGGAGAGAAGCGCGGCGAGAACGTCATGCCCGGAAAATTGCCGACCACTTCACGCTGTCCGGTCTCAAGCTGCAGCAGATAGACGCGCGGCTGGTTGCCTTCGAACGACATGTAGGTGACTTCCTGCCGGCTCGGCGAGAAGCGAGGCGTCAGAACCAGATCCTTGCTGTTGGTCAGCATGCGAACGTTGAAACCGTCCTGGTCCATGATCGCAAGCTGGCGCTGGCGGGCAGTCTTCGGACCGCTTTCCGAGACAAACACGACACGCGTGTCGAAATAGCCCTTTTCACCGGTGATACGCTCGTAGATCGCATCGGCGATGATGTGGGCTAGACGCCGCCAGTTGTCCGGCTGGGTGAAGAACTGCTGACCGGTCATCTGCTGGCCGGCATAGGTATCCCACAGGCGAAACTCGGCGCGCAAACGGCCGTCACCCTCGCGGGTAACGCGGCCGACGACCAGTGCCTGGGCATTGATCGCCGTCCAGTCCTGGAAGCGCGGAGCCTTGTTCGGATCCGAAATCTTCTCGATAAACGCAGCCTTGTTCACAGGGGCGAACAGTCCCGAGCGCTGCAGGTCGGCAGCAACGACCTGGGCGATCTGCGCACCGAGATCGTTATTGGACTGAAAGTCCGTGATCGCGATCGGCAATGGCTGGACATTGCCCTTGTTGATGTTGATTTCCACTGCGGCCTGTGCCGACGTGGAAAACGTCATCGCCATTCCGGCAATCGCCATCATGATACCGATGAGGGAATGTCTGATCATATCGCTAAAGCCTTTCAGCTATTTGATTCTTTAGAGCCCCAGATCACTGGGGTCGAAATTCACGGCAACTTCGCTCCAGGCGTCGTATTTCTCGGCCGGCAGGCCCTTGAAGGGTTGAGACTTCAGGACGGCGCGCAAAGCGCCACCTTCCATCGTCCTGCGCGCCATGGACGAACCGCCCGTCGAGGTCACTTCAGGCTCGCCGACGATCATGCCCGACTTGTCGAGCCGGAACGTCACCCGGATCACCATGCCCTGCAATCCTTCGATACCGGCAATGGTCGACCAGTTGTTCTGGATCTGGCCGCGCAACGCGTCCATCTCGCTCAGGCTCAGCTTCGCGCCGGTGGACGGCTTGGTGCTGCCTGTGGATGCCGGCGAGACCGAGCGCTTGGCGCCACCGCCGGATGATTCCTGCTTGTTCAGGAGCGAGGCAATCTCGTCGGCGTTGAAGTCGCTCTTCTGCGAAGAAGATGACTTTGCAGTCTCCTGCTTTTTGCCTTCCTTCTTGTCGGTCGGCTTTGCAGTCTCGGCTGGCTTCGTTTCCGGTTTTTTCTCGACCGGTTTTTCGACGGGCTTTTCAACCGGCTTTGCCTGCTCCTTCGGCGGTTCCGGCTTCGGCTTGGAGGCAGGCAGCGGAATGGAGGAAGGCAGCGGAATTTCCTCTGCCTGGGTCTCCGCGGGAGCAGGTGTCGGTTCCGGCTTCGGAGTGGGCTCAGGCTTCGGCGGCGTCGGCTCGGGCTTCGGCTGTGGCAGCGCGGCGACCTCGGTCGGCTTCGGCGCGGTTTCTTCCGGCGCGATATCCTTGACTTCGTTCTGCTCGGGCGTTGGTGTCGGCGTCGGGCGTTCGGCCGGTTTCGGGGCAGCCGCGGCCTCCACCTGTACCGGTCGCTTGGCAGGTGTAGGTGGTGTTTTCAGGTCGACATCGTTCTCGCCGGCATTTTCGGCGCCTTCGACGATCTTCTGGTTGTTGGTCGGCTTGACCGAGGGCTTTTCCAGCATCGGCGCCGTCTTGTCGCCCTGCTGCATCATTGTGGTATCTTCGATCGGCACGATGTCGACAGGCAATGCCTCGACATCGGCCACGGTCATGGGCGCCGGCGCACTGAGCGAAACCATCGCCCAGGTCAAAACCAGCGTATGAAGAACCAGCGATGTGCCGAGACTTCCCTTCATGGCACCCGATCACTTATCCGTTTCTTGAAGCGTCACGAGGCCGATATTCTTGTAACCGGCGGAAGAGATGCGGGCCATGACTTTCATCACGACGCCATAGGCGGCAGCCGTATCGCCACGCACATAGATGCGCTCGTTATAACCGGTCGTGGCGATCGCCTCGAGCTTCGGCACGACTTCGTCAATCGCGATCGGTGTTTCCTGCAGGTAAATTTCACCCGCCGGATTGACCGAAATGGTGATCGGCTGGGTATCCGAATTCATCGCCTTCGCCTGCGTTTCCGGCAGGTCGATCGGCACGCCGACGGTCATCATCGGAGCAGCCACCATGAAGATGATCAGAAGCACCAGCATGACGTCGACGAGCGGCGTCACGTTGATTTCGCTGATGGCGCCACCACGACGGCGACCGCGACGTCCGCGGCGGCCACCACCCGATGCATTCGCTCCTCCGGCAGACATGCCCATGATCTAGCTCTCCTTCGTCGCGCGGCTTATTGCGCGGCCTGGCGCGGCTGCAGCTTCTCGTCGATCTGACGAGACAGGATGGCCGAGAATTCGTCGGCAAAACCTTCCATGCGGGAATGAAGTTTGCCCGACTCGGCCATGAACTTGTTGTAGGCGATAACAGCCGGGATAGCGGCGACGAGGCCGATCGCGGTTGCAAGCAGCGCTTCGGCAATACCGGGAGCAACGACCGCAAGGTTGGTCGACTTGGAACCGGCAATCGCCTGGAACGAGGTCATGATACCGACGACCGTACCGAAGAGACCGATGAACGGGCCGGCCGAGCCGATCGTTGCGAGCGATCCGAGGCGTGCCTCATAGACTTCGCTTTCGCGCGCCATCGTCACATCCATAGCCCGGTCGATACGCATCTGCAGGCCGATCGGCGAACGCGCGCCGCGTTCAAAGCTCTTTTTCCACTCGCGCATGGCAGCGACGAAGATGGCGGAGAGCCCGTTGTTCTGGCGCTCGCCAAGCGTGCGGTAGAGCTCTTCCAGTGACTGGCCCGACCAGAAGACCTGCTCGAACTGATCGAACTGCTTCCGCGCCTTGGAGAAGCTCACATACTTGTCGAGCACGATCGCCCAGGTCCAGACCGACGCCCCGAGCAGACCGATCATGACCAGCTTGACGAGAAGCCCCGCCTGCATAAACAACGCCAGCAGACTGACGTCGTGCGTTGCGGCTTCCAAAGCTACCTGTTCCATCAACTATCCCCGAATCCAAACGCCCGGCATGGTGACCGGGCGGGTTCCAAAGCGCATGCTCGCGAATATCTGTCTGACCACCGAGAGCGCAGCCCTAACCCCAAGATGTCCTGAGTTTTCTGCTTGGCTTCTCGCCTTCAAATTTGGTCAAAGGAAGGCGTGCGTTGCACAAATTCCTCGGCCCTGAGTAAGACAACATTATCGTTAATAATGCGTTACAATCGCGCACCCCATCCCCCTGAAACGACTCGATAAATCCGCAAACGATGATTGCTTTTGCGCACCGCTCGCCGACCATACCGGCGGGGTGAGCGCGAGATATGCCGGCGTGCAACCATCGGCAGCTTGAGCGCGACAGATGCTTTGACTATCCGTCCGGCCATCACCATGCCGCCTTGAGGCGACCTCGCGCAACTTGGCGGAGAATATTTTCAAAGAGGAATAAATGTTTGTTTTTAAACGCACACTGATCGGTGCCGCTCTCCTATCCGTGTTTCTGATTTCACCCGCGACCGCCAAGGATATACCGCCGAGAACAGCCGGCCTATGGCTGCTCAAGGCCGAAGACAACCCTTTCGCGGACTGGTCGATGTGCATCGATGAGGCCAGGAACGACTTTCTCGATACCGACGTCTGGGACAATTTCGCCAATGAGTGCAAGGTCACGAGTTCCAGCACCCGCAAATCATCAGGCAAGATCGACGCGACCTGCAAGCTGACCGAAAAGACCGACGCCAAATTGCAGGTCACGTTTTCGGGAGACTTCAAGACCGGCTACAGCTTCGAATCAGTCACGCGGTTCGTGAATGCGCTCGGCAAGACCAATACGCTCCATGCCAATGCCAAGGTGACCTATGCCGGAAAATGCCCGGCCGAGCTTAAGCCGGGCATGAAGAAGATGACCAAGAGCGGCTTTATTCTGCGCCCCTGATCGCAAGATCTATAGGTCAGGTATGGCTCACTACGCGCCATGCCCCAGAAACTTATCTGCAATCGTCTCCGGCAGCCGCCGGGGTCGCCCATGCTTGTTGATCACTGCGATCACCACTTTAGCAGCGATCAACAGCGTGTCGCCACGGCGGATCTCCTGAGTGAGTACCATCTTGGCGCCACCCGCCTTTTCCGTCGCTGTCGTAATCGTCAGGACATCATCCATCCGCGCCGGTTGCTTGAAGTCGATTTCCATCCGATGGACGACGAACACGAGACCTTCCTCGTCGGCAGCCAGAAGCGCGCTCTGCTCGCAGCCCAGGCAGCGCAGATAGTCGGTCCGACCCCTCTCAAGGAAGTGAAGATAACGGGCGTGATATACGACACCGGAAAAATCCGTGTCCTCGTAATAGACGCGCTGCACGAGGCGGTGCCCGTGATCGGTCAGTTCGCCGGAGAGGAGAAAATTATCGCTATGCATCGGGCTTGCCTTGGAAAAACCTTATCGTTCTCTGGATATTGGCAGCATACCGCCCCACTATCCAACGGGCGTCATATTTCCTCCCTAACAGGAAAAAATCAGAACACCACTGGAGATTTTTTATGAAGATTGCAGTCATGGGCGGCGACGGTTTCATCGGATGGCCTACATCCCTTCACCTGTCCCATGCGGGCCATGAGGTCCACATTCTCGACAATCTTTCCCGCCGCTGGATCGATACCGAACTCGGCGTTCAGTCGCTGACCCCGATGGACAGTATCCAGGAACGCACTCGCATCTGGCATGCCGAAACCGGCCGCCGCATCCACTTCAATCTCATCGACCTCGCCAAGGATTACGAGCTTCTGAAGAACTGGCTGGCGGAACACCGCCCGGATGCGATCGTGCATTTTGCCGAACAGCGCGCCGCCCCCTATTCGATGAAGAGCGACCGTCACAAGAATTACACCGTCAACAACAACGTCAATGCCACGCATAATCTCCTGAATGCGCTGGTCGAACTCGATCTCGACACCCACCTCGTCCATCTCGGCACCATGGGCGTCTATGGTTATTCGACGGTCGGCGCAGCCATCCCCGAAGGCTATCTGCCGGTCGGCATCGAGACGATGAGCGGCGAAACGGTCTCCCAGGAAATCCTCTACCCATCCAATCCCGGCTCGATCTATCACATGACAAAGTGCCTCGATCAGCTTCTCTTCGCCTTCTACGCGAAGAACGATCGCCTGCGCATCACCGACCTGCATCAGGGCATCGTCTGGGGCACCCATACAGCTGAGACGCGCATCCATGAGCAGCTGATAAATCGCTTTGATTATGATGGGGATTACGGGACGGTCTTGAATCGTTTTCTCATCCAGGCGGCAATCGGGTATCCGCTTACCGTACACGGCACCGGCGGCCAGACCCGCGCCTTCATCCATGTGCAGGATTCGGTCCGCTGCATCGAGATCGCGCTCAACAATCCCCCTGCCCGCGGCGGCCGTGTCGAAATCTTCAACCAGATGACAGAGACCCACCGCGTCCGCGATCTGGCCGAGATGATTTCGAAAATGACAGGTGCAAAAATCGCCTGGCTGCCCAACCCGCGCAAGGAAGCACCGGAAAACGATCTCGTGGTGAAGAACGAGAAATTCATCGAACTCGGCCTCAAGCCGACCACGCTCGGCGAAGGCCTGCTTTCCGAGATCGTCGACGTTGCGAAGAAATACGCCTACCGCGTTGATCGAAGCCGCGTTCCCGCCGTCTCCGCCTGGACCAAGGACATCGCCGCCACTGTCGAACGCGACCCGGAAGGCAAGCGGCTGAAGTCGGTTTCCTAGGACACCGTATTTCGTCCTCCTCGTCCTCGGGTTAAACCCGGGGACGATGTACAATCCTGCCAAGGCGATAGATGCTCGGGACAGGCCCGAGCATGACGTGCGCGGCGCGCAAACAGGACCACAACAAGCCATGCGGAACGCCTTCGTCACCCTCGTGACCAATGCTGATTACATCATGGGCGCGACCGCACTGGTCCACTCGTTGCACCGGACCGGCACCACGGCCGATATCGTCATTCTGTATACGGGTGCGGTTTCCCCGGAGGCTCTGGGCAATCTCAAGAGGCTCGGCTGCCGAACCATCGAAGTCTCGCACCTTCGCCTGTCCGACGGCTTCAACGAGCGTCATGCCCGCAAGAACCTCCATGGTGCCGCCCCTTTCACCAAGGGACGGAAACCGGAGTTTCACACGCCGCTCGACAATTTCTGCAAGCTTCGGCTCTGGGAACTCACCGAATACGGCACTCTCGTTTTCCTCGATGCAGACGTGATTGTGCTGAAGAACATCGAAAAGCTGTTCGATTACCCGGAATTTTCAGCAGCCCCGAATGTCTACGAGAGCCTTGCCGATTTCCACCGGCTCAATTCCGGCGTCTTCGTCGCAAAACCGTCCGTCGAAACCTTCGAGCGCATGCTTATAGCCCTCGACCAACCCGACGCCTTCTGGCGGCGGACCGACCAGACCTTTCTCGAAAGCTTCTTCCCCGACTGGCACGGCCTGCCGGTCACCATGAATATGCTGCAATATGTCTGGTTCAATATGCCAGCTTTGTGGGATTGGAAAAGTGTCGCCATCCTGCATTACCAGTATGAGAAGCCATGGGAGACGGACCATCCCAAGGCAGAAGTGCTGCGTCCGCTGATCGACCTCTGGCAGGCCTTTCATGACGGCAGGAACATCCCCGATACCAGCACCCTACCCGGCCCACAGCTCTCCAATCCCGGAGATGTGGCGTGAGGGTGCTGGTTTCCGGCGGCACAGGCCTTGTCGGCCGCTATATCGTCGAAGGTCTTCTGTCGGCAGGATATGCCGTCACGGTTGGCGCCCGCAAACCAGCTCCGGCAGGTTTCTTCTCACAGCGGGCTGATTTCCGTCCGCTGCACCTTGATCCCAAACTCAATCAGTCTGGCGCATTCGAAGGCGTCGACGCCTTTATCCACCTGGCCTTCGATCATCTGCCGGGAAAATACCGGGGTGGTGAAGGCAAGGATCCGAAGCGCTTCCGGCGCATGAACCTCGACGGCTCGGTCAAACTCTTCGAGACGGCAAAGAAAGCAGGCGTGCAGCGAGCCGTATTTCTCTCCAGCCGCGCGGTTTATGATGGTCTTGAAGCAGGCACGGTCCTCACGGAAGATCTGGCGCTCTCACCGACATCCCTTTACGGTGAAATCAAGCTCGCTTGCGAACAGGCACTGCGCGCCTTATCCGACCCGGATTTCATCACCGCATCGCTGCGCGCCACTGGCGTCTATGGGGAATTTCGCCCCAACAAATGGGATGACCTCATCGCCGATGTGCTTTCCGGCAAACCGGTAGCGCCACGTGCGGGCACGGAGGTCCATGGAGCAGATGCCGCCCAGGCGGTCCGGCTCATGCTGACAACGGCCGCCTCCTCCATAAACGAACAGAGCTTCAACATCTCGGACGTCACGGTCGATACACGAACGATCCTGGAGAAACTGGGCCTCTCAGCCCAGCTGGTCGCGTTCGCGGCACTCTCCGCGAACGTGATGGCTACCGAAAAGATCCGCCGCATCGGCTGGCAACCCGGAGGAATGCGGCGGTTCGACGAAACCATGGCGATACTGGCTCGCCAGATCGAGGATGATCACTGATGATGTGAAGCATGCCGCTGGACATTGCCGTCCCGGCCATGACGGCTCGGCTGTTTCTCTCTTTTCTTCGCCTCAATGGCCTTGGCCTGCTCTTCCGCCCATTTCTGCCCAGCATCGCCCCCCCATAGGAGCCACGCGATGTATCCGGTGGAAGGCTCCTCATCATCACCGAAATTCTCGGCGCGCTTGTCGACCTTGTGGCGGGCGAAATAGCTGACCATTCTTTTGACGGTAAGATCGGAGAGCGACTTGCGATGCTGGAGATCGCGGGCGCGGGCAATGCCGACGGTCGTACCGCCACGGCGGAATTTCGCCCTGAGTTTCAGTCCCTTTTCCGCAGCGGATGCTACGTCCGCCGGCGGACGATTGTCTAGATCCTTATCAGCCATGGGTCTTCCTCACCTCCGACTGACTTTTCAGGACGCGGTCGCCGTCATCCTGTCTGATCAGGAATGCCGGTTCGCTGTCGTCCGCTTTGCGCTTGATCGTCTTTCCCTTGATCCGGCGCTCTACGTCCTCGGTGAATTTCTGGGTGACCTTGCCCTCTGCCTTGGAGCGCCCCCATTTCCATTCGACTTCATTTCCGACTTGGATTTTCTGCATGCATGGCTCCTTTCTCCCTTGGGAAACTCAAGGAGCCGGATGATGTTCCGAAATCAGCCCTTCAGATCGAGATCGCCATCCCGCTGAACCACATGACGCGGCGATGCCGGCAGATTTTCGATCTCTTCGGCGATGAAATAGGGTGGGATATCGAGAGCCTTGAGCGCATCCCTGGTCGCCGAAACCCATTTGAACTCAAGTTCATGCGTATCGACCACACGATGCACGACATCGCTCGGATGAAACGGAAAACTCTCCGGCAGTTCCATCCGGTAATAAAAGCCGAGTTCGTGCCAGTCCTTGCCTTCGTAATGAAAAAAGTTCTCCGCCACCCAAAGCAACGGGCCGATATCGGCGATCACGCCAAGTTCCTCGACCATCTCCCGCTTGAGCGTCTCCTCGGATGTCTCCCCCACTTCGGCCCGGCCACCGGGAAAAGTCCAGAAGGGCTCGTGAACAGCACGATGGACGAGCACATGCCCATCGCGAAACGCCAGGCCGGCAATGCGCATCTGAAAGATACGCTTAGGCTTGAATTTCATCCGGATACGCAGATCCTGCGGCTTGTCTTTCTTACTCATCTTCCAAACTCATGCGGAACTGTGCCGCTTCCATATCCTTGGGCGGCTGCAGGCCGAGATGTTTCCAGGCCACAGCGGTGAGCACACGCCCGCGCGGCGTACGCTGGATGAAACCCTGCTGGATCATGTAGGGCTCGATAATATCCTCGATCGCATCGCGTGGCTCGGAAAGACCCGCCGCGATCGTCTCGATCCCGACCGGCCCGCCGGCAAAATTCACCGCGATCATGTTGAGGTAACGCTTGTCGAGCTGGTCGAAACCGGCATGGTCGACATTCAGACGGACAAGCGCCTCATCGGCGATTTCTTTCGTCACGGCTTCGGCACGCGCCACCTCGGCAAAATCGCGCACGCGGCGCAGGAGGCGACCGGCGATACGCGGCGTACCACGGGCACGGCGTGCGATTTCACGAGCACCATCGTCCGTCATCTTCAGCCCCATCAATCGCGCCCCGCGCCGCACGATGCCCTCAAGCTCCTCTACGGTATAGAAGGACAGGCGCACCGGAATACCAAAGCGATCGCGCAGCGGCGTGGTCAGAAGGCCGATACGGGTGGTGGCGGCAACCAGCGTAAATTTCGAAAGATCGATCTTGACCGAACGCGCCGCCGGCCCCTCGCCGATGATCAGGTCGAGCTGAAAGTCTTCCATGGCAGGATAGAGAATTTCCTCGACCGCCGGGTTGAGCCGGTGGATTTCATCGATGAACAGCACGTCGCGTTCTTCGAGATTGGTCAAAAGTGCGGCAAGATCTCCCGCCTTGGCGATGACCGGACCGGAGGTCGAACGGAAATTGACGCCCAGTTCCTTCGCCATGATCTGCGCCAGCGTCGTCTTGCCGAGCCCCGGCGGGCCGACGAAAAGAACGTGGTCCAACGCTTCGCCACGGTTCTTCGCTGCCTCGATGAAGATCTTCAGATTGGCGCGGGCTTCCGCCTGTCCGGTAAACTCGTCCAGCGATTGGGGGCGCAAAGCCGTATCAAGATCTTCGCCCCGCTTTTCCGGCGAGATGAGGCGGGTTTCGTCAGTCATGAGGTATTTCCGTTCGAACCAGTTATCCAGTCAATACACGACATGGACAAAATACGCAGCCGCGATGGCCGTTAACGTGAGAGTTCCTTTAGCCCCAGCCGGATCAGCTTGGCGCTGTCCGCCTCCTCACCTGCAGTCTTCAGCGCCGCAGCCACAGCATTGGCCGCCTGATCGCGCGAATAACCGAGATTGGTCAGCGCCGAAACGGCATCGGAGACAGGTGCGGAGGCGACGCCCTCGCCGATTTCCTGCTTCAGGCCAATATTGGCGGAGGCTTCACCCGCAAAGGCCGGCGCCTTGTTCTTCAATTCGGTGACGATACGCACCGCCACCTTGGGGCCGACACCCGGCGCACGCGAAACCACGGTCTTGTCCTGCAGCGCGATCGCATTGGCAAGCTCACCCGGCGTCAGCGTCGAAAGGACGGCAAGCGCCACCTTCGAACCGACGCCCTGCACGCTCTGCAACAGGCCGAACCATTCGCGCTCCAGTGCCGAAACGAAACCGAACAGCTTCAGCTGGTCCTCGCGCACATATGTCTCGATGAACAGGATTGCGGCCTCGCCGACATTCAGCCGCGACAACGTGCGCGACGAGCAGAAAGCCTCGTAACAGACACCATGCACGTCAACGAGCACATGGTCCGTGCCGATCTCGTCGATAGTGCCTTTGAGCTTGCCGATCATGTCTGATTTCCTGAAAGAGGGTGAGTGTCGGGGGCGATCAGATCGATACCCGGAAAATAGCTGCGATAGCCGGACGGGTCGCGCGTCAGCAATGTATATCCACGGATCGTCGCATGCGCGCCGATGAGGAAATCCGGCAATACGCGATCACGGTGCCCGCCCGCCGACCGATACCGGCGAAAGGCATAGGAGGCGGCGAATGCAGCCGGCCAGGGCAGGTTTTCACGAATGAACTGGTTGCGCGGCAAAAGCGCATCCACGGTTTCCAGCGCATCGTATCGGTAGGAGAATTCCGAAAAGATGATCTGGTTGATCACCACGCTGCCGCGCGCCATCGCCGCCAGCAGCTGCCGACGCGACCACTCAAGCCAATGCGGATCGCGCACAGCAAGGTCGACGAGAATATTGGTGTCGATGAGCGTTGCCATGCTTGTTATCGATCGCGCGTTATACGCATCAATTCGTCGGCATCGATGGCCTGGTCACCAGTCCCGCCCAGTTCTTCAAGCGTGGCGATGAAACGATCAAGTCGCGCACGATCCGCGTCTGCGGTGGTTCCATGCTTGGGCGTCAGGGTAATCACACCACCTTCCACGCCGAATATCACCTCGCTGTTCGGCTCGATACCGACCAGCTCGCGAAGATCCCGTGGTATGGTCACTTGCCCTTTGGACGTCACACGCATCACCTGCTCTCCTTTGAGTAAGAAAATATCCTACCTGAAGAACAAGTCAAGAACAAACATGCACCCCGTCAGCCCGCCAGCGCTTGCCGCATCCGGTTTCCGCCGCGGTTATGCGCGTGGCAGATGGCAATCGCGAGTGCGTCGGCGGCATCGTCGCCCTTGAACTCCACCTTCGGCATCAGGATCTTCAGCATCATGTGGATCTGCTTTTTCTCGCCATGGCCGACGCCGATCACCGACTTCTTCACGGCGTTCGGCGCATATTCGGAAACCGGCAGTCCGGCGCGCGCTGGCACCAGCATGACCACACCACGGGCCTGACCAAGCTTCAACGTCGCGACCGCATCCTTGTTGACGAAAGTCTGCTCGACTGCAGCCTCATCCGGCTTGTAGGCATGCACGACCTCGGCAAGCCCGTCATGCAGCTGGCAGAGACGCGAAGCGAGATCCAGATCCCCATCCGACGTCACGGTACCGGAAGCGACGAATTTCAGGCTATTGCCGATCGTGTCGATGACACCCCAGCCTGTGCGCCGAAGTCCGGGATCGATACCGATGATTCGAATGATGTCTGCCATATCTCACCCTACCTTCACCCGCCCTTGATAGCCATCGAAATATGAACAAAACGGAAACATCGCATTTAAGCTGGTTAACGCGCCGCTAACCATATGTCGCTCTACTGATATGACCTTTGCAACGACGGCGGCTTTTCCGCGTTCTGGGTGTTCTCGAATGATACGAGAGGGAGAGAGGGCGATGTCTCAACGCCAAGGTTTGTTCATGAAGATCGCGATCCTGCTTTTGTTGCAGAATGGCCTGCTAGCAATGATCGCATCCACTTTTTCTCCGGGCATGTCCCCCGCCATGACGGCACTTCTGGCAGCGGGCGTCGTTGGTTTCTCGATGGCGACGGCTATGATGGCCACCCGCATTGCCGGTGCTCATGAAACAAGACCGGCCTCGACCAGACTGTTGCTTGGTGCGGCACCTGAAAATGCTATCGCATCCGGTTTAGGCCCGCTTCCAAAGTCTTCAACACCAAAAACTTGTCCTGAACGCCTCAATCCAGCCACCCCCCGCCTGGTTGGGTTGAGGACGATTGACCAGCAGCATGGAATAGCAGGCAACGATCGCCAGAAGGCTTCGGAAGAAGCGCTCAGCGCCTTGGATGCCGGTTTGCGCCGCCTTGCGACAGGCGACCTTTCCGTCACGCTCGACACTCCCTTCTCGGATGGCTTCGAAGGATTGCGCGGTGATTTCAACAAGGCCGTCAACTCGCTCAACGAAAGCCTGACAACCATCATCACTTCGGCGAGCACCCTGCATGGAGAGTGCGCCGAGGCGCGTATCCGGTTGGCGCAGGAGCGTTCGCTCATACCGGATGAAGTTCCCGCTCTTTCGGTTGCCGGCAACGGCCTGCGTGATATCGCGGATCTCCTGCGTGAGCAGGATGCCGCGCTGAGAGAGATCGCCGCAATCGCAGCCAATGCCAAGGCCTATTGGCAGCAAAGCCGCGAAACCGTTTCGCAGGAGGTCAAGGCATCCGAGAGCATGCGCGGCTCAGAGATACAGGTTGGAGAAATCGCTGCGCTGATGCGCGACATGGCATTCCGCACCAACATGCTTTCCGTCAGCGCCAGCGTTGCGGCAGCAAACGTGACCGGCCCCCAAGAAACGCTGCCGGCCTTCGCAGCCGAGTTGCGCGATATGGCCGAAACAAGCGCGGCAGCGGCAAAGCAGGCTTCTCTTCTGGAACGCGACGTTACTCTCTGCCTCAAACACGCGCGCACCCAGACGGATCGTATCCTGCAGCAGGAACAGCATCTGCACGAGAGTTTCGAGACGATCGGCGACAGGCTCACGGCAATCTCGGAAGCTTCGACGATGTCGTCAGATATTGTTGCCCGCAGCAGCGTCATTCTGGATGGGGCACTCAAGCGCACCAGCCAGCGCCGCTCGCTTGACCATGTGCTGGAGACGGCGCTCGAACGCATGGCGCAGGAGCTTACGGTAATCAATCGGCATTGCGGGCGCTTCATCCATATCACCGTTCTTCACGACGACCACACACCGCCAGACACCAGCCCGCCCCACCATCGCAGCCATCTGAAGTTAGTGAAAACGTAAAAGCGGAACCGCCAACTCATGCTTTTCTGCGCGAAAGGGTCGCATCGGCGGTTCCGGCTTCCTAGATAGGAACAACAGAATTGTTCCTTTCCAAGGTAGATCCATGATTCCGTTCTCGATACTTGACCTTTCGCCGGTCGGCGAAGGCTACTCGGTGCGCGATGCGCTCGATCAATCCCGCCGCATGGCAATCAAGGCCGAAGAGCAGGGATACAAGCGTGTCTGGCTTGCCGAACACCATGGCATGCCCGGCATCGCCAGCGCGGCTACCTCAATCGTCATCGCCCATGTCGGTGCGGCAACGAAAAAAATCCGCGTCGGTTCCGGCGGCGTCATGCTGCCTAATCATTCCCCGCTCGTGATTGCCGAACAGTTCGGCACTCTGGAGGCGCTGTTGCCGGGTCGCGTCGACCTCGGCCTTGGCCGCGCTCCCGGCACCGATATGCGTACCGCCAGCGCCCTTCGACGTAACATGGAAGCAGGCGCCGAAAACTTTCCGCAGGATATCGTCGAACTGAAGCACCTGCTCGGCACGCCGATCGAAAACCAGGCGATCATCGCGGTCCCCGGCACGGAAGCCAATGTGCCGCTCTGGCTCCTCGGCTCCAGTCTTTACAGCGCCCATCTGGCGGCAGCGCTAGGCTTGCCCTATGCCTTCGCCTCCCATTTCGCGCCCGATATGCTGATGGATGCGATTGCGATCTACAGGGAACGTTTCCAGCCATCGCCCGACCTCGACAAGCCCTATGTCATGGTCGGCGTCATGGGCGTTGCAGCCGATACCGATGAAGAGGCAGAACGGCTGTTCACCTCCTCCCAGCAGCAATTCGTCAACCTGCGCAAGAATGTCCGCACCCGCTTCCCCAAACCGCTGGACAGCATGGACGGTTTCTGGACGCCGATGGAAAAGATGAGCGTCGAACATACGCTGCGTTATGCAGCCGTCGGCTCGGTGCCGACGATCGAGGCAAAGCTGAAAGACTTCCTCGAAGAAACCGGCGCCGACGAACTGATCGTCTCCATGCCGATCCACGACATCGACGCACGCCTGCATTCGGTCGAACTGTTTGCATCACTGCCGATGATGGAAAAGACCTTATAGACAACGAAAAACGGGCCGGCAAAACCGGCCCGTTCCAATTTTAAGTCTCGAAGAACGATCAGGCCGAAAGCTTGGCCAGAACTTCGTCAGACACTTCGAAGTTCGAATAGACGTTCTGGACGTCGTCATCGTCTTCCAGGTTGTCGATGAGCTTCATAAGCGACTGCGCCTTTTCCTCATCGACTTCGATCGTGTTCTGCGCCTTCCAGATCGCCTTGACGGTCTCGGCTTCGCCCAGCACGCCTTCCAGCGCCTTGGACACTTCGTTCATGTCCTCGAAACCGCAATAGATCGTGTGGCCTTCTTCGTCGGTCTCGACATCATCGGCACCGGCTTCGATAGCCGCTTCCATCACCTTGTCCGCATCGCCGACGGAAAGCTTGTAGGTGATTTCGCCGACGTGGTCGAAGGAGAAGGAAACCGAACCGGTTTCACCCAGTGCGCCACCAGCCTTGGTGAAGATCGAACGGACGTTCGATGCCGTACGGTTGCGGTTGTCGGTCAGCGCTTCGACGATAACGGCGGTGCCGCCCGGGCCGTAGCCTTCGTAGCGAACGGAATCGTAGTTCTCGGCGTCGGCGCCCGATGCCTTCTTGATCGCGCGGTCGATATTGTCCTTCGGCATCGACTGCGCCTTGGCGTTCTGAACGGCAAGACGCAGAGCCGCGTTCATCGTCGGGTCGGGCAAACCGGTTTTCGCAGCAACGGTGATTTCGCGCGCGAGCTTGGAGAACATCTTGGAACGGATACCGTCCTGCTTGCCCTTGCGGTGCATGATGTTTTTGAACTGTGAATGGCCAGCCATGGCACCCCTGATACTTTAGCGTGTTTGGGAATGGGGCCTTATAATTTCGATAACGCCTTCATTCAAGGCATTTTCCCATAGGAACAAAGCCCAGACCTCTCCGTTTGACCATTCGACAACAACAAAAGGAGATGCAGAAGATGGCAAGCCTCACCGAAGCCCGCGAAGCACCCGAGCGCCAGTTGTGGGACGAGATCAACGGCGTGCACGCCGGCATGCTCGGCCTTGAAGGCACCCATATGCATTTCCAGCCGATGGCGCCGAATGTCGATACCAAGACCAACACGATCTGGTTCTTCACCAAGGCGGATACCGATCTCGTGCGCGCCATCAGGGCTGGCGGCCGCGCACATTTCTGCGTCACTGGCAAGAACCATGACTACCACGCCTGCCTGTCAGGCACGATCGAAGTCCGCCTCGATGCCGCAAAGCGTGACGAATACTGGAGCGCCGTAACCGCCGCCTGGTACGAGCAGGGCAAGGACGATCCGCTTCTCACCATGCTCGCTTTCAAGGTAGATGATGCCGAAATCTGGGCTTCGACCAACAGCACGCTGAAATTCGGTTGGGAGATCGCCAAGGCCAACATGACCGACGAGAAAATGCCGGAGGTGGGCGTCAAGCAGCACCTCACCTTCTCGGCAATCCATTAGGTGGATTTAGCCGCAGGGGCCGTTAAAGCCCCTGTGGCACCAGTATCGTCGGCTTTTTGGGCAGAGACCGCATCGATACCCTGAGCGTCTTTTCCTTCGCATAGGCAATGTCGAACTTCCCGTCGAACATGGCGAGAAACGTATCGAGCGGCGGCCCGAAGCGATGCATCGGCAGGATCAGCGAAGACCGCAGCCGCTGCACGACGCGGCTCATGCTGTCCGCCCCCATCGTCAACCCGCCGTCGACCGGCACCATCAGAATATCGAGACGCCCGATCTCCGTATATTGCGCCTCGTTCAGTTCGAAATGCAGATGCCCCAGATGGCCGATGCAAAGGCCCGCAACTTCGAAGATGAAGATCGAATTGCCATTCTCCTCGATCCCCCCGCCCCAGTTGCGGATATCCGACACGACATTGCGGATATAGACATCCCCGATCATCTCCTGGTGTTTTGCCTTTTCACCCGGCACATCGCTCCAGCCATGCAGCACCGTCTGGATCGCCGGATCGGGAGTGAGCGTGTAATGGGTCGAATGCGCCCTGTTCATCGTCACCACGTCGGGGATGCGCGACGGCTGGTAGACACCGCTATAGTCGGTTGCGATCCCGACACCGCCAGGTGTTTCGATAAAGTAGGTGGAATGGCCGACAAAGGTGATATCCACCTCTTCCCGCTCGGAAAGCGTGAGCGCCTTGCCCGCCTGCACGAACTGAACAGCCGGCGGCGCAAAACTGGCAAACCGCACATTCGGCAGTTTTTGCGCGATCGCCTGACATTGACTGACCGGAAGGCCGCCGTCCTGGGCAAAGACAGACAGGGAAGAAAGAAGAAAAGCCGAAAGACCGAATGCGAGAGTTCGCAGCTTCATGCCACACTCCGAGAACCGCGTTCATGCTCATTCCGTGTGGGAGGATGCTGGATGCGTGCCGAAGCGTCCAGCTTGCTTTGACGCAGGACGCCTCACAATTCCGTCATTCGCATCTGGACTGGAGCCAGCGAAACCTCGGGACGAGCCCAAAGAAGGTCGGGTCAGATGATCAGCGTCCGATGCCCGAATGGCGTTTCGTCATCGTAATTGCGGGTGCCGATACGCTCGCTCTCGCCCGACAATCTGGCATCGTCCGACGGCGCGTTGCTTGCTTCGGATGCCGCGGCATCCTGCCGGCGATGGGGATGGCGATCGTCAAGAGATCCTGAAGCCTCGTCGTCTTCCGCACCCGGCTCCTGCTGCTCGCGGGAATTCTTCATGGCGGCAAGGTCTGCATTGATCTGCGCCTGCCGATGACCGGCCCAGACATTGTCGGGCTCGGCGCGGCTCACGACGCTGCTGTCGACCTGGGTGGCAGCGGATGCAGCCGTCGAGGAAATGCGGGTAACCGGGTCGACCATGCCATGTCCTCCAACACGCCCCCTGCCCGGCACCAGCGCCGCGGCAGGAAATCACATATAGGATTTATAACATGGGAACCGCGGCTTCCCCAATCAACGCCAGAAGCTGGGAATGGTTTCCGCCAGCCGCGGCCCGATGCGCAGAGGCTCGATCTTCTCGGCAAGCCCGGTCGAATCCGAAATCTCAATGCCGAGACCGCAGAGCGTCGCCGGCCCATGCGCCGCCTCGAAGCGGCCCTTCGGCATTTTCGAGATGAAGCGGTTGAGCGGCTCTTCCTTTTCCATGCCGAGCGACGAGTCGTAGTCACCGCACATGCCGGCATCCGACATGTAGCCTGTGCCGCCGTTCAGGATCTGGCAGTCGGCGGTCGGCACATGGGTATGGGTGCCGACAACGAGCGAGGCGCGCCCGTCGACGAAATGCCCGAAGCACTGCTTCTCGCTGGTCGCTTCCGCGTGGAAGTCGAAGATGATCGCGTCGGCCTGCTCCTTGAGCGGAGCAGCATCCAGGATCGCCTCAGCGCTCTTGAAGGGATCGTCGAGTTCCGGATGCATGAACACCCGGCCCATGATGTTGGCAACGAGGATGCGCGCGCCGTTGCGGGCATAATAGAGACCCGATCCCTTGCCGGGCGTGCCGGCAGGATAGTTCGCAGGCCGCAGGAACTGGTCGTGGCGACCGGCAAAGGTCACTGCTTCCTTCTGGTCCCAGACGTGATTGCCGGTCGTGACGACGTCCGCACCGGCATTGATCGTCTCGAGAAAGATGTCTTCGGTGATGCCGAAGCCGCCGGCCGCGTTCTCGCCGTTGACGATGACGAAATCGAGTTTCAGGTCTGAAATCAGGCCCGGCAGTTTTTCCCATACGGTCGTGCGGCCGGTCTTGCCAACCATGTCACCTAGAAAGAGAAGGCGCATTCCTATCCAATCTTTACAATGGCCTCATCGGACAGATCGCGAAAGCCGCTTTCCGTCAGGATCCCGTGAAGCCTTATATCATGAGGTTCTTCGGGAACTGATGCCACTTCCTGGCAGTCGAATGCAATGCCGATCAGCCGTGGATTGCAGCCTTTTTGCTGCAAACGGTAAATTGCGCGATCATAATAACCGCCACCATAACCGATCCGGTGGCCTCTGCGGTCGAACGCCGCAAGCGGCACCAGCATGATCTCGGGGTCGAGTTCGGCCACTTCCAGCCCCGGCCCGACCGTGCCGAAGACGCCCGCGACAAGCTCGGCACCGGGTGTCAGTTCGCGAAAAACGATGGTTTCCTTATCGAGTACGACAGGCACGCAAATCCGCGCCCCGCGTTCTCTCAGAAGATCCATAAGAGGACGGACATCCACCTCGGAGCGGATCGGCAGGAAACCGGACACGATCGTTCCGTCGTTAAGATCGATCGCCGCCATACCGTGCGATGCCAGCGACAGGCTTTTCTCCACGCGCTCCGCAGCACTGATAGTATCGCGCGCCGCGAGCCTTTCGGCCCGCAGCGACGCCTTGATCGATTGGCCGGCCATCAGGCCTTGTCGCCTGAACGGGAGACCAGCAGCTTGTCGATACGCCGACCGTCAAGATCGACGACCTCGAAGGTCCAGCCATGCGTCGTGAAGCTTTCGCCGAGTTCCGGCAGGTGCTTCAATTCGTCAAGCACGAAACCGGCAACGGTCTCGTAACCCGGATCTTCCTCGATCGAGATGCCCATCTGCGCACCAAACTCGTCGACCGGCATCCAGCCGGCAATCAGGTAGGAACCGTCGTCCCGCACCACGATTGCAGGCTCTTCGGTCGCGTCTTCCTGGAACACGCCGGTGATTGCCTCCAGCACGTCGCCGGAGCTGATGATACCTTCGAAATGACCGTACTCGTCATAGACAAGCACCATATGCGCCGGCGCCTTCCTGAGCGCCTGGATGACGTCGAGAGCGCCAGTCAGATCGGAAACGACGGGAGCCTCACGCATTGCGAGCTGAACGTCGAACTGCTTTCCGCCGGCCATGAAATCATAGGCGTCCTTGACGAACAGAACGCCGATGATCTCGTCGGAACTGCCCTTGCGAACAGGCAGGCGGGAGCGTGTCGTGGCACGAAGCTGGGCGCGGATTTCCTCCGGCTCGTCCTCCGTATCGATCACCTCGACATCGCGACGCGGCGTCATCAGGCCGCGCGCGGTGCGGTCGGCCAGGCGCATGACGCCGGAAATCATCTCGGACTCACCGCTTTCGATGACGCCTGCGCTCTGCGCTTCGGCAAGAACCGTGCGGATTTCCTCGTCCGTAACCTTGTCTTCGGACTCGCCCTTCTGGCCGAGTATGGTCAGCACGAAGCGGCCGGAGATATCAAGGAACCAGACGATGGGCGCGCCGATCATCGCAACGAGCTTCATCGCAGGCGCGACGCGGGCGGCAACAGACTCTGGCGCGCGCAACGCAATCTGCTTCGGCACCAGTTCGCCGAGGATAAGTGACATATAGGTGATGACGACAACGACACCGCCGACACCAAGCCAGTCGGCAAGGTTCTCGGCCATGCCCTGTGCCTCGAGCCATGAGGTCAGGCGCGTACCGAGCGTGGCGCCGGAAAATGCGCCGGAAAGAACGCCAACCAGCGTGATGCCGATCTGAACGGAAGAGAGAAAACGACCTGGGTCTTCGGCAAGCTTGATGGCTGTGGCCGCACCGCGATTTCCCTGCTCGGCCATAACCTTGAGGCGGATGGGGCGGGATGAAACGACGGCAAGTTCCGACATCGCAAGAACACCATTCAATATGGTGAGTGCAACGACGATAAGGATTTCGGTTAACAAAAGGTGCTCTTAGGCTGGGACAATATCCTGCGCACAAAACGTTGACCGCTTGCGGCGGCTGCCGTTGATTTCATGATGTGATCTCGCGCGCAGTTCGGAAAACCGTCAGCCGGTTCTCGGAACTGCGCACCTTCACCTGTGAGTAGAAATCATAAGGTCGGCTTGCGTCTATTGCAATGGCTGGAACAACTGATGTCTGCCGCCGATCACACAGAGAGATCGATCGTCATCTCCGCACGCGTGCCTTTCGGCCGCTCGACATATTGAATGGCCGATCCGAGCGTGGACGCCATCGACTTCACGATCCGGCTTCCAAGACCGGTTCCCTTGACGACATCGCCCTCTTTCCAGCCTATCCCGTCATCTTCGACCGCAAGCAATGCCTTGTCGTCCGGCTGGCGCTTTAGAAGAACACGCACCTCGCCGTCTTTCCCCGGTTCGTAAGCGTATTTCAGTGCATTGGTCAGAAGCTCGGTGACGATCATGCCCACGGATACAGCACGATCCGATGTCAGCATAACCTCGTCGGCCGATAGATGAATGGTCGGCCCCTGACGGTCGGTGACCGTTCCTTGCACCTCGTTGACCAGCGTGCCGAGATACCTGCCCATCTCCACCTGCCGCACATCGTCCGACGTGTAGAGGCTTCTATGCATGCCTGCGATGGCAGTGATCCGCGCCTGCGTTTCGGCAAGCGCGGCTTTTACGTCGTCATTCTTGCTGCTTCCTGCCTGTAGCCGGATCAAGGCAGCAACCAGCGCGAGACTGTTGGCCACGCGATGATTGACCTCTGCAAGCAGGACTTCCGCCCGTTCCTTGCCGATGCGGATTTCCTGGTCGGCCTTTTCCTTCTCGCGCCACAGGTCCGCGGTCGAGATCGCCTGGCCGATCGCATTCTGCATCAGCGGCATGAACTCATCGCCGACGGTCTTGATGACATAATCGGATGCGCCGTTCTTCATTGCCTCGATGGCAATCGTCGCTTCGCTGGAACCGGTGACGTAGATGACAGGGGCCGAGCAGCCACGCTCCTGCAAGCGATGGAAGATATCCATGCCGGTCTCGGCGCGCAGATAGTGGTCGAGAACGATCGCATCGATCCCGCCGTTTTCGAACGCCGCCATGGCGCTTTCCCCGTCGACGGCAGTGATGACATTGTAACCGGCGCGTCCGAGATGGCGTTCCGCGAGACGGGCCAAGGCAACATCGTCGTCAACATAAAGGATCGTTCGCGGCATATCTTCTCGTTATTGTCCGGGTATCTGCATCACCGAAAAGAACAGGCCCAGCTGTCGAATGGCGTGTGCGAAACTCTCGTATTCCACTGGCTTGGTAATATAGACATTCGCGCCGAGATCGTAACAGCGCTGAATTTCCCGCTCGTCGTCCGTCGTCGTGAGGATCACCACGGGCAGCCGTTTTGCATGAGGGTTGGACTTCACCTTCTCGAGGATGTCAATACCCGACATATCGGGCAGGTTGAGATCGAGCAGAATCAGGAGATGGCGATCGCTGGTGACCGTCCCCGAACGATCCTTGCCGAGGATGTAGTCGAGCGCATCTGTACCGTTGGCAAATGGAACGATCTCGTTGTTGACGCCCGCACGGCGCACGTTCTTTTCGATCAGACGGGCATGTCCCTCGTCATCCTCGATCATGACGATGGTAACTTCCTTGCCGGCAGCTTTCATGGCCCGCTACTCCTAACATACTGAGACAGATCCGTAGGCAGACGGATGACGAATGTCGCTCCGCCGCCCAGCGTGGATGTCACAGTAATTTCACCACCTAAATTTCTGACTAACGATCGCACGTGTGCAAGCCCTATCCCCTCGCCCGGCTTGTCCTGCACACCGGCCCTGCGGAAAAGCTCGAAGACGCGTTCATGGTCTTCCGGCGCGATTCCGCGCCCATTGTCCGCCACCTCTATCCGGACGGCACGACGTCCCATCGGGAATGCCTTTACGGAAAGATTGAGCGGTCGCTCCGGATGTTTGTACTTTACCGCATTGTCGAACAGATTGCCGAAAATCTGCTCCATCGAGAACCGGTCCGTCAAAAGCGAGCGCGCTGCACTGACAGATATGCTGACCTCGCCGCCGGTTTCGCTGACTTGGTGATGCACGCTCGCAGCCGTCGTCTCAAGGAGTTCGCCGAGATCGACCCGCTCGGGTTTCAGCTCACGACGACCATCTCGCGAGATTTTCAGGATCGCATTGATCAGGGCATCCATCTTCTTTGTCGAGGAGCGTATGAAGCCGATCGCTTCCGGCAGGTCTTCCTCTACCGCAAGGCGCGCCTCGCGCACCTCGTCTTCGCTCGGGCGCGTCTCATCCGCCAGCACATAGGCGCTGATCGACTTGAGAGACGCATCCAGTTCGCTGGTAAAGCCCATGATGTTGACGAGAGGAGCCCTTAGATCGTGCGAGACGATATAGGCGTAACGCTGGATTTCCCTGTTGGCCTGGATCAGGTCCTCGGTGCGTTCGTTGACCCGCTCCTCAAGCCCGACATTAAGCTCCTCGACCTCCGCCCGGGCATGCCCAAGCTCACGCACATGCTGCATCACGACCGCAATTGCGCCGCCGACGACCAGGATGATCAGCAGTCCACCGCCAAGTGTCACATATTGCAGCGATCCCGCGCTTTCGCGGATTTCGCCGATACCGCTGACCAGATGCCCGTCCAGTTCCTGCACGATATCGCCGATCGTCTGCCGAAGTTGCTGCATGACGACGAAGCCGGACTCGTTGCGCACGATGGCAACGGCATCCGCCACTTTGCCCTCGCTGGCAAGATTGAGCGTCGACTGCATCTCCGTCACCTTTTCGGCGATCAGGCGACGGATATCCTCGAGCGGCACGTTGACCGTATTCTGATTTTTGGAAACGCGCTCCAACCGCTCGACCTGACTCGGCAAAGCTTCGAGCGCCTGTTGGTATGGCTCGAGAAAGGCTTCGTTCTGCACCAGAAGATAACCGCGCTGGCTCGACTCGGCAGAGTTCAGCAGAACCAGCATGTCAGCCGCGACCGAGCGCACCGCCCTCAGCTTCGTCACTTCGTCGAAATAGCTCCGGGTCAGGCTTGCAAGGAAAAAGGACGACAGGACGATAGCAACGAGAAGTCCGGCACCGATCAGAAGCATGAAAAGCGAAGATCGGGCAAACTTGTTATTGGCAAAAAGCATGAAGGTGAACCGCCGATTGAACTGGACCGAGTGAACTTGGCCGCAACGCCGGCATTGTCAATGCATATCCGGCCGGCGCCGGACTGCATCAACGACAATCTAAAAAAGGAAAGTGCGATCCGCGGCGACCGATGGAGATTTACGATCCTGGGTGCCTACAAACGTAGGTGGGCGCCATATGTCCAAGCCCACGGGCCTGGTCAGGGACAGCTCCCTTTGGATCGAGTATGGCCCCAGGGATTGTGGTACCTGTCGGGAAGCGCAGAACGCGACGGCAATATATGTATGATCTTCAGCCGACGCCAGTGGCCCCGGATCTAATTTTTGCGAGTGGTCAATTCACCTCGGCCGGCGTGCGTCCGTTGAGCTTTGCAGCAAGCCCCTCGATCCGTGCGGCAAGTTCGCCGATGGTCGAAACGAGCGCCTGTTCGTTGCGCTGCTGGACTTCAATCGATCCGTCGCGGTTGGACCGCAGGGAAGCCAGTTCCGCCTCGAGAGCCGAAACCTTGCGTGTCATCTCGGACAGTTCGTCCATGATCATGATGCCGGCCATGACGGTGATCCTCAGATCTCCGATTTCGCCGAACTGGCCCTTGAGATGGCCGACATAGCGGTCAAGCCGGTCGGCAAGCTGGGTCAGGTGATCTTCCTGTCCCTCCTCGCAGGCCATCCGATAGGCCTTGCCATCGATCGTGACTGTAATCTGAGCCATCAAATTCTCCCGTCAGCGATCAAGCACGGCGCGGATCGTCTCCATGGCCGTCACCAGTCGACGCGATACTTCGCGATTGACTTCTTCCAGCCGATTGGCGCGAAATTGCGACTGGTCGAGTTCCTGCGCCAAACGGGCACGGTCGGCGTGGACGCGACGTACCTCGCTATCGACGTCGCGGCTTTCCCGCTGACGCTCGATACGGGCATCCACGGCGTTTTCGAGACTTCCCACCGCTGCGCGGAGTTCCGAAAGCGCCACCTCAACCGTCTTTTCTGCCGGCATCCATCATATCCCGTGAGAATGCGAGGAAGACCGAATCGTGCAGCCAAACCTCGCCATTAGGTAAAACAGATTAAGCACCGCTTGAAAGCCGGTCAACAAACCACCACCCTACAGGCATCATCGACTTGTGGATCATGCACCTTATATCGTTTTTGCACACATCTGCCCAAACAAACGGCGGCCTGTCGCAAACCTGCTCAATATGTAATAGCTATAGCCCCACATTTGTTGACTTGCTCGCGCCACCTGATAAGGATCAGGCGCTCCCTCAAAGGGCCCTCCAATCGGGCCTCTGACCGACACTCGGATACAGTGGATTAGCCATGACTTCTCGCGAACAAAACGACCGGATGGCGAATGCGATCCGTTTCCTTGCCATGGATGCCGTCGAAAAGGCGAATTCCGGCCACCCAGGCATGCCGATGGGCATGGCCGACGTGGCAACGGTCCTGTTCTCCAACTATTTGAAGTTCGACCCGACGAAACCTCATTGGCCGGACCGCGATCGCTTCGTGCTGTCGGCCGGCCACGGTTCGATGCTTCTTTATTCGCTGCTGTATTTGACCGGTTATGAAGACATGACCGTCGAGGACCTGAAGGGCTTTCGCCAGCTCGGCTCCAAGACCGCCGGCCACCCGGAATACGGTCACGCCACCGGTATCGAGACGACCACAGGTCCGCTCGGCCAGGGCATTGCCAATGCCGTCGGCATGGCGATTGCCGAACGCAAGCTGCGCGACGAATTCGGCGCCGACCTGCAGGATCACTATACATACGTGATCAACGGCGATGGCTGCCTGATGGAAGGCATCTCACACGAAGCCATCGCGCTTGCCGGCCACCTGAAGCTCAACAAGCTCATCCTCTTCTGGGACAACAACTCGATCACCATCGACGGCGCCGTTTCGCTGTCGGATTCGACCGACCAGATCGCCCGCTTCAAGGCCGTTCACTGGCACACGATCGAAATCGACGGTCATGATCAGGCAGCGATTGCCGCTGCGATTGAAGAAGCCCACAAGTCCGACAAGCCGACCTTCATCGCCTGCAAGACGGTGATCGGCTTCGGCGCTCCGAACAAGGCCGGCAGCCACAAGGTTCACGGCTCCCCGCTCGGTGCGGAAGAAATCGCAGCAACTCGCAAGGCGCTGAACTGGGAATACGAACCCTTCGTCGTGCCGAACGATGTCTTGTCCGAATGGCGCGCCGCAGGCACCCGCTCGGTAGACGCCGTCAAGGCATGGGAAGGCCGCCTCGAAAAGTCCGCCAAGAAAGCCGAGTTCGATCGCCGCTTCGCCGGTGATCTGCCGGCAGGCTTCGACGCCGCGATCAGCGACTACAAGAAGAAGCTCGCAGAGACGAAGCCGACGGTCGCAACCCGCAAGGCATCGGAAGACGCGCTTGAAATCATCAACGGCTTCCTGCCGGAAACACTCGGCGGCTCCGCCGACCTGACGCCGTCGAACAACACCAAGACCAGCCAGATGATCTCCGTCACGCCGACGGATTTCTCCGGTCGCTACATGCACTGGGGCATCCGCGAGCACGGCATGGCGTCTGCCATGAACGGCATCGCGCTGCATGGCGGCCTGATCCCTTACGGCGGCGGCTTCATGATCTTCTCGGATTATTGCCGTCCTCCGATCCGCCTGGCATCCCTGATGGGCATCCGCGTCATCCACGTCCTGACGCATGATTCCATCGGCGTTGGCGAAGATGGCCCGACCCACCAGCCGGTCGAGCAGATGGCCTCGCTGCGCGCTATCCCGAACCTGATGATGTTCCGCCCGGCCGATGCCGTCGAAACTGCCGAATGCTGGCAGATCGCTGTCTCGACCAAGGATCGTCCGTCCGGCCTGGCGCTGACCCGCCAGAACCTGACCACGGTTCGCACCGAATATTCGGAAGAAAACCGTTCGGCCAAGGGCGCTTACACGCTTTCCGGCAATGCCGACGCCAAGGTCACGATCTTCGCTTCCGGCTCGGAAGTCGAACTGGCCGTTGCTGCGGCAAAGACGCTCGGTGAAAAGGGCACGACCGTTCGCGTCGTCTCGGTTCCGTCGACCGAACTCTTCTTCGAACAGCCGGATGCCTACCGCGCCGAAATCATCGGCAAGTCTCCGGTCAAGATCGCCGTCGAAGCCGGCGTTCGCGAAGGCTGGGATGCGTTCATCGGTCCGGAAGGCACGTTCATCGGCATGAAGGGCTTTGGCGCTTCCGGTCCGGCAAAGGATGTCTTCAAGCATTTCGGCATCACGGCCGACGCCGTCGTCGCTGCCGCTGTCGCAAAAATTTAATGCAAACGACTGCCCTAGATCAAAGTAGGGCAGTCCCAACCCGCGTTAAAACGTAGCCCCATTATCAGGGAGTAAAGCTCATATGACTGTAAAGGTTGCCATTAACGGCTTCGGCCGTATCGGCCGCAACGTCCTCCGCGCCATCGTCGAATCGGGTCGCACCGATATCGAAGTCGTTGCCATCAACGACCTTGGCCCGGTTGAAACCAATGCCCATCTGCTCCGCTACGACTCGATCCACGGCAAGTTCCCGGCCGACGTGAAGGTCGACGGCGACACCATCACCGTAGGCGGCGGCAAGCCGATCAAGGTTACCGCCATCAAGGATCCGGCAACCCTGCCGCACAAGGAACTCGGCGTCGACATCGCGCTGGAATGCACCGGCATCTTCACTTCGCGTGAAAAGGCTGCCCTGCATCTGACCGCCGGCGCAAAGCGCGTCATCGTTTCCGCTCCGTCCGACGGCGCAGACCTGACCGTCGTCTTCGGCGTCAACCACGATGCGCTGACCAAGGATCACCTGGTCATCTCCAACGCTTCGTGCACCACGAACTGCCTGGTTCCGGTCGTCAAGACGCTGGATGACGCTGTCGGTATCGACCACGGCTTCATGACCACGATCCACTCCTACACGGGTGACCAGCCGACGCTCGACACCATGCACAAGGACCTGTACCGCGCCCGCGCTGCAGCCCTGTCCATGATCCCGACCTCGACCGGCGCCGCAAAGGCAGTTGGCCTCGTTCTGCCGCACCTCAAGGGCCGCCTCGACGGCACCTCGATCCGCGTGCCGACCCCGAACGTCTCGGTTGTCGACTTCAAGTTCGTCGCCAAGAAGAACACCACGGTTGCCGAAATCAGCGAAGCCATCAAGGCTGCTGCCAACGGCAAGCTGAAGGGCATCCTCGGCTACACCGAAGAGCCGCTGGTTTCCCGCGACTTCAACCACGACAGCCACTCCTCGATCTTCGCGATCGACCAGACCAAGGTGCTGGAAGGCAACTTCGTCCGCGTTCTGTCCTGGTACGACAACGAATGGGGCTTCTCCAACCGCATGGCCGACACCTCGGTCGCGATGGCAAAGCTCATCTGATCGAGCCGATACGAATGAAGAAAGGGGCGCCTCGAGCGCCCCTTTTTTATTGCATCAGAGACACGTCGTCTCGATAGTCGCCCTCACCCGCACCGTACCATAACCATCATTGGCGATACCGCTGCAGAGATCGGACCATTCGCAGCCGCGACAGGCTTTCCGCGATTGTCCCTCGGCAAAGGCTTTTCGCATTCTGGCAAGCAACCCCGGATGCAGATCGATCCGCGCACCCGCCGACAAGCGCATCTCCAGCAGATCCCCGATATCCGCCGCCGCCTGCGCATCACGGACACGCACGCTGTCACGAAAACAATGCGGTTCAGGCTCGCACAAAAGTGCTGCGCAAATGTCGTCCGGACCGTCGACGACGAGAACATCCTCGCCGCTCGATAGCCGTTCAGCGATACGATCGTAGTTGGCGACAAAACCCGGCGTGTATCCTTTGCCCACATATGTGAGCAGGCAAAGGAGATGATGCGGTCTCAGCCGAACCGTCATGCAGCAGGTTTGGTCCTGCCTCGCGCCAGCAGACGCAGGATCGCCGCGCCGAGCGCGGATTTCAACCCGGCGCCGACGAGGAACGGCAGCACTCCGAACAGAAAAGCCTTCTGCGCCCCGATCATGAAGGCCAGAACGGCACCGCCGATAACAAGGCACAGAAGATTGGCGAGCAGCATTGCGACGAAGGCCAGAAGCGGCCGGTGACCGTTCCAGCCCTTTTCCGCGAGAAAACCGGTCAACGCAGCGATGACGGGGAAGGAAAACAGATAACCGGCCGTTGGCCCTTCGAAAGATTGAAGGCCTCCAGCTCCGCCAGCCAGAACCGGCATGCCCATGGCAGCTTCGGCAAGCCATGCGACGACCGTCGCCGCACCCAGGCGCCAGCCGTAAAGCGCGCCGATCAGCGTAACAGCAAGGGTCTGCATGGTGATCGGCACAGGTATCATCGGCACGGAAACATAAGACGCCGCAGCCAGGATACCGGTGCCGAGGACAACGGCCAGGCCGCGCAAGGCGAGCGGGGCATTCTGCAGGTCAAGCGGACTGAAGGCCGGCTTCGAGGCAGGCGTCGAGAGGTAGCTCATATGGATCTCCAAATTATAGATAATTTTCAGAATCTATAGCTAATGACTCCACAGAACATATAAATTGACAAGCCATGAAATTCACGGCCGGCAAAACCCATTGAATTTGTGACGAAATTTCAGCCCTTGCGAGGACTTTGACCAACCCACTGCACATGCCGGGCCAGCACCGAGGCTGCCTGATCGACATCTCCGACCCTGAGCGCGGACAGGATTGCACGATGGTCACGATCGGTAGGCGCTTCCCATTCGGCCCGCCATCCGGAAAACAGCAGTCGGGCACTGACGACCTGCAGGTCGTCGATTGATTTCAGCAGGCGCGGCATGCCGCAAGGACTGAGGATCAAACGATGAAAGCTTCGGTTTGCCTCATCCCAGGCCTGCACGTCGCTCGCCTTCTCACCGGCAAAGTTTGCCGCCTCCGCCGCATCGAGAATGGCCCGGGTGAGATGGGGCGCAGCATGACGCAACGCCAGCACTTCCAGCGCTGCCCGCATTTCGGCGACCTCTTTCACTTCGTCGAGGCTGAAGCCGGCAACCCTTACACCCCGGCGCGGCTCGCTGACGACCAGCCCTTGGGCTTCCAGCCGTCGAAACGCCTCGCGCACCGGCACATGGCTGGCGCCGAATTCATCGGCAATATGATCCTGCCTGAGCCTTGCACCGGCAGCGATCACGCCGGTGACGATTCGCTCGGCAAGTTCTCGACTGATACGGGAGGCGATTGTATCTGATTTGGCTGTCGTCATGGAATTATAGATAATTCATGGCAATGCGACCGTCGAGCGCTGAACCTAAACCTTGTTGGCCTTTACGCCAAACAATCCACTTACCTTTGCTTGCTTGATGAAGCAGGCGACAGACGTCATCAACCAGTCGCGCCTCCAGGCATGTGGACGCCTGGACTACCCCGCCTAACGATTTCAAGGCGTTGTAACGTCAATCATCCCCGCCCTCGAAACCCATGCCTACAATCCCCCCGCTTCCGTCGCCGGAGTGTTGCGCGAGACGTTCGCGGGCAGGCGGGGGCCGGCGCTTTCGTCTGACCCGTAACGTGCGGCAAGGACGGAAGGGGTGAAACGCATGGGAGAGGACAACCTTCTCCCTATCAAGCCTCCCCCCGGCAGCCATGCCGGGTTCGGTTGAGCCGTCCAAGCATCAGCGCAAGTCGATGTGCAGCGAGGCGAGAAGATCACTCGTAGGGACCGGAAGTCCCGAGAAAACGCCGAAGGCCACGCGAATGCGGAGCCACACTTTTATACAAAATGAGGTTCCGCATTCGTGTGGGCTCTCCGTTCTTTGAAAAGCTGAAAGCACCAAGGGGTAAGACCGTCTTTTTTCCGCCCTGCCCTTCTCTTGCCGGATTCATTCCTGCCTATTGCTGGAAGTGACGATTCGCTCCGGCTCATGCCGGATCTGCCCCCGCCCCGACAGATGCCCCGCGACCGAAAACCGGTTTCGCGACCGGCACGTGCTGCCCGGGAAGGGAGCAAGCGGCAAACGAAGAGGTCGGGGCCTTTGGAGGCGTTTTATATCGTATTGTTGATCGGCACACTGCTTGTGCTGGTTTCCGCCTTCTCCAGCCTTCTCGCCTTCCGCTTCGGCGCACCGCTGCTTCTCGTTTTCCTGTCGATCGGACTGCTGGCTGGTGTCGATGGCCTTGGCATCCAGTTTTCCAACTACCCCTTCACCTTCATGCTGGGTTCGCTTGCGCTTGCCGTCATCCTGTTCGATTCCGGCTTCATCACCCCGATCCACTCCTTCAAGATCGCCGCGGTTCCGGCAATCACCCTGGCGACGGTCGGCGTGCTGCTGACCTCCGGCATCTTTGCGTTTGCTGCAGCTCTGTTTCTGAACCTCGACTGGCTGGAGGGACTGCTGCTCGGCTCGATCGTTGCCTCGACCGATGCAGCCGCCGTCTTCTTCCTGCTGCGCATCGGCGGCATCAATATCCGCGACAAGGTGCGATCGACGCTCGAAGTCGAATCCGGCACCAATGATCCGATGGCGATCTTCCTGACGATCGCAATTGCCGAACTGATCGGCACCGGCCAACGCCTTTCCGGCATCGACCTGCATTTCTTCCTCACTTTCTTTGAGGAAATGGGACTCGGCCTCGTATTCGGCCTGCTCGGCGGCATGATGATCGTGGCGATCCTAAACCGCTTCACCTCCGACCGCGGCCTTGCCCCGATCTTCGTGCTGACGCTGGCGCTGCTCGTCTTCGCGTTTACCGGTGCCATGGGCGGCAGCGGCTTTCTCGCGGTCTATGTCGCCGGCATGTATGCCGGAAATCGCAAGATGTACGCCAAGCAGCAGATCATGCGCTTCAACGAGGGACTGACCTGGCTTGCCCAGATCATCATGTTCCTCGTTCTCGGCCTGCTCGCCACTCCGTCGCAATTCCCGGCCATTCTCCTACCGGCGATCGGCCTTGCACTGTTCCTCATCTTCGTCGCTCGCCCCATCGCGGTCTGGCTGAGCCTGCTGCCCTTCGATTTCACCCAGCAGGAAATCGGCTTCGTCGCCTGGGTCGGTCTGCGCGGCGCGGTCTCCATCCTGCTTGCGATCATGCCACTCCTCAGCGGCGTCGAAAATGGCGAACTCTTCTTCAATGTCGCCTTCATCATCGTCCTCGTATCGCTCTGCCTGCAGGGCTGGACGATCAAGCCGGTGGCGACAAAATTGGGCCTCATCATACCGCCGCGCATGGGCGCCGTGGACAAGATCGAGCTCGATCTTCCCGGTGCCGCCCAGCACGAGCTGATCTCCTACAAGGTCATCAAGGACAGCCCGATCATGCGCGGCGAGCGCATTCCCCGCTGGGCCATGCCTTCGCTCGTCATCCGCGACGCAAAGAGCATGCGCTATCAATATGCCGGACGATTGCGGGAGGGCGATCAGGTCTATCTCTTTGTCGCTCCGACCTACACGAAACTGCTCGACCGTCTGTTTGCGGCGCGCGCGCCGGTGGATGACAATGACGAGGAATTCTTCGGCGCCTTCGCCATCTCTCCCACGCGCCCCGCGAAAGAACTCGATGCCGCCTATGGACCGGGCCTTATCTCTCCAGCCGAACAGGCCATGACGGTCGGCGAACTGCTGATTGCCCGTCTCGGCGGCAAGGCGGAATATGCCGACCGCATGCGCTTCGGCTCGATCATCCTGATCGTCCGAGAAGTCGACGAGTTGAACCACATTCGTTCGATCGGTGTGTCGCTGGAACCGGTCGAACCGACCACCAATCTGCCGATCTTCATCAACATGCGCGAGATCGCCCATCGTGTGCGCGACGCCATTCGAAAATACCGCGGAAAGCCGGTGCCTACCCAAAGGCAATAGGCTATATTTGAGAGACCGCTGCGGCTCTTGGCGCCCTTGCGTCGGGCCGCAACCATAGTATGGTCCGCCCAGTTTCAGCGGCCGGGCGCTTCAGGGCACTCGGTCCCATTTCAGCACTCAAGGAGTGGATTAGCCCATGCCGGCATTCAAGACTATTGACGATATCAGCAACCCAGCGGGCAAGCGCGTTCTCGTACGCGTCGATCTCAACGTACCGGTTGCCGACGGTAAGGTAACCGACAAGACCCGCATCGAGCGTGTTGCCCCGACCATCCTTGAACTGTCGAAAAAAGGCGCCAAGGTCATCCTGCTTGCCCATTTCGGTCGCCCCAAGGGTGAGCCTGTCGCCGATATGTCTCTCTCGCTGATCGTACCGGCCATCAACGAAGTGCTCGGCACCAAGATCCTCTTCGCCGCCGATTGCATCGGCCCCGACGCCGAAAAGGCCGTCGCGTCGATGAAGGACGGCGACATCCTGCTTCTGGAAAACACCCGCTTCCACAAGGGCGAGGAAAAGAACGACGCCGAGTTTACCGAAGCGCTTGCCGCAAACGGCGACATCTACGTCAACGACGCCTTCTCCGCCGCCCACCGCGCTCACGCATCGACCGAAGGCCTCGCACACCATCTGCCCGCCTATGCCGGCCGCACCATGCAGGCCGAGCTTGAAGCGCTGGAAAAGGGCCTCGGCGCACCGGTTCGCCCGACAGTCGCCATCGTCGGCGGCGCAAAGGTATCGACCAAGATCGACCTGCTGCAGAACCTCGTGAAGAAGGTCGACGCGCTGGTCATCGGCGGCGGCATGGCCAACACATTCATCGCGGCCAAGGGCATCAATGTCGGCAAGTCGCTCTGCGAACACGACCTTGGCGACCTCGCCCGGACAATCATGACCGAAGCTGAAAGCGCCGGTTGCGCCATCGTTCTTCCGATCGATGCCGTCGTTGCCCGAGAATTCAAGGCCAATGCCGCAAACGAGACCGTTGCCATCGACGCCATTCCGGCCGATGCCATGGCCCTCGATGTCGGCCCGAAGTCCGTAGAAGCCATCAACGAGTGGATCGGCAAGGCCTCGACGCTCGTCTGGAACGGCCCGCTCGGCGCCTTCGAAATCACGCCCTTCGACGCAGCAACCGTTTCCGCAGCAAAGTTCGCAGCGGCACAGACCAAGGCCGGCAAGTTGACCTCGGTCGCCGGTGGCGGTGATACGGTCGCAGCCTTGAACCATGCGGGCGTCGCCGACGACTTCACCTACATCTCGACGGCAGGCGGCGCTTTCCTCGAATGGATGGAAGGCAAGGAACTGCCCGGCGTGGCTGTCCTCTCCAAGACCGCCTGATCGCTGTTTATCCACAGCTTGACCACAACCGGAGTGCGCGGACATGGCTCCGCGCATTCGCGTTTCAAGACCCCTTTAAATTTTTTAGATGTTTTAAACGATTGAATTGAATTCAATCGTTTCAAATATTTAGCCGTGGATTTACTTCCGCCCTACATCTGTTATCGCCTCAGATATCAAGTGTTGGAGATCGACAAATGACCGAACGTCTGGAAGATATTGCACTCAAGATGGTATCGAACGGCAAGGGCCTTCTGGCCGCCGACGAGTCCACCGGGACGATCAAAAAGCGCTTCGATAGCATCGGGATCGAGTCTACCGAAGAGAGCCGCCGTGACTACCGCGAGATGCTCTTCCGCACCGAAGCAGCGATGAAGAACTGCATTTCCGGTGTCATCCTCTATGAAGAAACCCTCTACCAGAAGGCAGCCGACGGCACTCCGTTCGTCGACATCATGACCGCAGCCGGCTCCATCCCCGGCATCAAGGTTGATATCGGTGCAAAGCCGATGGCGCTTCACCCGCACGAATTCATTACTGAAGGTCTCGATGGCCTTTATGAACGTCTCCGCAAGTATCGTGAAGCCGGCGCCCGTTTCGCCAAGTGGCGCGGCGTCATCACCATCGGCGACCAGCGTCCGAGCTGGGGTTCGATCAAGGCCAACTCGCAGTCTCTCGCTCGTTATGCAGCGCTCTGCCAGCAGGCTGACATCGTCCCGATCGTCGAGCCGGAAGTCATGATGGACGGCACGCCTGGCGACCATAACATCGACCGCTGCGCCGAAGTTACCCAGCACGTGCTGCAGACCGTCTTCGCCGACCTGTTCGACGCCCGCGTCGACCTTGAAGGCATGATCCTGAAGCCGAACATGGTCATCGACGGCATCAAGGCTCGCAAGGCTTCTGTCGAGGAAGTTGCCGAGCGCACCGTCAAGGTCCTGAAGGCAACCGTTCCGGCCTCCGTACCGGGCATCGCCTTCCTTTCCGGCGGCCAGACCTCGGAAGAAGCGACAGCGCACCTTTCAGCCATGGTTGCCGGTTACGACCTGCCCTGGAAGCTCACCTATTCCTACGGCCGCGCGCTGCAGGAAACGGCTCTCAAGGCCTGGGGCGGCAAGTCTGAGAACGTGGCAGCCGGCCAGCGCGCCTTCCAGCATCGCGCCGAGATGAACACGCTCGCCGCCAAGGGCAGCTGGAAGAAGGATCTCGAGAAGGCGGCCTGATTCAAGCCTTCTCGCCACAATCGTTGCAGCCGGTCCGCAGCCTCATAGAGCGCGGATGCTGCAGGGAGGGAGAAAACCGCGTCGGCAACGGCGCGGTTTTTCCGTTTATTGATACCATCACAAAGTTTGACTGGTGAGCCACATCGCATCCTCTTAAGCATCGTCCCTCACCACTGGAGGATGCCATGCCCACCGTCGAATTCGTCACCGTCGATGTATTCACTGCAGAACGCTTCACCGGCAATCCGCTCGCCGTCATCACCGATGCGCGCGGCCTGTCAACAGAGCAGATGCAAGAGATCGCCACCGAATTCGGCTATTCCGAAAGCACCTTCGTGCTGCCGCCGGAAGATCCGGCCAACAGCGCGCATGTCCGCATCTTCACGCCGACGCTGGAAGTCCCCTTCGCCGGTCACCCCAATGTCGGCACAGCTTACGTTCTTGGCCAAAAGGAAAGCCTGTTCGGCAAATCCATCGGCGACAGCCTCCGCTTCGAGGAAAAAGCTGGTCTCGTCGAGGTCCAATTGAAGCGCGAAGGCGGAAAGGTGACCGCCGCCTCGATCCGCGCGCCGAGATCACTTGAGATCGGAGAGACGGTTGCAGCAGAGCTTGTAGCCCGCTGCGTTGCGGTCGAGACGGAGAATGTTCGCACCGATCGGCATCAGCCGACCTTCGCCTCGGTCGGCCTTGGCTTTGTCCTTGCCGAATTGGATGGCCTCGACGCCCTTGGCCGCGCCCTCCCGGATCTTGCTACCTTCCGGGAAGCCGTCGCCCGTCATCCCGGCGATGGCCTCGGATTCTCCGTGTTTCTCTATGTCCGTGATCCCTCTCGACCGGATCATATCCGTGCACGCATGTTCGCTCCGCTCGACGATGTTCCGGAAGATCCTGCGACCGGCAGCGCATCCGGTGCACTCGGCGCCTATCTGGTCGCCAACATGCCCGAGGCGGATATCCGCACCAGCCTCACCATCGAGCAGGGCGTGGAGATGGGCCGCAGGAGCATCATCGAACTCGATGTCACCAAGCAACATGGCAAGGTAACCGATGTGCGGATCAGCGGTCGCTCCGTCTTCGTCATGCGCGGCAGCGTGGAATGCTGATCAGACGAATTCCCGCGCGAGCAGCGCAATGGTCCAGATCACGAAAGCGAACACAGCGAGTTTCCAGAAGTCCATGCGACGCTTGAGGCCGGGAAAGCCCAGCGGCCTTATAATCTGGACAACCATGCCAAGCATGAGCAGGATGGAGATTGCTTTTGTCATTGTTCGCCCTGCTGCGATCTTTTCGCGTCCCGCCACAGGGTAGACATTTTTAAACTCCACCACAGATAGGCTTTGGGAGGGGCAAACAAATCAACAGCGAGCCCCGTCCCTCGTTACCGTTCCCTGCGGCAAGGCGCAACACGTCTGACGGCAGGCAACTGTGCCATTGATTGTTTGACACGAACCCATTTGTGAGACGATGAGACGAAACCTGCTTCCCGTCCTCGCCCTTTTATCCGGAACGCTTTTTCTATTCCTTGGCAACGGCCTTCAGGGCCTGCTTTTGCCCCTGAGAGGCTCTCTCGAAGGTTATTCCAACGAGACGCTTGGCCTGCTCGGCACGACCTGGGCCGCAGGTTTTGTCATCGGCTGTTTCGTGGCCCCGAACGTGGTGCGACGGATCGGCCATGTCCGCGCCTTTTCCGGCTTTCTTGCGCTCATTTGCATGAATGTGCTTCTGACCGGTCTGTTCGTGGATCAGACCGCCTGGCTCACCTTGAGGGCCATCACTGGCTTCTGCACCGCTGGTACATCGATGATCATCGAGAGCTGGCTGAACGAGCGGGCGACACCGGAAAGCCGCGGCACGATCTTTTCCTTCTACATTTCCATCACGCTCTTCGGCGTCGTCGGCGGCCAGATGCTGGTTCCCTTTTCCGACGTGACGACGACGACGCTCTTCATGATCTGCGGCATTCTCTACAGTATCGCCGCACTGCCCACGACACTCTCGAAAGCAGCCTCCCCTCAACCGCTCAAGCGCGCCAAGCTGGATTTGAAGGGACTGTTCAGGAACTCGCCAATCTCCTTCGTCGGCATTTTGCTGATCGGCATTGCCAATGGCGCCTACGGCACCTTGACCGCGGTCTTCGCAAACCGTGCCGGCCTCTCTCAAGGTGCCGTGGCGGCAATGGTGACGATCACCATCTTTGCCGGCGCTATCATGCAGTTTCCGGCGGGCCGCCTCTCCGATCGCATGGACCGTCGCTACGTTCTGGCGGGCCTTTCCGCAGCCGCAGCACTGGCGGGACTGGTTGTCGCCATGGTGCGGCCAACCGACGCCTATGGGATTATCGTGCTGGTCGCGATCTACGGCGCCGCGGCAAACGCGCTTTATCCGATCGCAGTTGCCCATGCCAACGACTTTGCCTCCCCGGAGGACTTCGTCAAGGTTTCGGGCGGTCTGCTGCTGCTCTACGGCATCGGCACAATCATCGGCCCGACGCTCGGCGGCCCGGTCATGACTTGGGCCGGACCTTATGCACTCTTTCTCGTCACCGCGATCGCGCATATCCTGATCACGGCCTATGCCATCATCCGCAGCCGCCAGCGGGCGCCGGTACCGGCAGAGCATCGTGATGCCTACACGGTCGCTCCGGCCGCGACATCGCCGATGACGACGCCGGAAAGCCTCGCGCTCGACCCGCGTGCAGCACAGGCGGAAGGCACGACAGAAGACCGGAGGAACTGAGGATGACATTTTTCGACGACGACCGCCCGGCAAAGAAGCTTGCCCATGAGATCGGCTCGGATCTTTCCATGCTTTCGGTGGGCGATCTTGATGCTCGAATCGATCTTCTCAAAGAGGAAATCGCGCGGCTGGAATCCGACAAGCAGAAGAAACAGGCTGGCCGAATGGCGGCCGACAGCTTCTTCAAGAAGTGAGAAGATCCGAAAATGCCCAAGTAAAGCCTGGGGATTTTAAGTGGATATTAATCATTAACAGACATTATCAAACCGTCCAGGCTTCCTGGACTCAGACAGTTTCACCACCCGGCGAATGGTCTGATTTCTCCCTGTTTTACCTTGAGAGCCGCCTTTCCGCGGCTCTTCTTTTTTTGGCACGCCTCAAAACCGCTTTACTCTTCCGTGTAAGCGCGTCTCGCAGCCCCTCTTGCGATTGGCGAAAATCTGTTCCAAAACAAGAACATCCGCATCGGTTTACCGCTTCTTGTGGGTATTAACCTTTCCTTAATAATCGCCTTGCGGATTTCCATTATAAAGATCATGTTCAAGTCAATGAGGGCGGCGATGGAACTTTTCGCTACATCCCGCCATTGCCTCATCGTGATTGCGTTAGCAGGATGACATTCATGCAAGAACAGGGTCTGAATACCGTCAATTTCGCCGGCCGCGCCGCGAATTCCTCGCAGTTCAAGACACTTTACACCGAGGGCATGTCCCTGGTGGAAGAGACAGCGACCTATCTCGACGGAACCGGTCGCGCTGCGTCGAAGGTCCTGCCGCGGATCGCATCCGTGCTCTATGCTGCAGAATCCATGCGCCTGACGACCCGCCTCATGCAGATGGCATCCTGGCTGCTCCTGCAGCGTGCCGTCAACAACGGTGAAATGTCGAAGGATCAGGTTCTGGCGGAGAAGAATAAGGTTCGCCTCGACGGCTTCAATGTCGACCGCAATGCGCCGGGCTGGAACGAACTTCCGGAAGGTTTTCGTGACCTCGTCGAGCGTTCGCTGCGCCTGCAGAACCGCGTTGCACTTCTCGACCGCGAAATTTATCGTCCAAGCGACGCCGTTGCCGTTCCGGACAACGAAAACAGCGTCCGCTCGCAGTTGAACCTGCTGCAGACGGCATTCGGCAACTGATCATCGATCAGCCAGTCGATCCAGATATTCGAGAATTTCAGTGCGGCTTCTGAGCCGCACTTTTTCGTTGGGGAACTCTTCGAACATCCGCAAATGGCTTTCGAACGAATTCCAGTTGTTTCGCCGCTCCCGATATTTCGACACCCAGTCGAGCAACTCCTGGAAGCTCTCGTCGCTTTCTCCACGCTGCTTGCCCCTCGCCTTGATATTGGCGATGCATTCGTCTTCGGGCAGATCGAGAAACACCAGTGTCGTCGCGCGTGGCAGGATGACATTGATCAGCCAGCCATAGACGCCTTCAATGATCCATCCCGAGGTCAGCGACAATTCCCGCACCTCTTCGATCACGATCGCTTTGTCACGGGCAACGCCGTCACCATGCGGACCGGGTTGCCAGTAGACATCATCGAGATGCACGGGAGCACGGTCGAGATAAAGGGACAACGCGCGGGCGAGCCGTGTCTTGCCCGAACCACCATTACCCATGATCGCCACCCGGCGAAGGGCCTCATATTGCTTGTCTTTTATCATGGCACTCCCCTTGAGCCCTGCCATGACACCAAACGAAAAAAGCCCGGCTTTCGCCAGGCTTTTTTTGGTCCGCCAACGTTAAGGCTATTAGAGGCCGAGGCCGCCGAAACGCTTGTTGAACTTGGAAACGCGACCACCACGGTCCATCAGCTGCTGGTTGCCGCCGGTCCAGGCCGGATGGGACTTCGGGTCGATTTCGAGGTTCATCGTGTCACCGGCCGAACCCCAGGTGGAGAAGGTTTCGTACTCGGTGCCATCGGTCATGACGACCTTGATCTTGTGGTATTCGGGATGAATGTCAGCCTTCATGTCGATATTCCTGCTCTGCGGGGTCTCCATGCCGCTTTTGCGATCACCGACCCTCTTTAATGAATGAAGCCGCAGACCCGTCGGTCACGGCTTCCCAATTCGATGCGGAGCCTATACAGGAAGGTCGCGACTAGCACAAGTACCCGCAAGGCCAAGATAAGAGGGCCTGTACAGCGTTCTTTGCCCGACATCAATGGCGAGTGGCGAACGTTGCAATATCAGAGTTCGCGTGTTGTGAAAGATGACGATGCGCAAGCAGGAGTTCCCGTGGCAGACATGTCTGAGACCGAAAAGAAGAATCGCAGCCTCAAGCCCCTCGCCCGACTGATCCCCTATCTTTCCCGCTACCGAAGGCTGGTCGCTTCAGCTCTGTTCTTTCTGGTTCTCGCTGCAGCAACAACCCTTGCGCTTCCGCTCGCCGTCCGACGCATGGTCGACCACGGCTTCGCGTCTTCCGACGGACATTTCATCAACAACTATTTCGGCATGCTGCTGATTCTGGCGATCCTCTTGGCGCTGGCCAGCGCCATGCGCTACTATTACGTCATCACCATCGGCGAACGCGTGGTGGCCGACCTGAGGCGCGAAGTCTTCGCCCATGTCACCCGCCTCTCCGCTTCCTTTTTCGACGTCAACCAGTCGGGTGAGATCGTCTCGCGCCTGACCGCTGATACGACGCAGATCAAGTCCGCCTTCGGCTCGGCCGCCTCCCAGGCTTTGCGAAACACCATCCTCTGTCTCGGCGCGATGGGCATGATGATCTATACCAGCCCATGGCTTTCCGTCATGGTGCTGGGCGCCATTCCGGTCATCGTCTTCCCGATCGTCGGCTTCGGCCGCAATGTCCGCCGCCGTTCGCGCGCCGCACAGGACACGCTGGCGGAAAGCTCGGCTTTCGCATCGGAAACCGTAGCGGCCACCCGCACCGTTCAAGCCTTCGGCGGCGAAGAGATGGCAAGCGCGCGTTATGCCTCCGCTGTCGAGAATGCCTATGACGCCGCCCGCGTCGCCATCCGCTCGCGCGCACTTCTGACCGGCTTTGCCATTCTCCTCGTCTTCGGCTCGATCGTCGGCGTCTTGTGGTACGGCGCGCAGAGCGTGCTTGCCGGCGAGATGAGCGCCGGAACGCTTGGCCAGTTCGTGCTTTATTCGGTCATCGCCGCCAGTTCGCTCGGCCAGCTTTCCGAAGTCTGGGGCGAGCTTTCCGCAGCAGGTGGTGCTGCAGAACGCCTGACGGAACTGCTGCATGAAATCCCCGCTGTTCAGGATCCGGAGCAGCCGGTTGCTTTGCCCACGTCGGCTCGTGGCGAAGTCGAGTTCGATCAGGTCTCCTTCGCCTATCCGGCCCGTGTCAGCGCGATTACGCTCAACAGCCTGTCCTTCAATGTCAAAGCCGGTGAAACAATCGCCATCGTCGGCCCGTCGGGTGCCGGCAAGAGCACGATATTCTCGCTTCTGATGCGCTTCTACGATCCGCAGACCGGATCGGTGAAACTGGACGGCGTCGATCTTCGCGAGGCCCGTATCGAAGACATCCGCTCGCGCCTGGCAATCGTGCCGCAGGACGTGACGATCTTTGCCGCTTCGATCCACGACAACATCGCCTTCGGCATGCCGGGCGCAACCCGCGAGGCAGTCCGCGCCGCGGCCATTTCCGCCCAGGCCGACGAGTTTATCGGCAAGCTCGACCAGGGTTACAACACCATGGCCGGCGAACGCGGTATCACCCTTTCCGGCGGTCAGCGTCAGCGCATCGCAATCGCCCGCGCGCTTTTGAAGAATGCGCCGGTTCTGCTGCTCGACGAAGCGACCTCCGCGCTCGATGCCGAAAGCGAAACGCTGGTTCAGCGAGCGCTTGATGGGCTAATGGAAAACCGTACGACGCTCGTCATCGCACATCGCCTGGCAACCGTCCTCAAGGCTGATAGAATTCTGGTATTGGAAGAAGGTCGTGTCGTCGAGGAAGGAACCCACCAAAGCCTCGTCGCCAAGGGTGGACTTTACGCCAAGCTGGCGCGCCTGCAGTTCCATGATCTGGAACAGCGCAGCGCAAGCGCTATCTGACCGATAAACAGGATTGAGACTGCATGATTGTCGAGCCACTGGACCCGAATGCCCCGCTCGAGCAATTGCTGGACAGTGTTCAGTACCAGACCTTCCTGTATTTCTGGGATGGCGCGCATGCAGATAGCAAGCTCACCTACGACAAGCGCTGGGTAAACGGCGCGATTGCCACCAACATGATCTCCATCAGCGGCACCGGCTTCGGGCTGATGGCGATCCTGGTCGCGGCAGAGCGGCAATGGATCACCCGCGCCGAAGCACTGGAGCGGATCAGCCTCATCCTCGACCGGCTGAACCTCGCAACCCGTTATCACGGCGCATTCCCACACATGATCGATGGCGCCACCAGCGAGACCGTCCAGTTCTCCCAATATGACGATGCCGGCGATCTTGTTGAAACCACCCTCCTGTTTCAGGGGCTGATCTGCGCCAGGGAGTATTTCACCGGCACATCCGAAGCCGAGCAGGCTTTGCGGGCCAATGTTACGCGGCTGTTTGACGAAGTCGAATGGGACTGGTTCACCCGCGGCAAGGACGATGGTCCGCTCTACTGGCACTGGAGCCCGCTCCACAACTGGACAATGAACCTGCCGATCAAGGGCTGGAACGAGGCGCTTACGGCCTATGTTCTGGCCGCAGGATCGGACACGCATCCGATAAAGCCTGAGAGCTATCATACGGGCTGGGCGCGCTCCGGCGAGATGAAGAACGGCGAAAGCTATTTCGGCACCGAACTTCCACTCGGTGAGCCTCTTGGCGGCCCGCTGTTCCTCTCCCAATATTCCTTCTGCGTGCTTGATCCGCGCGGCCTGTCGGACCGCTATGCCGATTATTGGCAGCAGGCCGTGGCGCATACGAAGATCAACCGGGAATATTGCCTCAGCATCCCGGCCTACAAGCAATATGACGTCTGGGGCCTGACGGCTTCGGAAGCGCCGAACGGCTACAACGCCAATTCTCCGACGTCGGACACGGGCGCCATCGCCCCAACCGCGGCACTGTCGAGCTTCCCTTTCCTGCCGAAGGAGGCAGAAGAGGCGCTGCGCGCCATGATCCGTTACGAGGATGGAAAGCTGTTCGGTTCGTTCGGTTTCGTCGACGCCTTTGCCCCGGCAATAGACTGGCTCGCGCCGACCTATATCGCCATCGACCAGGGGCCGCTCATTGCCATGATCGAGAACCATCGCTCCGGCCTTTTGTGGAGCCTGTTTATGAAGGCGCCTGAAGTGCGGCGCGGACTGGAGCGTCTCGGCTTCACCTCAGGCCACTACACGGCCTGAGGACGGGCCTCATTCGGCCCGCTCGAAAACCCATTTCACGACATATTTGCCGTTCGGCTTCAGCTTGGTCTTGGTCTTCATCCTGACCGGTCCGCCAAGTGCTGCTTCGGCCTGATCGAACATTTCGCGCGCCTCGGCAATCGCCTGATGGTAGGTGCTATTGTCGCGGCGTGGCGTGTCCGCCACCGCCTTGATCAGGGCGTTGAGATCCCGTTTTTGCGCAACCATCGATCAGCGTTCCGTCAGCTTCAATTCGATACGGCGGTTCTGAGACTTGGCTTCTGGCGTATCGCCCGGAGCGATCGGCTGGAATTCGCCGAAGCCGGCAGCGACAAGCCGGTTGGCAGGAACACCCTTCGAAATCAGATACTTCACAACCGAAGTTGCGCGGGCGGATGAAAGCTCCCAGTTGTCGCGATAACGCCCAGCACCGGAGAGCGGCGAATTATCGGTATGGCCGTCAACCCTGAGTACCCAGTTGATTTCCGCCGGGATTTCCTTGGCAAGCTCGAGCAGTGCCATCGCCAGCTTGTCCATTTCGCCCCGCCCGGCATCGTCCAGCTCGCTGGCGCCGACCGGGAAGAGAACCTCCGACTGAAAGACGAAACGGTCGCCAACGATACGGATATTTTCGCGATCCGAGAGGATTTCACGCAACCGGCCAAAGAAGTCGGAGCGATAGCGATTAAGTTCCTGCACGCGGGCAGCGAGCGCAACATTCAAACGGCGGCCGAGATCCGAGATCTGCGCCTGCGAGGTCGCATCCTTAGCTTCCGAAGCCTGAAGTGCTTGCTCCACCGCTGCTATCTGTGCGCGCAATGCTGCGATCTGCTGGTTGAGGAGCTCGATCTGGCTTGCCGCGCGCTGGCTGATCTGCTGCTGGTTGCTCAACTCACTGGTCAGCTCTCCGACCTTGGCATTGGCCGCCGCACTGCTTCCGGCGCCGTCATTCAAAAGCTGCTGCAGACGCGAGCGATCGCTTTCCACTGCAGCCAATGAGGACTGCAGGTTGGCAAGCTGATCTTCGAGATCCTGATTGCCGCTCTTTTCCAGCGCCAGCAAGTTTGTCAGCTCTGCGATCTGGCTGTTTAGGCGGTTCAACACTTCGTCACGACCGGTGATCTCGCGGCTGAGCAGAAACTGCGCCAGCACGAAGACCGTCAGCAGAAACATGATCGCCATGAGAAGCGTGGAAAGCGCATCCACGAAGCCCGGCCAGAAATCGACTGTGCGTTCGCGACGGCGGTTCTTGGCGAGCGCCATCGCTTATTTCCCCCCGATCTTGTCGGAAAGCCTGTCGAGCGTGCGGCGCATGGCCTTTGATTCTTCCTGCTGAGCTTCGATCCAGTCGCGCAGCATCTGCTGCTCGTTGCGCATGTTTTTCACAAGTCCCTGGATGCCTTCCGCCAGATTGGCCATGGCGGCCATAGAGCGCTCGTTTTCGACACCATCACGCCCGGCCTTGGCCTGGGCAGCGGTAAGCTTGCGCAACTCGGTCGTCAAAGCCTTGAGTTCGTCTGCGGCGCCGTTGTCACCATTGGCTATCGGCCCGTCGTAACCGACGTCGGTTACCGAAGAGAGCCAGTTTTCGAGTTCAGTATAGAAGCGGTTCTGCGCGCGTCCGGCCTGCAGATCGAGAAAGCCGAGAATCAGCGAACCGGAAAGGCCGAGCAGCGAGGACGAAAACGCCGTACCCATACCGGCAAGCGGCTGTGCCAATCCGCTCTTGATTGCGCTGAGAATGTCGTTCGAGCCGCCCGACGAGGGATCAAGCGCGCCGATGACGTCGCTGATCGAGCCGATCGTTTCAATCAGCCCCCAGAACGTGCCAAGCAGGCCAAGGAAAACCAGAAGGCCTATGAGATAGCGCGAAGTATCGCGCGATTCGTCCAGTCGCGTGCCGATCGAATCGAGGATGGAGCGATAGGCGACGGTCGATAGCTGAACCTTGCGGCGGCGACCGATCAGGGTACGCATCGGGGCAAGCAGGCGCGGTTCGCGGCCCACCTTGTCGGCGTTGCCGCCGGCAGCCCGGAAGGAATTGAACCAGCCGACCTCGCGCGCAAGGCTGATCACCTGCACGAAGACGAGCAGGATGCCGATCGCCAGAACACCGAGAATAAGCCCGTTCAGGCCCGGATTGGTCTGGAACGCATGCGCCGCCTGCCGATAGAGGATCGACGCCACGAAACCGACAAGCGCGAGAAAGATGAGCATCGTCCAGAGGAACGACGCAGGATTGGAGAGTTTGTGTTTATAGCCGCCGCGGCCGGTTTCCGACTCGTCCAGATCATCCACTGTCGCATTCGCCATAATACGCCTCGACTCCGCTAAATTGAGCGGAGGCTAGTGTAAAAATGCGACGAATTGAAGTGCGCAAGCATTGGAAAACAGTGCGCTATCCATTAGAGCGCGCTGAATTCCCTGATTGCCTCAGCGGCTCGGCACCGGACGGTTGACGACTTCGACCAGTGCATTACGGATCAGTTCGTTACCAGCGATCACATTGCGGGCCTCGAACATGTTCTGTGCGCCCTTCATGTCGGAAACGAAGCCGCCGGCTTCGCGAATGAGCAGCAGGCCGGCAGCCATATCCCACGGAGAAAGCTCCGCTTCCCAAAAACCGTCGAGACGACCGGCAGCGACATAAGCAAGATCGAGAGCAGCCGCACCGGCACGGCGAACGCCTGCAACTTCACCCATCACATGGCGCAGTTCAACGAGGAACTTGCCATGGTTGCCGCGGCCGAGATGCGGCACACCGCAACCGATGACGCAATCGGAAAGCACGCGGCGGGCTGCGACACGGATACGACGATCGTTGAGGAACGCGCCACCGCCCTTTTCGGCGGTGTAAAGTTCATCGGTGGCCGGATTGAAGATCACGCCGCCAACGATTTCGCCATTGCGCTCGAGCGCGATCGAAACTGCAAACTGCGGAATGCCGTGCAGGAAGTTGGTCGTGCCATCGAGCGGATCGACGATCCAGCGATGCGCGCCATCGGTGCCCTTCTCTTCGCCACCCTCTTCACCGAGGAAGCCATAAGTCGGGCGAGCCTTCATCAGCTCGTCACGGACGATCTTTTCAGCTTTCAGGTCGGCCTGCGAAACGAAGTCGCTCGGTCCCTTCACGGAAACCTGCAGATTCTGCACCTCACCAAAATCTCTGGTAAGCGATTTGCCTGCCTTCAAGGCAGCCTGCACCATGACATTGAGAAGCGCTGAACGGGCCATTTCGGAATCCTTGAGCCCCGGAATCCGGATGACCGGGAGAGCGGGCGATACTGATTTTGTTGATTGGGCGGCTTCAAGACCACAAATTGCCGGTAAATTCAAGTCATGCGGTCGCACGGCAGTGTTGTCATTCGCGCTCCGGCCTGCGAAAGGAGGGCAGACCTCATACAGGAGACAGCCCGATGCGTATGCCCATCCCACTTTTTATCAGCCTCGGCATGCTCATCACCATGACCTTTTTGTCGCTGGGCTTATGGGCCGCACTGCCGGCCGAGACTATGCTGCCGATCCACTTCGACTTCTCCGGAAATCCGGATAATTTCGCGCGCCCGACGATCGCTCTTTTCCTGCTGCCCGGCGCGATGCTGTTTGCGGTCGCCGTCTTTGTCGTGTCGCCGTCGATCAATCCCAAGGCGCTTGATCGACCCGGTCTTTACACCGCCATCTGGCTGTTTGTTATTCTGGCGCTGGCCGTGGCCCACGGCTTCATCATCCGCGGCGCGCTCTTTGCATTGCAGGCGCTACAGGGCTAATTCCGCCGGAACTTGTTGGCGGCATCGATCGCCTGCTTCTGCTGGTCTTCGTTAATGCCGAGATAGAAATCCTCAAGCCCGGCATCCTGCAAGCCGGCGCGCCGGGAGAGCACGTACCACTTGGCGGCTTCCACGGGGTTGGGTCGCGTGCCGAGCGCATTGATGTAGAGATAGGCAAGCTTGTTTTGGGCGACCACATTGCCGCGCATCGCGGCAATCCTCAGCCACTCGAACCCCTTGTCGTAGTCCCGCTCGCCGCCGACGCCGTTTACATACCAGATGCCCATATCCAGCTGGGCGGTGTCATAGCCTGCCTTGGCGGCACGCAGCATCCAGTCACGCGCCTGTGCCTTCTTGGTCGGTCCAACTTCGCGAAGCGCCATGTAGAGCTGGGCGACCGCATATTGCGCATCGGCGACACCCTGGCTGGCGGATTTTTCATAAAACGGCAGTGCCAGTTGCATTCCTTTTTCGCCGGGATTGTCGGAAATCAGGATCTGGCCCCAGTTGAACTGGGCCGCCGAATTGCCGGCTTCCGCCGCGCGGCGCATGAAATCATCGGCCTTCTTCTTGTCGCCCGGAACGTCGCGTCCCGTCATCAACAGCAGCGCATACTGGAACATTGCTGCGGCATCGCCTCCTTCGGCGGCCTGACCATACCAGAAGGCAGCGCCCTTGGGATCGCGCGCGATCCCCTGCCCCTTCGTCATCATCTCCGCAACCAATGTCTGCGCCGCTGCATCACCCTGCTGCGCCCGTTCAAGCGCAAGCTTCATCGCCTCGACATACATGCCGCGCTGATAGGCGCCATAAGCCTCATCGACCTTGCCGCTATATTTTTTCTCCTCAGGCGGTGCTGGCAATGCAGCCCCCATTCGCCTGTAAAGCTCGACGCCGCCCGACGGCACCAAGCCATCCGGCTGCTGCTGCCGCTCCATCTTACCTGCGTCTGGCCCCACCGGCCGGGTCACGGCCTGATTGGACTGGGCATGCACAGATGTGACCGCAGCCACAGAAATGAGCAGTGCAGTGAAGGCTTTGACCGGATTGCGATACAGTTTTTTCGTCGATGGCATGCGACCATCAACCCTCAAACCGTGGCGCTTTTTCGTCCAGCAACGCATTGGCCCTGGCAACGGCTGCAGCGGGGCCATCGCCACTGGCAAAAACGGCATCGCGCAACGCCACGAATTCGGCTCTGCTCTCGGCAACGGCAACCACCGATTCGGCATCGTTACCGCCCATGGCAATGCAGGGGATCTCGATCATCGACGCCCACCATTCGGCAAGCGCCATGTTTTTAGGATGCGCTTCTGGCTTGATGTCGCCATCGAAACGGCCGAAGAAAATATAGTCCGGCCGCAATTCGCCGATCTCAAGCGCAGCATGCCGTTCCGCCGCACCGCCGGCGCCAACGATCATCTTCGGCGTGAACTTTTCGATCGTCTCGCCCAATTCCTCAAGCGAACCCGACATGTGAAGGCCATCAGCCTTGGCGCGACCGGCAACCCGGCTGTCACCGGCAATAATGGCGGCGGCTCCGGCATTCTGGATGATCTGGACCAGCACTTCCGCCCGCTTCTGGAATGCCTGATCGTCGAGCCCGTATTGCGGCACGATCACGGATGCGACATCGCCACCCGACATGGCCTCTGTCAGAAGTTTGGCCTGGTGATCGGCATCGGCATCATCCGGTACGATCAGCACGATGCGGCAGCGGTTGTCCGGTTCTGTCATGTTCTTATCCGATCATTCTCGCCTCGAAGCGAAGACGTACCGCTTCGGCACGTTCCGCTCTGGTTTTATTCGGCCAATTCGATAGACCGGACGGATTGCAGGATCAACACCCTCGACAGTAACCGCCGATGATAGATTTTCCCAGCCTGTCGTTCTTCCTCGCCGCAATTCCGGCAGTCATGCTTGTCGGCCTGTCGAAAGGCGGCATCGGCGGCGCGATCGGCCTGATGGGCGTACCGATCATGTCGCTCGCTGTCGAACCTGTGCAGGCAGCGGCGATTTTCCTGCCGATCCTTATTCTGATGGATGCTGTCGCGCTCTGGTCCTGGCGCAAATACAATGACCCTAAGACATTGCTGATGATCATGCCCGGCGGCGTAATCGGAATTGCCCTCGGTTGGGCAACCTCTGCCTATGTCTCCGACGATGCGCTGAAAGTGGTGATCGCTTCTGCAACCATTCTCTTCGCCGCACGCTATTTCTGGCAGGTCTATGGGCGCCGGGGCGAAATCGCAGCCCCTCTCCCGCATCGTCCGGTGGCCGCAACATTCTGGGGATCGCTGTCCGGTTATGCCAGCTTCGTCGCCCATGCCGGCGGCCCGCCGTTCCAGATCTACGTCCTGCCGATGCAGCTTGACCCGAAAAACTACACGGGTGCGAGCATTCGCTTCTTCGCCATCGTCAATGCGGTAAAGGTCATTCCCTATTTCTTCCTCGGCGCGCTGGATACTCAGAACCTGAGCCTGTCGGCAACGCTTCTGCCCGTGGCACTCGTCTCGACCATAATGGGAGCGGCCGTCGTCAAGCATCTCAAGGCAGAGACATTCTATCCGATGACCTACGGCCTTGCCCTCCTTGCCGGCGTCAAACTGCTTTGGGATGGCCTGCCGTTCTGAAAACGGGGAAGCGGCAATATCGGGAAAACCGAACTCCGGAAACAATTCTGGCCGCAGCCCGCATGAACCACGACCAGAACAGAAGATTGGGTTTTGTGCCGCTATCGGATCATATCCAAATCGAGATCCGCGGCTATGGCTCTCTTAGCTTGCCTTAGTGGCGTGTAGACGCCCTGAGGCGCTGCATTTGGTCTTTGATACGCAGCTTACGACGCTTCAGGTCGGCGATTTCCCGATCGTCAGACGAAGGAGACGAAAGAATCGCCTGGAGCTCCTCCTCGAGATCGCCGTGCTTCTTTTCAAGCGATGCTATATGAGCCTGGATGGTCATGTGGCATGTCCTTCCCTATTGCCTGCTCCGGCCACTCCATCGGCCGAAGCTTCAGGTTTACGACGGAAGTGTGACACGATCTGAGCTGTTTGTCGAAGGTGTTTTCGTGACAAGAGCGCGGCAAATTCGTGACGTTGGCGAACTTCCCGTTAACGCGGTTTGGTGATAGGAGCTTGCGCATTAAGCTGGGCCGGGTCACAAGCCCGGATCGATATGGGGACTTTAAGACATGGCCGATCAGGAACAGGCGGACAACCGGCTGGCGCTGGCAAAACTCCGGCAGGAGCACGAAGACTACGACGCCGCGATCAACGCCATGATAAAGGTGGGCTGTGATGCGCTGCGCGTGCAGCGGATGAAGAAGAAAAAGCTCGCCATAAAAGACAAGATGACCCAGATCGAAGATCAGATCCTGCCCGACATCATTGCCTAGGAACGCTCAAATGGCCGAGACACCGCCCGTCGCCATCATCATGGGAAGCCAGTCCGACTGGGAGACCATGAAGAACGCTGCCGAAACCCTCGATGCCCTCGAAATCGACTACGAGGCACGCATCATTTCAGCACACCGGACGCCCGAACGCCTGTTCAATTTCGCCAAGGGCGCGCGCGACGAAGGCTTTCAGGTCATCATCGCCGGTGCCGGCGGCGCTGCCCACCTGCCCGGCATGGCTGCCTCTATGACGCCGCTGCCAGTCTTCGGCGTTCCGGTCCAGTCCAAGGCGCTTTCCGGCCAGGACAGCCTTCTCTCTATCGTGCAGATGCCGGCCGGCATTCCCGTCGGCACACTCGCCATCGGTCGCGCCGGTGCGGTCAATGCGGCCCTGCTTGCAGCCGCCGTGCTTGCCCTCTCCGACGAGGACATCGCCTATCGTTTGGACGAATGGCGCGCCCGCCAGAGTGCCGCAGTCGCCGAATACCCGATGGACGAAGCATGAAGGCCCAGACGATCGGCATTATCGGCGGCGGCCAACTCGGCCGCATGCTGGCAATGGCAGCCGCAAGGCTGAACCTCACCATCATCATTCTGGAACCGCAGGCAGATTGTCCCGCAGCGCAGGTCGCCAACGAGCAGATCACCGCTGCCTATGACGACCCCGAGGCCCTCGCGGAGCTGGCCAGGCGCTGCGATATCGTCACCTACGAATTCGAGAACGTACCGGTTTCGGCAGCGCAAGCCCTTGAGCGCTCCGTTCCCGTCTACCCGCCGTCCAAGGCGCTCGAAGTCGCACAGGACAGACTGACGGAAAAACGCTTCCTCAACAGCTGCGGCATCGAGACGGCGCGCTTCCATGCAGTCGACAGCCAGCAGGAGCTTGAGGCAGCGCTTGCAGATTTCGGCGGCCAGGGCGTGCTGAAGACCTGTCGCATGGGTTACGACGGCAAGGGCCAGCGCGTTTTCCGCTCAACCGACGACTCACCCGCAGGCGCGTACGAAGCGCTCGGCTCCGTGCCCCTGATTCTCGAAAGCTTCGTTCCCTTCGAGCGCGAAATCTCGATCATCGCCGCGCGCGCCAAGGACGGCACGATTCGGTGCTACGACCCGGCAGAGAATGTCCATCGCAACGGCATACTGCATACGTCGACCCTGCCGGCAAACATCCCGGCCGAGACGGCGGCAACCGCCCGTGCTGCGGCCGAAAAGCTGCTCGCAGCACTCGATTACGTCGGCGTTATCGGCATGGAATTCTTCGCCATGGCGGATGGCACGCTGATTGCCAACGAGATCGCCCCGCGCGTCCACAATTCCGGCCACTGGACGGAAGCTGCCTGCGTGATCTCGCAATTCGAGCAGCATATGCGCGCAGTTGCCGGTTTCGCACTTGGCGATCCTGACCGCCATTCCGATTGCGTGATGACCAACCTGATCGGCGACGACATTCTGGCACTGCCGCAATGGCTGGCAAGCAAGGATGTGCTTGTCCATCTTTACGGCAAGACGGAAGCCCGTCCGGGCCGTAAAATGGGCCATATCACCGAATTGAAAGGCCGGAAAACCTCGTCACAAGGTTGACATGGAGAAAGCCTCGGGTTATCTGCACCCCAACCTGAGGCGCGCCCCTATCTCCAGGGACTAGGCGGCGCGCTTTCGATTGTTAGAGACAAGCGGCTCTATGAGCCCACAGACTGCTGGACCAGTACAATGAAGATCAAGAACTCGCTTAAGGCGCTGAAGGCTCGTCACCGCGACAACCGTCTGGTTCGCCGTAAGGGCCGCATCTACATCATCAACAAGCAGAACCCGCGCTTCAAGGCCCGCCAGGGCTGATTGCTGCAGGCGAGTTTCTCGCCGGCAATCAAATTGTCGATAGCGCGACAATTCGGCTTTGACCTTCGGCGCATCCGGATTAACTTATCCGGATGCGCTATTTGCTTTTGAGCACCCCTATTCTGGCCTTGGCCGCTCTCGCCCCTGTCGCTCATGCACAGGCGCCTCAAGCCGCCCCTCCTTCGCAAACGGTTCCACAACCGCCCGCTCCCGCAGTAGAACCAGCGGGCCCCACGACCGCAACCGCAAAGCCGCTCGACATATTGTTCGAGGAGCTGAAGCGCGAACGCGATCCGGAAAAAGCCAAGGGCATTGCCAGCCAGGTCATTGCCGAGATGAACGATTCCGGCAGCGCCACGGTCAACCTTCTGATGCAGTGGTCCGAAGACGCGATCAAGGAAAAGAAGAACGCCGCCGCGCTGGACTTCCTAGACCGTGTCACCCTTCTAGATCCTGCCTTCACAGAGGGCTGGAACAGGCGTGCTACACTTCACTACACGATGGGCGATCAGCGCAAGGCGATGGCCGATATTGCCGAAGTCTTGAAGCGCGAACCGCGCCACTTCGGCGCTCTTGCCGGCCTAGCGGGAATACTGACGGAAGCCGGTGACGACGACATGGCGCTGAAGGCTTGGGAGCGCTATCTCAACGTCTATCCGGCAGATCGGGAGGCACAGGAAGCCGTCTCGAAACTCTCGGAAAAGATCGCCGGGAACCGGACGTGAGCCTTTCCCTGGTCGCTCTCCAATGATTCTGCCGCTTGCCCTTGTAGCCATTCTTGTGGCCGCTGCCTTCAGCTTCACCGCCTGGAAAAGCCGCCAGATCGAGCGGCGGTTTCCGCGCCATGGCGAGCTGATCGATGTCGGCGGATACAGGATCAACGCCCTGCATATTCCTGCACCGCCAAATCCCGCCCTGCCCCCGATCGTCTTCATCCATGGAGCAAGCGGCAACCTGCGGGACCAGGAAACGGCCTTCCGCAAGCACCTGGAAGGCTGTGCGGAGCTTCTCTTCATCGACAGGCCCGGACATGGCTATTCGGAGCGAGGAACGCGGGAGAATGGCTTTCCAGACGGACAGGCGGCAGCCATCAGCCGCGTGATGAATATGAAGGGCATGGAGCGCGCCATCATCGTCGGCCACTCCTTTGGCGGGGCGATTACTGCAAGCTTTGCCGTCTTCCATCCCGAAAAGACGGCCGGATTGCTGTTTCTAGCACCGGCAACCCATCCCTGGCCGGGTGGCGTGGACTGGTACTACAAGATTTCGGCCGCTCCCTATCTGGGCTTCTGGTTCACCCGTCTCATCAGCCTGCCCGCAGGCCTCGTTCTGCTGGATGGCGCAACGAGGTCCGTCTTCAGCCCCAACCGCCGGCGTGACCGCTATGTCGAGGAAGGCGCCCCGGCACTCGTGCTGCGGCCGGAAAACTTTCGCAACAACGCGGTCGATGTCGCCAATCTCCACGACTACGTCACGCGCATCTCACCACGTTATAAAGAGATTACGGCACCAACCATCGTCATAACCGGCGACAGCGACCCGATCGTGCTTGAAGAGATCCATTCCCAAGGGCTTGCGCGCGATATAGCCGGTTCAGAACTGGTGAAGATCCATGGCCTCGGCCACAAGCCGGATTATGTCGTGCCCGACGTGGCGATCGCCGCAATCGAGAAGATCGCCGGCATGGACCGCGACTTGCAGGCATTGGCACATATGGCGGAGGCGCGACTGACCCAGTCGGGAATTACGGATCAACCTGCAACAGGAATGATGATTGAAAAGATATGAGCTGGAGGATTACGTCGGCACAACGACGTGCCTGTAGACGACATCCTCCGGATCATGCCGCTCGGCAGTCTCGTCCAGCAATGCGCCGAGCCTTTCGGCCAACCGGCGGGATTTGTCGTTATCACAATGAATGTAGCTGACCAGCGTCTTCAGTCCGAGCACATTGAAGCCCCAGTTTCGCAATGCGGCCGCAGCCTCAAGAGCATAACCTTGCCCCTCAAAGCCGGGGTAGAGGAGCCAGCCCAGCTCATGTTCGGGAAATAACGGGCCGGCATTGATGCCGACCTGACCAATGCAGGTTCCATCGACACGCTTATCGATCATCAGCGAACCATGGCCCATAAGGCGCCACTGCGCCACATCATGGCAGAACATGCCCCAGGCAGCGGCCTTCGTAAAAGGGCCGCCCATATGCGCGGCTCGATCCGACGCCATGAACACCGCATAGAGCGACCAGTCCGCCATGTTCGGCGCCCGCAGCCTGAGCCGGTCAGTTTCGATCACCGGGATCGAAGGAGATGATTGTGTCTTCACGGACATGCCCATTCCAAAACGACAAACGGCCGGATTGCTCCGGCCGTCTGGTAATTGCAAATTGTGTCAGTCCGATTATGCGCCGGTCTGACCGTCAGCACCGATATAGGCGATGCGCAGCATGTTGGTCGAACCGGGCGTGCCAAGCGGAACGCCGGCCGAGATGATGACCCGGTCGCCGGGCTTGCCGAACTCTTCCGAGACGGTGATGCGCGCAGCGCGGTTCACCATGTCTTCCAGATCGCTTGCATCCTCGGTGACGACGCAGTGCAGACCCCAGCAGACGGCAAGACGGCGAGCCGTCTTGACGCTCGGGGAGAGCGCCAGGATCGGAACGTTCGGACGTTCGCGCGAAGCGCGAAGGCCGGTCGTGCCGGACTGCGTGTAGGTGACGATTGCAGCAGCCTTGAGCGTTTCGGCAATCTGGCGGGCAGCAAGCGAGATCGCGTCGGAGCCGGTGGCTTCCGGCGTAGCGCGCTGTGCGTAGATGATGCTCGGATAAAGCGGATCCTGTTCGACCTGACGGGCGATGGAGGCCATCATCGAGACGGCTTCGACCGGATACTGGCCGGAAGCGGACTCAGCCGACAGCATGACGGCATCGGCGCCTTCGAAGACGGCGATCGACACGTCGGAAACTTCCGCACGGGTCGGAACCGGAGCCGTAATCATCGATTCCAGCATCTGGGTGGCAACCACGACTGGCTTGCCTGCACGGCGGCAGGCGCGGGTCAGCTGCTTCTGGATACCGGGAACCATTTCGATCGGCATTTCCACGCCAAGGTCACCACGGGCAACCATGACGGCATCGGAAAGCTCGATGATTTCGTCGATGCGCTCGATAGCCTGCGGCTTTTCGATCTTCGACATGATGCCGACGCGGCCGCGCGCGATCTTGCGGACTTCCGCCAGATCTTCCGGACGCTGCACGAAGGACAGAGCAACCCAGTCGGCGTCCTCGGTGGCGAGAACGGCATCGAGGTCGGCGCGGTCCTTGTCGGTCAGAACGCCGACGGTGAGGATCGTGTCGGGCAGGCTGACGCCCTTACGGTCGGAAATGCTGGTGCCGGCAACAACGGTGCAGACGATCTTCTTACCATCGGCTTCGACAGCCTTCAGCGCCAGCTTGCCGTCATCAATCAGCAGGCGATCGCCAGCCTTGACGGCTTCAAGGATTTCCGGATGCGGAAGATAGACGCGGTTTTCGTCACCCGGCGCTTCGTTGTTGTCGAGCGTGAATGTCTGACCCGGGGTCAGGGTTACCTTGGTGTTGGCAAATTTGCCGACGCGAAGCTTCGGTCCCTGCAGGTCACAGAGAATACCGATCGGGCGACCCGACTTCTTCTCGACCGAGCGGATGCGCTCGATCAGGGTACGCATCATCTCATGGCTGGCATGGCTCATGTTGATACGGAAGAGGTCAGCGCCTGCTTCGTGGAGCTTCTGGATCATTGCCTCTTCCGACGATGCCGGACCGAGCGTGGCAAGGATCTTTACTTTGCGGTTACGCCTCATCAATTCTGGCCTTCTTGCGTACCGGGCGTGTCGGACAGCTGGACCATCCAGCTTCCCTGACGACCCGTATCATACTCTTTGAAACCCATGCGCTGGTGGCCACGGGTGAAACAATCATTGACGCCGACAATTTTGAATTCATTCTCGGCGACGCACATATTGATATCTCCGGTCCACCGCCCTCCGCGGGCGGCATCCTCGGCATAAAGATAATAGTATCGTGACTGCAGTTCCCCTTCGATCAGAGTAGCGCAGGTGGAAGCAGGAACCTGCCACCATCCCTCGGTATTCCAACCATCCTGGGCACGATAACCGATTGCCACCCCGACAAGATTCTGCGTGCCGTTACACACACGGAAATCTGCATGAGCCGGAGAAGCCATGAGAAGCGGAGCGCCTGCGCAAAAAGCAAAAGCACCCGCCGGAACGGAAAGGAGCGAACGAAGATAGATTTTAATCGATTTTATCGGCACGGTTTCCGTCAGGTCTCCATGGTTATCGTGGAGGCACTTTCTCGCGCGCAACGGGCAGAAAGTCAACGAAGCTGTGGTTGATTGCGTCGCCCTGCCGCTACGCTTGCTTAAATTTGTTTCATCCCCCTGCACGGGCTTGCTTTTTGACAAGCACAGGCCGCCTCTCTTGCGCCAAAACGGCTGTCATGCGATCACCAAACTCACAACATAATCGTTTGAAATGTACGTGAGCATGCAGAATTTCCAATCGTTCGAAATCATAGACGGCAACTATGACACAGGCATGGTGCTTCTCGCAGATCACGCCATGAACCGCCTTCCTTCGAAATATGGCAGCCTAGGCCTTCCCGACAGCGCCTTTCTCAGGCACATCGCTTTCGATATCGGCGTCGAGGGCCTGATACGCAGGCTTGCCGCCATGCTCGGCGTGCCGGCAGTGCTCGGTTGCTTCTCGCGCCTGCTGATCGATCCGAACCGTGGTGAGGACGATCCGACCCTGATCATGAAGATTTCCGACGGCGCGATCGTTCCCGGCAATCACCCGATTACCGATGAAGAATGGCAAGCCCGCCTCGACACCTACCACCGGCCTTATCACCGTGCCGTCGAACAGACGATAGCCAAGGCCTCGACATCCGGCCGGGCGCCTCTGGTGCTTTCAATACATTCCTTCACTCCCTACTGGAAGGATTTCGCAAGGCCCTGGCATGCAGCAGTGTTATGGGACAGCGATGACAGGCCAGTTTTGCCGCTTCTGTCCATGCTGCGTGAACCGGGCGATATCGTCGTTGGCGATAACGAGCCTTATGACGGTGCATTGAAGGGCGACACGATGTATCGCCACTGCATGATCCCCGGCATTCCGCACACGCTTCTGGAAGTAAGGCAGGACCTGATCGGCGATGATGCAGGCATGGATGCCTGGGCGAAGAGACTGGCGCCGATCTTTACCTCGCTCAACGCAGACCCCAAATTGCATGAATACAGGATTTTCCCGTCGCGTACCGGCCCCTACCCCGCCGTGTGACGACAGCAGTCAGGAGACGTTCCCATGACCGAACTCAGCAAGGAACAACAGACTGAGCTTGAAGCGGCAGCATTTCGCCGGCTCGTCCAGCATCTGCGTGAACGGAGCGACGTCCAGAATATCGACATGATGAATCTGGCAGGCTTTTGCCGAAACTGTCTGTCCAACTGGTATCGCGATGCAGCGATCGAGGCAGGACTGGATCTTTCAAAAGAGGCTTCCCGCGAAATCGTCTACGGCATGCCCTATGAAGACTGGAAGAACCTTCACCAGATGGAAGCAAGCGACGCTCAAAAAGCCGCATTCGAGATCAACAAGCCGCCGCATGGCTAATTGGCAATGGCGATTGATTAGGCTTGACCTTGCGCCTGCTTTTCGGCACTTGACCACTATCCAATAGAGATTTCCATTATCAGGAGACACCAATGTCTGATGCTCATGGCGTCGCCCGCGACCAGCTCCGCGCTTTTGTAGAGCGCATTGAACGACTTGAAGAAGAAAAGAAGACGATCGCCGACGACATCAAGGACGTCTATGGCGAAGCAAAGTCGATGGGTTACGACACCAAGATCATGAAAAAGGTCATCGCCCTTCGCAAGAAGGACGACCAGGAGCGCATGGAAGAGGACCTGATCCTCGACACCTACCTCAGCGCACTCGGCATGATCCCGGGCGCGGGTACCGAAGAGGAAGAAGCCGCCTGATCCGCTTTTCAAAGCCCGCCCTTCAAGGCGGGCTTTTTCTTTTGCGCCTGATACAGCCAATCTCCCTTTGCGTGAGTTTCCCATGGCAGATCACGACGTCATCGTTATCGGCGCAGGCTTTACGGGCCTCACCGCGGCCACGGACCTGATGGCGGCTGGCCTCGATGTCATCGTGGTCGAGGCCCGCAACCGCGTCGGCGGCCGGGTGGAATCGGAATATCTGTCGAATGGCACTCGCATAGACACCGGCGGCCAGTTCCTCTGCAGGGATATGACGCATCTGCTCGAAACAGCGGAAAGGCACGGAGCGCACACCGTTTTTTCCTACGTTGACGGAGAACAATCCTACCGCCCCGCGATTCCGCACGAGCAAGGTGATGCGATATGGGACGGGCTGGAGCAGTTGCGCGAAAGAATGCGGTCCGTCGATCTCACCGATCCGGCATTCACAGGCCTGACCGTGGGGCAATGGATCGACCGACAGACCGACATGTCTTCGGACGTCACCGCTTCATTTCGAAGACTGGTAAAGGGTCTATGGTGCCGCGCACCGGAAGACGTGGCGCTTGCCTATCTCGTTTCGAACGACCGGCGGATCACCAATATCTATCCCGAACTCGAGATGTTCCTCGGCGACACCATGCACGCGCTGGCCGACCGTTTGGCCGCAGGCCTCGGTGACAGACTGAGATTGTCCGCCCCCGCCACCTCTATCACCATCATGGAAGATGAGGTTGAAGTGGATGTCGAAGGCCGCGCGCTCACCGCAGGACATGTGATCATTGCCGTACCGCCCGTCATGGCGCGAAGAATAGAAATATCTCCGCCGCTTCCCGCTAAACTCGGAAGGGCGCTAGCGGCATGGGAACCGGGCTGTGCGATCAAGCTGCAGATCGGTTACAGGACACCATTCTGGCGCGACAAGGGACTGAGCGGCTCGGTCATGTGGAGCGATCCGCAGGGGATCTACGCCTGCGACGCCAGCCATGACGATTATTTCGGCATCGTCGTCTTCCTCGGCGGACCGCTGGCCTCGGAATGGCACAAGCAACCGCAGGGAGAACTGGCGAACTTCGTCACGGCAGAACTTGGCGCCGCATTGGGAGGATCCGGCCACGAGCCGGTCTCCGTCTGCATTCGCGATTGGGTCAATGATGCCTGGAGCGATGGCGCCTATAGCGACGTCATAACCGACCTTGAGGCTACGGATGCGGAAGCAGTCTTGCTTGAGGGCTTACCGCGCCTGCGTTTTGCCTGTTCGGAATTGTCGCCGTCTTTCCCTGGATATATCGAGGGTGCGATCGTCGCTGGAAAGCAGGCCGCAAAGTCTATTCCGAGAAGAAGAGAATAGAATTCAGCTCGGGCACACCAGCCCGCGCATCGTTCAGCTTGAAAACGGGATCAGTTCGAGCCGCTGAAGCGGTTGGGATCGATCTTCACTGCGGCAGCAACCGGCTTGAAGCCTTCGCTCGCATAGGCTGCCGAATATTCGCTGTTCAGCGTGCGGGTCACCACCCGTGGTGCCTTCATCGAAACCACGTCACCCGAGCGCTTGTTGTCCAGCGCCCATTTCTCCAGCGTGTCCTTGGTCAGGTTGCCCGGAGCAGGTGCCAAGTCAGGCTTCGTCGACCGGCCACCCTTGGTCGGCACGGCGGAAGCTGCTGCAGCGACCCACTTGGGCGTATCGAAACCATCGCCGAAATGACCGGAAGCGGAAGGAGCCTGGATAACCTTTTTCGGTAGTGCTGCAACTTCCGTCGGCTTGCGTGCCTGAGAATGCACGGGTGCGGGAGTAGCACCGGCCTCGTCGGTGACAGCACGGATACCGGCCGCGGCTCTGCGATCATCATCGACACTGCGCGAAAGGGCAGCGACGAGTTCAGGCGTCAAGGCTTGCTCATCTTCCCTACCCTGCTCCGTCGCTTGCGGTGCCGGCACCAGCGAGGCGACCTGCGCCACAGCCGGCCGGTGAGCCGGAAGCGGTACGCCCGACATATCCTGCAGCGAAGGCGGAACATCGCCGAGCGATGCCATCATCGTCGATGTATCGCCATCTGCCTTCACGCCGCGCGAACCAAGCAGGGTCGGCACAGGAACGGCATATTTCGTCAGGTCCTCGAAACTTTCACCCTCGGGGCGGCTGTTGGCAGCCGCTGCGGCCTGAAGCGCAAGCGCCTCCTGGGCAGGATTACGCTGCTGCGAATAGAGCGCAGTTGCAAGTGCACCTGGGCCGTCCTGGCGGAACGCTGGGCGTGAAGCGGGAACCGGCGCCGTGATATTCTCCGGCTGCGGCACCTGCTGAGGCTGGGCCGAAGCGACCATCACACCCGGCAACGGAGCGGCGGCAGGTGCTTCGTCCTCTGCATCAGCCGGCCGGCTTGCAGGCGCAGACGGCCGCGGCGACGCGATGGCTGGCGTGCTGCTTTCACCGTTATCCTCTTCTTCGTCGGCACCGCCGCCAAAGAGAGTTGCGAGGAAACCACGACGCTTGCGTTCAGCCGCCGGCGCACTGCCGGCAGTCGATGCGATCTCGATCGAGCTTGAACCGACACGCTTCTTGTAATCGGCGAGCGCCTGATCATAACCCGGCAGCGGCTGGCCATCCGCCGGCAGGTGCAGCGTATTGCCCTTCGGGAAAATCTGCACCAGCTCCTGGCGCGACATACGCGGCCATGCACGCACGCCACCGACGTCCAGATGCACGAAAGGTGAACCCGATGTCGGATAGAAGCCGACGCCACCGACCTGCATCTGCATCGCGAGCGCACGCAGCGTCGCAAGCTTCACGCCGGGAATGTAGAAATCCATGGCCTTGCCGAGCATGTGCTGGCTGTTCTTCGCCACGCCGGTATTGCGCGAGCGACCGCGCAGCATGCCGTTGGTGGTAGGCGAACGATAGGCAGAGACGACGTGGATGTAATCTTTCGCGCCACTGCGCCGATAGACTTCCCAGACGAGATCGAAAAGACGCGGGTCCATCTTTGTCGGCTCGTTCTTGCGCCAGTCACGCAGGAAATTGTTGATCTGCTGAAGACCCTTGGGATCGAAGCGGCCGTTACGCTTGAACGTGATCTCGGCTTTTTCGCCCGTATGGATGAAGTAGAGCTTGAGGCTGCGGTTTTCCGCAGCCGCCTCGGACACCTGCACAGACCAGATGGAAGCAGCAACGACAGCAAGTGCCGCACCTTGAGCGGCACGCCTGGTGAGCGATTGAAAGGCCTTTAGGACGAGGCGACGAACGCCTGTGCCCGAAGGCATTTCTTTTGCATTCAAATCAGGCAAAGCGATCCCCGTCCTGCAGACAACGTCCCTCGTTGTCCCATTTGGCTGACAATTGCGGTCACACGATGGCAAATCTGCCACACATGTACAAGCATCTCTCTTATAGTCAATGATGTGCTAAAGAGAGATTGACAGAAATTGCCATCGCTTCCTTGCCTGAAAATTAACACTATCTAATCAAGCGGCTTCCTTGAGCGGATCATCCGGATCGATACCGTAATCCTTCAGCTTGCGGTAAAGCGTCGAGCGACCGATGCCGAGCTTGCGGGCAACCTGGCTCATCTGGCCGCGGTAGAACTTCAGTGCGAAACGAATCAGTTCCTCTTCCACATCGGCAAGTTTCCTCACTTCACCCGTGTCGTCGGTACTGACGATGACATTGTCCGATGCCGGGTAGGCAGCAGCCAGAAGCGCGCGCGGATCCGGCCGTGTCGTGCGAGGCGGCAGCATCGGCTGCGGGAAGCCCAGATCCTCGGTGATCGGGCGTAGGACCGCTGAAGGAGCAGACATTGGTGTGGTGGAAGTCGCGACCAGCTCGGGAGTGCGGAATTCCGGCACCTGGGCTGCAATCTGCGGGAAATCAAGCTCTGTAAGCTCGTCACCTTCCGCAAGTACGATGGCCCGGAAGATGGCGTTTTCGAGCTGGCGGATATTGCCCGGCCAGTCGTAAGCCGTCAGCAGTGCCAGCGCACCGGCGCTGACATTGAGGTTCTGCGGCAGCTTCTGCTCCAGCGAAAAACGCTCTGCGAAGACGCGCACCAGATGCGGAATGTCTTCCTTGCGGCGACGCAGAGCCGGGATCGTGATCGGAAACACGTTGAGGCGATAATAGAGATCCTCGCGGAAGCGACCGGCACGGACCTCTTCGATCAGGTCCTTGTTGGTCGCCGAAATAAGCCGCACATTGACCTTGTGGACGCGACCGGCACCGACCGTTTCGATCTCGCCCGACTGCACCGCGCGCAGCAGTTTCACCTGAACTTCAAGCGGCAAATCACCGATTTCGTCCAGGAAAAGCGTGCCGCCATCGGCCTCGACGAACTTGCCGGTGTGACGCTCTGTCGCTCCGGTAAACGCGCCCTTTTCGTGACCGAAGAGGATGCTCTCGACCAGATTGGCAGGGATGGCGCCACAGTTGACGGTGATGAACGGCTTGCCGGCACGATCGCTGCCCGACTGGATGGCGCGAGCAATCATTTCCTTGCCAACGCCGGATTCACCCTCGAGCACGACGGGGATATTCGAATGAGCCGCGCGCTGCGCCAGATCGATGACGCGCAGCATGTCCGGGCTTGCCGATACGATGTCGTTGAAGCCGACGACACCGGCGCGACGGCGGCCGACCTTGGCCTTGCCTTCACGATAATCGAGCTTCAATGCGTTGGCGATGGATGTGGCGATCCTCTCCGGCGAGACCGGCTTGACGACGAAATCGAAAGCCCCTGCCCGCATCGCCTGAACGACATATTCGATACTGCCCTGTCCGGTCTGCACGATGACCGGGGTCTGGACGCCCATCTCGCGCAATGCGGCGAGGAAGGTCAGTCCGTCCATTTCCGGCATCATCAGGTCCAGTACGATGACATTGACGTCACCGCTGGTGCGACTGAGAAAATCCAGCGCGACCTTTCCGTTTTCGGCCAGATGCGCGACATAACCTTGCCGCTCGACTGCATTCTTCAGAAGGCGGCGCTGAATGGGATCGTCATCGACGACAAGGATATGAGCAGACATTTGTGAACTCCCGGCAACGTTCATCGTGCACCCTTTGCGGGCTCTTATGCTTCAGGTTGTGCCAGATAGGCTTGAACATCCCCTTTTGAGAAAAGCTCACATTTTAACAGTCTGAACAGAAAACGGACGGGTGGCGGCAAAGGGGTCGAAATGCTACCCCTCTGGCACGCAAGTGAGTGCCCAAAAAAGGGAAAGGAAAGTCCATGACGAAACCCATCGCGCAGCCTGAAATCGCATATGCCGCAACCGCCGCAGGTGGTGGCGCAGCAGATGCCGCGCTTGGTCTCCTGCCTGTCTGGAAACTCTCCGACCTCTACGCGGCAAAGGATGCACCGGCCTTCACAGCCGACCTGAAGCAATCCGAAGCGGATACCCTCGCCTTCGAAAAGAAGTGGAAAGGCAAGCTGGCCGAAGCCGCCACGAAAACCGGCGCCGGCGGCATTGGTGAAGCCTTGAAGGAATACGAGGCATTGGATGACCTGCTCGGCAAGATCGGCTCCTTTGCCGGCCTCACCTATTTTTCCGATACCTCCGATCCGGCCAACGGCAAATTCTTCGGCGATGCTCAGGCGAAACTCACCGATATTTCGTCGCACCTTCTGTTCTTCGCGCTGGAACTCAACCGCATCGACGATGCCGTGATGGATGCCTGCATGGATCGCGATCCGGCAGCCGGCCATTACCGGCCCTGGATCGTCGACCTGCGCAAAGACAAGCCATTTCAGCTGGACGACAAGCTGGAACAGCTGTTTCTCGAAAAATCGATGACTTCGGCCTCTGCCTTCAACCGCCTGTTCGACGAGACCATGGCGGAACTGCGCTTCGATATCGACGGAGAGAAGCAGCCGCTCGAGGTGACGCTCAACCTGCTGCAGGAAGCTGATCCGGCCATCCGCGCCAAGGCCGCCGCGGCACTGTCGAAAACCTTCGGCGAAAACCTGCGCGTCTTTACGCTGATCACCAACACGCTCGCCAAGGACAAGGACATTTCTGACCGCTGGCGCGGCTTCGAGGACATCGCCGACAGCCGGCATCTCGCCAACCGTGTCGAGCGCGAGGTCGTCGATGCGCTGGCCGCAGCCGTTCAGGAGGCCTATCCGCGACTGTCGCACCGCTATTATGCGATGAAGGCAAAGTGGCTCGGCATGGACCAGCTGAATTACTGGGACCGCAATGCACCGCTGCCGGAAACGCCGAAAGCCGTCATCCCGTGGGAAACGGCAAAGGAGACGGTGCTTTCCGCCTACGGCGCCTTTGCACCGGAAATGGCCGATATCGCCGGCCGTTTCTTTGCAGAAGAGTGGATCGACGCTCCGTCGCGTCCCGGCAAGGCTCCCGGCGCATTTGCCCATCCGACCGTGCCGTCTGCCCACCCTTACGTTCTGGTTAACTATCTCGGCAAACCGCGCGACGTGATGACGCTCGCACACGAACTCGGCCATGGCGTGCATCAAGTGCTAGCAGGCGGGCAAGGGGCACTGATGTGCCAGACGCCGCTGACGCTTGCTGAAACCGCCTCCGTCTTCGGCGAAATGCTGACTTTCCGCGCCTTGCTTGAGAAGACGAAAGACAAGCGCGAACGCAAGGCGATGCTCGCCCAGAAGGTCGAGGACATGATCAACACGGTCGTGCGCCAGATCGCCTTCTACCAGTTCGAGCGCAAGCTCCACACCGCCCGCAAGGAAGGCGAACTGACTTCTGAACAGATCGGCGAACTCTGGCTGTCGGTCCAGGGCGAAAGCCTCGGCCCGGCAATCCGGATTTCGGAAGGCTATGAAAGCTGGTGGACCTACATCCCCCACTTCATCCACTCGCCCTTCTATGTCTATGCCTATGCCTTCGGTGACTGCCTGGTGAATTCGCTTTACGCCGTCTACCAGAATGCCGCTCCCAATTCCGGCGTAGGGGGCTTCCAGGACAAGTATTTCGAACTTCTGAAGGCAGGCGGCACCAAGCACCATTCGGAACTTTTGAAGCCCTTCGGCCTCGATGCGACCGACCCGACCTTCTGGTCAAAGGGCCTGTCGATGATCGAAGGGCTGATCGACGAACTGGAAGCACTTGATAAAGAGCTGACTGAGGCCTGAAACGACAAACGGCCGGGGAGACCCGGCCGTTTTCTTTTTGAAGTGAATATCTAGCGCACCACAGGCTCGACAGTCAGATCCCTGCCGCTCGACGCCACGACGCGAACGCGTGAACCGACCGGCAGGTCCGGCCCCATCACCGACCACATCGTATCATCGAGCCTGATCCGTCCCCTGCCCTCCTGGATGGGTTCGGAAAGTGTTGCCGTGCGTCCGACAAGGCTTTCGCCGCGGCGATTGAGCCAGGGTTCATCGCTTTTCGTGCGTTTGCCGTTATAGATCCGCCGGCCGATCACTGCGAACAGCACCGACAGAACGGCAAACAGCAGAAGCTGAATGTGCCAGCCCCAGAATGCGGCATCCCAAAGCGCCAGCGACAGGGCGCCGAGCACCACGGCCGCGGCACCTATCCAGATCAGGAATACGCCGGGAACCAGCAGTTCCAGCACCAGCAGGATCATGCCGACAATCCACCAGCCCCAGGGGCCAAGATTGCTCCACAGTTCGACAACCATCACATCACCTCTCGGAGGTCGGCGGCGTGAACGGCGGCACGACGGCGGTTACCGTTGGCGTGCTGCGCGCCGGGCGCGGTGGCTGCGGGCGTGGGCCAGACGGTGCAGGGCCACTACCGTCGCCGAACACTTCCTTGGCAATGGCGCCGATCCCGCCGAGCGAGCCGATCAGCGACGAGGCCTCGAGCGGCATCAGCACGATCTTGGAATTGTTCGCCTTGCCGATTTCGACCAGCGCTTCGGTATATTTCTGCGCCACGAAGTAGTTGATCGCTTGAACGTCGCCGGCAGCGATGGCATCCGACACAAACTGCGTCGCTCTGGCTTCGGCTTCTGCCAGACGTTCACGCGCCTCAGCCTCGCGGAATGCCGCTTCACGTTCACCTTCGGCCTGCAGCACGGCTGCCTGCTTGGCGCCTTCGGCGCGCAGGATCTGCGCATTACGCGCACCTTCGGCCTCCAGAACCAGCGCACGCTTCTCGCGCTCCGCCTTCATCTGCCGCGCCATGGATTCGACGAGGTCCTTAGGCGGCTGGATGTCCTTGATCTCGATACGGGTGACCTTGATACCCCAGGGATGGACGGCTTCGTCGACAACTCGCAGCAGCTTGTCGTTGATGACGTCACGGTTCGACAGCAATTCGTCGAGGTCCATAGAGCCCATGACGGAACGAATATTGGTCATGGTGATGTTCTGGATGGCGTTTTCCAGATTGGCGATCTGATAGGCCGCCTGCGCCGGATTGAGCACCTGGAAGAAGGCCACGGCATCGGCCGCGACGCTGGCATTGTCCTTGGTGATGACTTCCTGCGTCGGAATATCGAGCACCTGCTCCATGACGTTCATTTTCGCGCCGATGCGCTCGATGAACGGTGTGAGGATGTTCAAACCCGGCTGCAGCGTGCGCGTATAGCGCCCGAAACGCTCGACCGTATAGGCGTAACCCTGCGGCACCGTTTTCACCAATGCGAAGAGAAGCAGGATCGCGAGTATCACCACCACGATTACGAAAATATCGAAACCACCCAAGCTCATAGGAGCCTCCCTTATGAATTGCTTAAAATCGGGGCAATCCTATTCAACCGGAGCACCATTCACAAGCACAGGAAGGTAGTCTAGAAGGCTCCACGAAGACCGGTCGCAGCCTACCCGGATAAAACAAGGACACCAATCATGAAGACAATCGTCGTCTGCTCCGGCGGACTGGATTCCGTTTCGCTTGCCCATAACATCGCCGCCAAGGGCGAGCTCATGGGCCTCATCTCCTTCGATTACGGCCAGCGCCACAGAAAAGAACTGGAATTTGCCGCCGCAGCGGCGGAACGCCTCGGCGTTTTCCACCAGATCATCGACATGCGCGCCATCGGCAGCCAACTCACCGGCTCGGCGCTCACCGATGATGTCGACGTTCCCGACGGCCATTACGCCGAAGAGACGATGCGCATCACCGTCGTGCCGAACCGCAACGCCATCATGCTGACCATCGCCTTCGGCGTCGCGGCAGCTCGCCAGGCCGATGCCGTGGCGATTGCCGTGCATGGCGGCGACCACTTTATCTATCCCGACTGCCGCCCCGGTTTCATCGACAGCTTTGATACGATGCAGCGCCACGCGCTGGACGGTTACGCCTCGGTCAAGCTGCTCGCCCCCTATGTTACCGGCTCCAAGGCCGATATCGTCACCGATGGCGCAAGACACGCCACGCCCTTCGCCGAGACATGGTCCTGCTACAAGGGCGGAGAGCGCCATTGCGGCCGCTGCGGCACCTGCGTCGAACGCCGCGAAGCCTTCCATCTCGCCGGTGTCGAAGACCCGACCGACTACGAAGACCCGGATTTCTGGAAAGCCGCGACAGAAGGGTTCAAAGCCGAGGAGGTCCGCTGATGTACCGGATCACCAAGGAATTCCACTTCTCCGCCTCGCACCAGCTGTCACACCTGCCGGCAGATCATCAATGCGCCCGCCTGCACGGCCATAACTACATCGTCGTGGTCGAATTGGCTTCGGCCGAGCTGAACAGCGATGGTTTCGTTCGAGATTATCACGAACTGGCGCCGCTGAAGCGCTATATCGATGACGAATTCGACCACCGCCACCTCAACGAGGTGTTGGGCCACGACAAGGTGACCTCGGAATATCTGGCGAAACATTTCTACGAATGGTGCAAGGAGCGTCTGCCGGAAACCTCTTCAGTAAAGGTCAGCGAAACGCCGAAGACCTGGGCCGAGTACAGACCATGACCGCATCTGCAGAAACGATCCGCATCAGCGAAATCTTTGGCCCGACCATTCAGGGCGAAGGCATGCTGATCGGCCAGCCGACCGTGTTCGTGCGCACCGGCGGCTGCGATTATCGCTGTTCTTGGTGCGATACGCTGCATGCGGTCGACAGCGCCTATCGCCACGACTGGACACCGATGGACGCAGAGGCGATCTGGCAGGAGGTCCGCGACCTTTCGGGCGGAATGCCGCTGATGGTCTCGCTTTCGGGCGGCAATCCGGCCATCCAGCCGCTCAAATCTCTGATCCGGCGCGGCAAGAACGACGGTTATCGCTTCGCCATCGAGACCCAGGGCAGCATCGCCCGTGACTGGTTCGCCGATCTCGACGTGTTGGTGCTTTCGCCCAAACCACCATCGAGCGGCATGGAAACGGATTGGGACGTTTTGGCGGACTGTCTTGAAGCGGCGGGAAAAGCGCCGCGCATCGCGCTCAAATTCGTCATTTTCGACGATGCCGATTATGCCTTTGCCCGGGAAGCCTCACTGCGCTTTCCGGAACTGCCAGTCTATCTCCAGCCCGGCAACCACACGCCTCCGCCACCGGAAGATGACGACGCCCGCATCGATCTCGACGGTATCATGGACCGGATGTTGTGGCTGGTCGACAAGGTGACGGCTGACTATTGGTTCTCGGCAACCGTGCTGCCGCAGCTTCACGTCTTGCTCTGGGGCAACAAGCGGGGCGTCTGAAAAGCGCCCCGGATAGTTACTCGACGTAGATCATCTTCTTCGTCATGCCGCCATCGACGGTCAGCACCTGCCCTGTGACGAAACCCGCACCGTCGAGATAGAGCACGGCATCGGCAATATCCTTGGGCCGACCGACGCGACCGACCGGATGTTGTGCCTCGTCCTCATGGCTCAAATTCGTCTCGTTGGTGATCCAGCCCGGAGCGATCGCATTGACGCGGATCGTCGGCCCGAGGCTGACGGCAAGCGCATGCGTCAGCGCTACCAGCCCACCCTTGGATGCCGCATAGGCTTCCGAATTCGGCTCGGACATGAAGGCCCGGGTGGAAGCCATGTTGACGACCGATCCGCCGGTTTTCATCAACGGCACGACGGCTCGCGTCATCAGGAAGGCACCGGTCAGGTGGCTGTCGATGACGCGCCGCCAGTCGAGATAGGACATGTCGAGAATGGAAGTGCCGAGCGCCCCGCCCGTTGCACCGGCATTGTTGACGAGCAGATCGAGACGATCCCACCCAAGCTCGGCAACCGCGATTTCGACTGACGCTTCGTCCGCGACATCACATTCGATGGCACGTACACCTTCGACTGCGTGGGTCTTGCCGGAGAGATCGAAAGAGGCAACCTCGAAACCACGAGCGACCAGCGCCTCGCAGATCCCGGCTCCGATCAGGCCTGCTCCACCGGTGACGATTGCCTTTTTCATGATCCGCTCCGTTATCGGGGGTTACACCCAGCCCTGCAGCTCCCGCCGCACTACCGTTTCCAGCACATCCATGCCGCCCTCGCTGTCGTTCAGACAGGGGATGTGTACAAACTTCTCGCCGCCGTGATGCATGAAGATCTCGCCCGCCTCGCCGGCAATTTCCTCAAGCGTTTCGAGACAATCCGAAACGAAGCCCGGGTTCATGATCGCGACGCGCTTGATGCCCTCGGCAGCCAGCCCTTCCATCGTCTTGTCGGTATAGGGCTGCAGCCACTCTTCCGGGCCAAAACGCGATTGGAAGGTAATGCGCAACTGATCCTCCCGATAACCGAGCGCCTCGCGCAGCAGCCGCGCCGTCTTCTGACAGAAACACTGGTACGGATCGCCGGCCTTGAAATAGGATTGCGGGATGCCGTGGAACGAGGTGATCAAGAGCTGCGGCTCCCAGTCGAGCGTCGCAAGCGTCTGGCGCACAGAATTGGCAAGAGCCTCGATATAGACCGGATCGTCGTGATAGGTCGGCACCGTGCGCACTGCCGGCTGCCAGCGCATCTTCATCAGATGCTCGAACGCCTTGTCGTTGACGGTCGCGGTCGTTGCCGCCGCATATTGCGGATAGAGCGGAAAAAGAACGATGCGATCACAACCCTGCGCCTTCAGTGCATCGATCTTCGAGGCGATCGACGGATTGCCGTAGCGCATGCCCCAGTCGACCACGACATTCGGCAGATCCTTCAGCCGCTCAGCCATCAGCTCACCCTGATTGCGGGTATAGGTGCGCAAGTAGCTTTCGTTGAGATCCTTGTTCCAGATCTCCTCATAGGCCTTGCCCACCTTCTGCGGCCGCTTGTTCAGGACGATCCCGTAAAGGATCGGATACCAGTAGAGCTTCGACCATTCGATCACGCGGCTGTCGGACAGGAATTCGGCGAGATAACGCCGCATCGACCAGTAATCGGTACCATCGGGCGTGCCGAGATTGACCAGCAGCACGCCGACCTTGCCAAAGGAAACGGACGGATGGGATGCGGGCATGGAGGCAGAAGACGTGCTCATGATAGCTTTCCAGATATGCGAACCGAAACCATTACGGCGGTCGATGACTTGCGGATCATTTAGAAACAAAAAACGGCTCGGGAAACCCCGAGCCGCAATCGTCGCTGAGACAATTTGTCCCGATCCATGATTTAGTTCGTCGATCCCGGCCTTGACCGGGATCAAGAACCTCACTTGGCCGGCAGTTCCAGCTCTGCGCCGACCTGGATGAGGTTCGGATGACGCAGGCTGTTGGCCTTGGCGATCTCCGTCCAGCGCTCGCCGTCGCCATAGGTGCTTTCGGCGATCTTCCAGAGCGAGTCACCCTTGACGACCGTGTACTTGCTCGGGCCGGCGGCCGGCGGCGTGGTCTGGCCCTGGGCTTCGACTGCGGCCGGAGCCGTTGCAGCAGGAGCCTGAGTAGCGGGCGCAGCAGGTGCGGGAGCGGCAGGAGCCTGCGCGGTAGCAGCCGGTGCCGGAGCAGCGGGGGCTGCAGGCGCGGCATCAGCCTTCGGAGCCGGCTTGTAGTCTGCCGGTGTCAGGTCCGTGATGCGGCCGTCGGTATAGGGCTTGTAAGGTGCGTTGGCGCCGACATAGGCAGCAGTCACATCGGCAAGGTCCGGACCGTAGTCATAGGCATTCTGGGCGCCGGTCTTGAACGGCGCATAACCGTCACCGCCTGCGCGCATGAAGTTGTTCGAAACGACACCGTACATCTTGGCCGGGTCGATCGCGACGAAGTTTTCGCCTTCCTTGACCTGTACGTCGCTGACGCGGGAACCGGCCGGCTTCGACTTGTCGAAGGAGAACTTCAGGCCCGCAACCTGCGGGAAGCGACCGGCGCCGTCGTCGATCTGGCTGACACCGTTTTCGAGCGACTTGACGATATCGGCACCCGACAGCTGGAAAGTGGCAACGGTGTTCTGGAACGGCAAGACGCTGATGACATCTCCCTGGGTCACTTCACCGGCAGCGATCGACGCGCGCAGGCCACCGCCATTGATGACCGCGATCGTCATGCCCTGACCCTTGGTGCTATCGAGAATAGCGTCAGCGACGAGGTTGCCCATCGAGCATTCCTTGGCACGGCAAACCGTGCGGTCACCTTCGATCTTGTCGGAAGACTGGCCGATCACCTTCTTGCGCAGCTCGTCGATCGGCTTGGCCAGTTCCGCCACCTGGGCAGCAACGGCCTGATCCGGTGCGAATGTCTTGTCGACGAGGATCGGATCACCCTTTGCGGACTTTACGACGCCATTGTCGTCGAAGGTGATGGTTACTTCGCCGAGATATTTGCTGTAGGCATTGGCGGTGACGACCGGAACCTTGTAGCCGCCGGCATTGTCGACAAACGTCGGATAGGGACCTTCAGCCTTGGGATCCGTGTTCGACAGCAGCGTGTGCGAATGGCCGCCGACGATCACGTCGATATCGGCGATCTTGGCGATCACGTCGAGGTCGCGCTTGTAGCCGACATGGGTCAGCGCGATGATCTTGTTGACGCCTTCTCCCTTCAGCTTGGCGACTTCGGCTTCGATCGCGGCAACATCGTCCTCGATCTTCACGTTCGGGCCGGGATTGGCGATTTCATTGGTGTCGGTCGTGACGACGCCGACGATGCCGATCTTCTGGCCACCGACTTCGACGACGGTCGAAGGCTTGATGCGGTCGCCAAGGGTCGACTGCGCGGTTACCGCCACATTGGCGCCCAGAACCGGGAATTTCGCACCTTCGAGGAAGGGCAGGATGGCGGTCTCGCCATCGTCGAATTCATGGTTGCCGACGGTCATCGCGTCAAAACCGATGACGTTCATCATTTCCAGCTCAGCCTTGCCCTTCAGCGTCGAGTAAAACAGCGAGCCCTGGAAATTGTCACCGGCATTGAGCGACAGCACGTTCTTGCCCGAGAGAGCGGCGCGGCGCGTTTCGAAAGCGGTCTTCAGGCGAGCAGCACCGCCGAAGCATTCCTGCGCTGCAGTTTCCTTCTCCGAGCAGGTGGAATCGTATTTGTTGATCTCTTCGATGCGCGAGTGGAAATCGTTGATGTGCAGGATGTTAAGTTCAAAATCGGCAAAAGCCACACCGCTCGAAAGCGCGACTACCGATGCCGTAAAAAGCCCTAGTCCAAATCTCTTAATCATCATCAACTCTCTCCTAGATTTCATCACCGTACAGAGCACGGCAGTTCCCGATTTTGGTTAGACGGCAAGTATGACAACCGTTCTGCAGCACATGTTTTCACCAAGCAAAATCGGTTTCAAGGCAAATATGACAAGAGCGCACCACATTATTTTGCCTCCATAACGCGAAAACCCCGCTTGCGCGGGGTTCTCCAGAAATATCGAATATTGTGTGCGAAATCAGCCGCGTCGCGTCAGCGAGAATTGCGCGCCGCTATCCTGGGTGCAATTGAGCTGGCTGGTGCTCACAAGTGCGCAGTTGACGCGCGACTGGGTCTTGCGCACCAGCGAGGTCATGTTGATCTCGACCAGCGTCGGCGAAAGCGTCGTATAGGTTCCCGAGGCGAGCAGCGCATTGCTGTCGCTGGCGCGGGTGTTGAACGTGCCCGCCTGGAAGGTCGAGACGATGCCGTTCGGATCGACCCAGCTTCCTTCGACGCCCTGGGGCTGCGGGGCCGCAGCCATCTGCCGCGGCGGCGGCGAGGACACGCAAGCACTCAGACTGGCAGCTGCGATCAGCGCAAAGCCCATTTTCAGTTTCATGATTTATCTCCCGCGATTCGCTCGGTCATACGTAACAAAGACCATGGCGTCCCACTTCATCTATGGCAAGCCGCCAGCTTGTACAGTGTCGGGACATTCTGTCTCTACAGAAAACGCCCGCTTTTGCGCGGGCGTTTCCAAAATACACAAAAAGATCGGCAACAAGCCAGTGCTTACCGCACCAGGATGTTCTTGAACTGCCAGGCATCCTTCTCGTCGATATCTTCCGGGAAGAGACCCGGGCGACCTTCGAGCGGGGTCCAGTCGGTGTAATGACCTTCGACCGGGCCAAGGTAAGGCGTCTGCACTTCGAGGCAACGCTTGTAATCGACCTCGTCGGCTTCGACGATGCCGGCCTTCGGATTTTCCAGCGCCCAGACCATTCCGGCAAGAACAGCGGAGGTCACCTGAAGACCGGTGGCATTCTGGTAAGGCGCGATGCGACGGGTTTCTTCCAGAGACAGGCGCGAACCATACCAGTAGGCGTTCTTTTCGTGGCCGTAGAGCAGCACGCCGAGTTCATCGACGCCGTCTTCCAGCTCGTCCTCGTTGAGAACATGCAGGACCGGCTGCTGGTTGCCGCCATTGCCGAACATTTCGTGCAGCGAAAGCACGGCGTCATTGGCCGGGTGATAGGCATAGTGGCAGGTCGGGCGATAGACGACTTCGCCATCCTTCTCGACCGTGAAGTAATCGGCGATCGAGATCGACTCGTTATGGGTGACGAGGAAACCGTATTGCGGGCCGGGCGTCGGGCACCAGGTGCGAACGCGGGTATTGGCACCCGGCTGCTCCAGATAGATGGCGGCCTTGCAGCCCTTCTTGTGCTTCTTGGCGTTCTTCGGCATCCAGTTTTCGTGGGTGCCCCAGCCGAGTTCGGCCGGCTGCAGACCTTCGGAAATGAAGCCTTCGACAGACCAGGTGTTCCAGAACACGTTGAGCGGCTTCGGGTGCTTGGTGCGCTGCGTATCGCGCTCGGCAATATGCACGCCCTTGACGCCGAGCTTCTTCATCAGCTTGGCCCAGCCTTCGCGATCGTTCTGATCCGGCTCGTCGAACTTCAGACCGGTGTCGTTGGCGAGGTTGACCAGCGCCTGCTTGACGAACCACGAGACCATGCCTGGGTTTGCGCCGCAGGTGGAAACGGCAGTCGTGCCGCCCGGGTTCTTCCTCTTCTCGTGGCGCACGGTTTCGCGCAGCGCATAATTGGTGCGCTCGGAATTCTTCATGCTCTTGTCGAAGTAGAAGCCGAGCCAAGGCTCGACGACGGTATCGATGTAAAGAACGTCGAGCTTGCGGCAGAGCTTCATCAGGTCGAGCGAGCCGGTATCAACCGACAGGTTGACACAGAAACCCTGACCTTCGCCTTCGGTCAGAAGCGGCTTGAGCAGCTCCTTGTAGTTTTCCTTGGTGACATGTTCCTTGATGTGGCGAACACCGTGCTTGGCAAGGATTTCCATGTCGGCGGGTTCTTCGCGCGGGTCGATGACCACCATCCGGCTCTTGTCGAACTTGAAGTGGCGCTCGATGAGCGGCAGCGTGCCGCGGCCGATCGAGCCAAAGCCGATCATCACGATCGGGCCGGTAATTTCGGCATAAACCGGGTAGTTGGTATCCGACATGTCATACTCCCTATAAATCGACTGCACGATTAAAACCGCAGCCTGGCTTCACGCATAATCAGCGAGTGTGACGCGTGTTCTTATGCGCGGCCCTAGATCATAAAAATCAGTCACAATAAAGGGCTTGTTCCACGAACGCGGCAAGGACAAGGCACTATTCCGCCAAAGTGTTAACCGGCTCTACCCGGCGCAGCAAATCGATAAGTTCGCCCCGCTTTTCCGTCAGCCCTTTGTAGTCGATTTCGGCATCCGACATCGACTCCAGTTGATCCGCCATCGAGACGGCAAGTTCCGCAGCATTCGGCTGCGTAAGAATGACGGACACCGGATCGAGATAGATGCGAATGGTGAAAAGGATATCGCCAGACACCGGCAGTTTGCGCAGCGTCTGGCGCTCAACCCTTATGAACGCCTTGTCCGCCGAAACCCCGCGTTTTTCTTCAGTGGATTTCGCGTACGGGTGATAAAGCGCATGGGACCAATTCACCGACCAGTTCCAGCGAACCACGATCCTGTCGGCGGAGAGATTGTCGAACATCCGGTTGATAAGCCCGGCATTGCGGCTGCCGCCTTCGAAACCCGGCACCGGAGCATGCACATCATCCATCGACAGGCCGAATTTCTCCGACAGTCGCCAGGACGACGGGAAGGCCAGAAACGCTGCGGCAATTCGCCAGCCGTTCTCGCCTTTGCGCATGATCACGAGATCGTCCTGCACCAGCAACCCGGCCCGATGCAGCGGCATCATCCCGTCATCGGCAATATTCGTCCCGCAGCCCGCCACATTCATGTCGTTCCCGGTAAGACGGTAATTCTCTGGATGATACTGCGGCAGGTAGTCGATCAGGAGATCGAGAACTTCCTGCTGCGCCTCCTGCGTACCCGGCTCGGCGCGCAGCACAAGCTCGCCATGCTCCGCCACCAGATGGCGTTTCAGCAATACCTGCTCCGCCAGATCGCCATCGGGCTCGATCCAGCGCTCCGGTTCCAGTTGCAGGAGACCGATCGTGAAGGGTTTAGATGAGCCGTCATAGGGCGTGTATGTTGGTACTGTATCGGCAGGCATCGGATCCGCGGCATCTCCTGTTTGCCGCAGTGTCGTTTCAAGACCTGGTCTTTTCAAGCGCTTTGGAACAGATCAGAGCAACTCGGCCCGAATAAGCCCGCGAAGCGAATTGCCGACGAAGATCTTTCGCCCGGCCGTCATCGCCTCCTGCAAATCGGCAGGTGTCAGAACCGCCCCCTTGGCGCGACGCTCACGGATCAGGTCGGCGCGCAGCACGCCGGGCAGGATGCCGCTGGTGATCGGCGGGGTCATGAGTATGCCCTCCTGATCCTCAACGAACAGGCTGGTGATCGTGCCCTCGCACATCTCGCCGCGCTCGTTGGTCAAAAGAACCTCATCGGCTTCATCTGTCGAAAACTCGGCACGCGCCGCTTCATAAGGCTCGCGCCGTGACGTCTTGTGGCGATAGAGCGGATCGTCCGACTTCAGCTTAGTCGTCCCGATCCTGACTTTCCAGACGGTCTCCGGAGACTGGATCATGAAGGGCACCGTCGTCACCTCGATCTTGCCGCGAAACGACATGACAAGGCGGACACGCAGCGGCTCATCGCCATCGACAGCGTCATCGAGCACTTTTCGTGCATCCTGCGGCTGGCGAAAGCCCAGTGCATCCGCGGAACGGCTGAGCCGGCGCAAATGCTGCTCCAGGCGAAGGAACCCGTCTTCGGGCGTCCAGCGCATCGTCTCGATCAACGAGAAATCCATTGGTCTCCCACCGCAAACCTGGCCTTCAACAGACACTCTTCATATTCCGCCTGCGGCATCGAATCGAAGACGATACCGCCGCCAACATTGAAAACCGCTCTTCCGCCGGAAAAAAGGCTGATCGTGCGGATAGCCACTGAAAATCGCATTGGCCCAGCCGGATCGCACCAGCCGATCGCACCGCAATAGGCATCCCGCGGCACCCTTTCCAGCTTCTGCAGGATCGTCATGGCGGAAAGCTTCGGCGCACCTGTGATCGACCCGCAGGGAAACAGGGCCTGCATGATCTCCGGCAACCCGACATCCGGCAAAAGCCGGGCGCGAACATGGCTCACCATCTGGTGCACAGTCGGATAGGTCTCGATCTCGAACAGTTTCGGCACCGAAAGCGTGCCCGCCTCGCTGACATGCGAGATATCGTTGCGCAGCAGATCGACGATCATCCGGTTTTCCGCGAGCGTCTTCTCATCCGCCAGCATCTGCGTCTTGATCGCCTCATCCTCCTCCGGTGACGCGCCCCGTGCGGCGGTTCCCTTCATCGGATGGGTCTCGATCCAGCCATCCTCATCGACCGAAAAGAACAGTTCCGGCGAACGGGAGACGATGGCAGGACCGCCAAGCTCGGCAAGCGCACCGTAGCGCACCGGTTGGCGCGCGATCAGCGACCAGAACAGTTCGCGTGCATCCCCCGGCCAATACGCCTCGATCGGCATGGTGAGATTGCCCTGAAAACAGTCTCCCTTACGCAGGTGATCATGCAGGACGGAAAAGCGGGCAGCATAGGCCTCTTCGTTCCAGGCAGCATGCGGGCCGCTCAAGGCTGCGCCGGGCGTAAGACCTGTCGGCGGCTCCAGCCTCGCATCACCATCCTCGACCGGGCGGTCGAACACACCCATGCAGACGAGCGGCGTCTCACGCCCCATCGGCACAAGCGCTCGAAGTTTTTCCTCGAAAACATAACCGGCCTCGTAGGCGAGATAACCGGCAAGCCACTTGCCGGAGGCTCTGCATTCTTCCAGCCGTCGCAATGCCGGAATGACCTCATCGACACTGCGCGCGACGACAAGCTCGGTCGGAGACGCAAACAGAAGCTGCCGTTCGGCCAGATCGTCACGGAAGAGAATATAGGGAGAAGATTTCCGATCCATGTCCCTTAGTCGTGACCGCTCCCTGCCCGTCTCTCATCCCGCCAGCATTGCGGATCCCACGCGCCATAACACCGCGGCCGTCCAGTTTGAAGCGCGGAGTGCGAAATCCACTGCCGCATGTCATCCGTCTGAATGCGTTTGCGTCTGGCGAAAGCTGCGCAGATGGTCCACCAGAGCGCGCAGTTTCGGCGCCATGTTGCGGCGGCTCGGATAATAGAGATAGAAACCCGGGAATTGCGGACAGAAACGTTCGAGGATCGGCACAAGCTCTCCGCGCCCCATCGCGGATCGAAAACTGTCTTCCATGCCGAAGCTGATGCCGGCACCTGCGACCGCAAGCTTGATCATCAAGGCCATGTCGGTCGTCGTGATCGCGTCGTTGACCGAGACGGAAAATTCCCGCCCCTCCTCTTCGAACTCCCAGCGATAGGCGGGAAGGTTCGGTGCTCTGCGCCAGCCGATGCAGCGACGCTCGGTCAGTTCGCGCGGATGAGCGGGGGCCCCGAAGCGCTCGATATAGCCCGGCGACGCAACGGCAAGCTGTCGTTGCTCACCCGAGACAGGAACCGCGATCATGTCCTGGGCAATCACCTCCCCCAGCCGCACCCCGGCATCATAACCTTCCTCGACGATATCGAATTCTTCGTCGGTGACGGTGACATGCAGCCTGACCTCCGGATTACTCTCCGCAAAGGAGGCAAGCATTGGCCCGAATAGAAAACTCTCGGCGATGGAGGAAACGGCAAGCCGCAATTGCCCGCGCGGCCTGTCCCTTTGGCTTGCGGCCATTTCGATGGCGGCCTGCATGCCGGACAATGCCGGCGCCACTCCCGCATAAAGCCGCTCGCCCGCTTCGGTCAGGGCAACACTGCGGGTGGTGCGGGAAACCACAGCGATACCAAGCGCTTCCTCCAGCTTTCGAATAGTCTGGCTGACCGCCGAACGGGTCACACCCAACCGATCCGCCGCAGCGCGAAAACTCTTCTCCTCGGCAACGATGACGAAAGCCGCAAGGGCATTGAAGTCAGGCAACATTGGTTAGTTTCACTTACCAAACTGGAAAACACTAAGCGGCTTATCGCAACAATGCACCGCGACTACCTTTCTGGCAACCGCAATCAGGCGGCAAACATGGAAGGAAATGTCATGGAAAAGGTTGTTCTCATTACCGGCGCTTCCAGCGGTATCGGAGCAGGAATTGCGCGTGAGCTGGCAAAGGCCGGCGCAACCGTCGTACTCGGCGCGCGACGCACAGAACGTCTCGAAGAACTGGCCGATGAAATCCGCCAGACCGGCGGAAAGGTCATGACCCGCAAGCTGGACGTGACGAACCGCGCCGATGTCGCGGCCTTCGCCGATGCTGCACGAAACGAGTTCGGCCGCGTCGACGTCATCGTCAACAATGCCGGGATCATGCCGCTGTCACCCATGGCCTCGATGAAGGTCGACGAATGGGACCGCATGGTCGATGTCAACATCAAGGGCGTTCTTCACGGTGTGGCTGCCGTCCTGCCCGAGATGACGGAACGAGGCTCGGGCCACATCATCAACATAGCCTCGATCGGTGCACTCCAGGTCGTGCCTACGGCAGCCGTCTATTGCGCCACGAAATTTGCAGTGCGGGCCATTTCGGATGGGCTCAGACAGGAAAACGACAGGCTGCGCGTCACGTGTATCCATCCCGGCGTGGTGGAAAGCGAACTGGCCAGCACGATTACCGATCCGGGTGCCGCCGAAGGCATGAAGACTTACCGGGCCATCGCGCTCAAGCCTGATGCGATCGCCCGCGCGGTACGCTTCGCCATCGAGCAGCCGGAGGATGTCGACGTCAACGAGATCGTCGTTCGCCCGACACGTTCTTCCTACTGATCCCAATCCGGATTGAGCCCGATAACGCAATCATTGAGGAGATAGTGATGCTTCGACAACTCAGATCCCAGGTCGCCATCGCCGGCGCGGTTACCCTTCTGGGGCTAGCCTCTCAACCGGTATTCGGACAGACGACCGAGGAGAGGCGCGAACGCGGCGCAGCCGTGGTACGCGAACTCAACAACGGGAAAACCCAGCCCAATCTGGAGGCCATGCGGCAGGAATTCCCGTTCCTGGCGGAGGCAACCGAGGCTTATGCGCTGGGTGATGTCTGGTCTCGCCCCGGCCTCGATAACCGGACGCGGCAGCTGGCGGCGGTGGCAGCTTTTGCCGCCATCGGGGAGACGGCCATGATGCGTGTCCACGCAGGCTACGCGCTCAATATCGGTGCGACGGAAGAAGAACTGAAGGAACTTATCTACATGGTGACGGTCCCTGCTGGCTTCCCCAGAGCGATCGCCGCATCACAGACGCTGTCACAGCTCTTCGAGGAAAGACGTGCCGTGAACGAAGTGGAAAACGGTGAGGCTCGTCCATGAGGATCTTGAACAACCCCCTTGCCGTCATTGTCGGCATCATCATCGCCACCGCCACCTCGCTTGGCGCGGTTGTCCATATGTCAAAAGCAGAGAACAGCATGAGCACTCAGGCGCAAGCCCAAAACCACCCCTATCTCGGCATGTGGGTAACCGGCGATGGACGGATACGCCAGGAGCTGTTGCCCACCGGTCGTTATGACGAGGCCCGCGGAAACAGGAAGAGCGCATATCAGGGCCGTTATGTCGTGACCGGCGCTCATATTGATTACTGGGACGATACCGGCTTCACCGCCGACGGGACATTCGTGGAAAAAGACGTCCTGCATCACGGCGGCATGATATTCTACCGGGAGAAATGATGACGCTCAGGCCGCTGGCGTGCCCTGGTGAAAAACCATGCGCCAGCGACCATCCTTTTCCAGGCGCCAGATCGAACTGCGATTGGTCCGCAGTTCGATCCCGTCATCATTGAGACGGATACCGCGATAGGTCGCGAGCACAATTTCCTCGCTCAGAAGCGATATGGAGAAATCCTCGATGGCCGTTTTTGCGACCGCCACTTCAGTCGTCAGACCTGCAAGGATTTCCGCAAGACCATAAGACCGGCCAGAGCGGCCGAATTCACGAAAATCCGGCGCGAGGACCTCAAGCAGACGCGCCCTTGAAGACCGCACCTCCTTCGTCTGAAGCGCCACCTCGAGAGCATGAAGATGGGCTTGCAGATCCGGCAACGGGTCTGGCCTCAGGCCACCCCGACCCGCAACAGGTCGTGGAAATGCACGATACCGATCGGTCGCTTTTCCTCATCGACCACCAGAAGCGCACCGATGCTGTGTTTATTGAGAAGCGCCATGGCAGCCGTCGCAAGTGTCGTCTTGCCGACCGTCTTCGGGTTGGCCGTCATGACTTCGTCAACGATCATCGTACCAAGATTGCCATCGAGATGACGGGCGATGTCGCCATCGGTCAGGACGCCGCAGATACGTCCCTCGTCATCAATCACGCCGACACAGCCGAACCGCTTGGCAGAAAGCTCGCGGATCGCATCGGGCATCGACGCGCCCTTGTTCACCAACGGCAGGCGATCTCCCGTATGCATCAGGTCGCTGACATGAGATAGCATAGCACCAAGCTTGCCGCCCGGATGATAGACGCGAAAATCAGCTGCAGAGAACCCACGCGCCTCAAGCAGAGCCACGGCAAGCGCATCGCCGAGTGCGAGCTGCATCAGCGTAGAGGTCGTAGGCGCCAACCCGTGCGGGCATGCCTCCTGCGCCTTCGGCAGCAACAACACAATGTCTGCTTCACGCGCAAGCGTGGATGTTTCGCCCGAGGTCAGCGCAATCAGGGGAACGGAGAAGCGACGGGTGAAGGAGACGACACCCTGCAACTCGGCAGTCTCGCCGCTCCACGACAAGGCCAGCACCACATCGCCGGGCGCAATCATGCCGAGATCGCCATGATTTGCCTCGACGGGATGAACGAAGAAAGACGGCGTACCGGTCGAGGCAAGGCTCGCTGAAATCTTACGACCGATATGCCCGCTCTTGCCGACACCGGTGATCACCACTCGACCATCGATTGCGCCAATTGTCTCCACAGCCTGTCGAAAGGCCGGCCCAAGGCTATCCTTCAGAGTCTCCTCAAGAGCGCTAAGCCCTTGTTGTCCGAAAGCAATTGTCCGCAAAGCGGAATCGACGACGTCATGTTCGACGAGTTGTAATGCGCGCTTGATCATGGCGGCAGGATTAGTCCCTTTTCCGCCTCAAGTCCATTGGCTTTCGGCGCGGTCCTTTGTCCATCCACTGCCGGCCGGCTATTTCAACCAATCCTTAACCACAGTGATTTACACTTGGGTAAGCATTTATGGTTGCCGGGCATTCGATGAAAAACGCGCTTCTGACAGGTACGGCTCGACGCGGGCGGCGGACGGCTTTAGGCTTTGTCGTCGCAGTGGCTGCTGTGTCCGGCGCCAATCCCGTTTATGCTCAGAGTGTTTTTTCAAGCAACACCACTCCCCTGTCCGGCCTTCCGGACAGCCAGTTCGGAACAGCCGGAACCACAAGTGTCACGGGCGGGGCGGCAACGGCGACATGGCCGACACCGACAACGCAGGGTGATATCGATCAGGGCGCGTCCCGCCTTTATGACCCCACCGCTATTCCAGCGACGCAACGACCTGCTCCGCCGGAAAATACGGTTGAGAATGATGACCTGAACCAACCTGTCGAACAGGACCTGAACCAGCAATACGACCAGCCCGCAGATGACGACCCGGGACCTCTGGACCGAACACAATGGGAAGAACGGTACCGCGAGGGCGCTGACGCGCCTGGCATGCGTCTGGGCACGTTCGTTCTCCGTCCGTCCGTCAATCAGAGCATCAATACGGAAGTCACCCGCGATCACGGCTCTAAGGAAACACGCAATTATCTTGCAACTGGCATACGCGGGACATTGACCTCCGACTGGTCTCGCCACGCTCTGACGATTACCGGTCAGGGCGTGTACGAACGCAACTTGAACGGCAACCAGAACAACGCCGATCCGAACGCACGCATCGGTGCCGATCTTCGATTGGATATTGCCGACGATACGGTTGCACATATTATCGGAAATTACAGTTTCGAACGCGAGGATGTCGCGGATCCCAACGCAGTCGGCAATGCCTCCGAACAGGCAGGCGTCCATCAGTTCGAGACCGAGGCCTCGATAGAACGTGAGGTGGGGCGCATCCACGGCCTGGCGGCCATCGGTGCCAGCCGCAATGTTTATACGGATGCGAAACTGTCCGATGGCTCCGTATTGAGCATGAAGGATCGAGACCGCACCGGCATCGACGGACGTCTACGCCTTGGATACGAGCTTTCGCCGGCAATCATTCCTTTCGCTGAAGTAGCACTGGGGCATACGTCCTACGACCGCCGACGCGACAGCGCCGGTTATGAACGCTCTTCCGACAATTATGCGGCACGTGCCGGCGTTGCATTCGATTTTGGCGAAAAACTGCGCGGGGAACTGGCCGGCGGATACCAGCGCGTATCCTATGAGGACGCCCGGCTGGATGCCGTGAATGCCTTTACCGCAGACGGCAACGTCAGTTGGTCTCCGCGCCGTGGCACGGACATCAATATCGGGCTTCGCAGCACTGTCCAGGATTCGACTGCGGCAGGCCAAGGCGGGTGGGCGGAATATCAGCTGAGTTCCGTTCTCGCTCACCAGATGCGTGATCATCTCGTCGCCCGCCTGACGGGAAGCGCGACGCTTCGCGATTTTCAGGAATCAGGCAACAACAACGTCACCTGGATCACCGGAGCAGGCCTGACATGGAGTATCAACCGATATCTGGATATGACTGGCGACATCGAATACGAAACAACGACCGGCGGCGGCTCCGATCAGGATATTCTTCGCGCCGGCATAGGTCTGACACTGAGGCGATAATCACATTTCCGTGAACGGGCGTAATGCGTGATGAGCATACGTCGCGCGCGCCATAGTCGGAATTTTGCCTCTAGAATGAGCAAAAACTCAGCAACCAACTCGTGACATGACGACAAGTTGTCGCATCTTGTCGCAATCCCGGAGCCTATGAACAAATGTTTCGCGTAGCCATTTAGACAGCATGCTTCCCATGCTCGAAACGCAATGGTTAAAAAGCGGCCCGGTAATATCAAGCCGGAAGTGAACTGTGAAATATCGCTATTTCCCGATCTCTACCTCTTTCATCTGTTAGCAGATGCAGCATATAGCGCCCCATTCGGCATATTTTTGCCGCAATGCAGCATTGCCGCATGGCGCAAGTTTGAGGTTTCAAATTGGCTAGTCTTACCAACAACGGCACAAAGGCCGGAAGCACCAAGTCTTCCACGGCCGGCGCCAACAATTATCAGTTCGCTCTTATTGCACTGACGTCGCTGTTCTTCATGTGGGGCTTTATCACCTGCCTGAACGACATTCTCATTCCGCATCTGAAGAACGTCTTCTCGCTGAACTACACGCAGTCGATGCTTATTCAGCTTTGCTTCTTCGGCGCCTATTTCATCGTGTCGCTGCCGGCCGGTGCGCTGGTCAAGCGCATCACCTATAAATGGGGTATCGTCGTCGGCCTGCTGATCGCCGCGGTCGGCTGCGCCCTCTTCATCCCGGCCGCTGCCTACCGCGTCTACGGTCTGTTCCTCGGAGCGCTCTTCATTCTCGCTTCCGGCGTGACCGTCCTTCAGGTCGCCGCCAACCCGTACGTGACCGAACTCGGCGCACCGGAAACGGCAGCCAGCCGCCTGACGCTCACCCAGGCATTCAACGCGCTCGGCACGACCGTTGCTCCGCTGTTCGGCGCCTTCCTGATCCTCTCGGCCGCAACCGGCGACATCGCCAACACGACCGGCGAGCAGTTGGAAGCCATGCGCCTTGCGGAAGCCGACGCAGTCCGCTTCCCATACATGCTTCTGGCGATTGCCTTCCTCGTTCTGTCGGCAATCTTCGCAGCCTTGAAGCTGCCGCAGATCGAAGAGGAAGCCGTTGAAACCGAAGGTGGTGAACGCGCCTCGGCATGGTCCTACCGCCACCTCGTTCTCGGCGCGATCGGCATTTTCGTTTATGTCGGCGGCGAAGTTTCGATCGGTAGCTTCCTGGTGAACTACCTTGCCGAGCCGACCATCGCCAACCTGCCGGAAGCAGAAGCAGCTCACTATGTGGCCTATTTCTGGGGCGGCGCAATGGTTGGACGCTTCATCGGCGCCTATGCCATGCGCTACATCGAAGACGGCAAGGCACTTGCCTTCAATGCCGTTCTGGCAGCTGTTCTTCTCCTGGTAACGGTCTTTGCCGGCGGCAAGCTGGCCATGTGGGCTGTTCTCGCGATCGGCCTGTTCAACTCGATCATGTTCCCGACAATCTTCAGCCTTGCGCTGAAAGGTCTTGGCCGTCACACCAGCCAGGGCTCGGGCATCCTTTGCCTGGCCATCGTCGGCGGTGCGATCGTTCCGGTTATCATGGGCGCTCTTGCCGATACGATCGGTATCCACCTCGCCTTCCTGATGCCGGTCCTTTGCTACATCTACATCTTCTATTACGGCATCAAGGGCCACAAGGCCGTCTGATAGCGAAGATGCTGGCGGGGCTTCTGCCCCGCCATTCGACAAACGAAAAAGCCCCCGCGACATCTCGCGGGGGCTTTTTCTTTGAAGTATTTTTCGCCGGGATTACTTCAGCTTGGCAGCAAGCGCCTTGAGCGGGCCTTCGATGGCCGGGCGGATATCCGGGCGCTGCAGGGCAAAAGCGAGATTTGCCAGAATGAAGCCGTCCTTGGCGCCGCAGTCATAGGTCTCGCCGGTGAACGGATAGGCGGCGAAGTCCTGATCCTTGGCCAAGGCCAGCATGCCATCGGTCAGCTGGATCTCGTTGCCGGCGCCGCGTTCCTGCGTTTCCAGGATCTTGAAGATCTCAGGCTGCAGGATGTAGCGACCGTTGATGAAGAAGTTGGACGGCGCGGTGCCCTTGGCCGGCTTTTCGACCATCTCGGTGATCTTGAAGCCACCATCGCCAACGGAAGCGCCCTTGCCGACGATGCCGTATTTATGCGCCTGTTCCGGATCGCATTCCTCGACGGCGAGAACGTTACCGCCGGTCTTTTCATAAAGTTCGACCATGCCCTTGAGGCAGCTCTTCTCCGACGACATGATCATGTCGGGCAGCAGCACTGCAAAAGGCTCGTCGCCAACGATATCGCGGGCGCACCAGACGGCGTGGCCGAGACCGAGCGGAACCTGCTGGCGGGTGAAGCTCGCCGTGCCGGCCTTAGGCAGGATATGCGAAAGAAGCGTCAGTTCGGCGTTCTTGTTACGCTCGCGCAGCATCTGTTCCAGTTCGAACTGGATATCGAAATAGTCTTCGATGACGCCCTTGCCGCGGCCGGTGACGAAAACGAAATGCTCGATACCGGCTTCAGCCGCCTCGTCCACCACATACTGGATGACCGGCTTGTCGACCACAGTCAGCATTTCCTTTGGAACGGCCTTGGTCGCCGGAAGGAAACGCGTGCCGAGTCCGGCCACCGGAAAAACTGCTTTGCGGATCTTACGCTGTTCAGACACTCATGCCTCCTGAATGCACTTCATTGTGCGGATATGAAACCTTCGGGGTTGTAGTGTGCAATTGCTACTGTTTCGCAAAAGGCTCCCACGAACCCGTGATCTATGGTAAAGAATTTGTTGACTCTATTACGTTAAGACATCGTTGAGCCGCATACCAGACACGCCATGAACGGCGCATGAAGGAATGGATACGACTGCCGATGACCAGATTCCGCACCCGCTCACGTAGCTTGGCCCTCCTGCTTGCAGCCGGTCTCGCGACGGCCATGATGCCATTAAATGCTCAGGCCGATGCAGGCTTCAAGAGATGGGTTGCAGATTTCTACGAGACCGCAGCCAAAAGTGGCATTACGCGTTCGACATACCAGAAGGCTTTTGCCGGCATCAATGAACCGGACCCCGAGGCTTTGCAGAAGGCGCAGTACCAGCCCGAATTCAAATCGCAGATCTGGGAATATCTGGATAGCCGCGTCAATCCCTACACCGTCCAGATCGGCCGCCAGATGGCCGCCCGTCATGGCAGCACGCTGAACGCCATCGAGCGCCATTTCGGCGTCGACAAGAACATCCTCCTCGCCATCTGGTCGATGGAATCCAATTATGGCGCAGTGCTGGAAAAGCCTGAGCGGCTGCATCACGTACCGCAGGCACTGGCCACACTCGCGTGGGCGGATCCCAAGCGAGCAAAATTCGCCCGTACCCAGCTGATCGCCGCTTTGAAGATCCTGCAGGCAGGTGACGTGACGCCAAAGCAGCTGACCGGCTCCTGGGCCGGCGCCATGGGCCACACGCAGTTCATTCCTACGAGCTACCTGCTTTACGCCATCGATGCTGATGGCAACGGCAAGCGCGATATCTGGCACTCTATCCCCGATGCGTTGGCAACCTCTGCCAACCTTCTCGCCCAGAACGGCTGGACCACCGGCAAGACATGGGGTTACGAGGCGGTCCTCCCAGCAGGCGCTGCCAAATACGACGGCCAGACCAAGACGCTTGCCCAATGGGCGGCGCTCGGCTTCGTTCGTCCGAACGGCAAAGGCTTTCCGCGCGGAACCGACCGGGCAAGCCTCAAGCTGATGGGCGGCTCCAACGGACCGGCCTTCCTGATGATGAAAAACTTCTACACCATCAAGAAATACAACGCGGCAGACAGCTACGCTCTGGCCGTCGGGCTTCTTGCCGACGAGATCGCGGGTTATGGCGGCATGCAGCAGTCATGGCCGCGCCCACAGGGCACGCTCGATATCAGGGAAAAATTTGAACTGCAGAGCCGCATGAAGGAACTTGGCTATTATGATGGCGAAGTCGATGGCAATTTCGGCTCCGGCTCCAAGGCTGCGATTTCTGCCATTCAGAAGAGACTGGGCATGAACCAAGACGGCGAGCCATCGCAATCGTTGCTACGCGCCCTGCGTTGACATGTGATCCGGCGGGCGCAAGATTTGTGATCATGATAGCCCGTCGGGATTCGTAACGATGTTTGTTGACCCCATGAAGAAAAGCCTTTTTCGGCGCGTTGGTTGCGGCGTTCTGACGGTTGTTCTCTTGGCGGGCAGCTTTCCCGTTTCGGCCGAAGCGCAGGAACCGGTAAGACGCCGGAACCTGTTTGATCTGCTTTTCGGCGGCCCCCGTTACGAACGGGAAGAGCCACCGGTCCGCTATAATCGCCGTGACGGCTCGATCATCGAGACGGCTCCGCGACGGGAGCGCAACCGAAGCGCTGCAAGGCCGCCCGCTCCACGTCCTCCGATTCCACTTGCACCGCCTAAACCCGATCCGGTCGCAAAACTGGAAAATGCCCGCAAGATCCTCGTTGTCGGTGATTTCTTCGCCGGCAATATCGGCGGTCAGCTTGAGACCACATTCGAAGCATCTCCCGGCGTCGCCGTATTCACCCGCAGCGACGGCTCTTCGGGCCTCGTTCGAGACGATCATTACGATTGGCTGAAGGAGCTTCCGGGCATCATCACCGAGGCCAAGCCAGCCATGGTCGTCGTCATGATCGGCGCCAACGATCGCCAGCAGATGACCTCGGGGGCAAAGGAAAGATTCCCGACAGACGCATGGTTTGCCGAATACCGGCGACGCGTATCTGAGGTCGCCCGCATCGTGACCAGCCGCCGGCTGCCGCTGCTCTGGGTCGGTCTGCCCTCTTTCCAGTCGCCGTCGATGATGGCGGATGCCGTCAAGCTCAACGCCATCTACCGTGCACGCACGGAAGAGGTGGGCGGCGAATTCGTCGATATCTGGGATGGCTTCGTTGATGAGGACGGCAAGTTCATCCTGACCGGCTCCGACGTGAGCGGCCAGCAGGTCCGCCTGCGTGGAGCAGACGGCATTACCTTTACCGAGGCCGGCAAGCAGAAGCTGGCCTTCTATGTCGAGAAGCTCGCCCGCCGCCACCTGGGCGACATGGCAAGCCCGGAACTGGTGAACCTGGGCTCAGGCACCCTGCCCGACCTCAATCTGCCGGTTGATCCCAACAAGACGCTCCCCGCGCTGCCGATCAGCCTCTCCGACCCGGACCTCGACGGCGGCAAGGAACTGTTGGGAGCGGTTCCGAAGACAAACAGCCTGGCGCAGTCCCCGCGCGAGCGACTGGTCAAGCGCGGCGAAATGGACCCGGCTCCCGCAGGGCGGATCGACAACTACAAGATCTCGAAGACACAATAGGAACAGGCGCCATTTGCGGCGCCTGTAATCTTCAGTCTTCCGTGGCCCTGACGGATCACCAGTAGCCCAGCGCTCTCCACCATACCGCGCCGACAACCGCGAAGATGACGAGATTGACCAGGCACATGATGAAGCCAACGCCCCACCACCTGCCCATGGTGATGTAACCGCTGCCGAAGATGATCGGCGATGTGCCGGTCGCGTAGTGGGTCAGCGTCATCATGATCGACGACGAAGCTGCCATCATCAGCAGGAAGACGGCATGGTATTCTGCCGGGATCAGCATCACGCCGACGGTAAGGAAGGCGAGCATCATGGCGCTGACATGCGCGGTGGTGCTGGCAAACATGTAATGCGCGAAGGTGAAGATCAGCACCAGGATCGCAGCCGTCATCTGCCAGCTCAGTTCCGCATGCGAGATCATGTCCTTCATGCCGTTCGAGAACCAGCCGATCACGCCGAGCTTGTTCAACTGGTCGGCCATCATGACGAGCGCGCCGAACCAGATCAGCGTATCCCAGGCGCTCTTTTCCGACAGGACGTCATCCCAGTTGATAGTGCCGGTGATCAAAAGAGCGAAGAGACCGAGCACTGCGACCACGGTCGGGTCAAGCGTGAAGGCAGGTCCGAAGATCATCGCCGGAACGTTGGCCCAAAGGATCAGCAACATGACGAAGGTGCCGATCATCACCATTTCCTTGCCCGACAGCGGCCCCATCGCAGCCAGTTCCTTCCTGGCATACGAAACGGCATCCGGTGTCCGCTTCAATTCGGGCGGCGAGATCATGTAGAGTACGAGCGGCATGACCACCAGCGCGACCAGACCCGGCACGAACATGGCCAGCGCCCAGGTAACCCAGGTCAGTTGCATCGCACCACCGGTCGATTTCGAGATATATTCGAGTACCAGCGGGTTGGGCGCGGTCGCGGTGACGAACATCGCCGACGAAATCGGGTTGGCATGATAGTTCACCAGCGCCAGATAGGTACCGACTTTGCCTTGCGTCCCTTTTGCCGGATCCGAATCGAAGGCATTGGCGATCGACTTCATGATCGGGTGAATGATGCCGCCGCCGCGTGCGGTATTGCTCGGCGTAAACGGTGCCAGGATCAACTCGCAAAAGACCAGACCGTAACCGATTCCGATCGTCCGCTTGCCGAGAAGCGCGATGAAGCCGAGGCCAAGACGGCGACCCAAACCGGTCTTGCGCAGGCCGAGCGAAATCAGCACGGCAATGACGATCAGCCAGATCAACGGGTTGGCGAAACTGCTGAGCGCATCGGCAACGGCGCCCTTCGAATTCGGCGATGTCACCTGCATCAGCGAGACGATGACGATCGCCATCAGCGCCATCACGCCGATCGGCATGACCTTGAGAATGATCGCCAGGATCGTGGTCAGGAAGATGGCCAGCATCTTCCAGCCGTTTTCATCCAGTCCGGTGGGGGCAGGAATTGCCAAGAGAGTGAACAGAAAGATCGTCGTGATGATTGCCGGAACGATCCGGAATGGAACCATGTCTCTGAAATAACTTAGAATAGCCGGAATACTGAAGCGCATTACCTTGTCCTTTGGGTGTCCAGATCCTTGATGATTATCAAGGCCTTTCAAGCAACGCGTTACATGATCCCACCGACATCCCCTTGACGTTGGTCAAACTTATAAAATTGTGACGGCCCGTGAACTTGCGACAAAACAAAACCGCCACCCCCGGGTTTTCGGGGAGTGGCGGCTCTGGTTCTATCCTGATGATTTGAAGACGCTCGGAGGCCGATCTCAACGCGGCAGAAGAGAGCTTCCCATCAGAGCTTCATCAATGGCGCGGGCCGCCTGGCGTCCTTCGCGGATCGCCCACACAACCAGCGACTGGCCACGGCGCACGTCGCCTGCCGTCCACAGCTTGTCGACCGAGGTCTTGTAGTCGCGCTCATTGGCGACGACATTGGTCGAACCGCGGCGGTCGACATTGATGTCGAGCTTACCTTCGAGTTCAGTCAAAACACCAGTCTTCATCGGACCGGAGAAGCCGATGGCGATGAAGGCGAGATCGGCCTTGATAATGAAGTCGGTTCCGGCGATCGGCTTGCGGCGTTCATCCACCTCACAGCAACGAACACCGGTCAACTGACCGTCTTCGCCGATGAATTCAAGCGTAGCCACCTGGAACTCACGGATAGCACCTTCAGCTTGGCTGGACGAGGTACGCATCTTGGTCGCCCAGAAAGGCCATACGGCAAGCTTGTCTTCCTTTTCCGGCGGCTGCGGACGGATGTCGAGCTGGGTCACCTTGACGGCACCCTGACGGAAAGCCGTGCCGACGCAGTCGGACGCCGTATCGCCGCCACCGACGACCACGACATGCTTGGCGCCGGCAAGGATCGGTTCTGCCGCCCAGGCGACGCTGTCGATGTTTTCGCGGCCGATGCGGCGGTTCTGCTGCACAAGATAAGGCATCGCGTCATAGACGCCATGCAGGTCGGTGCCGGGAATGCCGGCCGGACGCGGGGTTTCCGAACCACCGCAATAAACGACGGCATCGTGTTCCGCAGTCAGTTCCTCAACCTTCTTGTCGACGCCGATATTGACACCGTAATGGAAGGTCACGCCTTCGCCGGTCATCTGCTCGACGCGGCGGTCGATGAAGTTCTTCTCCATCTTGAAGTCCGGAATGCCGTAGCGCAGCAGGCCACCGGCCTTGCTTTCGCGCTCATAGACATGAACTTCATGACCCGCGCGGGCAAGCTGCTGGGCTGCCGCCATGCCGGCGGGACCGGAACCGATAACTGCGACCTTCTTGCCGGTCTTCACCGTTGCCGGATGCGGCACGATATAACCAAGCTCGTAAGCCTTGTCAGCGATCGCCTGTTCGACCGTCTTGATCGCGACCGGCGCATCCTCGAGGTTCAGCGTGCAAGCTTCCTCGCACGGCGCGGGACAGACGCGACCGGTGAATTCCGGGAAGTTGTTGGTGGAATGGAGGTTGCGGATCGCCTCTTCCCACTTGTTGTTATAGACCAGATCGTTCCAGTCGGGAATCTGGTTGTGCACGGGACAGCCGGTCGGGCCATGGCAATAGGGAATGCCACAGTCCATGCAGCGGGCGGCCTGTTTGGTCACTTCCGCATCCGACATCGGAATGGTGAATTCGCGGAAATGGCGGATACGATCCGAAGCAGGCTGGTACTTGCCAACCTGCCGGTCGATTTCCATGAAACCCGTAACCTTGCCCATGTCATTCCCTCTTCAAAGCAGGGTACCCGCAGGACCCCAGTACCAGTAGGCGAAACCTGTAACCGCCCCCGGCACGATGAATTCTATTGCGACATTGCCGCTTGCGAAGAATACGGCCGCCGGCGCGGCGACCGCGATGCCCACCGAAATCAATCGATGAACGAGAGCCATGTGGCTTACTCCGCTGCGACGCCCATCCGCATGCGTTCCATCTCGACCAGTGCGCGGCGATATTCGACCGGCATGACCTTGCGGAACTTCGGCCGGAACTCGCTCCAGCGATCAAGGATATCCTTGGCGCGGGTCGAACCGGTGTAATGCATGTGGTTGGAAATCAGCTGGTAAAGACGCTCCTCATCGTGGCGCGTCATGTCCTCGGAAACGTCGACACGTCCCTTGTGCATGATGTCACCGCCGTGATGGTGCAGCTTTTCCAGCATGTCGTCTTCTTCCGGAACCGGCTCGAGTTCGACCATCGCCATATTGCAGCGCTTGGCGAAATCGCCCTTCTCGTCCAGCACGTAAGCGACACCGCCGGACATGCCGGCCGCGAAGTTACGGCCCGTTTCACCGAGAACGACGACGATACCACCGGTCATGTATTCGCAGCCGTGGTCACCCACGCCTTCGACAACCGCGATCGCACCCGAGTTGCGCACCGAGAAACGCTCGCCGGCGACGCCGCGGAAATAGCACTCACCCGTCGTTGCACCGTAAAGCACGGTATTGCCGACGATGATCGAGTTTTCAGCGACAATCTTCGAGTTCTCTGGCGGGCGCACGATGATGCGGCCACCGGACAAGCCCTTGCCGACATAGTCATTGCCGTCGCCGACGAGATCAAACGTGATGCCGCGGGCAAGGAAGGCGCCGAAGGACTGACCGGCAGTGCCCGTCAGCGTCACATGGATCGTGTCGTCCTTGAGACCCTTCTGGCCCCAGCGCTTGGCAAGCGCACCGGAAAGCATCGCACCGACGGAACGGTCGACATTCTTGATCGGCACTTCGAAGACGACCGGCTCCTTGCTTTCAAGTGCAGCAGCGGACTTCTCGAGCAGCTTGCGGTCGAGAATGTCGTCGATCGGGTGCTTCTGGCGGGTGGTCCAGTAGGTCTCTTCCTTGGCAGCATCGACCTTGTGGAAGATCTTCGAGAAATCGAGGCCCTGTGACTTCCAGTGCGCCAGCATGTCGTCCTTTTCGAGCAGGTCAGAAAGGCCGATGATCTCGTCGAACTTGGTGAAGCCGAGCGACGCCAGGATTTCGCGGACCTCTTCTGCAACGAAGAAGAAGTAGTTGATGACGTGTTCCGGCGTGCCCTTGAAGCGCTTGCGCAGAACCGGATCCTGCGTCGCAACGCCGACCGGGCAGGTATTGAGATGGCACTTGCGCATCATGATGCAGCCGGCAGCGATGACAGGAGCCGTCGCGAAGCCGAATTCGTCCGCACCAAGCAGAGCGCCGATGATCACGTCACGGCCGGTCTTCAGGCCACCGTCGACCTGCAGGGCGATGCGCGAACGCAGACCGTTCAGCACCAGCGTCTGCTGGGTTTCGGCAAGGCCGATTTCCCAGGGCGAACCGGCATGCTTGAGCGAGGTCAGCGGCGACGCACCCGTGCCGCCGTCGAAACCGGCGACCGTGATATGGTCCGCACGCGCCTTGGCAACACCGGCGGCAACCGTGCCGACGCCGACTTCGGACACCAGCTTGACCGAGATATCCGAGGTCGGATTGACGTTCTTCAGGTCGTAGATCAGCTGCGCCAGATCTTCGATCGAATAGATGTCATGATGCGGCGGCGGCGAGATGAGGCCGACGCCCGGCGTCGAGTGACGGGTCTTGGCAACCGTCGCATCCACCTTGTGGCCGGGCAGCTGGCCGCCCTCGCCGGGCTTTGCACCCTGCGCCACCTTGATCTGCAGCATGTCGGCATTGACCAGATATTCGGTCGTGACGCCGAAACGGCCGGACGCGATCTGCTTGATCGCCGAACGCTCCGGGTTCATCGAACCATCCGGCAGCGGCAGGTAACGATCGCTCTCTTCGCCGCCTTCACCGGTATTCGACTTGCCGCCGATCTTGTTCATCGCGATCGCAAGCGTCGTATGCGCTTCGCGGGAAATCGAGCCGAAGGACATCGCACCGGTCGAGAAACGCTTGACGATATCGACAGCCGGCTCGACCTCATCGAGCGACACCGGCTTGCGGCCGAGCGCTTCAGCCGACTTGATCTTGAACAGACCGCGGATCGTGTTCATCCGAACCGAGGTCTCGTTCACCATCTGGGCGAACTCGCGGTAGCGATCCTGGCTGTTGCCGCGAACCGCGTGCTGCAGGGTCGCAACCACATCCGGCGTCCAGGCATGGCTTTCGCCACGCATGCGATAGGCATATTCGCCGCCGATATCGAGCGACGAGGCGAGAACCGGGTCCTTGCCGAAGGCCGAGGCATGGCGGCTGACGGTTTCGTCAGCGATTTCGGTGAGGCCGATGCCTTCGATCGAGGTCGCCGTACCGAAGAAATACTTGTCGACCAGCTCCGAGTTCAGGCCGACGGCGTCAAAAATCTGACCGCCGCAATAGGACTGGTAGGTCGAGATACCCATCTTGGACATGACCTTGAGGATGCCCTTACCGACCGCCTTGATATAGCGATAGACCATCTCGCCCGCATCGACTTCCTTCGGGAATTCACCGCGCATATGCATGTCGGTCAGCGTATCAAAGGCGAGATACGGGTTGATCGCTTCCGCGCCGTAACCGGCCAGAAGACAGAAGTGATGGATCTCGCGCGGCTCGCCGGATTCTACAACGAGGCCGACCGAGGTGCGAAGTCCCTTGCGGATCAGGTGGTGATGGACGGCAGCCGTCGCCAGAAGCGCGGGGATTGCGATACGATCAGGGCCGATCTGACGGTCCGACAACACGATGATATTGTAGCCGCCCTTGACCGCAGCTTCCGCACGCTCGCAAAGACGATCGAGCATTTCCGGCATGCCTTCGGCACCGCGCTCGATGTCATACGTGAAGTCGAGCGTCTTGGTGTCGAAACGATCTTCCGTGTGGCCGATCGAGCGGATCTTTTCGAGATCGCCATTGGTCAGGATCGGCTGGCGCACTTCCAGACGCTTGGCATTCGCCATGCCTTCATGGTCGAGAATGTTCGGACGCGGACCGATGAACGACACAAGGCTCATGACGAGCTCTTCGCGGATCGGATCGATCGGCGGGTTCGTCACCTGCGCGAAATTCTGCTTGAAATAGGTGTAGAGCAGCTTCGACTTGTCCGACATCGCAGAGATCGGCGTATCGGTACCCATCGAACCGACCGCTTCCTGACCGGTCGTCGCCATCGGCGACATCAGGATCTTGGTGTCTTCGGTCGTGTAACCGAAGGCCTGCTGGCGATCGAGCAGGGAAACGTCGCGACGCAGCGCACGCGGCTCCACCGGCTTCAGGTCTTCGAGGATGAGCTGCGTGCGGTCCAGCCACTTTTCGTAAGGGTGACGGGTGGCAAGCGTCGTCTTCAGCTCCTCGTCGGAGATGATCTGGCCCTTCTCCATGTCGATCAGAAGCATCTTGCCCGGCTGCAGGCGCCACTTCTTGATGATCTTTTCTTCCGGCACCGGCAGCGTGCCGGCTTCGGATGCGAGAATGACGCGATCGTCATCGGTGACGAGATAACGGGCCGGACGCAGACCGTTACGGTCGAGCGTCGCACCGATCTGCTTGCCATCGGTAAAGCAGACGGCAGCCGGACCATCCCACGGCTCCATCAGGGCAGCGTGATATTCGTAGAACGCCTTGCGCTCCTTCGACATCGACTGGTTGCCGGCCCATGCTTCCGGGATCAGCATCATCATCGCATGCGCCAGCGAATAACCGCCGCGAAGCAGGAATTCGAGCGCGTTGTCGAAACAGGCCGTATCCGACTGACCTTCATAGGAGATCGGCCAAAGCTTGGAGATGTCGTCGCCGAAAAGCGGCGAGGACACGGAAGCCTGACGCGCCGCCATCCAGTTGACGTTGGAGCGCAGCGTGTTGATTTCGCCGTTATGGGCGACCATGCGATACGGATGCGCCAGCTTCCAGGACGGGAAGGTGTTGGTCGAGAAACGCTGGTGAACGAGTGCCACCGCCGTCTCGAAGCGAGGATCGGCGAGATCCTTGTAATAGGCACCGACCTGATAAGCGAGGAACATGCCCTTGTAGACGATCGTCGAGGACGACAGCGAGACCGGATAGAAGCCGGTTTCCTGGCCGCCGAACTGGTCGTAGATGCGGTTGGAGATCACCTTGCGGACGAGGAAGAGCTGGCGCTCGAATTCGGCATTGGTCGCGGCATCGCGCCCTGCACCGATAAAGACCTGCAGGTGATAGGGTTCGGTGGCGGCGATATCCGGCGCCTTCGAAAGCGACGAATTATCGACCGGCACATCGCGGAAGCCGAGGAACTGCTGCCCCTCTTCGGCGATGACGTCGATGATGACCTTCTTGAAATGCTCGATCTGCTCAGCATCGCGCGGCAGGAAGAAATGACCGACGGCATATTCGCCGGCCTTCGGAAGTGTCACGCCTTGGCGTGCCATTTCCTCACGGAAGAAACGGTCAGGAATCTGCACCAGAATGCCCGCACCGTCACCCATAAGAGGGTCGGCGCCGACAGCACCGCGATGTGTCAGGTTTTCGAGTATGAACAGGCCGTCCTTGACGATCTGATGGGACTTCTGGCCCTTCATATTGGCAATGAAGCCGACGCCGCAGGCATCATGCTCGTTGCGCGGATCATAAAGACCCTGGCGCGCAGGAATGCCGGACGCGACGAAAGGCACAGCCTGCTGCTCAGCTTTCGCCGCAGCAATGTCGGTGGGACAGTGCATATCGAGAACCTTCTTCGTCATCGTCATTCCTCCTGTTGGCCGCTATCTTCAGCGAGCAAGGTGGCATCCCATCAAATCCTGGAGATGACAGCGCATCACCAGTCACACAACGGCGCCGCTCCAGCATCAGGCCGAGAGCCCACAATGACTCAAGCCCAAACCAGATCGGCGTCCAATTCGGCGGCTCGACACAAGTTCGAAGCTGATCGCCAGATAAATTAGGACAGAAAAGCTGACCTATTTCTCAATCTGATATCGCATGATTTTAACGTTCTCACAAGGGCGTGTCTGCAAAAATCTGCAAGCGAGACGACAGTCCATTACGCAAAACGAAGAGGTTTGAGTAATTTAATTGCGCAAAGCCGATCCGATAAACTCTTTCATTGCCATGCGAATAGGTCCGCCCATCGGAAGCAGGCTTTATCGTTGCACGAATGCGAAAAAGTCTTAATCTCCCGGCACCTCCCAACCACCCCAAGGTGTCATTTCATGTTCTTCGCCTCCGACAATTGGGCAGGAGCCCATCCTGCCATCAACGAACGTCTGTCGAAGGAATCGACTCGTTTTGCCGCAGCCTATGGAACAAGCGATCTCGACCGCTCCATCGAGCAGCGCTTCAACGAGATCTTTGAAAAAGAGGTCGCGGTCTTTTTTGTCGCTACCGGCACCGCCGCCAACTCGCTCTCGCTTGCCAGCATCGCCCGCCCCGGCGGCCTGACTTTCTGCCACACGGAAGCGCATGTGATAGAGGACGAGTGCGGCGCGCCGGACTTCTTCTCCGGCATGCGCATGGTTGGCGTCGAAGGCCCGGCCGGCAAGATGCTGCCGGAAAACCTTCTCGAACGTATTGCCCGTTACCCGCAGGACGCCGTCCACCATGGCCGCGCCGCTGCCGTCACCATGACCCAGGCAACTGAAGTCGGCACCATATATACGCTCGACGAGATCGACACGATCTCGAAAATCGCCAAGGACAACGGCCTCCCCCTGCACATGGACGGCGCGCGCTTTGCCAACGCCCTCGTTTCGCTCGGCTGCACGCCGGCGGAAATGACATGGAAACGCGGCGTCGACGTCCTGTCCTTCGGCGGCACGAAAAACGGCTGCTGGTGCGCCGAAGCGATCGTCTTCTTCGATCCGCAACTGGCCAAGGACTTCGCCTTCCTGCGCAAGCGCACCGCCCAGCTTTTCTCCAAGTCCCGCTTCATCGCCGCACAGTTCGAGGCCTATCTGAAGGACGACCTGTGGCTCGGTCTCGCCAGCCATGCCAATGCCATGGCGGAACGTCTGCGCGTCGGCTTCGGCTCGCTCAACAGCGCCCGCCTCGCCTGGGATACCGAATCCAACGAAGTCTTCGCTGTGCTGCCGAAAGCCTCAGCCAAGGCTGCGACCGAACAGGGCGCAAGATTCTACGACTGGCTGGAGCCACGCGACATGCCGGAAAAGGTCGGCAAGGATGAAGCCCTCATCCGCATGGTCACCTCCTTCGCGACGACCGAAGAGGATGTCGACCAGTTCCTGTCGATCTGCGCCTCAGCGTAAGACCGCACTCGACGCCTAAATCGATTGCGGCACGATCCGTGCCGCAATCAGGCTCGACAGAGCCTCGACCATAACCGCATCCGCGCCGCGCCGCGGGATCAGGACGAACTCGACGTCCTCCAACCGAGGCAGGCGGTCGCCGGCAATTTCCCGCAGGCCTTCCGGCACCATGCTGCGCGGCTGCACCATAACCCCCATGCCCGCACGCGCCGCAGCCGTCAGCCCACTCAGACTGCCGCAGGTACAGACGACGCGCCACGCGAGCTTTTCCCGGTCCAGCGCTTCCTGCACCACGCGCCGGGTGATTGAGGGCGGCGGAAATGCGATCAGCGGCAGCACAGCATCTTTGGCCGGAGCGAAATGAGGGTCACGCGCAAGCCAGACCAGCGGCTCGCGATAGAGAAGCTTGCCATGCGTATCTCCCACATGGCGCTTGGCAAGCACGAGATCGAGATCGCCGGCATCCTGCATCTGGTTGAGCACGGCCGACAGCGCCACCGTCAATTCGAGATCGACCAGCGGATGGAGGCGAATGAAGTCCTCCAATATCCCCGTCAGCCGGTTGGCGACCACATCTTCCGACACACCGAGCCTGAGCCGTCCGCGCAGCCGGCTTTCGCCGAACAGCGACAGGACCTGACCATTGAGATCCAGCATGCCGCGCGCATAACCGACAAGAGCCTCGCCATCGGCTGTCAGCCTCACCTGATGCGTGTCGCGAAACACCAACTGGCGTCCCAGCGATTTCTCCAGCCGCTGGATATGCTGTGTTACCGTCGACTGCCCGACACCGAGCCTCGCCGCAGCCTCCGTAAAGCTGCCCGTCTGCTGCAGCATGAGGAAACTATCGAGATGATGAAGGTTCAGCATTGCTATCGCACTTCATGATAACTGTTAGTGTTTGCATTCTACTTTACGATAATAGAAACCGCAATCTTTCTACCCTTGAAGGCCAATGCCCGCGGAGCATGTGATGAAGCGTTTTCTGCCCGATCAATATACGATGATGCTGCTGGGAACCGTGATCCTCGCATCCTTCTTTCCCATTTACGGCAGTTGGGCAGACTGGTTCGCCATTGCGACGGATATCGCCATCGGCTTGCTCTTCTTCCTCCATGGCGCACGTCTGGCGCGCGACACGGTGGTCGCCGGCGTTCTGCACTGGCGCCTGCACCTGACGATCGTGCTCACCACCTTCGCCATCTTCCCGCTTCTGGGTCTTGCTCTCGGCTTCATTCCCGAGAGTATCCTGCCGGCCCCGCTTTATCTTGGCATGTTGTTCCTCTGCGTCCTGCCATCGACCGTGCAGTCATCGATCGCCTTCACCTCGATGGCCGGCGGTAATGTGCCGGCCGCCATCGTCGCCGCCTCCGGCTCCAATATCCTTGGCATGTTCCTGACCCCTGCCCTCATCGCACTGCTTCTGTCTACAACGGGCGGTGGCGGCGTTTCGCTTGATGCTCTGGAAAAGATCGCGCTGCAACTGCTTGCCCCCTTCGTTCTCGGCCAGCTGCTGCAGCCCTGGATCGGCAACTGGATCCGTTCGAAAAAGAAGCTGCTGATGCCGTTTGATCGCGGCTCGATCCTGATGGTGGTCTATCTAGCCTTTTCGACAGCCGTCATGGAAGGCATCTGGAAAACCTTCTCGCTCACGGACATCGCCGTCGTCATCGGCCTCGACATTATCCTGCTTGCAGCCGTGCTCTGCATCACCATGTTCGGCAGCAGGCTGCTCGGCTTCAGCAAGGAAGACGAGATCACCATCACCTTCTGCGGCTCGAAGAAGTCGCTGGCGTCAGGCGTGCCGATGGCAAATGCAATCTTTTCCGGCAATTCCGCATCAATCGGCGCGATCGTTCTGCCGATCATGCTCTTCCACCAGATCCAGCTGATGACCTGTGCGGTGCTGGCGCAGAAATATGCCGAGCGCCTGAAAGCAAAGGAATTGAAGGCGGAACCGGCAGCAGCTTAACCGGGCCCGAATACAAAAACGCCCCCTCCTCGCGAAAGGAAGGGGCGTCGGCTTGCGGTCTTTGATGGGAGGATCAGAGACTAAGCGTTAGTTCACCTGTTGCGGAGCGATCTGGGCTTCGATCGTTTTGGTCGTGTCGCCAGCTTCGGCTGCAATCGAGATACGGCGGGGCTTCATCGCTTCCGGAATATTCCGGACGAGATCGATATGAAGCAATCCGTTCTTCAGCGAAGCGGTCTCGACTTCGACGTGATCGGCAAGCTGGAAGCGTCGCTCGAAGGCGCGCTTGGCAATGCCGCGATAGAGAAACTCGTTCTGATCGGCACCATCTTCCTCGGCCTTTTCGCCCTTCACGGTGAGCGCATGAGCCTGGAATTCGATCGAAAGTTCCTTTTCGTCGAAACCGGCGACAGCCATGGTGATGCGATAGGTATTTTCACCGGTCCGCTCGATATTATAGGGCGGATAGCTCTGCCCCTGATCGCCAAAGTTGCGATTGTCGAGAAGATTGAAAAGCCGGTCGAAACCGACGGTGGAACGGTAAAGCGGGGAGAAATCGACGTGACGCATAATGTCCTCCATTGAAGCGACGTTGCGGTTTTCACTTGGGCGTCAACACCCCGTAATGGCGATGAGGACCCCGTTGAGCAGACCCTTTCGGCGCCTGCAGAGTGAAGATGGGAATTGCCTGCACGCCCTTCAAGACCCTGATACGTCACAGCTGTTTTGCCAATGAACCCCGCATGAACAGCCGGTTTTGCTGAGGTTCAGCCCCATATTGCTAGAGGTGAGGTTCTGGAAGGCGGCATGCCTCCTTGGACCGAAGCATATTCGTCCCTTCGCTTCGGTCAGCCTTGCCGGAACCGCGCTGTCATCCCCGTGTCGCCGGTTCCGGCCTTCTTTTCACACATGATAGACAGATGAGCGCCAGCCAGACCGGCGCCCATCCCGACTGAAAATGGCGTGGCTCAGTGCACCGCGCCAGATCCGCCGGCCGCCACGATGGCGAAGGGCTGACCTTCCACGGCGATGGTCCGCACCTCCTTCAGGTTGTCCCCATCGACAACGCGAACGAGACTTTTGCGCGGATCGGTGACGGCGATCTGACCATCAGCAACAGCCAGCCGCGGACGCGGATCGCGCCAATGCCCATCCTTGCTGTAAGGCTCGGTTACCGTCTCGCTCTTGACGATCTCTCCCTTCACCACATCGACCAGATGCAGCTTGCCATCTTCGGTCAACACATAGGCACTACGCGGATCGGCAGGGTCGAGCGCGAAGTCGACGCGGCGCGTCGGCAATTCGATCAGCCGATAGGCCTCCTCTGCACTGTCCGGATCAACGAGCACGATCCTGTCCTCACCGTAATTGCCGAGGAAGAACTGCATCGATTTCCCGCCAAGCAAAGTCGAGACTTTTCCCTTGGGCAAATCCTTGCCGTAGGCGAGCATCTCAAGCTTCGGTCCATCAATGCCGCCCGGACGCGCAACAAGAACGCCCTCTTCGCAACCGAAGGCAACAAGCCGCGCAGAGCTTGCCTCGCCATGCAGACCGGTGCAGGTCGCGACCTCGCCCACCTGTTTACCATCGGCATCCACGACACGAAGGCCGAGACGTGGTGGCAAATCGCCCTCTTTCACGGCCACCTCTGTATTCGGTACCGAAACGAGGAAATGCTTGCCGACGGGAACGGCGACGCCGTGGTGGGCCGCGATAGTGTCAAACGGCTTCAGCACCGCATCTCCTTCTGCAAGCGCCTCCTCGCTGACCAGATCGAACCTGGTTTCCCGATCGTAGAACACGGCAACCTGATCACCATGGCTGACGACATGGCCGGGCTTCTGCCCCTTGATCACCGTCGAGATCAGTTTCGGTTCGTTGATTTCGATATCGCGATGCTCGCCATGATCCGACAGCACAATTCCAGTCGAGATGGCATGAACGATATTCTCGTCACCCTGAACGGCGAAAACCGTACGCCCGCTGTCGCTCAACGAAAGCGCTGCATACCCCTCAAGATCAAACTTGCCTGTCTCCTTGCCGGTCGAAAGATCGATGGCGCGCACCACCGGCAGAGTGTGATCGGCAACGAACAACCGCCACGTCTCCGCATCCTTTTCTTCTGCAAATGCAACGGATCCAAACACCGCGCTCGAGGCGAGAAGGGTTGCCGTAAATCCGGCCACACGCAACAAATGGGACATAACCTCTCCTATATGTAATAACATTACACATGACGAGTTATACAGTTACATCATCCATGTCCACCCACGCTCTACGCATAATCGTGGAAGACGCGATTTTGCTTGACCTGCAGCCGCACTCGCCTAACGCTGGATTCATGAGCGAGAACCAGATCAGCCAAGACATCCTTCGCCCCACACCGGAAAACCCCGCGCCGAACAATTACTCCGCGGGCTATTTTACCGGCCATCGCGGCGTAAAAATCCGCTACGGCCTGTTCCGCTCGGATATCGTGCCGGCGCGCGGCACCATTGTGCTGCTGCAGGGCCGCAACGAGTTCATCGAGAAATATTTCGAGACCATCCGCCAAATGAACGCGATGGGGCTCTGGGTCGCGACCTATGACCTGCGCGGACAAGGCGGATCCGACCGGCTGAAGAAAGACGCCAGGAAAGGACATGTCCGGCGCTTTTCCGATTACGAGAAGGATCTCGAAATCTTTCTGGAACAGGTCGTTCTGCCGGATGCCCGCCTGCCCTTCTTCCTTGTCGCCCATTCCACAGGCGCGCTGATTGCCCTTTCAGCCGCACCGCGCCTGTCGAACCGCATCAGCAGGATGGCGCTCGCGTCCCCCTATGTCGGCTTCCATGGCCAGCCCGCATCGGAAAAATTCGCACGCCCAGTGGCGCGACTGATGTCCTGGACCGGTTTCGGCGGCGTCCAGCTCGGCGGCGACCGACGACTGATCCCGTTCGAGGGCAATGGCCTGACGGGGGACCGTAAGCGTTTCGAACGCAATCTCGAACTTTATCGCAGTTTCGAAGACCTGACGGTCGGTGCACCCACAGCGCGCTGGGTGCACGAGACGCTGAAAGCAGCATCCCGCGTTTCGCTGCAGTCGCATCTGATGGAAATCACCATCCCGACATTGATCATCGCCCCCGTGCTCGACGGCGTCGTGCCCTACCGCCTACAGGAAAACCTGTCGCGGAATTTTCGTGCCGGGCAACTCATACCCGTCACCGGCGGCCGGCACGAACTGTTTCAGGAGAAGGATATCTATCGCGCCCAGGCTATGGATGCGATCGAGACCTTCATGCCCGGCCTCGATGGCGGGCTGGAAATGGCAGAAACCGCCGCCTGACGCCTTTCATCACCGCCCAGCGAGCAGCGCCATCGCCTGCTCGTAAACGGCTCTGGAACCGGCCGCGATAATATTGCCGCCATTCTCAGGTCGGCCGCCGTCCCAGGTCGTGATGATACCGCCGGCCTGCTCGATAATCGGGATCAGCGCCCCGACATCATAGGGCTGCAGGCTGTTTTCGACGACGAGATCGACATGCCCCGCAGCAAGCAGCGCATAGGCATAACAATCGCAGCCATAACGGAACAGCCGCACCTTCTCCTCGACGGAGCGATAGCGCTTAAGGTCCTCACCCTGAAAAATATGCGGCGAGGTCGTGAACAGGATGGCATCGGAAAGCGATCCGCAATCGCGCACCGAAATCTGCCGCTCGCCGTCAGGGCCCGAATACCAGGATTGGCTGCCATCGGCGAAATAGCGCTCGCCGGTAAAAGGCTGGTCCATCATCCCCATCGTCGCACGTCCATTGGAACGAAAGCCGATCAGCGTGCCCCAGACCGGCAGGCCGGAAATGAACGCCCGCGTTCCGTCGATCGGATCGATCACCCAGACATGCTCTCGATCAAGCCCGATGCTCTCATGCTCCTCGCCAAGTATGCCATGCTCGGGAAAGCGCTCCTCGATTAACGCACGGATAGCCGTTTCCGCAGCGCGGTCGCCTTCTGTCACCGGATCGAAACCTCCGGCCAATTTGTTGACGACGGAAATTCCGGTGCGAAACCGCGGCAGCGTCTCACCCTTTGCGGCATCGGCAAGCGCATCGAAAAAAACGCGGTCAGGCAACATCGGCAGATCCTTGAATTATCACGTGAGAACATGCTGCGGAGGCAGGACGCTTTCTTCATAGGGCCTCTTGCTGCCAAAGAAAACCGCTTTCAATGCCGCCACCTTAATCAGAAAGCCCAAAAATGACGCAAATTTAATCACGAAAAGAATATGCTTGACAATTGTGCATAACTGGCCGTATTTTCCTAATCACAGTCTTTGACTGTAAATACCCTCCTTGGGTGTTTCCTCCCTAGACTTAGCCGCGCGATGAGCGCGGTTTTTTTTGCCCACATGACAGCCAAAGCCAGCGCAAGCGCGCCATGTCAGGATTGTTCTCTGGAGTTACTGGAAAAGCGGCTATTCCGCCGCGAGCGCGCCTGCATCGTCGGCAAAGCTACCAACCAGCCCTGCCATCTGCCGCATGAAGGTAGACAGCGCTGCAGCAACGAGCGGGAATTCCGCCTTCTTCTCCAGCGTCACCTCATCGACATAAAGGCCACGATTGATCTCGATCTGCAGCGCGTGCAGCCCGCGAACCGGCCGACCGTAATGCTCGGTAATGAAACCGCCCGCGTAGGGTTTGTTACGCACGGCGGAAAATCCCATGTCATCGAAGAACTGCAGCGCGGCGCGCGAAAGCTCAGCCGACGCACTCGTTCCGTAACGATCACCAATGATGAAATCCGGCCGCACATCCGAACCGGAGAGACGGACATTACCCGGCATCGAATGGCAGTCGATCAGGATGCCGATGCCGAACCGCGCATGGGTGCGCGCGATCAGTTTTCGCAGGCAGGCGTGGTAAGGTTTATAAATCGTCTCGATACGGGACAATCCCTCATCGACGGAAAGCCGCTTGCGGTAGATTTCCATGTTCTCCGCAACGATCCGCGGGATCGTCCCGAGACCACCGGCGACCCTCATCGACCCTATATTCACATAGGGCGGCAGCGGCCCGTCGAACATCCGCGGGTCCAATTCGTACGGTTCGCGATTGACATCGAGATATGCACGCGGAAAGTGTGCCACGAGAAGCGGAGCTCCCAGTTCCGGGGCGTCGGCAAAAAGCTCATCGACGTAATGATCGGCAGAACGCCGGATCGAAAGCGAGTCCAGATGACTGCTCGCGAGGAAATCCACAGGAAAATGGTTGCCGCTATGCGGTGAATTGAAGACGAATGGAATGGTCTGCGACGCGGGCTCCCTGACTTCGAACTCCTGAAAATCTCCCGCCGACTGATCCATCCTGCCTTTACCATGTCACGAACAAGTCTGATGTGGCATGTTGCCAGTTGCCCGACGCCAAGTCCATACTATGTATATCCCACCAAACGCCGCTCCGCGTCGGTTAAACGGAAATTTACCGTATGCCGGCATTATGGAAGGCTCATACAACCTCAGGCATGCACGGATACGGTCCCGACGATGATACAGAAAATCCTTCTCGCCGAAGACGACAACGATATGCGCCGTTTTCTGGTGAAGGCACTGGAAAAGGCGGGATATAAGGTCGCCTCTTTCGACAATGGCGCAAGCGCCTATGACCGGCTTCGCGAAGAGCCCTTCTCGCTTCTCCTGACCGACATCGTCATGCCGGAAATGGACGGCATCGAGCTTGCCCGCCGCGCCACCGAACTCGACCCAGACCTCAAGGTGATGTTCATCACCGGCTTTGCCGCCGTCGCACTGAATTCAGATTCGAAGGCCCCCAAGGACGCAAAGGTCCTGTCGAAGCCCTTCCACCTTCGCGACCTCGTCGACGAAGTGAACAAGATGCTCGCCGCAGCCTGAACGATTTTTTCTCGGAATCAGACGAATAATCGAGGCGCCCGATCGGGCGCCTTTTGCGTTTTAGGATCAGCACATTACCTCTCTCGGATCCCACTTCCACTCATCCACAGGCACAAAAACCCCGGAAATCCGGGCCTGTCAAAAAAACTTCGCATTTCTTCCAAAAAGCCAGTTGACGCCCCGATCACTGTATGGTCTATGCGCCGACATCGGATGGGCGTGTAGCTCAGCGGGAGAGCACTACGTTGACATCGTAGGGGTCACAGGTTCAATCCCTGTCACGCCCACCATCCGAACCTTCAGCAAGGCCTTGTAATGACAAGGCCTTTTGCATTTCCGGAAGACGGTTAAATAGCGCCGTTTGGTTTAGTTGAACCAAGTGGCAAGTCGGCTCCAGCCAGTTTTGCCTACCCTCCGACTAGCCCTCCAGCTTCGCCAGAATCCATCGTAGCAACTGGGTAAAATCTCCCGCCATCTGCGCCAGGTCATCGATGATCAACGATATTCGATGATGGGTGTAAATTATCGCGAGCGTGAGAACCAGGATAACCAGCCATGGCCATATCGGCTTTCGCTTCGGCGGCGGCTTATCGCTTTCGACGGGATTACTGACGTTCATCGATCATCTCCTGCAGACGTCAGTACACGTTCCACGCCTGTCGACAAACCGCCTTCTTCATGTCCAGACAGGTGAGAGCCTCGGCGCAGAGCGCAACCGTGTTGCTTCAGGACGGATCGGGTTGTCATAACCTGCGCCTTGTCCCTGTTCTCCCTGGCGGAGCCAGAATGCCCGGCCCATTCCGCTGAACGATACCAAATCAGGCCGCGCATATTCACCCTGGATTACAATGACGAATGCTCATGCAATCTTTCGGCGAAGAAATCTTCGCCGAAACCTGCCAAAAGGCAAAAAATCTGCAATGCCTCAGACCTAAATTACTGTTTGGTCACTTGTTTTGGGCAGTCTTGCGCCGACCAAAGGCATCGATCTGAGAGAAGCAGGATGGCACAGTACAAATATTCTGACCGCCTCGTTCAGGCCAATTCTTGGGCCTTCGACCAAGACTACAAGCCAGGACAGCCCGTCACCAATGCCGGCATCTATCGCTGTCGGGCCTGTGGTGATGAGATTGTCGTCGACAAGGGGACCGCAATCCCGAAAAGCCATCACGAGCATTCGCTTCTGGGGCCGGTCGTCTGGCAGTTACTTGTCTTCGCCCAGAAACATCCGGGGCGATGAAGTCCATTAGCTTCGCCATAACACGTCAAAGCCGCCCATAAGGGCGGCTTCATCGTTTTAAGACATCAAAACGATCACATGATCGCACTGCCCGCCATCAGCGCGAGCACGAGGAAGATCAGGAAGATAACCAGGAACAGGAAGAACAGGATCTTGGCGATGCCTGCCGTCGCGGCGGAAACTCCCGAGAAGCCGAGGAAACCCGAAATCAGGGAAATGACGAGGAAAATGAGAGCCCATTTCAGCATGGATTTGTGTCCTTGATTGCGATGGCCGGATAACGTTTGGTCAATGTTCCCGGTTCCAGGCTTTGGAACAAAATCAGCTGAATACGTGTGCCATGCCGGAGACGCTCAGATTGACCTCCTGCCCGGCGAACACATCAGTCGAACTGGAGATCTCGAGATTGAGGAAGACAGTCTCGTCATCATGCAGGACGATGCGCACGTCGCAGGTGGAACCGCGGAAACTGGTTTCCACCACACGCCCGCGAATTCCTTCTTCACTGTCCGGTCCAGCGACGATTATCTGCTCCGGCCGCACCATGATCGTCCCGCGCGACGCGGACGTCCCGAAAGCAGAAAGCGGCAATCGTCCCAGCACGCACTCGGCATGCCCGTCATGCAATGCCGCCGGCAGGATGATCGCCTCACCGAGAAACGCAGCGGTAGCCGGATCTGCGGGGCGCGAATAGACGTCACGCGGTCGGCCGGATTGCACAAGGCGCCCTCCCCGCATCACCGCCAGCTGATCGGCGAATGTCAGCGCTTCGGCCTGATCGTGGGTAACGAGCAGGGTCGCGATCCCTTCCTCCTTCAGCACGTCGCCGATCGCCTTGCGCGTCGCGGCTCTGAGGCCTGTATCGAGCGCCGAAAAGGGTTCATCTAGCAGCATCAGCCGCGGCTTGCGGGCAAGCGCGCGCGCCAGCGCCACGCGCTGCTGCTGCCCGCCGGAAAGCTCGTCCGGACGGCGCGCAAGCATCGAGCTTTCAAGCCCGACCATCTCCATAAGTTCCGAGGCCCTTCGCTGTTTCACCGGCTGGTCTTCCGTCATGCCAAACACGATATTGCCGGCAACGGTCAGATGCGGAAACAGGCATCCGTCCTGTGCGACGATGCCGATATTGCGCTTATGCGCCGGCATTGCATTCGCACCATCGGCCAGAGTGTCGCCACCGATAACGATACGCCCTGCATCCGCCACCTCGAAACCGGCAATCAGGCGCAACAGCGTGGTCTTGCCGCAACCGGAAGGCCCGACGACGACAGTGCGGCTACCGCGCTCGACGGCAAGATCGATCCCGTCGAGAGCCACCACTGGCCCGAAATTCTTGCGGAGTCCCTGGATGTCTACAAAACTCATCGGCCGGCGATCTTTTTCGATTGATGGTGGAGAAGTGCCGTCATCGGCAGCGAGAACAGGATCATCAGCAGCGCATAAGGTGCGGCACCGGCATAATCGATCTCGCTGGTCAGTGCCCAGAAGGCCATGGCAAGCGTGCGCGTACCGTTTGGCGCCAGCATCTGCGTGGCAGTCAATTCGTTCATGATGCCGAGTGACGAGAGCGCCACCGCTGCTGCTGCCCCCGGCGCCGCCAGCCTGACGGTGGTCGACCAGAGCGCGTTGACCGGCGAGCGCCCGAGGCTCGCAGCCGCCTGTTCAAGCTCCGCCGGCACCTGTGCGATGCTGGCGCGAAGGCTGACAAGCGCCCGCGGCAGGAACATGATGACATAGGCGAGCACGATGGTTGCAACAGTCTGATAGAGTGGCAGGGCGACCCTGACCGTGATCGTCACCAGCGCCAGCGCCACGACCACGCCTGGCATCGAGCTGGCGAGATAATAGCACCCCTCGATGATCCGGCTTCCACGGCTTGGACGGCGAACGGAAAGCCAGGCGACGGGTAGGGCCGCAAGCGTCGTTGCAATCCCACCGACCACGCAGATCACGAGCGTCTGGGCAAGTGCCAGGCCGATTTCGTTCATCCGCCAGATTTCCGCACCGCCGGCGATCAGCCAATGCGAGAGGGTAACGGCCGGGATCCCCAGCGCAAAAGCGACCGCTGCAATTGGCAACAGCACGCAGACATAACGCCAGCGGCCGAGAGCAACTTTCCTCGCCTTCCTCGCCACGCCGGAGCCGATGCGGGCATAACGCCGACGGCCTCTCAAGCCCGCATCGAAACCGAGCAGGACGAGGCAACACAAAACCAGCACCAGCGCCAACATGTTTGCCGCGACGCCGTTATAGGTCGACTGGAACTGGTCGACGATCGCGGTTGTAAACGTGTCGAAGCGGATCATCGCATAGAGGCCGTATTCGGCAAGAAGATGCAGCCCGACCAGCAATCCGCCGCCGAGAATGGACAGCCTCAATTGCGGCAGCACCACACGCCGGAAGACGGCCGCATCGGAAAGGCCGAGCGAAGCGGCCTGGTCTTCAAGCGCCGGATCGAGCAGCCTGAGCGCCGCCGAAATCGGCAGATAGAGAAACGGAAAATAGGCCGTGACGGAAATCGCGATACCGGCCGGCAAGCCATGGAAACCCGGCCACATGCCGATCCAGGCATAGGAATGCACAAAGGCCGGAATGGCGAGCGGCGCGACGCAGAGCGCCGACCATGTGCGCGCAAAAGGCAGGTCGCTGCGCTCGGTCAGCCAGGCAAGCGAAGTGGCGAGCAGGGTTGCAAGCGGCACGGTAAACAGCACCAGCAGCAGCGTATTGGTCATCAGCTCGCCGACACGCGGTCGAAAGATCATCTGCGACGCGGCTTCCCAGCCGGTGACGGCGGTTGCCCAGAAAACGAAGCCTAGCGGCAGAAGCGCCAGAAACGCGATGATGACGGCAAGAACGAACGTCCCGCGCATTCCCGGCCGGGGATGGGGAAGCGGCATAGAAAGCGGCTTGCTGTCAGCGAAAGACGTCATGGATTACCTGAATATGACGAGAGGTCGCAGATGCATCTGCGACCTCTCCCTTTAACTGGAATTATATGCTCAGGAAAGGCACCCGCTCTCAGAGAATACCGGCGGCCGTCAGCATGTCGGTGACCTTGGCATTGTTCAGCTCGGTCGGTTCGACCTTCGGCGCCTGCAGGTCTGCAAGCGGCACCAGCGCCTTGTTGGAGGCTTCGTCCTTGCCGACAGCATATTCAAACGAGGTGCCGTCACGCAGAATCTTCTGGCCGCCCTTTCCGGCAACCCACTTGAGGAAAGCCTGCGCCTGCTGCTTATGCTTGGAGGAGGCAAGAATACCGCCACCGGAAATCGAGACGAAAGCGCCCGGATCCTGGTTCTTGAAATAGTGCAGCGAGACGTTCTTGCTGTTTTCGCCGGTCTTCGCCTGATCACCGAAATAATAATAGTGATAGATCACCGCGCCATCGATCTGGCCGGCATTGACTGCCTTCATCGCAGTCGAGTTGCCGCGGATCGCAGTGAAGTTTTCCTTCATACCCTTCAGCCATGCCGCGGTCGCTTCTTCGCCCTTTAACTGCAGCAGGGCGCCGACGATCGCCTGGAAATCGGCACCTGACGGCGATGCGGCCCAACGACCCTTCCATTCCGGCTTGGCCAGATCCAGCAGGGATTTCGGCAGCTTGTCTTCCGTCAGCTTCGTCTTGTCATAGGCAAAGACAGTGGAACGAGCGGCAATGCCCGTCCAATGGCCGTTCGCCGGGCGGAACTGTTCCGGCACCTGATCGAGCGTGGCCTTGTCGATCGGCTCGAACAGGCCCTTGCCATCCACCAGTGCCATCGCCGGCGAGTTCTCGGTGAGGAACACGTCTGCCGGGGAATTTGCCCCCTCCTGCACGATCTGGTTGGCGAATTCCATGTCGCCACCGTTACGCACGGTCACGACGATACCGGTCTCCTCGGTAAAGGCGTCCACCCACTCCTTGGTCAGCCCTTCGTGCTGGGCGTTATAAATGGTGAGGCTGTCAGCCACCTGGGCCGAGGCCGGCGACGAAAAAGACAGGACGGAAATAGCAAAAACGGAAAAAGCGGGCGCGACGCCTGCCAGGAAAGAAAAAGTTTTCAAGATCGCCTCCGTGGAAAACTCACGGCGTCCTCATAGCCAAACAGGACAAGGGTGGTCAAGTTTAATCCGGAGAAAAAGACACAAGAAATTCAAAATAACAATTCAAAAACAATAAGTTAAGTATCCGGTTGAAATATTTCAATCGGCTAAAAATGTCTATTTGGAATGTCGCTCGATTGGTGAAAAAACAAACTGGCTTGTGGCTGTGCGTCCTTGGTCTGGTCGATACCGGACCCGACTGAACCTTGATCCTGACAGACACCTGAACGCCGCCCTCCCCAATCTCGCCTTCACACCCTCTCTTCCTTCCACAGCACCATATGCCTGTTCCCGAGCGAATCAGTTACAGCTAACGAACACATCGGGAACAACTTGCGGAATTTGATGTCGGTCGCCTATCTGGAAAAACTCAATGACGCCCAGCGCCGTGCTGTCGAGCATGGTTCGGACGTCCCGAATGGCGGCCCCGCCGGGCCGCTTCTGGTGATCGCCGGCGCTGGCTCGGGCAAGACCAACACGCTCGCCCATCGCGTTGCCCACCTGATCGTCTCGGGCGCCGATCCGCGCCGCATCCTGCTGATGACCTTTTCCCGTCGCGCGGCCTCCGAAATGGGTCGCCGGGTCGAGCGCATTTGCAAGCAGGTGATGGGCGCGAATGCCGGCATCATGACCGACGCGCTGGCCTGGGCGGGCACGTTCCACGGCATCGGCTCGCGGCTCTTGCGTATTTACGCTTACCAGATCGGCCTCGACCCCGACTTCACTATTCACGACCGGGAAGATTCCGCCGACCTGATGAACCTCATGCGGCACGAACTTGGCTTTTCGAAAATGGAAAGCCGGTTCCCGACCAAGGGCACCTGCCTTGCCATCTATTCCCGTGCGGTCAATTCCGAAACGCCGCTGGATGAGGTTCTGAAAACCTGGTTCCCATGGTGCCAGGCCTGGGAAAAACAGCTGCGCGAACTCTTCGCATCCTATGTGGAAGCCAAGCAGACCCAGAACGTTCTCGATTACGACGACCTGCTGCTCTACTGGGCGCAGATGATGAGCGAGCCTTCCATCGCCGAGGATGTCGGCGCCCGCTTCGATCACGTCATGGTCGACGAATATCAGGATACCAACCGGCTGCAATCCTCGATCCTGCTGGGCCTGAAACCCAGCGGTCGCGGGCTTACCGTCGTCGGTGATGATGCGCAGTCCATCTATTCCTTCCGCGCCGCGACGATCCGCAACATTCTCGACTTCCCCAATACATTCGATCCGCCGGCCAGTATCGTCACACTGGATCGCAATTATCGGTCGACGAACACGATCCTTGCTGCGGCAAACGGCGTGATCGAGCTTGCCCGCGAGCGCTTCACCAAGAACCTTTGGACCGACCGCCAATCGGAAGAGCGCCCTCGACTCGTTGCCGTCAAGGACGAGACGGAGCAGGCCAATTACATCGTCGAAAAGGTGCTGGAAAATCGCGAGACCGGCATGACGCTGAAACAGCAGGCCGTACTGTTTCGCGCCTCGCACCATTCCGGTCCACTGGAAGTGGAACTCACCCGCCGCAACATCCCCTTCGTCAAGTTCGGCGGTTTGAAATTCCTGGACAGCGCCCATGTCAAGGACATGCTGGCGGCGCTGCGTTTCGCCCAAAACCCCCGCGACCGCGTTGCCGGCTTCCGGCTGATGCAGCTTATCCCCGGCATAGGCCCGCAGACCGCCGGCAAAATCCTCGATGCGATCGCGACCGATCCGGAGCCGCTCGCAGCCCTTCAGGAAATCCCAGCCCCGCCCCGTTCCGGAGCAGATTGGCCTGCCTTCATCGAAATGCTGACCGCTATCCGCAAGAACGAGGGCTGGCCGGCAGAAATCGGCACGGCACGGGAATGGTACCAGCCGCATCTCGAACGCGTCCACGAGGACGCAGAAACCCGCAAGGCAGACCTTCTGCAACTCGAACAGATCGCCTCGGGTTATGCCTCGCGCGAACGCTTCCTCACCGAACTGACGCTCGACCCGCCGGATGCGACCAGCGATCAGGCCGGTGTACCGCTGCTTGATGAGGATTACATGATCCTCTCGACCATTCACTCGGCCAAAGGACAGGAATGGCGCTCGGTCTTCCTGCTGAATTGCGTCGACGGCTGCATCCCATCCGATCTCGGCGTCGGATCGACAGCCGAGATCGAGGAGGAACGCCGCCTGCTCTACGTGGCGATGACCCGCGCCAAGGATCATCTGCACGTCATCACGCCGCAGCGTTTCTTCGTTCATGGCCAGCATTCGCAGGGTGACCGGCATGTATACGCCGCCCGTACCCGCTTCATTCCGGCAACGCTTCTGCAGTTCTTCGAAACCTCCGCCTGGCCGGTGGTCGCTCCCATGTCCGATGCCGAAAGGCAGCATCGTCAGCAGGTGCGAATAGACGTCACAGCCCGCATGCGCGGCATGTGGCGTTAGGCCTTTGCCTGTCTCCAGGCTGCCGCGGTAAGCCACAGGCCGGACAGCAGGAAATAGAAGGCGCCGAAGCCGACATAAGGCACGATATCGAGAATGGTCGGCACGACATCGGCCACTGAACGGCTGATCATGAAACCGCCTGCGAGCGTGGATTGTGCGCCGCTGAGGATCATCACCCATTGGGCCCCGGCAATCCGCCAGCGCCGCACACCGGTATAAAGCTGCAGCAGCCCGGACAGGATTGCCCAGAGGCCGAAGACTGCAAGTACGGCATAACTGCTCGTCATCACCGCGAAGATCACCACCATCGTCATGATGCTGCTGGCAACGACATTCAGCATTTGCGAGCGGTTGGCCGCAAGCCCGCCATTGGCGCGAGCATCGGCAAGATTGGCGATCGCATCCCAGGCCGGGTAAATCACCAATAGCAGCGACGCCACCGCGGTCTGGCCGTGAGCAAGAAACGCAGCGCCAATCCAGGCGATCGAGAAGAGCGCACGCACGAAATAATAGGACCGCAGCCAGCTCGACTGCACGGGGGATTGAACAGACATGATAAGTTCCTCATTTATAGTCTACCTACTAATAGGTAGAACATTGGATATGAGTCAATCCGAACCCGGCCTCACAACTTTGCGAGCATGGCAGATCGCAAATATTGACTGCCTTCCGACTGGGAGGTAGGCAGCGATATGGAACAGACGACCTCGGAAAAAATTCTCGACGCAGCCCAGGTGCTGATCGTGGCAGGCGGCTATAACGGCTTCAGCTATGCCGATATCTCAACCGCCGTCGGCATCCGCAAGGCGAGCATTCATCACCATTTTCCGACCAAGGCGCATCTCGCGTCCGTCCTGCTGCAACGATATGCAAAACAGGCGGAAGATGGCCTGGCCGCGGTCTCCGCCAATCTCCCAAACCCGGCCGACCAGTTACAGGCCTATTTCCAACACTGGCAATCCTGCATCGTCGAAGCTTCGGAGCCTTTCTGCGTCTGCGCGATGCTGGCAAGCGAAATGGAGCTTTTGCCGGAAGAGGTCGCCTTACATGTCAGACGGCATTTCGAAAATCTGGGCCATTGGCTGACCTCCGTCCTGAAGGCCGGCACTGAACAGGGCCGGTTCAGATTGACCGGAACGCCGGAGGAAGAAGCGCAGATACTCATGGCCTGCGTCCATGGCGCGATGCTTTCAGCACGCGCGCTCGGCAGACCTGAGATATTTGCGGCCATCATCGCTTCGCAGCTGCGAGGGCTTTCGGCGTAGAGGGCCTACCCTCAAACGATGACGTCCTCTGTGGCGAAAAGGCCATTTCCATTAGCCACTGAAACCCTATAGGGCATTGCCGGAACTAGCATGCCGCAGGAGGAAATACGGGTGGAGAATACACAATCAATCGCAAAGGCAGCCGGATGGATGATGGCATCAATTGCCCTCTTCCTGCTCATGGCGGTTTCCGGGCGAGAGGTCACACGCGAGATCGACGTTTTCCAGGCTATGGAGATGCGTTCGGTTATCGCCTTCGTCATGCTTCTCCCGTTCGTGTATCGTGAGGGTGGCTTCAAGGCCATGCGCACGGGCATCCTGCCGGCTCATATCGCCCGGAACATCGCCCATTATGTCGGCCAGTTCACCTGGCTGATGGGCATCACCATGATACCGTTGGCCCAGGTCATCGCCATCGAGTTCACCGCGCCGATCTGGGCCGCTCTCATGGCGGCAACCTTCCTTGGCGAACGTCTGACCTGGCGCAAATGCGTGGCGATCGGCTTTGGCCTTGTCGGTGTGCTGTTGATCATCAAGCCGGGTGCCGTACCTCTTGATCCCGGTCACATGGTCGTGCTTGGCGCAGCCTTCTTCTTCGCCGTGTCCTTCATTGCGACGAAATTCCTGACCCGCACGGACAGCGCCACGAAGATCATCTTCTGGATGCTGATCATCCAGTCGATCATCGGCCTCATTCCGGCGCTGCGCGTCTGGACCTGGCCGTCAGCCGGCGTCTGGCCGTGGATTTTCGTCATCGCATTCACAGGCACGTTCGCGCATTTCTGCATCGCCAAGGCGCTGTCTTATGCCGATGCGACGGTGGCAATGCCGATGGATTATCTGCGCGTGCCGCTTTCTGCCGTGATCGGCTATTTCATGTATTCCGAAGGTGTGGATACGCTGATGGCGGTCGGCGCGGCACTGATCGTGGCCGGCAACCTCTTCAACCTGCGCAGACCGAATGCAAGCCGCATCCCGCAGACACCAAATTGATCGCATGAATGGGCGCAGTCTCGTCGACGGCGCCCGATTTACGGTCAATGCCCCGGATGCAGGGCGTCATTGAGATACATGCAGGTCAGCATGGTGAAGACATAGGCCTGGATACCTGCCATCATGAATTCCAGCGCCGTAATCGCGACAGTCATGAACAGCGGGAGTACGGCGCCGACCATCCCGAGCACGCCAAACCCGCCAAGCGAGACGACGAAGCCGGCAAAGACCTTGAGCGTGATATGCCCCGCCAACATCACCGCGAAAAGGCGCACTGAATGGCTGACCGGACGCGATATGTAGGAAATCACCTCGATCGGCACGATGATCGGTGCCAGCACCATCGGCACGTCCGCCGGCATGAACAGTCGGAAGAAACCGAAGCCGTTGCGCACGATCCCGTATAGCGTAACGAGAGCGAAGACGAGCGCGGCCAGGGCAAATGTCACCACGATCTGCGCGGTAACAGTGAAGGCGTAGGGGAACATGCCGATCATGTTTGCCACGAGAATGAACATGAACAGCGAGAAGACGAAGGGGAAGAAGCGCATGCCGCTTTCTCCCGCATTGTCCTTCAGCACCTTCATGACGAATTCATAGAGCAGCTCCGCACTCGATTGCCACCGGCCGGGCACGAGCGCCCGGCCACTGGAAGCAAAGAGCAGGAAGGCGCTGGCGATCGCGACCGTCAGCACCATATGGGCTGATGCATTGGTAAAACTCAGGTCCACGCCCGCAATGCCGATATCGACAAGCGTCTTGATTTCGAACTGTTCAATGGGTCCGGCCATAATGTCCTCTGTGATGAAACGGACACGCCAAAACACGCTGCACCGGCAAAGCAAAAGCATTGCCGGACAAGCGAGTTTCGCGAACCGTCGAGACTACAGGATTGGGAAAAGTGTTCGCTGGCGGCATACCGATCTCGTTTAAGAGAAGGGGCCGTCCCCGGAACGTTTCAAGGCGCAGGTCGTCCAGCGCAACGGCTTATTAGCGATGTCTACGCTCCGATGCAACGACCCAAGGAGATGGCTTCACTAACTTGTTAGCCATTACCCCTTCCGCGGATCATCTCGCTTCTCCAGAAGCTCGATCTGGATTTGCTGAAGTTCGGCAAGCCGTTCCCATTGCTTGGCCATCTGGTGATCGATCTTCTCGTGCAATTGCCGGATTTCGAGTTCGGCGCGCAGGTTGATCATGTAGTCGTTCTCGGCCCGCAGACGGTCCTTCTCCTCCTGCCGCTTCTGGCTCATCATGATCACCGGTGCCTGCAGGGCAGCCAGGCAGGAGAGAACGAGATTGAGAAGGATGAACGGATAGGGATCGAAAGGATGGGCAAAAACGCCGACGAGATTGATCGCCATCCAGATCACCAGAACGGCGATAAAGGACAGGATGAAAGTCCACGAACCGCCGAAGGACGCCACCTTGTCGGCAACACGCTCGCCGAAACTGGGTTTCTTATCGACCGCTGTTGCAGAATTCGTCTGCACCGTCAGCGTTCCCTTTTCAAAGCTGTCCAGAACATGTCGGTCGAGATCGGAAAGCTCCCCACGCTCTTCTTCCAGAAGCCTCTCGACATAGCGGCGCCGAAAGCGCGCAAGATCCTCGTCGCAGATCAGGCTCGTGGGAGCGCAGTCTGTGACCTCTTCGGCAATCATCTCGTAGAGATGCGGCCTGAGACTGCCGGCCTTGTGCAGCTTCGACAACGGAAAGGTCCTGCCGCAGACGATACATTGGCCAGTCCTGGCCTGTCCGTTTTTGGCGAGCGAGGAGTGATTATTCATGCAGTTTCACCGACGTTTGGGGCGCTGTCTCGCCCATTTCCATTCCCCCGTTCGGATGAAGCGGCGCAACATGGTAGATCTTCGGCTTGAACCGATTGGCGAAGTCTTCTGAGCGACCGACATAGATGAGGGTCGTGCCTTCAAGGCCTTCGAGAACACCGATCAGTTGCACGCGCACCTCCGGCTCCAACCCTTCCAGGACGTCGTCCATGACGAGCCAGTCCGGTTTGCGCAGGACCGCATTGGCCACCTGCAATGCCGCTTCCTCCTCCTTGTCGAGAACCCGATCCCAGCGCTCTACCTTGTCCAGTTGCCCGACATAACGATCGAGGCCCACTTGCAGCAGAGCAGCCTTCAACGCCTCGTCGGTGACATCGGGAATACCTGATGGGTAGGTAATGGCCTCGCGCAGCTTCGCAGTCGGCAGATAGCCCTCCTGGGGCATCAGGATCATCCTTTCTGCCTGCGGCAGCCGGATTTCGCCCCTGCCCCAGGGCCATATTCCGGCAAGCGCCTGGAAGAACAGGTGGCGATCCGTACCGGGATCTCCATTGACCATCACCCGCTCTCCGGGTTCGACCGTGAACCCATCTTCTTTCAGTTTGATGCCGTGCCCGTCGGCTCCCATGTCCGGCTCGCCATAAACCTCGACACCCCTCACAGAGACCCCATCGCCTTCTACGCCGTGCTGGTAGTTGATGACTTGGCCCTCCTTTGCAGGTGTATCGGCCATCAGCAATGCATTGCGGAAGAAGGAAACGCGGGCGAGTGTGGCCCGCCAGTCGGCGATGACGCTGAAATTCTGCACATACCAGCGCAACGCCGTATTCACCTGGTTGAACGCCCCAACCGCCATCATCAAACCGCCAAATGTCAGTTCGCCGGAAAAATACATCGGCGAGGCAATGATGATCGGCGCCACAAGCGCCAGCCAGCCGAAACCGGATGAGACCCAGGTGAGATTGGTCAGCGCCCAGGCAAGCTTGCGCAGCATGCCGAGCACGCCGCCGATCGCATCCTGCACCCGGGCAAGCTCGCTCGGCTCGCCGCGCGCAAGGGTGATCGGCTTCAGGTTCTCGTTGGCGCGAACCAGCGCGGAGCGAAGATCCGCCTCGCGCGCATAACGATCGGCATTGAGCCTTGCCAGCATGCTGCCGACGACATTGCTGAGCACCGACCCCGTCAGCGCATAAAGGATGGTTGCCCAGAGCATGTAGCCCGGAATGACGACGTGATGACCGGCGATGTTGAAGCCGAAATCCGTCGAAATCGCCCAGAGCACGCCGATGAAGCTGCCGAGCAGGATGGTCGAATTGACAAGACCGATAGCCAGCGCCGTAGTGTTCTCCGCAAGGATGCGGGTATCCTCATGCAGACGCTGGTCGGGATTATTGGCGATCGATCCCGCGCCCGCGAGCTTCAGCGCCCGCCCCGGCGTCAGCCATACATTGGCGAGATCGCGTGCCAGCCCTTCGCGCATCTTCAGTGCGGTAATCTGGTTCAGCCATGTCTGGATCACGTTGAGCAGCGTCAGGCAGAAGGCGATGATACCGAACACACCGAGCTGCTTGAGGAAGCCTGCCATGTCGCGCCGCTCGAGCGCATCGTAAAACGGTCCGTTCCACTCGTTCAATCGATAGGTCGCATAGGTCGTCGCAATGATGATGACCAGAAGCGCGATCGCCAGAAGCACAAGCTGGCGGCGCACCGGCGATGCCCAGAATGCTCCCATCATCATGCGGAGCTGGCCGGAAAGCGGAAGTTCATAAGGTTCGGTGGCTGCTGCGGCCGCGTTAGACATCTGCGACTGGCTCCTCTCGCAATGTCATGACTCTATGCTTCCTGCAGACTTACCACGCGGTAAAGGGTTGTACAGGCGGAGGCGCTTCACCTTCGGTTTCCGCTTGTCATCACTTTATACTGGGCAACCATGGGGCTGAATTGGAAGAACGTGCTGCCATAAATCGATCTCACCCTGTTTCGCCTAAGCAATAACCGCGCAATCGTCCTTGCTTTCTTCTTCCGCATTGCACAAACTTAGCCGCAATAGTGATGCACCGGCCCACTGAACGAGGCCGAAAAACAGCATCCGCGGGAACGCCCTGACAAGGGGAAAACGGGAGCGCCCAGAATAAGGGCATTCGAAGGGACAGCATGTCGATCAAGGCAAGCATCTATCATCTCACCCACTACAAATACGACAAGCCCGTCCGTCTCGGACCCCAGATCATCCGCCTCAAGCCCGCCGCGCATTCGCGCACGAAAGTGCTGTCGCATTCGCTCAAGGTCACGCCGGAAAACCACTTCGTCAACCTGCAGCAGGACCCTTACGGCAACTATCTCGCGCGGTTCGTTTTCCCGGACCCGGTCACCGAATTCAAGATCGAGGTCGATCTTGTCGCCGACATGACGGTCTACAACCCCTTCGATTTTTTCGTCGAGGAAGAGGCCACCAAATGGCCATTCAAATATCCTGAAGACTTGGTCGAGGATCTCTCGATCTACATGATCCCCGAACCGCCCGGCCCGGCGCTGGTCGATTACCTGAAGAATTTCGACATGTCTCCGGACCAGCCGACTGTCGATATGATCGTCGGGATCAACGCCCGGCTGCAGCAAGCCATCAACTATGTCATCCGTATGGAACCCGGCGTCCAGACGCCGGAGGAAACGTTGGCGGCAGCACTCGGCTCCTGCCGCGATACGAGCTGGCTGCTCGTCCAGATCCTGCGCAATCTCGGCTTTGCCACACGCTTCGTTTCCGGCTACCTCATCCAGCTCACGCCGGACCTGAAAGCGCTTGACGGTCCCTCCGGCACCGAGGTGGATTTCACCGATCTTCACGCCTGGTGCGAAGTCTATCTTCCCGGCGCCGGCTGGGTCGGCCTCGACCCGACCTCCGGCCTTTTGACCGGCGAGAGCCATATTCCGCTCGCGGCAACACCGCATTACCGCAATGCCGCGCCGATCTCCGGCGGTTATTTCGGCGAGGCCGAAACATCTTTCGACTTCGCGATGAACATCGCCCGCGTCGCCGAACATCCGCGCATCACCAAGCCGTTTTCCGATGAGAGCTGGGAAGCACTGAACGAACTCGGCGAACAGGTGGATCGCCTTCTGACAGCACAGGACGTGCGTCTCACCATGGGTGGCGAGCCGACCTTCGTGTCGATCGATGACTTCGAATCCGACGAATGGAACACCGGTGCCGTCGGCCCCACCAAGCGGGAAAAGGCAGACATCCTGATCCGTCGCCTGCGCGAAAAATTCGCTCCGGGCGGTTTTCTGCATTATGGCCAGGGCAAGTGGTATCCGGGCGAAAGTCTGCCGCGCTGGACCTTCTCGCTCTACTGGCGCAAGGACGGCAAGCCGATCTGGCAGAACCCGGACCTCGTCGCACAGGAAGGCGGCGACCATGGCGTCAGCGAAGACGATTCGCAAAATTTCCTGACTGCCCTGGCCGGCGAACTCGGCATCGAACCCGACATGGTGATGCCGGCCTATGAAGACCCGGCCGAATGGATCATCAAGGAAGGCTCGCTTCCGGACAATGTCGATCCATCCAATTCCAGGCTCAAGGATCCGGAAGAGCGCAACCGCATCGCCCGCGTTTTCGAGCGTGGCCTGACAAAACCGACCGGCCATGTCCTGCCTGTGCAAGCGTGGAACGCGCAAGCTGGCGGCACGCCCGTCAGCCGCCGCTGGATCAGCGAAAAATGGCGCACCCGCCGGGGCCGCATCTTTCTCGTTCCCGGCGACAGCCCTGTCGGTTATCGCCTACCACTCGGTACTCTACCCTATATTCCGCCGTCTCAGTTTCCCTATATCCATGAGGCCGACCCGTCGATCCCGCGTGGCGCACTGCCGGCTACGTTCGTGCCCGCCGGGCATGCATCGCAAGGCCGGGCCATGCCGGAATCCTCCTTCAAGGCGGGCGACCCAACCAATCTCGGCCGTATCGAGCAGACACTGGGTGAGATCGGCGGTGCTGTCCGCACCGCAATTTCCGTAGAGCCGCGCGATGGCCGCCTTTGTGTCTTCATGCCGCCTGTCGAAAGGATCGAGGACTATCTCGAACTGATCGCAGCCGCCGAAAATGCTGCCGCCAGGCTGGGCCTGCCGGTGCATATAGAGGGTTACGCACCGCCGCATGATGAGCGCATCAACGTCATCCGCGTCGCCCCCGATCCCGGCGTCATCGAAGTCAATATCCATCCGGCCTCGAGCTGGAAGGAAACCGTCGACATCACCACCGCGATCTATGAGGAGGCGCGTCAGAGCCGCCTCGGCGCTGACAAGTTCATGATCGACGGCCGCCACACCGGCACCGGCGGCGGCAACCATGTCGTGGTCGGCGGCGCCAATCCGAATGACAGCCCCTTCCTGCGCCGGCCTGACCTGCTGAAAAGCCTCGTGCTGCACTGGCAGCGCCACCCGTCGCTTTCCTATCTCTTTTCCGGCCTGTTCATCGGCCCGACCTCACAGGCGCCGCGGATCGACGAGGCCCGCCACGATAGTCTCTACGAGTTGGAAATCGCGCTCGCCCAGGTGCCCGCTCCCGGACAGGGCGTGCCGCCGCTTCCCTGGCTGGTCGACCGCCTGTTCCGCAATCTTTTGACCGACGTCACCGGCAACACCCACCGTTCGGAAATCTGCATCGACAAGCTGTTTTCCCCAGACGGCCCGACCGGCCGCCTCGGCCTTGTCGAATTCCGCGGTTTCGAAATGCCGCCGAATGCCCGCATGTCGCTTGCCCAGCAGCTTCTGGTGCGTGCGCTGATCGCCCGCTTCTGGAAGAACCCGGCTCAGGGCAAATTCGTCCGCTGGGGCACGGCGCTCGCCGACCGTTTCATGCTCGGCCATTACGTCTGGGCCGATTTCATGGACGTGCTGCAGGACCTGCGCGAAAACGGCTTCGATCTCAGGCCCGAATGGTTCGAGGCGCAGCTGGAATTCCGCTTCCCCTTCTTCGGCGAGGTCGAATATGAAGGCGCCAAGCTGGAACTGCGGCAGGCGCTTGAGCCGTGGCACGTCATGGGCGAACAGGGCGCGATCGGCGGCACCGTGCGTTACGTCGACAGTTCCGTCGAGCGCCTTCAGGTGAGGCTGGAGACCTCCAACCCGGCCCGCTACACCGTCACTTGCAATGGCCGCGCGGTCCCCTTGAAGCAAACCGGGCAATCCGATGTCTCGGTCGCCGGCGTGCGTTTCAAGGCATGGCAACCGTCATCCGGCCTGCACCCCGTCCTGCCGGTTAACACACCGCTTACATTCGACATTTATGATACATGGTCCGGCCGCGCGATTGGCGGCTGCAGATATCATGTTGCGCATCCGGGCGGCCGCAATTATGAGACCTTCCCGGTGAACGGCAACGAGGCGGAAGCGCGGCGTCTGGCGCGGTTCGAGCCCTGGGGTCACACGGCGGGATTTTATCCCCTTTTGCCGGAGACGCCTTCGCCCGAATTCCCCCTGACGCTCGATCTCCGCCGGCCGCAAGGAGTATGACGCGAATTGACGACTGGCACGGCGAGCGAACGACGCATGGATGAGGAGATCGAACACGATCCGATCCTCGGTTATGCCGCGCTCCCCGGCGTGGCCGACGAGATGCTCGATGCCCGCGGCGAGATCAAGCCCGTCTGGCAGAACCTGATCGCCCATCTGAGCCGCCTGTCGGAAGGCGATCTTTACGAACGTTTCGCCCGCGCCGACCGTTATCTGCGCGATGCCGGCGTTTTCTACCGCACCTATGGCGGCACCGGCCCCGGCGGCACCGGCGAGCGCAACTGGCCGCTCTCGCATATCCCGGTCCTTATCCAGCAAGATGAGTGGCAGAACATCTCTCGCGGCCTGCAACAGCGCGCCGACCTGCTCGAGGCGATGATCGCCGATATCTATGGTGAAAACCGGCTGGTGCAGGAAGGCTTTGTGCCGCCGCAGCTGATTGCCGCCAATCCGGAATTCCTGCGTCCGCTCGTCGGTGTAAAGCCGGTCGGCGGCCATTACCTGCATTTCTGCTCCTTCGAGATCGGTCGCGGCCCGGATGGCAACTGGTGGGTTCTGGCAGACCGCACCCAGGCACCTTCGGGTGCAGGCTTCGCACTGGAAAACCGCGTCGCTACAACCCGCGCCTTCTCCGACATCTATGGCGAGACCCACGTCCACCGCCTCGCCTCCTTCTTCGGCGCATTCCGCGATGCGCTGCAATCGCGCAAGCAATACCCGGATGACCGGATCGCCGTTCTTTCCCCCGGCCCGGCCAACGAAACCTATTTCGAACACGCCTATATCGCCCGTTATCTCGGCTTCATGCTGCTCGAAGGCGAAGACCTAACCGTCGTCAACAACCGCGTCATGGTTCGCACCGTCGCTGGCCTCAAACCGGTCGGCGTGCTCTGGCGCCGCCTCGATGCCTCCTATGCCGATCCGCTGGAACTCGACCAGAATTCGCATATCGGCACGCCAGGCATGGTGCAGGCGCTGCGATCGGGCTCGCTGACCCTAGTCAATGCCCTCGGCTCGGGCATTCTCGAAACCCGCGCGCTTCTGGCCTTTGCGCCGACCATCTGCCGCCGGCTTCTCGGGGAAGACCCGATCCTGCCGTCGATCGCCACATGGTGGTGCGGCCAGCAATCCGAGCGCGAGCATGTGGCGAAGAATATCGAGCGCATGGTGATAGGCCCCGCCTATTCCCGCCTGCCCTTTTTCGACGACAACAGCCAGTCAGTGCTCGGCTCGTCGCTGCGCGAAACAGCGAAAGACACGGTCGGCGACTGGCTGGCGAGCGAAGGTGCAAAACTCGTTGGCCAGGAAGTCGTTACCCTGTCGACGACGCCGACCTGGGTCGACGGCAAGCTGACGCCGCGGCCGATGTCTCTACGCGTCTTTGCCGCCCGCACAGAAAATGGCTGGGAAATCATGCCCGGCGGCTTTGCCCGTATCGGCACCGGCGATGATGTCGCCGCGATTGCCATGCAGTCGGGCGGTGCAGCGGCCGACGTCTGGATCGTCTCCGACAAGCCGGTGTCGAAATCGACCCTGCTGCCGCCGGAAGAGAGCTTTACCCGCAACATGCCGGGTTCGCTGCCGAGCCGCGCCGCCGACAATCTCTATTGGCTCGGCCGCTATATCGAGCGCGCCGAAGGCGCATTGCGCATCCTGCGTTCGTGGCACCTGCGTTACGCGGAATCGGCCGATCCGAACGCACCCCTGCTTGCGGATGTGACCCGCTATCTGAAGTCGATCGACATGGACATGGTCAAGGCCGTGCCCGAGCCGCTGCTTGCCAACATCAACAGCGCCATCTATTCCGCCAGCAATATCCGCGACCGTTTTTCGCCGGATGGATGGCTGGCGCTGACCGACCTTGCCAAAACTGCCAAGCGCTTCCACGAAGCGGCGCAGCCGGGCGATGACGCAGCCCATGCCGCAACCATCCTGCTGCGCAAGCTCGCAGGCTTTGCCGGTCTCGTGCATGAAAACATGTACCGCTTCACCGGCTGGCGTTTTCTTTCGATCGGCCGCCATCTGGAACGCGGCCTGCACATGACGCGCATGCTTGCTCACCTCTCCGGCCCGGATGCGCCCGACGGTTCGCTCGACATGCTGCTCGAGATCGGCGACAGCGTCATGACCCATCGCCGCCGCTACAACGTCAACACGGCGCGGCTCACGGTTAATGACCTGCTCGCGCTCGATCCGCTCAATCCACGCTCGATCCTGTTCCAGTTGAACGAGATCCGCACCGAGGTGGAAAAGCTGCCGAACGCCTTCGAAAACGGCCAGATGTCGCCCTTCTATCGCGAGGCCATGCGCCTCCATTCCGGGCTGGCAGTGATGACGCCGGAGACGATGAACGAGGATGTCTATCGCAGGCTGGAAAAGGATCTGGAAAACCTCTCCGATCTTCTCGTCCGGACCTATTGCAGTTGAGTTGAAAGGGAGGAACGACGAATGCTCTACGACCTCTCTCTCCATATGGGTTACACCTATGATGTCCCGGCCTCTGGCGCGCGCCATGTCATCCGGCTTCTGCCGCTCTCGCTGCCAGACCGCCAGCGCCTGATCGCAGGTTCGGTCACCGTCTCGCCGGCAACCGACGAAAAGGTCACCTTCATCGATTTCTTCGGCCAGCAGGCGACATCAGTTCTTGTCCGCGCCCCGCATGATCGGCTGGATATCCGCATGCAGGCCCGTGTCATGGTCGAGGCGCCGACCATGCAGGCGGATCTTTCCCCAACGCTCGATGTGTTGCGCAAGGAGCTGGCCGAAGTCTGGTCCGTCGACCCGTCCTCGCCGCATCATTTTACCGGCTCCAGCCCCAGATTACCGGAGGAACCGGCGATTGCGGCTTACGCGCGCCAAGCCGTGAAGCCGGGCCAGACGGTGCGCGAGATCGCCGCCGCTCTCTGCACCCGCATCCATAAGGATTTCAAATACGATCCCGAGGCAACGACGGTCGACACCACGCCGAAGGAAGCTTTCAAGCTGAAACGCGGCGTCTGCCAGGATTTCTCCCACGTGATGATCGTGGCCCTGCGCAGCCTCGGCATTCCGGCGGGTTACGTCTCCGGCTTCCTGCGCACCATCCCGCCGCCGGGCAAGGAACGGCTTGAAGGGGCGGACGCCATGCATGCCTGGGTACGCATCTGGTGCGGCGATGCGCTTGGTTATGTCGAACTCGACCCGACCAACGATATTCCAGCCGGCAGCGACCACATCGTCGTCGGTTACGGACGTGATTATTCCGATGTCGCACCGGTCATCGGAGTGCTTAAAGGTTACGGAAATCAGAAGGCCGATCAGGCCGTTGACGTAATTCCGGTCAAGTAGACCCGTTTTGGTGCTGATTCTGCCTAGTCACTAAAATCCAAATATTTCCATTAAATCATTCTGCAGAGCTATTGCTGCAAAAGCCGATTAGAGCGACCCAATCTGCCGGTCGCAACTAAGGACGGCGACCACCATGGCCATTTTCAAGCGTTTTGCAGACGATCGCAGCGGTAATTTCGGCATGATGACAGCCATCATGATGGTCCCCCTTCTTTTCGCAGGAGGAAGCGTCATCGATGTCAGTACAGCCTACACCCAAAGAACGAATATGCAGGGTATCGCGGATGCAGCGGCACTCGCTGGCGGTGCTGTTTATGATGGCACAAATCAAGCCGCAGCTATCGCAAAGGCACAGGCGTTCCTGAAAGGCTACATGGACAAGCTTCCCAGCGGCGCCACTTATACCGTCACCATGACAGGCCAGAACGTTGACGTTGCAATCCAGGGCAAATCCCAGAACAGTTTCATGCAGGTCGCAGGGCTGTCCAGCATTGATGTCGGTGTGACTTCGCAATCGGTCGCTCCGATGATGCCGAAAACGGTGAAGTTCACTCCAACAAAGATACAAGGTTGGTTCTGGAAGAAGGTCACAATTCGCGTTGTAAGGCCCAACACGACAAACGAAGTAGTCGTAGGGACAGTGACCTATCAGCCCACGACACATGACAACGGTGGTCAAGGCACATGGGTAGTTGACCCATCAGGCACCGTTGATCTGGGCAAATATTCGAAGCTCGTTCTTCAGATGGACATCAAGGAAGACGGATGTAACATCGGTGAGAAAGCTACGATAACAAAAGACAATAAAGTGACCTGCAGCAAGGATACGTCGTCACAATACTCAAAATTCAACAACGTTCTGCGCACCGATAACCCTGACACGAGCTATTACCTGTTTGTGGGAGGGAAACAGCTTCCGAAAGGCGTGACCAGCCCGCTGGACGATATTCTTGTCTGCGACAAGACATCAACGCACGCTTGGGAAGACGGTGGCGATTTTGCAAGACAGGACTTCTTTTACACCGCAACGACGACCTGCGCACCTGATGGCCAGTTTGTCCGCTTGAGCAAATAAGACCCAGTGATCATCGCCAATCCGGCGGAAGAATTGCTGTGAGACTGCCATGACCTTATACAAAACCCCGCACGCCGCGGGGTTTTCTGCTTTCTGGGCAGATACTTATAATTACCCTCTGGCAACCATCTTCAATTCCGCCGTTGCATGCCGTTCACAACGATGCATAACTGTGCCGGTAACATTCTGCCATATCGACTGAATCGGATATTCCTCCACCCGCTCAACCGAGAACAATTGGCGACTATATGAACAACACAACTCCCCCCGTCGAAATTCCTTATCCCGCCCCGCGCAGCTCCCGCCCTGAAATCATGGCGGAAGAGATCATCGAACGCCTGACCTACCGCATCGGCAAGGATGCCCAGGTGGCCAAGCCCCATGACTGGCTGACGGCAACCATTCTGGTTGTCCGGGACAGAATTATCGACAGATGGATGGAGAGCACTCGCCAGGCCTACCGGACCGGGCAGAAGCGGGTTTATTATCTATCGCTGGAGTTTCTGATCGGCCGCCTGATGCGCGATGCGGTCAGCAATCTCGGCCTGATGCAGGAAATCCGCGACGCGCTCTCCTCGCTTGGTGTCGACGTGTCGGTGATTGCCGGTCTGGAACCGGACGCCGCGCTCGGCAATGGCGGCCTTGGCCGCCTCGCCGCCTGTTTCATGGAGAGTATGGCAACGGTCGATATTCCGGCCTATGGCTACGGCATCCGTTATATCCATGGCCTGTTCCGTCAGCAGATGGCTGACGGCTGGCAGGTCGAGTTGCCCGAAACCTGGCTTGCCCACGGCAACCCCTGGGAATTTGAACGCCGCGAGAGCTCCTACGAAATCGGCTTCGGTGGATCCGTGGAAACCGTCGGCGGGTACGAGGATTTGCCGCGTTACGTGTGGAAGCCGGCCGAGCGTGTCATCGCCATGGCCTATGACACGCCGATCGTCGGCTGGCGCGGCAAGCGCGTCAATACGTTGCGCCTCTGGTCGGCCCAGCCGATCGACCCGATCCTGCTTGATGCCTTTAATGCCGGTGACCATATCGGCGCGCTGCGCGAGAGCAACAAGGCGGAATCGCTCACCCGGGTACTCTATCCCGCCGACGCAAACCCGGCCGGGCAGGAACTGCGCCTGCGTCAGGAATTCTTCTTCTCGTCGGCATCATTGCAGGACATTCTGCGCCGCCATCTGCAGCAATATCCGGATTTCACCAACCTGCACGAGAAGGTTTCGATCCAGCTGAACGATACGCATCCGGCCGTCTCGATCGGCGAGTTGATGCGCCTGCTCGTCGATATCCATGGCATGGATTTCGACGTCTCCTGGGAAATCGTCCGCCAGACCTTCTCCTACACCAACCACACGCTTCTGCCCGAAGCGCTGGAAACATGGCCGGTGCCGCTTTTCGAGCGTCTTCTGCCGCGCCACATGCAGATCGTTTATGCGATCAACGCCAAAATCCTTCTGGAAGCCCGCAAGGAGAAGAAATTCTCCGACACGCAGGTCCGCGCCATCTCGCTGATCGACGAAGGCGGTGAGCGTCGGGTGCGCATGGGCAACCTCGCCTTTGTCGGCTCTCATTCAATCAATGGTGTCTCGGCGCTGCACACCGACCTGATGAAGGTCACCGTCTTTGCCGACCTGCACACGCTCTACCCGACCCGCATCAACAACAAGACCAACGGCATCACCCCTCGCCGCTGGCTGATGCAGTGCAATCCCGGCCTCACCTCGCTGATCCGCGATGCAATCGGCGACAAGTTCCTCGACGATACCGAGGCGCTGGTCGAACTCGACAAGTTCGCCGACGATGCAAGCTTCCAGGAGAAGTTCGCCGCAGTGAAGCGGGCAAACAAGGCGACGCTCACCAACCTCGTCGGCAGCCGCATGGGTATCAGGCTCGATCCGTCGGCGTTGTTCGACATCCAGATCAAGCGCATCCACGAATACAAGCGTCAGCTTCTGAACATCATCGAAGCCGTCGCGCTTTATGACCAGATCCGCTCCCACCCCGAGCTGGACTGGGTGCCGCGGGTAAAACTCTTCGCTGGCAAGGCGGCGCCGAGCTATCACAACGCCAAGCTGATCATCAAACTGGCGAACGACGTTGCCCGCGTGATCAATAACGACCCTTCGGTGCGCGGCCTGCTGAAGGTCGTCTTCGTGCCGAACTACAATGTCTCGCTGGCGGAAACGATCGTGCCCGCCGCCGACCTTTCAGAGCAGATCTCGACCGCCGGCATGGAAGCGTCCGGCACGGGCAACATGAAATTCGCACTGAACGGCGCTCTGACGATCGGCACGCTCGACGGCGCCAATGTCGAAATGCGCGAACACGTAGGCGACGACAATATCGTCATCTTCGGCCTGACCGCGGACGAAGTGGCGAAGGTTCGCTCGGACGGGCATAATCCCCGCGCCGTGATCGAACAATCGCCGGAACTGGCCCAGGCATTGAACGCCATCGCTTCCGGCGTCTTCTCGCCGGACGACCGTTCGCGTTTCCAGGAACTGATCGACGGCATCTATAATCATGACTGGTTCATGGTCGCTGCCGACTTCGATGCCTATGCTGCGGCACAGCGTACGGTTGACCAAATCTGGTCAGACCCTAAATCCTGGTATTCAAAGACAATTCGCAATACCGCCCGGATGGGCTGGTTCTCTTCGGACCGCACAATCCGCCAGTACGCGTCGGAAATCTGGAGAGCCTGATGACAAAATCGCCGACCGCGCTCGATGACGGGAGAGCTCCTGGAGAAATCCCGTTATCCGAGATCGAGGCGATATTGGCAGGCAGGCATGCAAATCCTTTCGCCGTGCTTGGGCTTCACAAGCTTGGCGAAAAATATCGTGCCCGTTGCTTCATCCCTGGTGCCGAAGAGGTGACCGTGCTTTCGCTCAGCGGCACGGAACTCGGCGAACTGACCCGCCGTCATGAGGCGGGTTATTTCGAAGGCCTCGTCGACGCGGCCCAACTCCAGCCTATCCGTTACCGCGCTCAGCGCGGTGACGTGGAATGGGCCGTGACCGATCCCTACTCCTTCGGCCCGGTTCTCGGTCCGATGGATGACTATCTGTTACGCGAAGGCTCGCATTTGAGGCTCTTCGACAAGATGGGCGCCCATCCGCTCAAGCATGAGGGTGTCGAGGGCTTTCATTTCGCTGTCTGGGCACCAAATGCACGGCGCGTCTCTGTCGTCGGCGAATTCAACAATTGGGATGGCCGCCGCCATGTCATGCGGCTGCGCCAGGATACCGGCATCTGGGAAATTTTTGCGCCCGACGTTCCGGCCGGCACCGCCTACAAGTTCGAGATCATCGGCAAGGATGGCAAGCTGCAGCCCTTGAAGGCAGACCCGTTTGCACGGCGAGCCGAGATGCGACCGAAGACTGCCTCGGTAACATCACCGGAACTGGCGCAGGTATGGGAAGATCAGGCTCACCGGGAATTCTGGGAAAAGGCCGATCACCGCCGCCAGCCGATCACCATCTATGAAGTGCATGCGGGATCATGGCAGCGCCGCGACGACGGCTCGTTCTTGTCATGGGACGAGCTTGCCTCGCGCCTCATCCCCTATTGCGTCGATATGGGCTTTACCCATATCGAGTTTCTGCCGATCACCGAACACCCGTATGACCCGTCCTGGGGTTACCAGACGACTGGGCTTTATGCGCCGTCCGCCCGTTTCGGAGAGCCGGAAGGCTTTGCCCGTTTCGTCAACGGCTGCCACAAGGTCGGCATCGGCGTTATCCTCGATTGGGTTCCGGCGCATTTCCCGACCGACGCCCACGGGCTGCGCGATTTCGACGGTACGGCGCTTTATGAACATGCCGATCCGCGCCAAGGTTATCACCCGGACTGGAACACCGCGATCTACAATTTCGGCCGCGTCGAGGTCCTATCCTACCTGATCAACAACGCGCTCTACTGGGCGGAAAAATACCATCTCGACGGCCTGCGCGTCGATGCCGTCGCCTCGATGCTTTATCTCGATTATTCCCGCCGTGAGGGCGAATGGATCCCCAATGAATACGGCGGTCGGGAAAATCTGGAATCCGTCCGTTTCTTGCAGAAGATGAATTCGCTTTCCTACGGCACGCACCCGGGCGTGATGACGATTGCCGAAGAGAGTACCTCCTGGCCAAAGGTCTCAGCACCGGTGCATGAAGGCGGCCTCGGCTTCGGCTTCAAGTGGAACATGGGCTTCATGCATGACACGCTGAGCTATCTCGCGCGCGAGCCGATCCACCGCAAGCACCACCACAATGCCATCACCTTCGGCCTGGTCTATGCCTTCGCCGAAAACTTCGTCCTGCCGCTCAGCCATGACGAAGTGGTCCACGGCAAGGGATCGCTGATCGCCAAGATGGCGGGCGACGACTGGCAGAAATTCGCCAACCTCAGAGCCTATTACGGCTTCATGTGGGGTTATCCGGGCAAGAAGCTGCTCTTCATGGGACAGGAATTCGCCCAATGGGCCGAGTGGAGCGAAAGCAAGTCTCTCGACTGGAACCTCTTGGCCTACCACCCGCATCAGGGCATGCGCCGCCTCGTACGGGATCTCAATTTCTGTTACCGCTCAAAGCCCGCACTGCATGCCCGCGATTGCGAGGGCGAAGGTTTTCGCTGGCTTGTGGTCGACGATGCGGACAACTCAGTCTTCGCCTGGCTGCGCATGGCACCGGGTGAAAAACCGGTGGCGGTCATCACCAATTTCACGCCCGTCTACCGCGCAAACTACAGACTTCCCCTGCCCCATGCCGGGAAATGGCGAGAGGTGCTCAATACCGACGCCGAGATCTATGGTGGCAGCGGCAAGGGCAATGGCGGAAAGGTTCAGGCCGTGGATGCAGGAGGAAGCATCTGGGCGGACGTGACTTTGCCACCGTTGGCGACAATCATGCTGGAACTCGAAAACAACGCTTAAGGGAGGAGAACAATGAACGACAAGCAACGTGTCCAGCCTCTGTCTCGCGACGCCATGGCCTATGTTTTGGCCGGCGGACGCGGCAGCCGACTGAAGGAACTGACCGACCGGCGCGCCAAGCCCGCCGTCTATTTCGGCGGCAAGGCCCGTATCATCGATTTCGCTCTCTCCAACGCGCTGAATTCCGGCATCCGCCGCATCGGCGTCGCGACCCAATACAAGGCCCATTCGCTGATCCGCCATATGCAGCGCGGCTGGAACTTCTTCCGCCCCGAGCGCAATGAGAGCTTCGACATCCTGCCCGCCTCCCAGCGCGTCTCGGAAACGCAATGGTATGAAGGCACGGCCGACGCGGTCTACCAGAACATCGATATCATCGAGGGTTATGCGACCGAATACATGGTCATCCTCGCCGGCGACCATGTCTACAAGATGGACTATGAACTGATGCTGCAGCAGCACGTCAATTCCGGAGCAGACGTGACGGTCGGCTGCCTGGAAGTGCCGCGCATGGAAGCAACCGGCTTCGGCGTCATGCATGTCAACGAAAAGGACGAGATCATCGATTTCGTCGAGAAGCCGGCCGATCCGCCGGGTATTCCCGGCAAGCCGGATTTTGCTCTGGCCTCCATGGGCATCTACGTCTTCCACACCAAGTTCCTGATCGACGCCTTGAAGCGTGATGCGGAGGTTACCGGCTCAAGCCGCGACTTCGGCAAGGACATCATTCCCTACATCGTCGAGCATGGTAAGGCAGTCGCCCATCGTTTCGCCGACAGCTGCGTTCGCTCGGATTACGAGCGCGAACCCTATTGGCGCGATGCCGGTACGATCGATGCCTATTGGCAAGCCAATATCGACCTGACCGAAATCGTCCCCGGTCTCGACCTCTACGACAAGTCCTGGCCGATCTGGACCTATGCGGAACTCACCGCGCCTGCCAAATTCGTCCATGACGACGAAAATCGTCGCGGCTCCGCGACGTCCTCAGTCATTTCCGGTGACTGCATCATCTCAGGTTCATCGCTAAACAAGAGCCTGCTCTTCACCGGTGTTCGCGCAAATTCCTACTCGAAGCTAGAAGGCGCCGTCGTTCTACCGAATGTCAGAATAGGTCGCCGTGCCCAGCTTCGTGATGTTGTCATCGACCATGGTGTAACCATCCCTGAGGGACTGATAGTCGGCGAGGATCCGGAACTCGATGCGAAGCGTTTCCGCCGCACTGAAAACGGCATTTGCCTGATCACCCAGAAGATGATCGACAAGTTGGATTTGTGATGCAGGTACTCTCGGTCGCTTCAGAAGTCTTTCCACTGGTGAAGACTGGCGGGCTGGCCGATGTGGCCGGCGCGCTTCCGATCGCGCTCGGCAAGCAGGGCATTGCCGTCAAGACGCTGATGCCCGGCTATCCTGCCGTGATGCGGATTGCCGATAATGCTGTCCTGCGCCGTACCTTTCCCGATCTGCTCGGCGCAGAAGCCCGAATCCTTGAAATCGAACACAAGGGTCTCAACCTCCTGATCCTGGACTGCCCCGAACTGTTCGACAGGCAGGGCGGCCCGTATCTTGATGTGGCCGGCAAGGATTACACGGACAACTGGCGCCGTTTTGCAGCCTTATCCAAGGCGGGCGCCACCATAGCCCAGCAGGGGCTGACGGGTGATCTCGGCGGCTGGAGACCGGATCTTGTACATGTCCACGACTGGCAGGCAGCACTTCTGCCCGCCTACATGCGTTACGCCCCGGAGCCGGAAGTACCGAGCGTCATCACCGTCCACAACATCGCCTTCCAGGGCGTGTTCGATGCCGACATATTCCCTGCACTCGAATTGCCGCCGCATGCCTTCACTATCGACGGTATCGAATATTACGGCAAGGTTGGCTTCCTGAAGGCCGGCCTGCAGACAAGCTGGGAAATTTCCACGGTAAGCCCGTCCTATGCCGAGGAAATCCTCACGCCCGAATACGGCATGGGTCTGGAAGGTCTGCTGCATCACCGATCAGAGGACCTAACAGGCATCGTCAACGGCATAGATACCGATGTCTGGAACCCGGAAACAGATACCCTCCTCGCCAGCACCTATTCCGCATCGACGCTCAAGGAACGGGCGGAAAACAAGCGGCGGGTGGCGGAACGCTTTGCGCTCGATGTCGATGATGCTCCGCTTTTCTGCGTCGTCTCACGGCTCACCGAACAGAAGGGCATGGACCTTCTTGCCGAAAGTTTGGACGATCTCGTCTCCCACGGCGCGACGCTCGCCGTTCTCGGTTCCGGCGACAAGGTGCTGGAAGATGCATTTCACGCGGCAGCGCTGCGCCATCCCGGCCGGATCGGCGTTATTGCCGCCTATGACGAACCGCTCTCGCATCTCATGCAGGCAGGCTGCGACGCGATCATCATCCCGTCGCGTTTCGAACCCTGCGGCCTCACCCAGCTTTACGGCCTGCGTTACGGCTGCGTGCCGATCGTCGCCCGTGTCGGCGGCCTCAACGATACGGTGATCGACGCAAGCCATGCGGGGCTTGCGGCCGAGGCTGCGACCGGCATTTCCTTCGGTCCGCTGACGACAGACAATCTGGCCCGTGCGCTCCGTCGCGCCATCCGCCTTTATAACGACCAGAAGCTATGGACTGTGATCCAGAAGCAGGGCATGAAATCCGATGTTTCGTGGAACCGCAGCGCAGCCCTCTATGCAGCGCTCTTTTCCGAGATCCTTGAAAGAAAAGGCATTTGAGTATGATCAAGACCGTCGCAACGACCCCCTACCAGGATCAGAAGCCTGGCACGTCCGGCCTGCGCAAAAAGGTTCCGGTCTTCGCCCAGCCGAACTACGCGGAAAATTTCATCCAATCCATTTTCGATAGCCTGGAAGGCTTTGAAGGCAAGACGCTGGTGGTCGGCGGCGACGGTCGTTATTACAACCGCGAAGTCATCCAGAAGGCGATCAAGATGGCCGCGGCCGCCGGCTTCGGCAAGGTCATGGTCGGCCAGGGCGGCATCCTGTCCACGCCGGCTGCCTCCAACGTCATCCGCAAATATCACGCCTTCGGCGGCATCGTTCTTTCCGCCAGCCACAATCCCGGCGGCCCGACCGAAGACTTCGGCATCAAGTACAATATCGGCAATGGCGGTCCGGCACCGGAAAAAATCACCGACGCCATCTATGCCCGTTCCAAGGTGATCGATACCTACAAGATCGCCGACACGGCGGATCTCGACCTCGACAAGGTCGGCACCTTTAAGGTCGCCGGCATGGCCGTCGAGGTCATCGATCCGGTAACCGACTATGCCGAACTGATGGAACAGCTGTTTGACTTCGGCGCCATCCGCGCGCTGATCGCCAGCGGCGTGCGTGTCGTTATCGACAGTATGGGTGCCGTCACCGGCCCCTACGCCACCGAAATCCTCGAAAACCGCCTCGGCGCACCCGAAGGTTCGGTCCGCAACGCCACGCCGCTGCCGGATTTCGGCGGCCATCACCCGGACCCGAACCTCGTTCACGCCAAGGAGCTTTATGACGACGTCATGAGCAAGGACGGCCCGCATTTCGGCGCCGCCTCCGATGGCGATGGCGATCGCAACATGATTGTCGGCAAGGGCATGTTCGTCACCCCATCCGACAGCCTCGCGATCATCGCCGCCAACGCGACGCTCGCGCCGGGCTATGCCAAGGGCATTGCCGGCATCGCCCGCTCCATGCCGACCAGCGCCGCCGCCGACCGCGTCGCCGAAAAGCTGGGCGTGGGCATGTACGAGACGCCGACCGGCTGGAAATTCTTCGGCAATCTGCTCGATGCCGGCAAGGCAACGGTCTGCGGCGAAGAAAGCTTCGGCACCGGCTCCGACCATGTGCGCGAGAAGGACGGCCTCTGGGCCGTGCTCTTCTGGCTCAACATCATGGCCGGCCGCAACGAAAGCGTCGCCGAGATCGTCAAGAGCCATTGGGCGGAATACGGCCGCAACTACTATTCCCGCCACGACTACGAGGAAGTCGATTCCGACGCGGCGAACGGCATGATGACCGCCCTGCGCGAAAAACTTGCCTCATTGCCGGGCCAGAGTTTCGGCTCGCTTAAGGTCGCCGCCGCCGATGACTTTGCCTATCACGATCCGATCGATGGCTCCGTTTCCAAGAACCAGGGCATCCGCGTCCTCTTCGAAGGCGGCAGCCGCGTTGTGTTCCGCTTGTCGGGCACCGGCACCTCGGGCGCCACGATCCGCGTCTATGTCGAACGCTACGAGCCGGATGCCTCCAAGCACGATATCGACACGCAGGTCGCACTCGCCGACCTGATCGCTGTTGCTGATGAAATCTCCGACCTGAAAAAGCGCTCCGGCCGCGATGCGCCGACGGTGATTACGTAAGCGCCTGACCACAAAAGCCCGGAGATCGCAGATGAATTTATCCCCCTCTGCCCTGCCGGGCATCTCCCCCACAAGGGGGGAGATTAGCTGGACTCGCGACCTTCGTTCCCCAACAACGACTCGCACGGCGGTTTCGACAGTAAAGACGGTCGAAACCTTGCCACCTGTGATCTCCCCCCTTGTGGGGGAGATGCCCGGCAGGGCAGAGGGGGGTGACGTATGCCCCCGACAGTGACTTCAAAACTCGGCGCAACCCTCACCTCGACCGGAGTGGATTTCGCCATCTGGTCCTCATCCGCCGAGAAGATCGAGCTTTGCCTTTTCGACGCAAAGAGCGGTGATGAAACCGACCGCCATGTCATGCTTCGCAGCACCGACGATGTCCATCGCATCTCGATCGACGGTGCCAGTGCCGGGCAGCATTATGGCTACCGCGCCTACGGCCCGTATGATCCCGACAACGGACTTTGGTTCGACCCGACAAAGCTGCTCGTCGACCCTTATGCCAAAGAACTCGATCGTCCGTTCCAGACCGACCACGATCTTGCGACCCACGAGACAGACACCGCCAATCTCGTGCCAAGAGCAATCGTCAGGCAAGATGTCGAAGCCGAGATATCGGCTCCGCTCCTGCCTTCCGGTGGCTTCGTTTACGAGATCGCGGTAAAACCGTTCACGATCATGCATCCGGAGATACCGGAAGAGATCCGCGGAACAGTCGCGGCCCTCGCCCATCCCGCGATTATCGCGCACCTGAAACAGATCGGTGTCGATGCGATCGAGCTTATGCCGATCACCGCATGGATCGACGAGCGCCATCTTCCACCTCTCGGCCTCACCAATGGCTGGGGTTACAATCCGGTCGCCTTCATGGCACTCGATCCACGGCTCTGCCCCGGCGGCATGACCGAATTGCGCGAGACCGTCACCAAACTGCACGCAGCTGGCATCGGCACCATCCTCGATCTCGTCTTCAACCACACCGGCGAAAGCGATCGCTACGGCGCGACGCTATCCATGCGCGGTCTCGACAATTTGGCGTATTACCGCCATCTGCCCAATGACCCGGGCGAGCTGGTCAACGACACCGGCACCGGCAACACGGTCGCCGCGGATCATCCGGTTGTCCGACAGCTGATCATCGACACCTTGCGTCATTTCGTTCGGCATGCCGGTGTCGATGGTTTTCGCTTCGACCTCGCGCCGGTTATGGGTCGCACCGCAGAGGGTTTCGATCCGAATGGCGAGACGCTGACGGCGCTGTTGTCCGATGATCTGCTGAAGGATCGTATAGTGATCGCCGAACCCTGGGATATAGGCCCCGGCGGCTACCAGCTCGGCAATTTCCCCGTCCCCTTTATCGAATGGAACGACCGCGCCCGCGACGACATGCGCCGCTATTGGCGTGGCGACCAGGGGATGACAGGAGCGCTCGCCACCCGCCTTGCCGGATCATCGGACATTTTTGAAAAATCTGGCCGCACACGCAGTGTCAATTTCCTCTCCGCCCATGACGGGTTCACCCTGTTCGACCTTGTCTCCCATGAGCACAAGCATAACGATGCCAATGGTGAAGATAACCGCGACGGCCACAACGAAAACTACTCCTGGAACAACGGAGCGGAAGGCCTGACCGCTGATCCTGCAGTACAGGAACGCCGTCGTCGTGATGTCCGCGCACTTCTGTCCACGCTGTTTGCCAGCCGCGGCACCATCATGCTCACCATGGGCGACGAAACCGGTCGTTCGCAACGCGGCAACAATAATGCCTATTGCCAGGATAACGAGATTACGTGGATGGACTGGCAGGAGCCGGATACGGAACTGGTGCGGCATACGACATGGCTTGCCGGTATCCGCAGGCGATTCTCGGTGTTTTCCGGAACGGATTTCTTCGCTGGAAACGGCGATATCGAATGGTTGGCCCCCTCTGGCCTTCCCATGCAGGTATCCGATTGGGAAAATGCAGAGAACCGGCTGATGGGCATGATCGTTGCGACAGACGATCGCTCATCGGGCCGTTCGACTCGTCTTGCAATCCTCTTCAACCGGGGCCATGAAGATGTTGAGTTTATTCTGCCCGGTAGCGGCTGGCAGGATCTGCTTTCGAATAAGCCTTGGACGAACCTCCTTCCTTCCCGCTCCGTCAGCTTCTGCCTGAAAGGGTAATGTTGCGGCCCACGGGCAATAGCTTAAAACGACGACAAAGCGGTGTGTTGCATGCGTGAGATTTCGCTGGCCGACGTGCCAGGACTTGTGGGCCAGGAACTCGGCGTTTCAGACTGGATCACCGTCGATCAGACGATGATCAACCAGTTCGCCGATGCGACGCTCGATCATCAGTTTATTCATGTGGACCCCGAGCGGGCGGCGGCCGAAAGTCCGTTTGGCGGCACGATCGCGCACGGCTTTCTCACGCTGTCCCTTCTTTCCGCGATGAACTTCGGCACCGTGCCAAAGATCCGCGAGCAGACCATGGGCATAAATTACGGCTTCGATCGTGTCCGCTTCATGTCACCGGTCAAATGCGGCGCACGTGTGCGTGGCCACTTCACCCTGTCCGACTGCCGTTTCCGCGGCGGCGGCATGCTGATGACCACTTATGAAGTTTCGGTCGAGATCGAAAACGAGAAGAAACCGGCATTGACAACAACCTGGATCACCATCGTCCAGTTCGACCCTAAGGATCGGCCGGAAGGCGTCTAATCAAAGGTAATGACGTGGCGGATGACCTTGCCTTCATGCAACAGGTCGAAAGCCTCATTGATTTCCTCCAGCGGCCCGGTTGATGACAGCAACCTGTCCACTGGCAGCTTTCCACGCCGGTAGAGGCCGATGAAGCGCGGAATATCACGGCTGGGCACACAACCGCCGAGGTAACTGCCGAGGACACGTCTTTCCTCCGCAACAAGACTGACGGCGGGAATGGCGAACTGGCTGACCGGGTTGGCAAGCCCTGCGGTCGCCGTCGTCCCTCCCCGGCGCGTGATGCGATATGCGAGATCAAAGGCCCGGGTCGAGCCGGCCATTTCAAGCGCATGATCGACGCCGCCGCCGGTTGCCTCGCGAATCTTCTCGATTACATCCACATCACCCGCCAGAAAGACATCCGTAGCACCGAGTTTAAGGGCGACCTCCAGTTTTTCCGGAGCAAGATCAACGGCAATCACCCGCTCCGCGCCACTCGCAAGCGCGCCGAGCACGGCGGCGAGTCCGACGCCGCCGAGACCGACCACGGCAACGCTCTGACCCGGCTGTACTTTGCAGGTATTGACGACGGCCCCTACCCCCGTCAGCACTGCGCAGCCGAACAAAGCCGCTTTCGCCAGCGGCAGATCACGATCGACCCTTATCGCCGAATGGCGGGAAACCACCGCATGCGTGGCGAAGCCTGACACACCGAGATGATGATTAACCGGAACCTCATCGCAAATCAGCCGCCGCTCTCCCGACAGCAGCACGCCCCTGCCATTCGCCTCAGCCCCCGGCACGCAAAGCGCCGGCCGGCCTTCGGCGCAGGCAAGGCAATGGCCGCAGCTTGGTACGAAACTCATCACCACATGATCGCCCGGCACCAGATCATGTACGCCGGGACCGACGGCTTCGACAACTCCGGAGGCCTCATGGCCGAGCGCCATCGGCATGGGCCGCGGGCGGTCACCATTGATGACGGAAAGGTCGGAATGGCAAAGCCCTGCCGCACCGATGCGCACAAGCACCTCTTCACGCCCCGGCGGATCGAGATCCAGTTCTTCGATGGAGAGCGGCCTGTTGGCTGCGAAAGGCGGCAGGACAGGCGATTGCCGCAGGACGGCTGCACGTATCTTCACGAACCCCTCCCAGAGTTTTACCGGAGAAGACTAGCGGCTGGATTGCAGCCGCGACAAGAGAGACAAGCCTGTCAGCCCAGATCCAGCATCAGCAGGCCAAGCAGCGGCGGAACGGCAGCCCCGATGACGATCGGCGCGGTTCGTGAAGCGCTAAGCCCTACCGTGGAACCGGCGATACCCGCCGCAATCAACGCCGCCATCGGCATGGTCAGATTGCGGTCAACGCCTGGTGCGAAAGAAGCCAACAGTGCTGCAACCGCCGCGACACCACCGACAAGCACGCCTTTCCAGATCTCAATACCGGCCAGTTTCGCGGCCAAGGCTCCACCAGCGATCGCAGCAGCAAGGCCAAGCACGATCCATTGAATCTCCGGCATAGAAAAACCCTCCCGTTTTGATCCGGGAGGGTGCGATATCGATCGGCCAAGATCAAGTTAGGCTATGGTCGAAGACCGGATATTCAGAGCGCGGCGTCTCTCGCGCCTTCAGCCAGAAGAGCAAAGGCGTAATCGGAGAACGACCGCCAGACTTCTACCCGGAACGCATTCTCGGCGGTCCTGAGCAGCACGATTTCCACTTTGCCGAACAGCGTGCGCGAGCAGGCGCCGATCGGGAAAGCATCGAGCGAGAGATCCAGCGCGCAACCGGCGTTGAGCGTAGCGGCAGCCCCCGGACCAGACACAAGGATAGCCGTGTTTCGATGGGAGATATCGGTCGCGGAATGCACCGCGCCCGAACTTGCGGCAGCCTGTGTGAGGCTGCTTCCGATGCTACCGCCGCCGTCTGCAAACACCAGCCACTCATCCGGCCCGACCCATAGCGCGGTGCGCCCATTAGCAGAGGAGGACATCTTCGGCTTCACCGGCAGGTCGAGGCCAAGTGCTGCAGACAGTGCAGCCACGTCCTCGGCGCGCACACGCAAATTGATCCGCTCGGCAGGTTGCGCCGGCTCAAGCCGCACCTTGGCAGAACCACCGTGAACACCGGAAAGTGGAAGGCTACGGGTTGCGATATCGGGACCAAGCTCAGCCATTGATGCGGCCTCCTTCCTTGTCGAAGAACACCATGTCGGTCACTTCGACGGCTATCGTCTTGTCGGCCATCGGCACATAAAGCGTCTCGCCCATTCTCGACCGCCCACCGGCAACCAGCGCGATCGCAATCGAACGGCCTAGATTTTCCGACCAGTAGGACGAGGTGACGTGACCGAGCATGGTCATCGGTTTCGGCTGGTTCGGATCAGCAACGATCTGTCCACCCTCCTCCAGCACTTCCTTCGGGTCCTTTGTCAGAATCCCGACCAGTTGCTTGCGGCCTTCGCGCACGAGGTCGGGACGCTTCAGGCCGCGGATACCCACAAAGTCCGTTTTCTTCTTGGAGACCGCCCAGCCATAACCGGCATCATCCGGCGTCACCGTTCCATCCGTATCCTGTCCGACGATGAGATAGCCCTTCTCGGCGCGCAAAATATGCATAGTCTCGGTGCCGTAGAGGCAAGCACCCATGCTTTGCGCCCGTTCCCATATGGCTTTCCACACCGCTGCGCCGTAATCTGCAGGCACGTTGACTTCGTAACCCACCTCGCCGGTGAACGATACGCGGAACAGCCGCGCCGGGACGCCCATGACGGTACACTCGGCAACGCTCATATGCGGGAAGGCCTCATTTGAGAGATCCTGCCCATCGACGAAAGGCTCGATGATCTCACGCGCCTGGGGCCCCTGCACCGCGATCACCGCCCATTGTTCGGTCGTCGAAGTCAGCCACACCTTCAGATGCGGGAATTCTGTCTGCAGATAGTCTTCCATGTGGTTGAGCACCCGCGGCGCACCGCCGGTCGTGGTCGTCACATGAAAACGGTCTTCCGCCAGACGCCCGACGACGCCGTCGTCATAGATGAAGCCGTCCTCGCGGGTCATGATGCCGTAACGGCATTTTCCCGGCTTCAGCGTGTCCCAGGCATTTGTATAAAGCAGATTGAGAAACGCTGCCGCATCCGGCCCGACCACCTCGATCTTGCCGAGCGTCGAGGCATCGAACACACCTGCCACGTCACGCACCGTCTTGCACTCACGGCTGACGGATGTGTGCATATCCTCGCCGCGCTTGGGGAAATACCAGGCACGTTTCCAGTTGCCGACATCCTCGAATTCGGCGCCTTCCGCCTCTTCGAGCGCATGCATCGGCGTCTTTCGCGCCGGATCGAACAACTCGCCACGCGAATGGTTGATCAGCGTGCCATAGGTCACCGGCGTGTAGGGTGCACGAAACGTGGTGAGCCCCACCTGCGGGATTGGCCGTCCCAGCATTTCGGACGCGATTGCCAAACCATGCATGTTGGACAGCTTGCCCTGGTCGGAGGCCATGCCATTGGTGGTGAAGCGCTTGATATGCTCGATCGAATGCATGCCTTCGCGCACGGCAAGACGAATGTCCTTCGCCGTCACGTCATGCTGGAAGTCGACGAATGCCTTCACGGCATGGTCCGGGCCGGCTCCTTCAGCCGCACCGATCATGCCGCCTGTCCAGTCGAACCGGTTCTCGCCGGAAAGCGCGATCCTGCCACCACCTGCCGTGATTGCTTCATCGATCAGTTCGGCGAGATTATCCGTACCGTTGCAGGCACCTGCCGACACCGAATTCTGCGCATAAACATCCGGCACGAAACGCTGATTAGCCTCGTCGAACTTCAGCTTCCCGCGCGACTGCGAGAACAGATGCACGGACGGCGTCCAGCCGGCAGACACGATCAGCGCATCCACCTTGATCTTGCGGCGATCGAAATTGCCGTTGCGGGCAACGGTCATCGAATTGATCCGCAGCCGCCCCGACGTATCGACGACAGCATGGCCCGACAGGACATCGATACCGAGCTTGCGGGCTTCCGCCAGCACCGCCTCGCCCGGCTTGTCGCGGCTATCTACGATCGTAGCGATGGAAACACCGGCACGCTTCAGGTCGAAGGCCGCTTCATAGGCGGAGTCGTGAGCGGTGTAGACGCCGACATTATGGCCGACCGTTACGCCGTGATGGTTGAGAAAATTGCGCGCCGCAGATGCCAGCATGATGCCCGGCCGGTCATTGTTGGCGAATACCATATGCCGCTCGATCGAGCCGGTCGCGAGAATGACCTTGCTTGTCCGCACCTGCCACAGACGTTCGCGCGGCGCATCCTTGGAAGGCTTGGCGACATGATCGGTGACGCGTTCGACAAGACCGAGGAAGCCGTGATTGTAATAACCGAACACGGTCGTGCGGGTCAGCACCGTGACATTCGGCATGGCCTTCAGCTTGACCGCCGTCGCCTGCGCCCAGTCATAACCGTTCTGGCCGTCGATCGTCGTCGAAGCGTCGTAATGCAGCGCCCCGCCGACTTCCGGCTGCTCATCGACGAGAATGATCTTTTTACCCGTCGCAGCAGCAGACAGTGCGGCCGTGAGCCCGGCTACGCCGGCACCGGCAATCAGCACGTCACAATGCACGTAACGGCTGGCATAATGATCCGGATCGTCTTCCGTCGGTGAAACACCCAGGCCTGCCGAACGACGGATGATCGGTTCGTAGATCTTAGCCCAAGCCTCTTTCGGCCACATGAAGGTCTTGTAGTAGAAGCCTGCTGCAAAGAACGGCGCAAGCAAATCATTAACGGCACCGATATCGTATTTCAGCGATGGCCAGCGGTTCTGCGAAGCAATCTTTGCACCGTCGAACACTTCCTGCACCGTGGCACGCACATTCGGTTGGCGGCGCGCTGCATCCCGCGACACGTCGAGCAGCGCATTAGGCTCTTCCGGGCCAGCAGTCAGGATGCCGCGAGGGCGGTGATATTTGAACGAGCGACCGAGCAGATGCACGCCATGCGCCAGAAGCGCCGAGGCAACCGTATCGCCTTCGAGCGCAGTGTAGCTATTGCCATCAAAGGTGAAGCGGGCCGTGCGGGCAGGCGTCAGGCGGCCCGCACCCTTGATGCGGAATGCGCCGGAATTGGAAGAAGCGCTCATCTTGCGTCTCCTTCAGTCTGTTCCCAAGTTTCCACGGACTTTTCCTCGGCGATTGCGGCGAATTTCTCAGCCACCGGCACCGGCTGCTTGGGCAGGCCAGCCTTGTATGTCATCAGGAACCTGTCGCTCACCGTATCGCGCGCCGCGTTGAAGAAACGGCCGCAGCCATGAATATGCCGCCACCGTTCATAGGTGAGGCCTTTTTCGTTGTTGCGCAGGAAAAAGAACTCGGCGAATTCCTCATCGGAAATCGCAGCAATGTTCTCCGGCCGCACGACATGCGCCTCGCCGGCCCAGCGAAACTCCAGTTCCGAGCGATCTTCCTCGCAATAGGGGCAGTGGATCAAAAGCATCGTCTATCCCCTATCAATCAATGAGCCACGGCGGCAGCTGCCGCTTCGTCGATCAGGCGACCGGTGCGGAACCGGTCGAGCGTCAGGCCAGCGGCCAGCTTGTGCGGCTCGCCCCTGGCAATCAGATGAGCGAAGAGATTGGCCGAACCCGGGGTTGCCTTGAAGCCGCCGGTACCCCAGCCGCAATTGACAAACAGGCCCGGGACCGGCGTCACACCCTGGATCGGCGAACGGTCCGGCGTGTTGTCGGTGATCCCGCCCCACTGACGCATCATTTTCACCCGGCGAAACATCGGGAAGAGCTCGCAGATGGCGTCCAGCGTATGCGTGATGATCTGCAGCCCACCGGTCTGGCTGTAGGAATTGTACTGGTCGGTACCGGCACCGATGACCAGTTCACCCTTGTCGGACTGCGAGATATACGCATGCACCGTGTTGGACATGACCACGCACGGAAAGATCGGCTTCATCGGTTCAGACACCAAAGCCTGTAGCGGATTGGAAGCAAGCGGCACGCGCACGCCAGCCATCTCCATCACCACGGACGAATGGCCGGCGGCCGACACGCCGATTTTCTTGGCTCCGATAAAGCCCTTGGATGTCTCGACGCCCTGAACCTCACCGCCTGGTCCGCGACGGATACCCGTGACTTCGCAATTCTGGATGATGTGAACACCGCGATCCGCTGCAGCGCGCGCAAATCCCCAGGCCACCGCATCATGCCGGGCCGTGCCGCCGCGGCGCTGCAGCGCCGCACCATTGATCGGATAACGCGCGGTCTTGGAAATATCGAGAACCGGCACGAAGGCCTTTGCCTGTTCCGGCGTCAGCCATTCATTATCGATGCCGTAGAGGCGATTGGCATTGATATGCCGCTTGAACGACTGCTGGTCATGAATATTGTGCGACAGCATCATCACGCCGCGCGGCGAATACATGACGTTGTAGTTGAGATCCTGGCTCAGGCCTTCCCATAGTTTGAGGGAATGCTCGTAAATATCCATGCTCTCTTCATAGAGATAGTTGGAGCGGATGATGGTCGTGTTGCGGCCGGTATTGCCGCCACCGAGCCAGCCCTTTTCAATCACCGCGATATTGGTGATGCCATGTTCCTTGGCAAGATAATAAGCCGCTCCCAGACCATGGCCGCCAGCGCCGACGATGACCACATCATAGCTCGAACGCGGTTCTGGAGACGTCCACTGCGCCTCCCAACCCTTGTGGGCGCGCAGTGCCTCGCGGGCTATGGCGAAAACCGAATATTTGCGCATCGCGCCCCTCTTCCTTGCTCGGTTCCGTCGGTCATCCGACCTCCAGAGACTTGGGTAGAATGATACCCATCGCAAATCAATATGCGCCGCAATGGCCATATTGCGACGCATCGGAGGATTGTTTCGACACAAAGGAAAATGCCGCGCAAAGATAAAGGCTACCCTGCAACTCCACCCTTCTTCTCGCCATCAGCCCCCTTCTCGGGGCTCGCCCCACCAGTCTTGTTTTTGCCCGGATCATCTTTTTTCGACGGATTGACGATGACCGTGGCAGATGTCCCCGACCGCGCGAGTGCGGCCCGCAACACCTTGGAGCAGAATTGATGCGTAAGCAGGGAGTTGGAGGATGAACCCGGCCGCGATCCGTCATGACCGCTGATGCACGCAACGGTCATGGCAGACATCGCCGCGTTGGGACCGGATGCCGGCACCGCGCCGGCTCCCGCCTTGCCAACAAGACCAAGGAGCAGATTTCCATACTGGCTGAGGATGATGGCATAGGCATCCTTGCCGATAATGCCGTTGGCATAGCTCTGGCATGCGGTATAGAGTCCGTCCCTCAGCGCAAGCACAGCCTCAGCACGCCCCTCTCCCTCGAGAACAAATTCGGAAGTCTCGGATCCGACCTCCACCTGAGAACGTGATGACCCAGCCGGCGGCGTGGTTTTAAGCGTCCTGTTGGATCCGAAAGCTACGGCATAATCTGGACTCGGCTCGCTGCATACCACACTCGGATAGGCTGATCGCCGTCTCTCAGTGACCAGCCTCAAGTTCGCCCCGCTGACCACACCCTTGGTCTCACCGAATTGAACCGGCTTGACCGCCATATTAGGCGAACAACCGGCAAGCCCGACAGACAACCCCACACATATGATTATTCTGAACATGCGTCGCCCCTGGGCTGGCCGAGCCAGCCTCCCCTTCATGATGAAATGACATGCGAATTGCTGCGCGCCCTGACGCAAGCGAAGTCTGCATCAGCAAAAATAGAAACGCAACCTATGGTTATTTATTTTTACCAACACATCAAAATAGATACATTGAAACGGTGGGCGTGCCTCATGACCGAAAAGGCGCTTTGAAGCATCCGGCAAAGCTTGCAACCATTTTTCACATTAACGGCGTCGGCATATATGGACTTCCGCGGACTCATCTGCTATCTGCCTTCACCAATCGCACGGCCTTCCGCCGGGCATCACTATTTTTTCGCCTTGAAATCAGACATTGACTGAGGCGAACAACAAACCAAAGGAACGGGATTTCACGTGCAGGTACTTGTCCGCGACAACAACGTTGATCAGGCTCTCCGCGCTCTCAAGAAGAAGCTGCAGCGCGAAGGTGTTTTCCGCGAAATGAAAATGCGCGATTACTACGAAAAGCCGTCTGAAAAGCGTGCTCGCGAAAAGGCTGAAGCTGTTCGTCGCGTTCGTAAGTTGGCTCGCAAGCGCATGCAGCGCGAAGGCCTGCTGCCGTCCACGCCGCGTCCGGCTCGTTAATCGGCCGTCTTTTCGACGCTTTTATGTGATTATGGAGCGGGGGCGACTTTAGGCGCCGCCGCTTTTTTCATTGCACCGGGTCGATTGAGACTCAAATCTGCCGATACAAGGACCTGCGCCTGATGGCCGCCAAGACTTCCGTTGCTACCGATGGAATCGAATCTTCCACCCTGCCGCTCATGACCACACTACGCTCTCGCGCCCTGATCACAGGCGTGCTCGTCGGCATGGCGAGCTTGGCGGGATGCGCTACGGGGCCAACGACAACTGACGTTATTCGCGTCGATCGCGCGCAAGGCTCGCAGGAAAACATCGCGTCGCTGTCGTCTGTCATCCAGTCGAACCCGCAGGACCCGGAAGGCTATAACAGCCGCGGCTCCGCCTATGGCCGTGCCGGTGAATTCAAGCGTGCAGTAGATGACTTCAACCGCGCCATCCAGCTCAATCCGCAGTTCTATCAGGCCTATGCCAACCGCGCTCTCGTTTATCGCAACATGGGCAAACCGGTGGATGCGGCAAACGACTATAACCGTGCACTGCAGATCAATCCGAACTATGACGTCGCCTATATCGGCCGTGGCAATATCTACCGCCAGGCCGGCCGCAACGACGAAGCTTTCAACGACTTCAACCGCGCCATTCAGTTGGATACGACAGACGGCCGCGCCTATCATAACCGCGGCCTGATCTATCAGATCCGCGGCCAGCACGACAAAGCGATCGAGGATTTCTCCAAGGCCATCTCGCTGTCGTCGAGTGCACCCGAGCCCTATAACGGTCGCGGCATTTCCTATGTCGCCCTAAACGACGACGACAACGCCTTCGCCGACTTCAATCATGCGATTGAGCTGAACGACAAGATCGCTGAATCCTGGGCCAACCAGGCATTGGTTTACGAGCGCCGCGGTGACCGCGCTCGCGCTTACAAGTCCTATTCGCACGCCGTCCGGCTCGACCCGAACTACAAACCAGCCGTCGATGGCGCAGCGCGCACCCGTAGCGGCGGCGCCTGACAGGCAGTACATCTAATCTTTGAGACCCAAAAAACAATGCCGCCCGAGAATTTCGGGCGGCATTGTTAGTTCTGGGCTGATCGAATGAGCTTCAGCGCCAACCGAGAGCCGGGGCAACATGCTTCAGGATGGCCTCGATCACATGGGCGTTGTATTCGACGCCCAATTGGTTTGGCACGGTCAACAGCAGCGTATCAGCCTCGGCAATTGCCTCGTCCTTGCGCAGCTCCTCGATCAAGACATCCGGCTCTGCAGCATAGGACTTACCGAAGATCGCCCGCGTCTTCTCGTCGATGAAGCCGATGGAATCCTCTTCCTTGCCACCGCGACCGAAATAGGCCCGGTCGCGATCATCAACCAGAGCAAAGATACTGCGGCTGACCGAAACACGGGGCTCACGATCATGACCGGCCTCCTTCCATGCTTCACGATAGGCGCGGATTTGCTTGGCCTGCTGAATGTGGAAGGCCTCGCCGGTTTCGTCATCTTTCAAGGTCGAGCTCTGCAGGTTCATCCCCTTCTGTGCGGCCCATATGGCGGTCGCATTCGAACCGGCACCCCACCAGATACGCTCACGCAGACCTTCCGAATGCGGCTCAAGCCGGAGCATGCCCGGAGGATTGGGGAACATCGGACGCGGATTGGGCTTGGCAAAGCCTTGCCCTCTCAAGACGTCAAGGAAGACTTCGGCATGGCGGCGCCCCATATCCGCGTCCGTCTTTCCCTCTTCCGGTTCATAACCGAAATATCGCCATCCATCGATGACCTGCTCAGGCGAACCGCGGCTGATACCCAGCTGCAAACGCCCCTTCGAAATGAGATCGGCAGCGCCGGCATCTTCCGCCATGTAAAGCGGGTTCTCGTAGCGCATGTCGATAACGCCTGTACCGATCTCGATTTTGCTGGTCCTGGCACCAACGGCCGCAAGCAGCGGAAAAGGCGAAGCGAGCTGACGGGCAAAATGGTGAACGCGGAAATAGGCGCCGTCGGCACCCAGCTCTTCAGCAGCAACGGCAAGATCGATCGACTGCAGAAGCGTATCGCCAGCCGAGCGGGTCTGCGACTGGGGTGACGGCGTCCAATGGCCGAAAGAGAGAAATCCGATCTTCTTCATGAGGCACTCCGGCATAAGCGTGTGAATGTTATTGACGCTTACATGGCATGCCGGAGTAACTTCTGTTAGTCCGCGAGTGCCGGATTGGCCGAAACGGATTGTTCATTGATATTGAACGACGAGACGAACCCGTCGCCAACGCCTCTTCTAGTATCCGGACGACCTGCATGCCGTTTGGATCAGCGGCACCAACAAGCCTCTATCGCAGCAGAAAAACGCCGATAATGTTGAGGATGACGAACAGGACCAGACCGCCGATCAGCCCTAGGCCACCAAAGAAGCCACCAGCCATGGCAATCAGCAAGGCGGCAATGGTCATCGCCCCCCACTTGGCAGCCGCCAAGAATGACTCGTAAGTCTGCTCATGCGCCATGTGATCCATCGGCGCGCCAATCTCTACCGGTCCATTGTGATGATCGTCCATGAGCCTCTCCCTGGTGTCCGCATATCAGGCTGCCGATGATCTGACAGCCCAACTCTCCCTGCGGCCCGCTTAAGTATCGGGCTATATCAGGAATACACGAACAACCGTCGAGTGCAATGGCTTGCGCGATTGGTTTGCGGAGGGGCTACCCAACCGAAATCAGCGAAGAAATGCCATTTCCGGCGAAGTCGGCCTGCTGGCAAAACGCGCTGTTGGCAGCACCGTTAGCGGCGGCGACAGAACCATCGGCCGCTCGGCAAACATCAGGCGCCGTTCATAGGCCTCCGATTGGAAAAGAGGGAAGCGACGCATCAATTGCGGACGCACCTCGCGGACCCTGGATGCCAAAAGCGTCAGCTCGAACCCGTACATGGGAGCAATCGTCGGCGGCACGATCGTGTCTGCAAGGAAGACCCGCCTGTAGAAGGCAGCATGCGGCGGCCTGATGTGCTGCAGAACCCGGTCGGCATCGAAGTGAATGGCCGCCATGATCGACGGGCGAAGCGTGATGTAGGGAATCGCCGGCAATTCACCGACAATATCCGGATCGACGGCAAAACGGGCGGGATCGATGAATGACAGACCTGCATCAAGCAGATTGTTCACCGCATCGGGAAATACGCCGACTGACTGGCAGGTCCGGTGCTCCGACGTGACGTGATGTACCCGTACCGTCGAGATCAGCTCTTCGTAGTAATAGATACCGAAAACATAGGCATGCGGGACGAAATCGATTTCATCCAGGAGGTGGCTCGCCCCGACAGGCAGCACGTTCTGGGCTTTGTAGGCCTTGTAGCGCAACCGCGCCACATCCTCGAAATCCTCGTGTCCTTCAATGCGTCGATACTCGATATGGTCGAGTGCCGAGAGCAGTTTTTCGGAAAATGCTTTGTCTGAAAAACTCTGAACCACTGACATTTGGCTACCTATCGCTATTAACGATTGATTAACCCTGAAACGGGTCGTGATCGCAATGACGAAGATCATGATTAACAGTCTTTTAAAACTTATGGTTAACAACAGGTTAACCGTAGCATTTCAGAACGGCCTACATTAGGCCGTCCATTTACAATAAGATGAGAGGATTGATCAGCCCGCGGTACCGAAAGCGCGCGGTTCTGCGCCCTTGTCGCGACGGTTCTGTCGACCGGCAAGCTTGCGGGCAGAAGCGGTCTTCTGGCTAAGTTCCGCAATTGCATTTGCAGGGATCGGCGGGGAGAAAATGTAACCCTGAATGAGATCTGCAAACCGGTGCTTCTTGACCAGTTCAAGCTGCTCGAACGTTTCCACGCCTTCGACAACGATCCTGAGATCGAGTTCGCGCGACAGATGCACGATACCGCTGAGGAGCTTCAGGCGACGTGGCTCGGTGCCGATATCTCGCACGAAGGCACGATCGATCTTGACGATGTCGATGGGCAGGGAATCGAGATAGCTGAGGCTTGAGAAGCCCGTGCCGAAATCATCGATAGCGATCGTCACACCGCTTGCACGCAACCTGCCGAGTGTCGTGCTGACAACCACGGGTTCGTCCATGAAGCAGCTTTCGGTGACTTCCAGGTGCAGGCGCGTCGGATCGAGCTTTGTACGTGCCAGTATGTCCGCCACCAGCGGCACGATCTGGCCGCCACGGAGATCGTGGATAGACAGGTTGACCGAAACCGAGATCCCGTTCTGCCAGGAAACACAATCCGCACAGGCACGGTCGAGCACGAACCTGGTGATCTCGGAAATCAGCCCCATGCTCTCGGCCATCGGAATGAAGATATTGGGACCGATGAAGCCGCGCTCCGGATGCGACCAGCGAACCAATGCCTCGCAGCATTCCATCTCGGAGCCGTCCGGGCGATACATTGGCTGGTAAACGACGGTCAGGTCTCCCTGCTCTATCGCCAGACGTAAATCGGCCTTCAGTCGCTGTTCCGCCACATAACGGGCGTCCATTTCCGGCCGGAACATCGTCAACGTTCCGTTGCCAACCGACTTTGCGTCGTTGAGAGCCAGATCCGCCTTGATCTGCCAGGCCTCCATGTCGAAGTCCTGACCTTCGAGAATCACCCCGCCGGCATTTATGAATACCGGCAGGTCGAGCCTGTCGACCCGATAGCTTCCCTGAATTTCGGTCTGGATGCCGTTGATGCGAACTTCCAGAGCAGCGCGATCCCTTCCTGTGGCAAAAATTACGAATTCGTCGCCAACCAGACGGCCGACGATGATCTCCTCGCCGGCTTCATGCACAAGCCGTTCGGATATCGCGGCAAGAAGTCGATCGCCGACAATATGGCCTTGCATGTCGTTGACATGCTTGAAGCCGTCGACGTCAAAGATGACAAAGGCGGCAAAGAGGTCGGTATTGGCCTCTCTGAGATGCCGCGCTGCAAGCTCGGCGAAATAGCCGCGCGTCGGCAATCCCGTCAGCGTATCGTAGCGCACTAGATGCAGGATCTTTTCTTCGGCTGCCACGCGCGCGCTGACATCTTCAAACAACATGACGACGCCACCGTCTGTGCGGTGGCTGAGCGAGAATTCGAGATAGACGGTTTCCTTTAAACACAGGAGCGTCTTGCCCGCCTGCCCCGCAGACAGCTGTCCTATCTTTTTCAGGATATCATCCGAAAGCGACTGGCCGCTTCGTCTCAAGACGGTGATGAATGCTGCCCCCTTCAGCTCGTCCGCATCCGGCAGATCAAGAAGCTCGCAGGCACGACGATTGATTACCTGCACACGCCCATCTGCATCGAGCATGATCAAGGCGTGGGTCATTGTAGTGAGTGCTATATCGAGCTGGTCGGCGATCCGCGTCATTTCCCGCGAGGCGAGCACATTTTCGTAGAGGAATTCCCGCACGCCCTTCGCCATGGATTGCGTCGTCAACCCGAACGGGATCAGGAAAAGCGAGATCAGGGCGAGATAGATGTCTCCCGTCAACAGGCACGCAAGCACCAGAGGCAGGCAGCAGCCGATTGTCTGGAGCGCGACCGCACGGGCAGAACCGTAATTTCGACCAACGATGGAGACCATTGAGGCCATCGTGACGGCGATGCACATGAATGCCGCCAGCATATCCTTGAGCACAAGAACCGCATAGGCACTACCAATGCCGAGCACGAATGCGGTGGCAGCAGCGCCATGAACATAGCGCGATTCCCACGCTTCGATTTCGCTCTTGGAAAGCTGGCTGTGGTCGATCAGGCTGAACCGGCGGAACCAGTAGATGCGATAGCCGAATACGGTGATGAACACCGCGATCATGAGGAGATAGAATCGGGAACCCGTCGTGGCAAAAATGATCGCGCAGGACAGGATATGGACAACCATTCCAGTCCATAATGTTCCACGGTTCTTGAATAGCGATTCGACGAACGGCAGATACAGCTCTGTCGGTAGCGTCTTCGCTTCCAAATCCTTCATCGGGTCTCCACCGGGTTTCATTCCCTTGGCTTTCGCGCGACACTGAAGAAAATCTTTTAAGATTTGATTGTTGCTCAGTTTAACCCCTTCGACTTTGGGGGGTGAACATCCAAACGTGTTCAACGAAACGTAAAACAAGAGCACCGTATTCTAGATGCCGAACACGACCTCTCTCAGCGCAAGGATCGACGCTGGAAACATTTCGGAGCTGCCGCCTTGAGGGCCGCTGCCAATTCGCGTCAGTCGTTTCCGCTTTTCTTTCCTTATACCTTCGTTTACATCGCCACCAAAGAACAGGCGGGATAAAAGGACCTGTTGGGAGTGGGAACGAATGAGACTGTTATTACGGTTTAGCGGCCTGATAGACCGCTTGAGCGAAGTGCTGGGAAAATTTTCCGGTTACCTCGTGCTGGCCTGCTGTTTGATCAGCGCAGGCAACGCCTTCATCCGTTATATGTTCAACTACAGCTCAAATGGCTGGCTTGAGATCCAGTGGTATCTCTTTGCCTTCATCGTGTTGATTGGCGCCTCGCATACGTTGCGCCTGAATGAACACGTACGCGTAGACCTTATTTATGGTGCCGTTTCAGATCGCACGCGGCTGTGGATCGACACGCTCGGCCTGATCATCTTCCTCATTCCGGCCTGCCTCTATCTCGCATGGCTTGCATGGCCGTTTTTCTCTCTTTCCTTCCAGCAAGGAGAGATGTCCTCCAATGCCGGCGGCCTTCTGCGCTGGCCAGTCAAGCTTGTGATTGTCGCAGGTTTTCTGTTGCTCGCGCTGCAGGGTTTCTCCGAGTTGATCAAGCGGATCGCGGGGCTAACAGGCACCCTTGAGGTCGACACGACCTACGAAAAACCGCTTCAATAAGGCATCGGGGGATTAAGCCATGTTCGCATTCGGCATAATGCCGCCAGCCATGTTCCTGGGCATGATCATCTTCATGCTTTACGGTTTTCCGGTCGCCTTCTCCCTGTCGGCAGTCGGCCTGTTTTTCGGCCTTCTCGGCATCGCCACCGGCCATTTCGACTTCGCCTTCCTGCAAGCGCTACCGCTGCGCATTTTCGGCATCGTCTCCAACGACCTGTTGCTTGCCATCCCGTTCTTCACCTTCATGGGTGCAATCCTCGAACGCTGCGGCCTTGCGGAGGATCTGTTGGAAGGCACGGGCAAGCTGTTCGGCGCCATACCGGGCGGCCTTGCCTATGCGGTCATCATCGTCGGCGCCATTCTCGGCGCAATCACCGGCACGGTCGCGGCATCGGTTATCACCATGGGCGTGATCTCGCTGCCGATCATGCTGAAATACGGCTATAATCCGCGGCTCGCAACCGGCGTCATCGCGGCATCAGGCACGATCACGCAGGTCATCCCGCCATCTCTCGTTCTCATCGTGCTTGCAGACCAGCTCGGCCGTTCGGTCGGCGACATGTATCTCGGCGCGATCGGGCCCTCGATCCTGCAGGTCCTGATCTTCCTCGGCTTCATCTTCGTCCTGTCGATCGTCCGCCCGAAGGATGTCCCGCCTCTGCCACCGGAAGCGCGTGGCGAGCTGAATGCAGCTCTCGTCATCCGCGTCCTCTGGGGCATGGTTCCGTCGATCGTGCTGATCTTCCTCGTGCTCGGGACGCTGTTCCTAGGTCTTGCGACCCCGACGGAAGCCGGTGCTCTCGGCGTCGTCGGCGCTATGGTACTTGCCGCCCTGCATCGTCGCCTGACCTGGGATCTGATCAAGCAGGCCATGCATTCCACCATGACAATCACCTCCATGGTGGTCTTCATTCTGGTCGGCGCCACCTGCTTCAGCCTGGTCTTCCAGGGCATGGATGGTGGCCTGTGGATCGAGCATCTGCTGTCTCACATTCCCGGCGGCGCGCTCGGCTTCCTGATCTTCGTCAACATCTTCATCTTCTTTCTGGCGTTCTTCCTCGATTTCTTCGAAATCGCCTTCATCGTCCTGCCGCTTCTGGCGCCTGTCGCCCAGTCGCTCGGCATCGACCTGATCTGGTTCGGCGTCCTGCTCTGCGTCAACATGCAGACGAGCTTCATGCACCCGCCCTTCGGCTTTGCACTCTTCTACCTGCGCTCGATTGCGCCGAAGACGGTCAAGACCAAGGATATCTATCTCGGCGCCATCCCGTGGCTCGGCATGCAGTTGATCCTCGTCGCCATCATCATCTTCTGGCCGGAATCCGTCACCTACTGGCTGGACAAGGCACCGGATGTGGATTTGAACACGATCAAGATCGAGGTTCCGGGCTTTGGCAATGACAGCGGCGGGAGTGGCATGCCGAATTTCGGCCTGCCGCCCATGGACGGCGCGCCGGCCCAGCCTGCGGCTCCTAATCTGTCCGAACCACCGAAATTCAACTGACGTAAAAGGCCCGGCATCAAACCGGGCCTTTTTTATCTGGAACGAAGAAACCCCGAAGCCTGGCTCCGGGGTTGAATTACTATCAAGACCAAAGGCCGATGATCAGAGCTTGCCGTTACGCTGCTGGATCATCATGAACGTGTCGAACGTGTATTCGGACAACTGCATCCACAAATACCCCTCCTTCTTGAAGGCGACCTGATCCTCATAGACCTTCTTGAAGTCCGCGTTCGTTGCCGAGATCTCCTTGTAGACTTCAAGCGCAGCGTTGTAGCACGCTTCCAGGATATCCTGGCTGAAGGGCCGAAGCGTCGTCCCCTGCGAGACGATCTGTTTGATCGCGGTCGGGTTTTTCTGGTCGTATTTCGCCATCATGTTGGTATTGGCAAAGGCGCAGGCATCGGTCAGCGCCGCCTGATATTGCTTCGGCAGACTGTTCCATTTGTCGCGATTCATGAAGGCATGGATCGTCGGCCCACCTTCCCAGAAGGCCGGGTAATAATAGTATTTCGCGACCTTGAAGAAGCCGAGCTTGTGGTCGTCGTAAGGACCGACCCACTCGGCAGCATCGATCGTGCCCTTCTCAAGCGCCGGGTAGATATCGCCGCCAGCAATCTGCTGCGGCACGGCCCCGAGCTTCTCGAGTACCTTGCCGGCAATGCCGGCAATACGCATCTTCACGCCCTTGAAATCGTCGACAGTGTTGATCTCCTTGCGGAACCAGCCACCCATCTGCGCCCCGGTATTGCCGGCCGGCAGACCGTAAATGTTGTGCTTGGCATAGAACTCGTTCATCAGCGTGTTGCCGTTACCCTGGTAGAACCAGGAATTGGTCAATCGCGCATTCATGCCGAACGGAATTGCCGTCCCGATCGCAAATGTTGGGTCCTTGCCGACGAAATAGTACGAGCAGGTGTGGCACATCTCGACCGTTCCGGACGTGACGGCATCAGCCGCCTGCAAGCCGGGTACGATTTCGCCGGCCGCGAAAGGCTGGATGGTAAAATTGCCATCCGTAGCCGCCGCGACATGCTTGGAAATGTCGTCCGCGCCGCCATAGATCGTATCGAGCGATTTCGGAAACGACGACGTGAGACGCCATGTAATCTTGGGATTGGCCTGAGCGATTGCAGGTGCAGCCAGAGATCCGGCGGCAAGCGCGCCCGCTCCGGTGACTGCAGCTTTCTTGAAGAACTGACGACGATCCATGAATATCCTCCCGATCATGATCGACTTCCGGCGCATCCTCCAATCCGCCGGACATCATCGATGAGGTAAACATGTTGCCTAAAGGCTTGCAAGCGAGGGGAAACGCAAACGAGGGGTTGAAGCGCCAATAACGAATTAGACTTTCGTCTGTAATGTTCGAAACTCTAATTATAAATTGTTTTCAGCAGGATATGCCCATTATTTCGGCAGCCACAGTTTTATTCAGGAAGCTCCGTACTGGATACACTTACCCGTGGAGAAACTTCTCACTGTCTGCGGCATGCTTGCTCCGCTGCACACGAATGAAATCACGTGGAATGACATAGGCACCGGCCAGCCACCAGAGAATGACAAGGCCAGCGACATAGGGCGAAAGAGCGGCAAACATGAGAGGTCTCCTTTTGATTGGACCACCTGTAGCCTCCTCCCGAAGAGCAGACCGCTTCATGACATAGCTCAAGAAATGAGAAGATAATTTGGGCGGGGACGCCATAGGTCCTTGCATCTATTTCTCGTCACACAGCGACTGGTTTTGCCACCTCAAATCCTCTAGCAATTGGCAGCGTTCTCTGTTTCTCTGGCTTCGTCTCATCAATTCGGAACCACCATGGCCTCTCATCTGCCGAAATCCATCGTCGCCGTCCCTGCCGATATTCGTGACATCGGAGGTGCCATCTGGCACGCCGCCCCGAACCAGTATGTGTCGGCTGCGCTGAAAGTGGCCGATGTCATGTCCTTCATCGTGCCGGCTTTCGAAACAGGCAATGATGCCGATGCCATTCTCGACCGGGTTGACGGCGTTCTGATTTCCGGCGCGCTCAGCAACGTTCACCCGTCGCTTTATGGCAGGCAAGCCACCGAAGCGGACGGCCCGTTCGATCCAGGCCGCGACGCGACCTCCCTGCCGCTCATCCGTCGTGCGATCGACCGCGGCATTCCGCTTCTCGCAATCTGCCGCGGCATTCAGGAACTGAACGTTGCACTCGGCGGAACGCTGGCAAGCGAAATCCAGGACCAGCCCGGCATCTGGGATCACCGTTCGCCGGAGGTATCGGATCGCGACGAAAAATTCGCCATTCGCCAGCCAGTGATAGTCGCCGAAGGCGGATGCATCGCCCGTTACCTCGGCACTGCTGGCGAAGTGCAGGTCAATTCGCTGCACCGCCAGGCCATTTCCGAGACGGCGCCCAGACTGCAGGTCGAGGCCCGCGCCGAAGACGGCACGGTCGAAGCCGTTTCGGTTATAGATGCCAAGAGTTTCGCCGTTGGCGTGCAATGGCACCCGGAATATTGGGCCGAAACGGATGCACCATCCCGCGCCCTCTTCGAAGCTTTCGGCGATGCCGTTCGCGCCTATGTAGCCTTCAAGGCAACACCCGCTGGCGCGGCCGCATAATTCGCCTTACGCTTTGGCGAGATCGCGAAGCGGCTTGTAGGGCGATGTCGACTGGCGGATGCGCATTTCCGGCTTGATAAGGTGTAGGCCATCCGGCTCGTGGCTTCCGGCCAGACGGTCAAGCAGCGCACGTGCCGCAAGCCGACCGACATCCGCCTGCTGGTTGGAAACGGTCGTCAGAGACGGCGTCGAAATCGACGCCTGCTCCAGATCGTCGTAGCCGGTGACGGAAATGTCCTGCCCAGGAATGAGCCCTGCACGGGCAATACCGTTCATCAGGCCAATTGCCACGAGATCGTTCCAACAGACGGCCGCCGTCGGCTTCTGCGGCAACGACAGGAAGTTCACGGCTGCTTCGAAGCCGCCCTGCATGGTGCGAGGACCGGGAATGCGAAGGCCGGGATCAACATCGATATTGGCCTTGCGCAGCGCGTCGACATAACCCTGATACCGGTCGCGGCCGGTGGAGGTCTGATCCGTACCGCCGATCATCGCAATGACCCGATGGCCAAGCCCGATCAGGTGGTTTGTTGCAAGCGAGATGCCGTAGCTGTCGTCGCCACGATAGGTCGGCAGGTCGACGCCATCCATCGTACGGGCAACCAGAATGGCCGGCATGCCGTTCTGCTCCGCAAGCCTGATATCCTCGACCGGCGTACCGATCGCCGGCGACATGATAACGCCGTCACCACCCAGCTGCAGCAGCGTCTCGATGAAGGTGCGCTGCTTCTCGACCGAGTCGTAATGATTGGAGAGAATGAATGTATGGCTGCTGCGATCGAGCTCGGTCTCGATCGCCTTGAGGATTTCACCATAAAACGGGTTCATCACGTCATGCACGACGACGCCGATAATGCCCGAACGCGAGGTTCTGAGGCTGGCTGCCCGGCGATTGTAGATATAGCCGAGAGCGCGTGCCTGCTCCTTGATCTTGTCGCGCGTTTCGGCTGCGACGAGCGGGCTGTCACGGAGCGCCAGCGAAATTGTTGCAGTCGAAAGTCCCAGGCTGTCTGCGATCGTAGAAAGCTTCACCTTCTGCGCCATAACCCCTCCGGATTGCTTTTCTTGAAAGCCGGTTTCTGGCGCCGGCCTTGCAAACTAAAATTTTTAAATAAACAATTTAATTTGCAAGCACAATAGGCGGGGAATGGGCCGAAGGCCCGTCAGTCTTCGTCGGCTTCCGGCTGCAGGTTGTGTTCCACAGCCCTCAGCAGCTTCAAAAGCGTGCGCACTTCCTTGTCGGAAAAACCCCGCACGGCCATCGCGCCGCAATCTGCAACGGATTGGCCAATCGACTCGACGCTCTTCAGGCCATTTTCCGTGAGATGAACCTTGGTGAGCCGTCCGTCGTGGCCATCAGCCCTGCGCTCGACGAAACCTTGCGCCTCCATGCGCCCGATCGTGCGGGTCATGGTCGGCGCTTTCACGCCGAGCCGCGCGGCCAGCTGACCGGGTGTCTGCCCGTCATCTTCCGAAAGCGCGAGGATAACCCCGTCCTGGCCGGCATAAAGGCCGCTATCGGAAATGCTGCGGCTGAGCGCAGTACGAACCGAGCGGGCGGCCTGAGTGATCGCCGGTGCGAGATCAGCCGCCGAAAGAGCTGCAAGCTCCTTCTTCTTCCCGGATTTCGCTTTCTTCTCGCCCTTTTTCTTGCTCATCGGCCCTGCCCGCTTTGCTTGGTGAAGGTCGTCATTATAGTAGTGTGTGCTATCCATAACGAAACCCGGAAACCACCGCCAGATGTCGCATCCCAAACCGCGCTTTTGTGACAATGATCAGACACTTGCGTCCACAGAAAGACGCGATTGGATCGCGGTACTGCCGCTTGGCGCTCACGAACAGCACGGTCCGCACCTGCCTTTCGACACCGATACGCTGATCGCGGAAGGTCTCGTGCAACGACTCATCCCGAAAATCCCGGCGACACTCCCTGTCACTTTTCTGCCCGCCGAGCCTGTCGGATATTCGGTCGAACACATGGACGTGGCGGGAACCCGGTCTCTTGCATTCGACGAAGCAGTCAACCGGTGGCTCGGCATTGCCGAAGACATGAACCGCCAGGGGATCAAGAAATTCGTCATGCTGAATGCCCATGGCGGCAACTCACCGCTGATGACGATCGTCGCGACCGAGGCCCGCATCCGGTTCAACATGCTGGCCGTCGCCACCAGCTGGACACGCTTCGGACAGCCCTCGGGCTGGATCAGTCCCGAAGACAAGGCAATCGACATCCACGGCGGCGACATCGAGACTTCCGTCATGCTGTCACTATGGCCGGACAAGGTGGATATGGCAAAGGCCGAGGCCTTCACCTCCCGCCAGTCCGACCTCGCTCGCGATTTCACTCACCTGCGCGCCTATGGCCCGCATGCCTTCGGCTGGAAGATGTCGGATCTCAATCCCATCGGCGTCGCCGGCAATGCGTCGGTCGCGACGGCAGAGCGTGGCGAACAGCTTGTGGCGCATGCGGTGAAGGGAATTATCGAGCTGCTGGAGGATGTGGCGGAGTTTGATGTCGAAAATTTAAGATAGCGCTGCGCACAGACGCATCGTCCTGACGTGATTTTATAACATCGAAACCCTTTGAACTCGTTCCGCCTTGCCCTTATATGGAGCGGACGATTTCTGGCGCCCCATGCCAATGCCATTCGGCGCAAGCCTTTAACCTTCGAGGTTTCCCTATGACCGACCAGACCACCGAAGCTCAAGCAGCAAAGCCCATTCCCGTCACCGTGCTGACCGGATATCTCGGCGCCGGCAAGACGACGCTTCTCAACCGTATCCTCTCCGAAAGCCACGGCAAGAAATACGCCGTCATCGTCAACGAATTCGGCGAGATCGGCATCGACAACGATCTGATCGTCGAGTCGGACGAAGAAATCTACGAGATGAACAATGGCTGCGTCTGCTGCACGGTGCGCGGCGACCTGATCCGCGTCGTGGAAGGCCTGATGCGCCGCCCGGGCCGTTTCGACGGCATCATCGTCGAGACGACCGGCCTTGCCGACCCGGTCCCGGTCGCCCAGACCTTCTTCATGGATGACGACGTCCGCGCCAAGACCGAACTCGATGCCGTGGTCGCGCTCGTCGATGCCAAGCACCTGCCGCTGCGCCTCAAGGACAGCCGTGAGGCCGAAGACCAGATCGCCTTTGCCGACGTCGTTCTCATCAACAAGACCGATCTCGTCACGCCGGAAGAACTGGCGATCGTCGAGGATGTCGTGCGCGCCATCAATCCGACGGCTCGCATCTACAAGACCAGCCGCTCCGGTGTTGATCTGTCTCGCGTGCTTGATCAGGGCGCATTCAATCTGGAGCGTGCGCTCGAAAACGACCCGCACTTCCTCGATCATGACCATGAAGATCACGTCTGCGGTCCGGACTGCGATCACGACCACCATCACCACGGCCACGATCACCACCATCACGATCATGACCACACCTGCGGCCCTGATTGCGGACACGATCATCACCATGATCACGGCCACCACCATGGGCACCACCATGGCCATCATGATTCCATGTCGCCGATCCACGACATCACGGTGAAGTCTATCTCGCTGCGTGGCGGTGAAATGAACCCGGATCGTTTCTTCCCCTGGGTTCAGAAAATCACCCAGACGGAAGGCCCGAACATCCTGCGCTTGAAGGGCATCATCGCCTTCGCCGGTGATGAGGAGCGTTATGTGGTCCAGGGCGTGCACATGATCGTCGAAGGCGATCACCAGCGTCCGTGGAAGGATGGCGAAAAGCGCGAAAGCCGCCTCGTCTTCATCGGTCGCAATCTGGATTTCGCCAAGATCGAGCAGAGCTTCCTCGCCTGCCAGGCGACCGCCAAGACACCGGCCTGACATCGGCTGCAGATTTCAATATAGACAAACGGGCGTCGGAAGCGGCGCCCGAAAACCATATGGATAATAAAACAATGTCCCGAATGATGGCCGCCTGATGCCGACAGTTGCACCGCTCGATATTGAAGGCCACGTCGTTTCCACGCATTTTCTGGGCGACATTCCCTTTTTCGCCACCGCTGCAGGCACCATTCATCGCCTCGATGGCGGTGAAAAGGTCACGCAAGCGCATCAGGGGCTTCTGACCTGCATTCGCGATCCCTTCAGCGCCACCCTGCTTTCGGGCGGCGAAGACGGCAAGGTTGTGCGCATCGGCCATGACGGCGAAACGACCGTACTTGCAGAAGTGCCGCGCAAATGGATCAGCGTCATCGCTGGCGGTCCGCAGAATGCCGTTGCCTATGCCGTCGGCAAGACGAGCGTCGTGAGACAGGGCGATGGTTCGGTCAAGGAATTCACTGAGGAGCGAAGTGTCGAGGGCATCGCCTTCGCCAACAAGGGCCTCCGGATCGCCGCCGCCCGCTATAACGGCGTCTCGCTGCACTGGGTCGGCACCAACGCACCGGCAGCCGATCTGGACTGGAAAGGTGCCCATACCGGCGTCACCTTCTCCCCTGACGGCCGTTTCCTCGTCACCACGATGCAGGAAAACGCGCTGCATGGCTGGAAGCTCGACGGCAAGGCCGGCGAAAACCGCCACATGCGCATGACCGGTTATCCCGCCAAGGTGAAATCACTGTCCTGGTCGGTAAAGGGCAAGTGGCTTGCCTCTTCGGGCGCTCCTGCCGCCATCGTCTGGCCCTTCTCGTCGAAGGACGGCCCGATGGGCAAGGCGCCGCTGGAACTCGGCACCCGCGCCAATATCATGGTCACCCAGGTCGCCTTCCACCCTGCGGAAGAAGTTCTCGCCATCGGCTTCATCGACGGCATGATCCTCGGTGTCAGGATCGCCGACGAGAAGGAAGCGCTGCTACGACGTCCGGGCAAGGGCGCGATCACCGGCCTGAGCTGGAGCGCCAGTGGCAAGCTTCTCTCCTTCGCGTCTGAAGCTGGCGATTGCGGCGTGATCGACATCAGCGCATAGCTCCTCGCGGGGCCAGAATAACAGCAAAGAATGGGTGGGGGCTCCATACTTCCCCCACCCACCCCACGGGAAAGCGTCGGCCCACGCTAATGACGTGAGGCCGGTGTTGCTCCCGGAGAGGAATTCGAGAACCAATCGCAGCCAGTTTACTCGCTTTGGTTGTGAATTCACTCTTAATATTAGGCACAGATAATGCAACGAAATGCCCGCTGCATGATGAACAAGTAACCCTAATATTCCGGCTTTCATTCGATATTGATCTGTAGAATAGCGATCAGACAGGCGTGACGCGGATGATATCCGCCAGAAGATCATGCAACTGGTCACGATAACCGTTACGCGCAGACGGGCCGCTTTCATTCGACGTCATCACCACCGTCATGGCAAGTGACGGGATGACATAGACCATCTGCCCTCCATAACCCCATCCGAACTTGACATCCTCTCCACCGATCTCCCGCATGAACCACCCATAGCCGTAGGCATCGCCCGAAAAACGGGAGTTGGTGCGCGAGGTCCATGACTGGTCGATCCAGGATTGCGAGACCACCTGCCGGCCTTGGTTCGACTTACCGTCATTGCGGTAAAGCTCTCCAAAAGCCATCAGCGAGCGGGCGGACATCGCCATCTGGTTTCCGCCCAGATAGATGCCCTGTGGGTCACGCTCCCATGCCCCGATCCTGAAACCATCGACCGGCTCCAGCCATTCACGCGCCAGCGCCAGGGTCGATTTTGCCCCGACCCGGGTCAGAATGGCGGAGAGAAGATGCGTCGATGCAGTCGAATACAGCATCTCGCCACCCGGTTCGCCATCGAACGGTTCTGACAGGGCAAATCGCACCCAGTTCGGGCTTGCCACCCACCGCCCGTAATTCGGTCCCGACATTCGCGACAACCCGGCCTGCATCGAAAGCAGGTTGCCTATCGTGACCTCGTGAAGACGCGGATCGGGATTGCGTGGCAGATCGGCTTTCAGGATCGGTGCTATCTTCTGATCGGTCCCTTCCAGAAGCTTGCGATCGATAGCGATACCGACAAGGCAGGAAATGATCGATTTCGACGCCGACTTGATGTTGCTCGACGCCGCAAGCGAACGTCCGTTGAAGGCCCGCTCGGCCAGCGGCTCTCCATTGCGATAGACCAGAACCACCTTCAGCGGTTCCAGCCCGGCGGCGCGGTCGAGAACCGTTTTCAACGTCTCGGGCGGTTGAGGCACCGGCTGCTGGGCAAATGCGCGACCGGCGACGAACAGGAATGGAGCGGACAGGAGTGCGGAACGACGTGTGATCATGGGTCGAGAGATAGGGCAATGCGATTGCTGCAATAAGGCGGAACCTGCAGCCTCACGCCGAAATGAATCTCCGTGACCTGCCTCAGATATCAGCTTCCGCAAATATCTTCGCGACCCAGTCGATGAACACCCGCACGCGCGGCGAGAGCTGGCGGTTTTGCGGATAAAGAGCGGAAAGCGGTGTGGGCGGCGGCGGAAAATCCGGCAGCACTTCCACCAGCGTGCCGTCATCGACATGTCGCTGCAGGTGATAACGCGGCGCCTGCATCAGGCCGAAGTCTCTGCGGGCAAGATCCATGACCGTATCGGAATTGTTGACGGTGACGCGCCCCGGCAAGGTCACGTAGCGCACGGTTTCTCCCACCACAAATTCGAGCGGCATGATCTGCCCCGTGCGTGAAGAGATGAAGCCGACCGCCTGATGTCCATCCAGCTCGTCCGGCGTTTGCGGCATGCCATGGCTTTTGACATAGTCCGGGCTGGCGCAGGTCATCTCGCGGATGGAACCGAGCCTGCGCATGATCAGCGAACTGTCGCTTGCCTCCCCCGCCCGGATCACGCAGTCGACACCCTCGCGCACAAGATCCACAAACCGGTCCCCCTGACCGAACTGGATCTCCAGCAACGGATAGCGATCGAGAAACGACCGCAGATGCGGCAACAGAAAGGTCTGGGTCAGCATAGGATGCGCATCAACCCGCAATATGCCCTGCGGTTTCGCATCCCGAAAGATCGCCTCCGCCTCATCCACATCGGCAAGGATCGACAAGCAACGTTGATAAAATGCGCTGCCATCCAGCGTCACGGCCACATGTCGTGTCGTCCGCTCAAGCAGTCGCGCGCCGACATCGGCTTCCAAAGTCTTGATCGCCTGCGTGGCGGTGGAGCGGGCCAGCCCCAGATCGGCGGCAGCCGCAAGAAAACTGCCCCGTTCCACCACCCGCACGAAAAGCTGCATGCGCAATAATCTGTCCATGGCAATTGTTCATCACATGCAAATTGTCATGTCAAATGACCGCCATTGTTCTCCATGGAGATCATCATATCTTCATCACCAGAAAAGGAGAATTACCATGACCGAGAACACCAACCGCGTAGCAATCATCACCGGCGCCTCCAAGGGGATAGGCAAGGCTCTGGCCCTGCGTCTCGCCAAGGATGGCCTTGCCGTCGTCGTCAACTATGCATCGAGCCAGAGTGCTGCCGATGATGTCGTCCGCGAAATCGAAACGGCTGGCGGCAGGGCAATCGCTGTCAAGGCAGATGTCGGCACGTCGGCAGGCGTCACAGCACTCTTCGATGCGGCAGAGAAAAGCTTCGGCGGCATCGATATCCTGGTCAACAATGCCGGCATCATGAAGCTCTCGCCGCTGATCGAAATGGATGACGCCGAATTCGACAGGCACGTCACCATCAACCTCACCGGCACATTCTACGGCATTCGCGAGGCCGGTAAGCGGCTGCGCGAGGGCGGCCGGATCATCAACTTTTCATCCAGCGTCGTCGGCATGTACGGTCCGGGTTACGGCCCCTATGCCGCCAGCAAGGCAGGCGTCGAGGCAATGACCCATGTTGCCTCCAAGGAACTCGGCAAACGCCGGATCACCGTAAACGCCGTCGCCCCCGGCCCGGTGGAAACCGAACTGTTCATGACCGGCAAGTCGGAAGAACTGGTCCAGAACATAATCCGCAACATTCCGCTCGGCCGTCTCGGCCAGCCGGACGATATCGCCTCCGTCGTCTCGTTCCTGGCAAGCACCGAGAGCGGTTGGATCAACGGCCAGGTCCTGCGCGCCAATGGCGGCATGATCTGAAACGCGAACAAGAAGGGAAATTCCAATGCCGTTCGTCAACATCAAGACGCCGGAAGGCGCACTGACAAAGGCCCAGAAGGAAGAGATCGTGCATCGCACGACCGACATGCTGGTCGAATACATGAGTGAGGCTGCCCGCCCCCACACGCTGGTGCTGATCGAGGAAGTGAAGGATGGCGGCTACGGCCGCGCCGACGAGATTTTCGTCATTCCCGAAGCATATCGTGCTCCGGCCGGAGCCTGAACACTCTCGCCATACAAAAAGGCGGCGCGAACAGGTCGCGCCGCACTAAAGACCCCCCGCCCTATTCCTCTATCAGAAGCGGTAGGTGACACCTGCACCGATCAGCCACGGATCGATCTTGGCCTTGCCCGAAAGCGGGACACCCAACGGGCTGTTGTCAACTTTCCAATCCGTTTCGAGGAAGATCTTCTTCACGTCGAAATTGATACCCCAATGTTCGTCGAGCATGTAGTCGAAACCGGCCTGCAGAGCCCAGCCGAAGTCATTCTTGACGTCGAGATTCTTGAAGCCACCCTTGTCGGACTGATTGTAGAACATCGAGTAGTTGATGCCCGCACCGACATACGGCTTGAACGCGCCGAAATCGGTAAAGTGATACTGCAGCGTCAGTGTCGGCGGCAGAAGCCAGGCCTTGCCCACATCCAGATCTGCAGCACCAGTCGTGTTGATCTTGGCATAGGTCGTGCCGAGGATCAGTTCTGCGGCAATATTGTCGGTGAAGAAGTAGCTGATATCCACTTCCGGGATGACAGTGTCGCTATATTCCAGCCCGAGAGCAGAGTTCTGGTCGACCGAACCGCTATCCTTGGTGATGACGCCAAGCGCGCGTACGCGGATCTGCCACGGGCTCGGAGAGGAAATCGCTTCGTCTGCAACGGGCGCGACCTGAGCGGGCGCCATGTCCGCAGCTGCTGCCCCGAATGCGAAAAAGCCTGCGCTGATCCCCACCATCCAACGCGCATAGTTCCTGCTGCTGATTGTCATAAAACATCTCCTTCCAGCCTGCCTGAATCTTCTGGAAAAGATCTAAAACTCGTGTAGTTGCAGACACTTGATCGAGATCAAGTGTACCCATTAGCTAATCAAGGAGACGGCGGTTGTTGCCTAAATGACGCAGTGGCGATGCGCCGCTGATTTCCTCTCGCTCCACGGGATACCGCAAAGGAAAAGCCCCGCCTCCGGAACTGGAGGCGGGGCTTCGGGATGATCGGAGCAGCCGCGAGGCCTTTTTGCTGAACAATTTTATTTCAGGCCAGCTTGCGACCACTCGCAACGATCATGCCCACAGCGCCCTCAAGCCAGGCGGATTTCAATTCCAACGCCAGAAAACGGTCGCGTTGGAACGGGCCGGGCATGACGAGATGCGCAGTCTTTTCGGCAAAGAAGCCGAACCGCTCGTAGTAGGCGGCATCACCGACCAGCAGGATCGCTCCATGGCCACGATTGTGTGCCTCAGCAATCGCGGCACGCATCAATGCGCCGCCGATTCCTCGACCTTCCTGATCGTTAGATACGGCAAGCGGCCCGAGCAGAAGCGCCTCAATCGGATTGCCTTCCGGCGAAATGCCGGCTTCGACGTTCCACAAACGAACCGTACCGATCACATGGCCGTCGCCATCGCGAGCGACGAGCGCCAGACCTTCCGCCGGCAGGCGGTTGCGGCGGATCTTCTCCGAAGACTTCTTACGGCGGTCAGCCCCCATCGCGCGGTCGAGCAACGTCTCGCGTGCAACGACATCGGCCGGAGTTTCCGTATCGATCGTGTAGGTTTGGCTCGGCGCAAAGAATGCGCGGACAGAATCAAGAACAGTGGCCATCTTTGGGCCTCCCGCACTTAAAACCGTTTCAGACGGTATCGAGGGTTCATTGTGGATTTGCGGCCCCCGGCTGGAGGTTCGGGAACCGCGAAACTATCGGCAGAAACTGCCTAAGACGACGCCAATTAGATGACGTATGCCTTGAGCGGCTCGAAGCCGTTGAAGGCGACGGCCGAGTAGGTTGTCGTGTAGGCGCCAGTGCCTTCGATCAGAACATCGTCACCGATCGAAAGGGAGATCGGCAGCGGATACATGTTCTTTTCGTACATCACGTCGGCCGAATCGCAGGTCGGGCCGGCCAGAACGCAGGGCTCCATCTCGTCACCGTCACGCTCGGTGCGGATCGGGTAACGGATGGCCTCATCCATGGTTTCGGCCAGACCGCCGAACTTGCCGATGTCGAGGAAGACCCAGCGGTGGTTGTCGTTGTCCGACTTGCGCGAGACGAGAACGACTTCCGCCTTGATGACGCCTGCATTGCCGACCATGCCGCGACCCGGCTCGATGATCGTCTTCGGCAGGTTGTTGCCGAAATGCTTGCGCAGCGAAGCGGAGATCGCCTGGCCGTATTCCTCGGCCTTCGGGATGTCGCGCAGGTACTTGGTCGGGAAGCCGCCGCCCATGTTGACCATCTGCAGGACGATGCCCTGCTTGGCCAGCTGTGAGAAGACGCGCTTGGCATCGGCCAGAGCCGAATCCCAGGCATCGACCTTGGTCATCTGCGAACCGACATGGAACGACACACCGTAGGATTCGAGGCCCAGCTGGTGAGCGTAGACGAGAACGTCAACGGCCATCTGCGGTACGCAGCCGAACTTGCGCGACAGCGGCCATTCGGCGCCTTCACCGTCGGTCAGAACGCGGCAGAATACCTTCGCGCCCGGAGCGGCACGGGAGATCTTTTCGACTTCCTCATGGCTGTCGACAGCGAAGAGACCGACGCCGAGTGCGTGTGCACGGGCGATATCGCGTTCCTTCTTGATCGTGTTGCCGAAGGAGATGCGGTCGGCGGTTGCACCAGCATCGAGAGCCATCTGGATTTCGGCGACGGAAGCGCAATCGAAGCTCGAGCCGAGAGAGGCGAGCAGTTTGAGGATTGCCGGTTCCGGGTTTGCCTTGACGGCGTAGTAGATCGCGCTGTCCGGCAGGGCATGACGGAACGCATGGAAATTGTCACGTACGACATCGAGGTCGACAACGAGGCACGGGCCTTCCGGACGTCGGGTCTTGATGAAGTCGAGGATGCGAGCAGTGGTCATGGGTCAGTCCCTTCGAAATCTCAAAGCTCCGGCTGCGAACCGGAGGACAAAGGACGGATAAGAATGCGCTCGGCGCCAGTAGTTGGAGACACTGGTACCGTGAGCACGCTTTACCGCGCGATATGTAGACCAACGCCCTGCCACGAGCTTTGATCCGGCTTTGTCTGCCTTGGATTGGAGGGTTGTCCCTACCGCACTTCCGGCAATGATGGTGTGCCTCTTCAGAATTGCAAGCTGATGGAAAGCCTGCAGAGACTAGAAAGGCCCGCACCGTCGTTGCTTCAGATGTCCTCGCATTTTCCGGTTGGCCGGAATAGCGACTGGAGGGGTTAGTTCCAGGTACCTTACCGATGACCTCACCTTAGAGATAAATCTCAATTCGAGGGTCGGCGGACACCCATGGGCACGTGCGACTTTGGGCAAAGCGGGAGATAAGAATATTCGCCGTCATAATCAAGAGATTTTTTACGCTCGACCATATTTTTACATTGGTCCATAAACATCGAACAACGCGCCGATATTCGTTCAGTATTTAGGAGACACCACTTGGATACCCTCACCCGCATGCGCGCCTTCATCGATGTGGTCGAAGCTGAGGGTTTCTCGGCCGCCGCGCGGCGTACCGGCCGCTCCAAGGCACTGCTCTCCAAATACGTCCGCGAGCTTGAGGATGATCTGGGCGCGCTGCTTTTGAACCGCACGACGCGGCAGTTCTCTCTCACCGAAGCGGGCCACACCTATTATCGCAGCGCTTCGGACATATTGAAGGAGATCGACAACCTCGCTGACCTAGTGCGCGAAGGCAATGCGGACCTCAAGGGCCGCTTGCGCGTTTCCGTGCCACGCACTTTCATCGACGCCGATGTCGGCCAGTCGCTGATCGATTTCGCCAAGGCTCATCCCGATGTTCAGCTGGAAATCGTAGCCGATGACCGGTTCGTCGATCTGATCGAGGAAAATTTCGATCTGGCGATCCGCATCACCCGTCTGGAAGATTCCGGCATGATCGCAAAAAAGCTCAATGATTTCCGCGTCCACGCTGTCGCGACCGCAGATATAGTCGCGCAATACGGCCCGCTGGAACATCCGCAGCAGTTGAGCAATGTCCCCTTCATCATCGACACCAATACGCGCGGGCATAACAATATCCGCTTCGTCGAAAAGGACGGCTCGACACTATCCGTCGGCGTCTCTGGCCCGATTGAGGTCAACAGCCCGCAGGCAACCCTACGCGCCGCCCGCGCGGGCTTGGGCGTTGCGATCATCCCGGATTTCATCGCCAACGCCCATATCCAGTCCGGCGAACTCGTCACACTTTTCGATGACTACATCATCAAGGATCGCGGCATCTATGCCGTTTATCCTCATCGCCGCTATCTGCCGGCCAAGGTCAGAAGCTTCGTCGATTTTCTCGCCAACTGGTTCCGCCAGGCGAGATGACGCAATAGATGACACAGTAATTGTGTAACATGTGAGTCGAAATTCCGTCCCATTTCAACGGCACAGCAGGCTGGACCGGATCACACGGGGACAAACACAGGCGCCGGACCGAATGAGAAAAAGACTCGCGATCATCACTGCCCTTGCAGCCTGTACGCTGCCTTATGCCGCCTCGGCCCATCCCCACATCTTTGTCGAATCGCGGCTGGAAGTAATCGGCGGGCCGGATGGCATGGTGCAAGAGCTGCGCAATGTCTGGCGTTTCGACGAGGTCTTCTCGTCCAGCGTATTGCTGGATTTCGACAAGAACACCGACCTGAAGCTCGACGAAGGGGAATTGGCGGAACTCGGCGAGACGATGCGCACCTCGCTTGGCGACTACCACTACTTCACCGCTCTGACGATGAACGGCGCAACTGTCGGCGTGCAAAAACCGGACGTGATCCACGTCACCTTCAAGGATGGTCAGATCCTCGTCTTTTTCTCGGTCAAACCGGACAAGCCGATGCCGCTCAAGGGCAGGCTGACCTTCGGCATCTACGACCCCACCATGTATACCGCGATCGACTTCCCGACCGACAAGGATCTGGTGGCCGAAGGCCCCGCCTTCGCCAAATGCCAGCACAAGGTCGTCCGTCCGGATCCCGACGAGGTTCTCTCCCAGAACAGCACCTCGCTGACCGATGCGTTTTTCAACGATCCGACCGGAACCGACATGTCGAAAATGTTTGCGACCCGTCTGGAGCTGACATGCTGAAATCTCCAAGGCTCGGTGTAGCGACAGCCTTTGCCGCTGCTGTCTTTGCCAGCCTGTATCTCGCGAGTGCCGTTCATGCGCAGTCGCCCCTCGGGGTCGGTTCGGCAGAACCCTCTTTTTCTGTCGGCGGACCGTTCGCCCCCTATCTCAGCTGGATCAATTACTACCAGCAATCCTTTTACCGCGCCTTGACCGGCGCGCTGAAAGCGATGCGCGAAGATCCCTCCGCCCTGGCAGGCCTGATCGGCCTTTCTTTCGCCTATGGTGTCTTCCACGCCGCTGGCCCCGGCCACGGCAAGGCGGTCATCTCCTCCTACATGATCGCCAACGAGGTGGAGCTGCGCCGCGGCGTCGCCATCTCGTTTGTCTCGGCGCTTCTCCAGGGTCTGGTCGCGATCCTTGTCGTCGGTGCCGCCTTTGTTGTCCTGCGCGGTTCGGGCATCACCATGACCAAGGCGACATGGGCGATGGAAGTCGCAAGTTTTGCCATGGTCGCCCTCTTCGGCGCCTGGCTGCTGGTGAAAAAGCTTCGCGCGCTGAAATTACGGGTTGTGCGTGTCCCGGACGCCGCCCCGGCAACCGGCACACTGTTCGATGGACCCGCCGCAAGCCGCAGCTCCACCGGCCTGAATTTCAAGGCCGTAGAAATCGACGACCATGACTATGAAGGCGACGGCGATTATTGCGAGGCCTGCGGTGTCAGCCACATGCCCGATCCGAAGATGCTGGACGGCAAGGAATTCAGCCTCAAGGAAGCCTGGTCGGCGATCATCGCAGTCGGCCTGCGCCCCTGCTCCGGCGCCATTCTGGTCATGAGCTTTTCGCTGCTTAACGGCCTTTATCTCGGCGGCATCCTGTCGGTGCTGGCAATGTCGCTCGGCACCGCGATCACCGTCACGATCCTCGCCTCACTCGCGGTCGGCGCCAAGGATATAGCCCTCAAGGTTGCCGGACCTGGTTCGAAAACAGGCCGCCGCGTCGGCCATGCGATCGAGATCGGCGGCGCGCTTTTCGTTCTGCTGGTGGGGCTCTCGCTGCTAGGCGCGTCGCTACAGGCGTAGGCTTTAGCGTCGGCGCTGATACCGCGCCCTCAGCCAGAAGATCCAGAAAAAACCGAGCAGCAGGATCGCGCCGACGACGAAGGCAAGTGCTGGCGAATACTGGCCGATCCAGAGCACCAGAGACGGCAGGAAATAGATGACCGCGACGGCGCCGATCATGATCAGCGCCGCGGCAATCATCTGCGATTTCGTCTCCGGCTTCATGCTCATATCCTCAGCTGCCGATTTCGGCGCGGATATCCTCCAGCCGGCGCTTCTGGCCACCGTCGGCATCAAAATTCTCCGGCGCAAGCCAGGCTTCGAATGCCGCGTTGATTACAGGCCACTCGCTGTCGATCATCGAGAACCATGCCGTATCGCGGTTTGCGCCGCGGGAAATCACATGCTGGCGGAACACACCTTCGAAGGTGAAGCCATAACGGATAGCCGTTCTTTTGCTCGGCTCGTTTTCGTTATGGCACTTCCACTCGTACCGGCGATAGCCGAGATCCTCGAAGACATGCTTCGCCATAAGGTAATGCAGTTCGGTCGCCATCGGCGAACGCTTCATCGCCTCGCCATGTGCAACTGAGCCGACTTCAACGACACCATTCTTGGGATCGGGCCGCATATAGCTCGCCATCCCGACGACCTTGCCGGTCGCATTTTCCCGCGCCACTAGCGTGATGAAGCTGAGATTGGCTTGCGCACCCTCTACCCATGCACCGAACTCATCCGCGGTGGCATAGTCCTCATTGGGAAAATAGCGGATCAGATCGTTGATCCCCTCTCCGCCCAGAGCATCCCACAGCGCCTGCAGATGCTTGTCGCGATCATAGGGCTCGAGAGTAACGAACCGTCCCTTCAATGTAACAGGCTTGGGAGCTGCAACTTTATAGGTTTTCAGATCTTGCATCGGAATGGCCTTGTTTCGGTATCCGACGATTAAGTCAGGGACATTCCAAAGGCAATGCCGCACCTGCCATTGGGCGTGGAGCCTGATGGCGAACGCCTCGTCCCCAATTTATCATCAATCAATATTTGGCTCGGCGGATATATTGTTGTTGGCCTGAGATGGATTTAAATTCGGCTGAGATTTTGGGGTGCAAAAGATGCCCGTAAACCTGCCGCAAAAATCTCCGATAGACCCTCGCCTGCTGACATTGCTGGGCCATGTCGCCGAAAGCTCTGGACGCCTCTGTCTTTCCGAGGATGAATATGAATTTCTGGAGGCGGAGACGTTCTTTCAGGATGCGGCGCGCAACAAGCTCATAACCATCGATCACGGCGGAGAATGGTCGACGGGAGCGGTAATCTCAATAACGCGCGAAGGCCGCCTTATGATCGGCTCACCCGAACCCGAAAGCATCTGGAAAAGGCTTGAAGGCCTTTTCCGCCGCCGCATCGGTGGCGCAGACGGCTGACCGATAAGGGAGCCGGTCTGAACCGGCCCCCGTTCCTGTCAATCTAGGTTATCCAGAGATCAGATCTCCTTCGCGCCACTGGTCTGCTGTCCAGTTTCTGATCCGCATGCGACGAGCAATAAATCCGCAAAGGAATGGGGTGATTGCGAAGCTCGCAACGATCACTACGGGGATAAGATATTTCGCCTGATCGACAAAGGTCGGCACCGAAAGAACGGTGATGATGCCGACACCGAATAGCACGGCATTGATCATCAGCGCGCACATCACTTTCAGCCAGATATCGGTCGGAATTTTCTCGGTTTCCATCATTGCCTTGCTCCTTTCAATGCCGACAAAAGCACTGGAGCCAGGATTGTTCCGACAAAACACAACCGATACGCGTCTTCCGTATCTTCTCTACACTGCCGGAGACGCAACCTTGGCCGACGAAACCGTGGCGTCGATATGGTCGATCAAGGCGTCGGGCAGATTGAGACGGCCAGCAAGCATATCGAGATAACCGCGCTCCGCCCGCGTATCTGGATCGATCGTCAGCCTTGTTGCAGTATAGAGTTCGACCTTCTGCTCCTCGGTGCGCGCAGCAGCCACCAGATCGTCGATGTCGACCGGATTGGCGAGTTCCTCGGCAATGAACGCCTCGGCTTCGGCCCCGAGATCGACGGCATGGATTTTTTCCATGATGTTGGCGCGCTCGGCCTGATCGATATGGCCGTCAGCCTTGGCAGCAGCGATCATCGCCCTGACGAGCGTCAGCGCAAAATCATTGGAAAGCTGCGGCGACTGAAGGCTGAAGGCGGAATCCGGTGGCGGCAGCGCAATCGGCTCGGCCGAAGTCGGCTGCGGTTGCGGCGCTGTCTGCGGCGACTGTCCCGACTTGTAATTCTTGTAGGCGAGATAACCGAGGCCGGCGACAGCAGCGATACCGCCGATCGTCACGGCATTGCCGGCAAGCTTGCGGCCTGTCTTTGTGCCGAGAATGGCGGCTGCGATACCCGCAGTCTTCAGAGGATTGTTCCTGGCGATGTCCGTGACCTGCCCGGCCCATCCCGAGGCGGATCCGGATTTGTCGCTTCCCGAGCGCCCGGGAACCTGTGACCCGAGGAACTGGTCGAGAAGCTTTTTCGCATCGAACATCGATATCTCCTGTCGGTTGAATTTCGATTGGGAGATAGGAACGAAAACGCGGGAAAACAATTTTCCCGCGTGACCGATAACGAAATTGTCAGAACGCTTCGGGGAATATCCCCGGTGATCTCAACCCTTCAGTGCGAAGGCTTCCGAAGCAAGCTTGGTGATGCCGGCCCAGTCGCCTGCAGCAACCAGCTCCTTCGGAGCAACCCACGAGCCGCCGACGCAGACGACGTTCGGCAGCGACAGGTAATCCTTGGCATTCTTCAGCGAGATACCACCGGTCGGGCAGAAGAACGTACCTGCGAGCGGCGAGGACCATGCCTTAAGCATGGCAGCCCCACCAGCCTGCTCGGCCGGGAAGAACTTCATCACGTCATAACCGGCTTCGCGCAGCGTCATGACTTCGCTCGGCGTTGCCGTGCCCGGCAGAAGTGGAACAGCGGAATCCTTGGCGGCAGCCAGAACGCTCGGTGCAACGCCCGGCGAAACGATGAAGGTAGAGCCGGCCTTGACGGCAGCTTCGTAATCCTTGGAGTTCAGAATGGTGCCGGCACCGACATTGGCGCCTTCGACTTCGGCAGCAACTGCCTTGATGGCATCGAGTGCCGCCGGCGTGCGCAAGGTGATTTCGATGGCGCGCAGGCCACCGGCAACCAGCGCCTTGGCCAGATCAACAGCCGATTTCGCGTCGTCTACGATCAGCACCGGAACGACCGGCTGCAATTTGAGGATGGAAAGGACTTTCTCGGTTTTGCTAGCCATGCACGTTCTCCCTGAAACGATTGAAAATATGGCCCCGGAAATAAACGTCGGCACGGTCATTGTCGAGAAAAAACCGGGCGGTGCGACAGAACGCATTTTCCAATCGTCATGTTTGCACTAGGTTGCTGCCGATGTTCCAAGACAGGTGTAAATGACATGGCGAAGGAAATCGAGCGGAAGTATCTGGTCAGAACCGACGGCTGGCGCTCCGGCGCCTCCTCGTCCTCCAGCTTCCTGCAGGCCTATATCGCTTCCGGCAAGGATCGTTCGGTTCGTGTTCGCATCATGGATGGCGAAAGGGCGAAGCTGACGATCAAGATCGGCCGCGACCTCTTCGCCCGCGACGAGTTCGAATATGACGTTCCGCTTGCCGATGCCAAGGAAATGGCAGAGCAAGCCCTCGGCGTCGTTCTGGAAAAGACCCGCTACTTTGTCCCCTATGAAGGTTATACTTGGGAAGTGGACGTCTATGCCGGTGCCTATGCCGGTCTGGTCGTGGCAGAGGTCGAGATCGCCAACGAGAAGGACCGGCCGCACCTGCCCGACTGGATAGGCAAGGAAATCACCGGTGACCGGCGTTATTCGAACGTCAACATGGCAGTTGAAGACCTGAGCGAGGAACTCGTGCATGGCTTACCGTTTAAGGCCGTCTGAACCCTTCACCACCGAATTCTGTTCCGTTGCCCGGCAGCAGCTTTCGAAAGCGATAGGCCATCTAGAAGATCAGCCCGACGGCCCGCACGAAGCCATTCACGACGCCCGCAAGCGCTTCAAGCGTGTTCGTTCCCTCTACCGGCTCATCCAGCCGGATGCTCCGGATTTCCGCAGGCAGGAGAATGCAAGGATCCGCGATATCGCCAGGCAACTCTCGTCCGTACGCGATGCGACCGCACTCGTCGAAACCGTAACCTATCTGGCAGACTTCGCGGCCTCTCCCGAAGAAAAAAACGCGCTCGAAACGGCACGAACGACGCTTACCGCCCGTAGAGATCGCATCGCTGCGGAAGAACATGACCTTCCCGCCAAGATCGCCTCGGCGATCGAGGGTTGCCGCGAAGCGATCGACGCGCTCGATGCCCTGAACCTTTCGGACACCCCGCGCAAGACGGCAAAGCATCTTGGAAAGGCCTGGAGAAAGCAGCTTGAAAAAGCCCATGCCGCGGTGAGCGAATGTGAGAAGCAGGGCGGCGCCGAAACCTATCACGAACTGCGAAAGAGCGGGCAGGCCTATTGGATGCACATCTCGCTTCTGCGTGAAATCTGGCCCTCTGCGATGCAGGCGAAACAGAACGAATGCAAGACGCTGGTGGATCTTCTGGGCCACGAGCACGATCTCTCGGTCCTCACCGAATTGGCGGACAAGGAGCCCAGCCTGTTCGGCAGTGGCGACAGGCTTGCACGCCTGCTCGCGGCAATCATCAATCGTCAGCAGACGCTGCGGCGCGATGCGATGGAAAAGGCTCAAGGACTGCTGGCAGAGACACCGGAGGAAGAGGCCGCCCTGATCGCGCTCCTTTGGGAGAGAGCGGCAGGAACCAGCTCCGGCAAGACCAACAGGAACGGAGCAGAACCTCGAAAAGCAGAGGAAGAATCCGCGTTGCGCGGCGCGCGATAGCGCTGTATTTGAGCCCCATGACAGACAATCAGATCACATCTCGGTCCCATGCGACCGACGGGGCAACCAATGGCTTCCTCGTTGCGGCGCTTTATCATTTCGCCCGTTTCGAGCGTTTCGAGGCGTTCCGCGAGCCCTTGCAGGCTTTCTGTGACGAGAACGGCATCAAGGGTACGTTGCTGATTGCCCGCGAAGGCATCAACGGCACGGTTGCCGGCACCGACGATGCGATCGCCCGCCTGCTCGCTCATCTGCGCGGCCAGCCGGAATTTGCCAATCTGGAGCACAAGGAAAGCCGCGCATCGAAGATGCCTTTCCTGCGCATGAAGGTCCGGCCGAAAAAAGAGATCGTCACCATGGGCGTCGAGGATATCGACCCCAACAAGATCGTCGGTACTTACGTCGACCCGAAGGACTGGAACGCGCTGATATCCGATCCAGAAACGATCCTGATCGACACGCGCAACGACTACGAGACCGCGATCGGCATCTTCAAGGGCGCCGTCGATCCGAATACGAAGACCTTCCGCGAGTTTCCGGACTGGGTGCGCAACAATACCGGCCTGCACAACAAGCCGAAGATCGCCATGTATTGCACCGGCGGCATCCGCTGCGAAAAGGCGACCGCCTTCATGAAGGAAGAAGGCTTCGAAGAGGTCTATCACCTGAAGGGCGGCATCCTCAAATATCTCGAGGAAGTGCCGGAAGAGGAAAGCATGTGGGAAGGCGCCTGCTTCGTCTTCGACGAGCGCGTCTCGGTCGAGCATGGCCTGAAGGAAGGCAATCACAAGCTCTGCCACGCCTGCCGCAATCCGATCACTGCCGAAGAGATCACCTCTGCGAAATACGAGGAAGGCGTCTCCTGTTCCAACTGCTACGACACACGCAGTGAGGCCGACCGCCTGCGCTACCGCCAGCGGCAGCACCAGATCGCCCTCGCCAAGAAGCGCGGCTTAAGGCATATCGGTAGCTGAGGAGATAGCGGGTGAAGAACGTTCTCTTCGTCTGCAGCCAGAACAAACTGCGCAGCCCGACGGCCGAGCAGATATTTGCCGACTGGCCGGGAATAGAGACTTCTTCCGCGGGCACGAATAACGACGCAGAAAACCCGCTTTCCGACGAACTCGTCGAATGGGCGGACATCATCTTCGTGATGGAACGCACCCACAGAACCAAACTGCAACCGAGATATCGCGCCGCGATGAAGAGCGCGCGCCTCATCTGCCTTGATATTCCCGACGACTATCAATTCATGGATCCACGCTTGGTGGAGCTTCTGAAAGTTAAGGTCCCGCGCTATCTCTGACTAATGTCACGCCAGCGAAAAGATCGCCCTGCGCTCATCGCGCCGGAAAACGCTATCAATATCGTCAGCCGACATCGGTTGGCCGAACAGGTAGCCCTGCAACTGATCACAGCCTGTGAGCCGCAACTGCAGCACCTGGGCATCCGTCTCCACACCTTCGGCGGTAACTGGAATATCCAGCGAGCGCGCAAGTGCCACGGTCGCATGCAGAAGGTCGACCGCGCTTCGTTCCTGATCGAGCGCGTGGATCAGAGATTTGTCGATCTTCATGCGGTCGAAACCGAACTGCCTGAGATAACCGACGCTTGAGAAACCGGCGCCGAAATCGTCGAGTGCGATATGGACCCCCAGCCGCCGCAGCTCGGCCATCGAGGTTTTCGCTCGGTCGGCATTCTGGATGAAATAACCTTCGGTCATCTCCAGCGTGATTTCGGCGGGGCTGGCTTCTGTCTGGCGAAGCACGCAGGCAACGTTCTGCGGAAACGCAGGGTCGCGGAATTGCCCCGGAGAGATGTTGACCGACAGCTTCAGGCCCGGCCAGCGTTTCACCGTCTCGCAGGCACGATGCAACACAAAGAGACCGAGCTGATCGATCAGGCCGGAGGTTTCGGCGATCGGAATGAAGACATCCGGGGAAACCGCGCCATAGCCCCTGCGGTTCCAGCGGGCCAGCGCCTCCACCCCTACGATCCTGCCATCCTGCGCCGAGACCACCGGCTGATAGACAACGTTCAGCTCCTGCCGTTCGATGGCGATCCTGAGGTCGATTTCGAGCCTGTGGCGCTCCTCCCGCTCGGCATCCATGTCCGGCGTGTAATACTCAAAGCGGCTGCGCCCGCTATCCTTGGCCCGATACATCGCCATGTCGGCGCGCCGGACCAGTTCTCCACCATTAACACTGCCGCGCGCGGATATCGCGATGCCGATGCTCGTGCCGATCACGGCCACCCGCTCACCGATGGTGAAGGGCTCCGCGAAAAAGCCTAAAATGCGCTCGCACAGCATCGCCGTCTCGCGGCCCGGATCGTCCGAAAGAACTGCAATGGCAAACTCGTCTCCACCGACCCGCGCAAGCACAGCCCCCTCGCCTACGAGGATCCTCAGCCCTGCCGCGACGCTGCGGATCAGCGTGTCGCCGGTACCATGCCCATAGGCATCGTTGACTTCCTTGAACCCGTCGAGATCGAGATAGAGCATCGTCACGCTCTGCCCGTTGCGCGCGCCTTCCTCCACCATATCATCGAGAGCCATGAAGAAACCCGTACGGTTGAGCAGACCACTCAGCCTGTCGGTCATCGCTAGACGGCGCGCCGAGGCCTCATCGGCTTTCAGTCGATTGAGAGTATTCGTTCCGGCAACCAGCAGAAGCAGGAAGAAAAGCCCGACCATGGCCACCGCGCTGTAAACCAGTGAGCGGACCTGAAGGTAGCTGACGTCCCCCGGCTTGCGCGGCGTCCAGCCAAGCTTTGCCAGAAGCCGGCCATGCACGTTACGGATCTCGACTGCATTGGGCAGCGCCTCATCGGCACCGACGAAATGCAGTCCGCCAATGACATAGGTCTCCCCGAGTGCCGCAACCTTCTCGTTATCGAGATGGCGTGCGAAAACCAGATAGCGCCGGTTTTCCGCAGACACGTCGATAGCACCCGACTTCTCGCGGATGAGAGCGACACCGATCGCCGAAACACCCTTGCTGGTAGCGATAAATCCTGTCGCCTCCGGTACGCTCTCCGGACCAGCCGACTGCGCCTTGTCGAAAAGTGTCCAGAGCGATGAATCGAAATAGTCGCCGGGTGCCCAGTCGACCGGATGACCGTCCTGATAGGACATCAACACATTGCGATGGGTGTCCAGCAGCATCGCAACGTCGAAAAGATCGCTGTTGACGGTCATGTCGCCGAAATTGCTGACGATCCAGTCCTGCCCGTCCGGCGCATAAACGAAATTCGCCGCATCGTCCCAGGCGGCATAGTCGTTCAGCGTCGCATGAAGCTGATCCTGAAAGGTCCGAACTGCACCACTGGTCGTCGCACGCGACCGTTGTTCATCGAGATTGTTGGTGTGGTCTGCGATCCGGTTGACGGCCGTGAGAATGAAGACCGTGACGAGAAAAACGACAATGGCGAAGGCGCCGAGCATCGAAGTCACGGCGGACTTGCGCCCAACGTTCACGGGGCGTCGGAAACGGAATGATAACAGCCCCATAGAACCCCTCACTAAACCAGAAGTTTATCGCGAATATTCCTTCAGATACAGTTAAGATTGAAGTGAAAGATACCACATCAAAAAGAAGCCCCTTACGCGATCTCTCGCGTAAGGGGCTGTAACAGATCAATATTTTCGCTTGGCAGCAGATTACCAGGACGGGATCAGCGCACCCTTGTATTCATCATTGATGAACTTGCGGATGCTTTCGTCGTGATAGGCTTCGACCAGCGTCTTGGCCCAGGGAGCGTCCTTGTCGGCGGAGCGTACAACAATGATGTTGGCGTAGGGCGACTTTTCGCCTTCGATGGCGATCGCGTCCTTCTTAGGGTTCAGGCCGGCTTCCATGGCGTAGTTCGTGTTGATGACGGCGGCATCGACGTCATCGAGCGAACGCGGCAGCTGGGCAGCGTCGAGTTCGGAGAATTCGATCTTTTTCGGGTTCTCTATGATGTCCGAAGGCGTGACCTTGATACCGGCATCCGGCTTGAACTTGATCAGCCCCTTCGAAGCCAGAACCAGCAGAGCGCGGCCGCCATTGGTCGGGTCGTTCGGGATGGCAACGGTGTCGCCGTCCTTCAGTTCATCGAGGCTCTTCACCTTCTTGGAATAGACGCCCATCGGGGTGGTGATCGTCTTGCCGATGGCAACGAGATCGAACTTGCGGTCGGCGATCTGGTTGTCGAGGTAAGGCTGGTGCTGGAACGAGTTGGCCTGGATGTCGCCGTCGTTCAGAGCCTGGTTCGGCACGACATAATCCGAGAACTCGATGATATCGATGTTGAGGCCCTTGGTCTTGGCGACGGCGGCAACCTTTTCCATGATATTGGCGTGTTCACCCGGCGTGACGCCGACCTTGATGTCTTCGGCAAGTGCGGAGCTTGCGGCAGCAAGCGCAAATGCGGCGGCGAGTACGAGCTTCTTCATTGGATGTTTCCTCACGATTTTATTGGGTTTATGGCGCCGCCGGCCCGTTTTGTTGGGAGCCGGACCGACGGCGCAATGGTTAAGCGCTTACCAGGTCGGCGTGATCGCGCCCTTGAACTTCTCTTCGATGAAGGCCGACACTTCCGGGCTATGATAGCTTTCGACGAAGGTCTTCACCCAGTCGGCATCCTTGTCTTTGGCGCGAACTGCGATGACGCCGACGTATGGCGCCTTGGTGCTTTCCTGGAAAATGCCGTCCGTCTTCGGGTTGAGGCCGGCGGCAAGCGCGTAATTGGTGGTGATGGCGGCGAGATCGACGTCATCGAGCGAACGCGGCAGCTGGGCAGCGTCGAGTTCGAGAATGTTCAGCTTCTTCGGGTTCTCGGTAATGTCGGCAACCGAGGCCTTCACGCCGATACCGTCCTTGAGTGTGATCAGCTTCTGGTCTGCCAGCAGCAGCAGCGCACGCGCACCGTTGCTCGGGTCATTCGGGATGGCGACCGACGCACCGTCCTTCAGCTCGGACAGAGCCTTGATCTTCTTTGAATAACCGGCCATCGGGAAGTTGACCGACTTCGCCACGCTGACGAGATCGAGCTTCCGCTCCTTCACCTGGTTGTCCAGATAAGGCTGGTGCTGGAACGAGTTGATGTCGATATCGCCATCCGACAGCGCCTGGTTCGGCACGACATAATCGGAGAACTCAACGACATCGAGTTCAAGTCCCTTCTTGGCGGCGACTTCCTTTACCTTCTCAACGATCTGCGCATGCGGACCGGGCGTCACGCCGACCTTCTTGGTTTCAGCAAGCGCCGCACCGGTGGAGAAGAGAGCGGCAAGAGTGGCCGCAACAATCAGTTTCTTCATTATCTTGTCCCTCTGAAAACTCAGTTCTTGCGGTTACGTTTATCGAAACGACGGGCCAGTGCATCGCCGGCGCTCTGGACAAGCTGGACGAGTACGATCAGCACGACGACAACGGCGAGCATCATTTCCGGCATGAAGCGCTGGTAACCGTAGCGGATGCCAAGGTCGCCGAGACCGCCGCCGCCAACGGCACCGACCATTGCCGAATAGCCAATCAGGCTGACCATGGTCATGGTGAGTGCCGCCATCAACGAAGGCCGGGCTTCCGCCAAAAGCACCTTGAAGACGATCTGCGTCGGCGTCGCACCCATCGCGCGGGCAGCCTCGATCAGACCCTTGTCGATCTCCCGGATCGCAGCTTCGACGAGACGTGCGAAGAAAGGAATGGTCGCGATCGTCAGCGGCACGATTGCCGCATAGGTGCCGATCGACGTGCCTGTAATCAGTCGCGTGAACGGAATGATCGCAACAACGAGAATGATGAAGGGCGTGGAGCGCGCCGCATTGATGATCAGGCCGACGATGCGGTTGATCGTCGGAGCCGGGAACAGTTCACCCCGACCGCTGGTAGCCAGGAAGATGCCGATCGGCAGACCGATCAGCGAACCGATCACTCCGGCGGCGGCAACCATCTGCAGCGTTTGACCAAGCGATTTCAGGATCAGGTTCAGCATCATATCAGGCGACATAGCCGAGCACCTCCGTGGAAAGGCCGGTTTCGGCATAGAAGCGATTGGCCCGCTCGATGACGGCGGGTTCTGCGGAATAGGATACGACCAGGGAGCCGAAAGGCTTGCCGCCGATCTCCTCGATCCCGCCTGCGAGAATGTTGACGTCGGAACCAAGCTCAGCAACGAGCCGGCCAGTAAGTGGCTGGAAAGCGGTCTCTCCGAAGAAGACAAGCCGCACCAGCGCCCGGTCGCCTGCCGAAGGGGAATGCTTGATACCTGTCCGCAGCCATTCCGGCAGCGCCAGAGACGAAGCGAGCAGTGTCCGCGTCGTATCGTGTTTCGGGCTGGCATAGACGTCGAAGACCCGGCCCGACTCGACGATCAGCCCCCTGTCGATGACGGCAACGTCGGTGGCAATAGTCTTCACCACTTCCATCTCGTGGGTGATCAGCAGCACGGTCAGGCCAAGCTCGGCATTGATGCGCTTCAGAAGTTCGAGAATGGACTGCGTCGTTTCCGGATCGAGAGCCGAGGTGGCTTCATCCGAGAGCAGAAGCTTCGGATCTGTCGCCAGCGCACGGGCAATGCCGACGCGCTGCTTCTGGCCACCCGACAGTTCGGACGGATAGCTGCCCGCCTTGTCGCCGAGACCGACCAGATCGAGCAACGGCCCGACCTTGGCCTTGATCGTCTTCGCATCGACGCCGGCAATTTCCAGCGGAAGCGCGACGTTGTCGAAAGCGGTGCGGGACGACAGGAGATTGAAGTGCTGGAAGATCATGCCGATCTGCCGGCGCAGATCGCGCAGGCCCGATTCCGGCAGACCACCGACTTCCGTACCATCGACGATGACCTTGCCGGATGTCGGCTTTTCAAGCCCGTTGACCAAGCGAATAAGCGTCGACTTGCCGGCGCCCGAGCGGCCGATAATGCCGGTGATCGCGCCGTGTGCAACGGTGAAATCGATCCCGTCAAGGGCCGTGAAAGCGGGCTGGCCGCCCGTACCGCCGAAGCGCTTCGTTACGCCCTCGAAGGAAACCATGGGAGTGCCGGAAGACGCCCCCTGGTTTATTCCCTCCGCTCGGACGGACGGCGCGACACCTGTCGCGGCATGTTGGATGGTCATTTGAAACTCACGAGTTAAGTCAGGTCATTCTTGGCGGCGAGAATACCGCTCGATCACGCGCCCAGACGGCACATTCGATGACAGGTGACTTTCCGGAGCATTTCGATCGGCTTTCTCTTGGAAAAAGGCGTAGCAGCCTTGTTGGTGGCAGATCAATGCCCCGGCCCTACCCTAATTCCTAGGGATGGAATTTCAATTATTGGCGAGCGAGGGAAAAACTCTTCCTAAGCCCCTATTGCGCCTGGCTTTTATCAAGCCACCCGATGATTTCCGCCGGGAAATTGGGACGCGAGTTCGCGATACCATTTTCCGCTCTTTTTGATCGTGCGTTCCTGGGTTTCGTAATCGACGTAAACGAGGCCGAACCGCATGCGATAGCCTTCGGCCCATTCGAAATTGTCCATCAGGCTCCAGGCGAAATAGCCCTTCATCGGATAACCATCCGAAACGAGATCCGCCACGACCGAGAGGTGGTCGACATAGTAGTCCAGCCGCGGCTGGTCGTCGATCTGGCCATTCTGCGGCCCCATATTGTAGGCTGCACCGTTCTCGGTCACGTAGCAATCGGGCAGTTCGTAACGACGGTAAAGATCCTCCACCAGCGACTTCATCGCCGGTGCGTAGATTTCCCAACCGATATCCGTCACCTTCTGGCTGACGAAGGGCGCTCCCTGCGTGGCGGGGTAGATCGCCTCCTCCGCCGAATCGTTGGTCACGCGCATCGGCGTGTAATAGTTGAGCCCCCACCAGTCGAGCTTCTGGCTGATGATCGCAAGATCGCCTTCCTCGACCTTGGGCATCCTGTCGCCAAGCGCTTCGATCAGCGATTGCGGATATTCTCCCTTGAACACCGGGCCGAAAAACGCGCCATTGTGGAAATCGAATGCTCGCTCCGCCGCAGCCTTGTCCTGAGGGCTTTCGGAACCGGGAATGACGGAATGGGCATTGAGCACCAGTCCGACGGGCACACTCGGCGTCACGTGCCGAATAGCTTCGACAGCAAGACCATGAGCAAGGTTGGTCGTGTGCATGGCGGCCAGTGCCGCCTCCATGTTGCGCTCTCCCGGCGCGTGCACGCCGTAAAGATGCGAAAGCCATACGGAGCACCACGGCTCGTTGAACGTCGCGACAGCGTCCAGCCGGTCACCAAGCCGGGCCATGACGACCTTAGCGTAACGCTGGAAAGCGTAAGCGGTGGTACGTGCCGTCCAACCCCCATCTCCCATCAGGGAAAGCGGCAGATCCCAGTGATACAGCGTTGCATAGGTCTTGATACCGCGCGCCTTGCAGCCATCGACCAGCCGATCATAGAAATCCAGACCCTTTTCGTTGATGCGGCCGGTGCCTTCCGGAATGATGCGCGGCCAGGCAATCGAGAACCGATAGGCCTCAACGCCCATTTCCTTGATCAGATCGAGATCTTCTTCCAGGCGATTGTAGTGGTTACAGGCGACATCTCCGTTGTCACGGTTGAACACCCGACCCGGCATGTTGGAGAAAGCATCCCAGATCGATGGTTTGCGCCCGTCGGCCTTGGTTGCGCCTTCGATCTGGAAGGCGGCAGTTGCCACGCCGAAGAGAAAGTCACCGGGAAAACGCGCCGCGAAAATCTTCGGATCGGTCATGTGCAAGCTGTCCTCTTTATGATGGCGCATCGGGCAACGGAAATCAGAACTCCCGTCCTGATGATACCGACCTCCATAACAGATATTGCGGCGCTTTGCAGGGGCAACGATGCCGCGCAAGGAGACCCAAACGGACAGCCACAGGTAGCTCAACTGCCCCTCCGAAGACCCGGACGTGCGGAGCGCGCGCACACGCAAAGGTAGATATTTGGCCATCAAAATGAGTGAATAATTCCAAAATGCAATCAATAATACATGCAATTTTAGCGATTAATATTCATATATAGAAAAACATTCTCAATTCAGGCGGAAATCGGGCAAAGTTTAGCCTTTCGATCCTTGAACCTCCAATCCTGCGACGATAGAGCGCGGGTGTCATAGTGACGCTCTCCCGTCTGGGAGGCCTCGCTTGGATTTCAATGGCTGTACCCCTCAGCCACGAAGGAGTGAACAATGAGAGATATTCCGGGCCTGCCGTCCCGTCGAGGTTTCCTGAAAGCCTCGGCGGCGACTGCTGCTATTGCCGGTATCGCCGTTCCGGCCAAGGCCGAACAGAAACCTGAACCCGTCGCCCTCACAGAATACAAACCGGACTGTCTCAAGCCCAGTGAGTGGGTTTTCGTCATGGCAGCGGTAGCAAGACTTATCCCGTCGGACGGCGATGGCCCCGGCGCGATCGAAACGCGCGTTCCCGTCTTCATCGACAAGCAGCTGGCCGGCGATTACGGCAAGGCTTCCGACTGGTACATGGTCGGCCCCTATCAGCCGGCGGCAAGCCCGCTGCGCGGCTGGCAAACGCCTCTCAGCCCGCTGGAAATCTACCAGCAGGCAATCCCGCTCTTCGACGACTGGTGCAAGACCACCCACGGCAAGATCTTTGCCGAGCTGGATGCTGAAACCCAGGACAAGGCTCTGACTTCGCTCCAGAAGGACGAGATGAAGATCAAGCCGGAATTGCGCGAATTTTTCGGCATCCTCTTGGCCAACACCAAGGAAGGATATTTCTCCGACCCGATGTATGGCGGCAACCATGGCATGGCGGCGTGGAAATATATCGGATTCCCAGGCGCCCGCGGCTCCTACAAGGAGTGGGTTGGCAAGCACAACGTCAAGTATCCGCTTGGCCCCGTCTCGATCTCCGGCGAAAGGGGCTAACGATCATGGCACGTACAGAGAAGAAAAAAGACGTTGTTCTGGTCGGCTTCGGCTGGACAGGCGCGATCATGGGCATCGAGCTTGCCAATGAAGGCCTCGAGGTTCTGGCGCTGGAACGCGGTCACGATCAGGCGACCGTTCCCGACTTCCAGTATCCGAACATGATCGACGAGCTGAAATACGGCATCCGTTACGGCATGATGGAAAAGCCGGCCAACACGACGGTCACCATCCGCCGTTCGCTGGACGAAGAGGCCTTGCCCTACCGCAGCCTCGGCACATTCCTGCTCGGCACCGGCGTCGGTGGCGCCGGCACCCACTGGAACGGCCTCAACTGGCGTCCGATGCAGTCGGAATATCGCCTGAAGTCCTACGTGACCGAAAAGTTCGGCGCAGGCGTCATGACGGAAGACATGACGATCCAGGACTACCCGATGACCTATGAAGAGCTCGAGCCGCATTTCGACCGCTTCGAGAAGGTTGCCGGCATTTCCGGCACCGCCGGCAATATCAACGGCAAGATCGTCGAAGGCGGCAACCCGTTCGAAGCACCGCGTTCGGATGAATATCCGATGCCGGCCATGCCTTCGACCTGGGATGGCGTAAAGTTCCGCGACGCTGCCAAGGCTGCAGGCTACCACCCGTTCCCGAGCCCGGGCGGCATCGCCTCCAAGGACTACAAGAACGAATACAACATGCAGATGGGCCCGTGTAACCACTGTGGTTTCTGCGAGCGTTACGGCTGCTACAACTACTCGAAGTCTTCCCCGCAGACGGCCATTATCGATGCCCTGAAGCGCAAGAAGAACTTTGAATATCGCGTCAATTCGGAAGTTCTGCGCGTCGAAAAGTCGACCGACGGCAAGACCGTTACCGGCGTCACCTATTTCGACCACAAGACGGGCGAAGAAGTTTTCCAGCCGGCCGATCTCGTCATCCTGACCGCGTTTGCGCTGAACAACGTCCACCTGATGCTCGTTTCGGGCATTGGCCAGCCTTACGACCCCAACACCAATGAAGGTGTCGTCGGCCGTAACTATGCCTACCAGATCACCGGCGGCTACACGCTGTTCTTCAAGGACGAGAACTTCAACCCGTTCATCGGCACCGGCGCCAACGGCTTCTGCATCGACGATTTCGGCATCGATAATATCGACTTTGCCAAGGAAGGTTTTGTTGGCGGCGCCTACTGGCGTGCCGGCCAGACCAATGGTCAGCCCGGTCACACGATGCCGCTGCCGGCAGGCACCCCAAGCTGGGGCGCGGGCTGGAAGAAGGGCATCGGCGAGTGGTACGGCCATGCGATGAACATCGGCGCCCACGGCTCCGTCATGTCCTATCGTGGCCACTATCTCGACCTCGACCCGACCTACAAGGACCGCCACGGCCGTCCGATGCTGCGCATGACCTATAACTGGCATCCGAACGAAATCCGCCAGACACAGTTCATGAAGCAGAAGATGGAACCGGTCGCCAAGTCGATGAACCCGACGACGTTGCAGGAAGGTTTCAAGAAGGAAGGCGCCATGTTCGACGTCCGTCCTTACCAAACCACCCACAATACCGGCGGCACGGTCACCGGCGACGATCCGAAGACATCGGTTCTGAACCGTTACCTGCAGTCCTGGGATTGCCATAACCTGTTCGTCATGGGTGCCAACACCTTCCCGCAGAACACGCAGTACAACCCGACCGGCATGGTCGGCGGCCTGGCCTACTGGGCGGCGCATCACATCCGCAAGGATTACCTGCCCAATCCGCGTGCGCTGGTGTGAGGAGAGAACCCATGAAGAAACTCATTCGCGTTCTCGGCGTCCTCGTCGTTCTGGGCATCATTGCCCTTCTCGCCTTCATCTTCGTGCCGGTGCAGCGCACCGGCCCGGTCACCCAGCTAGCCGCCGACTTCAAGCCGGCAAAGGGCCAGGGTGAATATGTCATGCGCGCCGGCGACTGCATGGCCTGCCACACCAATGAAGGCGGCAAGCCTTTTGCGGGTGGTCGTGCCATCCAGAGCCCGATGGGCACGATCTGGACCACCAACATCACCCCGGACAAGGAAACCGGCATCGGCAACTGGTCGCTCGACGATTTTCGTGCAGCCCTTTACGATGGCGTTGCTCCGAACGGCACGCATCTCTATCCGGCCATGCCGTACGAGAACTATCGCAAGCTGACGGAAGAAGATGTCGTGGCTCTCTACGACTACTTCATGCATGAGGTACAGCCGGTTTCCAACAAGGTCGAGGAAACCAAGCTCTCCTTCCCGTTCAACATGCGTTTCGGTCTGCGCGCCTGGAACTGGCTGGCAGCCAGCTATCAGGCCGGTTTCAAGCCGGAAGAAGGTCAGGACGAGCAGTTCAACCGCGGCAAATATCTGGTTGAAGGTGCAGCCCACTGCGCCGCCTGCCACAGTCCGCGCACACTGTTCATGTCGCAGGACGGCATCGACAGCTCGTCGAAGGCCTTCCTGACCGGCGGCGAGATCGACGGTTACACCGCTCCTGACCTTCGTGGTCCGGAAAGCGGTCCGCAGAAATGGACCACCGAGCAGACCGCGGCCTATCTCGCGACTGCCCGTAACGCCCATTCTTCTGCAACCGGCGAAATGATGCTGGTCGTGCGCGACTCGCTCCAGTACCTCACGCATGAGGACAACATGGCGATCGCCACCTACCTCAAGAAGATCGGGACCGCGCCGGCAGATGCTTCGGCCGCTGCCGCAAAGCCTGAGGTAACCGAGACGGAAAAGCTGCTGACGGACGCCAAGGCAGATATGCCGCTCGGCCCTCGTCTGTATCTCGACAACTGCGCGGCCTGCCACATCGTCAACGGCAAGGGCGCCGGCGAGACCTTCCCGGAACTCGACGGCAACTCGCTCGTCACGGCAAAATCGCCGAAGGGCCTGATCAGCGTCATCCTCCACGGTGCGGAACTGCCCTCCACGGCAGACCGTCCGATGAAGCTGCGCATGCAGGGTTATGACCAGCGCCTGTCCGACGAAGAAGTCGCGGCTCTCGCAACCTTCCTGCGTCAAGGCTGGCACAACAAGGCACCGAGCGTATCGGCTGCCCAGGTCAAGGCAGTTCGCGAAGCGGCAACACACTGATTGCATCCGGCTCCGCCATCTTAAGGTGGCGGAGCTATTCACCTCGCGTCACGCAACTGTTTCCCGTCACACAGAGACGAGAGAAAACACTTGAAGTGAAGAATTCGGCTTCAACCACGACGAAACCGAAACTCCGCTAATAAACTCTTCACCAACAGACAAAAATAAAGCCGCGGCATCACCCAAATAGGTGATTTATTCATTCTCGATAGCGCCAAATATCCTCACAATTCGAGGAATTGAGTGGCGTGATACTTCGATTACCGAAAAATCTTGTCCAGCCCGGCCTTTTTATAGAATCGGTCGAATGCCCGAGCAGTGAGTTCTCCCGGCGGCGGTTCATGCTCGACTCCGAAGAGGATATGAAGGCAATCCTCCACTCCTCCGCCACAGACATCCTTGTCAGTCGCCAGAAAAGCCGTATCGACGCAACAGCTCTCCTCGAACGCGCGCCGCCGCGTTATGCGAAACTCGCCTCACTCGACAAATCACCGGCAACCGAGACCGACAAGGCGCTCGATGATGCCATGACCAGCATGCGCCAGAGCGTGACGGGCATGGTGTCCGGCAGGGTCGACATGGAGCAGATCACCCAATCGGCGGCATCTGCGCGACGGGCAGTCGAAGCGGCTCCCGATCTGTTCATGCAGGTCACGCGCCTGAAGACCAAGGACAAGGCAACCTATCTCCACTCCGTCTCCGTTGCCGGCTTGATGGCGCAGATGGCAGTCTTGCTGGAGTTCGACGAGGCCCTGGTCGACGAGATCGGCCGCGCCGGCATTCTGCACGACCTGGGCAAGCTGCTTATACCCAATGCTATTCTCAATAAGCCTGGTGAACTGAACGCCGCCGAAAAGCGTGTGATCCGCAACCATCCCGAAATCGGCTATCGCCACATGAAGAAGCTCGGCGGCGTCTCGGATCTCATCCTCGATGTCTGCCGCCTGCATCACGAGGCATTGGATGGCAGCGGTTATCCGCTTGGCCTGAAGGCCGAACAGATCGGCACCGCTGTTCGCATCTGCACCGTCTGCGATGTCTTCGACGCGCTGACCACCGTGCGCCCCTACAAGAAGGCATGGTCGACGACCGAAGCCCTGACCTGGATGTACGACAAGTCCAATCTCTTCGACCGCAAGCTCGTCCTTCGGTTGGGTTCAATGTTCCGTTGAGATTCCAGGCTGATCACGACGATTTCAACCGAGTTGTGTTGCGCTGCAATATTTGGCGAAGGATGAAGCGTTCCATTGGAATCAAATGGAAACACCCATGTTGCAAAACCTCGACCGCTCCCAGCCGTATTTCCTGAGCCTGCTCCGTGCCATCTCCGCATTGGTCCTGTTCAGCTACGGCACCCAGAAGATCCTGCATTTCCCGGCCGCGCAGAGCGTGCCGCCGGTAGGTTCGATGTCCTGGATCGCCGGCATGCTGGAACTGGTGCTCGGCTTCTGCGTACTCATCGGCTTCAAGACCCGTTATGCAGCCTTCGTCCTTTCCGGACTGATGGCCTTCGCCTATTTCATCGGCCATTTTCCGCGCGGTATCTATCCGGCACAAAATGGCGGCGTAGCGGCCATCCTGTTCTGCTTCATTTTCCTCTATATCTTCGCCGCCGGCCCCGGCCCGGTCAGCGTCGATGCCAAGATGAAGAGCAAGTAAAAACGTCGGAAAGGCTGAGGGGCACCCTCAGCCTTTTGTCCGCGCAGGCAATTCCAGTCTACGCGTGATGCCGATCGCATCCAGAAACACTTCGTCATGACTGATGACCAGCAACGCTCCGTCATACGCCGAAAGTCCGCGTTCCACCGTCGCTATCGAATCGAGATCCAGATGATTGGTCGGCTCATCCAGAATGAGCAATGGCGGTGGATTTGCGCCGCCAATCACGCAAGCCAGCCCTGCCCTCAGCAACTGCCCGCCGCTCAGTGTTGAGACCGGCTGCAATGCCGCGTCCGCCCGGAACATGAAGCGGGCCAAAGCCGCCCTGCATGTATTCTCGTCGGCATCCGGGTTGAGGCGACGAAAATTGTCCCGGATCGTCGTCCCCGCCTCGAGCAGGCTGACGGTCTGGTCGAGCAATGCATACTCCGTAAAGACGGACACGGTGCCCTCGGATGGCACGATCGCCCCCGTCATCGCGCGGATCAGCGTCGTTTTGCCGGAACCGTTGGACCCAACGATAGCAACCCGCTCCGGCCCGACCAGATCGAAAGAAACATCTGACAGAACGGGTGGGCCATCGCCATATCCGACACTCGCATGATCGAGCCGCATTACGGTCTTGGCCGCAGGAAGTCCGGTCGAAGCAATATGCACCGAAAACGGCTGGAGGATTTCGATCCTCTGCCTCGCCTCCGCGATCGCTTCGGATGCATGCTGCTTGCGCCGCATCGCCAACCGGGCATTCTCGCCACTCGTGGCCTCGCTTTGCATTTTCAGCCCGCCCGCAACGATCCTGGGCATGTCACCCCGGTCTGCCTTGCGTTTGCCGGCACTATCCTTGCGGGCCTTTCTCTCCGCCTGAACCTGAGCAGTGCGAGCAATCTCATCGAACGTCTTTTCGGCATCAGCAAGATCATGCTGAGCGGCCGCTAGTTCCAGCACCTTGCGCTCCTGAAACCTATTCCAGTTGCCTCCATACCGCCTGGCGCCGATCGTCGTCAGTTCGATGATCGCATCCATGGTTCCAAGAAGCTCACGGTCATGGCTGACCACGATCGCCCCGCCCCTCCAGCGCGACAGAAGATCGATCACCGCTGCACGTCCGTCCCTGTCGAGATTGTTGGTCGGCTCGTCCAGCAGCAAAAAATCCGGCTCGCGAAAGACCAGTGAAGCAAGCCCCGCACGCGTGCGCTGCCCGCCGGAAAGCGTGGCAAGACGTGCCTCGAGCCCGGCATCAAGACCGACTTCGGACAGGGCCGCAGCCACCCGCTCTTCAAGGAGCCAGTCGATGGTTGCGATTTCATCAACCGTCGCACCGCCGGCAACCGCCTTGCCCAGAAGCGCAAGCTCGGTCGTCACGCCAAAAAGATCGGCAACCGTCGCGCTGTCATCGACCTGCACGCTCTGGCGCATCATGCCAATCCGGCCCTGCACGGAAACCGAACCCGTCTGTGGCTGAATGTCCCCGGCGACAAGCCTCAGGATCGTCGTCTTGCCGACACCATTGCGGCCGACAAACCCGGCGCGCTCGGCTGAAAAACTCAGATCGATATTGGAGAAAAGATTGCGGCCGTCAGGCGTGGACCACGAAAGATTGGAAAGTGTGATGGATACAGGCATGGATATGATTTCCCTGGATTGCAAGGCAAAGCGGCGTTGCGATCGAGATGAAATCCATTGCTGCACACATCCTGTTGGTATTGCTGACTAGCCCTTGTCTATCGGCCGAAGCCGACCAAAGCAAGGCGGATGGCAGAACCGGTAAGTTCTACCATCCGTGCTGGAATGCACTCAGAGCTTGACCCAGGCACCGTTCCGTTTCGAAGACGCAACGCAGGCCTCAACGAAGGCGACACCCTTCACCCCGTCATCCACCGTCGGGTAGATCACCGCCTTATCGAGTTTCGTCCCCTTCTTCTTCGCGTGGATGGCACGCGCGGCTTCCGTATAGATCGTCGCGAAAGCTTCGAGATAGCCTTCAGGATGCCCCGACGGGATACGCGACACGCGCCCTGCCGCTGCTCCAGCTCCGGCACCGTTGCGGGTAATCAGCCGCTTCTGGTCCCCGAACGGGGTGAACCACAGATAATTAGGGTTCTCCTGGCTCCACTCCAGCCCGCCCTTTTCGCCATAGACGCGCAGCTTCAAACCGTTCTCGTTGCCCGGTGCCACTTGGCTGCACCAGAGCATGCCTTTCGCCCCTTCGGCAAAACGCAGCATCACATGTGCATTGTCATCCAGCCTGCGGCCCGGCACGAAACTGTCGAGATCGGCAGCAAGGCTTTCGAGCGTAAGCCCGGTGACGAAGGAGGCAAGGTTATAGGCATGCGTGCCGATATCGCCCGTCGAGCCGCCGGCACCGGATTGAGCCGGGTCGGTGCGCCACACCGCCTGTTTCGCACCCGTCTGCTCGGCAGCTTCGGTCAACCAGTCCTGCGCATATTCCACCTGCACCACGCGGATCTTACCGAGATCGCCATTGGCGATCATCTCCCGCGCCTGCCGCACCATCGGATAACCGGTGTAATTATGCGTCAGGATGAACAGCGCATCGCTTTCGTCGGCAAGCTTCTTCAGCTTCTTCGCGTCAGCCAGATTGGATGTCAGCGGCTTGTCGCAGATCACATGGATGCCACGCTTCAGGAATTCCCGCGCCGCTTCGTAATGCACATGGTTGGGCGTGACGATCGACACCGCCTCGATACCGTCCTTCAAACGCGCCTCACGGATCGCCATGTCCTTGTAGGAACCATAGGTGCGCGACGCATCAAGCCCGAGTTCCCGCCCCGAGGCCAAAGCCTTTTCCGGGGTCGACGACAACGCGCCCGCAACAAGCTCGAACTGGTCGTCCAACCTGGCTGCCATGCGATGAACCGCACCGATAAAGGCGCCCGAACCACCGCCCACCATGCCGAGCCTGATCCGCGGCTCGCGCGCATCGTCCTGTTTGCCTTCGATTGCCATGACGTCCCCCTTAAAGCCCCAGCATCCGCCGGTTCGCCGCCTCGTCCGTACCGCCGGCGGCAAAGTCGTCGAATGCGTGTTCGGTGACGCGGATGATATGTGCCTTGACGAATTCGGCACCTTCCCGCGCCCCGTCTTCCGGATGTTTCAGCGCGCATTCCCACTCGACCACGGCCCAGCCGTCAAAATCGTTTGCCGCCATCTTGGAAAAGATCGAACCGAAATCCACCTGACCGTCACCCGGCGAACGGAAGCGGCCGGCGCGGTTCACCCAGCTCTGAAAACCGCCATAAACGCCCTGTCGGCCGGTCGGATTGAATTCCGCGTCCTTGACGTGGAACATCTTGATCCGGTCCTTGTAGATGTCGATGTTGTCGAGATAATCGAGGCATTGCAGCACGTAATGCGACGGATCGTATAGCATGTTGGCGCGCGGATGGTTTTTGACGCGCTCCAGGAACATCTCGAAGGTGATGCCGTCATGCAGGTCCTCGCTCGGATGGATCTCGTAGCACACGTCGACATCGTTTTCGTCGGCATGGTTCAGGATCGGCGTCCAGCGTTTCGCCAGTTCGTCGAAGGCAGTCTCGACCAGACCGGCCGGACGCTGCGGAAACGGATAGAGATACGGCCAGACAAGCGCGCCTGAGAAGGTCGCATGCGCCTTGATGCCGAGATGTTTCGAGGCGGTGATCGCCATCTTCACCTGTTCGACCGCCCATTCCTGACGAGCCTTGGGATTGCCGCGCACTTCCGGCGCTGCAAAACCGTCGAACACCTCGTCATAGGCGGGATGCACAGCCACAAGCTGGCCCTGAAGATGGGTGGAGAGTTCCGTGATCTCGACACCGTTTTCCCGCGCCTTGCCGGCCAGCTCGTCACAATAATCCTTCGAGGTGGAGGCCTTTTTCAGGTCGATCAGCTGGCTCGCCCAGGTCGGCACCTGCACACCGATATAGCCCTTGTCCGCCGCCCATTTGGTGATCCCGTCCCAGCTATTGAACGGCGCTGCATCACCCGCGAACTGCCCGAGAAAGATGCCGGGTCCCTTGATCGTCTTCATGAAAAATACCTCCGCTTATACAATTCAGAACATGGAACGAGCGCGCAGGCTGACAACCATGCGCGCTCGAAAAGGCCGATCAGAACGGCGAGTCGGCGAAATAGAAGCTCTCCGCATTATCCTTGGTGATCAGCGTGGCATCGAGGATGTAGTTGCCGCTCACCGGAACCTGGTCATAGAAATTGCCGGCCGTCAGCTCCATGGCGGTCGCCACCATGGCCGGAGGATAGAGCACGTTGACCGGCATCATCTTGTCGCCATCCATGACCTTCTTGATCATGTCTTTCGAACCGGCACCGCCGATGACATATTTGATGTCGGTACGCTTGGCCTGCTGAATGGCTTCCAGCACGCCGACAGCCATGTCGTCATCCTGGCACCAGACTACGTCGATCTTCGGATATTTGGTGAGATAGTCCTGCATCACGCGAAAAGCGTCGTCGCGGCTCCAGTTGCCGTACTGGCGATCGAGAACCTTCACCTTCGAGCCAGCAATGCCCTTGTCGAAACCGTCCTGGCGCTGCTGATCGATCGGGATCGGCAGTCCGCGAATGATGACGACTTCGGCTTCCGGCGTCGTCTTGGCGATATACTGGCCGGCGACCTCACCAAGCGCCGGGTTGTTACCGGCCACATAGAGATCGCGGATCGTGTTGTCGTTGACGGAAGGCGCGCGGTCGACCAGCGCCACGAACTTGCCGTCATCCTTCACCTGCTGGATGGCCGATACGAGCTGGTCGGGATCGGTCGGCAGGATGACGAGCGCATCGATACCCTGCACGGCCAGATCCTGCACGGCATTCGCCTGGCTTGCCGGGTCGGCCGATGTCTTGACAATGACGTTCAAACCCTTGTGTTCGGCCATCAAAAGCTTGGCCACGCGTTCGGCATGGAAGACCACGCCGGCGGTCCAGCCATGGTCTGCAGCCGGGATGGAAACGCCGATCGTCACCTTCTTTGCCTCCTGGGCAAAAGTCGTCGCCGGCACTGCTAAGGCAAATGCCGTCAGCGCCGCCGCGGCATAGCCCAATAATCTCTTGTGCATGTTCTCTCTCCCAAGGTTTAAGGGGTGATCTCCTCCTGACCGGGCTTAACCCCAGATAGCCCGGCCTATTCGCGAATGCCCCCTTACTTCCGCATCAGCGACCGCTGCACCAGCATGGCAATGATGATGATCGCCCCCTGGATTGCGCCGATCAGATATTCGCTGACGAAGTTGGAAAGCAGCATGATGTTGCCGACGATCTCGAGAATGAAGGCACCGCAAACCGTGCCCCAGATCCGCCCGACACCACCCCTCAATGCCGTGCCGCCAACGACGACCGCCGTGATTGCCTGCAGTTCCCAAAGAATGCCCGTCGTTGCCGAAGTCGAGCCGAGACGCGGCACATAGATGATCACCGCCACCGCCACGCAAAGCCCCTGTACGACGTAGGCAATGGTGCGGACCTTTTGGACGGAGATACCCGAATACCGCGCCACTTCTTCGTTCGAGCCGACGGCGATCAGGTGTCGGCCATAACGTGTGCGATAGAGCACGAAGGCGGCCAGTGCTGCAGTGGCGAAGATGACGATGATCGGGATCGGAATACCGAAGATATCGCCGAAATAGACCGGGCGATAAAGCTGCTGCAGCTCGCGGTCCCGCACGGTTATCGAACCGCCCTGGCTAAGCCAGGTCGTCAATCCGCGATAGATGCCCATGGTTCCGAGCGTGGCAATGAAGGGCTCGATCTTGCCGACGGTCGTGATTAGCCCGTTTGCCAGCCCGCAGGCGGCTCCTAGACCAAGGGCCACCAGCATCGCGGCCACCAGCATTAGCATCGGATCGCCGATCGCACCGGTATTCATGAACAGGATCATCAGGCTCGCCACGAAGGCGACCATTGCCCCGACGGAAAGGTCGAGCCCACCCGACGAGATCACATAGGTTGCGCCGAGTGCGATGATCGCGATGAAGGCGCTGCGGGTGATGACGTTGGTAAGATTTGCGATGGAGACGAAATTCGGATTGGCGAAATATCCGAGCACCAGAAGCAGGGCGAGCGCCACGAATGGCGCAATCGCCGCCATGTCCCAGTCCCGCGATGTCTTCGGCACCCTGGCCGTATCGGTCGTCGCCGCACTCATGCCACCGCTCCTGCATTCACGCCCGTGGCAAGCTCAACGATCTCGTTTTCGGTCATGTGCTCTCCCTGAACCTCACCGACGATCCTCCCCGTCCGCATCACCAGAATGCGATCGCAGATGCCGATCAGTTCCGGCATCTCGGAGGAGACGACAATGATCGACCGCCCCTCTTCGGCCAAGGCCGCGATGAATTTGTAGATCTGTTCCTTGTTGCCGATATCGATGCCGCGCGTCGGCTCGTCGATGATGACGATCTGCGGGTCGAGCATCATCATCTTGGCAAGCAGAAGCTTCTGCTGGTTGCCGCCGGAAAGCTGTCCGGCAAGAATGTTCTTCGTCCCCGTCCGGATATCAAAATCCTCGATCGCCCTGTCCAGAGCTTCGGCCTCGCGTTTCCTGTCGATCTGCAGCCCGCGAATGAATTTTCCAAGCGAGGCAAGTGTCAGGTTGACCCGAAGATCCTTGGTGAGCAGCAGCCCCTTGCCCTTCCGGTCCTCGGAAAGATAGGCGACACCGGCTTTCAGGCTCGAATGCACATCGGTGAATGAGACCGGATGACCATTCAGCACCACCTTGCCCTTGGCCGGCCGCAAACCCACGAGCCCTTCCATCAGCTCGGTGCGTCCGGCGCCGATCAGCCCGGCGAAACCGAGGATCTCGCCTTTCCGAAGCGTGAAACCGGCGTCGCGCGCAAAACCCGGGACGTCGAACCCTTCAACCTCGAGCACCGCCTGACGCACCTCGGCCGCATGCCGGTCGGGATAAAGCTTGGCAACATCGCGCCCCACCATCAGCCGCGCCATATCCGCCGGCTGAAGGTCCGCCGCATCATGCGAACCGACAAGCCGCCCGTCACGCAGAACGGTGACACGGTCGGCAATCTCCTTCACTTCCGGCAGCCGGTGCGAGATGTAGAGCACGCCGACACCCTTGGCGCGGATATCGCGAATGACCTTCAGCAATGCCTCGGTCTCATGCGGCGTCAGTGATGCTGTCGGTTCGTCGAAGATGACGATCCGGTGCGGTACCAAAAGCACGCGGGCGATCTGCACCAGCTGACGCTGGGCGATGGAAAGCCGCGAGACAATCGTATCCGGATCGATATATCCGCCGAGATCGACGATCGCCTGCCGTGCACCGGAACGCATCGCCTGATCGTCGACGACCAGTCCCTTCCTCAGCTCACGACCGAGATAGATGTTCTGCGCCACCGTCAGGTCGGGGGAGAGCAGTATCTCCTGATGCACCAGCACGATACCGTGGTCTTCCGCATCCACCGGACCGGAGAAACTCACCGCAGCGCCATCGATCCTGATCTCGCCGCGCGTCGGCTGATGATTGCCGGCAAGGATCTTCATCAATGTCGATTTGCCGGCGCCGTTCTCACCGATGATCGCATGCACCTCGCCGGCGCGAACGGTGAGTGAAATATCCTTCAGGACCTCGATGATCCCGAACGTCTTCGAAAGGCCGCTGGCTTCGAGCAGCGGCGGACTTATGGATGAATCAACGGTTGCGGGGGATACAGTCATCCACCCGACCTCAAATTCACGAGCGTCGTGAAACGGCCGCCATGCGACACGCCCCCAACGCCTGCCTCCTCGCAAGCGATGTGGTGCACCTGAAATCCTCCCTGTATTTCAGGCTATCCAAGAATATGAGGTACGTAAAGCAGAATTGAACGTCAACTCTACGTCATTACTCGGAACGTCTGAAGGTCCCGACCTTGGCCATTACCTCGCCGGGGATCTGATAATCCTTCGCCACATCGGGACCATTGCTCAAACCGCACAACTCGCGCTGGACAAAAAGCCCCCAGACGGCTTCGGCAGCATCCTGCAAGAGATCCAGACGCTTTGCCTCAGCCTTGCCGGCATGATCGGCATCCCATTTCCGAAGCTTTTCAAGGCTGGCCTCCACCTGCCGTCCATTTCGCCCCAGTGCGCTCGCACGCTCCTCGACGATCTCGTATTCCAGGGCGCTCAATCCGCTCTGAAGCGATGGCGAGCCGAAGAATTGCGGTGCACGAACTGACATGAAGATCTCCTTGATGTTTGCCGCACGGTTCTAGCCGACCGCTTGCCGCCCCGATAATGCGCCATGTCAAAACGCGGCCCAAGCCCGGCTTCAACTCTGCGTTATGAAAAGTTGAGCGCAAAAGTTGCGCGACCTTTCCGCTCAGGCCGTCTTGATGAAATCGATGAAAGCCCTGAGCGGCGCCGGCACCAGCCGACGGCCGGGATAATAGAGAAACGGCCCTGAAAATTCAGGCCACCAATCCTCCAGCACCGGCTCCAGCGCCCCGCTGTCTATATATGGGCGCAGCCAATCCTCGAATAACGTGACGATGCCCGCTCCCGCCTTGGCGCAATCGACCGCCAGATCGACGCCGCCGCCTGTCTGTACGATCAGCGCGGCGGGCGGATCGATCAGCACCGTCTCTCCGTTCCGTTCGAATTCCCAATCCGGCATCGAGCCACTGGCGAAACGATTGCGGATACAGGCATGCTCCATCAGCTCGCGCGGATGTGTGGGCCGGCCGCGCCGATCGAGATAATCCTTCGAGGCAACAGCAGCGAACCGCTGGGTACGCGGGCCGATCGGCACTGCGATCATGTCCTGCGCCAGCCGCTCGTCATAACGGATACCGGCATCGCAGCCGGCGGCGATCACGTCGACAAAACTGTCCTCGATCATCAGCTCCAGCCGGATATCCGGATAGGAGGCCAGAAACCGCGGCACGATCGACGGCAAGACCAGCCGCGCCGCGCTGACCGGCACGTTCAGCTTCAGCACACCCGCAGGCCGCTCGCGAAACCCGTTGACCACATCGAGCGCCGCTTCCATTTCCGCCAGCGCCGGCGCCAGCCGGTCGATAAGCCCCTGCCCCGCCTCGGTCGTCGCCACGCTGCGTGTCGTCCGGTTGAGCAGCCGCACGCCAAGCTGCGTTTCCAGCCGCCGCACGGCATCGCTCAATCCCGATGCACTGCCACCGCTGATACGCGCCCCCTCGCGAAATCCGCCGGCCCGCGCCACGGTGAGGAAGGCCTGCAGATCGCTGATTTCCACACCCATGAAATATGCTTTCTATTGTCCGCTTTAGCGTACAGACTATCCGAATTGTGCAGACTTATAAAGGGAACGCCCGCGCGCTATTTCCATTTCACCGAAGATCACGAACAACTGGCGATCAGCAAAAGGAGCATCCCCATGTCCGATACGAGCACATTCGATCTCGCAAAATCCGGCACGTTCAAGATGGGCAGCCATACGGTCAAGCGCATCGGCTACGGCGCCATGCAGCTCGCCGGCCCGGGCGTTTTCGGACCGCCGAAGGATCGCGCCGCCGCCGTCGCCGTCCTGCGCGCCGCCATTGAAGCCGGCGTCGACCATATCGACACCAGCGATTTCTACGGCCCGCATGTAACTAACCAGATAATCAAAGAGGCGCTGCATCCCTATCCGGGCGATCTAACCATCGTCACCAAGGTTTCGGCAAAACGCGGCCCGAATGCCGAATGGGTGCCGGCCATGTCTAAAGAGGAACTGACCGCCGCCGTCCACGACAATCTCCGCAATCTCGACCTCGATGTCATCGATATCGTCAACTTCCGCTCGATGCATGGCATTCACGGCCCGGCGGAAGGATCGATTGAGGAGCAGGTGACGGTGCTGGCCGATCTGCAGCGTCAGGGACTCATCCGCCATATCGGCGTCTCGAATGTCACACCGACCCAGATCGCCGAAGCACGCAAGATCACCGAGATCGTCTGCGTCCAGAACCAGTACAATCTCGCCCACCGCGAAGACGACGCGCTCATCGATCAGCTTGCCAGGGAAGGTACCGCATACGTGCCTTTCTTCCCGCTCGGCGGTTTCTCGCCGCTGCAGTCCTCGACGCTTTCGGATGTCGCTGCCCGTCTGAATGCCACGCCGATGCAGGTCGCCCTCGCCTGGCTGTTGCAGCGCTCGCCGAACATCCTTCTCATCCCCGGCACCTCGTCGGTGGGACATTTGAAGGAAAATCTGGCAGCCGGAGAACTGGAACTGCCGGAAGACGCACTTGCCGAGCTGGAAGGCATTGCCGGCAAGAAAGCCGCCTGAGAACGAGACGCCGCACCCGCAGGTGCGGCGTCTCTCCGCAAGCGGCCTGCCGCAGACGGCGTCAGCTGCCCTAATCTATTCCGCCGTATTTTGTGCGGCTCAGAAGCTGAAATTCCCGATTGGGTCCGATGCGATAGGTTTCGGAGTAACTATAGCCGTCACTCTGGAACTGATGCGTCAACAGGCTGCCGATCGGCGCCTTCTTGAGCTTCGTTTTCGGCTGTGTTGGATAGATCAGGCTGCCCGGTATCGGCTCCAGGCTGAATGCCGGGAAAGGCTGCCCAAGGACGAGACATGCGATCACAGGTATGGCAACAGCTCTTCTCATGGTCGGCTCCTTTGAACAAGGCTCCGAAACCGGGAAGGCTTCCACCCGATCTCAGCAGCCATTCACTGAAGTTTGGGTCGAAAAGAGCATAATTATCATCCTGGAATGCCGTTGCTGCAACAGAAAGCTTGGCCCGTTTTGAACAGCATATGGCCCGGCGATTTGCCACCGGGCCATATGTCGGTTTGTTCCGGTCAAGCCTGTAATCAGACGTATCTGTTGACGACGTTTTCCAGATATTCCTGGCGACCAGACTTCGGTTCCGGATTGATGTTTTCGCGCTCCACCTTTGCGGCGATCTCTTCGAGCTTCAACTCGCCGCGCAGCATCTTCTGTGCGTCGGCACTGTCCCACTTCGCATAACGATCGCTGAGCGGCTTGGACAGCGCGCCGTCTTCCACCATCTTTGCCGCCGCTTTCAGGCCGCGGGCGCAGCAATCCATGCCGCCGATATGACCGATCAGTAGGTCGGCCGGATCGATCGACTGGCGACGCAGCTTGGCATCGAAGTTCGTACCGCCGGTGGTGAACCCGCCTGCCAGCAGCACCTGGTAATAGGCCAGTGCCATTTCCGGTACGTTGTTGGGGAACTGGTCGGTATCCCAACCGGACTGGTAGTCGTTACGGTTCATATCGATCGAACCGAAGATGCCATGCGCGTTCGCGAGCGCCAGTTCATGCTCGAACGTGTGGCCGGCAAGGATCGCATGGCCCTGCTCGATATTCATCTTCACTTCGTTTTCGAGACCATACTTCTTCAGGAAGCCGTAAACGGTCGCGACGTCATAGTCGTACTGATGCTTGGTCGGCTCCTGCGGCTTCGGCTCGACCAGGATCTGGCCCTTGAAGCCGATCTTGTACTTGTATTCGACGACGAGATGCAGCATCCGCGCCATCTGGTCGAATTCACGCTTCAGATCGGTATTGAGCAGCGTCTCGTAACCTTCGCGACCGCCCCAGAGAACATAGTTCTCACCACCGAGCTTCATCGTCGCGTCCATGCAGGTCTTGATGGTCGCAGCCGAATAGGCAAACACATCCGGATCCGGATTGGTCGAAGCGCCCGACATGAAGCGACGATTGGAGAACAGGTTCGCCGTACCCCAAAGCAGCTTTACGCCGGTCTCTTCCTGTTTCTTGGCGAAGTAATCGACGATCTCGTTGAGGTTTTTCGTGTTCTCGGCAAAGGTCTTGCCTTCCGGGCGCACGTCGGCATCGTGGAAGCAATAATAAGGCGCACCGAGCAGCGAGAACATTTCAAACGCGACATCGGCCTTCAGCTTGGCCTTGTCCATTTCGCCATCATACCAGGGACGATCGAATGTGCGACCACCGAAGGGATCGCCGCCCTCCCAGGCGAACGAATGCCAGTAGGCGATGGCGAAGCGCAGATGATCTTCCATCCGCTTGCCCGCAACGATCTCGTCCGGGTTGTAGAAACGATAGGCAAGCGGATTGGTGCTGTCCGGCCCCTCGTATTTGATCTTGGAAATATCGCCAAAAAATCCTGTACCCATATGTGTTTCCTCCTTGGAAAGCCTTCTCTAAACTCAAATTGAGGTACGTACCTCATTAAGGGCCGAAATACACTTATTCCGGCCCGGTCTTTAGGGAGAGGTTTCCCTCTCCCTGATCAGATCAACCGGCAATCGCCCGGATTGCCGGATAGGCGGCGCGGTAACGCGAATAGGCAGCCTCATAGGCATCAGACAACGCCGTCACCGGCTCGATAGTCGCCTCCGTCTTCGGGGCGGAGCAGACCGAAACCGGATCGGCACCCGTTGCCGCAATCAGGCCGAGGCGCGCAGCACCAAAGGCCGCACCGAAATCTCCGTCAGCCGGAATATCGACCGGAACGCCAAGCGAGGTGGCGATCGAAGACAGCCAGTAACGCGAGCGCGAACCGCCACCGATTGCAGTTACGCGAGAAATCGAGGTTCCTGCAGATTTCAACGCCTCAAGATTGTCGCGGATCGCGAATGTCACGCCTTCAAGCACTGCCTGCGTCAGCACGGCGCGGCTTGACTCGTGTTCGAGGCCGATAAAGGCGCCGCGAATAACGGCATCATTATGCGGCGTGCGTTCACCGGAAAGATAAGGCAGGAAGGTAACCCCGGTCGGTGCCTTGAGCGTTTCGCCAAGTTCTCCGGAAAGCTCGGCCGCAGACTTGCCCATCACCTTCGCATGCCAGTTGATCGCATCGGCCGCGGAAAGAATGACACCCATCTGGTGCCATGTCTTCGGCAGCGCGTGGCAGAAGGCGTGAACGGCGCTTTCCGGCTTCGGCAGATAGGAACCGTTGGCGGCAAACAGCACGCCGGACGTGCCGAGCGACACGAAAGCCTGACCTTCCTTCACCGTACCCATGCCGCAGGCCGAAGCGGCATTGTCGCCTGCCCCGCCGGCCACGACGACATCGCCGGAAATACCCCATTTGGATTTCAGTTCACCGCGCAGCTTGCCGGCCTGATCGGTCCCCTCGACAAGGGACGGCATTTGAGCTTCGGAAAGATCTGTCGCGGCGAGTAGTTCGGACGACCATTTGCGCGCGCCCGTGTCGAGCCAGGAAGTACCGGCCGAATCCGACATTTCGGAAATGTACTCACCCGTCAGCCAGAGACGCAGATAGTCCTTCGGCAACAGCACCTTGGCGACCTTGGCAAAGATCTCCGGCTCGTTTTTCTTGACCCAGGCCAGCTTTGGCGCGGTGAAGCCCGGAAACACGATATTGCCAGTGATCGCCCGGAAACGCGGATCGGCATCGAGTTCCGCCGCCTCATGGAAGGAACGCGTATCGTTCCACAAAATACACGGCCGCAGCACCTTGTCATCCGCATCGAGCAGCGTCGCACCGTGCATCTGCCCGGAAAGACCGATGCCCTTCACCGCCGAAAGCTCTGTCGGATGGGCAGCCTTGAGGCCTGCGATCGCCTCCTCGCAAGCGCGAACCCAATGCGCCGGATCCTGTTCCGACCAGCCGGAATGCGGGCGCGAAACCTCAAGCGCACCGCTCGCCGAGCCGATGATCGTCTGGTCGCCGTCGATCAGCATCGCTTTGACGCCGGAGGTGCCGAGATCGAGACCGAGATACATGTATTGTCCTTTCATCCAGCCTTCAGGGCATGTTGTCCTTCAGGAATATGTCGATACGGATACGCTCCTGCGCGGCAATCACCGACAGGCCCTCAACCTTGCCCTTCAGCACGCGGATCGCGCTGCGAACCTCGTGGCCGGCATCCTGGTTGAGCACGGCATCAATGAGATCATGAGAAAGTGCTGCACGCGTCGTTGCGGTCAACTCATGCGCAACGACCACAGGCCGCGCCTCGCGGGCGACCTCGCGCAGCGCATGCAACATCCCGCGATTACCTGCGCCAAGGCTGTAAAGGCCGATAATATCAGGATAACGCCCCAACGCTGCCGAAACGACTTCGGCCGTAAGCGCCGGATTATCCCGCGCTTCCATCACCGGCAATACGTCGAGCCGCGCAAAACTCTCGCCCATGACCGCCAGGAACCCTTCCAGCCGTTCACGGTGGTCGCGCACCAGCATGGACCCGGCAATGACGGCGATCCTGCCGTCGCGCCCACCGGTGAACCGGCCGAGCAAATTGGCGGCCGTGCGTCCCGCCGCATGATTGTCGATACCGGCGAAATGGTCCCGTTCAGATCCGGGAAGATCGGATACCAGAGTGACAACCGCAATGCCGGCGTCCTTCAGCCCTGCCACTGCGGCATGCACTTCGAGCCCCTCGACGGCGACGAAGGCAACGCCATCAGGCCTGTCGGGAACGATATGATTGAGCGCGTCTGCCAATGCGGCGGCATCGAATGGCGGAACTTCCACGATACGAATTTGGGTGCGTTCCGCGCCGGACCGCGAGATTGCGGCATGCACCTCGTCGCGAATCCCGATCATGAAGGAATTGTCGTAATTCGGCAGCACGAAGACGAAGGAATAGGTCCGTCCCTTGGCCAGATTGGCCGCCGCCACATCGCGCACGTAACCGAGACTGGAGATCGCCTGCTCGACACGCTCGCGAGTAACGTGCCTCACACCGGGCCGACCATTGAGAACGCGATCGACCGTCGCTAGGCTGACGCCTGCGCTACGCGCGATATCATGGACGGTGGGCTTCATGAATTCCTCCGTGAAGCGTCCTATCGCAGTTTCTGAGGTACGTAAATCAGAAAATCGTCGCGTCTCGCACATGCGATTGAAAAGGGGCCATCGCTGCATGGCGATAGCCCCTTTCGGCGGTGGTTTCCTGAAATTCCTGAGACGATCAGTGACCGCCGCCACTTCGCCCTGTGATCTGCGGCGAAGGTTTTTCGATCATCGCGACACCCAGCACCATCAGCCCGAACAATACGGTGAGGATCAGGAAGACGTCGCTGAATGACATGACGACGGCCTGCTGCGTAACGAGATTGACCATCTGCCGGATCGCGCCGGTGGCACCGTCCAGCCCGGCTGCGTTGAGATTGGAGGTCATGCTGTTCAACTGGTCGACAGCGGTCGGGTTGCCCCAGTCGAGATGTTCGCGAAGCCGCTCGTAATGCACGTCCTGACGATTGGAGAGCACGGTGCTGATGATAGCCAGCCCCACGGCGCCACCGAGGTTACGCGTCAGGTTGAACAGGCCCGACGCCCCGCGAATACGGGCGGGCGGCAGCGTGCCGAGCGCGATATTGTTAATCGGCACCATGCACATCATCAGGCCGAAACCGCGCAGAATCTGCGGAATGAACAGCTCGTAAAAGTCCCAGTCCACGGTGATCCCGGTCATGATGTAGGTACCGGCACCGAAGCTGACGAAGCCCAGCACCATCATCGCTCTCAGATCCATGATCGTCGACAGCTTGCCGGCGATCGGCGCGGTGAAGAACATCGCCAGACCGGAGACGAACATCGTCTCGCCGATCATCAGGCTGTCATAGTCGCGAACGCGGCTCAGATAGACCGGATAGATATAAGTCAGCCCGTACAGCCCGATCCCCATCACGAAAGAGAAGATCGAGCCGAGCGCGAAGTTTCGGTTTGCAAAAGCTGTCAGGTCCACGACCGGGAACTCAACCGTGAATGCCCGATAGAAGAACACCATGGCGCCGACAGCCGAAGCGATCGCGCCGATGACGATCAGGTGGTCATTGAACCAGTCGTTGGAATTGCCCTCTTCGAGCACATATTCCAGTGCCCCGAGGAACACGCCCATGGAAAAGAGGCCCCACCAGTCGAACTTCTTGAAAAGCGAAAGCTCCGGCTTGTCGAAGTCGATGAAGTTCCACGCGACGATCGTGACGATGATGCCCGGGACGATATTGACCAGAAACAGCCAGTGCCAGGAAAACGCATGCGAAAGATACCCGCCGACGGTCGGACCGATGGTCGGCGCAAGCGTCGCGATAAGCCCGATGATCGGAGAGACGATGGCCCGCTTCGAGGGCGGGAATATGGTGAAGGCAGCGGCGAATACCGAGGGGATCATGCCGCCGCCGATAAAACCCTGAATGGCGCGGTAGACGATCATCTGGTCGATATTCGTCGCCGTGGCGCAGAGCGCGCTCGCAATCGTGAAACCTGCAGCAGAAGCAGCGAAGAGATAGCGTGTCGATATGATCCGCGCGAGCGTGCCCGACAGCGGGATCATGATCACTTCCGCGATCAGATAGGATGTCTGCACCCAGCCGATCTCGTCCGAACCGGCGGAAAGTCCGGCCTGGATTTCCGACAGCGAAGCCGAGACGATCTGGATATCGAGGATCGACATGAACATGCCGAGAACCATGGCGAAGAAAGCGATCAGCTTTCTCCGATCCATTGGCTCGTCTGCCGGCATGGAAGCGGCCGGCACTGATCCTGCAGTTGTTGTTGCGCTCCCAGCCATGGGACCACCTCCGCCCTTCGGTCAGGGCCTGTTTGACGAGGAGCCGGACAAGCGGCGATTAGTTCTTCGGCGCGGTGCGCGTATCGACATCGACCACGACACTCAGGCCCGCCCGCAGGCGACCCGTGTCGAGAGCATCCTGCGGCAGTGCGATACGAACCGGAACGCGCTGGATGATCTTGGTGAAGTTGCCCGTCGCGTTTTCCGGCGGCAGCAGCGAGAAGACCGAACCGGAAGCCGGCGAGATCGATTCCACCGTGCCGGTGATCGGGTCGTCGCCATAGGCATCGACATGCACCTTAACCTTGGAGCCCGGCTCCAGATGCTGGATCTGGGTCTCCTTGAAGTTGGCATCGATATAGAGCTGGCGGGTGGGCACCAGCGCCATCAGCCGCTGGCCGGGCGAAACGAGATCGCCTTCCTGTACCGAGCGGTTGCCGACAACGCCGTCATAAGGAGCCTTGAGCACCGTGAACGAGAGATCGCGGGCCGCCTTGTCACGCTGCAGTTCCAGCGTTCGGACAGAGCTTTCCGCTTCATTGCGCTGCGCTTCGAGGATGGTGATATTCGCCTGGGCTGACTTGATCGCCGCCTCGCCACCGACAAGATTGGCATGAGCCTGATCAAGAGCCACATTGGCGCTATCGAGATCGGCAGCGGTGCCGACCGACTTGGTGGCAAGTTCCTGCTGGCGCTTCTGGGTGATTTCGGCGCCGCGAACGGCAGCCTCGAGCGCAACCTTTGATGCCTGCGCCTGTGCAAGGCTGGCTTCAGCGCCTTCGACCTGCGCATCGATGCGCGAGAGTGACAGCTTTTCGGTCTCGATCGCCGCGTTGGCCTGATCGAGCGCGTTCTGATAGTCACCATTATCAAGCGTGGCCAGCACGTCGCCGGCCTTCACCTGTTGGTTGGCAACCACATTCACCTTGGCAACGAAAGCCGTGACCTTGGGAGAAATCGTGGCGATGTCGCCTTCGATATAGGCGTCATCGGTCGACACCATGAAACGGCCGTTGGTCCACCATTCATAGCCATACCACGCACCACCTGCGAGAAGCGCAAGCACGACAACCGGAAGCACGACACCGCGCTTCTTTTTCTTCGGTGCCTCTGCCGTCTGGGCCGGCGCCTGCGACTGTGCGGGCGCAGCCGGACTGGCCTCAGCCGCAGCAGGGCTTGCGTCGCCCTGCTCCTGCGTCTTGCTCACGTCGATGTCATCGCTTTTTACTGTGCGCAGAGCGCCGGCATTTTTAGAAGCCGTCATGGAGTATAACCGTCGTTGAAGGAGGTTGAAACCAATCGAACCGATCAGTTCGGAGTGTTGACATAGAGCCTTCCTTGCCACATATCAAGTCCAGATCGAACCGCTCGGTTCGAAAAAAGTTGGAAATGGAAAAAATGACGCCGAAAGGGTTAAAAAAGGTCTCGCTTAAGGAAAACGTGAAGGTCTCCGGCCGTTTTGCGGCAGGCGAGGATCCCGTAAAGCGCGAGCAGATCCTTGACGGTGCCAAGCGTGTATTCATGCGTATGGGTTTTGATGCGGCAAGCATGAACGACATTACCCGTGAGGCAGGTGTCTCAAAAGGGACGATCTATGTCTATTTTGCCAATAAGGAAGACCTGTTCGTCGCGATGGTCGAGATGGAACGTGAAGCCTTTCTCGGCTCCATGAGGACTGTGCTTGCCAAAAGCGAGAATATCGAAAAGGGTCTTTACGAATTCGGCGTCACCTTTCTCGAACACATGACCGACGGAAAGGTCGTCACCGCGATGCGCACGGTGCTCGGTGTTCGTGAACGCATGCCCGATCTCTGTTCCCGTTTTTTCCGCGGCCCACAGAACCTGAGAACGGTTCTGCACGATTATCTGGGTCAGGGCGTCGCCGCCGGCACGCTGGAGATCGACGACCTCGATCTCGCCGCCGGTCAGTTTCTCGATCTCGTCAGCGGCAGCTTCTTCAAATTCCGCCTGTTCGGCACTATGGCAGAGCCACCGTCGCGACAGGAGATAGAACGCGTTATACGCGGCGCCATCCGCGTTTTCATGGCAGCTTATGCATCAGATAACAAATCCGTGATCGCCAAGTCCGTATGAACGGGGCAAATTGTCGCCTCTCAGACGCAACCTCCTCTTGTTTTTAGGCTGAAAGCCCCCAAATGCGGCGGGCATTTACCGCCTTTGATTGAAAACAGGAGACATGGATGGACATTGCAGCGCTCTTAGCAGACCCGGGGGCCTGGGTAGCGCTCGTAACACTAGTGGTCATGGAAGTCGTGCTCGGCATCGATAACCTGATCTTCATTTCCATCCTGACCAACAAGCTGCCGCCTGAGCATCGCGAAAAGGCACGCAAGATCGGTATCGGCCTGGCCCTTATCATGCGCCTTGGCCTGCTCGGTACGATCGCCTGGATCGTTCAGCTGACCAATCCGCTTTTCGAGCTTTTCGGCCAGCCCTTCTCCTGGAAGGACCTGATCCTCATCGCCGGTGGCCTGTTCCTCGTCTACAAGGCAACGAAGGAAATCCACCATTCGGTGGATGTCATCGATCACAAGGAAGACATGGTCGGCGCAGGTTCGGAAGTCCTGCAGATGAGCTTCAGCGCGGCAATCGTGCAGATCCTCATCCTCGACCTCGTCTTCTCGATCGACAGTATCATCACGGCGGTCGGCATGACGCCACACCTGCCGATCATGATCGTCGCGGTCGTCGCAGCCGTCACCGTCATGCTGCTGGCAGCCACCCCGCTCGCCAATTTCATCGAGCGCAACCCGACCATCGTCATGCTGGCACTCGGCTTCCTGCTGATGATCGGTGCGACGCTGATTGCCGAAGGTTTCGGCGTCCACGTGCCGAAGGGCTACATCTACGCCGCCATGGCCTTCTCGGCCCTGGTCGAGATGCTCAACATGTGGTCCAGAAACGCCAAGGCCAAAAACAAGGCCAGGGGCGGCGGCGAGAAGCTGCATTGATCTCACAGAAAGGGCGCCTGAGGCGCCCTTTTTTATTCCCGGTTACTTTGCCAGTTCGCGATCGAGAGCCTCGACCAACCGGCTGTCATCGGCAGTCACATCCGGCGCAAAACGAGCCACAACCTTGCCATTACGGCCGATCAGGAATTTCTCGAAGTTCCAGACGATCTCTGCGTCATCGGCAACCTCCATGCCATGACCTCTCAGCCTTTCCTTCATCGGGCCGTCTCCGGTCGTCGCAATGCCCGAACCGGTCAGCGCCTTGTAGAGCGGATGCTTGTCATCGCCCTTCACCGAAATCTTCGAAAAGATCGGGAATTTCACGTCATAGGTCAGCTGGCAGAATTCAACGATTTCGGCATCCGTGCCAGGCTCCTGGCCCTTGAAATTGTTGGCCGGGAAGGCCGCGATGACAAACCCCTTGTCCTTCTTGTCTTCATAGAGCTTTTCCAGACCTTCATACTGCTTGGTCAGCCCGCATTTTGAAGCGACGTTTACGACCAGCATGACCTGCCCGTTGTAGCTGGCAAGCGTTGTATCGCTCCCGTCAGTGCGCTTGACGGGAATGGAAAGAATATCGGTCATGGAAAACTCCTGAAGGCAGTGCAGATGAGCGCCAGCTTAATACGCGCATCCGGCTTGTCCATCACTCATGCCACTTCGTCGATCAGCACCTGGATAAATCCGCGCGAACAGCGCTCGATGCGGCCGGTAACTCCGTAGACCTGATTGAGGACATCCGGCGTCAGAGCGTGTTGCGGCTCACCATCGGAGACAACGCGACCGCCCGACAGAAGCACCAGCCGGTCACACCAGCGGCAGGCGAGACCGAGGTCGTGCAGTACTGCGATCGAGATGATCCCCTGTTCCTCGGTAATCTCGCGGATCGTGCGCATGACGCGGATCTGGTGGGCAACATCGAGCGCCGAGGTCGGCTCGTCGAGCAGCAGCACCCGCGGCTTGCGCACCAGCGCCTGCGCAAGGCTAGCAAGCTGCCGCTGGCCCCCGGAAAGCGAGTCGAGCTGCGCCATGGCAAGATTGCTGATGCCGAGCCGATCAAGAACGGCAAGCGAGCGTTTGACCGCATCCGGATCGCGCGAGGAAGCGCGCAAAGCCCCGATCGTTGCCTCCAGCACCGTCAGCGCTACCCGCTGCGGCAGGGATTGCGGCATGTAGGTGATCGCCCGAGCGCGCTGCGCCGGCGATTGCCGCGTGATGTCGACACCATCCAGATGCAGCACGCCGCCCGCCTTGTGAAGGCCCGCCAGCGAACGCAGCAGCGTCGACTTGCCGGCTCCGTTCTGGCCGAGAAACGCCGTGATCGTCCCTGAAGGCATTGCAGAAATGTCGACATCCGTCAGAACCGGCTTTTTACCGTAACCGGCGGAGAGTTTTTCGACCGAAAGCATCAAGCCTTCCCCTTCGTGCTGAAAATCAGGGCAAGGAAGAACGGCACGCCGATCAGCGACGTGACGATGCCGACCGGGATCAGCACGCCCGGCACGATGATCTTGCTGGCAGCCGATGCCAGCGCCATGACCAGCGCGCCGCAAAGCATGCTTGCCGGCAGGAAGAACCGATGATCCTCGCCGACTAGAAGCCGGGCAATATGAGGGCCGACAAGCCCGATGAACCCGATCGTGCCGACGAAGGAAACGGAGGTCGCGGCAAGAATACTGACGCGCAGAAGCGAGAAGAACCGCAACCGCGTCACGTCGATACCGAACGAACGCGCCCGATCCTCGCCAAGCCTCAATGCCGTCAGCTTCCAGCAGGCAGCCATTGAAAACGGTACGACACAAGCCATGACCAATGCCATGATCTGAAGCTTCGTCCAGGTCGAGCGGGTGAGGCTACCCATGCTCCAGAAAACCAGTTGCTGCAGCGCCTCGGCCGAAGCGACGAACTGCATGATCGCCACCAGCGCGTTGAAGATGAAAACCAGCGCAATGCCGAACAGTACAAGCGTCTCGACCCCTGCACCACGCAGGCCGGAGAGCGCCTGCAGCAAAAGGACGGAGCCGAAGGCGAATATGAAGGCGTTGGCAGGAATGAACCACTCGGCCGGCAGGCCGGGAACGCCGAGCTGCAGCACGATGGCAAGCGCCGCGCCGAAGGATGCCGCAGACGACACGCCGAGCGTAAACGGGCTTGCCAGCGGGTTGTCGAGAATGGTCTGCATCTCGGCACCGGCAAGCGACAGCGACGCGCCGACAAGCAGGGCCATCAGCGAATAGGGTAGCCGCACGTCGACGACGATCGCACGCACGCCTCGGCTGACACTCTCCGGCTGAAAAATCGCGGCCAGCACGTCACTCGGCGAGAGACCGGAAGACCCGACGCAGATATCGATCACTGCGGCGGCGCAAAGCGCCACGGCAAGAACGATCAGCATCATCACTTTCACGCGGATCTTGCTATGATAGGCGCGCTCCGCATCCGCCAACAGCGCTGGCGGATTGTGTTCGGCAATGCTCACATGATGCTCCGATACATAGGCGCAATTCCAACAAATGCAGGAACCGGAATTGCGTGGAAACAAATGGATGGAGCAGTTCCGCATTTCGAGGAAAGGCGAAACTGCTTCAAAAAAGCCTACTGCGTTACCGGTGCCGAGGCGCCGAGCACGACAGGTGCATCGGGGATCTTGGTGAAGCTCTTGATCAGGCTCGCATAGGTGGCGGCGGGATCGAGATCCTTGAAGGCTTCCGGATACATGAAGGTCGCCATGTATTCGAGGCCGACAATGTTATACGGATGGTTGTAGAACTGGTGGTAGAGACCGTAGACGCGGCCATCCTGCACCGCCTTCATCGCGGCAAAGCCGTCACGCCGCTCCAGCTTGCCGAGTGCTGCCGAAACCTGCTGCGGCGTGACATTGTAGCCGAATGGAGCCGCGGAATTTTCCGGGTTTGTCCACTGCGAACCGGACATGATGTAAACATCCGGCGGGTTGGAGCCGAGCAGCGCTTCGAGCGACACGGTGCCCGTCTGGCCCGGCAGCAGCTTGGAGCCGATATTGTTGCCCTTCAGCGAGGCGACGAGCTTGCCGAAACCGGTATCACCATGGGTAAAGCAGCAACCATCACCCTTGTTGCCGGCCTTGGCTTCGACGAAGACATTCGGAAACACTGTCTGCTTGGCGATAACCTCGTTCAGGTGGCCGAGATGCTGTTTGTAGAAGGAAACGTATTCTGCAGCTTCCTTCTCGCGATCCATCACCTTGCCGAGCACTTCGACGCTTTCCATCGTATGGTCGACCGGCTCTTCCATCACGTCGAGATAGACGACCGGAATATCGAGCGCCTTCAGCTTGTCCTCAATACCGCCTTCCTTGAATGACTTCTGCGCCCTCAGCTGGGCAACGACAACGTCAGGCTTGGCGGCGATGACCGCTTCCAGATCGGTTTCTCCATCTTCCGACAGGCTCATGATTGGCGGAGCCTTGCCGAAGGCGCCTTCCATGAGTTTGGCAGTACCCGGATCGGACTTGACGAAATTGGAGCTCCAGCCGACGACACGCGCATAGGGGTTGTCACGATCAAGCAATGCAACGGTCAGCATGTCACGCCCATCCTGCAGGATGATCCGTTCGGGCTTCTTGGCGATCGTCACGGTGCGGCCAGCGACATCGGTGATCGTTGCCGGATAGTCGGTGGCAAACGCGGTGGATGCACCAAGCGCAAGGGCAAAAGCGGAAAATACGATCGGTCTCATGGGTGTCCTCTGTGTGTCCGTTGCATCAGATCTCCTCCCGGTTGCGGACCTACGCTGATTTCATGAGTAGAACAATCAACTTTTACTTGAAAAATGCCCTCGTTCTGACGAGCCGACCCAATTCGCAGTAGAATTGTACAAATTGGCGATATCCCGTATCGGCGTTTGAAACGATCCGGCCTCTCGGGCATTATTGCGTCACTCGAAACCGCCCACCTCGCCGCACGCATACCCCCGGAGCCGCATGACAACCCAGCAGATCCTCGCTTTCGCCGTCATCGCCGCGATGATGGCCGTATTCATCTGGGATCGGTTTCGCTATGATGTGGTGGCCTGTTGTGCGCTGGTTCTGGCCGTGGCGCTCGGTGTTGTGCCGACCGACCAGGCATTTTCCGGCTTTTCCGACGACATCGTCATCATCGTCGGCTCGGCGCTGGTCGTCTCGGCGGGTGTCGCGCGCTCCGGTATCGTCGATCTGGCTATCAAGAAGTTCTTCCCCAATCTCGACACGCTGCACACCCAGCTCGCGTTGTTGATGATCGTCGTGGCGGTTCTCTCCGCCTTCATCAAGAATATCGGCGCGCTGGCCATCATGATGCCGGTCGCCTTCCAGTTCGCCAAAAAATCCGGTGCCTCGCCGTCGAAATACCTGATGCCGATGGCTTTTTCGGCACTGCTCGGCGGGCTGATGACCCAGATCGGCACCTCGCCCAATATCGTCGTCTCACGCATCCGCGAAGAACTGACCGGCCAGTCCTTCACCATGTTCGATTTCACCCCGATGGGCGTCATCCTCTGCGTGGTCGGCATAACCTTTCTTCTGTTCTTCCATTGGCTGGTGCCGAGCCGCACAAAGGAAAACCACTCGATCGAAGAAGCCGTCGAGATCAAGAACTACACATCGGAAGTGATGGTGACGGCGCAATCGACCGTGCTTGAAAAGCGGTTGGGCGAACTGCTGAAACTTGGCGATGGCGAAGTGATTGCCAATGCCGTGCTGCGCGGCACTGCCCGCATGGCGCCGTTCCCGGACCTGAGCTTGCGGGAAAATGACATCGTCCTGCTCGAAGGCCCGTCCAAGGCGCTCGACCGCATCGTTTCCTCGGCAAAGCTGCAACTGTCCGGCAAGCCGCTGACCGGCGAACAGGCACAGGGCGACATCATCTCGATCGAGGCGATCATCAGCCAGGAATCGCCGCTCAAGGGCCTGTCCGCCAAGGAACTGGCACTCTCCTATACCCGCGGCGTCAATCTTCTGGCGATCAGCCGCCACGGGGAACGCCTGAAAGAGCGCCTCGGCAGCCTGACGCTTGCAGCCGGTGATGTGATCGTGCTGCAGGGCTCGCGAAAGACCATGCCGACCATCATGCAGGATTTTTCCCTCCTGCCGCTGGCCCAGCGGGAGGTATTGCTCGGCACCCGTCGCCGCGCCTTCATCCCGCTCATCATCCTTGCGCTCGCCATGGCCGCCACCGCAGTCGGCTTCGCCCCGGTGCCTGTCGCCTTTTTCGCAGCAGCCCTCGGCATGGTCGTCTTCCGCTGCATACCGCTCACCGATTTCTACAAGTCGGTAGACGGCCCGATCCTCGTCATGCTGGCAGCCCTCATCCCCGTCTCAGACAGCCTGCGCACCACAGGCGGCAGTGACCTGATCGCCGGCTGGCTCGGCGAGGTCGCGGCAACCCTGCCTGCCTGGGGTGCCCTTGGCCTCATTCTCGTAACCGCCATGGCCGTTACCCCCTTCCTCAACAATGCCGCGACCGTGCTCGTCATGGGCCCGATCGCAGCCAGCTTCGCCACCAATCTCGGTTTCAAACCGGAAGCGTTCCTGATGGCAGTTGCGATCGGCGCCGGCTGCGATTTCCTCACCCCCGTCGGCCATCAGTGCAACACGCTGGTCTTCGGTCCGGGCGGCTACAAATTCTCCGATTATCCGCGCCTCGGCCTGCCCCTGTCCTTCCTCATCATCCTCGTCAGCATTCCGGCCTTGCTCTACATCTGGCCAGTCGGCTGACACCGGTAAGATCCTGCTAGGGCCGTTGGGCCTAAAAACCTTGACGCTTTCGCCTGAATATGGCCTAAGCCTGCCCCAATCCCTATTCCCGGAACAGGCTTGGCGCATTCGGTTGCGCCGCGAAATAGAGCAGCACAATGATCAACCCGACCCCACGCGTCCGCATCGCTCCCTCGCCCACCGGCGAGCCGCATGTCGGCACCGCCTATATCGCCCTTTTCAACTACCTATTCGCAAAGAAGAACGGCGGCGAGTTCATCCTGCGCATCGAGGATACCGATGCCACCCGTTCGACGCTCGAATTCGAACAGCGGGTTCTGGATGCGCTGAAATGGACGGGTCTGAAATGGTCGGAAGGCCCGGATGTCGGCGGCCCGTACGGTCCTTACCGCCAGTCCGAGCGCAAGGACATGTACCAGCCTTACGCGCAGGACCTACTCGACAAGGGCCATGCCTTCCGCTGCTTCTGCACGCCCGAACGGCTCGAGCAGATGCGCGAAGGCCAGCGCGCCGCCGGCAAGCCGCCGAAATACGACGGTCTCTGCCTGCATCTGACGGCCGAAGAAGTCACGTCCAAGATGGCAGCCGGCGAAAGCTCCGTCGTGCGCATGAAAATCCCGACCGAGGGTTTCTGCGACTTCAACGACGCCGTTTACGGCGATGTGTCGATCCCGTGGGATTCTGTTGACATGCAGGTCCTCATCAAGGGCGACGGCATGCCGACCTATCACATGGCAAACGTCATCGACGACCACCTGATGAAGATCACCCACGTCGCCCGCGGCGAGGAGTGGCTGGCATCGGTGCCGAAGCACATCCTGCTCTACCGTTATTTCGGTTGGGAAGCTCCGGTCTGGATGCACCTCTCCCTGATGAGGAATGCCGACAAGTCCAAGCTGTCGAAGCGCAAGAACCCGACCTCGATCAGCTACTATTCCGCACTCGGTTACCTGCCTGAAGCCCTGATGAACTTCTTGGGCCTGTTCTTCGTGCAGATCGCCGAAGGCGAGGAACTGCTGACCATGGAAGAGCTGACGGCAAAGTTCGAGCCGGACGCACTCTCCAAGGCCGGCGCCATCTTCGACCTGCAGAAGCTCGAATGGCTGAACGGCCGCTGGCTGCGCGAAAAGCTGACGCCGCAGGAATTCGTTGCCCGCACACTCGAATGGGCAATGGAAAACGACCGCCTGAACCAGGGCCTTCTGCATTCGCAGAGCCGCATCACCAAGCTCGGCGACCTGCCGAACCTTGCAGGCTTCCTGCTCGCCGCCGATGTCGGCCTGACGCCGGCATCTTTCGCGGGCCTGAAGACGTCGCCGGAAGATACGCTTGCGATCATCAACACGGTCCAGGCCGACATCGAAAAGATGGTCGAGTGGAACGTCGAGGCGATCGACGCCGAACTGCGCGCCGTGGCCGACAAGCTGGAAAAGAAACTCCGCGTCGTCACCCCGCCGCTCTTCATCGCCATGTCCGGCTCGTCGCGCTCGCTGCCGCTGTTCGACTCGATGGCCATCCTCGGCCGCTCGGTCGTGCGCCAGCGCCTGAAGATCGCCGCAACCGTCGTGGCATCGATGGTGGGCGACGGGAAATAAGGAATTCGCGACGCGCCCCCTCCCCACAAGGGGAGGGTTAGGCCGAGCCAGCCGCGCCGGCATAACAGAACAACGAGCCGAAAAAGGCGAACACGATGACCGACACCACAAAGACCGAAACCGCCCTCTCCTCCGACGTCACCGAAGTGCGCGCGCAAAAGCTTGCCAAGCTGCGCGAAACCATCGGCGACGTCTATCCGGCGCATTTCCACCGCACCATGACCAATGCGGAACTGGCTGCGAAATACGAGGCGCTGGAGCCGGATACGGAAACCCAGGACGTCGTCACCGTTGCCGGCCGTGTCTACTCCTCTCGCAATTCCGGCATGTTCATGGATATCCATGATGCCTCCGGCAAGATCCAGATCTTCTCCCACAAGGATGTCACTCCGGAAGAAGCGCGCAACATGCTGCCGCTGATCGATCTCGGCGACATTATCGGCGTCACCGGCACGGTGCGCCGCACCAAGCGCGGCGAGTTGTCGATCAATGCGCAGGAAATCATCATGCTGACAAAGGCGCTCCTGCCGATGCCGGAAAAGTGGAACGGCATTGCCGACGTCGAAATCCGCTATCGCAAGCGCCACCTCGACATCATGAGCAACGAAGAGTCGAAACTGCGCTTCCAGCAGCGCTCGAAGATCGTTTCCGGCATCCGCCACTTCATGGAAAACGACGGCTTCCTGGAAGTCGAAACCCCGATGCTGCAGACGGTTTATGGCGGCGCCACCGCCGATCCGTTCAAGACCTTCCACAACACGCTGAAGATGGACATGTACCTGCGCATCGCGCCGGAACTGTTCCTGAAGCGCACGCTGGTCTCCGGCCTGTCCGACAAGGTGTTCGAGATCAACCGCAACTTCCGCAACGAAGGCGTCTCTACCCGGCACAATCCTGAATTCACGATGATGGAATGCTACTGGGCCTACGCCGATTACGAGGACGTAATGGACCTCGTCGAGCGGCTGTTCGAAACGCTGGCCGTCTCGATCCATGGCACGCCTGAGGTCACCTTCGGCGACAAGCAGATCTCCTTCAAGGGTCCGTTCAAGCGCGTGCCGATGCCCGACGCCGTCAAGGAAGCGACCGGCATCGACTTCCTGTCGATCAAGACCGACGAAGAAGCACGTGCTGCCGCCAAGGCTGCCGGTTTCGAGGTCGAGAAGGACTGGACCTGGGGCGAATGCCTTGCCTTCATCTTCGAAGAGAAGGTCGAAGGCACGCTGATCCAGCCGAGCCACGTTACCCACTTCCCGAAGGACATTTCGCCCTTCGCCAAGGAAGTTCCGGGCGAGCCGCGCCTCGTCGAGCGTTTCGAAACCTATTGCAACGCCTGGGAAGTCGGCAACGCGTTCTCCGAACTCAACGATCCGGAAGAACAGCGCAAGCGCATGGTCGAGCAGCTAGAACAGGCGCACGCCCGCGGCGAGAAGGACAAGCAGCTGGACGACGAGTTCCTTGACGCGATCGACCAAGGCATGCCGCCGGCCGGTGGCCTCGGCATCGGCGTCGATCGCCTTGTCATGCTCCTGACCAACGCTCCGTCCATCCGCGACGTCATCCTCTTCCCGGCCCGCAAGGCCAAGGCGGACTGAGGATCAGGCAGACAGGTCTGAAACGACAAAAAAGGCGGCTATAAAAGCCGCCTTTTCTCATATTCACTCTTCGCTGAGCTGATATTCAATCCGCGGGCGGCGCGACATCTGCCGCGGGCGCTGCCTGCTGCGCCCGGAACTTTTCCAGCCATGCTGCACCGGCTGTGTCAGCAGCGCTTGCACCGGAAGCCGCAGACTGTGGCCCTCCCGCATGAGCTTCTGCTTGCGCCGCCTCCGTGGTGGCTCTCGGCTGATCTTCCCCGCCGGTTGCAGTTCCGGAGTGAACCTCATCACCCGCATCCGACTTCGACCAGCCCTTGCCACCCTCGGCAGTTGTTTTTGGCTCGCGCGCGGGTTCCGAAGCCTGCTTGGCCTCGTTCACAGCATCGACTTTGGCTTCCTTCTGTTCAGAAGCAGTTGGTTCGTCCGCAGAACCGCCAAGGATCTTGCTCTTTGCCTGATCGAAAAAGCTCTTTTCTTCGGCAGGCTTTTCAGCAGCGGCAGTGTCGGACTTGGCTGCCTGAGCACCGTGGCTTTCGCCGGCAGGCGCATTGGCCACAGAAGCAGCCTTCTCGTTCCCCTGACCGGCCTCATGGCCGCCAGTCACCTCTTCCTTCGCGCCGAAAACCATGCCGGTAATCGAACTCAGAAAGCCGCCGCTTTCAACCGCGGCAACCTCTTCGCCCTTGGCTTCAGCCTCGGCACTGGCACCTTCCGTCGCCGGCGCGCCACCGTGGCCGGAAGGTTTCTCACTGCCACCGGCAGGTGCACCGTGTCCGGAAGCCTTTAGTTCTGCCTTGGCCGCCTCACTGCCTTCTGGCAGGGACGGGTCGATACAGTCCGCCTTGTCGGTCAGATGTGTTTCCAGATGCTCGATATCCTCCAGCGGAAGATCGACCCGCATGCCGTAGAAATGGCCGCTGGCGCTCGGTGCGCCATCGAGATAATAGGCGGAGTAATTCTCGGTCTGCCCACCTGCAGGGATCTTGGCAGGGTTTGGAATGTAGACGACCTGCGCGGCAATCGCGCGGCCGCGCATGTCCGCGGTATCCTTGGGGCCGGCGCTGTCGATCATCGCGACCTGCACGAGACCGGCCTTTTCCTTCTCCTGCACCGCCCGCGCCACGCGCAAGGCCGTCTTCAGCCGCGAAATTCCGTCACCGGCCTGGTCGCTGGTCACATATTTGCGCACCCATATACTACCGTCGCGGCGCATCTTCTGCGTCTGCAACGTCGTACAGGTCAGGCCGTTTATGTCTTTATAGGATGGGCCGAGGATCTTGTCGGTTCCGATCAGCACCGCTGCCGAGCCGCTCGCGCCACAAAGAACCAACGCACCGCTGAGGAGGAAGATGAATTTCTTCGACAGCCGGATCTTCATTTACCGACACCCGGCATGGACAACTCCAGTCACGCAATACAAGTCATGGAACAATGGGGGCATATTCGCCCAATCTTATTGAAGAAACTTTAAGCGGATTTGTCAGGCCGCCGTTCCAAAACGGGATTTCCCGATCTTGTTGCGAATGATTTGCAATAGCGTTGACAGGCGGATTTTTGCCGTTAGATTAAATTGCGAATGATTTGCAACAGCAATAACGGATCATCTATGTCGTTTTTGAGAATTGCATGCCTCGGCACCGGCCTCCTTGCCGGCCTGATCTCCCTGCCCTTTTCCGCTGCCGCTGGGGAAAAGCCCAAGGTCGTCACCACTTTCACCATCATCGCCGACATGGCGAAGAATGTCGCAGGCGATGCGGCCGATGTCGAAAGCATCACCAAGCCCGGCGCCGAGATCCACAATTACCAGCCGACACCACGCGACCTCTTGCGTGCCCGCGATGCCGATCTCGTCCTGCGCAACGGTCTCAACCTCGAACTCTGGTTCGAACGCTTCCTCAAAAACCTCGGAGATGTGAAAAACGTCACCGTTTCCGATGGTGTCACTCCCATGGCGATTGCCGGCGGCGCCTATCAGGGCAAGCCCAACCCGCATTCCTGGATGTCGCCGGAAAACGCCGTCATCTATGTCGAGAATATCCGCAAGGGACTGACCGAGATCGACCCGGCCAATGCAGAAACCTATGCCGCCAACGCCAGGGCCTACACCGACAAAATCCGCGCACAGGCTCAGCCTATCCGCGATGAACTGGCCAAACTGCCGGAAAATCACCGTTGGCTCGTCACCAGCGAAGGAGCGTTTTCCTATCTCGCCCGTGATTTCGGCCTGAAGGAGCTTTATCTCTGGCCGGTCAATGCCGATAGCCAGGGCACGCCGCAGCAGGTGCGCGCCGTAATAGATGCCATGCGCGAACATGAGGTGAAGGTGATCTTTTCCGAAAGCACCGTCTCCGACAAGCCGGCGAAACAGGTCGCCTCCGAAACCGGCGCTACCTATGGCGGAGTTCTCTACGTAGACTCGCTGAGCGAGGCTGACGGCCCGGTACCGACCTATCTCGATCTGTTGCGCATCACCTCCGAAACCATCGCAAAAGGTCTAGCGCAATGAGGATGGGCAAGACCAAGCCGGTAACGACCGGCCTCACGCTCAACAATGTCAGCGTCGCCTATCGCAACGGCCACACCGCGCTGAAACATGCGAGCTTCGAAGTGCCGAAAGGCACGATCACCGCACTTGTCGGCGTCAATGGCGCCGGCAAGTCGACGCTTTTCAAGGCCATCATGGGCTTCGTCAGGCTAACCGAAGGCTCCGTCGAAATCCTCGGAATGCCCGCCCGCGAGGCGCTCAAAAAGAACCTCGTCGCCTATGTGCCGCAGTCCGAAGAGGTCGACTGGAATTTCCCGGTTCTGGTCGAGGACGTGGTGATGATGGGCCGCTACGGCCACATGAATTTCCTCCGCATCCCGTCGCGCCGCGACCACGACATGGTCACCGAGGCGCTGAAGCGGGTGAACATGCTGGAATACCGCAAACGCCAGATCGGCGAGCTTTCCGGCGGCCAGCGCAAGCGTGTTTTCCTTGCCCGTGCGTTAGCCCAGGAAGGCCAGGTCATCCTTCTTGACGAACCCTTTACCGGCGTCGATGTCACAACCGAAGAGCAGATTATCGCGCTTTTGAAAGCACTGCGTGACGAAGGCCGCGTCATGCTGGTCTCCACCCACAATCTCGGCAGCGTGCCGGATTTCTGCGACCGCACCGTTTTCGTCAAAGGCACGGTCATCGCCTATGGCAAGACGGCCGACACGTTCAACGAAGCCAATCTGGAAAAGGCCTTTGGCGGCGTACTGCGCCATTTCATCCTCGGCGGTTCCGACCTGCATGACGATGCCGATCCGCGCCGTGTGAAGGTCATCACCGATGACGAACGCCCATTCGTTACCTACGGCAACGGCACAGAGAAGACCAAAGCGAGGAAAAAGAAAAAGGACAGCGTCGATGCTCCAGACGCTTCTTGAACCCTTCACCTATGGCTACATGCTGAACGCCATCTGGGTCTCCGCCTTGGTCGGTGGCGTCTGCGGATTTCTGTCCGCCTATCTGATGCTGAAAGGCTGGTCGCTGATCGGCGATGCGCTCTCGCATTCGATCGTTCCGGGTGTCGCAGGTGCCTATATGCTCGGCCTGCCCTTCTCGATCGGCGCCTTCATGTCCGGCGGCCTCGCAGCGCTTGCCATGCTGTTCCTCAACCAGCGTACACGCCTCAAAGAAGACGCCATCATCGGCCTGATCTTCACCTCCTTCTTCGGGCTCGGCCTGTTCATGGTGTCGCTGTCACCGACCTCGGTCGATATCCAGACCATCGTCATGGGCAATGTGCTCGCCATCAGCCCCGGCGATACGCTGCAGCTCGTCATCATCGGCACCGTCAGCCTCGTCGTCCTGACCTTGAAATGGAAGGATCTGATGGTCGCCTTCTTCGATGAAAATCACGCCCGCACGATCGGCCTTAAGCCAGATGCGCTGAAGGTGATGTTCTTCGCTCTTCTCGCCGCATCCACCGTTGCGGCCATGCAGACCGTCGGCGCTTTCCTCGTCATCGCCATGGTCGTCACCCCGGGCGCGACCGCCTATCTGCTCACCGATCGCTTCCAGCGCGTTATCCTGCTCGCGCTCGGCATCGGTGCCGCCACCAGCTTCCTCGGTGCCTATCTCTCCTACTTCCTCGATGGCGCAACCGGCGGCATCATCGTCGTGCTGCAGACGGCAATCTTCCTCATCGCCTTCGTTTTCGCGCCCAAGCACGGCATGCTCGCCGCCCGCCGCCGCGTGAAGGCATCGCTGGAGGAAGCCGCCCCGGGGAGTGCAAAATGAGCGACACGATCGACCTCCTCCTCTTCCCCTTCCAGATCGATTTCATGCGCACCGCCTTTGCCGTGACGCTGATGATCGCTCTGCCGATGGCGATCCTCTCCTGCTTCCTCATCCTCAAGGGCTGGTCGCTGATGGGCGACGCGGTTTCCCACGCCGTCCTGCCGGGCGTCGTCATCGCCTATATGCTGGCGATCCCCTTCTCGATCGGAGCCTTCATCGCCGGCATGGTCTGCGCGCTGATGACGGGCTTCCTCAAGGAGAACAGCCGCATCAAGGAAGACACAGTTCTCGGCATCGTCTTTTCCGGCATGTTCGGCCTCGGCCTCGTGCTTTACGTCAACGTCCAGGCCGACGTGCATCTCGACCACATCCTGTTCGGTGACATGCTCGGCATCCTGCCGCAGGACCTGATCGAGACGACGGTCATCGCCATCGCAGCCACCATCTTCCTCGTCATCTTCCGCAAGGACCTTTTGGTGCACGCCTTCGACGAGCAGCATGCCAAGGCGATCGGCCTGCCGACCCGCCTGCTACATTACGGCCTGCTTGCCGTCTTGTCGCTGACGGTCGTCGGAGCCTTGAAGGCGATCGGCATCATCCTTTCGGTGGCCCTCCTGATCGCCCCCGGCGCCATTGCCTTCCTGCTGACACGCCGCTTCACCGCCATGCTGCTGACAGCGGTTGCGGTCGCACTAGGCTGCTCGCTTGGAGGCATCTATCTGAGCTTCTTCCTCGATAGCGCCCCCGCTCCCACCATCGTGCTGCTCATGACGATAACCTTCATCGTCACCTTCATTCGCACAATGCTCGCCTCACGCGCCGCGGCCTGATCAGGTCGCGGGCATATACCCGCTTGCGCGAGAGACAATCCGGGTATATACACGCATCAAGATGTCCAACGATACATGCCACTGCATCCTGTTGCGCAAGGCGACCCGCAAGGTCTCGTCCTATTATGACGAGGCGCTGGCTCCGCTCGGCGTCAATATCGGCCAGTTCAGCCTGCTCAGAAACATCCGCAGGATGGAGCCGGTATCGCTGACCGATCTTGCACATAAGGTGGAGCTCGATCGCTCCACCGTCGGCCGCAACGCCAAGGTGCTTGAGCGTTTGGAACTGATCGCCATCGGCCACGGCGAGGATCAGCGCGAGGCGATGCTGACCATCGCGCCGAAAGGCCGTGATATACTGGAAAAGGGCGCGCCCCTCTGGGATGGCGTGCAGGACGATATAGAGGCCCGCCTCGGACACGAAAAAGCACGGCAGCTGCAGGACTTGCTCGCGGAACTCTGATTTTTTGAACAAGATACGGGTACCTACCCGCAAATGCAGGCAAATACCCCAATAAACAGCTGCACACGGCAGCAAGCAAAGGGAACCACGAATGATATCGACAGGCATTGCCGGCTGGATGGCGGCGAGAAAACTCCATTATGGATGGGTCGTTGCCGCAACCACCTTCCTGACAATGCTGGCAACCGCCGGCGCCATGGGCTCGGCAGGCGTAATGATCCAGCCTCTGCACCAGGAATTCGGCTGGGATGTCGCCGACATTTCCTTCGCCATGGCCATCCGCCTCGTCCTTTTCGGCCTGCTCGGCCCCTTTGCCGCTGCCTTCATGAACCACTTCGGCATCCGCCAGGTCGTCGCGACGGCACTAGGCCTGATCCTGTTCGGCATTATCGTTTCGCTGTTCATGACTGAAATCTGGCAGCTCGTGGCGCTCTGGGGCATCGTCATCGGCGTCGGCACCGGCATGACCGCCATGGTACTGGGCGCCACGGTTGCCTCCCGCTGGTTTTCGCACCGCCGCGGCCTTGTCGTCGGCATGCTGAGCGCCAGCAATGCCACCGGGCAGCTCCTGTTTTTGCCGTTGCTCGCAGCGCTTAGTGAAGCTTATGGCTGGCGCACGGCACTGGTCCTGACAGCCGCAGCAATCACCGCCGCCATGCTGCTCGTCCTCTTGCTGATGCGAGACCATCCCGCCGATCTCGGCCTGCCCGCCTATGGCGAAACCGTCGTCTCGAAGCCACCGAAGCAGGACCACAAGCTGCTCGCCACGCTGATATCGCCGCTCGTTACCCTGAAGTCCGTATCGACAAGCCCGACCTTCTGGATGCTCTTCGGCTCCTTCTTCGTCTGCGGCCTCTCTACCAATGGCCTGATCCAGACCCACTGGATTTCCATCTGCGGCGATTTCGGCATGACCTCGGTCGCAGCTGCAGGTACCCTTGCCGTGCTCGGCATCTTCGATTTCTTCGGCACCGTCGCCTCCGGTTGGCTTTCCGACCGTTACGACAACCGCGTCCTGCTCTTCTGGTATTACGGTCTGCGCGGCCTGTCGCTGATCTACCTGTCCTTCTCGGGCTTCTCCTTCTACGAACTCTCGGCTTTCGCCGTATTCTACGGCCTCGACTGGATCGCGACGGTACCGCCGACGGTCAAGCTCGCCGCAGAAAAGTTCGGCCGGGAAAAGGCTGGGCTGGTTTTCGGCTGGGTCTTCACCGGCCATCAGCTCGGCGCCGCAACCGCCGCCTTTGGCGCAGGCTACATCCGCAGCGACTTCGAAACCTACATGCCGGCCCTGCAGATCGCAGGCGTCATGTGCATGCTCGCAGCCGTCGGCGTCATGCTGTTGAGGAAGCCGGGAAGCCCTGCTCCTGTCGCCCAGGCAGCCTGAAAGGCTTAAACGCCGGGCCGGTAATCCATACCGGCCCCACCCCGCCGAAGCGCCGTCGCTTCGACACGGGTCTCCGTGGCATTCTTGAAAGCCTCCAATGTCAGGCTGACATAGAAAGCCACGATGATCGCCAGAAGCAACACCATGGCCGAAGCATTGAGCAAACCCGAATAGGCGTAAAAGGCATCAGTCATCTGTGTCTCCAATCCTGTTGTGGGATTGAATTTACCGGCGAACATCATCTCGCTGATTGCAGATTTGTTTCGAAATATTTCAGTGTTGCAGTTGTCCCGTCAGGCCGCCTGCTTCGAACCGGCCTGCCCGGTCACCGCGTCCGGTTCACGGATGCGCTGGCGGCGGTTCAGCTTGAAATGATTGACCAGTTCGACAAGTTGCGCGGCACCCGCCGCCAGTGACCGGCTGATCGTCGTCGTCTTTTCCACCATGACCGCATTCTGCTGTGTCATCCGGTCGAGCTGCGAAACCGTGCTGTTGATCTCCGAAAGGCCGGTTGCCTGTTCCTGCGCCGCCGTCGCCAATGACTGAACATTGCTGTCGATCGACGCGACAAACGTCTCGATTTCGTGCAGCGCCGAGCCGGTCTCGTCCACCAGTCGCACGCCTTCCGTCACTTCGCGGCCCGACTTATCGATCAGCGTCTTGATTTCCTTGGCGGCGGTTGCAGAGCGCTGGGCAAGCTCGCGCACTTCTTGCGCGACGACGGCAAACCCCTTGCCCGCCTCACCCGCCCGTGCGGCCTCCACGCCGGCATTGAGCGCCAGGAGATTGGTCTGAAATGCGATCTCGTCAATCACGCCGATAATCTTGGTGATCTCGCCCGACGCATCCTCGATCCGCTTCATCGCCGTGATGGTTTCCTTGACGACGGTGGACGAAGCCGTTGCAGCCTCCAATGCGTTCTTCACCAGCTTGCGCGTCTCGACGGTGTTGGCAGACGATGCGCGAATGGTCGAGGTCACCTGCTCCAAGGCCGCGGAGGCCTCCTCCAGCGATGCCGCCTGCTCCTTGGTGCGGGCAGACATCTGGTCGGCAGCCTCATGCATCTCCTGGCTTGAGCCGTTCAGCATGCCGGTCTGTCTCAGCACACCCATCAACGTCTCCTGGAACGCGCCGATGGAAACGTTGAAGTCCCGCCGTAGCGGTTCGAATTCGGAGCTGAACGGTACGTCGATCGTCTGGCGGATATTGCAGTCGGCAAGACGGCCGAGTCCGGCGCCCAGTTCCTTCACCACAGTCATGCGCTCGGAAACATCCGTCGCAAACTTCACCACCTTGAGCACGCGGCCGCTGTCGTCGATGATCGGATTGTAGGAAGCCTGGATATAGATCGGCTCGCCCTGTCTATTGACCCGGGTAAACTGCCCGGTGGAGAACCGGCCTGCGCGAAGCTCCTGCCAGAATTGCTTGTATTCAGCGGAGCGCGCATAATCCGGCTCGCAGAACATCGAATGATTCCGCCCGACGATCTCGCCCAGCTGATAGCCCAGCGCATTGAGGAAATTCTCGTTCGCCGTGATGATCTCGCCTTCCGGCGTGAACTCGATCACCGCCTGCGCCCGCGACAGCGCTGCCAGCTTGCCGCGGTTTTCCAGCGCATCCTTGCGTGACGCCGTGATGTCCGTGGCGATCTTCACCACCTTGTAGGGTTTGTTGCCCTTGAAAAGCGGATTGTAAGAAGCCTCGATCCAGACCTCGCGACCGCTCTTGCCGAAACGCTTGTATTTACCCTGGTCGAACTTACCCTTGGCCAATCCCGCCCAGAAATCCGCATAGTCCTTCGAAGCCGCATCGGCCGGATCGACGAAGATGCGATGGTGCTTGCCGACGATCTCGGACAGCGAATATCCGACCGTCCGGCAGAAATTCTCGTTGGCGGTCAGAATGATGCCTTTGAGGTCGAACTCGATGATCGCCTGCGAGCGATTGAGCGCCTCGACAAGGGCTGCGTTGGACTGCATGTGGCCGAAAGGCAAACCGACCATGGATATCTCCGCTTGGCTAATTTTGCGGCAAGACTATCCACCTTTAATAAAGTTTAAGTTAATTAAGCAATTGATCGCGTTCAACTTTACGGCGTCCTGGAGCGCCGTCGCTTTCACAACCGGAAGACTACTCGCCCATGAAAAAGGCCCGCCTCGCGGCGAGCCTTTTCTATATTCTGGCGGTGGTTCTATGATCAGGCGGCAGCGAGCTGCAGTTCCTTGCTGACAAGGTTGCGCAGCGCAATCAGGTCCTTGTTGAACAGGCGGATACCGTCCGAAAGCTTTTCGGCCGCCATCTGGTCTTCGTTCAGCATCCAGCGGAAGGTCTTCTCGTCCATCTTGATCGGCGCGACGGCTTCGAACTTCTCCGGCGAAAGCTTGCGCTCCAGCGTACCCTCGGCCTTGTCCAGCTCGTCGAGCAGGTTCGGCGCAATCGTCAGGCGGTCGCAACCGGCCAGCGCTTCGATCTCGCCCGTGTTGCGGAAGGAGGCGCCCATGACGATCGTGGAGATGCCGTTTGCCTTGTAGTAGTTATAGATCGAACGAACCGAAACGACGCCCGGATCGGTCTCAGCCGTGTAGTCCTGGCCCGTCGACTTTTTGTACCAGTCGAGAATGCGGCCGACGAAGGGCGAGATCAGGAATGCCTTGGCGTCCGCGCAGGCGACGGCCTGGGCGTGGGAGAACAGCAGCGTCAGGTTGCAATCGATACCTTCGGCCTGCAGCACTTCGGCGGCCTTGATACCTTCCCAGGTGGAGGCGAGCTTGATCAGGATACGCTCGCGCTCGATACCGCGTGCCTTGTAGGCAGCAATGATGTCATGTGCCTTCTTGATCGAGGCTTCCGTGTCAAACGAAAGATCGGCGTCGACTTCGGTCGAGACGCGACCCGGAACGATGCCGGCAAGTGCTGCACCGACATCGATCGCCAGACGATCGGCAACCGCAACCGCAATCGCTTCATTATTGCCGCCCTGTTTGCGGCCCCAGGCAACGCCTTCCTTCACCTTGTCGGCAAAGATCGACGTGCCGATCGCCTTCAGAACGATCGAAGGGTTGGTGGTGCAATCGACCGGCTTGAGGCGGGCAACGGCTTCGATATCGCCGGTGTCGGCGACGACGGTGGTCATGGAACGAAGTTGCTCTAGTTTTGACGTCATCCGAATGGTCCTCACTGATGGCTGTCGGTGCTGGAGGCACCGATTTTGCTCCTCTGGCATGTTATCTAGATAACATCCGCGGAAGGTAAAGAAGTCAAGACATTTGTCCTTCTCAATTGACATATGTTCCAATGAAGACGATATCATGACCGGACGCGCAGGAATTGAATATTCCGCTTTTCGGGAGGATTGAGCGCCCTTGGCAAGATTGAGACGCGAGAGCCATACGACCTATTCCGATGCGACCTCCCAGAGGCTTCGCGCTGCATGGCTTTATTACAATCAGGGCCTCACCCAGAAGGATGTGGCAGAGCGACTGGGCGTCAGCCGCTCGACCGTCATTCGCATGCTCGACGAGGCCATGAAGCGCTCCGAGGTGCAGATTTGGATTTCGGAAGGCGTCGAAAGCTGCGTCGAACTCGCAATCCAGCTGGAAAAGGCCTATGGGCTCGATGAAGCGGTTGTCGTTCCGACACCGCGCAACAGCAGCGCGGATGCGCTGGCAGGTGCAGTTGGCCTCGCGCTCGGGCAATTCCTCTCCGATGTCATCCAGGATGACATGACCATCGGCGTCGGCTGGGGCCGTACCATGACGGCCTCGCTCTCCAGCTTCCGCCCCGCGCGCCACAACAACGTCAAGGTCGTCTCGCTGCTCGGTGGCATCGTCGCCGTCCACCAGACGAACCCGATCGATTTCACCTGGCGTTTTGCCGGGCAGTTGGGCGCAGAATGCTACATGTTCCTCGCCCCTCTTCTCGTCGATACGGTTGCCACCAAACGCGCCCTGATCGACAAATGCGGCCTCGACACCATCTACAACCTTGCCGAGAATCTCGATCTCGCCGTCGTCAGTTGCGGCGACATCGGCCCGCACTCCACCTCGCTCTCGGAAGGCTTCATTTCGAAGAAAGAGCTGGACCGTCTCATCGCCGCCGGCTGCGTCTGCGATACGATGTTCAACTTCCTCGATGAGGAAGGCCGCTCCGTCGACCACGCCTTGAACGAACGCGTCATGTCGGTCGATCTCGACACGTTGAAGAAGGCAAAACATATCGTCCTTTCCTCCGGCGGCTCCCACCGCGCCGTCGCCATCCGCGCCACGATCCGCCGTATCGGCTGCAACACGCTGATCACCGACGAGACGGCGGCAAAGGAACTGCTCCGGCTCGCCGCATCGGAACCGGCAACCGCAGCGGAGAGCTGACAATCTCCCGCACGGCTTTTCGTGGATGCAGCTGCCTGATGTTTGCCAACTGTTTGACAGACGGTCGAAAAAAATGGCAGCAAATTGGAGGAGGAGATTTCTGCCATGGCAAAACGGTCTGACACCCAGGGACGGCTGGATGATGCGGCGAGGGCTGGCTGGCTCTATTACGTCGCCGGTCGAACCCAGGACGAAATAGCGGCCGCCATGGGCATTTCCCGGCAATCGGCGCAGCGTCTCGTCTCGCTCGCGGTTGCCGAGCGCCTGATCAAGGTCAGGCTCGACCATCCGATCGCCGCCTGCCTGGAACTGGCCGAACGACTGAAGGAAAAATACGGTCTGCGCCATGCGGAAGTCGTGCCGAGCGACCCGTCCGGATCATCATCGACCACCGGCATTGCCGAGGCTGCGGCCGCCGAGATCGAGCGATGGCTCAGACGGCCGGAGCCGATCGTGCTCGCGGTCGGCACAGGCCGTACCTTGAAGGCCGCGGTCGATCAGTTGCCGCCGATGGAATGCCCGCAGCATCGCATCGTCTCGCTCACCGGCAATATCGGCCCGGATGGATCGGCCGCATTCTACAACGTCATCTTCTCGATGGCGGATGCCATCAAGGCCCGCCATTTTCCCATGCCGCTTCCCGTTCTCTGTTCCTCGGCGGAAGAGCGTGAGACTTTGCACGATCAGGCACTTGTCCGCTCAACTCTGGCGCTTGGCGCGGAGGCAGCCGCCACCTTCGTCGGCATCGGCGAACTGGGCGTCGAAGGCCCGCTCTGTGTCGATGGCTTTCTGGGTCGCGAAGAAATGCAGAGCCTCGTCGAAAGTGGCGCGGCGGGCGAAATCTGTGGCTGGGTCTACGACCAGCAGGGGCGACTTTTGGAGAATGCCGTCAATGAGCGTGTCGCCAGTGTCCCGATCCCGTCCCGCTACACGAGCGCGGTGATTGGAATCGCGAAAGGACAGCGCAAAATCAAGGCCATCGCGGCAGCGCTTCGCGGCAAGCTGATCAACGGTATCATTACCGACGAAGCTTCTGCTGAGCAGTTGCTCCGCCTGTGAGCAAAAATTTTTACATTTAAATACAATATCTTAAAACGGTTTAATCGCAGTGCAGCGACGAATCCGTGTTGACTTCCGTCAACTCCTGATAAGTAATTGCCCACGAGCAAAGCGAATGCTCGCAATCATCTTCTCGGGAGGAAGATATGACATTGAAGACCTTTTTGCTGGGCGCCTGCTCGGCCATGGCTTTTGTTGCCACCGCCGCATCGGCTGAAACCCTCACAATCGCCACCGTCAACAACGGCGACATGGTCCGCATGCAGGGCCTCACGTCCGAGTTCACGAAGGCGAACCCGGACATCCAGGTAAACTGGGTCACGCTGGAAGAAAACGTTCTTCGCGAGCGCGTCACCACCGACATCGCCGCAAACGGCGGTCAGTATGACATCGTCACCATCGGCAATTACGAAGTCCCGATCTGGGCCAAGCAGAAGTGGCTCCTGCCGCTCGACGGTCTCGGCGACAAGTATGACATGGACGACCTTCTGCCGGCAATCCGCGGCGGTCTGTCTGTCGACAGCAAGCTCTACGCGGCTCCGTTCTACGGCGAATCCGCCATGATCATGTACCGCAAGGACCTGTTCGAAAAAGCCGGCCTGAAGATGCCGGAAAGCCCGACCTGGGAATTCATCGCTGATGCGGCGAAGAAGATCACCGATCGCGACAATGATGTCTCGGGCATGTGCCTTCGCGGCAAGGCCGGCTGGGGCGAAAACATGGCCTTCGTGTCTGCGCTCAACAACTCCTTCGGCGGCCGTTGGTTCGACGAGAATTGGAAGCCTCAGTTCGATCAGCCGGAGTGGAAGGCATCGCTGCAGTTCTATGCCGACCTGATGAAGGAAGCCGGCCCGGCCGGTGCTTCTTCGAACGGTTTCAACGAAAACCTGACGCTGTTCCAGCAGGGCAAGTGCGGCATGTGGATCGACGCGACCGTCGCCGCATCCTTCGTATCGAACCCGAAGGACTCGAAGGTTGCCGACAAGGTCGGTTACGCAATCTTCCCGTCCAAGGAAGGCGTGAAGAACCACGGCAACTGGCTGTGGTCGTGGAACCTCGCCGTTCCGGCATCCTCGCAGAAGGCTGAAGCCGCGCAGAAGTTCATCTCCTGGGCAACGAGCAAGGAATACACCGCTCTCGTCGCTTCCAAGGAAGGCTGGGCAAACGTTCCTCCGGGCACGCGCACTTCGCTCTATAAGAACGCGGACTACCAGAAGGAAGCAGCCTTCGCAGCTCCGACGCTTGCTGCTATGGACGCTGCCGACATCACCAAGCCGACCGTCAAGCCGGTGCCTTACACCGGTGGCCAGTTCGTCGCGATCCCTGAGTTCCAGGCTCTCGGCACCACTGTCGGTCAGCTCTTCTCGGCTGTCATCGCCGGCCAGTCCACGGTCGACGACGCGCTTGCCGCTGCTCAGGCAACGGCTACCCGCGACATGACTCGCGCCGGCTACATCAAGTAAGGGATTTCCTCCCAAGGATAAGGGTTGTCCGGCGCCTTTGCCGGGCAGCCCGCCTCAGACGGAAACCAGAACGACCGGAAGCCGCGCCTCTCGTCGTATCCACAAGCTACCCTATAAAAACAAGATCATGCTTCCGCGCTGACGTTCCATGAGGACGCCACGACGGCAATGAGAGCCAAAGCTCCGGGGAGGTTTTTTAAGATGGCAACGCAGAACACCAGGACGTTGGCACGCCTTATGATGGCGCCCTCCGTCGTCGTTCTTCTGATCTGGATGGCCGTACCGCTCGCAATGACGCTGTACTACTCCTTCCAGAACTACAACCTGCTGACACCGATGAATGTATCGTTCGCAGGCTTCTTCAATTATCAGTATTTCTACACCGATCCGGCCTTCTTCCAGTCGATCTGGAATACGTTGCTGCTGGTTCTCGGCGTGCTGGCCATCACCGTCATCGGTGGTACCGCGATCGCGCTCCTGATCGACCAGCCGATCTTCGGCCAGGGCATCGTCCGCATCCTGGTGATCTCGCCCTTCTTCGTCATGCCGCCGGTAGCTGCATTGATCTGGAAGAACATGATCATGCATCCGGGTTATGGTGTGTTTGCCGACATCGCCAAGTTCTTCGGACTTCAGCCGATCGACTGGTTCGCGCAATATCCGCTTTTCTCGGTCATCATCATCGTCGCCTGGCAGTGGCTGCCTTTTGCGACCCTGATCCTGCTGACCGCTCTGCAGTCCCTCGACAGCGAGCAGAAGGAAGCAGCCGAAATGGACGGCGCCAACTTCTTCAACCGCTTCATCTACCTGACGATCCCGCATCTTTCGCGCGCCGTCACCGTCGTCATCCTGATCCAGACGATCTTCCTGCTCGGCATCTATGCGGAAATCCTCGTCACCACCAATGGCGGCCCGGGTTACGCATCGACCAACCTCACCTTCCTGATCTACCGCACCGCGCGTCTCGGTTACGACGTCGGCGGCGGTGCCGCAGGCGGTATCATCGCAGTCGTTCTCGCCAATATCGTCGCCATCTTCCTGATGCGCGCCGTCGGCAAGAACCTGGACAAGTAGGAGAGAAGATCATGGCTCGTTCAGTTTCCACCGGACAAAAGATCGGCTGGAGCATCGCCGCCTGGGTCGTGGCTCTGCTCATCTTCTTCCCGATCCTCTATGCGGTCATCACCAGCCTCAAGACCGAGCAGGAAGCCATTGCCGGCTTCTCGCTCATCCCGTCGGGCACGTTCGAGAACTACGTCACGGTTCAGACGCAGCGTGACTACTTCAAGCCGTTCATGAACTCGGTGATCCTCTCGGTCGGCTCCACCATCCTGGCGCTGATCATTGCCATCCCGTCCGCATGGGCCATGGCGTTCGCCCCGACCAAACGGACGAAGGACATCCTCATGTGGATGCTCTCGACCAAGATGATGCCCTCGGTCGCGGTTCTCCTGCCGATCTTCATCATCTTCCGCACCTTCGGCCTGCTCGACAGCCGCGTCGGCCTGACCATCATGCTGACGCTGATCAACCTGCCGATCGTCATCTGGATGCTCTACACCTATTTCCGCGAAATCCCCGGCGAGATCCTGGAAGCAGCGCGCATGGATGGTGCAAGCCTCTGGAAAGAGATCGTCTATGTGCTGACCCCGATGGCGGTTCCGGGCATTGCCTCGACCCTGCTTCTCAACATCATCCTTGCCTGGAACGAAGCCTTCTGGACCATTCAGCTGACGACCACCAATGCGGCGCCGCTGACGGCCTTCATCGCCTCCTTCTCGTCGCCTCAGGGTCTGTTCTGGGCAAAGCTCTCGGCAGCTTCGACCATGGCGATTGCGCCGATCCTCATCCTCGGCTGGTTCAGCCAGAAGCAACTCGTTCGCGGCCTCACGTTTGGCGCGGTTAAGTAAGGAATTCCGATCATGGGCAGCATTACTCTTAAGAACGTCCAGAAACACTTCGGCGAAGCCAAGGTCATCCCGTCGGTCGATCTGGAAATCAAGGAAGGCGAATTCGTCGTCTTCGTCGGCCCCTCGGGCAGCGGCAAGTCCACGCTCCTGCGCCTGATCGCCGGCCTTGAAGACCTGACCGGCGGCACCATCACCATCGACGGCAAGGATGTGACGGAAGCGGCCCCTGCCGCACGTGGTCTCGCCATGGTCTTCCAGTCCTATGCGCTCTACCCGCATATGAGCGTCCGCAAGAACATCGCCTTCCCGCTGAAGATGGCGAAGATGGAACAGTCGGCGATCGACAAGAAGGTCGAGGCCGCCGCCAAGGTTCTGAACCTCACCGACTATCTGGAACGCCGCCCGTCGCAGCTTTCCGGCGGTCAGCGCCAGCGTGTCGCGATCGGTCGCGCCATCGTCCGCGAACCCTCCGCCTTCCTCTTCGACGAGCCGCTCTCCAACCTCGATGCAGCGCTTCGCGGCACGATGCGTCTGGAAATCAGCGATCTTCACAATCAGCTGAAGACGACGATGATCTACGTCACCCACGACCAGATCGAAGCCATGACCATGGCCGACAAGATCGTCGTGCTCAATCGCGGCAATATCGAGCAGGTCGGCTCCCCGATGGAACTCTATCTGACGCCGCGCAACCTGTTCGTGGCGGGCTTCATCGGTTCGCCGCGGATGAACCTGATCACCGGCGACTATGCCAGATCCAAGGGTGCCGTCACCGCCGGCATCCGTCCCGAGCATCTGACGCTGTCGAAGGAAAGCGGCACCTGGAAGGGCAAGGTCACCGTTGCCGAACATCTCGGCGCCGACACTTTCCTGCATCTCGATGTCGAAGGCATCGGCCAGATGACCGCACGCGCCAGCGGCGAGTTCGGCGCCCATCACGGCGACACCGTCTACCTGACGCCGGATGAAACCAAACTGCACCGTTTCGACGACAAGGGCCTTGCTATCAAGGCCTGATGGATCCTACCGGCCTGACAATGAGGCCAACCGGAGTATGAGAAAATGACTGTGAAGCTTTCGCTGGCAAGCCTCAAGGATGCCGCAGCAACCGCCGCTGTGCCCGCTTACGATCCTAAAAGCCTGACGCCGGGCATCATCCATTTCGGCGTCGGCAATTTCCACCGCGCCCATCAGGCCGTCTATCTCGACGACCTGTTCAACACCGGCAAGGGTCACGACTGGGCGCTGATCGGCGCAGGCGTCATGCCCTCCGACGCCGCTATGCGCGACAAGCTCAAGGCTCAGGATTACCTGACCACCGTCGTCGAACAGGACAACAACAAGACGGGCGCACGCGTTACCGCCCCAATGATCGACGTCATCGCACCCGACCAGAAAGACGCCCTGATCGAAAAACTCGCCGACCCGGCGATCCGCATCGTTTCCATGACGATCACCGAAGGCGGTTATTTCATCGACGCTGCCGGCCACTTCAACCCGGCCCATCCGGCCATGGTCGAGGACGGCCAGAACCCGGCTTCCCCGAAGACGGTCTTCGGCCTCATCCTCGCCGGCCTGAAGCTTCGCCGCGAACGTGGCGTGCAGCCCTTCACCATCATGTCCTGCGACAACATTCCGGGTAACGGCCACGTCACGGAAAACACCGTCATCGGCCTCGCCAAAATGTCCGACCCGGCCTTTGCCGAGTGGATCCACGGCAATGTCGCCTTCCCGAACTCGATGGTCGACCGCATCACACCGGCAACCGGCCCCCGCGAAATCGACATCCTGAAGAACGACTTCAACATCGACGACAACTGGCCGGTCTTCTGCGAAGAATTCAAGCAGTGGGTCATGGAAGACAACTTCCCCGCAGGCCGCCCGGCGCTGGAAGAGGTCGGCGTCCAGTTCGTTCCCGACGTTGCTCCCTACGAACTGATGAAGATCCGCATCCTCAATGGCGGCCACGCGACGATCGCCTATCCGGGCGAGCTGCTCGACATCCACTTCGTCCACGAGGCGATGGAACACCCGCTGATCCGCGCCTTCCTGGCCAAGCTCGAGAAGGAAGAGATCATCCCGATCGTGCCGCCGGTCCCGGATACCAATCTCGACGAATATTTCGATCTGATCGAGCGCCGGTTCCTCAATCCGAAGATCGGCGACACCATTCCGCGCCTGGCGCAGGATGGCTCCAACCGCCAGCCAAAATTCATCCTGCCTTCGACCCGCGATCGCCTCGCCAAGGGCGACGACATTATCGGCCTGTCGCTGGTCTCGGCACTGTGGTGCCGCTACTTCGCCGGCACGTCGGATAGCGGCCGCAAGATCGTTTTCAACGATGCCAGCGCAGAGAAGCTGCAGGCCGCAGCCCTCAAGGCCAAGGACGATCCGGCAGCCTTCCTCGTCTTCGATGAGATCTTCGGCGAGGTTTCCAACAACGAACTGTTCCGCAAGCGTTTCGCCCATGCATTGAAGACGCTATGGAGCGAAGGGACTGCAAAGACCCTGCAGCTCTATCTCGACGACAAGCTGGTTCAGGAATGAGGTGAAACGTGGCGGATAAGGCTTTGCTGAACAGCGGACCTCTGGTGATTTTCGACTGCGACGGCGTGCTCGTCGACAGCGAACCGCTTTCGGTCAGGGTTCTGGTCGAAGCGCTCAACCGCCACGGTATCGACATGGCCGAGGAGGAAGCCTACCAGCGCTTCCTCGGCCGCAGCCTCGCCACCATGCGGCAGGTCATGGACGAGGAATACGATTTCCACACCGGCCCGGAATTCCTCGAAACGCTGCGTCTCGATCTCTACGATCTGTTCAAGACCGACCTTCAGCCGATCGACGGCATTGCCGAAACGCTCGATGGTCTGGCGCTTTTGAACCTGCCGCGCTGCGTTGCATCCTCCAGCCAGCCGGAGCGCATCCGCCTGTCGCTCAGCATAACCGGCATTCTCGACAAGCTGGAGCCGCATATATTCAGCGCCTCCATGGTCAAGAACGGCAAGCCCGCGCCGGATCTCTTCCTCCATGCCGCCGAGCAGATGGGCGTAACGCCCGCAAACTGCATCGTCATCGAGGACAGCCCCGCCGGCATCGAGGCGGCGCAGCGCGCCGGAATGACCGTTTTCGCCTTTACCGGCGGATCGCATGCCTGCGTCCCTGGATATCGTGAACGGATCGACGAACTTTCGCCCGATCTCATATTTGACGCCATGCCGGATTTGCTCCACCTTGTAAAAAACCACATGGAGGGTCGCGGAGGAAAGTCTTCCCAACGGGCGGTCTGATCGTCATTGAGGAAGAGTTTGCCGCGAGCGGTACAGGGACAGGAAACAGATCTGGATGCGTGATCACCTCGTTGCGGTCGATATCGGCACGACCAGCGCGCGTGCCGGCGTTTTCGACAGCAGTGGCCGAATGCTTGCCAAGGCCAAACATCCGATCCGGATGTTTCGCCCCAGGGAAAGCCATGCCGAACATTCCTCGCAGGATATCTGGGCCGCCACCTGCCATGCCGTGAAAGCCGCGATGGCCGAGGCCAGCATCGAGCCTTCAAGCATCGCCGCAATCGGCTTCGACGCCACCTGTTCGCTCGTCATGCGCGACCGGGACGGCAAGCCGCTTTCCGTTTCCACCACCGGCGCGCCCGAGCAGGACACGATCGTCTGGCACGATCACCGCGCGATCCGCGAAGCCGACGAACTCTCCGCCTCCGGCCATCACGTCCTGGATTTCTCCGGCGGTTCGCTATCGCCCGAAATGGAAATGCCGAAGCTGAAATGGCTGAAGCAAAACCGACCGGAAAGCTGGGAAAAATCCGGTTTCATCTTCGATCTGGCCGACTTCCTCACCTGGAAGGCAACCGGATCGGCCGAACGCTCGCGCTGCACCGTCACCGCCAAATGGAACTATCTGGCGCATGAGACGCCCGGCTGGAAAAGCGATTACCTGAAGCTCGCCTACCTCGAAGACCTCAAGGAAAAAGCCGGGCTGCCGGAAGGCACTGCCGAAGTTGGCTCCAGCCTCGGCAAACTGTCGGAAGAAGCAGCTTCGCAGCTTGGCCTCGATACGCAAGTCGAAGTGTCCCCCGGCCTGATCGATGCCTATGCCGGCGCCTTCGGTGCGCTTGCCGGTGCTGCCAGCAATGCGGAACTCGAAACCAGCGTTGCGCTGATCGGCGGCACATCCAGCTGTATCGTCGCCTTCTCACGCGATCCGAAACCGGGCCGCAGCCTCTGGGGTCCCTATTACGAAGCGGTCCTGCCCAAACATTGGCTCGTCGAAGGCGGTCAGTCGGCGGCAGGTGCGCTGCTCGATCATATCGTCCAGATGCATGCAGCAGGCGGCGAGCCGACCTCGGATCTGCATGGCCGCATCATCGCCCGCATTGCAGAACTCCGCTTTGAGACGGACGGCGATATCGCCCCCAACCTGCATATCCTGCCGGATTTCCACGGTAACCGTTCGCCGCTGGCCGATCCGCATGTCCGCGGCGTCATCACCGGCCTTACCCTCGACACGTCCTTCGATGGACTGTGCCGCCGCTATTGGCGCAGCTGCGTGGCGATCGCGCTCGGCATCCGCCACATCCTCGATACCATGGTCGGTTTCGGTTATCGTTTCGAAACCCTGCATGTCACCGGCGGCCATGTGAACAACCCGCTGCTCGTCGAGCTTTACGCCGATGTCACCGGCTGCCGGGTCGTGGTGCCGCAGACAAGTGACGCAGTCCTGCTTGGCACCGCCATGACCGCCGCAGTCGCCGGTGGCCTGCATTCCTCTCTCTTTGCCGCCGGCGAGGCCATGCAGGCGGGCGGCACCGAATATCTGCCGAACCTCACCCGCAAGGCCGCATACGACCGCGATTACCGCCGCTTCCTCACCATGGTCCGCCATCGTGAGGAATTGAGGGAACTGGCCTGAAGTTCGGGTGACCCCGCTTATGTCCGGGATTTATCCTGCGATATCTCGCCTGCACCCGGCAGCGGATCGAAGAACAGGTAAAGCCCGCTGATCTGCCCGTCGCGAGCAATGATGAAGTCGGTCCCGGCATAGGCTGGCGGCTCGCCGGGCAGACCGGAAACCCAGCGCACCCTGCCCGCCGTTTCCTGCAGAACTTCAGCCGGGCCGAGCTCGCTGTAGCGATAATCCGGATGGGACGCACGGATCACACCCGCGATCCGCGCGATCTCCACTGGCCCGCGATAGATCCCGTGCGGCTCGTGGAATTCCGCATCCGGCGTGAAGATTTCCGCAGCAACAGCCTGCCGGCGCGCCTCATCAGCCTCGCCGAAAACCTCCTGCAGATTGCGCTTCAGCAGTGTCGCAATGTCGTAAGTCATCGTCAGTCTCCTTGAGGAAAGCCACGCGTCCGCTTGGGATACATTCGGGACGCGCGGATGAGCTTCAACGTTCAGGCAGGCCTCAGATCTGCACCTGACCACCATCGACGAAGAGTTCGACGCCATTGACGAAGCTTGCATCGTCCGAGGCAAGGAACAGCACCGCCTTGGCGATCTCTTCCGGCTGACCGACGCGGCCGGCAGGGATCAGGCTTGCCAGATAATCCTTCGTGCCTTCCGCCTGCGCACCGCCGCCGAACAGTTCGTTCAGGCCGGCCGTGTCGGTGACACCGGGGCTGACGGCATTGACCCGGATATGGCGGTCCTTCAGGTCGAGGATCCAGTTGCGGGCGAAGCTGCGGATCGCGGCCTTGGTGGCGGAATAGACGCTGAAGGCAGGCGTGCCGGAAATGCTGGTCGTCGATGAGGTCAGCACGATCGAACCGCCATCACGCATCAGCGGCAAAGCCTTCTGCACGGTGAACAGCACACCCTTCACATTGCTGTCGAAAGTCGACTGGTAATGCTCTTCGGTGATCGAGCCGAGCGCTGCAAATCCACCACCGCCGGCATTGGCGAAGACGACGTCGATATGGCTGTGCTTCTGCTGGACCGCATCATAAAGCCGGTCGATATCGGCAAGCTTGCCCATGTCGCCCTGTACGCCGGTCACGCGACCACCAATGGTCTTGACGGCAGCATCGAGCGCGTCCTGACGACGGCCGGTAATGAACACCGAAGCACCCTCGCCGGCAAACGCCTTGGCAGTGGCAAGTCCGATACCGCTGGTGCCGCCGGTAACGATGACGACCTTGTTTTCAAATCTCTGAGCCATTGTCTTTCTCCTTTAATCTTGCGGTTCGTTTTCCGCTGGATAAGAAATGCATCTGGAACGATGATTTCGAAAGTCGGCAAAATCGACACTCATCGTTCCATATGGAGAACGATGATGCGCCTCGATCTGAATGATCTTGTCTATTTCGCTGAAGTGGTCGCCCATGGCGGTTTTGCCCCCGCCGGGCGCGCGCTGCGCGAACCGAAATCCAAGCTCAGCCGCCGCGTGGCAGGATTGGAGACTCGGCTCGGCGTGCGCCTGATCGAACGTTCAAGCCGCCGCTTCCGGGTGACGGATGTGGGACAGGTCTTCTATCAGCGCTGCAAGGCCATGCTCGCCGAGGCGGAACTGGCGCAGGCTCTCGTGGCCGAAGCGAAATCGGAACCGGAAGGCCTGGTGCGCTTCAGTTGCCCGACCGGACTGGTCGAGCCGATATCGGGTCTGGTCAACACATTCCTAGACCGCCACCCGAAAGTGCAGCTGCAGCTCGTGGCGGTCGACAGGCCGGTCGATCTCATCGAGGAACGGATAGACATTGCGCTGCGCGTCCGCACCACAATCGACAGTGACGCATCGCTCACCATGCGCTCGCTCGGCAAATCGATCCGTATTCTCGTTGCAAGCCCGCAACTCGCCAGCCGGGTAGCCAGTATCGAACAGCTCGCCTCCCTGCCGACACTCGCAACCAGCGACGATGCGAGCGAACTGGAATGGCATCTGGAAACCGATGACGACCGAAGGCACATTGTCCGCCACGCTCCGCGCATGGGCTGCGGTGATTTCGCCGCGGTCCGCGCGGCCGCAATCGCCGGTCTCGGTATCGCCCTTCTACCCGATCACACCTGCCGTCAGGCGCTGGAAGACGGAACGCTTGTCCGCATCCTGCCCGCCTGGCGCGGCATCACCGGCATCGTCCATCTTGTCTTCACCACCCGCCGCGGCCTGCCGCCGGCGGTGAGAAAATTCATCGACCATCTGGCGGCGAATTTCCCCAAGGATGCGCTGGACGATCCGCAGTTCCGAAGTCGCATACCTGTGACGTGAGGTACTGAAATACGAATGAGGCGGCACATGTGCCGCCTCATTGATTTTCGCAGATCGGCATTCATATGCCGGTCGATTGCCATCAGGCAGCGCGGCTGTAGGATCCGCGAGCATCCGAGACGACGGCTGCACCAAGACGGAACTGCGCAAGCAGCGTCTTGAGAGCCGTGGCTTCCGACGCCAGACCATGGCTGGCCGCCGTCTGTTCCTCGACCATGGCGGCGTTCTGCTGCGTGCCCTGGTCCATCGTATTGACGGCAGTGTTGATCTCGTTGAGGCCAGTCGACTGCTCGCGGGTCGCGGTAACGATCGCCTGGATGTGACCGTTGATCTCCTGCACCTCGGCCACGATGGCCTCTAACCTGGTACCGGTCTCGCCGACACGGCTGACGCCCTGCTGCACCAGAGTGCCGGATGCGTTGATCAGCTCCTTGATCTCCTTCGCCGCCTGGGCGGAACGCTGGGCCAGTTCGCGAACTTCCTGCGCCACAACCGCAAAACCCTTGCCGGCTTCACCCGCGCGCGCGGCCTCGACACCGGCATTCAGCGCCAGAAGGTTGGTCTGGAAGGCGATCTCGTCGATCACGCCGATGATCTTGGAGATCTCCGAAGACGAACGCTCGATATCTTCCATGGCGCGTACGGCTTCACGTACGATATTGCCGGAATTTTCGGCGTTGGAGCGGGTCCGGCTAACCAGACGACCGACTTCTTCAGCACGATGGGCACTATCACGCACCGTCGTGGTGATCTCTTCCAGTGCTGCAGCGGTTTCTTCGACCGAGGCGGCCTGCTGTTCCGTGCGGCGTGCCAGATCGTCGGCCGCATGGCGGATTTCCGAAGCGCCGGCATCGATATTGCGGGCATTGTCACCCACCCTGGTCAGCGCGCCGTTCAGCTTGCCGATCGAGGTATTGAAGTCTTCGCGCAGGCTGTCGAGTTCGGCCACGAAGGGAGAGGTGATGCGATATTGCAGGTCGCCGTCGGAAAGATGCGACAGGCCCTTTGCCAGTTCGTCGACGGCAAAACGCACATCCGCTGCATTGCGGGCAGAAACGCGTTCGCGTTCGCCACGCTCACGCTCCGAAAGCGTCCGTGTCTCTTCCGCATCTCCCTCAAGACGCAGGCGCTCGACAGCATTGCTACGGAACACGGCAACCGCCGCAGCCATCGAGCCGATCTGGTCGGTGCGATCCTGGCCGGGAATGGCAGTGTCGAGATTGCCGGCTGCAAGCTTTTCCATTGCAGCCGTCATGGCGGTCACCGGCGAGATGACGATGCGGCTTAAAAGCGTTGCGAGGAAAGCGATCATGGCGACGACCGCAAGCACGGTTGCAATGGTAGCAGCAACACGGAACTTACCGAGAGCAGCATAGGCATTGTCCCTGTCGACGACGAAGCCGAGGCTCCATTCTGCATTCGGCAGGCCGACAACCGGCAGGAAGCTCACGAGCTTGCCCTTGTCAGCAATCGCAGTCTCGGAAATCTCTGAACCGATCTTCGGTGTATCGGTTGGAAACAGGTCGGCAAGCGTCTTGTTGACGAAAGCCGGGTCCGGATGGAGCAGGATCTTGCCGGCCTTGTTGACCAGGAAGGCATGACCTTCAGGTCCTGCATCGACCGAATTGATAGCCTGTACCAGTGTATCGAGCGAGAAATCGCTGGCAACGACACCTATGAACTTGCCGTCTTTTTCGACTGGAATAGCAGCCGTGATCATCAACTTCTTGTCGGACGCCGAAACATAAGGCTCCGTCAGGACCGGCCCGTTCAGGCTAACGGCCTGCTTGTACCAGCCGCGCTTGCGCGGATCATAATCAGCGGGTAGCGGCAGGTTGGGCCACTGCGTCATCTCGCCGTCGGCCTCGCCGCCGAAATAGGTGGAGACGAACTGGCTGGCGAGAACATCGTTATCAAGAATGGCGAAACGCGACGCAACGTCGGTGCTCTTCTCGATGTTCTTGGCAACGGTGTCGGTAAGCATGAAACGACCACTCAGCCAATTGGCGATGCTCTCCGATGCCTGTTTGCCGGTGGAGTCGATGTTGCGGGCAACGGACTCTGCCACGCCATCTCGCTGAAGACTGTCGATATAGATCGAAAAGGCGCCGAAGGCAGCCGCGACGAGTAGTGACGCGGCAAGCAGGATACGCGTCATGAGATTTGATCTTTTGGTCAACCGAGGTGTTCCTCTGATGAGCGCCGATAAACTCGGCTGCTCGTTGGCATTGTTCTGAGTGGGGGAGACATGCCGCAAGGCAAGGGCGGGAACGCTTCATGCGACCGTGACGCGGGCTAAGACCGCAAGCATCCGCATGAATAAAACCAAATTCTAAACTTTGAATAAAAAACAAACATACGCAATTGCACGCCGTGCGGGCGTACAAATATCACGCACAACAGAAAATTGCTTCAGGACGCGCAACAACCGTCAGACGAACCCGCAGGCACATTGCATTTAATCATACTTTTACTTCGCGCTACACTTCGCTTCTGCAATTATCACGTCTTGCAACACTCGACCGCGATGCCCCTGCTTGCCCTCTCGTTCCTCACTGCCTACATCTGCCCGGCCAACCGCCGGAGACCATGCATGATCCTCGACGCCGCCCGCCTTGCGTTCGTCAACCTTTTCGCACCGGAGACCCGCTCCGCCTTCTGGAAGATGCTGGGTCTGACCCTGCTCATTCTCGTCGGCCTGTGGTTCGCGCTCAGAGAGAGCTTTGCCTATTATATCTGGCCCTGGTTCGCCGCCTTCCTTCCGACAATGCCGGAATGGACCGGATGGGTGACACTGATCGCAGCCATTGCCGCCAGCATTGGCCTGGCGCTGGGGCTTGCACTTCTCATCGCCCCGATCACCGCATTGATCGCCGGCCTGTTTCTCGATGATGTGGCGGCAGTCGTCGAAAAACGCGACTATCCGAACGACCCGCCTGGCAAGGAACTGCCGCTCGGTCAGGCAATCGCCGGCTCGATCAAGTTTCTGGGCGTCGTCATCGTCTTCAACATCATCGCGCTGCTTCTTCTGTTCATTCCGGGCGTCAACCTCATCGCCTTCTTCATGGTCAACGGTTATCTGCTCGGCCGCGAATTCTTCGAATTTGCCGCAATGCGTTTCCGCACGCCGACCGAAGCCCGTGCCTTCCGCTCGAAACATGCCTCGACAGTCCTGCTTGCCGGCATGCTGATCGCCGGTTTTCTGGCGATCCCGATCGTCAACCTGCTGACCCCGCTTTTTGCCGCGGGGCTGATGGTGCATCTGCACAAGGCGCTTTCGGCGCGGGATCCCGGCTTTCGAGACTAATCCGGCAGCGCCGATGCCTCATACATCGCGGCATATTCCGCACTCGGCGGGATAGGCTTGATGATATCGATCAGCACGCCATTCGGGTCGGCGGCAATGAAATGTCGCTGGCCGAAATCCTCGTCCCGGATATCGAGACGTATCGGCAGGCCCGCCGCCTTCAGCCGCTCATAAACCGCATCGACGTCCTCGACCTCGAAGTTCAAAAGCAGGCCGGAAACCGTGCCGCGCCCGGCTTCCGGGATTGTCTCATGGCTGCCATCAAGAATGGCGAGCGTCACATGGTCGCTTTCCTTCGACTGCAGATGAACATACCAGTCGGCGGAGAACAGCGCCTCGAAACCGAAATGCTGGGTGTAGAACGCCGCCGTTCCGGCAACATCTGCGGTCATGATGACCGGATAATAGCTGACTGCCTTCATCTCTTTTCCTCCGTTGAGATTTAAGATACATTCAGTCTGTATGTTTTCTTATAAAATACATTCTGTCTGTATGTAAATAGAGGGCCGAAATGCCGCGCAGCAATCGTGAACGCACAGACGCCACCCGTACCGTTTTGCTGGATGCAGCCCGTAAGCTGTTTATCGAGAAGGGTTACGCCGAAACGGCAACGCCGGAAATCGTCGCTGCCGCCGACGTGACACGGGGAGCGCTCTACCACCATTTTCCGGACAAGAAGGCACTGTTCTGGGCGGTTATCGAGCGCGAGGCGAACAACGTTGCCGCCGATATCGATGCCCATTCGGCGGAAGCCTCATCAGCGCGTGAAGCCCTTCTGCAAGGCGCATCCGCCTATTTCGATGCGATGGCCGTGCCGGGCCGCACGCGGCTGCTCTTAAAGGAAGCCCCCGCCCAGCACGCGATCGATAATGGCGAAGGAGAAGACCCTGCCGAACAAGGCCTGAAGATCGGCCTGTCGCATCTGCTGGCAGGCTCGGAAAACCTCAAGCTTCTAGACCCTCTGACATCGCTGATTTCGTCGGCCTTTGAGAAAGCCGCAATCGCGATCGATTGCGGAGGAAAGCGCGCCGATTACGAAGCCGCAATCGCAGCCCTTCTCGACGGACTTATTGCGCAGCCTCGCCGATGAACTGAGGCGGCAACTCCACCAGCGGCGCCGGGATATCGAAGGTCTTTTCCGGCGAGCGACAGAGATCGGCTATGACGCAATGCTCGCATTCCGGCTTGCGCGCCTTGCAGGTGTAACGCCCATGCAGGATCAGCCAGTGATGCGCATGGAAGAGATATTGCTCGGGGATGACCTTGAGGAACTGTTCCTCCACCTCGTCCGGCGTCTTGCCCGGCGCCATCAGGCAGCGATTGCCGATGCGGAAGACATGTGTATCGACGGCAAGCGTCGGGATGCCAAAGGCCATGGACATCACCACATTGGCGGTCTTGCGCCCCACACCCGGCAGGCGCGTCAACTCCTCGAGCGTCTTCGGCACTTGCGAGCCGAAGTCGTCGATCAGCATGCGACAGAGCGCTATGACATTCTTCGCCTTGTTGCGATAAAGCCCGATCGTCTTGATATGGGCGATGACACCGTCTTCACCGAGCGCCAGCATCTTTTCCGGAGTATCGGCTATTTTGAACAGCGCCCGCGTCGCCTTGTTGACGCCGGCATCGGTCGCCTGGGCGGATAGTGCCACGGCAACGACCAGCGTGAACGGGTTCACATGCTCCAGCTCGCCCTTCGGCTCAGGCCGCTGGATAGAGAAACGGCGAAAGATCTCCACCATCTCTTCCTTCGAATAGGCGGATTTGAAGCGTTTCGTCTTGCTTGCCGCTGCCTTCCTGGCAGGGGCGCGAGTTGACTTTTGCAAAGTTAGGGAGCTGGATTTCGGTTTCGCAGTGGCCATGAGACTGTATAGGCATGCCCCATGATGGAAAGCAACGCGCCGATAAAGGATGACCGCCCGGTCTTCGCCGCTGAACTGATACCCTACCGGTCGCTGGGGCGAACGGGGTTCAAGCTGGTGCTCATGCTTTCGGGTACCGTCTGCGCCTTTTACGGCATCTTCTTCACCGTGACCGGCGCATGGCCGATCGGCCTGTTTCTCGGAGCGGATTTTCTGCTTCTCTATTTTGCCCTGAAGCTGAGCTATCGATCCGGCCGGCAGCGCGAGGAAGTCCGCGTATCGCCGACCGATGTGCTGATCCGCAAATTCTCGCCGACCGGCCGAATGGTCGAGCACCACTTCAATCCGTTCTGGACGCGTTTCCGCGTCAACCGGCATGAGGAATTCGGCATCACCTCCATGCATGTCACGGGCGAAGGCAGGGATACGGATATCGGCTCCTTCCTCAACCCCGATGACCGGGAGAGTTTTGCCAAAGCCTTCCGCAATGCACTGGCAACAGTAACTCGCCGCCTGTGACCAAAGCGCAAGAAACGGGTGGAATCGATGGAGGCGAAAGGGCACATATGAGCGAAAGGAGACAGACCATGAATGCTCTCGCTCAGTTTGCCGCGCCGGCAGTCGATGTGACGCCGGAAGGTTCGGATTACGAGACGGTGCGCCGGGTCATCGAGATGATCACCCTCGATTACCGCGACCAGCCATCGCTCGAAACGATTGCCGCCGAGATCGGCCAGTCACCGACGCAATTGCAGAAGCTGTTCACCCGCTGGGCCGGTCTTTCACCAAAAGCCTTTCTGCAGGCGGTCACGATCGATCACGCCAAGCGCCTGCTCGGTACCGAAGGTCTGCCGCTTCTGGAAACCTCCTATGAGGTCGGCCTTTCCGGCCCCGGTCGCCTGCACGATCTCTTCGTCACTCACGAGGCGATGTCGCCCGGCGAATGGAAGGCCAAGGGCGGCGGCCTGACGATCCGCTACGGCTTCCACCCTTCCCCCTTCGGCATAGCGCTGGTCATGGCCACAGATCGCGGCCTGTCCGGCCTCGCCTTTGCCGATGAAGGCCGCGAGCAGGAAGCGCTGGACGACATGACCCGCCGCTGGCCGAACGCAACCTATGTAGAGGACAAGGCCGCAACCGAACCCTATGTCGGCCGTGTCTTCGATCGCTCGAAATGGCTCTGTGACCGGCCCTTGCGGGTCGTGCTGATCGGCACCGACTTCCAGATGCGTGTCTGGCAAAGCCTGCTGAAAATCCCTTACGGCAAGGCCATCACCTATTCGGATGTCGCTAACGATATCGGTCAGCCGACCGCAAGCCGGGCGGTTGGGGCAGCCGTCGGCGCCAACCCGATCTCCTTCGTCGTCCCCTGCCATCGCGCAGTGGCAAAGAATGGCGCCCTCACCGGCTATCATTGGGGCCTCACCCGCAAGCGCGCCATGCTCGGCTGGGAGACGGGTGGAGCGTAACGCCCTGATTCTGTGCGGCTATCAGAATATTCGTCTGCCAATCTACCCGAAGAAGTTACGGGCTTTTTTGCGGGGTTTTCCGACATTGGCTCGGAACGCTACAGGATTTCCAATCGAACCTTGGAGATCCAGCCGGGTGCAAGAGCGTAAGTTTCCGCGATCGAGGGCCTTCCTCGGCGCAAAAATCCTGTTCAACGATCATCGTTCGGCTTTTGACGGCATCGTCAAGGAAATGTCGGAAGGCGGCGCGATGATCAGGACCGAAAGCGCAATGTCGGTCCCCGAAAGCTTCACGCTGCAACTCTCCGACGGCCGCCAGTTCGAATGCGATGTCCGCTGGCGTCGTATAAACGCGATCGGCGTCGAGTTCCGCACCGCCTGAGATCGAAGTCCCGCCTTCAGGTGACAGTCAGCTTAAAGGCAGATGCCACCGGACAACGACAGATGAAATCTGTCCTGTTCAGCAAGGTGGATCGGCGAATGGCAGTTACATTCAAGCGGAAGTGGCTTCGCAACGGAGCGGCAGCCATTGGTATCACAGCGCTTAGCATCGGCGCCTATCTGGGCTTCCTTCAGCTTTCCGGCAATTTCCACACCGTCATCGCCGGTGAACTCTACCGCTCGGCCCAACCGACATCCGGCCAGATCGAGGAATATGCGCGCAACTACGGTATCCGCACCATCGTCAACCTGCGCGGCCCCTCCAAAAACGCCGCATGGTACACCGATGAAGTGGCGACAACGCAGCGGCTTGGAATAAAGCATATCGACTTCCGCATGGTCTCCTCCAGGGAGCTCACCGCAGAACAGGCGGACCAGCTCGTCGCCTTGCTGAAAGATGCGCCGAAACCGATCCTGATCCACTGCCAGGCAGGTGCCGACCGCACAGGCCTCGTATCCGTCATCTACAGCCATCAGATAGCCGGCATCCCGACCGAAAAGGCGGAACGGCAACTGTCGCTTTATTTCGGCCATGTCGGCCTGCCGCTCGTCTCAAAAGCCTATGCCATGGACAGGACATGGGAAATGCTGGAGCGCCACTACGGTCTTTCCCGGGAACCGTTCACGGCCCCCATCTGAAAGGACGGCGTTCCTTTTATGCCACCTGCACGATATGTCCCTCGGAGACCTCACGGTATTGCCGCACCGGAGGCACGTAATCCACTGAGCGCACGGGGCTCTTGATCTCGTCGGTCGCCATGTTGCGCTTGATCGACCGGCGTGCAGGATCCGGCACGGGAACCGCCGACATCAGCTTTTTCGTATAAGGATGCTGCGGATTTTCGAACACAGCAGCCCGAGGCCCTATCTCGACGATCTCGCCGAGATACATCACCGCCACCCGGTGGCTTACTCGCTCGACCACAGCCATGTCGTGGGAAATGAACAGATAGGCGAGCTTCAGGCTTTGCTGCAGGTCAAGCAGCAGATTGCACACCTGCGCCTTGATCGATACGTCGAGCGCCGACACTGCCTCATCTGCCACAATCACCTTCGGATCGAGCATCAGCGCACGCGCAATCGCGATACGCTGCCTCTGGCCACCGGAAAACTCGTGCGGAAAACGCTTCATCATGTCAGCTGACAGGCCAACCTTTTCGAGCAGCGCCGCTGCCTTGTCACGCGCCTCAGCCTTGCTGCCAAGCGCATGTTCGACAAACGGCTCCATCACCGCAGAACCGATGCTCATGCGCGGATTGAGAGAGGCGAACGGATCCTGAAAGATCATCTGTACCGAGCGGCGCATGCGCCGCAGCGAAGACTGGTCGAGCTTCATAACCTCATAGCCGTCGAGCACTACATTGCCGCTCGTCGGGTTGATCAGCCGCGTCACGGAACGGCCGGTAGTCGACTTTCCGCAACCGGATTCTCCGACAAGCGACAGCGTCTCGCCCTCCTGCAGGCTGAAAGACACGTTTTCCACCGCATGCACGGCACCGGTCTTGCGACCGAGCAGGCCTGAATGGATGTCGAAACGCGTTGTCAGGTCACGAACTTCGAGGATCGGTGTCTTTCCCTTCGCCACCGTGTCGGTGACGTCGGCCAGCTTCTGCTGTTCACCGGTCTTGACGTCGATGATCGGAAACCGCAGCGGCAGTTTACGCTCGCCCATCGACCCCAGCCGTGGCACAGCCGAAAGCAGCGCACGGGTGTAAGGGTGCTTGCCGCGATGAAAGATATCGGCGGTCGCGCCCGTCTCCACCTGGTCGCCACGGAACATCACGATCGTCCGGTCGGCCACTTCCGCCACCACGCCCATATCATGAGTGATGAACAGAACAGACATCCCCTCCTCGTCCTGCAACTGCTTGATCAGATCGAGAATCTGCCCCTGGATCGTCACGTCGAGCGCCGTCGTCGGCTCGTCCGCGATCAAGAGTTTCGGCTTCGACGCAAGCGCCATTGCAATCATCACGCGTTGGCGCATGCCACCGGAAAACTGGTGCGGGTATTCGTCGAACCGGCCCTTGGCGTTCGGGATACGAACCTTTTCCAGAAGTCGCAGGACTTCCGCCTTGGCTTCGGCTTTAGAAATATCCTTGTGAACAGTCAGCGCCTCGGCGATCTGCTTGCCGATCGGGAAGATCGGGTTGAGCGAGGTCATCGGCTCCTGAAAGATCATCGAGATGTCGTTGCCGCGCACTCGGCGCATCTCTTCCTCGGGCAGCGAGACAAGCTCCTTGCCCTGCAGGAACACCTGCCCATCGATACGGCTGGTCTTTTTCGGCAACAACCGCATGATCGACAGCGACGTCACCGATTTGCCCGACCCGCTTTCACCGACGATCGCCACCGTTTCCCGCGGTGCGACATCGAACGAGATGTTGCGCACCACGGTCTTCCACTCGTCACCGACGCGAAACGAGGTCGAGAGGTTCTTCACCGAAAGAACCGGAGCGACGGAGCCGCCCCCATGTTCCATGTCATTTCCGGAAAGCAGCATCGGGTTCCCCTTTTTATATCGATGGTCTTGCCCGGATCAGGCCGCGAGCGCGGTTTCCGCCAGCGTCACCCAATAGCTGACGCCATAGGGGATAGCTTCGTCGTTGAAGTCATAGGCCGCGTTGTGCAGGCTCGCCGTATCGCCATTGCCGATAAAGATGAACGCGCCCGGGCGCTGCTCCAGCATGTAGGAAAAATCCTCGGCCCCCATATGTGGATTGACCTCGCCATTGACCGCTTTCGGGCCGGCTACCTTGCCGGCGATACCGATCGCAAATTCGGTTTCCGCTTCGTGGTTGAAAGTGACCGGATACCCGCGGCGATAGACGACATCGGCAGTAGCGCCATGTACGGTCGCAGTCATTTCCGCCACAGCGGTCAGGCGCTTCTGGGCAAAATCGCGTGTCTCCGGCAACAGTGTTCGCACAGTGCCGACAAGCTTCACCGTATCGGGAATGACATTGTTTGCTTCCCCGCCATGGATGGCTGAGACCGTGACAACCAGCGACTTGAGCGGGTCGGTTTCGCGCGAAACGATCGATTGCAGCGCGATGACGATATGCGATGCGGCGAGCACCGGATCGATCGAGTTATGTGGCTGTGCGGCATGGCTGCCGCGACCGTTGACGCTGATCTCGAACACGTCGGCCGCCGCCATGATACCGCCCTTGCGGATGGCGAAGTTGCCGACAGGAAGCCGCGGCTCGTTATGCATGCCGTAGACTTCCTTGATGCCGAACTTGTCGATGAAGCCGTCATTGATCATCGCCAGCGCTCCGGCGCCTCCCTCTTCGGCCGGCTGGAAGATCACGGCAACCGCTCCCTTGAAGTTGCGCGTCTCGGCCAGATACTGCGCAGCCCCGAGAAGCATGGCCGTGTGGCCGTCGTGGCCGCATGAATGCGCCTTGCCCGGCGTCTTCGATGCCCATGGCTTGCCCGAGGTCTCGAAAATCGGCAGCGCATCCATGTCGGCACGGAACCCGATCACCGGTCCGTCACCGTGCTTGCCCTTGATGATGCCGACGACACCTGTCTTGCCGATGCCGGTTTCGACCACATCGCAACCGAAGGAATTGAGCTTTTCGGCAACAAAGCGTGATGTCTCGTGAACATCGTAAAGCAGCTCCGGATTCTCGTGCAGATGACGCCGCCATTCGGCTACCTGGTCCTGCATCTCGGCTACGCGATTGATCACTGGCATTCCGGCACCTCGTTGATTTTTCTCAAGTTCCCACTTTGTGTGGAGCAGATATTGCGATGCTTGTGTGATGTTTTGCAAGCTTCAATTTTCGCTCTTGAACGAAAAATAGGCTTGTGCTTTGATGGCCCAAAATTTGGTCACACACGCCAGACGTGAAGGAATGGACGTGTCATAAATCGACTGAACATAAAGCTTGCGGGCAGCATCATTGGCACCCGTCGGGAAGGTTGACAGGCTAAAAAGCCGCAACCAGGGAGCCCCGACCGGAACCGCCCGCCACCAATCACCAAAACTCGTAAAGAGAACCACAAAGGGGAACAGCAGCATGCATAGATTGAAACTTCTGTTGGCCGGCACGGTTGCCGCCATGGCGCTTTCAAGCGCCACGGCACACGCGGAGCGCGGCACGGATGGTGACCTGAAGATCCTGTTCTGGCAGGCAGTCTCCACCATGAACCCGTTCCTGTCCGGCGGCACGAAAGAAGTCTTCGCATCTTCGATGGTCATCGAGCCTCTGGCCCGCACCGACGAAAATGGAAAGCTGGTCGCTTATCTTGCAACCGAGATCCCTACCCTGGAAAACGGCGGCCTAGCCAAGGATCTGCTGAGCCTGACCTGGAAGCTGAAGCCCGACGTCAAATGGTCGGACGGCACGCCGTTCACCGCCGAAGACGTGATCTTCACCTGGAAATACTGCACGGCGCCGGACGGCGGCTGCGCCCAGAAGGCACAGTATGAAGGCGTCAAGGACGTCGAAGCCATAGACCCGCACACCGTCAAGGTCACTTTCACCGAGCCGAAACCCTACCCCTATTCCGCCTTTGTCGGCTCTCAGTCACCGATCATCCAGGCAAAGCAGTTCGCCGATTGCGTCGGCGCCAAGGCGCCCGGCTGCACCGCTGCCAATTTCGGCCCGATCGGCACCGGCGCCTTTGTCGTCGCCGACTTCAAGCCGAACGACGTGATCACCTTTAAGGCCAATCCGAATTACCGGGATCCGGCCAAGCCCGCCTTCGCTTCAGTCACCCTCAAGGGCGGCGGTGATGCGGCCTCCGCCGCCCGCGCTGTGCTGGAAACCGGCGAATATGACTATGCCTGGAACACCATGGTCGAGCCGGAAGTGCTGCAGACGATGCTGGCCGCAGGCAAGGGCCGTCTTGAATCGGCCTTCGGCACCAATGTCGAGCGCATCAACCTCAATTGGACCAACCCCGACCCGGCTCTCGGCGACAAGCGCTCCACTACGGATGCAGGCCCCCATCCGGCCCTGAAGGACCCGGCAGTGCGCCGCGCCCTCTCGCTCGCCATTGATCGCGATATCATCGTCGAGGCGGGTTACGGCGCAGCCGGCAAGGCCACCTGCAACATCGTTCCGGCCCCGGAAGCTGTTGCTTCGACCAAGAATGACAGCTGGTGCCTCAAGCAGGACCTCGAAGCCGCCAACAAGCTGCTCGATGATGCAGGCTGGGCAAAGGGTTCGGACGGCATCCGCGCCAAGGACGGCGTCAAGCTCAACTTCCTCTACTCCACTTCGACCAACTCGGTGCGTCAGGCAACCCAGGAACTGGTCAAGTCCATGTGGGCCGAAATCGGTGTCGGTGCGGAACTGCGCAACGCCTCCGCATCGGTCTTCTTCGGCGGCGACCCGGCAAGCCCCGACACGTTCCAGAAGTTCTACGCCGACGTCGAAATGTACACCAACAATTTCGATGGTACCGACCCGGAGAAATATCTGGCGGAATGGCTGTGCAACCAGATGCCAGGTCCGTCGAACGGCTGGCAGGGCCAGAACATTCCGCGTTATTGCAACCCGGAATATGACAAGATGGTTGGCACTCTCTCCAAGACCGCAGACCCGGCAAAGCGCGCCGAGCTTGCCAAGCAGTTGAACGACATGCTGACGGAAGAAGGCGCTCATATCCCGCTCGTTCACCGTGGCGATCTTTCCGCTTTTGCAGTCTCGCTGGATGGCGTCAGGATGAACTCGTGGGACAGCCAGCTCTGGAATGTCGCTGACTGGTATCGCAAGAAATAACACCGGTTGCCGGACCGAACACTCTGTTGGTCCGGCATTCTTAGCCAAGGCATCACGATTTTCCCGGTCTACGGCCGGGCAAATCTCACCGTAAGGCACAGAAATCTGCGCATTCCCGCCGTGTTGCAGCTACGCGGCAGGCAATTGCAGACCGGAGAATTCCATATGTTCACATTCACGTTGCGACGATTGTTCTTCGCAATCCCGACGCTGCTGGTAATCAGCTTTGTCATTTTCGCTCTTCTCGATCTCGCCCCGAATGATCCGACAGGCGACCTGCCTCTGACGATCCCGCCGGAAGTGCGCGAACAGATCCGCGCCTCGCTGGGCCTCGATCAGCCTTTCTTCTTCCGTTATCTGGCCTGGCTGCATCAGTTTTTCATCAACGAGCCGCTCAACATCATCGAAAGCCTCACCGGCTGGCAGTTTGGCGATGGCGAGCGCATGCGCGTCCTTTCCTGGGCAACGCGCAGCCCGGTCGTCGATCTCATTGTCCAGCGTCTGCCTCAGACGCTCTGGGTCGTGGGCCTCGCCTATCTCTTCGGCATCCTCATCGCCATCCCGATCGGCGTCATTTCCGCCTACAAGCAGTATTCGGTCCTCGATCAGGTCGGCACGTTCATCTCGATGGTCGGTTACTCTGTCCCGACGTTCTTCACCGGCGTGCTGCTGGTGGTTATTTTCTCTTCCTATCTGCAGTGGTTCCCTTCGGTTTACGATACCAACCTGCGTGTCACGGACTTTTCCAGCTTCGTCGCGCAGGTAAAACAGATGGTTCTGCCGGTCGCCGTTCTGTCGCTTTATAACGCGTCACAGATCGCTCGTTTCGTTCGCGCCTCGATGCTCGACAACCTGCATCAGGATTATGTCCGCACCGCGCGCGCCAAGGGCGTGAAGGAAAAGGCCGTGCTGCTCGTCCACGTACTGCGCAACAGCCTCATTCCGGTTGTCACCGTGATTGCACTCGGCGTGCCGACCATCTTTTCCGGCGCCATCATTACCGAACAGATTTTTCGTGTGAATGGGCTTGGCCAGTTGTTGATCACCGCCGTGCAGGGCGCGGATATCCCGCTCGTCCAGACGCTCACCTTCATCTTCGCGGTGCTGATCGTCCTCTTCAACCTGATCGCCGACGTACTTTACGGCATTCTTGACCCGAGGATCCGTTATGACTGACGCAACCGCGACCTTGTCTGCACCGGTGACAGCCTCCACTCCGGCACGCTCTGCATTCGCCGACATATGGAAACAGTTCCGCGCCCATAAGGGTGGCGTTGCAGGCCTCGTCGTCTTCACCTTCATCGTGCTGGCCGTCTATGTCGGCCCCTATATTCACCGCGTCGCACCGAACCAGATCAACATCCGCGACAAGAACCAGTGGCCGTCGCTGGCTCACCCCTTCGGCACGGACAATCTCGGCAAGGACATGCTGGCACAGGTTTTGGCAGGCGGCCGCATCTCGCTCGCAGTCGGCATCACCGCCATGCTGCTTGCGCTTTTCCTCGGCACGCTGGTCGGCGTCCTGTCGGGTTATTTCCGCCGCTTGGACGGTCCGCTGATGCGTTTGACCGACCTTTTTCTGGCGCTTCCGCTGCTTCCGCTGCTTCTGGTCATTCTGCTTCTGTTTCGCGATACGCTGCGTTCAGCCTTCGGTCCCGAGACCGGTATATTCATACTGATCGTGGTCGTTATCGGCATTACCAGCTGGATGCATACCGCCCGTATCGTCCGCGGCGATGTTCTGGCGGTCAAAAGCCAGGAATTCGTGCTGGCGGCAAAATCGAGCGGCATGCGCGAATATCGCATCGTGCTGAGGCACATTCTCCCGAACGTGCTCTCCTCGATCATGGTCTCGGCAACGCTCGGCATCGCCTCGGCCATCATCACGGAATCGTCGCTCTCCTTCCTTGGCCTCGGCTTCCCATCGGACTTTCCGACTTGGGGGCGGCTGCTGTTCGATGGCGCCAACTTCCTGCAGCTGACGCCTTCACGCGTTCTCTGGCCAGGCCTCGCCATTTCGATGACTGTCCTGAGCGTCAACTATATCGGCGACGCAATCCGAGACGCGCTCGATCCACGCGCCGTCAAGCGTTGAGAAAAACGACGCCTTTGTGAAACGGCGGCGAAAGCTGCCGTTTACTTTTCTGGAAACGTCACTTTTTTCCTGAAAAAGTTGGAACCTTCTTTATCGCCGCCCGTTATCCGAGTGTCCGAAGGCGACCCCCCGTCCCCCGCCCTACAAAAGCTTTCGGACAAACTCTTCAATCCCCCTCGAAGAGACGAGCCGGCTCGGTTTCCCAAGGAAACCGAGCCGGATCTGTTTTGGCGACATGCCCTCCAGGCCGATGGATCGGCCGGCCACTTTCTCAACCACAGAAGATTTTTTGAAATTAGCCCGGTATCACTCGCCGCCGTGATCAAGCGGGAAACGCAGCTTGTAGCTGATGCCCCGACTGGAGATCACATATTGGGCCTTCCCGTTGACGGAAGCCGGCACGACACGCTCTAGAACCGTGCTGCCAAAATGAGCCTTTAGCCCTTCTTCAGTGGCATCCCGATCGTCAGAGCCGCTCAACGTCTCGTCCCAGCTGAGCTCGAGATAATCATGTCCGTCGGCATTCACCCGCGTCGAAGTGATGTCGATCGGCTTTCCGTTGCGCAACATCGAACCGTGGCTCACGGCATTGACGACCAGCTCATGCAGCGCCAGCCCCAGATGCAGCGAGGCATTCGGCGAAAGCAGCACATTGTCGCCAGAGATTTTCACCATATGCCGGTTATCCGGCATATATTTCTCCGTCTGTTGCCGCACCAGATCGAACAGATAGGCGCCACGCCAGCTGGAATCGGTGATCAGGTCCTGACTTTGCGAAAGTGAATAAAGCCGGCCCCGGAACTTATGGAGGAAGAGATCGAGCGAACCGGAATAACGCGCCGTTTGCAGCGCGATACTCTGGATGATCGCGAGCAGGTTCTTCGAGCGATGGCTTACCTCGCGCAACAACGCGCGCAACAGCCTCTCGCGATGCCGTTCTTCCGAACGATCGATGATCGTCGTCACGAGATGCAGCCCACCGGACTGGAACTCTACTGCCTGAACACGAAATTCGAAAATCTGGTCGGAACCGACAATAACCTCGATATGCCCTTTTTTGCCGCTTTCCGCCATGCCTTGCTTTAGGATGAGCAGCTTTGCTGCAACTTCATCACCGAACAGCGCGGCATCCGAAGGGCTCAGAATATCTTCAAGAGCCCATACCTCGGGCAAGTTGGCGAAATACAGATAGTCCAGCGCCTTGTTCTGAATAATGATACTCGCGCCAAGGTCGATGAGCGCGGGCATGAAAAATTCCCGCAGCTTGTCATCACTCTGACCAGCGTGCTGCCATGTCAGCGGATGCGCCAATCTTGCCACTCCATCTACCGCTTCATCCTGTGACGCCCCGATGGCAGCGCCAGATGCTCGTGTTTCTCTCTTAGGACCGCCCGGCTGCAACCGCAATCGAACATGTCCAATGCTTCGCGTGATGAAGACGGACAGGTGCCTTTACTTCGTACGCGCTGGTCCGGTGCCTAAAGCACCGGAACCTGCAATGTCAGACCATCATTAAGAATAGGCACAGGACAACTAAAACAAGGGGTGCCATGCCGCGTAAGCCGACTTGCCACAACACTATGCTGATAATTTTGTTCCTGAAGCATACAGATCAAGAAGATCAACCGCTCACGCAGCCGCCTTCACCGCCTCGTTGAAGAACAGCGCCTGGCTGATCAATGCTTTTACCATATCCGGATTGAACGGCTTGGTTACGAGGAAGGCAGGCTCAGGCCGCTCGCCGGTCAGCAGCCGTTCTGGGAAGGCCGTGATGAAAATGACCGGCACGCTGGACGTCTTGAGAATCTCGTTGACCGCGTCGATGCCAGAACTGCCATCGGCCAACTGGATATCGGCAAGCACCATCTTCGGCTGCGACGACTGGAACAGCGACACCGCCTCTTTGTGGGTGCGGGCAATTCCTGTCACGCGGTGGCCGAGATCCTGAACCATCTGTTCGATGTCGAGCGCGATCAGCGGCTCGTCCTCGATGATCATGATATCGGTCGCCACCTGTCGCGAGATTTCGCGCGACGCTTCGTCGAGCAGCTTGTTGACTTCCGCAACACTGACATCCAGCACCTCTGCAGCTTCGTCTGGCGTAAAGCCTTCGACGGAAATCAGCAGGAAAGCATGGCGTGCCTGCGAAGGAATGTTCGAGAGATTAACAGCTGCACGCTGTTCCCACGCGAACGGGGATTCGATCGGCCTGATCTCTATGGATGTGGAACCAAAAATCGCGACGAATAGTTTATAAAGCGAAACGCGATCCTTCGAGCTTTCCGGAAAGATGGAAACATCGGCGATCAGCGCTTCAAGAACGGCGGCCACATAAGCGTCTCCTGACGTCTGCGATCCGGTTACCGCTCGGGCATACCGACGCAGGTAAGGAAGGTGTGACGCAACGCGCGTGGTGAGTGACATGCAAATTCTCCCCTGGACCCTGTTGGGCAATTGACTTGAGTTTAACGTGGCGATGCAAAATAAGTTCCGCAAGACGGAACTTTTTTTAAACTCGGGCATTTTCCACCCGACAATTTGATAGCAGGCGCCCGCGTTATGAGTGACGAGATCAGAAAAAATCATGATATGACCACAGCCGAAACCTCACAAATCAAGCCAGGAACCATAGCTCCGAATGCTTCCATCTCGCGGAAGTTGAAAGAGTTTTATGACGCAGTGCAGGAAGAAGGCATTCCGGATCGTTTTCTCGATCTCCTTGAACGGTTGGAAGCAGCTGAAAATGCTCAAAAAGCAAACGCCAAGGCGGTGGATGCAAAATGAGCGCACAGGCTGAATCCACCAAGGCAGATGCGGATGACCGTGTCTTCAAGCGAGACCTGCTCGCGTCGCTACCCAATCTTCGCGCCTTTGCCGTGTCTCTGACCGGCCGCCACGACAAGGCGGACGACCTCGTTCAGGATACGATCATGAAGGCTTGGGCGAACCAGAAAAGCTTTACGGCAGGCACCAACATGCGTGCGTGGCTGTTCACCATCCTTCGCAACGAATTCTACAGCCAGATGCGCAAGCGTGGCCGCGAAGTGCAGGACAGTGACGGCCTGTTTTCCGAACGTTTTTCCGTTCACCCAGAACAATATGGCCGTCTCGACCTGCAGGACTTCCGTCAGGCGCTCGACAAGCTTCCGGAAGACCAGCGCGAAGCAATCGTGCTCGTTGGCGCTGCCGGTTTTGCCTATGAGGAAGCCGCCGAAATTTGCGGCTGCGCCGTCGGCACGATCAAGAGCCGCGTCTCGCGCGCCCGCACCCGTCTGCAGGAACTGCTCGGCGTTTCCGGCGAAAGCGACTATGGCCCGGATGCAGGTGATGCCGCGATCACAGCAAGAGCGTTCGGCAGCTAAAAGCCTGTAACCCAAGTATCGAAGAAAGGCCGCCTCGAGCGGCCTTTTCTTTTTCTACCGGCCTTCTGCGCGGGCACCCGACTCTCATCCGCCGACCGGCACCTTCTCCCCGCATACGGAGAGAAGGACACAAGTCGCAAGCCCTCCGCCGCTCTCAAACGCTGCACAGGCAACTCCCTCTCCCCGCAAGCAGGGAGAGGGTCAGGGCGAGGGACAAGCGGCAAACTCCAAAGCAAGCAGCAAACTCGGAGCCCTCCAGCAATTCGGGCCGAACGACAAACTCGCCCTGCCGAACCATCACCAGAAAACAGAAGGCCGCCCGAAATTTCCGAGCGGCCTCTCATCTCACAAACCCTGCGAAAACCTTACTCCGCCGGCGGTGGCCCCTGCTTCGACCCGCCACCCTTAGTCGCAAGGAAACCAAGTCCCCCGGCAACGGCAAGCAGCATCAAAGGTTTCGACTTCATCAGGAGCGGCAGCGCCGAAACGGCCGCGGTCATCGCCAGCGCCCGCTGACTGTTGGCCGCTGCTTCACGCCGCTTGCGCCGCTCTTCGGCAGCGTTGAGCATCATCACGATGGCAATGATGAACAGCGCCATGACGATCATGCCGCCCGCAATGACCAGCATCGCGATCGGCAGACCCCAGCGTTCACCGAGATGAATGGCGAGTGCCGCCACAAGCAGACCATAGGCAGTCCACAAAAACGCCGCCGCGATCCCGTAAAGGATCGCGTTACGTCTGATCTTTCGTTTCATCGCCGCCACATCCATCGCGATGAAGGATGCAACCAGCGGCCCCAGTGCTGTCAGCATCGAGGATCAGCGGCGCGACAGGAGCGCGAACAGGAAACCGACGCCGGCGGCAATCGCAACCGACTGGATCGGATTGGCACGAATCTGGCCTTCGAGATCGCGCTCCCAGGTCAACGCCTGGTTTTTGGCCGCTTCGGCGATCTGATAGGACGCGTCACTCGCCTCGGCTGCGGCACGCTTCGCCTTGCTCTTCACCTCGGAAGCCTTTTCGTTGCCGACGGCTGCAACGGTCTTGGCCAGCGCCGCGATATCTTCGCGCAACTGCTCCAGCTGAAGTTCGATATCCTTGGTCGAAGCTGCAGAACCGGTGCGCGGAAATTCGGTCGTCGTCGAGGTCGATGCGGGCATGACGGTCTCCTGTTTGATTATGTTCGATTTGGCTGCGGGCGATGCTTTGGTTTTGCGCGAGGCACGACTTGCCGTCGCCTTTTCGGAAGCATTAGCCGCACGCTTCGGCGCGGCCTTGGACGAAGTCACGGTAGCGGATGCCTCAGCCGGCTGAGCGGATAGCTTTCTCCGCGATCTCGTCTGCTTGGGCTTTTCTGCAACGTCGTTCAATCGATAACTCCCCTACCCATGGTTCAAGGCAAGACAAAACCTGCATGCCAATGACTGCACGCGAACAACGTCAGAGGTGAGGGTTTGTTCCAATCCTGAACGGCAAAAACTGAGAAAGTCTCAGCCCGCTTTGGTTTTCGGATCGAGCATATCGCGCAGGCCGTCTCCGAGCATGTTCAAGCCCAGAACGGCGACCGCGATTGCCATGCCAGGCAGGATGGCGAGCCACGGCGCCTGTCCGAAAAACGTCTGGCTGTCTGCGAGCATCCGCCCCCATGTCGGCGCCGGCGGCGGCATGCCGAGCCCCAGGAACGAGAGGCCGGCTTCGGTCAGGATCGCCAGACCCAATTGGATCGTCACCTGGACGATGATCTGGTTGGAAATATTCGGCAGGATATGCACGAGCGTGATCTTCGCCTTCGATCGGCCGATACCAACCGCCGCCGTCACATAATCCCGCGCCCATATCTGCTTCGCCCCGGCAAGCGTCAGCCTCGCAAACACCGGCACCATGAACACCGCAATCGCGATGATCGCCGTAAACCGTCCCGAGCCGAGAAAGGCGCCGAGCATCATCGCGGAGAGGATGGGTGGCACGGCAAAGATGATGTCGCAGCCGCGCATCACGATCAGCTCCAGCCAGCCGCGCCGCATCGCGACGATCACGCCGACGGCAGACCCGACCGTTGCCCCGATCGCCACCGCCAGGAACGAGGTCGAGAGCGAATTCCATGCCCCCACCATCAGCATCGAGGCGACATCGCGCCCGAACTGGTCGGTACCGAAAAGCCCGCCCGGCCCGAGCGGCGGCTTCAGTCGCTGCACGATATTCATCTTCGATGGTAGCGACGGCGTCCAGACGAGCGACAGAAGCGCCACGCCGACAAGCGCAAGCGTCACAACAAGCCCGATCAGCAGCACGGGGCGACGAAAGATCCCCCCCATCACGTCGCCACCCGCAGTCTCGGATCGATCACCAGATAGGCGAGATCAACGAGGAAATTCATCACGATGACGAGCGCCGAAAAGAACAGAACCACGTCCTGCATCACGATGATGTCGCGCTGCGACAGCGCCTGCAGCGCAAGCCGCCCGAGGCCCGGCAGGTTGAAGACATTTTCCACCAGCACCGCACCGGCAATCAGGAAGGTGAACTGCAGCCCGATCATAGTGACGACCGGGATCAGCGCATTCGGCAGCGCATGCCGCCATACGGCAGCCCCGTCGCTCAACCCCTTGGCACGGGCCGTGCGCACGAAATCCTCACCCATCACGTCCAGCACCGCGCTGCGCGCTACCCTTGTGAGCACACCCGCCTGCGGCAGCGCCAGCGCAATGGCCGGCATCAGCAATGCGGCAAGCCCCGCCCACAGGCCTGCATTCCAGCCCGGAAACCCACCGGCCGGCATCCAGCCGAGCTTGGTTGAAAACGCGATGATCAGCAGCAACCCCACCCAGAAGGCCGGCACCGCGATAGACACATAGGAAAAGGCACCCGCAAGATAATCAAACAATCCGTTATGCCGCCGCGCCGCCGCAACGCCGAGCGGGACCGCGATCGCAACCGACATCACGATAGCCATCAGCGCCAGCGGCAATGTCACCGCCAACCGCTCGACGATCAGCCCCGCAACCGGGACACCATAAGTATAGGACTGACCGAGATCACCCTGCAGCACGCCGGCAAGCCAGGCGAGATACCGAACGACGAGCGGCTCATCCAATCCCATCTGGGTCCTGAGCGCCGCCAACGTCTCCGGCGTCGCCGAAGTCCCAAGCATGATCGCCGCCGGATTACCGGGCAAAAGGTTCATCACGGTGAAGATCAGCAATGAGACGACAAGCAGCGTGACGATCAGGCTGACGATACGGCGGAGGAAGATGGAGATCATGGGATGCCTCGCACATCCACATCAGTCACTCCTGTGCCCTCGGCGTTTCGCTCAAGGTATGAGGAAGAAACGAGAGAGCCGCAACGATCTCCGACTGATCTCCCCCCTTGTGGGGGAGATGTCACGAAAGTGACAGAGGGGGGGACACCGCCACCCGTGAGGCGAAAGACAGATATGAGAGAGTTTGCCGCAGCTACCCCCCTCTGCCCTCCCGGGCATCTCCCCCACAAGGGGGGAGATCGATATGCCGTCCTGTTATGCCCGACCAAAACCCTCACTCTTCCCAATGTACCTCGGTCAGCACATTCGACGGGATCGGCTCATTCTCCCACAAACCCTTCAGCTTCTTGTCCCAGATACCGAGCTTCGGCATCACGAACAGGAACAGCGCCGGCACGTCATTGGCGAGAATGGTCTGCGCCTCGCCATAAAGTTTGTCCTGTTCGCTCGCATCCGTGCTTGCCTCGACCTTGGCCAGGACCGCGTTGAATTCCGGGTTCTTGTAATTGAAGTAATACGGGTCGCGCGCATAGATATCGATGTCCATCGGTTCCGCATGGGCAACGATGGTCATGTCGTAATCGGCGGCCTTCAGCACATCCGCCACCCATTTCGCCGGAAATTCGGTGGTCTCGATATTCATCGTCACGCCGATTTCGGCAAACAGCGCCTGCAGGATCTGCGAGGAGCGCTGCGCATAGGCCATCTGCGGCGCCTTCATGGTGAAGGAAAAACCGTTCGGATAACCGGCTTCCGCCAAAAGCGCCTTGGCCTTTTCGACGTCGTAAGGGTAGACGCCGGTCAGGTCCTTGTAACCGCGGTCGTTCGGCGTGTAATGGCTGCCGATCGGCGTACCGAGGCCCGACCACGCACCTTCCACCACCATCGCCCGGTCGACCGCCATCATCAGCGCCTGACGGACCTTCTTGTCGGAAAACGGCTTGCGGGAATTGTTCATGCCCGCCACGACCTTGAGTTCGGTATTGCCGATCACGGTCGCCAGCTTGTCGTTGCCTTCAAACGACGCGACCAGTTCCGGCGCACCGAATTCCGGAAACGCATCCACATCACCCGCCGTGAGCGCCGCCGACTGCGCCTGCGGATCGTTGATGAAACGGAAGGAAGCGGTCTCCAGCTTTACCGAGATATCCTTGTTCCAGTAATCGGCATTCTTCTTCAGATCGACTTTCGTGCCCTTGGCCCAGTTGCTGAAAACAAAAGGCCCGGTTCCGACCGGATTGGTCTTGTTGTCCGCCGCAGTCGAAGGCTCCACCATTACAGCCGCCGGCCATCCGAACCAGTAGAGCAGGCTTCCGGTCGGCTGCTTGAGTTTCAGCACCAGCGTTGCGGCATCCGGCGTCTCGATCGTGTCGATCGAGGTAAAATACCGCTTCTGCGGATTGACGCTGTCGGCACCGCGCGCACGATCCAATGTGAACTTGGCGACAGAACTGTCGAAGGCGACGCCATTGTGGAATTTCACGCCTTGGCGCAGCTTGAACGTATAGGTCTTGCCATCCGGCGAAACGTCCCAGCTCTCGGCAAGCTGCGGCTGCACCTTGCCCGCCTTGTCGATCGTCGTCAGGCCTTCGAAGACATTCTGCCAGGTCACCTGGCCGATCATAACCTGCGCGCCGATCGTCGGATCGAGCCCACCCGGCTCCACCGTCATGCCGATCGTCGCGGCAGTTTTGGGTGCTGCCTGCGCATAAGGCGCGGCGAAGGCCACGCCTGCGCCAAGCGCAAGCGCCATCACGCCACGCCGAGAGACCTGAGACCAGGAGAAAATCGTCTGCATCCTTCATGCTCCCCGTTATTCGCTGCCTGCAGCTTTGTTAAATGCAGTCTAAGGGCATTTCGCAACTGCACACAATGCTCATTCGCGACCTTCCAAGCACTTCCGGCTTTGCTGAAACACGGATTCAGACGCGACGAAATCCTTCGCTGGCGGTCATCAGCTGCCGTGTATAGTCGGCGGCGAACGCACGGCTTTCCAGCGCATCGGCAGTAACCGTTTCGACCACCTTGCCCGACTTCATCACCGCCAGCCGCTCGCACATATGGCTGATCACGCCGAGATCATGGCTGACCATCACGAAGGTCAGTCCGCGATCTTTTCGCGCCTGTTCCAGCAGGTTGAGGATTTCCGCCTGGATCGAGGCATCGAGCGCCGAAGTCGGCTCGTCGAGCAGCAGAACCTTTGGTTCGAGGATCAACGCCCGGGCGATCGCCACGCGCTGCCGCTGCCCGCCGGAAAGCTGGTGCGAATAGCGGAAGCGGAAACCGGACCCCAACCCCACCTCGTCCAGCGCCCGCATGATCCGCTGGTCGACATTGTCGAAACCATGGATCGCCAGTGGCTCCAAGAGCAGCCGGTCGACCGTCTGGCGCGGATGCAGCGAACCGTAAGGATCCTGGAACACCATCTGCACGGTGCGGTAAAAGTCCTTCGACCGGCTTCGGCCCGAATAGGACTGCCCGTTGATGGTCAGCGTCCCGGCGCTGAACGCATTCAGCCCCGCCACTGCCCGCAAAAGCGTCGACTTGCCCGAACCGCTTTCGCCGACGATGCCGAAACTCTCACCCTCAGCCACATCCACCGACACATGATCCAGCGCGACAAAATCGTCGAAGGTGACGACCATGTCTTTGACGGAAAGAACATTGGCCGTCATAGCGCCCACTCCTTCTTGCGGTCGAGAACCGGCAGCGGATGACGATCGGTACCGATCGTCGGCAGGCAGTTGAGCAGGCCCTGTGTATAGGGATGCTGCGCCTTGGAAAGATCAGCCGATGGCAGTTCCTCCACCACGCGCCCCGCATACATGACAAGCACCCGGTCGCAGAAGGATGAGACGAGCCGCAGGTCATGCGACACGAAGATCAGCCCCATGCCGCGCTCGGCCACCAGCTTGTCGAGAATGCCGAGCACTTCGAGCTGCACCGTCACGTCGAGCGCCGAGGTCGGCTCGTCGGCGATCAGCAGTTCCGGGCCACAGATCAGCATCATCGCGATCATCACACGCTGCCCCATGCCGCCCGATACCTCGTGCGGATAAAGCGAAAACACCCGCTCCGGATCGCGGATCTGCACCGCTTCCAGCATCGCAAGCGTGCGGGCCTTCGCCTCCGCCGTCGAGATCCTCTCATGCGTCTTCAGCGTCTCGATGATCTGCCTTCCGATCGTCGAAACGGGGTTCAGCGAATATTTCGGATCCTGCAGCACCATGGCGATCCGCTTGCCGCGGATCTCCCGCCGCTCGCGATCGGAAATCGCCAGCAAATCGCGCCCAGCAAAGTTCAGCGTCTTCGCCGTGATCTTCGCATGTTTCGGCGTCAGCCCCATGATCGCACGGCCGGTCTGCGACTTGCCGGAACCGCTTTCGCCGACAATGCCCAGCCGCTCGCGTCCGAGCGTGAAGGACACCCCGCGCACCGCCTGCACTTCGCCTGTACGGGTCGGAAAACTGACCCGCAGGTCTTCAACCGTCAGAAGCTTGTCCGTCCCAACAACCCCACTCATTGGCCTGCCTCCTTCGGATCGAGCGCATCGCGCAAGCCGTCACCGAGCAGGTTGAAACCGAGCGAGACGATCAGGATCGCCGCACCCGGCATCGCCGCCACCCACCACTGATCGAGAATGAAGCGACGACCGGAAGCGATCATAGCGCCCCATTCAGGCAGCGGCGGCTGTGCGCCGAGACCGAGGAAACCGAGACCGGCAGCAGTCAGGATGATCCCTGCCATGTCGAGCGTCACGCGCACGATCAGCGACGAAAGGCAAAGCGGCATGACGTGGCGAAGGATGATGCGGAACGGCGACGCTCCCATCAGCTTTACCGCCGAAATGAATTCCGAATTGCGGAACGTCATCGTCTCGGCACGGGCAATACGCGCATAAGGTGGCCATGAGGTGACGGCAATCGCCAGCACCGCATTCTCGATCCCCGGCCCGAGAGCCGCGACCAGCGCCAGCGCCAGAACCAGCTTCGGGAAGGCGAGAAAGATGTCGGTGATCCGCATCAGCACCGCATCGATCCAGCCACCGGCATAACCGGAAACCGTGCCGATGATCAGCCCGACGGGTGCAGCAATGATCGCCACCAGCACGACGACAAACAGTGTCAGTCGCGAACCATGGATAAGCCGCGAAAGAATATCGCGCCCCTGATCATCCGTGCCGAGCAGGTAGCCTGCCGTTCCCGGAGGCAGAAGCCGGGCATTGCGAAGATCGCCCTGCACCGGGTTATGCGGCGCAAGCACATCGGCAAAGATCGCAACGAGGATCAGAAGAAGAATGATGCCGAGACCGGCCAGCGCCAGCCGGTTGGCGGAAAACCGCCGCCAGATCACATAGGCGCGGCCAAGCCGTGCCTGATGCCGCGAGGTCGGCTGTTCGGATAAGAGCCATTCGCGGCTATAGGGTTTTTCATTCAATTGGACAGCACTCATCGGCTTCTCGTCCTCGGATCAAGCGTCCGGTAGAGAAGATCGGACAATATGTTGATGGCAACGAACACGGCGCCGATGACGATCGTGCCGCCGAGCACGGCATTCATGTCGGCATTCTGCAGTGAGTTGGTGATATAGAGGCCAAGCCCCGGCCAGGAAAAGATTGTCTCGGTCAGCACCGAGCCCTCGAGCAGGCCCGCATAGGAGAGCGCGATCACCGTCACCAGCGGCACGGCGGCATTGCGCAGAGCATGGAACCAGATGATCCGCGTTTCCGAAAGCCCCTTGGCACGAGCCGCTACGATATACTCCTGCTGCAGCTCGTTGAGCATGAAGCTCCGAGTCATGCGGCTGATATAGGCGAGCGAGAAATAACCGAGCAGCCCGCCGGGCAGGATGATGTGACGGAACAGATCCCAGGCCACATCCCACTGCCCCTGCCAGATCGCATCGAACAGGAAGAAACCCGTCGCCGGCGTGAACGTATATTCGTAGACGATGTCAATGCGTCCCGGATAGGCGACCCATCCGAGCTTTGCATAAAACAGAACCAGCGCCAGCAGCCCGAGCCAGAAGATCGGCACGGAATAGCCGATCAGCCCGATCACCCGCACGATCTGGTCGGCGATCGACCCGCGCTTGACGGCGGCCAGCACGCCGAGCGGTACGCCGATCAAGGCCCCGATGATCGTGCCGATGGTCGCCAGCTCGATCGTCGCCGGAAACACCCGCGCAATGTCGGTCATGACAGGATTGGTGGTCAGCACCGAAATGCCGAAATCGCCCGTCAGCGCCTGTTTTATATAGATCCAGAACTGCTGGTAGAGCGGCAGGTTGAGGCCAAGCTCTTCCCGCACCCGCTCCACCACATGCGCTGGCGCACGGTCACCGACGATCGCCAGCGCCGGATCGATCGGCACCACGCGGCCGATGAAAAAGGTGACGGCCAGAAGGCCGAGAAAGGTCGTAACGACCGTGACCACGAAACGAGCCACTGCCATGCCATAGGAGGAAGCACGGCGCCGGTTGCGCCGTGTCACTGCCGTCGTATCGGTAAGCGTCAAGGAGTTCTCCTTGAAAGGATTGAAAGGGACACAACCTCTGCCCCCAGGATTACCATGGATGAAAAGTCCCCCTCTGGCCTGCCGGCCATCTCCCCCACAAGGGGGGGGAGAAGATCCGTGGCAACCGCTTGACATTACTTGGGCCTCAGCGGTGCCGCCAGTTTAAGCCCTCCCCCTTGTGGGGAGGGTTGGGGAGGGGCCTTTTCCGACAGGCGCGTCGACTACTTCGAAATCGGATAAACGAAGTTCGTATCGAAGCTCGGGCCGAGCTTGAAGTCCTTAAGCTTGGACGAATAACCGGCAACTTCCGTCTGCTGGAAGATGATCACGAACGGGCTCTGGGCAAGCGCCTTTTTCTGCAGGTCCTCGTAGACTGCCGCACGCTTGGCTGCATCCTTTTCAAGAAGCGCGCCCTGGGCCGCCTCTTCGATGTCCTTCGGCACATCCCAGGCATTACGCCACGCAAGCGTCTTGTTCTTGCCCTCGTCGGAATTGTCGTAGTTGATGACGAAGGTTTCGGCGTTCGAGTTGGGGTCGAAATAGTCCGAACCCCACTGGCCGATATAGATGTCGTGGGTGCGGGCGCGGAATTTCGTCAACGTCTGCTTGCCATCGCCCGGAATGATTTCGAGCTTGATGCCGGCCTGCGCCAGTGTCTGCTGCACGCTTTCGGCAATGCCCGTCACCGGCTGCGTGTTGCGCACGTCCATGGTCACGGTAAAGCCGTCCTTCAGCCCCGCCTTGGCAAGCAGTTCCTTGGCCTTGGCGACATCCAGCTTGTAAGGGTTGTCGTTCAGCGCACCGAGCTGGCCCTTCGGCAGGAAGGTCTGGTGGATTTCGCCGATACCCTTGATCAACGTCGCACCGATCGCGTCATAGTCGACCAGATACTTGAACGCTTCCGCCACTTCCGGCTTGGCCAGCTTCTCGTTTTTCTGGTTGAGGCTGAAATAGTAGATCGTGCCCTTCGGCGCCGACGTGATCGAGAGGCCTTCCTTCTTGGAAACGGCCTCCACATCGTTCGGCTCGAGGTTACGGGCGATATCGATATCGCCGTTTTCCAGCGCCAGGCGCTGACCGGAGCTTTCCTTCATGTGGCGATAGATGACGCGCTTCAGCTTCGGCTTCTCGCCATAATAATTCGGGTTGGCTTCCATGATGACGGCCTCGTTGGCGCGCCATGCCAGAACCTTGTACGGGCCGGAGCCGGCAAAGCCGGTCTTCATCCATTCATTTCCGAAATCGCTGTCGTATTTGTAGTCCGCCGAAGGCGTCATCGCCTTGGCATGTTCCATCACCACCTTCTTGTCGACCACGGAGGCGACAGTGGCAGTCAGAACGTTCAGGACGAAGCTCGGCGCATAGGCCTTGTCGACCGTGAAGGTGAATGTGTCGGGCGCAGTCGCCTTGGCCTTCTCGGCAACATTGTCGCCGCTCAGCCCGAACTGGGTCAGAAGGAAGGCCGGCGACTTGTCGAGCTTGACGGCGCGCTCGAACGAGAAGGCAACGTCTTCAGCCGTCAGCGGGTTGCCGGACGCAAACTTCAGGTCTGGCTTCAGCTTGAACGTATAGGTCATGCCGTCATCGGAAACCGTCCAGCTGGAAGCCAGATCACCGACGACCTTGGATGTGTCGGCCGGGTCCAGCATGACCAGCTTGCTATAGGTATTGGCGGTCACTTCGGCGGTGGAAAGCTCGAAGGCTTCGCCCGGATCGATGGTGATGATGTCGTCGATCGCAAAACCTTCGACCAGCGTGTCGGCCGGCGTCGCGGCGAATGCCTGCGGTGCCGCAACCAACAGCAGCGACAGTGCTGCGCTCGTCGAAAGCATGCGGACGGAGTTACGGAAAGAATGGAGCATGATCAGTTCCCCTGTTGTCATTTGCTCATGTTCGGCCCGCTTCGGGCCGTTATTCGTGCCAGGCTTTCCCGAGAACCCTCAACCAGTTCTCGCGGGCCAGCTTGGCCAAATCCTCACCAGCGTATCCCGCTGTTTTTAAAGCTGCAACCAGATTTTGGTTGCCCGCGGCGTCACGAATTTCGACGGGAACGGTGCAGCCATCGAAGTCCGATCCGATCGCCACATGGTCGATCCCCATGCGCTCCACCATGTAGTCTACATGGCGTATCATCTCGGAAAGCGGCGTCGCCGCAATGTCCAGCCCATCGTCGCGCAGCATGGTGACAGCATAGTTCAGGCCGACGAGCCCACCGCTCTCCTTGATCGCATCCATTTGGCGATCGGTCAGGTTGCGGGCGACTGGCGTCAGGGCATGCGCATTGGAATGGCTTGCGATCAACGGCTGGTCAGAAGTTTTTGCCACATCCCAGAACCCCTTCTCGGTAATATGCGATAGGTCGATCAGGATGCCGAGCCGGTTGCAGGCGCGGACAAGTTCGAACCCGAGGTCGGTCAGCCCAGGTCCGGTATCCGTCGTCATCGGAAAGGCGAACGGCACGCCGTGACCAAAAATGTTGTGGCGGCTCCAGACAGGCCCGAGCGAGCGAAGACCAGCAGCATGGAAGACTTCTAGATTTGCGAGATCGCCGTCGATCGGCTCGCAGCCTTCCATATGAAGCACGGCGGCAAATACGCCGTCCTCCATCGCCTGCCGGATGTCGGAGGTGGACCGGCACAGTTTCCAGGCCCCTGCCCGGTCTAGCCGCAGCGCGATTGCCGCCTTTTCCAGCCCGATATCCAGCGAAGGTGCGTATTCGAGCGGTGCGGCAAGCGGCGTCACATAACTCCCGTCCGGTTCGGGATCCTTGAGCACCAGATCGCCGGAGGGAATGTAGATCGCGCAAAGACCACCCGCGAGACCACCCGCTCGCGCCCGCGGCGCATCGATATGGCCTTCGGGGGTACCTTTGGAGAATTCCGCGACGGGATCAGCCCCCGCCTTCATGTTCCGCCAAAGCCGCAACAACACATCGTTATGGCCGTCGAACACCAGTTCCATCAAAGTCTTCCTGAAAATTTCGCTTGGGTCTTGAGGTAGGGTGTCGCGATCCTAGCCAGCAATCTCATGTCCGCAAGCCGAAAAAATCAGTGCGACCAAAGCTCTTCGCCGGCCCTGCTCAATATCGGCGTGCGAAAACAGGAAACCACGCGGCTCTTCCACTCAGGCCCGAAATCGTCGAGCTTCTTTTCCCAGCGATCCGATTGCAGCATGGCGGCGCCGATGACCACTGGCTCGATCCCGAGCGAAGTCATCAGCGTCAGCCCGGAAATGATCGAGGTACCGGAGGAAATTACATCATCGACCAGCGCCACACGCTTTCCTTCGATCAGCGGCATCATGCGCGGGTCGACATATAGCCGTTTCTGTTGCTCCGGTGTGGTGATCGAGGAAAGCGGCACGGAAAGCTCTTCGTCGTACCAAAACTTCTTCGATGTCCCGAGCGGCACGTAACGGGCAAAACCCAGCATCCGCGCCACAGCGGCGGCAAGCGTCAGGCCCAGTGTCGGCAGGCCGACAATCACTTCGGGCCGAAGTGCCGCGATCTTCGGCGCCAGATCCGCCGCAAGCGCATCCTGCACATCGAAACTCGCCTGGTTGATGATCAGCGATGCCAGAGCATGTTGTCCGTCAGCAAGCGGCCGGATCGGCAGCCTGATCTGTTCGCCGCTATCAAGCCGCGCCGGAAAAAACCCGGAAAACGGCCCGGTCTCATCAAAAGAACCGGGAGCATGCAGCTCCTGCCAGAATTCATGCGGCTGCATCGCGTCTCCAAAATCTATATTACGCCAGAACTTCCAGTATCGGGCTTTCCAATAGCGTGCCGGTGGTTACGTCGGCAATGCCCCGGTCGGTCTGATGCGGTCCCGCATTGCAGGCAAGCGTCGCGCCGAAGCAGGCCTTGAAGACGAGGTATGGCGGCTGCCAGTCGACAACCTTGTCCATAGCCGCACGGATCGCCCGGAACTGATCGGCGACCACCTCGACCGGCTCTTCGGACACGAGGCCAGCCAGCGGCAGCGGCAAAAGGCTCACCACTTCGCCGCCGATCGCAACTGCCATGCCGCCGCCCGATGCGATCACCGCATTGGCAGCAGCCGCCATATCGCGCGGATCGGAACCAAAAACGGTGAGGTTATGACTGTCATGCGCAACGGTCGTCGCGAAAGCGCCCTTCCAATTGCCCCAGCCGGTGAGGAAACCCAACCGGGTGCGGCTGTCGACACGGCCATGGCGATGAGTCACGGCGATCAACACCGATTCCTGCGGGGGTACCACGAACCCGTTTTCGACAACCGCATCCGCCTGCCCCCAGCGTGTGAACCGCGGCCGATCAATGGTCGCGACCCTCACCCGGGTACCTTCAGAGCGAAGTTTGAAATCATCTTCCTGCAGAGCCTGCAGCTTTACCGAACGACGCAGCGGATTGGGGTTCATCCGGCACACATCGCCCATCATCTTTCCATCGCGCGAGACGATGTGGCCGCTCGCCACGACCGCACGTGTGCGAAAATCCTTGAGATCTTCGAAGAGCACGATATCCGCCCGGCGACCTGCCGCGATCAATCCGAGATCGGCGCGGCCGATCCTGACCGATCCGTTCAGCGTCGCTGCCTGCAGCGCCCATTCCGGCTTCATCCCGTAGCGCACCAGCCGGCGCACCACATCATCTAGACCGCCGCCATCGACGAGATCGTCGGGGAACACGTCGTCGGTGCATATCGTCACCGTCTGCGGCAGATGCCCGAGCGTGTTCAGCGCCGCGACGAATTCCGGCAGAAGGTGGTCATGCGAGCCACGCATCTCGATCGTCAGACCGGCACGCAGCTTCTGCATCAGGTCTTCAGCGGAAGTCAGCTCGTGATCGGACGTGACGCCAGCCGTCATGAAAGCGGCAAGATCACCGCCAGCAAGGCCGCGGGCATGACCGCTGACAAGCTTTTCCGAAACGAGCGCATTCTGCACGATATTGCTGATGCGTGGTTCGCGGTCGATCACGCCGCGCATATTCATCACTTCCGCAAGACCGGCAATCTTTGGCCACAGCAGCATTTCATCGATCACATCGGCATCGAAGTCCGCTCCAGCGACCTCATAGCCGGGAGCAGACGGAACGCAAGACGGCGCCATCACGACGGCGCGAAGCGGCAGCGAGCGGACAGCCTCCACAGACCATGCCACGCCATCGACACCGCAGACATTGCCGAATTCATGCGGATCCCAGACCACCGTCGTCACGCCGCGCGGCACCACAGTCTCCGCATAGGTCGCCGGCGTCACCATAGAGCTTTCGATATGCATATGCGTATCGATCAGGCCGGGAGAGACGAACGCGCCGGTCGCATTGATCACCTGCGCCGCATCCGAGCGCTCACCGCGCTCGTGAACGCTGACGATGAGCGGCCCGACAATACCGATATCGGCAGGACGCAGCTCACCGGTCACCACGTCCACCAGCGTGCCACCGGCAATCAGGATGTCGAAGGGCGCATCTCCGCGTGCGACCTTCACGGCATGATCGCGAAAGCACGGTTCGGTAAATTCGCCAACGGTTGCGATAATGTCCTTCACCAGCTTGCCTCCGCCTTCAATGCATCGAGAATGGACTGCTTGGCCTTTGCGGCATCGATATCCGCCGCAAACTGCGCGTTGAATTCGGCCTTGCCCGCTCGTGTCTCGACCACGGTGCGACCACGCGTGTGGCTGCCCGTCAGTTCCATGTCGATCCGCGCATCCTGCCATGTCGCAAGATCCGGCTGCACGAAGGCCACCGCCGCAACAGCGTCATAAAGCGACATCGCCTTGCGCCCGCGGCTGGTGGCGATCGAAACGAAACCAGCCAGCAGATCGGCCAGCAGCGTTGCATTGCGGCCACCGGCAGAGCGCACCGGCTCAACATCTTCCGGCGCGCAAAGCACTTTGCGGCAAAGATCGAGATCGACCATCCGCAACGGTATGCCGTGGGCGAGAACGATTGCTACCGCTTCCGGATCGGCAAAGGCGTTGAACTCGGCGGATGCCGTGTGATTGCCGGCAGTCAGTCCGCCGCCCATCCATGTCAGGTCGGTGATCTTGGCGGCGAGATCCGGCCGCGCCAGCGCCACGGCTGCAATGTTGGTAAGAGGCCCGAGCGCCAGAATGCGTCGCTCGCCTTCGCTGCGCTCCAACCATGAACAAAGTGCCTCGAACGCATCCTCAACGAATGTATCCGGTCCGGCCGGCAGTGCTTCACCCGCAGTCGGCATGCCCGCATCGCTGAGGATCGAAACCGCTGTCTCCAGCTTGCCGAGTACCGGCTTTGCCCGCCCGGCGTGAATGGGAAACGGCCAGACGAAGGCCGCCGCGGCACCAGCCGCATTGCGGCGCACCTGATCCAGCGGCGCATTGCCCAGCACAAGCGAAATCCCGTCGATGGCAAGCCCGCCATGGGCGACAACCATGATGGCGGCCAGATCATCGAACCCCATATCGGTATCGATCCAAACACCCATTTCAAGCACACTCCAAAGATACAACCGGACGATCCATCGGGGCGTCCATATACACGAGAGATTGAATACGGAGGATAAGGGTTTTCACCTACCATCCTCCCGAGCATTGCCAGCATCGCTTACAACCGAGATCGCCGCCGGCCCCGTCGATTGACGGACCATCAGCGTCATCGGCACACCTTCACAATCAGGCCTCGCAGCGATCAGGTCACCGGCAGAGGCCTCACTGTCCGCAATCGCATGACCGAGAGCCTCCACGGCACATTCCGCAATCGTCGCAAGGTCCTGCCGCAAGGTGGTGATCGGCGGCATCACCACCGACGACCAGACAAGATCGTCGAAACCGCTGACACTGGCCTGAAGCGGAACATCGATACCGTCACGCTGCAATTCCGTCAGCGCACGCAGCGCCAGAAGATCATAGACGGCAGCAAAGCCGGTAAATCCGTCAGCCACCCGGACGGAGAGGCCGAGCGCGCAACCCGCCCCCTTCGAAGCTTCCAGATCCTCCACCCACAGGGTCTCGCAGCAGACTTCCTTGCCGAGGCCGGCTCTGAGGCCGCCGATCCGGTCATTCTGCACATTCGATTCCCGGCTATGGGCAATCAGCAGCACCTTCCGGTGCCCGAGAGAGGCAAGATGGCGCCCCATCTGCACTCCGCCGTCCCAATGGTCGGACGACACCGTGTTGCCGGGCGTCGACGGACTGTCGATGATCGCCACGGGAGTGCCGATATCGGCAATCCGCGATCCCCGACGGGGAACGACGATCATGCCGTCGACGCCGCGTTCTATCAGGCGACCGATCGCCGCCGTCTGCTGGGCGATTTCCCCGCGACTATCGGCGATCAATACGCCGAACCCGGCAGAAGCCGCCGCCTGCTCGATCGCCTGTGCGATCTGCGGAAACAATGGATTGGAAATATCCGGCAGAACCAGGCCGATGACACCCGTCCGCCCCGTTCTGAGCGCCCGCGCCGCATGGCTCGGCACATAACCAAGCTCTTCCGCGGCCTGCCGGATTTTTGCAGAAAGCTCGGCGGAGACCCGCCCCTTGCCGGAAAGCGCATTCGACACGGTTGCCGAAGACACACCAAGGGCGGCGGCAATTTCCGTCATCGTCGCTGGCGGCCGATCGACACTCATCGTATCTGCTGCGTTCCAAGGTGATTAATCGTTTAACCAACCATATCTGCATATGCTCCTTATGTCGAGCGAAATACAACCTTTTATATAGAGTAATGCACAGCCATTGCTACCAGGCCACGATTTCCTGCCGATAGCGCGCCACCTCTTCCATCAGCCATGCCCGAAAGGCGACGACCGGCGGGAAACTGGCCTTCGCCTGCGGCGCGACCACGTAGTAGGCGCTGGGACTGACCACCTGATGCGGAAATGCCTCCACCAGCTGCCCGCTCGCGAGTTCCGTATCGATCAGGAAAAGCGGCATCAGCCCGACACCCAGACCCGCGAGACACGCCTGCGTGACGCTGCCGAATTGCTCGAACCGCATACCCTCGCTCATGCTGCCGGCAATCCGAAGGCTCTCGAACCAATGCTTCCACCCGCCCGGCCGTGACGCCATATGCAGAAGCGGCAGCCGCAATAAATCTTGCGCCTGCACAACCGGATGAGAGCGGAGAAATGCAGGCGAACAGACCGGAGCCACCATCTCATCCATCAGAAAAGTACATTCGGCACCCGGCCATTCAGGTTGACCGACATGGATTGCCATATCGATACCGTCCCGGTCGAAATCGAACAGACCGATACGGGTCGCAAAATTCAGCGTGATTTCCGGATGCCGTGCAACGAAGCCCGGAATGCGCGGCATCAGCCAGCGCGTACCGAATGTCGGCAGGATCGCCAGATTGAGCTGGTCGCTATGCCGTTTGGTCATGGCGTGGAGCGATGCCGAGCGGATCTGCGACAGTGCACCGGCGATCGCTTTCGCAAAATCCGCGCCCGCCGATGTCAACACGACGCCACGGCTGGTTCGGTCGAAAAGCATCACCCCAAGCTGCTCCTCAAGCCCGGAAACTTGGCGACTTATAGCGCCTTGCGTCAGCGACAACTCGTCCGCCGCAAGTGAAAAACTGCCGAGCCGCGCAACGGAATCGAAGGCGGCAAGCGCTGAGGTAGAAGGCAGGAGTTTTCGCGAAAGCTCTTTCATGCCCTATTACTAACCCTCATGGCCGATTGAGTAAACGGGCCTTGCGACAAACGACCGCGGGACGATAATCTGCAAGAGAAATTGCTTGGCGACGAAGACTTCACCCTGCGCCGCCAGCCCGAAACTCGGCCGGCGACACCCGTCCTACCAAAAACATCGGAGACCCCCTTGGCCTTTATCTGGAACGATCCTTTCCTCATCGAAGATCAGCTGACCGAAGAGGAGCGTATGATCCGCGACGCGGCGGCCGCCTTTGCCAAGTCTGAACTCCTGCCGCGGGTCGAGGAAGCCTATCTTGAGGAAAAGACCGACGCCGGTCTCTTTAAGCTTATGGGGCAGACCGGCCTTCTCGGCGTCACGCTGCCGGAAGAATATGGCGCAGCCAATGCCTCCTACGTCGCCTACGGCCTCGTCGCCCGCGAGATCGAACGCATCGATTCAGGCTACCGTTCGATGATGAGCGTCCAGTCCTCGCTGGTCATCTACCCGATCTTTGCCTACGGCTCCGACGAGCAGAAGAAGAAGTATTTGCCGGGTCTCGTCTCGGGCGAACTGATCGGCTGTTTCGGCCTCACCGAACCGGATGCCGGTTCCGATCCGGGCGGCATGAAGACCCGCGCGGAAAAGATCGAAGGCGGCTACCGCCTGCGCGGCTCGAAAATGTGGATCTCCAACGCCCCCATCGCCGACGTCTTTGTCGTCTGGGCAAAGTCGGAAGCCCATAATAACGAAATCCGCGGCTTCGTTCTGGAAAAAGGCATGAAAGGCCTCTCCGCACCCAAGATCGGCGGCAAGCTCTCGCTGCGTGCCTCGATCACCGGCGAAATCGTCATGGATAGCGTCGAAGTCGGCGAAGACGCGCTTCTTCCAAACGTGTCAGGCCTCAAAGGCCCGTTCGGCTGCCTCAACCGCGCCCGCTACGGCATATCCTGGGGCGTCATGGGCGCGGCTGAAGATTGCTGGTTCCGCGCCCGCCAGTATGGACTGGATCGCAAACAGTTCGGCAAGCCGCTCGCCGGCATGCAGCTTTACCAGAAGAAACTCGCCGACATGCAGACCGAAATCACCCTCGGCCTGCAGGCCAGCTTACGCGTCGGCCAGTTGATGGACCAGCACCGGATGGCGCCGGAAATGATCTCCATCGTCAAGCGCAACAATTGCGGCAAGGCTCTGGATATCGCTCGCCAAGCCCGCGACATGCACGGCGGCAACGGCATCCAGGTCGAATATCACGTCATGCGCCATTCGCAGAATCTGGAAACGGTCAACACCTACGAAGGCACCCACGACGTCCACGCGCTCATCCTCGGCCGCGCACAGACAGGTATTCAGGCCTTTTTCTGATCTGCGACCCCGCTTCGGTAACTTCGCCCTCAAAGCCCGGCCGCCTTGCGAGCCGGGCTTTTACACGCTCGGCTCGATCTGGGGATCCGCTGATTGGCTCCGGCCACTTGCCCAAGGTCGCCATTTCATCATGCGCCGGATCGACGCCCGCTGCTCCGCATTGAAGATTGCGCGCAGCGTCCGGAAGAGAGAGTAGGAAAGATAGTCGGGCAGCAAGACCAGCGCGCCCTTAACCGTCAAAGGCGCGCGGTATTGAATCCGGACTGTCTGCGCGTTCGACCAACGCTCCTTGTAGTCCATGCGCAATATCCGCATGTCGAAATCCAGGCCATGCTCAAAACACCAGCGCACCGCATCCTCGATGATAAGCATACCAGGTGAATAGCGCGCATAGTCGGGATCAAAACTGGTGGCTAAAAGCTCGACACGGGTTCGGTCAATCATGGTCAGGAACGCCGCTATCGGCTTGCCGTTCAGCGTGAGGCGAAAGAGGCCTACGCGCCCCAGCTCGCCACGCTTCATCGAAGCCGCCAGAAAAAACGCCCGCGCTTCGCCTTTGCCAAGCCATGGGCATGACTTGCCCATGCGGCGGAGCCAGCGTCGCTTCTCCTCGATCACCCAATCGATCGTCTCGACAGAACTGGCATAATCTTCAGGAAGTTCGAACCGCAGCTCCCCGAGCTTGAGAAGTCTCTTGCGCCCCTGCTTCAGGTTGGTGCGGAATTTGGAAGAATAGGCCTGGAGCAGATCATCGAAGTTTTCCACGCCGCGGCGCTCGATCATATAGCTATCCAACGGATTGGGGATGTTAAAGACGCCTGTTCTTTCCAGAACCTGCCGCGCGGCACCATACTGTTCAACAAACGGCACCTCGATGATATCAGCCATCGGGCGTAGAAGCGCCAACAGCTCCCGGCAGATTTCGTCCGCATTCATATCGGGCGCCATCAGCGGATCACCATATTCTTCGTGGATACCGCAGCCCAATGGCTCAAGACGGGTCGCAGGGCCTAGCCGGTTTCGCTGGAACGGCCAGACCGCGACAAGCCGAGCACCCAACCAGACGGTCGCGCATATCAACCGGTCACCTGCAGAAGCGTCCCTCGTCTCCCACCCGAGCTTTGCCCACTCAAATGTCTGCGTGTAGTGGCACGTCACAACTGATCGCGCGAGGTCGTTCCACTTATCTTCGAGTTGAACAAAAGCCTCCACGCCATCGACTAAAACAGAGTGCAACATCCGACCTCCCCTTCGGATTCACTGTGGGCTTAAATAAAAACCCCTCTTGCTTTCAGAGATAACAAATAAACTTAAAACAAACAAAGCACATTTCGAAAAACAACAAATACATTTAAAATAATTAAACTCACCGAACCAAGATAAAGGACGACATACGAGTTAACATCCAGATTTCCTCAAATATTTGGATAAGACGACAACAAACCGGTCTCAAGGCATAGAAACTCACAGTTCGCGCCGCTATTCGTCATTGGCCAAGGCGATGCCCCGGGTGTATCAACGCGATGCAGCTCGAAGAAAGCGATAAACACGCACAGGAAAGACCTCGCAAAGCATGCACGCAACGGATGATGCGGGAAAAACCGTCGCTCAGAACGATGCCGAGAACCAGTTCGATGTCGGCGATCGCCTGCGGCTCGTGCGGCAGAGCTATGGTCTGTCGCAGCGGGCATTGGCGGTGAAGGCCGGCGTTACCCATTCGCTCGTGTCGCTGATCGAAAAGAACAAGGTCAGCCCTTCCGTCGCGTCGTTGAAGAAAATTCTCGAGGCGATCAACTATCCGCTGACGGATTTCTTTGCACTTACCCTGCCGCCCGTCGACCAGATCTTCTTTCGCGCCGACGAACTAACCCCCTTGTCGAAAGGCCCGCTGACGCTGCTTCAGGTCGGTGATGCGAAATCCCACAGCGTCCAGATCTTTCACGAGTTCTACGAGCCAGGCGCCGATACCGGTGAAACCATGCTGGCCCACGAGGCGGAGGAAGGCGGGGTTGTCGTCGCCGGCGAACTGGAAGTGACTGTCGGTAGCCAGACCCGCATCCTGAAACGCGGTGATGCCTATTTGTTCAACAGCCGCCTGCCGCATCGTTACCGCAATATCGGCACGGAACGCTGCGAAGTCGTCAGCGCCGTCACGCCGCCCTATCTCTAATCGGCAGACCGCCAGTCGTTAATCCAATTAGTATGACTTTTTTGACCGCACCGCCGGTTGATTGTCGGCAGTGATTGTCTTAACTCAGGCACCGGAACCCATCCGCCCCTTCTGCCCGCGGCACCCCGCCGCGCGACCTGACGTTTCAAAACGAAAGTGGACCCCCATGCAGACCTATCCCGACGTAAAGCTTTTCATCAACGGCGAATGGCGCGATGCCATCGGCGGCGAAACGATCGAAGTTACCGATCCGGCAACCGACGAAGTGATCGGCAAGATTGCCCATGCCCGCAAGGCGGACCTCGATCTGGCGCTTCAAGCCGCCGACAAGGGTTTCAAGATCTGGCGCGACACGGCTCCCTTCGACCGTTCGAAGCTGATGCGTAAGGCAGCCGATATCCTGCGCGAGCGCGCTGACAATATCGCCTGGCTGATGACCCGCGAACAGGGCAAGCCGCTGGCACAGTCCAAGATGGAAATCATGGGCGCCGCCGATACGATCGACTGGTTCGCCGAAGAGGCACGCCGCACCTACGGCCAGATCATCCCGGCCCGCTTCTCCGGCGTCGCCCAGATGACCATCAAGCAGCCGGTCGGCCCGGTCGCAGCCTTCACCCCGTGGAACTTCCCGATCAACCAGATCGTCCGCAAGCTTTCCGCCGCCGTCGCAACCGGCTGCTCGATCATCGTCAAGGCACCGGAAGAAACCCCGGCATCGCCTGCCGAACTAATCCGCGCCTTTGCCGATGCCGGCATCCCGGCTGGCGTCATCGGCTTGGTCTACGGCATCCCGGCGGAAGTATCCGAGTACCTGATCCCGCATCCGGTCATCCGCAAGATCTCCTTCACCGGCTCCACCCCGATCGGCAAGCATCTCGCAGCGCTCGCCGGCAAGCACATGAAGCGCGCCACGATGGAACTCGGCGGCCACGCTCCGGTCATGGTCTTCAATGACGCCGATCTCGACAAGGCGATCGAAATCAGCGCCATGTCGAAGTTCCGCAATGCCGGTCAGGTCTGCGTCTCCCCGACCCGTTTCCTGGTTCAGGACGGCGTCGCCGACAAGTTCCTCGAAGGTTTCGTCAAGGCTGCGGAAGCCATCAAGGTCGGCAACGGTCTCGAAGCAGATACCGTCATGGGTCCGCTTGCCAACGAGCGCCGCATCCCGGCCATGGAAGCACTGATCCAGGACGCAGTATCGAACGGCGGCGAACTGAAGACCGGCGGCAAGCGCATTGGCAACAAGGGTAACTTCTTCGAGCCGACCGTTCTTGCCAACGTTCCGACCTCGGCCAAGATCATGAACGACGAGCCTTTTGGCCCGATCGCCATCATCAACCGCTTCTCGTCCTATGAAGACGCGATCACCGAGGCCAACCGCCTGCCCTTCGGCCTTGCATCCTACGCCTTCACCGGCTCGGTCAAAACCGCCCATGCACTCGGCCGCGAAGTCGAAGCCGGCATGCTGACCATCAACCACAACGGTCTGGCGCTGCCGGAAGTCCCGTTCGGCGGCATGAAGGATTCCGGCTATGGCACCGAAGGCGGCTCGGAAGCCGTCGCTGCCTATCTCGAAACCAAATACGTCACCCAGATGAACTGATCGCTCCATCTGCAATCGCATTTACGAACCGGCCGGAGCCCACGCTCCGGCCGGTTTTGTTTTTGGGGATTGCCTGTATCCGTGTAGTGGATTACGAAAACAAATAGTGAACAAATGGATGTGACGATGGCCGATACGGAAACGGAAACCGCCCCTCTCCTGAAGGAAATCTTCAACCGTGACCGGCTGAACCATTTCGCCCGCGAGACGGCTGCCATCCATCCGGCGTTCAATGGCGAACGCTTCCTCCAGCTCGCATCCGAAGGACTGGACAATCTCAGCATCATGCAGCGCTTGCGGCAGATCGCGGTCTCCTTCCACGCAACCCTGCCCGGCCCCTACGAGAAGAATATCGAGATCCTCTGGACGCTCGCGCCACGCATCAACCACGGCTTCGCCTCGATCACCCTGCCGGAATATGTGGCGCTTTACGGCCAGGATCATTTCGACCTGTCGATGAAGGCGTTGGCTTATCTCACCCGCTTCGGCTCATCCGAATTCGCCGTCCGGCATTTCCTCCTGAAGGACATGCCGCGCACGCTGGCAGTGATGCGGGATTGGTCGCAAGACGACAACGAACATGTCCGCCGCCTGTCTTCGGAAGGCTGCCGCCCGCGCCTGCCCTGGTCCTTCCAGCTGAAACAGCTGATTGCCGACCCCGCGCCGGTTGCCCCGATCCTTGAAAACCTGAAAAGCGACCCGAGCCTCTATGTCCGCAAGTCCGTTGCCAACCACCTGAACGACATCACCAAGGACCACCCGGAATGGGTTCTGGAAAAGCTTTCACACTGGGATCAGGGGGATATCCGCACCGCCTGGATCATGAAACAGGCGCTTCGCACCCTGGTCAAAAAAGGCGATACCCGCGCCCTTCATGTCTTCGGCGCAGGCCACAAGGCGGAGGTCAAGGTGGAGGCTTTCTCGGTCACCCCATCCTCTCTGAAGCTCGGTGGCGCGGTAGAGATCACCACGAAACTCACCTCGACCGGCATTGCTCCGCAGAAGCTGGTGATCGACTACGCCGTCCACTACGTCAAGAAACCAGGCGGCACCTCGAAGAAGGTGTTCAAGTGGAAGGAACTGACGCTCGCGCCGAATGCAGGCGCGGAACTCACCATAAACCGAGCCATCCGCGACTTCACCACCCGCATTCATTATCCGGGAAGCCACGCCGTCGAACTGATCGTCAACGGCGAGGTTTTAGGTGAAGCTGCGTTCGATCTCATTACCTGAATAAAAAGAAAGAGCACCGCCGGGGCGATGCTCTGATCCTTACTTCCGCTTATCGAACCCGCCCTTGGCCGCAGGCTTCTTCTTGAACGGCTTGTCGCCATCGGCCTTGGCAAACGGCTTGTCGCCAAAAGCCTTCTTCTTGAAGGGCTTGTCATCAAACGGCTTGTCGCCGCTTTTCTTGGCAAAATCGCCCTTCGGCTTTTCGCCCCAGACGTCATCGTCCATACGGCGCTCGGCACTCGGCTTTTCGCCCTTCGGCTTCCAGTCCTTGCGCGGCGCATCGCCGGATGCCTTTTCGCGGTAAGGCTTGTCACCAAACGCCTTGTCGCCACGCGGGCCGTCCTTGGCATAAGGCTTGTCCTTGCGGAAACCGTCCTTCTTCGGACCATCCTTGAAAGGCTTGTCCTTCCAGGGCTTGTCCATCCGCGGGCCTTCGCGCTTGGTAAAGCCCTCGTCATCCGTGCCGCGAGAGAATTTCGAAAAGTCCGGAGCGCCATCCAGACGCGTCACGCGGATGCCGCGTTCCATCGTCTTGTCCTTGCCAAGCTTCGCCATGAACTTGTCGGCATGCGCTTCGGCGATTTCGACGAAGGTCTCGTCGGCCTGCATCTTGATTGCGCCGATCTCGTTCTTGCTGAGATCACCGCTTTTGCAGATCGTCGGGATCAGCCAGCGCGGTTCGGCGCGCTGCTTGCGGCCAACCGACAGAGAGAACCAAACGGCCGGACCGAAATCGCCGCGCGGGGTCAGCGGCCGCGAAGCCGGATCGCCCTGGCTGCCGTCACGCGGCTTGCGCGCTTCGAGCGAAACCACGCTGACATCTTCCGGCGCGGAATTCTTACCGCGATAGAGCGCAACGAAAGCGGAGGCAAGTCGTTCAGCGTCGAAACGTTCGGTGAGCTTGGCGATCAGCGCCTGCTCGTCCTCATTGGTCGTCACTTCGGTAAAGATCGGATCGGCGAACAGCCGCTCCTCGTCACGCACCGTCACTTCGTCGGCAGACGGCGGGTTCGCCCATGTCGGCTCGACCTTGGCGCCGAACAGCAGGCGCTCGGCCTTGCGGCGCTGGGTGACCGGCACGATCAGCGCGCTGACGCCCTTGCGGCCCGCGCGGCCGGTACGGCCCGAACGGTGCAGCAGCGTTTCCGAATTGGTCGGAAGATCCGCATGGATGACGAGTTCGAGACCCGGCAGGTCGATACCGCGGGCGGCAACGTCGGTCGCGATGCAGACGCGGGCGCGGCCATCGCGCATCGCCTGCAGCGCATGGGTACGCTCGTTCTGGGTCAATTCGCCGGACAGCGCCACGACGGAGAAATTGCGGTTGGAAAGCCGCGAATGCAAGTGGTTAACGGCCGCACGCGTCGAACAGAACACGATCGCATTCGGCGCTTCGTAATAACGCAGCACGTTGACGATCGCGTTTTCGCGGTCGGACGGCGTGACCAGAAGGGCGCGATAATCGATATCGACATGCTGCTTCTGTTCGGCCTGGGTGGAGATACGCACGGCATCGCGCTGGTAGCTCTTGGCAAGCTTGGCGATAGCGGCCGGAACGGTCGCCGAGAACATCAGCGTGCGGCGTTCGTCCGGAGCCGATTCAAGGATGAATTCCAGGTCTTCGCGGAAACCGAGATCGAGCATCTCGTCGGCTTCGTCGAGCACGGCAACACGAACCTCGGACATGTCGAGCGCATTGCGACGGATATGATCGCAGATACGGCCCGGCGTGCCGACAACGATATGCGCACCGCGTTCCAGCGCCCGGCGCTCGTTGCGGATATCCATGCCGCCGACGCAGGACGTGATCACGGCACCTGCTTCGGCATAAAGCCAGTCGAGTTCGCGCTTTACCTGCATGGCAAGCTCGCGGGTCGGAGCGATGACGAGCGCAAGCGGGGCGCCAGCGCGGCCGAAGCTGTCGCGATCTTCGAGCAGGGTCGGCGCCATGGCAATGCCGAAGGCGACCGTCTTGCCGGAACCCGTCTGGGCGGAAACCAGCGCATCGGCAGTTACGAGCGCCGGATCCAGCATCGCCTGCTGGACGGGGGTCAGCGTCTCATAACCACGCTTCTGCAAAGCCTTCGCGATCGCCGGAACGGCGCCGTTGATATCGGTCATCAATGTTGTCTTTCGGATGTGTCTGGCTCTTTAAGGCCAAGGCTGCAACGATCGCAGCCGAACGTTTGCGCCGTCCGTATAGTGTAAGCTGCAAAAAGTCAAAGCATGGGTGGTTTGCGCGGGGCGCCCGCTTATAGAAATGAGCGATACCTACCTTATAACAGTATGGTCAGCGCCGCAATTTGCGCAACGCTTGCCGGGAAATGCCCGTTGCGGCAACCAGCTCACTTTGTCAGTCCGAAAGAGCGATATTGTTTTGCGTCGACTGAAGATCGACACCCCACACATCCGGCATTTAAACCAAAAAAGCGCGGGCAAGCCATGGGCCAGCCAGATAATTGAGCCGACCACCTGTCCCGGAACGCCGTAAATCCGAGTGAGATAGGACAGCCAGAAGGTTGACGTGATAAAAACGAACAACATCCATCCGACATATAGCCAGGACTTTTGATAGAGTGACATCAGATTGCAACCTAATCTTATGACACCATCTACTGCTGCTTAGTCTCGATCCGCAAGCCGGCGAAGCGCCGAGCTTTTAAACCCCGAACACCTTCGCGCGCCGTAGCGTCACAAAACCCGTCTCTCCAGCCTTCACCACCCGCTCCGGCTCCACATCGAACTCCAGCGCCTCGCCGGCGCCCGTCGTCGCCAGCACGCGCCTGCCATCCGCCCGGTCGAGAACACGGGTGATCTCGGCCGCAATCCCCGGCCCTTGCTCGGACCAGTCGATATCGCTCGGCCGCGCGTATAGCTCTGCCCTGCCGTCAGCCACACCGGCAGCCTCCACGGAAAGCTCGCCGGCATAGGCACGGCCATCACGCACATCAGCCGCGATCACATTCGCATCGCCAAGAAATTTCATCACGAAGGCGGACTTCGGGTCGCGGCATACCTCTTCCGGCGTGCCCTGCTGCACGATCTGTCCATCCTTCAGGATCACCACCCGGTCGGCCAGATCGAGCGCTTCTTCCTGGTCATGGGTGACGAACAGCGTGGTAATCCCGAGTTCCGAATGGATCTCGCGCAACCACCGACGAAGATCGCGGCGCACATTGGCATCGAGCGCCCCGAACGGCTCGTCGAGCAGCAGCACCTTGGGATCGACCGCAAGCGCACGGGCAAGGGCCACGCGCTGCCGCTGGCCGCCGGAAATCTGCGCCGGGAAACGGTCGCCGAGACCTTCGAGCCGAACGAGACGCAAGAGGTCCGTCACACGGCTATCGATCGCCGCCTTGTCGCGCTTCACCTTCGACACCTTCATGCCGAAAGCGATATTGTCGGCCACCGTCATATGCGGAAACAGCGCGTAATGCTGGAAGACGAAACCGACGCCGCGATCGCGAACCGGAATGTCGGTCGCGTCCTGATCGCCGAAATAGATCGCGCCGCCATCGGCATATTCCAGCCCGGCCACCATGCGCAGGATCGTGGTCTTGCCCGAGCCGGATGGGCCGAGCAACGCAACCAGCTCGCCGCTTTCGATATCGAGCGACACGCCCTTGACGGCTTGAAAGCTCTCGAAGGTTTTGACGACGTTTTCGAGATGGATCTTCATGATGTTTTCTCTGCCGGGTTGGCCTGTTTGCGGACGCGGCCCGCACCTTGGCGCTCGAGCGCCACCTTGGCGATGATGGTGAAGACGGCGATCAACGCCAGGATCGAGGCGGCGGCAAAAGCGCCGGTCGCGTTGTAATCGTGGTATAGCAGTTCGATATGCAGCGGCAGCGTATTGGTCTGGCCGCGGATATTGCCCGACACGACCGAAACCGCACCGAACTCGCCCATCACACGCGCGTTGCAGAGAATGACACCGTAAAGCAGCGCCCATTTCACATTCGGCAAGGTCACGGCAAAGAAGGTCCGCCAGCCGGAAGCGCCGAGCGAGGTCGATGCCTCTTCCAGATCCCGTCCCTGTGCCTGCATCAGCGGGATCAGCTCGCGCGCCACGAAGGGCGCAGTGACGAACATCGAGGCGATGATGATGCCCGGAACGGCAAACAGGATCTTGATGTCATGCGCATCCAGCCACGGGCCGAACAGGCCCTGAAGCCCGTAGACGAACAGATAGGCGACACCGGCGACGATGGGCGATACGGAAAACGGGATCTCGATCACCACGAGCAGAAAACGCTTGCCCCAGAAATCAAATTTGGTGATCGCCCAGGCTGCGGCAATGCCGAAGATCGTATTGATCGGAACCGCAATCAGCGCCGCAAGCACGGTCAGCATTACCGCATGCAGCGTATCGGGATGGATGACCGTATCGCGATAAAGCTGCCAGCCCTTCGAAAACGCCTCGACGCCGATGATCACCAGCGGCGCGACGATGACGAAGGCGACCAGCACCAGAACGATGCCTATCAGCGAACGGCGAAACAGCGGGGCATCGCCGACACGCGGCGGCTTGCGGCGGGTGGAAAGATTGCTCATGGCCTACCCCTTCACCGTGTAACGCAATGCCCGCGCCTGCAGCCAGTTGGTCACAGCAAGCATGAAGAAGGCGGCAAGCAGAAGCACGGAGGCGATCGCCGCTGCTGCCTGATAATCATATTCCTCCAGCCGGATGAAGATCAGCAGCGCGGTGATCTCCGTCGACATTGGCTGATTGCCGGCGATGAAGATGATCGCGCCGAACTCACCGAGGCAGCGGGCAAAGGACAAGGACACGCCGGCGAGAAGCGCTGGAGCCAGGAGCGGCAGGATGACCTTGCGGAAAATCGTCCAGTCCGAACCGCCGAGCGATTGCGCCGCCTCTTCCAGTGCCGGATCGAGATCCTCCAGCACCGGCTGCACCGTGCGCACGATAAACGGCAGCGAGGTGAAGCACATGGCGATCATGATACCGATCGGCGTATAGGCGACCTTGATGCCGAAACCTTCGAGCACCGAGCCGAACCAGCCGCTATTGGCAAACAGCGCGGTGAGCGCAATGCCGGCAACGGCGGTCGGCAGCGCAAACGGCAAATCCACCACCGCATCGACGATGCGCCTGCCGGGAAACCGGTAACGGGTGATCACCCAGGCAAGCGAAAGCCCGAAGAACAGGTTGAAGGCAGTGGCTCCGAGCGCCGAAAGCACCGTAACGCGATAGCTCGCCATCGAACGTGACGACGAAACGATCCGCCAGTAATCTTCGAAACCCAGGCTCGCGGCCTTGAATGCCAGCGCCGCCAAAGGCAGCACGACGATCAGGCCGACATAAAACAGGGTCACGCCCAGCGATAACGGCAGGCCGGGCAGGACATTACGTCGTCTCACGCGGTCGTTTCCTTTACACAGCAAAACCCGGCGGAAAGCGCGTCCGCCGGGTAAAGTTGATAGAATACAATTTGGGCTTAGCGGCTGCCGTAAAGCTTGTCGAGCGTGCCGCCAGAAGCGAAATGTTCCTTCTGCACCTTGTCCCAGCCACCGAACACGTCGTCGACCTTGACGAGGCGAACCTCGGGGAACTCGCTCTTGAATTCGGAAGCGACCTTTTCGTTGTGGACGCGATGGCCGAATTCGGCAGCGATCTTCTGGCCCTCTTCCGTGTAGAGGAAGTCGAGATAGCTCTTGGCGAGCGCTTCGGTGCCATGCTTCTTGGCAACCTTGTCAACGACGGCAACCGGGAATTCAGCCAGCAGGCTGACGGACGGGATGACGCTCTCGACCTTGTCCTTGCCGAACTGCTTTTCGATACCGCGGGTTTCAGCCTCGAAGGTGATCAGCACGTCGCCCTGGCCGCGCTCGACGAAGGTCGTCGTGGCCGCACGACCGCCGGTATCGAAGACCGGAACGTTGTCGAAGATCTTGGTGATATAGGCCTCGATCTTTTCCTGATCGTCCTTGTACTCTTCCTTCGCCCAAGCTGTGGCGGCGAGGTAGGTGTAGCGCGCATTGCCGGACGTCTTCGGGTTCGGGAAGACGGCATGCACGTCGTCACGGGCGAGATCAGCCCAGCCCTTGATGTTCTTCGGGTTTCCGGCGCGCACCAGGAAGGCCGGGAAGGAATAGAAAGGCGAGGCATTGTTCGGGAATGCCTTGGTCCAATCGGCCGAGACGAAACCCTGCTTGGCAAGAAAATCGATATCGGTCGACTGGTTGAAGGTCACCACGTCGGCCTCAAGCCCTTCGACGATCGAACGCGCCTGCTTGGACGTGCCGGCATGCGACTGGTCGATGGTGACACCCGGATGCCCCTTCACGAAGGCTTCGTTGACGGCAACGAACAGCTCGCGCGCCACGTCGTAAGAAGCGTTGAGCAGCTTCTGCTCCTGCGCGAAAGCTGGCTGGACGAAAAGGGCTGCGATCGCAGTGCCGAGAATGAGGAGGCGTTTCATCAGGTGTCTCCGAAAATGGCCGAGAATGAGAGTGTGGGAAAACTACAGGCGGGCACGGGCAAGCGCGAGAAATCGCCCACCTCTGCCTGAACCCGGCTTAGAATTTCCGTTCATTTTTCGCCACATTCGGCAACGGTTGTGCCTGAGCCCGATATTTTCTTGCCCGCGACAAGAAATCGGTTCCGGCTAGCGAGGCCGGTCTGGCGGAGCGCTGCACAACCGTATAAGGACCGGGATGCAGCCCTCCTGCCCTTGTCGACAGCCCGGCTCGTTTTCCTTGTCCGCATTCCTTGCCGAAGTCGTCACCTCCATGAAGAACAAGAGTATTGGCTATTTCTACGTCCTGCTGGCCATAACCATTTTCGCCATCCAGGACGGATGCTCCAAATACCTTGCCGACAAATATCCGGTCATCAGCTTCACGATGATCCGCTTCTGGGCTTTTGCGGCCTTTGTTATCGTCTTCGCCGCATTCTCACCCGGCGGGTTGCTCAAGGCGTTCGTCAGCCGCAGACCCTTCCTGCAGATGCTGCGCGGGCCGCTGCTGGTGCTCGAGATCTTTATCGTCGTTTATGCCTATACCGGGGCAGGCTTGGCCATGACCCAGGCAATCCTTCAGGCGACGCCACTTATCATCACCATCCTCTCCGTGCCGCTCCTCGGGGAAAAAGTCGGCTGGCGGCGTGGAACCGCAATCGTGGTCGGCCTTTTCGGCGTGCTGGTCATCCTCAATCCGGTCGGCGTCCGGTTCGATCTGCAACTGCTCTGGCCACTGGCAGGCGCGCTGGCCTTCGGTCTCTACGGCATCTCCACCCGCGCTGTCGGCCGCGAGGATTCAGCCGTCACCAGTGTGCTTTATACCGGCGTCTTCGGTGCGATCGTCGCGACTGCGATCGGCCCGTTCTACTGGGTTCCTATCGCGCCGGAACACTGGCCGGCCCTGTTTGCGCTCTGCGTCTGCGGCGCGACCAGCCACTTCTTCCTGATCAAGGCCTATTCGACGCTGACCGCCGTTGAAGTCCAGCCACTCACCTATCTGCAGATCGTGCTCAGCGTCGCTGTCGCCACGATGTTCTTCGGCGAAACGATCACCATCAACATGATCATAGGCGCCATTATCGTCGTTGCGGCCGGGTTGTTCACCGTCTTCCGGGAGCATAGACTCGGGATCAAATAACATCGACAGCATATGTCGGTGACGACCTGGAATAGCAAAGTAATTCTATCTTAAGCGGCAAAAACTAATCTGGTTGCATGACCAAAGCCGAACTGTCCGTCGTCGTCCCCTGCTTCAACGAAGAGGCTGTACTGGAAGAATTTTCCGGCAGGATGTCGCGCGCTTGCTCTGCAGTCACCAGCGACTACGAGATAATCTTCGTCGATGACGGATCGTCCGACCGCACATGGCCAATCATAGAAACGCTTTCTCAGAATGATCGACGTATCGTCGGCGTCCAGCTTTTCCGTAACCACGGACACCAGCTGGCAGCCACCGCCGGACTTTCCATTGCGGCAGGAGATCGCGTTCTCCTGATCGACGCCGACCTGCAGGACCCTCCCGAATTGCTGCCCTCCATGGCAAGGCTCATGGATGAAGGTTATGACGTCGTTTATGGAAAACGCATCGCCCGCGCCGGAGAAACCACATTCAAGCGGCTGACGGCATCGGTCTTTTACCGCCTGCTGAACAGGCTGTCCTCGGTTGCCATACCGGAAGATACGGGCGATTTCAGGCTGATGTCGCGTCCGGTCGTCGATATCCTCAACGGCATGCCCGAACGGCATCGCTTCATTCGCGGCATGGTCAGCTGGATCGGCGGGCGACAGGCAGCCTTTCCTTATGCACGGGATGCCCGTTTTGCCGGCGAAACCAAATACCCGCTGCGCAAGATGATCTCGCTTGCCATCGATGCCCTGACCAGCTTCTCCACCAAGCCGCTGCGCGCCGCCGTCTGGCTTGGCCTCATGTCCTCGCTGTTCGCTTTCGCCATCCTGTTTTACGCAGTGTTCCAGTGGTCGGCCGTCAATGTCGTACCGGGCTGGGCCAGCTCAGTCGTCGCGATTTCCTTCTTTTCCGGCACGCAGCTCTTCGTCATGGGCGTATTCGGCGAATATCTCGGCCGTGTCGTTCAAGAGGTCAAGGGGCGTCCCCTGTTCACCATCGGCAAGATCTGCCGCAAGGACGCCATGGCGGAAATCCCGGGCGACATCCAGAGCCTCAGGAAAGCCGTGACGGAATATCCGCGATCGGAAAACCGCATTTCTCGCTAGGGAGCAAGCATGACGATGACACCGGAAACGGATGACATCGGGACAAGGACGGCTGGAGAAAGGAAAGCCGCCCGCGTTTCTGATCGACGGAACGTGGCTCTCATCATTCTCGTAGCACTCATTTCACTGATCCCGATCCTGTCGGTGCGTTTTCCGCCGATGACCGATTATGCCAATCACTATGTGCGGCTCTGGCTTCTCGCCGGCGGTATCGAGCGCCCGATGATGTCGCAATTCTACCAGATCTACTGGAACGTCGCCTGGACCAATATCGCCATCGATCTTCTGGCCTTCTTACTCGGCAAGATCGCAACGATGGATTTCATCGCTCCCTTTGTTCTCGCGCTGGCCCTTCTCCTGCCGCCGATCGGTGTCACGCTGCTCAATCGCAAGCTGTTCGGCGGCTTTCACTGGTGGCAATTGCTCTGCTTCGCACTGGCCTGGAATGCCGTCCTTCTTTTCGGTTTTCTGAGCTTTTCGATCAGCCTCGGGCTTGCTCTGGTCTTTGCCTATCTCGATGAATGCTTGAAGCCCCGCGGTCTTGCCGTCGTCCTTGCACTGCGAGCAATCTGCGCAGCGATCCTCCTGACCGCACATCCCTTCGGCCTTCTGTTCTACACCGCACTGCTGGCAGCACTGGCTTTCGGGCCATCGGCCGCCCCTCTGCGGCAGGCCAAAACGTTTGCTGCCGCCACGGGCAGGGTGATGCTCGCAATCATCCCCGTTTTCCTGCCGCTGGTCGTCTTTCTTCTGTTCGGTCCGTCATTGCCAGGCCAAGCAGACGTGTCTCTTCTTGACAGCATGCACTGGGACAGTCCGTCAGTCATACGCTCGCTGAAGGTTCTGCTCATGTATTTCAGAACCTATGATGTGCGCATCGATATGATCTACCTGGCGCTTTTCATCGTGCTTGTCAGGGAAACCATCCGGTACAGGACCATGACCCTGCATTGGGGTCTCGTACTGGTTGCGATCGTCACCGGCATTCTGTCGATGTTCATGCCGACGAGTGTCCTGTCGACCGGCGGCATGGACGTCCGCCTGCCATGCATGATGACCCTTGCTGCCGCAGCAGGACTGAGGCCGCAGGTAAAGGGACGATTGTCATCCCTGGCATTGCCGGTGGTCCTTATTCTTGTCGTATCCCGTACCGTTTACATCGAATATGTATGGCTGCAGCGAAACGCGGATATCGCAGCGGTGGAACGGGCACTGCAACACGTCGAGCCCGGCAGTGCGGTTTTGCCTGCGCATGCCCAGACAGCTCCCGAAGATATTATGAACATGCCGGTTGGGCGTATCATCGGCGGCATGTTTCCGAGTTACATCCACTACCCCGCGCTGGTAAGCTTCGAGCGGGATGCCTTCATGCCATATCTGTTCACGGCAACCGGCAAGCAGCCGCTGCGCGTCAGAGACCCTTGGAGCGAGATCGCCGTACCGGAAGGCATTCCGATACCCACCGATATGCTCAACGAACCGGCACCGCATTATGCACCCTATATGGCGGACTGGAAGAGCCGCTTCGACTATGTGCTGGTCCTGAATGCGGATATGGCCAGCCCGAACCATCCGATGCCGGTAATCGACACCGTTCATCTGGTCGCCGACGAAGGTTTTGCAAGCCTCTACCGCATCGAGCATCCGAGCCCGTAACGGCAATAACCGCCGGCCTATTCCGACAGCAAATCCTTCACCCGCCGCGCAAAAGCATCGCTGAGGAACGGCTTGGTCATCACATGCATGCCATGCTCCAGATGGCCGTGGTTCAGCACAGCGTTTTCGGCATAACCGGTAACGAACAGCACCTTGAAGTCAGGCCGTTCCGCACGCACCGCGTCCGCCAGCTGCCTCCCGTTCATGCCGCCAGGCAGACCGACATCGGTTACCAGGAGATCGATCGGCTGGCCCGAATTGATGATCTTCAGCGCCGTTGGCGCATCACCGGCCTCAAACACATGATAGCCGAGCTCTTCGAGTATCTCGACTGCCACCATGCGCACCAGCGGCTCGTCATCGACCACCAGGATAGTCTCGTGCTCGGCGGAGTGGGGTGTTGCGGTCACATCGACCACATCCTCCTCACCCACGTCATCCGCAAGGTGGCGTGGTAGATAGATGCAGATCATCGTGCCTTTGCCAAGTTCCGAATAAATCCGGGCCGTGCCACCAGATTGCCCTGCAAAACCATGGACCATGGAAAGGCCAAGACCCGTGCCTTGCCCAATCGGCTTGGTCGTGTAGAACGGATCGAAGGCGCGCTCGACGATTTCCGGCGACATACCTGTCCCGGTATCACTGACGCAGAGCGACACATATTGCCCGGGCGGCAGGCCACGTTGGCGAGCAGTCCGATCGTCGAACCAGCGATTGGAGGTCTCGATCGTCAGTTTGCCACCGTCGGGCATCGCATCGCGCGCATTGATACACAGGTTGAGCAAAGCATTTTCGAGCTGCCCAACATCCACGAATGTGGTCCAGAGCCCACCGGCAAATGCAGTCTCCACATGGATTGTCGGTCCGACGCTGCGGGTAATCAGGTCCTGCATGCCAGAAACAAGACGGTTGAGAAGCACCGGCTTCGGATCGAGCGTCTGCCGGCGTGAAAAGGCAAGCAGTCGCTGCGTCAGGCCAGCGGCGCGTTTGGCGGCTCCCTGCGCACCAGTAAGATAACGATCAAGGTCACTGATCCGACCCTGCGCCAGCCGCGTCTGCATCAACTCAAGCGAGCCGGAAATACCGGCCAGCAGATTGTTGAAATCATGCGCCAGTCCGCCGGTCAGCTGGCCAACCGCCTCCATTTTCTGGGAGTGGCGCAACTGTTCTTCGGTACGCATCAGCTCGGCGGTGCGCTCGGCCACGCGCTGTTCCAGTGTCTCGTTCAGCGCCTTGAGGTCAGAAGTCGCCTTGTCGCGCTCTGCCTCGACCGAACGTCGCTGTTCTATGTCGATCAGCACGCCGGGAAAATTCAGGGCTCTCCCGTCCGGTCCGAGTTCGACTCGACCATTCGCTTCGAGCCAGTAATAGTTCCCGTCGTGTCGCCTCGTGCGATATTGATGGATATACGGGCCACCGCGCTTCAAGGCATCGGCAATCGCCTCCAACAGCCCTGCCCTGTCGTCGGGATGGACCGTTTCTGTAACCTGGTCGAGCGTTAGATTGCTGTGGCCTAGCCCCGGATCCAGCCCGAAGGCGGTAGCCAGAGCGTCGTCTCCGGTGAAGCGGTCGGCTTGCACGTCCCAGAACCAGGTGCCGATGATGGCACCTGCGGCAAGTGCGAGTTGTACCCGCTGAACGTTTCTACGAGCCACCGCCTCGCTGGCACGCAATGCTTCCTCGGCACGCTTGCGAGCAGTGATGTCGCGGAACATGACCGAAACCTGCCTGAGGGTCGCAGGTTCCACCCGTGAACTCGACACCTCGATGTGCCTACCGATCGCCTCGAATTCCTGCTCAAAGCGGACTGTCTTGCCGGTCTTCAGCACATCGCCGTAAAGAGCAATCCACTTGTCCGCTGCATCGGGCTCGATCTCCCGCAGCCTTTTCCCGATGATATCGGCAATCCCCGTCTGCCGTTCATAACCGGCATTAGCTTCGATATGCACATAGTCGCTTAGCGGACCATGCGGACCGTCGATGAATTCGATGATGCAGAAACCTTCATCGATCGCCTCGAACAGCGCGCGATACCGCGCTTCGCTCCGCAAAAGAGCATCGTCATCCTGAGGATGAAGCATTTCGTCAGAACTCAAGGATCAATCCTCTCATGCGGCGATGGGCGTAGATACCACAACGCCGCAGGAAGGAAATCGGTTGCTATCGTACCATTGTCACGGCTCGGCCTTTAATCCGCAGGCCATAAGCGAAAAAGCCTCGATCGCCTTCGGCAGCACCTCGGTCGGATTGTCACTCGCCGCCACCCAGAGAGCGGCATTGAGAGCCGCGCCATTGAGAAGCCGTGACGCGGCCTCGATATCGACGGGCTTCATCACTCCGCTTTCGACCATCGCATGCACGCCCTTGCGCGTCTCGGCAAGGCAGCTGTTCTGGCTCGGCCATTGCGACGGATCGCCCAGCACCGCCGGCCCGTCGAGCAGCACGATCCGCTGGATTTCCGGATCGAGCGCCATCTCGATATAGGCAGCACCTTCGGCCAGCAGCGCCAGCCAGATATCGCCCTCGCCGTTGCCTGCGCTTTTCGCCCCGATCTCCCGGGCCCGTGCCGCCATTTCCCCGTCGAGCTGCTCGACGACCGCTGCAAGAAGGCCGCGCTTATCGCCAAAATTATGATAAAGCGCGCCGCGCGTCAGCCCGGCATCGGCCGTCAGATCATCCATCGAGGCGTTCGCAAAACCCTTTTCCGCAAAGGCCTTGCGCGCTGCCGCTATCAGCTTCGCGCGGTTCTCCTCCATCTTTTCGAGACGTTTTCCAGCCATAAGGGACTCCGAGTTCCAGATACGCAGCGTATATTAACTTGACATACACAACGTATGCGACCACTTTATATACGAGCCGTATATCAAATTCGACCCCGGCTTGTGAAGCCGCATTCCGTTGGATGCGCGATGACAGACACAGCAGAGAAAGGTCAGATCATGACAAAACGCGAACCCATTTTCCCGCCGAACCGCCACGCCCTTTATGAGAAGCATGGCTATTCCGCCGCCATCCGCTCCGGCGATCTCCTGTTCGTCTCGGGCCAGGTCGGCAGCCGCGAGGACGGCACGCCCGAGCCTGATTTTAAGACCCAGGTCGAACTCGCCTTCGACAATCTGAAGGCCGTCCTGAAAGCCGCAGGCGCCGGACTGGACGATATCATCGACGTCACGACTTTCCACACCGACCCGGAAAACCAGTTCGGAGCGATCATGGAAGTCAAGAACCGGATCTTTCCTTCCGCGCCCTATCCTAACTGGACGGCAGTCGGCGTAACCTGGCTCTCCGGCTTCGATTTCGAGATCAAGGTCATCGCCCGCGTTCCGCAATCAGCCTGACAACCGGCCCGCGCCCGCAGCGGCAGGCTAACACGCGATGCGGCGGCGAGGATGATCCGCTCCGGTATGAAAATTATTCGCCTTGCCACGAAAGGACTTGGCTCGGCCGCTGGTTCGATTTCATCCTCGCTGCAGCAAACGGTACGACAATCACCCCGTCATCGGATGGGAACCGGCTTCGCGAACCGGCACTCGTTCAACGGGTCGCAACCCGGTTTCCGGTGATGGTCGAAAAATGCGGTCGAACGGGAACTGACAAGTCTCGGGAAGACCAGATGAACCGACCGGGGCAGGCAGACCACCATCTACCTCATACCCCAATACCCACTGCCTGCCCCATTCCCGTTTAAACCACGTCGGCCTTGGCCCGTGTGGTTATAGGTGCTTGTGGCAAGCAGGCCCCCGCTACAACCGATGATCCGCAAACAACGGCTGATGGCCGCCGAGGAAATACCTGTCGAGATCCGCCTCCGTCACCTCGGAAAGTGTCGCCGGCTGCCATTGCGGATTGCGATCCTTGTCGATCACCGCAGCCCGCACACCCTCGTAGAAATCATGGTTGCGCAGAAGCTCCGAAGCGACGGTGAATTCGCGCTCCAGGCATTCCACCAGGCTTGAGCTTTTCCGCCCGGCACGAAGCAATCTCAGCGTCAGCTTCAGGCTCGTCGGCGAACGCTTGGCGATGACACCCCGCGTAAAGGCGGCAAACTCGCCCTCTTCCTTTTCAAGCGCAGCAAGAATTTCCTCGACCGTATCGAAGGAGAATACGCGGTAGATCAACGCCCGCTGCCCTTCAAGCCGGCTCTCACCCGCCGCGGTCGCAAATTTGCCGATCACGACCGCGACATCCGCATCCGACGCACCGGCACCAAGCGCGCCCAGGGCTTGCACCAATTCGGCAAGCCTCTCCGACGGCACATGGTAATCCGCAAAACCTGCATAGATGGCATCCGCCGCACCGACGATCTCGCCGGTCAGCCCCATCCACGTCCCTGCCTCACCCGGCGCACGCGGCAGAAGCCAGGTCGCACCGACATCGGGCACGTAACCAATCCCCGTTTCCGGCATCGCAAGCTTCGTGCGCTCGGTCACGATACGGTGCTTGCCATGCGAGGCAACGCCTACGCCGCCGCCCATGACGATACCGTCCATCAGCGCCACATAGGGCTTGGGGTAACGCGCGATCGTGTAATTGACCGGAAATTCCTCGCGCCAGAACAGCGCCACCTCGGGATCGCCGGCTTTGCCGAGCTGGTAGATGGCCCGGATATCACCGCCGGCGCAAAGTCCGCGCTCGCCCTCTCCGGTCAGGATCACGCAGGAAATCTCGCCATCCTCGACAAACCGCTCCATCGCCGGTTTCATCGCATGCACCATGGCAAGGTTGAGGCTGTTAAGCGCCTTCGGTCGGTTGAGCCTGATGATCGCCGCCGACCCGATGCGGTCGAAAAGGATTTCGTCGGTCTGAACTGCACTATCGGTCATGCCTGCCTCTGGGTGTCATTGACTGCTCCGATCATAGCGGTCAGCAAATCGGTGATGCCAGACAAAATATTGGACAGGATTGCCGCATCGGCGAGGCGGAAGTGACTGGAGCGCCTTCCATGAAATGAGAAGGCGCTCCAGATTTTATTCGGCAGCCATGGGCAGATCCCGGCGGCCTTCGAATAGATCACCCTGATTGGCCGGCGGGTTCTCGTTTTCGACGTCCTTCGCCTTAGGCTCGCGGCCGAAGAACAGGGCATAACCCGCCGGAAGTACCAGAAGCGTCAACACGGTGGCGACCATGATACCGCCCATCATCGCATAGGCGAGCGGTCCCCAGAACAGGCCCCAGGAGATCGGGATCAGTGCCAGCACCGCCGTCATCGCCGTCAGCATGATCGGCCGGAAACGGCGCACGGCAGCGCCGATGATCGCCTCCTGACGATGCATGCCCGCCGCGATATCCTGGTCGATCTGGTCGATCAGGATGATCGAGTTGCGGATGATGATGCCAAGCAGCGCAATCACACCGAGGATCGCCACGAAACCGAAGGGCGCACCGGTGATCAGCAGGGCCATGGCAGCCCCGATGATGCCGAGCGGACCGGTGGCCAGCACCAGCATCGCCTTGCCGAAATGCCTCAGCTGCATCATCAGGAGCAACATGATGACGAGCAGCATGATCGGCGCCTTGGCGGCGATCGATGCCTGACTTTCGGCAGCATCCTCCGCGCCACCCTGGATCTCGATCTTGTAACCGGCCGGAAGTGCAGATCTCAGGTCGGAGATGGAATTGTAGAAGTTGATCGATGCCTGGGTCGACTCGATACCATCAGGCAGCGTTGCCTTGACGGTGATCGTCGGCAGGCGGTCGCGCCGCCATTCGATCCCCTGCTCCATGACGGGCACGACCTCGGCGATCTGCGACACCGGCACGAAGCCACCGAAATCGGTCGGCACATAGACCGACTGCACGGCAGAGAGCAGGTCGCGGGTCGTATCCGGTTCGCGCAGGACGATCGAGACTGTTTCCTCGCCATCGCGGAAATCGGCAAGCGGAGCACCGGCGGTTGCCGCCTGCAGCATCTGCCGCACGCGCTGCGACGAGACACCCAGCGCACGGGCGCGGTCCTGATCGATCACCAGCTTCATGCCCGGCACCGGCTCCATCCAGTCGTCATGGATCGAACCAAAGAGCGGGTTTTGATGGTAACGCTCCTTCACCTGATCGGCGATACGGCGCACCTCAGCCTTATCCGGGCCGATGACGCGCATCTGCACCGGCCAGCCGGTCGGCGGACCAAGGAACAGGCGGTCGACCTTGCTGCGTACGGTCGGGAAATCGTCGGCGAGTATCTGCCGCAACTTGACGATCAGCCGCTCGCGCTGTTCCAGCCCCTTGGACATGATCAACAGCTGGGCATAGTTCGGATTGCGAAGCTGCTGGTCGAGCGGCAGGAAGAAGCGCGGTGCGCCTTCGCCGATGAAGGTAGCGATGAAGGTCTTGTCCTCGTCGGGCATGATCTTCTCTTCGAGAGCCTTGGCCTGACGTTCCACCTCCTCGATCGCAGTTCCTTCCGGCAGCCACATGTCGACCAGGATTTCCGGCCGCGACGATTGCGGGAAGAAGCTCTGCGGAATGAACTGAAACGACCACAAACTGCCGGCAAAGATGCCGAGTGTGGCGAGAAGAATGATCGCCTTGTGACGGACGGACCAGGTCACCGCATGCCGCACGCCGCGATACATCCGCGTATCATAGGCATCATGATGATGGCCGGTACCGGCATGGGCGCGCTGCTTGAGCAGCATATAGCCCAGCCACGGGGTAAAGTAGACCGCCACGAACCACGAGACGACCAGCGCGATGCCGACCACATAGAACAGCGAGCGCACATATTCACCGGCGGTCGAATCCGCAAACCCGACCGGGATGAAGCCGGCGGTGGTGATCAGCGTGCCGGTCAGCATCGGAAAGGCGGTGGAGGAATAGGCGAAAGTCGCAGCCTCCAGCCGCGGCAAGCCCTCCTCGAGCTTCCGCTCCATCATCTCGACCACGATCATCGCGTCGTCGACAAGCAGGCCAAGCGCAATGATCAGCGCGCCGAGCGAGATGCGCTGCAGCTCGATGCCGAGATAATACATGATGGCGAGTGTTGCCGAGAGCACCAGCGGGATCGCGATCGCAATCACGATGCCCGACCGCCAGCCAATCGAGATCAGCGAGACGACGAGCACGATTGCCAGCGCCTCCATCAGCGCCTGGGTAAACTCGCCGACGGCCTCGGTCACCACTTCCGGCTGGTTGGAAATCTGGTGCACTTCCGCACCGATCGGCAGCGTTTCGGCAAACCGCTTGTACATTTCCTCGACGCTGTGGCCGACATCGGTCACCTTGAAGCCGTTGGCCATGACAATTCCGAGCTGCACGCTGTCATGCCCGTTAAAGCGGAACTTGCGCTCGAACGGATCGACAAGCCCGTCTTTAACGGTAGCGATATCGCCCAGCCGGATGACCTGATCGCCAGCCTTGATCCGCAACTCGCGAATATCCTCCGGCGTGGTGACGCCACCTTCGACGGAAATACGAACCGAACGGTCAGCCGTCTGGACACTGCCGGATGCATCGATATCGTTTTGGCCGGCTAACGCCGTCTGGATGTCGGTGACCGTCAGGCCACGCTCAGCCAAGGCCTTGGAGGATACATCGATAAAGATCTTCTGCGGCTGGTCACCAAGGATGGTAGCCTTCTCGACACCGGGCACGGTGAGAAGCATGTCGCGCGCCTGAATGGCGAACTGCTTCAGTTCCGGATAACCGTAACCATCGCCGGTAATCGCATGCAGGGTGATATAGGTATCACCGAATTCGTCGTTGAAATAAGGCCCGCGCAGCCCGGTCGGCAGATCCTGCTTGATGTCACTGATCTTCTTGCGCACCTGATAGAAGGCGTCGGCCACCTCCTGAGCATTCGTGTCGCCCTTGACCTGAATGGTCGAGATCGAGAAACCGGCGCGCGTATCGGATTTGATCCAGTCGAGATGCGGAGTTTCCTGCAGCTTGCGCTCGATCTTGTTGACCACCTGGTTCTGCATCTCATCGACCGAGGCGCCTGGCCAGGCGCTCTGCACCACCATGACGCGGAAGGTGAAGTCGGGATCTTCCTTCTGCCCCATGTTCATGATGCCGAGTGCACCCATGACGATGATGAGGCCGAACAGGAAGCGCGCGATGCTCGGATGGCCGATCGCCCAGCGCGAAAGGTTGAAACCGCCCTTTTGCTGCGGATGTGCCTGATTGGAGGAACTCATTGGGTTGTCCTTTTCAGCGCAGGGCGATTAAGGCTGTATCGAAGCGGTGGACTGGCTGGACGTGCGGCCGAAGCGCGAGGCGACCGTCTCGGGCAGCTTGACCTTCAAGCCGTCGCGCATGAACTGCGTACCGGCAGAGACCACGAGATCACCCTTGGCAAGCCCTTCGGAGACGCGGGCAACGCTGTCGCCATAACCGGCGACCTTGACGGCGCGGGAACTGACCTCGCCCTTGTCGCGCTCGACGATCCAGACGACCGGCTTGCCGTCCTTCTGGGCAAGCGCTGCGAGCGGCACGCCGAAGGTCGGCACCACATTGTCCTCGACCGCATCGATCGTCGCCGTCATGCCGATCAGCACGCGGTCGTCGGCTGGAAGGCTGACGCGGACGGCAAAGGTACGGGACTGGGCATCGGCGCTGCCGGCCACTTCGCGAACCTTGCCCTCAAGCACCAGGTCCCTTGCTGACCAGAAGCTGGCCTTGACTGTCTTGCCCGGCTTGAAATGGGCGATGTCCGTTTCCGGCACCGCGATCTGCACTTCCTTCTCGCCGTCGACGGCGACGGCAACCACGGTAGTACCGGCGCTGACGACCTGGCCGACATCGGCGCTGACAGTCGTCACGATTCCGTTCTGTGTCGCTTTCAACTCGGTATAGGCGACCTGGTTCTGCGCTTCTTCGAGCGCCGATTCAGCCGATTGCAGCTGTGATTGCGCCTGATCGGCGGCAAGTTGCGCCTGTTCGAGCTGCGATTGCGAGGTCACGCTCTTTTCCGCCAGCGTTTCGGCGCGCTTGCGGGCAAGCCCGGTAATCTCAACCTGCTTCTGCGCCGAGGTAAGATCGGCATCTGCGCGGCGGACCGAAAGCTGGTAATCGACAGCATCAAGCCTTGCGAGAATGGTGCCGGGCTCAACCCTGTCACCCACATCGACAAGGCGCTCGGTGATCTTGCCGGCAACGCGGAAGCCGAGATTCATCTCGGTCCGGGCACGTACGGAACCGGAATAGACGAGGCTGCGGCCGATCTCCGGTCCGCCGATCTCGACGACCTTCACCGGCCGGACGGGGTCAGGTGCCTCAACCTTTTTCTCTTCCGAGCAGGCCGTAAGGGCGCTGAGGGCGACTGCGACAAGCAGCCCTTTTGCGAAAACGCAAGAACGTCGAATATTGATCACTGACATGGCCCCCACTCCCGGTGGCGATTGGATATGGCGTCCTGCGACACCGGCTTTTGATTTCGAGATGTTTTTATTTCAGCGCCCTGATGGCGAAATCGACCAGATCGGCCGGCGTCGTGCGACGGTTCTCGATCAGGCATTCGGCGATGATCTGCGGGTGACAGAGCGTCACCGTACTATCACAAAGACATTCCGCGGCAGCGTCTGCATCTTGAGCGCGAAACTCACCGGCGACAATACCCTCGCGGATGATGCCGGCAACGATCGCGCGCATCTGCATGATGTGGTCCTCGATCACCGACCACTGCTCCTGAATGGCGACGATTACCATCTCATGCACCTTGTTCTCATGCAGCAAGGTCTCAACTGTGATGGCGTGCTGCTGCAGGAAATGATCGCGTATCCGCTCTGCGGCACTTACAGGTCGCGCGGCATTTTCCAGCGCAACTGCACGGCCGGAATTCAACAGCCTGTCAGCCAGCGCCCGGTGAATCTCAGACTTGGACGAGAAGAACCGATAGATGTTTGCCGGCGACATCCCAAGATCCTTGGCAATGTCGGCAACATTCGTCTTCGAATAACCGTAGTGCTTGAACAGCCGCTCGGCAGCTTCAAGAATCCGGTGAATGTTTTCCTGACGTACGGTCTCTGCCTGAATGTCGGCGCTATCCATAAGTCCTCACAAATTACGACTGACGAATTTTCATTTTCGTCAGTCGTAATTCAAAAGCGGAAAACTGTCAACCTGCGCTTGAGGCGGTGAAACCTTTGAGTGTGCGAAAGAGGCAGGAAAAGAGGGCGGCCCAACCCCGCCGGCCGCCCTCCCTGCTCACCGGCCCGAATGCGGTCCGATGAGGCTGGTGATCTCCGTCACGCGGTCCGCCGGAAACCCACCCTCTCTGGCGTGACGATAGACCGCCTCGGCGCTTTCGGCTTCATGGACGCAATACATCTTGTCGCCGGTCACATAGCTGGTGATCCAGGTATAGGGTTCACCCAGTCCATCGACGACCGCGTTCGACTTGGCCGAAATTTCCTTCAATGTCTGCTGATCCATGCTTCCAAGACCAGGAATGTTTCGCTCGATGACGAATTGAGGCATTGCGGTATCCTTTCATGAGTTGAAATTGAGGCATGCTGGCAGTTCCGCATGGCGCCCGGGCCAGCAGCTAACCCACCGGTCAACCATGCGCGTGCTCGCAGCTGACATTCGGATTCATGTCTGCAAACGCCCCTTTGGGGTTCTTGCGCCAGGCCCAGACATGCAGCTCGTAGAAAGCCGGCAGCCCATATCGATTGGGCGCTCCGGTCAGACTGAAGAGTTGCCCCTCCAGATTGGCCGGTCCCTTGGTCGTGATATATTCCACCGCCACCAGTTCCATCCGCCCTCGGGCATCAGGCTCATACATCACCGCCTCGGGCCTGGAGAGATCGATCGCCTCGTCCTTGATCAGGTCGGCATTGACATAATGGATGCCCATCGCCCCGCCATCCACGCCACTCGTGCAGGGGATCGGTGAATAGCCCTCCTTCACCGCCTGTTTCACATCCTTGAACCGGGCATTTGCCTCCCGCACCTTGTCGGGCAGGCCAGCGCCGGCTGTGGCGACTGCAGGCAATGCGGCCGATACGAGAAGCATTGCCAACAACGTTTTTATTCGCGTCATGCGTGTCATCTCCAAAAAATGTGCTTGATACCGGACACCCCGCCCGGATGGCGCATTTCTAGGGAAGACGGCGCGCCGCGCATCTCCCACGCGGGGGATGAACAATATTTTCCGAAACATTATCACAATTGCAGATTGTCAAGATTGACCGCCATGGTGCGGCAGGCGCAGGATCATCGCATGGACCACAAGCTGTCTGAAATCATCGGCGCGATTTACGACTGCGTCGCCAGCGAGGCGTCGTGGCCCAATGCCATGCGGCTGATCAACGAAAGGATCGACGGATTCCTGACTACGATCGCCGTCTTCGATACAAGGACAAGATCTGCCAGCCTCGCCCAGATTGCATGCGACGACGAAGAAGCCATACGCACCCTGGTCCGATATGCGAAGGATGTGCCCTTCTTCCACCTCCTGCACCAGATGGAACTTGACGAGCCGGATACGCTGGAGCGAATGTTCGCGCTTTATGGCCCGGACGGCGAAGACGTCTGGCAGCGCGGCGATCTCTATCGCAATTTCCACTCTCGTTATGGCGTTCTGAACTCGATCGACATGGCGATCCTGAAACGACCGCAACGTGTCGGCACGATCAATATTTCGGTCAAATACCAGCCGAAAGACCCGGAAATATTCAATCTCCTTGGCCTGCTCGGCCCGCATATAAGGCGAGCGGTAACCATCCACGACATGCTGGAGATCGAGCGGGACCGTAGCGCGGTTCTTCGCCAGGTGATTAACGCACTCGACCATGCGGTCTTCATCGTCGCCGACGACATGTCGATCCTCTTTGCAAACGAGACTGCTGAAGCAAGATTGCGCGAACAACATGTCCTGCGCGCCCATGCCGGCAAGCTGACCTGCCTGAACGAGTATGCCTGCAACGCGTTATCGACCGCTGTCTTGCTTGGTGCGCGCAATGAGATCAAGCTCGGCGCCGCCGGCATCGACGTTCCGCTTGGCTCAAGCGAACGGCCGGCAGTTGCGCATGTCCTGCCTCTCCAGCGCCGCCGGGAAAGTGGCGGGTACGAGCGCAATGCAGCCGCCGCAATTTTCGTAGCCGCGGCAGGAACCGTGACACAGACCGCGCTGGAAGCCGTCGCGGCGTTATTTGCACTGACGCCGGCCGAGCGGCGCGTGGTCGGTTATGTTGCCGAAGGCCTGACACGCAACCAGATTGCCGAAGCGCAGGGCGTCTCCGATGGGACGGTCAAATCCCAACTGGGCGCAGTCTACGATAAGACGGGCGCTTCAGATCAGCGCAGCCTTCAGCAACTGATACGGGAATTGACGCCGCCAGTACAAAGAAACGTTTAGTAATGAGTTGTTCAAGTTAATGGCCGTTTTTCTGGCAGGCTCCCGGATAAAGTGGTATCACCAAAATACAGCGTAAATTGAGATAATGCGGGAACGTAATTTCGGTTTGTGCGTTACGTAGCGCCCAGCCGCGAATAGAGTGCGGCTTCGGGGGGAACATGCATGCAATGATGGAAAGTCAGGACGTTTCACTGCTCGACCAGGAGCGCTATCGGCTGCTGGTGGATGCAATCTCGGACTATGCCATCTACATGCTCGATCCATCGGGCCATGTCGTAAGCTGGAATGCCGGTGCGCAGCGTTTCAAGGGTTACGATGCTGCGGAAATCCTCGGCCACCATTTTTCCCGCTTCTACACCAACGAAGATCGCCTTGCCCGGCTGCCGGAGCAGGCGATCGACGCCGCGATAGCCCACGGTCATTTCGAAAGCGAAGGCTGGCGCATCCGCAAGGACGGCACCCGTTTCTGGGCGCATGCCATTATCGATCCGATCTGGGACCGCAACGGCCACCTCCTCGGTTTCGCCAAGGTAACGCGTGACCTGACGGAGCGAAAGAAAGCGGAAGCGGAGCTGCGGCTCAGCGACGAAAAATTCCAGCTGCTGGTGAACGGCGTCAGCGATTATGCACTTTACATGCTCGATCCGGATGGCTTCGTCACCAACTGGAATGCCGGCGCCGCGCGCATCAAGGGATATAGCGCTGAAGAGGCGATCGGCAGGCATTTTTCCCACTTCTATACCGACGAGGACCAGAGGAAGGGTGAGCCCGAGCGTAATCTCGATATCGCCCGCCGTGTCGGCAGAGTGGAGCGGGAGGGGCTGCGCCAACGCAATGACGGCACTACTTTCTGGGCCCATGTCGTCATCGATGCCATCCGTGACGAAAGCGGAAATCTGATCGGCTTTGCCAAGATCACCCGCGACGTGACGGAAAAGGTCGAGGCGCAAAAGGCGCTGACCAAGACCCGCGAGGAACTCTTTCAGGCTCAGAAGATGGAGGCGATCGGTCAGCTTACCGGCGGCATCGCCCACGATTTCAACAACCTGCTAATGGCGATCATGGGCAGTCTCGAAATCCTGCGCAAGCGCCTGCCCGATGATCCGGCCCTTCGCCCGCTGATCGACAATGCTATTCAGGGTGCCGAGCGCGGTGCGGCGCTGACACAACGCATGCTTGCCTTTTCCCGCAGGCAGGAATTGAACATGCGGCCCGTCGACGTCCCGTCCCTGGTCGCCGGCATGATGGACTTTCTCGAACGCTCGCTGCGCTCATCGATGCGTATCGAAACCCGCTTCCCTCCGAACCTGCCACATGTCCTGACTGATGGCGTGCAGCTCGAAACCGCCCTGCTCAATCTCGTGGTCAATGCCCGCGATGCGATGAGCGAAAGCGGGACAGTGAGGATCAGCGCCGAACGTCACCAAATTGGCGAAGAGGGTGGAAAACTCCATAGCGGCGACTATCTGCGTATATGCGTCAGTGATACCGGCGAAGGCATGGATCCCGATACGGTCGCGCGCGCAACGACGCCCTTCTTCACTACAAAGGGCGTCGGCAAGGGAACAGGATTGGGATTGTCGATGGTACAGGGACTGACGGAACAATCGGGCGGCATGCTCTCGATCGAAAGCGTCAGGCATGAAGGCACCACGATCTCGCTCTTCCTGCCGACGATCGATGAAGAGGATTGCCCCAAGGAAAAAGCACAAGCCTCGGGCAGCGGCGAAAAGCTCGGCGATCGCCCGCTTATCGTGCTCGCCGTCGACGACGATGCACTCGTACTGATGAACACGACCCTGATGTTGGAAGATCTCGGCCACCAGGTGATCGAGGCCTATAGCGGCCCTGAGGCGCTGTCGGCATTGAGGCAGGAAGACAATCGCATCGATCTCGTCATCACCGACCATTCCATGCCGAAAATGACGGGTGCACAACTCGCCGCAGAGATCGCCACCGAATGGCCGGGCCTGCCGGTCGTGCTCGCCACCGGTTATGCAGAACTGCCGGACGGCAGCGGCAGCCACCTGCCCCGACTGCCAAAACCTTTCTCGCAACAGCAGTTGAGCGAGATGATCGGCACCGTGACCGGAACCGGTGCCTGATAGGCAGGCGCTGAACCATTCTCCACGCCATGCGTTGTCCCCCGTTCCAACACGGGAGGCATCCACATGGTCTTCAAGCACCAGCAATTCTACGAGGCAGCGCCGGAAATCGAAGTCGAATTTCCCGGCCGGGCAACACTGGAAGCAACCGTTTCCGACGCACTTGCCTCGTCCGGCGGCATCGATGCAAGCGATGTCACAGTAACGGCAAGCGGCACGACCATCACGCTTTCAGGCTCCGTTCTCAGACAGGAAGAGCTTGTCCGCGCGGACGAAATCGCTCGTAGTATCGAGGGTGTCACCGAGGTCAGGAATGACATCGCAGTGACCGGCCTCGATCAGGTTCAGCGCGGTATCTGATATCGCCAACAGGCCCTCTCGACACTCCGCATCGATCTGATCGAGAGGGACTGTAACGCTTTTTCTAAGATCGCCCGGATTTTTGGAACACGCATTGCCGCCAGCCGCGTAACGGCTGTGTAAGACTCATGACGATTTCAGCAAAAACCTAAGAATTGTCATGACTTATCAAAATTCAAGAAACCTCGCTTCGGTCGAGGAAATCAGCACGCAACTGGATGATCCGAACGTTGTCATCCTTGATTGCACCTCAACAGTCATCCCGACGGATGGAGGTGGCGGCTTTGCGGTCGCCGATGGCCGCGAGGCGTTTGAAGCGGGCCATATCCCCGGCGCACAATTCGTCAATCTGCAGCGCGACCTTTCCACGCCCTCCGACCACCTGCTTTTCACCCTCCCCTCGGCCGAACAATTCGGCAATGCCCTGAACAGGCTCGGGGTTGGAGCAGAAAGCCGCGTCATCCTTTACTCCACCGGACAGCCCGGCTGGGCGGCCAGGGTCTGGCTGATGCTTCGTGCCTTCGGTTTCGAAAACGCTGCCGTGCTGAATGGTGGCTGGAAGGCATGGACCAATGCCGGCCTGCCGGTTGAAACCGGGGCGGCAAAGCCCCGTTCCGCGGCTTCAAAGCCATTCGGCTGGACCTATCGACCCGGTTTCTTCGTCGCAAGCGACGAGGTGGTCGCCCGCGCGGAAGGCGATGCCCTGGTCAACGCCCTCGGGCCCGATTCCTTCCGCGGCGAGGCACCGATCGCCTATGGCAGACCGGGGCGCATTCCCGGCAGCGTCAATGTTCCGACATCCTCTCTCGTTGATCCCGAAACCGGCCTCTATCTCTCCCAACAGCAGATCGAGAAGATTTTTGCCGATGCGGGTGTGAGACCTGACGCGCAACTGATCGCCTATTGCGGCGCGGGCGTCGCCGCCAGCAACGTCGTTTTTGCCCGCACGCTGAGCGGCGCAGACGCACGCTCCGTTGTCTACGACGGCTCACTGCTGGACTGGTCCTCGGACCCTGATCGCCCGCTTGTTACCGGCTGAACGACATTTCAAAACCAGGAAAGAATTTGATCATGAAACTTGCTTTCGGACGCCGTAGCGCGATCCTGTCCGTGCTCGGGCTGACCTTGCTCGCCGGTATTTCTCCACCCACATCTGCCCGCGCTGAAGACTTCGCCCCGATCAGGATTGGCATCAATGCCGGCCTTTCCGCCGATGCCGTCAATCAGGCAGCCAAAGAGGCCGCCGAAAAAGGCTTGAAGGTTGAGGTCGTCGAGTTCACCGACTGGGTCGTTCCCAACGAGGCGCTGAAATCGAAGGAGATCGACGTCAACTACTTCCAGCACCAGCCGTTTCTCGACCAGAACGCCAAGAAGGCCGGTTACGATTTCGTCTCGGTCGGTGTCGGCACGCTGACCAAGCTTGGCCTATACTCCAAGAAATACAAGTCGATCGAGGAGCTGCCGGAGGGCGCGAAAGTGGCGATCTCCGACGATCCGGTCAACGGCGGCCGGGCGCTGGAACTGCTGCAGTCCATCGGCCTGATCAAGCTCAGGGACGGTCTGACATCTGCCGCCATTCCGGCCGATATCGTCGAGAACCCGAAGAAGCTGGACATCATCGAACTGCCGAACCAGCAGATCCCACGTGCGCTCGATGATGTCGATCTCGGCCAAGGATATCCGTCCGGCATGGGGTTGTTCGGCGTTGATCCGAATTCGGCTCTCGTCTTCGACGGCGTGCAAACCCGCTACGCCCTGCGTTTCTTCGTTCGAAGGGAAGATGAGGCCAACAAAAGCGTTCGGGAATTCGTCAGGACATACCAGAATTCGCCTGAGGTCCGCGCCATCCTCAAGAAGCATTTTGGCGATCTGACCGTCCCTGCCTGGGACTGATCCAAGCCCAACAAAAAAGGGTGCGACGAAAACCGCCGCACCCTTTGATGCAATATCGAAATCCAACAGCCCCGCTTTCAGGCAGGACAGAAAATGCCTCAGGCAGCAGCTTCCGCAGCAGCCTCGGCATGCGACGCATTCAGGCGGCGGGCGACGATGTCGTGGTTGAGCCACTGGACCGGGCCGGTCGGCTCGGAGGATTCGGCGAAGATGAGCTTGCCGGTGGCTTCCACAACGAAGACGCTCAGGAGATCGCTGATCAGAGCCTTGCCATCGCGGTGCATCTGGGAAATCTCGTTCGACGTCGAGATGGTGAGGTCAGCCTGTTCCTGGCTGTTGGCCATAGGCCATGCCGAGAAATCATAGAACGGACGCATCACGGCGCTGCCCTGCATGTCGGTGATCTTCTGCAGGACGTCCTTCATCGAGAACTCGTCCTTCAGAAGCTTCTCGCAGGCCTGCCACTGGCTCTCAGCCCAGGCGCCACCATTTTCCTTCTTCAGCGCCAGAAGCAACGGGATCAGCGGAAGCTCGATACCGGTAAAGACGTCGGAAGAATTGGTGCGGATTTCAGGACAATTGTAGACGCTTGCCTTGATGCCTGCGCCCCAGGCTTTTTCCGCGATGCCTTCGAGACGCATCTTGGCATAGCCCTGGGTGTAGTTCGTGTAGGTCTGCCAGCGGTAATCGCCGTCGATCAGCACTGCAGTGCCATGGTAACCGTAGGCCGTGTAACGAACCTGATTGCCGGCAGCTTCGACGCGCGCACGGATTGCAGCACTTGCATCGATCAGATGCTGGAAGGTGATGGCGGAAACTTCGTCGAAATTCTGCAGTATGAGCTTGCCCAGATCGCTTTCGATCAGCGCCTGCGAGGACATGTGACGAGCAGCCGTACCCTTGTAGATGCGGTTGGCGATGACGAGGAAAACCTTGGCCTTGGGAATACCGCCGGCCATCGTGTGGGCGAAGAAGACGTTGCGGCCTTCGCCGATCATGCCGTCGAGAACGGCCATGACTTCGGCAACGGCATTCTTGAACCGCGCGGTGCCTGCTTCCCGGCACTTCTGGATATAATCCCAGTCGAGCTTCTCGGTCTGCCAGTTTTCCAGCGTCAGCTTGGTCAAGAGTTCGGTCGGCGTCGGGCCACCTTCCGGCGCATCGAGGTCGAAGCCGGCCATGACCGGGATGTTGATGATCTTGCCGCCCAGACGCGCTTCGGCTTCCGCAAGCTCTTCGGCATTGAGCGGGCGAAGCGCGTTGTTCTCGTCGCGCCGTCCGACCGTCACGCCGACGATCTTCATGCCGGCCCGCTTTGCTTCATCGAGAAGGCCGGTTGCATATCCGCGACCGAACAATTCGCCGAAGAGAACGAAAACGTCGCCTTTACGGAAGACGGTGTTTTCGGCGAGGCGGTTTACTGCGACTGGGTTTTTCATGCTGTCAGCTCTTTAGTCAATTTGGTCGTCGAGTCGTCACTCGGACAGGGTGTCGACAGTCTCATGACCGGAATGGCACGGAATAGGAAGTCATATTAAGTGACTGTACATTTCAAAGCGTGAACAGGCTTGAATAAATTGATCGCGCAAGGCGACGGCTGCTGCGAATTCGCAGCAGCCGTTTCCGCTTATCTCGGCAGTGCGTAGGCGATCACATAATCGCCCGGCTTGGTGCCGACCGACCCATGCCCGCCGGCAACGATGACGACGAACTGGCGACCGTCTTCCACCGCATAGCTCATCGGCGTCGCCTGTCCTCCCGCCGGCAACCGGGCTTCCCACAGCTGGCGGCCATCGGTCAGGTTATAGGCCCTCAGGTAATCATCCACAGCGGCACCGAGGAAGGCGACGCCGCCCTTGGTGATCATCGGCCCGCCGATACCAGGCACGCCCACCTTGAACGGCAGCGGCAACGGCGTCATGTCCATCACGGTACCATTGCGGTGCTTGTAGGCGATCTTGCCGGTCCTCAGATCGGCGCCCGAGACATACCCCCATGGCGGTGCCTGACAGGGAATCTTCAGCGGTCCGAGGAACGGCCCCATGAACACACCATAGGGCGCGCCGTCATTGCGGTTCAGCCCCTGCTCGGAGCCTTTCTCGTCCTGCCCCTTCGGCGGAATGTCGGCACGCGGCACCAACTTCGAGGTGAATGCGAGATAGGTCGGCATGCCGAACATCACCATCCGCTCGGGATCGACCGCGACCGAACCCCAGTTGAACGTGCCGAAATTGCCCGGATAGACGATCGTGCCGTTCAGTGACGGCGGCGTGTACTGGCCCTCGTAATTCATCTGTTTCAGCCAAATCCGGCATACCATCTGATCGAACATGGTAACGCCCCACATGTCCCGGCCTTCCAGCGTGCGCGGCCGGAAGTTGAGCGCCGAGATCGGCTGTGTCGGCGAGGAATGATCTTCAGGGATCGTGCCGCCCGGTGCCGGCTGTTCGGTGACGGGAATGATCGGCTCGCCGCTGCGCCGGTCGAGCACATATATATCGCCCTGCTTGGTCGGCCCGACCAATGCCGGCACCACCGTATTGTCCGGCTTGGTGATGTTGATAAGCACCGGCTGCGCCGGCACGTCCATATCCCACAGATCGTGATTCACGGTCTGCCGCACCCACTTGTCCGCACCAGTATTGATGTCGAGCGCCACGATTGACGACGAATATTTCTCGACATTTTCCGACCGACCCATCCCGAGCTGGTCCGGCACCTGGTTGCCGAGCGGTATATAGACGAGGCCGAGTTCTTCATCGACGGAGAAGACCGACCAGCTGTTGGGCGAATTGGTCGTATAGGTCTGGCCTTCCGGCAGCGGCTGGGTCTGGCCCGGATTGCCCGAATCCCAGTTCCAGATCAGCTGCCCGGAATTGACGTCGAAGGCGCGGATAACGCCGGATTGTTCCTCGGTCGAATAATTGTCGTTGACCGCCCCGCCGATGATGATCTTGTTGCCGACGATCGCCGGCGGCGATGTCGAATAATAATAACCGGCCGGATTGTATTTCATGCCCTTTTCGAGATGCAGCGTGCCACCCTCCGCAAAGGAGGTGCAGACCTCGCCGTTCTTCGCATCGAGCGCGATCAGCCTTGCATCCGCAGTCGGCAGGTAGACGCGCTCGGCGCAGGATGCTCCGGCGGCGGCCGCCTGATCCCTGTAATAGCTGACACCGCGGCAGGTCTGATGCTGCCGGTTCGGGTTCATCCCGGAATTGGCGTCATATCTCCAGATCTGCTTGCCGGTCGCGGCATCGAGCGCGATCGCCAGATTGTGCGGCGTGCAGAGATAAAGGGTGTTGCCGACTTTCAGCGGCGTCACCTGATACGTCGTCTCGCCGATATCGTCCGGCCGCTTCACATCGCCCGTCTGGTAACGCCAGACCTCCTGCAGTGAGCCGACATTGTCGACATTGATCTGATCGAGCGGCGAATAACGCTGACCATAGGGCGTGCGGCCATACTGGTGCCATTCGCCATCCGGCACATTGCCGCCGAGCGTCGGCGCGGCGGCGACCTTTTCCTCCGGAAGATCGCCGCTCTGGTCGAGCGGATCGAAGAACATCGAGACGACGGCGATCAAAACCGCGAGCGCCACCGCAACAGCGAGCGGCCGGGAAGTTGCACCGTAACGCGCGCCCGTCGGACTGACGAACCCGAGCGGACGGCGGATCCACGGCGTCAACAGCCACATGCCAAGCAAAATGATCACGCCGCCGCGCGGGCCGAGCTGCCACCAGTCGAAGCCGACTTCCCATATTGCCCAGATGAGCGAGGCGACGACGATCACCGCATAGACATGCAGCGCCAGAAGCTTGCGGGCGAAAAGAAGCGCCGCGACGATGAGAAAACCAAGTCCGCAGAGAAGATAATAGGCGCTTCCGCCGAGCGAAAGCAGGTAGGCCCCGCCGCCTGCAAGCGCGATCCCCATCAGCGCGATGATGATTGCCGTGATCCGAATAGCCATGAGCACCCTCGTCATGTCTCGATAAAGCGGCAGAAGGCCTTCTGTCCGCCCGCGCCCTGGACCTGACCCTCCGGTGAATATCCGAACCGGTCCCGCGCAAAAGGTAAATTAGGAGGAACAGTTGGAAAGGACAGAGGTTGGAACACTCAATGCGAGAGGATTGTACCAATCATCGCGAGCAGATCGGAGCTGCCGCCTTGAAAACCTCGTGGCACCCCTATGTCTTTTCTTGAAGTGAGGGAGTTTTCACACAGCATGCCCTATGAACTTTACTATTGGGACGGCATTCAGGGACGTGGAGAATTTGTCCGTCTGGCCCTGGAGGAGGCCGGCGCCAAATATATCGACAAGTGTCGCAGCTCGACCGGCACGCAGGCGATGATGGAGTTTCTCAAAGGAAGTCACGGCCACGACCAGACGCCTTTCGCACCGCCCTTCCTCAAGGAGGGCGAACTGGTCGTCTCGCATGTCGCCAACATCCTCTCATATCTCGGCCCGAAGCTCGGGCTCGTTGGTGACGACGAGAAGAGCCGCCTGATCATCAACGGGCTGCAACTGACGATCACGGATTTCATCGCCGAGGTGCATGATACGCACCATCCGATCAGCACCGGCGACTATTACGAGGATCAGAAAGCGGAAGCCAAGGCGCGCTCCACCGCCTTCATCCGGGATCGCATGCCGAAATTCCTCAGCTATTTCGAACGGCTGCTTTCCGCCAATCCGGCAGGCAAAGGCTTCATCGTCGGAAACGGCCTCACCTATGTCGACCTGTCACTGTTTCAGGTTATGGAAGGCCTGCACTACGCATTTCCAAAGGCGATGAGGGCAGTAGAGAACGACTATCCGAACCTATCTGCTCTTCGCGACAGGGTCGCTGAACGTCCGGCCATTGCGGCCTATCTGAAATCCGAACGTCGCCTTCCCTTCAGCGAGTCCGGAATTTTCCGTAATTATCCCGAACTCGACCTGACGAGCTGATCCTATTCGATGACCGCACAGGCAAGACGCTTGCCGGCATTACCGGAAGGTTGGCCGGAATAATCGTCGGGTCCGGCATGGATCATTAATGCCCTGCCCTTGATGGCACTGTCACCATCTTCCAGCGTAACGGCCGTGTTGAACACATGCGCCCTGAGCGTGCCGTCGGCCGGCACATACTGGTTCGGCATGTCACCGGCATGCTGACCCTTAGCAGCGAGGTAGCCGTGTTCCGCATTTGTCGGATTGAAATGACCGCCTGCCGATTCATGGCCGGTCGTATGATCACAGGTCCCTGTCTGATGCACGTGAAAGGCAACCCACTGACCGGCCGGCAATCCGCTGATTTCGGCAGCGATCATGACACCGGCTTTCGTACCGGTAAGGTCGGCTTTGCCGATCTCCTTGCCATCTGCGCCGATAAATCTGGCCGTTGCCTTCGAAGCATCCTGGCTCATCGCCATGCTCGGCAGGGTGATGGCGGCAGCAGCGAACGCTGCAGTCAGCAGGTATTTCATGGTTTCCTCCTGGTTTTATCCGGCAGGCTGTCAGCCCGCCTCTTCCCCCAGTTCCTGCAGGATCTGGTGGCGAGCGCGATTGAGCCGGCTCTTGACGGTACCGACCGCACAGTCGCAGATTACCGCCGTCGCCTCGTAGCTTTCTCCCAGGATAGCCACCAGCGTCAGCACTTCGCGGTAATGCGGCGGAAGTTTCTGCAACGCACGCTGCACTTCACGCGCCCTCGCGGCCATTTCCTGCGAGGCTGCGATCGGCGTGTCGCCCGACACATTCTCCTCGACACCCGGCGCCTCGCGCCCGAGAATTTTGGATCGTGTGTAGAAGGTGTTGCGCATGATTGTGAAAAGCCACGACTTGAGCCTGGTGCCACGCTCGAACTTGTCGAGATTGGCGAGCGCCTTCATCAGGGTCTCCTGCACCAGATCATCCGCATCCGACGGATTGCGGCAGAAGGTGCGGGCAAATGCGCGAAGAGCCGGTATAAGCCTGACAATATCTTGACGAGCAGGGTCACCGTTCAACTGTGAGTCAGACACCGTTGCCTACCTCTCCTTACTCATCAGGGCTGAATTGACGGGTGGCAAACGCATGCATTCGCCTTTTGGTTCCGAAAACTCGGGACCTGTTTTGCCGTGGCGGAACAAAGCCTATCCGCCGCCCGTTTTTATCATCGGGACTGGTCAAGCACAGGAGACGAGGTCATGGGTATGAACAACGGCTCACCGAACACGACATCGCGTGACGACAGCGAGAGGCGGGTCGAGAAATCCGCACGCGAGAAAGGAAATAGGCAGGATCTGGAGGAGCAGCTGAACGAAGGGCTGGAAGATACGTTTCCGGCAAGTGATCCGGTTGCCACCAGCACGACGGCCATTCCGGCCGGCACGCCCAAGCCGCCGAAACATTGAGACGGGGCATGTCTCCGAATGGGCGGCGGGCATCGCAAGCCGCTCATTATTTTCGTTTGTATTCATCTGTGACATTTTCGGGATTTTGGGACGACCGGTCTTGCTGTATGGAAGTCTGATATAAACTTCACATCTGGATATCGGTTGCCGGGTCTGCGTGCGGCGCCTCTCACCTCAGGGGTCGGAATGGCGAAGGAAAATGCTCAGGTCGATGAGCGCGAGGCAAGAATGGGACGCCGCGTCAATGGCAAGGTCTCAAGCCTTTTGACGGAAATCGAGAAGGAAGACATTCCCGATCGGCTGCTCGACCTCGCCCGGCAGCTGCAGACTGCGCTCAACGACAAGCTCGTACGATAAGCAATTTTCAGGCAGATCACCGCCCTCTTTGTCCGCAACCGTACAGACGCGGAACCAACGCCATCTCCCCGCGGTTAGAACGCCGCAATGTCAATCGGACAATCGATAGGGAGAACCAAGATGGCGACGTCAAAGACGCTGGATGACCTTTTCTACGAAACCCTCAAGGACATTTATTACGCCGAACGGCAGATCGTGAAGGCGCTGCCGAAAATGGCGCGCGGCGCTCAGGAGCCCAAGCTGAAGGCTGCTTTCCAGACCCATAGGGAAGAAACCGAGGGTCAGATCGAGCGGCTGAAACAGATTTTCGAGATCCTCGGCAAACGCGCCCAGGGCAAGACCTGCGACGCGATCGAGGGCATATTGTCGGAAGGCGAAGAAATTCTGGACGAATTCAAGGGCACGCCCGCTCTCGATGCCGGCCTTCTTGCCGCTGCCCAGGCGGTCGAACACTACGAGATCAGCCGATATGGCACACTTCGTGCGTGGGCCCTGCAACTGGGCATGAAGGATGTTGCAAAGCTGCTTGATGAAACGCTGCAGGAAGAATCCAGCACTGACGAGCTGCTGACCAATCTCGCTGAAGGCGCCGTCAACGCAGCGGCGAAGAAAGCCGCGTGACGCTACAAATGCTTGAAAAACAAAGCCCGGATCCCTCCGGGCTTTTCATGGTTCAACGATAAGCAACCGGTCCTATCCCGGTACCCGGGGGCTGCATCACGGCAGCAATGTCGATTGGCAGCATGTTACCATTGAGGGCCTGGCATCTGAAGATACGGCCATCGCGTCTGCCACGCGTTGCGAGGTGAGTTCGGGCCGCATCAAGAGCTAATTCGTAACTGTGATAGAATGACGCGGATTGAACGCCATCGATGACATAGACCCATCCGGTCGCATGAGGCATTATATCGCAGTAGTTGTGCATGACGATCATCTCCTTCCCGACAACGGAACTGAGCAACAGCGCAAAGGTTCCAGCATTTCGGGAAGAATTCAACTGATGGATTGCAATGTCTTCACGCGACATTGCGGTTTTTAACATTTCCTCGGAACTTTTTTGCAGTGCATGAGTTTTGCGATTTGGGCAATGGAGACGATGATGGCGGCTTCTCAGGAAAACTGGATCAAGCACAGAGCGTATCAATTGTGGGAGCAGGAGGGTTATCCTGCCGGCAAGGACATGGAGCATTGGGAGCGGGCAAAGCTGGAATATGCAACGCTCAAGCCCACGGCAGGGGAAACTGACGCGCCGAAGAATGGCGCAGCGGTAAAGACCAACAAGGCATCGGCAAAACCGGCCAAAACCGGCACGGCGAAGGTTGCCAAGTCTGCCGCCCCCAAAGCGGCAAAGAAGACAGAAAAACCAGCGACGGCCGCCAAGGCCGACGCCAAGCCTAAAGTTCCCGCTGCCGCTGCTGCGGTAAAGCCGGAACAGACCAAAAAGCGGCCCGCAAAAGCTGGCGCAAAATAGGCTCTCAACTCCGAGCCGATCTTAAATCACGCGAATGATGCAGTGACCGGCGACCCTGTCGCCGGGCAATTCTTTTATATTTTGTATGGGATGAGGACATGGGCTCGAAAACCGGCACGAATGCAATTCTCCAACATTCATGCAATCCGCGTGATCGCCGGAGCCTCGCCACCTTACAACGATCCCGAAAACCGGCACGTTTTGACAAATCGCAACTCGATCACGCGATCTTGCAGGACAAGAGCCGATGAGTGCTTATGTTTCGATCGACACACATAATACCCTCTATCCCCGGCGGCGGAATCGAGTAGGCTTTGATTCTGTCGCGGCCCAGGGGGAAAGTGCCAAGATGAAGATATTGTCGGTCACGTCGGAGATCTATCCGCTGATCAAGACCGGCGGACTGGCAGACGTAACCGGTTCGCTTCCCAAGGCGCTTGCACCGCTCGGGATCGAAACCACATCGCTCATTCCCGGTTATCCAAAGGTGATGAAACAGCTTGGGCAATCGACCACGCTGATGGAATTCGAGGACCTGCTCGGCGAGAAGGCAACGCTTAGACACGGCTCGGTCGAAGGTCTCGATCTTCTGGTGCTGGATGCCCCCGCCCTCTACGACCGCCCCGGCGGCCCTTATGTCGACCAATTCGGCAAGGATCACGCAGACAACTGGAAACGGTTTGCCGTCCTGTCACTCGCCGCAGCCGAGATCGCCGCAGGCGCATTGCCCGGCTGGGTTCCCGACCTCGTCCATACCCATGACTGGCAGTCGGCAATGACTTCGGTTTACATGCGTCAGAACGGCTGCAGTACCCCGGTCGTCATCACAATTCACAACATCGCCTTTCAGGGGCAATATTCAGCGGACTTGGTCCCCTGGCTTGGACTCCCGCCGGAAGCTTATTCCATCGACCAGCTGGAATATTTCGGCGATATCAGCTTCCTGAAAGGTGGGCTGCAGACAGCCGACGTAATCACCACAGTCAGCCCGACCTATGCCCGCGAAATCCTGACACCGCGTTTCGGTATGGGCCTCAACGGCGTGCTCAACGAACGAGTGGAAGTGTTGCGCGGCATCGTCAACGGCATCGATCTTGATGTCTGGGACCCGGCTACCGACGAATTCCTGCCTCAGACCTTCGATATAGCCACCCTGCGCCGCAAGCGTGACAACAGGCAGCCGCTTCTAGACCGTTTCGGCCTCGATCCTGACGACCGGGGGCCGATCTTTGCCGCGATCAGCCGTATGACGTGGCAGAAGGGCATCGACATGCTGGCCGAGACGGCGGACGAGGTGATCCACAACGGCGGCAGGATCATTATCGTTGGTGAGGGTGACCACGACATCGAACAGGCACTGCTGGAAACGGCAGCACGTTATCCCGGCCGCATGGCGGTCCATATCGGTTATGACGAACCGACCGCCCATCTCGTCCAAGGCGGTTCCGACGCGATCGTCCAGCCTTCGCGTTTCGAACCTTGCGGCCTGACCCAGCTTTATGCCCTGCGTTACGGCTGCGTGCCGGTCGTCTCGCGCACAGGCGGGCTTTCGGAAACCATCATCGATGCCAATGACGCGGCCATGTCCGCCCGCGTGGCGACCGGCTTCCAGTTCCATCCGGTGACGACAAACGGCCTGCGGCTGGCGCTCAGGCGCGCGCTCCATGCCTATGAGCAGCCGAAAATGTGGGCGCGGCTGCAAAACCAGGGCATGAAGACGAAATTCTCCTGGGAACGCAGCGGCCAGCAATATGCCGCCGTCTACCGCAGCCTCGTCCAGAAGGCCTCGCCGAGCACCGGTCTGCGACGCCTGAAATTCTGGTGAGACGGGCCGAGCAGGGAAGCTTACCGTTTCAAAAACCAGCCCATCCACCGCAACAGATGCGGCAGGACGCCGAAATACATGGTCGGCACGATCAGTACGGTGGCGATGAACATCTTCAACAGGAAGGGGATGTCAACGAGCCAGGGGAAGAGGAAATAGACATAGAAGGATGCGGTCGGAAAGATCCCCATCCAGATAACGAAGGCCATGCGCCAGCGCGCCGGCGGCTTCGGTGGCAAGGCGAGACCCGTCGCCGAAAACCACAGATCCTCGGTATTGTAGATGCGATATTCCGGCGGATGGTCTGAAACCTGTTTCAGCCGTTCGTGCCATTCATGCGAGACATCGGACTGGCGCCATTCATCGAGATCCGCCTGTGTGGCGAAAACCTGGACGATATGGAATTCCTCGCCTTCGACCCGCGGCGGGATCAATGTCGAGAACCTGTAACCCTTCGCCTTCGACGAAGCTTCCAGCATACCCCGCGCCAGCTCTTCATACTGCGTCTCGCAACCGGCATTGGCGCGCCGATGGACGATACGTGTCACCTGGGACATCTGGCCTGATCCTTGTATGAAAGGCCAGTTCCGGGAGGGGCGCCGCTCCATGGAGCGGAAAAGGAAATGGCGCGGTAGGGTGTTCGACTGCTAGAAAAGCAGGAAGCCCTTGTCAACCGGACAAGGGCTCACCCCGTGCGCAAGGCTTCAAGGCCGCCTGAACAGGGCAAGGCTGCGCCCTTCCAGTTCGAAATCCTTTTCCTTGGTAATCGTAAGCCCGCGTTTGGCGCTGTCCGATGTGGTCAGTTCCAGCACCCAGCCGCCCTCGCCGAATTGGGGGATACGGAAGGGCACGTTGCCTTCAAACGGATTGCACAAGAGCAGCACGTCGTGCCAGACGCCTTCTTCTTCCTGCAGGTCGCCGCGGCCGATATAGACGCCGAGCGTTGTTCCCTCGTCCCACTGGTCCGGTTGCTGGAAACCGCCGCCGGCATTGAACCACTTGATATCCATCCCGTCGCGCCAGTTCTCGCGGCGCAGGAGTGGTTGCTCGGCCCTGAGCTTGATCACATGACGGGTGAATTCACGCAATTCCTCGCAGGTTTCGGGTAGGTCGTCCCAATGCACCCAGGAGATCTCGCTGTCCTGCGCATACCCGTTATTGTTGCCCATCTGGCTGCGGCCGAACTCATCGCCGGCAAGCAGCATCGGCGTACCGTGGGAGAAGAACAGCGTGGCGAGAAAGTTGCGCTTCTGCCGGTCGCGCACGGCATTGATGCCCTCATCCTCGGTCGGCCCCTCGGCGCCGTAATTATACGAGCGGTTGTCGTTATGGCCGTCGTTATTGTCCTCGCCATTCGCCTCGTTATGCTTCTCGTTATAGGAAACGAGGTCGTTCAACGTGAACCCGTCATGGGCGGTGATGAAATTGACGGAAGCCCAGGGCCGACGGCCGCGCTGGTCGTATAGATCGCCGGAACCGAGCAGGCGGGCGGCGAAATCGGTCGAGACATTGTCGCCCTTCCAGTATTCACGCACCGTATCGCGATATTTGTCGTTCCATTCCGCCCAGCCCGGCGGAAAGCCGCCGACCTGATAACCGCCCGGACCGATGTCCCATGGCTCGCCGATCAGCTTCAACTTTGAAAGAACCGGATCCTGCGTCATCGCGTCGAAAAAGCCGCCGCGCTGGTCGAACCCTTCCGGCTCGCGGCCTAAAATGGTGCCGAGATCGAAACGGAAACCATCGACATGCATGTGCTCTGCCCAGTAGCGCAGACTGTCCATCACCATCTGCAGCACGCGCGGATGCGAGGTATTGACCGTGTTTCCGGTGCCGGTGTCGTTGATGTAATAACGGTGATTATCCGGCAGGGTGCGATAATATGAGAAGTTGTCGATGCCCTTGAAGGAGAGTGTCGGCCCCAGCTCGTTGCCTTCCGCCGTGTGGTTATAGACCACATCGAGAATGACCTCGATCCCGGCATCGTGGAACGACCGCACCATGTCGCGGAAGCCCTGGATACCGCGCGGCCCGTAATAGCGTGAGGCCGGCGCGAAGAAACCGAGCGAATTGTAACCCCAGAAATTCTTCAGGCCCTTGTCGAGCAGATGCTGATCATCCGGGAACCAGTGGACCGGCAGAAGCTCGACCGAGGTAATGCCGAGGCTCTTGATATAATCGACGGAAGCCTTGTGCCCCATACCCTCGAACGTGCCGCGCAACTCCTTCGGCAGCGCCGAATTGAGCTGGGTGAAACCCTTCACATGGGTCTCATAGACAACCGCCTTCGGCCAGGGAATATTCGGACGGTTCTGGTCCTGCCAGTCGAATGCATAAGGATCGATCACCTTGGCCTTCGGCGTGAACGGTGCACTGTCACGCGTATCGAAGGTGAGATCCTTGTCCTCGTGAAGGAGATCGTAGGCAAAATGCGCCTCGTTCCACTCGATATCGCCGGCGAGTTCGCGAGCATAGGGATCGATCAGAAGCTTCGACGGATTGAAACGGTGTCCGGCCTCCGGCTCGAACGGACCATGGACGCGAAATCCGTAAAGCGCTCCGGGCTTCAGCCCGGGCACATAACCATGCCAGATCTCGTGCGTATATTCCGGCAGGTCAAACTTGGCGATCTCGATCTTTCCGCTCGGATCGTAGAGGCAGAGCTCCACCCGTGTCGCATGAGCCGAGAAGACTGCGAAATTGACGCCCTCGCCATCGAAATTGGCGCCGAGCCGTGTCCAGTCGCCGGATTCGATCGTGAACTGATTGCTCTTCATGTCCATGCAACGCCCTTTTGCCGGAAGATCGGAATGTCTGAAAAATCTGCTCTACAATGGTGCAGCGCGGCATTTGTTCCGTCTTCGTTTTGCGCGGAACGAGATCGTCGGCAGGATCGTTCTTCGCTTCGCGTCCCGTCTATCTTTCACGCTGCGACAGGAGGATAAAAATATGACATCCCTGACACCACAGGAACTCGAAGGTCGGCTCAACGCTCATCGCGAACTGATGATCGAAATGCTGGCAGCCATGATCGGCGGCGAAGTGACGATCACCACATTCCTCAAGAAACTGCGCGATGACGCGACCTTCAAGGATAACGAGGAAGATCCGGGCGTGATGCCGGACAGCGCTTTCGCGATCGAAAACGCCTCAGCCCGTGAAATTCGCGCCATACTGGAAGCCGCGCGGGCGCGGGCTTCCGCCAGTTAGACATCATCGTGGCGTCATGTTTCAGCACATTTTAATATTTGTGGCTGGCTTGCCATCTTTATGGCAATTTCGTGGAACTAGAATGGCAATTGCACGTTCTTGGTCCAGAGTTCGATGGAGGCGACCATGGTCAGGGAATGGTTTGAAGTTGCAGGTTTCGCGCTAGTCATTGCTGCCTGCTACATGTTCGTTATTCCGGTTTAAAATTTCCCGAGGAGGGGAATGAGGCCTCGACAAAAGAGGCCCCAAGCTCTCGTGGCCTAGTGGCCGCGGGAGCATTATGCTTGAGGCGAAAGGCCATCCAGAACAGCCTCGCGATCCATTGCCGGATGTAAAATTGTGGGAACGTTTCTCCGCCCGGGCTTGTTAGCCCACGTGACAGGTCGCCACTTGTTATCGCGAGCGACTGATACGGGAGACTGCCATGCTGCACTTATTCAGAATGCTCAGGAACCGTTTTCTGACCCGGCGGGAACAGCCGACATTCCATGTCGCCCGCCCGGAAGATCTTCAGGTCGTGGTTCCGGAAGCCGTTGCGCTTCCGCTTCCCAAGACACCGCGTGAAGAAATCAGCGTGCCTGCATCAATCAACGGACGCGACCTGTCGACCGGCAGGCTCTAAAGACTGACGAGCCAGCGCTCATCTCAATAAAAACAATCCCAAAAGGAGCTTATCATGGCGAATATCGATTCCGCCAATATCCTCATCTTGGCCACCGATGGCTACGAACGTTCGGAACTGCGCGTGCCTTACGACGAGCTGAAAAAACGCGGAGCCGAAGTGAAAATCGCCTCGATCAAATCCGGCGAGATCAGGAGCTGGGACGAAAAAGACTGGGGCGACAGTGTGACCGTCGATCTCGATGTCAGGCAAGCGAAGGTTGAGGATTTTGACGCACTCGTTCTGCCGGGTGGCCAGATCAACCCGGATGTCCTGCGCAAGAACGAGGAAGCTGTACAGCTGGTTCGCGATTTCATCAGCCGCGGTAAACCGGTAGCCGCCATCTGCCATGGTCCATGGCTGCTGGTCGAGGCTGATGCCCTGCGCGGACGCAAGGCAACCTCCTATGCCTCTATCCGCACCGACCTGCGCAATGCGGGCGCCAACTGGAAGGATGAAGCCGTCGTGGTCGACAGCGGCATCATCACATCTCGCTCGCCAAAGGACCTCGCAGCCTTTGTCGACAAGATCGTCGAGGAAGTGGAGGAGGGCCTGCACCAGCGCCGCGCTGCCTGATTGCCTTACTTCGATCTGGTGGAGGCCGTTCATCCGGCTGTCGCCACCTTCTCCCCGCTTGCGGGGAGAAGGAATATGCCGCACCGGCGGCGGCTTTCTCTAATGCCTATATCGGGAATGTCCCTCGCCCCGCGTGCAGGGTGAGGGCAACTTGACGAGCGCAAGAGCATAACTGCAATCCAGCGCCACTTGGCCTTATTCTTCCTTCAAAAATGCCAGTAAACGCGCCTCGTTCATCCGCAATCCGCGCGGAGAATTGGATGTTTTTCCGGCCTCCATGATCCGACGCAACGATGCATCATCTTCGGCAAGATCGAGAATACTCGGATGGATATAGCTTGAGCGACAGACGGCGGGCGTGTTCTGCAGCACATCCGAAGCGGCCTTGGTCAACGCCTTTATCTTTGGCCGCTTGTCCTCTTCCTCCACGATCGTCCATGCCGTCATGAAGGCGGCCAAGCTGCCACCCCAGGTGCGAAAAGTCTTGGCCGAAACCGGGAAGCCGGCAGCCTTAGCGAGATAGGCGTTGAGCCTGCCGGAATCGACCGAGCGGGCGGTGCCGTGCTCGTCGGGAAATGAAAACAGCTGGCGGCCGGGAAGATCAGCGATCTCTTCCAGAATGCGCTGCAGTCGTGGATGTTTGAGCGTGTGCTGCACCCGCTTGCCGCCCTTGGCCGTGAATTTCAAAAGCACACCGTCGCCGGACAGGATCATGTGACGTTTCAGAAGCGTCGTTGCCCCATAGGTACGGTTTTCCTTGGCATAGGCTTTGTTGCCAACGCGCAGATGCGTCACATCCATCAGCGCCACGAGGGCGGCGAGCACGCAATCGGACTTGTCGAGACCGAGCGCAAGATCGCGCTTCACCTTGCGGCGAATGCGCGGCAAGGCCTCGCCGAACCGGGCCAACTGATCGAACTTCTGCTCGCTGCGAAAACTCTGCCAGTCGGTATGATACCGATATTGCTTTCGCCCGCGGGAATCGTAACCCGTCGCCTGCAGATGTCCCTGCGGGTCCATGCAGATCCAGACATTGTCATAAGCGGGCGGAAGACCAAGTGCCGTTATACGCAACCGGTCGTCTTCATCAGTCAGAAGCAATCCGTCCGGCAGCTTGTAGCAAAAGCCCTTGCCGCGCTTTAGTCGGCGAATGCCCGGCTCCGTATCACTGACATAGGTAAGCCCGATGGCTTTGAGCGAAGCGGCATCGATTTCGATGGTTTTGAGCGAAAGATCCATGAGCGCTAAAACGACACGCGTCAGGCTTCGTTCCTGCGCGAAGCGATCAAATCACTTCGAACTACATCGCCAGGCTGCGCCGCTCGTCGCCGGCATCGTCGCGCTCCAGATTGGCACGCGGCGCCACAAGTCGCCAGACAAGGCCTTCCGGGCGGAATTCGACATCCACCTGACCGCCAAAGGCAGCAACTGCGTGGCGCTGAATGATGGTCGTTCCAAACCCCTTGCGGGAGGGCTCGGTAACCGGCGGCCCGCCGCTTTCTTCCCAGACAAGCCTGATCTTCGGCTCGCCGTCATCTCCGGGGGCAACGTCGTCCCATGAAATCCGCACACGCCCATGCGGCACCGAAAGCGCACCGTATTTGACCGAATTGGTCGCCAGTTCATGCAGCACGAGGCCGAGATTCTGCACCGCCTCGGCCTTGAGCATGAAATCCTCGCCCGACACCAGAAGCCGGTCACCGGCCTCGAAGGTCGAAAGATGGATCTCGATGACGCGCATCAGCCGCACACCGGCCCATTGTTCCTTGGCCAGTGCTTCGATGGATTTTCCAAGCCCGTGCAGGCGGGTGCTGATCGCCTTCTGAAATTCTGGCATGGTCGTGTCCTGACGGCCAAGCTGGCGCATCATCGCCTGCACCAGCGTCAGGATATTCTTCGTGCGATGCACCAGTTCGTGCAGGATCAGGTGAATGCGGTCTTCGGCCTCGCTGCGGTCGAAGGAAGCATTGGACAGCGCCACCGCCACCTGATTGGCCTCGGTGATCCGGGTCTCGACCGGCGAGACGATCTCGCCCTTGCCGATCCGCTCCGCCATGTCGGCAATCTGCCGGATCGGCGTGCGCAGCTGTCGGGCGATCGTATAGGCGAACAGGACCGCCAGCGTGAGAAAGATCACGCCACCTGCGACCAGTTGCTTGAAGGTAGTGATAATGCCTTCCTGTGCCGAGGCGATCGGTCCCCAGACGACGGCCTTCCATGTCCAGCCGGTGATCTGGGCGTAACCGTACATCTGCTTCTCATCACCTTCGACATCTTCGATCGTGCCCTTGAAGCCGGTCATCAATCTTAGCGTATCGGGATCGAACTGCTTGCCGGATGCTATTTTGTCGGCCCCACCAGAAGCCACGACCTGCCCCTGCCCGTCGATGACCGCAGCCGACCAACCCACAGGAAGGCCTTCGATGGAAATCAGCTTCTCCATGTCGTCGGCATTCTGCGTCATGATGATCGCCGAACCGGAATGCGAAAGCGCATCCGGCAAAGGCATGGCGACGTTGAACACCCACCTGTTGCTCGTCTTGCCGAAGAACACACTGGAGACTTCGGTAATGCCCGACCTGAGCACCGATTCCAGGGCCGGCATGTTCGACATTTTCGTCAGCGGATCACCGAAGGGCGAACGGGTGTTGAGCCGCTGCTGGCCATCCTTGTCGACGACAATGACATAAAGCGAATTGGAGCGCAGACTGCGCTGGGTGCGGTCGTGGAAGGCTCGCAGGTCACCGGCTTCGAGCTCCGGCGAGGTGATCAGAAGGCGAAGCGTCGTCGCCATGTCCTGCAATTCGCGATCGACGGAGCGCGCAATCAGCTGCGCATCCTCGGCCGTCTCGTTGGCAAGTCCTTCGCGTTCCTGTCCCTCAAGTTGAAGGACGAGAAAACCGACAAAAGCCAGCAACGGCAAGGCGACGACAATCACCAGCGCCATCAGGTAGGCGCCGATCGAGGCTGTGGGGAAAAGACGCGAAAACTTAAACATTCCGCTATCTTAAGCCAATAATAAAGCTGCAGGCAGAAGCTCGCCCGCTGTCACTGATCATCAGTCGTCCCGCCCTACGCTAATACATCTTAGCCAAAACGGTTCTAACTGCTTTTGCAGATCGCGCCAACATGTGTTTGGAACAACTGAGCCGTGCGTTGCCCCACAATGTTGCGAAAACGTGTCTGCCGTATCGTTTCGGCACAATCGACAAGCGGATGGAACTTAGCCTGCCCGACGAAGATCAACCGATCCGCTGCCCGCTTTGGGGATCGAAAACCACCGCCTTGTCGAGATTGAAAACGAAACGGAATGTCTGGCCGGGTTCGACAACGGTTTCCGCGCGGGCGCGGCCGGTAAAGGTCGTGCCGTCGAGCTTGCCGGTGACGAACGTATCCGATCCGGTCGGCTCGACGATCGTGACTTCCGCATTGATCTGCGCGCTGGCGGCAGCTGCGGCATCGGCGGAACCTTCATCGGAAATCGCCTCGGGCCGCAGGCCGACAATGACCTCTTTCCCCTCGGGAAGCGGTGTCGTGACCGAAGGCGGCACCCTGACGGTCACGCCTTGGCCGCCGGCGCCAAATAGCTGGATGCCGCCTGAAACCGCCCTGCCCTTCAGCATGTTCATCGCCGGCGATCCCATGAAATCGGCGACGAAGAGATTGGCCGGGCGGTTGTAAATTTCCGCCGGCGTGCCGACCTGCTGAACGATGCCTTCCTTCAAAACGACGATCTTGGTCGCCAGCGTCATCGCCTCGATCTGGTCATGGGTGACGTAAACGATCGTGGCGTGCGTATTCTGGTGCAGCGCCTTGATCTCCGCACGGACTTCCACACGCAGCTTGGCATCGAGATTGGAGAGCGGCTCGTCGAACAAGAAGACACGCGGCTTGCGCACCAGTGCCCGGCCCATGGCGACACGCTGGCGCTGGCCACCGGAAAGCTGGCTCGGGCGGCGTGTCAGAAGATGTTCGATCTGCAGGGTCTTTGCCACCTGGGCGACCGCCTTGGCGCGCTCGGCCTTGTCGACACCGCGCATTTCCAGCGCGAATGCGATGTTCTCTTCCACCGTCATGTTCGGATAAAGCGCATAGGACTGGAAGACCATGGCGATATCGCGCTTCGACGGATGCAGGTCGGTGACCACCTGACCATCGATGACGATGTCACCCGAGGATGGCGGCAGAAGACCGGCGATCGCATTCAGAAGCGTGGACTTGCCGCAGCCGGACGGGCCGACCAGCACGAGGAAGCCGCCCTTTTCCAGCTCGATATCGATGCCCTTGAGGATCTCGACACTGCCGATCTTCTTGCGGATTTGTTTGATCTGGAGAAAGCTCATTGCGGTTATCCCTTGACTGCGCCGGCCATCAGGCCACGCACAAAATAGCGTCCGGCGACGACATAAACGAACAGCGTCGGCAGCGCGGCAAAGACGGCCGCTGCCATGTCGACATTGTATTCCTTGACGCCGGTGGAGGACGAAACGAGGTTGTTGAGCGCCACCGTCATCGGCGAGGCTTCGCCGGACGAGAAGGACACGCCGAACAGAAAGTCGTTCCAGATATTGGTGAACTGGTAGATGACCGTCACGACGATGATCGGCCCTGAACTGGGCAGCAGGATTCGCCAGAAGATGCGGAAGAACCCGGCGCCGTCGATCATCGCGGCCTTCACCAGCTCATCCGGAAACGCTTCGTAATAATTGCGGAAGAACAGCGTGGTGAAGCCGAGACCGTAGATGACATGGACCATGACGAGGCCGGTGGTCGAATTCGACAAGCCCATCAGGCCGAGCAACCGCGCCATCGGGATCAGCACCGCCTGGAACGGGATGAAGCAGGCAAACAGCATCATGCCGAAGACGATCTTGTGGCCCGGAAACCGCCACTTGGTCAGCACATAGCCATTGAGCGCCCCGAGCAGCGTCGAGATGATCACGGCGGGCACCACCATCTTGATCGAGTTCCAGAAATACCCCTTGATGCCGACGCAGGAGACGCCGATGCAGGCCTCGCCCCAGGCTTTCAACCAAGCGGCGATCGACGGATCGGTCGGCAGCGCCAGCATGTCACCGCCGCGGATTTCGTCGAGCGATTTCAGCGAGGTAGACAACATCACATAAAGCGGCAGCAGATAGACCACCGCGAGGATGATCAGCGCGCCATAGATAAAATAGCGGGTGAAGCGCGCCGAACCGGCGCTCACGGTTTCGGGCGAAGCGCTCATTGTTTCTTCTCCCGCAGTTCCGAATAGAGATAGGGCACGATGATCGCGGTAATGCCCATCAGCATCATCACGGCGCTGGCCGAACCGACATTCATCTGGTTGCGGTTGAACGTGTAGGAATACATGAAGGTGGAAGGCAGCTCTGTCGCATTGCCCGGCCCGCCGCCGGTCAGCGCAATCACAAGGTCATATGACTTGATCGCCATGTGGGCGAGCACGATGAAGGCCGAAAGAAACACGGGCCTCAGCAGCGGAATGATGATGCGGCGATAGATGGAGACAGTCGATGCCCCGTCGATCTGCGCCGCCTTGATGATCTCGCCGTCGATGCCGCGAAGACCGGCCAGGAACATCGCCATGATGAAGCCCGACGCCTGCCAGACACCGGCGATAACGACGGTGTAGATCGCCATGTTCGGGTTCACCAGCCAGTCGAACGTAAAGCTCTCCCAGCCGAGATTGCGCATCGTGTGTTCGAGGCCAAGGCCGGGGTTGAGGAACCACTTCCACGCCGTACCGGTAACGACGAAGGAAAGCGCCATCGGATAAAGGAAGATCGGTCGCAGAACGCCTTCAGCGCGGATCCGCTGGTCCATCAGAATCGCGATGAACAGCCCGATCGCGGTGCAGAGCGCGATGTAGAGAATGCCGAAAATGGCGAGGTTCTGCATCGCCACATACCAGTTGGGCTGCGACCAGAGCCGGAAATAGGCATCGAACCCGCCCCATTTATAGACCGGCAGGATGCGCGATGTGGTGAAGGAAAGCGTGATCGTCCAGAGGATGAAGCCATAGACGAAGATCAGGATGACGGCGAAGGACGGCGCCAGAACGAGTTTCGGCAGGCCGTTGCGCAACGTGTCGGCGAAGGATTTTCGCGGCCGTTCCGGCGTGATCACCGGCATCGGTTCGATTGTCGTCATGGGGGTCTCCGGCGACATGCGAGAATGGGATTAAGGTGTACGCGGCCGACGATTGAGGCTTGCCCCTCATCCGCCTGCCGGCACCTTCTCCCCGTTCTGACGGGGAGAAGGAGATATGCCGCACCCTCTCCTCACTCTCGAATGTCGAGTGAGGCAAGTCCCCTCTCCCCGCACGCGGGGAGAGGGTTAGGGTGAGGGGCAACCTGCCACTCCCTGCGTAAGGGGCGGCGTCGGTGTCAGCCGATCACTTCGCCGCAGCAACCGCTTCAGGCAGACGCTTCAAGGCAGCATCCGTCGTAAGCTGGCCGTTCAAGTGCTGGGTGATGACGTCGAGCATGGCTTCCTTGATAGCGGCCGGCTGGGCGTAACCGTGAGCCAGCGAGCCCATCAGCGTGCCCTTGGACGAGGCTTCCGCCAGATCCTTCATACCCTTCTTGGCGCAGGCGTCGAATTCCGTATCAGGAATATCCGTACGGGCCGGAACCGAACCCTTCACCTTGTTGAAGGCGATCTGGAAGGCCGGGTTTTCGACGGCGGATGCCATCTTCATCTGCGCGTCGGCGGCATCGCCACCCACGTCGAACATCATGAACTGGTCGGCGTTGAAGAGAACCGAGCCCTGCGTGCCGGGGAAGCGGATGCAGACGAAATCCTTGCCCGGCTCCTTCTTGGCGCGCAGCCATTCGCCCTTCGACCAGTCGCCCATTTCCTGCGCACCGGCCTTGCCTTCGATGACGAGCGCCGTCGACAGGTTCCATTCGCGACCGGAGAAGTTCGGATCGAAATAGGTGCGCAGCTTCGACATGTCGTCGAAGACCTGCTTCATCGTAGCGCTGGAAAGTGCTGCCGGATCGGCTTCGAGAACGGCCTTCTTATAGAAATCCGGGCCGCCGCGAGACAGAACCACGGCTTCCCACAGCGTGCCGTCCTGCCACGGAACGCCGCCATGGGCGAGCGGGACGATACCGTCGGCCTTGAACTTGTCGAGCAGCGCAAACAGCTCGTCCATATTGGTCGGCTCCTTGGCGCCGGCCTTGTCGAGTGCGGCCTTGTTCAGCCACAGCCAGTTGGTCGAGTGGATGTTGACCGGTGCGGCAACCCAGTGACCATCATATTTGGAGAATTCCTGCAGAGCCGGCGGAATGACCTTGTCCCAACCTTCCTTGGCCGCCAGATCGTCGAGGTTTGCAGCGACACCCATCTCGGACCAGTCGCGCAGGTCGAAACCGAGCAGCTGCACCGCAGTCGGCGGATCGCCGGCGGTGACGCGGGCGCGAAGTGCGGTCATGGCAGCCGAACCGGCACCACCGGCAACCGGCATGTCCTTCCAGGTCACGCCTTCCTTGGCGAGGTTTTCCTTCAGAACGTTGAGTGCGGCAGCTTCACCACCGGACGTCCACCAGTGCAGGACTTCGACTTCGGCAGCCTTGGCGGCACCGGCTGTCATCGCGATCAACGCGGCACCGGCGGCCAGTTTTGTAATGGCACGAATATTCATTGATGATCTCCTCCAAATCCGGGCTCCTCTCCGGATGAGCAATTTATAACGTTATAACCCGAGCAAGTGTCAACCCACGGATGAAGGTTTTTGAATTGCTCGTGATCAATTTTTTAAAGTATTGATCTGGCTTGAAAAATATCGATCTTCCGAAGATTTTCTGTATCTCTGAAAGAAAATTCTGGAAATCGCTGCGGAATTTGTAACGATACATATGGAGGTTCCGGCGGCGATCAGTGGCCGGATGGAGGATCAGACATGTCGCTGGACGATGCGGAAGACGGACGCCAACCGAATGCGGTGGGGCCTTCGACTTCAAATCCCGGCTCTCACCGCAAGCCGACGCTGAAGACGATCGCTGAACTGACCGGGCTTGCGGTGACCACTGTGTCTCGTGCGCTTGGCGACGACCCGCTAATTGCCAGAGAAACCCGCCAGCGGGTTCAGGCGGCGGCAGCGCAGGTCGGTTACCTGCCCGACCGGGCCGCCCAGCGCCTGCGCACCGGCCGCACCAACGTCATCAGCCTCGTGCTGGACCCGCATGAGGAAATCCTCGGTTACGGCACCTCGATGATCAGAGGCATGACGGCGACGCTGCGCGGCACCCCCTATCACCTTGTCATCACCCCGCATTTCTCCGATACGCCGCAGATCGATCCCGTTCGCCACATAGTTCGCAACCGAATGGCCGACGGCATCCTGTTCAGCCGCACCGAACCGTCGGACGAGCGGGTGAAATTCCTCATGGAGACAGGTTTTCCCTTCGTCTGCCATGGCAGGACCGAGCTTGCCACGCCGCATCCCTATGTCGATTACGACAATTACCGCTTCACCTACGAGGCAGCGAAAAAGCTGATCGCATCGGGCTGTCGGCGGCTATTCATCATCCTGCCGCCCGAACGCTTCACTTTCCACCAGCATATGCGCCACGGCTTCATGACAGCAGTCAGGGAAGAAGGTATCGGCTTCGAGATCGCGCAGGGCATTACGCTCGACAGCAAGGCGGATGCGGTGCGCGATCATGTGGCCGAAAGGCTGGCCAGGGCTGATCCCCCGGACGGCTTCATCTGCGGCGGCGAGGTCTCTGCGATGGCGGTGATGTCCGCCACCCACGACCTCGGGCTGGAGATCGGGCGCGACGTGAGGCTGGTGGCCAAGCAGACATCAGGCCTTTTCGATCAGGTGCGGCCACGGATCGAGACGATCTACGAGGATCTGTCGGAAGCCGGCCGACTGATGGCGTCCATGCTGTTGAAACGAATGGCGGGGGCGGCACCGGTAAGCGAGCTGCAGGCGGTGCTGACTGTCTAAATCGCGCTTCGGCCTACCGGTTCTGCCCCCCGTTCGCTTTTTGTCAGAACGCGGTGATGGATACCGAATCGCCGTAAACCTGCAGGCGTTCCTTGCCTGCAGTCGTCGCGGTGAATTTGATACCCCGTGCCGGAACTGATTTACCGCAACGCTGGCTTTGCGTTGTACCGACGCCGCCATCCGAATAGGTACCAGTTGTCGTTTTCGGCAGGTTCGACGCGACTTCTGCCCATGATGGCGCACCGTCATCGCATGTCTTACCGCGCGCGCCCTTCAGAACAACCGATTTTCCGACCTTCACGGATACAGACGAGTTGTATTTGAATTCCGCAGCCTGAACCTCGGTCACGAACATGACGGCGAGTGATGATGCGAAAACGAGGCATGCCAGAGATGAAGAGGTTTTACCAAGACGCATTTCCAGTCCCCCATTGGCAGTTGAAGGCATGGAATGTGGCATCGAAAGATAACGTCGTCCTCACCCAAACAGGTCAGCTATCGACTTTAAGTTGAAATCCGGATTCTTTCGAAAGCTGCAGCCAACGGAAGCTATCCCTCATTCCCATTCCCGGTTACGCTCATCGCGCTTGCCCCGATACACAGGAATGAGGGCAGCAGACATCAATCCTCTTCGACAAACACCTCTTCGCGCTTCTTCCGCACACTCGGCAGGAAAACGACGATGAGCACCACCACGGCGATGAACAGCAGCGTGGCGCTGATCGGCCTTGTGACGAAAGTCGACGGATCGCCTCGTGACAGGATCATCGCCCGCCGCAGGTTTTCTTCTAAGAGCGGACCGAGCACGAAGCCGAGCAGCAACGGTGCCGGCTCGCAGCGCAGCTTCAGCAGCAGGTAACCGAGCAGGCCGAAGAAGGCGACGGCATAGAGGTCGTAGACGTTGGAATTGACGCTGTAGACCCCGATCGAGCAGAAGGCCATGATGATCGGGAAGAGCAGGTAATAAGGGATGGTCAAGAGCTTCACCCAAAGCCCGATCAGCGGCAGGTTGAGGATGACGAGCATCAGGTTGCCGATCCACATCGAGGCGATGATGCCCCAGAACAAAGCCGGCTGTTCCGCCGCAACGTTCGGTCCCGGTACGATGCCCTGGATGATCATCGCGCCGACCATCAGCGCCATCACCGGATTGGCCGGAATGCCGAGGGTAAGCAGCGGAATGAACGAGGTCTGCGCACCGGCATTATTGGCCGATTCCGGACCCGCCACGCCAGCAACCGCGCCATGGCCGAACTCTTCCGGTGTCTTCGAAACCTTCTTTTCCACCGTATAGGAAGCGAACGACGCAAGGATCGCGCCGCCGCCCGGCAAGATGCCGAGGATCGAGCCGATCGCCGTGCCACGCAGCACCGGGGCGATCATCGCGCGAAAATCCTCGCGGCTCGGCAGAAGGCCGGAGACCTTCGCCATCAGCACTTCGCGCGTCCGTTCGTTCTCGAGGTTTCGCAGGATTTCCGCGATGCCGAAAACGCCTACCGCGACCGCAACGAAATTCAACCCGTCGGCATATTCACGGATACCGAGCGTGAAGCGCGGCGCGCCGGTATAGATATCGGTGCCGACAAGGCCCAGAAGCAGGCCAAGCGCCACCATGGCAAGCGCCTTGATGACCGAACCATGCGCCAGCGCGATCGAAGAGACGAGACCGACGACCATCAGAGAGAAATATTCGGCAGCGCCGAATTCCAACGCGATGGCGGTAAGCGGCGGCGCGAAGATCGCGACAAGGAAGGTCGAGACGGTGCCGGCAAAGAACGAGCCGATCGCGGCAATCGCAAGGGCTGCCCCCGCCTTGCCCTTGCGGGCCATCTGATAACCGTCGATCGCGGTCACGGCCGACGAGGATTCGCCCGGCATGTTGATCAGGATCGCCGTGGTCGAGCCGCCATATTGCGCACCGTAATAGATGCCGGCGAGCATGATCAGCGACGAGACAGGTTCGAGCTGGAAGGTGATCGGCAAAAGCATGGCGATCGTCGCGGTGGCGCCGATGCCGGGCAACACGCCGATCAGCGTTCCGAGCAGCACGCCGATCAGGCAGAAGAACAGGTTCTCGATCGACCCTGCCGTCTGGAAGCCGAGAAGAAGATTATTGAAAAGATCCATCAGTCAAATCCTAGAAACGAACCCAGGGTCCGAAGCGCTGGAAGGGCAGCCCGAGGCCATAGCTGAAAACCAGCACGGAAAAGGCGGTCAGCAGTACAGCGAGAATGAGTGCCGTCAGCGGCTTCATCTTGTGCGAGGCGAAAGAGGCGATCAGCGCGGCGAAGAACAGCGACGGCACGAAACCGAGGCCACGCACCGTGATGCCGAAGAAGATCGGTGCCGCAAGAATGAAGATGATGCCGCGCCAGGCGATCGGCCCGATCGGCTCTCCCTCGACGCGAAACGCCTGGAAGAGAATGATCGCCCCGAACAGGATCAGCGCCAGTGCCAGGATGAACGGGAAATAACCCGGCCCCATGCGAAACGCCGTGCCGAGTTCAAGCTCGATCGACTGATAGGCGAAGAAGATGCCGGTCAGGATCAGCAAGATGCCGCAGATCAGGTTGGCTTTGTCGAATGACTTGGAATTCATGGTGTCTCCGTTTGTGTGGGAGATGGTCTTGCGTTGATGGCTGGAGCAAGTTCGCCCCCCTCTGGCCTGCCGGCCATCTCCCCCACAGGTGGGGAGATCAGCTGGGGGGCCGCTCACCAATCAACTTCGGCGTTTGCATTCTGCGTTTTGTCTGGCCACTCGAGAGCCGTTGGACGCGGTGATCATGAGGCACGTGATCTCCCCCCTTGTGGGGGAGATGGCCGGCAGGCCAGAGGGGGGCGAGCTTGCTCAACGTCGCCGCTGAATGCTGCCCCCGTCAGCGCCCGCACTCAGTCCGCGTACTGCCCCGCAGATTCGATGATCGGCTTCCAGCGAGCAATCTCGGTTTCGAGCTTGGCTTTCAGGGCAGCCGGTGTTGCATCAGCTTCCGGCGAAGGTGCGGTGCCGAGTTCGGCGAAGCGCTTGACGATGTTCTCATCCTTCAGCGCGCCCTGCAGGGACTTCGACAGGCGTTCGTTGATCTCGGCAGGCGTGCCCTTCGGCGTATAGATGCCGTGCCAGATACCGACCGTCATGCTTTCAAGCCCTGCTTCCTTCACGGTCGGCAGGTCCTTGAAGATCGAAAGACGCTCCGGCGAGGTGACCGCATAAGCCTTGATCGTGCCGCCCTGGATCTGCTTCGTCGTGTTGGTGGTCTGGTCGCACATGATATCAACCTGACCGCCGAGAAGATCGGTCATGGCAGGACCGGTGCCCTTGTAAGGCACGGTGACGAGCGGGGTCTGGATGGCGCTCATGAACAGCATGCCGCAGAGATGCGAGGCAGCACCGATGCCGGCATTGGCGACAGTCACCTTGTCGGCATTCGCCTTGGCATATTCGACGAGACCCTTGAGGTCGGTCGCTTCCATGTCCTTGCGGGCGACGATGGTCATCGGCACGTCGGTGACGAGACCGACATACTCGAAGGCGTTCAGCGTGTCATAGGCAAGCTTGCGGTAAAGCGTGGCGCTGGTTGCCATGCCGATATGGTGGAGCAGAACCGTGTAACCATCGGCCTCTGCTGCCGCAACACGGCCGGCACCGAGCGTACCGCCGGCACCGCCGACATTTTCGACGACGATCTGCTGGCCGAGATCCTTCGACATGGATTCGGCAACGAGACGGGCAACCGTATCCGTCGGGCCACCGGCAGCGAACGGCACGACCATGGTGATCTGGCGCTCAGGATAACCGGCGGCACCCGCCTGCGCGGAAAAAAGCGAGATGGCGGCAAGCGCCGTTGCGCCGAGAACGGCGTTAAACAGTTTCATGGATTTCCTCCTCCAAGGACAATGTCCAGCCTGTAGCTGCAGATGCACATCTCCTCCGGCACCTGCTTGGCCCCATTAGCGGGCCGCGCAGAAGCGCTGGCAATTGGCTAACAGCAAGCAAAGGCGGGATATTTCTTCATGCGCAACGCAGCATGGGTGGATTTGGGAACAACGGGTGGTGGAGATGGGTGGAAATCCACCCAATCGCCGTGAGTAATACTGACGCAGCGGCAAATTATCCGCGCCATCACTCAGGAAAAGTCGACGAGCGCCCCCGACTCGTCTTCATCGCCAAACTGCGAAGACTTGAGCATCTTCTTGTCGAGCCCGTATTTCTGCATCTTCTCGTAAAGCGTCTTGCGGGAAATGCCGAGCGTTTCGTAAACCGGCTTCAGCGCACCGCCATGGGCCGCAATTTCCGTCGCGATAAGATTACGCTCGAAAGCTGCGACCTTTTCCGCCAGCCGCCCGCCATTCTCCTTCGCGGCGGCGCCCGGCTCTCCCGAACCCGGATCGAGACCCAGAACCAGCCGGTCGGCGGCATTGCGCAATTCGCGCACATTGCCCGGCCAGTCCCGCTGGGCGATCAGCGAAAGGACATCGGGCGGCACGATAATATCCTCCCGGCCATAACGCGCCGCAGCCTCGCGCACCAGCTGCAGGAAGAGAAGCGGTATATCCGCCCGCCGCTGCGAAAGCGCCGGCACATGCACGGTTGCGACATTCAGCCGATAGAGAAGATCGGCACGAAAACGGCCGGCCGCCACTTCGGCCTCCAGATCCACCTTGCTGGTGGCGATGAAGCGCACGTCGAGCGGCACGGTTTCGTTCGATCCGAGCCTCGTAATCACCCGCTCCTGCAGCACCCGCAGGAACTTTGCCTGCAGATCGAAGGGCATGGAGCTGATCTCGTCGAGCAGGATCGTCCCTCCCCGCGCATGCTCGAACTTGCCGTATCGCGGACGAAGCGCACCGGGAAATGCGCCTGCCTCATGACCGAACAGCTCGCTTTCGATCAGCGTTTCGGGAAGCGCTGCGCAATTGATGGCGATCAGCGGCCGGTTGGCGCGTGGGCTGATATCATGCAGCGCCCGCGCCACGACTTCCTTGCCGACACCGGTATCGCCGATCACCAGCGTATCGGCATCCGTCGCGCCGATTGCACGGATACGGTAGCGCAGGTCGACCATCACCTGTGTGCGACCCGGCATGCGGGCTTCCACATCGTCGCGTTTTCCCGCCACGGCCCGAAGCCGCCGGTTTTCCAAAATCAGAGCACGCCGCTCCAGAGCACGGCGGATAACGCCGGCGAGATGCTGCGGCGTGAACGGCTTTTCGAGGAAATCGTAAGCCCCCTCGCGCATCGCCTTCACCGCTAACTGCACGTCGCCATGGCCGGTAACGAGAATGACCGGGATTTCCGCATCGAGTTCGCGCACCCGGTGCAGAAGCGTCATGCCATCCAGCCCCGGCATGCGGATATCGCTGACGATCACGCCGTCGAAGCCGAAGCCGGAAAGCTCCAGCACGTTTTCCGCATTGGGAAACGTGTCGACGGTGAGGTCGAACAGTTCCAGAGCTTGGGCAGTGGAGCGACGAAGCTCCTCTTCGTCATCGACAAGCAGCACCCGTTGCGGAAGCGTCATTCGGCGGCCTCCATTACGCTTGCATCGGCCATATCGAGTTCGATGGCAAACACCGCTCCCCCTTCCGGATGATCGGTGACGGAAAGGCTGCCGCCAAAGTCCTTGACGATATTATAGGAGATAGACAGGCCAAGCCCGAGCCCCTTACCGACACCTTTGGTGGTGAAGAACGGATCGAAGATACGCTCGCGGATGGCAGCCGGCACGCCCGGCCCGCGATCCCGCACGATGATCATCACCTTCTCAGCCGCGCTGGAAGCGGATACGTCGATGCGGCGGTCCTCAAGCCCTTCGATCGCGTCCGCCGCATTGGTGACGATGTTGACCAGCACCTGCTGCAGCCGAACGGCGCCTGCCATGACCCGGGGCAAGCCCGGTTCGATCGTGATCGAGAGCTCGGCATCCGCTGCTTTCAGCCGCGCAGAAACGATCTCGATCGTATCGCGAATGACATCCTCGACACTGACGGCGCCAAGTTTCTCGTTCGGCTTGCGGGCAAAATTGCGCAGGTGACGGCTGATCGACGCCATCCGGTCGATCAAGGCTGAGATACGCTTGAGATTGTCACTCGCCTCTTCCACCCGCCCCCGCGCGATCAGCAGGCCGGTCGTCTCCGCATAGGTTTTTGCCGCGGCAAGCGGCTGGTTGAGTTCATGCGAAAGGGCTGCCGACATCTGGCCGAGGCCTGCGAGTTTTCCGGCCTGCACCAGATCGGCCTGTGTCTTGCGCAACCGGCGCTCGGTCAGGCGGCGCTCTGCGATCTCCTTTTCGATCCGGCTGTTGACGCGGGCAAGCGCCGCGGTGCGCTCATCCACACGCCGTTCCAGCTCGTTCTGCGCTTCGGCCTGCAATTGCATGCGCTCGGCAAGTCGCGCCCGGCGCTGCAAGACGATCGCCGAGACAAGCCCGGCAAGGCAGAGCGCCAGAAAAACGGCAGCCATCATCGTCTGCGCCTGCCAGCGCACCGAGGCCGTGTCCATCAGCACATTCACCGTCCACCCTGCTTCCGGCATGGCCTGCGAGACATAGAGATATTCTCGCTCCGCATTTGCGTTGCGGATCAGCATCGTTTCGTGGCCGGCAAAGCTGCCATAGGCAAGCGGCAACTGGTGCAGTTTCACATCCGCATATCGCCTCGAAGTTTCGGTTCGGGCGATCCGATCCGGCGTCAGGGCCAAGATGGCGGCAAACCGCCATTCGTCGCTGCCGGTCATGAAGATGATGCCTTCCGGATCGGAGACGAAAATCCGGTCGTCGCCACCGGCCCAGGAAGCCTCGATCGTATCGAGATCGACCTTGAAGACGATGACGCCCAAAATCTTTCCATCCATCACGATCGGCGAGCTGAAATAATAACCGCGCTTGGCCGATGTCGTGCCGACCGCAAAGAAGCGCGACCGCTCGCCTCGTGCCGCCTCCTGGAAATAGGGACGGTAACTGAAATTCTCGCCGACGAAACTGACGGAGGAATCGTAATTGCTGGCGGCGATCGTCGTGCCGTCCATGGTCATGATGTAGATGTCGGAGGATTTCAGGAGTGCATTGACGGACTTGAGATATCGGTTGGCAGCGGACCGCAAGGTCTCGTTGCCGGGATCTTCGATCAGCACCTCAATGATCTCGTCATCCGCCGTCAGCGCCGGCAGCGCCTCATAGCGTTTCAGATGTCCGTCGAGCGCCGAGACCGCGAGCCTCAGCGTCGTGCCTGCCTGCAATTCGGCCTCGTCCATGGCGCTCTTCGCCACGAAGCCATGCACCTTCCACGTCAGCACAAGGCCGAGCGCAAGACACAGGACAGAAACTGCCAAGATACGATGCTTCACGTCCGAAGGGCTCCTCCTCCCTCGACCATAACGCGCATATCTTACGGAGCGCCGCGGAATTTTCCAATGGGTTCTCGTATGACGGGTGCGTTTGGATATTTTGGCGAAAGCGAAGGCTGTTATGTAGCACTGTCACTGGCAGCTATCCCGTCCAAGACGCTTGACTTGAGGTAGGATATCGCGTCGTTGTGCAATCAATGAGGGTAGCCCGCGTCGGGCGGAATAGGGGTTCAGATGGTTTCCTTGCTTGCGCTGTTCATGGGCGGCGTCGCCGGCCTCAGGGCCATGATGGCACCGGCCCTAATCACCTGGGCAGCAGCGCTCGGCTGGCTTGATCTTTCCGGCTCATGGCTGTCCTTTCTCGGTTCCAACTGGGCGGTGCTGATCCTCACCATCCTCGCCGTGCTGGAGCTGGTGACCGACCAGCTGCCCAACACGCCGAGCCGCAAGGTGCCGCAGCAATTCATCACCCGCCTGATCACCGGCGGCGTGGCCGGTGCCGCGATCGGCATTCCTTACGAGCTGTGGCTGGCTGGCCTCGTTTCCGGCGTTCTCGGCGCCATCGCCGGCACCTATGGCGGGGCATGGGCGCGGGCAAAGCTGGCCGATCATTTTGGCAATGACCAACCGGCTGCATTCATCGAGGATGGCGTCGCTTTCGCTGTCGCCTTTATCATCATTTTGTCTATACCCGCGGCAGCAACGATATGAAGCACTTCGACGCGATCATCATCGGTGCCGGACAGGCCGGCCCCTCGCTTGCCGGCCGGTTCAACGATGCGGGCAAGACGGTCGCGATCATCGAACGCAAACATGTCGGCGGAACTTGCGTCAACACCGGCTGCAAACCAACCAAGACGCTGGTTGCCAGCGCCTATGCGGCCTATCTTGCCCGCCGCGCCGCCGAATATGGTGTCGGCATCGGCGGTAGCGTGACGGTCGACATGCAGGCGGTAATGCGCCGCTCGCACAAGGTCACGCTCGACAGCCGCCATGGTAATGAAAACTGGCTGGAGGGCATGCCGAATTGCCAGTTGATCCGCGGCCACGCCCGGTTCGAGAGCAGCAATGTCATTCGCGTCGGTGACGAGCTTTTGACCGCGCCGCAGATTTTCCTGAATGTCGGCTCGCGGGCGACGATCCCGGATTTCGCCGGTGTGGGCGACATTCCCTACATGACCAATACCGACATCGTTTTGCTCGACCGGCTGCCGAAACATCTGGTCATCGTCGGCGGCAGTTATATAGGGCTGGAATACGCCCAGATCTATCGCCGTTTCGGGGCCGAGGTGACGGTTGTCGAAAAAGGCCCACGGCTGATCGGCCGTGAGGACGAGGACATTTCTGCAGCCGTGCGCGAAATCCTCGAGGCAGAAGGCATTCATATCCGCACCAATGCCGAATGCATCCGGTTTCGCCAACACGCAGACGGCATTGCCGTCGGGGTGAATTGCCAGGAAGGTGAGCCCGAGGTGATCGGCTCGGATGTGCTGCTCGCCGTCGGAAGACGACCGAATACCGACGATCTGGGCCTCGACAAGGCCGGCATCGAACTGGACGCACGCGGCTTCATCAAGGTTGATGACCGGCTTGCCACCAATGTCGATGGCATCTGGGCGATGGGCGATTGCAACGGTCGCGGCGCCTTTACCCACACAGCCTATAACGACTTCGAAATCGTTGCCGCCAACCTCTTCGACGGTGAGAACCGCAAGGTTTCACAACGCCTGCTGGGTTATGCCCTTTTCATCGACCCGCCACTCGGCCGCGTCGGGCTGGGCGAGGAAGAGGCGCGCAAGGCGGGCCATGATGTTCTGGTCGGCACACGGCCGATGACCAATGTCGGGCGCGCGGTTGAAAAGGGCGAAACCAAGGGTTTCATGAAGATCGTCGCCGACGCGAAGACCAAAAAGATCCTCGGCGCGGCTCTGCTCGGCACCGGCGGGGACGAAGCGATCCACGGCGTTCTGGAGCTGATGAATGTCGGCGCAAGTTACGATGACCTGCGCTGGGCAGTGCCCATCCACCCGACAGTTTCCGAGCTCTGGCCAACCGTCGTGCTCTCGATGAAGTAGAACATCCTCCTGGCATCCCCGCGGCATCTCCTCGGGCATAAGGGGATCGGCAAGCTTTTCCGCTTATGAACGGGATCGAACGATCCTGTCTGGATGGAAAAGATGTGCGGATTTGCGGGTTATGCGGGAGAAGGGTTCGGAGCGGAACACGCGCCTCAGCTTCTATCCGCCATGGGACAGGCGATCGGCCATCGCGGCCCGGATGGCCACGGCATCTGGATCGGCCCCGGCATAGGCCTGTCGCATGTGCGTCTGTCGATCGTTGGTCTCTCCGACGGCCAACAGCCGATGACGAGCGCCGACGGGCGTTACACGATCGCCTTCAACGGCGAAATCTTCAACTATGTCGAACTGCGCGACGAACTGAAGGCGCGCGGCGCCACCTTCCGCACCGGTTCTGATACGGAAGTGCTGCTGCAGCTTTATGCCTATGACGGCGAGGCCTGCCTGCAAAAGCTCAACGGCGACTTCGCCTTCGCCATCTGGGATGCGGCGGAACGCAGGCTGATGCTGGCGCGTGATCGCATGGGTGTGCGGCCGCTTTTCTATACCGAGCACAAGGGCACGCTTTATTTCGCCTCCGAGGTGAAGGCGCTGCTGACGGTCCCAGGCATCGAAGCCGAACTCGATCCCGTCGCACTCGACCAGATTTTTACCCTCTGGGCACCGATCGCGCCGCGCACCGCCTTCCGCAATATTTTCGAGCTGGAACCCGGTCAGTCGCTGGTTCGCAAAAACGCAACAAACCGGCTGAGCTGCTACTGGACGCTCGACTTCCCCGATGCTGGGGAATGCGCTGCTGACACCGACCGCTCGGAAGAACTACGCGCCCTGCTTGCCGATGCTGTGCGGCTGAGAATGCGCGCCGATGTGCCGGTGGGATCTTATCTTTCGGGCGGTCTCGATTCCTCGCTGATCTCCGCACTTGCCGCTCCGATGGCACCGAACGGGCTGAACACCTTTTCAGTTACCTTCGACAGTGCGGAGCATGACGAGAGCAGCTTTCAGCAGCAGGTGGCCTCGGCGCTCGGTACCCGTCACCGCTCGATCGCCTCATCGCCTGAAACGATCGCGGCCACATTCCCCGACATCATCCGTTTCACCGAACGCCCGATCCTGCGCACCGCCCCTACCCCGCTTTACACGCTGGCCGGCCTTGTCCGCGAAACCGGCATGAAGGTGGTGCTGACCGGTGAAGGCGCGGATGAAGTATTTGCCGGTTACGACATTTTCCGCGAGGCAAAAGTCCGTCGCTTCTGCGCCCGCCAGCCCGGCTCGAAGATCAGGCCGCATCTTTTCCGCAAGCTCTATCCCTATCTGCCGGGACTGAAAAAGCAGTCGGCGGAATATCTTTCCGCCTTTTTCAACGTCTCCGGCACCGATCCGTCCGATCCGATTTTCTCGCACCGGCCACGGATAAAAAGCACGGCGGCGGCGAAAATCTTCTATTCTGCAGACCTGCGCGACACGCTCGGCGGCTACGATGCTGCCGAAGAACTGAGCGCCCGATTGCCGGAACGTTTCGGCCACTGGCATCCGCTGCATCAGGCGCAATATCTCGAAACCCGTCTCCTCTTGCCGGGTTACATCCTCTCCAGTCAGGGCGACCGGATGGCGATGGCGCATGGCATCGAAGGCCGCTTTCCCTTCCTCGATCACCGGCTGGTCGAGTTTGCCGCGAGACTGTCGCCCGATGCCAAGCTCAAGGGTCTGCGCGAAAAACACATCCTGCGTGAAGCGGCGAAAGGCCTGTTGCCCGACAGCGTCATCGAGCGTCAGAAACAGCCCTACCGCGCTCCGGACAGCAGTTCCTTTACCGGCCCCGGCATGGATGAGCAGGCTTACGTCTCCGAGATGTTGTCCGAACGCGTCGTCACTGCAACCGGGATGTTCGACCCGACGGCCGTTTCAAGACTTTACGGAAAATGCCGCAAGCAGCCGGTCGCCGGTTTTCGCGATAACGCCGCTTTTGTCGGAATTCTTTCAACCCAGCTATGGGTCGGGAATTTTGCCAAAAAACAACCAGTTACCGAGATATCGGCACCGTCTAAAAGCTCGCTTTGAAGCCGAAAACGCGCGTTTTCGCCTCTCACGCTCGCGTGATCGCTAAAATTTTAGTATTGTCTTTATGAGGATCGGAAGAGCCGGTCTTTAAGCCTTCCAGCACGCCGCACCACGATCGGGACCCGTGGGCACAAATCGCGACCAAGTCAGGGAGTTTCACCACCATGACCGTATCGATCATCATCAAGACACTGGATGACGAAAAGCGCATTGCCCGTACGATCGAGTGCGCGCTGAAAGCTCTGCCGGATGGTGAGGGCGAGATCATCGTCACCGACCTCGGCTCCCGCGACCGCACGATCGAGATCGCATCGGCCTATCCGGTGCGCCTGGCTCAGATCGCCCGTCCCGCGCGCTTTCGCAGCGGCGCCGGCTCGCAGCTCGGTTATCAATATGCCCGCCACGACTTCATCTGCCTGATCGACGCCGACATGGAGCTCGATCAAGCTTTCTTAAGCGAAGCGATTGCCTTTCTTGAGCGCCATACGCGCACCGGCGGCGTGACCGGCCATATCGAAACCGGAGCGGCATACGGCAGCAGCTTCATGCCCGACCGGCGTATCGGCGCCGTGGACCAGTTGGCAGGAGGCGGGCTTTACCGCCGCCGCGCGATCGAAGAAATCGACTATATGGCCGACCGCAACCTGCATGGCTATGAGGAGCTGAACCTCGGCATCCGGCTGCGCAGTACCGGCTGGAAACTGCATCGGCTCGATCGTCGTTTTGCCTGCTATCACGAACGTGATCCCCGCTCCCGTGACCTGCTTCTGCAACAGGTGAAAACCAAGGAGCCTTTCGGCATCGGCGAGCTCTTGCGGGCAGCAACCGGCAAGCCCTATTTCTATCGGCTGCTGCGCGCTCTGCCCGAGCTTGGCATCCTGGCGCTTGCCTGGAGCTTCATGCTCGGCTCAATTCTGCTTGTCGCAACACTGCCCGGCGTCACCATGCCCGCCATTATCATCGCTGCAGGCCTTGGCCTTGTCGTGGCTGTCACGTCCTTGCGCACCGGACGGCTGAAGACGGGTCTCTATATGGTGATCGTCCGCTTTCTTCAGGCGATCGCCCTGCCGGTCGGCTACATCACGCCGCGCCGCAACCCGCGTTCCTGGATCGAAAGCCGGCTTCTCGGCGAACCCGATGCGGAAGTGAGCCGCGATGCCGATCAAGCCACGGATGCTTATGATACCGCCATGGCCAAAAGCGCCCGCTGAGCCCTGATTTCAGCCGGATTGTGCAACCGGAACCAGTTCTCCGACTTGCTGCAAGCCGGCCTGCAGAGCCGTGAACAGCAGATAAAATCCGGTCACCGAATCATTACTTCGATTTAACCTGGCCCCGCTTGAAACGGCCACAGAAGGTAGTAATCTCACCCCATCGCTGGCTGATATGTAGGGCGCCGGCGACTGAAAGACGACAGGTCGTCACCGAAGTTCTTTCGCCCCCATGATGGAGGCAAGACATGATACCCGCAGTAGAAACACATACATTCGACCCCAACGAGCTTGCATTCCTGAAACGCGTTTTCGATGACGTTTGCATAGAACACGGCCTGCCCGGCAGCAGCACTGCGGCAAGCGATGTGGCGGTTGAAATGATTCAGCTTTACCAGCGCGGCGTGAAGGACGAAAAGAGCCTTCATCGTCACTTCGATGGGCACAGCTTCTTTGGTTGAACAAGGCTAACGCTTCGCCTGCAGATCCCGTTCATCGCGCATCAGGAAAACCCGGGTGATGGGATCGAGATTGTCTTCCAGCCACCTCGCCATCGACATCTCTTCCGCAAGGATGCGTTCGAACACAGCTTGGGCTTCGGTTTCTCCCAGCTCGTCGGCAGCCGCGATCAGCATGCGATAGGTCGCGATCTCCAGATGTTCGAACGCGTAAGCCTGGGCGGTGAACTTCACCACCTCGTCATTCATCACCAGCGCGGGGATTCCATGAACGGTCGCGGCGATGCGCCCGGCAATATCCTTGAGCGTCGACGGCGCACCGGAGAAATCGTTGAGTAGGCTTTGCAGCGCGTCCGCCTGGCTGCGCGTTTCCTCGAGATGTTCGAGCATGCGCGCCTTGAGATCCGGGTAGTTTTCCAGTCGCCGTGTCTGCGCGGTCAAAGCAGTAATCGCCTGCTCCTCCATCGCATGGGCGCTTTTCAGCCAGGCAATGAAATTGTCCTTCGCATGGGTCATGCAGCTCCTCCCTCGTCTCATCCACAGATAATACACGGGCTCGTGATCGCCAATGGCAACCCCGAACCATGACGGGAAGTTCCCTGACATTGAACGCGAAATTGCCTCGAGATGCCCTCAAGGGATGCATCTGCGGCATATCAGCACTTGTTAAAAAGATGGGAACCAACACTTGCGCCCGGGGTTACCGATGCATTAATGGAGGCGCCGATGATCGAAGATCCAAGAGAGCCAACAGAGCAGCCGCCCATGCCGGCGCCAGGATGGGCTCCGGATCCACCGATCAACGAGCCGGAACCCGACAGGCTGCCCGATGAGGCGCCAGTCCCCAATCCGGATGAGACAAACAGACCGCCCGTCTACATGCCGCCAGGAAATGCGGCGTAACCGGCGGCATAGAAGAGAACGACATGACAGTATCGAGTAAGAGCATGCCGGGCCGCGTTGCAGCTCGGTCCCAGCAGCCAGCCGAGTTCAAACCGTGCCTGTGGAAGCTGCTGGTAGTGACCGCCGGTATCCTGGCCTCCGTATTCGTTGCCATGCAGATGGTCGACGACACCTATGTCGGTTCGTTCGATACCAAGGTTTCCACGCAGCAGACCCAAAAGGCCGGCTAAGCCTTCAAAGACCGCTTAAGGAGCGGGAACAAAAACCGAAATCGTGGCGTTCATCCGTCAGAAATGACGAGGTGGCGCAAGGTGGACGTGAGCAATTTTTCCAATCCTGATCTGATCGATCCGGTGCTTCATCGCACGCGGGTCATCAAGCCTGGCAGAAACGTCTGGCGCTCGGCCAAAGCAGAGCGCGTGGCGTTCCTGATCGACGGCGAGGACTATTTCCGCCGTCTCGACGAAGTGTTGCGGCAGGCTAAAAAGTCGATATTCATCGTTGGATGGGACTTCAATCCCGACGTAAGGTTGCTCCCGCGAGATGAAGGCTCGGAAACGATCGGCGCGCTGTTGCGACGCATGGTCGACGAGAAGCCGGATCTCGAAATCCGCATTCTCGTCTGGGGCATGGGGCCGGTATATTCCGGCAAAAGCCTGCGCATGTTCGGCAAGATGGAATGGGCCGACCATTCGCGCATCGACCTGCGCTTCGACTTCCGCCACCCTTTACGGGCAAGCCACCATCAGAAGATCGTCGCGATCGACGACAAGACCGCCTTTCTGGGCGGCATCGACCTGACGGCCCGGCGCTGGGACGACAGAGAACATACGATCGTCAACCCCGATCGCGTCTCGCCGGATGGCACGACCTACGGCCCTGTCCATGACATGCAGACCATCGTCACCGGAGACATGGCAAAGCTGATCGGCGATGTCGCACGACGCAGATGGAGGAAAACCCACGGCGAAGAACTCGCCCCCGTGGTTGTCCCCGGCCCCGCCCCCTGGCCTTCCGATCTCAAGCCCGCATTGCGAAATTGCCCGACCGGTCTGGCGCTGACCGAACCCTGGAAGTGGAAAGGCCGCCGCGGTCATCGCGAGGCGATCCGCCTGACCCACGACGCACTGAAGGCCGCGGAAAGGCATCTCTATATCGAGACGCAATATCTCGCTTCCTTCGGCGTCGCCCGAACGCTCGCCAAGCGGCTGCGCAGACAGAACGGCCCCGAGATCGTCGTGCTCGTCACCCGCGAATCCCACGGTTTTCTCGAAAAACTGATGATGGGCCATAACCGCACACGGCTGATCCGCCGGCTGAAACGCGCCGACCGATATGACCGGCTGAGGGTCTTTTATGCGGTGACACCGGACGAAAAGGGTGGTGCGCGCGAGATTATCGTCCATTCCAAGCTGATCATCGCCGACGACCATTTCGTCCGCGTCGGCTCTTCCAACCTCAACAACCGCTCAGAAGGTCTCGACACCGAGAGCGACCTGGCGATGGAGCCGCAGGACGCCGCCGGTCGCGCCGCTATTGCGGAACTGCGGATCGATCTGCTTGCAGAACATCTGGCGGCCGATCAGGCGCTGGTGCGCCAACATTTCGAAGAGACCGGCTCGCTGATCCGCACGATCGAGATGCTCAACGTCAACGGCCGACACCTGAAACCCTTCGACGTGGACGTCGAAAGGGGCGAGACCGAATCCATCCCCGGCACCAGCATCATCGATCCGAAACAGCCCTTCTGGCCGATCCCGCAGATTCAGGCCGGTTTCCGCCGCTTCGTCTCGCGCTGCTCACCCCATCGAATGTTTTGAAAAGCTGTCCGGGCGACGTCGATAATAGGCCTCGCTGACAAGAAATGTCGGTAGGCCTATCATCAGTGGCACGAAGAAATAGAGAACCCGGAAGGCGACGAGCGCACCGATGATCTTGGCGCCCGGCAGGATGCTAAGCATCGTCGCCTCCAGCACGCCGAGCCCGCCCGGAACATGGCTGATCAATGAAGCGACATTGGCTGTGACGTAAGCACCGGCAACCTCGAAATAGCTGATATCGCCGAACACTGCCATCAACTGGTGGATCGCTGCCGCGACACAGGCGAAATTCAGCGTGCCGATGCCGATCTGCGCGATCGCGAGACCGGGGGACGGCGGATCGAGACGCCATTTGCGGAACCGCACCGGGATCTTGAAGACGCACACAAGAAGATAAGCAACCGGGCCGGCGAGGCAGGCAAGACCTGCCGCAACTCTCGTCTCCTGACCGATACCGAAAAGATCGGTATCCGGTCCCAGATCGAGAAGCAGAACGAGAGCGGCGAGGCTCGATAGCCCCAGACCGACGGTAATGCCGCAAAAGCCGATGACCTTGGCGATCTCCGCACCCGTCAGCCCCCAGCGAGAATAGAACCTGTAACGAACCGCACCGCTGCTGAGCGCAGCCATGCCAACGTTATGACCAATCGACAGGGCACAGAAGGACGCGAGTGCCGACTGCCGCCAGACGAGTGGTCTTTTGACATAGCGGACCGCAAGAGTGTCGAAGCCGGTGAGGCATAGATAGGATGCCGCGACGAAGATCAGGGCAGCGCCGAGCCTGTCGATAGGGATCGCTTGCGCCGCATCTGCCACTTCATCGAACGTGTAGCGACCAAGGCTGCGATAGACGAGAAAGGCAGCAATGCAGACAGCAGCAAGGACACCCAGTTGTAAAATATGCTTCCTGCCGATCATCATGCCTCCTGCCTTCTTACAGGTGGGGAACGAAAACGCGCGACAGGTGTTCCCAGCCCTATGCAGTCACCACCCGCCAGATCGCCGGCTTCCCGTCGCCTGAAACTTCTGACCTATAATGTGCACAGTTGTATCGGCACCGATCGCCGGCTGGCGCCGGAGCGCATTGCCGAAGTGATCGCCGCGGCGCAGCCGGATATCATCGGCCTGCAGGAACTCGATGTCGGACGGAAACGAACCGGCGGCATCGATCAGGCCCATACGATCGCCGAAATCCTCAAGATGCAGCATCATTTCCACGCTGCCCTCGATGTCGAGGAAGAACGCTACGGCGATGCGATCCTGACTGCCCTGCCTGCCGAACTGGTCAAGGCGGGTCCTCTGCCTTCGGTTGGGGAACAGCGTGGCGCGCTTTGGATCGAAATCGAGATCGGCGAAAAATGCCTACAGGTGTTCAACACCCATCTGGGTCTCAGACGCATCGATCGGATGCGGCAAGTAGAAGCGCTGCTCGGCCCGGAATGGCTGCGCAACGATCGTGTGATCGACCAGCCAGTCGTGTTGCTCGGCGATTTCAACTCGATCCCCTCCAGCCCGCCCTATAAACGGCTTGCCGGTGCCCTGACGGATATGCGCACCCATATGGCCGGGCAACTGCGCCCGACCTTCCCTTCACGCTTCCCGTTGCTGAGGCTCGACCACATATTCGCGTCGAACGAAGTTTCCGTGATAGGGGTAGAGATCGTTGCCAACCCACTCGCCAAGCTGGCGTCCGACCATCTGCCGCTTCTGGCGACAATCGAAATCTAGTGCAGCAACTTCTGAAGCCGTCGCGCCTGTTTCAGAAACTGGGTAACCGCCCGATCGTCCGGCGGCTCGCCGGTTGAAGCAACCCGGGCGACGCGAACGGAATGTGCACCAACCTCGCCGAGCCGCTGAAGCACCAGCTGGAGAATGGATGCCTCAACCCCATGATCGACGATCACCACGTGTTTTCCGGCATGATCGTGGCAGGGGCCATCATTATCGCCGAGATACATGACGTGGCGGCGTTCGAGATCCGACAGCTGTCGTTGGCGCTCCGTATTGAGATAACCCGGAGGCACATGCGACGCGCGCGCCAGATCCTCATCGATCACGACCTGCGGCACTTCGAAATCGAGAACTGCGCCGATAGTCTTTTCGGGGTGACCCGGCGCAGGAATTCGCCCGACAAGCAAAAGGTCCAGTTCGCAACCGAGACGCTGCGCGGCATCGAAGGCAAGATCGACGCTTTCGGGCGAAAGTGCCACAAGCACGATACGCTCCAAGGAAAGCGCCGAAAGCTGGTCAGCCAGCTCGCGTCCCGCCAGGTTACTTCCGGTAAGACCGGATGGATGGGGCTCAGCCTGCATGAAATTCCTCCTCCCAGAGTTATCCGTATTCTCAAGGACAAAGCGGTAACATCAGCAGATTGTTCCGACAGCATAACACGAAAACGGGGTCTAGCCGCGAGAAAGGACGACCAGATATCGTGCTTGCGACGGGCCACGGTTCGAGAAAGTGCAATCGCTGGGAGGGCCAAGCAGAAGGCAATCGCCCGCTTTCAGCTCATGTTCCACACCGCCTTCGGAAAAATCGAGACACCCGTCGAGTATCCAGATCTGTTGTTGCTGAAAGGCGAAGGCTGAGGCGGGATAGGTGATGCGGGCACCTGCAGGTAGCTGGACTTCTATCAGCTCTGCTGGCGCACCGGCAGGCGAAATGGCTCTTCTGAGATAACCGGTCTCAGGATCCGTCCAGATCGATTGCCTTTCCGAAAGGCTCAACCTTTCGGTGACCTTTTCGGCCGATGCGATCAGAACCGACAGGGGCACGCCGAAGGCACCGGAAAGCCGGCCGAGCACTGTCGCAGTCGGGCTTGCTTCCCGGCGCTCGATCTTGCTGATCATTGCCTTGGATACGCCCGATCGCTGGGCGAGATCGGCGAGCGACCATTTGCGCGCCTCTCTCTCCTGCTTAAGCATGAAAGCTATGGCGTCCGCAGGATCACGCTCCATTTCACCAAAGCTCCATGCATCAGGACCGTCTCAGATAGTAGACCTTCAGCTCATATAGGAGACAAGCAATTTCCGCAACGAAAGGACGAGACCACCGAGTTGCTGCTATACGGAAATTATCCAGTCGTATAATAACGGCAGGATCGGCAGCAAGAAAAAGAGCGTGAGGACGATATGGCACCAGCCCGCCGCTCCTATACCCGCGCCAGCGAGGCTGAGCGCCGCGAAGACCTGATCCTGGCGACGCTCGACTGCATCGCGGAAGTGGGCATTCAGGGTGCAACGGTGCGCCAGATCGCCAACCGCGCCGGTGTGACGGCTGGCCTCATCCGGCATTACTTCACCGGCAAGGACCAGATGCTGGAGGCGGCATACCGCGCCGTTATGGACGGCATGACACAGACCGCGATCGAGGCCGCCCGCGAGGACGAGGCGCCAAGGGCACGGCTTCGCCGTTTCATCATCGCCAACCTGACGCCGCCTGTAACCGACAGCCGAACACTATCGCTCTGGGCCGCTTTCATCAGCCACATCCAGACAGACCCGAATTTTGCTGCCATTCACCGGGACAACTATCTTGCGTTTCTGCAGGAAGTCGAAACACTTCTGTTGGCATTTTTCGATGAGCGCGGCACCGCGCTTTCGCCAAAACAATGCCGCAGCTTTGCTATCTCGCTAAACGCGCTGATCGATGGGTTGTGGCTGGAAGGCACGCTTACCGCCGATCTGTTTGACGAACACGAACTCGCCGATGCGGCGCTTGCCTCCGTCGAGGCACTGTTGAGATTGACCCCGGGCGAACTGACCTCGGAAAAGTAAGGAAGCCACGCATGCGTTATGCCTCGATCACCGACCGCCTTGCCCATCTCGGCTCCGGCCGCTGGGCCCTGCATCTCACCGCCCGGCGGATGAAGGCGGAAGGCGAGGAAATCATCGAACTGACGATCGGCGAGCCGGATGTTGCACCCGACAAGGCGCTGCTGGATGAGGCTTCGCGCGCCATGTATGCCGGTCGCACGCGCTATTCCAACGGCCGTGGCGAACCTGCAGTCCTGAAAGCACTGGTCGAAAAATATTCGAAGCGCCGCAAGGGCGTAACTGAAAAGAACTTCCTCTGCTTCCCCGGCACCCAGACAGCACTTTATGGCGTGATGACCGGCCTTGTGGAAGCCGGCGATGGCGTGCTGGTCGGCGATCCGCTTTATGCGACCTATGAAGGCGTGATCGCCTCGACCGGCGCCCACATGATCCCGGTACCGCTCAGGCCGGAAAAGAAATTCCATCTTCAGGCCGAGGATCTGGAGCGCGCCATCACCCCGGAAGCCCGCGTGCTGCTTCTGAACACGCCGCACAACCCGACAGGGGCCGTGCTGACCAAAGCCGAGATCGCCGCGATCGGTGAAGTCTGCCGCAGCCGAGATCTCTGGATCATCTCCGACGAGGTTTACGAACAGCTGATCTTCGACGGCACCGAATTCGCCTCGCCCTTCGACATGCCGGAGCTGGCCGAGCGGACGATTGCCGTCTCCTCGATTTCGAAATCCCATGCGGCACCCGGTTTCCGCTCCGGTTGGGCGGCGGGTCCGGAAGAGTTCTGCGAGCGGCTTCTGCCGGTCTCCGAAACCATGCTCTTCGGTGTGCAGCCCTTCATCTCCGACATGACGGCCATGGCGCTTTCCCGGCATTTCGACACTGCCGACGTGATGCGCGAGAATTACGCCCGCCGTGCCGCAATCGTCGAAAAGGCCTTTGCCGGCAGCAATCTGGTAAAACCCATGCCGCCGGAAGGAGGCATGTTCATTCTGCTCGATGTGACGGCAACGGGCCTCAACGGCGAGGAATTCGCCTGGGAACTGCTGCGTGAGGAAAAGGTCGCGGTGATGCCGGGCACCTCCTTCGGCGATCAGGCTGCGGGCTTCCTTCGTATTTCCCTGACGGTGCCGGAAGACGTACTGGCAACGGCGATGCAGCGGATCGGCGAACTTGCCGGCCGCATCGTTGCGCACAAGGAAGCGCCGTTGCATATCCGCTAATCCAAGTTGGCGGGAAGCCCTTACAGTTTTCCCGCCAGCCATAGGATGCAGAAGACAAATCCGCCGATCGCCATGAATGACGACAGGATTGTCGCGAGGATAAGGGCAACAAGATAAAGCCCCGGCACCTGCGGAGAAACCTCGAGCTGGAAATTCTCTCGTATCGTCTCCGGATTGAGGCAGCTGATCTCGAAATCGCCGGGCGCGGGGCATTCGAATGCCCCCAGCGGAATTGACTTTTTACCGCTCATATCGGTGCGATTGGTCCGAAACAGCGAACGGCCATAGGAGCGATAGTTTAGCGTCGCACCTGACGGGTGCTGCGTGACGGCAAAGCGGGCGGAAAAATAGGATACGCCGGTAATGAATGTCATTGCCGGGATGACGACGCTCACGACATAACGCCCGGCGACCGGCAGGTTCATCCGGTACGGCGCACTTCCCGCCGGGAAGCGATATTTCACCGCCGGAGAAATGATCTTCCACAGCGCCGAAATGCAGCGGATCAGCAAATAGCTGCCCGCCACCGCAACCAGAGGCGAGACCAAACCAATTAGAGACGTACTTACCATCAAGTCAGGTTAGCGCAATTCGAGCAAAAGTGGGAACCGGGTTGCGTCCGGAATTGCGCCGAAACAGGGTGACAGATCAGCCGCATATCTCCAACGGAAGCGTGACCTCGGCCACCATCGCAAACCATATCAGCCGGCGTCACCGGCATCGGCCACGCGCTCGTCGCGATCAACGGCACCAACACCGACACCACATGCCTTGCGCGCCCTGTTCATCTCGATACTGACCGGGCTCGGCTGTTTCTTGAAAAGAGCTTCCCCGGTACCGCAACTGCTGGCGACACTTGGCTGGCTGCTGCCGAAACGGGTGGCTTCTTCCGATGTGCTTCCACGGGTCATCATGTCCTCCTCCAGGCTCATGCGATAACACCGCAGGCCGGCAGAGAGTTCCCTGATCGCCTTTAATCAGGCCCGACACTCCCGCAGTTGACCCGCGGGAGTTCCTTTTTGCGGCCTGTCTTACTTCCACAAGCCATGGCGCTTCGCGAAAGTCTCGAACAGCGCAAGATGCGGAAGATCCTTGCCATTTTCGATCAGGCCATGCCCGCCGACTTCGAAGAGATGCAACTCGGTCGGCGTCTTCTGGGCGCGCAGGGCGTTAAACAGGATCAGGCTGTTTTCCGGTGCAACCGCCGGATCGTCATTCGCATGGGCAAGGAAGGTCGGCGGCATGTCGGCAGGCAGGTTGAACTCCAGCGAGATCTTGCGCTTCTCCTCATCCGTGCCGCCCTTCGGGAACATGTTCTTGACCGAGGTCTCATGCGCATAGGGCGCCATCATGGTCATCACGGGGAAGAACATGCCGGTAACGAGCGGCTTGGTCGAGAGTTTGTCCGCCTCGTCGACCGGTTCATAGGTTTCGCGGCCAAAGCTTTCCGTTAGCCAGCCGGCCAGATGTCCGCCTGCAGAGAAACCGGCAACGCCGACGCGGGCGGGATCGACGCCGAATTCCTTGGCGCGGTGGCGGATCAGCCGGATTGCGCGCTGCGCATCCTGCAACGGAGCTTCCGGGCCGGCAGCCCAGCCGTCATGCGGCAGGCGGTAGGTCATGATGAAGACCGTCGAGCCGGAACCGGCAAAGGTCTGGTCGATGCTGCTTCCCGAACGGGTCACCGCGACACGCGTATAGCTGCCGCCGGGGATCATCAGGATGGCCGAGCCATCGGGCTTGGCTGGCCGCTGCACCATCAGGATCGGGTTGGTGACATGCATTGCGGCCGTATCGTTCGGATCACCATCCTTCGGATTGCGCAGGATCCACTCCTCCTTCGCCGCCACTCCCGCGCTGCCCGGAACCTTGCCTTCCGGCCATATCGGAAAACTTTCGAGCTGCGGCAGAAGCGGAAGCTTCATCCCCTCGGGTATTTCACCCGGCTTACCCGCAACGGCAACCGGCGTCGTGCCGGAATTCTGCGCAAGTGCGGCGACCGGCAAAAGCGCAGAGGCTGCGACGGCGGTGAGAAGCTGACGGCGATCCAATAAGGCTGGCATGATGATGATTACTCCCTTTCACATGACTCCTGATGTGCAGCCTAGGGAGTAGCCGGATTGTGACAAGCGGCCGACATGCCGCAGGGCCGCAGCAAGGCCCATGCCGCGACACTGTGTCGGAGGCCAAAGTGATTGCTGTCAAATATCGGGAAAGGTCTTAAGGGGCGAGTTTTCCGCCCTGCTCCGGCCTATCGCCTTCCTCCTCCGGCGGCTCCCAGCCAAAAACGCTGCGGCCACCCCATTCATGCGAATGGCGGAACTCGCCGGCGATGATCTCCTTGAAATCGGGACCGGTGACGTAGCGTTCGAGGCTCCGGGCCTGGTCGTCGAGGCGACGCAGCGCCTGCAACTCTTCCTCGCGGCCGAGCCTTGCCTTGCCGACCGCCGATTTCATCACCCGTATCGTCTCGTCATAGACTTTCAGCGGCACCGGAAACGGATGCCGGTCCTTGCCGCCATGGGCGAGCGAGAAACGGGCGGGATCGGAAAAACGGCAGGGCGCGCCATGCACGACTTCCGCCACCATGGCGAGCGCCGAGACCGTGCGTGCACCGACACCCGGCGTCATCAGCAGATCCTCGAAATCCTTCGGCCCACGATCGGCGGCAGCAGCGAGCGTACCGTGCAGGCGGCGCATGTTGACGTCCTCCTCGCGGACATCGTGATGGTCCGGCATGATCAGATGCGGCAGCATCGGCTGTGCCGAAGGTTTTCTCATTCGCGACGGATCGAGCGCGATCACTTCGCGGACGATCCTGTCCGGACCGAGCGAGGCAAGTAGATCGAGCTGGCCGCTGCGCGAGGCGAGAGCCCGGTGATCCGCCAGATTGACGATCTCGCCCTGCCCCCTGCCTTCGATGGCCGCATGGGGTGAATCGAGAAAACTCTTCAGCCCTTCGGAATGCCAGTGATAACGCCGCGCCTGTCGCCGCGCATCGTTCATGCCCTGCTGCACGACGACCCATTTGCCGTCATCGGTGACGATGAAACCGTGCAGATAAAGATCGAACCCGTCCTGCACGGCGGCACTGTCCACTTTGGCGACGAGCTTGCTGGTCTGGGCGAGTGCTCCGCCATCGATGCCGACGCGGTTGCCGATGGCGATCAATTCCTCCGGTGTCTGGCGCGAGTTCTTGCCGCGCCCGCCGCAGACATGGATGCCGAGTTCACCCGATAACGGCGTGAGCCCACGTTTCAACGCGCCGATGACGCTGGTGGTGATGCCCGAAGAATGCCAGTCCATGCCCATCACAGCCCCAAAGGACTGGAACCAGAAGGGATGCGCCATCCGCGCCAGGAGTTCGTCACGGCCGTAATGGATGATGATCGCCTCGGTGATGACGGCACCGAGCCGCGTCATGCGTTCGCCGAGCCACCGGGGAACCCGGCCGCTGTGAAGCGGAAGATCGGCGCTGCCTGAACGTTGAGCCATGCCCCGTTATAGGCGCGCCGTGCCGATTACGACAGCGAAAAGTTCTTCAAACGTTCCGTCAGTCGACCGATCGTCTCGGCATCCGCATTGGCAAAGGCAAAGCGCAGATAATTCTGCTGGCCCTCGCCGAAATAGACGCCCGGAATGCAGGTGATGCCGGCACGTTTGGCGAGCTTTTCCGCGACTTCCGCCGAACCGACACCGGCAAACGGATGCCGCACGAAGGCAAAATAGGCGCCGATTGCATCGAGCTGCCAATCGGGAAGCTGCTGCATGACGGCCTTCAGTGCCTCGGCACGGCGGCCGATCTCCTGCCGGTTTTCTTCACGCCATGCGGCAAGCAAGGGCAATGCAGCCGCAACGGCACCCTGTGCGGCACGCGGTGCGCAGATCTGCAGATTGTCCATGATCTTGGCGACCTGCCCGATCACCGCTTCGCTCGCCGTGATCGCACCGAGGCGATGGCCGGGAATGCAGAAGGATTTCGAGAAGCTGTAGAGGCTGATCAGCGTCTCTTCCCAACCTTTGAGGTTAAACAGGCCATGCGGCCTTTGGCCGGCTTCAGGCAGGAAGTCGCGATAGGTCTCGTCGAGGATCAGCCAGATGCCCTTGTCCTGGCAGAGCTTGAATATCGCTTCGAGCAATTGCGGCGGATAGATCGCACCGGTCGGATTGTTGGGCGAAACGAGCGCTAGCGCCTTTACCTCGGGTGTAATTGCAGCCTCGATCGCAGAAACCTCCGGCAGAAACCCGTCTTCGGCCTTGCAGGCGACGAAGGCAGTCTTGATGCCCATCATCGCCAGCGTCGTTTCGTGGTTAAAATAGAAGGGCTCGGTCATCAGGACCGTATTGCCGGGACCGGCAACCGTCATCGCGGCGCAGACGAAGGCCTGGTTGCAGCCGGAAGTGATATGCGTATTGGCAGCCGCGAGCGGAACACCATAAACCTCGGCGACATGGGCGCCATAGGCGTCACGCAGCGATTGGTCGCCTTCGATCGGACCATAACCGGTATAGGCGGTGGACGACGCGGTCTCGCCGAGTAGGCGCAGCATCTCGGGATGCGCCGGATAACCGGGGACGGCCTGCGAAAGATCGATCAGCGGCCCTTTCGTAGCATCATAGGCGCGGCCCCATGCGGCAACCGAAGGAACGGGCGGAAGCGAAAGCTTGTCGACGAGCGGATTGAAGCGGGAATTTGAGGCGAGCATGATGTTCCGGAGAAGATTTTAAAAGACGGGCAATTGAATTGCTCTTCTTCTTCATCAGATTATCCGATGACGCAAGCGGAACCGCATTAACATCGCCTCCGGCACCCACGGGAGAACCGCAAATGGCCGACGACACCCCGGCACAGCAAGATTCCAAGCTTACCATCACCAAGCGCAAATGGGCTGACGAGGGCAAATTCCTCACCGGTCGCCATGCCCGGCCGGAAACCGACCGGCTGCCGCCCGGCCAGCATCTGGTGAAGAACTGGCCGGTGCTCGATCTTGGCCAGCAGCCAAGCGTTTCGACGGCACAATGGAAACTGGAGGTCCACGGCTTCGTCAACAATCCGGTGACGCTCGACTGGGCCGCATTCCGGGCGCTGCCGCAGACGGACATGCTCTCCGACATCCATTGCGTGACCACATGGTCGCGCTACGACAACAACTGGAAAGGCGTCTCCACCCGCGACTTCCTCGATCTCGTCGACCCCATGGAGCAGGCAACGGCTGTCATGCTGACGAGTTACGACGGTTACACGACTAACCTGCTGCTTTCCGACTTCTCCTCGCCCGACGCGATCATCGTCACCGACTGGGAAGGCGCGCCGCTAAGCGAGGAACATGGCGGCCCGGTGCGCCTCGTGGTGCCGCATCTCTATTTCTGGAAAAGCGCCAAATGGCTGAAGCGGATCGATTTCAACGGCATGGATCATGCCGGCTTCTGGGAGAAAAACGGCTATCACATGCGCGGTGATCCGTGGGCGGAAGAGCGGTATTCGGAGGATTGAAAGCCGGTCGCGTTATGGCATCAGAGGACGCGGTCGCGACGTCTCAGCAGATTGCACTTTTCACGAGAGCCATTACAGATCAACAGCAGAACTAATTCAGTCTATTTTCCAGAAAGCTATTTATGCGCCTGATTGCGGTTTTCCTTCTGGGCCTGTGTGTCGCGGGCTGCAGCCCCGTGACCAAACGTATAGGAACTGTGCTGGTTAGAACCGACGCAAATGGCAAAATGGCGTCCGTTTCCATGCGAGATTCAACGGGCAATCCCAAAGCCGATGCACGGTACATGCAGTATGCGCGAACGACATTTCCTTCTCGGATGCCTAATGCCAAACCCAATACGGGATACACCTATCCAGTCCACGGAGACCCCAGCGTCACTTCGGGAAATATCATCGCCTGGCGCCAGCTAGGAAGATGACAACCGTGGAAATCTGTCTTGTCATCCACGGACTGGTTTCTCCGGCTCAAGTCGCTGGAACAATCCCCTATTTCCTTGTCGCTCGGCATACTGCATTTCACGCATGACATTCACCCCGCTTCCGGTTTAAAACGAAGAGGACTTCCAATTCGGAGGCTCCTCCATTCAAACCAGTGACTTGATGCCCAAGCGTCAGGTGACGATCGCGCAGGAGCATGATTTTGGCCTCGGCCACGCCGGAAAATGCAGATCAGAAGACGCCGAAACTGCGGGCGGACGCACGCCGCAACCGCGACAAGCTGATTGAAATCGCCGCCCAGGCCTTTGCCGACAATGGCGTAGAGACCTCGCTGGAAGATATCGCCCGCAAGGCCGGTGTCGGCATAGGCACGCTTTACAGGCATTTTCCGACACGCGAACATTTGGTCGAGGTCGTTTATCGGCGTGAGCTGCAAAATCTGGCGGATGCGGCCGACGAACTGTCGCGCACCGAAGCCGCCGACATCGCGCTCGAACAATGGATGCGCCGCTTTGTCAACTACATGGCGACCAAGCGCGGCATGGCAAGCAGCCTGAAGATCATCGCCAGCTCCAACTCCACCATGTTCGCCGAAGGGTTCGGGCGTATCCGTTCCTCCTTCGACAAGCTTTTGACGACAGCGCAGGAAAAGAACCTCATTCGCAAGGATATCGGCCAGTCGGACCTGATGCACGCGATGTCCAGCATCTACTCTATCCCCGACACGCCCGAATGGCGCGACAGCGCCAATCGCCTGATCGGCCTCCTGATGGACGGATTGCGCGTTCAGCGCTGAACCATAATCGAGATACAAAAACGGCCCGGAAAACCGGGCCGCTTTTCTTTGATGGAGATCGTCGCGCCGTTATTCGGCAGCGACTTCCTTGTAGTCCCGGTAATAGGACAGGTAGTTGCTGCGCAGACGCTCCGGCGCACCCGGATCGGCATATTTGTGCAGTTCGGAAAGATCCGTCTTGTTGAGGATGACACCGATCGTCTTTGCGGCGATCTGCGGTTCCGACTGCAGCACGCTCTGAACCGCCTTGGCCGGTGTCGCGCCCCATTCGGTGACGAACACGAAGGCATCCGCATAAGGCTCGAACGCCTTGGCATCAATGACCGGGATAAGTGGCGCAAGGTCGACGACGATGACGTCGAACGTATCCTTGATGCTTTCCAGGAACTGGCTCATGCCGCTGGAAGCCAGAAGCTCGCTCGTATGGGTCACCTGACGGCCGCGCGTCGTCATCGGCAGGATGGTGAGGCGCGAACGGCGGTCGACACGGGCAACGCTGGTCCAGGACGTCTTGTTAAGGATGACGTCGACGAGACCGACTTCCGGCTCGCTTGCCAGCATCTTCGAAAGACCCGGATTGCGAAGGTCGGCGTCGATAACCAGTGTGCGTGCGCCGCTTGATGCGATCAGACCGGCAAAATTTGCCGCAACCGTCGACTTGCCCTCGCCCGGCAGGCAGGAAACGACACCAATGACGGCGCATTTCTTGCCCTGAAGCACGATATCGCAGGCAAGTTTGGTATTGCGCAGCGTTTCGGCAAACTGCGAACGCGGAGCCTCGACCGCAACACGCATCATGCGGCGGAAGGAGATCGGATCGCCAACCGGCTGGTTGGCGGCTTCGCCCTGTTCCGGCACGGCACTCGGCTTCGGCGCGTCTTCACGCGCGGCACCGGCAATGCGCGGCAGGTAGCCGAGGAAGCGCATGCCGAGCTTCTGCTGCACGTCTTCGCCGGTGCGGAAGAAGCGTTCACGCAGTTCCAGAACGGCGGCGGCGGCACAGCCGATCAAAAGACCGAGAATGACCGACAGCGCTATGGTCAGCGTCTTGCGCGGGCTGGACGGCGATACCGGCACACCGGCATCGGAAATCACGCGCGCCTTGGCGATCGGCAGCGACTGCTGTTGCGAGGCCTGTTCGAAACGCTGCAGGTAGGACTCGTAAAGCGTTCTGAGGGCCGAAGCTTTCTGTTCCAGCTCCTGCAGCTGAACCATGTTCACATTGGCATCGGAATTGTTGCCTGCGACGCGCTGGATATTTTCCCGCATCGATTCCACGCGCGACTGCGACACGTCCAGCTCGTTCTTGAAGCTGCCCGTCAGCTGCTGCAATTCGCGGAACATCTGGTTGGTCACGTCCTGCTTCTCGGCCTTCATCGCAATAGCCTGCGGATGATCGGCGCCGAACTGCTGGATGATCGCCTGTTCGCGATCGTTGATGCCGATATAGCGCTTGCGCAGATCCTGCATCACCGTGTTGTCGGTGTCGCGATTGGAGACGACCGCATTGTGCACGGCCGCTTCCGGCCCCTTGTCGATGATTGCCTTGTACTGGTTGTAGCGGGCGGCGGCGGTTGCCGCATCGGCCTGAGCCACGATCAACTGGCTGTTCAAATCGGAGAGCTGCTGCGCCGACAGAAGTTCGCCGCGCGGGGAAATCAGCCCCTTGTCGCGCTTGAACTGTTCGACAGCGAGCGACGCCTGCTGCGAGCGGGTATTCAGATCGTTCAACCGCTCCTGCAGCCAGATGCTGGCCCGCTCAGTGGCGTCGAAATTGGCGTTGAGCTGCTCCGTTAGATAGGATTCTGCATAGGTCTTGGTAATCTGCGCCGAGAGCATCTTGTCCGGTGAGCGCACCGAAACGGCGATGACCGAGCTGCGCCCGACACGTTCGACGGTCAACCATTGCTGGATGATCGCGGCTGCTTTTTCACGACGACCTGCTGCGATCTGCTCTTCGGTCAAAGCGGGCGTATCGGCGGAAAAAATCGATGTGACACCGCGCAGCATGCCCTTCACAAGATCGACAGGCGACTTTGGCGGGTCGACGATCAGGGCATTCTGGTCGAGCTTCGCCTTGCCGACGACGCTGAGTGCCAGTTCCTTGGACTTCAGGATTTCCACGGCACTGGACATGCGGTTGTCGAGCATCTGCGCCGACTGATTGTCCGACGCGTTTTCTTCCGCGTAACGGGAAAGATTGTCGTCCATGAGAATGTTCGTCATCGACGTATACATCGGCTGGGCAAAGACCAGATAAAGCCCGGCCAGAACGACCATTGCAGCAACGCAGGCACCGATCACACCCAACCGGCGCATGGCCGCAGACCACAGCTTGTCGAGGTCGATGAACGTGTCGTGGTCTTTTGGTTCTGGGGGAAACATCGTCATCGGTCGAAAGTTTGCCTGATCCATTGTGTCATCCGCTCTGGGGAAAATAGTGCAGGAAAGGCGAATGTCTCGCCTTTCCCGTAATCATTATGCGTCAAGCCGCGCGCACCTTGGTCGCGTGCGCATCGAGCAGTTCCTGGATCGTCACCGCCAGATCGCCGCTCATGTCCGCACGCATCATCGCAAAGGCGACGTTTGCCTCGATGAAGCCACGCTTGGATCCGCAGTCGAATGTACGTCCCTGGTAAGGATGTGCATGGAACGGCTGAACCTTCAACAGTTTCTGCATGCTGTCGGTCAGCTGGATCTCGTTTCCGGCGCCACGCTCCTGGCTTTCGAGAAGCTCGAAGATCTGCGGCTGCAGAATATAACGACCATTGAGGTAATAGTTCGACGGAGCATCGGCCGGCTTCGGCTTTTCCACCATTCCGGTGACCTGGAAACCGTGGCGAACATCCTGGCCGATGGCGACCACGCCATAGCTCGACGTCTCTTCCGGCGCGCACTGCTCCACCGCAAACACGTTACCGCCAACTTCTTCGTAAAGGTCCATCAGGCCGGACATGCAGCCGCGGGCGCCATAGGAAACCATGTCGGGCAGAAGCAGCGCGAACGGCTCGTCGCCGACCAGCTCACGGGCGCACCAGACCGCGTGGCCGAGACCGAGCGGGACCTGCTGGCGCGTATAGCTGACAGTACCCGCGAGCGGCAGCATCTTTTCCAACTGCGCGACCTGCACGGTCTTGCCTGAGCGGGTGAGGCTGGCGATCAGTTCGGGATTGCTGTCGAAATAGTCTTCAATGGCAGTCTTGTTACGGCTGGTGACGAAAATGATGTTTTCGATGCCTGCCTGCATGGCTTCATCAACGGCATATTGCACGACCGGACGATCGACGATCGTCAGCATTTCCTTCGGCATGGCCTTTGTCGCGGGCAGGAAGCGGGTTCCGTTGCCTGCGACAGGGATAACTGCCTTACGAACTGGTCTTTTCAGGTTCATTCCTAGTCCTTTCCAGGGGGCATACACACCCGATTGATCGGATTTCAGTTGACACCGGCCGCCTTGGCGAACCGGCGCATGCGAACAGCGATAGGCATCCGGAAGTGTTTTAACGCTCCCGGGGCTTTCAACGCGGTTTTGAGGAACCCACTGAGCGACTTGGCCTTGACCTCGTCGACGAGGGTGAGAAACGAGCGGGCTTCGATGATGCTGCGCGTGCGACGACGCTGTGCGGCCATTTCGGCCGGACCCAGCGAAAAGCGCGCCATGAAACGGCTGTCGCCCTCCAGCATGTCATCGAGATGCTTCTGCTTGAGCACACGGGAGATCGATCCCTGCAGCAGATAATAGACATAGCCCGGATTGGGATCGGTGGCGCAGCGCCCCCCGGCTGCCAGAACAGAGGCGAACAGGATATAGTCTTCCCCGATCCTCAAGCCCTCATCGAAGTTGAGATCGTGCTCCAGAAGAAAGGCCCGGTCGAAGATCGGTTTCATGTAACCGTAATTGAACGTGGTCTTGAAGATCAGGTTGGAATCGATGAATTCCGCAAGGGTGATCTCCCGCTTCTGTTCCAGATGCCGCCTGTCGAACATGGTCTTTGCAGCGCCACCTTCCAGACCGACGACATCGACATTGTCCACCACCATCTGCGCATCGAGCGTCCTTGCCCGCTGCAGCATGGAAAGCGAACGTTCCGGATAGACGGCATCGTCGGAATCGAGCGTCGCGACGAAGCGGCCGGTCGCGGCAGCGATACCGGTATTGCGCGCCCTGCCAGGCCCGCCATTCTGCGGCTGGCGGATCAGCCGCACGCGAGGATCGGCATAGCTTTCGGCAAGCGCCGCCGTTCCGTCCGTCGAACAGTCGTCGACGACGATGACCTCGACGGTGACGCCAAGCTGCGCCAGAGCGCTGTCGATTGCACGCGCGAGCGTCTCTTCCGCATTATAGGCGGCAATGATGAAGCTGATATCGGGTATCCCGCTATCCATGTTCACGCAGCCTCCGGGGCGCCGTATTGGCGGATTTCACGAACGCCGAGCATGCCCATTACGGCGCCGACATGCAGCGCGCCACGCAGCGCATAACGGTTGCGCTTAACCGGCATAAGCGTGAAGGCAGCGGCGATCGCACCACAATAACCGGCCTTTGTGGCAGCGATGAGAGCCTTGGGAAAACGCTTCATACCACCGCTCTTTGCCGCAACGATCCGGCCATGGGTCTGGCCGGAACGGAAACGACGTTTGGCAAGCCACAGGAAGCTGGCGCGACTTGCCGGCACCGGCTCCAGCACCAAGGCATCCTCGGCAAATTCGATCCGCCCACCGCTTTCCGTCAGCTGCGAGAAGAAATGCGTGTCTTCACCACCGCTCTGGCCGAGCGCCAGCGCAAAACGGCGCCCAGTGATAAGCGGCGAGCGCATGTCGAGCAGCGTATTGCAGGTGTAACCGGTAATGATCCTGCCATCGACCCAGACCGGCATGGTGGAGTGGAAATCGCCATTGCGCATCCACGCTGCACTGTCGTCGCCATAAAGCGCGCGTACTGGGCCGAGCACGGCTTCCGCACCCGTCTGGCGTGCCTTTTCATAAAGAGCGGCCAGCCATTCCGGCGTCGCGGTCTCGTCGTCGTCGATGAAGGCGAGGAAATCCGCATCGGCAGACGTGAGACAGGCATTGCGGGCGATCGAGATATTCGACTTGGGGCAATGGACATAGAGGATCGGGAACGGAGACTGCGCGCGAATGCTCTCCACCAGATCGCTCGCACTGGGAACCGCATCATTGTCCGCCACGATCAGTCGCAATGAAACGCCTGCCGGAACGGTCAGCTTGAACAGCGATTCCAGCGTATCCTTAAGCGCCGGACGCCGATAGGTGCAGATGCCGATGTCGATTTTTGCCACGGTGAGATCAGCCGTCATGCAGCCCTCTTTCGTCGAATGCGAAGCAGTTCCATCCAGAATCCGGCAGACCAGGCGAGGTGCATGATCATCGCGGGAATGGTGGCGAAGAGTGCGATCATGTTGCGCTGGCCGATTGCCATATAGGCGCCGTAAGCCACGCAGGCGATCATCCAGACGGCAACAGGAACGGCCGCCCACCAGTAGAGCAAGGCCAGAACTGCACCGGCAACCACCGGCGCGACCGCAAGCGGAATGGCCTGACGGATCTTCGGAATGGCGCGGTGCTTCAAGAGGTTTTTCGCCCTGCCCCGGCCATAGCCGAGATACTGGCGGAAGAGTGCAGAAGCGCTGGAACGCGGGTAATAGGTCATGAAGGTCTGCCCCGTCATCCAGATGCGGAAACCGGCGCTCCTGAGCCGGAAGTCCAGCTCGGCATCTTCGTTATGGCTGAAGGTCTCATCATAACCGCCGACCTGGCGATAGGCTGCGATCCGCATCAGCGCATGGTGACCATGATCGACCCATTCGCCACCACCACCGGCGCGGTGCTTGGAGCCGCCATTACCGAGCTTGGAATTCTGGGCGATCGCGGCCGCCTGCTGGAAGGCGCCAAAGCCGACCGTTTCCATTCCGACCACGACCGAATCCGCCTGATGCAGGACTGCTTCCTCGATCAGCGCCTGGCAATAATTGTCCGGATAATCCCCATGCGCGTCGATGCGGATCAGATAGTCGCGACCGTCACCATAGGTCTGGACCGCGAGGTTCATCGCCGCGCTCTGGATGCGCTTGGGGTTGTCGAGAAGCACCAGATCCGGGATTTCCCCGATCATCCGCCGAACGATATCCGGCGTGCCGTCGCGGCTGCCGCCATCGGCAACGACGATCAGCATATCGGTCTCGCCCCGCTGGAGCGAAAATTTGCGCAACAGCGCCTCGATCGTCTTGGCCTCGTTAAGGCATGGGATGACGAGAAGAACACGCGGATTGGCCGGGATTTCAGAAGTCTGGTTCGACACGTCGGAACCGGAAACGCTACTCATTACCATATTCCACCTCACGACTGCATGGTTGACGCAGCCTGCATTTCAGCAGGAGAGCGTAAATCGGGTTTTAACGATGCCAGTTTTGCAACCAGCGCCCGGCAATCGGCCGGACCTGTGATCCATTGACCGCGTTCGACCGAGGTGATCCGGGCGAACTGTTCGGCGTAAATTTCGGGCGTCATCTGAGAGAACAGCGCTTCCAGCGCCTCGGGCGTGGCCTTATCGACCGTCACGCCGATCTGGCGGTGGGCAAGAAAGCGGCCGGTCTCGGTCGATTTGAGCGCAACCGGCACCGCGCCATAAAGCCCGCCTTCGTAAAGGCGGTTTGGCAGCAGCCACTCGGAATTCAGGCCTTCCTCGAAGAAGTCGATCGCCCAGTTGAACTGTACCTCGTCATAGATGCGGGCGAGATCCTCCGGGTTCTGGTAGGAACCGTGGAAGGTGACATGCGGCGCGTCTGCGACGATCCGGTCGAAATCGGCAAATTCGCTATAGGCGGGCCGACCGCGCAGCACGATCTCGACCTTGCCGTCCATGCGGCGAGCGAAATCTGTCAGGATCGCGAGCGACTTGGCGCAGCGGATTGCCCCGAACCAGCCAATCCGCCAGGGCTCACCGGCCTTTGGCGCACGTGGCGTCGGCTGAAGCGGCAGGCTGTCCGGGTCGAGCGCGAGAACCTTGTTTTCCAGCAGCAGAACCGGCAGCGAAAGCCCCGAGCGCGGCTGGAAGAAATTTTCGACAAAGGCGGGCGAGCTGGTGATCAAGAGCTGTGCACGGCGGCCGAAATGGCGCTGGAATGCCCGCACCAGACGCCCTTTCCAGCCTTCATCGAGCAGCAGGCGATGGATATCGAGGCATTCGTAGACGATCGGCAGGTTGCGATCGAACAGACGCGCCGCCTGCCCTGCCAGCGCCAGCGTTTCAAGATTGCGGGCGATAACCACATCCGGACGGTCGATACCGGCAAGCCGGCTTTTCAGCCCGGCGCTCGCCTTGACGATAGCACCGATCCGCTGCGCAAACTTTCCATCGGAGGTCTCGCCCAGCACGATGGTGCGCACGCCCGGCTCACCCTCAAGCAGGTTGCGTCCTCTGGTAAAGCCCGCAACCGTCACGTCTGCTCCCCCGGCCTTCAGGGTAAGCACACGCCGCCTGATAGCCGCATCGGCCAGATCATGGGCGAGATAGAGAACGTTTATGCTCAAACGGGCATGCTCCTGTGCTGAAAAACTCAACGCAATATGACAAGCGAAGAAATGGCTGCGGTCAGGCTCAATCGAGATTGCAGGCGACGGATTCAGGGAACTGGCACGCGTCTCCCTGGGCGGTGAAGGAAACCCGGTCGATCACCATGGATGCCTGCCCCTGATAGGAGAAGCGGCCCATCCAGTCCTTCAGCGTGTCGGTACCCCACAGGCTGAGCATGATCTTCTGGTCATTGGTCGGTATTTTCGAAGGATCCGTCACTTCGTGAACGAGCTTGCCGTTGACGAAGTAACGTAGGCGGTCCTTTTCCCAGACGAAGGCGTAATCGTTGAAACCCTGATCGGCGCCGCCGGCGACGGGAATGAGCTTCTCGTTGCCGCCCTTGCCGTTGATATACTGGTTGACCTGAACCTGGTTGGTGTTCTTGCCGAGCACCTCGAAGTCGATCTCGTCCCAGGGCTTCTTGTCGGTCGGGCCGATATAGGTGAAGAAGGCCGAGTTGAGGCCCGAACCGGTCGCCGCCTTCATCCGCACCTCATAGGTGCCGTAAAGGTAACGCGACTTGGTCTGCACTTCGCCGCAGAGAAACTTGCGGTCCTTCGACTGGCCTTCAGAAAAATTCAGCGTCAGCGTTCCGCCTGCCGTATCGATCTGCTTCTTCGACCAGGTGCAGTTCTGGTGCGAACCATTCGCCCAGCCGTCTGCGACATACCAGAAGGACCGGTCGAAGCTGTCGAAATTCTCGACAAAGGACTTGTTGTTCAACGTGCCCTGCGCCGCAGCCGGCATGGTGGCGGACAGAAAGGATAGGCCCAGAGTGGAGATGGCGGCCGCGATTTTGTGTGCGATGGTCGTCATGGTTTCACCTGCGCTGCTGTGACAGTTTCGGTTCCATCGGGTGCGAAGACCCGACAGGACGGCTCGAAGTCGCTTTCGCGAGCTTTTCCCTGCGCCCGCGGCTACCGGTCAGGACCTCATAAACGGGCGACGCAATCCGCATCATGACGGCGTTGCTGATCACCAAGATGACAAGCGAGACGACAACAGAGCCGAAATAGAAGAGCGGATAGGCTTCCGCCGTTGCGACGCGGTTCCACACCATCCACAACGCCACCAGAACCGGATAATGGGCGCAGAAGACCCAGAAGCTCAGGCTGCCGGTCGAAGCCAGCCGCCTGCCAAGCCGTGTCTCGATCGCAATCGCCGAAATCATCCAGAAACCGAAAGCACCGACGATCGAAAGAATGTTGCGCGCAAGATCGACACCCCAGGGATAAGCAGGCTGGCTCAGATAAATCGCCAGCGACAGGGCGAAGGCCGCGGCAAGCGTGGCGATCGAAACCGGCCATGCCAAACGGTCCAGCGCCTTGAGATCGGCGCCACGCATCCCGAGGAACATGCCGAGCGCGAAGCTGAACAGGATCGAGCGTTTGACGACGATGGCAAAGCTCAGGTCCGGAATAACGGCCAGAACGAAAAGCAGGGCAAGAGCCGGGATTGCCGCGTGACGCAGCAGGAACAGCAGGATCGGCGACAGAAGAATGCAGACGAACAGATCGCGCAGGAAATACAGCGGCACATTCGCCGGCATGCCTTCAAGCGCAAACGCATAGGTCAGCATTTCGCGCAGCGATGCCGTGATGTCGGGGAAATAACCGACGCCGATGCCAACACGCTGCAGGCCGAGGATCGCGACGAACAAGCCGAGGTTCCAGATCAGGAACGGCAAAAGCACCGTCATGGTCTTGGAACGAACCACCTTGCCATAGTCGAAGGATGCAGCGCCTTTGCGCAGCAGAAGATAACCCGAAATCATGCTGAGGCACGGCACGCCGATGCGGAACAGGCTGTCGCCAAGGAAAACACTCAGCCAGTTGAACCAACCGGTCTGGGCAATCACCACATCGGATGCCGGATCGTGAGGCACATGCACGAAGACAATGCCGCAGATCAGCAGGATACGCATCAAATTGATACGCGAGGATATGTTCTGATCAACATTCAAACCAGTCACCCCTTTTGGGCAGCGCCTCCCGTCACCGCCATTTCAATCAGAGCAGACTTGAGCCCGCGTGAGTGAGAAGCATCACGGTAAGTTTCGGGTAAAATGTGGCAGCGCAGCAAATTTGGCATGTGCGAAATCTAGCAGTGGGGGCGTTTTCGGCGGATGCAACTTGCCTTTTGTCAGGCTGAAAGCACTGTCAAATATGGTCTTTACAGATTTAGCTAATATGAAAATGCTGCACCGCAGCGAAACCCAAAATTAAAAAAACAATCACGTTTTCTCGCGTGATCGTGCATTGCACGTGAGGCGACTGCGTCAACAATGGCGAATTAAGGCGAAAACATGGCAAACATGAGGCGAAATCGGTGATTTGCCCGAATCGCCCAAAACCGCTTGTCGGCAGGTATCCCGGATGGCCCAACACTCACCGTCGGCGGCAATTGCGACAAAAAAAGCGGCCGGGCGTTTTATCGCCCGGCCGCTTTGGCTGCGTTTTTTAGGATTTCATTTACCCTTGCGGGCGAGACGCCTTGTCAGATGGTTGTCGCGCGGCTGAGAGCCGTGCGCTTGTCCAGAACGTCCAGCGCCTCGTCGATATTTGCAACCAGAGCTGCTCGGTCGCCATTGGCGGTCTGCCAGGCATCGATGAACGTGCTGGTCTTGCCGTAGCTGTTGTCGAGCACGCAATGGTCGGCATCGAGAAGCAGGCTCATGATATGTCCGTGCATGCGGTCGGTGATCACCTGCCGCGCAGAACTCAACAGCCGCACGCCACGATCGAAACGCTGCTGCGCCCGCTCGCGATAGGCCAGTTCCGTCATTTTCGCCCGCCCGCCGACATCGCCGCGCAACAGGCCCTTGATGATCGCTGCACGCTTGGTGCGCTTCTGGAAATCGGCTTCCTCGTTTTCCGGCCAGTCAGCCACCATCACGTTCGGACGCGCAATCGCACGCGACGTATCGTGCGCGGCCCCGACTTCCTGGTCGGCTCTGAGGTTGAGGAGCAGGTCATGGCTCGGCGCCAGGCGCTTTACCGGACCGATCCAGAAGGCCATGTCCGGGCAAAGCCGGACTTCGCACTGGAACCACTTCCTGGCGAACTCGAAGCTCTTCTTGTCGCGCACCAGCAGCTTGTAATTGCCGTGCTTTTCGATCGCGCGTGCTGTGCTGTCGACGTTTTCCTGATTCTTGAAATGGATCGTCTGCGGCATCTGGATGACCGGACGGCCCTGGTATTTCCCCAGTATATGCTCGCGGAATTCGCGGAAACCCGGCCAGATATCGCCGAAATTGCCGCCGCCATGCAGCAGGATCTGGCCGTCGCCAATCGCAGCCAGCATCCGTTCGTCGCTATGGGTCGGGATTTCACTGACAAAGCTCGGCTTCGACTTTACCCGGTCGAAATAGGCAAGTTCCCCGAGCCAGATGGCGCTGTCACCGATATTGTAATGGTTCGGAAAATCCAGAAGCGCGTAGCGCCCGGACAGATCGACCAGATCGGCGAGGTTCTCGTGGATTACACCCTGAAGCCTCTTGATGGTGGCAGCACTTGTTTCCTGCATGGGATCTCCTTGGACGTACGGTCTCATTTCCAATTGGGTCTACTTTTGCGCCAGCAGGCGAAAGCGTGCCGGCAGCATCGACATGATCATGGCGAGATAAGGCCGGATCATCTTAAAGGCGAAAATCAGCATGAATGCGGCATAGATGGCGCCGCCCAGCGCAATGCAGAGCCCGGTGCCCAGCCATGCGGGTGTTACCGCCGCAAGGATTACCGGCTTGGCGAACCAGACGCAGACGGCCATGACCAGTGAACCGATGAACGGCATCGATATAGCCTTCAGCGTTCCCAGTGAATCGATATGGGCAAAGCGCTTCAGCACATATTGCTGGTAAGGCATGGTCAGCCACGCCCGCAGCGCATATCCGGCAGCAACCGCGATAATGCCGTAAGGCACCAGCAGCCACGTCAGAATGACAGTCATCGCAAGCTGCAGCGCCGCCACTGACAAGATGCTCTGCGCCTTGTTGACGGCCGCAAGCGCCGAGGAGGCAAACACGTTCATCACGAACGGCACGGCCATCATGACGAGCACGGTCGCGACATCGCCGGCATTGCCCCACTTGTCGCCGAACAGGAAGAGGATCAGCTGATCCGACAGCGCACCGAAGCCGAGCAGCAACGGGAAGGTTCCAAGCGCTGCCAGCCCTACAATGCGGTTATAGGCGTTGCGGAAGCTGACCGGATCGTTCTGCAGCTTTGACAGCGTCACCAGTGCAACACTGCCGATCGGAGACAAGACTGCCTGCGAGATCAGCTCGATCAGCCGCCAGGCAATCCTATAACGCCCGACTTCGGTCGGTCCGAACCATCGCGAAATGAAGATATCCTGCACGCGGGCAAGCATCATCCAGAGAATTTGGCTGACCACGAGGCTGACGCTGAACAGGAAGATCGAGCGGAAGATAGCGAAGTTGAAGCGCAGCTTCGGGATCCACCGATAGGACAACCAGCCCAGAACGACGAGCACGATGCCGTTGACCGCCGTCTGTGCTACCAGCGACCAGACGCCCCAACCGAGAAAGGCCGCGGCAACGGCCGTGAGACCAGACAGAAGGCTCGCGGCAATGCTCTGGGCGGCAAGGCTTTTGTGGCCGAAATCACGCGCCAGTCGGGCATTGTGGATGACGGCGAGCGATGACAGAGGCAGGAAAAGCGCCAGCCATTTGAGGATTGCCGCAACATTCGGATCGCGGACGAATTCGCCATAGGCGGGTGCCGCAAAAAAGATGACAACTCCGACCGAGACGCTGAAGGCGACCGAGGCCCAGAAGGCGGTATCTGCCAGTTCCTCATCCAGCTCCAGCTGACGGGTCACCGCATCGCCAAGCCCGGCATAGGCAAGCACCCGGCCGATTTCGACGAACAGGCTGGCAAGCGCAAACGTGCCGAAATCCGCAGGCCCGAGGATACGGGCCAGGATGACGAAGATGACGAAGGTCGCGACCGTGCTCCACCCGACGCGCACGATCGACCACAGGATCGATGTCGCGGTTTTCTTTTTCAGGTCGCCACTGTCGACGGCTTGAGCATCCATGAACATTCCAATCGATTGAAAGGCGGCAAATACCGCCCCATATGTGTCTTGGCCCGCATGGTGTGGACCGTTTCCGAAAATGTCCGGATGTTTTACGAGGTTTGGCCAGCCCGGCCGCTGCGCCAATAGGCCCAGAGCCCGGCAAAATTCTGCTTCACCGTGTTCCGATAGGTCAGCCCCAGCGCGCTATCGAGGTTCTTGCCGCCGAAATATTCCTTCAGCGCCTGGCGCACGTCCCAGCGGAACATGCCGCGCATGTTGGAGTCCCGCACAAACATGTATTTGGCGTAGAGCGCTCCATTGCCATAGGAATATCCGTCGAACAGCCGCTGAACCTGGTCCATGCTGCGCCGGCCGTGGAAATGTTTGACCACGAGGGTCGGAACATATTCCACGTTGAAACCCGCCCTGAAAGCCCGGTGGATGTAATCCGTATCCTCGCCAGAGCGGAACGTGGCGCCTGCGCCGAAGCGCACGTCGAAAACACCGACCTTGTCGGCCAATGCCTTCGGGAAAGCCATGTTGCATCCGTGGATGAAGCCGCCCGGATGATTGTAGATGTTGAGAACCGCGTGTTCCGTGTCCGTCTTGATCGTGATCGGCAGATCGCGCTCATCGCCAAGGTCGATGCGGCCGCCGCGCATGATAGGGGCGGTATCATCGGCGAACAGAGCGGCGATGGTGGTGAAATAATCCGGCGAAACTTCGCAGTCGTCGTCGGTAAAGGCAAGGATGCGCCCCTGAGCATTCTCGATGCCGGTGTTACGGGCATGCGACAAGCCCGGACGGCTTTCGAAGATCAGCGTCGTTTTGATCGGAGCGGTCTCGCTCCACTTGGCGACGACCTCAGAAGTTGCATCGGTCGAACCATTGTCGACGAAGATGAACTCGAGCTTGAGGTCTCGGGCTTGCAGCGCGGCATTGGAGATGGCCTGCAGGCAGCTATCGAGCCCGAAGGCGCGATTACGCGAAGAAATGATGAGGCTAATATCGACAACCTCGAACGTCATCCTGTTCCCTTCAACCGTTACGCGAATGAAGCGGCTTGCCGCCACTTCGTCACCAAGAGACATTTTGCACTGCAACAAACCACGAAAACAATCAGGAGTGCAATTGGGGTATTTTCATGATTGCTGCTCACAGATAGGGCAGCTTTCGTGCCGGAACATTGCCAGCGCCTGATATTTTGCATACCCGCCTTTCTTGTCGGAAAAATGATAATCGGTCGCCTCAATCCACTGTTTTCAGGCAAAAACGACCGATTTTACTCATTTAAGCCTGCTCTGCCCTCACGCCAAACAGCACGAAATTCACCCTTTTGCCGTATTCACCCTTCTAAAATTGGTGCAGTGCCCAAGATTAGGATCGCGTGTGTGCGCTTGCGCAACCACGACACCAATATGGCGTTTGCGACATCGGTCGCATCGACTAGCGCGCGAATCGCCAGGCCGAGAATCGCGTCGGACTGCAAGAATTGGGTCCGCGTCCTCATAATTTGGAAAGGTCCGCTGATCGTAAAACTGTGTCTGTTCAGGCCTGCTTAACCGTTCGCAAGCCTCCCGCTACAGCCGCCCCGGCTGCCAGCTTCGACAGATAGACCTGCGTCCGCAAGGGCGCAGATGCCTCGTCGCTATCCTCTGTTCCGCAACGGGCGACAGCCCGGCCTCGGCTTTGAGATACGCGCCCTCTCCTCTCGCCAAGAAAGATGGAAAGCCACCCAAGCTCACGTTCCAGAACTGCTAAGGAATTCAAAACATGGCTAGTTTCACAGTTGTCATTCCGTTCTACCAACGGAAAAAAGGAATTTTGTCCCGCGCGCTGAAATCGATATTCGCGCAGAGTTTTCAGGATTTCGACATCGTCATCGTTGATGACCAGTCGCCCCTCTCCGCTGAAACGGAATTGCGCGACAGCCCCGCCGAATGGAAGGCGAAGATCCGCGTCATCCGCCAGGAAAACGGCGGACCGGGTGCAGCCCGCAACACCGGCCTGGACAATGTTCCGCCAGAAACACGCTTCGTCGCCCTGCTTGATTCCGACGACATATGGCGCACCGACCACCTGAAGAACGCCCATGACTTCATGACCCGCTTTGAGGCCGAATGCTATTTCGCCTCGATGCAGGAAAGCGAGGAATTCTATTACCATTTCGGCATGGCCAAGCTTGCCGAGACCGAGGAAGGCAAGACGTTGGTCGAGGATCCTCTCGTGCTGGAGATCCCCGAGCTTGCCAGCGTCATGCTGAAAGACTGGGCCTTCCTGCACCTGAGCTGCATGGTGATCGCCCGGCCGCTATTCGAGAAGATAAGGTTCGATCCGGCATTGCGGCTTGCCGCCGAGGACGTGCTGTTCTTTGCCGATTGCATCCTCAACGCCAAGCGAACCGTGTTGTGCGACACACCGGGTGCCGCCCGCGGCATGGGCGTCAACATCTTCCACGGCATTGACAACCAGTCGCCGGAATTCCTCCAGCAGCAGTTCAACACACTCGTGGCGCTCGATACGCTCGAAACGCGTTTCGAGGACAGGCCGGAGGACGTCGCGTCGATCACCTCCTACAAGAACATCGCAAGACGACAGGCGTTGTGGAGCCAGGCGGGACGGCTGAAGCGCCGCCAGTCGCCCGACTTCGGCATGCTGGCCCGTTGGGTCATGCGCGACCCGGCCATTCTTGGCGCAGCCGTCAAGCTCGGCGCAGGCAAGATCGATCGCCGGGGCGGATAATCCAGCCGGGCAAAGGACAAGGTTTCGCGACGAAACGAGAGGGCAGGTGACAGATCATCCGCCCTCTATCATTACGGTGTCAGCCTTGCCCTGCTACCGGCACGCCGGCCAACAGATAGCGAGGAGTCGTCGGCAGTGACGCCGCGGACGTGTTTTTGCGCCGAAGCGCATCGTACTTATCGAAGAAAATGCCGGTGACCACCGGCACAAAGGCATCCGGACGCGACAGGATATGCCTGATCGCACCTCCTTTGCCCGATTGCCGTTTCACATCGAGAAACTCGCGCAATTCATACCGCGCCTTGATGTGGTCGCGGTGATGGGTAATCACCGAACGCGCATCGGGAGACAATTGAATGGCGGCAAGCATGGCGTTGTCGGCCTCATAAAGCCGCCTCAGGTCCTCGGTGCGATGACGGCTGCTGAGAGAATCGCCGCGTACCACGGCGCCATAACCGCAATGTTCGATCACCTTGTAACGGGCGCCAAGCGCAAGTGCCCGCACATAGAAATCGTAATCCTCGCCGAGCCGCAGCCCCTCCTCGTAGGTTAGGCCGTTTGCAACGATGAAGGATCGGCGCATGACCGGCTTCAGGAAACCGGTCTCGCCGCGCGGTTTGCCACGCTGCGAAATATTACCCTCGACGAACTGGACGAGCGAAAGCTCGCGCGCTCGCGACTGAAACCGCGCCGGAGTAGAAAGAGCAGCAGGATCGGCGACGAAGGCAATGTTGTCGGCGATAAAATCCCATCCGCTTTCTGCAAGCATCGGCGCGAACCGGCCCGGAAAGAAAAAATCGTCTGCGTCAAGAATTGCGATCAGCGGCGCGCTCGACTGGGCAATCGCCGCATTTCTGGCCGCCGAAGGCCCCTGGTTCTTCTCGAAGGAGATGATCTTCAGGCGACCACTTCCATCATTCGCTGCAAGTGCCGCCTGATCCGTTCCGTCGCTGGAGCCATCATCGACGACGACAACTTCAGATACGGCGGCCTCGCGAAGGGCAGAAGCCACGGCCAGACCGATCGTATCGGATGCGTTCTTGGCTGCGATGATCACACAGATCGTTTCGTCAACGGCTTGCGCCATAAGCTTCTCCATCGTCCGTTTCACCGCTCATTGGTGCAGACTTATGAACTTAGGAAAATGGCAGCGATGTGAAAGAGCTAATTTTAGGGGCCAGAAATGCCCATCAAAGGCTCAATGATCCTGAATGTGAACCCGAGCTGGCGCCTCGGCTGTCAGGCTGTCGCGAACGCCTGCATCTGATCTCGAGTTTGCCCTGAGACCATCACTCGAGCGGTCGGCATCCATCTGCGCCTTTTCCCGACGCACCATGTAAACGATGCCGATGAAATAACCGATCTGAAGTATTAGCGCGCAGAAAATAGTCTCGATGAGCGCCGTCCAGAAGGAACCGGACATGACGTAAGCGGCAATAGCAAACACGGCGAGTGTGCCCAACATGCTCACGAATACACGCGGTGCGTACATCATCATTCCTCCCGAGGGACTTTTCTTATGAATTTTTAAATTTCATCAGTCCTCTCACATGCCCTTTACATTACTGTGCAGTGAGAGAGTTTTCAAGATTTTCGCCGGCTCATAAATTTTGACCAGTGAATCTTTCGTAAGGTTCCATCATCGCCCGCTAGGTGCCTTTCAAACGGTTCAACACCCTGTTACCACACACCTGCACCACACTTTCGCCACAATTAAGCCTGAATTGGCGCTTCTTGGAACAAATAGACGCCGCCCGGTGCCGAGCGCCCGCGCAATCCGTTCACTTATTGTTACAAAGGTCACAAGGCGCCATCATGCGCCTTTTTGCGCCGCACCATTGTATTGCAGTGCAGCAGGCCTAGGCCTTTGGTCCTAAGGACAAGCTACTTAGGACCTGAACCTTAAGAAGCGGCGAATGATTAGGCCGCGTAAAATTGACCGTAATACATTCGGATCAAGTTTCGATTACGATTAATATTCGACATCGATTCAATTTTACAGGCTTGCGGTAGTATTTGTGTAAGCCTTTATATTTACGATCACAAGCTGCAGCTGTGACGATATCTCGCCTTTTGGCCTCTCACCGGCCCTTCCCGTCACATCGCAGAAATTTTTGTCTGGCATCAAATTACGAACACAGACTTATTATCACATACCAGCTCAATGAAGCGCCGCTTTAGGCACCGACTATCGCCAAACCTAAATGGAGCCCCCTCTATGAAGTCAGCGACACGTTCGGCAGATACGCCGCTATCAGACCTGGACCATGCCGCCATGACACTCCCGATCGGCGGCCTGGCCAAAAGAACGTTCGACGTAACCGCAGCAGGCATGGCCCTGATCGTTTTCAGCCCGCTGTTTTTGATGATCATGGCTTTGGTAAAGCTGACCGACAAAGGCCCCGCCTTTTACGGACACAGCCGCATCGGCCACAGGGGCCGTGTGTTCAAATGCCTGAAGTTCCGCACCATGGCGGTCAATGGCGATGAACTGCTTCGGAAGCATCTTCGGGAAAACCCCGAGGCTGCGGAAGAATGGCGCCAGACCCGCAAGCTCAAGGACGACCCGCGTGTCACAGCCGTTGGTCGTGTCCTGCGCAAGCTCAGCCTTGACGAACTGCCGCAGCTCCTCAACATCGTTCGCGGTGAGATGAGTGTCGTCGGTCCGCGCCCGGTCGTCGACGACGAGTTGAAGGTCTATGACAGCTCTGCCGTCTATTACCTGCAGACTCGCCCCGGCCTGACCGGCCTATGGCAGATCAGCGGACGCAATGACGTGTCTTACGAGACCCGCATCGCATTCGATACGCAGTATGTGCAGAACTGGTCGCTGACAAAGGATGTCTCGATCATCTTGAAGACGATCCCTGCCGTCTGCATGGCCCGCGGTAGCTACTGACGGGCATCATAGCCGCACCGCGCGTTATCCGCCGGTGCGGAAATCACCACGAAATACGAAATACAATAAACCAAGGAGATCTGATGGGTATCCGAATGGTCTTTCCGCGACGCATCCCGACGCTGGCAATGGCGGCGGGAACATTTGTTTTGTCGCTGACCACATCAGCAGGCGCGCAAACTTCTGCCCAGCCTCAATCCCAGACACCCCAGTCCCAAGCCCAACCTCAGGCCGCGTCTGCGGCCCAGCCTGCGACGAAGACCAGCAAGCCCGCGCAAGCGACGGCAGCGGTCGGCGCAAAGATCCAGGAAGGCGCCTATCGCCTTGGCGTGATGGACAAGCTTCGCATTCGCGTTGCGGAATGGCAGCCGGCAGACGGCAGCGTCCGCACCTGGGATGCCGTGAGCGGCGACTATGCGGTCGGCCCGTCCGGAGCACTCTCGCTGCCCTTCATCGGTGATCTCGATGCCGCCGGCAAGACGACGGCGGAAGTCGGCAAGGCGATCGGCGAGAGGCTGCAGAGCGAATTCGCCCTCCGCAATCTCCCCTCGGCTTCCGTGGAAATCGCAGAATTCCGGCCGCTCTTCTTGGCCGGCGATGTCGATAAGCCGGGCGAATATCCCTATTCCCCTAATCTGACCGTTCTGAAAGCCGTCAGCCTCGCCGGCGGCCTCAAGCGCTCAGACGCCGGCCAGCGCTTTGCCCGCGATTTCATCCGGGCGCGCGGCGATGCGCAGGTCAGTGATTCGGAACGCGGCCGCTTGATCGCTCGCAGGGCGCGCCTCATGGCCGAAATCGCCAATGCCAAGGAACTGGCCATGCCGCCGGAACTGAAGGATGTGCCGAACGCAAAGGAACTGATGGCGAGCGAGGCCTCTCTGATGAAGTCGCGTCGCGAACGTTACGAGCTTCAATTGAAGGCGTTGGCCGACCTCAAAACCCTGCTCGATACCGAAGTCCAGTCTCTGGCGCAGAAATCGGGAACACAGCAGCGGCAGCTCGCGCTCTATAACGACGACCGCGATCGCATGGCCAAGCTCAGCGAACAGGGTCTTGCCACATCCAGCCGCCGTCTCTCGGCGGAAGAGCGTGCAGCCGATCTCGAATCCAACATGCTGGATACGGATACGGCTTCGCTGCGCGCCAAGCAGGATATCAACAAGGCCAACCAGGACGAGATCAACCTTCGCAACGACTGGGATGCCCAGCGCGCTCAGGAACTGCAGGACACCGAGGCGCAGCTGGAAAAGCTCGGCCTTGAACTCTCGACTAGCCGTGAACTGATGCAGGAAGCCCTGGCGCAGTCGGCCGAAGCCCTGAAGTTCGACCCGTCCAACAAGGACGCGACGATCAAATACGTCATCGTCCGGGATAATGGCGACGGTCCGAAACAGATCACCGTCGATGAAAACGCCATGCTGCGTCCCGGTGACGTGATCAAGGTATCATCAGACCTTCTGATGCAGTGATAGGTGGCGAATGAAGATCGCTCGGTCGATGTTGGTCGACCCTGACAGGAACCAGGTTTATGGGATAGCGGCAGTGGCGCTATCCTTCTTCGTCTTCGCCTATTCCAGCCTTTTCGGGCAGGTGTCGATCCTGGCCTATTACGGGCTCTGGTTTCCGCTGATCCTGGTTGATTACAAACGGGTGCTGGGCAACTATTTCAGATATCTCTGGATAATCGCCTTCCCGCTTCTCTGTTTCCTGTCGGCCTTCTGGTCGCCGGCACCATCGGTGTCGCTGAGGACGGCAATCCAGCTGCTTACCCATCTGATCTGCGCCCTGATCGCAATGCGCACGATCAGCGTGCTGACACTGACACGCGGCTCGATCGTCGGCACTGTCGTGGTCATGCTCTATTCGATCGTCTTCGGCCATTACAGCTATGACGCGATGGATGGCAGCTACAGCTTCGTCGGATCCTTCGCTTCCAAGAATCAGCTCGGGCTCTACGCCTCGCTCGGCATCGTCTTTTCGGTTCTTTATGCGATTGTCTTCCGCCGCCGGGATATCTGGCTGGCGGGCGCGGGTGCAGCCGCTCTTCTATGCGCCTACTGCCTGATGGCCTCCCAGTCGGCCACCTCCGTGATCACCACGGCGGGGCTAATCGCCGCCTGTATCGCCTACCTGCCCTTCGGTCTTCTGGGGCCGAGCAGCCGCAAGCTTCTCTTCGTCGGCGTCGTCGTGGTCGGCTTGGCCATCGTGGTGGCCGGCCTGCAGATGGGGGCGGTGGATGCGATCCTCGGCCTGTTCGGCAAGGATTCGACGCTGACGGGTAGAACCTATCTCTGGCAACAGGGTATCGAGGCCGCCCATCTCAACCCGGTCCTCGGCATGGGTTATCAAGGTTTCTGGGTCCAGGGTTTTGCCAAACCGGAACAGCTTTGGGACGAGTTTTTCATCACCACCCGCACAGGCTTCCACTTCCATAACACCTATATCGAGGTGGCCGTGGAGAACGGCTTGGTCGGCCTTGCGCTGCTTGTCTTCATGTTGCTGCGAAACGTCTTCGGCCATCTCGGCGCCATGCTGAACCGGCACAATGATCCGTCATCCATCGTCCTGTTCGCCGTCAGCCTTTTGCTGCTGATGCGATCCTTCGTCGAGATCGACGTGATCTTCCCCTATCAGATCGGCTCTTTCCTGATGTTCTATGCCGCTGGAAAACTGACCCTTCGGCGGCCCGTGCCTCAACGTCCTCAGCACAGATACGGGCACCACCCGATCGTCGCCTGACGCAACAAAAGCAAACGGCCCGGAGCAGAAGCCCCGGGCCGTTTTCATTTCAAGTCTTGGGAGACTTAGGCTGCCCTTGCGGCATCGAGCGGAATCTCGACATCGATTTCGAGGATCGAGACATTCTCGTCGCGATCAACCTTCACCGTGACGCGGTCGCCATCGAGCTGCACATGCTTGGCGATGACGGCGAGGATTTCTTCACGCAGGATCGCGGTCAGGTCGGAGCCGGTAGATGCCCGCTCATGCGCCAGCAGAACCTGCAGGCGTTCCCGTGCAGCAGGCGCCGAGCGTCGCGCCGAACGAGTGAAAAGACGCAGTATGCTCATGCGGCCTTCCTTCCGAAAAGTTTTCCGAAGATGCCGCGCTTTTCGCCCGGCACCGTCACAGGTACGATTTCACCGGCCAGACGGCGGGCAGCTTCAAAATAGGCCTGGGCCGGCGCACTGCGTGCATCCGACAGCGTGACCGGGGCACCGAGGTTCGATGCCTTCAGGACATCCGTGCTTTCCGGAATGATGCCGAGAAGCGGGATGGAGAGGATTTCCAGAACGTCGTCGACCTTCAGCATGTCGCCGCGTTCCGCACGGAGGGAGTCGTAGCGGGTCAGAAGCAGATGCTTTTCCATCCGCTCGCCATTCTCAGCCTTGAGCGTCTTGGAATCAAGCATGCCGATGATGCGGTCCGAATCGCGAACTGACGAGACTTCCGGATTGGTGACGACAACGGCGACGTCGGCATGGCGCATGGCAAGCGTCGCGCCCTTTTCGATGCCGGCCGGGCTGTCGCAGATGACCCAGTCAAAATACCTCTTCAATTCGCCGATAACGCGCTCGACGCCCTCTTCCGTCAGCGCATCCTTGTCGCGCGTCTGGGAGGCCGGCAGCAGGAACAGCGTGTCGAGCCGCTTGTCGCGGATCAGCGCCTGCGGAAGTTTAGCGTCGCCATTGATGACGTTAACGAGGTCGTAGACCACACGGCGCTCTGCACCCATCACGAGGTCGAGGTTGCGAAGCCCGACATCGAAATCGACGACGGCGACCTTTTCATTGCGCTGTGCCAGCGCTGCTCCGAGTGCGGCCGTCGAAGTTGTCTTGCCAACCCCACCCTTGCCGGACGTCACGACTATGACTTTCCCCATATTGATCTCCTGTATTGAACCTTGTTCCGGTTCAGAAAAGTATGTCTGCCATGATCGTTTCGCCCTCGAGCGAAAGCTGCACGGCGTGCCCGCGAAGGCTTGAATCCATGTCTTCCGCCATCTTGTAGATACCGTCGATGGCGATCAGTTCCGCCTCCAGACGGCGGCAGAAAATGCGTGCGTTGCTATTGCCGATCGATCCTGCCATCGCCCGGCCGCGCAGCGTGCCGTAGATGTGGATCGAACCGCCGGCGATAACCTCGGCACCCGATGCAACGGAGCCGACAATGGTGATATCGCCTTCCGGAAAGATGATCGACTGGCCGGAACGGACCGGCTCGTCGATGGTAAGCGACTGCGGGATCGCCCGAACCTGCGGCGCTTCCTGACGCTGCGGCGCCGGTGAGACAACAGCTGCAACCTCGGCTTCGGCCTCGGTTTCCGGCTCCTGTGCCGTTACCTCGACGTCGGAAGCGGGCTTGCCGCCCTTCATCGCAGGCGGCATTTCGGGCGTGAGCTGCGACGGGCGCGCGCCCTCGATGCCCATGATCCGGACCTTGCGCGCGGCAAGGTCGTCGATCAGTTGTTTCAGTTCGGCCTTCTTGATCGAAAGCTCCGAGACGTCGAGGACGACGGGCCTGTCGAGAAAGAAACCGGCAGATCGGGCGGCCAGATCGTCGAGGCGTTCAAGCCATTGATCCAGCGGAAGATCCGGTGAAAGAACGACCGCCAGAAACGAACGGCCCTTGATGCGAATGGAGCGAGCGTCTGTTAGCACTTTGGTCATCTACGTTAATAAATCGTTGCCCGATGTCTACCGCTGACGTGGTTAACAAATGGTTAACGCGACCCGCCCAAATCTTAAGAAGCGGTAACCAACTCGGGTGAAACAGGATCGCGAAAGGTGATGCGGAAGACCCTGAACCCGCAGCCTTGATCGAGGCTTATGCGGGTTTTCTTTTGCAAGCGACGAGCCGGGCACGCCTTGTTTCCGCATAGAAAAAAGTGGCGCGAGGCGAAACGAAAAGAGGCGAGCCATAGGCCCGCCTCCGATAAAACACCGTTCTTTTAACACCGGCAGCCAGGCCGGCGAGAATCAGTCTTCCTTGATATGGCTGTGATGCTTGGTGTCGCGCATCTTCACATAGACCATAAGCGAGATGGCGATCATGATCGTCACATACCAGAAGAACCACTCTTCATGGCCGATCTGCTTGAACTTCAGCGCCACGAATTCAGCCGTGCCGCCGAAGATCGTGTTGGCGAGCGCGTAAGGCAGCGCGACGCCCAGCGCACGGATATGCGCCGGGAAAAGCTCTGCCTTCACCACCGCGTTGATCGAGGTGTAACCGGTCACGATCAGCAGGCCGACCAGCGACAACAGGAACGCGGTCAAGGCGTTCGTCGTGGCCGCAAGCGAGGTAAAGATCAGGTAGGTGAACAGCGTGCCGAGAATGCCGAAACCGACCATCAGCGGCTTGCGCCCGATCTTGTCGGAAAGCGCACCGGCGATCGGCTGGCAGAGCATGAAGACGAACAGCGCCGCCGTGGTGATCTCCGTCGCCGTCTCTTTGCTGAAGCCTGACGTGTTGACCAGGAACTTCTGCAGGTAGGTCGTATAGGCGTAAAAGGCGAGCGTACCGCCCGACGTCAGCGCGATGACGAGGAAGGCTTCCTTCGGGTAATGCCTAAACAGCGCCCAGCCGCCGGAAGACTTCTTCGCGTCCTTGTCCGCATTCTTGAACGACTGCGTCTCGACGAGGCCACGGCGGATATAGAACACCACTATCGCCAGCAATCCGCCGATGAAGAACGGAATGCGCCAGCCCCAGGACTGCAGCTGTTCTGCGGTAAGTAGCGCCTGCAGCACGAGCAGCACCGCAAGGGCGACGAGCTGACCGGAAATCAGCGTCACATACTGGAAGCTGGAGAAGAAACCGCGACGGTTTCGACCGGCCATTTCGCTGAGATAGGTAGCGCTGGCGCCATATTCGCCGCCCACACTGATGCCCTGCAGCAGACGTGCAAACACGAGGATCGCCGGCGCAGCAAGGCCGATCGATTCGTAACCCGGTGCAATCGCGATCAGGAAGGAACCGAGACACATCAGCGTGACGGAAAGCGTCAGGCCGGCCTTGCGTCCCTTGCGGTCGGCATAGATGCCCATGAACCAGGCGCCGATCGGCCGCATCAGAAAGCCCACGGCAAAGACAGCAGCCGCACTCAGCAGCTCGGCAGTCTGGTCGCCCGAGGGAAAGAAGATGGGAGCGAAGTAGAGGGTGAAGGCGGAATAGACATACCAGTCGTACCATTCGACCAGATTGCCGGCAGAGCCGCCAATGATAGATTTCAGCCTGACCTTTTCGTCGATGGGCGACGAGGCCGTGTCTTTTGCCAAGGTGTTATCCAAGAGCGCAGATCCATTTCTGAAAAGCGCGGCGGCGTAAGGGTGCCAAGGGGGGTGCCACGCATCACAGTCGCGGGCCGCGCCAAAGGGGTGGAATGTCCATTAAAGGACTTGGGGTGTCCGACCGTGTTACGCCCGAATACCCCTCGACGCCAGCCCTAATCGATCCGTCAATAAGACATATTATCGCAGTGCAGCATTTTTTCGCGAGAGAATGGCGACAGCGCCGCCATTCCCGATCTCGCCTGCCTGTTCACCGTCAGGATTTCGGATTGATGTTTTCGAAGTGAAGCAGAAGGCCGCTATGATCCTTTTCTCCGCCACCTTCGAAAACGAAGTCGGAAAATTCGCCGGTCACCGTTTGCGTCAACGGCAGTTGCAGCGAGAGTTCCTTGGCGAGCGCCATGACCGTATTCAGGTCCTTCAACTGGTTGTTCGACGAACCACCGGGTTCGAAATTCCGCTCCACCATGCGCGCGCCGTGCAGCTCCAGAATGCGGCTTTCGGCAAACCCGCCGCGGATCGCATTGCGGAACGCCTCGCGCGACGCGCCACCGGCCTGAACGAGGATCATCGCTTCGGCGACTGCACCGATCGTGACCGCCACGATCTGCTGGTTGGCAAGCTTGCAAACCTGCCCTGCTCCGCTCGGCCCCACATGGGTGACACGACCGAGAACGGCAAACACATCGGCAAGACCCGCAATCACGTCGCCATCGCCGCCGGCCATGATCGCCAGCGTCCCGGCATCGGCACCGACGACACCACCGGACACCGGAGCGTCGAGATGCCTGACGCCCATGTCGGCAAGCTTCGCGGAATGCTCGCGGGCAATCGACGGTGCGATCGAACTGGTATCGATGAGGATGGCACCCGTCTTCATCGCATCCGCCACGCCGCCATCGAACAGCACCGAGCCGACGACATCGCCATTCGTCATCATGGTGAAGACGATATCGGCATCGCGCACCGCATCGGTAGCTGAAGAGGCGACCACTGCGCCCTCGGCCTCAAGCGGCTTCGCCTTTGCAGTATCGCGGTTCCATACCGTCAACGGATATCCGGCACGGGCAAGCCGCCGCGCCATGGGCAGGCCCATCAGGCCCAGCCCTAGAAAGGCGATGCTTTTCTTGGCAGTCTCGCCACTCATAGCTTGCCTCCCAGCTCATCCTCGATATGGACCTGGATGATCTCGTCGAAGTTCTTCTCCGAGGTAAAGCCGAGTTCGCTTGCGCGTTTTGCCTCGAAGCCCGGCGCCCATCCGGCAACCATTTTCATGATCATCTCGTCCGGCTGGCGGCGGATCAGCTTCACTGCATCTTCGCCGGCAACGCGCCGCAGCGCCTCGATCTGCTCACCAACCGTGGCACTGACACCCGGCATGGAAAGGCTGCGACGCCAGCCGAGCTTGGAGAGATCGAGCCCTGCCCCATGGATCAGGAAGCCGACGGCGGAACGCGGAGATGTATGCCAATGGCGCACATCGTCGGAGACAGGCAGCACCGCCTCCTGTCCGACAAGCGGCTCACGCAAAATGCCGGAGAAGAAGCCGGAGGCTGCCTTGTTCGGCTTTCCGGGGCGGATGCAGACGGTCGGAAGACGGATACCGATACCGTCGAAGAAACCGCGACGGCTGTAATCGGCCAGAAGCAGCTCGCTCATCGCCTTCTGGGTGCCATAGCTGGTGAGCGGCGTCAGATGGAATTCGTCCGGGATAGGATAGGGCAGCGGCGCGCCGACAACCGCGATCGACGAGGTGAACACGACGCGCGGGAAATACCCGTCCGCTTGGTTTGCCAGCCGGATCGCGTCGAAGAGATAGCGCGTGCCGTCGAGATTGATGCGATAGCCCTTGTCGAAATCGAATTCCGCTTCACCGGAAACGATCGCCGCCAGATGAAAGATCACATCAGGCCGCGTGGCGATGAGTTTTTCCGCTTCGCCGGGCAGGCTGAAATCCGATGCCAGCGTCACGACCTTGCCGCCAAAGCCGACAGGCGCTTCCGGCTCGATCACATCGACCAATGTCAACGCGTCGACGGGCTTGCCATGCAGCACCCCTTCGGAAACGAGACGCTGGGTGAGCTTGCGACCGACCATGCCGGCAGCACCGATAACAAGAATATGCATGTTTCCTCCCATACACCCGTGGATGCCCCACGAATTTCCTCTTGTAAGGTTGTCTGATAACCCTGTATGGTCTGTTTGGAAATAGAAGAGTTCGTCATCAGGCAAAAAAGCCGCCGGCGAAAACTGACGTGAGGCTTTGGACTGCCGGAGAAATTCCGGGCACTCCTGGGGAGGAGAACTACATGACGGACCTTTCGGGCTCGATCGCCGAGCAGCGCCTTTCTCTGTGCGCAGTTCTGGGCGAAGATCTTGTCCTCACCAACTCAGAAGACATGCTGCAATATTGCCGTGACTGGCACGGTGACGTGACAAGTGGCGCGATTGCCGTCATCCGTCCCCGCTCAACTGCGGATGTGCAGGCCGCCGTAAGGGCATGCCGCGACCTTGGCCTCAAGATCGTACCGCAGGGCGGCAATACCGGCCTCGTTCTCGGCGGCATACCGGATGAACCGGAGCGGCAGGTCGTGCTCACGTTGGAACGCATGAACAGGATCCGCAATATCGACAGCGACGATTTCTCCGCCGTGGTCGACGCCGGATGCGTGCTGGCCGAACTCAAGGATACGATTGCCGAGAAGGGCATGTTCTTCCCGCTGGCGCTCGGTGCTCAGGGCAGCTGCCGCATCGGCGGCAATGTCTCCACCAATGCTGGCGGCATCAACGTGCTGCGTTACGGCATGACCCGCGAACTGGTTCTCGGCCTCGAAGTCGTGCTTCCCGATGGCAGCGTCTTCGACGGCCTATCGACCCTGCGCAAAGACAATCGCGGGCTGGACCTGAAGCAGCTTTTCATTGGCGCCGAAGGCACGCTCGGCATCATCACCGCAGTATCGGTGAAGCTGACGCCCTACCCCGACAATGTCGCAACCGCCCTTCTGGCGCTAAATTCGCTGGACGACGCGATCACGCTCTACCGTCGTGCAAGGCGCGATTGCTGCGACCTGATGTCGGCCTTCGAATTCATGCCGCCGCTCGCCTTCACGCTTGCGCGCGAAGCCATGCCCGACCTGCCGATCCCGTTGTCGGGCGACTATCCCGCCTATGTACTGATGGAGATTTCCGGCTCCGGGCTCGTCGATATCGACGATCTGATGCACCGTTTTCTCGAGGGCGTGATGGGCGACGAGCTGGTGGTCGACGGCACGATCGCCACATCTCAGGCGCAGGCTCGCAATCTCTGGCTCATCCGTGAAGGCATGAACGAGGGCCAGGCCAAGCGTGGCGCCCATATGCGCACCGACATCTCGGTATCGCTATCGCAGCTTGCCGCTTTTGTAATCGATGCCGAAGCGGCGGTTGCGCAAGCACTGCCCGACTGCATCAGCGTGTCCTATGGCCATGTCGGCGACGGCAACGTACACCTCAACGTGCTGCCGCCGAACGGCTCGACCATCGAAGAGCGCCACGAAAAGATTTACAGGGCCAAGAAGGTCGTCAATGTCGTGGTCGACAAATACAACGGCAGCATCAGCGCCGAGCACGGCATCGGCCGCCTGAAGCGCGAAGATTTCGAGGAGCGCCTGTCCGACACCAAGCGCGGCCTTCTGATAGCTATCAAGAAGGCGATCGATCCGGATCTGCTGCTGAACCCCCATTGCCAAATCGATCTCGGCGCGGATATTCGCTAGCCATCACAAGGAGCAACATCCGCCATGGCCGATTTCACCCAGATCAGACGAAGTGAGCATCTGCCGACGCGCATCGCCGCTGAAATCGGCAGAGAGATTTCCGATGGCAGCATCGCTCCTGGCCAGAAACTGCCGACCGAACATCTTCTGGCCCAGACGTTTGGCGTCAGCCGCTCGGTCGTACGCGAGGCGATCGCCCATCTGCGCAACGAGGGCCTGGTCGAAACCCGCCAGGGTGTCGGTGCATTCGCGACCGAACTCGCTCAGCGCCAGTCGCTCCGGATCGAGGCCGGACCACCGGAAGACAAGGAAGCTTTCCGCGACCTATTCCAGGTGCGCTTCGCATTGGAGACGGAAGCTGCTGGCCTGGCAGCCCTCCACCATTCACGCGAGGATCTCGCCAGGCTTGACGAGATTTTAGCGCAGATGACCGGCGCGGAAAAATGGGGCGAACACGGCGTCGTCGCCGATCTCGCCTTCCATCGTGCCGTCGCTGCCGCCACCCACAATGAATATTTCCAGCAATTCGTCGGCTTCATCACCGAGCGGACCCATGTCGCGATCAACGCGGCTCGCGCCGCAGCGATTTTGGAGGAAATCGTCGAAGTGACCATCGCCGAACATGTCGCCATTCGTGATGCGATTGCAACCGGCGAGCCGGCTGCCGCAAAGACCGCAATGAAGCGGCACCTGAATGGCGCTGCCCGACGCCTCAACCTTGAACTGGAAATGAGCTGACGGCAGACAGGGGGCGGTTTTCCACCCTCACGGCATCCTGCAGTTATAGACAAAACGCAAAAGTCATATTAAAACGGCTCTAACGTTGTCGGACATCTGACAACGTCGGAAAAGGTGGAGGCCTTTTCCTGAAAATGGGAGGATTTTCTTGGCATATCTGCATGCCCTGTCGTCGGATATCGTCTTGCCGGTGGATGCGCCGAACGCGCTTCTGGTTGGACGCGTATGGTCGAACGCAGCCGCCGGCCCCTGCCCGGTGCTTTTCTCAAATGGACATCTTCTAGATCTCTCCTCATTGGCGCCGACATTGTCCGCGCTGCTGGAGATTGATGATCTCGTGGAAAAACTGTCCGCCACCTCATCCTTCACCGATCTTGGCAGCCTCGACGATTTCCTGAACGGCGAGGCAGGTCAACTTCTTGCGCCCGCCGACCTTCAGGCGATCAAGGCCGCCGGTGTCACCTTCGCCGACAGCATGCTGGAGCGGGTGATCGAGGAACAGGCCAAGGGCGATCCGCTACGCGCCCAGGAAATTCGCGGCCGTCTGGCCCCGGTTCTTGGCGACAACCTCAAGGGTCTCGTCGCAGGCTCTGAAAAGGCAGCCGAAGTCAAAAAACTGCTGCAGGATATGGGCCTCTGGTCGCAATATCTGGAAGTCGGCATCGGCCCGGACGCGGAAATCTTCACCAAGGCCCAGCCGATGTCGTCCGTCGGCTGCGGCTCTGACGTCGGTATCCATCCGAAATCCGACTGGAACAACCCGGAGCCGGAAGTGGTGCTCGGCATCACCTCCAAGGGTGAGATCATCGGCGCAACGCTCGGCAACGACGTCAACCTGCGCGATTTCGAAGGCCGCTCGGCGCTGCTTCTGAGCAAGGCGAAGGACAACAACGCCTCCTGCTCGATCGGCCCGTTCATCCGCCTGTTCGACGGCAAATTCACCATCGACGACGTCAAGTCGGCCGAGATCAGCCTGTCCGTGAAGGGCGAGGACGGTTTCGAGATGACCGGTGTCAGTCCGTTGAAGGCGATCAGTCGCTCACCGGAAAACCTGACGTCGCAGCTTCTGAACCGCAACCATCAATATCCGGATGGCGCGCTGTTCTTCCTCGGCACCATGTTTGCCCCGGTCAAGGACCGCCGCGGCAAGGGACTGGGTTTCACCCACGAGATCGGCGACATCGTCGAGATTTCCAGCCCCAAACTCGGGCGGCTGGTCAACCGGGTGGACCATAGCGACACCTGCCCCGAATGGACATTCGGGATAACCGCGCTGATGAAGAACCTGGCCACGCGCGGTCTTTTGTAGGAGCATCAGGGAGGAGCAAATGCAAAAGATTATCGATCTATTTTACAGGTTCCTTGAGATCCTGCTCATCCTGCTTCTGGCAGGCATGGCCCTGATGGTGTTCGGCAATGTCGTACTGCGTTACGGCTTCAATTCGGGCCTCAACGTCTCCGACGAACTGTCGCGCTACTTCTTCGTCTGGCTCACCTTCATCGGCGCCGTCGTCGCATTCCGCGAACACTCGCATCTGGGCGTGGAATCCCTGGTGGCCATGCTCGGCCGCAAGGGCCGCATCGCCTGCATGATCCTCAGCAATCTAGTGATCATCGGCTGTTCCGCCATTTTCTTCTGGGGCACCTGGGTACAGTTGCCGATCAACACCAGCATGGCGGCCCCCGTTACCGGCCTCTCCATGGGCTGGGTCTATGGTGTCGGTTTCTTCACCGGCGCCGGCTGCGTGCTGATTTCGCTCGAACGTCTTTTCCGCCTCGTGACCGGTCGTGTGACCGAGGATGAGATCGCCGCCTTCACCGGCGAGAACCTGACGATTGAACAGATGGCGGAGCGCACCTGATATGACACTTTTCGTCTTTGTCGGCTCCCTGCTCGGAGCCATGGCGATCGGCGTGCCGGTTGCCTTCTCGCTGATGTTCTGCGGCGTCGTGCTCATGTGGTACATGGGCATGTTCAACAGCCAGATCATCGCCCAGAACATGATCGCGGGTGCTGATACCTTCACCCTGCTCGCCATTCCCTTCTTCATCCTCGCCGGCGAACTGATGAATTCCGGTGGCCTGTCGAAGCGTATCATCGATTTCGCCATCGCCTGTGTCGGTCATATCCGCGGCGGCCTCGGCATCGTGGCGATTGTCGCAGCCCTCATCATGGCGTCGATCTCCGGTTCGGCAGCGGCCGATACCGCAGCGCTGGCAGCAATCCTGATCCCGATGATGGCGAAGGCCGGTTACAACATCCCGCGCTCGGGCGGCCTGATCGCTGCCGGGGGCATCATCGCCCCGGTCATCCCGCCGTCCATGGCCTTCATCGTCTTCGGTGTCGCCGCCAACGTCTCGATCACCCAGCTCTTCATGGCAGGCATTTTCCCCGGCATCCTGATGGGCCTGTCGCTGGTCATCACCTGGCTGATCGTTGCCCGCAAGGACAATGTGCAGGCGCTGCCCAAGACCACTTACAGGGAACGTCTCAACGCGACGGGTCGCGCGCTCTGGGCGCTCGGCATGCCGGTCATCATTCTCGGCGGCATCAAGGCTGGCGTCGTCACACCGACGGAAGCCGCTGTCGTGGCTGCAGCCTATGCGATGTTCGTCGGCATGGTCATCTACCGCGAACTCAAGCCGCGTGACCTGCCCCGCGTCATCCTTCAGGCGGCCAAGACGACCGCGGTCATCATGTTCCTGGTCTGCGCCGCACTCGTATCGGCATGGCTGATAACCGCGGCCAACATTCCGGCTGAAATCGCCAGCTATATCGAACCGCTGATCGACCGGCCGATGCTGCTGATGTTCGTCATCATGATCCTCGTTCTCGTCGTCGGCACCGCCCTCGACCTGACGCCGACCATTCTGATCCTGACGCCGGTGCTGATGCCGATCATCAAGCAGGCAGGCATCGATCCGGTCTACTTCGGCGTTCTGTTCATCATCAACAACTCGATCGGCCTCATCACGCCGCCGGTCGGGATTGTTCTCAACGTTGTCAGCGGTGTCGGGAGGATACCGCTTGGCAAGGTAACGGCCGGGGTATGGCCGTTCCTGCTTGCACAGACCATCGTGCTTTTCCTGCTCGTGCTGTTTCCCGATCTCGTGATCGTACCCGCACGATGGTTGCATTGACGGCCTGACAAACAACCTTTTCAATTCGAAGTTCAACTGGGAGGACTGACTATGAAGAAACTACTTTTCGCAACAACCGCGCTGGCTATTGCCGTCTCCGGCTCGGCTCCGGCCTTCGCCGAATTCAGCAGCCGCAATATCCGCGTCTCGAACGGCATCAATGCAGATCACCCGGTCGGCAACGGCATCAAGGCCATGCAGGAATGCCTCGACCAGAAATCGGGCGGCAAGCTGAAGCTGACCGCCTTCTGGGGCGGCGCGCTCGGCGGCGACCTTCAGGCAACCCAGGCGCTGCGTTCCGGCGTCCAGGAAGCCGTTGTTACCTCGTCCTCGCCGCTCGTCGGCATCATCCCGGCGCTCGGCGTGTTTGACCTGCCGTTCCTGTTCGCGAGCCCTGCCGAAGCCTACAAGGTTCTCGATGGCAAGTTCGGCGACTCGATGAACCAGAAGCTCGACGCAGCTGGCCTCGTCAATCTCGCCTATTGGGAAAACGGTTTCCGCAACCTGTCCAACTCGCAGCATCCGGTAACCAAGTGGGAAGACTTCTCGGGCCTCAAGGTCCGCGTCATGCAGAACAACATCTTCCTCGACACGTTCCAGAACCTCGGCGCCAACGCCACCCCGATGGCCTTCGGTGAAGTCTATTCTGCGCTGGAAACCAAGGCGATCGACGCGCAGGAAAACCCCTATGTGACGATCGACACGTCGAAGTTCTTCGAAGTGCAGAAATACATCACCGAGACGAACCACGCCTACACGCCGTTCCTCTTCCTCTTCTCCAAGGCGATCTTCAACACCTATGCGCCGGAAGAGCAGGCAGCACTGCGCGAATGTGCGGTCGTCGGTCGTGATGTCGAGCGTCAGGTCATTGCCGACCTGAACAAGAAGTCACTGGAAAAGATCAAGGCGGCCGGTCTCGAAGTGAACCAGCTTTCGCCGGAAGAGCAGACCCGCATCCGCGAAAAGTCGATGGTCGTTTATGAAAAGCACAAGGCTCAGATCGGCGCCGACGTTGTCGACGGCATTCTCGCCGAGCTGAAAACCATCCGCGGCAACTGATCCGGATACACTCCCCGGATCAACTGTCGCGAGTGAAGCCCGCACCCCGCCGGTGCGGGCTTCTTTTTTATTCGGGCACCGCCGGAAGTACGCTTTCCCGCTTCTTCAGCATCTGTTCGCGGATGAAGATGAACAGGCCGGAAGCGACGATCAACGCGGCACCGATGAGCATGGTCAGCCGCGGCACGTCGCCGAAGAACAGGAAGCCGAAGATCACCGCCCAAAGCAGAAGCGTATATTGAAGCGGCGCGACCGTTGCCGCATCCGAGATCTTCAGCGCCCGGTTGACCAGCATATGCGCTGCCATGGCGACGATGCCGAGCAGTGCCAGCAGGCCGAGATCGAAGCCGGACTGGATCGGTGACCAGTCGAAGGGGGCAAACGCCAGCCCCGCGAGCCCCGCCCCCGTCACCTGAAAGAAGACCAGCGTCGTATCCGGTGTTCCGCGCAGAAAACGCCCTGAGATCATCATGAAGGCGAAGGCAGCACTGCCGATGATCGAGATCACCGCGGGCGCGGTGAACATCGCGGCTGACGGTTCAAGCGTAATGATGACGCCGACAAAGCCGATGGCAATTGCCGTCCAGCGCCGCCAGCCAACCGTGTCGCCCAGAAGCAGCGGCGAAAGCGCCGCGACATAGATCGGTGCGGCCAGCCAGTAGGTCATCACATCGGCAAGCGGCAGATACATGACGGCGTAATAGAAGCAGAACACTTCCGCCGTCGAGCAGACCACGCGGGCAAGCTGCATCCACGGCCGCTCGGCTTTCGTCAGTGCCGGTAACCCGGCCATCCAGACCATCGGAACGAGGATGACGAGTGCGGCAAGGCTACGAAGAAGCACGACCTGCCCTAGCCCGTAGCTGGCGACCAACCATTTGCCCATCGTGTCATTGAGCGCGAACATCAGCATGCCGAGCAACATGATTGCCGGACCGGCCACCGATGCGCCGCGCAAGGCTGCCGTAGAGGAAATCTGCATGGCTGGTCTCCTCAGATGGACGAGGCGTCGGAGAACCGACGGCTAACGGTGAAGGCTTTTTCAAGCTCGGGATTGAGTTCCATCCCGAGCCCCGGACCGGGCGGAACCGTGATCATACCGTTTTTCACCTCGGGAAGCGCCGTCACCAGATCGCGATACCAGGTATTGTAGAAGGCACGCACGCTTTCCTGCACCAGCGCGTTGGGAGCATTCAGCGAAAGATGCGTCGAGGCGCAGAGCACGACCGGGCCGGTACAATCATGCGGCGCGACCGGCAGGTGCCAGGCTTCCGCCATCGAGGCAATCTTGCGCGATTCAGACAGGCCGCCGCACCATGAAATGTCGAGCATGACGATGCCGGCAGCGCCGGTTTCCAGATAATCGCGAAAGCCCCAGCGCGTGGCGAGCGTTTCCGACGCGGAGATCGGCGCGGGCGAGACCTCGGCATAACGTTTCAGGCTGGACAGGCTGTCCATCTTAATCGGGTCTTCATGCCAGAAGGTGTTGTAAGGCGTCAAAGCCTTGGCGATCTGCATCGCCGGCAAAAGCTGCCACATGGAGTGGAACTCGACCATGATATCTATTCTGTCGCCGACCGCCTTGCGGATTTTCTCGAAGGGTTCGAGCGCCGCCTTCAGATCGGCAGACGAGATATACTGGCCCTTGGTCTTTTCCGCCGCCTGGTCGAACGGCCAGATCTTCATCGCCGTGATCCCTTCGGAGAGCAGCGATTCCGCCAGTTCGTCGGCGCGGTGTAGGAAGCCGTTCAGGTCGTCATAGTCCTTGCCGGTCGAAAGCCCGTAATTGGCCGTCGTCTGCCCGGTCGCCTTCTTGATATATTCGGTGCCGGCGCAGGTATTGTAGGTGCGGATTTCCTTGCGGGAAAAACCGCCAAGCAGCTGCGCGATCGGCTGGCCGGTCACTTTGCCAAAGATGTCCCACAGCGCGATGTCGAAGGCGGAATTGCCGCGTACCTCGGCGCCGGACGAACGAAAGCCGACATAACCGACCAGTTCCTGTGCCAGAAGATCGATCGCCAGGGGATCGCGGCCGATAACACGCGGGGCGACATATTCGTGGATGTAGCTTTCCACCGTTTCGGCACCGAAAAAGGTCTCCCCCAGTCCGGTAATGCCCTCATCGGTGTGAACCAGAACCCAGAGCAGGTTGCTCCGCTCGGCGACACGCACCGTCTCCAGCTTGGTGATCTTCATGTTTCCTCCCAGAATTTCCCAAGAGCCTGTATTTCTAAGGGAATTGCACCGGGATCGAAAGCCGTTTGCGGCCTCTAAAGTACGCTGAGCTAATAATATTGCCGCGTATTTCACGCCTCCGCTGGTCCGCTTTCAAACGCCACAACCGCTTTCGCAAAATTCCCGCGCAAATCCTTTGACATGAGGCGCGAAGGGATCTTTCATGGGCGCCAAGAAACGTCGCCATGCTCCGAGGAAAGGGCTGGACGGCATATAAAGCAAGAAAGAGGAACATCATGAACGTCGCTTCCCGTCCGAACGACATCCAGGCCGTTATCGAGGCCGACCGCGCCCATGTCTGGCACCATCTCTCCCAGCACAAGCAGTATGAAAGCGTCGACCCGAAGATCTATGTCGAGGGAAAAGGCACCCGCGTCTGGGATGCGACCGGCAAGGAATATCTCGATGCGGTCGCCGGTGCCGTCTGGACCGTCAATGTCGGTTACGGCCGGACCTCGATCGCCGATGCGGTACGCGACCAGTTGGTGAAGCTCAACTATTTCGCCGGCGCAGCGGGCAACGTTCCGGCAGCGCTTTTCGCCGAAAAGCTGATCGAAAAGATGCCGGGCATGACCCGCGTCTATTATTCGAACTCCGGTTCGGAAGCGAACGAGAAGGTGTTCAAAATGGTGCGCCAGATCGCGCACCGGAAGCACAATGGCGGTAAGTACAAGATCCTCTACCGCGATCGCGATTACCACGGCACGACGCTCGGCACGCTGGCCGCAGCCGGCCAGAAGGAACGTCGCGAGCAATATGGCCCGATGCCGGAAGGTTTCGTCGAGGTGCCGCATTGCCTCGAATATCGCAGCCAGTGGGGTGACGTCGAAGATTACGGCATCCGCGCAGCCAACGCGATCGAGGACGTGATCCTGCGCGAAGGCCCGGAAACCATCGGTCTTCTCTGCCTTGAACCGGTAACCGCCGGCGGCGGCGTCATCACGCCGCCCAAGGGCTATTGGGAACGCGTCCAGGAAATCTGCCGCAAATACGATGTTCTGCTGCATATCGACGAAGTCGTCTGCGGCATGGGCCGCACCGGCAAGTGGTTCGGTTACCAGCATTACGGCATCGAGCCCGATTTCGTCACCATGGCCAAAGGCGTCGCCTCCGGTTACGCCGCGATCTCCTGCACGGTGACGACCGAAAAGGTCTTCGAACTGTTCAAGGACGACCCGACCGATCCGATGTCCTATTTCCGCGACATCTCCACCTTCGGCGGCTGCACCTCGGGACCTGCTGCAGCGCTGGAAAACATGCGGATCATCGAGGATGAAGGCCTGCTCGAAAACACCCTCAAAATGGGTGAGCGGCTGATGAACAACCTGCGCGAATTGCAGAGCCGCCATCAGGTGATCGGTGATGTGCGCGGCCTAGGCCTGTTCTGCGGCGCCGAACTGGTCATGGACCGCGCGACCAAGGAACCGGCACCGGAAAAGATGGTCCAGGCAGTCACCGCCGATTGCCTGGCGCAGGGCGTCATCATCGGCGCCACCAACCGTTCGGTTCCCGGCCTCAACAACACGCTCTGCATGAGCCCGCCGCTGATCATCAATTCAGCCGAAATCGACCAGATCACCGGTGCGATCGACAAGGCGCTGACCAAAGTTTTTGGCTAACTGCCAAAAACTGGGGCCGGAGCTTCACGCCCGGCCCGACCATTCGCACAAGATGAGCGGCAAAGCCGCCGGGGAACCGATGACCAATTCCGACTTCCGCCCGATCTCGGGCGTTGATCTGCCGCGCTTTGCCGGCATCGCCACCTTCATGCGCCTGCCGCATATCGCATTGGACGACGAACGTTTGAGCCAGGTCGATATCGGCCTGATCGGCGTGCCGTGGGATGGCGGTACGACCAACCGGCCCGGCCCCCGCCATGCCCCGCGCCAATTGCGCGATCTCTCCAGCATGGTGCGGCATGAAAACGGCGCAACGCGCATCAGACCCTACGATCTTGCAAACTGCGCCGATCTTGGTGATGTCGGGCCGAACCCGGCCGATGTCGAGGACTCGATGCAGCGCATCACCGCCTTTTACGATCGGGTGAAGACGGCCGGCATCATGCCGCTGACGGCAGGCGGCGATCACCTGTCTTCACTACCGATCCTGCGCTCGCTCGGCCGCGACAGGCCATTGGGCATGATCCATTTCGACAGCCACACAGACCTCTTCCACTCCTATTTCGGCGGCTTCAAATATACCCACGGCACGCCCTTCCGCCGCGCAGTCGAAGAAGGACTGCTCGATCCGAAACGCGTCTGCATGATCGGCATCCGCGGCCCGGCCTACGATTTCGAGGACCGTGACTTTGCCGATGCCGTCGGTATTCGCGTCATCCCGATCGAGGAGTTTCACGCCCGCGGCGTCGAGGACGTGATGACGGAGGCAAGGGAAATTGTCGGCTCGGGCGAAACCTATGTCAGTTACGATATCGATTTCATCGACCCAGCCTTTGCGCCCGGAACCGGCACGCCGGAGATCGGCGGCCCGAACAGCTATCAGGCATTGCAGGTCGTGCGCGAATTGCGCGGGCTGAATATCGTCGGCGCCGACATGGTGGAAGTCTCGCCGCCATTCGACACGAGCGGAGCAACCGCCTTCCTCGGTATAACCGTGATGTTCGAATTGCTCTGCGTCATGGCCGAAATCATCAGCAAGCGTCCCGGCAAAAACTAGCGCCAATCACACCGCATTCGCCATGCCGGCATCGTTGAGAAGCCCGCTGATAGCGGAGATCAGCTGTGCCGGCACGAAAGGCTTCTGGATCAGCACGCTGTTGGGCACGCCATGCGAGGTCCATTCGGACGCGCTGTCGGCAGTCACGTAGACGACAGGGATGTTCGACTGACACTGCCGGGCGTGGCGTCCGACCTGCCAGCCACTCGCGCCTTTGCCAAGGCGGATATCGGTGATCACGCCGGAGAACTGCGTGGCGTCCGCATCGAGCGCGGCAATTGCCTCCTCGGCAGAAGCGAAGGACGCAACCTCGAAGCCGTTTTCGATCAACAACTCCTCGGCATCGAGCCGCAGAAGATGGTCGTCTTCGACCAGAAGCAATTGAATTGATGCGTCATCCGCCATGGTCCGTCCTATCGGATGCGGCAGGAAGACAAGAGCTCCCGCATCCAGTTTCAGGCTTCGACCTACCGCCGTCACCGTTCCGTCCGGCCGCCTAACGCAATCAGAGCAAAGTAGTTCCCCATTCTGATACAATCTTCGAAAATGCTGGGCCACCGTGATATGCTTGCATCATCACTCGCCTCAAATCGAGACGCCGCAGGCCTGAGGGGGCCGCCTGCAGCGCCTCGACACGGCACGGCATGCAGTCGCCTATTGCAGCGCGACGGCACCGTCCGGACGGGAAAAATAACGGCGCCATGCACTGGGCGTCGTGCCGGTCACCCGGCGGAAGACACGAGACAGATGCGACTGATCGGCCAGTCCGCAATCGAGCGCGATCTCACAAAGCGGCGCATTGGTGGTCATCATCCGCTGCTTGGCATGCTCGACACGGCGGGAAACGACATAATTGTGCGGGGGGACACCGAACGTCGCCTTGAATGCAGCGGAAAAGTAGCTTGTGCTCAACCGAACCTGCTGGGCGAGTTCGTCGAGCGGAATGCCATGGGAAATGCGCTCGTCAATATATAGCTTCACCTTCTTCACCTGCCATGGGGCAAGGCCGCCGGTGGCAACCTGCTTCTCCGGCTCGCGTGAAGCGACCGGCTCGACAAGCCGCAATTTGCCAGGTTGGCGTTCAGCAATCCTGGCATCGATGGAAAAGGGATTTTCGGGATATAGGCCTGCGAGATCGGCATAGATGGTGCTCATATCGAGCGGGTTGATCTGACGGGCGACAACAGCTGCGGTGGCGGACATCTGCGCTCTCCTGTGGGTCTGTTGAATTTTCACCAGTCCATATTGAGATGACCGCCGCCAATCGGATATTCTACAGTCAGTCAGTTTTCGCACCCATGGGTTTTAGCGTCATATACTCGGGTATGATTGCCCTTGGCGGAAGCTGCCGCGTAGGGTCGGTTTGAGCTTGAATCACGGCAATTTCAATGAATTGAGGATATGACGGAAAGCCCAATCATTCTGGTTGTCGATGACGAGCCGCTGATCCGGCAGGCACTCGACACTCTGCTTCGCTCCGTCGGTTACCGCGTGCGGACATTTGCGACCGCGCTCGACCTCTATGAGGACGATTGCCTTCCGCAGGCCAGCTGCCTGATCCTCGATATCCGGCTTCCCTTCACCAGCGGACTGGATTTCCAGCAGAAACTCACCGATCGCGGCATTGTCGTTCCGATCATATTCGTTACCGCCCATGGCGATATCCCGATGACGGTGCGCGCCATGAAGGCTGGAGCCGCCGACTTTCTCTCCAAGCCGTTCCGGGATCAGGACATTCTCGATTCCGTCGCCTCGGCCGTGCTGAAGCACCAGGAATTCCTTGGCTCCAGCAAAACCGAGGCCGACCTCAAATCCCGCTACACACAGCTTTCCCCGCGCGAGCAGCAGATCATGGCGATGGCGACGGCCGGGCTTATGAATAAGCAAATCGCCGGCGAACTGGGCCTGAGCGAGATCACCGTGAAGATCCATCGCGGCAAGGTAAGTCGCAAGATGAGCGCGAAAACCTTCGCTGATCTTGTGAAGATGGCAGAGCTACTCGGCTTGTCGCACCGGTAAGTATCTCGCGCAAAATGCGAAGCGGTTTTGCGTCAAAGAAATGCGATAAAACAAAGATCAAAGCGTTTGGAACATATCTGAAGGATCGCGAAACGCTTTGGAATGAGCCGAATAAACCCCCGTATAATTTAAACCCTTGGCTCAGAGGCGCATATTACAGGGAAAGAGAAAGACCGGGATTTCCCGGAGATTGGTTCATACCCGTTGAAAGCGCCTGTCATCATTGCCATCATCGACGACGAAGAGAACATCCGTCGCGGGATGAGCGGCCTTTTGCGATCACTCGGTTACGAAGCGCGCAGCTTTGAATCCGCAGAAGCGTTCCTCGCCACCACAGCAGCAGCCGACTGTTCGTGCATCGTCTCCGATGTACATATGGATGGCATGAGCGGTATCGACCTCTTCCAGACGCTTTCAGCGCGCGGAAGCGAGGTTCCGTTCATCTTCGTCACCGCCTTTGCCGAAGAGGTCGGGCGGCTTAATCTGGGCAAGGACACTTGCGTCCTGCCAAAACCTTTCAAGGTCGATATCCTCATCGACTGCATCGAAAAGGCAACGCAGCCGGCAACCTGAACACTCAAGGAAGCAGCGCATGTGCACGCATCATAACTTCATCAGAAAAGTAACGCCGAAGACCCGCGGTTGCGAGGAATGTCTGGAGCTTGGCATGACCTGGGTTCATCTGAGGCTATGCCGCGAATGCGGCCATGTGGGCTGCTGTGACCAATCGGAAGGCAAGCATGCGACAGCCCATTTCAGGCACACGCGCCACCCGATCATCGAAGGCTACGATCCGCCGGAAGGCTGGGGATGGTGCTATATCGACGAAGAGATCGTCGATCTGCCCGACCAGACACCGCAGGTCGGCCCGATCCCGCGTTACGTCTGAAAATTTCAAAAGAGAGAGCAGCGGTTCAATGAGCCGCTGCGAGGTATTGATGGATCGCGGCGACGACAACCGATCCCTCACCCACGGCCGATGCCACGCGCTTGACGGAACCGGCCCGCACGTCACCCACGGCAAAAATGCCCGGCTTGCTGGCGGCATAGGGATGCCGTGTCATGTCGTCCGACGACAGACCGGTACAGACGAAGCCTTGCCGGTCGAGTTCCAGGCATCCGTCGAGCCAGTCGGTATTGGGGTCCGCCCCGATCATCACGAACAGGTTGGAGGCATTGCAGCGTGACGTCTCCCCACTCGTGCGATCGATCCAGGTCACGGCTTCCAACCCGTGTTCTCCGGCGAGCTCGGTAATCTCGCATCCCTCGCAAAGGGTGATGTGCGGCGAGCTCTTGATACGTTGCACGAGATAGTCGGACATGGTCGCGGAAATTCTGCTGCGCACCAGCATATGCACGTGACGCGCAGTTCGGGAAAGAAACACCGCCGCCTGCCCTGCCGAATTGCCGCCGCCGACAATGACGACTTCCTGACCCGAGCAAATCTGGCCTTCCATCGCGGTTGCCGCATACTGGATGCCGCGGCCTTCGAACCTTGCATAATCGGGAATATCGAGCTTGCGATAACGCGCGCCGGTCGCAACCACGACAGTCTTCGTGCTGACCGAACGGCCATCGCTCAGGCCCACCGCATAAGGCGAGTTTGAGCAATCGAGTGATGCGGCACTTCGTGACACGCAAAGCCGTGCGCCAAATTTCTGCGCCTGGATATGGGCGCGCCCCGCAAGCGCCAGCCCGGAAATACCGGTCGGGAACCCGAGATAATTCTCGATCTTCGACGACGTGCCGGCCTGGCCGCCCGGCGCCATGGTTTCGATGACCAGTGTCTTCAGCCCTTCCGATGCGGCATAGACCGCCGATGCAAGCCCGGCCGGTCCTGCACCAAGAACCACGACGTCATAAAGCGCATCATCTTCCGGCGGTTCGAAAAGCCCCAGTTCGTCGGCCAGTATCTCATTCGACGGCTGCTTGAGAACGCCGTGATCCGGCGTGATCAGGGCCGGAAGATCATTCGCGCCGATCCCGAACCGCTGCATTACGGAGGGTGCATCCGCATCATTCACGCCCATGATCGTGACGGGATAGAGATTGCGGATGAGGAACCGCTGGACGCCCAACAGATCGCCGCTTTCCCTATGCCCGATGAGAATGCCGCCACCGGTCGCGTGGCGCACGAAACCGGCGCGGCGAAGGATATAGGAGCGGATGATCGTCTCGCCGATATCGGGCTCTCCGGTGATCAGCGCACGGAACCTCTCGTGGCAGACACGGATAACCCGCGAGCCGGCGAGACAAAGACCCGACAGCAGAATGCTGCGGTGGGTGAACATGTTCTGTTCACCGCTGAACTGGCCTCGTTTGTAGCTATAGAGATGATGCCGCCCCTGGATCGGATCGTCGGCGAACATCTGCAATTCACCATCCAGAACCAGAAGGAAATCGATCGAATGATCGCCTCGGCGGAAGACATAGGTATCTTCCGCAACAAGCTGCTCCGTGCCGTAAGGACGGATGCGTTCGATCATCTCGTCGGTCAGTGAAGGAAAGGTCTGGGCCGGGCGTATCCACGGGTCGGTGGGATCGACAGGAAGATCAGGCATGCAAAGCTCCCCGTCACGACATCAACCGATAATCGCGGATTTTATCAACGAAAGGCCGGCATCCGCAATACGGATGCCGGCGAATGGCATGTTACTTGTTGGTGTCGCGCAGTATCTCGAACAGGAACCAGGCGCGCTTTTCGGACTCGTCGATCCAGTTTTCCAAGAGGCTGGCTGTGCCGACATCGTTATGTTCGTCACAAACATCATGCAGTTCGCGCATGCTGGCGATGAGAGCCGCATTGTCTTCACGCAGTTCCGCCAGCATTTCATGCGGGTGGACGAAATCGGCGTCGTTATCCTCAATCCGCTGCTTGCGGGAAATGTCGCCGATCGAGCGCAGCGTGTTGCCGCCGATCTTGCGGACGCGCTCGGCCAGCGGGTCGGTCATCGCCAGCAACTCATCGCCATGGTCGTCCAGCATCAGGTGGAAATCGCGGAAATGCACACCCGACATATGCCAATGGAAATTCTTGGTCTTGAGGTAAAGCGCAAAGACATCGGCGAGCAGCGCGTTGGCACCGCCGGAAATGTCCTTGGTTGCCTCGGCGCCAAGACCTGTCGGGGTCTTGAGATCTGCCGAGCGGCGAGATTTGACGGACTGTTCCATGATCATATCCTTCATTGAGATTTGAATTATGCGGTTCTGAACGACGCCGGCGGATCGCTTGCGGGAAACGTCTCGCGCAACGCCTCGTCGACATCCTCATCGGTCTCGACATGGGCCGCGGGCGCTCTCGCAATGACGAGATCGAGCGGTTCGGGCAGGCTTTCGAGACCGTCACGCAGAACGTCTTCCGCGTCTTGACGCTTGTTCGTCATGTCATGCCTCCAATTTTGCTGCGAACACCCACGCCGCCACTCTGACAAATGAGGTTACGATGTTTGTGTTCCACGGGTGAGACAATATCGCCCTGCCCTGCGCGCGACTTGGACAAAACCATCTGCGCGAGCAGTGCAGCCTGCATTTCGACGGCAACCCAAACGAGCCGGTTGGGTAATTTTGGACAATTCAGGATTATTTCAGAGAAGCATATCATGCAATTCTCCGATAGTCTGTCGCAAGAATGGGGCAATAACGATCAGGCACGAATTGTCGATCAAGGGGATTGGGCTTGCAGGGCGACATGACGAATTGGATGCGGCAATCCGGGAACCGGCCAGGTATGGCAGCCGGCAACAGATATCGCGTAGCTTTCGGTATCGCTTCCGGGCTCGCCATATTCGCCATAGACACGTTCACGACGCTGGCAAGTGCGGTTGCCGTGCTCTACGTGCTTGTGATCGTGCTGGCAGGTGACCTTGGCAGCAAAAAAGCTATTCGCAGAACTTCCACAATCTGCGCAATCCTCACCCTCATAAGCTTCGCCGCTTCACATGCGCATAATCTGGAATCCCAAGCGACATTGCGGCTCCTCTTCAGCCTCGCCGCGAACATCGTGACGACGCTTCTCCTTCTGCGCCGCGTTGGAGACGAGGCAGCCCTTAAGGAGAGCGAGCACCGCTACCGTACGATTTTCGAAACGCTGGCCGTTGCAATCTGGGAGAACGATTTCCGCTTGGTGAAGGCCGAGCTCGAAAAGCTGCGCCAACGTGGAATCGTCGATATACGACCGTATCTCGCAGACAATCACGATTTTGTCGTCAGAATGCGCAAGGCAGTTCGGATCACCGACGTCAACCAGACCGCGCTGAAGCTGATGGACGTTCCCTCCAAGGATGAGTTCTTCCGCACACTCGACGATTTTCTTCCCGACAACGATGGCGGTTTCGCGCATTTTCTCGCGGGCATTTTCGAAGGCCAGACCGAATTCCAGTCGGAAACCACCGTACGCAGACGGGACGGCAGACTGATCCCGATCCTTGTCGCCCTCAGCTTTCCGAAGGACGGTTCCGGCCTCGACCGCATACAGGCCAGCATCGTCGACATGACCGAGCGGCACCAGTTCCAGGAAGCGCTGGAGACGTCGCGGCAGGAACTGGAACAGGCGTCCCGCGCCGCGATGATCGGTGAAATCTCGGCCTCGATTGCGCATGAGGTCAACCAGCCGCTTTCGGCTATCATGACCTTCGTGCAGGCCGGCACCCGCTGGCTGAATCGGCAGCCGCCGGATATCGATGAGGCGAAGCTAGCCCTGCAGGATGCCGTTGCAGCAACCGAACATGCTGCCCAGGTGGTCAAGCGCGTGCGGATGCTGCTTGGCAAGTCGAAATCGGAAAACGCTGAGGTCACGGTCGATGCCGCCATCGCCGATGCGGTGCAGCTGAAGCAGAAGGAACTTGCAGCCGATGGCGTGCTGGTGAACCTGTCGCTGATGGCGCAAGGTGGGACGGTTCGTGGCGACCGGGTTCTCCTGCAGCAGGTTTTCCTGAACGTGATATCCAACGCCATGCATGCGATGGAAACGACAGCCCCTCGCACACTCACGATCCAGAGCCGCCTTGCTGAAGACGGTATCAACATACGTTTTGCCGATAGCGGCGCAGGCCTTGGATCATCGGCGCCGGAAACCCTGTTCAAGCCATTTAATACGACCAAGCCGAACGGCATGGGGCTCGGCCTTGCCATGTGCCGGTCGATCATGATGGCGCATAGCGGCACGATCTCGATCCGAGACCGGACAGACGGACAAGGCGCGATCGTAGAGGTCAGGCTGCCGCTCGCCATGGACGAAGAGGAAGCGGTGCCGCTGACCGCGTGATAACGGCAGCTAGACCTTCGAAGCCGGCAGCTTTGCTACGGCCGCTTTCAGCGCCACGCCGCTGACGCGGGTCTTCATCATGTCTCTGACCAGCGCGGCAATGGCCTCTGCAGCTTCACGGATCGGCAGACCGCCATCGCGGATATTGGAGACGCAGTTGCGGCCGGAATCCGGGTTCCCCGACTTCGGACCATAGGTGATATAGGCCCCGAGACTGTCTGCGGCGGAAAGCCCCGGACGTTCCCCGACAAGCACGATCGTCAGTTTTGCGCCGAGCGCTTCGCCGGCGGGATCGCCGAGCGCGACCCTTGCCTGATTGGCCATCACGATCGGCGCCGCCGAAAGGTTCAAACCCGCAAGCTTCGGCACCAGCGCCTCGATCAGCGGCACGGCATTGAGATCCACCGCACTGGACGACAGGCCGTCGGCCACCACGATCGCCACGTCATAGCCCTTGGCCGTCCCTGCCTGTTTCAGCCGTTCGGTCGATTCCGGAGCGAGCAGCCGCCCGAGATCCGGCCGCCGGACATAGATGCTGCGGTCAGGAGCCATGCTGTCGACGCCGATCACCGCAAGGCCGATGCGGTTGAGGCGATCGATCAGCGAGGCCCGATCAACGCTCGTCCAAACCGCTTCGCGCGCCCGCGCATGATCGAGCAGGAAGGAGAGCTGCGCCTGTGTCGGAAGCCCCGCGCCATGGCGGCCGAGCGAAACGCGCGCATCAGTCATTTCCTTCAGATCCAGCGTCTTGTCGGCAACGGAGGGTTCGATCACCTTTGCCATGTCAGGCTCCGATCAATGCGCTGCTGCGGACATAGTTGGAGAGGGCGGCCGGCTCTCCGATCAGCGCGCCGTCGCGATCCGTCAGCCCGATCTCGGAAAGCCATTGTTCAAACTCCGGTGCCGGCGGCCGTTTCAGCGTCTCGCGGCAATAGACGGCATCGTGATGCGACAGCGACTGGTAGTTCAGCATGATGTCGTCGGCACCGGGAACGGTGATGACGAAATTGACATTGGCCGCGCAGAGCAAAGTCAGCAGCGTATCCATGTCTTCCTGATCGGCATCCGCGTGGTTGGTGTAACAGACGTCGACGCCCATCGGCAGGCCGAGCAGCTTGCCGCAGAAATGGTCCTCGATCCCGGCGCGGATGATCTGCTTGCCGTTGAACAGATATTCCGGGCCGATGAAACCGACGACGGTGTTGACAAGCAGCGGATCGAACTCGCGGGCAACCGCATAGGCGCGCACTTCCATCGTCTGCTGGTCAACGCCGAAATGCGCATCGGCGGAAAGTGCAGCACCCTGCCCCGTCTCGAAATACATCACGTTCGCACCCGGCATGCCGCGCCCCAGCGATCGCCCCGCCTCATGCGCTTCTTTCAACAGTGCAAGGTCGACGCCGAAACCGCGATTGGCCTTTTCCGATCCGGCCACCGACTGGAACACGAGATCGACCGGCGCGCCCTTCTCGATCGCCTGGATCGCCGTCGTCACATGGCCGAGGCAGCAGGTCTGGGTCGGGATCGCAAGCTTTTCACGCAATTCGTCGAGCAGCGAGACGATGCGGATATAGTCATCTGTCGCATCGGTCGCCGGATTGACGCCGATCACGGCATCGCCCGATCCCATCAGCAACCCGTCGATGGCCGACGCGATGATGCCCCGGCTGTCGTCTGTCGGATGGTTCGGCTGATTACGGGTGGAAAGCCGCCCCGCAAGCCCGATCGTGTTGCGGAAACGGGTGACGACGCGGCGTTTGGCGGAAACCGCAATCATGTCCTGCAGCCGCATGATCTTCGAAACGGCCGCAACCATTTCCGGCGTCAGGCCCCAGGTAACGGCTTCGAGCCGGTCATGGGTCGTCTCGGGTTTGAGCAGCCACTCGCGAAACTCGCCGACGGTGAGCGAGGACACTGCGGAAAAGGCTGCCGGCTCATGCCGCGCAGCGATCAGCCGGGAAACCTCGTCATCATCAGACGAGATCAGTTCCTCACCGAGAAACGCCTTCAACGGCAGATCGGCCAGCGTCATCTGCGCCGCCAGTCGCTCGACCGGACCTTCAGCGGCAATGCCCGCCAGCTGGTCACCGGAGCGTTCCGGCGTCGCCTTCGCCAGAAGCGTCTTCAGGTCATCGAAGCGAAAGACAGTCTGCTCGATCGTCGTCTTGTAGGCCATGAAGGTTCAACCCATTGAAAAAGCGCGTGCAGTCAGCCTCCCTGGAAAACACGGCTTCCCCCAAAGCGCTGTCTCCCACTCCGATTAAGCACGACAAACACTTCGCTTTTCAAGGTCAAACTTGATCCATCGCAACGGAGACGTGCTTGACCTCCGGGCGCGGTCCAATATCTACGCCGCATGGATTCTCAAGGCACCCCAGACACGTCCCGTTTCGATATCGCTTCACTGCGGGAAACCATCCGCCGCATAGCCAGGGGCCGCGATACCTGGGCCTTGCGGTGGCAGGCGCTGCTTGCCTTCGTGGATATCTGCATCCTCGCCTTTTTCCTGCTCGGCCCCTATCTACGCGACGGGCCGTCCTATCTGATCATCGACTACATGATCGCCGTCTGGGTGGGGGCCGAACTGGCCGCCCGCTCGCTTGCGGCACCGTCTCTCGGCCGTTTCCTGAAAATGCCGATGACCTGGGTCGACCTTTTCATCCTCGCGACCCTCTTGTTTCCCGACACGCTCTTCAACTTCGCCTTTCTGCGCGTCATGCGGATCTGGGCGATCGGCAGAAGCCCGCTTCTGAAAGAAGTCATGCGACGCTTCGGCTGCCTGCATCTGGAAGACGTGACACGCGCCTGCCTGAATTTCATCGTTTTCCTCTTCATGGTGACGGGCTTCGTCTACACGAGCTTCTTCTACAACCGCCCCGGCGGCGAAGGTTTCGTCGACGCGCTTTATTTCACCGTCGCAACCATCACCACCACCGGCTTCGGCGACATCACGCTTCCCGGCACGCTCGGCAAGCTGACATCCGTATTCACAATGATCATCGGCATTTCGCTGTTTGTGCGGCTGGCGCAGGCGATCATCCGACCGCCCAAGGTGCGCTTCCCCTGCCCCGAATGCGGGCTGCAGCGGCACGATACCGACGCGGTGCATTGCAAGGCCTGCGGCCATCTTCTGAACATTCCCGATGAAGGTGATTGATCGGGTTGACGCGGTTTGATCCGATGGCGTGATGATCATCCTTCCGTGTCGTATATCGACTGGGCCGGGCCTCGAACTGTCGCTAATCTCCCCCGCAGAGTCAGGAGACGGCAATGGCAGAATTTCCATCGAAGGCAAAAGTGGTCATCATCGGTCTGGGCGGCATCGTCGGCGCTTCGATCGCCCACCATCTGGTGGAACGCGGCTGGGACAACATCGTCGGCATCGACAAGTCCGGCATCCCGACCGATATCGGCTCGACCGCCCATGCCTCGGATTTCTGCTACACGACCAGCCACGACTATCTCTCGGTCTGGACCACGCAATATTCGATCGATTTCTACGAGAAGATGGGCCACTACGCCCGCATCGGCGGACTGGAAGTGGCCCGCACCGGCGATGACCTTTGGATGGAGGAGATCAAGCGCAAGCTGACCTCCGCCAAGGCTTTCGGCACCCGCGCCCATTACGTCTCCCCCGCCGAGATCAAGGAAATGTTCCCGCTGATCGAGGAGGATCAGGTCCAGGGCGGCATGTTCGATCCCGATGCTGGCCTCGTCATTCCTCGCAGCCAAACGGTTGCCGGCAAGCTGGTCGATGCCGCCGAAAAGGCCGGCAAGCTGAAGGTGTTCGGCAATACGCCGGCAACCTCGCTGATCGTCGAGAACGGCCGCATCATGGGCGTCGTTACCCATCGCGGCACGATCATGGCCGATCATGTCATCGTCTGCGCCGGCATCTGGGGCCGGCTGATCGCCGAAATGGTGGGAGAGGATTTGCCGGTCATGCCGGTCGATCATCCGCTGACCTTCTTCGGCCCGTTCAACGAGTTTGCCGGCACGGCTAAGGAGATCGGTTATCCGCTGCTGCGCGACCAGGGCAATTCCGCCTATATGCGCGACACCGGCGACCCGAACACGACCGAGGGCGGCCAGATCGAGTGGGGTTATTACGAGACCGACAACCCACGCCTCTGCCATCCGCGCGACATCCTCGAAAAACATGAGGCCCGCCTGTCGCCCTCGCAGCGTGATCTCGACATGGAACAGATCCTGACGCCGCTTGAGCGTGCCATGGAACTGACGCCGATCCTCGGCGAACTAGGCTATAATGAAGGCCATTCCTTCAATGGCCTGCTGCAGGTTTCCGCCGCCGGCGGCCCGTCCTGCGGCGAAAGCCAGAAGGTGCGCGGCCTCTGGTACTGCGTCGCCATCTGGGTCAAGGACGGCCCCGGCTACGGCAAGCTGATCGCCGACTGGATGACCGATGGCCGCACTGAGGTCGACCACAACTCGATCGACTATTCCCGCTTCTACCCGCATCAACTGACCGAAGACTTCATCGAGGGCCGCACCCGCGAGGCCGCGCAAAAGATCTATTTCCCCGCCGTCCACCCGCGCGAACCCTACGCGACCGGCCGCGGCGCCAAGAAGTCTCCTTTCCACGAGCGCGAGAAGGAACTCGGCGGTTACTTCATGGAGCTTGGCGGATGGGAACGGGCCCATGGCTATGCCGCCAACGACCATCTTCTGGAGAAATACGGCAACCGGGTGCCGGTACGCGAGAACGAATGGGACAACCGCCATTTCTGGCGCGTGTCGAACGCCGAGCATCTGGCGATGAGCGAGGATTGCGGCATCGTCAATCTTTCCCATTTCCATATGGTCGACATCGAAGGCCCGGACCATGTCGAGCTGCTGGAATGGCTCTGCGCCGCAAAGATCGGTGGTGACGCCAATATCGGCAAGGGTATCTATACCCACTTCCTCGACGACGAAGGCATGGTGCGCGCCGATTTCACGGTGTTCCGCATGGAGGACAGCTGCCGCCTCGTCAACGGCGCCGATGCCGGCCCGCGCGATTTTCACTACATGAAGCGCATCGCCGAAGACCGCGGCCTTGATGTCACCATTACCGACGTCTCGGAAAAATTCATCACCATCGGCATCTGGGGGCCGAATGCCCGCGATACGCTGAAAAAGGTGGTGGCGGATCCCGCCGGTCTCGACATCGAGAACTTCGCCTTCGCCGCCATCAAGCCGATCGAGATCGCCGGCAAGCCAGTAACCGCCTTCCGCATTTCCTATGTCGGCGAACAGGGCTGGGAACTGCATATGAAATACGAGGACGGCCTCGCCGTCTGGGACGCCCTGCGCGCAACCGGCGTCATGGCCTTCGGCGTCGAGACCTATGCCAATTCCCGCCGCATGGAAAAATCGCTTCGCCTGCAGAACGGCGATCTTCTGACCCAGTACAATCTGATTGAGGCCGATCTCGCACGTCCCAAGGTCAAGGAAGCCGATTTCCGCGGCAAGGCCAAGCACCTGGAATACAAGGCCCGCGCCAATCAGCCGGCCATGCTCTGCACGCTGGTGATGACCGACAACACCGATGCGAGCGGCGTCAAGCGCTACCCGGTGGGCTCGATGCCGGTGATGGATTTGGAGACGGGCAAGACGCTGGTCGACGAACTCGGCCGCATCTCCTACACGACGTCGGTCGCCTATGGCCCAACCATCGGCAAGAACATCGCGCTCGCCTATCTGCCCTGGGATTATTGCCACGTCGGGCGCAAGCTGACCGTGAACTATTTCAACGAGGATTTCCCGGTCGAGGTGGCGGCGGTGGGTTACAAACCGCTTTATGACCCGGAGAATTTGAAGCCTCGGACGTAATTGGACGCTCCCTCATCCCTGTGCTTATCACAGGGATCCAGCCGACGCGCGTCTGCGCGGCGAGAGGAGTCTTTTCAGCTCAAGGACTTGGGCTGGCTGGATTCCTGTGACAAGCACAGGAATGAGGGTTGAGAGAGGCGCGCGGCTCCCCGCCAACCTCAGGCGCTCTGCCGGCGCCCCACCTCGGCACCGCCCGCCAACTCCCCGGCGATCTCCTCCGCAACCTTCTTCGCCTGGTTGCGGATATCCGGCACGGCGGTGATCTCCCAGAATTGCCCCGCGGTCAGCGCGCCGACGGCATAGAGCCTCTGCCGCACGGTTCCATCCGGGCAACAGATACGCGAGCGGGCATCGACGCTGACGCCAAGACCCAGCCTGTCCATGCCGATCACGGATGTCTCCAGCATCTGCTGCAACAGCGGCGAATGGGCGATGCCGGCGCGTTCCATGCCCGTGCAATTGACGATCCAGTCGACGGCTATCTCATGCATCTCGGATGTTCCGCGTTTGCGAAAGCGGATGCCGATACGGCCATCGCTCTCCCTGATCTCGCGAATGAAACCGGCATGCACCGTCACCGTACCGGCGTCGATCAGCGGCTTGAAGCGCGACCAGACCGGTGGGGCCAGCCGGTGCCGGTGGATATTCCACCAAGCGAGCGCATGCCGCATGAAACGGGATCGTTGCGCATCATTCAGTTCCTGCCAGAGATGCTGCGTACGATGCCGCAAGCCGTCCATCAGCCCACGCCAATCAGCTCCTTCGCGCACCTGCGCCCGAAAGCCGGCGAGGATTTCGCTGATCTCGCGGCTTGTCGCAGGCAGCCGGGGTTCGACCGGTTCTGGCTTGATCGTGCTGTGCGGGTGCGGAACGAGCCCACGGCGCGAGATCACATGGATCTTGCCGCGATGTCCGTGGGATCGAAGCGACAGGACCTGATCGACCATCGTCAGTCCGGAGCCCAGAATGCAGATATCGTCATCGGGTTTGACCGAAGAGAGCCAGCCGAGCCGCCATGGGTTCTGCACGATGCGGCGCTGCATCTTTTCCGGAACGAGATCGGACGCGATCGGCATTTCCGCGTTGCCGACACCGAGGCAGAGGGCAACGTGCCTTGCCCGCAGCACCGTGTCATTGTCGAGATGGAATTCGACATCCGCCTCACCGGGCATCATGCAGGCGGTCGCCTTCGCCTTGATGAAATCGACGGCGACGCGATCATCCCGGCGGCGCAGCAGCGAGGCGAGCCTGTCCCTGAGATAAAGCCCGTAATCCCCGCGCGCGGCAAAATAATCACCGACCGGTTTGCGCCCCTTTTCCTTCAGCCAGTTGAGGAAATCGTCAGGTTCATCCGGAAAGGCGCTCATCCGCGCGGCCGGTACATTGAGCCGGTGCAGGTAGAATTCGCTACGATAGGCAGTACCACGACCAAAACCCGGATCATCGCCGATAATGGCAATCGACCGCTCCGGGCCGAGCTGGCGCAGAAGATTGATCGTCAGCGCAATGGCTGAAAAACCGGAACCGACAACAGCGACGTCATAGATCAAGGGCCAACTCCTGCTCTATTTCGGAAAGCCGGTCGCCGTCCCCACGGCGTCCGATATCACTACCAACCTAGTCGGGATTGAACGTCTGTAAAGCCCTCGTTTACGTCAGCCACAGCTGATGCTCGGTTGCATAAACGAAAAAAGCCGCAACATGTTTCCATGCCGCGGCTCCAATTTCGATGCAGTTCGGATCAATTAATCCGGCAGAGCGTAGGCGATCACATAGTCGCCGCGATCGGGCGACTGGCGGGCGCCGCCAGCCGAAATGACGACATACTGCTTGCCGGTCTTCGGCGACTTGTAGGTCATCGGAGTACCCTGGCTGCCAACCGGCATGCGGGCCTTCCAGATTTCCTTGCCCGTGGCCGAGTCGAAGGCACGCAGGTAATAGTCCTGGGTGGCTGCGAAGAACACGAGGCCGCCCTGGGTGGCAAGCGAACCGCCGATGGTCGGCATACCGATCGGCATCGGAATGCCCATCTTGATGCCGAACGGGCCGGTATCCTGCACGGTGCCGAGCGGAACCTGCCACTTGATCTTCTGCGTCTTCATGTCGATGGCGGTGAGCGAGCCGAAAGGCGGCTCCTGGCACGGAATGCCAAGTGCCGACAAGAAACGGTTCTTGTTCACCGCATAGGGCGTGCCCTTCATCGGCACCACGCCCATACCGGTATTGACCGCTTCGCCGCCGTTGGAAACGGCATTGGTCGGTGCTGCTTCCGTCATCTGCACCCAGAGACCCAGGCGCATGTCGTTGAGGAAGATGGTGTTGGTGGTCGGATCGGTGGAGATACCGCCCCAGTTCAGGCCCCCGAGCGAACCCGGGAAGTTGAGGGCCAGATCGGTGCCCGGCGCGGTAAACACGCCGTCATAACGCATGCCCTTGAAGGCGATGCGGCATAGGAGCTGGTCGAACGGGGTTGCACCCCACATGTCGCTTTCGGTCAGAGTCTGGGCGCCGATCTGCGGCATGCCGACCGACATCGGCTGGGTCGGAGAGTATTTTTCGCTCGGAATATTGGCCGGCTTGACCGGAACCTCATCCACCTGCGTCAACGGCTTGCCGGTGGCGCGATCGAGCACGTAGACCTGCCCTGCCTTGGTGCCGAACACCAGAGCCGGAACAGTCGTGCCATCCGCCTTCGAAAAATCGATGAAGGACGGCTGCATCGGCACGTCGAAATCCTGCAGGTCGTTATGAACGGTCTGGTAGACCCATTTTTCACGACCAGTCGTGGCGTCGAGCGCCAGCATGGAGGCACCATACTTGTGGTCGAGATCGCTGCGGGTCTTGCCATAAAGGTCCACCGACGGGCTGCCGACCGGCATGAACACGGTGTTGGAAAGAGCGTCATAGGACATCGCAGCCCAGACGTTTGGCGTCGAGCGCGTATAGGTCTGGCCTTCCGGCGGCAGGCCGGTAATCGCAGGATTGCCCGGATCGAAAGCCCAGCGCAGCTGGCCGGTGATGACGTCGAAACCGCGCATGACGCCGCCCGGCATGTCCACCTGAACGTTGTCGGCGATACGACCGCCAACCACGACGGTGGTGCCTGCAAGCGTCGGCGCAGATGTCAGGACATAGCTCGGATCCGGGGCATCGCCCAGGCCGACCTTAAGGTCGACGCGGCCGTTGGTGCCGAAATCCGGGCAGAATGCGCCGGTATCGGCATCGAGCGCGATCAGCTCGGCCGTGATCGTGTTCATCAGGATACGGCGCTGGCAAAGCGCGCCTTCGGCAACAGTCGCGGCAGTAACCGGCGTAGAGCCGTCAGCCGTCGGCTGTACGAGCGGACGGGTCGCATCGAAATAGGCAAGACCGCGGCAACGCATCCATACGGACGACTTGGCGTTGATCTCGTTCTTCCAGATTTCCTTGCCCGTATCGGCATCGATGGCGATGACGTTGTTATGCGGCGTGCACAGGAACACGCGGTCGCCGACCTGCAGCGGCGTCAGTTGATCTTCCGCGCCGTTGCCGCCGGGGCTGATCGGGGTGTCGCCAGTATTGTAGGTCCAGGCAACCGTCAGGTCCTTGACGTTGTCGCGGGTGATCTGATCGAGCGCGGCAAAGCGCGAGCCGCCAGACGTATTGCCATAGGCTTCCCAGTTCTTCTGTTCCTTGGCCGGATCGACCGGTGTAAGCGCTGCCGGCGTGCCGGAGAAAGCGACGGTCGGGTGCGGCACCATCATGCCGGCGAAACCGGCGACCGCGGCGACGGCCAGAATGGCGGCAACAGCGAAGGACGGCAGATAGGCCGGTGTCTTGCCGGCGGCCTTGCGCAGCAGCGGGAAGCTCAGTGCGATAACCGTTGCCCCCACACCGAAGGCAAGCAGGCGCGAGATCAGCGGCCAGAAATCAAGACCCGCATCCCACAGCGCCCAGAGCACGGTGGCAATTGTGACGAGACCGAACAGCAGCGCGCCGGCAGGCTTGCGAAGAATGACGAGCGCACCGGCGATAACGATTGCAATGCCGGCAAGCAGAAAATACCAGCTGCCGCCGAGCATGACGAGCTTGCCGCCGGCAATGGCAAAAAACAGGCCCGCAAGGGCCAGAACGGCACCGAGCACGAAAAGCCAGGTTTTGGCTATCGCGGACAGGGCGCCCTTTGAGGTTTCCATGTGTGTCTCCAGCTCCAGTTGTGGATTCGACAGTGTCGACAGTCAAAGGCCACAGCAGTGCCGTCAGGAGCGGGGAACAGGATCAAGAACGCACCGTACTTCTGTCGAAGAAACGCAAACGTCAAGCCGAGTGATAGGCAATCGGCGGGTCGGAGGCGTCCCTTTCGAGGACTTCGAGGTCACTTGCCACGCCCTCCCCGCGCGCCAGCGGCAGGCATGCATGCCCGCATCTGCGGTATAACGCCGCCTGCGGCAAAATGGCAAGAAAATGTATGTACTATTCCGTACATAATCTGTTCAACGATTTCGAACGATCTTCAACGTGTTGATATCAGGCGAATTTTGCGCTCGATTGGGGATGAGCCTCACAAGTGGAAGCCTGCAAATATCCGGCCATCCCGGTATCCACTACGGACGCTCGATGACGTAGAAGCTGCGCAGGGTCCGTGCCTCCCTCTTCACGATACGGAGCGGCCCGCCTGTTGCGACCAGAGCGTTGAGTTCTCTCAGCACCAGCGCATGCGCAACCCCGAGAAGCCGGGCAAAGGAGCGACTGTCGAGGGCGATCCCCACTTCGGCGGCAACGATGAGCGCGGCTTGCAGCGATGTCAGCCGCGGATCCTTCGCCTGAAGCTCCGTGACAAGCGAGAGAAACCGCTCGGGCTGGTCGCGATCCTCGTTCACGCCGCCTCGCGTCTGCGGAACGACACCATGATCGACTTAGAGGTCGGCGTGTCGCTTTCCTCTCCGGCACTGCCCAGCGGCACGAGCACGTTCAGCTCGGGATAATAACCGGCAATGCTGCCGCGCGGGATGTCGTAGGGCACGAAGCGGAAATCCTGAGCGACACGGGAGATCCCGTCATCGTAGTCGGTCACGACATCCATCCGGTCACCGGCTTCAGCGCCGATATCCTTCAGGTCTTCGGGATGAATGAAGATCACCTGGCGCTCGCCGTATACACCGCGATAGCGGTCATCGAGACCGTAAACGGTGGTATTGTACTGGTCATGCGAACGGAAGGTCTGCAAGGCGAAACGCCCGCCGCCCTTGCGGGCACGCTGGTGCACCGTCTCCTGCGGCAGCGCGACGGCAGAAAAAGACGCCTTGCCCGCCGGCGTGCTCCATTCGCGATGGGACGCCGTATTGCGCAGATGAAAACCTCGCGGCTTGCGGACACGGGCATTGAAATTCTCGAAGCCCGGAATGGTTGCTCCGATATGATCGCGGATGAGATCGTAATCGTCGGCAAGCGCGGCCCATCGCACGACATCCGTGCCGACTGTCGCTTCGGCAATGCCGGCGATGATGCCGACTTCGGACAGAAGATGCGGTGAGGCGGGACGATTGATGCCGGCTGAGCCATGCACCATGCTCATCGAATCCTCGACAGTGACGAGCTGCGAATTGCCGAGCGAATTGAGATCCATCTCGGTACGGCCAAGGCAGGGCAGGATGTAAGAAACTTCGCCCGGCATCAGATGCGAATGGTTCGGCTTCGTGGCGATATTGACCGTGAGCTTCATCCTTCGCATCGCAGTCTCGACCAGCGCGCTATCGGGCGTCGCACGGGCGAAATTGCCGCCAAGCCCGATAAAGGCCTGTGCGGAACCATCCAGCATCGCACCGATCGCAGCCAGCACGTTATGCCCATCGGCACGCGGCGCGCGGAAACCGAAATGTTTTTCCAGCGCATCGAGAAACGCGGCAGGCGGTTTTTCGTTGATGCCGACCGTGCGGTCCCCCTGCACGTTGGAATGGCCACGCACAGGGCACAGGCCCGCACCCGGCTTGCCGATATTGCCGCGCAGGAACATGAAATTCGAGATTTCGCGGATCGTCGCAACGGAATGCAGGTGCTGCGTAACCCCCATTGCCCAGGTGCAGATCACCTTCTCGGCACGCATGTAAACGGCGGCAGCCCGTTCGATCTCGTCACGGCTCAGGCCCGATTGGTCCTCGATTTCGGCCCAGCTCGTTGCATCGACAGCGGACCTGTAATCGGTAAGGCCAACGCAATGCTCGCTGAGGAATTCATGGTCGAGAACGGATGGCAAGCCGGCAGCAATCGCTGCATCCTCTGCCGCAAACACGGCCTTGGCCATGCCGCGTACCGCCGCCATGTCACCGCCGAGACGCGGCTGGTAATACTGGCTGGCGATCTCCGTCGAGCCGCCGCGCAGCATCTCGATCTTGTCCTGCGGGTCTGAAAAACGCTCCAGCCCCTTTTCGCGAACCGGATTGAACACGACAACATCGGCGCCACGCATGGCGGCACGGCGCAAGTCGCCCAGCATGCGCGGATGATTGGTGCCGGGATTCTGGCCGATGACGAAAATCGCATCCGCCTTTTCGAAATCCTCAAGCAGCACCGTGCCCTTGCCGACGCCGATCGCCTGTTTCAACGCGACACCGCTCGCCTCGTGGCACATGTTCGAGCAATCGGGAAAATTGTTGGTGCCATAGACGCGCACGAACAGCTGGTAGAGATAGGCCGCCTCATTGCTGGCGCGACCGGACGTGTAGAACTCCGCCCGGTCAGGACTGTCGAGGCCCTTGAGAATGCCGCCGATTTCGGCAAAGGCATCCTCCCAGGCGACGGGAAGATACCGGTCGCTCGCCGCGTCATAGCGCATGGGATGGCTGAGACGACCGTTTAGCTCCAGCTCGTAGTCGCTCAGCTTGCGCAGTTCAGAGACAGTATTGGCCGCGAAGAATGCAGGTGTGGCGCGCTTTTCCGTCGCCTCCCAGGAAACGGCTTTCACCCCGTTTTCACAGAACTCAAAGGACGATCCATGTTCGGGATCACCCCAGGCGCAACCCGGACAATCGAAGCCATCCGGCTGGTTTGCCTTCAACATGGTGCGGGCACCAGTGAGCGGTGATCCACTTTCAAGCAGCCGTTTGCCGCAGCTCTTCAACGCACCCCAACCGCCAGCGGCCGAGGACTTCTTACCAATAAACGATCCAGTCATGACAGGTGCTATTGACGATCGTCAAAAGCACTTCAAGCCGACTGTTCGTATGACTCGATAGACAAAGCCTATCAACTCTCCTCGTCACCGCACCCGTGGAATGGTACAGGCCTCTCCACCACCGAAAATGCGCGAGCGGCTGAGAAACCGCTTTTCCCTGCCGTTATCGAGCGAAAACATACCGCCCCTGCCCGGCACGACATCAATGATTAACTGCGTGTGTTTCCACGCCTCGAACTGGCTGCCGCTGATATAGACCGGCACGCCGCCGATCTCACCCAGCTTCACGTCATGGTCACCGATAATGAAATCATCCGCCGGGTAACACATCGGCGATGACCCGTCGCAGCAGCCGCCGGACTGGTGGAAAAGAATTTCCGGGTAGTCCTGTCTTATCTCGGTGATGAGATCGAGCGCCGCATCGGTGGCGGTGACGCGCGGCTCCCCGTTGACATGGGTATTCATGGTCTCTCCTCCCAAAGAGCTTTTGATGCTCAGGTGATGAGCTGAATGAAGTCTATCACGATCGCCATGAAAACACCCGAGACAGTCATCGCCAGGCCGCAGAGAAACACTTTGCTTGCCTTGTCATATACCCGCCGCTGCAGTGAATCGTGCCGCAGAAAGATCACGAGAGAACTCCCCTGCGTGATGATCCCGGCGGAGAGCAGAAGCATCGTCGGCAGGTCGACAAGGGTCCATGGGATCGGATTTTGAGCCCATTGGCTGAGAAATGTCAGCGAGAACGAAAGAATGATCCCGACAACGGTCAGCGTGCCGTTGCGGAAAAGCATCTCGACCAGCGGTTCGTTTTCATTCGACATCGCGGAATATCTCGACTGCCGGATTCTGACTGCCTATCGAATGATCCTTTCGCGAGAATTTCAAGGCCGGTTGATAGGCACGAGAGCCGGGCAGGAGCTCCTGCCCGGCTCTGGCTTGGATCAGAAGAAGCCGAGTTTCTTCGGGCTGTAGCTCACAAGCATGTTCTTGGTCTGCTGATAGTGGTCCAGCATCATCTTGTGCGTCTCGCGACCGATGCCGGACTGCTTGTAGCCGCCGAAAGCCGCATGAGCCGGATAGGCGTGATAGCAATTGGTCCAGACGCGGCCGGCCTGGATCTCGCGGCCGAAGCGATAGGCGCGGTTGCCGTCACGCGTCCAGACCCCGGCACCAAGACCGTAAAGCGTGTCGTTGGCGATCGAGAGCGCCTCGTCCTCATCCTTGAACGTGGTGACCGAAACCACCGGTCCGAAGATTTCCTCCTGGAACACACGCATCTTGTTGTGGCCCTTGAAGATCGTCGGCTTGATGTAATAGCCGTTCGCCAGCTCTCCGCCGAGATCGTTGCGATCGCCGCCGGTCAACACTTCGGCACCTTCCTGCTTGCCGATATCGAGATAGGAGAGGATCTTCTCCATCTGCTCGCTGGATGCCTGCGCACCTATCATCGTGGCGCTGTCGAGCGGGTTACCCTGCACGATCGCTTCCACCCGCTTGACGGCTCGTTCCATGAAGCGGTCGTAGATGCTCTCATGGACCAGCGCGCGGCTCGGGCATGTGCAGACCTCACCCTGGTTGAGCGCGAACATCGCGAACCCTTCCAGCGCCTTGTCGAGGAAGTCGTCGTCTTCGTTCGCCACATCGGCGAAGAAGATGTTCGGCGACTTGCCGCCGAGTTCCAGCGTCACCGGAATGAGGTTCTGGCTGGCATATTGCATGATAAGCCGGCCTGTCGTCGTCTCGCCGGTAAAGGCGATCTTGGCGATGCGCGGGCTCGATGCCAGCGGCTTGCCGGCTTCGAGGCCAAAACCGTTGACGATGTTGAGCACGCCCGGAGGCAGGAGATCGCCGATGATTTCCGCCCAGACCAGCAGCGAGGCCGGCGTCTGTTCGGCCGGCTTGATGACGACGCAATTGCCGGCGGCAAGCGCAGGCGCCAGCTTCCAGGCGGCCATCAGGATCGGAAAATTCCACGGAATGATCTGGCCGACGACGCCGAGCGGCTCATGGAAATGATAGGCGACGGTATCGTTGTCGATCTGGCCGATCGAACCTTCCTGCGCGCGAATGCAGGAAGCGAAATAGCGGAAATGGTCGATGGCGAGCGGAATGTCGGCCGCCATGGTTTCGCGGATCGGCTTGCCGTTGTCCCAGGTTTCGGCCTGGGCCAGCACTTCCAGCTTGTCCTCCATCCGCTGGGCGATCTTCATCAGGATGTTGGAACGCTCGGCCGGTGCAGTGCGGCCCCACTTGTCCTTTGCGGCATGCGCGGCATCGAGCGCGGCGTTGATGTCCTTCTCGTCCGAACGCGGAATTTCACACAACTTGCCGCCGGTGACCGGCGTGATGTTGTCGAAATACTTGCCGCCGATCGGCTCCCTCCACTCGCCGCCGATATAGTTGCCGTATTTCAGCTTGAACGGCGATTCGACGATTTTCTGGTGCAGCATGTCATCCTCCCATGATGAGCTGGCTTCCCGGTTCGGGACCGGGCTGGAAGGAAATCTGCGTCGTCCCAGTCTTGACGAAAAGCAGGCTGCGACCATATGGCGGCGCACACTGTCGCACCCTTGCGACAGTGGAACGCCGCAAACCATGCGGCACCGCAACAGAATTCGATTTACCTCAGTGGAGACCGAAACGGTTCATCTTGCGGTGAAGCGTTGCCCGGCTCATGCCGAGCGCAATAGCCGCCTGCGAGACATTGCCGTTGGCGCGCGACAGGGCGCGCATCAACGCCGCCCGTTCCGCTTCGACCAGATCCTGGCGATCGCCTGCCCGGTTCTCATCGAGAGCATCCGCAGCCGGGATGCCGGCGGCGATACGGCTGTCGTCCAGCGCAAGAGCCAAGCGCGCCGCACGCGTCGCGCCGATGACCAGATCGTTGCGATCGACCGCAAGAAGTGCCGCCGCCGCATGTGCGGCCTGCGGCACCATCAGGAAACGGGCGCCAGGAAAGGCGGATCGGAACAGGTTAAGTTCAATCCTGAGCGCCGCATCGCGCACCGTTTGGGAAAGAATCGAGAGCATCATTTCATTGACGTCGTCCCGACATGTGGAAATATCGAGCGCCGCCGCCACTTCACCGCGATGATCGCGGATAGGTGCGGTAGTGCAGCTCAATCCCGTATTGGACGAAAAGAAATGCTGGTCGCGAAAGATCGAAACCGCTCGTTCGTCCGCCAGTGCCGTACCGATACCGTTGGTTCCGATACTCGCCTCGGTCCAGATCGCCGCCGTCCAAAGGCCGAGATCGTGGAAGTCCCGGTCATCCCCCGCCGTGCCGCGCCGTTCCAGCGCGACACCGTTTCGGTCGGTCAGCAACAGACAGCAGCCCGACCTGCCGACGGTCGAAAACAGCTTGTCCATTTCCTCGCGCGCCTCGACGATCAGACGCTCCGAAGCCTGCCGCGTCTGGCGGAATTCGCTCTCTGTAAGGCGTTCGGGTGCGCGTTCCTGCTCGGGCGCAAGATGGTGCATAACCATGCAGCGCCGCCACGAAGCAACGACAGGTGAGCTTGCGGCAGCGGACTGGGCCGAGGCGTAGACCTCGTCCGCATGCAGGGAAACGGGATGCATGGGCTCCTCCCGGGCCAATTCTTGCATCAAGTTTCGCTAAAAAGCCGGTGCTTTGCAATCGTCAAGCAGACGCCCCACGAACTATTTATCGAAATACCACAGGCGGCCTCAAGGCGGGCCAATCACGCAGCCTCTCGCGTCAACGGCTCGCATCTGGCAAAAGGCGCAAAGGCATGCCGTACGCGCAGGATCGTTTCCGGTTCGGCATCCACCAGTGGCAAGCGGACTTCAGCCGGTGACTGATGGAGGAAGAACTGCGCCTCCTTCAGCGCGGCAACGTCATCCCCACCAACAGCCGCCGAAGAGACGGACATGGCCTGCAGCAGAGAATGGCAGCCGCTACCACGCTCCGCCATGGCCACCATGGTCTGCACCGGAGATGGGATGATATTGGCCAACGCCGACAAAGCGCCGTGCCCACCCAAATCCAGGAATTCCATCAGCTTCCTGTCATCTCTCGAAAGATGCATGAACCGGTCCCTGAGCGATGCCGGCAAGGCTGCGAAATGTTCGAGACGCCCGGCGCCATGGCATATGCCGACGACAGGATCGATTTCGGCAAGCGCATCCACCAGCGCCGAGCCGTAGTCCTTTGCCGTGCGCCCCGGATCGTCATCCACAATAACCGGGATACCGACTGCAGCAGTGATTTCACGAAAATGATTGATCACTCCCTTGAGCGTCGGTTTCGAATAATACGGCACCGTCACCAGCAAGGCATCGGCACCGAGTTCTTCGGCGCGGCGGCATCGCTCCACGGTCTTTGCCGTGCAGTTTGTGCCGGTCGCAGCTATCACGCTCAGATGTGGCCGGCCGTGCGAAACAGCGGTTTTCAGCAGGCTCTGGTGTTCATCCGAGCCGAGCACCGGCCCCTCGCCGATAACGTCGCAAACAACAATTCCATCCACTTCGGCGATGATCTGCCGATCGATCGCCGCTTCGAATTCCGAAAGATCGATCCGGCCATCGTTGAAGGGGCTCAAAAGGGGTGTGTAAGTTTGACGCCTTGCACGAAGTAAGGGTGTCATGGTTTGGCTCCTGTTTTACAGAAACCAACATCGCTCCTGCCGCATAGGATTTCGATATGTGGGGCGAGACTATGACATCAAAGTCTTATATGCATCCATTTGCCTTGACCGCGGCGATGCACCATATTCCGCGCCAGACATATACATCGAACGACACCTTGGCCCTGCGCCTGGAGACTTTATGACCGCATCGCATGCCGCCGCTTCCGATACCACTTCGGAAACCCGCAAATTTCTTGTGCTGCTGCTAGGGTCGATCGGGGTCGTATATGGCGACATCGGCACGAGCCCGCTTTATGCATTCCGCGAGGCGTTGCGCCCGTTTGCGGCCAACGGTATTCGTGACGAGCACGTAATAGGCCTGATCTCGCTGATGGTCTGGACACTGACCATCATAGTAACGTTCAAATACGTTCTGTTTCTTCTGCGTGCAGACAATGACGGTGAAGGCGGCACGCTTTCGCTCCTGGCGCTTCTGATGAAGAAGACCGGAAGCTACATGCCGGTGCTCTTCTTTGCCGGCCTGATCGGTTCGGCGCTGTTCATCGGCGATGCAATGATTACCCCGGCGCTCTCTGTCATGTCGGCGCTCGAAGGCATGAAGCTTATCACGCCTGCTTTCTCCGGTTACGTCCTGCCACTCTCCGCTGCCATCATGATCTGTCTGTTCATGGTCCAGTCCAAGGGCACCGCGGCCGTCATGAAATTCTTCGGGCCGATCACCGTCGTGTGGTTCCTTGCCATGGCCTGGGGCGGCCTCATCCATATCGGTGACGACTGGACGATCCTGCAGGCCCTCAACCCGATCAACGCTCTCTGGTTCATCACCCATGCTGGCTGGGCCGGACTGATCGTGCTCGGCGCCGTATTCCTGACCGTCACCGGTGCCGAAGCGCTTTATGCGGACCTCGGGCATTTCGGCAGGAAGCCGATCAGCGTCGCCTGGTTCATCCTCGTCTTCCCGGCGCTTGGCCTGAACTATCTCGGCCAGGGCGCGCTCGTGCTTGCCGATCCAACGAAGATTTCCAATCCGTTCTATCTGCTTTATCCCGATTGGGCGCTGTTGCCGATGGTGATTCTTGCCACAATGGCGACGATCATCGCCAGCCAGGCGGTCATTACCGGGGCCTTTTCGCTGGCACGCCAGGCCGTCCATCTCGGCTTCCTGCCGCGCCTCGCGATCAAGTTCACCTCCGAAACCAATACCGGGCAGATCTATGTGCCCGCCGTCAACATGGTTCTCTGCATCGGCGTTCTGGTATTGATCTTCTCCTTCGGAGATTCGGAATCGCTTGCCACCGCCTATGGCATCTCGGTCACCGGCGCGATGGTGGTCACGACGCTGATGTCCTTCCAGTTCCTGCGCGCCGTATGGGGTTACAAGGCCATAACGGCTGCGATCATTCTCGGGCCGCTTTTCGTCATCGAGGCGATATTCCTCGCCGCCAACCTTCTCAAGGTACATGACGGCGGCTGGGTGCCGGTCATGCTGGCGCTGGTCATAATGCTGACCATGTGGACATGGACGAAGGGATCGAAATACCTGAAGGAAAAGACGGCCAAGAACGACATTCCGCTGGAAACCTTCATCACCTCGATTGAAAGCTCCATCGAGCGGGAAACCGCCAGCGCACCTGTGACCGTGCCCGGAACCGCGGTCTTCCTGACCAGCGTGCCAGATCGCACCCCCGCCGTTCTGTTGCACAATCTGAAGCACAACCACGTCCTGCACGAACAGAACGTTATCCTGACCATCTGGACCCAGGACAAGCCCTATGTGCCGCAGGAGGAACGTGTCGAGATGACAAGACTGTCGAAGCGCTTCATCCGCCTCGACATCACATTCGGCTACATGGATGAGCCCAACGTCGCCAAGGCTCTGACCGTCTGCAAGAAAAAGGGCTTCAAGTTTGAAATCATGCAGACCTCTTTCTATCTCGGCCGCCGCAATCTGATCGAAACGCCGAATACCGGCCTGCCGCGCTGGCAGGAAAAGCTCTATATCATGCTCGCCGATTTCGGCATCGATCCTTCAGCCTATTTCAAGCTGCCGCCGAACCGCGTGGTGGAACTGGGTGAGCAGGTCGCGATTTAAAGCAATTCCAGCAAAAGTGGACACCGGTTTACGGCCGGAATTGCCTTTAAACAAAGAGATAGAGCGCCATGACCGTCGTCGCCTCCTATGTATACACGAACGGAAAGCGCGGGCGTCCTCTCCCGATAGACGAACCGTGCCCGGCGCTGACTGGTGACGAATTCGCCTGGATCGGACTGCACGAGCCGACCGAAGACGAGCTGAAAACGCTCGCCAGAACCTACGGCCTACACGAACTGGCGGTCGAGGATGCGCTGCATGCCCATCAGATCCCCAAGGTGGAAGCCTATGGCGAACAGCTCTTCGTTGTTGCCAAGACCGCACATCTGGAAGGCGACAAGATCTGCTACGGTGAGACCGCGATCTTTGTCGGGCGCCACCACATCATTACCGTGCGGCACGGCTCGTTGCGCAATCATATCGGCGTCCGCGCCCAGCTCGAAGCCTCCCCCCGCCTCCTGGCGCAAGGCCCGGATTATGTCCTGCACGGCATTCTCGACTTTATCGTCGACGGCTATCTGCCGACTGTTCAGACGATCGAGGACCGGGTTCTGGAAATGGAACAGAGGATGCTCGCCAACTTCCTCGAACGTGACCAGATCCGCCGTCTGTTCAGACTGAGGCGCCAGCTGATCCTGTTCGGCCGCATTCTCGGCCCGATGTCGGAACTGGTGGGCAAGCTGGTCAATCTCGACCTGCCCTGCCTCGACAAGCATGCCAAACCCTATTTTCGCGATGTGCTGGATCACACCAGACGGGTGGAAAGCATGGTCGGCGGCTTGCGCGAAGTCATCACCTCGGTCTTCGAGGCCTCGAACCTTCTGGAACAGCAGCGCCAGGGCGTCATCACCAGGCAGCTCGCCTCATGGGCTGCAATTCTGGCCGTACCGACCGCCGTCGCCGGTATTTACGGCATGAACTTCGAGAACATGCCGGAGCTGAAGACCGAATACGGCTATTTCGTCGTGCTCGGTGCAATCTCCATACTCTGCGGTCTGCTTTATTATCGCTTCAAGAAGGTCGGCTGGCTTTAACCTCGGATCAATCCGGCGCGGCCAGACGATAGCCGACGCCGGTCTCCGTCAGGATATATCGCGGCTGGTCGGGCGTGGCCTCGATCTTCTGCCTGAGCTGGCGCACATAGACGCGCAGATATTGCACGTCGGTCAACCCATCCCAGACATGCTCCAGCAGGAACCGGTGGGTCAGCACCTTGCCGGCATGCTGGACGAGAATGCGCAGGATGTCGTATTCCTTCGGCGACAGCTTCACGTCGCGGCCTGCCACCTTAACGATCCGCTTGACCAGATCGACCGACAGCTCACCGGTCTGGAAAACCGGCTTTTCGCCCTGCGCTTGCAGCCGGTGGCGAAGCGCCACGCGGATGCGCGCGCCGAGCTCGCTCATCCCGAAGGGTTTCGTCACATAGTCGTCGGCCCCAAGTTCCAGCGCCTTGACGATGCCCGCCTCGTCGGTGCGGCTCGACAGGATGACGATCGGCAGCGTCATTCCCTCGCCGCGCCATTTTGCCAGGAGATCGTGGCCGGACATATCGGGAAGGCCGAGATCGAGGATGATAAGATCCGGCTTGTCGCTGACCGCCAGCTCCATGGCCACCTTCGCATTCATCGCCTCGCTTACGGCATAGGCCTGCGCGCTCAAACCCACGCGCAACAGCTTGCGGATCGGCGGCTCGTCATCAACGATCAGAATGCGCACGGCGTTTTCAGTCATTTTCGTCTCCCAAGATCGGCACGTCCACGGGAACCGGCATCCTGATGGTAAAGATCGCACCCGAACGGTCGGACCGGTTATGCGCCTGGATCGTGCCGCCCATCGCTTCGACGAAACCGCGGCAGATGGCAAGCCCGAGCCCGGTTCCCGCCCTCACCTGATCGCTTTTGCGCACCCGATAGAAACTGTCGAAGATCCGCTCCAGGTCCTCCGGCGGCACGCCGGGTCCTTCGTCCATCACGGAGAGGAGGACGGCATTGCCATCCTTCTGTCCCCTGATCTCGATCACCGTGCCCTCCGGCGCATATTTGGCGGCGTTGTCGATCAGGTTGAACAGGACCTGTTCGAACAGCACGGGATCGACTTTCAGCATCGGCAGATCGGCCGGAATGCCGACTTCCACCGTGTGGCCCGATGCGATCTTCGCCGCCCGGCCAAGCGCCGTGCCCACCATGTCACCGGCGAAATGCAGGGCGTAGTTCGGCTGCATTGCGCCGGAACCGAGCCGCGTCATGTCAAGCAGGTTGACGATAAAGCGGTTGAGCCGCTCGGATTCATCGATGACGGTCGACAAAAGCTCCGCCCGCGTTTCTTCCGGCAATTGCGGTCCCAGATCCTTCAACATGTCGGCCGAACCCATGATCGCCGCAAGCGGTGTCTTCAGGTCATGGCTGATCGAGGTGAGAAGCGCTGTGCGCAGCCGGTCGGTTTCTGCCGCAAGCCTTGCCTTGTCGACATCCGACACCAATTGCACCCGCTCGATCGCGAGAGCCGCCTGATCTGCCAGCGCATCGAACAGCCGCTGCTGTTCGGGCGTAAGAAGCGGCCCCTGCCTGTCATTGTCGAGACCTATGACGCCGACCGCCTCACGACCGGTTCGAAGCGGCAGGTAAAGGCGCTTGGCGCCGGGCAGCGTATCGGCGGCGCGGCCGGCGGGGCGATTGTGCTCCCAGGCCCATCTGGCGGCAGCGATATCGGCATCGACCAGCGTATCGTCTGGCGGATAGCCTGCTTTCACCGCGATCGTTCCATTCTCCGGCAAGAGGATGACAACCCTTACCTTCAACATCGAGGCGATCTGGAAGGCGGTAACCCACAGCACATCGTCCAGCGTACCGGTGCTCGCAAGCTTCTTGGAGAAGAGATAGAGATCTTCCGTCGTCCGCGCCCTTTGACGGGCAGAAACCGCTTGCCGCTGCACCGCCGCCGTGAGGTTGGAGGCGACGACCGCCACGCCGAGATAGAAGAGCAGCGCGATCACGCTTTCCGGATCGCGGATCGTGAATGTGTAGCGCGGTTCGAGAAAGAAGAAGTTGAAGGCAACGGCCCCGAGAAGCGAGGCAAACAATCCCGGCCCCAGCCCGCCCCGGACCGCCGAAGCAAGAACCGCCATCAGGAAGACCAGCGCCAGATTACGCACGTCGAATGTCTGGTCGAGCGCAACGCCTGCGGCGATTGCCAGCGCAACGAAGACCGTGCTTTGCAGATAGTGTTTTACCCGGAAAGGTCTTGGCGCCTGCGCGACCTTCACACCGCGGTCTGCCTCACCATCCTTCTGATCACCGGAAATCACATGGACGCTGATATGACCGGCATGGCGGATCAGGTCATGAGTGACGGAGGCTTGCCAGAACTGCAGCCAGCGCGGTTTTGCGGGCCGGCCGACAACGATATGGGTGAAATTGTTGGCATTGGCGTAGGCGATGATTTCGCGTGACGGAGAACGCCCCGGCAGCGTCACAGCCTCTGCCCCGAGCTGCTGCGCCAGCCGCATGTTGGCCGCCAACCGGTCCTTGTCCTCCTCCGAAAGCGCGGCATCCTGCGGGGTGTCTAGGTGCAATACTACCCAGGGCGCTCTAAGCCGATCCGCCTGCCTTCGGGCATAACGCACCAGGCTTGCTCCGTTGCGGCCATGATCCAGGCAGACGAGCAGTCTGTCGCCCGCCGCCCACGGGCCGGAAATCGCATTCGCCTGCATGTGGTTGAGCAATTGCTCGTCGACGCGCTGGGCGGTACGCCGCAAAGCCAGTTCGCGCAGCGCCGTCAGGTTGCCCGGCGAAAAGTAGTTCTCGATCGCCCGACGCGCCGTCTTCGGCATATAGACCTTGCCGTCGTTGAGACGCTTGATCAGGTCGTCGGGGGTGATGTCGATGATCTCGACATCATCGGCCCGGTCGATGATCAGGTCCGGCACCGTTTCGCGCACCCGGATGCGGGTGATCTGCGCCACGACATCATTGAGGCTCTCGACATGCTGGATATTGAGGGTCGAATAGACGTCGATGCCCTGCGCCAGCAGTTCCTGCACATCCATGTAACGTTTCGGATGGCGGCTGCCGCTCGCATTCGTATGTGCCAGTTCATCCACCAGAACCAGCGCTGGACGGCGGGCGAGGATGGCATCGAGATCCATTTCCTCGAGGTTCTGGCCGCGATAATCGATCTGTCTGCGGCCAACGATCTCGAACCCTTCGGTGAGCGCCTCGGTTTCCTTGCGGCCATGGGTCTCCACCACGCCGATCACCACATCGACCCCGTCTGCCTGCGCGGCACGGCCGGACATCAGCATTTCATAGGTCTTGCCGACGCCGGGGGCGGCCCCGAGAAAGATCTTCAGCCGCCCACGCCCCTCCCGCTCCGCCGCGCGCAAAAGCGCATCCGGTGAAGGGCGGGTCTCGGTGTCTCGGCCGTTCCCAGGATTGGCGTCGGGCATGATTTACCTGTTCAAGGACTAATGGCGTCTGCCCCTCACCCGGCCTCCGCTGCGCTCGGCCATCCTCTCCCCGCAAGCGGGGCGAGGAGAAGCGGAGAGCTTGCGGCTTGTCTCCTTCTTCGCGTATCGACGGGGAGAAGGTGCCGGCAGGCGGATGAGGGGCAAATGCCTGCATTCGCTACGTCTTAGAGCCATCCAGCGCCATGTTCAACGCCAGCACATTGACCACCGGTTCGCCGAGGAAGCCGAGTTCACGGCCCTCGACATGTGCATCGACCAGAGCTTTCACCTTGGCCTCATCCATAGCCCGTGCCTTGGCGACACGCGCCACCTGGAAATAGGCAGCTTCCGGCGAGATATGCGGATCAAGCCCGCTGCCCGATGCCGTGACGAGATCGATCGGCACCTCGACATCCGGATTGGAGGCTTTGGCGGCCTCGTAATCGGCCGTCACCCGGTCGATCAGTTTCTGGCTGGTCGGGCCGAGGTTGGAGCCGGAGGATGAAGCCGCATTGTAACCGTCACCGGCAGCCGAAGGGCGGCCGTGGAAATACTGCTCGCCGGTGAACGACTGGCCGATCAGCGCAGACCCGATTACCTGGCCATCCTTTTCGATCAGGCTGCCATTCGCCTGCGACGGAAACACCGCCTGCGCGATACCGGTCATGGCGAAGGGATAGATCAGGCCGGTAATGGCCGTGGTGGCGACGATCATGACGATGGCCGGACGAAGTTGTTTCAACATTATCGTGTTTCCTTAAGCGAGGCCGAGCGCGGTGATGACCACGTCGATCGCCTTGATGCCGATGAACGGGACGACGATGCCGCCGAGGCCGTAGATCAGAAGATTGCGGGACAGAAGCGCACCAGCGCCGACGGCGCGGTATTTGACGCCCTTGAGCGACAGCGGGATCAGCGCGATGATGATCAGCGCATTGAAGATGATCGCTGACAGGATGGCACTCTGCGGCGTGGCGAGCCCCATGATGTTCAGCACGCCGAGCTGCGGATAGAAGGCCAGGAACATCGCCGGGATGATGGCGAAATATTTGGCGATGTCATTGGCGATCGAAAACGTCGTCAGTGCCCCGCGGGTCATCAGCAACTGCTTGCCGATCTCGACTATTTCGATGAGCTTCGTCGGGTCGCTGTCGAGATCGACCATGTTGCCGGCTTCGCGGGCCGCCACCGTGCCGGTATTCATCGCCACACCGACATCGGCCTGGGCCAGCGCCGGAGCATCGTTGGTGCCGTCGCCGCACATGGCGACGAGCTTGCCCTTGGCCTGTTCTTCCCGAATGAGCGACAGCTTGTTCTCCGGCGTCGCCTGGGCGAGAAAGTCGTCGACGCCCGCTTCGGCAGCGATGGCTGCGGCCGTCATCGGGTTGTCGCCGGTAATCATCACCGTACGGATACCCATCTTTCTGAGCTCGGCAAACCGATCGCGAATACCGCCCTTGACGATGTCCTTAAGGTGGATGACGCCAAGAAGCTTTCCGTCGCGGGCAACCGCAAGCGGCGTACCGCCGGCCTTGGCGATCTCTTCGGCGATTGACTGCAACTCGCGCACCGTCTGCGACTGCGGGCTGGCGGCGAGAGCCGTGTTACCCGCAACCGGCAACGTGCCGCCGCTAACATGGGCGAGCACCGCTTCGACCGCCCCCTTGCGGATCTGGCTGCCGTCGAGATCGACGCCGCTCATCCGTGTCTGGGCGGTAAACGGCACGAAGGTCGCCTTCAGGCTTGCCATATCGCGGCCGCGGATCGCATATTTCTCCTTGGCCAGCACGACGATCGAACGGCCCTCCGGCGTTTCGTCGGCAAGCGAGGCGAGCTGTGCCGCATCGGCAAGCTCCTGTTCCGAGACGCCGCGGACCGGACGGAATTCGGTTGCCTGACGGTTGCCGAGCGTGATCGTGCCAGTCTTGTCGAGCAGAAGCGTATCGACGTCGCCTGCCGCTTCCACGGCACGGCCGGACATGGCCAGCACGTTGAAGCGGACGAGACGATCCATGCCGGCAATGCCGATCGCCGACAGAAGCGCACCGATCGTCGTCGGGATCAGTGTGACGAACAGAGCGACCAGTACAATGACCGGAATGGAGCCACCGGCATAGGACGCAAAGCTCGGGATCGTTGCGGTAGCCAGCACGAAGATCAGCGTCATCCCGGCAAGCAGGATATTGAGCGCGATCTCGTTCGGCGTCTTCCGGTGCTGGGCGCCTTCGACGAGCGAGATCATCCGGTCGATGAAGGTCGAACCGGCAGCGGCCGTAATCCGTACCCGGATGACATCGGAGAGAACCTGTGTGCCGCCGGTGACGGCCGAACGGTCGCCGCCCGATTCACGGATGACCGGAGCGCTTTCGCCGGTAATCGCCGCCTCGTTGACGGAAGCAACGCCTTCGATCACCTCGCCATCGGAGGGAATGATATCGCCGGCCTCGACCAGCACGATATCACCCACCTTGAGCGAGGTACCGGCAACCATTTTATAATCGCGGCCATTGCCGCTGGTGAGAAGCTTGGCCTGGGTTTCGGTCCGCGCCTTGCGCAAACTGTCCGCCTGCGCCTTGCCGCGGCCTTCCGCCACTGCCTCGGCGAAATTGGCGAATAGCACGGTAAACCAGAGCCAGAGATTGAGCTGGAAGGAAAAGCCGAGATTGTCGCCGCCGACGATAAGATCGCGCAGGAAGAGAACGGTCGTCAGGACCGACACCGTGGCCACGACGAACATGACCGGGTTCTTGGCAAGCGTGCGCGGATTAAGCTTGGTGAAAGCGGCGCCGATCGCGGGAATGAGAATGCGGCTATCGAGGATAGACGCGGATTTTGCCTGGCTCATGAAGAGGCTCCAGCTTTGATGAGGCGACCTGTGGCCCTGACAGATCAGGGCCACACAGTCAGCCGCGGAGGATTTCGACGACGCAGACGACGGCGAGAATGGCCGCCATCATTGCGAGAATGGCATTGGAACCGCACCATCTCTGGCGCTCCCGGGAATTGCCCTGGACGTTCCCCTTGCCCCGCATCGGCGAGGCAAGGTCTGATTGTCTGCGAAGGGCGTGACGAATGCTCATGTCGGATCTCCTTAGAACGCCTGGCCGGCGATCATCGCCAGATGTTCGACGATCGGACCGAGTGCCAAAGCGGGGAAGAAGGTCAGGCCGCCGACGATCAGGATCGTGCCGACGAGAAGGCCGACGAACAGCCCGCCATCGGTGGGGAAAGTGCCGACAGAAGCCGGAACCGTCTTCTTGGCGATCAGCGAGCCGGCAATCGCAAGCGCCGGGATGATCACCAGGAACCGCCCCATCAGCATGCCGAGGCCAAGCGTGATGTTGTACCAGGGCGTATTGGCCGTCAGGCCGCCGAATGCCGAACCGTTATTGGCTGCGGCAGACGTATAGGCGTAGATGATTTCCGAGAACCCGTGCGGGCCGCCGGTGCCGACCGATGCCACCGCCGAGGGCATGACGCTCGAGATCGCGGTAAACACCAGCATGGCGAGCGGCAGGCAGAGAATGGCGAGTACGGCCATCTTCATCTCCTTCGCCTCGATCTTCTTGCCGAGATATTCCGGCGTGCGACCGACCATCAGGCCTGCCACGAAAATGGCGATGATGATGAAGAGAACGATGCCGTAGAAACCCGCGCCGACACCGCCGACGATGACTTCGCCGAGCTGCATGTTGATGAGCGGAATGAGGCCGCCGAGTGCCGTGAATGAACCATGCATGGCGTTGACCGCCCCGCAGGATGCGGCTGTGGTGATGACGGCAAACAGCGAGGACATGACGATGCCGAAGCGGACTTCCTTGCCTTCCATGTTGCCGCCGGAAAGGCCCATCGCATGCATGATCGGGTTACCCGAAGCTTCCGCCCAATAGACAACGGTGACGCCGATGATGAACAGGATGCCCATTGCGCCGAGGATCGCCCAGCCCTGGCGCTGGTTGCCGACCATGCGTCCGAAGACATTGGTGAACGCAGCGCCGATCGCAAAGATCGACAGCATCTGGATCATGTTCGAGATGTTGTCGGGATTTTCGAACGGATGTGCCGAATTGGCATTGAAGAAACCGCCGCCATTGGTGCCGAGCATCTTGATGGCGAGCTGCGAGGCGACGGGGCCGACAGCGATCGTCTGTTTTACGCCCTCAAGCGTGGTGGCCTCGATGTAAGGACCGAACGTCTGCGGCACGCCAAGCCAGACATAGACGAGCGTCAGCACGATGCAGATCGGCAGCAGGATGTAGAGGACGGCGCGGGTCATATCGACCCAGAAATTGCCGATCGCTTTTCCCGAGGCGCGCGAAAAGGCGCGGATCAGACCGATGGCGATCGCCATGCCGGTTGCGGCGGAAACGAAGTTCTGCACGGCCAAGCCCGCCATCTGGCTGAGATAGGACATGGTGCTTTCGCCGCCATAGCTTTGCCAATTGGTGTTGGCGACAAAGCTGATCGCTGTGTTGAAGGAGAGGTCAGGCCCGACAGCGGGCATGCCGGCCGGATTGAGCGGCAGCACGTCCTGCAGGCGCAGGAGAAAATAGAGAACCAGCGTGCCGGCGAGATTGAACATCAGCAGCGCGAACGCATAGGTCGTCCAGTGATGCTCTTCGCGTTCACTGGTGCCGGCCAGCGTATAAAGTCCCCGTTCGATCGGAACAAGAACCGGTGAAAGCAATGTGCGTTCGCCGGAGAACACCCGCGTCATATAGGCGCCGAGCGGTTTGACGAGCACGATCAGGATCCCGCAGAAGACGAGGATCTGTAACCATCCATTGAGGGTCATGTGAGGAAACTTTCAGTTCCCGAAGGCTTCGTCAGAAGCGTTCGGGGCGGATGAGAGCATAGGTGAGGTAAAGTGTGAGAATGACGGTGACCGCACCGCCGAGCACGTAGTCGAGTATCATCGCGCTCTCCCCTTCAAAGCCTGTCGCAGGCACGGGTGTAGGCGAAGCACAGGCCGAAGAAGACGACCGCCGTGCCGATTAAGATGAGGTCCAGCATGATCCGGGTTCCTTTGAACTGATCGAGACCAGACAAGCGGAATGGCGCCGTCCGGAAAGACGGCACCTCATGAGTGTCTGGCAGGGAGAGGATCTTTCGATCTCCCGGGACCGAATATGGCGCCGGAGCGCATAGGGGTTCGAGACGGACGGGAGAGCAAAGATATAGGAATTTTATAGGAGTTTTTCGGGGCACCGGAGCATGAGTTGCCGCGGGAACCGCCTCGCCGTTTCGCGTTTGCCCCTTACCATCCCCCTCTCCGGTCTACGGGGAGAGGGCGATGGCAGGCGGATAAAGGGTATCGCCGCGAACGTGCGAAGCCACTCAGAACAAAACTATTTCGATCACACCAGCGACCGCGACAACAGCAAGCATCACGGCCATTATGCCAAGGATGGCATCCGAGCCGCGCAACTGCCCGGCACCGGCCAAACACAGCATCTGGCTACGAGGATAGATATGCCCCCGTAGATATCCGAACATGTGAAACATGACACGTCGCTCACGCCCGGCCCGCAACACGGCTGGCCGCAGACAGCCCGCGCGCATCAAAAGCTTCGCCCTGCGTCAGCGTCACATGCTCCGGCAGGCACCAGACGGCGCCGGGAATGTGGTCACTTTCGAACATGGCGAAATGCACCGCCGAAGCGCGATCGGTGAAAAGCCCGCCGACCTTGCCTTGCGCGTCACTGACGATCCAGCGGCCACTCTTGTCACGACCGACAGTGAAACGGATACCTGTCGCGGGAGGCTCCCGGTCGTTCATTGAAAACTTGCCCATATCATTTCTCCTCATCCGACCATCACCGCGAGTGCCGCAATAGCGCAGAAACCGACGCCCAGGACGCCGATAAGGCGCAGGGCGATCGCAAGGCTCATGCCGGCAGCAGCGCCACCGGCGCGGCATGTGTCCGGATAAGCATGTGCCAGGCGGCGGCGCTGTGCCTCGGCCTCAGTAAGGTGGAGAAGATGGATACTGCCCAGACGACCATACATGGGTCACTCCTTGTCGATCGAAGTTCCGCGTCAAAGCGTGCGGAACGGACACCGAATGCGGTGCCTGATCGAAAGGTAGCGACTGCCTCATAGGCATTCGATTGGTGTGGAGACACGAAGAAATAGGGAAGTCATAAAGCCGCCGCGACCGGATCGGACCGGCGCGGCGGGCAAATTGGAAGGCTCAGGCGTAGCGCGAGACGGCGAGATCGGTCGCGTCGATTTCCGGCTTCTTGCCGCTGACGATGGAACTGATGACCTTGGCCGAGCCGCAGCTCATCGTCCAGCCGAGCGTGCCATGGCCTGTATTGAGGAACAGGCCCTTGACCTTGGTCGCGCCGATCACCGGCGTACCATCCGGCGTCATCGGGCGCAGGCCGGACCAGAAATCCGCCTTGGAAACATCGCCACCCGGAAAGAGATCGGTGACGGAATGTTCCAGCGTCGCGCGCCTTTTCTGTCCGAGGTCGTTGGTATAGCCGGAAATTTCCGCCATGCCGCCGACGCGGATACGGTCGCCAAGCCGTGTGATGGCGATCTTGTAGGTCTCGTCCATCACCGTCGATTCAGGCGCACGCGAAGCATCGACGATCGGGATTGTCAGGGAATAGCCCTTGACCGGGTAGACCGGCAGCTTGATGCCGAACTGCTTGACCAGCATCGGCGAATAGCTGCCGAGCGCCACGACGACGGCATCACCGCGCAGCGTCTCGCGATCGGTCACAACACCCTTGATGGCGCCACCTTCGACATCGAGGGCCTTGATATTGGTGCCGTAGACGAATTTCACCCCCATAGCAGCCGCTTTCAGCGCCAGCGCATTGGTGAACTTGAAACAGTCGCCCGTCTCGTCCTTCGGCGTCAGAAGTCCGCCGACCATCTTCTGTCGCACATGTTTCAGCGCCGGTTCGACGCGGATGCAGCCGTCAGGATCGAGCACTTCGTAGGGAACTCCGTCCGCTGCCAGCGCCTTGACGTCCTTCGCCGACGCATCAAGCTGCTGCTGGGTGCGGAAGAGCTGAAGGGTACCCTGCATGCGTTCATCGTAGGCGATGCCGGTTTCATCACGGACTTCAGCAAGGGAGATACGCGCATAATCGGCGATCCGAAGCATGCGGCTCTTGTTGATCGCGTAACGCTCGGACGTGCAGTTCATCAGCATCTGAGTCATCCAGGAGAGCATGGCTGCATCCATCTTCGGGCGCAGGATCAGCGGAGCATGCTGCATGAACAGCCATTTCATCGCCTTCAGCGGGATACCGGGCGCCGCCCAGGGGGAGCAGTAACCGAAGGAAACCTCACCTGCATTGGCAAAGCTGGTTTCTAGCGCCGGACCTTCCTGCCGGTCGATGACCGTTACCTCATGGCCGGCCTTAGCCAGTTGATAGGCGGATGTAACGCCGACAACGCCGGCTCCGAGAACGATGACTTTCATGGAATTCCCCGTTTTTTATCTGATAAATGGCTAAAGATATTGGCGCTCGTAGCGCTGGCCGAGGCTGGTCAGCACCTCATAGGAAATCGTTCCGGCTGCCTGCGCAAGATCGTCCAGCGTCTGGTGAGACCCGATCATCTCGACAAGGCTGCCGAGTGTTACTGCACCCACTGGCAGGCTGCTGATATCAACGGTCATGCTGTCCATCGAAACGCGGCCGATGATCGGCAGGCGCTGATCACCGAAATAGACCGCACCCCGATCACTGAGGCTGCGCGGCAAACCGTCGGCGTAACCGGCAGCAATCGTCGCGAGCCGCATTTCATGCGGTGCCACGAACGTAGCCCCGTAACCGACCTTTGTTCCGGCAGGTATGGTTCGCGTCTGGATCACCGCAATCTTCAGGCCAACGACGGTTTCCATCGGATTTGTCTGCGACGCCGTCGGATTGCCGCCGTAAAGCGCAATGCCAGGACGCGCCATATTGCCGTGATAGCTTTGCCCGAGAAAAATGCCGTTGGAGTTGGCAAAGCAGACAGGCAGGCCGGGAAATTCGTGGGCGATCCGCTGCATCTCCGCCTGCTGCTGATCATTCTGCTCACTCTCCGCTTCATCGGCAGAAGCGAGATGGCTCATGATGAAGCGGATATCGACCAGCTCGTGATCGGCAAGTTCCGATTTCAGTTGTACCTGTTCGGTCGGCGAAAACCCGAGCCGCGACATGCCAGTGTCGAATTGCAGGGCGGCGGGCAGACGCTTGCCCAGCCCATGCGCGGCAGCAGACCAGCGCCGCAACTGGTCAAGTGAGTTCAGCACCGGAACGACACCTGCTGCTGCGCAGGCCAGTTCATTGCCCGGCTGCAGGCCATTGAGGACGTAAAGAACAGCGTCATCGGGAAGCACAGGCTTCAAGGCTGCGACTTCCAAAAAATGCGCAACGAAAAAGTCTCGGCATCCGGCATTGTAAAGCGCTTCCGTAACCGGACGGGCGCCGAGCCCGTAGGCGTCGGCCTTGACGACGGCAGCCGCTTTCGCCGGCGCAAGCGCCTCGGCAAGCTTCAGATAATTCCGGCTGATCGCACCAAGATCGATAGTCAAATATCCGCAGGCCGCAGCGGCAATTTCCTGCGCCGCCGGCATGCTCATTCGCTCGTTCATTCACGCCCCTCTTTTTAAGACGAGCATAATGAAATGATCGTTGAATTTCCTGCGGATCGGTGGCAGGAAATTTCTCAGTTGCAAATTCCTTGAAACTATCTTCGACGTTTTGGAATAATCTTCATGGCCACCATGGACCAGATCGACCGTAACCTTCTGCGCCTGCTGCGGCTCAATGCCCGCATGAGCAATGCAGCCCTGGCTGCGGAAGTCGGCCTCTCGCCCTCCGCCTGTCTTCGTCGCATCCGGCTGCTGGAGGAAGCAGGCGTCATCCGCGGCTATACGGCACTCGTAGATAACGATCAGAACGGCATCGCCGTCATCATTAACATCACGCTGGAAAGGCAGACGGAAGAATATCTCAACCGCTTCGAGGCGGCCGTTCGCAAATATCCGGAAATACGGGAATGTTTTCTGATGACTGGCGGCTCCGACTATCTGTTGCGTGTCGAAGTCGCCAATGCCGGCGAGTTCGAGCGCATCCACAAGGAGATCCTGTCGGCACTTCCGGGCGTGCTGCGTATTCATTCCAGCTTTTCGATCCGCAACGTGCTGATGACCCGGAGTCGGAAAAGCCGCTGATCTGCGCCCAAACGCGAAAACGCCGCCCGTGCTATGCACGAACGGCGTTTCGATTATCGAGCATCAGGCGCTAAAAGCGCCCGACCGATCAGGGCTGCTTGCCGATATAGGCGAGGATGCCGCCATCGACGTACAGAACGTGACCGTTGACGAAGTCGGATGCCGACGAAGCGAGGAAGACGGCCGGTCCCTTCAGGTCCTGCGTCGTGCCCCAACGGTTTGCCGGCGTCTTGGCCAGGATGAAGGAGTTGAACGGATGGCCCGGTTCGCGCAGCGGCGCGGTCTGCGGGGTTTCGATATAGCCCGGGCCGATACCGTTGCACTGAATGTTCTGCGAACCGTATTCGGAAGCGATGTTGCGGGTCAGCATCTTCAGGCCGCCCTTGGCAGCTGCGTAAGCCGAAACGGTCTCGCGGCCGAGTTCGCTCATCATCGAGCAGATGTTGATGATCTTGCCGCCACCGCGCTTGATCATGCCCGGAATGACGGCCTTGGCGAGAATGAACGGAGCGGTCAAGTCGATATCGATGACCTGACGGAAGTCCTTGACGTCCATTTCATGCATCGGCACGCGCTTGATGATACCGGCATTGTTGACGAGGATATCGACCGAACCGAGGTCCTTTTCGATCTCGGCGATCATCTTCTGCACGCCCGGCTCATCGGTCACGTCGCAGATGTAACCCTTGGCATCGATGCCGGCAGCCTTGTAGGCCTCAAGGCCCTTGGCAAGGAAATCTTCGTTGATGTCGTTGAAGGCGATCGTGGCGCCGGCTTCAGCGAGCGCGCTGGCCAGTGCGAAACCGATACCGTAGGAAGCACCGGTAACCAGCGCGACCTTGCCCTTGAGCGAAAAGCTATCTGCGTAACTCAATATCTTAAATCCTTGTCTATATTGAAAGAAATCGGAGCGGCATATACTCGCCGCTCCGGAGTAGACCGACTTAGCGCAGGTCGCTGATGGCGATATGGTCCATGTCGTCGAAGGTCAGGTTTTCGCCGCACATTGCCCAGATGAAAGTGTAGTTGGCAGTACCGCAACCGGCGTGGATTGACCACGACGGAGAAATGACGGCCTGATCGTTCTGCACGAGGATGTGACGGGTCTCGTCGCCTTCACCCATCATGTGGAAGACCGCCTGATTTTCGGCGATGTTGAAGTAGTAGTAGATTTCCGAGCGGCGTTCATGGGTATGAGCCGGCATCGTGTTCCAGACATTGCCCGGATCGAGTTCGGTCAGGCCCATCGAAAGCTGGCAGGTTTCCAGAACGTCCGGGTGGATGAACTGGTTGATGACGCGCTTGTTGGCCGTAGAATTGTCGCCAACCGGCTTCTTCTGTGCATCAGCGATCGACAGGAAGGTCGTCTTGCAGACCTTATGGGCCGGAGCGGAGATCATGTAGAACTTGGCCGGGTTGGCCTTGTCCTTGCTCTTGAAAACAACCGACTTGTGGCCCTTGGTGACATAGAGGCAATCCTTGAAGGCGAGATTGTAGGTCTCACCATCGACCTCGACGGAACCTTCGCCGCCAAGGTTGAAGATGCCGAGTTCGCGGCGTTCCAGCACGTAGTTCGTGCCGAAGTTCTTCATGCAGTCGATGCCCTTGTCGAGCGGAACGGCTTCATTGACCGGCTTGCAGCCGAACACGACCATACGGTCGACGTGGCTGTAAGTGGCGACGATCTCGTCATCGGCGAAAACCTTTTCGATCAGGAACTCAGCGCGTGTTTCCTCGGTCGTGTAGCGCTTGAAGTCCTTCTGGTTGGCCGAATAGCGGATGTCCATGATATTACTCCTCTAAGTATGATGGGATATGTACGGTGCAGGTCTATCAGGCCAGAAGCTTGATGACGACCTTGCGCACCTTACCAGGCGCCTCGGCGGCACAGCCGGGACGATGAATGTCGGTGGGATAGAACACGGCATATGCGCCGGCTCCGAGAAGAAGATCGGTTTCGTCGGTGACCTTGGAGTAGAACTTGACGTCCTTGCTCTCGAAGAGGTCTTCCTCGACTGTGTAATCGGCAGCAAGCGGTGCATAACCGATGACTTCGCGACCGCTGAAGACGAACTGGATGTCGATGTAGCGGGCGTGGGATTCCGGACGCTTCTCTGCCTTGGGGGCGGTGTCGTAGTCCTGGATCAGGGCGAAGATGGTATCGCCTTCGATATCGACACGTCCGGCGGGCAATGCAGCGATATCCGTTTCGGCCAGGAACTTGAGGCCTTTCTGGATGTTCACGGGGAGAGTTGCGGCGTCTCGGTCGAGCGTGGCGAGATTGCTGAGATACATGACGTTATTCCTTAAATGAACTGGATGGGGCCAGTGGCAAAGCACTGGCCCCGCTCAGAGCTTAATGGGCAACCTTTAGCTCGTCACCAGCCTCCGGCGCATCGGCCGCGGCGGTTTCGACAACACCGCCCCGCTTCTTCATGTACTTGGCGTACATTCCGGTCAGGATCGGAACCAGGATAGCGGTGGTCAGGCATGCTGCAGCGACCAGCGAAGTAGCGGCGGCGGCGGCAGGCTTAAACTGCGGAGCCATTTCAGCGATGATCATCGGGTTGGCGACGGCAGCGCCGGCAGCCGACGAAGCTGCGAGACCGGCAGTACCATTACCGCCACCGATGAACTTGTCGGCAAGCATCAGCGGGATACCGGTGACGACGATGACGATGACGCCGAGCAGGATACCGCCAAGACCGGTCTGAGCGATGACGTGCAGGTCGATGCCGTTACCCAGAGCAAAACCGAAGAACGGGATCAGGGTGGTGACGCCGCCCTTGAAGAAGGCGCGCAGGTCCTTGTCGAGGTTGCCGAGGATGAAGCCGATCAGGAAGGGCAAGACGGCGCCGACGAACAGATGCGGTTCGAAGGTTGCAACGCCTGCTGCACCGAGGATCAGCATCGAGACCAGCGGACCCGATTCAATCGACATCAGGACGAAGGCACCCGATTCTTCCTTGGTGCCGTATTGCTGCATGATCGCGGCGTAGAGACCACCGTTGGTCATGTCCATTGCGGCGCAGATGGCCAGAGCCGAGAAGCCCATGAACAGGCCCGACTGCACGCCTTCGAGCGGCAGGAACTGGGCTGCGATGTAGGTGGCGCCCCAGGCGACGAGCGTCTTGACGACGACGAGGTTACCCGACTTGCGCAGAACCGTACCGGTTGCGCGAAGGTCGATAGAGGTACCCATGCAGAAGAACCATACGGCCAGGATCGGCACGGTGCCGGCGATCAAACCATTGGTAAACGAACCGAAATAGCTACCGGCCCAGGGGAAGAAAGTCTTGCAAAGTGCGCCCAGAATGAGCGGCACGAGCATTAGTCCGCCGGGGACTTTATCAATTGCCTTTTTAATATTCATTTTTGTATTCCTCCTTAATAATGAGTTCGCTATTCCGCCGCGGTGATTAAATTGCCGCGGCTGGCGATCTCAGTTTCGAAGACGTCGGGTGTGGCGTCTTTCGGTATGATTGCACCATGGTGCTGTACGACCGCGCCTGCGACGACGTGGGCACGACGTGCTGCCTCCGCGGGTTCAATACCAAGGTTGCGGCCTAGAATATAGGTTGCTGAAAAACTGTCGCCGGCAGCAGTAGTGTCGACAACTTTCTCGACTTTGGTGGCTGGTACGGTTTCGACCTTACCGCCATGGATGAGCGTTGCAACGCCCGGCCCGTCCTTGATCACTACTTCCAGCTGCGGCATTTTTGCAAAATATTCAATGCCTGCTTCCATGGTCTGGGTAACCCCAAACACTTCGAGCTCCTCGATGGTTACGAGAACGCGGGTAGAAAATGCAATGACGCGTTCATAGGCCGCACGTGCATTTTCGATACCGCCCCAAAGCAGCGGACGATAGTTGCCATCGAAATCGACGGCGATACCGGCACGTGCAAGTTCTTCCAGCTTCACGAGCAGACGCTCGCGGCTTTCCGGTTTCAACACGGCCAGACTGATGCCGGAGATGTAGACGCTCGTAAATCCTTCGAGTGCGGCAAGAAGTTCATCAGAACCTTCACCCTGGAAAGTTTCACGGGCGGCAGCCTCACCGCGCCAATAAAAGAAGCGACGCTCGCCGGTAGGGTCCGTCTTGATAAAATAAAGACCGGGCCGCTGGCCCTTTCTGCGCAACACGAAATGATCGTCGACACCCTGGGAATTCCAGAACGCCGCCATGTCTTCGCTGAAAGGATCATCACCGATGGCGGTTATGTATGAGACGAATGATCCCAGACCCGCACCCAACCGCGCCATGTAGGCAGCGGTGTTGAAAGTATCACCTCCGAAAGCTTGCGTAATCGAGCCGTCCGGCTTGCGTTGCAATTCGACCATGCATTCGCCGATCGAAGCTACGCGTATTTCCAGTGGCATTTTGCCTCCCTTCCGCCCCCAAGGCGTGACGCTGTCCTGTAAAACTGGGGCGTGGATTAAGATTTCGTCCAGCGCTGGGCCGGACCATATTCACACTCATCAATTCCTACGTTGATCGGGATCAAACTTTGATGTCCACTACATTGGTAAGTTGCAGATGGAAGCCGCGGTCCTCTCAGGCTCTGTCTTAATGGGACCACGGTTGGGAGGGCGCTTCACCAAATGCCGAAAGGCAAAGAAAGAGGAAGAAGACTAATGGGCATCCTTTCCCAAACAATCGTCCCCGCCGACGCTTGGGCCGGTTTTAAGGGCGACAAGTGGCGCGACGCCGTTGACGTCCGCGACTTCATCCAGAACAACTACAAGCCCTACGAGGCAGACGGCGCATTTCTTGCCGGCCCAACGCCACGCACCTTGAAGGTCTGGGAAACACTCGGAGTGCTCCTCGCTGAGGAACGCAAGAAGGGTGTTCTCGACGTATCGGCCGATCGCGCCTCGACGATCACTGCACATGATGCAGGTTATATCGCCAAGGACATCGAGTTGATCGTTGGCCTGCAGACAGACGCGCCGCTGAAGCGTGCGATCATGCCGAATGGCGGTCTGCGCATGGTGGAAAACGGTCTCGAAGCCTTCGGTTTCGAACTTGATCCGTCCGTACACGAGATCTGGACGAAATATCGCAAGAGCCATAACCAGGGCATCTTCGACGTCTACAGCCCTGAAATCCTCGCCGCCCGCAAGTCCGGCGTCATCACCGGCCTGCCGGACGCCTACGGCCGCGGCCGTATCATCGGCGACTATCGCCGCGTAGCCCTCTACGGCACGGACGCACTGCGCGCCTTCCGCCTGAAGGACTTCCGCGCAATCGAGAACGAAGTCTTCAACGACGACGTCATGCGTCTGCGTGAAGAAATGTCGGAACAGTACCGCGCTCTCGACGAACTGAAGGAAATGGCCGCCAAGTATGGCTACGACATTTCCAAGCCGGCCACCAATGCCCGCGAAGCCATTCAGTGGACCTACTTCGCATACCTGGCAGCCGTGAAGGAACAGAACGGTGCGGCAATGTCGCTCGGCCGTGTCTCGACCTTCCTCGACATCTACATCCAGCGCGATATCGACGCAGGCGTCCTGACCGAAGAACAGGCTCAGGAACTGATCGACGACATGATCATCAAGCTCCGGATCGTCCGCTTCCTGCGCACGCCAGAGTATGACCAGCTGTTCTCGGGCGATCCGACCTGGGTTACGGAATCGATCGGTGGCGTCGGCGAAGATGGCCGTCCGCTGGTCACCAAGTCGAGCTTCCGCTTCCTGCACACGCTCTACAACCTCGGCCCGGCTCCGGAACCGAACCTGACCGTGCTGTGGAGCACCAAGCTGCCGGAAGGCTTCAAGAACTTCTGCGCCAAGGTGTCTGCCGATACCAGCGCCATCCAGTACGAGAACGACGACCTGATGCGGCCCAAGTGGGGTGACGATTACGGCATTGCATGCTGCGTCTCCGCCATGCGCATCGGCAAGCAAATGCAGTTCTTCGGTGCCCGCTCCAACCTCGCAAAGGCCCTGCTCTATGCGATCAATGGCGGCGTCGACGAAAAGAGCGGCGCAGTCGTTGCCAAGGGCTTCGAGCCGATCACGGCTGACGTGCTCGACTACGACGAAGTCATGGCAAAGTTCGACAAGATGATGGACTGGTTGGCCAAGACCTACGTCAAGGCTCTCAACACCGTCCACTACATGCACGACAAGTACGCTTACGAGCGTATCGAAATGGCGCTGCACGACCGCGACATTCTGCGCACCATGGCTTGCGGCATCGCCGGCCTGTCGGTCGCAGCGGACTCGCTGTCGGCAATCAAGCATGCCAAGGTCAAGGTCATCCGCAACGAGGCAGGTCTGGCCGTCGATTACAAGATCGAAGGCACCTACCCTGCTTACGGCAACAACGACGACAGCGTTGACTCCATCGCCGTCTGGTTGACCGAAACCTTCATGAAGAAGATTGCGGCACAGCCCTACTTCTATCGTAACTCGATGCCGACCCAGTCGGTGCTGACGATCACCTCCAACGTGGTCTACGGCAAGAAGACGGGCAACACGCCGGACGGTCGCCGTGCAGGCGAACCCTTCGCACCGGGTGCAAACCCGATGAACGGTCGTGATACCAAGGGCTTCGTCGCAGCCGGCGCATCGGTTGCCAAGATCCCCTACGATGCCGCCCTCGACGGTATCTCCTGGACGGCTTCGGCAACGCCAGACTCGCTCGGTCGCACCGGCGAGGAACGTGCAAAGAACCTGGCAAATTGCCTTGATGCCTACACGGCAGCAGGTGGCTTCCATGTCAACGTCAACGTCTTCAACCGTGACACGCTTGTCCATGCAATGGAACATCCGGAACTGTATCCGCAGTTGACGGTTCGCGTGTCGGGATATGCGGTCAATTTCGTCAAGCTGACCCGTGAACAGCAGCTCGACGTCATCTCGCGCACATTCCATTCAAAGATGTAACGTTTAGGCGTTAGGCTGGGCGCATATGGAACCCATATGCGCCCACGCTGTTAACCCGAAATCTATCTACAGATACGAGTTGCCCCATGGACATTCTACGAGCGATCACCCGCCCGCCGAAGGCGCATGCCCCCGCAGGCACCCACTCTTCGACGGACTTCGGCTACCTGCATTCGGTAGAAAGTGGTGCAGCCGTTGATGGGCCGGGAATGCGTTTCGTCTTCTTCATGGCCGGCTGCCTGTTCCGCTGTGTTTATTGCCACAATCCGGATACCTGGAAACTGCATAATGGCCGCAAGATCACTCTCGATGACGCCCTGGCCGAAGTAAAGCCTTACGCAGGCTTCCTGCGGATGGCAGGTGGCGTGACCATATCTGGCGGCGAACCGCTGATGCAGGCGCCGTTCGTCGGCGAGATGTTCAAGCACTTCAAGAGCGAACTCGGCCTTCATACAGCACTCGATACACAAGGCTATCTTCACGCCTCGGTAGACGACGAGTGGTTTGATAATGTCGACCTCGTCCTTCTCGATATCAAGCACAGTGACCCCGAGGTCTATCAGCGCCTCACTGCACAACCACTGCAACCGACGCTCGACTTCGCCCACCGCCTTCAGCGGCTGCAGAAGAAGATGTGGCTGCGATATGTGCTGGTTCCCGGCTGGACCGACGGACATGACGACATCGCAAGGCTCGCCGATTTCGTTGCGAACCTCGGCTCGATTGTAGAGCGCGTCGAAGTTCTACCCTTCCACCAGATGGGTACGCAGAAATGGGCGCAGCTTGGAATGGATTATCCGCTCGCAGGAGCTCCGACGCCAACGCCGGAATCCACAGCTGAAGCAAGATCAATATTCGCGGAACGCGGGCTGACGGTCTTTTAGGACACGCAAGCATCGGGAAAGCGTTCCCAATCACGTAAATGACAAGGAATACCAATATGATCGATATTCGCTCGCTCGTTCTCGTTGTGAACTGCGGCAGTTCTTCCGTTAAATTCGGCGTGTTCTCGGGTACCAACCGCGAGCCGCTTCTTTCGGCTCTGGCAGAAAACCTCGGACAGCCGGAAAGCCGGCTTGTCGTCAAGGAAAAGGGCGAAAAGACCGAAATGTCGCTCGATGGCGGAAGCCACGACGTTGCCCTGCAGAAGCTTCTCGGTATCCTCGATCAGAAGGGCTGGCTGAGTTCGATTGTTGCTGTTGGCCACCGCATGGTTCACGGCGGCGAACGCTTCTCTGCTTCCACCCTCATCACCGATGAAATCCTGCGCGAGATGGATGCGCTTTCCAATCTCGCTCCGCTGCATAATCCGGCAAACATCCTCGGCGTCCGGACGGCCATCGCAGCGCTGCCCAATGTTCCGCATGCGGCAGTCTTCGATACGGCCTTCCACACCACCATGCCGCAGGCTGCCTTTACCTACGCCGTCCCGCAGGATTGCTACCGCAATCTCGGCGTTCGCCGGTACGGCTTCCACGGCACCAGCCACCGTTTCGTCGCAGCGGAAGCAGTCGAGCTTCTTGGCCTCGACCCCAACGATCATGGCCTGGTTATCGCCCATCTCGGCAATGGTGCCTCGGCAACCGCCGTCCTGAACGGCAAGAGCGTCGACACGTCGATGGGCTTTACTCCGCTTGAAGGCCTTGTCATGGGTACCCGCTCCGGCGACATCGATCCGGGCGCACTTTTCCACATCGCCCGCGAGGACGGCCTGACGATCGACGAACTCGACACGCTGCTCAACCGCAAGAGCGGTCTGCTCGGCCTGTCCGGCCTGTCCAACGATTGCCGCACGCTGGAGAATGCCGAAAAGGAAGGCCATGAAGGCGCCAAGCTGGCTCTCGAGGTCTTCGTCCATCGCCTGGCCCGTTACATCGGTGGCCTCGCAACCTCGCTCCACCGCCTGGATGCAGTCATCTTCACCGGCGGCATCGGCGAGAACTCGGCAACCATGCGCCAGCGGACGATCGATCGCCTTTCGGTTCTCGGTCTCAAGCTTGATGCAGAGGCCAATGGCCAGATGTTCGGCGGACGTTGCGGCGTCATCACCGCGAAGGACAGCAAGGTAGCCGCAGCCGCCATCGCCACCAACGAGGAATGGATGATTTCCCACGATACGCTGGAGGCCGTCGCAGCGTCGACCGCCGCGTAACACTTTTCGCAGATCGCTCTATTTCAACCAATTCATAATGACCGCGAACATACAGAAGGATAATTCTAAATGTGCGCACGTATAATTTTCCTTGCTGCGGCAGCACAGGACGTCGGCCTGACCTCGCTCTCGCTTGGTTTGGTACGGGCACTGCAGCGAGACGGCATGAAGGTCGCCTTCGTCAAGCCGATCGCCCAGCCACGGTCTGAAAGCCGCGTCCAGAAGAAGGGTATCGACACGTCGAGCCACTTCGCCCGCACCCTGTGCATGACCAACTCGCCGGATCCGATCCCGTTTGAACGTGCTGAAGAGCAGATCCGCAAGGGTGACCTCGCAGCTCTGCTTGAAGACGTAGCAACAATGACGGAAGCCCTGCGCGCCGATCATGACGTGGTTGTCGTCGAAGGCCTGATCCCGCTCGCCAGCGCGCAGATCGCGCTTCGCCTCAACGTCGAAATCGTCCGCAGCCTTGGCGCTGACGTCATTCCGGTCCTGAGCGGCGTCGACTACGAGCCGAAATTCATCGCCGAAACAGTCGCCTTGATCCATCGCCAGTATGCGCGTGAGGGAAATTCGCCGCTTCTCGGCCTGATGATCAACAAGATGAAGGTAGCTGCGGATCGCGAAAAACTGAAGGAAGCCCTCGCTCCCTTCGGTCTCGCCTCGTCGACCATCCTGGGCGCGATCCCCTACGAGCCGAACCTCAACACCCCGCGCCTGTCCGATCTCGTCTCGTCGCTGGATCTCAGCGTCGTGCAGGGTTCCAAGCTCGATGCTGTGCGTGTCCGCGAGATCGTCGTCGGTGCACGCTCGGTCGAGAAGATGATCGACCGCCTGCGCCCCGAAACCCTCGTCGTCATGCCCGGCGACCGCAGTGATATCGCGCTTGCCTCGGCGCTGGCCCACAGCCGCGGCGTACCGCTTGCCGGCCTGCTTCTGACCTGCGGCGCACCGCTCGCAACCCCGGTCGCAGACCTGATGGCTTCGGTCGGCTCCAACATCCTGCCGATCCTGTCCACCCCCGATGACACCTATGCCACCGCCTCGCGCCTGGCCCATCTGAGCTACCATGTCAGCCAGGATGACAGCCAGCACATGGAAAAGGTCATCGATTTCGTCGCCGAACATATCGACACGACATCGCTGCGCGACCGCATCGGCACCTCGACCGAAGCACGCCTGTCGCCGCCGCGCTTCCGCAATCATCTGATCGAGGGCGCACGCCGCGCCAACAAGCGCATCGTGCTGCCCGAGGGTGAAGAACCCCGCACGCTGCAGGCCGCAGTCATCTGCCACCAGAAGGGCATTGCCCGCTGCGTCCTGCTCGGCCGCCCCGATGCCATCCAGATGATCGCCAAGGCCAAGGACATCGAACTGCCGGCCGATCTGGAAATCCTCGACCCGCAGGCCGTGCGCGCCAACTATGTCGACGCCATGGTCGAGTTGCGCAAGTCCAAGGGCATGACGCCTCCCCAGGCAATGGCCCAGCTGGAAGACACCGTCGTTCTCGGCACGATGATGCTTGCCGTCGGTGAAGTCGATGGTCTGGTCTCGGGTGCGGTCCATACCACCGCCAGCACGGTGCGCCCTGCCCTGCAGCTGATCAAGACGGAGCCGGGCCAGAGCATCGTCTCCTCGGTCTTCTTCATGCTGATGCCCGATCAGGTCCTGGTCTATGGCGACTGCGCCATCAACCCGAACCCGACGGCCGACCAGCTGGCGGAAATCGCCGTCCAGTCTTCCGACACGGCAAAGGCCTTCGGCATCGATCCGCGTGTGGCGATGATCTCCTATTCGACCGGCACGTCGGGTACCGGCGGTGATGTCGACAAGGTGCGCGAGGCAACCGAGCTTGCCAGGCAGCGCAAGCCCGATCTGCTGATCGATGGCCCGATCCAGTACGATGCGGCAAGCGTCGAAAGCGTCGGCCGCTCCAAGGCGCCCGACAGCCCGGTCGCCGGTCGCGCCAATGTCTTCGTCTTCCCGGACTTGAACACCGGCAACACCACCTACAAGGCCGTCCAGCGCTCCGCCGATGTCGTCTCGGTCGGCCCGATGCTGCAGGGCCTGCGCAAGCCGGTCAACGACCTGTCGCGCGGCGCCCTCGTCGACGACATCGTCTTCACCATCGCGCTAACAGCTATCCAGGCCGACCAGCAGACGGCGGGTGAAGCTGGTTCTGAGCCGGCACGGAAGGATGCGGTGAGCGCATGAACATTGCACAACAGGACCCGGAGAGTCGGGACAAGATGACTTCGGCCTTCTTTAGAGGGCCGGAGGCTGGAGGCTCGCTGACACCCGACGCGATTGCCGTCGCGGCAGAGGAAATGGGCGTCAAGAAAGCCAGCTATGACACGCTGACCCTGCTGGGTCTGGCGGTTCTCGCAGGCGCCTTCATCGGACTTGGCGCGATGTTCGCCACGACAACGGTTGCCGGGGCGGACGGGATGCTGTCCTACGGTCTCACCCGGCTTCTCGCCGGGCTGAGCTTCTCGCTCGGGCTGATCCTCGTGCTGATCGGCGGCGCGCAGCTGTTCACCGGCGACATGCTGATGGTCATGGCCTGGGCAAGCCGCCGCATTGCCACCACACGCATGGTCCACATCTGGGTCTTCGTCTGGTTCGGCAATCTGATAGGCGCCCTCGTCATCGCCGGCCTCGTATTCCTTTCGGGCCAGTACACGTTCGGCGGCAACGCAATCGGTGTCGCGGCACTGCACTACGCCGAAGCCAAGTCTGCCCTTCCGGTCGTCGAAGCCTTCTCGCTCGGTATTCTCTGCAACATACTGGTCTGCCTGGCCGTATGGCTTTCATTGGCCGGGCGCACGGTTGCGGACAGGATCCTTGCGATCGTCTTCCCGGTTACGGCCTTCGTTGCAGCAGGGTTCGAACACTGCGTCGCCAACATGTACTATCTCGGCCTCGGCCTGATGATCCGTTACGGCGCACCGGAAAGCTTCTGGACCGCCATCGGCCATGCGCCCGCCGAAATCCCGCTGAGTGGTGTCCTTACCAATCTGGCCGTCGTAACGGCTGGTAACTGGGTCGGCGGCGCTCTCCTCGTTGGTGGCGTCTACTGGTTCATCTACCGTCGTCCGGGCAAGCCCCACCACTGACTACCAATACCCGTGGCGCTGTTACACCCGCTCCAGCGCCACGGAGATACCCTGCCCGACCCCGACACACATGGTCGCAAGCGCGTAGCGCCCTCCGCGCCGGGAAAGCTCAAGCGCAGCCGTTCCCGAAATCCTTGCCCCAGACATGCCGAGCGGATGGCCGAGCGCAATCGCCCCGCCATTCGGGTTGATATAGTCGGCATCCTCCGCCAGCCCAAGCTCGCGCAGCACCGCAAGGCCTTGCGAAGCAAATGCCTCGTTCAACTCAATGACATCGAAGTCCTGAGCCGAAAGCTTCAGCATCGCACAGAGCTTTTGTGTTGCCGGCACCGGCCCGATGCCCATGACACGCGGCGCGACGCCGGCAGCTGCTCCACCTATGATGCGGGCAATCGGGGTCAGATCGTATTTCTTCGCAGCAGATTCCGAGGCAATGATCATCGCAGCTGCACCGTCATTGACGCCCGAGGCATTGCCCGCCGTCACGGTCCCGCCAACCTGTTTGAACGGAGTCGCCAGCCTGGCCAGTGCCTCGATCGTCGTCGCCCGTGGATGTTCATCTTTCGAAACGACCAATGCATCGCCCTTGCGCTGCGGAATGACAACCGGCGTGATCTCGGCGTCAAGACGGCCATTCTCCTGCGCGGCCGCAGCCTTCAACTGGCTGCGAAGCGCAAACGCATCCTGATCCTCGCGGGAGATGCCGTACGCCTCTGCGACATTCTCAGCTGTCTCCGGCATGGAATCGATGCCGTATTGCTTTTTCATCAACGGGTTGACGAAGCGCCAGCCGATCGTCGTGTCGTGGATTTCGGCATTGCGGGAAAAGGCGCTCTCGGCCTTGGGCAGAACGAACGGAGCACGGCTCATGCTCTCCACGCCGCCTGCAATCATCAATTCCGCCTCGCCCGCCTTGATCGCACGGGCAGCCGCAATCACCGCATCCATGCCCGAACCGCAAAGCCGGTTCATCGTCGTGCCCGGGACGGAAACCGGCAAGCCCGCGAGAAGCGAGGCCATACGGGCGACATTGCGATTGTCTTCCCCCGCCTGGTTGGCGCAGCCATAGATCACGTCGTCGACGGTGCTCCAGTCAACGGCAGCATGGCGCCCCATCAGCGTCCTGATCGGGATGGCGGCCAGATCATCTGTCCGCACGGATGCAAGCGTTCCGCCGAAACGGCCGATCGGAGTGCGGACATAATCGCAGATGAAGGCATCAGGCATAGCGCGGCTCCCGTGAATTCAGGAGCCGCAGCCAACACTACCACTGAAGAAATTACAAGCTTCAAATAAATTGCGATCAACAGGATGGCCGCTGTTTTGCAACTCAGAATCATCAACGGTACGGTCTCGCCAGAAAGCCCGACGCGAACATCACAGTCTTGTGGATCACGAGATATCTTGAGATTCAAACGGACCGATGCGGGAAACAACGGGCCTGCATCTCCACCCATGAGACGATAATGAATTAATTATCTTTCCGAACTAAATATTGAAATCGTAATTCTTTCGCCCTTTCGGCAGGGTTTCGACACACGCGGCATGTCGGCTGCTCATGCAGCAGGAAACGTTGCCCGTTACGGAAATACGAGGGGCAAAAATGACTGGCGCAACTGATCTCCGAAGCATTCTTTCGCGACCTGTTTTCTGGATCTTCGCTGCTTTTGTCCCGCTGATACTGCTGCTCATCATACCGACCGTGGCTCCGATCGGGCCGATGTACTGGGATACCTACCTCTATCTCGATGCGGCACAACGAATTTGGATGGGCCAGATCCCGAGCGTCGACTTCTCGACGCCCGTCGGGCCGATGCCCTATTATCTCTTCGCCGGCGGCTTGAAGCTTTTTCCAAATGCACAACCGCTTCTTCTGGCACAATGGTGCATATTACCGGTGGCAACGCCGCTTCTCGCGCTTGTGCTCACCGAGCTTTCCAAACGCAATCCGGCCCATGCTTTCGCGCTGCTTGTCCCCTTTCTTGTCTTTGCCACCTTCCCTTCCAATGTGGCCGCTTATCATCCGCTTCCGACCCTGGATGGCTTTGGCATCTACAATCGTCACGGCGTCATCTTTCTCTACGTCCTGACCAGCGGCCTCGTTTTCCTCAAGGACGGTCGCCGTATGGCGATCCTGGTCGCAGCAACCATGCTGGCCTTGTTTTTGACCAAGGTGACCGGTTTTCTGGTTGGCGGGCTTTTCTGCCTGCTGGCGCTTATTTCCGGCCGAATTTCGCTGCGTTACAGCATCGTTTCCGTCTTGCTCTTCGTTATCCCGCTCGGCATCACCGAACTGACCAGCGGTTTCGTCTCGGGTTATATACGCGACATCATCGAGCTCGCCGGGATGAATGAGGATTCGTTCCTACCCCGCTTCCTGACCGTCGCATCACTGAAGCTGGATGTGCTTCTGCCAGCGGGTTTTCTGGCACCGCTGCTGATCTGGCTGGACTGGACCCGCACCGACAGGAATATCCGCTTTTTCGATCATAGTTTCTGGTGGTTTTCGGTCGTCATCGCAGGCGGCGCAATTTACGAGACACAGAATACCGGCAGCCAGGAATTCATCTTCATATGGCCAGTCCTGCTGATGATATTCGAGCGCATCAGGCTTATCGACCAGGGACCGAAGATGGCCTTCCTCGCGCTGGCCGCGTTCTGCGTCATCCCTACCTTCACCAAGGTTGCGCATAAAACGCTGCGCGCCGTGGTCGTGGCACCAACCTATCAGCGGCTGGATCTTCCGGACGTGAAAAACCTGGCACAGGTATCTCAGCGACGAGAGATCATTGATCGCGCCGAATATCTGGAACCGCATTATGAGAACTTTGCCTCTGCCTATGCGGACCTGTCGGCACACGGACAGCTGCCGAGCTGGCAATATTATTCGGAACTCGATTTCCAGCTCTATTGGATCATCTCGGCCAACAGTCTGGTAGAATCGCTGAAGGCATTCGAGGCCAAGAACAATATCCGGCTGGAAAGCCTGATGAACCTCGACTTCACCAATCCCTTTCCATGGCTACTGGATCGTGATGCGACCAGGCACATCCAGATCGGCGCAGATCCTCATCGCACCGTTCCTCCACTGACGGATAAAGCCATCCAGTCGATCCGGGAGACGGCAGCGGTTCTGCGCCCGAAATGCCCGCTGACCACCGGACGCCGCATGCTTTTTGCCCATTACGAAGAAGCGCTGAAAGATCGCCAGGTTGTCGAAGTTCATCCCTGCTGGGATATTCTGCTGCGACCCGACATCCTTGCCGGAAAACAATAAAGGCCGGGCACAAGTCCCAGCCTCCTAGTTCTCTCGACAAGATCCGCTTACTTCACCTGTGCCGCGACGAAATCCTTGACGATACGGACGATGCCGCGGGACATGACCTCGTCGAATGCCGTGATGAAATCATCCACATGGCTCCTCTCGCAGATGAGCGGCGGCTCCAGGCGGATGACATTGCGGTTGTATTCGGTAAACGCAACCAGCACACCGTGATCGCGCAGCAGATGGCTTCCGATAAAGCCCGGCAGCGACCCCTTCAGCTTGTCGTCGAGCATGGCGACGACCGGGCGCAGCACGAGCGGCATGGTTTTCGACAGATCGTGGAATTCGATGCCGATCATCATGCCCTGACCGCGCACCTCCTTCAGAAGCGACGGGTAACGGACCTGAAGCTCCTTCAGGCGGGAGAGCAGGTAATCGCCCGTGTTCGCCGAATTGTCGATCAGGTGCTCGTCGTAAAGCACGTTCATCGCCTCGATGGAGGTGACACAGGCTTCGCCGATACCGCCAAAGGTTGCCATGGCATGGATCATCGCCGTCTTCGGCGTGCCATAGGCCTTCATGTGGACGTCGCGCTTGGCAATCATTGCGCCCATGGCCGACTTGCCGCCGCCGAGCGATTTGGCAAGAGCGGTCACGTCCGGCACGACACCGTGATGTTCGAATGCGTAGAACTTGCCGGTACGGCCGAAACCGCACTGCACTTCGTCGGCAACCCAGAGCACGCCATACTTGTCGCAAAGCTCACGCAGGCGCTGCCAGAAGGCGGTCTCGGCCTGGATGATGCCGCCACCGCCCTGCACCGTTTCCAGCACGATGACGCCAATCTCCGGATCGGTGCGGAAGGCAATCTCGATCGCATCGATATCACCGAACGGAACCTTGACCGTATTGTCGACAAGCTTGAATTCGCCGCGATAAAGCGAACCGTCGGTGACCGAAAGAACACCCTTGGTCTTTCCATGAAAGGAGTTTTCCGCATAGACGATCTTCGGCCGCTTCGGACCGGCGGCTCGTTCGGCCACCTTGATCGCCGCTTCCATCGCTTCCGAACCGGAAGAACCGAGGAACACCATATCGAGTTCGCCCGGCGAGCAGGCGGCAAGGTTATGCGCCAGCGCCGTTGCATATTGCGACATGAAGGCGATGGCAATTTCCTGACGGTTCTCGTCCTGGAACTTGCGGCGCGCATCGAGAATGCGGGGATGGTTGTGGCCCAGCGCCAGTGAGCCGAAACCACCGAAGAAATCGAGGATCTTGCGACCGTTCTGGTCGTAATAATACATGCCCTCGGCACGCTCGATCTTCACCTTGTGAAAGCCGAGCAGCTTCATGAAGTGAAGCTGGCCGGGATTGAGGTGACGGGTGAAGAGATCGGTCATCTTCGCCACGTCAAGCGCCTTGGCTTCTTCGACGGACAGAAGCGCAGGCTTGGCGACCGGTTCGCGAGCAGAATCGGCAGAAATGTCGATCATCACTTCGTCATTGTGATTGTTGAGGCTGATTGCATTGGCCATCGTAATTTCCTCTCAAGCTGCCTTGGCGTGGGCGACATTGTCCTGCGAACCGCCGGCAAGTCCCCTGCGATATTCGGAATAGGCGGCGATCAGCATGTCCTCGTCGCGATATTGCGGCACCCAGCCGAGTTCGCGCTCACCCTTGGATACGTCGAGAACGCACATCTCGTCGGCGATCAGATACTGTTCCGGATCCATGATCGGCATGTTGATCAGGTCGAACAGATCAAGTGTCCGCTTCACCGCCCATGCGGGCGTCGGCAGAAGGATCGACTTCGAACCGGCATGCTTGACGAGATCGCCCAGCAGTTTCCTGACCGGCGGCGGATTGAGCGAGCCGAGGTTGTAGACTTCGTTCGGCACACCGGCATTAAATGCAGAATGAGCGGCCGACGCGCAGTCGAATACCGAAATAAACTGGTACGGGTTCTTGCCCGAGCCGATCATCGGCACCGGCAGATTGTTATCGATCAGCTTGAACAGCTTGGACAGGATACCGAGGCGGCCGGGACCGATGATCAGGCGCGGGCGAAACAGCGAGATGTTCATCCCACGCTGACGCCATTCGACCGCCAGTTCCTCGGTCTTCAGCTTGGAAAGCCCGTATTCGCCGAGCGGCGCGACGGGATGTTCCTCCGTCTGCGGCCAGACATAGGTGTGGCCATAGACCATGTCCGTGGTGAAATGCACGAGCGACGCAGCACCTGCCTGATCCATCGCCTTGATGATGTTCTCGGTGCCGTAATAATTGACCGGGAAGAAGAAGTCGTGCCGCTTGGCGCGTACCTGCAGGGGCGACAGCATCTTGGCGGAGAGATTGTAGACCATGTCGTCGGCCCGGATGCCGACCCTGGCGATCGAGGCGGGATCGGTCACATCAACATTCTCGAAGCGGATGTCGCCATAATGCGGCAGATCGCTCTTTGCGATATCGGCAACGATGACCTCATGGCCCTCAGCCTGCAGTCTCGGTGCAAGGTGGCGCCCTACGAAACCGTCACCGCCGAAAATGATATGTCTCATGATTTTGATCCCCGTCGTTCTGTCGGTTCTGATTTTGAATTGGTCAGGAATTGACGCGTTCGATGGACGCCGTCTGGTCCGGAACTTCCTTGTGCCCGCTCTGCGCGATCAGCACCGTGCCGACGCAAATGAAGGCAATGCCGGCGATTTTCATCGCGCCGAGTTCTTCCTTGAAAAGCAGCCATGCCAGAACCGCCACCGCGACATAGGCAAGGCTGAGGAACGGATAGGCGAAGGACAGATCGACCTTGCTCAGCACATAAAGATGTGACGCCATCGAGATGACGAAGGTCGTGAGCCCGAAGAAGACCCAGGGGTTGAAGACGATCTGGAACACCCGCTGGATGATCGTGTCCGCCGAAAAGCTGATCGGCCCCAGTGACAGCATGCCCTGTTTCAGAAGCAGTTGCGCCGCCGCATTGGTCAGCACCGTGAAGAGGATGAAAGGAATATATTTCATGATTGTCCTCGTGGGTGATCCGTGGCAAGCGCCGTGCGGCGCCAGAAATCAGAGCAGAAGCTTTCGTCCCGGAGCTTTTCAAGCTGTGGCCATTCCGGAAAACCGGCCTTGAACACCTCGGCGCTCATGCGGCTGTCCTTGTAGGGATTGACCCGCCCGCCGGCATCGAGCGTCATCCGGTCCAGAAGCATCAGCAGCTTGAGCGTCGATTGGCCGTGGTTCGGAAAATCCATCGTCAACGTGTAGCCGGGACGCGGAAACGACATGAAACCGGGAGAAGCGACATCCCCGAAGCGCTTCAAGACGGTCAGGAAAGACGACAATCCGGCCTTGCGGCTCGCTTCGAGCATGGCCGGGATGACCGAGCGACCGGCCTCGAACGGAATGAGGCTCTGATGCTGATAGAGACCACTCGGCCCATAAAGCCGGTTCCAGTCCCCGACACCGTCGAGCGGATAGAAGAACTTGCCATAACCTGCCAGATGCGGCGCGGACTTGAGCCTGTTCACATTGAAATAGGCCGTGTTGAACAGCCCGAGGCTGACCCTGTTCAGCGCCGAAAATGGCAGCTCGAACGGAACGCTGAGCTTCGCCTTCACCCCTTCAGTGCGAAAATTGCCGTTCTGCGCGTGATTGCCGGTAATCAGCACGCCACGGCCGGCTGATGTGCCGGATGCCAGCTGATCCAGCCAGGCAACGGAATATTCGTTTTCCTTGTCGGCATCTGCTGCAAGATCGAAATACCCGTCCAGACTGGAAAAGACAGTCACTTTTTCATCTATGTCGAGCGAGCCGACCTTCATCAGCTTCAGCCGTGCAGACAGGATAAGACCGGTCAGCCCGAGGCCTCCGATCGTCGCCGAAAAAAGTTCGGCATTTTCGCTGGCGCTGCAATGATAGGTATGGCCATCGGACCGTAGCAGTTCGAAGCTTTCGACATGGCAACCGAACGTGCCGCGCAGATGGTGGTTCTTGCCGTGAACGTCATTGGCAATTGACCCGCCGAGCGTGACGAAGCGAGTGCCGGGCGTCACGGGCAGGAAAAAACCATGGGGAGCGATATGGTCGATCAGTTCTTCCAGCGATATGCCGGCTTGCGCCTCGACGACACCCGTCTCGACATCGAGGCCGAGCACGGACTTCTGCTGCCGCATCGGGACAAGTGATCCGGCATCGTTATGGCAGCTGTCGCCGTAGGATTTGCCGTTCCCGAAAGCCAGCAGACCCGAGCGGCTGCTCATACCACCGCGCAAGGCCTGCACCGCCTGTTCAAAGGCGATCGCCTGCCTGGAATGGCGATTGATACGGCCGAAACTGTCGAGGCTTGCCTGCATCACAACACACTTGCCGCGATGAAGAGTACCGCACCGGCCGCGATGATCAATTGGCTGCGCCAATCGGTTGCGATGAAGACGACCGGATCGTCGTCCAGTTCCTTGCGGTGGGCAAGGATCCAGATGCGTATGTTGATGTAAAGCACCATCGGCACCAGCGGCCAGATCACCCAGGGTTCGCTATAGAGCGCCCGGATGTCCGGGGACTGGATATAGAGGGCGAGAACCAGCGCAGCAGCGAATGCCGACGCCACGCCGCTCTGTGCAACGATGTGGATGTCTTCCGGACGATAACCACGGCCGGCGATCCGGTCGCCCACGTCGACGGTCGCATAGCGCAATTCGACATAACGCTTCACTAGCGCCAGCGACAGGAAGAAGAACAGGCCGAAAGCGATGAGCCAGAAGGAAAGCGGCAGGTCGGTCGCCGCCTTGCCACCGAGTATCCGCAGGGCGTAGAGCCCTGCAAGGCAAAGCACGTCGATCAGCAACATCCGCTTCAAGGCCAGCGAATAGGCGGTCGTCACCACCAGATAGAGAACGATGACAGCCGCGAATTGCAACGGCAACAGCGAGCAGATGGCAGCCGTCGCAACCAGCAGCAGCGCGGAAACCGTAAGACCATAGGGAATCGAGATCGAACCGCTTGCGAAAGGCCGGTTGCGCTTCGTCGGATGTTGCCGATCAAGCGGCAGGTCGAGAATGTCGTTGATGATGTAGATGGCGGAAGCCGAAAAGGAAAATGCCACCATGGCCAGCGTGGTTGCAATGAAAGTCTGCGGCTCGATAACGGTGTGCGCAAGGACCGGAGAGGCAAAAACGAGAAAGTTTTTCAGCCACTGATGCACCCGCAGCATCTTGATATAGGTCTTGATACCCACATACTTGGCATCGAAACGCATCGAGGCATGGGTTCTCTGATACCGGTCGGCAGTAGAATCGGGAGCAACGACGATTGCATTTCTCGCGCTCTGGAATACCGCGATATCTGCACGATCGTTTCCGGCATAATCGAAGCCTTGCGATCCATAGAGTTTCGACAGCAACGCAGCTTTGTTATGCGCAGCAAGGTTGGTCGTTTCGTCCGTATGATAGATGGCACTGAACAGGCCGAGATGTGCCGCAACGGCTTTGGCAAAAGGCTCCGCAGCTGCGGTGACCAGGATAAGTTCGCGCCCTCGCACCCGCTCTGCGCGCAAATAGGAAACGAAATCTTCGCGGTAGGGCAAATGGCTGGCATCAAGCGTCACGCGACGCGCGATTTCGGTCTTGAGACGTGCCTTGCCCGAAAGCAGCCAGATCGGCAGGAGAAACAGGTATAGGGGGTTTGCTCTCAAAAGCTGGAAAACGCTTTCCCACAACAAATCTGTCGAAATCAGCGTTCCGTCCAGATCGACCGCCAAAGGTATGTCAACGATGTTCTGTAGGCGCACATTCATTGTCAAAATGGTCCCTCTGCCGATAGTAGGAACGTCACCGCAACAGGGATGAAATAGCTTGACGCCTCATTGAGTCAGGCAGCTTTCCGTTGGCAAATGACATTCGCCACAACCAAACATTGCGCTGCAGCTGGCCGGAAAATATGCCGCAACCAAGAATCAGCAGTTAATAACATCCAGCCTTGCTTCGCTTTGGAGCGCGTTTTCTCAGTCAATTTCGATTAGGGTTTAGAATTCACTGGAAGGCGTTGCTAATGAAGTGTTACGTCGTTTCCGACAAATGTTTGGAAAAACGCCGATACATTATCGGACTTGCGTAACTTTGGCTCGTTTTACAACAACCGAGCCATTCGCAGACAGAGTTGTCGTAGGTTGAAGCATGGTTTACGATTCCCGCGATCGAGCTTGAAGGCGGCATGCTCGGACCTAGAGCGGATGGTCGTCCGGCAGGCGAGCATCGTAGCCAGGCAAGGCTCTAAGCCCGACTGACAAAGCGCTCGATCACGTCCATCAATGGCTTGGCCTTGTAATCGCGGTCCAGCGGTAAGGGACGGTTCGGACTCCCGTCATCGCGTGTAAACCACATAGGCACCCAAGTATAGCGATCGGTAATACCCCAGGTCAGGATCGCGGTTGGCCGGTTTGCATCAAAAATCGCCTGGAGAAGATCGCTGGCACGGCCGGCGATAACCTCGTCGCGCTGTTTTTCATCAGCAGGCAGGAGATTGTCGATAACGTCGAGTTCCGTGACAAGCACATCGACATCCATCGCCTTGAGTTCGGCCACGAAGGAGGAAACGCCTTCCTTGTCGATCTCGTATTGCCCTTTCAGATGCCCTTGAAAACCGACGGCGTGGATCGGCGCGTCGCGATCACGAAGATCGCGCACGACGCGCAAAAGCGCATCCCGCCGGTTCTTGAACTGCTCGCCGACACATTCGATATCGTACTCGTTGATCACGAGCTGAACCTTCGGATCGGCTTCCTCAGCCCGGCGAAACGCGGTCTCGATATATCCCCTACCCATGTTTTCCAGCCAGAGATTGGGCCGCAGATAATCGGAACCACGCGGGTCCTCGGCAATCGCTTCATTGATGACGTCCCAGCTGGGAATCCGTCCCTTATATTGTCCGACCACTGTTCGAACATGTTTGCTCAGCGCTTTTTCGGCAGCCTTGCCGCCGCGAATGGAAGACGTCCATTCGGGCATAGCGGCATACCAGATCAGCGTGTGGCCACGCATCTTCATGCCGTTCTGGTCGGCAAAGGCGAGAAGCTTGTCACCTTCATAAAAATCGAACCGATCCTCCGAAGGCCTCACCGCTTCCCATTTCAGCCCGCCTTCAGGCACCACCAGCTGGCAATGATCCACAAGCGCGGTTCGGTACGCAAAATCGTCCACGAGAGCATCACCACGCACCGCCGAGCCGTAAGCTATCCTTGGCGGTGGCGAAGCCTGGACAACGGGGACCTGAAACGCCGTATGTGCCGCAACGGCAAGACTTGCCTGAATGAAATCCCGTCTGCGCATGGACTTTCTCGCCTTGATCGGAGGATAAGCCGGCCTAGCGCGGCCACCGGCAGGTCAAGGGAAGCTAGCTGCCAGGCGTTATGATAATATTACCTTGCCCGACGAAGGTTCTTCACGGCCGGTTAACGTATATCGGTCTCCTGTTGAGATGAACCATGATGTCTCGCAGCACGACAGGACCCGTCATTTTGCGGCAAGCAGGAGCAATTTCACAAGGGAGAGCGTTGCCGGCCATGAATGCCGGCCGCGCGACATGGAGCGCTGGCTCCGTGATCCTGCTTTTGCTCCTTTGCTATTTCTGGATCGGCCTCACGCCATTTGCCCATTCGGATGGCAAGGGCGGCCTGCCTTCCACCGGCAACCTCCTGAACCAGATGGTGATCATAGTCCTTTTCACCATGGCGATTGCAAACCTGTGGCGCAATCCGGGCCGGAGCGCGCTCTTCAGCCCGCATGCGCTGCTGGCCTTGATACTTCTCTGGTTCTGCTTCGTTTCGCTATTGTCCTTCGATCCCGCAACGGCGTTTCGAAGGATCGTTTACGCGTTGCTCGTCTGCGGCTGCGCGAATGCAGCTTTGCTGCTGCCGCGTGACAGCCGTGACTTTGCAAGAGTGCTTGCCACCGGCACGGTGGTGATCCTGCTGCTCAATTATTTCGCCGTGATAGCAATGCCCACCGTCGGCATTCACGGATCGAACGAAGTTGAAGCGGCTCTGGCCGGAGATTGGCGCGGAATTTTCGGCCACAAGAACGCAGCAGCGGCCGGCATGGTCTATCTGGTTCTGTTTGGTCTCTACCTGCGTAAAGCCTCATATCCGCGGCTGGGATCGATTATTGCGATCCTGGCGGCTATTTTTCTTCTTTTCGCTGGAGGCAAGACATCGACTGCGATGCTTCCCGCGGTTCTATTGTTGGGCTGGTTATTCGAGCATTGCAGACCGCTACGTGCTTTGCTCACGATCGGCCTCGTCATCGCGATGAACGTCATCCTCATCGGGCTTTCAAGCTCGCCCGCGACAAGTTCCATACTGGCAAGCGTCGGGATCGACGCGACCTTCACGGGTAGAAGCTCGATCTGGGCTTTCGCTCTTGCCCGCATCTCCGATGCCCCGATCATGGGATATGGTTTCCAGTTGCTGTGGGGAAGCGAATTCCTGCGCGACATCACGACCGAATCCTGGGCCTTTCTCGCTGCCCATTCCCATAACTCATTCCTTGAAACACTTCTGAATGGCGGCTTTCCGGCTCTCATCCTCATGATCCTCTGGCTTCTCATCCTGCCGCTCAGGGATGCAGGCGAGGCCTTTGCCACGCAGAACGATGTGGGCCTGACGCGGCTCTTCCTGCGTATCTGGATCTTTTCGATCCTTCTGGCAGGCCTCGAAAATCTCTTCTTCGTCAACAACGGCCCTTTGTGGTTCACGATGCTCATCGCCGTGTTCGGGCTGAGATTGCAGGCCGGCGCAAGCCTCCAGTCCCAGCAGTGATGTGGGCCGCGCCCGTTAGCGCCATGTGATATTAACTGAAAGCCCAACATAGATTTGTATTCGCTGATTTCCTTTCGTATTGAACCATCTGGTGATCAGCCTACGGACGCCCTCACAAGCGCGACAAAGCCTCGGAGACAAAAGCGTGCAGGACGAAAGCAAAGCTTCGGTAGAAGCCGTTATTTGCATTCCGACCTTTCGCCGGCCGGACGGCGTGGCACGCACGCTTCAATCGCTGCTGGCACAAAATGGCGACCTGCGTTTCGCAATTGTCGTGGTCGAAAATGACGCCGAAAAACCTTTAGGCGCCGCGGCTGCGCGCGAAACGCTCGACAGTTCCGACATCCCGTCTGCCGTCGTTGTTGAACCCCGCCAGGGCAACTGCCATGCGATCAACCGTGCATTCGCAGAAGCACGCGAGCGCTTCCCCGCCGCAGATTACTTTTTGATGATCGATGATGACGAGATCGCAAGTCCCAACTGGCTGGCGCATATGGTGTCAACGGCTCGCACGACCGGCGCCAGGATCGTAGGCGGCCCGGTCATCCGGCAATTCGACATACCGGTGCCGCAATCCGTCAGCCAGCATCCCCTTTACGGCTTCATCGACGGGCCGACCCGGCAGGTACCCGCCATCCATGGCACAGGCAATTGCCTTATCCACCGCGATGTCTTCGCGCGGATGGAGCCGAACCTGTTCGACGTCGCATTCAACTTCCTCGGCGGCGGCGACATGGAATTCTTCGCCCGCTGCCGCACTGCCGGCTTCACTTTCTGGTGGTGTGAGGAAGCCGTCATTCACGAAACCGTCGCAGCCGAACGGACGACCGCCAAATGGCTGATGCGCCGTTCCATCCGCACCGGAAGCATCAACTACGTTATCGATGGCAAGCAGATGGCGAAACCTGCCGTTGCCGCGAGGCTTCAGGCCAAGAATTTCATTTCGCTAGGCCTCAGCATTTTCAAGGCAATCGGGCTTCTGATCCGGACAAGGCGCCTTCTTCCTGCCAGCCATCCGGTTCTGATGTCGATCGGAAGGATCACAGCAAGCTTCGGCTTCCTCCCGGTGCCCTACAAGGCCAGTGAAATAAAGGCAGTCGAACGGCACCCGAACCTGAAGGCCGGCAATCACATCGCTGAAAACTGATCTCCAGCGCAGGTCATGCCGTGCGCTGTTTTACCGGCTCGGCCTCGGCTTCGGTCTCAGAGAGCCGCTCTGGAGGTTTGATGGCGCTCTGCGCCGTTAAAAGCGCCCGCCAGGCAAGAACGGCGATCACGATCTCCAGCATGTAGGTTGTCGCTATCACACCGCTTACACTTGCGTAATATGCCGCCAGCGCCACAAGTCCGGCACCTGCAATATTAGAAGCATTGAGAATTCGCGCCCGCACGTTCTGCAGGCTTGATGCGCCGAGCGCTTCAAATGCGGTAGCGCTGATTGCGATCGGAATCACCGCCCAGCACAGGGCGTGCGTCATCCAGGTTAGCGAAACATATTCGTGGCCGAACAGAACCGGCAGCCACGGCGTGATGATCCAGACGAAGAGACCGGCGCTGATCCCGATTCCAGTCGTCAGAACCAGCATCTGCCTTGCGCGCCCTAGAACCGCGCCTATACCGCTCAGGGCTGCGGCCGCATAACTGGGGTAGACGATCCGGTTCAGAGCTTCGACCGCCATATAGGAGGCTTCGGTCAATCGACGCGCGATCGAATAGCTACCAACGATTTCAGATCCCGCCACCGCGCTCAAGACGAGAATGTCGGCATTGCTGCGCCCGGCCTTGAAGAAGAATTGGCTGGCGAACATGATGCCGATCGGCACCTCTTCGCGAACGATCCTGAACTTCGGCCGGCCCAATCGGCGTATGGCTATCAGCGCAATGACCGCGACAACCGCATGCGCGCCAAAATTCCAGACCGCCCATTCCGCCACCGTCGTGATATTGAACACGAGGCAGCTGACGACAGCAGCGGCCATGCGCAGCACGGCAAACAGAAATTCGATCCTGTTGGCGACCGAAAAGCGCGAATGAGCGATATAGCTGTTTGTGGCGAGCCAGATGACCTTCAACAGGATGATATTGGTGAAGAGTATCAGCGCCGTGGCGACAAGCGTCGTCAGGAGGTGATCCGAGACGGGAAACATCAGCGGAATCGCGATCATCCCGGCGATCACCAGCACCGCGCCCGAAACAAGATTGAGAATATGCACATGCCCGAGCATGTCGGGATAGAAGCCCGGTTCCTGTGCGACACGCCGCACCAGCGATTCTTGCGATCCCAGTCCGCAAACCTGAATGCCGAGATTGGTCAGCGCGGTGATCGTCGCATTGAGCGCGAACTGTTCATGACCGAGATGGCGGGCCAGCAGCGCGAAGGTCAAAAGCATGGTGACGCTCGACGCAAGCAATGCCCCGCTCGATCCGACATAGGATCCGAGATGACGGGCGAACTGCCGGAATTCGTGCCTGGACCTCAATCCCACTCGTTATCTCCAACCGGCGGCCCTGATTTCGCCAGGGCCCGCATGCCGGTGCGGCTGTCTATCCCCGGATAATCGCACCGGCCAGCACTATGCATGAACGGGATTAACGGAGCCTTAGGTCGAGCCTTGGCAGTCTGGGCTCATCTGCCTCCGGAGCCATGATCATCGAATGACCACCACCGTCAGTCTTGTGACACCAAGCTATTTTCGGGATTTCGAGTCATGCCGTCTCCTGTGTGACTCAATCGATGCTTTCGTTACCGGCTACGATCGGCACTATCTGCTTGTCGCCGATAGCGACCTCGAACTCTTCTCCCAGCTCGGCAACGAAAAGCGGCTGGTACTTCCCGATTCCGTTCTTCTGCCGGGCACGCTGCATGCGCTTCCGGGTTTTCTAAAATGGAAAGGGCGCCAATATTACTGGGCGCCCGGTATCGGACTGCCGGTCTATGGCTGGCACGTACAGCAATTGCGCAAACTCGCGATGGCGCTTCTGCAATCCTGCGAACGGGTCATGTGTATCGATTCCGATAACTGCTTCGTGCGCCCCTTCGACGTGGGAAGATTTGCCGGCGATCTGCTTTCGCCCCTTTATGCCGATCTGGGCGGGGTGAATGACACGCGCCCAAGCCATATCCTCTGGCAGAAGAATGCCTACCGACTGGTAGACACACAGGAACCGCCCCTGCCCGGTGACGACTATATCGGCCAGATGATCGTCTGGGATAGGGAAAGCCTGAACACGATCGTCGACAGGATAGAGGCAGTCACCGGCCTCCCCTGGTGGAAGGCGCTCTGCAAGGCAAGGGACTTTTCCGAATACATCCTCTATGGCGTCGGCGTTGCCAGCAATCCGTCACTGATGGGGCGTCATCGGATCGTCGAACAAAGCCTCTGCGCCACCTATTGGAGCGGGCCGGCACTGGACGAAGCCGGCATCGGAAAACTGATCGACGCAATGGGCAAGGATCAATACGCCATCGCCATCCAGTCCCATACACGAACCGAGCCATCCCTGATCCGTCGTGTCGCCCTGACGCGCAATCTGTGGAGTTAGCCAGAGATTTCCACCGGCCGTGTCTTTGACTGACCGGCGCTCTGGACACCCTCAAGTTTGCCGATGATAGCATTCCAAAGCGATGTGATCTCGGCATCGATATTCAGCGGAGGCGGCACGCGTCCGATCGCATCACGAATGGCGTTTGCCATCGCACCGGCATCTGCATCATGCTGGCAGAGGACGATGTTTCCGTTTCCGATCAAGGATTGAAACAGGGTATGGTGCTCAAGCCCCGCCGGATCGGCGGGCGTGTTGGTAACGACGATACGACCGCCCAATGCTGCCGCCAGGACGCTGCCGCGCCGCGCGGTCAAGCCTTCCGTAAATCTGTAGCAGAAGATGTCGACTTCGCGGCACGCCGCAAAAACCTCTTCATCGGTCGAAAGATAGCCCGTCACCATGACCCGGTCGCCGAGATCGAGCGCCTCGACACGGGCACGAAAGTCCTCCTCGACATTGTCCATGCCCTTGATGAAGGAGCCGACAAAGGCAACCGCAACATCCTGCCCCTCGTCCACAAGCGCCCGAGCGATCGCGAGAAGTTCCGCGCAGTTCTTTTTGGGATAGATCGAACCGAACTGGCCGATGATAGTCCGTCCGCCGGCACGCAGCGCACGAATGGCAAGTGCCGCCGGACCGGCTTTCTCATGGCCGCTCGGCAGAAGATTGGGCGGGATCGGGATGACGGCGATCGCTTTTTTCCCAATGGGATAATGGCTCTCCAGCCATTCCCGTCGGACCTCCGGAGCCGAAAAGAGAATGGCGTCGGCGAGCAGGATAACCGGCCAGAGGATCAGCCGCCGTTTCCAGTCGAGGCTCGCCCACTCATGCAAAATCACGATCACCCGCTTGCGCTTCAGTTTTGCAAGTGCTGCCGTGGCGAATGGCTCCACCAGCCGCCTTTTCCAGGCAACGATCGGAAAATTGAAAACGATTGCATCAGCATCCGCCAGACGCTTAGACAAACGGCGAAAATTCCCGTCCATAACATCGCTGGAAGCGCGTGAACCAAGCTGGATGGCCAGGTTTCGGGTAAATGCCTCCACCCCGCACACGGTCGTTGCATCGGATCTAAGCACGAGATAACGCGTCAATGTCGGCGATCCATCCAAATCGGGAAATTGCTCCAACCAGAACCGATAAATCTTAAACTTTTACGCCTAGCCTGAGGAACTATGTACCAATAACCGGTCCGTAGCGCGTTCTTCTGAGGCATGGTTTACCGCTTATTAGCGTAGATAGGGTTTGATTGGCCGCGAAAGGCAGGTCCGGCCCCATGTATGCCATGTTAAGACCACCCAAGTTTCTTCGGCGCGACGCAGCTTCGAATAAGGCTCGCGAAGACGAGGCTTACCCTGTGCCTGCGCCTGGCCAGCGTTCCTTGCTTTCCTATCTTGGACAGAACGAAGAACCGCAGGCCGTCTCCTCGCCGGCAAAGCCCGCGCCACAGCCGATGTCGCCATCAATAACATGGCCGGAAATCAGCACCGGAATGGTTGTCGGCTGGCTCTGGGCCGGAAAATGGCTCGTTCTCCTGTGCATCATCCTCGGCGCTCTTGCGGGATATGGCTTTGGCAACTTCTCCAAAGCCAAATTCACCGTCGGCTCGCAGATCTTCATCGATCCGACCAATCTCAGGGTCATGAACGATGATATCTACGCTTCCAACAACCAGCTCGACATGCAAATCTATGATGTCGAAAGCAAGCTGCGGATACTGACTTCAGCAAACGTGCTCAACAGCGTCATCGATGCGCTTCATCTCGATCAGGATCCGGAATTCGGCGATACGAAATCGCCCGATGCGCAATCCAGCCGGCTGGACGCGCTGCGTTCGCTTGAAAAGCATGTCCTGGCAAAGCGCGAAGAAAACTCTTTCGTCGTCAATCTCGATGTCTGGAGCCAATCGGCACCCAAGGCGCTGGAAATCGCAAATTCGATCATTACCAACTTCCAGGACGAGTTGGTCAAGGCGCAGGCAGACGGCGCAGGCAGGGCTGCGACTGAGCTAACCGGCCGTCTCGATGCCTTGAAGAGCGAGGTCTCCAAAGCGGATGAAGCAGTTCAGCAGTTCAAGCGCGAACACAATATCCTTTCAAGCTCCGGCGAGCTCGTAAGTAGCATCGTCGCCAACCAGACCAACACCCAGCTCGTTGACGCCCAGGCCCGGGTCATTCGCGCTCGCAGCCGCTATCAGGAGCTTTCAACAGGAAGTCCGGACAATCGCTTGGACAGCGCATCGATCGAGTCACAGACGATGACCGCGCTGCGGACACAATATGCGGCGGCCAAGCGGGAACTCGACGCGCAATCTGCAGTCTTCGGTGCGAGGCATCCAAGAATCTCTGCCATGCGCCCGCAATTGGAAGCCATCCAGGCGCAGATTACCGCCGAGCAGAACCGCATCCTCACGGCAGCCAGGTCGGAACTGGCCCAGGCTGAAGCCGCCCTGATGGCACAGCAAAACCAGGCGAATACGATGAAATCGGTTGTCTTCGGTGACAATGACGCTCTCGTTCAACTTCGTCAGCTCGAGCGCGAGGCGGAATCCAAGTCAACGATCTATCAGGCGTTCATGGCGCGTGCCAAGGAGATTGCCGAACGCCAGCAGATCAATACCACGAATGTCAGGGTGATCTCGCCTCCGACCATACCAAAAACCCGCAGCTATCCGCCCCGCACGCTTTACCTGACTGCGGGCGGCCTGTTTGCCGGGTTCGTGTTGGGCTGCATGGTTGCCATGATCCTCGGCTTGGCGATGCTGATATTCAGGCAATCCGGGGAAGAGCGCCGGGCCTGAGCCGGTTCGTCGGCCAGGCGTCACACCGGGTCGATGAGGCGACGAAATCAGGAGCCGATACACCGCACACCTGAAGCAGAAATGAAGAAGGCGCCCAGAGGACGCCGGCTCAAGTCGCGTAGACCATGTCAAACATTAAGCGAATGCTATCGCGAATACCGCAGCAATGCATAAACCGCGACGGGATTTGTCAGCATGTATCGGAGTGTCAGTCGCCTCGGCTCGTTATACATCCGATAAGCCCATTCCAGTCCCCGGCGTTGCATCCACATCGGCGCGCGCGGATTTTTGCCCGAGAGAAAATCGAACAACCCGCCCGATGTCTTGATCACACCGACGCCACGCAGCTTTTCCAGATTACGGCTGACGAATTTCTGTTCGAATGGAAAACCAAGGCCGATCCAGAGGATATCCGGGCGCTTGGCGCGGATATCCGCAACGACGTCCTCCTCTTCTTCCGGGCTGAAATAGCCGTTGCGGCGCCCGACGAAGCGAAGGCGCGGATAAAGCTTCCTCATTGCGGCGACAGCCTTGGAATTGACCTCTTCACTTGCGCCTAGAAAATAAAAGCTAACGCTCTCGTCCTGCGCCCGTTCGGCCACCGCATGAACAAGGTCTGTCGTCGCCACCCGTTCAGGCAGCGGTGTCTCGCAGAGAAGTTTCGAGCAATGAACCATCGGCATGCCGTCGGCATGGATCTGGTCTGCCTCCAGCATAAGCTGCATGAATTCGCGGTCACGAACGCACATGGCCAGAACCTGGCCGTTTGCTGAGGTCGAATAGAAAGGAAGATTATTCTGGCCTCGCGCGCGAAGCGCCTGTTCTATGAAGCCGGTCGCAGCCTCTTCCATGGTCGAACGCACGATAGGCAACCCGCCCAGCATCACCTGAGGCCAGTCAGCCATCCTAGAGACATTTATGTCGTGCGCTTCAAGGGCCATAGAGAGCAAAGCAAAACATCCGCTGCGTTGTAAAGACGTCCTGTCTTCCACTCCATAAAATACAACACGGCGTGCCATTCAAATACAAATGAAGGAAATGGTTACGATATATTTTCAAGAATCCATTCAATACTTAATTGTATTTTATTAAAATTGTATCATTCATGATAAGAACTGGTTAAAGCAGCCACTGCGACCCTAATCACAGTCATCCTCCTGATCACAACTGGCGGGACGCGCTGCTCTGAGGAATACGATCTCAGGTTACGACCATGATGCTCAACCTTGGTTTGCAGTACCTCACGAATCACTTATATATCTAGCGAATCTAAGTGCTTGGGAGAGTTTCTCCAGCCAATGGTGTCGCGTAGGCCGGTTCAGCTTTCGATTATCGGTCTATGGAGACTAGATGCGTTCAGGTTGCACCATCAAAATAGGCCTCGTGATAGCTGTGACGGTCCTTCAGACGTCCTGCGGCCAGACATCCGACAAGACTGCAGCCCACAGACAGCAGTCCGTGAAAACGCAGATGCTTGCGGGATCAAAGCTTCCCCCCTCACCCGAGGTGACGGGATCGATAGCCAAGCCGGCACCGGTCACCGACATCGAGACTGCCGTCCGCCGGGTTGTCAGCTGGCATCCCTCGATCCAGGAGGCAGCCGGCCGTATCAAGCAACAAAACGAGCTGATCGCAGACGCAAGATCGGGATATCTGCCGTCCGTCGGAGGCGGCATCGACTTGGCCGCACAGAAAGGCGACAGCGCAGACTGGTCGCCGAGGTTCAATGCTACCGCCAGCCAGATGATCTACGACTTCGGAAAAGTGTCAGGTCGGGTCGAAGCGGAATCCGCCATTTCCGGTGTCCGCCGAGCGGAATTTCTGGCAACGGTCGACGATATGATCCGGGAGACCGTGCTGGCTTCCGTAGAGGTGATGCGCAACGCCAGGCTGGCAGCGATCGCCGGAGAACAGATCAGGGACGTTTCTGCCATCGCTGAATTGGTAACCGCCAGAACCGATCGTGGTGCCAGCACGCGATCGGACAAGCTTCAGGCACAGGCCCGCATCCAGGCTGCACAGTCCACAGCGCTTGAGATCAACGCAGAAAAGCAGCGCTGGGAAGGCTCCCTGAACTCGGTTCTCGGCCAGATGAGCGATGTGCGCCTGCGCCCGTCTTTCCCCTCCACCCTTAACAAGGCCTGCGCCGGTCCCGAACCAGCATGGGAAACCGTACCGACCGTCATCGCCGCCAAATCCCGCAAGCGAGAAGCTGATGCGCGCGTCAAACTTGCACGCGCCGACATGCTTCCGACGATAGCATTGGAAGGTACGACCCGGATGAAGACTTGGGGTGGCGGCGACACTGACTATATGATCGGCGTGACCATCAAGAGCGATCTCTATAACGGCAGCTCTTTCAGAGCCCGCCAGAACGCCGCCCGATACGGTGCACAGGCAACAGAAGCAGCCATTGCCGTTGGAAAATACGACGCCCAGAGATCATGGATCCAATCGGCCTCCCAGGTAGGCAGCCTTAGTACATTGTTGAAGTCGCTTGGATCGCGGCAGACGATGATGCGTGAAACGCGAGATCTGTACCAGAAACAGTTCCTCGACCTCGGCACCAGAACGTTGCTCGACGTGCTTAACGCCGATCAGGAACTGCATGCTGCACGCTTCGACGAGATCAACACGCGTTTCGACCTCTACAAGCTGAATGTAGAGTGCGCCTATGCCGCGGGCAGGCTTCGTGACGCTTTTGGGCTATCGTCTCGCTCTCCCGAACAGATCTCGGCAGATGCTCAAAAGGTAACCCTTCGCGCTCCCCGGAGCTGAGCTGAAAATACGGTTTTCCACAATCGCACTGCGAAACCATACCGAGATGAGGCGCCGGTAAGCGCGCTTTGTCACGGGTTGAAACAAGGTCGCTTCATTTCAGGTCGCTCGTTTACCCTTCCTTAAGCCACAAAGACAAACATAAGCGATATCTAATTGAAGATTACATGAATTACAGCAACTTCATTCCGGTGTGCTGCTAACGACATCTAACGAGCCGCGTCTGCCTGAACGGTGACGAGGAACGGGCGGACTTGCCTTGAAGGCAGGGGGCAGCGCTCCAGAAAGGGCATATTGCCCGGCGCATGACAGGGAGAGTCAGATGGTCGCTGTAATAGTGGATAAGGCAAGTGGGCAGACAACAACTGTAGACGACAACGATATCGTCCTTTCCAAACCAAGCACAGTCAAACTCTCCTTATCTCCCGATCAGATCACGGCCACCACACGCTCCGGCAACGACCTTGTCATCGAAGTCCGCAATGGAGCGGATATCCAGATCGAGAATTTCTATGAGGGCGACGGCGCCGAACGTAGCGAACTCGTGCTCGAAGATTCCGCCGGCAATGTCTGGCAGGGCGAATATACCGACGAACTCGCCAATTTCGAGTTTGTCGAAGGTGCCCCGATCGACCAGCTGGCGGGTGCAGCAGCCGGTGCTGGCAGCGGCGGGGCTTCGGTGCTTGGCCTTGCAGCAGCACTCGGGCTCGGAGCTGCAGCAATTGGCGTCGGCGCCAGCTCTGGCGGCGGGAACTCCGATGATAGCGATTCGGACGCCGATTCAGATGCGGATGCTGACGCTGACGCTGACGCGGATGCTGATGCCGATGCCGACGCGGATGCGGATGCAGACTCGGACTCAGATTCAGATACCGAGGCACCAGAATCTCCGACCAATCTTTACGTCAATGATGCCGGCACGACCCTGACCGGTCGCGGGGAACCGGGAGCGGAAGTCACCGTGACGAATGCGGCCGGTGTTGTTGTCGGCACCGGCATCGTCGGCGCAAACGGCTCGTTCAGCATCACTCTTGATCCCGCCCAAATCGATGGCGGCGAGTTGAGTGTCGTGTTGGAAGATGCAAGCGGAAACGTCTCCGATCCCGGAACCGCATTGTCCCCGGACTTGATTGCACCCGACGCGCCAACCAATCTTGCGATAGGCGACGGTGGCACAGTCTTGACAGGGCGCGGAGAACCGGGAGCGACCGTAACGGTCAGAGATGCCGATGGCGTAACCGTCGGCACCGGAACCGTGAGGGCGAACGGCACCTTCACGATCGACCTCGACCCGACACAGGACAATGGAGGCGAGCTCGAGGTCGTTCTCAAGGATGCAGCAGGGAATACCTCGGAACCCGGCACAGTCGATGTCAACGATATTCAGGCACCACCACCGCCGACCAATCTCGGCGTAAATGACGACGGCACGGTGCTCTCCGGGCGCGGCGAACCGGGCGCGACGGTGACCGTGACCAATGCGGCCGGTGAAGACGTCGGCACCGGTACGGTTGCTGCCGACGGCACATTTGCAATCGAGCTCGATCCGGCCCAGTTCGATGGCGGCAACCTGGAGGTTGTGCTGACCGATAGCGCAGGCAATGCGTCCACCAAGGGCACGGTGCTTGCGCCGGATCCCGACGCACCACCTGCCCCGACGGATCTGGATGTAAATGCCTCGGGAACAGTTCTGACCGGCGACGGACAGGCGGGAGCTCAGATCAGGGTCACCAATCCCGCCGGCCAGGTCGTCGGTACTGCGATCGTTGCAAATGACGGGACCTTTTCTGTCACGCTTGCGCCGGCCCAGATCGATGGCGGCGAGCTGCGTGTGGTCCAGAGCGACGCCAACGGCACGTCGCAGCCCGGCCTAACGTCGGCTCCTGACCTGATCGACCCGGCGGCCCCCACCAATCTGGATGTAAACGACGCCGGCACTACGCTCACCGGCCGCGGCGAACCCGGAGCGACGGTGACCGTCACCAACGCAGCAGGCGAAGAGATCGGCACTGCAACGGTGCGCCCGAATGGCACGTTCACCGTCACGCTTGCCCCGGCACAGACAGACGGTGGCACGCTCGAAGTCACACTGACGGATACGGCTGGCAATACATCCCTGCCGGGAATGACCGACGCACCGGATCTGGCCGGCCCTTCCGCCCCGAGCAATTTGAGCGTCAGCGATGATGGCACGCTGCTGACCGGACGCGGAGAGCCGGGCGCGAAGATAACCGTGACGGATGCGGATGGTGTCGTGGTCGGCACTGTAACTGTCGGCGCGACCGGCAATTTCAGTATTCCGCTTAACCCAGCTCAGACAGACGGTCGCGACCTGCAGGTCGTTGCCGAAGACACTTCAGGAAATGACTCCGCGCCAGCTATCATAGCCTCCCCGGATCTTGTAGCACCCGACGCGCCGACATCTCTCGACGTCAATGACGCCGGAACAATCCTCACCGGCCGCGGCGAGCCGGGAGCGACGGTGACGGTTCGCGATGCAAGCGGCGTGATTGTCGGAACCGGTACGGTTGCCAATAATGGCAACTTCACGATCGATCTTGATCCCACCCAAGATAATGGCGGCGAACTGAAAGTCGTGCAGCAGGATGCCGCAGGCAACGTCTCGGATCCCGCAACGGTAACGCTGGAGGACGATCAATCCCCGGCATCGCCCACCAACCTGGCAGTGAGCGACAGCGGACTGGTTCTAACAGGCCGAGGCGAGCCCGGAACCAAGGTCACGGTCACCAATGCGGCTGGCGACGTGATCGGCGAAGATACCGTTGACCCGGACGGCACGTTCAGTGTCGATCTCGATCCGGCCCAGCTGGACGGCGGCGAGCTGGATGTCGTTTTGACAGATGCAGCAGGAAACGCTTCCGCGCCCGGTACCGTGCTGGCACCGGATCCCGATGCACCGCCAGCACCGACGGACGTGGACATCAATGATACCGGCACGATAATCGCTGGCGAGGGGCAACCCGGTGCAACGGTGAGGGTCACCAACGCCGCCGGCACGACGATCGGCACAGGGACCGTTCAGGGGGATGGCAGCTTCTCCATTACCCTCACTCCCGCACAGATCGATGGCGGCGAAGTGAGAGTGACGCAAACGGATGCCAACGGCACCTCACAGCCGGCGCTGACGCTTTCCCCCGATCTGATCGATCCCGCGGCCGCCACCAACCTTGCTGTCAACGACGCCGGAACCACGCTGACCGGCCGCGGCGAACCCGGCACAACCGTCACCATAACAAACGCGGCCGGTCAGGAAGTCGGCAACGGCACGGTGAATGGCAACGGCACGTTCACCATCACGCTCACCCCGGCACAGACGGATGGGGGCGATCTGACCGTCATTCTCGAAGATGGCGGTGAAAACCTGTCACCACCGGCAACAGTGACCACTCCCGACCTCGTTGCCCCACAGGCACCGACCGATGTGACGGTTAGCGACGATGGTAGCCAGCTTTCCGGTCAGGGTGAAGCGGGTGCAACCGTAACAGTGAGAGGTGCCAATGGTGTTATCATCGGCACAGGCACGGCGGGTAGCGATGGCAGCTTCACCATCAACCTCAACCCCGCCCAGGACAATGGTGGTCTGGTAAGGGTTGTGCAGCAGGATGCTACCGGCAATACGTCGCCGATCGTAACGGCAACCTCGCCGGATACGACCGGACCGGATCCCGCCTCGAACCTTGACGTCAATGCCGCCGGTACAGTCATAACAGGCCGCGGTGAACCGGGCGCTACTGTTACCATCACCAACGAGGCTGGAGATCCGGTTGGAACAGGCACGGTCGGGCAGAATGGCACGTTCAGTATCGGGCTGACCCCGCCGCAAACGGATGGCGGCAATCTTGAGGTCATACTGACGGATGCACAGGGCAACACGTCCGACCCGAGCCTTGCACCATCGCCCGATCTCGTTGGCCCCGATGCGCCGACCGGCATTACTGTCGGCAATGGCGGCACGACACTGACGGGCCAAGGCGACGCGGGCGCCATCGTCACCGTTACCAATGAAGCCGGAGATGTGGTCGGCACGGGCATCGTCGGGCCAACGGGCGCGATAAGCATCCCACTTAATCCTGCACAATCGAATGGCGGCGACCTGACTGTGGTCCTGACCGACGGCGACGGAAATGCATCGGATCCCGTGACCGTGACCGCACCGGACATCACCGAACCTGACCAGCCCGGAAATCTCGTCGTGAATGGCGCAGGTACGGTCCTGACCGGTTCAGGTGAAATCGGCACGACGGTAACGGTAACCAACACAGCCGGCGATACGGTCGGCACCGGTACGGTCGCTCCTGATTGGACGTTCACGATCGGCCTCAGCCCCGCCCAGATCGATGGCGGAGACCTGACTGTGGTCCTGACTGACGGAAGCGGCAATATCTCCGATCCGGGCACCGTCCCGACCACCGATGCGACGCCGCCTGCGGCACCGAGCGGCCTCAACGTCGAGGCAGACGGCACGGTCCTGAACGGCATAGGCGAACCCGGCGCCACCGTCATCATCACCAATGCCGCCGGCCAACAGGTCGGCACGGTGGAAGTCGGCACGGACGGCTCCTTCAGCGTGCCCCTCAACCCGCCACAGATCGACGGCGGTAACCTTCAGGTCGTTGTGACCGATACCGGAGGCAATTCATCGGCCCCGGGCGTCATCGCCTCTGTCGATGAGACACCGCCCGCATTGCCGACCAATCTGAGCGTCAACGCGGACGGAACCCAGATCACCGGCCGCGGCGAGGTCGGATCAACGGTCACGGTGACGAACGGCACGACCGAATGGACCGGCACGGTCGGAGCCAATGGCACCTTCACCATCCCGCTGACACCGGCGCAGAATACCGGCGCCGGACTTCAGGTCACCCTCACGGATGGTTCCGACAACGAAACGACGCCTGTCTCTGTAACCACACCGGACCTCACGCCTCCCGAACCAGCAACCGGACTGGAACCAACCCCCGACAGAGCCCAGCTTTTCGGCCTGGGTGAACAGGGCGCGCGCGTGACGGTCACCGATGCGGATGGCGTCATCGTCGGCACCGGCGTCGTCGGCACAGACGGCACGTTCCTGGTCGACCTCAATCCGCCTCAGACGGACGCGGGCGAACTGAACGTCACCCTTACGGACGCAGCCGGAAACACCTCGCTGGAAACGACCCTGCCGATTACGGATATCCAACCCCCGGCACCGCCGACCGAGCTGGTTGTCAGCGATGATGGGTTGACGTTGACGGGTGTCGGCGAGCCGAACACCGAAGTGACCGTTACCGGTCCCGGCGGAGTATTCCTCGGCAGCAGCACAGTCGGTCCGGACGGGACATTCAGCGTCACTCTGAATGACGCGCAGATCAGCGGCGAAGAGCTGCAGGTCGTGCTTGAGGATATCGCGGGCAACATATCGGATCCGGCAACCGTACAGGCACCCGATCCCGATGCACCACCTGCGCCAACTGATCTGGCCGTCGATGCCCTTGGCGAAACGCTCACCGGCTCCGGCGAGACTGGCACGACCGTCACTGTCCGCAACGCTGCCGGCGATATCGTCGGCGAGGGCACCGTCGTTGGCGGTACATTCAATGTCGATCTCACCCCGCCACAGACGGATGGCGGCAATCTACAGGTCACGTTAAGCAACGGCGTCGGCACATCTCAGCCAGGTGTCATTGGCACGCCCGACCTCGATGCCCCCGATGCTCCGACCAATCTGAACGTCAATGCCACCGGCACGGTCATCAGCGGCAAGGGCGAACCGAATGCGACTGTCACGGTCACCAATGCCGAGGGCGAACCCGTCGGCTCGGGCACAGTGGGTGCCAACGGCAACTTCTCCTTCAACCTGACCCCACCGCAGGCGGACGGCGGCTCGCTCAATGTGGTGCTGACGGATGCGGAAGGAAATGACTCCGATCCGGGCACGGCGACAACGCCGGACCTTACGCCACCCGATGTCCCGGCCAACCTTGTACTAGCGGCAAACGGCATCACGCTCACAGGTGCAGGCGAGATCGGTGCCACCGTCACCGTAACGACGGCGGAAGGCGTCATCGTCGGTACAGGCACTGTCGGACCAGGCGGTACGTTCTCCATCACGCTCAATCCACCGCAGGTGGATGGCGCCGAACTGGATGTCGTGCTGAAGGATGCCGCCGGCAACGCTTCTGATCCCGGAACCGTATCCACGACGGACACGACAGCACCGGATGCGCCGACCAACCTCAACCTTAATGGCGCGGGCGTCGTCCTGACCGGAAATGGCGAAGCCGGCGCGGGCATCACGGTGACCAATGCGGCAGGCGCCACCGTCGGCACCGGAACTGTCAATCCGGACGGCACGTTCAGCGTCACGCTTAGCCCAGCCCAGCTGGATGGCGGAAACCTGAATGTTGTGCTGACCGACGCGGCCAACAACACTTCCGCACCCGGCACCATTGCCTCGCCGGATGAAACCGGGCCGGAACCACCGACAAGCCTGGTCGTCAACAGTTCCGGTACGCTGATCGGCGGCGGCGGCGAACCCGGCTCCACCGTGACCGTCACCAATGCAGGAGGCCAGGTGGTCGGCACCGGAACGGTCGCACCTGACGGTACGTTCAGCATCGGCCTGTCGCCCTCGCAGGTGAATGGTGGCGCGCTCAATGTCGTGCTGACGGATGGTTCCGGAAACGAATCCGACACGGCCTCCGTAAATTCTCCCGATCTTGTCGCTCCGGCAGCACCGACCAATGTCGATGTAAACGCCACCGGAACCGCCATCACAGGCAGTGGCGAAGCCGGGGCTGCGGTGCGGGTTACCAATGCCGATGGAATCTTGGTCGGCACCGGAACGGTCACCCCGGGCGGAACCTTCAATATCACCCTCAATCCGACGCAGAACGACGGCGGCAACCTGACTGTCGTTCTCGCCGACGCGGCCGGAAATCAGTCACCCTCGGTGATAACCGACACACCGGACCTGCTACCGCCCGATCCACCGGAAGACCTTGCGGTAAGCCCCGCGGGTAACGAACTGACCGGCACGGGTGAACCGGGAGCCACCATCACCGTGACCGGCACGGGTGGTGCCATCATCGGCACCGGCACGGTCGCAGCCAATGGCACATTCAGCGTCGGACTGTCGCCGGCGCAGGTGAATGGCCAGGAACTGGACGTCACGCAAGAGGATGCGGCAGGCAATGTCTCCGGTCCGGCAACGGCCACGGCGCCCGGTGTCGATTTCGCACTGACAGATGCGTCCGACACCGCCATTCTCGACCAGACGATTACCCGCCAGAACGAAGCAACGCCATCCATGGCCAGTTCCACTGTCACGGCGCTGCTTTCACTTACCCTCACCAGCCTGCTGAACGTCAACTTGGGGTCGGCCACCAACCCGGTCGTCAACTTCAACCTTTCGGGCAGCACCAACTCGGTCGATCTGGATCTGCGGATCGGTGGGCTCGTCAATGTCGGCGTGCTCAGCAACTATTCGGTGATCATCGAGCGCTGGAACGGTACCGCATGGGTGCGCGGAGCCTATGGCACCGACGATGTCAACAATGGCATTCTGCAGCTGAACCTGCTTGGGGCACCCACCGGCGAGATCACGCTCACCGATCTCGATGCCGGCCAATATCGTGCCACGCTCGTCCCCAATCCCGGCATCACGCTGGGCATCGGAACGCTGCGCGAGATATCGGTCACGGCGACTGACCAGGTCGAGAATGTCCAGATCAGTGTTGGCGAGCGGGCCGAAGGCAATTTCATCGACGCCGCCGCCACCGGCAATACGGACGATCTGCGCATCGCCGAGGTCGACTTCAACGGTGTCACCCACGTTCTCGTCAATGGCACGGTGACGGTGGAAGGCGCTTTCGGCACGCTCGTCTTTAATGCCGACGGTAGCTACATCTACACCCCTCACACCACGGCGACGGCAGGCGGAACGGACGATTTTACCGTTGTTGTCATCGACCCCGTGACCGGCAACGAACTGTCGTCCGATCTCACAATTGATGTCGAGGTGCAGGATACCAGCGCCATCACAATGGCATCGGCATCCGACGAGACGATGAGCCTCGCCATGGCTGACGATGGCGGCGGCAGCGACGTTACCGACAGCCCGGATGACAATGCCAGAACGGCGGCGGACAATCCGGACGCACCGGATACGGATGCCTCCACCACTGATACCTCGGTGGATGCCGTGGCGACGGATGATACTCCTCTGGATGGTGCCATTGCCGACGGTTCCGACACAACGGTCGAGCCGCAGCAACCGGTCGAAGCATCACTGAATGTGGATGACGGTCTGAGCCTTCTGGTTCAGGGCGGAGAGGAAGTCGATCTGAGTGCGCTCGACAACCTTCTCGGAGACACGTCGGTCACCGTCGACGGCAGCGGAGATACGGGTGTCGACGTCTCGGCCAATGTCGATCTGCCGGATGGCGTCGATGCCGTTCTGGATGTGGTGGAAACACCGCCGCTCGATCCGTTCGAGCCGCTCAACCAGGACGACGATCTTGCAACACAAAGGCTGCCGGTCGTGTAGCGCGGAGGAATGACCTGATGGATGCCAAACAGGCTCCTTCCGAAAAGACACGGGTTACGGAAGGGGAAAGGGCAGCAGCCCTTCCCCCTCCCAATCCCGAAACGAATGATCAGAAAACCAAAGAGGCCAATGCAGCCTCGCTGAGCCATGCAAAGGACTGGATAGAGATCATGGGGCTGCTGGCGCAGCACTATGGCATCGCCCATTCGAAATTTGCCACGAACTACATTTCCATCATGCAGGAAGCGGCCCCTCCGGTGCACCGGATCGGCAAGCTGGCACGGCGTTTCGGTCTCGATGCCAAGCCCGTCGAACCGCTTGCCAAGGGCATAACCGCCCGCCGCCTGCCGATACTCATCGAACTCAGCTATGGCGATATCGGGCTGATAACCGAGATCAACCGGGACGAGGTGAAGATCACCTTCGCCGGCGACAACGGTCATTGGACATGGATCCCGCTTTCCGAAATCGACGGCCACATCACCCATCTTCTGATCGCCCGCGATGCGCGGAACCGACCCGACGAGCGCATCGACGCCTATATCGCACCCGACACGCATGGCTGGTTCCGCAAGCTCGCGCTCAGCGATCTTCGCCCCTACAGCTACGTTCTTCTGGCATCCTTCGTCGCCAACGCCCTCTCGGTCGCCGGCGTCATCTTCTCCATGCAGGTCTATGACCGGGTCGTGCCCGCCAATTCCATGAGCACGCTCGTCGTCCTGTTCATCGGTGTCGGCGTCGCGGTCGTCTTCGATTTCATCATGCGCAAGGTCAGGACCGCCATCATCGACATCGTCGGAAAGCGGGCGGATATCCGCATTTCCGACGTCGTTTTCGGCCATGCGCTGAGGGTAAAGAACCAGAACCGCCCGAAGGCGACCGGCACCTTTATCGCGCAACTGCGCGAGCTCGAACAGGTCCGCGAAATGCTGACCTCGACGACAGTCTCGGCAATCGCCGATCTGCCCTTCTTTCTCCTCTTCCTTGGCCTGTTCGCCTATATCGGCGGCTGGCTTGCGGTCATTCCGGCGGTGGCTCTGCTGGTCATGGTAGCCCCCGGCCTTCTGGCGCAGGGCAAGCTGAAGCGGAATGCCAGCCTCGCCATGCGTGAATCCTCGCTGCGCAATGCCATGCTGGTCGAATCCATCCAGGGTATCGAGGATATCAAGTCGCTGCAGGCCGAAAGCGTGTTCCAGCAGAAATGGAACATGTTCAATTCCGCAAGCGCCGATGCACAGGTGAAACTCCGCTCCATCACCAGCACGCTGACGAGCTGGGGCCATGGCGTGCAGACCAGCGTCTTTGCAGTGATCGTCTTCTGCGGTGCGCCGATGGTGATGGCAGGCGACCTGAGCACCGGCTCGCTTGTCGCCTGCTCCATTCTAGGTTCACGCATGATGGCGCCGATGGCGCAGCTGACCCAGGTTCTCGGCCGCCTGCAACATGCCAAGATCGGCCTGTCGAGCCTCAACACGATCATGAAGATGCCCGTCGATCACCCGCCGGCGGAGACGAGGCTTTCGGTCGGTTCGCTGCTCGGCGAATATCGTTTCCGCGGCGCCGTCTATTATTACGGCGAACCGGCCGGCAGGCCTTCGCTGTCGCTTTCCGATTTCTCGACCAAGGCCGGCGATACGATCGCCCTTCTCGGCAAGAACGGCGCCGGAAAATCCACCCTGCTGCAGGCGCTTTCCGGCCAGCTGCAGCCGCATATGGGAGAAGCGCTGATCGACACATTGGCGATCGACCAGATCGACCCGTCCGACCTGCGCCGCGAGGTCGGCCTGATTACCCAGAGCTCCCGACTGTTCCATGGCTCGATCCGCGAAAATGTGCTGATGGGCGCCCAGAACGCCTCGCAACAGGCCATGCTGGAAGCGCTGCAGATGACCGGCGCGGATGAATTCATCCGCTTGCTGCCCAAGGGCATCGACCACCTGATCGACGAAGGAGGGCGCGGTCTTTCCGGCGGCCAGCAGCAGGCCCTGCTTCTGTCGCGGCTGCTGATCCGCAACCCGTCCGTCGTGCTGCTCGATGAACCGACGGCATCCATGGATGAGGCAACCGAAAAGCTGTTCATCCAGCGCTTCTCCGCCTGGGCGAAAAACAAGACCGTGGTGATCGCTACCCACCGGATGCGCGTGCTGGATCTGGTCGAGCGTGTCGTGGCGCTCGATGGCGGTCGCATCGTGCTCGATGCCGACAAGGAAGAAGCACTGCGGGTTCTGAAGGGCGAAAAGCCGGCCCAGCAGCTGCGCAGCGTCAAGGGAGCGAACTAGCCATGGCCATGTCATTCCCCCGTGTAGTCGACGAGAGCTGGCAATATGGCGGCGAAGACGAGGTGCGCCTGTCGAAGGCGAAAACGGTCGTCTGGGTCATGGCCCTCCTCATCGTCGTCGGCCTGGTATGGTCCTACTTCGCCATTCTCGATGAAGTCTCGACCGGCGACGGCAAGGTCGTGCCGATCAGCAAGGAACAGGTCATCCAGTCGCTGGAAGGCGGTATCGTTTCCAAGCTGATGGTTCAGGAAAACCAGGTGGTCGAACGCGGACAGCTGATTGCCCAGTTCGACCCGACGATCACTGAATCCGGCGTCGGCGAATCCGCCGCCACATACCGGGCCGCGCTGGCGAGTTCGGCGAGATTGACGGCGGAGGTCAACCAGACCCCCCTCACCTTTCCCGACGAGCTGACCGACTATCCCGAGCTGATTGCCTCGGAGACAAGGCTCTACGAAGCCCGCCAGCATAATCTGAAGGAGACGCTGCAATGGATCGATGAATCGCTCGCGCTCTCCCGACAGGAACTGGCAGTCAATGAGGACCTGTCGAAGATGGGAGCGGCCAGCAGCGTCGAGATCATCCGCCTGAAACGGGAGCGGGCGGAACTGGAGCTGAAGAAGGTCGAGACCAGCACGCAATATGTCGTCGAAGCCCGTGAGCAGCTCGCCAAGGCCAATGCTGAGGTCAGTTCGCTCATCTCGGTTATCAAGGGACGCTCAGATAGTCTCGCGCGGTTGACGTTGCGCTCCCCGGTACGCGGCATCGTCAAGAATATCGAGGTTTCCACCATCGGCGGCGTCGTGCCGCCGAACGGCAAGCTGATGGATATCATTCCGCTCGGCGACCAGTTGATGATCGAGGCCCGCATCCTGCCGCGCGACATCGCCTTCATCCATCCGGACCAGCGCGCCACGGTGAAGATTACCGCCTATGACTACGCCATCTATGGCGGGCTGGAAGGCAAGGTCATCACCATCTCGCCGGACACGATCCAGGACGAAGTGGATCCCGAGATCTATTATTACCGCGTCTTCGTGAAGACAGAGAAGGATGCGTTGGAAAATCATCTCGGCAAGACATTCCCAATTTCGCCGGGCATGGTTGCCACCGTCGATATCCACACCGGCCAGAAGAGCGTGATGGATTATCTGCTGAAGCCCTTCAACAAGGCCAAAGAGGCGATGCGCGAACGCTGAGGCCGGCCATAGGTGAATGAGCCACGGGTGAAAGGAGGAAAGCATGACGACGCCACCGGATATGACCTTGCTGCTGGAGCATGTGCGCTCCGCATGCCGTCCGCTACCCGCACCGCATCCGGCCTATATTCTGTTCTTCTCCTGCTCCGACGGTGAGGAGCGCGCGAGCGTCACCGTTGCCCGCGGCACCTCCTTCGACGAGGCCTGGCGGAACGGCATGGATGCCGTGCGCAACATTCAACGCCGTCAATCCGGCCGGCATCGCTGGTTGCGGGTCGATTGGCCGACAGCGCTCGAGGCCTCCACCTGGGCGGAACTGCGCGACGTGCTGAGTGACACGAAACGCAATTACTTCCGGCTTGGCATCTCACTCGACGAGCGGTTCGAAACCGCCTTTCTGGAACAGGAACTCAACGCCAACGCCATGCTCTATGGCGGCAACAAGAACGTCTCGGCCGAACTGAACGAGAAGAACTTTCTTCTCTATTTCAACACCCGCTTCCCCGATCACCAGCCACCCGAATTTGCGGATGAGGAGACGATCTATCCCTTCGCCAGCACCGGCGCCCTTTTCGACGGCACCACGGTTTATCCTCTCCATCCGTCCGGCCTGAATGCCGGGCGTCGGGTCATCGACAAGCTTGATGTCGGGCAGGTCACGTCACTCATCTACGATGCTTCCGAATTCCTGGCCCGGCAGGTCGGCCCCGATGGCCGCTTCATCTACGGCTATCATCCCTGTTTCGACAGGGAGATCGGCACCTACAACACGCTTCGCCATGCCAGCACGACCTATGCGATGATCGAGGCATATGAGCTGACCTGCACGCCGCTCCTGCGTGAAGCGATCGGCAATTCGATTTCCTGCCTGACACGCGACCTGATCGTCCATGCGCTTCTGCCCAACGGAAGGATCGCCGCATTCCTTGTAGAAGCCGACAACGAGATCAAGCTCGGCGGCAATGCCGTTGCCATCCTTGCGCTCGCCAAATATGCGAGTGTCTTCGACGACGACCGGCATGACGAACTGATGGAGCGGCTCGCCTCCGGCATCTGCTTCATGCAGGACGAAAAGACCGGCGCATTCCGCCACGTCCTGACCTTCCCTAGTCTAGAAACCCGACAGGAATTCCGCACGATCTATTACGAGGGAGAAGCCGTTTTCGCCCTGATGCGGCTCTACGACCAGCTACGCGACGAACGCTGGCTCAACGCCGTCGAACTCGCCTTCGGGTATTTCATCCGCAACGACCATGCGCACCATCACGACCACTGGCTCGCCTACTGCGCCAATGAGCTGACACGACATCGCCCGGAAGAGGGCTATTACCGCTTCGCCATCGACAACATTGCCGATCATCTCGATTTCGTCGCCAACAGGATCACGACATTCCCGACATTGCTCGAACTGATGATGGCGACGCGACAAATCTTGACGCGATTGAAAATCGACGGCCGTTTTCCTGATCTCCTGAACCGGATCGACCCCGAACGCTTTGAACGCGCGCTGGAAAAACGGGCGCATTATATGCTCAACGGGCATTTCTGGCCCGAAATGGCAATGTTCATGCGCAACCCCAGAAAGGTGCTCGGCTCCTTCTTCATCCGCCACCACGCATTCCGGGTGCGCATCGACGACGTCGAGCATTATCTGTCCGGATATGTCGCCTATCTCCGCTACCTGCATGAGCAGGAATCGAGAGAAGACGCATCCCACGACGTCTCCGGCAGAAGCGAGCGTTAGCGCTCACCCTTTTCGCACACCGCAGCAAATTTCCTGAGACACTCCGCATCAGGCATGATTATCTGAGCTCCTGCACTATGTGACCGGGCCGCTCAGGCTTGGCTTTTTCAGAATAAGATTTCGCTAGAACGAAAACATTGGGGAATGCAGATGACGATGGTGATGAGCTGGGCCGAATGGTTCGGCAAAGACGGTCTTGGCCTTGCGGAATTGGTGAAGAACGGAGAGGTCACCGCATCCGAACTCGCAACACAGGCAGCAACGGCGATCAGGGCGGTCAATCCGCAGATCAGCGGCGTGGTCGAGATCTTCGAGGATGCGGTATCCGATGCCACCGTCAACGGTGCAAATCCCGAAGGCGCATTCGCAGGCCTGCCTTTCCTGCTGAAGGATCTCGGCCCGACGCTTGCCGGTCGCCTGCAGGAACAGGGTTCGCTTTACATGAAGGGCAACCGCCCGACCTCCGACACCTTCCTGACCACGAAGATGAAGGCGGCAGGTCTCAATATCATCGGCCGCACCACGACCCCCGAATTCGGCTGCTGCAGCTCGGCGGAAAACCCGGCGCTTTATGTCACCCGCAACCCCTGGAACACCGATTTCACCAGTTGCGGCTCGTCGGCCGGCTCCGCGGTCATGGTCGGCGCAGGCGTCGTACCGCTTGCCCATGCGACGGATGGCGGCGGATCGATCCGCATTCCGGCCGGTGTCAATGGCGCGATCGGGCTGAAATCCTCCCGCGGCACCTTCTCCATTGCCCCGGCGGCTTCAGACTTCACCTCCGTCGTCTCGACACAGGGCTGCATCACCAGAACCGTGCGGGACACGGCAGCCTTCGTCGACAATTGCCGCGGCGGCGCGCCGGGCGAATTCATGCCCTACTGGTCGCCCGACGAACCTTTCCTCGAAGTCATAAAACGCGATCCGAAACCGCTGCGCATCGCGGTTTCCCACGAATGGGGACCGTATAAGTCGACACCGCATATCGTCTCGGAACTGGAGCGTACCGCCCGTTTCCTCGAAAGCCTCGGGCACCATGTCGAGTGGGTCAAACCCTCGATCGACTTCGAAAAGGCCTATGCGGCACAGACGGCCTGCTACATCACCAATTTCGCCCAGACGGTAAACAATCTTCTGCGCATACGCGGTCTCGACAAGCCACCAGCCGATCTCATCGAACCGATGAACATCCGCATCTGGGAACAGGGCAAGGATGCGACCTACACGGACCGCGCCGACATGCAGCTCGCCTTCAACGAGACTGCTCGCACCTTCGGGGAGTTCTATGAAAAATGGGACATCGTGCTGACGCCGATCACCGCGCTCGAAACACCGCCGATCGGCACGACCCAATATCTGACGATGACCGACAATCCCTCCGCCCTCGACTGGTTCGCCAATCTCTGGGGTTTCTTCGCCTACACCCCGTTCAGCAATCTCTGCGGCACACCGGGCCTCAGCCTGCCGCTTGCCAGACACGCCAACGGGTTGCCGCTCGGCATGCAGATCCAGACCGGCCTTGGCCGCGATGGTCTGTTGCTCCAGCTTGCGGCCCAGATTGAACGGGCGATTGAAGGAAAGTGGAATCTTGGCGACTTGCCCAAAGTGCACGTAACCGCAATAGCCTGATCGGCTTGCTCAACGTGAGCGCAAAATGCCTCGCCAGCTAGGCTGCGAAACGAGGTTTCTCATTCAATACCGGCCAGCGACCTATCGTCGCTGGCGACGGGCTGATTGTGCTATCAAACCGCATAACGCCGCGGATAAACAGAAGACTAAACAAGGAACGCGGCAGAAAAAGGCGACTTCACGCAGTATTCCACTTGCGCTTACCGTACCGCCAAGTACCATCCGCGGCCTTTCCGCTCGGAAATCCTTGTCGTAACAGTTTACGGCAGGAATGCCGGTCACTTGCCGGCTTGACCACGATGAAAACGAATTGGGGACGGGACTATTGAAGATAGGGGTTCTTAAAGAGCGCGCGGACCGCGAGGCGCGTGTGGCGATGACGCCGGACAGTGCGCTGGCCTTGCAGAAGCTTGGCTATGACTGCGTGATCGAAACCGGTGCAGGCAAGGCTGCAGGCTTTTCGGACGAGGTTTATCGCGCCGCCGGCGTGACGGTAGTCGATACGGCCGACGCGCTGATCGAAACCTCCGACGTGATCGCCAAGGTGCGTCCGCCGGAAAGCTCGGAAGTCGACAAGCTCGGCCCGGCAAAGACGCTGATCTCCTTCTTCTACCCGGCCCAGAACAAGGACCTGCTGGAACAGGCCAAGGCGAAGGGCGCAAACGTCATCGCCATGGACATGGTGCCGCGCATCTCGCGCGCCCAGAAGATGGATGCTCTGTCGTCGATGGCCAACATCGCCGGTTACCGCGCCGTCATCGAGGCCGGCAACAATTTCGGCCGCTTCTTCACCGGTCAGGTCACGGCCGCCGGCAAGGTGCCGCCGGCCAAGGTTCTGGTCATCGGTGCAGGTGTTGCAGGTCTGGCCGCGATCGGCACCGCCACCTCGCTCGGCGCCATCACCTATGCCTTCGACGTTCGCCCGGAAGTGGCCGAGCAGATCGAATCCATGGGTGCCGAATTCGTCTTCCTCGATTTCAAGGAAAGCCAGCAGGATGGCGCTGCCACCGGTGGCTACGCGGCCCCGTCCTCGCCGGAATTCCGCGAAAAACAGCTGGAAAAATTCCGCGAACTGGCACCCGAGATCGACATCGTCATCACCACCGCGCTGATCCCGGGCCGTGACGCGCCGAAGCTCTGGACTGCCGACATGGTGGCCCTTATGAAGCCTGGTTCGGTGATCATCGACCTTGCCGCAGAACGCGGCGGCAACTGCGACCTCACCGTCGCCGACGAACGCATCGTCTCGGACAACGGCGTCATCGTTATCGGTTACACTGACTTTCCGAGCCGGATGGCCGCCCAGTCCTCGACGCTTTATTCCACCAATATCCGCCACATGATGACGGACCTGACACCGGCCAAGGACGGCATCGTCGTCCACAACATGGAAGACGACGTCATCCGTGGCGCGACCGTGACCAAGGACGGCGAGATAACCTTCCCGCCACCACCGCCGAAAATCCAGGCGATCGCCGCCCAGAAGCCGAAGGAAAAGGCCAAGGAGCTGACGCCGGAGGAAAAGCGGGCCAAGGAAGTCGCCGCCTTCAAGGCGCAGACCAAGAACCAGGCCATCTTGCTCGGTGTCGCGACCGTGCTGCTGCTGATCGTCGGTGCCTATGCGCCGGCAAGCTTCATGAGCCATTTCGTCGTCTTCGTGCTCTCCTGCTTCATCGGCTTCCAGGTCATCTGGAACGTCTCGCATTCGCTGCACACGCCGCTGATGGCCGTCACCAACGCCATTTCCGGCATCGTCATCCTCGGCGCGCTGCTGCAGATCGGCTCCGGCAACTGGCTGGTTGTGATCCTCGGCGCTTTGTCGGTTCTGGTCGCGACGATCAATATCGTCGGCGGTTTTCTCGTGACACGGCGCATGCTCGCCATGTTCCAGAAGTCTTGAGTGCGTAGGGGGTTATTATCATGACGATCGGTATCGTTTCGGCCGCCTACATCTCTGCTGCGGTTCTCTTCATCCTGTCGCTCGGCGGCCTTTCCGGTCAGGAAAGCGCCAAGCGCGCCGTCTGGTACGGCATCATCGGCATGGCGCTCGCCGTCATCGCCACCTTCTTCGGTCCGGGCGTCGCCACCAGCTTCGGCATCGGCCTGATCATCCTGATCATGGTCGCCGCTGGCTCTATCGCCGGTTATTACGTGGCAAGCCGCGTGCAGATGACGGAAATGCCGCAGCTCGTGGCAGCGCTTCACTCCTTCGTCGGCCTCGCCGCCGTCTTCATCGGCTACAATGCCCATATCGAGGCATGGCGCGTCGGTGGCTTGGACGAGGCTGCCCGTGCAACGCTCGAAGGTTTCTCCGCCATCCTCGCCCATAAGGATCCGGTCGAACTGGCCATCATGAAGGTCGAGGTCTTCCTCGGCGTCTTCATCGGTGCGGTCACCTTCACCGGTTCGGTCGTCGCCTTCGGCAAGCTGGCCGGCAAGGTCGACGGCAAGGCGAAGAAACTGCCCGGCGGGCATTTCCTCAATGCCGGCGCGGCAGGCCTCTCCCTCCTGCTGCTGCTCGCCTATTTCAACGGCGCAGGCGTCTGGACGCTGATCCTGATGACGTTGCTTGCCTTCTTCATCGGTTACCACCTGATCATGGGCATCGGCGGCGCCGACATGCCGGTCGTGGTCTCGATGCTGAACAGCTATTCCGGCTGGGCGGCGGCAGCGATTGGTTTCACCCTCGGCAACGATCTTCTGATCGTCACCGGTGCGCTGGTCGGTTCCTCGGGTGCGATCCTCTCCTACATCATGTGCAAGGCGATGAACCGCTCCTTCATCTCCGTCATCCTTGGCGGCTTCGGCGGCACGACGGGACCTGCGATGGAAATCGAGGGCGAACAGATCGCCATCGATGCCGAAGGTGTCGCCAATGCGCTTAACGATGCAGACAGTGTCATCATCGTTCCCGGTTACGGTATGGCGGTTGCCCAGGCACAGCAGGCAGTTTCCGAACTCACCCGCAAGCTGCGCACCGCCGGCAAGGAAGTGCGCTTCGCCATCCATCCGGTCGCTGGCCGTCTGCCGGGCCACATGAACGTGCTCTTGGCAGAAGCCAAGGTGCCGTACGACATCGTCATGGAAATGGACGAGATCAACGACGATTTTCCGCAGACCGACGTCGTCATCGTCATCGGCTCCAACGACATCGTCAATCCGGCAGCCCAGGAAGACCCGAACTCCCCGATCGCTGGCATGCCGGTGCTCGAGGTCTGGAAGGCCAAGCAGGTCTTCGTCTCCAAGCGCGGCCAGGGCACCGGTTATTCCGGCATCGAGAACCCGCTCTTCTACAAGGAGAACACAAGGATGTTCTATGGCGATGCCAAGAAGTCCGTCTCCGAACTGCTCCCGATGATCAAGTAGACCAAACGAAACATGTTCGGGGTCGGCAAGCCGATCCCGAACAGCAATGTCGCTTAGCGGAGGTCAAGCACTTGGCCCCCTTGCGACAGGTCAATGCACGGCAAGCCAGCGGGTGACCTTGATGGCGGATCAGATCAGAACGATCCGCTTGCCGTGATGGACACATGCGCTTACGCTTGCCCCCGACCGAAATCGACAGATCAGCTTCGCTTGAACGCGTAAAACGTCAATGTGAAGCGCGTGGCAGCTGTTGCGCGCCGCCTTCTATTGCAGCAATCGCGATTTATGGCATGGATCGTCTCGGTGCGGTGATCGAACGCCTCATCGGCTGGCGAAGATAGAGCGAAGGACATTTCATGTTCGGCTGGACGAACCTTGTCATCGGCCTTTTGCAGCAGACCTGCGTCTATCTCGTCATCGCCTACCTGTTCAGCAAGACACCCCTGTTTCTGCCGCTGATGCAGGTCACCGTCCGGCCATCACGCAAGATAGCCTGCTATGTCATCTTCTCGATGTTCTGTATCATGGGCACCTATTTCGGCCTGCATATCGACGAGGCGATTGCCAATACGCGTGCGATCGGCGCAGTGCTCGGCGGCATTTTAGGCGGCCCGCTCGTCGGTCTTGCAGTCGGCCTCACGGGCGGCATGCACCGTTATTCGCTCGGCGGCTTTACGGCACTTGCCTGCGCGATTGCGACGACAGCCGAAGGCCTGATCGGCGGGTTGGTTCACAGCTATCTCATGCGCCGCAAAAGGACCGACCTCCTGTTCTGGCCGCCTCTGATCGCCGGTGTCACGCTGGTTGCCGAAATCGTCCAGATGTCGATCATCCTGATCGTCGCCAGACCCTTCGTCGATTCAGCCCATGTGGTCGAGACCATCGTTTTGCCGATGACGGTGGCAAATACCATCGGTGCCGCGATGTTCATGAACATCCTTGGCGACCGGCGCAAACTTTTCGAAACTCACTCGACAGTCTTCTCCGGCAAGGCCCTGAAAATCGCCGAGCGCGCCGAAGGCGTTTTGCGCAACGGCTTTAATGCCGAAAACAGCACCAAGGTCGCCCGCATCCTTTACGAGGAAGCCAATGTCGGCGCTGTTGCCATCACCGACCGCGAAAAGATTCTCGCCTTCATCGGCATCGGCGCCGACCACCACCTGCCCGGCCGCGCCATCACCTCCACTCAGACCATGGAGGCGATTGCCGAGAACAAGGTCATGTATGCCGATGGCGACGAGGTGAGTTATCAATGCTCGATCCATCCGAATTGCCCGCTCGGCTCGTCGCTCGTCATTCCGCTGAAAGGCGAGGACAACGCGGTGATCGGCACGATCAAGCTCTATGAGCCGAAGACCAAACTGTTTTCGACCTTCAACCGCTCGCTCGGCGAAGGTGTCGCGCGCCTGCTCTCGGCCCAGATTCTCGCCGGGCGCTACGAACGCCAGAAACAGATGCTGGTCGAATCCGAAATCAAACTTCTGCACGCGCAGGTCAATCCGCACTTTCTCTTCAACACGCTCAACACGCTATCGGCCATCATCCGGATCGATCCGGGCGAAGCGCGCAATCTCGTGCAGAACCTTTCGACCTTCTTCCGCAAGAACCTGAAGCGGACGAACGACATCGTTACACTGTCTGACGAGATCGAGCATGTGAATGCCTATCTGCAGATCGAAAAGGCACGGTTCCGCGAACATCTGCAGATCGAGATCGATGTTCCGGACGACCTGGCAGAGGTCCGTCTCCCGGCTTTTTCGCTCCAGCCTCTGGTGGAAAATGCCATCAAGCACGGCACGTCACAGCTGATCGGAGAAGGTCGGATCACGATATCAGCAAATCCGGATGGCGATGATCTGCTGATCTCGGTGACCGACAATGCCGGCCTGTTTGTCCGCAAACCGTCCGTCGATGGCGGGCTTGGCATGAATATCGTCGACCGCCGCACCAAGGGGCATTTCGGTGACGCCTATGGCATCGATGTGAAATGGGAACCGGAAGTGTTCACTACCGTAAACCTGCGCGTGCCGATGGGTGAGCCCGTACACGACCATAGCCACCACCATGATGGCCGGCATGACCATCATCACGATCATTCACATGATGACGTTATACCCGCACGCACACCTCTTCGCGGCCGCCTGAAGGTCGCCCGCCTGTGGTCGACAGCAAAGTAGCCGGCCTTCAGGAAACGGTCTGTCGCGCCGCTGCCTTCAAAAAAGCAAAAACCTCTCCGCCGCTCAGGTCTCATTCTCCGCCGCTCGCGCCGCGATGGCACCGCTGGCCGAAACGCCCACTCCCGCTTCTTACACGCGCGTGTAAGCGTGACGTCATTCTTACGGAGGACGTACCATGAGCAATGCTTTATCGATTGTCATCGGGTCGGCCTGCATCCTTGCCATCTGCTACCGCTTCTACGGTATCTTCTTTGTCCGCAAGGTGCTTGGTATCAACGACGCCGAAACCACTCCATCGCACTCGCTGGCGGATGGACGCAATTACGTGCCCACCAAGAAGTGGGTGAATGCCGGCCAGCACTTTGCTGCCATCGCCGCCGCCGGCCCGCTTGTCGGCCCGGTCCTCGCCGCCCAATACGGCTACCTGCCCGGCCTGATCTGGCTTCTCGTCGGCTGCGTCATCGGCGGCGCGGTGCATGACACGGTCGTGCTTTTCGCCTCGATGAAGCACAAGGGCTCGTCGCTGTCGGAAGTCGCCAAGGCGGAACTCGGTCCGGTTGCCGGCTGGTGCACAGGCCTTGCGATGCTGTTCATCATCACCATCACCATGGCCGGCCTGTCGATGGTCGTGGTCCATGCGCTGGAACGTAACCCCTGGGGCACCTTCGCCGTCTTCATGACCATCCCGATCGCCATGATCGTCGGCCTTTATGAAAAGATGGGCGGCAACGGCAAGATCGCAACCTATGTCGGCCTCGCCGCCATTCTCGCCTCGGTCTTCGCAGGTCCCTATGTCCAGGAATCGGTACTCGGCCAGTGGTTCACTTTCCACTACGATACGCTCGGCGTCATGCTGCCGATCTATGCCTTCCTCGCCAGCGCCCTGCCGGTCTGGCTGCTCCTGACCCCGCGCGGTTATCTCTCGAGCTTCCTCAAGATCGGCGTGTTTGCCGCCCTCGTCGTCGGCGTCGTCATCATCAACCCTGAAATCAAGATGCCTGCCCTGACCGAATTCATCCATGGCGGTGGCCCGGTTCTGGCCGGCCCGGTCTGGCCCTTCATCTCGATCACCATCGCCTGCGGTGCGATCTCGGGTTTCCACGCCTTCATCGGCTCGGGCACCACGCCCAAGCTGGTCGACAAGTGGAGCGACATCCGCCCGGTCGCCTTCGGCATGATGCTGGTCGAATGCCTGGTTGCCGTGCTCGCCCTGATCGCCGCAACCGCACTTCCGATGGCCGATTACTTCGCCATCAACGCTTCGCCTGAAGTCTTCGCCAAGCTCGGCATGACCGTTCAGGACCTGCCCCGCCTTGAACAGTCGATCGGCATGGACCTCGCCGGCCGTACCGGTGGCGCCGTGACGCTCGCCGTCGGCATGACCGAAATCTTCACCAGCATTCCCTGGTTCAAGACACTGGCTGCCTACTTCTTCCAGTTCGTCATCATGTTCGAAGCCGTCTTCATCCTGACCGCGATCGACTCGGGAACCCGCGTCGCCCGCTATCTGATCCAGGATATCCTCGGCGACCTCTGGGCTCCGATGAAGCAGATCAACTGGCTGCCGGGTTCGATCTTCGCCAGCGTCGTCGCCTGCCTTCTCTGGGGTTATCTCCTCAATTCGGGCGACATCAACTCGGTCTGGGCTCTGTTCGGCGTGTCGAACCAGATGATGGCCTCGCTGGGTCTCACCATCGGCGCAACCATCATCCTGCGGCTCTCGGCCAAGCGGATCTATGTGCTGACCTGCCTCATCCCGCTCGCCTACCTGTTCGTAACCGTGAACTACGCAGGCTACTGGATGATCGCCAACGTCTATCTCAACGAAGCAGCCAAGGGCTACAACCCCATCAACGCCGTTCTTTCGATGATCATGATGGCGTTGGGTGTTATCATCCTCGTCACCGCGATCTTCAAGTGGAAGGACATGCTTCGTGTAAACAGAGCCGGCGGAACCGAGAAATATCTCGGTACACCGGCCGAATAAACGGCTCTCCAAAATTCCTCCCGAGCCGGAACCGGGCGCATGTGAGACCCACATGCGCCCGGTTCGAATTTTTAGGAGGTGCATAATATAAAGTGTCGGGGATCGGATCAGCGTCAGAGGATGCCGAGCTGTTCCTTCAGCGGCCCGAGAAAACGCCGGCTGACCGGAATGGAGCGCCCACCAAGGGTCAGGATATTGGCAACGCCGTTTTCGCCAAGCGCGATATCCTTGATATGCTCCGGATTGACCATGTACTGGCGATGACAGCGGATAAGCCGCGTCCGCTCCTCCAGCGTCCGAAGGGTCAATTCTGTGAAATGCTCATGCCCGTCATTACCGAGCACATAGATGCCGCCCGGCTTTGAAAAGATAGCCTCGACCTCTTCCAGCTTCATCAGCCGTATCCGGTTAAGACCGGTGCACGGGATATGACGCAGCGGCGGCGCAACATCGAGCAGCTTTTCCCGCTGGTCCGAAGTCGTCTTGCGAAGACGCGCCAGGGTCTTCTGCAGTCGCTCCTCCTGGATCGGCTTCAACAGGTAATCGAAGGCATTTTCCTCGAAGGCCCTGACCGCATATTCCTCATAGGCGGTAAGAAACACGACGCGCGGCATCCTTTCGGGATCGATCATCCTGAGCATTTCCAGCCCGGTGACCTGCGGCATGTGGATGTCGAGAAACATGATTTCCGGTGACAGCCGGTTGATCGCCGCAATCCCTTCGATCGCATTGGCGCATTCGCCGACGATTTCGATATCGCTCTCTTCCGCGATAAGCGATTTCAGCTCATCACGTGCCAGGGTCTCGTCGTCTACGATCAGAACTCTCATGCGCTCAAGTCATCCAGCGGGAAAGAACATGCTCTTAACTGACACCGCCGGTGTACGGAATGTCGCAGCACCGTCGTAATTGGCCGCAAGCATGTCAACCTTGCGGCAGATCAACGCTCGCCACTGACCAAAACAGCGTCGCTCTTTGTGGCAGCAAAAACAACAGATGGTCCGGTGCCATGAAGGCACCGGACCATCGAATTTCATCAGGCACACCAATCGGCTGGGTCTGTGGAAACCAACTGCTGCCGTGCAACGTCCTTACATCACGGCGCCAATCTGCCAAGGCACGAATTCCGCACCGCCATAACCCAGCTCTTCGCTCTTGGTCTGTTCGCCTGATGCGACCCGGATGATCAGCTCGAAAAGCTCCTTTCCCTTCTCCTCGATCGTCACCCCTTGAGTGACGATATCGCCGCAGTTGAGGTCCATATCGTCCTTCATCCGCTCATACATCTCGGAATTGGTCGAGATCTTGATGCAGGGTGTAGGCTTGTAGCCGGAAACCGAACCGCGGCCGGTGGTGAAGACGATCAGGTTGGCGCCCGATGCGACCTGGCCCGTCACCGAGCACGGATCGAAACCGGGGCTGTCCATGAACACGAAGCCCTTGCGGTCAATCTTTTCACCGAACTTGTAGACACCGAGCAACGGCGCCGTGCCGCCCTTGGCGACAGCACCGAGCGATTTTTCAAGGATCGTCGTCAACCCGCCCTTCTTGTTGCCGGGGGAAGGATTGTTGTCCATCTCGCCACCGTTGCGGGCGCAATAATCTTCCCACCACTTTAGCCGCTCGATCAGCTTGTTGCCGATCTCTTCCGTTTCGGCGCGGCGCGTCAGAAGGTGTTCTGCGCCATAGACCTCGGACGTCTCGGAAAGAATGGTCGTACCACCATGCCGGACGAGAAGATCTGAGGCGTAACCGAGTGCCGGATTGGCGGTAATGCCGGAATAACCGTCCGAGCCGCCGCATTGCATGCCAATCGTGATTTCCGAAACCGGAGCAGGCGTGCGCGTCGTGCGGTTGGCAAACTCGGCAACGCCGCGCAGTTCTTCCAGACCTCTCTCGATCGTCTTGCGCGTGCCGCCTTCCTGCTGGATCGTCATGTAACGCAGCATGCCGTCCTGGCGGATGCGACGGCCACCGACCAGATCCGGGATCTGCATCACCTCACAGCCGAGACCGACAAGAAGGATGCCGCCGAAATTGGGGTTCTGCGCATAACCGGAAAGCGTGCGGAACAGCGTGGCATAGCCTTCGCCATCGGTCGACATGCCGCAACCCGTACCGTGCGAGATCGGTACGATACCGTCGACATTCGGAAACGCATCGAGAAAACCTGATTTCTCGGCCGCTTCCGTGATGAAACGGGCGACCGAACCGGAACAGTTCACCGTCGTCAGGATGCCGATATAGTTGCGGGTCCCGACCTTGCCGTCAGCCCGCTTGTAACCCATGAACGTCCGCGCTTCTGTGGCAGCCGGCAAAGGCGAATTGGCGCTGGCGAACGCGTAATCCTGCGCATGCTCGCCCATGCCCAGGTTGTGGACATGAATATGATCGCCGGCAGCAATATCGATCTTGGCCTGGCCGATGATCTGTCCGTAGCGCAATACATTGCCGCCAGCGGGAATTGCAGCGGTCGCAATCTTGTGTCCGCGCGCAATGGCCTGGCCGGTCGCGACACCGCTTGTCGTCAGGATGTCGCCAGCTTTGAGATCGCGCAATGCGATCTCGATATTGTCGGCGGGATGAAGGCAAATGCTGTTCTTGATCATAGCTATCTTTCTCCTGATCCGGCTTCCATGCCGGGTGCATTGCCGGCCAGTCTCCAGGCCATGCATCGAAGTCTTTGAATTGTCGCCTGCCTCAGCCTTCAGGCTGAGATTGCATCAGGCGTCCTGTGCTGCCGAATTACCTCTGCCACCGCGCTTGCGGGACGGCAGGCGAGGCCGGGGATCATCCAGCCCGAGGCCATCGAGATGCCCGAAAACGGTTCGAAGGTGAGAACGCATGTGGGCCACCGTAACATCGACATCACCTGCAATCATCGCGTCTGCGATCATCTGGTGTTCGATCAGGGTGACGGCCATCCGGTCGCTGTCCTGCGTCGTCAGATATCGCACGCGATCGAGCTGTGTCTTGGCCCGCAAGATCGCATTCCACGCGCCAGCATAGCCGCTGAGTTCGGCGATGAGGGCATGAAAGACGTTGTCGAGCCGGTAGAACGCGTCACCGTTTCCGACCACTGCAGCCTGCTCGCGCAAGTTGGCGCGAATGCGTTCGCGCCCATCGTCATCCATGCGTTTGATCGCATCCTCGACAAGTGCGCATTCCAGCTTCTCGCGAATATACTGCCCAACCGTGACGGCTTCGAGCGAAATCGGCGCAACGAATGTCCCGAAATGCGGATAGATGACGACCAGCTCTTCTTCGGCAAGCTTGATAAGTGCTTCACGCACGGGCGTCCGGCTAACTTCCAGCTGCTGGCAAAGGTCTGCCTCGGACAAGGGGGCGTCCGGAGCAAGACGGCCGCATACGATATCTTCCCGGATCTTGTCGAACACCTGGCTCGTCAAACGGGAACGGCTGCGATCCACCATTCAGTCACTCATCTTCTTTGTTGCAGTCAGGGCGAATTATCCTCTTTTGCGAGATTTCCGACGTATCGGCAACATTGATGCCGTTGCAGGCTGCGAAACTGTACTCTGTCTGTTATGCCACGCGCCCCTCCCTGAAAGCCTGCACGGTCTGCATGACGCCCCGAAGCTCCGCCAATCCCTTGAGACGGCCGACAAAAGAGTAACCGGGATTGGATTTCTGGCCGATATCGTCACCCAGAAGATGTCCGTGATCAGGTCGCATCGGAATCTGCGGCACCGGATGACCAATCGAAGCACGACGGTCTTCTTCCGCCATAAGAGCCGCCGTCACTGCAACGAGATCCGTATCGCCGCCGAGATGATCCGCCTCGTAGAATGACCCATCCGGCTCGCGGCTCGTATTGCGCAAATGAGCAAAGTGGATGCGCGGCGCGAATTCCTTCGTCATGGCCACCAGATCGTTCTTCGGGTTGGACCCGAAAGAGCCGGTGCACAAAGTCAGGCCGCAAGCATCCTGGGGAACGCCTCTGAACAACGCGCGCACATCATCCGCAGTGGACAGAACACGGGGAAGACCGAAAATCGGGAAAGCCGGATCGTCGGGATGGATGCACAGCCGTGCGCCTTCCTCTTCCGCCACCGGCGTGATCTCACGCAGGAATTCGATCAGATTGGCGCGAAGATCCTCGACCCCGATCTGCTGGTAGAGTTCGAGCATCTCCTTGAACGTGGAACGCGTATAGGCAAAGTCGCGCGCCGGCAGCCAGTCGATAAGGTTACGTTCCAGTTCCGAAATCTTCGCCTCGTCCATGGCCTCGAATCGGGCCTTGGCAGCAGCGAGCTGTTCAGCCGAATAGGATGCCTCGGCCCCGGTTCGGCCAAGAACGAAGATATCATAGGCGGCAAAATCGACGCTGTCGTAACGAAGCGCATAACCGCCATTCGGCAGCCGGTACATCAGATTGGTCCGGCTCCAGTCGGTGATCACCATGAAATTGTAGCAGATCACCTTCACGCCGGAACGGGCGACATTGCGGATCGACTGCTTGTAGTTGTCGATCTTCTCCCGGTAATTGCCGCTACGGGTCTTGATCTCTTCACCGACCCCGATGCTTTCCACCACCGACCACGTCAGGCCCGCGGCCTCGACTTCGGCCTTGCGCTTGGCGATTTCGTCAGACGGCCAGACGCCACCCTGGTTCATGTGATGAAGAGCAGTGACGATGCCCGTTGCACCCGCCTGGCGAATTTTTTCCAGGCTCACCGGATCATCCGGGCCGAACCAACGCCATGTCTGTTCCATTTGGTATTCTCCTACCCTAATTTATGTATCGCCCCAAGCTGCGCGCTTCAGGCTTCGTCCAGAAAAGCTCTCAGGGTTTTGCGGACCCCATGGCTCATCAGGCTCGACAAATGTTTGATGACTTCGGCTCGGAAATGCGCATTGGCGGGCAGCACGTCTCCGAAGATTTCGCGAATGTCGAAAAGTGTATTGGCCAGCTTGACGGCATCAGCGCCGGCATCCTTGGCAATGCTTGTCAACCGCGCCGCATGCGGATCGGTGACGACATAATCCAGTCCGAGTTCATTCCTGCCCGACAGAAACCTCATCCACGCCGCAACGGTCAGCGGAATGACCTTCGGATCTCGACCGGAAGAATAAAGTTCGACGGCGGCTTCCAGCAGGCGCGGCGGAAGCTTTTGCGATCCATCCCAGGAAATCTGCAGGGTCAGATGGCGTACGCCCGTATTGCGGAACCGCGCTTCAAGGTCATGCGTATAGGCCACGACATCGGTCCCCGGAACCGGCGGCAGGGTGCGGATCAGATCCTCGTCCCACAATCGGCGGATCACCTTGGGCAGATCCTCATCCATCATGGCGTCAGCGATCGCTTCGATACCGGCGATCACCGAGAGATAGGCAAGCGTCGAATGAGACCCGTTGAGGCAGCGTAGCTTCATCAACTCATAGGGAAGAACATCCTCGGCCATGATTGCACCGGCTCTTTCCCAATCCGGTCTTCCCAGCGGAAAATGATCCTCCACAACCCACTGGCGGAAAGGCTCGGTAACAACCGGCCAAGCATCCACGATCCCGAGACTATTCGCGACCTTCTGCCGATCGGCGTCCTGCGTAGCGGGCGTGATCCGGTCGACCATCGTGCACGGAAAGGCAACGTTCTGAGAGATGAACTGCCCCAGTTCTTCATCGCGAAGCGATGCGAAGCGGGTTACCGCGTTGCGAACTTTGATTCCATTCTGCGCCAGATTATCACAAACCAGAACCGTAAAAGGCGCCTGCCCTGCGGCACGCCGCAAGCGAAGCGCTTCAGTCAGGAAGCCGGGAACACTTCGCGGGTCTGTGGGATTGGCGAGATCCGCAACGACTGCCGGATGTGTTTCATCGAGGCCGCCGGTCGCACCGTCCAGGCAATATCCCTTTTCCGTGACCGTCAGCGTCACGATACGAATCTCCGGCCTGCAGAGAAGCTCGAAAACTTCGGACTTCTGCTCCGCCGTCACCATGACATCGAGGACGGCCCCGATGACACGCAGCACATCCGTGTCATTGTCACGGCTTAGCAGCGTGTAAAGTCCATCTTGTGGCTTCAAGGCGTCGCGCATGGCGGGCGACATGAGGCACACTCCGATAATACCCCAGTCCGTCGCCCCGGCCTGCAGAACGTCATCCGTGTAGACCATGGCATGGGCGCGGCAGAAAGCTCCAAGACCGATATGCACGATGCCGGGGGAGACCGCCCCGCGGTCATAGGTCGGGCGCTCGACTGCATCCGGAAGGCCGGCCAGCGCGGCATTGCCCAGACGTTTCGGAACGACATCATTCCTCAAATCGATAGTCATGAAAAATCCTCGGATATCTCAGAAGGAGATACGGGGCGTCGAACGTAACTCAATGTCTTTCCGCAGTCCTTGCAGGCGCAATAAAGCCTCGGGTTTTCCGTCTCAAAATTACACTTTTTACGTGTATCTCATGTAGCAGATAGATCGCCCGACTACACGGCACGACGCCCCTGCAAACTTCTACCTTCACTCAAAATGAACCAATGGATGACGACCTATCGCGACCGGCCACCGTATCGAACGAAGCACGGCAGCAACCACTGTCCTTTCGCTCATCATGCCGGTGGTCGGCCAATGCATATGCCGGTGGACCAAACGTCAAAACCAGCAACATCGATATGCTCCGACCTCGAAATCCATGCACTGCCGTAGTCACACCAGTCGCGTTTTCCTCATCCTCGATCCTCACTACCATATACGTATACTACCATATGGGTGAGCTTGAATAGCAAAATTCATAACGAGCGTGCGACATTTTGAAAGGCACCCGGAAATTGACATTTGTCACGGATGGTACGATTTAATTAGAAATATCAACTAGATGAATAAAATTGGCGTTCGCTGCCGCCTGATTTTTCTTGGGACCGACGCGAAAGCCACCTCAACACCTATCCAATTCGCCAAATGGTGTTTCCGCGAACCAGCCGTGAAAAAATCTCCTCAACTCGAATTTCCGAACGCAGGAAAACCAATCTCCGGCCCCAGGGAAAAGCTGCGACACCTTCGACTGGACACGACAAGTACCTGCGACAATTTCGCACACCCAATCTGGCATGAAACCGATTTTCGCGATTTTTTAGACACCGCCGATAGGGATTTTATGACCATGATTCAATGCGGATTTCCCGCAAAAAAGACGCTCGCAAGAATTGACGAAAATCAAGAAATGCGACTTCCACATTGCTGCAACGAGATCATTGACATCCCAATTCACAGCAATCTAGCGTTGATGTTGTCGAAAGGAGGTCGGCTCCCCAATGAAATCACTTATACATTCTGACGTTCTATTTCCGGCCGAAAACAGTATTCGCTCTATTGCTCAAGCACTTTACAAAACTGTCTCGGATCTTCCGATCATAAGCCCTCATGGCCATACCGATCCCAAATGGTATGCTCTGGATGAACCATTTCCGGATCCGGCTCAGCTTCTGATCGTTCCGGATCATTACATTTTCCGGATGCTCTTCAGCCAGGGTATCCGCCTTGAGGATCTTGGCGTACGCCGCCTTGACGGCTCGGCTGTGGAAACTGATGGTCGCCGTATCTGGCGGCTTTTTGCCGAAAACTATTACCTTTTCCGCGGCACACCGACACGGCAGTGGATGGATTTCGTTCTTTCGAACCTGTTCGGCATCGATGAGCCATTGACCGCAAAGACCGCGGACAAGACCTATGATCTGATCGCTGAAAAGCTTGCCTTACCGGAATATCGGCCGCGCGCGCTCTTCAAGCGGTTCAACATCGAAGTCATCGCAACCACCGAAGGTGCGCTTGACGATCTGCGCTGGCACAAGGCGATCCGCGACAGCGGTTGGGACGGGCGTGTGGTCACGGCCTATCGGCCTGATGCCGTGGTCGACCCGGATTTCGAGGGCTTCTCCGCCAACCTCGACCAGCTGGGCGACATGACGGGCGAGGACACCGGTTCGTGGACGGGCTATCTCGCCGCTCACCGGAAACGCCGCGCCTATTTCAAGTCCTTCGGCGCCACCTCGTCGGACCATGGTCACGCTACAGCCGATACCGCCAATCTGTCGGATCAGGAAGCTGCAGCACTGTTCAACCGAATCCGCGCTGGCAAGTCGGATCTGGATGATCACAAGCTGTTCCGCGGCCAGATGCTGACGGAAATGGCCAAGATGAGCCTCGACGACGGGTTAGTGCTGCAAATCCATCCGGGTTCCAGGCGCAACCATTCGCCGACCGTCTTTGCCAACCATGGCCGCGACATGGGCTTCGATATTCCGGGCCGCACCGACTATGTCAGCGCCCTGAAGCCGTTGCTCGACGCCGTCGGCGCGGAACGCGACCTCACCGTCGTACTCTTCACGCTCGACGAAACGTCCTATGCCCGCGAACTGGCTCCGCTTGCAGGCGCCTATCCAGCACTCCGGCTCGGCCCCGCATGGTGGTTCCACGACAGCCCGGAAGGCATGCGGCGCTTCCGCGAGATGACCACCGAAACCGCCGGTTTCTACAACACCGTCGGCTTCAATGACGATACGCGCGCCTTCCCGTCCATACCGGCGCGCCACGACGTTGCTCGACGGGTCGATTGCGCTTTCCTGGCGCGACTCGTCAGCGAACACAGGCTCAGGGAAGAAGAAGCTTTCGAGCTTGCCACGGAGCTTGCCTATACGCTTGCCAAAAAGGCGTATCGGCTCTGACCGACGCTTAAAGGCGTCGGCTCGAGGAGACTATCAAAACTGGCTTCCGGAAAGCCGGGAATGGAGCAACAGCATCCATTCCCGGCACCGGGTCCGGCTGGCCAGATTTCTGATTAAATCATTTATTAATGGAGGAAATACGAATGAAACCAACTTTCAAGGCGATCCGCACGATGCTCCTCGCTGCCGGGGCGGCAGGTGTTCTTCTTGCGTCT
>NZ_JACHEG010000002.1 GCF_014201355.1 Aliirhizobium wenxiniae
TGTGCGGCACCGGTGATCATGTTCTTGACGTAGTCGGCGTGGCCGGGGCAGTCAACGTGAGCGTAGTGACGGTTCGGGGTCTCATATTCAACGTGCGCCGTCGAAATGGTGATACCACGGGCCTTCTCTTCCGGTGCTGCGTCGATCTGGTCATACGCCTTGAATTCACCGAAAAACTTCGTGATCGCAGCCGTCAAAGACGTCTTGCCGTGGTCAACGTGACCGATCGTGCCGATGTTGACGTGAGGCTTATTGCGCTCAAACTTGCTCTTTGCCATTGAATGCTTCCTGTGAACATAGAGGTGGACCCGGAACCGGGTTTGGTGCAGCCGTTTAAGGCTTTCCACTAGAATGCGCAAGACATAATTACGGCAGGCCAAAGTACAAGGGCGCGGGCGACGAATCGCGGCAAGAATGGCGGAAAATCAACGCCAATCGTCGACTTTTCGAACGCTAACTGCCAATGCTGTGGAGATGATTTGGAGCGGGTAGCGGGAATCGAACCCGCGTATTCAGCTTGGAAGGCTGCTGCTCTACCATTGAGCTATACCCGCGGTATGTTTGGTCCGATCCGGAAACAGAATGGTGGAGGGAGTTGGATTTGAACCAACGTAGGCTGAGCCAACGGATTTACAGTCCGTCCCCTTTAACCACTCGGGCATCCCTCCAGTATTCCGTCTGGATCGTGAGACCAAGTTCGTCAGACCCGGTAGCGTGTCGCCCCGTCGTCTGTGGCGGCTATATGACCGGCTCGTTTCCTTCTGTCAACACGACCTTATTGAAAAAATGACGAAAAAATTACGTTGTCCACCGAGCCCCCTGTGGAAAGGCTTTGCCGGACAGATGCGCGCCTATATAAGGCGGCATGAGCACAAAAGACCCCAAAGACAAATCCGCCCGCGACACCCATTACGCGACGCTGCGCCGTGCGGTGCGCGACCAGAAGCGTGAACGTGGCGAAATCCCGACGCCGCAGCAACAGAGGCGACCTAAGTCCAACAAGGACTGGACCCCGCCACAGCTGCAGCAGGATCAGGTATTACTGTATGGCCTGCATACCGTGCGCGCCGCGCTGGACAATCCAGAGCGCAAGCTGATCAAGCTGACGGTGACCCAGAACGCGTTCGTGCGTCTGGATATCGGTGATTCCACCGCCCAGCCTTTCCCGGTGGAATTTGTATCGCCTCAGGATATCGACAAGGTGCTCGGCCCCGAGGCGATCCATCAGGGCGTGATGCTCGAGACACGGCCGCTGCCGGTTCGCCGGCTCGATGCCCTAAAGGAGAGCCCTCTCCTTCTCGTGCTCGACCAGGTGACCGATCCGCACAATGTCGGCGCTATCATGCGGTCTGCCGTGGCATTCGGCGCAGGCGCCGTTATCACCACCCAGAGACACAGCCCGACGGAATCCGGTGTGCTTGCCAAATCTGCATCAGGTGCGCTGGAACTGATCCCCTACATCCAGATCACCAATCTCGCCGACGCGCTAAACGAGCTGCACAAGCTGGGATTCCGGACGATCGGCCTTGATTCGGAAGGGCCGGCACCGCTGGAAGAAACGCTTGCCGGCGAAAAGGTCGCTCTGGTGCTCGGATCCGAAGGCAAGGGCATTCGGCAAAAGACGCGGGAAACGGTTTCGGCACTTGCCCGCCTGGACATGCCCGGCGCGATCAAGTCGCTCAACGTCTCCAATGCGGCAGCAATCGCTCTTTATGCAACGCGTCTGCACCTAGCGAAGGCATAACCGCCCACGCAGAAACATTAGCAATCACTGATTAATCCATCCTCGCGCAAGCTATCCGTGATCACCTCCTAATACAGAGTTGGGGAGATGCACATGGAAACAGGAGCATGGAAAAATCCCGTCGTGATAGAGATGTATGGCCGGCCGGGAGCGGTGATCGTCATCGGCACACTTGATGCCGCGCTGATGCTGATCGGCGCATGGCCGAAGAAACGGACGGACGCCCATATAGCGGCCGTCCTTTGCTGCCGCGACGTTTTGATGGGCCAGGCAGATGCGGGACTTGCCCGCGTCAATTTCATAGAAGCGGCGCTCGAGGCCGGTTATCGGATCGAACCTGAGACCTTTCTGGGCGACCGATGGGATTTCACTCCGCGGCCGGTGGAGAATACCCGGCCCGCACTCGGGCTGGCCGAGCTAATAAGAAAGCGCGCAACGGCAACCATCGACAGGCATGCCACCGCGGTACTGAACGAAATCCATCAACCGGAACTCTGCACGGTCGCCAACAGCCAACCGTCAATTTTAGCGCCGGAAAGCCGACGTCCCCGTCTCAGGGATCTCCTGGCGCGACTTCTTCAGCTGCTCGGGCTGATCGGAATGGAAATCGGGCGATCGATCTTCATGCCACTCGGTTTTGGCACGGCACGACGCACGAATCGGCAGCCGCAATAAACCCACCAGCCACTTCCGGCTGACCAGATAGAACAGTGACGCGGTCAGCAGCCGAAGGCAAATAGCCAGCCTTCAGACTCCCCTCGCCCGCAAAATCGTGGCATGGGATGTGATCATGACGATCAGCCAACCCAAATCCTCATCGTGGAAATCAATAGCCGCCGTCTTTGAAAAGGCCGCACTTGCAGCCGGCCGGCCAATTCTTGCCATCCACCGGGCCGGAGCGCATGCGCGCTACAAGGCGGATGCCTCGCCAGTGACCGAAGCGGACGAGCAGGCTGAGGCTGTCATTCTGTCGGAACTGCATAAAAGCTGTGCCGGCATTCCGATCGTTGCGGAAGAGCAGGCTGCGGCGGGCCACATTCCGGATATTGCGAGCAAGGCCTTCATCCTCGTCGATCCGCTCGACGGAACGAAGGAATTCATCAACGGGCATCCCGATTTCACCGTCAATATCGCCCTGATCGAGAATGGCGCTCCCGTTATCGGCTTCGTCTATGCGCCGGCACTCGAGATCGCCTATGTGGGCCACCCGGAAGGCGCCGAAAAGCTTTGGGTCGATGAGGAGTTTCGCATCTCCCGCCGTGAACCGATGCGCGCCCGCACGACGCCCGTTCCGAACATAGCCGTGGCGAGCCGCTCCCATCGTTGCGCCCAGACCGACGATTTTCTCAATCGCTGTGGCGCGAAGGAAATCAGAACCGTCGGTTCATCACTGAAATTCTGCCTGATTGCAGAAGGTGCTGCCGATATTTATCCCCGCTTCGGCCGAACCATGGAATGGGACACGGCAGCAGGCGATGCGGTACTGAGAGCCGCTGGCGGCATTACGGTCGATCTTGCGGGACAGCCACTGGTTTACGGCAAGACGGGACGCGAGGGATGCTCGGATTTCGCCAACCCGGATTTCGTGGCGAGGTGCGGCGGCACATAGACGCCTTAGCCGGCCTAAGGTCTATGCAATTTATCAATATTTGAAAAAAGGAAAAAAGTGGTGCCCCCGGCAGGGTTCGAACCCGCGACCCCCTGATTACAAATCAGGTGCTCTACCAACTGAGCTACAAGGGCATCCGTTAGATGCGGGAGTTACCATATTTTATTCTGCTGTAAAGCGAAAACGTCGCAGCGGAACAGATTTGTCCAGTATCTTCAACCGGGAAGGACGGTTGGCAGGGGCCAGAGCGCTTGTCGGGCTGCCGTCTTTTCCTGTACCACTGCTGTGCCAGAGGCTGTTGATCCTCGGGCGATCGACAAATTCAGCCAACGCCATTGAGGGCGGCCCCAAGGGGCTTCATTCAGGGCGACGTTTCAAAGGTCCGCCTTTTCATGCCCATTCATTGCGAGAAGTTATCCTTTATCGCGTCCCCGGCAGCCGAGGCGCAAGCGGCGCTGGAGGAGCTCTCCCGGCTTTACGGCAATCGGCCGGTTGGCGAGGCCGATGTTATCGTGGCACTCGGTGGCGACGGCTTCATGCTGCAGACACTGCATGAAACGATCACGTCCGGGCCGCGCGTCTATGGCATGAACCGCGGATCAGTCGGCTTTCTGATGAACGATTATCGCGTCGAAAATCTTCCGGAGCGGATCTCTGTTGCAGTCGAGAACGAATTTCACCCTCTGCAAATGACCGCGACGGATACGGACGGCGCGATCTCCACGGCGCTTGCCATCAACGAAGTCTACCTGTTCCGCCAGTCCTATCAGGCAGCCAAGCTCAAGGTCGAGGTCGATAGCCGCGTCAGGCTCGACGAACTGATCTGCGACGGCGTGATGGTCGCCACACCTGCGGGGTCGACGGCCTATAATCTATCCGCCCACGGGCCGATCCTGCCACTCGAAGCGCCGCTTCTGGCAATGACGCCGGTTTCGCCCTATCGGCCGCGGCGCTGGCGCGGCGCGCTTCTGCCCAATCATGTCTGCGTCGACATCAGCATTCTCGAGCCGGAGAAACGCCCCGTGAACGCGGTTGCCGACAATGCCGAGGTCAAGTCGGTACTGCATGTGCGCATTGCCCAGTCGACCAAACTAACCGCACGCATTCTCTCCGATCCCGATCATTCCTGGTCCGACCGCATTCTGGCGGAGCAGTTCAGCAACTGATTCGTTTCGCCGTTCGCAAACGATGCCGCTACATCCCCGAACCAACAAAAAAGCCGGACTTTCGCCCGGCTTTTTTCCGTTCATTTGAATGCTGATCAGTCGACGTCGGCGACATCGACATCCGGCTTGCCGCTGATGCGATGTGCGAGGGCCGCTTCCATGAATTCGTTCAGGTCACCATCGAGCACGTCGTCCGGCGCCGTCGAGGAAACGCCGGTGCGCAGATCCTTGACCAGCTGGTAGGGCTGCAGAACGTAGGAACGGATCTGGTGACCCCAGCCGATATCGCTCTTGGACGCGGCTTCGGCATTGGCTGCCTCTTCACGCTTCATCAATTCGGCTTCATACATGCGGGCGCGCAGCATTTCCCACGCCTTCGCGCGGTTCTTGTGCTGCGAGCGTTCCTGCTGGCAGGCGACCACGATGCCGGTCGGGATATGGGTGATACGCACGGCCGAGTCCGTGGTGTTGACGTGCTGACCACCGGCACCCGAAGAACGATAGGTATCGATGCGGCAATCGCTTTCGTTGATCTCGATGTTGATCGAGTCGTCGACCACCGGATAGACCCAGATCGACGAGAAGGACGTGTGCCGCCGCGCATTCGAATCGTAAGGAGAAATACGGACGAGACGGTGAACACCCGATTCGGTCTTCATCCATCCGAAGGCATTGTGTCCCTTGACGAGAATGGTTGCTGACTTGATGCCGGCTTCTTCACCGTCATGCACTTCGAGCAGCTCGACCTTGTAGCCCGAGCGTTCGGCCCAGCGCGTGTACATGCGCAAAAGCATGTTCGCCCAGTCCTGGCTCTCGGTGCCGCCGGCGCCGGAATGCACTTCGACATAGGTGTCGTTGGCATCGGCCTCGCCAGAAAGCATGGCTTCCACCTGACGGCGTGAGGCTTCGGTCTTCAACGCCTTCAGAGCCGCCTCGGCATCCTTGATGATGTCTTCATCGCCTTCCTCTTCACCAAGCTCGATAAGCTCGATGTTGTCGGCAAGCTGCTGCTCCATCGACCTGACGCCGCTCAACGCTTCGTCGAGCTGCTGACGCTCGCGCATCAGCTTCTGGGCTTCCTGTGCATCGTTCCAGAGGGTCGGATCCTCTGCCTTGTTGTTCAACCAGTCCAGTCTTCTTACAGCCTGGTCCCAGTCAAAGATGCCTCCTCAGCAGGCTTATGGCCTGCTTGATTTCGTCGACGACATTCAGCATTTCCGCGCGCATGGCGTATTCTTCTCTCTCTGTGATCTCTGAGGGATTAAGATGCGGTGGGACATAGTTGCGCCGGGGCCGGATGTAAAGGCCGCCCCGGCCGCCGAGCACTCAGACCAGGTCAGTAGAGACCCGAGGCACCGGAGGTGATGGCCTGCTGGGCCTGAGGCGACGAATCCAGAATTTGCTCCTGGCTCATATATTCGCCCTCGCCGATGACCTGGAAGACATCGGCCGGGCCGGTGCCAGGCTTGAAGGCTTCGACAATCGTGTCGGGCTCGCCGTCAAAGGCCATCATGCCGGTCTTGCGGTTGACCGCTATGAACTTCATGCCATCCGGAACCTGGAATTTTTCGGCTGGCATAAGCTTTGCCGCCTGCTCCAGGAACGTCCCGAAGATCGGCGCGGCCAGGCCACCGCCGGTCGCACGGGCTCCAAGCGGAGCTGGCGTGTCAAAACCGAGATAAAGACCTGCGACGATGTTGGGCGTGAAGCCGACGAACCAAGTGTCCTTCGCATCGTTGGTGGTACCCGTCTTGCCAGCAACCGAACGATCCTTGACCGGGATTTTGCCCGCAGCGCTGCCGCGCTGGACGACGCCTTCCATCATCGAGGTGATCTGGTAGGCGGTCATCGGGTCGAGAACCTGCTCGCGATTGTCGACCAGGACCGGTTCTTCCTGGTTTGCCCATCCGCTGGCATTGCAGGCTTCGCAACCACGCTCCTCGTGGCGGAAGATCGTCTTGCCGTAACGGTCCTGAATACGGTCGATGACAGTCGGCTTGATCTGCTTGCCGCCATTGGCGATGACGGCATAGGCCGAGACCATGCGCATGACCGTCGTTTCACCGGAACCGAGAGCCATCGGCAGATAGGGCTGCATCTTGTCGTAGATGCCGAAACGCTCGGCATATTCGGCCACGAGATCCATGCCCATGTCCTGCGCAAGACGCACGGTCATCTGGTTACGGGATTTTTCGATACCGGTGCGCAGCGTCGCCGGGCCGGTGCCATCCTCTTCACCATAGTTGGACGGACGCCAAACCTGGTTGCCGGAAACGATTTCGATCGGCGCATCGAGGACGACGGATGCCGGCGTATAGCCGTTGTCGAGTGCCGCTGCGTAGACAAATGGCTTGAAGGACGAACCGGGCTGACGCATGGCCTGCGTGGCGCGGTTGAACTCCGACTGCGAATAGGAGAAGCCGCCGACCATGGCCAGAACGCGGCCGGTATTTGGGTCCATGGCAACGAAACCGCCCTGAACCTTCGGAGGCTGGCGCAGGCGATAGGCGTTGCCACCAGCCTTCAACGGCTCGACATAGATCACGTCGCCGGCCTTCAGCACGCCATCGGGGCCTTTTGCCGTCTTGCGTTCGTTGGCGGCATCCCGGTAAGCCCATTTCATGTCGTCGGCAGCGATCGTACCGGTATTGCGCTCCGGATCCGTCTTGCTGCCATTCTGAGATTCCAGGCCGATTTCCACTTCATGTGCGGAAGCGTTGAGCACGACGGCAATCGTCCATTCGGGCACGTCGCGCAGCTCGGGAATCTTGTTTTCCGAGAGAAGCTTGCCAAGCGACAGGGCCCAGTCGGGCGAAGTTTCGATCGAGGCAAGCGCGCCGTGGAAACCCCGGCGCTCATCGTAATCCACAAGAGCGTTCTGCATCACGCGGCTGGCGATGACCTGGAGATCGGGATCCAGCGACGTGCGCACGGAAAGCCCACCTTCGTAAAGCGCCTTGTCACCGTAACGCTCGATGAGCTGACGACGGACGGCTTCGGAGAAGTATTCCGACGCCATAACGCTGCCGGAGCCGCGACGCGGCTTGACGCCGAGCGGCTGGGTCTTGGCTTCATCGGCATCCACCTGGGTGATGTAGCCATTCTCGGCCATGCGATCGATAACCCAGTTACGGCGCTCGAGTGCCGCCTGTTCATGGCGGAACGGATGATAATTGTTCGGGCCCTTAGGCAGGGCTGCGAGATAGGCAGCTTCCGCCGTCGTCAGTTCGGTCACCGACTTGTCGAAATAGGTGAGCGCCGCACCGGCGATGCCATAGGCGTTCAAGCCGAAAAAGATCTCGTTGAGGTAAAGCTCGAGGATCTTGTCCTTGGAATAGGCCTGTTCAATGCGGAAGGACAGGATCGCTTCCTTGATCTTGCGGTCCATCGTCTGGTCGGCGGAAAGCAGGAAGTTCTTTGCCACCTGCTGCGTGATGGTCGAGGCGCCTTCAGGGCGACGGCCGGAACCGATATTCTGCAGGTTGTTCAACACAGCGCGGGCAAGACCGAAGGGATCGACGCCCGGATGGTTGTAGAAATTCTTGTCTTCAGCGGAAAGGAACGCCGCCTTGACGCGATCGGGAATGGCCTGGATCGGCAGGAACAGACGGCGCTCGCGGGCATATTCCGACATCAGCGCGCCGTTACCGGCATGAATGCGCGTCGCGACCGGCGGCTCGTAAGAAGCCAGCACTTCGTAGTCAGGCAAATCCTTGGTCATGCCAGTCAAATAGATGGCAGCAGCCGCGGCAACGCCCAAAAAGAGCACGCAGGCCATTCCAAAGAAATATCCAATCAGTCTGATCATATCTGAGCTACCGTTCAGCTTTTTTCTCGGCGCGAAAAGCACCATCGCACGCCAACAGGCCTTTTGCACGACGTTTACGTCAGTGCAAGGGAGACCGGATCAACTCCGCGAAACCGGAGACCGTACGAAATCCATTACCGCGACCTGCTCTTCGAATGTGAGGAAAGTAGGGCTTTTCACAGGTAATTCCGTATCTTCGCAATGCTTCAAGGCAATCGCTGGACCGATGTGGCATCGCAGCCACGTCGCTTGTCCCTGCCCTCACCCGCCATTCGCGACGGAACGGCGGCGGTAACGGTCGACGGCATTGGCAACAAGTCCCGCCACCTTGGCTCTCCAGGCTTCATCGAGCAGAAGCTTCTCGTCCTCAGGATTGGAGAGGAAGCCCATTTCCAGAAGGACGGACGGAATGTCCGGCGCGCGCAGGACCTGAAAGTTGGCTTGCCGGTGCGGATTGTTGATCAGGCCGACCTGTCCCTCGAAGGATTTCACCACGTTATCGGCGAGCGCGACCGAGAATGCCTGGGTTTCGCGACGCGTCAGGTCGAGCAGGATGTCGGCAACTTCCGGCGGGCCGCTCTCGATACTGAAACCGGCCAACTGGTCGGAAAGGTTTTCGCGGACAGCCAGATTTTCAGCCATACGGTCCGAAGCCTTGTCGGAAAGCGTATAGATGGTCGCGCCGCGAATATCCTTCTGCGCCAGGGTGTCGGCATGGAGAGATATGAAGAGATCGGCGTGTTTCTGCCGGGCAATGGTGACGCGCTGCGACAATGACAGGAAGGTGTCGTCCTCACGGGTCAGGAAAGCCTTCATGCCCTCGACCTTGTTCAGACGCTCGGCAAGCAAACGGGCAAAATCCAGCGTCACCGTCTTTTCCGGCGTCTTCGTCGTCGCACCGCTCGCACCGGCATCGATACCGCCATGCCCGGCATCGACCGCAACGGTAAAGACCCCATCCTCGACCACCGGCCCGACATCCTGTGGCGGGACGGCAGCAGAGGTATTCCAGTCCTGCGACTTGAGGATTTCGGCAAACTGTTCCTTGCTGGTCATCTCGGCATCCAGCACGAGGCGAAAGCCCCTATCCTCATTCTTCTGCACTTCCGCCATTACCAGCTTCACTGGCCGATTGACGGTGAATACCATGCGGGCGCTGTCGCTACCCATCGTGCCGTAACGGATATCCTTGAACAGACCGCGTGGAGCGAGATCTGCGGCAGGAAAGCCGAAGGCGGACGCGGAGAGATCGACGATTATCCGCTCGGGACTATCGACATAGTGGATGACGAATTCAGGTTTCTGTTCGAAATCGATGACGACGCGGGTACGGGCATCATCGCCGGCGACCCTTGCCGAAAATGCAAGTATGGGTTGCTGAGATGCATAGGAAGCGGTCGAGACCGTGAGCAGAGCCAGAACTGCCAGAAGACCGATTCGGCTGACGATTCGCAGTTTTTTCGCCGCAACAGGCATCCGGATCGCCTTGCCGATCATCAACACTTCATTCAATTTCAAGCCGCATCCCGCCTCTTTATCCTCCATGCAGCGCCCGTCCGCGCATGAAAGGCCTGCATTTCAGGCATTTCTGTTACAAAGCCTCAGAATCGACGTTGCAACACCACTTTCGATAAGGCCGCTAAATCCATCCACAATATGGCGGATACGGCTTTTCCCTTGCTATTGTGACAGATAAACCATACAAAGCCAGTGAGGTTAGAGGGTTGACGGGATAGTCTGCCGATGGGCTTGCCAGCCTTAAAGGACTGGCGCCAAGTACCGGTAAACATCCGCCGTCGCAACTCTTGGCCTTGCGTAACCGATCACTCCGGCTACGGCCGGAAAAATGCCGGGTGGCACGCCACCCACCGCTCGCACGGAGCACCCCATCGGACCCGCAAGGGTTCAGTTATCGTCATTCTCGCTTGGTCCTTAATGTTGCGGCAAATTTTTCAAGTCTCGGAAAGAAGGAAGAAGCCCACGGCTTCGCTGCCTCTCCGCTTGCCGTCTCGCCTTGACCCCGCGGGATCACCCTTATCCGGCGTAATGACCGTTGTGCATAACGAGCCTGTCCTCGCGGCAGGCTTTCGTGCATTTGTACGGCGGCGCCGAGGAGCAGAATTTCAATGGCAGACAAAATGCTTATCGACGCGTCTCACGAAGAGGAGACGCGCGTAGTCGTTGTACGCGGCAACCGCATCGAAGAATTCGATTTCGAATCACAGCACAAGAAGCAGATCCGGGGCAATATTTACCTCGCCAAGGTAACGCGCGTCGAACCTTCGCTTCAGGCGGCTTTCGTGGATTACGGCGGCAACCGTCATGGCTTCCTGGCCTTCGCGGAAATCCACCCGGACTACTACCAGATTCCGCTCGCGGACCGTCAGGCTCTGATGCAGCAGGAAGCGGAAGACCAGCGCAAGATCGCGGAAGCTGATGCTGCCGATCCGGTCGTGGATCTCGCCAACGAAGAACAGCCGGATGTCGGCATTGCGACTCCTGCAGCCCCGGTGGTTGCAGAAACGGTAGAAGCCAAGGAAGCTCCGGTCGCCGAGGCTGCAGCAGAAGCCGAGCCTGAAAAGAAGGCCAAGCCGAAGCGCACCCGCTCGCGCAAGAAGGTCGTGGAGGCAACTCCGGAAGAAGCTGTAGCCGAAGCAACGGAAACCACGCCTTCCGATGAAGCCGACGATTCGACGCCGGAAAGCATGGCGGCGATGATTGAAACCGATTCGATCTCCGAAGATGTCGATGCCCGCCGCGGCCACGACAGCGACGATGATGACGACGATGACGACAATCACGAGAAGGAAGTAATCGAATCCGTCGGCGCAGAAGATGCCATGGAAGAGGTTCCGGATCGCGTCGTCCGCAAGCCGCGCAAGCAGTACCGTATTCAGGAAGTCATCAAGCGCCGCCAGATCCTGCTCGTTCAGGTCGCCAAGGAAGAGCGCGGCAACAAGGGCGCTGCTCTCACCACCTATCTGTCGCTTGCCGGCCGTTATTCGGTTCTGATGCCGAACACTGCGCGTGGCGGTGGTATTTCCCGCAAAATCACCCAGCCGCAGGACCGCAAGCGCCTCAAGGAAATCGCCAAGGAGCTCGACGTGCCGCAGGGCATGGGCGTTATCCTGCGTACTGCCGGCGCCAACCGCACCCGCGTCGAGGTAAAGCGCGACTTCGAATACCTGATGCGCCTGTGGGAAAACGTCCGCACGCTGACGCTACAGTCGACCGCGCCTTGCCTCGTCTATGAAGAAGGTTCGCTGATCAAGCGCTCGATCCGCGATCTCTACAACAAGGATATCGGCGAGATCATCGTGTCCGGCGAAGACGGCTATCGTGAAGCGAAAGACTTCATGAAGATGCTGATGCCGAGCCATGCCAAGGTAGTTCAGCCTTACCGCGACCTGCACCCGATTTTCTCGCGTTCCGGTATCGAGGCGCAGCTCGATCGCATGCTGCAGCCGCAGGTGACGCTGAAGTCCGGCGGTTACCTGATCATCAACCAGACTGAAGCTCTGGTCGCTGTCGACGTCAACTCCGGTCGTTCGACCCGCGAACATTCGATCGAAGACACGGCACTTCAGACGAACCTTGAAGCCGCTGAGGAAGTTGCGCGCCAGCTTCGCCTGCGTGACCTTGCCGGCCTTATCGTCATCGACTTCATCGACATGGAAGAAAAGCGCAATAACCGCGCCGTCGAGAAGAAGCTCAAGGATTGCCTGAAGAACGATCGTGCGCGCATCCAGGTCGGCCGTATCTCGCATTTCGGCCTTCTGGAGATGTCGCGTCAACGTATCCGCGCTTCGGTTCTCGAATCGACGACACAGATCTGCTCGCATTGCGGCGGAACCGGCCACGTCCGTTCGCAATCTTCCGTTGCCCTGCACGTGCTGCGCGGCATCGAGGAGTACCTGCTGAAGAACACCACGCATGACATTACCGTGCGCACCACTCCGGACATCGCGCTCTTCCTGCTGAACCATAAGCGCGGCACAGTGGTGGATTACGAGAACCGCTTCGGTGTTTCGATCTTCATCGAATCCGACGTCAGCATCGGCTCTACCCATTTTGCGATCGATCGCGGTGAAGCCGTTGAAAATCCGATCAAGATTGAAAGCCTGATGCAGTTTGCCGCGATCCCGGTCGAGGAAGACGATGATGTCGTCATCGACATGGAGGAAGACGAGGAAGAAAACGATATCGAGCCGGCCAAGGCTGTCAGCAAGCCGGAACGCGCCGAGGGCGATGATCAGAACGGTCGCAAGCGCAAGCGCCGCCGCCGCCGTCGCAACCGCAACGGTGAAAAGAACGGCGATAGCCAGGCACAGGGCAGCAATATCGAGGAAATCTCCGAGGACGCCGAGGATGGCGATGACGAGAGCGAGGACGATGCAGCCGAGGTATCCGCAACCTCCGAGGGTTCGGTCGATGCTGAGATGGACGAAAATGGCCGTCGCAAGCGCCGTCGCCGTGGCAAGCGTGGCGGTCGCCGCAATCGCAATGGCGAGGACGGTGTAGAGACGAGCGCGGAAGACGATTCGGATGCCGAAGACGGCGCTGTTGCCGAGGTAACCGAAGTGGTCGAGGCTACGATTGAAGCCGTAGACCCCGCACCTGCAGAAGCAGTTGCGGAAACTGCACCGGCAGAAGTTGTAGTAGAGGCAGAAGCTCCGGCAAAGCCGAAGCGCGCACGTCGTAGCAAGAAGGCCATCGAAGCCGAAGCTGCTGCGGCAGCCGCAGCGACCGAGGCGGCAGAGGTTGTTGCCGAAACGGTGGAAGCCGCTCCGACAGCCGAGACCAAGGCCGAGGAGCCTGCAACCGAGACCGCACCGGTCGAAGCTACGCCGGCAGTAGATGAAGACGCCAAGCCTGCCCGCGCGAACCGCGCCTCCAACATCTCATCCTCTAGCGAGGCTGTCGTGAAAAGCTCGGAAGGCAATTCAACGCCGGAAGGTGACGCTGACCAAGCCAAGCCGAAAAAGGCCGGCTGGTGGCAACGCCGCGGGTTCTTCTGATCCGCAACCGACTTGATAGAAAAATGGCCGCTCACGCGGCCATTTTTGTTTTCGGCTTTCCATTCTCGGCCGTTAGAAAAACAGTTTAGGAAACAGCCGCAAGCTCCTGTATGTTTTTACCTGTCGAAATCTCCGTCGTGCAGTCGCCATACGGAGAATTGAAGCCTTGCTCATGCCGCAATGCACATTTCCTATTTCCCGGATGCGCCGGCTGGCTTAGCCTTGCGGCACAATTACGCCGGCGGCACGAGATTCGTGGTGCCTAGCTTCAAGAGGAATTTCATGACGCGCCTGTTCAAAACCTTCGCCGCAGGAGCGGCGATTGCCGCTTCTCTCGCTGCAGTACCGGCTTTTGCGCTCGACGACAGCCAGAAGAAGGAAATGGGCGCGTTCATCCGAGAATATCTGATCCAGAACCCCGAAGTTATGATCGAGGTCCAGAACGCATTGGAAGCGAAGCAGCAGGCGCAGCGGACGGATCAGTCGACCAAGGCGGTTGCCGCCAACAAGGACGAGATTTTCTCGTCTCCCAATGACATCGTGCTTGGAAACCCCAAGGGTGATGTCACCGTTGTCGAATTCTTCGATTACAATTGCGGTTATTGCAAACGGGCCATGAGCGACATGGACGACATCCTTGAGAAGGACAAGAATATCCGTTTCGTGCTGAAGGAATTTCCGATCCTCGGCCCGGATTCCCTGGCGGCGCATAAGGTGGCCGATGCGGTGCGCATTCTCGCACCTGAAAAATATCCGGAATTCCACCGCGAGCTTCTCGTCGGCCAGGAGCATGCTTCCGAAGCAACGGCGATTTCCGTTGCGACCGAACTCGGCGTCGATGAGGCCCGGATTCGCAAGACGATGACCGAGAAGCCAAATGACGACATCGTTCGGCAGGCCTACCAGCTGGCAAACGCGATCGGAATTACCGGCACGCCGACCTATGTCGTCGGCGATGAAGCGGTGTTCGGCGCTGTAGGCCTGCAGCAGATAGAGGAAAAGGTCGGCAATGTCCGCTCCTGCGGCAAGGCAAGCTGCTGAGACCGGTCTGCCTTCCCACTGTCTTTGACGAATTGCGAATCGATTAGTGGACCAGCGGCGTTTCGGCGCGGCGGGGGCTTTCCCTTGCCGGCCTACCGGTCTATAGGTGGCCGCTGAATTCGGATGGAACAAAAGACTAAGTGATGAGCAAAACGGTTTTCGTCCTCAACGGCCCCAACCTCAACATGCTGGGTAAAAGAGAACCCGGCATCTATGGTGGCCAGACGCTTGACGATGTGAAGCAACTTTGCCTTTCGGCGGGAGCCGATCTTGGTTTCGATGTCGATTTTCGACAGAGCAACCATGAGGGCACGCTGATCGACTGGATTCACGAAGCCGGCGACAAGGCCGTCGGCGTCGCCATCAATGCCGGTGCCTATACGCACACGTCTATCGCGCTTCACGATGCGATCAAGGCGGTGTCGGTGCCGGTCATCGAGCTGCACATCTCGAATGTTCATGCACGGGAAGAGTTTCGCCATCACTCGATGATCGCGCCGGCTGCCAAGGGCGTCATCTGCGGCTTCGGCACGGCGAGCTACATTCTGGCGCTCCATGCCTTGAAATACACAATCGCCTGACAAGATAGAACAGAACAATAGGGTTTGCCATGTCTGAGAAGAAGAACGGGATCGACAAGGGACTGATCCGCGACCTCGCTGACATCCTCAACGATACCGATCTCACCGAGATCGAAGTCGAGCAGGACGATCTGCGCATCCGCGTTTCGCGCGCTTCGGCAACGCAGTACGTACAGGCTCCGATGGCGGCAGCCGCTCCGGTTGCAGCAGCAGCCGTTGCTGCCGCTCCGGCCGCAGCAGCGCCGGTCGCAGCAGCCGACAATAAGAATGCAGTCACAGCACCGATGGTCGGCACGGCTTACCTGTCGCCTGCTCCGGGCGCCAAGGCATTCATCGAAGTCGGTGCGACCGTCAAGGAAGGCCAGACGCTGCTCATCATCGAAGCGATGAAGACCATGAACCAGATCCCCGCGCCGCGCTCCGGCAAGGTCACTGAAATTCTGGTCAACGACGCGCAGCCCGTGGAATACGGTCAGCCGCTCGTCATCGTCGAGTAAGGCGCTTTTCATGATTTCCAAGATCCTCATAGCCAATCGCGGTGAGATCGCGCTGCGTGTACTGAGAGCCGCCAAGGAACTCGGTATCGCAACCGTCGCCGTGCATTCCACGGCCGATGCGGACGCCATGCATGTCCGCCTCGCCGACGAGAGCGTGTGCATCGGCCCTCCGCCGTCGCGCGAGAGCTATCTCAACATCCACCAGATCGTTGCAGCCTGCGAGATCACCGGCGCTGACGCCGTGCATCCGGGCTACGGCTTCCTGTCGGAGAATGCCAAGTTCGCGGAAATCCTCGAAGCGCATGGCATCACCTTCATTGGCCCGACCGCCGAGCACATCCGCCTGATGGGTGACAAGATCACCGCCAAGCAGACGGCTGTCGAACTCGGTATCCCGGTCGTTCCGGGTTCTGAAGGCGAAGTGACGGCGGAAAACGCCATGGAGATCGCCAAGAGCATCGGGTTCCCGGTCCTGATCAAGGCGACCGCCGGCGGCGGCGGACGCGGCATGAAGGTCGCCAAGACCGAAGCCGACCTGCAGGAAGCGTTCGACACCGCCCGCACCGAAGCGCTCAATGCTTTCGGCAATGGCGCAGTCTACATGGAAAAGTACCTCGGCAAGCCGCGGCACATCGAAATCCAGGTGGTCGGTGACGGCGAAGGCAATGCGATCCACCTCGGCGAACGCGACTGCTCGCTGCAGCGCCGTCACCAGAAGGTCTGGGAAGAAGCCAATTCCCCTGCCCTGACGGTCGAGCAGCGCATGAACATCGGCCAGATCTGCGCCGACGCGATGAAGAAGATGAAGTATCGCGGTGCCGGTACGATCGAATTCCTCTACGAAAACGGCGAGTTCTATTTCATTGAAATGAACACCCGCCTGCAGGTGGAACACCCGATCACCGAAGCGATCACCAATATCGATCTCGTTCACGAGCAGATCAGGGTCGCTTCCGGCGACGGACTTTCCGTTTCTCAGGATGAGATCCAGTTCCAGGGCCACGCGATCGAATGCCGTATCAATGCCGAGGATGCGCGCACCTTCGTGCCGTCGCCCGGCACGATCACGCATTTCCATGTACCGGGCGGTCTCGGTGTTCGCGTCGATTCGGGCGCATATGCCGGCTACAAGATCCCGCCTTATTACGACAGCCTGATCGGCAAGCTGATCGTGCATGGCCGTACCCGTGAGGAATGCATGAGGCGTCTGCGCCGCGTGCTCGACGAGTTTGTCGTCGATGGCATCAAGACGACGCTGCCCCTCTTCCGGGATCTGGTGGACAATCCAGATATCCAGAAGGGGGACTACGACATTCACTGGCTGGAAAACTATCTGGCTGGCGGCAACCAACGCTAGGTATATTATGTGCCCGGAGCAGACAGGTTCCGGGCACATTCTTCAGGGAGCGAAATGGCAGGGCGGCGCGGCAGATATTACCCGGCAATTACACCGGACGTTCTGTTGCGAGCGTATTCCATAGGCCTTTTCCCGATGGCGGAATCCGCCGATGACCCGGAGATCTTCTGGGTCGAGCCCGAGATGCGCGGCATCATCCCTCTCCACGATTTCCACATCTCGAAAAGCCTCACAAAAACCATCCGTAGGCAACCATTCGAAATCCGTTTCGACACGGCCTTCGAAGACGTGATCGGCATGTGCGCCCAATCGGCGCTCGACCGCCCAAGCACCTGGATCAATGCGACCATCCGCCAGCTCTATGGCGAGCTTCACCGCATGGGCCACGCGCACAGCGTCGAAGCCTGGGAGGACGGTGTTCTGGTCGGCGGTCTCTATGGAGTGTCTCTGGGGGCCGCCTTTTTCGGGGAAAGCATGTTCTCCCGGAAAACCGACGCATCGAAGATCTGCCTCGTGCATCTGGTCGAACGCCTGAACCGGAACGGTTTCAGATTGCTCGACACGCAATTTACCACCGACCACCTGAAGACATTCGGCGCGATCGATATCCCGAAAGACGAGTATCTAGTCCTGCTGCGCGACGCCGTCGACCGGCCGCACCTGCCCTTCTGAGGGAATGTTCCAATCGATCAATTGGTGGCTTTTGCCGGCGCAGGAATATCGGACTGCGGCTTGCAGCCGGTCAGCCAGACGTCATAGATCGGGTGCTCGACGGCGTTAAGGCCAGGGCTGTCTGCGAACATCCAGCCGGAAAAGATCCGGCGGATCTTGCGGTCGAGGGTGATCTCGTCGACTTCGATAAAGCCGTCGATCTTCTGTGCCTCGGTGTCGTCGCGTGAGTAACAGACCTTGGGCGTCACCTGCAGCGCCCCGTATTGCACCGTTTCGTTGACATAGACGTCGAAGGTGGTGATGCGACCTGTGATCTTGTCGATGCCTGCAAACACGGCAACCGGATTGGAAATCCGGGCAGCAAAAGCCTGTTCCGAGGCAAGCAGCGGTGCTACCGCGATTAGCGCACCGAGAATGAGTTTGCGTGGAAAAGGCATAGTCCGTGTCATTTTCATCCCGTCTCGGCCGCTTTGACGGTCGATGACTAGATTGCGATTATGGCCAAATGACCGTCAAGGTCGGGCCGATCTCCGGCAGTCTCAGTTGCCGGGCGTCCAGGCGTCGTAGTCGCCGGTGACGCGCGGGCGTTCGCCCGTGGAAGCCAGAGAGCCTTTGGGGTGATAGGCGAGCGGCGTGCCGGTCATGTTCGGCTTGTGCGGCTTCTGCCATTCGCGGGCCGCGTAGTTTTCCTGCGACGGCGGAACGTCGGTGCGATAATGCATCCAGCCGTGCCAGCCGGGAGCAATGGCGGAAGCGTCCGCGTAGCCTTTGTAGATGACCCAGCGCTTGGGCTTGCCCCAGGAGGTCATCGGGCCTTCGTAATAGACGTTGCCCATTTCGTCTTCGCCGACCTTCTTGCCGTGCCGCCAGGTGAAGAAACGCGTCCCCATCGTCTGACCGTTCCACCAGGTGAATATCTGCAGCAGAAGTTCTTTCATGGGGTATTCCGTCGCTTTGACAATCGTCGAATTGGACTTGTGGACGCCGAAAGATGGCTATCCTGCTTATGACGCCTGCCGCCGGTCCTGTCCAGCGATTCTAGGCTTCAAGACTACTTGAGCTTCATCTTGAAACCGGTATGGGTCCTGGCAAAGCCCTGCCGCTCGTAGAAACGATGCGCATCGGTTCGAACTGCATTGGAGGTCAATTGCGCCAGCTGACAATCGTGGCGCCTTGCCTCTTGCACAGCATAATCGATCATCCGACCGCCAATACCGCGGCTGCGCATATCCGAGCGCGTCTGCACCGCCTCGATGATCATCGACAGGGATCCTCGCGAGGTGAGCGTGCGGGTATAGAGCAACTGAAACGTGCCGACGACCTCGCCATCCAACTCCGCCACGAACAGCTGTTCGTTGGCGGAAGCATCGATCATGTGGAAGGCGCGAAGATAATCCTCATAGGCTTCGGGATCGGTCGTGTCGCCGTGACCACCTTTTTGGTCATCAGCAAACATGGCAACGATCGCGCTCAGATCCTCCTCATGTGCGCGTCGGATGATCACGTCGGTCATAGCTCTTCCCCCTCGTCCGCATTCAATGCTGCTGCAGGCGTTTTTCCATGATGATGGCGGGCAGGCCCGAATTCGGCGCTCCCCATTCCTCCATGCGGTCGACCTCGGAAAAACCGAGGCGCTCGTAAAAAGACATGGCGCGGACATTCGGAAGGGCAACCTCGACGCGCATGATTTCCGCATCCGGGAAGCAGGTTTCCATCTCGGCGAACAGATCGCGGCCGATACCCTCGTTCTGGCAGGAAGGGCGAACGTAGAGTTGGTGCAGCATCACGGTCTTGGCCATCTTGGGGTAGATGGCCGCATAAGCGATGCCGCCGAGCTTGCGGCCGTCGTCGGCCACCAGAAACTCGCCGTCGCGTTTGCCGATGCGCGAGCGGATCGCATTCGCTGAATGCCAACCGCTCACCATCTTGGCCACCTGATCAGCCCCGTAAAACGGATCATAAGCATCATGAAACGTTTCGCCTAAAAGGACGCGGATTTTCTCCACGTCCTCGTCGCCGGCGGTGCGTACGAAGAACAAGGCTTATTCCTCGATGCCGAGCTTGGCCTTGACCAGCGCCTGCACGGCCTGGGGATTGGCTTTGCCGCCGGTCGACTTCATCACTTGGCCGACGAACCAGCCGGCGAGCGTCGGCTTGGCCTTGACCTTCTCGACCTGATCCGGATTTGCGGCGATGATCTCGTCGACGGCCTTTTCAATGGCACCGGTATCCGTCACCTGCTTCATGCCGCGAGCCTCGACGATTTCCGCCGGGTCACCACCTTCGTTGAGCACGATTTCGAACAAATCCTTGGCAATCTTGCCCGAAATGGTTTCAGCCTTGATGAGATCGATGATGCCGCCGAGCTGAACAGGCGAAACCGGAGTCTCTTCAATGTCTTTGCCGAGTTTGTTCAAGGCGCCAAGCAAGTCGTTGATGACCCAGTTTGCGGCGGTCTTGCCGTCACGGCCTTCGGCCACGGCTTCGAAATAATCGGCAATCGCCTTTTCCGAAACCAGCACCGAAGCGTCGTAGACAGACAGGCCGAGTTCCGCAACAAACCGGGCCTTTTTGTCGTCCGGCAATTCCGTCAGATCGGCGCGCAGGGCGTCGATGAAGGCGTCGTCGAACTCGAGCGGCAGCAGGTCCGGATCGGGGAAATAACGGTAGTCATGCGCATCTTCCTTGGAGCGCATCGAGCGGGTTTCGCCCTTGCCCGGATCGAAGAGACGGGTTTCCTGGTCGATGGAACCACCATCCTCGAGAATGCCAATCTGGCGGCGTGCCTCGTATTCGATCGCCTGACCGATGAAGCGAATCGAGTTGACGTTCTTGATCTCGCAGCGCGTGCCGAACTCTGCGCCCGGACGACGAACGGAGACGTTGACGTCGGCCCGCATCGAGCCTTCGTCCATGTTGCCGTCGCAGGTGCCGAGATAGCGCACGATCGAGCGCAGCTTGGTCATGTAAGCCTTGGCTTCGTCAGAGGAGCGCATGTCGGGCTTCGAGACGATTTCCATCAGGGCGACGCCCGAACGGTTGAGGTCGACATAGGACATGGTCGGATGCTGGTCATGCATCGACTTGCCGGCATCCTGTTCCAGGTGCAGACGCTCGATACCGATCTCGATATCCTCGAACTGCCCCTGACGGTCCGGGCCGAGCGAGATGACGATCTGGCCTTCGCCGACGATCGGGTCCTTGAACTGCGAAATCTGGTAGCCCTGCGGCAGGTCCGGATAGAAATAGTTCTTGCGATCGAAGATCGAGCGCTTGTTGATCTGCGCCTTCAGGCCAAGGCCGGTGCGCACGGCCTGCTTGATGCATTCCTCGTTGATGACCGGCAGCATGCCCGGCATGGCGGCATCGACGAGCGACACGTTACCATTGGCCGGCTTGCCGAATTCGGTCGAGGCGCCGGAGAAGAGCTTCGAATTGGAGAGGACCTGGGCGTGAACCTCCATGCCGATGATCACTTCCCAGTCGCCGGTGGCGCCGGGGATGAAGCGTTTCGGATCAGGGGTACGGACGTCGACTAGGGTCATCTTGAGCTCGTCTCATGCGTGAATTCTTAGAAGTCGTGAGGTAGAACAAATGCCGTGGTGGCGCAAGACTTGAGGGCCTTCGCCGCGCCGTTCATCCGCGGCATGCGGGCAGAAGGAAGAATTTCATGGGGATCAACCCGATCCTGCCGCTGGCGGCACTGGCTGTTGCCTATAACGCGCTCGTATTCGGCGTCTATTGGTGGGACAAGCGGGCGGCGCGTAACGGCAGCTGGCGCGTCAGGGAATCGACGTTGCTGCTGATGGCGTTTACCGCCGGCGGGCCGGGCGCGCTCGCGGCACAGCGACTGCTGCGCCACAAGACCCGCAAGCCGCCTTTCAACTTCGCCTTGCCCTTGTTCTTCGTCCTGCAAATGGCATGGCTTGTGGTGGCGATAACAGCACCGGAGGCAGCAATCACGCTGCTGGAAAAGCTTGGCCTCGGCTAGAATTCCTGACCGTACATCGCCGTCGGCGGCACTTCGACAAGCATCTTGGACAGCCCGACGGACTGGACGTCGCGATCGATCTTAGGAGAATAGGCCACTGACAGCCAATGGATCGCGTAGCCGTGCTTTTCGAAAAAGCCGATAGCCTCATTGTTCTGCGCATGTGTCTCGATACGCGCTTTCTTGAACCCCTGGCGGAGGATTTCTGCCTCGACCTCCTCAAGCAGCGCCCTGCCCAGACCTTGTCCCTGATATTGCGGATCGATCCAGAAATCGGAGATCAGTTCGTCCAGATGCTCGCGCGCAGCCCATCCGGCAACAGTTGAGAACTCCTCCACCACCGTGATTGTGAGCCAGGAGGAGCGGGTGAAATTGGTGAAGGCTTCGCGTGCGCTCGCTCGCATATCAGCCATCTCGCCTATCGCTTCCATCGCCTTCTCCCAAGCGCGAAATCCGATTTCGGCCAGGACATCGACATCATCTTCCCGTGCGTTGCGTGTCGTGGCCATTCTTTCCCCTGTCACCTGCCTTTTTTCCCCGGGCGAGAGAACATGATGCGCGAAATCCGGCCAGCGAGATGGTCCCGTACCGCCGTTTCATCGACAAAACCACTCTCAATTGCAGCACCTTGCTTGGCAATTGACAAAACGCACGACAACACAACTTTGAAAGCATTGTGTCCAAGAATTATGCGGCTTACCTCCTTCATCGTAGGGCCGCGGCCTTACGCCGCACCGACTAAGGTCGCTTGACCCTCTCAAATTCAATTTTCGACCGCAATTCCTGAACCCAATAAAGGAGCACATCGAAATGATGTCTCGTATCGGAGGGGTTATTACCGCTCTGCTTGGCCTGGCTATTCTCTGGTATGGAGCAAAGCTGGCGCTGGCGGGTGGCTCCCCATTTTATGTTATCATGGCCCTCGGCCTCATCGTCTCGGGCGTATTGCTGATTGCGCGACGCCAGGCCGGTCTCTGGATCTATGCGCTGACGCTGGCAGTCACCTTCATCTGGACGCTTTACGAAGTCGGCTTCGACAAGTGGCAGTGGATCCCCCGCGGAGCGCTGGTCATTTTCCTCGGCCTGCTGCTGAGCCTCTCCTTCGTCACCAACAGCCTGAGTGACCGCCCGCAGAAGCCCTGGGCACCGAGCCTCAAGAATGGTGTCTTTGCCCTGCGCGCCGTCGTCGCCGTGATTGCCGTTCTTGGCGTCGTCGCCTGGTTCTACGATCCGCTCTCGATTACCGGGAAGCTTGAAAAGACGGCTTCCGTAGATGCTGCGACCGATCCGAGCGGTATTGCCTATCCGGCAGACGACTGGACGGCCTATGGCGGCACCAATCTCGGCCAGCGCTATTCGGCTCTGAAGGACGTCAATATTGAAAACGTCAAAGGCCTGAAGGTCGCCTGGGAACATCACACCGGCGACCTGCGCAAGGAAGATCAGGACTCCAAGGAATACACGTTCGAAGCAACGCCGATCAAAGTGAACGGCGCGCTCTATTTTTGCTCGCCGCACAACATCATCCAGTCGCTCGAGCCGGAAACCGGCAAGGTGCGCTGGTCGTTCGACCCGATGATGAAGCGTGATCCGTTCTACCAGCACCAGACATGCCGCGGCGTGTCGTGGAACGATTCGACGGCCTATGCCAGCCCCGCAGACAGCACGCCGGAACAACAGGCGGCAACGACTGCTGCGGTTGCCGAGTGCCCACGCCGCATCCTTGCCTCGACAGTCGATGCCCGCCTGTTTGCACTCAACGCCGATACCGGCGAGCTGTGCAAGACCTTCGGCACCGACGGTTATGTCGACCTGATGGAAGGCATGGTCGATACCAATCGCGCCACCTATCAGCAGACCTCCGCTCCGCTGGTGACCAAGGATCTGATCATCCTCGGCAGCGCGATTGCCGACAACTACTATGAAAACAATCCGTCGGGCGTCATCCGCGCCTTCGACGTGCGCACCGGCAAGGTCGTGTGGAAGTTCGACGCCAGCAAGCCGAACGACACCGCTCCGCTTGCACCCGGCGAACATTACGAACCGAACTCGGTGGTCGCCTGGACGCAGTTTGCAGCCGACGAAACTCTCGGTCTCGCCTATATCCCCTTCGGCAACGCCTCGCCCGATCAGGTCGGCATTGCGCGCACGCCCGAGCAGGAAGCCTTCGTCGATGCGCTTGCAGCTCTCGATCTCAAAACCGGTCAGCTGAAGTGGAAATTCCAGACTTCGCATCACGATCTATGGGACCGCGACAACCCTTCCCAGCCGGTTCTCCTGAACCTGCCGAAGGATGGCGTCGATACACCGGCGATCATCATTCCGACCAAGATCGGCAATCTGTGGGTTCTCGACCGTACCAACGGCAAGCCGATCCTGCCGATCAGCGAAGTGCCGGTAAGCACCAATACCGACATTGCCGGCGAGAAACTTTCGCCGACACAGCCGATGTCCTCGCTCAACTTCACACCGGCACCGCTGCGCGAAGCCGACATGTGGGGCGCAACGCCGTTCGACCAGATGGCATGCCGCACGACCTACAACCAGTATCGCTATGACGGCAATCCGTGGACGCCGCCGACAACGACCGGTTCGCTCGTATGGCCGGGCAATATCGGAGTGTTTAACTGGGGTTCTGTCGCGATCGACCCGGTCAACAAGTGGCTGATCGGCACGCCGCAATATCTCGCCTATCTCTACAAGCTCTATCCGCGTCAGGCAGGCGACCTCAACAAGCGCGTGTTCGGCGGAGATAACTCGGGCGGCGAATCCAAGCCGGGCAACGAAAACCTCGGCGGCCCTTATGCCGTATCGATCCAGCACTTCCGTTCGGCGCTCAACGCTCCGTGCAATGCCCCCGCCTGGGGTGTGCGTGTCGGCGTCGACCTGAAGACCGGCAAGACCGCCTGGAAATATCGCAACGGTACGGTGGCCGGCCAGCAGTTTGCAGGCATCAAGTTCCCGATCCCGTTCGAAATGGGCATGCTCGCCCATGGCGGAACGCTGACGACCGCCGGCGGCGTTGCCTTCACGGCAGCAGCCCTCGACGACTCGATCCGCGGTTACGACATGCAGACCGGTGAAGTGCTGTGGAAAATGGCTCTTCCGGCCGGTGGTCAGGCAACGCCGATGACCTATCGCGGCAAGGACGGCAAGCAGTATATCGTGGTTGCCGCTGGTGGCCACGGCTCGCTTGGCACCACGCCCGGCGATTCGGTTATCGCTTACACGCTCGACTGAGCGGAGCGATCATTCCGAACCTGAAAACGCGTCGGGCAACCGGCGCGTTTTTTTGTGCCTGGCAGCAAGCACTGCGACGGTTGCAAAACTTGACCGCCGCCCGCAAGGCGTTTAACCGGAAAGAGCATTCATGGAGTTTTGATGTTCTCGTCCCAAGAGGCCCGTTGAGGGGCCGGTAGCCGTCAGGCGACTGGCCCAGACAAAAACGCAAGCCCCGGCACCTTCACGGGTATCGGACACGTTTTTGCGCGCTTTCAGTCAAGCGCATCTCCGGACATCGAAACAATGGACATTTCCCGCGCTGAACAGCGCATTCTGCACCTGCTCGCCCAGGGCGGCAGGATCGAAATCACCCGTGACGAAAATCACAGAATAGAAAAACTGCAGTTGATTACCCGCGAAGGCTGGATCTTTTCGGCTCTCGATCTCATCACCTTCCGCAAGCTGAAGCAGAAGAAGGCGATCAGATCTCAGGCCGGAAAGCCATACCGGATCACAGAAAGAGGTCTGGTTCTGGTGAGAGCCGAGCAAGACAACCGGTAAAGCAGTAGATTCCGCCGCGCGTCGCCATATGGCGCGCGGCGAACCTCACGCATCTCAAGCAGCAGACAGTTCCGCCCTCATGGCCGCCCATTCTTCGCCGATAGCGCCCATACGCCGCTTGCCTGCACGGCGATACCAGTAATCGGCATTCCAGTCGTCACCTTCAATACGGTGGCAGAGAGCATGCCCCCAATCGAAAACCTGTTCGCCTTCGTGCCGCTGACAGAGATCATGTACCTCTTCCCACTCGGCACTCACCGTAAAACCGGCAGCGGCCAAGCCGTCGAAAGCTGCGATCAACGAAGTCAATTCGGAATTCATTGCAGTCCCCTCAGCGATTGGTCAGGTCAGTGACTGTTCCAGATGAACCTTTTCCAGGTCCATTCCCATGCTCTTGGAATATTCCGTGCCACGCCAGACGATCGTAAAGCCGCAGCGCTGGTAGAGCCTGATCGCACCAACGTTTCTGGCATGCGTGTGGATGGTGGCGGTGGCGTGACCTTCCGCCTTGATGCGGTCGATCGAATGCAGGACCAGAGCCTTGCCTATCCCTTTGCCCTGGTGATCCGGCGAAACCCAGACATCGGAAATGTAATTGGGTGCGCCATCCCGGGCTGACCAGCCGACGACCTCGCCATAGAGATCAGCAATCCAGACTTCGCCCTTGGTTTCGCCGGCGAAGATCTCGTAGGCCTTGGCGGTCCGCCCCAGCACGTCGGCTGAAAGTTCAACGCCCTTGAAAGCATCGCTGGAATTCCAGGCCGCAAAACCGACTTCGCCGACCACAATGTGATCGGCGACAGTCATTTTCCGAATTTTAAGTCCGCTTACCACCACTTGGCCGGCGTGAACTTGCCGGCAGCCTGTTCGATGACATGGGCGGTGCGGAAGAGTGTTTCTTCCTCGAACGGCTTGCCGATGAGCTGCAGGCCAAGCGGCAGGCCCTTCTTGTCGAGGCCGGCGGGAACGGCGATGCCCGGAAGGCCGGCCATGTTCACAGTCACCGTGAAGATGTCGTTCAGGTACATGGCGACCGGATCGGCTGCGAGATTTTCGTCAGCGATGCCGAAGGCGGACGACGGCGTGGCCGGCGTCAGGATCGCGTCGACGCCTGCGTGGAAGACGGTCTCGAAGTCGCGCTTGATCAGCGTACGAACCTTCTGCGCCTGCAGGTAATAGGCATCGTAATAACCAGCCGACAGAACATAGGTGCCGATCATGATACGGCGCTTGACCTCGGTGCCGAAGCCGGCGGCGCGGGTCTTTTCATACATGTCGGCAATGTCCTTGCCGTCTACGCGCAGGCCGTAACGGACGCCGTCATAACGGGCAAGGTTGGACGAGGCCTCTGCCGGAGCGACGATGTAGTAAGCCGGCAAGGCGTATTTCGTGTGCGGCAGGGTGATGTCGACGATCTCGGCACCGGCATCCTTGAGGAAGGCGATGCCCTGTTGCCAGAGCGCCTCGATCTCTTCCGGCATGTTGTCGACGCGATATTCCTTCGGAATGCCGATCTTCATGCCCTTGACCGACTGACCAAGCGCCGCCTCGTAATCCGGGATCGGCAGGTCGACAGACGTCGTGTCCTTTTTGTCGACGGATGCCATCGACTTCAGCATGATCGCGGCATCACGCACGTCGCGAGCGATCGGACCTGCCTGGTCGAGCGAGGATGCAAAGGCGACCGTGCCCCAACGCGAGCAACGGCCGTAGGTCGGCTTGATGCCGACGGTGCCGGTAAAGGCTGCCGGCTGGCGGATCGAGCCGCCGGTGTCGGTTGCGGTAGCGCCGGCGCAGAGATGGGCAGCAACGGCTGCGGCCGAACCGCCGGAGGAACCGCCCGGAACGAGCTGCTGGTTCGAGCCTTCAGCCTTCCACGGGTTGATGACCGGGCCGTAGAAGGAGGTCTCGTTCGACGAGCCCATTGCGAATTCGTCCATGTTCAGCTTGCCGAGCATGACGGCGCCATCGTCCCAGAGGTTCTGGGTGACGGTCGATTCGTATTTCGGCTTGAAGCCGTCGAGGATGTGGGAGCAGGCCTGGGTATGGATGCCTTCGGTGGCGAACAGGTCCTTGATGCCGAGCGGAATGCCTTCCAGCGCGCCGACCTTGCCGGATGCACGGCGTTCGTCGGAGGCCTTGGCCATGTCCATCGCCTTTTCCGGCGTGGTGGTGATGTAGGCGTTGAACGTGCCGTTGAATGCGTCGATCGCGTCGACATAGGCCTTGGTCAATTCGACCGAGGTGATTTCCTTCGAGGCGAGCTTTTCGCGGGCTTCGGCAATGGTGAGGCTGGTGAGTTCGGTCATGGGCTCTTCAAAATGTTCGAATGCGTGGAGAGGGTCGGAAGCGCTTTGAAGCGGCTTATTCGACGACCTTCGGCACCAGGAAGAAATTGCGATCGGTGGACGGCGCGTTGGCAACGATGTCGTCGGCCTTGTCGCCATCGGTCACGGCGTCAACGCGCTTGCGCATGTCCATCGGGGTGACAGACGTCATCGGTTCGACGCCGGTCACATCGACCTCGCCCAATTGCTCGACGAAATTGATGATACCATTCAGCTCGCCGACCATGCGATTGGCGTCGTCTTCAGTGACGGCAATGCGGGCAAGGCGCGCAACGCGCTTTACGGTGGCGAGATCGACGGACATGGCTCAACTCCGGGCAATAAAAATCTACTTCGCTATAATGGCCATGCACGACCTTCGCAACTGCCTAAGCCTCGGGTAGCGCGGTAAATCCAATGAACGGCGTACACTGCCCGCGGCCTGCCAAGTTTCAATCCACATGGATTGATAGTTGCAAATTTCTCGTAGGTTGCAGATTTTTTCCCTTCCTTTTCAATCAGTCACTGATTAATCGGGACTCGCAAAATACTTGAATAAAAAAATCATATATATGGAGAGGGTAATCCATGGATTTCAAAATCTCGAAAGTTCGCCATTCCAAGGAGAAGCTATACGGCAGCGTAATGCTGGTGATCGGCATCCTGATCTGGGCAATCGCTGCAATTGCAATCATAGCCGTCGCGATGCTTCAAAGCGTTGCCATCGTTTTTATGGTAGCGGTCTATATCGCGATCTTCTGGTTCATCAGCTTCGTAGGACGCGCACTCGTACGCGCCTACATGATCGGCCACTACGTGATGGTCAGCGAACAGCAGTTTCCACATATTCATGCAATGGTCCAGGACGGTGCAAAGGCGCTTGGCCTGAAGGAAGCTCCGCAGGCTTTCGTCTACAATTCCAGCGGCGTCATGAACGCCATGGCGCTGACACTGGTCGGTCGCAAGCGCTATATCTGGCTGACGTCTCAGCTGATCGATGCCGACAATGACGAGCAGGTGAAATTTGTGATCGGCCATGAGCTCGGCCATCACGTCGCCGGTCACCTCGACACCTTGCCGGGCATCCTGCGGCTTCCGGCCTATATCGTGCCGTTTCTCGCCCAGGCCTATTCCCGAGGTCGCGAGCTGACCTGCGACCGCGTCGGCCTGATCGTCTGCCGCAACCTGCAGGCTTCTCGCACCGCATTGCAAATGCTGGCATGCGGCAGCGCCAAGCTGAATGCGCAGATGAACCCGGCAGCCTTCGAGGCACAGGAGCGCATGGTGCCGTCGATCGCCGGTTTTTTCCTGCACATCTTCTCGCTCTACCCGCGTCTCACCCGCCGCGTTGAGGCCGTGAGCCAGTTCGCGCAACAGCTGTCTGCCGGGGCCTCGGCTTCCAGGACACGTGAGCCGGGCGTTCGTACCGACGCTCAGCCGGCCTGAACCAGCGACCTCAAGAGAAATGCATGCCATGCCGGTCCTGCCGGCATGGCTTTTTTATATTCAATCGTAGCTCAGCACCGTGCCCGGTGTCGGCGTCTCGACACGGGTGCGGCTGCCTTCCATGCCCTTGACGAATTTTTCCGGAGTCTGGTCGATGATCGGGAACGTACCGTAATGGCAGGGGATGGCGTGCTTGAAATCGAAGAAGCGCTGGCAGGCGAGAGCCGCCACCGCGCCGCCCATGGTGAAGCGATCACCGACCGGCACGATGCCGATATCGGGCTGATGCAACTCGTTGATCAGGCCCATGTCGGTGAAGATGTCGGTATCGCCCATGTGGAGAACCGAAAACTCATCGTCGAAATGCAGCATCAGGCCGTTGGCCGAACCGAGCGAGTGGGCAACGCCCATTTCATCGACCTGGCCGGAGGAATGCAGCGCCTGGGTGAAGGTAGCGGTAAAGCCATCGAAACCGACGGTACCACCGGTATTTCCCATCTCAATCTTTTCGACGCCCTTGGTGCCGAGCCATGAGCCGAGATCGGCGTTGGCTAGAACGACCGCCCCCTTTTCCTTGGCAATCGCAACCGTGTCGCCGACATGGTCCGCGTGGCCGTGGGTGAGCAGGATATGGGTGACACCTTCGCTGACATCCTTGATGTTCAAACCGGCATCAGCAAATGGCTGGTTATAGCTGAGGAAGGGATCGATCAGAATTTTCGCCTTGGCGGTCTCGATACGGAACGCGGCATGGCCGAGCCAGGTGATCTTCATGGGGAACTCCTCGAAATACAGGGGAATATGAGGGGCGAATATAAGGTGGTTCGTGCCTGCGGCAACGCTCTTCGACCTCTACTCCATTCTGGCGGTCTGGCGACAGACCAGAAGTAGAGAAGCTTTCCGGCAGCGGTTGCAAGCGATGGGAGCGTAAGCTAAGCGACGCCAGGCCGTTGCTACCTTCTACGAGGAATATCGGCAGCGGAACGATTTTCATAACGTTCAAGGAAAAAACATGGCCGGTAATGACGACGAATATATCTATGACGAAGCGACAGGCGAATGGCTGCCTGCTTCGGAAGCAGCAGCAAAGGCGGCCGCAGCTTCGGCTGTGTATGACAGCGCCGGCAATGTGCTCGCGGATGGCGACGCCGTCACGCTGATCAAGGATCTGAAGGTCAAGGGTGCCGGCCAGACATTGAAACAGGGCACGGTCATCCGCTCGATCCGCCTGACGGATAATCCGGAAGAAATCGACTGCCGTCATGATACGATCAAGGGACTGGTGTTGCGCACCGAGTTCGTGCGCAAGAAGAATTAAAGTTTAGGACTGAAAAGACATGGCAACATTGACGATCGAGGAACTCGCCGAGGCACTTCAGCCGAACCAGGCAATTGCCGGGCTCGACCTCGGCACGAAAACGATCGGGCTTGCCATGTCTGATCTCGGCCGTCGTTTTTCTTCACCACGGCCGGTGATCAAGCGGGTGAAATTCACGCAGGACGCCGAAGTGCTTCTGGCATTTGCGGAAAAGGAAAAGGTCGCGGCCTTCATCATCGGCCTGCCGATGAACATGGATGGCTCGGCGGGCCCTCGCGTTCAGGCGACCCGCGCCTTCGTGCGTTCCATGTCGGACAAGACCGCCCTACCCTTTGTCTACTGGGACGAACGGCTCTCGACCGTCGCGGCTGAAAGGGCCTTGCTGGAAATGGACGTTTCTCGCGCCAAGCGGGCCGAACGGATCGATTCGGCTGCGGCAAGCTTCATTCTTCAGGGGGCGCTGGACAGGCTCTCGTCTCTGCGTACGGCAACGACGTCTTCCTTCGAAGACTGACGCTTGCGCCACCAGGCAGCAATCGCCTTGCGCTTTCTGAAGGCGATGATCGCAAAGACGATCAGGCTATCGAACGCAATCGCCCTTGCAACGAGTGGCGGGATGGTTTCGGGCGGAATGCCGAGGATGTTTCCATAGACCTCGAAGACGAGATCGTGGGTGTGCCGCGTCAGCATGAAAAAGCCGAAGCTCATGTCATAATAGGATAAGCCGTACCAGCTCGACAGTAGAGCGACCGGACCTGCCCAGAGTATCAAGAACCACTTCATGCGGCCTTACCTTCAAGCTCTGCCAGACCCAAATCCGCCGAGACAACCCATCTCGACAGCGCCATAACACTCAGCACCAACGCAGGGACCGCGATGTTGAGCGCCAATGCGGCGAAAGCCCCCGTCAGGACGATCAGCAAAAGGCGCTCTCTGAGGAATGTTACCACAGCTGGCATTTGTCTTACGAAACTCGGTTAACAATACATTAACCAGCCTAAAGACGCAGCAGTTCAGCGCAACGGAAACCCATGGTTATGGTTAATTTCCGAGGTGTGACTGTGGACAATGAGGGTTTGGATCAGCCGTATATGGCCCGAACGAGGCGGCGCACCGCGGCAGCCACCTTTTCCCAGTCCTTTTCCGTCTTCAGCGGAACGCCTGCGAACTGGCCGCTTACCGAAGCGGAAATCACCAGATGCTGGATGGACGCAAATAGGAGCGCATTGGTCGTGGCGGTATCGACGCCTTTCGGCGGCTTCAGATTGCCCTGCATCCGCTCCAGCCATTTGCCGAGCGCCTTCATGCGCGACTCGGAAAGGCGACGAACCTGCGGCGTGTCCTGAGAGACTTCCCAGGCAACAATCTTGCAGACCAGTGGATCGTCGCGCAGTGCTTCCATGAAATACATGGAGAGCTTTTCCATCAGGTCGCCATAGGTGAGGACGAACATGCCGCCGGTATCCTGCGGGATCTTGTCGCTCACCCAGCTGCCGAGCTCTTCGCCGATCGCATCGAGCAAACCATCGAGACCGCCGTAATAGCGGTAGATGAGTTGCTTGTCGCAGCCGGCACGACGCGCCACCGCGTTGATCCCGAAACCCTGGAAACCGTGTTCGGACAGGAGGTCACGCGCCGCCAGAAAAATCGCACGCTCGGTATTGGCGCGATTGCGCGGCCGTAATGGCTGGTTCTGTTGCGCGGTCATCTCGGGGATCTGCAGCATCGTCGGCCTATTCTTCAAGAAACACAGCATAGGCGATAATCCCCCGGCCGGCGAGCAGCAAGCGCGTTGCGACATGATGCACAGAATTGCGGCCATTGCCTTGCCAAGGATTACATGCAGAGTATCGCACGGGAGGAATAACATATAAACTGATAAGCGCGCCCCCGGCTCATGCTGACCATATTCGAAAGCATTTTACCTGTCTTCCTGCTCGTCCTTCTCGGCATCGGCCTCAAGCGGACAACTGTCATCAACGGCAATTTCTGGGAGGGGATGGAGCAGTGCAGCTATTATGTGCTGTTTCCCGCCCTTCTCTTCCAGACCATGGCAAAGGCCGATTTCTCGGATGCAAGCAGCATCCATGTCAGCCTGATCGCCATCCTTGCCTTCACCACGATGTCCATCGTCGTGCTCGCCTCATGGCCGGTTCTCAAACGTGGCCGGATGACGCCATCCACCTTCACCTCGCTCTATCAGACGTCGACGCGCTGGAACGGCTTCATGGCGCTCGCAATCGCGGCCAAGACTTATGACGCACATGGGCTGGTGGTGGTCGGCATGGTCATGGCAGCGGTCATCGTTCCGGTCAATGCCGGAAGCATCGCGGTACTTGCCGTATTCTCCGGGCAGAAACGCGACTATCGCGCCATCGCGATCAAGATCATCAGCAACCCGATGATCATCGCGACCATTCTCGGCATCGGCATCAACCTGATCGGCTTGCCGCTCTATCGGCCGGTGATGGCAACGGTCGAGATGTTGTCGCAGGCTTCCCTCAGCCTCGGCCTGATCACGGTCGGAGCAGGTCTCAAGGTGGCGGATGCGCTGAAGCCGAGCATCGGCGTGCTGTCGGCCGTAGTCATGAAACTGGTCGTATTTCCGGCTCTCGCCATCGCAGTCGGCCTTGCGGTCGGACTTACCGGCACCAATCTGGCGCTGCTCGCCCTCAGCGCCGCAGTCCCTACCGCGATGAATGGCTATGTGCTTGCCAAGCAGATGGGCGGCGACGCAGATTTTTACGCTGCAGCCGCAACCGTGCAGACGGCGCTCGCCTTCTTCTCCATTCCGGTCGCGATGTTCGTCGCGAACTACGCTGCCGGCGGATAAAGAAGGTCGACGATATAGCTGGCGTCGAAACGGGCATCGAGCATGCCGTAGGTCGAGCGCCAGCCACCAGCCAGACGGGTTTCGAGATAGGCATCGGCAATCTTGCCGGCGCCCAGGCGCGCCAATTCGGCGGCACCGGCGGCAAGCGCCAGTTGCTCGACAAGCAGGCGCGCCGCGCCCTCATCCCGTTCGCAAAGCGCCATGGCGGCCCTCAGAACCTCGATTGTCTTGCGGCCGGATGCCCCCAGATCCCGCTCGAAACCGGAGAGCACCAGTTCGAACAGGTCGCGACCGCGTGAGAGGACGCGCAGGACATCGAGCGCCATGACGTTGCCGGAGCCTTCCCAGATCGCGTTGACCGGTGCTTCCCGGTAGTGACGCGCGATCGGGCGTTCCTCGACGTAACCGTTGCCACCGAGGCATTCCATTGCCTCGTAGATCAGCGACGGGGCGATCTTGCAGTTGAAATATTTGACGACCGGGGTCATGACGCGGGCAAAGGCCGCGTCCGCCGGATTGCCGGCGGCGCGATCGAAGGCTTCGGCAAGACGGAAACCGAGCGCCGTCGCTGCAGCAACGTCCAATGCCATATCGGCAAGCACGCGCGTCATCAAAGGCTGATCGACGAGCTTGCGGCCGAACACATTGCGGCCGCGGGTGAAATGAACGGCCTCGGCGAGCGATGCGCGCATGATACCAGCAGAAGCGACTGCGCAATCAAGCCGCGTGAGCGTGACCATATCGAGGATGGTGCGAATACCCGCACCCGGTTCACCGAGCAGATAACCGAATGCATCGGAGAACTCGACTTCGGCCGACGCGTTGGAGCGATTACCAATTTTGTCCTTCAGTCGCTGGAACTGCAGACCGTTGGCCGAACCGTCTTCCAGAAGACGGGGAACGAGGAAGCAGCTGATATCATCCTTGGTCTTTGCCAGCATGACGAAACCGTCACTCATCGGTGCTGACATGAACCATTTATGGCCATTCAGGCGATAGATGCCCTCACCTACCCGCTCGGCAGAGGAGCGGTTGGCGCGCACATCGGTGCCGCCCTGCTTTTCCGTCATGCCCATGCCGAGCGTGATCGCGCTTTTCTGCATGGCCGGACGATTTGTTGAATCATACTTGCGCGACAGGATTTTCGGAGCCCATTCCTTTTGCACCCGTGGCGACGCCATCAGGGCTGCAACGGAAGCGCTGGTCATGGTCAACGGGCAAAGGTGGCCGCTTTCAAGCTGCGCTGTCAGATAGAATCGGGTCGCACGCGCCTTGTGTTCGCTGCCCTTCGCTTCCGGGATGTTTTCCCATATGGAGGAATGAAGGCCCGTCTGCATCGAACGGCGCATCAGCGCATGCCATGCAGGATGGAATTCGGTTACATCGAGACGCTCGCCGCGCGGACCGTGGGTCTTCAGCTTCGGCGGGTTTTCGTTCGCCATACGCGCCAGCTCCTGCGCTTCTGGCGACGTCACGTAACGTCCGAGCTGGTCGTATTCCTCGCGAATGACGCGATTGAGCCCACCCGTCAAATCGACCAGAAGCGGATCGGAGCGATAGGCATTGATGCCGGACCAGGGCGCAGGCTGGTTCAATTCGGCGAATTTTTCTTCGGCGCGGCTTAACTCGTTCATGCTCCGCTTCTAGCGGAAGTTAACGGGAGTGGGAACGGGCGCACGACCCTAAATTGGGCTTCTCAACAAATGGCCGTTTCCGCCTGCCAAAACACAGGCAGAATGAAGAAAGTGGGATGGTATAATGCACCATGCCGCTTGCAGCTTGCCCCCCCAAACCTTATAGACCGCCGAACGCAAGCGGAGACACGCCCAATGGTCTTCTTCCCTCATCGCCACCTCCTCGGCATCAAGGGTCTCAAAGAACAGGACATCACCTATCTTCTCGACAAGGCCGACGAGGCCGTGAAGATTTCCCGGCAGCGGGAGAAAAAGACGTCCACCCTACGCGGCCTTACCCAGATCAACCTTTTCTTCGAGGCGTCGACGCGCACGCAATCGTCCTTCGAACTTGCCGGAAAGCGGCTTGGCGCGGACGTGATGAACATGTCGGTCGGCAATTCATCGGTAAAAAAAGGCGAAACGCTGATCGATACGGCGATGACGCTGAACGCCATGCGCCCCGACGTGCTGGTGCTTCGCCATTCTTCCGCCGGTGCGGCAGCGCTTCTTGCCCAGAAGGTCGCCTGCTCGGTGGTCAATGCCGGCGACGGCCAGCATGAACATCCGACCCAGGCGCTGCTCGACGCACTGACGATCCGCCGCGCCAAGGGTACGCTGACCGGTATCACGGTGGCGATCTGCGGCGATGTCTTGCACTCGCGCGTCGCCCGCTCGAACATCATCCTTCTCAACGCCATGGGTGCCCGCGTCCGTGTCGTTGCTCCTTCCACCCTTCTCCCATCGGGCATCCGTGACATGAGCGTGGAAGTCTTCCACTCTATGGAAGACGGCCTGAAGAATGCCGATGTCGTGATGATGTTGCGCCTGCAGCGCGAACGCATGGCCGGCTCGTTCGTGCCGTCGGTTCGCGAATACTTCCACTTCTACGGGCTTGATGCGGAAAAACTGAAGGCGGCCAAGGAAGATGCGCTCGTCATGCATCCAGGTCCGATGAACCGCGGCGTCGAGATCGCCTCCGAGGTCGCAGACGGCCCGCAGAGCGTCATCGAACAGCAGGTTGAAATGGGGGTCGCCGTGCGTATGGCCGTGATGGAGACGCTTCTCACATCCAACCAGGGAGAACGCGCATGAAATCAACCGTTCTCAAAAATGTCCGCATCCTTGATCCGTCGCGCAATCTTGACGAGACAGGCACGATCATCATCGGCGAAGACGGACATATCCTTGCTTGCGGCAAAGACGCCCTGAACCAGGGCGTACCGCACGGCGCGAGCGTCCGCGACTGCCAGGGTCTGGTTGCCACACCCGGGTTGGTCGATGCCCGCGTTTATGTCGGCGAACCGGGTGCCGAGCATACAGAAACGATCGAATCGGCCAGCCGTGCGGCGGCTGCCGGCGGCGTCACCTCCTTCATCATGATGCCGGAGACCGATCCGGTGATCGACGATATCGCGCTCGTCGAATTCGTTCACAAGACCGCTCGCGACAAGGCACTCGTCAACGTTCATGCCGCTGCCGCCCTGACCAGAGGGCTCGAAGGCAAGGAGATGACCGAATTCGGCCTGCTGCAGGAAGCCGGCGCCGTCGCCTTCACCAATGGCCGACATGCGCTTTCCGACTCGCTGCTGCTTCGCCGCGCAATGACCTACGCACGGGAGTTCGATGCGGTGATTTCGCTCGAGCTCAGAGAAAAATATCTCGGCAACGGGGTGATGAACGAAGGGCTGTTTGCCAGCTGGCTCGGCCTGTCCGGCGTGCCGAAGGAAGCAGAAATCATTCCGTTGGAACGTGATCTGAGGATCGCGGCTCTCACCAAAGCCAAATACCACGCAGCCAAGATCTCGGTGCCGGAATCGGTCGAGGCGATGAAGGTTGCCCGGTCGCGCGGCGCCAATGTCACCTGCGGCATTTCGATCAATCATCTTTCGCTCAATGAAAACGACATCGGCGAATACCGCACCTTCTTCAAGCTGTCGCCGCCTCTTAGAACCGAGGACGACCGGATCTCGATGGCGGATGCGCTGGCCGCGGGCGATATCGACATCATCGTGTCGTCGCATGATCCGCAGGACGTCGACACCAAGCGCTTGCCGTTTGCCGACGCCGCCGATGGCGCGATCGGGCTGGAGACGATGCTGTCGGCAGCACTTCGCCTGCATCATGACGGACGCGTGCCACTGATGCGGCTGATCGACGCCATGTCGACACGCCCCGCACGGATATTCGGCCTCAACGCCGGCACGCTGAAAGTGGGAGCGAAGGCCGACATCACACTGATCGATCTCGATGATCCCTGGATCGTTTCCAAGGATGCGATCATCTCGCGGTCGAAGAACACACCGTTCGACGAAGCGCGCTTCTCCGGCCGTGCGGTCGCCACCTATGTGGCCGGCAAATGCGTGCATGCAATCGATGGGGGCCGAGCGTGAGCGAACTCTTCAACTGGCAGATCACCCTGCCGATCGCAGCCGGTGCGCTGATCCTGGGCTATCTGCTCGGCTCGATCCCTTTCGGCCTTCTCCTCACGCGTGCGGCAGGCCTTGGCGATATCCGCTCGATTGGGTCGGGGAACATCGGCGCAACCAATGTATTGCGCACCGGCAACAAGAAACTCGCCGCAGCGACGCTTCTGCTCGATGCGCTGAAGGCGACGGTCGCGGCACTCATCGGCTGGCATTTCTTTGGTTTCGAAGCCGGGTTGTTGGCAGGCTTTGCAGCCTTCATCGGCCATCTCTATCCAGTCTGGCTCGGCTTCAAGGGCGGCAAGGGCGTTGCCACCTATATCGGCACCCTGCTTGGCGTTGCGCCATGGATGGTATTGGTCTTTGCCGTAGTGTGGCTGACGATCGCCAAGCTCAGCAAATATTCGTCGCTTTCCGCTCTGGTGGCGACGCTTATTGTCCCCGTTGTGCTGTGGTTCATACAAGAGCCCAAGATTGCGGCCGTGATGGCCGTCATGACCGTGATTTCCTGGGTAAAACACAAGACCAATATCGAGCGGCTGATCGCCGGCACCGAAAGCAGGATCGGCTCTAAGGGATAACCCCTTTCAACCAGACCTCCGGTCATTCAACGAACAATAAAGATTACGACAAGCGGGGCTGAGCAAAATCGTTCAGCCCCATTTTTTTTCAGGTCGATGCGCTAACCGACATCCACGGCATAGGTGTGCACGTCACCATGCATGTTGGAGCGAAACACCAGGCGCTTCCCGTCGGGAGTGAAGGAGAGGTTCGGCTCCAGCCGGTAGTTATGGTGCTTCATATCGACCAAGCGCACAGCGCGTAGCACGCCAGGGCTGATCAGCTCGCCGGCATTGTCTGCAGAGATTCCCGCCACATCCGGAATTGCCTCGGGGACAAATAGCGAGATCCATTTCCCGTCCTTGGCATGAGCGACCATCTCTTCGTCACCCCCATCACCGGCGAAGCAACTGCCGTCGGGTGACACGTTGAAATGAACCGACCAGAAGTCCCGCTCCAGGGCGTACCAATGCCGCCTTCCGCTCTCAAGTTCGTGGCCCGCCAGCCAAAAGACTTCGCCTCGCGGCGTCTGGAGATCGTACCAGATGGTTTTACCGTCATGGCCGAAGAATTCGTGCCCGGCGATCTCCATGTTCATGCTGCGTGTATGCACACGAAGCGGTACGCAGGGATCATTGCCCAGGCGCATTGTCCAGATGCGGTCCACCTTGTGCCACGGACCTTCGTGGCAGAACATGATCTGCTGCGGGTCGGCAGGAGAAAACTGCAGGTGGTTCAGCCAGTCGGTGGCATGGTAGACATCGCGACGCAGACCGGTCTTTAGATCGACGACGAAGATGGTCATCGGAAGGCGTCTCTCAAGTCTCCGATTGATATGCACCTCCTTCTGTTCCGCGAATGTCAGCCGCTGGCCCGTGACGGGGTGGTACATGTCGCTATCGACCATCCACTCACCCTGTGGATTGGCCTTGCCTCCGGCCGCTTCAGACGAACCGGAGGTAAACTCGTCGTTGAACGCCCTGCCCTCATGGGTTTCGCTTCCGAGCAGCAGCGTTTCATCGGCGTTGACCGCGAAGACCGCCTCGGATGGCGACAGCCGATAGTGGCTTCGCTGCAGTCGGCCTTCAAGGTCAATAGTGCGCACTTCACGGCTCGGACCACTGCCATCAATGTACCAAAGCCGCGAAGTTTGCCTGCCGACCATCAGCACTTCGGCGCCTGGGTCGGCCAGGATGAGGTTGTTGCGCCGACTACCCAGTTCGATCACGCCAATTCCGTCAGGTCGGCTGACGACCATGCGTTGTCCATCATGGCTATAGGCATGCTGATGGAAATAGAGGGAGGACGTACCCGCTTGCGCCGACAGCCGGATAATCTTCTTTCCCGTCACCTCATCATGCCATGCGACCGGAATGCCGTCCTTTGCTGTCGGAAAGTCGTCTGGTTCAGCCATCATAATTTGTCCATTCCTTTCAGTGCGGGCTTCAGCGTGCTGCGGCAGCCGCCACATGGTGTTCCGTCGCCGCAGCTGGTTCCTGCCAGCATTGCTCATAGGGAAGACCGGTCAGCAGTTCGACAGTTGCGCGGGTTTGCGGATCAACCGCACTGCGGTCACCGCCATTTTTGAGGCGTGCAATTTCCTGCAGCACGATCAGGTGGTTCTCGCGGTTGAGCTTGAAGCGCTTGGAAATGATGATGCCCCATAGCCCGAAGCAGAATGGCACGCAGGTGTAGATGGCGATGATACTGGTAACGGTGGATTCCGGCTGGACATCCACGCCCTGCTGAAAGCCGGTGGCCGACAAGACCAGACCGAGGGTGAACATGATCGATGCCTGAATGACGGTATCGACAAAGTTGAACACGCCGGAGAACAGAGCTTCACGCCGTTCGCGGGTGACCATTTCGTCGACATCGGGAATGAATGACATCAGGTAGAAAGACGCGTTGGCAATGCCGGTCTTGCCGAAATTCAAGACGATCGTCAGACCGATCAGCCAGATCTCCGCGTGAGGCGGGCGTACCAGTGCCAGCCAGGCGAAAGCGGCAAAGACAAGCAGCGTTACCCATGCGCCGAGGCGGAACGAGGTCGCACCGTCAGTCTTGATCGTGTACCAGAGGAAAAAGGACAGAAACAGCAGGCCTAAAAGGTAAGCGACGCTGTTGGCACCGGCAACGACGGTCGGGCTCATCAACATGACGAAGATGATGAAATAGGTATTGACGTATCCGGAGATGGTACGCTCCGAGATCTGCGCAACGAACATGGCCAGCAACTGACGAAATGCACGGACCCGTAGCGTGGAACCCAGATCGCGGAACATCAACTTCATTTCCTGCCAGGCGCTTCGGCCCGGGGTGAAATGCAGTTCCTCCGCCGGCCGTTCGAAGCTCCACTTGTATTGCAGGAACAACGCCACGCAGGCCAGAACGTCACAGATGATCATGGTCCAGGTGAAGGCAGCCAGATCCTTGCCGAAATAGAGAAACATGATGCCGGGCAGCGCCGAAAGTGCCGTGGTGGCGATCGCACCAACGGCCTGCTTCATACCCTCGATCTTGGCGCGCACGGTCGAATCCGTGGTCATCTCCGTTGTCAAAGTGGGGATGATGATCTGCGGAACACGCAGCACGCAATTATAGAGAATGTAGATGAAATAGTAGTAAGCCACCCCCATGCCCGGGAGCCACACCAACGGAAAGAGGATGGTGTGGACCGGAATGATGGCGAGAAGCCAGAAGCGTCGACGTCCAAATTTTTTCCCGAGGCGGGTCTGGCCAAATTTGTCCGACAGTTCACCGAAGAACAGAGAGAAAAAGGCCCCGGCCAGTTTGCTGATCGCAAACAGGGTCCCCACCGCCATTATCGACAAACCGGCATATGTTGTGTAGTAATACATCAACCATGCAGATAAAACGTTCTGCGTGGTGGCAATAAAAATATTAACGGAAGACACGCCGAAGTAATTCTTCCAGGTTATTTTCCTTGCTGCATTCATTTTCTTGGGTCTTTTCTGTTTTCAGAGAAAAAAGGAAGCCCATCGCATTGTGTCTCTCACCACAATACGGTCGGGAAATTCGTTATTTGATGAAGGCAACGACGCAGCAGATCACGCCGCCGCCATTCGGCAGCGGAAGCTGGTCATCTGGATCAGAGCAAACCGTATGCGCGAGCAGCCGGTTTTGTCCGGGCGTGAAGGCAGAACGGCGCGCTACCATTAAGAACGACGGGCAGCAGATAGCGCTTTCGTCGTCCCAATTGCCGTGCGTAGCCTTACGCAAAATCGCTTACGGCAGCGGCACCAGATACGGCGCGTCTCAAACGCCTTTCGCGGCCTGCCATAACTGTGATGTAAAGATTGTCCTCCCTATCCTCCTGATAGTTTCCGCTCCCTGTCGTCCTGTTTTAATTTTAGGACCCGGCCAGTACCTTAATTTTTTCGCCATCAAATCCGGCTGCTTGGCTTTCCTGTAAAGAAAACCACAAAGGCGGATCAAAGCCGACCGTTCGACGACACGAAAGCCGATAGCCCTTGCGGAAAATCGCCAGCGTCACGTCAAGCGGCGCTCGCTGCTGCTGCCTCACTCGCCGCCACCAGGCCCGGCGGTTCGCAGCGCATGGCACCATTTTCCGCCCTTGCCTTTCCGGTTGCGTCGTGGTTCATACATGCCGTCAGGATTGCAGCCATGCGGACAATCATGACCGTAATCTTCTGGGTGGAGCTCAACACCAATATCGAGCGGTTGATCGCCGGCACCGAAAGCAAGATCGGCTCAAACGGGCAATCTGCCCGAAGAGGCGATTCATGCCTGATGGCAGCGCGCGGAGATCGGGAATTGCGCTGACCGAGAAGCAGAGGATCGCCTGGCTAAGGCTGATCCGCTCCGACAATGTCGGCCCGGCCACTTTCCGGCAACTGATCAACCATTGCGGCTCTGCGGAAAATGCACTCGCCATGATGCCGGAACTTTCTCGGCGAGGCGGCGCCACGCGCTCGTTACGTATTGCCAGCATCGAGGATGCCGAGCGGGAGCTTGAAATCGCCAGCAGACATGGGGCGTGCTTCGTCGGCATCGGAGAGCCGGACTATCCGCCCGCGCTCAGGCATATAGACGGCGCTCCACCGCTCGTCGCGATCAAGGGCGACCTGACAAGAGCCACACGTCCGTCTGTCGGCATCGTCGGCTCGCGCAACGCTTCGGTCGTCGGCGCCAAATTTGCGGCGATGATCGCCAGGCGCTGCGGCCAGAACGGTTATGTGATCACATCGGGGCTGGCGCGCGGGATAGATACCGCCGCACACCGGGCCAGCGTCGAGACCGGAACGATCGCCGTGCTCGCTGGTGGATTGGACCGCCCCTACCCGCCCGAAAATCTCGGACTGCTGGAAGAGATTACCAATGGTGCGGGTCTTGCGATCAGCGAAATGCCGTTCGGCTGGGAACCGAGAGCACGGGACTTTCCCCGCCGGAACCGGCTGATCGCCGGCATTTCGCTCGGCGTCGTCGTGGTCGAGGCAGCGGAAAGATCCGGCTCGCTGATAACTGCGCGGATGGCCGGCGATTTTGGCCGGATCGTGTTTGCCGTGCCCGGTTCGCCGCTCGATCCGCGCTGCCACGGAACAAACGCCCTGCTCAAGCAGGGTGCGGTCGTAACGACAGGACCGGAAGACGTACTGGAAGCTCTCGCGCCGTTATCGCAACTCGATCTTTTCGAACCGCCCATGATCGAGGAGCCAGATACGCAGACAGGCGCCATCGTGCCGCCAGATGACGATGACCGATATGCGATCATCTCAGCCCTCGGCCCGACACCCGCAGAGATAGATGACATCATCCGCCACACGGGTCTTCCCGCGTCGTCCGTCTATCTCGTACTGCTAGAACTCGATCTGGCCGGACGTCTATACCGCCATCCCGGAGGATCTGTTTCCATCGCGCTTTCCGGCTGAGCGCGGCCGCCGGCCGGACTTGATATCACCGGCTTCGACATAGGCCATCTCTATGAGATAGCAGAGCATGTCTGCCCCTTCGGCGAAAGCGACCTGCCGCAGCTCGCCAAGCATCTGGCATATATATGCAACGTTATCGACAGAATGCCCCTCGCGGAGCTCACCTATGTGAATCGACATGCCCCACCCCACCAGAAGTTTCAGTGAATTTTTATTCACTACAAGAAACTTTATGGACTTTATTTGAAATATTCATGATTGCAAGTCCGATTAAAGCAGCTACCGATTGCATCCTTCGAAATGTGCTAATTTCACTTAAGCCCTTGACCGCGGGACAAACGCCCTCCATGTCGGGAAGCAAATCTCCGCCTGGACCGAACTGGGTCCCGGGCCCTGCTCTATTACAGAGAACCAAAAATGAATGTTGTCGTTGTAGAATCTCCAGCCAAAGCCAAGACGATCAATAAGTATCTGGGCTCGGGTTATAAGGTTCTCGCATCCTTTGGCCACGTCCGCGATCTTCCCGCGAAAGACGGCTCCGTGCTTCCCGATCAGGATTTCGAAATGTCCTGGGAGGTCGATAGCGCGTCGCAGAAACGCATGAAGGATATTGCCGATGCCGTAAAAGGCTCCGACGGACTGTTTCTCGCGACCGACCCGGATCGCGAAGGTGAAGCGATTTCCTGGCACGTTCTCGATCTCCTGAAGAAGAAGAAGGTGCTGGGTGACAAGCCGGTGAAGCGCGTCGTGTTCAACGCCATCACCAAAAAGGCTGTGCTCGATGCCATGGCCGCCCCGCGCGATATCGACGTGCCGCTGGTCGATGCCTATCTCGCCCGCCGCGCACTCGACTATCTGGTCGGCTTCAATCTGTCCCCGGTCCTGTGGCGCAAGCTGCCCGGCGCACGGTCTGCCGGCCGCGTGCAGTCGGTGGCGCTGCGCCTAGTCTGCGACCGCGAAAACGAGATCGAGCGTTTCGTTTCCGAAGAATACTGGAACCTGTCTGCGCTGTTGAAGACGCCGCGCGGTGACGAATTCGAAGCAAAGCTGGTGGCGGCCGACGGCAAACGCCTTGCACCCCGCGCGGTCAAGACCGGCGAAGACGCCAATCGCCTGAAGACACTGCTCGAAGGCGCATCTTATGTGGTCGACAGCGTCGAGGCAAAGCCGGTCAAGCGCAATCCCGGCCCGCCCTTCACTACGTCGAGCCTGCAGCAGGCCGCTTCATCGAATATAGGTTTCAACGCTTCGCGCACCATGCAGGTGGCGCAGAAGCTTTATGAAGGCATCGATATCGGCGGCGAGACGGTCGGTCTCATTACTTATATGCGTACCGACGGTGTGCAGATGGCACCCGAGGCGATCGATGCGGCCCGCGCCGCCATCGTCGACCAGTTCGGCAACCGCTACCTGCCGGAAAAGCCACGCTTCTATTCCACCAAGGCGAAGAACGCTCAGGAAGCCCACGAAGCGATCCGCCCGACCGACTTTAACCGGACGCCGGATCAGGTACGCAAGTTCCTCGATGCAGATCAGGCGCGTCTCTACGAACTGATCTGGAAGCGCGGTATAGCGAGCCAGATGGCGTCCGCCGAGATGGAACGCACGACGGTCGAGATCGTCGCCTCCAATGGCGGCGACAAGGCTGGCCTGCGTGCCGTTGGCTCCGTTGTCCGCTTTGACGGCTTCCTCAGCGCCTATATGGATCGTCGCGACGAAGACGAGAAGTCGGAGGATGACGACGAGGATGGTCGCCTGCCGGAGATCAATGCGCGCGAAAACCTCGCCAAGCAGAAGATCAATTCCAGCCAGCACTTCACCGAGCCGCCGCCGCGTTATTCGGAAGCCTCGCTGATCAAGAAGATGGAAGAGCTCGGCATCGGCCGCCCGTCCACTTATGCCGCGACGCTGAAGACGCTATCCGACCGCGAATATGTGGTGACCGAAAAGCGCAAGCTGATCCCGCATTCCAAGGGCCGTCTCGTTACCGCATTCCTGGAAAACTTCTTCACCAAGTATGTGGAATACGATTTCACTGCCGATCTGGAAGAGAAGCTCGACAGGATCTCCGCCGGCGAGCTCGACTGGAAACAGGTCCTGCGCGATTTCTGGCAGGATTTCTTCGCCCAGATCGAAGACACCAAGGAATTGCGCGTCACCAACGTACTGGACGCTCTGAACGAAGCTCTTGCGCCGCTGGTGTTCCCGAAGCGCGAGGACGGTTCGGATCCACGCATCTGCCAGGTCTGCGGCACCGGCAACCTGTCGCTGAAGCTCGGCAAATATGGCGCCTTCGTCGGTTGCTCGAACTATCCGGAATGCAATTTCACCCGCCAGCTTTCCTCCGATGGCGCGGAAGCCGATGCCTCCGGTCTCAATGAGCCGAAGGCGCTTGGCGCCGATCCGCATACGGGCGAAGAACTGACGCTGCGGTCTGGCCGTTTCGGACCCTATATCCAGCGCGGTGAAGGCAAGGAAGCCAAGCGCTCCTCGCTGCCGAAAGGCTGGAAGCCGGAAGACATAGACCATGAAAAGGCGCTGGCTCTGATCAACCTGCCGCGCGACGTGGGTCAGAACCCGGAAACCGGAAAGATGATCTCCGCAGGTCTTGGCCGCTACGGGCCGTTCCTGCTGCATGACGGCACCTATGCCAACCTTGAAAGCATCGAGGACGTGTTCTCGATCGGCCTCAACCGCGCCGTGACCGTGCTTGCCGAAAAGGTTGCCAAGGGTCCTGGTGGCCGTGGCCGCGGCACTCCGGCAGCGCTCAAGGAACTCGGCGATCATCCGGACGGCGGCGCGGTCACCGTACGTGACGGTCGTTATGGTCCCTATGTCAACTGGGGCAAGGTCAATGCGACCCTGCCGAAGGGCATGGACCCGCAGTCGGTGACGATGGAACAGGCCATGGCGCTGATCATCGAGAAGGGCGGTAAGCAGCCTGCGGCAAAATCCAAGGCGAAGCCGAAGAAGGCCGCAGCCAAGGCTGACGGCGAGACCAAGAAGGCGGCACCGAAAAAGGCGGCAGCCAAGACCACTGCGGCCAAAAAAGCGCCGGCGAAGAAGACTACCGCGAAAACAAAGAAGACGGATACGTGAGCGAAGAGCAGGACGACGACATCAGATCGCACCGGCAGCGGAAGCGCGCCGAAAGAGCCGAACGCGGAATGGCGACCGGCTCGAAAGGCCAGCCCGCCATCATCCAGGGCGTTATCCCACCGCGCGAAGTCCTGCTCGAATTCATCTCCGACAGCCCAGACAAGGCCTCGAAGCGCGAAATCTCCAAGGCTTTCGGGCTGAAGGGCGAGACGCGTGTCGAGTTGAAGGACCTGCTTCGCCAGCTCGAAGACGAAGGTCTGCTGACGAAGAACCGCAAGTCCCTGGCGCGTCCCGGCGCCCTGCCCCCGGTAACCGTTCTCGACATCACCACCCGCGACAAGGATGGCGAGTTGATCGGTCGTCCGGCGGAATGGCCGGAAGATCTCGGTGCGGCACCGGCCGTGCTGATCCGCCAGTCGTCGGAACAACGCGGCAAGGGCAAGGCGCCCGCCGCCGGTCTCAACGACCGGATTCTGGCAAAAATCTTCCCCAACAAGGACCGTACCGGTCCCGCCTATACGGCGCGCGTCATCAAGGTGATCGACAAGCGGCGCGGCGCGACGATGGGCGTCATCCACAAGCTTGCCGACGGCGAGGTCCGGCTTCTGCCGATCGACCGTCGCGGCGAGGAGATGGTGATCGAGCGCGATGGTCTGGGCGAGGCCAAGGACGGTGATCTGGTCGAGACGGAAACCGTTCGTTCCGGCCGTTTCGGCCTGCCGCGTGCGCGTGTGCTCTCGGTAGTCGGCTCCGTGGCGTCGGAAAAGGCGATCTCGATGATCGCCATCTATTCGCATGGCATTCCGCATATCTTCCCCAAGCAGGTGATGGATGAGGCGGAGGCTGCAAAGCCCGCCTTGATGTCGAAGCGCGAGGACTGGCGCGATGTGCCGCTCGTCACGATCGACCCCGCCGACGCCAAGGATCATGACGACGCCGTTTACGCCGAGCCGGACCCGTCTGCCGACAATCCGGGTGGCGTGATCGTCACCGTCGCGATCGCCGATGTCTCCTGGTATGTGCGCACCGGCTCGCCGCTCGACCGTGAAGCGCTGAAGCGCGGCAATTCCGTCTATTTCCCCGACCGCGTCGTGCCGATGCTGCCGGAGCGGATTTCCAACGACCTCTGCTCGTTGCGCGAAGGCGAAGACCGGCCGGCAATGGCCGTCAGGATGGTGTTTTCCAAGGAAGGCCGCAAGGCCGGCCACACCTTCCATCGCATCATGATGAAGAGCGCTGCCAAGCTGTCATACCAGCAGGCACAGGCTGCGATCGACGGCAAGCCGGACGACAAGACCGGGCCGCTGCTCGAACCGATCCTGAAGCCGCTCTGGGCCGCCTACAAGATCATGAAGATCGGCCGCGACCGCCGCCAGCCGCTTGAACTCGATATGCCGGAGCGCAAGATCCTCCTGAAGCCCGACGGCACTGTCGATCGCGTCTTTGTGCCGGATCGGCTGGATGCACACAAGCTCATCGAAGAGATGATGATCCAGGCGAATGTCTGTGCCGCCGAAACGCTGGAGAAGAAGCGCCAGCCGCTGATCTACCGCGCCCATGACGGCCCGTCGCTTGCCAAGCAGGAGACGTTGCGCGAGTTCCTCAACACCCTTGGCATCTCCATGGCCAAGGGCGGCAACATGCGCTCCAATTCGTTCAACGGCATCCTGTCGCAAGCGCAGGGCACGCCGCATCAGGTGATGGTCAACGAGATGGTGCTGCGCTCCCAGAGCCAGGCCGTCTACAGCCCGGACAATATCGGGCATTTCGGCCTCAACCTGATGAAATATGCGCATTTCACCTCGCCGATCCGCCGTTACGCGGACCTGATCGTGCACCGCGCACTGGTCGGTTCGCTGGGTCTCGGCGAAGGCGGGATTACGCCCGAGGAAGAAGCGCAGCTCGACGATATCGCCGCGGAAATCTCCACCTTCGAACGCCGCGCCATGGCTGCCGAACGCGACACGATCAACCGTCTTGTCGCCCATCATCTCGCCACTCGTATCGGCGAGGAATTCGAAGGACGGATTTCCGGCGTCACCAAGGCCGGGCTGTTCGTTTCGTTGCCGACCTATGGGGCTGACGGTTTCGTGCCGGTCTCGACAATCGGCAATGATTATTACATCTATGACGAGGCGCATCAGGCACTGACGGGCGAACGCTCCGGGCTTGGCTACCAGCTGGGCGATACGGTGGATGTGCGCCTGAAGGATGCCATTCCGCTTGCCGGCGCGCTGCAGTTCGAGATGCTGAGCGAAGGCAAGAAACTGCCGACGGCAATGCGATCCTTCCACAAGGCGGGCAAACGCAACAGGCCGGGTGGCGGACCGAAGAAGCCGGGCACACGCCCTCCCCGTGGACGCAGGAGATAGCAATGGACCAGCGCGCCGGATCGACCATCAAATATGGCGGTGAAGGCGCGCCCGAGCGTCCCTTGGGGCGCTCCATCAAACGCGGCCTTGCCTGCCGCTGCCCGAATTGCGGTGATGGCCGCCTGTTCCGCGCCTTTCTCAAGCCAGTCGATCACTGCGCCGTCTGCGGCGAGGATTATACGCCTCAACGCGCCGACGACCTGCCGGCCTATCTCGTCATCGTCGTTGTCGGCCATGTGCTGATGACGGGCTACCTTTTGACCGACATGATCTGGCGCCTCTCACCCTTCATTCACATGGCAATCTGGATACCGCTTGCCGTGCTGACCGCAATCGCGACGGTTCAGCCTATCAAGGGTGGTGTCATTGGCCTGCAATGGGCTTACAGGATGCATGGCTTCAGCAAGGAGCCGGAGCACGGCGATCCTTCCGCATGAAGCCGACAGGCGCAGATGTCGTGGAGCCTGACGATCGTTTTGAGGTGCCTAATCGCGTCCGCACGCAGGATGCGGCCTGCCTGATCCTTGTTGATCGCTCCGGCCCTCAACCGAAGATCCTGATGGGCCGCAGGGCGGCCAAGCATGTGTTCATGCCGGATGTCTATGTATTTCCCGGCGGACGGCGTGACCGTGGCGACCATGCGCGCCCCTTCAACAACGATCTCCATCCACAGGTAATGGAGAAGCTGCTAGCCCACACACCTCGCCGCATGGGACCGGCGCGCGCTAGGGCGCTCGCGCTTGCGGCGCTTCGCGAATTGCAGGAGGAAACAGGCATCCGTCCGGTCAATGCCGATGGCCCCAACCTCGGCATGTTACGTTATGTCGCGCGGGCAGTGACCCCGCCTGGAGCCGTTCGCCGCTATGACACCCGGTTCTTTCTTGGGTTTTGCGAAGAGACTGTCTTCGACATGTCGCATTTCGGCGATACGGACGAATTGGAGGACTTGCAATGGCTTGACATTGCAGCGGTTTCCAGTCTGAAACTCGCGCGGATCACTCAGACGGTACTGGAGGACGTCAAGGACCTGTTGAAACTCGATCCTTCCGTCTCTTTCGGAAATCCCGTCCCCTTCTATTCGATGCGTCGCGGGCGCTTCGTCCAGACAAGACTGTAAGGAAGAATGAATGCCGCAGCCTGCGACCGACGAAAACGGGCATGTCGAGAAAATCCACTGGCCGTCCCTCGTTGCTGCGATTGCGGCCATCAGTGCGGTCGGCATAGCGATCGGGCTCGGACTTCCGCTTCTTTCCATCATTCTTGAAAAGCGCGGTATCCCCTCGACGCTGATCGGCCTCAATGCGGCCATGGCCGGCATAGCCTCGATGCTGGCGGCGCCGGTTACCACCAAGCTCGCGCATGATTATGGCGTGGCGCGCACGATGATGTTCGCCGTGGTCGTAGCCTCCGTCAGCGGGCTCGGTTTCTATTACGCGCAATCCTTCTGGATGTGGTTCCCGTTGCGCTTCGCCTTTCACGGTGCGACGACCACGCTGTTCATCCTGTCCGAATTCTGGATCAACGACGCAGCCCCGCCGCGCCGCCGCGGGCTGGTTCTCGGCATCTATGCCACCGTACTTGCAATCGGCTTTGCAATAGGCCCCCTGCTCTTCTCGACGCTGGGCAGCGACGGCATTCTTCCCTTCCTGGTGGGCGCCATCATCATCCTGCTCGCATTGATCCCGATTTTCATCGCGCGGCACGAGAGCCCGGTCCTCAACACCAAGCCGGATCGCCATTTCTTCCACTACATCTTCCTCGTGCCGACAGCGACGGCAGCCGTCTTCGCCTTCGGCGCGGTTTCTGCCGGCGGGCTTTCGCTGTTTCCTATCTATGCGCTGCGCGAGCAGTTGCAGGAATCACAAGCTGCCGTGCTTCTGACCGTGATGGGCATCGGCAACATGGCATTCCAGATCCCGCTCGGGCTTTATTCCGACAGATTGAAAGACCGTCGCCCATTGCTCGCAGCCATGGCCATTCTCGGCGTCATCGGTTCGCTGGCCTTGCCGATGCTGATCCACAACTGGATCTTGATGGCTGTCGTGCTGTTTTTCTGGGGCGGCTGCGTCTCCGGTCTCTACACGGTGGGCTTGGCACATCTGGGTGCGCGACTCAGCGGTGCGGATCTCGCAGCCGCCAATGCAGCATTCATTTTCTGTTATGCGGTCGGCACGGTGGTCGGTCCGCAGGGCATCGGGGCCGCCATGGATGTCGTCGGAAACGACGGTTATGCGTGGGCGCTGGCCTCATTCTTCGGCTTTTACGTGCTGATTGCCCTGTGCCGTACGCTTTTCCATTCAAAACGGAGTTGACTTTTGGCGCGCGATTTGTAATTTCGCGCCAGATTTAGCCGGGGCGCACGCTGCGCTCGCGGCTTCCTATTTTCTAGAGGCAGAACAACCATGGCGAAAGCTACGACCATCAAGATCAAGCTGCTGTCGACGGCTGACACCGGTTTCTTCTACGTCACGACGAAGAACAGCCGTACGTTCACGGACAAGATGACCAAGACCAAGTACGACCCGGTTGCCAAGAAGCACGTTGAATTCAAGGAAACCAAGATCAAGTAAGACTTGATCTTTAGGGTTTGAACAAGGCGCCGACCGCAAGGTCAGGCGCCTTTTCTTTTGCCTGCTGATCTGCCGAATAGCGCGCCTTAAGCTGAAACGAAAAAACGCCGCGTCCCGTCAGGGAGCGGCGTTTTAGATTGGGGGTCGACCAGCCTGCAATAACGGCACGAGGAACCGCATTCATATGCCTGCCGGTCGACCGACCCCACGACCCAGGAGATGCGGCGGACCTGAGCATCATGGGGTATGGCAGTGCCGCATATGGCACATATTTGTCGTTAGGTTCAAAATTGCGCAAAGGAAAAAGAAAATCAATAGATTCTTAACTGGGAGAAAAAAATGGATTCGCTGTTGGTTAAAATTTGCGCCTCACGGCGCCCAACCACTTAACGCTCTTCAATAGCAGCGAAGTAAAACGGACCCGAAGGCGGGGTGTTTTCTTGACCGGTACAACCGCAACGGAATTAATTCCGCGGGAAAATGAAATTCAAGCACAACCGACCGTCGAATTACCATCAACTAAACTCGGCTATCCTTTTCACAGCAATTCCATCCGAGGATTTCAACCAGTCGGAAACAATGAAACAGCGTGCGGCATTTTGCACCGGCTCATTACGCTCAAGAATTTCCAGATCACTACAAAACTGTGATTAATCCCGTCGGTAAATCGCCACCACGGTACGCAACCATTGAACGAGATCAACCGCTTACGAAACAGCTGTCATTTCTGTCGCTGATTCGTGATCAAGCCGCGTTTGCAACGACGCGGTTTCGTCCGTCGGCCTTGGCCTTATAAAGTGCCTGATCGGCCTGCTTCAGCAATTGTTCCGGTGTCTCGGCATCGCCGGTACTGCAGGAGAGACCGAAAGATGCCGTCAGCTCGATTGCGGTTCCGGCAGTTTTGAGCACGAACGGCGTCTTCTCGATGATGGCGCGCAAACGCTCTGCGACAGCAGCCGATGCTGTCGCATCTGTGTCCGGCATGACAACGACAAACTCTTCACCGCCGTACCGGCAGGCAAGATCAGCCCCTCGAACCGTCGAGCGGACCCGGGAGGCGAACTCGCGCAGCACTTCATCGCCGGCATCGTGGCCGTAGGTGTCGTTCACTGACTTGAACCGATCGATATCCATGAGGCAGATCGACAGAGGGCGCGAGCGAACTGCGGCTCGGCTGAAGAGTATCTTGAGATGATTGTCGAGATATCGACGATTATTCAAACCCGTCAGGGCATCTGTGACGGCGAGCTCGATCGTGTGCTTGACGCTCATCCGCAGGCGATCGTTATAACGCTTGCGCTTGATTTGGGTGAGCGTGCGCGCCAGCAGTTCATTCGGGTCGACCGGACGAACGATGTAGTCGTTGACGCCTAGATCGAGCGCGCGAACGATCATGTCCTCGGCACCAGCTTCGGCCGCCAGCAGAATCGGCAGGAAGCGCGTACGTTCCAGTGAACGCAGCTGGGAGCATAGTCGCAGAGGATCGTAGTCGTCGAAATTGGCATTGACGATGACAAGATCGAAACTGTTTTGCGCGGCTTCGAAGATCGCGGCCTGCGGATCAGACATCGCGACGACGTTGCAGACGGGCTTCAGCGCCTTGGTGATACGTTCCTGCGAGCTTGCGCGACCGTCGACAAGCAAAACCTGGCCGATATCGTCGCGGCCGTCTACGCCCTTGAGTATATCCTCAATGACGAGGCTATGAGCCGTGTCGGCCCGAATGCGCAACTCGTCGCTCAGCGCCTTGAGGCGCACGAGGCTGCGAACGCGGGAAATGAGCTGGACGTCATTGACCGGCTTGGTGAGAAAATCATCGGCACCGGCTTTGAGCCCGCGCACGCGGTCCGAGGGCTGGTCGAGCGCCGTCACCATGACGACGGGGATATGGGCAGTCTTGGGATTGGCCTTCAGCCGCTCGCAGACCTCGAAACCATCGATGCCGGGCATCATGATGTCGAGGAGGATCAGATCCGGTGGGGTGCTTTCGCAGATCGCCAGCGCCTGGTAGCCGTCATCGGCCGTCAGCACGTCGAAATATTCGGCCAGCAGACGCGCTTCGAGAAGCTTCACATTGGCCGGGATGTCATCGACCACCAGTATCCGCGCCGTCATGCCCATGCTCCCCGCATCATGCGTCGCCGAGGTAAGTCTTGATTGTTTCTATGAATTTCGGCACCGAGATCGGCTTGGAAACATAGGCTTCGCATCCACCCTGACGAATGCGTTCTTCGTCGCCCTTCATGGCAAAGGCCGTGACGGCGATGACCGGTATGACGTGAAGTTCGTCGTCTTCCTTCAGCCATTTGGTGACTTCCAGGCCAGAGACTTCCGGCAGCTGGATATCCATCAGGATAAGGTCGGGGCGATGCTTGCGGGCAAGATCGAGCGCTTCCATGCCGTTGCGGGTCTGGATTGTTTCATAGCCCGACGCCTCGATCAGATCGCGGAAGAGCTTCATGTTCAGCTCGTTGTCTTCGACAATCATGACCCGTTTGGGCATTGCGATCCATTCCTCAAATCGCGCCTTCAAAAGCGTATGTTCGATATATAAGCTTCAAGATGGTTGATTCCATCGAGCTCTGTTTCCTCAAGACTAGGGCCATTTGGTTGAGAAGAGGTAACTCCCCGACAATGCCGCCAAAAACGACTGAACAGGACGCAAGACGCATCAATGCCGAAGAGACGGCTGCTGCCGTGCTCGGCTGGATGGCCGGCGAGCCGGACATGATGCAGCGGTTCCTCGCCTTGTCGGGCGTCGCGCCGGATCAGATACGGTCCGCCATCTCCGATCCCGGCTTTCTGGCCGGCGTGATCGACTTCATCATGAGCCACGAGCCGACGCTACTTGCCTTCTGCGAAGCAACAGGCACCAAGCCGGAAACGGTCATTGCCGCCCATCAGCATTATTCCGGCCCCTATTTCGGGCCCGGAGACTATTGAGATGAGCGAGATCCTCGATCTTTCGCATGTCAGCCTGAAGGACCGGCCTCTGATCGTCTGCGACGTGGATGACGTGGTGCTGCAATTCTTCGCACCGTTCGAAACCTATCTGAAACAGGACGGGCTGGAGCTTCTACCGCGGTCATTCCGGCTAACCGGCAATATAGTTTCGGTCGGCACCGAGATCGCAGTCGAAGACGTGGCGGTCAAACAACTGATCGGTTCGTTCTTCGAGCAACAGGAAGAATGGCAGACACCTTTCGATCTCGCGCTCGATACGCTGAATGCGCTTGGCGCCGACGCCGACGTCATGTTCCTTACCGCGATGCCGCCACGCTACAGCGAGCCACGACGACGCCTGCTCGACCGGCTCGGCTTCGACTTTCCGCTTGTCGCAACGGAAGAACCAAAGGGACCGGTAATGCGACGCATCCATGGCGAACGCGCCCTGCCCTGCGTCTTCATCGACGACATGGCCCATAATCTTCACTCGGTACGCGACCATGTCGGTAACTGCCTTGTCCTGCACATGATGCCGGATTCCCCGCTACATCTTCTGGCGCCGAAGCCGGATGACGGCATTACAAGGGCGATGGACTGGGCACAGGCCGGAAATCTTATTCGCGCGCATATCGGCCGTTAGTTCGTAAAAGAGCAAAACGAGCATCCACCGGCAACAAACCGTTGTAGACCTGCCTCATCCCCTTGAGTGCCGATCGATTGCGGCCTATCGTGCAGATGTTCAATCTTTGTTCCTGACATGACTTCTTCGACCGACACACTATCCGGTTTCTGTCGCGACTGCCTTACCGAGCAGAATGTCGAAACGCGTCGTTGCCGCAAATGCGGCTCGCCACGTCTCCTCTATCACCGTGAACTCTACGACCTGACGCTGGCGCATATCGATTGCGACGCCTTTTACGCGACGATCGAAAAACGCGACAATCCGGAGCTTGCCGACAAGCCGGTCATTATCGGCGGCGGCAAGCGCGGTGTCGTATCAACGGCCTGCTACATCGCCCGCATCAGCGGTGTCAGATCGGCAATGCCGATGTTCAAGGCACTGGAGCTCTGCCCCAACGCTGTCGTCATCCGCCCCGACATGGAAAAATACGCAGGCGTCGGCCGGCAAGTGCGGCAGATGATGATGGAGCTTACTCCCCTAGTTCAACCGCTTTCGATCGACGAGGCGTTTCTCGAACTCGCAGGGACCGAAAGGCTGCACCGCGATCCGCCAGCACGCATCCTCGCGAAGTTCGCGAAGCGTGTCGAAAGCGAAGTCGGAATTTCGATTTCCATCGGGCTTTCCTATTGCAAGTTCCTCGCCAAGGTCGCTTCCGACCTGCAGAAACCGCGCGGTTTTTCTGTCATCGGCGAGGCCGAGGCGAAGGACTTCCTCGCCCCTCGTCCCGTCACCACCATCTGGGGGGTCGGCAAGGCGTTCAACGCCACGCTCGAGGCCGATGGCATCCGCACGATCAGCCAGTTGCAGCAGATGGAGGAAGGCGACCTGATGCGCCGCTACGGCTCGATGGGCCAGCGTCTCTACAGGCTTTCCCGCGGAATGGACGAGCGCGAGGTCCATACAAATGACGAGGCGAAAAGCGTCTCCGCCGAAACGACCTTCTTCGAAGACATTTCCCGACATGATGACCTCGTACCTGTCCTGCGACGCCTTTCGGAAAAAGTTTCCGCACGATTGAAAAAGCACGAGATCGCCGGCCATACCGTCGTGCTCAAGATGAAAACGGCCGACTTCAAGAGCCGGACGCGCAACAGGCGGCTGGAAGACCCGACACAGCTTGCCGACCGGATTTTTCGCACCGGCCTGTCGCTGATGGAGAAAGAAACAGACGGAACGAAATTCCGGCTTCTCGGCATCGGCGTCACCGATCTTTGCGATCCGGCACTGGCGGACCCGCCGGATCTCGTCGATCAACAGGCAGGTCGGCGGGCGGCGGCTGAAGCTGCAATCGACAAGCTGCGTGACAAGTTCGGCAAGGCGGCTGTCGAGACTGGTTACACGTTTGGCGACAAACGTCGTTGAGCCTTAAAAAGCGTGTCCGGAATTCATTTCGAAATCGCAGGAACGTGATGAATTGACACGATCCTGCCACTTTTCAGAAAATTTTCATTAAGTTTAACACGCTAAATTGCCGGCCATTGTAATGCGTAAGAGGTCTTCATGTTGCGTGGCGTTTTGTTCAGCCTCGGACTCCTGTCCGGGACCATCCTTTCTCAGTCTGCTTTTGCCGACACCGCAACGCTCCAGATCATCGTATCGAAAGACCAGCAGTCGATGACGATCTATGACGGCGAGAAGGTCGTGACGACCACGAAGGTCTCTACCGGAAAAGCCGGACACACAACGCCGAGCGGCATCTTCTCGATTCTGGAGAAGCGCAAATACCATGAATCGAACATCTATTCGAACGCTCCCATGCCCTTCATGCAGCGCCTGACGTGGTCGGGCATCGCACTTCACGAAGGCAACGTGCCGAACTATCCGGCATCGCATGGCTGCGTTCGCATTCCGACCGGAACCGCCAAGGCGATCTACGACATGACGGAACGCGGCGTGCATGTGGTGATCTCCGATGCACCGGTAAAGCCGGTCAAGGTCGAGAACGCCAACCTTTTCATGCCGCTCAAGGCCCTGCCGGCCGAACCGCTGTTCCCGAATACGGACTTGCGCCCGACCGCGATGAAGAAGGCTGCAGACGGCTCCTATGATGTGGCGATGGCCGGCACCGATCCGATGACCACGGGCTCGCTGCAATCTGTCGTCCCCGACGACGCGGCCCCCTTGCGCATCCTCGTCCATCGCCGCGGCGCGCGCGAAACCATGCTTGACGTCCAGACGCACCTGACCGATCTCGGTTTCGATGCGGGCGTCGCCGATGGCATTGCCGGTCCGATGACCCGTGACGCCATCGCCGGCTACAAGCGCTGGAAGGGCCTTCCGGCCGGTGGCGCGCTAATCAGCAAGGATTTTCTCGCGGCACTTTATCAGTCGGCAGGAGAAAAAGAGCCGCCGGCAGGCCAGATCCTGGTGCGCCGCAATTTCGAACCGCTGTTCGAGGCCCCTATCGGCATCAAGGACGCAGACCGAGCGCTCGGCACCCATTTCTTCACCGCCGATCATCTCCAGCGCAATGCTGAGACGGCGGAATGGCATGCGGTCACGCTGAAAAACGAAATGACCGCCGACGAGATGAAGGAACTCGGCATCGACAAGTCGGCAGACAGCAACCTGCAGAACGCAGCATCGCTGGCGCTCGACCGGATCGAGATCCCGAAGGATGTGCGCGAGCGGATCGGCGAACTGATGGCGAACGGGACCTCGCTGACGATTACCGACCAGGGCCTCGGCCCTGAAACGGGCAAGGGCACCGACTTCGTTACCCTCACCCGCTCGCAGGCGAATATCGCTCAGGCAGGCCTCAATCAGAGCGAACCAAAGCCTGCCCGCCGTTCGAAAAGAGAATCATATATCGGCGGCATCGGTTTGTATTAATTGAAAAAACAGGTCTTCGGCCTGTTTTTTTCCTCGCAGGCATCGCATCACAGCCGCTCGGCTGCGATGCGATGCCGGAATGCCGGAATGCCGGAACGGTGGCTAGACCAAAGTCGCATGCACAAGGCCGTCACCACGCCACATTGCAACCACGTTCATTTTCTACCTACGCAGCATGGAAGTACCCCCGAAACCCGTGTCCCCCATGGGTTGCGCTTCCATCAGTGCTGGACGGTTATGTGTTGTTTTTCTTCCATGACCGTCCTCCGGGAGGACGGGTTCTCAGCCGACACCTGAACGAACGATCTCGATTTTCGAAAAGCACAGGCTCTCGGTCCAACATCGATTGCCGTCGCACCACAACACACCTTATCGCGCTGCCCCCTATGCACAATGGGTGGCATATCTGCTAATTGATCACGCCGTGCGACCCGATATAACGGGCTCCAAAAACAATCAGTTTTCCTTTTCAGGAAACGGCGCGTCGACCCTGCAGTTGCGCCCCTTTGATTGCCGCGATGGATTGATGAACGGTGTAACCTTTTTCCTGGGTGTTAATTTCGTCGTTGCAGTCTGCTTCAGCGCCGTCTTTACCGTTGTTGCCACCCGCAGCCGGTCGCGCCGGGCGGCGCTGTGGCTGGCTGCCGGGTTCGGGATAGCCTCGCTTTCGGCCTTGTGCGAGCTTCTGGTCGCCTATACAGCCACGCCGAAGATCTGGGCACTCGGCGCCTTCGCGACGGTTCTGATCGGCATGATGCTGCTCAGGGTCGGCATGGGGCACCTTTACGGTCGCCGACTGGACAAGCGGATCGCGGCCTTCTTCGTCGGCGCAAGCATCGTGCTCAGCTACGTGATCTACGACCTGCCGCGCGGTACGCCGCTTCAGGCATTTTCCTACCAGAGCCCGTTTGCAATCGTACTGCTCGATAGCGCCTTCGTTGTCCTTTCCTTCCGCGGGCGGCAGATGATCGACCGCTTTCTCGGCGTGCTGATGCTGTTCACCGGCCTGCATTTTCTCGCCAAGGCTGGGCTGGCTGTCTGGGTAGGCGCCGGCTCCGGCGCGAAGGACTATATCCACACGAATTACGCGCTGATTTCACAAAGCACCACGGCCATTCTCGTTGTCGCCGTCGGGCTGACGCTTCTGGCAGCTCTCGTGCTCGAAATCATGGCGGACCAGCGGAGTGAATCGGAGAGAGACACGCTGTCGACGATCGCAAACAGGCGCGGTTTCAACCGGCAGGTTCAAGCCTTTCTGGGCGCAGCATCGCATGGTCAACATGCCGTCATTCTCTGCGACCTCGACCATTTCAAGCGCATCAACGACACCTACGGTCACCATGTCGGGGATATGGTGATCCAGAGTTTCGGGCAATTGATGAACGACAGTGCGCCCAAGAGGGCCGCGCTCGGTCGTATCGGCGGCGAGGAATTCGCGATATTCCTGCCCGACACGGATATCAGCGCCGCGGCGCTGTTTGCTCAGGCACTCAGGGCTGCAACGATGACACTGCCCGATCTGCCCGATGGCCTGATCGTTACCGCGAGCTTCGGCATATCTCCCGTGACATCGGCTGCCGGACTGGTCGACTCCTACCGGCAGGCGGACCTTGCGCTCTATGCCGCGAAAAATGCCGGACGTAATCAGGTCAGGCTCACAGCCCTCAACGAGGCCGAAGCAAGCGACAAGCACGTGGACACCCGCGTCTAAAGCACGTCGCGATCTTTCAGATCCGCTTGTCGCGCTTTAGCTCCTTGTTATTCCGCATGTCCTTTGCGCAAAACCGCTGCACAGCTTTGCGTGACATGATTTGCCCCATGCTTTTCACAAGACATTCAGCGTTCGCCGAACGGCCGGACAACCGAGTCTGCTACTGGACGAGTTCGACATCCAGCACGCCGGGGGCCGCCTTAAGCGCGGCCGCCATTTCCGGCGAAAGCCGATATCTCTGGGTCAGTTCCACCTCGATCTCGCGGCGGCCGTCTTCCTTGATGACGATGAAATAAACGAGGCCTTCGCCGCGCATGTTCAGATGGTTGGCAACAGTCTTGAGCGGTCCGGCATCGCGGACGAAGACGCGCAGCGCCTTCTGCATACGGATCGACTGTTCTTCCAGCGACTGGGCCGTCTGAATGCGCAGGCCGATACCTTCCGGCCGCTCGTCAGCCTGAACGGTGATGACCAGCGACTTTCCGGGCTCCAGCAGGTCGCGATACTGCGCCAGCGCTTCGGAGAACAGAACGGCCTCGAACTGGCCGGATGAATCCGAAAATGTGATGATACCCATCTTGTTGCCGGTTTTGGTCTTGCGCTCCTGACGGCCGGTCACCGTGCCCGCAAGCCGCCCGGCGGTTGCGCCCTGGCGAACGGACGTCGCAAAATCGGCGAAGGTCTGCACTCTGAGTTTCGACAGCGTTTCCTTGTAGGTATCGAGCGGATGGGCCGACAGGTAGAAGCCGAGAACCTGATATTCGCGCATCAGCATTTCGGACGGCATCCATGGATTGAATGTCGGCAGGATCAGTTTTTCCGGGCCGCTGCTGGAGCCGGAGCCGAAGAAATCGGACTGGCCTGAGACCTTCTCCTCCTGCGCGCGCTGCGCATAACCGATGATCCGGTCGAGGCCGGCGATCAGCTGGGCGCGGTCATGACCGAAGCAGTCGAAGGCGCCGGCGGAAATCAGGCTTTCCAGAACGCGACGGTTGATCTGCTTCGGGTCGATCCGCATACAGAAATCCTCGATGCCGGCGAAAGGTTTGTCGCCTCGGACTTCCGTGATGTGCTCGACAGCGGATTCACCAACGCCCTTGATAGCGGCAAGCGCATAATAGATCTTCGCCTCGCCCGTCTCAAAATGGCGGAACGAGGTCTGAACCGAGGGCGGGAAAACCTTGATGCCGAGGCGGCCGGCATCCTCGCGGAAATCGTTGAGCTTTTCCGAGTTGGCCATATCGTAGGTCATGGTCGCGGCGAGGAACTCGACCGGATAATGCGCCTTCATATAGGCCGTCTGGTAAGAGACGATGGCGTAGGCGGCTGCGTGGGACTTGTTGAAGCCGTAGTTGGCGAACTTGGCGAGCAGTTCGAAGATGTTCTTCGCCTGTGGTTTGGACACGCCATTCTTGACGGCGCCGTCGACAAAGCGCTCGCTCTGCTTGTCCATCTCCTCCTTGATCTTTTTACCCATGGCGCGACGCAGAAGATCGGCCTCGCCGAGCGAATAGCCCGACAGGACCTGGGCGATCTGCATGACCTGTTCCTGGTAGACGATAACGCCTTGGGTTTCCTTCAGGAGATAATCGATCGACGGATGGACAGACTCGATCTCTTCCTCGCCATGCTTGCGGGCATTGTAGGTCGGGATGTTTTCCATCGGACCCGGACGATAGAGCGCCACAAGCGCGATGATGTCCTCGATACAGTCGGGCTTCATACCGATCAGCGCCTTGCGCATGCCGGCACTTTCCACCTGGAAGACGCCGACAGTTTCGCCGCGCGACAGCATTTCATAGGTCAGCTTGTCGTCGAGCGGGATCTTTGCCAGATCAACATGGATGTCGCGCTTGCGGCAGAAATCCACCGCCGTCTTCAACACGGTCAGCGTCTTCAGGCCAAGGAAGTCGAACTTCACCAGACCGGCCTGCTCGACCCATTTCATGTTGAACTGGGTGACCGGCATGTCCGAGCGCGGATCTCGATACATCGGCACCAGCTTCGACAGCGGGCGGTCGCCGATGACGATACCGGCGGCGTGAGTGGAGGCGTGACGGTAAAGGCCCTCGATCTTCTGGGCGATATCGAGTAGGCGGCCGACGACCGGCTCCTTGTCGACCTCTTCCTGGAATTTCGGCTCCTCCTCGATCGCCTTGGAGAGCGGCGTCGGGTTGGCAGGGTTGTTCGGTACCAGCTTGCAGATGCGGTCTACCTGGCCATAGGGCATTTCGAGCACACGGCCGACGTCACGCAATGCCGCGCGCGCCTGCAGCGAACCGAAGGTGATGATCTGTGCCACCTGCTCGCGGCCATATTTGCGCTGCACGTAGCGGATCACCTCTTCGCGGCGATCCTGGCAGAAGTCGATGTCGAAGTCGGGCATCGAAACGCGTTCCGGATTGAGGAAGCGTTCGAACAGAAGCGAGAACCGCAGCGGGTCGACGTCGGTGATGGTGAGCGCGTAAGCGACGAGCGATCCTGCCCCGGAGCCGCGGCCCGGACCGACCGGGATATTGTGCTGCTTGGCCCATTTGATGAAGTCAGCCACGATGAGGAAGTAGCCCGGAAACTTCATTCGTTCGATGATCGACAGTTCGAAATCGAGACGTTCGCGATAATCCTTCTCGGTGAAACCGGCACTCATGCCGAGTTCTTCGAGGCGATGATCGAGGCCCTCGACCGCCTGGCGGCGAAGCTCGGCGGCTTCCTTGCGTTCGTCCTCCTCCGGATGATCACTGACGCCGGTGAAACGCGGCAGGATCGGGTTGCGCGTCTTCAGGATGAAGGAGCAGCGGCGAGCGATCTCGACGGTATTTTCCAGCGCTTCGGGCAGGTCGGCAAAAAGCTTCGCCATTTCGGCTCGGCTTTTCAGGTAATGATCCGGTGTGAGGCGAAAGCGGCTGTCGTCGGAAACGATCGCGCCATGGGCGACCGCCATAAGCGCATCGTGAGCGTCGTAATCCGCTTTCGACGGAAAGAATGCCTCGTTGGTCGCGACCAACGGGATATCGTGCTCATAGGCGAGATCGACCATGCGATGCTCATGGCGGCGATCGTAATTGCCGTGCCGCTGCAGTTCGAGATAGAGCCTGTCGCCGAACAGGGCCTTCAGCCGGAGCAGCCTGTCAGTGGCAAGCCCAGCATGCCCTTCCTTGACCGCCCGATCCACCGGGCCGGAAGCGGCGCCGGTCAATGCGATCAGACCTGCGGTGCCAAACTCATCCAGCCAGGAGGCGCAGATATGGGTCTCGCTGACGCCTTCGCCGCCGAGATAGGCCCGGCTGACAAGATCGACCAGCCGCTCATAGCCTTCGGCATCGGCTGCGAGAAGAACGATGGCGGGCAGCTTGGCAAGCTGGTTACCACGGCGATCCTCTTCCTGATCCTGCATGTCGATCGACAGCTGACAGCCGATTATGGGCTGCAAGCCGTCACCCGTCGCCTTCTGGGCGAATTCGAGCGCGACGAAGAGATTGTTGGTATCGGTGATGGCGATCGCAGGCTGATTGTCCGCGACGGCCTTGCCCAAGACCTTCTTGAGCGGAAGCGCGCCTTCGAGCAAAGAATAGGCAGAATGCAGGCGCAGATGGACGAATTGCGGGGTCTCCCCGAGAATTTCGTCCGCAGATCCTGTCTTTGCCTGTTCCGCCATATCCATCGCCATAACTGTGATTCAATCGCGCCATTTTCAAGCGCCGGACTGCTCAAGTCCAGTTTTGAATTCACCGCTCAACGGTTTTCGGTGGCGTCTGTGGAGGATGGTAGCGCCCTGAATGGGCGCCAAACCATTTCTACATTGCAATCATCAGCATCGACAGCGTGGCGAGGAAGGTTGCGATGGATGCGAAAGCGGCAATATCACGAAGAAGGTCGGTCATCGTTGTCTCCCGTGTTCGTTATGTTTTTAATTTGTTCTCTTTTTGTACGAGAGTCAACGACGGAACAAAAGGGAAACGAATTTTGCGCCATATCCACTCTCGAATAGTGAATCAAATCTTAATGGGCATCTATCATCAGGAGTGAGTGTTGCGGCGGGCTTAGCTCAGGCCAGCTCACCTCGCCCACAGTTGCAAATGCCTCTCAATTTCATAACAAACTGTTTTTGTTGACTTATTTCAATCAAATCGATATCCGGGCGTCATCGGGGAGTAGCAACTACCGGATTGCGGCCTGCGTTTTGCAATTGATGAACATCAGGTAATGCCGGTCAGGACTGCGTCAACAGAATTGCGAACGTCTGTTCGCGTGGCGCTGTCAGCCTTCATGCAAGGCCATGCGAGACCGTTGGCGGCAGCGTCCCTGGGGCAAGGGCGTTTGCGAGCCGTCCAACTCCAGTCCCGATGAGAGATATCAATGTCGCCATTCACAATCGCCGCGCTTGCTGTCGGCATGTCCATCGACGCCTTTGTGGCCTCTGTCAGCCGCGGCGCCTCCTTCAAGCGTCCGCGCTTCAAGGAAGCCATGCGCACCGGCATCGTCTTCGGTGTGGTTGAAGCCATCACCCCGCTGATCGGATGGCTGGCCGGCGTGGTTGCCAGCCAATATGTGCAGACCGTCGATCACTGGATCGCCTTTATCCTGCTCGCCGTCGTTGGCGGCCGAATGGCAATGGAAGGCTTTTCGCGCAGTGAGGAAGAGAGTTCTTCGAGTGACAATCGTTCGCTGATCGTGCTGATGGCAACGGCGATCGGTACCAGCATCGATGCCATGGCTGTCGGCGTCTCGCTCGCCTTCCTGGACGTCAATATCGTGATCGTGGCTATCGCGATCGGTTTTGCCACTTTCGCCATGTCGACAGGTGGCATGCTGCTCTCACGTCTAATCGGCCCGCGCTTCGGCAAATGGGCGGAAGTGGTCGGAGGCATCGGCCTAATCGGGCTCGGCACGTCTATTCTGGTCGATCACCTGACGGCTTGATCTACAAAATCCTGGAAAAACAAACGGCCCGAAAATCGATGTGATTTTCGAGCCGCAGCTTATTGGAATGCAGAAAAGCGATTAGAACTCCACTACCTTGCCGGCTTCCAGTGTAACCCGGCGATCCATACGGGCGGCGAGTTCGTGGTTGTGGGTGGCGATCAGGGCGGCAAGGCCGGACTGGCGCACCAGGGCTTCCAGCGCATCGAAGACGTAGGATGCGGTTTTCGGATCGAGATTGCCGGTCGGTTCATCGGCGAGAAGCACGCGCGGCGCATTGGCGACGGCACGGGCGATCGCGACACGCTGCTGCTCGCCGCCGGAGAGTTCCGCCGGGCGGTGTTCGGCGCGGTGGCCGATACGCATGTAATCGAGAAGCTGGGCCGCCCTCTCCTTCGCCTCAGCCTTCGACAGGCCGCCGATCAGCTGCGGCATCATGATATTCTCTATCGCCGAGAATTCAGGCAGGAGATGATGGAACTGATAGACGAAACCGATTTCGGAGCGGCGAATGGCGGTGCGCTGGTCATCGGGCAAGTCGTTGCAGGAGCGGCCGCCGACGAAAACTTCGCCACTGTCAGGATGTTCAAGCAGGCCCGCCAGGTGCAGAAGGGTCGACTTGCCGGTGCCGGAAGGTGCGACAAGAGCGACGATCTCGCCGCTCCTCAGTTCGAAATCGGCGCCTTTCAGAATGGAAAGCGTCGTTTCGCCCTGGCCATAATGGCGTTCAACATTTGCAAGCTTCAAAACGGATTTGCGAGGTGCCATGAGGTACTGGGATCCTATTCGTAGCGAAGCGCCTGGACAGGATCGAGCCTCGAGGCTCTCCATGCAGGTAGAATGGTGGCGATGAAGGACAGGGTCAGCGCCATGCCGACGACGGAAACGGTTTCGCTGACGCTCATTTCGGCCGGCAGTTCGCTGAGGAAGTAGAGTTCCGGATTGAACAGGACCGTGCCCGAGAGCCAGGAGAAGAACTGGCGGATACTTTCAATATTGAGGCAGACAACGACACCCAAGGCGACGCCCGCAAACGTGCCTACCACGCCGATCGCGGCCCCCGTCATGAAGAAGATGCGCATGATCGCGCCCGAGCTTGCCCCCATGGTGCGCAGGATGGCGATGTCGGAGCCCTTGTCCTTGACCAGCATGATCAGGCCGGAAATGATGTTGAGCGCAGCCACAAGCACGATCAGCGTCAGGATCATGAACATGACGTTGCGCTCGACCTGAAGCGCCGAGAAGAAGGTCTGGTTACGCTGGCGCCAGTCGGTGATGAAGATCTGGCGGCCGGCGGCCTCTTCGATCTTCGGCCGCAGCGCATCGACGTCATCGGGATCACCGACGAAGAGTTCGATCGACTGGACGATGCCTTCGGCATTGAAATAGAGCTGCGATTCTTCGAGCGGCATATAGATGATCGTCGCGTCATATTCCGACATGCCGATCTCGAATATGCCGGCGATCGTATAGGACTTGACGCGCGGATTGACGCCCATCGGGGTAACGTCGCCCTCCGGCGAGATCAGGGTGATCTGATCACCGGCGTTCAGCCCGAGCTGGGCGGCAAGCCTTGAGCCGACGAGGACGCCCTGCCCCGAGGCGAAACCGACGATATCGCCTTGCTTGATATTGCTCGAGACCTCGGTGAGCTTTTCCAGATCCTCGGCGCGGACACCGCGGACCAGTGCGCCGGAACCTGCGCCACCGCGGCCTGAGGCGAGCGTCTGGCCCTCGACCAGCGGCAAGGCCATCTTCACGCCCGGCACGGCGGAAAATTTCTTCGTCAGTTCGGCGTAATCATTCAGCGGCGTGTCGACCGGCTGCACGATCATGTGGCCATTGATGCCGAGGATGCGGGAAATCAACTCGGTGCGGAAACCGTTCATCACCGCCATAACGATGATGAGGGTGGCGACGCCCAGCATGATGCCGATGAAGGAAAAACCGGCGATGACCGAGATATAGGCTTCCTTGCGGCGCGAGCGCAGGTAACGCCAGGCAACCATGCGCTCGAAGCCTGAAAAGGCGCCGGCACTCGGGGCCTTTTCGACTTTCTGCTTTTCTTGACCCGCCGCGACGCTTGCCATTCACGTTTCCTCGTCTTGATCGGCGCCGGATCAGGCCATTCCGGCCTGTCCCGCACCCAATTCTGTCATCCGGCCGGAAACCCGAACGGCAGTATTATCAGCCGGTTACCCGGTTCAGCGCAGCCTCGAGCGTCATCACTTCGCGGGCACCGGTTTTGCGATCCTTGACCTCGACCTCGCCTGCGGCTGCAGAGCGCGGGCCAACGATGATCTGGACCGGTACACCGATCAGGTCAGCGGTGGCGAACTTGGTGCCGGCGCGATCGTCGCTGTCGTCGTAAAGCACGTCCTTGCCGGCATTGCCGAGCGAGGCGTAGAGCTTTTCCGAAATATCGTCGCAGGCGGCATCGCCCGGCTTCATGTTGATCACCACGACATCGAAGGGTGCGACCGATTCGGGCCAGATGATGCCGTTTTCATCATGCGATGCTTCGATGATGGCGGGAACAAGGCGGGTCGGGCCGATACCATAGGATCCCATGTGGACAGGATGTTCCTTGCCATCCGGTCCCTGCACCTTTGCGCCCATCGGCTCGGAATATTTGGTGCCGAAATAGAAGATGTGGCCAACCTCGATGCCGCGGGCGGACAGGCGATCGCCTTCCGGAATGGCGTTGAAGGCTGCCTCGTCGTGCATTTCAGACGTCGCGGCATAAACCGAGGTCCACTTGTCGAAGATCGACTGCAGGCCTGCGACATCATCGAAATCGGTGTTTTCGGCCGGGATTTCGAAATCGGTGAAAGCCTTGTGGCTGAAGACTTCCGATTCACCGGTGTCTGCGAGGATGATGAATTCGTGGCTGTGATTGCCGCCGATCGGGCCGGTATCGGCACGCATCGGGATGGCGCGCATGCCAAGCCGCGCAAAGGTGCGCAGATAGGCGACGAACATCTTGTTATAGGAATGGATCGCGTCTTCGCGGGTCAGGTCGAAAGAATAGGCATCCTTCATCAGGAATTCGCGCGAACGCATGGTGCCGAAGCGCGGACGGATTTCGTCGCGGAACTTCAGCTGGATATGGTAGAGGTTGAGCGGCAGGTTCTTGTAGGTCTTGACGTAGGACCGGAAGATGTCCGTCACCATTTCCTCGTTGGTCGGGCCATAGAGCATCGGGCGCTCCTGGCGGTCCTTGATGCGCAGCATTTCCTTGCCATAGGCCTCGTAACGACCGCTTTCCTGCCAGAGCTCGGCAGACTGCAAGGTCGGCATCAGAAGCTCGACTGCGCCGGCGCGGTTCTGTTCTTCGCGGATGATGTTATTGACCTTGTCCAGCACCTTCTTGCCCAGCGGCAACCAGGAATAGATGCCCTGGCTCTGCTGGCGGACCATGCCAGCGCGCAGCATCAGGCGGTGCGAAACGATTTCCGCTTCCTTGGGATTTTCCTTCAGGATGGGCATAAAATAGCGGGACAGACGCATGGTGATTTCCGACTTTTGACTGGCCTCCCGCATCTCGCAGGAATCGGCCGATTTGAAGACCATTTGCGTGGCTTATTACCGGTTCCCAGACGTCAAGGAAACCCGGCTGCTATCGAAAAGCCGGTGGATTACCGAAGCGAAAATCGGCCCGGACTTGCGGAAAATGTGATTTTCGTGAAGGCAGGGGTGCGACAAATGCGCCAAGGGCAATTTTTTCCACACCTGTCACAAAAATACAAAAAAAGAGGATGACAAAGCCCAACCTATGAGCTAGTTTCAGCCCATAAAACAGGCATGAAGTTCAAATTCATGCCAATCGCGGTAAAGTCTTGGGAGGATCAGATCTTAGGCGCGCTAGACGCTGCCCCGGAAACGGTTAGGATCACGCGAAACTAAAAAACAAGGCTTCAACGCCTTGTTTTTTTTTGCCTTTCGATTGGAAACGATGCGTCCAGCGGGCCTTTTGGATTACAGTTTACCAATGATATCGACGCGATCGCAGCTGCCGGCTGCAGGTCTCACATCCAGCTTTTGGCCAATTTCATGGCGGTGACGCCCGCGATCAATCTCCTTTTCCGTCCTGCATGTGACGATCTGGCCGTTTGCCTCACGGGTGAATTCAAGAAGACCGATGATCGCGACATATGGCCCGGAGCGTCCGCCATCTCGTTCTTCCTCCCTTATATCGATGATCGTTGCGACCGAATGGGGGAATGTGAAGCGGCGATAGGCTTGAACGCCCAAAAGCATAACAAAAGCAAGCGCCGCGACTGTGTAGACGATAACCAGAACGATCCGCCGCTCCCCGCTATTTCGAAACTCACCTACCCGCATCAGCTCGATCCTTAGCCGGTACTGAAGGATTATTTGAAGCTCGGCATAATGTTCGGGATGTTGCCGATCCCGAAGCCGAAATAGACCGATGCAAGATGATAGGCGAGATAGACCGCTGCGGAAATTACGGTGGTGAGCAGAATAACGCGTCCGCCACGGAATTTTGCCGGTGCGCTTTCCACGGTTCCAAGCGTCACCTCGCCCTCGTCACGCTGGCTGCGGTAACCGAGTGGCAGGACCATGAAGAGGACAGTCCACCAGAGAATGAAATAGATCGCGACGACTGTCAGGATTGGCATGCGGAAACTCCATCCTGGTGTTTAACCAACGGAACAAGCGGTTGAAGCCGTTGATAAAATGATTCCGATCCTTTGGCAGAGTCATTGATTTTGTTCGTCATTGCACATCGCATCAGACTTCCTCCAGCTCGATCAGCGTGCCGTTGAAATCCTTTGGGTGGAGGAAGAGAACCGGCTTTCCGTGCGCGCCGATTTTCGGTTTTCCATCGCCAAGAATACGTGCGCCAGAGGCCCTCAACTTTTCGGCGGCAGAGGCGATATCGGGCGTTTCGTAGCAGATGTGGTGGATGCCGCCGGAGGGATTGCGTTCAAGGAAGGCGGCGATCGGTGACGCCTCATCGAGCGGTTCGAGCAGCTCGATCTTGGTATTTGGAAGTTCGACGAAAATGACGGTGACGCCGTGTTCGGCAAGGGTTTGCGGTTCGGAGACCTTCGCACCGAGCGTATCGCGATAGATCGCGGCGGCTTCGTCCAGGATCGGGACGGCGATGGCGATGTGGTTGACGCGACCTAGCATGTATTCCTCCCTTTTTCAGCCGCCCGCTTTCGACAGGCGACCGCCGCCCATCCGCCTGCCGGCAGCTTCTCCTCGTAGACGACTTGAAGCACCCCGCCCGGCTTGACGTCCCGCCGGTGCAGGGTTGAGTGGTGGGAGCTGCACTTTGGTCGCCTTGCCCGCAAACTTCTTAATCGCCCGATGGCAGATTGAATATCTGGCGGCTAACAATTTTCAGGCTTCGATCTGGCTGTATTCGGTAGCGTTCAACAACCCGGTTACCGAAACTATTGTTAAACTCATGATCGAAGCTGCTGCCGACGGGCGCTTTTGTAAGACGGCTTTTAGGTTGACCGCCGTATGTGATGCTACCCGCGATCGGCGCGATGTCGGTTCCGTAGTCGCGCGCGACCAATTCGGGATCGACGGTAGTGCTGCACGCAGTGAGCGTTGCAACGACCAAGGAAATTAACGTTTTTCTCATCGTGGTCATCTCCTCTTTGGAGGCTGACGGGGTAAAGAACGTCTGTCGAAGCTCCACTCTGGCCGACGCCCATGACCGATTGAAGCGCTAAAACATATCGCAATCCTGCAGTTTTGCTCGTGGTGTTTTAGGTCTTTGTTTTATAGCATGCCTGTTGCGCAAAACCGCTGCACATTTTTGCGCAACAGGCTCGATTTACGCGCGCCGGGAAGATGCCATCGCTACCGAAATACCTCTCCAAGGGAGATGCGGAGTGCAGCTCGCTACACTCCCCATAAGAGGCAAGCTACCTACTGAACCCTTGTTACGAACACCGTGACCACAGGCTTCTTGCCCCAGGCGATATTGGCGGCCGAGCGGACGGCGCGGCGGACGGATTCGCGGACCGTGTCGAGATCCTTGCGGCGGGCGCGCGGGATGCTTTCGACGGCGCCGAGAACGGCATCATAGAGGCCGTCATCCATGTCCTCGCCCTCGTCGTCGAATTCCGGCAAGCCGAAAGAGACGAGATCGGGGTCGGCGAGGAATTCATAACGCTGGTCGAGCACGATGTTGACCGAGACATGGCCGACAAAGGAGAGCTTGCGGCGATCGCTGATGCCCATCTCGTCCAGATCGCCGATCAGCTTGCCATCCTTGTAGATGCGGCCGAAGGGAGCGTCGTCGATGATTTCGGCGGGACCGGGCGCGAGGCGCAGGATGTTGCCGTTACGGACCCGCGGGATCTGGCCGATGCCGGCGGATGCGCCCAGTTCGGCCTGGGCCGTGAGATGCGCTGCCTCACCGTGAACGGGCACGAGGATCTGCGGTTTCGTCCACTCGTACATCTTCAGAAGTTCGTTACGGCGCGGGTGGCCGGAGACGTGGACCAGCGCATCGGAATCGGTGACGATCTTGATGCCTTGCTCAATCAGCGCATTCTTGATCTCGATAATCGGCTTTTCATTGCCCGGGATGGTGCGTGAGGAAAAGACGACCGTATCGCCCTTGGTGAGCGCCACATGGCGCATCTCGTCACGGGAAATCTTGGCAAGGGCCGCACGGGACTCGCCCTGGCTTCCTGTCAGGATGACGACGACCTTGTCGCGCGGGATGTAACCGTATTCGTCTTCGGCAAGAAAAGGTTTCAGGCCTTCCATGATGCCGATATCCTGAGCAACGTTGACGACGCGCTTGAGCGACGAACCGAGCAACAGGACTTCGCGACCAGCTGCGTTTGCTGCTTCCGCGATCGAGCGGATACGGCCGACATTGGACGAGAAGGTAGTGACAGCTACCCTGCCCTCGGCTTCCTCGATCACCTTCTGCAGGCCGGCGGAGACTTCTTCTTCTGACGGCGACACGCCTTCGCGCAGTGCGTTGGTGCTGTCGCACATCAGGGCCAGAACGCCCTCGTCGCCAATGGCGCGGAAACGCGCCTCGTCGGTGAGCGGGCCGAGCGTCGGCTTGGCGTCGATCTTCCAGTCGCCGGTATGGACGACATTGCCGAGCGGCGTGCGGATGACCAGCGACATCGGCTCGGGGATGGAATGGTTGACGCCGACGGCCTCGATCTCGAACGGGCCGACATTGATGCGGTCGCCGGCCTTGAAGATGGTGATCGGGATTTCGGCGCGGTCGCCTTCGTACTTGCGCTTGGCTTCCAGCATGCCGGCGGTAAACGGCGAGGCATAGACCGGTACGTTGAGGCCCGGCCACAGATCGTTCAGCGCACCGTAATGGTCTTCGTGGGCATGGGTGATGATCATGCCCTTGAGATTGTTGCGCTGGGACGCGAGGAAACGGATATCGGGAAGAACGAGATCAACGCCGGGAAGATCGGGACCCGGGAAGGTCACGCCCGCATCGACCATGATCCACTGACGCTTCTGTGGCGGTCCATAGCCATAAAGAGCGAGGTTCATGCCGATCTCGCCCACACCGCCCAGCGGCAAAAACACCAGTTCGTCTTGATTAGCCATTCTTCTTCTTATTCCGTTTTCATAAAGAATACATCACCTGCCGCGATCGGCAGGACTTGTCCACCCCCCATGTCGAGTAACAGCAGGCCGCCGTCGTCGATCCCGGCAAATCTGCCCTCCAGCGACCTGTCGGGAAGATTGACGGTTATGCGTTCGCCGACACCGCAGGCGACCTCCCGCCAGCGGCGCACGATCTCGGCCGTGCCCCTACCCTCATCCCATATTTCGAGCGCAATTGCCATGGACTTGAAGAGGTGGGCGAAAAGCTCGTCTGGCGACACGGCCGCACCATGATCGACAAGACGAGTGACGCCATAAGGCGCGCTGTCGGGCATATGGCGGATATTGATGCCGATGCCGATGACCAGTGCCCTTCGTCCGTCGGGGAGCGGCTCGCCTTCCAGGAGGATGCCGCAGGTCTTGCGGCGATCGATCAGGATATCGTTCGGCCATTTCACCTGAAGGGCAGCGTCCCCCGGCGGCAATACCGCACCAACCGCATCGTGGACGGCAACTGCGATCGCAAGCGGCAGGGACGCGACACGGTCCATGGGCGCTGGATCAATCAGCAGCAGGGAAGCGTAAAGATTGCCCGGTTCAGAGGTCCAGGCACGGCCGCGCCGGCCGCGACCTTCGGTCTGGCGGGCGGCAGTCACCCACAACAAACCGGGATCGCCCGCGCGAGCGCGGGCGAGACATTCGTTATTTGTGGAGCCTATGTCGTCAAGCGCGACATGACGGAAAGCTTCGAGCGAGAAGCGGCCCTTTTGCGCCGCCATCCTCAGAAGAACGACCGTGCGGCAGCATCCGCTGCAGAGGCGATCGGTCCACCATAAAGGATGTAGGTCGTGATCAGCAGGCCAGAAATGCCGAAGATGAAGCGCAGTTCACCGGGAGTGCGTTCGAACTCGCCCTTCGGTTCATCGAACCACATCAGCTTGACGATGCGTAGATAATAATAGGCAGCCACGACCGAGGTGAGGAAGCCGACGACGGCAAGCGTGAAGAGGCCTGCTTCGACAGCCGCCAGGAAGACATAATATTTGGCGAAGAAGCCTGCCAGCGGCGGAATGCCTGCCATGGAGAACATCTGCGCCGTCAGCACGACTGCCATGAAAGGCTTTCTTGCAAACAGGCCTGCAAGCTCGTCGATCTCCTCGACATAGGTGCCATCCGGGCGGCGCATCGACATGATGCAGGCGAAGGTGCCGAAAGACATCATCATGTAGATGAGCATGTAGAGAGCGACACCGGAAACGCCGCTTTCGCTACCTGCCGAGAGGCCGACAAGCGCAAAGCCCATGTGGCCAATCGAGGAATACGCCATCAGGCGCTTGATGTTTTTCTGGCCGACGGCTGCAAACGAGCCCAGCGCCATGGAGGCAATTGCCACGAAAACGATGATCTGGCGCCAGTCGGCTATGAGCGGCAGGAAGGTTTCCGAGGTCAGGCGGATGAGGATTGCCATGGCGGCGATCTTCGGGCCGGCAGCGAAGAAGGCCGTGACCGGAGTCGGTGCACCTTCATAAACGTCCGGTGTCCACATGTGGAAGGGAACGGCGGAGATCTTGAAGCAGGCGCCGGCGAGCATGAAGACCATGCCGAAGACGAGGCCCAAGCCGCGGGTTTCCGAGGAGAGCACGGTGGCGATTTCCTGGAAGCCGGTATTGCCGGTGAAGCCGTAGACCAGCGACATGCCGTAAAGCAGCATGCCTGAAGACAGCGCGCCGAGGACGAAATATTTCAGGCCGGCTTCCGTCGAACGCAGGCTGTCGCGGTTGAATGCGGCAACGACATAAAGCGCCAGCGACATCAGCTCGAGGCCGAGATAGAAGGCGATCAGGTCATTGGCCGAGATCAGCAGCAGCATGCCGAGCGTCGAGAGAACCAGCAGGACCGGATACTCGATCTTGTCGAGCTGCATGGCCTTGCCCTGAACAGCAGACATGGCGAGCGCGAAAATCGAGCCGGCGATTGCCGCGACCTTCATGAAGCGGGCGAACGGATCAACGATGAAGGCACCGCCGAAGGCTTCGCCATTGCCGGAAGAGACCGTGATCAGCAATCCGACGACAGCGAGAAGTGCGATGGACAGCCCTGAAATGAGCTGGTTCGACTTTTCGCCGATAAAGACACCCATCATGAGGAGCACGAGCGCGCCGACCGCCAGAATGATTTCGGGCAGAGCAAACTGCAGACTTTGAGAGAAGAGTTCAGGAGTCATAGTCTTATCTGTCCCGTCATCAATTCGCAGCCTGAGCGGCGGTCGCCACGGCCTGGATGGCCGCATGGTAATTGGTTACTATCCTGTCGACAGTCGCTGCGGAGGCGTCGAACACCGGCGCAGGATAGATGCCAAAGAAGATGGTCACAACGATCAGCGGCCAGACGATGCAGTGTTCGCGGAAGGAAATGTCCACAAGGCCCTGCATCAGTGGCGACTTCGCCTGACCGAAGATCATGCGGCGGTAGAGCCACAGCATGTAGGAGGCGGAAAGAACGACACCCGTGGTCGCAAAGAACGCCGTCCAGACACTGACACGGAAGACGCCGACAGTCGCCAGGAATTCGCCGACGAAGGCGGACGTGCCCGGCAGGCCGACATTGGCCATGGTGAAGATCAGGAAGGCCAGCGCGTATTTGGGCATGCGATGCACGAGGCCGCCGTAGTCGCCGATGTTACGCGTGTGGGTGCGCTCGTAGACGATACCGACGCAGAGGAAGAGCGCGCCGGAGATGACGCCGTGCGACAGCATCTGGAAGATCGCGCCGTGCAGGCCTTGCTGGTTGACCGCGAAGATTGCCATCGTCACGTAGCCCATGTGAGCGACGGAGGAATAGGCGATCATCTTCTTGATGTCGGTCTGCATCAAAGCCACGAGCGATGCGTAAATGATAGCGATGACCGACAGCGTCAGGATCATCGGCGTGAAATAGTCTGACGCCAACGGGAACATCGGCAGCGAGAAGCGCAGGAAGCCGTAGCCGCCGAACTTCAGGAGCAGAGCTGCAAGGTCGACCGAGCCTGCAGTCGGCGCTTCGACGTGCGCATCCGGCAACCAGGTGTGGAACGGCCACATCGGCACCTTGACCGCAAAGGACAGGAAGAAGGCCAGGAACAGCCAGTACTGCATCTCCGGCGAGAACTTGTAGGCAAGCAGGACCGGAATGGAAGTGGTACCAACTTCCGCATACATGACCAGGATGCCGACCAGCATGAAGACCGAGCCGGCCAGCGTGTAGAGGAAGAACTTCATCGACGCGTAGATACGACGCGGTCCGCCCCAGACACCGATGATCAGGAACATCGGGATCAAGCTCGCCTCGAAGAAGACGTAGAAGAGGACGAGGTCCATCGACACGAAGACGCCGACGATCAGCACTTCCAGGATGAGGAAGGCAATCATGTATTCACGCGCATGCAGCGTGATCGCCTTCCAGCTGGTCAACACGCCGAACGGCATGAGGAACGTCGCCAGCACGACGAACATGACGGACAGGCCGTCGACGCCGATATGATAGCTGATGCCCTTGCCGAGCCAGTAATACTGCTCGACCATCTGGTAGTCGGCGCTGGTGCCATCGAAACCGTACCAGACGACCAGCGACAGGAGGAAGGTGATGATTGTCGTGATCAGCGAGATGATCATGACGTTCTGGCGACCGTCGTCGGTGTCGTCGCGGGTAAAGACCAGCAACAGCACGCCCACCATCGGGAGGAAGGTGACCGTGGAAAGAATAGGCCAATCGGTCATCAGACAGAACTCCCGAGCATCATCCAGGTAATCAGGGCAGCGACGCCAAGCAGCATCGTGAAGGCATAGTGATAGAGGTAGCCGGTCTGCAGGCGCACGACGCGGTTGGCAGTGTCAACAACCCGGGCGGCAACGCCATTGGGTCCGAAGTGGTCGATCGTACCGACATCGACCTTCTGCCAGAAGAAGCGGCCGAGAGCCTTAGCGGAACGGACGAACAGGAAGTTGTAGAGTTCGTCGAAATACCACTTGTTGAGCAGGAACTGGTAGAGGCCCGGCTGTGCCGCCGCGAGCTTCTTCGGCGTTTCCGGCGACTTGATATAGAAATACCAGGCAGTGAAGAAGCCGATCAGCATGGCGATGAAGGGTGACAGCACGACGAGGAACGGCACGTGGTGGAATTCGTGCAGCAGTTCGTTGTGTTCCGAAGTGAAGAGCGCGCCCTTCCAGAAGGTGTCATAGGCGTCGCCATAGAACATGCCCTTGAAGATCACGCCTACCAGAACTGCGCCGACGGCGAGAACATAGAGCGGGATGAGCATGACATTCGGGCTTTCATGCACGTGATGCATGACCTCGTGGCTCGCGCGTTCCTTGCCGAAGAAGGTGAGGAAAGCAAGACGCCAGGAGTAGAAGCTGGTGAACAGTGCCGCGATGACGAGAAGCGTGAAGGCAAAACCCGAGACCGCCGAGTGCGAGGCATAGGAGGCCTCGATGATGACGTCCTTGGAGAAGAACCCGGCAAAACCGATCGGCGTGAACGGGATACCAACGCCGGTCAGCGCCAGCGTGCCGATGGTCATCATCCAGAAGGTAACCGGGATGTGTTTCCTGAGGCCACCCATCTTGCGCATGTCCTGCTCGCCATCGACGGCATGGATGACCGAGCCGGCGCAAAGGAACAGCAGCGCCTTGAAGAAGGCGTGGGTGAAGAGATGGAAGATCGCCGCGCCATAGGCACCGACGCCGAGCGCGACGAACATATAGCCGAGCTGCGAGCAGGTCGAGTAGGCGATGACGCGCTTGATGTCGTTCTGGACGAGGCCGACGGTCGCCGCGAAGAAGGCGGTGATCGCACCGATGATGGTGACGACGGTCAAGGCATCAGGCGACTGTTCGAACAGTGGCGACATGCGGGCGACGAGGAAGACGCCGGCGGTAACCATGGTTGCGGCATGGATGAGAGCCGAGACCGGAGTCGGGCCTTCCATCGCGTCCGGCAACCAGGTGTGCAGCAGGAACTGCGCCGACTTGCCCATTGCTCCCATGAAGAGCAGCAGGCAGGCGGCAGTCATGGCACCCTCGCGGGTCAGCGTCAGGCCGAAGACGTCAAAGACGGCGCGTGCGGCATCAGGAGAGCCTTCTGCGGGCAAATAGGTACCCGCATTGGCGAAAATCGTTTCAAAGTTGATCGAGCCGAACATGACGAAGACGGCGGCGATGCCGAGCATGAAACCGAAGTCACCGACGCGGTTGACGATGAAAGCCTTCATCGCGGCGGCATTGGCCGAGGGGCGATCATACCAGAAGCCGATCAGGAGATAGGATGCGAGACCGACGCCTTCCCAGCCGAAGAACATCTGCAGCAGGTTATCCGACGTGATGAGCATCAACATCGTGAAGGTGAAGAGCGACAGATAGGCGAAGAAGCGCGGACGGTGCGGATCGGTGTGCATGTAACCGACGGAATAGACATGCACGAGGAAGGAGACCGTGTTGACGACGACGAACATGACCGCCGTCAGCGTGTCGATGCGCAGTGCCCAGAAGACGTCGATGTTGCCGGACTGGATCCAGCGCAGAACCTCGACGCTCATGGTTTCCTGGGAACCGAGCGCAACCTGGAAAAAGACGATCCAGGACAGGACGACGACGATCGCCATCAGGCCGCAGGTGACGAATTCGGAGGCCTTTGCGCCGATCTGGCGACCGAAAAGGCCCGCGATCAGGAAGCCGACCAGAGGAAGGAAGACGATAAGCTTGTAGATCATGACCCGATCAGCCCTTCATCACATTGACGTCGTCGACGGCGATCGAGCCGCGGTTGCGGTAGAAGACGACAAGAATTGCAAGACCGATGGCGGCCTCCGCAGCCGCGACAGTCAGAATGAACAAAGCAAAGACCTGGCCGACGATGTCGTTGAGGAACGACGAGAAGGCGACCATGTTGAGATTGACCGCGAGCAGGATCAGCTCGATCGACATCAGGATGATGATGACGTTCTTGCGGTTCAGGAAGATGCCGAAAACGCCGAGCGTGAAGAGGATGGCGCTGACCGTGAGGTAGTGGGAAAGACCGATTTCCATTTTACTGTTCCTTTTTCCCGCTTCCTCAGAGCCCTTGGCCCGGCTTGACCTTGATCACTTCGACGGCCGTTTCCGGCGTGCGAGCGACCTGGCGCGAAACATCCTGTCGCTTGATGTTCTGGCGATGGCGCAAGGTCAGCACGATTGCGCCGATCATCGCCACCAGCAGAACCATGCCGGCGATCTGGAAGAAATAGACGTAGTGGGTGTAGAGCACGTCGCCGAGGGCGGCGGTATTGGTCCGCTCCGCCGGGTTCGGGATCGGCATGGTGATGGAAGATGCCGCTTCCGGCGACAGAACGCTCGAGCCGATGACGAGGATCAGCTCGGCCGCAACCACCAGACCGACCAGCATGCCGATCGGCGCATATTGCAAGACGCCGGATTTCAGTTCGGCGAAATCGATGTCGAGCATCATCACGACGAAGAGGAAGAGAACCGCCACCGCGCCGATATAGACGACCAGCAGGATCATCGCGAGGAATTCAGCGCCGGTCAGAAGGAAGAGACCGGCCGCATTGAAGAAGACCACGATGAGAAAGAGAACCGAGTGGACAGGGTTCCTGGACGAAATGACCATGAACGCCGACGCGACGGCGATGAACGCGAACAGATAGAAGAATAGTGCCTGCAGACCCATCGTGGTGCCTTCTCGTCCCTCGTCGAGATCGGGCTTTGCGCCCTACCCGCCTGACCGGTGCCATTTCGGCGCCAGCATGAATTTGAATGAGCCGAAAGCCTCTCAAGCCTTCGGCGAATGCGCCTTACCGGTAAGGCGCATCCATTGCGATATTGCGGGCGATCTCCCGTTCCCAGCGATCGCCGTTTTCCAGAAGCCGTGCCTTGTCGAAATAAAGCTCTTCGCGGGTTTCCGTCGAGAACTCGAAATTCGGGCCTTCGACGATCGCGTCGACCGGGCATGCTTCCTGGCAAAAGCCGCAATAGATGCACTTCACCATGTCGATATCGTAACGCACCGTGCGGCGGGTGCCGTCATTGCGGCGCGGACCGGCTTCGATGGTGATCGCCTGAGCGGGACAGATCGCCTCGCACAGCTTGCAGGCGATGCAACGCTCTTCGCCGTTCGGATAACGGCGCAGCGCATGCTCACCGCGGAAGCGTGGGCTAACCGGCCCCTTTTCGAACGGGTAGTTGATCGTGGCCTTCTGCTTGAAGAAATACTTCATCGACAGGAAGAAGGCGCCGACGAACTCCTTCAGGAACAGCGAGTTGATAGCCTGTGCAATAGCCATCTTATTCTCCAATGATGCCGAGGGACGAACCGGACATGATCAAGCCCATCCCGTCAGTTTCAGCACGAATGCAACGATGATCAGCATGATGAGCGACAGCGGAAGGAAGACCTTCCAGCCGAGACGCATGAGCTGGTCATAACGGTAGCGCGGTACGAATGCCTTCACCATGGCGATCATGAAGAAGACCATAGTGCCCTTGAGCACGAACCAGATGACACCCGGGACCCAGTTCAGGATTGCGATATCAACCGGGGGCAGCCAGCCGCCAAGGAAGAGGATGGTCGTCAGCGAGCAGACCATCAGGATGGCTGCATATTCCGAGAGCATCAACATCATGTACGGAGCCGAGCCGTATTCGACCATATAGCCGGCGACCAGTTCGGATTCAGCTTCCGGAAGATCGAAAGGCGGACGGTTGGTTTCGGCGAGGCCCGAGATGAAGAAGATCACGAACATCGGGAAGAGCGACAGCCAGTGCCAGTCGAGGAAAGAGTTAGGCAGACCGAGCTTGGTGCCGAGACCGTCCTGCTGCGACATGACGATATCCGTCAGGTTCAGCGAGCCGACGCAGAGAAGGACCGCGACGATGACGAAACCGATCGAGACTTCATAAGACACCATCTGGGCCGCGGAACGGAGCGCGCCGAGGAACGGGTATTTGGAGTTGGATGCCCAACCCGCCATGATGATCCCGTAGACCTCAAGCGAGGAGATCGCGAAGATGTAGAGAATGCCGACATTGATATCGGCAATCGCCCAGCCTTCATTCAGCGGGATGACAGCCCAGGTGGCAAGCGCCAATGTGACGGAGACGAGCGGCGCCAGGAGGAAGACTGCCTTGTTGGCGCCGGCCGGAATGATCGGCTCCTTGAAGACGAACTTCAGAAGGTCGGCAAAGGACTGGAACAGACCGAAAGGACCAACGATATTCGGGCCGCGGCGCAGCTGTACGGCAGCCCAGATCTTGCGGTCAGCCAGCAGGATATAGGCGATGAAAACCAGAAGGCACACCAGGAGCAGAAGCGACTGCCCCAGCATGATGAGCGCCGGCCAAACGTAGGTCCAGAAGAACACATCCATATTCATATCACTCCGCCGCAGCCTGGAAGTTGTTGCGGGCCAATGCCGAGCACTCGGCCATGACGGCAGAGGAACGGGCAATCGGGTTGGTCAGGTAAAAATCCTTGATCGGCGAAGAGAAGCCGCCCTTGGTCATTTCGCCAGCCTTCTGTCCGAGCGCGGCCACATCGTTGACCGAGCCTGCAGCGATCTCGTCGATCTGCGCAAAATGCGGATGGTCCTGATAAAGCTTGGCACGCAGAGCATGAAGGCTGTCGAAGGGCAGCTTCTTGCCGAGCACATCGGAGAGCGCACGCAGGATCGCCCATTCTTCGCGAGCTTCGCCCGGAGCAAAGCCTGCGCGGTTGCCCATCTGGACGCGGCCTTCGGTATTAACCCAGGTGCCGGACTTTTCGGTATAGGCCGCACCCGGCAGGATGATGTCGGCATTCATTGCGCCGGCATCACCGTGGCTGCCGATATAGATGGTCGTTTTGGCGTATTTGGCCGAGAAGTTCATCTCGTCGGCGCCGAGCAGGAAGAGGACATCCATCGAGCGCAGCATGGTCGCAGCATCTGCGCCCTTCGCACCCGGAACGAAACCGAGATCGAGGCCGCCGACGCGGGAGGCTGCCGTGTGGAGGACTGCAAAACCGTTCCACTCTTCGGTCAATGCACCGACGGAACCTGCTAGCTGTGCCGCGGCCTGAAGAACGGCGAGACCATCCGGACGGGACAGAGCCCCCTGCCCTACGATGATCATCGGGTTCTTGGCGGAACGGAGCTTTTCGGCAAAGCCGTTGGCACCCGATGCGAGATCGGCAAGCGTTTCCGGGCCTGCGCCGAGATAGTCATAGACGTAACGCAGTTCGTTGACTTCGCCGATCACGCCGATCGGGAAATTGCCGCGGCGGAAGCGCTTGCGGATGCGAGCGTTGAGGACCGCGGCTTCCAGGCGCGGGTTGGCGCCGATGATGAGCAGCGCGCCGGCCTGTTCAATGCCCTCGATGGTCGGGTTGAAGAGGTAGCTCGAGCGACCAAGCGACGGATCAAGCGCCGTCCCGTCCTGGCGACAGTCAAGGTTTTCCGATCCGAGCGAGGTCAGAAGCTGCTTCAGGGCATACATTTCCTCGACGGATGCGAGATCGCCGGCAATCGCGCCGATCTTGTCGCCCGAGGTTGCGGAAACGGCAGCCTTGACGGCCGCGAAGGCTTCACCCCAGCTTGCGGGCTGCAGACGGCCATCCTTACGGACGTAAGGACGGTCGAGACGCTGGGTCTTCAGGCCATCCCAGATGAAGCGGGTCTTGTCGGAAATCCACTCCTCGTTCACCTGCTCGTTGACGCGCGGCATGATGCGCATGACTTCGCGGCCACGGGTATCGACGCGGATGGCGGAGCCCACGGCGTCCATGACGTCGATCGATTCCGTCTTGCCGAGTTCCCAGGGACGGGCGGTGAAGGCAAAAGGCTTGGAGGTCAAAGCGCCGACCGGGCAGAGGTCAACAACATTGCCCTGCAGCTCGGAGGTCATGGCCTGTTCGAGATAGGTGGTGATTTCGGCATCCTCGCCACGGCCGATCAGGCCGAGCTCGGAAATGCCGCCGACTTCGGTGGTGAAACGGACGCAACGCGTGCAGTGAATGCAGCGGTTCATCACGGTCTTGACCAGCGGGCCGATATACTTGTCTTCGACGGCGCGCTTGTTTTCACCATAACGCGAGCTATCGATACCGAAGGCCATGGCCTGGTCCTGCAGGTCGCATTCGCCGCCCTGGTCGCAGATCGGGCAATCCAGCGGATGGTTGATCAGCAGGAATTCCATCACGCCTTCGCGGGCCTTCTTGACCATCGGCGTATTGGTGAAGATTTCCGGCAGTTCGCCATTCGGGCCGCCACGGATATCGCGCACGCCCATGGCGCAGGAGGCCGTCGGCTTCGGCGGACCACCCTTCACCTCGATCAGACACATGCGGCAGTTGCCCGCCACAGACAGACGCTCGTGGAAACAAAAGCGCGGAATCTCGGCACCCGCTTCCTCGCATGCCTGGAGCAGCGTGAAATGGTCAGGAACTTCGATTTCGTTGCCGTCAACCTTCAGCTTTGCCATCGTATCACTTACGTCCTGTGTTCAACCCGGGCATCCAAGGCCCGGAAATAGTTCATTTCAACAACCGAAACCCTGCGTCTCGCAGGCCTTATTCGGCCGCCTCCATGACGGCGCCTTCAGACGTCGCATTGTATGTATATTGGTCGATCCGAGCTTCGATCTCGGAGCGGAAATTGCGGATCAAGCCCTGAATCGGCCAGGCGGCTGCGTCGCCGAGCGCGCAGATCGTGTGGCCTTCGACCTGTTTTGAAACCTGGAACAGCATGTCGATTTCACGCTTCTGGGCGTTACCGCGCACCATGCGTTCCATCAGGCGCATCATCCAGCCGGTGCCTTCGCGGCACGGCGTGCACTGGCCGCAGCTCTCATGCTTGAAGAAGGCCGCGATACGCCAGATTGCCTTGATGACGTCCGTCGACTTGTCCATGACGATCATGCCGCCGGTGCCGAAGGAAGACTTCACCTCGCGCATGCCGTCAAAGTCCATGATCGCGTCGGCCATGTCTTCGCCACGCACGATCGGGCAGGATGCGCCGCCGGGAATGACGGCCAGCAAATTGTCCCAGCCGCCGCGGATGCCACCGCAATGATGCTCGATGATCTCGCGGAAGGACAGACCCATCGCCTCTTCGAAGGTGCAGGGCTTGTTGACGTGACCCGAAACCATGAACAGCTTGGTGCCGACATTGTTGGCACGGCCGATCGAAGAGAACCAGGACGCGCCGCGACGAAGGATGGTCGGAGCGACCGAGATCGATTCGACGTTGTTGACCGTGGTCGGGCAGCCATAGAGACCCATGTTCGCCGGGAACGGCGGCTTCATGCGCGGTTGGCCCTTCTTGCCTTCGAGGCTCTCGAGCAGCGCTGTCTCTTCACCGCAGATATAGGCGCCGGCGCCGTGATGTACGACGATATCGTAATCCCAGCCATGGACCGTGTTCTTGCCGAGCAGGCCTGCCTCGTAGCATTCGTCGATCGCCGCCTGCAGCGCTTCACGCTCGCGCATGTATTCGCCGCGGACATAAATGAATGCCGTGTGGGCGCCCATGGCGAAACCGGCGATCACGCAGCCTTCGATCAGCGTATGCGGATCGTTGCGCAGGATTTCGCGGTCCTTGCAGGTACCGGGCTCGGATTCGTCGGCATTGACGACGAGATAATGCGGACGGCCGTCAGATTCCTTCGGCATGAAGGACCACTTGAGGCCGGTCGGGAAGCCAGCACCACCACGACCGCGAAGGCCGGATGCCTTCATCTCGTTGATGATCCAGTCCCTGCCCTTTTCGATGATGATCTTGGTGCCATCCCAGTGGCCACGGCTCATCGCGCCCTTAAGGGACTTGTCCTTGAGGCCATAGATATTGGTAAAGATGCGATCCTGATCGTTAAGCATATCTCACCCCTTACCGTGGCTTCTTGCCGAAGACTTTAATGTATTCGGCTTCGCCACCCTTGGCGAGCGCCTTGGCCTGGTTGAGCCAGTCGTCACGTTCGATGCGGCCCTTGAAATTCAGGTAACCGTCCACCCATTCCCGCTCTGCCTTCTTCCACGATGCGACTTGCGCGAAGGTGAATATGCCGAGTTCGTGAAGAGTTGCTTCGATCTTCGGACCGACGCCGGAAATCAGCTTCAGGTCATCAACCTCAGCCGGCTTCTCGATGCCCTTCGGGCGGTTCTTGTCTTCCAGCGACGGCTTTTCGGACTTCGTCGCAGGAGCAGCCTTGACCGGTTCGGCTTTCGCAGTGCCCGATTCCGCCTGGGCCTCAGCAGCCTTAACGTTATTTTCCGCAGCCTTCGGCGCCGTAACCGGCGTCTTCAGCTTGGGATCGGTTTCTGGCGCGGTATCCTTGGGCTTGGCAGCTTCGGCCGGCGGCACGGGCGCTGCATCGGCATGCGATTCCGGCTGCGGCTCGAGATTGGTGCGGACCGGCTTGATCTCGTCGTTCAGCGTGACCGCACCACCTTCCGGCGCGGAGAGATGGCGGTCGATCTGCGGGCCGGGCTTGATTTCGTCACCCTTGCCTGCCTCGAACGCGTCGATGATTTCCTCAAGACGTTCGGGCGTCAAATCCTCGTAGGCATCCTTGAAGATGATGACCATCGGTGCGTTGACGCAAGCGCCCTGACACTCGACCTCTTCCCAAGACAGCGTGCCATCGGCATTCGGCTGCAGCGGATCGTGATGGATCTTGTGCTGACAGACCTTGATCAGCTCTTCGGCACCACGCAGCATGCAGGGCGTCGTGCCGCAGACCTGGATATGGGCTCGGGTGCCGATCGGCTTCAGCTGGAACTGCGTGTAGAAGGTCGCCACTTCCATGACGCGGATATAGGGCATGTCGAGACGTGCCGCGACATGCTCGATCGTGGCGCGGGTGACCCAGCCTTCCTGCTCCTGCGCTCGCATCAGAAGCGGGATGACGGCCGACTGTTGCCGGCCTTCCGGGTATTTCCGGATCGTTGCCTCGGCCCAGGCCGCATTTTCCGCGTTAAACGCAAAGCTGGCGGGCTGAAACTGCTCTTCGGCTAGTCGACGAACGGACATTCTTTCTCACGCCTTCAGTTTATTGAGACACGCCGCGAGACCGCTGTAAAAGCGGCTTCGCAGGCATTGGCGGGGATGATCGCAACGACTTCAGTCATCAGCGGTCAACCTCACCGAACACGATATCGAACGAGCCCAGCACCGCCGAGACGTCCGCCAGCTGATGCCCGCGACAGGCGAAATCCATCGCCTGAAGGTGCGCATAGCCCGGAGCACGGATCTTGCAGCGGTACGGCTTGTTGGTACCATCGGCCACGAGGAACACGCCGAATTCGCCCTTCGGGGCTTCGACAGCGGCGTACACTTCGCCGGCCGGAACGTGGTAGCCTTCGGTATAAAGCTTGAAGTGGTGGATCAGCGCTTCCATCGAGCGCTTCATCTCACCGCGCTTAGGTGGAACGACCTTGCCGTCGGTGGCCGAGAACGGGCCGGTCTTGGCATCGCCGAGCAGGCGATTGACGCACTGCTTCATGATTTTGCAGCTTTCGCGCATCTCGATCATGCGGATGAGATAGCGGTCATAGCAGTCGCCGTTCTTGCCGATCGGGATGTCGAATTCGAGCTCGGAATAACATTCGTAAGGCTGCGCACGGCGCAGGTCCCAGGCCGCGCCCGAACCGCGCACCATGACGCCTGAGAAGCCGCGCGCCCAGGCATCGTTGATATCGATGACGCCGATATCAACGTTACGCTGCTTGAAGATGCGGTTGCCGGTCAGGAGGTCGTCGATGTCGTCCAGTTTGGACGGGAACTGATCACACCATGCGCCGATATCCTCGACCAGTTCGTGCGGAAGGTCCTGATGGACACCGCCCGGACGGAAATAGGCTGCGTGCATGCGCGCGCCACAGGCACGCTCATAAAACACCATCAGCTTTTCGCGCTCCTCAAAGCCCCAGAGCGGCGGCGTGAGCGCGCCGACGTCCATGGCCTGGGTCGTGACGTTCAGAAGATGCGACAGGATACGGCCGATTTCGGAATAAAGGACGCGGATGAGCTGGCCGCGGATCGGGATTTCCAGACCGAGCATCTTTTCGACGGCCAGCGCAAAGGCGTGCTCCTGGTTCATCGGCGCGACGTAATCGAGGCGATCGAAATAAGGAACGGCCTGAAGATAGGTCTTCGTTTCGATGAGCTTTTCAGTGCCACGATGCAGAAGGCCGATATGCGGATCGACGCGCTCCACAATTTCGCCGTCGAGTTCCAGCACAAGTCGCAGAACGCCGTGCGCTGCCGGGTGCTGCGGCCCGAAATTGATATTGAAGTTACGAACGTTGTGCTCGGTCATCTGCGGCTCCATGCCAGTACTCAAGCGTACCGGGCGGGAAAAACTTGGCGTCAAACCGGCGCTTACGCGCCAGTCTCAGATCTCAGCGTCAGGTATTAGCCTTCTCGTCCCCAGGAAGGACGTATTCCGGTCCCTCCCACGGGCTCAGGAAATCGAAGCTGCGGAACTCCTGGCGGAGTTCGACCGGTTCGTAGACGACCCGCTTGAGGCTGTCGTCATAGCGAACCTCGACGAAACCGGTGGTCGGGAAATCCTTGCGCAGCGGATGACCTTCAAAGCCGTAATCGGTGAGGATGCGACGAAGATCCGGATGGCCTGTAAACAGGATGCCGTACATGTCCCAAGCTTCGCGCTCGGCCCAGTCGGCACCCGGATAAATCGAGGTTACAGACGGAACGGGCTCGTCCTCAGCCGTTTCAAGCTTCACGCGGATGCGCTGATTCTGCTTCGGCGACATCAGGTGATAGACGACATCGAAACGCTTGACGCGAGCCGGATAGTCGACACCACAGGCATCGATGAAGTTGACGAAGTCACAGCGGGGATCGTCGCGCAGGAAGGTCAGAAGCTCGACGACATTCGCGCCGGTCGTCACCAGCGTCAGTTCGTCATAGGCAATTACTGCGTCCTCGACGAGCGACGGGCGCGCTTCGCGGATATAGGCGGAAAGTTCGCTCAAGGCTTCAGTCATGATATCCTCCTTGAAGCCTCAGCGTTCGATCGTGCCGGTGCGGCGGATCTTTTTCTGCAGCAGAAGCACGCCGTAAAGCAGCGCCTCTGCCGTGGGGGGACAGCCTGGCACGTAGATATCGACCGGTACAACACGGTCACATCCGCGCACCACCGAATAGGAATAGTGATAATAACCGCCGCCATTGGCGCAGGAGCCCATCGAGATGACGTAACGCGGCTCCGGCATCTGGTCGTAGACCTTGCGGAGCGCGGGCGCCATCTTGTTGGTCAGCGTGCCAGCAACGATCATCACGTCGGACTGGCGTGGGCTAGCGCGCGGTGCAAAACCGAAACGCTCGACGTCATAACGCGGCATGGAAAGCTGCATCATTTCGACGGCGCAACAGGCGAGACCGAAGGTCATCCACATCAGCGAACCGGTGCGAGCCCAGTTGATCAGCTCGTCCGTCGAGGTGACCAGAAAACCCTTGTCGGCGAGCTCGTTGTTGATCTCGCCGAAAAATGCATCGTCGCTGCCGATCGGCTTGCCGGTATTGGGATCAATGATGCCTTTAGGCTGAGGCGCAACGAGGGTGCTGCCGCTATCGACTACTCCCATTCCAGAGCTCCTTTTTTCCATTCGTAGATAAAGCCGACCGTCAGAACAGCAAGGAAGACCATCATCGACCAGAAGCCGAACCAACCGATCTCACCGAAGGACACCGCCCAGGGGAAAAGGAACGCCACTTCGAGATCGAAGATGATGAAAAGAATCGACACAAGGTAGAATCGAATATCGAACTTCATGCGCGCGTCATCGAATGCGTTGAAGCCGCATTCATATGCCGACAGCTTTTCAGAATCAGGAGCCTTATAGGCGACGGCAAACGGCGCGATCAAAAGCGCCAGGCCGATAACCATGGAGATTCCGATAAAGATCGCGATCGGGATGTAAGAAGCGAGAAGTTCACTCATGATATCCAACCCCTGCCTGCAAGAAGCGCCGAACGACGCATTTTTAGGCAATGCGCGGGCAAGCGAACGTGCATTGCAACAAGCCGTGACTATCGCAGCAGCGTTTCCCACGCAAGTGCTTTAACAAGCCACCCCACACGCATAGAGGTGCGAAAGACGACAAAATGTCGCGGAGGATGCCGGAAAGCCTGAAACGATTGAAAAACGACAAAGCGATAGAGCCGGGAGCATCGCAAAAAGTTATTAACAGGAGCAAAAATATCAACGTTTGCAGTAGATTTGCGTTTTGCCAAGTCTACGCACGAAAAAATCACCCCTGCGACAATTGTCCGCACGGCATAAGCCCCACAAAAACAATCCCGACGGTTGCAGGCAGCTCCGAAAACACAGGCGAAACACTCTGCATCGGAAAGCCATCTCGCGCATTACGGGAAATCGTACCGCCCCGGACAGCATAACCGAAATCGACACAAAATTGCCCACACGAAAAAGGTCGATCACGCAATTGCGAACGGGAGACCACCCTCCCCCAAAGATAAGGAGAGGAAACAGCAGCCGAGCAATCAGCAAGGCCGCGAAATGCAGGACGGAAGGAACAGGGCGACAACAGTCGACAACCGACCGTCATGCGGTGTCGGACACCGCAGAAGTAGATACAAATATGGAGGAAAAAGAATGGCGCGAGTGACGGGGCTCGAACCCGCGACCTCCGGCGTGACAGGCCGGCACTCTAACCGACTGAGCTACACCCGCGCATTTTGCCTTTTACGGCGGACCAACCGGGGTCAACCGATTGATCAGTGAGAGAAGAATGGCGCGAGTGACGGGGCTCGAACCCGCGACCTCCGGCGTGACAGGCCGGCACTCTAACCGACTGAGCTACACCCGCACTTTCTTCAAGAAATCAACCTCCGGGAAGGGAAACCTCTTGGCCGGGCGACCTCAATCGCTCGGTTGGCGGCTGTCTAAGAGGTTCGGGATCGGGTGTCAAGCAGGTTTCAAGACAAAAGGATGACGCCTTCAATGTTTTATCCACAGCCGCTCTTTTTTGCGCATATCCGACGAAAAATTCAAAAAAACATCACGAAGGCTCTTGCGGTTTTTTTCCGATCCGCATAGATCACGGCCACCGACGCGGCGGACATGATCCGGTCTCGCGAAGGGCGATTAGCTCAGTTGGTAGAGCGCCTCGTTTACACCGAGGATGTCGGGAGTTCGAGTCTCTCATCGCCCACCATTCTTCTTCATCTCCATAGACTGATGCAAAATTTGATGTCTCGGACATATTCGAGCCGTGATCGCACAGTTCTCCCTATTCGTTGCAAAATCGGCGCTGCCGCTCCTCCAAGCCTGTGATATGCAAGGCGTGAGCAGCAGGCTGCGGAAGAGTGTTCGTTCCGCAGCCACATCAAACTTGTGAGAGAGCCGACCCGATGCGCATCGCCTGCCTCCCCCTACTCTTCGCTGCAACATTCTGTGTTTCGCCAGCCGCGGCAAAGGACACAGCAAAGCTTCGTCCCGCAACGGCAACGGAAATTCGGCAAACGCTGACAAAGACGTCCAAGCTCAAAGATGCCCCAAATGGCTACCAGTACCGGGAAGGCGGCAAGATCGGCTACAGGATCGACGACGGGAAGATCTGCGTGCTCCAGCAGCGCAAAAGCGAATGCGTCACAGTTTATACCGATGGCAAGCGGCTTGAGACGATCGATCGCCGTGGAAATCGCAGCTTCCTGAATTGATTCGACCGGATTGCGGCAAAGGCGCGAATTCAGCCCTGCCCTTAAAAATCCCGACATTACACATCGAGCGACCGTTTTTTGACGGCTTCGCCGCCATAGTCTTTCGATAGGTACCGATCTGAAAGATTCGCGGAGCAAAGCTTCGCCTCGTGCAAAACGGGGAAGCGACGAAGCGCTTCACGCACATGTTCGGCTTCAAAACCTTTTCAGAATCAACATTCCGGCTTTTTCACACCGCCGAAGACTTCGCTTTTGCCAGGCGTTTTATCCCCGCCATCCCAACACCTTCTAGAATCAAGGCCCGCGCCAACAGCGCAGTGACCAGAAGGGATGGCAGAATGAAGAAAAGAATAGCCTCACGACACAAGGCTTGCAGACCGGTGCGAGGTGACAGTCATGCTTGACCTGTGCCTTTCCACCACAAGTCTGGCGACAATCCTGGCGAACAAGGTCGCCATCGTACCGCCCTACCCGGCGCCTTCGGGCTATCGCTGGGAAACAGTCACCGAGAGCGGTGTCGTCGTACGCGAAAAGAATCAATCCGTTATCGAACTTGTAAGGACCGCCGCATGAGCGAACTGCTTTCCATTCGTCCAGCCGCCATGCGCCAAGCTGCCACCCGCTGCTTTCCGCCACTCAACTGGAATGCGACACTTCCCTGGCTGAGAGCCATTACGGTTCACACTGCACGCAGAAGGCTGATCAATCCGCGCGTCGTCTATCCGAACTGGAGAATGAGCGGTTCGTCCGAAGCATCGAGCGGTGCCGGGACGCTGAAAGTCTCGCTTGAATATCCAGCCGGTGTCTTCACACTCGCAAATGAGTGTATTGCAGCAGGAAGTTCCGCTGTCGCGTTTCCCGTCGGAAATCTTCCGCTGACATTCAACGTGGCTGTCCCTCGCGGAGCCAAATTCTGGTTGAGACCACTCGTCAACATTCCCTCGGGCGTCAACTGGACCCAAATGGCCGGAGGCAACGAGTCCAATTACGGCATTGCATCCGGCGACTTCATGGACATCAGCACGAGCGCCGTTGCCGACCACACCGATGGCGGCGCAGTAGGCGCCGCAAACGGCAGCCTCTATCTTCCCATGGTCATCGCCACGGAGCATAGGGAAGCTGCCCCGATCATCTTCGGAACCAGTCGTGCTGCCGGCGGCACCTATATCAATGACAGCAACGGCGATGCCGGTATCGAGTGCGTCATCCTGGGCAGAAACCACGGCTACACCAACCACGCCATCGCAGCCACGCTTCTGGCAAGCTGGAATGCCGGCACGCATACCTATCTCGGGCAGTTGATCACAGCGGGCTACTGGACGCATGTGATCAATGAATACGGCATCAACGATACCGGTGACACCGCCGCTGCCCTTGCCGCGCGCCGAACAACCTTTGCCAGCTGGGTGAAGGGACTTCGTTCGGATATCGTCGTTATCGGCGAAACGCTCTATCCACGGACCAGCAGCACGGATGGCTATGCCAGCAAGGCAAACCAGACGATTTCGAGCCAGCCGATCGCAGAATTCAACAACCTGGTACGCACCGGGATTTCCGGCGAGGACTACTGCTGGGATGCGGCTGACGGGCTCGACCCGACTCGCGAGGGGAAATACCCGGTTACACGCAATCCCAACGACGCCTCCCATACGCCGACACTTTTCACCGCGGGGCTCTCAGGCACGACGCTGACAGTTTCATCCGTAACATCCGGCCCGGCACTAGGTGTGGGCGTGCCGATCAACGCCGCCGGCGCCGCGCCCAGCCTGTGGATCGTAAGGCAGTTGAGCGGCACAGCGGGAACTGTCGGCACCTATGAAGTCAATCGCGCCCATAATGGATTCCCGAACAAACCTGCCCTCGCCACCGGGACTAGTTTCACGACCGCGGGTTACATGACAAGAGATGGCCTGCACGCAGAATGGCTCGGGGCAGAAATGATCGTCAACAACAAGGGACCAGCGCTGCTGGCCCTGCTGGCGGCTTGAGTACAGACCCGCGTCATACGATGATCCCGCTTCATATGGAGCGGGATTTTTTTATCGCAATTGCCATTTCGAGATCTCAGGGCATGCGACTATGACCTGACACAATTGCGTGCAGATGCCAGGAGTGAGAAATCAATGGAAAACGGCAGCGATATTCTCCGGCATTCATCGGTTATATAGAAGACTGTGCTGGAAAGACTTATTGCCTATTCAAAGCACAAAGACGAAAGATCGATCCTGCGATGTCTCTTCCAAAAGAAAACCTTGTTATAGTCCAATACGCGGGCGATTTTCGTGAGGCGGCATTGCGGCTTTCCGAGGGTGGGGCAGAAACCTACCGGGCACAGCGCCACACGGTCGACTATGTGCAGTCTCTCGCGAGCCGCTATCATGTGACCACGATTACCGGCTTTACCGCCGAGCCTTATGACAGCGTTCTTCCAAGCGGCGCGCGTGCCATCGGTGCCGGGTTCACAGACCGCTTCCACGCCCCGACAATTCTCGATCTCGTTCGAAAAACCAATCCCGATCGCCTGATCCTGCGTCTGCCCAACCCGATCCTGCTGAGATGGGCAGCCCGCAAAGGGATACCGACGCTCGCACTTCTTGCCGACTCGTTTCCTGCCAAAACCCTCAAAGAGCGCTTCAAGCGCCGTGTTATCGCGCACTATCTCAAGTCTCCCAACGTTACGCTTGTGGCGAATCATGGAAGAAGGGCTACGCGCCAGCTGGTCGATATCGGCGTGCCTGCAAATAAGGTCGTCGCATGGGATTTTCCGGCACAGGATACGCCATACGACAGAGAGGCGAAGCTTTCGGCTCAAGGCCGCGAAATCCTGTATGCCGGTCTCCTGAGTGCACCGAAGGGCGTCGACGACCTTTTGCATGCCGCTGCCAGCCTGAAGCGGGATGGCAAACCGATCACGGTCGATCTTTATGGCAAAGGGGAAACCGACAGGCTGACCCAACTGGCGAAGACGCTCGGGATAGGAACTGAGGTAACCTTCAAGGGGCTTGTCGCCAACAGCGAGATGGTTCCGGCCATGTCCGCCGCAGATATCGTCGTCGTGCCCAGCCGCCACGATTATTCGGAAGGGCTGCCGCTGACGATTTATGAAGCGCTTTGTTCCAGAACTCCGCTGGTGGCTTCCGACCATCCGATGTTTCTGGAGAATATCGAGGACGGTTTCAGCTGCGTCATGTTTCCCAGCGGAAACGCGAGTGCGCTCGCGACAAAGATCGACGGGTTGCTGACCGATGCCGCTCTCTACTCGAGGCTCTCTGCCAACGCACCGGAGGCATGGGAAAAGATCCAGATTTTGCTAAAATGGGCGGACGTTATCGAAGGCTGGCTGGCCAGCCGTTAGACGAACTGGTGCATAGCAAACGCCAGGACCGAAAGAGCGATCAGCAGAATCGTGAACATGCCCTGGCGGCGAACAGGATAACCGCACATTTTCCATAGGATGATGTAATCCGCATAACTGCGCAGACCATAGGCAATGGCTGCACCGAGCGTGCCGTAGTGGTATGTCAGCAGCACCAGCGCCACCAGGTAGAAGGGCATTTCGAGAAGATGCACTTTCAGGATCGTGGTGGAGCGCCCCCAGGCTTGCAGAGCGGTGTAGGGAAGTATGCCGAGGCAATTGGCCCAAAGCCCGACTGCATAGATTTTTGCGACCGCGCTGACTTCGACATAGATGGGGTCCCTGAGCCAGAGATAGTAAACCAGATCGCTTGCGACGATCGCCGCGCCGCAAATGCCAAACCATATCCAGATGATCTTGCTCTTGGAGGAAAACAGCGCCTCCCTGTGGTCATCGGCCGTTCCGGTCGAGAGTTTCGGAAAGATCGATCTGGACATCGCCATCGGCAATATCCCCAACCGGCCGATCGAATTTACCGCGATACTGTAGGCGGCGACATCCGAGGCACCGGCGAAACGGGCAATGATGACCTGATCGATACGGGTAAAAATAGGATCTAGGATGTTCACCGCTGCGATCGAAGATCCGAATTTCAGCAGTGAAATCATCGTGGACTTCGACACGGAGAAAAGCGCCGCCAGATCGAACAGGCGCCCAACCACGATGCAGTAAAGCGTCAGGAGAACCAGGCGGCACAGAATAACGGCGATGATCAGATCGGGCAGATGATCGGAGACATAATAGGCCGTGAACAGCGGCACGAGCTGATAGAGTATCGACCCGACCAGTTGCAGGCTGTTTGCCATCTTGAAACGCTCCTCGCCATCGAGAGCACCGTTCAAGGTGGACGTGATCATCAGCACCGGAATGCCGAGCATCATCCAGGGGAGCGCAGTTGCGACTTCCACGACCATCGGGCTTGAGCTGTAACGGGCGTAAAGGAAAAACGCTCCTCCCCCGACAATCGCGATCAAGGCCCCCCAGCCCGTATTCAACGCAGCGGCCGACCAGATGATATCTGCCTTTGCCTGCCTGCCTTCGGCGCGGCTGATGGCCGTAGTCACCGATCTCGAAATACCGAAATCGAGAATGCCGAAATATCCGAAAACGATCCAGACAAGTGACAAGGCCCCGTATTTCTCGGCGCCGATGGCGTGGAGATAAAGCGGGACAGTAATAAGAATGATCAATATCGGGAGAGCAGACCCGAGAAGATTGACTGCAATATGCCTGATATTAAACACGCACGCCCCACGATTCAGTTAGTGAACCGACGCGGCATTGGCACCGCGCCGGAAAAGGCCCGGATCAGCCTTCGAGAACTTTCTCTCTCAGATACTTTCCATAGGCGCTCTTGCCGTAGGCTTCGGCGAGTTTTGTGAGGCCAACCCCGTCAATGAAGCCCATTCTGTACGCGATTTCCTCTGGGCAGCAGATCTTGAAGCCCTGGCGGCGCTCGAGCGTCGCGACGAATTCGGAGGCTTCCAGCAGGCTGTCCGGGGTTCCGGTATCGAGCCAGGCATAACCGCGGCCCATCTGTTCGACATTGAGCGCGCCGCGTTCGAGATAGGCGCGGTTGACGTCGGTGATCTCGAGTTCGCCCCGTGGCGACGGCTTCAAGTTGGCAGCGATCTCGACCACGTCCTTGTCGTAGAAATAAAGACCGGTCACGGCCCAGCTGGAACGCGGAGCTGCCGGCTTTTCCTCGATCGAGACGGCCCGCATCGACTTGTCGAACTCAACGACGCCATACCGTTCCGGATCGTTGACGTGATAGGCGAAGACTGTTGCGCCATCCGGCCGTTTCATCGCATTGGTCAGAAGCTCGGTAATGCCGTGGCCGTAGAAAATGTTGTCGCCGAGGATCAGGCAGGACGGGCTGTCACCGATGAAGTCGGCGCCGATGATATAGGCCTGTGCCAGACCATCCGGCGACGGCTGAACCGCATAGCTGAGCGAGATCCCCCATTGCGAACCGTCACCCAGAAGGCGCTCGAACAGAGGCATGTCGGCGGGCGTCGAGATGATCAGGATCTCACGGATCCCCGCCAGCATCAGCGTCGACAGCGGATAAAAGATCATCGGCTTGTCGTAGATCGGCATGAGCTGCTTCGAGACGACCCTGGTCATCGGGTGAAGCCGCGTGCCGCTGCCGCCGGCGAGAATAATGCCCTTCATATGTATCGCCCCTGATGCTTAAGCTCGAGCCAGTCGCTCGACGATGATGGAAGTGGACTGTCTCCAGTCGGGAAGGTTCACGCCGTGCCGCGCCTTAAGCAGGCTGCAGTCGAGCCGCGAGTTGGCAGGCCTTTTTGCCGGCGTCGGATAGGCGCTCGACGGAATGCGTCCGACACCAGCGGTCGGGCCGCCGACATCGGCTGACCTTGCGAAAATCTCGATGGCGAAATCCGCCCAGCTCGCCTCGCCTGCGCCTGTCATGTGGAAGGTCCCACGCAGAGCAGGATCGTCGCTGTCGATAAGATTGGCCGCGATGGTCAGGACCGCATCGGCGATATCGAGAGCCGAGGTCGGGTTGCCGATCTGATCGTCGACGACATTCAGGCTGTCGCGCGTCTCGGCAAGCTTGAGCATGGTTTTCAGGAAGTTCTTGCCGAAAGGGCTGTAGACCCAGGCGGTGCGCAGGATGGCATGGTTCGGCGTTGCCGCGGCAACCGCCTGTTCACCAGCAAGCTTGGAACGGCCATAGGCGCCGATCGGCGCCACGGGATCGCTTTCGATATAGGGGGCGGCCTTCGAGCCGTCGAAAACGTAATCGGTGGAGATGTGGATGACCGGTACGCCAAGTGCAGCCGCCGCTTCTGCGATCTTGCCGGCCGCCAGGCCGTTGATGACGGTGGCCGCCTCTTCATCGGTCTCGGCCTGATCGACGGCCGTATAGGCGGCGGACGAGACGATCACGTCCGGCCGCGCTTTTTCCAGTGCAGCCTCGATCGTCTCCGGTGCGGAAAGATCGAGTTCGGGGCGACCGAGTGCGATCACCTCAAAACGTCCGTCCTTGGCACCACGCTCTAGGAGTGAAAGAACGACCTGTCCTTCTCGGCCGGTGACGACCATGCGCTTGCGGGTACTCATGCCGAAACCTGCTTGCCGGCATCGAGCAGACCGAGACGGTTGCCTTCATATCCTTTGCGCAGCGGTGCCCACCACCACTCGTTTTCCAGATACCAGCGTACGGTCTTTTCGATGCCGGTGTCGAAATTCTCCTCGGCCTTCCAGCCGAGTTCGGTTTCGAGCTTCGTCGCATCGATCGCGTAGCGGGCGTCGTGGCCGGGGCGATCGGTTACATAGGTGATCAGCCGGGAATGCGAGACCTGCTGCGGACGAAGCTGATCCATCAGGTCGCAGATGCGGGTAACGACATCGAGATTGCGGCGCTCGTTGCGGCCGCCGACATTGTAGGTCTCGCCGATCCTGCCGCGCTCGGCAATGATATCGAGCGCGCGGGCGTGATCCTCGACATAAAGCCAGTCGCGAATATTGGCGCCATTGCCGTAGACCGGCAGCGGCTTGCCATCGAGCGCGTTGAGGATCATCAGCGGAATGAGTTTTTCCGGAAAATGATAGGGGCCGTAATTGTTGGAGCAGTTCGACACCACGACCGGGAAGCCATAGGTGCGCGCCCAGGCCTTTGCCAGATGATCGGATGCGGCCTTGGAAGCCGAATAGGGAGAGCTTGGATCATAGGGCGTTTCTTCGGTGAACAGCCCGTCATCACCCAGCGAGCCGTAGACCTCGTCGGTCGAGACATGCAGGAAGCGGAAGGCCTGCTTTTCGGCGGCATCGAGCGTCAGCCAGTACTGGCGGGCGCATTCGAGCATGGTGAAGGTGCCGATGACGTTGGTGTCGATAAAGTCCTTGGCGCCGGTGATCGAGCGGTCGACATGGCTCTCTGCCGCAAGATGCATGATCCGGTCGGGCCGGAAGTCTACAAGCGCCTGTTCGATCGCAGCACGATCACAGATATCCGCCTGCAGGAACCGGTAACCGGGGCGATTGCCGACCGCCTTCACCGAGGTTTCCGTGCCGGCATAGGTCAGCTTGTCGATGTTGAGAACCTCATAGCCCTTGTTAAGGACGAGATGCCTGACGACCGCCGATCCGATGAAACCTGCTCCACCTGTCACCACTACGCGCATCTGAAGAATTCTCCGTACATCATCGCGGATCATCGCCGCGGCAGGAAAGTCGAGGAAGGCAGCTGAAAAGCCGCCTTCCGGGCAAGATCAGGTATGCCTCAATAGGTGAAAACGGTGCCGAGGTCGGCCAGCGATGGCTGTTTCCTGTCCTTGTCGGAAAGCGCCGCCTTGTCCGCCTCTACCGGCCAGTCGATGCCGAGCGCCGGATCGTTCCACAACAGGCCGCGATCATGTTCGGCGCTGTAATAGTTGGTCACCTTGTAGCTGATCTCGGTATTCGGCGTGAGCGTGCAGAAACCATGGGCAAAACCGGGCGGTACCCAGAGCTGCCTGCCATTCTCGGCCGTCAGTTCGACCGCGACATGCTTTCCATAGGTCGGCGAGCCGGTTCGGATATCGACTGCGACATCAAGTAGCGCACCTGCGATGCAGCGCACCAGCTTGCCCTGAGCCATCGGACCCAGCTGGAAATGCAGTCCGCGCACCGTGCCGACCTCAGCCGAAAGCGACTGGTTGTCCTGCACGAAATCGAAGTCACCGACATCCTCGGCAAACAGCGACTGGCGGAACGTCTCCATGAAATAGCCGCGGCTGTCGCCGAACTTCTTCGGTTCGATCAAAACGACGTCAGGGATAGCAAGCTTTGCGAAATTCATATCGTCCGACAATCCTTAAATTCAAAGTGAGCTTCGGCACATCGCCGCTGCAGCGAGTGACCGACATTCCGAGTGCCAGTCCCGCCTGCCCTGATCAATGCTCGTCATTGTCAATCCGACGGATATAGTTAGCAATACCGCGGCCGAGCTTCGACCCTGCTCCAATCGACGTCGGTTCGGTGGCGATAGCTGCCAGATCGGTACGCAAAAGATCTCTCAATTCAGTTTCGTCATAGGCAACGGAAAGACCCGGCGCGCCATCTAGCTGCTGGCAGGTCGCGAGTTGGTGGTCATTGCGATGCTCGCCCAAGGATGCCCTGCGGGGAAAAAGAATGATCGGCTTGTGATACCGGCGCGCCGTCAGCACACTACCCGTCCCGGCATGAGAAACGATACGGCTGGCACTGGCGAACTTCTCGGCAAGCTCTTCAGGCAGAGCCATACGGCAAAATTCGAAATTGCGCGGGATATATTGACCGTGACCGATCTGGGCAAATATCGTTTCGGAAAGATCCGGCGCGATTGTATCCATGATCTGCACCAGGCGATCGAAGGGCAACTGCGTACCCACAGTCAGCAAGATCACAGGATACTACCCCAATAAAGAGGTCCTTTTGGACGGGACAGATGCTGCCATTGCGTGAGCCAAAGATCAGCAAACTTGCCTGCAATGCGACCGCTCATGGAAAGCTCGATCGAATTCGCGACGCTCTCCACCCATATGGTCCTGCAGCCGAACATCTTTCCGATCATTATCGCGATAAGCCCAGGTGCCGCGCCCGTCGAGATGATAAGATCCGGCCGCTCCCTGCGTATCAGCAAGAAGATATCGCGGGCACACCTGACCACAGACATGGGGGTATCCCGGTTACAATCTTCAATAATGTAACATTTCTCCAATCCGGCGTTCTCTGCCAGCCCCGGAAAGGTGTTCGCATAGATCATTTCGACTCCGGTCAGATCCTCCCGCAAGACCATCATCTCATCCCAATGGCCCCCGCCAGAGGTTATTGCGAGTACCCTAGTCAAAATTGAACGCCCCTATATTCAACTCAGTTCTTACTATAACGAACCGACAAACATTATTTGCCATCGAACTATGTCTACAGCAACGCAATTGAAACTCGCCCACGTGCTTTTTTAATTTATTATTAACGCTGATGATGTGGTTTTTCTGCCGCGAGCGTTCCGGATGCCTCTATTCCCGAGACAAGTCCGATCAGCAAACACATGAAGCAGCTTCGGAAGTTCGACCAATTCGGCATGATTCATCAAATGTGAACCCCACCTCTCGTAACCTTGCTCACTCATCCCTGGTATTGGCATGTTAATGAGGCATTGCTTGGCTACGAATAACGGGCATCCCTCAATCCGATCGGCCCTTGCCGCCACACGGCAAGCATTTGTCGGCGTTGCCATTCTGAGCGCCGTCAGCAACATCCTGATGCTGGTCAGTCCGCTGTTCATGATGCAGGTCTATGACCGAGTCCTGACAAGCCATAGCATTCCCACACTTGCAGCGCTTTCGCTTCTCGCTGCCGGCATCTATGCCGTTCTGGCAATCATCGAGATCCTGCGCTCGAAAATCCTGCTGCAGATAGGACGCCGCCTCGACGAGCAGTTGAACATGCCGTCGATCATGGCGACGCTTGCCGTGCCTGTCGCCGGCCAGGAAGGCGCTCAATCTGCGCCGCTTCGTGATCTAGACCAGATCCGGCAGTTCATGAGCGGCCCCGGCCCGATCGCGATCGCCGATCTGCCATGGATGCCTATATTCGTCTTCCTGCTTTACCTCTTCCATCCGCTATTCGGCCTTGCCGTCATCGGCGGTGCAATCGTCCTGTTAAGCCTGACGCTTTGCAGCGAGTTGCTGCTGAGAAAACCAAGCAGGCAAGCGGCGCAGCGGTTGGCCAGTCGCTGGGAGCTTTCCGAAGCGGGCCGCCGTAACGCAGACAGTCTGCGCGCAATGGGCATGAAAACCGGATTTGCGAAGCGCATCGAAACGGCCCATGAGCAATATTCAGCGGAAAACCTTCGCAGCAGCAATCTGACTGCAACCTTCACCGCCATCGCGAAAATCTTCCGGCTCGCGCTTCAATCAGGCATGTTGGCGCTCGGTGCGCTCCTGGTCATCGACCAACTCGCCTCAGCCGGCGCGATCATCGCTGCATCCGTCTTGACTTCCAAGGCGCTTGCCCCGATCGAAATGGCGACCGGACAATGGCGCAATTTCATCTCGGCTCGCCAGTCCGCTCGACGTCTGCAGGACACTTTCGACCGGATCAGGCCGGAAGCCGCGGAAATGCAATTGCCCGTGCCAAGCCGCTCGCTTTCGGTGGCAGGCCTTGCCGTCTCGGCACCGGGCGACGGAAAAACGCTTGTCCAGAATGTCTCCATCAGCCTGTTTTCCGGTCAGGGCGTCGGAATAATCGGGCCGAGCGGCAGTGGAAAGTCCAGCCTCGGCCGTGCGCTGACCGGCGCCTGGCCTGCCCATAAAGGCACGATCCGGCTGGATGGCGCCGAACTCACGCAGTGGGATAGCGACAGGCTCGGACCTTCGATCGGATATCTGGCGCAGAATGTAGAGCTTTTCGCCGGCACAGTCGCCGACAATATCGGGCGATTTTCGTCCTCGGCGACGTCGGAAAAAATCATGGAGGCTGCCAAGCTCGCCAATGTCCACGAGCTGATCCTGTCGCTGCCGAACGGCTACGATACGCAGGTCGGCACCGGCGGCAGCACGCTTTCGGGCGGACAGCGCCAGCGCATAGGGTTGGCGCGCGCGCTCTATGGCAATCCATTCCTCATTGTGCTCGACGAACCGAATTCCAACCTAGACGCTGAAGGCGAGGAAGCGCTGACATCCGCAGTGATGGCTGCGCGGCAGAAAGGGGCGATCGTCGTCGTGATCGCCCACCGCGCCAACATGCTGAAGGTCGTCGACCATGTGCTTGTGGTCAACAACGGCACCATGACTGCATTCGGGCCGCGCGACGAGGTTCTGGGCAAGCTAAAGACCAGGCCAGACGAGAGCCGGAGGATCGCATAATGGGAGCGATATCGGAGAGCCCGGCCAACAGGGCTATCAGACGATATATGCTGCTCGCCGGGGTGACGCTTGGCGGCCTGGTGGTTGGCGCGGGCGGATGGGCCGCGACAATGAACATCAGCGCCGCGGTGATCGGCAGCGGTGTCATCGGCGTCGAAGGCAACACGAAGAAAATCCAGCATGGTCAGGGTGGCGTCGTTCGCGAGATACGCGTTAGCAACGGCACACTGGTTCGCGCCGGCGACATACTTTTGCGCCTGGACGGCGTGGAGGCCTCCACCACTCTGGCTGCGACGATCAAGGAAATCGATCAGCTGGACGCACGACGCCTGCGGTTGATTGCCGAGCGCGACGGCGTCGAAGAACTTATCGACCCGATACAACAGATAGCGCGACTAGAAGACGGGCAGTTCATCGAAGGCTTGAAATCCGAGACCTCGCTGTTCAAGGCGCGACGCGAACAAATCGATAGCAAGACGGCGCAGCTGAAAGAGCAGATCGCCCAGATAGAACAGCAGCGGGATGGCACACGCCAACGGCTTATTTCCAATGCGGAAGAAGCTTCGTGGAGTGAGCAGCAGGCGCAGAAGATCGAAAATCTTGCCAAGGAAGGGCTGGTACAGTTCTCACGGCTGGCGGATTCCAAGCGCATGGTCGCACAACTCAGCGGCGAGCGCAGCCAGCTTCTGTCGGATGAGGCCACGGCCGGAAAACGGATCACTGAAATCGAGCTGCAGATCGCCCAGCTCGACAAAGATCGCCGAGCCGAAGTCCTTACCGATCTACTCGACACGAACGGTAAACTTGCAAAGCTGGCCGAGCAGCGGCTGGCACTCGAAGACCAGATAGAACACCTCGATATTCGCGCTCCGGTCGATGGCATCGTCCATCAGTTGGCGACACATACGATCGGCGGACTTCTCAGCCCCGGCGAAACCGCAATGAATATCGTTCCGACCCGGGACATGCTGACTGTCGACATGCGGATCAAGCCGAACGATGTCGACCAGGTTTCAATCGGACAGGCTACACGGTTGCGCTTCTCGGCGTTCAACCAAAGAACCACCTCCGAAATCGAGGGCCGGGTTGAAAGCCTGTCGCCGGATGTCAGCGTCAACGAGCAGACCGGTGAGACCTGGTATTCCGCCAGGATCGCTATCTCGCCGCAAGAACGGGCAAAGCTTGGCGAACTGGCGCTTATTCCCGGCATGCCGGTAGAAGCTTATATCAAAGCGGAGCCTCGAACCGCTCTCGCCTATCTCATCAAGCCAATCAGCGACCAGATGGAACGGGCAATGCGGGAGAACTGAATTCGTTGGTATTACTAGATGCCGTGACCTTCTGCGTTAACTGAGAATAGTCGTTTCCTCTAAGCGAATAATAATAGGCTTTCCGTCACGCCGAACCAATAGTATATCCCAATTCAAAACAATCCCTTCCACTTCTCGGCCAAACCGGGATCACCTTTATTTCGGGGCTTCAAGATATGAAGTATAAAGGGATGCTCGCAGCATCGCTTCAGGATGCCGAGGTTACTCGTGTCAGACCAGCGCCCCGCGGCGTGGTGATTGTCTCCACAGGCGGCGTGAAAGGTGGCGGCGGCATCGGTTCCGTCACACGCATGATGACCCGATGGATCGGGGACAATCGCCCGGACATTCACGTAAAACCCATTGATCCGCGTGGTGAAGGTTCGATCGCCTGGTCGCCGTTTTACATTGGCGCCGGACTTGCCAAAATCCTTGCGCTCAGACTTTCGGGCAGAGCCGACATACTTCATCTCCAGGTCTCGGAACGGATGAGTTTTCCTCGCAAGGGAATCTTCCAGATATTCGGCCGGCTGATCGGCATGCGGGTTGTGCTTCACCATCACGGCGCGGAACTGGTGCCGTTTTATCGTGAGGCCTCGCCACGGATGAAATCCCTCGTTCGCCGAATGGTTCATGGGGCCGATATCAACATCGTGCTCGGAGAGGTCTGGCGCAAACTGCTGATAGACGAGATGGATCTCGACCCTAAAAAGGTGACCGTGCGTTTCAACGCGGCGGAGAATGTCGGGGCCGGAGCGGATGCTGTCGACCCATGGCATTTTCTGATCGTTGCAAACCTCTCCCCCCGCAAGGGCGTGGGCGAGTTGCTTCAGGCTGTGGCACGACTGAAGGCCGACGGCCATCCGATCCGCCTCACTCTTGCCGGCGGCGGGCAGATCGACCGTTATAAGGCAGAGGCAGAGGAACTTGGCATTACCGGGTGTGTCGACTTCACCGGCTGGGTGTCCGGCAAGGATGTGCACGGCCTTTTACGCTCTCGCAGCGCGCTCGTGCTGCCGAGCTATCAGGAAGGTTTTCCGATGGCGATCATCGAATCCCTTAGTGCCGGCCTTCCGGTGATCGCGACGCCCGTCGGCTCGATCGGCGAAATGATGAAGAACGGTGACGACTGCCTGCTCGTTCAACCCGGCGATGTCGACGGGCTGACTGCCGCACTGTTGACGATGGCGACCGACGTGGCCTTGCGCGACCGCTTGAAGGAAAATGGAAAGGCGCTCTATGCCCAGCATTTCGACATCGACGGCTACATGCAGCGCATGATCGCGCTTTACGGAAAGCTGCTGGTGGCCTGAAAACCACCGATCAAATCAGGACTTTTTCACTATGGCTTTTCACATTGTCCTCAACCGCCCCATGGACCTCGCCGCGATTGCGAAAAGTGCTGAAGAAGGCTTGAACCCCGGCAATTCCATGGCGGAGCTTCAGCGTGAACTTGGTGCACGTGTCCATGACGGCTCGGACGTCAGGCCGGACTGGCTCGACAAAAGCATCGGTAAACTGACACGCATGTCTCCGCTCTGGTGGGCGATCGCGCGCAAACTGCGCCGCGAAGTGCGCCCCGGTGACGCAATATTCTGCACCGGTGAAGATGTCGGCCTTCCCGTTGCAGCACTTTGCGGCGGCGCGGCCGATGTGCATGTGACGATCATGAACCATTCGGTCGACAGCAGAAAAAAGCAGCTTGCGCTCACGCTTTTGAGGGCTCGCAACAGGGTTTCGGTGTTTTTCGCCGTCTCCAAACACCAGGTCTCGTTTCTCCGCCGCTATCTACAACTGGGCGAGGACCGGGTTAAATTCGTCTGGGACCAGACAGATACTCAATTCTTTACCCCCGGTCCGGTTTCGCCCGACAAGGCGCGCCCTCTGGTGATGAGCGTCGGCCTGGAAAGACGCGATTACAGCACACTCGCCGCTGCCACCGCCGACCTCGATATCGATGTCAAGATCAGCGGCTATTCGGCCGATACGCGCGTGCTTTCTCGCGCCTTTCCGGCGACGCTGCCGGAGAACATGACACGCAAATTCTATTCCTGGCCGGAGCTACGCCAGCTTTATCGCGATGCCGATGTCGTGGTGGTCAGCCTCTTCCCGAATACCTATGCTGCAGGGGTACAGGGGTTCATGGAGGCCCTGTCTTCCGGACGTCCCGTCGTCGTTACCGGAACAGAGGGGCTGAAGGGCTATCTGGAGGATGGGGGGCCAGTCCGTCTCGTCGCGCCGGGTGATGCCATCGCAATGAAGAAAGCGATCACCGGTCTGATAGCAGAGGCAGCAAACGCCCCTTCCATGTCCGACCAGGCGATAAGTCTGGCACAGGAACGCCATAGCTGTGAGGGCTATGTTTCGACGATAGCCTCGACACTACGTGCGCTCACGGTTGGCGCGGAGAAACGCTAAAACACGTCGTGATTTTTCAAATTCGCGTGCCGTGCGTTAGTTCTTTGCCTGCACATGTCTTTATCCCGAAACCGGTGACCGCCTTCAGGAGACATGCTGTTGGATCCGTGTCGGCAGGCGATCCACTTATTTCGCGGGAACGAACGGCAGGCCAAAAAGGGCGCGCATCAGCGTGATTAGCCGCTTGGTCTGTTTTCTACGCAAAGAACGAACGACATTACGACCGATATCGAAGACCACAAAGGGAAGCGAAACCCAGGAATATCGCGCGCAGAACCGAAGCTGGTTACGGATCATGTAATATTCGGACAAAGGCGATGATTGCCCTTCGGTGTCGTGCGTGCCTATCGATGCGCCGACCTTGTGATAAACCACGGACCGAGGTGCATACCCCAACCGGAACCGCCCTTTCGCACGCGTCGCCCACTCGATCTCCTCCCAATAGAGGAAATAGTCTTCCTTCATCAGACCGACCTTCTCGAGAAAAGCCCTGCTGACGAACATTGAAGCGCCGTTCACATAGGTCATTTCCGCCTCTACGGCTGTGGCATCGATCGGATCGTCGCGTTTGGCGAAAGCACCGAGTGCAAAGGCCCAGCCGCGCAATGGCCTGAATTTGGATCCGCCCCATGTCTGGATGTATCGCGCTGTCCTGCATAAACGAGCGTCGATCCGCAGATACCGATCTCGGGGTCAGCCTGCATCCGCTTGCACAACCAGGTCAGAGCGTCGGGTTCGACTTCGGTGTCATTGTTGATAACCCAGAAATAATCGCAGCCGTCCTTCAATGCGCGGCGCATGCCGACATTGTTGCCGAAAGCGTATCCACCGTTTCGCCCGGTCTGCAGGAGCGTCAAACTGTTTTTGCCGCCGACTTCGGGGATGCTGCCGGTATCGCCGCTGGACGGCAGGTCGAACAGATCACGCAGCTCAAAGGCCGTTCTGCCAGATGCTTCGCGAAGCATGTTCAAGCGATCTAGGGACAGACCAATCCAAGCCCGTATCTGGCGCACTGAATTGTCCGAGGATGCATTATCACATACGTAGATGTGCAAATTCTCGTTCTCAAGTCCGATCAGGCTCTCGATGCAAGCATTCGTATCGGACCAACCATTCCAGTTCAAAACGACGACAGCAAGTTTTGTCATAAGATATCCATTGAGCTATCCCCCAGTATTACCATGAGAGAATAAATTGTCGCGAAATAAGTCCCGTGATTGTTAATTCCGAGCGGCATCAATGGATGCGATAAACGTGGATAGGTTTTCCAAAAGACGCTAAAACGCGCCTGCACGGGCAATTAAACCTTATAGGCGGTGTCTATCACAGCCTTCTTATGCTTATATGCCTTGCCGAAAGCCGCCAAATACCATCATCATGAGCCGAAACGAGAACTTGCGATTTCCTTTCCCGGTTGCGCCAAGCGTTATTTTATAGACAAGTAATTCAACACAGAACGGAATTCTGCCATGCTCATATCGGTGCAATATGCTCGCGCAGTAGCCGCTCTACTTGTGGTTACCGGGCATGTTTCCGGTTTTTCGGCATTTCAGGCTGCTTCCACGACCCATTTCGGCGGCGTTGGTGTCGATATATTCTTTGTCATCAGCGGCTTCATCATGTGGGAGACATCGAAGGATCAATCCCCTGCTGATTTCCTCCGTCGACGCATAGCAAGGATCGTTCCGCCCTACTGGTTCTATACGACACTGCTGGTGCTCCTGGCACTTGCTGTTCCGGCATTCACGCCGAATATAGAACTGAGCACAAAGGCATTGCTCGGCAGCTATTTCTTCATTCCGTATACGGATCATCGTGGCTTGATGAACCCGATCCTGCTGCAGGGATGGACGCTCAATCTTGAAATGTATTTCTACATTGCTTTCGCATTCAGCCTATTCCTTGCAGATCGCCGGGCACGCTTTCTCGCCGTTTCGGCCTTCTTCGTGATTGCAATCCTGATCGGTCTTTTTGCCGACAGTTCCTGGGCAGCCGTCAGCCGCTTTACCAGCACAATTCTTCTCGAATTCGTCATGGGAATGGCAGTTTCAGCGATATGGCAGCGCTGGAAGCTCAGCTTTTCGGCTGCATTGGCAATATTGCTGCTCAGCGTAGCAGCTCTTCTCTACGCAGAGATCAGGCTGCAGAATTCAGGCATCAACTTCATCGTCTTCGGTATTCCCGCCGCATTTTTCCTGCTGGGATTGCTGAACATGGAAACGTTCCTGGCAAAAAGGCCCCTACCCTGGCTGGTCGCAACAGGCGATGCATCATATTCGCTTTATCTGGCGCACCCATTCATACTGAGCGCAGTTCACATCATCTTTCAGCGTTGGCTGCAAAACTATCTGGGATCGGATAGCATGGTCTTGGCCATAACCTTCGCCCTGACCGCAATAATCACTTCTGTAATCATCAGCTATCTTTCCTATAGGTTGCTGGAAAAGCCTGCGGGGCAATTTGTACTCAAGCAACTTTCCGGAGGCCGGAACATCGAGCGGAAGCGCAAAATGGCTACGGTTTGAGGCGATTATTCAAGCGGTTCGCCTGTTTGGATTGGCTGCAATATTAAATTGATACACTCACCCAAACGCAACCAACAATCGCGCATATACAAAAGAGCTAGACAGTATATATTTACCATCTCCGTGCATCTCCTGAGATAAAACCGCGCAAATACCCGAATAAAGACCAGATAGATAAAATTCTAAATTTTATTTTTGCCTGAAAGTGAAAGCGGATCCGTAAAACATCCCCATATTTTAAAGGGGTATCGACGATGGATCTTGGCATTAATCTTTGGGGAGCAGACTGGGTCTTCGATGGCACCTACATGGTACCAACCACATCGCAGATCGACTATTTCGCCTCCAAAGGTTTCACAAACATCCGACTGCCCTTCAATTGGGAGACGATGCAGAGTTCGCTTGGTGGCCCCCTCAACGCCGATCTTCTCAAGAGCATCCACGAGGTCGTCGACTATGCGGCCTCGCAAGGCATCAGTGTCATCCTTGACGTTCACAATTACGGAAAATACAACGACGAGCTGATTGGCAGCCCGGAGGTCCCGGTCTCGTCATTCGTCGACCTGTGGAGCAAGATCGCCAGCGAATTTGCGGATGACAGCAACGTTCGCTTCGGGTTGATGAACGAACCGCAGCAGGAGAATGCCAGCGACTGGCTTTCCATCAGCAATGCTGCGATCGCTGCCATTCGCGAGACCGGCGCCACCCAGCAAGTGCTGGTGCCGGGCATCGGCTGGACCGGGGCGTGGAGCTGGATGAGCGGCGACAATGCCAAGATTATCGGCGCCGAGGGCGCCATCGTCGATCCCGCCAACAACTACGCAATCGAGGTCCACCAGTATCTCGACGATACTTCCGGCCAGCATGAGTGGGTGGTTTCGGCGGATATCGGCGTGGAACGACTGACGGCCATTACCGAATGGGCACGCGCAAACGGTGTTTCGCTTTATCTGGGCGAATTCGGGGTGGCGGACAATCCGCAGGCGCTCGAAGCACTCGACAAGATGATGGCTTATCTGCAGGCCAATGACGACGTCTGGACCTCCGCATCCTACTGGGTCGCGGGAACGGCCAACCCGACATATATCTACACCGTACAGCCTGACCTCGGCGTTCTGGACGTGCCTCAAATGGACGTACTGGAGAAATATACCGGTGCGGTCGTTGCAGAGACGGTCCTCAAGGACGGCACCGTCCGTCACGATGTCTACGCCCAGGACGGCAAAACAGTCACGCTCAGCGACCTCCTCACCAAGGACGGCGAGCTTTTGTCTCGCAGCATTTTCGATGCCGATGGCAACCTGAGCTCAAAGGCTGTCATTGCGGCCGATGGAGGCATAACGGTCACCGTTTACGGCGAGGCTGGCAAGGCCTACCCGGCGACCGAAACGGTCTACAATTCCGATCACGAACGCATTCAGGACAGCGTCACCGATGCGGCCGGCATCACGATCGAGAAGCACTATGAGCCCGGCGCCCATGAAGCCTATCAGGAGACCAGCTATCACGCGGATGGCAGCCTGAATTATGTAACCGAGCATATCGACGGACAGCATATCAGCGAGACCTACGAAAATGGCGTTCTGGCCAAGATCGAGGTCTATAACAGCTCATGGGCGCTCGTCAGCCGCGACAGTTTCGATGCCTCCGGAAACCTGACCGGGCGGCAGGTCGACAATGCAGACGGCAGTCACGACCTTTCAACCTTCAACACCAAGACCGGCATTATCCAATCCGTGACCGAATATGCGGCGAACTGGACGGTTTCGGGTACGACAAGCTACGATTCCAAGGGATATCCAACGCGCCAGGTTTCCTACGAGGCCGATGGCGGCCGCACGATTACCTCCTACAAGAGCGGAAGCGATGCGCTGTCGCAGTCGCAACATCTAACGGCAGAAGGAAAGCTCGCCTCGCTTACCACCTATAACGAGGCCGGGCAGACGACGAGCACATATGCGCCACCGGGTTCCGCGCTCGTGGATTCCACCATCATCATCGAAAATGGCGTGGTGGTCTCATCGGTCCAATATGCCTATGACGCCAAGGGGCTCATCACCACAGTCGAACATGTCGAAGCAGACGGCAGCCGCATGATCGAAACCTATGACGACACGCACCAGGCCAACCCCGTTTCCACCACCGCTTACGACGCATCCTGGAAGCTAATCAGCGTCACCTATTTCGACGATAATGGTCAGGTGAGCATCATCAATGCTGCCGGAGACAATGGCGTCAATACGCTAACGAGTTTCGTTCCCGGCACCAGTGCCGTTTCGCAGGTCGAGGTCTATATCGACTGGAAACTGCAGTCCCGCACCAACTACGACGAGAACGGTTCGATTTCGAAAATCCAGACGGATCATAGCCAAGGCACGCATGAGGTTCAGACCTTCACGCCCGAACAGCAGGATCATCCGACATCCACGACCCTCTATGATGCCTCATGGAAGCTCGTCAGCGTCAGCTACTTCGATGACCTCGGCCGGACGACGGTTGTGAACGTCGCTGGCGAGAACGGCCTTAACACCCTCACGAGTTTCGTTCCAGGTACAGACGACATCAGACAGGTCGAGGTCTATGTCGACTGGAAGCTGCAGTCCCGCACCGATTATGACGCGGATGGCAAGATTTCGAAGATCCAAACGGATAACGATGACGGAACACACGAGGTTCAGGTCTTCACAGCCGAGCAGCAGGATCACCCGTCATCGACCAGCCTCTATGATGCATCCTGGAAGCTCGTCGCGTACACCACGTTCGACAGTCATTCCAATGACGGTTCCGGTTCGATGAGCTTCCTCGTGGCCGGCGACAGCGTCGATGCCACCTATTTCGAAAGCGCAGCGCCGGGCGGCGAAACCGCCCCCCACATGTATGCCTTTGCATTCGACGATCAGGCAGGAACGAATTTCAGCGACGAAACCTTCTCTTCCCCGGAAGCCGGTTATTCTGATGAGGCCTTTTCCACCGCTAACCATATATTCAACGCCTTCGACGACACTACTGTCGTATCCCCGCATTATGATTTAGTGTAGTCGTGATATGTGAGCCTGAAGACTGAAGAGGGTGCGGCATCCTTCCGTGTTATTTTGGCCATTGAAATATATTCACGATTTTAATCTCGGGGCACGCCAAATATGACTGGCAGACTGCATCTTTCACCTGCGGAATGGCCAGCACGCTCCGGAAATGTCCCTTCCCTCGACGGCGTACGTGGATGCAGCATATTGCTGGTCCTGATTGGCCACATGCTGCTTCCTTCAAGCCTTGTCGGAATAAGCGCGATCGGTCTGAAGGTCTTCTTCGTGCTCAGTGGCTTCCTGATCACAAGACTGCTGCTGGCCGAGAACAAGAATTCGGGCGGTATCAGCCTCAAAAACTTCTACATCCGCCGAGTGCTGCGCCTCTATCCGGTCCTCATCGTCTATGTCGGCGTCACCGCGACCACCATGATGCTTCGCGGACAGCCTGTCGTCCCGGTGGAAGTCGCGTCTGTCTTTTTCTACTTCGTGAATTATCTGATCATCCACTACGATCACATGGGTTACCCGCTGACGCTGCCCGTCGGGATACTCTGGTCGCTATCGGTGGAAGAGCATTTCTATCTTTTTGCTCCGCTCGCACTGGTTCTGATGCGGGGTGAGGCCAGGAAAATGCTGATGCTGGCTTTGGCGATCTGCGTGATCGCGCTCTGCCTGCGGCTCATCTATGCCTATAACGAGCCGGGCATCGTCAATACGCTCGAACTCTACCAGCGCTCAGAAACAAGGTTCGATTCCATCGCCTTCGGCGCGATCCTTGCATGTCTGCCGGAGTTTGACTGGGGCCGCCGCCTGATCACGTTCATGACCAGAAGGTCCGTGTTCTTCGTCTCGATGGCCATCATGCTGGCAACCTTTGCCCTTCGCGACAGCTATTTCCAGAATACGTGGCGGTTTACCTTCCAAGGCCTTGCGCTCATGCCGATCCTGGCATCGGTTATCTTCGCCAAGCCGGTTCCGCTTTTCAACCGCGTCCTCAATCTTCCGGTTATGATCTGGGTCGGGGCTTTGAGCTATTCGCTTTATGTGTGGCATGGAGCCGTCGTTTTCTTCTTTTCGGCGTGGCTCGAATTGCTACCCCATGCAATCATTTCTTGGGTTGAATTCGCGATCGCCTTCGTTTTTGCCATCCTGTCCTATTATCTGCTTGAGAAGCCCATCATGGGGCTTCGCAAGCGGTTCGGACATCGGATCACGCCGGTGGAGGCCACACCGTCACGCCTCCAGACTTCCGTGCAGACGAGCTCTGCCGCGAGCCCGAGCTGATCAGGCGCTGCACGGGTTTCTCATTCCAACCCTGCCCTAATTTCAAGACATTGAAGATCGCAGCGATATAAACCCAAGTCTAATTGAACCCTATTGCCGAGGACCTGCATGCCTGAGATTTGCCTGATGACCAAGGCCTGGAGATCAGGTGCCGCATGGGTTGCCCAGATGCTGGCTCAAGCGATTGCCGAGCAAGGTGCAACCATCGCCTTCGTCGCGCCACTTGCAGATCCCGCTGAACGTGATCCCAGACATCCTAATCTTAGCCGCATCGCCCAGCCGCGCGAACTTGTGGGAGACCACCCCAAGATCAAGAGGATCGTCGCTTCCCTCTCCCGCATCGGGCTTAGCGTCTTTTCCGTCCTGAAGCTCAGGTTCACAACACGCAATTTCATCTTCACGATTCCTGAGCCGTTGCTCTTCACGCTGCCAATGCTTGCCATCCTGCGCCTGACGGGCGCGAAAGTGATCTTCATTGTGCACGACGCGCAACCACACGCCTGGGCACTTCCCAAAGCACTTCGCGGGATCGAACGCGGCGCCCATGCGCTATCATATCGTCTGTCGACGATGCTGGTCACGCTGACGCCTGCGGCGAGAGACGCGCTGATCGAAGATTTCGGCATTCGTGACAGCAAAATTCACGTGATCCCACACGGTCCCTTTACGCTTGGCAAGGCGACCCCGCTTCCCGGCTCCGGCCGACTGCTCATCTTCGGTTCGCTGAGGCGGAACAAAAGCGTGCTTGAGGTCATTCAGGGGGTCACTCTGGCGCGTCGTGCCGGATCGGATGTGACACTTGTGCTTGCAGGCGAGCCGCTTAAACAGGAGCCTGGCTATTGGGATGAATGCCTTGCGGCCATTGCGGAAGACCCTGCCGGCTTCGATGTCAGAGAAGGCTTCCTGCCGGATGAAGCACTTCCCGACCTCATCGCGACAGTCGACTGTTTCATGCTCGCCTATCAGAATTTCAACTCCCAGAGCGGCGTCGGAGTTCTGGCCGCACTTGCGGCAAGGCCAGTGATCGGCACGAGATCAGGCGGTATTGATGAGCTTTTCGAGCGAGGGCTGGCTGGCCAGCTGATACAGGATGCTGTGACGCCTGAAAGTATCGCCGCAGCTATCATCGAGTTCCGCGGGGAAGACCTGAGCGCATGGCGACAAAAGGCCGAAGATGGTGCCATCAAGATCGCTGACACGCTTCGCTGGGATACTATCGCGGACGACTACATAGCACTCTGCCGCAAATCCTGAACGGGTTTGCCCAACGATATGCCTGTCTCTGGCATACCATATATCGGGCCGGACAGGTCGTTGTTTACCATCAATATATTGCAGGTGCGGAAGAAACGCGCATCCATTGATTGTGACCGCCAATTACATTATTATTTACTAATAAAAATATTGGGAGGCATCAATGGCGGTGTTTCACCTCGAAAGAGCATCCGCTGACGGCAATAAAAAGAAGGCAGGATCGAATTTGCGCGGGTGGCCACAGCGGCTCGGTGCGGCGATCATGGTTCCCATTGTCCTTGGGCTTATCGTATTGAAGCCGACATGGTTTGAGCCGGACGAGTAGTATCTCGCAAATTCGGTTCCACGTATTGGCCCGGTCCGAATTGATACGATTAGCAACCGTTCGCTAAAATTCGAGCATTGCACTTAAACAGACAGAAAATCGCAGGTGGTACACCCTTGAGAAGGCGGGATCACATAACGATCCCAGGTACTTTTCGTCGGAGAGCATCATGCTTGCCAAGACTGTTCTGGCTGCTTTGCTGATATCATCGGCCCTCGGTGTGGGTAGCGCTTTCGCCGGCCCTGCCGCGGGACTTGCGCGCCCTTTGCGCAGCGCGCCTCCCAGCCAGTTTATCACGGCGACAAAGTTTACCCTGGCACCCTTCGCTTTTGTGCGCTTCTGCAAGGACAATAGCGGAAGCTGCGATGCTGGCCGCGGCGATGCGGAAGTCTCAATGACCCCTGCGCTACGGGCCGAACTGCTGCGCATCAACTCCACGGTGAACAGAACGATCATCGCGCAGAATGACGATGACGGCGACGATGTTTGGGCACAGGACGTCACATCCGGCGACTGTGAAGACTTTGCGCTGACAAAACGTCATCAACTGATCAAAGCCGGATGGCCGACCAGAAGCCTTCGCATCGCAGTTGCTAAAACCCGCGCCGGCGAAGGCCATGCCGTACTTGTCGTTCGCACATCAGAGGGAGATTTGGTGCTCGACAACAGGACCTCGGCGGTCAGGACCTGGAACCAGACGGATCTGAAATGGATCAAGATCCAGTCGGGTGACAATCCTCGCCTGTGGTACGACATCTGACGACTTTTAACGCCCGCTCGCCGATTTCAAGCTTCGGGTAGGTCTGTAAGTTTTTGACCCGGTGGCGCCGGCGCCTGCCAACCTGGCTTCAGACCGGTTTCCTTGGAATAACGCACTGGGGCTGCACGTCGTTGATGACGCGCTGAACGGCCTGCGAAGGCGGATCCAGAAAACGACGCATATCATTGCCACTGGCGGAACATATCGCCCGGACATCATTGGCAATAATTTCGCCGACGAGTTGCAGGCTTGCCTCCGTAAGATGTCCATAGAAAGCGTAACGCGCAGCCAGAACCTGGGGCTCCGCCGGTGCGTAGAGCTGGGAATTATTCAGAAACTGAAGCATCTCGCTCGGCTGTTCGCCGGTCGCCTGATGCAATCTGGCCAATTTAAGCCAGAAGTCCCCATTCGTGGGCAAACAACCTAGTGCGTGGCGACCAAAGGCTTCGGCTCGCTCCATGGCCATTACCCAGCTATCATAACCGGTATCTTGGTTTTCAGTCTCCAGCTCCGCCAGCAAAATGGTGTAACCGCTTTTGACGAATATCCCCTGACAGATGCCGGCTTCCCGTACACCCTCTGCAACAGGAACCAGCTCCCTGACCGCCTGCGTTGCCGTTGGCGTGCCGCTTTCAAGGCGGTGAGCCATCGGTAAAAGAGCACCGAAGCGGACAAAACGTGCGATTTGTGTCGCGGAAAGCCACAAGACAAAGATCGACAGCGCGAGGAGGATGCCGACAAGCGCAGGGCTTCTTCCACGATGCATGTGGTTTAACTAGACTCGTGATAATAGCGGGAGTAGCGGGAGTAGTAATAATCGTTGGAGCCATAGTCGTGGTACAGCTTCAATCGATCCTGATCGACTTTGTTGAGGATCACACCGATGCATTTGTCCCGCACCTGCGGATTTGCATTGAGGACTTCGATCGCAACCCGTCGCGCTGTCGCACCCCACTCCGCCACAAAGATGAAGCCATCGACGCGATCCGCAATTGCGCGCGCATCCACGACAGGGCCGAGCGGCGGCAAATCGACAACAATATAATCGTACTGTTCGCTCACCTTCTTCAGCAGCCCTCGCATGCCTGACGAGGCCAGCAGTTCGGAAGAGTGCGGCGTTCTCTGACGCACTACCGCCGGCAATACCGACAGGCCGGTTGCATCGTCGCTCAAGAGCAGGCGATCCAGATCCTGGCCGTCCAGCAGCGCTTCCAGCAAGCCTGCATCGGCATGACGTGCAATGGCTCGCGTAGTACCCGGATTGCGAAGATCAGCATCGATCAGAAGCGTCTTGCTGCCCTGGCGAGCAAGAAGTTCGGCGAAGTTGATCGAGATTGCAGACTTTCCTTCGGCCGGCAGTGACGACACGACGCCGATCACCTTACAGGGCTTATCCGAGAAACGAAGATCTGCCGCAATCTTTGCGCTTCTGAGAGTTTCGGCAAACGGTGACAACGGGTGCTCAACCACATAAGTCACAAGCGGGCTTGTCTTCTGAATGAGCCCCGGCTTCTGCTGGACATCGCTCTTGGCACGACCTGCAGCATTCACAACAAGCGGCGTCATGCCGAGGAATTCAAGGCCCAGGTAATCCTGGACCTGTTTTCCGGTGCGGAAGAACCGGTCCCGATATTCCCTCCAGCCTCCAACGCTCGCACCCGCAGCAGCCCCCAGAAGGAAGAAAAGTGCAAGAGTTAGAGGCTTTTTCGGATGGCTGGGGCCTGCAGGCGGAACTGCATTGGTAATAATGCGCGCTTCGGTAACAGGGAAAGACTGTTGCTGGATTGCTTCCTGATATCGCTGCAGGAAAGTCTGATACAGGTTCTTGTAGGTCTCGGCCTCGCGCTCTAGTTCACGCAACTGAACCTGGGTCAGGTTGGCGGTTGCGCTCACGCCCGTCGCCTGACTAACAGATTGCGTCAGGTTCTTCTCGCGGGCAATGGCAACATCGAGATCGCTCTTGTAGCTTTCGGCGATACGATTGAGTTCAGCGAACATCTGCCTCTGATACTCGGCCATTTCGCTACGCAGGCGAGCAGCCTGAATGTGGCTCGAGCCCAGCCGGTCGGAAATCTCCGTCTCACGCTTGGATGCAGCAAGATACTTCTGCCGCAACTCATTAGCGACAGGATTGTCGAGTAGATCAGTCACCATTGCATCGGACTGGCCCGATGCAATGATATTTTCGATGCGCTCAAGACGTGCCTGAGCCTTCGACGTATCGGACTGAGCGACGATCAGCGCGCTGTTCAGTTCCGACAACTGCTGATCAGACATAAGCACGCTACCAGCAGCAACGAGCCCATGCTCGCCGCGAAATTTCTGAACCGCGAGATCGGAGTCGAGCGCCTTCTGGCGCAGTTCCGCAATGCGATCCTGCAACCAATCACTTGCACGACGCGTCGCATCATATTTCGAATTCAGCTTGTCGACGAGATAAGAGTCACCGATCGCGTTTGCGACGCGCGCTGCCATATCCGCAGATGGAGACCTGTAGCTTACTTCGAGAACGTAGGTGCGATCGACCCTCATCACACTCATATTGGCAAGGACTGCATCAGCGGCCGCGCGGCGCTTTTCCTCGCTTGTCGGGATGTCAGCCGGTTTGGACCCAAGCCAACCGGTCACAGTTACCAGCGACCGCACGGTTCCCATGATCGTCTGTATCAACGAGGGTCTTGCCGTCATGAATGTCGGATCATTCGACAGGTCGAGCTTGTCCACCACGGTCAGAGCCACGGTATCCGACATCAGCAACTCAACTTGGCTGAGGACAGTCGGCTCGTCATCGGTAACACCGCCGATGGTGGAAAGCTGCTGGACGACCTCGCTGTTACCGCGGTCGATCAGGATCTTTGTGCTCGCAGTGTAAAGCGGCACGGCGGTGATGATGTTCACGACGCCGAGAGCAAGCGCCACAGCAATGCAAACGGCAACAACCAACCATTGCCGGCGGACTATTGCGAAAATCGCCTCGAAGTCTATGCCACGGGGCGATTTATCGTCATCCGTGTCGTCAACCCGCCAGTTTCTCTGAAAGTCCCGGTTATGGAGCTGCAATTGACGACCTCGATATGGGATGGCTTAGCAGTTCGGAGTGGAGCAGCTTATGTCGCCGCTATAAGTAACGTTTCGCAGACTGAAGGTCTGCACGCTCGTCGGCGTTGAAGTCGAGCCGTCACCGGAAGTGCCGGCACCACCATCGGAGGCCCCTCCTCCGCCGATCGCAGATGCGCCGCCAGCCGCCGCAGCGCCACCAGCAGCGCCTCCACCGAGCGCCGCGGTCTGTGTTTCATTCAGACCTGAAGTAAATGCCGTCTCAAGCCCGGCCACTTCGACATCGGCAATTGCGGCCTGGATCTGGGCAACATATTCAGGATCGGCTGCAACGCATGAGCGAGCCACGCGCGCGAGACCGGCGCCGATCGCGGCGGCCTGGGATGGGCTGGCCTGCTTGGCAAGAGCCAGAAGCGGCGCAAGCGCATCGGCGCTGGAACCGGCAAGAGAGCGCACTTGGCTGGAAAGAGTGAGGCCACCGGATGGAAACTGGGTCAGCAATGCATCAGGAGCATCGAGAAAGGCCTGAATATCGGCGTTCGGCAGCTTGGCCGGCTCAACGAAACAACCTGCAGCCGGAGCGCTTGTCTGAGCACTGGCGCCAGCAATTCCAAATACTGCTGAGATAATCGCACCTGCAGCGGCGATTTTAGTGATGTTATTGATATAACGAGCACGCATTATACTTCTCCACCTTGGGCACTTCGACTGCAGCTTTTGCACGGATACATGCCACGATCAAGTTAAAGGTTAAGCCAAAGTTAATAACGATAGAAACCCAATATTTACGTCAGTTTAAGTCCCGAATAGCATCACGCGTGGATACTGCATCGGACGTTACGCCGGAAGCAGTCGACGTGACAGCATTCAGAATCTCCAGGAACTTCAGGACTTCCACGGAGTCGGAATTCGATACGTAAATGACGTCCTTGTCCTGCATCGGGAACTTCTGTACCGCGAAGAACGCACCGGGATCACGAAGATTGGCTCGGAAGATAACGGGGACGGTATTTCCCGTAAACTTCGCCGTATCTACACCAAGCTTGGACAGGAAGCTCTTTTCCACAGTGCGATAGAGCATCAACTGAGCCGGGTTAGCCCGGGCATCAAGAAGCCCGCCGGCCTTGCCGAGGGCTTCACCCAAAGTCAGGTTCGACTCCTCGAAATCGAAGCGACCATTCAGGCCGGATGCGCCGAAGGCCAGATAAGTACGGCGCTCGCGATCAACGAGGATCGTATCGCCGGGAGCAACATAGATATTTTCAGACGGCGTCGCCACGAGATGATCGTACTGTACGGTCGCAGACTTGCCGCGACGCTGCAGCGTCACATAAGTTTCGACGCCCGGCGCGCTCAGGCCACCGGCTTCCGACAGGACATCAAGAATGCGTTCGCCGGCTTCCGTAAGCTCGATCTTTGACGGAGTGCGAACGTCGCCGAGAACGGAGACCTGCGCCGAACGGCTTTCAACCTTCGTTATGACTACCTGTGGCTCGATCGCGCGGTTAGCGAGAACGTCTTCAATGTCACGCTGGACATCTTCAACAGCGCGACCAGCAGCACGAACACGGCCGGCATAAGGAACGCTCAACGTGCCATCGCGGTCGATCGTCTGCTGCGGAAGAGTTACATAATTGCCGGGACGGCTGCCTGCGTCGTTGGGGATGAACAAACCGCCAGATTGCGATTCAAAAATGGAAACCTGAACGATGTCACCGACACCGAGGGGCAGGCTCGGGGCGCCACCACGCCCACCACCGAAACCACCAACGAGCGAGGTGGCGGTTGCCGACTGGACAAAATTCAGGACGGTCTTGTTGAGATCGACCAAAGCATAGTCGATGCCAACAGCCTGCGGTTTTTTCGCAGAGGTTACCCTCGCCGTCGCCTGTGACTCGACATCTTTCACTGCCGGGCCGGAGCTCGGCAAGGATGTGCAACTCGTCAATGCCGTCGTCGACATGATTAGGAAAGTAGCGGCGGCTTTGATTTTCACTTTTTATCCCCTGAAACCCGCCGCCAATATGCATGAACCAGCCGCTCTGGCCAGACCAGTTGCCCCGACCAATTTGAAACAAGTAGTTCTTGCCGACGAGCTGTTGCGCCCTCGCAACATATTACAAATACACGAATAACGAATGGTTACGCTTAAGTTAATCCCGCACAATAACTGGGCGATGAAATGTTCAGAAGATTAGTTAACAGGCATCCTCTTTATTCCTGATCGCAGCGGCAGCAGATTTTCTGTCAGTAACTCAACAGGAAAACACCGAAAAATAACAGTCCTCAATTCTCGACAAGAAAAACTAAGGATTGATATTGCCGCTCTTCACAACCATCACGGATATCGTGCCGACGATGATTTGCCTGGCGGGTTCAGGCTGATTGTTACAAGTGGCGCCAGCAGGACCGCGACGATGACAGCCATCCCCGAGATCTGCAGTGAAAAGTCGAAGGCCGAATGAATGGCGACAAGCAAAAGGGCAGAAAGGCCTATCTCTGGCCCAAAGCGCAGCCCACGCCGCTGTCGCAAGCCGATCCAGAAAAAGCGGAGCAACATCAGAAATGCTACCATCGCCATCATCACAAACATCAGGCCGAATGTAAAAATTCCCTCCAGATAGAAGTTATGCGCCCGGCCCCAAATACCATAGAGGCCACAGGCCGGATCGCGGTAACCGGGAAAAACATCCTCGAAGCTTGCAAGACCCGCCCCCCACGGAAACTGGTTGGCAACCGCAGACAAGATGCCCGGCATGACACAGTAACGACTATCGCCCACCCCCTGCGCCTCCGCCCGCAACAATGTTCTGCCGCCGAAAATCTGAAGCACCAGGAACAAGATCAGCACGATGGCGACCAATTGGAGGCTGCGCTTCAGCCATGGCGCAATGCGCGGTGCAGAAGACGGCCGTCCTACTCTTTGTCTTTTAGACCGGCGGAACAGCCGGAGTACAAGGAGGCAGGTTATTGCAAAGAGACAGGAAAGAAGACCAGCGCGAGATTTAGTCAGCATGAGCGCAATCAGCGAGGTCGAAAACCACAGCCCATAACCAAGCGCTCGCCACTTGCTGTCGCGGTACCACCAGCGTCGCAAATCGGCAAAACCGATCCCCGGATCACCTAGCGCGTGAAGAAGCAAGGCGAGGTTCAGCAGGAGGATCAGACCAAAGTAGGTGGCTGCGGTATTTCGATTGACGAAAAAGCCGGTGAGGCTATCCAGATAGGCAATCTTGGGCCAGAAGAGCAAGGCATCCGGCGCAACCTCGAATTGGAGGATAGACAAGACAGAAACGATTCCGCCTGATACCGCAAGGGCTTTGACAGCTCCAACTGCACGATCATCAGTGTCGAACAACAGCAAGGCGAGCATAAATATTCCGAGCGGCAGGGCGATCCGCAAGGCAGAGGGCCAATCGTCTCCTGGCGCAAGCGATATGCTCGCGCTGCCGGAGGGCGCGATGCCGGCAACATCCTGCCAAGCAGGCTGCGCAAACAAAGCGGAAGGCAGGGGCATCGCCTGCAGCGCAACCCACGCAAAAGCCATGATGATCAGAACCAGAGCCGAAACCAAGGCAACCCTGGTTCGCTCCGATATGCCGTTTACGATCGACACAACGGCGATCATCAAGAACACCGGCACGACCATTAGCGCGACCGTCTGGATCTCGACGGCACCGTAATTCAGGAGCCCGATCACGATCGGCCCCCAGAACAGCAGAACCAGCATGTAGCGCAGCCCCTTGCTGCCGGTGCGTTCCAGCGAAAGTTCCGACATCATCTCCTCAGGCCCCTTAGCCATGCGCCCGGTCGCTGTCGCAATAGACATCCAGACAGCTCATAAGCTCCCGCGCCCGCCAGCAAGATCGAAATCAGCATTCATACAGTCGGCCACGAGGTTTGCAGACGTGAGCTTGTATCGAATACACCGATGTAACGAAAGCATAGACGACAGTAGAGCAAAGCATTTTTTGTATACACTTAAAAAACCCGTGTGCATCACCATGAAAGCCGAAAGCAGCTGCAACGAACCATCTTGGCGATCGTGATAAAAGCGCCACGCCGTCCTTTGCGATCCTTACCTTCTGCAAGAATTCGGCCAGCCGATTGAGACAGCCCGATCTGCTCCGCCTCAGGAACTCGCCCCTCCCCCAGAACTGCCAGTCGAAAAGGCGATCAGGAACGCTCATCCACAGGCATGTCGTATTGTTTCAATGCACATTCCCGAAACAGCGCGTTCGGCGCCAGCTGAAATTAAAGAAGCATAAACCATATGCTTTGACAGCGTTTTAACCATCGCCAAAGCCGAGGCATGATCAGAATCATGACACGGCGTTTTAAAAATTATCTCCTGGTTTTCAGTATCTCGTTGGCGATGTGGGCACTCGTCATCGGGTTCATATTTTACATGTGGTAACGGGCCACCTTCCGAACAATAACGCCTAAGTTGCACCATTTCTCGCCCAGCGTTAATGCAAATTCGCACAACAACTCCCGCAAATAAAGGCGTACGGACGGTACAGGCGCACGCAAACCGCGCATCTAGGAGAGAGATGGATGCGCCTTAACCCACTATAAACAGGCACGAATCGACCGGCATTACTTGGGATTGCTCACTTAAGTGCAGCCCACATGCGTGCATATACATCGCAACGGGCATCGTATTTAACCTTTTTTTAATTTCTTCGCTGACAGCGCGATAGTTGTGCGCTATTAGATCAATATAAAGTTGATCCATAATATACTTGTGCGGTGAATCCGGTGAATATCCTACAGTTGGACGGACCCGAAACATTATCTCCCAATAGCGCGACATCGCAATTGGGGTTGAACCAGCTGCGGACCAGGATTTACTGGCATTTCGTGGCCAAAAGGTTCATCGACGTCATAATTTCGGCCAGTGCTCTGGTAATTCTGGCACCGGTGCTGCTGACTGTCTGCCTACTCATCAAGATTGAGAGTAAAGGTCCGGTTTCCTTCAGGCAGAACCGATGGGGCAAAGATTGCAAGCTTATCAGGATCTATAAATTCCGCTCCATGTATGTCGAACAATGCGACCACTCCGGAGTTGCTCAGACCGTTCGGGATGATCCACGCATCACCAGAGTGGGACGGGTCATACGGCGCCTGAATATCGACGAACTGCCACAATTGCTGAACGTGCTGAAGGGTGACATGTCACTTGTCGGTCCTCGCTGCCACGCTGTCGGGATGCTTGCGGCCGGCATACCCTATGAAGAACTCGTGCCGGACTATCACGATCGGCACACAATGCGCCCCGGCATGACTGGCCTTGCCCAGATGCGCGGCCTCAGAGGACCGACCGATCGTGCCTCCAAGGCAAGGGCACGCATTGCCTGCGACCTCCACTATGTCCAAAACTTCTCTCTGTGGATGGATATTTCAATCATGGCGGGAACCGTCTACTCCGAAATCAAGGGCGGCAACGGGTTTTGAGCATGGGTTGGCATCCAACTGTCCCAAGCCTTAATAATCGCGCCAAGCACATTATCATCCGCTTTGCGAAGCAGGTTTCAGGCTGAATCTGCTGGCGGCGGGTATTCTGCCGATAACTGTCGCCGAGTTCGGGCGTTAAATATATTTTCTGAAAGTCGGGCAAAATCTGAGCGTATCGTCTAAGTAGACGAGGCTTACAATATAATGGATTGGCGATGAAATTCGGCACGAGCGGACTGAGAGGCCTGGTTACCGATCTCGAAGGGCGTGCATCAGCACTTTATGCACAGGCATTCGCGACCCACCTGATTCGAAGCGGTCTTGCAAAGACCGGAGATCATATTCTGGTCGGACGTGACTTCCGCCCTTCCAGCCCATCCATCACCGCAACCTGCATAGGTGCGCTGGAGCGCGCGGGATTGGTCCCGCTCGATTGCGGAGCGCTGCCGACACCGGCGCTTGCACTTTATGGGCTGGAGACCGGCGCTGCTTCGCTGATGATCACCGGTTCCCATATTCCGGCCGATCGTAACGGCATCAAGTTCTATCGCGCGGACGGCGAAATCGACAAACAGGACGAATTGCAGATCTCGGCGATCGCCACCGAACTGGGTGATGCCGAGATCGATGCAACGCCTGGCACGGCACCCGACAAAAGCGATGCTGCGAATGCGCTGTTTGCCAAGCGTGTTTTATCCATCCTGCCGGCCGGCGCGCTCACCGGATTGAAAATCGGCGTCTATCAGCATTCGACCGTCGCACGCGACCTGCTGGTCGAAGCGATCCGGCACTACGGGGCCGAGGTTGTCGAACTCGGATTTTCGGAGGATTTCATTCCGGTCGATACGGAGGCGGTTTCACCGGAGACGATCGCGTCGCTGCGCCAATGGGTTCGTGAACACGGTCTGGACGCTATCGTTTCAGCCGATGGCGACGGAGACCGCCCTCTCCTGTCCGATGAAACCGGCGAGCCGGTACGCGGCGACCTGCTCGGACTGATCTCCTCCCTCTTCCTCGGCGCAGACGTGGTCGTGACACCGGTCACATCCAATTCCGGCATCGAGGCGAACGGCAGCTTTCGCGTGGTTCGCACGCGGGTGGGCTCTCCCTTCGTCATTGCCGGCATGAGCGAGGCACTGGCAGCGGGGCATGAGAAGGTCATGGGGTTCGAGGCCAATGGCGGCCTGCTGACAGCCTCCACCTTCTCCCTGTCGAGCGGATCGATCCGTCCGCTGCCGACACGCGACAGCTTTCTTCCCGTATTGGCGCCTCTCTGGCTTGCCGCGCAAAAGAAACTGCGCCTTTCGCAACTGGCAGAAGATTTCCGGATGCCGGTTGCCATGGCGGACCGGCTGGAAAATTTTCCGATCGAGACGAGTTCCGCACTGATGAAATATCTCAGGCAATCGGACAAGAACCTCGAGACGTTCCTGTCGCCGATCGGCAAAGTTTCAAAGCAAAGCGATATCGACGGTTTGAGGGTCACCCTTGAGGACGGTCGCATCATCCATCTGCGTCCATCGGGCAATGCACCCGAAATGCGCTGCTATGTCGAGGCACCGACGGAAGAGGCTGCTGCGGCGCTGCTTGAAGATGGTCTGGCGCTGATCCGGCGCTTTGCGACCGAACGCAATATCTAAAGACAATTCCGGCACTGAACACAGAACGGCACAAGGCGGGGCAAGCATGACTGACAAGATCATTCCGGTAATCATGGCGGGTGGCAAGGGAACGCGTCTTTGGCCGCTTTCGCGTGCGAGCGCGCCAAAACAGTTCATCCAGTTCACCGATGATCTCAGCCTGTTCCAGAAGACGCTGGAGCGCATTTCCGACAGCAGCCACTACGAGGCGCCTGTCGTCATCACCAATGAGGATTTCCGCTTTCTCGTTGCCGAGCAGGCCCGCGAACTGGACATCAAGCTCTCCGGCGTGCTGCTGGAGCCGACCGCGCGCAATACTGCGCCGGCCGTCGCGGCTGCCGCCGCCTTCGTGATGAAGAAATTCGGCGATGACGCCATCATCCAGGTTCTCGCTTCCGATCATGAGATCGTCTCCGGCCAAAGCTATCAGGAAGCCATCGACATCGCATTCAAGACTGCCAAGGCTGGCAAGCTCGTCACCTTCGGTATCATGCCGACCGAAGCGGCAACCGGTTACGGTTATATAGAAGTTGGCAAAGATCTCGGTGACGGTGCCAAGGCTGTGAAACGTTTCGTCGAGAAGCCGGATGCCGACAAGGCCGCTGCCATGCTGGGTGCCGGCGGCTTCCTGTGGAACTCGGGCATCTTCATGTTTGGCGCCGCACAGGTTCTCTCCGAAATGCAGAAATATGCGCCCGCCGTTGCCGATGCGGCGGCTGCATCCGTTGCCAAGGCGCAGAACGATCTCGACTTCGTGCGGCTCGATGCAGAGGCGTTCAGCAAGGCCACCGACATTTCCATCGATTATGCGATCATGGAAAAGACCGCCAATGCTGCGGTCGTCCCCTCCTCCTTCTCCTGGTCCGACATGGGAAGCTGGGATGCCGTATGGAAGCTCGGCAAGCAGGATACCGACGGCAACGTCGCGCTCGGAAATGCTACGGTCGTCAACACCCGCAATTCGCTCGTCATGTCGCGCACCAGCCATCTCGCAGTTCAGGGATTGGATGGCGTTGCCGTCATCGCCAGCGAGGACGCCGTCTATGTCGGCAAGCTCGATGAGAGCCAAAGTGTCGGTTCTCTGGTCAAGCTGCTCGGATCAACCAAAGGCACCGCAGCACTGACCCAGACCCATCCGACCTCCTATCGCCCCTGGGGCGGATATACGTCGATCCTCAACGGTGACCGGTTCCAGGTGAAGCGGCTGTTCGTGACGCCGGGCAAGAAGCTGTCGTTGCAGAAGCATCATCACCGGTCCGAACACTGGATCTGCGTCAAGGGTACGGCGGAAGTCACGGTTGGCGACGAGATCAAGATCGTGCGCGAAAACGAGTCGGTCTACATTCCGCAGGGCGAAGTCCACCGCCTCGCAAATCCCGGCAAGATCATGCTCGAAATGATTGAGGTACAGACCGGTTCCTATCTCGGGGAAGACGACATCATCCGCATTGTCGATGAGTTCGGACGAGGGTAATAACTGCCCTGACAAAAAGCGTAGCCGGTACTTATGTTGCCGGCTACGGTGTCATCGATCTGTCGGCGAAAAGTCTTATCGGTCGATTGGCATGATTTGATAGGAAGGCAGCTTTATGCGCATCGTCATGGTTGGCTCGGGATATGTCGGGCTTGTGTCTGGGGCATGTTTTGCCGATTTCGGTCACAAGGTGATCTGCGTCGACAAGGCGGAAGAGAAGATCGAGGCGCTGAGGCAAGGCATCATCCCGATCTTCGAACCGGGCCTCGATGCGCTGGTCGAAACCAACGTCAAGGCGGGCCGCCTCTCCTTCACCACCGAGCTTGCGCCGGCTGTGGCCGAAGCTGATGTCGTGTTCATCGCTGTCGGCACGCCTTCCCGCCGCGGCGACGGTCATGCCGACCTTGGTTATGTCTATGCCGCTTCGAAGGAAATCGCCGAGGCGATGAAAGGCTTTACCGTTGTCGTCACCAAATCGACCGTGCCGGTCGGCACCGGTGACGAGGTGGAGCGGATCATTCGCGAGAGTAATCCGGATGCGGATTTTGCCGTGGTCTCGAACCCCGAGTTCCTGCGAGAGGGTGCTGCCATCGAGGACTTCAAGCGGCCGGACCGTATCGTCGTCGGCATCTCCGACGAGCGTGCCCGTCCGGTGATGAACGAAGTCTATCGGCCGCTTTACCTTAACCAGGCGCCAATTCTCTACACCAGCCGCCGCACGTCCGAGCTGATCAAGTACGCGGCCAATGCCTTCCTCGCCATGAAGATCACCTTCATCAACGAGATTGCGGATCTGTGCGAGCGGGTCGGAGCCGATGTGCAGGACGTATCGCGCGGCATCGGGCTTGATGGCCGTATCGGCTCGAAATTCCTGCATGCCGGCCCCGGTTATGGCGGCTCCTGCTTCCCGAAGGATACGCTGGCTCTCGCCAAGACCGCACAGGACTACGAAAGCCCGGTCCGCCTGATCGAAACGACGATCGCCATCAACGACAACCGCAAGCGGGCCATGGGCCGCAAGGTGATTGCAGCTGCAGGCGGCGATGTACGCGGCAAGAAGGTGGCCGTCTTCGGCCTGACCTTCAAGCCGAATACCGACGACATGCGCGACAGTCCGGCAATTGCCATCGTCCAGACGCTGAAGGATGCCGGTGCGATCGTTGCCGGTTACGATCCGGAGGGCATGGACAACGCACGTCAGATGATGGAGATCGATTTTGCGACCGATCCTTACGAGGCGGCCGAAGGCGCGGATGTCGCGGTTCTCGTGACCGAATGGAACGAGTTCCGGGCGCTCGATCTAGACCGACTGAAGACGATCATGGCGACACCGGTGTTCGTCGACCTGCGCAATGTCTATCGCGCTCATGAGGTCGAGCCGCATGGCTTTACCTATCACAGCATCGGCAAAAACAGCGGCTGAGAAGGTTCATATCGGCGGAAATTATGACGGTCGGAATGCGGTTTCCTGAAATTGTCAGCATTTTCATCGGCTATTGCTAACCATTTCGGTTCACGTCGCGCAAACTTTCAAATGGCACATTGAGCCTTCATTCAAGAGGTTCGAATGTCGTCTCGTCTTCGCAATATGATCGTGGTGTTTGCCGTATCGATTCTGATGTGGGCAGGCATGCTGCATGGAACTCTGGCGCTTTATGCCGGCCTAACCGGCGCGTCGACGGATGACATGACGACGGCAAGCGTCCGCTAGGAATTCTCAGCTTAAAAACCGTGGGCGCTCGGGTGCGCGAAAACACCGGGCGAGAAATCTCGCCCGGCGATAATCTTATGATCAAACCAGATCGAAACGGTCTGCGTTCATGACCTTTACCCAAGCGGTCACGAAGTCTCTGACGAACTTCTCCTTTGCGTCCGACTGGGCGTAGACTTCCGCGATAGCGCGAAGCTGCGAATGCGAACCGAAGATGAGGTCGACGCGCGTGCCGGTCCATTTCAGTTCGTTCGAATGACGATCGCGCCCTTCGTAAACGCCGGTCTCGCCAGCCTTTGGAGTCCAGACTGTCGCCATATCCAGAAGATTGACGAAGAAATCATTCGTCAGTGCTTCCGGCTTGTCGGTTAAGACACCATGGGTTGGTGCACCGGCGTTCAATACGCGCAGACCACCGAGCAGGACGGTCATCTGCGGCGCTGTCAGGGTCAGCAACTGCGCCCGGTCGACGAGAGCTTCTTCAGCCTTGAGGAACTGAATGCGCCCGGTGTTGACGTAGTTGCGGAACCCGTCAGCACGCGGCTCCAATGCGGCGAAGGACGCAACGTCGGTCTGCTCCTGCGAGGCATCCGCGCGACCAGGCGTGACCGGAACGACGATGCTGTGACCTGCTGCCTTGGCGGCCTTTTCCACGCCGGCAGCACCAGCCAGCACGATCAAGTCAGCCATCGAGATCTTCTTGCCCGCCGTATTGGCCGCATTGAAGCTCTGCTGAATGCCTTCGAGCACGCCAAGCACCTTGGCGAGCTGTTCTGGCTGGTTGGCTTCCCAGTTCTTCTGCGGCTCCAGACGTATACGAGCACCGTTTGCGCCGCCGCGCTTATCGGAGCCGCGGAAGCTCGAAGCAGAGGCCCAGGCGGTCGAGACCAGTTCCTGAACGGAAAGCCCGGTCGCCAGAACCTTTTCCTTCAGGCTTGCTATATCCGCATCATCGACCAGTGGATGGTCGACGGCCGGGATGACATCCTGCCAGATCAGATCTTCGGCCGGCACTTCCGGACCGAGATACCGGACCTTCGGTCCCATGTCGCGATGGGTCAGCTTGAACCAGGCGCGGGCAAAGGCGTCAGCGAATTCGGCCGGATTTTCGAGGAAACGACGCGAGATCTTTTCGTAGATCGGGTCGAAGCGTAGCGCGAGGTCGGAGGTCAGCATGGTTGGGCGATGCTTCTTCGCGCCGTCGAATGCATCGGGAACGGAGGCATCCGCATCCTTGGCGACCCACTGATGGGCACCGGCTGGGCTCTTTGTCAGCTCCCACTCGAAACCGAAGAGGTTTTCAAAGAAGTAGTTGCTCCACTGCGTCGGCGTCTGGGACCAGGTGACTTCAAGACCGCTGCCGATGGCATCGCGGCCAACGCCACTGTTGAATTTGCTCGACCATCCGAGGCCCTGGGCCTCCAGTTCGCCGCCCTCGGGATCGATGCCGACAAAGGACGCGTCACCGGCACCATGCGTCTTGCCGAAAGTGTGACCGCCGGCGATCAACGCGACCGTTTCCTCGTCATTCATCGCCATGCGGGCGAAGGTATCGCGGATATCGCGCGCCGATGCGAGCGGATCGGGATTGCCGTTCGGGCCTTCCGGATTGACATAGATGAGACCCATCTGCACGGCGCCGAGCGGCTCTGCCAGTTCACGCTCGCCGCTATAGCGCTCGTCGCCCAGCCAGGTGCCTTCCGGCCCCCAATAGAGTTCTTCCGGCTCCCAGACGTCGGCGCGGCCGCCGGCAAAACCGAAGGTCTTGAAGCCCATCGATTCCAACGCGACATTGCCGGTCAAGATCATCAGGTCGGCCCAGGAAATCTTGTTGCCGTATTTCTGCTTGATCGGCCACAGGAGACGGCGAGCCTTATCGAGGTTGACGTTATCGGGCCAGCTGTTGAGCGGAGCAAAACGCTGTTGGCCCATGCCGGCGCCGCCACGACCGTCGGTGATGCGATAGGTGCCGGCGCTGTGCCAGGCCATACGGATGAAGAGACCACCGTAATGGCCGAAATCGGCCGGCCACCAATCCTGGCTATCGGTCATCAGCGCGTGGAGATCCTGCTTCAGAGCGTCGAGATCGAGCTTCTTGAACTCCTCGGCATAGTCGAAGGACTTGCCCATCGGATCGGCAAGCGACGAGTGGGTGTGAAGGATCTGTACGTTCAGATGGCTGGGCCACCAGTCGCGGTTCGAATGTCCGCGCGGCGTGCTGCCGTGAGCGACGGGACACTTACCACTGTTTTCGCTAGACTTAGCATCCATGACTATCTCCTTCCGGTCATTGTTATATCTCGGCGAAGGACGGGTTCGGGTGAGATCGTCCTCGCGCCTCCATTGTGTTGCATGAGGTTAAGCTGGTGCAGATCCTCTCTTGGGCAAATCAAATAAACGGATTTCCCGATAGTTTTAAGTTGGATTTAAATATAACATCGATAGGAAAAAGATATCGCGCTGCAAGATTGCCGATGTGCGAGGTGGACGAATTGCGCACTTTGAACTTACTGAAATTCAATGATATAAATACGGGGAGGAGATTTTCGTGGCAAACGTCTCAGCCGCGTCGGATCCGAACACGCAAATTCACCCCGAGCCATGGATCCAATGGCCCCTCGCCCTTACTCCCGGATGGCCGCTTCACCACCTAGACCGGCGAAACGCTGGCCGCTGATCGTGTTGATCCTTGCGGTTATCACCGCGGTTGCAGCGACTGTGTTGTTTGCCAACGATCAACGAAACCTCAAGACGTTTTCTTTGTTTCTCGGCATTCGCCTTCCGGTACCCGCAACAAGCGTAGCGACCGTACCAACCTCGAGTGATACGGCGAAGATTTCGAAACCCATCTCCCGGTGGCCTTGGCCCGGTTTCACTACAACGCCTGGCCTGATCGAGGCCAACCCTACCCCGGCGGATATGTGCAGCAGACAGGCGGCAGGCGCGCAGGAAATACCAGCCTTTGCCGAATCGGAGCAACGCGGTTGGGAGTGCTCGATGCTGCGGGATGGTCTCGGAGCGAACCGCTCTGCCTCACTTTTCCTGCAGGCCCGTGGCTCTATGCATGAACCAGCAGATAATATTCGCGTGAAATTCAATCTCGCCAGCGGCAAACTGGATGGCGAGCTTGCGACGCAGGCTCTAGCCTTTTTCCGTCTGGCTACTGCCATGCCGCGCGACCCGGCTCTTTCCGAAGTCCTGGCGAAAATGCTCACGACCCAGACGGACTTCTACTTTTACGCAGGTTACCAAGGCCTGACATTTCGACAGGAGCTCGGCGACCCCGGTCGATATAATCTGATCGGCACAGACCGGACATCGAAAATCCCGGGGGATCATCCTAGACTTTGGCCGACAGAACAAAAAATGGATATGCCCACGCAGGCAACGAAGACGGCAAGGATCCCGCGTCTCTTAACCCTGCCTGCAGTAAACGATTGAAGACTGCCTGATTTGCGAATATCGACAGTATGTTAACCCTCCTTTAGGGGCGGGTTCCCATTGTCTATGGGACTTTCCTGTCTGTGATTGGCGGCACTGAATGCGCAAACTCATTGGCTGGATGAAGGGTCGCCCGATGGGGCAGCCCTCTCCGCCTTCTCGACGCCGGATAGATTTGGGTGACGAACCCGCAAGCTATCCGATCTACGCGATCGGCGATGTGCATGGCTGTCTGAAAGAACTCCAGGATGCCGAAGCCCGCATTGCAGCAGACATAGCCAGAACGGGCCGCCCGGGCCTGATCGTATTGCTTGGTGACTATGTGGACCGCGGACCAAGCTCCTATCAGGTGATCGAACATCTGCAGAAACCCAGCGATCTGGGCCTGCGCAGGCTTGCGCTCTGTGGCAATCACGACGACATCTTCAGCAAGTTCATCGAAGAACCCGAGCTTTATAGCGACTGGCTCAGCCTTGGCGGCGAACAGACATTGATCTCCTACGGTATCGATATCCATCACCTTACCGCCAGGAGAAAAGGGCGGTTGACCGATCTTAAAGAGGTACTTGCCGAGGCCATTCCGGTAAACCACAAACAGTTCCTGGCCAACCTGCCCATATGCCTGAAGATCGGTAATATCGTTTTCGTCCATGCGGGCCTGCGGCCCAGGGTCGGAATGGAGAAACAGACCGATGAAGACCTGATGTGGATCCGTGAGCCGTTTCTGAGCCAAGGCCCGGGCCAGCCGTTGCTGGTCGTTCACGGACACACGCCGCAACCGACGCCGGATATCGGCATGGGCCGCATCGGCATCGACACGGGCGCCTATTACTCGGGCAAATTGACCGTACTCAAGATCGATGGCAGCCAAAAGGCTTTCGTTTGAAGCTGACGGCTCTTTGTCCTATCTGCCCAATTTCAGCCGATACCAGATCTCGACAAACGGTCTTGCAAGAGCACCAAACAGGGCAAGCGCCGAGATCGACGCCGTGAAATAAACATGGGCACTGCGGCGGTCGATCCCGGAAACGAGTCTTTCCGCAATCTCTTGCGCGCGTCTCGGCTTGATACGACCCATCAGCAATTCAGCCTCCTTCGGCCGGCTTTCAAGCTCACGGGAAAGCTGAGGCGTGTCGGTATCGGGAGGGAAACAGACGCCGACCGTTACACCCTTCGGCATTGCTTCCAGTCTGAGGGAATCCGCAAACCCCACCAGGGCTGATTTCGAACTGCAATAGGCGGCGTAGGCAGGGATGCCGATAAAGGCAGCAGCGGAGGAAACGATCATGATGCGCCCTGCCCCGCGGCTTCTCATGCCCGCATAGACGGCTCTCACGGCGTTGACCACACCCACGAAGTTGGTCTGCCATTGGCTCTCGAACAGGTCAGGCGCCTGTTCGTGGAACCAGCCTGGCTCCACCACGCCGGCCGAGGCGACAAGAATATCGCATGGCCCATGGACTGCCTCGCAGGCAATGATTGCAGACGACATCTCAGTGCAGACAGCTGCGTCGGCGGCCGCGAAAAAGACCTTTGCCCTTCCCCCGGAAGATTTCTCTATCTCGCTGCACGCCTTTTCCAGACGATCAAGGTTGCGGGCGATCAATGAAACGGACGCACCACGCAGAGCGTAGACCTTCGCAACTTCAAGTCCAATGCCGCTAGATCCTCCGGTTACGACGACATGCATGGCCGTGCGCCCCCGAGGTCAGCTGTTGGGCGATTGAAGCAGTGGTGAAAGCTGCATCATCTGCTCCATGTTCAGCGATGCCAGACCGAAATTACGTTCCTGCAAGGCCTTCAGCCGACGCGCGGTTGCTTCAACGGCGTGTCTAATCTGATCGTCAGTGTGGTTGCAGGTAATGAAGAAACGCAGGCGTGCCTGCCCTTCCGGTACGGCCGGATGGATGATCGGCAGTGCGTTGACGCCATCTTCCAGAAGTTCGTTAGACAATTGCACGGCCCTAAGCGAGTCGCCCACGAGAACCGGAACAACCGAAAACCCGACGCTGAGGCCTGTATCGAGGCCAGCCTTCCTGGCTTCTTGCAGGAACAGCGCGCCGTTGCGGTGAAGCTTTTCAGTTCGTTCCGGCTCGCTGCGCAGAATGTCGAGACCGGCCTTTGCTGCTGCTGCCAGGACAGGTGCGAGCCCGACGCTATAAACGAATCCGCCTGCCTCGGCTTTGAGGATATCCGCAAGTGCCTGCGAGCCGGCAATATAGCCGCCGCAGCTGGACGTCGTCTTGGACAGCGTTCCCATCCAGATATCGACTTCCTGCGGATCAACGTCGAAATGCTCGAACGTGCCCCTGCCCGTCTTACCCAGAACGCCTAGCGCATGGGCCTCGTCGACCATCAGCCAGAAACCGTACCGACTGCGCAATTCCAAAAGTCTCGGCAGGTCGGCAATGTCGCCGTCCATCGAATAGACGCCCTCGACGATGACGAGGACCCGGCGGAACTCCGACGAAAGCGTCTTCAGCACGGTTTCGAGATTATCAACATCGTTGTGGCGGAAGAGCCGCCGCGTCGCGCCCGACTGCTTGATACCCGCAAGCGCACTATTATGGATGAACTCGTCATGCACGACGAGATCCTGCGGGCCAACGATGCAGCTGATGGCTGCAACATTGGTCAGATAGCCGCTGACGAAGCAAACCGCTGCCTCGACACCATAAACCTCGGCCAGGGTTGCCTCAAGTTCCGTGTGGACGGGACGCTCGCCGGCAACAAGGCGGCTGGCGGAAGCGGAAATGCCGTAACGATCGATCGCTTCCTTGGCTCGGCTCGTGACCTTCGGATCCGTATTCGTCCCGAGATAGTCGTAAGAGGCGAAGTTGGCAAAGTTCCTGCCAGCCATGACGGTGGTGGCACCAGCCGCCACGTCGTGGGACCGATAGAAGGGATTGTCCACGCCGATCACTTCCCCGACCTTCCGTTGGGTCAATACCCGCTGGTATTCAGGAAGCTGATCGAATTTCAGGCTCTGGCGAAGCGGAGCCTGTGGTTGACGGTTCAGGCGCGCTTCGCGATTTCGGCCGGACACTTCACTGGTCTGCCGCATTTTTTCCAGAAAACCAAGCTTCGCGCCCCCCGCGGGAGGTACTGTCGTTTCCGGCTTGTCTTTCTCTGTCACTGAGCAGCTGCTTTCTGGCTTTGGGTCGAGTGGCTCTTGACCAGACGGTCGAGCACCTCGTCCTGCGGAGCCTCCTCCTCCCCGCCACTACGTTTCGAAACTCTTTCGCGCAGGCGCGTGACCACGTCACTCACCGTGGTATCCTCACCTACACCGCTCAAGGGAATATCAAATCCGGTCTTCTGCTGGAAGCTCATACCCAGCTCCATCGCCATCAGGCTGTCGAGGCCGACATCCTTAAGGACCTTTTCCGGCGTGATACTGTCTTCGGTGACACGCAGGATCGCAGCGATCTCAGCAGCCACGATCTTGTGCAGGATAGACTGAGCCTCATCGGCAGACTTGCCGTGGATCAGAGCTTCGAGATCTATCTGATCGCCATCGGCAGATGATTGCGCATTGCCAGCAGCCCGCATTGCGGTCTCGAACACGCTTGCCGTCGCGATCGGCAGCATGCGGACTGCGTTCCAGTCCACTTCGGCGATCATTACCGCCGCACCATCGATACTGCCGGTCTCGCTCACCAGATAATTCTCGACCTGCTCGAGCGCATCGCGCGCCTTCATCGCGGTCTTGCCTATCCTCTTCGAAAGAAGCTCGTTGACCTCGGCGTTGCGAGCAAGGAAACCCGTATCGGCAATCGCACCGAAACCGACGGCCAGAGCCGGACGGCTGGCCGCGCGGCGCATGCGTGCAAGCCCTTCTAGGTAGCCGTTGGCGATAACATAGTTGGCCTGTCCGGGGTTACCGAGCATGGTCGTGGCAGACGAGAACAACAGGAAAAGCTCAAGGTCATCGTCGCGAGTCAGCTTATCCAGCAGTTCAGCACCGCGAACCTTGACGTCCACGACCGGTCGATTGCGGTCATCGGTCAGGTTCGACAGCAAAGCATCGTCCAGCACCATGGCGGCGTGTATGATACCCTTGATCGGAGCCGCGGCGCGCAATTCGGACAGAAGAGCGGAGAGAGCTTGCTCATTGGTGATGTCGCAGGCATGCAGTGTTGCGACGACGCCGAGGCCAGCCCATTTCTCAATCGCCTTTATCGTCGCCTCATCGGCGATACCACGGCGGGAGCAGAGCGCGATGCGGCGCGCGCCCCTGGTGACGAGCCAATCGGCTGCAACGAGGCCGAAACCACCAATGCCACCAGCAACGAGGAAGCCACCCTCCTCACTGAAGCGCAATGTCCGGTCGCTGGCGACAACCACCCGATCCTTGCCACGAACTGGCGGACGGATGACGATCTTGCCGATCTGGCCGGCATTCTGCATCAGCCGGAAGGCACTGCCGATCTCGTCGTAACCGAAGGCACGATAAGGCAGAGGCACAAGTTCGCCGCTCTGGAACAGTTCACCGATCTCGGCGAAGATCCGCTTGGTGATCTTCGGTAGATTGACCAGCAGCTGGTCGGCGTCGATGCCGAAATAGCTGATGTTGCGGCGGAACGGACGAAGGCCGATCTTGCGGTCGGAATAATAGTCGCGCTTGCCGAGTTCGAGGAAGCGGCCGAAGGGCTTTACCAGCTCCAGGCTTCGCTCCATCGCTTCGGAGAAGAGCGAGTTCAAGACGAGATCGACGCCCTCGCCATTCGTGACTGCGCGAACGCGCGAGACGAAATCCAACGAGCGGCTGTCAAAGATATGATCTGCGCCGAGCGCTTCGAGAAAGCGGCGCTTTTCGACCGTACCGGCCGTGGCGATGACCTTTGCACCCTTCAGCTTAGCGATCTGCAGTGCGGCAAGACCGACACCGCCGGCGGCACCGTGAATGAGGATCGTCTCGCCCGGCTCGATATGGCCGAGCTGGACCATGGCATAATAGGCTGTCAGGAACGCGACCGGTACCGTTGCGGCAGCGGCAAAATCGAGCCGATCCGGGAATTTCGTAACCCCATCACGGCGGACACGAACATGGGTCGAGAAAGCAGCCGGGCCGATGCCCATTACGCGATCGCCGGGCTTCAAGTCCGCGACGGCTGAGCCCACGCGCTCGACGCGACCGGCCATTTCCATCCCGATCGTCGCACCGGCAAAACCGTCTTCAAGCGCTTCTTCAGGCAACAGGCCCATGGACCACATGACATCTCGGAAGTTGAGACCAGCAGCCTCAACAGCGATGATGACCTCATCCGCACCGGGTTCCTGAAGCGCACAGCTTTGCCAGATGATGCTATCGACGCGACCGCTGGTGAGCTGGTGGATGGTCGCAGCCTCGAAATCGGACGTCGTTCCATCGCGGCCAGCAGACGGGCCGGACGCCGCGCGGATTTCCAGGAGGCCATGTTCACCCAAAAGCCACTCGCGATTGGCGCTTGTCAGCGCCGCGATTCGATCAACAAGGGCAACCGCTTCATCGCCTTCGGCATCGATCATGTGAATGTCGACGGCATCATATTCATTCTGCAGAACACGAGCAAAGGTCCACAAACCGGCGTTAGCCGCATCACTGTTTTCTCCCGCAAGCGGAGAGCCACCCGGTGCCAGCACGATAAGCCGTGGCCTGCCCGTCGAGCCATTTGCCTGCCGCGTCATCCCCTCGGCAAGAGCCTTGAAGCGCGACAGTCTTGCAATCTCAAGTGCCGAAACGGCCTGTTCGATGCCGCGATCGGCAAGATAAACGATGCAAACGGGTGAGTTCGAGTCTTCCGGTACCAGTTCCAGCGCACGTTCAGCCTCGGTCGCCTGAACGATAGCGGCATCGACAAAGGAAGACGCCAACATCTGTTCGGATGCCTGTTCGGCAACAACGATCAGCCTGCCCCTATCCGCTTCCGTCAGCACAGCCTCGGTTTTGGCTCGGGATTGGGCAATGGCGAGGACAAGAGCCCCCTCGTCCACCTGTACATCCTTCACCGACGCAGCCTCAAAGCCGAGATCAGACAGAAGTGTCTCGACCTGCGCTGCGGTGGCAAGTTGACCAACGGGGAAATCCGCAGCCTGGCTTGCCGCGAACCATCCGTCCGACAACCCGAATGCGAAGTCGTTGAACGCCGAGGGAGCGCGATCGGCGAAAACGATCGCTGCTCCTTTTGCTGCAGCGGAACGAAGAGTCTGACGAACATCTTCGTCACCGGTCAGCATAAGCTGGCTGGACAAGCCGCCGGCAACGATCAGATCAACACGCTCGAGGCTGGCAAGAGCCCGAGGTTCAACAACGGAAACATGCACATTCCGCTCGAACGCCAGTTCCAGCATGCGACGCGCATTTTCCTTCGGTTCGGCGATTACCAGCGTCGCGCCAATGGATGCCGCCAGACCGGCAAGCCGTGTGCTGGCAGACTGGCTGGTTGTGCCGAGTTCGACGATAAAGCTGATTTTTCCGGGGTTCTCATCACAGAAACGCTGCGTCAGATCGAAGCCGGTTTCTGCACGGCGATGACCGAGCGGAGAGTGGACGAGAACGTGATCCAATGTTGCTTCGCTGACATTGTTCGCATGTTCGTCTTCAGCATCGACGGGTTTTCCGGACAGGGAAAGACGTTCGAGCGCATCACGGTAGACGTCGTTGACCAAGACGGCCTCAGCGACACGCGAGGAGTCCTCACGGTAGATTTCCTGGATCAGTTCTTCGATACTCGGGAAAGAGAACTCCCTGGGGACTGTCCAGCCGTCTCCGGAGGATACCGCGATACCCGCATCCTCCAATGTGAACAGGCAGGATGTCAGGAATGCACGGAAATCCGTGTCTCCCGGCAAAGTCGCAGAAAGGAGTACCGCACTGTCACCGGCGAGCGACAAGGCGATCTCGTGGCATGCCCGATAGATGGCTGCATCGATCATCAACGATGCATTGTCCTTCGCATCCGAGGATGCAAAATCGGTCAGGGCCGGCAATTTTGTAGCTGGCGGTTCGGATTTTGCCAGAAGCGCACTCGGGACGGCGTCGAAATGGAAAGCGACGGTATCCAAAGTATGGTGGCGACGCAGAGACGTGCGGCGGAAACGGCAATCCGAGAGGATGGCAATCTGTTTACCGGCAGGATCGAACAGGCGGAAATTGACCTTGATCGAGAAGCTGCTGAACCGTTCGATCTCTATCCTTGCCCTGGCAATCGCACGTCCCCTGCCCGTGACCCGGATGGAGCCGAAGCGAACCGGAATATAGGGAGAGCCAGCCTCCGTACCGGAAAGCCGGTCAAACAGTGCGACAAGGCCATGGAAGGCGGCATCGACCGAGAATGGATTGAGGTTGTAGCCGACATATGGATGCGCAGGTTCCGCGGCCTGTCTGAGCTCAACGTCGACAACGTTATCGCCCAAAGCCACAGCTTTCGAAAGTAGCTGGAAGCGAGGCCCATATTGCAGGCCGAAGCGTTCGGCTGTTTCATAAACCTGGACAGACGAGAGGCTATCACCGCCTTCGGCAGACGTCGCGATTTCCACCTGATGGATTTCTTCATCCACCGGCCGCCGACAACGACCGACCGCATGAATGGTCCAGTCATCACTGCTCAACCGTTCGCGGGAGCGGATCTCGATATTACCGGTTTCCGGAGAAAGAAGCGTCGAAAGCTCCAGTATCCGATCGGGTCGCAATTCCAGTGGTCGAACGATCTCCATGTTGGAGATCTCTACCTCGTCCGTGCCGAAATGCGCTTGGGCGGCGGTGACCGCAATTTCCAGGAAACCGGCTCCCGGAAGGATCGCACGACCATCGACCACATGTTCGGCCAGATCCGGAAAGAGCAAGGCGTCGATATGGTTCTTCCAATGAGAACCGTTCGGATCATTCCGCCAGCCCAGCAGCGTGTAGCTGTTCTTGAAATCGCGACCGAACATATCGATCTCATCCGTGGTGGCCGGCACTTTCAGCTCGGTCGGTTCGAATGGCAATGGCGGCAGATCGATGACTGGGCTGCGTTTCCCCGAATGCCTGGATGGTGCAGGAACCGCGCCGTGGGCGATGGCGCGGGCAAACGCGCGAGCGACCGGATCCCGCCCCGCGACAACTGTTTCGCGCTGAAGCGAACCGATTACCGTGGCTGGCTGAGCCCTACTTTTGGCGATTTCCGAGACGTAGTTCGACAGGATCGTGCGCGGTGAAATCTCGATGAACAGATTACAACCGAGATCGAGCGCAGCTTCTGTCGCCGAGCGGAAGAGCACCGGTTCGCGCACATTGTGCCACCAGTACTCGGCATCAAGGCCACGGCCGTCATATATTGCACCGGTAACGGTGGAAATGAATGTGCAGCCGGCGGCCTGCGGCTCAATCGCCGGAAGTTCCGAGAGGAATCCGTCACGGGCGCTGTCGATGATCGGATGGTGGAACGGATAATTGATATCAAGAATATGAACGACAGTCTGAGACTTACGGGCAGCATCCCGAAAAGCCTGAATTTCCGCGGCCGGACCAGAAATCGTAACCGAATTCGGCGCATTTATCGCCGCCACATGAATGCCGTCCAACCCGTGATTCTTGGCGAAGGCCACGGCCGCCTCTTCGCCCATTACGGCCGCAGCCATCTTGCCCTGCCCGGCAAACAGATGCTGTGAGTGCGAACGCTTGGCGACGATCGCAACGGCTTCTGCAGCCGTCAACGCTTTGGAAGCATAGGCCGCGGCAATCTCGCCAACGGAGTGACCGAACACAACATCTGGCCTGATGCCGTAGGCGCTGAGGCTGTCTGAGAGCGAAGCCTGCACGGCAAACAGCAGCGGCTGCGCAATCGTCGCATCAGCCAAACGAACCCCGAGATTGTCCGCGACTATGAGGTCCGTCAGCTTTTCACCGAGGTGGTATTCGAACAGCGCGCTAAAGGATTGGAAATACTGGCGGAAATGCGGGTTTGCGCGGTAGGCTTCTACACCCATCCCGGCCCATTGCGCACCGTTTCCGGAAAACACGAAGGCTATTTTGCCAAGCACGGACGGAGCTTCGCCACGTTCCCCATCGGAAGCATCGCCGGCAAGATGCGTCTTGATCGCATCGAGAACGCCGCGCTCGCCTCGAGTATCGACTGCAAACCGATATTTCAAGGCATCACGGTTCGTTGTCGTCGCGGCGATGATGCGGCGCGCTTTTTCGGGCGTAGCGGCGGAAAGACGTGCTTGGTAATCCTTTAACAGGCTTTCGAGCGCACCTGCGCTGTGCGCGCTCGCCAAGAACAGCAGATTGTCGCCCTTGGCCGGTGAGTCCGCCTGTGTTGCCGGCTCCGGATCACCAATCACAACGTGCGCATTGGTGCCGCCGAAACCGAAGGAATTGATCCCCACGAGCCGCGCTTCCTTTGCCGGAAGCAGTTTGATGGCGGATGTATTGACCCTTACGTTGAGTGCATCGAAATCGATGTCTTCATTCGCCGTTTCAATATGTAGCGTGGCAGGAAGATAGTCGTTCTCCAGAGCCAGCATGGCCTTGAACAGACCAAACAAACCGGAAACCGGCTCAGTATGACCGATATTCGACTTGATTGAGCCGATCGGCAGCGGAGCGCGACGTCTCTGGCCGATGACATTACCGATTGCCCAGACTTCAGCGGGATCGCCGACACGCGTTCCGGTTCCGTGACCTTCGATGAAGGCCACGCGGTTCACATCGATGCCGTGGCCCTTGTAGATGGAATTGAGCAGATCGGCCTGTGCCTCACGCGACGGAAGGCTGATGCCGTTGGTGCGGCCGGAAGAATTGACGCCGGTCGCGTGGATTCGGGCATAACTGCGATCATGCTGCTGACGCGCGACATCGCTGCGGCGAAGAACGATTGCAGCGCCGCCTTCCGCACGTACATAACCTTGACCGTTGGTGTCATAAGCACGGCAGAGGCCTTCCGGCGACAACATTCGTGCCTGAGCGAAGCCGACGAAGGAAAGCGGATGGACGAGAAGGTTAACGCCGCCAACAATTGCGGTGTCGATATCACCACGTTCCAGCGCACGTGCCGCCTGGTCCAACGCGACCAGCGAGGAGGAACAGGCCGTATCAATCGTCATGCTTGGGCCGTTCAAGCCAAAAACGTGGGAGATGCGGTTGGAGACAATCGAAAGCGTATTGCCCGTCATGAAATACGGGCTGCCGGAAGCAGGATCTTCCGCCGAAAGGTTGCCACTGTCGAGGCTTGAGGCCCCGATATAGACCCCAACCTTCTGCTTCGAGAGCGTGCTTACCGGCAGGTTGGCATCCTCAAGTGCCTTCCAAACAAGCGTCAGCAGGATGCGCTGCTGAGGATCCATCTGCATGGCCTCACGCTGCGAAAGACCAAAGACAGCGGGATCGAAATCATAGACCGCGTCGATGACACCGGCTGCAAAGGTGTAGGTCTTGCCGGGTGTCCCTTGAGTAGGATGCCAGAAACGAGCGAGTTCCCACCGATCGGCTGGGATTTGAGTGACGGTGCAACGACCGGTTCGGAGAACTTGCTGCAACTCTTCGATGGAGTTGGCACCGGGCGCAACGCAGGCTCGGCCAATTACTTCTATCGTCATCGTCACTCTTACGTTAGTCATAGCTACAATAGCTAATGCAGATTAAGCCGACACCGACTTTAACAACATACTTACCCGCGCTTGTCACCAAAAAAGCAGAACAAACCACTACTTCCAGATGACAATCCGGGCTTATTACAATCAATGATTCGGGTGCATATACGCCCGGCTTTACAGCTAGTCACTCAGATTGTTGGAAATCGCGGCCCCCTGAACGGCAATTCCGACGGGCGCGCCAACAACGCGAAGGAACTTCGTCAAGTCGACCGCCGGATGGCGAGACGCGTAAATCACGTCACGGCTTTTAACAGGAAAGGTCTGGCCGACAAGCATGCTGTCCGGATGGCTCATATCGAACCTGTAGACGATCGGATAACGTCCTTCCTTATCAGCCTGCATTCCCTTTCGGGTGAGTTCGTCGAAACGGCGCTTACCCAGGAGACCGACGACCACTTCCGGATCCTCGTAGCGGAAAAGGAAAAAGCCCTTTGCATTGACGGTTTCGTCATTGCCGCCGCGGCCGAGTGCTACTGCTTCCAGAAGGTTCAGATCGTTCGCACCGAAATCGATGCGAGAATTGCTTTTGACGGCACCTAGGAGCGTAAAGGTTCGAGGATCCTTGCTAACGAAAATCTGGTCACCGGGCTGAACATAGATGTTCTCTGACGGATTCTCTACGATCGACTTCAGGAGCGCCGTGCCGGTCCGTTTGCCGCGCACGACAGTCACGTAGGATTCGTATGGCTGTGATGTTGGACCACCCGCCTTGGCGATTACGTCGGTGATCTGCTCACCGCTCAGATTAAGCGAAATCTGCGCCGAACGATTTACTGCGCCGGCGACCGTGACCGAGCGGGATGGCGTATCTCCCATTGCAATGATCACGTCGGGCTCGACGGCTTTGCTCTTCAGAGATGAAAGAATTTGCTGGCGCGCCTCTTCAAGAGTGCGGCCGGCAAATCGCACGGTACCCACATATGGAATGGCGGCTGTGCCATCGGGCTGCACAACAATTTCAATCGGAGTCTGCTTTTGCTCACTGGTCGAGAACAGTCCGTCGGCACCGGCTTCGAAGATGGTGACCTTCAACTGGTCACCGATACCGATAACAGCCCTGCCCGGACCTCCTCCGATACCGAATCGGCGCTTCAACGCCGTCGAAACATAATCCGAAACCAGTCTTGCCGTGTGATTGTCGACATCAACGATGTCGAAAACCGCTGCGTTCACGCGCCCGATGTCTGCCGGAGAACGGCCGGCATCTTCATTGATCGCGGAAGCAAGTGGCCCCTCACCGGGCACCGCCTGACACCCGGCCAAAGCGGCACAAATCACGATCGCAGTTACTCGAACCAAATCTCGATACTCCAGTCAGGACCGCACGAGGCCAGAGCCGCCCCAGCTTGATCCAAAATTTGATGCCCTTGAAAGCACACCGGACGACGAACGACAAGCTTCATGGCTTGGGCTCCCCGGAAAATAAAATCCGGTGCGGTTTTAAGGCCATAGTCACCAGCGAACTGATATTCAAAAGTGAAACTAAAAAAGTTGACTTAAATGCTTACTAATTAATGTGGTTAACGGCGCTTCCGAATTTGTGTGACAGATGTGAGGATGGCGCTCCCCGTTCACCATTATCGCGAATCATACTTGGACACGAACCTGTCCAATATGCCAAAGCTTGTCGGCATATCGACCTGAAACGGAGCTATTTCCTTGGCGGACAAGGCGGAACTTTTGACGCCTCTGATGCGCCTTCGAAGACGGCGGCGAGCAGCAAAGGCATTCGGCGCCTTGCTGGCCGTCGGCCTTGCGCTGCTGTTTGGTATCGTTCTTTCCGTCAATAACGGGCGCAACTACCAACGGCTGGTGACATGGCTTGGAATGGACGAATACCTTGCGCGGCCTTTTGCCGCTTCACCGCCGCCGGCTTTGCGTGCGCGCCGCACGACGCTGCTCATCAATGCGCCGCCGCGACTCATCCGGCCCGCTGCCGGCCTGCACGACCGGCTGAGTGTGCTCCCGCATCTGACAACCCACGAGCGATGCGAGCGCCTGGGTGAGGATGGCCCGGCCTCCAGTTTCCAGGCAGCCGGAGGAGAATGGGAATGCCTTTTTTCCAAGGAACTCGGCACAATGCCGGAGCCTTCTGTGATATTCATCCAGATCAAGGGAGTATCGTCCAGCACGTTCCGCACGTTTCGTCTCAAGCTTAGTCTACTCGACTCAGCAAAGGACGGTGAAATGTTCAAGCTGGTGGCCCGATCAATCGATCGTTTCGGGCTCGAAATGGCGCCCGAAAACCTGCATTACCTTTACGACCGGATCAGAACAGGACGTAGCTTTTCGTCGCGATTCGACAGCTACCGTGTCAGCTACGAGCGTGAAAGGGACGATGATCGTCGTTTCAACCTGATGATCACGCAGTTGCCCGAGACCTCGACATGTGGCCAATCGACAGTGGCGTCGAACGGGGCCTCGATGCGTTCCTCGATCGTGCGCTTTCCGCTCGAATGCCTGCCTTTGCAGCAACGAGCCTTGTCACACCCGATCCAGCCTAACTAGATCAACATCATCGCCCAGTTCACGCTGCGCGGTATCCATCAAACTCATCTGGTGGGTAAATAGGATCGACTGGAACGCGCCGCTCGATTCTGCCAGCGTCCGAAGGCCAGCTGCAGTACGTTCGTCATCGAATGTCTGGAAGATATCATCCAGTACGAGCGGCGCCGGTTCATTGCGAGCGCAATAGTCCTGGAGGAACGCAAGCCGAAGCGCCAGATACAGTTGATCACCGGTTCCCTCACTCAATCCGGAAAGCGGCACCTGCTCGCCGGTCTTGCGCTCGACAGCCAGTTGCAGCTCATCGTTATCATCATAGACCTGAATGAGGCGAGCGAACCGGCCGCCCGTCAAATCGGAAAACACCTCACCGGCGCGTGTCATGACAGGATCTGCCTGCTGCTGGCGATAGGTTTCCATCGAATGGGACAGCAGCGATCCTGCGAGCTTCAGAACCACCCAGCGACGGGCGAGGTCCTTTGCTTCCTGCTCGGCTGCCAGTTTCTCGAAGACGGCACGTTCGGCGCCGGTACCCTTTTCCAGCTCCTGCCTGCGCCGCAGATTGTCAGCCTCGCCAGCGCGCAGATCGGCAAGGCGATTGACCTGCCTACTGTCTTCGGCCTCCAGCCGCTCGATTTCGACACCGGCCGAGATCCTGTCGAAATCGACCAGTGCTGCCCTCACCGCCTCTTCATCCAGGCCATCCGCCTGATCGATGAAGCGATTGCGGCAGAGTTCCTCGCTGGCAAGCAATCTCCTGCGCTCCACGAGGTCAGCATGGACGGCTGCGAGTTGATCCGCTGGAACGGCAGCGGCATTTGCCAATTTCTGCCGTTGGGCATCGAGTCCAACTGCCTCGGCGACGTGACGGGCATGGACAAGCTCGTTGCGTTCCAGGGCGGTTGCAAGCGTCTTGCGCTGATTGTCGGCAGCACGCGCCTTGGTTACGCGCTCGTTCAGCATGCCACCGGCAACATCTGCCGGGATGGAAGCGAGATCCGGCGCAAGCGATCGCGACAGGCTGACGATCTCAGCCTCGAAGGCTTCCATGTCCCGGGCCATGCCACGCACACGCCGGTCACGGTTCTGCCGCTCGGAAAGGAGGTCCGGCAGCGTGCGCCAGATATCCAGCGCGGCATTGGCCATATCGATCGTCGCATCCTCGGCCAGCCCGGCGGATGAAGCGGCAGCGGCAAAGCCGGACCGCCAGAGATCGGCCTTTCCGCGCAAATCCGCCTCGTCGGCCTCCAGTCGCTTCAGCGTCTGGCTTGCCGTATCGCGCATCCGCTCGATGGTGCGACCCTCGCTCCACTGACGGGTGATTTCCTCCAGGCGGGTCGAGATTTCCCGCGCAAGGCTGCGCGGCGGCAAGACACCGGCGGACGCGCCCGTGGCATCGGCGAGTGCCGCCAATGCCGGCTGCAACGCCTCCTCCCTTGAATGCAGGATCTCGTATTCGTCTTCCGCTGCATTCAGGGTGGAGGAAAGCGCCATCAATCCATCGACCATGCGGCGCCATTCGATCATGCGCTCAGGCGCGCCGGGCGTTACCGGGACGGCGTGGAAGAGATCCTCGAATTCGGTCACCGCGTCGGAAGCGGCAATAGCGGCCTCCCTGGCGGCACGTTCCGCAGCGGCAATCGCATCGGCAATTTTTCGCTGTTGCAGTGTCAGTTGTGCATGGCGCGAGACACGCTCGGCATCGGCAAGCGCCATGTCGGCCAGCCGATCCGCTTCCTGCACGGAAGACCTTGCTGCCTGCAAAGCCACGTTTGAAGGGGTGGAGACCAGAGCCTCGATGAGGCCGTCCCGTTCCTGCCGCGCAAGCTCGATCGTGTCGCGCGAGACGATCCTGCCCTCGCCTTCCAGAAGCGCCAACTGGGCTTGAAGCTCGTCCGCGTCATCCTTCAGCGCCGCCAGCTTTTGCACTGCCTGCGCATTTTCATGCCTTGCAGCCTCGATCAGGCGGCGGTGGTGGACAAGTGTCTCCATATCCGGCAGCGGCACGGAGAGAAGAAGGTCAAATTCCCTGACCGGAGGATCGAGGCGGGCGGACGCCGCATCGAGATCGCTCCTGGCGCGGGCGGCGCGGATCTTCAGCGTTTCGAGATTGGCGAGTTCCTCGATCTCGGGCCGCAGGGCCGCGAGCTGGTCGCTCAGCGGCTTGGGGTCGACGATGCGGGCAACCGGCGCATCAGCTTCGAGCTTGCGCAGCGCATCGGCCTCCTCGTCGATCCGCTTGCGAAGCTGGCGCATCTCACGGTCGAGCTCGCCGCCCTCCTCCACCAACTGGCGAAGGCGGACAAGGTCGGCATCGGCGGGCTGCATGCGCTCAAGATCGGAAAATTCCCTGAAACCGAGGCGGCGCGAGGCCTGCAGCAATTTCTGATCGAAATCGTCCACTTCGGCTCGAACCCGTGCGATATCTTCCCTCGCCTTGAGATAGACGCCGCTGCGGCCATAGGCTGCCAGAATGTCCGGTGCTGCCAAAAGCAGCGCGTCATCCACCTTGATAGTCTCGATCTCTTCGCGAAGCCTTGTCAGCTCGTTTTCGGAGGCGACAAGCGCTTCGGCATTTTCCCGTCCGGACTGGAGCGTCGCTGCAAGCTTTACCTCGAAACCGTCCGGCAGGCCGGCCAGTGCCTCATGATGGACCAGAAGCGCACGTTCGCGGTCCAGTTCGCGCAGCAGGGGCTCAAGGGCTATCTGCCGACGCAGGCGGTCGAGCGCGCGCTTGGTTTCCTCACGGCCCTGCTGGAGTGTGTGAATTTCCGCGCCGAGTTCGGCCTCTTCCTTCAGCAGTGCCTTCCAGTCGCCGGCTTTCAGCTCGTTGTCGCGCTCCGCCTTGCGGGCTGCATCATGGCTATCGAGAGCCTGATAAAAGCTGCGATCCTTGGACCGGCGCTGGGAGTAGATCGCGTCAGCATCCGCATCCAGCGACTTGCGCAGGCTGGACAGGCCTGTCAGGCCCGACGCGGCGGAGAAAAGCAGGCTACCGATCTCGCCGCCGCTTTTCAGCATGGTCTCACCCCCGGCCCGAAGCGAATCCGAATTCAGGCCGAAGGCGCGTTCGAACACATCGCGGGAGAGATTTCCGAGATAGGGTGCGAGCGCATCGTCGGCCAGGTTTTCTTCCGCATCGGAGTGCCCGAGCAGCGTGTTCTTGCGCCCCTTGCGGCGGCGGAAGGAGAGTTCCTGTCCGTCGCGTGCCGTCAGCTGCGCACCGATGCGCAAGGCCCCGGCATCATGCAGAAAGCCATAGGCCGAACGTTCCGGAAAACCGAAGAGCAGATCCGAAATAGCCGAGAGCGCAGAGGATTTTCCGGCTTCGTTCGGCCCGTAGACGATATGCAGCTTCGCGCCCGGGCGAAAGACAAGCTGGCGGTCGGTGAGCGCGCCGTAACGCAGGATGTCGAGACGATCGAAACGCATGGTCAGCCGGCCTCCGCCGCACGGGAAACGAGCAAGTCACGCGCCTCGACGAGAAGCACATCGATATCGTCGCCAAGCGGCAATTCCCCTGCCCCGCTACCGCCCGGCAGTCTGGCGGCGATTTCCGCAATACGGGCAGCAGCCTCCTCCAGCAGTTCGGGCGGAAACCCTTCCATGCCCAGCAGGCCATCAAGGCCAAGCGTTCCGGAACTGCGCTGGGACGCTCCGTCATCGGGTTCAAGCCGGAGGTCGAGCTTTTCAAGCCAGATATCGGCATGGCCGCGATGGCAGGCGGCCTGCACTTCATCGCGGAAATCTTCGACCTTCGACAGAAGCTGACTGCGAACGCGGCTCTTGCCGGTCATGCGGACACGCAGCGCAAGCGGCCGCCCTTCCATGACATCGACAAGCGGCTCGAGTGCATCCTCTACGCGGCGCAGCAGGGCGGCGGGCGTATCGTCGCTCTCCACTGCGATCGCCAGTTCGGCAAAACGGGCGCTATCGGTGATCAGGCGCTCATAGGCGATGCGGCCATCCTCGACCGTCACCAGCACGGCGCCCTTGGCTCCGGTCTCACGGATCGAGCGGCCCTGCAGGTTACCCGGAAAAACCACCAGTGGGTCTTGCGCGACGATCTCGAAATCATGGACATGGCCGAGCGCCCAGTAGTCATAACCACGCGAGCGCAGGTCCTCGACCGAGCAAGGCGCATAAGGCGCGTGCGGCTCGCGACCGGTCAGCGACGTATGCAGCACGCCGATATTGAACCAGCCGGTTTCGGGCCTAGGATAGGCGAGCGCGAGGTTTTCGTTTGCAGAGCGTTCGGCAAAACCCTGTCCGTGCAACGCGACCTTCAACTTCTCAAGCCGGAACGTACCGGGCTTGCTGGTCGGGAACTCGCTGACATTCTTTGGCAGCGTGATGGTTCGGGTAATGACGCTTTCGGCGTCGTGATTGCCCTTCAATAGGAAGACCGGGATTCCGGCGCGGTCCAGCCGCGCCACTTCGCGGTTGAAAAACAGGCCGATCTTGTTGTCCTTCCAGTCGCCGTCATAAACGTCGCCGGCAACGATGAAGAAATCGGCCTTGCGCTCCACCGCTTCATCGACAAGCGCCGAAAAGGCCTTGCGGCTTGCCTCGACAAAAAGCTCGGCGAGATCGGCATCCTTAAGGGCCAGTCCCTGGAAGGGGCTGCCGAGATGCAGGTCTGCGGCATGGATGAAGCGGAAGGAACTCATCGAATCGTCTCATGCGAACACATCAGGAACGCCAGACTTAAGGTAGCAGGCCCCAAGAAAAAAGGCCGGGTGCGCAAACACCCGGCCTTTTCCTGTTGAAGATGAGGATTCGATCAGTTGGTGACCTTGAGGGTGACCGGCAGAAACAGGGTCTCGCCGGATGAGTCGTCAACGCCGTCATTGTCGGTGACCATGAAGGCCTTGCCGGACTTGTCGAAGGCAAAGCCTTCCAGCTTGTCGAGAACGTAGCCGTTGGTGGCGCTCTTCAGATCGGGCAGGAAGTCATGAACTTCTTCCTTGGTGACGAGCTGCAGCTCGCCGCCGATCTTGGCCGGCTTCAGATCCTTGATCGAGACGCGGTAGAGCTTCTTCAGCCTGGCGGCGTCACCGACCTGATTGTCGCGTTCGACGATGTAGAGATAATCCCCATTGGCGGTGATCTCAGACAGGCCGATCCAGCCCTTTTCAGCCTTTTCGAGCGGATAACGAACGGCCGCCCATTCCTTCGACTTCGGCTTGTAGGAAAGAAGCTTCACCTGTCCCTTGGGGTCATCCTTCCATTCGCGCTGGATTGCCATCCAGAGCGTCAGGTCGTCGCCCGAACCGGTCGTGGTGATGCCTTCGAGACCGTAACGGCTCTCGCCGGCGAGCAGCTCTGCCGGAAGACCGATCTCACTCTTGATCTCGCCCTTGGCGTTGACGTTGTAGAGGCCGTGGCCGACGAGCTTGGCGCTGTCGCCTTCCGAAGCCAGCCAGAATCCGCCCTTGCCGTCGAGCGCGATGCCCTCGATGTCGAGCTTCTGCGCCGGCTGGCCGTTGCGGGTGATGCGGACGACGTTAGTGATCTCGGCCGGCTTCTTCGTCGTGTCGATGGTGAAGATCGACGGCTGCATGGCGTAGACGGAATCGTTGACCGCATAGAGAATACCGTCCTTATCGGCGTCACCGACGAGACCCGACAAAGCGCCCCAGCCGATCAGCTTGCCATCGACATCCTTGGAAACGATGGTCGGATAGGCTTTTTCGCCTTCGGCAAGTTCATAGATCATCACATGCGAGCGCGGGCCGCCGTCTTCGCCTAGATCGGCTTCGTTAGCCGAGGCAAGCAGGTTACGGCCCGGGATGGCGACGGCACCTTCCGGGGATACGCCCGACGGCAGAAGCTGGACGAGTTCCGGTTCGCCACCGGTGTCCTTGTAGACGGCGATCATCGAACCGCGCTCGGAGAGGACGAAGAAATACTGCTGGCCGTTGAAGACAGCGGCTTCCATGCCTTCCGGCTCGATGCCCTTGTTCTTGGCGCGCTTTTCCGGGAAGTGACCGTGGCGGGCGATTTCGTGCTCGAGCGTCATGCCGGCATCGAAAAGAACCTTGCCGGAGCGGTCGAAGATCGTGAAGCCGCGCGAACCGCCCTTGTAGTCGCCTTCATTGGCGATGACGAGGCGATCGGTGCCGAGCCACTTGACGGCATCCGGCTCGCGCGGAACAGCGGTCAGCTTGCCGGAAAAATTCAGCGAGCCATCGGTCTTGGCATCGACGCCTTCGAGATCGACCGTACCGGCTGTGAAGTGGCCGGTGACCTTGGCGGTCTTGCTATCGATGATGATGACGTGGTTGTTTTCCTGCAGCGTCAGGGCGATTTCGCCATTGGCATTGATGTTGACGAATTCCGGTTCCGGATCTTCCGGGACGACCGTCGCCAGACCAGTGACGTCAACGCGCTTGATACTGTCGCAGGCCGGAACGCCGTTGTTCAGGGATACGATCAGCAATTCGCCGGCAGGAAGCTGCGGCAGGGCGCCGTCGTTCAAGTCTTCGTCGCGCTGGTTTTCGATGGCGATGGCTGCAAATGTGCCATCGGGAGCCACAACGACGCTATCCGGCTGGCCGCCGAGATCGCAGGTGTTTTCGAGTTTCTTCGACGCGATATCGACAACGCCGAGCCGACCGGCCGGCTTGGTCAGATCCTTGGTGTCGTCGATGGTCACGAGGACTTTCGTGCCAGCAGCGGCAACCGAATTCGGCTCACCGTCGATCTTCAGGGATCCGCCGGCCTTCGGAGCCTTCGCGTCGGTAATGTCGATAAAACCGATCGTGCCGCCCGGCGCGTCGGAATAGATGAGTGTATTACCATCGGCCGTCGCGGTGATGATTTCCGACGACGTCGCCTTGTCCTCGCCCTGGGGCAGGTTCTGGGCAACGGGGAAAGAAGCGATGCGGTTGAAGACCTGTTCGGCGCTGGCGGGTGCCACCACCGAGGCAAGCAGGAATGCCGTCAAGGCGGCGCGTGTCGAGAATGTCATGGGAAGCCCCTCTTTAAAACCACGGGTGGTTTTCTGAGCTAGAGGCATGACACGACAATGACAATTTGATGATCATGAGTTGCATTCGCAGTCGACATGGCATGCCACATCGATTGCAGCAAAAAAGGCCGGGCAAGCCCGGCCTTCCGATAGGTTCAATCGAGGTGACCGAAGGATCACTTCTTCTTGGCAGCATAAGCCTTGATGGCTGCGGATACTTCGCCTTCAGCATGGGCAGCGTTGTCGAAACCGTTCAGTTCGACTGCCTTGCGGCCGGCCGGAAGCTGCTTGTAGACGCGGAAGAAGGCCTGAAGGCGTTCCTGCTCGATCTGCGGGAGATCGGTGATTTCCTTGATGTTGTCGTAGGTCGGGTCGATCTTGCTGGTCGGTACGGCAACAATCTTGTCGTCAACTTCACCGCCGTCGATCATCTTCAGAACGCCGATCGGGCGAACCTTGATGATGGCGCCCGGAACGATCGGCTCGCGGGTGTAGACGAGCGCGTCGAGCGGATCGTTGTCGCCACCGAGCGAGCTGGTGATCGAACCATAGTTGGCCGGGTAGATAACCGGCATGGACTGGTAGCGGTCGACAACGATGTGGCCGGTGTCGGCGTCGATTTCATACTTGGTGAAGCTGCCCTGCGGGATTTCGATGGCAACGTTAAATTCCTTGCCGTCATCCTTCTTCTGCGGAACGTCGAGATAGGAAACATATTCAGCGGAAGCAACGCCGGCAGTTACGAGAAGCGCGGCGGCGGCAGTCAAAAGCGATTTCATGGGGAGCCCTTCAGTATGATGAGGCCCCTCACCTAGGCAGGCGACATGACAGCGCTATGACAATATCCACACTTGCCGGACATTCACGGGAGAAACGAAAAAGGCCTGGCAAAGCCAGGCCTTTCAATTTCGCCGCCGGGATTACCGAAGGCCAATTCTGCAATAATCGATCAGAATTTGACCGTATAATTGCTGCGCAGCCAGACCGTCGGATCCTGGCCCTTGGTCGTAGCATTGACCATGAACGAGGCGACGCCCTTGCCGAGATCGAATTCGGCGCCGAGACCACCGCGCGCCCAGAACTGCTGCAGATCCTGGCCTTCAAGGTTGAAGTCGCTCATGCCGACCGGCAACCCGGCAATCGTGCCGCTCGTCGCGGCAGCATGACTTTCAAACTGGTAGTCCAGCTCGGCCTTGGCCAGCAAACGAACAGTGTCATTTAGCGGACGAACGAAATCGGCACCGAGACGGGCGATCGTGGAGTGATCGCTGCTGCCGTCGAATTCAACAGGGAACGAGCCGCCGGTTTCGGTGAAGGCATCGACCTTAGTGTGTGCGTAGGAAAGGCCGATATAGGGGGTGATCGCCGTTTCGTCGATCGTCACCGCATTCAGCCAGTCGAAGCGGATCTTGGCGCCCCAGGTTTCGGCATTGGTGTCACCGTCGGAATAGTCGGTCCCGGCTCCGGCCAGATAACCGCGGCGGCTGTCGATGCTGCTGCGTCCCCAGTAGCCGCCGACCGTCACATAGACGTTCTTGCCGAGATCGGCCGAGACTTCCGGCGAAAGGTAGAAGCCGCGCTGGCGCACGTCGCCGCCAGCATCGAGATCCTGATCGGTATAGGTGACACCGGCAGAGATGCGTGCCGTGACGCCGTCGGCAATGCCGTAACCGAAGCCGAAGTCGCCGAGAGCAAGGCCACCATCGGCATGATCGCCGTTGTCATAACCGCCGTCGATAGTACCCCAGACGGAGCGCTGGCCGACATCAAGCAGGTTGCGCATCGGCGCGCCCTGGGCACCGAACATGATAGTATCGGCGCTGCCGACGCCGCTCTGGACGATGACGTTGCTTGCTGCAACGACGGTCGGGAAAAACTCGGCCGTGTCGATGATGCTGGTCCGTGCGATATAGGTCGTTCCGCTTGCCGTCTGGCCTACAATGACATTGCCGTCATCGGAAATGAAGTCGGCGGTCTGAGTCGTAATCTCGCCGATGGTGCCGCCCTGGTTCTCTACCCATTCCTCGACCGTCTCCATACCGGTCGCCTCGGTCCAGACAAAGCCGTGATAGACAGCCTCGGCATCGTTCGAAGTGCCGATGACGACGGAACCATCGGCACTCAAGTCGCGGGCATAGGAATAGTCACCGCCGAGCGTACCGAGATCCGTCATTGTCGATGTGGCCGCAGTGTAACGATAGGCATGACGTTCAGTGTTGCCCGTAAGATGAGCGGACCCCACCAGCACGCTGCCGTCGCCGTTCATCGCAGAAAAGCTGGTCCAGGTTCCACCGAGTGACCCAATGTCCACCATGCCCGTTGCCTCGGTCCAGCGAAACACGCCGCTCGTCAGGTTATTGCTACCGGAACCGGCGACAACCGAGCCGTCGTTGCTGACCGCACTGGCAGCGGAGTATTCATAAAGCGTATCGATGTTGACCATCGTCTGGGTAGCCGCTTTCCAGACGAAAGCATGATAATGCTGATCGGCTGTGAAGGCCTGGCCGACAACGGTAGTGCTATCGTCGCTAATATCACTGGCATATGAATAATCTCCGCCCAAAGTTCCGAGGCCGATCATCCCGGTCGTTGATGTCCAGTAAAAAGCCTGGCTATACGTGTTCGGGCTATAGGCGCTTCCTACTACGGCAGTTCCATCACCGCTGACAGCCCGAGCCAAAACCTCGGTGGCATTTGCATCAATGGCGCCAAGATCGACGAAACCATTCGCGGCGGTCCATACGTAAGACGAGATCCGACCGGTCGTGCCGTCCTGATAGTAGCCCGTCACAGTCTTGCCGTCGGAGCTTAGATCGCTCGCATAGATATAACTCGCGACGGACGGCGATGCGATCTCCTGAATTTCGCCGGTTACAGTGTTCGTAAGCTGTATGACGTAATTTCCCGTGTTGGGATCATAGACTTCATCAAGCATGACGGATCCGTCACTGCTCAGACCGGTAATACTCGATCCCGACGCTGCCTGCGCGAGCGGAACAATACCGAAAAAACCCGCGAGCGCCGAGCTCGCAAGTAGACAAATAGTTTTATGCTTCAGAAACATTTTCAGAACACTCGCTGATCATTCGAAATGGATGCCGACAGCGATGCCGAGATATGAAATGCCCCAGAAAAAATTGAACCGCTCATATTTCAAAATTTAGAATCGCTTGCCCCCAACAACAAAAGAGCAGCGATGCACTTGAGCTGACAAGTAGTTGGAAAACCACTTGAAGCACTTTCCTGACGAACGCCAATAAAGGGAACCATGTGTTGCCGCGCAGCATCACTATGGGATACCTGGAATTGATCTTCGCATGCAGTCTCCATCACAGATGGAGACATAATCGAGCGCAACAAAAAACCCCGGAGACAATCCGGGGTTTTGTTACCATGGCAGATACACTGCCCGGTAAAATCTTACTTGCCGTTTACGGCGTCCTTCAGACCCTTGCCGGCCGAGAACTTCGGAACGTTGCGAGCCGGGATATCGACTTCTGCGCCGGTCGACGGGTTGCGGCCCTTGGAGGCTTCGCGGCGGGATACGGAGAAGCTGCCGAAGCCAGCGAGGCGAATGTCGCCGCCGTTCTTCAGTTCGCCCTGTACGGTTTCGAATACTGCGTCCACGGCGGATGCGGCGTCAGCCTTGGAGAGACCAGCCTTTTCGGCAACTGCGGAAACCAGCTCGTTCTTGTTCATGTTTCCATCCCTTTCTACGGTTTTGGAACGACTCGATTAGTCGGCGCCGACAATAGTTTTGCGTCGGTGCTTGGCAACCCAAAAGCTCTGAGATCGCCTGAAAAACAAGGGGTTTCATGCATTTTTCACAAAAAAAGCCGGCTTTCGCCGGCTTTCTCCACAATTCAAACTTGGTTGGCCCGAGCGATCGCTCAATGGGCGATCGTCGTTGCGCCGTCTTCGGAGCCTTCGACATTGGCGATAACCGGTGTCTCAACCGTGCCATCCCATTCAATCGGTTCGGGGCGACGCACCAGAGCATGCTTGATAACTTCGCCCATGCGGGACACGGGGATGATCTCCATGCCGTTCTTCACATTGTCCGGAATGTCTGCCAGGTCCTTGGCATTTTCTTCCGGGATCAGAACCGTCTTGATGTTACCGCGAAGAGCCGCAAGCAGCTTTTCCTTCAAGCCACCGATCGGCAGCACGCGGCCGCGAAGGGTGATCTCACCGGTCATGGCGACATCCTTGCGGACCGGGATGCCGGTCATGATCGAGACGATCGCGGTGGCCATGCCGACGCCGGCCGAGGGGCCATCCTTCGGGGTCGCACCTTCCGGCACGTGGACGTGGATGTCCGACTTGTCGAAACGTGGCGGCTCGATGCCGAAATCGACAGCGCGCGAACGGACATACGAAGCCGCAGCCGAGATCGATTCCTTCATCACGTCCTTCAGGTTGCCGGTAACGGTCATGCGACCCTTGCCCGGCATCATGACGCCTTCGATGGTCAGCAGCTCGCCGCCGACTTCCGTCCAGGCGAGACCGGTGACTACACCCACCTGATCCTCACCTTCGGCCTCGCCGTGGCGATAACGCGGAACACCGAGGTAATCCGAAATGTTGGCAGCCGTGATGGCAACCGACTTCGTCTTGCCCTTGATGATCTCGGTCACTGCCTTGCGGGCGAGCTTCATCAGCTCGCGCTCGAAGGAACGAACGCCGGCTTCGCGGGTGTACTGCTGGCTGATCGCCATCAGGGCATCGTCCGAAACAGAGAATTCGTTCGGCTGCAGCGCATGTTCCTTGATGGCCTTCGGCAGAAGGTGACGCTTGGCGATCTCGCGCTTCTCATCTTCCGTGTAACCGGCGATGCGGATGATCTCCATGCGGTCCATCAGCGGACCCGGAATGTTGAGCGTGTTCGCCGTGGTGATGAACATCACGTCGGACAGGTCGTATTCGACTTCCAGGTAGTGATCCATGAAGGTCGAGTTCTGGGCCGGATCGAGAACTTCCAAGAGGGCAGCCGACGGATCGCCACGGAAATCAGAGCCCATCTTGTCGATTTCATCGAGCAGGAAGAGCGGGTTGGACTTCTTGGCCTTCTTCATCGACTGGATGATCTTGCCAGGCATGGACCCGATATAGGTGCGGCGGTGACCGCGGATTTCGGCTTCGTCACGGACGCCACCGAGCGCCATGCGCACGTATTCGCGGCCGGTCGCCTTGGCGATCGACTGGGCGAGCGACGTTTTACCGACACCAGGAGGGCCAACGAGGCAGAGGATCGGTCCCTTGATCTTGGTGGCACGCGCCTGAACCGCCAGATATTCGACGATACGCTCCTTGACCTTTTCCAGACCGAAATGATCCTGCTCGAGGATTTTTTCGGCATTGTTGAGGTCGGCCTTTATCTTCGACTTCTTGGCCCACGGAATACCGAGCAGCCAGTCGAGATAATTGCGCACGACAGTGGCTTCCGCCGACATCGGGCTCATCTGGCGAAGCTTCTTCAGTTCGGCATCCGCCTTTTCGCGGGCTTCCTTGGAAAGCTTGGTCTTGCCGATGCGCTCTTCCAGTTCGGCCATCTCGTCACGGCCTTCCTCGCCGTCACCGAGCTCCTTCTGGATCGCCTTCATCTGTTCGTTCAGGTAATATTCGCGCTGGGTCTTCTCCATCTGGCGTTTTACACGCGAGCGGATGCGCTTCTCGACCTGAAGGACGGAAATCTCACCTTCCATGAAGCCGAGCGCCTTTTCCAGACGCAGCTTGATCGACACCGTTTCCAGCATTTCCTGCTTTTCGGTAATCTTGATCGACAGGTGCGAGGCAACCGTGTCAGCAAGCTTCGAGTAGTCCTCGATCTGGCTGGCGGCGCCGACGACTTCCGGCGAGATCTTCTTGTTCAGCTTGACGTAGTTCTCGAACTCGGAGACGACCGAGCGAGACAGGGCCTCGACCTCAACGGCGTCTTCCTCCGGTTCCTCGAGAACTTCGGCCTTTGCCTCATAGAACTCCTCACGGTCGGTATAGGTGTCGATCTCGGCGCGCGCGCGGCCTTCGACCAGAACCTTGACCGTGCCGTCGGGCAATTTCAGGAGTTGCAGAACATTGGCGACCGTGCCGACCTTGTAGATTGCGTCGGGTTCCGGATCGTCGTCGCTGGCATTGATCTGGGTGACTAGCATGATCTGCTTGTCCGACCCCATGACCTCCTCAAGCGCGCGGATGGATTTCTCACGTCCGACGAACAGGGGAACGATCATGTGCGGGAAGACCACAATGTCGCGCAATGGCAGGACCGGATAGGTCGCAGTGCCGGATGCTGCAGACGTTGAACTTGTCATCTTGTTTCCTTTCCATCGTCCCGTTTCCGGGATGGCCCGAGCAATTACCCAGGCACTTCACTCCCGCTCAAGGTGGAGCTTTCCTATGTCATTTTCAAGCCTTGCAGCAGCCCAGCCATCACCAACATGACAGGGATATTACAAAGCGCCCGCATAAATATCTGACGTTGCCATTATCCGCGGGGCCGACCCGGCCATCGACGGAAACGTGAATCGCATTCAACCTAACACAGAAGCCGAAAAACCGAAGCAGCGAGAACAATCATGATCTGCGTGCTTCACGTCTAAAGCAAGCTGAATATCGCGCAACCGTCCGCATTGGGGATTTCCCCAGAACGCAGCTAACAACCACAGCTTACCTACGAAAAGAGGCCCCAATACGGGGCCTCGATCAAATCTATACTACTGGTCCCGGCTCAGGCCGAGACATTGGCTTTCTCGTCCTGGCGATCCGCATAGATGTAAAGCGGACGGGCATTGCCCTTCACCACATCGTCGGAGATGACGACTTCGCGGACGCCATCGAGGGCCGGAAGTTCGAACATCGTGTCGAGCAGGATCTTTTCCATGATCGAACGAAGGCCGCGGGCGCCGGTCTTGCGCACGATCGCCTTGCGGGCGATTTCGCGAAGGGCGTCCTCGTGGAAGGTCAGTTCCACGTCTTCCATCTCGAACAGGCGCTGATACTGCTTGATCAGTGCGTTCTTCGGCTCGGACAGGATCTGGATAAGCGCATCCTCATCGAGATCCTCGAGCGTTGCCAGAACCGGCAGACGACCGATGAATTCCGGGATGAGGCCGAACTTGACCAGATCTTCCGGCTCCAGTTCACGCAGCACTTCGCCAACGCGGCGGTCGTCAGCAGCCTTGACGGATGCGCCGAAACCGATCGAGGTCTTCTCGCCACGGGCGGAGATGATCTTGTCGAGACCAGCGAATGCACCGCCGCAGATGAACAGGATGTTCGTCGTGTCGACCTGCAGGAATTCCTGCTGCGGATGCTTGCGGCCGCCTTGCGGCGGAACCGAGGCAACCGTGCCTTCCATGATCTTCAGAAGCGCCTGCTGAACGCCCTCGCCCGACACGTCGCGGGTTATCGACGGGTTGTCCGACTTGCGCGAGATCTTGTCGACTTCGTCGATATAGACGATGCCGCGCTGGGCGCGCTCGACGTTGTAGTCGGCAGCCTGCAGAAGCTTCAGGATGATGTTTTCGACGTCCTCACCGACATAACCGGCTTCGGTCAGCGTCGTTGCATCAGCCATGGTGAAGGGAACGTCGATGATGCGGGCGAGCGTCTGGGCAAGATAGGTCTTGCCGCAACCGGTCGGGCCGACCAGCATGATGTTCGACTTCGCAAGCTCGACATCGCCGCCCTTGGAGGCATGCGCGAGGCGCTTGTAATGGTTGTGTACGGCGACCGACAGGATGCGCTTGGCCTGCTGCTGGCCGATGACGTATTCGTCGAGAACCTTGATGATGTCCTGGGGCGTGGGAACGCCGTCGCGGGACTTGACCATCGAGGTCTTGTTCTCTTCGCGAATAATGTCCATGCACAGTTCAACGCATTCATCGCAGATGAATACGGTCGGTCCGGCAATCAGCTTGCGGACCTCGTGCTGGCTCTTTCCGCAGAAGGAGCAGTATAGGGTATTCTTGGAGTCGCCGCCGTTGCCGCTGCTGACTTTGCTCATATCACTTTCCTTCCAGCACTCTGCGCTCACGTACAAACGGGCGCAGTCCACTCAACCGCTGCCGGCACGTGACACCGACGGGCTTCACGTGCCTGCCCTTCTTCGGAGGTACTCTACCGGTCCGTATAACGGTCCGGCGGCAACGAAACCCCTAAGAAACAAATGCTATGTCATAAAAGTTCAACACAGCATTAATAGTTACTAATAGCGCTTTCCGACCGACTTGAAACCCCTTTTTGCTCACATCGGGGTTACAGTGGCGGAAAGGCTACAACCCAATCAGCCTTCCGAGCCGCCTTCGAGCTCCTGACGCGAGGTCAGGATCTTGTCGATGACGCCCCATTCCTGGGATTCGTCAGCGGTCATGAAGTGGTCGCGATCGAGGGTCTTTTCGACTTCCTCGTAGGTGCGGCCGGTGTGCTTTACATAAACTTCGTTCAGGCGGCGCTTCATCTTGAGGATGTCGCGGGCATGACGCTCGATGTCCGAGGCCTGACCCTGGAAGCCGCCTGACGGCTGATGCACCATGATGCGGGCGTTCGGCGTTGCAAACCGCATACCCTTTTCACCAGCGCAAAGAAGCAGCGAGCCCATCGAGGCGGCCTGGCCGATGCAAAGCGTCGAAACGGCCGGCTTGATGAACTGCATCGTGTCGTAGATCGCCATGCCGGCGGTAACCACGCCACCCGGCGAATTGATGTAAAGCGCGATTTCCTTCTTCGGGTTCTCGGCTTCGAGGAAAAGCAGCTGGGCGCAGACGAGCGACGCCATGTGATCTTCCACCGGACCGGTCAGGAAAATGATGCGCTCCTTCAACAGGCGCGAATAGATATCATAAGAGCGCTCACCGCGATTGGTCTGTTCGACGACCATAGGCACCAGGGCCATTGCGGTATCAACTGGATTTTTCATGTCCGTCCTTTGTCAAATGCCTTGCCGAAGGCAGCATGGCGCTCCGGAATCATTGGAATGGGTCAACCCCTACATAGAGTGTCAATGCCCGGTACTTCAAGACGGAGAGCCCGATATCCTTAACTCGCAATCCTCAACCCCGTAACGACGACTTCAACTCTAAAGGAATCACCAAGCCGATCGCATCCGCGCTGTCGCGAATAAATCACTCCGGCTCAATGCTGCACAGGTAATGCGCACCGGCTTTTTCGCAGCCAAGGTAAAGCGGAGGTAAATCATACAACGCAACCGCACCTTATGTCGGATACGATGAGTCAGACAGGCACTTTACGCAAACCTCACCTTAAACTTTCGACGTTATACACGCCGCATGCCGAGGTTCGGCGAGGAGTGTTGCGTTGGATATTGTCACAGGTTTCATGATCTGGGCCGCTGAGGCCAGCACGATCGGTGTGCTTTTATGGTCACGCTGGTTTTATGAGCGCCAGTCATTTTACTTCACGTGGGGAACCGGCTTCATTTTTCACGGCCTCGGCGTCGGCATGGTCGCGCTGCGCGGGACATTGCCGGATTTCATCTCGATCGAAATCGCCAATGTCATGGCGCTCGCCGGCATAGGCTTGTGGGTTGCCGGCATGCTGCAGTTCGACAAGCGGCGGGTGGAACCCTTCATCGCCATTCCGTCGCTGATCTTCGTGGCGGGCATGCTGCTGGAGCCGGTACGGAACAATTTCAGCTATCGTGTCGCCTTGTTCCACGGTGCTGCATCGGTAGGATATCTGATGCTGATCGCCACCGTTCTATGGGGTGAAAACGGCCGCTCGCAGACCCGCCGCGTTTTTGCCGCCTGTGTCGGTGTCCAGGTTCTGTCGAGCACGGTCGTTGCGATCTTTGCCCTGATCAGCCAACCGCAGTCCTTTGCGGCCGGCAACAGTTCCTTCCTGCTGCTTCTGGTCGCTGCACTATGCTTCATCGCCGCCATCATGAGCGGCAGCAAGCTCATCAACGAGCGCAATGAAGCCAAGCTGAAACTGCTCGCCGTTACCGATCCACTGACCAACCTTCTCAATCGTCGCGGATTGATAGACCAGTTCCACACTCTGAAGCGAATGCACTCGGGCGAAGGCGGATTACTGGCTCTGATCCATCTGGATCTAGACGGTTTCAAGCAGATCAATGATCTATACGGCCACCAGGCTGGCGACGAGGTGCTGGTCGCCTTCGCAAAAATCGGCACGGCCGCGCAGCGGGGACGCGGATCATTCGGCCGCATGGGCGGCGAAGAATTCGCCTCAATCATGTATGTTGCCAACATGATTGAGGCCGCGAGCGTCGCAGAGGCGATCAGGACTACGCTGAAACAGCAGCCCATCAGCGTCGGCGACCATCAGATACCCGTAACCGTCAGTATCGGTATTTCGCTGGCGGAAATCCGATCGGCCAACCTGGACACTCTGCTCAGCACGGCAGACCGCGCACTCTATGTCGCCAAGACAAACGGCCGCGACCGCACGGCGATCGGTACGGAGAGCGATGTATCGGTCGTTCCTGCGATCGACCACGTTGATACGCAGGATGCCCCGGTCCAGGCCAGCATGACGCAGCAGGTCGCTGCACTGAGGCGGATCGTGGCGATCGGCAAGTAAGTGTTATGCTCGAAGGAGGCGGCTCCGTTTTTCGGTGCCACCCTCTTGTCTTCGCATGCAGTCTCACCCAAATCCCTCCCACACAAAAATGAGAGAGTGGGACATGGCGAAGACACTTTACGGGGCTGTGGTCATCAGCCTGTTATCGATTTCGTCCGCACCTGCGCAGCAGGCCTCCGACACGACCGCCCCCGAAGGCGCGACCGGCAAGACAAGCGCCAGCCGAGTGGAGGCAACCGGTTTCATGGTTGCCGCCGCCAATCCACTTGCCGCACAAGCTGGTCGTGAAATTCTCGCCAACGGCGGCAATGCCATCGATGCGATGGTGGCGGTGCAAGCCGTTCTCGGCCTTGTCGAGCCGCAGAGTTCGGGCCTAGGCGGGGGCGCCTTCCTCGTCTATTACGATGCAAGTGCGAAACGGCTGACGACATTCGACGCCCGCGAAACTGCGCCGATGGAAGCGACGCCGAAGCTTTTCCTCGACGATGCAGGTCAACCGCTCAAGTTCATGGACGCAGTTGTCGGCGGCCGTTCGGTCGGCACGCCCGGCACGGTGCGACTGCTGGAGGATGTTCAGATACGTTATGGCCAGCAGAGCTGGCCGGCCCTCTGGAAACCCGCAGCCAAGCTGGCCCGTGACGGCTTTGCGGTATCCCCTCGCCTCGCTTCAATGATAGCGGCAGAAGGCGACGCGCTAAAACGATATGACGGTGCCCGGAACTACTTTTTCGATCAGTCCGGCGCCCCACTCAAGGCCGGGCACATTCTCAAGAATCCCGAATATGCGAAAACCATCGAAGCGATCGCCACAGGAGGCGCCGACGCCTTCTATCGCGGCCCGATCGCGGAGGATATCGTCAAGACGGTGCGCGGCGCCCGCGACAATCCCGGCGTGCTTTCACCAATCGACCTTGCCACCTATCACATCAAGGAACGGGAGCCGGTTTGCTTTGCCTATCGCGCTCTCGATATCTGCGGCATGGGACCGCCATCTTCGGGCGGGATTGCGATCGGTCAGATGTTGGGCGTAGCAGAGAATTTCGACCTCAAGGCGCTCGGGCCAGAGAATGTCGAAAGCTGGCGGATCATTGGTGATGCACAGCGTCTCGCCTTTGCAGATCGCGAGCGTTACGTCGCGGACACGGATTTCCAGCCGCTGCCGATCAAGGGGCTCCTGGAAAAGACCTATCTCGGCGAACGGGCAAAACTGCTAGACGGTGACAAGGCGCTTGCAAAGGACGCGGTGAAGGCGGGGGTGCCCGAATGGGACCATGCCATGCTTCTTGGTCGGGATGCCGCGATAGAACTGCCATCCACCAGCCATTTCGTCATCGTCGACAAGCAAGGCAATGTCGTCTCCATGACGACCACGATCGAAAACGGTTTTGGGTCGCGCCTCATGACGCACGGCTTTCTGCTCAACAACGAGCTGACCGATTTTTCCTTCAAGACCCATGACGGCGCCTTCGCAATCGCCAACCGCGTCGAGCCGGGCAAACGGCCGCGCTCTTCAATGGCTCCGACGATCGTGATGAAGGACGACAAGCCGCTACTCGCACTAGGCTCTCCGGGTGGCAGCCAGATCATCGGCTATGTGGCGCAGGCGCTGATCGCCTATATCGACTGGGGCATGCCGGTGGAACAGATCGTCGCCCAGCCGCATCTGATCAACCGTTTCGGCACTTATGATATCGAAGCGGGCACGACAGCCGAGAAATTCGGCGAGCCACTGAAGGCGCTCGGCTACGAGGTGAAACCCGTCGAGATGACATCCGGTCTGCATGCCATCGAGATCACCGGAAACGGACTTGTCGGTAGTGCCGATCCCCGTCGCGAGGGCGTTGCTCTCGGCGAATAACTGCAACCGGCTTTCCCGATTGCGCAGCGCCAAAACTTTGCGCTACGCATCGGGAATGACATCGCTCCCTGATTTTCTCCGTATTGATCCTACCACCCGACATATTTCGCTCGAAGGCCGCAATCCGGCTTTCTACAGCGATCCGAACTACGTCTATGCCGCGCTGCATAAGCATTGTCCCACCTTCTATTGGGAGGAGCAGCGGCAATGGTTCTTTACCGGCTATGACCATGTGAACGCGCTGCTGCGTGACAGGCGCTTCGGGCGCCAGATCCTGCACGTGGCAAGCCGCGAAGAACTCGACTTGCCGGAGCCACAGGCGCATCTCGCCAATTTCGACCTAGCCGAGCGTCATTCACTGCTCGAAATCGAGCCGCCGGAACACACGCGACTTCGCACGCTCATCAACCGCGCCTTCGTATCCCGCCATATCGAAAAGCTGAGGCCGGAGATTGCCGATCTCGCGGAAAGACTGATCGACGGTTTCGAGAAGGATGGAAAGACCGAGCTGCTTTCCTCCTTCGCCGACATCATTCCGGTAACGATGATCGCACGAATGATCGGCATTCCCGATGAGATGGGGCCACAGCTGCTGAAATGGAGCCATGCCTATGTCGGCATGTATATGTTCAAGCGATCGAGAGAGGACGAATACGCAGCCGACCGGGCGGCGAAGGAATTCGCCGATTACGTCAAGACGCTGATCGCCGAGCGCCGCAGGACACCTGCCGAGGACCTGCTCAGCCACATGATCCATACCGAGCATAAGGGCCAGCACCTTACCGACGACGAGCTGGTATCGACGACAATCGTGCTACTCAATGCCGGCCACGAGGCGACCGTGCATCAGATCGGCAATTCGGTTCGGGTCATTCTCGAGAGCGGCCTCTCGCCGGCCGAGCTTTTTCGAGACGAGGCAGCCACGGAACGGACGGTGGAAGAAACGCTGCGCATCTGCGCGCCCGTCCATATCTTTCAGCGCTGGGCCCTGGAAGACGTGGAGGTCGATGGCGTCAGCCTGCAGCGCGGAAACAAGGTTAGCCTGATCCTGGCGGCCGCCAATCTCGACCCAAAGGTGTTTTCCGATCCTCTCACCTTCAAGCCGGAACGAAGGGAAGCTCAGAACCTCTCATTCGGAGCGGGCATCCACTTCTGCATCGGTGCGCCGCTGGCACGGCTGGAACTCAATACGGTTTTACCGATCCTGTTTCGACGGCTGCCCGACTTGAGACTGCGGGCCAAACCCACCGTCAAAGATATCTATCATTTCCATGGCTTGGAGCGGCTCGATCTCGTTTGGTGATGCAAAATCAGGCATCGAGCGACAGTACGCCACATCGAAAACACATGGCTCTTATGCAATCTGTTCGATTGTTTAGCGGAAACAGTACCTTATAGTACGGCTGAGGGAGGATCGTTGAACAGGACCCCTTCCGTGACCAAGCGCAAGACCGCCATTCTCCTGCACAAGAGCCTCCACGGCAACCGTTTGGCACAGGTTGCACTGATTGTGCTTCTCTGGCTTGCCGGTGAAGCCGTATCGCGCAGTACTGGCCTGCCGATCCCCGGCAGCGTGCTTGGCCTGTTTGCACTCCTCTATCTGCTGATCACCGGCACGATCCGTCTTTCCACGATGCGGCGCGGTGCCAATGTCCTGCTGGCGGACATGTTGCTCTTCTTCGTGCCCGCCGTTCTTGCCGTCCTCGACCACTCCGAATTTCTCGGCCTTGTCGGGCTGAAGGTTCTTGCGGTCATCTTTGCTGGCACGCTGATGGTCATGTGCATGACCGCATTGGCGGTCGATGTCGGCTACCGGTTGATGCTCCGTATGGAGAGCAAACATGCCGTCTCTTGAGACGATCCTGATCACCGTCTTCTGGTCGGCAGCAACGATCGCGATCTATCTTCTGTCCAAACGAACCTATCGTCGCTGGCCGGCAATCTGGTCGTCACCGCTGGTTTTGACACCGGTCCTGCTCGCGGCACTGGCGCTGTCGCTGCACACGACCTATAGCGAATATATCGGCGCCACCCGCTGGCTGATGGCCATTCTCGGCCCGGTGACCGTCGCCTTCGCAATCCCGATCTACGAGCAGCGGGCGATGATCATGCGCTATTGGCCCGTGCTGGCATTCGGCATCGTGGTCGGCAGCGGCACCGCAATCCTTACCGCCTGGGCCCTGGCGAGCCTGCTTTCCATTGACGGCATGCTTCGCCTCAGCCTGCTTCCCCGCTCGGTCAGCTCACCGTTTGCCATGGCGATTTCGGAAAAGGTTGGCGGCGTGCCGGACCTGACGGCATTGTTCGTCGTCATAACCGGCGTGGCAGGCGCTGCATTGGGTGAGAAGCTGTTACGGATCCTGCCGCTGAAATCCTCGCTTGCGCGAGGGGCGCTGTTCGGCATGGGAGCCCATGGCGCAGGTGTGGCCAAGGCCAACCAGATCGGCGCCGAGGAAGGCTCGGTCGCCGGACTGGTGATGGTGCTGGTCGGTCTCGTCAACGTGCTTGCAGCACCGATCCTCGCCTATATCCTGCGTTAGCTCGAAACGCCGTAACGAGCTGCCGGCTTGCGCAGCGACAGATGCGGGCCGAGAGCACCGCGGGCGGCGAGATAGGCATTCCAGATGCCATCATCCGACAGGGCCGGTATCGTTACAATCTCGCCCTGATCGAAGCCGGCCAAGGCTGCATCCACCAGATCGGTCACATCCATCACCTTTTCCGGATCCAGACCGTCGAAGGAACGCCCGACACGATCGAAAATCTCGGTGCGTGTCAGGCCCGGCAAAACGGCCTGAATGCGGACGTTCTTGTCCTTGAGTTCGGCGGCAAGGGATTCGGTCAGGCTCAGCACAAACGCCTTTGTCGCGCTGTAGGTGCCGTTGAACATCTGCGGGGCGAGAGCCACGACGGACGCCGTGTTGATGATCGCCCCTGCCCGGCGCCTGGCGAATGTCTGTGCGGCAGCGACGGCAAGGCGATTAGCGGCCGTGACGTTGAGCGCCACCATCGTGTCCAGATAGTCGACATCGCTTTCAAGCAATGACGTGACAGGTCCGATGCCGGCATTGTTGACGAAAAGCGTGATGGCCTCATCCGTCCTGAGCCTGTCCTCGACCTTGAGGACGTCGGCGCGATCAGCGAGATCGGCACGCAGCACATCGGCCTTGATACCGTGAGCGGTTGCCAGCTTGCCCGCCAGTTCGCCGAGGCGACCGGCATCACGCGCAACAAGGATAAGATCGTATCCGCGGCGGGCAAGCCGGTCGGCATAGGTGGCGCCGATCCCCGAAGATGCGCCGGTTACGAGTGCAGTTCCAAGTCTGGATGTCATGACAATTCTCCTGTTTCCATGATGGCTGGAATTTACTGGCATATGCCACTATATTTGAGCGAGAATTTTGCGAGTGCAAGTGGGTAGATGATTTTTTTGGAGCGGCAGCCCGGAATGGGACGTCTCAAGCGTTGCCTGAGCCGGCAAGGTCGGGAATGATCGGAACATGGAAAAGCAGGAAGAGAATATCTGGGCGCATTGCAGCAGCAGTTCCGTCCGCCGGGCATCGCGCCAGCTCGGGCAACTCTATGACGATGCGATGGGACTGAGTGACCTGCGCGGCACGCAGTTCTCACTATTGACCCAGATCGGTTATTTGCAGGAACCGACCCAAAAGGAACTGGCAAAGGCGATGGTCATGGATCTTTCGGCGCTCGGTCATACGCTGAAGCCGCTGATCCGTGACGATCTGGTGGAACTTGTGCCGGACGAAAAGGATCGCCGCGCCAAGCGCGTGCGATTGACACCAACAGGCCGCGCGAGACAATTGGAACTGGTGGCGAACTGGCAAGAGGCGCAAAGACGTTTCGATGCCGTGCTGGGTGCGGAAAAATCAGCGGAGCTTCGTCGGACACTTGCCTTCATCGCTTCGGAAAACTTTGCCGAAGCCTTTGCTGCCGCGGGAAAGAAGGGCGACTGAGCGTCGCCCCAAGGTCTTCGGAGTGTTACAGCCAGCTGCGTCCATCGGCACCGGCCTGGCAGCCGTAAGGCGGCAGAACATTGCCGAATGTGACATGCAGCCTGTCGCAGCCCCATTTGCGCAACGGCGTCGGGAGGCGGCTGTTAATCTCGATGCCGACTTCATCATAGGGGCTGTCGGTATTGCTGACATAACGGTACCAGCGGAAGCCGATCACGACCGAGATGGCGATGACGACGGTCAGGAGAAGTCTCAGAATGCGCATTGCGATGTCCGGGTTATTATCGATCCCGGATGTCTATCGCGATCGATAACGGCTCGAAACCCTCGATACAGGCTTTCCCCAATTCACGCCGGAACGCGATAATTCTAAAGCCGGATGACATAGTCCTTGCGAGTCGTTTCAACGACTTGCCAGGTTCCCTTGAAGCCGGGTCTGAGCACCATGCGGTCGCCGGCGCGAAGGTGAACCGGTTTGCCGCCCTCCTCCGTCACGATGGAATGGCCAGAGAGGATGTGGAAATATTCCCATTCCTCATAAACGATCCGCCACGTTCCCGGCGTTGCCTCCCAGACGCCCGCATAGATGCCGCCGTCGGCCTCCTCGACATTCCAGGTGCGAAATTGAGGATCCCCTTCGATGAGGCGATCGGGCGCCGGGGCGCCTTCCTCCGGCTTGATCGTTGCAAGATCGAATGTCGTCCAGGCCTGCATCGTCACTCCTTGTTGCCGTCCTCATTTGTACTCTTGCGCGACCAGCGGTCAGGCGGCACTTTCCAGCTGGCTTTTGAGACCTTCCGCAGCGATCGCGGCCATGACACGCAAGCGCGCTGTCGGCATGCCATTGCGGGCACTGGCCGACAGGCCGGCAAGAGACATCATCACATAGTCGGAGGCAAGATCAGCATTGTCTTTGTCGAGGCCCGAAATCCTCTGATGGATATAGGATCGGCTCGCCTCCATACGTTCGCGCGCCTTTTCGCCAGCCGCCGAATCCGCAGTGCCCCTCGCCGCCTCGATCACCATGCAGCCACAGGCGTCTCCGCTGGCATAGGCATCCGCAGCGTAACGCAGGAGCCTTGCCACACCATCGGAAAGCGACGTGCCCGGCGCGAGTGCCGTATCGACATCCAGCCCCTCGGTCTTTTCATAGCGCTGCAGCGCTTCGTAAAAGAGTTCGAGCTTGCTGCCGAAAGCCGCATAAAAGCTTGGAGGATTGATGCCGAGCGCCTGCGTCAGGTCGGCGACGCTCAGAGCATCATATCCCTTCGCATGTAACAAGGCCTGGGCCTTGGTCAGCGCCTCTTCACGATCGAATGCGCGAGGCCTTCCGCGTCTCGTCGCTGGTTGCGCTTTTATTTTTGTATCGGTCACTACAAAATCCTTGACGTCGTCAATCTGCAGATTTATGTAATGCACACTACATTAAATCTCAAGCCTGATGCAGGGAGAATGACAATGACAGACTTCCATGGAAAAAAAGTACTGGTTCTTGGCGGCAGCCGCGGTATCGGCGCCGCAATCGTCCGCCGCTTCGCAAATGACGGCGCCAACGTGACGTTCACCTATGCCGGCTCAAAGGACGCGGCCGATGCTCTTGCGACAACAACCGGCGCAGAAGCAGTTAAATCGGACGCGAGCGATCGCGGCCAGACGATCGCAACGGTCAAGGCTGCAGGGCCGATCGATGTTCTCGTCGTCAATGCCGGCACGCTTGTGCTCGGCGACCCGCTCGAAACCGATCCCGATGCAGTCGACCGGATGATCGACATCAATGTGCGCGCGCCCTACCACGCCTCGGTGGAAGCAGCCCGCCTTATGCCGGAAGGCGGCCGCATCGTCATCATCGGCTCGGTGAACGGTGACCGGATGCCGTTTGCCGGCGGTGCTGCCTATGCGCTTACCAAATCTGCGGTTCAGGGCATGGCGCGCGGTCTCGCCCGCGATTTCGGCCCGCGCAACATTACCGTCAACGTGATCCAGCCCGGCCCGATCGATACCGACATGAACCCGGCCGATGGCCCGATGAAGGACACGATGCACGGTTTCATGGCGCTGAAACGTCACGGTCGGCCGGAAGAAATTGCAGGCCTCGCCGCCTATCTTGCCGGCCCGGAAGCAGGCTTCATCACCGGCGCAATGCACACGATCGACGGCGGCATGGGAGCCTGATCCGGCTCCTGATCTTCAACGATAACAGGGCGTTCTGCGATCCGGTAACACTCCGCCAGACTTGTCTTCTCGAAAAAATGAACACGGCCCGGATGCAATTATGGCAATAATCGGCTATAGCGCTTCGCCATGGACAGCCGATTGCGTGTGTCCGGCCTGATTGTCCGATCGAAATCGGCAAGGACATCGGACCGGACGTTCCACCTTCAAGGTCGAGAGACGACCGCGCCCCGACGAAAGTCGGGAGCGCCTGTACACGCTATCCCCTCTATTCATAGCCTGCTGCCGTCCCCGACCTGGGGCGGCATTTTTTGTTTTCCCTTTCAATCACAGAAGGATTGGCCACCAGAAACGGTGTGCCGCTTGTCATCATGATATTCGAATGGATGTCCGACCCCGCCGCATGGGCGGGTCTCGCCACCCTCATTGTTCTAGAAATCGTTCTCGGCATCGACAATCTCGTCTTCATCGCGATCCTTGCCGACAAGCTGCCCGAACACCAGCGCGAGAAGGCACGCCTGATCGGCCTCAGCCTTGCGCTGATCATGCGCCTCATATTGCTTGCCTCAGTCGCCTGGATCGTGACGCTGACGGCACCACTTTTCACTGTCGCCGGCCTTGAAATTTCCGGCCGCGACCTGATCCTGCTGTTCGGCGGTCTGTTCCTGCTGTTCAAGGGCACGATGGAACTGCATGAACGGCTGGAAGGGCATTCCGGCCCCAAGGACGGCAAGGTCGAGCATGCCGTCTTCTGGCAGGTTCTGGTGCAGATCGTCGTGCTCGATGCGGTCTTCTCTCTCGACAGCGTGATTACCGCCGTCGGCATGGTCCAACATCTTTCCGTCATGATGATTGCCGTGATCGTTGCGGTCGGCATCATGCTGCTCGCCTCCAAGCCGCTGATGGCCTTCGTGTCGAAACATCCGACCGTGGTCATTCTGTGCCTTGGTTTCCTGATGATGATTGGCTTCTCGCTGATCGTCGAAGGCCTCGGGTTCCATATCCCGAAGGGCTATCTCTACGCCGCGATCGGTTTCTCGGTCCTGATCGAAGCCTTCAACCAGATCGGCCGGCGCAACCGCGAACGCTTCATGAGCACGGGTGACCTGCGCGAGCGCACGGCCAGCGCCGTGCTCTCCCTGCTCGGCAGCCGCCGTGGGGAGAGTTCGCTCGGCGAGACCGCTGACGTGATTGCCGAACGCGCCTCGGAAAACGAACTTTTCACGCCGGTAGAACACGAGATGATCGAGAGCGTTCTGACGCTCGCCGATCGCCCAGCGAAGTCGGTCATGACGCATCGTCTCGACATCGACTGGCTGGATATCGAAGACAGCGACGAGGAACTTCGTCGCAAGGTTCTGGAATCGGGCCATTCCCGTTTCCCGATCGCCCGCGGAAGCCTCGACGAATTTCTGGGTGTAGCCCTCGCCAAGGACCTGCTGCGCGACTTCATCGAGACCGGCAAGATCGATTTCGAACGCTCGCTGCGCCAGCCGCTTGTCGTGCATGAAAGCGTCAATGCGCTTCGTCTGCTCGAACAGCTGCGTCAGTCGCCGCTTCAGGTGGCGATCGTGCTCGACGAATACGGATCTGTCGAAGGCATGGTCACGGCAACTGACCTGCTGGAAGCGATTGCCGGTGATTTTGCCGATGACGACGAGGAGCAGCTGACAGTAGAGCATGGCGAAGACGGCTCGCTTCTGGTCGACGGCTGGATCGACATCCGCCACGTCTCGCGCCTTCTCGACAGCGATCTGGTCGACGATGCCGACCGTTATTCGACGCTGGCAGGTCTCATCCTCTGGCGTCTCGGCCATCTTCCCGAACAGGGTGAGACATTCACCTTCGGTGGCCTGACTTACGAAGTCGTCTCGCTCGACGGGCGTAATATCGACAAAGTGCGGATCAGGGCGGCATCGTCCATCAGCGCAATGGCCGAAACAGCCTAAACACCCTCATGAAAACAAAAATGCCGCGGATCGATTTCCGCGGCATTTTCATTTGTCGATGTTCGAATATCAGGCGCTCTGGCGCTGTGCCTGCCCGGCGGCACGTTCTTTCGCCTTCAGCACGCTTCCGACGGTCGAAAGCAACGAGGCGGCGGTGCAGGGTTTTGCCAGTCGGTGCGCGACATCCGGCAGACCAGCCAGATCACGGTGGCTCCGGGCCGACGACACGATGATACTGATTTTCGGCGCGCATTCGGCGATCATTTTCGCCAGATCGATGCCGTTCAGGCCACCCGGCATATCGATATCGGTGAGGACCAGGTCGATATGTTCGTGCTGGCCGAGCTTGCCGACGGCTTCCAGAACAGTTCCCGCCTCCAGCACCGCATAACCTGCATCTTCGAGCGTGTCGGCGATCGTGAAGCGGATCAGCGCCTCATCCTCCACGACCAAAATCGTCTTCTGCCGGAAGCTATCCATATGCAATGCCCTCGCTCTGGTTTCAGAACATCAACGCATATGGATGGGAAAGGATTACGGCAGAGCCTGTGCCAATTCGAAACATGTTTAATAAAATGCGAACGAATGACTTCAGCGACCGGTAGTTATGGCGCTCAGTCTGCCCATTCCGGATCACTGGTAAAGACGATGGTCAACCAGCGATCGGGCCCCTCGCCGCCGATCGCCTCGCCGATCTCGTCACGGATCGCATCCCATTCGGAAAGATGACGCGGCGGCCAGTCGGATGGGGCGATGAAGAAGAGCTCGATCTGCCGGCCGCGGCCGACACGAGCGACATAAGCGCGGTATGAGAGAAAGCCATGGCGTTCGACGATCGCTTCTGCGACCGCATCGACATGCTGTTTCAGCTCGACCGGGGTGACCAGGAGAATATCGGCCACTGCCTGGCGCACATTCGAAAGCGGCACCGGCGCGATGATCAGGCAGATGAGCGCGAGCGCCCCCGGATCGATATAGGGGCTCAGCCATTCGAACTCCGTTCCCTCGATTGCGTGGCCGGCGGCAAAGGCGACCAGCAAAGCCGAGGTCAGTGCTGCGGTCATCGCCCATGCCTGGCTGTCGAGGGCAACGAAGCTTGAATTCAGCTCCCGATTGGCGCGGCGGCAGAACAGCCACATGAAAAAAGAGACCGTCACGGTGACGATCGTGAAGATTACGGCGGGACCGAAATCGATCGGCCGTCCGCCAGAAAGCAGGCTGCCGACGGCGCTGATGAAAGCGTAGACTGCAGCGCCCATCAGAAGCGTGCCGTTCAGGCCGAGCACCATCGGCTCCAGATGCCAGAAACCGACACTGAAACGATCGATCAGCTTTCCTTTTGCCGTCGGCTCCGCCGAAGTGACGATCAGCCTTGAGACCAGCAAGGCCAAGAACGTCATGAAGGCGTCGGTCAGGGAATAGAAGCCATCGAAGACGATGGCGAAAGAGCCGGACACGAGACCGACGGTAATGCCGAATGCAGCCAATAAGGCCGTGACGGCGATGGACAGCCGAAGAAGTGACTGCTCGCTCACGGGTATTCTCCATTGGAGCAGAGGCTCACGCCCCTGCCCTTTCTTTGATTTTCTCAGGGCGATGCCCTGCCGCGGCATGCAGGAAGACAGCCGCCACAGTCAGCCGATAGCGGCCGACCATGTAGAAATGATAACATGAGTGGCTTCTATAGAAGCGTCAGCTCACTTTCGACAAGGCCTGTTCGATATCGGCGATGATATCGGCTGCGTCCTCGATGCCAATCGACAGGCGCACGACGTCTGGACCGGCACCGGCTGCAATCTGCTGCTCCTCGGTCAACTGGCGATGCGTCGTCGATGCCGGGTGAATGACGAGCGAGCGGGTGTCTCCGATATTGGCGAGATGGGAGAATAGCTGCAGCCCCTCGACGAAACTCTTGCCGGCCTCGTAACCGCCTTCAATGCCGAAAGTGAAGACCGAGCCTGCTCCCTTGGGCGAATAATGCTGCTGCAGCAGATGGTTTGGATTGTCCTCAAGGCCTGAATAATTGACCCAGGCGATTTTCGGATGCTGCTTCAGCCATCTGGCGACCGCCAGCGCATTGTCGCAGTGTTTCTGCATCCTGAGCGGCAGGGTCTCGATGCCGGTCTGGATCATGAACGCATTGAAAGGCGAAATGGCCGGCCCGAGATCGCGCAAGCCAAGCACGCGGGCAGCGATGGCGAAGGCGATATTTCCAAAGGTTTCGTGCAGGACGATACCGCCATATTCGGGCCGCGGCTCGGACATCATCGGATATTTGCCGGATTTCGACCAGTCGAAGGTGCCGCCGTCGACCAGAATGCCGCCCATCGAATTGCCATGGCCGCCAAGGAATTTTGTCAACGAGTGCACAACGATATCGGCGCCGTGTTCAAGCGGCCGCAACAGATAGGGGCTTGCCATCGTGTTGTCGACGATGAGCGGCAGGCCGCGGCGGTGAGCAATGTCAGCGACTGCCGAGATATCGACGAAGGTGCCACCCGGATTGGCGAGGCTTTCGATGAAGATCGCGCGGGTCTCCCCGTCGATCGCCGCTTCGAAACTTGCCGGGTCGTCGGTATCGGCCCAGCGCACATGCCAGTCGAAATTCTTGAACGCGTGGCCGAACTGGTTGATCGAGCCGCCATAAAGACGCCGGGCAGCGACGAAATTCGCGCCGGGCTGCATGATCGTGTGGAAGATCAGCATCTGCGCCGCATGACCGGATGCGACGGCGAGTGCCGCTGTGCCACCCTCGAGCGCCGCCACCCTCTCCTCAAGGACAGCCTGGGTCGGGTTCATGATCCGGGTATAGATATTGCCGAACTGCTGCAGGCCGAAGAGCGCCGCCGCATGGTCGGCATCGTTGAAGACGAAGGAAGTCGTCTGGTAAATCGGCGTTGCCCGTGCGCCCGTGGTCGGGTCGGGTGCCGCACCGGCATGAACGGCAAGCGTGGAAAATCCCGGATTGAATGGCGGCATCATACCCTCCCCAAAATGTGACTTGTTTTATCTTGTCGCAGCAAAGCGCGGACGTTGACGGGGATCAAGGAATATAATTCTGCCGGGCGCATCTTTCTCGAAACGAAGGAGGACGTCATGGGAAGGATGGCATTCGAGGAACATACGAGCATTTCGCGAAGGTTCCTTAGCTGGTGCGCGGAGGCATGGTCGGCTGCGGCGGAAGCCGAGGAAATCGCGATGCTGGATGAAGCAACGATCCGGCAGATTTCCAAGGATTGCGCAATCGCGCCGGATGATCTGCTGCAGCTGGTCAAGGCAGGACCACACGCCGCGGATGAAATGATCGAGATGATGCGTGCACTCAACATCGATCAGAGCGACGTGGCGGTCCTGCATCCGGCTCTATATCGGGAGATGCAACTGACGTGCAGCAAATGCAGGTCCAAAAGCCGCTGTCGACACGATCTTGAGGCTGAAGTAGCCGACAGAGAGTTCGTCGGCTATTGCGGCAATGCGGTAAGCCTGAACACGATGCGCGCCGACCCGGAATTGCTGCAAAGCTGAGAGGCTGCCTTGAAGCGTGGCGGTGATCCGAGGGATCCCGACACGCTTCTCTATTGTCAGCCGACGAGCCTCGGATATTCGATCGCCGGGCAGCGGTTCATCACGACCTTGATGCCTGCCGCTTCGGCCTTGGCAGCGGCCGCGTCGTCGCGCACGCCGAGCTGGCCCCAGATCGCGGCCGGCGGGGTTTCCAGCGCCAGCACTTCATCGACCACACCATCAAGATATTCCGGCGCTCGAAATACATCGATCAGATCGATCGGCTCCGGGATGTCGGCAAGCGTCGCATAGGTCTTGCGGCCAAGAATATCCTTGCCGGCCTGCCCCGGATTGACCGGATAGACGTTATAACCACGTTCGAGCAGGAACCGCATGACGCCAAAGCTCGGCCGATCCGGCTTGGGCGATGCCCCGAGCAGCGCGATCGTGCGGGTCTCCTTCAATACCCCGGCGATATAGTCGTCGTCATAACGATCATGGTTCATATACGGCTCTCCCGGCGGTTCCGTCCGCTCATTTGGTCGTCTCTACCTCTATCTAGTCTCTCGGATCCTCTGCCGCCAACATGTTGCGGCGCTTCACATGGTCGCGAGGACCGACCCAGGGATGCATTCAGGGATTTGCCTCATTTGTTGCGGGAACATTCCAGCTTTGTTCGCAACACTTTAGAGAGGGCTAACAATTTAACGAAAGATTACCGACAAAGGTTATTGCTGCCGCCCTCCCATCGCCCCACCCATCAGCGGAAGGTCGGCGACGTAAGGGCGATAAATTTGTGGCATTAAAATACCACATGCATAACGCGCTGTTTTTGCTTGGTTTATTTTTCGAGTTGCCAAATCGTCAAAGTTGACCGGCTGCACGCGTCACGCTATAAGCGCGCCAGATTGCGGACCTTAACGGGCCCGCTTTCTTTTTGGCGCCTGAAAGGCTGCCAATACAAGCAACAAGAAACGCCCCGGCGACCGGTTTCCGGGCTCGGGGATCAAACGAAAGAGAAAATCATGTCTACCTTCGTTCAGAAGCCTGCAGAGGTGGAGAAGAAGTGGGTGATCATCGACGCCGAAGGGCTCGTTGTCGGCCGCCTCGCCACCATTGTTGCCAACCGTCTGCGCGGCAAGCACAAGGCTACCTACACCCCGCACGTTGACGATGGCGACAACGTCATCATCATCAACGCTGAAAAGTGCGTCCTGACCGGCAAGAAGTACACCGACAAGAAGTACTACTGGCACACCGGTTACCCGGGCGGCATCAAGGAGCGCACCGCACGCGCCATCATCGAAGGCCGCTTCCCGGAGCGCGTTCTCGAGAAGGCTATCGAGCGCATGGTTCCGCGCGGCCCGCTCGGACGTCGCCAGATGAAGAACCTGCGCGTTTACGCCGGCTCGAACCATCCTCATGAAGCACAGCAGCCGGTCGTTCTCGACGTGGCTTCGCTGAACAGCAAGAACACAAGGAGCGCCTGATAATGGCCGATCTTTCCTCTTTGAAGGACCTCGCTCCGGCTGAAGGCCAGGCAGCACCGGTTCACGTCCGCAAGGTCGATGCGCAGGGCCGTTCCTACGCAACCGGCAAGCGCAAGAACGCCGTTGCCCGCGTTTGGGTTAAGGCTGGCTCTGGCAAGATCATCATCAACGGCCGCGATTTCACCGCGTATTTCGCACGCCCGGTTCTTCAGATGATCCTGCAGCAGCCGCTGGTTTCGGCTGCCCGCACCGGTCAGTTCGACATCATCGCTACCGTTGCCGGTGGTGGTCTTTCCGGTCAGGCCGGCGCCGTTCGTCACGGCCTGTCCAAGGCCCTCACCTACTTCGAACCGGGCCTGCGCTCTGTTCTGAAGAAGGGTGGCTTCCTGACCCGCGACAGCCGTGTTGTTGAACGTAAGAAGTACGGTAAGGCCAAGGCTCGCCGTTCCTTCCAGTTCTCCAAGCGCTAATCGCTTCCGGATTTATGCTTTTCGAAAGGCGGGGCTTCGGCTCCGCCTTTTTCTTTGCGCGTTCGACAGCACGGCAAGCGCGATCCAACAAAAAGCCGCCGCCTTCCTTTCGGTAGGCGACGGCTGAAAATCGAGGACGAGGCTTTGCGGTCAGTTGATCAGTCGCACGGCACTCGAACCGGAGCTTGAGCCCGGCTGACTGGACGAGGAGCCGCCCTCATAAGGCTCGATATTCCAGTTGGAGGAGTTCATGATCATCGTGTTGACGACCATATTGATACGGCTGGTCTGGTTCGTCTTCGAATTATAGGTGACGTTGCGGTTCGGCAGATAGATGATGCCGCTCAACGTCTCGCTCACAGATCCGTTGAAGATATACTGCTGCTTGTTCGAGTTGTTGGAAGCGCTGCTGGTGGCCTCGTACATCAGGATCCCGCCGTACGGGCCCGACGTGGGAGCAGAAGCATTGAAGGTCAGGCCGCCATTGGCGCGGATCTCGCTGTTGACATCGGGAAAGTAGAAGGTCACGCCCTCCGCCTTCACCGTCGCGCCGGAATTTATGATCATGCGCCCCTTGATGATGTGAAGGCCGGGCGCGAACGTGATCGTCGGGCTGCCGTTGAACGTCACGTCACAATGCATGCCTGGCTTCAAGGTGAAGGTCGAGCCGTTCGGCACGCCGGATGTCTCGCATTTCGCGGGCAGCACCGGCTCCGCGAACCTGCCAGCATAAGGGTCGGGGGCAGCAGCACAACCGGTCTTCAAGTTTGTCAGCGTGCCGCCGTTCCTGATGTAGTTCGTGCCCTTGACGCAGAAGCGCGGCGTCTCGATCTTGGCTCCGGCATTCATGATGAAGGCCGGGTTGGAGGTGGAAAGAACGTCCACGCCACAGTTCTCCGATTTCACGTTCGCACCGGAATTGATCAGCACGGCCTGAGACGTGTTGGCAAGCACGTGAATACATGCCGCCCCGTCACTAACGGCCTCTCCGCCAGATTTGCTGGTTGCCATGGCTGTTGCGGTGACAACCAGTTTGAAATTATCGATGCCGACAATACCGAGAAAGGAATTCGGCATCGTGTAGGTATAGGTGCCGGTTACGCTGCCATCGCTGTTATTGGTCACGACGAGAGGGTTCTGGCTCGTACCGGTCGATACTGCAGGCATGAAGCCTGCCGCAGTGGCCGGGCGCTTGGCGCTATCGCTTTCACCGGCCGCGGCCAGAACGGCTGCATCGAGTTGCCCCTGGATCCTGCTTCGCTCGAAATAGGCGGAAGATGCATCAACAGCACCGCCACCCGCCACAATCAGGACCGGCAACATGACCGCGGTGGCGATTGCAAAGTTGCCACCGCGATCGCCACCCAATCTGCGCACGCCGGCCAAGGCTACATTCAAAAATACTAACATTATCAACGCCCAACCCGAAATCATGATATGATGTCCGAATAAGCGGGAGGCTTTAAATGTACTTGAATGAAATACTTCCGATTTTATGCTTCACCAGATCTTAACTATCAGACACGCTGGAAATCGATGAGAAGGTCTCGCTCCGATACAGAAATCGAGGCGAGCAAGGTGGCGGTTTGCCGCTTCCGATCCATCAAGATTTGAGATTTGCCTATCACGCCCCGATCGCCAACGTGACGGATTGCGAAACGATGAAAGAGCAATACATGTCCAGCCTGCCGGCCACTTCTTTTGCCCAACTTCCCGCCCCGCCCTATTATGTCGTCGCCTTTTCGTCCTGTCGCACCGCAGGCGACAATGGATATGGCAATATGGCCGATGCCATGGTCGAGCTTGCCAGCCAGCAGCCGGGCTTTCTCGGCGTCGAGAGTGCGCGTGGCATTGACGGTTTCGGAATAACCAATTCCTATTGGAAGGACGAAGACAGCATCAGGGCATGGAAGGCTGTGGTCTCGCATGCCGCGGCCCAGAAACTGGGCCGGGAGCGCTGGTACGAGGATTATCAGGTGCGGATCGCGCGGGTGGAACGAGCCTACGGGTTCGAGAAACAGGGATAGGGATGGCAAGCAAATCGATCGACAACGCCTTTACGGCGAAAGCTTCAAGGGGTGCTGCGACCGACCCGACCTATGCGGGCGCTCTTTCCTTCATGCGGCGGCGTTATTCCAAGGATGTCGAGGGCGCAGACGCTGTCGTTCTCGGCATTCCCTTCGATGCCGCCGTCTCCAACAGACCCGGCGCGCGCTTCGGGCCGCAAGCGATCCGCCGCGCCTCGGCGATCTTCGACAATGATCCGCAATATCCCTTCGCACGCGACCTGTTCGAAGCCATGGCCGTGGTCGATTACGGTGATGTCCTGCTCGACTACGGCAATCATCAGAAGACGCCGGGCCTGATAGAGGAGACGGCAGCCGGGATCATTGCCTCCGGCGCTTTCCTGCTGTCGCTGGGCGGCGATCATTTCGTTACCTGGCCGTTGCTGAAGGCCCATGCCGAAAAACATGGCCCGCTTGCTCTTGTCCATTTCGATGCGCATCAGGATACATGGGATGACGATGGCGAGCGGATCGACCATGGCTCGTTTGTCGCCCGCGCCGTGCGCGAGGGCGTGATCGACGCGGCGCACTCGATCCAGATCGGCATCCGCACCCATGCGCCGGAGGATTTCGGCATACGCATCCTGCACGGTTACGATGTCGAGGATATGGGCGCGCAACAGATCGCCGATACCATCCTCGCCCATGTCGGCAATCTTCCGGTCTATCTCACCTTCGATATCGATTGTCTCGACCCGGCATTCGCCCCGGGCACAGGCACACCGGTCGCCGGCGGGCCGTCCAGCGCGAAGATCCTGTCGGTCCTGCGCAAGCTCGGCAGGCTCGACATCCGTGGTACCGACGTGGTGGAGGTGGCGCCGGCCTATGATCATGCCGATATTACCGCCATTGCCGGGGCAAGCGTTGCAATGTATATGCTCGGGCTCAAGGCCGAACGTCTGGCCCAAGAAAAAGCAGCTCTTTAACAAACTGATTCAACGGGCTGGTAAAGTGATTCCGGCTCCTTCTCCAAGGCACTGATTTAACAGGATAAAGGCAATGACACCGAAGATCTTCATCGATGGCGAACACGGCACAACGGGACTGCAGATCCGCACCCGCATGGCCGGCCGCCGCGACGTTGAGCTTCTGTCTATCCCAGAAGCCAAACGGCGCAACGCCGCCATGCGCGAGGATCTGCTCAACAGCGCCGATATCGCCATTCTCTGCCTGCCCGACGATGCGTCGAAGGAAGCTGTCGGCATGCTGTCCGGCAACAACAAGGTGCGCATCATCGACACCTCGACCGCCTATCGGATCGCGCCTGACTGGGCCTATGGTTTTGCCGAGATGGACAAGGCGCAGGCAGACAAGATCAAGGCCGCCCGACATGTCGCCAACCCCGGCTGCTATCCGACCGGTGCGATCGGCCTCATCCGTCCCTTGCGCGCTGCCGGCATCCTGCCGGACGGTTATCCCGTCTCCGTCAATGCGGTCTCCGGTTATACGGGCGGCGGCAAGCAGATGATTGCGCAGATGGAAGACCAGTCCCGCGAGGATGCGATCTCGGCCAACAATTTCGTCTATGGCCTGACGCTCAAGCACAAGCACGTGCCGGAGATGAAGACCCACGGCCTGCTCGACCGCGCACCGCTGTTTTCTCCTTCCGTCGGCCGCTTCGCGCAAGGCATGATCGTGCAGGTGCCGCTGTTCCTCGATGACCTGAAGGATGGCGCAACGATCGAAAGCATCCATGCGGCGCTCGTTGCCCATTATGCCGGCCAGGATATCGTCACCGTCGTGCCGCTCGAAGAAAGCGCAAAGCTCGGCCGCGTCGATGCGGAAGAACTGGCCAATACCGACCGCATGAAGCTCTTCGTGTTCGGCACACCGGGCGGCGCGCATGTCAATCTCGTCGCCCTGCTCGACAATCTCGGCAAGGGGGCTTCGGGTGCGGCCGTGCAGAACATGGACCTGATGCTGTCTGCCTGATGACCGCTTATGCCCCATCCCTCCCTGCAGATCTTGTGGAGCGATGGGACATCCAATCTGCAGAACTGATTGCAGATACGCGCACGAGTCTCGTCCATCGCGTTATTCGCCGCGATGGCTCCGGGGCGATCAGCAAGCAGCTGAAACCCGAAGGACTGCACGAACTGTCCGGCGTCGATTTTCTCGATTGGCGCCAGGGCAGTGGCAGCGTTCGGGTTCTTGATCGCGTAGAGACGGCCTGCCTGCTTGAAGATGCCGGAACGCTGATGCTGAAGGATTACCGGCTCGCGCATGGCGAAGATGCCGCCAACGACATCATCCTCTCGGTTTTGGCTGAACTGCATTTGGCATCAGCGGACACGCCAACTGACAGCCTCGTTCCGTTACGGTCGCATTTCCGGCCCGTGTTCGATCGGGCATCCAGGGAGGATAGACCCGAGCTTTCGGCCGCTCTGACCTACAGCGCCTGTATTGCGGACGATCTTCTCTCATCTCAGACCGATATCCGCCCGCTGCACGGCGATCTGCATCATGAGAATATCGTCAGCGGATCGGAGCGAGGCTGGCTCGCGATCGATCCTCAAGGGCTTCTCGGCGATCCGGCCTATGATGTCGCCAATGTCTTTGGAAATCCGGACGGCGCGTTTACGGATATCATCGACCCGCGGCGGATCATCCGCCTTGTCGACCTGTTTGCGCCGGCCATAGGCTGCACCAGAGAGAAGATCCTGCGTTACGCGATTGCCCATGCAGGCCTGTCGATCTGCTGGTCTCTGGAGGGCGGCGACAGGATTTCAGGAGAAGGCAATGCGATGGAGCGCTTTGCCTTCCTGAATGTTGCGAGACGAATGCTGGAAGAGCCTGCCGTCAGCCTCTGACTTCGATCACCGCTTCCCGTTGATATTCGCCGAAGAAGGCGCGGAAATGCGCGACAGCGAAGCCGAGCACGATCAGCGCCATGCCCTGATGCGCAAGCGCCATGTCGAGCGGGACCTGAAAGATGAGTGTCGAGATGCCGATTGCCGCCTGAATGCAGACGAGAATGAACAGCAGCACGGCGCGGCGCGCGTGGGTCGTTGCCGGAGCCTTCGAGAGCGAAATGATCATGTGCAGGAAGACTGCCGCGAGGAGAACATAAGCGCCGCAGCGATGCACGAACTGCACCGTCTTGGGGTTTTCGAAGAGATTGATCCACCACGGATTCTGGATGAACAGATCACCGGGAATGAAGGCGCCGTCCATCAGCGGCCAGGTGTTGTAGCTCAGGCCCGCATCGAGGCCGGCAACGAGTGCGCCGAGATAGATCTGGAAGAGCACGAGGAAGGCGATCGCACCGGCCGCCCATTTCGACCTCTCCGTCGGCGCACGGTCCTTCGCATGAGGCGCCAGCCCCCGCATGATCCACACACAGGCGGAAAAGATCAGACAGGCGATCACGAGATGGGTGGCAAGGCGGTATTGCGAGACGCTTACGAGTTTGGTGAGGCCGGACGAGACCATCCACCAGCCGATGAAACCCTGAAAGCCGCCGAGCGCAAGCGTGCCGAGCAGCGGCAGGCGCACCCGCTTTTCAATGCGGCCCGTAACCCAGAAGAAGGCAAGCGGCAGCGCGAAGATGAGGCCGATGGAGCGGGCGAGGAAACGGTGCGCCCATTCCCACCAGAAGATCGACTTGAACTCATCGACCGTCATATGGCTGTTGAGCAGTTGATATTGCGGGATGCGCTGGTAAAGCTCAAACTCTTCCTGCCATTCGGCGGCATTGAGCGGCGGGATGACACCGTGGATCGGTTTCCATTCGGTGATCGACAGGCCGCTATCGGTGAGCCGTGTGGCGCCGCCGACCAGGACCAGACAGAAAAGCGTAAAGATGACGAGACCGAGCCAGATGCGGACCGCCTTGCGGTTCCGGTCCAGCCGTCCGGTTTCGCGCGTCGCTTCGATAATGATCGTGTCCGTTGCCGACATGGTGACGACTCCTGCCATTCATGGCTTCATTCGGGCCGCAATCGGGGGTGCTCATCGGCCCGTTTTCATGGGACGCCGTGAGACAACGCGCCACAGCGGCACATCGTCTCCGGTTTCCACGTTGCTTTGCCTCATGGACCCGTGCAAAACAAGCCCCAAGGCTTTGCGGCATCCGGTCGCGGCCGCGAAGGTCATGGAGGATGTTCGGTGCCGCGTTGGAGAAGTTTTGTCGGTACCATCCTGATCATCATCCTGGTGATCACCTATGCGCTTGCCGCAACGACCATAGCAACGCTGACGCTCGCCACCTCCCCGTGGTGGGTGCATTTCCTTTACTTTCTTCTGTCCGGCCTGCTGTGGATCCTGCCTGCGATGCTGATCATCAAATGGATGGCCGGTCCGAGACCGAAGCGATAGACGTATACCGCAGGTTAACCAGACCCAACGCTTCCAACCGGCCTGTCAGTGGCATAAACCCATTCTTCTTGCTCACCGCCCAATATAGCAACGATCATATGGGTGATGGATGACCGCAAGGGTAAATCATAACGACACGCATACTCCAGTGGCTCTCTCGGGGACGGTGGAGAAACCGGTGATGCATTTCGATGAACTCGAGATCACGCTGGTACGCGACATTTCTTCCATCGAAAACGAATGGCGGCGTCTCGAAAACCGCGAATGGAATTCACTCAATCAGAGCATCGACTGGTGCCGTGCCTGGACTTCGGCGCATCAGAGCGCGCTTTTGGCCGTCACTGGCTCGGTCGGCTCCCGCATCCTGTTCCTGCTGCCGCTGGAGATCGCCCAAGGCAGGTTCGGGCGCATTGCGCGGCTACCGGGCGGGCGGTTCAACAATCTCAACACCGGGCTTTTCGACGAGGCGCTTGTTACGCCGGATGCGAATGCGCTGCGACGGTTCAGGGCCAATATCATGCGGTCCTTGCGTGGTGTTGCCGATCTTCTCGTGATTGATGAAACTCCATTGCGCTGGAAAGGTATCTCGCATCCGCTCAGCGAGCTGGCCTCAATCGAAAACCAAAACCATTCGTTTCAGTTGACGCTCCTAGACACGATGGAGGCAACACTTTCGCAGATCAACGCCAGGACACGGCGCAAGAAGTATCGCGTCCAAGTCCGCCGTTTGGAGGCGATCGGCGGTTTCGATTATATCGTGGCCACTACGCCGGACGAACAGCACACGCTTCTTGAGCGGTTCTTTTCCCAGAAAGGCGAAAGGCTGAAAGCGTTCGGCCTACCGGATGTGTTTGCCCCTGCCCCGACACGTGATTTCCTGCACCGGCTGCTGGACACACCGGCACAAGGCAAGGACAAGTCGCTATCCATGCATGCGATACGCCTGAAGGGAGAACATGACGGCCATATCGCGGCGGTCACCGGCCTTTCGCGCAAGGGCGGCCACGTGCTTTGCCAGTTCAGCTCCATCGATGACAGCATCGGAGCCGAGGCAAGTCCGGGGGAGCTGCTTTTCTGGCTGGCGATCGAACGCAGCATCGAAGACGGGGCGACGCTTTTCGATTTCGGCATCGGCGACCAACCCTACAAGCACAGCTGGTGCAATCAGGAAACCGTGCTGCACGACATGGTCTTGCCAATCAGCAACAAGGGTTCTGTGCTTGCTGGCCTGTATCTGGCGCAGACCGGCATAAAGACTGCGATCAAACGGAACCACAGGCTCTATGCCCTGGCCCAGCGCTGGCGCTCCCGTCGCGACGGTCAGGATTGACAGAGTTTCAAGCGGCGCTGCGGCGGCGCGATGACGGCGACTGGCTGTCGTCCGGCTGTGCCATGACGAGCAGATTGCGGAAACCGGCATCGGCATAGGTGACGACAAGCTCGGCAATGGCATCTTCGGTAAAGCCCGGAACCGAAAGAATGATCTCCGTTCCATCCGCGCGCAAAAGACGCTTCAGGCTGCCTGTATCTGCAGGACCACATTCGATCAGCACAAGGTCATAGGCGTCGGAAAGCGCATCGATGATCATCGTCAGGCGATCTGCGGCACGCATCGCACGAACAGGATCGGAGATGCCCTGCGGCACGATATGGGCCTCTGAGAGGCGATCGGGATGGATGGCCTCGCCGAAGGCGGTTTCTCCGCAGAGAAGATCAGTGATCCCTGGTAGCCGGTCATGCTCGGCCATCAGACGCGTCGGGCAGGCAGATCCGGTCAAATCGATAAGGATCACGTTTCGACCGGCTTCCGCCACGGCGCGGGCCAGCATGACGCTGGCCGTCGAGCCGCCATCACCATTCGGAGACACGGCAACGGCGACGGGTACAGCGTGACGCTGGAGGTAATGGGCAACCGAGCCGATTGTGAAGCTGGTATCGACGACGGGAGCGATTTCAGTCTCGTCGGATCCGACAGGTTCCGGGCTGGCTACATTGATCTCTTTTGCCGGTGGAGCGGCTGCCGGTGCGGGCGGCAGGACGGCGGTGCGAACCTCCTCCTTCCGTTCAATCACGGCTCTCTGCTCCGGCAGCGCCGTGGTCTCGACCCGCGTTTCACGCGAGACGATGGCGGCGGCTGGCGCTGCGGCCGGCAACGGCGCTTCTGCAATCTTCTCTCGTTCCTGAACCGGCGCAGGCTCCAGCGAAACCTCGCGATTGATCGGTCGGAGTGCCCGGCCGCTGAACAGTTCGGAAATCATCACGATCAGGCAGCTGACAATCAGTGCCGCGAGCGTCACGACGGTGACGATCGGGATAACCTTGGGGAAATAGGGCTCGGACGGTTCAACTGCTTTGGACACGACACGGGCATCGGCTGGCGAGGCATTGCCATCGAGCCGGGAAGTCGCCTCACGATAACGAGCAAGATAGGTTTCAAGCAATTGCCGCTGGGCGGCGGCCTCGCGTTCCAGTGCGCGAAGACCCACCTCTTCCTCTCCGGCGCGAGCGGAATCTGCTTTCAACGTATCGAGCTGTGCCATCAACTGCTGCTCGCGCAGGCGAGAAACCTCGGCCTCGCTGTCGAGGCTCGCCAGAACCTTACGGGTTTCGCTGGCAATCTGCTGTCGGATTTGCGCCAGCTGTGCCCGCAGGCCCTTGATCCGGGGATGGCCGTCGAGAAGTGATGTCGCCTGATCCGAAATCTGCGCCTGAAGATTTGTCTCTGCTTCCTTGAGCCGCTGGATGACCTGCGATCCCGCAACATCCGCAATTGTATCGGGTGCCCGCCCCGCACTCAGCGCGGTGCGAACATTTTCCACTCTCGCCTCGGCATTGGCCCGCTCTCCGCGCACACGGGTGAGTTCGGTCGAGATATCATTCAACTGCTGACTGGAGAAGCTGTTGGTTTCATTCGTCCGGAACAGTCCATTTCTGGACCGATATTCGGCAACCTTGCTCTCGGCCTCCTTGACCTTCTGCGTCAGATTGGCGATCTCCGGCTCGAGCCATTTGGCCGTTTCCGAATGCGTATCGAGCTTGGCGCCACTCTGGAGCTGAAGATAGACCTCGGCCATATTGTTGGGAATGGTTGAGGCAAGGATCGGATCGTGTGAAGAGAATTCGACGCCGATGACGCGGGAGTTTTCAACCGCGTAGACTTGCAGCCTCTCGCGGAATTTCTCCACGACGCGGTCTTCGGGATCGAGCGTCATGGGGTCGGGTTTCAGACCCGACATGACCAGAAAGTCAGGTAAAAGCGATCGAGCGGCCGGATCGAATTCCTTGTATTGGGCAAGGTTCAGTTCGCGAGCGACACGACGGATCAGATCGGTCGACTGCAGAAGCTGCGCCTGGCTGGTGATATTGAGACTGTCGAGCACCGGATCGTTCCCGGCCCCCCCGCCCTGCCCACCCGTGAGGTTCGGGGAACGGGCTTCGATCAGCAGTCGCGTCTCGGCCTTGTAGCTCGGCGTCATCATGCTGGTAACGACAAGAGAGGCGACGGCCGCAAAGGCAGTAACAGCGATGATCCGCCCTTTGCGCGCCCACACGGCGGCGATCACGCGGCCCAGATCGATATCCACGTCCTGGTAATTGCCGTTGGCACCCGACATCACACACTCCAGCGTCTCAAGTCAGCGAATGGTAAAGGACCATGGTAACGCTGCGGTTAATGAACCCATGTTTTCGAAGTTGCTGGTCTTGAGCTCCACCTTTACCCGCCATTAACCCTAACAGATCCATAACAAACAAAATGATACGAACAGCCGGAGCCTGAGTGGGACATGGTCGTTGCCCGACGCAGACAAGTGCAGACCCGTAAGGTGCTGGCAGCGGCCTTGGCCGTCACGGCCGCACTGTTGAGCGGCTGTGCCTCCAGCCCGCCGCCGGCAAAGGGCTTTGAGACAGCTGCATTGCAGCCCTATCGGCTGGATAGCGGTGACCGTCTGCGAGTCACCGTGTTCGAACAGCCGGGACTGACAAACACCTACACGGTCGATCAGGCCGGCTATATCGCATTCCCGCTGGTCGGACAGGTCGCGGCCCGTGGCCAGACCCTGCCCGCGCTAGAAGGCTCTATTGCGGGCCGTCTGAAGCAGGGTTACCTGCGAGATCCCGACGTCAGCATCGAAATCGATCGCTATCGCCCCGTTTTTGTCATGGGTGAAGTCGGACGGCCGGGCCAGTATTCTTACGTGCCGGGCATGACGGCGCAAAATGCGATCGCCATTGCTGGCGGGTTCACCCCGCGTGGCAACGAGCGGGACGTCGACGTGACACGCAAGGTCAATGGACAGGTGGCGACCGGCCGCACGGCAATCACCGCCCCGATCCTTGCCGGCGACACGATCTATGTCCGCGAGCGCCTGTTCTGACCCAAGATGCGGCCCCTTCCCCCCTTGCGCATCCTGCATTGCTTCCGCAATCCGATAGGCGGGATCTTTCGGCATGTGCGCGATCTGGTGGAAGAGCACAGCGCCGCTGGTCATCAGATCGGCATTTTGTGCGACAGCTCGACGGGCGGCGCCTACGAGGACGCGCTGTTCGAGACCATCAGGCCGAAGCTCGCCCTGGGACTGACGCGTCTGCCGATGCGGCGGGCCATTTCGCCCTCGGACATGATCGCTCTTGCCAAGAGCTATCGGCATATAAAAAGTTTGCAGCCGGACGTCCTGCACGGACATGGCGCCAAGGGTGGCGCAGTGGCCCGGACGATTGGCTCAGTGTTGCGGGTAAACAGGTATCGCGTAGCCCGCGTCTATTCTCCGCATGGCGGCAGCCTGCATTTTGCCCGGTCATCACCGACCGGGCAGATTATCCTCAGGCTTGAGCGCTTCCAGGAGAATTTCTGCGATGCCATCGCCTTCGTCTGCGATTACGAGAGGCGGACCTACGAGGCGAAGGTGGGAACACCAAGACCACATTCGCAGGTCATCTATAACGGTATAAACGAAGCCGAATTCGCACCCGTCTCGCTGGAGCCGCAGGCAGCGGATTTTCTCTTTATCGGCATGATGCGCGACATGAAGGGGCCGGACGTGTTTATCGACGCCTTCCTGCGCACCGAACGCCGCATCGGCCGGCCTTTGACCGCAATGATGATCGGCGACGGTCCCGATGAAGACAAATACCGGGCCATGATCTCGGAGCTCGGGCTTGATCGGCGCATGCAGATGCTGCCCGCCATGCCTGCCCGCAAGGCTTTTGCGCTGGCCACAACAATCGTGGTTCCGTCCCGCGCGGAGGCAATGCCCTATATCGTGCTCGAAGCACTCGCGGCAGGCAAACCCGTTATTGCATCCAGGGTTGGCGGCATACCGGAAGTGCTGGGCGAAAGCAGCGAGGCACTTGCCATTCCGGGTGACGCCCAGGACCTCTCCAGCATCATGACAGCCGCCGCAACACAACCTGATTGGCGTGTCCGCACCATGCCGAAACCCTCCGCCTTCAAGTCAGTGTTCTCCGCACAGGTGATGGCGCGCGACATGCTGGGGCTCTATCGGGATGCCCTGCAGACCGGCAGTAAAAAGTCAGCCTAAATGCTTCCTTAGCATCTTGCTGATAAGCGATTTTTCATGATCTCTCCGTTTACAACCGGGAGACAAGGGACCGTTTCATGAGCGACTTGGGCAATCGGCAGGACCTGGACCTAGAGGCATTGCGCCGCAGCATCGCGGATGGCGGATCACATACGGTACCGGCAACGCCCGTCGAGCTTAATCCGTTCGCCAAACAGATAGCCGACCAGTTTCGCGACAACAATTATTCACCGACTATGCTGATCGGACAGTTTCGCCTGTTCGAACTCGCATCGCTTCTCGCGATAGGTCTGCTTGCATGCTATTTGCAGCCGGTTCCTGCTGACAGTCATTTCCTTACTCGTTTCGTTGTAACTGCCGTTGGCGCAACGTTGACGGTGCTGTTTCTGCAGCTAGCCGATACTTATCTGATACCCTCGATCCGTGCGGCGCGACGGAATGCCGGCCGAGTACTCGCCGCGTGGGCGATGGGCTTCATTCTGACCTATCTCGGCGTCTCGATCGCCGAAGGTGTGCTTTATCCCGTCGGCGCCGCAACGATCTGGTTCCTGTGCGGCTGCACCTTCCTGCTCGGCGAACGCCTTCTGACCGCCTATGCGATCCGCCACTGGGCGCGCAACGGCGTGATGGAACGCCGCGCCGTCATCGTTGGCGGCGGCGAGCCTGCGAAGCAGTTCATCCGTGCACTGGAACAGCAGCCGGACAATGACATTCGCATCTGCGGTATCTTCGATGACCGCGGCAGCGACCGTTCTCCGAGCGTCGTGGCCGGTTATCCTAAACTCGGCACATTTGCCGAACTGGTCGAATTCGCGCGGCTCGCGCGCATCGACATGCTGATCATCGCCTTGCCGGCAAGCGCAGAAGCGCGCATCCTGCAGCTCCTTCGCAAACTCTGGGTGCTTCCCGTCGACATCCGGCTTGCGGCTCATGCGAACCGTCTGCGTTTCCGTCCCCGCTCCTACTCGCATGTCGGCTCGGTGCCGATGTTCGACATTTTCGACAAACCGATCCGCGACTGGGATTCCGTTGCAAAACGTGCCTTTGACATCGTTTTCACACTCATTGCGATCGTACTTCTGTGGCCGATAATGCTGGCCGCCGCGATCGCGGTCAAAACGACGTCCGAAGGCCCGATATTGTTTCGGCAGAACCGACATGGTTTCAACAACGAGACCATCAAGGTTCTCAAGTTCCGTTCCATGTATACGAACATGAGCGACCAGACGGCGGTCAAAGCGGTCACCAAGGGTGACCCGCGTGTTACCCCGGTGGGACGCTTCCTGCGCAAATCATCGATCGATGAACTGCCGCAGCTCTTCAATGTGCTGAAGGGCGAACTTTCTCTGGTCGGCCCACGCCCTCACGCCGTTCACGCTCAGACGGGAGAACGCAAATATGTCGATGTCATCGAAAGCTATTTCGCCCGTCACAGGGTCAAGCCCGGCGTCACCGGATGGGCACAGGTCAAGGGCCTGCGCGGTGAATTGGATTCGGATGAAAAAATCCGTGCCCGTACCCAGCATGACCTGGACTATATTGAGAACTGGTCATTGCTCTTCGATCTCAAAATCCTGTTTCTGACCCCGATCAGCCTGTTCAACACGGACAACGCGTATTGAGCACGGCGAATTTCGAAACCCGGGCCCAGCGCCTTTCCGCAGCACAAATTGCCCGGCTTCTCGGGGCCGGCCTGCTGGCGTTCGGTGTCTTCCTGTCCGGTTTCGTCATCTCGGAACCTGCGCCATACGAACTCGTCATGGTGATGCAGATTGCCATCTGGTTCCTGCTTGGCCTGCGCATTTCGCGCACTGTCTGCCTTCTGCTTGCCCTGCTTATGGTCTTCAATATCGGCGGCATGTTCTCCATTACCGTCATGAAGGATATGAGCGGCGCGCCGATGTATATCGCCGTCTCGATCTTTCTTGCGTTAAGTTCGGTCTTCTATGCCGCGATCATCGAGGATGATCCGGGCAAATTCGAACTGATCTTTCGCGTCTGGGTGGTTGCAGCGATCATAACGGCGCTTCTCGGTATTCTCGGCTATTTCAACGCCTTTCCCGGCGCCCATATGTTTACCCGCTACGATCGCGCCATGGGTGCGTTTCAGGATCCGAACGTGTTCGGGCCTTATCTCATCGCCCCGATCCTCTACATGCTCTATCGGCTGCTGACAGGTCGCATCATGGAAGCGCCGTTTCTGATCGCCGGCATACTGGTACTGGTCATAGGCGTATTCCTTTCATTTTCCCGTGCAGCCTGGGGGCTACTGCTTTTCAGCGGCATTGCGCTTGTCGTCGCTATGCTTTTGAAGGAACGGACAACCGCGTTTCGGCTGAAGATCCTGATGATCTCAGCAATTGCAGCACTAGCGCTCATTCTTGCCCTGGTCATTGCTCTTCAGATTCCTCAGATCTCGGACCTTTTCACCAACCGTGCCAAGCTGGTGCAGTCATACGACGGAGCAAGATTCGGCCGTTTCGAACGGCACCGGATCGGCTTCCTGATGGCTATGGAGCGCCCATTCGGGCTGGGCCCAATGGCATTCGGCAAGATCTATGGCGAGGACGAGCACAATATCTGGCTGAAATCACTGACGACCTATGGCTGGCTGGGTGCCGTGACCTACCAGATCATGATCTGGTCGACGATCTGGATGGGTTTCCGCTACCTCCTGCGGGAGCGACCATGGCAGCCCTATCTGATGATCTGCTGGGTCATGATCCTTGGCCATTCGCTCATCGGCAACGTCATCGACACCGACCACTGGCGACATTTCTATCTGCTTCTCGGCCTCCTGTGGGGTTGCTACGCGCTTGAGCATAGGCATATGCGGCGGCAACGCGCCATAACCGCTACAGCAGATGCTGCAAGCGCTTGACTTCAGCCGAAGCCATTCCAATTCATAAGCATGATCACTGCAGCACAATTGCGCGCAGCCCGCGCCATGATCGGGCTTTCGATCGAAGAGCTTGCAGAGGCGGCCAGCGTCTCTGGCAACAGCATTCGTGATGCCGAGGCTTCAACAGGCAATCCCGAGCCGGAGCTTTCAAGAAAACTGAAGCACGCGCTTGAATCCCGCGGCATCATCTTTGTTGCCACCGGACAGCAGGATGCCTCCGGTCCCGGAGTCCGGCTGCATCAACAGCGTGCGGACGAAGGTATCAGGCCTCAGAATCTAAATTCGACTAATGACGACTAGATTCCATAAATTTTCTGGAACCATTTGAGTCGAAACGCGTTTCTCCGCCGAAATCTACATCGGGGACATGCATGACACGCAGCAACAACCTTTATCTCATTATCGGCGCACTGATCGTAGTGGTAGCCGGCCTTAGCTTCTATCTCTACCGCGAAGAAACAAAGCCTGAAGGCGTTTCGATCAGCATCGGGGAGAATGGTGTGAAGGTTGAAGGACAATAAAAGTAAAATTGCGTATATAAACTTAACTACATAAGCGCATCCTTTAATTCACATTACCTTTGGCAAAGTCGCTGAACACGAAGAGGGGTTCACATGACATCGCATCTCAGCACTGCTGACATCGAGGAAAAAGGATTGAGGAAAGTATGGAGCGTCGCCGATTTTTCGCGCCGCTATCGCCTCGATACCGAAGAGGAAGCAAGACTTCTGAAGCTTCTAGGCCCTTTCGCTACCCAGCAGGAACTGCTGATGAACGCGAGCCGGTCTCCGCGTTTCAGATAATATCCCGGAAAAATATCAGGAAGCACTCGTCGATCGAGTGCTTCCAATTCTGCGCTTGATTATTTCCTATACTTAAAAGCAAACTTCCACTGCGGCGGAACATTTTAATCCGCCAGCGGGTTACTTCTCCGTGGATTTATCATTTATGCGCGACGCTGAGGCTTACGCGCGGAGGAGAAGAGATGTTCAGGATGGTTTCAAAATTCGGACTTGCGGCGGCCCTTTCTGTCGCAACGTGCTCGGTCTTTGCCATGCCGGCCGCGGCACAGGATGTGGAACTTCGCATCGGACCGGATGGAGTACGCCCGGTTATACGCGACCGCGACCGGGATCGTTACGGCGATCGCGACCGCGACCGCGGCTGCAGTCCCGGTGAGGCACGTGCCGCTGCACGCGACGAAGGACTTCGTCGTCCCGAGGTGGTTCGCGTGACATCACGCAGCGTGACCGTTGAAGGTATGACACGAAGCGGTCCTGACCGCATCACGTTCGCAAACCGACGAGGTTGCCCAATCATCTGATACGGGATGCTTTTAGGAAATCAATCTTGTCCTGCCCTACCTTGCGCGTGGGGCAGGACTTTTTCGTCGGATCATGTGCAACCTGCATCAAGACCGGGATTTTTCGCTTGCGCCAGGAATGTCATGCCAGTATGGAAGTCTTGCTCTCGAAGCAGGTCGGAATGTAGCGCAGCCCGGTAGCGCACTTGACTGGGGGTCAAGGGGTCGTGGGTTCGAATCCCGCCATTCCGACCAATTATCCCCCATATAAAATCAGTTTGGATTTTATCTCTCGCGGTTCGCACTATGGATCGTCGAAGGGCGTTTTTTCGCCGTTCCCCTCTATCTCGACAACGGCTCTTCCCGCAAATCGCAAGTCCCCTTCACCCGATAAAAAAATGCCGCCCCGTTGTACGGAGCGGCATCGCAGATCCCGGAAAGATCGAACACCTTAACGATAAGGCGAGTAGCACTGCTGGCGGGGGCCGTTATAGGGCTGGAAGGTGTTGTCATATGTCCGGTATGAACGATAGCGAGCATAGCACCAGTTCACGTGGCTATTGCCGCCGACATAACTGCGCTCCGACGGAGCGTAGCGAGGCGCGGCCAGTGCGCCGCCGATGATAGCACCAGCTGCGAGCCCGCCAATGATGGCACCTGCGTTCGAGCCGCCGTGATGGCGATGGTGACGCCAGCGACGATCACTGTAATACCGGCGATCATCACGCCAGCGACGGTCGTCACGCCAGCGACGATCAGAATAACGTGGTCCGTAACGTCGCCAGTCATGACGGCCTTCACGCCATTGGACCTTTTCAACCTGCTGTGAGGCTTGAACCGAAGGGGCGCTTACCATCGGAAATGCATTTGCCGGTGCAATGCCAGTCAATGCGGTAACCGCGGACACCAGGATAATTGCAAGTTTCTTCTTCATTTCATTCTCCTCGGAATGTCTCCCTGAGGTAAATGATCTGATTTACGTGCTGAACCAGAGGTGAACGATCAAATTCCAGTGATCACATATAGTTGTAGTGATCTGTGCCAGTTATTTCAGCGCACCTGATCGAGCAGCCGCTTGCATTCCAGGAGATCGAACAGCGCCTCTTGAAGTAAGGCGCGATCCTCCTTGCCCACACTCGACTTTCCGATCGACACTTCCGGAGTGCCGTCGTCGCCGGACGAACCGAAGCCGAAAAAGCGACCACTGGGCTTTACTTTCGGCCGGCCCAGAACCTGGTCTTCCTCGGTTGCTCCAACTTTGGGCTCAGCATGTTTTTCGCTATTTGAGGCAATGATCGCGTCCATGGTGGCAACATCGCCCGAGGCGATAGCCGCAACGAACTTGTTGCCATTCGTCTTCAGAAGCTTCTGCACGCCTTTGATCGTATAACCGTGATCGTAGAGAAGATGACGGATGCCTTTCAGCAATTCGACGTCCTCAGGCCGGTAATAACGACGACCACCGCCCCGCTTCATTGGCTTGATTTGCGTGAAACGAGTTTCCCAGAAGCGCAGAACGTGCTGCGGCAGATCGAGATCATCTGCCACTTCGCTGATCGTGCGGAATGCATCCGGGCTCTTGTCCACGCTCAAACCTCCAAACAGCGGCTGTGAAGCCGACCCAAGCCATGCCATCTCGCTTCAGATCTGACTCGAGAACGGCCGGGTGACAATTCATAATCCTGGTATCGCATGCCGATTCCGGCTTTCGTGGCGATGCGCCAGACTACGCCCGGTTTCCCACTTATCTCAATGGGTTGAGAGCGAGGATTCAAGCATGTTCACAGGAATGAGATAAAATAGGGGCTTGCGCAGAACGTTTCCGCTTTTCTTCAAAGCGCTAAATCGCTCTATCTCTTTGTATGACGAAATTCCGCACGCAAAATCGGTGCCCGATTTGGCCGGAATTTCTCCAAGCTCAGGCGACCGGAGCCGCAGACTTCTGCTTGGCCTTGCGGCTGGTATGAGACTTCAAGATCCGTTGCTTCAGGACATTGGAAGCCTTGAAGGTCATGACCCGGCGCGGAGAAATCGGCACTTCCTCACCGGTTTTCGGGTTGCGTCCGATACGCTCGTTTTTCGAGCGGACCTGAAAGGTCGCGAAGGAGGAAAGCTTCACGACCTCGCCGCGAATGATCGCGTTGCAGATCTCATCGATTACCGTCTCTACGAGCTCCGCCGACTCAGTCCGGGAGAGCCCAACCTTGCGAAACACCGATTCCGCCAAGTCTGCACGCGTCACTGTCTTTCCGGCCATGATCCCCGCCCAGTTTGCAAATTGATCTCGTCAAAGCCACCCAAGACTATTTTGCTTGGCGATCAGGGTCAAGCACCTGTCGCCAATCAGTTATTTGTTCCGGAAGGCCGTGGTATTCCTACCAGCGAACGAGAACAGAACCCCAGGTAAATCCACCGCCCATCGCTTCGAGCATCACCAGGTCGCCCTTCTTTATCCTGCCGTCCGAAAGGGCCACTGAAAGTGCGAGCGGGATCGATGCCGCGGACGTGTTCCCATGAAGATCCACAGTCACGACCACCTTCTCGGGCGGAATGCCGAGCTTTTTGGCAGACGCATCAATGATACGGCGGTTGGCCTGGTGTGGGACAAGCCAGTCGATATCATCGGCTGTTGTGCCAGTAGCTTCGAACGCGCCTTCGATAACGTCCGTGATCATGCCGACAGCATGCTTGAAGACCTCGCGGCCTTCCATGCGCAGGTGGCCAACCGTTCCGGTAGAGGACGGGCCACCGTCGACATAGAGCTTTTCCTTGTGGGAGCCATCAGAGCGTAGCTTGGCAGTCAGGATGCCACGATCGCCCACGGTCCCCTCGCCTTCCTGGGCCTCGAGCACGAGTGCGCCCGCACCGTCGCCGAACAGAACGCAGGTAGTGCGGTCCTTCCAGTCGAGGATACGCGAGAAGGTCTCAGCGCCGATTACAAGTGCGCGGCGTGCCATGCCGCCGCGAATATGCAGATCGGCCGTTGCCATCGCATAGACAAAACCGGTGCAAACGGCCTGCATGTCGAATGCGTAGCCATGCTCCATGCCGAGACGGCGCTGAATATCGACTGCGGTTGCCGGGAAAGTATTGTCCGGCGTAGAGGTCGCGACCAGAATGAGATCGATGTCGTCAGGCGTCAGACCGGCGTTATCAAGCGCTGCGCGTGCGGCCTGTTCACCGAGCGAGGCCGTGGTTTCGCTTTCGCCGGCGATATAACGCTGCGTGATACCCGTGCGCTGGACGATCCATTCGTCGGTCGTATCGACGATGTCTTCCAACTCACGATTGGTCACTACCCGTTTCGGGAGCGCTGCCCCATAACCACGAACTACTGATCGGATCATTCTCAATCACATCCTGTCGTCATGCAGCTTCAGGACCAGCCGGAGGCTGATGCTTGGCATGATAAAGTGTCAAATCCTGCGCGATCTTCGCGTTCAGGTCGTTGCGCGCCATGTCATAAGCGACATCGATCGCTGCGGCAAAGCCATCGGCAGTAGTACCGCCATGGCTCTTGATAACAATGCCGTTCAGGCCAAGGAATACGCCGCCATTGACCTTGTTCGGATCCATCTTCTCGCGCAGCCGGTCAAAGGCGGGTTTAGCCAAAAGATAGCCGATCTTGGCAAGGAATGTGCGGGACATCGATTCGCGCAGCAACGTCGCGATCTGCTTGGCAGTGCCTTCAGCCGTCTTCAGCGCGATATTGCCGGTGAACCCTTCGGTAACGACAACGTCGACCGTACCCTTGCCGATATCGTTGCCTTCGACAAATCCGTGATAGGCGATCGTCGGAAGGTTAGCCTCGCGCAGTAACCGGCCGGCTTCCTTGACTTCTTCCTGCCCCTTCACCTCTTCAACGCCGACATTGAGAAGGCCAACCGTCGGGCGGTCGATCTCGAACAGGGCGCGCGCCATGGCGCCGCCCATCAGGGCGAAATCGAGAAGCTGCTGGCTGTCAGCGCCAATCGTGGCCCCAATATCCAAAACAATGCTTTCGCCTTTGAGGGTTGGCCAGATGCCGGCGATTGCCGGGCGCTCGATATTGGCCATCGTCCTCAGACAGAACTTGGCCATAGCCATCAGAGCGCCGGTGTTTCCAGCAGAAATGCAGACATCCGCCTCTCCGAGTTTCACCGCCTCGATGGAGCGCCACATGGACGAAACGTAACGGCCCCGCCGCAGGGCTGCGCTCGGTTTTTCGTCCATGGTGACGGCGACTTCGCACTCGTGAAAAATAGAGCGGTCGCGCAGTTTCGGGTATTTGGCCAGCAACGGCTCGCATTCGGCCTTCAACCCATAGATGATGAAGGTCGCCTCGGGGTGCCGTTCGAGGGCCTTTGCAGTACCGGGTATGACAACCTCGGGACCGAAATCACCCCCCATGGCATCCACAGAAATTCTGATCACGCGTATCTGATCCTTATCTTCGACCAACCGGACCTGCCGTTGAAAGCCGTCCGGCTGTCGTCGCCAGCATTCCGGCCATGCTCATGCTTGGCCCTGCCGGCGAAATCGTGGCCAAAATATAGTTTTCGCCGCCCCTTACAACAGGCCTAGTCTTTTTTCCAGTCCTTGAGGGCAGCGAACGGATTGGGCCGGTCATTCTTGCTGTCGGCAGTGCTCTCGATATGGTCGGAAAATTCCACGCCCGATTTGCGCGGATAGGGATCGATCGCCAGCGCCGCGAACTCCGTGATCGCCTCGCCAATATCGATCGAATCTCCGGCAAACTCCTGCGGGAGATCCGGCCCGTCCGGATCGAGCACCATCTCGGCCGCGTCCTTGGCGACCACGCGGGCAAGTTTTGAACCCTCAGGCACAAATATCTGCTCGAAATCTTCATTGATGCGCGTTTCGACCGGCTCCAGCGTTACAACGCAGGCCTGGACAATCTCAGCCTCGACGCGGCCCTTGACGCGCACGCCGTCCTTCTTCCAGCGCGACAAATAGACTTCCGCCTGGAGCGACTTCACATCCAGCACCTGCCACATCTCGGCGAGGTCCTTGCGCTCGCGGTCATCGGCAGACACCTTGACTGTAACGGCATTGGCCGAAATGTTTCCGACTTTGACCGGATATGAAAATGGCGGCTTTCCCGCCGAATTGTTATCGTTCTTCATCTTTCCTCACTTTCCCGTTTCAGCCGTCCAAGGGCTGCGGGATAACCGCGTTGCCGCGGGCGATATCGTCTTCCGGCGTTGCAGCGAGATGCCGCTCCGCCTCGGCCATCCATGCTGCCAGCCGCGCCATATCGGGCGCAGACTGGTTTTCCGGATATATGTTGCGGGCAAGCCCTTTCGCCAACTCTTCAAGATCGCCTGCGTCGAGCGCCTTGGCATAGGTCTCAAGCCGCCCATAAAACATGCCGGCGAGTTTCTTCATGCGTTTGGGAACGCCCTGATCACCGATCCCGAGCTCGCGGATCGAATGATCGAGATCCTGGAAAAACGCATCCACAATTTCCTGCGCCAGTTCCTGCCCGCTGGTCGGAGACTTCGCAGTCCGGCGAAAAAACAGGATCATTGTGATCGAGAGCATTTCGTAGCGGCCCATGACCGTGTCGGGCACGCCAAGGTCCGTGTAGAACATCGGCACGCGGGCAGCCGAGGTCAGAGCCGCATATTGCCGGTCGACAATGGCCCGATTGTGTTTTTTCTTTTTGAACAGCCCGAAGATCATCGATAACTCCCGCGAATGTCCGGGCCTAATGTTGCATGGAGACGAAAGCTGGTTTACCGAAGCAGGCGCGAATTGCAATGCCGTTCGGCCGGGGCCGCAGACGGGATGCGTTCGATCCGGAAAAGGTTTGGCATTGCAGGGTTCTCTTCCCCGGAATAGCCACAATGGTGATGAACAGCAGAAGTCCGGTCTCAAGCGCCGGTCTCGTTTACCTGGGGGATCCCGTTGAAGAAGCGGACTGTCGAGTACGGTATGAATTTTCTGAATAAAACCGCCATCAGCCTTGTGCTTGTCGCTTCTGTCACCGCCGCTGGCTGCACGTCGATGAATATCGGCGACACCATGTATAACGGCTATGTGATCGACCAGAAGTCGCTTGCCCTTATCCCCGAAGGTTCGAGCCGCGAACAGGTGCTGCTGACGATGGGCACGCCATCGACAACGGCGACCTTCGATTCGGAAGTGCTCTATTACATTTCCCAGAGGCGCGAGCGCGCCGCCGCCTTCATGAAGCCGAAGCTGGTCGAGCAGTCTGTGCTCGCTATCTATCTCAACAAGGACGGCGTCGTCGCCCGCAAGGCGAACTACACGCTTCAGGACGGTAAGGTATTCGACACGATCTCGCGCACCACGCCGACCGGCGGTCGCGACCTGACCTTCCTGCAGCAGATTCTCTCGAGCGGCTCTGGCCCCGGTGCAGGTGCGGCAGCCATGCGCAGCCTGCTTAAAAACTAAAAAAGCTCATCTGATGCAAAGAAGCCCGCGGATCGCTCCGCGGGCTTCTTTGCATCAGATGAGGTGGCAGGCAGTTCATCCCGCGAGGATCGCCAGCAGCAGCAGGGCCACGATATTGGTGATCTTAATCGCCGGGTTCACAGCCGGGCCTGCCGTATCCTTGTAGGGATCACCAACAGTATCGCCCGTGACCGAAGCCTTGTGGGCGTCGGAACCTTTCAGGTGGCGCTGACCATCCTTGTCGACGAAACCGTCCTCGAAGCTCTTCTTGGCGTTGTCCCACGCACCGCCGCCCGATGTCATCGAGATGGCGACGAAGAGACCATTGACGATCACGCCGAGAAGCGAGGCTCCGAGCGCTGCAAAAGCCGAGGCCTTGTCGCCGCCGGAGATCAGAAGAACCCCGAAATAGACCACGATGGGGGCCAGGACCGGCAGCAGCGACGGAATGATCATCTCGCGGATAGCCGCACGCGTGAGGATATCGACTGCACGACCGTAATCCGGCCGATCGGTGCCCTGCATGATGCCCGGCTTGTCGCGGAATTGGCGACGAACCTCCTCGACGATAGAGCCGGCCGCCTTGCCCACGGCGGTCATGGCAATGCCACCGAAGAGATAGGGAATGAGGCCGCCGAAGATCAGACCTGCGACAACATAGGGGTTCGCAAGGCTGAACGAGATCGCCCCGACCCCTTCGAAGTAAGGATATTGCTGCGGATTGGCGGCAAAATACTGCAGGTCGTTGGAATAGGCGGCGAACAATACGAGTGCACCAAGACCGGCGGAACCGATGGCGTAGCCCTTGGTGACCGCCTTGGTCGTATTGCCAACGGCATCGAGCGCATCGGTCGACTTGCGCACTTCCGGCGGCAGATGAGACATCTCGGCGATACCGCCGGCATTGTCGGTGACCGGGCCGAAGGCGTCGAGCGCGACGATCATGCCGGCAAGGCCGAGCATGGCGGTCACGGCAATACCCGTGCCGAAGAGACCACCCAACTGATAGGTGGCAATGATGCCGCCGACGATGACGATTGCCGGAAGCGCCGTCGATTCGAGCGAAACGGCAAGCCCCTGGATAACGTTGGTGCCGTGACCGGTGACCGAAGCCTGGGCAATCGAATTGACCGGGCGTTTGTTGGTGCCTGTGTAATATTCGGTGATGACGACGATCAGCGCAGTGACGACAAGGCCGACAAGACCGCAGACGAAGAGGCTGGTGCCGGTAATTTCCTTGCCGGCGACGGTGCCGATCACACCCCAACCGACCGTCATCGACGTGGCGACTGCGAGACCAAGGATGGAAAGCACGCCGGTTGCGATCAGGCCCTTGTAGAGAGCCCCCATGATCGAGCCGTTGCTGCCGAGCTTGACGAAGAAGGTACCGATGATCGACGTGACGATGCAGACGCCGCAGATCGCCAGCGGATAGAGCATTGCCGATTCGAGCACCGGAGCGCCGGCAAAGAAGATTGCCGCAAGCACCATGGTTGCAACCACGGAGACCGCATAGGTTTCGAACAGGTCAGCTGCCATGCCGGCGCAATCGCCTACATTGTCGCCGACGTTATCGGCAATCGTTGCCGGGTTGCGCGGGTCGTCTTCGGGAATGCCGGCCTCTACCTTGCCGACGAGGTCCCCACCGACATCCGCACCCTTGGTGAAGATGCCACCGCCGAGACGAGCGAAGATCGAGATAAGCGAAGCGCCGAAGCCGAGCGCGACTAGCGCGTCGATGACCTCACGCGAGCTGCTTGCATGCCCGAGACCGGAGGTCAGCACCCAGTAGTAGATCGACACACCGAGAAGTGCGAGACCGGCAACCAGCATGCCGGTGATTGCACCCGACTTGAAGGCGATATCAAGCCCCGCAGCAAGGCTATGGGAAGACGCCTGCGCCGTGCGGACATTGGCCCGGACAGAAACATGCATGCCAATAAAACCTGCAGCGCCGGACAGAACCGCGCCGATTATAAAGCCCAAGGCAGCCGTGCCGGACAGAAGCAGCCATGCAAGAATGGCAACGACAACGCCTACGGCGGCAATCGTCATATACTGGCGTGTCAGGTAGGCTTGAGCCCCCTCACGAATGTAGCCGGCAATTTCCTGCATGCGTTCATTGCCCTGGTCGGCGGCAAGTACGGAACGCGTCGCCCACACGGCATAGATGATCGACAGCAGACCGCAGACGATCACACCCAAAATGACTGTCATACTATTTTCCTCTCCCTGATCGCCGGGACGAAAAATCCCGGCTGCGCATTTCCCTGCGGATGCTCTCCCCTCCCAAGGAAGCGTTTCCGCCATGCGAAGCGAGATTGCGGTGGAGATGAAATGACGTCAAGCCCCGCCCGGGCAAGGGCTCAAATGGACGCAGGTTGTAATATGAGTTAATACTCGCCTTACAACGACTTCGCCGACGAACGCCTGAACAGCAGGGCCGCGATCAACAGCAGGCAGATCACGGCAACCGGCCAGATGACCATGTTGATGAAGGACCAACCCCAGGTGACGAACACCTTGCCGGAGGAGAAGGAGGACAGCGCCACCGTGCCGAACAGCACGATATCGTGAAAACCCTGAACCTTGTCGGCTTCATGCGGCCGATAGCTGGATGCGACGATTGCGGTCGACCCGATAAAGCCGAAATTCCAGCCGATGCCGAGCAGGACGAGTGCGCCCCAGAAATTCCACAGCTCGATGCCGAGATGCGCGACGACGGCACACGCCATCATCACGAAAATGCCGATTGCAACGACCTTCTCCGCACCGAACCGGGAGATAAGCGAGCCGGTGATGAAGCTCGGCCCGAACATGGCGAGCACATGCCACTGGATACCCAAAGTCGCCATTTCAGGCGGGAAACCGCAACCGATCACCATGGCAAGCGGCGCTCCGGTCATGACGAAGGTCATCAGTGCATAGATGCAGATGCCGCAGATCATGCCGGTGAGAAAGCGCTGCGTCAGCACGATCTCTTTCAGAGGTCGTGCCGGCTCCAAGCTCTGGGTGGCCGTCTTCGTCTGCGGAAGCTTGAGGAAGGAGAATATGCCGATCCCCGCCAGGCAAATCGGAATGAGCGCGATGAAAGCTCCCGCAAAAGTCACCGGGGCAAACAGGTCCTTTGCCCAGATGACGATCTGCGGACCTAAAATCGCCGAGACGATGCCCGCACCGAGGATCCAGGAGATTGCCTTGGGCTTGTAGGAGGACGGCGAAGCGTCTGCGGCGGCGAAACGGATTTTTTGGGTAAAGCCGGAGGACGTGCCGATGAACAGAAGCGCCAGGGCGAAGAGCCAGAAGCTCTCGCGAAAAAGTGCGATCGCGGCGAAAGCACCGCCGGCAGCCCCGATCAGGCAACCGGCCATGAAGGCTTCACGGCGACCGAGAAAACGCGACAGAATGGCGATGACGACTGCACCGCAGGCCGTTCCGACATTGAAGGCGGTGATGGGGGCTGTGGCGAGCGATTTGTCGTCGCCGAGCAACTGATATCCGGCAAGCGAGCCGATGGCGATCGACAGAGGCGCTGCCGAACCGAGGATCGCCTGGCTAGTGGCAAGCAATGTGACATTGCGGCGGGCGGCGCGCACTTGCGTCTGAAGACCGTCCACCACGCCATCCATTTTCTGCCCGCCTGTTATTTCTTGTCGCTACGGACCTGTTTGGCGATACGGTCGAGAACCGCATTGACGATGCGCGGCTCGTCTTCCTCAAAGAAGGCGCGTGCGATCTCGACATATTCGGTGACGATGACCGGAACCGGAACGTCCTTGCGCTCGAGGATTTCAAATGTGCCGGCGCGCAGGATGGCGCGGAGCGTCGAATCGAGACGCGAGAGCGGCCAGTCTTCCTGCAGCGAGGAGCGAACGATCGGGTCGATCTTGGTCTGGTCGCGTACGACGCCCGAAACGATCGAGCGGAACCAGGACGGGTCGGCCTTCAGATAGGTGTCGCCGTCGAGTTCCTGGCCGAGGCGATGGGCCTCATACTCGGCCACGACCTCAAGCACGCCTGTGCCGCCGATATCCATCTGGTAAAGCGCCTGCACGGCTGCGAGGCGGGCTGCACCGCGCTGGTTGACCGGTTTGACCTGTTTTTCTTCGTTAGACATCAGCGTGCACCGTTCAGCTTTTCGCGCACGGCAATCATGGTCAGCGTCGCACGGGCTGCAAAGCCGCCCTTGTCCTTGTCCGAGCGGCGCGCGCGCGCCCAGGCCTGATCGTCGTTCTCAACGGTCATGATGCCGTTGCCGATCGCAAGCGATTCCGACACAGCAAGATCCATCAATGCGCGCGAGGATTCGTTGGAAACGATATCGAAGTGATAGGTCTCGCCGCGGATGACCATGCCGAGGGCGACGAAACCGTCATATTCGGTGCCGCCATTTTCGGAAGCGTCGAGCGCCATGGCGATCGTCGGCGGAATTTCCAGCGCACCGGGAACGGTAATCACGTCAAAGGTCGCTCCCGCCTCCTTGAGCGCCGAGGTTGCACCGTCGAGCAGGGCATCAGCCATATCATCATAGAAGCGAGCCTCTACGATCAGGATGTGTGGAGCGGTTTCGAGCGACATGGATCACCTTAAGATACGTGTATTCGGTCCGGCAAGTGGCGGACTTCTAGCATGGGCGCGGTCAAAACACGCCCGGAGGCACTTGGCAAGCGATTTTGCGGGAACGAGGCCTGCATGCCGGGAATAGGATCGTCTCAAGACGCTCCACAATACTTTATCAATCCCGGTCCGGATCATCTCCATAGCCAGTAATTAATTATCTGTTAAACTACAGAAACAAAGCGTATCACTCTTGCCACCTTCGTTTTATTAGACATCTATTATTCGACGCATAGATGCAGGTGAATAATGGACAAGCACCGTTTCCAGATGGATGAGATGGACGACCTGCTGCTGAAGATATCGATGGCCCGCGGTCTGGAAGAGATCATGACCGTGGTCAGGCAATCCGCGCGCCGACTGATCGGCGCCGATGGTCTCGCCTTCATCCTGCGTGACAAGAATGAATGCTATTATGTCGACGAAGACGCCATCCAGCCGCTGTGGAAAGGACAACGTTTCCCTATGGAGGCCTGCATTTCCGGCTGGGCGATGCAGCATTCGCAAGTGGTCGTCATAGATGACATCACCAAGGACCCGCGTATTCCGCAGGATGCCTACCGCCCGACTTTTGTCAAAAGCCTCGCCATGGTGCCATTGCGACCCGACGATCCGCTTGGCGCGATTGGAGCCTACTGGTCAACCGTCGGCACGCCGTCGGACGACAGCGTCTACAGCTTGCAGCGTATTGCCAATACGGCGGCGGTGGCGATGGCCAATGTGGCACTGACCAATTCACTTGCCGAAGCGCGCGACGAAGCGGCACGCGCCCGCGATGCGATGATCCTCGCCATGGCATCACTTGCCGAAACACGCGACCACGAGACGGGCGACCATATCCGTCGCACGCAACATTATGTGCGCGTGCTTGCCGAGGCGCTCAACCGGCGCGAACCGGAAACGACGGGACTCGATGAAGAATTCGTCGACTTGCTCTACAAGTCGGCTCCGCTTCACGATATCGGCAAGGTCGGTATTCCTGACCGCATCCTGCAGAAGCCGGGCCGGCTCGACCGGGCGGAATACGACATCATGAAGACCCATGCCGATCTCGGCCGCACGGCGATCGCCACAGCCGAGCGTTATATCGGCTCGAGCAACCCGTTTCTCAGCCTCGCCAAGGAAATCGCCCATTGCCATCATGAAAAATGGGATGGAACCGGTTATCCGCGCGGGCTGAAGGGAGAAGACATTCCGCTTGCAGGCCGGATAATGGCTGTCGCGGACGTCTATGATGCGCTGGTGTCAGAACGGGTCTACAAACCCGCGATGAGCCACAACGATGCCGTTACCATCATCACCGGCGAAAGCGGCAAGCATTTCGATCCGGCCGTTGTTGCGGCATTCGGCGATGTTGCCCCGCAGTTTGCGGAAATCCATCGCCAGTTCTCACAACCGATTTGAAGCTGAAAGACCTCAGGCCTTGGCCGGAAACTCCGCCAGGCGGGCCGCATAGCGCGCCATCGTATCCACTTCGAAATTGACGAAATCGCCGGGCTTGCGGTCACCCCAGGTGGTTACGGCAAGTGTATGGCGGATCAGCAGGATATCGAAATCGGTGCCGTTGACCGCATTGACGGTCAGCGATGTGCCATCAAGGGCGATGGAACCCTTGGGCGCGACGAAACGTGCGAGATCTTCCGGCGCGCGCAAGGTGATGCGAACCGCCTCGCCTTCCGCTTCGACCGCAAGGATCTCGGCCTTGCCATCAACATGACCGGAAACGATGTGGCCGCCGAGCTCGTCGCCGATCTTCAGCGCCCGCTCGAGATTGATCCGCGTGCCTTTGGTCCACGATGAGATCGTCGTCAGGCGCAGCGCTTCTTCCCAGGCCTCGACTTCGAACCAGCGTTCGTTGCTGCCGTCTTCAGGAAGCGTGGTCACCGTCAGGCAGACTCCCCCATGGGCGATCGAAGCGCCCATATCGATGGTCTTCGGGTCGTAATTGGTGGAGATGCGCAGCTTCACGCCTTCATCCAGAGCGGTCAGCTCGGAAACCGTGCCGATATCGGTGACAATACCCGTAAACATCAAAGGCCTCTTTCATATTCGAAGCTGCGGTCGGCGCCGAAACGCTCCTGCCGCACGCACTGAAATCCTGCCGGAATATCGGAAGGCGTCGCCGGCGATTCAATCCCGCCCGCACCGACAACAAGCTCGGACTGAGCAAGAACGAGGCGATCGACCAGGCCGGCATCGAGGAAGCTACGACCGACCCTTGCTCCACCCTCGACCATAAGTGAGGAAATTCCGCGTGTAGCGAGATTGGCCAGAAGGTCGCGCAGATTGGCCGCCTGCAGAACCTCGACACCTGCGGACATCAGCGCGCGCAGGCGCTCCTCGTTCGACGGATGCGTCTCGCAGAAGGGATCTGTGACGGCGACGACCGGAACCGTGCCGGTTGATTTAACCAGCTTGGACGACAGCGGCAGTTCCAGACGACGATCGAGAACGATCCTCAATGGCGAGCGGCTTTCCAGTCCCGGCAGGCGAACCGTTAGTTCGGGATCGTCAACCAGCGCGGTACCGATGCCGACAAGAATGGCGTCGTTTTCCGCACGCATCATATGCACCTGGGCGCGTGACTGCGGGCCGGTGATCAGCAGTTCCTCGCCACGTCGGCCGAGCATGCCGTCAGCAGAAACCGCAAGCTTAAGAGTCACATAGGGCAATCCCCTCGTCTGACGCGAGAGGTAGGCCGAAAGCACGCGACGCCCCTCGTCCTGCAGCAGACCGGTCTCAACGACGATACCGGCTTCGCGCAGGATTCCGAAACCGCGACCGGAAACCCGAGGGTCAGGATCATTGAGGCAAACGACGACACGGGCCACGCCTGCAGCAACCAGGGCGTTGGCACAGGGCGGCGTGCGGCCGTAGTGCGAACAGGGTTCGAGCGTAACGTAGGCCGTTGCCCCCCTCGCCCGCTCGCCGGCAACGGCCAGCGCCTGCGTTTCCGCATGGGGGCGACCGCCAACGGCGGTCACGGCCTGTCCGACGATCTCACCGTCCTTGACGACGATGCAACCGACGGAAGGATTGGTTGCCGTCAGACCGGCATGCCATCGCGACAGCCGCAAGGCGGCTGCCATGAAGCGACCGTCGTCGGCAGCACTCGTCAAGAGCCCTCTCCGGATTCCAACCCCGGATCTCGGGCAAGCTTGGCGTTGATCTCCTCGATCACCTTCTCGAAATCTTCCGCGTGGGAGAAGTCGCGGTAAACCGAGGCGTAACGAACGAAGGCAACGTCATCGAGGCTTTTCAGGGCCTCGAGCACCTGCAGACCGATCTGCTCGGATGAGATTTCCGCCTCACCCGAGCTTTCCAGCCGGCGAACGATACCGGATACGGCACGTTCGATGCGATCGGCATCCACCGGCCGCTTGCGAAGCGCAATCTGGAAGGAACGCACAAGCTTGTTGCGGTCGAAAGGTGCCTTGCGGCCGGTCTTCTTCAGCACCATCAGTTCGCGCAGCTGGACGCGTTCGAAGGTGGTGAAACGACCGCCGCAATCCGGGCAGATGCGACGCCGGCGGATGGAGGTGAAATCCTCCGCCGGACGGCTATCCTTGACCTGAGTGTCTTCAGAGCCGCAGAAAGGGCAGCGCATCGGCTCTCCTTACAGGTAGGGGTACATCGGGAAACGGTCGGTCAGTGCGACGACCTTTTCGCGAACTGCAGCTTCCACGGCAGCATTGCCTTCATCGGAATTGGCAGTCTTCAGACCGTCGAGAACCTCGACGATGAGGTTACCGATTTCCTTGAACTCGGCCTCCTTGAAACCGCGGGTCGTGCCGGCCGGCGTGCCGAGACGAACGCCCGAAGTGACGAAGGGCTTTTCAGGGTCGAACGGAATGCCGTTCTTGTTGCAGGTGATGTAACCGCGGCCAAGGGCAGCCTCGGCGCGCTTGCCGGTGGCGTTCTTCTTGCGCAGATCGACCAGCATCAGGTGGTTGTCGGTACCGCCCGAGACGATGTCGAGACCGCCGGCAACCAGCGTTTCCGAGAGAGCCTTGGCGTTCTTGACGATCTGGGCTGCGTAATCCTTGAATTCCGGCTGCAGCGCTTCACCGAAGGCAACGGCCTTGGCGGCGATGATGTGCATCAGCGGACCGCCCTGCAGACCGGGGAATACGGCCGAGTTGAACTTCTTGGCCAGATCCTCGTCGTTCGTCAGGATCACGCCACCGCGCGGGCCACGCAGCGACTTGTGGGTCGTGGTCGTGGCAACGTGGCAATGCGGGAACGGCGACGGATGCTGACCACCGGCAACGAGACCGGCGATATGCGCCATGTCGACCATAAGATAAGCGCCGACTTCGTCAGCGATCTCGCGGAAACGCTTCCAGTCCCAGATGCGGGAATAAGCGGTGCCGCCGGCGATGATCAGCTTGGGCTTGTGTTCGCGCGCCTTCTTGGCAACGTCGTCCATGTCGAGCAGGTTGTCGTCTTCACGCACACCGTAGGAGACGACGTTGAACCACTTGCCGGACATGTTGACCGGCGAACCGTGGGTCAGGTGTCCCCCGGAATTCAGGTCGAGACCCATGAACGTGTCGCCCGGCTGCAAGAGCGCGAGGAAGACGGCCTGGTTCATCTGCGAACCCGAGTTCGGCTGGACGTTGGCGAAGTTGACGCCGAACAGCTTCTTGGCGCGCTCGATTGCAAGCTCTTCGGCGATATCGACGAACTGGCAGCCGCCATAATAACGCTTGCCCGGATAACCTTCGGCATACTTGTTGGTCATGATCGAGCCCTGGGCTTCGAGCACGGCGCGCGAGACGATGTTTTCAGATGCAATCAGCTCGATCTCGTGGCGCTGACGACCGAGTTCCCTCTCGATCGCGCCAAAGATTTCCGGGTCGGTTTCGGCGAGCGGGCGGGAGAAGAATGCTTCGGTATTCGACATGAGCAAGGCTCCTGGGAGAGGTAAGAAAGCGGTGTGAGGCGTCTTAGCGCTCTGCCCGTTGAAGGGCAAGACAAAGAGCGACATTTGCGCGCTCTGCCGCGGTATCAGAGATACTGTATCCCGCCTCTTTTCAATTCATTCAGGCTTTAAGCCCGAGAAACTGATCAGCCTCGCCTAAACTGCAAACAATAGGAAAACTGAGCCGTCGAATTCGTTGCTGCGATCGGTATCAACGGAAAAAGGCCGGGCAACACGACCCGGCCTTTCATCAAGATATTACCGCCAGTTTATTGCGGCAGCAGGTCACTTTCAGTGAGCGCCCCTTGGCGCTGTTCAATGCCGGTGGTCGTCTGGAGCGCCAGTTCCTGATTGCCATCCTTCTGGTAGATATCGTCGCGGAACTGGACGACACGGTCCTTCGCCGACCATGCGGTGATGTAGACGATATAGACAGGCACTTCCTGGGCGAGCTTGATCGGATTGTTCTGCCGGGTCGAGATGACGCGTTCGATCTCCTGACGCGACCAACCTGGCGTATCACGCAGCAGCCAGGTGATCATGTCGCGAACGTTCTGGACGCGCATGCAACCGGAGGATTCGAAACGCATCAGCTTGTTGAACAGGCCCTGCTGCGGCGTATCATGCAGATATTCGTTGTTCGGGTTGTGGAAGTTGATCTTGGTCGAAGCCATGGCGTTGATCTTGCCTGGATCCTGACGGAACATCAGGTTTGGTGCCTTAGTTGCGTTCCAATCTACGGTTTCCGGCGCCACTTCCTGACCACGACCGTCGAACAGTCGAATCTGGTTGCGGGTCAGGTAGGTCGGATCCTTGCGCATCAACGGGACAATATCTTTCTCGACGATCGAGCGAGGTGCCGTCCAGTACGGATTGAGAATTACTTCATAGATCTTGGAGTTGATCGCATGGGTCGGACGGTCGATACGGCCAACAACGGCATTAGTGCGCAGGGCGACACGGTCGTTCTCTACGGCCTCTATATACATGGCCGGGATATTGACCATGAGATAACGCTGACCGAGATCACCTGACATGGACTGAAGCCGCACGAGGTTGGTCTGCAACTGCATCAGTCGCGTCTGTGCCGGAACGTTGAGCGCCTTCACAGTGAATTCGCCAAGTACACCATCTGCCGGGAGACCGTGCCGAGCCTGGAAACGTTTCACGGCGCCATCGACATAGCTGTCGAAAGCCGTCGACATGCCGGCACCCTCGTCAAGGTCTCCGGAAATGGTGAGGCGCTGGCGAAGCTGCTGAACGCTAGAATCGGCGACGCCGAGCTGCAGGCGGGTCGACGGACGCACTTCCGGCCAGCCGCCGTTGGAAACGATCGACTGGTAGGTGTAAATTGCCTGCTGGATATTGGCAGGACCTTCGGTGCCCAGGATCGGGTTGTTCGAGACAACACCAACAGCAGTGCGCGAGCCCCGCGCATCGAACTGATCGTCCCAACTGCCGCGCCGCGGGGCATTGATGAGTGAATCAATCGGGCTCTGTGCAAGCGCCGGTGCGGCCAATGCCGCGGCACCCGCCGAAACAGCAGAACGCAGCAGCGCGCGGCGAGACAAAACTTCAAGTCCGATTTTCTTCGACATCATTCAATCCATCTGATCCCGGTCAACAGAACAGCGCTACAGGGATATGGTTAAAAAGGCGCAAAAGCCAAGCAGGTGCCCTTTTCGGCCCGCTCTGCCTCAATCGGCAAAGCCCCTTTTTACCGATTGCTTGAACATGCCCGGTCCCATAGCAATATGGCCAATTCGTGTCACCAGGCGAAGGGTCACAAGCCTGTGTTGCGCTGTGACTTTTCTGCCGTATCCCAGGCATAAAATTCACACTTCGGTTTGGCGCATGTGGCTGACAGCTGGCCGGATCTTCGTTTGGCAACGAAATTCGTCGTAGCCAGAAGGCACCCCGGCACGGGAGCATCAAGCGTGCGCCTTCATTTTACAGTCTTGCCCTTTTTATCGCTTTCCGCAAAACAGGCGACCATTGAAGAATCACCCTCGGCGCGAGCAATCGTCCGAGAACGCAACTTCCCAACAAAGCGCCAGTTTCAAGCAAGGCGACAGCAATAAATTCTATGACTTATAAATATAGGGGTGGAGAAATTAAATGCAGTGGAAACCGATAAACACTCTCATTCCAAACAAGCTGGTCTTTCTATTGTTCGATCATCTTGAGAGCGCTCAGTGGGTCGGTTACGTCAACGAAGACGGCATTTGTGAATGGCCTGACAAAGTCCGCGGATATCGTCCGACAGGCTGGCAGGAGGTGATTGTGGACCTGACCCGTATCAAGGCCATCGGCGGCTGATTCTACACCATTTCCGGATACAAAACGAGCAAAACGGAGCGTAGGCCTTACGCTCCGTTTTGCTTTTGTGCGTCACCGCATGACTGGAGGCAATGTGGAACGCCAAGCCCTTAGTGGTTTAAAGGCAGATCGCAGTTCCGGTCCGATTACATCCGGTAAGCGATCGAGTCGTTCCAGAAGCGATCGAGGCGCTGCAGAAGACGATTCATCTGGGAGAATTCGCCTTCGCCGATACCGCCGACCTTTTCGATCGAGCCGATGTGGCGTTCGTAGAGCTTTGCGACGGTTTCGGCGATTTCCTGGCCGGCCGGCGTCAGGCTGATGCGAACCGAGCGACGGTCGATGCGCGAACGGGCATGGTTGATGAAGCCCAGATCGACCAGCTTCTTGACGTTGTAGGAAACGTTGGAGCCGAGATAGTAGCCGCGGGAGCGGAGTTCACCGGCTGTCAGTTCCGAATTGCCGATGTTGAAAAGAAGGAGTGCCTGGACGGCGTTGACATCATCGCGACCCTGACGGTCGAACTCGTCCTTGATGACGTCGAGGAGACGGCGGTGGAGACGTTCCACCAGATGCAGCGATTCCATGTAAAGTCCACGGATCGTATCTTCGTGCGGATCTGCGACTGCCGGTGCCTGCGGCTTGAGCTTCGTGTTCATCATAACTGCCTCACTGTTTTGTTTGGCGGTGTGTTTGTTTGTTCCCGCCTTGAGACAGACCCTATCGAATGCGCATAAAATTCGACTTAAAACACTTGATTAACAAAAGCCTACCGGCATTTTCGGATTTTGTCGGCACTGTGGCGAAGACCTTCCTCTCGCTTTTTCTGCCTATAAAAATCAACATCTTAGCTCGGAAAAATCGCTAAAATTCGAGCTAAATGCCTTTAGGATCAAGGTGAATCAATCCTTACCTTCTCCTCTTTGCGCCTGCCTTCCAGCCATAATGCGAGACGAAATACGACATAAAGGCTTGCCACGAGAACGTTCAGAAGCGGGACGAGATGGTTCTCGCCGAAAATTTCGGGCCAAACGACATACATTAGAATTTGGATGATAGCCGCCATTGTCCACAAGACCGCGCCCCAGGATACGGCAAGCCACAAACCAAGAGAAGCAACCGGGAAAAGAACAGCAAGTGCCGGAGCGGTAACTCGCCAAGGCAAGTCCAGCAGATCGAAACGAGCTCGGCCTTCGAGCGAATACCCGACGAGCATCGCCCAATATTGCATGCCGAACCAGAAACAGGTGGCGGCAATCATCCTCATGAAGAAGACGAACAGGAGCTCGGTCAGCGTGCGCCGTGGCGTCGTGGGTGAATCAGGTTCCATGGACATCGATATATAGGCGCATCAGGCCAGCCGCCAGCCACACGCATGGCAGCAATGCTTGATCCTGACCATTCATAAACAACTTGTCGCATGCTAAGGACCGGCCAACAAAAATAACGGAGACACCGTCATGGATAAGACGCATCTCGTCGACGAGATCACCGGGCACCGCAGGATGCGGCGCAATCGCAAGGCAGACTGGGTCCGCCGCATGGTGCAGGAAAACCGGCTGACGGTCGACGACCTGATCTGGCCGATCTTCATTACCCACGGCACCGGCATTTCCGAGCCGCTGGCGGCCATGCCGGGTGTCAACCGGATGAGCGTCGACAAGGCAGTGGAAGCGGTGAAAGAAGCGGCCGATCTCGGCATTCCGGCAATCGCGCCCTTCCCGGACATCGAGATGGAACTGCGCGACCCGACCGGTTCGCACATTCTCGACGCCAACAATCTGATGAACAGGTTCATTCGCGAGACCAAGAAGGCCGTGCCTAATATCGGCCTGATCACCGATGTGGCGCTCGACCCGTTCACCAGCCATGGCCATGACGGCATCCTGCGCGAAGGCATCATCGTCAACGACGAGACCGTTGATCATGTGGTGAAGGCCGCCGTGATGCAGGCGGATGCGGGCGCCGACATCATCGCACCGTCGGAAATGATGGACGGCCGCATCGGCGCCATCCGCCGCGGCCTGGATGCGGCAGGCCATCAGGATGTCGGCATCATGTCCTATGCGACGAAGTTCTCGTCCGGATTTTACGGTCCCTACCGCGAGGCGATCAATACCGGGGGCCTGCTGAAGGGCGACAAGAACAGCTATTACATCTCTCCTGCCAACGGCACCGAAGCGCTGCGTGATGCTGCCCTCGACGTCGAAGAAGGCGCCGACATGATGATGATCAAGCCCGGCCTTCCCTATCTCGATATCTGTTGGCGCGTGAAGGAGGCTTTCGGCCTTCCGACCTATGCCTATCAGGTCTCGGGCGAATACGCGCAGATCAAGGCGGCCGCGATGAACGGCTGGATCGATGGCGACCGAGTGATGATGGAAACGCTTCTCTGTTTCAAGCGCGCGGGCTGCGACGGTATCCTCACCTATTTCGCCGTCGACGTTGCCAAGAAGCTGGCAAAGGGCTGATGCTGCACGCGCGCGTCAGGACCTGGCCGAGACTTGCTAAGGTTGCAATCTCTCCCCATATGATTGGGGAGAAACAGGAGACCGGTTATCAATGAGCCTCGACCCGAACCCGACTTATGCCGCACCGCAGGACTGGCGCGCCTATAGCGGCGTTCTTTCACGCCGGGTGTTCGCCTTCATTCTCGACTATCTGATCGTGCTACTGCTCTGCATTCCGGCGGCGGTGATCGTCTTTTTTCTCGGCATCATCACGCTCGGCCTCGGCTTCATGCTTTATCCGGCGCTGTTTGTGATCGTGGCGCTTCTTTATTTCGGCATGACGCTGGGCGGCCCGTCGCAAGCCTCACCCGGCATGCGCGCCATGGGTATTACGCTGATGCGAACCGATGGTCGGCGATTGGATTTCATGACAGCGATGGTCCACACAGTGCTGTTCTGGCTGATCAACTCGATCCTCACGCCGCTCATCCTGCTTGTCGGCCTGTTCACCGAAAGGTCACGTTTGGTGCATGACATGCTGCTCGGCACGGTTATCGTCAGGGCATCCTGACCACTGCTCCAAGCACGGCCAGCTATTCGATTTTGGTGATTGGCCGTGCTTAAAACCAAGCCCCGAAAAGCGCATGGTTGACGTTTTCCATTTATGCGCCATGGTATGACATTTCTCACTCCATGACGGGATCGGCCATACATCCATGAATACCCAGACAACGCCTTCCCCGCAGTTTTATCTGACGGCTCCGGCAGTTTGTCCTTATCTTCCGGGTGAAATGGAACGCAAGGTGTTCACCCACCTCGTCGGCCCCCGTGCGGCGGAGATGAACGATCTCCTGACCCAGGGCGGTTTCCGTCGCTCCCAGAATATCGCCTATCGACCGGCCTGCGAAGCCTGCCGCGCCTGTGTGTCGGTGCGCATACTTGCCGGTGAGTTCGAGCCGACACGCTCGATGAAACGCGTCATGTCGGCAAATCGCGACCTGATCGCCACCGTCCAGCCGGCCCAACCGTCGACCGAGCAGTTCGCGCTGTTCCGACGCTATCTGGATGACCGGCACCAGCATGGCGGCATGTCGGACATGTCCGCCCTCGATTATGCGATCATGGTGGAAGACACGCATGTCAACACGCGGCTGATCGAATACCGGATCCGCGAACCGGGATCCGGTCTCAGCAAGCAGCCACAGGGAGAGCTGATTGCCGTCGCACTCACCGACATGATGAGCGACGGGCTTTCTATGGTCTATTCCTTCTTCAACCCGAAGTACGAAAAACGTTCGCTCGGGACCTTCATGATCCTCGATCACATCGACCGCGCACGTTCGCTCGGCCTGCCGCATGTCTATCTCGGTTACTGGGTCAAGGGATCACCCAAGATGGACTACAAGACCCGCTATCAGCCGCAGGAACAGTTGATGGCGCGCGGTTGGGAACGGTCTCTGCCTTCGGCAACAGATAGCGACGACTAGCGGGCGTTGATGAACAACCATCGCCGCGGACTTTTTCTGACCATCGCCGGAGGCATTGCGCTCTCTTTCGACGTGCCTCTGGTGCGGCTGGGCGGCGGAGAACTCTGGCAGACACTGGCGCTACGCTCGCTTTCGACTTTCGCGCTGGGCGTTCTCATCTGGGCCCTGCTCTCCCGGCTTCAACCGGGCAATCCCGTACTTCGCCCCGGAAAGGCCGGCCTGCTTGCCGGTCTTTTCTATGGGTTTTCGACAATCACCTTCCTTGGCGCCGTCTTCAATACAACAACGGCGAATGTCGTCTTCATCGTCGCCTTCACGCCGATGTTCGCCGCACTTTTCGGCTGGGTACTACTGCGCGAACAGCTTTCAAGATCGACATGGATCACCATGATCGCGATGATCCTCGGGGTCGGGATCATCGTCTCAGGTGGCCTGTCCGGAGGCGAGTTACTGGGCAATATGCTGGCCCTGGCAACGACGCTTCTGCTTGCAGGCGCGATCACCATCGGCCGTAAGACAAGGGTCGATCTGGGGCTGGTGCCGCTTGCTGCAACTATTATTCCCGCAGTCTTCGGTCTGGCGATGATGCAGCCGGGTGGATTGATGTCTGTTCCCTCCCCTTTCTGGATCCTGCTCGACGGGCTGGTGATGCTGCCGGTCGCCTTCTGGTGTCTGGCGACCGGTCCTAAATACCTGACCGGCGCTGAAGTCGGCATGTGCTACCTGCTTGAAACGGTCCTCGCACCGATCTGGGTCTGGATGATTTTTGCCGAGGAGATGGAGGCACGGACGATGCTGGGCGGAGCGATCCTGATCCTTTCGCTGATCAGCCACGCGCTCTGGCAGATGCGACGCGGCAACCAGCGTCTGGGTCTCTCCTGAGCAATTTGCCGGGCAGATGGTCATTCGAAAGATCGGCAATTCCGAAGGTGTCATCATCCCCAAAGAGATCTTTGATCGGCTGGGCTTGAAGGCGGGAGATGAGGTCGAGATCCGTGGTTAATCGGATCAAATGGTGCTGAAACCGATGGAAGGCGATTTCGCGCGACAGTAACAGATCAACGAATATTATAGAGGTTGGCGGTGTCTATCTGCCTTTATCGATGGCAACAAAAGGATTGCCATTGTTGCCGCGGGTGTGCTCCTGATGGACAACAGTTTCGCCATCGAAACTGATGAAGTGATCCTGTTTCCTTCGTCCGCTCCCTTGCCGCCTGGAATATCGACGAGGATGGCGCAACTCGCTTTCTTCGCGACCACTGCGTTCCCTATCCCGCGTAGGCGCCGATCATAGCCGAAACGATATCGCAGCCCCCGAAAACGTGATATCGTCTCAGCTCAATCCGTGGAGGGCGGTATGGGCGAGACAGTGACGATCCAGAGGATCGGGGACAGATGCGGCATCATGTTGCCGCAGGAGCATCTTGATAAGCTAGGTTGGAAGGAAGGGGATCTTATCGAGATCCGCTCCGATCAGGTTCATCTCGAATTCATCGCACCGCATGACGAGGAAAGCGAGGAGCCTAGATCCTTTTCTCTGACGAATGGAACCGCGATGAGAAACTACCTCACGGCACTCAAGGAACTGGCCAGACATTAAAAGGCGCCGCCCATCAGGAATGATGAACGGCGCCAGATTTCAGTGGCTTCACATCAGCCAGCAAATTTTCCGCTGCGTGGAAAACCCTTTGGAACGGTACGTCCGGCCGAAGCGCGATCACCCATCCATTCGAGCAGCTCGTCCTTCGTGCGGTTGAAGGCACGGCCGGCGCTGTCTTCCCAGGAAAGACCGGCGTCCATGGCAAAGCACTTGATGTCGGAAATGCCGCCATCCTTGTAGCGCTGCAGGCGCACACCCTTGCCGCGGGTCATTTCCGGCAGTTGCTCGAGCGGGAAGACCACCATCTTGCGGTTTTCGCCGACGATCGCCACGTGATCGCCCGAAACTGGCACGACGAGCTTCGTCTCGTCCGGCATGCCGACATTCATCACCTGCTTGCCCTTGCGGGTATTGGCGACCATCTCGCTCTCGGCGACAATGAAGCCGTAGCCGGCGGTCGAGGCGATGATCATCTTGCGATTTGCGTCATGCACGAAGGCGGTCAGGATGTCCTGATCGTTTTCCATATCGACCATGATACGGATCGGCTCGCCATGGCCGCGACCACCCGGCAGCTTGTCGCCTCCGAGCGTATAAGCCTTGCCACCGGTCGTCACGAGGAGAAGCTTGTCTGTCGTTTGGGCTGGGAAAGCGATCTTCGGCCCGTCACCTTCCTTGAAGGTGAGGCTCGACGTATCGGCCACATGACCTTTCAGCGCACGGATCCAGCCCTTCTGCGAGATGATGACGGTGATCGGTTCCTTTTCGATCATCGCCTGCTGGATGGCTTCGATATCGGCTTCCGGCGCTTCGGCAAACTGGGTGCGGCGGCGGCCGAGTTCGGTCGCCTTGGCATAGGTCTTCTTGACGTCCTGGATCTCGACCTCGATCATCCGCCACTGCTTCTCGTCGGATGCGAGCAGCGCCTCGATGTCGGCCTTTTCCTTGGTCAGCTTGTCGTTCTCGGTGCGGATCTCGAATTCCTCGAGCTTGCGCAAATTGCGCAGCCGCATGTTGAGGATCGATTCCACCTGGAGATCGGTCAGAGACCAACGCTCGACCATGACCGGCTTTGGCTCATCCTCTTCACGGATGATGCGGATCACTTCGTCGATGTTGAGATAGGCAATCAGCAAACCGCCCAGGATCTCCAAACGCCGATCGATCGCAGCCAGACGATGGCGCGAACGGCGAACGAGCACGTCCTTGCGATGTGCCAGCCATTCGACCAGCACTTCGTTCAGTGCCATGACCTTGGGCACGCGGCCCATGGACAGCACGTTCATGTTGAGCGGAATGCGGCTTTCAAGCTCGGTCAGCTTGAACATCGATTCCATCAGCAGCGTCGCATCGACGGTACGGCTCTTCGGCACGATGACGATGCGCACGTCTTCCGCCGATTCATCGCGGATATCGTCGAGCAGCGGAAGCTTGCGAGCAATCAGCAGTTCGGCGATCTTTTCGATCAGGCGCGATTTCTGTACCTGATAGGGAATTTCGGTGACGACGATCTGATAACCGCCACGACCGAGATCTTCCACTTCCCACTTGGCACGGACACGGAAACCGCCGCGGCCGGTCCTGTAGCTCTCGATGATCGATTCACGGCTGTCGATGATGATGCCGCCGGTCGGAAGATCCGGGCCGGGCACGAAATCGACCAGCTTCTCGACGGTCGCATCAGGGTGCCTGATCAGGTGAAGCGCCGCGTCGCAAAGCTCATGGGCGTTATGCGGCGGGATGGATGTCGCCATGCCGACCGCGATACCCGTCGCGCCATTGGCGAGCAGGTTCGGGAAGGCGCCCGGAAGAACCGTCGGCTCCGAATTGCTTTCGTCATAGGTATCGCGGAAATCGACGGCGTCCTGATCGATGCCTTCCAGCAGGAGCTCGGCCACCGCCGTCATCTTGCTTTCGGTGTAACGCATCGCAGCGGGGCTATCGCCGTCGATATTGCCGAAATTGCCCTGGCCGTTGACGAGCGGATAGCGCAGCGAGAAATCCTGCGCCAGGCGCGCCAGCGCATCGTAGATCGCCTGGTCGCCATGCGGGTGATAGTTACCCATCACTTCGCCGACGATCTTCGCGCATTTGCGGAAGGCGGTGTTGGGGCGAAGGCCCATCTCGCTCATCGCATAAACGATGCGGCGATGAACGGGCTTCAAGCCGTCACGAACGTCCGGCAGCGCGCGGTGCATGATGGTGGATAGCGCATAGGCGAGATAGCGCTCTTCGAGCGCTGCCTTGAGGTCCACCGGTAAAATGTTGTCGCCGCCGTCGTCGCCGGGCGGATTCACGATCTGTCCCATGGGCTTTGACTAGCTCAAAGCCCGCTTTTCAGCAACAAAGCCGGGGATATCAGCCTGTGGAGAAACTAACGCTTTGATAAGGGCGTCACAAAAATGGCTCAAGCCCTTCGTCACAAAGCAATGGACGTTTCATCCACCAGACCTATAAATGCGTTTGATTTCACGGGCAGTTTTCTGCCGCAGGAGGCTTTTCATGCGTTACTCTTCCTCAATCAGGCTGCTTGCAGCCGGAACGACCCTCATTGCACTCGGCACACCTGCCCTGGCGCTTGATGGAAACGATCTGGTCAAGAAGCTCAACGGCGCCCTCTACATGCAGCAGGGTGCAGGCATTGTGCCGGGATCCGTGGAGGTCAACGGTTCCAACGTCACGCTCAGAAACAGCCGTTTCGAAGCCGGCACAGGCCAGGGCAGCCTGCCGCTCGGCACGATCGAGATGGAAGGCGTGGAAGAGGATGCCGGTGGCTATACGATCGAGACCGTGACATTCGAGAATGTCGACGTGCGGCAGGAAAAGACCGAAATCCGCGCCTCCGACATCGTCATGAGCGGCGTTACCGTGCCTGCCAGCACCACCGGCAATTCACTGGATTCGGTATTGCTCTATGACGAGGCAACGACCGGCCCGATGGAGATCAAGCTCGACGGCAAGAGCGTCGCATCGATCGGATCGTCGAAGCTGACCACGGATGTGTCCAACGACGACAAGAAGATCAGCTTCGACCTGCAGGTCGCCGACATCAAGGCTGATCTCGGTACGATCGACGATCCGGCCACGAAACAGACGATCTCGGACCTCGGCGTCACCTCGCTCGACGGCAAGGTCAGCATGACCGGAAGCTGGGACCTGGAACCCGGCACGCTGGCAATCGAGGAATATGCGTTCGACTTCGCCAATATCGGCAAGCTCGACATGGCTTTCAGCCTCTCCGGCTACACGCTCGATTTTGTCCGCTCCGCCAATGAAACGGCGCGTGCGATGGAAGCCAATCCGAACAAGCAGGAAGCCGAGCAGGCCGCCAACCTCGCCATGCTCGGTCTGATGCAGCGCCTGACCTTCAACAGCGCAATGATCAGCTTTGCGGATGACGGAATTACCGAAAAGGCACTGGATGTCGTCGGCAAGCAGCAGGGCACGAGCGGCGACCAGCTCGCCCAGATGATCAAGGCGATGACGCCGATCGTGCTTGCCCAATACAACGTTCCGGAACTGCAGAACGCGCTTAGCCAGGCGGTCAACACCTATCTGGACAATCCCGGCAGCCTGACGATCACAGCCCAGCCGCAAAGCCCGGTTCCCTTCCCGATGATCCTCGGCGCTGGCATGGGCGCCCCGAACACGCTGCCGCAGGTGCTCGGCGTAACGGTCAAGGCAAACGACTGATATCGTCATCTCAGGATTGTAAAAGCCCGGAGCGCACCTCCGGGCTTTTTTTGCGTCAGTGCGCCGGAGACGGCGCGAGAGAGGCATGCTCCTTGTCGTGGAGAGCGAAACGATCGATCATGCTGGCGCTGGCCTCATTGGCTCCCCTCACCTCGACCTCGGCGCCCCGGCGGCGGAACTTCAGGACGATCTGGTCGAGTGCATCGACAGCCGAAATATCCCAAAGATGGGCGCGGCTAACATCGATCGTCACATGTTCAGGTTTCTCTTCGAAATCGAAAGCCTGAAGTAGCGAATGGGTCGAGGCGAAGAAAATCTGCCCCTCAACCTCATAAATCCGCGATGCGTCCTCCAGCCTCGACGACACCTTGAACATGCGCGCCACCTTGCCGGCGAAGAACACGCCCGACAGCAGCACGCCGACTATCACGCCCTTGGACAGATCGTGGGTGAAAAGCACGACGGCAACTGTCGCCAGCATGACGATGGATGACGTGCCGGGATGGCGCTTCAGATCGACGATCGACTTCCACGAAAATGTGCCGATCGACACCATGATCATGATCGCCACCAGCGCCGCGACCGGCACGATGCGCAGGATATCATCAAGGACCAGAAGCAGGATCAGCAGGAAGGCACCGGCAACGAAGGTGGAGAGGCGTCCGCGGCCACCCGAAGAGACGTTGATTACCGATTGACCGATCATTGCGCAGCCACCCATGCCGCCGAACAGACCGGAGACTATATTGCCCGTGCCCTGCCCGACGCATTCGCGGCTCTTGCTGCTGACCGTATCGGTCATGTCGTCGACGATCTGCGCGGTCAGCAATGACTCCAGCAACCCGACCGCGGCAAGCGCCAGCGAATAGGGGAAGATGATCTGCAGCGTCTCGAATGTCAGCGGCACCATGGGAAGCGCAAAGACCGGAAGTGCGGTCGGCATTTCACCGAGATCGGCGACGGTCCGGACATCGATGCCAAAACTCAGCGTCACGATCGTCACGACGACGATGGCGACAAGCGGCGACGGCACGGCCTTGGTCAGATAGGGAAACAGATAGATAACAGCGAGCGCCAGCGCGATCAGCGGATAGGTGACCGCGGGAACGCCGATCAGCTGCGGCAGCTGGGCCGTGAAGATGAGGACCGCCAGCGAATTGACGAAACCGGTCATAACCGACTTCGAGACGAAGCGCATCAGCCGGCCAAGCTTCAACATGCCGGCGATGATCTGCAGCACGCCCATCAGCAATGTTGCGGCGAAGAGATATTCGATGCCGTGCTCCTTCACCAGCGGCCCCATCAGGACGGCCGTGGCTGCGGTTGCGGCGGAGATCATCGCGGGGCGGCCGCCGGTAATGGCTGTGGTGCAGGCGATCGCTACGGAAGCGAATAACCCAATCTTGGGGTCGACACCGGCAATGACGGAAAAACCCACAGCTTCCGGGATAAGGGCCAGAGCGACGACGATGCCGGAAAGAACATCGCCACGGATATTGGAGAACCACTCACGGCGGTAATTGGTCAAACTTGTCATGGAAAATCGCACACATTCGCGCATCGCCGCAGGAAATATCCGGGGTGTGAAAACGGCTGATGCTTTGCGTTGTCCGGCGGATCGGCGGCCGGAAGAGCCACCCGGGAGTTTCACCCGAGTCCTTGTGGTGTGTGCTGTTTAGACGCGGCTGCGAGAAGCAGCAACAAAAAATGACATAGCCCGGAAGGCTTCAACCTTCCGGGCTATGATTTCCGGTCGATCTGAAACGGTACTATCGATTTTACTCGAGAACCTGGATCACCGTGTGGGTCTGGGGATCGACGATCACACGTCGCTCATTGACGATGGTGTAACCGTAATTGTCATAGCCCTGAACCGGGCGGACTTCGACAGTATCGGGCAATACCCGCCCGACCAGTACATCGCCTTCATAAGGCACGGATTCGATCGGCTGTTCCATCACGTAGGTGCGCACTTCACCGGGCAGCACGACCGTGGAATTGGTGGTCACCGGATCCTGGGTGATCACGGTGGTTTGGGCGAAAGCCACACCGGAAAAAGCCATCGAGGCCGCGGATACGGCCAGCAGGAACTTACGCATGTTGTTTCTCCCTTGCTTCTGCTGGCAGTAACAACACGGTCGGGATGAGATGGTTCCGCATTTTTAACTGCCTTAATTGTGGCAGAAACCATGGCAAAACTGCAGCAATACATACGATCCTGCCCGAACGGGCAATTCGAACAGTCTGAACTTCGCCGGAGACTTGGATACGGTCAGGCGGCTTGGCTGTCGAGACGCCGATCCATTTGCTGCCTGGACGTCAGGCGGAACATGCCAACGAGCTCGCGCAGCCGCTGTGCCTCCGTCATCAGAAGCGCACTTGCCGCATTGTTTTCCTCGACCATCGCCGCGTTCTGCTGGGTGCCCTGATCGAGCAGATTGACTGCACTGTTGATCTCCCCCAGTCCAACCGACTGTTCCCGAGCGGAAACCGCTATCGCCTCGACCTGAACATTGATCGCCTCAATGCGCCTGCTGATCCCGGTCAGGGCTTCGCCGGTATCACGCACGGAACGGACACCATCCTTCACCTCGTCCGCCGAAATCCGGATGAGCTGCTTGATCTCGCGTGCGGCATCGGCCGAGCGGCTGGCGAGTGCCCGCACCTCCTGCGCCACGACCGCAAAGCCGCGACCCGCGTCCCCTGCCCTTGCGGCCTCGACACCGGCGTTCAGCGCCAACAGGTTGGTCTGGAAAGCGATCTCATCGATCACTCCGATGATACCTGAAATCCTTGCGGAGGATCCTTCTATACGCTGCATGGCATCCAGCGCATTCGAGACGAGGCCCCGCGTATGCTCCGCCGCCGTGTTCGCCTCGCTTGCAAGGCCATGTGCCTCCTGCGAGCGGCGCGACGAGTTGCCGACATTGGCGGTAATCTCGTCCAGAGCTGCTGCTGTCTCCTCAAGCGAAGCCGCCTGCTGTTCCGTGCGGCGGGAGAGATCATCGGCACTGCCTGCGATCTCGCGGCTTCCGCCTTCGATCGAGCCGCTCGCATGGGCGATTTCCGTCATCACATCCGCAAGGCGAGCCACAGTCTGGTTAAGGTCGCTTCTAAGCGCCTCGAAATCGGGAGCGAAAGGCTCCGACAGCGTGAAGGACAGATCACCCTCGGCCAGGCGCTGCAGACCGCCGGCGAGGCCACGCGTTGCCTGCTGAAGTATCCTGCGCGCTTCGGCTTCCGCTTCCTCGTGCATGCGCTTGCGTTCGTCCTCGGCATTGGCACGAGCCTCTGTAGCCTCCTGCTCAAGCCGCCTGTTGGCAATGGCAGCCTCGCGGAAAGTATCGAGTGCCTCGGCCATCGCACCGAATTCATTGCGACAGTGCAGCGCCGGGATGGTGATATCCGTCTGGCCATCGGCCAGCCTGCGCATGGCTCCCGTCATGGCGACGACCGGGCCGGTGATCGAACGCCCGATCAGCCAGACGCCTGCGGTCAACATGGCGATGGCGCCAAGAAGAAGTGCGGCGACGATGATGAGATTGCGTTCCGCAACCAGCTCGTTCTCGGCCAGTGTTTCAGCCCGTCGCGTCTCATTGGCTACGCGGACAGCTGCGACCTGCGGTTCGAGCGCCCGGTAGGCTTCAGACACGTCGGCTTCCGACTTTGCCTCCTTCAAGCTGCCATCTGCATAAAGTTTGAAAGCCGTCCGATAAACTTCCAATGCATCCATGACCCGGCTGCGCTGCGCGCCCGGACGAAAAGCCTGCTTGACCAGAACGGTAAAGGTCTCCGCCTCTGCTGCATGCTTTTCGAGATAGCCAGCATCACGACGCAGGATGAAATCCTTCTCGTGTCGCCGCATCATCAACATGCTGGCGCGAATGGCTACATCCTCGACAGACTGAAGGCGATCCTCGATCGAGTGTACGGCGGAGCGCATGGCGCCCTCAAGGCCGTTATTCTGGTCTAGCCCAAGATCCTGATTGTCTTTTACCAGCGTTGCAAAGGCGGCCTCATAGGCCGTAAGCCCCTCACCCAACCGGTCGAGATTGGCAGTAAGCTCACCGATTGCCGAAGACCTCAGCCCATCGAGCCGGGTATGAACACCCGCAATCGCCGTTTGAAACTTCTCTACCGCCGCGATGTCCTTGTTCAGCAGGAAATACTGCTCCCAAAGCAGGCTGTCGCTCACGCTCGCGGACATCATGGAGACCTCCGCCTGTCTTTCCGTCAGCGCGTCCGCAGTAGCCCGATAACTTGCCTCGATTTGTCTCTGGCCAAGAAAAATCGCCGAAATGGCCATGATGCCGACGAGAGCCATAACGGCGAGCAAAAGCACACGGTGAGAAATACGCAGATGAGAAAACAAGGCCAAGTCGTTAATCCCGAGGCAAATGAATATGCCGCGATAACTGCCTGTCAGGGTTTAAATAAACCTCAATCAGAAGATTAAAAGTTGTTCCCAATTTTGCAATGCAGCAATGCAACTTCGCATTGCACAGCTATGCAAAACGGCGACCCTAGGGCCGCCGTCGAGATTACTTGATAATGTTCAAATCGGAGGACTGAAATCAGTCCTTCTTAACCGGCGGGATCGGGCGGATCGCCAGTTCGCGCAGCTGCGTCGGGGTAGCTTCCGACGGGGCGCCCATCAGAAGATCCTGTGCCTGCTGGTTCATCGGGAACAGCGTGATTTCGCGCAGGTTCTTGGCACCGGTCAGGAGCATGACGACGCGGTCGACGCCGGCTGCCATGCCACCGTGCGGAGGCGCACCGTACTGGAAGGCGCGGTAGAGGCCGCCGAAGCGATCTTCCACGTCCTGCTGGGAAAGGCCGACCATTTCGAAGGCCTTGACCATGACTTCCGGCAGCTGGTTACGAATCGAACCCGAGGCGATTTCGAAGCCGTTGCAGACCATGTCGTACTGGTAGGCCTTGATCGTCAACGGATCCTGGTTTTCCAGTGCTTCAAGGCCGCCCTGCGGCATCGAGAACGGGTTGTGGGCGAAGTCGATCTTCTTGTCTTCTTCGTTGTATTCGAAGAACGGGAAGTCGACGATCCAGCACAGCGCGAACTGGTCCTTGTTGGCCAGACCCAGTTCGTCGGCAGCACGGTTACGGGCTTCGCCTGCGAACTTGTAAAACTTCTCCGGTTCGCCGGCGACGAAGAAGCAGGCATCGCCCGCTTCGAGGCCGAGCTGCGCTGCAATCGCTGCCGTACGCTCTTCGCCGATGTTCTTGGCGAGCGGACCGGAGCCGACAACCTTGCCTTCTTCTTCCTTCCAGAAGATGTAGCCGAGGCCCGGCTGGCCCTGCTGCTGCGCCCAGGCGTTCATGCGGTCACAGAATGCGCGGCTACCGCCGGTCTTTGCCGGGATTGCCCAGACTTCAACCTTCGGGTTCGAAGCGACCATGCCGGCGAAGACCTTGAAGCCGGAACCGGCGAAATGCTCGGTAACCGCTTCCATCTCGATCGGGTTGCGCAGGTCCGGCTTGTCGGAACCGTATTTGCGGATCGCGACGTCATACGGGATGCGCGGGAATTCCTTGGTGACCGGCTTGCCTTCGGCAAACTCTTCGAAGATGCCGCGCATGACCGGCTCCATCGTTTCCCAGACTTCTTCCTGGGTGACGAAGCTCATTTCGAGGTCGAGCTGGTAGAATTCGCCCGGCAGGCGGTCGGCGCGCGGGTCTTCGTCGCGGAAGCACGGAGCGATCTGGAAATAACGGTCGAAACCGGCAACCATCATCAGCTGCTTGTACTGCTGCGGAGCCTGCGGCAGGGCGAAGAACTTGCCGGGATGGATACGCGACGGCACGAGGAAGTCGCGTGCGCCTTCCGGCGAGGACGCGGTCAGGATCGGCGTCGAATATTCGGTGAAACCGCCGATCGTCATTTCGCGGCGCATGGCGGCGATGATCTGGGTGCGCTTGACGATGTTCTTGTGCAGAGTTTCGCGGCGCAGATCGAGGAAGCGGTACTTCAGGCGCACGTCTTCCGGATATTCCGGCTCGCCGAAGACCGGCAGCGGCAGTTCCTTGGCAGCCGACAGAACCTCGATTTCCTTGGCGTAGAGTTCGATCTCGCCGGTCGCCATGTTCTTGTTGACGGTGTCTTCCGAACGCGCCTTGACAGTGCCGTCGATGCGGATGACCCATTCGCCGCGAACGACTTCAGCCGTCTTGAAAGCCGGGCTGTCCGGGTCGCAGACCACTTGGGTCATGCCGTAATGGTCGCGAAGGTCGACGAAGAGCACGCCGCCATGATCTCGTACACGATGGACCCAGCCGGAGATGCGGACATTGGAGCCGACATCCGACTTGCGGAGGGCTGCACAGGTGTGGCTGCGGTAACGATGCATGACTTCAATCCTGGACTGATGCTTGGGAACGGCTTTTATGGCGTGCAAAGCACGGCCGCCGATCGCATGGAAAATCGGCGCGAAAAGCGCATGTGTGCTCCGATTTGTCAAGGTTGCAATGCCTCGGCAAGCCCGCTTAGCACATGATAGTCGGCATCCGCCAAGCTTCAGGCCATCATAAGGCTGCGTACTTATGTCCCTTCGCCGCCTCTTCATTGTTCAGGCCAAGGGTGCGATTATCGATCCATGGTCAAGTTTGTCCCGGTCATGCTGATGCTTCTGGCCGCGCTGTTTCTGGCGCGAGGGCCGGCCATCTATGGTGCACAACCGGCACGGGACCATATCCATGCCAGCCATGCCGAACTCACCCTGCATCGCGGGCTTACACCGGTAGACGGCCACCAGATCGAGATACAGTGCTCCAAAGCAGGATGCGCGCTTGCATCCTGCCAGGTGCAATCGGTCACGGCCGCCATTCTCCCGGATTGCCCGTCTGCAATTCAGCCATCCCGTTCACTGGCTTACGCTCTGCCGCGGGACGTAACATTGTCTTCGCTGCACAATGAACCCGCCTCGCCTCCTCCCAAATCTCCGATTGATCACCCTCAGGCGGCCTGACCGCCCGAAGCGAAACATTCGTTCGCCGATCCCAAGGAGATTATCGTGAACAGACAGAAATTTGCGGCGAGATCGCTCGCCTTCGCAGTCATGAGTGCTGCGTCCTTTATTGCCACTGGCGCTATGGCCGCGGAAATGGTGGTCTACAAAAGCCCCTATTGCGGCTGCTGCGAAGCATGGGCCGAGGCGCTGAAAACATCCGGCATCCCGCTTCGCATGGAAAATGTCGAGCACATGGACGCATTAAAGGCCGGTTACAAAGTGCCGGAAGACGCCTGGAGCTGCCACACGGCCGTAGCGGACGGCTATGTGTTCGAAGGCCATGTGCCGCTCGAAGCCGTCAATCGTGTGCTGGCGGAGCGTCCCGAGATCACCGGCATCGCCGTTCCCGGCATGCCGAGCGGCTCATTGGGGATGGGTGAGGATTCGTCGGCATCCTATGATGTCATCGCCCTCAACAAGGACGGTAGCCAGTCGGTCTACATGGAGATCAGACCGTAACAGCGGTCGTCCTGCCCCGATCGGTATCTGCACTCGAACATTCGCCCTTACCCTTCCCATACAAGGCCGAGGGCGAGTGACATTCAAGGTTTGAACACCACGTTTATCGGCAGGGCGCGCAATTTTCACACGGCGTTGTCAGCTTAAGTCATTTCCGGCCTGTCGTTTCCATGCGCATCACGCTACAGCTTTAGCGACACCCCCGCGTAAAGATTCCCTTCATGTCCCATATACGCCCCCTCGTGCCCCTTCTCGTCACCGCAGGCATCCTGATCGGTGGAAACGGGCTTCAGGGCACCTATATCGCGCTGCGCGGCACGGCCGAAGGCTTCACGCCCACGGTCATCGGCGTGATCGGCGCGGGATATAGCGTCGGCTTCGCGGTCGGCTGCATCTATGTCTCGCGGTTGTTGCGGTCGATCGGACATATCCGAACCTTTGCGGCAATGGCCGCGATCGGAGCCTCCTGCTCCGTCGTCATGGCGCAGGTGATCGATCCCGTCGCATGGGCATTGCTGCGTTTCCTGATCGGCATTGCGGTCGCCAGCCTTTTTGCAACGGTCGAAAGCTGGATCAATGCCAAGGTGACGAACGAAAACAGAGCCAGAACGCTTTCGATCTATCGTTTCGTCGATCTCGGCTCTGTCACCTTCGCTCAATATCTCATCCCAACTGTCGGCATCGAAGGACAGGCGATCTTTGCCATCATTACAATCGCCATGACGTTATCGCTCGTGCCGATTTCCGTTGCCGACAAATCCAGTCCTGCTCCGCCGGATGCCGTGGCCTTCGACCTCAAGGAAGTCTGGCGGATCTCGCCGCTGGCCGTCGTGGGCGTCGTCGCCGTAGGTCTCTCCATGGCGGCCTTCCGCAATATCGGGCCGGTCTATGCGCATGAGATCGGCATGGATATCACGTCGATTGCGACCTTCATGAGCGCCGGCATCATCGGCGGCGTGGTTTTGCAATATCCGCTCGGCCTTTATTCCGACAAGCTGGACAGACGGCGCGTGATCGTCTGGGCAACGATCGGTTCGATCCTGACCGGCGGTTATCTCTCCTTCGGCGCCGGCACCAACGAGACGGCCAACATCATTGCCGTTTTCCTGTTCGGCGCGTTTTCCATGCCGCTCTATTCGCTGTGTTCGGCACATGGCAACGACCATGCAAAGCCGGGGCAATATGCGCTGGTTGCCGCCGGCCTGCTGTTCTTCTGGTCGGTCGGCGCGATCGTCGGCCCGCTGCTAGCGGCCACACTGCTCCAGTATCTCGGCCCACGCGCCTTTTTTGCCTATACGTCCTTCATCTTTGCCGGTTTTCTGATCTTCACCATCATGCGCATGGGGGTAAGGCCGCCCGTGCCGCCATCGGAGCGGCATTCCCGCTTCCGCGCCCTTTTGCGCACATCCGCCTATTTCAACCGGCTGGCGGCACCGCCTGAAAAAGATGGCAGGGACTAACACCTCAGCGAGCCTCTCCCGGTCTTGACATGCGCGGCTCAAAGGGAAAGGAAGGTTGAACACCGCACGTGAACGGACCAATGATCGAAACAACCGCAGCTCTTCAAGACGCCTGCGCCAAGCTGGCGCAATCGGATTTCATCACCATCGACACGGAGTTTCTGAGGGAAACGACGTTCTGGCCGGAACTCTGCCTGATCCAGATGGCAAGCCCGGACATGGAGGTCCTCGTCGATCCGCTGGCAAAAGGGCTGGATCTTGCGCCCTTCTTCGAGCTGATGGCGAACCCAGCAGTGGTGAAGGTTTTCCATGCCGCAAGGCAGGATATCGAAATCGTCCACCACCTCGGCAAACTGGTGCCGCATCCGATCTTCGACACTCAGGTTGCCGCCATGGTCTGCGGTTTCGGCGACAGCGTCTCTTATGACCAGCTCGTCAGCCGCATCAAGAACGTCCATATCGACAAGTCATCCCGCTTCACCGACTGGAGCCGCCGGCCGCTTTCCGAAAAACAGCTCGATTATGCACTGGCCGACGTCACCCATCTGCGCGACGTCTATCTGGCGCTCAAGGAACAGCTGGAACGTGAAGGCCGTGCGCTTTGGCTGACCGAGGAAATGGCGATCCTCGAAAACCCGTCCACCTACGACCTGCATCCGGACGACGCGTGGCAGCGGCTTAAAGCCCGCCTGCGCAAGCCGACCGAGCTTGCCATTCTGAAATTTGTCGCCGCATGGCGCGAGCGCGAAGCCCGCAGCCGCAATGTGCCGCGTTCGCGGGTGCTGAAGGACGACGCTATCTACGAAATCGCGCAGCAGCAGCCGAAAGATACCGAAGCGCTCGGTCGCCTGCGCACCATTCCCAAGGGCTGGGAGCGTTCAGCCTCGGGTACAGCTATCGTCGAAGCGGTCAATGCCGCGCTCGCACTGCCGAAGGCCGACATGCCGCATCCGCCCAAGCACACCCATGTGCCGGAAGGCACTGCTGCCGCCGTCGAATTGTTGAAGGTGCTGCTCAAGCTCATCTCCGACAAGCAGGGTGTGGCCGCCAAGGTCATCGCCAATACGGACGATCTGGAAAGGATCGCGTCCGAAGGCGAAAATGCGAACGTGGCGGCACTTTCCGGCTGGCGCAAGGAACTGTTCGGCGACACGGCGCTGAAACTGATCGAAGGCGGTGTGGCACTGCGCTTCGTCAACAAGAAGGTCGAGGCGGTCGAGCTTTAAGCTCGACCAGTTCTCAGCCGAAAGATCGATCGCCGGTCACGGATGCATCTTCGCGCCCTTGGTGATCTTGTCGACCACCTTCTTTTCTGCTCTCAGCGCGATGCCGACCAGCTTGGCATCATCAGGGCCAAACCGCGAGAAGACCTCGCGATTGGCGGCATCGTGACCGGTCGCGAACATCTCTTCGATATAGGCTGATGTGATGACTTCGCGCTCCAGAGAGCGCTTGTGGATTACACGCATCGTCTGCTGATCAGCGCCAAGCACGACAATCGGCTGGATCGACAGTGGATTATAGACATTATCCACCACGTCCCGATATGCTTCGCCGATGATCGCCGGTGACTGAGCGATAATGCCGCTCGTCAAAAATGCGGTAACGTTGAGCTTCTGCCAGGTGGTGAGGTCATCACGGACAACAATCGCGATCTTGGTATCGAACATGCAGGAAAACTCCATTCGGGGTATCGAAAGAGCCGAACACTTAGCGGCTGCCGGTGCAGACGGTCTTGAACGTTCGTGCAAAGGGCAATTCCGAGACGGCATGCGCGTTGCCATGCCGAGCAGAGGTGTAGAGCGTATCGAGGCGCGCTTTCACGGAAACGGCTTTTCACCGCACCGCCACGATACCTATGCGCTGGGACTGACGCTTCATGGCGTGCAGACATTCCGCTATCGAGGTTCCGAACGGTTCAGCAATCCCGGCAATGTCATCGTCCTGCATCCGGACGAAGTGCATGACGGTGCGGCCGGCACCGATGACGGGCTTATCTACCGGATGATCTATCTGCCGCCAGAACTGATCGGGGCAGTCGAAGGCCATCACACTGCGCTGCCTTTCGTCGGAAATCCTGTCGTCGCGGATGCCGGCCTCTGGCAGGCACTTGCCGACATTCTCGACGATCTGGATCATGAACCGGATGCGCTCGCACTCGACGATTCAGTGATGCGGATCGCCGCCGGCCTTTCGCGCCAGGCGGGCATGCCTCGCAAGGTAGTGACGGCTACGGCCCGAACCGCAGTTATGTCCGCCCGCGATTTTCTTGAGGATCACAGCGCCGAGACGGTACGCTCGAACGATCTGGAGACGATTACCGGCCTCGACCGTTATGAACTGGCGCGGCAGTTCCGCCGACTTCTCGGCACCAGCCCGCACCGCTATCTCGTCATGCGTCGGCTGGAACAGGCGAAAAGGCTGATGTCGATCGGTGCCGGACTTGCCGAAACCGCTGCCGACGCGGGGTTTTCCGACCAGGCGCATTTTACCCGGCACTTCCGCAAAGCCTTCGGCATGACACCGGGCCGCTGGAACGATTTGCGCACCAGATCGCGATAATCACAACCCGATCCACGGCGATCTGGCCCGTTGAAATTCCAGTCATCAAATCTTCATCGCACCATCACTTGCGCGTCATGCGAGCATTCTATCGACGCTCGCATGTTCAATGCGAAACGATCAGGTGTTTTCATGACCAAAACCTTTATCACTTCCGTTGCGTTCGCGGCGCTCCTCGCCGGCTCCGCTCTTGCGGATGGCAAGGAGTTTCCCGCCAAGCTCGCCGGTCAGGCGATCCTGCCCGCCAACACGATGACGGCAGCTCCCGCCGATGCACCCGAGTTCCTCAAGACCTCGGGCAAATTCACGACGCCGGGCAAGCGCGTCGAGAAGCTCGGCACCGTTGACGGCAAGGACGGTGCACGTGTTACCGACGTCAAGCTGCCGCTCGATGGCCAGCCGATCCAGGGTTTCTCCGGCATCAAAGCAATGGCTGACGGCACGTTCTGGACGCTTTCCGACAACGGCTTCGGCTCCAAGGCCAATTCCTCCGACGCCATGCTTTTCCTGCATCAGGTGAAGTTCGACTGGGCGACCAACAAGGTCGACGTCGTCAAGAACATCTTCCTTTCGGATCCGAACAAGATCGCCCCCTTCCCGATCATCATGGAAGGTTCCGAGAAGCGCTATCTGACGGGCGCCGATTTCGACATCGAGTCGATCCAGCCGGTGGCTGACGGTTTCTGGCTCGGCGAGGAATTCGGTCCCTACCTGATCAAGGTCGATGCGCTCGGCCAGCTCACCGACGTCATCGCAACGGTCGTCGATGGCAAGCCGGTCAAGTCTCCCGACAATCCGACCCTCTCCATGCCTGCCAATCCGGCTGCCAAGGTCCCGGTCTTCAACCTGAAGCGCTCGGGCGGTTATGAGGGCATGGCCATGTCCAAGGACGGCTCCAAGCTTTACGGCCTGCTGGAAGGCCCGCTCTTCCTCGAAGACGGCAAGGTAGAACAGGTCGATGGCCGCACCGCGCTGCGCGTCATCGAATTCGACATCGCCTCGAAGAGCTTTACCGGTCGCTCCTGGCTCTATCCGCTGGCTGAAAAGGGCGTTGCCATCGGCGATTTCAACATGCTGGACGCAACGACCGCTCTCGTCATCGAGCGCGACAACGGCGCCGGTACCAAGGACAAGGCCTGCGCCGATCCGAAGCAGCCGAAGCCGGATTGCTTCGAGGCTCCGGCCGAACTGAAGCGCGTCTACAAGATCGAGTTCAACGACGCCAATGTCGGCAAGGCCGTCCGCAAGATCGGCTATATCGATCTGCTGAACATCCAGGATCCAGACAACAAAAAGAAGGTCGCCGGCGGTAAGCCGGGCGTCTATGACATGCCGTTCGTGACGATCGAGAACGTCGATCAGGTCGACGCCACCCATATCGTCATCGGCAACGACAACAACCTGCCCTTCTCAGCCGGCCGCGCGGTCGACAAGGCAGACGACAACGAGTTCAGCCTGCTGGAAGTCGGTGAATTCCTGTCTGCAAAGTAACTCCATTTGGCATCATGATCCGAAGGCGTCCGGACACACCGGGCGCCTTTTGCCGTTGCGGACTTGCGCCAGCTCAGACGCGATACCCAAGCGTGAAGCGCGTTGACTTTCGCGCGCCCGACCGTGTAATCGCGGGTGCGTTGCAACCAGCTTTTCGTCCTATCTTTTTCTGCATTTCCATCGGTTGCTTTTCCGCCATTCATTCCAGAGGTCAGCCATGGCAGACACTGTTTCGAAGCTGCAATCGGCACCGGAGCCTTCCCGAGGTCTAGCCGCGATGGCCGCGAACATGCCGGCAAGCTATTTCGGCATCGTGCTTGGCCTTGCCGGTCTCGGAAACGCCTGGAGGTCCGCAGCCCGCGCATGGGACTTGTCTGCTCTGGTCGGCGATATCATCCATGTCGTGGCGGCACTCGTCTGGGCTGTGTTGGTCATCCTCTACCTCATGAAGGCGATTACGGCGCCGGCGAAGCTTGTCGCCGAGGCAGAACATCCGGTGCAATGCTGTTTCATAGGCCTTGCCGGCGTCTCGACCATGCTGGTCGCTGGAGGACTTGCTCCCCATTGGACGGCCGCCGCCTATGTGCTTTTCGCACTGGGTTTCGCCTTCACGCTGGCTTTCGGCGTCTGGTATACAGGCAGCCTTTGGCAAGGCAGACGGGATATCAGCACCACGACGGCCGTCCTTTACCTCCCGACTGTTGCCGGCAGTTTCGTCTCAGCCACGGTCATTTCCGCGCTCGGTCATCCCGAGGTGGGGCAACTCGCCTTCGGGGCCGGGCTTTTCTCCTGGCTGGCGATGGAATCCGTTATTCTCAACCGGCTGCTCACCGGGCCGACACTTGCCATTCCGATGCGGCCGACGATGGGCGTCCAGCTCGCGCCAGCTCCCGTCGGCGCAGTCGCCTATATCGCTGTCAGCGGAGGCGCACCGGACCTTTTTGTCCATGCCTTGATTGGATATGGCGTTCTACAATTGCTGATCCTTGCCCGGCTCTGGCGCTGGGTTTTTGAGGCAGGCTCGGTGCCCGGGCTATGGGCCTTCAGCTTCGGCATCACGGCAATCGCCACCGCACCTACCCTTCTCACAGCCCACGCAGACGGCGGAGCTATCCCTGCCCTTGCCGCACTCCTCTTCGTCTTCGCAAACATCTTCATTGCTGCGCTGATCGGCATGACCCTGTCCCTCATCACCCGAGGCAGGATGTTTCAGCCGGCCTGAAAAAATGTGAGCCGGAACGTCGATTGACTGTCGGCATATAGGACCGATGCTCGTCCTATGAGCATCGATCCGGCAAAACAGGAGGAAACGAGCATGCCAAGCACGATAAAACTACACCGCGTCCTGGCAACGAGCCCTGAAAAGGTCTATCGGGCCTTCATCGAGGCTGATGCGCTGACCAAGTGGTTTCCGCCGAACGGCTTTACCTGCACCGTCCATCACCTCGATGCAAAAGTCGGCGGCACATTCCGAATGTCCTTCCGCAACTTCACTACCGGCCAGAGCCATTTCTTCGGAGGCGAGTTTCATGAACTCGTTCCCGGCGAGCGCATCCGCTACTCGGACAGGTTCGAAGACCCTAACCTGCCGGGCGAGATGCAGGTGACCATCCTGTTGAAAAAGGTTTCGGTGGGAACGGACCTCGACATCACCCAGGCGGGCGTGCCCGACATCATCCCGGCGGAAGCCTGTTATCTCGGCTGGCAGGAATGCCTGCGCAATCTCGCAAGGTTGGTGGAGCCGAATATCGAAGAATGATGCCGTCGGGAAACGGAGGTCGGCGGCAAGATATCTCGCCGACCTCGCTTTTATTACTCGAACTTGAAAGCCAGCCGCTTGCCGGTCAGCTTCGCCAGCTGCTGCAGGCGTCCGTCCAGACGCTCGCCGGCAAAATTGGCGTATTCGTGCGGGACGACGAACTCTAGATCCAGATCCGGCGTTGCCGACTGGCGGAAGGTCAGGTGGTTGACGAGGCCGGGCATGGATGCCGAGAACAGGTAAACCACACGCAGCAGCCCGCCCAAAAGCTTGGCAAGTTCGAGGAGACGCGGCGTTGCGATCGTCGCAAGCCCATCGGTATCACCGTTATCTCCAACACCCTCGAAGCGATAATAGTTCGCCAATGCCAGATAGGCTCGCCCGGGATGCGTAATGCCGACAAAAGACGAGTGCGCGATGACGTTCATGGCCTGAGCACCGCGATAATCCGGATGGGCACGCCAGCTGATATCGGCGACAAGGCAAGCGGCCTGTCGATAACGGCCTTCCTCTTCGGTCTCGTTGATGCCGAAAAACGGCACCATGCGGCCGGTCCAGTCGGCAAGCTCGCGGGCATGTTCCGGAGAGCGGGCACGCAGGATCGCGAGCTGGTCGGCGGCAACCAGAAGCGGGTCCGCGTCACGCTCGGTGTCCGGCAGCCGGGAATAAAGGTAACCTTCACGCACGCCCTGCGCCGAGAAGGTGATCCGGGCGGGCTTCATGACGCTCAGCACTTCCTGCATGGCGATCGCGCCATAGGGAAGAAGCGAGCGACGGTTCTTGGAAACCGCCTGCCATGCGCCTTCCTTCGAGTCCTTGGCTGCGATCACCTCATCGAGAAACTTCTGCATTTCCTCGAGCGACAGTTCATAGCCCTGCATCATGTGCAGCGGATAATTGGTCATCTCCATGTGGAGCTTGGCGATGTTACGCCATGTGCCGCCAACGGCGTAGAACGTCCGACCTTCGCCCTTTTCAAGAAAACGGGCGGTATTGACCTGCTTGCGGGCGAAACTGCGCGCCTTGGCAAGTGAGTTACCGGAGGATTCCGACAGTCTCAGGCCACCAAGCGGCAGGGTAATGCCGCGGCCGAATTCATGGCCCTTGATATCGATGAGCTCAAGCGATCCGCCGCCGAGGTCGCCGGCAATGCCATCCACATCATGGAAACCGCTGATGACACCAAGGGCGGAATACTTGGCCTCTTCCTCGCCGGAGAGAACCTGGATTTCCTGTCCGAGAATTTCTTCGGCATTGCGGATGAAATCGGGACCGTTGCTCGCTTCACGCGCTGCCGCGGTCGCCAGAACATAGATATCTGTGGCGCGCGCCTGGTCGGAAAGCGCCTTGAAGCGCTTCAACGCAACCAGAGCGCGCTCGACGCCCTCGTCGTCCATGCGACCATTCGCGCCCAAGCCCTTGCCCAGTCCACACAGTACCTTTTCGTTGAAAAGCACCGTCGGGGCCCGAGTCAGCCCCTCGTAGACAACCAGACGAACGGAGTTGGATCCGATATCTATAACGGAAACAGGGGCGATGCCCGGGAGCCGCCCCTGAGCTTCAGAACTTACCATACTGCCTATTTCTTACGGCCGGACATTACTCCGGCAATCAGTTTCGGTGCGCTTGACTTCAAGGCTTCCCCGCGGCCGGAAAGGCTCGGGTTGGTCATGAAGTAGTGCTGGGCGTTGAACGGTTCCTCACCCTGCCGCACCTCCATGCGCCTTGACGTGCCGTCGGGCAGTATCTCGTAGCTCTGCTGGTTGTCAATCAGATTGCCCAGCATAATCTGTGATAGAACCTGTTCATGCACCGTTGGGTTGAGCAGCGGCACCAGCGTCTCGACACGACGGTCGAGATTGCGCGGCATCATGTCGGCAGAGCCGATATAGACAAGCGCCTTGTCCGATGGCAGGCCCTGGCCGTTGCCGAAGCAGAAAATGCGGCTGTGTTCGAGGAAGCGGCCGACGATCGACTTGACGCGAATCTTGTCAGACAGTCCGGGAACCTGAGGACGAAGGCAGCAAATGCCGCGCACCACCAGTTCGACGTCCACGCCCGCATGACTAGCGCGGTAAAGCGCGTCGATGATCTCAGGATCGACCAGCGAGTTCATCTTCATCCAGATCGCGGCCGGACGACCGGCCTTGGCGTGAGCGATCTCCTCCTCGATATGACGAAGAATGCGGGGACGCAGCGTGTAAGGTGACACCGCCAGCTTCATGCTCTCCTTCGGCTCACCGTAACCGGTGATGAAGTTGAAGATATTCGCCATGTCATGGGCGATCTTCGGATTGCAGGTGAAGAAGGAAAGATCGGTATAAATCTTGGCGGTGATGGGGTGGTAGTTACCGGTGCCGAGATGGCAATAGGTCCTGAGCTTGCCGTCTTCACGGCGGACGACCATCGACATCTTGGCATGGGTCTTCAGTTCGATGAAGCCAAACACGACCTGCACGCCTGCGCGCTCGAGGTCGCGCGCCCAGCGGATATTGGCCTCTTCATCGAAACGCGCCTTCAACTCGACCAGCGCCGTCACCGACTTGCCCATTTCGGCAGCATCGATCAGCGCTCGGACGATCGGGCTGTCGTTGGAGGTTCTGTAGAGGGTCTGCTTGATGGCGAGCACGTCGGGGTCGCGGGCGGCCTGCAGAAGGAACTGCACAACCACGTCAAAGCTTTCATACGGATGGTGGACCACCATGTCCTTTTCGCGGATGGCAGCAAGGCAGTCGCCAGCATGGTCGCGAACCCGCTCCGGAAATCGGGCATTGTAGCTTTCAAAGCGCAGGTCTTCGCGCGGCGCCTTGGTGATTTCCGACATGGTGTTCAACGCGAGCAGGCCGGGAAGAACCGCAACGCGGTTTTCCGGCACGCCGAGTTCCTGCACGACGAACTGGCGCAGCGAGGCCGGCATTTCACTATCGGTCTCGATGCGGATGACCTTGCCGCGGCGGCGGCGCTTCAATGCCGTCTCGAAGAAGCGAACCAGATCTTCCGCTTCTTCTTCGACTTCCAGATCGCTATCGCGAATGATGCGGAACGTGCCGGCACCCCGGACTTCGTAACCAGGGAACAGACGGTCGGTGAACATGCCGACGACATCTTCCAGCGTGATGTAGCGGATCGTCGTGCCGTCATCCGGCAGGCGGACGAAACGATCGAGTGTCGTGGGCAGACGCAGCAGACCGGTCATCGGCTCCTTGCCGTGCAGGCTGTGCAGCTGCAGGCCCATGGAGAAACCGAGGTTAGGAATGAAGGGGAAAGGATGCGCCGGGTCGATCGCCAGCGGCGTCAGCACCGGGAAAAGGTCTTCCTCGAAATCGGTCGCGAGCCATGCACGATCTTCTGCGGAGAGTGCGTTCGGGCGGACGATGAGGATGTCTTCCTGCGCCAGATATTGCTGCAGCACAGCGAGCGAGGCCTGCTGCTCCATCTGCAGATTATCGATTTCCTGCAGGATCGAGTCGAGCTGCTCGGCCGGCGTCTTGCCATCGGGGCTGCGGATGACGATGCCCTGACGGACCTGACCTTCGAGGCCGGCAACACGCACCATGAAGAATTCGTCGAGGTTGGCAGCCGAAATGGACAGGAACCGGACACGTTCCAGAAGCGGATGCGCCGTATTCAACGTTTCTTCCAGAACGCGGCGATTGAACTGCAGCCAGGAGAATTCGCGGTTGATGAAGCGGTCGGAGCTTGCAAGCTGCTCCTCGAAGCTCGGGATCGCCTCAACAACAACTTCCTTGGCTTCAGGCGTTTCGGCGATCTGGTCCATGAGCTCCATCCTCAGTGTTAAGCCTTTCGGCCGTATAATGTTTTGACGACGGAACTGTGACAGTCAATCTCCCGCGTCGGCTTGACCGAAACTCTCCAGCACTTCCGCAGCCAGCATCCGGTTGATACGGGTGCCACGCGAGAGCGCCAGATGGTCCAGTTGCTCGACCACACGCTGCGCCGTATCGAGCGAACGCTCCATCCGATTGACGATATAGCTTATCAGTTTGTCATCAATGTTAAGCTGCCGGTCGGAAAACAGCTTGATCATCACCTGAGCGAGAAGCTCCTCGTCAGGCTCGCCGATTTCAACGACGGTCGCAGCCTTCAGCCGAGACTTCAGATCCGGCAGTTCGACGGCCCAAGAGGTCGGCCAGAGCCGCGACGTCATCAGCAATGTCTGGCCATGCTGGCGCACGGCATTGATGACATGAAAAAGCTCGGCATCGTCAAAACCACGGCGATCGGCATCCTCGAACAGGACCGGGCCGCCCGCGGCGATTTGCGATGCGTTGGAACCGACGACGGGATGGATTTCCTGCCCCCCCGACTGCTCGCACCAGATATGCGCGAGATGGGATTTTCCCGATCCGACCGGGCCTGCCAGCACGACCACCGGTGAAGGCCAGTTGGGCCACTCGTCAACGATCGACACGGCTGCGGCCATGCGTTCGGACACCATGAGGTCGTCGCGTCCGCGGGCGGCATCGTGGGAAAATCGCAGGGGCAGTTGTTCGCCCTTGCCTTGCGGGCGGTCCATAGGGTCAGTCATAAAATTTCAGTTATTCTCAGGAGCTTCGATTTCACGCGCGGCGGTCTTGTGGTCGACGGCGTGAGCTGCGCCCTCCTCCCAGGGAAGTTCGGCGGAGCGGCCATAATAGATATCGCTATCAAGATACCGTGCCAAGGCGAAACGGACAAGCACACCAACCACCGCAGCCGCAGGCACTGCGATCAACAGGCCAACGAAGCCGAAAAGTGCACCGAAGGCAAAGAGCGCGAACATCAGCCAGACCGGATGCAGGCCGACGCTCTGGCCGACCAGTTTCGGCTGCAGGATATTGCCCTCGAGGAACTGGCCGGAGAAGAATACGGCGGCGACAGCGAGGATCCAGGGAAAATCCGGCCAGAACTGCACGAGCGCCACGCCGATCGCCATGACAAGACCGATCAGCGAGCCGATATAGGGAATGAAGGAAATCATGCCAGCGACAAAGCCGATCAGCAGGCCGAAATTCAGCCCGACGAGCGACAGGCCGACTGCGTAGTAAATGCCGAGGATGAGGCAGAGCGACCCTTGGCCACGGATGAAGCCGGCAACGGATTGATCCATGTCGCGGGCGATCTGGCGGACGATCTGCACCTGATCCCGAGGGATCCAGCTATCGACCTTGCGCACCATGCGATCCCAGTCGAGCAGGATGTAGAAGGCGACGACCGGGGTGACGACCAGCAGCGACATGACGTCAACGATCGCCTTGCCGGAATTCCAAATCTGCGCCAGCAAGGATCCGACAAAACCTGCCCCCTGGCTCAGCACCTGGGAAAAGTTCTCCTTCACCGTTTCGATCTGGGTCGAGATCCAGGGCGGCAGGAAGGATGTCTGCGGGCTGGAGATGATCTGCTGTAGTTCTGTGATGTAGCCTGGGATCGCCGCCGCGAATTGGGTGAACTGGCTGATGATGATCGGGATCACGAGCATCAGTGCCAGCGCGAATATGGTGACGAAGCAGACGAGGATAACGATCGTCGCCATGGTGCGGCTGAGGCCCCGCCGTTCAAGCCAGTCGGCAACCGGATCAAGGAAATAGGCGAGCGCCATTCCGGCTACGAATGGCAGGAGAATGGACGAGAAAAACCACAAGAAAAGGATGAAGCCGACAAGCACGCCGAGCCAGAACAGGATGTGGCGCTTCAGGCTTGCGCCACTGACGTGATACGGCATATCTGCTCCTTGTGGATCGCGGATCGGGTTTCCCATGGCATATGAGGGGCTTGCCGGACGAGGTCAAGTTCACATCCCGGTTAGCGACCATGCCTGTGAAATGCCTTTAAAACATGGCCGAAACGCTTGCATATCCGGGCGTGCCGTGCAATTGGCGGCAGCTTATAGTTCCCTTTGGGTCCGGACTGGAGATGGATTATGAGCGAGGCAGGCAAGAACGGTCTCACCTATAGTGATGCAGGCGTCGACATCGATGCCGGTAACCTGATGGTCGAGAAGATCAAGCCGGCGGTGCGTTCCACCCGGCGTCCCGGCGCAGACGGCGAGATCGGCGGTTTCGGCGGCCTGTTCGACCTGAAGGCCGCGGGTTTCAACGACCCGATCCTAGTCGCGGCCAATGACGGTGTCGGCACCAAGCTGAAGATCGCCATCGACGCCGATTTCCACGACACGGTCGGTATCGACCTCGTCGCCATGTGCGTCAACGACCTCGTCGTGCAGGGTGCTGAGCCGCTGCTGTTCCTTGATTATTACGCAACAGGCAAGCTCGACCCCGACCAAGGTGCCGCGATCGTCAAGGGCATTGCGGCTGGCTGCGTCGAATCCGGCTGCGCGCTGATCGGCGGCGAGACGGCTGAAATGCCGGGCATGTATTCCGACGGCGACTATGACCTCGCAGGCTTTGCAGTCGGCGCTGCCGAACGAGGCCAGCTTCTGCCGGCCGGCGACATCGCGCCCGGCGACGTCATTCTCGGTCTCACCTCTTCCGGCGTTCATTCCAACGGTTTCTCGCTGGTGCGCAAGATCGTCTCGCTTTCCGGCCTCGGCTGGGATGCCCCTGCACCGTTCGCGGCAGACAAGAAGCTCGGCGAAGCGCTGCTGACTCCGACCCGCATCTATGTGAAGCCGCTCCTGAAGGCGATCCGCGAGACGCATGCGCTGAAGGCACTTGCCCACATTACCGGCGGCGGCTTCCCGGAAAATATTCCGCGCGTCCTGCCGAAGCATCTCGCAGCCGAGATCGAGCTCGGCAACATCCCCGTCCCGGCCGTGTTCTCGTGGCTTGCCAAAACCGGCGGCGTCGAGCCGAAGGAAATGCTGCGCACGTTCAACTGCGGCGTCGGCATGATCGTCGTCGTCTCGGAAGAAAACGCCAAGGCCGTCACCGATGTGCTTAGCGCCGAAGGCGAAACCGTCGTGCAGCTCGGCCGCATGGTGGAGCGCGCTGAAGGCAGCGCCGGCGTCATCTACAAGGGCACGCTCGGCCTCTGATAACACCAAGCCTGGTGAAGGGTTAAGATCATGAACTCGGCCAAAAAGCGCGTCGTCGTCTTCATCTCGGGCGGCGGCTCCAACATGGTATCGCTGGCCGATGCCTGCGCGGAACCGGGTTTTCCGGCCGAGATCGTCGCGGTTATCTCCGACAAGCCGACGGCCGGCGGGCTCGCCAAGGCCGAGGCGCGCGGCATCAGGACTTTCGTGTTTGAACGCAAGGCCTATGCCGGCAAGGTAGAACATGAGGCGGCAATCCTTTCCGCGCTTGCCGACATCAATCCCGACATCATCTGTCTCGCCGGTTACATGCGGCTGATCTCGGGCGATTTCATCCGCCCGTATGAGGGTCGCATTCTCAACATCCACCCTTCCCTGCTGCCACTCTTCCCAGGTCTTCACACGCATCAGCGTGCCATCGACGCCGGCATGAAGATCGCCGGCTGCACCGTGCATTTCGTCACCGAAGGCATGGACGAGGGTCCGATCGTGGCGCAGGCGGCCGTGCCGGTCATTTCCAATGACACCGCCGACACGCTGGCAGGACGCGTGCTGACAGTCGAACACAAGCTTTATCCGATGGCGCTGAAGCTGCTTTCCGAGGGCAAGGTGAGGATGGAGGGCGGGCGGGCTGTGTCCGCGCAGGCTACAGCGCCTGCGACCTTCCCGCAGATTATCTCACCGATCGAGGCTTGAACTCAAGCCGCCATCAGCTGCAGCGGATGCAGCGTGCCGTCGCTGTAGACGAAGCGGCCGTCGCGGAAAGTGGCACGGATGCGGTGGACGTCGCCGGTCTCGACAGCCACAAGATCGGCGCGCTGGCCGATCACGATTTCACCGCGATCGGTAAGGCCTGCCGCGCGGGCGGCATTTGAGGTTGCCATGGCGACGGCCTTGGGAAGGCCAATGGTCATGATATCGGCAAGTTTGAAGATTGCGGGAACGAAGGCGGCCGGATGGTAATCCGCTGCAATCGTCGACAGCAGGCCGGCGCTGGCTGCGTCGAGTGCGCTCAGATTGCCTGACATGGACCCGCCACGCAGCGCGTTCGGCGCGCCCATCAGCGTATGCAGGCCACGACGAATGGCTTCTTCTGCCGCCGCCATCGTCACCGGAAACTCGCTGATCGTCACGCCGAGATCGAACATCTCTATGACCTTTTCGGCGCTGTCGTCATCATGCGAGGCGAGCGACAGACCATGCTTCTTCGAAAGCGCGACGATTTCCTTCAACCGCGTTTCGATCTCCGGGTTGCTGCGCATCTCGATGCGCTTGTTGATCATCTCCTGGGCTGTCTCGATCGAGATCGAGCGACGCTCGGACATGCTCAGCACGTAAGCTTCGATATTGTTGTACTGGCCCTGCCCCGGCGTGTGGTCGGTCAGCGACACCATGTCGATCTCGCCGGCTTCAAGCAGCCGCTCCAACGTCGGCGCGGCACCGACATTGGTGATCTCGTAACGGGCATGAACGCGGTGGTCGATCAGAAGATCGTCACGCAGCCGGTTGATGCCCTCGATCACGGCCGAGGTGGTCTCCAGCGAGCGGACATTGCCGTAGACGCTTTCGGTGGCGAATGAGACGGCTGCATAGGCAGTCGTCACACCATGAGCGGCAAGCTTCTTGTCCAGTTCATGGATGCCGAAATCGATCGGCATCTCCGCCTTCGGACGCGGGGAAATCTCGCGCTCGATCATGTCACCATGCAGGTCGACGAAACCGGGCATCAGGTAACGCCCGCCGCCGTCGATCACGGCATCGGCAACCGGCTCGTCACGGATTTCGGCAATCGCGCCGTCCTCGATCCTGACCGAGCCGCCTTCAACGATCTGGTCCGGCAAAACGAGGGTGAAGTTGCCGAGCCACATGATCATCTCCTAATGCTTTCGGTCTGTCGGCTGGAGCCGTTAGGCGCGTTTCGTGACATTGGTGTGAAGCTGCAGAAATTTCACACAGCGGATGATACTCAGCCTGACGTCAATTCCGCACGATGCAGCATAGCCCACTGCAATGCGATGATCGTCTTGGCATCGGTGATCTCTCCTGTGGCGATCATCCTGTAAGCATCATCGAAGCCCAGAGTGACGATCTCGATATCCTCCGCCTCGCCTTCAAGGCCACCACCGAGACCGACCCTCTTATCGGCATCGACGCTGGCGAGGAAGAGCGACAGCTTTTCCGTCAGAGCGCCGGGGCTCGCATAAACGTCGCAGATATAGCGCGCCTTCTCTATGCTGAAACCGGTCTCTTCCATTGCCTCGCGAACAACGGCTTCGGCCGGTATTTCACCATCGTCAACGAGACCGGCAGGGATCTCCAGCATAAAAGCCGGGTCGCCATTGGCAAAGGCGCCGGAGCGGAACTGACGGACGAGAACGACAGTATCATCGGCTGGATTGTGCAGAAGAATGGCGGCAGCGCTGCCGTGATCATGGACTTCGCGAGTGACCGTAACGACACTCCCATCCCGCATCTGCTGCTCGAAGGTGAGCATCTCCAACGTCACAAATCCCTTCCACAGGGTCTTTCTCGATAAGAGGCGCACTCGGTCTGCTTCGGAAGTGTCGATATCGATCATGTCCGTTCCTGTACTTCTGATTCTCGTCGATGATGCAGGATCAGCTCTTGCGGAGCCAGACCTTGTTGTCGTGGACGGCTGCGCCACCGAAGGGAGCAACGGGGTCGGCGCCGGTCAGGACATTGATCCCCTCGCCGTCAAGATGCGCGTCGTTGGGCCATAGCCCTTCGGCGATCAGCACGCCCGGCTTTGCGCCCGGCACCAGCTTAGCATGAAGGCGGATTTCGCCACGGCGATTACCAAGACAGACGATATCACCATCGACAACGCCCAGACGTTCTGCATCGCTCGGTTCGATCATCACTTCCGGCCGGCCTTCCTTCTGTATCGAGCTTTTCGTCTCGGCAAAGCTGGAATTGAGGAAGCTGCGCGACGGAGAGGTCGCCAGCCGGAACGGATGCTCGGCATCAACCGTCTCGATCACCGCGACATGGTCCGGGAAGCGCGGCAATTCCGTGTGTGGGCCAAGCGGACCGACGCTATCCGGCGTGCGGTCGGGCGACGGGCCGTTTATCCAATCCGGCGAGAAACGGAACTTTCCATCCGGATATCCAAAGCCCTTGATATAATGGGCCGTGTCGAAATCCGGCTGGGCATCGATCCACTTGTCGGCCTTCAACTCGTCATAGGAGCTCCAGCCGCTATCGGCCAGGATACGGTCGATATGGCTTCGCTCATCCTTACCGAAGCCGGCGAAGTGATCGACGCCGAGGCGCTTTGCCAGTTCCTCGATGACGAAGAGATTGGTGCGCACCGTTTCCGGCGGCTCGACCAGCTTGGGCCCAAGCAGGATATGCTGCTGGCCGCCGGCGCGATAAAGATCGTCATGTTCGAGAAACATGGTCGCCGGCAGCACGATATCGGCCATCCTCGCCGTATCGGTCATGAACTGTTCGTGCACAGCGGTGAACAGGTCGTCGCGTAGAAATCCCTGCTTTACCAGGCGCTGCTCCGGCGCGATGTTCATCGGATTGGTGTTCTGGATCAGAAGCGCCGTGACCGGGCCGCGATGACGCAGCGCCACAGGATCGCCGGTCAGCACACGGCCGATCTGCGACTGGTCGAGCATGCGGATTTCCGGATCCATATAGGCGGTGCCCATCAATTCGGACTTGTTCAGCCGGAATATCTCGCCGTTATTATGGAAAGCGCCGCCGCCTTCATACTGCCAGGAGCCGAGAACAGTCGCGATCGAAAGCGCTGCATGCATCGCCGCCGTGCCGTTGCGCTGGCGGGAAAAGCCGTAACCGAGGCGGAAGAAGGTTTTCTTCGTCGTGCCGATCAGTTTTGCGAAGTCCTCGATCTCCTCGACCGAAAGACCGGTGATTTCCGACGCCCATTGCGGCGTGCGGGATTCCAGGTGCGCTTCGAGACCAGCCGGATCGTCGGCATATTTCGCCATATATTCGCGGTCGGCATAACCGTCGCGGAAGGCGACATGCATGAGGGCGCAGGCGAGTGCGGCATCGGTGCCGGGGCGAAGAACGATCTTCACGTCAGCCTGTTTCATCGTCGGATTGTCGTAGATGTCGACGACGACGATCTTCGCGCCACGTTCCTTGCGGGCCTTCACCGCATGGGTCATCACATTGACCTGGGTGGCCACCGCATTGGTGCCCCAGATGACGACGCAATCGGACTTGGCCATCTCGCGCGGATCAGGGCCGCGCAATGCGCCGGTGCCCATCACATAACCGGTCCAGGCCATGTTGGTGCAGATCGTGCCCATGAAGCCCGAATATTTCTTGGCGTGGCGAAGGCGCTCGATACTGTCGCGCTGCACCTGCCCCATCGTGCCGGCGTAAAAATACGGCCAGACGGCTTCGGAACCATGCTTGGCTTCGGCCTTGACGAAGGCATCGGCGATCTCGTCGAGTGCCGCTTCCCAGGAAAACTCCTGCCAATTGCCATCGCCCTTCGCACCTTTGCGGCGCTGCGGGACCATGAGGCGACCCGGATGATAGATGCGCTCAGAATAACGCGCGACCTTGGCGCAGATGACGCCAGCCGTATAGGTGTTATCAGACGACCCGCGCACACGACCGATCCTGCCGTCCTCGGTCAGATCGACATCCAGCGCACAGGCGCTCGGACAGTCATGCGGACAGACGGTATGGCCGACAGAATTGTGGCCGGGCTTGCTTTTGACAGAGATGGGGGTCGCGATGTTCATGGCTTTTCTATATTGCAAGCGAAGGCCCGCCAAAAGCGCCATTTGGCAGTCATCAATTTAATTCAAGCGAGACACAGGTTCAGATGAACTACCGGCATATCTACCACGCGGGCAATTTTGCCGATGTTCTCAAGCACGCCGTTCTGGCGCGGCTGGTTCGCTACCAGCAGAAAAAGGACAAGGCGTTCCGTGTGCTCGACACCCATGCCGGCATCGGTCTTTACGATCTGTCGTCGGAAGAGGCTCAGAAGACCGGCGAATGGGCGGAAGGCATCGGCCGACTGATGGAAGCCGAGCTTCCGGCAGATGTCGCCGAAATCCTCGAACCTTATTTCGCCGCGATCCGAGAACTGAACCCCAATGGCGGCATCAAGCTTTATCCCGGCTCGCCGAAGCTTGCCCGCATGCTGTTTCGCCCGCAGGATCGGCTTTCGGCGATGGAGTTGCATCCGGACGACTATAACCGCCTGCACAATCTGTTCGAGGGCGACTTTCAGGTTCGCGTGACCGAACTTGATGGCTGGCTGGCTCTCGGCGCGCATCTACCGCCGAAGGAAAAGCGCGGCATCGTTCTGGTCGATCCGCCCTTCGAGGAAGCTGGAGAATACGAGCGGTTGGCGAAGGGGCTGGCGACGGCGTATCGCCGCTTTTCCGGCGGCACCTATTGCCTCTGGTATCCGATCAAGAAGGGCGCGCCGATCAAGTCCTTCCACGAGGAACTTCAGGCGCTGGAAATCCCGAAAATGCTCTGCGCCGAGCTTTCGGTAAAAAGCGATCGCGAAACCACCGGGCTTTCCGGCACCGGCCTCATCATCGTCAATCCGCCCTTCACCCTGAAGGACGAGTTGCATGCGCTGCTGCCGGTGCTCAAGACCGTGCTCGGTCAGGACCGTTTTGCCTCACAGCGCGCCTTCTGGCTGCGTGGCGAAGAAGGCGGACGCGGCGAGGAATGATCGCCGGGAGGATCTCTAGGCCTTTTCCTGATGCTTGGCCCGCTGAATATCCAGTGGCTCGTGGCGGCGGAACTGTGAGCGCTCGAAAATGAAGATCACCACCAGCGCCATGACGAAGGGGATGATCAGGTAGAAGAGCCTGAAGACGAGCAGTGCTGCAATGACATCAGCCGGATTCATATCTGGAAGACCCATGACGAAGACGAGTTCCAGGACACCTAGACCACCCGGCGCATGAGAAAGAAGGGCGGCGGAAAAGGATACGAGAAAAATCCCGAGCACGACCATGTATCCGGGATTTCCGGCCTCCGGCAGAGCAAAATAGATGATCCCAGCAGCGCCGATCAGCTCGATCGGTGCGATCAAAAGCTGCGGCAGCACGACCCGCGGTGCGGGATAGACGATATTGACCGATCCGAGTTTCGACAGCCGGAGTGTCAGCGGCTTCAGCTTCATGAAGCTTGCGACGACATAGAGACCGATCAACACCAGCAGGAAATATCCCAGCGCCGCTGAGGCTTCGACCGGGATCAGATCACCGAAACGGGCAATCACTTCAGGCTCGATGACAAGAATGACGCCGATCAGCATCAGTGTCCCGAGAATGAAGGTGAAGGAACACATGGCGATGAGAACGCCGATTTCTGCCGGCGTCATGCCCCTTGTCGAATAGGCGCGGTAGCGGACAACGGCACCGGAGACAACAGAAGCGCCAATATTGTGCGACAATGCGTAGGTGGTGAACGAGCAGACGGTGATGAAAAACCAGTCGATCTTGCGCCCGAGATGCATCAAGGCGATTCGGTCGTAACCGGCCAAGGCCCAGTAGGCGACGAGGCTTGAAGCCGCGGCAAGACACCAGTGTGTCTTGGGAATAGCGGCAAGACTTACCCACAGATCATCGAGAGAAAGCCCCCTCAATTCCTTGTAGAGAAGCCACGCCGAAAGCGCTATCGTCAGGCCGCCCACGGCAGGCCACAGGTATTTCTTGAATGTCATTCAGCTGTTTCGCTCTTTGCTCCCCACCTCGATCACTGCATGCAGCCATCAGCGAATTTACACTCTATTCGCCTGGACACTGAACATTCAACAATTACAACGCTCTCGTGTTCCAATGGTGAGGATTCGTGATCATGATGAAGAAATCGTCAGCTCTCCGCGAGGTCCTTTTTGCCGCAGCGATCATGCTCGCAACAGCGGCTTTGACATTGTCCCCGGTCAATGCGCAGGAACGTCGCCAGGATCGAGCCCAGGACCGCGCCGGAAATTTCGACTTCTATGTGCTCTCGCTCTCATGGTCTCCGACCTTCTGCGCCACTGCCAAGGGCGGTCGCAACGACCAGCAATGCGGCATAGACAAACGGTTCCGCTTCGTCGTGCATGGCCTGTGGCCACAATATGAAAAGGGTTATCCGGACTTTTGCCGAACCTCCGAGCCTGAACGGGTACCGCGTACGGTTGGCGAAAAGATGTTCGACATCATGCCATCGATGGGACTTGTCGGCCATCAGTGGCGAAAGCACGGTAGCTGCTCCGGGCTGGACCAAGAGACCTATTTCGACAAGGTTCGCCAGGCCTATGAGCGTGTAGAGATTCCTGCCGACCTAACCCACGGCGACCGGCCGCTCAGCCTTTCCGCGGACGAAATCGAGCAAAAGTTCCTCAGCGCCAATCCTGGCATGAGCCACCGCGGCATCGCCGCGAGCTGCGAGGGACGCCAGTTGGAAGAAATCCGCATCTGCCTCACCAAGGATCTCGCTTTCCGCGACTGCGCCGAAGTCGACCGCCGAGGCTGCACGATCAGCCAGATCACCCTTCCGCCAGCACGCTGACAAATTTCAAAGAGGAAATCCGATGAAAATTCTTTATTCCCCCGCCTCCCCTTATTCAGCCAAGTGCCGCATGGCGGCGCGTCATCTCGGTATTGCACTGACCGAGGTGAAGACCGACACAAATTCGGCACCAGCGGAACTGACCGACAACAATCCGCTCGGAAAGATCCCCGTCCTGATCCGCGACGGCGAAGCGCCGATCTATGACAGCGTCGCGATCATGCATTTTCTCGACCGTAAGTCGGGCGGCAAACTTTATCCGAAAAAGGATGAGAAGCGCACCGAAGCGGAAGTGCTCGAGGCGCTGTGCGATGGTGTGATGGACTGCCTTCTTTCGATTGTCTACGAGCGCCGTTTCCGCGGCGAGGAAAACGCCTATCAGCCGTGGATCGACAAGCAGTGGGCCAAGGTCGTCAAATCACTCGACTACCTGGAAAAGAACCTGCCGAAGACCGGCAAGAAACTGCATGGCGGCCATTTCGCGCTCGCAGCCATGATCGGTTATCTCGACCTGCGCTTTAACGGCCAATGGGCCGAAGGCCGTCCGGAACTTGCTTCCTGGCCGGATATCTTTGCCAAGAAGTTTTACCATTATGCGGAGATGAAGGCAGCGGCGTAAATCTACCCGGACATTTCATGTCAGCCTGTTCGAACCAATCAAGGGGCCGGTTCAGGCCCCTTTTAAATTTTCACCGCCTCGCCGGTCGATAACGACCGAATATTCTTGCCATCACGGGCAATCGGATCGAGAACATATCATCCAAAAATCAGGGAGGTGACGATGGCCAAAGGTCAGGTTCGCAGCAACAAAGAAGTTCGGAAACCCAAGAAGGACAAGGGCGCTGAGAAAGTCGCGAAAACGCCCGGTTCGCAGGTGAAAAATTCCGAAAGCTCAATCACCAAGAAGTAACTCACGCCGCTGGGCGGAAGCCCGCGGCGGTTGGGGTGGTGGCCGGATCTGGCAAGATGACGAAAAAGCCTTTCCGGCCGGTACCGCATAAATTTTCTGTCGAGCGAAGCAGGAGAACTCGCTCCTGTAGGCCTAATCCGGCTGGCTACGCTCCCAACCCCTGGCAGAGTTAGACTTTCTTCCTAGTCGGCCAAACGGCTGAATAGCTTGCCCTACCCCGCTCGTCCGCTACCATGAGACGAACGGCGGGAGGCCGTGATGGAGGAAATCATATGACGATCACTCGATTGACGCGGCGCGCCGCGCTTGTTCTTGCCGGCTCTGCCCTGTCGGCTTTGTCTCTCGGCCAGCCGGCGGCGGCGCAGACATTTCCCGACCGGACGATCACGCTGGTCGTGCCTTTTGCCGCCGGCGGCTCGACGGACGTGGTCGGTCGCGTCGTTGCGCAGAAGATGGGCGATATCCTCGGCCAGCAGGTCGTGGTGGAAAACGTTGCCGGCGCAGGTGGCAATCTCGGTGCCGACCGCGTGGCCCGCGCAGACCCGGATGGCTATACGATCCTCATGGGCACCGTCGCAACACACGCACTCAACCCATTGATCCTGAAGCAAAAGCCGTACGATCCGGAAAAGGATTTCTCACCGGTTTCGCTGCTCGTGGTGGTACCGAACGTGCTGGTCGTCAACCCGAAGCTCGAAGTCAATTCCGTGGCAGAACTGATCGAGCTGCTGAAAAAGGAACCGGACAAATATTCCTATGCATCGTCGGGCAACGGCACGCCGCTGCATCTCTCCGGTGAACTGTTCAACAGCATGGCGGGTGTGAAGATGCAGCACGTGCCTTATAAAGGCGCCGGCCCTGCGCTCAACGACCTTCTCGGCAACCAGATCTCGATCATGTTCGACAACCTCCCCTCGTCCTCCAGCCATATCAAGGGCGGGACGCTGAAAGCGCTCGGCATCACGACGAAGGAACGCGCGCCCTCCTTCCCTGACGTGCCGACCGTGGCCGAGACCGTGCCGGGTTATGAGACTTATACCTGGAACGCCCTGTTCGCCCCCGCTGGCACGCCTCCGGAGGTGGTCGCAAAGCTAAACGAAGCCGCCAATACGGCGCTTAAGGATCCAGCCGTCGCCGGTCGGATGAAGGACTTTTCCGCAACGATCGTCGGCTCCACACCGGAAGAACTCGGCAAGCATGTGACCGCCGAACTCGCCAAATGGAGCCCGGTCGTCAAGGCCGCCAATATCCAGATGGACTGAAGATTTTCACATACAAAAAAGCCCGCGGCATTCACGCCGCGGGCTTCCCCAGCCTGTTTAGGCTAAAGGGCTGATTAGAACTTCACGCCGATACCGACCTTGACGCTGTGGTCGTCATAGCCCTTCGAGAAGGAGCCGCTATCGAGATTGTAGTCCTTGGAACCGTAGTCGGTGTAACGGTATTCGAGACGGGCCGTGATGTTGCTGGTGACGAAGGCTTCAGCACCTGCACCGACCGTGTAACCAACGGCAGTCTTGCTTTCCGACGAGGTTGCGTCAGACAGCTTGTTGTCCTGGATGGCAACACCGGCCGTACCGTAGATCAGGAAGGGGTTCATGTCGTAACCGACGCGACCACGCAGCGAGCCGTTCCAGCCAGCCTTGCCTTCGAGATCAGGATAGGTGCCGTCCTTTTCGCCGTTGTAGGCGACATCGCCTTCAACACCGTAGACGATCTGGCCGCTCTGCCAGTTGTAACCGGTGTAGAGACCGCCACCAAGCTTGCCATCACGATCACCAGCGCCGAAACGGCCCCAGTCGTAAGCACCGGTTGCACCGAGGTAGTAACCCTGCCAGTTGCCAACAGCCGGAGCAGGTTCTTCAACGGCGACCGGCGCCTGCGGGATCTGGTCTACAGCGTCAGCAGCATTGGCCGCGGAAATTGCGATAAAGCTTGCAGCCGAAGCCATCAGAGTTGCGATGAGAATACGCATACATTTTTCTCCTTTTAATGCTGCCGGGAAGGCGTCACATCAACATTGTTGGCGACAGCTTTGTTCCCTGCTCGCTGAGGAGAAATTTGGAATGCAATTGAGGAAATGAGAGAGCCGAATTGTGAATTGTTTGCGGCAGAAAGAAGGCTAAATCTTGATGTTGCATCGCCGCAACATGTATTTCATTAACCCTAATACAATACTAATTCGATGATTAACTTATTTACATTTCTTTCTTATTTCTTAACAGGTCAAAATATCCAAGTCAATACACGCGAAATCTGATGACAATCATCAAGCCGCACCAAAGATGCGCTTATTGTTCGAGTTTAGATCAAACAGATCGCATCTCGGCTCCTCCCGTTTATGCTTCGAAATACCTGTCTATGCATGCCGCTGCCGACCTCACACCGGCACGACCGTCTGAATGCCGCCGCATTTCGTCAACGGCCTCGATTGAGGCGCAACAACCGCGCCTGCTTCCAAACCGCCTCACTGGACACTATCTGTGAAAGCAGAAATCGACTTCGATTCGAGATATGGCGAGCCCGGCGCCTAAGCGCGACGTGGCGGAGATATGGAATGAACGACAAGAAGCTGCCGGATGGCGGCGTTCTCTATGACGAGATCGATGATGACGAGGATGACGCAGCGGCGCCGGATACGGCTGCCGACGCCGTTACCGCCTCGATCGACTGGAACGAGGCGGTAAAAAACGAAAGCGGCCTCAAGGGCGCCGATCTGATCGCCGAATTCGTCAAACATCTGCCGAACGCGCCGGGCGTCTATCGCATGTTTAATGAGGCCGGCGACGTCATGTATGTCGGCAAGGCGCGCAGCCTGAAGAAACGCGTCGGCAATTATGCGCAAGGAAGGCTGCATTCAAACCGCCTCACCCGCATGGTGCGCGAGACGACGCATATGGAATTCGTCACGACGCGGACGGAAACCGAAGCGCTGCTTCTCGAAGCCAATCTGATCAAGCGGCTGCGCCCTCGCTTCAATGTGCTTTTGCGCGACGACAAGTCGTTTCCCTATATTCTGATCAGCGGCGATCACCGCGCTCCTGCTCTATTGAAGCATCGCGGCGCGCGGGCACGCACAGGCCAGTATTTCGGGCCATTCGCCTCGGCCTCCGCCGTCGGCCGCACTATCAATTCATTGCAGCGCGCATTCCTGCTGCGCACCTGCACCGACAGCGTGTTCGAGACGCGCACGCGGCCCTGTCTTCTTTATCAAATCAAACGCTGTTCCGGCCCCTGCACGCATGAAATCAGCGATGCGGGCTATGCCGATCTGGTAAAAGAGGCCTCCGACTTTTTGTCGGGCCGCAGCCAGAATGTGAAGAACACGATCGCTGCCCAGATGCAGGAGGCTTCGGAAGATCTCGATTTCGAGCGTGCTGCAGTCTATCGCGATCGCCTTGCGGCGCTTTCGCATGTCCAGAGCCATCAGGGCATCAACCCGGCCGGCGTCGAGGAAGCGGATATCTTCGCCATCCATCACGAGGGCGGACTGACCTGTATCCAGGTCTTCTTCTTCCGCACCGGCCAGAACTGGGGTAACCGCGCCTATTTCCCCAAGGCAGATCCGCAAATGACGGCAGCCGAAGTGCTGAACGCGTTCCTTGCGCAGTTCTACGACGACAAGCCGATCCCGAAACAGATCCTGCTTTCCGAAACGGTAGAGGAACAGGATTTGCTGGCGCTCGCCTTTTCCGAAAAGGCAGGACACAAGGTGGCGATCCTAGTGCCCCAGCGGGGCGAAAAGCGCGATCTCGTCGATCACGTTCTCGCCAATGCCCGCGAAGCGCATGGCCGCAAGCAGGCCGAGACCTCCTCGCAGGCGCGCCTGCTCAAGGGATTGGCCGAGACCTTTGCGCTCCCTTACGTGCCGCGGCGTATCGAGATCTACGACAACTCGCATATCATGGGCACCAATGCCGTCGGCGGCATGGTCGTGGCGGGGCCGGAAGGTTTCGTGAAGGGCCAGTATCGCAAGTTCAACATCAAATCGACCGACATCACGCCGGGCGACGATTTTGGCATGATGAAGGAAGTGATGACGCGGCGCTTCTCCCGCCTGATCAAGGAAGAAGGCATTCCCAACCGCAGCATTTCAGCCGCCACGGCAAGCGAAGCCGAAACCAGCTCCGACGACATCAATGACGCCTCTTTCCCGGCATGGCCCGACGTGATCCTGATCGACGGCGGCCAGGGGCAGATGACGGCCGTTCGCGCCATTCTCGACGAACTCGGCATTCGCGATGTCGTGACCGCGATCGGCGTCGCCAAAGGCGTCGACCGTGATGCCGGCCGCGAGCGGTTCTTTGCCGATGGCAAAAGCGACTTTTCGCTGCCACCGCGCGATCCGGTTCTCTATTTCATCCAGCGCATGCGCGACGAGGCCCACAGGTTTGCGATCGGTTCTCACCGAGCACGCCGCAAGAAAGAGATGATAAAGAACCCGCTGGACGAGATTTCCGGCATCGGACCGGGCAGAAAACGCAAACTCCTGCAGCATTTCGGCACGGCCAAAGCGGTATCGCGCGCGGGCCTCAACGATCTCATGGCAGTCGAAGGCATTTCGGAGGCTGTGGCAAAGCAGGTGTATAACCATTTTCATGAAACCCGGCCGGGTTGAACACACCGGATTGCCCCTCATCCGCCTGACGGCACCTTCTCCCCGCTAGCGTGGAGAAGGGCAAATCCCCTCGCCCCGTTTACGGAGAGAGGGTTACGGTGAGGAGCAGATCTCGCTGGGACGAATTGATCGCCTGTCACAATCGTCTGTAAAAAAGCCGCGAAACCGGTTGACGCTTGGCCTTCGACGCATCAACTAGGGGACAACCCGCAAGCATAGGTACGATATGGCTTCCCGCGCATACAATATCCCCAATCTTCTCACCTATGCGCGCATCATTGCCGTGCCGGTGATCGTTCTCTGTTTTTTCGTCGAGGGGAAGCTCGAAAGCTCTGATACGGCTCGCTGGACGGCACTGTGGCTGTTTGTCATCGCCTCGCTTACCGACTATCTCGACGGCTATCTCGCGCGCATCTGGAACCAGACGTCGAATATCGGCCGCATGCTTGATCCGATCGCTGACAAACTACTGGTCGCGTCGGTGCTGCTGCTGATGGCAGCGGACGGGACGATTGCCGGCTGGTCGCTCTGGGCAGCGATCACCATTCTCTGCCGTGAAATCCTCGTCTCGGGCCTGCGTGAATATCTTGCCGCGCTGAAAGTCTCCGTGCCGGTCACACGGGTCGCCAAATGGAAGACGACGATCCAGATGGTATCGATCGCCTTCCTGCTCGCCGGTCCAGCCGGCGACAAGGTCGTGCCTTATATAACCGAAATGGGCATCGCGCTTCTCTGGGTCGCTGCGATCCTGACTTTCTACACCGGCTATGACTACTTCAAGGCTGGCGTGAAGCATCTGGTGGATGCGGATTGAGGGCTCTGGAATGAAGGTCAATCTCATCTATTTCGCCTGGGTCCGCGAACGCATCGGCAAGACCGAGGAAGAGATGGAACTTCCCAAGAGCGTCGTGACCGTTGGCGATTTGCTGAGCCATCTGAAAGGCTTGGGCGAAGAATACGAGACCGCGCTTCAATTTCCGGACGTGATCCGCGTGGCGATCAATCAGGAACATGTCGAGCATGACGAGGCGATCGCCGGTGCCCGCGAGATTGGCATATTTCCGCCGATGACGGGCGGGTGATACGGTGAGTGTCCCCTCTCCCACCATCCGCGTGCAGGCGCATGATTTCGACCTTCAGGCGGAAGTCGATGCCCTGAGTGGCGGCCGCATGGATATCGGCGCCATCGTTTCATTCGTCGGGCTCTGCCGCAGCGAGCAGGGAGGCCTTTCGGCGCTGGAACTTGAGCATTATCCCGGCATGGCGGAAACGGAGATGAAGCGGATCGCCGATCTTGCGATCGAGCGTTTTTCACTGATGGGAGCGACGGCCATCCACCGTTATGGCCGGATCGAGCCGGGCCAGAATATCGTGTTGGTCATCGCTGCCGCGCCACACCGGCAGGCCGCCTTCGATGGCGCCAATTTCATCATGGACTACCTGAAAACCTCGGCCCCCTTCTGGAAGAAGGAACATGCGGCCGACGGCACCGCCGGAGAATGGATCGAAGCCAAAGGCATCGATGACAAGGCGAAGGACAAGTGGGGCTGAATATCGCCTCCAGTCAGATGGTCACCCGCTCCCGCCGGCTGAGAACCAGCAGCAGAACCAGCCCCGAAATGACCGCCAGATCGCGCCAGAAAATCGGCCCGTAACCACTCCATAACGTTTCGGCGACACCGACCAGAGCCGCACCCGCCGCCGATCTGATCGGGTTCCAATGCCCGCCGGCAGCAGCGATCAGCACGACTTTCAGACCGAAAAGCAGGCCGGCACCGAAATCCATCGTGCCGTAATAGGAGGTCGCGAGCACGCCGCAGACGGATGCATAAAGCGCCGCCAGCGCGTAGGCCGAAACGAAGATTCGTGCCGAACTGACGCCGGACAGTTCGGCCGCAAGAGCATCGTCGGAAACTGCCCGCCAGCAGCGGCCGAAGCGGCTATGCCTAAGCGTGATGTGGCCGATGACAACCATGACCAGCATCAGCGCCGTATTGATGAGCTGCAGCATCGTCAGCCCAACGGAAAAGCCGGCCCCCTGCCAGAAGACGATGCGGCCATCAAGAAAAGGCGGCAACCAAAGTTCGCGCGTATCGGAGGCAAGCCGCGCGCCTTCCATCAGCACCATCACCAGACCGAGCGAGGCGACGATCATGGCATTCGGCGAGACGGCTGAAAGCGGCCGCATGACGAACCTCCCGATCGCGACGCCTGCCCCTACCCCGCCCATCAATCCAACCACCGCACCAAGCGCCAGCGATGCGGGCAGAACAAGCCACAACCGATCCCAACCGATATAGGCAAAGAGGAGATAGACATGGCCTGAAAAGGCGAAGATCGCGCCATAGGTAATGTCGGCGCGTCGGGTTACGGCAAAGGCGATAGCATAACCGAAAGCCAGCGCCGCGTAGAGCGATGCAATCGGCAGAGCATTGGCGATCTGCTGCAGGAAATAGGCCATGCGGCGCTCCAATAGGTGAGATCGAATATAACTGGTAAAAGCCATTTTGAAAGTTATAATTGCCCATGACCTTTTCATGGACACGACATCGTTTTGCCGGGGGTGCGCTGGCGCTGGACGTCGCCAACAGCGTCATCCTGCGCTTCGACCCTGCCCGCAGCGTGGATCGGTTTGCCAAGCCGGCACAGCTGGATGCATTTGCGAAAGCTGCAGGCGAATTCTCCGCGGAGCGCGCGCTGTTCGGCACGCCTGCTGCCTTACAGAAGCCGAACGAGGCATCTTTCATTGCGATGCGTGAGGCGATCGACCGGTATTTTCGGGCCTGCGTAAGCGAGGCAGAAACACCGCGGCTTCTCGCCTCACTGCTGGAGGCGGTCGCCACGATACTGCCGCTGGGAGCCAAGGGATCGCTGGAGGCGGAGACGGCCTATTCGGCTCTGAGGCTGTTATCCGAGACCGAAAAGAAGAGGATCAGAATCTGCGGCAATTGCGGCTGGTTGTTCATCGACCGCAGCAAGAACCGCAGCCGCATCTGGTGCGACATGTCCGTCTGCGGCAATCGGGTCAAGGCTGCGCGTCACTACAATGCCAGGAAGGATCGGCTGCCATGAAGGGCACGGCGCTCGCGGCCGCTCTCGCAATCCTTGCTCTCGCCTCCTGCCAGCGGGAAACCGAAGGAAAGCTGGTCGAACTCTCCGGACGCATTTTCGTGTTCAACTATCGCGTGGCCACGGCCAACTATCTCGTCACACTGAAAAAGCTTCGCCCTTTGCCGGATGGCAGCATCGTTACGGCAGAGTTCGAAAATCCGAAGGGTGGCGATACGTTGCTGGCGCGGGAAAAGATCTTTCCCATCGATGAGAAGATCGTCATCCAGAGCCCGCATCTGCAATGCGTGCGCAAGGATCACCCCTATGCAGTGACCATCCGCATCCTGTCGGCGTCGGGAGATATGCTGCAGGAGATCGAAACGAGCATCACCTCGGATGTCGACCAGAGCGTGCTGCCTGCCAAGCCGCTCGTCGTTGGGCCGGGCTATACGCCCAATCCGGATGTCTTTCACGCCGATGGAAGCCGGGACATGTCGGGTGACAGCAACTGCCCTGCATAACAAAAAAGCCGGAGCGTCAGCCCCGGCTTTTTCAAATATCAATCGTGTGGCGATTAGCCGACGATTTCGGTTTCTGCGAACCAGTAGGCGATTTCCTGAGCGGCAGTTTCCGGAGCATCCGAACCGTGAACCGAGTTTTCGCCGATCGACAGAGCGAACTGCTTGCGGATCGTGCCTTCAGCTGCCTGGGCCGGGTTGGTCGCGCCCATGATTTCGCGGTTCTTCAGGATGGCGCCTTCGCCTTCGAGAACCTGAACGATGGTCGGGCCGGAGGTCATGCCTTCAACCAGTTCGCCAAAGAACGGACGTTCCTTGTGAACTGCGTAAAAGCCTTCGGCTTCGCGCTTCGACATCCAAACGCGCTTGGACGCGATGATGCGCAGGCCGTTGTCTTCGAATACCTTGGTGATAGCGCCGGTCAGGTTGCGCTTGGTGGCGTCCGGCTTGATCATCGAGAAGGTGCGTTCAATCGCCATCTTGTCTATCCTTTGTTTCCAGGGGCACTTTGCCAGGGGAAAGTTGGCGGTGTTTACCCGCCCCAAGCGCCGGAAACAAGGGGGTCCCGGCCATTGTCTTGGCTATTGTCACATCCCGAACCCGAATTTCACGCCGCCGTCACACTGCGCCCAACGCCCTCGTAAAGATCGAGGCAGCGCTCGAACCACGCTGCAACCGGGTCATCGGCAGCCAGCACATTCCCGCCGGCGGTGATCCGCATCCACTGCAGGGCGCCGAACAGGATATAGTCTGCAAACAGCGGGCCATCGCCACCGATGAAGTCCTGGTAACCAAGCATCTGGCGCATCGGCTCCAGTTTTGTTGCAAACCCGGCAACCGCAGCCTCACGCCCGGCACGCAGATCTTCCAGCGACCGACCAAGCATCTTCTCGCGTGTCGTCCGGAAATAGGTCCGGTCGGTCTCGTCCAGCATGTCGTGAATATCGGCAACCGCGATGCCGGTGATCGCGGGATGGATGATGCTCTGCGAGAAACGCTCGACGAACCGGGACAGCGCCTTGCCACCCTCCCCGCCGAACAATGTCGGGCGGTTCGGATAATGCTCCTCCAGATAAAGCGCGATATCGAAACTGTCGCGGATCAGTTCGTTGCCGTCCCGCAGGATCGGCACCGTCTTGGAAAATCCGTTTTCCAGTTCCGGGATCTGGGTGAAGGGCGTCGGTTTCTCGATGAAATCGAGCCCCTTGTGCTTCAGCGCCAGAACCACTTTCCAGCAATGCGGAGAGAAAGGGCGGCTCTCGTCGGCACCGCAAAGGGAATAGAGGATACGGGTGGTCATCAAGTCGCTCCAATTCATCCGTTCGAAATTTGATGATGAGCAGGAATTTGGCTGCAATCCAATCAGAAGATTTCATGCGTTGCATAAGACCCGCGTGATGGGCTTTGCTGTAGATAGAAATTCTCAAAACGAGCCACGCGGGAGAACCATATGCAGCGCCATTTCCAGATGCTTGCCGATTACAACCACTGGGCCAACAACCGTGTCTATGATGGCTGCGCAGCACTTAGCGACGAGGATTACCGTGCGGATCGTGGTGCTTTCTTCGGCTCTGCGCATCGCACGCTTAACCATCTCCTCGTTGCCGACCGGATCTGGCTGAGGCGCATCACCGGCATCGGCACGGCGCCGATGGAGCTGAATGTCATCCTGTTCGAGGATTTTGCCGAGCTTCGCGCCGCGCGGAAAGCAGAAGATGATCGCTTCATCGCACTGACGAAATCCCTTTCGCCGCAAGATTTCGAGCGGGCTGTGACCTATACGCCGGTCAGCAATCCTGTTCCGGTTACCGATCCTCTCGCCGGCATGCTGGCACATGTGTTCAACCACCAGACCCACCATCGTGGGCAGATCCACACGATCCTGACCTCGCTCGGCCAGCCTTCCATCGTGCTCGACATGATTGCGTTTCTGCGGATCGATGGAAAACGCTGGATGTCGTGAACTGGGCCTTAACCCTCTTTCGCACGAATCCGAGCCTCAATTGCAATCCATGGCCGCATTTCAGCGGATGTTAACGCGCTGCCGCAATCAATCGTCTTCACGTGTGAACGATCAGGAGACGACGGATGTCGACCCAGGCCCGAAAAGTAGCTCAGGACAGGACATTGCAGGCGGTAAGCCAACATATGGCCCGCATCGAGGTGAACGGCCTGCCCCGCAATTACGAGCTCTTTTACGAGGCCCATTGCGGTACCGATGTCGGACTGTCGCGCGAAATCATGGCCCTGCCGGTCTCACCTAGCCAGACGGCGCTGGACGAGATCGGCATCCGCTACCAACTGCCAGGCTTTGTTGCCAGCGGCCTGCCGCAATCCCGCAATCCGGATATCCAGCTGATCGCCAGCCTACGCGAGAAGATGGCGAGCGGCGCCGAGCAGAAGCGTGGCTTTAGCCGAGCGCTGGAAGCCGTTGCAAAAAGTTTGCGCGAGGATAACGGCGCTGGCCCAGGCGATATCCTTGCCGAAATCGAATATCTCAGCGTCTCGCTTTCCGATGCTGTGGTCGCAGAAGCGGAACTCGAAGCCGCCCTGCGTTCCGGCGCCAATCTTCTGACCGTTGCCGAACAGGACGCGTCCAGCGCACGCGCCGTGATGCTGCGCGACCGAATGACCGGCCTGCCCAACCATGCAGCCTTCACCGAAAAGCTGGAAGCGCTTTATGCGGACGACAACGAAAGCCGCGATACGGCGCTTTTCCTCGTCGCCGTCAGCGACATTTCCGAACTCGCCGACACCTATGGCGAGGCAACCGCCACCCGGATCGTCAAGAAAACGGCCGCGATCTTCCGAAAGACGATCAAGAAGGACGATTTTCTTGCGCGCATCGGCAAGGCCGAATTTGCCTTTCTGTTCCGCCATGTCGGCCGCGACGCGATCAAGCCGATCGCAACCCGGCTGATGGCGTCGATCAACGACAATCTCGTCTTCGCTACCTCCGAGGGCACGCCGGCGATCCGGCTTTCCATGGGAGCCGCCATGGCAACAGAAGCGTTTTCACCGCAGCAATTGCGCCAGCAGGCGGTGCTTGCCGCCGAGGCGTCAAGGTCCTATCCGCGCACCAATGTGATCATTCACGGGGACACCGGCCGACCGGGCGTCTAATCTGCGCTCTGATCCGGGCGATCCCTTGCGTTGACAACGTGTTTCGGCCAAAACCGCCGCCATGATCACGATTACTGACCTTTCCGCCCGCATTGCAGGCCGCCTGCTTCTCGACAACGCCAGCGTCTCGCTCCCGGCGGGCGCCAAGGTCGGCTTGATTGGCCGCAACGGTGCGGGAAAGTCGACGCTTTTCCGCGTCATCACCGGCGATCTCATTGCCGAGAGCGGATCCGTGACGATCCCGAAGAATGCCCGGATCGGACAGGTCGCGCAGGAAGCGCCGGGCACGGAAGATTCGCTCATCTCCATCGTCATGGCCGCCGACAAGGAGCGCACGGCGCTGATGGCGGAAGCCGAAACGGCAATCGATCCGCACCGCATCGCGGAAATCCAGATGCGGCTTGTCGATATCGACGCTCACTCGGCGGAAGCGCGTGCAGCGAGCATTCTTGCCGGCCTCGGCTTTAATGCAGAAGCCCAGCTCCGTCCTGCCTCGTCATTTTCCGGCGGCTGGCGAATGCGTGTGGCGCTGGCAGCGGTGCTATTTGCCGAGCCTGATCTGCTTCTGCTCGACGAACCAACGAACTATCTCGATCTCGAAGGCACGATGTGGCTGGAAGACTATGTGCGCCGTTACCCGCACACGGTCATTGTCATTTCGCACGACCGCGACATGCTGAACAACGCGGTCAATTCGATCGTGCATCTCAACCAGCAGAAGCTGACCTTCTATCGCGGCAACTACGACCAGTTCGAGCGCCAGAAGGCCGAAGCCGACGAATTGCAGATGAAGGCGAAGGCCAAGAACGACGCCGCGCGCAAGCATCTGCAAAGTTTCATCGATCGCTTCAAGGCCAAGGCGACCAAGGCCAAGCAGGCCCAGAGCCGCGTCAAGGCGCTGGAGCGCATGGGCACAGTGGCGGCCGTGATCGAGGATCATGTCCAGCCGATCACTTTCCCCAAGCCGGAAAAGATCCCCGCTTCGCCAATCGTTGCGATCAACAAGGGTTCGGTGGGTTATGAACCCGGCAAGCCGATCCTGAAGAATATCAGCCTGCGCATCGACAATGACGATCGCATCGCGCTGCTCGGCTCGAACGGCAATGGTAAGTCGACCTTCGCCAAGCTGATCTCTGGCCGTCTGCAGACCGATGGCGGCGAGATGAAACTCGCTTCTTCACTGTCGATCGGCTTTTTCGCCCAGCACCAGCTGGACGACCTGATCCCCAACGAAACGCCTGTCGATCACGTGCGCCGGCTGATGCCGCAGGCGGCGGAAGCGCAGGTACGTGCCCGCGTCGCGCAGATGGGGCTTGCAACCGAAAAGATGAATACCGCCGCCAAGGATCTGTCAGGTGGCGAAAAGGCACGCCTGCTGATGGGGCTTGCCGCTTTCCATGCGCCGAACCTTCTGATCCTCGATGAACCGACCAACCATCTCGACATCGACAGCCGTCGAGCGCTGATCGAGGCGCTGAACGACTATGACGGCGCCGTCATCCTGATCTCGCACGATCGCCACTTGATCGAGGCGACCGTCGACCGGCTGTGGCTGGTCAATGACGGCACGGTCAAACCGTTCGAAGGCGATCTCGAAGAATATCGGGACCTGATCATCGCCGCTGGCCGCAAGAAGGACGACAAACCGCAGGCCGCCGCGGACGAACAGGTCAACAAAGCGGACCAGCGCAAGGCGAATGCCGAAAAGCGAGCCTCGCTTGCGCCGCTGAAGAAAAAGATCAACGAAATCGAATCCTTGACCGCCAAGCTTGAGAAGCTGATTCAGGCGCTTGATAAAGAACTTGCAGACCCTGCCCTTTATGAAAAGGCGCCTGCCAAGGCAGCGAGCAAAGCCAAGGAGCGAGGCGAGGCCGCCGCAAAGCTTTCGGCCGCCGAAGAGGAATGGCTGATGCTGTCCTCGGAATATGAAGAGGCGATGGCCGGATAGAATCGCTTCCCTCTTCCTCGGGATTGTCCCGAGGATCTATCCACGTTGCTGTCGGCCGAAATGACAGCAGATCCCTGGGACGAGCCCAAGGATGACGGACTGCACAAATGCCGTCAGGCCGGTTGCCACCGCCCTTCGTGATGCATAGGTAAAGGCTTCCCGATTGCACGAGGAGGCCATGATGAACCTGTTTCTCGAAACAGACGACGACCAGAACACGATCGCTTTCGTTACCGAGCAGAACAGCAAGTCGGACCGCCAGTTCAGGACACCGGAATTCGAGAAGGATCGCGACGCGCTGAAAGCGATGATCGAGCGTGAGGACCGGCTGATCGTGCCGGTGCGGCGTGGCAAATGGCTGTTCGATTTCCATCGGTCGAAGGACAATCCGCTCGGCATCTGGCGTCGCCTGCCGGGGAACCTTGAGCCGCGTCATGATGCGACTTGGGAAACGGTCTTCGATTTCGACGCTTTCTGTCTGAAAGAGGGCAAGCGCTGGATCTATTCCGGCGCGATCACCTCCCCTTACGAACCAACGCGGGTCCTGCTGATTCTCTCCGACGGCGGTTCGGATCAGTTGCGCCTCCTGGAATTCGACACCGAAACCAAGACGATCGTCGAGGGCGGCTTCGACACACCGACGGCGCGGGCCCATGCAACTTGGCTGAGCCCGGACGAGATCGCCTATTTCGGTTCGGTCGACGAGTTTTCCGCCACCCGCTCCGGCTGGCCGCGGGTCGGCCGTATTCTCAAGCGCGGTGCCGATCCCAAGGATGCTCCGATCCTGTTCGAAGCCGGAAAGGACGACGTCTATGGCGCGGCCAGCGTCATCGATCCACTGTTCTGGGGCGGCAAGCCGGACGAGCGGAAGATCGAGTTCTTCACCGTCGGTCACGAAATCGGTAAGGCGAGCGTGCATATCCGCAACGCGAGTGGAGAGATAGAGCGCCTCGATCTGCCCGTGGAAAGCGACAGCGACCTCAATCACACCCATGCGATCTGGCGGGCGAAGACCGGCGAACGCTATCCGACCGGCACGCTCATCCTGCAGGACTTTCATCCTTTCGGTCCCGAACCGCTGACGAACCCGCGCGTTCTGTTTTCGCCGAAGGACGGCCAGTCTGTATCGCAGTTCACCCTGCTCAAGACCTGGGCCGTCTTCATCGTCGTCGATCGCATGGTGCCGAAATTCTATCTGGTCGACCTGACCAAGCCTGATCCGACACCGGAAGAACTGCCTCTGCCGGAAGAGCTGCAGACGGTCGGCTTCCGGATGTTCGATGCGGACCTGACGCTCGGCGAGGAAATCCTCACCGTCATCGGCCAGGGCTTTCTTCTGCCCTCCAGCAGCTTCCGTCTCGACCTGGCGGATCACGATGCCAAACGCGAGCTCGTCCCGACAGGAACCTCGCCCGCCTATTTCAATGCGGAGGGCATGACCTCGGAACTTCTCGAGGCAATCTCGGAAGACGGCACCCGAGTGCCCTATCACATCACCCTGCCCCGTAACTGGACCAAGGGCGAACTACCGGTACTGATGTATGGCTATGGCGGTTTCGGCGTATCGCTTTCGCCCGTTTATTCCGGCGCATACGGCATGCTGCTCGAACAGGGCGGCGCCTTCGTGCAGGCTTATATCCGTGGTGGTGGAGAGCTTGGGCCGGACTGGCATACGGTCGCCAAGGGCAAGGGGCGCCACAAGGCGTTCGAGGATTTCGTCGCCGTTGCCCGCGATCTGGTCAAACGCGGTTATACCAAGCCATCCCGCATCGCCTGCAACGGCGGCAGCAATGGCGGGCTTCTGACCGCCGTCATGGCGACGCGTTATCCTGATGACTTTGGTGCGGTCTGGACCTCCGTGCCAGTGATCGACATGTCGCGTTTCCACATATTCCCGGCCGGCCGCGCTTGGATGGATGAATACGGCAATCCGGACGTGGTCGACGATCTAAATGCCATGCTCACCTATTCGCCGCTACATCAGGTGAAGCCGAAGAGCGAGATCACCTATCCACCGATCTATATCGAAAGCTCGACCAATGACGACCGGGTGCATCCTTCCCATGCGCGGCGTTTCGCCAAGCGGCTGATCGATGCGGGTCACGAGCCTTTCTTCCGCGAATACGGATCGGGCGGCCACGGCGGTGCCGGCGACACAAGCGAAATGGCCGAGCGCCGCGCGATGGGCTACAGCTTCCTGCGCCAGACAATCATGAGAGACTGACCGGATAAAGAGAACCGGAGGCGCACGCTTCCGGTTTTCACATTTTGCAGCTTTCGGATATTGCGGCTTAAGAGCCGAGTGCGGACGGGCAAACATTCAGCAATAACCACCCATTAACCATGTTCGACGAAAGATCACGCGAACTGATTCCCGCGTCATTTTTCATCGAGAACCTTTTATGCCGGTCCGTGCTGCCTGTGCCGCTGCTGTTGTCATCAGCCTTCTTTCCTCCTGCGCAGGCAAGCCGCCTTCTGAAGGCGGGTCTCTCAGCTCAGCCTTTGCCGCCGGTGAAGCCGCCGGGTCGCTGAAAACCAAGGACGATGCAAAGTCGCCGGTTGCGCTTACGCCCGCGGCCTGGGGCCGACTCAACAAGATGGGCGGCCTTGCCGGACGTGAACTGACGGTGAGCTCGATCTCCGATATCAAGCTGCGCGACAAGGAAGTCGTTCTGACCTTCGATGACGGGCCTATGCCGAAAAAGACCGAACGCATCCTCGCCACACTTGATCAGTTCGGCGTGAAAGCGTCGTTCATGATGGTCGGCCAGATGGCCAAGGCGCATCCCGACCTCGCCCGCGAAGTCGTGGCCGAGGGTCATACGATCGGCAGCCATACCTATCGCCACCCGGATCTCGCCCATTTGTCATTCGACGAAGCCGTTGCCGAGGTCGAGAAGGGCCGTAAGGCCGTGGAGGCAGCAACCGGCGTCGAGGCCGATTTCTTCCGTTTCCCCTATCTCGCCGATTCGAAGAAACTGAGGCTATGGATGGGTAACCACAAGATGGTTGTCATGGATGTCCAGGTCGATTCGAAGGACTATTTCAAGGACACGCCGGCCGCAGTCGCGACACGGACGATGGAGGCGCTACGCGCTCATCGCAAGGGCATCATCCTGATGCACGACATCCACCCGCGCACCGCCGCGATGCTGCCGGCGCTGCTGATTCAGCTCAGGGCTGAGGGTTACAAGGTCGTCCAGCTGAAATACGGCAAGCCGTCTTCGGACATGCTCGTCGCCTCCATCACCAAGCCACTTTTTGCCACCAATTGAGTGAGAGATTAGGAAGAAGGCCGCTCAGGCCTTCTTCATCCAACGGCCTTCGGGCGACTGCTGCCAGTAAGTCAGCGAATGTCCCTCACCCTTCAGACGCTTCCATTCGGCGCGCGCGCCCTCGAGCTGGCTCTGGTCGTAACCATCGAACATGAAGACGACGCGTTCGTAAGGATCGAGCGGCGGAGGGGCAGCACCGTCCACCACGAAACGGACAGTCGCACTGTTGGCGTTTTCGCTCGCCGTCGTCAGCAGCACGGGCTGTGCCTCCGCCATAGGCGCGGCGTCGGTACCATGCGGCAGAAAGCTCTCGTCGCGAAAGGTCCACAGATGCGCGTCGAGCATATCCCGGCGCGTATCATCACTAGTCTGCACAACCACCTTCCAGCCGCGCTCAACGCTCTTTTCGAGGAGCGCCGGCAGCGCATCCTCGAGCTTCGATTCGGTCAGGTGGTAGAAGAGAACTTCGGTCATCAGCCCTCGTAATTCGCCCGTACGAGTTCGTCCAGCAAACGCACGCCATAACCCGACGCCCAGGACGTGTTGATCTCGGTCTGCGGCGAATTCATCGCGGTGGCGGCGATGTCGAGATGCGCCCAAGGCGTATCGCCGACATAACGCTTGAGGAACTGCGCAGCCGTGATGGAACCGGCAGGACGACCGCCGCTGTTCTTCATGTCGGCAAAACGCGAGTCGATGATCTTGTCGTATTCCTTGGCGAGCGGCATGCGCCACAGCTTTTCCGAAGTGACTTCGCCGGCTGCCGTCAACTGAGCGGCCAGCGTGTCGTCGTTGGAAAACAGGCCGGCGTGGACGTTGCCGAGGGCAACCACGATCGCGCCGGTCAAGGTTGCGAGATTGACCATGAAACGCGGCTTGAAACGTTCCTTGGTGTAGAAAAGCGCGTCAGCCAGAACGAGACGGCCTTCGGCATCGGTATTGATGATCTCGATCGTCTGGCCGGACATGGAGGTGACTATATCGCCAGGGCGCTGAGCATTGCCATCGGGCATGTTTTCCACAAGGCCGAGAATGCCGACGGCGTTGACCTTCGCCTTACGGGCGGCAAGTGTGTGCATGAGACCGATAACCGCAGCCGCGCCGCCCATATCGCCCTTCATGTCCTCCATGCCGGCACCCGGTTTGATGGAAATGCCACCGGTATCGAAAACCACGCCCTTACCGACGAAGGCAACAGGCTTGTCTTTCGCCTTGCCACCGTTCCAGTGCATGACGGCCAGACGCGGCGGACGAACCGAGCCCTGCGCCACACCGAGCAGCGCACCCATGCCTAGCTTCTTCATTTCGTTTTCGGTGAGAACCTCGACCTCGACACCGAGTGCCTTCAGCTCCTTCGCCTTCTCGGCAAACTCCACCGGGCCGAGCACGTTCGGCGGCAGGTTGACGAGATCGCGGGCGAGAATCACGCCGCCGGCAATCGCCTCGGATGTCGCGAAGGCCTTCTTGGCGGCAGCATGCCCGGCTATGACGATCTTCACGTCGACCGATGCCGGCTTGTCGTCATCCTTCTTCGCAGTCTTGTAGGTATCGAATGCGTAGGAACGCAAAAGCATGCCGAGCGCGAAATCCGCCGCCTGCGCTGCGGTCACCTCAAGACCCGGGACATCGAGGAAAACGACGGCCTTCTTGGCGGTCTTGAGATTGGCGGCGGCAACGCCACCTGCCCGCAGCCAGTCATGGGCGATCAGCGCATCCGGCTTTCCGAGGCCGATGACCATCAGCCGATCCGCGTCGGATCCGTGCGGTGCAATCACGTCGAGCACGGTCATCGTCTTTGCGGAAAACTTGGCGATCTCTGCCGCACGTGTCCCGACGCCCTGTGGATCGGCCTCGGACGAGCCGGATGCGGGCTGATCGCCGGAGAGCTTCAGCTGAATGGCCAGGGAAGCAGCTACGGAAGAGGATTTGGCAAAAGAGATTTTCAGTTGGACGGACATCGGCACTCCACGTCTTCTTATTCAGAACATGGCGCCGATCTTCACCCTTTCAGCCGCGAAGGCAACCCCGCCAGAGGAAGGCTTTAGTACCTGTGGGCGAATGTCACCCGGTTTTGAAATGTCACAACAAAAAATAAAAGTCGGCTAGCCAACATTTTTGTGACGTGGCATCTGTCGCAAAGACCTCATCGATCACATAGATAGGCTCAGCGTCATCATGGGATGGCGGAGCAGCAAAATGTCGGACGGGAATGAAGCTTCTCGAAACTTACATATTGCGCCGGATATTCCTGATGTTCCTGGTGGCACTCATTCCGGTGCTTACGATCATCTGGACAATCCAGGTGCTTGGGCGCATCAATCTGGTCACGGACACGGGCCAGTCGATGGGCTCGTTCATGCTGCTTGCCAGCTACATCCTGCCAACCATCCTGCCGGTCGTCATGCCGTTTGCCTTCGTCATCGGCATTACCCAGACGCTGACAGCGATGAACAACGACTCGGAGCTGCCGGTCATCGACGCGGCAGGCGCCAGTCGCAGCATTATCTATCGGCCGATCATCGGGTTGGCCGTTGTGCTCGGCATCGTTTCCTTTTCGGTGACTAACTTCCTTGAACCGGCATCGCGGCTGGGTGTGCGCCAGATGATCGCCGCGGCCTATGCCGACCTGCTTTCTTCCGTCATCGAGGAAAAGACGTTCCGCAGCGTTGAGGACGGTCTCTATGTCCAGATTTCCGAACGGCATTCGGGCCGCCTGCTAAAAGGCCTGTTCGTCGTCGATTATCGCGACCCGAACTTCGATCTCATTTATTATGCGAAGGAAGGTTCAGTCGACCCGGGCGGAACTTCGCTGACGATGCGCGACGGCGAGGTTCATCGCAAGTCGCCCGATGGCCGCATCTCGATCGTGCGCTTCGATTCCTATGCCTTCGATCTATCGGCCATGACCAAGTCGGACGGCGAGGCTTTGCCCATGTCTTCGGGCGACCGCGGCCTCGGCTTCCTGCTTGATCCCGACACGAATGACCCGGCGTATCAGCGCTCACCCAACAAGTTCTTCTCGGAGCTTCACCGCAGGCTTTCCGACTGGCTTTATCCGATTTCGTTCGCACTCGTCTCGCTGGTGGTCGCCGGCAGCAGCCGTTCACATCGTCAGGCGCGCGTCCATCCGATGATATATGCGCTGCTGATCGCCTTTGGCCTGCGCTGGCTCGGATTTTCGGCAACCAACCTGACGGAGCGCAACCCATCCTACGTGCCGCTCGTCTATGCTATTCCGCTCATCACCGTTGTGGTTTCGGCCTATATGCTGGCAACCAACCGGCAACTCCATATGCCGCGGACCATCACCCGTAACATCAGCCGAATGAATGGCATGCTGCTCAGCCGCTTGAAGATATCGTCCAAGTCCGGTGGAGGTGCATCATGATTTTCTCCACGCTCGGCCGGTATTTCTTCACGCGTTATATCGTCACGGCTTTCTGGTTTCTTCTCGGCGTCAGTTCGATCATCATGCTCGCCGATTTCAGCGAAACGACGCGCAAGCTTTCCGGTCTGACCGATTATAGCGTAGTCGGTGCGCTTGCGATGACGCTCATGCGCCTGCCGCTCATCCTGCAGCAGACGATCCCGACACTCAGCCTATTCATCGGCATGACGGTGCTGATCGCGCTCAACCGCCGCTATGAACTGGTCGTTACGCGAGCCGCCGGCATTTCCGTCTGGCAGTTCATGTTCCCGTTCATCGTCGGTTCCTTCCTGCTGGGGCTGTTTACGATCCTGGTTATCAATCCGGTCGGCGCCTGGGGCCAGCGCGAATCGGTTTCGATGGAGGCCGACTGGCGACAGTCGAGTAATCGCGCCAAGGTCAGCAAGTTCGTGCCGTGGATTCGCCAGATCAGCGACGACGAGGACGTCATCATCGGTGCCAAGAGCTACAAGGACCAGGGAGCCGAGCTGATCGACGTGGTGGTTTTCCACTTCGATAAGGGTGGCGCTGTGACCATGCGACAGGATGCGCGCACAGCAAAACTCGAAAATGGTTACTGGCTTCTTACCGACGTTCTAGAGAATCGCCCGGGAGAGATTCCGGCGCGCAAGGTCACGGAACAGGTTCGTACCAACCTGAAACAGGAATACCTTCAGGAAAGCGTATCGCAGCCCGAAAACGTTGCATTCCTTGATCTTTCCCGGAAAATCGAGATCAGCCGATCATTCGGCATCTCAACCAAAGCGCTGGAAACCCAATTCCACTCGCTTTTGTCCCTCCCCATCCTGCTTGTGGCCATGACTCTCATTGCTGCAACAGTTTCGTTAAAATTCAGTCGCTTCGCCCAGTCCCGATCCATGATTCTGGGTGGAATAGTTTCCGGCTTCGTGCTTTATGTCGTCAGCGTGCTTGTAAAAGCGTTCGGAAGCAGCGGAGCGATTCCTCCGTTCGTGGCGGTCTGGATACCAGTCATCGTCGCAACGGCAGTGGGGGCTACGATCTTGCTTCATCAGGAGGACGGCTAGTGGCGGTCAGTAACCGCAGAAATATAAGACGGCTTGCCGCCGCTCTGCTGACAGGTGTGTCTGCGTTCGTATGTGGTGTCACGACGGATGTCGTGCATGCCCAAGGGCTTGCGCCTGTGCAATCGGACGACGCGAAGATGCTTCTTCGCGCCAACGAGCTCACCTATAATCAGGATTCCCAGCAGGTCACCGCTCGCGGTGGTGTGCAGATTTATTACAATCGCTATCGCATGGTCGCTCAGCGGGTCGAATACGATCAGAAGAGCGGTCGCGTCATGGCGTCTGGCAATATCGAGCTGATCGAGCCGGGCGGCACGCGTGTTTATGCGGACGAACTGGATGTGACGGACGACTTCGGACAGGGCTTCCTCAATTCCCTGCGCGTGGAGACGACCGACAATACCCGTCTTGCAGCTGAAAGCGCGGAACAACAAAGCAGCGACGTGATGGTGCTTAACAACACCGTCTATACGGCCTGCCTTCCCTGCGCACAGACCCCGGGCAAGGCACCTCTGTGGCAAGTCAAGGCACAGCGCGTCATCCGCAATGGCCAGACCCACACGATTCGCCTCGAGAATGCGCAGTTCGAGCTATTCGGCATGTCGCTGGGCCGACTGCCATTCCCGATCACGGTCCCGGACGAAACGGTCGAGCGTAAATCAGGCCTGCTGTTCCCGCGCTTCAGTGCCGATGATAATCTCGGTTTCGGCTTCGGGGTGCCCTATTACCATGTCTTCTCGCCAAGCATGGACGCCACGATCACGCCGACCTATTACAGCAACCAGGGTCTGCTTGTAGAAGGCGAAGTCCGCAACAAGTTTGAAACCGGCGAACACACGTTCCGATTCGCGGGTATCAATCAGCAGAATTCCGGTTCATTCGATGCCGGGACGGCAGACCGGGAATCCGATACCCGCTTCATGGCGGCCTCCAAGGGCGAGTTCCACATCAATCCGCGCTGGACTTTCGGCTGGGATGTGATGGCGCAGAGCGACAACAACTTCTCGCGAACCTATAATCTTGATGGCTTCGACAAGGAAACGTTCACCAACGACGTCTACCTGACCGGCCTCGGTGCGCGGAACTATTTCGATCTGCATGGCTACTATTTCGACGAGCAGGACGATGCCGAGACCAGCTTGCTGGAACGCCAGCAGGCTATCGTTTATCCGGTTCTCGACTATAGCTGGTATGCACCGGAAGCCGTTTTTGGCGGTCAGCTTTCGTTCAACGTTAATCTGACCAACCTTTCCCGGAGGGCCGAGGATAGTTACTCCGTAGGCGGTAGCGATCGCTTCCCTGGCTTGGAAGGCAGCTATAGCCGCTTCACCGCCGAGGCAGAGTGGAAGCGTACGATCACGACGGATCAGGGACTGCAGCTGACACCATTGCTGGCATTGCGTGGCGACGGTCTACGCAGCACCTCGTCCAGTGCCGGAGGTTCCTATTCCGGTTCGCTGGAAGACGATCCGAGCGGGCGTTACATGGCGACCGCAGGTCTTGAAGCGCGCTATCCGTTCCTGATCACCGCCGGCAGCAGCAGCCATATCATCGAGCCGATCGCGCAGATTTATGCCCGTCCGGACGAGCAGATGGCGGGCGGCCTGCCGAACGAAGATGCACAGAGCTTCGTCTTTGACGCGACAAGCCTGTTCGAACGCGACAAATTTTCCGGGTATGACCGGATCGAGGGCGGCACACGTGCCAATGTCGGTATCCGATATACAGGCTCGTTTGATAACGGTGTGGGCCTGCGCGGCATTTTCGGCCAGTCCTATCAGCTCGCCGGCGAGAACTCTTTCGCCAGCGCCGATCTCGTCAATGCTGGCGCCAATTCGGGTCTTGAAAACAACGTGTCGGACTTTGTCGCAATGGCGGCAATCGACCTGCCGCAGGGCTTCAGCCTGTCGACGAATACCCGGTTCGACAAGGATACGTTCGACGTCCGCCGCACAGATGTTGGCTTCGACTACAAGACGCCTCGCGTGACCGGCAAGCTCGTATACACCAAAGTTGAGGCACAGCCGGAATATGGTTCGACGAGCTCGACCAATATCCTGGAAAAGTCGATGAGCTTCCGCATCAACGAGAACTGGTCCATCGCCGGCAAGGCGACCTGGGATCTCGACGACAACGAAGTCACGCGCCGCGGGCTCGGCTTCAGCTATGCCGACGAGTGCACGATCTTCACGATCGCCTATACCGAGAAGACAGACTCGAGCAAGGCGAACGACTGGAGCATTGGCGCGCGCCTGAGCTTCAGAACGCTGGGCGACGTGAATATCGGGTCGACGAGCGATTACGACGAACAACAGACTTTCCGTTATTGATCGCGCAGAATTGACGGCGCACTTGGGGCGCCGTCATGGTTTTGCCGCAACGATTGCGCATTCGGGCACGCTTATAGTAAAAGGCGACCTGCAAGTCGCATGACAAGTCCGAGCGCAAGAGGAGTGGACTGATGTTTGGAGTGATCGAAACGCGCAGACTGGCGATAGCCATGGCTGCACTGGCGGCTTCGCTCGTCATCGATCCCATCGTGGCCGCGGCCCAGACCAGCGGCGTGGCTGCAGTGGTCAACCGCACGCCGATCACCACTGCCGACGTTGCACGTCGGGTGGCTTTCCTTCGTCTGCAGCGACAGAAGGCCGACAGCAATACTGCGCGTGAACAACTGATCGACGAGACGTTGAAGCGTCAGGAAATCGCTCGCGTCAAGATGTCCGTCAGCACCGACGATGTCGATGCGTCCTTCGCGCGGTTTGCCGCCAGCAACAAGATGACACCTGACCAGATGGGCAAGATCCTAGATCAGGCGGGCGTGACGTCACAGCATTTCAAGAATTTCATCGCCGTGCAGATGAGCTGGCCGCGACTGCTCAATGCCCGCTATGGCGGCGGCGGCAGCCGGATGTCCAGCCAGGAGCTGGTCACCCGGATGATGGAGAGCAAGCAAAAGCCGGTCACCACCGAATATTTCCTGACGCAAATCATCTTCGTCGTCCCGCCGGCGAAGCGCAATGCGATCCTCAACAAGCGCAAATCTGAAGCGGAAGCATCCCGGTCGAAATTCCCGGGCTGCGATCAGGCAAAGGATTTTGCGGCGACTATGATGGACGTATCCGTTCGCGACCTCGGCCGCGTCATGACACCCAATCTGCCGGATGACTGGAAACCGCTGATCGAAAAGGCGTCTCCAAATGGGACGACCGCTACCAAGATCACCGAACGTGGCGTCGAGTTCCTTGCGATCTGCAACCAGCGTCAGGTTTCCGATGACGTTGCCGCGGAAGCCGTGTTCCGTGCCGAAGACCTTGGCAAAACCGAGAAGAGCGGCACCAATCCGAACGACAAGAAATATCTCGACGAATTGCGCTCCAAGGCGCAGATCGATCGTCGCTGACCCAAGGCATTCCGGAGTTATCATGGCGTTCGACCGCCCGCTTGCATTGACCCAGGGCGATCCCGCAGGGATCGGCCCGGACATCACCTTGGCTGCATGGGCGGCGCGGCGGGAAACCGGCCTGCCGCCTTTCCTTTTCATCGGTGATCCTGCGGTCCTGAAGTCTCGCGCGGCTTTGCTCAATCTCGATATTCCGATCAGGGAAGCATCTCCCGAAACGGCTGCTTCAGTGTTCGATAGTGCGATCCCCGTTCTTGCCCTTCCGTCAGGTGTCGAAGTTGCTGCCGGTGAGCCGCATGTAGCGACCGCTCGCGGGACGATTTCATCGATCGAAACGGCCGTCGACCTCTGCTTTTCCGGCCGCGCCTCCGCTGTCGTGACCAATCCGATCGCAAAATCGGTTCTCTATCAATCCGGCTTCAAGTTTCCGGGTCACACAGAATTCCTGGCCGACCTCGCGCAGAAGGTGACGAACCGGTGCTATCTACCGGTGATGATGCTTGCCGGGCCGAAGCTGCGCGCCATCCCGGTGACGATCCATATCCCGCTCAAGGATGTGCCGACGGCGCTGACGGAAGACCTGATCGTGGATACCTGCCGGGTTGCCAACGAGGATCTGAAGAACCGTTTCAGCATTTCCAGACCGCGCATCGCCGTTGCTGGCATCAATCCGCATGCGGGCGAAGATGGTGCGATCGGCGTTGAGGATCAGGAGATCATTCATCCCGCTATCGTCAGACTGCGCGACGAAGGTCTGCATGTGTTCGGGCCGCTGCCGGCGGATACGATGTTTCATGACGAAGCGCGCTCACGTTATGACGTCGCGGTCTGCATGTATCACGACCAGGCGCTGATCCCGGCGAAGGCACTGGGCTTCGATACGTCGGTCAATGTCACGCTCGGCCTTCCCTTTATTCGCACCTCGCCCGACCACGGCACGGCCTTCGGCATTGCCGGCCAGGGCGTGGCGCGCGAGACGAGCCTCGTTGCGGCACTGAAGCTGGCAGCAGAACTGGCAACGAACACAGATGCAAAAACTCCCGCATTCGGCGTAACCGTCTGATGGCAACTCTTGACGGACTCCCGCCGCTTCGCGACGTCATCCAGCGCCATGGGCTGGATGCGAAAAAATCGCTCGGTCAGAACTTTCTCTTCGACCTCAACCTGACGCAGAAAATCGCCCGCTCGGCGGGTTCGCTCGAAGGCGTGACGGTGTTCGAGGTCGGTCCCGGCCCGGGCGGACTCACACGTTCCATTCTTGCGCTTGGCGCAAAGAAGGTGATCGCTGTGGAGCGTGATGCGCGGGCGCTGCCGGTGCTTGCCGAGGTTTCCGACTTCTATCCCGGTCGTCTCGAAGTCATCGAAGGCGATGCGTTGAAGACCGATTTCGCCGCTCTTGCCGCAGAGAAGGCCGATGATGGTCCGGTCAAGATCATCGCCAACCTGCCCTATAATGTCGGCACGCAGCTGCTGCTCAACTGGCTTCTTCCGGAAAACGGCCAATGGCCTCCCTTCTGGGAAAGCCTGACGCTGATGTTCCAGAAGGAGGTCGGCCTGCGCATTGTCGCGGACGAGGAAGACGATCACTACGGCCGGCTTGGCGTGATCTGCGGCTGGCGGACGGATTCGCATATGGTGTTCGACGTGCCGCCCCAGGCCTTTTCACCGCCACCAAAAGTCACCTCGACCGTGGTGCATCTGACACCGAAGGCCAATCCCCTTCCCTGCGATGTCAACAAGCTGGAACGCATCACCCACGCCGCCTTCGGCCAGCGCCGCAAGATGCTGCGCCAGAGCCTGAAGCCGGTCGGCGGCGAAGCGTTGCTCAACAAGGTCGGTATCGATCCTCAGCGCCGCGCAGAGACGCTTTCCGTCACGGAATTCGTCGCGCTGGCCAACGCGCTTTAAAGCGCGTTGGCCAGCGCGATCAACCCATTCAATTCATGAAGCCTTGCGTTCCCAGCTTACGAAGGGGTCGGCGAGGTTCTTCCAGAGTTCCGGGGTGAAAGCGGGAGCATCGACCAGACAGGTATCGAGTTCTGCTCTGATTTTCTGCTCGTCCATCGGATCTGCACCGATGAAGACGATCTCCTGCCGCCGGTCACCCCAGACGGGATCGAGATAGGGCTTCATCATCTCGGCGAATTCCGGCGTCTGTGGCCAGCGTTCCTTCGGCACCGCCGACCACCAAAGTCCCGTTCTACCAGTGCGAACCAGCGCACCCGCCTGGCTGATCTCGCCGACGAAATGCGGGCGTGTCGCCAGCCAGAAAAAGCCCTTGGCACGGACGACGCCTGGCCACGACCTGTCGATGAAGCGCTGGAATTTGGCCGGATCGAAGGGCATTCTGGCGCGATAAACGAATGAGCGGATACCGTATTCTTCCGTTTCCGGCACATGGTCCTTGAAACCGTGCAATTCCTTGAACCAGAGTGGATGCTGTTCCGCCTTGTCGATATCGAAACGGCCGGTGCCCAGCACATCTGTGAGGTCCACCTTGCCGAAATCCGTCTCGATCAATTTGGCATCCGGATTGAGCGCCACGATGATTTTGCGCGCGGCGTCGCGTTCGTCGGGTGTCGCAGTGCCGACCTTGTTCAGCACCACCACATCAGCGAATTCGATCTGCTCGACCAAGAGATCGACAATGGTGCGATTGTCCCCCTCGCCCGCCGTCTCGCCGCGATCCGCAAGGAAGTCACCTGAACCGTAGTCCTTCAGCAGATTGGCGGCATCGACGACGGTCACCATCGTGTCCAGCCTCGATATGTCCGAAAGGCTGCGCCCGTCCTCATCGCGAAAATCGAAGGTCGTGGCGACAGGCAACGGCTCGGCAATGCCGGTGGATTCGATCAGCAGGTAATCGAACCGCCCCTGCTCGGCGAGCGCGCGTACCTCTTTCAGGAGATCGTCACGCAGCGTGCAGCAGATGCAGCCATTGGTCATTTCCACAAGCTGCTCTTCGGTGCGCGACAGATTGGCGCCACCATCACGCACGAGGGCGGCGTCGATATTCACCTCGCTCATGTCGTTGACGATCAGGGCCACGCGCATTCCCTGCCGGTTGGCGAGAATATGGTTCAGCATGGTGGTTTTGCCGGCACCGAGAAAGCCGGAAAGCACGGTGACGGGAAGCTTGTTTTTCATTGCACATGTCCATTGCGATTATCGTAACGTTATACTATTACATCATCATGTGATCGAGGCGCTGTCAAGCCATCGCGGCGAAGGCACCTCATCACGCAAGTTCACTGGACAAGCTTCGGCGCGTCTCCTATCAAGGGTGCGCTACGGTTCTGCATTCGCAGATGAAAAGGGAACGCGGTGGGGTCTTTTGGACCGATCCCGCGACTGCCCTCGCAACTGTAAGCGGCGAGCCTTTCGTCACAGCCACTGGCCTTTCGGCCGGGAAGGAGACGAGAAGGCATTCGAGCCGCAAGTCAGGAGACCTGCCGTGGCTAAGGCTAGACCAATACCGGACGAGGTGTTCCGGCAGGGAGATGTTATGACGCAAGCGACCCCGTCGCCCGCCATTTTGATGCAGACCGCAATCGCGGTCGTGCTTCGTCCTGCCTTTCATCCCGGCTCAGCCATTTTCTTTGAAAGGACAGGACATGAAACTCGGCTTGATCGCCGCATTCTTTGCGGTTTCCACCGCCGCACTTCCCGCAACGGCATTCGCAGCCTCGACCAGCTATCCGCTGACAGTTGAGAATTGCGGACAGAAGGTAACCTTCGACAAGGCACCGTCAAAGATCGTTTCCATCGGCCAGGGCATGACCGAAGTGCTCTATTCGCTCGGCTTGGCGGACAAGGTCGCCGGCACGGCCGTCTGGGTCGGCCCGGTTCTGCCGCAATATGCAGAGGCGAATGCGAAGATCAAACGGCTTGCCGACAATGATCCTAGCTTCGAGTCGATCGTCGGCCTGGAACCGGATCTGGTCGCGGCCGAATTCGAATGGCATGTCGGGCCGATGGGCTCCGTCGCCAAGCGCGAACAGTTTTCCGATATCGGCGTCAATACCTATCTGTCGCCGGCCGATTGCGTTGCCAAGACCAATCTCGATGGTGGCGATGGGGTGCGCAAGGAGCTATTCACGATGGACCTGATCTATCAGGAGATCGCCGAGCTCGCCGAAATCTTCGACATCCAGGATCGCGGCACCAAGCTGATCGCCGATCTCAAGGCGCGTGAAGCCGCCGCCGTCGCCTCGATCAAGGGCGCGGAAGCCAAGAACATGCCGATCGTCTTCTGGTTCTCCAGCAAGGAAACCAAGGGCGACGCCTTCATTGCCGGCAAGAACAGCGCACCGGCCTATATCCTAAAGACGCTCGGCGCGACGAATGTCGTGACGACGGAAGAAGAATGGCCGCTGGTCGGCTGGGAAACGATCGCTCAAGCCAACCCGGCGGTGATCGTCATCGCCACGATGGACCGCCGCCGTTATGCCGCCGATGATCCGGCGGTCAAAACCTCCTTCCTCGAAAACGATCCGGTCGTCAGCCAGCTCGATGCGGTGAAGAACAAGCGCTTCGTGATGATGGACGCACAATCGATGAACCCGACGATCCGCACGATCGACGGCATCGAGACGCTCGCTGAGGGCATTCGCTCCTTCGGACTTGCGAACTAGGCCGTGCCGCCTGCACCGCCCGCCATCCGGCCGGGCGGTGTCTCTCCGGCATCTCATCCGTCTTCCGAAAGGACAGGACATGAAATACGGCCTGATCGCCGCTCTTATTGCGTTTCCCCTCACCGCTTTGCCATCCGTGGCATTCGCCGCCCCGACCAGCTATCCGTTGACGATCGAAAATTGCGACTCAAATGTCGTCATCGAAAAAGCCCCGCAACACGCCGTCGGCCTCGGCCAGAACAGCACCGAGATCCTGCTGATGCTGGGTCTTGCCGACCGCATGGCCGGCAGTGCCATCTGGGTGTCACCGGTTCTGCCCGAGCTTGCAGCCGACAATGAAAAGGTCCATCGCATCGCCGCCAACACCCCGAATTTCGAGGCTGTCGTGGCACGCGAACCGGATTTCATCGCGGCTCAGTTCCTCACCTCTGTCGGACCGCAGGGACGTGTCGGAACACGCCAGCAGTTTTCCGATCTCGGCGTGCCGAGTTATGTTTCGCCGACCGATTGCGTGGTGACCGACAATAGCGTTTCCGACGGGAGCCGGAAGAAGATGTTCTCGATGGATCTGCTCTATCAGGAGATCGACGAACTTTCGCGCATCTTCGACGTGGCGGATCGCGGCGAAAAGCTGATTGCGGAGATAAAGGCACGCGAAGCGGCGGTGCGCGCACGCGTGGCTGACAAGGCGAAGGATGTCAGCCTCGTCTACTGGTTCTCCTCGCCGGAAGTCGCAGGCGATGCATGGGTGGCCGGCAAAAACGGCGCATCCGGCTATATTACCCAGGTTCTCGGTGCCAGCAACGTTGTTGCATCGGAACAGGAATGGCCGCTGGTCGGCTGGGAAGCGATTGCCGCGGAAGACCCGACGGTGATCGTCATCGGCACGATGGACCGGCGCACACAGGGGGCTGACGATCCGGCCGTGAAGAGGACGTTCCTCACCAAGGATCCGGTTGTCAGCAAGCTCGAAGCCGTCGAGAAAGGCCATATCGTCGAGATGGACGCCCAGGCGATGAACCCGACGATCCGCACGATCTCCGGCCTTGAAACCGTCGCCGCCTCCCTCGAACGTTTCGGATTGCTGAAGTGACGCCATCCCGCATCAGGCTCTGGGCCGCCGGCACTGCCGGCGTCCTCCTCGTCCTCGCCGCCCTTCTCGTCGCGATCACCGCAGGCGTTGCGATCGGCGAGATGACCATTCCGATGAAAACCACGGCTGCTGCGGTGACCAACCGTCTCGGCCTCACCGATATCGCCGTGCCGCGTATTCAGGAAGCGGTGATCTGGGATTACCGTCTGTCGCGCTCGCTGGTTGCCGCCTTCTGCGGTGCCGGACTGGCGCTTTCCGGGGCTATCCTGCAGTCGCTGCTTCGTAATCCGCTGGCAGAACCTTACGTGCTCGGCATATCGGCCGGTGCCTCGACAGGTGCGGTGTCCGTCATGCTGCTCGGCTTCGGCGCGGGGGCGATCTCGCTATCGGCGGGTGCTTTTGCCGGCGCGCTTCTCGCCTTCGCCTTCGTCGTGATGCTGGCCAGCGGGCGACAGACGGCGGATCGCACCATCCTTGCCGGTGTCGCCGCCTCGCAGCTCTTTAATGCGCTCACCTCCTATATCGTCTCGACCTCGGCCAATGCCGAACAGGCGCGCAGCGTGATGTTCTGGCTGCTGGGCAGTTTTGCCGGCGTGCGCTGGCCGGATGTGGCGCTTGCCGCCTCCGTCGTCAGCATCGGCCTTATCGTCTGCATCTGGCATTCCCGGGCGCTCGACGCCTTCACCTTCGGCGAAGATGCAGCCCGCTCGCTCGGCATTGCCGTCCAGCGGGTCCGCGTCGTCCTACTGCTGGTCACGGCCCTGATGACCGCCACGATGGTCAGCATGGTTGGCGCGATCGGTTTCGTCGGGCTGGTCATTCCTCATGCAGCCCGCTTCATCGTCGGGCCGGGGCATATGCGGCTGCTGCCCGCCTGCGCGCTCGTCGGCGCGCTGTTCATGGTGGTTGCCGATATCGTCTCGCGCATCATCATCGCGCCGCAGGTGCTTCCCATCGGCGTCGTCACGGCGCTAGTCGGCGTGCCTTTCTTCTCGGTCATTCTCTACCGGGCAAGGAGGGTCGCATGACGCTCGCAGCCAATGCCGTCCGCTGGCTTGCCGGCCGTAAGGTGATCGTCGATGGCGTTTCCGTCTCGGTGGAGCCGGGCCAGACGCTCGGACTGATCGGGCCGAACGGATCGGGGAAATCCTCGCTCATCCGCCTGCTGGCGGGTCTGAGAGCACCCGCAGAGGGCGACGTGCTGCTCGACAATCGCAAAATCGCCGGTTTCGGCCGCCGCGAGCTTGCCCGCCGTGTCGCAGTCGTCGAACAACATTCGATGACCGAGGCGAATGTCACCGTACTCGACGTGGTGAAGCTCGGGCGCACGCCGCATCGCTCCGCCCTTTCTCCCTGGACCGGCGCTGACGATGAGATCGTCGAGGATGCACTTGTCCGCGTAGGCCTCACCGATCGTCGCGACCAGTTCTGGCATACGCTTTCGGGCGGCGAGCGGCAGCGGGTTCAGCTCGCCCGGGCGCTGGCGCAATCCCCCTCGGTGCTGATCCTCGACGAGCCGACCAACCATCTCGACATCCAACACCAGATCGACATCCTGCGGCTGGTGGAAGACCTGTCGGTGACGACGGTGGTGGCGATCCACGACCTTAACCTCGCCGCCCGGTTCTGCGATCGCATCGCCGTGCTGTCGGAAGGAAAGCTCATCACCTGCGGCACGCCCACCGAGATCCTCACCGAACAGATGATCGCCGATGTGTTCGGGGTCGAGGCGCATGTCTCCACCTCGGCCCATCACGGCCGCCTCCATATCCAATTCCTGATGTAGGCAAGACAGATGCAAAACTGGTCCATCAAGGATGATATCCGCGACTACTGGAGCCTGCGCGCCCAGACCTATGACCTTAGCCCCGGCCACGGCATCGCCAGACATGCAGAGATCGAAGCCTGGAGCCATCTGATCCGCCGCCATCTCGGGGATGGCGAAGGCAGGAAGGCGCTCGACCTCGCCTGCGGCACTGGCGTGATGACAATGCTGATGCATGGCCTCGGCTTCAAGGTGACGGGACTGGACTTTACCGAACCGATGATGGCGCGTGCCCGGCGCAAGTCGGATGAGGCGAATGCTTCGATCCGGTTTCTGACGCGCGATGCGGAAGAGACGATGGAGCCGGACGGTACTTATGACGTCATCATCGCCCGACATCTCGCCTGGACACTGACCGATCCCGAAAAGGCATTCACAGACTGGCTGCGCATTCTCAAGCCCGGCGGTCGCCTGCTGATCATCGACGGTGATTTCGTCCGCAAGCACTGGATGGAGAGGCTTCTCCCCCTGCTCGACCGCGTGTTCGGCAAGCAGCAGGACGGCCATAGCCTGCTGACACCGGAGCAATGGCACCATCACGAGCGGATTGTCGGTCAGGTGCATTTCAAGGATGGGATCAGGGCGGATGATACGGTGAAGCTGTTTAAGGCAACCGGATTTGGCGAACTCAGGATCGAGACGGATCTTGCCGATATTCGCCGCAGTCGCGGTATCCGGCTTCTGTCGCGCAAAGGCCTTGCCTCGACGCTGCAGCACCGTTTTGCGATATCCGGCAGAAAGCCGCTCTGACTACAGCTTCGGCTCTTCGGTCAGCAACGTGCCGACAAAGTCGAACAGGCCATGACGACGGTCGCGGCGGACGCGCTCGGCGTTGACGATACAGTTGACGTGGCCGAAAGCCTCGTCGAGATCGTCGTTGACGATGACGTAATCGTATTCGCGCCAGTGTTCGATCTCGGCGCGGGAGTTCAGCAGCCGCGTGCGGATCACGTCTTCCGAATCTTCCGCACGGCGGTGCAGGCGGGACTGCAGCTCGGTCATGGTCGGCGGCAGGACGAAGATCGAGACGATGTCGGCCTTCATCTTTTCCTGCAGCTGAAGTGCGCCCTGCCAGTCGATGTCGAACAGCATGTCACGGCCCTCGGCCATGGCCTGCTCCACAGGCTCGCGCGGCGTTCCGTAGAAATTGCCGTGTACTTCTGCCCATTCCAGCAATTCGCCATTGTCGCGCATGCGCTCGAACTGCGGGATGGTGATGAAGTGATAATGCTTGCCGGCAATTTCGCTCGGACGCTTGGCGCGTGTCGTGACGCTAACGGAGATTTCGAGACTGTGGTCGTCTCTGAGCAGGTTGCCAGCGATCGTCGATTTTCCGGCACCGGAGGGAGACGACAGCACGAGCATGAGCCCGCGTCGGGCAATTTTCGTATCTGCCTTGTCTGACGATGTCGGGGCCGGGCTCATCTCTTACTCCAGATTCTGGACCTGTTCGCGGAACTGGTCGATGACGACTTTCAGTTCGATGCCTGCAGCCGTTACAGCAGCGGAATTGGATTTGGAACAGATGGTATTCGATTCCCGGTTAAATTCCTGTGCAAGGAAATCGAGCTTGCGGCCGATCGGACCGCCCTTTTCCAGAAGCTCGCCGACAGCGGCCACATGTCCCTTCAGCCTATCGATCTCTTCGCGCAGGTCTGCCTTGGTCGCCAGAAGGGCCACTTCGGCATAAAGCCGGTCGCGATCGAGAGCCGACTTGTCCTGCATGATCTGGTCGAGCTGCTGGTTCAGGCGGCGTGCGATCTCTTCGGGCGAGCGCGACGCATCGGTCTCGACGATATAGGTCAGTTCGGCGATACGGGCCACATGTGCAGCGAGCACGGCGCGCAGTGCAGCCCCTTCCGTCTCGCGCATGCGCTTGAGGTTTGTAAGGGCCGTCGTCAGGCCCGACAGGATCGCGGCGTCACGGGCGAGAAGCGCATCCTCGCCGTCTTCCTGCTCGCGGATATCGACGAGACCGCGGATCGAGATCAGCGTATCGAGGCGTAACGGCGACGGATCGATGACATCCTTCAGCTCGTCGCGCAGCGCAAGTACGGCCGCCAGCGCATCACGATTGACCACGGCCTCCATGCGCGTCTCGTCTACAGAGATCGACAGGGATACCTGGATATTGCCGCGGGAAAAGGCCTCACCGACCATGCGGCGGGTGTCCGGCTCCAGCCGCTCGAGCCCGGGCGGCAGGCGCAGACGTGCATCCAGCCCCTTGCCGTTGACCGATCGCAGCTCCCAGACGAAGCGGCTGCGCCCGCTGACACCTTCGCTGCGGGCAAAACCGGTCATCGACTGCAATGTCATTCAATCTACTCCATATGCGTGCCACCGCTTGGCGCGGTGGCAAAAATCCTGGTCAGTTGCCTGTCGGCCTTTCGGCGTCCGCGCCGTCCGGCTGGCCGTCAACAACCTCTTCCGCCGCGTTTGCTGCAGCAGCGGTGCCTGCCTTGCGCTCGGCCTCGATCCTGCGCCAGCGCTTGACGTTGGCATTATGCTCTTCGAGCGTCGGCGCAAAGACGTGACCGCCGGTGCCGTCGGCAACGAAATACAGATCCTTGGTGCGCCACGGGTTAGCAACAGCTTCGAGTGCCGCACGGCCCGGATTGGAAATCGGAGTCGGTGGCAGCCCCTTGATCTTGTAAGTGTTGTACGGCGTCTCTTTCTGCAGGTCGGACCGGAAGATCGGGCGATCGGATGGTTTTCCATCACCGCCGAAGATGCCGTAGATGATCGTCGGATCGGACTGAAGGCGCATGCCTTTCTGCAGCCGGTTGAAGAAGACTGAGGCGACGTGAGCGCGCTCGTCATCCTTGCCGGTCTCGCGCTCGACTATCGAGGCCAGGACGACAAACTCTTCCTTCGTCTTGATCGGCAGGTCCGGGTCGCGGCGCTCCCAGATCTGGTCGATCAGCTTCTGCTGGGCAGCGTGCATCTGCGACAGGATTTCGGAACGGTTCGTCCCGCGGGAGAATTTGTAGGTATCCGGGCGAAGCGTGCCTTCCGCCGGCAGGTCGGCAGGAAGATTGCCTTCGAGGATTGTGTCCTCTCTCAGTCTCAGCGCCATCTGGCGGACGGTCAGGCCTTCCGGCATCGAGATCGAATAGAGGATTGACTTGCCGGATTCCAGAAGATCGGCGATCTCCTGCATCGTGGCATGGGCCTTGATCTCATATTCGCCGGCCTTGAGGCTACGGCGATTTTCGGCCGAACCGGCGTAACCGAGATTGACCGAGGTAACGTAACGGAAGACCCGTGCATCCTCGATGATCTCGTTGCGCTCAAGGCTTGTGGCGATCTCGGCAATGCCGGCGCCTTCGCGCACGACGAAATTGGTATTGGCTGCCAGAGGGCCAGGGCTGTGATAGCTGGACAGCGCGTAATAGAAGATCGCAGCGCCGGCGAGGCACACAAGCACGAGCATCGTCATCACGAAGTTGAAGAAGATGATGACCTGGCTGCGCGCCTTTTTCGAACGCCGCGGCGGATCCGGCACGCGTTCCGGCTTCAGGGCTTCGTTCGGTGATTTCGGAATGATCGGGCCGCGGCTGCTGCCGTTGTTGGCTGCATTGCCACCGCTGGGCGGAAGCTCGCCACCATTATCGGAATTGCTCAACCGCACCCCCCTTTGCACTAATCGGAATCATTGCCCGCTGTTTGGCCAAGCAATACGGCAAAAAGCAGGTTCAGAATATGATGTCGGCCAGACAGTAACGTCCAGCCGACGATGGAGGCGATCACAATTACGCGTCGTAACGCTTCAGAACGAGCGACGCATTGGTGCCGCCGAAGCCGAAGGAGTTCGACAGCGCGACGTTGACGTCACGCTTGCGGGCCTGATGCGGCACGAGATCGATTGCAGTCTCAACGTCCGGATTGTCGAGATTGAGTGTCGGCGGCACGATGTTGTCGCGGATCGCAAGCGTTGCGAAAATCGCTTCGACGGCACCGGCGGCACCAAGAAGATGGCCGATCGCCGACTTGGTCGACGACATGGAAACCTTCGAAGCCGCATTGCCGACCAGACGCTCGACTGCGCCGAGTTCGATCGTGTCGGCCATGGTCGAGGTACCATGGGCGTTGATGTAGTCGATGTCCGATGCAGACAGGCCGGCGCGCTTCAGCGCCATGGTCATGCAACGGAAAGCGCCATCGCCGTCTTCCGACGGTGCCGTGATGTGATAGGCATCGCCCGAAAGACCGTAGCCGACGACTTCGGCATAGATCTTGGCGCCGCGCGCCTTAGCGTGTTCGAGTTCTTCGAGAACAACAACGCCTGCGCCCTCGCCCATGACGAAACCGTCGCGGTCGCGGTCATAAGGACGCGATGCCTTTTCCGGATTGTCGTTGTGCTGGGTCGACAGCGCCTTGCAGGCGGCAAAGCCGGCAAGACCGATGCGGCTGACTGGAGATTCAGCGCCGCCGGCGACCATGACGTCGGCATCGCCGAATATGATCAGCCTTGCGGCATCGCCAATCGCGTGGGCACCGGTGGAACATGCGGTGACGACCGCGTGGTTCGGGCCGCGTAGCTTGTGCTTGATCGAAACCTGCCCGGAGACGAGGTTGATCAGGCGGCCGGGAATGAAGAAGGGAGAGATACGGCGCGGTCCTTTGTCGCGCAGCGTATAACCCGCCTCGACAATACCTTCGAGACCGCCAATGCCCGAGCCGATCATCACGCCGGTCATGATCTGGTCTTCATCCGTCTGAGGATGCCAACCGGCATCTTCCAGCGCCATATCGGCGGCGGCCATGCCGTAAAGAATGTAGGGATCGACCTTGCGCTGTTCTTTCGGCTCCATCCATTGATCGGCATTAAATGTGCCGTCGGAGCCATCGCCGACCGGAATCCGGCAAGCAATCTTAGCCGGCAGATCGTCAACTTCAAATTCGGTGACCAGTCTTGCACCGCTCTGGCCGGCGAGAATACGCTGCCAGGTAACTTCCGTTCCGCATCCAAGCGGTGATACCATGCCGGTACCGGTGATAACGACACGCCTCATCGCCAACAACCCACCCCGTATTTCATGATCCATTTGCTGAAACGGCCCGAACTAGCGGGCCGTCATGTGAGATCGATGCCCGCGAAACGCGGGCGATCGTCCCATATATGTCGTCGATTAGGCCTGTGCCTTCTCGATAAACTTGACAGCGTCGCCGACGGTCAGGATCGAGTCAGCAGCGTCGTCCGGGATTTCAACGCCGAACTCTTCTTCGAACGCCATGACCAGTTCGACGGTGTCGAGCGAATCCGCACCCAGATCGTCGATGAAGCTTGCGCCTTCAACAACCTTGTCGGCATCAACGCCGAGATGATCAATAACAATTTTCTTAACGCGTTCTGCGATATCGCTCATGTCGGTTTCCTCGACCTTTATCTTTCACCGGATACCCATTGAGGCATCCTCGTCCTGTTAAACCTTCAACTGCACCTTATCGGGTGCCGATGCCGGCAAACCCCGCCACCCCTTTTCCGGTTCCGTGCATCATTGCTCACGCAATATGACGACCTGAATTTCAGGGTGACTTTTCACAGTCATGGCCCGATTAACACGGTTTGACTGTTCCGAAAAGCCAGAATTTGTTCCCTCCCACAGCGCAGAACCCTTGTTCTCCACTGGTTTTACGAACAAAGCCCAGCAATCAGATCATTGCCATGCCACCATTGACGTGAAGCGTCTGGCCGGTGACGTAGCCTGCCTCGTCCGAAGCGAGATAAAGAACCGCCGCTGCGATGTCCGATCCGGCGCCCATGCGCTTCATCGGGATCGCGCCCATGATGGCTTCCTTCTGCTTGTCGTTCAGCTTGCCGGTCATGGCGCTTTCGATGAAGCCCGGAGCCACGCAGTTGACCGTCACGTTACGGGTGGCAATTTCCTGGGCGAGCGACTTGGAGAAGCCGATCATGCCGGCCTTCGACGCACAGTAGTTGGTCTGGCCAGGATTGCCGGTAACGCCGACGATCGAGGTGATGTTGATGATGCGGCCGTGGCGGCGACGCATCATCGGATGGGTCAGCTCTCGCGTCAGGCGGAAAACCGAAGTCAGGTTGACTTCCAGAACCGCATCCCAGTCCTCGTCCGACATACGCACGAACAGGCCGTCCTTCGTGATGCCGGCATTGTTGACGAGAATATCGACGCCGCCGAGTTCTGCTTCCGCCTTCTCACCGAGCGCCTTGACTTCGGCGCGGTCCGAAAGGTTTGCCGGGAAGATATGGACGCGTTCGCCTAGTTCTGCAGCCAGCGCTTCGAGCTTTTCGACGCGGGTGCCGTGCAGGCCGACGATTGCACCCTGCTTGTGGAGAAGGCGGGCGATCTCTTCGCCGAGGCCACCGGTAGCTCCGGTAACGAGAGCCTTACGGCCGGTCAGATCAAACATCTTTAAATCCTTTTCTTCAGCCGAGAATGGCAGCGATTGCCGCGTCGATATCGGCCGGGGTGTTGACGGCTATGCCAGAGATATTCTTGTCGATGCGGCGGGCAAGACCCGTCAGCACCTTGCCGGAGCCGATTTCATAAAGCGTGGTCACGCCGTTCTGACCGAACCACTCGACAGTTTCGCGCCAGCGGACCTGGCCGGTAACCTGGGTGACCAGCAGCTGGGCGATTTCCTCTGCGTCGGAAACAGGAGCGGCGCGCACATTGGCAACGACCGGCACGACCGGGCTCTTCTTCTCGACCTTGGCGAGCGCGTGACGCATGGCGTCGGCGGCAGGCGCCATCAGATCGGAATGGAAGGGAGCGGAGACCGCGAGCAGGATGGCGCGCTTGGCGCCCTTTTCGGTCGCAAGCGCTGCTGCCTTTTCGACAGCCGCCTTGGAGCCCGAGATGACGAGCTGTCCACCGCCGTTGTCGTTGGCGATCTGGCAGACGCCTTCAGCCTTCGCTTCGGCGCAGATTGCGTCGACATCGGAGTGTTCGAGGCCGATGATCGCAGCCATCGCCCCCTGCCCGACCGGAACGGCCGACTGCATGGCATCACCGCGGATGCGCAGAAGCTTCGCCGTATCCGACAGCGAGAAGGTGCCAGCGGCACAGAGCGCCGAATATTCACCGAGCGAATGACCGGCGACATAAGCGACCTTGTCGGCCAGTACGAGACCACGCGCTTCGAGAACCCGCATCGTAGCGATCGAAACAGCCATCAGCGCCGGCTGGGCGTTTGCCGTCAGCGTTAGCGTCTCTTCCGGGCCATTCCACATGATGTCGGAGAGTTTCTGGCCAAGCGCCTCGTCGACTTCCTCGAAGACCGCGCGGGCTTCCGGATAGGCTTCCGCGAGATCCTTGCCCATGCCGACGGCCTGGCTGCCCTGACCGGGGAACGTGAATGCAATGCTAGATGAATTGCTCATTGGGGGACGATCCTTCCCTTATGTTTTGCCTCTCCATTCACATTTGAACCTTGAGAGTCAAGGGCGACGCCCTGCGGCGGCCCTACCATTCCAAAGCAAATCGGCCCGGAGCGGTGGTTTGTCGAAGCCGTTTGAAGCGAAATCGCGACCGGGCAGACAAGTTGATCGCGTGATGCCCTTGCGATTCATCAACCGGGCGCTAAAGTCCCCCGCCTTGCCTTTCCTCCTCGGCCCCTCCCTCCCGGCCTCCTCATCCAGGACTGCATTGATGAAATATAACAAACTCGGCCGCACAGACTTTTCCGTGTCCGAAATCTGCCTCGGCACCATGACCTGGGGCACCCAGAACACCGAAGCCGAAGCACATGCCCAGATGGATTATGCCGTCGAACACGGCGTCAACTTTTTCGATACGGCTGAACTTTACCCGACAACGCCTGTCAGCGCCGAAACCTATGGCCGCACCGAACAGTATATCGGCACATGGCTGAAGAAGAGCGGCAAGCGCGACGATATCGTGCTCGCCACCAAGATCGCCGGCGCCGGCCGTCCGCATATCCGTGAGGGCCGCCCGATCGAGGCTGCCACCATTCGCGAGGCGGTCGATGCCAGCCTCAAGCGCCTGCAGACAGACCATATCGATCTCTACCAGATCCACTGGCCGAACCGCAGCCACTATCATTTCCGCAATTCCTGGGATTTCGATGCGACGACGCAGGACCGCGAAAAGTCCGTCGCCGACATCCTGGAAAAGCTGCAGACACTGGACGACCTTGTGAAGGCCGGCAAAATCCGCGCCATCGGCCTTTCCAACGAGACTGCGTGGGGTACGATGCAATATCTGCGCCTGGCGGAAGAAAAGGCACTGCCGCGCGTCGCTTCGATCCAGAACGAATATAATCTGCTTTATCGCACCTTCGATCTCGACCTTGCGGAAGTCGCGCATCACGGGGATGTCGGCCTGATGGCATATTCGCCGCTCGCTGCCGGGCTTCTGACCGGCAAATACCTGAACGGCGCCCGTCCGGAAGGTTCACGCGCGACGATCAACAAGGATCTCGGCGGACGCCTGCAGCCCAAGCAGGAACCGGCAGTGAAATCCTATCTCGAAGTCGCCGCAAAACACGGAATCGATCCGGCGCAGATGGCACTCGCTTTCTGCCTCAAGCGTCCGTTCATGGCTTCCGTCATCATCGGCGCCACATCGATGGAACAGTTGAAGGCCGATATCGGCGCCGCCGACATCACGCTTTCCGACGAGGCAACGGCCGATATCGCCGAAGTTCACCGGCACTACCCGATGCCTATCTGAGTATCGCCAATCGATGAAACGCCCCGGCTCGGTCCGGGGCGTTTCTCTTTGCAATTCGCCCGGACCTCAGGCGACCAGCGCTGGTGCGACGAATTCACCCGAGGACTGAAGGAAGCTGATGGAAGGTGCGAAAAAATACTCCCCGCCCATCAACGTAACGCTCTGCTGGAAATCGAATGTGGCAACATTCGGCGGCACCCGCCATTCGTCCGGCCATTTATTCTGCTCGTCTGTCGGAGCGTTAGGTGATTGCCCGATGACGACATCGATACCGACATTCTCTTCCGGAAAGCCAGGATTGTTGGCCCAGGCGCTCTGGGTGAACTCGAACTGCTCGTTGATATCAGCCATATAAGTAAGCCATGAAGAGCAGGCCGACACCGCCGGTAGGCCGGTCATCTTCGGCAAAGTCGGCGCCTTCCGGTCGCGGCGCGCGCTCGCCATAGGTTATGCCGCGTCGCGCCATGATGCGTGAACGGACGAAATTGCTGCCCGGCGTGCGCGGGTTGGTCTTTCGGATATGGGCCCGGAAGGGACACTTCGGACCATTTGTCCCCTCGTAATCGAAATCATTGGTCGGAGCGACACCAACCACCGGCCTGTCGGACAGGACGACAGGCGTCCCGTCTTCGAAGCGCCCGACCACGAGCGCGCCTGCACGCTCTCTAGCGTCATCGGCCAGGCCAAGCCTATCGGCCAGTTCCTCCTCCTGCTCCTTGAATTTCTTCACATTCTGCTCCAGCTTGCGGTAAACGAAATAGCTGCCACAGGAGAATGTCGTCGGATTGCCGGGATCAGGCACGATGAACTGCGACGGTTTGAATTCTTCAATCCAGGCACCCACGCGTTTCGGCTTGCCGTCATCGTCGAGAAAATCCTCTGCCAAAAACAGCGGCTGGCTGCGCCCATCAACATAGCCGAAATGCTCAATTCCCTCCCCCTTTTCATCTCCGCCCGGCTGTATTCGCCGCTGCGCCAGTCCAATGTCCCTCCCGAGAACAGTGGCGCCTCGCGTCATGAAAACCTCGTTCAGGTTTTCCGCGTACAGATCGACGAGAGCCGCGTCATCATCTGCAATCAGCACCATCGCATCCGGAGCGCTATTGGCTGGATCCCATGCCTGGCCGGTTTCCCAATCCTGGCTATCCGGGTCATTGATCGACGGAAACGGACCGGAGATGGTCGAAAACGTCATCGCGTCGAGTCTTCCCCTCACCCTCATGCCGGCGCGAAAGGCATGGTCGCCGGGAATATTGCTGCCGGAAATTCCGAGCTTGGCATATCCCGCAGCGCTCAGCATCACGCAGACCACAGCCCCGCCGCTCACTTTGGCCACACCGAATGCCTCCGCTTCGCGCAACTGCTCCAGCGCCGATGTGGTAACGAAGGAGAGATCTCGCAAAAGCCCCGAGACCTGCATTGGCGCCATGCCGTCGAAACTTAAAAATATATTCTGCGTATGGTCGCGCCCATGTCCCTTGAGAATATTTGCCTGAAGATCGGATAACAGCGACAGAAGATCTCCGTCCGTCGTCCAGCCTTTCCACTTTATCGGGTTGTCCAGAAGTGCCTGCAAGTTAGTCATGTCCCCAACTCCCTCAGCAAAACAGGTCAAATAATTTTGACCAATAACTTAAATACAACCTATGCGTTATTTCTGTCAAAGGAACTATTACCGCGAGCTTGAATTCAACAGCTCTTGCCTTTCCCGCAAAAATCCGTATAAGCCGCCCTGTTCGAAACACCCGGTCTTCTGGCTGGTGGCTGTACGGAGGGCAGGTTCGCTCAGGTGAACCTCAGGGACGAAAGCGTTCCGGCCTCCCGTGTCTCCGCTCTCGACCGTCTCGAAACAACAACTTTTCTTGCCGGCCTTTTGGTCATCAGGAGCAGTCGTTGAGGCTTAGCCGCCGAAACCGGGTGCAAAACAACCGCAAGAAAAGGCAAAGCTTACATGGCTCTTTACGAACACGTATTCCTTGCCCGGCAGGATATGTCCGCTCAGCAGGTTGATGCCCTCGTCGAACAGTACAAGGGTGTCATCGAAGCTAACGGCGGCAAGGTCGGGCGCGTCGAAAACTGGGGCCTCAAGTCCCTGACGTACCGCATGAAGAAGAACCGCAAGGCTCACTACGCTCTGATGGACATCGATGCTCCGGCTGCTGCCGTGCACGAAATGGAACGTCAGATGCGCATCAACGAAGACGTTCTTCGCTACATGACGCTTGCTGTCGAGAAGCACGAAGACGGTCCGTCTGCAATGATGCAGAAGCGCGACCGTGACGACCGTCCGCGTGACGATCGTGGCCCGCGCCGTGACTTCGGCGACCGTGGCCCGCGCCGCGAATTCGGCGATCGTCCTCCGCGTGAAGGCGGCTTCGAGCGCGCACCGCGCCCGTCCGCTCCGCGCGAATCCTAATTCTGGGTCTAAGGAGAAAACACAATGGCTGACGTATCCTCGTCCCCGGCACGCCGTCCTTTCCATCGTCGTCGCAAGACCTGCCCCTTCTCGGGCGCAAACGCACCGAAGATCGACTACAAGGACGTTCGTCTCCTGCAGCGCTACATTTCCGAGCGCGGCAAGATCGTTCCTTCGCGTATCACCGCAGTTTCCCAGAAGAAGCAGCGCGAACTGGCCCAGGCCATCAAGCGCGCCCGTTTCCTCGGCCTGCTGCCGTACGTCGTATCGTAATTCTGCATAGAGCAACTGCTTAGAAGGCAGATGCTCTAAGTGGCTCGACAAAGAGCAACTGACTTTTAATCAGTAGGTCAGTTGCTCATTCTCCCTTCCGCGTTGGGCGCGGATCGGAAACGAACTGCAAACCCCATGTTGGGGATGAAGTGCCTGTCAAAATGATTCAGGCCCGTCCCCTAACTGCTTGATCTGGCAGGACAGCGAGAGAATAATGAACAAGACACAGACAGTGCTGCCCACCGGCATTCTGGCCGGCGTCGTTGCCACCCTCCTCGTGATGGGTGCCGGCACGCAATCGTCTTTTGCAGCCGTTCTTTATGCCGCCTCTGCTCTTCCGATCTTCATCGCCGGCCTTGGCTGGGGCAACCGCGCAGCAATTACCGGCATCGTTACGTCGGGGATTCTCGGCGCAGTTCTCATCTCGCCGATCTTTGCCGTCACCATGGCGATCTTCACGCTGATCCCGGCCGGCTGGCTGTCGCATCTCGCCAATCTGGCGCGCCCGGCTTCCGAACTCGGCGGGCCTGACAACCTGCTCGCCTGGTATCCGATCTCAGATATCCTGCTGCATCTTTGCGGTCTGGTGACGATCGCCGTCATCGCGCTTGGCGTCGCCATCGGTTACGGACCGGAACTTGTCGGGCAGATCGTCGACGTGCTCGGCTCCGCACTGCAGACCCAGGAACCTGGCCTGTCACTCACCGTTGCCGATATCGGGCACCTGAAGGGCACGATGCTGCTCACGTTGCCGATGGTTCAGGGCGGCATATGGGTGATCCTGCTGTTTGCAGCCTTCTATTTCGCCGTACGCATCGTCTCGCGCTCGGGCCGCGCGCTTCGCCCGCGTGAAGACATGCCGTCGGCACTGCGCATGAACCGCCATGCGATCTACATTTTTCTCGCCGGCATCGTCATGACCTTCTTGGGCGGCGTACCTGCAATGGTCGGCGCCACAATCTGCGGTACCTTCGGCGCAGGTTTCCTGATGTCGGGTTTCGCCGCCATCCATTTCCGCAGTCAGGGCAAGGACTGGCGCCTGCCGGTCCTCGTGCTCGCATACCTCTCCTCCATGCTCGTCATTCCTGCCTTCGCGATCCTCGCTTTCGGTCTCACGGACACCCGCCGGACCATTGCGCTGACGCCGGCAAAGGGCGGCACGGATCAGAACACAACCAATCCAGACAATTGAGAACTAGAAAGGAACTCTAACATGCAAGTCATCCTGCTTGAACGCGTACCGAAGCTCGGCCAGATGGGCGAAACCGTAAAGGTTCGCGACGGTTACGCTCGTAACTTCCTGCTGCCGCAGGGCAAGGCACTTCGCTCCAACGAAGCCAACAAGAAGCGCTTCGAAAACGAGCGCGCAACGCTCGAAGCCCGTAACCTCGAGCGCAAGGGCGAAGCCCAGACGGTTGCCGACGCTCTGGGCGGCAAGACCTTCGTCATCGTTCGTTCGGCTGGCGAAACCGGTCAGCTCTACGGTTCTGTTGCTGCTCGCGACGTCATGGACGCACTGGCTGCAGAAGGCTTCAACGTCGGCCGCAACCAGGTCGACCTGAACCACCCGATCAAGGCTATCGGCCTGCACGAAGTCACCCTGCACCTGCATTCGGAAGTCGAGATCCAGATCTCGGTCAACGTTGCACGTTCGGCTGAAGAAGCTGAGCGTCAGGCCCAGGGCGAAAGCCTCACCTCCGCTGACGCCATCTACGGCGTTGACGAAGACGCACTGCGTCCGGAAGACTTCTTCGATCCGGAAGCTGACCGCGACGGCGACGACGAATAATAGACATTTCGCAGATCCGTCTGCGATGGCGCCCGGCCTCTCAAAGGCCGGGCGTTTTTTTGTCTCTTTTTCCGGGTAGGATAGTGCTTGCTCCGGTGAGTCGCGGACTGTTCGCGCCACTCCTGCGACGTCGGCCCGAATGAGGCACAGTCAACCGGATTCGTCGTTTCATTGTGTTTTTTGTTTCGCGTAAATAACGCTCGCTGTGGATATCTGTGGGTAACATCCGAAGGCAAAATGCACGGTTTCGGGGCGGTCCAGTTATCACTAGAACCGAGACCTTGAACGGACAGGACGGGTAGAAGATCATGAACGAAGTTCCGCGCAACATGGGGTCGCTCAGCAACAAGGATGCAGCGCCGCATTATCGCGAAGCGCCGAACAATATCGAGGCGGAGCAGGCGCTGCTTGGCGCGATTCTGGTCAACAACGATGCCTATTACCGCGTCTCGGACTTCCTGAAGCCGCCGCATCTCTACGAACCGCTGCATCGCAAGATCTACGAGGTTGCCGGCGACATTATCCGCATGGGCAAGACCGCCAACCCGATCACGCTGAAGACCTTTCTTCCGGCCGATGACAAGGTGGGTGATCTGACTGTCGCGCAGTATCTCGCACGCCTTGCCGCCGATGCGGTGTCGATCATCAATGCGGAAGACTACGGTCGGGCGATCTACGACCTGGCGCTTCGCCGGGCGCTGATCACCATTGGCGAGGATGTCGTCAACATCGCCTATGATGCGCCGCTCGACATGCCGCCGCAAAGCCAGATCGAGGATACCGAACGCCGCCTGTTCGAACTGGCGGAAACAGGCCGTTACGACGGCGGCTTCCAGTCGTTCAATGATGCCGTGGCGATCGCCATCGACATGGCGGGCCAGGCATTCGAGCGCGACGGTCAGCTTTCCGGTATTTCCACCGGCATCATGTCGCTCGACGGCAAGATGGGCGGCTTGCAGCGTTCCGACTTGATCGTGCTTGCAGGGCGCCCCGGCATGGGCAAGACCTCGCTTGCTACCAATATTGCCTACAACATCGCCGCGGCTTACGAGCAGGAAATCGCCCCCGATGGCTCATTCAAGGCCAAGAATGGCGGCGTCGTCGGCTTCTACTCGCTCGAAATGTCGTCAGAACAGCTGGCCACCCGTATCATCTCCGAGCAGACGGAAGTGTCGTCGTCAAAAATCCGCCGTGGTGACATTACCGAGGCCGATTTCGAGAAGCTGGTGGCCTGTAGCCAAATGATGCAGAAGGTGCCGCTGTTTATCGACCAGACCGGTGGTATCTCGATCGCCCAGCTTTCCGCCCGTGCCCGCCGCCTGAAGCGTCAGCGCGGCCTCGATTGCCTGGTGGTGGACTATATCCAGCTGATGACCGGTTCGGGCAAGTCGGGCGAAAACCGCGTGCAGGAAATCACCCAGATCACCACAGGTCTGAAGGCGCTCGGCAAGGAACTCAACGTGCCGATCATCGCGCTGTCGCAGCTGTCGCGCGGCGTCGAAAGCCGTGAAGACAAACGCCCGCAGCTCTCCGACCTTCGTGAATCCGGCTCGATCGAGCAGGACGCCGACGTCGTGCTCTTCGTGTTCCGTGAGGAATATTATGTAAAGAACATGGAGCCGCGGGATCTTGCCGATCCGAAATACCCGGAATGGGAAGCGCAGATGGAACGCGTGAAGGGCACGGCCGACGTCATCATCGCCAAGCAGCGTCACGGACCGACCGGTACTGTCAAGCTCGCCTTCCAGTCCGAATTCACCCGCTTTGCGGACCTCGCCGAACCGAGCTTCACCCAATACGAAGAGCCGTGATCGAACGGCCTCGCCGGCATTACACCGGCGAGGCTGCAAGTCGCGGGCTGGCTCAGGCCGCGTTGTAGAGCCGTCGTGTAACGAAGCCTGAACCGTTCAGAGCATTCAGGGTCTTGGCGATGGCAAGCACGGCCAAATCAGCCAGCGGCTCGATCAGCACGACCGACATATAGGCAATGCCGAACGTGCCGATCGCCATGAGATTTTCGCTTGCGAAACCGGCACCATAAAAGGCCCAGAACGCGACCCATGCGACGACACCGGCCTGATAGGCGGTGGATAGTTTGAGCGCCTGCAGATAGGTGAGATCGACGTATGCGGTTCCCGGCGCGATGATACGATCAGCCAAGGCTTTCACCGCAAACAGCGGTACAAGCAATGTTGTGACGTTCATTCCGTATTGCGGCAGGTCGGCCGGCGCAAAGAACAGTCCCTGTATCGCCAGACCAAGTGCCAGCCCGATCGCCGCCGGTGCTGCGCCGAACAGCAGGAACAATGTCGATCCGAGAATGAAATGCACCTCGGACACGCCGACCGCATAATGCGGCAGAAGTTCGAAGAAGGAAAAGACTGCTGCAGCGGTGATGGCCGTACGCGCGGCCAATGATGCGAGACCCTGTTGCCGAATCGTATCCTTTGCCAGCTTCAAGGTAAAAAGCCCCGCCCCTGCTGCAGTGGCGTAGCTCAGAATGATTTTGGCCCCGTCTACGAGGCCCGGTTCGATATGCATGTGTGCTCCTGTCCGTCACACCCGACGGTCGTTGATTGATAAGATGCACACGGTCGGTCTCCTGACTCACGGGTCGATGCCTTGTCGAACCTTCCCATGGCGCGAGGCCACAGTGGTGTTTCGCAAAGCTCGCCGCTCACAGTCGCGGGGGCGGTCGGGTTCAACAGATGCTGCCCTTGTTCCCATGCGGTCAACGGATGTCGGCCGCACCATGTGCGGGAATGGGGTAGCAATTTCCCGCAGAGGCAGCAAACAACCGCAGCCGAAATCGCACCAATCTACCGCTGTCATAGGGTCGCATGCAGCAAGACTGGGTCATCGGCGTTGCTACGCGCACTCCTGGGCCTTCAGCCATTTGCGAATGCGCGCCCTTGCATTGGCATAGGGCGACGCGGTGTTGAACTGGATCATGCGCCCCTTGGTCCACTTGCCGTACCAGCCCTTGCCGTAAAGCTCGTCATCTGACCGGTTGCTGATTGTCGAGACCAGTTGCTCTTTCACCGTCCTCAGTCGTTCCAACCGCTCGGGCCAGTCCAGTGCGTCATGGTCTGCATAGAATTTTTGGGCAAGCGGCCCCAGTTCGTTCCACTTGAACCCCGTCTCCGGAAAATCGACCGCCTCCCCCCGGTCATCCCGATCGAGCCATTTCAGCACCAGTTCGTTCCAGCCGATGAGGTATGCGACGAGATCGGCCGGGCTCATCATCGAGCCTGCCATGTGGCCTTGCATAGATGCCTCCCTCGCCCGGGCCTTCTGAACGCGGGCAAGATCGTCCCAAAGCCTGTTGAAGGTCGTGGAGACCGCCGCAAGAAGTTCCTGCCTGGAACCGGGTACAGCCATGGAGCGCCTTCGTATGCGGTTCAGATACAGCATCTAAGCTACGCCTCTGCGCACGGGATATGAAGCCGTCCGGCTGTCGCAGCCGGACACCGATCCTAGGATTGCTGCACTATTATTGTGGTGTCAAAAGCCTGTACGGAGAACCTTATTCTTCACCCGCGGCCTTTTTCCAGCCGGCAAAAAGGTTAGGATCGGCCACTCCGCCTTTCAAAAGCATATTCAATTGAGACCGCCATGACAGAACAGACCGATTTTGACAGCGACGAAACCTATCCGGATGATTTCGATATCGCGCCCGTGAGATTGACGGTCGATCTCGGCGCACTTGTCGACAACTGGAAGGAAATGGCGCGCCGCTGTGGAAAGGCTTCAACCGCCGCAGTCGTCAAGGCGGATGCCTATGGTCTCGGGCTTGAGGACTGCGGTACCGCGCTCTATGAAGCCGGCGCACGGGATTTCTTCGTCGCCGCGGTGCAGGAAGGCGTAACCTTGCGCACCTACGCGCCGGATGCCCGCATCTACGTGCTTTCCGGCATATGGCCGGGCCAGGAACGGATGTTTTACGAAAACGATCTGGTCCCGGTGATCATCTCCGAGGAACAGTTGGCCTTCTGGATGTCGGTCACCGCCGAACATGGCGACCATCCCTGTGCGCTGCATATCGATACCGGCTTCAACCGGCTCGGCCTTCCAGCGGAAGAAGCGATCGCCTTTGCCGAGGATGTCTCGCGGCCAGCAAGTTTCTCACCCGTTCTCGTCATGTCGCATCTTCACAGCGGCGATTCGCCGGCCTCGCCGCTCAACCGATCACAGCTTGAGTCTTTCCAACGGGTTGCTGCGGCTTTCGAAGGCGTTCCGACAAGTCTGTCTGCTTCCGCAGGCATCTTTCTCGGCCCGGAATATCACTTCGACCTTACCCGTCCCGGCATTGCCGCCTATGGCGGCGAGGCGGTCAACGGCATGAAGGCGCTTAAACCCGTGGCCAAGGCGGAGGCACGCATCATCCAGATCCGTGATGCGCCGTCCGGTTCGACCGTCAGCTACGGCGCCACCCATCAGCTGTCGCGCAACAGCAGGCTTGCCGTTGTGTCGGCCGGTTATGCCGACGGCTACCTGCGTTCGCTGTCCGGTTCCGGCGTACCGCTTCGGGCTGGCGGCGCACCCGGCGCTTTCGGCTTCATCGCCAACAGGCGCGTGCCCGTGATCGGCCGGGTCACGATGGATCTGACGATCTTCGACGTGACCGACGTTCCCGAAAACGAAATCCGCACCGGTGACTATATCGAACTGTTCGGCCCCAACATTGCGCTCGACGACACCGCACGCGCCGGCGGCACGATCGGTTACGAACTTCTGACTGCGCTCGGGCTGCGTTATGAACGGCGCTACATTTATCCGGACGATTGATATCACCGCCGTCTTGTCATCACCTGCCAGTTTCGCTTAAAAGGCCATTGGTTCCGCTTTTGTTCTTGCGGGTATCCAAGGTATTCAAGGCGGCGATCAAATCTATGGCAAAAACCAAAACCCAATTCGTGTGCCAGAACTGCGGCACGGTCCACAGCCGCTGGGCCGGCAAGTGCGATGGCTGCGGCGAGTGGAACACGATCGTCGAGGAAGACCCGATGGGCGGCATCGGCGGCGGCCCCGGCAAGGCGCCGAAAAAGGGCCGCGCAGTGGCGCTGACCACTCTGTCGGGCGAGACCGAACAGGCTCCGCGCATCTTCACCGGCATTTCCGAACTCGACCGCGCCACCGGTGGCGGCTTCGTGCGCGGTTCGGCGGTGCTGATCGGCGGCGATCCGGGCATCGGCAAGTCGACGCTTTTGATGCAGGCAGCCGCCGCCCTTTCGCGCCGCGGCCACCGGATCATCTATGTATCGGGCGAAGAAGCGGTTGCGCAGGTGCGCCTGCGTGCACAGCGCCTCGGCGCGGCGGATTCGGATGTGCTGCTTGCCGCGGAAACCAATGTGGAAGACATCCTTGCCACGATTTCCGAAGGCAAGCGCCCCGATCTCGTCATCATCGATTCCATCCAGACACTCTGGAGTGATACGGCCGACAGCGCTCCCGGCACCGTTACCCAGGTGCGCACCGGTGTGCAGGCGATGATCCGCTTTGCCAAGCAGACGGGAGCGGCCATGGTTCTCGTCGGGCATGTGACGAAGGAAGGCCAGATCGCCGGACCGCGCGTCGTCGAACACATGGTCGATGCCGTGCTTTATTTCGAGGGCGATCGCGGCCATCACTACCGCATCCTGCGCACAGTGAAGAACCGCTTCGGACCGACCGACGAAATCGGCGTGTTCGAAATGTCCGATAACGGATTGCGCGATGTCTCCAACCCGTCCGAACTGTTTCTCGGCGAGCGCAATGCCAAATCTCCGGGGGCAGCCGTCTTCGCCGGCATGGAAGGCACGCGACCGGTTCTGGTCGAGGTGCAGGCGCTGGTGGCGGCCACTTCACTTGGCACGCCGCGCCGCGCTGTGGTCGGCTGGGATAGTTCGCGTCTCGCAATGATCCTTGCCGTGCTCGAAGCTCATTGCGGGGTCAGGCTCGGTCAACACGATGTGTACCTCAACGTTGCCGGCGGCTATCGCATTTCGGAACCGGCAGCCGACATGGCCATTGCTTCTGCACTCGTCTCCTCGCTCGCCGGCACGGCCCTGCCTGCCGATTGTGTTTTCTTCGGCGAAATCAGCCTTTCAGGCGCCGTTCGCCCCGTATCTCAGACATCACAGCGCCTGAAAGAAGCGGAAAAGCTCGGTTTTGCCGGCGCGATGTTGCCGGCCACTTCGGCGGAACTGCCGAAGAATGGCAGCGCGCGCTGGACGATGATCGAGGACCTTCCCGATCTTGTCGCCCGCATTGCCGGATCCGCCAAGAAACTGGGGAAAGGCCATGAAAATGCCGGAGAAGATGATTGATCTTCCGTTAATGAGTTGGCTGATGTAAGACACTGCGCCCAATGCTGGAATGCCGGGCGAAAATGCCGGCTCCCCCGGCAGGTGTGGAACGGCAGGTTCTGGAGTAGAGTTTACATGCCCATTACGATCTTCGACGGTGTTGTCATCGGCGTCACCCTGTTTTCTGCGGTGCTTGCCATGGTCCGCGGCTTTTCCCGCGAAGTGCTGTCGATCGCCAGTTGGGCCGGCTCGGTTGCCGCCGCCTATTATCTTTATCCGCTGGCCGTGCCTTACGCGGAAAAATACACGTCCGATCACCGCATCGCGATTGCCGCGTCTGCCGGCGTGATCTTTCTCATCGCACTGATCGTGATCTCCTTCATCACGTCGCGGATTGCCGATTTCATCATAGACAGCCGCATCGGCGCGCTGGACCGCACGCTCGGTTTCCTCTTCGGGGCTGCCCGCGGCATCCTGCTGCTCGTCATCGCCACCGCCTTCTGGAACTGGCTGGTGCCGGTCAAGGCGCAGCCGACCTGGGTGGTGGACGCCAAGTCGAAGCCTTTCCTCGATACGCTTGTCGGCCGTCTGGAAGCCGTATTGCCCGAGGATATCGAACCGCAGATCCGTGCCCGCATCACCGGCAAGGAAGAAGCGCCGGCCGATGTTCAGCCCGGCCAGGAACTGCCGCCGGTAGGCGACGCACCTCAAACAAATAATTGACGCTGTGTTGCGCTTGATGCAGCGCAATTCGTCACCATTTGTGGTATGACTTGAATTCAGGTAGAGAGCGGGCTGGCACCGGGGACGAAATTCCCCGGCCGGCCTTTCCATTTTAAGATCAAGGGCACAGGCTCACGATGGACCAGTCGGCTTCACAATCCTTCGACATCAACCATTCCAACGAATGGGAAGACGATACGCTGCATGAAGAATGCGGCGTGTTCGGCATTCTCGGCCATCCGGATGCGGCAACGCTGACGGCACTTGGTCTGCATGCCCTTCAGCATCGTGGCCAGGAAGCCGCCGGTATCGTTTCCTTCGACGGCCTGCGCTTCCATTCGGAACGCCGCATGGGCCTCGTCGGCGACCATTATACGGACCCGGCGACGCTGGCGAAGCTGCCGGGCAACATCTCCATCGGCCACGTCCGTTATTCGACGACCGGCGAAGTGGCGCTCCGCAACGTGCAGCCGCTGTTTGCCGAACTGGAAGTCGGCGGTATCGCGATTGCCCATAACGGCAACTTCACCAACGGCCTGACGCTTCGCCGTCAGCTGATCGCCGGTGGCGCCATCTGTCAGTCGACCTCCGATACCGAAGTCGTCCTCCACCTCATCGCCCGCTCCCGCTATACATCGACGGCCGACCGCTTTATCGATGCTATCCGCCAGATGGAAGGCGGTTATTCGATGGTGGCGATTACCCGCACCAAGCTGATCGCCGCCCGCGATCCCACCGGCATCCGCCCGCTGGTCATGGGCGAACTCGACGGCAAGCCGATCTTCGCGTCGGAAAGCTGCGCACTCGACATTATCGGCGCAAAATTCGTCCGTGACGTCGAGAACGGCGAAGTCATCATCTGCGAAATCCAGCCGGATGGCTCGATCTCGATCGACGCCCGCAAGGCCGGCAACGGCCAGCCGGAACGCCTCTGCCTGTTCGAATATGTCTATTTCGCCCGTCCGGATTCGGTCGTCGGCGGCCGCTCGGTTTATGTCGCGCGCAAGAACATGGGCATCAATCTCGCCAAAGAAGCTCCGGTCGATGCCGATGTCGTCGTGCCGGTTCCCGATGGCGGCACGCCGGCGGCGCTCGGTTATGCTCAACAGAGCGGCATTCCGTTCGAATACGGCATCATCCGCAACCATTATGTCGGCCGTACCTTCATTGAGCCGACGCAGCAGATCCGCGCTTTCGGCGTGAAGCTGAAGCATTCGGCCAACCGGGCGATGATCGAAGGCAAGCGCGTCGTGCTGGTCGACGATTCGGTCGTTCGCGGCACCACGTCGCTGAAGATTGTGCAGATGATCCGCGATGCCGGCGCCAAGGAAGTGCACCTGCGCGTTGCCAGCCCGATGATCTATTATCCCGACTTCTACGGCATCGATACGCCGGATCGGGAAAAGCTGCTCGCCAACCAGTATGAAAGCCTGGAAGCGATGTGCAAATACATCGGTTGTGACAGCCTTGAATTCCTGTCGATCAACGGCCTCTACCAGGCCGTCGGCGGCGAGGATCGCAATGACGCACGTCCGCAGTTCACCGACCACTATTTCACCGGCGACTACCCGACCCGTCTTCTCGACAAGGACGGTGAAGCTGTGGGCCGCAAGGTCTCGCTGCTTGCAAGCAACGGCTGAGCCTTAAGGAACGGGTGAGGCAAGCTGCCGCACCCGTTTCCAATATCGGATAAACGCTTTAGAAGGCTGCGGAAACGCGGCCTTCTTTTTTGCCGCAATGACAAGGGACAGGGAGCGGGACATGACGATTGACCTCAAGGGCAGGATTGCGCTTGTAACCGGCGCATCGCGCGGTATCGGCTATTTCACGGCAATCGAACTGGCAAAGGCGGGCGCGCATGTGATTGCCTGCGCTCGCACGGTCGGCGGGCTGGAGGAGTTGGATGACGTGATCAAGGCTGCCGGCGGCTCGGCGACGCTCGTCCCCTTCGATCTTTCCGACATGGAAGCGATCGACAGGCTGGGGGCATCGATCTATGAGCGCTGGGGCAAGCTCGACATTCTCGTTGCCAATGCCGGCATTCTCGGTGTCATCGCACCGGTAGCCCATGTCGAGGCGAAGACCTTCGATCGCGTCATGACCACCAATGTCACCTCTATGTGGCGGCTGGTCCGGTCGCTGGAGCCACTGCTCGTCAAGTCCGACGCTGGCCGCGCGATCCTGCTTTCTTCGGGTGTCGCGACCAATCCCCGCGCGTTCTGGGGCGCTTATGCGATGTCGAAGGCGGCGGTCGAGACCATGGGCCGGATCTGGGCCGAAGAAATGGCGCATACGCCGCTGAAGATCAACATGGTCAACCCGGGCGCCACCCGCACTGCCATGCGCGCCCAGGCCATGCCTGGCGAAGACCCGGAAACCCTGCCGCATCCTTCAGAGGTCGCCGCAAAAATCCTGCCGCTCGCTTCGCCCGAAACGACCGACAGCGGTCGCCTGTTCGTCGTGCGCGAGAACCGGTTCGTCGATTACCGGCTGCCGGAGTGAAGAAAGCACGGCGCGATAAGATCCGGCATGACTTTGGCTGCGGCTCCCCTAACTTGATGACGCAGACCTGAAACATCACACCATGCCGGAGACTTGTCCTTGCCGTTCGAACATTTCTCGCTTGAACATCTGATTTCCCAATATGGCGTGCTCGCCGTGTTTCTGGGGGCAGCCTTCGAAGGCGAGACGGCGGTATTTCTTGGCGGAATTTTCGCTCACCGGCATTTCATGTCCTGGTGGGAAGCGGCGGCGGCTGCAGCAATAGGTTCATTTGCGGCGGATCAGGCGTGGTTCTTCGCCGGGCGTTATGCCAACCGGCTGGCACTGGTTCAACGCTTCCTGAAAACCGATGCGGCACAGAAGGTCAGTCAGCTTCTCGAAGCCCATCCGACCGGCTTCATCCTCGCCTTTCGCTTCATCTATGGCATGCGAACGGTCAGCCCGATTGCAATCGGCCTAAGTTCCGTGCCGGCGCTTCGCTTCGTGATCCTCAATTTCATCGCGGCCGTGGTCTGGGCAGTGCTGATCACCACGATCGGTTATCTGTTCGGCAATGCGGTGGAGATGCTGTTCGGGCGATTGAAGCTGCATCTCCATATGCTGATCGCCATCGCCGCGATTGCAGTCATCCTCGCCGCCCTCGCCTATCTCATCCGCCGGCAGATGCGCGGAGGGTCAGCCACGCGATGAAGGGGTTGCCCTTCCTCATCCGGCTTTCGTGAGACCGGCTGCCACAAGCGGCTCGATCAGCAGGCAGGCGTCATCGACCAGCCGTTTCGACAGCGCCGGATGTTCCTGGTCGAACTGTCTTATCGCTTTCAATGCATAGAGCAGCATCCAGGCGCGCTGATCGACATCGGACGGTATCGAGCTGCCATCGACGAGCGCCAGCACAGCCGTCAGCTTCTCCAGCATCTGGCGGCGCAGGCCGGCGCGGCGAAGCGAACCGTCCTCGCGGGCATCGGCCAGAACAAGAGCCGCCGCCCTCTCCGTCTGAAGCCCGCGCATCATCGCCACCAGTGCCCGGGCAACCTCGCGAGCCGATGCGCTTGCGGCAATCGCCACCACCTTTTCCAGCTCGTCGGTCAGATGCGCGCCATACCGGTCCATGATCGCCTGGGCGAGCGCATCCTTTGTCGGGAAGAAGCGGTAAAGCGAGCCGATCGCCGTGCCCGATTGTGCGGCCACTTCCGACATGGTCACGGCTCGATAGCCAAGCGTGGCGAACAGGCCGATCGCGGTTTCGACGATGGCCGCCACCCGTTCGTGACCACGTTTACGCTTGGGTTCCACCGCCTTTGGCGGCTTCGCGGTTGACATTTGCGAGGCGATCCTCAAATAGGAGTTATGCGAGTACATCCTCGCATAACATGATGCAGACCTCTCGTCATCCCGCCGCGGGATTATCCCGCGCCGCCCTGCCGATCCGGCCTGTTGTTCATCTTGCACGCATCCGACCCGAATTTGCGAAAGACGTCACATGCTCGCACTCGATCCCAAAACCACCGCGCTTGTTCTCATCGATCTGCAGAAGGGTATTCTCGCCATGAATACGGCGCCGCATGCCAGCGCCGATGTTCTCGCCAGAGGCCGCCAGCTGGCGGATGTCTTCCGCAAGGCAAATGCGCCGGTGGTTCTGGTCAATGTCGATTTCGGCCCGGACTTCGGCGATGCGCCGCGCGGCCTCACCGATGCCGCTGCCGGTCGCGACTATCCGGAGGACTGGACGGTGCTGGCCGAAGGCCTGCAGCAGCCGGGAGATCTCATCGTGACCAAGCATCAATGGGGTGCCTTCCACGGTACCGATCTCGACGTCAAGCTTCGCCGTCGCGGCATTCGAACCGTCGTGGTCGCCGGCATCGCCACCAATTTCGGTGTCGAATCGACGGTCCGCGCCGGTTGGGAGCATGGCTATAACATGGTCGTTATCGAGGATGCCTCGACCGGCGTTTCGGCCGAATTGCACGAGATGGCCTTCAAGTTCATCTTCCCTCGCATCGCACGCGTAACAACAACCGCGGACCTCTCACTTGACTGATCGCCCGATATCCGAGGAGCCCGACGACGTGTCCTCAAACCACCGCTGGCTGAGGCAGGCCGCGGCCCTGCCGCCGGCGGCGCGCTGGCTGGTCCTTGTGGCAGGCTCGCTGCTTATCGGCTGGCTTCTCGAACTCCTGCATCTGCCGGCCGCATTGCTGCTCGGCCCGATGGCAATGGCAATCGCCATGGCGTTGTCGGGCATGAGTTTCCGCATGCCGAAGCTGGCGTTCAACGGCGCTCAGGCGGTCATCGGGGTGATGATCGCCTCCAACATGCCGCCGTCGATCTTCTCGGAACTGGCGGCCCAATGGCCGATCTTCGCACTCGGCATCCTCGCCACCGTGATCGCTTCGGCGGCGCTCGGTGCGCTGATGGTCCGGGCGCGGATCTTTCCGGGCACGACGGCAGTATGGGGTTCTTCGCCCGGCGCCGCCTCTGTCATGGTGCTGATGTCCGAAAGCTATGGCGGCGACATGCGGCTCGTCGCCTTCATGCAGTATCTGCGCGTCGTCTGCGTGGCGCTTGCCGCGACCATGGTTGCGCGCCTCTTCGGCGTTACGCCGGCCGCCTCACAAAGTATCGACTGGTTCCCTGCCCTTTCCCCTCTTGCCGTTCTGGCAACCCTGGCCGTTGCCTTCGGCTCGGCCTGGATCTGCGGCCTGATGCGCGTTCCCGGAGCATCGTTTCTCGGGCCGCTGGCCGGCTGTCTTATCGCCAAGTTCGGCTTCGGCATGCCGCTCGTGCTTGCGCCATGGATGCTCGCCATTGCCTATGCCCTGGTCGGCTGGGCTATCGGCGGGCGGTTCACGCGCGAGGTCGTCGCTTATGCTGCGCGCAACTTCCTGCGCGTGCTCGGCTCGATTATCTGTCTTCTTCTGATCTGCAGCGGGTTTGCCGCCATACTCGTATTTTTCGCCGGCATCGATCCCTTGACGGCCTATCTGGCGACCAGCCCCGGCGGGGCCGATTCGGTCGCCATCATCGCCGCCTCGACCAATGTCGACGTGCCCTTCGTGATGGCGATGCAGATCGGTCGCTTTCTTGTCGTGGTGCTGACCGGGCCGATGCTCGCCAAGGCGATCGTGCGCCATATGTCTGGTTGATCAGACGGCTCTTGTGCACTTGACCAAACAGCCGGCACACGCCATAACCGACCCCATGAAAACGACGATTTCCATTTGTGGGAACATTATCCGCTAGCGTTCGCGCTGGTCCGGCCGTTTTCGTCTCTCGAAAAGCCTTGAAGACAAACGCCCCGGTCCGGTACCGGCCGCGGCATGTCTGGCTGACCTTGGGAGAATTTTTCGATGAGCGCCACGCTCAAGCTATACAATACCTTGATCCGCGAGAAATCGGTGTTCCAGCCGATCGATGCCGACAACGTGCGCATGTATGTCTGCGGCCCGACGGTCTATGATTTCGCCCATATCGGCAATGCCCGCCCGGTCATCGTGTTCGACGTGCTGTTCCGGCTGCTCGGCCATGTTTATGGCGAGACCCATGTCACCTATGCCCGCAACATCACCGACGTCGACGACAAGATCAACGCGCGGGCGCTGCGCGATTTTCCGCATCTGCCGCTCAATGACGCGATCCATGCGGTGACGGAAAAGACGGCGCAGCAGTTCCATGCCGATGTCGCGGCGCTGGGCTGCCTCGAGCCGACCATCGAGCCGCGCGCCACCGACAATATCACCCAGATGATCGATATCATCGAAAAGCTGATCGCCCGCGGCCATGCCTATGTGGCGGAAGGCGAGGTGCTGTTCGACACCAAGTCGATGACGGATTACGGCCAGCTTTCCAAACGCCCGCTCGACGAGCAGCAGGCAGGCGCGCGCGTCGCCGTCGATGCGCACAAGAAGAACCCCGGCGATTTCGTCTTGTGGAAGCTGTCTTCCGACAACGAACCCGGCTGGGAAAGCCCCTGGGGTCGTGGCCGGCCGGGCTGGCATATCGAATGCTCGGCGATGAGCGGCCGTTATCTCGGCGAGGTGTTCGACATCCATGGCGGCGGGCTGGACCTGATCTTCCCGCATCATGAAAACGAGATCGCCCAGTCGCGTTGCGCCCACGGTACGCAGGTAATGGCGAATGTCTGGATGCATAACGGCTTCGTGCAGGTCGAAGGCAAGAAGATGTCGAAATCCGACGGCAACTTCATCACCATCAACCAACTCCTGGAGACCGACACGTTCGGCGGTCGCAAGTGGCCGGGCGAAGTGCTACGGCTTGCGATGCTGATGACGCATTACCGCGAGCCGATCGATTTTTCGGTGAAGCGGCTCGAGGAGGCCGAAAGGCTTCTGGCCAAATGGCCGGCGGTCGACCCGTCCGAGATCCCGGCAGGCACCGCCCCCTGCCCGATCGTGCTCGAGGCGCTTGCCGACGATCTGAACACAGTGGCCGCCGTACAGCGTATCCACGCGCTGGCGCAGGAAGCCAATGCCGACAAGACGCTTCTGCCGATGTTTGCCGCCAGTGCCGCACTTCTCGGTGTGCTGCCGAAGAAAACGGAAGTCGACGAAGCGCTTGCGGGTGCCGTCGATGCGCTGGTCGCCATGCGGCTCGAAATGCTGAAAGCAAAGAACTTTGCCGAGGCAGACAAGATCCGCGACGAACTCTCGGCCAAGGGCATCCAGCTGAAGGACGGCAAGGATGCCGCAACCGGCGAGCGGGTCACGACCTGGGAGCTGAAGCGGTAGGATGGTTACGGCAGCGGCAGTTGTTACCCCCCTCTGCCCTGCCGGGCATCTCCCCCACAAGGGGGGAGATCAGCAGGTGGCACCGTCTCTGCTTAAAAAAGACTATAGTGCCGTGTTCGCCTCACCGCGAGAGGAAAGCTGCAATCTCACCCTTGGATTGACGTGGCGGGTTCGCTACTCTCCGATCTCCCCCCTTGTGGGGGAGATGTCCGGCAGGACAGAGGGGGGTGATCTCCACTGCGCAGCAGAGCTCAACGAGGAGCATGACATGCCGCATGCCCCTGTTCCGCCCAAGCTTCGCAACAATGCCAAGAGCATGCGCAAGGTGATGACCAATGCGGAGCTGAAGCTCTGGAACGCCATCCGCGCCCATCGCCTGATGGGCCTCGGCTTTCGCCGCCAAGTGCCGATTGCGGGATACATTGCTGATTTCGCGTGTCCTACTCATCAACTTATCATCGAGGTCGATGGCTCGCAGCACGGCAGCGATCACGACCTCGCTTATGACACCGCAAGAACGCAGCGCCTGCAAAAGGACGGCTGGACGGTTTTGCGTTTCGGGAACGACGATGTCTTGACGGATATCGACAATATCTGCCTGCATATCCTCAAGACAGTCGGGGAGGCATGATGATGACCCAGATCCATACCGGTGGCTGCCAGTGCGGGGCGATCCGTTATCGTGCGGAAGGCGAGATAGGCTTTCCGCATGTCTGTCACTGCCGCATGTGCCAGAAGGCGGCGGGGAGTTATTTTCTGCCGTTCGGCGGCGTTCTGTATGAGAATTTCAAACTCACCCGCGGCGAGCCGGCATGGTTCAGGTCCTCCGACACCGTGCGGCGCGGCTTCTGCCGCGATTGCGGCACGCCGCTGTTTTACGACGGCGGGCACGATCATGTGAGCATTACGCTCGGCTCCCTCGATGCTCCGGAAACCGTAAAGCCGGACATGCAGACCAATCTCGAGTGCAAGATGCCCTGGTTCGGCGAGCTTGACGGCCTCCATCATGAGCCCGGCATGGATACGACGCCGGAACAGGCTGCCGAGATTGCCAAAGGCAGCCGGCAGCATCCTGACCACGATACGCAACATTGGCCCAAAACGGCATCGGAGCTCTGGATTTGACCCATCACGTCCATACCGGCGGCTGCCAGTGCGGAGCTGTGCGTTTCGTCATAGAGGGCAAGCCGAGCCAATCGTCGATCTGTCACTGTCGCATGTGCCAGAAGGCGTTCGGCGCCTATTACGCGCCGCTGATCTCGACACGCGGCGCAAGTTTTCGCTGGACGCGCGGAATACCGAAACAGTTTCCGTCGTCGAACCATGTCGTGCGCGGTTTCTGCGGCAATTGCGGAACGCCGCTAACCTATGAGGCTGCCGACGGGCTTGCCGTTTCCGCCGGTGCGCTGGACGATCCTTCGGCGCTGCCGCCATCGATCCAATATGGCGTCGAGGCGAAGGTGCCGTTCGTCGATCACCTCGGCGCGCTTCCGGCGCACCACACGATGGACGATATCGCGGAAGCCCCCTTCCTTGCCGATATTGTTTCCAACCAGCATCCCGACCACGACACGGAAACCTGGCAACCGGTTCCAGCCTTAGGCGGAACCAACAAGGAGGATGAGGCATGAGCGAGACGACAGGAACTGTTGCCCCAAGAACCGGCGGATGCCAGTGCGGCGCCGTGCGCTTCAGGATCCATGGCGAACTCGGCCGCGCCTCGATCTGCCATTGCCGCATGTGCCAGAAGGCCTTTGGCGGTTTCTTCGGACCGCTTGTCGGCGCGCCTCAGGACGGTCTTGAGTGGACACGTGGCGAGCCGACCTATTTCCAGTCGTCGGTCAATATCGACCGCGGTTTCTGCAAGCGCTGCGGCACGCCGCTTACCTATCGCCACCCGCAAGGCATCGAGATTGCCATCGGCGCTTTCGACGAGCGCGATGATCTGGCGCCGCAGGTTCAGGTCAACCACGCCTTCCGGCTGCCCTGGGTCGAAACGATCTTCGATGCGCCGGTGCATGGAGACGTCGATTATTACGACCGGCAGGAGCAGATCATCTCCTTCCAGCATCCAGACCACGATACCGAAAACTGGCCCGAGAAAGGCTTGCATCTGTGACCGACATTCTGCGCACGCTCTATCCCGTCTCCGCTCCCTACGGCACCGGCACGCTGGATGTCGGCGACGGGCACGTGATCTACTGGGAACGCCATGGTCGCAAGGGCGCAAAACCCGTCGTTTTCCTGCATGGCGGACCGGGCGGCGGGATAACGCCGATCCAGGCACGCCTGTTCGATCCGGAACTTTACGACATCCTTCTTTTCGATCAGCGCGGCTGCGGTCGCTCGACACCGCATGCGGGGCTTGAAGCCAACACGACATGGCATCTGGTCGCCGATATCGAACGGCTGCGCGAAATGGTCGGCGTCGACAGATGGCAGGTCTATGGCGGTTCCTGGGGATCGACGCTGGCGCTTGCCTATGCCGAGACACATCCCGAGCGCGTCACCGAGCTTCTCCTGCGCGGCGTCTATACGCTGACGAGGCCGGAACTCGACTGGTACTACCAGTTCGGCGTCTCTGAAATGTTCCCCGACAAGTGGGAGGCCTTCGTTGCGCCCATTCCAGAAGCCGAGCGCCACGAGATGATGGCCGCCTATCATCGTCGTCTGACTGGCACCGACCGCGCCGAGCAGATCGCCTGCGCCAAGGCGTGGAGCGTGTGGGAAGGCTCGACCATCACGCTTCTGCCGGAACCGGACCTGGCGTCGAAACACGACGAAGACCATTTCGCGCTCGCCTTCGCGCGGATCGAGAACCATTTCTTCGTCAATGCCGGCTGGCTGGATGAAGGCCAGCTCTTGCGGGATGCGACAAAACTTGCCGACATTCCCGGCGTCATCGTGCATGGCCGCTACGACATGCCCTGCCCGCTCAAATATGCCTGGCAGTTGTCGAAGGCCTGGCCAGACGCGGATTTCCACATCGTCGAAGGCGCCGGTCACTCCGTTTCCGAACCGGGAATTACCGACCGGCTGATCCGCGCGACGGATCGGTTTGCGGGAAAAATGTAGCTTCGGCTGAGCTCTGTGGCAGCCCCTCATCCGGCTGCCGCCACCTTCTCCCCGTTCATAGGGGGAGAAGGGATCCGCCGCTCTCTCACCGCCTGGCGCTCCGTCGCGTTGGGCATGTCCCCTTTCCCCGCCTGCGGGGAGAGGGTTAGGGTGTGGGGCAGCTTCACACATAACAACCAGCTCCATGGGAGGAGCATCGATGACGACCCGAGACCGCATATACCTCTTCGACACGACCCTTCGCGACGGGCAGCAGACGCCCGGCGTCGATTTTTCCGTCGAGGACAAGATCGCGATTTCGGCCATCCTGGATGAATTCGGCTTCGAATATGTCGAGGGCGGATATCCCGGCGCCAATCCGACAGACACAGCCTTCTTCACCGACAAGCGCACGGCAAAGGCAAAATTCGTCGCATTCGGCATGACCAAGCGGGCCGGCATTTCCGCTTCCAACGATCCGGGGCTTGCTACGCTTTTGCAGGCCAAGAGCGATGCCGTCTGTTTCGTCGCCAAGAGCTGGGACTATCACGTCAAGGTCGCGCTTGGCTGCACGAATGAAGAGAACCTCGCCTCCATCCGCGAAAGCGTCGAAGCGGCAAAGGCTGCGGGCAAGGAGCCGCTGGTGGATTGCGAGCATTTCTTCGACGGCTACAAGGCCAACCCGGAATATGCGCTTGCCTGCGCCCGCACCGCCCATGAGGCTGGAGCGCGCTGGATCGTGCTATGCGACACCAATGGCGGAACGCAACCGAACGAAGTGCGCCAGATCGTCTCCGCCGCCATCGCGGCCGGCATTCCCGGTGCGTCGCTCGGCATCCATGCGCATGATGATACCGGTCAGGCGGTTGCCAATTCGCTTGCCGCCATCGAGGCAGGCTGTCGTCAGGTGCAGGGCACGCTGAACGGCATCGGCGAACGCTGCGGCAATGCCAACCTGATCACGTTGATCGGCACGCTCTGTCTGAAGGAGGCCTATGCCTCCCGCTTCGAGACCGCGATCGACCCGGAGCGCCTGTCGGGGCTGACGCGCCTGTCGCATTCCTTCGACGAGCTTCTCAATCGCTCGCCCAACCATCAGGCACCTTACGTCGGCGCATCCGCCTTCGCCACCAAGGCCGGTATCCATGCCTCGGCGCTGCTGAAGGACCCGCGCACCTACGAGCATGTGACGCCGGACAGTGTCGGCAACCTGCGCAAGGTCATGGTGTCGGACCAGGGCGGCAAGTCGAACTTCATCAATGCATTGAAGCGCCGCGGCATAGAGGTCGCCAAGGACGATCCGAAGCTCGATCACCTGATCTCAATCGTCAAGGAACGCGAGGCGTCGGGCTATGCCTATGAGGGGGCCGATGCGAGTTTCGAACTGCTCGCCCGTCGCACGCTCGGCACGATCCCCGAATTCTTCTCGATCGACGGTTTCCGCGTCATGGTCGAGCGCCGTTTCGACAGTCTCGGGCGCATCAAGATCGTGTCTGAAGCCGTGGTGAAGATCGTCATCGACGGCGAGAGCCATATGTCGGTGGCGGAAGGCGACGGCCCGGTCAACGCGCTCGACCTGGCGCTCAGAAAGGATTTCGGCAAGTACCAGAACGAGATAGACGATCTTGTTCTGGCAGACTTCAAGGTGCGTATCCTCAACGGCGGCACCGAGGCCATCACCCGCGTCCTGATCGAATCCACCGACGGAAGCGGCGTGCGCTGGTGGACGGTCGGCGTGTCTGAAAACATCATCGATGCGTCGTTCCAGGCGTTGATGGATTCGGTCATCTACAAGCTGATGAAGAACCGGGAACTGGCGGGTCGGATTGCAGCGGAGTGAACTCTACCGCCGCAAGACATCCGCCAGCGATGCGACAGCGATTGCCACAGTCGTATAGGCCTTGTTCAAGTCCGGGGAGCTCTTGCCGAGTTCCAGCAGGCGCGCCTGAGTGGCGTCGAGCACCTTGAAGGCGTCGGCTCGGGTGGCCTCGTGGCTGTCGGCTTTAGTCGCTGCGTAATAACGCCGTGTCTTGAAGCGCGGATTGGTGCCGGGTTTGACTTCCAGCCTGTCCTGATCGCCGTCAGCATTGGAATTTATAATCGGCGTGACCGATACAGCACCGGATCTGAGTGCCTCGCGCATCGGCCCGTAATCGCCATGATACGGCGTGCGCCGCGAGGTCAGTTCCAGTCCCTGACGAATACAATCCAACCGATAAACCGGAGAGGCCGCCATGCACTCGTTGCGCACCGAGCTCAGATCCCTGACGATGCTCTGCGTGACAAGACCATTGAGGCTCTGGTCGTAATCCGACGCCCCGTCACGGCCTTCGGCGCGGGCATCCTGCGCATGGACCGACGGCGTCATGGACATGGATTGAACCGACGCCATCAAGATGAAGAACAGAAAACCCCGAACACCCATTATCGCCCCTTCCGATTGCCATCGGAGCCTCATCCGTGCCCCCGCACATTCGACGCCCCCACATGATGCTTAACCTATCGACGCGACAACCGGAACGGTTTTCGGGCGGCGTAAGAGGCGCCGCCCGAAAACAAGAGCATCCTACTTGAGCAAGGTCCGGTCGAGAAAATCATTCATCAGCGGCGCGATCTCGTCGAGCTTGTCTTCAAGGGCGAAATGGCCGGTGTCGAGGATATGTATCTCCGCATCCGGCAGATCCTTCAGATAGGGATGAGCGCCCTCTTCCGGGAAGATGAAGTCGTTCTTACCCCAGACGATCAGGGTCGGCGGCTTGCGGTCGCGGAAGAACTGCTGGAACTGCGGATAGAGCGGCACATTGGTGCGGTAGTCATAGAACAGGTCGAGCTGGATATCGTTGTTGCCGGGCCTGTCGAGCAGAGCCTGATCCTGCAACCAGTTGTCAGGGCTGATGCGGGAGATATCCTTCACGCCGTCGGTGTACTGGAATTTGGTGGCGTCCAGTGTCAGCAATGCCGCCTGAACCTGGCGATCCTTCTCGGAGCCGCTTGCCCAATAGGTCTTGATCGGATCCCAGAACGCCTTCAGGCCTTCTTCATAGGCATTGCCGTTCTGCACGATCAGCCCAGTCACCCTTTCCGGATGCTTCAGCGCCAGCCGGTAACCGACCGGTGCGCCGTAATCCATCACATACATGGCGTAGCTCTTCGCTCCGAGCTGACCCATCAGGTCGTCTACCATGTCGGCATAATGGGCAAAGCTGTAGGCGAATTTAGTGTGGTCGGGGGCATCGCTGTAACCGAAACCCGGATAATCGGGCGCAATCACCCGGTAACGGTCGGCAAGCAGCGGGATCAGGTTGCGGAACATGTGTGATGAGGTCGGGAAACCGTGCAGGAGGAGCACGACGGGGCCATCCTTGGGGCCGGCCTCGCGATAGAACATGTTTACGCCATCGACGGTGGCGGTGCGGTAATGCACGGTGACAGGTACAGAGCCAGTCTTATTAAATTGAGTCATTTCAGTTCTCCAAGTTGTTGACATTACAATCGAAACTTTCGACGTTGACGCAGGTCTTTCGACCGGCGGCATGAGTGTCCGGCACAGCCGGCAGACGGGGAGACGATGGACCGCATAGAAGCCATGTCGATGTTGATCGAGGTTGCCGACACAGGCAGCTTTTCAGCCGCCGCCAGGTCACTCAACGTCCCGGTCACCACGCTTTCCCGCAAAATCTCGGATCTCGAAGCGGCGCTGGGGGCGAAGCTCCTGGTCCGCAGCACCCGCAGGATCAACCTCACCGATGCCGGCAGCAGTTACCTTGCCGCCGCCCGGCGCATCATCGAGCAGGTCGAGGAAGCCGAACGCGAGGCTGCGGGCGAGTTCACCGTGCCGAAAGGCCGGCTCACCATCACCGCGCCGATCCAGTTCGGCCAGTTGCATGTCTTGCCGGTCGTCACCGACTTCCTTGCCCGTTTCCCGCAGATCGACGTCAGCCTTCTCTTGCAGGACCGGAACCTGCAGCTCGTCGAAGACCATATCGACATGGCCGTGCGCATCGGCCGGCTGCCGGACAGCTCGATGATCGCGACTTCGGTCGGATCGGTCCGCATGGTGGTCTGCGCCAGCCCAAGGCTCATCGCAGCACAAGGCATGCCGGAGACCCCTCAGGATCTTTCCCGGTTCCCCTCGGTCACGATCGAGACACCGCTCTCCCAACCCGGCTGGCAGTTTCACCAACCGGGTGACCGGTCGCCTTTCTCGATCTCGCCCACCCCTCGCCTGTCGGTCACCACGGTCGAGGCGACATTGCAGGCGGCGATCCGCGATACCGGCGTCATCCGCCTGTTCCACTACCAGGTCGCCGATGCGGTGCGGGCCGGTGACCTGAAGATCATGCTTGAAGACTACGAGATCGATCCGGTACCGGTGAGCCTGATCCATGCATCGCGGGGACAGATGCCGCTGAAGATGCGCAGCTTTCTCGACTTTGCGGTTCCGAGATTGCGAGCCGTCTTTCCGATCCGGTCTTAGGCTGCTCCCACCCCTGCCCGAAGCGCTGCATTTTCCTTTTCAAGTTCGGCGAGGCGCTCCTGAAGCGGACGGACGGCGGCTGCGACCTCCTTTTCGGTGAAGCGTGGCGTGATGTGCTGCGGGCAATTCCAGTCGAAGGCTTCCAGCCGCACCTTGAAAATGCGCTCCGCCTTGCCGCGATAGCCGGCATCGGTAACGAGAGCGGTGATTGCCGGGTCTTCATCCAGCGCCAGTTTCTCGACATGCGCATAGATCTTCAGCCGGGCGCGGCGCGGGTAATCCATCAGGAAAAGGCTGGCCTTGTCGCTGGCGGCCAGATTGCCGGTGGAAATATACTGGCGATTGCCGCGATAATCTGCGAAGGCGAGCGTGCGGTCATCGACGACCTTCAGGAAACCTGCCGGCCCGCCGCGATGCTGGATATAGGGCCAGCCCGTTTCGGAAACGGTGGCCATGTAAAAGCTGTCGCGCTCGGCGATGAAGGCCTTTTCGCCCTCGGTGAAGCGGTCCATCTTGCGGTCACCGGAAAAATCCGACCAGAACTGGTCGATGCCCATTTCGGCTTGCGCAGCCCGCACACTCGGCGTCGAGGCGATATCGAGAAATCCGTAGGACATGGCGTTCTCCCTTAAAACCTGAACCGTGGATCGATGATGATCCCATTTGGTTCGTTGGGAGAACTATGCCTCTTTTCACTCGATGCCATAATCAGGCGATTTTGGAGACCATCTCTCCGAAAAATGGATAGATGAAATCAGGGCTCGTCGAAAGACAGACCCCAGTCTTTCTCGCCATACCACTCTTCGCCTGTCGCCTCCTTCTTCCAGCGCAGGCTTCTTACCTTGCGCAGGCCCCGCGCCCGGAAAGCGGCCTCCAGCCCGGCGTGACGACCTTCCGGCACCGGTCGCGTGCTTTCACCCCAGATGAAGGAAACGATCTGCAGGAAATGCGCGCCAAAGCCTCGAGCCTGACGGTCGATCATCAGGTATCCTGCATGACGGGTAAAACCGGAGCGGCTTTTTTCGATCGCCGGAATGCCGAGCGGGAAGATCAGGCGACCATAGGGCGCGAGTTTTTCGATCCAGGCCTCGGGCGGATGGTCGAGCGCGAAATTGGCGTAGATGACATCGGCTTCTTCCTTCGGCCAGTCGAAGGCGTCGCCCTGTACCACTTCAACATTTTTGTAACCGGCGAGATTGGCCTTCGCTCTTTGCGCCAACGAAGCATCGTATTCCACGCCGATCACCCGACCGGACGGGCCGACGAGTTCGGCCATGATCGCCGTGTAATAGCCGACGCCGGCCCCCATATGGACGACCGTCTCGCCCTCGCGAATCTTGAAGGCATCGAATGCCGCCGCATGCAGCGAGGGTGAACCGTTATTGATCCCCTTTTCCGTCTTCAGCCCGACAAGCACGTCCTGATAGAGCACGATCGGATCGGTCGAGGCGACGGGGCGGTATCCACCACTATAGACATCATCGAATATCCAGGGCGGCGGACCGACATAGTCCTCGCGCGGCACGCGCGCAAAAGCGGCAAGCAGGCGCTCATTGTCGTCCACGCCAGCCTTGGCGAGAAGCTGGAGCGCATAGTTGCGACGATGCGCGGGCTGGTCTTCCAGGCTCATATGTCATTCTCCGGTCTGTATCCATCTGCCGCACTCCCCTCTCGATCGGATTTGCGAGCCCGCTTCGCGCGATAGTGGCAAGATGGATGACTTGTCTCAATGCAAGGTTCAAAGAAATGAATTGGTAGCACAGGGCACGATCCTGTAATTGCGCCATGATAATTACAAACAACAATTACAACAGAATGCCGGAAGCACCCCATGGCCACTGAAAACGCTGCGTCCCCCGCCGACACCCCTGTTGCGGTCAATGAAGATACGCCGCGCGGTTTCGCCTTCGGCCTGACGGCCTATTTCATGTGGGGTTTTCTGCCCTTCTACCTGAAAGCGGTGGCTCATCTTCCGCCGATGGAGGTGCTGGCGCACAGGGCGATCTGGTCCGTCCCTGTGGCGGGTATCGTGCTCGTCATTCTCGGACGTTTGAAAGATGTCCGGGCAGCGTTCGCCAATCCGCGCATGCTCGGCATGGCCTGTGTCACCGCGACATTCATCACCCTCAACTGGGGCGTCTATGTCTGGGCGGTTGCAGCAGGACACGCGCTCGATGCCGCTCTCGGCTATTTCATCAACCCGCTGTTCAGCATCTTTCTTGCCGCCGTCATCCTGAAGGAAAAACTCGCGCCTTTGCAGATGGCGGCAATCGGCCTTGCGGTCGTGGCGGTCGCCATCCTCGCCTGGGGCGCCGGCGGGCTTCCATGGGTATCGCTGGCGCTGACCTTCACCTGGGGCATCTATGCGCTTTTGCGCAAGACGCTGCCGATCGGCCCCAACCAGGGGTTCTTTCTCGAAGTGCTTTTGATCAGCATTCCGATGCTGCCTTATGTCATCTGGCTCGAAGCGACCGGACAGGGCCATTTCCTCGGTGGAACCGGTTTCGACATGGGCATGCTGGCGCTTTCCGGCCTGGTGACGGCGGGGCCGCTGATGATCTACGCCAACGGCGCCAAGCTGCTCAAACTGTCGACCATCGGCATCATGCAGTATATCGCGCCTACGATGATCTTCCTGATCGCGATCTTCGCCTTCGGTGAACCCCTGAGCACGATAAAGCTTACAAGTTTCGTGTTGATCTGGGCGGCACTGGCGCTCTACACCGTCGCCATGCTGCGACAGTTGCGCGGCCGCTGATTTTCAAGGACAAAATTTCATGCAGATGTCAGACATTCCCTTCGGCACGACCGACTGGTCGAGCATCGAACCGACCGTGCACAAGGGCGACACGGGTCATTCGACCTGGCGGACGCAGCATTTCGGCGGCATCCGGGTGCGGATGGTCGAACATTCGCCGGGTTATCTTGCCGATCACTGGTGCGAAAAGGGCCATATCCTTCTGTGCCTGGAAGGCGAAATGACAACGGAACTTGCCGACGGGCGGGTCTTCGTGCTGACACCCGGCATGAGCTATCAGGTTGCCGACAAGGCCGAGCCGCACCGCTCCTCGACCACGACCGGCGCAAAACTGTTCATCGTCGACTAAGACACGCAAACGGGGCGCATAGCGCCCCGCCGAACCTTCCGTATTGCCGTCTCACAGCTTTGAAATAACGGCCTCTTCACCCTTGGAAGACGCCGTGATCTCGTCGCGTTCCAGGATTGCCGGAACGATATCGTCCACCTCCTGAATGACCAGCGGCTGTACTAGATGGGCGCGGTGGATGAAACCCTCGCCGCGCATGTGATTGACGAGCGACAGCATTGGATCCCAGAAGCCGCCGATATTGGCAAAGACCATTGGCTTTTCATGGCGACCAAGCTGGCCCCAGGTCATGATCTCTACGATCTCCTCCAGCGTGCCGATGCCGCCGGGGAGCGTAACGAAGGCGTCGGAGCGCTCGAACATCTTATGCTTGCGCTCATGCATGTCCTTGGTGATGATCAGTTCGTTCAGCTGACCAAGCGAATGGCGGGTCGCCTCCATGTCGACGAGGAATTCCGGGATGATGCCAGTCACTTGGCCGCCATTTGACAACACGCCGGCTGCGACAGCTCCCATGATACCCTTGGTGCCACCGCCATAGACGAGCCGCAGACCATGTGCGGCAATCGATTTTCCAAGCGCGCGGCCGGCAGCGATATAGGCAGGGTCACGGCCAGGCTGGGAACCGCAGTAGACGCAGATGGATCGTATTGGCACAGTTTTCTCCGTTGGGCATTCAAAGGTGCGACAGTTGTGGCCGCACCACACAAAATTGACGGGAAAATCCCGCAAGAGCAAGGCTTTATGACGTGAAAAGCTTGTTAAGAAGGGTGGAAAGAGCTAATCGGTAAAGTAGCGGAAACTCAGGCCTGATGAGGCAACAGACGATGAAGAACCGTGCCGGCTGGCTCGCACTGATTGTACTTGCAATTGCTTCGCTGCTGATGATCTTCGTTGTCATGCCGAGGATTAACCAGGAAAGCAAGCCAGTCGCAGCCGCGATCAATGCTGCCGGCGATGCGGTCAAGGATGCCGTGACCGAGGGCAACAAGCCTCCGGAAACCGCAAAGGCCGAGGCACAGACGGCTGCTCCATCTTCTGCCGCGTCAGCCAATGCGCCTGAAGCCGCCGCTGCGCCACAGGCTGCGTCCAACGATACGCCGACATTCGATGTGCTTCGCGTCGAGCCTGATGGCTCCGCGGTCATCGCCGGCCATGCAGCACCGAATTCCACACTTGAGATCACCAACGGCACTTCCGTCATCGCCAAGGTCAATGTCGGCCCGAGCGGTGATTTCGCCGCCGTGCTGGACAAGCCGCTTCCGCCCGGCGACCATCAGATCGTGCTCAAGGCAACGGGCAAGGACGGCAAGGTCTTCACCTCGGAAGAGATCGCAACTGTTTCCGTGCCCGCCGACAAGAGCGGCAAGCTTCTCGCCATGGTGACAAAGCCCGGCAAGGCAAGCCGCCTGATCGCCGTTCCGGAAGAAGCCGGCAAGGTTGCACCCGCTCCGGCAGCGCCCCAGCCTGCGACAGGCACCGAGGCTTCTGCCACCCCCGCCGCTTCCCAGTCCACCGATGTTGCTTCGGCCCCGGCTTCAGGCACCACTGCCCCGGCGGCAGCACCTGCCATGTCGAGCGAGTTGCAGATCACGGCGGTCGAAATCGAAGGCTCGAAAATCTTCATTGCCGGCGTCACGAAGTCTGGCCGTCAGGTTCGCGGCTCCGCCGACGGCTCGGTTATCGGCCAGGCCCAGGCCGGTGGTGACGGACATTTCGTCATCGACGGAAACGCCAACCTCACCGTTGGCGATCACCGCATCGCCGTCGAAGCGCTGGGCAGCAACGGGCAGGTTCTGGTCCGTGTCGAAGTGCCGTTCAACCGGCCGGCAGGCGATCAGGTTGCGGCCATCGCGTCGCCCGCTCCGGCAAGCCCGGTCACCGTTGCCGATGGCGGCGCCTTCGACAATCTGCGTGGACAGGTGGCCAAGGCCTTCTCGCTGCTCAAGAACCTGTATGAAGCCGGCAAGGTTCCGACCCTCGAAAGCATGACTGCTGCCCGTTCGGCAACATCGATCGCGCTGCAGTCGCTTGGCGAATACAGGCTGCCGGCCGGTGCTTCCATCAATGCGACAGAAGCTGTCGGCGTCACTGCCGGCCATGCCAATGCGGCGCGCAAGGCGCTGGAAGACCTGCCGCGTGACGTGGCAGCGGTCGGTGCAGCCCTCGACAATCTGACCAAACTGATTGCCGAAACGGTCGGCCCGGCACTGGCGCAGCAGTTCGGCGGCGCACCGCAGACAATGGCTTCGTCCGATGGCACGCGCACGTTCCAGCAGGCACCGCTGACACAGAGCAACAGCAACTCGGTCATTATCCGCCGTGGCGACACGTTGTGGCAGATCGCACGGCGCGCCTATGGCCAGGGCGTGCGCTATACGACGATCTATCTCGCCAACGAGGAACAGATCGCAAATCCGGACGTCATCCAGCCCGGCCAGATCTTTGGCGTGCCAGAACAGTTCCGGCCGGATTCTGAAGAACTGCATCGCGAACGGCTGCAACATCACAAGGGCTGATCGGCGCGCATCATCGATTTTCTCCGGCCGGCGGTCACAACAGGATCGTCGGCCGAAGTGTTTCTGAGAACATGCAGTGCAGAAACGGATTGAGGGTCGAAGTGTGGTTTGCGGAACTTTCGCACTCCCGCTTGCGCAGGAAAGCGGGGACGGCGGAAGGTTCTTTGAAAAAATCTTCGGAGCACACCCAATCCCTTAGCGGTTCCGTCGACACCTCTTCATCCCCGCCCTCACCGTCAAGCCGATAATCAAGTCGTCATCGGATGGGAACCGGGCTCGCGAACCGGCCTCCTTCATAACGGGTTGCCACTCGGTCTCCGGTGATGGTCGCGATTGCGATCCAACGGGAACTGACAAGTCCCGCAGGATCAAATAAGCCGGCCGGGGCAGGCGGAAAGCCTGAAATACCAAATACCCGATACCCCACCGCCTGCCCCTTCCCTTTTCACCGAACCGGTCTTGCCGGTGCGGCGGTACGCGTTTGCCTATTGATGGCGGCAGAGAATTGCGAGCCCTGATCAGCTTCGCGCATGCCAGCCGCGGGAACCTCGGCTGATTGAAATGCCCGAATCGATTGACGCCAAGCCGATATTTTTCGCGAGGACAAAATGATTTCCAGCATCAGTTCCAGCCAGATCTGGTCACGACAGGTCGTATTCAAGGCTTTCAACGACACGTCGGGCAATCCAGAAAATCCGACGCCCGGCTCATCGGCCGCGTTGCTATCCCGTTTATTTTACTCGGAAAGTTCCGATGAAGACGATGATTATGGCTATGAGAGCGAGCTTTCCTCTCGTTTCGGATCAATCCGGCAAACAGCAGGTGAAAACAGCTCGGATCAGGATGTCGAGGGAACAATCGACGATATATCCTCGAATGCCTTCATGAAGGCGATGCAGCAGAAGCTCGATGTACTGAAAGCCAGCGAAGATACATCTGCTATGGCCGAGACAATGCAGGCTGCGCTTGAAGCTGGCCAGTTGACGATCACCAATGTTGTTACCGGAGAGCAGGTCATCGGTCGCGATGTTGCCATTGGCGATACGATATCGGGTGAGATCACCCAAGTCGCAAAGTCCGAATGGAGCAGCTTTCTCAAGGAAAACCTGTTGCGCGATCCTTACGGACTTTATGTCCGTAACGACGATTCCAGCCATATAGATAAGGCAAGCGGGGCCAGTTCGTATTTCGGCATGATCGGCGAGACGCACTATTACCTGACATGGACGGCAACGCCGAATTACTGACACCGACCACGTGCGCACACCAGGATTGACAACTCCGGCGGCGGCTGGAACACAGGCTCCGTCGCCTGCCTGAAACAGAGCCTATGGGGAGTTGTCGTCATGCTGCGCTCGCTCTTTCTCACGATCGCGTTCTGTTTGCACGCCACGAATGCACTTCAAGCGCAAGAAGCGCAGGAGAACGTTATTCTCTCCGTAGAACGGGACGTGGTGCGATGGGCCGCTGTCTACAAGATGCAGCCGGCGCGAGAGGATGATCCCTATTTCCACGTTCGTGTCTTCGAACATAGGAAAGGTTGGCAACCTTGGAAATTCAAGCAGCTCATCTTCCATATGGCCGTTACACCAAAGGCGCTGGAGGCCAGCCGCATTGACGGTCAGGCCAAAATCTACAACTACAAGGATGTTGAGATCCGCGCGGCTTATCGCCGCTGGCTGGATGGTTCCGAAGCGCGCACCAACGTTCCCATCTGCGATACGAATATCCTGAACTGTATTGCAAGACTGCCGTAACGCAGCGTTTCATACCTTCCTTAGTGCACTGTCACCTGAGACGGGCCTTCGTATCTGAGCGGCTCTGATACCCAACGGTGTCGGCCAGCGTGCATCTCGATGGAACGCCCAGTCCTTGACATCCTCTGATGTCGGTTTCTCTTTGAGGCAGGCCTCCTTCAACTGCGTTGGCATTAGGTGGCCGCATCAGGATTTGTCAGCAGCCACTCGCTTATCGCTTGCCGAATTTATGGAAGCATCTGTTGTCGACGCGACAGCAAGCTGTGGTCGCTCTCGCTCTCATAGGATTGCCAAATTGAACAAAAAAATCACATTCAGAGCAATTTCGCGCATCGCTCTAATCAACGTTTTCATCGCTGTTGGACTATTGTCGGTCTCTCCTGCTTTCAGTTATGCGCAGGATGCGCCACGACCGGAAATCGCAAAACATGTAAATGCGTATGCGGGCTATGAGGGCACGCGGGTCTGGGTTTTGCGCATTGGACCACGCGAAAACAACACGGCAATCGTCCAAATCGGTGGCGTCGATCACCCGTTCGATATGAAAATAGTTCTCTCGCATGTCGAGGAAACTGCCAAGGACAAGCGATACAGTGTCGAGAATGCAGGAAAGAAGTTTGTTCTGCTGATAGTCAACGACTATGGCGGCGAGCTTTATTTGCCGGAAACGTCGAAAACCGTTTCCTTGCGCTACGACGACAATCTTTCGCAAAGCTCGAATGCAGAACACTTTCTGACCGAGTATCTGAACCAGTCAGAATGATGGCACTGCAACTGACGAAAGCTCACACGATTATTTTCCCGCTAGGTGTTTAGCGGGAAAAGGCATGCAAGGGTCAAGCACTGGTGGCTCGCGCTGTTTGCAAGCGTCACCGATTTATAGGGAGTAAAGGCCCGACGCCAAGAGTACCGCGGCAGCCAGAAAAACCGGAACCGACCAGTATTCCATCCGGATGAAAAACAGGTCGTGTCGCGCGCCCGGCAATCCTGTCCTGTTGAGATAACGCCCGAGCTTCCAGTTGAGCAAACCGGCCACGAGAAAGATTGCGACGAACTCGAAAATCTTCGTCCAGTCCGGCAGCTGCAGCGTTTCCGTCACCCAAAGCGCGGCGAAAAGCCCGGCAAAGATTACAACTCCGATAAGAGGGATGGTGAGAAGGCCCCATCCGCGCCAAATAAAAACCATTTCAGTCCATCCAATTCCATCAAATCCGGTTTTCCTGCCCTCGTATGCGCAAATCGCGTCCGGCAGGGGAAGCAACGCCTAAGGCATGGCCGGTGTCTCAGCGGCTCATTGAAGCTCTGCGAGAATATCGTCGTAGAGCTTGCAGGCGCCATTCGGATCAGTTGCGGTCTGAGCCTGCCCGGCCGTCATCTTCTGGGCTACGGCTGCAGCTTTCTGCGGATCCTTGGCTGTCAGTTCCTGCATCTTCTGAGAGACCTCAGTGGCCTTTGCCGTCAGATCTTCTGCAGTGCAGGCGAAGGAGGGAGTTGCCGCGATAATAAGAGCGGCGGTCAGGAGGTACGTTTTCATGTTATTCCTTATCAAATCCCCCGTTGCAAACGGGGCGCCGCGGTGGAATTCGCGCGGCCATTTTCCGGTCCATGTGCGGAGGCAAAGCCACCGAAGCCCATATGGGGCGGCAATCGTTATAGGATGGTAGCTGCTGACGGGCGAATTCTTGCGGCCCCTCGATACGTTCGTTGAGGGCTGGGATCGCATCAGCACTTTCGAGCCCATTCGGTGAAAGCCCCGAAACCACCCCATTTCCAGCGGAAACACCCGGCCCGACATTGCATCTGCAGGCTTCGCCGCCTATGTGCCGGGTGGCGCATTTTTCCCGCGCGCCCCGGAGACCTGCATGTCAGATAAAAAGAAGATCGTTTCGGCGGATGACGGCAATCCGCTCGGAACACTTGTCAACCTGTGGCCCTATATGTGGCCGACGGGCCGTGCAGATCTCAAGGCGCGGGTGCTCTGGGCAACGTTTTTCCTGATCCTCGCAAAGCTCGTGCTGCTGTCGGTTCCCTATTTCTTCAAGTGGGCGACCGACGCGCTGAACGGCAAGCTGGACATGGTCGGCCTTCTGCCCGCCTTCCTGCTCGGCGCCGTGGTGCTGGTCATCGCCTACAACTTCACCCGCATCCTGCAGGTGGGACTGAACCAGTTGCGTGACGCGCTGTTTGCCTCGGTCGGCCAGCATGCCGTACGCCAGCTCGCCAACAAGACCTTCGTGCACATGCACCAGCTCTCGCTGCGCTTCCACCTGGAGCGCAAGACGGGTGGCCTGTCGCGGATCATCGAGCGCGGCACCAAGGGTATCGAAACGATCGTCCGTTTCACCATTTTGAATTCGGTGCCGACGTTGATCGAGTTCGTGCTGACGGCCATCATCTTCTGGGCGGCTTACGGTTTCTCTTACCTCGCCGTCACGGCTATCACCGTTGCCGCCTATATCTGGTTCACCATCAAGGCCAGCGACTGGCGCATCGCCATACGCCGGACGATGAACGACAGCGATACCGACGCCAATACCAAGGCGATCGACTCGCTTTTGAACTTCGAGACGGTCAAGTATTTCGGCAATGAGGAGATGGAGGCCAAGCGCTTCGACGTGTCGATGGCGCGTTACGAAAAGGCCGCCACGCAGGTCTGGACCTCGCTCGGCTGGCTCAATTTCGGCCAGGGCGTGATCTTCGGTCTCGGCCAGGCCGTCATCATGATCATGTCGGCGCTGGCGGTCCAGCGCGGCGAGCAGACGATCGGCGATTTCGTCTTCGTCAATGCGCTTTTGATGCAGCTGTCGGTGCCGCTCAACTTCATCGGCTTCGTCTACCGAGAAATCCGTCAGGGGCTGACCGATATCGAACAGATGTTCGAGCTTCTGGAAGTCGAAGCGGAAGTGAACGACCGGCCGGATGCCAAGCCGCTCGCGCTCAACGCGACGGGAACGCAGAAAGGCGCGATTGCCTTCAAGGACGTCCGATTTTCCTACGATCCCGAGCGGCCGATCCTCAAGGGCATCTCTTTCGAGGTGCCGGCCGGCAAGACGGTTGCGATCGTCGGCCCGTCCGGTGCCGGCAAATCGACGATTTCCCGCCTACTCTACCGTTTCTACGATATTCAAGACGGCTCGATCACCATTGACGGCCAGGATGTGCGTGACGTGACGCAGAGGTCGCTGCGCGCGGCGATTGGCATGGTTCCGCAGGATACGGTGCTATTCAACGATACGGTCGCCTACAATATCCGTTACGGCCGGCCGAACGCCGGTGATGCCGAGGTGCAAAAGGCAGCCGAGATCGCGCAGATCGACACTTTCATCAAACAGCTTCCCGACGGTTATGAAACCAGGGTCGGCGAACGCGGCTTGAAACTTTCCGGCGGCGAGAAGCAGCGTGTGGCGATCGCCCGCACGATTTTGAAGGCCCCGCCGATCCTGATCCTCGACGAGGCGACGTCTGCGCTCGACACGACGACTGAACATGAGATTCAATCGGCGCTCGACAAGGTTTCGGAAAATCGCACGACGCTTGTCATCGCCCACCGGCTTTCGACCGTCATCGGCGCCGACGAGATCATCGTGCTGCGCGCCGGCGAGATCGCCGAACGCGGCACGCATGCGGGCCTTCTGGCAGAGGGCGGGCTCTACGCGTCGATGTGGAACCGCCAGCGGGAAGCGACACAGGCGGAAGAACATCTGCGCCAGGTGCGCGAAAGCGACGATCTGGGCGTGGTCATACGCGGTGCGCCGGCAGCAGAATAACGAGTCTCAACAGAAAGTTAGGCCGAGTCGATGAAACGACGGATGAATTATTCCTGGAAACGGATGGCGGTGGCGGGCAGCCTCGTGCTCGCCTACCTTCTCGTGCTTACCTTCTGGGGCTCACCGCTTCTGGCGCTGACGACCTGGCTCGGTCTCGTCGATCCGGCGAAAATCTGAAACCCCAGCAAGCCGAGGGGCGCCCGCCGGGCAACTGGACCGATGCTGTGAAGGCTACCTGCCGGATGGCAATCTACCAGCCAAGACATGGAACACCTGCCTTAGGCTGGGTCTTGCCAACCGGAATGCTTTCGCGTCGTTCCGGCGCAAACTCCGCCGTCTCGCATAACACGAATGTCGTCTTGTCGGAGCGGCGCGGAGATTTGCCACCACCATAGATTTGCGCTGCCGCATGCAGCAGCTGCGCAAATTCCGGCGTGGAAATGCCATCGGCCCGCCGAAGCTGGGCGATCAATGGGTCGGATAATACATCTTCGATGGTCAGGTCGCGTTTCATGGTTTTGTTCCTCTATCAAAACCTGTACACGGGGCGGACTACAGTCACATTGCAAAACTACGGCCAAAAAGCGGCATTTTCGATGTGGCAAATTCTCCCTATGCGGGAAATCGCGTGTCAAATTCACGCAGGCCATCACATCATAAAAGACCTTGGTATCGATCCCGGATCAGCCTTCGGCTGAAGGACAGCCGAGAAAACGCAAAAGGCCGCCAACCGGGCGGCCTTGGTCAAGAAAAGGGCGGCGGTAGTGAAGGTAGCGGAAGCCGGATCCGCTCGACAGAAAGGCGTGCTCCGAGCGAGGACGAAACCTCAAGCCCGGTCTTTCGCCTAGCGGCGTGACGAACCGAAACGCATGCGTTCGCGGTAGCGACGCTGGCTCCAGACCGTATAGACCACTGCGGCGATCACGATCGCAATATCCACCGCTGCTATCAGGCACCAAGTAACGCTCATTTCTCCAACTCTTCCGTGTTCCAGCCGAAGCGAATATACGAAAAGTGCTCCCAACAATGGTTTAAGCGCATCCGTAACATTCGACTTTGATGTAAGTCAGCTGCCTCCTGACCGACTTTTGTGACAACCATATGAAAATCGAAGCAAAAGCCATGCCATTTTGCTGCATTGCAGCAAAAATCTGATTCACCTTCATATCCGGCAACGTATCCGCCGCGTGATGGTTGCAATCCCCATACGGTTTGGTGAGGAACACGGAACCGCATTGCCGCGAATACCGTTTTTCGATAGTCAGTGCCGCTAACACAGGACTTTACGCCCCAGGGAGAAACAGTTGATCAACCTCTTCGACACCATCCGCAACACGCTCGTGCCGATCCACAAGGAAGGCTACGTCTTCGTTGCGATCTTTTTTGTCGTGTCACTGATCCTTGGTTATTTCGCCGAACCGCTGTTCTGGATCGGCCTCGTGCTGACGCTCTGGTGTGCCTATTTTTTCCGCGATCCCGAGCGCGTCGTGCCGCAGGATGACGATCTTATCGTCAGCCCGGCCGATGGCCGTATCAGCCATGTCGCCATGGTCGTTCCGCCGGTGGAACTGGGCCTCGGCTCCGAACCGCTGTTGCGCATTTCCGTTTTCATGAACGTCTTCAACTGCCATGTGAACCGCTCGCCGGTCCGCGGTGAAGTCAAGGTAATCGAATATCGCGCAGGACAGTTCGTCAACGCGGAACTGGACAAGGCAAGCTCGGACAACGAGCGCAACGGCCTCGTGATCGAAAGCCGTCACGGCAATGTCGGCGTCGTGCAGATCGCCGGTTTCGTGGCGCGCAGGATTGTCTGCTGGGTCAAGCCCGGCGAGCCGCTCAATGCCGGCGAACGTTTCGGCCTGATCCGCTTCGGATCGCGCCTCGATGTGTTCGTGCCGAATGGCGGACAGGCGCGTGTGTCGATCGGACAGCTTGCCATTGCCGGCGAGACGGTGCTGGCTGAATTCGGCTCGACCAAAGGCCCGTCGCTCGGCCGTCGCAGCTGATAGATCGCATCAAGGAGAAAACGGATGATGGATATGCCCCCAGGAGAGCCGAACCGCTCGACCGACGAGGCCCGCGGTCCACGTCTCAGGGAAATCCCCATCCGCTTGATGGTGCCGAACCTCATCACGGTTCTGGCCATCTGCGCGGGCCTGACGGGTATCAGGCTCGCCTTCGAGGCACGCTACGAGCTGGCCGTCGCCATGGTTCTCCTGGCCGCCTTCCTCGACGGCATTGACGGGCGGATCGCACGTCTGCTGAAGGCAACGTCGAAATTCGGCGTGCAGATGGATTCGCTTGCCGACATCATCAATTTCGGCGTCGCTCCTGCTCTCGTTTCCTACGCATTCCTGCTCGACGGCGCCCGTTCGCTCGGCTGGATAGCGGCGCTGCTCTATGCGATCGCCGCGGGCCTGCGGCTGGCACGTTTCAACGTGATGGAAGATCGCGGCATCAAGGCGCCCTGGCAGTCGGAATTCTTTGTCGGCGTGCCAGCGCCGATGGGAGCCTTGTTGATGCTACTGCCGGTCTATCTCGGTTTCCTTGGCGTCGAACGCACGCCGTTGTTCATCTACGGCAGCGTCGTCTACACGGTCGGCATCGGCTATCTCCTGGTCAGCCGCCTGCCGGTCTGGTCCGGCAAGTCGAGCAAGATCCGCCGGGACATGATGTTTCCGATCATGCTTCTCGTCGTTCTCTATGTCGCGCTCCTGATGAGCTACACATGGGAAGTTCTGTCGGTCACCGTCGTCGCCTATCTCTGCGTGCTGCCATTCAGCGCAAGGGCATGGAAGCGACGCTATGGCACAATCACCATCGAAGACGAACGCACGCACGTCTGACGCGTATCACGAAAACAAGGCACCCGCTGCAATGCACTGAAATTGCTGCATTGCAGCTCCCGCCTGCGGCAAGTTGCCACGCGTAGACTCACCTCATCGAAAAGCGGCGGATAAGCCTTTATTCCGCCCCTATTGCCGGTGATTTCCCGGCGCCCCGCAGCACAGAAGAATCATGCGGGTGAAGTGATGAGGATAAAGACGTGAGCAATACCCCAAAGACCGAAAAGCCGGAACCGAAGCCCGACTTCACTGCACATTTCCGCCCGCTCGGCATCAAGGCCGTTGCAGCAGCAGCCATGATGCTGAAGCGGAAGCCGAAGCTGACACCCGTCCGGTAAGCTGCTCAGAATTCGCTGAGCGCACTCCACAGGAGACCGAGCGCCAGTGCGCTCATGACGAGGCCGATCAGGCCGTCCAGAACCCGCCAGGCGGCGGGTCGGGCGAAGATCGGCGCCAGAAGACGGGCGCCGTAACCGAGCCCGAAGAACCAGACGAACGAGGCGGTGGCAGCACCGGCCCCGTAAGCGAGCCGTTCATGTCCTTCGAAGCCTGCAGACAGGCTTCCGACGAGCAGGACGGTGTCGAGATAGACATGCGGATTGAGGAAGGTGAAGGCAAGGCAGGTCAGTACCGCCGCCTTCAGCGACAGGCTTTCCGTTTTTCCCGCCACCATGGCCGCGGGCCGCAAGGCGCGCTTGAAGGCCAGCGCCGCATAACTTCCCAGAAATATCGCGCCGCCGATCGTAACCAGCAGGATCAGCGTTTTCGATTGCGACACGATCGTGCCCATGCCGCCGACGCCGGCTGCAATCAGCGTCGCATCCGACAGGGCGCAGATCAGGCAGAGCAGGAAAACATGCCGGCGCAACAGGCCCTGGCGCAGGATGAAAGCGTTCTGGGCGCCGATCGCAATGATCAGCGAGCCCCCGAGGGCAAAGCCGGACAGGCCGGCTGACATAAGATTCATTGAAAAATTCCGATGATGGGAAGAACTGGAAGGACGGGATCCGCCTAGAAAAGCGACATCTGGGAAGTGTCCTTGCCGGGTTTCGGAGGCTTGTCCTCAAGCTCTGCGACGGCAACCGGCTTTTGCACATCCGGTCCCATGTTGGAAACCTTGTTGACCAGATCCGAGACAGGGATCGCCTCGAAGAATTCGTCTTCGACCGGCTTCAGGAGATCGGCGACCTGCCGCGGCTCCTGTGTCTTGCATTCCAGCCAGCGCTCGAAATCTTCGGGCCGGATGACGACCGGCATCCTGTCATGAATGCCACGGAACGCCCGATTGGCTTTGGTCGTCATGATCGCCGCTGTATCGACTTCCGATCCGTCGGCCGATGCATAGGTTTCCATAAGGCCCGCGAAAGCGATGACGCCGCCATTCTTCGGCCTGATCCAGTAGGCCTGCGAACTCATCCCGCTTTCCTTCGGCGGACGCTTCCACTCGTAGAAACCGGAGGCCGGAACGAGGATGCGGCGATGGCGCATGGCGGCGCGGAAGGAAGCCTTGTCGATCGCCGTTTCCGAGCGGGCGTTGATCAGCAACGGAAAATCCCGCATGTCCTTGACCCAGCCGGGGATCAGCCCCCAGCGCGCAAGCGTTGCCCGCCGGTCCGGCAGGTTGCTGCCCGGCTGGCGATCGGCCTGGCCAACCACGAGAATGGGCTGCGTCGGCGCGATGTTGAACCGCGGCGGAAAATCGTCCTCGAAATCGGCGACACCAAGAGCGCCGAGAACCTCGTCCGGCTTGTGGGTCAGGGCATAACGTCCACACATGGGATCTAGATGGCACCGGGTTTGAGAGCGGTCAAGAAATTCAGGCGAACAAATCAGGCGCTGCGCGGGCCGAACAGGATGATCGCCCCACCGACGAGGCAGACGACGGCGCCCGTTATATCCCAGCGATCGGGCGAACGCCCCTCGACACCCCAGAGCCATAAAACCGAGGCGACGATGTAAATGGCGCCGTAAGCCGCATAGGCACGCCCCGCCGCCTCTGCCGGCACGAGCGCCAGCGCCCAGGCGAAGGCTGCCAGCGACACCATTCCCGGCGCCAGCCAGAGCGCCGACCTGTCGAGTTTCAGCCAGGCCCAGAAGGCAAAACAACCGGCGATTTCGGCAAGCGCTGCGAAGGCGTAAAGGAGATAGGTTTTCATGATTTTATTCGAAATCCTGACGCTTCACGTCCTGAGCCATGTGCAGCACACGTAGGATCACGATTCGATCTACGTAGGAACGATAATAGATACAGCGTTGCCGATAGGGTAAAGCCCGCAATCCCGGAGAAATATGGTCGCGAGGTGAGCCGGTGTAATCGGCCTCTGCAATCCAGATAATCTTTGCCGTCAGGTCCGTCAGGAATTCCTGTGCATAATAGGGGCTGGAAGCAGCAATGAAACGCCTGATGCCGCGCAGGTATCCACGAGCCAGCGGAGAAACGACAAGCAGCTTTACCCGCCTACCGCTCTTCGTCATCGTTCATTACATCCGCAAGCAAAGCTTGATGAGTTTCATATTCGATACCAAGGCCGCCTTCGATCTCGGCATCGGCGGAATGGATTGCCTGACGAAGCGACTGCATACGCATCTCGTAGTCGGCAAGCATACGAATACCCGCTCGAACGGCCTCTGTTTCCGTACTAAAACGGCCATGTTTCACAAGATCTGCCAAGATGCCGTCATAGGCATCACCAAGGGAAAAGGTCTTTGCGCGCGCCATGGGATGCTCCTTGAAACCGGCAATATGGCATTTTACAATACTTTTACAATATCGCTTTGTGCTTCTATGATCTTGCGATCGCCTCACCAAAACGTTTCCAGTAATGGACAACCTCACCATGCACCTCTCTCCCCAAGCCGCCTCTTCCGCAATCCTTGAACGTGACGGGCGCTTCCTGCTGATCCGGCGGAAGAACCCACCCATGGCCGATCTTTTCGCCTTTCCCGGCGGGCGGGCGGAGCCGGGCGAGGCACCGGCGGATACGGCGGTGCGGGAATTTTTTGAAGAAACCGGCATTCGGGCGCGCAATCCGGTTCTCTTCACCACCTACGATCTAAAGAGCGAGAAGGATGGCGGAAGCCATTTCTTTCTTTCGGTCTTCAGGATCGAGGCCGATCATGATGTCGAGGCGGTCGCCGCCGACGATGCCGCCGATCCCGGCTGGTACACGGCGGAAGAGATCCGCCGCCTGCCCTGCCCGCCCAGCGTTCGCGATTGCGCCGAAAGGCTGGCGGCGCTCGCGGCCGACCGGTAAGATCGACGCGCCGGATCATGCCGAATCATGGACAAGCGAATCGGTGCTCCGACCCGGACACGAACCCAAGGAATTCCGTTTGAAATCCGCAGCCTGCTTCGCCCTGCCGCTTTTTCTTATCATCGCCTCGCCGCTTGCCGCGCAGGCGACGAAGAAGCCTGCGGCCGAGACCAAGGCTCCGGTTCAGCAGCAGGCACCGGCCGAGACCTCCCTGCCGGCGCCTTATGATGCCCAGCTTTTGCGGCTTTCCGAAGTTTTGGGCTCGATCAGCTACCTGCGCGAATTGTGCGGCGCGCCGCAGGAAGACTGGCGCCGGACGATGCGGCAGCTGCTCGATTCCGATGCGGCAAACGAGCCTGCGCGGCGGGAGCGGTTGACGGCCGCCTATAATCGTGGATACCGCTCCTTTGCTGCCGTGCACACATCATGCACGCTTGCGGCGCGCACGGCGGAAGAGCGATACCGTAACGAAGGCGCAACACTTGCGACGGAAATAACCTCGCGCTTCGGAAATTAGCGGATTATTTACCTCTTTCGTCAGGAAGGCGTGTCGTTTCGATAAAAGGCTGATAAAGTTCTTAACGGCGCAGTAATCAAATCGGCCTCATTGGCCGGCACCGAGGAAAGTTCAGTATGCAGTCAGGCCGCAACGAAATCGATGACATGATCGTCCACGAAAAGATGCAGGTCGCGCTCGAGTATCAGAACGACGCCTGGGCAGACGGACGCGCAGACGGTATCGAGCCGGAAATCATCGCAGACGCAGCAATCGCCTTCGCCATGCGCGAAACGATCCGCCAGCGTGGCGAAGAAGGTGCGGAGGCCCTGCTCGAATCACTTCGCCAGCGTATGCTGGCCGGCGAGTTTTCTCCCGAACGCAACATCCAGTAATATCCGAGCTTCCCATGCGGAACGCGACTTTCAAACCCGTTATGATCCGGCTGCTGGCAACGGCGGCTATATGCTGCGTTGCTGCAAACGCATTTGCGGTTTCGGACGCAAGCATGGCGCCTGCCGCCGAGGATATCAGGCCCCAGGAAACGCCCCTGATGCAGGCGTTTGAAGGCGCTGCAGAAACGCGGCCGGGACTTGCGGAGAACCAGGCGCCGGCAGCCGATGATAAAAGCGTGCCCAAGAGCGATGGGACCGATGCCAACCCGACGCAAGCTGGGTCGACCAATGCTGCCGCCGATCAGCCCTCGGCACAGATCATCCGCGACCTCTCCACCCTGCCCGCGCCGGTCAAGGCCATGCGCGAGAGGCTGGTGGAGGCGGCTGCTTCCGGCGACATAGAACGGCTGCGGCCATTGATCGAAGGCACGCCGAAACCGCCGCAGATCATGAATAACGAGAGCGACGATCCGATCGATACGCTGAAGAACTTTTCCGGCGACCCGGAAGGTCAGGAAATTCTCGCAATCATGCTCGATATTATGGCAACAGGTGCCGCAAGGGTCGATGCAGGGACGCCGGACGAGGCCTATGTCTGGCCCTATTTCATCGGCAAACCGCTTTCCGAACTCACGGCGCCGGAACGGGTCGAGCTGCTGCGTATCGTCACCGCGGGTGATCTGATGGGTATGGAAGAGACCGGCAATTACAATTTCTACCGCCTGGGCATTTCGCCGGACGGACAGTGGAAATTCATGGCCGGCGGCGACTGATATCGCCGGCATGGCGATCGGGTTGATCGTCAAACCGGCATATTTGGGGTTTTCGAACACGATCTTTTTCGAATATGGAGGATGCGGCTCAAGTTTGGCTGCTTCCTTTCCGGCGCTCTGTCGCCAAACCACATTCCAGAGATGCCGTAATGCTTTCCCGTTTCTTCGCCTATTACCGCCCCTACAAGGGATTGTTCATTCTCGATTTCAGCTGCGCGGTCCTGTCCGGCCTTCTGGAACTCGGCTTTCCCATGGCGGTCAAGCTGTTCGTCGATCGGTTGCTGGTGACGCAGGAATGGTTCCTGATCGTGCTCGCGTCCATCGCACTTCTCATCTGCTATGCGCTGAATACCGGCCTGATGGTGGTGGTCACCTATTGGGGCCACATGCTCGGCATCAATATCGAGACCGACATGCGCCGGGAAGCATTCAACCACATGCAGAAGCTTTCCTTCCGTTATTACGACAACCACAAGACCGGGCATCTGGTCGGGCGGCTGACCAAGGATCTGGAGGAGATCGGCGAGGTTGCGCATCACGGGCCGGAAGACCTGTTCATCGCCATCATGACCTTTATCGGTGCCTTGGCGCTGATGATCTCGGTCAACTGGAAGCTCGCCTTGATCACCGCACTGGTGGTGCCGCTGACAGCCTGGGTAACCAGCCGCTACGGCGCGCGGATGAGCGCCAATTTCCGTCGGCTTTTCGACCGGGTGGGCGATTTCAACACCCGGATCGAGGAAAATGTCGGCGGCATGCGGGTCGTGCAGGCCTTTGCCAACGAACCGCATGAACGGGCGCTTTTCGAGCGCGACAACCAGAATTATCGCCGTGTGAAGCTCGAAGCCTACAAGATCATGGCTGCCAGCACCTCGCTCAGCTACATGAGCATGCGCCTGACGCAGATGATCGTGATGATCGCCGGCGCGTGGTTCGTGCTGCAGGGTGAATTGACCGCCGGCGGCTTCATCGGCTTCCTGCTGCTCGTCACCGTGTTCTTCCGTCCGGTCGAGAAGATCAATTCGGTGATCGAAACCTATCCCAAGGGCATTGCCGGTTTCCGCCGCTTCACCGAGCTTGTCGATACCGAGCCGGATATTGCCGATGCGCCGGATGCGGTAGCCGTCGGTGCGCTCAAGGGCGCGATCGACTATAATGGGATTTCCTTCGGCTACAGCGCCGACAAGCCGATCCTCAAAAATGTCAGCCTGTCCATCCAGCCCGGCGAGACGATCGCCTTTGTCGGCCCCTCGGGTGCGGGAAAGACGACGATGTGCTCGCTTCTGCCGCGTTTCTACGACGTCACGAGCGGCTCGATCACGATCGACGGCGTGGATATCCGCAAGATGACCAAGGCGTCGCTGCGCCAGCAGATCGGCATCGTGCAGCAGGACGTGTTCCTGTTCGGCGGCACGATGCGGGAAAACATCGCCTACGGCCGCCTCGGTGCCAGCGATGCGGAAATCATGGATGCAGCGCGCCGGGCCCGTCTCGAAGACATGATCGCCGACCTGCCGGACGGGCTGGACACGGTTGTCGGCGAACGTGGCGTCAAGCTTTCCGGTGGCCAGAAGCAGCGTGTGGCGATCGCCCGCATGTTCCTGAAAAACCCGCCAATCCTGATCCTCGACGAGGCAACCTCGGCACTCGACACGGAGACCGAACGGGCGATCCAGCGTTCGCTGTCGGAACTTGCCGTCGGGCGCACGACGCTGATCATCGCGCACAGGCTTGCCACCATCCAGGGCGCCGACCGGATCGTCGTGATCGATGAAAGCGGCATTCTGGAACAGGGTACGCATCAGGAACTGATTGCGCGTCGCGGCGCCTATAACCGCCTGCACTCGGCCCAGCACGGCGGCTGACGAAAAAGCCGTCACGTTCGGCGTCAGATTCGCCACGGTTGAAGATGCGTAAAAAACTTGATAAAATAGGGATAGTTTTCTCGTGGTCATTTGCACGAGGGTGGAGCCGCGGGGTCGGAGCATGACGTTTCAGCCGAGAATGCGTAATCAGATCGAAGGGTTTTCGGTTCTGGGCGGATTGCGTCGGCGATACTGGAACGGAATTACCGCCGACCTGTGGGACGTGGAATGCGCCACCTACGCCGGCGGTTACTACGTTGCGCGTGATCCTCGCCTGTTCATCCTTCTCGACCAGCGTGGCCAGGGCCGACCGGCATTGAAGCGCACTCCGAGGGAAACCGGGCTGATGCAGGATGCCAGCCTCAGCCCGATTTCCTACATCCCGGCCGAAATGGATCTGTGGATCGACATCAAGGACGTGCAATATGTCCGCCATCTCGACATCCATTTCGAAACCGACACGATGAGCCGCAGGCTGGGCGACAATCTCGACCCGCGCCGTCTTAAAGACCCGCAGCTCGTCTTTGCCGATAGCCGCGTCATGGCGCTTGCCGAACTGATCGCCGCCGAGATCGCCAATCCCGATCCGCTGCACGATCTTTACGGCGACGGGCTGGCGCTGGCGCTGCTGATCGACGTGCTGAAGCTCGCCAAGTCGGAGCCACGCAAGCGCGGTGCATTGGCACCTTGGCAGTTGAAGCGGGCGAGCGAATTCATCGAACAGCATTGCCTGCGCAATATCAGGCTGGAAGAACTGGCGGTGCTGACCGGACTGTCACAGTCGCATTTCTCGCATTCCTTCAAGGCTTCGACTGGCATGGCGCCGCACGAATGGCAGATGAATGCGCGGCTTTCCCGCGCCAAGGACATGCTGAAATCCGGTGACCAGCCGCTGACGGAAATCGCCGCCGAGACGGGGTTTTCCGACCACGCGCATTTTTCCCGCGTGTTCCGCAAGCATATCGGGCTGGCGCCATCGCAGTGGAAAAAGTCACAGTCGGAATAAAACATCCGAGCAAACGCGCGACGGCCGGAACTTTGCCCAATATCGTTCAAGTCCCGCGCATCAGAACAAGCGTCAACAAGAAATCTGAGTTAACCACTCATCTTATGATTTTGCCGCGGGAAAAGCGGCGCGAGTGGGGCAAATAATGAAGAAAACCATCAAGTCTTCCGCCATGAGAGCGGGTGTCGTAAAGGCCGGCCTTTGGGCGGGCGTGGCTGCCATCGGGCTTGCTGCCGCCTGGAGCGCACAGGCGCAGGAGGCCGGAAGCCAGAGCAGCACGACACTTGCACCGATCGTTCTTCAAGGTGAAAGCGAACAGGGCGGCACCGGCCCGGTCAAGGGCTATGTCGCCAAGCAGACGACGACCGGCTCGAAGACAGATACGCCGCTGAATGAAATCCCGCAGGCTGTCTCAGTCGTCGGCCGCAGCGAGCTGGATGACCGCGCTGTCGTCAACAAGGTCGATGAAGCGCTGCGCTACACGCCAGGCGTTGTCGCTCAGCCTTACGGTACAGACCCCGATACGGACTGGTTCTACGTGCGTGGCTTCGATGCCAGCCAGACGGGTCTATACATGGACGGCCTTAACCTTTTCGGTTACGCCTTCGGCAATTTCCAGATCGACCCGTTCATGCTGGAGCGCGTCGAAGTGCTAAAAGGGCCGGCCTCGGTTCTCTACGGCGGCGCCAATGCAGGTGGCGTCATCAATCTGGTGCGTAAGCAGCCGACGGACGCCCCTTATTATTACACCGAGATCGGCATCAACAGTAACGGCAATGCCTTCACCGGCTTCGACTTCTCCGACAAGCTGGGTGACAGCGGCGTCTACAGCTATCGCCTGACCGGCAAGCTTGCCGGCGGTGAAGGCTATACGGATTATACCAACGACATCCGCGGCTTCATCATGCCGCAGCTGACCATTTCACCGGACGACGCCACCAAGTTGACCGTTTTTGCCTATGCGGCAGGTCTCAACCAGCGTCATACCGGCAACGGCTTCCTGCCCTACGAGGGCACCGTCGTCGACGGCCCGTTCGGCGGCAAGATCTCCCGTCGCTTCTTCCCCGGCGAGCCGGATATCGATAACGGCCACTACGACCAACAGATGCTCGGCTACGAACTGGAGCACGAGTTCGAAGGCGGCTGGAAGGCGACCTCGAACTTCCGTTACAGCCATCTCGATAAGTGGGAGCATTTCGTCTACCCCTATCTCTACACGGCAACCGGCGACCTCAACCGCATCAACTTCTCCGGCGACACGAGCGTCAACAACGTTGCCTGGGACAATCGTATCGAGAACGATTTCGATATCCGCGGCGCGAACCACAAGATCATGGTCGGTGCCGATTACCGTTACTATCACATCAAGAACATCCAGAACTCGACATTCGGCGCAAGCACGATCGACCCGACGGATCCTGTCTATGGCCTGCCGCAGACACCGGCCGGAGCTCTCTACAACCAGGATGCCACGATGCATCAGGTCGGTATCTATGCGCAGGACCAGATCCGCTTCGGCGGCGGCTGGCTGGTGACACTGAACGGCCGCTTCGACTATATCGACAGCGATTTCAAGGATAAGCTGCCGGTTACCGCCTTCGATGCTGACGACAGCTACAAGGATACCGATCACGCCTGGAGCGGGCGTGCCGGTCTCGCCTACGAATTCGACAATGGCGTGACGCCTTATGTCAGTGCCGCAACCTTCTTCAATCCGCAGATCGGCATGGGTGCGTCCGGGCCGCTCAAGCCGGAAGAAGGCCAGCAGTACGAAGCAGGCGTCAAGTACGACCCGACCTTCATGGATGCCTCCTTCACCGCCTCGGTCTTCCATATCAAGAAGCGCAACAACACGGTTTCCGTCGGTTTCGCTCCTTGGGTGGACCAGCTCGGCGAAGTGGAATCCAAGGGCGTAGAACTGGAAGGCAAGGTCAATATCGACGAGAACTGGAAAATCCTCGGCTCGCTTGCCTATACCGACATGGAAGTGACAAAGAACGATCCGAACCCGGCGCTCATCGGCAAGTCGCCCTATATCGTACCGGACTGGACGGCATCGCTGTGGGCCGACTACACGGTTACGACAGGTGCGCTAGCAGGCCTCAGCCTCGGCGCCGGCCTGCGTTACAAGGGCGAATCATGGGCTGACGAACTCAACACTCTCAAGGTTCCGTCCTCGACCGTCGTTGACGCCGCGATCCGCTACAAGAAGGATGACTGGACGGCTTCGCTCAACGTGACCAACGTGTTCGACAAGGAATATGTCGAGGCATGCGGCGGTGTCGGCGCTTGCGGTTACGGCGATGCCCGTACGTTTACTGTCAAGCTCAGCAAGGTCTGGTAACCCGACCAAGCGAACCACTAAGTTGACAAATCCGGTTGACTTAATCAGGAAGGCCCCGTTGGGGCCTTTCTTTTTGTCTTCGCCACCCCTCATCCGCTTGGAGGAAAGATCGTGAACGCAGCTGCATTTCCGCATCGGGATTTCGTTCTGACCGGCACGGCCATTCCGGTCGATGCGGAAGACATGCTTGCAGAAATCTGCGAGCATTTTATCGACCATGCCGAGGTTTTTCGCGACGGCGATCATGTGACGCTGTCGAGCGAGATCGGCGAGGCCTATATCTCAAAGGTCAGCGAGCAGCTCGACATCCGGCTTGCCTGCTCGACCGAAGACATGCTGTCGATGACGCGCGGGATCATTGCCGAACATCTGTTCATGTTCGCCGGCGACGATCCGCTGACGCTCGAATGGGCAGACCAGCCGAAGCCGGAAAAGCTTGCCAATCTGAGCGAGATTACCGTGGTCTCTGCGGAAAATGTGACGCCAAGGATGCGGCGCCTCACCGTCTCCTGCGCGGATACCGCCCGTTTCGATACCGCCGAAGGCTTGCATGTGCGTCTGCTGATGCCGCCGAAGGGGCGTGAGCCGATCTGGCCGGTGACGCTTGCCGATGGCCGCATCGGCTGGCCGGAAGGCGAAGACGAGATTGCGGTGCGTTATTACACGATCCGCAGCATCGATCTCGAGCGCCGCGAGATGGTGATCGATTTCGTCGTGCATGACGATTGCGGCAGGCGCATGCCGGGTGCCGAATTCGGCCTCACCGCACAGCCGGGCGACCGGGCTGCACTGCTCGGCCCCGGCGCGGGCGGCATGCCGGAGGCGCGCGATCTGCTGCTTGCCGGCGACGAGACCGCACTTCCCGCGATCGCACGGATGATCGAACTCGCCACGCCTGAGATGAAAGTCCATGCGATCATCGAGGTGGCGGACAAGGCAGAGGAACAGGCGCTCGTCTGTGCTGCCAAGGATTTTTCCATCGAATGGCTGCATCGCGATGGCGCGGAGCCGGGCACGGCGAAATTGCTGGAACCGGCGATTGCCGCGCGGCTTGAGACGCTCGGCCCGGAGACATTCGTGTGGGCTGCGTGTGAAAAGACGGAAGCGCAGGCAATTCGTGCAAGGCTGAAGGATGGCGGCCTCGACCGAACGCGGATGAGCTCGATCACCTACTGGCGTCGTGGCCATACGGACTGAGCGAAACGCATTCGGCTTGCTCCGTTCACCACGAAGACTTATCTCCGTGGTGAGTAGAGGGATTCCCGTTCCATGACCAAAGCCTATCTTCCGACCCGCAGCCTGATCCGCATTTCCGGCAAGGATGCCCAGGATTTCCTGCATTCGCTGATCACCACCGATGTCGAGGGACTACCGGAGAACGAGGCGCGTCCCGGCGCGCTTCTGACGCCGCAGGGCAAAATCCTGTTCGATTTCCTGATCTGGCGGGATGGCGAGGTTTTTGTCGTCGAGACCGAGGCCGGGCAGCGTGATGCGCTGATGAAACGGCTGATGATGTACAAGCTGCGTGCGGCGGTCGATCTCGCGGCCCTGCCAGATAATGGCGTGACGGTCTTCTGGGGCGACGAGACGGATCAGGGTGCGGTCGTGGATAGCGCATTCGTCAAGGCAGGCATCTCGCTTTCGCGGGCACCGGGCCAGCATGCCGATGATACGACTGAGGCCTATCAGGCGCTCAGGATAAAGGCCGGTCTGGTCGTCTCCGGCGAGGACTATGCGCTGCAGGACGCGTTTCCGCATGACATCCTGCTCGACAAGAATGGCGGGCTTTCCTTCCGCAAGGGTTGTTATGTCGGCCAGGAGGTCGTCTCGCGCATGCAGCATCGCGGCACGGCTCGCCGCCGTGTGGCGCATGTGACAGCCGAAGTCGCGCTTCCGGCAGCGGGCACCGAGATTACGGCAAGCGGAAAACCTGTCGGCACGCTGGGATCGGTCTCGGATAAAAACGCGCTTGCCATCGTGCGGATCGACCGCGTCGGTGATGCGGTGGCCAATGGCGTGCCGCTTCTGGCCGGCGATGTGCCGGTGACGATCGAACTGCCTGCATGGACCGGCCTCACCTTCCCTGCCGAAACCGAAGGGGCCGAGCCTTGAGTGCGACAACCAGCGCGCGCGCTTGGCAGCGCATGCTTTCGGGCCGGCGGCTCGATCTGCTCGATCCCTCGCCGCTCGATGTCGAGATTGCCGATATTGCCCACGGGCTTGCCCGCGTTGCCCGCTGGAACGGCCAGACGCGCGGCGACCACGCCTTTTCGGTCGCCCAGCATTGCCTTGTGGTGGAAGAAATCTTTCGCCGCTGCAACGAGGCTGCGTCTTTCGAAGCGCTGCAGATGACGCTTCTGCATGATGCACCGGAATATGTGATCGGCGACATGATCTCGCCGTTCAAGTCGGTGGTCGGCGGCGGCTACAAGACGGTCGAAGCGCGGCTGGAGGCCGCCGTGCACATCCGCTTCGGCCTGCCGCCGCATCCGAGCAAGGACCTGAAGGTGCTGATCAAAAAGGCCGATACGGTCGCGGCCTATTTCGAGGCGACCGAGCTTGCCGGCTTTACCACGGCCGAAGCGCGCAAATTCTTCGGCCAGCCGCGCGGCATTACCCGCGAGATGCTGCCGCTTCAGCCGCTTTCGGCCGTCGAGGCGCAGGCGCTGTTCATTGCAAGGTTCGAGGCGATCGAGGCGGGACGGACGAAGGCGGTGACCAAGTGAGCACTATCGTCGTCTGCCCGCTTGCCAGCATTGCCGAGACCGCGGTTCGCCACGGCGCAAAAGAGATGGTCAGCCTGATTGCCGAGAAGCAGGACTTCCATCGGCCGGGCGTTATCCGCGCCGAGCGGCATCTGAAGCTTGCGATGAACGATATCGGCTTTGCCGGCACCGGCGGGCTGATTGCTCCGAGCGAGGCGCATGTCGCCCAGTTGATAGAATTCGTCCGTGACTGGGACCAGTCGGCACCGCTTATCGTACATTGCTGGATGGGTGTTTCCCGTTCTCCGGCTGCCGCCGTCATCGCCATTCTGGCGCTCAATCCGGATGAGGATGATGCTGCCCTGGCGCAGCGCCTGCGCAAGGTCGCCCCCCATGCGACGCCGAATACAAGGCTGATCGAAATTGGCGACCGGATGTTGCAGCGCGATGGCCGGCTGGTTGCAGCGATGAAAGCTATAGGACGCGGCGCTGACACCGATGGCCGCGCTTCGTTCTCGATAGAATTGAATAGGTAAATTCTCCAAATAGTTGAAAACACTGCTATCTTCAAAGAAATACGGAAAACCTTCCGCGATTTCCTTGACCTCCTTGAGCTTTGCGCCAATTACGGGCCGAAGTGAAAAACAGGAGTTGTTTACGGAATGGATCAGGCATCCGATTTTGTCGTCGCGACACGAACGGCGCTTGCCCAGCTGACGGCCCTCGCCGTTCAATATTCCTTCTCCGTCATCGGCGCGCTCATCCTTCTGGTGCTTGGCTGGCTGGTCGCGGGGCTGCTCAGCCGCTGGGTCTATAACGGCCTGTCGCGCATCAGCGGTATCGATGCGACGCTTTCGCAGTTCTTCTCCAATATCGTGCGTTATGCAGCGCTGATCCTTGTCGTCGTCATGGTGCTCGGCCAGTTCGGCGTACAGACGGCATCGATCCTTGCCGCACTCGGCGCGATCGGCCTGGCCGTCGGCCTGGCGTTGCAGGGCACGCTACAGAATATCGCCGCCGGCATCATGCTGCTGGTGCTGCGTCCCTTCCGGGTCGGTGAAAGCATCGAGACCGGGTCCGTTACCGGCACGATCGTCGATGTCGGCCTGTTCGCGACCGAGTTGAAGACGGCAGAAGGGGTCTATCGGCTGGCGCCGAACTCGACGCTTTGGAACGTGCCAATCACCAATTACAGCCGGCTTGCTTCCCGCCGCCACGAAATCACCATTTCGATCGGCGCGGACGAGAATGTCGATGTGACCGAAAGCAAGCTCGTCAATCTGGCGGCAGCGGACAAGCGCGTGCTGAAATCTCCCGCACCGACCGCGTTCATTTCCGATTTCGACGCGGGCAGCGCCAAGATTACACTGCGATACTGGATCGGCAGCAAGCAGTGGTGGGAGGTCAGCCGCGACATGACCAAGGCCGTCAAGCTCGCTTTCGGCAAGGAGCCGGAACCCGAGGTGCCTCAATCGCCCGAGGAGGTCACGGTCTAACAGGGATCCCTATCCATCGTGTTGCGTGACAGAGTACCGGCCGAGCGGACCTCCGCTGCCCTTTTCAGGGCACGGACGAGCCGGAGCCAGGCACAGACGATGGCGAGGATGTATCGGGTCCGGTTACGAGGACTGGACCCGATACCTTTTGGATCTATCCGATCGTGACAACGGCTTTTTGACGAGCGTCATTCTTCAGACACTCACAATCCAGACATTGCAAACCTAGTCATGGCCTGTGGAAGGCCAACTCGGCCCCTTTTTTCGCCGGGTCGATCCTCTACATTGACCTCGCCTGGCGCTGCGACATTCTCGCACCGGCATAGGGGGAGTAAACGTGTTCTTGATCGATATCCTGCTGGTCATCCTTGTCTTCTTTCTGGTGTCGCAAAACCGAAAGATGTCTACCCGTGTCGACGGGGTGGAAACGGAACTTGCGGCTCTCAAGCAGATGATCTCGGAAGGCGGGCTCGGCCCGGCTCTCGCACCACAGCCGGTGCGACAAGAGGCTGCCGACGCGGTTCTGGAAGAGATGCGAGCCGAAGAGCCGGATGCCGTGCAGGCAGCCCAAGCTGATGAGAACACCCCGGAGACGACGGCTGCCGAGACCGGGGCCGACGAAACGATATCGGAGCCACCTCGTCCGGTCCGCGAAAAACCGTCACGGGAAAATCTGGAAAGTTATCTCGGTGCCCGCTGGCCGGTCTGGGTCGGCGGCGTGGCGCTGGCATTTGGCGGCATCTTTCTCGTACGGTATTCGATCGAGGCCGGCCTTCTAGGTCCGGCGGCACGGCTTATGCTGGCGTCACTTTTCGGCCTTCTGCTGATGGCCGGTGGCGAGATCGTGCGGCGGAAAGCACTGCCGAAGATTTCCGAAATCTATGCCAATGCGATGATCCCCGGCGCGCTGACGGCAGCCGGTGCGGTGACGCTGCTGGGAACGGTGTTCGCGGCCTATACCTTTTACGAGTTCATCGGCTCCGGCACGGCCTTCGCGCTGCTGGCGCTGGTCTCGTTTGCGGTGATTGCGCTGTCCTTGCTGCACGGGCAGGCGCTTGCGGGTCTCGGCCTGCTCGGTTCGCTCGTCACGCCGCTTCTGGTAACGACGGACGCGCCGAACGCCAATGCGCTGTTCCTCTTCCTCGGCATCACCTGGCTTGCGGTCAATGCCGCCTCGCGCATTCGCCGTTGGACCGTCGTTCCGATGCTCGCCAATATCGGCACCGGGCTTTGGGTGCTGGTCTATGCCGCAATCGGCACGGGTTTCGATCCGCTGCCGCCCACGCTTACCATGCTGGTGATGATTGCCGGCACGATCTTCCTCTGGCCAGGCCAGCAATATTCCGCAGCCGCCGGCACCGGCTGGGCTTCGCTGCTGAAACGGCCGCCGCTGAAGATCACCCTGTCGCTATCGATCATGATCGTGCTTTGTGCGCTCGCCACCGTTGCCAGCGGCACCAGCACGGGGATCGACCCGCAATTCGCATTCCTGGCAGTCATCGCCACGCTTGCGGCACTGGGTGCGGCTCGCGCCTATGCATTCTGGCCGACCATCATGTCGGCCGCAGGTGCGGTTCTCGGCACGTTGATCACTGCACTTTCGCTGCTCGATTATATCGCGCCGGAAGGTCTGGACGGCACGCCGATCCCGCTTCCGCTTTCCGGTAACGAGATTGCGGTCAGCCTGCTGCTCGGCGCGATCTTTACCCTTCTGGGTTTCGCTGCCCTGAGGCGCTTCCGCAGAGAGGAAAAGGAATTCTCTATCGCCTGGGCCCTGCTGATGGGAGCGATGCCGGTGACGCTCGGCTTCATCTCCTTCCTCAACTTCGGCAACTTCTTCCGAGACTGGACGCATGGGCTTTACGGGCTGGCTATCGGTGCGGCTCTCATTGCCGCCGCCGAATGGCTGTTCCGGAAGGGTGAAGACGACAGGATCGACTGGCCGGCCAATCTTGCCGTCGCCGGATCGTTTGCAGGCCTGACGCTGGGGCTGCATGCGCTGACCAACGGCATCGTCACCACCGTTCTCGTATCGGTGCTCGGCTTTGCCTATCTCATGGCCATGCGGGTTCGCGCATGGCCGGCGCTGCCATGGATGATGGCGGCAGCGATCGTGATCGTCTTCGGCCGGATTGCCTGGGAGCCGACGCTGATCGGCGCCAACAGCCTCGGCACGACGCCGTTCTTCAACGCGCTTCTGATCGGCTACGGCATCCCTACCCTGCTTGCGATCGTCTCTGCCTGGCTTTTGCGCGGTTCTTCCGATTTCCGCGTGCGCAACATCATGCAGGCACTCGCCTCGCTCTCGGCGCTGATCACGATTGCGGTTCTCGTGCATCACGCGATGAACGGCGGAAAGCTTTCCGGCGATGTGCCGACGCTCGGTGAACAGTCGATCTATACGCTGATCACCATCGGCTTCTCGGGCATCCTGATGACGCTGGACCTGAAAACTCCCTCGCCGGTCTTCCGTTTCGGCTCGATGATCGCCGGCGTGGTGGCGACGGCGAATGTGCTGTCGCTGCATGTGTTTGCGCTCAATCCGTTCTTCTCGGGCGAGGACACCGGGCCGTGGCCTTTCGTCAATCTTCTGCTGCTCGGTTATCTCCTGCCGGCTCTCGCCTACGCGCTCGTCGCCTATCTGGCGCGCGGACGGCGGCCGGTGCCTTATGTGGCGATGCTTGCCGTCTCGGGCGCCGTGCTCGGTTTTCTCTGGGCAACGCTTTCGGTGCGGCGCTTCTGGCGGGGAACCAATATCGCCGACTGGAAGGGGTTCATTCCCGGCGAAACCTATACCTATTCGGTCGTCTGGCTGATCATGGGTGTCGGGCTTCTGGTGCTCGGCTCGAAGCTTGACGCCAAGAGCATCCGGCTTGCCTCCGCCGGACTGGTGCTGATCGCGGTGTTGAAAGTGTTCCTGATCGACATGTCGAACCTCGAAGGTATCTTGAGGGCGCTCTCCTTCATCGGGCTTGGTGCGGTGCTGATCGGGATCGGGCTTTTCTACCAGCGGATATTGGTGAAGAAGAGCGACGAGCCTGATACCGATTCCAAGGAAAGCACTGCATGACCCTCACCCTCGCCGCCGCGTTTGCCCCTTACGAAGAACTGGCGCGGCAGCTTATTCCGCACGCCACCGATAGCGACGACGGAAGCCACGACATCGCTCATATCCTGCGGGTGTTCAGGAATGCCTTGCGCATCCATGCGAAGGAAGGCGGCGATGGTGAGGTTCTGGCCGCCGCGGTGTTGCTGCATGACTGCGTTTCGGTGGAGAAAAACTCACCGCTGAGAGCACAGGCCTCGCAGCTGGCGGCAGACAAGGCCAGCGGCATTCTGGCCGGCATGGGCTGGGAGACGGCAGCGATCGAAGCGGTCGCACATGCGATCACGACCCATAGCTTCTCTGCCAATATTCCGCCCGAAACTGTCGAAGCGAAGATCCTGCAGGATGCGGACCGGCTGGACGCGATCGGCATGGTGGGTGCGGCGCGTTGCTTCTACATTGCCGGACGAATGGGGTCGGGCCTTTATGACCCCGCAGATCCGCTTGCCAAAGAGCGGGCGCTGGACGACAAGAGTTTTGCCATCGACCATTTCGAGGTCAAGCTGTTCAAGCTCGCTGACGGGTTTCAGACCGCGGCCGGGCGTGCGCTGGCCGGTGAGCGGAACGAGCGGCTGAAACAGATAAGGGATATGTTCCTGGACGAAATCCAGGGCTGAGATCCGGGAACAGCAGTTGAGGACGATATGATGAAGGTCGCGGAACTGAATTTCTACCCCCTGAAGAGCGGCCGCGGCATCTCGCTCGATCAAGCGGTGATGACGCTCGCGGGCATTCCCGGCGACCGGAAAATGATGGTGGTCGACCCGTCCGGCCAGTTCATCACCCAGCGGGAATTGCAGGAACTGGCGCAGGTGGAAGTCGAACCGCGCGATGTCGGCTACCGGTTCGCGGTCGAGGGCAAGGGGGAGATCCTGGTTGCGATTCCGCCCACTGATCGGCGCATGGACGTCGTCGTGTGGAAATCCCCCGTCAGCGCCGCGATCGCCGATGACGGGGCGAATGCGATCCTTTCCACCTGGCTCGGCCGCGAGGTAAAGCTCGCCTTTTTCGACGAGAAGGCCGAGCGCATTGCAAGTGCGGAATGGGCGGGGCCGGATACGCCGGTGACCTTTGCCGACGGTTATCAGGTGCTCGTCACCACGACCGGTTCGCTTGCAGCGCTTAACGCCGATATGGCGAAAAACGGTGAAGGCTCCGTGGGAATGGACCGGTTCCGTCCGAATATCGTGCTCGACCATGACGGGGCCTGGGACGAGGACAACTGGGAAGGCATCGAGATTGCCGGCATCCGGTTCGATTTCGTCAAACCCTGTGCCCGCTGCATCATGACCACGCAGGACCAGCAGACCGGTTCGCGCGAAGGGCCAAGCCCGATCCCGGCGATGGGCCGCATCCGCATGTCGGGCGACCGGCGGGTGCCCGGCCCGCTGTTCGGCTGGAATGCGGTGCCGCGCAGCGAAGGGACGATCAGGCTCGGCGATGCGGCGACGATCACCGGCACGCGCGATGCCTGGGCGATCAAGCGGCGGGCCTGACGCCGCACAGGGCGAAATTCCAGGGCAGAGCGTTCCGGGGACTGCGATAGGCGTCTTGACGCATGGCAGCCATGCGGAATGATATGTTGCCTGCATGGCGTGCTGACGGCCAAAACGGCTGCATTCTCAAAAAACAAGATTCGGGCCTTGCGTTGCCATCAAGCTTCCTGGGCGCTTTCTGACCGGAAAACGCTCAAGAGCTTTTATTCATGACACCACGCACCCAAGGCCTGTTCTTCGCGCTGACCGCGGTTTCGATCTTCGCGGTTCAGGACGGCATTTCCAAACATCTCGGCCAGGCCTATCCGCCGGTTTTCGTGGCGATGATCCGCTACTGGTTTTTCGCCGCCTTCGTGCTGGCTCTGGCGACCCGCAATCAGGGCGGAATCAGGCAAACGGCGAAGAGCAGCAGGCTGGTGCTGCAGATCATCCGCGGCGCGCTTCTCGTCTTCCAGATCGTCGTGTCGATCTATTCCTTCGCCAATGTCGGGCTTGCCCAGACCCATACGATCTTTGCAGCGGCACCGCTGGTGGTTGCCTGCCTTTCGGTGCCGTTGCTCGGCGAAACCGTCGGATGGCGCCGCTGGGCTGCTATCGGCGTCGGCTTCATCGGCATTCTTTTGATCATCGACCCGCTGCATGCAAGCTTCAGCGCCAGCATCATCGTGCCTATCACCTGTACCCTGATGTTTGCGCTCTATTCGGTTCTGACGCGTATGGTCAGCAGGACCGATACGTCGCAAACCAGCTTCTTCTATACCGGCATTGCGGGAGCCGTAGCGATCACGTTGATCGGGCCGTTCTATTGGACGACGATCACACCCGACTACTGGTTCTGGATGCTAGCGCTCTGCGTTACCGGCATGACCGGACACTATCTGCTGATCCGCGCCTTCGACGTGCTCGATGCGGTCGTGGTACAGCCGATTTTCTACTGGCAGACCGTGCTCGTCTGCCTGATCGGTACGTTCATTTTCGGCGAGGTGATGAGCTGGAACATGATCGGCGGCTGCGTGATCGTCATCGGTGCCGGCCTGTTCACCATCCTGCGCGAGGCGCAGCTCGGCAAGCGCCGTCCGCCTGTCCAGCCGCCGGGGTCGCTGTAAAAAGGGTCAACCGGTCGAGCGACGGTTTCAGTTGAACAGGCTGAGGATATTCTGCGGCTGCGAGTTGGCGATCTGCAGGCTTTGCAGCGCGAGCTGTTTCTGCGTCTGAAACGCCTGAAGACGCATCGACGCTTCTTCCATGTCTGTATCCACGAGACGGCTCACGCCGCTCTCGACTTCGTCCATCATCTTTTGCGAGAACGCCGCCTGCATCTCGATGCGTTGCTGAATCGCTCCTAGCATGGCTCCGCTATCGATCGACTGGCTGAGCATGTATTCCACCCCTTCGATATATTCGTCGATGGTGAAATTGCTGGTGGTGACATCAATCTCGGAAAGATCGAAGCGCAGCGTGAATGGTGGATCCGGCCGGAACGAGCTGATGTAGAAATCCACCGCCTTGTTGCCATAACCCGGATAGATCGCCTGATCCGCCTGGAATGTCAGACGGTTGCCTGAGACGGATACGGCAAGGCCTTCGAAACCTGGAACGAGATAGTCGACAATCGTCTTTAGATCGGCAGCACTGCTGATCCGGCCGTCGGTTGTTCCAAGTGCTGTATCAACGGCCGTCCGATCAATCACGAAAGTCTGGAGCGGCGCGTTATCGATGCTCAGGTCAAATGAGATCGTCGCGTCCAGCATCACCTTGAAACTCCAAAGAAAATTCATCGAGGAGCTGGTGATCATGTTGTCATGGTCGATCCGTGGCACCGAATCGAGGCCAAGCGTGCGCTCTGTCACCGTTGGTCCGAATGTGCTGGTTATGCCACTGATATAGATGCTGGATCCAACATTCGGAGAAGTTTCCAGTGTGCGGATTTCGTAATTGTATCCATCTGTGGGCGACGTCGCCTGCGTGCCGTAGACGTCTGCGTAAGCGTTGGCGCCGACATTGGTGAAAGCCTGCTGAATGACCGTGCGCAATTGAAAGACATTGTCTATCTCGCCGTCATTCGTCCCAAGTGCCGCATCGATAACACTCTTGTCGATCGTGATATGGAAAGACATGCCAGCAGATTCGGGGCTGTTGTCGATAAGCAGATCGAACTGCACCGAATCGGTGGTGCTGAAGGTGATCGGTCCGTCGAAATAATGGTCTTCATGCCCTTCGTGATAGAAGCTGCTGGTGCTCATTCCACCGAGCGGCATGTAATAATCCAGATCGTCCTTCTGCAGGATGCCGCCGCCGAAATCGTTCAGCATGCTGGTTTTTCTCAGATCAACCTTGCTTGTGTTGATCGTCGTCGCACCGTCCACGTTGCGCGTGAACGAATCCACGACGACATCGTCCAGCTCATTGATATTGTTGATGTGATCGCCGGCGTAGGTCTGCAGATAATTGATGCCGCTGAAGCTGGAGGACCTGACGATGCTGTCGGCCTGCTTGCTCAACTGAGAAATCTGGTTCTGGATCTGAGCCTTGTCGACACTGTCTTCCCTGGCGGTGACGAGTGTCGCCTTCACATCGGTCAGCAGATCAATTATCGCGCCGGTGCCAGCATAAGCGGTATCCACCTTCGCTGCACCGACACCAAGCGCATCACTTGCAGCGGAAATCGATTTGTTGTCGGATCGCATGGTGGTCGAAATCGCCCAATAGGCGACGTTGTCGGAAGCCACCTTCACCCGGAGGCCGGAGGAAACCTGTTCCTGGGTTTCATTCAATCCAGAAGAGACTGCCCGCAGCGTCTGAAGCGCCGACATGGCGGAAATATTGGCTAAAATACTTGTCATGACGTACCGGATAAATCGATTGAAATATGGCGTCGTCATGAGCCGAATCGCGGAAATCGCGAGACTTGAATTTTGTCAGTTATGGTTAACGAAATCTTGCCAATTGGCAAGCCTCGATCCTTCGTACGTAATCGTACGAACTTGGCTAGGCGCGTGTCCGAGCGCTCAATTCGAGCCCGGCGCCATCAATTGCGCTGATGGATGACGTTCGCAAAACTCGTTTCACCAACGCGTGATGAGAGTATATGAACATCTTCCCATTATGGAGGACACCCATGTCTCAAGCTGCTCCCGTTTCCGCTCGAGCGACGATGCCCTGGCTTATTATTTGCGCCGGCGCGCTCGTTGCGCTTCTGACATTCGGGCCACGTTCGGCCATGGGTTTTTTCCAGCTGCCGATGCTCGCCGATACAGGCTGGGACCGCACGACCTTCGGGCTTGCCATGGCGATCCAGAATCTTGCCTGGGGTCTGGGCCAGCCGGTCTTCGGGGCGATCGCAGACAAATGGGGCACTGCCCGGGTCCTGACCTTCTCGGGTCTGCTTTATGCGGCGGGTCTGGCGCTGATGTCGACAGCGCATTCGGAGAGCATTCTCTATCTCTCAGGCGGAGTAATGGTGGGGCTTGCGGTAGGTGCCGGATCGTTCGGCACGATCCTCTCGGCTTTCGCCCGCAACGTGACGCCCGAACAGCGCTCGTTCGCTTTCGGCATCGGGACTGCTGCAGGGTCTGCCGGCATGTTTCTCTTTGCACCGCTGAGCCAGGCCCTCATCTCCACTTATGGATGGTCGGACAGTCTTGTCATCATGGCCGTGATGATGCTGGCAATCCCGCTGCTCGCCATTCCGCTGCGCGGCAATTCAAGCTCGGGAACACAGTCACAAGCCGCGTTCAAGCAGACCGCCGGCGAAGCTCTGAGAGAGGCGTTCGGCCACAAGGGATATCTGCTTCTGACCAGCGGCTTTTTCGTTTGCGGCTTTCAGGTGGCCTTCATCACGGCACACTTCCCGGCTTACTTGCGCGATATCGGTATCGATGCCCGTTATGCGGTGATCGCCATGGCGCTGATCGGCTTCTTCAACGTCATCGGTTCGCTGTCGGCCGGGGTGATCGGCCAGCGATATTCGAAGCCCTATTTCCTTGCCTATATCTATCTCGCGCGCTCTGTTGCGGTGACCGCCTTCCTGCTTTTGCCGCAGACGCCGCTTTCGGTGATCATCTTCGCCATCTTCATGGGGCTTTTGTGGCTTTCCACCGTGCCGCCGACGAACGGGCTGGTGGCGATCATGTTCGGCACACGGCATCTCGGCCTGCTGGGCGGGCTCGTGTTCCTGTCGCATCAGGTCGGTTCATTTCTCGGCGTCTGGATGGGCGGTACTCTTTATGACCAGCTCGGCTCCTACGATACCGTCTGGTGGTTCGGCGTGGCGCTTGGAATCTTTGCCGCGATCGTCCACTGGCCGATCCAGGAAAAGCCTGTCGACCGGCCTGCAGCAATACAGCCGGCGGAATAAGAGTCAGCCGACCTGACGATCCACGGGCGGCGCGGAGAGCGCCTTCAAGGCTGCCTGAACGAACCCTTCACGGGCATCGTTCGCGGTGATGCCGCGCGGCTCGTAGACATGCCGGTGAAGGAAGAACTGTGTAAGCCGGAACGCTGCCAGCATGCTCTCACGATCCGCTGCGGGTTTTGGCCCCTCCCCGAGGAATGCCGGCAGGGCCAGCATACGATCGGCATACGGGGCACCGGCCTCGCCGCAGACCGCCCGGCCGCTTTTTGGCGATACATATTTGAGGTTCTGCCGCACCCCGGTCGCAGCACATTCGGTCAGATCGAGGCCGTAACCGAGGTCATTCAGGACTGCCAGTTCAAACCGGACAAACAGTTCACCCGCATCGGCGGGATCATCCATCGTGTCGAGAATGATATCGAGCGCATCGAAGAGATGCGGGTGCGGATCGCGCTCAGGCAAAAGGCGCAGCAGTGCCCCCATGGCCTGCACACCGTAGACGGCGGTGGCGGTCTCCATCAGTTTTGCGGCCCTAAGCCTCACAGGTTCGAGCTTCAGTTCGCCCAGATGCTCGTCGAGCCTTGCGCGCCAGACGGCTTCGACCCGATTTCCCGGCTGCAGGACCGGCTGCATGGAGCGAGAGCGGCCAGAGCGGACAAGGCCCAGATGGCGACCGCGCTCGCGCGTCATCAACTCGGCGATGACGCTGGTCTCGCCATGCCGCTTGACACCAATAATGATCGCCTCGTCCTGCCACTGCATCGATGCTTGAAGTCCTTTCCGAACCGATTCAGTTCTACCGCATAAGTCTTTCAGATTGAATCGGTTTCGCGATCTGCAACACATCTCGAAAAACTGCGATCGGGTGTCATCTCCATTGGAACAAATTGACCGTCAGCGGAATTCTCTCGCCAAACAAGAACGGGTTCAGGGAGCTCCCATGAGACATATCGTTTTCGCTGCCGCCTTGGCATCTGCGGCACTTGCCGGTTTCCTGCCGGCAAATCCGGCTGCGGCGCAATCACCCCAGCTGGAACAGGCCTGCATGGCGGTGGCAAAGAATTTCCTGCTGGTTCCCTCGCTCAAGACCGGGATCGTGCAGTCCTTCCCCGAACTCGATCCACCCGGCGCGCGGCTGACCTATTCCACCCGCGAGGATGCAAAGCCGACAGACTATAACAACGAGATCGAGTGCCAGTTCGACAAGGCGACGCCGCCCTTCGGGCTGGTGCGCTTCTGTATCTCTAAAACCTGCTATGGCCCGGGCGAGCAGGAACCCGACAATCGCCGCCGCTTCGAGGAAGTCAAGGCGCTGATGGCGCGGCAAAAATAACGGCAAGCGCCGGCGGCACGCCAATCGTTGCCGCCGGATTTACCTTTTTGGGTCCATCAATTCTCGGCCCGTCGGCCAAGCGCTCCCAGCGCCGAAGTCAAATAACGTTCAGCCAAGGCATGGCGGCGGCGCTTGGCAAGCTTCAGCGCCTCCATACAATGCGAAGCCAGCGGATCCGCGTCGTTAGACTTCACACCGTTTTCCTCTGCGGTCACCAAACCGGTATAGATCGACGGCATGCCTTCGCCATTGCGCAGGCAGCGCCCCTGCCCCGTGACGACAATGCTCTTTCCGCTCGGATGACTGATCTTGTAGGTCTGGTGACACGGCTTGCCGGAGACGATGGTCTCGTGCAGCGCCTTGGCCACGCGCGGCATGTCGTCTTCCGCAACATGCTTGATCACCTGCTCGATCGGAGCTCCGATCTCTAGCTCGTGAGGCGGAATACCGTAGATATAAGCGAAAACACTGTCGGCGAAGACTTTGTTTTCGCCTAGATCCCAGCTGAAGAACCCGACAGCGTCCTTCAGATCCACGCCCTTGTCTCGTCCCGTATATTTGCTGGTGGCCATGCGGCTCGCAATCCTTGTGGCGCTTTTTTTCCATCCCTAATCGCCACAATCTGAATCAGACTGGTGACAAATCAGATCAAAGTTCCACAGTTGCGCCGTGTCAAGTTCACCGCGTATAGTTGTGCGCATATATAGGATATATCACGTTTGCCTGTGGACTATATACATGCACATCGGGCGTACCTGAAGGAAATCAAGAGCACGGAAGGTGAGATAAATCTTTAGTTTATCAACCTTTTGGGAATTCCAGGCCCATCTCGCGGAAGCGTTCCGGGTCATCGCCCCAGTTCTCACGAACCTTGACGAACAGGAAGAGATGCACCGGCTGCTCGAGAATTTCGGACAGTTCCTTGCGTGATGCCGTCGAGATTGCCTTGATAGCTTCACCATTCTTGCCCAGCGCGATCTTCTTCTGGCTGTCACGCTCCACATAAATGACCTGCTCGATGCGAACCGAGCCATCCTTGCGCTCTTCCCACTTTTCCGTCTCAACGTGAGAAGCATAGGGCAGTTCCTGATGAAGGCGCAGGAACAGCTTTTCGCGGGTGATTTCGGCTGCCAGCTGGCGCATCGGCAAGTCGGAAATCTGGTCCTCGGGATAATACCAGGGGCCTTCCGGCAGGGTCGTGGCGAAATAATCCATCAGGTCGTCGCAGCCGGAGCCGGTGGTGGCCGAGATCATGAAGGTTCGCTCGAAATCCACTCGCTCATTTGCCGCTGCGGCAAGCGCCAGAAGGTCCTCGCGCTTGACCTGATCGATCTTGTTCAGAAGCAGGATCTTCGGCTGACGGACTTCCTTGAGGCCTTCAAGAATGGTCTCGGCATCACCGCGGATGCCGCGCTCGCTGTCGATCAGGAGCGCGATCACGTCGGCATCCTTGGCGCCGCCCCAGGCGGTCGTCACCATGGCGCGGTCGAGCCTGCGGCGCGGCTTGAAGATGCCGGGCGTATCCATGAAAACGATCTGGGCATTGTCGTGAATGGCGATGCCGCGGACGATGGCGCGGGTCGTCTGCACCTTGTGGCTGACGATCGAAACCTTGGCGCCGACGAGCCGGTTGACCAGCGTCGACTTGCCGGCATTGGTAGCGCCGATCAGCGCGACGAAGCCGGAATGGGTCGGGCCGCCGGCAGCTTCATTTTCTTCGCCGGCAATGTTGTGGTCTTCGGTCATATCGATCCAATCAATCCTGGCTCTTCGGCCAGATGCCCTCGCGCTCGAGGAGCTTCGTTGCGGCAACCTGCTCGGCTGCCCGTTTCGACCGGTCGGTGCCGGTTTCGGGCGCGACGCCCTTGATTTCCACCGTCACCGTGAAGCGCGGATCATGATCCGGTCCGGAGCGGTCGTCCACCCTGTAGGACGGGGTGGTATTGAATTTCGCATGCGCCCATTCCTGCAGCTCTGTCTTGGCATCGCGCCGCGCAGCATCGGGCTTGCTGGCACGATCCTGCCAGTAACGCAGGATAAAAGCACGGGCAACTTCCAGACCACCATCAAGATAGAGCGCAGCGATGAGGCTTTCCACCACGTCGGCACGAACATTGAGCATGCGCTTGCCGGTCAATTTCTTGACGTCGGCGCCGGTGCGGATGAAACGGTGCAGTTCCAGCTCATCGGCGACGGTGGCACAGCTTTCCGCGCTGACCAGCTGGTTGAGGCGCACCGACAACTCCCCCTCTTCCGCCGAGCGGAAGGTGGTGAAGAGAAGTTCGGCGACACACAGGCCAAGCACGCGGTCGCCGAGAAACTCAAGACGTTCGTAATTGGCATTCTTGGCGGTGCCGGTGCTGGCATGGGTCAGCGCCCGGTCAAGCCATTGCTTGTCGGCGAAGACATGACCGATCGCCGTTTCCAGCTGGCCTCGCTCTTCCGCCGACAATTGTTTCATCTTCATCAGTTGACGCCCTTGAACAGACGATCCCAACGCATGTTGGACGGCCACTTCCAGATTTCGCGGAACGAGGTGTCGTTGCCGAGCGAGAAGAAGATGACGCTGGCGCGACCGACCAGGTTTTCAGCCGGTACGAAACCGACGTCGAAACGGCTGTCGAGCGAGTTGTCGCGATTGTCGCCCATGAAGAAGTAATGGCCTGCGGGAACGTTGAATTCCGGCGTGTTGTCACCGCGGGAATTGGGGATCTGGTCGAGCGTGTCGTAGGTCTTGCCGGTGTCGAGCGTTTCGCGGAAGACCGGAACGTTGGAGCCGGGATCGAGGCGATAATCTGACGTGAAGCTGCCGTCAGCCTGCTTCGGAACCGCCTGGCCGTTGACGTAGAGAATGCCGTCACGCATCTGGATCTTGTCGCCCGGCAGGCCGATAAGACGCTTGATATAATCGATATCCGGCTGCTGCGGCAGGCGGAAGACGATGACGTCACCGCGCTTCGGCTCGCTGAATTCCAGAATACGGCCATCGAACAGGTCCGGCGAGAAAGGCAGCGAATATTTCGAATAACCGTAAGCGAACTTGTTGACGAAGATATAATCGCCGACGAGCAGGGTCGGCATCATCGAACCCGAGGGAATCGTGAAGGGCTGGAACAGGACAGTACGGATGACCATAGCGAGCAGCAAGGCCTGGATGATGACCTTGATATTCTCCCAAATGGCATTCGGCTGCTTCGTCTCGGCTTTGTCGGACACGTCAAAAATCTTTCTATCTCGGGGCGAGTGGCTGAACTGTCTAAACGCTTAGCCAAGCCGCGGCAATGGTGGCGAGATTACTAAACGTTCATGCATTGTCGGAAGCATGCATTTCCGCGCCGGCATCAGGTGGATATCGGTTTCGCCTCGATGATCACGAAGGCCTGGGCATAAGGATATTCATCGGTGATGGTGATGTGGATGACGGGCTCATGGCCGGCAGGGATCAGTTCGGCGAGCCGGTCGCCGGCACCGCCGGTCAGGACCATTGTGGGCTTTCCGCCGGGCAGGTTGACGACACCCATGTCCTTCCAGAACACGCCATTGGCAAGCCCCGTCCCCAATGCCTTGGAACAGGCTTCCTTGGCGGCAAAACGCTTGGCGTAGGATTCGGCCCGGTTCTTGCGGCGCTCCGATTTTGCCCGCTCGATCTCGGTAAAACAGCGGTGGGTAAAGCGTTCGCCGAACCGCTCTATGGATTTTTCCACGCGCCTTATGTCGATGAGGTCGCTCCCCATGCCGATAATCATCAAGCTGATCCTATACCTAAATTGCCGATCCGGTTTCGGCTGACTTGAGGCGTCTTGCCCTCTCCGTCAAGCGGCCGAGGCGACGATCGCGAAAACCACGCACGGCAAGATAGGTCACGGCATAGAAGAAAAGCGCACAGAGCAGGCCCAGAGGCAGCGAGCCGACAAGCATAGGCTCAAGCACCGGTCCCCAGAGCTGAGAGACGTCAAGATGGGCGAACAGGGCCTCAAGATCGATATGGCGCGAGGTCGGCTCGGCGCCAAGCATGAACTGCCCCACTTCCCAGGTCAGCGGCCAGATGATCGGACAGGTCAGGGGATTTGCGAATGTGGTGCCGATTGCGGCGGCGATCATGCTACCGCCAAAAAGCCAGGCGATCGGGATGGCAAACAGGACGTGAAATCCGAGAAAAGGTGTCCATGCACTCAGGACGCCGACCGCCACGCCAGCGGCGACGGCATGGGGAGAACCGCCGATGCGCATGACCTTGAGGCGATAATAACCGAGCGTACGGCGAAACCCTCTTTTCGGAACGAACATCCCGAAAAGCCTCTGACTGAGTGAAAGAGGAGTACGACGGCGAAACGGCATTCCAGTTAACCTGTCCAATCGATCCGGACAGGGCCGGCCGTGCTGGCTATATGATCAAGCGATACTATAGCGGAAACCGAAAATCGTGGCGAATTTGGGGATGAAGATCCACGCCGACCTTAAGCCAGCGCCGGGAAACCCCAAAGGGTCGCCATCAGGCTGTCACCCTATCCAGCATCTCGTGCCCCGGCTCACTGGCCAAAGGCACGACTACGGTCAGACTTAGAACTGCGACTTGCGGAACATGCCGCGGTCGACCTGGCGCATGCGGTACTCGAGATCGATCCGATCACGCGATTCATTGAGATAGGCCATTTCACGATCCTGGGCCGAGGGAACGCGCAGGGCGCGTGCAAACTTGCGTACTGTGTCAAACATCGTCTTATCTTTCGTTCCTATTACTTTGCTGCTGCTAAAATACGACTTCCCGAGCTCTTTTACCAACGCCTGCGAAGCGATGCAGACTTGCTCCCAATGCATGGCAAGCGCTTTGACAGCCGTCAAACTGACCAAATAACCGGCGACAACGAGCGCAGCACGGCAAAAATGTTCAAAAAACAACCGCGGGAGCCGGCAAGCCCCCGCGGTTGGACATATCGTCGCAGTCAGAAGAGCAGATGCCCCCTAGTACATCTCAGGCCTGACGCTCAAAACTCTTCCCAGCTGTCGCTCTTGAGTGCCGTGTTGCCGGAGAAGGCACCTGCCAGCTTGCGGCCCAAAGCGCGTGCCGGCGAAGCGGTGGGCGTTTCATCCACCTGCGCAGAGCGCACAGGTTTGGTCGGCACCCTTGCCGAGCGTTCTGATAGGGCTCCGGAAAGCCTGAACTGCGCCAGCAGGGCATTGAGCGATGCAACGTCGCGGGCGAGACCGTGACTTGCCGCCGTCTGCTCCTCGACCATTGCCGCGTTCTTCTGCGTATCCTGATCCATCGTATTGACGGCTGTGTTGATCTGCTGGAGGCCCGAGGATTGTTCCTGCGCACTCTCCACGATGGCGGCCACGTGCCGGTTGATCTCCTGGACCTCCGCCACGATCATCTCCAGCGCCTTGCCGGTCTCGCCGACCAGATGCACGCCGTTCTGGACCTGATGGTTGGACGCGGTGATCAGTGTCTTGATCTCCTTGGCGGCATTTGCGGACCGCTGGGCCAGTTCGCGCACTTCCTGTGCGACAACGGCAAACCCCTTGCCCGCCTCACCTGCACGCGCGGCCTCGACACCGGCGTTCAGCGCCAGAAGATTGGTCTGGAAGGCGATGTCGTCGATGACGCCGATGATGTTACCGATCTCGCCGGACGACCTCTCGATCTCTTCCATAGCCTTGACAGCGCTGCGCACGACTTCACCCGACTTTTCGGCACCTTGACGGGTACGCGTGACAAGCGAGCCTGCCTCGGTGGCGCGGCGGGCTGCGTCCTTCACCGTGGTGGTGATCTCTTCTAGAGCGGCAGCCGTTTCTTCGACCGAAGCGGCCTGCTGTTCGGTGCGCTTGGCGAGATCGTCGGCAGCGGAGCGGATTTCCGCCGAACCGGCCTCGATGCTGCGGGCGTTGCCTGCAACCTGCTCAAGCGCTTCCTGGAGCTTGGAGGCAGAGGCATTGAAGTCGTTGCGGACGCCATCGAGCGCCGTGGTGAACCGCGCTTCTATACGATGCGAAACATTGCCATCGGACAGCTGGCTCAGCGCCTCGGCGAGACTGTCGACGGCAAACTTGACGTCGGCGGCTTCACGCGCCCTGGCGGCTTCACGCTCGATACGTTCCTTTTCCGACAGGCTACGATTGTCGTCGGCTTCCTGTTCAAGCCGAATGCGCTCCAGTGCATTGTCGCGGAAGACGGCGACAGCTTCGGCCATCTGGCCGATCTCGTCCTTGCGGTCGAGACCAACGATCTCAGCTTCTGTTTCGCCGACTGCAAGCGAAGCCATACGCTCTCGAAGCTGGGCCATCGGTGCCGTTATGCCCGCCTGAGCGATCATCATGGCGGCCCCCATAGCCAACAAGATGCCGGCAACCATGCCGCAGATCGCGTAAAGGATCGTTGACGAAACGGACGCCGACATTTGGGCGGCACCGTTGTTGAGGATCTCCGTCATGGCAACGTTATTGGCGGCGAACTTTAATGGCAATGCAACGATCACCCCGTCGAGCTTGGCCGAGAAATCATGAACTCCAGCCGCATCACCGGCAACGTAAGCTTTCAACAGGCCATCACCAACCGCCTTCAGATTGTCGACACCGACAAGCAATTCATCGATTGCCTCTTTACGGCTTGGGACGATCGCGGGGATTTTGGTCAGGCGATCACGCGCTGCGGCAAATTCCTGACCAAAGCGCTCAGACAGTTCCTTGAATTTTTCGGACTTGGGGTCCTGCACGAGCGCACGCCCCAGCCAGGTGGTTGACGTCCACATGCCGGCGGCAGCGCGCGGGCTCAAGGTCGCTGCGTTGCTTTCGTTCTGCAGGAAGTTGGAATAGGCGCCGTTGGCAGCGCTGAATTTGCTTGTAACGTGCAGTAGGCCAGTCAGAGAAATGATCCCAAGGATGGCAATCGCCATCAGAAACTTGGTCTTGATCCGTAGATTTTTGAGCATAGGGAAACCTCGATACGTGCTGGAAAATCCATGCGAGAGGACAGATGTACGAACGAACGCAGGAACCGCCGGACGAAGGCGGCGCGTGTCATACGCGCAAAGAGCGGGGCGCTTCTCAAATTTCCCGGAACAATATGTAGAACTTCCGGCTATAATAAACCGTTACGTTTCGATCATCGGAATCCTGTTCCGATAAAAAACTGCAACATGCGATTGCCGCCGCCCCCATAATCAACCACGAACATGCGACCTACCGGCAGCGAGACTGCGTTGCTCACCAAACGAAAGCGGCCGAAGACACCATGTCCCCGGCCGCGACCGCTTATTTCGGAGATAGCGGGTTGCAGAAACCGCTATCGATCAGACACTCAGAACTCTTCCCAGCTGTCGCTCTTGAGTGCCGTGTTGCCGGAGAAGGCTCCTGCCAGTTTGCGGCCCAAAGCGCGCGCCGGCGAGGTAGTGGGCGTTTCGTCCACCTGAGCAGAGCGCACAGGCTTGGTCGACACCCTTGCCGAGCGTTCTGACGAGGCTCCGGAAAGCCTGAACTGAGCCAGCAGGGTATTGAGCGATGCAACGTCGCGGGCGAGACCGTGGCTTGCCGCCGTCTGCTCCTCGACCATTGCCGCGTTCTTCTGCGTATCCTGATCCATCGTGTTGACGGCTGTGTTGATCTGCTGGAGGCCCGAGGATTGTTCCTGCGCACTCTCCACGATGGCGGCCACGTGCCGGTTGATCTCCTGGACCTCCGCCACGATCATCTCCAGCGCCTTGCCGGTCTCGCCGACCAGATGCACGCCGTTCTGGACCTGATGGTTGGACGCGGTGATCAGTGTCTTGATCTCCTTGGCGGCATTTGCGGACCGCTGGGCCAGTTCGCGCACTTCCTGTGCGACAACGGCAAACCCCTTGCCCGCCTCACCTGCACGCGCGGCCTCGACACCGGCGTTCAGCGCCAGAAGATTGGTCTGGAAGGCGATGTCGTCGATGACGCCGATGATGTTACCGATCTCGCCGGACGACCTCTCGATCTCTTCCATAGCCTTGACAGCGCTGCGCACGACTTCACCCGACTTTTCGGCACCTTGACGGGTACGCGTGACAAGCGAGCCTGCCTCGGTGGCGCGGCGGGCTGCGTCCTTCACCGTGGTGGTGATCTCTTCTAGAGCGGCAGCCGTTTCTTCGACCGAAGCGGCCTGCTGTTCGGTGCGCTTGGCGAGATCGTCGGCAGCGGAGCGGATTTCCGCCGAACCGGCCTCAATGCTGCGGGCGTTGCCTGCAACCTGCTCAAGCGCTTCCTGGAGCTTGGATGCCGAACTGTTGAAGTCGTTGCGCACTCCATCGAGTGTTCCCGTGAAAGGCTGCTCGATGCGATAGGAGACATCACCGTTGGAGAGCTGGTTTAGTGCCTCGGCGAGATTGTCGACTGCATATTTGACGTCGGCCGCTTCGCGAGCCTTGGCGGCTTCGCGTTCGATGCGTTCCTTCTCCGACAGGCTACGATTGTCATCGGCCTCCTGTTCGAGACGCTGACGTTCAAGCGCGTTGTCGCGGAAAATAGCGACGGCTTCGGCCATCTGGCCGATCTCGTCCCTGCGGTCGAGACCGTCGATTTCAGCTTCGGTCTCGCCGGCGGCGAGAGATGCCATGCGTTCCCGCAAACGCGCCATCGGCGTGGTGACGCCCTTCTGCGCGATCAACATGGAGAAGGCGATTGCAACGGCAATCCCGATTAACATGCTGACGATCGTGACCCGAATTGCGTCGGTAACACGCGCATTGAGCTGGTCCGAACCATTCTTGATCAGATCCGCCATGGCAGTGTTGTTGGCGCCCGACTTTGCCGAGAAATCGATGGTGGCCTGTTCGAGCTTGACCGTCATGCTGTCGAACAGTGCCTTGTCACCGACGGCATGGGCCTTGATCATTTCGCCGCCGATCTGCCGCATGGCGTCTATGGCGCTCACCAACTCGTCGATTGCGGCCTTTCGGCTGGGAACGATGGCCGGGATCTGCTCCAGACGGCCGCGGGCGCCGCTCAACTCGTTATTGAAGCGGGCAGCGAATTCCGTGAATTTGTCAGACTGTGGATCCTGGCTTACGGTACGGTTCAGCCAGTTGATAGCCGTCCACGCGCCGGCAACACCACGAGGCCCATAGACAGCCGCAGTGCTCTCGTTCTGGAGGAAGTTGTAATATGTGCTGTTCGCCTCTTCGAAGCGTAGAGTGACGAAAGCCAGGCCTGCCAGCGAGATGAACGCCAGGATCGCAATCGCAATCAGAAATTTGGTCTTTATTTTTAGGTTCTTGAGCATCGGATACCTCCACAACGCGATGAACTCAGCGCATTGAGCCGAGAACCGGGCTTGGTTCTCGGAGACACTATGCGCAAGTCTATTTGCTGCAGCACCAGCCGCCGCGGGATCCCGCGCTTGGCGCAACAGTGCGGACTCCCGACGAAAGAGCCAACCAAACAGGAGCCGTCCAACCATGTGATCTGGAGGAACGACGCACATCATGCGCGCTTGAGAGCAAGGGGGTATCTCGAATGTCCCGGGCAGAGCATAGAACTCGGTCCGATAATAAAATCTTACGTTGTATCGAATTTTATAAAACTCACGGCAAAATGCCGCACCGTCCGTTCAAACGCCTGTCTTGATACCAGTGAAAGGCGACTTCGGAGAGATTTACCTAAAGGAAAGGCCGCAGACGGGTTGCCTGCGGCCTTTCGTGATCTTGAGAATGGATCGTCCTCAGGACGAGCTGGGCTTAAAACTCTTCCCAGCTTTCGTTCTTGACGGCAGCATTGCCGGAGAAGGCACCGGCCAGCTTGCGGCCGAGAGCGCGTGCCGGTGAGGCGGCAGGCGTTTCGTTTGCCTTCACTGCACGGACGGTTGACTTGTAGGTCTGTACCGACAGCTTGAACTGGGCGAGAAGAGCGTTCAGCGACGCAGCATCGCGAGCAAGACCATGGCTTGCAGCGGTCTGCTCTTCGACCATGGCAGCATTCTTCTGAGTGTCCTGGTCCATCGTGTTGACCGCGGTGTTGATCTGCTGCAGGCCTGAAGACTGTTCCTGCGCGCTCTCTACAATCGCGTTGACGTTGCGGTTGATCTCCTGGACTTCGCCGACAATCGTCTGCAGTGCCTTGCCGGTTTCGCCGACGAGATGCACACCGTTCTGGACCTGCTCATTCGACGCATTGATCAGCGTCTTGATTTCCTTGGCGGCGTTTGCGGAACGCTGGGCCAATTCGCGAACTTCCTGAGCGACGACTGCAAAGCCCTTGCCCGCCTCACCCGCACGCGCGGCTTCAACGCCGGCATTGAGCGCCAGAAGGTTGGTCTGGAAGGCAATGTCATCGATAACGCCGATGATGTTGCCGATCTCGCCGGAGGACTTTTCGATCGCCTCCATGGCCTGAACAGCCTTCTGGACGACCTCGCCGGACTTTTCTGCGCCCTGACGGGTGCGGGCAACGAGGTTGCCTGCTTCGGTGGCGCGGCGGGCAGCATCCTTCACCGTGGTGGTGATCTCTTCCAGAGCGGCTGCAGTTTCTTCGACGGAAGCGGCCTGCTGCTCGGTGCGCTTGGCAAGATCGTCGGCAGCCGACTTGATCTCGGCCGAACCGGCCTCGATGCTGCGGGCATTTTCAGCGACCTGTTCGAGTGCACCCTGCAGCTTTGCAGCCGAGGCGTTGAAGTCACCGCGGACACCATCAAGCGCTGCCGTAAACGGCTGCTCGATACGGTAGGAGACGTTGCCATCGGAAAGCTGGCTCAGTGCCTGGGCGAGATTGTCGACGGCGAATTTGACGTCGGCAGCTTCGCGGGCCTTGGCGGCTTCGCGCTCGATGCGTTCCTTTTCCGACAGGCTGCGGTTGTCGTCGGCTTCCTGTTCAAGGCGGGTGCGCTCGAGAGCGTTGTGACGGAAGACTTCGACGGCTTCAGCCATCTGGCCGATTTCGTCCTTTCGGTCGAGACCATCGATCGCAGCGCGGGCATCGCCGGCGGCAAGCGACGCCATACGTTCACGAAGGCGCGCCATCGGAGCGGTGATACCCTTCTGGGCGATCGTCAGTGCCAACACGATAGCAACGGCGATACCGATCAGCATGCCGATGAGAGCAAGCTGGATTGTGGAGGAAACCTCATCGGACAGCTTTTGGGCACCGTTCTTGATGAGATCGGCCATCGCGGTATTGTTTGCACCCGACTTCGCCGACATGTCATTGGTAATCGCTTCGAGCTGCTGAGACAGGGTGTCAAAACGGGTTCTGTCACCCGAGACATGGGCCTTCAGGATTTCTGCGCCGACGGACTTGATATCGTCGATGCCCTTCAGCAAATCACCGACAGCGGACTGACGGCTCGGGACGATTTCGGGAATCTGCGCGATGCGTGCGCGGGCGCCTGTCAATTCCTTGTCGAAACGGCCGGAATATTCGGAAAATGCGCTGGACTTAGGGTCCTGATCAATGGCCCGGTTGAGCCAATTCACTGCTGTCCACATACCTGCCGCGCCACGCGGGCCGAAGGTAGCCGCCATGCTCTCGTTCGAGAGAAAGTCTGAATATGATTGATTTGCCGCGCTGAAACGCTGGGTCACGAATAACAGACCGGCAAGCGAAATGACGCCAAGGATGGCGATCGCCATCAAAAACTTGGTCTTTATTTTTAAGTTCTTGAGCATGGGGGGACCTTCTCAGGAAGACTGAAAACACGCATTCGGGGGAGGAGGAAAATGCAGGAACCGTTTTTTTGACGGCGCGCGTCATGCGCGTGGAGGATCGACAAGGCGATCTCTGTGTGCTTGTCGCACCCTAGGGCGAATTTCATAAAAAAATCTTACATTTGCTGCATTGCATTATAGTTTTTGACAAAGGCGAGAAAACTGCCCCTCCTTTCCGATTATCGGCCTTCATGCCTCCTTAATCATGGGGGGAGAATGCATCAGATTTATATTGCACCGCACAATGTTGCGACGTTAACAGGGCACCAAGGCGATGATTGCCGCCTCCCGCAGAGCGGGCAGATTGATATGAAATCAACGACTATTATCGAAGGAATTTTCCCGTGGATCTTAGCCGCCGCAACCTCATGACATTCGGTGCCGTCGCAGCCGCAACTGCCGTCACCATCAAAAACGCCTCCGCCCAGGCGATCAGCTTCACCCCCTCCCCGATCTACCCCGATCCGGCCATTCAGGTTCTCGACCCGAGCTTTGCGAAATACCGTGTTGCCAGCGCTTCGCTGGAACAGGTTGCCACCGGCGCTCGCTGGCTGGAAGGTCCGGTCTATTTCGGTGACGGCAAGTATCTGCTGGTCAGCGATATTCCGAACAACCGCGTCATGAAGTTCGACGAAACGAACGAGACATGGAGCGTGTTCGACGCCAATTCGAACTATGCCAACGGCCATTGCCGCGACCTGCAGGGCCGCCTCATCGCCTGCGAGCATCTGACCCGCCGCGTTACCCGCACCGAGCATGACGGCTCGATCACGGTTCTTGCCGACAACTACAAAGGCAAGAAGCTGAATTCGCCGAACGACATCGTCTGCAAGTCAGACGGCTCGCTGTGGTTCACCGATCCGCCATTCGGCATCGGCGGCATGTGGGAAGGCGAAAAGGCGGACCCGGAACTGCCGCACTCCGTCTACCGCATTTCCGCCGAAGGTGAACTGTCGCTGATCACCGACGAACTCAAGGGCCCGAACGGGATCGCCTTCTCCGAAGACGAGAAGAAGCTCTATATCGTCGAAGGCCGCGCGCAGCCCTACCGTATCGTCTGGGCTTACGACGTCTCGAAGGACGGCAAGACGGTTTCCAACAAGAAGGCGCTGATCACCGCCGACGACAATGGCGGCCTCGACGGCTTCAAGGTTGATGTCGACGGCAACCTTTGGTGCGGCTGGGGCTCGTCCGGTGCTGCCGGCGCAAAGCCGGAAGAGCTGAACGGCGTGAAGGTGTTCAACAAGGAAGGCAAGGCGATCGGCTTCATCAAGCTGCCGGAGCGCTGCCCGAACCTCGTTTTCGGCGGCAAGAAGAAGAACCGCCTCTACATGGCGTCGAGCCACTCGGTCTACGCACTTTATGTCGAGACCCGCGGCGCCGTCTGATCGCCTTTACCAGCATCACTGAATTGAGAAACGGGCCGGAGCAATCCGGCCCGTTTCCATTTCACCGGATAGCAAATGTCAGCCGGAAGCCGTTTTCGGGGTGACAAGCCGGGATTGCGCCAATAGGAGACATTCTCACATTCTGCAGATCATGTATTTTCAGATGATCGACGCCTTTCCTGAGCGGAACTCCGGGCGCAGATGAATAAGTCCCCAGGCATTTCAACAGATCGAGGGGAGAACGGTGCGCGCCTGATAACCATGGCTTGGCTTGAGCCATCGGACGCCACCAGTGAAGAGGAGGTAGTTGGAGCGGATACCAGACCCAAAACAGGATGAACCCTGATCGGTCCGAGACGCTGACCAAGTGATCTTGATATAGCCATCCGATATGCGAGCTGCCGATCCTGCGGTTTCAAGCTGATATTTCAAACGAGGACAATTTGATGAACACCGGAAACATGATCCGGTCGCTGGCCGTTGCGGCCTGCGTCCTGACGCTTTCTGCATGCGACGAAAGCAAGACCAGCAATAAAGAACAGAACCAGCCATCTGCCGAACAAGCTGAAGTGCTGAAATACAACGCCTATGTCGAAGTGGCGAACTCGTTCCAACGCTCCTATGCCAAGGAGCTGGCGACCTTCCAGAGCTATGTCCAGCCCGTGCTCGAGGGCAAGGACAAGAACGACAACCTGTTCTACTCGACCAACAATCTGGACAGGCTCAAGAACGCCCTTGCCAAGGCACGTGAGATGAAGCCCGACATGGCCGAGCTCGACGGTTCGGCGGATGCGTATCGCGACGCGGCCGAAAAGGCCGAACCGCTCGATCGGGACATGGGCAATTATATCGTCGCCAAGACCTATCTGAGCGACAAGGGCGCGCATGGGCGCGAGATCCAGCCAGCCTTCATCGCCGCCATGGAAACTCTCGCCGCAGCTCAGGGCAATTTTATCAGCGCCATCGACGCCAAGGACCGCGCCCGGATCAAGGCCGAGTTCGAAAGTGCGCAGAAGGATACGCGCGACTATTTCCGCATCGGCATGATCTACCATATCAAGGAAAGCATGGACGCCGCCGATGGTTTTCTGCAGGGCAAGGGGCTGGGCGACAGGAAGGATACGCTGAAGACTTCCCTCGATCAGTTCAACGCGATGGCAACGGGTTACGACGCCAAGGTGCGCGAGAAGAACAATGCCGGATGCTCGTCGATGATGCTCAACGTCAACGCCTATCTTGCCACCGGCCGCCAGATCATCCTGCGGACCGAAAACGGTCGTTATCAGGAAGACAAGAAGGCGCAGTTCCAGATGATGTCGGCGGAACGGCAGGACGCAACGCAGTTGCTGCAGGACTATAACAACGTCATCAACGCGATCAATTTCAACAAGTGCTGACGCGACGTGGCGTCATGGGCGCCGCATCTCCCTGTTGATGAAGAAACCTTGCGGGCCGGAGCGATCCGGCCCGTTCGCGTGCATGGCGGAAGATTTGAGGGCGATGCGCAGACAGCGGGAATAGCCGTGATATGTTTGAGACATGGACCGTCTACCGTAGAATCGTCACATTGAGCGGTTCCAAGCTTTGCAGCTTGACGATCGCAAGCTGCCAGACCTATGCCAAACATGACCTTCAGCCTGCCTTCAGAAATCCCTTCTATCCTTTAAAGCCTATCCCCAAGCTTCGGAGCTGCCATGAGCGTGAGTTGGACTGATGCCGCCATTCTTGGACTTGTCCAGGGATTGACCGAATTCCTGCCGGTTTCCTCCAGCGCGCATTTGCGCATTCTCGGCGAATTCCTGCCCTCGGGCACCGATCCTGGCGCCGCATTCACGGCCATCACCCAGCTCGGCACAGAGACTGCGGTTCTCGTCTACTTCTGGAAAGACATCATCAATATCGCCACCGCCTGGCTACGTCAGGTGTTCAGGATCGGCGATTACGACAAGGATGCGGCCCGCATGGGCTGGCTCATCATCATCGGCTCGCTGCCGATCATCATCCTGGGGCTTGGTTTCAAGGACCAGATCGAACACGGCTTGCGCAACATGTATATCACCGCCGTGATGCTGATCGTCTTCGGCCTGATCCTGGGCTGGGCTGACCGCATCGGCAAGAAGAAATATGCGCTTAGGCAGCTGATCTGGCGCGACGGCATCATCTTCGGCTTTGCCCAGGCGATGGCGCTTATCCCCGGTGTCTCCCGCTCCGGCGGAACGATCACTGCCGGCCTTCTCCTTGGCTACACGCGCGAGGCGGCGGCGCGTTACTCGTTCCTGCTCGCTGTTCCTGCCGTGTTCGGCTCGGGCTTCTACCAGCTTTTGAAGACAATGGGTGAAGACACGGCGGTAGCCGCCGGCCCCACCGCCCTTGCAACGCTAATCGCCTTCGTTGTCGGGTACGGCGTCATCGTCTGGTTCCTGAAGCTCGTGTCGACCAAGAGCTACATGCCGTTTGTCTGGTACCGCCTGGTGATCGGCGTGGCACTGCTTGGCTTGCTCGGCTTCGGCTATGTCAGCCCGATCTGAGGATGAGCGAGATATTCAATGATTTGGGGGCGCAGTGGCGCCCCTTCGCATTTGGATGGCTTGGACAGGTAGTGCCGTCAGCCGAGGCGGCACCACCCGTCTACACACCGGCGTGATGATCGCTGTTTTCACAGCATTTTTTGAATTTAAGCAACTCATCATTCATCTATTGTCGACTAGATCATGCGGAAGAGATGCAATCCGTATGAGGTCATAGCATGTTGAAGGTCAGTCGAGCAGGTGTGCTGGCCATCGCGCTGGCTAGCTCCCTGGCCTTCCTGCCTCCGTTCAACGGCATGCTGAGCGATGGAATACGCTCACTGAAAGACATGCTGGACACAAGGCCAGAGCAGCGGGTGCTGTTCATCGGCAACAGCCGGACATTCTACCACGCGATGCCCTTCATGGTGCGCTCGATTGCCGATTCGGCGGGATATCCGGAAAAGCTGCATGTGGAAATGGACGCACAGCCCGGTGTGAGCCTCGAGTATCACCTGGAGAGCGGCAATACGCAGGCCCAGCTCGAGCGCCGATGGGATCATGTCGTGTTGCAGGTGTTGAGCAGCGACCAGTACAGCGCCGAGAAGGCCAATGGGGCATGGGACACCGCCGCAGCGATGATCAAGGAGGTGCAGGCCAACGGGTCATCGCCTGCCATGTTCGTAACCTGGAGATACACCGACCAATGCACCCAGGGAGCGGGCATGCCACAGACGGCAACCGGCATGACGCCGGCGGGCTATGCCAACATGCATGTGAACATCCAGCAGCAGCATGCGCGCCTGGCCGCCCTGACCGGGGTCGATCTGGTCAATGTCGGCCTTGTCTGGGAGGAACTTCAGGATCGGCCGAGAGATTTCAGACTCTACGATGATTGCAACCATCCCTCGATCTACGGCAGCTATCTGTCGGCATTGATGTTCTACGGTTATTTTTCCGGAGACGAGGTTACGGATGTAAAATTCAAACCGGATGAAGTTTCATCCGAGGATGCGAAAATGCTTCGCACAATCGTCTCTCAATATTTCAAGCAGAAATCCAAAGATCACACAGCATCACTTGAGGCTGTTACCTCCCGATAAATTATCATCCCGGGACAATTCTACGAGATTCCCCCAGATATATACAAATTCAGCGGCCGCATTAAGAGACATTAAATTGTATTCTGCTTGCATGAAACCGGCTGGGGAACCATTTCATGACAGAGACTAGACCGGGCGGGCGACGGCACGACCTCGATGCGCTGCGTGTGATGAGCTTCGGTACACTCATCATCTACCATACGAGCCTGATATACGGCACCAAGCCGTGGCTGCTCAATGCGGCTGAAGGCAGCCGTCTGATCGACCTGATCTCCATCGGCTCCCATCCGTGGCGTATGAGCCTGTTATTCTTCATCTCCGGGCTCATCACGACATCGTTGCTCAAGCGGAAATCTATCGCGCAATTGCGCAGCGAGCGGACCCGGCAGCTTCTGTTACCATTCGTGCTGGGCATTCTCTTTGTCGTTCCGCCCCAGATGTATTTTTCAAATCCCGACGCGTTTTCCGAGGTATCCTACCTGGAATTCTGCACGCTCTACCTGGTGTCCGGCGCACCGCTCGGGCACATGTGGTTCCTCGCCTACCTGTGGATCTATGCGTTCCTCTGGCTGCTCGTCTTGCCATCGATCAGCCGATATCTGCCCAAGATATCCACTTGCTTTGCGTCGTCGCTGCAAGGTGCATACCTATATTTGATACCGATCCTGTTTCTCGCGGCAATCCGGCTTTTCCTCTATCCAATATTCGGTGAAACACTGATCATCGCCACCGACATCTACTCGCATCTCCTCTATTTTTCGATGTTTGCCGCGGGCGCATTGCTGATGGATGAACCGCGCTTCTGGCAGGAGATCGATCGGCAGAGGTGGAGAAGCCTTGGCCTATCGGCCATTTCCCTGCTGATCATCACGACAATCGTGGTGTCAGTGCCTCGCGAACAGTGGCCCGACGCAATTGTCACGTCGATGCGGATCCTTCGGTCGATCTTTCAATGGAGTGCGATCATCGCATTGCTGGCATTCGCCGCCCGGATTGCCAACAAGCCCAACCGCGTTGTTACCTACCTCAACAAGTCGGTCCTGACTTACTATGTCGTGCATCAGACCGTGATCGTGATTATCGGGTATTATGTTGCTCAGGCCGGCATGCTGAATATGCATTCCTTCCTTCCGATTGCCGTAGCAGTGACCGCCACTTGCCTGGTCATCGGAGAATTGCAAAAGTTCACGATGAGATATCTGAAGGCCATGGCGACCAAGATCGCAACCTCCTTACGGATAGGCGCCAAGCCCTCTTCGTCCGGCGCGACCAGCTGACACGCGCCTCTTCAGACGAGATTTGCACCACAAGGCGTCCCCGCGGCTTGCCTCAATCATAAACCCGCTTCAGATTGGCCACGCAGTCCAGTTCTTTCAACTGCGAAAGAAGTTGGTTGAGCTGACGCAGGTCCCAGACTTCGATTTCCATCGCGATCTCGGAAAAGTCGTCGGCGCGATTGGAGCCCATGGACATGGTGCGGATATTGATGTCGAGCGCACCGATCGTCTTGGCGACGGTTGCGAGCGTGCCGGGTTCATTGATCGTGTTGATCTCGATCTTTGCCGGGAAGCGTGACTTGTTGGCTTCGTCGAGATCCCAGCGGACATCGATCCAGCGTTCTGGCTCGTCGTCGAATTTCTGCAGCGCAGGCGCCTGGATCGGATAGATGGTAATGCCTTTGCTCTTGCCTGCATCCATGATGCCGACGATGCGATCACCGGGGACCGCGCCGCTCGGGGCGAAACGCACCTGGGTATTGGCGGCAAGGCCGCGGATCGGCAGCAGCGTCGCCACGAGATCTGCAGCCTGGGCATTTTCCAGATCGGTCTGGGATTTCGCCGGCAGCTTGAACATCATGCCGGTTGCACTCGGGACGTTGAACCAGCCCTGATCGGCTGCTGGCTTCACGGTTACGCGCTCGTCCTTGTAATCCGGGAAGACGGCGCGCAGCACGTCGAGCGAGGAAAGTTCACCGCGACCGACAGAGGCGATCGTATCCTCGACATCCTTCTGCGCCAGACGGTGCAGCGCCGGCTTCAGCGCGTCGCGAGAAAACGTCTTGCCGGCACGCTCGAAGGTGCGCTCCAGAATGCGGTGACCGAGGCCGGCATATTGCTTGCGGATCGCCATGCGGGTGGCGCGGCGGATTGCCGAGCGCGCCTTGCCGGTGACGACGATCTCTTCCCAGGCGGCTGGCGGAACCTGGACGCCGGAACGGATAATCTCGACTTCGTCGCCGTTATTCAAACGCGTGACGAGCGGCATGATGCGGCCGTTGATCTTGGCGCCGACGGTGGTGTCGCCGATATTGGTGTGCACCGCATAGGCAAAGTCGATCGGGGTTGCGCCGCGTGGCAGCGCGATAAGCTTGCCCTTCGGGGTGAAACAGAAAACCTGGTCCTGGAACAGCTCGAGCTTGGTGTGTTCGAGGAACTCTTCAGGATTATCACCTTCGGCCAGCGATTCGATCGTGTGGCGCAGCCAGGAATAAGCGTTGCTCTCCTTCGGCAGAAGCTCTTCGCCTTTGGCCGGTCCCTTGCCTGCAACAGACTGGCCGTCCTTGTAGAGTGTATGAGCGGCGATGCCGTATTCGGCGATTTCCTGCATCAGCTGGGTGCGAATCTGCAGCTCGATACGCTGGCGGGACGGACCGACGATGGTGGTGTGGATCGAACGGTAATCGTTCTGCTTGGGGTTCGATATGTAATCCTTGAACCGGCCCGGAACGACGCGCCAGCGTGTGTGAACGATGCCGAGCGCCTTGTAGCAGCAGGCAACGTCGTCGACGATGATGCGAAAACCGTAGACATCCGAGAGTTGCTCGAAAGAGAGCGACTTCGACTGCATCTTGCGGAAGACGGAATAAGGTTTTTTCTGCCGTCCCTTGACGAAAGTTCCATTCAGGCCGTTGGCGACCAGAAGCTCACGCAGCTCATCCTCGATCTTCTTGATCAGGCCTTCATTGCGGGCCGACAGATCCGCCAGACGCTGTGTAACCGTCTCATAGGCTTCCGGGTTGATGTACTGGAAGGACAAATCCTCCAGTTCGTCACGCATGTCCTGCATACCCATGCGGCCAGCGAGCGGCGCATAGATATCCATCGTTTCCTCGGAAATGCGCGCCTTCTGCTCGGCCTTCATGTGGTCGAGCGTGCGCATGTTATGCAGACGGTCGGCGAGCTTCACCAGCAGGACGCGGACGTCATCGGAAATGGCGAGCAACAGCTTGCGGAGGTTCTCGGCCTGCTTGGCCTTTTTCGACACCAAGTCGAGGCGTTTCAGCTTGGTCAGGCCTTCGACGAGCCGACCGATATCCTCGCCGAACAGTTCGTCGATTTCGGCGCGGGTGGCTGTCGTATCCTCGATCGTGTCATGCAGAAGCGCGACCGCGATGGTCGACTCGTCGAGATGCATGTCGGTGAGGATGGCCGCTACTTCGAGCGGATGGGAAATGTAGGGATCACCAGAGGCGCGCTTTTGCTGGCCATGCTTCTGCATGGCGTAGACATAGGCCTTGTTGAGAAGAGCTTCATTGGCGTCGGGCTTGTATTTCTGAACCCGCTCAACAAGCTCGTACTGCCTCATCATTCCCGGAAATGCCCTTCAAATACGGTGTGGCGACAAAAGAAAATGGCGCGCCAACCATCGGTTAGCGCAGCCATCATAATTGAGACAACCAGATTAGGGCGATAGGATGAACGATACCTTGCCGCAGCGCACTATCATTCCGATCGGAGCGATTATTCCGACCATTTTATCCAGGCCAAGCGGATATGGATCGAAATCCGCTCAGGCACACTATACCAATCAGTAGTCGTCGCTCTTTTCCGGCGGAACCAGACCTTCGATACCGGCCAGCAGTTCTTCTTCCGACATCTGGTCGAAATTGACGGTTTCCGGAGCATCTTCATCTTCAGAATCGGAGGCAACCGATACGCCGCCAGCGGCGATAAGAGCCATAGCGGCCGGATCGGGCTCAGGCTCATCAATTTCAACATGCTTCTGCAGCGAATGGATCAGGTCTTCCTTCAGGTCGTCGGGAGACAGGGTCTCGTCGGCGATCTCGCGAAGGGCGACGACCGGGTTCTTGTCGTTATCGCGGTCGATGGTGATCGCGGCGCCCTGCGAAATCTGGCGAGCGCGATGGCTTGCGAGCAGAACCAGCTCGAAACGGTTGTCGACTTTGTCAATGCAATCTTCTACTGTGACACGGGCCATTGCCTGTCCTTTGCGGTCCTGGATTTCCGGAATTGATACGCCCGATACAGCCATTGTGCGGGAAATTCAAGTTTTTCCTAAACCCGGGGCCAATCGAGTGGTGAGTTACGGAGCGTTTACTGAGGAGAAAACGCTCCATTCCAAGGCGCAAAGCACTGACAGCATGATCTCTGTCAAAGCCTGGCGGCAAAGAAACGGGTGAGGTTAACCTGTTTATCCGGATTCTAAATCCGGCAAGCGCTGCGCCCGAGAACTCATAGTCGAATGGTCCGCGCCTTGGACATAAGACTAAAGTGCTTGGGATGGAGGAATATATTCAATCAGCACGTGCTTGGAATATTGCGAATCGTAACTTACATGACAGATATATGAATAGTTCGTAATGTAAGAATTATTCCGATATCGTCGGTACATATTTCGTTTTACCGATCTGCTCGGAAAACGGGCATAAAAAGGGATGGAGACATATGTTTGACCCGAGAGAGAAGATTGCTCTCTTTATCGATGGCGCGAATTTGTACGCCGCCTCAAAAAGCCTCGGCTTCGATATCGATTATCGAAAGCTTCTGAAGGCTTTCCAGAAACGCGGATACCTGCTTCGAGCCTATTATTACACGGCGCTGATCGAGGACCAGGAGTATTCCTCCATCCGCCCGCTGATCGACTGGCTGGACTATAACGGCTACAAGGTCGTGACCAAGCCCGCGAAGGAATTCACGGATAGTCTTGGCCGTCGCAAGATCAAGGGCAATATGGATATCGAACTGGCCATCGACGCGATGGAACAGTCGGAAACTGTCGATCATCTGGTGATTTTCTCCGGCGACGGCGACTTCACCAATCTGGTGGAAGCGTTGCAGCGTCGTGGCCGTAAGGTTTCGGTCGTCTCGACGATGCAGACGCAGCCTCCGATGATCGCCGACGACCTACGCCGTCAGGCCGATCACTTCATCGACCTGATGACGCTGAAGGCGGAAGTCGGCCGCGATCCGAGCGAACGCGCGGTACGCCCGACCGAACCCACAGAGCCGGCCGACGCGTAACTGTCGAAGCAGACATCATTAGAAAAATAGGCGCCCGTTTTTCGGCGGCGCCTATTTTTGTTTCGGGCTAGAAGAGTCTCATGCTGTTTCAACGCCCTTCCGACGATATTCTTTATGATGCGCTGATCGCCCGCGATCCTTCCTATGAAGGGTTTGCCTGGGTTGCAGTGAAGACGACCGGCATTTTCTGCCGCCTCACCTGCCCTGCCCGCAAGCCGAAGCGCGAGAACTCAACTTTCTATGAGACGATCGCCGAGTGTCTCGAAGCGGGTTTTCGCCCCTGCAATCGATGCCGGCCGATGCTGAAGCTTGGCGAGACCGATCCAGTGGTGACACGGCTGATCGATGCGCTGGACGCCGATCCGCTACGGCGCTGGAGCGAAGACGACGTGACTACCTTAGGCGTTGATCCGTCAACCGTGCGGCGCGCCTTCAAGCGGCAATTCGGCATGAGTTTTCTGGAGATGGCGCGGCTGAGACGCATGGGCAAGGCCGCAGAAGTGCTGAACGATAGCGGCAACGTCATCGATGCCCAGCTCGATGCTGGCTACGGTTCCGGTAGCGGCTTTCGGGCCGCGATCGCAAAATTGTTCGGGGAAGCACCGGCGAAACTGCGCGGCAAGGCGCTGCTGCGTGCCGACTGGATCGATACGCCGATCGGCCCGATGATCGCGATCGCAGACACGCATGCGCTGCACATTCTGGAATTTGCCGAGCGCAAGGCTTTGCCCGCGGAAATCCGCAGGCTACAGAAGGCGAGCGGCAGCAGCATCGTGACGGGACGGTATCCGCCGATCGACGAGATCGAGGCCGAGCTGAAGGCCTATTTTTCCGGCGAAAACAACGGGTTCAAGACGCGTCTTGCCGAGCATGGTTCGCCGTTCCAGCGGCAGGTGTGGCAGGCGCTGCGAGAAATCCCCGCCGGAGAGCTTCGCACCTATGGCGCACTCGCGGCCGACATGAACATGCCCTCCTCCACCCGCGCGGTCGCAGGCGCCAACGGCGCCAATCAGATTGCCATCGTCATTCCTTGCCACAGGGTGCTTTCAGCCGATGGCAGCCTGACCGGCTATGGCGGCGGCCTGTGGCGCAAACGCTGGCTGATCGAACATGAACGCCGAATGGCGGAAGGCTATCCGGCAGAGACCGCGGCTCGCTGATCTCCGTTTGACTGCGGACGGCTGCCCGACTTTGTCGCCCGGAAGATGGCCTCGACGACGAGCGACAGCGGCAGGCCGATGAAGAGCGGGATGAAGAAATAGATCACCCGGAAGGCGACCAGCGAGCCGATCGATGCCTGATCGCCCATGACATGCCGGACGGTCGCCTCCAACACACCGAGGCCGCCTGGCGCATGGGTGATGAGGATAGCAACATTGGCGAGCACGAAGGCGGTTGCGGCCTTGAGATAACTGACATCGGCGCCCGCCGCCATAACCTCGCGCAGGCAGGCAGAGACGAAGGCGAAGTTGATAGTGCCGATGACCACCTGAGCGACGGCAATCTTCCATGTGGGCATCTGGAAGGTCCAGCTACGGATTTTCAGTGGCGCGCGCAGGAAGATGGCGAGTGCGATATAGAGCGCAGTTGCGAGGAGACAGCCTGCGCCGATGGCAATCACGACCTCCTGCTTCAGACGCAGCACTGCGGCAGCATCCTGCGGGTTAACCACCATGACGATGCCGGCAAGCACGGCCATGCCGAGCCCTACCGTGACGCCCGAGAGCAGTACGATCTTCGCTACATCTTCAGTCGTCATGCCCCAATGGGCATAATACCGATAACGCAGGGCACCGCTGCTCAAACCCGACATGCCGACACTCTGACCGATGGAGAGCGCGATGAAGGAAGCGAGTGCGATCTTGGGATAGGGCAGATCGTTCTTCACATAACGCACGCCGCACCAGTCAAAGCCGGTGAGGCAGAGATAGGAGCCGAAGGCGAAGAGGAGCGCCAGAGCCAGATTGGCAGCTGGGATATCGCGGACCGACTGGACGATCTCGGAGAACGAGTGCTCGCGAAAAACCTGATAAAGGAGCCAGGCAGCAAGGCCGAAGCCCACAACCAGCATGAGGTAGGTGAAAAACTGCTTCTTCGTCATTATCCGCTTGCCCGCATGAACGTGCGGGGAAACGGTGGGGATGAGGTTTGGTTCCGATTGGACAGGTACGGATGCGGAAGCAGTGACCAAGCTGCGCCAGTGTCAGCCCCTGCCCCTTCCCCGTAGACGGGGCAAGGGAACGTTCTCTACTCGACATTCGAGAGAGGCTGAGGCGGAGCAGGTTTTGACCTTCTGCCCGTTATCACGGGGAGAAGGTGTCGACAGGCGGATGATGGGCCGGAACCCGGTGCAGAAAGTCTCTGGCCGATACAGCCGTCAGCCGCCCTTCAGCAGCCGCGACTTCTGGCGGTTCCAGTCGCGTTCCTTCTCGGTCTCGCGCTTGTCATGCAGTTTCTTGCCCTTGGCGAGCGCCAGTTCCAGCTTGGCACGGCCGCGGTCGTTGAAATAGATCTTCAGCGGTACGAGCGTCATGCCTTCGCGGTTGATGCCGTTGCGAAGACGGTTGATCTCGCGCTTTGACAACAGCAGCTTGCGACGGCGGCGCGGCTCGTGGTTGAAGCGGTTGGCCTGCAGATATTCCGGCAGGTGGCTGTTGATCAGCCAGATCTCGTTACCTTCGTCAGACGCGTAGGATTCCGCGATATTGGCCTTGCCATCGCGCAGGGACTTGACCTCGGTGCCGGTCAGCATGATGCCGGCCTCGTAGGTGTCGATGATTTCGTAGTTGAACCGAGCCTTGCGGTTTTCCGCAACGATCTTGTTGACTACGCGCTGGCTGCCTTTGGGTGCCATCAGACGAATTCCATTCCGCTTTATCCATAAAAGAACCCCGCCCAAAAGCGATGAGCGGGGTTCAGACATTCATATAATGCGGCCAGCAGCGAATGTGAAGCTTATGCGTCAGCGCAGCCGACGCTTAAAACCTCAGTTCAACAGGCCCGCATGGCGCAGCGCGGCATCGATTGCGGCTTCGGTTGCGGGCTCAAGCTCGGAGACCAGGGGCGAGCGCACGGTGCGCTCCATGCCGCGCAGCTTGCTCAGACCGTATTTGGCACCGCAGAGGCCCGGCTCCATGAAGATTGCCTTGTGCAGCGGCATGAGACGATCCTGGTATTCGAGCGCCTTCTTGTAATCTCCGGCCAGCGTCGCCGCCTGGAATTCAGCACAGAGGCGCGGCGCGACATTGGCTGTGACCGAAATGCAGCCGGCACCGCCATGCGCATTGAAACCGAGCGCAGTAGCATCCTCGCCGGAGAGCTGGATGAAATCGGTACCGCAGGAGATACGCTGTTCCGAGACGCGCTCGATCTTGCCGGTCGCATCCTTGACGCCGACGATGTTCTTATGCGCCTTGGCGAGCTTTCCCATGGTTTCCGGGCTCATGTCGATGACGGAACGCCCCGGGATATTGTAGATGAAGATGGGCAGGGAAACCGCATCGGCGATTGCCGAGAAATGGGCGAAAAGCCCCTTCTGGGTCGGCTTGTTGTAATAGGGCGTGACGACAAGCAGAGCATCGGCGCCGGCCTGTTCTGCGTGCTGTGCCAGCTCGATCGCTTCTGTCGTATTATTGGAACCGGCACCAGCGATGACCGGCACGCGCTTGGCAGCGACCTCCACACAGAGCTCGACCACACGCTTGTGCTCATCATGGGAAAGAGTCGGCGATTCACCCGTCGTGCCGACCGGGACGAGGCCCGAGCTGCCCTCTGCAATCACCCATTCGACATGATCTGCAAATGCTTTTTCATCGACAGCCCCGCCAGCGGTGAACGGCGTTACGAGCGCGGGGATCGATCCCTTGAACATGCAAAACTCCCAATGGCCGCAGTCCATGCTTCGGCCGTAATCAATGACTAAGGTGGCGCACCATAAAGCGGAGGCAGATCGCCGACAAGCGCAAGCTCACGGGAAACTGATCACCGGCCATCGCTCATCGATGCGTATTTTAGAGGTCGTGGTAAGGTTTCGTTAATGCCACCGGAGCCTAATGGGAGAACCCGATAGGGGTATATGTCTTTTTCGCGAGTCGCCGGATGAAGAAGCCCGCTCTGATCCTCACCTTAGGATTGAGTGCAGCCAGCATATCGAGCCTTGTGCTCGCCCAGAGCGATGGCGCTGGCAGTGGCATCGTGCCGCTTCCCTTTGCCCGGCCGAACGCACCGATAAGCGTGCCTGTGCCAACGCAACCGGGCTCCCAGGCTATTCCCACGCCAACGGCCATGCCGATCCCCGAGATTACCGGCTCCATTCCGAGACTCGACCGACCGCTGGCATCTTCTGCACTGAAAACCGGTCTAGACGCGCTTTCCGGCAATGATGCGGCGCAGGCGATTGCTGCACGCGACAGCCTGCCGGCAGGCTCACTCGACCGCAAAATCCTCACCTGGGCGATTGCCAGTTCGGGAATGAAGGATGTGCCCTATCGTGAGATTGCTGGCGCTTCACGCGAGCTGACCGGCTGGCCGGGGCTCGGCGGATTGCGCGAGCGGGAAGAGCGCGCGCTTTATCGCGAAAACCCGCCTGCTCCAGCCGTGCTTTCCGCCATGGGCAATTCACGCCCGCAGACGCCGGAAGGTGCGATGATCCTTGCCCGAGCGCAGACGGCAGCCGGTAAAACCGCTGAGGCCGCCCGGACCCTGCGCGGTCTGTGGTCTTCCGAAACACTCGATGTGGCGACCGAAGACAAGTTGCTTGGCGAATTCGGCGGGATGTTTACCGCGGCCGATCACAAGACCCGCATGGACTATCTCATGTATCGCGGCCGCGTGGCGCAGGCAAAGCGGTTTTCGGGTCTGGGCAATGCGCAGTCGCTTTACAACGCGTGGGCGGCCGTTGCGAACAATGCCAGGAATGCCGATGCGCTGATCAATGCCGTTGCAGGCTCGTGGACGAGTGATCCCGCGTATCTCTTCGCCAAAATAGAATATGCAAGGCGACAGAACGATTATGCCGGAGCGGCAAAGCTGCTTGAGCGCATACCGCGCGATCCTGCAAAACTCGTCTATCCGACGGAATGGTGGAACGAGCAACGGATCGTCTCACGCGGGCTTGCGGATCTAGGGCAGTTCAGCACCGCCTACAGGCTGGTCGCAAATCATGTGGCGCAGTCTACCGTCGACCGCGCCGATGCGGAATTCCATGCCGGATGGTATGCGCTGAGAGCGCTTCGGGACCCGACCATGGCGGAGACACATTTCCGCAAGATCTACGAGGCCTCCAACCGGCCGCTTTCCGCGTCGCGGGCGCTCTACTGGCTCGGTCGATCGGCTGAGGCCGGCGGACCGGGAGAGGCGCGTAACTTCTATGAACAGGCGGCGCGTTATTCCGGCACGTTCTACGGGCAGTTGGCTGCCGCAAAGCTCGGCAAATCAACGCTCGATGTAAGCTACCCCTCCCCCACGGCGCAGGACCGTGAGCGCTTCGCTTCGCGTGAGGTGGTCCGTGCCATCGCGCGGCTTGACGCTGTCGGCCATGACCGGCGATCAGCAGCACTTTATGCAGCACTCGGCGAGCAGATCGACAGCCCTGGCGAACTTTCGCTTTTGACCGCACGCGCGGAAGCACAAGGCGACCATGCACTGTCGCTGCGAATCGGCAAGTCGGCTTTTTCCCGTGGCGTCGATGTGGCGGCACTCGCCTATCCGATCGGTGTCATTCCGGCCGGCGCCAATATTGCCGGTTCCGGCAAGGCGCTTGCCTATTCGATCGCAAGGCAGGAAAGCGCATTCAACCCGGCAGCCGTTTCCGCAGCGAATGCCCGCGGCCTTCTACAGCTTTTACCAGGGACGGCACAGGGCGTTGCCAAGCGGCACGGGATGAGCTTCAAGGCGGACCGGCTGACCAGTGACGCTGGTTACAACGCCACACTTGGTGCGCATTATCTCGGTGAGCAGATCGACGCTTTCGGCGGCTCCTATGTACTGACCTTCATAGCTTACAATGCCGGGCCGAAGCGTGTGCCGGAATGGATTGCTCGTTATGGTGATCCGCGTGGCAAGTCGCTCGAAGAGGTGATCGACTGGGTTGAACGCATCCCCTTCCCCGAAACGCGCAACTATGTTCAGCGCGTGCTGGAGAATTATCAGGTCTACAAGACCCGGCTGGGGCAGAAGGCGGATATCGACGCTGACCTCAGATTTGGCAGGCAGTGAGGCCGGAAGCCCTAAACAGTCGTGCCTTCAGTTCTCGGACGGTTCGATGGCAGGACACCCTGATAGCGACAAAAAGCCCGGCCAAGCCGGGCTTTTCAACTTCTGTCGATCAGAAATCCCGCTGCAGACGCAGGAAGCCGTCGAAACGGTCGCCATCGCCATAACCGGCAGTGTCGATGTCAACATTGTTGTAGTTGAAGGTCGCCTTAGCCAGGAGGTTCGGCGTGACCTGGTAATCCGCCGTCACGCCGACGCGCCAGGCACTGCCGCCCGTATAATCGTCGCTCGTGGGAATGATGTTATCCCAATACTGAACGCCGGGCGTGAGCTTGAACTTTTCGGAAACAGCGAAGGCGTACTCGGCGCCAATCGTCCATTCCGAATAATCCCAATAGCGGGTCGGGCCGGAAGAATAGACACCGAAAACACCCAGCTTGCCGGGTCCGATCTCGGCGGACAGAGTGGATGCGACGACGCCGTCTTCGTGGTCGAACTCATAGGCGCCGAACAGATCGATGGAAAACGCGTCAAACTTGCCGCCTACCAGACCGCTGAGACCGATCTCATCGGCACTGCCATCGGCGTCCGTCTTCCAGCCGGCCTGCGAATTGAAGAAATCAGCCTGTCCGTAGGCCGTGAATGCTCCAGATTCGAAAGTGTAGCGAATGGAATTGTTCAGCGTATCGCCGCCAATATAGTCCCCGAAAATATCGGTTGCGCTGCCCGAAAGCGGGCCTTCGTCCGACAGCACGGTCTCACCCGGCAGGCCGGTATCGAAGTAGTTATAGAAGTAACCGATACGGAAACCGCCCAGCTCGATATAGGTCTCGTTCAGCGCGAAGTCCGAGCTGTCGGAATTGTTGTTAGCGCGTAGCGTGACGCGGGAGCCGAGGGCGCCAAATTCGGTGTCGGACTTAGCTTCGAACCGGAGCTGCGCACGCGTATTGGTGCGATAGCCGGCGTCATCGTCGAGTTCGACCGCGCCAGCGCTTGTATCGATGTCGTAATTGCTGCGGCCATCCAGCTGCAGACGAATATAACCGCCGATCTTGAGACAGGTCTCGGTGCCGGGGATATAGAAATAGCCGGTGCCGAAAGCATCGCAGACGCGGACATATTCCAGCGGCTCCGGCTCGGCGGCGACAATGGCGTCAGCGGCGTGGGAAACAGAAGAAGCAACAAGGCTTGCTGCCGATGCGATGAGAAAACTGGTCAGCTTCATTGGGATTTCCTCGGTGAGCTGCATTCGCATATTGAGCAAACGCTACTCGCGATCAGAATAAGCGCAAGCGGCTTCTTATATGCAGATCCACTACATCACGCAGTTGGAAACTGACAGTTACCAATTTATCACGGACGAATTTCGACGCCGCCATAACGAGAAAAGCCCGGCGCGAGGCCGGGCTTTCCAGGTTAGATCCGAAAACCGGATTAGAACGAGCGCTGCAGACGCAGGAAACCATCCCAACGGTCAGCAGAGTCAACGTCGTTGTCAACGTCGGTATAGTTGACAGTTGCCTTGGCAGACAGGCCAGTGGTGATCTTGTAGTCAGCCGTGATACCAGCGCGCCATGCATTGCCGCCGTCGAAATCGCCATCGGCGTCGAGAACAACGTTATCCCAGTACTGGATGCCCGGTGCGATGGTGAACTTGTCGTTCACGGCAATCGCGTATTCCGCACCGATCGTCCACTCAGAGGCGTCGAAGTAACGGTTTTCGCCGAAGGAGTAGGCAGCGAAGACGCCGAGCGAACCCGGGCCGATTGCAGCCGTCAGCGTGGAAGCGAGAGCGGCATTTTCGCGGTCGAAGTCGTAACCAGCGAAGAAGTCGAGTGTTACGCCACCGAACTTGCCGGTGATGACGCCGTTGATGCCGATTTCATCCTGGCCGCGACCGGTGCCTGGTACGTCGTCCTTCCAACCGTCCTGCGAGTCGAATGCATCGACCTGACCGTAGACGGAGAAAGCGCCGGCGTCGTAGGTGTAACGGATGCCGTTGTTCAGGGTGTCGCCACCGAAGCCACCGTTACCATACGGACCAGCGTCGGAAAGAACGGTTTCGCCCGGAAGTCCGGTATCGAAGTAGTTGTAGAAGTAACCAACGCGGAGGCCGCCGAGTTCGATGAAGGTTTCATCGAGGAAGAAGTCGTTGTTGGCCACAGACGTTTCATAAGTCGTAAAACCGCCACCGACAGCATCCGGGATTGTGACCGAATAGGTGTTCGAGCTGTTGGTGTTAGCTTCCAACGTCATGGTCGCAGTCAGCGTGCCGTACTCGGTGTCAGACTTCGCGTCCAGGGTCAGGTGACCACGGGTGTTGGTACGGTAACCGCCTTCACCACCAAAGTCGTCATCGCTACGTGCGTCGATCTGGACGCGGACGTAACCGCCGATCTTGAGGCAGGTCTCGGTACCCGGAATGTAAAAATAGCCCGTTCCGAACGCGTCGCAAACGCGAACATATTCCAGCGGCTCAGGTTCGGCAGCGACGATAGCATCGGCAGCCTGGGCGACAGTGACGCTTGCAAGCGCCGCGGTCGATGCGATGAGAAGGCTCGTGATTTTCATTGTGGGGTTCCCCGGTCAACTCTAGGCTTTACAACCGTCAAGTTACAGGCGGGCGGCGGATGCTTACAAGCATTTCTGCATCTGCGACCGGTGAACATCAGGCAGTTGCAACGTGGTCGTTACTTATTTGTCACAAATTTGACGAGTAAACCGGACTCAAAGCCGCCTGTCCGTGCATTTTCATCCACTAATTCTTGCTGGAATTCTGCGACTGCATCCGAATCAACAGAAACAAAAAGCCCGGCGCAGGGCCGGGCTTTTCGCTCATATCTGAAAGATCAGATTAGAAAGAACGCTGCAGACGGAGGAAACCATCCCAACGATCAGCAGAGTCCGTACCGGAGTCTACGTCGGTGTAGTTGATGGTTGCCTTGGCAGCGAGGTTGGTGGTGATCTTGTAATCAGCCGTTACACCAACGCGCCATGCGTCGCCCTGATCGCCTTCGCCGTCGGCGAATACGATGTTATCCCAGTACTGAACGCCAGGAGCGATCGAGAACTTGTCGGTGACCTTAATGGCGTATTCAGCGCCGATCGTCCACTCGGAAGCGTCGAAGTAGCGGTTGGCACCAGTCGAGTAGGCAGCGAAGACGCCGAGCGAACCCGGGCCGATAGCAGCCGTCAACGTGGAAGCGAAGGCAGCTTCTTCACGATCGAAGTCATAACCAGCGAAGAAGTCGACGGTTACGCCACCGAACTTGCCGGTAACAACGCCGTTGATGCCGATTTCGTCGTCAGAACCGTTGTCGGTCTTCCAACCAGCCTGCGAGTTGAACGCGTCAACCTGACCGTAAACCGAGAACGAACCAGCGTCGTAGGTGTAACGGATGGAGTTGTTGAGCGTGTCGCCGCCGAAGCCGCCGCCACCGAAGCCAGGGCCGCCGTCAGAAAGAACGGTTTCGCCCGGAAGGCCGTTATCGAAGTAGTTGTAGAAGTAACCAACGCGGAGACCGCCGAGCTGCAGGTAGGTTTCTTCCAGGTAGAAGTCGTTGTTAGCCTGCGAAGTGCTGTAGGTCGTAGAACCAGCAGTCGGATCGGCCGGATCATTAGGAACCGTCACCGAGTAGCTGTTCGAAACGTTGGTGTTTGCGCGAAGAGTAACCTTCGAGGACAGCGTACCGAACTCGGTGTCGTTCTTTGCTTCAACAGCGATCTGGCCGCGGGTGTTGGTGCGGTAGCCGCCCTGCTGACCGTTCAGGTCGAAGTCCGAACGACCGTCAACCTGTACGCGGACGTAACCACCGATCTTGAGGCAGGTTTCGGTGCCCGGGATGTAGAAGTAACCGGTGCCGAAAGCGTCGCAAACGCGAACGTATTCCATCGGCTCGGGCTCAGCAGCCACGATAGCGTCGGCAGCCTGTGCGCCAGAAACTGCTGCGAGGGCAGCAGCGGAGCCGAGAAGAAGGCTCTTGATGTTCATTTTTGACCTCCAGTCAAAGTTACGTATGGGTCTAGGTCTTGATTTACCGAAGGACAAAAATTCCTTGGGCCCATCCCCGTGTTCTTAAAGCTGACGAACCACCGCCGCGCTTCGGAGTTGAAAATACAAATCGCCGTGAGCTGCGCAATGCCGAACTGTGGATGAGTGAGAGTTTAAAGGCAGCTTCACAAAACCATGTTGCCGAAAGGACACAAAACCGCAGTCAGGGGTCATTAAAAATTTAGTTTTCGTTAAGAAAGCGGTTTTGTGACAGCAACTTAGGGACAGGTCACATTCGAATACATAGCTTCGCGAGAATGTTGCCGACAGGCAACACGCATAACTCGCAGGCGCTTCGTGCGCTCACGCTAATGATCCAAGGATTTCATGAAGGATAGTGGCGGAGAGGATGGGATTCGAACCCACGATACGCTTTTGACGTATACTCCCTTAGCAGGGGAGCGCCTTCGACCACTCGGCCACCTCTCCGGTGCGGCCTGATTATTGCGGATAAATCCCGAATGCAAGGTCTTTTAGCAAAAAGTGGCGTCGCAGGCTGGGGATGAACCCCAGCCGCAGCATTATTTCGGTGCACAGAGGACGAATCTACGAGATTGCCGGCTCAATAACCCGAGCCTGCCGGGCCTGCGCCCGGGCCGCGGCCGTAACGGCCGGCAAGGTTTTTCAGCGTCGCAGCAAGCTCGGTGACGTCTGCGCCAACGGCAACAAAGCTTGCACCGAGTTCGAGGTAACGACGGTTGAGTGTTTCGTTGAAGGTCAGGATGCCTGCGGGCTTGCCGGCGGCGATGATTCGGCCGATCGCCGATTCGATGACGTCCTGCACTTCCGGCGCCTCGATTCGGCCGAGGTAGCCCAAGTCGGCCGAAAGATCCGCCGGGCCGATGAAGACGCCGTCAACGCCGTCAATCGCGGCAATCGCCTCGAGATTGTCGATGGCGACACGCGTTTCGGCCTGAACCAGCAAGCAGATCTCGTCATCGGCTGTCTGCGCATAATCGGGAATGGCGTTAAAGCCCGAGGCGCGTGCGACGGCGGCACCGAGTCCGCGCGTGCCGCGCGGAGGATAGCGCACAGCCTGAACCAGTGCTTTCGCCTGTTCAGGCGAATCGACCATAGGAATGAGGAGCGTTCGCGCACCGGCATCCAGCAACTGCTTGATGAACCAGGTTTCGCCTGAAGGTGGGCGCACGACGGGTTCGACGGCAAAGGGAGCCAGCGCCCGCAACTGGGCGATAATGCTGCGCAGATCATTCGGCCCGTGTTCCGAATCGATCACGAGCCAGTCGAAGCCGGCGCTTGCGGCAATCTCCGCCGGAAGCGCCTCGCCGGTATTCAGCCACAGGCCGATCTGCTGGCGGCCGGCACTGATCGCGGCCTTGAAGTCATTCTTCGGTACCGGCATTTCTCCTCCTATGCCTTTTCGTCACAAATCACGGCCCAAAATAAGGGCCATATAGAATCAGGATAACAGCAACTTGAGATCAGTGGCCGGATCGGCCAGCTGGGATCTGTCCGGGTTGATGCCGGTTTCCAGCATCTTCTTGCCGGTTACATAGGCCTTCGCATCATTGATCGCATCGACAGCAATCAGCGTGCCGCTTCGGAAATACCAGACCGAGACGGCTCCCTCGCGGCTGCCTGCGCGCACCAGCGTCTCGTCATAGCCGAGATTAAAGCCGGCGATCTGCAGCTTCACATCATACTGGTCGGACCAGAACCATGGTTTTGGCGCATAGGGCTTGGCGTCGCCAGCAAGCGTCGCGGCGACCGATTCGGCCTGGTCGACGGCGTTCTGCACCGATTCGAGGCGAATACGTCCTTCTTCCCACGGCAACAGGGCGCAATCGCCCATGGCGAATATCGAGGGATCGGAGGTGCGGGCGAATTCATCGACTATGATGCCGTTTCCGACATCGAGGCCGCAATCCTGCGCCAGACGGTCGTTCGGGGTGACACCTATGCCGACGATGACGAAATCCACATCGATGACCGTGCCATCGGAAAGCTCGGCGGCACGTACTTGGTCATCCTCGCCGATCAAGCGGGTAAGGCCGGTCTTTTCGCGAATCACGACACCGCGCTCTTTATGTATCGCGCGCATGATGTCTGCAGTCTCCTTCGAGGCAACACGGGCGAGGATACGGTCGGCCATTTCGATCAGCGTCACCTCGAGACCGAGATGGCGTGCAACGGCCGCCGCTTCCAGCCCGATATAACCGCCGCCGATTATCAGCAGGCGGCGACCGGCCTTCAGTTCATCGGCCAGCCGATCCGCGTCACGCTTGTCGCGGACAGTATATACGCCCTTAAGTTCGCCGCCGATGCTGGCAGGCAAGGTCCGCGGGGTGGAGCCCGTCGTCAGCGCCAGGGTTTCATATTCGAGCACCGAACCATCCTGCATGCGGACGGTCTTTTTCTCGCGGTCGATTTCCTCGACATAGGTGGAGAGCCGGACTTCCACGTCGTTTTCGGCAAACCAGTTATCCGGGCGAAAGGTCAGGCGATCGAAACTCATCTCGCCAAGAAGGTATTTCTTGGAGAGCGGCGGCCGCTGGTAGGGATAAACCTCTTCGGCGCCGATCATCGTGATGGGCCGCGTATCCTTCAATGCCCGAAGTTTCGCAGCAAGCGCAAAGCCCGCCTGCCCTGCCCCGACGATTACCAGCCTGCCTGTCACTCGCTTGCTCCATTCCTGTTCGACCGCCAAGAGATAGCACCTCGAACGGCCGCAAAGGCGTATCGTCGCGACGCCTAGGCGTCAACAACGCGACATTGTGTCCAGTACGCGGGAATGAGGCGAATAAGGACACCATAGATCGAGAAAAATTTACCAATCAACTTTAGAATGCATCAGAATTGCAGGAATAAAATCATATTCGTGGGACGAGTCAGGAGGATACCATGGCCCCATTGATGAACGGGACCGAAACTCAGGAGCCGGCAGGCCTGCGCCGTGTCTTTGAAAAATTTGCGATCGATCGACCGGGCAAGATCGTGCTCGTCGAACACCATTTAAGCACCAAGACGAGTATTCGCTGCCTGATCCGTACGATCTCCCTGCAGGGAGCAGAGCTTGAGGTCACCCCGCACATTCCGGTGCCATCTCATTTCTTCCTCGCCATCCTGGGCATACGCGACGAGATCGGATGCACGGTCATGGCGCGAGAAGAGGAGAAGGTGACGGTAGGCTTCAACATGCTGATCAACCCCGAATTCCTGCATCACGTCATTCGGTTGAGCTTCGAAACGAGCCACTGAGTCGGAATACGGAGTTGGTGCCGCAGGCGGCTCCGGCAAAAATCAGCGCCGCGCTCGGCGCCATCCAGCCGCCTGGGCATCCTCCTCGGAGCAGAACCAGCGCTCACCATACTGAGGGCTGATCCTTGTTTCGTCGTAATATTCCTGCCCGGGAACATGATAAATGCGCTCACCGGAGTTGATCGAGATATTGCCCTTGATCCGGCATGACGTGCCGATATTCCCCTGTGGGTGACGTGCAATCCCCGGAAATAGTGTATGCCCGCCCGTGGCGAGGAAAGTCACCGTCGCTGCTCCGAGAACAATCAGCACGAATTTGCTCATTCAATAAGGATGGGCCGAAAAGATTGATTGCTCGCTTCAGCAATCCCTAAAATTGCACTTCACAGAAACAAAACCTGAAGATGCACAGAGGCGTCCGGCATTCCGCGAATCATCGCCCAGAGGGCTGACGGTCGAACTCCTGCCCTTGCACAGCAGCGAAAGCTTTCTATTGTGTCCCGGCTTTCAACCGGACTTATCCCACATGCCTGCATTTTCTCGTTTTACCCCGCTGATCAATTCACTGCCCTCGACCGTGCCCTTTGTCGGCCCGGAAGCGCTGGAGCGAAAGAGCGGTGCGGTCGTCAAGGCGCGTATCGGCGCGAATGAAAACAGTTTCGGCCCCGCGCCATCCGTGATCGCCGCCATGACGGAAGCCGCGACGGGGATCTGGAAATATGCAGATCCGGAAAATTTCGACCTCAAGGCAGCACTCACCGCACATCTCAACTGCAAGCCGGAAAACCTGGCGATCGGCGAAGGTGTCGACAGCCTTCTCGGCCAGATCGTGCGGCTCGTCATCGACCCGGCAGCAGCTACGCCGATGCCCGTGGTGAATTCCTTCGGCGGTTATCCGACCTTCAATTTCCACGTCGCCGGTTTCGGCGGCCGACTGGTCACCACGCCTTACGTGAACGACCGGGAAGACCTGAACGGGCTGCTCGACGCCGTGCGCCGGGAAAATGCGCCGCTGGTCTATTTCGCCAATCCGGACAATCCGATGGGCAGCTGGTGGGAGGCCGATGAGGTCGTGGCCTTTGCAAAGGCACTGCCGGAAACCACGCTTCTCGTGCTCGACGAGGCCTATTGCGAAACGGCACCGGCAAGCTCGACGCCGTCGATCGAGGCGTTGATCGGCATGCCGAACGTCATCCGTACGCGCACGTTCTCGAAGGCTTATGGAATGGCTGGCGCACGCGTCGGTTACGCGATCACGACAGAAGGCACTGCGAAAGCCTTCGACAAGATCCGCAACCATTTCGGCATGAACAGGATAGCCGTTGCAGGCGCAATCGCGGCCCTGAAAGACACGGCCTATCTCGGCCAAGTGGTCGGCAACATCAAGGCATCGCGCGAGCGCATCGGAGCGATCGCGGCCGCCAACGGCCTCAAGGCACTGCCTTCGGCCACCAATTTCGTCGCGATCGATTGCGGACGCGACGCGGCTTACGCCCGCGCTATTGTCGATGGGCTTTTGGGCCACGGGGTCTTCATCCGCATGCCGGGTGTCGAGCCGCTCAACCGCTGCATCCGCATCAGCGCCGGCCAGGAGACGGACATGGCGCTGCTGGAGGCCGCGTTGCCCCAGGTTCTGAAATCGCTTTAATAACAAAGGCCGGGCACAAAAGCACCCGGCCTTTTCATTTCGATCCCCGACGCCTGCCGATATCAGACGACGCCGCCATTGGTATAAAGCGTCTGGCCGTTGACCCACCAGCCATCCGGGCTGCAGAGGAAGGCAACCATGGCGGCTATATCCGACGGTTCGCCAATACGGCCGTGCGGGGTGCGCTGGGCAAAACCGGCAACCTGCTCATCCGTCTTGCCATCGAGGAAGAGCGAGGTCGCGACCAGTCCGGGCGCGATCGCGTTGACGGAGATCTTTCGGCCGGCCAGTTCCTTGGCAAGGATGTTGGCATAGATTTCCATCGATCCCTTGCTGGCCGCATAGGGACCATAGGTCGGCGAACGAAGCTGGACGATGCTCGACGAGGTGGCGATGATCCGCCCGCCGTCGCGCACACGCCGGGCCGCTTCACGCAGCGTGTTGAAGCTGCCCTTGACGTTGGTATCGACCATCTTATCGAAATCCTCGTCCGACATGTCGCGGAACGGGGCGAGGTGCATCACGCCGGCATTGGCAACGACGACATCGACGCCACCAAATTCGCGTTCGGCAACATCGAACAGGCGACGCACCGCCGTCGGTTCGCGAATATCGGCCTGCTCCCAGACCGCCTGCCCGCCTGCCTTTTCGATATCCCGCACGACAGCGGTGGCAAGATCGTGATTAACCCGGCAATTGACCACCACCTTGAAGCCGTCGGCAGCAAGGCGCCTGGCGGTTGCCGCGCCGATGCCGCGAGAAGAACCGGTGACGATCGCCACCTTGTCGGCTGTCTGGAACTGCTGGGCCTGAGCGGTGCCGGACGCCGCAGCAGCAGCGGCAACGACGGCCGGGGCGATGGCGGCTGCGGACAGAACAGTCCTGCGCGAGAGTACCGACTTCTTCGAATTATCGTCCATGATGAGCTTCCCTAGTTGCTGCGAGAGCTAGTGTTTTCAGGGCAGACGGGAGCGTTCCGGGGAGATGCCTGCCCGGTTCGTCACGCCTGCATTTTTCGGCATCACCTTGTCGTCGCATGACGATACGGCGTGCAGTACAGCCATGCGCGGATTGCGACGGCGGTACGCACTCACAGTTATTGACTAACTCTCTTTTGGAAAGTAGGCACCTGAAAGTACTGGACTCACCCGGAAGAAAGAAATGGGAAAACCGAACGAATCCGTGTTCACGGCCGAGGAACTTTTTCGTGCGCAGTCCTACAAGGCCCGCGACTATCCAAAAAATGTCGCGCCGGGCGTCGAGAACATGGCGCGGGAAATGATCTCGGGCTTTGCCGACAAATGGACCGTCGTCATCCTCGATACGCTTTGGGATGAAGGGACCTTGCGGTTTTCGGAACTGGCCCGGCATGTGGAAGGCATCAGCCAGAAAATGCTGACCCAGACATTGCGACGGATGGAACGCGACGGGCTGGTCATCCGCACGCTTCATCCCTCGGTGCCGCCGAAAGTGGAATACAGGCTATCGCCGCTCGGCCTGACGCTTGGCGCCGCCTTCTGCAATGTATGGATCTGGGCGGTGGAGAATCACGACGCCGTTCACGAAGCGCGCAAGACCTTCGACCGGAAAGACTGACCGGAACACCATAAGCAGAAAACCGCGCCGGCCTTGTTTCTGCCGGTCGCGGTCAAGGATATCGCGACATCCGAAGCGGACGCGCCTTTGTTCTATCCGACCGCCCTCTCGCGGGGCGGTAAAAAATTGTCGTGCTCAGTGCACCGTCATCCATTCGCGGGCGGCGCGCAGTGCCTCCGCAAGCTGCATCTTCGTCAATTGCGGGGTCAGATCGGCACGCAGTTCGGCGGCGCGGTCGGAGCCCTTGATGGCGGCAATATTCAGCCATTTGTGGGCGGACACGAGGTCGATTTCGACCCCGCGGCCCGTTGCATACATCAGTCCCATATCGCAGAAGACTTCTGCGCGGGCATCGCCACCCATGGTGGCCATTTCAGTCGTCGAAATTTCAAAGCGTGCCATCGGTTTTGATCCCTGTTTAAGACCTTGTTTCTTCTTCTGCCCTGTTCATCATTCCCTTCCAGACCACCGTCTTATGCGGCTTTGTTAATCCATCAGGGTGGCGGTTTTTCCCGCTCGTTTGATGAGACCAATATGATCCCAAGATTCGAAAATCCGACTAAAAAGAATGCTTAACTTGCGGAAAACAAAGTTCAAATGCTTCGTAAATTTGAGTTTTCGTTAAGCACTACAATGCCTGCATGTTAAGGGTTTTCGGCTTTCGTTTACGATACGTTAGGATTTCGATCGAAACCCTTTGTTAGCCATGCTTTCCGCTTCCGTTTTCAGAAAAGAGAAAGTCCGCCCCCACGCGGGCCGGCTGAAAACATCTGAAAACGGGCACACTGCCAGCTTTCCGCAACTTTACCTTTACGTACTGGTAAGCTAATTTAGATGCGAGGCTTCGATTGCTGGAGGGCTTTCGGACGCTGCAATAACGAGGATCTGAGGAGGGATCTCATGCTGAAGACTTTTGTCGCGGCTGCGGCATTGCTGGTGAGTGCTGCGGCGGGCCACGCCGCGGAGCCGATCGAGGGTAACTGGAAGACCCAGAGTGGCGCGACCGCCGAGATCGGCAAATGCGGATCGGCTTATTGCGTAACGCTGAAAACCGGCAAACATGCCGGCAAGCAGATCGGAAAAATGTCCGGCACCGGCGACGAATATTCCGGCGAGATCACCGACCCTGATAACGACAAGACCTATAGCGGTTCCGGCTCCGTCGCCGGCAATACGCTGAAAATGAAGGGCTGCGTGCTGAAGGTTCTGTGCAAGTCACAGACATGGACGCGGCTCTAACCTAATCCCGATACGATCGAAGCCGGCTGTCATAGCCGGCTTTTTTCTACCCGGAAGCTGGAGCCCAGCCCGTTAACAACCCTGAACGCCAGATGAAACGGGCTCTCAGCCTTCATACAGGCGGTTGCCATTATTCTGCCCTCATTGAGCCAGGAACCGATCGGAGCCTGGCATTACGGGAGCAGGATCATGACGACCATTGCACGCCGCCTGACCATCGTCACTTTGATGATGACGGTCTTCGCATTGTCCTTTGCCGCACTTGCTGTGCACCCGTCCAAGCGACCGTTGGGTTTCAACATCAGCACGGGCGGCCTGTGTGTCTACTCCAACAGCGGCGAATGCGTCGCCACGCTTTGAAGAGGCACAATCAAGGTGAAAAGAGGGACGGTGATCGCCGTTTGATTGTCATGGAGTTCTCCTTATAATGGCTCATGAACACACGAATCTCTCCCTTTTCTCCGCTTTCCTACATCAGCCCGAGCGCGGTGGAACCGCAGGCTTTCGACAATGCCGAAGCGGCCGTCGATGCCCTGACCGCGCTTTATGAGCGTAATACGAAATTCCTGATCGACAGTTTTGGCGCGCTGGCCAAGAGCGGCACGATGACCGGCCGTTATCGCGCCTTCTATCCGCAGGTCTCGATCGAAACGACCTCGTTCGGCCATGCCGATTCGCGGCTTTCATACGGCCATGTCGCGGCCCCCGGTATCTACACGACGACCGTGACGCGGCCAAAACTGTTCCGCCATTACCTGATCGAACAGCTGGATCTGTTGATGCGCAATCACGGCATTCCCGTCACCGTGTCGGAATCGACCACGCCCATCCCGCTCCATTTCGCATTCGGCGAAGGCGCGCATGTGGAAGCTTCGGCCGGTCACGCGATGGCCGATATCCCGATGCGCGACCTATTCGACACGCCGGATCTCACCAATACCGATGATCTGATTGCCAATGGCGAATATGAAGCTCCGGCGGGAGAACCGGCGCCGCTTGCACCGTTTACCGCACAGCGCATCGATTATTCTCTGGCTCGCCTCAGCCACTATACGGCCACGGGTGCCGAGCATTTCCAGAACTTCGTGCTGTTCACCAACTACCAGTTCTATATCGACGAATTTGCTGCCTGGGCCCGCAAGCTGATGGCCGAGGGTGGTGGCGGCTACACAGCCTTCGTCGAACCGGGCAATGTCATCACGCTTGCCGGCAAGGATACGCCGGAGACGACGCCGATTACCCGCATGCCGCAAATGCCGGCCTACCATCTGAAGAAGGACGACCATTCCGGCATCACGCTGGTCAATATCGGCGTCGGCCCTTCGAACGCGAAGACCGCCACCGATCATATCGCCGTGCTGCGGCCGCATGCCTGGTTGATGGTTGGCCATTGCGCCGGGCTTCGCAACAGCCAGCGTCTCGGTGACTATGTGCTTGCCCATGCCTATGTGCGCGAGGACCATGTGCTGGACGACGACCTGCCGGTGTGGGTGCCGATCCCGGCGCTGGCGGAAGTTCAGCAGGCGCTGGAAAGCGCCGTCGAGGAAGTGACCGGTTATGAAGGTTTCGAGCTGAAGCGGATCATGCGCACCGGCACGGTCGCGACGATCGACAACCGCAACTGGGAACTGCGCGACCAGCGCGGGCCGGTGAAGCGGCTGTCCCAGTCGCGCGCTATCGCACTCGATATGGAATCGGCGACAATCGCGGCCAACGGCTTCCGTTTCCGCGTGCCATACGGAACGCTGCTTTGCGTTTCCGACCGTCCGCTGCATGGCGAACTGAAACTGCCGGGCATGGCGACCGCCTTCTATCGCACACAGGTCAGCCAGCATCTGCAGATCGGCATCCGCGCCGTGCAGAAGCTCGCCGCCATGCCGACCGAAACGCTGCATTCCCGTAAGCTCAGAAGCTTCTACGAGACAGCGTTCCAGTAATAATTCCAGCCACCATGCCCATGGTGTATGATCTCAAAATTCATACACCATGGGGTCAGCATGCGCGCCAATATCGAACTGGATGACGACTACGCTCAGATCACTCATACCGCGCGAAGTTGTCCTGCTCTGCGATGTCATCATGATGGAAGTGCTTCGGGGGCACGGGACAGTCATCAGGCCCGTTGGATGGAACAGGATTTCCGGGATTTCCCCATCGTGCAGATATTGTCGGCCGAATTGGCGACAACGTTGCGTGCCGATGGCCGATCATCTCGGTTTGAAATTGGCCTGATCCGTTACCTGTTCCCCCTCGCAGCAAACAGCGACAGCGCCGTGCCCATCAACGAAGAAACAATGACGAGAAGGTGGGTGTTGACGGCGGCCTGAGCGAGGTCTTCGAAAGCAGGCCCCGAGGCTGCGGCACCGAAGGCGACGGCACCGGCGCTGATGCCGGCGGGATAGGTGCCGACACCGGCGGGCGCATGGACCGGCAGGACGGAGGACAGTTCCCCTCCGAGCGCACCTCCGAAACCGGGCGCCATCGAAATGCCTCCGAGCAGGCCGAGCACCCAGGCAAGGACTGCGATCTTGGTGAACCAGTTGATCAGCGTTGCGCCCCAGGCCCTCGCAAAGGCTGCGGCATCGACGGGAAGGCCCGCTTCAACTTCGGCAAGCAGTCTTTCAGCCTTTGCCGGCAGTATCTTTGCAGCAAACCGAAGGCCGATGCCGCGCAGGGCAAAACCTGCGACCGGCAGGACAAGGAAGCAGAACCAAAGCGCCCAGGCCCATGACGAATGATGCTGCAGGACCAGACCGATGCCGGCTGCGGCGAGCAGAGCATGAAGATCGAAAAGCCGCATGACGAAAAGAGCGGCGGTGCTTCTTGCCAGCGACAGGTCGAACTCGCGTTTCATCAGCAGCGGAAAGCTTGCCTCGCCCGAACGGAAGGGCAGCATGATGTTCAAAAGATTGTGCACCTGGGTGAGGCGCAGCAGCGTTCCGAAGCGGCCGCCGGTCTCTGTCGGAAAATAATCATAGATGCGCCAGGTGCGCAGGACATAGGTGCCAAGCAGTGCCGCAAGCGCGAGGAAAGCCGAGCCGAGGCCGGCACCTTTCCATAGAGCCAGCACGGTCGCCCAGCCCCAAACCCACTGTATGAAGATCGCATAAAGCACGACGGTCGCCAACGTCAGCAGCGTCATGGCGTTACGAATTATCCACGCTCTCTGGCTGGCAACGGAATAATTCTTCATATAGTAGGTGGCCCCAATGCGATAAATTCGGGTCTATGCGACGATGCTGCGCCATGGCGCGCCGCCCGTATAAGCCCGCACTTCTAGGAGAAACACACGGTGGGTACAACAGCAGAGTCAGTCACCCGCCTCGTCGAGACGACCAGCCCGGTCGAATTGTCGCTGGTCGTGCCGCTTTTCAATGAAGAGGAAAGCGTCGAGCCGCTGATCGAGCGGATCGCGACGTCGATGGCCCGTTATGCAGCCTCGTGGGAACTGATCCTGGTCGACGACGGCAGCACGGATGCCACGATCGCCAATGCGCGGAGAGCCCTCAATCGCCCCGGCCTCGACCTGAAGATCGTTGCTTTGCAGCGCAATTTCGGCCAGACGGCCGCCATGCAGGCAGGCATCAACCAGGCAGAAGGCCGGCTGATCGCAACGCTCGATGGAGACCTGCAGAACGATCCCAAGGACATCCCTGCGATGGTCGCCGAACTTGAGCGCCGGGAACTCGATCTGCTCGTCGGCTGGCGCCAAAACCGTCAGGACGGCCTGCTTTTGCGCAAGGTTCCATCCTTCATCGCCAATCGGCTGATAGGCCGCATCACCGGCGTGCGCCTGCACGATTACGGCTGCTCCCTGAAGATTTACCGTTCGGCGGTCATCAAGCAGGTGAAGCTGATGGGCGAAATGCACCGTTTCATCCCTGCCTGGGTCGCCGGTGTCGTGCCGAGCTCGCGCATCGGCGAAATGCCGGTAACGCACCACGCCCGCCAGCACGGCGTATCAAAATACGGTATTTCCCGGACGTTCCGGGTTATTCTCGATCTCCTGTCGGTGATGTTCTTCATGCGCTTCAAGGCGCGGCCGGGACATTTCTTCGGTTCGCTCGGCCTTGGCCTCGGTGCGATCTCGGCACTGATCCTGTTCTACCTGTTCATAGACAAGTTCATCATGGGCAACGACATCGGCACCCGACCGCTGTTCCTGATCGGTGTGATGCTGTTCCTCTCGTCCGTACAGATGATCACGACAGGTATTATCGCGGAAATGATAGCCCGCACCTACTACCGCGAGGATAGTGCCCTCAGTTATATCGTCAGAGAAATTTACCAGGCAGATCCAACCGCCGAGTGAAGTTTCGCCCGGGACGACGATTATCCGGGCCGGCCTCACGGATCACGACGCATTCTTGCTGGAGTCAATCTTGCCGAAAATTTCCTCGCCAACCCATGTGCAAGGCGCACCGGTTTTCGCCGACCGGCTCCGTTCCGGACAGACCTTGACCCTGGTGCTTGCCGCCTATTTCGTTGTCCAGGTCGTCTTACGCTTCATTCTTCCCCATGGGCTGGAACTCGACGAGTCCGAGCAGGTCTATGTGTCGCAATGGCTGCTTGCCGGCTATGGCGCGCAACCCCCCTTCTATAACTGGCTGCAGCACGGCGCGATCCAGATTTTCGGCATCTCGATCATCACGCTTTCGGGCATGAAGGCGCTGATGCTCTTCCTGTCCTATATCTTCTATTATCTCGCGGCACGGCAGGTGCTGGAAGACAAGCGGCTGGCGGTCGTTGCTGCACTCGGGCTTCTCACCATTCCGCAGGTCTCCTTCGAGGCGCAGCGCGACCTTTCACATACGGTCGCTGCCATTTTCGGCGCATGCCTGTTTCTTTTTACCCTGCTGAGGGTCATTTCCCGGCCAACGCTTGTGGCCTTCCTGCTGTTCGGTATTGCCATCGGCATCGGCGGCATCACGAAATACAATTTCGCGGTCCTGCCGGTTGCCGCCGGACTTGCCGTGCTGATGGACCGCGACATGCGCCGCACGATGCTTTCGTGGAAGCTGATACCCGCCGGGGTTCTGGCTCTGGCGATCGTCGCACCGCATGCGCTATGGCTTGTCGACAATTTCAGCGATGCAAGTCAGAGCACGCTCAAGAAGCTCGGCGGTGACGATGCAGGCCTGATCGGCGGGATTGCCAGCGGCCTGGGCTCACTGACGATCGGCTTTTTCAGCTTCACTGCGCTCACGCTGATCATCTTTGCAGCCGTCTATCGCGAGCACCTGAAAGCGATCGTCAGCGCTCATAGCCGCTGGACGCGGCTTGTCGGCCGCATTCTCGTGCTTTCGCTCGCGCTGATCGTGCTGATGATCCTGTTTGCCGGTTTCGAGAATGTGCGTGACCGCTGGCTGACGCCGCTTCTCTTGGCCACACCGCTCTATCTCGCGCTGAAGGTGGATGCTGCAAAAATCCCGGTCGAGGTGAGTTTCAAGCGGCTCTGGGGCGTGGCTATCGTCATCATGCTGCTGATCCCGACGGCGCTGGCGCTTCGTGCCAATATGGGCCGCATCAACGGCAATTACGGCTATGTCAACATTCCGTTCGCGGCCCTTTCGAAGACCGTTGCGGAGAAGGCTGCAGGTGCCAACACAGTCGTCGTCGCCTCGGACAGGCAGCTTGCCGGCAACCTGCATTTCAGCCTGCCCGAACAGCCGGTTGCCGTGGAGCCGCCGCCGCCGGGACTGAAGAACCGGCCGCTTACGGATTTCGACCGGGTCGTTTTCGTCTGGCGCACGAAGGATGGCAGCATGCCGGTCGCCTTCGACAAGGAGTTTTCCGGGTATCTGCTTGAACAAGGGATCACCACCGCACCGCAGGATGTCGCGATCGTCGGCTACCCCTATCAATGGGGCCGGCCGATGGACCAGTACCGCTTCGGTTATGCCGTCATGGACCTGCCGCGTTAAAACCTATTCCTTGACCGTATCGCGCAGGTGATCGAGCGCATTTCGCAGTTTGTCGATCACCTCGTCGATTTCCGATCGCGTGATCGTCAGCGCCGGCGAGGCCAGCATACGGTCGCCGGTGGCGCGCATGATCAGACCGTTCTCGACGCAGTGATTACGCACCAGCGTGCCGATATCGTCCGGCTTTGCGTAACGGCGGCGGGTGGATTTGTCAGCGGCAAGCTGCAGTCCGCCGATCAGACCAATACTCTCCGCCTGACCGACCACTTCGTGATCCTCAAGGCTTGTCCATGCCGAGGCGAAATACGGGCCGATATCGTCGCGTACCCGCTCGACCAGGCCTTCCTCCTCGATGATGCGCAGGTTTTCGAGTGCTGCGGCGGCAGCGACCGGATGGCCGGAATAGGTATAGCCGTGGGCGAAATCGCCGAATTCGCTGATCATCACTTGCGCTACGCGATCCGAGACCAGCACGCCGCCGATCGGCAGATAACCCGAGGACAGCCCCTTGGCGATCGGCGCGAGATCCGGTTCGACGCCAAAATGCTGGTAGCCGAACCATGACCCGAGACGGCCGAAACCGCAGATTACTTCATCCGAGATCAGGAGGATGTTGCGGGCCTTGCAGATGCGGGCAATTTCCGGCCAGTAGGTGTCCGGCGGAATGATAACGCCGCCGGCGCCCTGGATCGGTTCGGCTACGAAGGCGGCAACGCGATCCTCGCCCAGTTCGTCGATCTTGGCTTCCAGTTCTCGGGCCATTTTCAGGCCGAATTCGGCAGGCGTCAGATCGCCGCCATCGGCATACCAATAGGGCTGGCCAATATGGTGAACGCCTTCGATCGGCAGGTTGCCCTGTTCGTGCATGTGCTTCATGCCGCCGAGCGAGGCACCGGCGACGGTGGAGCCGTGATAGGCGTTCTTTCGGGCAATCACCTGAGTCTTTTCCGGCTTGCCCAGCGCCTTCCAGTAGACGCGGGCGATGCGGAACCAGGTGTCGGTCGCTTCCGAGCCGGAATTGGTGAAGAAGACGTGGTTCATTTTACCACCGGTCTTCGAAGCGATCTTCTGGGCAAGCAGCGTAGCCGGTGGTGTCGTGGTGCCGAAGAAGGTGTTGTAATAGGGCAGTTCCTGCATCTGCCGGAAGGCAGCGTCGGCAATCGACTTGCGGCCGTAACCGACATTGACGCACCACAGCCCGGCAAAGGCATCGAGATATTTCTTCCCCGTGGAATCGTAGATATGGACACCTTCCGCGCGCTCAATGATGCGCGTGCCTTTGGCGTTCAGTTCCTTCATGTCAGAAAAGGGATGGATGTGGTGGGCGGCATCGATGGCTTGAAGATTGGAAATGCCAGGATTGGAAATGGCCGGCTTGTCGTTCATCGCGTCGCTCTCCTGAAGATTGTGCGACCAATTCTTATCGGCTACGAACGAGGTTCCGCAACCGTTGAGATGATGCTTCATGACCGATCGCATTGAGCCCCATACCGAAATCCTGCTCGTCGGCATGAACGGGGATCTGCGCGGCAAACGCATTCCGAAATCGAAGGAAAAGAAAGTGTGGGACGGGCTCGTTCGGCTGCCTTCCTCCACCCAGTCGCTCGACATATGGGGCGACGACAATGACGATATTACCGGCCTGTCTCTGACCATCGGCGACCCCGACGGGCAGTGCGTTCCAGACTCGCGCAGTGCGGCACCGATGCCATGGGGACCTGAAGGCTCAAGCCAAGTTCTGGCGACGATGCACGAGATGGATGGCTCTCCGAGCTTCATGGACCCGCGCGCCATTCTCGCCAGTCTGCTGAGACGTTTCGAGGAACGCGGGCTGACACCGGTGGTGGCGACCGAACTGGAATTTTACGTGATGCAGGACGACTGGCGTGAGACCGGCCGCCCTCGTCCGCCTGAAAAGCTGATGTACAAGGATCAGCCGAACGGCTTCCAGCTCTATGACATGGGCGCCGTCGATGCGCTGGACGAGTACCTGCAGACGGTACGCCACTGGGCCAAGCTTCAGGATATCCCCGCCGACGCGACGACGGCGGAATTCGGCCCCGGCCAGTTCGAGATCAATCTTCTGCACCGGGCCGATGCGCTGGCTGCCGCCGATGACTGCATCTATCTGAAGCGCATTGCCGAACAGGCCGCGCGAAAGTTCGGGATGAAGTCCACCTGTATGGCCAAGCCCTATGGCGATCAGGCAGGCTCCGGCCTGCATGTGCATGCCAGCATCATCGACCGCGACGGCAACAATATTCTCGATGCCAAGGGCGGCGATCCGGTGAAATTGAAATCCGTCACTGCGGGCATGCTGAAGACGATGCGCGATGCGCAGCTGATCTTTGCGCCCTTTGCCAATTCCTATCGCCGTTTCCAGCCGGGATCGTTTGCGCCGGTCGATATCGACTGGGGGTTCGGCCATCGCGGTACGGCGGTGCGTATCCCGGATGCCAATGGGCCGGCAGCGCGTGTAGAGCACCGGGTCGCTGGCGCGGATGCCAACCCCTATCTGCTGCTCACCGCCATCTTGGGTGGCATGCTTATGGGATTGGATGAGGTGCTCGATCCCGGTCCGGCAACAGAGCCAGGACAGGAACCACCCGAAGGCACAAAGCGACTGACGCATGATTTTCTGACCGCCGTCGAGGATTTCTCCGTCTCACCCTTCATCAAGGACGTGTTCGGAGAACGCTACCGGAAACTCTATGGCGATACGAAGCGTAAGGAGGCGATCACCTATCTGCGCACGGTAAGCGATTTCGATTACCAGACTTACCTGCCGAGGATCTGATGAGGTCGTGCTCGAAGAATGCGCTCGGGCGAAACGTTAGACTTAACGTATGTACCTCTTATTGCTCCCTAACTCTGACAAACAGCAAGAATACGACCAGTCTTTAATCGTTTCATTCAGCCCTCGTTAAAATTCCGACCTCTAATCACATCCCTTATATTTGATTGGTTTAGGGGTGGGGCATGCGCGTTATTCTGGCGAAATCGATACTGATCGGAATATTGGCCACGCTTGCCTCGCTTGGCCTGTCTTTTGCGATCGTGCCGCATCTTGGCGGACAAGTGGCCGGCGCCGGACTGATCATGACAATCGTCTGCCCTTTCGTGATCTCCATTCCCGCCTCTCTCCTGCATCTGTGGCAGGCAGACCGGATCAGGCGCGCCAAGGCGGAGACGACCGAGGCTCTGGAAAAGCTTGCAGTCGCCTATGAAGACTTAAAACAGCTTGCTCGCCATGACGGGTTGACCGGCCTGCTCAACCGCACCGCATTTCTCGATGAGTTGGCCTCCCTCAGCCGGCAGGGAGTGACGGGCGGCCTGATGTTTCTCGATCTCGACTACTTCAAGTCGATCAACGACCGGCACGGGCACGCCACCGGCGACGAGGCACTGCGCCTGACGGGCGATCTGCTGGCGGCCCACCGGATGGAACAGCGCGACATCTCCGGCCGGCTGGGTGGGGAGGAATTCGCGCTTTTCCAGGTGGGACTGACATCGAAGGCGCTGGCACGGCGCTGCGAGGATGTCCGGCAGGCGATACAGGCAATCGACCTGCGCTCCTCATCCGGGGCCCGCATTCCGCTTTCGGCCAGCATCGGAGCACTGATGTGCAGCCCCGGATTCGATCCGGACGATTGCCTGAAAGGGGCCGACGAGTATCTCTACCAGGCAAAATCACGCGGGCGAAACCAGGCTGTCGCGTCGATATAAGCATCGCAAAAGTCCCCATTCGCGCCGGCCCATCTTGCTGATATAAATCGCAGGTACGGATTGTCGCACCGGTCTGTACGGAAGGCGACAGCGTCGTTGAGGACGTTGGCCATGGACATGATATTCGCATTTCTCCGCACCACATTCGCCGCCATCGTCGTGACGATCGCCCTTGGCGGTTCTGCCATCGCGGATGACACGCCGCTCAAGATCATCGTCCATCCCGGCCAGAGCGAGGCCGATGTCGAGCAAATCCTCGATTTCGCGGCACGAAGCGGCAGGCCTGTGGCGATCGAGGTCGGACAGGCGACAACGGTTTCACCCGGGACCGGAACGACTGTGCCGGCAGCGACAGCAGGCAATGCCAGCACAACGTCGGCGACATCCACGCAAATCACATCCACCCAAGCTAAATCCCAGGCACCCGCATCTTCGCCACCACCGGCACCTGCAGCAGCCGCACCCTCGCCTGCCCCTATGACACCGACGCCCGAAATGATGGCGACAGACATGGGCATGGCGAAGTGGAGCCAGTTTTCCGCTGCCTTCATGCGCGGCGCGACGACAGCTCTCTCCGGCGTCGGCAGCCTGCCCACGGCGATGGTGATGGCAGACGAAAAGCTGACCGAGGAAGGCAGCAGCCATGGCCGGGTCCTGTTTCTTGCGCTCTCGACGATCGCAGCCGCGGCCGCCGCGACACTCATTCTGCGGCGTCTGATCGCGGCTGCATTCACGCGGGAAGTGCCGCAGGGTGGGCGAATGACCGGGATTATCGGTCAAAGCCTCAGGCGAATGATCGGAGATCTCGCCTCGGTGGCGTTTTTCCTCGTGGCCACGCGTTTTGTGTTTGATCTGCTCGGACCGCAAGGGGAAGCCACGACCCGCATGGTGAGAAGTATCTTGACGGCCACCATCGTGGCGTCGCTCTATGTCTCGCTTGCGCGGCTTTTGTTCAAGAGAAACTACCGCGGGCGCAGTCTGGTGCCGATCAACCGGCCGGAATGGCATTTCCGAATTCTGGTGACCTACGGCCTGATCAGCGCGGCGATTGCCGAAATGGCAAGGCTTGCAGGCGCTATCGGGATAGACAGCCTGATTATCGACGGCTGGTTCCTGACCGGCAATACGCTGCTGACACTGTTGAAGCTCTACTGGTTCATCGGTGGGCGCAACGATATTCGCGACGCCTTCATCAGCGACAATCCCGGCATCGTACGTCGGGTGGCCGGAAATCTTCTGCCGGAATTTTACGTCGTGACGGCGCTGGCGCTGTGGTTGATCTGTGTTCTGTTTGCCGGAACGCCGAACAGCGCCCGCTGGATCTTCGCCGCCGGCACGACCCAGATGGCCCTGCTGGCGCTTCCGATCCTTGCGCTCGGCGCGCATGCGCTGGTCGACGACTTCACCCGGCATCATGAGCGGGTTCACGGCGCGGGCCTGGCTTCCTCGCTTCTGGCCAGCCTCAGGGTGATCTGTGCCGGGGCGGTGTGGATAGGCGGCCTGCATCTGATCACCGCCATATGGTCACCCTTCATGGGCGGACAGGCAGCGGACGCGACGAGCTGGATCCTCTGGCTAGAAAGGCTGAGCTTTGCGGTCGTGGCAAGCTGGGCGGTGGCGAGTTTCATCTGGCACTATTCGGAAGCGCTTGCCCCTTCGCCGGCCATCATGCTGCCGGGCCATGAGGACCAGAACGAGAAACGCCAGACCAGCAGGCTCTCGACGGCGATGCCCGTCGTGCGCAATCTGGCGCTCGGTGCGGTGCTTGCCGTCGGCGCGCTGGTCATATTGAGCGCTCTCGGGGTGAATGTGGCGCCGCTTCTTGCAGGCTTCGGTGTGCTGGGCCTGGCGCTCTCCTTCGGCTCGCAGGCGCTGGTGAAGGATATCGTGTCAGGCATCTTCTTCATCGCAGAGGACGCATTCCGCATCGGGGAGTATATCAGCACCGGCAGCCAGCAAGGCACGGTGGAGCAGATCGCCATCCGTTCAGTCAGGCTTCGCCATCATAACGGGCCGATCCATACGGTGCCCTTCGGCCAGATCAGTTCGGTCAGCAATTACAGCCGTGACTGGGGCACGATCAAATTCCAGCTGAAATTCGAGCGGGAGAGCGATCCCGAACTGATCCGCAAGACGGCCAAGAAGGTCGGCATCGCCATGCTGGACGATCCGGAATTCGGGGCCGATTTCCTGGTCCCCCTGAAGATGCAGGGCATTCAGGACATTACCGAAACATCGATCGTAGTGCGCTTCAAGTTCACCTCGCTGCCGGGCAATCCGAGCATCATCAAGCGCGAGGCGATCAAGCGGCTGATTTCCGCCTGCAAGGCTGCGGGGCTGGAATTTGCATCCAATGCCGTCACGGTGAAATCACGCGGTGAGATGCATGACGATGCAGCTGCAGCGACGATGCTTCAGCCGCTGGCACCGGTCGCATCGTCTGCATGAGGCCTATCAGATGCCGCTGCCCTGCTGTTCGGTGATCTCCTTTTGCGGGATCTGGTCGACAAGAACCTTCAATTCGCCGGCATGGATCTTCAGCAGGATGTCGCGATCCATCGGCAGGAGTTCGCCGTCGATGACGCAGCGGACATCGTTGCGGTGGCGGGGGAAATGCAGTTCCAGCTCGGTCACGGTCATCGCCGTCACCGCCTCGTTATCCTTCAGACGTCCACGCAGGATATCGAGCGTGAGTTTTGCGACGCCGGCAGGTGTCAACGGATCGGCAATGTAGAAGCCGAGATGGCCGCGCGTGACATCGTCGGCATACATCAGCGCATCACTGCCGAATTCGTTGTTCGACACCGAGATCGCCGAAACGCGGCGGACACCTGTCTTGCCCTCGGCGTTGAACTCGACCTCGAATTCCGGCGGATTGAGCATGACGCCGATCGCGGCGCGGGTGCTGGCGCGGATTTTGCCAAGGCGAGAGGCATAGCTCATCGAGTTCCGATAGCGCACCATGCGGGCATGCAGGCCGGCGGAGAACTGATGGACGAAGCTGCGGCCATTGGCGCTGGCGATGTCGACATCGCGGACATGCGAATGGGAAAGCGTGTCGATCGCATCCCAGATATCCAGCGGGATTTTCAGCGAACGAGCAAATAGGTTCATCGTGCCGGCGGGAACGATGCCGAGCGCGATTCCGCTTTTCCAGGCAATCGAGGAGGCGGCCGAAATCGTACCATCGCCACCGCCGGCGATCAGGCCATCAACGCCGTTCATGGCGGCGGCCCTCTCCATCGTCTCGACAACCTTGTCGCCGGACACGACGTGGCACTCGATCTCATGTCCCGCCCCTTCGAACGCTCTCAGCGCATGGGCGCAATAGGCGTCCATGTCGGTGGTTCGAAAGGTGCCGCCATCGCGGTTGAAGACTGCATAGAGATTCATGAAATATCCGGTTTGAAATTCGGGCGGCGAGACAACGGGTGGATCACGAAATGGTTGCGGGACGCGGTCTTATCAAGAGCGTCGCTTTGACAGATGAGCAGAAGATATGCCGAACGCCTATGAAAATTTGACGAAATACAATGTTCATCTACCGCACTGCACAATGACGTGGTAGGCTGATAGCAGCGGTCGGATTTGCGACCGCAACGGCCAATCGGGCGGGACGGTTCCTGCCTGTCCCATTCTTCAAGACGATCCGACATCATGACCGACAGCGTACATTCCATGGATGCCGCACGCGCTTCATCCAGCCATCAGACCCTATCTCCCCTCGCCGTCCTGCTGATCACCTTCGCGCTCGCGGTGGGTGGCTTCGGTATCGGTACCGGTGAATTCGTCATCATGGGGCTGTTGCCGGACGTGGCGAAGACCTTCGAGGTCAGCATCCCTATGGCAGGCTATGTCATCAGCGCCTATGCGCTGGGCGTCGTCGTCGGTGCGCCGATCATCGCGGTGCTTTCGGCACGGGTGCCGCGCCGCACGCTGCTGCTCTGGCTGATGGGCGTATTTGCGGCGGGCAACATCCTGTCTGCCATGGCGCCAGACTTCTGGAGCTTCACTTTCCTGCGCTTCCTGACCGGCTTGCCACACGGCGCCTATTTCGGCGTCGCATCGCTGGTGGCAGCGTCGATGGTGCCGCCGAACAAGCGCGCACGCGCCGTCGGCCGGGTCATGCTGGGCCTGACCATCGCGACACTTTTAGGCACGCCGCTTGCGACGTTCATGGGCCAGCTTCTTTCCTGGCGCGCCGCTTTCTATCTGGTCGGAGGCATCGGCGCCCTGACGGTCGCGCTGGTCTGGTATTTCAAGCCGAAAGATAAGGTGCAGGAAGGTGCGAGCATCCTGCGCGAACTCAGCGCATTCGCCAAACCGCAGGTGTGGCTGACGCTCGGTATCGCAGCCGTCGGCTTCGGCGGCATGTTCTCGGTGTTCAGCTACATTGCCTCGACGACGACCGAGACGGCCGGCCTGCCGGCGAGCATGGTTGCAGTAGTGCTGGCGCTGTTCGGCATCGGCATGAATGTCGGCAATATCGTCGGATCGCGGCTCGCCGATATCTCGCTGAAGGGTACGATCGGCGGTTCAATGGTGTTCTACATCATCGTGATGCTGGTCTTCGCCAATTTCGCGCAATACCCGATCGTGCTCTATGTCACCGTCTTCCTCGTCGGCTGCGGTTTTGCACCGGCACCTGCACTGCAGACACGCCTTATGGATGTTGCGGCCGATGCGCAGACGCTCGCCGCCGCCTCCAACCACTCGGCCTTTAATATCGCCAATGCACTCGGTGCAGCCCTCGGCGGTCTGGTGATCTCCTGGGGCTGGGGTTTTGCGGCAACCGGTTATGTCGGCGTATTGTTTTCGCTGCTCGGGCTTGGCGTATTTTCCGTTTCGATCTGGCTTGAGCGCAAGACCGGCCACGCCTGAGATCTTCCTTCCCAGGATTTGACTGGGCCGTACCGTGTGCGGCCCATCGCTCCTTGCGCCACGCCCAAGTCCGCGCCATCTCTAGTCCTCGATACAGCAAGGGAGATGATCGATGCGCGCCGTGGGTTTCAACCAGAACCAGCCGATTTCATCCGAAACAGCACTGGTCGACATCGACCTGCCGATGCCGGAGGCCAAAGGGCGTGACCTGCTGGTCGAGATCAGGGCGATTTCGGTCAATCCCGTCGATACGAAGACCCGCAAAAATGCCGTTCTCGAACCCGGCCAGTACAAGGTTCTGGGCTATGACGCGGCCGGTGTAGTCAAGGCGGTCGGCCCGGATGTCAAACTCTTCAAGCCGGGCGACGAGGTCTATTACGCCGGCGCGATCAATCGCCAGGGCACCAATGCCGAATTCCATCTGGTCGACGAACGGATCGTCGGGCCTAAGCCGAAGACGCTGAGCTTCGAACAGGCCGCCGCACTGCCGCTGACCGCGATTACCGCCTATGAGACGTTGTTTCATCGGATGCGGGTTCAGGACAAGGTGGCGAGCGCGTGGAACGCCGTCCTTCTGATCGGCGGCGCAGGCGGTGTCGGCTCGATCGCCATCCAGCTTCTGCGCGAGCTTTCAGACGTCACCGTGATCGCCACCGGCTCACGGCCCGAGACGCAGGACTGGATCAGGCAGCTCGGCGCGCATCATGTCCTCGACCATTCAAAGCCGCTTGCCCGACAGATCGCAGAACTGGCGATCGGTGCACCAGCCTTCGTCTTTTCGATCACCGAGACATCGCAGCATATCGGCGACATTATCGAACTCATCGCGCCGCAGGGCCGTCTTGGCCTCATCGACGATCCGAAGGAGCCGGTCGACGTGCGCCAGTTCAAGCGCAAGGCACTGTCGATCCATTGGGAAACGATGTTTGCCCGGCCAGTTTTCCAGACGGCGGACATGATCGAGCAGCACAAGCTTTTGAGCCAAGTGGCGGAACTGGTCGATGCCGGGAAGATCAGGACGACGCTGTCCGACGTCCTCGGTCCGATCAATGCGGCCAACCTCAAGGCGGCACATGCCCTAATCGAAAGCGGCAAGACCCGCGGCAAGCTGGTTCTCTCGGGCTTCTGACGACAAAGCCGGCCTGCATCGGCGGCGGCGTATACTTACCAAAACGCAAATTTCTCGCTATGATTGTCCCCTTGAGCCTAGGGGGATATCATGGCTACGTCACAGACATCATCATATGGCAATCCCAACCCGATCAGCGCGCTGACAAGCTCCACCTGGTTCGGTTATCTGGCGCGCACCGTCCTGACCTTCATGTTCTGGGCGAGCGGGCTTTCCAAGCTGATCGATTTCAATGCCGGGGTCGCCGAGATGGCGCATTTCGGGCTGGAACCGGCCGTCGCCTTCAATATCGCGACGATCATCACTTAGCTCGGCGGCTCGATCCTGATCATCCTCAATCGTTGGACATGGCTTGGTGCGGGGGCGCTGGCCGTCTTCACCGCGCTGACGATCCCGCTGGTTCACCACTTCTGGACCATGGAAGAGCCGTTCAAGACGATCGAATTCTATGTGGTGATGGAACATATCACGGTGATCGGCGCGCTGATGGTGGTCGCCTGGAAAGCCCGGACCTGAAATGCAAAAGCCCGCCGCGATCACTGCGACGGGCTGCCAGAAGTCAGAGTGTCCGAGGCTTAGGCCTGGATGACGACAACCTTGGCGCCGACCTGAACGCGGTTGTAAAGGTCGATCACGTCGTGGTTCATCATGCGGATGCAGCCGCTCGACATGGCGTGGCCGATCGATTCCGGCTGGTTGGTGCCGTGCAGGCGGAACATCGTATCGTTACCGTTGCGGTAGAGATACATGGCGCGGGCGCCGAGCGGGTTGTTCGGGCCGCCCGGGAGGCCACCGGCGAGCTTGCGGTAACGCTCCTCGCGGCGCTGCATGTTGGGGGTCGGGGTCCAGGACGGCCATTCGGCCTTGCGGCCGACATAGGCATTGCCGGAAAGAGCCATGCCGGCGCGACCAACGCCGACGCCGTAACGGATCGCCTGACCGCCGCCTAGGACGTAATAGGCACGCTTGGCCGGGGTGTCGACCACGACGGTACCAGGTGCATAATTGCCGGAGAAGGCGACCTGCTGGCGGCGCAGTTCCGGTTTGATCTTGTCGATCGGTACGCGGTGAAGGGGGAACTCTTCTTCCGGCAGGGCAGCGTAATTGTGCTGCTCGTTATAGGTCGAAGCGCAACCGGCCAGCAAAAGAGGCAAGCCAGCCAGAAGGCCGCGGCGTGAAATCGGCATGATCGTGTCCTTGATGCGTCGAAAAGATGACGCAAGCTAAGGACGTTATGGTTAATGCTTCGCTAATGACGTGTGTCGCCGAAGCCTCGGCTGGTAACAATCGTGTTGATGTCACTCGTCTTCGCAGGGCCATGAGGGCGGCGTCTTTAATCCCTCCGGCAGCTGCGTCCTGTCGTCTCCGCAAGCCAGCGCGATCTGGTCCTGTTCGAGGCCTGTCGCCTTCGACAGGTCAACCCCTTCGATGCGGGTCAGGAAAAGGAAAGCATTGGTGAAATCGACCGGCCCGCTCATATCGACATTATGGAAGGTCGCGCGGGAGAGATTGACCAGCGCGAAGCGGGTGTTCGCCAGCTTTGCCTTGTAGAAGATCGCCCGCCCAAGCTCGGCCTTGGTGAAGTCGACATTGGTCAGGTCCGCGTCGGAAAAATTCGACCGCTGCATTTCGGCCGAAACGAAACTCGCGCCGGAAGCAGAAATGCCAGAAAGATTGCTGCGGTAACCTTCCGCGCGCTCGAAACTCGCACTTGTCGCATCGGAACCGGCAAGTGAGGCACGCACCAGCATGGCCTTGCTGAAATTAGATTTCTTGAGGTTGGTGCGGCTGAGATCGGTCATGCTAAAATCAACGCCGGAGAGATTGGCTCCCTCAAAATTGCTGTTGTCCAGCATAAGCAGCCGCTTCTTGCAGTTGCTCCAGTCAACACCGGGCGTCGGATAGGCACGGCAATCGACCGCCGCCGCTTCACCCGCAACGAAGAACGCCGGCATGATCGCGATCGCGGCGAAGAAAAAAACACGCCTGATGGCCCCGATGACGGAGGCGACGCCGAAGACGATATCTCTGTTGCTCATCACATGCTGACCTGTTGGCGCGAAAGAAGCCGATTTTCCTATCCTGAACCATACCTATTCTTCTTTCACGCGACACGAAAGAGATAGGCGATCAGCCAGATGTGATCAGATATAAGAATGAACTCAGCGTTACCAAGGTCTTTTCATCCCCGGATAATAACCGGCAGATGAAACTGACAAACGGCAACTTAAGAGTTGCCATTCATCATCGATGTTGCACGAGGCATTCTCGCAACCGGACCGAAGATCACATGTTCGGATAGACCGGTCCCTCGCCTCCCTGGGGCGGTACCCAGTTGATGTTCTGGTTGGGGTCCTTGATATCGCAGGTCTTGCAGTGGACGCAGTTCTGGGCGTTGATCACGTAGACCTCTTCCCCATTCTGCTCGCGCCATTCGTAGACCCCGGCCGGACAGTAGCGGGCAGAGGGACCGGCATAGACGTCGTGCTCGGAGCGCTTCTGCAGATCCATATCCTTGACCTTGAGATGGACCGGCTGGTCTTCCTCGTGATTGGTGTTGGACAGGAAGACGGAAGACAGTCGGTCGAAGGTCAGAACACCATCCGGCTTCGGATAGTCGATCTTCCTGTGCTTCGCCGCCGGCTCGAGCGACTGGGCATCGGTCTTGCCGTGTTTCAGCGTGCCGAACAGCGAGAAACCGAACAGCTGGTTGGTCCACATGTCCAGACCGCCGAGCGGAATGCCGATCAGCGTGCCGAATTTCGACCACAGCGGTTTGACGTTGCGGACGCGCTTCAAATCCTTGCCGATCGGGCCTGAACGCCATTCGTTTTCGATCTCGACCGGCTCGTCATTGGCGCGGCCGTCGGCAATTGCAGCCGCGATCTTGTCAGCGGCGAGAATGCCGGAGAGCACGGCGTTATGCGAGCCCTTGATGCGCGGCACGTTGACGAAGCCTGCCGAGCAACCGATCAGCGCGCCACCGGGGAAGGAGAGCTTCGGCACCGACTGGTAACCGCCCTCGGTTATTGCCCGAGCGCCATAGGAAATGCGCTTGGCGCCTTCGAAAGTCGGCGCGATTGCCGGATGGGTCTTGAACCGCTGGAATTCCTCGAAGGGGAAGAGATAGGGGTTCTTGTAGTTCAGGTGCAGGACGAAGCCGACAGCAACGAGATTGTCTTCCAGGTGATAGAGGAAGGAACCGCCACCGGTCTTCATGTCGAGCGGCCAGCCAAAGGAATGCTGGACGAGACCCTGTTTGTGGTTCTGCGGCTTTACCTCCCACAGTTCCTTGATGCCGATGCCGAATTTCTGGACATCGCGATCCTTTTGCAGATCGAACTTCTCGATCAGCTGCTTGGCGAGCGAACCACGTACGCCCTCCCCGATCAGGGTGTATTTGCCGAGCAGCGCCATGCCGCGGGTATAGTTCGGGCCTGGCTCGCCATTCTTCTCGATGCCCATGTCGCCGGTGGCGACGCCGATCACATTGCCTGCATCGTCATAAAGCACCTCGCTTGCGGCAAAGCCCGGATAGATCTCGACACCGAGTTCCTCCGCCTTGGTCGCAAGCCACCGACAGACATTGCCGAGCGAGACGATATACTTACCGTGGTTGTTCATCAGCGGCGGCATGGCGAAGTTGGGCAGTCGGACGGAGCCTGCTGGCCCTAAGAACAGGAACTGGTCGTCGGTGACCTTGGTCTTGAACGGATGCCCCTCCTCGTCCTGCCAACCCGGCAGGAGCGCGTCGATGCCGACCGGATCGACCACCGCGCCGGAGAGAATATGGGCGCCGACTTCCGCGCCCTTTTCCAGCACCACGACGGTAAGATCAGGATTGATCTGCTTCAGCCGGATTGCAGCGGACAGGCCGGCCGGGCCGGCACCGACGATCACGACGTCGAATTCCATCATCTCCCGTTCGGGAAGTTCCATCTCTTCGCTCATTCCATATGCCTCCGCCTTGGCGGGATCCCCTTTTGTCACATTACTCCTTGGCAAATGCCAGGAAGGTTGTCGAGCCGAGATGCGACACCGACTGACCAGACACGAAGACCCACTCCCTTATCTGCAGGACAAATAACGTTTACGTCAACGTCAAAATGCCACACAATCCTCCAAGCCCTTGTTGTCATACAACCTGACAAGTCGCAAGCTCTCTTCGAGACGGGATATCCGTAAAGTCAAACCGCACCGCAAGCCAAGGCCTCATGCACCATTGCGTCCTAAAGCCGCCCCGCTTCGTCCGACGCCTGGTCGAGCCGATCAGAGGCCGGATCAGGCTTCCAATGTGAGCCGCGGCCATTATAACCGCATGCACAGACAACATCGTCACAGGAGAACGGAATGGATCTGGGAATTTCGGGCAAAAGGGCGCTTGTCCTCGCCTCTTCGCGCGGCTTGGGCCTCGGCATCGCAACGGCGCTCGCCAATGAAGGCGCCAATGTTCTCCTGGTGGGGCGTTCGGGCGACAAGCTTGCCGAAAATTGCAAGACGATCAACGCAGCCGGCAAAGGCAAGGCCGATTGGGTCTGGGGCGACCTTGCCGACGATAATTTCGTCGAGGCCATGGTTGAAGCGGTCAAAGAAAAGCTCGGCGGCATCGATATCCTCGTCAACAATACCGGAGGCCCGACGCCCGGCGGCACGCAGGACATGAGCGCCGACAAGCTGGACACCTTCTTCCAGTCAATGGTGCTCAGAGTAATTTCGCTCACCAACGCGCTTCTGCCGCAGATGAAGGAACAGGGTTGGGGCCGCATCCTGACCGTCGCTTCTTCCGGCGTCATAGAGCCGATCCCGAATCTCGCCCTTTCCAACACGCTGCGCGGCGCGCTGGTCGGCTGGAACAAGACGCTTGCAACCGAAATCGCCGGCTCCGGCGTCACCGTAAACATGCTGCTTCCGGGCCGTATCCTGACGGACCGTATCGAGGAACTGGACGGCGCCAATGCCAAGCGGCTGGGCAAGAGCCTTGAAGAAATCCGCGAAGCTTCGGTAAAGACCATTCCGGCCGGTCGCCTCGGCACGGTCGAGGAATTCGGCGCGGCGGGTGCCTTCCTGTGCTCGGAACCCGCAAGCTACATTACCGGCACGATGCTGCGCGTCGATGGCGGCGCGGCAAAGTCGCTCTGAAGATATCGGGCCCGGTGAACAGCCGGGCCTTTTCATCTGCGGAGGTCGGTTTGCCGCATCCGTGACCGCCACCCGGCATTGATGGCAGCCGCATTCGCCATATCTTCCTGCCTATGGAAGGACATGAGAGAGCGGCAATGCGTTTGATCAGGCTTATCGCCGGTATTTTCGGTTTTCTCGTCGGCGTCATCGGGCTTGTCTGGATCGGCCAGGGCACAGGCGTGTTCCCCTACCCGCGCTCCAGCTTCATGATAAACCAGACGCCCTGGATCTTCTGGGGATTGCTGGCAACCGTCATCGGCGTTCTCATCGTCTGGGCATCGCGCCGCTTCCGGATCTGACGGGCTTCGGCTATCATCTGATTCCGGCGCGGCCCGCGCCTCCCCCCTCCGACCGGGAAAGCAGATTTCATGCCGGGCACTGGCGATTTCAACCGACTGTCCGGGCAGCTGCAAAAGGAGGGATTGCGAATATTGCTCGCATCAGGAGGTTTTCGTCGATGAAACTTTCGGCACCCATCTATCACCTGAAGCGCAAGGCCAAGGCCCTGTCGCGCCAACAATCCATTCCTCTCAATGCCGCGCTCGATCGTATCGCACGCGGCGAAGGCTGCGAAAGCTGGAGCCTGCTTGCGGCGCGCCATGCCGCGGCGTCTCCGGCCAGCGAACTGTATCAACAGCTGAAACCGGGCGATCTTCTCCTGATCGGCGCAAGGCCGGGGCTCGGCAAGACGCTCATGGCGTTGGAACTGGCGATCGAGGCGATGAAGACAGGCAGCCGCGCCTTCTTCTTCACGCTGGAATATACGCAGGCGCAGATCGCCGACCAGTTCCTGCGACTGGGAACGGAGCTTTGCCGTTATGGCGACCGGTTCGTTTCGGATTGCTCCGACGGGATCAGCGCCGATTACGTCATCAAGGCCGCGGAAGATGCTGCCCCCGGCACATTGATCGTGATCGACTATCTGCAATTGCTGGATCTGCGGCGCTCGACGCCGCCGCTCGATCTACAGGTTTCGGCACTTCAGTCCTTCGCAAGATCAAGGGGGCTGGTCATCGTCTTCGTATCGCAGATCAGCCGAAGCTATGATCCGCAAGGGAAGCCGTTTCCGACGCTGGAAGACGTGCGACTTGCCAATCCGCTGGATCTGGCCGCATTCGACAAGACCTGCTTCCTCAACGAAAGCGGCGTGCGTTTTCAGGCAAACGCCTGACAGAATATGCGAGCCGGGTCGATACTCCCGGCTCGCATCCGATTTCAATTCGGCCGACCGGAAGCCAGTTTCGGCAGATCCGCAATCAGGCCGTCACGAACGGTGAAGCTGATCGGCTGATCGGTATGCCGCTTGTTATCCAACAACATGCGGGCAAACACGACCTTTTTGCCGCCCTTCTCTGCCCAACCGACGAACCAGCCGAGCGGGCGGTTGCGATCCGGCTTGCCCTTGGCATCACGCAGCCATCCAGCGCCCGTCTTGCCATGAACAGTCCAGCCGTCGCCGGCCGCAAAAGTCGGCACGATCGCCTGCGTCATCGTCACGGCCTTTGCCGAAATCGGTAGCTTGCCGGTGATGAAGCGCCGCAGGAAACTCACCTGCTGGTCGGGCGATATTTTCAGCGATGAACTCAGCCAGGATTCCGTCAGCCCGTCGGTTCCGCCCGGTCCGCCGGCAACATCGCGGTTGCCGTAGTCGAAGCTGCGGACATAGTCGGCAAAGGCCTGTTTGCCGAGGCGGCGGGTGATCTCCTGCGAATACCAGACGATCGAGTCCTTCTCCCATATGGTCGGATCGGTCGCCTTCCGCTCCCGCTCGGAGCGATTGAACTTGGCCTGGTATTCCCAGCGGGGATTATGATCATCCACAAGAATACCCTTGTCGTATCCCATCATCGCCAGCGGCAGCTTGAAGGTCGATTGGGGATAGAAGGCCTGATCACATCCGCCCTGCCGGTGGATGACCACGCCGGTATCGACATCCAGAATGACGGTGCAGTGCACCGGCTCGGCGGCGCGAGCGGGGGCCGAGACAGAAACGGCGGCAGTGGTGAAAAGAGCGAGAAAAGAGAGCGTTCCGGGGTTCACGGCAGATCAACTCCATGCATTCGACAAGAGCCTTGCGATAGACATGAGCGACCCGGCCAAAACATGGCAGAGCAGGCATCCGGACCATGCCTTCAACAACATGAGAAATCTATCATTCAATCATATTTTCAGATGCTTAAATATTGATTTTATTTGTTCTTCGCGCGTTGAAGCCGCTTCAATCCGAAGCTGCTAGAGGCCGCTCCGCATTCGTTAACAGCGGAGAATATAGTGTTTCTCGAAGGTATTTTCGGTGGCGGAAGCCAATCCGGTTCACCGAGCCAATCATCGCCATCGTCCGGTTCTTCCGATGTGAAGGACGACGAAACGACGACTGGTAAAAACAACACGGCACCATCAAGCGGCAGCCAGTCCGACACAGTCGAAAACTACTCACCGGAAGAAACCGATGACGGCACCTATGGCCCGATGCCGCCTGCCGAAGCGGGAACGGACGAGCCGGTAGACGAGAGTGCCTCTCAGCCTGCGGACGAGGCCGAGGTCGAGGCAGCCCATGCGGCAGACGGCGATGTTCCAACCGATGAAGCCGTCGCCGAGCACTCCACCTCTGATGAACCTTCGGCACCGACCGAGGACGATAGCATGTCGGGCAGCGAGCCTGATGCGGACGCATCTGCCGGTCAGGTGGACGGTTCAGCGTCAACAAGCGCACCCACGGCAGGTTCGGGTGTCCGTGATTTCGTCACTCCGCTGCTGGCCGATCTTCAGGCGATCAGCCAGCGTTCCTCCATGAAGGCCAATGAGGACGTCTCCGCCAGCCAGCGGCGCGCTGCGGCCAATGTGCATGACCAGATGATCCGGCAGATGCTCGACCAGATCTCGGCAACCGGCACCAGCGGTTCCTCGACACAGCTGTTCAAAAGCAAGGACGCCGAACAAACGCAATCCCTGCAGGCCCGCTGGTATGCCGAAGCCTGACCGACCCGATCAAGATCGGGCCGAAGCAAGGGGCGCAGCATCTGCGCCCCTTCTGCTATCGGGAAATGTAATCGATGTCTGCTATCGGCCCGAAGCGGACAAAGGATGTCATGTGGACGTAACTGTAAGTTGCTTTAACCAGACATGATGCACCAAGATGACCTCCCCGTAACAGATGTGCTGATCCATCAGCTTTTAGAGAGGCACACGCCTCAGTGGGCTAACTTGCCTTTGGATCGGGTAACTTCGTCCGGCACCGATAATGCGTTGTATCGCATTGGCGATGAATTAGTCCTTCGGATACCGCGAAGAGAAAGTGCGGCCCTTTTGGTTTCAAAGGAGCTGGATTGGTTACCTCATCTCGGGGGATTGCCCTTGATGACACCAACCCTCCGGTATCGAGGGCGCGTTGATCTTGGTATGGATTGCGAGTTCGGAATATTCGATTGGATGGCGGGGAACATCGCCATCCCCGCAAACATCGCAGACGCCGACGAGGCTGCAATCTCATTGGCAAACTTTTTGAAGGCTCTCCATCTTAAACCAACGGCAGGCGCACCGATTGCAGGGCCAATCAATAAACTACGAGGCATTCCTCTCGCAGAGATATCTGAGCGCACCCTTCCGGCTATTGAAATAGTGTCGGATGAAATCGATGCAAAAGTGGCTGTGGAACTTTGGAACGAAGCCCTCGCGGAGAAATATGACGCCCCACCCGTATGGTTGCATGGCGACCTCAAGGCAGACAATCTTCTGACCGTTGGCGGAAAACTGGCGGGGGTTATAGACTGGGGTCTATCTGCGGTAGGAGACCCTGCGGCCGACTATGCAACCGCGTGGTCTTGGATGCAGCCATCTGCCCGAGATGGCTTCAGGAGCGTTTTGGGCTTGAGTGAGGGCGAATGGCTTCGGGGCAAAGCTTGGGCATTGTATGGAGCGGTGATTGCGCTGAGCTATTACCGTGGCGGCAAGAACGAACCGCTATGTGAACAATGCCGACTTACGCTGTCGCGTTTGGACCTGATGTGTTGACCGCTCGTGGCGCCTAGCGGACATCCACTTCTGGCTGAATTTACAATCGAACCCGCCAGCGCCGCAGCGCTCACGATTGATGGCGTCCGGCACGTAATTCCGCATCTCCCCCCCTTCCCGCTTGCTTTGGCGCCTAGCCTGTGGCATCAGGCGCGCTCTCAAAAAGGGCGAGGCAGCGGCTTCGCCCTTATCGCGTCCGGGAGCGTCCCGGCTCAATCATTTTTGCAGACCACAAGGAGCACGGCCATGGCACGGGCGCTCGGGCTTGATTTCGGCACGACCAATACCGTTCTGGCGCTGGCAGACAGCGGCAGCACTACCCATTCGATGCAGTTTTCGAGCAGCGCCGGCGAGACGGATTCGATGCGCACGGCGCTCTCCTTCATGAAGGATGCCCAGCTCGGCGCTCAGGCACTAAAGGTCGAGGCCGGACAGGCGGCGATCCGCCAGTTCATAGACAATCCGGGTGACGCCCGTTTCCTGCAGTCGATCAAGACCTTTGCCGCAAGCCCGCTCTTCCAAGGGACGCTGGTCTTTGCCCGTCGTCACACGTTCGAAGACCTGATGGAAGTGTTTCTCAAGCGGCTGAAAAATTATGCGGACGGCCATTGGCCAACAGAGGTTTCGCGTCTGGTTGCCGGCCGGCCGGTGCATTTTGCCGGCGCCAGCCCGGACGAGAAGCTTGCGACGGATCGCTATAACGAGGCGCTGACACGGCTCGGTTTTCCCGAGATCCATTATGTCTATGAACCGGTCGCAGCCGCCTATTACTTCGCCCAGACCCTGAAGACCGACGCCAATGTTCTGGTCGCCGACTTCGGCGGCGGTACGACGGACTACTCGCTGATCCGCTTCGAACGCGTGGCCGGCAAGCTGACGGCCAAGCCGATCGGCCATTCCGGCGTGGGCATTGCAGGCGACCATTTCGATGCGAAGATGATCGAACATCTGGTGGCCCCGGAAATTGGCAAGGGCACGTTCTTCAAGAGTTTCGACAAGCTCTTGGAAGTGCCATCGAACTACTACGCCAATTTTGCGCGCTGGAACCAGCTGTCAATCTTCAAGACGACCCGCGAGTTCAACGACCTGAAGTCGCTGGTGCGCTCGGCGATCGACCCGGACAAGCTGGAACTGTTTATCGAACTGGTCGAGCATGACGAAGGTTATCCGCTCTATCAGGCGATCTCGGCCACCAAGATGGCGCTTTCTTCCGCGGAAGAAGCCGAGTTCAATTTCGCACCGCTCGGCAGGGCCGGCAAGAAGATAGTCAAGCGTGCGGATTTCGAGACCTGGATCGCCGACGATCTGGCAAAGATCGAAGGCGCACTGGACGATGTGCTGACCAAGACGAATACCGCACCGGCCGAGGTCGACAAAGTGTTCCTCACCGGCGGCACCTCCTTCGTTCCCGCAGTGCGCCAGATCTTCACCCGGCGTTTCGACGCATCGAAGATCGAAAGCGGCGGTGAGCTTCTGTCGATCGCTCATGGTCTGGCTCTGATCGGAGAGAGCGAGAATGTCGGTGAATGGGCGGCGTAAGGCTTTCCTGCGAAGTTCGGCTTCGTTAAGGTGAAAGCATGAACGCCGCCTCAGACCTCAATCCGGCCGAACTTGCCGCGCTTCTGCATTTTTATGCGGATGCGGGCGTGGAATGGCTCGTCGACGACGAACCTGTCGATCGGATTGCCCAGTTCGAGGCGCAGAAGGCGGCAAGGGCTCAGGCAAAAGCCCCAGCGAGTGCCAGGGAGCGCAGTCCGCAGGACGGCGCATCTTCGGCTTCGAATGGTGGGAGTGCGCCCTCGCGGCGGCCGGGTGCTGCCGCCCCTCCCCCGGCAACCACGGCACCGGTCTCCGTGCCGGCCGGGCAGGCGGTGGAAGCCGCGCGTTCGGCGGCGAATGGTGCCGGCTCACTGGCCGAGCTGAAGACGGCGATCGAGACATTCCACGGCTGCAACCTGAAGAACAGCGCCCGCTCGACTGTGTTTGCCAGCGGTGATCCGACTTCCGGGATCGCGATTATCGGGCCGATGCCGAATGCGGACGATGATCGAGATGGTGCCCCCTTCTCCGGTCGGGCCGGAGATCTTCTCGACCGGATGCTTGCAGCAATCGGCCTTTCGCGCGAGGGCGTGCTGATGACCAATGTCATTCCCTGGCGCCCGCCGGGAAACCGCATGCCGTCGGCGGCCGAGATGGATATCTGCCAGCCTTTTATCGAGCGCCAGATCATGCTTGCCCGGCCAAAGGCGCTGCTGCTGCTCGGCAACTTCCCGGCCCGCTTCTTCATAGGCGGCAATGGCACGATCCATACGATGCGTGGAAAGTGGCAGACCGTGAGCTTTGCAGGCATGGAAATCCCTGCCCTTGCGACATTCCATCCGCAGGAGCTTCTTGCCATCCCTGCCAACAAAGCCCTGACCTGGCAAGATCTGTTGGCCTTTCAACACGGGCTTCAATAGCCGAAATTGCACATATTTCATGCAATCAAGCTGACGAAATGCAATTTATTACCATTATGTGAAGCAACCCATGCGAGAAACGCATGGCAGCGTGGCGTTCTGCCACATTGCTGAATCGGTGCATTTTAGCAATATTACTAATGTCTTGGGAGGGACCCAGACACAAGGACTAGACCAATGACCACCCGCTTCCGCCCGATCCATTCGGGTTTTGAAACACTTCGCGCCGCAGGCGTCGGCCCGCGCTCCACGCAGGGCTATCACAGGTTCGGCTCGGCAACCAACGAGCAGATCACATCTCGCGCCATGGTGCGCCCGGGTGGCGTTTCCCGTCCTTCGGCCATGTTTGCCGATTTTCGCGAACGTTGAGGAGGATGTGCGATGAGATCGATATTTAGTCCTCTTCGCACTCTCCGTGAAAACTTGCGTCAGATAAACGCCGCCGTAAACGCATCTCGTGAATTTTCCGAGGCAAGCAGGACCCGAGGCGAAGCGATCGGTTCCGTCAGTCCGCTTTCCGGCATCCCGCTCTGATTTTCAAATCCCTGGTTCTCATGCACCCGGCGGAGAGGCTTTGCGCGCGGCCCTGCGCTCCAGCCCAAGCTGGTGTTCGCGGTAGATGATGAAGATACCGGCCGAGACGGTGATTGCGGTACCAATCAAGGTATTGATCGCCGGGATATCACCGAACAGCGTGTAGGCAATCGCAATTCCCAGAATGATTGACGTGTATTCGAAGGGCGCGATCGTCGAGACGTCCGCGTGACGATAGCTTTCCGTCAGCAGGATCTGTCCTAGCCCTCCGAAAAATCCCGAGGCGATCAGGCATAGGCGCGCGTAACCACTCAGGGAAGACCAGCCGAAGGGCAGGCTGATGATCGAGAAGATCGCCGCGGTCAGCGAGAAATAGAGCACGATTGTTGCGGTCTTTTCCGTCTGAACGAGTTGGCGTACCTGGATCATCGCAAAGCCGCCCATGACGGCTCCCAAGAGCACTGCCATCGCGCCCATTGCCTGCTCTGACCCCATGCCATCACCACTGAACATGGTCATCTTGGGCCATGAAATGATCACCACGCCGACCATGCCGATAGCAACCGCGGTCCAGCGATAAAGCCTGACGGTCTCCTTGAGAAATACCGCGGCAAAAATGACGGCGATTAGCGGCATAGAATAACCGAGTGCAATTGCGTCGGGCATTGGCAAATGCACCAGGCCATAAAAGCCGCATATCATGCCCATGATGCCGAGCACGCCGCGCTTGAGATGACCCGACAGGCTATTCGTATGGAAGGCGTGAAACAATTCCCGCCGAAAAGCCAGATATCCCATGATCGGAACAAGCGCGAAAGCCGATCTGTAGAAGGTGACCTGCCCCGCGGGGAGATCCGGCCCGGCTGCCTTGATGCAGGTCTGCATCATCACGAATACGACAACAGACAATACTTTCAGCATAATCCCGTGCAGGGGATTTCGGGCATCGGGGGCCATAAGGGAACTCATTGGGGTTCAGGCCTTGGGCCTTGATCCGGAAGTAGGCGGGGTGGATTCGCAAGGACATTAACGCAAAAGTGGAGCGCCGTGTGTGAAAATTGACGAAAGTTCGCCAGTGCGCCAATCGACGCAGCCGACAGCCAGATTTGCGATCTTTTGCCTACAGCCCCGAAATAGCGCTGTATGAAAATCGATCACTATACTGACAGTGCGACACTTTATTTTAGCCGCGGTTCAACAATCGTTTAGCATTGAATGTAAATATGCCCGCGGCGCGGGGGCCAAACCAGTCTTTTCGGGGACAGGTCTCACGTCGTCACGTCCAGTCGTTAAGCCGTTTCAGGAAACATCATGCGAACAGATACGGGCCAGATCGTGCATCTGGCGGATTACCGCCCCACTGACTTTGTTCTGGAACGGGTCGACCTGACGTTCGAACTCGATCCGACCAATACAAAGGTCGAGGCCCGATTGATCTTCCATCGGCGCGAAGGCGTCGACGCATCGCTGCCGCTGGTCCTGGATGGTGACGAACTTAAGCTTTCCGGCCTGCTGTTCGACCAGAAGGAAATGCCGGCAAACCAGTATGACGCGACGCCGGAAAGCCTGACGATCCGCGACCTGCCGGCAGAAAGCCCGTTCGAGCTTACGATCACCACCTATATCAATCCGGAAGCCAATACCCAGCTGATGGGTCTTTACCGGACCAACGGTGTGTATTGCACACAGTGCGAGGCCGAGGGCTTTCGCCGCATTACCTATTTCCCCGACCGCCCGGATGTTCTGGCGCCCTACACGATCACCATCATCGGTGACAAGACAGCCAACCCGGTCATGCTGTCGAATGGCAATTTCCTCGGCGGCGCCGGTTATGACGAGGGCCGCTCCTTCGCCGCATGGTTCGATCCCCATCCCAAGCCGGCCTATCTCTTCGCACTGGTCGCAGGCGATCTCGGCGTGATCGAAGACACGTTCGAGACGATGTCGGGCCGCGAAGTGACGCTGAAGATCTACGTCGAGCACGGCAAGGAGCCACGTGCCGCCTATGCCATGGATGCGCTGAAGCGCTCGATGAAATGGGACGAAGAGCATTTCGGCCGCGAATACGATCTCAACATCTTCCAGATCGTCGCCGTCTCCGATTTCAACATGGGGGCGATGGAGAACAAGGGTCTCAACGTCTTCAACGACAAGTACGTGCTGGCCGACCCGGAAACCGCGACCGACCAGGATTATGCGAATATCGAGCGCATCATCGCGCATGAATATTTTCACAACTGGACCGGCAACCGTATCACCTGCCGCGACTGGTTCCAGCTTTGCCTGAAGGAAGGCCTGACGGTCTATCGCGACCAGGAATTCTCTTCCGACATGCGTTCGCGCCCGGTCAAGCGGATTGCCGACGTGCGTCATCTGAAGTCCGATCAGTTTCCGGAGGATGGAGGCCCGCTGGCGCATCCGCCGCGCCCGGACAGCTATCGCGAGATCAACAACTTCTACACGATGACGATCTACGAGAAGGGCGCCGAGATCACCGGGATGATCGCGACCATTCTTGGACGCGACAACTTCCGTAAAGGCATGGACCTCTATTTCGAGCGCCATGACGGACAGGCTGTCACCGTTGAGGACTATGTAAAATGCTTCGAGGATGCGAGCGGTCGCGACCTCAGCCAGTTCTTCCGTTGGTATGTTCAGGCAGGAACGCCGCTGGTCAGCGCCTCGGGCGCCTATGATGGCGCCGCCGGCACCTTCACGCTGTCGCTCGAACAGACGACACCGGCAACGCCGGGTCAGCCGAACAAGGAGCCGCTGCATATCCCGCTCTCCTTCGCGCTGATCCTCGACAATGGGCAGATCGCCGAGCCGAAATCGGTTACCGGCGGAGAAGTGACAGGTGACGTGCTGCACCTGACCGAGCGTAGCCAGAGCTTCACCTTCTCGGGCGTCTCGTCGCGGCCGGTTCTGTCGCTCAACCGGTCTTTCTCGGCACCGGTCAATCTGGCATTCGAACAGTCGCCGGAAGATCTCGTCCATATCGCCCGCCATGACAGCGACCTGTTCTCACGCTGGCAGGCCCTGACCGACCTTGCCATGCCGAACCTGACGCAGGCGGCGCGCGATGCGCGTGACGGCAAGGATGTGAGCTGCGATCCGGCATTCGTTGCAGCCCTTCTGGAATGCGCCGGCGATGCATCGCTGGAACCCGCCTTCCGGGCTCAGGCGCTGAACCTGCCGAGCGAGGCCGATATTGCCCGCGCGCTTGGCGGCAATAACGATCCCGACGCGATCCATGCCGGCCGCAAGGCTGTGCATGAAGCAATCGCCAAGGCCGGAGAGGAAATCTTCGTCCGCCTTTATAACGAGATGAAGGTCGAAGGTGCCTATTCGCCGGAAGCCGAGGATGCAGGCAAGCGCTCGCTGCGCGGCGTCGCCCTCTCCTATCTCATGTATGCCGAAAACAGCCCGCAGCGTGCTGCAGAAGCTTTTGCCGCTGCCGACAACATGACGGACCTTGCGCAGTCGCTGACGCTGCTTGCGCATCGCTTCCCGGATGTCTCGGAGGCAACGGCTGCTCTCGCCAGCTTCCTCACCCGTTTCGACGGCAATCCGCTGGTCATCGACAAGTGGTTCTCGATCCAGGCGACGATCCCCGGCGTCGATGCGCTTGAGCGGGTCAAGGCGCTGATGGAAAACCCGCGCTACAACGCGGGCAATCCGAACCGCGTGCGTTCGCTCGTCGGCACGTTCGCCTTCGGCAATCCGACCGGCTTCAACCGCGCCGACGGCAAGGGCTACGACTTCCTCGCAGACCAGATCCTTGCGATCGATCCGAAGAACCCGCAGCTCGCCGCGCGCCTCCTTACCTCGATGCGTTCCTGGCGTTCGCTTGAACCTGTGCGCGCTGAAAAGGCACGGTTGGCGCTTTCGAAGATCGCCAAGGCATCCAACCTTTCGACGGATGTCGGCGATATCGTTGAGCGCATGCTGAAGGACTAACACTCTTCTGACCCGCAGTGCTTTATGCGCTGCGGGTCACACTTTAAACGCTTGCCACATTTTTGGCCGCGTTTGACACATTTTGAAACACTTTGCTTGACGCACTCCGAAATCTCGCATCCGGGTTTCGACCACCAGCACAGCTGATTTGCGACGCAAAAATCCGCAAATTGCAGCGTATTTCAAATGGTTAACAAAATATTACCAACCCTCTGGACACGAAGAATCACTCTATGATTCATTAGGGTAGATTCGGACGGGCGGCGTACCGGATCATCACGAGGGACTAGATGAACACGGTATCGGACGTGCAGCGGGAAACCGCGGCCGGCGCTTGGCTGCGCCCTAAATTTCCGAAGGTTTCGGGCCTGCAGAAGGCGCTTTCGAAAGACAGCAATTTCGCGGTCAAGCCGATCGCACGTCAAACGCCGAAGGTGGAACTGGTGCTCAAGCGATCCATCCCCCTTCTCATCATCGCATTCCTCATGGTCGTGGCAGCGTCGCGCATTCTCGGCATCATGGGCGAGAACAGCCGCATGGAAGATGCCGCGAGACAATCGACGGCGCTGATGGCCGCGACCGCCAAGGCGATATTCGTCGGCCAGGAGAGCCTGTTCAGCACTGCTGACCGCGTCGCGGCGGAGGCTCGCCTTTCATCCTATCTGTCTTCCAATCCGCAGCCGCATGGTTCGTTCACCCTTTTCATCGACAAGTCCGGCGTCGTATTCGGCGGATCGAACGGAGCAGCGTCTGCCTATATCGGGCACCGCCTTGCTGCACTTCTTCCCGAAACCGCAACGCTCCGTCGCGTCGGCGGCGTGATTGAAACCTATCTTGGCGAGACCCCGCACTATGCCGCAATCCAGCCGATAGGCGACGAGGGTGCGCTGATTGTTTCTGCGCATTCGCTTGATACGACCAACCGTTTCCTGCGCGGTGAAATTTCTCTCAACGTCACCCTCTTTACCGGTATTTCCGCCATTCTTCTCGTCATCCTTTATGCCTACTATACGCAGGTCAGGCGCGCACAAGACGCCGACGAGATCTTTGCTGAATCCAATCTGCGGATCGAAGCGGCATTGTCTCACGGGCGTTGCGGACTTTGGGATTTCGATGTTGCCAACCGCAGGCTCTTCTGGTCCGGTTCGATGTACGAAATGCTTGGCCTGCCTGCTGCCGGCAGCATCATATCGTTTTCCGATGCCGCAAGGATGATGCATCCGTCGGACGGCAATATCTACGCTCTGGCGCGTGCCATCGGCCGCGGCAATGCAAAGCAGGTCGACCAGGTATTCCGCATGCGCCACGCGGCTGGCCACTATGTCTGGATGCGCGCACGGGCACAGGTCATTCGCAACGCGTCCGGCCGCATCCACGTGATCGGCATTGCCATGGACGTCACCGAACAGCACCGTCTGGCACAGCGTTATGCCGAGGCCGATCAGCGTCTTGCCGACGCGATCGAATGTACCTCAGAGGCCTTCGTGCTATGGGACAAGAACGACCGCCTCGTCATGTGCAACACCCACTTCCAGCAAGCTTACGGATTGCCTGAAAGTGTACTGGTGCCGGGAACCGAACGCACAACGGTCAATACAGCAGCCGCACGGCCGGTGATCGAGCGTCGCATCGCGGATGCGGATGGCAGTGGTTTCTCCCGCACCACCGAGGTTCAGCTTGCCGACGAACGCTGGCTGCAGATCAACGAGCGCCGCACCCGAGACGGCGGCACGGTTTCGGTCGGCACCGACATCACGCTTCTGAAACGCCACCAGGATCGCCTGCGCCATAGCGAGCGCCGCCTGATGGCAACGATTGGGGACCTTTCAGCCTCGCAGAAGACGCTGGAAAAACAGAAGGCAGAGCTTTCCGTCGCCAATGCCAACTATCAGGCGGAGAAGGAACGCGCGGAAGCAGCCAACCAGGCAAAGTCCGAATTCCTCGCCAATATGAGCCACGAGTTGCGCACGCCGCTCAATGCCATTCTCGGCTTCTCCGAAATCCTGATGAACGGCATGTTCGGACCGCTCGGCTCACCGAAATACGGCGAATATTCCAAGGATATTCACGATAGCGGCAAGCACCTTTTGAACGTCATCAACGATATCCTCGACATGTCGAAGATCGAAGCCGGCCACATGCGCATACAGTCGGACAAGATTGATCTTGTGCCGTTGATCGAAGAGAGCTTGCGCCTCACCTCCATCGCCGCACAGGACAAGCATATCGCGATACATCAACGACTACCCGAAGTCCTCGACATGATCGGTGACAGACGCGCGCTGAAGCAGGTGATGCTCAATCTCCTCTCCAATGCCGTTAAATTCACCGACGAAGGCGGCAGCATCGAGTTGCGTGCTCACCGGATGGAAAAAGGCCTGATGCTGACGATCGCCGACAGCGGCATCGGTATCCCCAAGGATGCTATGCCCAAGATCGGCCAGCCCTTCGAACAGGTGCAGAGCCAGTATGCCAAGAGTAAGGGCGGATCGGGCCTCGGGCTTGCCATTTCCCGCTCGCTGGTGGCGCTGCATGGCGGCCGGATGCGCATCCGCTCGAAATGCGGCAAAGGCACCGCCGTGTCGCTTTTCATCCCCGACCGGCCTTTCGTGGAAGCGCGCAAGAAGGCGGCGTGAAAGATCAGCGGATCGCGCGCTGAAACACGTTCCTCACCTCACCCGACAGCCGCTTTACCTCTCTCTCCAGCGTGGCTAGATCGGGGCAGTCTCCGGCACGGCAGATCCGCTCCACGAGGCCGGCGGGTGCATCCTTGGCATCGAACGGGCCATCCACACAGAGGCGGATGATCTGCGAGAGTTCGGTGAACAGACGCAAGGCTTCAAGGCATGTATCGAGATCGGCTTGTTCCGGCAGGTCCTCACCGAGTGCCTTCAGTGCTTGCGCAGTCGACAGACCGTAGGTATCGACCGACAGATCCTTGCCCCCTGCCCGCGCCGGCGCCGGCGCCGGCGCGATCAGCCGCAGATATTGGGCGATGAACTCGATGTCGATCAATCCGCCGGGAATGAGCTTGAAATCCCAGATATCGCGCGGCGGTTTCTCTTCTCCGATCAGCGTCCGCATCTCGGCCACGTCCTTGGTGATCTTCTTCACGTCCGGCTTGGCGGACAGAACCTCGCGGATGACAGCCCTTGCCTCATCACCCAGGCTCTTGTCGCCGCAGACGATGCGTGCGCGGGTGAGCGCCATATGCTCCCAGGTCCAGGCCTCTTCACGCTGATATTTGCCGAATGCGGTGATGCGCGAGGCGACCGGCCCCTTGTTGCCGGAAGGACGCAGGCGCAGATCGACTTCGAAGATCACGCCCTCCGCCATCGGTGCGGAAAGCGCTGCGATCAGTCTCTGCGTCAGGCGGGTGAAATAACGCTGCGCATCGAGCGGTTTTTGACCGCTGCTCTCGAAGGCGTCGCTGTCGTAATCGTAGAGCAGTATAAGATCGACATCCGATCCCGCCGTAAGCTCGAAGGAACCGAGCTTGCCCATGCCCATGACAGCGACACGTCCACCCGGATAGGTGCCATGCGCCGCCTCGATCTCGCCTTTCACCGCCGTCAGTGCCGCGTCGATCAGGAGATCCGCCAGATGGGTAAAGGCACGGCCGGCATCGTCGCCGGAGATCGCTGCGGTGAGCAACCGGATACCGATCAGAAAGCGCTGCTCGGCAGCAAAGATGCGCAGCCGGTCGAGCCTGTCCTCGTAATGGCGCGAGCCGGAGAGGAACGTATCCAGCCGCTTCGACAAATAGTCGCGCGTTGGCACTTCCGACATCAGGCCGGGATCGAGCATGCCATCGAAGACATGCGGCTTGGAGGCGATGATATCGGCCAGACGCGGCGCCGATGCCATGATGGTGACGATGAGAGAGAGAAGCGGCGGGTTCTTGCCGATCAGCGAAAAGAGCTGGATGCCGGCCGGCAGCGCCTTCAAAAAGCTGTCGAAGCGCAGCAGCGCCTCGTCCGCACGCTGGCTTTCGCCGAAGGCCTTGAGCAGCGCCGGCATCATCTGTGTCAGCCGCTCGCGGGCCTCGACCGATTGCGTCGCACGGTACCGGCCGGAATGCCAGGTGCGGATCATCCGCGACATGTCGGCGGGTCGCTCATAACCGAGTTCGGCCAGCGTCTTCAGCGTATCGGGATCGTCCTTCTGGCCGGTGAAGACGAGGTTGCCCTCACCGCCTGACAGGCCCTCCTCCTGTTCGAACAGCCGCGAATAGCGCCTCTCGACCGTCTTGAGGATGCTCTCCAGCCGCGTGGAAAACGCCGCGACATCGGCAAAGCCGAGCATGAAGGCAATTCGCTTCAGTTCCGCATTGCTGTCGGGCAGGCGATGCGTCTGCTCGTCATGCACCATCTGGATACGGTGTTCGACATCGCGCAGGAACCAGTAGGCTTCGGTCAAGGCCGTTGCGATCTCCGGCTTGATCCACTTGGCTTCTGCCAGCGCATGCAGCGCCGTTTCCGTCTCGCGTGTTCTCAGCGCCGGCATGCGTCCACCGGCGATCAACTGCTGGGTCTGGGCGAAAAATTCGATCTCGCGAATGCCCCCGCGTCCGAGCTTGACGTCGTGGCCCTTTACCGCGATCGCCCCATGGCCCTTGTGGACATGGATCTGCCGCTTGATCGAATGGATGTCGGCGATCGCCGCATAATCGAGATATTTGCGGAAGACGAAGGGGGTCAGAAGCTTGAGGAAGTTATCGCCGGCAGCCATGTCGCCGGCCACCGGCCGCGCCTTGATATAGGCGGCCCGCTCCCAGTTCTGCCCCCTGCCCTCGTAATAGATCAGGGCTGCATCCATGGAGACGGCGAGCGGCGTAGAGCCGGGATCCGGGCGCAGCCTCAGGTCGGTTCTGAAAACGTAACCATCGGCGGTGCGGTCCTGCAGGATGCGGATCAGCCGGCGCATCATCCGGCCATAGATCTCCGACGCATCAAGCGGATCGGCAAGAATGCCCACCTCGGGGTCGAAGAAAACGACGATATCGATATCGGAGGAATAGTTGAGTTCGCGCCCGCCGAGCTTGCCCATACCGAGCACGATGAGGCCCGAGCCACGGCTCGGTTCTGTCGGGTCGACAAGCTTGAGCTTGCCGCTTTCATGCGTCGCGAGCAGAAGATGGTCGACCGCGGAGGCGACGGAGGCTTGCGCAAATTCGCTCAGCCAGCATGTCGTTTCCTTCGCCGTGAAGATGCGGGCGAGATCAGCCAACGCCAGGATGAAGCTGAAGGCGCGCTTGGCCGACCGCAGGACGGTCATGACCTCGCTCTCGGAAGGAATCTTCTCATCCACCGGCCGCCAGGCATCGCGTGCCTTGTCGATCAGGGAGGAGAGCGCCGGTTCCACCGGTTCGCCGATAGCCTGAGCCAGGAAAGAGGGAGAGACCGAAGCCGTGTCGCGCAGATAGGGCGACAGGCTGAATGCCGCGACGATAAAATCCTTCAGCGCCCCGCCTTCTTTCAGCATTTGCGCCACCGAAGCCTCGGATTGTCCAATATCTTTCAGCGCCGCCAGAGCAGTCTTGGCTTCCGCCTGCGACAGGGGACGAATGACATCCGCTGATACGGTGTCGAGCCGTTTTACGCTTTTCATGCCGTTTCCTCCCTTATGCAGCTTTTAGTTTGCGCGGAAGGAGAAGACAAACCGGAATGAAGGGAAACCACAACCCATGAACGATTGCGGTTTATCAAGTGACGCAATCTAATTAGGGCGCTATCTATCTGGAGACTTTCGTACTCCATGCCTTTGCGGGTCGCTTCCCGCTCTTCGGTTGAACGGAGTCACCGAATTGCCTTGCGCTCCCGCGTCCATCTTCGGGAGAAACCATGAATTCCTCAGACATTGCGCTTCTAGCGACCGCGCTCGGCAGCGTGATTTTCCTCGTTGTGCTGATCGTATCGCGCATCCGGCTGCATCCGCTTCTGGCGCTGATCATCACCTCCATCGGCGTCGGGCTCGTCACCGGCATGCCGGGCGAAAAGCTGATCAAGTCGATCGAGGCGGGTGCCGGCCACACGCTCGGCGCTGTCGGCCTCGTCGTTGCGCTCGGCGCCATGCTCGGCCGTATCCTTGCCGCCGGCGGCGTGACGGAGAGCATTGCCAATCTCATCATCACCAGGACATCCATCCGCATGCTGCCCTGGGCCATGGCGGGTGCCGCCTTCATCATCGGCATTCCGATGTTTTTCGAAGTCGGTCTCGTCGTGCTCCTGCCATTGATCTTTAGCGTTGCGCGCAAGCTCGACGAGACGGGGAGCATCAAGGGCTCTGCCTATGTCTATGTCGGTGTCCCGGTCATTGCAGCGCTTGCCTCGATGCACGGCATGGTGCCGCCGCATCCCGGCCCCCTGACGGCAATCGCCTCACTCAACGCCAATATCGGCGCGACCATGCTTTACGGTTTCATCGCCGCCATTCCGGCGATCATCCTCGGCGGACCGGTCTATGGCGCGATCGTCACCCCACGCCTCAAGGTCAAGCCGGATCAGGCTCTTATCGACCAGTTCTCACAGGACGCCTCGGAGGGCGCATCGACCGGCAAGGCGCCGCCCAGCCTCGGCCTCAGCCTTTTGACGGCGCTTCTACCGGCGCTTCTGATGCTCTGTCATGCCGTTGCGGAACTGGTCCTGCCAAAGGGTTCGGCACTGCTGTCGATCACCGACTTCCTCGGCGATCCGGGTATCGCCATGCTGGTCGGCGTGCTGTTTGCAGCCTGGACCCTGGTCATCGGTCGCGGCGGAAACAGCGAGCTTCTGCGCACGCAGCTTTCGGCCAGCGTCAAGCCGATCGCCAACGTCCTTTTGATCATCGCCGGCGGCGGGGCCTTCCAGCATGTTCTGGGAGATGCCAAGGTCGGGGATGCGATCATGCATCTGAGCCAGCAGTTCTCGCTCTCGCCGCTGCTTCTCGGCTGGATCATCTCGATGCTGCTCTCGGTCTCGACCGGTTCCGCCACGGTCGGCATCGTCGGTGCATCGGGACTGCTCGCACCGCTCGTCGGACATGACCCGTCGCTCAACGCCTCGCTTCTGGCACTCTCGGTCGGCTGCGGCTCGTTGTTCTTCAACTATGCCAACCATGCCGGTTTCTGGCTGGTGAAGGAATCCTTCGGCATGACGATGGGCGAAGCAACGGCAACCATCTCGATCATCCAGTCGATCGTCTCGGTCGTCGGGCTGGTGATGGTGCTGCTGATGAACCTGGCGCCGCCGCTGGTGTGAAGCAGCGGATACCTGTCTGTCCCGCCAGCCCCTCATCCGGCTGCCACCACCTTCTCCCCGCTCGCGGGGAGAAGGACACAAACCTCAAGGTCTCGGACCTCTCAAGCGTTAAGCAAGGCCGAGCGCAGCAAGCTGCGCTCCGGGTAAGAGGCAGCCTCACCTCACCCCTTTACAACCGGAAACACCATCGTCACGGTCAGGCCTGGAGCCTCGGTCTCCGTCTCGTCGGTTGCGGAAAGCTCCAGCTTTCCGCCATGCAGCTCCATCACCGCTTCCACCAGCGACAGACCAAGACCCGTACCGGGTTTCGAGCGGCTGGCATCAAGCCGGAAGAAGCGCTTCGTCACCTCGCCACGTTTGTCGGCCGGCACGCCCGGGCCGTTGTCGCAAACCGAAAGCCTCACCTCGTCGGCCGCAGACGTCAGCTTGACCTGGATGATCGGAGACTGACTGCCTTCGCTTGCATATTTGATCGCGTTGTCGAGCAGGTTGAAGATCGCCTGACCGATCAGTTCGCGATTGCCGTTGACGGCAATACCCTGATCGATCTCGGTGGTCAGTGTTATGCCCGCCTCTTCCGCAACCGGCTCGTAAAGCTCGGCGCTGTCGGCGGAAACGGCAGAGAGATCGACGCTCGACATTTCCGCCGCGATCGATCCCGCCTCGACGCGGGAGATCATCAGCAGCGCGTTGAAGGTGCGGATCAACTGATCGGATTCTGCGATGATGCCTTCGAGCGCGGCCCTGCGCGCATCCTCATCATCCTCGCCCAGAGCGTCAGCCGCCTTGTTGCGCAGCCGTGTCAGCGGTGTTTTCAGGTCATGGGCGATATTGTCGGAAACCTGCCGCAGGCCTTCGTTCAGCTTCTCGATCCGGCCCAGCATGGCGTTGAGCGATCCCGACATTCTATCGAACTCGTCACCGGAGCGGCCGACGGGAAGTCTCTGAGAGAGATCGCCCGCCATGATCTTCTGGCTTGCAGCCGACATCCGGTCGATGCGCTTCAGCGCATTGCGGCCGATACCGAACCAGATGACCAGTGCGCCAAGCCCCATGATCGCCAGCGCCACCATCAGCGCCTGCCGCACGATATAACGGAAGCGGCTGGGGTCACCCAGATCGCGTCCGATCATCACGCGCAAGCCGTTGTCGACGCGCAGTACATTGGCGATGGCGAGATGTTTGCGCGAACCGCCGATCTCGGCATAGGGCTCGTAGGAAAAGGGCATGTTCGTCCAGCCTTCCTGGTCGAGCACGCCAGGCTGGACGGAAGAGACGTTGCCGGCCAGCATCTCGCCGTTCGGTCCGGCGATGACATAGAGATTTGCACCTGGCTGGCGCGCGCGCCGCTCCATGATGCGCAGCAAGAGGTTGACGCCGCCGCGCTCATAGGCGCGCTGGATATCGGCCACTTCCTCGGTAATCGTCTGGCGCGTCTGCTGCACCAGCGTCTTTTCGGAAAGAGCGGTCACATAGATGACGAGAAACCCGGCGCAGATCGCGAAGAGGAGAATATACAGCGCCGAAAGCCTCACGGCCGTCGAGCGGAACATGAGGCGGGCGCGCTTGACGATGCGGGAAAGCATTACCCCTCGTCCTTGATCATGTAGCCGGCGCCACGAATGGTCTTCAACAGCGGCTTGTCGAAGTCCTTCTCGATCTTGGAGCGCAGGCGCGAGACATGCACGTCGATGACATTCGTCTGCGGGTCGAAGTGATAGTCCCAGACGTTTTCGAGCAGCATGGTGCGGGTCACGACCTGACCGGCATTCTTCATCAGATATTCGAGCAGGCGGAATTCGCGCGGCTGCAGCAGCACATCCTTGCCGGCGCGCTTCACCTCGTGAGAAAGCCGGTCGAGTTCCAGGTCGCCGACCCGGTAGACCATATCCTGTTCCGGCGTGCCCTTGCGACGGCCGAGCACTTCGACACGCGCCAGAAGCTCGGAAAAGGCATAGGGTTTCGGCAGATAATCGTCGCCACCGGCGCGCAGGCCGGTCACGCGGTCATCCACCTGGCCGAGCGCCGAAAGGATCAGCACCGGCGCATTGACGCCGCGCTTGCGCAACTCGCTAATGACCGACAGGCCATCACGGCGCGGCAACATGCGGTCGATGACCATCACGTCGTAGGAGTTTTCCGAGCCCATGAACAGGCCGCTTTCACCGTCGCTGGCGTGGTCCACGATGATGCCGGCCTCGCGAAAGGCCTTGGTCATGTAGGCTGCCGCCTCGAGGTCGTCTTCGATAACCAGAATCTTCATGTGCGGGACAATAGCCTCGGCGGAAACATTTGCACTATCGGAATCTTCTGTCTTTGCCGAGGAAAACGACGGGGTCTGCATGATGGTCTCCGTTACAAGAAGGGCGCCGACGTTTCCGACGGCGCCCCTTGATGAAGTTGATCCTGCGGTCAGGCCTGGAGGTGCCACCTCCGCAGTGTCACTCGAATGGTTTGCCCGGCATCAGCCTTCGTTGATCGGCAGCGCCACGAAGCGGCTCGAACCGTCGGCCTCGACCTGGAAGAGCGCACGGGTGCGTCCGTCCTTCTTGGCCTGTTCGAGAACCTTGCCTACATCGGCTGCGCTTTCGACCTTCTTGTTGTTGACCGAAAGAATCTTCTCGCCGTTCTTCAGGCCGCGGGCAGCAGCTTCACTGTCCGGATCGACATCGGTGACGGAAAGGCCGGAACCGTCCTCAGCCGGGGCAACTGTGATGCCGAGGCTTGCCAGCGCCTGTTCGCTTGCCGGAGCCGGATCGTCCGGCTGCGTGGGTTCAGCCGAAGCTGCCTCATCGCTTGCCATGTTGCCGAGCGTCACCGGAATGGTCTGCTTCTTGCCATCGCGCCACAGATCGACGTCGACCTTGGTGTTCGGCGCAAAGGCTGCGACACGGCGGGCAAGATCACGGGCATCCTTGATCGGCTGGCCGTTGACCGCCTGAACGACGTCACCCTGCTTGATGCCGGCCTTCTGGCCCGGAGAGCCTTCCTGCGGGGCAACAACGAGCGCACCCGAAGCTTCCTTCAGGCCCAGCGAGTCGGCGATGTCCTGCGTTACCGGCTGGATTTGCACACCGAGCCAACCGCGTTCGACCTTGCCGTCCTTCATCAGGTCGGCGATCACGTCCTTGGCGGTGGAGGCCGGGATGGCGAAAGCGATACCGACATTGCCGCCCGACGGCGAGAAGATCGCGGTGTTGATGCCGACGACCTGACCGTTGAGGTCGAAGGTCGGGCCGCCCGAATTGCCGCGGTTCACGGCTGCGTCGACCTGGATATAGTCGTCATAGGGACCGGAGCCGATGTCACGGCCGCGGGCCGAAACGATACCGGCGGTTACCGTGCCGCCGAGGCCGAACGGGTTACCGACAGCGACAACCCAGTCCCCGACGCGAACCTTGCTGTCATCGGCAAAGGAGACATAGGTGAACTTGCGGGCCGGGGCATCGACCTTCAGCAGCGCGAGGTCGGTACGGCTGTCCTTGCCGACGAGCTTGGCATCGAGTTCGGTGCCATCGTTCAGCACGACCGTATAGGCTTGGCCATCGGAAACGACGTGGTTGTTGGTGACGATGTAACCGTCTTCGGAAATGAAGAAGCCGGAGCCCTGGGCGGTCGGACGCAGGTGGTGCGGGCGATTTGGCCCGCCGGGGCCACCGCGCTCTGCGCGGTCACGTGGGCCTGCGCCTGGGCCACCGGGACCACCTTGGCCACCCTGACCGCCGAATTCCTTGAAGAAACGCTTTAGCGGATGATCGTCAGGCAGCTGATCGAAGCCACGACCGCCGAAGTTGAAGGAGAAATTACTGTTGTCGTCGGAGACCGGCTGTGCGTCGGACTGGACGCGAACGGAAACGACTGCGGGGGAAACCGCAGACACGACGTCCGCGAAGCTCGGTGCCTGCGGCGCCGTTACCGAAACCGGAGCAGCAAATGAGGACATGACCTGGCCTGAGATGCCAGTGGACAGCATGACGGCGGCAAGGCCGGCAACGGTCGAGGTCTTCAGCACTGTCTTGAGGGAGGGACGTCCAAACGTCATGGTGAAAGCTACCTTCTTCTCTTCGTCACTCAATCTTGGCCAGGCTGCCGATGGGCAACCCGCCATTGTTCGATGAGACAGATATAGGCGCCGTCACCTTAACTGCAGGTGGCTAGAGCATGAAATGTTCGTAATATTTCGAAATATGCGGCCCGTTGGTCCAAGACCTACCTGCCGAGCAATTCGTCGATTTTCGCTTTCTCTTCTGCACTTAACACCTCGGAAGAACGCCGCGCAGGCCTGCTCCTGACAAAAATGACGAGAGCGAAAATACCCGCGATCAGAAGTCCGATCGGCATCGACCAGAGAATGATCGTCTTGCCGCTGAGCCGCGGATTGAGAAGAACGAATTCGCCGTAACGCGACACGACGTAATCGACAACCTGTTTGTCCGTATCGCCATCGGTCAGCCGCTGGCGGACAAGAACTCGCAGATCCTTTGCAAGCTCGGCGTTGCTGTCATCGATCGACTGGTTCTGGCAGACCATGCAACGCAACTGCGCCGAAATCTGCCGCGCACGCTGTTCCAGCGCCGGGTCTTTCAGCACCTCGTCGGGGTTGACGGCGAAGGCTTGGATGGGAGTGAAAAGGAAAAAGAGGGCAAGCATCAGCTTCACTAGGAAGCCTCGCAGCCCCTCATCCGCCTGCCGGCTCCTTCTCTCCGCAAGGGGGGAAAGGGTTACTGTGAGGGGCAATCGCAGACGTTCCAGTTCCATCATTCCGCCGGCTCCATCACGGCTTTCACCGGCTTGGCCTTCCTAGACGGTGCGCCGACGCGCAAGCGTCGATCCGACAGAGACACGAAACCACCGACCATCATGATCAGGCAGCCGCCCCAGATGCACAGGATCATCGGCTTCCACCAGATACGCACGACAATGCCACCGCCATCCATCGGATCACCGAGAGAGACATAGAGCTGGCTGAGCCCGAAGGTGAGGATACCGGCTTCCGTGGTCGGCATGCGACGCGCCGTGTAAAGCCGCTTGGACGACCAGACATCGGAGACCACAGCGCCACCGGAGCGTACCGTGAAGTGCCCCCGCTCCTCGGTGTAATTCGGCCCGACCGCCTCACGGAAACCGTCGAAAGTCAGCGAATAACCACCGGCGTCCGCTGTCTGCCCCTGCTTCATCTCGACGACGTGCTCGGTGCTGAAAGCCGATGCGGCAACAATACCGACAACGGTCACGCCGAGACCAAAATGTGCAAATGCCGTGCCCCAGGCCGAGCGTGGCAGACCTTTCAGGCGGCGCAGCGAGGTCATCACCGGCAGTTTACCGAAATTGCCGCGATACCAGAGGTCGGCGATTGCGCCGAGCATGCCCCAGCAGCCAATCGCCAGTCCGAAGATCGCGAGGACCGGGCCGCCGTTCTGCATATACCAGAGCAGCAGGCCTAAAAGCAGCGCGAGGCCGGCGAAAACCCAGAGCCGCTGCAGCGCCCCATAAAGATCGGCCCGCTTCCAGGCAAGCATCGGCCCGAGCGGCACGGCAATCAGAAGCGGCAACATCAACAGACCGAAGGTCATGTTGAAGAACGGCGCGCCGACCGAGATTTTTTCGCCCGTCAGGGTCTCCAGCACCAGCGGATAGAGCGTGCCGGTCAAGACGGTCGCAGTCGAAACCGTCAGGATCAGGTTGTTCAGCACCAGCGAACCCTCGCGCGAGATCGGCGCGAACAGGCCACCAGCCTTCAAGGTCGGCGCCCGCCATGCAAACAGCATGAACGCTCCGCCGATAAAGATCGCCAGAATGCAGAGGATGAAGATACCGCGCGACGGATCGGTGGCAAACGCATGGACCGAAGTCAGCACGCCGGAGCGCACAAGGAAGGTACCGAGCAACGACAGCGAAAAGGTCATGATCGCGAGAAGCACGGTCCAGATTTTCAAGGCCTCGCGCTTTTCCATGACCAGTGCCGAGTGCAGGAGGGCCGTGCCGGCAAGCCAGGGCATGAAGGAGGCGTTTTCGACCGGGTCCCAGAACCACCAGCCGCCCCAGCCGAGTTCGTAATAGGCCCAGTAGGAGCCCATGGCGATACCGGCGGTCAGGAAGGTCCAGGCGGCAAGCGTCCAGGGGCGAACCCAGCGTGCCCATGCCGCGTCGATGCGGCCTTCCATCAGTGCCGCCACCGCAAAGGAGAAGCAGACTGAAAAGCCGACATAACCGAGATAGAGAAGCGGCGGATGGATCGCGAGGCCGAAATCCTGCAGGATCGGGTTCAGGTCCTGACCTTCAGCCGGCGCCGGATCGAGGCGCAGGAACGGATTGGAGGTCAAAAGGATGAACAGCAGGAAAGCCAGGCTTATCCAGGCCTGCACGGCCAGAACATTGGCCTTCAGCGTTTCGGGGATGTTGCGGCCGAAGACGGCGACCAGCATGCTGAAGAACACGAGGATCAGCAGCCAGAGCATCATCGAGCCTTCGTGATTGCCCCAGACACCGGAATATTTGTAGATCAACGGCATCAGCGAATGGGAATTCTCCCAGACGTTCTTCACCGAAAAATCGGAAACCACATAGGCCCAGGTCAGCGCGGCGAATGAGAGCGCCACGAGGCCGAACATGACGAGCGAACCGGTCGTCGCCACCGCCATCATGCTGGCGTCACGCCGATGGACGCCGATCACCGGAAGAACAGAAACGATGATTGCGGTCGCGAGCGCCAGTACCAGCGCGAAATGGCCGATCTCGACGATCATGGCGTGGTGCTCCCGACAACCTGCCCGCTCTTGGCTCCAGCCTTGTCGCCCTCGCCATCCTTGGCCGGCGCCATGCCCTTGCCGGTTCCGTCTTCCCAGACGCCGTCCTTCTTCAGCCGGTCGGCCACTTCCTTGGGCATGTAGTTCTCGTCATGCTTGGCAAGCACGCTGTCGGCGACGAAAGCATGCGTCGCGGCATCGAAGGAACCTTCGGTGACGACCCCCTGCCCCTCGCGAAACAGGTCGGGCAGAATGCCGGTATAGCTTACCGGCACGGTCGCCTTGCCATCGGTCACGGCAAAGCTCACCGTTGATCCCTGGCCGCGTTTCACCGATCCATCCTCCACCAGACCGCCGAGCCGGATGCGGGTTCCGGGCTGCAGATTGGCCGTGGCCAGATCGCCCGGCATGAAGAAATAGGCGACGGACTGCGAGAAGGCGAACATCACGAGAAAAACGGCGATGATGATGAAGCTCATGCCGCCGGCGATTACGGCCAGTCGTTTCTGCTTGCGCGTCATTGGGTTACTCCCATCTTGGGGGTTGCTCCCGGATTTGCCGCGCCTTCGGCCGACAGTCCTATTTCCCGTGCGAGCGCGACAAGCTGCCTGCCCTCGCTTCCATCGGCGGAGAAATGCTCCAGCCCGGTCTTCAAGGCGGCTTCCGCCTTATCCCTGTCGCCGAGCACCATGTAGGATCTTACCAGCCTCAGCCAGCCCTCGATATTGTTCGGATCCGCTTCCAGCTTTGATGCGAGGCTGTCGACCATGCCGCGGATCATGTCCTGACGGTCGCCCTGCGACATATCCTGCGCTGCCGCTACATCATCAGCGCTCGGGGCGCCCAGAGAAGGCGGCGCGGCAGGCGCCGCAACGGTGCCGCCATTCTTGGCGATATGTTCGTTGATCAGGCCCATCCACGGAGCATCGCGGGGCGAAGCCTTGGCGATCTCCTCGAAGGTCGCTTTCGCGTCAGCCGCCTTGCCGGCCTGTTCCTGTGCCACGCCAACATAAAAGCGCGCGCGCACATCACCCGGCTCCAGCCGCACCGCTTCCTCGAAGGCAGAGCGGGCGTCCTCGGTCACTATACCGTCATTGGCAACGACCAGCGTCTCGCCGAGGCCCGACAGACGTGCCGCACTGGGTCCGATCAAGCGAATCGCGTTTCGATAAGCAAGTTCGGCGTCTCCAAGCCGTGCAGTACGGAAATAGATCGGCGCCAGAATATCCCAGCCGGAACCATCGTTCGGATTTTGCGCCAGGTGCCGCTCGGCTTTCGCCACCAGCAGCGACATGTCATTGCCTGGGTTCGCCAGCCGCGCTTCCAGCGGCTGATCGGGCAAACCCGGGCTGCCCAGCATGATGTAAAGACAGAGCCCGATAGCAGGCGGCGCGACAGTCACGATACCGATCGCCATCCTGCGTAATCCGCTCGCCTTTGCCGCGTCCGCAGCATCTACATTTTCCTTACCCGCAGCGGCCAGCAACCGGCGACCGATCTCGGCGCGCGCATATTCCGCTTCCTCGGCGCTGATCAGGCCGCCGGCGCGATCCCGGTCCAGTTCCTTCATCTGGTCACGATAGACCTCGATCTCTCCGGCATTGTCAGGCGCAAGGGCCTCGGGACGCCGATAGAGCGGATAAAGCAGCGCTGCCGCGACGATCGCCGTCATGAGCGCAAGAAGGATCCATAAAATCATGTTCGCCAATTACTGCAACGGCGGTGACATTCCAATCGGTCCCATGCCGTTGACGTGAATTTGAGAGATCTCTGTGGCCCATGGCCACGTCACAGGTCAGGTCTTTAGAACGTTTCAAGACTGATGGGAATGTCTATCGACGGCTATGACCTGTATCAAATTCACGAATCCGTGCGGGCATATCCGACACGAGTTCAGTTGAGCGGCGTCCAGGTCCCGTCGGAATTGCGGCATGCGGCGCCCCTCGCGAGCATGTCCCGGCCATCGACAGTAACCGTGTGCCGGTATTGTCGGCAATTCTGTGCGCCTACCTGATAAGGCGCGTTGGCGATGACCGTGCCGTTGGCGTTATCGCCCTTCCATTGAACGGACTGCCCGCCGGCCATCTCTTCCAGAGCCCGGTATTCAGCTTCCAATGCGCGTGAACGGTCGCTGGATGAAAGCTCTGCACCACTGCGCCCAACAATACCGCCCTGCAGGGCCGTAATATAGCCTGCCGAGGCAGACGGCTTGGGAGACAACAGCCCTCGCGCACCGGCCGCAGAACGCGACGTCGACGTGCATCCGGAAACGACCGCTATTCCGCAAAGGGTCAACAGCACGGTTGAAAAGCTCGTGGGGCGCATCGCTTGCTTATGGTCTCCGACTTGCATGCTCGGCAGAAAACAAGGTCTTCACATCAGCATCTCCGCCCGCCTGGAAAACAATTCCCTGGCCAGGTTGATCGAGACCGTTGCTGAGCCTTGTTCGTCCGCCTTTCACTTCAATGATATAGCAGGCGATGCGATCGTCCAGAAGATATGACAGCAAGTCTTTAGCAGTTGCTCATTGGCCACAGGTTTCCTGACCTGCGTCAGGCTGCGTCACGGGTCACGCCGGGCAGCAGAAGTCTCGCTCGCAATCCTCCGTGCGCACCACGGTCCAGATTGAAAGTACCGTTGTATTCAGAGGCGATTTCGCTGACGATCGAAAGGCCGAGACCGGCACCGGGCTTGCTTTCGTCCAGCCGTTTTCCGCGTTTCATCGCTATGGTGATCTGCTCCGGCTCGAGACCGGGACCATCATCCTCCACAATCAGCTCTACCCATGCCCTTCGGGCTGCCTCGCCTTCGGAACCCGGCGGCGGAGACGACGGGGCGATCGCTACCCAGATATCGGTCTTGGCAAAACGCGCGGCATTTTCCAGAAGATTGCCAACCGTCTCTTCAAGGTCCTGCTGTTCCAGCGCCACCGCCAATGACGGCGGTGAAACGGAAAGGTGGAATTGCGTGTCCGGGTTTAACCTGCGCATGACGCGCACCAGCCGCTCCATCACCGGTTCGGCCTCGCTTCTGGCGAGAAGCGAATCGCGCTGAGCGGCGATCCGGGCGCGATTGAGATAGGACTGGACCTGGCTCTGCATCGCTTCGGCCTGCGAGCGCACCAGATCGGACGGCACTTTCTCGCCCAGCCGCCCTTCGTTAAGCAGCACTGCAATCGGTGTTTTCAACGAATGGGCAAGATTACCCACCTGCATGCGCGCACGCTCCACGATGCGTCGATTGCTTTCGATCAGCGCATTGATATCGTTTGCCAAGGGCATGATTTCGCGAGGGAAACGTCCCTCCAGTCGTTCGACTTCGCCGCGGCGCACCCGCTCCAGTGAACGGCGTGCGCCCTTCAACGGCAACAGGCCGAAAAGGATCGCCAGGCCATTGACGATCAGACTGCCAACGCCGAACACGGCAAGCGTGATATAGAGATTGCGCGAAAATCCGTGCACGTCATCTTCCACGACTGCCAGATTGCCCGAAACGCGAAACCGCGCCGCACGCCCTTCACCGTCGAGAACCACTTCGGTCTCGGCCACGAGCACCGTATTCCCGAAAGCATCATTGGTGCGGTAGAACCGTTCGTACCGATTGTTGAACGGCACGCTCAGAATGGTCGGCACCTTGATGTTCGAGGTTCCGAGCGAAGAAGACGACAGCGGCGTCGCCGCGAAAGTGCCGAGCGGCTCGATGATCCAGTACCAGCCCGTCTCCGGCTGCGAGAAACGCAGGTCACCGAGTTGCGGATTGCCCGAAAGCTTGTTGTCCTCACCGATCGTCATCGAGTTGATGACGTTATAGAGTTGCGCACGCAGCAGATCGGTAAAAGCCCGTTCCGACGATTGCCGGTAGAGCTGCGAGATGACGATCGCGATCACCACCAGCGCCACGGCAGACCACGCGGTCGCCATCAGAAGCACGCGTGCGGTGAGTGACCGAAATCCTCCCATGCCCAGGCTCGGGGGCTGTTTGGGGAGACTATTGGGCATCGGCCGGCGCTTGCATCCGGTAGCCAAGCCCACGCACGGTCTCGATCAGATCAACACCGATTTTCTTGCGCAGTCGACCGACAAACACTTCGATCGTGTTGGAATCGCGATCGAAATCCTGGTCATACATATGCTCGACCAGTTCGGTTCGCGATACGACCGTGCCCATGTGGTGCATAAGATAAGACAGAAGGCGGAACTCGTGGGAGGTCAGCTTCAGGGCAATGCCATCGACCGTTGCCTTAGAGGCCTTGGTGTCGAGGCGTACCGGGCCACAGACGATCTCTGACGACGAGTGACCAGCCGCGCGACGGATCAGCGCCCGCACCCGCGCCAGCACCTCTTCGACATGGAAGGGTTTTGCCACATAGTCGTCAGCACCGGCGTCGATGCCGGCCACCTTGTCGCTCCAGCGATCACGCGCCGTCAGCATCAAAACCGGCATGCCCTTGCCGTTGGAACGCCATTTCTCAACGACTGTGATGCCGTCCATTTCAGGCAGGCCGATATCGAGAATCACCGCGTCGTAAGGTTCCGTATCACCAAGGAAATGACCTTCCTCGCCGTCGAATGCGGTATCGACGACATAGCCGGATTCTTTCAATGCGTCCGAAAGCTGGCGATTGAGATTGACGTCGTCTTCGACCACGAGAATGCGCATGAACCGTCCCCTGCATAAAATCTTGCAAGTATCTAGCGCATCAACCCGAAAACCGCACCCGGTTTCGGATCCAAAAAGGCGCTGATGTCTAGTATACCTCGCCTACATCGGCACCCGGACGGTGACCTTGCGCGGCCGTTCGCTGCCATTGCCCTGCACAAGGACCGTCACAATGCAGGTCTGGCCATCCGAGGACGGCTGGGCCGACAGAAGCTGTCCACCCGTGTCACGGACAACGCGCGAGGCGGCTGTGCCACAGTCGCCTGCAACAAGAACGAGATAGTCTCGAGCAGTCGCAGGCTTCCCAGGCAATGCTGCGAGTGCAGTGCCGGCAGCCAAAATCGCTATGATCGGCAGTCGCGCCATGTTTACCTGTTTCCACTCAACCGACGAAAGGTCATGTCCAATGCATGTTATGGATTATGTATCGGATGACGGCTGAATGGCAAATGAATGCTCCGTAATCCTCCCCTTCAGGATGGCCTGGAGGGGGCTTTTCCACCGATTGAGCCGGTTGCCACAAGGCGTCCGTAAAGCGCCAGAAGGCCACCCGCCGCCCCCGTAAGCGTCACTGCGATATCGGCCAGTTCCGCCTGATCCGCAGCCCCGATCTCAAGGCCAGCAAGCTGTAGCGCGGAGGCTGCAACAGCAATCAGGGCACCCCAGATCGTCTTCGACTGATACCAGTTCTTCATCAAATCCATCTGTTCATCTCCTTGTTATCAAAGATTGATCGAAGATCGCGCAGGAATGCCCAAAGGAACCGCGCGTCCCATCTGCCTGACTGCGAAATCGATACTTGTTTGCCGTTCACCGAAATCGGTAAGCTCGTCTTTTGCGGCATAGGAAAAGGACGGTTCGGCCACTTCAACGCTCCTCACCACATCGCCATATGCCATCAGATCGATGCGATATCGCTCCTGTGGTTCGTCCATCGGGATGTCCAAGGCCTCCCAGCCATCTGCGTCCACCCGGCCGCATCGCGTCCAGCCTATGACGATGTCTCCATCAGCTCTCCTGTCGGCCCAAAGATGCACAGGTGCCAACGGAGTTTCGGCGCGCTCACCACCCGTAAACACCCGAGGTCCGGCCTGACCGCCACCGCTGCCAAGGCTCTCGGCGAGCCAGTTCAGCGACCGCCCGCGTTCCTCGCTGCCAAGCCCAAGCGACACCACCGCTTCATCCAGCACGACAAACGGACTACCAGACACGGCACCGGCCACCGTCGCATCCTGCGTGCCTGCAAGCCCCCGCAGCAGACCGGACAGCCGCCAGCGTTTTGGCGCGATCTCCTGCGCCGACAGAAAACCAATGATTTCCCAGGCACCATTCTGCGCCTTCACCGCGATCCGGTTTTCGCCGGAAAGAACCGCGCCTTCATCGGCCGATGCCAGCCCGCCAAAATGAAGATCCAGCTCCAGTACATTCGCATGATCGAACCGGCCAGAGACGCCGGGCCGCAGCGGCGAATACAGCGACCCGAGCCGTGCAGGGCGATCAATCGTCACCCGTGTGCGATATGCCTCGCTGGTTGCCGAGGAGGAGACCACCATGCGCCGCCACGGCCGGCAGTAACCGGCAACGCAGGCGAAACTTTCTGATGCGGCATCGGTCAGGCGCGGAAGGTCCATGAAGTGCAGGAGGGGCTGAAAGGCATCGGAAACGCCTCCGCCGCTTGTGTGGCCCCGGCTGATCGCCACATGCGAACCGGAAGGCGGCACCGCCACATGATGGCTCGCCTCGATCCGGCGGATCGCGCCGTCTTCGATACGCTCAACCACGAATATCCCATCAGGCCCATCAACGAGCCGGATCGCGTCACCCGTCCCGATTGCCTGGTCGGCCGGTGAAATCGCAAAATTCACGGTCCGCCTGGCAATACGGTTTGCCCGCAGGGCAGCTTCAACCGCAGCAAGCGCCGTCTCCTCAAAAAGCGTCGCCGGCAGATCGTAGCCCAGCACCCGCTTGCCTGCGGCCACAACCGGGCGCGAGCGCACGCTTGCCTGCTCGTAGTCCAGCACCGGATTGAAGAAACCCAATGCCGTCTCTGCAGGGAAATCGCTGTCGTGCCCCCGGTTTTCCGTCCATAGCGGTTCATCCTCGATATCAGCCAGAACATTGATTTCATGCGGTTCAAGGCTCGAGGCTAATCGCGAGCGAAACCGTATCCGTCCGCCGTCCTCGACCGCATCGATCTGAAAGGCCTCCATCAGCGGCTCGATCAAGGCCCGCGCCGAAGTGAGGTCCGCCTGCACGAAACCGGTCAGGTCACCGCTGACTGCGGAAACATCGAAATCCTCGATGCCATGGTCAACAAGGATCGCGGCAATCGCATCGGCAAGCGTGGTGCCGCCAATACGCCCGTTAAGCCAGTGCCCGGTCCGCCAGTTGCTGCCGTCGCTCCAGAACGACAGATCATCCGGAAAGGCCGGCTGCGGGCGCGCGTCCCATGTCCAGACAAAAACATGGTCCGGATCGACCATGCCCTGCGGCGCTGTATTGCCTTGCCAATGATCGTGGTGCGCCTGAAGAAAACGCCGCTGCTGGCTGTCAGATCTTCCACCCGAAGAGAAGTACGGCAGATTGCTTTCTGCCGATTTCGGATCGACGAAGACATTCGGTTGATTGGCGCCCTTGTCGACCGCGGGACACCCCAGTTCGGTAAACCACACGCGCTTCATTCCCGGCATCCAGACCGTCGGCGTCGCCCGCTCAGCACCGTCTACACGATCGAAATGCAGGCTCGACCACCAGCTTTCGATATCCTTGTAACGAAAGACCCAGGGCTTGCCCGCCAGCCCGTCGGTTATGGGTGAACGAAGGCGATTTTGCCGGTCAGCCTCACTGGCATAATACCAGTCGTAACCTTCACCGGCAGCAATCTGCCCTTTCATGCCCGTCACGTCGTCGCGCGCAGCAAAGCCATCGGGGTTACGCTTTACGAGGTCATCGTCGCGCCAGTCGGCGAGCGGCATGTAATTGTCGATGCCAACCGCATCGATGTCCGGAGAGGCCCAGAGCGGGTCAAGATGAAAGAAAACGTCGCCGCTATCGTCCTGCGGATGATAGCCGAAATATTCGCTCCAGTCGGCACCATAGGTTATCTTCGTCTCCGCTCCGACCCTCGCCCTGACATCCCCGGCAAGTTCGACCAGTTCATCAACAAAGGGAAACCGATCCGCCTCATCGCGCAATTGCGTCAGCCCGCGCAGTTCAGAGCCAATGATAAAGCCGTCTACACCACCCGCATCGCCCACCATATCCGCATAATGCAGAACCATGCGGCGATAACCCTCGCTGTCTTGGCTGAAGGCCTCCACCTGGGCCCGAGCAACCGCCGTCCGGTCCACCGACCCGGCTTCTCCCGGGGCAGGATGACAGGTGATCCTGCCCCGCCAGGGATAGGCCGCCTGTTCACTGCCGCCATAAGGATCGGGCAAACCGTTTCCCGCTGGAACATCCATCATCACGAACGGATAAAGATAGACCTTCAACCCACGCGCCTTGAGGTCCGCGATTGCCGCCCTGACGCTCCTGTCGCTTGGTGTACCACCATAGGCAGGCGCGCCGTCGCGCCGGCTGACCAGGTGGGCCTCACCGCGCCCGATGCCCGCTGCCGACCAGGTATCGCTTTCATCGCGCCGCGCCTCCACTTCGACACCCGGCCTGATCCGGCAGTGCCCTGCACGGAGATCCGTGCCGAACCACGAGACGACCAGCGCCACCCGCTGAAGGTTCGGGCAAAGAGCCTGCAACTCATCGAGCGAAGCCTGCCAGTCGGTCAGCGCCGTCGTCGTATGCCGGTTGATGATGCGGCCGCTGCCTTCACCGGTGCTCTCCGTTACCTGAACGGTCTGATATCCATGCTCCGTTGCTCCCGGAATGAGCGTTACCGCCCGGATCTGCGCCTCCAGCCTGCCAACCGGTCTCAGCACCTCGAATTGCAGGAGCGGAATACGATTGCCGAACGCATCGAGCGGCAGCCTTTCGAAGACGACATAGGCCAGCCCACGATAAGCCGGCGCCAATCCTTCTCCCTGTTTCGCCTCGATCAGCGGATCGGGCAGCTGCTCCTCGTCGCCGCGATAGACGCGCATTTCGATCGCAGTCAGGTCGATTTCTCGGCCATCGGCCCAGACACGCCTCACCGAAGCGATCGGCCCCTCGCACAACCCGATGGCGAAATTGGCAAAGTAGCGAAACGTCTCGACGCGCGGCCCCGTCACCTTGCCGCCAGTGCGTTCACGCGTCACCTCCTCCTCGAAACGCGTCGCCCATATCAGCGTACCGCCGATCCGCGCCGTCCCGTAAAGCCGGTTGATGGCAGCGCCTTCGTCTGCCCCCGGAATACGGGCCGTACCCAGCCTCGCGCCCGAAATCGTGCGATTTCCGTTGATCAAGGCCCGATCGACGACACTGCCGGCGAGAGCACCCGCAGCCCGTCCGACAATCGCGGCGATCGGACCGAACACGCCGCCTAGGGCCGCACCGGCTGCCTGGAAAAGAAGAGTAGCCATGGTCTCTCCTCACGCATCCGTCTTCACGACTGGATGCGCGCTAAAATTGCAATAACGTATCAATGTTTAGAAGCAAAAGCAGAAGTGCCGCAGCCAGCGCGGCACATCGGTCGAGACGGGCTCCACCGACTTTGGCAGAAGCCCTGCTTTCAAACCCGGAGGTGATGTTATGAGGCTCAAGCCGATTGGCTTTACGCTTATCTGGAGGGTGACCCGGACGGGCTGGTCAATAGCCGTCCGGATCCACTTTACCAAGTAAGTCCACGGTGGCCGGGGTTGCACCCCCGCTCACCACTTCAGCAATATACGCCAGTTCATCGCCGTTTCAATCAATCCGGGTCCCCGGAAACCGATGCACGGCAGCGATCCGCCGCTTCCACGAGGGCACCAGCGCCGAACGCGTCACCGCCACCTGCTCATAGGCATGAATGAAATAGGTCGGCGCGACAAGAATACCGGCATGCTTGGCCGCACAATCCGGCCTCCAGCGAAATAGCAGCAGGTCTCCGGGCCTTGCTTCCGCGAACGGCAACGCCTTTCCGAACAGTCGCAGCGCTGCATCCGTCAGCCGGTCCTCGCCGCTACGTTCGGCCCAGTCCGGCGCATAGGCCGGCACCGCCTCCGGCTCATTGCCATAAAGCTCGCGCCAGATACCGCGGATCAGACCGATACAGTCGCATCCCACATGCTTCGTCGCGCCCTGATGCCGGTAAGGCGTGCCGATCCAGCTTTCCGCCAGTACAACCATCCTGTTCGCCGCCCCGCTCATTCGAAGATCGGTCCACCGTCATGGATCCGCTCGCCGTCCACATAGGAATAGGCAAAGTCAGAACCCGGCACATGCGGGAAACCGCGGAAATTCAGCTGGTTGGCAAAACGCTCCCGACACGTCGAGATGGTCTTGTCGCAGCCGGCCGTCACCACGAATGCCCGTCCGGGCTCGACATCCTCCTCAAGCGGCAGCCAGAGTGAGAATACCACGCTGCCGTCGTTGCGCCTGCCATGCGCGTCCACCTCGGCGAACAGACCGTCCGAAAAGACGATCCTGCCCTGGCGGAAGAAACCATCGGCGAAATGCGCCAGCCCCGAAACGAGCAACCGGCTCCGGTCCACCATCTCGACGACCGATCCTTCGCCGCGCCAGGCGGCAAGATCCATTCTGCACCTGCCATCTCCAAGGCTCGCGTCGCAACGGCGATTGTAAAGCCTGCCCTGCGGCTGGTTCAGCCTGTGTGCCAGGCTGCGCAATTCCGCCCGAAACTGGCCACCGGCGCGCACCACTTCGCCGATCTCGCGCACATTCAGCAACATATGCTCATCCGGCGCTGCCCAGTTGACGAAAAACAGCTCGACCCGGGCGCCATCGTAACGCCCGGCCGCCAGATCGCCCTCGTCGATCGCCGCATTCGAAAATCCGCCGGCAACCTCGTCGGCCTCCGCGCCGAGCCCGGACGCCTGCTCGCTTTCGCTTGCCGCAAAGCCGCTCGCCGCCAGAAAATTCGTGCCGTCGAAGCCAAGATCCCGGTCATGATCGGTAAAACCGATCACCACGCCATCGCGCCGCGTCACCCGCCAGCAATGGCAGGTCGTCGTCGCCTGCCCGTCGAGATGCGTCTTCAGCGCGGGAGGGATCGTCCTCATGCCAATATCTCCGTCAGGGGAATGGTCGGAATACGCCCGGCATCGAAATGCGCGAGATTGACATCGATACGATCGATATCGAAGCGCACCGGCACATCGAATTCGAAGCCCGCCCCGACCAGAGCGCCTGCCGCCGGCACATGGCCGGCAAGAAAGGTGAGCACCCCGGTCGTTGCATCGACCGACCAGGCGGTGCCTGCCGCTTCCACGCCATCCACGGAGACCCGCACCGTTGCCAAAACCGGTTTCACGATCCGCCGCGTCCAGCCACCGCCGGCGTCCTGATAGGCCTTCACCAGCTGGAAAGCCGCCGTCATGCCGTCGCCGGTGCCGATGATCTGGTCGGTCGCGGCAACCGTTCCGCCCGGCGGGCACGAGGCCCAGTCGACCGGATCGCGAAAACGAAAACCATAAAGCTGCCCGCGGCGGGCCTCGAAGAACTCCAGGACCGCATAGAGATCGGCAAGTGACCGGATGCCCGATCCGGCATCGTAACTGCGCCGGCTGTCGCGCCAGCGCTGATTGCGCTGTTCCCGCCCGTTCGAAAGATTGACGATATCCGTGCGCCGCACAGGCCCACCGCTCGCCCCGAGCGCCACCCGCAGCGGAAAGCGCACGTCATGAAATCCGCTCATCGCATTCTCCCGTCAAAGCCCTCTGCGGCCACGCATGACACTGCGCGCCAGCATGGCCGAAACCTGCGCCTCGCTCTTGCGAAAGCTTGCCGCATCGGTCGCCGTCACGTTGAAGACCACCTGCGGCACAGCCCCGCCGCCGGCCGATGCCACGCCAAGCGAGCCGTCCGCGCCGCGTTTCAGCGGCAGGATCGCTTCCGGTCCAGCCTCGCCCATCAGGCCAGTGCCGCCATTCATCGGGAAATAACTCGGCGCCCGAACGACCCCGCCATCGGCAAACGGTGTCACCGACCCGATCAGCGATCCCACGGCATTGCCGAGCAATCCTTCCAGCGGCTTCAGGCCGGCCGAGAGCGCAATATCCGTCAACCGGTTGCCAAGCCCCCGCAAGACATCCTCGAGGCCCTTGCCGCCCGTCGTTGCCGATCTGAGCGCTCCGGTCAGCGCGGCCCCAAAACGCTGCGACCGCGCCTCCAGATCAGCCATCACATCGGACAGTGCCTCCGCGCCGGCGAACGTTGCAGACAGATTGGTATCGTCGTTTTCCATTGTTATTCACTCCATGGGGCAGACCTCGGTAAAATTCATGCTCAATCCGGAAACACCCGCATCAACGCATCCAGCTCCGCCCTGCCGACCGCCATCGTGCGAGGCCGTGCACCACCAGCCATGAGAAAGAATTCGACCGGCGTCAGTGCCCAGAAATCCCGTGAGGAAAGCCGCAGCAGGCAGAAGCCGACATGCATGACGACATCCCAGGGAAATGGCGCCGATGCGCCTGCCCTGTCGTCACTTGCGCCCTCTCCCGCTGCGGCATTCAAGGGTTTGCGGCCGTGCCCTCCCCGCGCCCGGCAAAGGTCGCCGTCAAAAGGTCGGCGACAATGCCGGCATAGGTCGCAATCCCGCCCTCGACACTCATCGCAGCCACCTCGTCATCGGAGAGAAGATTGCCGCCGCCGCGCAGACCGGCACCGATGATGCGGATCATGTCGGCCGCTTTCAGCCTGCCGGATGAAAAGCGCGCAGCCAGCCGGTTGAGGTCTTCAACCGCAAAGGCCGTCTCCAGTTCCGCCAGTGCCCCGAGCGTCAGGCAAAGGATGCGGCGCTCGCCGTCCAGTACCGCCTCCACCTCGCCGCGTCGCCGGTTGGCCCGGCTGCCAATGACCACAGCCCCGGCCATCACAGCGCACCGAATGCCAGTGCACCGGCAGATTCGAGCGCCAGTTCAAACCGCACCTCGCCATTGTGCTCGCCGGAATATTCGAGTGCCGTCGCCTGGAACGGCCCGGTGATGGTGCCGAAACCCGGAATGATCACCTGCCAGTCGAGGATCGCCGCAGAAAAGAAGGCGGCCCGCACCTTCTCGTCACTCGCCTGGTCCTTGAATATGCCGGCCCCGGTCAGGGATGCGCGCTGGACACCCGCGCCACCCAGCAATTCCCGCCAGCGCCCCACACTTTCCGCATCCGTTACATCCACCGTCTCGGCGTTGAAGGCGAGACGTCGTGATCGCAGTCCTGCCACGGTCATGAAAGTCCCGCCTTCATCGACCTTCAGAAGCAGGTCCCTGCCCTTCTGCGCTGCCATGTTGCCATTCCTTCCTGATTGCTTGTCGTCTTCGGCCGCAAGGCCACTTTCCGCTGTTACGAGGACCTGCTACAGCCGTTGTCGCCAGTTCCCTTCGCGATGTCCCCGCCATGCCTCATTCCCCCAGTTCGGTCAGAACCGTGAGCGTCCTCGCCATTGGGCAGTTGATCGGATGGGGCACGACATTCGAAGCGGTCGGGGCCATCGGCCGCAAGCTCGGTTCTGATCTCGGCCTTGCAAACGAGATCGTCTTTGCCGGCCTCTCGGTCATGATGATGACGAGCGCCTTCGCAAGCCCGCTGACGGGCAGAATGCTGGAGCGTTTCGGCGCCTCGCGCGTACTTTCCATCGGAACCCTATTCTTCGCCGCAGGACTTTGCGTTCTGGCCAGCGCACAAGGGGTGATCGGTTACATAACCGCCTGGATCATCCTCGGCCTTGGCGCAGCCCTTGCGCTCAATGCACCGGCTTTCACGGCCGTGGTCGAACGCGAGGGCGTCGAGGGAAAGCGCACGATTGCCATCCTGATGCTGTTCACCGGCCTGTCGCCGACGATTTCCTGGCCGCTGCTCAACCTGCTGCATGATCTTATCGGCTGGCGTTCGACCTTCCTCTGGGCCGCCGGATTGCAGGTCTTCGTCTGCCTGCCGCTCTATCTGTTCGGCCTGCCGAAACCGGTCGCCCGCGAAGCGGCCCGCATATCGGCCAACACCGCACCGGTACCGCTGACTGCGGCCGGCAAGAAGGCAGCCTTCATCTTCGTGGCGCTCTCAACGGCAATCGCCTCCTTCGTCACCTTCGGCCTGTCGCCTTCTCTTCTGGAAGTGCTGCAACAGTCCGGCGCCACGCCCGAACTCGCCCTGCAGCTTGCCGCAGCGCGCGGCGTGCTCGGCATTTCGGCGCGCGGGTTCGATATGCTGCTCGGCAAGCGGGGCAATCCGTTTCTCACCTCGGTCAGCGGGATCAGCCTGATGGTTGCCGGCTTTACCAGCCTCCTCCTGTTACCACCGTCAACCGTCAGCCTCTGGATTTTCGTCGCACTTTACGGCTTCGGCTCGGGCATATTGGTCGTCGCCCGCGCACTTCTGCCGCTGGCGCTGTTTTCGCCGAGCGAATACGGCCGTCAGGCATCACGGCTGATGATGCCGCAGAATATCGCCAACGCCATCGCCCCGATCCTGTTTACCGCACTGCTTGACCGAACCGGCGTATCCACCGCGCTCATTATCTCCATAATGCTCACGCTTGTCGCTCTCTGCTCGGTCATCCTTTTGATCTCGCTTGTCCGAAAAGCGCGCCGAACGGCGGGCACCATTACTCCGTCACAGCCCTGAACCGTATCTCGCTGAGATAGTACCTGGTCTTCTGCTCACGACGGCTGCGCGTACCGATCCTCAGCAGGCTCACAAGCACAGCATCGTCGAGCGTCAGATCCGCATCGTTGAGAAGCGCCGTCACCTTCGCGGCGATCTCCTGGGCAAGTTTTCGCCCTTCGCCTTCCGACCAGATCTCCAGTACGAGAAAATGCTCCTCGCCGGCTTCCGTCACGGTGGAAAGATCACGCGTCTCCATTTCGCCGAAGATGATCGCCGGCAGTTTCGGCCGTGCCAGCAGACGATCGCGAATGCCGTCCGGCCCGATCAGCTCCGTCAGCCCGGCATCGCCGGAAAGCCGCTGGTGGATCGCCTTCAAAAGAGCATTTGCCGCGCTCATGCCGCATCCTCCTCGCAGAGGCAGGTCAGGTAACGCCCCGTTTCATCCGGGTCCTGCACCAGCTTTATCGCAAACAGCCGTGCTCCCTTGCGCAAACGCTGTCCGGCGGAAACCCCTTCACGAAACCGCAGCCAGATGCGGTGGGTGATCGTGCCGATCTCGGCACCTGCCCGTTCCACAAGGCTCGTCGACACCGGCTCGATCTTCGCCCACATGGCGGCAGTCTCCATCCAGCTCACCGTGCCGCCGCCCTGCCCGTCCGGTGTGCTCGTCTGCTCTTCCAGCGACAACCGTGCCGTCATCTGGCCCGGATCGAAAAAGACGACCATCACAGCCTCCGCATCCGGAAAGGGGCAATCAGTCGCTCGTAACCGTCAGGAACACCTGCCGGCTGCTGGTCGGCGGAGATGACACCGCGGAAGGCAAACATGTGGCCGAGATGGATCAGCATCGCCCGTTTCAGGGTGTCGGGCACATCCGTTCCCGCCTCGCCATAACCGGCGGAAAAGTCGATCTCGATACCGTTCACGGCCCGGCCCGGCGAAGGCACATCACGCAGCCACAGCCTTGCCGGGCGTCCCGCAGCATCGAGCAGATGATCTTCAAGCGAAACATCAATGGCCGCCCCATCCGCGTCATAAACCGTAACGGATTGAATCGCTTGCACCGGCGACTTCAAGATACGTATCACCCCGTCCTTCGGCCATCGGTCGAGATAAAACCGCCAGCCCTGGGCGATCAGGCAAAGCCCGGTCTCGCCTTCGAGAAAATCGCGCGCAGTCTTCACGAGCGACAGAAGAAGCGCATCCTCATCGTCACCATCAAGCCGCAGATGCGCCTTCACCTCGGCAAGCGTCAACGGCTCCGCCAGAGGCGGATCGGTCAGGGCATAGGTCATCGGAATCCTTTGATGGGTAAAAAGCCCCTCATCCGCCTACCGGCACCTTCTCCCCGTGATGAAGGGGAGAGGGCTAGGGTGAGAGGCAGACTTTGATCGGGATGGAGCAGAAAGCCCCGTCAGCTCGCCGCGAATTTCACCAGCTTGATCGCCTCGAAATTCTGCACCCCGCCGCCGACGCGCTTGGTGGTGTAGAACAGAACATAAGGCTTGGCCGAATAGGGATCGCGCAGGATACGAACTCCCGCCCGATCGACGACAAGATAACCCGAGCGGAAATCGCCAAACGCGATCGACAACGAACCGGCCGCGACATCCGGCATCTCCTCGGCTTCCGCCACCGGAAAGCCCATCAGCGTGGCGGGCTGGCCGGCCGATGCCGGCGGGCGCCACATGTAATTGCCGTCGGCATCCTTGAACTTGCGGATATCGGCCTGCACCTTACGGTTCAGCATGAAGGTGCCGTTCTGCCTGTGCCCGGCCTTCAGCGAATAGATCGCATCGACCAGCGTGTCGGAAGGACCGGTGGATTTCCAGGCTCCCGCTGCCCCGGTCGCGATATAACCGAGATTGCCCCAGCTCCAGGCGCTGTCGGCCACCGTTGTGTAGGACAGAAATCCCTTCGGCTTGTTGACGCCATCGCCGCGAATGAAGGCGTCGCCCTCCTGTTCGGCAAAAACGATATCCACCTCGCCGGCGATCCAGGCCTCGATATCGACCGCCGCATCGTCGAGCAGCGCCTGAGTGGCCGCCGGCATGGCATAGAGTTCCATGGTCGGGAAGGACAGTTCGGCCAGCTGCGGCGCATTGGTCTGCGGCCGCGCCGCCGCCTCCGCCACCCAGCCGGTCGCAAGGCCGGTCGTGGCAAACGGCTTCTTCAGCACCGCGGAGGAAACGGTCCGCACAGTCGAGAGCGCCCGCATCGGCGAGACGACGGAAACCCGCCGGCCGATCTCCGTGTCGGTCTCGTCCGGCACCAGATAACCGCCATCGGCACCGCTGCCCGCCGACATCGCCTTGGCTTCCAGCTCGCGCAGCCCCGCCTCGTCGCCGCGGCGAACATAGGCATCGAAGGCCGCCTTGTGCTCCACCACGTCCGGCGACAGCTCGGCCCCACGGGCCGATCCGAGCTGCGGCCGTGCCTTCTTCAGAACAAGCTGGTCGACAAGCTTCTTCTGGTCGTCCATCGCCCGGTTGATCCGGTCGACCTTGTCACGGGTCACGATATCCGATGTCAGCTTCTGCTCGATCTCGCCGAGCCTGCGGTCGTTGACATCCTTGAAGGCCTCGAATGCCTCCATGAATTCGTCGAAAGCCGCCGTTACCGTCTCGGGTATGGCCTTCACTTCGGGCGCCACCTTGTTTGCCTGCATAACCTGCTCCGTCATATCGATTTTCCCTTGAAGCTTGAGGTGAACATCATCTTCGCCGCCCGCCGCATCTGGCGGACGAGTTCGGTTTCCCGGTCGCGGAAGAACCGGGCATGCTTGACGTCGGAGACCCTGGCCGATGGCAGCATCGGAAAGGTCACGACGGAAATTTCCCAGAGATCGGCTTCGAGAATGCGCCGCACGCCGGTCTTGGCATCGGTGCGCGCCTTGACCGTGCGAAAGCCGATAGACAGCCCGTCCAGCGCACCGGATTTCATCAGCGAAAACACTTCGCGCGACCGCCCGACACCCGGCGCCAGCACACCCTCGACATAAAGCCCGCGGGCATCCTCGCGGATCGTCTTCCAGGCGCCGATCGGCTCGTTCGGATCATGCTGGTAGAGCATCCGAACCCCCGGCGCGCCACGGGCGACAAGCGAGTTCAGAAATGCCCCGCGCTCGATCCTGTCCTTGCCGAGATCGACCTCGCCGAAGACGCTGGCATAACCGGAAAACGTGCCGTCGCCGGTAATGCCAGCCAGTTCCAGATTGGCGAATTTGCGTGCCGTTGGGCGCGCCGGAATACGCATGGGGGCGCGGTGCCCGCGGTCAGCGTGCATGGAAATCTCCTGAATTGAATGAAACCTTTACCCGGCCGCAGGGGCCTTAAGGATTGAGCCGCGACCCGCATCGCGGTATCCTGCACTGCGCCTCTCTTGAATGGAGGACGACATGCAGATGCTCTTTTTGATCGCACTCGGCATCGTATCCGGCACCGCCCTGATCGCAGGCGCGATCCGGCTGGCCCTTTATCCGCCCGGCATTTTCAAAAAGGCCATCATGGCTGAACCGCTCGACAGGCCGGACCACGCGCTGGGAGACGCCGCCATGTATGCCGGCAGCGAAGGAAGCCACGGCAGCGGCGAGAGCCACGGCTGACAGCCTAACGCCGCCCGCCATATCTTTCCGCCACGCGAGACAAAGCCCCCAGTACCCACCAGGCACAAAGGCTCGCCGCCGCCGAGCCTGCCAGCATCGTCTCCGCCCCCGACAACATGCCGGAAAGGCCGAGCCGTTCGGCCAGCCACAATCCCGTCGGCCCACCGAAGATCAGCCCGCAGGTCATGCCCGTCGCAAAACGGCTTGCCGCCTCACGCCGGCTCTTCGGCAGAAGATAGATCAGCGACACGCCGGCCCCGGCAAAAGCCCCAGCCGTCTTCGCCGCCAAGACGCCAAACATCGCGCCCGGATCATGTCCAAGGTCAGCCATTGTTAATTCCTTGTCCGTTAGAGGGGACGGCGCTCGGCGCTGCAATGATCGAACGCCACTCCGTTCGGGCGAACGCTCAAGGCGTGCAGAACCACATGCGGCATTCTGTTACCGCCAAAGTCGTCGAGACTTTCACCAATATTCAGAATCGCTTGGGCGATAAATTTGAAAGGTTGAGTCCGGCACTTCACGGGTTGAGTGAAGGCGCTCATTCCACAGCCTCTTCACCCAAAGATACAAAGCGCATTATTCGAATGCGTCGTCGTCATCCTTATCAAGATCAGCTGGTCCCTGCCTGCCATGCAGGACCGAGACGATCGTGATGCGATCAAGCTGAATTACGTAATCCAGATTATAGGGTGCCGATACGAACCGGCGAACGTCATCTGCAGGTGCGACGACGACACCGACATGGGGATGATCGCCAATCAGGCGAGCAGCCTTCTTTATCTGATCCGAAAAGGCCACGGCAGAACGCCTGCCAAACTGGGCCAGATAGTGCCGTTACCTCTCGACATAGCGATCGCTTCCTGAGAGAAGCGCACTTGCATCAGGCGGCATCCTCGCGGTTGAGGCAATCAAGTTCCGCGAAGAACTCTTCCGCGTCTACCGTTCGTCCGGCCTCCACGTCCTCAAGCCCCCGGCGGATACTGAGCATTTCCGCCCCCTCCGCCATGAGGTAATATTTCAGCGCCCGAACAATCACCCAGCTGCGGCTGCGATCGGCCGTTTCGGCGATCTTCTCGATATCGTCCAGATGTCCTGCGGCACGCGCAGGGTGATCGGATCGGATAGAACCGGCTTTTCTGCCGATTTGTCTGACTTTGCCTTTTCAGCCATCGTATCCTCCGAGTTTGTAATACGGCGTATTACAAATCACACCCGCGGCGGTTTTCCATCAATAACCCACCGCCTCGCGCTTCTCCTCGTCCGAGAGGAAATCCGCCGCTCCTACCCGCGCCCACAAGGCTTCCCGTTCCGCACCCAGCCCGGCGATCCGGTCGAGATCCGGCTCCAGCCGCAATTCCCCGAAGATCTCGGAAAGCCAGGCGGAGAAGCTCGCGGCAGTCCGCGCAATCAGCGGCAGCACGGTCAGCCTGTAGAAGGCGCGGTTCGCCTCCTGGTAATTGGCATAGGTATTGTCGCCGGGAATGCCGATCAGCATCGGCGGTACACCCAGGGCAAGAGCGATATCGCGCGCGGCACCGTTTCTCGCCTCGATGAAATCCATGTCCTTCGGCGAAAGCCCCATCGCCTTCCAGTCCAGGCCGCCTTCAAGCAGCAGGGGCCGACCGGCATTGACGGCGCCGGAATACCCCGCCTCCAGCTCGTCCTTCAGCCGCTGATACTGGTCGGCCGAAAGATTGCCGCCATCCTTCGGCTGATAGACGAGTGCGCCGGAAGGCCGCGCGGAATTGTCGAGCAGAGCCTTGTTACAGCCCGCCGCCGCATTGGAAAGATCGAGTGCTGCCCCCGCCGCGACAAGCGGCGAAAAGCCGGAATGGTCATCGAGCGGGTGAAACAGTTTCAAGTGCAGCAGCGAAAGCCGCCCATCCTCGGCTTCAGCCGCTAGCCTGCGCGTTCCTCCGCCTGCGCGATAATCATACCCCGTCACCCAGCCATCACGCCCCTCGACGACGCTCACCCGATCGGGCCGCAACAGGTGCAGTTCGCGCAAACTGCCGCCGATCGCCAACGGTTCGACATAGGCATTGCCGGAGAGGAGCAGATGCCCGTAGAGCGCCTCGAAAAAATCCGGTCCGCCCTGCCGTCCGTTCGGGCGCAGAAGCAGTGAGAGCGCCGGATGATCCGCAACTTCCGCAGCGCCCTCGTAAGCCAGCCACGGTACAGCGGCCGCCGCCTCCGCAATCATCCGCACCGCCCGATATGCCACCGGATTGCGCATGAACCCTGTCCGCGCCAACGCCGCATAGGACCTGCCGGACCAATGCGGCGTTCCTTCGCTCGCAAGCACCGCAAAAGCGGACGCGACGCCCCCCGCCATCTTCACCTCGGCCACGGGCTCGCCGCCCGTCCCCTGATCTGCAGACACGGCTTTGCGTTCCCCCGTGGAAAGCCACGGCAGGCGAAAAGGAGATTTCATTCCTGTGATCCTTCTTGGGTAAGACTTGAGCCTACCTGAGCGGCGTCTTTACCGCCTTGTCGCTGTCATAGTCTGCGGCAATGCGCATCTCGCGAAGCGGCCGCACGGTTTCAGTCGATTTATGATAGATCGGATGCGCCTTGTAGGCTGCCAGCGCCGCCTCGTCCTCGAACTCGCCGTAGACGATGAAATCGACTTCCCGGTCCCACTGGTCGGTCTTCACGTTCGTGCCGATTTCCAGAAGCGACGCATGCGGATTTGCGGTCAGCATCGAAAGCCCTGCCCGGACATCCTCGAGATTTTCGGACGTGGCCGTGAAAAACACGATATGGCGTATCATCGAAACTCCGCAGCACCTCATTCGGACAGGTTGCCTGCTAACACGCGTCCCCGCCCGCATCAATGCGCCTCGGCAAAGCCAGCCGAAATGCCTTGGCGTATCCCGCCACAAGTTCCGCCCGATCCGTCCCGTTGACGATCTTTCGCGCACCGGTCCAGTCTCTCCTGCCGTCAGCGAAATAATCGCCGAGCCTGCGGCCGGTAAACGAACCCTTGAGCATGCCACTGACAAGGATCGCGACTGCAACGCCCATTTCCATCGCACGCCCCGGCTCGGAGACGAGATCGATCCCGGTCAGTGCCGACATCGCCTCGTAATTTCTCCGATGCGTCAGTTGCACGAAGCCGCGGCCAAGCCAGGTCCTGCCTTCGGCATCCGGGCGCCAATAGGGGATCTTCACCGCGGGAATCCGACCTGCCTTGAAGGCTTTTTCCAGCCGGGCAATCGCTTCCTCATCATCGAGCGCCAGCGTCTCACGCACCGGCTGCATCGTCGCTGCTGTCTCATGGAAAGCTGTCGCCAGCACATAGGCCAGCGCATCGTCGCCACCCGCAGACTTTCGAGCGGCCACGCTCAGTTTCGTCCATCCGTCGAGAATCTTATTGAGCCCGTTAACCTCGCGCCATTTCAAACGCCCTGAAAACAGGCTCTTACGCACCTCGTCGAAGAAAATGCGACGTTCCGCCGCATTGTTAAGCTTACCCATTTACCGCTCGCCTTCACCTTGTTGCGACTTTCAATCGGTTTAAGAAAACTAAATCGTTTTAACGACTTAAAGGCTAATTTACTTTTGCCTCGGGCTATGGAACCAATATGGCCATGCGACGTTATGTCGACGCTTTTCCATGATGGTGCAGCGCAACAAAAAAGGAGATCATGATGATGCCGCAGCCCGCTCAGGCAGCCCCTTCGAAACCGATCCCGCAGGAAATCCTGGATCGCATGGAATCCGAATGGAAGCAGATGCAGGAAAACAATTCCCGCCAGCCGAACCAGCGCTGAGCCAGATAACCCATCCGGATATCGCCGATGTCCGGATGGCGTAACTACGTGGCACCGGTCCTTATGGGAACGGTGCTTTTGTTTGGTGCAAGCATGCTGGTCAGGGTGGCCATGGATCCATCCTGCGCCCCGCGACAAGCCGAGCATTCACGCCGAATGCAACAATCCGAACAAGCTCTCTTGCGGCTGTCGTCACTGCCGCGAAAACAACAATGCCTGTTCTATCGCGAGCGCGCCGCACTCCTCGCCGAACAGATAAGACCAGGCGATCGGTGTTTCGGGCCGGGCCGCAACGGTGAAGCGCTGAGAAGGCAGACAGAGGCTCGACTTTACAAGGACCTTGCCGAAAGCTGTACGCTCTAAAGCGCATTGCATCATATCCCCCGCACCCGCGGTTCGCCCTGCCCTTCCAGCACCAGCGCTGTCAGCGCCCAGACCAGCGCATCCAGCCTGTCAGGTGAACGCCCCGATGACAGCCCATCGGGACCAAAATCGCACATCTGGTCCTCCAGTTCGATAAACCGCCCTGCATGCGCCACCCTTCCCTGTTCATAGAGCGCCGCCACCGGCTCGGCACGCAGAAACTTTCCGCGTGTTGCGCGCACCATGGTGATCGGCAGTGCGACGTCGACGCTTCGAAGCATCGCCGTCACCATCTCGCCGCCCTGGTTGACCTCGGCGACGATCCTGTCGGCAGCAAACCGCCGATAGGCCTTCACGACAGACTGCGCCCACTGGGCGGGCGTTGCGCCCTCAATGGAACAATCCGCCAGCACCACGGCACGCCCCTCCGGTTCCAGCCCGGCCACGACGATGCCGCAACAGGAATTCTGTCCTATGCCTGCGGGCGGATCGACCGCAACGACGATCCGCCTTAATGCCGGTACGACCCGGATCACACAGGCCTCGATCTCTAAGCGGCGCCACAGCGCGTCCTCGCGGTCCTCGATCAGTTCGCCCGCCAGTTCCTGCCGGCCCAGCCTCGTGCCGCCATACCGGCGTTCCAGTGCCTCGATGAAACCAGGCGCCAGGTTTTTCCGGTTGTCGCCGGTCGCGATCCTGACCAACCGGGTGGAAGGATCGGCGATCAGCCGTTTCAATACCGGCACCGGTCGCGGCGTCGTCGTCACCAGTTGGCGCGGATCGGTCCCTAACCGCAGGCCGAATTGCAGCATGTCGAAAGTCTCTTCCGCATGTTTCCATTTTCCAAGCTCGTCGCACCAGGCATAATGAAACTGCGGCCCGCGCAGCGCCTCGGGGTCTTCGGAGGAAAATATCTGCGCCACCGCTCCGTTCGGCCAGACAAGCCGACGCCGCGAGATTTCAAAGTCCGGAGAGTTCCCGCGCGCAATCCGGCAGATACCGGATACGCCGTCGATCATCACCTCGCGGGCGTCACCCAACGTTTCCGCCACCAGCGCAATCCTCAGATTGGACCGCTCCTCAGCAGAAGCCAGCTTATGCACCCATTCGGCCCCGGCCCGCGTCTTGCCCGATCCGCGTCCACCCATGACCAACCAGGTGCGCCAGTCACCTGCGGGCGGCCTCTGTTCCGGTCGACCGTTGACGTCCCAGTCCCGTTCATAGCGAGAGACGAACCGTGCCGGTACGACAAGCCCTTCCACCTCGACGACCGCTGAAGGTTGCGCCGCCGCTGTCGAAGATGCTTCAGCCGTCTCTATTTCATGCGCATGGCTTGCCCCTCGCGCCAATATGTTTTCCGCGCTGGTGACCGCCATGCATTCACTCTCATGCTGCTCGTCGATACCCTGCATGCCTGCCTGATGTTGGGCAGCGATACGATTTTTCTGCTTGGCGAGACGCCTCGCGTCGGATGCCCGTGCACGACGCTCAGCCCGTGCCCGATGGCGGATCGGTGCCCGCTCGTCGAGGCTCGGCATCAGAGGCAGCACCGTTTCGGATCCATGTAGCAAGAAGACTTTTGGCCCGTTCATCCGCCTTGTCCGCTATCAGCCTCTGCAGGCGGTCTTTCGCCTCTCCATAACCGCCCTCATCGGCCACGCGCTCGGCCTCGATCTCGCGATCCCGCGCCAGCTGCCTTTGAAGACTGTCGACCTTTTCGAGCGTGCGCACGATCAGGCTCATTGCGTCGGTCGCCGCCTTCACGTCGGCGCGCGCCAGCTTTTGCGCCGCGTCGTCGCCATCCGTCAGCGCCCCGGCCGCGCTCTCGCGCATCTTTCTGAAGGTGGAAAACTGTTCGCGCATCTCCACCGTCATGTCGTTTAATAGCTTGCGCAATTCGTCGCTCGCAGAAACGCCGCCATCCGCCGACTTGATCTCCAGCGCAATCCGCACTTCATCCGCCAGCGCGACATCCTCCGTCGGCATCTCGTCGCCATAGGCCGCGCGATCCCGCCAGATGCCGAACAGGCCCGGATCGAAACTGTCGAACTCATCCATGGCAGGCTCCATGAAGCGCACAGGCAAATCGCCACCAGCCTCTTCGGCTGCAGCGTTTCGTTCCCGTATCGCAATGTCGGATTAGAATGATTGCACAAGGCCTGACGCGCAAACACAGGCGCACGCCCTTCGAAGCCTGTGCCTTCAAGCGCAGCTCTTCGACTATGCCTGAACCCTATCAAAGCACCGTCACGCCGTCAAGGATTATTTTCCTATTCCGATGTTTTTCGTAAAAAGTCGCGGCGCCCCCTGTTCCCACGGTCTCAAGCCCTTGCGATCGTGTTGCAATCGCTCATAGTGGCCGCCTGTTCGTTTCGCCGGAGAATTCGATGCCGACCACACCGCCCGCCTTTACCGGCCTTTCCGCCTTCCCGCTGACGCCTGCGGACGAAGCCGGCCGCGTCGATACCGATGCCCTGCAGCGACTGCTTTCTCGCATTGTCGAAGCGAAGACGAATTCGATCGGCCTGCTCGGCAGCACCGGAACCTATATGTACCTCTCCCGTGAGGAACGGCGTCGGGCTGTGGAAGCCGCGGTCGAATGCGTTGGCGGCAGGCTCCCGCTGATCGTCGGCGTCGGCACGCTGCGCACCGACGATGCGGTGGCGCTCGCCCGGGATGCGGCGGCAGCCGGCGCCCAGGCACTGCTTCTTGCGCCGGTCTCCTACACGCCGCTCACCGAGGAAGAGGCGTTTCGCCATTTCGAAGCGGTCGCCGCCGCAACCGACCTGCCGCTTTCAATCTACAACAACCCCTCGACCACGCATTTTTCTTTCAGCGAGGCACTGATCGAGCGCCTGGCCGGCCTTGCCAATGTGAGCGCCGTGAAGATGCCGCTGCCCAAGGGCGGCGATTTTTCAGGCGAGATCGCACGGTTGAGAGCCGCCACGCCGGCCGATTTCGCCATTGGCTATAGCGGTGACTGGGAGTGCCCGCATGCACTGCTTGCCGGTTCGGATTGCTGGTACAGCGTCGTCGCCGGTCTATTCCCCAAGCCGTCGCTGGCCCTGACCAGCGCGGCGATCAGCGGCAACGTGGAAGAAACGACACGGCTGGATACTTCCTTCCACCCTCTCTGGCAGCTGTTCAAAACGCATGGCAGCCTGCGCGTGGTCTATGCGGCAGCGAACCTCATGGGCATCACCAAAGCCCAGCCGCCGCGCCCGGTCCTGCCGCTCGGTTCGGAGGCCGTTCGGGATATCGAAGCCGCCATCTCGCTTCTGAAGGACTAGGTTCCGCAGAAGGTTCGCGTTACCCTTTCTTCAGCTGTTGGCGGCGTCATGTAATCGGCAAATCCGGGACGCTCCTCATAGGGCTTTTCAAGCGCTGCGAGCAGTCGGGCAAAGAAAGAAAAGTCGCCGTAATTGGCAGCCGAAATCGCCTCCTGAATGCGATGGTTACGCGGGATGATCGCCGGATTGACGGCCCGCATCGCACCTGCCCGGCGAGCGTCATCTTGAGGCTCCAGCGCCAGCCGGTCGCGCCACAGCCCCAGCCATTCCACAGCCTTGGAAGGATCGGCGAACTGGCTCAGGAACCGTTCGTCCAGCCCTTCTGCCGCATCTGCCAAGCCGCGGAAAACAAGCGTGAAATCCGCTTCCTGATCCTGCATTGCCGAAAGCAGTTGCTGAACCAGTTCGCCATCACCATCGGCTTCACTTGAAAGCCCGATCTTGGCCCTGAACACCCTGATCCATTCCGCCTGAAATCGCTCGCCGAACTCTCCCAACACCTCGTTCGCCGCGTCGACTGCCCTGTCCTGATCCTGGTCGATGACCGGCAGCAGGCATTCCGCCAGTCTGGCGATGTTCCACTGGCCGATGCCCGGCTGGTTGCGATAGGCATAACGGCCGCCATGGTCGATCGAGGAAAACACCTTCATCTGATGGTATTCATCGAGAAAGGCGCAAGGGCCGAAATCGATCGTTTCCCCGGATATGGTCATGTTGTCGGTGTTCATCACCCCATGGACGAAACCGACGCCGAGCCAGCGCGCGATCAGATCCGCCTGCCGGAATGCCACGGACTGCAACAGTGCCGCATACGGGTTCTCAGCCGTCTTCAGCTCGGGGTAATGCCGGTCGATAACGTAGTCGGCCAGTTCCCTTATGCCATCCGTGTCGCCGCGTGCAGCAAAGAACTGGAAAGTGCCGACCCGCACATGGCTTGCCGCGACACGAACGAAAACGGCTCCTTGCTCCACCGTCTCGCGATAAACCTGCTCGCCTGTGGTCACCGCCGCCAGCGCCCGTGTTGCAGGAATGCCGAGCGCAGCCATGGCCTCGGACACGATATATTCCCGCAGCACCGGCCCCAAAGCTGCCCTGCCGTCGCCACGGCGTGAAAATGGCGTCGGGCCTGCGCCTTTAAGCTGGATATCGCGGCGAATACCGCCCTGATCCACCACTTCGCCAAGCAGGATCGCACGACCGTCGCCAAGCTGCGGCACGAAACTGCCGAACTGGTGGCCGGCATAAGCCATGGCAAGCGGCATAGCCCCTTGCGGCACCACGTTGCCGGAAAATGTCGCCGCCAGCCGGTCCGGATCGGAGAGATCGGCCTCGACGCCAAGCTCTTTCGCCAAAGCCTCGTTGAACACGATCAGCTTCGGCCCCTCGACCGGCTCGGGGTAAACCGAGGCGTAAAACCTGTCGGGCAGGCGGGCATAGGAGTTGTCGAAGTGGAACAAGCATGTCTCCATCGGGCACATCGGGCCTTTTGCCCAATATGGGAAATAGCAGGCGACGAACAAGCCGAAACATCAGTGCCTGGCCACACCGAATGATAAAGCGCCCACACTATCTTATTGAGCACCCTTTCCTTTTCCGCATCGTCTCATAATTACAGTTTCGTGATCGGCGCAGGACGCGCCGCAAATTATGGAGACTGGGGCTATGGGTTTGTCGCTTCTGATCAGCATCCTGATCACCTTCCTCGTGATCGTGCTGGTACTTTATCTTGTCAACATGCTGCCGCTTGACGCCAAGGTCCGCCAGATCGTGCGGGTTGTCGTCATCATCATCGGCATCATTTCGCTTCTGAAATATCTGGCGGTGTTCTAGCCCTTCCCGACCCAACCATTTGCCCGGGCGGATCATTTGGGTCTGCCCGGGCAATGGCGGCTTTCGCCTTGGGAGCCTGCCATCTCGAAATGTCAGGAATTCATCGATTTCAGATGGGTGACGACTTCCGCCTGACGCTTGTCATCGAGAACTTCCACCCGGTCGTGCCAGAAGCGTGATGCCTCCTCGGGTTCGTCGTCCCACTTTCGGGTCGTGACGAAATTATCGTCGAGCTTGGCAAGCCGCGTTCCGCCGAGCCTGCGATATTCCTCGGCCAGTTCCAGAGCATGCGTCTTTTCTCCATGTGCCTCAACCATGTGCATTCCTTTCCTTTGTGCCTCTGAAGGTTAGAAACAGGAAGGTCGCCGTCCGGTTCCCGCGTGACGCGGGAGGAATGCTGAAGGCAGGCTAGTTGGTCAGCCGGTTCACCGGCTTGATCGCGTTGTCTGCAATCGACTTGAACGATGCAACCAGTGCTTCCATCGTGTTGGGTTCGTAATAGTTGCCAGCTGCCGAGGCGCAGTATTTCAACAGTTCCTGCCCTTTGATCGGCGCCATGAAGGCGACGGTGTAGATCTTTATTCCGGCCGTCTTTGCTGCCGCGCATCCGTCACGCACGTTCTGGTCGAGCCTCGGGCTCCAGTCCACGCTATTGCCGGTCATATCACCATCGGTCATCAGGATCATGATGCGATCCGATGTCTTGTTACCTTTCTTGGCCTGCTCGACGCTCTCGGTGTCGGTACCGTAGATGTTGCTCTTGATGTTGGAGGTCGCGGTGGTAACTGCCGCTGTAGCGTCCGTTCCACCAACCGGGTTAAGCGTCATGGCATTGACGTAATTCCTTGCAGCCGTCGTTCCCCAGGCGACCGCCGACTGCCCCTTGATGCCGTTGGTATAGGAGATCGTGCCGGTGCGGACAAAGCGGGTCTTGGGATCGGATTTGTCGAGCGCGTCAAACATCGTGGCTGCAGCCTGTTTCAGCGCCTCCACCTTGGTCACATAAACGGTCTGCTGGCCGATACAGATACCGAGCAGGTTGATGACGCATTTCGTGCCCTTCACCGTCGTCGTGTTCTCCGCCATCGAAGCCGATTCATCGAGCAGGATTTCCATCGATATGCCGTTGCTTGCCGCCGCCGCTCCGTCAGCCCCAGTACCGCTTCCCGTGCCCGATATCGTGTTGCTCGAGGCATTCACGGGATAGGTTCGCCCGGCGAAAAAACTGGTAAGCGGCGTCAGCGGAATATTGGCAGAAGAGGTCACCGAGACCGAATAGCTCTTGGCCCCCGTCGATGCGTCCGTGTTGGTGACGATTGCCACAGTCGTCGCGTTCTTGATCGTCGCTGTGTCGGTGGTGTTCATATAATTGGCCAACTGGCCCGCCAGAAAATCCTTGCCAAGCTTCTGGCCGGCCGCGGTATCGGAACCGTTGGCCATAGCACCCGAAACAGCAAGGGCCGCGGCATCCGTCGCCTCCTGCAACTGGCGTTTCGAAACCATCAGATTGGCGGTGTCGACCGCCAGCCCGGCGCCTCCCAGCAACATGGGCAGGATGAGCGCAGTCATCATCCCGAAGTTGCCAGCCGGGTCGGAAACGATGCTGCGATTGGCTCTATCGAATATTAGCATGACGGCATTTAACGCAAAGAAGCGCTATTCGTGTCGCCATACATTCAAACTTGCTTAATTAACGATAATCGGGACTCAAGACGTTGTTCTGCAATGGGAATACCAGGCTCCCGGCCGCCTCAGGTGAGATAGGGCGCAAGCTCAAGCAGTTGATTTTCCTGTCTCACGCCGATCCTGTAAAGATAGATGAGATTGGCAGCCAGACGCCGGGGCTCTCCGCCGTCCTCCCAGCCCTCCGCCCGCAGTTGGCAATAGACACGCCGGATCATCAGGATATCTCCCGCAGCAATGACGCTTTCGGCCATCATGGCCGCCCTCCTCGAAAGCATGCTGAAACCGGCCCGGCTCACAAGCTGACGCAGCTCAGGGCACCGGCATTAATGCTATAAAAAGGATTTTGTATACTGAACTTGACACTTTCAGCCCGCAAAACAATAAGAATTTATATTATTAATGAAGCGGGTATATTATGCAACAGACACTGCATGCCAACAACATTGGTTTTCTTCGACTGCTGTTTGCTTCTCTCGTAATAGTCTCTCACGCGTCAGAGATCATCGACGGTAATAGATCCCGAGAAATATTGTCTGGCGCGCTTGGAGCGCGGACATTCGCGGAGCTTGCCGTGGACGGGTTCTTTCTTCTTAGCGGTTATCTGATCACTCAAAGTTATGACCGCTCCAGCAACCCAATTTCATTTCTGAAAAAACGCGCTTTCCGTATCTATCCGGGTTATCTGGTCGCGGTCTTTATTTGCCTGGCGCTTGCACCTTTGACAGGCGCTGCAATCGGTTATTACGGGATGGGTGATCTGCTTCGCCTCACCCTGGAAATCGTAACGCTTCACGGCCCCTCGCAACCCGGCTTCATAGGATTACCCTATGAAATCCTGAACGGTTCGCTTTGGACGATCTCTTACGAATTCCGTTGCTACATATTCGCCTTGCTCGTCGGCCTCGTCGGTCTGAGCCGAAAACGCTTTGCCTTTGCTGCGATATCGGCGGCACTGCTCCTCATGACGATGATGCCTTTGGATATCCAGATCCCCAACAGGATCGCATTTTTCACCGGTTATTATTCCGAAAGCGTCCGTCTGTTTGCGAACTTCTCTGTCGGCGCATGCTTCTATCTGTTCCGCCGGGAAATTCCGTTCACCAAAAGCCTTGCCATTGCCAGCACCGCCGCTCTTGTTGTGATGATGTTCCTTGAACACTTCGAAATCGCAGCTTTCGCCGTCTTTGGCGGCTATCTGATCTTCTGGTTCTCCTTTGCAGTAAAATCAGAGGTGATATCGCGGATAAACAGTGACGATGACGTTTCCTACGGAGTGTATCTATATGGCTGGCCGATTTCGGGCGCCCTTCTCTATTTCGCTGGCGTCCAATCACCAGCCATGATGATCGCGCTGAGCCTGCCCTTGGCCTATATGGCTGGTTATTTCAGCTGGATCCTCGTGGAACGGCCATTCCTCCGCAGGTCACCGAAAACGATAAAGACCTGATCGCCTCCGCTGGGAGGCTATTCAGCGAGACGCAATGGCGAGGGTGGCGCTGTGTGTGAAACGCTCCGTTGAGGATGCCACAGAGATCAGGACACGGCTCATCACCGCATGCCGTATCCTGCCGCCTGGGCAGGATACGGTCGATATTCGTCATTTGGAGGTTTACGCCCGGCCGTAGCTCCGAGCGGCATGCCGCCAACGGCTAGCGTTGAGCCGCCGTTATAGCATCGGCCATGATCTCGACGCCGCGGTCGATCTCGGCGTCAGAAACAGTCAATGCTGGAGCGATGCGGAAGACGCCGCCCATGCCGGGCAGCTTGACGATGTTCATCGAGAGACCCCGAACCATCGCTTCTTCCATGATCTTCGCACCAAGCTCGAAGCCGGGCGCCTTGGTGTGGCGGTCGGTCACCACTTCCAGCCCGAGCAGAAGACCACGGCCGCGGACATCGCCGATGCATTCGAAACGCTGCTGCAGCGCCAACAGCCCGTCCTTCAGGCGTTTGCCGCGCGTTATCGCCTGCTGGACCAGATTGTCACGCGCCATCACATCCAGCACGGTCACACCGACAGCAGCCGGCAGCGGGTCCGATACGTGGGTCGTGTAGAAGAGGAACCCCTTCTCGAATGCTTTCTGCTCCACTTCCGCGCTTGTCATGACAGCGGCAAGCGGCAGGCCGGCGCCGAGTGTCTTCGACAGCGTCATGATATCGGGCGTCACGCCGTCACGCTGGAAGGCGAACATGTTGCCGGTGCGGCCGACGCCGGTCTGCGCCTCATCGAGAATGAGCAGCATGCCGCGCTCTTCGCATTTCTTCTTCAGGGCCGCGAGATAGCCGAGCGGCAGTTCGAGAATGCCGCCGGACGACAGGATCGGCTCAGCGATAAAGGCGGCGAGATTGCCGGTCGACTGGCTGTCGATCAGATGAAAAGCATCGTCCAGCTCGGCCTGCCAGTCGTTCGATCCATCCGGGTTCCTGAAGCGCGGGCGATAGGCATTCGGCGCCGGGATGACGAAGGAGCCAGCCGAGACCGGGCCATATCCCTTGCGACCGGCGCTGTAGGTGGCGGAAGCCGCAGCTCCGGTCATGCCGTGCCAGCTCTGGGCGAAGGCTACGATCTCATGCCCGCCGGTAACGAGTTTCGCCATGCGGATCGCCGCCTCGTTGGATTCGGCACCGGTCGTCAGCAACTGGACACGGTCGAGACCCGGGGCGAGCGCTGCGAGTCTTGCTGCCAGCTCCACCACCGGGCGCGACAGCATGCCGGAGAACAGATGCGCGACCGACGCCATCTGGCGGCTCACCGTCGCAACGATATCCGGGTGAGTGTGGCCGAGCACGGCGCTCATCTGGCCTGAGGTGAAGTCGAGAATGGCACGGCCATCGGCATCGTAGACGAAGCTTCCCTCGGCGCGTTCGATGATGACCCGTTCGAAGGCGCCGCCGTAGCGGGTCAGATGCTTGTTGGCATCGGCCCAGAAGGCTGGATCGTCATTGCGCGACGTGAGGTTTCTGGCGGCGTTTTCCATGACGGTTCCCCATTGTGATTGATTGGCCGGGAGGGTAACAAGCCACTGGCACCTCAGTCCAATTGATAGTATTTTAATCCGATATCCATTTTTCTGATATTGCCATGCTTGATCTCGCGCTTCTGAAGAATTTCGCGGTCGTTGCCCGAACGGGTTCGATCAGCCTTGCCTCCACCCAGGTGGGGCGCACCCAATCTGCACTCAGCATGCAGATGCAGCGACTGGAGGCTGAGGTCGGCCAACCGCTTCTGCAGCGCACCGGCGCCGGTGTGCGGCTGACATCAGCAGGCGAAAGGCTGCTCGCCCATGCCCAGCAGCTGATCGCCCGGCATGACGAGATCCTCGCCGATATGAGCGGCGTCGCGCTTAAGGGCACGGTCAGCCTCGGCTGTCCCGAGGATTATTCGATCGCCTTTTTGCCGGAACTGCTGAAGAGCTTCTGCGCCGCCAATCCGCAGGTCGAACTGAGGCTGGTCTGCGGTCCGACGATCGGGCTTCGGCCACTCATCCAGCGCCGACAGATCGACATGGCACTGGTTTCTCTGCCAGATGCGCAGGATGCTGCCGTGATCCGCCGTGAACGCTTCGTCTGGGTGGCGGACCGGCCGAACACGCCGGTGCTGTCCAGCGACATCCTGCCGCTCGCGCTATCGGCTCCGACAACACTCGATTATCGGGCCGCCTGCGATGCGATGGAGGCGGTCAACCGCCGTTACCGGGTGGCCTTTGCCAGTGACAGCCTTGCCGGGCTGATCGCCATTACCCGCGCCGGACATGCGGTCAGCGTATTGACCAGCACAGCCGTGCCGCCGGATCTTCACATCGTCGAGAATGGGCTGCCGCTTCTGCCGACGATCGGCATTGCGCTGGAATTTTCCGAAAACCGCCCGTCATCCGCCGCGGCAATGCTGGGCGAGCATATCAGGCGGCATCTGCCGTCCCTGAAGGAACCGGCGGTCGCGCGTGGTCTTTGACCCGTTTCAGCCGAGCCGGATATCGGGATCGAGGCTGATCTGGTTGCGGCCGCGCATCTTGGCCGCATAAAGCGCCAGATCGGCGCGGCGATAGATCTCATCCGCTTTCGTACCCCGTTCAGCAAAGGAGATGCCGGCCGAAAAAGTGTAGCGGAAACTCGTCTGCTCCGGCAGTGGCCGCGAGAGCCTGACCGCCTCGAGCATGCGCCCGACGATCACCTCGGCATCCTCCGCCGTGGTATTGGGCAGGATGAGGACGAATTCCTCGCCGCCAACGCGGCCAAGGACATCCGTCCTGCGCACATGCTGTTGCAGGGTGGTGGCGAAATCGCGCAACACCGCATCTCCCACCGAATGGCCGAAGCGATCGTTGATATATTTGAAATTGTCGATGTCGAGCACCGCGACACAACCGACAGAACCATGCTCGTCCTCCACCACACCAGCGGGAGCAGCGAGCATGTCGGCAAGCTTGGCCATGACGAAACGGCGGCTCGGTATGCCGGTCAGTTCGTCGGTATGGGAGGCCTTGATCGCGTCGTCGCGGTCCTGCCGCAAGGCACGCTCGTCGGGACGGATGGAGGTGATGTCGCTCGCCACGCAAAGCATCCAGCCGTCATCCTGCGTCGTCTCTGTCATCCACAGCCAGCGGCCATCGTGGAGGTCGGTTTCGAAGGCGCGAAAACCGGCCTTGCCGCGCCGGGAGATGGTGGACGCCAGCCATGCCTCGAAGTTCTCTACCTTGATGACGGTGCCGCGCCTTGCGTGGAAATTGCGACGCATCAGCTCCGACCAGAGCGGATGTTCGCTTTCTTCAATGAACCATGCCGCGCGAAAGGCGCGGTTGGCATAACGCAGCCGGTCCCCTTCGTCATAGACGGCCACGCAAACGCCGGCGGCTTCCATCAGCCGGGCGGCCTGCAACATCGTTCTGCTATCGTCCAAGGCTTTCATGCCCTCAGGAATGGTGTAACTGGTCGGCGTCCGTATATCCGATACCTATGAAAGATCGGTTATGGCAGGTTCAGCTGCCCCTCATCGAGCTTGTTTTTCAAGGTTTGCCCAGACTTTCGGACATCCGTTGCTCCTCGCTGATATAAATACCAGAAATGTGCAGAATTCGAATGAGGGCATGCTGATATTCAGCGCGCCAATTCCCCGGCAACTTCCCCGATTAACCCACGCAGCCAGCGATGCGCCGGGTCGTTGCGGTGGCGGACATGCCAGGCCATCTGGACGGGAAAAGTGCCGAGATCGACTGGCGGGGGAAGCACCTTCAGCCGCGGATCGAGCGCGATACGCCGGCAGATCAATGCCGGAAGTGTGGTGCAGTAATCAGTGACGGCGACAAGTTCCGGGATGGAGAGGAAATGGGTGACTGACACCGCCACCTCACGCTTCAGCCCCTGTCTTTCCAGCGACTGGAACAGACCGGCGCGCAACCGGCCGGGCGGCAGCATGTTGACATGTTTCAGCCGCTCATATTGCTCCTTGGAGATGCTGTCACCTATATCGGGATGATCGGCACGGACAACGCAGGCAAGTCCATCCTCCATCAGATGCTGGACGACGAGATTATCCGGAGGATCGGTCATGCGGCCGAGCACCATCGCCGTCGTGCCGGACATCACGCCCGTCTCGGCGATATCGCTGCCGAAGGGCGTCAACCGCAGGCGGATGCCGGGCGCCACCTGCCGTAGCCGCTCGACGATGGCCGGCACCAGCACGAATTCCACATAGTCGTTGGGCGCGATGGTGAAGAGGCGTTCAGCGCTCGACGGGTCGAAATCCTGCTGGCCGAGAATGACGTCATCCAGTTTCGCCAGCGCCTCGGCAATCGCCGGCGCAATCTCTTCGGCGAGTTCGGTCGGCCGGATGCCGTATCGCTCACGCACGAAAAGCGGATCGCGAAAGGTCTCGCGCAACCGGTTGAGCGTGTTGGACAGCGCCGGCTGGGTGATGCCGAGGCGTTCGGCGGCGCGGGTGACATTGCGCTCCTCCATCAGCACAACGAAGACCGGCAGCAGGTTGAGGTCGTATCTCATTCAAGCACAACGCCTATTCAGTTATAACGCATGGATTATGCCTGGAATAAATTAAATAAATTTCCGAAATGTGTCGAGGAGGCGCATCGTCAGGCTGTCCAAAACGGACGGGGTACTTATCATCGGGTCCAATGCGACCCGTATCGAAACCAAAGACGGCCGCACCGGTGCGACCGGCCAATATCTCAACGAAACGGTGGTGCCGATGCTGGCGCTGATCAATGCAGGCTACGAGGTCGTGCTGGCAACGCCGAACGGAGCGAAGCCGCATATGGACGAGGCATCCGACAGCGCCGAACATTTCGGCGGCGATGTTTCTGCCTACGAAAAGGCCAGGGCCTTCTGGGCAAACGACACGTCGATGAACAGCGGCCTAACCCTGCGCGGCGCAATAGAACAGGGGCTCGACAATTTTGCGGCTATCTTCGTTCCCGGCGGCCAGGGTCCGGTCGTTGACCTGATGATCGACCCCGACATGGGCGAAATCGCACGGCATTTCCACGAAAAGGGCAAGCCTTCCGCCTATCTGTGCCACGGCCCGATGGCGACGGTTGCCGCCATGCGGCATGCCCGCGAATTCCGCTCGGCACTGGTGGCCGGCGATGAGGCCAAGGCCCGCGAATGGGCCAAGGGCTGGCAATATGCGGGCTACAAGATGACAGTCTTTTCCGACACGGAAGAAAAGGTCGTCGAGGACTATATTCTGCATGCCAAGCTCTATTTCAACATGATCGAGGCGCTGACGGCGGCAGGTGGTGATGTAAGCAAGACCAAGGTGGATTTCGAACCGAATGTCGTTATCGACCGCGAACTGATCACCGGCCAGAACCCACGCTCGGACCACCCGATCGCTGCGGCACTGATCGAGGCGCTGGATCGCAGGCAGGGTGTTTGAAAGGCCGATCTCGTCCGGGGGCGGCCTGAGAGACCACGCCCCCGGTTCCGTTTCAGTAAAAGGAAGACGCCATGATCGAGAACAACACAAAAATCGTCGCCATCCTCACCGCCCTGCCCGGCAAGGCCTCTGAACTGCAGGCGCTACTTTCCGACACCGCACCTTCCTGCCGTGCCGAACCGGGCAATCTGCGCTGGGATGTCTGGCAGGACCGGGCCAATCCCGAGCGCTTCATCCTCGACGAACTCTATATCGATGCGGGCGCGGTTGAAGCCCATCGCGAGACGCCCCATTTCAAAAACTACGCTTCAAAGATCAATAGCCTCGCCGAGCGGACCGCCTATGTGGTCACTCCCGTCGATCTCGGCTGACACCCCTGAAAACAAGGATAGAACCCATGGCACTCAAGGATATTCTGCCGAGCAGGCTCGGTTTCGGCGCAGCCCCGCTCGGCAACATGTTTCGCGATATTCCCGAGGATGAGGCGCGCGCCACGGTGGAAGCCGCCTGGACCGACGGCATCCGTTATTACGACAACGCTCCTTTTTATGGCGCAGGCCTTGCCGAAATCCGCATGGGCGATGCGCTGAAAGACAAGCCGCGTGGTGAGTATGTGATCTCGACCAAGGTCGGCCGCTATATTCTCGACGAGCTCGAGGATGTCAGCGCCCGCGAGCAGGGCGAGAAGGCAGGTGTGTTCAGCCATGGCCTACCAAACAAGGTGGTCAACGATTACAGCCATGACGGCACGCTCCGCTCGATCGAACAGAGCCTGAAACGGCTGAAGACGGACCATATCGAGATCGCCTTCGTGCATGATCTGGCGCAGGACTTCTGGGGCGACCGGTGGCTGGAAAAGTTCGAAGAGGCCCGCAATGGCGCCTTCAAGGCGCTCGACCGGCTGCGCGACGAAGGGGTGATCAAGGCCTGGGGGCTTGGCGTCAACAAGGTCGAGCCGATCGAGCTGGTTCTGGAACTGGACGAACCGAAGCCCGATGCCTTCCTGCTTGCCGGTCGCTACACGCTGCTCGACCATGACAAGGCCTTGCAGCGGGTGATGCCGATGGTGGCCGAGCGGGGCTTGGGTGTCGTCGTCGGCGGGCCATACAGTTCCGGCGCTCTGGTCGGCGGGCCGAATTTCGAATATGCGCCGATCAAGCCTGACATGGCTGCGAAGATCGCCAGGATCAAGGCGATTGCCGATCGCCACGGGGTGAGCATGAAGGCCGCCGGCCTGCAGTTCTCGCTCGCCAACCCCGCCGTTGCAGCCGTCATACCCGGCGCCAGCCAGCCCTCGCGTATCGCCGAGGACAGCGCTGCCCTGAAGGAAATCGTGCCTGCCGATTTCTGGCGCGAGTTGCGGGCGGAAAAGCTGGTGAACCCGGCTGCTCCGCTGCCGGTATAAACCCCGCCTCGAAGACAATGCCCCCGATGGGCCCCGGCGAAAATCGCCGGGGCATTTAGTTTCAGTTCGCCATGGTCGAGCGGTGCGCCCAGCCGGTCATGCGGCGTTCGATCCATGCCATCAGCGAATACATGGCGATGCCTTCAACGGCGAGCGCCAGAAGGCCGGCGAAGACCAGCGGCACGTTGAACTGGCTCTGGGCCGAGGCCATCATGTTGCCGAGGCCGTAATTGGAGGCGACTGTTTCACTCAGGACCGAGCCGACAAAGGCAAGCGTAATGGCGATCTTCAGCGAGCCGAAGAAATAGGGCATGGAGCGCGGAATGCCGACCTTCAGCATGATGTCGAGCTTCTTTGCTCCGAGCGCCCGTAGAACATCCTCCGTCTCCGGCTCGATCGTCGCCAGACCCGTCGCGACATTCACGACGATCGGGAAGAAGGAGATCAGGAAGGCGGTGATGACGGCCGGAATGGTGCCGATGCCGAACCAGATGACGAGGATCGGCACGACGGCGACCTTCGGGATGGCGTTGAAGCCGATCATGATCGGGTAGAGCCCGGCATAGATGGTCTTCGACCAGCCGATGAACAGGCCAATCGCCAGCCCCCCGACCACCGCCAGACCGAAACCGAGCGTGGTGGTGAACAGCGTCTGCGCCGAGTTCTTCAGAAGCGGCGACCAGTATTGCACGACCGCCTGAAAGATGCGGCTCGGGGCCGGCAGGATGGTGACCGGCGTGCCGAGGCCGCGCACCAGCAGTTCCCAGAAGAGAAATAGGCCAAGCGTGAAAAGCCAGGGTGCTGCCTTGACCCAATTGATGCGGGCGGGCTGTTTTGCGACGATCGCCGGAGCGGTGGAATTCTCTGTCGTGATGGTCATGCTACCGCCCTCGCCTGCGCGATCTCGCCGTGCAGTTGATGTACGAGGTCGTTGAACCTCGTCTCATACATGATTTCCAGATCACGCGGCCGCTCGAAGGGAACGCGATGTTCCTTCAGGATACGGCCGGGACGCGCACTCATGACAAAGATCTTGTCGGCCAGAAAGGCCGCTTCGCGCAGGTCATGGGTAACGAGCACGATGGTGACACCCTGTGCCGCATGAAGGTCGCGGATGACGCACCACAGTTCTTCGCGGGTAAAGGCATCGAGCGCCCCGAAAGGTTCGTCGAGCATCAGCAGTTCCGGCTCGTGGATGAGCGCGCGACACAGATTGGCGCGCTGCTGCATGCCGCCGGAAAGCTGCCAGGGGAATTTCGCGCCAAACCCTTTCAGGCCAACGAGTTCAAGCAGATGCTCGACCTTTTCGATGTATTCTCGTCTGTTGGCGCGCAGACGGTGGCGGTGCCTTTCAACGATTTCGAGCGGCAGGAGGATGTTTTCCAGCGTCGTGCGCCAGGGCAACATGGTCGGGTTCTGGAAGGCCATGCCGACGATCGAGACGGGCTGCGTGACATGCTGGCCGGCGACGATGACGGTGCCGACCTGCGGGATATGCAGACCGGTGACGAGCTTCATCAGCGTGGACTTGCCGCAGCCGGACGGCCCGACAACAGCGGCGAAATCGCCCTTGTCGACGCGCATGGCGAGGCCGGAGACCGCAAGCGTGCCTTCCGCGCCGCCATAACGCATGTCGACATCATCGATGGAAACGAGGTGTGCCATGGGGTGTTCTTTCGATTTGGTATTTGCGGCTGCCCGCCATTCGGCTGGTGTCGGTGCTGCCCCTCATCCGCCTGCCGGCACCCTCTACCCGTTAGGACGGGGAGAAGGACACAAGCCGAGACCTCTATGTCCCTCTCCAGCATTGAGCAGGGCAAGTCCCCTCTCCCCGCATGCGGGGAGAGGGTTAGGGTGATGGGCAAAGCCGAGAGCTACGAGCGCTACTTTACGGCAGCATCCGCTCCGCCTTTTCTGGCAGGAAGCTGGCGTCGAAGACCTGTTCGGCCTTGATCGCGCCCTTTAGCCCCATCGAGATCTTCAGCGTTTCGATGGAGGCGGAGAGCCTTGCCAAGTCGACACCGCCGAACCCGTTTTCAACGACATAAGGCGTCTTGATGTTCATGGCGTTGGCCATGTTCAGACGCTGGATCTCGATATCCGGGTTAAGCGTCTCGTTGCGCTTCAGAACGGCATCGACACCTTCCTTCGGGTTGGCGACTGCGGCGGCAAAGCCCTTGGCCAGCGCCTTCATGAAACCCTTCACGGCTTCGGGATTTTCCTTGGCAAAATCGGTATTTACCAGCACCGAGTTGCCATAGAGATTCAAGCCGTGCTCGGCCATCAGGATGGTCGCGATATCGTCGTCGGCAATCCCTTGCGCCTTCAGGTTGAGGATGACCGAGAAGGCGAAACCGAAGACGGCATCGACATCGCCCTTGGCCAGCATCGGCTCGCGAACCGGGAAGCCGATCGACTCGATGGTAATCTTGCTGTCGTCGATCTTGGCCACCTGCTTGAAGGCCTTCCACTGGGCGAATGCGCCATCCGGCGGCGGAGCGCCAAGCTTCTTGCCTTCGAGCGACTTCGGATCGGTGGTAACGCCGAGCGACTTGCGGCCGACGACTGCAAAGGTCGGGCGCTCATAGATCATCATCGCCGCCTTGACCTTCTGCGACGGGTCCTCGTCGAGGAACTTGATCAGCGAGTTGATGTCGCCGAAACCCATCTGGTAGGTGCCGGTTGCGACACGCGGGATCGCCTCGACCGAACCATTGCCGGTATCGATCGTGACGTTGAGACCTTCTTCCTTGAAATAACCCTTGTCGACGGCGAGCAGGAAGCCGGCGGCCGGGCCTTCGAATTTCCAGTCGAGCGTGAACTTGATGTTGGTTTCGGCAAAGGCCGGGGCGGAGAAACCGGTGCCCAAAGCCACCGTAGCCAGGGCGGCCAGTTTAGTCAGATATCTACGAGTCAGCATCATGTTCCCCTGCTGGTTGTTATTGACCCATAGAAAACGACAAATCGCCAACCGCGCAAGTCTCCCTGCACATTTTATCATCAATATTTCGCGTGCTTATTTTCAAATCACAATTCTGGAGACATCGGCTTTAAGCCAGCCGTTCGCGCACCCCGGCGCGGAGAACACGCCCTGTCATCAGCGGCCAGTTAACTGTGACGGAAAAGAATAAAAGCGGACTCTAAAATAGATTTGCCGAACCGGGCATTTGGCCTATTTTCTCCAACTGGAGGACGAAGAATGCGCATAAAGCTGTTTCTGGTCTGCGTCGCGGTTTTGACCATAGCTTGGCTTACAGGCCTGTTTGCACTCGTATGGTCTCTGTTTTGAAGCCGGAAATTATCTTCTACGGCTTTTTTCCGCGAAGGACAGGGCGACGACGGCACCGAAGTAGCCGACCTGCATGAAGACGAGAGAGGCAATACCAAAGCCGGCAGCCCACCACGCCCCATCGCCTGAAATCAGACTAGCGCAAGCAACAAAGGCAGACGCGAGCAACATCTTGAGGAAACCGCAAGGCAGCTGAAGGTGACGAAAAAGCTTTTCCATGCACTCCCCCAATAGTTAACTAGAATTTAACCATACCTTATATTGTAAACGGGTCATACCCCATATGAGGGAGATTACTTCGAATCATCGAAGCACCCTTTCATCTACCCGCACAGCCCTGTCGGGGCACAATAACGCGCTGCCGGTGCAGCCAGCATGAGGCATATTCAGCTATGGATGCGATCCGTCCACGCAACGGAATATGAGCATGGCGAAATCGCCGCCTTGCGGGGAGAGGAATACAGGTCGGATGCGGGACGTGAGCCGGCCTGAGGCCTGAAACCTCAAGCCGGGCCACGCGTTTTTTTCAGGGCGCTTCGCCAGCAAGCCTTGCCAACGCCTCGCCATCCAGCCGGTAGAACAGCTTCTCCGGTTTTGCGACGCCGCCGATCTCATCATAAAATGCCAAAAGCCTGTCGTCCTGCGCGTCTGCGGTCCAGTCTATCCTCGACAATCCCTGCCGGCCGGCCAAGGCGGCAAGTTCCCGCATCAGGGCCCGCCCGACGCCGAGACCGCGAGACATTCTGCCGACATAAAGCTCCTTGAGGAAAATGCCCGGTTTCAAGCCCGGTCCCGGATAGATCGCACTGAATGCACATAAGGCAATCACGTTTTCTTGCTGCTCAGCGACGAGAATTTCTGCACCTTGCGGCCTCGCCTGCAGCCCGGCAATGATTTCCGCACGCGCAGGACACGGCACCTCATAGTGAGCCTGCATCTCCTCCATCAATGCCGCCAGCCGCGGCAGCGCGGCATCATGCTTCTGCAAGAGGCGGATGCGGGCCGCAGCCCTGTTCGGATCTTCTTGCGAATTGGACATGAAACAGCCTCTGAAGAATATCTCCCATATCATTGGCACCTATCCGTTACGGGCAACTTAAGGCAAGAAGCTCAATATCGGTGCCATGCTGCAGCGTCTTCGGACGCAGATGGGCATCTCGGGAGGAGTGAGGAGCGCGGCGCTCGTCAAGGCACTCGACGCTGGCTTTTGGCCGATCAACTGCCCCTGATCGACTTGACTGCGCCTATTTCAAACCGAAAGCCCAGCGGGCGGTCCTGCACTCGGGATCTCCGGGGGCGCAAGCGCGGCATACGTCGGGACGAACCTCGTAGACCAGACATGAGGTACTCTCACCAACACGGCCGGACAGCGCCGAACATCGCTGATCCTCGCACCGCATACCCCGCTGGTCCGCAGCAACAAACTGCGGCGGAACCAAGTCGAGAGCTTCATCGGTTTCCATTGTGAAGCGCGGCCATTCGGAGGAATAGGAACAGCAGGCGCCACAGGCCTGGCAATCCGGAAGGTCAGCAACACCCGGATCGTCTGAAGACTGGTTGTCGTCAAGGGCGTCATCAAAATCCCGCCCAATGCGGCCTGATGAGGCGCCGTCTGTCGTCATTTGTGCTTCAGCAGCCACATCTTGCCCGCCATGGTTATTCCGTACGGGGTTTCGCCGGCCTCGGCATCGGGGTCAAGCCCCTTGAGAAGGCCGTAGCCCGTTAGCTGTTCGAGAGTGGCGGTCGTCGCGAACTTTACCTTCAGCGGCCGCTCCTTGAAGCGATCGGATTTCGCGTAGGTTTCGGTGGCGCCAAGATGGGTCCAGCGCTTCCCGTCCTGAGGGTGGAGGTCGCCGAATTTTGCGAGCTTCAATCCCCTGATCTGGGTCGGTGTCAATTCAACGGTCAACGCAGCAGTTGTCGTGCTGTTCATGTCTTTGTTTCCTTCTCTTCACAACAGGCGTCAATGCCGCTCACGACCAGCTTCAAGCAGGTCTGTTTCGAAACCGCTCAGGTTTTCCGGACGGTCGCGTCGGCCGCGTTTTGCGCCTCCATGGCGAGACGCGCCTCGCGCAACCGGGACGTCTTTTCCTGACGGGCCTTGGTAACTGCATCGAGCTCATCGCGGGTACGGTTGCCGGCAGTACTCGAAGCCTGTGTCTTGTCGAATGCCTTCTCGGCAATCTGTCGTGCTTTGCTGTGATGCTCGGTCATTGTCTTCCTCGGTTTGTGCGCCGTGGCGCTTCGATCAGAAGTCCGGACCTATTTTCCCAAATCCGGATGTACAGACCTGAAACTGCTACAGCGCCATTTGAGCACCATCGACAGCGTGATCCGCTCTTCAACGGCAATAAAAAAGGCCAGGCAGCTGCCTGACCTCCTGTGGCCCCATGCTTTCGACAGTGCCGGTACATCCGTGGTCACACGAAAGCGGATACCAATTCAGACAGCCTGAAGGTTGCAGGCCGACATCTTGCCGGACTTGCGGTCGCGCTCCAGATCGAAGGAGACCTTCTGGCCTTCTACGAGTTCGCGCATGCCCGAACGCTCGACAGCGGAGATGTGGACGAATGCGTCAGCTTCGCCGTTGTCAGGCTGGATGAAGCCGAAGCCCTTGGTGGAATTGAACCATTTAACTGTGCCAGTGGTCATGATGAACCCTTTCATAGCAACATAGAGGGACCGCAACGCCAAAGCGCCGCGGATGATGATAACGATGCTTTAAAGGGAGGGTCGTTCAATACGCGGTGCCATTCGCGCAGTAACCAAATCTCGGCAAGAAAAATATCGATAAGCTTTAGATAATGGAGCGGAGGCGGAAAGTCAAATTTCGGCCCGCCGACGAGAACAGAGGCCGAGCCATGTCACGTCGTTTTTGGATTGGACTTATCCGTCACGGTCTGCCAAAAGCCCCGCCAAGGACGCGACTGCCGTTAACTTTAGAACGGGGTCGGGCGATAGATTGACGTCACGTCGTTGCCGCGAGATCACGCTGGCCGTCCTTTAAACTCCTTGAACCTTTGTCATCCCCTGCCCTCGACGACCTTGATCAGGTCTTCGCGGACGGAACCGATATGGGTGACGAGCAGTTCGCCGGCCTTTTCAAATCGGCGAGCGCGGATGAGGCCGATCAGTTCGGCATGTTCGAACATCGCCTTTTCCATCGCCGCCTCGTTGGAAAGCTGCAGGCGGGTATAGCGGTCGCTGGTCTGCAGAAGCGAGGCGACGATCTGCTGGCTTCTTGGCATATCGGCGCGGTGATACATGGCCATGTGCAGGTCGGCATTCAGCCGGCCGTATTCATCCCGCTCGCCCGAGGCGATCGCCTTGACGTAATCGGCCTGACGCTCGTCGAGCTCGGCCAGATCCTTCTCGTTCAGCGCCGGAGCGGAAGCCAGAAGCAGCCGCGGCTCCAGCATGATCCTCAAGTCGAACACGTCGTCGATTTCGGCGCGCGACAGTTCCGAGACGATCGCGCCCTTTTGCGGCAGGATTTTCACCAGCCCTTCCGCCTCCAGCTGGAACAGCACCTCGCGCACCGGAATGCGGCTGACGCCGTAGGTTTCAGCCAGCGCGTCCTGCCGCAGCTGCGTGCCGCCGGCATATTTGCCGGACAGGATCGCCTGGCGGATTTCGGTGATGAGGGCGCCGGAAAGCGTCTTGTGTTTCAGTTTTAAGGCCATGCAACCCCGCTACACCATTTCCATCGAAAAGCCAGTTGACTCTCGAAATGTATAAAATCTACATTATACCCAATAAAGAGGGAACTGAAATTATGACGACTGCCTTGACGGAGAACGGGCTGCCGCCCGGTTCGCCTCCTATAGCCGCACGCGCAATCATCGGACTGTCGGAAGGCGTGCTTGCCGTGGAAAAGCTCCTTGTCGGATTTTTCATGGCGCTGGTGCTTTTCCTCATCCTGCTCAATGTGGTGACCCGTTATGGCGGCATGCCGCTTTACTGGGTCGATGAGGCGGCAGTTTACGCCATGGTCTGGCTCACCTTCATCGGCGGTTCGGCTCTCACCCGCCTGCGGCTCGATTTCGCCGTGACGCTCCTGAGCGACAAGTTGCAGAGGAAGAATGCCGAACGCCTGCAGGCCTTCGCGACCTTGCTTGCCATGCTGTTTTCCATCGGGCTCGGCGTGATGTGCTGGAACTGGATGGACCCGATCGGCATTGCGGCTGCCGGCTTCGACGCCAAGGAATATGCCGGCGAGAGCTTCAACTTCCTCTATACCGAATATACCCAGACGCTGAACTGGCCGGTCTGGGCGATCAGCCTCGTCGTGCCGCTGTTTGCCGTCACCATGACGATCCATACCGCCGCCAATCTCGTCGAGGAAATGAAGTTCGCTCCGAAACGGCAGCGGCTTGCATTTGCCAATGCAGAAGGGGTCAACTGATGGTCACGACCGCTTTCTTTACCTTCTTCATGCTGGTCGGCGTGCCGATCGGGCTCTGCCTCTGCATGGCGGCGGCAGTCTATATCTGGGCGACGGGCAATACGCTTCTGTTCGCCAGCTTTCCGGTTCAGCTTTTCGGTGGGGTCGACAATTACGGCCTGATCTCCATTCCGCTTTTCGTGCTGATCGGCGAAGTGATGAATGGCGGCGGCATTACCCGCCGCATCATCGACATGACCATGGCCTTTGTCGGCGCGATGAAGGGCGGGCTTGCCTATGTGAACCTGCTCGCCAACATGTTCGTCTCCTCGATCCTCGGCTCGGCCACGGCACAGGTCGCCATCATGGCGCAGATGATGGTGCCGGAGATGGAAAAGAAGGGGTATGACAAGACCTTTGCGGCCGGGCTAACCGCTTATGCCGGTATGCTCGGGCCGATCATTCCGCCGTCGATCATGTTCGTCGTCTATTCGGTCCTGGCGCAGGTTCCGGTCGGCGACATGCTGACCGCTGGGATGCTGCCCGGCATTCTGCTGACCGCGATCTTCTGTGTCGTCATCGCGCTGATGGGCTGGTTCTGCTACGACTACCCACGCGGCGACGTGATGACGCTGAAACAGCGTTTCCGAATCGTGCTCGGTGCATTGCCGACGCTGTCCATCCCGATCATCATCGTCGGCTCGATCATGGCGGGCATTGCCAATGCGACGGAAGCTGCCGCCGTCGGCGTGGTCGCGGCGGTTCTCGTCGGGCGTTACTGGATCGGCGACCTGAAATTCTCCGACCTGCCGCTGATGCTGTTGAAAGCCGGCATCTATTCCGCCGTCGTGCTGCTGCTGGTCGCCGCCGCCGCCGTGTTCTCCTGGGTTCTGGTCTACGGCATGGTGCCGCAGAATGTCGCCGCCTGGGTGCAGACGATCGCTTCCGACCCGATCACCTTCATGCTTCTCGTCAACGTCATCCTGCTCGTCATAGGCACCGTCATCGACGGCGCGCCGGGGCTGATCATGACGGTGCCGATCCTGTTGCCGATCGCGACCGAGGTCTACGGCATCGACCCGATCCATTTCGGCGTCGTCGTCACGGTCAACCTGGTGCTCGGCTTCCTGTCGCCGCCGGTCGGCCTGTGCTTCTTCGTCGCCTCGGCGGTGACGGGGGCGAAACCGGGCAAGATGTTTATCGTCACCCTGCCCTTCTTCTTCGCCTCCTGCGTGCTGCTCGTGCTTCTGTCGATCTTTCCGATCCTGTCGACCTATTTCGTCAGATAACTGCCCCAAAACCATAAAACTCCAGAGGATTAGACCATGACCGTTACCCGCAGATCATTCCTCCGCAACTCGACGATGGCGGCAGCCGGCGCCGTTGCCGCCGGTACGCTCTCGATGCCGAACGTGCTACGCGCGCAGGAGGCAAAAACCTTCCGCCTCGGCATCACCACCCCGCCCGGCCATCCGTGGAACAATGCGGCGCTGAAGGTCGGCGAAATGCTGAAGGCCGAGACCAAGGGCCGTCTCGACCTCGCCGTCTTCCCGGCAAACCAGCTCGGCACCGAAGCGGTGATGATGCAGCAGATGCAGGCCGGTTCGCTCGATTTCGGCTGGATCATGACCGCCGAACTCGGTTCGCGCATTCCCTCGATTGCCGCGATCAACGCGCCTTATGTCGTCGATTCCACCGCAAAGGTGGCAAAGCTGGTGCGTGATCCGCTGGCGATGAAGATGCTCGACGTCCTGCCGAAGGAAACCGGCACGCTGGGTCTCGCCTGGGGCATCACCACGATGCGCGTCGTCTTCACCGCCAAGGAGATCGGCGGCATCAACGACCTGAACGGCATGAAGCTGCGTATCAACACGACGCCGGCCTATCGCGACTTCTACCAGTTGCTTGGCACCGCGCCGACCCCGATCCCGACGCCGCAGGTGTTCGACGCGATGTCGAACGGCCAGGTGGACGGGCTCGAGGCCGATCTCGACTTCTCGTGGAACCAACGCTTCGACAAGGTTTCGAAGACGATGCTGAAGATGAACGCGATCTTCATGCCCTGCGTGGCACTTGCCTCCGGCCGCGTGTGGAAGGATGTGCCGGCCGCCGACCGTGAGCTGATCACAAAGTTGACCAAGGAAGCGCTCGACGCCCAGATCGATGCGACCGTCGCCAACGAAGCAAAACTGCTCGACGAGTTCGGCAAGGTCATCGCGGTCAAGGATGTACAGGTCGCCGATGCGGGCAAGGTGATTGCCGAATACGACAAGATCTGGCTGCCCAAGGCTCCGATCCTGGCCGACCTGCGCAAGCTGGGCGCAACTCTGTAAGGACTGGTTTTCGAGGAAGCCTGCCAAGGGCTTTTATGCGGCGCGCCTCCGGTGGGGGCGCGCCGTTTTTCTTGCTGTTGGCGCCGAACGCTCCGACTGATCTCTCCCCTTGTGGGGGAGATGTCACGAAGTGACAGAGGGGGGTGATACGGCGAACTCGGCTGGCAATGGGTGTGTGGCGAAGCGCCCCCCTCTGCCCTGCCGGGCATCTCCCCCACAAGGGGGGAGATCAGCCAGACGCCAAGCCTTCGCTCGCCACGCCTACCGCGCAAACCTCTTCGCCGCGGCGACGCAGAGGATGACGCCGAGGGTGACGATGAACATGGAGGAGGTCACCTGCTCGCCGAGCAGGAGCGCTGCCAGTGCCAGACCGAAAAACGGCTGGATGAGCTGCAGCTGGCCGACTGTCGCGGTGCCGCCCTGCGAGAGGCCGCGATACCAGAAGATGAAGCCGATCAGCATCGAGAAGAGCGAGACATAGGCCAGACCCGCATAGGCCGGGCCACCGACGCCTGCGAATGTCTCCGGCATCAGCGCAAGCGCGCCGACCAACATGACCGGTAGAGAAATGACCAGCGCCCAGCAGATGACCTGCCAGCCGCCCAGCCGCTTCGACAAGGCTGCGCCTTCGGCATAACCGAGGCCGCAGACGATGATCGCCGCTAGCATCAGCCAGTCGCCGAAGGAGAGGCCGATCGAGGCTACCGTTCCGCCCTGCGCCAGAGCAAAACCGGTGACGAGAAGGCTGCCGAGGATGGCGAAAATCCAGAAGGCAGGCTTTGGCCGTTCACCGCCGCGAATGACGCCGAAGATCGCGGTTGCAAGCGGTAGAAGCCCGATGAAGACGACCGAATGGGCTGACGAGATATGCTGCAGCGCCAGTGCGGTGAGCAGCGGAAAACCGAGGACGCAGCCGAGCGCGACGATGACGAGCGAGACGATCTCGCTGCTTTGCGGCCGTTTCTGCCGGAAGGCGAGAAGCAGGAGAAGCGACAGGAGACCGGCGATCGTGCCGCGGGCGACCGTCAGGAACAGCGGATCGAAACCGATCACAGCAAGCCTCGTTGCCGGCAGCGAACCGGAAAAGATCAGCACGCCGATAAAACCGTTGATCCAACCCGACAGACCGCGATCCATGTCATTCTCCAGTATTTCGATCGACTGGGGTGCCGATATCGAGTTCATTGCGATGGTGCGGCATACGTCCTTCTCCCCGCATGCTGGGAGAGGAGGCAAGACGCATCATCCTTATCCTCCCGAAACCATGGCTTCACCAGAAACAGTCTGATACAATTATCCAAAACTGTTATGGTTCAATCACCAGTACGGATGAGGCAAAAGCATGGATCTGACGACAGGATCAGCGGCGACCAAGGCCGAGATGGTGATGCGTTTCGTTCGCCAGAGAATAAGCGGACGGACACTGACGCCCGGGGCAAAGCTGCCTTCGGTGCGGTCGCTTTCGGGCACGCTTTCGGTTTCCACATCGACGGTGGTCGATGCCTATGAGCGGCTGGTGGCGGAAGGGGCGATCGTCTCGCGGCCGGGATCGGGGTTTTATGTCGCCAACCAGGCGGCGCCCTTTTCACCTGCCGAGGCGGGGCCGAAACTCGACCGGGCGGTCGATCCGTTCTGGATCTCGCGGCAATCGCTGGAAAGCAGCGAAGACAGCCTAAAACCCGGCTGCGGCTGGTTGCCGCCTTCATGGCTTCCGGAAGAGGCGATGCGCAAGTCGCTCAGGGTCTTGTCGCGGGCAGAGCCTTCATCGCTTGCGGATTACGGCACGCCGCTGGGGCTTTATCCGCTGCGACGGCTGATATCACGCCGGATGGGCGAGCGCGGCATCGAGGCCTCGCCGGAAGAGATCATGCTGACGGAATCCGGCACGCAGGCGATCGACCTTCTCTGCCGGTTCCTGATCGAGCCCGGCGATACCGTACTGGTCGACGATCCGTGTTACTTCAATTTTCACGCATTGTTGCGGGCGCATCGGGCGAAGATCGTCGGCGTGCCCTACACTGCAAACGGGCCGGATCTCGCGGCTTTCGCGGCCATTGTTTCCGAGCATCGGCCAAGGCTCTACATCACCAATTCGGCGATCCACAATCCGACCGGGGCCGTGCTTTCACCGGTCACGGCACATCGGGTGCTGAAGATCGCGGAAGAGTTCGACCTGACGATCGTCGAGGACGATATCTTTGCCGATTTCGAGACGGTTGCGGCACCGAGACTTGCCGCATTCGACGGGCTGGAACGGGTGATCCATATCGGCAGTTTTTCGAAAACGCTGTCGGCTGCGGCGCGCTGTGGCTTCATCGCGGCGCGTCCGGACTGGATCGAGGGGCTGACGGATCTCAAGATCGCCACATCCTTTGCCGGCGGGCGGATGACTGAAGAGGTCGTTCATGCAGCGCTGTCCGATGGCAGCTATCGCAAGCATCTCGACACATTGAGGGCAAGGCTTTCCAAGGCGATGGCCGAGGTGACGGAGAGGCTTGCCGCAATCGGCATCGAGCCGGTGCTGCGGCCGCAATCGGGCATGTTTTTATGGTGCCGGCTTCCCGGTGAGACCGACGCTGCCGAGGTGGCGCGCGCCTGCCTGCAAAAACAGATCGTGCTCGCCCCCGGCAATGCCTTCAGCCTATCGCAATCGGCGAAAAACTGCATGCGTTTCAACGTCTCGCAAACGCTCGATCCGCGCATTTTCGAGACGCTGAAAGGCGTGTTGAAGGCCTGACGATCAGTTCGCCTTGAGCTTCACGCCGAAGCCGAGAAGGAAGCTCACCAGCGCGCCGAGGGCGGCTGTGCCGTAGAGCCATGCGGCGGTATCGCCTGCCGTTCCCGTTGCAAGGCTTGCCGTCAGGCCGGTTGCGGTGGCGATCGTGCCGGAAAGGGCGGCACCGACCGCATAACCTGCCGTCGACATGGTGGGCAGAAGCGCGCTGGCACGGTCGCGGTCAGCGCCTTCGGCAGCAGTCATCGCCGCTTCGTTGACATTGGCCCAGGCGAGGCCGAAGCCGATGCCGATCAGGACCTGGCCGAAGATTACCAGCGGCAGCCATTGCAGGCCGATGGCGATTGCCAGCGCGACAAAACCGATGAGATGGAAGAGCGGCCCGACCCACATGGTCGCATGCCGCCATGCCAGCGCCTCGTAACGGCTGGCGAACATGGCGACGAGGCTCCAGACCAGCGCCATGGTGACGACGATATAACCGACGACCGCGGGGCCGAGGCGGAAAACCTCGCTGACAAGAAGCGCCAGATAGGTGCTGCCGGCGGAATGCCCGGCCGACATCAGGAACAGCATCACGAAGGCACGGCCGAGCACCGAACCGGAGCGAAAGGTGCCGGCGGGGAAAAGTCGCGGACCGAAACGGCCGTCGAGGACGACGACCGAAAGCAGCGCCAGAACGCCGAAAACCAGAAGTGCCGCCTGCCAGACCGGCTCTCCGCTTGCCGAGGAGAGCGCGAAGATGAGCGCGGTGACGACGCAGAGCCCGACGGAAACGGGCGCGAAACTTGCCGCCCTGCCCTCGCCGGTCTTCGGCTCGGTCAGGAAGGTGAACAGCGCAAGGGTGATGAGAAACGGCGTCACGGCCAGGAATGAGGAACGCCAGGAGATCGCCTCGGTCATCAACCCGCCGATCAGCGGCCCGAGCAGCGCCGTTACCGCCCAGACGGTCGCTTCGACGGCAAAGACTCGGGCGATCAGGGAGGAGGAGAAATTCGCCGGGATAAGACTGTAGCAGATCGCCACGATCAGGCCGTCGGCGATGCCCTGCAACAGGCGCCCGAAGACGATCCAGCCGAAGTCGGGTGCGAAAAAGGCGTTAAACCCACCGAGCGCAAAGAGGAGAGACGAGAGGGCGAGTGCCCTGCGCACGCCGAGCAGGTCGCGGAGGGAAGCAGCCGCCGTGCCGCCGGCGATCGAACCGATAAAATAGAGGCTGTAGACCCAGCTGTACCAGTCCCGCCCGCCAAGCTCGGCAGCGGCAAGCGGCATGGCGGCGACGATGGCGAACTGGTTGAAGGCATGCAGGCCGATGCCGCTCGAGATCAGCGCCAGCATGCGGCCGCTTTCTCCGCTCAACAGGCTCGCATAACCCGAGGCTTCGGCCTCAGCCGGTGCTCCATCCCGCCTGATATCCCCCATTGGGCCATCCGGCTCCCCGATCACTTCCGTCATTGCATTCAGACCTTTTCATGCGCGCCTGCTTCAGCCAGGCCTTTCCTGTTCAGGATCGGCACCGTAAAATCTCAACCTTGGTTGAGGTCAACGGTAAAAAATGACGAAATCCGAAAAGATCAAAACGCTTCAGGGGATCAGTGTGGGAGAGGTTGCGGAACGCTCCGGCGTGGCCATCTCGACGCTGCATTTCTACGAGGCGGAAGGGCTGATCGAGAGCTGGCGCAATGGCGGCAACCACCGGCGCTACAGTCGTGATGTTCTGCGGCGTATCGCCGTTATCCGGGTGGCGCAACGGGCCGGCGTGCCGTTGAAGGAGGTTGCCGAGGCGCTGAAAACCCTGCCGCAGGGACGCACGCCGAATGCAAAGGACTGGGCGCGGCTTTCGGCCGTATGGAAGGCGGAACTGGACCAACGGATAGAGACCCTTTCGCGCCTGCGTGACGAATTGACCGGCTGTATCGGCTGTGGTTGCCTGTCCTTGAAAGCCTGCCCCTTGCGCAATCCCGGCGACCGGCTGGCTGCCGATGGAAACGGCCCGCTGCTGCTTTCCGGCAGCGGAGAAAATTGATTCGCGAATCGGATTAAGCAAAATGCTCCAGCGCACAAATCAAAGGCAAATTGCTCAGGCAATCAGCGCCTCATGATTGATTTTTCGGCGCGTGACATTTTTGCTACAGCCTTTTTAGCAATCGCTCCTACATCCTGATCATCACGCAATGCTTATGGAGGGAAAATCCATGAAGGGTCTTTTCATTCTCGCCGCTTCCGTCGCCGCTCTCAGCGCATCGACCGCAGCCTATGCAGCAGACGCCGTGGAGCAGATACCGACCGCACCGGTTGCGGTCGAAACCGCGCCGGCCTTTACCTGGGAAGGTTTCTATCTCGGTGCCCATACCGGTTATGGCTGGGGTGATGGTGACCTTGAGGGCGTGGGCTCGGACAATTTCGATGGATGGCGCCTCGGTGCGTTTACCGGCTATAACTGGCAGTTCTCCAACGGTTTCGTTGCCGGTATCGAAGGTGACGTGAACTACGACTGGAACAACGAAGACATCGGTGCCGGCTTCGATGCCGAGAGCGGCTTCTCCGGTTCCGTGCGCGGCCGTGTCGGTTACGCCTTTGACCGCACGCTGGTTTATGCCGCCGGCGGCTGGACTGCGACCAATGTCGAGGTTAACGGGCCTGCCGGCTTCAACGACGACGACACCCTGCATGGCTGGACGATCGGCGCCGGTGTCGACCATGCCTTTACCGACAAAATCTTCGGCCGGCTGGAATACCGCTATAACGACTATGGCAACGGCGATATCGGCGGACTGGACGTCGATTTCAACCAGCACGTCTTCCAGGTCGGCGTGGGTGTGAAGTTCTAAATTTATCGCCTGAACAGGCACGAGGAGAAGCTGTCTGCACGAGGTGTGCGGGCGGCTTTTTTTGTTGGTGATACGCCGGATGAACCTCAGGAACGGCGCTTTGTCAGGCGGATATCGAGATGGCCGATATCCTGCTCATTACCCCAGCCGAGAGACCGATAAAAACCGGCCGCCCGGGTCTCTCTGCCGGTTTCGAGCCAGATTTCGCTGTGGTGCCTGAAAAGCTCTGCCTCGGCGGCGGAGACGAGCTGCCTGCCAAGTCCCCTTCCCGCAAAGGCTGGAAGAACGAAGGCAGCAAAAAGCGATGCTTCATCGATATCGATCATCGAGAAGCCTACGACCTGATAATCAACGACCGCCACCCAGGCGCAGGAAGATGCGGCGATCATTTCGGCAACCGCTTCCTTGGTAATGCCCATCTGCGAAAGCTGCTCGATGGAGAGATGGTTCTCCCGTACCGAGGTGCGCACCCGGAACACGGCCGGGATATCGGATAAAAGGGCGGGTCTGATTTCTGCGGGCATGGTTCGGGCTCTTGGCAAACGGGGTGGATCGCAATCCGGGAGAAGATTGACATGGCGGGTATGGAGCACGATAGCGGCAACAGGCCGACACCGCGGGACGCGTCGAAGCGTTTCCGCTTTTCTTTGAAACGCGAAATCGCTCTATCTCTTTGTTTTGACGCAATTCCGAACGCAAAACCGGTTCTCACGTTTGCTGAAATTGCTCTAAAACCACAGGCAGCACCATGCAACCCATCAGCACCGAACGCACCCTTATCACCCTTGTCCGGACAGACGATGCGGAGGATCTTCGCACCTATTATCTGCGCAATACCGAGCATCTTGCCCGTTGGGAGCCGTTGCGCTTGGAGGATTATCATTCAGTGGATGCATGGAAGGATCGCGCGCGCGATTTCGCCGGCGAGGCGCTCAGGGGTTTTGCCTACAGGTATGTCGTGCGGTTCAAGGGCAGTCGCGAAATCATCGCGGTCGCAAATTTCACCAATGTGGTGCGCGGCGCCTTCCTTGCCTGTCATCTCGGCTATTCGATCGATAGCGAGATGCAGGGCAAAAACATCATGTTCGAGGTGCTCGATACCTTAATCCCGCATGTGTTCAACACTTATGGACTGCACCGGGTAATGGCGAATTACATACCGGAAAACGCCCGCAGCGGCGCGCTTCTTGCCCGCCTCGGCTTCGAGGTGGAAGGACGCGCCAGGGACTATCTCAAGATCAACGGAGAATGGCGCGACCATGTGTTGACGGCGCGGATCAACGATGCCCGATGAGCTTATCTAAAAGAGGCAGGGAGAGGTGAATGATCATTGTCATCGAGGGTATCAGTGCTGCGGGCAAGACCACATGGTGCCGGAAGCATGCGCAGGCTCATCTGATCCGGGAAAGCTATCCGGCCGATCGCAAGGAACAGCCCGAGATTGGACTGGCGACAGCGCATTACTGGGCGGACTGGAATGCCAAACGGTGGAGCGATGCGCTTTCGATGGAACAGGCGACCGGCCATGCAATCTGCGACACGGATCCGCTGAAGCTGCATTACAACTGGTGCATGTTGCAGATCGGCGCTCTTGCGAGGTCCCAATGGGAGCTGCAGCTTGAGACGAGCCGCGCAACATTTCTGGAAAGACGGATCGGTTTTGCCGACGCCTATCTCGTCAAGATGATAGACCCGGTGATCGCCCGGCAACAGCGGGACAGCGATACGTCACGCCAGCGCGACCGGTTCGATCAGAATGTGCTGCTGCAGCCGGCGCTGATCCGATGGTACAAGCAGATGGAAAAAGTTCTCGGCGGGCGCATGTGCTGGGAATTGCCCGAGACAGGTTTTTCGCCCGACGACATTTCCGCCAACCCGTTCCGCTACGATATCGGCGCGTTCGATGCGTTCATTGCGTCACTCGACGAGTGATCCAGCGGAATGCCGATCGGGCTTCACCCGTGGCTCGAATTGTTCGGCACGACCGGCTCCTCATCCTTCACCTTTGCGCGGTGGAAGATGAACATGCCGGCGATGACGATGATGGCGGCGCCAGCAAGCGTCTGAGCATCGGGGAAATCGCCGAAGAAGGCCCAGCCGAAAACGATTGCCCATAACAGCAGCGTATATTGCAGCGGGGCGAGAACCGAGGCCGGCGCGAGCTTGAGCGAGCGGGTGATCAGGAGATGCGCCGAGCAGGAGACGACGCCGAGCAAAAGCAGCGCGAAAAGTTCGCTGCCGGTGAACGGGCTCCAGTTGCCGACGCTGAACCAGATGCCGGCAACAAGGGCGCCGAGTGTCTGCCAGGTCACCAGCGTCACATCGGGCGTCGAGCGCAGCACGCGGCCAAGCACAAGCGAAAGGGCGAAGGACAGGCTGCCGACCAGGGCGAAGACCGACGGCCAGGATAGCATCGCCTCCGACGGGCGAAGCGCGATGATGACGCCGATGAAACCGACAAGGACCGCCAGCCAGCGCCGCCAGCCGATCCTCTCTCCGAGGAAGAAATGCGAAATCGCCGCGACATAGATCGGTCCGGCCATGTAGAAGGTCATCACGTCGGCAAGCGGCAGGTAGACGACAGCGGCGTAAAACAGCCCTGTATCTGCGGTCGCCATGACCACACGAGCAAACTGCAGGCCCGGCTTTTCGACCTTGAAAAGCGAGGCTGTCGAATTGCGGGCCAAAAGCGGCCCTAGAACGAGAAACGCACCGAGCGAACGCAGCAGCAGGACCTGCCCGACGGAAAAACTGGCGACCAGCCATTTGCCCATGGCATCGTTGAGCGCGAACATCAGGTCGCCGAGCAACATCAGAAGAATGCCGGTCAGAATGACGTTGCCGCCGATGGCATAGGCCGTTGTTGCTTTCATGATCTTTCGGCGCTCCGCGACGCCATTTTCGATGGCGACCGGGAACAAGCCGGGAAAAAGACCCCGAGCCATACCGGGATCGTCTCGATACCTGTTGGAATGGGCGCTCCATACTCCTCGGGCCAACCTGATTGCAAGGGATATTAAAGCAGGACGTCATATTGTCCTGCGGCAATCAGGGTCAGAGCCGACAGAAGCTTGCCTCAACCCCGGCGAGCGGCATCGATTGCGGCAACGTCGATCTTTTTCATCGTCATCATCACATCGAAAGCACGTTTGGCCTCGGCGCCGCCAATTCCAAGCGCCTCCATCAGCGTGCGCGGCGTGATCTGCCAGGAAATGCCCCAGCGATCCCTGCACCAGCCGCAATCACTTTCCTCGCCGCCATTCTCTACGATGGCATTCCAGTAACGGTCCGTCTCCTCCTGATCCTCGGTGGAAATCTGGAAGGAGAAGGATTCGTTGTGCTTGAAATGCGGGCCGCCATTGAGGCCAACGCAGGCCACACCGGCAACGGTGAATTCAACCACCAGAACATCGCCCTCGACGCCATCCGGATAGTCGCCGGGTGCGCGGATCACGGCGCCAACGGCGCTATCGGGAAATGTCTGCGCATAAAACCGGGCCGCATCCTCGGCATCCTTGTTGTACCACAGGCAAATGGTGTTCTTGTTCATGGCAGGTCTCCCGTTGCTGCTGCGTCCGGCTCTCCCATTTTGGGCGGATCGCAGATCCATCTCGCATTGAAGACGTAGGGCTGATCGCCGATCCGACAGCAGGTTTGATTTTTTCCGATGAAATAGTGATCGGCGATGTTGCGGCCGCTCGCTTGAAGGATTATCGCAAGATCCATGGAATAGAGGTATATAAATGAAATTTATCAATATCTTGACATCAATATCGGTGGTGGCTGCCTTGAGTGCCTGTGCGCCTACGCGCGCGCAATATGATGCGCTGCAGACGACGCTTGAAGGCAGCCCCCAGGTGCGTGCGCAGGCAATTGCCGATTGCACGAAGAGGCACTGGTCTTCGGAAAGAACCGGAAATCTGGCCAAGCTGATGAATGTGCGGGAAAAGCAGGCGAAATCGACATTCTGCAACAGGTTGCACGGCGGATTGGCGAGCGGCCGCATCACCTATGAAGATGTGAAGTCTGTCTGGAGCACGCCCACTCCCAACATGATAAGGGTGATGCAGGGGCGTTGACATCCACCTGCGGCCAAGCTTCTTCAGGCCGGAGATTTATCTGCACCGGGTTCCACCTTTGCGCCGATAAAATAATGATCGACGATGTTCTGGCCGTTCTTCAGGATATGAGCGGCCAGTTCGGGGTCGCCGCCCTGAAAGGTTTCGGGATCACCGCCGCAGAGGTGGACGAAGAGCTTCTGGTGGGCGACCGAGACGAAATATTCGTATGCTGGCGGCGCATCCGTCCACTCGGTCGATTTCAGTTCTTCGGCCGCCTGCGCTGTCGCATCCTCGATCGCCTTGTAGATCCTGGCCATCATGGCATGCCGGACCTTCTCGTCGATCTCCATATATTGCCTCTCTAACGGGGTCAGGACGGGACGGCTCTCGTTCATCGAATGGATCTCCCTGCATGGGTTTCGGTGGCGGGATGCCAATGGGGGCTGTTTCGCACCGGAATGCGTCGGTTATGGGCCGACGACATCATTCAAGCCGCAAGCTTTTCCATAAGGTTGTGCGCTGTGGGCCATTGATAGCGTACCAGTTCCACACCCGGATTGCCCGCTCGTGTGACCTCCCGCCTTTCGATCACCAAACCGCCAAGCCGGTCATAGACGGCTGTCGCCGGGATATTTTTCGCGAAGGCGACGAGATGGACCGGCAGGTCTTTTCGCCAATTCTCGAAGGTGGAGAGTGCCTCGCGAAGAAGCGTTTTCGCTACGCCCTTTCCCTGGAAAACCGGCGATACGTAGAGGTTATTCAGATAGGTGCCGAATTCGGTTTCCTCGTTGAAGACGAAGCAGCAGAAACCGGCGATTTCCGCTCCGTCGCAGGCAATGATGATGAGGTGATCGGGAGACGGCAGCACGGCGCAGCGCGTTTGCCAAAGCTCCTGCTTCTCGGCCGGAAGAACACCCTTCAGGTAGGCTTCGGGCAGGATATGCGCATAGGCGCTGCGGCTCATCGAGACATGCAGGTCGATGATCATCTGGGTGTCGGACGGGTGTGCCGGGCGGTATTTCAACATGGTGGCGGGGCTTTCTGCATCTACTTCACCTGCAAGATCATATCCCAGCGATCCAGCCCCGGCGCGTATCCGTTCGGCGTTACCTTGGTCGTGGTGAAACCGAGCTTTTCGTAAAAGCCTCGCGTATGCTGACTGGTATTGAGCGTGATGGTCTCGACCTCCCTAATGCTTCTGGCGAGGTCGAGACGGGCTTCGGCGAGGAAGCGACCGATACCCTTGCCGTGGTAATGTCTCGCAACCATGCCCCAGGAGAGGAAGGCGGTATTCTCTTGCGCAATCACCTTCAGCCCTCCGCATCCCACGACCTCATCCCCCTGCCGTAAGACGAGATAGGGGCGTTTCAAGACGAGAGATTGCAGAAACTCGGAATATTGCGGCCGCTCTTCGGGAGCGAAGAAGTGAGGTGTGTTGGAATCGAAGACGGCCAGGCAGGCGGGCCGATCTTCAATCGCATATGGCAGAGATCTTACCGACAACACTGCGCACCTCAAATCCCGATTTTCAACCTTACAGCAAACCCTTGGCCCCCAAGGTCACGCGCGTCGCGGCATTCAGATCATAGGCATTAAATTCGCCGGGGCGCACCCAGGCAAAATCCTCGAACTCGTCGTTGATGGCGATGTCACGGTTTTCGGCGCGGCAGTCGAAGATGAGATAGATCATGTAGATCTCCTCCGTCGAGCCGTCCGGATAGGTCTTCGTCCTGACATCATCGCGAAAGGTCCAGGGCGTGACTTCGGTGATGCGAAGCCCCTCGCCCAGTTCCTCGCGGATTTCGCGGCGCAGTGCCTCCTCGATCTTCTCCCCGACCTCCATGCCGCCGCCCGAAAGCGCCCACTGACCGGGAAACACGCCCCGGTCGGAGGGCATCTTGCAGAGCAGATAGGCGCCGTCATTTTCGATTAGCGGGCAGACGATGATCCGTTGCCTCATAGTCCCGTCCCCCATGTTCAGCCGCTCAGGCGGCGGCTGCTTCCGGCGTGTAGCCTGCCTCGCGGATGGCTTCCTCGGCCTTGGCCTTGTCGCCTTCTACCGTAACCTTGTGGGATGGCAGGTCGATTGTGACGGCGACACCCGGCAGGGCTTCGGAAAGAGCGGCGCGGACGGTCTTTTCGCAATGGCCGCAGGTCATGTCGGCTACGGTGAAAATGGCGGTCATCTGAAAACTCCTTGGTTGTTCATGTCTTTATGCGTGTTCGATACGGTACTTGACTATGCGGCGCTTTCGCCCGCCAGATCATCCAGGATCGGGCAATCCGGCCGGTGGTCGCCACCGCAGCAATGGCTCAGGTGTTTCAGGGTCTTCACCATGCCCTGCATTTCCGCGATGCGGCGTTCGAGGTCGTTGATATGGGTCGTGGCGATTTCCTTGACGGCAGAGCTCGTGCGGCTCTTGTCCTGCCAGAGCTTTAGAAGCGTCTCGGTCTCGTCCAGCGAAAAACCGAGCGAGCGCGCCCGCTTGATGAAGCGCAACACATGCACCTCTTCCTCGCCATAAACCCGGTAGTTGCTCTCCGTGCGGCCCTTGGGCGCGATCAGGCCGATCTGCTCGTAATAACGGATCATCTTGGCCGAGACGCCGGATGCGCCCGATGCTTCACCTATGTTCATGCGGCATCCTCCGCCTTGAAGGTTTTCAGCCTCAGCGCATTGCCGAGTACGAAGACGCTCGACAGCGCCATGGCGCCGGCGCCGATCATCGGCGACAATGTCAGGCCAAAGGCCGGATAAAGCACACCGGCGGCAACCGGGATCAGCGCCACATTGTAACCGAAGGCCCAGAACAGGTTCTGGCGGATGTTCTTCATCGTCGCGCGGCTGACGGCGATTGCCGAAACCACGCCGGTGAGTTCTCCGCCGACCAGAACGACATCGGCGCTTTCGATCGCCACATCCGTGCCGGTGCCGATCGCAATGCCGATATCGGCCTCGGCCAATGCCGGGGCATCGTTGATGCCGTCGCCGACAAAGGCGAGTTTTCGCCCGTTGGCCCGCAATTCATGGATCGCCTCAACCTTGCCTTCCGGCAGGACCTCGGCAACCACCTTGTCGATGCCGACCTGTCGGGCGATGGCGTTTGCCGTGCGGCGGTTGTCGCCGGTGACCATGACCACCTCAACGCCCATCGCCTTCAGGGCCTGGATGGCGTCTACGCTCGACGGTTTCAGCGGGTCGGCAACCGCAATGATGGCGGCAAGTCTGCCATCGATGGCGGCATAAAGCGGTGTCTTGCCCTCATCGCCAAGGCGGCTGGCGGCGTCCGCGAAGGTTTCGACGGAAGCGCCGAGCTTTTGCATGTAACGATCGGCGCCGACCGCGACCTCGCGGCCGCCGACCTTGGCGCGGATGCCGTAACCGGTGACGGAGGAGAAATCCTCGGCACTGCCGGTTTCAAGCCCCCTCGCCTTTGCCGCCTTGACGATGGCATCGGCAATCGGATGTTCGGAGCGCGCCTCGACGGCGGCGACCAGTGCCAAGGTTTCGTCTTCGCCAAAACCTTCGGCGACACTGAAATCGGTCAGTTCCGGCCGCCCCTTGGTGACGGTGCCGGTCTTGTCGACGACGACGGTCGCCACATCCTGCAGGCCCTGCAGTGCATCGCCCTTGCGGAACAATACACCGAGTTCCGCCGCGCGGCCGCCGCCGACGACGATCGAGACCGGAACGGCAAGCCCCATGGCGCAGGGGCAGGCGATTATGAGAACGGCAACGGCCGCGATCAGCGCATGGGTGATCTTCGGGTCGGGTCCGACGATATACCAGACGGCAAAGGTGATAACGGCGAGCGCTATGACCGCGGGGACGAACCATGCGGTCACCCGGTCGACCAACGCCTGGATCGGCAGCTTTGCCCCCTGGGCCTGCTCGACCATGCGGATGATGCTGGCGAGCATCGTATCGCGACCGACCTTTTCCGCCGTAAACCGCAGCGTGCCCGTCGTATTGACCGTGCCGCCGATGACGGTGGCGCCGGTGGATTTAGCGACCGGGATAGGCTCGCCCGAAATCATCGATTCATCGATATTGGACTGGCCGTCGAGCACCGTGCCGTCGACGGGGATACGCTCGCCTGGACGGATGACGACGATATCGCCCGGAACGACCTCTGCCGTCGGGATATCAAGCTCACGACCGTCGCGTTCGACGCGGGCGGTTTTTGCCTGCAGGCCGGCAAGCTTTTCGATCGCGGCACCCGTGCGGCCGGTGGCGCGGGCTTCCATCAACCGGCCGAACAGGATCAGCGTGACGATGACGGTGGCAGCTTCGTAATAAACATAGCGGGCGGTTTCCGGCAGCAGGCCGGGGGCAAAGGTGGTAACGAGCGAATAGCCGTAGGCAGCAGCGACACCGACCGCGACCAGCGAATTCATTTCCGGATGGCCGCGGAAAAGCGCCGGCAGGCCCTTTTTGAAGAAGCGCAGGCCGGGCCAGAAGATCACTGCCGTGGCGAGGACGAAATAGAGATAATAGAGGTTCTGGGTGTCGATGACGCCCATCAGCCAGTGGTGGAAAGGCTCATAGGCATGGCCGGTCATTTCCAGCACGAATAGCGGCAGGGTGAGGATGAAGGCAATCGCCAGATCGCGCTTCAGCGCGGCCTCTTCGCCCTGGTGCATGTGGGCGTGGTCGTGGGTGGAGTGAGCGGCTTGGTCATGTCCTGCATGTTCCATCTGGTGGTCGTGATGCTGACCTGCCATCTCCGCCGTTTGATGAAGCTCGGCATGGCCGGTCAGGGGGCTCTCAGCAGCCACGGTCCTCCCAGCCTCGCGCAGTGCATGCTCCATCGCACCCGCAGGTACTTCATAACCAAGCTTGTGGATCGCTTTTTCAAGCGCCTGCGGATCAAACCCCTCGCCCGTTTCGACAGTGAGCTTCTTCGTCGCGAAGTTGACGGCGCTCGTCTTAACGCCCGGCAGCTTGGCAGCGCCGGTCTCAACCCGGCGCACACAGGAAGCGCAGGTCATGCCCTCTACGGGAATGGTCAAAGGTTCGGCGATACCGGAATGGGTATGTCCAAGGTGCTGATTCATGAGATGCGATCCTTTCGCATCCGCATGTAAGGCTTCCCATCATGGGAAGGTCAAGGACAGAACGAGATAATTTCGCAGCGACGAAAACGCACGGGCCGAACTTCTGCCTAACGCCCGCCTTGCCCGACGCCCGGCGCGTTGAGGCCGGAGAGAAGCAGGACGAGTTCAGCCTGCCGGGTCGTGCCGGTTTTCTGCATGATCCGCTTCAGGTGCGAGCGCGCTGTCTCAAGCGAGATGTTGAGGGATGCGGCGACCATTTCCGGCGTCTGTGCCAGGGCGATGCCGCGCGCCACCTTGGCTTCGGCGGGCGTCAGATCGAAGAGACCGCAGAGAACCCGCATGTCCGGCGGCCCCACCTGCCCTACCTGGGTCACCACCAGCACCGCCATGGAGCGGGAGAAAATGTCGCGCGCCGCCCGGCGAACAGGCATGAGGTGCAGGATGAGCGGCGGCGTTCCGTCGCGTAGCGAAACCATGGGCACCGATTGGACGGTCGGCACGGCTTGCGCCTTGTAGCGTTCGATCGCCTCGTCGAGCAGCGCGCGAGCGCCGGCGCTTTCAAGCGCGATCTTGTCACCCGCGCCGGTGCGGATACGCGGAGACAGAGCTTCAAGTTGCGGATTGGCGGCAAGCATCTGGCCGCCATCGCCAATCACGGCGGCCGGCAGTCCAAGCATGGACAAGGTCTCGGTCATCGAGCGCGCTTCATTGAAGGCCAGCCTCGAAGCCATATAGGCTGCGCGGGCGAGATCCGGCTTCAGATCATTCAGCTTGGCAATCTGTGCGTGGGAGAAATTATCGAGGCCGCGCGTGCGCATGAGGGTGATCACGATCACATGGCCGGTCGGCTCCTGGAAGGCCCAGCCCGCCTCCCAGTCGATACCATGCGGCTTCAGGAATTCGCGATCTATGATGTCCTCCTGCATCTCTTCCGGCGTCAGGAGGTCGGATGTGCGTACGAAGGAAAAGGGCGACGCCTGCATGGCCCTTGCCGGGCGCGTGTTCTTCAATCTCAGGTCGCTGGAGACGAATTTGGCGAACAGGTCTGCGATGTTGGGTGTGGTGACGTACCGATGATTGCCGCTCGCATCGACGGTGAAGATCGAGGCCGTTGATGACCCGGCCTCCGCCGCCAGCCGTTCGCAAGTCTCCGTCCAGAGTTCGGGGACCAAGGCTGCCTCATAAAGGCGATCTGCGAGAGTGCTTTGAGCATTCATGAAGTGAAATCACGATTTTCAACAGTTGCAACGATACATATCAGCACATGAATAGACAATATATGCGCCGAACAACATAGAAGAAGATCGTTTTAGTCGTTCAGAATGCTTGGTACGGTTTCGTACACCCGCAGCAGAAACCTGCGCTTTTCCTCGATTTAACGTTCGCCGCCGACTTTCAGCGGCCAGTCGACCACGTAGTCTTCGAAGTCCTCCACATCGACATCCTTTTCGCTGACGGTACGTCCGCGCGCTGAAATTCCCGCCTGATGCACAGTTTCCGGATCGCCTGAGACAAGCGGATGCCACCAGTACAGATCCTCGCCATCGCGAACCAGGCGATAACCGCAGGTCGGCGGCAGCCAGTGGATCTCTCGCACTTCCTGCGGTGTCAGCTGGATGCAGTCGGGTACGGTTTTCTGCCGGTTGGGATAGTCGCTGCAGCGACAGGTCGAGCCATCCAGCAGGCGACAGGCGACCGAGGTGAAGACCACATCGCCTGTATCCCAATCTTCCAGCTTGTTGAGACAACAGAGGCCGCAGCCATCGCACAGGCTTTCCCATTCGCCCGGCGTGAGCTCGTCGAGGGACTTCAGTTTCCAGAAAGGTACGTCGTTCATCATCACTTTTGCGGCAGTCGGATACAATTCGTGTCGGCCGCCCTTTTCACGTTGCGATTTTACAATCGCGCATCAACCAATTGTCAGCTAATGCTGATTAACCGTGGCAAGCTTATGCTCTTGATCGTTGTCAGGGGCTACGTCAAGCCAAACGCAAAAGCTAAAATAATGGCGTTGCGGACGGGAGGAAAGATTGCAGGACGAACCCAAAGCACCCGAGGGCCGGCCGCGCAAGAAGCGCCACATCCTGCTGCGTGTCGACAGCTGGATCGATTCCACCGTCTGGAACCTTGGCTTCAAACTCGCCGAAGCCTGGGAAGAGATCACCATATTCTTCCGTCGTTTTCGCGTGCGCGGCTGGAAAAAGCTCGCCTTCGAGGTGGCTGGCGAGGCCATGACGCTTGGCACGGCAGGCTTTGTCGTGCTTCTGGCGCTGGCACTTCCCGCCTTCGAAGAGACCAAGGAAGACTGGAAGAACCGCGGCGATTTTGCCGTCACCTTTCTCGACCGTTACGGCAATGTGGTCGGCCATCGCGGCATTATCCATGAAGACTCAGTGCCGATCGACGAATTGCCGGATCACCTGATCAAGGCGGTTCTGGCAACCGAAGACCGACGTTTCTTCGACCATTACGGCATCGACTTCATCGGGCTTGGCCGGGCACTGACGGAAAACGCCAAGGCGGGTGGCGTCGTGCAGGGCGGCTCGACGCTGACCCAGCAGCTGGCGAAAAACCTGTTCCTGACCAACGAACGTTCGATCGAGCGCAAGATCAAGGAAGCCTTTCTGGCTGTATGGCTGGAAGCCAATCTGTCGAAGAAAGAGATCCTGTCGCTTTATCTCGACCGCGCCTATATGGGCGGCGGCACGTTCGGGGCAGCGGCGGCTTCGCAGTTCTATTTCGGCAAAAAGATCACCGATGTCAGCCTGGCAGAAAGCGCCATGCTTGCCGGCCTGTTCAAGGCGCCGGCTAAATACGCGCCTCATGTCAACCTGCCGGCGGCGCGCGCCCGCGCCAACGACGTATTGTCCAATCTGGTGCAGAGCGGCCTGATGTCGGAAGGCCAGGTGATCGGCGCGCGGCGCAACCCGGCAACCGCTATCGACCGCGCCGACGTGAAAGCGCCCGACTATTTCCTCGACTGGGCTTTCGACGAAGTGCAGCGGCTGGCCAAGGAAGGCAAGATCAAGGAACATTCTGTCGTGGTTCGCACCACCGTCGACATGGGCCTGCAGCAGGCAGCCGACGCGGCAATGGAATCCAGCCTGCGCGAGTTCGGCGAGGGCTACAAGGTCAAGCAGGGCGCCATGGCGATGATCGAGAACGGTGGCGCCGTTCGCGCCATGGTCGGCGGCCGGGATTATGGCGAAAGCCAGTTCAACCGCGCCACCAAGGCGCTGCGCCAGCCGGGCTCGTCCTTCAAGCTGTTCACCTATTCGGCCGCGATGGAACACGGCATGACGCCGGAAACGATGATTTCCGATGCGCCGATCACCTGGCGCGGCTGGTCACCGCAGAACTATGCCCGCTCCTACAAGGGCCGTGTTTCGCTGCTGACGGCGATGTCGCAATCGCTCAACACCGTGCCCGTGCGGCTGGCCAAGGATGTGCTCGGCACCAAGGTGATCGTCGAAACGGCGAAGGCGATGGGCGTCGAGACGCCGCTGCGCATGGATAAGACCATTCCGCTCGGCACCTCGGAAGTGACCGTACTCGACCAGGCAACGGCCTATGCCGTGATGCCGGCCGGCGGCATGCAATCGCGTCGCCACGGGATCGAACAGGTTCTCGGTTACGGCGGCGAGGTTCTCTACGATTTCAACCGCGACGAGATGCCTGCCAACCGCGTGCTTTCGGAAAAGGCAATGTCGTCTATGAACCGCATCCTGACGCAGATCCCGGTGATCGGCACGGCGCGGCGCGCAGCGCTTGACGGCGGCATCGTCACCGGCGGCAAGACCGGTACGTCGCAGAGCTATCGCGACGCCTGGTTCATCGGCTTTACCGGCAATTACACGACCGCCGTCTGGTTCGGTAACGACGACTTCACCTCGATGAACAACATGACCGGCGGCGCGCTGCCGGCGATGACGTTCAAGAAGCTGATGGACTATGCACATCAGGGCATCGAACTCAGACCCATTCCCGGCATCGAAAATCCGCTTCCGACGGGGAACCATAAAAAGGGCGATACGCCGGCCGAGCAACGCCAAGAGGATCCGGCACTGATGGCGTTGACGCGCCCGCGGTCGCTCTCGGGCGAATCGACCCGCGTTCTGAAGCAACTGGCACAGGCGTTGAAGGCCGCGCCGCCGCTGGTGGCGGGTGTCGAAAAGGTTGCCGAAGCCACGAGATCCGCAGCAGGCCTGCGACAGGGTTCCGGCAGCGATCTGCGCAAGGGTACGGCGACCGTAAGCCCGGTGGTGACGAATTCGATACCGTGAGAGGATCTACGCTCCCCACAGCGGAATGGCATCTCGGCATTTCCCCACAAAAGAATCAATGCTAATCCTCCCTGCACCGTTCTGCCGAGGACCAAGACTGCTCGTGTTCCGTGTTCCCTTTCTCGTCGCAATCGCGCTTGCAATCGCCTTCGGAGGCGGGATCTGGTCGACCCGGCTGGCGCTCGATGCCACGATCGGTTTCGGCGCGATCAAGCTCGGATCCTGGGAAGCATTTCCTGAAGCGCAAACGGCGGATGCGGATCCTTATGCCAAGTCTCACCGCGCCAATGCCGGCAAGCTTCTTTATGCCACGGCAGAAGGTTTGAGCTTCACGGCAACGACCGATGACAGCGGCGCAAGACTTTCCGGAAGCTGCACCTATCAGTTGACCGGGCAGACGCCGACCGCGCGCTTCTGGACGCTGTTTGCAACAGGACCGGACGGGCGTCCACCGGCTGCGGATGCGGACCTGCCCTCTTCGCTCAATTCCCGAATGGTGGGGCGCCAACCGGATGGTTCTCTCGACATAACGATCGCCTCGCGTGCTCGCCCCGGCAATTGGCTGGCAAGCCCTCAGCAAGGCCAGTTTCGCCTGACACTGACCCTGCTCGATACGCCGGCGGCCGGAAGCTCCGGCCTGATCGACCTTTCCATGCCGGCCATCCGCAGGATCGGATGCGGCAATGTCTAGGCTGTTCAATTTCCTTTCGCTGCGACGCGACTTCCTGTGGCTGAAGATCCTGTTTGCGATCTTCACCGGGCTTGTGGGTGCCGCCCTGCTGCACCTGATCATCGTCTTTTCACTGCCGCAGTTTTCCCAGCGGGACGCCTATACGCGCATCATTGCCGAGGGAGAGAGCCACCGCTTCTATCGTCTCGGCGAGCAACCGGACCTCGCCGGGCTTTCCAAGGAAGACCCGATGATGGAGATGTCGGTCTGTTCATTTGACATAAGCGAAACACCGGTGAGGCTGACGGCGCCGAACATTGGTGTTCCGTTCTGGTCGCTGGGCGTGTTCGATGCTTCGTCCGACGAGATATTCTCGATCAACGACCGCACATCGGCGGATCATGTTCTGGATGTGGTCGTGGGAACACCGGCACAACTTGCCGCTCTTCGAAAGAGCCTGCCGAGAGGCTTTTCACAGACCGTGCTGGTCGAGGCGCAGCAGACGGAAGGTTATGCGGTCTTAAGAAGTTTCGTGACGCATAAAAGCGTCGTTCCGGTCATCTCGAGATTTCTCGAGCAGGCGACCTGTGCTCCATTCCAGTGGAGAACCAGGGTCCAGTTCTAAGCGTGTCTCGATCTTCCGGATCCGCTCGCGACGCCTAGGTTCACCGTATTCTCGCGTGCCTTGAAACGAATGCCGCCACGCGTCTTTGCGCAGCATTCCTCAGCATCTCACAAGATCAGGTTTTCGAATTCACTTCTGTTCGATACGGGCGGCGTGATTTTCGGCCTTGCGGTCCATACGATCGTCAAAACGTTCGTAACGGACGCCGGTGAACATCACGATCTCACCCGCAAGAGCAAGGTTGGAAGCATCCGTCGGGCTCGAAACCTTTCGGCCTTTCCGATCACGCCATAAATTCATTACCACTATCTCTGCCATGCTCGTCTCCATTCAAGGGATCGAGAGGGATGAAGGCGGCTCTATTTCATCCTGCCCAACTGGGCCGACGCGCCCGTGCCTGCCCCGAAGGGTTCACGGACATCCGCGTCTTTCTCGTCAAAGCGTCTTTTCTCAAGACGCTGCGACATTTCACCTGCCCGTTCCGCCTGAACCAGCAGCTGCAGCAACAACCAAGTCTACTGCCCTTTCCGGCTTTATTGCCGGCCACTGCCGAAATTCAGACATAAGACGGTTAACGAGATGTTAACGCTAAAGTAGCGCCCGCTGGAAATCCGCTTTGAAGGCCCGATCATTAACGCGGTGTTGCAGATTTGGTTCATTATCAGGGCCGCAGAATTCAGATTTCTCTATTTATCCGCCGGGCGGCGCAGCGGCGGAGGCCAGCTGGCGGGATACGGACCTGTCCCAGACAAGCATATCTGCTGTGGACAGGATGTCCCAAAACGAGCCGTCTTCACCAGACATTAACCCTATTGAGCCTAGCATCAAATCGACCTTGAGCGGGTGACGAAACCAGCGGAAACGCCGGCTGAAACTTCCCGCCCACCGGGAGTTTCCAAGGTAAGGTAGATGACGTGTCGGCTGCCCTGCGGCGGCCAAACGCATTTGTCGGCACCTCTGTTTGTATTGCGTTCGAAGAGTTTGCCCGTGACGAGTGAGTTTCGAGACCTTGAGAGACCGCAGGCGCTGCGCAGGAAGGACGTCGTGCTGATGGCAACGGTGACGAGCTTTGAAGCGCTGTCCCATCCGACGCGTTCGGAGCTGCGGCAGTTCGCCGAACTCTTCATGCCGATCTTTTCCGCTTCATCCGACGAGGCACGCCGGCAAGCGGTTGCCGCCCTTGCGCAATCTCCGAACGTCCCTGCCGCCGTCGCCTTCTTTCTCGGCAGCCAGCCGATCGCCGTCGCAGCCCCGTTTCTGATGACATCGACCTGCCTCTCCGACGAGGCGCTGGTAACCATCGCGCGCTGCCAGGGCACCGAGCATGCGCGCGCTATCGTTAGCCGTGCCGCGCTTTCTCCGACGGTCATCGATGCACTTGTGGGCCTACGTCCCGATATTTCCCGGCAGGCCAGAAGCGCCACAGCCGAACCCTATCCCGGTTCGGCCCCCGTGGAGATGTCGAGGGCGGAAGTCGACACCTCCATCGATACCGATAAACGTGCCCGTGAAGAAGATCTGCGCCGCCGGATCAAGCTGCTTGCCGGCCATGTGGAACGTGTCGAAGGTGATCGTCTCGGCCTGCGCAGCCTTTCGGAGGTGCAGGAAGCGCTTCTGGTGCGGTTTGCGCGCAACCGTGAAGCGACCTTTCTCGTCACCGCGCTTTCGGACATCCTGACGACCAGCCGCTGGCTGGCCGAACGTGTCCTGCTCGATCTCTCCGGCCGCCAGCTTGCCACCGTGCTGAAGAGCCTGGGCATGCAATCGGCGGACGCGACCTATATCCTTACCCGCCTCTACGGCCACCTGGCGGAAGCGACGGGTGGCGTGTCGGAGGCAGAAAGCCTCTGGCAGTCACTGGACGAAGAAGAGTGCAATGCGCGGGTGGAAGCCTGGCGCAGGGCCGATCGTTACACCTATGGTGCGGATCAGGCGGCTTCCAGCCTGTTTTCCGGCGCAGATACCGACACTACGCAAGCCGAAGCCTTTGTCGAGGAGAGGCCTGTGCGGAGCTCGGCCACGCTGCGCCGAAGCGCCTCCGGTTTCAGGATCCGCTGAGGATCAGGGATCCGGCTTTACCACCGGGAAGAGATCGCCGATGTCGTCGATCTCCAGCTCGACCAGCCACAGATCGGGATCGAAACGCAGTTCCCTGTCGAGCGCCTCGCGCATGAGATCCGGCTCGGCACGCTCAAGCCGCATCTCGAACTTGCGGCTGCCGTCATCCTCGCTGGCAAAGAAGTTCTGCGGTGCCGGAGCATAGAGGCTCTCCAGCCCATCGCGAAAACGCTGCCGGATAAAGATCGCCCCCGCCTCGTCCGCCCCCTTGTGCTCGACCGCCGCGAAACCGCCGAGACCAAAGACGCGGCGGATGAGAGCGGAGACATACATATCAGAACGGAGACGCATGGAGAGTGAATAGGATGGATTGGCGGCGGAGGCAAATGATGTGAAATGGCCACATCTTGACGGGTGACCAATCGGTCACATATTCATCTGCATGGATGATATCTTCAATGCCTTGGCACACCCGCTCCGGCGCGAACTTCTAGACCATCTCCGTGAACGAGATGGCCAGACGTTAAACGAACTTGGGCGCAGTCAGTCCATTACCCGTTTCGGGGTGATGAAACATCTCAACATACTCGAAGACGCCAATCTCATAGTGACCCGCAAGATCGGCCGGGAAAAGCTGCATTACCTCAATCCGCTTCCCGTCCAGGAGATCGCGGATCGCTGGATTTCGCGCTTTGCCGCACCGTTTGCTCAAACGATAAACGACATCAAAGCTGTCGCCGAGAAAAGGGACGCAACCATGGCATCAGCAATACCGAAGCACGTCTGGGAAATGTTCATTCGTGCCACACCGCAAGATGTGTGGGCCCTTCTCACGGATGATGAGAAAACGCCGCTCTGGCAACACTTCAACATGACCTCACGAACGGAATGGGTCGTAGGCGGCGCGATCACATTCTTTGTCGGAGATCGCGAAATGATTGTCGGCAAGGTCCTGGAGATCGATCCTCCGCACCGCTTCGTACATTCCTTCAGCGCCCAATGGTCGCCGGATGTCGCTGTCGATCCGGCTTCGCGCGTCACCTGGCTCATCGAAGCTGTCGGGGAAAATGCCTGCAAGCTGACGCTGACACACGACGATTTCGGCGGTGACACCGCCACAAGCAAGGCGGTTGGTGGTGGATGGCCCGAAGCCCTGTCGCGGCTGAAGACGCTCGCAGAAACGGGCGAGCCTTTTTACATAGCTGCTCCCATGCACGGATGATGGGGCAACTAAAGGAGATCGGCGGAATGGCGTTTGCCCGATTGGCTGTCTTTAATGCTGCCAGCTCGACGGTGCCTTCATCTTCCTGCCCGTCTGAGTGACCGCCGGCGGATGCCCCCTCCCCCCTACAGCGCGCCGATAGCCTTCAGCTTCTGCAGCACGACCTCGTCGGGTTCGCCGGTTTCGGGCAGGCGGTAGTGCTTCTGGAAACGACGGATGGCGGCCTTGGTCTGGGTGCCGGCGACGCCGTCGATCTCGACATCGGTATAGGCGATGTTCGACAGGCCCTTCTGGATCTGCAGCACCATCTGCGAGGCGGGCAGTGGATCGGATCGTCTGGCGGCGGCCTGTACGGGCGCAGCAGCAGCCCGGCGCGCGCCTGGAATTTCGGCCGGCGGCATCATGCCCGGCTGACGCTCGGAGGAGCGAATTGCAGCGGTGACCGGATCTTCGTTGCGGGCCGGAGCCTTTATCTGCTGGACGACAGGCTGGGTCGCGGGTCGAGCCGCAGTTCTTTGCGCCTCAGCCTTGGGCGCCTCGGCTCTGGATGCATCCGCTCTTGGAGCCTGACGCGGGATCGGCAACGGCGCGGCCGCGGCCTGTGATTGAGCCTGGCTCCGACTTGTAGACTTCGATTGAAGAACGGCCAGAAGTTCCGGCGTGGCTACGCCGCGCTGCGGAAGGCCGGAGGCTTCCTCGAAGAAGAGAATGGCGCTTTCGGTACGGGGGCCCATCAGGCCGTCATCGGTGCCCTGATAGATACCGCGGCGCGCAAGCTCGCGCTGGATGCCGGCAACCAGCACCGCATCCGTCGTCGTGCCGGGAGTGGATTGCGCCGCCGGCGTCTGGCCTGCGATGATCGAACGGATGTCGTCAGCGGGTGCCGCCGCGGGTACCGTTGTCACGGGCTGCGTCGCGGGTGAGGCAACCGTCTGTACGGAAGACGGCGGGCGGGCGGCGGACCTCTCAGGCGCAGTCTGCCCTCCTGTCGGCGCGCGCTCGATCCGGAAAGTGGTCACGTCAGCGGGATCGGCCTGGCGAAACTGTCGATAACCGGCAAGCGCGTTCGGATCGTGAGCATCACGCGTGGCAAGGAAGGGGGCCGGATGGCCACCCGGCTGATACCAGAGCGCATTGGCAGCAACGAAGGAGAAAGCGACGATGAAGGTCGTGGCGTAGAGCGTGGCCTTGGGATTGCGGAGGATGGCGCCGCCGATACCGCGTGCGGAGCCGGTCGCGCCGTAAAGCACGGCGGAGCCCGTGCCCGCAAGGATGCGGGACGGAAGGCTTTGCTCCTTCGCTGTCCGTCGCCCCTTAGGCGCTTTTCGCTTCCGCGTGGTCATTTGCACATCCCAGCTGAATTTCGGACCGCTCCATCGCGGCCCCTTCCATCATGGCCTTTTCATCCGAATTCTTCAACTGCACGGTCTTCAGCCGCGGCGGGAACTCCACCGTTTCCGCCATCGGCTCGTCGGCACCGGCCGTATCGGGGCCGCTCATCGGCAAGGTGATCGTCACGACGGTGCCCTCGCCCGGCTTGCTGGCGATCGCGAACGTGCCGCGATGGAGTGCAACCAGTCCCTTTGTCAGCGCCAGGCCGAGGCCGGTGCCTTCGTAATTGCGGCTATAGCCATCTTCCACCTGGGTGAAAGGCTGACCGAGCGTGCCGAGCTTCTCCGGCGCGATGCCGATGCCGGTATCGCTGACGGTGATGACAAGATCACGGCCACGGACGGCTGCATCCATCGACACGACGCCGCCGCGATCGGTGAACTTGATGGCATTGCCGGCGAGATTGATGAGGATCTGCTGCAGGGCGCGGCGATCGGCCTGCACTTCTGGCAGGGCGCGGGAGACGCGCGCCGTCAGCGTGATACCCTTGTCGCGGGCCTGCAGGTCCAGCATTGCGCGGCAGGTCTCGATCGCTTCCGAAGCCTCGAAAGGCTCGATCAGCAGTTCGTAGCGGCCGGCCTCAATCTTCGACATGTCGAGCATGGTATTGACGACGGAAAGAAGATGACCGCCCGACTGGCGGATGAGCCCGACATATTCGCGCTGGCGGTCGTTTGCCAGCTTGCCGAAATATTCGCCGGCCAGCACGTCGGAAAAACCAAGAATGGCATTGAGGGGCGTGCGCAGCTCATGGCTGACGGCCGCGAGGAAGCGCGACTTCGTCTCGTGAGCGGTACGAGCCTCTTCCTGGCGACGCTCCGCCTCGCGGCGCAGCGCATCGTATTCGGAGACATCGCGCGCCTGGGCGATTACCTGGACAAGGCTACCCTCGGCGTCGCGGATAGCGGTAAAATCGAAACGGACGAGAATGAACTGGCGTCCATCGGCAACCGAAAACGTCTTCTGCACCCGAACGTCCGTCTCCGCACGCGATGCGCCCTGGCGCAGCATGTCGAAAGCCTGGAGAAGCGCGATCTGATCCGAAACATGAACGCGCTCGGCGAGCGTTACGCCTGCGCAATCACGGATCGTTGCGGGAAACGAATGGGCATCGCGGCCGCCGACCTTGTGCACCTGTCCCTGGGCATCCAGCGACAACATCAGGCCGGGGCATGCATCGAAAGAAAGATCTTCGCTGGCTGTCGGCTGCGGCAGCGGGCGGGGACGCGAAAAGGCGATCGCAGCGGCGACAAGGAAAGCCGAGGCGGCGATTGCAACACCGACAGGCAGCGCCAGAACCGGACGCAGCAGAGCGGTCAAGGCCATCGGGATCGCGACGAGCGAGACGGCGGCGGTCAGCACCATACGGCGCAGCAACGTGATGTCGGTTCCCCGAACCACTTCGCCACCAAGGCGCGCCAGCCAGCGTTCGGCAGTCTTGTCGACCACCTCAACAGCCTTCCCGGCAATGTTACCCAATACGCGCACTCAATACCCTGACACGAACTCGTTTTACGCGGTCACATTAGGCTTCCGCGACTTAAAGAAAGGCTAAGGATGCGCGATTCGACACTCTGTCAGAAGCCGGGTTTTCCGGCTTTGGCACATAATCGGACACCCATCTGCAATCGTGGTTAACGACAGGTAAGCGGTGGATTTATCTCGATTTTTTGTGTGCTGTTAACGATTGTGGCAGAACGTGCCGGGCGAAACGCCTTGCCTTTCGGACCGCCGCCCCATTTATGCTTAACGGCATTCGCTAAAGTTTGAGACAAATGCCGCGCTGGACGGCGAAAATGCGGGGCGTGTGTCGATTTAGATCAAATTTTAGATAAATCCGAGCGGTCGCGTCAAAGGGGTATTTGCTTCCCCCCGGTACGGTGGTGTTCAAGAGCGGCACAGATCGACGCCCGGCAGAAATACTCTGCTGTGGAAAAAACAAGTGGCGAAGCCGGACCCAGGGTGGGACAGGCCAGGTCGGACGGAATAGGGCAATGTGGTTTCTGATCAAGGGAAGTATCTTCTTCGCAGCCGTGCTGGTGGTGCTTTCATACTTCAGCAACAGGCCGCTTGAGGTCAGCGAGGGTGCCGGCGCCGTACAGATGGGCGACGCAATCTCGGCTGCGACAGGTGCCTACAGCTATATTTCGGGTCTATGCGCCGAAAAGCCGGATGTCTGCGCGAAAGGCGCGGAGACGCTTTCCGTTCTGGGCGTGCGCGCTGCCGAAGGAGCGCATGTTGCCTTTGAACTGCTCGACAGCCATTTCAACAACAAGCCAGCCGATGTGGCGCTGAAGCAGGATCCCGATCCCACGCCTTTCCCGGGGGATGTGGTCAAGACCCAGTCGATCGCGCCTTCTGCCCCGGTCTATACCGGTTCTGTGCCGCTGCCGCTGAAACGCCCCGCGCAATAAACAGACCATTCTTTGAATTTTACGACTTGCGCCTGGCCCCACAGCCAACGGTTCCCGGCGCCTGACTGCCCGCCCTGAAATCAGCAATTGCTGGCGCCGCAAGGAAGAAACTCCTTGCGGCGATTTTTTTGGCTTCAGCCGACAGTCACACCGGACGCCCTTTGCGACGACCAAACACCATCAAGAAGATTGCACCGAGCAAGCCGGAAACGACAGATCCAAGCAGGATGCCGATCTTGGCGTGATCCTGCATGGCGGGATCGTCGAAGGCGAGAAGGGCGATGAACAGGGACATGGTAAAACCAATTCCGCAGAGAAGCGCGACACCAGTCATCTGGCCCCAGCTAGCCTGCGCCGGCAATTTGGCAAGCCTGAGCTTGGTAAGTACGGCGACGGTTCCAAGAACCCCGATGAATTTTCCAAGCACCAATCCGGTGGCGACACCCAGGGTCAGTGGCTCGGCAAGGACTGACAGGGACACACCGGCAAAGGAGACGCCCGCATTGGCAAAGCCGAATAGCGGGACAATCAGGAAGGCGACCGGTTTTTGCAGATGATGTTCTAGCTTGTGGAGCGGCGATTCCGCATGCGTCGCCTCCGGCGCGCCGGGTGTGAGTTTCAACGGAATGGTGAGCGCGAGAATGACGCCCGCAAGCGTGGCATGGATGCCGGAGGCGAAGACGAGCACCCAGAGGACTGCGCCGAGTACCAGATAGGGCCACAGCTGCCTGACGCCCGAGCGGTTGAAGATGATGAGATTGCCGATGACGATGGCGGCCACGGCAAGGGCGAGCAGGTTCAGCGCGTCCGTATAGAAAAGCGCGATGACGACGACCGCGCCGAGATCGTCGATGATCGCCAGTGCCGCGAGAAAGATCTTCAGCGATGCGGGAACACGGTTCCCGAACAGAGAGAGCACGCCGAGAGCAAAGGCGATGTCCGTCGCCGTGGGAATGGCCCAGCCGTGGATCGCGGCAGGATCGGCCCCGTTGAAATAGAGGTAGAACAAGGCCGGAAATGCCATTCCGCCAGCGGCTGCGGCGCCTGGCAGGATGCGCCTGCTCCAACTCGAAAGCTGGCCATCAAGCATCTCTCGCTTAATCTCTAAACCCACGAGAAGAAAAAAGACCGCCATAAGAGCGTCGTTGATCCAGTGCTGGATACTGAGCGGCCCAAGATAGATGTGCAGGACATGGAAATAGGTTTCGGCCAGCGGCGAGTTTGCCGCTGCGATGGCGAGTGTTGCAACGACCATAAGAACGATGCCACCGGATGCCTCATTATCCAGAAAGTGACGAAGAGTGGATTGAATGCGGCCCTTGGCAATTATCGAAGACACGGGTTCGCGCTCCTTGTGAGAGGTTGATCGAAGTCTCCGTGGATTTCGGGGGAACCCGCAGCACCGCAGCACGCGCTTTGGGTAAGATATACAGGATTGTTCAATTCGATCTCCATCGGAATCGGCGCCTGACAACCGAATGTGAGTGAGCCGATAAAGGCCGATCGCCTTGTCGAACGTCTCAATCCGGGCGGGAAAGCTCGATTTTTCTGTTATCGGCGCGCAAAACACCTATATGGAGAAAACAGAAAAACACCGGACGAGACCATGGCAGAGCTTTCCCAGATCATCGACGACTTCGCTTTCCTGGACGAATGGGAAGATCGATACCGGTATGTGATCGAACTCGGCAAGGCCCTGCCCGACCTGCCGGAGGAGCAGAAATCGGCTGAGAACAAGGTGCAGGGCTGCGCCAGCCAGGTGTGGCTGGTAAGCCATGTGAAGGATGCAAGCGCCGATCCGGTGATGACGTTCGAGGGTGATTCCGATGCCCATATCGTGCGCGGGCTCGTCGCTATCGTGCTGGCCACATATTCCGGCAAACACGCCTCGGAAATCGTTGCTACCGATGCGATCGACATCTTCAACCAGATCGGGCTTGTTGAACATCTTTCCTCGCAACGCGCCAACGGACTGCGCTCGATGGTCAAGCGTATTCGCGAAGAAGCACGCCTGAAGGCTGCAGCCTAAAGCGAAGAGATCCGCTGAGAGCCGCTTGCCGTGCTTTAGCTCGTCGTTTGTGCTGGTCTTTACCCCGAAACCGACGACCACTTTCAGGAGACATGCCGTCATACGTCTATGACGACCCGCTGCTGCCATAAGCCTCGGCGGCGGGACGAAAATCCTCCGTCCCCCAATGATGGGCGTAGCGCCTCGGCGCGTGACGCGGCGGCGGGGCATAATGACGGGCAAGGGCAAGAAGTGCTGTCCTCAACATAAGCTTGGCGGAGCGCACGGGCCATTGCCGTTCCCGCTCAACCAGTTCCAGCCCCTTGCCGAAACAGCAGACATCGGCCGCCACACCTGAAAGCTCCGGTCCCATGGCCTCCATCGCGTGGCCGAAACGCCGGCGCGCTTCCAGCGCGCTTGCAGCGATATCGGCAAGGCCGCCCGCCTCGCCTTTGCCGCGCGAAGACAGGCGCGGCTCCCAGGACGAGGTGATACGCGGCTGCAACTGGCCGCGAGTAAAATCGCCCAGCAGCCTTTCGCCGGCGTCGAGCGCCTCGGAGGGAAAGAAAGGGGCGCCCGCTTTGTCCTTCAGGCGCGCCAGGCTCGAAAGCGGCGTATCATCGAGATTACGGCTGACCTGTTGGCGCGCACCGTCGATTTCCACCGCCGTTCTGACGATCTCGCCATGCTGCCCGGCAAAGCCACCCTCACCTTCCATCCCCGCTGCAGCAAGCGCGCGGCGCAGGAAATTGCGGGCCTCGGTTGACGCCTGCACGAGGCCGGCTGCACGAGTGACAAGGCCGAGCGAAACGGCTTGTCTCAGCACCGTCTCGGGATAACAACGACGCTCCTCGCCAAGGTGAACGGTACCGGCAGAGCCGTTCGCGATCACCAGCCCGGCCTTTCCGGCACTCACGGCGTGACGCACCAGGCGCATGAGGCTTTTGACGGATACGGCCCGCCCCAATGTTGTGGATGGGCCCAGCGGCACTGAACGGTCACGCTTCGATCCTTCAGTCATGACCAGCCTCGCGTCCGAAAAGGTCCGAGGACTGGAAGACTGCCGTCGCCATGCGTTCGATTGCCGAGACGAACTCGTCAAAGGCCAGATCGTCACGCCGGTCCTCGACCACGTGGCAGGCATGGCCTACAGTCGTGCGGTCCCTGCCGAAAGCCGCGCCGATATCGCTGAACGACATTCGCAGCGCCACATGGCAGACATACATGGAAATCTGCCGCACATGGCAGGAAGGCCGACGCCGCTCGTTGCGCACCATCACCCGATCGCTCAGAAGCGAGATCGTTTCCGCCGTGATCTGGCTGACGATACGGCAGACAATACGCGCAGGAAGGCTTGCCGGATAGACGGGTTTTGCGTCGGCAACCAGAGGAACTGCACCTATGTTGCAAGCTAGCGTATCGGAGCGTCTCCCGTTCGTCGGCTCCTCTTGTTTGGTCGAAGTCTCAAAAGGCATGACAACTCCTTCTTGAATAGGAATTAATTCATACACCTTGAGCGCAAATGGGGAATGAAGGCGAAAGCAGCTTTTTATATAATCATTGATAATGCTTGTATTTTTTTAATTTTCGTATGCGGAAATAGGATTTATTTCCTCAATCCATCCCTGCTTTCTGGCAAAAAGGCAGATCAGGACCAGCATTCGGACATCTGCCGGATGCGCAAAAGCCGAGCGATAGCCCGGCTTTTCGTGGCGCCTCAGGGCGCACATTGTTACCAAAGCAGACTGGCTACGAGAGATCACAGCCATTGCTCAAGCTTTGGTTTCCGACCCAATCCATATGCAGAAGCGCGCGACAGTGGCTCACCAGAAGACGACGCTTGCCCGAAGTGGCCTCTGGCTGGATTTGCTTTTGGCCGGACGAAGCCCGGCCAGTATCTACAGATCAGTTACGGGCGCGCTTGCGGCGCTGACCGAGGCCCATTTCCTTCGCCAGACGCGAACGAGCTTCGGCGTAGGCCGGAGCAACCATCGGATAATCGGCCGGCAGGCCCCACTTTTCGCGGTATTCATCCGGCGTCATGTTGTAATGGGTCATCAGGTGGCGCTTCAGCGACTTGAACTTCTGACCATCCTCGAGGCAGATCAGATAATCGTCCTCGATCGACTTCTTGATCGGCACCGGCGGCTTCGGCTTTTCAACCGCTGCGACAACCGGGGTCGGGGAGGATGTGCCGCTCAACGCGGTATGTACGTCTGCAATCAGGTTGGAGAGATCGCCGACGGGAACTACGTGGTTACTCACATAGGCAGCCACGATATCTGCGGTGAGTTCCACCAGCAGCTCGGGACCTTTGCCCAGTGCCATATCTGTCATTTCCGGTCTCCTGTTCGACTTATGTACGGAGCCTGCCGCGACCTCCGCGGCTTCTTCCGTAGTCGAGCGATGGCGACGTGAACCCAACCTTCGCACAGCGTCCAAGGACAGAAGCCTACCCCTAAGCTTCCTGCGAGAAAAACGGATCGTCACCAGATGCTGCATGTAGCCTCCGTAAACCGCATATTCGTCCAGTTTATCCGAAGCGGCCTTATCAAGGCCGATCTAATTCAGATAAATACGCGGTAAAACGTTAGTCTACAACAGCATCATTGCTCTACTTCTATTCAATTATCACTACAATCAGGAAAGTCCAATTGCGAAATCTAGTAATGCCGAGTGCTTTCTCAACGAATATCGCATATTTCTGACATTTATTGCTGGCAATAAGGCGATTTTACAATCATCGCGCGCTTATAAATACCGTTTGAAAAATATTATTCATTGTTGACCACTGGCATTTCGTTGCAGACAGACTGATTCGCCATTGAATACCCCGCCTTCAACGACGCGATAGCCAGCAAATGCGCAGATACCGGGGCGGTCAGCACGAAGAAAAAGAAGCCGGCGAGTGCCCGTGCAAGCACCGCGATCTCGCCTGATTGGAGCCCAACGGCAAGCAATAGCAGCCCCGAACCGACCGTCCCGGCCTTGGATGCCGCGTGCATCCTTGAGTAGATATCGGGCAGCCGGTTGAGGCCGATTGCCGCAACCAGGGCAAATGCCGCACCGGAAAGCACGAGAGCGGAGGTCAAAAGCGCCACGACGAGTTCCATCACTCCCCCTTCCCCGGCTTGGACGACCGCGTTGATCGGGAAGATTTGCCGGGTGTCTTTGTGCCGGATTTGGGCACAGTCTTATCTGCGGTTTTGCTTGCGAGCTTTTCGTTCGACTTGCCGGTAATCTTTCCGGCACTCTTTGCCGCGGCCTTGGGCGAAGCCTTGCGTGACTTGCCCTTTCGCGCAGTCACCATGACCGCCGGCTTTGCTTCGGAAACGCCTTCCGGCTTCTCGACCGCACTCGCCAAAATGAAGCGGGCAAAGGCGACGGTCGCCAGGAAGCCGACAAGACCAAGCGCAATGGCGATATCGATATAGAGCGTAAAGCCGGTGCGGATGGCGATCAGCGCGATGAAGCCGATGACGATGCCGACCAGCATATCGAGCGCCACGACACGATCGGGCAATGTCGGACCTTTGACCACCCGCCAGACCGTTAGCAGGAAGGCGACAGCGAGAACGGCAAGCGCAATCCAGATCGAGGCATGGAGGATCGTCTGCGCAAAGGTCATACCCGACGTGTTCATCGGAATGCCTCCATGATCTTGCGCTCGAAACCTTCGGCAATCTCACGCTTCGTCGCTTCGACATCGGAGCAATCGATGGCATGTACGTAGAGGAACTTCCTGTCCTGCGACACGTCGACCGACATGGTGCCGGGAGTGAGCGTGATGAGATTGGCGAGAAGGGTGATCTCGAAATCCCTGTCCACGGTCAGCGGGAAGGCGAATATGCCGGGCTTCAGGTCCATATCCCGACGGGTGACGAGCACAGCGACCTTCCAAGCGGACAGGGCCAGTTCCTTGAAGAAGAGCAGCAGCAATGACAGGATCCGGCCGAGACGCAGAAGATAACCCGCCGCGCTCATCTCGTCGCGAACAATCCAGAGCGCGGCCGCCGACAGGACGAAACCGAAGACAAGGTTGTGGATCGTGGCGCTGCCGGTGATAGCCGCCCAGATGATCGCCAGCATCAGCGACAGGACGTAGATGATCATGGCGCCGCTCCTTCAGGAAAGACCGAGCGGATATAGGCAGACGGATCGGCGAGGCCATCGGCTGCGGCCTGGCTTATCGCCAAAAGGGGCTCGGGATAAATTCCAAAGAAGACGGTCAGCGCCGCCAATAGGCCGATCGGCAGGGTGGAGTGCCAGTCAGTTGCCGCCACGGCTTCGCTCTCCCCACCCGGTGCCGGCCGCCAATAGGCGAGAAGGAAGGTACGGGCGAGCGTAAGCGTGACGAGAAAGGCGGAGACGAGGATCGCCGCCGCCAGCCACCAGGCGCCGATATCGAGCGAGGCTTTCAAAAGCATGACCTTGGGCCAGAGGCCGGATAGCGGCGGCAGGCCCGCAGCCGCCAGCATCAGCGCCAGCGATGCCGCGGAGAACCACGGCGCGCGGCGCCAAAGCCCGCCGAGGCGCGACAGTTCGAACGTGCCGGCCAGCCGTCCCGCCTCGCCGATGACCAGATAAAGCGCGGTCATGGTGACGATCGAATGCAGCGCATAAAGAATTGCACCACTGACCGAAGTGGACGAGCCGATCGCCACACCCGCGAGCATGTTGCCGATGCCGACGATGACGACATAACCGACCATGCGGCGCAGGTCGTTCTGGGCAAGCGCACCGAGCGCGCCGAGGATCATGGTAAGAACGGCGGATGCGGCAATGACAAGGCTGATCGCCTCCCGCTCGACCGGCAGAAGCATGATCGTCACACGGATCAGGGCGTAGATGCCGACCTTGGTGAGCAGGCCGCCGAACAATGCCGATACGGTGATGCGCGGCGTATGGTAGGAGGCAGGCAGCCAGAAATTCACCGGGAAGGCTGCCGCCTTCATGCAGAAGGCAAGCACGAACAGTGCCGACAGCGTCATCAGCGGCGGCGCGTTTTCGGTCACGCCGCGCAGCGCGCCTGCCTTTCGGGCGATATCGGCCATATTGAGCGTGCCGAAGATCGCATAGAGATAACCGACAGTAATGAGGAAGAGCGTCGTGCCGATAAGGTTGAGAATGGCGTATTTCAGCGCCCCTTCGATCTGCTTCGGCTCGGAGCCCAAAATGAGCAGGCCGAAAGACGAGATCAGCAGGACTTCGAACCAGACATAGAGGTTGAAGATATCGCCGGTCAGAAAGGCGCCGGAAACGCCGGCCATCAGGAGCAGCAGGAAGGCGAAGAAGCCGTGGCGCAACCCACTCGTATCGATATCGCGCAGCGAATAGACCGCCGCCGACAAAGCCGCGAGCGCCGAAACGAGCGCCATGACGGCTCCGAACATGTCGGCGGTGAAGGATATGCCAAAAGGTGGCAACCAGCCGCCCATGGTCATAGTGACCGGCCCGTTTGATGAAACCTGCCAGAGCAGGAGCGCGTCAATGAGAACGAGCAAGGCCAGCGCTGCGATGGCAATGACCGCATGAAGGCGGACAGACTTGCGGATCATCATGAGAGCCGCGCCCGAAAGTATCATCAGCGCTGTCGGCAGGATGACGAGCCAGTCGGCGAGCGCCGGGGCCGTCGTGACCATGGCGGCAGCAAGATCTACGGGGGTCGATGGTGATGCCATCAGGGCTGGGCTCCCGGTGTCGGTAAATCTCGGCGGGGAGCGGGTTGGGGCACAGTCATCAATTCAATACCCCGTCGGCGGAAGCGGTTCGTCGCGTGGTTCTGCGAGCCGCATTTCGTCGGTGCTATCGGTGCCAAGCTCCTCGAAGGCGCGCCAGGTCAGCACCAGAAGGAAGGCGAAGAAGGAAAACGAGATGACGATCGCCGTCAGGATCAGCGCCTGCGGCAGAGGGTTGGCGGCTACGGAACCGAGCGTCGACGCATCTGCGGGGATGATCGGAGGGACTTCGCGGGTGATGCGGCCAGCGGTAAACAGCAGAAGATTGACGCCGTTACCAAGGAGCACGATGCCGAGCAGGATGCGGATCGTGAATTTCGACAGCATCAGATAGACAGCCGCCGCAAAGAACAGGCCTATGAGCCCGACGAACAGGATTTCCATCAGCCGCCCCCCTCGCCTTCGCCGGCGCCGCCATCCGGTTCGGTCTCAAGTGCCAGGGCAATCGCCGTGACTGAACCGACCACGACGAGATAAACGCCGATATCGAAGGATATGACCGTCGAGAGCGGCACTTCTGTGCCAAGAATATCGGGATAGATCCATAGCCCGCTCATGAAAGGAACGCCGGCTGCGATCGACACAAGACCGGAGACGGCTGCGAGAGCCAGGCCGGCGCCGGCAATCGCCATCGGATGAAACCGGATTGCCCGCTGCACGGCACCCGGTCCATGCGCTATGCCGAAGATTGCCAGCGCCGAGGCCGCGATCAGTCCGCCGATAAAGCCGCCGCCCGGCTCGTTATGGCCGCGCAGCAGGACGAAGACCGAGAAAAGCAGCATCAGGGCAGTGATGACGGGCGCGACGGTGCGCAGGATGAGGGTATTCATGAGGCGCCCCTCCCGGCCCGCAGCTTGATCAGCGCCAGGACCGCAAGGCCGGTGACCATCACCACGGCGATCTCGCCCAGTGTGTCGGTGCCGCGGAAATCGACGATGATGACGTTGACCACATTGGCGCCGTGGGCGATCGCCTTTGAATAGGTATTGAAGAAATCCGTCATGAACGGATCAAAGGGCGTGCCGACCGCCTTCAGCAGCATGAGCGCAAAACCGAGGCCGCAGGCAATAGCGATCGTCCCGTCCAGCAGGATCTGGCCTGGCGGGCGGTGATCGCTGACCGACAGCCTGAGCCGCGTCATCACCAGGGTCAGGATGACGACCGACAGCGTTTCCACCATGAACTGGGTGAAGGAGAGATCCGGCGCACCGAACAGCAGAAAGATCACCGCGACCGCAAATCCCTGGATGCCGAGTGAAACGATCGCGGTCAGGCGGTCGGCGGCGCGCAAGACGGCAACGATGCCCAGTGCTGCAATGACGAAAAAGGCGATTTCCTGAACGAGGGCTCCGGCCGGCCATGACGGCATGCCGGGGAGTTCGTCAAACAGGAAAAGCGGCACAAGCAGGGTTACCGCCACGGCGATGAAGGTTGCGGTGATATAGATTTCCAGCCGTCCTGGCTGGATGATACGGACGAGGCCCGCGGAAAAACGGACAAGGCCGCTGATAAAATAATCGAACCAGCGATCCGGCCCAGGGCCGAGGCCTTCCAGCATCTGCGCAGCCAGAGCGCGAGCCCGGTCGAACCCCAGATAGACAAGAATGCCGAGCGCCACGGTGAGCAGCGACAGGCCGAATGGCAAGCCCAAATGTGGCATCGCGCCGATGGTGATCACCGTCGGTTCGTCGATGACCGCGCTTGCCATGGGCGATGTCAGATAAGCGTGAAGCAGCGGCGAGAATATGCCGAAGACGAGGCCGAGCGCGGCCAATATCACGGGGCCGAGCCAGAGCGCGGCCGGCGCCTCATGCGGCGTGAGCGGTGTTTGTTTGCCTTCTCCGACAAAGGGTTTCAGGCCGACGGCAAGGGCTACGGCAAACATCAACGCGTTGCCGACAAGCGCCGCAGCGGTGAAGAAGACGGCGCGCGGATTGCCGGTGGCAAGGGCTGCGTAGATTTCCTCCTTGGCGAGAAAACCGGCAAAAAGCGGCAGCCCTCCCATCGAGCAGGCAGCCAGAAATGCGGCTGCGAAGGTGATCGGCATGGCGCGGCGAAGACCACCCAGAAGCGGCAGCTCTCTCGTGCCTGTCCCGTGATCGACCGCGCCCGCAACCATGAACAGGGCGCCCTTGAAGAGCGAATGAGCGACAAGATAGAGCACCGCCGCCTCGATGGCATGCGGCGAGCCGAAACCGGTCAGCATGGTGAGCAGGCCGAGCGAAGCCATGGTCGTGTAGGCGAGCATCAGTTTGAGATCGGTCTGGCGAATGCCGATCAGCGCTCCCGCAACCAGCGTTACGCCGCCGAAAAAGGGAAGCAGGATTTCCCAGGCAGGCGTGCCGCCCAGAACCGGATTGAGCCGCATCAACAGGTAGACGCCAGCCTTTACCATGGTTGCGGAATGAAGATAGGCGGAGACGGGTGTGGGCGCCTCCATCGCGTTCGGTAGCCAGAAGTGAAACGGGAACTGCGCCGATTTGGTGAAGGCACCGCCGAGCACGAGAAACAGGGCCGGCAGATAGAAAGGGCTCATCCGCAGCGCATCGCCGAGGTGGACGAGCAGCGACAGCTGGGTCACACCGGTGACGTTCCATAGGAAAACGAGGCCGGCCAGCAGCGACAGCCCCCCTGCCCCGGTGACCAGCAACGCCTGCAGCGCGGCACGCCTTGCTGCCTCCCGCTCATGATCGAAACCGATCAGCAGGAAGGAGGCGATCGACGTCAGCTCCCAATAGACGAAGAGCATCAGGAAACTGTCGGAGACGACAAGGCCCAGCATTGCTCCCATGAACAGGAGGATGAAGGACAAGAACCTTCCCAGATGCCGGTGCCCCTTCAGGTAACCACCGGAATAGATCACGATCAGTGTGCCGATGCCGGTGATCAGGAGCGCGAAGGTCAACGACAGGCCATCGATGAACCAGGAGAATGAGAGGTTGAGGCTGGGCACCCACGCATATCCGCCGGTCGCGACCTCACCCGCCGAGATTTCCGGCAGAAAACCGCAGAAATGCAGAAAGGACAGTGCAGGAGCAAGTGCAACGATCCAGGCTGCCTTGTCACCAAGGCGCGAAACGAGGAATGGTGCCAGGATGGCAGCAAGGAACGGCAGGAAGAGCGCAATAAACGTCCATGCCGGCGCTGCTGCGGCCATAATCTCTCCTACCCCCACCCGGTCGATCATCGAACGCGTGTGATCGTCTTAAGTGAAACGGACGGTCGCCTCAAGCTCAACCGGGCACAAGGCTGTGACATGCATCTTTATTCACAGCATCACGACGCCTATCTAGGGAGCAAACGAAAGGAACGGCTATGTCCTCGACCAGCACCCCAAAGACCTCAAAGAGCGACGCCGAGTGGCGTGAAGAACTGACGCCGGAACAGTATTACATTCTGCGGCAGGCGGGCACCGAACGTGCCTTTACCGGCCCCTACTGGAATTCCAAGGAAAAGGGCGTTTACAGTTGTGCCGGCTGCGGCGAACATCTGTTCGTGTCCGACACGAAATTCGATTCCGGCTGCGGCTGGCCGAGCTATTTCGAAGCGTTGACGCCGGATGTCATCACCGAAATCCGCGACACGTCGCATGGTATGGTACGCACCGAAGTGCGCTGCACCAATTGCGGCGGACATCTCGGCCACGTTTTCCCCGACGGACCGCCGCCGACGGGCCTGCGCTACTGCATCAACGGCCACGCAATGAATTTCACATCAGTTGAATAAGCCGCCAAGGCATCCGGCGGGGCATTTCCTGACGGGTGCATTTTTTCGGAAGGCGGCAAAACGCGCCTCCCGCATATCGAGTTGTGGATCGTGACATAGCAATCGCTGTCGCCACCGCTGAAACGACATTCGCAACTGCCGAGGCAAAGTCCCACCCGTTCCCTGCACTGACTTCCGAAACGGCCGCCGCGACTGGCTTGCAGGAGCGGAAAACCAGCCCCGGATCAACCAGTTACCGAAACCGAAAACGCGAAGCGCGCCTTTTCGCCTGGAGGCAGGATTGTCGTGTAGGGACGGTTTGCCATTTCAGCCGAACCTCCCGCTTCTGCCGCCGTGCCATGCCAGGGTTCGACGCAGAGAAACGGCGCGCCGACCTTTTGCCAGAGCGCCAGGTTAGGCAGGTTGTCGAACGCGAATTTGAGGCTCGGGCCGCCCTCGGCTGCATAGGTCAGGCCCTTGCCTGCGCCTTCGGCAAAGATCATCGCATCGGCTTCGAAGAGGTTATGGGCTAGGGTGAGGTGCCCTCTCGAAAAGGGTGACGGCAGCTTGTCCCTTGTGACGAGACCGTCTTCAAGGCGGGTCAGGAGCGGCTCTGCGCCATTGTCGAGCGTTACCGTATGCGGCTTGCCTTCTCCACCCGGCAGTGGCCAGAGGAAGGCCGGATGATAGCCCAGGCCGAAGGGCATCGGGCGACTGTCACGGTTTTCGACTTCGGCAGTTACCGTCAGGCCGTGGCCTTCGAGTGAATGGGTGAGCGAAAGCAGGAACGCGAAAGGATAGGTTTTCAGGGTGTCCTGCGAGCTTTCAAGCTCAAAACGGCAGGTGGAGGTGCTGGCGTCGGCCAGCACCCATTCGGCCCTTCGAGCAAAACCGTGCTGGCCCATTTCGTAGGACAGGCCATCGACTGCGATGTGATTGCCAAGCGCCTTTCCGACGATCGGGAACAGGATCGGGGAACGGCCGGTCCAGAAGGCAGCATCGCCGTTCCACAACCAGTCCCGGCCATCGGTCGTCTGCAGCGACTGCATTTCCGAGCCGAGCGAAGAAATCTCGGCGACGAGTTCGTCGCTGGTGATACGGACGATATCGGGCATGCTGCTGTTCCTCCGGCGCATTGGAATCGGTGCGACATATTTGCCCGACATGCGTTGAGGTTCAATGACGATCCGATGGCCTGAAACCATTCAGTCGTCGAAATCCATGGCAAGCGTTGTTGCCTTATGTGCTTCAAGCTCTGACAGGCGGCTCTCCAGTGCGGCCTTTATCGACGGATAGGTGGCACCGCCGAGGGCGAGGCGAAGCGGTGGATTTTCATGGCCGGCATAGTCAATCATTGCGTCCGCCATCCTGTCCGGGTCGCCCTTGATGTCGAAACCACCGTTGAAGATCGCGTGACGGACCTGGCCTGCAGGCGTGTCGGCATAAATGCCCATCGGTTCTGCGATCGAAAGGCCCTTGGCGAAATCGGTGCGGGTCGGCCCCGGTTCGACGATGGTAAACCTGATGCCGAAGGGGGCGACCTCCTTGGCGACGGCATCGACAAAACCTTCGATACCCCATTTCGTGGCGTGATAGAGCGAGAAGCTGGGATAGGTGATCTGGCCACCTTCCGATGAAACCTGCTGGATGAGCCCGCCGCCCTGGGCGCGAAGATGCGGCAGCGCAGCGCGGACCACCTGAATCGAACCGATCAGGTTGGTGTCGATCTGGCGACGGATTTCCTCGTCACTCACCTCTTCCGCCGCGCCGAACAGGCCATAGCCGGCATTGTTGACGACGACATCGATACGGCCGAGTTCGGCAAAGGCGCGGTCGATGGTAGCGCGAATGGTATCCTGCTCGGTGAGGTCAAGGTTTGCGATCCACAATCGATCACCATAGGTTTCGCGCAGATCGTCCAGCGCATCGATGCGCCGCAGGGTGGCGGCGACACGATCGCCTCGGGCGAGAAGCTTTTCGGTAAGCAGGCGGCCGAAGCCGGAGGATGTGCCGGTGATGAACCAGGTTCTGGACATGATCTTTTTCCCTTGCTCTGCGGCTTGCCGAGTTTTTTGGAAGCCGGGTTTCTGCAGGGAAGATAGCCCTCGCCCTTTCATGCTATAAGCCGTTCAATCCCGCATAACCTGGTGAAAATATCCCATGAATGAAAAGCCGACGCTCAACGACCTTGCGGCCTTCACCGCGATCATCGCACATCGCAGTTTTCGCAAGGCGGCAGAGGAACTGGGGCTTTCGCCCTCGACGCTGAGCCACATGATGCGCGGGCTGGAGGCGCGGATGGGCGTGCGCCTGCTGAACCGCACCACGCGCAGCGTTTCGCCTACGGAGGCAGGTGAGCGGCTGGTGGCAAGGCTCGGGCCGGCACTGCGCGAACTCGATGCGGCACTGGAAGCGGTCGACGATTTTCGCGGCGGACCAAGCGGAACGATCAGGATCAACACCAGCAGCATTGTCATTCGCAGGCTTCTGGAGAAGGCCGTACCGACCTTTCTTGCCCGTTATCCGGACGTGGCGCTGGATCTGGTCAGCGACGGGCGGCTGATCGATATCGTCGCCGACGGGTTCGATGCCGGGATCAGGCTGCGGGAATCCGTGCCGCAGGACATGATCGCCATCGCGTTCGGCGGTCCTGCCCGCTTCATCACCGTGGCCTCGCCGGACTATATCGCCACCCGCGGAGAACCACTCGTGCCGCAGGACCTTTCAGGGCACGATTGCATCCGGCTGAGAATGCCGAGCGGCAAGCTCTATAGGTGGGAATTCGAGCGGCGCGGCGAAGAGATTGTCGTGGATGTTTCCGGTCCGCTGACGCTCGACGATACCGAGCTGATGGCAAAGGCTGCCGCGTCCGGCCTAGGCATCGCGTATGTGCCGCAGCATGTGGCGGAAGACTATATTCGGCAAGGCAGGCTGGTCGCTGTACTTTCCGACTGGTGCCCGGAGATCGACGGGCTTTGCCTTTACTATCCGGGGCACAGGCACGTGCCGGCCGGATTGCGTGCTTTTATCGACCTATTGAAGGAGATAGACGGAAAGCTCAGTCCTTATCGGCCGGACGCAAATAATCCTCGTCGCTGACCGGCTCCAGCCAGTCGGCGGTGACGCCATCCTGCGCCTCCTGGATGGCGATATGGGTCATGGCCGTGTCGACGCCTGCGCCATGCCAGTGTTTTTCGTCCGGCGAAAACCAGACGACATCACCCGGACGCAATTCCCTGACCGGGCCGCCTTCGGTCTGGGCACGGCCGAAACCAGCGGTGACGATCAATGTCTGGCCGAGCGGATGGGTGTGCCAGTTGGTACGGGCACCGGGTTCGAAGGTGACGCTTGCGGCGCGCACCCGCGCCGGCTCCGGCGCCTCCATCAACGGATCGAGCCGCACCGTGCCGGTGAAATAATCCGCCGGCTGTTTCTTCGAGGCCTGCGAGCCGTTGCGCCTGATATCCATGTCGGGTGTCCTCCGCTTCCAGGTATTTCCGGCAATATAGGGCGTTTGATGGGAAACGCAGGGGAAACCGGACGGTTCAGACCTTGGTGAGCTTCAGCTCCATGCAGGTCAGGTCCAGCCAGCGGCCGAATTTCGTACCGACTTCGGAGAATGTGCCGGCGATGCGAAAACCGAGCGCGTTGTGGAGCGCTATGGAGGCCTGGTTTTCGGATTCGATTGCGGCGATCATCACATGCACGCCGTTCGAGGCGGCGCGGGCGATCAGCTCTTCCATCAGCTTGCGGCCGAGACCGTGGCCGCGGAAGGACTTGTGGACATAGACCGAATGTTCGACGGTGAAGCGGTAACCGTCGAAGGCACGCCAATCGCCATAAGAAGCGTAACCGGCAACCTCACCATCGAGCTGTGCGACGATAACCGGGAAACCCTTCGCCTTGCGGGCATCGAACCATGCGCGGCGGTTGTCGATATCGACCAGAGTCTCGTTCCAGATCGCCGTCGTGTTGAGAACCGCGTCGTTATAAATCTCCATGATGCCGTGCAGGTCGGCCTGGGCTGCATCACGAATGATTGGGGTGTTGCTCATGAACTTGTCCACTATGATGTAATTTCGTCCACTTTAGCAGACGAAAACTCCGTGTCGAGAAGCATTGCCGGACACACGGGAAATTCACAGGCCGCCGCCGGTGAGGCTGAAACAGGTCATCACCGCGCCATAATGGACCGCGGCGGCGGCAACGACGAAGCCGTGCCAGATTGCGTTCTGGAAACGCAACTTTTCCCAGATATGGAAGATGACGCCGAGCGAGTAGATCAGCCCGCCGATGACGATCAGAAGTGTGGTGACCGTCGGGAGATATTGCGAGACTTCTTCCATAACCACCACGCCGCTCCAGCCCATTGCCAGGTAAAGCAGAATGGCAAGCCTGTCATAGCGGCCGGGGAAGAGGCATTTCAGCGATACGCCGACGATGGCGGTGATCCAGATGGCCGCCAGCATTGCGGCAATCCAGGGATCGTGAGCCGCACCGCGCTGCAGGAAAGGCGTGTATGTGGCGGCAATCAGGATGAAGATCGCCGAATGATCAAGCCGGCGCAGAATCCATTTGGTGCGGGAATGCGGCCAGATATTGTAGGTGAAAGAGACCGACAGGCAGAGGATCAGCCCCAGCCCGTAAATCCAGGCGGCGGCGAGTTCGCCATAGCTCGACCAGACGGTGGCATAAAAGATCAGGGCCGTGGCACCAACCAGGGCAAAAACTATCCCGATCCCGTGGACAATACCGTCCGCGATGATTTCGTGCAGATCGTAACGCCGTCCGAAGTTGAAGAGTTCACTCATTCCAAAAGCCGTCTCCGTCCGACGACAGAATGCTTGGCGTCGCCGGTTAAGGCAAGACTTGTGAGGCGGGTGCCGCCTCACATTCGGTTTAAAGCCGTAAGATCAGAGTATCCGTCTACCGGCGCGGCGTCACGATTTCAGCGGTCGATCAGCACCGAGCATTTGGCGTGGCGGACGACGCGGTCGGCAGTGGCGCCGATAATGTAGTTGCTGAGATCGGGAACATGCGAGGCAACGATGATGAGATCGGCCTTTGCGTCTTCGGCGGCGGCTAGTATTTCGCGCGCCGGCGCGCCCTGGCGGATCTCGATATCGGCCTTAACTCCGGCCGTGTTGCGAAGTTCGCTCAGTTCTGTTTCAGCCCTCTTGCGGGCATCGACGAGCATGTCGACGGAGAGATCCGACACGACATAAGCGGGCAGTTCCTCCACGACGTTGATCATCAGAATGCGGCCACCTGCAGCAGACAGCTGTGCAGCCTGCTTCAATATACGTTCAGCCTTTTCCGCCTGGGCTATATCGACTGCCACAAGGATCGTTTTGTACATTTCAATCTCCTTCAACTGTCCAGCATTTTTGCCCAGCTTACACCTGCTGCCTTGATTCGCATCAAGCTTCATTGTTCACCTTTTAAGAACGAAGCTTCTCCCATTTTTCGACTTTCGTGAACGGTGGGAATGGGCGATATTCCGGCATCGCGGCTTTGCCGCCGCAGACGTCTGCGGCCATGCAAACTCGCCCCGGAGAGCATCAATGAGCAATTCTTCTGAAGCAGCTTTCGCCCTGACACGCCCGGCTCATGTAGGTCGCGCGCATCTGGTGGTTACCGATCTCGATACTACATCGAAATTCTATCAAGAGATCATCGGCCTGTCGGTGCTGGAAAAGAGTGCCAGCGGCGTGCTGCTTGGCGCCCATGGCCTGCCTCTGTTGCAGCTTACGACCGACAGCACTGTTACTCGCGCACCGCGTCAGGCTGCAGGTCTTTTTCACACCGCGTTTCTGATGCCGAACCGTTTGGAACTTGCTCATTGGCTGGCGAATGCAGCGCACAAGGGCGTGCAACTCGACGGCGCGTCGGACCATCTGGTCTCGGAAGCACTCTATCTGTCGGATCCGGAAGGCAACGGCATCGAGATCTATCGTGACCGCACGCCGGCTGAATGGACCTATTTTCCGGATGGAACCGTGCAAATGGCAACCGACCGGCTGAACCTCCAGGCGCTTTACGACTCGGCGCCAAAGAGCGACTGGAATGGCATGGCTCCCGGCACATCCGTTGGTCATATCCATCTGCAGGTCGGCGACATTCCGCAAGCGGACGCATTTTATCGCGACGTGCTGGGCCTGAAAATCATGGCGCGCTATCCGGGTGCGAGCTTCTTTGCCACCGGCGGCTACCACCATCATATCGCTGCCAATATCTGGAACAGCCGGGGCGCTCAGCCACGCCAAGACAACATGACCGGCCTTTCCGACTACACGGTACGCTTCAACGACAAGGAAGCGCTGACCAAGGCACTTGCAGCGCTGGAAACCCAGGAAATCTCAACGACGAAGACAGCCGAAGGACATGCGCTGAAAGATCCGTGGGGTATCGGCCTGACGTTGGCAGCTTGAGGCCCGCCGTCTCGACCTGATTGGCAGGATTACCAGAAAGCTAATAAACACTCGGCGCTCCGGAACCGGAGTGCCGTTTTTGCGTTTTGTCGCAGGTTCGGGGCACTCAGGGGAAAAGATGACAACGACCAGCGCGCGCGGCGGCGGCAAGCCGAAGAAGCATTTCGTAGATTTTTCGTCGCGTCGGCGCGAGGCATTCGCTGTCGTCGAAGAAGAAGATCTGAGCTCGATTGAGGATGCCCCGCTGGGACGTGATGCACTCAATGTGGCCATGGCCTGGGCCGTGATCGGCATATTTGCGATCATCTTCTTCGCCATCCTTCATTATATGGCGCTGATCCTCATACCCGTCACACTTGCCGTCGTCGTGGGACTGATCCTCGGGCTTGTGGCAGACAAGCTCGGCCGTGCGGGCATGCCGCGTTTCGGCATTGCCGTAATCCTGTCGACGCTTGTGTTTCTCGTGCTGTTCCTGATCGCCAATGCGCTGGCGGAACCGGTTGCGACGCTCATGCGGGAGGGGCCCACATTCGTCGAACGCTCCTACGATCGCCTCATGCCTTTTCTGGAACGTCAGCACTGGCTGAACATCTCCCCGGCCACGTTCCAGACCGGTACGATGTCGATGGACAAGCTGCTGGAAAACTCCACCAACATTCTGGGCGTGGTAACGGCCAGCCTGACGCCTGCGATCATTCAGGGGATGATCTTCTTTGCTGCGCTGCTGCTGTTCCTTTATGGACGTCTGAGGCTTCGCAGAACGCTGATCATGGCGTTTCCGAACCGCCGCCAGCGTCTGATCACAATCCGGGTACTGAACTCGATCGATGAGGTCCTTGGCTATTATTTCGCGACAGCCAGCGTGATGTATTTCTGCCTCGGTATCGTAATGACGGTAATCGCGTGGATGTGCGGACTGAGCATGCCGGTGCTGTGGGGCATGTTCGCGTTTCTCTCAAGCTTCATCCCGTTCCTCGGGATCACGCTGATGACCATCTCGGTGGCGATTGCCGGCATTATCACCCATGACGCCATTTTCCTGGCGCTGCTGCCGGCTTTCCTGTTTTTCACCGTGCATCTCGCGATGGAAAACCTGATCTTTCCGGCGGTGATGGGGCGTCAGTGGGAGATCAATCCCTTCGTCGTCTTCCTCGCCATCCTGTTCTGGACCTGGATGTGGGGAGCTGTCGGCGCGATGCTGGCACTGCCGCTCTCGCTAATTCTCATGACGGTGCTGGCGGAACTGTTTCCCGAGCGCAAGGCAACGCCAAACCTGCCGGGTTGAGGCTGGAGAAGCACCGCAGCATTATCGATGCTGCGGCGACACAGGATCAGTCGTAGAGATAATATTTGTCCCACAGGTCACGGGTGACCTTGGAGCCGATCGTATAGTCGAAGGACATAATCTTCAGGCCGGCCTCACCGGTTTCGCATTTGAACTTGAGCCGGTACCAATCCCCCGCGCTGCGGAAGACGGCGCCTGGTGCCTTCAGTTTGTTTCCGTCCTCGATCGTATCGGAAAAGGTGTAGGCGATGACCTTGTCGGGGCGGAATTCGCCGGTTTTGCGAATCTGGTCCATCGCTTCCATGTCGCAACGCTGCTCGCGACGTTCATCGGGGTCCAGGGCGTTCAATTGCCTGGTAACGCGCGCATCCAGCGCATGTGCCGCAGACGCGGAAAACAGGACAAGAGCCATCACCGACAGCTGTTTCTTCATGTGATCCCTACTCATATCGACTTGGATGGCGCGGAAACTAGGAGACGTGCAGTCAATTGACCACCAACCGAGGCGCGAAATACCATGATGTGAACAGACGAGGTGGTGAGCGGAGAAAAATGGCTGAACAGGTGCTTTCGGATGCAAAGAAGAAGTAACGCGCGGCGTCATCACCGCTTGCCTCTCAGGCGCCCACAACCTATCTCTGGCACTCCTTCCTTTCATACCGGAGTGCTCCCTTGGCCCCCTCCCCTAAATCGCCTTTCGCTAATCTTCCTACAGCCCCTGTAGCGCCCAAGAAGCCGGTCAGCGACACGCGTCACGGAATTACCCGCTCGGACGATTATGCCTGGCTGCGGGCCGACAACTGGCAGGCGATGTTCAAGGATCCGTCGATCCTCGACCCTGAAATCCGCAAGCATCTGGAAGCCGAAAACAGCTATATGGAAGCAGCACTCGGCGACACGGAAGAGCTGCAGAAAACGCTGTTTTCTGAAATGCGCGGCCGCATCAAGGAAGACGACAGTTCGGTGCCGACGAAGGACGGACCTTACGCCTATGGCTCCCTGTTCGTGACCGGCGGCGAGCAGCCGCATTATTTCCGCACCCCGCGTGACGGCGGCGACAAGCAGACGCTTTTCGACGGTGACAAGGAAGCGGAGGGCAAGGATTATTTCCGGCTGGCCGGTATGGACCACTCGACCGATCATAGCCACGGCATATGGGGTTATGACGACAAGGGATCGGAATATTTCACTTTGCGCATCCGCAATCTTGAAACCGGCGTGGACCTCGATGACGTGATCGAGAACACTGCTGGCGACGGCGTGTGGGCGCCCGATGGCAAGAGTTTCTTCTACACGCTGCAGGACGAGAACCATCGCCCGTCGAAAGTCTTCCACCATATCGTCGGTGAGCCGCAGTCTTCCGATCGGCTGGTGTTCGAGGAGACTGATCCAGGCTTCTTCATGGGTGTCGGAGGCTCGCTGCTCGACGACTTCATCTATATCGACATCCACGACCACGAGACGTCCGAATACCGACTGATCCCGACTTCCGATCTGACTGCCGAGCCGACGCTGGTTGCGGAGCGCGAAGAGGGTATCGAATATTCGATGACCGAGGGCGGCGACGTTTTCTACATCATGACCAATGATGGCGACGCCAAGGATTTCAAGATCGTCGAGGCGCCGATTTCCGCTCCCGGCAAGGAAAACTGGAAGCCCGTCGTGCCACATGAACCGGGCCGGCTGATCATCTCGCACATGGCCTATGCGCGCCATCTGATCTGGCTGCAGCGCAAGGACGGCTTGCCTCAGATCGTCATCCGCGACCGCAGGACGGGCGAAGAACATGCGATCGCCTTCGATGAAGAAGCCTATTCGCTCGGTCTTTCGGGTGCAGCCGAATACGATTCCGATATGATCCGGTTCTCCTATTCGTCGATGACCACGCCGACGCAGCTCTATGACTACGACATGGTGACGCGCGAACGGGTGCTGCTGAAGACCCAGGAAGTGCCATCGGGGCATAACCCGGATGATTACGTCACCCGCCGGGTGATGGCGCCGGCGCATGACGGCGAACTGGTGCCGGTCTCGCTGCTCTACAAAAAGGGTACGCCGCTCGACGGCTCGTCGCCCTGCCTGCTCTACGGTTATGGCGCCTATGGCATAACCATCCCGGCATCGTTCTCGACCAATGCGCTTTCACTTGCCGACCGCGGCATCGTCTATGCCATCGCCCATATCCGCGGCGGCAAGGACAAAGGCTTCGCCTGGTACGAAAACGGCAAGATGGAGAACAAGCAGAACACCTTTAAAGACTTCATCGCGGCTGCCGACCATCTGGTTGCGACCGGCTTTACCGCGTATGACCGGATCATTGCCGAGGGCGGCTCCGCCGGCGGCATGCTGATGGGCGCGGTTGCCAACATGGCGCCGGAAAAATTTGCCGGCATCATCGCCGCAGTGCCCTTCGTCGATGTGTTGAACACCATGCTCGACGACACGCTGCCGCTCACTCCACCGGAATGGCCGGAATGGGGAAACCCGATCGAGTCCGAGGAGGAATATCGCTGGATCGCGGCTTATTCGCCTTACGACAACGTCACGGCCCGAGCCTATCCGCCGATCCTGGCAATCTCAGGTCTTACCGACCCGCGCGTAACCTATTGGGAGCCCACCAAGTGGGTGGCCAAGCTGCGCGAGCATACGTCCGGGACGGCGCCGATACTGCTCAAGACGAATATGGCAGCCGGCCATGGCGGCAAGTCGGGCCGTTTCCAGAGGCTTGAAGAGATCGCCTTCGAATATGCATTCGCGATCAAGGTTGCAGGCAAGATGTAAACGAATACGGGTACCCGCCTTATCCGGATAATTGACAATCGGGCCAGCATCTTGCTGGCCCGAATTGCAATGTGCCCTCGCCCTGCGTGATTCTTCAGACCACGCCGCCCAATACTGACAAAGAGGCGGAAAAGCGGTTGCGCCGAACATCGGGGCTCGCCGGAACGGTTGAATTCCAGACATAGATTCAAATTTTCCTGGTCGCGGCAAAGCTGAGCGAAATCGCGCAAGCTTGCGGTTTTACAGGCGTTTAACCGGTTCGAACAAGCAGGTTGCAGCCTGTCAAGCCCTCTTCAGGCTTTGCGCCAGCTCGACGCAAGCTTCGCGCAAGGTTCCAGCGTTAACTCTTCGTTAACTAACTGGACGTGGACCAAAGCGATGAAGATCGATAGCGGCCTGAGTGGCTATCAATATCCGAACCGAACCGTTGAAGTGGAGCGCACGGCTGAGGAAGCGCCTCAAGCTGCCGCCGTTTCGTTTACACGTTTCGCGGATGCATTGACCGGCAGCAGCACACAACTTTCCAGCTCGCTTGCAAGTGCGCTCTGGATCATGGGCGCAGAAGATGCGGACCCAAGCTTCAGCACGAGCGTAGCACCGCAAGCCTGGGTGCAGAACCTCTACCAGGAATTTGCCTGACCGGCATTGCAATACCAGAGACAAGAAAGGCCCGAACCGGATCCGGTTTCGGGCCTTTCTTTTGGTTCAGCCGGAACCTGGCCGAGGTCAATCAACCGAGCGCGGTTACCTCTACCGTCACGTGCGACAGGCCGGGAATGGATTTCAGCTTTTCCTTGTAGGACGCCGGCGCCCTAGGGACTGTCGTTGCGACTGATACGATCGCTGCATTGTGCCCGGGACCAAGCTGCCAGACATGCAGATCCATGACCGTATCATCGGGCGTTTCCATGACCTTCCTGATCCTGACCGCCAGATCCCCGTCATCCGGCTGCGCATCGAGCAATACGCGAGAGGTAGCGCGGACAAGCCCGAAGGACCAGCGCGCTATGACAATGCCGCCAACGATGCCCATGATCGGATCGAGCGCATTCCAGCCATAGAGCCGACCGAGAATAAGTGCGGCGATTGCCAGCACCGATGTCAGCGCATCGGCGAGAACATGGAGATAGGCGGCGCGAAGATTATTATCTTCGGTGCCAACATGTGCATGATGACCGGAATGAGCGTGATCGCCATGATGACCGGCATGGCTATGGCTGCCATGATGTCCATGGTGACCGCCATGATGATGATCGTGGTCATCGCGCAGCAGCCAGGCGCTCAACAGGTTTACGGCCAGACCGATGACAGCCACGAAGATCGCCTGATCGAAATCGATCGCCACCGGATTTGCCAGGCGCACGAAACTTTCCCAGGCGATGAACAGCGCCACCAGCGCCAGCACCACGGCACTGGCGAAACCGGCGAGATCACCCAGCTTGCCGGTACCGAAGGTGTAACGCGGGTTCTTCGCGTTGCGCCTTGCATACATATAGGCCAGCGCCGAGATCAACATGGCTCCGGCATGGGTGGACATGTGCCAGCCATCGGCCGTCAACGCCATAGACCCGAAGATCGAGCCGGCGACGATTTCCGCGACCATCATCGAGGCGGTCAGCGCGATGACCAGCCAGACCTTCCGCTCGTTGCGCTCATGATCCGCGCCGAGAAACACGTGCTCATGCTTCAGACTATCGATACTGCTTGCCATGACAGGCTCCATTTCCAAACATTACCGGCCGAAGCCGTATTCAAACTGTGAGCGGCCATTCTCACCGGATGTAGGTACGCAAGACATCGGCGAGTTCGGCGGCCGCCTTGTCCCGCTCGGCATCGTTTTCGGCATGCACTACGTGCTCATGCAAATGGCCCTCTATGACCTCTCCGGTCAGGCCGGCCAGCGCACCGCGGATCGAAGCCAGAAGCTGCAAGACGTCGCCACAGGGAGCTTCCGCCTCCAGCGAGCGTTCAACCGCCTCCATCTGCCCCTTCATCCGGCGCACCCGCGCCAGGAGTTTTGCCTTGTCTCGAACTGTGTGCGACACATCTCACTCCAATTATAATATAGGGGGGTATACTATATTGAGATCAAAAGAAGCGCAATCCACCAACTGAGCCACCTTGCAACGCCGTGCTTTAGCCCCGGGCAAGCCTCGATTTGCAATCATGTGTCAGAAAATTGAGGAGACAACCATGATCGTTACGTCAAGTTCGAGTTCCAGTGCCTATACAGGCTCTGCCGGCAGATCCGCGAAGAGCGGAACGGAGATGTTCGTGCTGGATGAAAATCGACAGCAGGGAAGCGGCAGCAATAGTCAGGGCAATGCCTTGACCAGCGGCGACACATCGTTCAGCGCCAGGCTGGCAGCCATGTTCCTGGTGCCTGAAAGACCAGAAGCAGAGACCGCCAAGGACGCAATCGAAACGGGAACCGAAAAGAGCGCCTACAGCCAATACGAACAGGAATTCATGGATCTTGCCGACAAGACGCTCGCTGAACGGATCCGCGAACAGTACCTGAAGGATAACGACCTGACCGAAGATGATGTCAATGCGATGTCGCCCGAGGACCGCAAAGCGGTAGAAGACGATATCCGCAATGCAATTCTCGAGGCGATGGGCGTCAACGAGGACAAGCAGGCCATAGCGGTCACCATCAACGTCCCGAACGCGACCGACTTCGTTGCAAAAAGCGCGGAAGACGAGACGCAGTTGTAACGGCACAGGCTGCGACCCGAGCATTCAGATCGGGTGTGCGCAACCTTGAACAGCAAGGGATCGCCGATTAGATATCTCCAGAGACTATAGGTTTGGAGTGTGTCATGCTGTCGATTGGCGATCTTTCGAAACGGACCGGCGTAAAGGTTCCGACTATCCGCTATTACGAGCAGATGGGCCTGCTTGCCGCGGCGGAACGATCCGAGGGCAACCAGCGACGTTATGAGCGGCAGGATCTCGAGCGGCTCGCCTTCATCCGCCATGCGCGCGATCTGGGGCTCGACATTTCCGCCATCCGGGAACTGATCGCGCTTAGCCAGCATCCGCACCAGCCCTGCGGCAATGCCGACCGGATCGCCGCCGATCACCTCAAAAGCGTGCGCGACAAGATCGAGAAACTGAAGAAGCTGGAACAGGAGCTGGCGCGCATCGTCTCCCATTGCGACGGCGATCACGCAATCGAGGACTGCTACGTGATCCGCTCGCTTTCAGATCACGGACTTTGCGACAGTGAGCATTGAACTGAAACAATGCGGCTGTATGGACAATGCCATTACGGCCGCTCGGATTGCCTATGACCAACCTGTTTCCCAGCCTCTCCCCTTATCAGACGGGCTTTCTCGAACGCACCGACGGCAACCGTATCTTCTTTGCAGTGTCCGGCAACCCTGAAGGAAAGCCGGCAGTACTTTTGCATGGCGGGCCGGGCTCGGGCCTTTCGGAAGGTGCAAGGCGGCAATTCGACCCCGCATTGTGGCGCATCGTCCAGTTCGACCAGCGCGGATGCGGCAGAAGCATGCCGAGTGCGGCTGATTTTGCTAACACTTTGGCCGACAACACGACGGACCACCTGCTTGGCGACATCGAGGCGTTGCGCGACATGCTGGGCATCGATCGCTGGGTGGTTTACGGTACATCATGGGGCGCAACTCTGGCGCTCGTATATGCCCAGGCCTTTGCGCATCACGTCGAGGGTATCGTGCTTGCCGGTGTCACCACAACCCGCTGGGAGGAGATCGACTGGCTTTACAATGGCATGCGCCTTTTCCTGCCGGAAGCACATCAGCGTTTCATCGCCGCCATCCCCGCGCAACTGCGCGAATACCATCCGGTGACGGCCTATCATGCATTGCTCAATGACAGCGACCCGACCGTGCGCCAGAAAGCGGCATTCGACTGGCATCTCTGGGAGGCCGGGTCGATTTCTGCGGAAATACAGGGTGGCGGGATGACTGATCTGCCGGAGCGCTGGCGCGATCCGGGATTCGTACTGGCCCGGGCCAGACTTTGTGCCCACTATTTCCACCATCAGGCATGGCTTGCCGACAGGCAGATTGTCGACAATGCCTCGAAGCTCGCCGGGATAGCCGGCGTATTGATTCAAGGACGGCTGGACCTGCAGGGGCCACCGAAGACCGCCTATGAGCTTTCCCGAGTATGGCCGGCAAGCGAGTTGATAATGCTTGACGAAGCCGGACACTCGACCGGCGACCGCGGAATGGCCGATGCAATCATGTCGGCGATTGATCGCTTCGCAAAGACGGCTTGACAAGTTTTTCGGACAGGCGCATGAGAGCTGTCATGATCAATACGCGCATAACCACCGCCGCAACGTATTTTTGGGCCTACCTGTAAAGGGCGGCTCGACAGATCATCATGTCAACAAGCCGCCGTCAGGCGGCTTTGTTGTTTCACGGCACCTGACGGCACCACAAGATCAAAGGATGCCGAAATGCCGCAAGTTCTTCTCGAAGACAGCGAAATATCCCTTCCCCGCCCGGCCGTGCTGACCATCCGTCATGCCAAGCGCCACGACCTGCCCGAACTCAACGAGATGATCGCTGCACTTGCAGCGCATCACCATGATGCCTCGGCCATGACGCCCGATATTCTCGAACGCGACCTGTTCGGCGACAGGCCGTGGATTACCGTGCTTGTTGCCGATACCGGTTCGGAACTGATCGGATACGCCATTCTCGTGCCGCTCTACCGCGCCCAGGAAGGCACCCGCGGCATGGACCTGCATCATCTCTTCGTGCGCGACGGCCAGCGTGGACACGGCATCGGCCAGCATCTGGTTGCCCGCGCCCGCGACATCGCCAAAGGCGCCGGCTGCGGCTACCTCTCCGTCAGCGCCACGACCGGCAATTCCGCTGCGCACCGTTTCTACGAACATCTGGAATTCAAGCCGCGGCCGGTGACCGGCATGCGCTATACACAGGCGCTCACCTGAGCGCATAATCCTGTTTCGAGGAGGATGGACGAATGACAGCGATCGTTGTGGCGCTCACACCGGAATTCGCCGATTGGGAATGCGCGCTGCTGATGGCGGTGGCGCGTAGCTATCTCGGCGTGACGGTAAAGACTGCGACAGGCGATGGCCGCCCCGTCACCTCGATGGGCGGGCTGAACGTCACGCCAGACCTTTCTTTCGCGCAGGTAAGGCCGGAAGATTTCGATGCGCTCGCGGTGCCCGGCGGGCTTGCCTGGGAAAAAAATGTCGTGCCTGAAGGCCTGCATAATCTGGTGCGGGCGTTCCGGAGCGAGAAAAAGATGGCGGCCGGCATCTGTGCCGCAGCCAGCATGCTGGCCGGCGCCGGCGTGTTGAACGACGTGAAGCATACCGGCAATCGGGTGGCCTCGCACCAGAAATACCCGGACTACCGTGGCGAGGAGCTCTATGTGGACGGCCCGAAGGCGGTGTTTTCCGATGGCGTCGTGACAGCTGCAGGAACCGCCCCCTTCACCTTCACGGTCGAAATCCTCAAAGGTCTCGGGCTGTGGGATGCAACGGCGCAAGAGGAATTGTCGCCGTTTTCCGCCGAGCATAGGTAATATTCGAAACGATCAAAGCGCTGGCACGGCTTTCAGATAGGCGGCAATGGCTTCCAGGTCGCTTTTCGGCAGATGAGCCATGTTCTTCTGGACTTCAACCATGGAACCGCCGGCAGAATCGTATTCCGGGGTAAAGCCGGTTTCGAGGTAATTGACGATATCGGCTTCACTCCAGGAGCCGATCGGGCCTGACGGGGTGATGCCGGGAATTCTGCCCTCGCCTTCCGGATTGGGACCGCCGGCGAGCCATTTGCCTGACTCGAAGCCACCAAGGACGTTGCGCGGCGTATGGCATTCGCCGCAATGTCCCGGGCCTTCGACGAGATACTGGCCGCGGCGGACCTTTTCGTCGGCTGACGCGAGTTCAACCCGGGGTGCCTCGCTGAAATAGAGGAGTTTCCAGCCGCCGACCGCCATGCGGATATTGAACGGGAAGCCCAGCTCATGCGGCGGGGCAACATTGGGGCTTGTCGGCAGGGTCTTCAGATAGGCGAAGAGATCGCCGATATCCTTCGGCGACATACGCGCATAGGAGCCATAAGGGAAAGACGGATAGAGATGCTCGCCATTCGGCCCGACGCCGCGGGTCATGGCATTGCCGAACTGAGCCAGCGTCCAGCCGCCGATACCGGCATTCGGATCGGGAGAAATATTGGGAATATGGAAGGTGCCGAACGGGCTTGGCAGCGCCCGGCCGCCGGACATGACCTTCAACGCATCGCCTTCGGCCCCGGCTGCGGCATGGCAGCTGGCGCATCCGCCGGTCCAGAACAACTGCTCGCCATGCGCCAGATCCGGCGTGCCGGCATTCGCCCAGAAGCTTTCCGGATGCGGCGCAGGTTTTGTCAGCGCCCATGCGGTGACCGCTCCCAAACCTATCACCGCGACGCCAGCCGCCGCTATCTTCGACCAGGTCGAGGCCATGGCAAGTCTCCGGATATCCATTCTGCAGGTTCATGAAGCGGATCAGCGCAGCCGAAACTGCGCCGATCCCTTAACCGGTTCGCTTATCGCTTCAGGCGGTAAGTCTGGTGGCAGGTGCCGCAATTGGCGCCGAGCGTCTGCACCGCCTGCTGCACGCCGGCCTGATCCGCCGGCATGGAGGCAAGAAGCGTATCGGCATCGCTGGCGAGCTTCATGGACTTTGCCTTGAAGTCATCCATGTTGTCCCATATTGCCGGTGCGGCTGCGGAATTGACTTCGGAACCGGCCGGGAACTGATCCGGAAAGACCTTCATATCGGTGCTAATCGTCGTCAGAGCGGCCTTGACCGCCTCTGCGTCGTAAGGCTTTTCACCCTTGGCGATAGCACCAAGTGCGCCCACGGAGGCGCCGACCTGCTTCATCATCTGCTCGCGCTTGGCGACAGGATTGTCCTGCGCGACGGCTGCAGCCGCCAAGCCAAGACAGAGTGCGGCAGTGGTGATGGCGGTCATCCTGATCTTCATGAAGAAGTCTCCTCGTTATGCGGCAAGACGCCGGCAATTGCGCGAGGATATTGGACCGGCTTATCCGTTTGAAAGAAATCACGTTCCTGTCAGGATTGCGGAATGCTGTGGACCCTTCATTGAACACAGTGTTCACAAATACAGCACAGTGACAGACAGATTACAGCTACCGATGCAATGCTTCCCATAAAGCAAGGGCGGCGATCAGCAACAAGATCCCGCCACAGCAACGGCCGATCCATACTGTGCTTGCGCGATTGCCGACGAGCATGTTTCTTGCCCGGCCGGCCGCGACAGCGATGGCGCCATAGACGAACAGCTGGGTTGCCGCGGTCATCGCAGCCATGACAGCCGCCTGCGGCGCGAGCGGACCGAATTCGGGTTTTAGAAACTGCGGATAGACGGCCAGCATGAACATATAGGCCTTGGGGTTGATGAGACAGGTAATGGCGCCACGACGAAAGGCTTCCCAATTGCTTTTCGTATCGGCACGCCCGACATTATCGACGACGATGGCGCTTCTGATCAGGGTGAGCCCGATCCAGGCCATATAGAGCGCGCCGACCAGCATTAGCGGCGTAAACAGGACGGGCAGGAGTTTTGCCAGCAGGCCAACACCCAGGGCGCCATAGGCAGAATGGACCAGGCCACCCAGCATCATGCCTGCTGTGGCGGCCAGCCCCGCCGCCCGGCCACGGGTAAGCGAATTCGCCAGGACGAATATCATATCCATGCCCGGCAGGATGATGATACCGAAGAGAAGGGTGAAGAAGAGCCAGAGGTTTTCGCCGTAACTCATGTCAGTTGTCGCGCCATCCCGTTTTTGAAAGTTCGCCGGTTATCCTTGTTTTTCAAGCCGGCAGGAGGCGCTATAAGCCAGTGCAACTGACAGCGTTCTGTCAGTTGAATCAATAATGACTGAGAAATCTCATGCGCAAGGCGTCGCGGCTGTTCGAGATCATCCAAATCCTGAGACCGGCGAGAAAGCCGGTGACGGCGGCGGCAATCGCCGCGCAGCTGGAAGTCACGATTCGATCGATTTACCGGGACATTGCAGCGCTTCAGGCCATGCGTGTGCCGATCGAAGGCGAGCGCGGCATCGGCTATATCTTGAGGCCCGGCTTCACCCTGCCGCCGCTGATGCTGTCGATCGAGGAAACCGAGGCAATCGTGCTGGCTCTGGCGCTTCTCGACCGCACTGGAGATACCGAGCTGAGACGCGCCGCCAAGCGGGTGAACCGCAAGATCGCAGCGGTCGTTCCTGAGCCACTTGGCCGAACGTTTTCAGCGGATGCACTGCATGCCTGGGGAACAGTTGCCCCTGCCCCGGACGCAGTGGATCTGGCCCTTGTGCGCCGGGCTATCCGTGACGAGCAGAAGCTGCTTATCGGCTATCGTGATGAAGTGGGAAATGCGACCAAGCGGGTGATCCGCCCGATTGCCCTCATCTACTATTCGCAAACTGCCAACATCGTCGCGTGGTGCGAAATGCGTGACGCGGTCCGCAATTTTCGTGCGGACCGCGTGAGCCATTGCGAAGCGAGGGAAGATTTCTTTCCCGGGCAAGGCGACCGGTTACGCCAGGTCTGGATCGACGGATGGCAGCAACCGATCGCCTGATACCCGAATGCATGGGGCGCTTTAGCACCTCTCATGCATCCGGTGCCGCATGATCGGCTTAGTCTTTTTTCGGCAGCATGGCCGTCAGCGTTTCGTCCTTGTCGATGAAGTGGTGCTTCAGCGCGAAGGCGGCATGGCCGGCGACGACGAGGCCCAGTGCCCAGGAAAGGTAGAAATGGGCAGAGACGAGATAGGGCGTCAGTTCCGGGTTCTTTCCGCCGAGACCGGGAATGGTGAAGAGACCGGCGACCGGGATTGCATAACCGGCAGAAGAACTGTTCCACCAGCCGGAAACAGGCACTGCGACCATCAGGAAGTAGAGGGCGAAATGGCCAAGATGGGTGGCCGTCTTCATGATTGCCGGCATGTCGGTCAGTTCCGGCGGGCGGTTATAGGCGCGCCAGATGATACGCCCGACGATCAGGAAAAGCGTCGTGGTGGCGATGGACTTGTGCAGCGTGATGGCCCAGATCTTCTGCGCGGTTTCACCGTCGCTGACGCCGTAATGCAGCATGGCGCCGCCGTAATATCCCACTCCCCAGGCGACCACGATGATGGCCGCCATAAGCCAGTGAAGAAATTTTGAGGTTGCATTGAAATTCCGCGATCCGGGTCGCGTCAGGGTTCCCGTGTCTGTTGTGCTGGCCATATCGTTTCGCTCGTTCCCAGTTGAATACACTCGCGAAGACGGCCCGAACTTTTCCTGCAGAAAATCAATAAATACGCTTTAGTTGAACCTTCAAATCAATTCGAAAATTGACAAATAACATAAGTCATTCGGGCCGTTACTTGCGATTGTGAGGAAACAGATTGAAGTCACTTTATCCAAGTGTACAGAGTGTCGCAGAACGTGCGAAGACATCTCTCGTTACTTCAACGAGAGGCAGGAAAAACCGGCTTAAAGCGTTTTCAATGAAAGGCTTTCTTGTTTTAGCTGCGGTTGTGGCGCGATTTTCAATCGCGGCGCTTTGCCTCACCCAGAGTTGAGCCGGCAATTCACCGAGAGGCGTTCCTGCTTGCCGGCATTACTCAGAGAGCCAAGCTGCGATTTTCCTCGCGACCGTAGCCGATCACATCGATCCGCTCGTTGTAAACCTCGACGACGGCAAAGGTGTTTTCCGTCTCGGTATCGACCATGCCCTTGAAATTGACATACCAGGTGGAGCCAGTGCGTCCGAGATTGCCGACATGGTTATGGCCATTCAGATAGGCGATGACGTTGCCCGAGCGCTCGAACAATTCCGTAACCCGCTCGCCATTCCAGAGATTGTGCGAGTTCTCGGGATAGAGCGGATAGTGCCCCATGACGATGACCACCTCGCCGCGTTCTCGCGCATCGGAAAGCGTCTGCTCCAGCCAGGCTAACTGCCCATCGCCGATGCCGCCATTCCACGGCATGGCATTGATAGCGCCGGCAGCTTCCAGTGCGTCGAGACGGTTGCGTGCCTCGGCGTGGCGCGCATGCCCCTCCGGAGTGGAGAACAGGCTCACCTCGTTACCGTCGATGACCACGAAGCGGATGCCGCCGCGCAAGAAATGATGCCAGGGGGCAGGCATGCCGAGACGCGCATGAACCTCTGTCAGCCGTTGCGGCGCAATAGAAAAATCGTGGTTACCGGGAAGCAGGACGCTCTCGTGGCGCAGTCCTTCATAGACGGACAGAATAGGGTCAAAGCTCTCCCAGTCGCGGTCAATCAGATCCCCGAGCGTGACGACGAAAGCGAGATCCTCGCCGTTCAGCGTATCGATCGCGTCCGCCAGCTTCTTCGGGCTGTTGCGGTAATACCGGTCGTATTCCAGCCTCGGTTCGACATCAGCATATTGGGGATCGGCGATGACGCCGAAGCGGAGGAGAGGTTTTTCAGAAGACATGGCGCGCAGTTAGGCTCGATCTGTGACAGGGGTGTGACGGACGATATGCAGAGTGGCTGCTCATCCGCGATAAAGACGACGTGAACATAATCGTCGGCATTGTGATCGGGTCTCGTGGTCATTGCGGATAAGAGGATGCATGTGCGTCATCGCGAAGATACGCTCTTTTGCCTGATTATTCCGGAAGAACGATTTGCCAGCAATCACCCGCCGAACCCTTCTCATCGCAACTCCCCTGTTCGTGACAGGATGCGCAACATCAGCGGTGCAGCCAGTCGCCCTCAAACCGTCGGCCGACCCTCACTATACGGCCATGTATGCCGCGATCGAGGGGGAGCAGTTTCCGATCAAGGCCGCGGACCTGAAGCGCGTCCATCCGCAATATTACCGCCGTGAGGTCGTCTATCCAACGCGTGAACTGCCCGGAACGATCGTCGTCGACACCAGAAACCGGTACCTCTACCTCGTTCAGGAAAACGGCGGGGCGCTGCGTTATGGCATTGGCGTCGGAAAGGCCGGACTGGAATTCGAAGGCGTCGGCAGGGTTCAATACAAACGGCAATGGCCGCGCTGGACGCCGACACAGGACATGATCGCCCGCGAACCGGAGCGCTATGGTCCGCTTGCCGGCGGCATGGAGCCGGGCGTGCTCAATCCGCTCGGTCCGCGCGCGCTTTATCTGTTCAAGGACGGTCGCGACACGCTCTACCGCATTCACGGCACGACCGAGGACTGGACGATCGGCAAGGCGGTTTCGAGCGGCTGTATCCGCCTGCTCAACCAGGACATCGTCGATCTTTACCGCAGGGTTCCGGACGGCACCCGCGTCGTCGTTCTGCAGGATGCTCCGAGCGAGACATTCGTGCCGCAGGCCGTTTGAAACAAATCCGCCAAGCGTCTCCCAGGCAATAAAAAACACCCGGCGCCGCGAGACGCCGGGTGTTTTTTTGAAACTTGAAAAGGCCGAAGCTTACTTGGAAGCGGCTTCGTACATTTCGAGCACGTAATCCCAGTTGATCAGGCTGTCGACGAAGGCTTCGAGATACTTCGGACGCGCGTTGCGGTAGTCGATGTAATAGGAGTGTTCCCATACGTCGACGCCGAGGATCGGGGATGCGCCGTAAACCAGCGGGTTTTCGCCGTTCGGGGTCTTCGAAATGGCGAGCTTGCCGTCCTTGACCGAAAGCCATGCCCAGCCGGAGCCGAACTGCGTCGTGCCAGCGGCGATGAAATCAGCCTTGAACTTGTCGTAGCCGCCGAGATCGCTGTCGATTGCAGCCTGCAGCTTGCCGGGCAGCTTGTTGCCGCCGCCGTCCTTCTTCATCCACTTCCAGAAATGGATGTGGTTGTAGTGCTGGGCAGCGTTGTTGAAGAGACCCTGGTTGGTGCCGAAGGACTTCTTGACGACTTCTTCGACCGACAGGTCGGCCAGGCCAGCTTCCGCTGCGAGCTTGTTGCCGTTGTCGACATAGGCCTTGTGGTGCTTGTCGTGGTGATACTCGAGCGTCTCCTTCGACATGAAGGGAACGAGCGCTTCGTAATCATAGGGAAGTGCGGGAAGTTCGAAGGCCATTGGTCTACTCCTTTTAGGCAAAACCTTGGGTAATCGTCGTGCGGGAACATAGGAGCGGACCGGAGAAGAGGCAACGCCCCCGATGCCAAAATTATGGCAAAAATCAAAGATGCAGCGCAGCAGCTTTGCTTGGTAACGCCATGTCGTGGAACATCGTTCCAGCGATCCCGAAATCGCACCGCCAACACATGAATTTCTCCGCGCGTCACAGGGCTGCCGCCAATCGGTGGCAATCGGAACACTCCAAAAGGAGGATTTGATTCGATGACAATCACGACCGCGCCGTTTGCCGCGCTGAGCATCTTTCTTATTGCCGGCAGTGTTGCCCATGCTTCCTCGGATGACGCCTGGGCAAAGTTTCAGACGGATGTTTCCAGAGCCTGCGTAAAAGCTTCCAAGGGACTGATCGAAAAAGGCGATACAGTCGTAGACCCCTATGGCAGCCAACATTACGGGATGGCCGTCGTGACCGGGAAGGCTGTCGGTGCGAAAACCAGGATCAGCACCATCTGCGTTTACGACAAGCAGAAAAAAACGGCCGAAATCGGCGGTGAGATCAGCGCAGAAAAGTTGGCGGTGAAACCGTAAGCCAAAATGCGATCAACAATCAGCTTCGCGCAGGATTGCATTTCTATGGTTGGTCATTGTTTGCGTTTCCGTTTGCGATTTTGACATTTGACCGATGAGAGCAATGTGATCACCAACGATATTCCAGCAGTTCCGCAATTTCTTATGCGCGAAACCGATCATCATATTCTTCAGGCCATGGTGACCGATGAATTGGACAGGCGAGCTTCCGATATCGCCTGTTCAGACGATGCAAATGATACGGCTACACCCTCGCCCGCGTCCGACCTCTCTTCGGTCGATCTTTTTGTGCCGGATACAACTGAGGTTTCCGACACGCTAGACAAAGCGAGCCCGCCCCCGATTGCGCTCAATGCGACCGCTGCCGCATCTACAAGCGGGTATTCCACAAGCGAACTTATCCTCTTCCGTACGCTTACCGGCTATCGCCTGGATACGCATACGCCGATATGGCGGGCTGTGGACGATAACGGGAACCGCGTCTCAACGGCCGATCGGCTTTTCACCACATTGGCTGAAGAAGCGTTTCGTTTTGCCGACAGGCAGCGGCGCCTGGACGGCTCTGCTCAAGGAAATCTGGCGATCGAGGATCTTGCCCTGACGCTATCGTCGATCCGGCGTGCCGCCAGCTCAATCGGGTCGCGGGGACTGATCGCATTCGAGCGATTGGAGACGGCAATCATGAGGGTGAAGGAAGAGACCAGCGCACAAGCGTTTGGCGCCTCGTGAACACTCCTGCCGATATTGTCGGATTTGATATATTTTGATTATCTAATATTTAAGCCGTGAGGCCTACAGTTTTCCCGATCACGGGAGCAAGGCATGACCACGGCAAAGACGCGCGGGTTTGCAAACGACACTGCAATGCTGCAGGCGGTGATGGCGGCAATGGACAACCTGCCGGTCGCCGTCGGCATTTTCGAACTGGAAGGCCGGCCGCTCTACGCCAACCGTCGCTTCCAGGAACTGCATGACCTCGACAACCGGTGGCAGAACGAGGACGAGACTTTCGCCGATGTCGTTGCCGATGGCCGGATGGCCGACTGGAAAGAGGACCCGATCGCCTACTTCGAGCGTCTTATCCGCAAGCTGCTCGAAGAGGGTTCTTCCATCACGCAGGTGGAGATCGGCGACAAGATCATCGACGTCCAGGATGTGCTGCTTGACGGGAGATATCTGCTGAGCACACAGCAGGATATTACCGCGCGGGTGAAGGCGGAACAGCGGGTTTCCTATCTCGCCCATCACGATCCGCTCACCGACCTACCCAACCGCATGCGGTTTGCGTCGGAGCTTGCCAAGCTGATTGCGGAAAGCCGGGTGCTGCGCCGCCAGTTTGGCGTGATGAGTTTCGACATCGATCGTTTCAAGGATATCAACGACGTGTTCGGCCATGCAGCCGGAGATACCGTGCTGGCGGAACTGGCCAGGCGCCTCAAGAGCGTGATCAATGAAGACGATGTGGCTGCGCGCCTTGGCGGTGACGAGTTTACCGTGATCAGCGTGAGTGACGACCAACCGGAAACCATGACATGCCTTGCCGAACGGCTGACGCGGGTAATGGAAGAGGAAATGGAAGTGGACGGGCGCTCACTTCGGGTGAGCCTCAGCATCGGCATCGCGATGTTTCCGCAGGATGGCGCCGATGCCGCGACATTGCTTGCCAATTCAGATGCGGCGCTCTATCGCGCCAAGGCGGAAGGGCGCGGTCGCTTCTGTGCGTTCAACTCCCGCATGGACCGCCGAATGCATGACCGGCGCGTGCTGCAGCAGGACCTGCGCCATGCGATCAAACGTGGCGAACTGATGCTGCATTATCAGCCACAGGCCGCCGTTACCGGCGAGATCTTTGGCTTCGAGGCACTCTTACGCTGGCATCATCCAACCCGCGGCCTGATCACGCCCGACGAATTCGTGCCCTTGGCGGAGGAAAGCGGCCAGATCGTCGAAATCGGCCGCTGGGTGCTCAACGAAGCCGGACGAGAAGCGGCAAGCTGGTCGAACCGGCTCAAGATCGCCATAAACATTTCACCGATCCAGTTTCGCCAAGACAGCCTCGTTAGCGACGTTCATGCGATGCTTCTGGAAACGGGGCTTTCCGCCAACCGGCTGGAACTTGAAGTCACAGAGGGCGTGCTGGTACAAGATTTTGCCCGGGCGCTGCAAATCCTGCGAGGCCTCAAGGCACTTGGTGTGCGGATTGCCATGGACGACTTCGGTACCGGGTATTCGTCGCTCTCCTATCTGCAATCCTTCCCCTTCGATACGATCAAGATCGACAGGTCATTCACCTCCAAGCTTGTAGCCGACTCAAGCGCCGACGAGATCGTGCGCGCGGTGATCGGGCTCGGGCGCGGATTGAACATTCCGATCGTGGCGGAAGGTGTGGAGACGGAAGAACAACGCGCGTTTCTGGAAGACGCGCAGTGCCAGAACCTGCAGGGCCACCTGATCGGCCGGGCAGGCCCGATCGCACAATATGCCGGCCTGACCGGCGCGGAAGACATCCCGTCTCCTTCGCAGATCGACACGGATGAATTTCACGCAATGCAGGGATCGCGGCAGCGCTGAAGCACAGCAAGATCCTTTTGCCCCGGCGCAAGACACCGGTCGGATCATCCAAGCCGCGCAACCGATCTCCATCTAGGTATATATCGGTGAACGGAGCGGTCACAGGCTGCGGCCTATCTCCGTTCCGGTTCCTGTCGTAGACCGATATTTTGGCGATGCGGACGATCCGCGTCCCTTATGCATAAGGTATTGTCATGACCGCCCTGCAGAATTCCCTTCTTGTCATCCTGCTTCACGGTGTTGGATCCAACGGCGCCGATCTCGCGCCGCTCGGCGAAAATTGGAAATCGCGCCTGCCTGGTGCCGTATTCGTTGCGCCGAATGCGCCGGAACGGTCGAGCTTCGGGACAGGTTACCAGTGGTTCAGCGTCGCCGGCGTGACCGAAGAAAACCGCCCTGCCCGCATTACCGCGGCCCGACCGGCATTCGATACGGTGATTTCCGATATCATCGAGGAAAACGGTTTCAACGGGCGTCTCGACCGTGTGGTGCTGGTCGGTTTTTCGCAAGGCACGATCATGTCGCTGGATGCAGTCGCTAGCGGCAGATGGCCAGTCGCAGCCGTCGTTGGTTTTTCCGGAAGACTGGCAACCGAACAGCCGCTGACGCCATCGACAGCAACGAAGATTCTGCTCGTTCACGGCACGTCCGACCCGGTTATCCCGTCTTGGGAAACGGAGAAGGCTGAAACCGAACTCAAAGCCGCAGGCGTGGCCGTCGAGACGGTCATCGAGCCGGGTCTCGGCCATACGATCTCGATCGGCGGCGCGGATCGTGCTGCGGACTTTCTGGAAGGCATCGCCCGGAACTGAGCACCGGGCGGCTTATCTATTGATAATCGGCTCGCCGTGGAAACGGCGGCGGGACGGTTTGGATACGCCGAAGCCGACTTCCATCATCAGCCGCGGCTTCGTCACCGGTACCGTGCCCATGTGGAAGCCGAAAGGATCCTCGACGAAACCGGAGCCGGCCGGGCCAGTCAACGTGACAGCCTGATCGGCACCGTAATAATCCAGCACTTCATCCGCCGGATGACCGACGAGCAGCGTGTACTGGTGCTTTGCCTTGCGCCGGTTGTGACTGCCCTTGACGAAGACATGCGGACCGGTGCCGTCGTCGACATTGACGAGGTTGAAGAAGAACTTCAGCATTCGCCAGTCATCGAGATCGAAATGGAACTTGTCGAGAGAGGCCAGACTACGGTCGGCTTCGGAAGAGGTCTTGGTCGGGAAACTCCACCAGATGCGAGTGGTGATAAGCTGGGCGCTGGCGCCAAGATAATGTTTTGCGATATCCATCAGCAAAGGGTCGGCCTGGATGGCGCGTACACCCGGGCTTTTCAGCGATCGCTCGAAGAAATGGCCGCTTAGCAGTGAGCGACCGAAACTCTGCTCGGCCTCTCTGTGCCGGGGTGCGACAAATTCAAGAGATCGGTCGAAATTGCCGAAACACGGGGTCGTCAAGGCAAAGCGGCTGATCTCCTGCTGGATTTCGGCCGGCATCTGCAGGCCGGTAAAAATGCCGTCGCTACGCAACGCATCCGCAACCGCCGTTGCATCCAGCGCACCGAACAGGGATGGCTGCGGATCATCCGACGGCTTGTATTTTGCCGACAAGGCCCAGTGGGCACGACGGCCGGGCATCGTGCGGGCAAGCATGAACATCGGCAACCAGGCCGGATTTTCCTTCACGTCCGCAAGATAGGTTGGAATTCTAACCGCCATCCGGCGGAACCGGCTGCCATTTCGGGCGGTTGTCTCAAGGTCGGCTGGCTGCGATGCACTCGATGATGATACGTCTACTGACATTGCCACTCCTGAGGGGTTCATATTCCCAAGGGGGAGAGAGGATGCAGATATTACCTGAATTCCTTCGGCATACTTTTACTGCAATGCGGCAAAAATATGAGGTCAATTCATCATATACTTTCTACATCGCAATACAATTGACAGAAACGACTACATAATACTCCATCTTAATCGAATAATTGATACACCAAAGAAGACCAGTGCCCGGGTATTATTCTACCCGGGCATTGGCGATATCAGACTTGGATTATTTCAACTGCAGGCACAATTGACTTTAAACCTCTAAGTCTTTGTTTTCATGAAAGCCTATACCTACAACGATCTCTGCTTTCATTGGTTTTGCCTGACGATCAGATGTCGTTGCGACCACCTGAGCGAGCCCAGCCCATGTAAAGCTCCAGAGCCTTGCGGGCGACCGGTCCTTCCTGCAGTGAGCGTTCCTCGAACTTCGTCACGGGTGCGATCTTGGAATAGTTGCCCGAGGTGAAGATCTCGTCGGCAGTTTCGAAATCCTTGACCGTCAGCGTTACTTCACGAACGTCGAAACCGGCTTCACGCAGCAGGCCAATGACACGCGCGCGGGTGATGCCGGCAAGGAAGGTGCCGTTGGCGATCGGCGTCATGACCACGCCGTCCTTGACCATGAAGATGTTCGAGGACGCGGTTTCCGCGACATTGCCGTTCATGTCCAGCGCCAGCGCATTGTCGAAGCCGCGCGAATGGGCCTCGATGATCATGCGGCCGCTGTTTGGATAAAGGCTACCGGCCTTGGCGATGGTCATGGCGACTTCCGGGCTGGGGCGACGGAAGGGCGACAGCGTCAGCGAAGAGGGCTTTGCGGTTCCCATCGGCGCCTCGAACAGGCAGAGCGCAAAGCGGGTCGATTCCGCGTCGGGTGCGACGACGCTGTAGGACGTGCCGTGCTCGGCCCAATACATCGGCTTGATATAGATCGCCGTCTTGCCATCGAATTTCTTGACGCCTTCAAGTGCGAGCGCCTCGATTTGTTCCGGGGTCATCGTCGGCTTCATGCCCATATTGGTGGCAGAGCGGTTGACGCGCTGGCAATGCAAGTCAAGGTCCGGCGAGATGCCATCGAACCAGCGGGCGCCATCGAAGACTGTCGAGGCAAGCCACATGGCGTGCGAGGTCGGGCCAATGAGCTTCGGATTGCCATCAATCCATTCCCCGTCCACATAGGTCCAGGTGATTGAGCGGGGGGATGTATCGACGGCCATTATCAGTCTCCTTCAAAGCAGGCACGAAAAGTGGCGCGAATGAAGGCTTCGGACGACGTAAGGTCAAGCGATAATCTGAGATGAAACATCACAAAAATTGATATTTCTTCATCAATCACCGATCAGGGATTGGCGCTGGGCTGGCTCGGCGTGGGCGGCTGCCCGGTCAGAGGGTTCTGCTGTGTCGGGTCTGCGCCCTGCAGATGGCCGCCGGCAGGAAATCGATTGGCGTCATTCATCCAGATAATGCTCAGCACGCAGGCAACCAAAAGGCCAAGAACAAGGATAAACAGCCAACGCAACGGGACACCTCTTCATTTCGTTCACGGATCTATATCGAACTGACATGATCCGTGATCTTTCACCAGAACAATCGGGCGTCTATGCGGCAATACAAATAAACATGGGGCGGCACTGCGTTGACAGGCCTGCAAAGGCGGCGCAATTTCAAGCTTCGCTGCTCTCCCGCAAGTCTAGACACTATAAACGCCATGCCCAAATCGTCTCCAATGTCCCTGACCCAGCAGATGGTCGACCTATGCTTTCGCAAGGAGGAAGATCCGGGGTTGCCTGCGGCCTGGACCCCGTTGACCGATGCCGACTATACCGCACTGACCGAGCGTCTGGTCGAGGAAATCGGTGACGAGCCGTTGTGGATCTTCGCCTATGGCTCGCTGATCTGGAAACCGGGTTTCGCGTCCATCGCGTGCAAGCGTGCGACCGCCTATGGCTGGCACCGATCGTTTTCGCTGCGTATCGAGCGCGGACGCGGCTCTCCCGCTCAACCTGGACTGATGATGATGCTATCGCGCGGCGGACGTTGCGACGGGTTGATCTACAGGGTGGCCGACCACGACAAGCGCGAGCAGATCGAAAGTGCGCTCAGGCGCGAACTCAGCAACAAGGACAGCTTGTCGACGTTTCGTTTTCTGCCGGTCAGGACGGAGGACGGCGGCACGATCCCGGCCCTGACATTCTGGGCGGGAGGAGACAGTCCGCGGATCGTCAAGCCGCTACAGCCACTAGAAGAGGTGGCTCCCATTCTGGCGCGCGCCTGCGGGCATCGCGGTTCCTGCGCCGAATATCTCTATAATACCGTGGTCCATCTGGCGGAATTCGGCATTCGCGACCGCAATCTCTGGCGGCTGCAGGAACTGGTGGCCAAGGAAGTGGAAGCAATACATGGAGAGGCCCCTACCAATGCTGCCGATACCCTGCCGCCTGACACATCTGCGCGTCTTAACTGACGGTAGAGGTTCGGATCTTCGCATCGAGGCTCATCGGATTGTGCAACCCGGCGGACTATCACTCAAATGGGTGAAGACGTTGCGCTTTGATCGTGATTGAACTCCTCAGGGGGCCTTGTCAGCCCTTGACTGAAATGGCTGGCTCCCTCGACAAACCTTTTCGGGGCACTCCACGAGAGGGCCAGCCATACGATACATGAAGAAAGACTGGCAAAATCCATGACGACGACGGTGCTTATCCTCTATTTGCTGATTGCGAAGATTTTCTTCGTCATCACCCTGATCGAGGGAGCGTTGCGCAACCTTCCGTGGACGGCTGCTCGGTTTTCGGGGCTGTTGCTGACCACTGCATGGCCTTTTCTCATACTTGCAGTCGCCTTTGCCAGCCGCCGGAACGGCAAGAAGAGCGCATAAGACCCCGATCCTCGAAACACTGCCAACTCCCCCATAGAAGACCTGTGCCATCGCCCTATATGCGCCCGTCGATATCAATTGACGGCGGGCAACGGGGCAGATGCAGAGCATATTGAAGGAAGGCGAGACCTGCTGGCGGATCGCACAGGCAGACAGGCTTTCGATCATCATCGATGCCGCCGACTTCTTTCGTTACGCCAAGAGCGCCATGGCAAAGGCGAAACACTCGATCTACCTGATCGGCTGGGATTTCGACACGCGGATCGACCTGATACCCGGCAATGGCGACGACCGGCAACGAAACCGCAAGGCAACCGACGAACTGCCCGACCAGCTCGGCAAGTTTCTCAACGCGATCGCTGCGCGCAATGAAAATCTCGATATCCGCATCCTCAAATGGGATATCGGGCTGATCAACTCTATCACCCGCGGCGAGACGCCGTTCTACATTCTCAAGTGGATGTTCGACAAACGCATCAACCTGAAGCTGGATGGCGCGCATCCATCGATTTCATCACATCATATGAAGCTGCTGGTAATCGACGACGAGGTGGCATTCTGCGGCGGGATCGACATGACGGTCGGACGCTGGGATACGCGCGACCATGCGGAAAAAGAACCGCTGCGCAAGTCTCCCATGGGTTTCGCGCAAGGCCCCTGGCATGATGCAACAACGTGTCTTTCCGGCGAGGCGGCACGGGCGCTGGGCGAAATCGCGCGGCTGCGATGGAAACGTGCAACGGACGAGGAACTGCCTGCGCCGCATGCCCTGGCGCAGAAAGATACGCCCTGGCCGGATGGCCTCGATGTCGGTTTCCATGACATCGCAATCGGCATCGCGCGAACCGCCCCGGAATATGACGATCGCGAGCAGGTCGTCGAGATCGAGACCGCCAAGCTTGCAATCATCGCCGCGGTGAAAAAGACGCTCTATGTGGAAAGCCAGTATTTCGCTTCCCGGCGGATCGCGGAAGCCATGGCCGAGCGCCTGAAAGAACCGGACGGCCCGGAGATCGTGCTGATCAATCCGGAAGGCTGCGAAGGGTTTCTGGAAGCGAAGGCAATGGACGGCGCCCGTATCCGGCTGATGAAGCTTGTCAGGGAGGCGGACATCCACAACCGGTTCCGCCTTTATTATCCGGTCAATGCGGCGCGCACACCGATCTATGTCCACGCCAAGATGATGTTTGCCGACGACCGGATCGTGAAGATCGGCTCGGCCAATCTGAACAACCGGTCAATGGGCTATGACACCGAGTGCGACCTCATTCTGGAGGCTTCCGAAGGGCAGACGGATCTCACGGACAAGATCATCGCCACGCGGGACGACCTGATTGCCGAACATCTGGGACGCGATGTATCGGAGGTTTCGGCAGCGATTGCGGCGCGTGGCGGGTCGATCATCGCTGCAATCGAAGCGCTGAACCGGGAAAGTGGACGCGGGCTTGTGCCAGTGCCGATGCGGGATCTGACGGCGGACGAGGAGCTGATTGCCGAATCCGATATTGCCGATCCGGAGCGCCCTGCCGGTGTACGCTATCGAACCTCCAGCTTCCTCAAGCGGAAGTTCGGGCACAAGGTGAAAAAGGCGCTCTGAATCCATCGCGCAGGATGCGTTCAGAACCGTTCCGCGAGAAAATCGATAAAAGCACGGATGCGCACCGCCAGATGTTCATGCCCGGCGTAAACAGCGTGGATGTCTTCGATATCTTCGGGATTGAAATCCTCAAGGATGGGAACGAGGCGGCCGGCCTGGATGTCCGGTTCGACATGGAAGCGGCCGACGCGGCCGATACCAAGACCATCAACACAGAACTGACGGATAATCGATCCGCTTGAAGCTCTAAGGCTTCCGGATACGGGGCTCAGATCGATCTTGCCGGTCAGCGGATCGCGGAAAGGCCAGCCTTCTACCGAACGGCGGAAATTGAAGTTGATGCAGTTATGCGCTTCAAGATCGGCCGGTGATCGCGGCAGGCCGCGCTCGGCAATATAGGCCGGCGAGGCAATCACCACCTGGCGGGTCTGACCGAGCTTTCGCGCCATCAGCGACGAGTCGCGCAGCGGTCCGTGGCGGATGGCGATATCCACCCGCTCGCGGATGAGATCGACCGTATCGTCGGTCAGTGTGACATCCAGCTGGACATCCGGAAAGAGCTGCAGAAATTCGCGGGTCATCGGTAGAATGTAGAGTTCACCAAAGCCGACCGAGGCATTGACGGACAGCGGTCCGCGCGGCAATGCCCGCCCGCCGCCGGAGACGATCTCTTCCGTATCGGCGATCTCGGCGAGGATGCGAGAGGCGCGCGCCAGATAGGTTTCGCCTTCCGGCGTCAGCTGCAGCAGGCGGGTGGAACGCACGACGAGCCGCGTACCCAACCGGTCTTCCAGACGGGTGACGAGTTTGCTGACTGCCGAGGGTGACAGCTTCAACCGTCGGCCTGCCGCCGAAAAGCTCTTCAGCTCGGCGGCGAGAACAAAGACTTCCATTTCTCCGGCACGGTTGTCCATTTCGCTGTTCCCTGCTTTCGCTTTCCTATTTGCCCGGCGTGCCGCAACACCCGCTCGTTCGACATCTCATCTGTGACTTCATTTCACAGATGATTATCCATCTATGCCGCTACACAGGCAAGTATCCAGCAACGATATTGCGGCGCATCGAACGATCTTCCCTTGGCCCCTCCTACCAAGGGATCAGGACAAGGATACCCCAATGCCTCTCGCTCTCTATGCGTTGACGGCCGGTGCATTTGGCATCGGCGTCACGGAATTCGTCATCATGGGTCTGCTGATCGATGTCAGCAAGGATCTCGGCGTTTCGATCTCGGCTGCCGGCCTGCTTATTTCCGGTTATGCGCTCGGTGTCGTCATCGGTGCGCCGATCCTCGGCGCCATTTCCGGCAAGTGGTCGAAAAAGACCCTGCTAATGGCGCTGATGGTGGTGTTCACCATCGGCAATCTCGCCTGCGCCATCGCGCCAGACTACTGGACGCTTATGGCCGCCCGCGTGCTGACCGCCTTTGCGCATGCCTCGTTCTTCGGCGTCGGTTCGGTGGTTGCGACCAGCCTCGTCGCGCCGAACAAGAAGGCGTCCGCCATCGCCATCATGTTCACCGGCCTCACGGTCGCGAACATTCTCGGCGTACCATTCGGTACCTGGCTCGGTCAGGCCTATGGCTGGCGCTCGACCTTCTGGGCCGTGACACTGATCGGCGTCGCAGCATTTGCGGTGATCGCACTTCTTGTACCGAAGGACAAGGCATCCGACACACAGGAAGAAGCCTCGCAGGGCGTGCTTGCCGTGCTCGGCCGCCGCGCCGTTCTTCTCGGCCTTCTGACCACCGTGCTCTCCTGGGTGGGTGTTTTTGCCGGCTTCACATATATCGCGCCGATCCTGACGCAGATTACCGGTTTCTCTGAAGCCGCAGTTTCGCCGATCCTGCTCGTCTTCGGTGGTGGCCTGGTGATCGGCAATCTTGCCGGCGGCTGGCTGGCAGACCGTCACCTCATGCCGACCATCGTCGGCAGCCTGATCGCACTTGCCGTCGTGCTTCTCGCCATGACCGTCGTCATCCACCAGCCGGTGCTTATGGTCATTGCGATTGCCCTGTTCGGTGCCGCTGCATTTGCCACCGTCGCACCGCTGCAGATGTGGGTACTTGCCAAAGCCGAAGGCGCCGGCCAGGGGCTCGCCTCGTCCTTCAACATTGCCGCCTTCAACCTCGGCAATGCGATCGGCGCATGGCTCGGCGGCGCCGTCATCGACCATGGCCCCGGTCTCGGATCCGTTACCCTGGTTGCCGGCCTCGTTCCGATCGCAGCCCTTGCAGTCGCCCTTATCGCGATCCGCATGGACAAGAGCCGCAGCGGCAATGTCACCCAGCTTTCACCGGCAGAATAACAGTTAGGAAGGATGACGGTCATGGATTATCGCAACCTTGGAAAATCCGGGCTGAAAGTACCGGTCCTCTCCTTCGGCGCCGGAACATTCGGCGGGTCCGGCCCGCTGTTCAGCGCATGGGGGAATACGGATGTCGAGGAGGCCCGATGCATCGTCGACATCTGCCTCGAGGCCGGCGTCACCCTGTTCGATACGGCTGACGTCTATTCGAGCGGCGCATCGGAAGAGGTGCTGGGACAGGCGATCAAAGGTCGTCGTGACGACGTGCTGATCTCCACCAAGGCTAGCCTCCCGTCCGGCGATGGACCAAACGACTGGGGCTCGTCGCGGTCCCGGCTGATCGGAGCTGTCGAGAAAGCACTCAAACGGCTGGGCACCGAGCATATCGACATTTTCCAGTTGCATGCTTTTGATGCGTCGACCCCGGTGGAGGAAGTGGTGTCGACGCTTGACCGGCTCGTTCAAGACGGCAAGCTGCGTTACATCGGCGTTTCAAACTTCTCCGGCTGGCAGATCATGAAATCGCTGGCGGCGGCGGAAAAGAACGGTTGGACGCGTTATGTAGCCAATCAGGTCTATTATTCGCTGATCGGACGAGATTACGAATGGGACCTGATGCCACTCGGCGAAGACCAGGGCCTTGGCGCACTGGTGTGGAGCCCGCTTGGCTGGGGCAGGCTGACCGGCAAGATCAGCCGTTCAAAGCCTATCCCGGCAGGAAGCCGTCTGCATGAGACAGCAAGTTTCGGCCCGCCGGTGGAGGACGAGCATTTCTACCGGGTCATCGATGCGCTGGAAGAGGTTGCCGCGGAAACGGAAAAGACCGTGCCGCAGGTGGCGCTCAACTGGCTGATTTCCCGGCCGACAGTCTCCTCCGTCATCATCGGCGCCCGCAACGAGGAACAACTGAGGCAAAATCTCGGCGCAGTGGGCTGGTCGCTGACGAAAGAGCAGATCGCAAGGCTGGACGCGGCAAGCGCGGTGACGGCGCCCTATCCGCATTTCCCCTATTACCGGCAGGACGGGTTTGCGAAGCTCAATCCACCGCTTGCCGGGTGATTGCCGCGACACGGATCTGCATCCGACAAAATCTCGCAGTTGATCCGCCCGTCAAACAGCCCATGTAAAGAGGGCTTCATTTCTGGCCCGGCCCACTTTTCGTCTAGTCTCGGCCGGGCTTCGCTTTCCAAAGGAGTTTTCATGTTCGACGTCAGCGCAAACGGCGCAAATATCCCCGCCCTCGGTTTCGGCACTTTCCGCATGCCCGATGCCGATGTGCATCGCGTCCTGCCGGAAGCCCTGAAGCTCGGCTTCCGCCATGTCGATACCGCTCAGATCTACAAGAACGAAGCCGCCGTCGGCGATGTTCTGAAGTCTTCGGGCATTGCCCGGCAGGACATCTTTCTCACCACCAAGGTCTGGGTCGATCGTGTCGGCCACGAAGCGTTCATCGCTTCGGTGGATGAAAGCCTGACCAAGCTGAAGACCGATCATGTCGATCTTCTTCTGCTGCATTGGCCGCAGAGCGAGATGCCGCTTGCCGACCGGATCGGCGCGCTCAACGAGCTTCGCAAAGCGGGCAAGGTCAAGAATATCGGCGTCTCCAACTTCTCCACCGCGCTGATGGCGGAAGCGGTAAAACTGTCCGATGCGCCGATCGTCAACAACCAGGTCGAATACCACCCCTATCTCGACCAGACGAAGGTGCTGAGCGAGGCCGCAAAGACCGGCATGTCGGTGACCGCCTATTACCTGATGGCCGATGGTGCCGTGCCGAAGGACGAGGTGCTGAAGGATATCGGCGCCAAGCATGGCAAGACCGCCGCACAGGTGGTGCTGCGCTGGGCCGTGCAGCAGAAGGGCGTGATCGCGCTGTCGAAGACTGCCACGGAAAGCCGTCTGCCGGAGAATTTCGACATTTTCGACTTCGCGCTTTCGGAAGACGAGATGGCTGCGGTTCACAAGCTTGCCCGCGCGGACGGCCGCATCGTCAATCCGGGGCACCTCGCGCCGGAATGGGATAAGTAGTTTCCGATCCCGGTTTTCTATTGAATGACTGAAGCTTCGGAGAGAACATCTCCGGAGCTTTTTTGTCGGAGTGATCGTGGGTGATAAACCTTGAATAAAAAAGAAAATCCGGACAGCACGCATCCGCTCCTGCGTCGGGTGGAAGGCCGCTTCTTTCGTTCTGTCCCGACGCCCCGGCTGGACAAGATTCTCGATCCGCCCGATCCCAAGAGCGCCGGCCGTTACCATCGTCCGGGCGAACGGATTCTCTACACCAGTGCGACGTTCGAATCGGCTGTCGCGGCGATCTCCGGCTATATGCGTCAGGATGGTCTGCCGCGCATGATGGTGCCGCTCCAGATCGGCGAAGCCTTCGTGCTTGACCAACATGACGAAGAGGCCTGCAGGGCATTCGGCATCGAAAGGGATCTTTCCAATGAACCTTGGCAGGCAGCGATTGCGGAAAACCGGGAACCGGCCTCTTGGCGCAATGCCGATATCGCCCGCATGGCCGGAGCCGGAGGGATCATCGATCGATCCCGCAAGATGCCCGGTGCCTGGCATCTCAATCTGTTTTACTGGAATGAGGCCGGTGGTCCCAACGTGGAGATCTGCGGCGAACCGGTCGAGATCTTTCTCTCCGCCGAAGGACCGACATGGGATCGGAGCCTGACCGACTGAAACCCGGATGGGTGAGAAACCACCCGTCCCGTCTCGCGTTTGGGAAAGAAACCACCCAAATGCAGCGCGCAGCAGCCATGATTGCGCCTGACTGTTCTGGCCAAACATTGCCTCCCCCGGCCCTCGCCATATTTTTCGAGCGGGCTGGAGAAAGAGGAGTTTTCCATGCTTTTCAGAACCTTGTTGATATCGGCGGCGGTGATCGCCACGACGACGATGCCTGCTGCCGCACAACGGCGCGGTGCCGAACCGGCGCCGAAGGATTGCCCGAAAAGCCTGCCGGCCGGCACCGAATGCTTTGCCGGCCAGGATATGCGGGGCGCCTATTACTGGATTGCCAGACCGAAGAACTGGAACGGCGTGCTTGTCGTCCATGCCCATGGCGGGCCCCGGACAGCCAAGCCGAAACCCGACGATCCGGTGGAGGATCTGGAGCGTTTCGCCGTGACGGTTCAGGAGGGTTATGCCTGGGCGGGGTCCAACTATCGCCGACAGGGTTATGGCGTGCGGATGGCCGCGGCGGACACAGACAATGTGCGGCGCATCGCCGAGCGGCTGCTTGGGGAACCGAAGACCGTGCTGCTGCATGGCCAGTCATGGGGTGGCAATGTGGCGGCAAAGACCGCCGAGCTTTATGCGCTCGACTGGCGTGGCCACAAGAATTACGACGGCGTGGTGCTGACCAGCGGGCTGCTTGCAGGCGGAAGCAGCGGCTATGACTTCCGCGCTGATCTGCGCGCCGTCTACCAGTATTACTGCAAGAACCATCCGCGTGCCGACGAGGTGCAATATCCGGTCTGGCAGGGCCTGCCCAAAGGTGCCTCTATGAAGCGCGACGAGCTGGAAAAGCGCGTCGATGAATGCACCGGCCTGTCGCTTGCAAAGGACAAGCGTTCACCGGAGCAGGCCAAGAACCTCGCCAATATTCTCGCCGTCACCCATGTGCCGGAAAAGACCCTTGTGGCGCATCTCGCCTGGGCGACGGGGATGTTTCAGGACATCGTATGGCGCAGGCTCGACGGAAAGAACCCGTTCGACAATTCCGAAGTCCAGTACAAGGGTTCGGATGACGATGCGGCGCTGAACAAGGGCGTCGAACGGTTCAAGGCCGATCCGAAGGCACGCCGGGCGATGGTCTACGACGCCGATCTTACCGGCCAGATCATGCTGCCGACGATCACGCTACATGCCAAGGACGACCCGACGGTGTTCGTCAACCACGAGGCCATCTACCGCCAGACCGTGGAAAAGGCCGGCAATGGCGACCTGCTGCAACAGAACTTCTCCGATGAGGCGGAACATTCGAAACTGTCGACCCCGCAATATGCAGCCCTTTTTTCGGCCATGCTGAGTTGGATCGACAAGGGAGAGAAGCCGACCAAGCAGTCCGTCGCGGCTCTCTGCGAGGAGAAACACAAGACCTATGACGAGGCTTGCAAGCTGTTGCCGGAGTTCGAGCCGGGGCTGGAATAAAAGCACACCGGAGGCTGCCGATACCCCCTCTGTCCTGCCGGGCATCTCCCCCACAAGGGGGAGATCAGCTGGACGTGCCGCCCTGCCCCAAACGAGTTTCGTCAAGGCAATCCACTCGGAAGATGGTGGATAGCTGGGCGAAGATCATGACGCTTGCCATCTCCCACTTGGGGGGAGATGGCCGGCAGGCAAGAGGAGACCTAGCGGCACTGACGCTGAACGGGGCAATCAATCCTTGGCAAAGGTCGTCGCCGTCTGCGAGGTGGTGACCATGGTGTTGTAGTCCGAGACGATCCACTCGATGTCGTTGCCGCCGGCCTTGCGGGCGTCACCCTTGACCTTCGCGAGTAGCTCATCGAGATTACGCAGTTTGGACAGAAGCGAAGCCGGGCGGCTTTCGAAGACGTGGAAACTATCCGGGTGATCGATGGCATAGTCGTCGAATTCGCGCACCGCGCTTGCATAGGCGTCGAGTTCACCCTTAAACACGGCCATATCGACGACCGGTTTTTCGTTGTCCGGCATCAGGTCCATCATCGCTTCGGCACGGATCATGACGTTGCGGACATGCCAGCGGGATTTGCGGCCCTCCATCTGTTCCAGCGCCTTCAGCGACGCCAGGTCGAGCTTCACCTTTTCCGCCCGCAGCGTCAGATCGGCAGCATCGCGGCGCTCCCCATAGGTCGGAGCAAGCGCTGCGATATCCTTATGATAGGCCTTGGCGCCTTCCATCTTGTCGGACTTGTAGTCCAGCCGCTCGTAATATTTGTTGGCTTTCTCGATCACCGGCGCGAGCTTCTGGTAGATCTCGACATAGGCGAGCATGGCCGCATCAAGCTCCGACATTTTCGGCTCGGCCTTGGCTGCCTGCTCGACAGCTGCGATCTCATCGCGCACATCGTAAAGGGAGTAGAGTCCGTAAATGACCCTTTCCTTGCCGGTCGGCCCCTTCTTCATATCGACCCAGCTGCCGTAACGCTCGAGCGATTCCGAGGCGCGAATGGAGCGGTTCAAGAATTCGACATAGGCATTCATCTTGACGATCGCCGCGTCGGAGAGGTCAACCTCCGCTTCAGGCGCTGTAGAGGATTGGGCAAAAGCAGGCGTGCCGGAAAGAACCGGCGCCATCGTCGGTACCTGCAGCAAAAGCGAAACCGCGGCGACGGCAAACGCCCTCGACGTGAAAATGCGCATTCTGATTACCCCCAAAGACATAGAATATTAACTAACTGAATTTGAGGTTCAAACCGCGAAGGTCAACTACGAAAATTCGCACTTGAGTTGGATCTGCCGGATAAAAGTCGCAGACATCGGCAAGCGAACTCGAAATATCAATCGGCGTTTGCATCGCGATGTCACCTCAACTTTGTTTCCTAACAAATATTCAGTTTTGCAACATTTTTTTCGCTTCCTGCGCATTTGATTAAATTGCGATTAAGCAACCTTGCCATAGCGTGCGGCCAAGCCCATGACAGGCCTGCATGAAAGCCCAGCCCGCGCCTCCCCGGCCTCGATAGCTTCCACTCGTGCCTTCCCTCCCCTGTCCGATCGTCCCAGGCGACCTGCGTCCACGCGGTCCATTCTCACGGTGCATGCTATGAGTTTTCTTTCAAACGCGACAATTAGAACAAAGATACTGTCCCTGATCGTGCCGGTCTGTCTGATCGGCGTGGCCGGCATCGGTACCGCCGCCTACAGCTTCAAGCAGGCGGATAAGCAATATACGGCCTTCATCGCAGAAGACAGCGTCGCTGCGACCCAGGTATCGCGCGCCTCGACCTCGATGAATTCGGTCGCCTACAGCGCCTATCAGCTGACGGTCTATCCGCAGGGCTCCACCTTCCGCGCCGTGGCGCAGAAGAACTACGAAAGCGGCAAGAAAGTCATCGGCACGCTACTCGCATCTGCCAAGCAGCTTATTCCCGGGCAGGCGAGTGACCTGTCGGCGTTCGAAACCCGCGCGGCTGCAATCACCGCGATGACAGACAAGGCGGTTGCCTTGACCGAACAAGGCCAGATGCAGGATGCGCAAGCCGTTCTTGCCCAGGTCGACCCGGATATCGCCAAGATCCGTGACGACTTCAAGGACTGGAATGTCGCAAATACGAAGAGGGTTCTGGACAATAGTGCCGGGATCACCGCGCAAATCAATTCAACCCTCATCACCCTGATCACGACGCTCGGCCTGCTGTTTGCCGCTGCGATCGCCGCCTCGCTGTTCGTTGCCTCGCGCGGCATTTCCGGCCCGATCGACATGCTGCGTCAGCGCATGGCGTCACTTGCCGGCGGTCAGACGAGCCAGGAGGTTCCGGGCCTCGGCCGCAAGGACGAAGTGGGCCATATGGCTGAAGCAGTCGCGGTGTTCCGCACCAATGCGATCGAGCGCGCCAAGCTTGAGGAAGAGGCTCGCGCCAACCGCAGCCTTTCCGAACAGGAACGCGCCGCACGCGAAGAGCAGAAGGCAAAGGAAGCTGCTGACGTAAAGTTCGCGGTCGACAACCTGGCAAATGGCCTTTCGCATCTGGCAGACGGCGACCTTGCCTACCGGATCGGCAAGACGTTCACCGAAACGCTCGACGGCGTGCGCCACAACTTCAACGCCTCAGCCGACAAGCTGCAGGCAGCCATGCGCGGCGTTGCCCAGAATGCCCGCGGCATCGATGCCGGCGCCAACGAGATCAAGTCGGCCGCCGACGATCTGGCCAAGCGCACCGAACAGCAGGCCGCGGCCCTGGAAGAAACGGCCGCAGCGCTGGAGCAGATCACCACCACTGTGAAGGATGCCGCCAAGCGTGCTTCCGAAGCCGGTGCGCTTGTCGCCCGTACCCGTCAAGGTGCGGAAAAGTCCGGAGAAGTCGTCCAGACCGCCGTGAAGGCGATGGAGGAGATCGAAAAGTCGTCCGGCGAGATCGGCAACATCATCGGCGTCATCGACGATATCGCCTTCCAGACCAACCTGCTGGCACTGAACGCCGGTGTCGAAGCAGCACGCGCCGGTGAAGCCGGCAAGGGCTTTGCCGTCGTCGCACAGGAAGTTCGCGAACTTGCGCAGCGCTCGGCCAATGCAGCCAAGGAAATCAAGGCGCTTATCACGACCTCGAACGAGCAGGTTCGCAACGGCGTGGAACTGGTCGGAGAGACCGGCAAAGCGCTGAAGAACATCGTTTCTGAAGTTCAGGAGATCAACCGCAACGTTGCAGCGATCGTCGAGTCCTCGCAGGAACAGTCTTCGGGTCTTCAGCAGATCAACACGGCCGTCAACCAGATGGACCAGGATACGCAGAAGAACGCGGCGATGGTCGAGGAATCCACTGCCGCCAGCCATAGCCTGGCCCGCGAAGTCGCGTCTCTGAATTCGCTGCTGGCGCAATTCAAGCTGGCCGATGGCCATGCTCCGGCAGCCGTTCGCCCGGCGGCAAGAAACGATGCCCCGGCCGCTTCGCCGGCCCGGTCCCTCGCCCGCAAGGTCGCAGGCGCGTTTTCCGGCAATGCTGCCGTGGCGCAGAACTGGGAAGAATTCTGAGCCTGACGGTTCAGCGCAATCCAGACGACAGGAAGGCGGGGCAGCGATGCCCCGCCTTCTTCATTTCCAGACCTGCCTCACAGCCAGCCTTTCCGCTTGAAATAGAGGTAGGGCACAGCCATCGAGAAGATCATCATGATGATCGCCGAGTGATATCCGTAATGCCATTGCAATTCCGGCTGATAGGCGAAGTTCATGCCGTAGACGGAAGCAACCAGCGTCGGCGGCAGGAACATGACCGAGGCGACGGAGAATATCTTGATGATCTGGTTCTGCTCCAGATTGATCAGGCCGAGCGTCGCATCGAGCAGGAAGTTAATCTTGTTCGACATGAAGGCCGAGTGATCGCCAAGCGAGGTGGCATCGCGCTGCAGCAGCTTCAGCCGCTGGCGGACTTCCTTTGACAGCTTGCGGTCAACGCCATCAAGCGCCGCATAATAGGCGACGACACGGGAGACGCTGACGAGGCTTTCTCGCACGACGGTAATGAACTCGCCCTTCTGGCCGATGGCGCGGATCAGTTCCTGCAGGTCGCGCTGTTTCTTGTTGGCCTTCGATGCTTTGGCCTCGAAAACGTCACGCGAGATCTGGTCGATATCGGCGCCGAGCCTTTCCAGCGTATCGGCCATGCGGTCGATGATCGCCTCGACCAGACCGCTCATGATCAGCTCGCCGGTGGCCGTATGCGTGCCGAGGCCGTTTGCCTTGCGGGCACGCGCCATGAAGGCATCGAACGGACGCGGTTCGGCATGACGGACGGTGACGAGGATCGAGCCCTTGATGATGAAGGTGACCGGTACCTTGATCGGCGTGCCGGCATCCGGGCGGGTCAGCACGGTCATGGTCATGAACTCGGCGCCGTCCTCCTGATAAAGACGGGCGGAAAGCTCGATATCCTCCATCTCGTCCATGGTGGGCACGACGATGCCGAGGCATTTTCCGACCTCGTGTTCCTCTTCGGCCGTCGGGCTGACCAGGTCGTACCAGACGACGGAAGGGGCACGTTCCGTGGGTTGGATCTCAGCCTGCGCAATGGCATTTTCGCCCTCGGACTGTTCGTCAAAGGCTGCAGGTACAAGGCGATCAAGGTCATAGGCGTGGATGCGCAGCATGACGGCTCCTTTTCGGACCATCTGGTCCCCGGAGCGCATCACCGAGAGAACGGATCAGAGCCCCGAAGCGGCAGGTCTATCTGTTGACGTCGAACTTCGACTGTCGGGGTTCATCTCGATTTGTCCTTTGAAAGAGCGACGCCCGGACGGGCAGCCGCTTCAGGCGTCACATGGGCCTGTCGCATCGGAAAGTCAATGGGAATGATGGCGGTCGAAAAGATGGCAAGGAATGAGACCTCGGCCGCCTGCAATCACCTCTTGTAGATTAGGCAAATCTAATATAAATTCACCCTGTCGCCATTTCCCAGATCAACCGGCGATGGTCCGAAGCACAATCTTCGGCCGGGCACACCCCTGCCCCATTCGGCTTGGCATTCCCCCGATTGGCCACCCGACAAAAAAGCCGCCGGAACAGGAACCGGCGGCCTTTTTGTTATGCGATCCGTCTATCGAGTCGATCCGGCTGGCTCAAACGAACTGAGACAGGCCCGGCACCGAGGCGATAACCGTGTCGACCACTTCGTCACCTGCATGTTCGCGGGCAACTGCCATGGTTTCCTTGGCAAGTGCCGTGATCTCGCCCATGCCGAGGCCCTGGGACATGAGCTGCTGACCGAGCGCCATGACGCCGCCGCCGAAGCTTGCCATCAGGCCGCCGAGCAGACCGCCGCCGCCGGCGCCTTCGCCGTTGAACTGGGCTACCAGTTCCGGGGCGCCCGGGATTGCTTCGATCATCTTTGCTACCGCGCCGTCATCGGCCTCGCGCTGCAGGAAGCCGAGCATCATGCCGATTGCTTTTGCGGCCACATCCGGCGTGATGCCGACGCTGTCGGCGACGCGGGAAACCAGTTCGTTCATCAGGATGTCTCCTCAAAATTCTGACGTTGACGTCAAAGTAATACACATTCAGCCATGGCAAGACTAGCCATGACAGGAGATTGGAACATTGTTATTCGCGATCCGGGGATGGCGGCGCAAGTGCTTAATTGCGGTCATCGATCAATCCCGCGTTTCTCCCAGTGTATCGGCCATATAGGCACCGCGTTCTCCCATGGGCCGCGGCGTGCCGGTGGTCGAATCGCGTGTCGTCTGGTGTTCGAGTTCGGCGTTGATCTCGGCCCCGACGATCACGATGATGGCCGATATCCATGTCCAGACCATGAAGCCGATCAGCGCGCCCAATGTACCGTAGGTCGCGTTGTAGTTGGCGATATTGGAGAGATAGAAGGAGACGCCGAGGGAGGCGGCGAACCAGAGGAGCGTGGAGAAGACAGCGCCCCATGTGAGCCAGCGGACCTTGGCCGGCTCGCGGCTGGGGCCGAACCGATAGAGAGCCATGATGCCGAAACCGACGAACACCATCATGATCGGCCAGCGGGCGACGCGAATAATGAGTTCGGCCCAGCGATCCAGCCAGAAATAGTTTAGCACGGCCGGCACGACACCCATCGAAAACAGGATAACGATGGCGATCAGGAAGGCGCCGAAGGTGAAGACGAGCGAAACGAGATTGAGGCGGACGATGCTGCGCTTTTCCTTTTCGCGATAGGCAACATTCATCGCATCGAACAGCGCCTTGATGCCATTATTGGCGCTCCACAGGGCCAGCGCCAGACCACCGACGAGGCCTGCGGACAGGGTGGCGCCGCCTTCCGCCGACAGCGCCCTAACCTGATTGAGAAAGATGTCGAGCGCATCCGCCGGCATCACGGAGCCGAGCGAAGCGATACGGTCGGCGATCGCCGCAGGGTCGGCCAGAAGCCCGTAAAGAGAGACGAGCACGCTGGCGGCAGGAAAGAGAGCCAGAAGCAGATAATAGGTGACGCCGGCCGCAATCAGCGTGACCCTGTCTTCCATCACGCCGGAGACGATACGCCAGAAGACATCCTTCAACCCGCGGGCGGGAATTTCTGCGGGCGTATCGGCCTCCCTTCCCCTACCCTGATGCGGCTGAGAAATCCGGCCTTTCCCGAGATGTTCGGCGTCATTCTCCAGCAGGTTGCCGCTCGTCGTCATATGGCCCTCGCTTTCGCGTGATCTGATCGCTCGGGGCCTCGGGAAATCGTTGCCGCCCGCCAAAGCCCGCCGTATAAGCATTTGAGAACAAACGCCGCGAGGGAGCGCAGAGTTGCATGACTGACGAGATGGGTAAGCTCTTCATCGGTGGCAGCCGCAAGCCGGACGACACGCTGAACAAGGCCGAATATCTGGACCTGAAATTCGGCAACCGCCACGGCCTGGTGACTGGAGCAACCGGCACCGGCAAGACGGTGACGCTGCAGGTTCTGGCGGAAGGTTTTTCCAAGGCGGGCGTTCCGGTTTTCGCCGCCGACATCAAGGGTGACCTTTCCGGTGTCGCCGCCAAGGGAGAAACCAAGGATTTCCTGCTGAAGCGCGCCGAGCAGATCGGTTTTCAGGACTATGACTTCGAACAGTTTCCGGTGATCTTCTGGGACATCTATGGCGAAAAAGGCCATCGGGTGCGCACCACGATCGCCGAAATGGGACCGCTTCTTCTGGCCCGGTTGATGAATGCATCCGAACCGCAGGAAGGTGTCTTGAACATCGCCTTCAAGCTGGCCGACAAGGCAGGCCTGCCGCTTCTCGACCTGAAGGATCTCACCTCGCTTCTCAACTACATGGCAGAGAATGCGACCGAGCTTTCCAAGGAATTCGGACTGATTTCCAAAGCCTCCGTCGGTTCGATCCAGCGCGCGCTTCTGGTGCTGGAACAGCAGGGTGCGGAACATTTCTTCGGCGAACCGGCGCTGAAGATCACCGACATCATGCGGGTGAACCCGAATAACGGTTACGGCCAGATCTCGATTCTCGCTGCCGACAAGCTGATGATGAACCCGCGGCTTTACGCGACCTTCCTTCTGTGGCTGCTTTCGGAACTGTTCGAAGAACTGCCGGAAGTGGGCGATCCGGAAAAGCCGAAGCTCGTCTTCTTCTTCGACGAGGCGCATCTTCTGTTTGATGAGGCGCCGAAGATCCTGATCGACCGTGTGGAACAGGTGGTGCGCCTGATCCGCTCCAAGGGCGTCGGTGTCTATTTCGTTACGCAGAACCCGCTCGACGTGCCGGAAACGGTGCTGGCCCAGCTCGGCAACCGCGTGCAGCATGCGCTGCGTGCCTATACGCCGCGCGAGCAGAAGGCAGTAAAGACGGCGGCCGATACGTTCCGCCCCAACCCCGATTTCGACTGCGCGACCGCCATCACCCAGCTCGGCACCGGCGAGGCGCTTGTCTCGACGCTGGAAGCAAAGGGCGCACCTTCGATGGTGGAACGCACACTGATCCGTCCGCCGTCGGGCCGGATCGGGCCGCTCACCGATGCGGAGCGTCAGGGGATCATGGATCGCAGCCCCGTTCTTGGGCTTTATGACGAGGATATCGATCGCGAGAGCGCCTTCGAGATCCTCGCCTCGCGCGCCAAGCAGGCGGCCGATGCAGCAGCTGCCAGAAACGCAAAAGACGAACTCGATCCAGCGCCGCCTGCCGGTTCCGGCGAGACGACCGGCTGGACTTTGCCGGGCTTCGGCGGCGGTGACGACGATCAGGACCAGCAGCGGGGGCGCAAGACTGTCGGCCGCTCGGGTTACCAGCGCGAGACGATCGTGGAAGCAGCGATGAAGAGCGTGACGCGTACGGTTGCCACGCAACTCGGCCGGGCGATCGTGCGCGGAATCCTGGGCAGCCTCAAGCGCTGATTGCGGCACCCTTAGCGCCCCACCACCCAAGGCTGCTGCCGTCACGATGGCGGCAGCGGATTTCTGTGCGATGTCGAAAAAGTCAGCATTTCAACCAATTATCGATAGGTTGCCTTAACCCCTTATCGCTATGGGTGCAGCATACTTTATGTGACTTACTGCACACGAGATATGTACTTGAAGCGATCAAGGGTCATAGCAGAAGCCATCCTCCTCGCCTTTGTGGGCGTGCTTCTGCCGTTGTCGGCAGCCATTTATGCCGCGTGGGCGCTATCGGTAAACACCGAAAAGGGACGGCTTGAACTGGTCGCCAGCCAGGCTGCCGCCCGTACGCATCTCTCCATTCTCAATACCGCCGCCATGCTGCGCGAGCTCGACAATCAGAAGCTCGCCCCCTGTTCCGATGCTCATATCGGCGAAATGCGCCGCCTTTCGATCAATGGCCGGATGATCGAGGAGATCGGCTATATCGATGACGGTCTGCTCAGATGTACGTCCTGGGGACAAACGACGAAGCGGATCGCGAAGCTTCCTCCCGATTTCATGAGCGGCGACGACATCGAAACCTGGGTGGCGGTACCGCCTCTGGTCAGCGGTGCGGACCCGCTCACCGTCGTGCAGGTGGGCAAACATAATGCGCTGATCGATCCGGTGCGCCCGATAGACCTGCTCTCGGACAACCGCATTCTTGTTACCATCGTTGCGCCGAATGGCCGTGTTGCGGCGATGCTCAACGATCTCGACACGCAAATGGCTCTGTCCCTGGCGAAACAAGGCAAGAGCGGCGTCAACGATGACTACGTCTATGGCGTGGCGACCGATGCAGGCTGGACCGCGATCGCCGTCGGTCATCGGGAGGAGCTGATTGCCCAGTTCCGCAGCCAGCTCTGGGTTTTCCTTCTGTTCGGCGGCTTTGCCTCGATCTTCATCGTGGCGATGATCATGCGCCAGTCGCGCAAGCGGCTCTCTCCGCTCAGCGAATTGCAGATCGCTGTGCGCAAGCGCGAATTTATCGTCCACTACCAGCCGATCGTCGAGCTTGCCACGGGCAACTGCGTCGGAGCCGAAGCCCTGGTGCGCTGGAAGCGACCGGACGGAAGCCTGGTGCGACCAGACCTGTTCATTCCGCTTGCCGAGCAGAGCGGCCTGATCCAGCCGATCACCGACCAGGTGATCGATGCAGTGGCAAGAGATCTCAACGAGCTGCTGGTTCAGTACCGTTCTGTCCATGTGACGATCAATGTCTGCGCCGAAGACATCAAAAGCGGGCGTATTCTCGAAGCGGTCGCTGCACGCATCGGCCGAACGGGGATCGAAAACAGGCAGATATGGCTTGAAGCGACCGAACGCGGACTGCTGGATATCGAAGAGGCGAGCCGCACGATCGAGGAAGCCCGTACTCGCGGCCACAAGGTGGCGATCGACGATTTCGGCACCGGCTATTCCAGCCTGCAATATCTCCAGAACCTTCCCCTCGACACGCTGAAGATCGACAAGTCGTTCATCAATACGATCAACCGGCAGAGCGCCACGAGCTCCGTCGTGCCTCACATCATCGACATGGCGAAGGCGCTCAATCTCTCGGTTGTGGCGGAAGGCGTGGAAACGGTGGAGCAGGCCGAATATCTGATCGAGCACGGTGTCGAATACGGGCAAGGCTGGCACTATGGCAAACCCATGCCCGCCGACATATTCATCGCCTACCTGTACGAAAACATGAAACGCAGACGCGCAGATGTCATCCCGCTACGTCGTTTGAACGGATAGCTCCATTTCCCCGTCAGCCAGAATTGCTTCCGACCCTCAACGTTTCGGCGCCACCAGGGAGAAGAATGCTCCCTGCGGATCCGTCGCGTTGATGATCCAGCTGTCACCGGGTACGGATTGCGGACCGAAGACCACCGTGCCGCCATTGGCCTTGACCCGCTCAACCGCGGCATCGATAGCCTCGACGTTGAAGTAATAACTCCAGCAGGGCATGGGCACGGTTTCCGGCCTCGTCATCATGCCGCCGATGGCTTTGCCTCCGTGGGCGAAGATGCGGTATGGCCCCATCGGCCCCATGTCGAAATCGTGGTCCTTCGTCCAACCGAACACCTTGCCGTAAAAATCGAAGGCTTCATGCACTTCGCCGGCATAAAGCTCGCGCCAGCCGACATTGCCACGATCTTCCGGTCCCAGTTCACGTGGCGGATTTTCCGGAGGGATCGGCGTCATGATGCAAAGCACTGCGCCATGCGGATCGGCAACCACGGCAAACCGGCCGATGCCTGGAATATCGTCCGGCTCGCGCTGAACGCGGCCCCCGAGTGAAACATATTCCTTCGCCGTCTCATCCACGTCATCGACCGCGACGTAACCCGTCCAGTTCGGCGGCAGCTTGCCTTCCAGTTCGGGCGGGAAATTCATCATGCCGCCGATGCCGGGGCAGTTTTCCCCCTCGCCCATTTCGAACAGATAATAGTACGGCAAATCCGGCATCTGTATGGAATTCACCTTCCAGCCGACAACGGCGGAATAAAAATCGCCCGCAGCCCTGGTGTCGGAGGTCATCAGCTCGCACCAGATGAATTTTCCATGAGTAGCGGAACGCGTGTTGGATGCAGTCTGCAGCATGGCACTATCCTCGTGATCGGTTAGGGAAAGGAAGCCTCTCAGCCTTTGCGGCGATAATGCGCTTCCATGAACTGTTTCCAGCTGCCATCCGGTTGCCTGGCGCTGGAGGTGAAAGTGCGGTGGTCATCGGACAGGAAGGTGACCTGCTCGCGGTAATCGGCCATGCCCTCACCGCTCATCGTTGGCCCCGTCGTATAGAGGCTGAGCGTCTTGCCATCCGGCTCGACTTCGCCTTCATAAACCCAGAGATAGTCCATCATTGAACCAAACCAGGTGCCGACATATTTGCCCTTGGCGGCGTCATATCCGAGGGTGAGCATGGTGGTTGCAGGACCTCCCCCTTCGCCTCCCTCTCCCTTGGGCATGTCACCCGTGCCTTCGGCCACGATCCAGATGCCTTGAAGCGACCGGACATTTTCCACCCAGGGCGTTTCGCCGCTCATGTCCGAGGTGACGTCCCAGCTGCCGACCATCTTTTCCAGAAAGCCGTGCTCAGCACGCGGTTTTGCCATGACCATCGTCATTGTTTTCTCCTCCCTGATTATGAAATCTGCGCCGCCTTAATGGCAGCAGGATGAACCCTTCTCTTTCGGAGCGGTTTCATATTCATCGTGGCGCTTCAGGAAACTCATGGTCGAGGTTTCGTTACGGCCGAGCGGCGCACGATCGAGCAACATCAGCGTGCCGCAGACCTCTTCGCCGCCGCGGGCGTAGGTCGAATAGGTGTGAAAGATCTCGCCCGCCTCGTTGCGGTAGAAGGAGGACATACCGTGTTCCTCATCGGCGATCTCGCTCGTCGGCACCTTGCGATAATTGTATTCGACGGCACCCGATGCCCGCTCCTCATCCGAGAAAGAGACATCGTAATCGTAGTTGAAAGCGTCGCCGAAGGACGAGACCCAAGGGAAATTCCAGCCCATGCGCCGGCGATAGGCCTCGATCTTTTCGAGCGGTGCGCGGGAGACGGCCACCCAGGTGACGTCGTGATTGTTCAGATGCGGCAGCGCACCTTCGACATGATCGCAGAAGAAGGAGCAGCCGATACAGCCCTCGTCCCAATCCGGGCCGAGCATGAAATGATAGACAAGCAACTGGCTGCGGCCATCGAAAAGCTCGGCAAATGTCTTTCTACCGGCAAGCGTATCGAAGGCATAGTCCTTGTCGACCTTCACCCAGGGAAGCGCCTGACGCGCCGCCCGCACCTTGTCGCGCAGGCGGGTCTCTTCCTTCTCCAGTTGCAGAAGCTTCAGGCGCGCATTGCGCCATTCATTCTTCTCAATGATCGGATTGTCCGGCGCGGTTTTCGCGGATGCGGTGATATCCATGTCTTGGACCTCCTCTTCCTTGACAGATTACGTTGATATCAACATGATTATTCCATGCTGTCAAATATCGAATCGATTCCGTTCTCCACGACGCTGCATGTGCGGGACACCTGCCTGTGCCTGCATGTGCAGCGGGCGGCACGGGCGCTTGCCCGGCGTTTTGATGTGGCGATGAAGCCTATCGGGCTGAATAACGGGCAGTTTTCGTTGATGATGTCACTCAACCGGCCGGTGCCGGCGACGATGAAATCCGTCTGCGATCTACTCGCCATGGACCGCACGACTTTGACGGCGGCGCTCAAGGTTCTGGAACGGCGCGGGCTGGTCAAAACCGAGATCGACCCGAAAGATCGCCGCGGGCGACTTCTGACGCTGACCGAAGCGGGGATGGCGATGCTTTCCGCAGCCTTGCCGATCTGGACACGGGTTCATGCCGAGATCGATGCTGAACTGGGTGACGGCGGATCGGATGGGGTGCGACGGTTGCTGGCAAGATTGAAACAGGCCTCCTAGACACGTTTTGCGTTCAGAGTGCCGTCAGGAAACGGTCCTAAGTCTCCCGCGGGATAAACCTGAGGAGATCCAATGATGCGCAGGCATTTCCTGGCACTAGGCACAATCGCATTTATGTCGCTGGCCCCACAGGCCTTTGCGGCCACTGCCATCAATGTCATCGAAGATGGCGAAGGCGGTGGCACCATGAGCCTCAAGTTGGACCAATCCATCATCAAGGCCGGTGAAGTCGTCTTTTCGGTGCACAATGCGGCGATGACCGAGGAACACGAGATGGTGCTGGTGAAACTGAAGTCTGCGGGCCAGAAGCTTCCCCTCATGGAGAGTCGACATCGGATTGATGAAAAGCAGCTTAAGAACCTTGGCGAGGTCGCAGATCTCAAACCAGGCGCGAACGGTTCATTGAAAGCCAGACTTTCACCCGGCCATTACATGCTCTTCTGCAACATCATGGGCCACTATGAAGCGGGCATGCATGAGACGCTGACCGTCACGAACTAGAGCAGTCGCCGGACGACCAGTTCTGCCAAATCGAAAGCGAATTCAGATGACATCGCCGATTACCTATTCTCTGCCGCAGCGTATCCTCCACTGGCTGACTGCTGTACTCGTGTTATTCAACCTGCTTTTGCCGGACGGCATGAATGCCTGGCAACACGCCATGCGGCGAACCGGAGCCGCCACCGTGGGTCAGATCGCCTCGGCCAATATCCATGCCTATGCCGGTCTTGCGGTACTGCTTATGGTGTTGTTTCGGCTTTTATTGCGCAATATCCAGGGCGTTCCTGCTGCGCCGGTGAGTGAGCCTTCGATATTCAGGCTCGGGGCAAAAATCGCGCATGTTCTGCTTTACGGATTGCTGCTTATGATGCCCTTGACGGGTATCGGCGCCTATTATCTGGGCTGGGGCAGTGCCGGAGACCTCCACGCGGATATTCTCAAAGTCATTCTCTGGCTGATACTGGCAATGCATGTCGCTGGCGCACTGGCTCATCATTTCTATTGGAAAACCAATGTGCTGCGGCGCATGACGATAGGCTGACGGATCGAGCAATTACACAGCAACGAAACGCCCGGCTCATCACCGGGCGTTTTTGATGTTGATGTCGCAGCCGCTCAGGCTGCTTCAGTCTTGTCGAAATCCGTCGACACGGAGATCGCCCTTACCCGCTCCAGCAGCGCAGTGTCGGAGGCGATCTTGGCTTCGATGGCGGCGACCGTATCGCTGCCGAGCGGCAGGCGGACGGGCGGATTTTCCATGTCGACGAAATCGATCAGCACCTCGGCCAGTTTCTGCGGATTGCCGGGCTGGTTGCGGCTGATGTGTTTGGCCTTTTCGCGCACCACGCCGGCAGTTTGCGCATAATCGGCGATTTCGACCGGGCTTACGCTGAGCGAATTGCCTTCGAGGAAATCGGTGCGGAAATAACCGGGTTCGATGGCGGTGGCATGGATGCCGAGCGGGCTAAGTTCGTCAGCCAGAGCTTCCGTCAGGCCTTCGACGGCGAATTTTGCCGAGCAGTAGACGCCGAAGCCGGCTGAACTGCGATACCCGCCGATGGACGAGAAGTTGAGGATATGGCCCGAGCGCTGGCGGCGCATATGCGGCAGCACGGCACGGGTAACGGAGAGAAGCCCGAAGACATTGGTGCGGTAGATCGCCTCGACTTCCTCAGCACTCGCTTCCTCGATCGCACCGAGCAGGCCGAAACCGGCATTGTTGACGAGAACATCAATGCGGCCGAAGCGGGCAATCGCAGCCTTGGCGGCATCATGGGCCTGGGTCTCGTCGTTGACATCGAGTGCGACGGCGAGAAGGTTCGGATGATCGCCAAAACGCTCTGATACCGATTTCGGATTGCGGGCGGTGGCGACGACATTATCACCCTTTGCCAATGCTTTTTCGGTGATCAGCGCGCCAAAACCGCGGGATGCACCAGTGATGAACCATGTACGCATGTTGAAATCTCCTCTTTCGTGATGCCGTTCCGTTGATCGGCGGCTGAGGAGATTTTTACGTCGGCATGGCTCGTGAGATAATCGACTGGATTCTCTTCAAGCTGATGAGTAAAATTCAGTAATGGCAATTTTCTCACCCACCGATTTGTCGCCGTTTCTGGCGCTGGCGCGACACAAGAGCTTTCGTCGGGCGGCCGACGAACTTGGCTGTACACCGTCTGCGCTCAGTCATTCCTTGAAGGCGCTGGAGGAAAGGCTTGATGTGCGGCTGTTCAACCGCACGACGCGCAGCGTGGCGCTGACGGAGGCCGGCGAAAGGCTGCTTTCCCGTGTCGCACCGGCCTTCCGCGATATCGAGGATGCGCTGGACGACCTCAATAATTTTCGCGGTACGCCGGTCGGAAGGCTGCGGATCAATGTCTCGCGGCCGTCGGCGCGGATGGTGCTTCTTCCGTTGGTCGCGCGGTTTCTGGAGGCGCATCCAAGGGTCGGCATCGAGATCGTCATCAACAACGAACTGGTCGACATGGTGTCGGAAGGGTTTGATGCAGGCGTGCGTTTCGGCGAGATCATCGCCCAGGACATGATCGCCGTGCCGATCGGCCCAAGACAGCGGACCGCGATCGTTGCGACGCCCGACTTTTTCGAAAAACATCCGAAACCGGTTACGCCGGAACAGTTGAAATCCCTGCCCTGCATTGGCTTTCGGTTCGGCACCGGGCGGCTTTACGCCTGGGAATTCGAGCGCGGCGGCGTGGAATTGTCGGTGGAGGTGGATGGCGCACTTGTGCTCGACGATCAGGACATGATGGTGGATGCGGCACTTGCAGGCGCGGGCATTGCCTTCACCTTCGAGGACCAGGTGAAGGATCTGGTGGCAGATGGTCGGCTCACGCGCGTGCTCGAAGACTGGTGCCCCTATTATTCCGGGTTCTATCTCTATTATCCGAGCCGTCGCCAGATGCCGGCGGCCTTGCGCGCTTTCGTGGATTTCGTCAGGGCGGACAGAAGCGGGTAATCCGTATGATACGCGGAAAACGCGCATAATTGCCGCAGATAGCAGTTAATCTTGATTTCAACACAATCATGGATTACATAAGCTTCATCGGCATTGCTGATGAGCGCTTAACCTATGTGCTGCTCGCAATTGCCGCCGCTGCTTTCAGCTTTTGACCACGGATGTACTGGCACTGGTGGATAAAGCGGCGATGAGAGAGGTCGGAGCAATATTGCCCCGGCCTTTTTTCGTTTCTAGGCTCCCGATTTTGGAGCTGATTATGCCTTGAGAGCCGCCGCGATGCGCGCATCATCGGCGAAATCGGTGACGGAGAAGCCGAGCCGCAGCAGCGGGTAATTCCGGATCGCCTGCACGCCTGCCCGCGACAGGCGAATCCGCCATGTCTGCCGTTCCGATGGTTCAGGCGCTGCAAAGGCGGATGCCGTCAGCAGCGCGATATTCAACCCACCCTCAGGATCGCGAACGGAACGGTAGACGATCGCTTCGGCATCGGCGCTGCGGGCGGCTTCAGCAAAAGCCTGGCAGGCAGCGTAATCCTGTCTATCTTCCCAGGCCGCACGGTCGCGATCGAATGGCGCTGCGGTGAGGTCCAGGATCTTCGCGCTGTCGATGGGCACAGCAAAAGCCGTGTATTCGGCGGGATTGGACGGCAGCGGCGTGGCCGGAGATTCTGCGAAAAACAACAACCGGTAAAACGCCATTTCGGCAATCGCCGTCGAAATCCCGAAGGCGGCGTAAAAAACGCCCGGCGTCTTCCCGGCGCGGCGAAAACGCGAGCCATGCGGATAGGCGGCACCGTAGCGAAAGGGTGTCTTCAAAAGATAATCCAGGCCTTCGCATTCCGGCGGATAGGCAGGCTTGGTTTCTTCCAGAAGGTTTTCAAGCAGCGCCTGCTCATCGACATGATCGACCAGCTTCATCGTCGAGACACGATGCTGCGCCTCGACGAGACGCCAGACAGTCGTGCTCAGCCGCCTGAACTCAGACGAGAGCGCGGCGGGCATCCAGATAGGCAAGGACATCAGTCAGACCGGAAATGGAGAGGATCTTGTCGGCGGGAATGCCGGAGAGTGCCGTATTGTGGTTCTTCAGCCAGGCGCGCGCCACCTGCTCGTCGCCGCCCGTGATCGCATCGAGAGAACGGAAAAGGCGGATCAGCAACAGCGCCAGTTCGAAGGGCTTCGTGCCCTTTTCAAGCAGATGGTCCAGCCGCTTCATGCGCGACACCGATGCTTCAGACACCCCGACAATGCCGGCCAGCGTGCGGGCGCTAAGGCCGAGCCGGTCGGCAGCCGCAACAGTTGCCTTTGTCACCACCTGCGCTTCAGAGATTACGAGATCCGGCGTTTTTGATGCGTAAGCCATGGCCCTTATTCCTTTCTCAAGAAATAATATAGTCGATATCTTTCCAAAGACAATGGATTTGCAAATTTTCGTATCAGATGGCCTGATGGCTTTTGGCCGGCGTAGAGAATAGTGTTTCGCTACTATTCTCGCCAAGGATCAACCGATGCCATCTGTCGAATTGCTGATCACGTTCTTCATCACGACCGCGGTGTTTGCCTATATTCCGGGGCCAGCGATGCTCTATGCCGCGGCCCAGACGATGGCGCGCGGGCGTAAAGGTGGGCTGATGGCAACGCTCGGCATTCATCTCGGCTGTTATGTGCATGTGGTGGCTGCCGCGGCCGGGCTTTCCGTTCTGTTTCACGCGGTGCCGACGCTTTATCTTGCGGTGAAGATGATCGGAGCGGGATATCTGATATGGCTCGGCATCTCGCTTTTCCGGGCGAAGACGAGTGGTGATCCTTCACTGCCCTTAATCGGCCAGAAATCCGCCCGCCGCGCCTTTCTGGAAAGCATAACCGTCGAGGTTCTGAACCCGAAGACGGCGATCTTCTTCATGGCCTTCCTGCCGCAATTCGTCGATGCGTCGGCTGCCTTTCCCGTCTGGCTGCAGTTCCTGATCCTCGGCGCGGTGGTGAACATGACGTTTTCGTCGGCCGATCTCGTCTGCGTGTTTCTCGCAGGTGCCGTCGTGAAGGGCCTGAAGAAATCGGCCGCGGCACAAAGGATGATGCAGCGGGCCGGCGGTGCGGTGCTGATCGAGCTTGGCGCTCACCTCGCCCTACAGCGAAACTGAAATGACAAAACGGCCGGAAGCCCCGAGGCCTCCAGCCGTTTTCAGAATATGGCGGATGCCGCCCGAAGACGGCATCTTACTGGCCTATGATATTCAGGCAACCGTGACCGGAACTTCGGTGGCGGTGCGCATGGCGTGGCTGTAGGGGCAGACGATATGCGCCTTGGCGACCAGATCTTCGGCCTGCGCCTTGTCCATGCCGGGGATCGAAACGGAAAGCGAGACTTCGATGCCGAAGCCGGTGCCGTCTTCACGCGGGCCGATGCCGACCGTTGCCGTCACCTTGGCGTCTTCCGGGATCTTTACCTTTTCCTTGCCGGCAACGGCCTTCAGCGCGCCGAGGAAGCAGGCGGAATAACCGACTGCGAAAAGCTGTTCGGGGTTGGTGCCGGTTGCGCCGTCGCCGCCGAGTTCCTTCGGGACAGTCAGCGTGACATCGAGAACGCCGTTTTCAGAGGCGCCGTGGCCTGCACGGCCGCCGGTGGCAGAACCCTTGGTTGTGTAGAGAATGGGCATGTTCGTACTCCCTTCGGTTAAATCGTTCGCAATTCAATTGCGTGCAATAGATTTATGCGCATTGCATTCTGACGTCAAGTCTGTGAGAATAGATTATGAAAGAGATAGAGCACGGTTTCGTGATGACAGGGGCAGAGCCGAATAAAAACGACGGGGTCGAAAACCGCGAGGCAGCGACCGGCGGGCTGGATGTTATGTTGTGTTTCGCCATCTATGGCGCCGCGCACGCGTTTACGCGTGCCTACAAGCCCCTGCTCGAACCGCTGGGGCTGACCTATCCGCAATATCTGGTCATGATGGCGCTCTGGGCGGAAGACGGGCAGAAGGTGAAGGCGCTCGGCGACAGGTTGGGACTCGATTCCGGCACGCTCTCCCCTCTCCTCAAGCGGCTGGAGCAATCCGGCCTCGTCAAGCGCAAGCGCGATGCGGAAGACGAACGTCAGGTGAAGATCACGCTGACGCCGCAGGGTGTGGAACTGAAGGAACGGTCAGCCGGCGTGATGGAAGCCATAGGCGAGGCGACAGGATGCAGCCTCGAAGAAGTGGGTATGCTGAGGGCGGCGCTTGTGGGGCTGAAGGATCGGCTTGAGGGGGCGGAGGAGCGGTAGCAACAGGCCCTGACCGGGGCCATCCAACCTTCTCTTCGCGAACCGGATTTGACGACCAAGCGCTTGACCGATCCGCGCCTGCGGAACTGAACAAGACCATCGAGTGCGAGCGCCGAACTTGCCCAGGGATATCTGCATATGTCGCGAACGGGTCGATTATTTGAACTACTCGGCATACTGCGAGCACGCAGGATACCCGTCACGGCCCTTGATCTCGCGGATCGGCTGGGTGTGTCGGAGCGGAGCATATACCGGGATATCGACACGTTGCGCGCGTTAGGAGCGCCGATCGATGCGCAAGCCGGCATTGGCTTTTGCCTGAGGGATGGTTACTTCCTTCCAGAATTCGCATTTTCACAGGACGAACTGGACGCGATCAAGCTCGGCTTGAGCTGGGTGCAGCAACGCGCAGATCCGGCCCTGGCACTTGGCAGCGAAAGCGCATTGGCAAAGATCCTTTCCGTTGGAAAGGCAGCTTCTGCGACGAGCGACGAAGCATCTGGCCTTATAATGGCGGCTCCATCCTCGGAGTTTGTTGACCCTCCACATGCCGCATCATTGCGCGAGGCCATTCGCCGGCAGCGCAAAGTCGAGATCAGCTATGAAGACGCTCATGGCTCATTGTCGGATCGCACCATCTGGCCGATAGCCATCGTCTATTTCGACGGTGTGCGGGTACTCGCGGCATGGTGCGAACAGAGATCGGCCTTCCGTCACTTCCGCATAGATCGGTTGCAACTGACAACCGTTTTGCAGGAGCGTTATCCCGGCCGACGACAATCGATCGTGAAACACTGGCACGAACAGGATCGCGACTGGCGTTCACTCCTGACAGTTTCTGACAAATGAACACGCTATTCGTTTGCCGGTGCACGTCCTCCGAGCAAAGTGTTTAAGAAAGATAAGCGAATGGCTGAATTGTCCCCAGCTGCTGTCGAAGCCTTCCTGAGTGAAGCCGACGACACGCCCATCGTCATGTTGAACCTGATCAACTTCGAACCCGATGGCGGACGGGAAAGGTATGGCCGATACCATCAGATGGCCAAACCGATTTTGGCACGCTTTGGCGCGCAAATCCTGTTTGGCGGTGACGGCCTGCCTGTGCTTACCGCAGGGCCGGCAGCGGGGTGGGATGCTGCCGTGCTGGTTCAATATCCAAATCGGTCGGCATTCAAGAATATGATCGCTGATCCCGAATATCAGGAAGCATTCAAGGTTGGAATCTCGGCCATCGCGGATATCGCGTTGCAGCCCATGAAGCACATGAGCGGCCTCATATAAAAGGATCATTTACGGGTGGCCCAGTTGGCTGCCCGCACAGCTCGATCACCCTCCGGCAATCCGCTTCGACCACAAGCCAGCCGTGATGCAAAGCCCCTGCATCACGGCACGACCAATTCATCAGGCCGAGAATTTTACCGCCACGCCGCGCTGGCGAAAATAGGCCTGCATCAGCTTGCGGCCGGAACGATTGTTCTGCGAGATTTTGGCCGGATCGAAGACGGCCTCCTTCTGGCCGGCCTTAGCAAGCGCTGCCTTGAGAGAGGCGATATGGGTGTCGATATCGGCATTGTCCGCGTGGAGCGATTCATAGATGCGGTTGGTTGCGTCTTCTACGGTCAGATCAGTCATGGTTTCGCTCCTGTTTTTGTGTGGCAGGCGCTTAACACATGTTTTGGTGCGAGCCTAGAAATGTCTCTTGATTGTAGCCGCCCTTGAAAACCGGTAGATTGGTACTCGCATGATGCGGTGAAGGTCGTGCCAAGATGACAGACGTCATGGAAGCAGAATCGCCGTCCCAGCTCGACGACGTGCGATCATTGATAACTGCCTTCGTGGCGTGGCATCGCCAAAGGCATGTCGAGGATATTGCTCTGATCGAGCGCTATTTCGATGCAGATGCCTTCGACCGCGAACTGGAAACGCTTCCCGGTTATTATGCCCCTCCGAAGGGTAGTCTACTGATTGCCTATGAGGACAGCCGACCGGCCGGATGCGTGGCGCTGCGTGATCTTGGAGACGAGATCTGCGAAATGAAGCGGATGTTCGTGCGGCCCGAATTTCGCGGCAGGGGCATCGGCTTGGCACTCGCCAACCGAGTTTTGGAAAACGCCCGTTCTCTCGGCTATCACCGCATCAGACTGGACACGAGCCATCGGCAGGATGAGGCGATGAACCTGTACCGGAAGCTCGGCTTCACCGAGATCGAACCTTATTATGACGTCTCGGACGATCTTCGGGCGTGGCTGGTATTTTTCGAGATGAGACTGTGACCTAATTTCGGGCGGCAGATCCCCGGCTCGCGGCCGGGGACGATATCTCACTCAATTGCTGAAGCTATTACTGCCACACCACGATGCGGGTCTTGGCGGGAACGCGTTCATAAAGGTCGATGATGTCCTGGTTCATCAGGCGCACGCAGCCCGACGATACGGCCTTGCCGATGGAGTTCCATTCCGGCGAGCCATGCAGGCGGTAAAGCGTGTCCTGGCCGTTCTGGAAGATATAGAGCGCGCGGGCGCCAAGCGGGTTCGTCAGGCCCGGAGCCATGCCGCCGTTCCTGGCGGAATATTTGACCAGTTCCGGCTGACGGGCGACCATTTCGTCCGGCGGGGTCCATTTCGGCCATTTCTGCTTCCACTGGATGACGCCCTCGCCTGACCAGGAAAAACCTTCGCGGCCGATGCCGACGCCGTAACGCATGGCAGAGCCGCCCGGTTCTACCAGATAGAGGAAGCGTGAGGGCGTATCGACGACGATCGTGCCGGGGCGCTCGCCGGTCGGATCAACGACGCGCTGGCGATAATAACGCGAGTTGATCTTCTGATAGGGGATGGCAGGGATGACGAAACCGCCATCTTCCAAGCTGCCATACATCTGGGCCGCATCGGCATCATATCCGGCCGGCTCAGGCGGCTGGGTGCTGATGCCGTCTCGATAGGTGATGACCTGCCCGCCATATGGCGTGGTCGAGGCACAGCCGGCAAGCGTCGAGGCCGCGCCCGCGCCGAGAAGAGTAAGGAAGCTCCGGCGAGAGAAAGAAGTGTCGAATGTCATGTCAGGGAGAACCATCCAGAGGAACGCGATAACGCAAAGCTTAATCGAACGATCTCGAAGGCGAAAGGTTCCGGTAGCATATGCCCCACCTCTAAGAGACAGGCCTGCGGCAAATCGGCAACGTTTCCATTGAGCCAAGGAAACGCAAGAAGCCGCCTTGCGGGCGGCTCCAGGCTTATAATCAAAGGATATTCGGTCAGGTGACGACGATCGGAGTGCCGTTCGGAACACGATCGAAAAGATCGATGACATCCTGGTTGAACATGCGCACACAGCCCGAAGACGTGGCCTTGCCGACAGACTGCCAGTCCGGCGTTCCATGGACGCGGTAGAGCGTGTCCTTGCCGTCCTTGAAGATATAGAGCGCGCGGGCACCGAGCGGGTTGTTGAGCCCCGGCGTCGCTCCACCTTCAGCAGCAGCGAACTGGCGCAGGCCCGGATCACGGGATACCATTTCATCGGGCGGCGTCCAGCGCGGCCATTTCGCCTTGCGCTGGATCACGCCACGACCGGACCATGCGAAGCCGGCCTTGCCGAGCCCGACGCCATATCGCATCGCCTTGCCGCCCGGCTGAACCAGATAGAGGTAGTGTGCACGGGTATCTACGATGATCGTGCCCGGTGCCTCGTTGGTGCGATAGTCGACTTGCGACCTTAGGAAACGCTGATCGACGCGCGAATAGGGGATCGCCGGAAGCGTGTGGTCGGCGTCGCGCGTGACGTCGTACATCGTTCGATAGACAGGATTGGAAACAGGCAGGCCGTAGGTCGCGCCGAGATCGTATTTCTGGTGGAAATCCGACGGGTAGAGCTGACGCTTCTGCGGGATCGCGCCCGGCATCGGCGGCGGCTGATTCGACGGAGGATCCTGATAGGGCGGCACGTAGAAAACCGGCGCCGTTTCCTGAACGAAAACATTCGGGTTCACGCGGCTGGTATCGGTGACGAACGGAACCTGGCAACCGGCGAGCGCCGTCGTTGCAATCAGTGCAGTCGCAAGACCGGTGGCGCGGCGAAACGATGAAAATGTGTTCGGCATAAAGACCCGCTCGAGCAGATGACGTCTGCGTACACTCTGGCAGGTGGCGCTGGCGCGAAGCTGGTGTGTCTGGCGCTGCGCGCATTCCTGCGATCAGGAACGGTTCGAAACATGTTTAATCAAATTTAAATGCGCCCAGGCTAGATCTCACACGACGGTGCAAGAGGTTCAGCCGCGATGGGAGCGGTGGTGATCGTCATGTAATCGGTTCAGACAGCATCCCTGCGTATGACAGCATTTTCGCACGGGATCGCCCTTTCCCAATAGGAAGCGAAATGCAGTTCCTCGAAAATGCAAAAATCCGCACGAAGATCGTCGCGGTCATCGCACTGATGGGTGCGATCGCACTCATCGGGCTTTTCTATGTCAGCATGCAGTTCAAGAATGCCGACGAACGATACTCCTATTTCATTTCGCACGAGAGCACGGCTGCAACGCTGAATGCGCGCGCAACGGCCGGATTGCTGCAGATGGGCCTGCAGCTCGGCCTGATGCAGGTCAATGATCCGGCCTCGCCGGAATTTGCAGCTGCCGTGAAAAAATACGAGGGCGACCGCGACCTGATGAAACAGCGCGTCGGCATGACCGTGGATCTCGTACCCACACGCCGCGCTGCCGCCGACGCCATATTGAAGGCAGTCGATGAATTCGACCAGCTGGGCCAGCAGGTCATCACGCTGGCCAAGAGCGGCCAGGCGATCCAGGCACGCGCCGCCATGCGCGATGCCGGCGCCAAAGTCATGCAGGTCCTGCCGCTTTTCGCCTCCGGTAATGACGAGTTGATGAAGACGGTCGATGCCGGCACCGCAGAACTTCAGGCCGACACCAACGACACGATCATCACCGGCATGATTGCATTGGGCATTTCGCTTGCAGTGCTGATCCTGCTTGGCCTCTACGTCGCCTCGCGCGGTATTACCGGCCCCATCGCTCGGCTGAGCGACCGCATGGCGGAACTTGCTTCGGGAGAAACCAATCGCGAGATCCCGGGCCTCGACCGCCGTGACGAGATCGGCACGATGGCGCAGGCGGTTCAGGTGTTCAAGGACAACGCCCTGAAGACGCAGGCGCTTGAAAGCGAAGCGGAAGCACAGCGCAGCCTCACGGAAGAGCAGCGCCAGCGCAATGCCGAGGATGCCCGCATCCGCGCCGAAGCGATGGCTGAAGCCACGAATGGCCTTGCCACAGGTCTCAAGCACCTCTCCTCCGGCGATCTGACATTCCAGCTCAGCCGGGCCTTCGCCCAGGAATTCGAAAGCCTGCGCGCAGATTTCAACGCCACAGTTTCGCAGCTGCGTGGAACGCTCGGTTCGGTCGCCCAAGCGACAAGCTCGATCGATTCGGGCTCGCGCGAGGTCAGCCAGAGCGCCGACGACCTTTCCAAGCGGACCGAACAGCAGGCCGCTTCGCTGGAAGAAACCGCCGCCGCCCTCGACCAGATCACGACCAACGTGTCGAACTCGTCGAAGCGTGCGGAAGAAGCTCGCACCGTTGCTATCCAGGCAAATGAAAGCGCCCGCCAGTCCGGCGTCGTCGTTGCCAACGCGGTCAACGCCATGGAACGTATCGAGGAATCGTCCGGCCAGATTTCCAACATCATCGGCGTGATCGATGACATTGCCTTCCAGACCAATCTTCTGGCACTCAACGCCGGCGTCGAGGCCGCGCGTGCGGGTGAAGCGGGCAAGGGCTTTGCCGTTGTCGCACAGGAAGTGCGCGAACTGGCACAGCGTTCCGCCCAGGCCGCCAAGGAGATCAAGGATCTCATCGGCAAGTCGTCCGTCGAGGTTGAGACCGGCGTCAAGCTGGTCAGCGAAACCGGCACGGCGCTGAAGACGATCGAGAACTATATCGTCACGATCAACCAGCATATGGATTCGATCGCCACCTCCTCGCGCGAACAGTCGGTCGGCCTCGCGGAAGTCAACACCGCGGTCAACCAGATGGACCAGGTGACCCAGCAGAATGCTGCGATGGTGGAAGAAGCCAATGCCGCAGGCGCTACGCTGGCGACAGAATCGGGCCGCCTTCGCGAACTGGTGTCGCAGTTCCAGCTCGGCCAGGGCTCAAGCGCAGGTTTCTCGCAACAGACAGGTGCGCCGCGCCAGACGGCTTCGATGATGCCAGCACCGGTGAAAGCCGCCTCGCGCAGCACAGCACCGGTCGCCTCGCCAGCACGCGGCATGGTCGGCAAGCTTGCCCAGGCCTTCGGCGGCGGTCGCAGCGGCGCTGCAGCGGCACCGGCAGCAGACAACTGGGAAGAGTTCTGATCATTAGATCAGCGTCATAAAAAGAAGAGGCGGGATCTTGATCCCGCCTTTTTTATTGGCCGACAAACAGTTTCCGGAGATCAGGCAAACTGGTTGAAAAAATGGATGCTCTCGACAACGGCACCAGGAACGACACCGTTATGCGTGCCGGGTAGAAGTTTCTTTTCGATCGAGACGCTTGCCGATCTGGCCCGCTCCATCAGCAACTCATGGTCCTTGTCAAACGGACGTTCCTCGGAGCCGCGCAGCAGATATGTCGGGCATTTGAGGCTGGCGCCGAAACAGGCGGAGGAGCGCATGACGAATTCCATCGGATCCGCCGGATCAAAAGGCATTTCGTTCGAATAGCGGCCGAAATAGCGCCAGGCGCTGACACCGGCCGAGATCGGCGCGGCGGCGCGGAATTTACGCGTCATTGAGGCGAGCAGCGCCAGCGTGCCGCCATTCGAATGACCGGCGATGAAGAGGCGATTGCGATCTATTCCGGGCAGATTTTCCAGATAGGTCGCAGCCGCCAGCGCATCGGCGGTTTCATCATAGAAGCCGGAATAATAACCGGCCTGCCCGTTCTCCCCACGGAAGGACGGCAGAAGAACAACAAAGCCTGCTTCCCAATAGGGTTTCATCAGTTCCCAATGGCCGTCGCCGGTGGCATTTCCGCCGTGAAGGAAAAGCACTGCGGGTTTCAGTTTATTCGACGGCTCGTAATGGGAAAGCCAGGCGATCAGCTGGATCGAGCCATCCGGGCCGCCCGGATAGGTAACGCGTGTGGCACCCGGCGGCGTGCCGAGCGGGGCAGAGACTTCCGGCGACGGCCCCTTGCGCAGGAGAGAGGTGCGAAAATGTTTGCGCGCCTGCGCATAGTCCCGGTTTTCAAGCGGCGGGATATCAGGCGTCGGGAAGGGAGTGGCAGCGAGAGCATTTCTGGAAAGGGCACTGGCGGCGATGCCGGCAAGCACGATGCGGCGGGTCACTATCATGGGCGAAACATCCGGAAGCGGAACGAACACATGGCACTCTTAGCAGACGATAAAATGCTGCGTGTCACATGTTCGTCAATGGGGCCTGAGACGTTCAAGAAAACGAAAACCAGACTTCCCCCTACTTCCAGCTCAGATGATCGGCACCGGAGCAGCCGCGCGGTGCGCGGTCATCGCCGAAACGCTTCTGCAACTGGCCGCAGCCCCACTCGTTGAGCGGCCCGGGCATGACGTTATTGATCTCCATGCCGATCTGGTCGAATTGCGTCGGCGACGTGGTGACGTACCAGGCCCAGTAACCGAGCGCAGCGACCACGACGAGAACGATGCCGACGAGAAGCGTCTTGAGGCCCTGCATCCATTGAAGCTTCCTCTTCGGTGCGGCTTGCATCACGATTTCATCGGCATCCGCCTCAGCAGCACGGATCGAGGAGAGTGCGGCCTCGCGCTCTTCTGCAGTCAGGGCGATGCGCTGAAGCCCGGCATCGATCATCACCGGCAGAGCCGTCTTTCCATGGCGGACGGCGGCACCGACCAGATTACCCCGCGGATCGGTCAGGAACAGAGGTTCTTCATCGCGCCCGAACAGCGTGTAGGCCGTGCGCTTGGTCATGCCGGGTGCGAGCTTGTCCGCGTAGGTGACGAACAGACGCTTGCCGCTCTTCTTCGCGGCCGTGACCGCGACCGGAATCAGCGTCAGCTCAGCCGGCTTGCCGATCTGGCCGCGCACGCGCCAGACGCGAATCGCCAGAAACACCATTGCGCAGCTGAGAAGCACCATAAGCCCCCCAAGGATGGCGAAGCAGATGGCGCGGTTCCAGATCTTTTCGAGGCCGAGTGTCAGCGTGGCGAGTTCCGGGCGATCGCCGGAGATGACGAGTTCGGTCAGATAGCTGCCGGAATGCATATCGACGAAGAGGAAATGCGTCTCCGTTTGATAGGAGCGACCCTGGTAAGTATAGGCAAGCTTTGCCTTGCATTCGGTCATCACGCCCTTTCGCGTGGTGCACTTGCCGTTACGGATGTCGCCGTCCTGCAGCACGACCGGATTGAGACTGATCTGATAGTCACGCCACAGGCCCGGCCCCTGCCACCAGATGATGAAACCGGCAAGCACCATGATGACCGGCACGAACCAGAAGAAGCCGCGCGGCAGGGAAACCGCGCTGGAATTGAGAGATAGCGGGCGGCGAGGCAGTGCAATTTCAGGAATGGACATCGTATTTCTCAAATATGCGCGTAGGCGATCTCGCCAACGGGGCTTTGAAAATGCAAGGCGACACGAGAAGCCGCCGGGCGGGACAAGCGGATTGGTGCGTCGCAGAAGGCGCAACCGCTGCGGTCAAAATAATCGCCTTGGCGTGAGAGGCATCAGCTAACTGACGTCATGCACAATTTAAGCACGATCGAATGTCAGGTTTTTGCTTCGCGTGTCTCGATCATGGCGACAAGCGTTTCCAGCCGGTCGGCATCACGCGGCAACTTATCCTGCCGAAGCCGGGAGATGCGGGGAAAACGCATGGCGACGCCGGATTTGTGACGGGTGGAGCGGGCAATGCCCTCGAAGGCGACTTCAAGCACGAAACCGAAATCAGGCGTCGCCTTCACTGCCCTCACCGGGCCGAAACGATCGATCGTGTTGTCGCGGACGAACTTGTCGAGCACTTCCAGTTCCGCATCGGTGAAACCGAAATAGGCCTTGCCGACCGGCACAAGCTGCTCCCCCTCCTCCGTCGTGGTCCAGACGCCAAAGGTGAAGTCGGAATAATAGCTCGACCGCTTGCCGTGGCCGCGTTGGGCATAAAGCATGACGGCATCGATATTATAGGGATCGCGCTTCCACTTGAACCACGGTCCCTTGAGGCGACCGGCCTGATAGGGACTATCCTTGCGCTTGATCATCACGCCTTCGATGACCGGATCGGGGGGATCGATGCGCAGGCGGTCGAGTTCCATCCAGTCGGTGAAGGGGACGAGATCGGAGAGGTCGAACCGGTCATGCGGCGCCCTGTCGATCACCTCGGAGAGACGGTCGCGACGGGTAAGGAAACCGTCGGCGCGGATATCCACCTCGCCCTGAAACAGAAGATCGTAAGCGCGGACGAAGGCGGGGTAGTCGTCCATCATCTTGCCCGTCACCGTCTTGCGGTTGAGGCGCTGTTGGAGGTCGGAGAAGGTGCGGGTCGGAGCATTGGTGCGTTTCGTACCGCCGACCAGAAGTTCGCCATCGATAACGCCGTCGAAATTGATCGCCTCGACGACATCGGGGAAAGCGCCGGTAATATCATCGCCTGAGCGGGAATAGAGTTTCTTCGTGCCGCCGTGGCTCGACATCTGGACACGGATGCCATCCCATTTCCATTCGGCGGCATAGTCTGCCGGATCGAGCTTTTCGAGATCGCCGTCTTCCACCGGATTGGCGAGCATGACCGAATGGAAGATCGCCGGGGTGGCGAGCACCGGCTTGTCCGCCCGGCCCTCCAGCCAGGCGAACAGGCTTTCGTAGGGTGGCGTCAAGCCATGCCACAGGGTTTCGATCTCAATGATGTCCTTACCGCTCATATCAGCCAGCGCCTGCTTGGCGAGACGCGCGGATACGCCGATGCGCAGCGAACCGGTAGCGAGTTTCAGAAAGGCGAAGCGGCCGGATGTATCGAGCCGATCGAGAAGATCACGCACGGCACCGCGAACTTCGGTACGGCCGAGCGAGTTCATCCGTTTGACGACCTCCGAAAGGCGGGGCTGCGGGGCATGATCGGCGACGTCCTTGGCGCCGCCATCCCAGACGAGCGAGATGGTTTCGGCAAGATCACCGACATAGTCGTAGGAGTAACGGAACAGGACTTCGTCCATCCGTTCCATGACCAGTTCGCGCAGCATGGCGGGTTTGACGCTTTTGAGATCCAGAACGCCGGCGAGAGCGGCAAGCCCGTAACCGCGATCGGGATCGGGCGTGGTGCGGAAATAGTCGACAAGCAGGGTGAGCTTGCCGTTGCGCGATGGGGTGAGGACGAGGCGGTCGAGAAGGGTTGCGAAGGGCTTCATGGTGTGGCCCCGCCGATAGTAAGCGCGGTGCCGTGCCGGCCCCCCTCTGGCCTGCCGGCCATCTCCCCCACAGGTGGGGAGATCACAAGAGGCGGGCTCTCCGCCCAGCTACCTCCCATCAGTGGAGTGGCCCGCCATTGCCATCTCTTCTTGCCCCGAGTTTTATCGAGCCAGATCGGTGAGCCCAGCTGATCTCCCCCCTTGTGGGGGAGATGGCCAGCAGACCAGAGGGCGGTGTCGCGATGCAGACGGCTGACCATCAATCCCCCTCATCCTCATAGCCCACCAGATGCAACGGTCTTGCCGGGATGCCCTGCAGCTCGCACCAGCGTACCAGTGCCTCCTCACGGCCGTGGGTGACCCAGACCTGTTGCGGGGCAATCTCCGTGATGGTGGACAGAAGTTCCGGCCAGTCACAATGATCCGAGACGACCAGCGGCAGTTCGACGCCGCCCTGTTTGGCACGCTGGCGGACCATCATCCAGCCGGAGGCAAAGGCGATCAAAGGTTCGTTGAAACGGCGCGCCCAGCGATCCTGAAAGGCGGAGGGTGGCCCCACGACGATGGCGCCAGCAAATTCGGTCGGCTTGCTCTTTTCGATCGTGGCCGGACGGATGTCTCCAAGCTCGATCCCCTGCCCCTGATAATAGTCGCAGAGCCGAGCCAATGCGCCATGAATATAGATCGGGTCGGAATAGCCGTTGTCGCGGATCAGGCGGATGACGCGCTGCGCCTTGCCGAGCGCATAGGCGCCGACGAGATGGCTGCGCTCGGGAAACTGTTTCAGCGATGTAAACAGCTTTTCCATCTCGACCTTCGGATCCGGGTGATGGAAGACCGGCAGGCCGAAGGTCGCCTCGGTGATGAAGACATCACAGGCGATCGGCTCGAAGGGATCGCAAGTCGGGTCGATGCCGCGCTTGTAATCGCCCGAGACAACTATGCGCATGCCGTCCTTTTCGATGAGGATCTGAGCCGAGCCTAGGACATGGCCGGCCGGCCGGAACATCACCTTGACGCCGTTTACTACGATCTCCTCGCCCCAAGCGGCCACCTGCTCCGATCCGGCAAAATCCTCGCCGTAACGGATCGCCATGATGTCCAGCGTCTGGCGAGTGGCAAGCACATGGCCGTGGCCGGAACGGGCATGATCGGAATGCCCATGGGTGATCAGCGCCCGTTCGACGGGGCGGACCGGATCGACGTGGAAATTTCCGATGGGGCAGAACAGCCCGGCGGGGGTCGGATGAAGCAGAGCCTCGGGTTTCATGCCTATCAAGATAGGCGACAGCCCGAGAGTTTCGAGAGGTCCAGCCGTGCAGGAGGTTCAGGCGGCAGCCTTTTCCTCTTTCGGCTGGGCTGTGGCCTGCATCGTTGGAAGCTGGATCGGTTTGAGGCAAAGGGCTGCGACGAGGCCGATCAGCGCAATCAACGCCGCGACGAGGAAGAGCGGTGAAAAGACATCGTGATAGACAGCCGCCACGGCCTGGCGCGATGCTTCGGGCAAGGTTGCCAAGATCTTTGGCGTCAGCGTCTCGATATCGGGAAGGCCCGGGATTTCAACCGGATGAGATTTCAGGCCGGTGCCGATAATCGCACCAAACAGTGAGATGGCGATCGAAGCGCCGCCCATGCGCATCAGCGCCACCGCGCCGCTTGCTGCACCGACATCGCCGCGCGGCACGGCATTCTGCACGCCGATGATCGGCGCCTGCTGGCCGAAGCCGACAGAGAGCCCCTGCAGGAACATGATCGTCGCAACCATGACCAGAGAGACATCGTGACCGATCTGTGAGAAGCAGAAAAGCATGATGACGCTCATGGCGAGGCCGATCACGGTGAAGGGCTTGTAGCGGCCTGTGATCGAGATCAGCCGGCCGGCCGAGATGGAGCCGGTGACGATGCCGCCGGTCAGCGCGATGAAGAACAGGCCGGCAGCAGAGGGTGAAAGGCCGGTCGTCGTCTGCAGGAACAGCGCATAATAGTTGACCAGACCGATGCCGACCGAGCCCGCGCAGAGCGAGATGATGAGGTAGAGCGAAAATGTGCTGTCGCGGAAAAGTTTGAGCGGCACGATCGGTTCCGGCACCCGGCTTTCGACGAAGACCCAGAGGCAGGCGCAAACGATGCCGCCGGCCAGAAGGGCGAGCGAGGCGGGTGCAACCAGCGAGCCGAAAATCTGGCGGCTGTCGGCAAAGGCGACGAGGCAGGTAATCGTTGCGGCCAGAACCGCGGCACCGACATAATCGATCTTCGGCTGACGCGTCGGGCGGCGATAGGGCAGCATCAGGACGAGGCCGGTGATGACGATGACGCCGAGCGGCAGGTTGATAAGGAAGATCGAACGCCAGCCGAAGAGATCGCTCATCGTGCCGCCAAGGACAGGACCAAGACTGCCGGATGCCATGATCATCAGGCTGGAATAGCTCTGATATTTGGCGCGCTCGCGCGGCTCGAAGAGATCGGCATTGATCGAGAAGATCGACACCATGATGCCGCCGCCGCCCAGCCCCTGAAAGACACGAGCTGCAATCAGGCTGTCCATCGACCAGGCAAAACCGCAGGCAAGCGATCCGAGCGTGAAGATGACGATCGCCGCCAGCATGACGTATTTGCGGCCGAAGAGATCGCCCAGCTTGCCATAGATCGGCATCACTGCGCTGGTTGCGAGCAGAAAGGCGGAACTGACCCAGCCGAAACGTTCCATCTGGCCGAATTCACCGACGATCGTCGGCAGAGCCGTCGAAACGATCTGGTTGTCGAGCGTCGCCATGAAAAGCGCCGCCATCAGGAAGCAGAAAACGATCAATCGCTGGCGGTGGCTGGCAACCAGCGGGACGACGGGGGATGCGGGAGGTGTCATGGCGTATCCAGTGTGAGCCGAATTTATGTGCCTTTAGCATATAATTGTCAATCGCACCCAGATGCGGGCAGCAGATAATTCTTGCCCGGATATACAGCTCTGCTATTTTCCTTCGCCATGACAAAGACAGTGACCGAAGAACACTCCATTCAAGCCGCCGCCGATATTGCCCATATCAGCGAGGTGATGGGTAGGATGCGGCTGCTGATCGGCCGCAGGGTGATCAGCCGGACGCTGGTCGACAATCTTGCTCCGAGCCTCGAAATCTCACACCTGGATGCATTACGGGCAATGAACCGTATCGACGGCGAGGTCACTGTCGGTGCAATCGCGGATGTGATGCGGCTCGATCCATCACGCGGGAGCCGGCTGGTTGCGGAACTGGTGACGCAAGGGCTTTTGCGCCGTGATGCATCGCAAGCTGACGGACGCCGGTCGATCGTCGTGCGCACGGAACTCGGCGACCAGCTGATGGCACAGGTCGATGCGACCAAACGACGGCTGCTTGCCTCCATGCTTGACGGTTGGACGGAAGACGAACTCAACGTCTTCGCCGGGCTGTTCGACAAGTTCGTCAGCAAGTTCGAGGAAACCTATCCGAACGAGAAGGCCGGCAGCCCGAGTGCTGCGCGTATCCTTACCGGCGCGTGACAATCACCCACAGATAGTCAGCCTGTCGCGGCCGAGCTCCTTGGCTTCGTACATGGCGCGGTCAGCGCTTGCCAGGAGATCCTCTGCAAGCTCACCGTCCTCGGGATAGAAGGCGACGCCCATGCTACACGTCGCGCCGATGCTGCTCCCCTCAACCAAGACAGGTTCGGCAATGAGGGTGCGCAGCTTATCCAGACGCCGCAACACGCCGCTGCGATCGCCATCCGGATTTGAGAAGACGATGGCAAATTCATCGCCGCCCAACCTGACGATGAGATCGCTCGCACGGATACAGTGAGCCATGCGATCCGAAAGCGTCTTGAGAACTGCATCACCAGCCGCGTGGCCGTGGGTATCGTTGATCAACTTGAAATTATCGAGGTCGATATAGGCGACCGTCACCTTGCGGCTTTCGCGCCTCGCCTCGTGCAGGCTGCGATTGAACTGGCTCCAGAAAAGCGTGCGATTGGGCAGGCCGGTGAGCGGATCGTGATGCGCCATATGACGGATGCGGCGTTCGCTTTCAGCACGCTCTATGGCAATGCCTGCAAGATCGGTAGCGATCGCCATCAACTCGAGTTCAATCGCCGTCGGCTCGCGCCTTGTGGGCGAATAAAGCGCGAAAGTGCCAAGCACGCGCGCCTCTGCACCAATGATCGGCGTCGACCAGCAAGAGCGAAAACCGAACAGGGGACCAAGCTCACGATACGGTTCCCAGAGCGGGTCGGCCTCTACATCCGCGACCGTCACGAGCGTACCCGTCCAGGCCGCCGTACCGCAAGAACCACGGCTTGGGCCGATTTCGATGCTCTCGATGAGCTGCACATAAGAAGGTGAAAGACCGGGGGCAGCGCCTCCTGAAAACCGCTTGCGGTCCTCGTCAAGCAGCATTACGGCGCCCTTAACATCATGAAGCTGCGCCTCGATAAGCCGGACGATCGCATTCAACACCACATCCAGCGGCTGACCACGCGCGATCATTTCCAGCAGGCGCGCCTGGCCGTGGCGCAGCTCTTCCTGCCGTTTTCGTTCGCCGATATCACGCGAAATGCTGACCAGACCGACGATCTGTCCGGCAGAGTTCCTGAGCGCAATTTTCGAGATGGACAGCCAGAACGTCTTGCCGTCATGGCGGACGAGATATTCGTCCTGCTTCTCAACGGCCGAACCACTTTCCATCACCAGCTGCTCCATGGCGAAAAGCCGGTTGGCGGTCTCTGTGATGAAGACATCGAAATCTGTCTTGCCGATCAGGCTGGAGTAATCGCTGATATCGGCCGCACGGCAGGCTGCCTCGTTGGCGAAGACAAACCGGCTGCGGCGGTCCTTGATCGAAATGAAATCGGGCAACTGATCCAGCACCCTCAGCGCCGTCAGCTCCTGCAATGCTTCCGCAAGGTCCAGCGCGCAACCACTGTCCATGACGGTGCGTCGCAATCGCTCGCACGCATCTTCCAATGCTTCCCTCGGTGTTTCCACCGTCATCTCATATGATACGGGAATTACCATGTCCGTCTCCAAGCCCCCGAAACGTCCAGAAATTGCATGCCCCACGCAATGCACCTTAAAAAGCAATTACTACCCCTTGCTTAATAAAATTGTGCGACTGCATGTCTTGTTGAGATGATTGCAAAGTTTTTACCCGGATACGCAAATATTTGTGACGCAGGTCGATCACAGATACTGCAATGGGAAACTATTTATTGACGCGGTGAGGCAAGCTGGATGATTTCGAAACGTCGACTGTTGGCAGGGCTGGTCGCAGCGGCCTCGACTGCGGCTATTGCCCGGTCGGCGGCAGGCCGATCACCGGTCATTTCCAGTGGCGAGTTGCGCGGCTCCATTGATGCAAACGCCCACGGCGTCGTGCCGGGTGGAGGGGAAACGACGCGACGCAACCTTCAGCGTCTGCTTACTGAGGCTGCAGAGCGCAACATGCCTGTCTATCTGCCGCCCGGGGACTATCCGATGTCCGGCATAGACCTGCCCGATGGCGCCCGCCTGATCGGGATTGCCGGAGCAACCCGCCTGCTCCTTTCCGGCTTCGGCGTCTTGTTGCAGGCCGAAAACGCTCGTCACATAGAACTCTCAGGCCTGATCATCGATGGCGCTGGACGTGCGCCCGCCGGAGATGCGCCAGCGCTTGCGCTGTTTCGCAATGTGGCGGACCTCGTCATCGAAAATTGCGACGTGGTGAATGGAGCCAGGACAGGGCTGCACCTGGAGGCTTGCGGCGGCAGGATTTCGCGCAACCGGATGACCCGCGCTGCCGAATACGGGCTTTACGCGGTCAATAGCGCCAATCTCACGGTCGCCGACAACATCGTCTCCGATTGCGCCAATGGCGGCATTCTCATTCATCGTTGGGAAAAAGGTCGGGATGGGACGATCGTTTCCGGCAATCGCATCTCGCGCACCGGCGCGGGTAATGGCGGCACCGGCCAGTATGGCAATGCGATCAACCTTTACCGCGCCGATGACGTCATCGTTTCGGGAAACCACATTTCGGATTCGGCCTTCTCCGCGATCCGCGCCAACAGCGCCTCGAACGCGATGATATCGGGCAATCACTGCACCGCATCCGGCGAGACGGCGATCTATGCGGAGTTCTCCTTCGAAGGCGCGATGATTTCGGGCAATCTGGTGGATGGCGCGGCGAACGGCATTTCCGTAGTCAACTTCAATGAGGGTGGAAGACTTGCCACGATCGCTAACAACATCGTGCGCAACCTGCGCCCGGTCGGCCCCTATACGGTCGAGGACCCGATCTTCGGCGTCGGCATCAGTGCCGAGGCGGATACGGCAGTGACGGGCAATGTGGTCGAGAACGCGCCCTATGGTGGCCTGGCTTTCGGTTTCGGACCTTACCTGCGCAATGTCACGGCGACCGGCAATATCGTGCGCGACGCCAGCGTGGGCTGCGTCGTGACCGTGGTGGAAGGAGCAGGTGACGCTATCATCGCCAACAACATCTTTCAGGGTGCGAGACGGGGCGCGATCATCGGGTATCGGTGGAGAGAAGCATCAACCGGGGATCTGGCAAAGGGCGGCGCAGAGCGATTTTCGCATCTGACGATCGAGGGCAATCGAGTGAGCTAGAAATCGAGGTCGAATTCGTCTTCATCAAAACCCATTTCACCGGATGCCACCTTGGCCTTGAGTAATGTCGCCATTTCGATCGGAGGCGTAATGCTGAGGACCGGGTGGGGCCTCCTGTGAGACTCATTAAGATTGTCCGACACGATTAGTCCCATCGAAAACTTTCATGGGCGTCCAACGCAGGAGGACCTTCCGTTCGTCATCGAACCTGATTAGCTTCGCGCCAACTCATCAAGGAGATATCGATGCTGAAGATCTACGGGGTTTATCGTTCTCGCGCGACGCGGCCGCTCTGGCTGATCGAGGAAATCGGCCTGCCATTCGAGCTCGTGCCGATCATCCAGGCCTATCGCTTGGCCGACACGTCTGCCCCTGGCTGCCCCGTGCATACCCGCTCGGACGAGTTTCTTACCGTCAATCCGATGGGATCGATCCCGTCGATGGACGACGACGGCTTCGTGCTGCATGAGTCACTCGCGATCTCGCTTTATCTCGCCCGCAAATATGGCGGCGAACTCGGCCCGAAGAATATCGAAGAAGAAGCGCTGATGGTGCAGTGGTCGCTGTTTGCGGCAACCAGCATCGAAACGGATGCGCTGAAGATCCAGTCAACCAAGGGCGACACGCCGGAAGGCATTGCAGCGATCGACGATGCGGCCGATTGCCTTGTCCGGCCCCTCGATGCGCTCGAAAAGCATCTCGAGACAACACATTATCTCGTTGGCGATCGGTTTACCGCCGCGGATATCAATGTCGTCGAAATCCTGCGTTATGCACGCGGTTATCACCCGCTGTTCGACAACCGTCCATCGCTCAAGGCCTGGTATGAGGCCTGCACCCATCGTCAGGGCTATCAGGCGATGTGGGCAAAGCGGAACGCCGAACCGGCAAATCCGTAAGACTATTCAGGCTGCAAGGCCTCAAGCTCCTGCGTCAGCCATCGATGAAAGGCCTTGACCTTCGGTGGCTGGCGAATTCCGGCGGGCGTGACGAAATAATGCCCGAAGCCGGTCGCGGCGCGAGTGGCAAAGGGTTCAACCAGCTTGCCCTGCGCCAGCGGATAATCGGCAAGCGTCTGCCAGGCGATCATGACGCCCTCGCCTCTTATCGTTGCGTCGAGACAGAGCGAGGCTTCGTTGAAGACGTGACGGACCTGCATCTGCCGTCCCTCAAGCCCCACGCAACGAAGCCAGACATCCCAGGAAAACATGGCGTGGCCATCGATGATGGTCGGCAGGTTGAGAATATCCTTCGGCTCGCGCAGTCGCTCAGCCAGAGCAGGCGCGCAGACGGGAAAAACGAGCTGCGGCAACAGCAGGTCCGCATTCACACCCTGCCATTTTCCCGCGCCGACACGAATGCCGATATCCACGCCATCGGTGACGAAATCCGCCAGGGCGGTGGTGGCATCGATGCGCAGTCGGATCTCGGGATGCAATGCCGTGAACCGGTCGAGCCGGTGTACGAGGAAACGGGCGGCGAAGACCGGTGCGACGGAGATCGTCAGCAACTTATCATCGCGCGGTCGACCAACCGCCACCGCTTCCGAGAGGCTGCGGAAGCCGTCCGTCAGTCGCGCCAGCATCGGCCTTGCGGTATCGAGCGGCACCATGCCTTTCGGCAGGCGCTGAAAGACGGGGTGGCCAAGCTGCGCCTCCGCCTTGATGACCTGCTGGCTGACGGCACCGATGGAGACGCCGAGTTCGCTTGCTGCAGCCTGCAGCGAGCCCAAACGCGCGACGGCTTCCACGGCCCGCAGGCCATTCAGATGAACGAGGTTCAGGTTGCTCATATAGAAAATCTATAACGAGTTGCTGAGAATGTCGATTGTAGAAGCGCCCTGAACAACCCATATTCAGCCTGCAAATGAAACCACCATTTGCGAGGTGAATAATGAACCCCCTCAAGATTTTCTTGAACTCCTTAGCCCGATCGATCCGATCGCGCCTGGCGACCGAGGTTGCCGAAAAGAGCCCATTGGACCATCCCGACATTCAGGCGATGGATCTGCTGCAGCTCGCAGACCTGCCCATGCCCCATCTTCCGATGCCGGCACCGATGGTAGCCGACGCCGAAGGTCAACCGGAAAGCATGCCGCTCGCGCGCTGCGCATAAAGCGTTTCAGCGCAATTTGGGATGCAAACCGGTTGCGGCCTGTGCTTCAGGCTGCTTTTTCTTCCGCCAATGCCTTCTGCACGGCGGGACGTTCCAGCATCATGCGGTAATGTGCGTGTACCCGCGGGAAATCCGCGATCTCGACACGGTCGCTCTTCAGCCATCCGGACATCAGAAAGAGATAGGGATCAGCGGTTGAATAGTGTTCTCCGAGCACATAGGGGCCTTCGAGCATGCCGTCTTCGATCAGACGGAAACACTCGCTCATCACCTGCGGCAGCTTGTTCTTCATGTCCTCGAATGAGGTTTCCTGATCGGCCCAGCGATAACCGCGCCGGCCATGCGCATGCGCAACGTGCACAGTGGACGCCATATAGGCGTTGAAGGCCTGCATCTTGGCAAAGAGGAAGGGATCGGCAAGCGGCGCAAGCCTGGCTTCCGGCGCCGCCTGGGCGATATAACCGAGAATGGCGACGGTTTCCGTCACCACACCCTTATCCGTGACAAGCGCCGGGACACGCCCCTTGGGATTAATCGCCAGATAGGCCTCAGACCGCTGCTCGCCCTCGGCGAAATTCAGCCTCTTCACTTCATAGGGCAGACCGGATTCGGCGAGTGCGATGTGACTGGCAAGCGCGCAACTGCCGGGCGAAAAATAGAACGTGTTCATCAACATCCTCCAGATCTGCGACAGTCATAACATGACAGGAGACGCAGACCAGCGCCGAGCGATGCCGATACGCTTCTATCAGGCGAACATGGCGTCGGTTACGCGGACATCACCGACAGGCATGCCGTTCCAGTTCTTCATCTGGCGGTTGGCCATGCCCATCAGCTTCGTCTGGACCTCTCCACCCTTTTCGAAATAGCGGGAGATCAGCGCATAGATCATCGCTTCTGCGGCACGGGTCGTGCCGTCTTCGCATTTGACCGCCATGGCGAGGCCCTGATCCGGAAGTGCCGCAACAAAGACGCCCTCGGCACCGGTCTTGGCAAAGATCTTGCCCGGCGCCACTTCCATCAGCTTCGTGCACGCACGGTCAGTGCCGGCGACGTAAAAAGGCTCGGCCATGCAGGCATCGATCAGGCGGCGTGACGCCTTGGCACGCGATGTGGCAAGCCCTTCGCCAGTCAGCATTTTCGCGAAACCATGGGCCAGTCCCTTGAGCGGCACGGCATAGGTCGGGATGGAGCAGCCATCCGTGCCGCAATTGTCCGCGCCCAGCACCGCGCCCGTCAGGCTCTGCATGACATCGCGGATTTCCCGCTGCAGCGGATGATCGTAACCGACATAACCTTCGAGCGGCGTACCGGAATGAACGCAGGTGCAGACGAAACCGGAATGTTTGCCAGAGCAGTTGTTATGCAGCGCCGTCGGCTGGTCGATGGTGCGGGCCTGGTGAATGAGGGTTGCCTGATCGGACGACCAATGTGCGCCGCATTCGAGCGCGGACACATCGCGGCCCGCTTTCTTCAGCATGGATGCCGCCATTTCGACATGGCGGTCCTCGCCGGAATGCGAAGCGCAGGCGAAGGCGAGTTCAGCATTGCCGAAACCGTAAGCATCCGCAGCACCGCTCTCGATCAGAGGCAGCGCCTGCATGGCCTTGCAGGAGGAACGCGGGAAGACGCCGGCCTCTGCATCGCCGAAGGAAAACACGGTCTTTCCGCTTCCATCGACAACCACACCCAATCCTCTGTGACGGCTCTCGACGGAAGAACCGCGGGTCACTTCAACGGTAACGGGATTTTGCATGGTCTGTCCTGATTTTGCTGGCTTCTATGGCAACAAGAGATTGGTGGCAGGCTCTTATCCTGTTCGCGGAAGACTTGCACGGGAAATGCTTATGAAATCGGTAAAACGTCTGCTGATCGTCATCTTCATCGTCTACCTGCTGCCGACCTTCGCGTCTGCGGGGCTTTGGGCAATGAAGGATCACCCATCCGGGTGGAGTGCGGCGCGGTGGACATCGGCGGGCATCCTGCCCAAGCCCGAGGACAACAAGGATGCGGCGATCTATATCTTCTCCGCGATGACGGGTGGCCTGAAAGGCTCCGTTGCGAGCCATGCCTGGATCGTCACCAAGGAAAAGGGCGCTTCGGCCTATACCCGCTACGACAAGGTCGGCTGGGGATCGCCGATCCGGCGCAACCATCGGGCGCCGGATGCCTACTGGTATTCGAACGAACCGCAGCTGGTCGCGACGGTCACGGGATCAAAGGCCGAGTTATTGATCCCGAAGATAGAAGGCGCGATCGCCGCCTACCCTTATGCCGAGCCGGGCGGATACACGATCTGGCCCGGCCCGAATTCCAATACATTCGTTGCCTATGTACTGCGAACCGTGCCGGAGATCGGCGCCGTACTGCCGCCGCATGCGGTGGGGCGTGATTACCTGCCGAACGGTGAGTTCGTTCATCTGGACGAAGACAGGCGCGACCTTCATGTAACGCTGCGTGGACTTGCCGGTTTCTCTGTCGGCCAGCGCAGCGGTCTGGAAGTGCATTTTCTCGGACTTGTCGCGGGCTTCGATCTTGCCCGGCCCGGGATCAAGATACCGGCACTCGGGCGGATAGGCATCTGATCCGGCGGGCAATCCCACAAAAGCAAAACGCCCGCGTCATGGCGGGCGTTTTCATCGAAGTATTTGCCTGTTTTTCGATCAGAAACCGTGGGCGGTCCGAGCGAAGCTGCGGATCTCGTATTGGGTGATCCCGAGATCTGCCAGTTCGCGCGTCGTCATCCGCTCCAGTTCGGCAACCGTCCGACGGTAGTTGCGCCAATTCGTCAAAGTGCGTTTCACGTTCATGATGGTCCCCCTTTCCTGGGCTTTTCGAAACGGCGGCCGGTTCGTGGCGCCCTCTTGTTTCGATGCGTTTGTTATACGCGCGAAGACCGTCTTGAAGTAGCAATCAATTAGCAGCACACCCCTGCCAAATGAGCAGGTATTTTTGTGATCTCGGTCAAAGCGAACGCGCCAAAAATAGGCATAGCTGAAAGAATTAAGCTTAAAAAACGCGCATGCATTTTGCGAAGTGTCGCCGAGGCCATGCCGCGCTTGTGTGCCTGTCGCAGAAAAGGAAAAGGGCCGCCGAGGCGACCCTTCCATGAAATCTGGTCCGTTCAACGAACCCGGCCCGTCTCTCGACAGTCCGAAGGAAGATGTGGTTCAGGCCGAGGGCTGCCCCGTCAAGACCGCCACCTTTCCATTGCCCGTTACGCAGACCGAAATCTCATTAGACATTGGATCACCTTCCTTTCACTACGTTGACGATGACTAGAAGGTAGGTGTCTTACGCATGTCTTGCAAGGCAAGTTATGTAACGCTGCGCGAATATAAGTGCTTTGCAAAATCACCGATCCCGGCTTAACATTCGCATGCCTGAACCGGATTGTGATTCCTTCAAGCCGCCTTTCCTTCCCCTATCCTCAAAACAATCTTGCCGATATGGCTGCTCGTTTCCATCAGCTTGTGGGCTTGCGCTACCTGATCGAAGTTCAACACCGAATGGATGACCGGGGCGATATCGCCCTGTTCCAGCAGCGGCCAGACTTCGGTGACGAGATCATCGCGAATGGCGCGCTTTTCGTCGGCGGTGCGCGGCCGCATGGTCGAACCGGTCACCGTCAGGCGCTTGACCATGATGGGTCTCAGATCGATGGCGTCAGTCTTGGCTCCCCCTAAGAAAGCTATGATCGACAGGCAGCCATCCTTGGCCAGCACGGAGAGGTTCTTCTCGAAATAAGCCGCCCCGATCATGTCGAGCACGACATCGACGCCCTGACCTTCAGTCTCTGTCTTGATGACTTCGGTAAAATCTTCCGACTTGTAGTCGATCGCTCTCGTGGCGCCGAGCTTTTCGCAGGCGTCGCATTTTTCCTTCGATCCGGCCGTTGCATAGACGGTTGCGCCGAAGGCCTTGGCAAGCTGGATTGCGGTCGTGCCGATACCGCTTGAGCCACCATGGATCAGCACGCTCTCACCTTCCGTCAGGCCGGCCATCTGGAAGAGATTGGCCCAGACGGTGAAGAAGGTTTCCGGCACGGCAGCCGCCTTGACCGCATCATAGCCCTTCGGCCAAGGCAGAGCCTGGCCGGCCGGCACTGCGCAATATTCGGCATAACCGCCGCCATTCGCCAATGCGCAGACCTTGTCGCCTAACGAATATTCCGAAACACCTTCTCCGAGAGCCACGACTTCGCCGGCAATCTCCAGGCCGAGGATCGGGCTTGCATCCTTGGGCGCTGGATAATTGCCCTGACGCTGCGCCACATCGGGGCGATTGACGCCCGCCGCCTCGACCTTGACCAGAATTTCGCCGGGACGCGGTTTCGGCAGCGGCCCGCGGGCCACCACCATCACGTCGGGGGAACCGAAGGACGGCAGATCGATGAAACGCATCTCATTGGGAAGCGGCATAAAAGTCTCCTGTCAGCATGAGAGCACTGACTTAGGACACGACCTCTGCCTTAGAAAGGGACCGGCGGATGTGGCCGGTCACTTTGTCTCACCAAAGGACGAGAAGACGAGACCGCCTTCGCTCTCCTTGGCGGTTGCCTTGACCGATGCGATCTCGACGCTAATGCGGCCGATATCATCGAGAAGCAGGCCCTTGGGCAGCTCCAGAACGCCGATAGAGCAGCGCAGCAGCGGGAAGTCCCGCTCGCGGCCCGAGCGGTCATGGCCGCGAATCCTGCCGGAAGCTCGTTCTTCTTCGGAATAAAGCTCGATCACATCGCCGTGAAAATCCGACAGCAGGCGCTCGAGGATTTCGTCCAGCTCCTCGCGTGTCCAATCGCGAACGCCGATGAAGAAGTCGTCGCCGCCGATATGGCCAAGGAAGTCACCCTCCGAGAAGAAGTAACGCTTCATCAGCGCGGCAAACAGCGAGATCGCGTGGTCGCCCTTCTGGAAACCGTAGTGATCGTTGAACGGCTTGAAATTATCGAAGTCGCAATAGCAGAAAAAGCGGCTTTCCTCGTCGTCGCGGCCAGCTTCCTGCATGAAATCGCGTACAGCACGGTTACCCGGCAGGCTGGTCAGCGGGTTCTGATCCTGCGCGATCTTCAGCTGCTTCTCGTTCACCACCTTGATGAGCGATGCGGCCGAAACGACGCCGGCATAACGCATGTTTTCGGTGAGGATGACGCAGGCGCTGTTTTCCATGTTGGCAAACAGGCTCATCAGCTCTTCCGCCTCGGCATCCAGCCCAATGATCGGAGCGCGCTCGACGAAGTGAGCGATCGAGCGTTCATAGACCTTGTTCTTCAGAAGGTCGCGACCGAATGGCTGATAGATGAATTCCTTCAGGTGGTATTCGTTGATGACGCCACGCGGTTCACCATTGGCGTTCAGGACCGGAAAGAATGCCTGGCGCGGATTACGCCGGAAGAGTTCGAAGACCGAGTCGATCGCGTCATTCTCGAAAACCGTCGGCAGTCTTTCGATCTGCTTGCGGATGAGGATCTCGTCCAGCGACTGGCTGGAACGGCGCGCACGGCCGATATCGGCAAGATGCGGAAAGGCCGGCTGCAGTTCGGTCAGGAAGGTTGTCGGCTTGGCGATGAAATAGCCCTGAACGAGATCGACACCATATTCGCGGCAGGCCAGGAATTCGGATTCCGTCTCGATGCCCTCGGCGATGACCCGGATACCGAGCGTATGGGCGATGTTGACGATATTCTTGACCAGATGGCGCTTGCGCGGATTGCGGTCGATATCGGACACGAAATGCCGGTCGATCTTGAGGTAGTCGACGGGGAAGTCACAAAGCAGCTTCATCTCGCCGTGACCCACACCGAAATCGTCGATGGCGAGCTTGAAGCCCGCCTTGCGCATATCGGCCACCAGATCGGCAAACTCCGGTACGCTGGTATTGTCGAAGCGTTCGGAGAATTCGAAACAGACCGAAGACGGCGCGATCTCGGCCGCACGCAAATGGTGCAGCACTCTTTCGAGGAATTCATGCCCCTGACGGATCAGCCGGACATCGAGATTGAGGAAAAGCGTGGCTGACGAATAGTCGGGAAGCGTCGCGAATTTGGCGAGCGCGCGGCCGGACATCATCTGCTCCAGCGCCAGAAGCTGGCCTGCCTGCTGCGCCTCGTCGAGCAATTCCGGCGGAGAGGAAAAGCCGATCCGTTCATGGCCACGCAACAGCGATTCGTAACCGAAGACCGATCCTGTCGCCACTTCGACAATCGGCTGGAAGGCGTTTTCGAGAACCAGTTTTCCGAGGGTAACAAGCTGGTCGCCTGCATATCGCCGGACAACACCCGGTTCGAGAACAGCCGCAGACGACATACGCATTACTCCACTGCACGAGCGCTTTTCGAAATGCTCGAAAAAAGGCCTTAAATGACGTTGCGCAGGTTGCAGCGCTACCCGTCAACAATCCGTTGCTCCTCTATGAAAATCGCATGAAGGTTTTGTGACGACCTTCCGGTATTTGCTTAAAATTCAATGAATTAAGAGGGTTTTCCGATGTTTGGATAGTGTGCGGCAAGTGCCGGCGCGAAGGTTGCCCAGTCTTGGACAATCATGTCCAACTTTAGGAAATACCAAGCACTGCCAAGCTGTTAACCGGCCAGCCGGACGCAATGACGAGACCGGCAAATGCCGCGATCACACTGACGGCAAACGCTAGCTGCATTTCTGTTGAATATCCAAATCCGCTGCGGCACTTGGTAGCGTCAATCGCGCGGATCAGGCTGCATGATTGGGTGGCCGGGCGCGTTCAATGCGCTCTACGCATTTGGGATAGCGCGTTTCGCAATCATCACTTGATCGAAAACAAGATCGAAAATAACTCCTTACATTGCCATTCCTGCCTACAGAGGTCCTGCCGCGATCATGTACCGCCCGAATTTTCTTATCATCATGGTCGACCAGCTGAACGGCACGCTGTTTCCCGATGGACCCGCGAAGTGGCTGCATGCGCCGCACATGAAAGCACTTGCCGCGCGCTCGGCGCGGTTTGCCAACAACTACACGTCCTCGCCGCTTTGCGCCCCTGCTCGCGCATCCTTCATGGCCGGGCAATTGCCGAGCCGGACGCAGGTTTACGACAATGCCGCGGAATATGTGTCGTCGATCCCGACCTATGCGCACCATCTGCGCCGCGCCGGTTATTACACGGCACTTTCGGGAAAAATGCATTTCGTCGGCCCCGACCAATTGCACGGCTTTGAGGAGCGGCTGACGACCGATATCTATCCGGCCGATTTCGGCTGGACGCCCGATTATCGCAAGCCGGGCGAGCGGATCGACTGGTGGTATCACAATATGGGATCGGTGACCGGTGCAGGTGTCGCCGAGATTTCCAACCAGATGGAATATGATGACGAGGTCGCCTTCCTCGCCAACCAGAAGCTCTATCATCTGGCGCGCGAGAACGATGACGCCGACCGTCGACCCTGGGCGCTGACGGTCTCGTTTACCCATCCGCACGACCCTTACGTGGCGCGGAAAAAGTTCTGGGATCTCTATAACGACTGCGAGTATCTCATGCCGGACGTCGGCATGCTGGAGAGCCAGGATCCGCATTCGCAGCGCATCCTGAAATCCTGCGATTATGCGAGCTTCGACATTACCGAGGACAATGTGCGCCGCTCGCGTCAGGCCTATTTCGCCAACATCTCCTATATCGACGAGAAGGTTGGCGAGTTGATCGATACGCTGACCCGCACCCGGATGCTCGATAACACCTTCATCCTGTTCTGTTCCGACCATGGCGACATGCTTGGCGAGCGCGGATTGTGGTTCAAGATGAACTTCTTCGAAGGCTCCGCCCGTGTGCCGCTGATGGTGGCGGGACCGGGTATCGCCCCTGCCCTGCACAAAGCTCCCGTTTCCAACCTCGACGTGACGCCGACGCTTTGCGACCTTGCCGGGATATCGATCTCCGAGATTGCGCCGTGGACGGATGGCGAGAGCCTGAAGCCGGTGATCGATGGCGGTGAACGGACCTCGTCGGTGCTGATGGAATATGCGGCCGAAGCGTCCTATGCGCCGCTCGTCGGCATTCGCGAGGGCAAGTGGAAATATATCCATTGCGAACTCGATCCCGAGCAGCTTTTCGATCTTGAAGCCGATCCGAAGGAGCTCACGAACCTTGCCGGCGACCCGGCTCATGCAAAGGTTCTTGAAGGATTTCGCAGCAAACGGGATGCCAAATGGGACATGGCGGGCTTCGACGCCGCCGTGCGGGAAAGCCAGGCGCGGCGCTGGGTGGTGTATGAAGCACTGCGCAACGGCGCCTATTATCCGTGGGATCACCAGCCTTTGCAGAAGGCCTCCGAGCGCTACATGCGCAACCACATGAACCTCGACAATCTGGAAGAGTCCAAGCGCTATCCCCGTGGGGAGTAAGGTACATTGGGCGGAGACAAAAGAATGAAAGCACAGCCGAAAGCCAGCCACTTCATCGATGGCGAATATGTGGAGGATACCACAGGCAGCGTCATCGAGAGCCTTTACCCCGCCACCGGCGAGGTGATCGCAAGGCTGCATGCGGCAACGCCGGCGATTGTCGAAAAAGCGATCGCAGCGGCCAAACGCGCCCAGCCGGAATGGGCGGCAATGAGCCCGACCGCCCGGGGCCGCGTCCTGAAACGCGCCGCCGAAATCATGCGCGAGAGGAACCGCGAGCTCTCGGAACTCGAAACGCTCGATACCGGCAAACCGATCCAGGAGACGATCGTCGCCGACCCGACCTCGGGGGCGGATAGTTTCGAATTTTTCGGCGGCGTGATCGCAGCCGGAATGAATGGCCAATATATCCCGCTCGGCGGTGATTTTGCCTATACGAAACGGGTGCCGCTCGGCGTCTGCGTCGGTATCGGCGCGTGGAACTATCCGCAGCAGATCGCCTGCTGGAAGGGCGCTCCGGCGCTCGCCGCCGGCAATGCGATGGTGTTCAAGCCGTCGGAAAATACGCCGCTCGGAGCGTTGAAGATCGCCGAGATCCTGATCGAGGCCGGGCTGCCGAAAGGGCTCTATAACGTCATCCAGGGTGACCGCACGACCGGGCCGCTGCTCGTCAATCATCCCGATGTCGCCAAGGTTTCGCTCACCGGTTCGGTGCCGACCGGCCGCAAGGTGGCGTCAGCGGCTGCCGGCCAGCTCAAGCATGTGACGATGGAGCTTGGCGGGAAATCGCCGCTGATCGTGTTCGACGATGCCGATATCGACTCGGCCATCGGCGGGGCGATGCTCGGCAATTTCTATTCGACCGGTCAGGTCTGCTCCAACGGCACCCGCGTTTTCGTGCAGCGCAAGGTGAAGGACCAGTTCCTGTCGCGGCTGAAGGAGCGGACAGAAAAGATCACCATCGGCGAGCCCATGGATGAGGCGACACAGATGGGGCCGCTGATCTCGTTTGACCAGCGCCAGAAGGTCTTGAGCTATATCGACAAGGGCAAGGCCGAGGGGGCGACCGTTCTGACCGGTGGCGGCATTCCGAACGACGTGACCGGTGAAGGTTATTATATCCAGCCGACCGTATTTGCCGATGTGACCGACGAGATGACCATTGCGCGGGAAGAGATTTTTGGCCCGGTGATGTGTGTGCTGGATTTCGACGACGAGGACGAGGTGATCGCGCGGGCGAACGCCACCGAATTCGGCCTGTCGGCGGGGGTATTCACCGCCGACCTTTCGCGCGGGCACCGGGTGGTGGACCAACTTGAGGCCGGGACCTTGTGGATCAACACCTACAATCTCTGCCCGGTGGAAATTCCCTTCGGTGGATCGAAACAATCCGGTTTCGGACGGGAAAACTCGCTTGCGGCGCTGGAGCATTATTCCGAGCTGAAGACGGTTTATGTGGGAATGGGCAAGGTCGAGGCGCCGTATTGATGGCGCGTTGGGTGGCCTTGGAGCAAGCGGCACTCTCTGGCCTGCCGGCCATCTCCAATAAACCACGCGGAGCGAACTGACATGCAGGCAGATTTCGTCATCATCGGTTCCGGCTCGGCAGGGTCTGCCATGGCTTACCGTCTCTCGGAGGATGGCCGGTATTCGGTGATCGTCATCGAGGCGGGTGGGTCGGACTATGGCCCGTTCATCCAGATGCCGGCAGCGCTGGCATGGCCGATGAGCATGAAGCGGTACAATTGGGGTTATCTTTCCGAACCCGAGCCAAACCTCAATAACCGCCGCATCACCGCGCCGCGCGGCAAGGTTCTGGGCGGTTCATCCTCGATCAACGGGCTGGTTTACGTGCGCGGCCATGCGGAGGATTACAACCGCTGGGAGGAGCTTGGCGCGCGAGACTGGTCCTATGCCGACGTGCTGCCTTACTTCAAGCGGATGGAGCACAGCCATGGGGGAGAAGAAGGCTGGCGTGGTACTGACGGGCCTTTGCATGTGCAGCGCGGGCCGGTGAAGAACCCGCTCTTTCATGCCTTCATCAGGGCCGGTGCCGAGGCCGGCTTCGAAACGACGGAGGATTATAACGGCTCGAAACAGGAAGGTTTCGGGCTGATGGAACAGACGATCCATCAGGGCCGCCGCTGGTCTGCCGCCAATGCCTATCTGCGGCCAGCGATGAAGCGGAAGAATGTCGAGATCGTCTATGGTCTGGCGCAGAAGATCGTCATCGAGAATGGACGGGCGACCGGTGTCGAGGTGTTGCGGCGCGGCGTGCCGGAAGTCATCAAAGCCAACCGCGAGGTGATCGTGGCGGCCTCGTCGTTCAACTCGCCAAAGCTTCTGATGCTGTCAGGCATCGGGCCGGCGTCGCATTTGAAGGACATGGGGATCGAGGTGAAGGTTGACCGACCAGGCGTCGGCGCCAATCTGCAGGACCATATGGAATTCTATTTCCAGCAGGTCTCGACCAAGCCGGTTTCGCTCTACTCCTGGCTGCCGTGGTTCTGGCAGGGGGTGGCGGGGGCGCAATGGGTGCTGTCCAAGGGTGGCCTTGGCGCCTCCAACCAGTTCGAAGCCTGCGCCTTCCTGCGCTCGCAAGCCGGGTTGAAGCAGCCGGATATCCAGTATCATTTCCTGCCGGTGGCGATTTCCTACGACGGGAAAGCTGCCGCCAAGAGCCACGGCTTTCAGGCGCATGTCGGCTACAATCTTTCCAAATCGCGTGGCAACGTCACCCTTCGTTCGGCGGATCCGAAGGATGATCCGGTCATTCGCTTCAACTACATGAGCCATGAGGAAGACTGGATCAAATTTCGTCATTGCGTGCGGCTGACGCGCGAAATTTTCAACCAGAAAGCATTTGACGACTATCGCGGACCGGAAATCCAGCCCGGCGAAAACCTGCAGTCGGATGACGAGATCGACGCTTTCCTGCGCGAACATCTGGAAAGCGCCTACCATCCCTGCGGCACCTGCCGGATGGGAAGCGCTGACGACAGACATGCTGTCGTCGATGCAGAATGCCGGGTCATCGGAGTGGAAAGCTTGCGCGTCGCGGACAGTTCGATCTTCCCGCACATCACATATGGCAATCTCAACGGACCTTCGATCATGACCGGCGAGAAGGCGGCGGATCATATCCTCGGAAAAATCCCCCTGCCCCGGAGCAATCAGGAACCCTGGGTCAATCCGCGTGCGGTGCTCAGCGACCGCTGATGCAACCTGCATCACCCTTTGGTTGCGCAAGAAATTGTCGCAATCTTAAATAGCGGTAATATTCTCGCCTCAGGCAAAAGTTGGGGGCGAATCATGATGGGCAAGATCCTGGCGCTGGCGCCGGAAGAGTTTGTGCGTGCGCTTGAAAAGCAGTCGTCCGTCTGGCGCGGAAGCGGCGGTTTTGCAGGAAAACGCCACCGGCGAGATCTCAGGCGGCGCTGGATCCGCCTTTATAAGAACAAGCGCGGTATCCAGTCGCTTGCGCAGTACAGCCGAAGGGAGATCAGCGGGCTTGCTGCGGATATCGAGGTTTCTCCCAAATCGTCCGTGATCATTCTTCTTCCGGACAATCGTTATCTGGACGAACAGAGCGACAAGGCCAGCCCGGGTTCGGAAAACAAAATCACCTTTCCGCACACGAGCGAGACAGATTCCCGCAAACAATTGCGGCGGCTGATGCATTTGGCGATGACGTCCCGATCGCAAACGACATTGGATCTCATCAACGCCTCCAACACCTATCGGCAGGCTTTGCCGGCGGTTGCGCGGGTGAGCCGCGGCGATCGACTGTTTCTGCGCGGGGTCTATCTCGAAGCCCTGGGAGCAGTGATCCTGCCTCGACTGGAACAACCGATGATCGATATCCTCGAGGAACAGGGCGTCGAGGTCGTTCCGAACTCGGAAATCCTGGTGCGGCCGCCGGAAATCCAGGAGTTGCAAACTCCACCCGACTTCTGGCACCGTCGCATTCTTCCCAATGGAGGCGCACTTCCCCAGGCATACCAAGGCAACGGCATCTCCATCGGCCTTCTGGATACAGGCATAGATGTCGATCATCCGGAATTTTCGCATAGGACAGGCGACCATATCGTCTACCGGCAGTTCGACCTCAACGGCGTCGAGGTGCCGGGCGCGAGCCCGCGGGATTTCGGCAGCCACGGAACACATGTGGCAAGCATATGCGCCGGCCAGAACGCCGGCATATCACCGCAGGTCCATCTCTCGGTTGCGGCCGTGCTGACGGAGCAGTCGGAGAACGGGGCATTGCGAGGTTATTTTGCCCAGTTGCTTGGCGGTCTGAACTGGCTCGTCAACGAAGCCGGCCCTCATGGCGACGGCGTCCAGATCGTCAACGCATCGCTCGGCACACGACACCTGACCCGAGAGGATATCCGCAGCCTTTACAAAGCGATCGGCAATGCTGCCGACCAGGGTGCGGTGGTCGTGGCAGCAATCGGCAACAACGGCAATCTGGGCATGGGCAACCATTGCTTTCCCGCCAAGCTTGAGCATGTCGTCGCCGTCGGGGCGATCGACAGGGACGACCGCGTCGCCCCCTTCAGCGACTGGGGGTATTCCTACGGCGATGCAGCGCGGCAAGCTCCGAGCAAACCGAATATCGTAGGACCGGGCGTGGATATACACAGTGCTCTCGCCGGTGGCGGCTACGCCTCCATGAACGGCAGCTCGCTCTCGGCGCCGTGTATTTCATCAGCTTTGGCGCTCATTCTTGAGAAGTATCCGGAACTCACCGGCCAGCCTCGACGTTTGACGGAAACGCTGATGGAGTTTACTAGATGTAATCAAAATTGGGCCAACATTGCCCCAAGAGTGGGGCGTGGCTGCATTGACCTGGAAGGCCTGCTGCCATGACGCTGGCTCTTCCATCGAAAGGACTGACCATGCTGAATGCCAGAGTCAGGAACATCGTTTCGAACTCGTCGCCACAGGACTCGATCGTTTTCATCGTCGAGGTGAATGCCGATCAGGAAATGTCGCAGGCTCGAGAGATTTCGGACATCATGGCCCGCAAGGCGGCGTTGCGGGAGGTATCTTCGCGCGCCAAGGCACCGGTCATCAATGCCTTGAATGCCTATGAGCCGCTCGGACTGAAGGTCGTCAACCCCATGAACGGTTCACTGCAACTGATCGCCCAGGGACCCGCAGCGGCCTGGGAACAGGCGATCGGCGAACATTCGGACCTGTTCGATGGACAGCAGGTCGATCTCCTGCCCAACGAAGCAAGCTTCGCGGCGATCTAAAACACGTCGCGATCTTTCGGTTTCGCTTGCCGTGGTGACAACCAAATTTCAAAGTCACATCACTGACAGAAGCTGGCTCAGTCGATCAACGATCAGTTGATTGAGCGCGCGGTAATCGCCGTCGAAATGATGTCCGCCTTTGCGCGGCTGTATGTCGACTCCCTGGATTTCACCCAAATCCGGGCAGGCCGTATCTTCTTCCTCAATCCCGTAGACACACTGGATCTTAAGAGGCTCGATCGCTCTTAAGTCATCCACCGGGTCGCCATGCTTGCCCACACCGGCGTAACCGAGCCATCCGGTGACGGCGATTTCGAAATCGGCCTGATGCGACAGTGCAAGCAGCGACATGAGGCGAACTGTATCCTGGTCATCTTTCGGCAACAGCCGGTAAGTGGCAGGCAGAATATTAGCGCCGAAGGAATAGCCGATCAGAACGACATTCTCGACATTCCAGCGCTGGCGGTAGGTGGCGATGATGCGGGAAAGATCGGTTGCTGTCTGTGCCGGCGTCTTTTCGTTCCAGAAATAGCGCAGGGCGTCGACGCCGACGACCGGGATTCCTTCATCTTTCAGATGTGCCGCAAGTTTCTGGTCGATATCACGCCAGCCGCCATCACCGGAATAAATGATCGCCATGGTATTGCGGCGCGGCACGGTCTCGATCGGCACGATCGGAAGGTCCAGCGGAGAACCGTTGGTCTCAGCGGCTGTCATCACGCTGCGTGAAACCGCAAGCAAAGCTTCCTCGGACGCCTCGTCATCCGCAATCACCTCAATGTCGGGGTGGGTGCGTTTCAGATCTTCGACATGCTCGCGCCCCGCCCTGGCGGCTTCCGGCGTGAATACGACATCGATATTGTTCGGCAGCTCGCCTTCGGTCAGGCCATAGCGCATACCGCCATCGACATGATTTTTCGGCGCTGGCGTGCAGAGTATTTTCGACAGGGCGATCGACGGATCCGGGTCGACCGCCAGCGTTGCGCCGATGGTGGAGAACGGTGTCTGGGCGGCAATCGCCAGAGCCAGTGATCCGCCGGCGCCGATGCCTGCCACCAGTGGAGCGCGATAGGTCGTCATATCCCGGTCGCGATGGATCTGGCGGCTCAGTTCCTCGATATCGGAGACGAGATAGAGGCAGTCGCGCTTCTCTTCGCCAAGCCCGGCGTAATAGTCGGGCAGATCGACGCCGACGACCACAGCACCATCGGCTGTCAGCGCATCCGACATGCGGTCTTCCTCGCTGCCCCAGCCATCGGCATCCGACAGAAGCACGACGATGCCTTTTTCCTCCACCTGCGGATCGCTGATGCGGGAGGTCGGCAGGCTGACGATTTCATTCTGGGCGAACTGCGTGTGATAGAGTTCAACGGCACCGGCAACCAGCGTGAGCGCTGCAACGATAACCGGCAAAGCCCTCATCGGCGCAAGATCCCGCGCAACCCGCCGCCGATCAGCATCGTCACATCGAAGATGGAAGTGAGCGGAAGACCGCGGCCAGAAACGACGAGATAACGCGGCTGCCAGACCGGATCGAACTTCGACTTGAAAGCCTGCACGCCGCGGAAATTATAGAAACGCTCGCCGAATTCGAAGATCTCCCGGCCGAGCCGGTTCCACAGCGGCGCATAGTGATGATCGGCCAGGCCCGCGAGAGGCGCCATGCCGAGATTGAGCGTGCGGAAACCCCGCGCCTTCATATGCTCCATAATGCGCACGAAAAGCAGATCCATCATGCCGCGATGCGTCTCGGGAATGTGACGCATAAGGTCGATGAAGGCATCGCCATGCTGGCCGGCTTCGAGAATGTTTGCAAAAGCGACGATGCGCCCTTCCAAGCGGATGATCGCCACCGGGCATGCCTTGACATAGGCGAGGTCGAATGTGCCGAGCGAAAAGCCCTTCTCAGAGGCATTGTGCGAGGCAAGCCAGGCACGCGAAACCGAGAGCAGTTCGTCTATGACCTCGGGCACCTCATCGGGTGAAAGCATGGAGAATTCCAGCCCGTCGCGTTCGGCGCGATTGATCGAGCGGCGCAGTTTCAGCCAGGCACCGCCCTTGAGGTCGAAACGGGTCAGATCTACCACTGCCTGCTCGCCGAGCTTGTAAGGACGCAGGCCGCAGTCGAAGGCGTGCGGCAGGAAAGCTTTCGAAACCTGATAGAAGACCGGTCGGCTGCCTTGATGACGCGCTGTCGCCATGAACTTTTCAAGCAGGTCCGGCCACAGTTCCTGCGGGCCGACAGGATCGAACAGCGCGACCAGCGAATGGCCGTGCCGGGCATACATGACAAAAGCCTGCTCGCAATCGGAAAACAGGATCTGCTTGTCTCCAAGCCGAACAAGCCCAGCGCTGGCATTCGGCTGGTTTGCAAGGATGGCCAGCGCCTTCGCCATATCTTCCGGCGGAGGGCCTTGCCGAAGGGTGCGCCCTCTGGATTGCGCCTGGCCAGCGCCGCGCAAAAAGCGCCCGAACAATGGCTGACGGGATGCCGAAACTGTATCGACTACAGGTGGGGATAGCAGCTCATGCTGCTTCGGTTGGCAGGTTTCATCGACATGCGCCGACATTTTAAGCCTATTAAAGACGTTGAACCGCAATTGCCTTAGCGTATTTCTATTTATCGAATCTTACGCCTTAAAGATGTAGCGGCTGCGACACATGAGCCGGATATACAAACCGATGCGGGCAAGACGACAGACAAAGCTTGGATGGAAATAGCATTCCAGCCCCCCTTGATCTTCGGACAGGCTGGAACATCAAAAAGGTCAACGGGCTCCGGACGTAAACCGCGCTGCAGTTACTTGTTAAAGATCTTCCAGCGGGTCGGGCGGAAACGGGCTTCCGAACCAAGCTCGACCGGAGCATGCAATGGCACCTCCACCTCGACATGGAAGGGATCATGGCCGTTGTTGGCGATGTCGATCTCGGCAATACGGGTGCCGGCAAGACGGCGACAGGCAGTGACCTTGCCGAACAATGCGTCCTTCTCGTCGGTCAGGACCACGTCTTCCGGACGGAAGAACAGGTCTCCGGCCGCATCGGTCTTTTCCGAAATGCCGATCGGCTCACCCTGGAACAGAACCGTGCCATTCTTCACCTCCACCGGCAGATGCGAGGATTCACCGATGAAGGAGAAGACGAAGGGCGACTGCGGGCGATCGTAGACATCATCCGCCGAACCGACCTGCTCGATCTTGCCCTGGCTCATGACGACGACACGGTCAGCGAGTTCAAGCGCTTCTTCCTGGTCGTGGGTGACGAAAACGGTGGTGTGGCCGGTGCGGTCGTGGAATTCGCGCAGCCAGCGACGCAGCTCCTTGCGCACCTTGGCATCGAGCGCGCCGAAAGGCTCGTCGAGAAGAAGGATGCGCGGTTCGATCGCCATGGCACGGGCAAGCGCCACGCGCTGGCGCTGACCGCCGGAAAGCTGGTTGGGATAGCGGTTTTCAAGCCCCGAGAGCTGCACCATGTCCAAGAGATCGGAAACCCGCTTTTTGATCTCGCTTTTCGGCGGGCGGCTGGCGGACGGACGGACCTTGAGGCCGAAGCCGATATTCTGTGCCACGGTCATGTGGCGGAACAGCGCGTAATGCTGGAAAACGAAGCCGACATTGCGCTCCTGGACCGAATGGCGCGAGGCATCTTCCTCACCGAAGAAAATCTGGCCGGCAGTCGGGAAATCGAGGCCTGCGATCAGGCGCAGCAGTGTGGTCTTGCCGGAACCCGACGGACCAAGAAGCGCGATCAGTTCACCGGACGCGATGTTGAGCGATACGTCATTCAGCGCGGCGAAACGGTCGAATTCCTTACGGATATTGTTGATTTTGACTTCCATACGCGGGGTATCCTAGTGCCGGCCGCCGGCAGCGCCGGCACCGAACCGAAGTTCGAGAAAGGTTTTCAATGCGAGCGTGACGAGTGCCAGAAGAGCCAGCAGGGATGCCACGGCGAAGGCGGCGACCATGTTGTACTCATTATAGAGTATCTCGACATGCAGCGGCATGGTGTTGGTGAGGCCGCGGATACGGCCGGAAACGACTGACACAGCGCCGAACTCGCCCATGGCACGGGCGTTACAGAGCAGCACGCCGTAAAGCAGGCCCCATTTGATATTGGGCAGCGTCACATACCAGAAGGTCTGCCAGCCGGACGCGCCGAGCGAAAGCGCCGCCTCCTCATCTCCCGTGCCTTGTTCCTGCATCAGCGGGATCAGCTCGCGTGCGACGAAGGGAAAGGTGACGAAGACGGTGGCGAGCACGATGCCGGGCACGGCGAACAGGATCTCGATGCCGTAGCTTTTCAGGAAGGGGCCGAGCAGGCTGCCGGAGCCGAAAAGAAGGACATAGACCAGACCCGAGATGACCGGCGAGATCGAGAACGGCAGGTCTATGAGGGTGATGAGGAACGCCTTGCCCTTGAATTCGAACTTGGCAATCGCCCAGGAGGCGGCAAGGCCGAAGACGAGATTGAGTGGCACGGCAATCGCCGCCACGGTCAACGTCAGCTGGATCGCGGCCCAGGCATCGGGTTCCAGCAACGCTTCCTCATAGGTGACCCATCCTTCGCGAAAGGCTTCGTAGAAGACCGAGACGAGCGGGAGGAACAGGAAGAAGGCGAGGAAGACGAGCGTCAGGGCGACAAGAATAAGCTTGGTGGAGAAGCTTTCGTCGGCCGGGTTGCGGAAGGAGATACGGCGGTTATCAGACATTGCCATACCTCCTGCGGCTCCAGGCCTGGATGAGGTTGATCACCAGAAGCATGGCAAAGGAGATCAGAAGCATGATCGTGGCGATGGCGGTCGCGCCGGCATAATTGAACTCTTCCAGCCGGATGACGATCAGCAGCGGCGCGATTTCAGAAACGTAAGGGATGTTACCGGCGATGAAGATGACCGAGCCGTATTCGCCGACACCGCGGGCAAAGGCGAGCGCAAAGCCGGTCAAGAGCGCCGGCGTGAGGCCGGGCAGAAGCACGTTGAAGATCGTCTGGAAACGGTTGGCGCCGAGCGTGGCCGCCGCCTCTTCTACTTCCTTGTCTATCTCCTCCATGATCGGCTGCACGGTGCGCACGACAAAGGGCAGGCCGATGAAGATCAGCGCGATGACGATGCCGATCGGCGTGAACGCGATGCGGAACGGCATGAACAGCGAGCCGATCCAGCCATTCGGGGCATAAAGCGAGGCAAAGGCGATGCCTGCCACCGCCGTCGGCAGGGCAAAGGGCAGATCGACCATGGCATCGATCAGCCGGCGTCCGGGAAAGCGATAGCGGGTGAGTACCCAGGCGAGAAGCGTGCCGAAGATGACGTTGACCAGCGCGGCGATAAAGGCCGTGCCGAAGGAAACGTAGAGAGCCCTGATCGTCCGTTCATCGGAGAGGATGGCGAAAAAGCCGGACCAGCCAAGCTCGGCCGTGCGCCAGAGCAGGCCGGCAATGGGTATAAGGATAATGAGCGACAGGTAGGCGAGCGAAAAGCCGAGCGTCAACCCGAAACCCGGGATGATGCTCGGCTGCTTTACTCTCCAGCCCGCTCTGGAAGCGGTGGCAGATGCGGTCATGCTTGGTTCCGAATTCTGAGTTCAGGCCCGACATGGCTACGGTGCGGGTCAAAACTACCGCACCGTGCCTTCAGAGTCACTTAGCCAAGTTCAGGGGCTGAAATTACTTGGCGCCGGGCTTGTAGATCTGGTCGAAGATACCGCCGTCACCGAAATGCTCCGGCTGCGCCTTCTTCCAGCCGCCGAAAAGCGGGTCGTCGATGGTGACGAGTTTGATCGGCGGCAGCTGCTTCAACAGTTCCGGCTTCACCACTTCTGGCTTGGACGGACGGTAGAAGTGCTTGGCCGCGATGTTCTGGCCTTCGTCGGAATAGAGATATTGCAGATAGGCTTCGGCGACCTTGCGGGTGCCCTTGGCGTCGACATTGGCATCGACGACGGCGACCGGCGGTTCGGCGAGGATGGAGATCGGCGGAACGACGATGTCGAAAGCGTCCTTGCCGAATTCCTCACCAGCCAGATAGGCCTCGTTTTCCCAGGCGAGCAGGACGTCGCCGATCTGGCGCTGAGCGAAGGTTACCGTCGAGCCGCGAGCGCCGGTATCGAGAACCGGTGCGCGTTTGTAGAGATCACCGATATAGGCCTTGATCTTGTCCTGATCGCCCTTGAATTCTTCGTTGGCCCAGGCCCAGGCGGCCAGATAGTTCCAGCGGGCGCCACCTGATGTCTTCGGGTTCGGCGTGACGATCTGCACGTCGCCCTTCACCAGATCGCCCCAGTTCTTGATGCCCTTTGGATTACCCTTGCGAACGAGGAAGACGATCGTCGAGGTGTAGGGCGAAGCGTTGTTGGGCAGGCGGGTGCGCCAGTCCTCCTTGATCTTGCCGGTCTTCTGGATGGCGTTGATGTCGCTCTCCAGCGCCAGCGTCACGACATCTGCTTCGAGACCGTCGATCACAGAGCGGGCCTGCGCGCCGGAGCCACCATGCGACTGGCGGATTGTGACATCCTCACCGCCTTCAGCCTTCCAGTGCTTGGCGAATGCCGCATTGAAATCCTTATAAAGCTCGCGTGTTGGATCGTAGGAGACGTTGAGAAGCTGGGTCGCGGCAAAGGCCGGAGCAATGCTTCCTGCTGCGAGCGTGACGCCGAGCGCAAGCACTGCTAGCCGCTTTCCAATCCCATCGGTGAAGTTCAGCATAGGGTCTCTCCTGTGATCCATGTCCGATGACCCGGGTCTTAGTTTTCACTGGGCCATTTGATCTGGGCTAAACTCTATCGGTCAGGTCGTCTTAGTCAATTCACGGCGAAAAGAAGGCAAAACTGTTTCCCTCGGGCGGGTTCGCGCGACAAAGAATGCGTTCCATGAGCATGAGTTCACAGAACAGCAGCATCGGGAAAACACCGAACGGCAAAAACGCAATCCGGCCGAAATTCGTTCCAGAGGGTCGATTTCAGCCCGGCGGAACGTCGCGCCTGAGGAAGATCTCCGTATGGCCGACAGCTTTAGGCACTTCTCGAAAGGGTGGGCAGAAGTCGAAACCACAGGCGCGATAGATCGAGATGGCATCGGTCATATAGATGGTGGTGTGCGCCAGCAGCGTGCTCTTCCGACGCGTTTCGACAGCATGAATGACCGCTCGCATCATTGCGCCGCCTATGCCTCTTTGCCGGAAGTCGGGCGCCACATAGAATTTGTGAAGTTCGTCGGCCGTATCGTCGAAGACGGAAAAGGCCAAACATCCCGCCGGCCGGCCATCCCATGATGCCAGCAGCATTCCTGTCCCCGGTTGCGCGTAACGCCGGGCAAGGCTTGCCGTGGTCTCACCATGATAAAGATCCGTCACCAGCTGAGGATCGACGCCATGGGTCGCGGCCATGGCGATATCCCATTCCGCCAGTTCCCGGCACAGCGCCGCGGCGATCTCGAAATCCTCCGGTGATTTTGCTATGGACACAGAAAACATGCCAGCCTCTCGACAAGGAGAGTACATTAGCATGCCCTGCTGCACGTAGGCAGACGCCAACATCAATTAAGGAAGAGGGCTTTACGCCGTCAGAAGTTCTCTCACCTGGGCCGGCTTCTGTGTACCCTCGCCTGCTCCCTCGATCGCATCGGCAATCGTGGTGTTGAACAGGACGTCGCGGGTGGCGTCGGCTACACGGGCGAAGACGTGGCGGATTTCGCACAGGTGTTCGCCATCGCAATCATCGCATTTGCGGTAGGCGGTTTGCGACAGGCAGGGAAGCGGAGCGATCGGGCCGTCCACCAAGCGCAGCACCTCGCCGAAGGAAATCGCGTCGGCAGGCTTCAGCAGAAGATATCCACCCTGCTTGCCACGGCGGCTCATGACGATGCCGGAGCGCTTCAGGTCGAGCAGGATCTGTTCCAGAAATTTCTTCGGGATTGACTGCTGGACCGCGATCTCCGAGATCAGCATAGGCTCATCCGGGTCGGCCTGCGCCAGAGCGGCCAAGGCTCGAAGCGCGTATTTCGCTTTCTGGGATATCATCACGCAACCATCAACAGCAACGCCGCCGCGAGGCTTTTTTGCCCTCACGTCGCCGCTTCACATTTCGTATCCCTGCGCCTCGCGAATATCTTAGATGCGACATCCGCGGTCGCATTCATGCACACGGCTATGCCGCATTGCACACTCCATTCTGGAGTACCGCAAACATGCAGAAATTACAAACCTATGCGGGCATCTGCTGCCGCAAAAACAGTCACATTTGGTTAAGGCGGCAGGTTTTCTGTGTAGGCCCGGCTTTCTAGAGATATTTGCTCCCCAGAACCGGCGGAAGAAACGGCTTTTCCTGTCATCAGCCCCTGCAAGTCGCAATACTACAGCACTTGCTGATGAAAGAAGAACCATGACCTCGCATGATGTGATTGAGCGTACCACGTATGCAGAAGGCAACGAGAGCCTTGCCGCAGAATTGAACGGCAGAATTGCGAGCCTCGATCTTGCCGGCCGTCTTTCCGCTGCTGCCGAACTTGGCCACGCCGTTTTCACCACCTCGCTTGGAATAGAAGACCAGGTCATCACCGCCGCAATCGGTACGCATCGCCTTCCGATCGAAGTTTCGACGCTGGAAACCGGACGTCTGTTCAAGGAAACAGTCGAGCTCATCTCGGAAACCGAGGCGCGTTACGACATGACGATCCGACGGTTTTATCCGCAAGAGGACGATATCGATGCCTATGCGGCAAAATACGGCCTGAACGGTTTCTACGACAGTATCGAAGCCCGGCACGCCTGCTGTCATGTGCGCAAGCTGATCCCGCTCGCCAAGGCGCTTTCGCAAGCGCAGGTATGGGTGACCGGCTTGCGCCGCGGCCAGTCCGGCAATCGCGCTACGACACCGTTTGCCGAATATGATGCCGAGCGCGGCCTCATCAAGGTCAACCCGCTGGCCGACTGGGATATCGACACGATCAATGCCCATGTGACGGCAGAGCATATCCCGGTCAACCCGCTGCATGCCCGCGGTTACCCCTCCATCGGCTGCGAGCCCTGTACCCGCGCCATCAAGCCCGGCGAGCCCGAACGCGCTGGACGATGGTGGTGGGAAAACGACGAGAAACGCGAATGCGGACTGCATGTCCCGGAAAGCGCGTCTCAGCCGATACCGGCTTCAGCATCGCTCGCGAGTTCCATCGCCCGCTGAGGCCCAAATCCCCACTCTTTGTGTGTAACATTCAAAATCTACCGGAGACCGAAATGTCCCTGTCTGCACAGGAAACGGAAATCAGGAACCCACCCGTTTCCCGCCCGCCGCTCGATCCGCATCTGAAAGCCCTCGAAAACGAAGCGATCCATATCTTTCGCGAGGTTGCCGCGGAGTTCGAAAACCCGGTCATGCTCTATTCGATCGGCAAGGATTCATCCGTGCTGCTGCATCTGGCGCGCAAGGCATTCTTCCCCGGCCGCGTCCCCTTCCCGCTTCTGCATGTCGACACGACCTGGAAGTTCAAGGAGATGATCGAGTTTCGCGACCAGATCGCGGAAAAATACGATCTCGATCTCGTGGTCCATACCAACAAGCGCGGCGTCGAAGAAAACATCACACCGTTTACCCACGGATCGGCCTTCTATACCGACGTGATGAAGACGGAAGCATTGAAGCAGGCGCTCGATGCCGGCGGCTATGATGCGGCCTTCGGCGGTGCCCGTCGCGACGAGGAAGCCTCCCGCGCCAAGGAACGCATCTACTCGTTCCGCACGCCCGACCATAAATGGGATCCGCGCAACCAGCGGCCTGAACTGTGGAACATCTATAACGGCATGATCAAAAAGGGAGAGAGCGTTCGCGCCTTCCCGCTGTCGAACTGGACCGAGGTTGATATCTGGCGCTACATTCAGGCGGAAGACATTCCGCTGGTGCCGCTCTATTACGCCGCCGAGCGCCCTTATGTGGAGCGCGACGGGATGATGATCCTGGCGGAAGATCCTCGGCTGGAACTCAAGCCCGGCGAAGAGATCCAGCACGGCATGATCCGTTTTCGCACGCTCGGCTGCTTTCCGCTCACCGGTGCGATCCGCTCGACGGCGTCCAACCTTGAAGAGGTGATAGCGGAACTGGAAATCGCAACCGTTTCCGAACGACAGGGCCGTGCCATCGACCGCGACCAGTCCGGCTCCATGGAAAAGAAGAAGCGCGAGGGATATTTTTAAGATGAGCGCCACAGCTACAGCCACAACTACGCCCGTCGCTGCTTCGGCGAATGTCATTCCTTTCGCCGAATCCGCTGCCCGCGTTTCGCGCGATACGCGGCCTCTGCGCCTGATCACCTGCGGCTCCGTCGATGACGGCAAGTCGACCCTGATCGGCAGGCTTCTCTGGGACACCAAGGCGGTCAAGGAAGACCAGGCGGCGACGCTTGCGCGTGACAGTGGCGCGCAGAACGATCTCGGCCTGCCCGATTTCGCACTGCTGCTCGACGGTCTTCAGGCGGAACGCGAACAGGGCATCACGATCGATGTTGCCTATCGCTATTTCTCGACCGACCGGCGCTCCTTCATCGTCGCCGATACGCCCGGCCACGAGCAATATACCCGCAACATGGTGACCGGTGCCTCGACCGCCGATCTCGCCATCCTTCTGGCTGACGCCCGCGTCGGCCTGCTTGAACAGACCCGTCGGCACGCAACGATCGCGGCGCTGATGGGCATCAGGCAATTCGTGCTGGCGGTCAACAAGATCGACTTGATCGGTTACGACAAGGCAGTGTTCGAAAAGATCGCGGCCGAATTCCGCGAATTCGGCCTGGCACTTGGCGTCAGGCAGATCACGGCCATCCCGATGTCGGCGCTCAAGGGCGAGAATGTCGTTCTCTCCGGCACTGAGGCAATGCCCTGGTATGAAGGACCGACGCTGATCGAGGCGCTGGAGCTTGCCACCAGCCGCTCCACACAGGCAGGCGGTTTTCGCCTTCCCGTGCAGCGTGTCGTGCGCCCCGGCGAGAGTTTTCGCGGTTATCAGGGTACGGTATCGGGCGGTGCGATCAAGCCGGGTGACTCGGTTGCGGTTCTGCCTTCGGGCACTGTCGCGAACGTGAAGCAGATCGTCACCTTCGATCTCGTGCGCAATGCTGCCGTGGCCGGCGATGCGATCACGCTCGTTCTCGACCGGCAGGTGGATGTGGCGCGTGGAGACATCATTGTCTCCATCGACGGCCAGCCGATGACCGGCACATCCTTCGACGCACAGCTCGTGTCGCTTCAGCCGGGCGGCATCGAGCCGGGCAAGCGTTACTGGCTGAAAAGCGGCGCGCGCCGACAACGGGTAACGATCGAACCTACGTCGCAGCTCGATCTTTCGACCGGCCAGTGGAAACCGCATGCCTCGCTGCTTTCAATGAACGCGATCGGCAAAGTGCATCTTTCCTTCGAGGAACCGGCGGTGTTCGATGCCTATGAGCAGAACCGCGCCACCGGCGCCTTCATCCTGATCGACCCCGACACGCTGAATACGGTTGCTGGCGGCATGGTTACCGCAAAGCGCGCAGATATCGGCGGCATCCATCGCGGCAAGGAAGGCGAACAGCGCGTCGTGCTTTCACTGCCCGCGGATCTGGCCGAACAGCTGATGGCAAGCGAACTGTTCGCATCACGCCGCGACGAAGCGGACATCAGGAGACTGACGGCCGCAGAAGCAGCCGAGTTCTTCTCCAATGCCGGAAGCGATATCTGATCGCAAGAACGTCACGAGGGCGGCGCAAGCCGCCTTCCTGTTAGACAACGGCGTTGTAACTCTCAGTGCCAGCGCTCTCAGATCACAAATTACAGAAACAAAAAAGCCCGCGAAAGCGGGCTTTTTCATCTGCGTTCATTGCCTAGCCGCCGAATAACGCCTCAGCTGAGCTGCTTCTGCTCAATGGGCGCAACATCAGTGGCTGCGGCTAGAAAACAAACATGTACAGCAGAACGATTACAAAGACAGGAACACCCATTGCCCACAACGCAATACCTTTAAGCATAGTCACCTCCATCGGTTTAGATGGGCTGATAACGCCGGGTCTCTTCAGCTGTTCCCAAAAATGAGAATACAGGACTTGCCGGTCGAGCTTCATCGATCTCGGAGGTGATGGTCGAGGCGGCAGCGAAAGGGTTTAAACAGACTACTCACACGCAAACCGAGGCTTCCGGATCGTGCCGACAAACGCGTTCTAAACGCCCAAATGATGAAACAGTCCGCAATCGGTCCGTTTATGAGAAAAGGGCTTCTGTGGGGAAAGTCTTTCGGGATCTAAAACCTTTGCTCTGAAAGGTTTCTAACTGGTCGGAGTGGCAAGATTCGAACTTGCGACCCCCACGTCCCGAACGTGGTGCGCTACCAGACTGCGCTACACTCCGTGACCAGTGGCGCCTCTATAGAACAGCATTTTTCCTTCGACAAGCACCGTTTTCGAAAAAAATGTGACAAGGCCTAATTCGTTTGTCGCACCTTGTGGAACTGTCGTGAATCCGTTGCAAAAAAGCGGCGCTTCAAGAATTTGATGTCAAAGCCGTCCCGTGATCTCGCGGTGAGCCAGGAAAATCTGCTAGCTGGAACATGACATATGTTCCGCAGGCATTGCTTGGGGACAAGCCCATCACACAAGGATTTTCACGGATCATGAGCCGCCGCCTCATCGCATCGACCGCCCTTCTCGCGCTTGCACTTTCCAGCTGCACGACCGTAACCATAACCGACAGCCCGATATCCAAGCGCTGGGTCGGCCACTCCGCCGGCGAGTTCTTTGCAAAATACAATCCGCCGATCGATGACGTCGCATCCGGTTCCAGCACCGTCTATAGCTGGCGCGGCGGCTACAAGCGCATCAAGCTGGAGAACGGCAAGAGCGCCAGCGTCAGCTGCTCGGCCAAGATCACCGTTTCCTCCGATTACACGATCCGCAATATCGAGATCACTGCCGACCGCCCCGGCGCGACCGGACCGAGCTATTGCCAGGAACTACTGGCCGGCGCGTAACAGCACCTGTAGAGACTTGCGTAGCACCGCTTCTCCGGACCGGTGCTACGCCTCAGAACACGCGCGATGGCTGCAAATCTTGGCAGCCCTCTGGAGCCGCCACTGTTTTTGGTAGCATAAACCGCCGATTTGACATAATTTAGCGGCAGTTTCCGGCAGTTTTTCAACCAGGGTTCCCAGACGCGCTTGTCCTATTTAGCAACTCACGCTCGTGTCGTCAGCGCATTGGTAATGCGCGAAATGTCGACGCGCTTCGGAGCAAAGCCGGGCGGGTATCTCTGGGCTTTTCTCGACCCGGTCAGCCATATCGTCTTCCTGTCCGTCATATTCATGGCGATCGCCCATATGCCGCCGCTCGGCACCAGCTTTCCGCTGTTCTTCGCCACGGGTTATATCGGCTTTCAGTTCTATCAAGCGATGGCCGGTTATCTGAACAGCGCCGTCAGCGGCAACAAAGCTTTGCTCAGCTATCCCAGCGTGGCACCGATCGATACGGTTGCCGCGCGCTATGCGCTGCAGCTCGTCACGACCGCGATCGTCGCTATCGTCGTACTCGGATATATTGTGTTCACGGTTCGCCATCCCGTTTCCATACATCTACCACCGATACTGGAAGCTATCGCTGCGGCAAGTCTGATCGCGCTCGGCATCGGGCTGGCCAATACCGTCCTGTTCATCATGTACCCGATCTACGAAAAGCTGTACGGCATTATCACACGTCCGCTTTTCCTCGTGTCCGGCGTCTTCTTCCTGCCGGACTCATTGCCGCCGATCGCCAAGGATGTAATACTTTTTAACCCTTTGGCCCATATCGTCATGCAATTCAGGACCGGATTTTATCCGCAATACCGGGCCGCCGGGTATGACGGGTTTTACGTCTGGTGCGTTGCAGCCAGCCTTATGTTCGTAGGGCTTGTGCTGTTTACGTCGTGCAGAGCAAGGCTGAGAGACAGATGATACGATTGGAACGCGCGACCAAAGAGGTGCGCATGAAGGGTGTCAGGAAAATGATCCTCGACGACGTGTCGGTGACCTTTCCGCGCGGCAAGAGCATCGGGCTTCTCGGGCGCAACGGCGCCGGCAAGTCGACCCTGCTACAGATCATCGCAGGCACGCTCGAACTCGACCGCGGTCGTGTCATCCGCCAGGGAAAAATCTCATGGCCGCTGGGCTTTCAGGGCAGCTTTCAGGGAAATCTGTCCGGGGAGCAGAATGTCCGCTTTGTTGCCCGCATCTATGGCGTCGATACCGATGAGCTGGTTGCCTATGTTGCCGAATTCGCCGAACTCGGGCAATTCTACCATGCGCCGGTTAGAACCTATTCTTCGGGCATGAAGGCCAGGCTGGCATTCGGGGTAAGCATGGGGATCAATTTCGACTATTATCTGGTCGACGAAATCACCGCCGTGGGCGATACCAATTTCAAGCGGAAATCGCAGCAAACCTTCAAGGAAAAGCTGAGCGATTCAGACGTGATCATGGTCTCCCACAGCACCGGGACGTTGCGCGACTATTGCCAGACGGGCATCGTTCTGGAAAATGGGCAGATGACCTACTACGATGACATCAACGAGGCCATCGCCGTGCATGAAAGCAATATGAAGAGGCACTGATTTTGAACCAGACGGCTCCAAACACCGTATCAGGCAATCAAGTTGCTCTGCCCTCCGAGAACGGCCAAGCCGCGCCGAAGAGCAGAAACCTGCGCCTGCTGGAATCGCTGCTCGAACGCCCTGCGTCCGTGCCGGCTCCGTCTGTACAGCCTGCTCAACCGGCATCGCCTGAGATCACGATAGACACCGTATCGCCGGAACCTGCTAAGCGGGGTTGGCTGTCAGCACTTAAAACGCGGCATATGGCGATCGTTGGCGGTTTTCTCGCTCTGGTCGCAGTGCCTTCAGTTGTCAGCACCGGTTACATGGCCTTCATCGCGGCCGACCAGTATCACAGCTTTTCGTCCTTCTCCGTGCGCAGCATCGAAGCCGCCCCGTCGAGCGACCTGCTCGGCATGTTCTCGCAAAGCTCATCAGGCAGCACGCTTTCCGATTCCTACGTACTGGTCGACTTCATCCTGAGTGAAAGGATGGTGCAGATGATCGACGAGGCCTTTGGCCTTGATACGGTATTTGCACGCCAGGGCATGGATTTCTTCTATGGTATCAGCCCGGATATGCCGATCGAAGACAGGCTGGCCTACTGGCGCAACATGGTGACCGTGAATTTCGACCAGACCTCGGGCATCATGGACCTTCAGGTGAAAGCGTTCAGCCCCGAAATGTCGCAAAAGGTCGCCGACTTCGTCATCGCCCAGAGCGAAAAGCTGATCAACGACCTGTCGCTGACAGCCCGCAACGAGGTGCTCAAGACGGCGCGGGACGAGGTTCAGACTGCCGAAGACCGCCTGACCCAGACTCGCGCGTCGCTCAGGAGCTATCGCGACGCCTCCCAGGAAGCCGATCCGGTCGAAGGCGCAAAGCTTGCGGCCCAGCTGATCGGCTCACTTGAAGAACAGCTGGTCAAGCTCAAGACCGAGCTTTCGACAGCGCTGACCCAAATGGGCAGCAACACTCCGCGCGTGCGTCTCATCCGTTCGCAGATCTCCAGCCTGGAAGACCAGATTGCAAAGGAACGCCAGCGCTTCGGTAGCGGCGTTTCCGGAAAAGGTGGTCGCTCGACAGGTCAGGCAACCGATGTTGCCGGTCGTATCGCGCTTTATGAATCGATCCAGACGCAAAACGAGTTTGCCGAGCGCGCCTATACGGCCTCGCTCGCCTCTCTCGAAAAGGCCCGTGTAGAAGCGGGCGCGAAACAGCGTTATCTGGCGGTCTTCATAAAGCCGACCCTGTCGCAGATGGCACAATATCCGCACCGCCTGCTGAACCCGATCCTGGTGACCCTGGCAGGGCTGCTGCTCTGGGGTGTTGCCGTGATGGTCTTCTATAATATCCGCGACCGACACTGACGGTATCCAGACGGTGCGGAAACCTGATCCGCACCGACGGCAGTTCCCTTCGCCTGAAGACGAGGCACGTCCTTGAACTACCTGACCACCCATATCCGCATCGTCACGGCTTTCGTGATCCGCGAAATCGCGACCCGATATGGCCGGAGTCCGGGTGGTTATGTGTGGGCCCTGCTGGAGCCGGTTGCCTTCATCGGGCTGATGTCGATGCTTCTGGGGTCACTTGGAAGGTTGCCGGCGCTCGGGACCAGCTTTACGCTGTTTTATGCCACGGGCTACCTTGCCTTCAGCATGTACAAGGGCATGGAGGGTTATCTTGTATCGGCGATCAGCGGTAACAAGGCCCTGATGAGCTACCCGAAAGTATCGCCATTCGATGCGGTGGTTTCGCGTTTCATCCTGCAGGCAATGACGTCGTGTGTGGTGACCTGGATCATTCTTTACGCGGCATTGTGGACGACGAACCAGCCAGTCACCATCCAGTGGACCTATATCGTTGAGGCGATTGCATTTGCCTGGATCATGGCGCTCGGGGTGGCGCTCGGCAACACCGTGCTGTTCTTCAAGTTTCCGCTTTACCAGAAGATCTTCGACATCGTCATGCGGCCGCTTTTCCTGCTATCGGGCGTGTTCTACGTGCCATCGCATATGCCGCATCCGTTCTCGGACGTGCTTCTTGCCAATCCGATAACCCAGGTCGTTGTGCTGTTCCGCGAAGGGTTTTACGTCCAGCACGGAGACACCGGGCTGGATATGCCCTTTCTCATCACGACATCGACAGGACTTCTGTTTGTCGGAATGCTTCTTTTCACGGTTTTCCCGGTCGCGCGCGCGCGCGACTAAACGATCTCTGGCTACCGCCGGAAAATCGCCTTGATAAGCCCCATGGCGGAACGGCTGTGCGCCTGCATTCGATAATTGACTACGCGCTTTGCCCGTTCGGATGAAAGCATGAAGGTCAGCGCGAAAAAGACTGTCATCGAAAGTTTGACCTTGGCGGAATATGGATAGGTCCACAACAGCGACAGCAGAAACAGCAGCTGGCGCAGCCCAACACGTGCGCTGTTTGCGATTGCCAGATAGAAGCTGCGTTCCTGATGAAAATAGGCGCGATTGGCGGTCACAAGGCGGGATCCGAGACCTGTCTTACCAAGAAGCGAGCGCAGATGCTCCAGCCGGTGTTCGAAACGCTCCGCCTCGCGCTTGAGCGGGATCGGGTTCAATTCATTGCCGAACCCGGAATCATTACGGTCATGCACCCGGTAAAGGCCGAGCGGCCTGGAAAGACTTATGATGTCACCCATGAAAGGAGCCACGAACAGGATGACGCCATCGACAGCGCGTTCGTAATCAGCTCCTTCTATCAGTTGGCAGACATCCCTGCGAAACACATTTCCGGATGTCGGAGGGCTTGTATACGATCCGGTTTTCAGAACTTCCCGGATGAGCAGTTCCCTTTCGCGAAAATCGGAAAGCGGCGGGACGGGGCCGCTCACGACCCGCCGCTGCGCATCCATTCTCAGCAGCGGGAACTGAAGTTTTGCCACATCCTTGTCGAGGTGCCAGAGGACTTCCGTCAGGGCGCCGGGCAACAATTCATCGTCGGCATCGAGAAATAGGACAAAAGGGGCCGTCGTCTCCTGTAGCCCGCGAAGGCAGGCGAGCCTTTGCCCTGCATTTTCGATATGGTACGCCCGGACGCCAGTTCGGCATATTTCGTCCCAGGAATTATCCGTCGATCCATCATCGATGACGACCAGTTCACAATCCCGCCGACCCTGCCTCACAACGCTTTCAATGGCATCGGTGACATAATCGGCGTAATTCCAGCAGGTTACGATCACCGCCAATTTGGGAGAGCCGGCAGCCCGCATATCCATGGAAATGTTTTTGCCCTGACCCGCCACCATAGCCTCAAGCGTTTTCAAGGCAATGTCGTCGGTCATGACCGTTGCCTGTTGATGATATAACCGACAAGATTGGCTCCGGCCCTGCGGAGCTGCTGCTCCGCGTTTTTCACGGCTTCCTGCGTCGTGCGACCCCATCGTGTCACGAGGACGACGACATCGGCTTGAGACGCAAGAGCCAGGGCGTCCAACGAACTATCCAATTCCGGAAGATCGATAATAACATCACCCTTCTGACGCGCCGCCTCAATGATCTCCCGGATGCGCGGGTGACGGAAATTGGAATAGATATTGGTCACCGCGTCACGCGAGAGGACCGGCAAAATCGCAATCCCTTCCCGCTGCTCGAAAGTTATCTCCGCGATATCCGCTTCCGAAATTGCGGCATCTGCAAGCGATGCGAGCGGGCCGCCCGATACGCCCCTGGTCTGTTCACCGCACCAGAACACGGTTGCGTGACGCCCGCTGCGATTGAGCATATCTGCAAGGTTGAGCGCGAGCGCCGATCCGCCAGCGTCACGGGAATAGCCCGCCAGCGCGATCACGGCGTTCTTGTCGGCCTTCTTGTGGGTATAGGAGATATCGATCAAGGTGCGCAGGTCACGGATGGCCGCCGCATGGCGCTGCATCCGCTGTCCGGCCCCGACCCGCTTCGCAAGCTGCAATCTGCCTCCGACCTCCGGTATCTGAGCCATGCAAGGCATCGCGGTTTCAGTTTCCAGATCCTTGGGACTGCGGACCTTGCGATCGAAAGCAATACTCATGGCCAGTGCAGCCATACCGAAAAACAATCCCAGCACGCCGCCGAATGCCACGATAAGAGAGGTTTTTGGACTTGACGGAGCAAGAGGGGGAAGTGCGGCACCAGTGATCTTGGCATCGGCATCCGGTGTCGCGGCCTTTGGCAGCGTGCCTTCCTTCATCGCTTGGGTGGCCGTCGCGATCTGGGCGGACAATGCATCAAGTCGCCCCTGCAGGGTTTCCGTGCCGGCGCTGGCAACCTGTTCCTTCGAGGTGACGGATTGCAGGATATAACCGGAGATGACGGCATTGGCGACGCGCGCGGGCTGAGTTGGGTCCGTGGACCAATAACCGACCGCAACAACATAGGACTGCCCGACACGGCGTGCGGACACTCTCTCAACGAAGTTGGCGAAAGCAACGCGCTTGAGATTTTCTTCCGGGCTCTGGGTGAGCGTGGAGGCGTTATCTTCCGCCGGCTGCCCCGAGAAAGTCGACCGGACCCACTCGATCGGGCCGATAATGGCCGACTTGAGCAAGCCCACAGGCTGGGGCGCAAGCTCCGGGCTTTCATACAATTTCAGGCTTTCGAAAACAGCCGAGAGAAGCCGCTCCGAGAGAATGATCTGCAGTTCACTTTCGGCGCTGTTCAGATCAAGCCCCTGCTGCAATATCGAGCTGGCATTGGCGAACTGGCGCGGTTCGAGCAAGATCGTGGCTGTCGCATCATAGGTGCGCGGCAGAGAATGCGCGTAAAGCGCTGCGGCAACGATACCTGAAAACATGCAGGCAAGCAGGCGGAGCTTGTATCGCCACGCGATGACAAAAACCAGTTTAAGGAACATGACAGGGCCATCGACCCTGTTATCCTTTGCCAAGTTATCTATCGGCCAGATGCGCGACGCTCGCTCGACGGGACCAGGTCTGTCAAAAGTCATCGTGTGGCACCTCCGCCAAGGCGCTCGAGTTTGGTGGGCGGAACATCCAGAGAGGCCGCTCTTTCCGGGTTGATTTTGCCGCACAGAAGATCAGCCAAGGCCGCTAGATTTCCCTTTACCCTGCCCCGCCGGTCGATAAACGGTTCCGGGACCACGGACTTTGCGAAATTCATCGACATGTTGCGCCAGATCTGGCCGATCGCCTGTTTGGTCGTCATCGTTCCCTTCCGACGTAGATAAACGGGGTTTATTACCTGCGAATATCCCAGGCGCTGGCCACTAACCCGGCCAACCTTCACGCCCATGTGAACACCATAGGCTTCGGCGCATTTGACCAGGTCCCCGCCCTTTTTCGCCAGTGATGCACCAAAGTCGCGATCCTCCAGCCAGCCATAAAGAACGAGACGTTCGTCGAAGCGATTATCACCTATCGCCGATACTCTGTACGCCATGTTGCAGCCGTAAGGGCTGAACGGACGTTCCCAGACCGATCCCTCAGTCGCAGGGGCCTCATCGACAAGCTTGACCGCCTCAGCAAAGGGTATGCCCGGCCCCTTGATACCATCAGCGACCACACGCCCCGTAAAGCCCACCACACTGCTTTCATCCGCAAAGGCGCGCGCCGCGGTAGCAAGCCAGTTCGGGTCGGCAACGAAATCGTCGTCCAGAAACACGAGAACGTCAATTCCCGCCGGCAAATGATCCAAGGCGTTGTTGCGCTGGGCCGGCAAGCCCGCCTTTCCGGTGAGCACCTCTACACGATCATCATCGGCAAGATCTCCAGCATCACTGCTATCCACGCAGGAAAGAATTACCCGCTCTGGCGCCAATGTCTGCGTTTCCAGAAGGTGACGGACGGTCTGCGACACGACCTCTGGACGACCGCGGGTGGCGATGGCGACAGCGACCCTGGCAATGGGCGGCGCTGCCGGCGCAGGAGGCGCCAGACGGGCCGTCGGCTCTTCAAGCAGTTCGCAATATCCTGCTGCGGTCTCGCGCCAGGAGAATTTCTGCATCTGGACGAACCCCTTCGCACGCAGGTCGTCCGTCAGCGAAGCCGAGTCCCTCAGGGCCTCGACGTAAGCTATCCATTGAGCCGGGTCGAAGGGCGAAGCCATCAGCGCGGCATCGCCACAGACTTCCGCCATGCTCGAATGGTAAGACGATATGACCGGGCATCCCAGTGCCATCGCCTCGACGACAGGCAAGCCGAAACCCTCATTCAGCGAGGGAAAAGCAAGACACAGAGCATGTTTCAGAAAATAGGCGATGTCGTCATCGGAAACCCGACCGGCCATTATGACATTGTCATGCTGCCCCGCAGCACTTTCGCTGAAAATACCGAAATCCCCCCCGGCGATGACGATATCTATTCCAAGCCTATCCAGGTCCGCGGCGATCTTCGACAGAAGCGCCAGGTTCTTGTGCCTGGCGCGGGATCCGAGTGCAAAAACATACCGGCGGGACCGCGCTGCGATCGCCTGAACGACCCCCGGCGCAATGTCGGCCGCATCGGCATTCCATTGCAGGACATGTTCGTAGCCGTTCGGCAGGACGGCGATATCCTTTGCCTCTATCGGCAGGTAACGGGCAAGCTGGCGCGCCGAGGCATGCGAAACCGTCGCGATCCGCATCGCCCTTCTGGCGAGAACCGGCTGGATAGACTTGTAGGCCGTCCGGAACGCCAGACTGTAGCTGTCAGGCGCTGCAAAAACGTTGCCGTCATGGATACAGACGATCTGGTTTTTCTTGGCGACAGGAGCCGTATTGCAGAGATTGAGCAAGGGGCCACGCCATTTCCACGGCAGAACGCATTGTTCCCACGCATGTCCGTTGAGGCGGCTGGCGACTTCAATCCGCGAAAATGCGTTCAGACCTGGATCGGCAGCGCCCGAAGGAACAAGAAGCGGAGCGACCGCCTCGCCACCATTTGCCTCATCCAGGGCCTTCAGCACATTCAAGGCGTAGCGCTGCACGCCGGTTGGCGTCTGGGTCAGAAAGCGGCCGTTAACTGCAAAACTATCCTTCAGGCCCATCGATAAATTCCAACGCTTTCCCTGCTACAGAAACTATTGTTGAAATCATTTTCCAGTAAAAATACCGGACACTTCAATAACAATAGCACGATAAATTCCAGTTTCAGCACTGAATATTTGAAATAGTTAATCCCGAAGGGAGTACAGCCCGATTTTTCGACGAGATATCTATTGGACCCACCAGCGCTCGAATGATCCGCGCAATGCCAAAAGGCATTATTCCTCAATAGCTTCCACGCGCATTCAAAACAGCAGGTATGGTCTTGGCCATAATCACCAGATCGCCGACAAGACTGCGATTGGCGACATAAAGCGCGTCGAGCTGCACGCGCTTGACGTAATCGGCATCGCTTCGCCCGCTAACCTGCCACAATCCCGTCAGCCCCGGACGCACGCGAATATAATCGGCGTAGTTCTGGCCATAATAAACCGTCTCGCTGGGAACGATCGGGCGGGGACCGACAATGCTCATATGGCCGAGAACGACATTCACGAGCTGCGGAATCTCGTCAATGCTGCTCTTGCGCAGGAAAGCGCCGAACGGCGTGATGCGCGGATCGTTCTTCAGCTTGCGCGTGGCCGCCCACTCCGCTTGCTCCGCTGGATTATCCGCCAAGTATTTTTCAAGCAACGCTTCGTTATTGTTGACCATGGTGCGAAACTTAAGGCACGGGAACATCCCCCCGCCGCGCCCAATTCTGCTATGAGCAATGAAGATTGGCCTTCCCTGGATCAGCAGCAATACGAGAGCCGTTATAAATATTAATGGCACAAGAACAAACAAAGCCGTTAGAGATAAAAGAATATCTAAAGCTCTCTTAGCAAATAAAGACAGCCCAGGAGACAGCTTTAACTTGAACTTGTCGAAAACAAATAATCGCTGAACGCCACTTTCCCCGGCGTTTGCATTGACGTCACGCATTGACGCACTCCATATCAGCAGATGTGATTAAAGGTCAGTCGATTTGCATGCACTGCGTAGCACTGTTAATCATTGCTAACAAATGCTTAAAAGTTTGACAATATATTTATTGACTGTAGTCTATTGAAAAATGTTAGAAACTCCAGAAAGTCTTTACTGAAGCTTTCCGGACCGTTCTCCCTTAGTTCTTCTTTGGAACAACCAGCATTACAGGTTTATCCTCAGAACTATCGGACGCTAATACGATTTATAGAATATAACGATTCTCGTGAGGTGGCTCATGCGCGTGGCAATTATCCACTATTGGCTCGTCGGAATGCGAGGCGGCGAGAAAGTCCTTGAGGCTATCTGCAAGATTTATCCGCAAGCTGACATTTACACACATGTATATGACAAGGCTTCTATATCAGCTGCAATCAATTCACACACAATTTATCCAACGTTCATCAATTCTTTGCCATACGCAAAGCGTATGTATAAAAAATACCTTCCCCTGATGCCGATGGCGCTGGAGCAACTGGATTTAAGTCAATATGATCTTGTCATCAGTAGCGAATCCGGCCCCGCCAAGGGCGTTATTCCGAATTCTCCGGCCGTGCACATCTGCTATTGTCATTCACCGATGCGATACGTCTGGAACATGTATCACGAATACTATCGGAAGTCAGGTATAATGACGCGGCTAATGATGCCGCCGCTCGCGCATCGCCTCCGGGCGTGGGATATCGGCACGGCAAGCCGGGTCGATCATTTCGCCGCCAACTCGGTCACGGTCGCCAACCGGATCAGAAGCTATTATCGCAGGGATGCCGATGTCATCCACCCGCCCGTCGACACTCAGGCCTTTCGCCCGGTGCCCATGCAGGAGGTCGGCGACTATTATCTGATGGTCGGCGAGCTCGTCGGCTACAAGAGGCCGGATCTGGCAGTAGAGGCATTCAATCTGATGAAGAAAAAACTCGTCGTCATCGGCGGCGGCGAGATGCTGGACTATCTTCGCAAGATTGCCGGCCCGACAGTGACGATCATGGGCTCACAATCTTTCGACGTGCTGAAGTATCACTATGCACGATGCAGAGCCCTGATCTTTCCGGGCGAAGAAGATTTTGGTATAGTCCCGCTGGAAGCCATGGCAAGCGGTCGTCCTGTCATCGCATTTGGGCGCGGCGGAGCAACCGAGACGGTCATCGATGGCAGGACGGGCGTTTTCTTCAAGGATCAAACCGTAGAGACGCTTATCGACGCCATCGACCGGCTGGAGCGTATGGACTTCGATCCGGCCGATGCCGTGACACGCGCCGCAGATTTCGCCACACCTGTGTTCATCAGGAAATTCAGTAACTTTGCGTACAAGGCGCTAGGCACCGAGCCGCCGCCGGCCGTGAGACCCGCACAGATAGCATGACACAGGTGAAATAGCCGAAGGAGCATAGGGAACGTGACGCATACCAATTCCTCCTGCCGCCGTAACCGCAAAGCACTCTTTTCCTTCCCCGCAGGCGCTTGGATACTTGCGCTTGCCTCGGGCATGCTCGCATCGACCTTCGGGCAGGCCCTTGCAGCCACCTATCTTCTCGGTCCGCTCGACGTGTTGAAGATCCGTGTTTTCGAATGGCGGCCGAGTGCGGGCATTGCCTATGAGTGGGTGCCGCTGACGGGGGAATTTACGGTTTCGGCCTCGGGAACGCTGTCACTGCCGATCGTGGGTACAATTCCGGTTGCCGGCAAGACGCCGGAGGAAGTCTCCGAGATCATCGGCGAGCAACTTCAGGCCCAGATCGGCCTGCAAAAACGGCCGAATGCATCGATCGAAATCTCCAGTTACAGGCCATTTTTCGTTACGGGCGCAGTTGGAACACCCGGCAAGTTCAATTTCCTCCCCGGCCTTACCGTAACCCAGGCGCTCAGCATGGCGGGAGGAAGCGGAAGCGTTGACCCTCGGGTCATGGAGGTCCAGCGCGAGGCCCTTGTGAACCAGGGAACGATGCGAGAGCTTGAAGCAGAGCGGCTTGGTCTCATAGCCAGACAGGCCCGCGTGGATGCCATGCTGGCGAAGAACAGCAAGATCAATTTTCCGCGCGAACTGACGGAACGCTCGTCCCAGACCGCTGTGATGCAGGTGATGCGAAACGAGCAGGCGCTTCTGGACAGCCGCCTGCGCTCTATGGATTCCGATCTTACCGCGCTTGAACAGTCCAAGGTTCTTGCCAAGAACCAGATCGAAGGACTTAAGCAGAAGGAAGCGTCGCTGACGAAGCAGATCGATCTCGCCAACAAGGATCTGAGCTCGGTCAACAAGCTGGTTTCACAAGGGCTGACCGTGTCATCACGCCAGCTTGGCGCGAACCAGAATCTCGCGGATCTCGAGAGCCGCAATCTCGACGTATCGCTTGCCCTTTTGACTACGCAGCAGGATCTGACGAAACTCGACCAGGATGCATTGGCCGTCGTGGAGAAGTTCAAGGCATCCGCACTGATGGAAGCATCAGAACTCAGAGACAAGCTTGCAGCCAATGACGAGAAAATGAGAACCTCGCAGGCACTGCTCCTGAATATCGAGATGCGCGTGCCGGCGGCCCTATCCGCGCTGAATGCCGAAGGCCGCCCGCGTACGATCACGAAAATCAGCCGCACGATCAACGGCGCGGCGGAAACATTCGTGGTCAAGGACGACGACCCTGTCCAGCCAGGCGATGTCATTCGTGTAGAGCCTCAACAGAATGCGGTGACGCAAAACGGGAGTGCCTCGCAGTAACCGGCATCAACCTTAATAGAGAGGAAAACTCGCCACGGCAGCGTTCGGGGCTTGATCCAATACGCATAGACATGCGATATTAATATTAGAGAATCCTAATTAAAATTGGGTAATGAATGGCTACTTGGGTCCTGATCCTTTCCGCCGCCATTGGCGCCGTTTGTGGAATCTGGCTTCATGTCGTTGTCTTCACAATACTTTCCGTATTCGTCGCGATCGTCTATCTCTTGACCGCAGTCCTATCGGGACTTTCATTGGCATCTACCTTCATATGGGTCATGATGCTGAGCACTGCGCTTGGCGCTGGTTATATTGCCTCTCATTTCGTGCGTTACGTCGCCCATACCCGGGCACATAAAGCCAAGCACCGACATTCGGAACTGGATGCCGGCACCAAATATCTTCACGATCAGCAACAACCCTGACCGGCACAACAAATAGCCGAAGGCGTGTTCAGGCCGGATACGGATAATTTTAGCATATTCGAAGCGAATATTCATTTTTTGCAATCGAAATCCAAGCCACGCGTTGGCTATACTGATGATTCTTACTTAAATCAAATATACGTATCAGCGTTTATTTTCGATGGACGCCATGTCTATCGCTAGTCTAACTTATCAATACATACAGAAACACTGAATAACCGGTGATCAATCTCGTGAGGAATTCAATCCATTTCACGAACATCGGGAAATTGATAAATCAGGCGATCATCCCAGAGCCGCTGACCTGCCAGGACACACGTAACTTCCTTGAAGATAGGATCGGACATGTCGAAGCTGCCGCGTAGAACATTCGTCAAGGCATCGGTACTGGCAGGGGCCGGGGTGATGCTGGGTGGCCGGGCACTGGCAGCAAGTGACCCGACCAGCGGACGCCGCCTGATCTTTGACGAGCAATTCAGAACGATCGACTGGACGATTTGGGAAGCCGGGCGGAAAGCGACGACATTCGATCCGGGCTTTTACGGTAATTCCGCCTTTGCCCGTAGCACCGGCGAGGAGGGTTTCAATCCTTACGCAATCGTCGACGACGACGCGACGGCAAACGGCAAGGCGCTTCGGATCTCGGCAAAATATATCGGACGGCAAATGTCCGTGCCGCATTATTACGGCAACGCGGAACCGCAGAAGCAATGGATCTCCGGCAATCTTCAGACCGCCCGCGGAGACGGGACAATCCTGAAGGGCTGGCGGACCGGCTATTTCGAAACCCGGATGATCTTTCCCAAACATCCGCTCACATGGCCCGCCTTCTGGCTGATGAATGGCCGCAGCATTCTTTTCCCGAAAACCAGTATCGAGATTGATGTCGTCGAGCAGAAGGGGTTCGAACCGACGAATTACGGTGCCTACTTGCACGAGTGGGGCGAGCCAGGGGAGCGGCACGCCGAAGTCGGCGTCAGAACGCCGGTCGATATGACGACGCAATATTGCCGATACGGCATGCTGGTGACCGAGAACGAATGCAGACCGTATTTCGAACGGGAGCCAGTGATCGACCCCGCGAGCGGCAGACCGACCGTCTGGTCGATCGGGCGCGCCGCGGAAATCAAGTCCAATAACGATGTCTTCTGGCCGCTCGTGACCCTCGCGCTGCGTGCGGACGTGCCTTACCCGGATCCCTTGCTTCCCGAACACATGGAGACATCGATGCGGGTGGACTATGTGAAGGTCTATGCGTGAGCAGGCACCGGCGGCGCGAACGACGTCTCACGCTCTTCGGCCGGCACCGCTGTCGCAAGCCCCGCCATGACGAAAAATAAAAGTCCGGTATCCACGGTTGATCCTGATACCGAAGCGCCGATGAGAAGACAAAGGCAACCGTTGCGGCCCGCAAGCCGGACATCACTGTCGAATGTCCGCGGCGTTCCCCGCCTGGTGTAAAAGGCAGACAAAAAGAACAGGCCGAAGAAAATCACACCCGGAATGCCGACATTGGAAAGAAGCGCAATAATGAAGCTCGATGTGCGAGAGGTGCCGAGCCCGACGCCGAGGCCATACGAGTTGATAAAATTGCTCCAGCCATAGGCATTCCACATGCCCCGTTCGATGCCGGATGCAGAGTTCGCCTTGCTGAAGAGCAGAAGATCAAAATAGGCATAAAGCTGGCGGAAAAGATCCTCGTTCATAACGATCATCATGCCGACGAGGACGAGGACGATCGGCGCGAAAAGAACGATACCGCCACTGATCCGGGTGCCGGACCGGCCGCCGCAGCGGAAAAAGCAGGTCATGTAAAGGATCGCGAGGCAGACCGGCAGACCGAACAGGCCGGCGGACGAAGTGGATCTGATCACCATAATCGATGTCAGCAGGAAGAGAAAACCTGTCAATTTGCTGTAGCGCCCGCAAATGCGCATCGTTCCGGCAAAACCCACCACACCCAGGCTGACACCGGCGAATGTGGAAGCCTCCGGCCAGGAACCGACGACGCGTTTGACGCCGGCGACAATCGCCTCGTCATGGAAAGCGTAAGGTGCGTTGCGGATATAGCTGAAGAGTTCCTGGATCGGGGTTCCGTAGGTGACGAGATCGGCAATGCCGAAGAGCAGGTTGGCGGAAGAGAAGGCCAATACGGTACCGGTCGCCGCGCGAAATCCTGCCATGGTAGAGCCCATCGCAACAATCATGACGAAGGTCACAATATTGGCGGTGTTGTAGATGGCCTGGGTGAGATTGCTGGAAACCGGACCGAGCGGCACCGCACCGCCGGTCTCGGGATATTCGGACGAGCCGAGCGGAATGATGTTCATTGTCTCTGCCCACAGCCTCGGAGCGAAAAACCCTGCAAGCACGCCATAGGTCAGAAGGCAGAGAAGCCAGAAAGCGGGTTGCGGAAAGGCCAGCGCGTTGAGTGCGACCTTCATCTTCTCACGGTAGGAGAGCGTTGCAAGCGCCAGGAAGCCGACGAAGAGATGGCCGGGCTGAATGCCTGCCCCGCCGATCATCACCGCAGCCGCTCCGCCGAATATGGTCATCACGCCGAAGGCAATCGCTGTGGCGCGATAACCGGATATCAGGCAGAGGATGCCGACGATAAGCGTGAAAACACCGACGGGCGGGATACTCATCACGGTAACCCCGCCGTTGTGGTGAAGTGGGTTTGGCGCGCCGTCGAGCGAGTACGTTTCCGCGTTTCCTCAAAACGCGACCTCGCTCCATCTCCCTGTTCTAACGCAATTCCGGCCGTAAAACCGGTTCCCACCTTTAGTCGAATTGCCCTACTCCTCGACCGTACCGGTTAGCCCGAGCGCTGCACGTGCGGCTCGCTCACCGCTCAGGAAGGCGGCGTCGGTCCAGATATAGCCCCACTGGCCGAAGCGGCCGCAATATTCGATGCCCATCTCGTCGAGATAGGCATGCACGGTTTCGACGGCGGCTTTTCGATCAAGATCGAAGATCACGTTGCCAAAGGGCAGCATGATTGCGCTCTTGTGAATGATCTCGGCGCGCGACTGCACGATGCCGGACTTGATCAGCGCATCGATGGCCGGTTCGATCCACTCGTCCGGGCTGCCGGTCAGCGGCCGGTATTTTTCGCTGAAGTAGATTTCCGCCTGCAGAGCCCCACAGCCATCGGGAACACTTTTCTTCGACAGATTGCCACGGTAGCTGACGCGCGCGAACGGGATATCCTCATCGTAGAAATAGGACCATTGCGGCTTGGTCTCGATCGGGCGATTGAGCCCGATATTGACGACCACGACCTGGGTACAGGCGAGCTTAGCGGCAGCTTCGCGAACGTCATCAGGCACACCCTTGATCAGAGGAATGACGATCGGGAGAGGCAGGGACGAAATCAGCTTCTTGAAATCATGCGTCGTGCCGTCCTTGAAAGTCAGCTGTTTTTCCTTCGTGTCGATTGCCGCGATCTCGTGGTCGCAGAGCACTTCGGCCTTATCGTAAAAGCCGCTTATGAAGGATTCGAAACCGCCTTCCGTCGGATAACGGAACTCATTGACGTAAAAAACGTCAAGCGGCTCGTGTTCCAGCGCGCCGCGCAGCATCTCTTCCAGATTGGGGCGATAGAGACGCGGTCCCAGCCAGTCCGTCGACATGTTGCTGGCATCCGTGGTGTGATACTTGCGGGTGTAAACCGCCGGGAAGGTTTCGGCGAAGGTCTTGCCGAAAGCGGCCAGCAGCCAGTCTTCGTAATTGGTGATCTTCGGGTTTTCGATCTGGCGCGCCTCAATGAAATCCTTGATGCAATTAACCACCAGATCGGCTGGCAAGCCGTGGAGGTTGACCTGTGCCGGATGCTTGATCCAGTGCCCCTGCCAGTAGTTGTTGCAATAGACATTGCCGACTTCGAATTTCTGGCCGGTCGACTCCGCAAACAGATCCTTCACGCGGGGATTTTTCGTGAACGAGATATGCACGCCCTCGTCGAAGACGAAGCCATCACCATTGCCGAAGCTCGAGGTCAGGCCGCCCGGCCTGGAGCGCTTGTCGTAGATCCTGGCCCGTATGCCATTGGCAAACAGAACGTTGGCGGCGCCGAACCCGGCCATTCCGCCGCCCAAGATCGCATATCCCTGATGCTCCATCATCGTTCCCTTATCACCACTCGTCTCTTCTGGTCCTGGCCCTTCAGTTTACCCAGCGAACATCGTCCGACAGACGTCCCGCATCCATGAGGCGCTCAAGCGTGGTCAGTCGCTTTGCCGCAGCCGGAATGACTTCACGTCCCGCCTGTTTTGCACTCGTCAGACCGTCCACCAACCGCGTGATCGATTCAGACAGGGAGACAGCCGGCTGGTGGTCTGGGGCTGCCTTGGCATAGCGGGTGAAATCCACCTGATAGGAGCGCAGATCCGGCAGTGCGTCCTTGTTGATCGAAACGCGCGTGCCGGGGATCGCCTGGGCCACTGCTTCGGCAAGCTGGAAGACCTGATAATTGTTCTCGTTGCGGCCGGCATTGATCGACACGAAGCGGCCGCCGTTGTCGCTATCGCGCTTGATTGCCCATTCCATGGCTCGCGCCATGTCCTTAACATCGATCAGCGGGCGCCAGGGCGTGCCATCGCTCAGGACCTTGATCTCGCCGGTCGAAAGAGCCGTTGCGACGAAATCGTTCAACACCAGATCCAGTCTCAACCGCGGGGACTGGCCGCATGCGGTGGCGAAGCGCAGGCAGGTGATCGCCATGTTCGGCGCTTCCAGCTGTTCCAGCGCCTGTTCGGTGGCGATCTTGGACCTTGCATAGGCTGTCAGCGGTGTCAGCGTATCGTTTTCCTTGCGCGGCCCACCCTCGGCAAAGCCGTAGACGCTGCAGCTGGAGGCAAAGACAAAGCTCTTCACACCCGCCTCGGCGGCTGCCGTGGCGATATCGACGCTGGCGCGGTAGTTGATGCCTTCCGTCTGCTTTTCGAAACGGGCACCGATCGGATCGTTGGAAAGAGCTGCGAGATGTACGACCGCATCCACGCCTTCGAGCAATTCCACCGGAAAGTCACGGACATCGCCGAAGACCTGTTTGTCGAGCACACGCTCGGGAAATTCATCAGGCAGCGTCAGGCATTGGGCGAAATAACCGGTATCGAAACCGATAAGCTCCGCGTCCGGCCAGACCGAGCGAAAATGTGCTGCCACGACCGGGCCGACATAACCCATATTTCCGGTGATCAGGATACGCATGTACGAACCGCCTCTATCTTGTGGTTGTGGTTGTCGAAAGAACGGTGACGGCGGGGCTCGCCCCGACCACCTTTTCAAGCTGCACCGGCCGGTAGCCGATCTGGGTGAGCGTGCGTATCAGCATGCCGTAACCCGCCCTTCTGGCTTCGCGCGGTTTGCGCATTGCACTTGTGGCGCGCAGGAGATGCAGGCCGTTGCGAATATTGGCGGCGATATGGCTGACCTTGCGGCCGCCATCGGTTATGCCGCCATAGATCAGTTTCGGCTGCGGAACTCCCCGGAACGTGCTTCGGACTTCCTTCAGGTCGCCTTCAGGGTCCATGCCCAGCCTCTCGAACGTCTTGTAGACAGCGCCGGTATAGAGCGGCCTCGTATGCAGGATCGGCGAGGCATCGATGAAGGCGGCGCGATAGGCGGGCTTTGCCATCATCATGGTCCAGATATCATCCAGCCCCCAGCCGGTCGGCCAACGAGCAAGAATGGGAAGGAGCGTGCGCAAATAATCCGTGCGGATGATCGGGCACATCGGTTCGACATAATTCGAATATCGCAGCGTAAATCCCGGGCAATGCGCCGTGACCGGATAGGAGATATGGCTCGACGGGAGGAGTGACGGTTGACCTATATCCAGGTCGTTAGACGTCATGAGGTCGAACAGGTTCGACAGGCCATTCGGCTCGAACAGCAGGTCGTCATCGGGAAACATGATGTAGTCGTAGCGGTCAAGCAGATCGGGATTGGCCCGCAGGTATCGACAGGCGCTATCCCATTTCGTACCGGTGTCGACGGAGAGCGGAAAGTCTCCGTCATCGAGATCCGACTGCTGCTCATCGTAAGTGCTCAGCTGCAGATCCCAGTTTCGCGACGCCTTCGGCTCGACCAGCCAGTTGCGGTGCAGCGACAGGCGGCCGACGCGTGCGAATACAAGGTTGCGGACTTGGTTGGCGTCAGACATCAGCCCACCTCGATCTCCTGAGGATAGGGAATGGCCTTGAGGAAGGTTCCGCCCTTCTTCTTGTAATCCGCCTGCTGGGCGACGATTTCGTCGGCAAAATTCCAGGGCAGGATGAGCAGATAATCGGTCGGCGCGGTAACCAGTTCTTCCACCGGCCGGATCGGCAAGCGGACGCCGGGCATGAACTTGCCTACCTTGTGGGTGTTGCGGTCCACGACATAGGAGATCGTGCCGGCCGGCAGATCCGCATAGTTCAGAAGCGTCGCGCCCTTGGCAGCCGCGCCATAAGCGGCGATCGTCTTGCCTTCCTCACGGAAGGCACCGAGCATCTTCCTCAAGTCATCACGGATGCCGGAAACGCGCAGGCCGAAATCACGGTAGCAATCGAAGCCAGTCAGGCCCATTGCATCTTCTTCCGCCTGCATCTTCTGCAGCCGTTCGGACTTGCCCTCGGTCTTCGAGACCCGCAGGCGCAGCGAGCCGCCATGGATATCGAGTTTCCTGGCATCGTTGAGATAAAGCCCGTGGCGGCCCATCAGCGGCTCGAGGGCTGCCAGCGAATAATAGAAGAAATGCTCGTGGTAGATCGTGTCGAAGGCGCAGGTTTCGATCAGATCCTTGACGTAAGGGAACTCGAATTCGGCAATGCCGTCATCGGCCAGCAGAATGGCGAAACCTTCGACGAAATAATTGATGTCGTTGACATGGGCGAGCACGTTATTGGCCAGCATGACCGAGGCGCGCTTGCCTTCGGCAACCAGCTTCGTTGCCACGTCCTTGCCGAAGAAATCGATGACCGTCGGCACGCCGATCTCGATCGCCGCCTTGGCCGGGCCGCTGGCAGGATCGATGCCCAGCACCGGAATGCCATGCTCGACGAAATTCTTCAAAAGATAACCGTCATTGCTGGCGATCTCGACGACAAGATTGTCGGCCCCGAGACCCCGCTCGGCGATGAGATCAAGCGCATGCTCGCGGCTATGGGCAAGAAGGGCCGGAATGAAGGACGAGAAATACGGATAATCTTGGCCGAAAAGGATTTCCGGCGGCACATCCTCGCTGACCTGCAGGAGGCCGCATTCCTGGCAGAGCACCACTTCCAGCGGAAACAGCGGCTCCAGAACGCCGAGCTGTTCGGGTTCGAGCAGCGCGTTTGCAAGCGGCTGATTGCCGAGATCAAGGATCGTATCGAGATGATTGCCGCCGCAGGACCTGCAGGCTGTGATACGGCCGGACTTCGGCGTTGATGCTTCCACCTGAATGCTTGCGATAGTCATGGCCGAACCTCCGTGATTAATTCAGCGTTCAAACATAGATCTGCGGCTTTCCGTATTCTGGAAAACGGCGCCTTGGCGCGTTCCGCGATATCGAGGAGCGAGCGGTTGCCGTCGCATTGGTTCAGGACCCAGAGCAGGTCCATCTGCGAGGCACCGCCTGCTTCTTTCTGCCCGGCTATGGCGCGATAAAGCCCGCGCCGCCCGAGTTGTGGTTCGCCCCTGCCGTCGACGCGGCGATAGTTGGCGTTCTGCTGGAGCAGCTCGAGCAGATCCACCAGCAGCCGAAAGGACTGGCCGAGCGCCTCCGATGTGACGAAGTCGCAATTGTCGAGCGAGGTGTGATATTCCGGGAAAGTGCCATGGATGGCGCGCATCAGGCAGCCGACAGGCAGGGCGATGCCCGGCGAACCGTATTGCCGCTCATCGTAACCGTAGGGCGAGAATTCGAGCATTCCATAAGCATGACCGCTATGCCGCAGCACATGCTCGGCTGCGAGATCCACCGGCGCACCGTTGACGGTCTTCTTGTAGTGGAACGGACCACCATCGCCGATGCAGGTCAGGACCAGGCCGTGGGCGATCCGCCCGAGGTACGTCTCGTTTTCGGCCAGCCATGTGATCGCGCCGATGGTTGCCGGCAGGAAGAGGAAGCGGATGCCGAAACGCTGCCTGGGCTGCGCCAGAAAATGCCGGCCAAGTGCCGTCGCGACGACGATGCCGGACAGGTTGTCGTTGGCAAGGCTCGGATGACAGACATGGACGGAGATCAGGATCTCTTCATCGGTTTCGCCGGGGATGAAGAACTCGCCATAGGTCAGTGCACCATCGGCAAGCTCGCTGTCGATCTCGACCTCGTAAGCTTCGTCCTGCATCGTCACCCAAAGCGAATGCGGCAGGCAGAAACCCCAGTTCTCTGCGTAATAGGAGGTGCGGTATGGGATCGCGTCCGGCTGGTCAGGCAGCGTGTGGATATGCGCCGCCAGTTCCTCGCGGGTGAAAGTGCCGCGAACCGGCACGCTGTAGCCGACAACATGCAGGTTGTTGTCAGCGAAATCGACAAGCACCCGGCCATCGAGCGTCTTGATCGTCGCTCCCCGGATATTCCATTCGCGCGGCACTTCCCAATCGAAGACAGGCGTGCCGGTCGCCACCTCGCGGATGTCGAGCGGGATATGCTGCTTCAATGCCTTGAGCGTTGCACGCACGCCGTCGCCGGTGAGGCTGCGCGGCAACGGGAATAGGGTGCGAAGCAAGGACATCATGTCGAGGGGCGGCAGGATGCCACCGTCGTCATTGCCTGCAGTCTTGAACACACCATCCAGCATCATGCGGCGCTCCGTTGGAGCCAGGGCATTCTCGCCTCAAGATCCGGCCATTCCCGATCCCTTTCGGAGATTTCCGTCACAGGCTCCGGCCATTCGATCGACAGAAGCGGATCGTCGTAACGCGCTCCGTCATAAAGTTCCGGGTAATAGGCCTCACCCATCAGGTATTCGACGATCGCGTCCTCGCTCAGCGCCTGAAACCCGTGTGCAAAACCTGCCGGAATGAACAGCATCCTTCCATCGTCGGCACCGAGCTCGACATGGAAGGTCTCTCCCAAAGTCTTCGATCCCTCGCGAAGATCGACGATCACGTCATGGATACGTCCATGACTGCAACGGACGACCTTGGCATCGGCATGCGGCGCCCTTTGAAAATGCATGCCGCGAACGGCGCCGCGCGTTTTCGTCAGGGACGTATTTCCCTGAATGGGCGTGAACGCGACACCGGCATCATCAAAAAGCTTCGTGCACCATGTGCGGGCAAAACTGCCGCGGCTGTCGCCGTGAACCTTCAGATCGATAAGTTTCGCATCCGAGCCGCCGAGAGAGGTGAAGTTCATGACGCCTCCTCAAGCCTGCGGCTACCAGACTTTCCACTCAGCCGAACGGGATGCCCACATCTCGTTCAGCACCGTCTTGTCCCGCAGCGTATCCATCGGGTGCCAGAAGCCATGGTGACGGTAGGCCATCAACTCGCCCTGCTTGGCCAGTTCGTCCATCGGCCCCCTCTCCCACATGATCTCATCGCCCTCGATGAGATTGAGGACAGACGGGTCCAGGACGAAGAAACCGCCGCTGATCCAGGTGCCGCCATTTTCCGGCTTTTCATTGAAAGTATGGACCCGCGGATCCTGATCTTCCAGATACATAGCACCAAAACGGCCGACCGGCTGCACTGCAGTCACGGTTGCGCTTTTGCCGTGGTCATTGTGGAATTTCAGAAGCGCGGTCAGGTCTATGTCACCAACGCCATCACCATAGGTCATGAAAAACGGCTCGTTGCCGAGAAGATGCCGAATCCGGGCAAGCCTACCGCCGGTCATCGTGTCTGCGCCCGTATCCGCCAGCGTGACGCGCCAATCTTCGCAAGGCGGGTCGAGATAGGTAACTTCCGATGTTGCAAGATCGAAAGTCACGCTCGATCCACGCATCCGGAGGTCTTCAAAGAACTTCTTGATCAGATGTCCCTTGTAACCGCAGCACACGATGAAGTCTTTCACGCCATGAGCGGCGTATATCTTCATGATGTGCCAGAGAATTGGCTGCCCGCCAATCTCAACCAAAGGCTTTGGTACAGTCGACGTCTCTTCAGAAAGTCTTGTTCCAAGACCTCCCGCCAAAATTACAGCTTTCATAGTAAAACACGCCATCCGCTCTGTGAGATCCGCAAATGGAACTCACATTGAAATACTAAGGATACTCGAATGCTGGCAATTTCACGTGATGACCCAAGCAAAACATAATTTAACGGAGCGAGCAAGAGGTTTTTAATTATTGTTAAGCTTTAAATAATAACTCGACAGTAATAAAACCGTCACCCAGACAATTGGGCTAAGTTATCCATCACTCGACGTGATATTAATGGCCATCGCGCTTACGTTGCGACTGCCTTGGCAGCCAGGCACGCATCGGACGCCAGAGCCAGAAGCCTTGCCCTTGAGCACGCCACGACGACGTTAGTGTGCGTCAAACAGCTCAAAGCGGCCACCGCCGAGCTTCAGCCTCAGGCCAAGACCCAGCAGCGTTGCGCCGTAAGCTGCCGCGCCGAAACCGGCAATCATGACCATCTCCAAGAAATCGGGGATTTCCAGACCGGCGAACTGCATTCGCAACCAATAGACGGCAACGACCATCACTGCGCCGGCCACCGCGACCTTCCACAGATTCCGGATCTGCCGTCGGAACCCGAGATTGAGGAGCTGCCGCAGCTGAAACACGTAGTAGCCCCCCATTACTGCGGCCATCAGCAACCTTGCGTAGATAACGCCCTCGATCGAAAAGAAATAGAAACCGGCCGTGACAGCGATTGTGCGGAGGATGAAATCGATCAGATTTATCCGAAACAGAAGATCTGGACGATCAAGGGCAAGACTAAGAGAAGTCAGCGTCTGGAAATAAGGCACCGGCAGCATGGAGATGGACAGCATGGCCAGATAAGGGGCAGCCTCGGCCCATTTCGGCCCGAGCAGAAGATTAGTGACCAGATCCGCCGTCAGGGCGATGCCGAGCGTGGCAGGCACGCAGATCAGCATGGCGATGCGGATTGCCTTCAGAAATGCCTGGCCGACCCTTGCCCGGTCCGAACTCATCTTCGAAAATGCAGACATCAGAGGCTGCAGAGCCGGACCGATGAAGCTTTGCGTCGGTATCAACGAAACGTCATTCGCCACCGTATAGCGGCCAAGCAAAGCTTTCGGAACATATGCACCGATCATCAGCCGGTCATATTGCCAGTTCAGCGCAGACACGACCTGCGATGCGGTGAACCACCCCATGAAACCGGCAAAATCACCAAGACGCTGAAGAGAGAGAGCCGGGCGATAGCGGGCAAAAACATAGGACATTATTGTCGTTACGCTTGCCGCGACGACGTAATTGGCGACGAGCGCCCAATAACCGCCCTCCGTATAGACGATGACGATTGCGGCGATCAGGCCGCAGACCTTACTGGTCGTCTCGGCAATAAAGGTCGGGCGGAAATCGATATTGCGGGCGAAGTAGACCATTGCCGGACTGTAGAGCCCCTTGACCACCGTGCCGATCGCCAGAATACAGACAACGGGTACCAGCTCCGGATCACCATTGATCCAAGAATATGGCCACGCGCAGCCGATTGTGAGCGCCGCAACAGCGATGCCTCGCAGAACGGCGAGCGTGAAGCCCGTATCCAGATGCTGCTTGTCTATCGTGGGAAGGCGCACGAGTGCCTGGGTAACCGGCACCTCCAATATACTGTCGATAATCAGCACCAGCGCCATGGCCAAAGCCGTGACGCCGAAATCGGCGGGCACGAGCAGGCGCGCCAGGATGAGAAGATTGATAAAGTCGACAACGCGGCCGAACAGGCGCGAGAAGATCAGCCAGGACGCGCCTCTTAACGTGGCAAATGCAAGCATCGACGACCCAACCCTCAAACAAAAGAGACCGTCAGCAAGCCTTCGAGAACAAGGCTCACTTACCTAGAAAACGCCCTTCCGTCCGACACGAAGAACCGGCACGGAAGATGTGACAGACGCGAATTCAACCTAGTCGAAGCGGAGCGTCACCGATCGATAGATGTCGATAAAGAGCGCCAACAGACCTTTCGACTAGATCAACGATACACACAAACGGCCGATAATCTATACTGAAATCAAAGATATCTCGAAATATGTCGTGATTTATGAATTGTTAAATTCAAACTTATTGTGCATTTCCTGCATTGACACCCCAGTAATTATAGTGCGGATTTGATATATGTGATATTTATTGAAAGTATTGTTAGCCTTCTGGCCAACTATGGGGGAGAATCGATGCTTGATTCTTACAAGTTGCAGCCGGAAACGGCATCCGAAGCTGACGTCTACGATGCAATCATCCTGGGCGCGGGCATAACCGGCCTTGTTGCTGCATCCGTACTCCTTCGACAAAACAGCACGCGCATTGCGATTGTCGACGAATATCAACACATTGGCGGAAACCACATCGACTGGTCGGCCAATGGCTTCACCTTCGACATCGGCAGCCTGATCTTTCAGGATGACTCCCCACTGCTAAAGCATTTTCCGGAACTGCTCGAACATTACGTTCATATCCATCCGACGTGGGGAAGGCTCAACCCTCAGAGGAAGATTACGCGCTACCCGATTTCGATCGTTGACGACATCCTTCGCGCCGGCCCGGTTGGTATCTGCCGAATTGCCCTCTCCATCATCCATGCGCGGATCCGGCGCCGTCGGCTGCGCAACGCCAAGGATTTCGCCAGGTTCTGGATCGGCGGCTACCTGCTCAAGCGTTCTGGGCTGGAGAACTATATGGCACGCTTTTACGGCGTTCCACCCGAACATATCGACCTGGAACTGGCCGAAAAGCGCATGATGTGGATCAAGGAGCACTCGTCGCTGCGAGGCTTGCTCCGGAAAATGCGCCAGAGGAAATTGCCGCATCTAAAGAACAAGCAGCTGGCAAGGCCAAAGGCAGGCTATGCGGTGCTTTACGAGCCAGCCAAGATAGGCCTCATCGAAAAAGGGGTGACCTTCAGGCTTGGTACGCTGATATCCAAGGTGGCGAAGGACAATGAACAGTTCATCCTAACGCCAGCACAAGGCAAGAGGATAGCGGCTGCGCGAGTGATCTCGACCATGCCGATCAACATCATGTATCGACTTTGCGGGCTGGAACAGGAAAAGCCGCTAGAGACAATCACGCTTATCAGTCTCTATTTCAGCTTCTCGGGCGATCGCGGGTTTACCCAATCCATCCTTTACAACTTCTCCTATGAAGCTGCATGGAAGCGGCTGACGATCTATTCCGATTTCTATGGCCGCAATAACGGCCGCGAATATTTCGCCGTCGAGGTCGTCAGCAACGACACGATCACCAGCATTGAACTTGCAGAAGCAGAATTCAGGGCGCATGTTGCCAGCAACGCCATATTTAACGGCGACCTGAAGCTGGAGGGCGGCCAGGTCCTTAAAAACGCCTATCCGATCTATACGCACGGCGCGCCGGCGGAAGCTGCCCGGCAAATCGATCGACTGAAACAGTTCGGGATCGAGTCCTTCGGCCGCCACGGCGCATTCAACTATCAACCTACAGCCAGAGTTTCGACATTAGAAGCGGAACGGGCTTTGGGCTATCGTCACCCTGAACCCGCAGATAATCCGGAACGTCGGGAACAGCAAGACAAGAGACTTGAGCTTATTCCATGTAAAAACGGATAGTAACCGAACATGCGTATTATGCATCTTCTTAACCACACTTACCGGCTGAACGGACACGTCCATGCAGCAGTCGATCTGGCATGCGAGCAAAGAAGGCTCGGTCACGAGGTGTGCATCGCCAGCGGCGGCGGCGATTTCGACGAGCTGCTGGCAAGCAACCATGTAGCGACCCGCATCGTCAATCACGAACGGAAACCTCTGACGGTTCTCCGATCGGTCGCGACATTGAAACATCATGTCAACGAGTGGAAACCTGACGTCATCCATGCGCATATGATGACGAGCGCCGTATTCGCATATCCGGTCTGCAAGCTGTCCGGGATTCCGCTGGTCACCACCGTTCACAACGAATTTGAAAAAAGCGCCATACTGATGGGGCTTGGCACAAGGGTGATCGCCGTCAGCGAATCCGTCAGCCGCTCCATGCAGCAGCGCGGAATTTCGGCGAAAAAGCTGCATGTCGTGCTCAACGGCACGATCGGCACTGCACGTTTTGCCAATAGGCAAGCGGCGCCTGCAGATCTTGCGCATCCGAGCATCCTGTTCGTTGGCGGATTACACCCGCGCAAGGGGGTCGTGGACCTCATACAGGCATTCAAGACCGTTCACGCCACATATCCCGCAGCGCGGCTTTTCATCGTCGGCGGCGGCCCCATGGGCGAAGAATATCGGGAACTGGCCAGGCAGACGGGCTGCGGCGACGCAATCACCTTCGTCGGCTCGCTCGAAGATCCCTATCCCTACATGCTGGCGGCGGACATATTCGTGCTGCCGTCGCTCGCCGATCCTGCGCCTCTGGTGATTTCCGAGGCGCGCGAGGCGCGCTGCGCCATCATTGGCACAAAGGTCGATGGGATTCCGCAGTTGCTGGAATTCGGCGAAGCCGGGATACTCGTGCCTCCATCGGCACCGGAGATGCTGGCCGCGGCCCTTGCCGACCTCCTTGCCGATCCCGCCACTCTTCGCGAATGGCAGGAAAAGAGCCAGATTCGCATCGACAACCTGACCATAGAACGCGTCGCCTTGGAAACGACGACGGTCTACCGGTCCGCCATGGCAAAACCGAAATTCATCGGCGCGACGCGTCAGGCTGTCTGATCCATATTTTTCGGCCGGTCATCGAATCCCGCTCTGAAGCAAGGACGCGGCAGGTTTCACTCACCTGCCCCCGGAAAACTGTGCCTTTTTGCCTGACCCGCAGGCCCATAACCCGAAGCGATCTACATTCTTCTGACAACCACCGCGCCGACAGCCGCCACAGGCCAGTCGGCAAGTCATTGATTCATCGAATTAATATTTCTACTTAAGCCACGACCTATTTTATTTGCAGCGCAACAATTAAACTTGAATCAATAAATATGGATGCTCTTATTCACATTAATTAATTTTCGTTTAACATGACGCCACAAATACAGTCTAAATAACTCCGACAGATACCCACTCAGCAGGCATAGTTCAGAATCTATAGTACTGAGGTTAGGTTCGATGATCACGCGTAGCAAGAGTATTGACCAACAGGGTCAGTTAAAAGCGGCAGCAGAGATGGCGTTCAACAAGCTGACGCCGACAATATTTCACGAACAATGGTGGCTGGAAGCTGCCACAGGCGGGCGGGTCGAGTTCGTCGAGGTAACCGATGGCGGACGAACGGTCGGGCGCCTTCCCTATACGGTCAACTCCCGATACGGCCTGACGAGCAGCAACATGCCGACGCTGACGCATTTTCTCGGCCCCGGCATCGATGACGGTGGCGGCAGCGAAGCCAATCGCTATGTCAAACGCCATTCGATCACGCAGGAACTTATCCGCAAACTCCCGCCGCTTTCATCCTTCCGTCAGAAGATGCATCGCGGTGTATGTGACGCCCTGCCCTTCCAGGCACAGGGTTACAATGTCCAGGTTCAGTTCACTTTCGAGATCGAGCCTTACCCGGACGCCGTGATCTGGAAGGCGATGCGCGACAAGACACGCAATGTCATCCGTCGTGCCGCGGAGAATTTCGACGTTTACGAAAGTTCGGATCCGGAAGCCTTCTTCCACCTTTCTGCGGCCCATCTCGAAGAAAGGAGCCTGCAGGCCAATATCGATTTCGGCGCTTGCAAGGAGGTCGCGATCCAGGCGGTCACTCACGGACGCGGCCACATCTGGGTCGCGCGCGAGAGCGCAACCGGCAGGCCAAAGGCGGCAATTTTCTGCGTCTTCGACAACAGCACTTATTATTACCTGATGTCGACCCGCGCACCGGATGCCGGCAACGGCGTCGTACCGCTTCTGCTCTGGAACGCGATCCAGTCTGCGGCGGCTATGGGCCGTGTCTTCGATTTCGACGGGATCGTCAACGCGGGATCGATCCTGCTGTTCTCCGGCTTCGGCGGCAAGACATCGCCCCGCTATATCGTTACCAAAGCCAGCATGCCCTATCGCGTGCTGCGACAGATCCGCCGGATGGATTCCTCGGTCACCAACACATTTTGCTGAAATGTGGCTGGGGCGCCAGGATTCGAACCTGGGAATGCCGGTACCAAAAACCGGTGCCTTACCGCTTGGCGACGCCCCAACACTTCCGTGACCGCATGAAAATGCCGCACGGCAGGCGCTTCCTCTAGCAAAGCTTTATCCCGCCCTCAACGGCTATCTTCGTTCATCCGCCTATTTTCCTTGCGATAGTTTTTGGAATAAAGCGGGATATGGCGAAGGAAAAGGCTGACAAGACGCAGGGCATGGCAAGCGATATGGATTTCGACACCGAATTCTCTCCGGACTACGGCCATGCCGTACCGATTGCGCAGGGCGTTCAGCGACTGACGGTCAACAATTCCTCACCCTTCACTTTTTACGGTACCAACAGTTATATCGTCGGCAAATCCTCGCTGGCCGTCATCGATCCCGGCCCCGACAACGAAGCGCATTTCGATGCGCTGATGCGGGCCATCGATGGTCGGGAAGTCAGCCATATCTTCGTCAGCCATACGCACAGAGATCATTCGCCGCTGGCAGCGCGCCTGAAAGACGCTACGGGTGCATTGACGGTAGCAGAAGGTGCACATCGCGCAGCACGGCCATTGCACGAAGGGGAGATCAATCCTTTTTCCGAAAGCGCCGATACGGATTTTCTGCCGGATATCGCGATTGCCGACGGGCAGGTGATCGAAGGCGATGGATGGGCGCTTTCGGCCATTCACACGCCCGGCCATACGGCGAACCATTCCGTCTTCGCATTGGAGGATACCGGCATCGTGTTTTCGGCCGATCACGTGATGGCCTGGGCGACAACGATCGTTGCGCCGCCGGACGGATCCATGGCCGATTTCATGGCCTCTGTCGAAAAGCTGCTAGCCCGCAAGGACCGGATCTATTTTCCCGGCCATGGTGGCCCGGTGCGCGAGCCTGCTTCATTCCTGCGGGGCTTGCGGACCCATCGGCGGATGCGGGAACGAGCCGTGATGGAACGCATTCTGGCGGGCGACAGACTGATCGCCGACATGGTCAAGGCCATCTACGTGAACACCGATCCCAAGCTGCATGGCGCGGCAGCGCTTTCGGTTCTTGCCCATATCGAAGACCTTCTTGAAAAAGGTCGAGTAGCAACCGATGGGCCACCCTCGCTGCACGGGATCTATCGGCCGGCCTGACAGAATTGCCTGTCGCTTTGCTTACGCAATCCGGTTGCGACTTTAGAGCATTTCCGCCTTTCTTCGAAACGCGAAACGGCTCTATCGCGTTGTTTTAACGCAATTCCGGACGCAAAACCGGTTCCCACTTTTGCTGGAATTGCTCTAGCCGCCAGAGAGCCCGAGCAGTTCGGCGTCGAGGCGGTCGAGAAAATCCTCGGCGATCTCCGCACCGAAACCGAGATCATGCGGCCCATAGCGAGAGACGACACGGATATCGACAAAGGTCGTTTCGGCATCCTCGCGCAAACGGATGACAACATCGAACCGCAATCCGGCGATCAATGTGCGGGTCGCACCCTGCAACACGACCTCGGTCGGATTACCGACAGCGCCGTCCAGTGATGGTTCGGGCCGTGGCAACGGCACTGGCGCGATATCCGGGACCGGCGCTTGGTCATCCTTCGGCGCGCTTCGCTCGGTCCGGTCAGGCTCGACCAGCGAAAGCCCGTCGGTCTTTGCAATCGCAATTCTGGCGGACAGGGATGCCTTGCGGACCCCATCATAAACACGGTCAAGCGCACCCTCATACCGCCTGCCGATCAAACCCGGGTAAGCTGCGAACTGGGCACGCCGCTCGCCTGCCGCAGGCACCGGGGGTCTGGGAAGCCAGCGCTGGGCGAAATGCAATTCGGAGATAAAAGCCGGCGGATCAGCCAGATCGGTGGAAATGTCGTAAATTGCCGGCTTCGCATAATATTGCACGGCCCCATAAGCGACTGTGCCAAGCGGCAATGCCGCATAGATCAGCCCCTTCATGGCCGCAACGCCGCCATCGGCCCCAACCTGCCACAAGCGAACAAGGCCAACGAGCGAAAGCGGCAGGGATACGGCAGCGATGGCTGCGGACAGGAACAGAAGCGCCAGGAAATCCGGTTCGTTCAACGGGCCGAAACGATGGGCCAGAGCCACAATCACGAACAGCAGCAATGCCGACAAAGCCAACCGCCGGCCAAGATAAGCGGATTGGGAAACGGGCCGGACGAAACGGACAGTCATTTTGCGGCGCAAGCTCCGGACGAAACAATCAAGACTGTGTAGGACAGGTGTCGCAAGAATGGAATCTCAAAGCATCGTGGGCCACTGCTGACGCCCTCTGCTGCCGGTTTTTCCACCTCGATTTTTTTCATGCCCCGCGCATTTCATCGTCGAATGCTCTACATACCTGTTCGCGGCTCTTCCGTGCGACCTGATGGAGCATGACCATGCGTCTTTACCGAATTCTCATCCCCTCGGCACTGCTTCTCATTCTGGCCTCGTGCCAGACGATGACACCGGAGGAGCGGCGAGCGGCCGACGAGCGCGCCTGCGCAGGCTACGGTTTTCGTGCCAAAACGGATGCCATGGCGCGATGCCTGCTCGATATCGAACTCGACCGACGCGCACAGACCCGCTCGATGATGGAACGCAACGACCAGATGTTCTGGCACTCGCCGATCGTGGTCGAACGGCGCGTGATCGTTCACAGACCGTAAGACCCCGCTACTGCCTGTACTGCAGCTCTATCCTGATGCCTTCGGGGCCATAGACGAATATCTGACCGATACCTGCTCCCGGTATCTCATCGTGTTCGAGACGATAACCGGTCGCCGTCGCCCGGCTGATCGCATCGTTCCGATCGAAAAAGGCGAAGGCTGCGTGGTTGAGCATACCTTGCGGAAAATCCTCCGGGCGCTCCACGACATTCAGATGGATGGCGGGATGGCCCTCGAGATAGAGCCAGTGGCCCGGCATGCCGAATGGCGGGCGATACCCCTCCTCCACGCCGAGAAGCGTGGTCAAAAAATCGATCATCACAGCCGCATCGCGGGTGTGGATGTTGACATGATCGAGATTCGGCATCGTCCCCTCCCCAGGCTTTCCGCCAGGGGCATACTAACATGAACGGCCAAGTTCACGCCATCCTGAGCCCCCTTCACGGCTGAAGGGTCAGGTGCTGCGTTTGGCGATAGCGGCCTGGGCTGCAGCGAGGCGCGCCACCGGCACACGGAAAGGCGAGCAGGAGACATAGTCGAGATCGGCATTTTCGCAAAAGTGGATCGATGCCGGGTCGCCGCCATGTTCGCCGCAAATGCCCATCTTGAGATCAGGCTTGGTCCTGCGGCCGCGCTCTGCGGCAATCTGGATCAGTTCGCCGACGCCATCGAAATCCAGCGAGACGAAGGGGTCGTGTTCGATGATGCCCTTTCGCTGATAGGTCGGGATGAAGGTTGCCGCGTCATCGCGCGACATGCCGAATGTGGTCTGCGTCAGGTCGTTGGTGCCGAAGGAGAAAAATTCGGCGGTTTCGGCAATGACATGGGCGCGGATCGCAGCGCGCGGCAGCTCGATCATGGTGCCGGCGAGATAACCGATTTCCATGCCGGTCTCGCTCCAGACGTGGCCGGCTACGGCATCGATGACGCCCTTGACGTAATCGAGTTCGGCCCTGAGGCCGACCAGCGGCACGAGAATTTCCAGCTCCACCGGCTCGCCGGTTGCCTTTGCCGCCTCTGTCGCAGCCTCGAAGATGGCGCGCGCCTGCATCTCGGCGATCTCGGGATAGGAGATCGCAAGGCGACAGCCGCGATGGCCGAGCATCGGGTTGAATTCGTGGATCGCATCGATGCGGCGGGCAAGGAAATCGGCGGACATGCCCATGGCACGGGCAACGTCGTCGATCTCGGCTTCCGTCTTGGGCAGGAATTCATGCAGCGGCGGGTCGAGCAAGCGGATGGTGACCGGCAGGCCGTGCATGATGGTGAAAAGCTCGGTGAAATCCGAACGTTGCAGCGGCAGAAGCTTTGCAAGCGCGGCGCGGCGGGCAGCCTCGTCCTCGGCAAGGATCATCTCGCGCATCGCGTGGATGCGATCCCCTTCGAAGAACATGTGCTCGGTGCGGCAAAGACCGATACCTTCCGCCCCGAAGGAGCGCGCGGAGCGGGCGTCCTGCGGCGTATCGGCATTGGTGCGCACCTGCATGCGACGCGCCCTGTCGGCCCAGGCCATCAGTTTGCCGAAGTCACCGGAGAGTTCCGGCTGTTGCATGGCGACGCGGCCCTTGAGGATTTGGCCGGATGAGCCATCCACGGTAACGATGTCGCCTTTTCTGAGCGTCACGCCGCCGGTTCCGGTCAGCGTTTCGTTACGCAGATCGACCCGCATCGAGCCAGCGCCGACGACGCAAGGGATGCCCATGCCGCGCGCGACGACCGCCGCGTGGCTGGTCATGCCGCCGCGTGTCGTCAGGATCGCTTCTGCCGCGTGCATGCCGTGAATGTCTTCCGGACTGGTCTCAATGCGCACGAGCACGACACGTTTTCCTTCGGCTTCCGCCGCGACCGCCTGTTCGGCGGTGAAAACGATCTCACCGGTCGCAGCCCCCGGCGAGGCGGGAAGGCCCGAGCCGATCTGGTGGCGGGGAACGCGCGGATCAATGGTCGGATGCAGTAGCTGATCGAGCGACGGCGGGTCGATACGACAGACCGCTTGTTCCTCGGTAATCAGCCCCTCCTCGACCATTTCCACGGCAACCCGCATGGCGGCCTTGGTCGTGCGTTTTCCCGTGCGCGTCTGCAGCATCCAGAGTTTTCCGCGCTCGACGGTGAACTCTACATCCTGCAGGTCCTGATAGTGCTGTTCGAGACGATCGCAGATGCCGCGGAATTCCTGGAACGCCTCCGGCATCAGCTTTTCCATCGACGGCTTTTCGGAGCCGGATGCAAGCCGGCCTTCCTCGGTGATCGACTGGGGCGTACGGATGCCGGCGACGACATCCTCACCCTGGGCATTGGCGAGAAACTCGCCGTATAGGGCCTTTTCGCCGGTGGACGGGTTGCGGGTGAAGGCAACACCGGTGGCTGAGGTGGAGCCGAGATTGCCGAAGACCATGGCCTGGACATTCACGGCAGTACCCCAGGTTTCGGGGATGCGATGGAGCGTGCGGTAGGTGACGGCACGGGCATTGTGCCAGCTGGAAAACACCGCGGCGATCGCCTTCCAGAGCTGGACATGCGGGTCCTGCGGAAAACTCTCGTCCAGTTCGTCCTCGATCAGGCGCTTGTAGAGCGTGACGACATGCTGCCATTCAACGGCGGACAGATCCGTATCGTGCTGGCGGCCGAGGCGGCCCTTTTCGTCTTCCAGCACCTCTTCGAAGATTTCGTTATCGAGGCCCATGACGACATCGGCATACATCTGGATGAAGCGGCGATAGCTGTCCCAGGCAAAACGGGCGTCGCCGGCATCATGGCCGAGCGCCTGCACCGTTTCATCATTGAGGCCAAGATTGAGGACGGTATCCAGCATGCCGGGCATGGAGGCGCGCGATCCGGAACGGACGGAGAGAAGCAGCGGCCTCTCGCTGCCGCCGAAAATACGGCCGGTTTCCTGCTCGACGGCTTTCAAACCTTCCAGCACATCGGCCTTCAGGTCGTCGCAAATCTTTTTGCCGTTTCGGAAAAATTCGTGGCAACAGTCACAGGTAATGGTCAGTCCCGGAGGTACGGGAAGGCCAAGGCTCGCCATCTCCGCGAGATGCGCCCCCTTGCCACCCAGCAGCGCGACATCCACGGCACCGCCGTCTGCCTTGCCGCCACCGAACCAATAAACCCGTTTCGCCATACCTGCCTCCCCGCTCTTTTTCTCCGAAATTCGGAGCTTTTGCAACAGCTTGGGAAATCAAGGCGGCAGGATTATGTGCGCTGCAGCATTATGCAACAGGCAATTTGGCGCAATTCTGAGGCGAACCCGAACGAGAGAGGGATAAAAGCTTTGCGGGGCCGGATCACACTCGGCCCCGCAAAGCCTTCCGCGCAGGACAGGAAACCCACGCGGGGGGTACATATTCGCCGAATGGCCTTTGCGCCCAAAGACGCCCCCCAGCCCCCGCCGAATCCGTAATTCTGCATAGCCATATACCACATCCGGCGCATCCCCTATATGGGTGAAACAACGTAGATGTGACTAGAAACAATTATGACAGGAAAAACTGTCGATAATTTCAGCTTGCCTCGCGCAGCAGTTCGGCAGCCTGCAGGTCGACGGAAACCAACTGCGAGACACCCTGCTCCGCCATGGTTACGCCGAACAGCCGATTCATGCGCGCCATGGTGATCGGATTATGGGTGATGATGACGAAGCGCGTCTCGGTCGAGGCGGCCATCTCGTCCATCAGGTTGCAGTAACGCTCGACATTGTGGTCGTCGAGCGGCGCATCCACCTCGTCCAGCACGCAGATAGGTGCTGGATTGGTCAGGAAGACGGCGAAGATCAGCGCCATCGCGGTCAATGCCTGTTCGCCGCCCGAGAGAAGCGTCATGGTCTGCGGCTTCTTGCCTGGCGGACGGGCGAGGATTTCAAGCCCGGCTTCCAGCGGATCCTCGGATTCGATCAGCTGCAATTCTGCCGTACCGCCGCCGAAGAGATGGGTGAACAGGCGCTGGAACTGGGCGTTGACCACATCGAAGGCGGCGATCAGGCGCTCGCGCCCTTCCTTGTTGAGGCTCTGGATCGCACCACGCAGCTTGCGGATCGCGTCGACCACGTCGTCACGCTCGCGGGTCAGGGTCTGGAGCTTGTCGGAAAGCTCCTTCTGTTCCTCGTCGGCACGCAGGTTGACGGCGCCGAGCCGCTCGCGCTCCATCTTCAGGCGATCGACCTCGCGCTCGATGGCGCGGATATCCGGTAGCGGCTGCCCAGGCTGTAGGCCGGCGAGACGCAGGACCTCCGGTGGCGAGACATTCAATGCCTCGCGAATGCGCTGCTCGCTTTCATGGCGGCGCTCGGCGGCGGACACCAGACGTTCCTCGGCACGGCCACGCTTTTCGCGCACATCCGCCAGTTCGGAAAGAGCGATGGCGGCACGCTGGTCGGCCTCGCGCTGGCGGGTTTCGGCAATAGCCAATTCGTCGGCGGCACGCTTTCGCGCCTCTTCCGCCTTCTGCAATTCGGAAAGCAGGCTGCGACGGCGGTCGTCGACCTCCTCGGGAGCGGCCTCAAGTTCGACGATCTCGTCGCGGGCCTCTTCCTCGCGCTCGCGCAGGCTTTCGATATGGGCGGCGGCGCTGTCGGCGCGAGCCTTCCAGGACGAGCGTTCCTGGGCGATAGCTGCGATACGGCGCTTGCGGGCTTCGAGCTCCCGGCTCAGGCCTTCATACCGGGCACGTGCTTCCGCCAGCCGCCCGCGATCGGTGGCGACGGTTGCCTGCTGGTCACGCAGGCGGTTGTCGAGATCAGACAGGTCCGGCGCGTTTTCGAGTTCGATACGGGCGTTTTCGCCCTGAATATCGACATCCTCGATCTGCGTGTCGACCTGATTGAGCGCTTCGGTCACCACATCGCGGCGACGCATGAGATCACCCGAGGCGCGTTCGGCTGCGGCCAGCGCCTCACGCGCATCGGCAACCTGGCGCGTGGCAAGCCGCACCCGGTCACGCGCATCCGCAAGCATGCGCTCGCTCGTCGCAATTTCGGCGACGGCATCGGCGAGCAGGCTTTCGCATTCGGCCAGAACATCGCGGGCTTCATCGATCTCGGCTTCGAGTTCGGACAGGCGGTTCTTCTGCGACAGGCGCAGGGCGGCGGCACCGGGCGCTTCCGATCCGGTCACATGGCCATCCCAGCGATAGACGGCGCCTTCTTTGGTCACGAGCCGCTGGCCGGGCTTCAGCGATGCCATCAGGCTCTGCGCGTTGCCGGCCGAGGCGATGCCGATCTGCGCCAATGCGCGGTTAAGTTCCGGCGGGGCCGTTACACGAGCTGACAGTGGTTCGACGCCATCCGGCAGGCGCGGATCGCCGGAGGTATCGCCACTCACCGACCAGTAGCTCGGAGCTGCGTCATCGACCGGGCTTTCGAGATCATCCCCGAGCGCCGCACCAAGCGCCGCCTCATAACCGCGCTCGACATGCATCATTTCGGCGACCGGCACATAATCGCCGGAAGCGGCACCGGCAGCGAGCATCTTCCTGATCGTACGGGCTTCGGTCTCCAGACCGTTGACCCTGGTCTTTGCATCCTCGACCGGACGGCGGGCGGAGACTTCGGCAGCGCGGGTGGAGTTGAGTGCGGCTTCCGCCTCTTCGGCAGCGGCGGTCGCATCCTCCAGAGCGATCTCGGCGGCTTCGACCAGCTCGGCCTTTTCAGCCGGGTCATCCAGCGCGTCCAGACGTTCGGAAACGGCATCGAGTTCGGCCGCCGCATCCTGCCGCTGGCGATCGAGGCGCTGGCGGCGTTCGGCAAGATCGCGGATCAGGCGTTCGAGCTGGTTGCGACCGGCCGCGGCTTCGGCGCGCTCGCCGGTGATCGTCGCCAGCAGCTGTTCGCTTTCGGCAAGGGCTGCACCCGCTGCCTCGAATGCTTCGCTGAGCTCGGCGCTTTCGGCACCGCTATCGGCCAGCATGTCGTTCAGCTCGGCCTCTTCCTCGTCCAGTTTTTCAAGGAAAGACGTATTGTCGGCGGCGAGCTGTTCCTCGCGGCGAATATCTTCGGCCAGTTGCGCCAGACGACGGGTCAGTTCGTCGCGACGCTTGAGCAGCCGTCCTGCTTCTTCTTCCAGCTGGCTGCGGGCGATCTGCAGGCGCTGCAGGGCGGCACCGGCTTTCGCCTCTTCCTCGCGCAGTTCCGGCAGCTTGAGGCTGGCGACGGCCTGATCCTTGGCCGCTTCCATCTGACCTTGCGCCTTTTCGGCGACCGTGACGGTGATCTGGTTCAGCGCGGTCTGGGCTTCCAGTTCCGCCTGCTCGGCCTCGACCCAGCGGATATGCAGCAGCATCGCCTCGCGGGCGCGGATATCGGCGGACAGCGACTTGAACCGGTTTGCCTGACGGGCCTGGCGTTTCAGGCTTTCGATCTGGCTTTCCAGCTGGACGACGACATCTTCCAGCCGTTCCAGATTGGTTTCGGCGGCGCGCAGGCGCAGTTCCGCCTCGTGGCGACGCGAATGCAGGCCGGAAATACCGGCTGCTTCTTCCAGCAATTGCCGGCGGGCCTGCGGCTTGGCGTTGATCAGCTCGCCGATACGGCCCTGCCCGACCATGGAGGGCGAGCGCGCGCCGGTGGAGGCGTCTGCAAACAGCAGCTGCACATCCTTGGCACGGCTTTCCTTGCCGTTGATGCGGTAGACGGAGCCGTTCTCCCGCTCGATACGGCGGGTGACCTGGATCTCGTCGGCATCGTTGAAAGCAGCCGGTGCGGTGCGATCGAAATTGTCGAGGTAAAGCCCGACCTCGGCGGTATTGCGGGCGGGGCGATTGCCTGAACCGGAGAAGATGACGTCGTCCATGCCGGACGCGCGCATGTTCTTGTAGGAGTTTTCGCCCATCACCCAGCGCAGCGCTTCGACAAGGTTGGACTTGCCGCAGCCGTTCGGCCCGACCACTCCGGTCAGGCCGCGCTCGATGAAAAATTCGGTCGGCTCGACAAAGGACTTGAAACCGACGAGGCGCAGCTTGTTGAACTTCATGCTGCGCCCCTCACTCTCCCGATGGAGAGAGCGTTATCAGATGCTGTCGAAAAGCGCCGACATGGATTCAACCGACATGTCCCCAGAATACTTCTTCCCGTTGATCAGGAAGGTCGGCGTGGAGTTGACGGTGAATTCATCCGCGCCACGCTTTACCGAAGCATTGATTTCATCGAGAAGCTTCTGGTTCGTCAAGCAGGCTTCGAAAGTCTGCTGTGTGTAACCGGCAATCTTGACCGTCTGCATCAGCGCATTGCGGACATCCTTGTCAGCCGGGGCCGCCCAGGCGCGCTGCTGCTTGAACAGCATGGAGACCATCGCGAAATACTGTTCCGGCGTTGCCAGTTCTTCCGGCTTCTGCGGGTTGCTGCGTGCCAGCATGAAGGCGGCAGTTGCGACCGGATCGAACGGGAATTCGCGGATGATGAACTGCACCTTGCCGCTATCGATATACTTGGTCTTGATCGGGTCGAAGGTGACGTTGTGGAAGTTTGCGCAATGCGGGCAGGTCATCGACATGTATTCGATGACCTTGATCGGGGCATCTGCACTGCCGAGCGCCATTTCCGGCAGGGTGCCGGGCTTCAGCGCTGCAGCCATGTCGACATCGCCCTGCGATTCCGGCTTTTCCTGAGCGAGAGCATCGGTAACGCTGAGCGGAAGGGCAAGAGCGAGCGCTGTGACGGCCACACCGCCGAGAAGCGCGCGTCTGGTCATGGTCATATCGTTCAAAAGCATAGGACACCCGTTTGAGAGCAAATAAGGAAAGATTGGAACCTCCGTATCCCGGCGCTCAATCCTCGGCAAGTTGCCGATAGGTAACTTACTTCAAAGAATTGTGACGAAAGCTGGGAAAACCGGGGCTCAAGCCCAGCTTCACCTCAACGTGTGCGCTTTTGCTGCATCACTGCGGTGCCCAGACGCTCGACCGCCTTGCGCAGCGCCTCGCTTTCGATGCCTTCCATCATGTTATGCAGCTTGCGGGCCGGCTCACCCTTCAAGGGGCGCGGCGTGCGCGGATGCTTGAGTTGCGGCGAGACCGGTTTCTGGACGATGCGGATCTGGCGCACGGCCGGAAAACCGAAGAAGCTGTTGATGCGGCCGATCAGTTCGCCCTGGGCATGGGTCAGGAACAGCGCGCGTGCGCCCTCGCAGGCAATCGTCAGCACGCCGGGCGTGTAACCGTCGTCCCGGTAACCGTCATTGCGCGCCCAGGTGATCTTTTCAGGCCGGGTGCAATCGGCGAACTCCTCGCCGGCGATTTCGTCCCAGGAACCGAGAAGCGCCGTCGAGATGCCGGCGCGCTTGGCCAGCACCGGATCGATGATGCCGTTGGCGATCTCGGCGATCTGATTTGCACCCTTGCGGTTGAAAGGCGTCTTCTTGGATGGGTAATTCATCGCTGGATAACCGGTCTCACAGACTTGAGCCGTCCTTGATGCCGGCGCATTCATCTTCCAAGTATAGGGCACGCACCCCTAAAACGGCAAACGATGCTCGATACGTTATCCCCGATACCCACGCTCACCCACGCAGCAAAACTGCTTTCCTGGTATGACCGCCATCACCGGGAACTGCCGTGGCGCGTCAGTCCGTCCGCGGCGAAGGCCGGGAAACGGGCCGATCCCTATCATGTCTGGCTTTCCGAAGTGATGCTGCAGCAGACGACCGTTCAGGCGGTCAAACCGTATTTCGCCAAGTTTCTGGAGCGCTGGCCGAAGGTGACGGATCTGGCGGCCGCACCTTCCGAAGACGTGATGGCCGCATGGGCAGGGCTTGGATATTACGCCCGCGCCCGCAACCTGAAAAAATGCTCCGAGGCGGTAGCCAACGACTATCGCGGCATATTCCCTGATACCGAAGAGGGACTGCGCGCGCTTCCCGGCATCGGGGACTACACGTCCGCGGCCGTTGCAGCGATTGCCTTCAACCGGCCGTCGGCCGTCATGGATGGCAATGTCGAGCGGGTCATCTCGCGGCTCTATGCTATCGATGCGCCACTACCCGGCTCCAAGCCCGAGATGAAGGCAAGGGTGCGCGAATTGACACCGACCGACCGACCCGGTGATTTCGCTCAGGCGATGATGGACCTGGGGGCCACGATCTGCACGCCGAAGCGCCCTGCCTGCGCGCTCTGTCCCTTCCGCGATGACTGTCTGGCGCTGGCGGAACACGAGCCGGAGCGTTTTCCGGTCAAGGCGGCGAAAAAGGAAAAGCCGATCCGCGTCGGCGCAGCCTTTGTCGCCGTGACCGAGAATGGCGAGATCTTGCTGAGACGGCGCGTCGAAACCGGCCTGCTCGGCGGAATGACCGAAGTGCCGACCACCGCATGGACGGCGCGGATCGATGGCGGAACCGATGTCGACCATGCGCCCTTCTACTCGGATTGGCATTCGTGCGGCGCCATTACCCACGTCTTTACCCATTTCGAACTCAGGCTTTCGGTTTTCCGCACGCGGGTTCCTGCCGGTAAAGAGCCGACAGGCTGGTGGGTGCCTGTAGAAAAGCTCGATGACGAGGCTTTGCCGACTGTCATGAAAAAGGTAATCACTCAGGCTATTCCGACAGCCTTTGCAAAACACTGACCGCAGGAAACATTATGGCAGACAAGATCGACCACATCGTCTTCGATATCGGCAAGGTTCTCATTCACTACGATCCGAACCTGCCGTTTTCGCGCATCATTCCGGATGCCGAAGAGCGGAAATGGTTTTTCCAGAATGTCTGCACCCATGACTGGAACCTGGAGCAGGACCGCGGCCGCAAGTGGGAAGACGCAGAAGCTCTGCTGATTGCCCAATATCCCGAGCGGGAAGAGCATATCCGCGCATTTCGCAAATACTGGCCCGAAATGGTGTCGCATTCCTATGACGACAGCGTCGCCATCATGCTCGGGCTGATCGACAAGGGCCATGACGTGACGATGCTGACGAATTTTGCGGCCGACACTTTTGTCGAGGCACGCAAGATGTATCCGTTCCTCAATTCGACGCGCGGTATCACCGTGTCGGGCGAGATCGGACTGATCAAGCCGGACGTGGCGATCTACGAACGGCATGCGAAGGATTTCGGACTTACGCCGGAAAACTCGATCTTCATCGACGATACGATGGTCAATGTCGAGGGCGCGCGCGCCGCAGGCTGGAAGGCCGTGCAGTTTACCGGCGCCGAGAAGCTGAAGCAGGATCTCATCGCTCACGGCATCGATGTCTAGGTAACACCGGCTTGGCGCAGCTATCGTCAGCAGGCGAAGGCTGCGCTGCGCACGCGACCGATGACATGGAGATCGGCGGATAGTGCTTCGCCGATTTCCTGTGGTGGATAGGAGGCGTTGTTGTCGGCCAGAAGCTGCAGCCCTCCCCCGACAAGTCGCTGGATGCGGCGGATGACGAGGCGCTTTTCGATCCGCAATGCGTAGATGCCGCCATCGGCCAGATCACGGTCACCGGTATCGACGAAGACCGGAGACTGGTCGGCGATCGTCGGGACCATACTGTCGCCTTCGGCCAGCAATGTGGTGACGGTGTCCGGATCGAGGCCAAGCCTTGCCCAATAATCCTCGATCACAGCGGCGGCAGCGGCAGATGACGGCCTGATCTCGTCATAACCGTGGATATAGGGCCGCGACGGGGTATCCATCAGGCCGGGCGGCAAGGGCACGCGCGTGGCTGCTGCCTGGTCGAACAGGTCGATGCGGATGCCGTCGTCTTCGAAGGACCAGTCTCCGCCGAGATAACGCGAGGCAATACCGGCCTTTTCCGCCATCAGGCCCAGCGTGGCATAGGTCGGATCCTTGATGCCATGGCGATAATTGTCGAGCGTATTGTCGGAAAGTTCCGCCGCTTCGGCAGCCTTCGTGCGGCCGCCCAGCATTTCGCAGAGGACCAGAACCTTGAACGACGTGGCGCGCCGCAGAGCATCCAGCTGCAGCTTTTCCCAGCCGCGCGAAAACTTTGCCAGCTTGGCCTCTATCTTCGCGGCGACATCGCCCTCAAGTGGAATTCTCATTTCCATCAAACCCTGAGTAGAAATCAGTTTACAGGTGAAAATATTTTTACTAGCCTGCCGAGGATTTCACCACTGGCGGACGGATATGCAAATCCAGATTAGCCGGCGAAATCACAACTGCAAGTGGATTTCATCCTTTCGAGCTGCCGTCATTGTCGCGAGCGGCGGTGAGCTTTTTTTGCCAACATGAAGCGATTGCAGTCTCCGATGTCTCATCCTGACGAACTGACGCAGACCTTCGAGGCATCCGAAGAAGAATTTGCTCGCACCTATGCCTTCGAGATGACGGACGGGCTGCGCAAGCGTGTCACGCTTGTCCGCTCCGGCCGTGGCCTCACAGTCGAGATCACCTATGTGGATGGAGCGGTCACGGATGCGACGAGCGAGACATTCGAGGCTGACGGCCCAGTGCGCATCAGCATCACGGAAAGTGGTGTCTATCTGGCGGGTTGCCGCGATCTTCTGGCCGGACGCGTGCGGCTGCGGCGTACCCGCTTCTTCTGAAAAAGTATGGCGCCCGGGTACAGCCACCCGGGCGCCGATCATCCTCTTCAGGGACTAGAGGTACAAAACCCGAAGAGGAACTCTGCGATACTCCCCAAGGTCAGGGGTCCGACTGGTGGTTCAGTCGAGCTTGGCGAGATCGTTGCGGATGACGACGCGGAGTTCATCGATGGGACGCAGGGACTGGCCGTCGTCGAAGTGCCAGAAGGTCCATCCGTTGCAGGCATCAAAGCCCTGTACCTTTGCGCCGAGCCGGTGGATCGAACCGGCATCACCGCCGGATGCCAGCGTGCCATCGGCGCGGATGATCGCGCTGTAACGACGACGGACATCGGTCAGAACCTGGCCCGGCTTCAGCAGGCCGGCCTCGATCAGCACGTTGAAGGCAACACGCGGCTCGGCCTTCTTGCCGGTCATCACGGTCAGTTCCGCCTTGCCGAGCGGCTCTACCGCTTCGATGCGGGCGGAAGCGGCGTCGATATAGTTCTGTTCGCGCTCGATGCCGACGAAGTTGCGGCCGAGGCGCTTGGCCACGGCACCGGTCGTACCGGAGCCGAAGAACGGGTCGAGAATGACATCGCCCGGCTTGGTCGAGGCCATGATGACACGGGCGAGCAGCGCTTCCGGCTTCTGGGTCGGATGCACTTTCTTGCCGTCTTCGCCCTTCAGGCGTTCACCGCCCGAGCAGATCGGGAACAGCCAGTCGGAGCGCATCTGCACGTCGTCGTTGGAGGCCTTCAGCGCATCGTAATTGAAGGTGTAACCCTTGGCCTTGGCATCGCGGCTGGCCCAGATCATCGTTTCATGGGCGTTCTGGAACCGGCGACCCTTGAAGTTCGGCATCGGGTTGACCTTGCGCCAGACGATATCGTTCAGGAGCCAGAAATTCAGGTCCTGCATAATCGCGCCAACGCGGAAGATATTGTGGTAGGAGCCGATCACCCAGATCGTGCCTGCCGGCTTCAGCACGCGGCGGCAGGCGAGCAGCCAGGCGCGGGTGAAGGCATCGTACATTTCAAACGAGGCGAACTGGTCCCATTCGTCATCAACCGCATCGACGACCGAATGATCGGGACGGTGCAGCGTGCCGCCGAGCTGGAGGTTATACGGCGGATCGGCAAAGATCGCATCGACGGAATGGTCGGGGAGCGCTTCCAAGGCTGCAACGCAATCACCCTTGATAATGGAGTTAACCCATGCGTCGGGACGGACCTGATGCTTCAGGTCAGACAGCGGAAGAACAGCAGCCATATCACACTCGCTACGCTATACATAAAACGAATTTATCGGCTGTTATGGTTACCCAATCTGGTTACCAAATGCTGAAGCTGCTGAATTATTTCGGGAAAACTTTGGGAAAGCCGTCGCTATTTTGTTAATGCGGCTCTCCGTTCACGGCTTATTCCGGGTAGTCCAGCTCGGCGTCCTGAGCCCATTCTCCGGAGAAGCGCTTGAAGGTTACGGCGGCAAGCGGCCCGGCCGTCATCAGACCGAAATCGAAGTTCGAGCGCCGGTCCGACGCCAGCACATATTGGCGATGCACCCTGAGGAAATCCAGTTTGATCCTCTTGTAACGCTCGGCGAACAGCATGTTCTTGATCCTGAGGAAGACCAGACGCGGCTGAGGCGCATCAGGATGGCCGGTCAGGGCGGTGACCGAGGATTTGTAGAAACTGATCACGTCGGTCAGACACTGGACTTCGAGCCAGGTGACATTTTTTGCACGGGCGATCGCGCCGACACGGGCCCGAAGGACGCTTGCCGAGCGCAGCAGCGCACATTGAAGCGTGGCGCCGCCAAGGGTGACGAAGACCACACGCTTGCCATCCAGCAGATCGGGTTCCCTTTCGAGCAGAAGGCCGATCGTCTGGGCGGCCATGCTGGATCCCATGCTGTGGGAGCTTATGACATATTCATCGGCCTGCAACTCGAAGGCCTGGCTTGCCGCTTGCGCGGACTTCTCTATCCAGTCGTTGACGATGGCGTTGTCGAGGCGGGACACGGCAACCGCCATGTCCCAGTCGGAAAACAGATGCAGGGTGTGGAACCGGTCCGACCAGGGGATGAACAGCTTTGCGAAGAACAGGTAACCGAGGGCAATACCGATCGGGAGCTGCCACAGGCCGAGGCCAAGCCATAGCGGATAGGTCGCCAGCGCAAGGCTGATCGCCATGCCGAGACCAACCAGAAGAAACGGGAAGATAAAGAACAGGCCAAAACGCCAAGCGTGGCGGAAGTAACCGAAGGCGCCGCCTTCCATGACAACGGCTGCAGCAGTTCGAAAACCTTGAACCAGACGCGTAGCCAGCGGTCGCGCGGCCAGATGATCGACGATCGCTCCATGATCGAACACGAAGAAGCGACTTGATGTTCGCCAGGCATCTTCCGGGCGGCTGGTTTCGATGTCGAAATAGGCTCGCCCGTCCTCTTGCTGCAAAGTGCCTACATCTGCGTCGAGCCCCCAGAGTTCCGCAGTCCTCTGCATCGCCCTTTCATAGCGGGTCCGGTGCCTTTCCGCGTCAAGCGGTTCAAATCCGGGAAAATGCAGGACGACGCGCTTCTTCACGCGCGCGGAGGACGGTATTTCGGGCACTCAATTTTCTTTCGACGACAGGCGGCTGCATATCGGAGCGCAATGATATCAACCCTGTGGCGAGATTAAGGTGGGCCGGCAGGCGCTCTCTCGAACGCCTGCCGGTATTGCGGGCTTTCCCGTCAGATCGCGAAGCCGCCTGCCACATCGAAAATGCCGCCGGTCATGTAGCCGCCGTTCGGGCCGGAAAGATGCGTGACGAGCGCCGAGACTTCCTCAAGCGTCGCAATACGACGGATCGGATGCATGTCCAGCAGCGCTTCCGGCACCTCGTCGCCCAGAGCGCCCTTGGCCATGTCGGTGGGCATGACACCGGGCTGAACCACATTGACGGTGATGTTGCGCCTGCCCAGATCGCGCGCGACACCCTTGGCATAACCGAGAAGCGCCGACTTGCTGCCTGCATAATCCGCAACACCCGAAACCGGTATGCGGGTGCCAAAAAGCGAGCCGATGAAGATGATGCGCCCGCCATCCGTCAGGACCGGCGCTGCGGCGCGGGTCGCTGCTACCGATCCCATGACGTTGATCTGCCACTGGCGATCGAGATTGACCGTGTCAAGCTCCGGATCGTCGACGGTCTTGCCCTGCACGGCAATCGCCGCGTTATTGATGAGGATATCGAGCTTGCCGAAATGCGCGACGACCTTGTCGACCAGCGGCTTTGCGGCTGCCATATCCGCCTGGTCGCTTTGGATCGCGAGTGCACGCACGCCCTTCGCCTTGAGTTTTTCTACGACGGCCTCGGCCTTTTCCGCGGAGGCGACGTAACTGATCGCAACGTCAGCACCCTCGTCCGCCAGCGCTTGAGCTATTGCCGCGCCAAGGCCGCGAGAACCGCCTGTAACGAGGGCAACCTTGCCCTTCAATGTCTTCGACATGGGAAACCTTTCCATAAACACGAAGGCGTTTCCAAATGTCGGAAGACGCCAGGCTGATTTACGTAATGACCATTACGATAACGATCGGTATGAAATTTGACCTCAGACGTCAAGCCGTTTAATAACGATCGTTACGAAATGTAGTTGAGTTGATCGAATGGGACGACATCGCGAATTTGATGTGGAGAAGGTGCTGGATGCGATCCTGTGCGTCTTCTGGAGCAAGGGCTATGAGGGAACATCGTACACCGACCTTACAGAGGCGGCCGGAGTTGAGAGACCTGCCCTTTACTCCGCCTTCGGCAACAAGGAAGCGCTGTTTGCCCAAGCGCTCGACCGCTACTACGAGCGGTATCTGGACTATATCCCGGATGCGCTTCAGAAACCGACGTCGCGGGAAGTCGCCGCTCACATGCTCTACAACGCGATCGATCTCAACACGCGATACCCAAAGCATACGGGCTGTTTCAACATCACCGGCCTGCTGGCCGGGTCGGATGATGCCGAACCTGTGCGGCAGATGCTGATCGAGGTGCGCGCGCGCGGCGAAGCACTGTTTCGCGAGCGGCTGGAGCGGGCAAAGGCGGAAGGCGACCTGCCCGAGACGGCCAAACCCGATGCGCTGGCGGCATATCTGATGGCCGTACTTCACGGCATGGCAGTACAGGCCAAGGCCGGGTTCAGCCGCGAGACGCTGGAAGCGGTTGCCGAACAGGCACTTGCGGCGTGGCCGACCAGGGGCTCCTAACCTTGGAAAGCAGGCCCGTCGCCCAGGAGACGTCGGGGTTCAAGAGGCTGCGGTTTCGCCCCGCTTCGATGCCGGAGCGGCATGGCACGGCGGTTCGCAGGGCTAAGCTGAATGCCTTGCAATGGGGATGTCATGCAGGTGCCGGCGCAATGCGAACGCCCAGCCGGCGAAATAACCGATCGAGCCTCCGGATAGCGCATAGCCCGCCATGGTGAGGATTTGAGCCCCATCAGGGCTAAGGGCGAGCGCGACGGCAAGCGCATAATGCAACACGAAAAGCGTCATGTTCCTGACGAAAGGCACCACGCTTCCAGAAATCGTCACCTCGCGGCTCGTTGCGTCCCGAGCGATCACCCTGGGACTAGTGACGAAGCCCGGCAACGCCAACAGAAGGCCTGCACCGAGCCAGATGCCGACCAGTTTTATGTCCGATGCCGATTTTCCGATCAGGGGCCAGATGCCCAGCACCATGAAGATGAACGGGACCGTCAGAAGCCGCCAAAGCGGACGTATTCTCGTCCTTGTCGCGGCCACCCCCTGCCAGACAAGATAGGAAAGCAGGAACCACACATAGACCGGTGTGTGAGCCAAAATCTGAAATGCGCCGACCATAGTTTATCCAAAATCCACAAAACAATCAGGCAATTCGCGACACATGCGGAGGCGGCAATCACAGCGGAATTCTTCAAGTCCGCGGCCGATGAAAAACATAACCTGTGCGCCGGAAGATAACGCCCCCAACTCCTCGACAGCCAGTTTCCACACTTGCCTAGAGTGGGCGGCTTTCCTATTCAGGGCCTTGATTTGGAACAGCAGGGAATGAAAAACCATGGACAGTATCACGATAGCCCTGGTCCTGCTGCTTGCCGTCATCCTCAGCGGCACGATTTCGCGGCTTCTGCCGCTTCCTGTTCCTCTGCCGCTGATCCAGATCGCATTCGGGGCGGCGATCACCGGGATTACCGGTGAAGGGGTGGTGCTGGAGCCGGATATCTTCTTCCTGCTATTCCTGCCGCCGCTTCTGTTTCTCGATGGATGGCGCATTCCGAAAGAGGGGCTGTTTCGCGACAAGGGCGTGATCCTCGAACTGGCGCTCGGGCTCGTGGTGTTCACGGTTGTCGGCGTCGGGCTTCTGATCCACTGGATGATCCCGGCCATGCCGCTTGCGGTCGCCTTTGCGCTTGCCGCCATCGTATCGCCGACCGATCCGGTGGCGGTCTCGGCGATTGCGGCGCGCGTGCCGATCCCTCCCCGGCTGATGCATATTCTTGAAGGGGAATCGCTGCTCAACGACGCATCCGGCCTCGTCTGCATGCGGTTTGCGGTTGCGGCAGCCGTCACCGGCACGTTCTCGCTCACGGATGCGCTGGGCACGTTCCTGTGGGTCGCGATCGGCGGCATCCTCATCGGTTTCGGCGTGACATGGCTGGTGGTGCGGATAAAGGATGTGGTTTCGCGCAAGCTCGGCGAAGATCCCGGCGCGCAGATCCTGATCAGCCTGCTCATTCCCTTCGGCGCCTATCTGGTTGCCGAACACCTGCATTGTTCCGGCATTCTTGCCGCAGTCGCCGCCGGCATCACCATGAGTTACGCGGAATTGCGCGGCAAGGCGCTCGGCATTACCCGCGTTCGGCGCAATGCCGTGTGGGATACGGTACAATTCGCGCTGAACGGCATCATATTCGTGCTGCTCGGCGAGCAGTTGCCGGGCATCGTTTCAGGTGCGGCGCGGGTCGTTACAGAGACGGGACATGTCGACCCGATCTGGCTGATCGGCTATGTGATCGCGATCAATGCAGCGCTCGCAGCACTTCGTTTCGCCTGGGTGTGGGTGTCTTTGCATTTCACCCTGTTCCGCGCCGCCCGCCGCGGCCAGGAAATCCGCAAGCCGCACTGGAAACTGCTGGTCGCAACCTCGCTTGCCGGCGTGCGCGGCGCCATCACTCTTGCCGGTATCCTGACGCTGCCGTTCTTTCTCGATGACGGCATCACCCCCTTCCCGGCCCGCGATCTGGCGATCTTCCTTGCGGCAGGCGTGATCATCTTCTCGCTGATTGCTGCAAGCGTCGGCCTGCCCTTCCTGCTCAAGGATATCGAACTGCCGCCGGAGCCAGACCACCATCAGGAAGAAGATACGGCTCGCATCGCCTCGGCCGAGGCCGCCATCCGGATGATCGAGAAACTGCAGCACGCGATGAGCGAGGGCCGCACGGATGCCGATCTTTATGGCGAAGTCGGCACGCGGCTAATGGAGCTCTACCGCCAACGTATCGACGGGCGCTCGAAGATCGGCGACGAGGCCGAGGAGGCACGGCGGATGGAAGAGGTGGACAAGCGGCTGCGTCTTGCCGCGCTGCGTGCCGAGCGCGACGAGATCTTTCGCCTGAGCCGCGCCCGGAAAGTCTCCGAGGAGATCGCCCGCAAGCTTATCCGCGAGATCGACCTTGCCGAGGCCCGTTACACAGTCTGATAGGGTTTAGGCGGCATGCGTTTCACGGCTATCCTGTGGTGCTTCCTCCCGCTCGAACATGCCGTAGTCGCGCAGCACATGGCCGATTCGCAGGCGGTAATCGGCAAAGATGCCGTTGCGACCCGCAGTTTGCGCGGCGCGATGCGCCTCGACATTGCGCCATGCCTTCACCGCGTCTTCGTCCCGCCAGAACGATAGAGACAGAAGCTTGCCGCGAAGGGTGAGGCTTTCGAACCGTTCGATCGAGATGAAACCATCGATCTTTTCCAGTTCGCTGCGCAGGTCGCCAGCCAGATCCAGATAACGATGGCGCTCGCCCATATAGGGTACGACTTCGAAAATGACGGCGATCATGGCTTCGTTGCCTTCTCCATCGGCGCACCGTGCGGTAGCGACATGTTCTTGAGGAAGATGCGGTCTTCCTTCAGGATGAAACGTTCGCGCTTGGCGAATTCGTAATTCTCCCGCCCCAGCGGATCGGCGGCCAACCTGGCGCGATACGCCTCATAGGCTGCGAGGTTCTCGATATTGTAGACGCCATAGGCGGTTGTGGCCGATCCTTCGTGCGGACCGAAATAGCCGATCAGTTCGGCACCGTTGCGCGGGATCGACTGACCCCAGGCGCGGGCATATTGCTCGAAACGGTCGCGCTTGAACGGGTCGATCTCGTAACGGATAAAACAGGTGATCATGGCATTTCCCTTGGTTTGTTTTCCTCGTGACGGGGGTGTTTTGCCATGCCGTTCAACGACGATGCTTCGATAGCGATCGAAGTATCAATGGTAAAAACATGCTAGAAGCTCTCGCATGAACGAAGGTCCAGACATTGCACAGATCGCCTCCCTGATCGGCGATCCCGCCCGCGCCAACATGCTGGCGGCGCTTTCCGGCGGGCGGGCGCTGACCGCCACCGAGCTTGCGGGCATCGGCGGCATCACGCTGCAGACCGCAAGCACGCATCTTTCCAAACTCGAGGCTGGTGGGCTTCTTTCTCAGCGCAAGCAGGGGCGGCATCGGTATTTTGCACTTGCCGACGAAGCCGCAGCCCGGCTGATCGAAACGATGATGGGATTTGCCTCAAGCCGCGGACATCTGCGCTACCGGCCCGGACCGAAAGACCCGGCGCTCAGAAAGGCGCGTGTCTGTTACGACCACCTTGCCGGCGATTTCGGCGTGCGGATGCTCGACAGTTTCGTCTGCCATGGCGAGATCGCATCGGATGGCGAGAACCTTTCGGTGACGGAAAAGGGCCGTGTGCAGCTAGCGACATTCGGCATCGATCTTTCAAGCCTTGCCTCCAGCCGCCGCCCCTTGTGCAAATCCTGCCTCGACTGGAGCGAGCGCCGGTCGCATCTGGCCGGCACGCTCGGCAAGGCGCTGCTTGCCCATATGCTCGACAAGGGCTGGGCGCGACGCAGCGAGGAGAGCCGTGCGGTCCTCTTTTCGCCCGAAGGCGAGCGAAAATTCCTGCTGCAGTTCCCGCTCGATACCCCCACGTTGAAGTGACCAGCCTCCCACCCCGATTGACCCAGCCATGCGACCGTACTGGTTGAGCTTCCGGCACCCATCCGCTAGAAGGCGGCTGACGTCTTAAAAGGGTATATCTCCATCATGAGCGGTTTCGACCTCATCCTCTTCGATTGCGACGGCGTGCTCGTCGATTCCGAAATCATTGCTGCAAGGGTGGAATCCCAGCTGCTGACGGAAGCCGGTTACCCGATCAGCGTCGAGGAAATGGGCGAGCGTTTTGCCGGCATGACCTGGAAGAACATCCTGCTTAGCATCGAGAAGGAAGCCGATATTCCGCTTTCCGCCTCGCTGCTCGACAAGTCAGAGAAGCTGCTCGACGCCCGGCTGGAACGCGATGTGAAGATCATCGACGGCGTGAAATTCGCGCTCGCCCGGCTGACCACCCAGCGCTGCATCTGCTCCAATTCGTCCAGCGCACGGCTGGACATGATGCTGACCAAGGTCGGCCTGAAGCCCTATTTCGCGCCGCATATCTATTCCGCCAAGGATCTTGGACCGGATCGGGTCAAACCGAAGCCGGACATCTTCCTGCATGGCGCGCAGCAGTTCGGTGTCGATCCGTCGCGCTGCCTGGTGGTCGAGGATTCGACCCATGGCGTCCACGCAGCCCGGGCTGCCGGCATGCGGGTCGTCGGCTTTACCGGCGCATCGCATACCTATGCGAGCCATGCGGACCGCCTGACGGATGCCGGAGCCGAAACGGTGATCTCGCGCATGCAGGACCTGCCGGCCGTGGTTGCGGCACTCGGCGAATGGGCCGACGCGATCTAAAATTCAGAAATCGACGACGAGACTGGCCTTTGCCGCATGCGCGGCAAAGGAATGGGCGAACTCGCCCGAATAGCTGAGCTTGACACGTGCCGTCTTGGAGACCTGCGCGGTGAGCGAAGCCTCCAGCACGGCCGTATCGCGCGGCAGTGAGACGCCTTCAATGACGAAGGGGCTGCCAGACGAGAAGGCAAACCGCGAAGACGGTGTCAGATCGCCGATCGCGTGACGCCAGCCGAGCATGCCAGAAAACGTCGCCGGCAGATCCGCATTGCCGATATCGGTGGACCACCTGAGACCGAGGGTCGTCAGAGTGACGTCATCCGTGCCGCCATTTGCCGAAAGTGCCGCCGCTCCACCATCTTCGCGAAGACCATCGGTTTCGAGATTGATATAGGCGAGGTTGGCAAAGGGTTCGAGCGTGGTGGCCCCGACCTTCTCGCGCCAGCCGAGATCGGCGAATACCTGCCGCGTCGCGCTCTGGTAGTCAGCCTGAAGCTGGTCCTCGAATGTACCGAAAGCGATATTCCGCTCGGTGGAGATATCGTTTTTCGAATAGATCGCGCCCGTCGTGAAATTGAGCTTTCCCCATTCCGCTGCCGCATAAAGGCCGGCACTATAGCTGTCCCAGTCGGCATCGGTGCCCGCAGACGCGTTCGTGTAACCGAACATGCCGCCGATACGCCATTGCTCCGAGACGTCGGCGTCGATACCGGCAAACAGGCCTGCAACATGGCCATTCATACCTGCAGCATTGCCATCGCTGTCGAAGCGGTCGGTCGCGGCGATACCGGTCATCCAGAAGCTGGCACCGCCTTCGATTTCCTCAACCGGCACATTGCCTTTGATCCGGTCGATCACCGCCTCGCGGGCAAGGCCTGCCTGCTGCAGCAACTGGCTTTTAAGCGAGGCATGCAGCTCGCCGCTCAGTTGCGAAAAGGCATCGCGGGCGCCGGGGGCGTTCAACGGAAGCACGCCGAGGAAGACGGAATTGGTGACCCCAAGAGACTGGACCGCCTCCGCCGTTGCGCGTGTGTTGCGCGTCTCGGTCACATCGGCGAAATCGACGTCGTTGCGGTAGAGACCTAATGTGACCGAGGTCGGGTCATAGGTCAGGATTGGCGAGAGGAAGGCCAGATCGGAATTGATCTCATCGAAGGCGCCGGTGACGCTGTCGCCCGTCAGGATCGTGTAGGTGGTGGCAAGAGAATAGGTACCCGCCCCGGCCAGGACATCCACCGTGCCGCCGTTTATCGTCACCGTGCCAGCTGCATCAAGACGATCGGACAAACCGGATGCATCGGTTTCCACCTGATAGGTTGAGCCTTCTTCGAAGGTGACATTGCCGTTGACAGCGACTGTCGCGATGCCCGGCCCCGGAGCGAATGTGCCGCCGGCACCGACTATCAGCCCGCCGATCGCGCCCGAACCGGCGAGCGTGCCATCTACGCCGATATCGATGGCGCCGCCAACGGTCCCGTCGTTGACCAGCGTGCCGCCGACGACCGTTGCGCCGCCGGTGATGGTGCCTGTGTCATTGTTGACGAAGGTGCCACCGGTATTGGTGAGCGAGGCAATCGTTCCCGCATTCGAGGCGCTGCCGGCATTGGTGACATCGCCCGCCGTCGCGCCCGAATTGTTGACGAAGCTGGCTGCTGCCGCAACGTCGACGTCAGTGACGACGAAGTTGTTAACAACCGTACCGCCGGATAACACGGCATGACCGGTGATCGTGCCGCCGTCATTATTGGTGAAGGTGCCGCCGGTATTGGTCAGCGAGGCGATGGTGCCGGCGTTTGAGGAATTGCCGGCATTCGTGACATCACCTGCCGTCGCACCGGTATTGTTGACGAAGATTGCAGCCGCCGCGACATCGACGTCGGTAACGACGAAATTGTTGGTTAAAGTGCCGCCGGAAATCACGGTGGTTCCAGTGATTGTGCCGCCGGCATTGTTTGTGAACGTTCCACCGGTATTGGTCAGTGAAGCGATCGTGCCGGCATTCGATGACGTGCCAGCGTTGGTGACGGCACCTGCAGTCGCGCTCGAATTGTTGACGAAAATCGCCGCAGCCGCGACATCCACATAGGTGACGACGAAATTGTTGGTCACCGTGCCACCGATGACGTTCGTATCGCCGGTAATCCTTCCGCCGCTATTATTGGTGAAGGAGCCGCCCGTGTTGGTCAGTGACGTTATCGTACCGGCATTCGACGACGTGCCGGCACTGGTAACATTTCCTGCTTCAGCGCCCGAGTTGTTGACGAATTCGGCAGCGGCCGACACATCGACATCGGTTACGACGAAATTGTTAGTGAGCTTGCCGTCATCGATGGTCGCTGTGCCGATAATCGTGCCGTCATTGACCGTCTCGCCGCCGGTCATATGCAGGTCGCCATCCAGCGTGCCGGAATTGGCGAGATTGCCGCCACTCATCCCGACATCCGAGGAAAGCCTGCCACCGGTGGAGATCTCTATGCGGCCCGGATCGGAAACACTGGTACCGCCGACGGCCGAAAGATCGGCGTCAACATGCAGCGTGCCGCCGGAGACATCGACCGTGCTGACCGTCGTATCCGTCGAGACGGTCGGTGCGCCGGAACCGATTGCGGCACTGCCGGTCGCACCGGGCGCTGCCGGTGTCCAGTTGGCTCCGTTGGAGAAGTCATTATCGGAGCTGCCGGTCCAGGTGGATTGCGCCGAGGCGGCAGCCGGCAGCAGCCAGGCCACCGAGACGATGGCCGTGCATAGCTTGAGACGCCGTTTCGCGCCCGCCGAGATCGCCGGAGCAGACATTCCCACCTCACCCAGAGCCGTTCAGGGCGAAGCGCCCTTAACGATCTGCTAATATGAGTTAAGGAATTATGGTTAACGGAGCCTTAATGGCGACCGTTTCCCGCAGCGACAGGCTGTTCTTTCATAGGGGCGAAATCAGGACCGGCGGGGCTTCTTGGCCGGGCCGTTGTCGAACCCGAGACGAACGCGCGTAAAGCGTGTTGCGCCGCCTGCATTGTTCGGTATCTGGACGTCGGCCTTGGAGAAGATGAACTGCGTGCCGCCGACCGGGATCTCGACCGGGAAGGCCACCTTCTGCGAATAAAGCACATTGTCGCCATCGACCACCTCGACGAGAACCGGCAAGCTGACAGAACCCGGCGTTCCGGCTGGTCCCTGCACAACACGGCCCTGAGCGATGAGATTAATGGTCATCGTGGTTTCGTTTGCCGTGCACTGGCGCGTCGCGTCGTTGAACGAAGCCTGGTAGAGAAGCTTGTCAGCATTATCCTGCCCGCCGCGCGCATAGGAGCGGTAGACGGCATCCTGGTCACGCATCACCACCTGCGGGCAGTAGGCCTGCACGACAGCCTGAACCGGCTGGGCATTGGCAGGAGCAGCGTTGGAACTCAGGTCCAGTCCCTGCGAAGCAGAATTGCAGCCGCCTAAGCCAGCCACCAAAGACAACGTCAGAAAACCGCGAGAGAACTTGCCAACCACGTTACTCAACCCTTTGCAGCCTCGTTTCCGATACGGTACCGACCCGACATTTTCCGGTCTTTCACCGCCGATTTCGATAGTCTATATCAGCGGTCGGAACAAAAATCGATTAGGGATTCAAGGTCGTGGAATACATTTCTACCCGTGGTACAGCACCCGCTCTCGGCTTTCGTGATGCGCTCATGGCCGGGCTTGCAAAAGACGGCGGCCTGTATGTCCCGCGCAAATGGCCTACCCTTTCGAAAAAACAGATCCGTGCCCTGCGTGGCAAATCCTACCAGGAAGTCGCGTTCGAGATCCTGTCGCTTTTCGTCGATGGCGAGATTGCCGATGACAAGCTGCGCGGCATGATCGACGAGGCCTATGCCACTTTCCGCCACCCGGCCGTGGTGCCGCTGGTGCAGGTCGGGCCGAACGATTTCATTCTCGAACTCTTCCACGGCACGACGCTCGCCTTTAAGGACGTGGCGATGCAATTGCTTGCGCGCCTGATGGACCACGTGCTTGCCGAGCGCGGTGAACGCGCGACGATCGTCGGCGCCACATCGGGCGATACCGGCGGCGCTGCGATCGATGCCTTTGCTGGCCGCGAGCGCACGGACATTTTCATTCTCTTCCCGCATGAAAAGGTCTCGCCGGTGCAGCAGCGGCAGATGACCTCTTCTTCCGCTTCCAACGTGCATGCGATTGCTGTGAAGGGCAATTTCGACGACTGCCAGAACCTCGTCAAAGAAATGTTCAACGACGCGGCCTTCCGCGATAAGGTCAAGCTTTCGGGCGTCAACTCGATCAACTGGGCGCGTATCATGTCCCAGGTGGTCTATTATTTCACCGCCGCTCTCTCGCTCGGCGGACCGGACCGGAAAATCTCGTTCACCGTGCCGACAGGCAATTTCGGCGATATCTTCGCCGGCTATGTCGCGAAGAAAATGGGCCTGCCGATCGATCGCCTCGTCATCGCCACCAATGACAACGACATTCTGGCGCGCACGCTGAAGACCGGCCGTTACGAGATGAAGGGCGTCAAGGCGACGACTTCGCCTTCGATGGATATCCAGATCTCGTCCAATTTCGAACGGCTTCTGTTCGAAGCCTATGATCGTGACGATGCAGCAGTGCGCCGCTCGATGGATGGATTGAAGCAATCCGGCTCTTTCGAGATCAAGGAAAAAGCGCTGAAAGCGATCAAGCGCGAGTTCCGCGCCGGACGTGCGACCGAACGCCAAGTTGCCGCCACGATCCGCGAGACGCTTTCGGTCACCGGTTACCTTCTCGACCCCCATACCGCGACTGGTGTCTTCGTCGCGGCGAAGAATGCCAAACCATCCAGCCCGATGGTAACGCTGTCGACGGCGCATCCCGCCAAATTCCCGGCTGCGGTAAAATCCGCTTGCGGAATTGATCCGGCGCTTCCATCATGGTTGTCTGATCTTATGCAAAGGGAGGAGCGCTTCGACATACTTGAACCGGAGCTGAAAGCCGTCGAGACCTTTATCGGCAGCAACGCACGGGCCAAGTAACGGCGCGCCGGAAAGACATAGTATGAATGTAGAGATTACCCGGCTCCCCTCCGGGCTGACTGTCGTCACCGAAAGCATGCCACATCTAGAAAGCGTGGCACTCGGCGTGTGGATCAAGTCGGGTTCTCGCAACGAGACCGAAGAAGAGCATGGCATTGCCCACTTGCTCGAGCACATGGCCTTCAAGGGAACGGCACGACGCAGCGCCCGCGACATCGCCGAGGAGATCGAGGATGTCGGGGGAGAGCTGAACGCGGCAACCTCTACGGAAACCACGTCTTACTATGCCCGCGTGCTCAAGGATCACGTGCCGCTGGCGGTCGATATCCTTGCAGACATTCTGACGGAATCCGCCTTCGACGAAGAAGAGCTTCGCCGCGAGAAGCATGTGATCCTGCAGGAAATCGGTGCGGCGAACGATACGCCTGACGATGTCGTCTTCGACAAATTCTCCGAAGTCGCCTATCGTGGCCAGACGATCGGACGCGCCATCCTCGGCACACCGGAACGGGTGAAAAGCTTCACGCCGATGCAGATCCGCGGCTACCTTTCACGCAATTACACGACCGACCGGATGTTCGTGGTGGCCGCCGGTGCGGTCGACCACCAGACCTTCTGCAAACAGGTGGAAGAGCGTTTTGCCGGCCTGCCGACTTCGCCCAGCGCACCGCCCGTCTTTGACGCGGCACGCTATATCGGCGGCGATATTCGTGAAGAACGCGACCTCATGGATACACAGGTCCTGCTCGGTTTCGAGGGCAAGGCCTATCACATGCGCGACTTCTACTGTTCGCAGATTCTCGCCAATATCCTTGGCGGCGGCATGTCTTCGCGCCTGTTTCAAGAAGTGCGCGAGCATCGCGGTCTCTGTTATTCGGTCTATGCCTTCCACTGGGGCTTTTCCGATACCGGCATTTTCGGCATTCACGCGGCAACCGGTGCCGACGATCTGCCGAAGCTGATCCCGGTCATCATCGACGAGTTGCACAAGTCTGCCGACACGATCCATCAGGTGGAAATCGACCGGGCTCGCGCACAAATTCGCGCGCAACTCCTCATGGGACAGGAAAGCCCGGCCGCCCGCGCCGGCCAGATCGCCCGACAGATGATGCTTTATGGTCGCTCGATCCCCAACGAAGAGATGATGGAGCGTCTCGCCGGCATCACTACCGAGCGGCTGACCGATCTGGCAGGGCGCCTGTTCTTCGACACCGTACCGACCCTTTCGGCCGTCGGCCCGATCGAGAAGCTCGCACCGATGTCCGATATCGCCTCGGCTCTATCCTCACCTGTCATCAAGGCAAAAGCCGCCAGCTGAACAGAGGCTCCGAAGCACAATGGGTAGATCGGTGTTTCGGTTTCTGTCCCGTCAGCCGGACACGCCCGAGTTATCCGGGCCTCAGCATATTTTGAGGCTGCCGCATAATTCCGATTACAAGCAATGGTATCGGCTGCGTTCCGAGAGCCGCAGCTTCCTTCAGCCGTGGGAACCGACCTGGCGGGCCGACGAACTGACGGAAAGCTCGTTTCGCGCCCGAATCCTGCGCGCAAACCAGGAATGCGCCTCCGGTCTCGCCATGCCGATGCTTCTTTTTCGCAAGGACGACATGACCCTGCTCGGGGGACTTACCATCGGTTATATCCGCCGTGGTGCAGCACAAAGCTGCATGATCGGATATTGGATGGGCGAAAAACATGCGGGCCAAGGCCATATGTTGGCCGCATTGAGAGTGGCAATCCCCTATATCTATGGCGGACTTCAGTTGCACCGGATCGAGGCAGCTTGTATTCCGGACAATTGGAAAAGCATGCGGCTTCTAGAAAAAGCCGGCTTCGAGCGGGAAGGTCTTTTGCGGAAGTATCTCAAAATAAACGGCGAATGGCGTGACCACATGATGTTTTCCCGGTTGCCGGAAGACGGCGAATTCGGGAAAATGGTCGGACCATGATTGACGGTATGCGTTTTAGTTCTGCGTATCGGGCTTTTGGCCTGAAGTTTCTGCTGCTGATGATCGTCGCCATTCTGGCCTTCGGGCTTAACGGTGCGCGTGCCGCCGAGCCCGTGAAAATCTCGCGTGACGACACGGCGCTCGACCTGACGGCCACGACCGACATCTATACCAATCAGGGCGAGGCTTTCCAGGTTTCCACAGCAGCGGGCGGTGACGGGATTCGGCGACGCATCGAAGTCAGATCCAGCAATCCCGGGCATCAGGGCGACTGGGCAGTTTTTGCACTTTCCAACGTCTCGGAAGAGCAGCTGGAGCGCGTCATCGTCGCACCGCATTTCCGCCTTGTCGGATCGAAGGTGTTCTGGCCGGATCTCGGTTCGCAGCGCATCATCGCGATCACGCCCTCGGAAGGTTTCTCGCTCGACCGTTTGCCAAGTCCCGATGCCGACGTGTTCCGCATCACGCTCAATCCGGGATCAACGATCACGTTCGTTGCCGAACTAGCCAGCCCTTCGCTGCCGCAGATCTACCTTTGGCAGCCTGATGCCTACAAGGATACGGTCAACTCATTCACGCTCTATCGCGGTATCGTGCTTGGCATCGCGGGTCTTCTGGCGGTGTTTCTGACGATCCTATTCGTCGTCAAGGGAACCTCGATGCTGCCGGCAGCGGCTGCGCTTGCCTGGGCCGTGCTCGCCTATATCTGCGTCGACTTCGGTTTTCTTGACAAGCTGATCACCATCACATCCAGCGACCAGCGCATATGGCGCGCGGGTGCGGAAGTGGCGCTCGCCTCGTCGCTCGTCATCTTCCTGTTCACCTATCTGAACCTCAACCGCTGGCATGTGCATCTGGGTTACGCGACGCTTGCCTGGGTCGTCGGGCTGGTGCTGCTCGGCGGCGTGGCGATCTATGACCCTTCCGTTGCGGCCGGTATCGCTCGGCTTTCCTTCGCGCTGACGGGTACGGTCGGCATCCTGCTGATCATCTATCTCGGCTTCAACCGCTACGACCGGGCGATCCTGCTGGTGCCGACCTGGACCCTAATCCTCGTCTGGCTGTTCGGCAGCTGGCTGACGGTGACAGGGCAGCTCGACAACGACATCATTCAGCCGGCGCTCGGCGGTGGTCTGGTGCTGATCGTTCTCCTGATCGGCTTTACGGTCATGCAGCATGCCTTTGCCGGCGGCGCCTATCAGCAGGGCCTGTTCTCCGATCTGGAACGGCAGTCACTGGCGTTGACCGGCTCCGGCGATACCGTATGGGACTGGGATGTCGCGCGTGATCGTGTCGTCACGACGCCGGATATTTCGGGCCGTCTCGGGCTTGAGGCCGGCGCCATGCATGGTCCGGTGCGCAACTGGGTTCCCCGCCTCCACCCCGACGACCGCGACCGGTTCCGCGCCACGCTCGACGTGCTGCTCGAACATCGCCGCGGCCGCCTGCATCACGAATTCCGCATTCGCGCAGAAGATGGTCATTTCCATTGGCTGCAGATCCGTGCGCGGCCGGTGCTCGGCTCGAATGGCGAGATTATTCGCTGCGTCGGCACGATCGTCGATGTGACGGAACAGAAGAATTCGGTCGAACGACTGCTGCAGGATGCGTTGCACGACAACCTGACAGGCTTGCCCAACCGGCAGATTTTCCTCGATCGCCTGCAGGGCGTGCTGACGCTTGCCGCCAGCGGCGACACCGTGCGCCCGACCGTGATGGCAATCGATCTCGATCGCTACAAACAGGTCAACGACAGCCTGGGGATTGCAGCCGGCGACAACATGCTGATCGCGATCACCCGGCGCCTGCGCCGCCTGATGAAACCGCAGGATACGCTGGCACGGCTTGCCGGCGACCAGTTCGGCCTGATCCTGGTTTCCGAACGCGACCCGGCCAAGATCGCCGATTTTGCCGAGGCCGTATCGCAGGCCATCATGGTGCCGATCAATTATGCCAATCGCGAGATTGTGCTGACCGCCTCTATCGGGCTTGCGTCCTTCGTCGACCAGCAGGAAAGCGCTGCCGGGCTTCTTGCGGATGCGGAACTTGCAATGTATCGGGCCAAGCGCGGCGGCGGCAACAAGGTGGAGCCGTTCCGGCCGATCTTCCGCACCTCCGGCACCGACCGGCTGCAGATCGAGACCGATCTTCGCCGCGCATTGGAGCGCAAGGAACTGTCGCTCGCCTATCAGCCGATCATATCGCTGAAGGACGGCGAGATCGCCGGCTTCGAGGCGTTGATGCGATGGGAACACCCCAAGCGAGGCAGCATTCCGCCTGCCGAATTCATCCCGATCGCCGAAATGTCGGACCTCATTGGCCCTCTCGGCGTGTTTGCAATGGAGCGTGCGGCGTCGGACCTTGTTTCATGGCAGGAGCAGACCGGTGAAGTACCGATCTTCGTTTCCGTCAACCTGTCTAGCGCACAGCTTTTGAATGCGGACCTTTATAACGATGTCAGAGCACTGATTTCGAAGACGGAGGTCAATCCGCACCAGTTGAAGCTGGAACTGACCGAATCCCTGATGATGGAAAACCCGGAGCAGGCTCGCCTGATCCTTGCCAAGCTGAAAGAGACCGGGCTCAGACTTGCGCTCGACGATTTCGGCACCGGTTATTCCTCACTCGCCTACCTGACGCAGTTCCCGTTCGACATGATCAAGCTCGACAAGACGCTTGTCAGCGACATGAGCGAAAAGGGCGCGATCCTGTTGCGCTCGGTTATCGCCATGGCCCGCGGGCTGGAAATGACGGTTGTCGCCGAAGGCATCCAGACGGATGAGGACGCTATGGAACTTGCCAAGATGGGCTGCCATTACGGCCAGAGCTACCTGTTCGGCCCGCCAGCTACCAGCGAGGCCATGCTGCGTCTGCTGAAGGAGCGGTTTCCGCTGACCAAGAGGGCTTAAGGTCGGCTCTTTTCGATCTCCCTCCTTGTGGGGGAGATGTCAGCCGGCGGCACCCTATCGACCCTGTACCAGATCATGCACGAACTGCAGCTTTGCCGTCACCGCCGGCGTCAGGATGAACGGATAAAGATCCGGAACACCCATCGAACGGTGGATGCCGTTGATCGCCAGGCTGAAGGGGATCCAGGCGGACACGAGCTGTTCGGCGCTGTCGGCGCGATAGGGATTGAAATCCACTTCCGCCGATAGTTCCTCGTGCCGGCGCGGGTCGATCGACATGCCGTAGGATCGTGCCGTTTCCAGCGTGTCGACGATATGGACATAGTGGGCGAAGCTTTCGGCGAAATCCTCCCATGGATGCGAGCTGGCATAGGTCGAGATGAAGAAGTCCTGCCAGTTCGGCGGCGGACCTTCCTCGTAATTGCGCCTCAGCGCCTCGCCGTAATCTACGGTCTCGTCGCCGAATACCTCGCGAAATTCATCCAGCCTGCCGCCATCGCGGACCATCTTGTCCCAGATGTAATGGCCGGTCTCGTGACGAAAATGGCCAAGCATAGTGCGGTAGGGTTCGTTCATCGAAACGCGGATCTGCTCACGCGTCGCATCGTCCGCTTCGGCTGCGCGGATCGCGATAAGGCCGTTTTCGTGGCCGGTCATTGCGGCCTTTACCGTGCCGTCGGCTTGGATCTCGTCAACGAGAAAATCGAAAACGAGACCGCCTGCAGGATCCTCATCGCGGTTGATGCGCGGCAGGTTCCATTTCAGCATGGAATAAAAGAGGTGACGCTGGGCCTGGCTGATGCGCCGCCATTGTCGCAATCCCTCCTCGGTGGAGGTATCCGGTACCAGACGGTTATGGCGGCAGGCAGGGCAAAAGGGATTGGGATCGTCTGCGAGAACCGTCCAGTTGCAGATATCCATACCGGCATTGGCGCATAGCCGGACCCTGCGCTCCGGGCTGGCGAATAGCGACCAGACCTCCTCGCCTTCGACAGGCTGCAGCGCATGCATGGCAAGCACCTCCGGCACGAAGGCGAGACGTGAGCCGCAATTCATGCAGTCCCGGTTGTCGAAGTGGATAGGCTGTCCGCAGTGATCGCAGTCATAGAGGCGCATGGGCTGGTCCGCGTCGATGGAGGGAGGGGAATAGAGAAAACCTGCTCCGGCAGCGCCGAAACAGGTTTATCAAATGACTGGAGATCATTTTTTCGGACTATGCCGTCCGACATCATTGGGATTTGGTCAGGTCCCAGACATTACAAGCGGTCAACGAAATCCTTGCCCGCTTCCTTGATCTTGCCCTTGGCCTGCTGAGCATGGCCCTTGGCTTCCTGGGCGTTGCCCTTCGCCTTGAGCTTAGGATTATCGGTCATATCACCTGCGGCCTGCTTGATCTTACCGGCAACTTCGTTGCCCTTGCCTGCCATCTTATCGCTGGTGCTACCCATTCCTTGTTCTCCTTATCTCATTCGACGCTGTTCAACGCCTTGCGATAGTAGAACTCTGAAGGGTGGATATCGTTCCACCGAAACAGATCAGGCATGTCCTGCTTCGGTCGACAGCATTTCCGGGCTGACGCCCATAAGGGCCAGCGCGCGTTCATATTTGGCATCAACGCAAGGATCGAAAATGATGTCATCCTGCGATGCGCAATTGAGCCAGCCGTTGTTGCTGATTTCGGCCTCAAGCTGTCCCGGTCCCCATCCGGCGTAGCCGAGAAGCAGAGTTGCCCGCGCCGGCCCCCGGCCTTCCGCGATCGCCCTTAGAATATCAAGGGTTGCGGTGAGCGAAATCTCGTCACTGACAGGGATCGAGGACTCGCAGGAAAAATCGTCGGAATGCAGAACAAAGCCCCTGCCCGTTTCCACCGGACCGCCGTAAAGGACCGGGAAATAACGCGCCTGTTCCGAAAGAAAGGCGGTGTGAGGTTCCTCGACGATCTTCAGATGTTCAAGCACGTTCGGGAACGAGAGTTCCTGCTGCCTGTTGATGATGAAGCCCATCGCGCCGGTTGATGAATGGGCGCAGATATAAACAACACTGCGAGCGAAATTGCCGTCCTGAACACCGGGCATGGCGATCAGGAACTGGCCGTCGAGAAATCCGCGTTCACGCTTGTCTTTGAGCGCCGTAATTCCCATCGAGCCTCCCGTGTGCCTTTAAAAGCGCCGTGTGGCGGCGGCCGCATCAGGCGACCCTTCCAAGGCAACATGGGGCAGTCTACGGCATCATTCAACCGAAAATGATTGGTTTTCATCAGACGTGGCTGGCGAGCATGAGATTGCTGGGATAAATCCGTTCCCATGATCTCGACCGCTGTCACAACCCGCCGCCTTTTCATTGCCACCTCGCTTCTGCTTGCCTCTGCCGTCATGCCGGCCTCCGCACGGGCGGAAACAACCGACTGGGTGAGCAATGAAGGTGGGCGCATGAGGATCGTTGCGCTGGCACCCGATGCGCGCGGCACCGTGCGCGGCGCGCTGCAGATCGAGCCGAAGGCCGGCTGGATCACCTATTGGCGCGAACCAGGCGATGCGGGCATACCGCCGCACATCTCGTTTTCCGAGACATCCGGCGTCAGCCTCAGCAAGATGTCCTATCCGGTGCCGCGTCGTTTCGACAATGGTGACGTTCGCGATATCGGTTACGACACGGCCGTCAGCTTTCCCTTCGAGCTTTCGGTGAAGAACCCGAACCAGTCATCAGCAATCACGGCCTCTGCCTTTATCGGCATCTGCCGCAATATCTGCATTCCCTTCCAGGCCGAGTTCAACCTGGGGCTCAAGGCAGATGGCGGCACGTCCTTTGCCGAGGCGATGATCATCAACGATGCGGAAGGCAAGCTGCCGGAACATCCGTCCGATGATTTTGCCGTTACGCATTATTCCGTTTCCGCCGATGGCGATACGCTGCGGTTGCGGCTGCAACTGCCCAAGGACGCACCGAAGAAGCCGCAGGTGATCGTCACCGGGCCGGAGGGGCATGTGCTGTTCAGCGAGACCAAGGGCGAACGCATCGAAGACAGTTATTCCGTCGATATGCCGGTCGGCAAGCTGCCGAAAGGCTATGACATGAAGGGCAAGCACTGGGGCATTCTCGTGCTTGCCGGCAAGCGCGCCATGGAAACCTCGCTGGCCTTCGAGTGAGCCTTTCTGGGCGCCGCATGCCGTGATCGCAAACCGGTCGACAGTTCTGTCTGCCCTCTCTTGTCTTGTCATTCGCCAACTTTATAGTGCCGCGGACGATCGCATGGGCGATCATTGGCAGGAGAGACGACATGACGATCGCAGTAGGCGAAAAGCTTCCGGAAGCAACGTTCAAGGAAAAGACCGCGGATGGCCCGGTGGAGGTTACGACCAGCGGTCTTTTCGCCGGCAAGAAGGTCGTGCTGTTTGCCGTACCCGGCGCCTTCACGCCAACCTGCACGCTCAACCACCTGCCCGGCTACATTGAAAACCGCGATGCCATTCTTGCACGCGGCGTCGATGATATCGCCGTTGTTGCGGTCAACGACTGGCATGTGATGGGTGCCTGGGCGCAGCAGTCCAACGCGCTCGGCAAGATCCACTTTCTCGCCGATTTCGACGCCTCCTTCACCAAGGCCATGGGTCTCGACATCGACCTCTCCGGCGGCGGCCTCGGCGTGCGCTCGAAGCGCTATTCAATGCTGGTCGAGGACGGCGTGGTGAAATCGCTCAATATCGAGGAAAGCCCCGGCCAGGCCACCGTTTCGGGTGCTGCGGCGATGCTGGAACAGCTCTGATTTGACGAAACGGTATTGGCGGAAACACGGAGGGCGCCAAACGGCGCCCTTTTGTATTCCACCAGAGTGGTGAGCTATATGGCCAGATCGTAGACGATCAGCCCCGACAGGCCGCCATCGGCGGAGGCGACGATGCGTTCGGCAACAGTGAGATGGTCCGGGGCCGCTAGATAGGTGTCACGCGCCTCCGGGCTTTCGAATGTCACGATAAAGCCATCGAGAAAGCCACCGCTCAAACCTTCGGACGACATGTTCGGGCCGAATTTAACATCGACAATGCCCGACAACGTATTCTTGAGGGCTGCGATTGCGGCGTATATTTCCTGTTTTTCGGCGTCCTGTACCGACGACTTGAAGCGCAGAAAAACACAGTGAAGGATCATGCATAGCCTCCTGTTGTCTTGCCCTGATTTCGCCGCGATCACCATAGGCAGTCACACGGCAATGGCAAGATGGGTCTGATGCGGCCCAGCGACGCCCAGCCATCCTGCCTGACAGGTGTGACAGCTGGCGGATCGCAAGCGACTTATTTTACCAGCAGCGACCTGCCGAGATTGGGTTTCTTGAACGGCGCCATACCGAGGCGGGCCAGTTCATCCGCCCGTTCGTTTTCCGGATGGCCGGCATGGCCCTTGACCCAGTGCCACTTGACCTTGTGGCGCTGGTTGGCGGCATCGAGCTGTTGCCAGAGTTCTCCATTCTTGACCGGCTTCTTGTCCGCGGTCTTCCAGCCGTTCTTCTTCCAGCCGAAGATCCACTTGGAAATACCGTCCATGACATATTTGCTGTCGGTGTGGAGATCGACCTCGCAGGCGCTTTTAAGCGCATTCAGCGCGCTGATCGCGGCCAGAAGCTCCATGCGGTTGTTGGTGGTTTCCGCCTCGCCGCCGTTCAGTTCCTTGGTCGTTTCACCGTAACGCAGGATGGCGCCCCAGCCGCCGGGGCCGGGATTGCCTGAGCAGGCGCCATCGGTAAAGATCTCGACATGCTTCATGGCGCCACCTCGATTGCCGGCGCATATTCGGCAACGGAAGAAATCTGGCGGTGGAAGCGCAGCTTGCGCAGGTATTCGAGCGGATCCTTCTTGACCACCAGCGCGCCTTCCGGCGTCGTCAGCCAGTCGTAAAGGCGGGTGAGGAAGAAGCGCAGGGCAGAACCACGGGCGAGAACCGGCATGGCATCGCGTTCTTCATCCGAAAGCGGACGCACCGAGCAATAACCTTCAAGCAAGGCCGAGCCCTTGGTGACATTGTAGGAGCCGTCCTTCTCGAAGCACCAGGCATTGAGGCAGATCGAGACGTCATAGGCGAGCAGATCGTTGCAGGCGAAATAGAAGTCGATCAGGCCGGAAAGCTCGTCGCCGAGGAAAAAGACGTTGTCCTGAAAAAGATCGGCATGGATGACGCCTGCGGGCAGGTTTTTTGGCCAATGGGCTTCGAGATAAGCGAGTTCGGCGGTGATTTCCGCTTCAAGGCCCGTCTCGACCTCGTCAGCACGCTCGACCGACTTTTCCCACAGGACCTTCCAGCCTTCGAGCGACAGTGCATTCGGCCGCTTGATCTCGAACCCCTCACCGGCAAGATGCATCCCGGCGAGCGCCTTGCCGACTTCGCGGCAGTGCTTGGCTTCCGGCTTTCTCAGCCACATGCCTTCGAGGAAGGAGATGAGTGCTGCCGGACGGCCGGAAAGCTCGCCTAAAAGTTCGCCATCCCGACGCGGCAGCGGCAGTGGGCATGAAAGGCCACGTTCCGACAGATGCTGCATGAGGCCAAGGAAAAACGGCAGGTCCGACTTTTCCACCCGCTTTTCATAGAGCGTCAGGATCAATGGGTCCTTCGTCGTATGCAGCAGGAAGTTGGAATTCTCGACGCCTTCGGCAATGCCCTTGTAGGAAGTCAGCTCGCCGACTTCATACTGTGCCAGAAAGTGCTTCAGGTCGATTTCGGTGATGTCGGTATAAACGGCCAAGGCGGTCTCACAGTCGGTCAGAGGGCAGAATCACCTGCCCGGAAATGGTGACTTACCTATCGCGCTGTTTACGGGGTCGCGGCAAGCGGCCGATCGCCATTTACCCAGGCCATATCCTCGACCGTCAACGGCACGGAGCGAAGCTCGCGGTTGACGAGGAAGTTTTCGGTCTCCTCGGCGGTGATCGCCAGTTCGATCTCGGCGGCAAACCGTTCCTTGAAGGCGGCGATGATCTCGTCGACGATGACTTCGGGTGCAGATGCGCCTGCGGAGAGGCCGAGCGTGCGGATATTACCGATTTCGTCCCAGTTCAGTTCGGAGGCGCGCTGCACGAGCAGCGAGCGCTTGGCCCCTGCCCGCAGTGCCACTTCGACGAGACGCTTGGAATTGGAGGAGTTCGGAGCGCCTACGACGATGAAGAGATCGCAGCCGGGGGCTGCTTCCTTCACCGCTTCCTGACGGTTGGTGGTGGCATAGCAGATACTGTCGGCGGCCGGCGCCGTCAGGTTGGGAAACCGTTCCTGCAGCTTGGCGATAACGCCCGCCGTGTCGTCGACAGACAGGGTCGTCTGGGTGACATAGCCGAGATTGTCGGGATCTTCCGGCATATAGGCTTCGGCATCGGCGATCGTATCGACGAGCGAGACCGTGCCTTCCGGCAATTGCCCCATCGTACCGATGACTTCCGGGTGGCCGGCATGGCCGATCAGCACGACATGGCGGCCGAGACGCTGGTGACGCATGGCCTGCTTGTGAACCTTGGAGACCAGCGGGCAAGTCGCATCGAGATAGAAGAGGTTGCGCGCCTGCGCATCTTCCGGCACCGATTTCGGCACGCCATGGGCGGAAAACACAACCGGCTGCTGGCGATGTTCTTCCGGGATCTCGTGAAGCTCCTCGACGAAGACAGCGCCCTTGGCTTCCAGTCCCTCGACGACATAGCGGTTATGAACGATCTCGTGGCGGACATAGACCGGCGCACCATATTGTTTCAGCGCCAGCACGACGATCTGGATCGCCCGGTCGACACCTGCGCAGAAACCGCGCGGACCGCAAAGCCTGATCGAAAGAGCCGGTTTGGTGACCTGAATGTTCATTCCGCATCCGCTGTTGGAAAATGCCTAAGGCCTCATATAGGCGAGGCAATCGAGGCGCGCCAACAGAAAATGTCGTTATCGCGCTTCTCCGGCCGGTGATGATGCGGACTTGCGGCTGCGCCACCACATGGCGAAAACCACGGCCAGCAGCGCCGCGGCCAGCCCGTACCACGTCGCGGCATATTGCAGATGGTTGTTGGGAAGCTCGAATTGCGTCACGCCGCCCTTCGGCCAGCCGCCGGGATTGGTAACGGATGCATCGACATCGACGAAAAAGGAAATGACGTCGGAAAGCCCGGTGCTTGCGGCCATGGCATCGAGGTCTTTCCAATAGAAGATGTTCTTGGAGAGATCGTTATCCGGAACCAGCATGGACGGCTTGCCGGAAAGTTTTGCACGGGCGTAACCGGTGATCGCCTGTTCGCCGAACACCTCGCCTGCCGCCCGCGTCGCCGGTTCCTTCATCTCGTAGGGCACAAAGCCGCGATTGACGAAGATTTTGCGGCCGTCCGCCAGCGTCATAGGCGTGTAGACATAAAAGCCGGTACGGCCTTCGAACGTGGCGAAGAAATGCCGTTCCTTCGTGTGATCGAATGTGCCGGAAAGCGCGATGCGGCGATATTCGATGTCGTCACCGGCCGCAGCCCTCTGTTCTATCTCGGATAGCGGCGCGGGATCCCTCGAGCGGCGCTCGGCGATATCGGCGAGAAGGCCCTCCTTCCAGTGCAGTCGTTCGACCTGCCATGTGCCGAGAGTGAGCAGGATGGCGAGGGAGAAGAGAACTACAGTCCCTGTCAGTATGGTGCGAATACTGCTGCGAGAAGTCTCTATCTCGGTCGTCATGGCCTGATCTCGATAGGCGTACCGTTCTCCACTAGCGCCCAGATTTCGTCCATGTCGGCATTGGTCACGGCAATGCACCCATTGGTCCAGTCGAACCATTGGGTGATCGGTGAGAGCCAACCGAAATAATTGCGCTGACCGTGGATCATGATCATGCCGCCCGGATCTTCGCCGATTTTGCGGGCGCGTTCGATATCGGTCGCATTCGGGTAGGATAGGTGAATGGAGCGATGATAGCCGCTTTTGCTGTTGCGCCAATCTAGGACGTAACTACCCTCGGGTGTGCGCTCGTCGCCTTCCTTTTCCTTGTGCCCGACCGGGGAGCCGCCAAGAGCGATGGAATAAGTCCTGACCACCGCATCGCCGTTCATGATCTGCATCCGGCGTTCACCTTTGCTCACCAGCACAAGGGTGGCCTGCTGCGCCATCGCAAATTCCGCCGAGCAGAAAAACGTCAGCGCCAAAGCAATCCATCGCATGATGGCAATTCTCCATTTCGATCGCAGAGCAGCGATCGATCATAAATGAAAAAGGCGGGCGCATGACCGCGTCCGCCCAAATATCTCAAATAGCTCGAACGGTCACAGATGCGCCAGCGGCGCGCCCCAGCCGCCCCAGATATAGATCGAGAAGAACAGGAACAGCCAGACCACGTCGACGAAATGCCAGTACCAGGCGGCGGCCTCGAAGCCGAAATGACGTTCGGGGGTGAAGCCGCCATTGATGGCGCGGATCAGGCAGACGATCAGGAAAATCGTGCCGATCAGGACGTGGAAACCGTGGAAGCCGGTCGCCATGAAGAAGGTGGCGCCGTAGATCGAATTGGCAAATTCGAAGGGGGCGTGGGCATATTCATAGGCCTGCACGGCGGAGAACAGGATGCCGAGGGTGACGGTCAGCGCAAGACCGGTGACCAGACCCTTCCGGTCATTGTGCAGGAGCGCGTGATGCGCCCAGGTCACGCAGGTACCGGAGAGAAGCAAGATGATGGTGTTGTAGAGCGGCAGATGCCAGGGATCGAGAACCTCGATGCCCTTGGGTGGCCATTGCCCGCCCAGCGCCTCGACGCGGGCGGCCTGGATCGCTTCGCCGGGATAAAGGCTGGCGTCGAAAAAGGCCCAGAACCAGGCAACGAAGAACATCACCTCTGAGGCGATGAACATGATCATGCCGTAGCGCAGGTGCAGCGAGACGACCCGCGTGTGGTGGCCTTCATCGCCTTCCTTGATCGTGTCTGCCCACCAGCCGATCATCACATAGAGGATGATCGCCAGACCGATGAAGAAGACCCAAGGGGTGGCCCAATTGAGGCCGAACATGTGGAACTCGGCGCCCTTGAGGTAGCGCATGTAACCGACGCCGCCGAAGGTGATGACGAAAGCACCGATCGCGGCCAGAAGCGGCCAGGGACTCGGATCGATGATGTGGTAGTCGTGATTTTTCTGATGCGCGTCTGCCATGTCAAAATCCCCGATAAATGCCTCTCCACCGCCTGCGGAATTTTCCGCCGGCGTTCCTCTCAAAGCTTGCTGTCCACTTCATTCTTCTTCACCGCCGCGACGGGCTTTGCCGGTTCGCTCGGGTAGAAGGAATAGGACAGGGTAATCGTTCTGATATTCTTCGTTTCCTCCGCCTTGACGATCTCCGGATCGACGTAAAAGACGACGGGCATGGAAACGCTTTCGCCGGGCTGCAGCGTCTGTTCGGTGAAGCAGAAACACTGGACCTTGTTGAAATAGGCACCGGCTTCCATTGGCGTGACGTTGAAGACGGCGGTGCCGGTGGTGGCGACCGGCGAGCGATTGGTCGCCGTATATTCGACCTGGATGGTCTCGCCGATCTTCGGCTGTACCGTTTTCGCCGCCTTGAAATCCCAGTTCAGGCCGCTCGATATGTTGGCATCGAAGGTGACCTGCATGGTGCGGTTAAGCACGGTTGACGAATATTGTTCGACGCGCTGGGTGGTGCCGTTATAGCCGGTGACCTGACAGAAAAGACGGTAGAGCGGAACCGACGCGTAAGCCGCACCGACCATGCCGATAACGAAGACGGCGCAACCGGCAAAGATCGAGGCATTGCTGACCCGTTTCGCCTGCCTTGTCTGACCGCCCTGAATTCCGCCTGCCATGTCGCTCCTCCCTTAGCTCCATTCGGCTCCGTCTACCGGCCTAGTTCCAGAACCCGCCGACCTTGACGAGCGTGATGATGTAGAAAAGGACGCAAAGCCCTGCGAGAACAAGGCCAAGCGCCACATTGCGGTTTCGCCGTGACTTCTTCTGCGTCTCGCTGAGCTTTACGGTTTCGATCACAGAAGTCCTCCGAGGAACCGACCGAGACCGGCCGCCATATGGTCGAAGAGAAGCGCGGAGAAGACCGCGAAGAGATAGAAGATCGAATAGAAGAACATCTTCTTCGCCGGCACCATCTTTTCGTCATCCTCGGGCATACGCAGGACCAGGATGGAATAGTAGATGAAGATGAGGCTCAGAATGCCGGTAAAGATGCCGTAACCGATGCTGGCGAGACCGGTGAAGGTCGGCGCGGCAACGACGGCCGCCATCAGGACCGAATAGACGACCATCTGGATCTTGGTCGAGCGCTGGCCGACGACATTCGGCATCATCGGAATGCCGACGGAGCCGTAGTCACGCATCTTGAAGAGAGCCAGCGCCCAGAAATGCGGCGGGGTCCACATGAAGGTGATCATGAACAGGATAACGCTGTCGAGCGATACGCCACCGGTGACACAGGCCCAGCCGAGCATGGGCGGGAAAGCGCCGGCAGCACCGCCGATCACGATGTTCTGCGGCGTCGAGCGCTTCAGCCACATGGTATAGACCACGGCGTAGAAGAAGATGGTGAAGGCGAGCAGGCCGGCAGCGAACCAGTTGACGGCAAGGCCGAGGATGACAACCGAGAAGGCCGAGAGCGTCAGGCCGAACGCAAGCGCCTCGTTGGGGCGAATGCGGCCGGCAGGGATCGGGCGCTTTGCGGTGCGCGTCATCACCGCATCGATATCGGCATCGTACCACATGTTGAGCGCGCCGGAGGCACCGGCGCCAACGGCGATGCAGAGAATGGAGATGATCGCCAGAACCGGGTTGATCTCACCGGGCGCGAGAACCAGGCCGGCGAAGGCGGTGAAAACCACCAGCGACATGACGCGCGGCTTCAGCAGCGCGAAGAAATCGCGCGCATCGGCTTCCGAAAGGAGCTTTCCTTCCTCGGGCGAAATCGCATGGGTGGGGTCGATAACGGTCATTACACTTCAGATCCTGACGAGATACCGGGCACTGCCAAGGCAGCACCCGGATCGGAATTCCTACTTGATGCGGGGAAGCTGTTCCCATTGGTGATAGGGCGGCGGCGACGACAGCTGCCATTCCAGCGTGGTCGCACCCTCGCCCCAGGGGTTATCACCGGCAACCCGCTTCTTGGCGAAGGCTTCCCATACGCCAAACAGGAAGATGAGTACACCCACGAAGGAGATATACGAACCGACAGAGGAGACGTAGTTCCAGCCGGCGAAAGCATCCGGGTAGTCGATATAACGACGCGGCATGCCGGCGAGGCCGAGGAAATGCTGCGGGAAGAAGACCAGGTTGACGCCGATGAACATGACCCAGAAATGCAGCTTGCCGATCGCTTCGTTATACATGTAGCCGAACATTTTCGGGAACCAGTAATACCAGGCGGCGAAGATGGCGAAGACCGCGCCGAGCGACAGGACGTAGTGGAAATGGGCCACGACGTAATAGGTGTCATGCAGCGAGCGGTCGAGACCGGCATTGGCCAGCTGCACGCCGGTGACGCCGCCGACGGTGAACAGGAAGATGAAGCCGATCGCCCACATCATCGGTGTCGTGAACGTGATCGAACCGCCCCACATCGTCGCGATCCAGGAGAAGATCTTGATGCCGGTCGGAACCGCGATGACCATGGTTGCGAAGACGAAGTAGCGCTGTGCATCGAGCGACAGGCCGACCGTGTACATGTGGTGCGCCCAGACAACAAAGCCGACGGCACCGATCGCCACCATCGCATAGGCCATGCCGAGATAACCGAAGACCGGCTTTTTCGAGAAGGTCGAGACGATGTGGCTGACGATGCCGAAGCCGGGCAGGATCAGGATATAGACTTCCGGATGGCCGAAGAACCAGAACAGGTGCTGGTAGAGGATCGGGTCACCGCCGCCTTCAGGCGAGAAGAAGGTCGTGCCGAAATTGCGGTCGGTCAGCGCCATGGTGATGGCACCGGCAAGAACCGGCAGCGACAGGAGCAGAAGGAAGGCGGTCACCAGCACCGACCAGGCAAACAGCGGCATCTTGTGCAGCGTCATGCCGGGCGCGCGCATGTTCAAAATGGTGGTGATGAAGTTGATCGCGCCGAGAATGGACGAAGCACCGGCAACGTGAAGCGAGAAGATCGCGAGATCCACTGCCGGCCCCGGATGGCCCGAGGTCGAAAGCGGCGGATACATGGTCCAGCCGCCACCCGCGCCATAGGCGCCTGCCGGTCCTTCGACGAACATCGACAGGACAAGCAGAAGGAAGGCCGGGACGATCAGCCAGAAGGAAATGTTGTTCAGACGCGGGAAAGCCATGTCCGGCGCGCCGATCATGATCGGCACCATCCAGTTGGCAAAACCGCCGATCATCGCCGGCATGACCATGAAGAAGATCATGATCAGCGCGTGAGCGGTGGTGAACACATTGAACATGTGCTTGCCGCCATCAATCGCGGCATCACCCTCGAAACCATAGACGATAGAGGCGAGACCGTGGAAAATCTGGATGCCGGGTTCCTGCAGCTCCATGCGCATCGCGACCGACAGAAGACCGCCGATAATACCGGCCATGATCGCGAAGATCAGGTAGAGCGTGCCGATATCCTTGTGATTGGTCGAGAACAGCCAGCGGGCGGCAAAACCCGGCTTGTGGTGATGTTCGCCATGCGCATGCGCGTCGTCATGGGCTGCGCGATGGGAATGGTCGTCGTGATGTGTCGTTTCAGCCATTGATCTCGCCTCCCCTTACTTGACGTCGTTTGCAGCGACATCGACGCCGGCTGCAGTTTTGTTGTCCGCAGATGCCAGAAGCGCCTTGTAGGCTCCCGGCAGATCATTTGCGGCGGCGGCAAGCCAGGCGGTGTATTTGTCTTCGGAGACGACGCGGATCGCGATCGGCATATAGGCGTGGTCCTTGCCACAAAGCTCGGAACACTGTCCGTAATAAAGGCCCTCGCGTTCGGCGCGGAACCAGGTTTCGTTGAGACGCCCCGGCACGGCGTCGATCTTGACGCCGAAAGCCGGCATGGCGAAAGCGTGGATGACATCGGTCGGAGCGGCTGTCACGAGAAGGCGCACGGTCTTGCCGACCGGGATAATCATCTCATTGTCGACGGCGAGAAGGCGCGGATAAACGGCTATGTCCGTCTTGCCGGCAGCAGCGCGATCGGGCTCTTTCAACAGGTAGCTGTCGAAAGCGACAGGCGATGCCCCCTCGCCTTGGCCGGATCCTTCATATTCGTAATTCCACTGCCACTGGGTCGCGGTGGCCTTCACCGTCATGTCAGTCTCGGGAATTTCCAGCTGGGCGTTCAGAAGATTGAAGGACGGGATGGCCAGCATGAAGAGAATCAGCACCGGTGCCACCGTCCAGACGATCTCGATCGTCGTGTTATGGCTGGTGCGCGACGGCGTCGGGTTCTTGTCGGCACGGAATTTCACAGCGACGACGATCAACAGCGCCAGGACGAAAAGCGTGACCGGAACGATGAACCAGAGCGTGTACTTCTCGAACCAGCTTATCTGGTGCATGATCTCGGTTGCCGGCGCCTGAAGCCCCATCTGCCAGGGATGCGGTTGGTCCGCATGCGCCACCGAAGCGCTTACCAGCCCCGCAATCGGGGCGGTGATAAGACAGATGATCGCCATCATCATCGCATAAGCCCTGTTCATCACAAACTTTCTCCCCACGCATGTGATCCAGATCAACTCTTACGCAGTCTCCAAGCTATAGGCTTGGTTCAACCATAGTTTGCTTATATCCGCAACGTCTTGCGACAAATGCCCCTGCGGCATTTTGCGCATTGTGGACGCGCGACATCCTCTGGTTGATTTTCCTCCGTAACAGACCACACCTCCCTCCACAGAGTCGCAGCCTGAAATGAGGATATGCTCTTTCGGCTTACAAATTCCACCAGATTTTGAAGCTGGCGACGTCGTTGTGACTTGAACAGGGTCCTACTTTCGCCGTACTCCGCTGAAAACTCGGCAAGGCTTTCCAATTCGCACCGCGAAAGACAGGATAAGCCGCATTGATTCGAACCAGAGGTTTCCATGGGTCGTCCCTCCCTCATCGGCGCAAGCCTTATTGCCCTCCTTTCGCTGGGCTCGGTCTCTACCGCATTCGCACAGCCGGCACAGACGCCGCCGGTGCCGGGTGCCGCACCGAAAGGTCCCGCCCCGAGCGCGCAGGCTCCGGCACCTGCCCCCACCCCTGGCCCTTCCGGACAGCAGCCTGGCAATGTGAAGGAAAGCCATGGCGCGTGGTCGGTGATCTGTGATCGCCCTGCCGGCGCTTCCGCCGAGCAATGCGCGCTGATGCAGAACGTCATTGCCGAGGACCGGCCGGAAGTCGGGCTTTCGGTCGTCGTGCTCAAGACCGCCGACCGAAAGGCTCGCATCCTGCGCATCCTCGCGCCGCTCGGCGTTCTCCTGAAGGACGGCATGGAGCTCTATGTCGACAACAACAATATCGGTCGCGCCTATTTCACCCGCTGCTTCTCGGAAGGCTGCTATGTGGAAGTGGATATCGACGAGGAACTGATGCGTATCCTGCGCGCCGGCAAGAACGCCGTCTTCGCACTGCGCGAATCCTCCGATCAGGACCGTGTCGGCATTCCCGTCGAACTCAACGGCTTCGGCCCCGGTTACGACGCGCTTCCGTAAAGCGTGAGCGGCGCAAGGCTCGACAGCGCTTGCGCCTCACTCCCGACAGACCTACATCGGTTTTCAGACATTTCGGCCTGAGCGCTAGCGACTGCCGCCAAGGAGTATTTCCATGAACACCGATCTCTTGAGCCTGTTCGACACAGACGAGGCAAAGCTGCGGGCGATCGTCGCCAAGGCGCTTTCAGGCGCCGATGACGGTGAACTCTTCGTCGAACATGCACAGGCGGAATCGCTGACTTTCGACAATGGCCGGCTGAAGGGCGGGTCCTTCAACACCGACCAGGGTTTCGGCCTGCGCTCGGTGGCGGGAGAGGCTGTCGGTTACGCCCATGCGGGCGATCTCAGCGCTGCAGCGCTCGAGCGTGCATCGGATGCTGTTCGTGCGGTCACGGCCGGTTATTCCGGCTCCTATGCGAGCGCCCCGCAGCGGACCAACAAGAAATATTACGGTGATGAAAACCCGATCGGTTCCCCTAGCTTCGAGGCCAAGGCCAAGCTTTTGACCGATATCGACGCCTATCTGCGCAACAAGGATGACAAGGTTCGACAGGTCACCGCGACGATTTCTGCCAGCTGGCAGGTGGTCGACATCCTGCGTGCCGACGGGCACCGGGTGCAGGACATCCGCCCGATGACGCGTATCAACATTTCCGTCGTCGTGGGTGATGGCGACCGGCAGGAATCGGGTTCGTTCGGTACCGGCGGCCGCATCGGCTTCGGTGATTTCGTTGCCGATGGCAACTGGCAGGTCGGCGCAGACGAGGCACTGCGTCAAGCGCTGGTCAATCTCGAAGCAATCGAAGCGCCGGCCGGCACGATGGATGTGGTGCTTTCCTCCGGCTGGCCGGGCGTGATGCTGCACGAGGCAGTCGGCCACGGGCTGGAAGGCGATTTCAACCGCAAGAAAACCTCGGCCTTTGCCGGACTGCTTGGCGAAATGGTCGCCGCTCCAGGCGTCACCGTCGTCGATGACGGAACGATCGACAATCGCCGCGGCTCGATCACGATCGACGACGAAGGCACGCCTTCGGCCTATAACGTGCTGATCGAGAACGGAAAGCTCGTAGGTTACATGCAGGACCGGCAGAATGCCCGGCTGATGGGCATGAAGCCGACAGGCAATGGCCGCCGCCAGGGTTACAGCTCCGTGCCGATGCCGCGGATGACTAACACCTACATGCTCGGTGGCGACAAAACCCCGGAAGAAATCATCGCGTCGGTGAAGAAAGGCGTTTATGCCGTTTCCTTCGGCGGCGGTCAGGTGGATATCACGTCCGGCAAGTTCGTCTTCGGCTGCACCGAGGCCTATCTGATCGAAGACGGCAAGATCGGCCCAGCGATCAAGGGCGCCATGCTGATCGGCAACGGGCCGGATGCGATGAAGCGCGTCTCGATGGTCGGTAACGACATGAAGCTCGATACCGGTATCGGCAATTGCGGCAAGGCCGGCCAGTGGGTTCCGGTCGGTGTCGGTCAGCCGCATCTGCGCATGGATCAGGTCACCGTCGGCGGAACGAAGGCCTGAACATGAGCGACATCGTGATCCGCTCCTTTGACTCCGGCGACGAAGAGGGCGTGATCGGCGTCATCCTGCCTATCCAGCGCGAGGAATTCGGTGTCGCGATCACCGCCGCAGACCAACCGGATCTCGCCGCCATTGCGGATTTTTACCAGTCGGGCAAAGGCGGGTTCTGGGTTGCGGAGAAGGCCGGAAAAATCGTCGGCACGATTTCGCTGAAAGATATCGGTAATGACGAGGCCGCGCTGCGCAAGATGTTCGTCGCAGCAGAGGTTCGCGGCAAGGAATTCGGCGTGGCCGCCCGCCTGCTGGAAACACTGATGGCGCATGCAAGTGCTGTCGGGCTGAAGACGATCCTGCTCGGTACGACCGACAAGTTTCTGGCCGCGCATAGGTTTTACGAGAAGAACGGATTTTCCGAGATCACCGCCCCAGAACTGCCGGCAAGTTTTCCCCGGATGGCGGTAGATACGAAGTTTTATCGACGGATGGTTTGAGGGCGCAAAACTTCGGTGTTGCCGAACAGAATCTCGGCGATATGCTTCGGACATGACAATCTCTCTACATCGCGTCTACGTCTTTCGAAGCCAGGGGTTCGCCCCTGCTGGCGACACTCTGGTATGTGTGGCGCCCGCTGACTGCGTGATTGCCGTTTATGGTGGTGGTGGATCCTTCGACATTGACGGAATTTCCTCAGCTTTCGGCGGTGCCGTTGTTTTCAGGAATGACGAAACAGAACGGTGTTTTTTAGGTGTATGGGGCAAGCGCTACGCATCACGATTTCGCAGCGACTTGCGCCGCCACATGCCGATTTCAATCTGCAATGAGGCTCCCGACGCGCGGCTGACGATGTGGCAAACGGTAGACAGCCGCCCCAAGAAGATCGGGCATACCGGCCTTGATCGAAAGTACGAGAGCGATGCCACCTGAGACATTCGTTCTGAAATTCCTGTCGCCGGAAACGGGATGCTCTGCGCACGAGAAGCGCTTTGAAGCCGAACGGGCGGTTATAGCTTCAATCCTTGATGCAGATATCAGCCAGATAGCGACACACTCATTCTATCCCGAGGAAGTGCAATTGATTGCTCTGACCTCTGCAATCGAACTGCCTCTACCCGAATGGAACGGCGAGGTCATGCTGACGCGGCCACACCGGATCTATGAAGCGCCTTATCTCATCCATACCAATTTCGAGTTGCCGCTGATGCTGGAGGGGCGCAAGCCGTTTGCCATTATCGATGGAGAAGAAGGGTTTGATTGGTTTGAAGCCATGCGCGACCGTTTCAGACCGCATGTCGAAAGCGGCAGGTTCATCGAGAAAATCAAGGCGTTGCATGGCGGTGGGCGAACATTCCTGACTGTCTATTATGCCCTGTCTGGCGAAGAATGGCGTTTTCAGGCCTATGACGACCTGATGGACGGTCCGCGGCCATGGACGGAAGAGATGGAGCGGCGGCAGGGGCATCTGTTTGGCTATACGCCAGAGCAATGTCACTGGTGGATCGCAAACGGCTTTCGGCGTCCATCCCTGATTGCAGGTTCTTGACAGACTGCGCGAAACCGCCACAGGTGGGCGCTCTTTCTCACACCGCAGACCGCCGCCTTGATGACATCCCCTGATCCGTTTTCCGCCTTTCTCGCCACATGGCTTCCAGGTCATTCCGTCGGCGAACTTGCCTTCGTGTTTTTTGCCGCGATGGTCGCGGGGCTCGCGCGTGGTTTTTCAGGGTTTGGCGGGGCGCTGATCTTCGTGCCGCTGGCAAGTGCTGTGACCAGTCCGGCAATCGCGTCCGCCCTGCTGCTCGTCATCGATGGGGTGATGACGCTCGGCATGGTGCCGGAAGGCTGGCGCAAGGCCAACAGGCGCGAGGTGTTTACCATGCTTGCAGGTGCCGTCGTCGGCGTACCGGCGGGAACGGCGGTGCTTTCGCTGCTTCCCTCGATCACGCTGCGCTGGATCATCTCGATCGTCGTGCTCGGCCTGCTCATTTTCCTGATGTCCGGCTGGCGCTATCACGGCCGGCCGAAGACCTGGCTGACCGTTGGTGTCGGCGCGCTTGCCGGGCTGTTCGGCGGGGCGGCGCAGATGTCGGGCCCGCCGATCGTCGCCTATTGGCTGGGCGGTGCGATCGAGCGCAATGTCGTGCGCGCCAATCTGGTTCTCTATTTCGCGCTCGGCACGATCATCTCGGCGACATCCTATATCGTCACCGGCATCCTGACGCTGGAAGTGCTGCTGATCGCGCTCGTCGCCGGCCCCGGTTACGGCATCGGACTTACTTTCGGTTCGCGGATGTTCGGCATAGCCAGCGAAACCACATTCCGCCGCATTTGCTTCATGCTGATCGGCGCAGCCGCGATTATCGGCCTTCCGCTGCTCGACGGTTTGCGATCCTGATAAGCTGCTTGATCGATGTCATCTTCAGCAAGACTTAACCGGGTCTGCATTAGCCTTCGTTATCTGCAGACGGGGCGATAACCGAAACAATGAAGGAACGAGCGAAAGCGATCTGGCGTCGCAACCTGAAGCGATGGATGATCGGCGCCGGGCTGGAGGTATCCTCACTTGCGACCGGAGCCGGCCTGTTGAAGTCGGCGCGCGGTTCGGGCGTTATCTTCACCATGCATCATGTGAGGCCGGAATCCGCCTCGGTCATCGGGCCTAACCGGCATCTGGAAATCACGCCGGAATTCCTCGATGCCGCGATCCTTCGGCTGAAATCACTCGGCTACGATTTCGTAGCACTTTCGGATTTACCGGCACGGCTGGCTGCCCCTTCGACCACGCCGTTTGCAGCCTTTACGCTTGATGACGGGTACCGCAACAATGCGGAATATGCACTGCCCGTTTTCGCCCGACATGGCGTGCCCTTCACCGTCTTCATCGCACAAGGGCTTGCCGAACACCGGCAGCCTCTGTGGTGGGAGATCATGGGCCGACTTCTGCGTGAGCATGATCGCATCAGCTTCGATTTCGGGCGTGGCCTTGAAACGGTGCACTTGAAGACGCCGGTACAGCAGCTCGACACGTCTTTCCGCTTTGCCAGCTATGTCTGGGCTCGCAAAGAGGCCGAAGCCGTCTCAGACCTCTGTCTCCTGGCGGAACGATACGGCATCGATCCGCTTGCCATCACCCGCGAACTTATTATGGGGCCACAGGAACTGCGAGACTTCGCGGCGCATCCGCTCGTTTCGCTCGGCGCTCACACCGTGACACATCGCAAGCTCAGCCGACTTGGCGCCGAAGAAGCCTTGAGAGAGATGCGCAAATCGGCGGAATGGCTGACGGAACTCACGGGCGAGCAACCAACAGCAATTGCATATCCCTATGGAAGCCGGGACGCGATCGGACCGAGGGAATTCCAATCCGCCCGCGATCTCGGTTTTGTGATCGGCCTTACCACACAACCTGGAATGCTGACTGCCGCCGACCTGGGCCGGCCAACCGCCCTGCCGCGCGTCTCGTTGAATGGTTATTATCAGAAGGCGCGCTACGTTGCCGCGCTCGCCTCCGGTATTCCTTTCGCCCTGAAAGGCTAGGGATCAGTTTTTACGCAACCAGACGCAAAACCGGCTCCCACTTTTGCTGGAATTGCTGCTCAGGGGTACATCCGCACCTTGTTCCAATTGCCGGACGGATCGTCGCGACGGAACTCGACGCGGTCATGCAGGCGGAACTGGCGGTCGTGCCAGAATTCGATCGATGTCGGCTGGATACGGAAGCCGGACCAGTAGGACGGCCGCGGGATCTCACCGATCGCATAACGCGCTGCGTATTCGGCGACAGACTTCTCCAGAGCAAAACGCCCTTCGAGCGGACGCGACTGCTTGGACGCCCAGGCGCCGATGCGGCTGCCACGCGGGCGCGACGCATAATAGGCATCCGCCTCGGCATCACTCACGACTTCTACAGGGCCTCGGATACGGACCTGGCGGCGCAATGTTTTCCAGTGGAAACACATGGCAGCTTTTTTCTGCCCGAGGATCTCCTGGCCCTTCTGGCTCTCGAAATTGGTGTAGAAAACGAAGCCCTGCGTATCAAATCCTTTCAACAGGACCATGCGCACGTTAGGTAGGCCATGTTCATCAACCGTTGCAACCGCAACGGCGTTTGGATCGTTAGGCTCGGAGCCTTCCGCATCCTTCAACCAGCGGGCGAAAAGAGCGAAAGGTTCGGATTCTTCGGTGAAGTCACCGGTTGTTAACTCACTTCCAGACATATTGACTTAAATACTCCCAATCTGCTCGAACATGCCCGAGACGAAGCGCCGGACAGGATACAAGGTTGTCAGTGATATCAAAGTGGACCGAAATGACAAAGTGCTGGGGCCGCAAGAGCGGCGCTGCAATTTGCCTCGCCACGCTGACGCTGTCGCTTGCGGGATGCACAAGTAGTCTGGATCTGTTTGGCGGATCGAGCAAGGTCGATCGATCGCTTGCGACGGGAACCGTTGCCGGCAAGCCCCAATCCGAGACAAGCCTTTCCGACGAAGCGACTGTGCGAAACGCCGTCACTTCGGCCGATCTCGTGAAAATGGGCAACACTCCCCTTCCCTGGGCCAATGCCGCGACCGGCAGTGCCGGCGTGGTTTCCGTCATTCAGGAAGACAACGCCCAGGGTCGCGTCTGTCGTGCCTTCAAGACCACGCGTCATTCCTATGAAGGGATCGCCGTTTTTGCTGGCCAGACCTGCATGACCGGAAGCGGCGACTGGATGCTGACGGCTTTCGACCGGCAAGGCTGAGCCAAATTGTCACCCTTGGCCCAATTGTTTCCAAACCACACACCACGTTAACTGATCCTTCACCATGCCTCAGCTGTGAAGCAGCGCTGTAACCACTGATTCAGGACTGCGCCTCTACTCTCTCAATCCGAGAAAATCGGAGCAGCGAGCAGTGCATGATGGCCCTGTGTTGCCCGTGTTTAAGTTTATTATCGGCAGGTTCGCGATTATGCCGGATCTGCCGCCAAAAGCGTAACCGGTGGTCTCACGATGCGTGATCCATATTCCATCCTCGGCGTCAGACGGAACGCCGATGCAGACGAAATCAAGGCGGCCTGGCGGACGAAGGCCAAGACGATTCATCCCGACCACAATCGCGACGATCCGAGTGCAACGGACCGGTTCGCGGAGATCGGGCAGGCTTATGAATTGCTCAAGGATCCTGAGCGGCGCCGGCGTTATGACCGTGCAGCCGACATGCACCAGACGATCATGCAGCAGCGCGATGCGGCAGAGCGCGCCAAGGCTGCGCGCGCCAATGCGGAAAAGGTGATGGAGGAACTGGCAAAGGCCCAGGCTGCCCGCGCCCAGTCCGACACTGCCAAGGCCGACGCCGCCAAGGCTGAACCGAAGGCCGATGCGGCAAAGGCGAAAGCCCAGGGCACCGCAAGCGGACAAGCCAAGCAGCAGACGGGCAAGAAGCCGAGCGAAAGCCCGGAAGAAACCATCGAACGCATTTTCGGCGGCAGCCCCGAGGCACGCGAGCGCGCCAAGGAACATGCCGACACGTCTGAGACCAAGGTCGAAGAAACGACCCCGAAAGATGCGCCGGGGCCGGAAGTCCGCTCCCCGCTGCCGATGATGGCCGTCGACCTGATAGCCAATCTGATGAAGCGTATCCGCGGCACAGCGCCAGTGCCCGAAAAGGCGCCGGATCTTCTGGTCGAGGCGAAGGTGACGGTTGCCGAACTGCTGGCGCTGAAACCGATAACGATCAAGCTCTCGGACGACCGGGAAGTTCGCGTTCCGATCGAGCGGGGCACCACCGACGGACATCAGGTAAGGCTTGCGGGCCAGGGCCTGAAACTGCCCAACATGAAACAGGGCGATCTCGTCGTGACGCTGAATGCGGCCCGCGACGACATCTATATCGTCAGGGATTTCAACCTTCATATCGTGCTGCCCATCTCGCTGCAGGATGCCGTCCTCGGCGGCGAGGCGCAGGTGGAGACACCGGCGGGCCGGCGGACGGTCGAAATTCCCAGCTGGTCCGGATCCGACCGCACGATCACGATCGAAGGGCTCGGCCTTCATGACGCGGCTGGACGCGGCGATCTCGTGGTCGAACTGAGGATCGTGCTTCTGGAAACGCCGGATGCCAAGGTCACCGACCTGATGCGACTGATGCGCGACGGACTGTATCTGTGAGACGGAAAGCGTGACAAAGGGATGACATCATCCCCAGTCACGCATCTATTTTAGGCCATCTTCACAGTTGATGATTTGACGCATGCTTGAACCCTGATGCGGCCTATGCCATAGGCAACATTCATTTTTTCGTGTCAGGGATTACACAATGGTTCAGGCATCCGGCCTTATGGCAGGCAAGCGCGGGCTCATCATGGGCGTTGCGAACAATCGCTCGATTGCATGGGGCATTGCCAAGGCCATCGTCGACAATGGCGGCGAAGTGGCCTTCACCTATCAGGGCGATGCGCTGAAGAAGCGGGTAGAGCCGCTGGCTGCCGAACTGGGCGCCTTCATGGCCGGCCACTGTGATGTCACCGACGAGGCGACGATCGACGAGGTCTTCACCAATATCGAGAAGCATTGGGGCAAGATCGATTTCATCGTTCACGCCATCGGCTTTTCCGACAAGGATGAACTGACCGGCCGTTATGTCGATACCTCGGCTGAAAACTTCGCCAAGACGATGCAGATCTCGGTCTATTCGTTCACCTCGGTTGCACGCCGCGCCGAAAAGCTGATGACCGATGGCGGCTCGATGCTGACCCTCACCTATTACGGTGCGGAAAAGGTCATGCCGAACTACAACGTCATGGGCGTTGCCAAGGCGGCGCTTGAAGCGAGCGTCAAGTATCTCGCCGTCGACCTCGGCCCGAAGAATATCCGCGTCAACGCGATTTCGGCCGGCCCGATCAAGACGCTTGCCGCATCCGGCATCGGTGACTTCCGCTACATCCTGAAATGGAACGAGTATAATGCGCCGCTGCGCCGTACCGTCACCATCGAGGAAATCGGTGACGTCGGTCTCTACATGCTGTCGGACCTGTCGCGCTCGGTGACCGGTGAAGTACACCACGCCGACAGCGGATATCACACGATCGGCATGAAGGCGGTCGACGCCCCGGACATTTCGGTCATCAAGGACTAAGGGAAGTTTGCCGTGCTTATCTATGTGATCCGCCACGGCCAAACGGACTGGAATGCCGAAGGCCGCCTGCAGGGACAGAAGGACATACCGATCAATGCGATCGGGCGTGGACAGGCTAGCCGTAACGGTGAAACGCTTCGCGAACTCGTCGGTTCAGCCGACGGGTTCGATTTCGTTGCTAGCCCCCTTTGGCGCACAAGGGAGACAATGGAACGCATACGGACAGCCATGGGCTTGGACCCGGCGGGCTACCGTACAGATGAACTCCTGAAAGAGCTTTCGTTCGGTGACTGGGAAGGTTTTACCACCGCCGAGATAAAGAAGACGGCTCCGGAGCGACTGCGGGAACGTTCAAAAAACAAGTGGAGCTTCATTCCACCGGGCGAAGATGCCGAGAGTTATGAAATCCTTTCCTGGCGTATAGGCGCATGGCTCGCTTCGCTGAAGGGACCGACGATTTCCGTCAGCCACGGCGGAGTGCTTCGCTCGCTTTTCCGCATCATAGGCAATGTCGATGAAAATGAAGCCGCCAACATGCCGATCCATCAGGACCGTATCGTCAGGATCGAGTTGAGTGACGGTGATGCGGATGACGGAACGGTTGCCAAAGGTTCGATCACCTGGATTTAAGCTGAACGGGCGTCAAATACGTTGAAAGCGCCCGCATTCTCTCACCCCGCTATCAAACGATTTCCAGATCGTCGACGATACGGCTGCCGTCTATCATGGTATAGAAGACCAGAACCTTTACGCCTGCCTTCAATCCTTCGAAATTAAACTCTTCCGGAACCTTGTAGGTCTTGCCGTCATCAAGCGTCAAGCTCAGCGCATTGACGTCCACCTTCTTGATTGTCGCCTCGATATCCGCGCTCTGAGCGAAGCTGTTGAGCGGCGAGAAGATACTTGCGGTAGCGAGCAGCGTGGCGATGAGCATGCGCATCTTGGAGGCCTTTGACGAGGTCCGTGTGTTTCGTTTCGAAGCAAAGATAGCCCTCAGAATGTGGCAAAAGTTGCCCTTGATCATGGCATTTCGCGCGTGAAACGAGGCATTATTATTAACAAAAATATAACAAATACCTTTTTTCAACTTTCCCCATCAAATTCAAAACATCGAAGTCAAGTATTGATTAAACATAATTCGTGGCTCGAAACACGCTGTATCGCGAAATGATAAATTAACACCCCGCCAATACACTATTTCTCGGGCATCCCGGGTTAGAGAAGGGCATTCAGCAGGTGAAATTCAGGCCGCCACACTATTTAAACTGGCACAATATCATTGCCTCGAATCCAATTTCCCTGCTTGCGGCGTTAACAATTTCGCTTTGCATATTTGCGATCGCACTAGGTCTTGATCGGCGCAATACCGAATTCGGGCGTGCCGCCTTGCGCGCAGATGTGGAAAACACAGCCTCTGCTGTGTCGCGTAACCTGACCGGGCGCATCGAGACCGACATCAAAGATGCGCAAGCGCTTGCACAGCGTCTTCTGCGCGAACGGAATGCAACCTCAGACCACCTTAGACATCTCGTCGAGGCAACATTCGACAATCATCGGCATTTTACCGCGGTAGCCTTGGCGCCAGATCTTTCCATATCGCAGATCCACACACCCGAGGGTATTTCGAGCGCGGACGCTTCGCTGCCATTCGACGTCAAACGGTTAAACGCGGACCTGATGGATACCAGGGACAAGACGTCTCCGAGTATCGTCACAGGTTCGCAGGAGAACCATTTGACGCTGGTCGTACCGATTGTGCTGGACGATCAAACGCTTCGCCAGCCCTGGGGCGCGCTTGCCATCGTCATCGACAAGGCTGAGCTTCTGAAGGAAGCGGGAATGATCGTCGACGATGACGCGGGCAGGCCCAGCCCGGTCGATCTTACAAACGTAAACTTCTCGCTGCGAGACAGGGCGAAACCAGACTATTTGGCGTTTTTCGGCGATGACACGGTCGACGATCAATCGCCGTTGACCAAGACGCTGGAGATTGCCGGCTCGCGCTGGGATCTTTCACTTGCCCCGAAGAGCGGCTGGGCTACCCCCCCCGGAAAACCAGTATCACTTCCGGCTATTTCTTGCATTCGGTGCGGTTGCGCTCATCGTGCCAATCGTGGTGGCGACCGGGCTGCTTTCCGAGCGCAACCGAAATATTGCCGAACTGAAAACGCGTGAATCCAGCCTTCTTGATCTTTCGCAGCGCTTCAATCTCGCGATGGAGGCCTCCAACATCGGCATATGGGAGGTCAGCGGCGATGGACTACAACTATTCTTGGACCGACGTGCCAGACTGCTTCACGGCGTAAACTCTCCCCAGGATGTGCAGCGACTGAAGGGGTTGCTGCAGCACGTGGCCATTGAAGACAGAGCGAAGGCGGAAGCCCATTTCCTGAAATGGGCGCGGCTCTACGAATCCTGCACCGAAACCTATCGCATAACCTTGGCTGACGGCGAGGTTCGGCACCTGAGATCCGCCGGCGCACGTTACGAAAACATCGACGGCAGCCACCGCATGACCGGTATCGTCTGGGATGTGAGCGCCGACATGCTGATGGCGCAGACGCTGCGCGACGCCAAGGCCAATACCGAGGTCAAGAACGCCGAGCTCGAGCTAGCGCTGGACGAATTGTCGAGCCGCGAGCGGGAGCTTGAGGAACTGTCCGGCAAGCTCGATCTCGCACTTGCCTCCTATGGCTGCGGCATATGGGAATATACGCCCGGACAGGGCACCGAGACCTGGGACGCACGCATGTGCCAGCTATATGGCATCCCTTTCACCAACGGCATCATAACCCAGGAAAGCTGGCTCAATCTGCTCTTGCCCGAAGACCGGCCGATCGCGATCAACGCATCGAGAGCGTATCTCAGCGGCCAAACGAAGGAGGCATTGGTGGTTCGCGTAGCGCAGGCGGACGGTACGATCCGCTACGTGCGCTCCGTCGGTCAGCTTCACATGGGTAAGGACGGCTCGAAGAAACTCATCGGGCTGGCCTTTGATGTGACGAAGGATACGGCACTCACGGTGGAACTGCAGAAGGCGAAGACGGAAGCAGACGCCAAGAACAGCGAACTCGAAATTGCCAAGAGCAGGATCGAACACAACGCGCTGCATGATCCTTTGACGCTGCTGGCCAATCGGCGCAAGCTCGACATGGAGCTCGACGCTCTGTCGCGCGCTTCCGGCAGACGCAAATTCGCCCTGCTTCACCTCGATCTTGATCGTTTCAAGCAGATCAACGATACGCTGGGACATGCCGCAGGCGACGCGATGCTCGTGCACGCCTCCAAAATCCTGACCCGCAATATCACCGAAAGAGATACAGTTGCTCGCATCGGCGGCGACGAATTCGTCATTTTGGCGCACGACCAGGCAAGCTCGAAGGAGCTTGCGCAACTTGCCGCCCGTATCATTTCCGAGTTCCGCCAGCCGCTTGATTTCGACGGTTTTTCCTGCCGCTGCGGCGTATCGATCGGGATCGCCGAAGCCAATGGCAGTCATGTCGACGCAAGACGTATTCTCGTCAATGCCGATCTGGCGCTTTACCGAGCCAAGGGCATGGGGCGCAACCGCTTCGAATTCTTTACACAAAACCTGCATGCGGAGATTATCGACCATAAGCGGACGGCGGACGAGCTGCTGGCGGCAATCGAGAACCATGAGTTCTCCGCCTGGTACCAGCCGCAGATCAGCGCGGGCACACATAAGCTGACGGGCGTCGAAGCGCTTATCCGCTGGCGGCATCCCCGCCGGGGCCTGCTTGCTCCCGACCAGTTCCTGAAGATCGCAGACGACCTTAACGTGACCGCGACGCTCGATCAGCTGATGCTGGAAACGGTGCTGAAGGACAAGATGCGGTGGGCGGCGATGGGTGTCGCCGTGCCCAGGGTTTCTGTCAACGTGTCGTCGCGACGGCTGCATGACGAACACCTGATCGACATGCTGCGCGGCCTGCAGATCGCACCCGGCGAGATCGCCTTCGAACTGGTGGAATCGATCTTCCTCGATGACAGCGACAGCGCCGTCGTGGCCAATCTGGAGCAGATCAAGGAACTCGGCATCGATGTGGAGATCGATGATTTCGGTACCGGGCACACGTCGATTGTCAGCCTTTTGCGGCTGAAGCCGAAGCGGTTGAAAATCGACAAGCAACTGGTTCTGCCAATCCTTCATTCGCCGCAAGAGCGCGCGCTGGTTCGATCGATCATCGATATAGCCCGCTCGCTCGGCGTCGAAACGGTTGCGGAAGGCGTCGAGACCTTCGAACACGCAAGTCTGCTCGAGGACCTCGGCTGCGATCTTCTGCAGGGTTATGCCTTCGCGCGCGCCCTGCCCTTCGACGATTTCACGCTGAGAGCACAGGAAGGCTGGCAAAGGTCGGTGGCCTGAGCCGCCGGGCCTTAGCCAATTGACCGGACTGGTCACTGGGCTGCTCAACCCAAGGGGTACCGGCGGCGAGCAAGAAAGGCTTGTCCGCGCCCCTGCTTTTGCCTAATAAAGCCTCGATAAAACCGGCGGTTCAAGCGCCCTTGCAGCCAGGCAGCATTCATGTCCCACAATTCGTTCGGCCATCTTTTCCGCGTTACGACCTGGGGCGAAAGCCATGGTCCCGCACTCGGTTGCGTGGTCGATGGCTGCCCTCCCGGCCTGCGTTTCACCCATGCCGACATCCAGGCCTGGATGGACAAGCGCAAGCCCGGCCAATCGCGTTTCGTCACCCAGAGACGCGAGGATGATATCGTCAAGGTTCTTTCCGGCGTGATGTTCGACGAGGATGGCGAGACGATGATCTCGACCGGCACGCCGATCTCGATGCTGATCGAGAATACCGACCAGCGCTCCAAGGATTACGGCGAGATCGCTCGACGCTACCGTCCGGGGCACGCCGACTATACCTACGACGTCAAATACGGCATTCGCGATTACCGCGGCGGCGGACGTTCGTCTGCCCGCGAGACGGCGGCCCGTGTAGCCGCCGGCGGCATTGCACGACTGGTCGTGCCGGGTGTCACCGTGCGCGGCGCGCTCGTCCAGATCGGCAAACACAAGATCAACCGCAATAACTGGGACTGGGTGCAGGTCGACCAGAACCCGTTTTTCTGCCCAGACCCGGAAATGGTGCCGGTATGGGAAGAATATCTCGACGGTATCCGCAAGTCCGGTTCCTCGATCGGCGCGGTTGTCGAAGTGATCGCGGAAGGCGTGCCCGCCGGTCTCGGAGCGCCGATCTACGGCAAGCTCGATCAGGACATCGCCTCGCTGCTGATGTCGATCAATGCGGTCAAGGGCGTCGAGATCGGTGAGGGTTTTGCTTCGGCTGAACTGACCGGCGAGGAGAATGCCGACGAGATGCGGATGGGCAATGACGGCAAGCCGATCTTCCTCTCCAACCACGCGGGCGGCATTCTCGGCGGGATATCAACCGGCGAGGCGGTCGTCGCGCGCTTTGCGATCAAGCCGACCTCGTCGATCCTCACCGAGCGCCAGTCGATCGATGCCGACGGCAACAATGTTGATGTGCGCACCAAGGGCCGCCACGACCCTTGCGTGGGCATCCGCGCCGTGCCGATCGGCGAGGCGATGGTCGCCTGCGCCATTGCAGATCACTATCTTAGGGATCGCGGCCAGACCGGCCGCCTGAAATAGGAATTTTCCCATGGCCTACGATCAGAAGTCCGTCGTTGAAGCCATCCGCGCCTTCGAGGCCGGAGAGATTGTCGTCGTTACCGATGATGACGACCGCGAGAACGAGGGCGACCTGATCGTCGCCGCCGTGCATTGCACGCCCGAAAAGATGGCCTTCATCGTGCGCCATACATCAGGCATCGTCTGTGCGCCGATGCCGCGCGAAGAGGCCAAGCGGCTTAACCTCAATGCCATGGTGGCCGAAAACGACAGCGCCCACACGACGGCCTTTACCGTCAGCGTCGATTTTAAGCATGGTACGACGACCGGCATTTCAGCCGACGATCGGACGCTGACGGTGCGCAACCTTGCCAACCCGAATGTCGGTGCTGCGGATTTCGTCCGCCCCGGCCATATATTCCCGCTGATTTCCCGTGAGGGCGGCGTGCTGATGCGCTCCGGCCATACGGAAGCAGCGACCGACCTCTGCAAGCTCGCTAACCTGCCGCCGATCGGCGTGATTTCCGAGCTCGTCAATGACAACGGCACGGTGATGCGCGGCCAGCAGGTGGCGGCATTTGCCGTGGAGCACGGGTTGAAGCAGGTTTCCGTCGCGGACCTAATTGCCTACCGGCAGCGCAAGGAAACGCTGATCGAGCTGATGTCGTCCTTCGACGTGGTGACCCCGGTCGGCCGCGCCAAGGCGCATGCCTATTCGTTGCCCTGGGATCCGATGCAGCATGTCGCCGTGATCTTCGGCGACATCCGCGACGGTGTCGACATTCCGGTTCGCCTTCATCTCGAAAACGTGGCGCAGGATGTGTTCGGCGCCGAGCGCTCGGTCGAGCGCTACATGAAGATGATCGAGAACGAAGGCCGCGGCGTGATCATCTATCTGCGCGAAGGTTCCGTCGGCGTCGGCCAAACCGAACACGGGCGCAAGATGCGCCAAGACCAGGAAGCCCATGCCGAAGCGCAGGCGCGCGAAAGCGAATGGCTTGAGATCGGGCTTGGCGCGCAGATCCTGAAAGATCTCGGCGTCACTTCGATAAAGCTTCTGACCCGTAGCGAGCGCCACTATGTGGGGCTGGAAGGGTTCGGAATTAGGATCGCCGAGACGGTGATCTGCTGATCTTTCCGATCAAAACCCCTACAATCCCGGGATTGTAACGTCTTTCGTTTCGTCGGATCGTCGCTCATTGTCGGGCGTCGATTTTTCGTGTACGAATAATGGTTAGATTTGTTTGGGATGAGATAAAACGGCAGAGAAACATCGCTCTGCATGGGCTGGATTTCGCCGTTGCTGCTGCGGAATTCGATTTTCGAGATGCTTTGATCGAGCCCAGCTACCCGGGGAAAGATGGTCGTCACCGGTTTCTGGCAATAGGCCCATTGGGTGACGATCTGACCTCGCTCGTTTTCTCAAGACTGGGAAACGAAGCTATCGCAATCATCAGTTTTCGGCCTGCCAGTCGAAGGGAAAGGAAACGTTATGATGAAGCCTAAACCACGTTTCCGGGAGCTTACCGACGAAGAAGAAGAACGTATTCTGAAGGCCGCGGAGGAAGACCCGGACAATCCGCCACTAACCGATGAAGAACTCGCTCGGATGCGGCCGGCACGCGAAGTCATGCCGCCGGAATTCTTCGAGGCCATAGACGAGATGCGCAAAACCCGCGGCCGCCCCAAGGTCGAGGCGCCGAAGGTTGCCGTGACGTTGAGGCTCGATCCTGACGTGCTCGACAGGTTCAAAGCCTCGGGCAAGGACTGGCGCAGCCGCATGGCCGAGGAATTGCGCAAGGCCGCAGGGCTTTAGATCAGCGGCTGGCCGCCAATATCTTCTCGATAAAACGATGCGCCTGCAGCGCATCGTGACCGGAGACGCGCAATGTCTCCTCGCCGGTGATCGAACCGATAAAATTGCCGATCAGGGCGCGATGCATCTCATGACCGAAAGCCATCGGATCGACGCCTGTGCCGATCGACTGTTCGCCGCCCACCTTTGCCACCGTACCATCCATGAACGCCGCTTCCAGCGTGTCGCCGGAGAGGGTGGCCGTGCCTTGCGTGCCGATCAGCTCGATCCGGTCGGGCAGGCCGGGATGGGCCGAGGTCGTGGCGTTCAGCGTGCCGATCGCGCCGCTTTCGAAGGAGAGGCAGGCCGCGACCAGATCCTCGGTCTCCATCCGGTGGATGGGCGTGGTGCGAACGAAGGAGGAGACATCCGTGGGCACGCCGGCATAACTCAGGAGAAGGTCGATCGTGTGGATCGCCTGGGTAAGCAGGACGCCGCCGCCGTCACGCGCCCGCGTTCCCCTGCCCTCGACATCGTAATAGCTTTGCGGCCGCCAGTTGCGAATGGCAGCCGAGGCGCCAACCAGCGTACCGAGGCGGCCGGTGACGACCAGAAGATCGAGCGCGAGTGCGGCCGGGCGAAACCGGTTCTGCAGCACAACGCCCAATTTTACCTTCGCCTTCTCAGCCGCAGCCACAATAGCCTCGGCCCGTTGAAGGCTGATATCCAACGGCTTTTCCAGGAGGATATGTTTTCCTGCCGTTGCGGCTCGCTCGACAAGCTCCAAATGGCTGCTTGGAGGCGTGAGGATCAGCACAGCATCGATATCCGGATCGTCGAAAATGGCGTCGAGACTGTCGGTGACCGGGATCGGGTATTGTGCGGCGAAAGCCTCGCGCCGTGCCGCTGTCGGGCTATAGGCTGCAACGCATCCGACCTGATCGGCAAGATCGAGCAATGCCCGGGCGTGGTGGCCTGCCGCCATGCCAAGACCAATCATCGCCACCTGTAGTTTTGCCATGTCGTATTCCTCCCGATATGCAGCGTCCAAGACTTAACCGGATCTTCGCTGCTTTGCGATGCCGGAACATTCGTCAGTGACATCGGCCTGCCGTGACGAATGGACGCCTTTCATAAACTGCTGCGAAACCGAGCAGGAAAGCGCTCCCGGCGCAATCCCTAATTGCTGTTTATCTTCAACATCTTCGGCGCCGAAGAAAATGACGAGGCCGCGCGAACGGATTTGATTGCTGCGATTTTATCGGAACCAGCCATGCGGGGTTGCAGTTAGTCGAGGGACTTCGTGGATCCGATCACGTGCCCCCAACCATCAAAGGCAAGGCAGGACCGATGAACACGCGCCCTCAATTTGCATCCCGCATTCCGCTGACCGCTCTGCCACCACAGATCTATTATGTGCATCCGCTTGCGCTCCATGGAATGGATGCGTGGGAGGAGGTTTTTACTCATGCCCGCGCCCTGGGCTTCGACACGATCCTGTCAGGTCCGCTGTTTGATCGCGGCAGTGGTGCAAGCATCTTTACGACATCTGACTACGATCGTCTGGCCCCCTCTCTCGGACTAGGCTCGGACCCGATGGAGGCGATTACCGCACTCACGCAGGCCGCGCGCGAATGCGAGCTGAAATTCATGCTCGATCTGGTTATCGATCAGGTCGCGACAGCCCACCTCCCCCATCCGCCGGTCGCAGCTGATCCACGCCTGAAGCCGCATCAGATGGGCGCGCAGAAGCTCGATTTTTCCGCGCAGCCCCGTCATGTCGAAGAATGGAAAGAGCGGCTGGTATCTCTGGCCGAAGCCGGTGTCGCCGGCTTCCGCTGTATCGGCATCGGTAGCGTTGCCCCGGAAGCATGGCATGATCTGGTCGCTCATGCGCGCCGGTCCAGGCCCGAGACGACATTCATTGCCTGGACGCCCGGAAGCTCGTTTGCCGATCGCAAGGCACTAAAGGGCAGCGGATTCGACGGCAGTTTTTCCTCGCTCGCATGGTGGGACATGGAAGAGCGCTGGATCATGGACGAATATCAAATCCAGCGTGATCTCGGTTACCAGATTGCCTTTCCCGAAGCGCCCTTCGGCAGGCGCATCGCTCATGGCACTGATGGTTGCGAGGTACTGAAGCGCAAGGCTATGCGGGCGCTGAAGCTTGCCTCGACCTTTACCAGCGGGCTGATGATCCCGATGGGGTTCGAATATGGCGTTTCACTTCCACTTGATCCGCTCCATGGAGACGGATCGGGGCTGCGGGGTTTGAAAGACCAAGGTTCCTACGAGCTCTCGGCCGAAATCCGCGAAATCAACGGCGCGACAAACAAAACGACCGCCGGTTTTGCCCGGCGCCCGCTGAAGCTCGTTTCCGCGAGCCAGGGCCCCGTCGTCGGGCTGTTCCAGACGGATGAAGAGGACAGCCGCGCATCCGAAAAGATGCGCGTCGTGCTTTTGAACCGCGACCTGCGCAAGACTGCTCCGGCCCCGTTCAACGTATTGCGTGAGGCCGCCTCGCCATTCCTGCCCCTGGTCGCACCGGAGGACGGGATAGAGGTTTTTGACGCGAAACTGAAGCTCAGGCCCGGAGAAATCCGCATCTTCGAGGGTTATGTTTCCGAACCGATTGTCGATGCCGTTCCGGTTCCCAAAGCCGAAGCGGCGGCAGCTTCCCCAAGGCTGGCGATCGAGAAAATCACGCCTGCCGTCGACGAGGGCCGCTTTGTCGTCAAGCGCGTCGTGGGCGAGATCCTGAAGGTCGAGGCCGACATTTTTGGCGATGGGCATGATCCGCTTTCGGCCGCCCTGCTTTATCGCTGCGCCGATGACGAAGGCTGGCAGGAAGTACCGATGCAGCTCGTTCTCAACGACCGCTGGCAGGCGGAATTTCCGCTGAAGCGCATGGGCCGGCACGAATTTGCGGTCGAAGGCTGGAAGAACCCGTTCCAGATCTTCCGCTACGAATTCACCAAAAAGCATGAGGCCGGCCTGGATCTGCGGCTGGAGATTCAAGAAGGCATCAATCTGGTGCTCGATGCGCTGGATCATGCCTCCGGCGGTTTGAAACCCCAACTGCAAAAGCTGTTCGACCGGCTGACGGCAGAACAGGACAAGCAGCGGACGCAGACCCTGCTTCTGCCGGAAACCGCCGAGCTGATGGCAATGGCCGACCGTCGACCACATCGGGTACGCTCGCAAGCGATCCCCGTCGATGCGGAACGGACGGCGGCGAGCTTTGCCAGCTGGTACCAGATCTTTCCGCGCTCGCAGAGCGGCGATCCGGGCCGCCATGGCACATTCGATGACGTAATCGCCCGGCTGCCCGCCATTCGCGAGATGGGCTTCGACGTGCTCTATTTTCCGCCTATCCACCCGATCGGCAAGACCAACCGCAAGGGTAAGAACAATACGCTCACGCCCGCACCGGAAGATCCGGGCAGTCCTTACGCAATCGGCTCGCCGGAGGGCGGGCATGACGAGATCCATCCCGAACTCGGCACGTTCGACGACTTCCGCCGGCTGGTGGATGCAGCCGCTGATCATGGGCTTGAGATTGCCCTCGACCTCGCCATCCAGGCCTCGCCGGATCACACGTGGTTGAAATCACATCCGGGCTGGTTCGACTGGCGGCCGGACGGGACGATCCGTTATGCGGAAAATCCACCGAAGCGATATGAAGACATCGTCAATGTCGATTTCTACGCGAAAGAGGCAGTTCCTTCGCTCTGGATCGAACTGCGAGATGTGGTGCAGAAGTGGGTCGATAACGGCGTCAAGCTGTTCCGCGTCGACAACCCGCACACCAAACCGTTTCCCTTCTGGGAATGGATGATCGCCGATATCCGCTCGCGGCATCCGGATGTTGTGTTCCTGTCGGAAGCATTTACCAAGCCGAAGGTGATGTATCGGCTCGCCAAGGTCGGTTTCTCGCAGTCTTATACTTACTTCACCTGGCGAAACGCCAAGTGGGAACTCGAACAGTATATGCGGGAGATCACCACGGAAGAGCCAAAGGATTTCTTCCGACCGCATTTCTTCGTCAATACCCACGACATCAATCCGGATTTTCTGCAGAACGCGCCGCGCCCTGCCTATCTGATCCGGGGCGCCCTTGCCGCCACGCTTTCCGGTCTGTGGGGTGTCTATAACGGCTTCGAGCTTTGCGAAGGCCGGCCGGATGCCAAGCGCAAGGAATATGCGGATTCGGAGAAATACGAGATCCGCGCCTGGGATTATGACCGGCCCGGCAATATCAAGGGCGAGATCGCACTTCTAAACCGTATCCGCCGCGAGAACCCGGCGCTGCATTCGCATCTCGGCCTGCAGCTTCTGACGGCCTGGAACGACAATATCATGTTCTTCGAAAAGGCCAGTGCAGGACGCGAAAACGTGCTGCTCATCGCGGTCAATCTCGACCCCTACAATGCGCATGAGGCGGATGTCGAAATCCCGCTCTGGTCGTGGAACAAGCCCGACTACGCTTCGCTTCAACTGGAAGACTTGATCGCCGGCAACCGGTTCACCTGGACAGGAAAGATCCAGCGCCTGCGGCTCGACCCGCAGGCAGGACTGCCGTTCGCCATCTGGCGTGTCAGATAAGGGAGGAATGAGCCGTGGATTTCATGACCAACAGCCTTTCGGAGGCGATCAGCCAGAACCAGCAGCAGAATGACGATCCGCTATGGTACAAGGACGCGATCATCTACCAGCTGCATGTGAAGTCGTTTCACGATACGAACGGCGACGGAATAGGCGACTTCAAAGGGCTGACCGAAAAGCTCGATCACATTGCCTCGCTCGGCGCCAATGCGATCTGGCTCCTGCCCTTCTTTCCCTCGCCGCGCCGTGACGATGGTTATGACATCGCAGACTACGGCAACGTCAGCCCCGACTACGGCACGATGGAGGATTTTCGTGCGTTTGTGGAAGCCGCACACGAGCGCGGAATCCGGGTCATCATCGAGCTCGTCATCAATCACACATCCGACCAGCATCCCTGGTTCCAGCGGGCACGGCATGCGCCGGCCGGTTCGCCGGAGCGGGATTTCTATGTCTGGTCCGATACCGACCAGAAATTTCCCGAAACCCGGATCATCTTTCTCGATACGGAAAAGTCGAACTGGACCTGGGATCCGGTCGCCGGCGCGTATTACTGGCATCGGTTCTATTCGCACCAGCCGGATCTCAATTTCGACAATCCGGCCGTGCTGGAAGAGCTTCTGCAGGTGATGCGCTATTGGGCCGATACCGGGATCGACGGGTTCAGGCTCGACGCGATCCCCTATCTGATCGAGCGCGAGGGCACGAATAACGAGAACCTGCCCGAGACCCATGACATATTAAAACAGATCAGGGCTGCACTCGATGAAAGCCATCCCGGAAAGATGCTGCTTGCCGAGGCCAATCAGTGGCCGGAGGATACGAGCGAATATTTCGGCGATGGCGACGAATGCAACATGGCGTTCCACTTTCCGCTGATGCCGCGCATGTACATGGCTATCGCCAAAGAAGACCGGTTCCCGATCACCGACATCATGCGCCAGACACCGGAAATTCCGGAAAACTGCCAATGGGCGATCTTCCTCAGGAACCATGACGAGCTAACGCTGGAAATGGTGACCGACGAGGAACGCGATTACCTCTGGAACACCTATGCCGCGGACCGTCGCGCCCGCATCAATCTCGGCATCCGCCGGCGCCTTGCACCGCTGATGGAACGCGACCGGCGGCGGATCGAATTGATGAATGCGCTGCTCCTGTCCATGCCCGGCACGCCGGTCATCTATTATGGCGACGAAATCGGCATGGGCGACAATATTTACCTCGGCGATCGCGACGGCGTGCGCACGCCGATGCAATGGTCGCCGGATCGCAATGGCGGGTTTTCCAAGGGCGATCCTGCCCGTCTCGTGCTGCCGCCGGTCATGGACCCGCTCTACGGCTATGAGGCGGTGAATGTCGAGGCGCAGGGAGCTGACGCCCATTCGTTGCTCAACTGGACCCGGCGCATGCTGGCGCTACGCAACCGGCATCCGGCTTTCGGCCGTGGTTCGCTTCGGTTCCTGACGCCGGGCAACCGCAAGATCATGGCCTATCTGCGTGAGCATGACGGCGAGACGATACTCTGCGTCGCCAATCTTTCGCGACTGCCGCAGGCGGTGGAGCTGGACCTTTCCAAATTCGAAGGGTCCGTGCCGATCGAACTTACCGGCATGTCGCCCTTTCCGCCGATCGGGCAGCTGACCTATCTTCTGACGCTGCCGCCCTATGGTTTCTTCTGGTTCCAGCTGTCGCCGGAATCCGATGGGCCGAGCTGGCGCAAGGCGCCGCCGGAACAGGTGCAGGACATGGTAACCATGGTTGTGCGCCGCGACCTGCAGGAACTGGTCGACCAGCCGAAGCTGGCAGACACGATGTCTAACGAGGTGCTGCCGGGATATCTCACGATGCGGCGCTGGTTCGGCGCGAAGGGAGAGATCCTGAACCACGCCGCGCTCATCTCGGCAACGCCCCTGCCCTTTGCAAACAACATCCTTCTCGGCGAACTGGAAGCCGATATCGCCGGCCGCATGGACAGCTATCTCCTGCCGCTGGCGGTATCCTGGGACGACAGTTTTCCGAGCGCGCTTGCCCAGCAGCTTGCCATGGCGCGGCTGAGACAAGGGCGTCGGGTTGGCTTCCTGACCGACGGCTTTGCGCATGAAAGTTTTGCACGCGCTATCCTGCGCGGCCTGTCAGAGCGTGCCGTGATTACCGGTCGCACGGGGGCCCTCGAATTCATCGGCACGGATCATCTCGACAGATTGGAGATCAGCGACGAACTACCGGTGCATTGGCTTTCCGCCGAACAGTCCAACAGCTCACTGATCGTCGGCGATCTGGCGATGGTCAAGCTGATCCGCCATATCTTTCCGGGGATCCATCCGGAGGTGGAGATGACGCGGCACCTCACCAAGGTGGGGTACCTGAACACGGCGCAGCTTCTCGGCGAAGTTGCCCGCACGGGGCCGGACGGCACGCGCCACACCCTGATCATTGTACAGAAGGCAATCCGCAACCAGGGTGATGCGTGGAACTGGATGCTCGGAAATCTACGCCGCTCGATCGACGAGATCGTCGTCACCGGGCTGGAGAACGAAGCCGCCGACGAGCATTTCAAACCGCTGGTGGATTTCGCAGCAACGATAGGAACACGGCTTGGCGAGCTGCATGTGGCGCTGGCGGAAAATACCGATGACGAGGCCTTTAAGCCCGAATGGGGCACGAAGGAGGATGTGGCCGCAGCGCGCCGTGCAGTCGCCGAACAGATCGGCCAAAGCTTGGCCATTCTGGAGGGCACCCTGCCGGGACTGGAGGGCGAGATGGCCGAGATCGCGCGGTCGCTGATCGCCCGCCGTGACGAACTTACCGCACTTGCAAGCCGCCTGACGGAAGCGACCGGCGGCACCTTGAAGACGCGCCACCACGGCGATTTTCATCTCGGCCAGATTCTGGTTGCCGAAAGCGATGCCTATATCATCGACTTCGAGGGCGAGCCGACCAAGACGCTTGGCGAGCGCAGGGCAAAAACCAATCCGCTGCGCGACGTGGCAGGGCTCCTACGTTCACTCAGCTATCTCGCCGCTGCGGCCGACATGGACCGCGAGATTGTGAGCGAGGTAGACGATATCCGCCATCGCCAGCTGATTACCCGCTTCATCGAACTGGCCGAGCCTGCCTTCCTCAGCGCCTATTTCACCGCAGTCGAGAAATCCGATGCGCTGATGCAATCGAACGACAACCGAGACCGAGTGCTCGATCTCTTCCTTTTGGAAAAGGCCGCTTACGAAGTCGCCTATGAGGTTCGCAGCCGACCGCACTGGCTGCCCCTTCCGCTTGCCGGTTTTTCGGCGATCGCCTCCCGACTATTGGAGACTGACCGATGAGATATGAACGCGCAGAGCTGATGACCGGCATGGTACAGGAAGGCCTGCAGGCGCTTGCCGAAGGGCGTCACGGAGATCCGTTCTCCATGCTCGGACAGCATCAATATGGCGACCTCACCGTCGTCAGGACACTGCTTCCCGGCGCGCTGTCCGTGTCGGTGATCGAAAGCGATACCGGACGGGTGGTGGCAGAGCTTGAGCCGATCCATGACGTCGGCATTTTCGCCGGTCTTGTCGGTGGCCCGTCACCCTACCGTTTGCGGATCGAATGGCCGGACGCGGTTCAGGAGACGGAAGACCCCTATTCATTTTCACCGCTGCTCGGCGAACTCGATCTGCATCTGATCAGCCAGGGCACCCATTACGAACTCGGCCGCACGCTCGGGGCCATCCCGATGGAGATCGACGGCGTTTCGGGCGTGCGCTTTTCCGTCTGGGCGCCGAATGCGCGGCGGGTTTCCGTGGTCGGTGATTTCAACGCCTGGGACGGGCGGCGCAACCCGATGCGGCTTCGCCCTCAGGCGGGGATATGGGAGCTGTTCATTCCGCGGCTGACGCATGGCGAGCGCTACAAGTTCGAGCTGCTCGACAGCCACGGCAACCTCTTGCCGCAACGCGCCGACCCGGTGGCGCGGTCATCGGAAGCGGCGCCTTCAACGGCATCCATCGTCGCCTCGTCGCGATCGTTTCGCTGGCATGATGCGGACTGGATGGAACGGCAGGCACAGGATCGCAGCCGCGACGGCGCGATGTCTGTCTATGAAGTGCATCTCGGTTCCTGGGTGCGGATTTCCGAAGAGGGCAACCGCTCGCTGGACTGGGTAGAACTCAGCCAGCGACTGATCCCCTATGCGCAATCCCTCGGCTTTACCCATATCGAAATGCTGCCGATCATGGAGCATCCGTTCGGCGGTTCATGGGGTTACCAGCCACTTGGCCTGTTCGCACCGACCGGGCGTTATGGCACGCCGGAGGACTTCGCCTATTTCGTCGACCGCTGCCATCAGGCAGGCATCGGTGTCATTCTCGACTGGGTGCCGGCGCATTTCCCGACCGACGTCTGGGGTCTTGCCCGTTTCGACGGAACCGAACTTTATGAACATTCCGATCCTCGCGAGGGCTTTCACAAGGACTGGAACACGCTGATCTACAATCTTGGCCGCAACGAAGTGAAAGGGTTCCTGATCGCCTCGGCGCTCGAATGGCTTGAGCATTTCCATGTCGATGCATTGCGCGTCGATGCAGTCGCCTCGATGCTTTACCGCGACTATAGCCGCAACGAGGGTGAATGGATCCCGAACCAGTATGGCGGGCGAGAGAACCTTGAATCCGTCGAGTTCTTCAAACACCTGAACAGCATCATCCATGACCGCTGCCCGCATGCCTTCACCGTTGCGGAAGAATCCACCGCATGGCCTGGCGTGACGAGGAAACCGGAAGACGGCGGGCTGGGCTTCGATTTCAAGTGGAACATGGGGTGGATGCACGACACGCTGCATTACGTCTCGGACGACCCGGTCTACCGCAAGTATGAACATGGCGGCATGACCTTCGGGATGATCTATGCCTATTCCGAGCGTTTCATGCTGCCGATTTCCCATGACGAAGTGGTGCATGGCAAAGGCTCGATGCTTAGCAAGATGCCGGGCGACCGGTGGCAGAAGCTTGCCAACCTGCGTGCCTATTACGGCTTCATGTGGGGACATCCGGGCAAGAAGCTGCTTTTCATGGGCTGCGAGATCGGTCAGGAAAGCGAATGGGACCATGACGCTTCGGTCGTCTGGGATCTCCTCGATCGGCCGGAACATGCCGGTATCCAGTTCCTCATCCGCGACCTCAACCAGCTTTATGCAACCGAGCCGGCGCTGCAGTTCAGCGACCTGCATCCCGAGGGATTTGAATGGGCCGTGGCGGATGATGCGGAAAACTCCGTCTATGGCATGCTTCGCTCATCACGGGACCGTTCATCGCCTATGCTGGTCATGTCGAACATGACGCCAGTGCCGCGCTATGGCTACCGTGTCGGCGTGCCCGAAGACGGCCGCTGGGAGATCGTACTCAATACGGATGCAGCAACCTATGGCGGCTCGAATTTCGGCCAGCTGGATGCTTGGGCGCAACGCTCCCCCCAGCACGACAAGCCATACTCGATCGCGCTTGACCTCCCGCCGCTTTCGACGGTGTTTGTGAGGTGGCGGGGGTAACTATCCTCGCCAACCGGGCTGATAGATAACCTTTTCGACACCGGCAAACCTGCCCACCCGCTGCAGCTCCGCATCAAGCTTTTCCAGCCTGCCGGTAGAGGCACGCACGCCCTTTTCCAGCCACAGGCGCTTGACGTCGAGCACGCCCGTCTTGCGGTCCGCCTTCATGTCGACGCGGCCGATCATCCGGTCGCCTTCCAGAAGCGGGAAAACGTAATAACCGTATTGCCGTTTCGGCTCGGGAACGAAAACCTCGATACGGTAGAAGAAATTGAAGAGGCGTTCGGCGCGGTCGCGGTTGCGCAGCAGCGGATCGAAGGGGCTCAGCACCCGGATGCGGGCCGGCGGATCGGGAATGTCCCCGAGATGATCGGGAAAACCGAGAAGCGCGAAGGATGCCCGCGGACGGCTGCCGTCGGCGGCTTCGATCACGACCTCGGTCAGTTCTTCGCGGTGGCTTGTCACCCATGCCTTCGCCTCTTCCGGCGTGACGATATCCCAGAAGGCGGCGAGTTCGCCGGATGTGGCAAAACCGAGCTTTGTCATGGCGCTGCGGCAGGCCCAGTCGATGAATTCTTCATGCTCCACGTCCGGCTCATGATGGTGGGCAGCGATGACGCGTTCGGTCAGATCATAGATCTTCTGGAAATTCACCCGTCCGGCAATCGCCAGCCTGCCGGTGTGCCAGTGATATTCGAGCGCGCTCTTGTTCGGATGCCAGTTCCACCAGCCGCCGGACTTGTGATCCTCCACCTTCATGTCGCGGGACATGATCGCGCCGTTTTCGGAAATGTGGCGAAGCGTTTCCTCGAAAGCGCTGTCGAAACCCTCGCCCTGCCATTTGCGCCAACGTTCGGCAAGAACCGGGCCGCGGCGGCGAAAGCGGTGTTTCCAGTAACGGAAAAGCCGCGCCGCAATGATCGAGGCGTCGTGGGTCCAGTGCTCGAAAAGCTCGCCGTCCTTTTCGAGAAGCGCTGTCAGGTGCTCCCGTCGATAGGTCTGGTTGCGGGAAAACAGGATCATGTGATGGGCGCGTTCGACGGTGGCGATACTATCCACCTGGACGAAGCCAAGATCGTCGATCAGTTGCAGCAGACCGGACTTGGCCAACGCGCGACCGGGCGGAGCGCAAAGCTGCTGCCGTTCCAGGAAGATCCGCCGTGCCTGCTCGTTGTCGATCAAAATAGCCATGACGGGAGACTATGGGCTTAATGCAACCATTGCAATGTTCTTTTTTTGTTCCGAATTCCTTTGTGGCCGATGGCGGTTTATAGACGCGGGAGAATTTTGAGGATCTGGCTTGGATATCCATTTTGAAAAGGTCGAGGTTCGTTTCGAGGGCCGCACCGTCATCCATCCGCTCGACCTGGCACTGAACGGGCGGCGGGTCGGCATTATCGGGCTGAACGGTTCCGGCAAGACCACGCTTGCGAGAATGATCAACGGGCTGGTCAAGCCATCGGCCGGCCGGGTCACGGTCAACGGTTTCGATACGGTCGAAAGGCAAGATGAGGCGCGCGGACAGAGCGGTTTCATCTTCCAGAACCCGCAGAACCAGATTATCCTGCCGCTGCTGCGCGAAGATATCGCGCTCGGCCTCAAATCACGAAAGCTGCCGAAGCAGGAGGTGACGGCAGCGGTCGAGGCCATACTCGACCGCTTCGGCATCGGGCATCTCGGTGACCGGCGCGCGCACGAGCTTTCCGGCGGGGAATTGCAACTTGCAGCGCTTGCCTCGGTGCTCGTTACAGAACCGAAAATCCTGGTGATGGACGAGCCGACCAACCAGCTCGACCTGAAGAACCGCAATCTGGTGGAAAGGACGATCCACACGCTGCCGGAAGACGTGATCGTGATCAGCCACGATCTCGATCTTGTCGCCGGTCTGGACCGGGTCCTGCTGGTTCATGAAGGACGGATCGCGGCGGACGGCGAGCCGGGTGAGGTCATCGGCCAGTACAGGGCGATGCATGAGGGAAAAGACTGATGCGCTCGCTGCATATCGACGGCGACAGCGCTCTGCACCGGCTGCCTGCGGGTGTGAAACTGGCGACGCTGTCGGTTATCAGCCTCGCCCTCTTCATGATCGGCAATTCCGCATTTCTCGCCGGTGCGGCGCTTGTCGGGCTTGCCGGCCACACGCTGCTGCGAATCAGCGCTGCGGAAATCTGGCGACGGATGCGCCCGTTTGCACTGATCGTTGTCGTCGTTGCGCTGTTTACGGCGGTTTTCAACGGCACGACCGAGGGGTTGATCGCACTTTTCCGGCTGGCGGCACTGGCGCTGTTCGCCAGCCTTGTCACCGCAACGACGACGACCGGCGATTTCATTGATGTGATCACCAGGGCTGCGATGCCGCTCGAGCGGCTGGGCATTCTGAAGGCGCGAGATGTCGGGCTTTCAATCGGCCTGGTCATCCGTTTCGTGCCGGAAATCCTCAGCCGCTACGAGGTGATCCGGGACGCACACTACGCCCGTGGGCTGAAGCCACGCCCGGTGTCGCTCATCGTTCCGCTGATCATCACGACACTTAGAAGCGCGGACGAGATTGCAGCCGCCATTGACGCCCGCGGCATCCGCCGTCAGAAGTGACGAATTGTCAGCCTCAAGGAACCCTAAACCATGGCAACCCGCGACCTCGTTCTTTCAGCGCTCTTTGCCGCCATCATCGTGGCTCTCGGCCTCGTTCCGCCGATCATGCTCGGTTTCATTCCGGTTCCGATCACCGCCCAGTCGCTCGGCGTGATGCTTGCAGGCGTCGTGCTCGGCGCAAGGCGCGGCACGATTTCGGTGCTGCTCGTGCTGGTGCTTGCCGCGATCGGACTTCCGGTACTTTCCGGCGGCCGTGGCGGGCTTGCCGTGTTCATGGCGCCGACCACCGGTTATCTGATCGGCTGGGTATTTGCCGTCATCACCACCGGCTACCTGTCGCAGCTTCTGGTCAGCCACAGCCAGGCCGGCTTCGTGCAGACGGTCAATTTCTTCGTCGCGGCGCTGTTCGGCGGTGTGATCGTTCTCTACGTTTGCGGCATCAGCTATCTGGCGCTGATCACCGGCCTCGGTTTCTCCAAGGCATTCATGGGTTCGCTCGCCTTCATCCCGGGCGACGTGTTGAAGGCCGTGATCGCAGCGCTTGCCGGCCGCGCCGTCATGGTCGGCTACCCGCTCCTGCCTAAGAGGGCCTGAGCCAGACCATAGGGCTCAATCGAGAAACGAATAAAGCCAGTCGCGCAGGTCTTCCGGAAGCGCGACTGGACTGCCGCCCTTTCCATCCGTTGCCACCCAGACGATCTCGACTTCGGCAACGGCCTCTTCGCCACGGGTCATGCGGACAAGGAAACCGGCCGATTTTCCGCCGATCTTGCTGACGCCGACATGGGTGTGGACAATATCCCCCACCTGAAGCGGCACATGGAATGTCCCGGCAACCTTGCCGGTGATGAAGAATGGGTCATCGTCCTTGGTCTTACGGCGACGCCAGAATGCGGCAACCGCTTCTTCGGCGCGGTCGATATAGACCGAACGGAACATCTGGCCATTCATGTCGACGTCGCGGAAGGCAACGCGAAAATCCGACGCCTTGATCGTATCCTTGGCCACGCACACCTCTGAACAGCCATTTCCCCTAGGCCCTATTCTTTCCGGCCAAACCGGGCCGAGGGCAAGGGCTGCTGCTTGAAAAAATGCCACGGATGCGCCATGTCGTGGGCAACAGACCGTCGGGGACACGTTCCATGACCACCCGCCTTTACGAACACCAGATCTTTCTTGAACATCCAGCACCAGAGGGCCATCCGGAGCGGCCCGATCGGCTGCGCTCGCTGGCGATCGCGCTCCAGCATAAGAATTTTTCCGATCTGGCACGCAAGGAAGCGCCGCAGGCCAACGAGGATGCGGTCCTGCTTGCGCATCCGGAAGAACATCTTCGCGCCGTGATGCGCGAAATTCCGGAAGAGGACACGATCCATCAGGTCGAGGCGGATACCTATGTCGGGCCGAAGAGCCTGCAGGCGGCCCTGACCGGGATCGGCGGTGCGATGGCGGCGGTCGACGATGTGATGACAGGTGCGGTCGACAATGCGTTCGTTGCAGCACGGCCACCCGGTCACCATGCCGAAAAGACCAAGGCCATGGGCTTCTGCCTGTTCAACAATGCGGCGATCGCCGCACGCCATGCCCAGCAGACCTATGGTGTCGAGCGTGTCGCGATCGTCGACTGGGACGTGCATCATGGCAACGGCACGCAGGACATATTCTGGGACGATCCGTCGGTGCTGTTCTGCTCCACTCACCAGATGCCGCTTTATCCCGGCACAGGCGCAAAAAACGAGACGGGTGCGAAGAACACCGTCGTCAATGCACCGCTTTCACCCAATGACGGCAGCGATCATTTCCGCGATGCGTTCAAGGATCGCGTGTTGCCACGGCTTCACGACTTCCGGCCGGATTTCATCATCATCTCGGCCGGTTTCGACGCGCATCACCGCGATCCGCTGGCGCAGATCAACCTTGTCGGCGACGATTTCGACTGGGCGACCGGGCGGCTGATGGAAATTGCTGGGAAATACGCCAATAACCGGGTCGTCAGCCTGCTTGAGGGTGGTTATGATCTGGAAGGACTGGCAGAATCCGCCGGCATGCATATCGTGAGACTGATGAGAGGATGAAGGACATGACCGAAACCACCGATACGATCGATGTAAGCGGCTATTCCTTCGAAAAGGCAGTCGCCGAACTCGAAAGCATCGTCGCGCGACTGGAGCGCGGCGACGTGGCGCTCGATGAGTCCATCGCTATCTATGAGCGCGGCGAAGCGCTGAAGAAACATTGCGAGAAGCTGCTCAATGCGGCCGAAAACCGGATCGAAAAGATCCGCCTCGACCGCGCCGGCAAGGTGCAGGGCGTCGAGGCGCTCGACGGGGAATAAGGCTCAGCGCTCAGGCGGGTACGTCGGGAGACGCTCCGCCGTATGACTGCATGCGTGCCTCCGATACCAGATGCCGCAATACAGGATGCCATGAGCAAGAAACCGAAAATCCGGGCCAAGCCGCCTTACCTGCGCAGCATTTCCATCAAAAGCACATGGACGGATTTCGAGTCCTATCCCTATTCCCTGCCGCTTTTGCGGGACGGGGATTTCTCCCTTAGGTTCGACCACCCGATCACGATCATCGTGGGGGAAAACGGCATCGGCAAATCTACCCTTCTGGAGGGCATTGCCGTGCTTGCCGGATTCGATGATGCCGGCGGCGGCAGTGGTTATCGCCCCGTCGATCACTCGATGGCGATCGAAACGCCCGGCGGCATCTTGTCCAAATGCCTAATCGGCGGATGGCTGCCGAAAGTTTCTGCAGGGTGGTTCTTCAAGGCAGAGACGTTCTTCTCCGTCGCCCGTTATCTCGATCAGGCCGCCAGAGAGAGCAACGAGATGGGGCCGGACTTTCTTTCCTATTCCCATGGCGAAGGGTTCCTGCGTTTCTTCCACGAACGCTGCCGGCGACGCGGCATCTTCATCCTCGACGAACCGGAATCGGCACTTTCTCCCAGACGCCAGATCGAGCTGATGAGGATATTGCGTGAGGCGGAACATGCCGGTGAAGCGCAGTTCATCATCGCCACCCATTCGCCGCTGATCATGGCCTATCCCGGCGCACGGCTTCTGCGCATGACGAAGGACGGGTTGGCGGAAACAGACTTCCGCGAGACGGACCATTTTGCGCTGATGAAGGAGTTTACCTCCGATCCGGAAACTTTCGTCGCAGAAATGTTTCCGCCATCCGAAGGCGATGAGTAGATGGACCTGTATTCGCAAGATCCACACCCATATTGAGGTTGGCGGAACAGCTGCCCACCCCTGTAACCCCGCGGTTGTCCACCCTGGGGCGAACGCGCTAGGATGAACCGAAAGACGGAGATTGCTGGATGTCCTTTTTCCCCGGAACAGACCCCGCCCCCGGCGATGCCTTTGCCTGTGATGCGATCGAGAACCTGATCATCCCGCGGTCTTCCGATATCGGCGGATTTTCGGTGAGGCGCGCGTTGCCCAGCCGGCAGCGGCGGCTGGTCGGGCCGTTCATCTTCTTCGACCGCATGGGGCCGGCGATCCTCAAGCCCGACGAGGCGCTGGATGTAAAGCCGCATCCGCATATCGGGTTGTCGACCGTCACCTATCTGTTCGACGGCGAGATCAAGCATCGCGACAGCCTGGGCACCGAACTCGTGATCAAGCCCGGCGACATCAACCTGATGACGGCGGGACGCGGCATCGTGCATTCGGAACGGACGCCGGAGAACCTGCGCGGACACCCGCTTTCGATGTCCGGGCTGCAGACCTGGCTGGCGCTTCCGGACAACAGGGAAGAAATAGACCCGGCCTTTGCCCATACCGGCCGGGAGGTGATGCCTGAAATCGAATGGGACGGCGCGCACGGACGCGTGGTGATCGGCGCATTCGAGGGACTTTCCTCGCCGGTTTCGACCTTTACCGACACGCTTTATGTCGATCTGCGGCTCGAGCCGGGCAAGAGCTTCCCCTTCGGCGCCGGTCATGAGGAACGCGCGCTTTATATCCTTGCCGGTGAACTGGAGATCGCGGGCGACCGGTTCGCAGCCGACCAGCTGCTGGTGTTTCGTGCCGGCGACGAGATCACGCTTAAGGCCGGACCGCTCGGCTGTCATGTCATGCTGTTCGGTGGAGCAGCACTCAACTCGAAACGTTATATCTGGTGGAACTTCGTGTCGTCTTCGAAGGAACGGATCGAAAAAGCCAAGGAAGAGTGGAGAACAGGCCGTTTCGACATCGTTCCGGGCGACGAGGAAGAGTTCGTTCCTTTGCCGTCGCCATAGGCTTTCCGCTTGCCCGCCAGCTAAAATCGATTAGAACCGGTTGTGCGTAAAACTTGAAAAAAGCCGTTTTCTGCTCATCTTCTGAAACGAAACGCCTTCCAAGAAAACAAGAAGAGAAAGCCAGCTTCCGTGACTTCCCTGCCCGCGACGCCGCTGCTCGACACCGTCAAGCTCCCCGCAGATCTGAAAAAAGTCGATGACCGCGACCTGCCCAGGCTTGCCCGTGAAGTGCGCGACGAGATGATCGATGCGGTCTCCAAGACGGGTGGTCACCTGGGAGCAGGGCTTGGTGTCGTCGAACTGACGATCGCCATCCACAAGGTTTTCAACACGCCTGACGACCGGCTGATCTTCGATGTCGGCCACCAGTGTTATCCGCACAAGATCCTGACGGGCCGCCGCGATCGCATCCGCACGCTGCGCCAGGAAGACGGTCTTTCCGGCTTTACCCGCCGGGCGGAAAGCGAATACGACCCCTTCGGTGCCGCACATTCGTCCACCTCGATTTCGGCCGGTCTCGGCATGGCCGTCGGCGCGGAGCTTGCCGGCAAGAAGCGCAACGTCATCTCGGTTATCGGCGACGGCTCGATGTCGGCCGGCATGGCGTTCGAAGCGCTCAACAATGCCGGTGCGCTGGACGCACGGCTGATCGTCATCCTCAACGACAACGACATGTCGATTGCCCCGCCGACCGGTGCGATGAGCGCCTATCTGGCGCGTCTGGCATCGGGCCGCGCCTATATGGGCGTGCGCGAAATGGGCAAGAAGCTGACCGGCTATCTCGGTGCCTCCATCGACCGCGCCATCACTCGCGCCGTCGAACATGCCCGCGGTTACGTGACCGGCGGCACGATGTTCGAGGAACTCGGCTTCTACCATATCGGCCCGATCGACGGTCATTCCTTCGACCACCTTCTGCCGGTCTTGCGCAATGTGCGCGACAATGCTCATGGCCCGGTGCTGATCCATGTCGTCACCCAGAAGGGCAAGGGTTATCCGCCGGCGGAAGCAGCCGCCGACAAGTATCACGGCGTCAACAAGTTCGATGTCATCACCGGTGCGCAGGCGAAAGCCAAGCCGAACGCCCCTTCCTATACGAGCGTCTTCGGTGACGCCCTGGTGCAGGAAGCCGGTTTCGACGACAAGATCGTCGGCATCACGGCCGCCATGCCGGATGGCACCGGTCTCGGCAAGATGCTGAAAGCCTATCCGTCGCGCACCTTCGATGTCGGCATTGCCGAGCAGCATGCGGTGACGTTTGCGGCAGGTCTTGCGACCGAGGGCTTCAAACCTTTCTGCGCCATCTACTCCACCTTCCTGCAGCGCGGTTACGACCAGGTCGTGCATGACGTGGCGATCCAGGGACTTCCCGTGCGTTTCCCCATCGACCGCGCCGGTTTCGTTGGTGCCGATGGGCCGACCCATGCGGGTTCGTTCGACACGACATTCCTTGCCACGCTGCCGAACATGGTGGTGATGGCTGCCGCCGACGAGGCGGAACTGAAGCATATGGTGCGCACCGCCGTTGCCTATGACGACGGCCCGATTTCGTTCCGTTATCCGCGCGGCGAAGGCGTCGGCGTCGAACTGCCGGAGCGCGGCGAAATCCTTGAGATCGGCAAGGGCCGTATCGTCAAGGAAGGCTCCAAGGTGGCGCTTCTCTCCTTCGGCACGCGGTTGAGGGACTGTCTGCTTGCGGCGGAAGATCTCGAAGCCGCCGGTCTTTCGACGACGGTTGCCGATGCGCGTTTCGCCAAGCCGCTCGATCATGACCTGATCCGCCAGCTTGCCCGCCACCACGAGGTGCTGATCACCATCGAGGAAGGCGCTGTCGGCGGTTTCGGCAGCCATGTTCTGCAGTTCATGAGCTCCGAGGGCTTGCTCGATCATGGCCTGAAGGTCCGCTCGATGGTCCTGCCGGATATCTGGATGGAACAGGCAAGCCCGGACGTGATGTATGCCAAGGCCGGTCTCGACCGCGCCGGCATCGTCAGGACGGTCTTCGGCGCGCTCGGCAAGACCGTGATCGACGTGGGTGCGGCGGGCTAAGCGACGCCTCAGTTTCGCTGACCTTCAACCACCATGTCGAATTGCACGAGATTGGAATAGATAGGTGTGCCGACATCCATGGCGTAATGCGACCGGAGTATTTGGCCGCGGACCGTGAAGCCAATCGTCCTGCCGTTCCACGACGTCAACCTGACATCGAAACTTTCCGGAGCGCTATGTCCCTTGGCAGTCAGCGTGCCAGTGACATGCGCCCTATCCGGGCCGGTCTGTTCGATACGGTTGGAGCGAAAGGTAATCTTCTCGTAGTTGTCGCTATCGAACACGGCACTTGAGCGCAGAAATGCATCGACGCGTGTCTGGCCGGTGCTGACGCTTTGCGGTTTCAGTTCGAAATTCACCATGGAATGGTCGAGGTCGCCGGCCTTGAGGTTGAAGTTGCCGGAGAAGCTTCCAAAACTCCCTTTGATGCCGCCGCCGCCAACCTGATCAACATGGAACCGAATATCGGAGGCGTTGGTGATGGTGTAACGCCCCGCCGCGTCCGTCAGGCTTGGTATACCCGTCGCGGCCTGAACGGACTGGGAATATGGCGAACAGATAATGATTGCGACTAGGATTGCTGTTCCTCTGATCATGACGCGTCACCTCCCTGACGAATCCCTGTCTCATCGATAGCGGCGAATGCCGAGCATGCGGATCAGAACGGCATCACGCCTTGCATAATGGTGGTAGAGTGCCGCGCCGGCATGCAGCGCCACCAGTGCCAGGACAAAATAGGCGAGTACTGCATGTGCCGTCGTCCACCATGCTTCCGCGGCATCGGATTTTTCGACCGGCAAATGCGGGATGACGAAGAGATCAAAGGCAAATGTCGGGATTTCCAGCGTCGAGACCGAGGCGATCATCCAGCCCGCAAACGGCACGATCACGGCCAGCAGCAGCAACAGATGATGCATTGCTCTCGCCGCCAGATGTTCCGCCACGCTCATGCCCCCGACAGGCTTTGCCCGAACGTAGAAAAACGAATGGGCCAAGCGTATCAGCGACAGGAGCAAGACCAGCATGCCGAACGACTTGTGCCACTGGAAAAGCGAAAACTGCAGGGCCGGGTCGATGGAGCTGCGCGTCATGATGAAGCCCAGCACGATCAATCCGAGGATAAGCAGGGCGATCAGCCAATGCAGCGTGATCGTCAGAAAGTTGTATCGTTCGAAAGCATCCGCATAACGACGCATCGCTGGCATTCCGGCTGCCTGATCGAAAAACATTGCACCCGCATGAAACCTGCTTCAACTCAAAAAGCGTCACGGGCTTTCAACATATGCTGAATGGCGGCCCCGGAGCGCTTTCGCCATTCCTTCACACGCGAAACTCTCAGCCTGTCGCAAATCCAATCGGGATCTCGCCCGGTCAAGCCGGATTGATGCTCCCGATCCCAAGACTACCCGATGAAACGTGCCGCTTGCGCCGCCTTTCGAGTTGCCAGCCGAGGACCAACTGGATTGCGCAGCCGGCAACAAGGATCGCCATCTGAGCGACGATGGATGCCCGCGCATTGAGATCCATGTAGACGCTTGCGACGGCAGAGAGGAAAATCCCGACCGAAAAGACGGGCAGGCTGTGGCGGCCGATCATGGCGACGGGCTTCAGCAAAGGCCAGTCCGCCGCTCTTTTCACCAAGTCGATATTCCAGGCCAGATAGAGAATGGCGAGCGCATCGACGACACGCAGCGGGCCGGCATTCGTCTTGGAAACCAGCTCCTTGTAGAAACCCGGAAATGGCGGCGTGACCCATTCCCGGAAGACGGCGAGATTGACCGGGATGGCGATAACGGCGAAGGCGGCAGCAAGTGCGAAAACAACCCGGTTATAGGGCATAGGATCAAGACCGTTCTTGATGCGTATGCCAAGCATAATCCCGATGGTGAACACTACCTGCCACGACAGAGGATCGAAGAACCAATGGCCCGTATCGAGCGCGTGGTTCACGAGGTTGACATGGCCCAGACCGGCAATCAGCCAGAGCATTGCCGAGATCACAAAAAGAACGCCCGGGCGACGATCGTGGAGCAGAAAGATGAAGGGTGCCCAGAGCATAAGCGCGACATACATGGGCAGTATGTCGAGATTGCCCGGCATATAGGTGAGCAGCATGGCCTGCATGCCGCGAATGCCCGGTTCGGCAAGGAAACCTGCCATGTCTCTGGCGGCCTCGGTGGGCGGCAGAATGATCGCGAGCCAAGCGGCAAGTGCTCCCATGACGAGAAACAGCAGCAAGTGCGCGAGATAGATACGCCATGCACGGTCCCAGGGCCGTTTCAGGGAGAGATCACCATTCGGTCGATAATAGGCAAGCGCCGAGGACATACCCGCGAGAAGCACGAAGAGCTCGGATGCATCGGCAAAGCCACGCGAGTGCTGGAAGGTGGCAGAGAAGGTGAATTCGGCGTGGCCGATAAAGATCAGCAGCAGCGTAATGCCGCGTAACAGATCGATCCTGACTTCGCGTTGAATTCCCATGCGTGTCTCCACGACAAATTCGTCATGAATGCCGTGCAGCCGTTCTTATCGAAAAATCGCTACCCGCCGCTTTATGCGCTTCCTATTATTTTAGCGATTTTCAACTTCTGCCCGATTTCGGGAATTCCCGCCGGTTTCAACGGAAAGTCGCCATTGCTTGTCTGTTTGGCGTTTACGCAATTCCAGACGCAAGACCGGTTGCCACTTTTGCTGGAATTGCTTGCCTTGCGCCAAGGAAACCGCCAAGAGAGCCGCATGACCCAACATTCATCATCCGTCCGCCTCGACCAGCTGCTGGTCACGCTCAATCTTTTCGACAGCCGCTCGCGGGCACGCGATGCGATTGCGCGCGGCACCGTGAAGGTGGATGGCAAGGTGGTGACGAAGCCGGCGCAGTCCGTTTCGGCGGAAGCCGAGATCGTCGTCGATGATCCGGCAAGCACCTATGTGTCGCGCGCGGCGCTGAAACTGATTGCAGCACTCGACCATTTCGGTCTCGACCCGGAAGGCCTGACCTGTCTCGATGTCGGGGCCTCGACGGGCGGCTTTACCCAGGTTCTCCTGGAGCGCGGTGCGGCGCATGTCATCGCCGTGGATGTCGGCCATGACCAGATGCATGAGCGGCTGCGCGATGACGAACGCGTCACCAATATCGAGGGCCTCAATGCCCGCGAGATGACGGTGGACGATATCGACGACGAGCCGGTCGATTTCATCGTCTCGGATGTCTCGTTCATTTCGCTGAAGCTGGCTTTGCCTCCGGCACTGGAAATGGCGGAACCGGGCAGCCATTGCGTGCTGCTGGTGAAGCCGCAATTCGAGGCGGGCCGCGAGAATGTCGGCAAGGGCGGCATGCTGAAACAGCCGGAGACCGCGCCGGATGTGGCGGCGGAGCTTGAACGCTGGCTTGTCGAAGAGATGGCGTGGGAAAGTCTCGGGATGATCCCCTCGCCGATTGCCGGCGGCGATGGCAATATCGAATTCCTGCTTGGCGGAAGGAAGCCATCATGAGCACGGTTACCGTCACGATCGAGCGGCTGGGCGCACAGGGACATGGCGTCGCCGAAAGCGAGTTCGGGCCGGTCTATGTGCCTTACGCGTTGCCCGGCGAAACGCTGGCGATCGCCCGCAATGGCGATTACGGCACTGTCATGTCGACCTCCAACCCGTCGCCCGACCGGATCGAGCCAATCTGTCGGCATTTCAATCCCGACCGGGACAATTGCGGCGGCTGTTCGCTGCAGCATCTGGCGGCACCGGCCTATAACGCTTTCAAGCGTGAACTGGTCATCGATGCGCTGAAGGCGCGCGGGCTGACACCGGACGTCGGCGAGACCATTGCCTGTCATCCCGGCGAACGACGCCGCGCCGTATTTTCCGTGCGCCGCACCGAGAAGGAACTGCTGCTCGGCTTCAACCGCGCCGAGACCAACCATATCGTGTCGATCGAGGAATGTCCCATCACCTCGCCCGGCATCGTGGCGAGGCTTCCCGCGATCCGCACCGTGGCCGCATCGCTTGCCCAAGGATCCGAGACATTCCGCCTGACCGTGCTTGAGACGTTGTCCGGGCTTGATCTCTCGGCCGACGGGTTGAAGAAGCTCGATGACAAACAGCGCCGTGCGGTGACCGAAGCTGTCCTTTCGCTGAAGGGGATCGCGCGGGTTTCCGTCAATGACGAGATCATTTTGGAACCGACGAAGCCGATTATCGATTTCGGTGGCGTCAACGTCTCGCCGCCGCCCGGCGCATTCACTCAGGCGACCAAGCCTGCAGAAGAGGCGATGGCGGAACTGGTGATGAGCCATCTCGGCAAGGCCAAGCGGGTGATCGACCTGTTTGCCGGCTCCGGCACGTTTTCGCTCAGGATCGCCCGCAAGGCGAAGGTTCATGCGGTCGAGGGCGAGGACAAGCCGCTCAAGGCACTCGACCTTGCGGCGCGCAATACGCAGGGGCTGAAACCGGTCACGGTGGAAAAGCGCGATCTCTTCCGCCGTCCGATGATGGCGCAGGAGCTGAAGGTCTATGATGCGGCCGTCTTCGACCCGCCGCGCGCCGGCGCCGAAGTTCAGGTGAAGGAGCTTGTCCGCTCCGGCATCAAGACGGTCGTGGCCGTTTCCTGCAACCCTGCGACACTTGCGCGAGACCTCAAAATTCTCATCGATGCGGGCTATCGCATCAAGTCGGTGACGCCGATCGACCAGTTTCTCTGGTCGCCGCATGTGGAAGCCGTGGCGCTGCTTTCGCGTTAATCTGACGCAAATCTCGCCCCAGTTCGGGGCAGGCTTATTCTGAAGTGCCGCGAAGATACACGTTCCAGTATTGCTTTCGGCACTTTTGAATTCCCTCCGATTTACCGAACATTAGGACGAGAGCATATTTCGCCGCCTCGCAGCCTGTTGAAGCAAATGACTTGCTTTGCTGCGACGGGAGGGGAAATCATGACAGACGTAGCGATGCATGGGCATGGCGTGCGCGGCATGAAACCGGAGACGCTGCATTCCTTCGACGGTATAGGCGATCCCGGCAAATTCGGGGTGATGTTTCCAAATCTTCTGCCGCTTTCAGCCAGCGACGACGCGCTGGCTGAACTGGCGGCAGCTATGCTGGACAGGCTCGATGCTGCGGGCAATCCGGATCCCGCGGGCGACAACATGAACATCCCGGCCGGATATACCTATCTCGGCCAGTTCATCGACCACGACATTACGCTCGACACGACACCGCTCGACCAGCAGAAGGCCGATCCGCTGGCGACGGTGAATTTCCGCACGCCGGCACTCGATCTCGATTCGCTTTATGGCGACGGACCGGGCATCCATCCCTATCTCTACCAGCGCGATCGCGCCAAGCCGAAGATCATCGGCAAGATGCTGATAGGGCATGCGGCGCAATCACCCGACCAGAACGGCCGCAGCATTCCGACACTGCCCAACGACCTGCCACGCAATCAGGTCGGCCATGCGCTGATCTTCGACGAGCGCAATGACGAGAACCTGCTGGTGGCGCAGATGCATCTTCTGATGCTGAAGTTCCACAACAAGGTGTTCGACAAGGTGGTGGCGGAAAAACCCGGTCTCAGCGACGACGCGCTGTTTAAGGAAACAAGGCGGATCGTCACCTGGCACTACCAGTGGATCGTGCTGTTCGATTTCGTCGAACGGCTGACCGAACCGGGCCTGATTCAGAAGATCAAACATCAGGGACGGCGTTTCTACCGCTTCAAGCAGCGGCCCTATATGCCGGCGGAATTTGCGGCGGCCTGTTACCGGCTCGGGCATTCGATGGTGCGGCAGACCTACAGTCATAACCAGGTGTTCAACCCGACGGCGGATTCCATCGCTAACGGTACGCTGGGGCTGCTGTTCTTCTTCACCGGAAAATCAGGATCGATCACCGGCGAACTGGCACCGGTGCCCCCTGCCCCGCCGCCCGCCGCGCAGAACACGCTTCCCTCCAACTGGGTGATCGACTGGCGGCGCTATTTCGATCTCGGCACACCCGCCGGCGGGAACTTCGCACTCAACCACAGCCGTCGTATCGATCCGCTGCTGACACCGGCACTGCATACGCTGCCGGGACTGATACCCGAAGCACCGCCGCAGCTGGTGCGGGAGTTCAACCTCGCCTTCCGCAATCTCAGACGCGGTGTGCAGATCGGGCTTCCGTCCGGCCAGGCGGTCTGTCGGGCGATGGGTATCACGCCGCTGAAACCGGCGCAGGTTGCGACCGGACCGGACGGCAAGGCCGCCAAAAAACACGGGCTGCATGAGGAAACGCCGCTCTGGTATTATGCGCTGAAAGAAGCGGAGCATTACCACAAGGGCGAACGCCTCGGCCCGATGGCCTCGACCATCGTTGCCGAAACCTTCCTCGGCATGGTGCATGGCGACCATGACTCTTTCCTCTGGCAACAGTCCGACTGGAAGCCGGAACTGCCAAGCGCGAAGGCCGGGCATTTTACCATGGCGGATCTGATCCGCTTCGTCGGCGATATCAACCCGGTCGGCACCGCCCTGGAGCAGGCATTGGAACCGCAACCATAAAAAGTCGAAATTGCCTGCCCGCCCGCAGGCGAGGCCTGCCGGTGCCGACGTCACAGTCGCATCGGCAGGCTGACTTATTGTCAACGCTGAAGGAAAGCCTCGAAGGCCGCGCGTGCCTCGGCGCTTTTCAGCCGCGCGGAGAAATGAACGAGTTCCTCGTCAATCCGGGCGAGAACCTCATCGCGTGGACCGCGGACGAGATTACGGGCGATCTGCAGAGCCTGGGGCGGTTTTTTGGCCAGTTCGGCACCGATTGCCAGCGCCTCCATCTCCACCTCGTTCGGACCGACGACCTTCCAGATCAGCCCTGCCTCAAGTGCCGCCTCGGCCGAGAAACCCTCACCGGCCACCAGAAGCGCAAACGCCCGTTGATGGCCGATGATCCTCGGCGCAAGCAGGCTTGATGCGGCTTCGGGAACAAGCGCAAGATCAACGAAGGGTGTCTTGAACAGGCTGCGGCCGGAAGCGACCGTCAGGTCGCAATGAAGATTGAGCGTCGTGCCGATGCCAATCGCCAGGCCATCGACACCCGAAACGAGCGGCTTTTCAGCCTGCGCCAGCGCCTTGATGAACACGGCTCCAGCGGGTGGCTCCGTGGTGCCCGACATGGCGTAACCGACAAAATCGCCCATGTCGTTGCCAGCGGAAAAGCAGCCTTCGGTGCCGAGAAACACCACGGCCTTCACTTCGTCATCGGCATTCGCCTCTTCGAGCGCCGCCGTCATGCGCTGATACATGGCGGCGGTGATGGCATTCTTCTTTTCCGGCCGGTTGAAGCGGATGACTAGGACGCCCGGATAGGCATCGGTACGCTCGACGATGATATGTTCAGTCAAGATGTCTTCCTCAATCCAGCAGGCTGCGGGCGGCGGCAAGGCTGGCGGAACCTGCCATGACGCGGTCCTTGAGCGCGGAGGTTTCGGCCAGAAGGTTTTCCGCCATGAAACGGCAGAGGCTGAAACGCCCGCTCCCCTCGCCATTATCGGCTGCGACCAGCCCGCCCCTGGCGAGATAAACGCCGGTCAGAACGAGGCCAAACAAGCGCTGATAGGGTGTTGCGCCCGAAAGCGCATCGGTCGTGCGGCCATCCGCCTGAGCTACCAGCAACCACGCGGTCGCCGCCTCCAGAGCGGCGATAGCGGCCCGGAGCCGGTCACCGGTTTCGCCGAAGTCGGGATCGTTGCGGGCGGAGACCTCATCGGCCACCTGTTTCAGCTCGGCGAGAAACCCCTTAACCTGATCGCCGCCGGAAAGCGGCAGCTTGCGGGTAACGAGATCGATCGCCTGAATGCCGTTAGTGCCTTCATAGATCGGGGCGATACGGGCATCGCGAAGATAGCGCGCGGCACCGGTCTCCTCGATGAAGCCCATGCCGCCATGGACCTGAATGCCGAGCGATGCGACATCGACGCCGATATCGGTGGAGAAGGACTTCGCGATCGGGGTCAGCAGCGCCGCACGCTCCGCCCAATGTTTGGCCTCTTCACCCTCATGATGATGGGACATGTCGGTCGCATGGGCGCAGGCATAACAAATCGCCCGCGCGCCTTGCGTCAGCGCCTTCATGGTCAGGAGCATCTGGGCGACATCCGGATGCTCGATGATCGGGTTCATCCCGCTGTTCTGGCCGCCGTTTTTACCGTCTCCCGACCAGCCGGGCGCCTTGCCCTGCGTGCGTTCCTTGGCGAAGGCGATGGCCTTCTGGGTGGCGGCTTCGGCAATCGCGACGCCCTGAATGCCGACGGCGAGGCGCGCATTGTTCATCATCGTAAACATGCAGGCGAGGCCCTTGTTTTCCTCACCGACGAGATAACCGACTGCACCCCATTCCTCGCCGAAGCGGCCGTCGCCGAAGATCATCGTGCAGGTGGGCGAGCCATGAATGCCGAGCTTGTGCTCGATCGAGTGGCAGAGAACGTCGTTGCGCTCACCCAGCGAACCATCCTCGTTCACCAGGAATTTCGGCACCAGAAACAGCGAGATGCCGCGCGTGCCGGCCGGCGCATCGGCTAAACGGGCAAGAACCAGATGGATGATGTTGTCGGCGGCGTCATGTTCGCCCCAGGTGATGAAGATCTTCTGGCCGAAGATGCGGTAGGTGCCATCGTCGCGTGGCTCGGCGCGGGTTTTCAGCACCCCGAGATCGGAACCGGCATGCGGTTCGGTGAGGTTCATCGTGCCGGTCCATTCGCCGGACACCATCTTTTCGAGAAAAACCGCTTTCAGTTCATCCGAGCCGTGGGTGGAAAGTGCCTCGATCGCGCCCATCGTCAGTGTCGGGGCAAGCGCGAAGGCCATGGAGGCCGAGTTCCACATTTCCAGCGCCGCGACGTTGAGCATATGCGGCAGGTTCTGGCCGCCATAGGCTTCAGGCGCGGTCAGGCCGTTCCAGCCGCCCTCGCGCCAGCGGCGGTAAAGATCCGGCCAGCCCTTCGGCGTCGTCACCTCGCCGTCTTCGAGTTTCGCGCCTTCACGATCGCCCTTCTCGCCCAGCGACGCGATCTCGCTCGAGGCGAAGCGTCCGGCCTCTTCAAGGATCGCCGCCACCAGATCACCGCTGAGGTCGCCGAAGCACCCCTCCTCAAGGGCAGCGGAAAGACCGGCAACATGGTTCAACGTGAAGGCAATTTCCTCCACCGGGGCGCTGTACATATGATCCTCCTCATCAGCCGTGCAGCCTTGCCTCTCCAGACAAGTAATTCCTTTTACGTAAACGTAAAGGAGATTGTCAATCGGCAGGTTGTTCCATCATGAAGCAGTCGCGCATGAGGGGAAAGAAAAATGATAAAGGCGGGACGAGGCCACGCGCTAAAGATTCCTTCGCGAGTTTGATCTAGAACGTCCTTCAGGATACCGGAGTTCTGCCGATGGATACGCCACCGCTGATGACGCCTGCCATTCCCGGTCTCGTCTGGGCCTACCGCTTCGATGGGCCGACGCGATCCTGCGCGCGGCTGCCGCTTGAGACGACGGCACGGGAGCTGGATAGCGGGGACGGATTTCTGTGGTTGCACCTGAACCTTGCCGACAGCCGGGTGCCGGCCTTTCTCGAAAACCTGCCGGGCGTGACGCCGCCGGTGCTGGCTGCGCTGACAACCCGTGACACCCACGCGGCCATCATTCTCGACGAACAGCTGATCTACGGCACGCTGATCGACTTCCAGAAGGAGTTCGACAGCGAGACGCGCGATATCGGCTGGCTGCATTTCTTCGTCTCCGACCGCATCATCATCACCACAAGGCTGCAGCCGCTACGCTCCATCGATCGGCTCAAGGCCCAGATGGAAAAGAACGCGGCACGCTACAAACGACCGATCGACGTATTCGAGACGCTGGTGGCGGAATTCCAGCGGACGCTGATCTCGCTCGTCATGGAACTGACGGAAGAGCTGAACCTGATCGAGGATTTCGTCTACGACAACGCACCGCGCGACGAACGCCGCAAGCTTGCGCCCGTGCGCCGCACCGTCGTTCGGCTGCACCGGCATCTGCGAACGGTGCTGACCCTGATGCGGCGTGCTGCTGCTTCCGACGAGGACGAAATGCCGGATGGTTTCGACGATGCCGCAGCGAGGCTGATCAGCCGTCTCGAAGCGGTCGATCATGACGTCTATGCGCTGCAGGAACGGGCGCGGCTGCTGCATGAAGAAATCGATTCCAAGCTTTCGTCGGAAACCAACCGCCACCTCTACATCCTGTCGCTGATGACCGCCTTCCTGTTGCCGCCTTCGCTGGTCACCGGCTTTTTCGGGATGAATACGGAAGGCCTGCCGTTTGCGCATCTGGAGCACGGCACCCTGTTCGCCTTCGGCGCGATCGGGCTTTCGGTCGCCGCCGCATGGTGGCTGCTCAGGCGCGTCGGCATTCTCTGAAACGACAAAACCCGCGCCGAAGCGCGGGCTGATCTATCGCGCCATTTCCCGCCCCACTCAGTAATAGGGCGAATAACAGGTCTGGCGCGGCCCGTTATACGGCTGGAACGAGTTCGAATAGCTATCATAGGACCGGTAGCGGCCCGCGCACCATTCATAGTGGCGCGGGTTCAAGCCGCCTCCGCCGCTATAGGCAGGCCGGGGTGCGGGCTCGACATAACGCGGCTGCGAGGCGATCGCTCCTCCGATGATCGCGCCGGCGCCGAAAGCTGCAAGCGGATACCAGTAGCCGTCGCTGTGACGATGATATCCGTCACGGTGATAACGGTAACCGCGATGACCTCCGTACCAGCCACGGCGCGGGCCATCGCCACGCCAGCCGCGGTCGCGATAATATTGCACGTTGCTGACGTCGGATACGACCGGCGCATTCGGTACAGCCGGCAGCGGCAGCGCCTGCGCGGTTCCGAGCGAGCCAGCGAGAACCACGGCTGAAACAGCTGCAACAGCAAATTTCTTGAACAGAGTCATTTCGTACTCTCCATTCCCTTAGTTGAAGAGGCGACGCCTCCCGCGCCACCAACTCGCACGATAGTCAACAAACATTCCACAACGCTAGGATTTTTATCCTGAAAGCATTCTATACGCGGAAATGTGAAAGCCCGGCCGCGTAAGCGTCCGGGCTTGTTCGTCATGATATCCGCTTACCTGTAAGGCGAAACGCAAGAGCGGCGGACACCGGCGCTGGCGACATAGGTGTTGTCCGAAGCACGATAGGTCCGGTAGCGATTGGCGCACCACTGATAATGGCTGCCCCCCGAAGCCCGCGGCTGGTTGGCGATGGCCCCGCCGATAATTGCAGCGGCACCGAATGCTGCCAGCGGGAACCAGTAACCGTTGTGATAGCGATAGCCTTGGCGGCGCTCGCGATATCCGCGGTGGCCGTTGTAATATCCTTCCCGATAGGCGCGTCGATCATGGCGATAGTGACGGCGATCGCGATCATGGCGGTAATAGCGGCGATCACGATCGTCGCGACGGTATTGGACCTCGGTCGCCTGGTTGGCGGAACTCTGCACCGCCATCGGTGCCGCCGGCATCACAGGTGCGGCCGAAACCGGAATAAAACTCGTAGCAAGAACGGCCGCTGCCGTGAAGGCGGTGGCAATGCGCATGCGAAATGCGGTCATGGGATTGTTTCCTCAGATATAAATCAGCGATTCAAAACGCGAGACATGCCGATTTTGTTCCGGGTTATATTCCTTGGCAAAGGAATGCCATGCCCTATTCGCCGGCTTCGTCGTAAATGCGCCGGTTTTCCTCGATGCGGGAGAAGTTGTCCCTGATCCAGAAATTCAGGCCCTGAAGAGACACCAGTATGCCGGCCCCCAATTCGGTCAGCTCGTATTCGACGCGAGGCGGCACCTCGGGAAAATAGTGTCGCCTGACGAAACCGTCGCGCTCCAGGCCGCGTAGCGTCAGCGTCAGCATGCGCTGCGTAATGCCTTCGATGTCCCTTTTCAGATGCGAAAAACGAAGCTTTCGATCCTCTGCAAGCGAGAGGCGCCAGATGACCTGAACCGTCCACTTGTCGCCCAGACGCCCGCATATTCCGTTTGCAGGTTGCGGCAGGAAAGCCTGATCGCGCTTCACCTGCCTGTCGGTTTTGCTCTGACCTGAATTGTCCAAGAGTATCACCTGTGTGCCCGAGGCTGAAAATAGTGCCGTCTTCCGGCTGTGTTTCAACAGTATATATGGAGACCCCGTGTTCACCACGAGGGTTCTCAGATGAAAGAAGACAAACGTCCAATCCTGGTATTCGGCGCCACCGGCCGGCAGGGTGGAGCGGTCGCCGAAGCGCTTTTGAAGGCAAGATGGCCCGTTCGCGCGATTGTGCGAGACACTGCGGCCCCCAAATCCGTCGCCCTTCGTCAGGCGGGTGCCGAACTGGTTGAAGGATCATTTGCCGATCTCGATAAATTTCGCGCCGTGATGGACAGTGCTCATGGCGTGTTCAGCGTATTACCGGCCAACCTGTCAGAGACCGAAGAGGTACGGATAGGATGCGCGATCGCCGATCTTGCAGCCGAAAGCGGCGTCGCGCATCTCGTCTATTCCTCGGGCGCCAGTTCCGGCGACACACCGACCGGCATCGCCCGTTTCGACGCCAAGCCGCGGATCGAGGCGCATATCCGCCGGCTACCGGTCACCGCAACGATAATCAGACCGATGATCTTCATGGAGATGCTGATCAACCCGGCATTCGGCCTTTCGGAAGGCCGTTACACGTTCCTCCTCAGGCCGGACCAGTCGATGCAACTGATTGCCGTGGAAGACATCGGAAAATTCGTCGCCGCGATCTTTGCCGATGGGATGCGGTTCAGCGGACGAACGATGAAGATCGCGAGCGATACCGTGACAGGTCGTGAGCTGGGAGAAATCTTCAGCGAAGCCGCCGGTCGTCCGGTCGTTTATTCCCGCTTTGCCGATGAAGTCCTTTCCGCCAACAGCGATCTTAGTCAGCTTGCGGCGATCCTGGATAACGGCCCGCTGGCGGATCACGTGGACCTTGCCGCGATGCGCGAGATCAATCCCGAGATCCTTTCCTTTCGGACCTGGCTTGCGACCCAAGGACACCAAGCCTTCGACGCCGTAATCGGGAGTGATCGCACGTCCCACTCGGCGTAAAAACAGGCTCCTCCGCAAACTGACGGCACATTGCGGAGGAGCGCTCAGTATCACGCCACCGCGTAAAGCGTGCTGTCCTTGCCCTGCAGGCGATCGATCATGAAGTTCGAATACCATTCGACGAACTGCATCACACCGCCTTCATGCGCCTCGGAATAAGGACCGGGTTCATAAGCGGGCGAGCGGATGCCGAAGGCGTTTTCCTCGACGATCTGCCTGTCCTGGTCGTTGGTCATGTTCCAGACATGGGTCAGCTGCTCGACATCGTAATCGACGCCTTCCACCGCATCCTTGTGGACCAGCCATGTGGTGGTGACCGCCGTCTCTTCCGGCCCGATCGGGATGACTCGGAAAGAGATCGCGTGGTCGACCAGCATATGGTTCCAGGTGGTCGGGTAATGGAACAGAAGCATCGTGCCGATATGGGAAATCGTCACGTCGTCGGAAAGCGATCGTTGAACTGCGGGACGGCCGTTCATCGTGTAGCTTTCGGCATCCTCGATCAGCGGCATACGCGCCACGCGGAACTGGCCGTCCGGCGACATGTTGAACGTGCTCGGCAAGCCGGCCGCTTCACAGCGGCTCCAGTGTTCGGAAATGAACGGATCGTCGCCTGCGCCCTGCACACCGGTCGCAGTCGGCGCTTCCGGGTAGGTGCGGCAGAGTTCAGGATGGTTGCCGGCGCAATGATAACACTCGCGATTGTTTTCCCAGACGAGCTTCCAGTTGCCCTTTTCGATAATCGTGTTCTGGGCAGCAACCTTCGTTTCGGGCAGGCGATGCGGCGCCATGTAAGGCTCTACCGTTGCGCGAACCGGAGCAAAATCCGGAGCTTCCTTTGCGAGGCAGATAAAGATGTAGCCGGCAACCACCTGACAGTGAACGGGTTTCAGTCCAAACTGCTTCTTGTCGAAATTCTCGCCCATATGACGGGCCGACATCAGCGAGCCGTCATGCTGGTAGGTCCACTGGTGATAGGGACAGACGAGGCGGGTCGCAGAACCCGTTTCCTTGGTGCAGACGCGGTGGCCACGATGGCGGCAGGTATTGTGATAGGCGCGGACATCGCCCTCGCGCGTGCGGATGACGAGAACCGGATAGTCGCCAACCTGCAGGGTGAAATACATGCCCGCTTTGTTGATCTGGCAATCGTGGCCGGCAAACAGCCAGTCGCGATACCAGATCATCTCGAGATCGAGCTTGTAATAATCGGGATCGATATAAAAGGGCTGTTCCAGGCTGAAACCTTCGCGGCGGTTCTTCAGCTGCCGCAGAACCTGATTGTGAATGTCCATATGCTTCCTCGCAATACAAGCAAGCTTCAGGGCATGGACAAGCCGGCAACAATCAATGCAGCCAATTCCCGTCCCGTGCGCCCTCCGCGACCGGTGTCATCAAACTCAGGCTGGTTTCCGGGCTGAGGAGTTGTCCCAAAAGGACTGCATGGTACCTTCCCGGTCGGCCGTTCGGCTCTGTCCCAGTGGCCGGGGTCGCCCCCTACCATGCCTTCAACTCCACCACCGTTGCGGGGGCAGCGCCGGATAGATCTTTGCGATCCGCCGGCTTCCCAATTCTCCGCCTCCCCTAGCGAGGCGGCACCTTGAGCTTTGTCATATTTAAGCGGGATGCCGGCCTGTCGCATAGACGACATTGCGACATCGGCCACTGCATTGGCGACGATCGCGCAATAGCATTCGATGTCGGGGGAAACCGACTGTTAAGGTCTTGCTAATAGTGTTCTTGAAAATTCATTGGGAAGAGCCGCCGCCATGCCAGGACAGCTCCGTTATTACGAAGTCAACAGGCCCAGGCCCTTGATGGTGCCGCCAAGCAGCGGCAATGCCCATACCGAATTCCTGCGAACCGGCAGAATTCCACGCTCACGCCCTGTCTGGGTTCCGGACGAACGCCGCTATCTCACCCATGACGAAGTGGCTGAAAAGACGGGCAAGAAGCTCGAAACTGCCGGCGAAACCACGCATAAGCGGCTGAACAGCTTTCACCGGTCCATCCACCTGCCGAAGATCATCTTTCACCGCACGCTGGAGGGTAGCCCGCATCTGGGCTATTGCCATGTGACCGCGGCACGCACCTTCTTTTCGCAGGATGCGATGGTCAGCTGGTCATTCTACATCGCCAACTTCTCTTCCGAGATCGGCGGCGACGAGGTGTTTTTCGCCCGAATCAATCCACGGAACTCCCGCATGTATTTCGCCGTCGCCGTGGAAGGTGAAGCGGGCGAACAGGCGCGGATCGACCGGACATGGCGCAGAAACGGGCTTCTGTTTCAGACCAACAGCCCGCGCGAGGCGATGCGCAACGTGCTGATGCTTGGTGCGCCGAGTGCCGCAGTACGCGAAATCGTCAAAAGGCTTTGAAGAGCCCGCACTCCGCTGTATTGACAGCACCATGACAGCCGAAATCATCAACATCACCCTTGAGCCCCAGCGCGCCATCAGCGAGGCAAGCCGTGTGCTCCATGACGGTTTTCCCGTCGCCATCCCGACCGAAACGGTCTACGGCCTTGCCGCCGATGCGACGCGGCCTGAGGCGATCTCGCGCATCTACGAAACCAAGGGGCGGCCGCAGTTCAATCCGCTCATCTGCCATGTCTGCGATATCGAGATGGCAGAGCGTTATGCGGTGTTCGATCCGGCGTCGCGAAAGCTGGCCGAAACCTTCTGGCCCGGTCCGCTGACCATCGTCCTTCCGCTCAGGAAAGACAGCGCCATCCATCCGCTGGCAACGGCGGGGCTGGAAACGGTCGGGCTTCGCTGCCCGGAAGGTTTTGCCAACGACCTGATCCGCGATTTCGGCCGGCCGCTTGCAGCGCCGAGCGCCAACACGTCCGGCCGGGTCAGCCCGACGGCCGCACGCCATGTGATGGAAGATCTCGGCGACAAGCTTCAACTGATCATCGACGGCGGCTATTCGCCCGTCGGCGTCGAGTCGACGATCATCCGCGTCGATCCCGAAACCGGCACGATCCTGCTTCTGAGGCCTGGTGGTCTTGCGGCCATGCATATCGCCGATGTTGCTGGGCGTGACCTTGAGCGTCGCTCAGGCCCTGCCGCGATCATCGAGGCTCCGGGCATGCTCGCCTCGCATTATGCGCCGGGCGCTACCGTGCGTCTCGACGCGACGGCAATCGAACCGGGCGAAGCGCTGATCCGTTTCGGTGGCCAGCCGGTTGCTGGTGCGGAAAAGGCTGCGATCGATCTCGACCTCAGCCCATCGGCCGACCTTGCGCAGGCGGCGGCCAACCTGTTCGAATACCTGAAGCGCGCGGATGCCAGCGGTGCCTCAAGCATCGCGGTTACGCCGATCCCGAACGAGGGACTGGGCGAAGCGATCAATGACAGGCTGGGACGGGCAGCCGCACCCCGCGACGGAGAGGAATGACAATGGACGGTTCAGCGGGGGACAATGCAGCGGGCGAGAGCGCAAGGGCTGGTTCAGAGATGGCTTCCGGACTGATCGACCGTTTTGCTGCGATTGTCGGAAACGCCAATGTGATCCGCGATGCGGCAGGCCTAGCCCCGCATCTGGTGGAAGATCGCGGTCTCTACAAGGGTTCCTCGCCGCTGCTCTTGAAGCCTGCCTCGACGCAGGAGGTCTCAGCGATCCTGAAACTCGCCAGCGAAACCGGGACATCCATCGTGCCGCAGACCGGTAATACCGGTCTTGTCGGCGGACAGACGCCGCGTGCCGGCGGCAACGACATCATCGTCTCGCTTGCCCGGATGAACCGCATCCGTGACGTGGACCCGGTTGCGAACGTGCTGGTGGCGGACGGTGGTGCAATCCTTGCCGATGTGCAGAAGGCCGCGGAAGAAGTGAACCGGCTGTTCCCCCTCTCGCTCGGGTCGGAGGGTTCCTGCCGGATCGGCGGCAATCTTTCCACCAATGCGGGCGGCACGGCGGTGCTTGCCTATGGCAACATGCGCCAGCTCTGCCTCGGGCTTGAAGTGGTGCTTCCGACCGGCGAGATCTGGGACGGGCTGCGCCGGCTGAAGAAGGACAATACCGGTTACGATCTGCGTGATCTCTTCATCGGTGCGGAAGGCACGCTCGGCATCATTACCGGCGCGGTGCTGAAACTCTTTCCCCGCCCGGTCGGCCATCAGGTGGCGTTTGCCGGGGTTGCCTCGACCGAAGACGCGCTCGCGCTGTTCGACAAGGCCTCGACGCTTTGCGGCATGGCGCTGACCGGTTTCGAGCTGATGCCGCGGATCGGCATCGAATTCACCTCGCGGCATATCGAGGGGGTTCGCGATCCGTTGTCGGAACCGCATCCGTGGTACGTGCTGATCGACATATCGACATCGGACTCGGCCGAGACTGCCGAAGTCATGATCCATTCGCTGCTGGAACAGGGTTTCGAGGCCGGTCTGGTACGCGATGCGGTGATTGCCAGCTCGGTTGCGCAGCAGAAGGCGCTGTGGACCATGCGCGAAAGCATGTCCGGCGCCCAGAAGCCGGAAGGCGGATCGATCAAACACGACGTGTCCGTGCCTGTTTCGAAGATCCCGCAGTTCATGGCAGAAGCCGAAAAGGCGGTTCTCGCCGCCATGCCAGGCGCGCGCGTGTGCGCCTTCGGCCATATGGGCGACGGCAATATCCACTACAACATCTCCCAGCCGGTAGGCGCCGACAAGCAGGCGTTTCTCGACCGCTGGCGCGAGATCAATGAGATCGTCCATACGATCGTTCTTGCTGCGGGCGGGTCTATTTCCGCCGAACATGGCATCGGCCAGTTGAAGCGCGACGAACTTGCGCATATCCGCTCGCCGATCGAAATGGAGTTGATGGCCCGGATCAAGAAATCCTTCGATCCGGCCGGCATCATGAACCCGGGCAAGGTCATCATCGCCCCATGAGCCATATCCGGAAAACCACGATCCGCATCGATTTCGATATCGGCGTCAGGCTCGGGCCGGGAAAGGCGCAACTGCTCGAACTGATAGAGGAACATGGCTCGATCCGCGCCGCCGGGGCCTCTATCGGCATGTCCTACCGGCGCGCATGGCTGCTTTCGGACGAGATTAACCGGATGTTCCGCGAACCTTCGATCTTTACTCGCCATGGTGGAAAAAGCGGCGGCGGGGCCGGCCTTACCGAGTTCGGCCGGGAGCTTCTTTCCCGTTATCGACGGATGGAAACCGCCATGCTGGAAGCTGCCGACCAGGATCTGGCATGGCTGTCGTCCAATATCGACGCGACCTTCACACCCTTCTCCAAAAAAGACGACGGCTGATTTTTCGCCCGGGCTTTCTGCCTGCGGCATCGGCGATCCGGGCGGTTTTCCACAGACCCGAAAACGCGATCGCAAAGGCGTGTCTCGCAGCGATACGCCTTCAATCCAAGCTGACGCGTTCACTCTTCGGAAACTGCAATAATTGCGGCATTCGGTAACCATCCACCAAGGCAAACTTTCCTTAACCGCGATTTTTAAGGGGTTTTCGTAAGCCCGCCGCCTAATGTGAGCCCATCAGAGGACAAAAGTCCCGCAGAGAAACGAATACGGGAAACCGGAAGCGGCTCTCAGGTAAAACAAGGGTAGCATAAAGCGATGAGCAAAACCGTTCTGAAGCCCGAATGGGCAGGGTCGACATTGAGGCTCGATCCGTCTCGTTTTCCGCAGCAGATTACCTATGCGCTGCGCGAGACCTCAGGAGATGTCACAATCACCATCGACGAGCGCGGCGCTGTGCTGCGCAAGATCCTTCCGGGTAGCGGCCTGCCGCTGTCCTTCGCCCTGCCGGCACGCGCTTTCAAGGGTGTCGCCGCCCGCGCGATCGACCATGGCGACGGCGAAGTTACCGTCACGCTCGAACTCCATCACGACGATCCGGATCTCTGCATTCCGCTTCTGGTAGCGCACGATCTCTGCGACATCGCCGCCGACTGGCGCAGCTGGTCTGAAGCCTTTCACATTCCGATGCTGATGGTGGAAGCCGATGGCGTTGCCCGTCCGCTGGAAAACCATATCGGCGACGTGCGCAACCATGGCACCAAGCAGCGCCGCCGTCACTCCTATTTCGCCGCAAGGCGTCCCCGTTTCCTCGTTCGCCGCACGACCGGCAGCCTCGGCGTCGCGATGAGGATCGAAGGCCGGGAAATCATCGCGCGCCGGTAGGACTGTCCCCTAGCCTGCAAGGCGTAGCGCGAAGCCCGGCTTGATCAAGCCGGGCTTTTTCAGTTCAGGATATTTCCAGCATCAGAAGATCAGCGACAGAAGGAGGCCGGCAAAGAGTATTGCGCCGACGCGATTGTTGGAAAGGAAGAGATCCCGGCACTGGGCGGTGTTGCGGATATCCAGAATGAGAATCTGCCAGCCCAACATGACGACCATAGCGATCAGCCCGACATAGGCGAAGAAACCGGCACCGGCAGCGATAAAGGACAAGAGAAGAAACAGGACGGTTACGCCGTAGAGCCCGACAAGGCAGGGTTTTGCCTTGTCGCCGAATAGACGAGCTGTTGAGCGCACGCCGATCAGTTCATCATCCTCGATATCCTGATAGGCATAGATCGTGTCGTAACCGATCGTCCAGGCAACGGCACCGATATAGAGAAAGACCGGAGCCCAGGAGAGCGATCCGAAGATTGCCGCCCAGCCCATCAGCGCGCCCCAGGAAAAGGCAAGCCCCAGGAAGAACTGCGGCCAATCGGTAAAACGTTTGGCGAAGGGATAGATCGCGACGACAGCGAGCGAGGCGATGCCGAGCACGATGGAGAAGGTGTTGAACTGAATAAGGACAAGTAGTCCGACCAGCGCCTGCAAGACGATGAACACCTTGGCACCGAAACGGGACACGCGGCCCGACGGCAACGGACGCGAGCGGGTGCGCGCCACTTCCATGTCGATATCGTGGTCGACGAGATCGTTATAGGCGCAGCCGGCGCCACGCATGGCGACCGAGCCTATGAACATCAGGAAGAGATAGAAGATGATCGTGCCCGCCGATGGCTCCAGACCATCGGGTGCCGCGTCCGCCGCAAGAGCGATGGACCAGAAGCACGGCCACATCAGAAGCTGCCAGCCGATCGGACGATCCCAGCGGGCAAGCTGGGAGTATCCCCAGAGCGATCGCGGCAGCACGCGATAGACAAAATTGTCGGAAGGAGCATCGGCCACGCGGGCGGCATCATTTGGGGCGTTTGTCATCATGCCGAGTTTCTAGCGCCGGGGATTTGGGGTGGTCAAGCGGTCGCAGCCGCTCGCGTGTCGCTGCCCCTCATCCGCCTGCCGGCACCTTCTCCCCGCTTGCGGGGAGAAGGGACCAAGCCGCAGCCGCACCATCACACCGCAATCTTGTCCAGCGGCAACCGGCTCTGCTCAAAAGCCCGCAACTCCGCTTCCCGTTCGTAGATGTAGTCACGCGTATCGGGCACAGCCTGGCGCTTCTTGACGATCTGGATCTGGAAGATGTGGAAGGCTTCGTGGGTGAAGGCCATTTCAGAGGCTGCGAGATAGAATTCCCACATCCTGACGAAACGCTCGTCGTAAAGAGCCTTCGCCCTTTCCTTGTTCGCCATGAAGCGCTCGCGCCAGTGACGCAGCGTATAGGCGTAATGCATCGGCAGGATCTCGACATCGGAGACCAGAAGACCCGCCTTTTCGATCGAGGGAATGACCTCCGCCAGCGACGGGATATAGCCGCCCGGGAAAATATACTTCTCGATCCAGGGATTGTTGTAGATCGCCGGATAGGGCTGGCCGATCGAATGCAGGACCATGACGCCGTCATCCGACAGAACGTCGTTCACCTTGTTGAAGAACTTCTTGTAGTTCAGCCGGCCGACATGTTCGAACATGCCGACGGAGACGATGCGGTCATAGCTCTTGGTCGGCGGCAGGTAATAATAGTCCTGCAGTTCGAAGCGGACGCTGCCCGCGAGACCCCGCTTGGCGGCGCGTTCGCGGGAGATCTTCAGCTGTTCGGTCGATAGCGTGATGCCGGTCACATCGACGCCGGAGCTTTCCGACAGATACATCGCCATGCCGCCCCAGCCGGAGCCGATTTCCAGCGCCTTCTGACCCGGCTCGGCCAGAAGCTTTGCCACGATATGGCGCTTCTTGGCGATCTGCGCCTCGTCCAGCGAAATGCCGGGCGGATTGAAATAGGCGCAGGAATATTGCCAGTCCTCGTCGAGAAAGAGCGAGAACAGCTTTTCGTCGAGATCGTAGTGATGCGAGACGTTCTTGCGATTGTGGTTGATGGGAACGCGATTGCGGAACTGCGCCTCGATCATGCGCCCGATACCGCGGACGATCATGCCGAATGTCAGGCCTTCGGACAGGGTGTTGTCCTTGATCAGAGCCAGGAACTCATAGATGTCCCCCTCTTCCACGAGGAGACGGCCATCCATGTAGAGCTGGCCGAGTTGCAACTGCGGATCACGCAGAAGCGCCAATTCCGATGCCTCGTCGGTGAAGCGGATGGCCACCGACCGGCCTCCCCCTCCTCCATATCGCTGTTCGCCTCCCGTCCCACGGACGGTGAGAGTGCCTATCTTGATGATTTTGCTAAGAAGATCGTGAAGGGACGAGTTCACGGACCCACCTCCTGAATACTAAGGGAACCTTACTATTTTTCGAAATCTAGCGTCTATTCCTCGGACTGCAAGCACATTCCGGTCATGAAAATGACACGAAACAGCACGCCGTCAAACGGGTTGTTTGACGGCGTACACCTAATGGTAGCAATGACATTGATGCTTGTAGAATTCAGCGCTTTTTTAAAGCTTCTGCGAGCGCTGCGCCGAATGCGCCCTGCGAAGAGGGCTTTTCGGTCTTCATGAATTTTTGATTGGAAGGGCGCTCATTTTTGCCCGGACCACGCGGCGGAGGGGCGCTTTCGCCTCCGTCCTTGCGCATTGTCAAGCCGATTCGCTTGCGCTTGACGTCGACTTCGACCACCCGAACCTTCACCACGTCGCCGGCCTTGACCACTTCATGCGGGTCCTTGACGAACTTGTCGGCCAGTTGCGAGACGTGCACGAGACCATCCTGATGCACGCCGATATCGACGAAAGCGCCGAAGGCCGCAACGTTGGTGACCGTGCCTTCTAGCAGCATGCCGGGCTTGAGATCGGTAATCTCATCGATACCGTCTGCAAAGGTGGCGGTCTTGAAGCTCGGGCGCGGGTCGCGGCCGGGCTTTTCCAGTTCGGCGATGATATCCTTCACCGTCGGCAGACCGAACTGCTCGTCGATGAACTGGCGCGGATCTACGGATTTCAAGGCCGCGCTGTCGCCCATCAGGGTGCGCAGGTCGCGACCGCACGCGGCGACGATCTTCTTCGCCACGCCATAGGCTTCCGGGTGAACGGAGGAGGCATCGAGCGGCTCCTTGCCGTTGGGAATGCGCAGAAAGCCGGCTGCCTGTTCGAAAGTGCGGTTGCCGAGGCGCGCAACCTTCAGGAGATCCTTGCGGCTTTGAAAGGCGCCATTCAAATCGCGATGGGCAACGATCGCCTCGGCAATCGACTTGCTGAGGCCGGAAACGCGGGCAAGCAGCGGGGCGGATGCCATATTGAGGTCGACGCCGACAGCATTCACCGCATCTTCGACGACGGCATCGAGCGAACGGGCGAGTTTGCCCTGATCGACATCGTGCTGGTACTGGCCGACGCCGATTGCTTTCGGTTCGATCTTTACCAGTTCCGCCAGCGGGTCCTGCAGGCGACGGGCGATGGAGACCGCGCCGCGCAGCGACACGTCGAGCCCAGGGAATTCGGCGGCCGCCGTTTCGGAAGCGGAATAGACCGATGCGCCGGCTTCCGAGACGATAACCTTGGTCGGCTTGGCCCCCGGAAGAGATGACAGCATGTCTGCCACCAGCTTTTCCGTCTCGCGGCTGCCGGTACCGTTGCCGATGGCGATCAGTTCGACATTATGTTTGCGGATCAGCGAAGCAAGTTCCGCCTGCGTCCCGCGCAGGTCGTTCTTCGGCGGGAAGGGATAGACGGTCGAGGTGTCGATCAGCTTGCCGGTGGCATCGACGATCGCCACCTTGACGCCAGTGCGGATACCCGGATCGAGACCCATGGTGGAGCGGGAACCGGCGGGAGCGGCAAGCAGCAGGTCCTTAAGATTGCGGGCGAAGACGTGGATGGCATCTTCTTCGGAGCGCTCGCGCATTTCCCGCATCAGGTCGAGCGACAGGGAAACAGAGAGTTTGACGCGCCAGGTCCAGCCGGCAGCTTCCATCAGCCACAGGTCACCCTTACCGGAGCCGCGGATTTCGAAGGCCGCGGCGATGATGCGCTGCGCCGGTTTTACCGGGGATGTGTCGTCGGCATCGACATCGATCGTCAGCGTCAGCATTTCCTCGTTCCAGCCGCGCAGCATGGCGAGCGCGCGGTGGCCGGGCACGGTTGCCCAGCGTTCCGTGTGATCGAAATAGTCGGCGAACTTGGCGCCCGCCTCCTGTTTTCCATCGACGACCTTGGCACGCAGGACCGCGCCATCGCGCATGTGCTGGCGCAGGCGGCCGAGAAGATCGGCATTTTCGGAGATGGTTTCGGCGACGATATCGCGCGCGCCATCGAGCGCCGTCTTCACGTCGGCAACCTCACCCTGCACATAGGTTTCGGCAAGCTTTGCCGGATCGGCGTTGCGATCGGCCCAGATGGCTTCTGCCAGCGGGCCTAGTCCCCGTTCGCGGGCGATCTCGGCGCGGGTGCGGCGCTTCGGCTTGTAGGGGAGATAAAGGTCTTCGAGTTCGGCCTTGGTGGCGGCACCGGCAAGCTTGGCTGCCAGTTCGTCGGTCATCTTGCCCTGGGTATTGATGCTGTCGACGATCGAGACGCGGCGAGCTTCCAGTTCGCGCAGGTATACGAGACGTTCGGCGAGATTGCGCAACTGCGTATCGTCGAGACCGCCGGTCACTTCCTTACGGTAGCGCGCGATGAAGGGAACCGTCGCGCCTTCATCCAGCAAACCGATTGCGGCCTTGGCCTGATCCGGGCGTGCGTTGATCTCGGCAGCAATCGCAAGGCTGAGTTTCTGGATGTCGGCGGCCATGGAAGTCCTCGTCAAATTCGGGAGGCGCGACCATAGTCAAACTTTGCGGCAAGACAACACCGCCTTGCCCTGCGCTCACAGGATGATGAGGAGCATGTGCCAAAACGTGCCAGCGTTCAGCAAGTGATAACCGTCACTCGGTGGATAAATACGTGACATCTTCTCGCATTTGCAGCCCTCCCTATAGTTAGCCGCGCCGCATGATGCGGCACGCATGGAGGTATGAATGCCCAGAAGAATCGCCACCCAACTAGCCAGTGATGAGGCGGTGGGCTCCGAGGAGCTTGAGGCCGCCATCATCTACCTGAGCGAAAAGATAAAAGATGCGGCCAAAAGAGACGAACCGGTTCCCTTCCTCGCCTATAGAAACCGGCTGATTTTCCAAACGACACTGGCGTTGCGCCGGTAGGAATATTTCACGCTCTAGAAATATATCATCAAGGCCGTGCCGACCCTGTTATCCCTGTGGGGCCGGCCGCCAACCGGGTGCATATCGGCCGCAGACCCTTGACCTTTGCGGCAACGAGCCTTAACCGCCCCAGTGAAAACAACCATGAGGGCGGTTTATGAAGGTTCTGCTGATCGGCTCAGGCGGCCGCGAACATGCACTGGCGTGGAAGCTTGCGCAGTCTCCCAAACTGACTGCCCTTTATGCCGCTCCCGGCAATCCCGGTATCGCGGAACATGCCGAGATCGTTTCTCTTGATGTCGATGATCACGGCGCAGTTGCCGAATTCTGCCTGACCAACGGTATCGACTTCGTCGTCGTCGGCCCGGAAGGCCCGCTGGTTGCCGGTATCGCCGACGTGCTGCGTTCCAAGAACATCGTCGTCTTCGGACCTTCGGCCGCTGCAGCGCAGCTCGAAGGCTCCAAGGGTTTCACCAAGGATATCTGCGCCCGCTATAACATCCCGACCGGAGCATACCGTCGCTTCACCAATGGTGAGGAAGCCAAGGCCTATGTGACCGAGCAGGGTGCACCGATCGTCGTCAAGGCGGACGGACTTGCCGCTGGCAAGGGTGTCACCGTTGCGATGACTGTCGAGGAAGCGCTTGCCGCAATCGACGACTGCTTCGACGGCGCTTTCGGGGCAGCCGGCGCGGAAGTCGTGGTCGAGGCCTATCTCGATGGCGAAGAGGCGAGCTTTTTCTGCCTTTCCGACGGCAAGACGGCGCTGGCGCTGGCAACTGCGCAGGACCACAAGCGTGTCGGCGACGGCGATACCGGACCGAACACGGGCGGCATGGGCGCCTATTCCCCTGCCCCGGTGATGACGCCCGAAATGGTCGAGCGGACGATGAAGGAGATCATCGAGCCGACGATCCGCGGCATGGCGGAAAGCGGCCATCCGTTCACCGGCGTCTTCTTCGCCGGCCTGATGATCACCCAAAAGGGTCCGGAACTGATCGAATACAATGTCCGCTTTGGCGATCCTGAATGCCAGGTTCTGATGATGCGGTTGAAGAGCGATCTTCTCGAACTGCTCTATGCCGCCGCAACCGGCACGCTCAACCAGGTGGAAGCGCTGTGGAGCGATGACGTGGCGCTGAGCGTCGTCATGGCATCCAAGGGATATCCCGCCGCCTATGACAAGAACACGCCGATTGCCAAGCTGCCGGCAACCGCCCGGGGCGAGAAGATCTTCCACGCAGGCACGGCGATCAAGGACGGGCAGTTGGTCGCGACCGGAGGCCGTGTGCTCAACGTTACCGCCATCGGCCATAATGTTCGCGAGGCACAGGCCGGGGCCTATTCTCTCGTCGAAGGCATCACCTGGGAAAACGGTTTCTGCCGCCGCGATATCGGCTGGCGTGCGGCCGCGCGGGAAAATTCCTGACGGATTGGTCGCTTTCCTTTTGGTGATGTGACCGATCGTTACAGGTTAAGTCGTTATTTACCGGTTCTCCTGACGGGATCGAAACCACTGATGGACTAGGCATGGTGCAAAGAGAGGATTTGCATCATGCGCCATCTGGCCCTTACAGCCTTCGTGCTTTTCGCCGGTACTGCCCAGGCGCAGTCTGTCATGCCATTTCCTGGCAATACGCATGGAACGACCCCAAGCATGCTGAGCATGACTTGCGAAACCTGCCCTCCTCTCAAGACGGCCGAAGACAGTAACTACAAGGTTCCAGAGCTGAAAGGCAGCATACAATCGGTCTCGCTTATGGAGATCGACGGCCAGAAAAAGATCGTACGTACCAATGCTTGGATGGGCGGCTCGCCGGTCGTCCATATCAGCAAGGTACCGGACTGGATGAATGTCGATCAAATTCAGGCTGTGATTGCAACCACGAGCGGCAGATATGTCCAGACGGAAGTCCAGACCGCCAGCCATCAAGCTGACCTGATCGACCTTGAGTCAAAGACAGGCGCCGTGGAGAAAAACACCTCCAGCGAGCAGAATGTAAAAGATACTCCACTGAGGTTGAGCGAATAACGAGAGCTGCATATTTCGCCGTCAGCAAGATACAATATTTCTAATACTTCTGCCCAGACTTGCTAAATTCCATATCGAGCCGAAAAATCGCGATAACGGTCGATAATATATCCGTTATCATCAGGCATTCGCCCAAAACTTAAATTTTTATTCAAAAATACAGGGCATTTTTAGCCCTGTGCGATGCAGCACGAATTTTGCGCAGGATGCGCTCTTCCCCACACTTGAAGTCTATTCGGCTGCCGGACAATGGCGGCCCGCATGGTCGCGAGGATTCCATGAAGAACCTGAAGATCTCCCATCAGCTCGTCCTGCTCGTGCTGACATTAATGGTCGCCTTCGCGGTCGGTACCTATTTCGAACTGCGCGCATCCACCAGCGCCATCTACGCAGAGCGCTACGGCATGCTGCGCAGCCAGGTGGAATCCGGCATCGGCATCCTGAAGAAATTCCAGGAGCGCGAGGCAGCCGGCGAGCTGACGCGCGAAGATGCCCAGAAACAGGCCTTCGCAGCCGTCGCAGCCATGACCTTCAAGCCGGACGGTTATCTCTACGCCTATGATTATGACGTGACGATGCGCCTGCATCCGGACCCCAAGCGTCTGGGCCAGAATTTCAAGGGCAAGCCTGACAGCCAGGGCTTCATGTATCGCGACGAGCTGGTGAAGATCGGCCGCGCCGGCGGCGGCACCGCCGACTTCCTTGGCCCCAAGCCCGGCGAACAGGGTGAGGATTTCCGCAAGAGCTCCTACGCGCTCGCTTTCGAACCCTGGCAGCTGGTTCTTGTTACCGGTGTCTATGTCGATGACCTCGAAGCCCAGGTCCGTTCGGATATCATGAAGGCGGTCGGCATCGGGGCCGGCATCCTTCTGCTTGCCGCCATTCTTGCGCTGGTCGTCATCCGCAATATTTCCGGGCCGCTCAGCGATATTCGCAACGCACTGAACGCCGTTGCCGACGAGAATGTCGATCTCAAGATCCCGCATACCGGCATGACGAACGAAGTTGGCCTGATGGCCCGCGCCACCGAAGCCTTGCAGCAGAAGGTGCGCGAGCGCCATGCGATGGAAGAACGCCAGCAGCGCAGCCAAGAAGAGCTGGACGGCGAACGCCAGCAGAACCTTGACATGCAGCGTGACGAGGCAGCACTCCAGGCCCGCGTCGTCTCCACCATCGGCTCTGCTCTCGAAAACCTCGCCAAGGGTGACCTCACGGTTCGCTGCGGCGATCTCGGCAGCCGCTATGCCGGCCTGCGCGACAATTTCAACGAGGCGCTCGGCCATCTCGAAGCGGCCATGTCCAAGGTCAATGCCAAGGGCATCGATATCGGCGGCTCGAAGGAGGAAATCCGTCGCGCTTCCAACGAACTGTCGCAGCGCACTGAGCGCCAGGCGGCAAGCCTGGAAGAAACCTCGGCCGCTCTCGACGAACTGACGGTTGCCGTCAAGCAGACTGCCGACGGCGCTCGCGAGGCTGCCCAGCGGGTTGTCACGGTCAGCGGCGAAGCGAACCGCAGCGATGCCGTGGTCGCCGAAGCGATTGAAGCCATGAGCGGCATCGAGCAGTCTTCCGGTGAGATCTCCAAGATCATCGGCGTCATCGACGAGATTGCCTTCCAGACCAACCTGCTTGCGCTCAACGCCGGCGTCGAGGCCGCGCGAGCCGGCGAAAGCGGCAAAGGCTTTGCCGTCGTCGCCCAGGAAGTGCGTGAACTCGCCCAGCGTTCGGCAGCCGCCGCCAAGGAGATCAAGGACCAGATCTCGCATTCCTCGCATCAGGTGGAAAACGGTGTGCGCCTGGTGGGCGAGGCCGGCGAAGCGCTCAAGCGAATTTCGAGCCAGGTGAAGGCTGCAAGCGACATCGTCAGCAAGATCGCTGATTCTGCTGCCGAACAGGATTCGACACTGCGTTCGATCTCCTCGTCGCTCAACCATCTCGACCAGGCAACCCAGCAGAATGCCGCCATGGCGGAAGAGACCACGGCATCAGCCGAAGCTCTCGCAGTCGATACGGAAGACCTGCTCAACCTGATCCGCGGCTTCCGCGTCAGCGGCTCCCGCAATGCCGACAACCTGCGCGACATGGCCGGCCAGATGCGCATGGCTAGCTGATTACACACTATCGAGACCCCGTCCAACTCGGACGGGGCTCTCTCCAAGTTACGCGGGGGACGCGGGGAGGAAAGCCGTCAGGACAATATGGTCCGGCGGCTTTCTCTTTTTCAGGACCTTTTCGGGATCAGTGCGATAGCTGCAAATGCGCAACGTCAGGCTTTTGCCAGCAACTCGATGAGTTCTTCCACCTGACGATCGGAACGCACGACAATACCCGCCTGCTCCAGAAGCGCTGCCGTCACGCCGTTTCCTGCGTGTTTCAGCCCGCCGAACGATCCGTCATAGATAAAACCCGAGCCGCAGGATGGGCTGCCATCGATCAAGAGAGCATGGGTGCAGCCGTGAGCCTTCGCAAATTCCAGCGCGTGACGGGCACCCGCGACAAAGGCCTCGGTCACGTCGCCGCCGGTGATCTCCATGACCCGCGCCCGCCCCTCAAGCACATCGGCGCCGGTCATACCCTTCTCGATCTCGGCAGGCGGCCGCGGCACGCTCATGCCGCCGGCCAACTCCGGGCAGATCGTCACCAGCCTCCCCTCCTCCCGCCAGCGATCGATCGCCGGATGGACAAGCGGCTTCCCTTGCCGTCATAGCGAACGGCATGGCCGAGAAGGCAGGCGCTGATGAGAATTTTTGAAGCTGTCATTGCTGTTCATCGAGATGGCGGCGGATATCGGCCTTTTCGTGGAGGATACGAACGATTTCGACCTGGCCGTCATCGGCACTTACATAGAAAACATGCGAAGCCCCGCCTCGACAACCTCATCAACAGTGTCGAAGCGTCCGCTTTCCAGTTCACGCGAGACGAAGCTTGTGGCCTGATCGCTGACTGTGACTTGCACGGGCTTGTTCATCGAAGGCTCCAGGACAATTCCACACGCAGTTTAACACGGAGCACGTCATGGAAAAAAGCCCCGGACAAACGGGGCTTTGCATAGCGAGAGGACGTGAGCCAGTGCGCGGAACCGCGCCTTACCCCGAAATTTTGGAGAAATCCGCAACCGTACCGGTCGCTTCGCGGATGGCCTTGAGCAAGGCCAGACGGTTGGCGCGGATGGCGGTGTCCTCGTCGTTGACCAGAACGTCCTCGAAGAACTTGTCGACCGGCGCGCGCAGCTTCGAGAGTGCGGCCATGGCCGACTGGAAGTCTTCCTTCCCGCTCGCTTCCGCAGCCTCGCTGGAAGCAGCCTTGATCGCGGTCCAGAGCGCCTTTTCGGCATCGAGCTTCAGGAGTTCTTCCGCGACGCCTTCGGCAACAACGGTGCCCTTCTTCTCTTCGGCGGCAAGCAGCTGGGTGGCACGCTTGGTGCCGGCCAGCAGGTTAAGGCCGTCATCCGATGAAATGAAGGAGGTCAACGCTTCGGCGCGGCGAGCGACGAGCAGAAGGTCGTCGGTCTCAGGCGTCAGCACGGCATCAATGATGTCGTGGCGCGCGCCCATATCGCGCAGATAAACCTTCAGGCGATCGTGGAAGAAGGAGAGAAGGTCGGCATCCTTCGTCGTCGCCAGCAGCGGCAGGCGAACATTCCGCTCCAGCAGAATGCGCACGACGCCCAGCGCCGCGCGGCGCAGCGCATAAGGGTCCTTCGAGCCGGTCGGCTTTTCGTCGATAGCCCAGAAGCCGACGAGCGTGTCGAGCTTGTCGGCAAGCGCCACGGTGATCGCAACCTTGTCCTTGGGCACGCGGTCGGACGGGCCCTGCGGCTTGTAGTGATCCTCGATGGCAATCGCGACGGATTCGTTTTCACCCTGCAGGCCGGCATAACGGCGGCCCATCAGGCCCTGCAATTCGGGGAATTCGCCGACAGCTTCGGTGCGCAGGTCCGCCTTGGCAAGCACTGCGGCGCGATCAACGAGGATCGGATCGGCACCGACGATCGGGGCCAGTTCCTTGGCAAGCGCGCGGATGCGGGTGACGCGTTCGCCCTGCGTGCCGAGCTTGGCATGGAAGGTGACGTTCAGCGCATCGAGCTTGGCCATGCGCTGGTCGAGCGGCTTCTTCAGGTCGAGATTGAATTTCTTCGCCGAGTCCGCAAGCGTGCCGAGATCCGGCAGGTCGCCCTGGTCGCGGGTCCAGAAGTGCTTGGCGTCGGACAGGCGGGCACGCACGACCTTGCCGTTGCCGTGAATGATTTCCTTGCCGCCGTCCTTGGCATCGATATTCGAGATCAGGATGAAATGGTTCGACAGGCCTTCCTCGGCACCCTGCGGCCGGGTGACGAAGCATTTCTGGTTGGTCTTGATCGTCAGGCGGATGATTTCGGCCGGGATTTCGAGATAATCTTTCTCGAACGTGCCCATCAATACATGCGGCCATTCGACGAGGCCGGAAACCTCTTCGAGCAGGCCCTCATCCTCGACCAGATCGAGACCGCTTGCGAATGCCAGATCACGGGCATCATGCAGGATCATGTCCTTGCGGCGGTCGGCATCGAGCATGACCTTCGCCTTTTCGAGGCTTGCCACGTAGTCATCGAAACGGCGCACGGTGATGGCATCCGGCGCATGGAAACGGTGACCATAGGTCACGTTGCCAGCGGTGATGCCGTCAATCTCGAAGGGGATGACCTTGGTCTCGTCGTGTTCGGACCCGAAGGTGCAAATGATCGACTGCAGCGGGCGTACCCAGCGGAGACTTTCAGAACCCTTGCCTTCGATGCCGCCATAGCTCGACCCCTTGGGCATGGAAGCGAAACCGGAGCGCATCGATTTCGGCCAGGGGAAGGAGCGGATGATGCCGGGCATCACGTCTGAAATGATCTCCTCGGCGGCGCGGCCGGCCTTGGAGACAATCGCGACGTAGAAATCGCCCTTCTTCGGATCAGTTGCCACCTGGGCTTCGGAAATATCGGCAAGGCCTGCCTTGCGCAGGAAGCCGGCGATCGCCTGTTCCGGCGCCTTGGTGGACGGGCCCTTGATCTCTTCGCGCAGATCGGCGGAGCGTGCGGTCAGGCCGCGAATGTCGAGCGTCAGCCGGCGCGGCGTCCAGTATTCGCGCGCACCCTCATAGGTCAGGCCTGCATCCACCAGCGCGTCGGTCACGAGCTTTTTCAGGTCACCCGCCGCCTTGCGCTGCATGCGGGCGGGAATTTCCTCGGAGCGAAGTTCTAGAAGCAGGTCGGGCATGGGGCTCAAGTCTTTGCGCTGAAAATAATTGTGTGGCGGGCTTAGCAAGCCCGTCCGCAAAAGTCATCAGTTCTCATCGGGAAAGTGGAGGCCTACCAGCCTCCGCCGCCACCGCCACCGCCACCGCCGCCAGAAAAACCACCTCCCCCGCCACCGCCGGACGAAAAGCCGCCGCCGGAGAAACCGGAGGAGCCAGAAGAAACCGGCGCGGGAATGGTCGAGGCGATGGTGGAGGCCATGGACGAGGAAAAGCCACCAATGCTTTCGCCAAAATTGCTGCCCGAATGGCCGTGGTACCAACCGGGATCATAAGCGAGTGCGGCAGCGCCCGTTGTCGCAGTGGCAAGCCATGCCTGGAAGGCCTGGTTCCAGGGCTTCTCAACACCGAGCGCCACCGCATAGGGCAGAAGTTTTTCGAAATGCTGCGGCGACATGGCCGGCGCGCCGGCCATGTTCATCCGATCCTTTTCGGCGACCGTCAGATAGAGGCGCAGGCCCTCGATATGCTGCATCAGCTTGGCACCAAGCGGTGTCGGCGCGCCCATCAGGAAAAAGAAGATCACGTTGGTCACAACGATGCCGGCGACGGCGACGAGGATGGGCCAGTGATCATTGGCCGTCAGCTCCTCGACAAGCGCGGTCATGATGGCAGAGAAGATCAACAGGAGCACGAAACCCATGAACCCGCCGATGATGACTGCGCCGATCTTGTTGCGCAGCGTCGCACCGCGCCGAAAGCTCAGTCCCAGCCGCGCCGAAAGAATGCTCATGAACACTGACACGAACACGACAGCAACGAGAAAACCGGTGACGTCCGTCTCTATCTCACCAAGGATCATCACGGTGACGAGAAGCGCGAGGCTGAACACGATGCCGCCGATCGTGTAGAGGATATTGGAGCGATAATATCTGCCGCGATGTTCGCTCTCGATCGCCTGGCGGAACTTGCGACCCGCTTCCTGCACCTTCTCGCCATTCGACGAGCTGATCGTCAGCGTGTTGCCCGCCTTGCCGACCGCACCGAGAAGCGCCGACTGGCCGGCCGGAAGATCCTTCGGCAACGGCTTGTCTGTTCGCTTGATGGTAATCGTACTGCCGATCTCGGTCAGGACAGCATATCCCTTTACCGCAAGATCGAGAATGCTGGCGGAAAACGCCGGCCAGCCGGCGCCGTTAAACCCCTTGTTGTCGATGTAATTGACGAGGGCGGGCGAAAGCCCGTCCGGCGCATCCCAACGCGGCACGATCGTGCCTCCATCCGGATCCCGCCCGACACGCATCCAGAAGACGACGTAGTAGAGGACAATCAGGACAAGTCCCGCGACCGCGATGATATCGGCCTTGTAGTCACGCAGCCACCAGGTGCGCAGCTGCTCCGCGGAGGGTGGGGCGATGATACCCTTCGGCACGGCGGCGACAACTGTGAGGCCTTCTCGGCTGCCGAGCCACTGCGTTGTGGCGAAGGTCGCCTCGTTGCCGTTGATCGCAGATGTGGCATTGGTGGCGCGAGATCCAAACGGCCCGGTATAGGCTGCCACCCTGTCGACGCGACCTTCCGGAAAGACAATGCGCGCCGAGACCTTGCCGATGGGGAACTGCCATTCGGTGCCGGTGACGTTCCAGTAAACCTCGTCATGATCGGCAAAATACCGGATCATCCGGTCGGTTCTGTAGGTCAGGACATAGGTGTGCAGGCCGCGCGACAGAAGCGTATCTGCATTCCCGAAATAGATGCGGATACCACGATCGATCGTCTCGGTGCGATAGGGCTCCGGGTGACCGTCTCGCGTGACGGAAAGGACATCGAACCCGACGCGGATGAGGCGGCCGTCGCCATCCAGCATGGTCAGGGGGAAATCGCGAAATATGCCGCGACGGATAAACAATCCTTCGGCATTGACTGTAATCGTCTCGCTGACCGTCAGATCGCCATTGCGAGCGACCTCAACCTTGGAGCGGTAGTCGGTGATCCGTTCATCTGCCACGGCAGGCAGAACGAAGGTGGCAAGCAAGGCAAGAGCAACGAGAAGGCGCCGAAACATCCGCGGCCTCCGGCTCAGAATTTCACGGTAGGTACAGCCCGATCGGCCTCGTTCTCGATCTCGAAATATTCGCGCTTGGAAAAGCCGAAGGGGCCAGCGACGAGATTGGCCGGAAAGCTCTCGACCTTGATGTTCAGGTCGCGGGCCGAGCCATTGTAATAACGCCGCGCCATCTGGATCTCGCTTTCGATCGTCTCCAGCGAGGTCTGCAACTCGGCAAAATTCTGGTTAGCCTTAAGGTCCGGATAGGCTTCAGCGAGCGCGAAGAGTTTTCCGAGTGCCTGTGAGAGCAGGCCTTCCGCCTGTGCACGGCCGGCAACATCACCTGTCGGCACCGCCTGCGCTTGGTTGCGCAGCTTCACTACCTCTTCGAGCGTGCCCTTCTCGTGGGCCGCATAGCCCTTCACGGTCTCGATCAGGTTGGGGATGAGATCGGCGCGGCGCTTCAGTTGCACATCGATGCCGGACCAAGCCTCTTCCGCCATCTGCCGAGCGCGAACGAGGCCGTTATAGATGACGATCACATAAAGAGCGACAAGTGCGATAAGGCCAAGTGCGATGTACATAAAAATCCCCCGAGGTACCTAAACCGCGGGGGAGACTATGTCGCTAACGCCGGATTGTCACCGGAAATTGATAATCGGCAGGTTCAGGCGGCCTTTTCGCCGAAATTCGCGCCGCCTGCATCGGTCAGCAAGAAGGCTTCGCCGCAGGCTTTTGCCAGCGTGCGGACGCGCAGGATGTAGCTCTGGCGTTCAGTCACCGAGATCACGCCGCGGGCATCGAGCAGGTTGAAGACGTGGGATGCCTTGATGCATTGGTCGTAAGCCGGGAAGACGCATTTGTGCAGCATCTGGTTGGCGTTGTCGCCCGGTGCACCGGCAGCGAGAAGGGCCAGGCATTCCTTTTCTGCATCGATGAAATGGCGATGCAGCATTTCGGTATTGGCGTATTCGAAGTTATGGCGCGAATATTCCTGCTCTGCCTGCAGGAAGACATCGCCATAGGAGATCTTCTCTTCGCCTTCGCGGCCGTTGAAATTCAGGTCATAGACGTTGTCGACGCCCTGGACATACATGGCGAGGCGTTCGAGACCGTAGGTCAGTTCACCTGCAACAGGGGAGCATTCGATGCCGCAGACCTGCTGGAAGTAAGTGAACTGCGAGACTTCCATGCCGTCGCACCAGCATTCCCAGCCAAGACCCCAGGCGCCGAGCGTCGGGCTTTCCCAGTCGTCCTCGACGAAACGCACGTCATGCAGAAGCGGATCGAGACCGATCGCCTTCAGCGAGCCGAGGTAAAGCTCCTGCAGGTTGGAGGGGTTAGGCTTCAGAATAACCTGATACTGGTAATAGTGCTGCAGACGGTTTGGGTTTTCACCGTAACGGCCGTCGGATGGACGACGCGAAGGCTGAACGTATGCGGCCTTCCAAGGCTTGGGACCAAGCGCACGCAAAGTGGTTGCCGGATGGAAGGTGCCGGCACCGACTTCCATGTCGTAAGGCTGCAGCACGGCGCAGCCCTTGTCCGCCCAGTAGTTATGGAGCGTCAGGATGAGCGCCTGAAAAGAGCGCTTGGGGTCCATGTGTTCGGGCAGATCGGTCATGGGCATATCGGCATCGTTTGATTGAGGATGCGGACGAGTGCCACGCGAGGCGGCGGGGGTCAAGCGTGAAGGCACGAGTGCCTTATTCTTCTTCCTTCTTCACCCGATACTCGCCCGTTACCGGATCCTTCTCCAGCGTACCGACAGCACCGGTCTGGCGTTCTTTTTCCTGCTGCTTGCGGCGTGCGGTCAGTCTTTCCGCGTCCTTGATGAAACGCTTGTAGAGCATCCACCCGCCGACGATCAGCACGGCCATGAATATAAGCTGGGCCATTTCCCCTCGAAGTCCTTATAAAAAGCGCCTCGCCCTTGAGGCGAAGCGCATCAGGCATCAGAGCCCGTATCGGCTCCACAATGCCCTTTCTTCGATACTGGCGGCAAGTCCCGCCCCCGCTTGCGCGGCGATTTCACCAAAGGCCGGTGTCGATACATCCACGCCTGGCAGCCGCTTGCCGAACAGGGTGCGGGCGCTGCCGATCAGTTCGAGGCGGACATCCTTGCCGAAGCGGCGTTTCAAGACTTCGCGCATATCGCCAAGCCCGTCGATCAGGCCGAGCTCCAGACCTCTCGAACCGGTCCAGAACAGGCCGGAGAAAATCTCCCCGTCATCGGACAGACGCTCGCCGCGGCGCATCTTCACCATGTCGATAAAGACCTTGTGGATCTCGACCTGCAGCGTCTTCAGATATTCGATATCGCTATCCTTTTCCGGCTGGAACGGATCGAGGATGACCTTGTTTTCACCGGCGGTATAGACGCGACGCTCGATGCCGATCTTCTTCAGCATTTCAGGGAAACCGAAGCCGCCCGAAACGACACCGATCGAACCGACGATCGAGGTCGGGTCGGCAAAGATCTCGTCACCCGCCAGCGCGATCATGTAGCCGCCTGAGGCCGCGACATCCTCGACGAAGATCAACACCTTCTTCTGCTTTTCTTCGGCAAGCGCCCGGATGCGCTGGAAGATCAGCCGCGATTGCACGGGCGAGCCGCCCGGGGAGTTCACCGAGATGGCAACAACCGGCGTCTCCTTGTTGGCGAATGCCTTTTCCAGCATCGGGGCTGCCGTCGCCAGGCTCAATGTCGGCTTGAACTGGCTTCCGCCCGTCATGATCGCCCCATGCAGGCGAACGACAGGTATCGCCAATCCCTTCTTGCGAAAACGCTTCGGGAGCAGACGATTGAACAAGCCAGCCATTTAAGATCCTTCCAGAATATCGGTTCAGCAATGCATGTAGGCATTGGAACGACAAGTGCAATCGCTGTGTTCCAACCAAGGTTTACGGCTTATTGCGAATGACTTGCAATTTCATTCCAAACAAGCAAGATGCCGGCATTGCCTATCCGAGGATCACATGGATTTCTCCCGCATAAAGACCGAGAGTGGCTGGCGGCAAGATGCCCGCGAGGCGTCGCTGTCGGATGTCTATCAATCAGTCAAGGTCACCCGCCACGGTTCGAAGCTCAGGCGCATTCTAGCCTTTGCCGGGCCGGGGTACCTTGTAGCAGTCGGCTATATGGATCCCGGCAACTGGGCGACCTCGCTCGCCGGCGGGTCGAAATTCGGTTACGCGCTACTTTCGGTCGCACTGCTTTCAAACCTGATGGCGATCGTGCTGCAATCGCTCTGCGCCCGGCTGGCGATCGCCTCGGGCCGCGATCTGGCGCAGGCCTGCCGTGATGCCTTTCCGCGGTCGGTTTCGGTCGTTCTCTGGGCATTGGCGGAGATCGCCATCATCGCTACAGATATTGCCGAGGTGATCGGCACGGCGATCGGGCTCAACCTGATTTTCGGCATCTCGCTGGAAGTCGGCGTTCTCGTCACTTCGCTCGACGTATTTCTGATCCTCTATCTGCAGCGGCTCGGTTTCCGCTGGGTCGAGGCCTTCATCATCACGCTTCTCGGGGTCATCGCCGTCTGTTTCGGCGTGCAGATCTTCTTTGCCGATCCGGTCTGGTCGGAGGTCGCCTTCGGCTTCGTGCCGACGACGGAAATCGTCAAGAACCCGGAAATGCTCTATCTGGCGCTCGGCATTTTAGGCGCGACCGTGATGCCGCATAATCTTTACCTTCATTCCGGCATCGTGCAGACGCGCGATTTCGGCAAGACGGTGCCGGAAAAGCGTGAAGCCCTGAAATTTGCAACGATCGATTCCACCGTTGCGCTTACCTTCGCGCTGATGATCAATGCTGCAATTCTCATTCTTGCGGCCGCGGCCTTCAATGCCAACGGGCACACCAATGTGGTCGAACTCGGCCAGGCGAATGCGCTTCTGTCGCCCATCCTCGGGCTGGCTCTGGCACCGGTTTTCTTCGGCATCGCCCTGCTCTGCTGCGGCCTCAACTCGACCGTGACGGCAACGCTTGCCGGGCAGATCGTCATGGAAGGTTTTCTGCATATCAAGCTGAAACCGTGGGTCAGGCGCGTGGTCACCCGGGCGATCGCGATCGTGCCGGCCGGCATCGTCACCATCTGGTATGGCGACGCGGGAACATCCGAGCTTCTGATCCTCACACAAGTCGTGCTCAGCCTGCAGCTTTCCTTCGCCGTGTTTCCGCTGGTCATGTTCACGACCAGCAAGGCGAAGATGGGCGCACTCGTCGCGCCACGCTGGCTGGCGGCGCTTGCCTATCTGATTGCGCTCGCCATTGCCGCGCTCAATGTCAAACTGCTGATCGACGTGGTGAGCGGCTGACAACGCGACGCACATAGGCCGAGCGGCCATTGTTCAGGTCGTCGACATCGGCGTTGAACGAATGGCCGTCTGGACCATGCACGACAAGCGGGGCGCGGAATATCAGCCTTGCCTTTGATCCCTTGATCGCCGTCACGAGAATGCGGGTCGCGTCTTCGCCGGGTCGCGGATGGACGGGGGTGATTTCCACGCCGCCGAAACGTTTTCCGCAGGCGGAAAGAATATCGGCAATCGATTCAGGCCGTGCGATCAGCGACAGCTGCCCGCCGGGCTTCATGATTGCGCCTGCCGTCTTCAGCCAGGCTTCGAACAGGCCGTCCGTCAGCGCATGGGCTTCCGCCTTGAGGTTGTCGGGCGTCTTCCTATCCCCGGCGTGGTTGAAGGGCGGGTTCATGATGACGTGATCGTGAACCTCGTCCTCAAGACCTGCCGCGACCCGCGCCTTGCCCGTCAATGTCACGTCCGCTTCGACCACGCTCACGCGGTCCGCGAGGAAGGTGTTTTCGGGTAGTCCAATGCTCCGTCTGGCGTAATCGGCCATGACCGGGAACTTCTCGATCAAAAGAACACGAGCCTCGCCAAGCCGCGAGGCGACCGCAAGGCCGGCCGCCCCTGCCCCGGAGCCCAGATCGGCAACGCTTGAAGGCCCTTCGCTCGCCACCAGCGAGGCAAGCAGCATGGCATCTATGCCCGAGCGATGCCCTTCATTCCTGGGCTGTACGACATGAAAGCGCCCCCGATGGAAAGCGTCGATGGTGAACTCATGTCCCCGCGGATCGGGCTTGGTCAGGTCGGGTGCATTCATGGCCGCAATTCGGCCTCCAGGCCGGCATCGCGCAGGATGGTGCGGGCTTCTTCAGCGCGCCCATCTTCCACCAACAGACGGCGTTGCAAAAGGCCAAGCGAACCTTCCAGCACGCTCATGGACTGGTCGGCGACAAGGCAATGGATACCGGCATCCTTCATCAGGCTTTCCGCAAGTGACAGTGTGACGACATCATTGGTGCGGATAAGCTCGATCATCAGGCACCCTTTCGTGAAAAGCCCTTTATGTTTTTGCCCTACCGCCCTATGACGACTTACTAGTCTCGTCTCATACATTTCCAGGGAGGCCTGAACTTGGGCGTCGTCATATCGCTTGAAGAAGGCAAAAACAAATCTGCATCCGTAAAGCCGCTGGTGGATCTCACCAAGACGGACATGGATCGCGTCAACCAGTTGATCCTGTCTAAGGCCGGCTCGGATGTACAGATGATCCCGGAAGTGGCCAACCATCTGATCTCTTCCGGCGGCAAGCGGCTGCGCCCGATGCTGACGCTCGCATCGGCTTCGATGTTCGGGTACCAGGGCGAAGGCCATGTGAAACTCGCGACATCCGTCGAATTCATGCACACGGCGACGCTTCTGCATGACGACGTGGTCGATGAAAGCGATCTTCGCCGCGGCAAGTCCACCGCCCGAATGATCTGGGGCAACCAGGCAAGCGTCCTCGTCGGCGACTTCCTGCTCGGCCAGGCGTTCAAGATGATGGTTGATGTCGGTTCGCTCGAAGCGCTCGACGTGCTTGCGACCGCAGCCGCCGTGATTGCCGAAGGTGAAGTGCTGCAGCTTTCCGTCGCCAAGAACCTTGAAACGACCGAGGACGATTATCTCTCCGTCATCCGCGCCAAGACGGCGGCACTGTTTGCCGCGGCCGCCGAAGTCGGCCCGATCATCGCCAATGCCGACAAGGCAAGCCGTTCGGCCCTGCGCTCCTACGGCATGAACCTCGGCTACGCCTTCCAGATGGTCGATGACGCACTGGATTACGGCGGCAAGTCTGCCGATCTCGGCAAGAATGTCGGCGACGATTTCCGTGAGGGCAAGATCACCCTTCCCGTCATCCTCGCTTTCCGTCGCGGCACGCAGGAAGAACAGGCTTTCTGGCGCAGCGCGATCGAAAAGGGCGAGAGCAGCGACGAGAACCTTGAAAAGGCGCTAGGTCTGATCACGAAGCACGATGCGCTGAAGGATACGATCGCGCGTGCCTTGCATTACGGCAAGATCGCTCGCGATGCTCTTGCACCGCTTCCAGCCGGTCCGCTCAAGGATGCGATGATGGAAGTCATCGACTTCACCATCCAGCGGGTGAACTGATCAATCTGCCGTGACACCCCTTTGGGGATAGCTGTGCTCGCGGCAGATTTCCTTGCGGACCTGCTTCAAAAAAGCCATTCTGTTATGAATCATTCGGCGCATTCCTGCGGCGACGCGTCGCCGACACGCCAGCTTTCATGAAAGGCCCGTTTATGCGGCAGACAAACCGTCATCTCCTGCTTTCCAGCGTCGCGCTCGCGGCATGCCTGGTGTTCGGTTCTGTGGCGGGCGCCGCCACACCGGAAGCCAAGCCTGCCGAAGAGAAGGCGGCGACGTTCGGGGCGCGTGACGTGAAGTCGTTTGCCGGCGCGTTTCTCGCTGCCCGCACGGCCGATGTCGATCACGACTATCCGACAGCAATCGCGCTTTATCGCAAGGCGCTCGATTTCGAGCCTGCCAATCTGGAAATCCGCGAACGGCTGATGATCTCGCTTCTTCTCAACGGCGATTTTGCCGAGGGGCTGAAGGAAGCCGACGCGCTGAAAGGCGATACCGCCGTCGAGCGCGTGACGAAGATCGTGCGCGGACTGGATGCGCTGCGCAGCGGCAAATACGACAGCGCCAAGAAGATTCTTGCCTATGAGGGACCGAACGATCTCGACCGGTTGACGCATCTTCTTCTGTCCGGCTGGGCCGAGGTCGGTGCCGGGAAGGGTAAGAAGGCGATCTCGACGATCAGCGGCCTTAAAGGTCCCGCCTGGTTCAAGGTCTTTACCGATTACCATCTCGGTGCAATGGCGATTGTCGCCGGTGACACCTCGACCGCCCGCCAGTATCTCAACCGGGCCGTGACCAATAATGAAGCGGTCGCTACCGCCCCGGATACGTTCATGCGCGCCGTCATGGCGCTGGCGCGATTGGAAGCCTCGGCCGGCAATAAGCAGAAAGCGCTCGATGCGATCTCGGTCGGCGACGGCATGATCTCCAATTACGCTCCGCTCAAGGCGCTTCGCCAGAGCATCGAGAAGGGTGAAACGCCGGCCCAGCAAGTCACCACTGCTGCCGAAGGTGCAGCCGGCGTGCTCTTCTCCATCGGCGGGGCACTGAACCGCCAGGGTGCGGAAGACATGGTGGCGCTTTACCTGCAGATCTCTCATGCGCTCGACGAGAAGAGCGCCGATACGCTGATCATGCTCGGCGGCATTGCCGAAAAGCTGGAACAGCCGCAGCGCGCCATCGCATTCTACCAGCAGGTTCCCGAGGATTCGCCGATGCGGCGGATTTCCGAACTGCAGCTCGGCATCACGCTTTCCGATACCGGCAAGATCGATGAGGCCAAGAGCCACCTGAAGGAACTGATACAGTCCGACCCGGCCGATATCCGCAGTTACATCGCCTATGGCAGCGTTCTTTCCGAGGCCAAGGACTACAAGGAGATGGCCGCGAATTACGACAAGGCCGTAGAAGTCATCGGCTCGGTGCCGCGGCAGAGCGACTGGTCGGTGTTCTTCCAGCGCGGCATTGCCTATGAGCGCCTGAAGGAATGGCCGAAGGCCGAACCCAATTTCCGCAAGGCACTGGAACTGAACCCTGAACAGGCGCAGGTTCTGAATTATCTCGGCTATTCGCTGGTCGACATGAACCTCAACCTGGACGAAGGCCTGAAGATGATCCAGGCGGCCGTCGATGCGCGCCCCGATGACGGCTATATCGTCGATTCGCTCGGCTGGGCTTACTATCGCCTCGGCCGCTTCGACGATGCGGTGACGGAGCTTGAAAAGGCGATCCAGCTGCGCGCCGGCGATGCCACGATCAACGACCATCTGGGTGACGCCTATTGGCGGGTCGGGCGCAAGCTCGAAGCCGTCTACCAGTGGAACCGCACGCTCATCTCCGAAGGTGAAGACGTCAACCGCGAGCATGTGAAGCAGAAGATCGAAAACGGCCTGCCGGCGCTCGATCCGAATGCCACCAATACGGTGCGCAACCAGACGGAAACGCCGGCTCAGATCGCTCCGGCTCCTGCTACGCCCGACAAGAAGTCCTGATGTCTCTGGACATGACATCGTCCGAAATCAAAAGGCCCGCCACAGATGCGGGCCTTTTCGGCTTCGCCCTCACCGAATTTGCGATTACCGAATTTGCGCCGGCGAAGATCAATCTGGCGCTGCATGCCGTCGGCCGGCGCGCGGACGGGTATCACCTGCTCGACAGTCTCGTAACCTTTGCCGCCGATACGGACGATGCGAGAGAAGGTGCACCCGCCGGAGACCGGCTGGGTTTCAGCCTTTCCGAAAAGGACGCATTTTCGATTTCCGGCCGGTTTGGCGAAGGGCTCTCACCTGATCCAGATGCAGTCCAGCAGAACCTGGTACTCAAGGCTCGCGATATTCTGCGTACTGTGCTTGACGCGAAAGGTATTACTGCTCCGCCGGTTACCATCCATCTGCAAAAGAACCTGCCGATCGCCTCTGGCATCGGTGGCGGATCGGCCGATGCGGCAGCAACCCTGCGCGGTCTGCTACGCCTGTGGGATGCGCAAATCAGCGAGCTGGAACTTTCGGCACTTGCGCTTTCGCTCGGCGCCGATGTGCCGATGTGCCTGAAAAGCCGGCCGCTTGCCGCAAGAGGCATCGGTGAGGACATCACCATGCTCGATACCATGCCGTCTTTCGCCATCGTGCTCGGCAATCCGCTTCGCGGCGTTTCGACACCGGATATTTTTCGGCGGCTGACGAACAGGAACAATCCTGCCATTCCAGCCCTTACCGGAGACTGGCAAGCCGATCTCAGCGCCCTGCGCAACGATCTGGAGCCGCCGGCGCGCTCGCTGGTCAGCGAGATCAGCGAGCTTTCCGAACTGATGGCGACCGAAGATGCGTGGCTTGCCCGCATGTCCGGTTCCGGTGCGACATATTTCGGACTGTTTGAAACGACAGCCAAAGCGGTAAACGCTGTGAACCATCTTCAGAGCAAGCGGCCAGACTGGTATTTCACAGCCGCACGGACCATCGGAGCGAAACAATGATCGGGATAGACGAAATGCGCAGCTTCATTCCGCTCGGCATCGCGGTCCTGACTGTCTCCGATACGCGCACACTCGAAGACGACAAGTCGGGCCAGACGCTCGTCGACCGCATCGAGGCGGCAGGGCACATACTGAAAGCCCGCGCCATCGTTACCGACGACCGCGAAAAGATCGCCGGACAGGTGACGGCCTGGACGCTCGACCCGGAGATCGATGTCGTCATCACCACCGGAGGCACCGGCTTTACCGGCCGCGACGTGACGCCGGAAGCGCTAGAGCCGTTGTTCGAAAAGCGGATGGATGGGTTTTCGGCGCTGTTTCACCGTATTTCCTATGACAAGATCGGCACATCGACGATCCAGTCGCGCGCCACGGGCGGCGTACTCAATGCCACCTATATCTTCGTCATTCCCGGCTCGCCCGGCGCCTGCAAGGATGCCTGGGACGGGATATTGAAGGCGCAGCTCGACTATCGCCACATGCCCTGCAATTTCGTCGAGATCCTGCCGCGGCTGGACGAACATCTTAAGCGCACCAAAGGCTGAGATTACCGGCTCTTGACGACCCATGCCGGAATAAGCTGGCTCATCAGCTTCGTCGCCTTGTGGCCCTTTGCCAGCGCTTCCAGACTCATGCCCGATTTGGCGACCGCAATCGCGCTCTTCTTCGGCAGGATCAGCCCGTATTCCAGCGGCGGAACGGAACGCCCGATACGCTGGAAGAACGACCGGCGGTAATTGCGCGACGGCGAAAAGCGCGCCGGCTGCTTGTGGATCGCCAGATGCTCGATGACTTCCTCGATCCAGCCGCTTTGCGGACGTGCGCCCGCCTCGATGAACAGCAGCCATTCACCCCGCGCGCTGCGCAAGACATCCTTGATGTCCCAATGATTGTGAAACCGGCAGCCGGCAGCATCCGCCACGCGGGACGAACCATCGCGCGACGCGTGATCGAGCACGATCACGTCACTTACAAGTCCTTCCACGGCGGCAGTGACAAGGATCGAAAGCGTCTGAGCAAGCTCGGCTTCCTGGTCCCTGCATTCCATCAAAACAGTCAGCATTTCTGACCTTTAACCCATAGCTCACGCAAAAGCCAGCAATGAACAAAGTTTGTTCTTGCAATGTTCTCATTTTGGCGATAGGAATTTAGTCATCGAGAACGGGAAATGATCCCGTCAGGAGCCTTCAATGACAGAGCTGTCCCAACTGCGGCAGGGTGCGTTTGCGCCCGCCCATACGGCTGACATTGCCGATGCACTGGTCCAATCGTCCGGGCTCAGGATCGAGATCGATCGGCGGCGCGGCAGAGGCGCCGGTCTGAACCCGAGCGGACGCTTCGAGGAGGAGCGCCGCGAGGTATTCGATGACGGCTGGCAAACGCTCGAGGAGCTGGAGCCGTTCCGCACGGAAGTGCAGGTCGAGAAGCCGAAAACGGCGATTACGCGCAACGACAGCCCCGATATCGGCTTCGACCGCTCGATCAATCCCTATCGCGGCTGCGAGCATGGTTGCATCTATTGTTTTGCAAGGCCGAGCCACAGTTTCATGGGCCTTTCGCCGGGTCTCGATTTCGAAGCAAAACTGTTTGCCAAGCCGGACGTGCCACGGCTGCTCGAGCGCGAACTCAGCAAGCCGGATTACAAGGTCCGGGCAATCGCAATCGGCACCAATACCGATCCCTACCAGCCGATCGAGCGGGAATGGCGGATCATGCGCCAGATCCTCGAAGTGCTGCAGAAGGCCAATCATCCGGTGGTGATCGTGACGAAATCGGCGCTCGTCATGCGCGATATCGACATTCTTTCCGACATGGCCTCGAAGGGCCTGGCCAAGGTCGGGATTTCTGTAACGACGCTCGATCGCAAGCTGGCGCGCACGATGGAACCACGTGCCTCGACACCGTCCAAGCGACTGGAAGCGATCAAGGCGCTTTCGGATGCCGGCATACCGACGGCGATCATGGCTTCGCCGATCATTCCTGCGCTGAACGACCATGAGATCGAACGCATTCTGGATGCCGGCCATGCGGCGGGTGCGACGGAAGCAAGCTACGTCCTGCTTCGCCTACCGCTGGAAGTAAGCCCGCTGTTTCGCGACTGGTTGCTGCGCAACTATCCGGATCGCTACCGGCATGTGATGTCACTGATCCGCTCGATGCGAGGCGGCAAGGATTACGATGCCGAGTTCGGCAAGCGGATGAAGGGTGCCGGTCCTTATGCCTGGCAGATCGGCCGCCGTTTCGAAATGACGACCAAGCGACTGGGGCTCGGGCGGCGCGGCATGCATTTGCGCGACGACCTGTTCATCCGCCCGAATGGCGGCGGCATCCAGCTTTCGCTTCTCTAAGATAAGGAACCATAGCGTCAGAAGGACACGCAGGAAGGGAATCGTCCAAGAATGCCCGCGCATTCTCAGCCAAATTTTTCTTCAGTCCTTCGCATGTCGAGTTTCATATCATTCATGCGCCTTCCGTGAGGCAAGGCATATTCAACTTCGTTCTCGGTAAGGTCTCCGCCCCCTTGCTCCGCCGAGAACATTGCCCCGAGCCCACCGCCATGAGCGCGGTGGAAAGCGAAGCCGCACTCGCTTTCGGGGTTGCAGGAGATCGGGACGGCGTGCGAGCTTGCCGCCATGTTGGTTCACACGCCGCCCGATTCTCCGATGCTTTTCGATATTCCCCTCACCTGTGATTTCAGCCTGGAACTTGCCGCCCGCAATGCCGGGCACTGGCCAGTTGCCGGAACCGACGAGGCAGGCCGTGGGCCGCTCGCCGGCCCGGTGGTCGCCGCAGCGGTGATCCTCGATCCCGACAATATCCCGGCCGGTCTCAACGATTCCAAGAAACTCTCGCTCAAGCAGCGCGAAGCCCTGTTTGAGGCGATCATGGCGACCGCCCATGTGTCGATCGCCTCGTCCGGCCCGCGCCTGATCGACGACATGAACATTCTGCGCGCCAGCCTCGATGCCATGCGCCGTGCTGTCGGCGGCCTACCGGTCGCTCCGGCACATGTACTGGTCGATGGCCGTGACGTGCCCAAGGGCTTTTCCTGTTCCGGTACTGCCGTCATCAAGGGCGACAGCCGTTCCGTCTCGATCGCCGCCGCCTCGATCATCGCCAAGGTGACGCGAGACCGGATGATGGACCGCGCCGGCCTCGTTTACCCGGCCTACGGCTTTGCGAAACATGCCGGCTACGGGACGAAACAGCATCGCGACGCGATCATCTCGGACGGGCCTTGTGCTTTGCACCGGATGAGCTTTCGGCCGTTGAAGACGGACGATGTGTCGGAAAGATAGAATTTTCGTCCTTCGACCGAACAATCGATGCTATTTCTGGCAGAGCATCAGCTAGGTCATTTGTTTGACGTGCACGGCATGTACGCCCCCAAGGAGATTTAAATCCTAAATGGGACATCCCGCATGATACCTGCTGTTATGTTTGATCTGGATGAGACCTTATTTGATAGATCCTCGTCCTTGCGCATCTTTATCCAGCAGCAATTTTTACGAATTGCAATTGGCAGATTTCGCAATTTTAATGAGTTAGCTGATAGGTTTCTCCAGCTGGATAACCGAGGGCGTGTTTCAAAACGTGATGTATATCGGACCATTGTTGATGAGATCGGCAGCAGCAATGAGCACTTAGCTGGCGATTTGTTCGACGATTACGAAGTGAACGCTTGGCGTTATGCTCGTCCCTTTGAAGACACGAGAGATACTCTCCTATGGCTGAGGAATGCCGGCATTAAGACCGCGATCGTCAGCAATGGCCAAACTCATATCCAGCTGAGAACATTATTGGCACTGAATCTCGATCGTCTGGTGGACACATACCTAATCTCCGAACAGGAGGGCTGCAGGAAACCCGATGCTGCAATTTTCCTTAAAGCAGCAGAGAGACTATCGGTGAAGGTGGAGGACTGCTTATTTGTCGGAGATTCCCCTGAAGCCGATATTCTAGGCGCTCGCTCCGTCGGTATGCGAACAGTTTGGTTCCCGAATGGAGCCGAGTGGCCTCACGCTTATTCATTTGAACCCAGTGCCACGATCAGTAGATTGCAGGAACTAAGGCCCATTATTGAACATTGGCATCGAGCCTAGTATTAGGGCGTTATGAATGACGACGCGGGCAGCATACAAATACCCCTCACCTCGGCATATTTCGACCAAATAACAAAAAAGCCGGGCGTTTCCACCCGGCTTTTTCAAATTCCATATATGATCGAAATCAGTTCAGGCGTGACTGGACCTTGGCGACGGCGTCCTTGAAGAGGGCGGTCTGGGTGGTCTTGTCGGTCTTCGAAGCAATCACCTTGCCGGCTGCTTCGACAGCGATGTCGATGGCGGCGGACTTGACGGCGGTGATGGCGTCGGCTTCAGCCTGCTTGATCTTCTGTTCCGAGAGCGCGTTGCGGCGAGCAACGAATTCCTCGGTTTTCTGGCGGGCTTCCTCGGTGAGAAGAGCGGCTTCGCGTTCGGCAGCGGCCAGCAGGGCTGCAGCTTCGGCTTCGGCTTCCTTGCGCTTCTTCTGGTATTCGGCCAGCAGTGCCTGGGCTTCCTCACGCAGGCGCTTTGCCTCGTTAAGTTCGGCGCGGATGTTGTCGGCGCGCTTGTCCAGCGACTTCGCCATCACGCCCGGAACCTTGATGTAGACCATCAGGCCAAGGAAGAGGACGAGACCGATAAGGGCCCAAAATGTTGCGTCCATGGATCAGGCTCCCGTCTTGGCAGCTGCGACAGCAGCCTTGATGTCGTCGCCGGTGGCCTTGCCGCCGATCAGCTGATCGACGATCGCGGTCGCGGTTTCCTCGGCAATCGTGCCCACTTCGGCAAAAGCCTTGGACTTGATTTCGCCGATGCGGGTTTCGGCTGCAGCAAGCTTGGCTGCAAGTTCCGCTTCGATCGCGGTGCGATCGGCAGCGGCCTTGGCCTTGGCGTCGTTGCGGGCAGCGTCAGCAATGCCGTTCGCCTTGGAACGGGCCTGAGCCAGTTCCTTTTCGTAGGTCTCGACAGCTGCGTCGGCTTCCGCCTTCAGGCGGCTTGCTTCTTCGAGATCGCCGGCGATACGGCCCTTGCGATCTTCGATGATGCCGCCAACGCGCGGCATGATGACCTTCTGAATGACGAGATAGAAAAGGCCAAAGGTGATGGCGAGCCAGAGCAGCTGCGACGCGAAATGCGACGAGTCGAATGGCGGGAAACCCGCAGACTCATGCTCTCCGCCGTGAGCGACGCCGGTTTCGGTATGAACCTCGCCTGCGGGCGCAGCAGGCGTTTCAGATGCGGCCGGCGCGGTCTGCGCGTATGCCGAGGTCACGAACATCATCACCTCCAGGTGAATTCCATATAAAGTGGATCACGGCTCACCGTTTCCGGCCGGCCGTGATCCTATCCTATGCCGCTAGACGATTAAGTCTTAGACAGCGAACAGGAGAAGGAGAGCTACGAGCAGCGAGAAGATGCCCAGAGCTTCCGTAACGGCGAAGCCGAAGATCAGGCGGCCGAACTGGCCATCAGCAGCCGACGGGTTACGCAGAGCGCCCGACAGGTAGTTGCCGAAAATCGTGCCGAGGCCGATGCCTGCGCCACCCATGCCGAGGCAAGCGATACCTGCGCCGATGTACTTTGCTGCTTCCGCGTCCATGATGAACTCCTTCGAATGGTTTGTTGCGGCTTTGGACTGGTGCCCTCAAGCACCAACGACTTTATTTCTCAGTGACCGTCCGGATGCAGGGCATCGTTCAGGTACATGCATGTCAGGACTGCGAAGACGTAGGCCTGAAGGAATGCAACGAGAAATTCCAGACCGGTCAGAGCGACGGTCATGATGAGGGGCAGGATGGCCGTGCCGATGCCGAGCGCACCGAGTGCACCGAGCGAGGTCACGAAGCCTGCGAAAACCTTGAGCGTGATGTGGCCGGCCAGCATGTTTGCGAACAAACGAACCGAGAGGCTGATCGGGCGGGCGATGAACGAGATGACCTCGATCAGAACGACCAGCGGCAGCAGCGCGCCGGGAACGCCAGACGGCACGAAGAGCTTGAGGAAGCGAAAACCGTGCTTGGCAAAACCGTAGACCACGACGAGACCGACGACCAGGATCGACAGGGCGAAGGTGACGATGATCTGGCTGGTGACGGTGAAGAAGTAAGGGAACATGCCGATCAGGTTCGCCGTCAGGATGAACATGAACAGCGAAAAGACCAACGGGAAGAATTTCATGCCGTGGCTGCCCGCCCCTTCTCGCAACATATTTGCGACGAATTCATAGGACATTTCGGCAACCGACTGCGCGCGGCCCGGGATCAGCGAGCGCTGCGAGGTCGAGAAATAGAGAAAGCCGGCTGCAATAGCGACTGTCGCAACCATGAACAGGGAAGCATTGGTGAAAGAGAAGTCGATGCCACCGATTTCAATCGGCACGATCGTGTTGATGTGGAACTGATGGATCGGATCGTTTGCCACCGTTTACCCTCTTTCGATGACCGCCCGCGCGGCCTGTTCACCAAGACGACCCGAGGTCGCCTCACTTCTTGTCTTTACTGCTCCGGCTTTCAAGGTGCGGCGGTTGAGCCACCATACCTACAGCGCGGAGCACACTTAGCACACCGGCACAAAAACCGAGGAGGACAAAAAGTATCATCCCCCAGGGTTTTGAGCCGATGGCCCAATCAATCAGATAGCCTATGATCCCGCCAACCGCGATCGCAGAGATGAATTCGGAGGAAATCTTCAATCCGAGCGCCATGCCCTTGCGGCTGGCTTCCGACTGTCCGTTCTTCCGATCCTCTGCCGCGTCTTCCGCCTTTCTTTCAGCCAAGGCTGCAGAAAGGCGCTTCCGGCGCTCATCAAGACCATCATCAGGGTCGTCCATCGCATCCTCCATCACCGGCTCTCCCGCACGGCAAAGCCGTGCAACGGTTAGCGAGGGATTTCGCGCCTTCCGGCCCTCTTTCAAGTGCGCGCAACATAGTTTTCACCGCCTTGCTAGTCAAGGCGCTGAACAAGCTTGCCACAAGCGTTTTAAAGCTAATGAATTCATCGCCTTATAGCATAAGTGACGCTATGGCGGATAAAACTGTTGCGGGAATCGGCGGGCACTGGGGCGCTTGTATCAGCTCCAACCACCACCATAGGTTCTATAGAAGACGTGTAAACCGATGCGTCCGACCTTTTTCATCGTCTTCGCCCAGTTCGGTCGGACATAGGTTGCGTGATAATGTGTCGCAGAGCCGACCTCCGGCATCCAGATCTTGCCCGCGGTGACGGCCATGGCCACCTCACGCGCCGTCTTCCAATGATCCTGCGAGCGTATCCGGTCCTTGATATTGTCGCAGGCGAAGGAAAACTGGCAGCGGTTTCGCCAATCCTCGTTCTGATAGACGACATCGCAGATGGTATCCGGATATGCCGGATTGCGCACCCGATTGAGGATGACCTGGGCGACCGCGGCCTGGCCGCGCACCGATTCGCCCCGCGCCTCGAAGTAGATGCCGGATGCCAGGCACTGCTGCTGTTTGGGCGAGAAGGAATCGGCCGGCAGCGGATTGGCCGCCCAGGCGTGGTCTTCCGGACCGATCGGCGGGATGAACCTTCCCGCCTCGGGCTTCTTCAGAATTGCATCGAAAGGTGACTGGCGGGAAAAATCCGGTGCGGACGAGGCATAGGCCGTGGCGAGGATATCGGCATGATCGTTAGTCACGAGGCTGGCGATCATCGGCGGAAGGCTCTTTTCCTTCACCTCGTCCTTGCGGAAATAGAATTCGGCCACTTCGACCGGTTGCTGACTGGCCTGCTCGCCCTTGGCGACCTTGACGAAGGCAGTCATCTCATCCTCGTCATCGACAGGCTTTGTCAGCGAACTCGAACGATCGAGGATGGAGCCGGCAGAGAATGCCTTCGGCGGCAGCATCGGCATGACGGCAACGATGCGGCCCTTCTTTTCAGAGCGGTTGATGCGATCTTCGTCGGGCGTCCCTTCGCCCGGCTTGTCCTTGTCGGCCAACGCCACCCTGCGCCCGTCCGGCAGCGCGACGCCGGCATCGCCGCCAAGCACATGCGAGCCACCCGGAAAGGCAAGCGAGGCCGTGTGGAGCGATCCGGCCGGCGACTGGGTAATCACCATCCTCCAGCTTTCAGACGGCCCGTTCACACCGGAAAACAGGTCAGTGAGGTCACCCTGGGAGGGAACGGAAGGAAAGGCCAGCCAGGCGGCAAAACCGAACAGAACCGGAGAGGCCAATCTGTCCCAACGCGGCAGGGACCTCTTACGCAGAACTCTTTTCGAACGCAAAACGGCAACTCCACAAGGTAACCATAGAAGCCCGCAAGAGGACGTGCGGGACAGCGACTATGCTTGAAGAGTGAATCATTAACCTTGATGAGCGGTTAACGCACAGACAGAAAGCCTTGCGCCACAGCCTCCTTCAGCACACGCGCATTTAACAAAGACGTGAATGTTGCCTCAAGGACACGCGGTAGAGGTGATCCATTCCGCTCAGATGATGACGTGCGCACCGAGTTCGACCACACGATTAGCCGGCAGATGGAAATAGTCGGATGGGTCGGTCGCAGCATTGGCCATGGCGATATAGAGCCGGTCCTGCCACATGGGCATGCCCGATTCGGCATCCGGCACCAGCTTCCTCCGGCCAAGATAAAACGAGGTCGACATGATGTCGAACTTGAAGCCGGTCTTGCGCAGATAGGCGAGCGCCTGGGAGACATTGTGCGACTGCATGAAGCCGAAGCGCAGTTCTATCACGGTGAAGCGCTCGGAGATTTTTTCGACACGATATCGCTCCTCGATCGAAACGCGCGGCTTGTTGACGGTGCGAATGGTCAGGATGACGTTCTTCTCATGCAGAACGTGATTGTGCTTGATATTGTGCAGCAGTGCCGCGGGTGCAGTTTGCGGATCGCTGGTCAGAAAGATGGCGATGCCAGGCACCGAGACCGGAGCATGATCCGACTTCTTCTCCACCATAGGCACGAAGGTGTCGAGCGGCACATCGATGCGACGCGTCTTTTCGAACAGGATCGCGGTGCCGCGTTTCCAGGTCCACATGATGATGGTGAAGAACGCGGCCATCATCGCCGGCACCCAGCCGCCATCATGGATCTTCAGGAGATTGGCTCCAAGGAAAACCAGCTCGAAGGCGAGCAATGGCGCCAAAACCATAATCGCCACCGTCTGTGGCCAGTTCCAGCGAAGGCGGACGAATTCGAAAGCCATGAGGGTCGTTACCACCATCGCGCCGGTCACCGAAATGCCATAGGCGGTAGCAAGCGCCTCCGAGCTTTCGAAACCGAGAACGAGCGCTATCACGCCGACAAGCAGCAGCGTGTTGACGCCAGGCAGGAAGATCTGCCCCGTATTGGTCTCCGAGGTGAAGAGGATCTGCATGCGCGGCAGGTAACCGAGATGGATCGCCTGGCGCACGAGCGAGAAAGCGCCGGTAATCACCGCCTGGCTGGCAATGATCGTCGCAGCTGTCGCCAGAAGGATGACCGGGATAAGCGCCCATTCGGGAAACATCAGATAGAAGGGATCGCTCATCGCTTCCGGATGCTGCAGCACCATCGCGCCCTGGCCCAGATAATTCAGCGTCAGCGCAGGGTAGACCAGAAGGAACCAGGCCAACTGGATCGGCTTGCGGCCGAAATGACCAAGATCGGCATAAAGCGCTTCCGCCCCGGTCACCGTCAGAAAGACCGCACCAAGCACGACGATGCCGGCAAAGCCCTCGCGCAGCATGAATTCCATCGCATACCAGGGATTGAAGGCCTTCAGAATATTCAGATCATCGGCGATATGCACGAGCCCTATCGCACCCATGACGATGAACCAGAGGGCGGTGATCGGCCCGAAGAAACGCGACACCAGGGCAGTGCCCTTCGACTGTATGGCGAAAAGCGCAATCAGAATAACCACGGAGATGGGAAGAACCGCGCTATCCAGCTTCGGCGTGACCAGTTTCAAGCCCTCGACCGCGGACATCACAGACAGCGCCGGCGTTATCATCGCATCGCCAAGGAAGAGGGCTGCGCCGATCAGGCCGAGCAGCATCAGCATGGCGCGCTGTCCATTGGCTGACTTGGTCAGAAGCGCCAGAAGCGAGAGCGTGCCGCCTTCACCGTCGTTGTCGGCCCTGAGCAAAAAGATCACGTATTTCAGCGTAACGATGATCGTCAGGGTCCAGATCATCAGCGAGATCAGGCCGATGATTTCCATATGAGTGAGGCCGTCGCTGGCAACGGGCTTCAGCGCCTCGCGGAATGCATAAAGCGGGCTGGTGCCGATATCACCGTAAACGACGCCGACGGAGCCGAGAGTGAGTGCAAACAGGCTGTGAGTACGCGTCTTTTCGGCAGCGTGATGTTCAGCGGGGTGACCCATAGAGTGCCTGACTTCAGTCAGCCTTTCCAGAAGACGACGGACGATGAAACGGATAACGGCATGCGCAACAGAATGGGCGGAACAGAGCGGACGAACTTCCAGACTAGGGTTACGATGTGCAGACTATTTTGGCAGGTCGGGCTTTGATCACTCTCAATTTTTGCCCGGAACCAGCCAGCGACCCCGTCGCCTGCCAGCAAGCGAGGCGACGATAAGAGCGGCAATAGCCAAAACATAGGAGGCGGGGTGCCCCGGACAGCAGAGGGAAAATGGCGCTTGAAAGCCTTCTGCGCAAGGGCCTTGCGGCGATCGGCCACAAGCCCCTCGCTGCATAAGGCGGTGACACCGCAAAAGAAGGCGCCAGAGTTGCGGCCGTCCTATTCGAAAACGATTGACGGCGCCTGGCGACGTTTGCCTTGCGAGAGCTGCGCCCAGACCTTGGCGGCGATATCCTTGTAGATGCCTGCAATCTGGCTGTCCGGTTCGGCATGCACGATCGGCGTGCCGAGATCGGAACGTTCGCGAATATCCATCGTCAAGGGCACTTCGCCGAGGAAGGGAACGCCGATGCGGTCGGCTTCCGCGCGGGCGCCGCCATGACCAAAGATGTCATAGCGCTTGCCGGTATCGGGGGCGAGGAAATAGCTCATGTTCTCGACGATGCCGAGAAGCGGGATTTCCACCTTGCGGAACATCGTCACGGCCTTGCGGGCATCGATCAATGCCAGGTCCTGCGGCGTGGACACGATCACCGCACCAGCGAGCGGCACCTGCTGGGCCATGGTCAGTTGCGCATCGCCGGTGCCGGGCGGCATGTCGACGACGAGAACATCAAGATCGCCCCAAGCGACTTCACGCAGCATCTGCAGAAGCGCCGACTGGACCATGGGGCCGCGCCAGATCATCGCCGTTTCCTCATCGACGAGGAAACCCATCGACATGGCCTTGAGACCGTAGTTTTCCATCGGCTTGATCAGCCGGCCGTCGATCTGTTCGGGCCTGCCGGAAATCTTCAGGAGCCGTGGTACGGACGGCCCGTAGATATCCGCATCGAGAATGCCGACACGCAGGCCGTTGGCCTGCAGCCCGAGCGCAAAATTGACGGCAGTGGTGGATTTGCCGACGCCGCCCTTGCCGGATGCGACCGCGACGATCGCGCCAACACCGGGAACGCCGGCCTTCACGTTGCCCGGACCACGGGATGGACCGCCGGCGGGGGCATGAGCGTGCGAATGACCATGAGCCGAGGGGGCCGCAGTCTGCTGCGGTGCTGCAGACGCCTTGCGGTCCGCCGTCAATGTGACCAGCGCACCTTTGACCCCCGGCACTGATGTGACCGCCTTTTCGGCGGCCAGCCGCAAGGGCTCCAGTTCCTGAGCCTTATCTGCAGGCACGGTGATCGAAAAATAGACCTTGTTATCGGAGATGAAGACGTCGGACACCATGCCGCGGCTCACAAGGTCGCTTTCCAGGTCCGGACTGCGAACCTTGCCGAGTGCTTCGAGCACCTGGGTTTTCGTTACATCCGGCATGTCGAGCTCCTGCTTGTCCTCAAGCGCATCCCGGCTTTTCGCCACGGCGCACATTCATTGCTGCTATATAGGAGTTGCTGCCACATACCGGCAAGACGAATAAAGCCGCTGTCTGGATGGCAGCCAATGGGCGCTCGATCCGGACAGCGGCTTTTTCTTGGTCGCGTCTCTTGGTACGCTTTTGAAGTCCCCTCTGGACCTATTTCTAAGCAAGCATGAAACGTGCCAGTCTGAAAGAGGGTATTTTAGCACTTTTTTGCAGTAATTTTCGGAGCAACCGTCGTATAAGACGGCATTTCGCACTGCAGCAAACAAGGTTCGCACATCATTTGTGCAGATTAGCGAAAGCCTATTTAATCAGTCCTATGCGCAAAGCCTTGGCCACAGCCTGGGTGCGATTGACGGTATCCAGCTTTTTGGCGGCACGATTCAAGTAATGATTAACGGTATGTTCTGACAGGCCGAGGATATCGGCGATCTCGGCGCTTGTCTTGCCCGCTGCCGTCCAGGTCAGGCAATCGATCTCGCGATCCGTCAAAAGATCGGTCGCACGAACGTCCATGTTTCGGATTTCGGCAAGCCGGTCAAAAATATGGATCGCCGCAAAAGTCATTTCCATCAACTGCTGGCGATTCGGTTCGCTCCCCAAACCGCCGATGACAACTGCCCCCCTGGCTCCAGCCGGATCGTGGACCGGAATGCAAGCGCCGCGCACGATCCCAAACCTGCCGAACACGGCTGCCATTTCCGGCGTTTCTGCATCGCGCTCAAGGTCGAAAGTGAATGGCACCGCGGAGCGGCGCAGATGACGCACGACAAAACTTGAGCGGATCATTCCTTCGCGATCGAAAAGCGAAACGAGTTCGGACGGCCAGTTATTGATGATAGCACTGCCGGACAGGCCCAAGGCGGTTGCCGGAGGAAGATTGAGAACCATGAAATTGCGGAAGCCATAAAACTCCGCCAATTTCTTGGTGAAACGGAAGACATCGAACTGAGTCTTCAAACCTGCAATCTCCTCGACATCGACGTCGAAGGTAATCAGGTCGGCGGCCGTTTCCGTTTTAGACATTTTCTAACTTCTCTGTTCCGAATGCGCAGGATTGGCGGCGCAAGCACACGAATCATTCAGGTGATTTTCGGAGATCGCTCATTGGGAGAAAAGGCAAAAGTTGCAATTTCCTTGCATTTCTTCCCGCATCGCGTGTCTTACAATATAGGAGCTTCCACTGCAGACTTAAAAGAGATGTTAATTTTTTTCGCTATCAACCGTTTTATCAATACTGACAGGTACTCGTCTTAGCAGAGTTCTCGCGCGGGCGACACGAGGCTGCAGGTTATTAGCTGGGGATGACGCATCTTGAGCGGCCGGTGTGGACAGGGACGCCGCAATATGGCGAATAGGCAGCGGCGATAACATCACCGTATCCGGGAGGGAAAAAGATGGCATCCGTTCATTCGTTCAAAGGCACGGTATTGTCTTCCAGCTTGTGCGAACTGGGCGAAGGGATCAGCTTCGAAGCCGAGACCAATACGCTGTGGTGGTGCAATATTCTCGGCAAGGCGCTGCATGCCCTTGATATGGCAACCGGTATCGAGAGCGTCCATCCGCTTCCGGTGATGGCGAGCGTCGTTGCGCGGATCGATGCTGACACACAACTGATCGGCAGCGACAAGGGGCTGTTCCTCCGTAACCGAGCAACCGGCGAACTTGCGCCGCATTGTGAACTCGAACCCGGCAATGACGGCAATCGTTCGAATGACGGGCGCGTACACCCCTCTGGCAGCCTCTGGATTGGTACGATGGGACGCACTGCTGCCGATGGTGCCGGCGCGATCTATCATGTCTCCCGAGGCGTGGTGACAAGGCTTTACGACGCAATCAGCATACCGAACTCCATCTGCTTTTCTCCCGATGCAGCGACAGCCTACTTCGTCGATACGCGCGGCAACCGGTTGATGAAAGTTGCGATCGACCCCTCAACCGGTCTTCCAGCGGGCCAGCCATCCGTCTTCGTCGACGGCAGCGCGGATGCCGGCGGTATCGATGGGTCTATCTGCGATGCCAAAGGCCATCTGTGGAATGCACGCTGGGGCGAAGCGGCGCTCGATCATTACGATGCTGCCGGAACCTTCATTCAGCGATACCAGCTGCCGGCCAAGAGGACGACCTGCCCCGCCTTTATCGGTAACGGCCGCATCGCTGTCACTTCCGCCTGGGAGGGGCTGGACGCTGCCGGCCGCGCGGCTGATGCGATGGCCGGTGCGACATTTGCAGTCGATGCCGGCGCAGAGGCCAAATACGACCCTGCCTATCGCCTCTGACGACCAAAGGCGCGTCTCAAACCAAGACGTTCTCAGCGTAAAAAACAGCATTCGGGGAACCAATGCTGTCCCTGCTTGTTTCATTATCGAGCCGCAGCCGCGACGACTTCCCGGTCGAGGCAGTGGTTTTATGTAACGATAACAAATGGAAAAGGCAGGAACACCATGAAGAAGACCTTTGGAGCACTTATTGCGGCCGCCCTCATGACGTCCACCGCCCTTGCGCCGGCATTCGCCCAGACCAACAATGCTACGCCGGCTACCCCTGCAGCACCGACGGCGCCGGCCGAGACCAATACGATGGCACCGGCAGCCGGCTCGGCAACATCCGCTGCGGCTGATGCATCCTATCTGACCCAGCAGTCGGAAACCCAGGTCAGCGCCAATGATTACATCGGCAAGCAGATCTACAACGCTGGCGACGAGAGCATCGGCAAGGTCAACGACCTGATCCTCGAAGAAAACGGCGGCATCGTCGCGGCGGTTGTCGGTGTCGGCGGCTTCCTCGGCATTGGCACAAAGGATGTCGCACTGCCGATGAGCAAGATCAGCATGACCCGCGATGCCGAGAAAAACGACGTACGCCTGACGACGACCGAAACGGCCGAAGCGCTTCAGTCCGCCCCGGAATTCAAGACGTTGGGCGACAAGCAGGCTGAGACGGACGCAACCACGACATCGTCCACGACTACGACGCCGGCCACCCCTGCCGCGCCGGCAGCCCCCGCAACTGGTGGCGATACAAACTCGTCGACGGCGACAAAGCCTTAAAGCTTAAAGCCCGGAGCGAGCCATCCGCCACGTGTGATGCGATGAGAATGACAGAGGGCGGTGCCGCGGCGCCGCCCTTTCGTCGATCTACAGGAGAGAACAGAGCCGTAATGCATCATAGACGGCCGCATGGATGTTGCGGCTCGATACGGCATCGCCGATCCTGACGAGATCGAAAGTGGCATCTTCGCTCTTGAGAGGCAGCGGCGCACGGCGGTCGATCAGGGCGCGGTAATCCACCGCTCCGAGATTTCTCGACAATGGCTTTAATGCGAGAAACAAGTCGGCATTGGCCACGGTGCCGTGTTCCACCACCACCTGACCGACCTGACGCTCAACAGTCACGGGCGAGTAATCCGAACCGAGAACCGCTGTCAGGCCATTGCCATTACGCCGCACGGATTTAAGCCGCGTGTTAATCGTGACCTTCACGTTCCTTTCCGCGAAGCTCTTTGCATAGGGCACATGGTTCATGCCGCCCATTTCCGGTGCGAAAAACCGCTCGGGAGAGACCAGTTCCAGCTCCGTGCCGCTTGATGCGATAACTTCGGCCGCACTCATGCCCGGATGGCCGCCATTGTCGTCGAAAAGAAGAACCGGAGCTTGAGGCTTTGCAGTACCCGCCAGGATATCCCAGCTCGAGGTAACGAGATCCTCACCCTCGTCCAGCTCGGGCAATTGTGCGAAACCTCCTGTGGCAACAACAACAAGCTCGGGATCGAGCGACAGGACGTCATCCGCCTCGGCGTAGATGTCGTAACGGATTTCCACACAGAGACGTTCGAGTTCCGACAGGCGCCAATCGATAATGCCGATCATTTCGCGCCGGCGGGGATTGCGGATGAGAAGATTGATCTGGCCGCCAGCCTCTCCCGTCGCTTCGAGCACTGTTACCGAATGCCCCCGTTCGGCCAGAACCCGTGCCGCCTCCAGCCCTGCCGGACCGGCGCCGACGACAACGGCGCGCCGTGCCTCATGTGCAGGAGCGATATCATGGGAAATCAGCGCCTCGCGGCCGGTCGCCGCATTGTGGATACAGAGCGCTTCGCCGCCCTCATAAATCCGGTCGAGGCAGTAGGTAGCGCCGACACAGGGGCGAATGCGCGCCTCTTCGCCCCGCATGATCTTTCTGACGATATGCGGATCGGCGATATGGGCACGGGTCATGCCGACCATATCGAGCTTGCCGTCCGCGATCGCGTGGCGGGCGGTTGCAACATCGGCGATGCGGGCCGCGTGAAAGACCGGGAATTTCGTCGCCACCCTCACCTCGCCGGCAAAATCAAGATGCGGCGACGCGCGCATGCCCTGGATCGGGATGACATTGTTGAGATCGGCATCGTGATCGATATGGCCTCTTATGACATTGAGGAAATCAACATTACCGGAGGCGACCATCCGCCTTGCGATCTCGATACCCTCCTCGCGCGACAGGCCTTTTTCCCAATCCTCGTCCGTCACCAGCCGAATGCCGACAATGAAATCCGGCCCCACCGACTTTCGGACCGCCTTCAACACCATGTCGGAAAAGCGCATGCGGTTTTCCAACGAACCGCCGAATTCATCCTCGCGCCGGTTGGTGGCGGGCGACCAGAACTGGTCGATCAGATGGCCATAGGCCTCGATCTCGATCCCATCGAGACCACCTTCCTTCATGCGCGCAGCCGCATCGGCATAGTCGGCAACGATCCGCTCGATGTCCCAGTCCTCCATTTCCTTGGGAAAGGCGCGGTGAGCGGGTTCGCGGATAGGGGACGGTGCCAGCACCGGAAGCCAGTTGCCCTTGTTCCAGTTGGTTCGCCGGCCGAGATGGGTGAGCTGAATCATCACCGCCGTGCCAAGCTCATGACAGTCGTCGGTCAGCCGCTTCAGCCATGGGACGATCTCGTCCTTGTAAGCCAGAAGGTTGCCGAAGGCGGGCGGGCTATCGACCGAAACGCTGGCCGACCCCGCCGTCATGGTCATGGCGATGCCGCCCTTGGCCTTTTCCAGATGATAAAGCCGATAGCGATCCTTAGGCATCCCGTCTTCCGAATAGGCCGGTTCATGCGCTGTCGACATGATGCGGTTTTTCAGCGTCAGATGCCTGAGCTGAAACGGCTGCAGAAGCGGATCGTTAGATGTCAGATGCTTCGATATCGACATGGGCGCGCTCTCGTTCAGCCGAGAAAGGATCATCGCCGAGGAGCGGGCTTTCCGCGACGAGCAGATGCGCCGCTTGGTGTCTGTAAAACGGCAGGAGCGGATTATGCAGTCTGCGATGGCCTTCTCTTTGTTCTTGTCAAAAAGGACCTCGGACACAGTTACTGAGAACACGCCGTAGCGGCCAACCGACGAGGAAGAAGGAGAGAAGCTATGGGAGTTGCAGCTGCCATCATTTTTTTGAGCTTGGCATCATGGTGGTTTGCCAAAGCAAACAAAACCGCAATTACCTGGCTCGGTTTCGTAATTTTTGTCTTAGGCCTCGTTCCCATTACGGCGATAACGAGCTTTCATCCGTACATGCTGTTAGCGATAGGCCAAGCGCTTGTAACTTTCCCGCTCGTGCCAATTGGCGTCGCGGTGATGGTATTCGGTCAATACCTGTATAAGTCGAAGCTTGAACAAAAAGAACCCTGAGCCACTCAACGTCAGGCAGGGACCTCAGCTTGTCATGACGCTGAAGCACTGTTTGCGGATACTTCGTGCAATATCTCAGATCCGCTCAAGCGCCATGAAGTCGTGGTAGTGATCCTGAAGGTAGCGCAGTGTCGCTGCGCCATCCACGGGCCTGCCGTAGTGATACCCCTGCCCCATGCCGCAGCCGAGCGCGCGCAGCATGTCGACATCGGCCTGTTCCTCGATACCTTCGGCAACAACGGAGAGATCCAACCCCTGGCACATGGCAATGATGGCGCGCACGATATGTTCCGACGCGCGGTCGGAGGTGATGCGTGAGATGAAGGCGCGGTCGATCTTGACCTTGTCGAAGGTGAAGTCGCGCAGCCGGCCAAGGCTGGATTGGCCGGTGCCGAAATCGTCGAGCGAAATGCGCACGCCGCTTGCCCGCAATTCCGAGATGATCCGCTGGGCGGTATCGGCCGACGTCATCACCGCGGTTTCGGTGATTTCCAGTTCCAAGCGGCGCGGATCAAGCCCGACGCGCGACAGCGTCGAGAGGATGTTGCGGGATGTGCCCGGATCCATGAGCTGGGCAGAAGACAGGTTGAAAGACAGGAAAAGCTCTCGCGGCCATGAAAGTGCAGCCTCTGCGGCCTTGCGCAGCAGCGTATCCGACAACGCGTCGATAAAGCCGCGCTCTTCGGCCAGCGGCACGAAGACGGCAGGCGAGACGAAACCGAGATCGGCATCGCGCCAACGCGCCAAAGCCTCGAAACCCACCACCACGCCGTCGCGGATGCGCACGATCGGCTGGAAATGCACGTCGACCGCATCCGTGATGATCGCGTTGCGCAGCGCCTGCTCGATCTGCGTGGCACGCTTCATTTCCTGGGCAATTTCAGTGGAATAAACGGTGATCTGGGCGCGGCCACGGCGCTTGGATCGGTAGAGGGCCGTTTCGGCGCTCTTCAGCAGGTTTTCGAATTCCTCACCTGCGAAAGGATAGATGGCAAAACCGAAGGATGCCGAAAGGCGAACATTGCGGTCGCCCAGATCATAGGGAGCAGACAGCACATCTTTCATCATCTGACCGATGCGCTCCGCCCCTACCCGCTCGAAGACAAGAGGAAGGACAAAGGCGAATTCATCGCCATCATGGCGTGTCACCGTCGCACCATCGGGCATGCAGGCCTTCAGACGATGGGCGACCTGGCAGAGGATTTCGTCACCCGCTTCCGAGCCGAACAGATCGTTGATCGGCTTGAAGCCGTCGAGATTGGCGATACAGATGGCAAAGGGAGCCGGATCGTCGGCGCGTTCGGCTGCAAGCAGGCGCACCTTGTCGCGCAACCGGTAGCGGTTGCCCAGGCCCGTCAACGGATCGCTGTAGGCCATGGCCTGCAATTCGTTCTGGCTGACGTGCGGCAATGGGTTGCCCGCTAGCTTCATAAAAAATCCTGCTCATCGAAACGAGCGAAGGATGAGGGACAAAGATTAAGAAACTCTGGTTATGTATCAGCTTATGCCAATATGGTCACGAAACGGGCCAGGCTTCAGCTGCTATCTCGTCTTCGTCCGAGAGCAAATACCTCTGGAATACGGCATCCAGTGCTTCCGGGCTGATCGGCTTCAGGATCACATCGTTCATACCGGCCTCGATGCAGGCCTCGCGGTCACGGTCGAACGCTTGCGGCAGGACAGCGATAATCGGCACCGCCTGAACTCCGTCCTCAAGTGCACGGATCGCCGCAGACGCCTCGAAACCGGTCAGTTTCGGTAGCGTTACATCCATCAGAACAAGGCGCGGCGAATGCTCGCGCCAAAGGCGGACTGCCTCTTCGCCATCAGTCGCCAGAACGTAGCTATAACCAAGCCCTTCGATGATCTGTGAAAAGACGATCTGATTGACCTCATTATCCTCGGCAACAAGGACATCGATACTCTCGTCCTTCGAAACCGGCCCGAACGACGGCTCGTCGATTGGCGGCAATACGATTTCATCAACGGGTTTGGCCAGTTCGGTGGCGATCCGAGCTGGCAGGCCAGGCCCGAAAATTCCTTCTTCGACACGCAGTGAAGTTACGCCATAGGCTTCGGCGATCTGCTTCAACTCGGCCGGCATGCGGGCATCGATAACGACGAGATCGATGCGGACATCGGCTTCGGCCGCAAGCTGAAGAAACAGGGTGAATTCGTCGGCGTCGGCTGCGGCTGAAACATCGGCGGCCTGGCGGGAAAGGACATCGATCGCCTCCGCCACCGTGTCGGCGAAACGGCTTACAACGAGTATCTTTGCGCCAGCGACGGCGGAGAGCGGGTCGACAGCCGAGCTCGAAACGGCGCTCCGGGTCATGTCGATCGGAACAAAGCCGGAGACCCATTCGCTCGATTGCTGCGACAGATCGGTACGGACGCCGGCGACAACCGACGACACATCCTGCTTGACGGTTACAAGGTAATAACGGCCGGGCTTGCCGATCCGATATTTGTGGACGATCGTCAGCGCGGTCGAACCATCCGGGCGGGTGATGTGCTCGGGAAGCTGGATCGGGTCGCCGGTTTCATAGACATGCTGGTTGATCGGCGTAAGGCGGTCTTCGAAGGCCTTGGAATTGATGTCGGAACCCTTGTGACCAAGGATCGCATCCGCGGGCAGATCGAGGAAATCGCAATTGGCCTTGTTGACCGCGACGAAGGTGGAGTTGCGGTCCTTGACGCTGATCGGGAAAGGCAGGTTGTCGAGGACTTCCTCGGTCACCTGGACCCGTTCGGTATCGAGGCGCCACTGCTCCTCGCGCTTCTTCTGTTCGGAAACATCCTTGATGACGCAGACGCCGTAGCCGGATGGAAGACGGCGCTTGACGACACTCAGCCAGCGATCGGGACCGGGGCGCTCCAGGCTTTCCGAACGCTCCTTCCACAGACCGGCAATCTGTTCGGCAACCCAATCCTCGCGATTGAGCGCACGGCGATAATTGTAGGTGTCGGCGACAAGGCGGATACCGGCATCATACATGGCAGCGAGAAGATCGCGAATACGGGTTCCCGGCACCAGCAGACGGGGCTGTACCCGTGTGATGCTCGCGATCTGCTGGCTGGCAAATACGACAAGATCGTTCCTGTCGTAAAGCAATACAGCCGCGGACAAGCCTTCGGCCAGTGCTTCCAGAATGGCAGTCTGAATGTTCGGATCCGCCGCGTCCAAATCATTCATGGATGAAACTCCGTATGCTTTCGGGATGGCTTTAGGCCACTCCCGGTCAGCCGATTCAACGTACGATCGGCAAAACTTCCTTCACGCTCGTCAATGGGAACATGCTGGCTGCAAGTCATCAACGAATGACCGGATTGTTGTGGCGGTGCCCAGCTGGCCACCACTCCGGTCATTCGCGAAGAGCAGAGATACTCTCCCGGATTCATCCAATTTCTCACATGAACCCTAGCCCGTTTACCTTAAGGCCGGATTAATGGCGTTTCCCATTGAGACGATTGCCGAGGATAATCCTGTCGCAGCACTTTCCTCCGGCCGCAGAATCCCCGAAAATAGTGGCATGTCTGTAAAGCTCCTGCCTGAAACCCTGATCAACCAGATCGCCGCCGGCGAAGTCATTGAACGGCCCGCCAGCGCGACCAAGGAATTGATCGAGAATGCGATCGACGCCGGTGCGACGCGCATCGAAATCGCCACGGCCGGCGGGGGCAAGAGCCTTGTCCGCGTCACCGACAACGGATCGGGCATGGATGCGGCGGATCTGGAACTGGCCGTGCGTCGCCATTGCACCTCGAAGATCTCGACGACACTCGACGATATCCACACGCTCGGTTTCCGCGGGGAAGCGCTGCCGTCGATCGGTTCGGTTGCGCGACTGACGATCACCAGCCGCCGCCACGGCGATCCGTCCGGCTCACAGGTTTCCGTCAATGGCGGCGCCGCGATCCCGGTCAAGCCGGCGCCGGCCAATCCCGGTACGGTAGTCGAGGTGCGCGACCTGTTCTTTGCCACCCCTGCCCGGCTGAAATTCATGAAAACCGAGCGGGCGGAGGCGGCAGCGATCACCGAAGTCGTCAAGCGCATGGCGATCGCATTCCCGCATATCCGTTTCGTGCTGTCCGGTTCCGACCGCTCGACGCTGGAATTTGCCGCCACCGGTGACGACCATCTCGCCCGTATGGCGCAGATCCTCGGCCCGGAATTCAAGGAAAATGCGATCGAGATCGATGCCGGGCGCGAGGATGTTTCGCTGTCCGGTTTCGTCGGCGTACCGACCTTTCACCGCGGCAACTCGGCGCATCAGTTTGCCTTCGTCAACGGGCGGCCGGTGCAGGACAAGCTGATCCTGTCTGCGATCCGCGGTGCCTATGCCGAACAAATGCCGGCCGGGCGTTATCCGGTCGCAGTCCTGTCGATCGACCTCGACCCCGCCTTCGTCGACGTCAATGTGCATCCGGCCAAGGCCGACGTGCGCTTCCGCGATCCGCAACTGGTGCGCGGGCTGATCGTCGGAGCCATCCGTCAAGCGCTGCATCGCGAAGGTGACCGCGCCTCGACCACCGGGGCTGCCGCCATGCTGCGTGCCTTCCAATCCGGTTCGTTCCAGCAGCCGCCCGCTCAACCGGGCTTTTCCGAGAGCTCGAGATCCGGCTTTCCGCAACGCTCTTATCCGCTTTCCGCGCCTCCTCAACAGAACTGGACTGCATCGTCATCGCCTTCCCGACCGCTCGATCAGGCGGTTGCGCCCAGCTATCAGTCACGTCCGACACAGGCCGGCTTCGATGCTTTCTCCACTCCGACAGCACGGGCCGATGTTGTCGAGGAAAGTGCGTATATCCCGGAAACCACCGCCGCCGGTTACCGGCTGGGTGCTGCCCGCGCGCAGGTTCATGAGAACTACATCGTCGCCCAGACAGAGAAGGGTCTCGTTATCGTCGACCAGCATGCCGCGCATGAACGTCTGGTCTACGAGAGCCTGCGCAAGGCGCTGGAAAATGACCGCCTTGCCTCGCAGGTGCTGCTGATCCCGGAGATCATCGACCTACCGGAAGAAGATTGCGACCGGTTGATGGTGCATGCAACGGAACTCGACAGGTTGGGGCTTGCGATCGAGCGTTTCGGTCCCGGTGCGGTTGCGGTGCGCGAGACGCCGGCCATGCTGGGAGAAGTGGATGCAAGCGCGCTGATTCGCGATCTCGCCGACGAGATCGCGGAATGGAACACGGCGAGCGGCTTGAGAAACAAGCTCGAATATATTGCCGCGACCATGGCCTGCCATGGATCGGTCCGCTCCGGTCGGCGGCTGAAGCCGGACGAAATGAACGCCCTGCTCCGCCAGATGGAAGCAACACCCGGCTCGGGAACCTGCAACCATGGGCGGCCAACCTATATCGAACTCAAGCTTTCTGATATAGAGCGGCTGTTCGGGCGCAGCTGAGACGGTGCTCTGGTAATCGTGATTGGTTCGGAGTAGAGGGGACCGATGTTTTTTCGCAGGAGACGAGTTATGAACCGGTTTGAAGGAAGCGGCTTTCGCGAGGCCAAGATCCGCTATCTCGACGGCGACTATCAGATCCTGAGCGCCGGCTCCTACGTGACCTGCGCCGCCACCGGCGCGCATATTCCGGTCGATGAACTTCGCTACTGGAGCGTTACCCGCCAGGAAGCCTATATCGACTGCGCAACCTCGCTCGAAGCCGAAAAACGCGCCGGCACGCTGCCAAACCAAAAGGTGGGCTGAACGATCAGCCTTTGGCCGCGCCCTCGCGCAGCCGTCTTTCGCGGAAACTCCTGAATGCCGCCTCGATCATGGTCGAAGGACCATTGGGATCGTCGAAGACCATGTCGATCTCGACGATCTTCGATCTCTCCAGCAGTGTGCGGGCCGGGCCGAAATGGCCGGCAAGGCGGGCGGCATCCTTGGCCGTAGTCGCCAGTATCAGGTCCTCACGCTCGGCATCGTCGAGCAGCGACTGGATCTCGTCCTCGGTGAAATAATGATGATCGGGAAAGGAACGGGTCGTCGAGATCAGCCCGCCGATGGTGCGGACGGTGCGGTAGAATTTTTCCGGATCTGCGATTCCGGCATAGGCCAGCACATTCTTGCCCGACAGGCTGGCATCGGGGCGCGGCTCGATCGTGGCGACATGGATCGCCTTGCCGGCGCGAGCTGCCTTGCGGACAAGCGCATCCGCAGCTTCGCCATTACCGACCTTGAGGATGGCAGAGAGCTGGTGCATCTGTTCCTTTATCGGAGCGCGAACCGGGCCACCCGGCACGAGATGGCCGTTACCGATGCCTCTTACGCTATCGATCACCACAAGAGCGAAATCCAGATGCAGGCGGGCACTCTGGAACCCGTCGTCCATAATGATCAGGTCGGCGCCTTCTGCGGCCAGCTTTCTTGCGCCATCGACACGTTTGCGCGAGATCACCGTCATGGCCTCTGCCGCGAGAAGCAGCGCCTCGTCACCTACTGCATCGGCCCGGTGGCGATCGCGATCGACCACCGTCGTCACATCCAGCGAGCCGCCATAACCGCGGCTGAGGAAACCGGGTGTGTGGCCCATTGCCTTGGCAGCCCTTGCGAGCGCGATCGAGGTCGGGGTCTTACCCGCGCCCCCAACGGTAAAGTTGCCCACACAGATCACAGGTATCGGGGCAGAAGCGCGCTTGGCCGTGCGCATCCGTTTACCCGCAACCGCGCCATAGATGGCCGAAAAAGGTGTCAGCGCATAAGCACGCCAATCGGCCTTTTCCCACCAGAAGGGCGGTGCTTCGGAAACCATCGCGGCTAGGCTCTCGACAAGCCGGGGCGAGCTGCCGCCAGTTCGCGCAGCAGGTCTCCGATAAGGGTAATGTCTTCCAGGCAATGATCAGCCAGCGGCCGTAAGGTCTGCAATGTTCCCGTGCCGGTCAGAACCCCGAAATTCAGTCCGGCGCCTGCAGCACGTCCCATATGCATATCATGGCTGTTGTCGCCAACCATCGCGACCTCTGCCGGTTGAAGACCGACGGCCTTGCAGAAAGCCACCATCATGCCCGGCGCGGGCTTGGTGCCAAACCCGCTGTCGTAGCCGGCGATGAAATCCACATAGTCGGCAATGCCGGAGCTTTCGGCCATCCGGCGGATGGCCTTCTCGTTGTCGCTGGAGGCAATGCCGAGCTTTAAACCGCGTGCCTTCAAATCCGAAAACACGGAAGGGAGATCGGCGACCGGCACGGAAAATTCGGCAGCGCGGAGGAACAGCGCATCGAGTTCACGCGTCAGGTCGGCCACATTAAGCGGCGATCCGGCTGCGACGAAACCTTCGGCGATCTCGGCGGAATTACCGGCGGCAAGCAGGCTGTCGGCTTTCGTTTTACCCGTCTCCGGGTCCATGCCACCGGCGGCCAGCAGAACGGGTTCAAGCGCTGCGTTTCCGGCTGCAGCGATGCGTGCGGCCTCCCTGTTTACCGGCCCCCAGCTTTCATCGTAACGGATAAGCGTGCCGTCCTTGTCAAACAGGATACCCGCGATCGCGGGGGGCGGGCTCACCGGCCGTTACCGGCAGCGGCGACCTTCGGCTGCAGGCGTGCCGTCACGGTCAAGGGATTGAGATAGGGTTCGAGTGCCTTGACGGTCTTGGCGAGCGCACCGCGCAGGTCTTCCATCGCATCAGCTCCGGCTTCCACCATCCTGGCCCGGGCGGGATCGGTAATCAGCAGGTAATGCACGGCCTTGGCCAGCATCTCGACATCCTTGACTACCCGCGCCCCACCCTTGCGGACGAGATGCTGATAGGCATCACGGAAATTCTGGATGTTCGGGCCGGTCAGCACGGCGCAACCGATCATTGCCGGCTCCAGGGGGTTCTGGCCGCCTTCATTGGTCAGCGAGCGGCCCACAAAGGCGATTTCGGTCAGGCGCAGGTAAAGCCCCATTTCGCCGATGGAATCACCGAGGAAAATATCGGTCTCAGGCGTCAGTTCATCATTGCGCGAACGACGGGCGACAACGAGGCCCTCTTCCTTGAGCATGGTTTCGATCGCATCAGCCCGGTCGGGATGGCGCGGAACGATGATGGTCAATTGGCCATTCTTCGGCTTCAGCGCCCGGTGAACGGTGGCAGCAGCCATTTCTTCGCCATCGAAGGTGGAGATCGCCGCCCAGGTCTTGCGGTCGCCGATCTCTGCCTTGTATTTCGCCAGCAGCAACTCGTCGCATGGCGGCGGGTCTGTATCGCTCTTCAGGTTGCCGGAGACGATGACCGGCCATGCGCCGAGGTCACGGAAGCGTTCTGCATCCAGATCGGACTGGGCGACGACGAGCGCCATCTTGTCGAACAGCGCCTCAGCCACCTTGGCGTGGTTGCTCCAGCGCGCGAAGGAGCGATCCGAAATGCGGGCATTGACCCGGATCTGCGGGATGCGGCGACGCGCGAGTTCAGCGACGGTTGTCGGCCAGATTTCAGATTCTGCCGTAATGCAGGCATCCGGCCGCCAATAGGCGATGAAACGCTTGATCGGGAATTTAAGGTCGATCGGCACATATTGATGGATGACCTCGTCGCCCAGCCGAGCGGCGACAAGGGCAGCGGAAGTGACAGTGCCGGTGGTCAGCACGACATGGATTTCGCGACGGCGCAGTTCACGGATCAACGGCAGGATGGAAAGAGTTTCTCCGACGCTTGCCGAATGAACCCAGACCAGCGGTCCACGAGGACGCGGCTGGCTCGCATAACCCAGTCTCTCAAGTCGTCTTGAGCGGTCTTCCTTGCCCTTCATCGCCCGGCAGGCGAGATAGGGGCCGGCCAAAGGATAAAGCGCCACGCCCGCAAGGCGATAGCCGGCAAGAGCCATGCGAGCCACAGCGCCGCTCATAGCCCTCGCTCCATATCCCTGCCTAGCGCCATCAATACCTCACCCCTGGAGCAATATCCTATTGCAGCCTGTCTGTTTCACAAATGCGTCAAAAAAGCGAGTTTCAGGCTGCGACAGCCTAGACCTGAATATCTATCATATTTTTCGCGCCTTGTGTCAGGCCTACTTGGTTTCGGGATCCAGAAGGCGGTGCATGTGGACGATGAAGTAGCGCATCTCGGCATTGTCGACCGTCGACTGCGCCTTTGAGCGCCAGGCGGTCAGCGCCGTTGCGTAGTCGGGATAGATGCCGACGATGTCGAGAGCCGAGAGATCCTTGAACTGAACGCCGTCAAGGCTCGAAAGTTCACCGCCGAATACCAGGTGCAGGAGCTGCTTCTTTTCGCTCGATTGCGTCATTTCCAAATCCGTCCATTTCTTGACTAGAAGCCCTTCCTCTGCGGCATTCCGTCACAAAGGTCAACCCGCTGCACCGGTCACAAGATGGGGTAGAAGCACATGGCGCGCATGGCGGGTTCCAGCCACCAGAACACCGTGACGGACGGTTTCGCGATTATAGATCAGGGGCTGGTCATCAAGCCCGGTCAGTGCCCCGCCTGCACGCTCCAGTATCAGGTCGGCAGCGGCCAGATCCCAGTCATGGCTATCCCTCTTCACGATCGTCCCATCGATGCGTGCATCGGCCACCATGGCCAGCCGATAAGCGAGCGAGGGAACGTGGCTGACGCGGTGGATTGCAAGCTCGGGCTGCAGCTTTTTGACGATCTTCTCGTCCGCGGCCAGTACAAGTTCCTTAACCTCCATCTCGGATCGGACAGAGATCGGTGCGCCGTTCCTCAAAGCCGGACCTTCTGCCGCGGCCTGATATTCCTGCTGCAGCGCCGGCGCGACGAGAACCCCTGCCACCGGACGGCCCTTGTGGACGACCGCGACGGATACACACCAGATCGGTTCTCCGGCGATGAAGGCGCGGGTGCCGTCGATCGGATCGACCACGAACAGCGTCTCACAGGCCAGCCGGGCGCTGTCGTCGTCCGTCTCTTCCGAGAGCCAGCCATAGTTCGGGCGCGCCTTCAAAAGAAGCGACTGGAGACGGTCATTGGCGGCGAAATCGGCAGCGCTGACCGGCGAGCGGCCCTCATTCTTCCACCAGACTTCCGGCGACTGCCGGAAATAGCCATTGGCGATCTCACCTGCCTGCCGGGCGGCATCCAGGATGAGATCGAGATCGGCGCTCCAGTTTTTGTCAGAGGAAACCATGGCGTCAGCTTCCCGCCAGCGTCATGCCCTCGATCGCGATGGTCGGCGAAGCGACACCGTATTTGCGGTCGATGTCGTTTGCCAGCGTGAGACGCATGAACATGTCCTTGAGATTGGACGCGATCGTCACCTCGGAGACAGGATAAGCAAGCTTGCCGTTTTCGATCCAGAAACCGCTGGCGCCACGCGAATATTCGCCGGTGAGCATGTTGACGCCCTGGCCGATCAGTTCCGTCACGTAGAGCCCGGTGCCGACCGAGGCGATCAGCTCTTCCGGCGAGATATCGCCCGGCTCAAGCGCCAGATTGGTCGAGGCGGGAGTGACTGAATTGCCGCCGCGCACGCCACGACCATTGGTCGGCAGGCCGAGTTCGCGGCCCGTCGAGGTCGACAGGAACCAGTGTTTAAGCACGCCGTCCTCGATCATCGTCATCCGTTCGCCGGAAACGCCTTCGCCATCGAAGGGACGCGAGGATGAACCACGCACGATCAGCGGGTCGTCGGTGATGTTGAGACCGGCTTTCAACACCTGCTGGCCCATCCTGTCACGCAGGAAGCTCGTCTTGCGCGCCACGGATGAACCGTTGATGGCGCCGGCGATCGTGCCGACGAAACCACGCGCCATGCGCGGATCGAAAACCACGGTGACATTGCTTGCTGTGGGTACCTGGCGCGGATTGATGCGGACAACCGCACGTTCGCCGGCACGCCGGCCGATCAGGTCCGGCGCATCGAGATCGGCGTCATAAAGGCGGCTGTCGAAATCGTAGTCACGCTCCATCTTTGTGCCTTCACCTGCAATGGCGCTGACGGAACGGCCGAAACGGGTGGCCATGTAGCTGCCGGAAAAGCCGTGCGAGGTGACGAGAACCATGCCGCCCATGCCCGCAGAGGCGCCGGCACCGGAGGAGTTGGTCACGCCGTTGACGGCCAGGGCAGCGGCTTCGGCAGCAAGGGCTGCTTCGCGCAATGCATCGGTCGGCACATCGGTCGGGTCAAAAAGGTCGAGATCCGGATAGGATTTCGCCAGCCGGTCCGAATCCGCCATGCAGACGAAGGGGTCTTCGGGGGAGACCTTCGCCATGGCAACCGCGCGTTCGGCAAGCGTCTTCATGTCGAAGCCCGGATTGGCCGAGACGCTGGCAACCTTCTGGCCGACAAACACGCGCAGCGAGAAATCGTCGCTTTCGGACGATTCCGTCCCTTCCACCTTGCCGAGGCGCACCGATACGGAGCGCGAGCGCGAGCGGACCACGACGGCATCGGCCGCGTCGGCGCCTGCCGCCTTCGCCAGGTCGATTAGTTCAGAAGCACGGGATAAAAGCTGGGCGGAATCAATTTCAGAGCTCATATTTGCAAGCCTTTCGTTCCTGTCCCATTTATTGTGAGCGCTTCGAAGCATCAAGTGTGCCACACCTTTTCTTGACCGGGTTGTCGCATCCGCGACCGGCCCGACTGATCCATACCGCCTATTCGAAAGTTTCTGCATGACCGCACCGGGCTCGCTATTCACCGAAATGTTGCTTCTTCTGGCCGGAGCGGTCATCGCCGCACCAATCTTCAAGAGGCTGGGGCTTGGAACAGTTCTCGGTTATCTGGCCGTCGGCGTGATCATCGGTCCGGTGTTTCAGCGTATCACCGATACGGAAGAGGTTCTGCATGTTGCCGAATACGGCGTCGTCTTCCTGCTCTTCGTCATCGGGCTGGAGCTGAAACCATCGCGCCTGTGGCAGATGCGCGGCGACGTGTTTGGCCTCGGTCCGGTTCAGGTTCTTTTGACCGGGTTGGCACTTGCCGCACTTGCCTTCGAGACCGGCATGGCGACGTGGCAGGGAAGCCTGATCGTCGGTTTCGGCCTTGCGCTTTCCTCCACCGCCTTTGCATTGCAGCTGCTCAACGACGCCGGGGATATCAACAGCCGGTACGGGCAACGGTCCTTCTCGGTTCTTCTGTTCCAGGATCTGGCAATCGTGCCGCTTCTGGCGCTGATCACCGTGCTTGCGCCGGGAACGGAGGAACAGGCCGCGACGCCGCTTGTCGATTTCGCCATCGCGATTGCGGCCATCGGAGCCATGATCCTTGCCGGAAAATATCTTCTCAACCCGATGTTCCAGATTATCGCTCGCACTGGCGCGCGCGAGGTGATGATCGCGGCCGCCCTGCTCGTCGTGCTCGGATCGGCCGCGGCAATGCAGATGGTTGGCCTGTCGATGGCCATGGGAGCGTTTCTCGCCGGTGTGATGCTGGCGGAATCGTCCTATCGGCACGAGCTGGAGGCGGATATTGAACCGTTCCGCGGCCTGCTTCTGGCGCTGTTCTTCGTTGCGGTCGGGCTGTCACTCGAACTCGAAGTGATCGTCGATCACATCCTGTTCATCATCCCGGCCGTCATCGTGTTCATGGCGGTGAAGGCGTTTCTGGTCTACGGGCTCTGCCGGCTCTGGGGTTCGTCCCATAACGATGCGATCCAGATCGCTTTCCTGTTGCCGCAGGGAGGTGAGTTCGCCTTCGTTTTGTTCACCACGGCAACCGCTGCCGGGCTTCTGTCTTCCTCGACCGCCTCGCTGTTGATCGCCATCGTGACGCTTTCCATGGCACTTACCCCGCTCGGTTCGGCGCTTGCCAAACGCCTGATGCACGGTGAGGCGCGGGAGGAACTGGATGAGGATTTCGCAGGTGCGGGTGCCGACGTGCTGATGATCGGCTTTTCGCGTTTCGGCCAGATCGCCGCGCAAATCCTGCTTGCCGGCGGCAGTGCCGTGACCGTGATCGACGATTCCGCCGATCGTATCCGCCAGGCTGCCAATTTCGGTTTCCGCATCTATTTCGGCGACGGCACACGCCGCGACGTACTCGTCTCATCCGGGATCGAAAAGGCCAAGATCGTCGTTGTTGCGACGCAGAAGAAGGAAACGACCAACAGGATCGTGGAGCTTATCCAGTCCGATTTTCCCAATGTCCGTCTTTTCGCCCGCTCCTATGACCGCATTCATTCTCTCTGGCTGAGGGAAAAGGGCGTCGAATACGAATTGCGCGAAACGCTGGAATCCGGTCTTCTGTTCGGCGCCAAGACGCTGGAAGCTCTCGGCATGTCCGAAGCGCGCGCCGAGGAAATTCTCCAGGATATCCGCCGCCGCGACGAGGAGCGCCTGCAGATCCAGGCCGTCGAAGGCATTTCGGCAGGACGCGACAAGCTGTTCAACAGCCCCGTCAAGCCGGAACCGTTGATCAAGCCGAAACGCATCAGTGTTCAGGAAGACGCGGCCGATGAGGTGGAAGCGGGTCTGTCTCTGGGGAAATGGTGAGCCGGACGGCTTCAGCCCTTGGCCACGGATGCTTCCAGTGCATCCACTGCACGCTTCAATTCGTCCTTGACGTGGCTTGCCTCGTCCAGAATTTCCTGCGCTTTGAGGAAATCCAGCACGCGGAAACGGTTGACCTGCGGGCGCAGGAAGATGTGCGGCGGGTTCAGCTTCAGTTTCAGCGCGATCGAGGCCTGCATGGTCAGCTGGCTGGCGCCGAATAGCGCGTCGATGCGGGTCGGCGGATGGGTGCCGTCGCCTTCCGGTGCGCCGACGACATCGACGCCTATGACAACGTCGGCAAGGTCGAGCAGCTGTTCATAGGGAACCGGATTGAAGACGCCGCCGTCGATCATCACCCTTCCGTTGACCCATACCGGCATGAACAGGCCGGGAATGGCGGCCGATGCGGCAATCGCAGTTCTGAGATCCCCTTCTTCGAGGATCACCTCGGCCTGCCCGTAATAATCGGTGGCGGAGATTTTAAGCGGGATTTTCAGGTCGGAAAAATCCTCCGGGATATCAGGAGGAAGGAAGGCATCGAGGATGGGATCAAGGTTGAAATGGCCGAAGCGGAAGCCGCCCAGCTTGTCGCGCATTGAAGCCGGCCCGAGCGTCCAGAGGCGATTGAACAGCGAATTGCGGTTGCCCATCGTGCGCACCGTATAGTCGCGGATGTCGGCGCCTCGCATGCCGGACGCCATGCCGGCCCCCATGATGGCACCGATCGAAGATCCCGAAATCGCCACCGGTTTGATGCCGAGTTCATCGAGCGCCTCGATGATACAGATATGCGAGATACCTCTTGCTCCCCCGCCACCGAAGGCTACGGCATAACGCAGGCCCTCCCCGCTGTTTTCAGTATCCAGATCCGGCAGGGAGAGGCGTGTGTTCATGGCGAGGTTCAGCCTGGCTGATATCGATAAAATTCGATGCGGCTATCGCCGAACATCCGGCTTTCCAGCGGCTTGAAAACGGGATCGACGACGATCTCGGCATCAATCCGCTCTTCCAGCAGAACAAGAGCACCCGCGGCCAACCAGCCGCCGGCATGCGCCGCATGGAGTGCCTTTTCACCCAGGCCCTTGCCGTAAGGCGGATCGGCGAAGATCAGGTTGAACGGCTCGATATTGCCGATCGAACCGAGGCTGGTTGCGTCCCGACGGAGAATACGCGCCCGGCCATGCAGACCGAAACTATCGATATTCTCCCAGAGCAGACCCCTGCCCTCGACGCTGTTTTCAACGAACAAGGCCTGCTTGCAGCCGCGCGACAGAGCTTCCAGCCCCACCGCGCCGGTTCCGGCAAAAAGGTCGATCACCCGTGTGCCATCGAGCGCGTCCGGATAGACGTGCCCGAGGATATTGAACAGGCTTTCACGCGTCCGGTCGATGGTCGGCCGGATATCATTCGTCTTCGGCGTGGCCAGAGCGCGGCCGCGGAACTCACCCCCTACGATCCGCACAGCTTAGCCCCTCGGTGTCCGCGGCTTGCCGCCTGGGCGTCCACCGCCTGGGCCACCACGCGAACCACCACCTGGCTTACCGCTATTGGGTCTGCCGCCGGAAGGCTTGCCACCGAAGGACTTTCCGCCACCCGGCTTGCCACCGAAACCGGGCTTGCCACCCGAGGGCTTGCCGCCGAAGCCTGAAGGCTTGCCGCCAAAGGGCTTGTCACCTCTTGCGGGGCGATCACCGAAGGAGCGTTCGCCTCTATCGTCACGCGCCGGGCGGTCACCACGCGGCGGACGATCCGAGAAGGAACGTTCTCCCCTTGGCTTGTCGCCGAAGGAACGCTCGCCCCGCGGCTTGTCACCAAAGGAGCGTTCGCCACGCGGACGCTCGGAGCGCCCCTCGCCGCCGAACGACTTGGCACGTGCAGGACGGTCGCCATCCTCGCGCGGCTTGCGATCACCATAGGGCTTGTCGCCCCGATTACGATCACCGGATGGACGATCACCAAAGGAACGCTCGCCCCTAGGCTTGTCGCCGAACGAGCGCTCACCGCGTGGCTTGTCGCCAAAACCACGGTCGCCACGGTCCTCGCGGTCACCGCGCCTTGCACCTCGTTCCGGCTGGTCTTCACCACGGATCCAGTCGCTGTCATCCTTGACGCGGTTGATCTTTACGCGGAGATCATTCTCGGGTGCGGGCTTCTTGAACAGCTGCTCGGCCTGGGCGCGGGCCGAAACCTTGCGGCCACCTTCATCCGTCGTCGGACGCGCGCCGGGCGCCATCCAGACATTGGCCGTGCGGCTCGTGCCCATCGGCGGACGCTTCTTCGGCTTCTCGTCACCGAAATCGCGATCCGAAGACTTCGCCCCGAACTTACCAGAAGGCCTGTCGGAGAACTTGCGATCGTCGCGACGGCTGTCGGGACGCTTGGTGTCGAGGCGGCCAAGGGCACGCTCGCGACGGTCACCCCGGTCATCCGAGCGATCATTCGCCCAGCCGCGTTCGGGCTTGGCGGGACGCTCTACCTTTTCGGCACGCTGCGGCTGCTCGTCTTCCGAACTGCGCTCGTTATAAAGCGGGGCTTCGAAATTGGCCTTCGATTCATTGATCAGGCGCGGGCCGAGCTGGTCGCGCAGGGTGCGGCCGCGCACTTCCAGCACTTCGCCTTCCGGCAGATCGCCCAGCTGGAACGGACCGTAGGAAATGCGGATCAGGCGGTTGACCTCGAGACCGAGCGCGCCGAGCACGTTCTTGATTTCGCGGTTCTTGCCTTCGCGAAGGCCCATGGTGATCCAGACATTGTGGCCCTGGGCACGGTCGAGCGTCGCTTCGATAGAACCGTAGAGCACGCCGTCGACAGCAATGCCGTCCTTCAGCTTGTCGAGCGCTTCCTGATCGACCTCGCCATGGGCACGCACCCGGTAGCGGCGCAGCCAGCCGGTGGTCGGCAGTTCGAGCGTGCGCGACAGGCCGCCGTCATTGGTCAGAAGCAGCAGGCCTTCGGTGTTGATATCGAGGCGGCCGATGGAGAGAACCCGCGGAAGACCTTCCGGCAGATTGTCGAACACGGTCGGGCGGCCTTCCGGATCGGAATTTGTGGTCACCAGACCACCGGGCTTGTGGTAGAGCCACAGGCGCGTGCGCTCGATGCCGCGGATCGGCACGCCGTCCACTTCGATCTTGTCTTCCAGCGTCACGTTGACGACCGGCGTATCGAGCGGCTTGCCATTCAATGTGACGCGGCCCTCGAGGATCATCCGCTCAACATCGCGACGGGATGCGACACCGACACGGGCGAGGATTTTCGAAATACGCTCGGGCTTGCCGTCGGTCGGCGCGGATGCACCCTCGCCCACGAATTCCTCGCGCTTGGCCGAACGAACCGGCTTTCTGACGGCACCTTCCGCCTTGGCGCGCGGCTTTGCAGCCCCAGCGGGCTTGTCGCTGAATTTCGCTCCCGGCTTGCCTGAGGACTTGAAGCCCGGCTTGCCCCCCGACTTGGAAGCAGTGCTGCCTTCGGCTTTCGGCTTGATTTCGCGAACGAAGGTTTTCGCTTCGCCGCGCTTCGGCTTGTCTTTTGAATTCATATGTTGTTTGCCTGAAGCAGGATGTCGACGGAGTATCCCGGACATACTTGTTCGTGTTGACCAGATGGATGCACACCCTTAGGGCGCGCTTCGCGTTGCATGCTTCCTACCAGTTCATGCGATCCGGGTTAAGAGGAAATCGCTGAAATGCCTAAGAGCGACAGCTTCATGGATGCCGCACTGACAGAAGCCAGAAATGCCGCCGAACGCGGCGAGGTTCCAGTCGGTGCCGTCATCGTTATCGATGGCGAGATTATTGCCCGCTCAGGCAACCGCACCCGCGCCGAAAACGACATCACCGCCCATGCCGAAATTGCCGTGATCCGCGAGGCTGCAGCCAAGGTCGGAAGCGAGCGGCTTGGCGGAGCGGATCTTTATGTGACGCTGGAGCCATGTACCATGTGCGCCGGCGCCATATCCTTCGCCCGTATCCGCCGGCTTTATTACGGCGCCAACGATCCGAAGGGTGGCGCTGTGGAAAACGGCGTGCGGTTCTTCTCGCAACCCACCTGCCACCATGCGCCTGAAGTCTATTCCGGCATTGCCGAAGTGCCGGCGGCAGACCTGCTCACCGGCTTTTTCCGGTCCCGGCGGGACAGATAAGGCTTACAAAAAAGGCCCGGCCGAGCCGAGCCTCATTCGTTCTATCTTACTGGAAGGGCTTCCACCAGGCGGAGCCCTTTGTAGAAGCAGCCTCGGCTTCCTTCTTGCGGCGAGCTTCCTTCTTGGTCTCCGGCTCACCCAGATCCTGCAAGGTCTGCGCATCGGCGGTTCGGAATTCCGTCGGCGGATCGGAGAGCGAACGGCGGCCTCCGCTGATGCCCGGATCGTTTGCGTTGGCTTTCGCCTGACGGAAGGCTTCCCATTTCTGCGATTCCGTCAACTGCCCAGCCTGACCCTTGCCGGCCAGAAGCGGTGAACGGTAGTTCGGGTTGCCCTGGTTGTCGGTTGCTTCCTGACGAAGGCGCTCACGTGCCTCTTCCGGCGATTCGACCCAGTTCGGGTTGTTTTCGCGGTTGGCAAGCGATTGCTGCGGCGGCGGCAACGCTCCACCTTCCTGATGGCTGGCGACGACCAGCGCAGGACGTGGGTTGTAGCGGATCTTCGCCTTTTCCTTGGCGCGATCGCCACCGATATCGATGGCCGAAGTCACGTCATCGCCCAATTGTTCCATGGCAGTCTTGTCGGTGCCGTAGGTCGGGCTTCCCATGCAGCCGGAAAGCGTCACGGTCGCAACCAGAATACCGGCCGCACCAAGGGCCATACGCAAGGTTTTCGTCGTTTCCATCAAACCCCTACCACGGACGCCCGCCTCGACGCCTCATAGACTATTGCCATCGACCTGACGGATAAATCCGGCCAATTTCAGGCAGGAATACCGGATGAAGCGCTCAAGCGCAATCATCCGGCACGGTTCATGACATTACAACTTGCCAAGCTTGGCAAGTTCGGTCAGTGCCGCAGCATCGCGAGCCGAGACATCCGGCCATGCCGGATCGGAGCCGACATCGGTCGTCACACGCCACGAACGGGCGCATTTCGTGCCCTCGGCCAGCTTCGGATCGACCGCGACACCTGCGACTTCAGTCAGACGGAAAGCCGTTTCCGGACCTTCACCTGCCGTGATCTTGATCGCGGAAGTGATGCAGGTTTCCTCGAATTCGAGGCCTTCCAGCGCCTTCAACAATTCGGCATCGGCAACATAGACAACCGGGGCCGCTTCCAGCGACGAGCCGATACGCTTGTCCTTGCGCTCGATTTCGAGGGCGCCGGTGACGACGGAGCGAACCTTGCGGATCTTCGCCCACTTTTCGGCAACGGCATCGTTCTTCCACTCGGCCGGCACATCCGGGAACTGTTCGAGATGGACAGAAACCGCATCGGCTTTAAGCGACAGCCAAGCCTCTTCCGTCGTGAAGGGCAGCATCGGGGCAAGCCAGGTAACGGTGGCCTCGAAGATCTTGCGGATGACGGCGAGCGAGGCGCGGCGGCGAAGCGAAGACGGCGCGTCGCAATAAAGCGCGTCCTTGCGGATATCGAAATAGAAGGCGGAGAGTTCGATATTGGCGAAATCGATCAGCGCGCGCGTGATCTTCTTGAATTCGAACGCGTCATAACCTTCGCGCACGAGCTTATCCAGCTCGTACAAGCGATGCAGCATCAGCTTTTCGAGTTCGGGCAGTTCAGCGTAGGCAATCTCTTCGCCTTCGTCATGCGCCAGCGTGCCGAGCATCCAGCGGATGGTGTTGCGCAGCTTGCGATAGGCATCGACGTTCGTCTGGATGATCGTCTTGCCGAGGCGCTGGTCTTCCCAATAGTCGGTGGTCATGACCCAGAGACGCAGGATATCGGCGCCGGCATCCTTCATCACGTCCTGCGGAGACACGACGTTGCCGAGCGACTTTGACATCTTCTGGCCCTTTTCATCCATGGTGAAGCCATGGGTGACGACCGTGTCATAGGGCGCGCGGCCGCGGGTGGCAGCCGATTCCAGAAGCGAGGAATGGAACCAGCCGCGATGCTGGTCGGAACCTTCCAGATAGACGTCGGCCGGCCATTTCAGGTCCGGGCGATCTTCGAGCGTGAAGGTGTGCGTCGAGCCACTGTCAAACCAGACATCGAGGATGTCCATGACCTGCGTCCACTTGGCATGGTCATGGCCGTTGCCGAGGAAACGATCCTTGGCGCCTTCGGCGAACCAAGCATCCGCACCTTCGGCATCGAAGGCTTCCAAGATGCGCTTGTTGACCTCTTCGTCCTGCAGGACATTGCCTTCTTCATCGGCAAAGACGCAGATCGGGACGCCCCAGGCGCGCTGACGCGACAGAACCCAGTCCGGGCGCTGTTCGATCATGGCGCGCAGGCGGTTCTGGCCGCCGGCGGGGACGAAACGGGTGTCGTCGATCGCCGAAAGCGCGCGGGTGCGCAGCGTCGTGCCGTCCTTGAGGTCCTTGTCCATATAGACGAACCACTGCGGCGTGTTACGGAAGATGATCGGCTTCTTGGAGCGCCAGGAATGCGGATAGGAGTGCTTCAGGCGGCCACGGGCGAAGAGTGCGTTACGCTCGATCAGCGACTTGATGACGCGATCATTGGCATCGCCCTTCTTGCCGTTGTCGTCCATGACGCGGCCACCCTCGAAACCGGGGGCATCGGCGGTGTAGGTGCCACTGTCGTCGACCGGGAACGGGATACGGGTGTCGATGCCGCGGGCTTCCAGTTCCTTGACGCCCGACATCCAGGCCTCGAAGTCTTCGCGGCCGTGAGACGGAGCGGTGTGGACGAAACCGGTACCGGCATCGTCGGTGACGTGATCACCGGCGAGAAGCGGAACGGTAAATTCGTAACCGCCACCGAGGCCCTTCAACGGATGGGCAAGCGTCAGGGCAGCCATCTCTTCGGCAGAGACGCCACGCAGCTTCTTGAAGGTGAGCTTCGCTTTCGCGGCAGACTCTTCGGCCAACGCATCGGCAAAGATCAGCTTTTCACCCGGCTGCGGACCGAAATCATTGACGGCTTCGGTCACTTCGTAAAGGCCGTAAGCAACCTTAGGCGAATAGGCGACGGCGCGGTTGCCCGGGATGGTCCACGGAGTGGTGGTCCAGATGACGACATGGGCATCGGCCAGTTCGGCCGCGCCAACCACCGGGAACTTCACCCAGATCGTGTCGCTCTCGTAGTCGTGGTATTCGACCTCGGCCTCAGCCAGCGCCGTGCGCTCGACGACCGACCACATGATCGGCTTCGAACCACGATAGAGCTGGCCGCTCATGGCGATCTTCAACAGTTCGCCGGCGATGCGGCTTTCCGCGTGAAAGTTCATGGTCAGATAGGGATTGTCGAAATCGCCGACGATGCCGAGGCGCTTGAATTCGTCGCCCTGGATCTTGATCCATTTTTCGGCATAGGCGCGGCATTCCTTGCGGAATTCGATCATCGCGTCCGGCTGTTTCAGGTCCGGCTTGGCCTTGCCCTTGGCGCGGTAGTTTTCTTCCTCGATTTTCCACTCGATCGGCAGGCCGTGGCAATCCCAGCCCGGAACGTAGTTACTGTCATAACCGCGCATCTGGAACGAGCGGGTGATGACGTCCTTCAGGATCTTGTTGAGCGCATGGCCGATATGGATGTTGCCGTTGGCATAGGGAGGGCCATCATGCAGCACGAATTTTTCGCGGCCGGCGGCGGAAGCGCGGAGCTTCTTGTAGAGGTCCATCTGCTGCCAGCGGGCAACCGTTTCAGGCTCCTTCTGCGGCAGGCCGGCGCGCATCGGGAATTCCGTTTCCGGCAGGTAAAGGGTCTTCGAGTAATCGAGCTTTTCGGCTGTATCGGTCATTTTGAGCAATCGTCTCTTTGCGCCACGTCAGGGCGCGATGCGGATGAGAATTCGGTGGCGGAGGCGCTGTTCAAACGCCAAAATCCCGGACCTTCCCGCAGCTTGATCAAGCAGCGCGGAAAGCCGGGCCGATAATTCGTATGATCATCTTCGCAATGATCTGGGCCGACCGGAAAATTGTCATGGACGCGGTTATTAAGGCGTTTTGGGGCGGAAAGGAAGGGGGAAATCAGATAGGCGAGACGACATGATTGCCTGACCGCCGCGAGGTCGTATATTCTTCTTGCGACTATACCAAAACAGGTTTGGGCCTTGGTTATGAAAAGAACGTTTTTCGTAAAAGCCGTTTGGGATGCCGAGGCCAAGGTCTTTTATTCTGAAAGCGATATCGATGGCCTCCATATCGAAGCCGCAACCCTGGACGCTTTCGAGGAAGTCCTCTTTGACGCAGCCATAGACCTGATCGTCGCCAACCACATGTCGGCATCGGATCTCGCTGACACGCCGATCAGGGATCTCATTCCTGCAATCCTTTGGGAAAGACCCGCAAACATACCGGCTGCCGCCTGATGGTCGACGGTTTCTATAAGACCGTCCGCACCATTATTTCAGAACTCGGCTATGAATATCTGACCAACGCGAAAGGCTTGCACGAGAAATGGCGATCGCGTGAAACGGGAAAGATCATATTGCTTCCGCGTCATCTTTTGAGCCGACACACTGCCAATGCAATCCTGAAAGATGCAGGCTCGGAAAAGCGGCTCTAGGGAGACCGCTCTCGGCTTAGTTCTTCGGATTGGCCGCCATCACACCGCGCAGCGCGTCATTGATGCGATCCTGCCAGCCGGGGCCGTCTTCCTGAAAATATTCGATCACCGCGCTGTCGAGCTTGATCGAGACAAGCTCCTTCACTTCCGGCACGGCGCACTTTTCGACAGGGGCTGCGGCAGTTTTCTTGGCCGGCTTGAACAGGGCTTCGGCGGCATCCATCGGGTTGGCCGGTCGGCGCGGAGTGCTTGCCATGGTCTTATCCTTCGTTTTCTGCGTTGAAGGCGAATGCAATCTTCGCATCCAGTTCACTGATCGGCTGAACGCCGGTAAGCAACGCTCTTGCCTCTTCCTCGTCGCGCTTGATCTGCGCGACCAGCGGGTCGAGACCGTCGAATTTCAGCTCGTCGCGCAGATGGCCGAAAAAGGAAACGGCGCAGACTTCGCCATAGAGCGAACCGGAAAAATCGAAGAGATAGGTTTCCAGCAACGGAGCGCCGTTATCGGTCACCGTCGGGCGGCGGCCGTAGCTTGCGACCCCATCATAGAGCATGCCGTCGGGGCGGCGGAAACGAACGGCATAGATGCCGGGCTTCAACTCTGCCTCTGGCGCCAGCCGCATGTTGGCGGTCGGGAAGCCGAGCTGGCGGCCTAGCTTTTCGCCGTCGATCACTTCCGCCTCGACCGTATAGCGATAACCGAGCAGGCCGGCGGCCTGAGCGACATCTCCCTCGCCCAGCAATTCGCGGATACGGCTAGATGAGATCACCTCGGCATTTTCATCGCGGAAGGCATCGACCAGCGATACCGTGAACCCATGGCGCTCACCGGCGGCCATGAGGAAGGCCGGTCCACCCTCGCGGCCCTTGCCGAAATGGAAATCGAAACCGGTGACGACGGCACTCGCGCCCAGCCAGTCGACCAGAATGGACTGGATGAACTCTTCAGCGGAACGTCCGGCAAAATCGCGATCGAACGGATATTCGATCACCGAATGGAACCCCATCGCCTCCAAGAGCCGCGCCTTCACCGGCGCCGGCGTGATGCGGAAAACCGGCTGGTCCGGCTTGAAGACGGTGCGCGGATGTGGCTCGAAGGTCAGAACCAGAGCCGGCACGCCGCGCTCTTCCGCCAGTTTCAGCGCACGTTCGAGCACGCTGCGGTGGCCGCGATGCACACCGTCGAAATTGCCGATCGCGACCACTCCGCCCTTGAGCACCTCGGGCAGCGGGTCCTTCTTTTCGTTGCGATGGAATACGGTCATGTGGCAGGTCCGGATCAGTCTATTCTCGTTTGCAAGACCGGTCAGGCCAGTCTGGGCATCCAGAATTTCGGCGCGGCGTTTTCGCTTTTCAGCCAGGCCTGAAGGATGGCCTCGTCCGTCTCGCCGTTGACGGTATATTCCGCAACATGGATACCAGCGCTGATATAAAGCAGGTCGAGGCCTTGCGAAAGCGCGCCGCGCACATCGGTCGGCATGCCGTCACCGATAGCGAGTACTTTCGACTTGTCGAATTCGCCGCGTGCTTCGCGGGCAGCAGCCAGCGACGCTTCATAGATCGGGAAATGCGGCTTGCCGGCGATGCGGGTCTTGCCGCCCAGTTGTTCGTAATAAGCGGCAACGGCACCGGCGCATGGAATGATCTTGTGGCCGCGCTCGACGACGAGATCCGGGTTGGCACAGATGAATGGCACATCGCGCGCGACCCACGCCTTCAGCATGTCGGTATAATCTTCCGGCACTTCCTTTTCGTCATCGAAGAAGCCGGTGCAGACGATAGCTTCCGCCTCGTCGGCCGAAACGACCTCGACATCCAGCCCGTCGAACAGCGGCATGTCGCGTTCGGGGCCGAGCAGGAATACCTTTTTCGGGCCTTCGGCGATCAGGTGACGGGTCACGTCGCCGGAGGTGACGATGCGGTCATAGGTGTCGTCGGATACGCCGAGCACTTTCAACTGCTCGATGACGCCAGGGGCGGGGCGTGGGGAGTTGGTGATCAGCACGACGGTCGCGCCGGCCTTTCGGGCTGCGGCAAGCGCCTGACAGGAATGCTGGAAGGCAGCAACGCCGTTATGCACAACGCCCCAGACATCGGACAGAACCACATCGTAGCCGCCAATGACTTCACTCAAGTTCTGGATGCGCTTTGCCATGCCTGTCGATCACCTTCTGCCACGTCCGGCCTTACATATCTGGCGCTGATGTCGCAAAGCGTGGGCTGGATGGCAAGGAGATTTGCGTGCAGTGCGGGATATTTCATGCGGCCGTTACATGAGCGCCAGAAGGCGGACGAGCAGCCCGGCCGCGGCGCAGATGCCGAGAACCGGCACCATCCCGAGCTTCAGCCGGAACAGCAAAACGGCCGAGAGCACGAACAGAACTGCTGCCACCGGATCAAGGCTTGTCCAGACCGGCAGTGCCAGCTCAAGCCCGAGCGACGGCACGAGTTCAACCTTACCTACCTGGCGAAACAGGACATGCAGGCCGAACCAGATGGCGAGGTTGAGGATGACGCCGACAACGGCGGCAGTGATCGCCGAGAGCGCGCCGGACAGGATGCGATTGCCGCGCAGGCGCTCGATATAAGGTGCACCGGCAAAAATGAAGATAAAGCTCGGAACGAAGGTCGCCCAGGCGACCAGCAATGCGCCGAGAACGCCTCCGACAACCCCGGAAGCCTCGCGAAAACCGGTGAGGAAACCGACGAAGGAAAGAACGAGAACGAGCGGCCCCGGCGTGGTTTCGGCCAAAGCCAGCCCATCCAGCATTTCGCCGGGCTGCAGCCAGCCATATTGCTCGACGCCGACCTGCGCCACATAGGCAAGAACCGCATAGGCACCGCCGAAGGTGACCAGCGCCATTTTCGAGAAGAAGGAGAAAAGGCTTGTCAGGCCATCCGGCGCGGAAAAGACCCAGAGGATCAGAAGCGGCAATTGCCAGACGATGATCCAGCCGATCAGGCTGATGATCGCCCTGCCCGGCGATGGTGGCGCGGCAAGATCGGTGAGGCCTGTTGGTGCCGTGGAAACACCCGTTCGCCGGGCATTGAGAAAACCGGCAAAGGCTGCAGCGAGAACCACGATCGGGAACGGCACGCCGAAGAGGAACAGCGCCACGAAGGCCGTGGCGGCCACGAGACAGAGAAACCCGCTCTTCAGCGTCTTCTTCGAGAGCCGGATGACCGCCTCGACGACGATGGCAAGAACTGCGGCCTTGAGGCCAAAGAACAGGCCGGCCAGCCATGTGGTTTCCTGCCAGAGGGCGTAAGCCGCGGACAGGATGGTGATGACAACGAGGCCGGGCAGAATGAAAAGCAGCCCGGAAATGATGCCGCCGCGAGTGCCATGGGTCAGCCAGCCGATATAGGTAGCGAGCTGCTGCGCCTCCGGACCGGGAAGCAGCATGCAGTAGTTCAGGGCATGCAGGAACCGCTCCTCCGAGAGCCAGCGTTTTTCCTCCACGACAGCGCGGTGCATCATGGCGATCTGCGCCGCCGGGCCACCGAAGCTCAGGCAGCCGATGCGGGCGAAGACGGAAGTTAGTTCGGCAAGCGAGGGCTTCGCCTCATCCGTTTTTCCCACACCGTCAATCGCCGCCATATACCCTCCCCGAAACCGACATCCTCAAACGGAATGCGTCTCAGTAAAAATGTCATGTTAAAGCTATATGACAATCTTGATTGGCTGGCTTCATTGACTGGCTTCATCGGCTGGCTGCCATGCTGAGGTCAAACTCTGCTGACAGAAGCCGTCTCGCCAGAGCATGAGAGTGATGGCCGTTGGCTGTTAATCCTGTTTTGCTTGATGCTGCAGGGCGGCAACTAAAATTTCGAGCCCGTTCTTGACTCGCCCGATGGCCACCCTTATCTCGGCTCCGTTAGCACTCTGACAAGAGGAGTGCTAAACGAGATCCGCGGGTCTTATTCCTGAGACCTGTCCATGTCATTTGATCGAGGGATTAGACAATGGCAAGCACAACTTTCCGCCCCCTGCACGATCGCGTTGTCGTAAAGCGCGTCGAGTCTGAAGAAAAGACCAAGGGCGGCATCATCATTCCGGACACCGCCAAGGAAAAGCCGGCTGAAGGCGAAATCATCGCAGTCGGTTCTGGCGCACGCGACGACAAGGGCGCACTCGTTGCTCTCGACGTCAAGGTCGGCGACCGCGTCCTGTTCGGCAAGTGGTCCGGCACGGAAGTCAAGCTTAACGGCGAAGACCTTCTGATCATGAAGGAATCCGACATCATGGGCGTTATCGGCTGATTGCCGGTTACGCCTTTTTCGTAATTCGCTGAAACCTCTATTCAGGAGCTCTCAAAATGGCAGCTAAAGAAGTAAAATTCGGCCGCTCTGCGCGCGAAAAGATGCTGCGCGGCGTCGACATCCTCGCTGACGCAGTGCAGGTAACCCTCGGCCCGAAGGGTCGTAACGTCGTTATCGACAAGTCCTTCGGCGCTCCGCGCATCACCAAGGACGGTGTATCGGTCGCCAAGGAAATCGAACTCGAAGACAAGTTCGAAAACATGGGCGCCCAGATGGTCCGCGAAGTTGCTTCGAAGACCAACGACATCGCCGGCGACGGCACCACGACTGCAACCGTTCTTGCCCGCGCGATCGTTCGCGAAGGCGCCAAGGCTGTTGCTGCCGGCATGAACCCGATGGACCTGAAGCGCGGTATCGATCTGGCCGTTCTCGAAGTCGTCAAGGACCTGCAGGCCAAGGCAAAGAAGATCTCCACATCGGCTGAAGTTGCCCAGGTCGGCACGATCTCCGCAAACGGCGACACGCAGGTCGGTAACGACATTGCTGAAGCCATGCAGAAGGTTGGCAACGAAGGCGTCATCACCGTCGAAGAAGCCAAGACCGCTGAAACCGAACTCGAAGTCGTCGAAGGCATGCAGTTCGACCGCGGCTACCTGTCGCCTTACTTCGTGACCAACCCGGAAAAGATGATCGCGGACCTCGAAGACGCATTCATCCTCCTGCACGAAAAGAAGCTCTCGAACCTCCAGGCCATGCTGCCGGTTCTCGAAGCTGTCGTTCAGACCGGCAAGCCGCTCGTCATCATCGCTGAAGACGTCGAAGGCGAAGCTCTTGCAACTCTGGTCGTCAACAAGCTGCGTGGCGGCCTGAAGATCGCTGCCGTCAAGGCTCCGGGCTTCGGCGATCGCCGTAAGGCCATGCTGGAAGACATCGCCATCCTCACGGGCGGCACCGTCATTTCCGAAGACCTCGGCATCAAGCTCGAAAACGTCACCCTCGACATGCTCGGCCGTTCCAAGAAGGTTTCGATCTCCAAGGAAAACACGACGATCGTCGACGGCGCTGGCCAGAAGGCTGACATCGAAGGCCGCGTAGCCCAGATCAAGGCGCAGATCGAAGAAACCACTTCGGACTACGACCGCGAAAAGCTGCAGGAACGTCTTGCCAAGCTCGCTGGCGGCGTTGCCGTCATCCGCGTTGGCGGCTCGACCGAAATCGAAGTCAAGGAACGCAAGGACCGCATCGACGACGCTCTGAACGCAACGCGCGCTGCTGTTCAGGAAGGCATCGTACCGGGCGGCGGCGTAGCCCTGCTCCGTTCTGCTTCCAAGATCACCGTCAAGGGCGCAAACGACGACCAGGAAGCTGGTGTCAACATCGTTCGCCGCGCTCTGCAGGCTCTGGTTCGCCAGATCTCTGAAAACGCTGGTGACGAAGCTTCGATCGTGGTGGGCAAGATCCTCGAGAAGAACGAAGACAACTACGGCTACAACGCCCAGACGTCTGAATATGGCGACATGATCGCCATGGGCATCGTCGACCCGGTCAAGGTTGTTCGTACGGCTCTGCAGAACGCAGCTTCGGTTGCTTCGCTGCTGATCACCACCGAAGCCATGATCGCCGAGCTGCCGAAGAAGGACGCTCCGGCCGGCATGCCTGGCGGCATGGGCGGAATGGGCGGCATGGACATGATGTGAGACCGTTAAGGTCTTACATCTGAGCCATCCGGTTCAGGTTACGGAAAGGGCGGTCTTCGGGCCGCCCTTTCTGCTTTCGGAGAGAATTACTTACGCCTCGATGGGCCTGGCGCTCGCGCGTCTGCGCTGGATGGCCGGCGCGCAAAACGTTGCCAGCGCGACCAGAGCAAGCACGACGATCATCCCGTTGCGCAGTCCGTATTCCTCGCCCACGAAGCCCAGAAGCGGCGGGCCGACGAGGAAGGCGACATAACCCGCGATCGCAACGATCTTGACGCGTGCCGCACCGTTGGGCCCGGAATCGCCGGCAGCCGAGAGCGCGACGGGAAAACCGAGCGATGCACCAAGCCCCCAGAGAACCACGGCAACCGCTGCCAGAGCCGGATGGCTGGCAAAGATGACAATGGCGATGCCAGCAGCTCCCGTCACGGCGCTGGCGGCAACGACCGCTGCGCGGCCGTAACGGTTGAGAAGTACGCCGCCGCCGAAACGGCCAACGGTCATGGCAGTGGCGAAACCGAGAAAGACCATCGATCCGGCTGTCGGGCTGAAACCGTATTCATCGACCATAAGCAATGGCAGCCAGTCGTTTGCCGCACCTTCGGCCAGCGCCATGGCAAGCACGATAAAACCGATCAACAGAACGACCGGCTCCTTCCACACAGGCACCTGCGCGGCCGAACCATTCGCATGATCTCCCTCTCCGTCATGGACAACCGAACTGACCGGAATATGCCGGATGGCCGTGGCGATGACGGGGATACAGATCAGCGCGATAACCCCCATATGCAGTGCCACCGGGAAATGCAGGGCATTGAGGGCAATGCCGATTAGTGCGCCAAACACCGTGCCGAGGCTGAAGAAACCGTGCAGCGCATGGAGAAGATGTTTGCCGGTGATGCGCTCGACATCCGCCCCATCCATATTGACGGCGATTTCCGCGCCACCGACGCCGAGGCCGAAAAAGCACAGCCCCAGAGCCACCGTCAGCGACGAAGCGATGGTGACACCGAGCGCCAAAGTTGCCAGCGACAGAATGATGAAACACAGGCCGGTGAACATCACCTTGCGTGTGCCGAACCGGCCGACAAGCGCACCGGCACTCAGAATGCCGGTCATCGAGCCGACGGAGAGGCCGAACAGCACGGCGCCCATTTCAGCGATGGACACACCGAGACTGTCGCGGATCGCCGGCGTGCGCGTGACCCAGGAGGCCATGGAGAGGCCGGGAATGAAGAAGAACGCAAACAGAGCAAGGCGCCGTTTTTGAATTGATGTGGTCAAGAAAAGCTCCATCGGCCACGTTAAGAACAAATGTACACTTGCGTTATGTACGTTTGTACGCATAAGTCGTCAAGACTGAATAAGAGGACAGATGAATGACGGCAGAAGGGTCTTCGGGCGGCAACAGGCGATACGATCCCGACCGCAAGGCGCGGATCATCGAGGCCACGCTGGAGGTCATTGCCGTTCAGGGCGTATCCGGCACCACCCATCGCCGGGTGGCGGAAGCGGCCGACGTGCCGCTGGGCTCGATGACCTACCATTTCGCCAGCCTCAACGATCTGCTCAAGCAGGCGTTTTTAAAGCTGACGCAGGAGATTACCCATCATTTCGACGCAGCGTTTCAGAAGGCGCAGACCGCCGATGAAGCCCGCGAAGTCGTCGTGGATGTCATGTGCGGCTGGTACGCCATGACCGACCGGAAGATGACCCTCATTCTGGAGCTTTACGCCTATGTGGCTCGCAACCCGCAAACCAGGCACGTCATGACCGGATGGATGGCAAAAAGCCGGGAAGCGCTCGAACGGCATTTTTCGCCTGCTGTAGCCGCATCGCTCGACGCCATGATCGAAGGCGCGACCATTCACAACTTCATGCACCCGGACGGCATTTCGCGCGACGCCGCCCGCGTTATCGTTGCGAAGCTCTCGAGTTAGAGCGGTTCAGCGAGATCAGCGGTTTCTGAAAATCGTGCAGGGCACCGATGCCGCCCCGATCTCCGCAGAAAGCTTGTTCGCGTGCTCGCGGGTCTCGCGGTCGATCCTTGCCGCATAACGCGGGCGATAACCAAAATTGCCGCCGCGCTGACGCACGATCAATGTCCCTGGGCATTAAGCAGTGCCGGCAGCTGAAGGATGGCGCACGTAAAAAGGCTGCCGCCGGTCGCTGTCCGCAAAAGCCCCCGCCCCCAACGATAGAGTCTATGTGCCGGATTTCCGACATCAGAAGGAAGCAGGCTATTGAACGTGAAGCGATCCACGCCGCCTAACCAACCCGCCATCTGCTGTCACATATCAGCGTTGCAGAATGAGATATATGCATCTGCCCAAAATGAGAGCATAAGGCACATAGCTTATGCAAATGAGAGCCTTTGTCATGGATTGGGTCCCTGTCGTCTTCGTCATCTTCAAGGCTGCCGCTTTGGGCTTGGCCATGTTCTTCGCCATCAAGTGGCATTATGATCAGGGTGAAAAGGGTGAGACGCTGGCGCTGGTACGCACGGGCGGCAAGGTAGCGGCGGTCTTTGCGCTGGCAGTACTGGCTCTGGCAGTCTTCGCATTTTTCCTCAGCAGTCAGCTCGGTCTGGACTTGAGCCTGTGATGGCTAGGCATTCGGCGCCCCCTCCCCGTCACCGAACGCGCGTTTTCGTGATCGGTCCGGCGCGCGATATTAGCGTGTCGTTAACCATCCGAACCTAGACAATCGTCGGCACGGTGGTCGATGATCTTCCGCCCGAGAGCAGAAGACCGCCATGTCAGTTATCGCCTTTTCCCTTCGCAAGAGCGGTCGCGTGAAAACGCTGATCTCTGCAAAACGCTCGGCCAGAGCGAAGCGGAAGGCGCAGGGCAGTGCGAAGCAGGCAAGATCCCGCCTCGTCATCCTGTCGGCCTGTTTCATCCTTGCCTATTGCGCAATGTTTGCCCGGATGACCGAATACGGCTTCAGCCCGGCGGAGGCGACTGCATCCATTCCCGCCAACAATAATATCGCGGCGCGTCCGGACATTACCGATCGCAACGGCGAGCTTCTGGCAACAGACGTCCACACCGTCTCGATGTTTGCCGAACCCTTCCGCATCGTCGATCTCGATGAGACGGTGGAGAAGATTTCGGGCCTTTTTCCCGATCTCGATCGCAAGTCGCTCTATGCCAAGCTTGCTGACAAGCGCCAGAAATTCATCTGGGTCCGCCGCCAGCTGACGCCGAAGCAGCAGAGCGAGGTGCTGAAACTCGGCATCCCCGCCATCGGTTTTCGTCCGGAAGTGAAGCGGTTCTATCCCGATGGCCGTATCGCAGCCCATGTGCTCGGTTATGTCGATATCGACAATCGCGGCGTCGCCGGCATGGAGAAATATCTCGACATGCAGGGCCTTTCCGACCTGAAGAGCGTCGGGATGACCACCGAAGAAGCGCTGAAGCCGATCCGCCTTTCGCTCGATATCCGGGTGCAGAACGTCGTCTATGAGGCGGTTCGCCACGCGATGACGGAATACAAAAGCAAGGCTGCCGGTGCCGCCGTCATCGACATTCATACGGGCGAAGTGCTGGCGCTTGCTTCCGCACCCGATTTCGATCCGAACGATCCGCAGGCCGATGGCGGAGACGGCTGGCTGAACCGGATGACGAATGGCACGTTCGAAATGGGCTCGACCTTCAAGACCTTCTCGATGGCGATGGCGCTCGATTCCGGCGTGACAAAACTTTCCGATACGTTCGACGCCACGACGCCGCTTCATTTCGGCCGCTTCACCATTCATGACGACCGCGACGTGCCGCGCCGCTGGCTGACAGTACCGGAGGTCTTCCGCTACTCCTCCAATATCGGCACGGCGAAGATGATGGACCGGGTCGGTATGGATAACCAGAAAGCCTATCTCACCAGGTTCGGGCTTTTGACACGGATGGAAACCGAACTGCCGGAAGTGAAGACGCCGAGCCAGCCGAAAGTGTGGAAGAAGATCAACGCCATCACCATCTCGTTCGGCCATGGCGTGGCGACCACGCCGCTGCAGACGGCAGTTGCGGGCGCTGCCCTCGTCAATGGCGGCGAGCTTATCGAGCCGACCTTTTTGCCGCGCACGGCAGAGGCTGCCGAGCAGACCGCTACACGCATCGTCAAGCCGAGCACGAGCGATACGATCCGCACTCTGTTCAAGCTCAACGGCGAAGAGGGTTCGGGCAAAAGTGCAGATGTTCCCGGCTTCCATGTCGGCGGCAAGACGGGAACGGCGAATAAGGTCATCAACGGCAAATATTCGCACACGCTGAGCTTCAACGCCTATCTGGCGGCCTTCCCGATCGATCACCCGCAATATGTCGTCCTGTCCTTCTGCGACGAACCGCTTTCGGGCGAAGGTACGACGAGCACGTTTGCCACCAATACGGCAGCCCCGATGGTGAAGCAGATCGTTGCGCGTGCAGCACCGATGCTCAACGTCGTCCCGGACTTCGAGCCGACCATGGTGGCGAACTACTGAGACAGCCGGCCCCGATGAAAAATTCGCTTCTCGGGGTCGAAGCGCACCGCAACCGAAATCGCGATGAAATTTGTCGACACCACCTGTGCGGGTATAATTTTAGATAGATGTAAAATAATATATTAGCTAATAGGCAATCATAAAGACCTGCCGCTACCATGGCCTCGACGCACTCTCTGCACACGGGGCATTTCGATGAAGCACATCTCGATCGTCGGCAAGTTCATGGCCATCATGGCGTTGTTCGGTATCTTCGCCATCGCCATTGCGGGTTACAGCAGTTCACGCATCTATGAGATCAACGGTTCCTATGGCGATCTTCTACACAAGGAGAGTACGGCATCGCTTTCGGTAGCGCGCGCCAACCGGTCGATCCAGATGGCGCGGGCGGCGATAGGTGATCTTTTGATGTCGCGCACGCCGGAGGGCAATGCGGCCGCGACCGCGGAACTACAGCATGCGCAGGCGGGATTTTCCGAGCGGATGGATGCGGCGATCGGCATTCTTTCTGATAACCGGGACCTGCATGCGTTGAAAGCTGCCGGCCTTTCGATCCTTCAGCAATCCTGCGCACCGGCAATCAGGCTTGGCGAGGTCGCAAAGACGGAGAGCGAGATACAGGCATCGCAGGAAGCTTTCCTTACCGGCTGCCAGCCGCAGTTCGCCGCATTTGCCGAAACGTCGACGAAAATCACCGACACGATCATCAGTAGCGTATCGGGCAAGGCCGAAACTCTCGGCAGTGCAGCCAACACCACGGCATTGACTACGCTTGGCGGCGTCCTGCTCGGTCTTATCCTCGTGCTGTCGGTCGGATTCTTTGCCATTCGCAGCTGGCTGGTGCGGCCGATCAAGCAATTGCAGGCAACAATGGTCAACTTGGCCAACGGCAATCTTTCCGTCACGATCGACGGCGTTGATCGCCGCGACGAGGTGGGCCAGATGGCTGGTGCGGTGCAGGTATTCAAGGATAACGGCCTGCGCACCCGCGAAATGCAACAGCAGGCAGAAGACAACCGCAGCGCCCAGGATGCGGAGCGCCAGCGCAATGCGGAAACCGACCGCGTGCGGGCAGCAAACATGGCGCAGGCAACGGAAGGGCTGGCAGAGGGGTTGAAGCAGCTTTCAGGCGGCAATCTGGCAGTCACGCTTAACCGGCCGTTCAGCCCGGATTTCGAGGGGCTTCGATCGGATTTCAATTCCGCCGTGGCGCAGTTGCGTGACACCATGCAGGCTGTTTCGGACGCCACCGGCGCGATCGACAGCGGTTCGCGCGAACTTTCCCAGAGCGCCGGGGATCTTTCCCGCAGAACAGAACAGCAAGCCGCCTCGCTGGAGGAGACCGCAGCAGCACTCGACGAGATCACCTCGAATGTCACCAATTCCTCTAACCGCACGGAAGAGGCGCGCGGAATGGCCGTGGAAGCCAATCAATCGGCGTTGCAATCGGGTGAGGTGGTCGCGAAGGCGGTCAATGCGATGCAGAAGATCGAACAGTCGTCGGAACAGATTTCCAGCATTATCGGGGTGATCGACGAGATCGCCTTCCAGACCAATCTTCTGGCGCTGAATGCGGGTGTGGAGGCAGCCCGCGCAGGTGAAGCGGGCAAAGGTTTTGCGGTGGTAGCCCAGGAAGTGCGCGAACTCGCCCAGCGCTCGGCCCAGGCGGCAAAGGAGATCAAGGAGCTGATCCGTAACTCCGCCGATGAGGTCAGAAGCGGCGTTTCGCTGGTCAGCGCTACCGGTATTGCGCTTGCCGGCATTCGCGATCACGTCTCGGCGATCAATAGCCAGCTGGATGCGATTGCCACATCATCGAAGGAACAGTCGGTCGGCATGTCGCAGGTGAATGTTGCGGTCAACCAGATGGACCAGGTCACGCAGCAGAATGCCGCCATGGTGGAAGAGGCAAACAGCGCCAGCGTGGCGCTTGCCGGTGAAGCGGAGCGGCTGCGTGTGCTGGTGTCCCGCTTCGATCTCGGTGGGGATGCGCCAATCGCAACGGCCGCCGCTGTGCGCGCCGTCTCGCCCGCAGCGCAGGCGCGTCAGGTTCACTCCTCGCCCGCCCGGGTGCTGGCAGGAAAACTGGCGGCCGGACTGGGGCTCGCTCCGAGTGCTTCCGGAGATAACTGGGAAGAGTTCTAAGCTACCGCGTTCCTTCGGTCGCAAGCTTCACCCCAAGTGCAGCAAAGGATGCGGCGAAGGCGCGGCGCATCCAGTTCATCGCGGTTTCGCTTTGCAGCAGATATTGCCGCCCAGTCGCGGCAATCGCGGCATAACCGATAAACACGATGAAGGTCATGGCGGTGAAGCCGAGACCCAGTTCGACCAACAGCCCAACCGGGCTTCCAGCAGGCACAAACTGCGGGATGAAGGCGACGAAGAACAACGGCAGTTTCGGGTTCAGTATATTCAGCAGAACGCCGCTGCGGATAAACTGCAGCGGGGATTTTGGTTCCGTTGGGCGCACCGACAGCCCGCCTCGTCCTTTCAAAACCGCCCAGGCCATCCAGAGCAGATAAGCAACGCCGGCGAATTTGATCGCCTGGAACAGAACCGCGCTCGTGTGGAGAATAGCGGCAAGACCAGCCATGGCGACGACAAGATGGATGACCGTCGCAATCGTGCAACCGATCGCAGCCCAGAAACCCGCCTTCAATCCGCCACCAAGTGTCGATGACAGCGTGTAGACGACACCGATGCCAGGCGAGAGGCATATTATGAAAGCCGTCACCAGATATTCGAAGGTCATCCCTCACTCCCTTCCATGATCGCAATGCGAAGACAGGGTTGCAAGGATGGAGCAGGAAAGCGCATCGATCAAGCTGTGTGCGCCGCCGAAAGATATTCTTCAATCTTCGACGCAATAAAAAGGGCGACCGAAGTCGCCCTGCTTAAACTCTGTCGTTGTCTCGCGCTCAGTAAACACTACGACTGTTATGCGTCTTGCGGTAGATGTTGCGCGAGGCGCGATCCTGCATCTGTTCAATCTTTCGGCGTTCGCCGCGCGTCACATACCCATCGCGAGCCGTCCGTGCCTTGAAACGGTCGATACGGTTCTGCTGGCGCTGGATCTGGCGCAATTCGCCAGGCGTCAGTTCGCCTCTCGCCGCGCCGCGATAGATGCGATAGTCCTGACGGTGTTCACGGGCCTCGCTGCGATAGGTCTGCGCCTGGGACAGGGTCGGAATGGTTGCGGCCATCATAAGGGCCACTGCGCCGATGACGATCTTCTTCATGCCTTACTCCTTTTGACGGTCATACTCGCTTGAAGAGCGAGGCGACGATGGAGAGATAACGGTGAACCGGGCCTGAAGGTTTCATTCACAAAGCGCAACGAAGTGAAACGAATTGGCTCACTTATTCGCAACGTCGCAGCAATCGGGCGGGGAAGCTTTGTCTCGCTGATCCCAGTAAAATCAGGATTATGACGTGAATTTTGCGCCGCTTCATCCCCGCTGCGAATGGCGGTCACATAATCATGTCGCTTTCGCCACCGGAGTGTTTCGCGAGACGTTCGTGGGCAGGCGGAAGCTGGCATAAGGCCTGTCGCAGTCACGCCTGCGGCATGCAAGGCATGTCCGCAAGCCGACCCATCCTCATGAAAGGAAGAAATCGAGGGAAACCGGCAGGACATCAACCAATATGCCAGGCCGCGCAATTGCAACGCCACCCAAACCTATATCCCGATTCCGCATTTGCGCGGCCTCTCCCCTGTTTCACATCACGCGCCAAGCTTTGCCTGGATCGTTCATTTTTAGCGAACAATTTGTCCACCTTCGTTCATCTTTCGGGGTGCCGATAAACGTGGCACATACAGCTCCAGAGAATTCAACCGCTGGCCCGAAAGACCGGAGCTGGCGAATATCTGGAGACTTCCATGTCTAGCTCGCAAAACACCATCGTCCTGATCGCCCGTATCCTTCTGTCCTTCATCTTCATCTATTCCGGCTTCGGCAAGCTGACCGATCCGGCAGGCACCGCCGGCATGATCACCGGTGCAGGCCTGCCTGCTGCGACGGCTCTCGCCTATCTCGCCGGCCTGTTCGAATTCGTCACCGGTCTTGCCGTTCTCGTCGGCTTCCAGACCAAGATTGTCGGCTGGGCGCTGGCACTCTTCTGCATCTTCACCGGCGCCGTCTTCCATTCCGGCACCGTTGCCGTTCCCGGCTGGCCTGACCCGGCTCTCGGCTGGATCAATGCGCTGAACGGCATCATGCTGATGAAGAATTTCACGCTGGCCGGCGCATACATCCTGCTCGCAACCTTCGGCCCGGGCGCATATTCCATCGACGCCCGCCGTGGTTCCGTCGCAATTGCCGCCTAACGATTATCAAATCCCTGCCAAGACATTCCCGCCGGACCAACATCCGGCGGTTTTTTTATTGTCTGGATAAAGGACTGTTCTAGCGGCGGATATTTTTGGCGAGCCAGACGGTCGCGCCGCCGCAGGCAGGATCCTGCGAAATCTGGGCGACCACCTTAAAGCCGTTCTTCTGCAGCAGTGCCTCATATTCGGCCTTTGACAGGCTGGCATGGTAAAGCGGCTCGCCGCCGAACTCGCCCATCGCCTCACCTTCGAAATGACCGCTGGTAAACATCAGCGCAGCACCCGGACCGGCAAGCGCGCCGAAGCGCGGAAACATCGCCCGCTGGTCATCGGCATTCAGGTGAAAGAAGCTGTGCCACGCAAGAATGCCGGAAAACTTGGTCGGTATGTAAAACTTCCGCATGTCGTCTTCATGCCAGGCCATGCCCGGAAACCGCTCGCGCGCCAGCCCGATCAGCGTTTTCGACGTATCGACGCCGGTGACATGAAAACCTCTGCTGATCAGGTGCGCAGCCATCGGCTCGGCCGCCCCGCAACCGAGATCCAGCACATGGCCGCGCTGCGCGATAAGCCCGCTAAAATGATCGAGCCAGGGCCGTTCGAACAGATTGCGGCCGCGCACCTTGTCGAAGGCCAGCGCGTGTCGCTCGTAAAGCCCAATAATGTTGGCGTCTGCGCCCGACATCCTGGTCACACGGCCTTGCGGACCGCCTCGACGATCGCCGCGATGCGGGCGTCGCCCTCGTGCTCGGCCTTGCGGGCGCGAACAAGGCAGGCTTCCGACTTCAGGATCACGCCATCGGACAGGATCTTCAGGTGATTGGCCTTCAGCGTCGAGCCGGTCGAGGTGATGTCGACGATGATATCCGCCTGTCCCGCGGCAGGCGCTCCTTCGGTGGCGCCAAGGCTTTCGACGATGCGATAGAGCTGGATGCCGTGACTTCCCGAAAAATGCTGCTGCGTCAGCCGCCAGTATTTGGTGGCGATCTGCAGACGGCGGCCATGGCGCGAGCGGAAGTCGGCGGCAACGTCACCAAGATCCGCCATCGTGTCGACATCGAGCCAGATCTCCGGCACGGCGACGACGACATCCGCATGGCCGAAGCCGAGGCGGGCCGAAATTTCGACCTTACGGTCGGCATCTGCCAAACCTTCGCGGATCAGGTCTTCACCGGTCACGCCGAAATCGACCGTTCCGGCACCGATCTCGCGGGCAATCTCGGAGGCAGACAGGAAGGCGATCTCGATATCGTCGTGACCGTCGACCTTGCCGCGATAGGAGCGCTCGTTACCGACGGCAACGATCGGCATGCCGGCGCGCTCGAAGATTGCGGACGCATCTTCCTTCATGCGGCCCTTGGAGGGGAGAGCGATGGTAATCATAGACATCAGCGCGCCCTCGCCTGTTCGATCCGGTCGAGCCAGAGCGAGAAGCCCACGGCCGGAATATCTTCGTTCGCACCGAGAAGCGTCATCAGCCGGTCAAAACGCCCGCCACCGGCCAGAACCGCGTTGTCGCGGCTGACTTCGAAGACGAGCCCGGTGTAATAATCGAGCGGACGGCCGAAAGCGGCGCGGTAGGTCACCTTGGTCAGGTCGACACCGAGATCGGCCATGGCCTCCGCGCGTGCCTGAAACGTCACGAGTGCCGCACCCATGGCAAGCCCCGCCGCATCGGCGAAACCGGCCAGCGCTGCGGGAGCCTCGGAAAGTGACATTTCCAGCGACAGGAATTCGCTCAGGAGAAGAAGCGCCGAGCCATCGAGCCTTGTTTCGGCCAGCGATTGCTTTTCCTTCAGCCGGGCTGCGATTTCGCGCGGCGAGCGGCTGGCATTGGTGGAGTACCCCGTCTCTTCCATGGTCCGGTCGATATGGGCGATCAGCGCCGCCTCGTCCTGGCTCAGAAGCGCGGCAAGCTCTGGTGACAGACCCGTTTCAGCCTGCGGGCTCGCCAGCGTCATCAGCAGGTGCCGCAGATGGGCATTGTTGCCGAACGACTGGATCAGCCGCTTCTGCCAACCGCCGGGAAGCCCGAGCGCACGAACGACCGCCTCGAACACAGCCTGGTCGCCCAGCGTCACGTTCAACCGGCGGCCGGGTATGAGGTTGTGCAGGATCTGCATCGCATCATTGACAGCGCGCGCATCGGCATTGGCCGTTGCGGTCTCGCCGAGATCCTCGATACCGGCCTGATAAAACTCGTTATCCCCCTCGCGGCGCTGGCGGAACACTTCGCCAAGATAACAGTAACGCCGCGGTGTGCCGGTGGCGTTTTCGATATGGCGCAGGCACACCGGAATGGTGAATTCCGGCCGCAGGCACAGGCTCTCGCCCGTTTCGCTTTCGGTGAGGAAGATGCGGCGACGCAGGTCTTCGCCCGCCATGTCGAGAAAGGGTGCTGCGGGCTGGATGACGGGCGTATCGATACGCGCGGTACCGCGCGCGGCGAATTCATCGAGCAGGTGGGTCGAGAATTCGGGCATGTTGATCAGAGGCATGGGCGCACTCCCGGAATGTTGGAGAGACGCTTAAACATCCTTGGCCCGCCTGCGGTCTTCGGCCTGGGCAGCCAGGATTTCCTTCACCTTGGCGACGAGGTCGGCTTCGGAGACAGTCTCCTGCGCCACACGGGCCTCACGCCAGGACGCGTTATCCTCGATCTCGCCCGAAAGACGCTTGCCCTCGATCAGATCCTTGATCTGCACGACACCTGTCGCGCGCTCATCGCCGCCCTGGATGATGGCGATCGGGCAGCCGCGGCGGTCGGCATATTTCAGCTGATTGCCGAATTTCTTCCAGTTGCCCTGGTACATTTCGGCGCGGATGCCTTCGGCACGCAGCGCCTGGGTGAAGCGCTGGTAACGGCCCATGCTTTCCACATCGCCATCCATGACGGTGACGAGAACCGGAGCGATCACCTCGTCCTGGCCGAGCTTGCCGAGGTTCTTCAGCGCCGTCATCAGGCGCGAGACGCCGATGGAGAAACCCGTGGCCGGAACCGGCTGGCCCATGAAGCGCGACACGAGACCATCATAACGGCCACCGCCGCCGACAGAGCCGAAGACGACCTTTTCACCCTTCTCGTTGGTCACGTCGAAGGTCAGTTCGGCTTCGAAGACCGGACCGGTGTAATATTCGAGGCCGCGGACGACGGAAGGATCGATTTTGATGCGGTCCGCTCCGTAACCTGCACCGGTCGCCAAGGCACCGATCGTGTTCAACTCGTCGACGCCTTCTCCACCTCTTTCGGTGCCGGCAACCAACTCGCCGAGCTGGGCGGCGCTTTCCGCATAGTCCTTGATGCCGACGAAGAAGAGAACCTTGTCGATCTGCTCCGCATTGAGGCCTGCGCCCTTGGTGAAGTCACCGCTCTCGTCCTTGCGGCCTTCGCCGAGCAAAAGCTTCACGCCTTCCGGGCCGAACTTGTCGAGCTTGTCGATGGCGCGTAACACGTTCAGGCGCTGGCCGGCTTTGTCATCGCCGCCGAGGCCGATCGCTTCCATGACGCCGTCGAGAACCTTGCGGTTGTTCACCCGGATCACGTAGTCGCCGCGCTTGATGCCGAGCGCTTCCATCGTGTCGGCCATCATCATGCACATTTCGGCATCGGCCTGAACGCCCGGTGCGCCGACCGTATCGGCATCGAACTGCATGAACTGGCGGAAACGGCCAGGGCCGGGCTTTTCGTTGCGGAACACGTAACCGGCGCGATAGGTGCGGAACGGCAGTTGGATCTCGTTGAAATTCTCCGCGACATGACGGGCAAGCGGTGCCGTCAGATCATAACGAAGCGACATCCACTGCTCGTCGTCGTCCTGCAGCGAAAAGACGCCTTCGTTGGGGCGGTCGCTATCGGGCAGGAACTTGCCGAGCGCGTCGGTATATTCGAACAGCGGCGTTTCGACCGGATCGAAACCGTAACGCTCATAGACCTCGCGGATTTTCGCGGTCATCTCGTTGGTCGCATGGATATCGGCAGCCGAGCGGTCGACAAAACCGCGCGGCAGGCGGGCCTTGAGTTTCTGTGGCTTTTTCTGCTTGTCGCTCATGATCGATATCCATTGCTTTGTGGCCTTTCGGAAAGGCCGAAAATACGAGCGGTTTCTTAGAGGATCATGCCTTGAGCGGCAAGGGCGGCGGCTGGCGAAGTATCAAGCCGGATGGTATATATCCGATCCTCAAAGGGATCATCGCCATGAACAAGCGCGTTGCCGTTGAAATCCCGGAAGCCATGCATCGTCTTCTTCGTCGCTACGCCGATCTCCACGGCTTCGATACGGATGCCTATGCTGCCCAGGTTCTTCATAAGCATCTTGAAGATGTGCATGACATTGCGATCGTTGAGGCGCACTTGGAAGAAGTTCGAAACGGCAATTCACGTACGTACACGATGGAGGAGCTTGAAAAGGAGCTAGGTCTGGACGATTGAATAAAATATCGCCAGGAAATCGATCGCTAATTCATGATCCTCGAAGCCATCCAATATGCCGCGACCGCTCTGGTCACGCCACGCGAATTCCGTCCCTTCATCCGTTCCTCCCTCGGCCTCTGGGGCCGGGCGGGGCGCTGCGCCAAAGACTGGGCGGCGCATGAAGAGAACTGCCACGCCTTCATCCGCGAGACGATCGCGCCGATGAAACAGCGGCGCACCGCCGTGGTGCTCGGCTCCGGCCTGCTGCGCGATGTGCCGATCGTCGAACTGTCGAAAAGCTTCGATACGGTCGTGCTGGTCGATCTCGTCCATCTCGCCAGCGTCAGGACATGGATCAGGGCAAAACGGCTCTCCAATGTCCGGTTGATCTCGCGGGATCTTTCCGGCCTGCCGGATGCGTTGTCCGGCAAGTCGCCCGAGCCGCTCGCCTTCCTGCGGCAGGTGCCTTATCTCGATCTGGTGGTCTCGGCCAATATCGTCTCGCAGATCGGCGTCGGCTGCCGCCGGGTGTTGGAGCGATCCGCCCATGAAAATCCGGATGCCATCATTTCGCAGCTGATCCGCGCCCATCTCGACGGACTTGCCCAACTGCCCTGCAAAACGGCGCTGCTGACGGATGTGGCTTACGAGGTGACCGATCGCAACGGCGCGATCCTGGAGGAGGACGACCTTCTCTGCGGCGTTGCGCCACCGGAGGCGAAGCGTCAATGGGACTGGCCGGTGGCGCCCTTCGGCGAGATCGGCCGCGACCGGCAGGCCATCCATCGGGTGATCGCGGCCTGAACCGCAGCCATATTTAATCCCACGATATCAGATCAGCGTGACGTGATCCCGGCCTCGCTTGATTTCCGAGGCCCGAAGCTTAGAATCATTGCAATGAGACAGCTCGCCGCCATCATGATGTTTGCCGCATGGCTCCTTTACGGAGCGATGCCGGCTATGGCGGTGATGCCCATGGCTGGCGCGGTAGTGGCTGGGTCGGCAATGGATGCCGGAACTTCAATGCCGCAGCATGCCAGGTCCGCTCATTCGGGACACGGCGATGTTGCGCAATCCGGCCCCGTGCATGGCGAAATGCAGCAACCATGCCCGCACAAGAGCGAAGGCGGCAACAAGATCTGCGTCGCACCTTTCTGCTCCGCTTGCCTCGTGATGCCGCCGCATATCACATTTGCCGATGGCGGCCGTTTCGTCCACCGTTACCCCGCACCGGAAACCGGCTTGTCGCTGATCGTTTCCGGCCCCGCGCCGCTGACGCCTCCTCCCCGAGCCTGATCGTTTTTCGTCAATCAGTCGAATAACGAATTTCAGGACACGGAAGGATACCTCATGTCCAGGACCACGATCATCGCCGCAGCTGCGGTAACGCTCGCCTTTGCCACCACCTCCTTTTCCGGCGCTTCTGCGCAGGAAATGAAGGGCCATGACATGAAAGGCCATTCCGGCATGACGATGAATGCGGCGTCAGCCGACGACAGCGCCTCGACAAAAGCCTTCAAGGCCGCCAATGCAAAAATGCACCAGGGCATGGCGATCGAATTTTCCGGCGATGCGGATGTTGATTTCGCCCGCGGCATGATCGCCCATCATCAGGGTGCAATCGATATGGCCAAGGTCGAACTCGAATTTGGAAAAGACCCGGTGCAGCGCAAGCTGGCTGAGGCCGTCATCAAGGCGCAGGAAGCAGAAATCGCCGACATGCAGGCCTGGCTGAAACAGCGCGGAAAATAACAGCTGAATGAGATGCGCCCGGGCATGCTTGCCGCTTGCCCGGCGTCCATCTTCCTCCATATGATAAGGCCGGAGGCTCGATCCCATGCGCCCGATTACCGCTATCGGCTTCGATGCCGATGATACGCTCTGGCAGAACGAACAATATTACCGGCTGACGGAAGAACATTTTCAAACCCTGCTCGGCGATTTTGCCGAGGGTGCAGATATTTCCGCCAAGCTGCTCGAAGCCGAGAAGCGCAATCTCGAATATTACGGTTTCGGTATCAAGGGTTTCACCCTGTCGATGATCGAGACCGCCGTCGAGATCACCGAGGGCAAGGTGCCGACGCAGACGATCACCAAAATCCTCGAGATCGGCCGCGATCTCCTGCGCCATCCGGTCGAATGCATGCCGCATGTGGAAGAGACGCTCGAAGCGCTGAACGGCCATTATCTGCTGGTGCTGATCACCAAGGGCGACCTGTTCGACCAGGAGCGAAAGCTGGCGCAATCGGGGCTCGGCGACTATTTCGATGCCATCGAGATCGTCTCCGACAAGAATGCCACCACCTATCGCCGTATCTTTCACAAGGTTGCCGAAGGGCCGGAACGGGCGATGATGGTGGGCAATTCATTGAAATCCGACATCGTGCCGGCAATTGCCGCCGGCGCTTACGGTGTCTTCATTCCCCACGCACTGACCTGGGTTCTTGAACACGTCGACGCGCCGACCGATGCTCCACGTTTTCGCCAGATCGAACATCTCGGCGAGCTGAACGGCGTTCTCAACGGCATCACCTCGGCCTCGGAGTAAACCTCAGGGCCGCTTAAAGCGAAGCCGCATCTCGTCCACCTCGCTCTGGCAGAAGCAGCCGTCGATATGGTCGTTGACCATGCCCATGGCCTGCATGAAGGCATAGATCGTCGCCGGGCCGACAAAGGTCCAGCCGCGTTTCTTGAGGTTCTTGGAAAGCGAAACGGAGACCGGCGTGGTCGGATTGGCGCGCAATGTTTCGAGATCGCGCGTAGCCGGGCGCTGATCCGCGCCGGGTTCGAAACTCCAGAAGAATTTGGCGAGCGAGCCGAATTCCTGCTGCAGCTCGATCGCGCGGCGCGCATTGTTGATGGTCGAGACGATCTTGCCGCGATGGCGAATGATACCCGCATCCGTCACCAGCCGCTCGATGTCGGCTTCACCGAATTCCGCCACCTTGTGAAAATCGAACCCGGCAAAAGCTGCGCGGAAATTCTCGCGTTTGCGCAGGATCGTCAGCCAGGAAAGGCCAGACTGGAACCCTTCGAGGCAAATCTTTTCGAACAGGCGGATATCGTCGGTGACAGGGCGGCCCCATTCTTCGTCGTGGTAACGGCGGTAATCCTCCAGCCCGCCATGCCAGAAGCAGCGGCCCTTGCCATCCTCTCCCGTAATGATGCCCGCCATTTCCTTCTCCCAGACCATATGCCCCGTTTCCAAAATCTGAATCGTTAACGGCAGTATCGCCGGTTTCAGTTTCAGGCAACCATGTCTCGAAACCGCCGGCTAACCTTGCCGGAAGCTATATCGGATTTGACGCATGAAACGCGCCACCCGTTTACCATTCGCTTTGAGCTTGCGTTCACCATTCTGCCCAGTTGGCGGGGGTACCGCCTTTCGGTGATTGTAACGAGTGGATCCGACATGAAGGCGAAACTTCTTCTCGCGCTGGGCCTTGCTGCCCTGTTTTCCAGTTCCGCATTGGCGGATGATCGTTATCGCGAACGCCCGCCGATCGTGGTCAGCCCAGATCTCGCAGCCCCATGGCTGATACAGCTCGGTGCCCAGCCGCAGGCACGCCAAAGACAAGTCCAGCCTCAGCGCCAGATGAAGCCGCAGGCCGTGGTGACCGGCCAGCGCAACTATTACCCGGCAGCACCAAGCCGTGCCGGTGTCGCGCAACAGGCGGAAGTTCAGCAACCGGCCCGCACGCCGGTCGTGCGCCGTGGCATTTTCGGCAATAGCGATAGCCAGGTGCAGCAGGTGGCCGTACGCCCCAATCGCGCCATCCGCAGCCAGATCGAACCACAGTTCCTGCCCCAGATGGTGGCTTATGACATAAAGGAAAAGCCGGGCACGATCGTTATCGATACCAATAACCGCTTCCTCTATCTCGTGATGGAAGGCGGACAGGCGAAGCGTTACGGCGTCGGCGTCGGCAAGCCGGGTTTCGAATGGGCCGGCGAGCACAAGGTGACCCGCAAGGCGGAATGGCCGACCTGGGTGCCGCCGCAGGAGATGATCGCCCGCGAGGCCGCCAAAGGTCATTACCTGCCGGCGCGCATGGATGGCGGCCCGGAAAATCCGCTCGGTGCGCGCGCCATGTATCTCGGCTCGACACTCTACCGTATCCACGGAACCAACGCGCCCTGGACGATCGGCAGCGCGGTTTCCTCCGGCTGCATCCGCATGCGCAACGAGGATGTCACCGATCTTTACGGACTGGTTGATGTCGGAACCAAGGTCATCGTGATCTAGGTTTTACGCCCTTCGGCATCTATTCATGTGGCCGGATCGACACGATCCGGCCGTTTTATTATCCACAGCCTGCCCATATTCTTGCCTCTTTGACTTGCCCTACCAGCCAAGCCGGGACATTTTGCCCCGTCTTTTGGATCAGATCCGTATGAGGGGTAAGGATGAAATCGCCTAAATTGCTGCTGGCTGTGGCCGGCATGATGCTTGCGGCCATCGCCACGACGGCACCGGTCGAAACCGCCAGCGCTCAATCTCAATCGACCGCCAGCGATGTCGCGCCAAAGGTTCGCAACAAGGAAGTTCCGGCGAAATTCCAGCGCCGAAGCGTGCGCTTCACCACCAACGAAGCGCCCGGCACGATCATCGTCGATACCAACAACAAGTTCCTCTACTACGTCGAAGGCAAGAACCGCGCGACGCGTTACGGCATCGGTGTCGGCCGCGAAGGTTTCGGTTGGTCGGGTGTGGTGTCGATCGGCCGCAAGGCTGAATGGCCGACCTGGACGCCGCCGGCTGAAATGCGCGCCCGCGAAGCCCGCCGCGGCATCAAGCTGCCGGCAGTCCAGCCCGGCGGTCCGGACAACCCGCTCGGCGCCCGCGCCATGTATCTCTACAAGGGTGGCCGAGACACGATCTTCCGCATCCACGGCACCAACCAGCCCTGGTCGATTGGCCTCAACCTGTCTTCCGGCTGCATCCGCATGATGAACAAGGATGTCGAGCATCTTTATGCCCGCGCTCCGGTCGGCTCCAAGGTCGTCGTTATCGGACCCGGATCAAAGCCCGGCGACGTTGCCTTCAAGGATCGTGGCATCGACATTTTCCGCACGATTTTTGGCGGTTGATACATGATGGCGGAGGGGCGATCCGGGATCGCCCCTCACGCAAATCACAAGCTGATGCTCATATGACACATCTTGGTTACATCCATGTCATATCGCCGCGCTATCTCGGACCATCGACATTCGAGCGGACCGAACCATGCGCATTTTCGCGACAGCATTCCTCTCCTCAGCAGCCTACCTGACGTTTCTCGCGTGGCCCGCGCTTTCGGGCGATTTCGAAATATCAGGCTATGGCGGTTACCAGACCTCGCCGCATAGCGACATAACGGTTTCCGACGGTCCGGATTTCCGTGCCGGCTGGGATACCAAGCCGTTTGCGAACCCGCCCTATTGGGGTGTGCGCGGCACATACTGGTTCGACGAGGGCCAGCTCGCAAACTGGGGCATCTCGCTCGATTATACCCATGCCAAGGTCTATGCCGATGACAAGACGCTGGATCGTAGCGGCTGGGACCATTTCGAATTCACCGACGGCCTCAACCTTCTGACCGTGAACGCGCTTTACAAGTTCGACATCGAAGGCAGCAAGTGGGCGCCTTATCTGGGCGCCGGCGTTGGCATCAACGTGCCGCATGTGGAAGTTACCCGCGCAAGCGGCACAACTTTCGACTACCAGTTCGGCGGCGCGACAGTGCAAGCACAAGCCGGCCTCCGTTACCAGTTCACCGATAACTGGTCGGCCTTCGCCGAATACAAGGGCAATTACTCCTGGGTCGATGTCGATATCGACAATGGCGGCAAGCTCAAGACGGAAATCCTCACCAATGCGGTGAATTTCGGCGTGAACTACAGGTTCTGAGCGGAAGCACTTCTCGATCCTGTGCCTTTCGCAAGGCAAGTCTGTAGGCAAGATGCCCCTCCCATCTCGCCATCATGCTCGGACAAGCCGGGCATGACGAAGGAGGGTTGCCGAGTTTCCAGACTGGCTCAATGCTTCGCCGGTTCCTTCGCAAAAGTGAGTTTCGCCGGCTTCTCGCCGCCATAAGCCCAATCCAGCAATTCCACTGTGTGGACGATCGGAATGGCCGTGCCCGAGCCTATCTGGGTCATGCAGCCGATATTGCCGGTGGCGATGACATCCGGTTTCGTCGCCTCGATATTCTTCACCTTGCGGGCCTTCAACTCGGCAGAGATATCCGGTTGGAGGATGTTGTAGGTACCAGCGGAGCCGCAACAGAGATGCCCTTCCGCAGGATCGCGGACGGTGAAGCCGGCATTCTTCAACAGCAGTTTGGGTGCCAGCGTGATCTTCTGGCCGTGCTGCATGGAGCAGGCGGAGTGATAGGCGACGTTGAGACGTCTCTGTTCCTGCCGCGGCAGATCGAGCGTCGAGAGATATTCGGTAATGTCGCTGGCCAGCGCCGATACCCTTGCCGCCTTTTCCGCATAGGCCGGATCGAGCCGCAGCATGTGGCCGTAATCCTTGATGGTCGTGCCGCAGCCGGATGCGGTGATGATGATCGCGTCGAGGCTCTTGTTGTCGATCTCGCGTGTCCAGACATCGACGTTGCGGCGGGCGAAATCGAGCGCCTCCTCCTCACGCCCCATATGATGAACAAGCGCGCCGCAACACCCCTCGCCTTCAGGCAAAATGACCTCGATACCAAAGCGGGCGAGAAGCCGGATTGTTGCTGAATTGATGCCCGGATCGAGCACGGATTGCGCACAGCCCGAGAGGATCGCCACCCGCCCCCGCCTTATGCCGCGAATGGGCTGGGCGCCGCGCATGACCGTTTCCTGCCGCACTGGTGCAGATTGCGGTGCGAGATAGAGCATGGCGGCGAGTGGCCTCAGCGCCTTGACCTGCTTCAACAACGGCGCGAAAGGGCGGCCGAATTTTGCCAGCGTCAGCGCCGTGCGGAAGCGTGCCGGATAGGGCAGAACGGCGGCAAGCAGGCTGCGGATCAACCGGTCGATCAGCGGGCGCCTGTAGGTGTTTTCGATATGGACGCGGGCATGATCGACCAGATGCATGTAGTCGACGCCGGAGGGACAGGTGGTGACGCAGGAGAGGCAGGAGAGGCACCGGTCAATATGGGTGGCGACTTCCTCATCCGCCGCACGGCCGTTTTCCAGCATGTCCTTGATCAGGTAGATGCGGCCGCGCGGGCTGTCGAGTTCGTTGCCTAAAGTCACATAGGTGGGACAGGTGGCGGTGCAAAAGCCACAATGGACGCAGCGCCGCAGGATCTTTTCGGATTCGGCGACGTGCGGATCTTCGAGCTGTTCGGGGGTGAAGGATGTTTGCATCAGAAGGTCCCTCGGATGGTCGAGGTTGCCAACCCCCCTCTGCCCTGCCGGCTTGCCCGGGCCGAGCCACGTGTCTCGTCCCGCTCTTCGAGCTCCCCACAGGTGGGGAGATCACAAGCGGCTGGACCTTCGCCCATTTCTCCGACCACATCACAAGCGGTGATTTCGCCCAGGTTCGCTTGGGGCAAGAAGATGCGCCCAGCTGATCTCCCCCCTTGTGGGGGAGATGCCCGGCAGGGCAGAGGGGGGTAACGCAGTCGCATAGTCATCATCATCCCCCCATTTTCCCCGAACAAAAAATTCCCGCCGGATCGAGCTTTTCCTTCACGCGCGCAGAAAGCGCAGCAATAGCATCCGGCAGCGGCTCAAAGGTCGGGATTTCGGCATGTGCCGCTTCCGATGCCCTGATCAGGGTTGCGTGACCGCCGCCGAGTGCGCGGATGTAGCGGCGGACAAGTTCGGCTTCGGGGTCTGCCTCCATGCGCATCCAGACCAGTCCTCCCTGCCAGTCGTAGAAGGCATCGATGCCGGCCTCCAGCCGCAGTGCCGAGACCAGGTGATAACCGGCGCTCGGGGCGACCGAGACCCGCCAGAGCGGTTTTTCCGTGCCATCGGCGTAAGGGACAACGTTGCGGATCTCGCGCCAGAGCGTGAGGCTCCGTTCCATACCGAGCGTCGCCACCGGCCCGAAGGCCTCCATGACGGCGGCAAGTTTTTGCGCCCGGACCTCTATGGATGGTCCAAGCCCTTCAAGCCGCAATACCGTCGCCTCGCCGTCCGGCAGGCGACCGTTGATGAAGCGGGAGCGGACACTGGCCGGCAGGTGTGCCGCGCCTGAGATTTCAACCGGCAAGGCCACGGCCGCAGCCATCGCCTTTGCCGCCATCTCGTCGTCGAGGCTGGAGATGACAACCGTCTCCACGGCAGGCGGAACGGGGAGCACGCGGAAGGTGACTTCGGTGATGAAACCGAGCGTGCCCCGCGAGCCGGCAAGCAGCTTCGTGAGGTCGAGACCGGTGACGTTCTTCATCACCCTGCCGCCGGCGCGGATGATTTCGCCGCGGCCATTGACGAAGCGGAGACCGAGAAGGCTGTCGCGGGCTGCCCCTGCGGTGAAACGGCGGGGGCCGGAAACATTGGCGGCAAAGACGCCGCCGATGGTCGGCTCGCCTTTGGTTGCGAGAATGCCGCGATGATCCATGGGTTCGAAAGCCATCATCTGGCGGTTGGCGGCAAGGGCCGTTTCCACCTCGGAAACCGGCGTGCCGGACCTGACCGTCATCACCATTTCGGCGGGATCATAATCGACGATGCCGGTGAGGCCGCGGGAGCTGATCGGTTCGGCTGGCTGGTTCGCCCTGGAAAAACCACGGGTGTTGTTGCCGCAGATCGCAAGCGGCTTGCGATCGGCTGCAGCATTGCGAATGACATAGGCGGCATCGGCTTCGGTATTGGGGATCAGCATGCGGGGGATGCTCCCCGCCTTGCTTTCAGGTGGTGGTCACGGAATGAGACGCCAATCGAAAACATAGACCTCATCCCCTCCCCTCCAGCGGAAACACTTTTGACGGATTGAGGATCCAGCCCTCGTCAAACGCTGCGCGCACCGCCATCTGCTGCGAAAGCTCGGCCGGCGTATATTGATGGCGCATCAGGTCGCGTTTTTCGATGCCGACGCCGTGTTCGCCGGTGAGGCAACCTCCGGCATCGACGCAGAGTTTCAGGATCTCGTTGCCGGCCTCTTCGGCCTTCATCGCCTCTTCAGGGTCATTGGCGTTGAACAGGATCAGCGGGTGCATGTTGCCGTCACCCGCATGGAAGACGTTGGCGACGCGCAGGCCGAAGCGATCGATGATTTCCGACGTCTTTTTCAGCACATAAGAGAGCTTTCCGAGCGGCACCGTGCCATCCATGCAGATGTAATCAGCGATGCGGCCGGTGGCACCGAAGGCGGATTTGCGGCCTTTCCAGATCAGTGCCGCCTCGGTTGCCGACTGGCATTCGCGCACGGTCATGACCTGATGTCGGCGGGCGATCTCGACGATGTTTTCCAGCGTGGCATCCATTTCCGCTTCCGAGCCTTCGACCTCGACGATCAGGAGTGCGCCGACATCCAGCGGATAACCGGCCTTGGCGAAGGCCTCGCAGATCTCGATCGCCGGCTTGTCCATGAATTCGATGGCGACCGGGATGATGCCGGCGGCGATGATATCGGCCACACAGGCGCCGGCTTCCTCAGATGTCGAGAAGCCGAACAGAACCGGGCGGGCGCCTTCCGGTTTGGCGATCAGGCGAACCGTCGCCTCGGTGACGATGCCGAGCTGGCCTTCCGAACCGCAGACGAGACCCAGGAGATCATAACCAGCAGCATCCAGATGCTTGCCGCCCAGTTCGATCACCTGGCCATCGACCAGGACCAGCTTGACGCCGAGAAGATTGTTGGTGGTGACACCGTATTTCAGACAGTGCGCACCGCCGGAATTCATGCCGATATTACCGCCGATGGTGCAGGCAAGCTGTGAACTGGGATCGGGTGCGTAAAAGAAACCATCCACCGCCACGGCTTCGGAAATACTCAGATTGGTGACGCCGGCCTGCACCGTCGCGGTGCGGTTGGCATAGTCGATCTCGATGATGCGCGACATGCGCGACAGGCCGAGCACGACCGCATCCTCCTGCGGGATGGCGCCGCCCGAAAGCGAGGTACCGGCGCCGCGCGGCACGACCGGGATACCGTAGCGATGGCAGTATTTCATCACCGCCGCCACCTGCGAGGTGGTGCGTGGTAGAACGACGGCGAGCGGCATGCGGCGATAGCTGATGAAGGCATCGGTTTCGAAGGGAACCAGCTCTCGCGCCTCATGGATGACGCAATCGGCCGGCAGAAGGCCGCGCAGATCATCGATGATGGTTGCCCTGCGAGACAGGACATCCTGCTTCGGCGGCAGAAACTGGATTGGCTGCGGCATGCATTCCTCCCTCGCATGTCTCAATCGCAACCTATTTCATGACGCCGGGACGCTTCAACTTATTCTTGATGAATGTTGCTTCGATGCGTTCGCCATGCACATTTCGGCAACATTTCGAGGAAAGTTGAACAGGTGTGCAATAAGCTGTTGACGTCTCAGTTTATCGACCCCCTTATATTTAGCTGAGTAAGGGTTTTTAACGGGTGATTCACGATCAAATTCGATCCCGACACCTCGTTAATCCTGGCGCAATCATTATATTAGTAAAATGAAACTCTCGGAGGTGTTTTCTAAATTGGGCCTAATGAACCGTATCGCCAGCAATCTTCGTCTCATGGTGCAGCGCCCCCCGCGCCAGCAATATGCTGCGATCTGCTATCGCGCTGCCAAGCGCGGCGAATTCGAGGTTCTGGTTGCCACCAGCCGCGATACCGGTCGGTGGGTGATTCCCAAGGGCTGGCCCATGGAAAACAAGCTGGCGCATCAGGTCGCCGAGCAGGAAGCCAGAGAAGAGGTCGGCGTCAAGGGCAAGGCCGAGAAAAAGCCTTTCGGCTTTTACCACTACCGCAAGGGTCTCGATAACGGCATCAAGGTGCCGGTGCGCGTGCAGGTTCACCTCCTGAAGGTCGAAGGCAGCTGCAAGGACTTCAAGGAAAAAGGCGTGCGGCAGATCGAGTGGGTTTCTCCCGAAGAGGCCTCCAACCGGGTGAATGAGCCGGAACTGAAAATCCTGATGCTGCAGTTTGCCGAAAAGATGCGCAAACCGGTTCAGGATCTCGCCGCGGTTGGCACTCTCGCCATAAAAGCCACGGGCTGAGCAAGCTCTTCGGCCCAAGATCATAATCTCTTCAAAAGCGAGCGCTAAAAAAGCTTCGGGATAAACCGGAGCAAGATATCCAAGCGCCGCTCCCTACCGATAAAACGAAGCATGGCCCAACAGAAGCCGCGTCTGGCAAAACCGACGCTCGACAAGGATCTGGAGAAACTCTCCTCGGTGGAAGACGCCGCGCGGCATACGGCGCGCGGACTTGCCGGTCCGGGCGTGGCGTTGCTCTTCATCATTCTGGCCGCGATTTTTGCTTCGACCTATGTGACAGGCACATCCGGCTCCGTCATCGTCATCGCCGCTGCGGCACTGGCCGGCTATATGGCGATGAACATCGGCGCAAACGACGTGACCAACAATATCGGTGCCGCCGTCGGTGCGCGCGCCATGACGATGGGCTTCGGCCTTGCACTGGCGGCTGTCTTCGAGGTGGCAGGCGCGGTACTTGCCGGCGGCAATGTCGCCACCACGATTGCCAGCGGCATCACCAACGGGGCGCTGATTTCCAGCCCTAACGTGCTGATCTGGGCGATGATGGCGGCGCTGCTTGCCGCTGCCGTGTTGATCAACATCGCGACCTGGGCGAGCGCGCCCATCTCGACCACCCACTCGATCGTCGGTGCGGTGATGGGCGCCGGCATCGCCGCCGCCGGCTTCGGCGCGATCAACTGGGGGCTGGTCGCGGGCATTACCGCAAGCTGGGTCGTCTCACCGGTGCTTGGAGCGATGATCGCCGCGGCCTTCCTGTTGCTGGTCAAGGAAACGATCATCTACCGCGAAGACAAGATCACTTCAGCCAAGACATGGGTGCCGGTGCTGATCGGTATCATGACCGGGGTATTTGCGGGCTATCTGACACTTGTCGGCGGCAACCAGCTGCGTGCACCCTCGCCTTATCTGGCAAGCCTGGTGACGGTCGTGACCGGTCTTATCGCCTGGCGGGTGCTGATCCCGGTGATTGCGCGGCAGGCGGAGGGGCTGGAAAACCGTAACCAGTCGCTCAGAAAGCTCTTTCGCATTCCGCTGATCCTGTCGGCGGCGCTGATGTCGTTTGCGCATGGAGCGAATGACGTGTCGAACGCGATCGGACCATTGGCGGCGATCGTCGGAGCGGTTCAGGACGTGGCCACCGGCAGCGTGCACCGGATGCCCGGCGTACCACTGTGGGAACTGGTGATCGGCGGGTTGGGCATTTCGCTCGGGCTTCTGCTTTACGGGCCAAAACTGGTGCGGCTGGTGGGTGCCGAGATCACAAAGCTCAACCCGATGCGGGCCTATTGCGTCTCGCTGTCGACGGGACTGACGGTGCTCGTCGCTTCCTGGATCGGCATGCCGGTCTCGTCCACCCATATTGCTGTCGGCGCAGTGTTCGGCGTCGGGCTTTTCCGCGAATGGTATACCCGCAATTCCAAGCGGCGTTACGAATATATGCGGGTACGGTCCGGCAGGGACATCCAGCTCGAGCCTGAAGAGCGCGAGGCTGGCGAGCACAATGACGACGAGATGAAACGGCGCTACCTGGTGCGCCGTTCGCATATCCTGAGCATTCTCGTTGCCTGGATTATCACGCTTCCGGCCGCGGCGGGCCTTGCGGCGATCATTGCTACGGTTATGTTTGCGCTGTTTTTGTAAGAGAAGATCATGCGCGCCAATTTTCGCCTTCAGCGGCTTTTCGTCGATGCTCCCCTGTCTGCCAACAGCCTGTATGAGGTATCGAGCGAGCAGTTCAACTATCTCGCCAACGTGCTGAGGCTGGAAGCCGGTGCGAAGGTTCTGGTCTTCAACGGGCGCGACGGCGAATGGCTGGCCGAGATCACCTTCCCCAGCCGCAAGAAGATCGTGCTTCAGCCGATCGAGCAGACAAGGCCGCAGCCGGAGACCTCCGACCTGCATTATCTGTTTGCGCCGCTAAAAGTCGGCCGGCTGGATTATCTGGTGCAGAAGGCCGTGGAGATGGGTGCCGGTACGATGCAGCCGGTGATGACCCAGCATGTGCAGGGCAAGATCACCAATCTCGACCGATTGAGAGCGAATGTGACGGAAGCTGCCGAACAGTGTGGCGTGCTGTCGATCCCGGAGGTTTGCGAACCGCGCAAGCTTGCCGATATACTCGAGCGCTGGTCTGAAGACCGGCGGATCATCTTTTGTGATGAAGGCGACGAGGGCCAGAACCCGCTGCCGATTCTGGCCAAGGTAAAAGAGAAAAAGCTTGCGCTGCTGGTTGGCCCGGAGGGCGGATTTTCGGAGGAGGAACGCAGCCTCTTGCGCTCGCTGCCCTACGTGACGGCGATACCGCTCGGGCCGCGGATCCTACGGGCTGATACGGCGGCGGTTGCAGCACTGGCGGTCATTCAGGCGGCGATCGGGGATTGGAAGTAAAGGACGGCCATTGCAGACTTGCCAAAGCGCAACAGATGGCACTGTTTTTCTGAACTGATCTTGAAACAAATTCGCTTGCACCGCAGATGAATCCAGTCCAATCAGCCGGACGATAATCAGTCTGGCTTATCAATCAGACATTCCGACCAAGGTATTTTCATGGCGCGCGACACGACCGACCAGACACCACTTTCCTCGGTCTCCGAGCTTTCCGCCTATCTGGCACAGGGCTCGCGCCCGAAAGACAAGTTCCGCATTGGCACGGAACACGAGAAATTCGTGTTCTTCCGCAAGGATAACAGCCCGGTTCCCTATTTCGGCGATGCCAGCATTTCCGCGCTTTTGAAGGGCATGCAGGAAAGGCTCGGCTGGGAGCCGATCATGGACGGCGAAAACATCATCGGGCTTGGTGAACAGTCCGGCATGGGCGCGATCTCGATCGAGCCCGGCGGGCAGTTCGAACTGTCCGGCGCGCCGCTGGAAACGATCCACGAGACCTGCAAGGAATCCAACAAGCATCTGGCGCTGGTCAAAGAGATCGCAGAGCCGATGGGCATCCGTTTTCTCGGCCTCGGCGGCAGCCCGAAGTGGTCGCTGGCCGAGACGCCGCGCATGCCGAAATCCCGCTACGACATCATGACCCGCTACATGCCGAAGGTCGGCGCCAAGGGGCTCGACATGATGTACCGCACCTGCACGATCCAGGTGAACCTCGACTTTTCCTCCGAGGCCGATATGGCCGCCAAGATGCGGGTATCGATGAAGCTGCAGTCGATCGCGACCGCGCTCTTCGCCTCCTCGCCGTTTACCGAAGGCAAGCCGAACGGTCTTCTCTCCTGGCGCGGCGATATCTGGCGCGATACGGACAACCGGCGCTCCGGCACCCTGCCCTTCGTCTTCGATGCGGATTTCGGTTTCGACCATTATGTCGAATGGGCGCTCGACGTGCCGATGTATTTCATCGTTCGCGACGGCAAATATCACGACTGCACGCATGTGACCTTCCGCCAGTTCATGGCCGGCGCGCTGAAGGGCGAGGTGGCCGACTGGCAACCGAACATGGGCGACTGGACGAACCACCTCTCGACGCTTTTCCCCGACGTTCGTCTGAAGCGTTTTCTTGAAATGCGCGGCGCAGACGGTGGCCCGTGGCGCCGGATCTGCGCACTGCCGGCCTTCTGGGTCGGCCTGCTCTATGACGATGCAGCACTTGCCGAAGCCGAGGCGCTGACGGCAGACTGGACATTCGAGGATGTCGTGGCGATGCGCGATGCCGTTCCGGCACAGGGTCTCGCCGCGACGATCAAGGGCCGTCCGGTTCTGGATGTGGCGCGCGATACAGTCCGGATTTCGACGGCTGGCCTCAAGGCGCGGGCGAAACTGAACGGTGACGGCCAGGACGAAAGTGTGTTCCTGCAGCCACTCGAGGAAGTGCTGGCGAAGAAGGCGACGCTTGCCGACGACCTGCTCGGGTTGTTCAACGGCCGCTGGAATAGCTCGGTGGAGCCGGTCTTCGACGAATACCAGTATTGATGAAAAGGCCCGCTTCGGCGGGCTTTTCTTTGCTCTACACAAAATAAAAAAAGGCCCGGCGCGGGTGTCCGGCCGGGCAAGAGGCAGGGTTATTGGCTTACCCTGCGGGGAAAATCATACTCAAATTGATGCACGCGGTCAGCGAGCTGGCGGCCGGGCGAACCGCGTGCGGGCGCGCTCGCGAGCGGCTCTTGCCAGAAGCAGAGACGGATCATCCAGCGCGGCGGAACGATCAAGTGCGGTCACGACATCACGGCGGCTAAGTCCGATATCGTCGAGCATATGATCATCCAATTCAAAAAGCGGATGTGCCGCAATGCGGTTACGGATGGCGCGCCATGCGGATTTGATGCGCACGAACACGGCCGTCTGGAAAATTGCAGACTGCGCTGTGGCCGGAGCCTTCACAAGCTTCAAATCGGTTCCGCATTCGGTCGTGCTCATCGGGGTATCCTTTCATCGGGCACGGTCAAAGGCTTTCCGACTGCCAATGCGGGCGGATTGCCGGTGAGACATTTGCGCCGTTTGCGACAGCGCCTCTGTTCGAGAATTGCAGGTGTTATCGGTTAATCGTATTGATCAGTCCAACGAATGTTTCTAATGATGATTATCAAGTTCACTGATGGATGACGCTCATGTCCGCTCCTCTCGATATCGACCAGCTGCATACTTTCATCGCCATTATCGACACCGGCAGCTTCACCAAGGCTGCGGACCGGGTGTTCAAGACGCAATCTGCCGTGTCGATGCAGATGCGCAGGCTTGAAGAGCGGATAGGCAAGCAGCTGTTTGCCAAGGACGGGCGCGGCAACCGCCTGACCGCCGAGGGCGAGAAGCTGATGAATTACGCCCGGCGCATCATCCGGCTGAACAACGAGGCGATCGCCGCCTTCGACGACAACCGGCTGGAGGGCACGATCCGGATCGGCACTCCCGACGATTATGCCGATCGCTACATGCCGGAAATCATCGGCCGGTTCGCCAAGACGCATCCGAATGTGGAGCTCTATATCGTCTGCGAGCCGTCGGTCAGCCTCGGCGAAAAGATGGCGCGGGGCGAACTCGATATCGCGCTCGTCACCCATAACCCGCGGCAGCGGATTTCCGACGTGGTGCGCACCGAGCCGCTGTGCTGGGTGGCATCAGCCAACCATCCGCTGAAGGACGATGCGCCGGTGCCGCTTGCGGTGGGACGTCGTGACTGTCTGTGGCGCCAGCTTGCCTGTTCGGCACTGGACGCGGATGGGCGCGAATATCAGGTTCTGTTCACCAGCTGGTCTTCGACCGTCATTGCGGCTGCGATCCTTGCCGGTATGGCGGTGTCTGTTCTGCCGGAATCGGCGCTTCGGCCGGGCATGAAGGTGCTGACGGCCGCAGACGGTTTTCCGCCGCTGCCGCCGGTGCAGATCGGCCTGATGAAGCGGCCGGGGCTTTCTCCGTCGTTGATGAACGCGATCACCGACCATATCACCGCCTGCCTCGACAACATCTCGCCTGCCGCCCTGCCCGACGATCTGGACGGAGAGGTGAAGAGCTTTGCCCGACAGGCGCGAGCTCGATCGGGCCAAGTGATGACGGGGTGGTGAGATCACCGTCAGCGTTTCATTTTCCAACGCGGCTGCTAAAGCACGTCGCGATCTTTCAGATTCGCTTGCCGTGTTTTAGCTCTTTGTTTTTGCGCATGTCCCCCGAAACCGGTGACGCTTTCGGGGGACATGCTGTAACGGTTGAAGAAGACACTCTCACCTCATAAGCTTGAGGTGCGGCATAGTCGCCGTTAGATTGGAATTTCTTATCATGCTCACACTTCGCCAGATGCGCTATTTCGAGGCGCTTGCTGCCACGCGGCATTTCGGCAAGGCGGCGGCGATGGTGCATGTCAGCCAGCCGGCGCTTTCAACCCAGATCATGGAAATGGAAGATCATCTGGGCGCGCAACTGGTGGAGCGCAATCGCGCCGGCGTGCTTTTGACCGCCAAGGGTGAGGCTGTGCTGGCACGCATCCGTGTCATCCTTGGCGCCGTCGACGAGCTGGAAGAAACAGCGCGACGCAAGAGCGGTGTCCTGGCCGGGCCGATCCGCATCGGCATCATTCCAACGGTCGCGCCCTATCTGGTGCCGAAACTGATCCCTCATCTGCGTCAAGCCTACCCGGAAATCGAGATCGAGCTGAAGGAGACGGTGACCGACCGGCTCGTTGCCGAACTTCTCGACGGGCGTCTAGATGCTGTGATCGCGGCGCTGCCCGTGGAAGCAGAGACACTTGAGGTCAGGCCCTTGTTCGCCGACCGGTTCTTCATGGCGATGGCGAAGAACGACCGGGAGGTGCTGACCTCGCCGATGACGGAAAATCAGGTGGATGCCGACCGGCTGCTGTTGCTTGAAGAAGGGCACTGCCTGCGCGACCAGGCGCTTGCAGTCTGCAGTGCCGCAGGCAAAAGGAGCCTCGTCAATTTCGGCGCAACCTCAATGTCGACGCTGCTGCAGATGGTATCCCACGACATGGGAATGACGTTGATCCCCGAAATGGCGCTTGCCTCGGAAACCGCCCGAAACAACCTGATAATCGTGCCGTTTGCCGATCCCGCTCCGTCTCGCGAGATCGGATTGATATGGCGAAAATCCAGCGGGCGTTCAGAGGACATGTCTGCCCTGGCGGCAGCGATTATCGAGACAGCCCCGAAGCAGAAATGAGGGGCGCTGAGCACCCCTCACCCGATACTGGATCAGGCCGCGAGGTCTAGGACGATACGGCCGTCGATCTTGCCCTCTTCCATGCGGTGGAAAATGGCATTTATATTTTCCAGCTTGTCCCAGGAGAAAGTCGCGGCAACCTTGCCTTCCCCAGCGAAGACCAGCGATTCCTCAAGATCCTGACGGGTGCCGACAATGGAGCCGCGCACAGTGATGCGCTTCAGAACCGTATCGAACACCGGCAGCGATATATAACCCGGTGACAGGCCGACCAGCGCCATCGTGCCCCTGGAGCGCAGGAATCCGTAGGCCTGCTCCATCGCCTTGGGCGAAACGGCGGTAACCAGCGCGCCATGCACGCCGCCGGTCGCCTTCTGCACCTGCTCGATGGCATCGGCATCGCGGCCATTGACTGTGATGTCTGCGCCAAGCTTTTTCGCCAGATCCAGCTTTTCATCAAAAATATCGGCGGCCACAACATGCATTCCCATGGCCTTGGCATATTGAACCGCCATATGGCCGAGGCCGCCGACGCCGGAGATGACCACCCATTCGCCGGGCCGGACCTCAGTTTCCTTCAGCCCCTTATAGACGGTGACGCCGGCGCAGAGCACGGGAGCGGCTGCGCCGAATTCGAGATTATCCGGCAGGCGGCCACAGAAATCCGGATCGGCCAGACCATATTGCGCAAACGTGCCGTTGACGGAATAACCGGTATTCTGCTGGCTGCCGCAGAGCGTTTCCCAGCCGGTGCGGCAAGGCGAGCATGCGCCGCAGGCGGTGTGTAACCACGGCACGCCGACGCGATCGCCTTCCTTGATACGGGAGACGCCGGCACCGAGTTTGGCGACATAGCCGACGCCCTCATGGCCGGGAATGAAGGGGGGATTGGGCTTTACCGGCCAATCGCCATTGGCGGCATGAAGATCGGTGTGGCAGACACCTGTTGCTTCGTATTTTATCAGGACCTGACCCGGGCCTGGATCGGGGATCGCCACTTCCTCGATGACGAGCGGCTTTCCGAATGCACGTACGACGGCGGCCTTCATTGTTGATGCCATTTCATCCTCCTCACAAGCGATGACATTCGGCTGAGCGCTTGCTCGCCGCGACCGTGGAGAGAAAAGAAGCCGAACTGACACATGTCAACGTCGGCGGGTTTGCCGCCGCCGCTTCTGTCGCAAGGCTGCTACACTTGTGTGTGGCAAGATTGGTGTCAGGCGAGATACTTCCTGAAGAAGCCGGTCGTTCGGCTCCAGGCGAGATCTGCGGCTGCCTTGTCATAACGGGCGGCCGAAGTGTCGTTGTTGAAGGCGTGGTTGACACCCTCATAGACGAAGATCTCGAAGCTCTTGCCGTTCTTTTCCAGCGCCTCGCGATAAGCGGGGATGCCGGGATTGATGCGCTCGTCGAGCCCCCCGTAATGCAGCATCAGCGGCGCCTTGATTTTTGGGACGTCGGCGGCCGGCGGCTGCTGGCCGTAATAGGCAACGCCGGCATTCAGGTCCGGCGAGTTGACCGCCATGCGGTTGACGAGACCACCGCCCCAGCAGAAGCCGACAGCGCCGACCTTGCCGTTGGCGCCTTCATGTTTCGAAAGCCAGACACGTGCCGCTTCGCCATCGGCCGCAGTCTGTGCAGGATCAAGCGTCGAAAACATTTCGCGCGCCTTGTCCTCATCCATGGGCGTTCCGCCGAGCGGAGAGAGGAAATCCACGGCGAGCGCGTTGAAGCCTTCCAACGCCGCGCGGCGGGAGACATCGCGGATATGTTCGTTGAGTCCGCGATTTTCGTGAATGACGATGATGGAGCCGAGCGGGGCGGTCGCCGACTTCGGACTGGCCCAATAGGCCTTCATCTCGCCGGTCGAACCGGGAAAGGTCACGTCCTGCGTCATCAGCCGATCGTCGCTTGGCTCGACGATCGCAGCGCGGGCGCCGTTGGCGGCGAGCATGGGGGCGATCGCTGCCGCTGCGGCGCCGGATCCGGCGAGTGCCGTCAGCCTCTCCATGAACCTGCGACGATCGAGATGGAGATGCGTGTATTCGTCATAGGCGTTGATCATCGCCTGGGTGACTTTGGGCTCCTTGTCCATATTGCCTGCTCCTCTCGCTACAGGCGAAAGAAGGTAGGGCAGCAGCCGGACAAGGCGATGAAGCGCGGAAGAGCCGCGCTACACTTATGCGTGACAAAAGATGGGTGCGTGAGAGCGGAAAGGTCTCAGGAGGTGGCGAGCCAGATTGCCAGCCAGCCCCACATCAGCACTGTCGCCATGAAGCCGAGCATGAACAGCGGGCGGCGCAGAAGCAACCGGTTGCTGGTGATGTGCACATAGGAATGCGCGTAACGCGAAATAACGAAGATCCAGGCTAGCGCGATGGTTATGATGTTGTCGGCATTGCAGATGAAGATCGCCAGCACGCCGGCGTGGAAAAGCATCGGCAGCTCGAACTGGTTCTTCAGGTTGTTATGGACCAGCAGGCTTTCGGCCGGTTCGGAGAGATTTTCCTTGAACTGGCGGATATCTACGCTGCCGGAGCTGACGGCTGCGCCGCGGCGCATCGACAGCAGGTAATAGAGGATGAAGACCAGAAAGGCGTGGGCGATCATCGGCCAGAACATGGCGGTCGTGTCGGTCATCATCGGGTAATACTCCTACAACGTTTCCGACCTTCTGGCACGAAAACGGGCCGGGTTGAATGCCCGGCCCGCTTGAAATCGGTGGAGAGTTTCCCGTCAGACTTAAGAGCTTACGCCCGGATAGTTCGGGCTTTCGCGGGTGATGGTCACGCCATGCGGATGGCTTTCGCGAAGACCGGCACCGGAAATGCGCACGAAGGTCGCCTTTTCCTGGAAATCCTTGATGTCCTTGCCGCCGACATAACCCATGGCAGCCTTCAAACCACCGGCGAGCTGGTGCAGCACGGCCGAGACCGGGCCCTTGTAGGGAACCTGGCCTTCGATGCCTTCCGGAACGAGCTTCAGCGTATCGCGTACTTCCGCCTGGAAATAACGGTCTGCCGAGCCGCGCGCCATGGCGCCGACAGAGCCCATGCCGCGATAGGCTTTGAAGGAACGGCCCTGGTAGAGGTAAACTTCGCCCGGGCTTTCATCGGTACCGGCGAGCAGCGAGCCGACCATGACAGCCGAAGCACCGGCGGCGATAGCCTTGGCAACGTCACCGGAGAATTTCAGGCCACCGTCAGCAATGACCGGGATACCGTGCTTGTTGCCTTCCTCGACAGCCGCCATGACGGCTGCGAGCTGCGGAACGCCGACGCCTGCGACAACGCGGGTGGTGCAGATCGAGCCCGGGCCAATACCGACCTTGATGCAGTCAGCGCCAGCATCGATCAGTGCCTTGGTACCTTCGGCTGTCGCGACATTGCCGGCGATGATGCGAATGGCGTTTGACATCTTCTTGACGTGGGCAACGGCGTCGAGAACCTTCTGGGAATGACCGTGGGCGGTATCGACGACGATCACATCGACGCCGGCATCGATCAGGCGCTCAGCGCGTTCAACACCATCGTCGCCGGTGGAGATGGCGGCGGCGGCACGCAGACGGCCCTGGGCATCCTTGGCGGCATTCGGATTGAGCTGCGACTTCTCGATGTCCTTGACGGTGATGAGACCGATGCAGCGACCTTCGTTATCTACCACCAGCAGCTTTTCGATGCGGTGCGAATGGAGAAGGCGCTTGGCCTCGGCCTGCTCGACGCCATCCTTTACGGTGATGAGGTTGTCGCGGGTCATCAGTTCGAAGATCTTCTGGTTCGGATCAGAAGCGAAACGGACGTCGCGGTTGGTCAAAATACCGACCAGACGGCCCGGACGACCACCGTTTTCGACGACCGGAATGCCGGAAATGCCATGCGCCTTCATCAGCGACAGAGCTTCTGCCAGCGTCGCATCCGGGCCGATCGTGACGGGGTTGACGACCATGCCGCTTTCGAACTTCTTGACCTGGCGGACTTCCTCGGCCTGTTCGATCGGGGTCAGGTTGCGGTGGATGACGCCCATACCGCCCGACTGCGCCATGGCGATTGCCAGACGGCTTTCGGTGACCGTGTCCATGGCCGAAGACAGGATCGGCAGCGACAGGTCGATATCCTTGGCGATGCGGGTGGAGATATTGGTCTGACCCGGCATGATTTCCGAGTGCCCCGGCTGGAGAAGCACGTCGTCAAAGGTTAGCGCTTCCGCGCCGGTTGCCGAGATTACGATGCGTGCCATTGCCAGTTCCTTCAGTTGGATAGGCAGAATCCTCCGGGAAAAGGAAATCCTTCATCCGGTTGCTTCTGCATGAAATACATGGAAGTTGGCGAGGGCTGGTAACACGTTAATGACAGTTAGGGAATAGAAAAAACCCGGGAGGCAGCCCACCCGGGTTTGCATAGCTCATAAGCTATGTTCCGAAACGATCAGATATCGAACTGATAGCTCTTCGGCACGAAGCGGTAACCCGTCTCCTGCTTTTCGGCATAACCGACGGCCGGGAAAGGCATGTGGTAGCCGAGGAAGGCGACCTTGTCGGTGGCGACCATGTCGAACACCTTCTTGCGCGTTGCGGCGGCGGCGGCCTTGTCCATATCGAACTTCACCTCCCAATCCGGGCGCTGCAGCGACAGCACGAAATGGTTTGCCGTATCGGCGGTCAGGATCAGGCGCTTGCCGGCGGATTCGACGTTGAAGATCATGTGGCCCGGCGAGTGGCCGAAAGCCGCCATGCTGGTGATGCCGGAGACGACATCTGCGCCATCACCGATGAAGGTGATCTTTTCGGCAAGCGGCTTGACGTTGGCGAGCACGCCCTTGTGGCCACCTTCGGCAGGTGTGCCGACACGCGCAGTATCGGTCCAGAAATCGTATTCCTTCTGGCCGACAACGTAACGGGCATTTTCGAAGGCCGGTTTTCCATCTTCCATCAGGCCGCCGATATGATCGCCATGCAGATGGGTCAGAACGACGATGGTGACGTCCGCCGGCATGTAACCGGCAGCGGCCATGCCTTCGATCAGGCGGCCTGCACCCTGCGCACGACCGGACTGGCCGAAACCGGTGTCGAACAGGATAACGTCGGAACCGGTGTCGATCAGGGTCGGCGAGAAGCCGTTGACGAACTGGTCGGTCGGCAGGAAATTGTCGGACAGAAGCGCGCCGACGGTTTCAGCGGACTGGTTGGTGCCGAAGGTTTCGTTCGGGACGCCGGACGGGCGTGCGCCATCCTTGACGACAAGAACCTCGAAACTGCCTACCTTGAACTTATGAAGATCGGGCGGGGTAACTCGATCGATTGCCAAATTGCTGCTCGCTTTGCTGCTGTCCTGGGCGAAGGCCGCCCGGTTGCCGATGATTGCCGGTGCGCCGAGGACCGTGAAGCCCGCAGTGCCCAGCAAAGTTCTTCTTCCGATACCGTTTCCAGCCATATCCCGTTCCCTCATGACGAATGATGTCGGCGCGAAGTTAGCGCGCCCGAGCGAAAAGTTGACGATGATCATGGCTCAAAATCGCGTTTTCACGCAGACGTGACACCTAGCCCGATAGACGCGATGAACAAAAAGGCGCGGAACGTCCATTGGCAGAACGGATTTGGAGGTTTACAGGCCTCTTGTCCCTCGGGCCTGTCAGATAACGGCATCCGTCTCCATGAATCGTATCATTCCACTCATCCTCGCTGTCGCCCTGTTCATGGAGAACATGGATTCGACTGTGATCGCCACCGCACTTCCGACAATCGCCAACGATCTCGGCGTCAGCCCGATCACGCTCAAGCTGGCGCTAACCTCCTATATGGTGGCGCTTGCGATGTTCATCCCGATCAGCGGGTGGATGTCGGACCGGTTCGGCGCGAAGAAAGTGTTCCGGCTGGCGATCTGCGTTTTCATCATTGGATCGATCCTCTGCGCGATCTCCGATTCTGTCGTCCAGTTCGTCATGTCACGGTTTCTACAGGGCATGGGCGGGGCAATGATGACGCCGGTCGGGCGCCTGGTTCTCTTGCGCACAACCAAGCGCAGCGATCTCGTTTCCGCCATGGCGCTTTTGACCATACCGGCGCTTGTCGGGCCACTGACGGGGCCGCCGATCGGTGGCTTCATTACCACCTATTTTTCCTGGCACTGGATCTTCATCATCAATGTCCCGATCGGGGTGATCGGGCTTTACCTCACCGGCAGATACCTGCCCGAAGTGCCGCCGATGGGAACCGCCAGGATGGACTGGACTGGCTTCCTGCTGACATCCGTCGCGGCCTCCGGCGTCGTCTTCGGGCTTTCGGTAATCGGCCTGCCGGCTCTGCCGCCCGCAGTCGGCATCAGTGCTACGCTTGCCGGCTTTGCCGCGTGCTTTCTTTATGTGCGTCATGCAAGGCTGCATCCTCACCCGATCCTGAACCTGAAGATTTTCAACGATCGGGCATTCAGGGCCTCGACAACGGGGGGCACGCTGTTTCGGATTGCCACCGGTGCTATCCCCTTTCTGATGCCGCTGATGTTGCAGCTCGGTTTCGGGCTCAATCCGTTCCAATCCGGCCTTATCACTTTTTCAGGTGCGATCGGCGCGCTGACCGTGAAGTTCGTGGCACGGCGGGTATTTGCCGTCACCGGCTTCCGCACAGCGCTGATGGTCGCCGGCGTTCTCGGCGCGGCCATGACGGCGGTGAACGGGTTCTTCACGCCCGAGACGCCGCATATCTGGATCATCGGCGCGCTTCTGGCTGCAGGCCTGTTCCGCTCGCTGTTCTTTACCGGCGTCAACGCACTCGGTTATTCGGAGATTTCAGACGAACTGGCGAGCCAGGCGACTTCCATGGCATCCGCGCTGCAGCAGGTCAGCCTTGCGCTTGGCGTCGCCTTTGCCGCCTTCATCCTGGAGATGTCCTCGATGTTTTCAGGCAGCCATCTGCAGCTGGCAGATTTTCACCTTGCCTTCTTCATCGTGGCAGCGGTCTCGCTGTTTTCGATCATTCCGCTCATCAAGCTCGATCCGCTGACAGGGGCGGATGTTTCCGGCCACCGGGGCCGGCGACCGGCTGACGCACAGCCGGAAGCGGGAGAATAAGGATCAGTCGTCAGACGTCTCGGAAACGACTTCGGCGTCGGCATCCTCTGCCCTGCGACCTTTGAAGTGCTTGGCAAGCAGGAACATCTCGACCGATTCCTGACGCGAGGACGCGGGCTTTACATGGATGACCTGCTTGAAGTTCTTCTTCAGGAGATCCAGCAGATCCTTTTCCGTGCCGCCCTGGAAGGTTTTGGCCAGGAAGTGGCCGCCTTCGGCCAGAACCTCGATGGCGAAATGCGCCGCGACTTCGCACAAATGCATGGTGCGCAGGTGGTCGGTCCGGTGATGGCCGGTCGTCGGCGCCGCCATGTCGGAAAGCACGAGGTTCGGCACTCCGCCGATCGCTTCCTTCAGAAGCGCAGGCGCGCTGTCATCAAGAAAGTCGAGCTGCAGGATTTTTACACCCGGCAAGGGATCGACCTCGAGGAAGTCGATGGCTGCGACACGCGGATCCTCGTCCGTCGAGTTCGTCACCTTGGCGGCAATCTGCGACCAGCTGCCAGGTGCTGCGCCCAAATCGATGATGCGACGGGCGCCTTTCAGGATCTGGTGCTTTTCATCGATCTCGAGCAGCTTGAAGGCTGCGCGGGCGCGATACCCCTCGAGCTTTGCCCGTTGGACGTAAGGATCGTTGATGTGGCGCTCCAGCCAGCGGCGTGAAGACGCCTTCAGCTTGCCCTTCTTGACCTTCTGGCCGAGCTTTCGCCCTGTTCTGTTTATTCCGACCGGTGTCTTCGTCATCGCCGTCTCAAAACCTCTCCGGAACCTGTCGAGCCCGATCTCCTCGAGCGAATGCGCCGCCAGACGCCATCATCGGCCATCATATCGGTCAAAAGCCCTTCGCGCAGCCCGCGATCGGCAACCCGCATCCTGGGACTTGGCCAACGGCGGCGGATCGCCTCCAGAATGGCGCAGCCGGCGAGCACCAGATCAGCCCGATCGGGGCCAATGCACGGATTGGCAGCACGACCGGCAAAATCCCATGAGAGCAGCTTTGCCTGCATGGCGGTGACTTCCGCATCCGACAGCCACAGGCCATCGACCCTGCGACGGTCATAACGCGGCAAATCGAGATGGACCCCGGCAAGCGTCGTCACTGTGCCCGATGTGCCGATAAGGTGGAAATCGTAGTCGCTGCCGTTGTCAACAGCCTCAGGCGGCGGGCAATCGAATTTTGCCAGCATGCCCTGAACCTCGCAGATCATCGCCTCGAAGACATCCGGCGTCACATCGCGACCACCATAACGCTCAGACAGAGTGACGACGCCGACGGGCAGCGAGGTCCAATGCGTGATATGGTTGGCAAGCCGTGATGAGCGATTGTCGGCGATGCGGATGACGGCAATTTCCGACGAGCCACCGCCGATATCGAACAGCACGATCGAACGCGCCTCGCGCCCCACGAGCGAAGAGCAGCCGGAAACGGCGAGCCGCGCCTCTGTCTCACGATCGATGATTTCCAGCTCAAGGCCGGTTTCGGCAGTCACCCGCGCCAGAAATTCCTCGCCGTTTGCGGCGGCGCGGCAGGCTTCCGTTGCAATCAACCGCATCTTGCGGATCGGCTTGGCGGCGAGCTTCAAGGCGCAGATGCGCAAAGCCTCGACGGCACGGTCCATCGCGTCGTTCGACAGCCGGCCGGTGGCTGCCAGCCCCTCGCCCAGGCGCACGATACGCGAGAACGCATCGACGACACGAAAATGGCCGGGACGCGTCGGCTGGGCGATCAGCAGGCGGCAATTGTTGGTGCCGAGATCGAGCGCGGCATAAAGATCGTCGTGGAAGGGAAGCGTCGCTTCGACCGACTGAAGCGCCGGGGTGATGCTGTTGCCCTGCTCGGAGGACGACATCGCCCGCGTCAACGCAGGCTGCGAAACACCGTTCAGAGCGCCCTTGGCCTGTGTGAGGGGACGCCCCTGGAGTCCGCGACCGGCCCGGTTCTTCTTGCGCCGATCACGCCCTCTACCGCCGTGAGACTGGCCGCCGTGATTTTTGCCATCATTCCGCGATGCGCCTTCGCCACCCGCATGATGGGGCTGCTGCACGCTTGCGCCGGCATTCGATGCGCCTGCAGAATGGGATGATCCGCCTCGAGCATCGGCATGCGGCTTGCCACCGGAATGTCCTGCAGCACCGGCTGCAGTCTGTGACATGTGATCGGACGATGCGCCGTAATGAGATCTGGAGCGCCTGCGCTTACGTTTGCGCGCAGGCTGATCCTGCTTCGCGACATCCGATTTCCCGGCATCGCGTTTAGCCACGTCCTGTCTTGACGAGTCCTGCTTTTTCTCTGGGCGCGCGGCCGGGTCAGCCTGAACGGCTGATGACGCGTGTTGGGAAGCGTTCGCATTGCGGTTTTTGCCGCCGCGCTTCCCTTTCCTGCGACGGGGCCGCTTTTCTGCCCCACGCTCTCCGGCCGACGCCCCGCCATCTGGCGGCATACGGCCGCTATCGGGGTCCATTGGTCGTTCTATCCATTTCGCGGCGCACCGCCTCCAAAAGGCGTGCTGCTGCGTCTGATTGCTTCGTTGCGCCAAGGATAACAGCGCAAGCGCAATTCGCCAATGTCTTTTTCCGAACGGCGACCAAAAGTGGCTAACTCAACATGCTGCAAATTTTTCAGAAAAAACTATTTGCAAGTCGCGAAGGTTTGGCTATAAGCGCCGCACACCGACGAACCGGCCAAGCGCCGCTTCCTGCTGGGGAATAGTTCAACGGTAGAACGACGGACTCTGACTCCGTTAATCTTGGTTCGAATCCAGGTTCCCCAGCCAAAAACTTCTTCAAGAAATTCAGAGACGTAACCCCTTACGGGGATGGGCGTTCTGCAGATAGCTGACTATCGCGATCCATCATGGCAGACGGCCTACATGAAAAAACTGCGTGATGCATATCTACTTAGCACCACGGCGACACACTCTTTTTGAAATCGTTACGTAATTTCGACGTGCGGGTCTGCCCCGCCGCACGGAATTTCGTGCCGCGTACAATCCCATCTCCTTTCAACTTTTGGCTACCGACACATCGTGTCGGCCTGTGTTATAGTCGCTCTGTCAGGTGCAGGATTTAGCAGACACGCAAGGGGCGGCGATGGCGAGCGAAAGTCCTATCAATTCACCGAAGCACCCACGAAAATCGCCGGGCGGGGGTGCGCGGCCGGCGGAGCATGGCAGCGAGCGGCGCCTCATCACGGCACTCTGCTACGATCTTGTCGGATCGACAAATCTTTTCCATCAACTCGATATCGAGGACTTCCAGGAGCTGATTTCCGCCTTTCAGCAGGCGGTGCGGTCGGCGATCGTCGCGCGTTCCGGCATGATGCGGCTCGAGGCCGGTGACGGCGGTGTTGCCCTTTTCCCGACGGAACTTGGCTCGCGCGATGCCGCGTCGCTGGCGATTCGCGCTGGCTTCGACGTTATCGAGGCCTGCCGGCGCATCGGCCGCGAGGCGCGGCGCAGCGACATGCATGTCCGCGTCGGCATCGCCACCTCCATCGCGCTGGTCCAGGAACCGCGCGAGGACGTCCCTTCGCAGGAGCCGGTGACGGGGGCGGCGCTCGCCATGGCGATGCGGCTGGAAACGCTCGCGGCCCCTGACAGCATTCTCGTCTCGGAGGAAACGAAGACCCTCGCTGGACGCGCCTACGCCTTCATCTTCGAGGGCAGCCGGTCGCTAAGGGGATTTGCCGAGCCCGAAAGGGTTTGGCGCGCGCTCGAACATCGTACCGAAGTCACCCGCTTCTACGCCTTCGGACGGCTTGGCGGTTCCTTAATCGGCCGTGCCGCCGAGCTTGAGACAATTGGCCGTTGCTGGCAAGAGGTCTTGGCCGGGAAAGGCCAGATCCTGGCGATCGAAGGCGACGCCGGCATCGGCAAATCACGGCTTTTGCGGGAGATCCGCAAGCTTACCCGCAAGGAGCGATCGAGGGCCTTCCTGTTTCAGTGCGCGCCCGGCGGCGCGCGCTCCACGCTTCACCCGCTCATGCATGGCTTTCCCGGCACGGCGTCCAAGGCGGCTGGCCCCTCACGCCTGGCGGCGACAACCGTCGCCGCCGCGTTCGCGCACCACGGCATAGAAGAGCCAGACGTCGCCGAACTGTTTTCGTATCTGCTCGGCGCTGCGGGCCGAAACGAGTCCCTCTCCGGCAGTGATCCCAAGGCAATCCGCGACAGGGCCCGGCGGGCGACCATCCATGCGCTGGAGACCGTCGGCGCCCGCGGTCCGCTGATCATGGCGGTCGAGGATATTCACTGGATCGATCCGACGTCGCAGGACCTCCTTGGGGAAATCGCCCGCACAGTTTCACGGCTTCCCATCCTTCTCGTCGTCACCTTGCGCCCCGGCACCGCGATGGATTGGGCCGACGGTGCCGACGTGGTGCACCTGTCGTTGAAGCCACTCAATCGCGGCGAGACGAAGCAGGCGATCGAAGCGAGTTGGCCGGCACACAAGCGCACGGCACTTCCGGAACTTCTGGAGGCGACGGAGCGGATTTCCGGCGGCGTTCCGCTGTTCATCGAGGAGATCTGCCAGTGGATCACGGAGATCGCGCCTGCGGATGCGGCGAATATTCCTGAGGCAATCGCGCATGAGGGCGAGGCCAAGGTCTCTCACACGCACGCGCTTGCCTTCGAAGGGATTCTCGACGAACGGCTCGCGCGCCTCGGACCGGCGCGGGACGTGGCGCGAGCCGCGGCGATCGCCGGCGGCCGTACGACGCTATCGCTGCTTCACGCGCTTTTGCCGGATCTCGCCAGGCGGTCACTGGCGAGTGCGGCGGATGTGCTGTGCGAAACCGGCTTTCTGACGCGTGGCCGAACCGGCGGAACCGTGATCTACCGCTTCCGACACGCCCTGATCCAGGAAACGATCTACAAGGCACTGCTGCGCACCCAACGGCAGGTTCTGCACCGGCGGCTGTTCAACGCCGTCAGCGACGACCGTGGGCTGGCGGAATGGATCGACACCGGCGGGCTCGCCGACCAGGCGGAACGCGCCGGGCTCACGGAGGAGGCAATTCGGCTGTTCATCGCCGCCGGCTCCGAGAGTGCCGGCCGCTCGGCGATGATCGAGGCGCGCCACCATCTGGAGCACGCGCTCGCCCTTTGCGCCGAGATGGACGAAAGTGAGGCGGTCGACGCCTTGCGGCTTTCCGCCTTCACCAGGCTCGGCCCGATCCTCACTGGCCTCATCGGCGCCAATTCTCCGCCCGCCCGCAAGCTGTACGAAGACGGCGTCGCCATCGCCCGCCGCCAGCCGAAGGAAGACCAGCCAAAGTGGTTTCCGATCTATTGGGGCTGGTGGCTGACCGGGCCTGACTTTCTCGTCATGCACGACCGCGCACTCGAAGTGCAGATGATGATGCTTGGCACCGAAGATCGCGAAATCACCCTGCAGGTCAAGCATTGCATCTGGGCGATCGACTTCAATCTCGGCCGGCACAAGGAGACGCAGGAGGCGATCACGGCGGGGATTGCGCTCTACGACGAGCGATCGGCAGAAACCGCGCGAACGCTCTATGGCGGCCACGACGCCAAGGTCTGTGGCCTCGGACAACTCGCTCTGTCGCTCTGGCTGACGGGACAGGGCTCGGCCTCGGACACAGCACTTGCGGACATGGTCAGCCTGGTCGAGCGCATCGGCCATGTTCCGAGTACCGCCCATTCGCTCGACACCGAGGCGGTCTCGGCCTTCTACCGCGACGATTTCGAGCGGCTGGCGGATGTTTCGAGCCGGATGCAGCTCTTTGCCCAGCAACATGAGATGCAGTCGCTCGCTGGCATGTCGCTGCTTTTCGGCGGCTGGGCCAAAGCCCACAGCGACGACCTCCTCGCCGGCCATGAGATGTTCGGCGAGGGTTTGGCGCTGCTCAAGGATCTCGGCGCCGTCGCCGACCTGCCGATCTATCTCTACATGCACGCGACCCTGCTCGGCCTTGCCGGCAAGTATGAGCAGGCCATCGACGTCGTCACCGATGCCATCTGGCAGGCCAAGGAAACCGGCCATGCCTACTGGCTCTCCGAACTCTACCGCTGCCGGGCCGTGCTGCGCGCTCAGGGAAACGTGAAAACCAATCTTGTCGCCGCCGAACTGCTGACCGCCGTGACCATCGCCGAAAGCCAGGGTGCGATGGCTCTGCTGCAAAGGGCGAGCCGCTCAACCCGGGAGCTGGGCGTTGTTATCGGACGCTGACACGGCCGAAGGCCTGCCCCCTGTCCCGCCGGCGATCGACGGACGGATTGCCGACTTTCGCGACGAGCTTGCCGCCGGCTTGAGGCAACCGCTCGATACGCCGGCCGACCCCGGCGCCGCCGAGGCGTGTTTTCGCAGGCTACTCCCTTTCAGCCGCCGGGCCGGCATCACCCGTCTCGCCGACCTGACCGGGCTCGACCGTCTCGGTCTGCCGGTGGTGCAGGCCATCCAGCCGGCCGCGCTTTCCGAGGTGACCTCGCTTGGCCGCGGCCTCACCCTGATGGAGGCGGCGGTCGGGGCGATCATGGAGGGTCTCGAGCGTTTCTTCGCCGAGCGCATTCCCTCCTCGGACTGCTTTCTTGCGACCGCCGACGAGCTCCGGATCGACGCGGCCCTGCTCGAAAACCTGCTGCTTCCCCACGCCGGCACCGCATGGCGATCGCTGCCAATTCCCTGGACATTGGCTGTCGATGTCGCGAGCGGAGCGCCGCAGCCGGTGCCGCTCGAACTTGTTCACACCTGCTATACCGATCCCGAGCCACAGGGCGACGGATTGTTCGTCCGCACCACCACCGGCCTTGCCTGCCACAGCACGGCGCGCGATGCCTTCGCGCATGGACTGTTGGAATGCATCGAACGCGACGCGATCGCGCGGGCCTTCACCACCCACGGCTTCTTCGATCGCCGCCGCATAGCGACATCGCACATCGGGCCGACGGTCGAGCATATTCTTTCGGTCACCCGGACGCAGGGCATCGCTTTCGCGCTTTGGCACGCCCCCTCGCCCACCGACCTACCGGTGATCTGGTGCCAGGCGATCGAGGCCGGCGCGGCTGAGCCGACCCTGGCGTTGCCGACGGAGGGCCATTCCGCGGGCTTTACCGTCGAGACAGCCGCGGCGAGCGCGATGCTGGAGGCATTGTCGGCGCGCGCCGGGGCGATTTCCGGCGCGCGCGACGACCAGACGCGCGAACACTATCGCAAGAGCACCGATCCGCTCGTCGCGGACGCCCGCCGCCTGATCCTCGAAGCCACGGCTGCGGGTACGGCAGCGTCGCCCTTCGCCCCAACATGCCTGCGCGACGTCGTCGACCGGGTTGCCGCCTGCGGGCTTGGACCTGTTCTCGCCGTACCGGTCGGAGCGGACGCCGAAGCAGGCGTGGCCTGCGTGCGAACCATTCTTGCGGGTGCACGGCCGTTTTCAATTTTGCGTTGAGGGGTTGCCGATGACGAATACCGAAAGTAAAGGTCCAATTCTGGTATTTCTCGGCCCCACGCTACGTCTCGACGAGGCGCAGGCAGCGCTCGACGCGATCTATCTGCAGCCGGTATCCCAGGGTGACGTCATCCTTGCCGCGCACGCGTTCCGCCCCCGCGCGATGGTGCTGATCGACGGACAGTTCGAGGACCGTCCCGCCGTCCGCCACAAGGAAATTCTCTGGGCGATGGCACAAGGCATCGTCATGATCGGCGCGGCCAGCATGGGAGCCTTGCGGGCGGCCGAGCTTACGCCCTATGGCATGATCGGCGTAGGCCTGATCTATAGGTGGTACCGGCGCTGGCCGTTGACGGCGGAGGATGCGGTCGCCGTGCAGTCAGGGCCCGCCGAACTCGGCTTTCTGCCGCTCACGGACGCACTGGTCGACCTTCAACGGACGTTCTCGACGCTTGCCCGCCGTAATATGATGACATCCGATGAGCATGACCAGCTCATCGCATTGGCGCGCGGCACGAACTTTCGCGATCGCTCACTCGCAGCCCTATTGCGCACCGCGGGATTTTCCAGCGACCGTATTTCGGCATTGCGGAAAGAAATGCACGGGCAAAAGCGCCTGGACGCCCTCCTTGCGTTACGTAAGGCGCCCACCCTTAAAGTAGAACCGCAGGGCCAAGACGTTGATCTCGCCTGGGTCGCGACCAATACTTTCATGAGAGATTTGGAAGCCTCGCATATTGACATCGACTTGATACGAAATTACTAATTAAGCATGTGGTTGCTCAATCCTTCTTCTTCGAAAGCGATTGTGCCATGGAACCGTATCCGAACAATGTGACGGAACGCGTGAAGCCACGCATCGGAACACGATTCTGGATTTTTCCGCAGCCGCCCTTCATCCCCGGCTACGAGGAGCCCGATCGAGTCTGGCTCTCGATCCTGCCCGACGAGATCCACGACGGACCGAGCGACCCGTGGATTTACGTGGTCGATCCGTTGATTGAAAAGCAGCCATACGGTCCCGAGGATTTACCACCATTCGAAGGCGAGCGGCGACCGGCGGCCCGGTCGGGGCCGGATCGCAACTTCGACAATATGGACCCGAAATCGCGGGCCTACCTCGGCGTCCACGCCTATGCCTGCGTACATTTCGTGCTCGACATCTGGCACAGCTATCTCGGTCATCGCATCCGCTGGTTCTTCGACCCGGCGTTTCGCCGCCTGGAGATCATTCCCCTGGTCGACTGGGACAACGCGCATGCGGGCTATGGCTATCTGGAACTGGGAGCCTCCGACGTTGGCGGCGTGCTACGGCCCTATGCGCTGAGCTTCGACACGATCGCCCATGAGATCGGCCATTTCATCAGCCTGTCGGAACTCGGCATCCCGATGATCACATCGCGCGAGGCCGATTTCTTCCCGTTTTCGGAAGCCTTTTCCGACTGCGTGTCGCTGATTTCGCTGCTGCATTTCGATTCCGCCGTCGACCGGCTGCTGCGTCGGACGCAAGGCAATCTTCTGCTCTCCAACGAGCTCAACCGTTTCGCCGAGACCAGTCCCGAGACGCAAATCCGGCTGGCTACCAATTTCCGCCGCATGTCGGAAACCACCCGCGAACCGCACGACCGCTCGCTCCCCTTCCTCGGCGCGATCTTCGACAGCATCGTGGACGTCTACCACCGCCAATTGGTTCGCGAAGGGTTCGCCGACCCGCGCCTGCTCGACGTCGATCTCCGTGAATTGACGCTCGACCAATTCGACGAGTTTCGCGGCTTAACCGAGCGATCGTTTCGCGACCGGCCGCTCTATTTCAAGCTGGCACTCGAAACCGCCCGCGACCAGGTCGGTAGCGCGCTCGCGGGGTCGCTGCGCTCGCTCGACCCAAACACCATGACGCTTGATCAAGTCGCAAGGGCGGTGGTTGCAGCAACGGTCGACGGGGTCGCGGCCGAACGGCTCGAGGCAAATTTTGTATGGCGTGAAATCATCAGTTGAAACCAGTCCTTGATAGGAGGGGAACATGAGCGACTGCTGCTGCCATCCCGGTGTAGGTCAAAACCCAACAGACCTAACGCCTCCCAACTATAGCACCTATAGACCGGGCGAAGTGCGATTATATGGGCGCCCGGCTCCTCACGCGCCCATCTTTGTACATTCCGAGGAAGAGGCACTAAAACGCCTCGAAAACGACCTGCACGTCAACAACATCGAGGGCGATACAAAGAAAATAGCGGAAATCGCAAGAAAAAGTCTGGCATACAGCCTTGATCCCAATAACTTTCTTGGGATTTTTAAGGAAAAAATCACACTCGCGGGCCTGCTGGGTTTCGATATTTATTCTCTCCCGGTGGAGATATCCTCCAAGAAATGCTGCGACGATGACAAAGGCAGGAGCATCGGCGTCATATACGGCTATTCCTATGAAGGGCACTGCTATGATTTGCCAAAGCCGTTGATCATGTTCCTGCCATGTCTACCCCACCAGCTGACATCCGGCTATTGCGAATGCGATTGCGGATACGGTCCAGGCCTCGGCTATGCCGTATGGCAGATCGACAAGCTGGAGGATGTCGTCGTAATCGATATTCGCGTCGACGATGTGAAGACACTCATCCTTGACGCCAATCTTCCGGGCAACCGTTCTCCGCTCGCCTACTCACAGACCATGAGGCTTGCACCGTCGCGGCCGCCGATCAGCGGCTGACTCCGGTATCACGCGGCTAGTGTGGCCGAAGCAATCGGCCACACGCCGTTCATGCGTCCCAAACACACCTCAATTCATTTGGGTCGAACTCAAGGCCATCAGTTCCGCAGCGTTCCTGATCCCGGTGGAGCGCATCATTCTCGCGCGGTACCGCCGCGATAGGTTCAGCTCCTCGGCGATCTCGCCGCTCGTCTTGCCCTGCGCCATCATCGTCAATATCTGCCGCTGCCGGCCGGTCAGCGGATTTTCCGCGTCTGCCAGTGGCCGGTGCAGTGCATCGAAACAGTAGAGCGCCTCGGCAAAAGGGCGCAAGAGGAACATCTTAGGCTGCTGCCAGTATTGTCTCCGTGCTGGCATTTGTCTGCCGGTGTTCCTCGTCGTTAGCACAGCAGCCATAAAGCCATCTCGCCCCGGATCAGACTCGCCAATATGTCCTTTCGGAACCAGACTTTTTCGGATTGCAGCATAACGCCACTACACTGCAGTGCCGAGCCCTCGTCACTGAAATGGCGGGATGGCTACTATGGAGGCGCAAAACTGCCGTGAGCCTTTGGCCGCCTCACCGCAAACATGAGGCCCGAAAGCGGAAATTATTGCCGTTAGACCGTCCAGTTGACTGATGCCCAAAGCCAGGGCTCAAAGATGGCATCCACGGTCGCTCGCGATTGGAAAACAGAGGGGCTTCAAGAATTTTCTTACAAGTCATTGAAATTATGTGGCAATTAAAGATCCCCAGCCAATATTCTCTTCGCCCATCATAAAGTTATACCGCGATCCGACGGTAGTTCGCGACCTGCCTTGTGTCATCTGTGCAGCTTTCACTCCCCGCAAATGAAAAAGCGGACGCAATGGGTGCGTCCGCTTCGTGATTCGTGAATTGCCGCGGGCCGCCGGTCGAGGCGGCCCGCCGGAGCATCAGGCGTGGGCGCCTTCGTGGTGGTCGAGCGCTTCGATATGCTTGGTGCCGGCATAGACCGTTTCATCGAGTATGCCTTCCCGCTTCGCAACGATGGTGGGGACAAGCGCCTGGCCGGCGACATTGACCGCGGTGCGGCCCATGTCGAGGATCGGGTCGATCGCCAGCAGTAGACCGACGCCTTCAAGCGGCAGGCCGAGCGTCGACAGCGTCAGCGTCAGCATGACGACGGCACCGGTCAGGCCGGCGGTGGCCGCCGAACCGAGGACCGACACGAAGACGATCAGTACATATTCCTGAATGCCGAGCGGGACCTGGTAGAACTGGGCGATGAAGATCGCCGAGATGGCCGGGTAGATGGCGGCGCAACCGTCCATTTTGGTCGTTGCGCCAAGCGGCACGGAAAAGGCTGCATATTCGCGCGGGACGCCGAGGCTCTTTTCGGTGACGGTTTCTGTGACGGGCAGCGTTCCGATCGACGAGCGGGAAACGAATGCCAGCTGGATCGCCGGCCATGCGCCCGCGAAGAAACGCACCGGGTTGAGGCCATGGGCCGCAAGCAGAACCGGGTAGACGACAAAAAGCACCAGCGCCAGGCCGATATAGACGGCAACGGCATACCAGCCGAGCTGCGACAGCGTCGTCCAGCCATATTGATCGACGGCGCGGCCAAGCAGGCCGATCGTGCCGATCGGCGTCAGGCGGATGACCCACCAGAGGATCTTTCGCACGATGGCGAGAAGCGACTGGTTGAAGGCGAGGAACGGTTCGGCCGCCTTGCCGGCCTTCAGCGCCGCGACGCCGAAGGCGATGGAGACGACGAGAAGCTGCAGGACATTGAAATTCAGCGAGGTCGAGGCGGCGCCATTGTTAAGCTTCGTCGAGGCCTCAAGGCCCAGCACGTTGACCGGCACCAGACCTTTCAGGAAATCGAGCCACGAGCCGGTGGAGGATGGCGCCTTGGCTGCGGTCTCGGCGACGGTGGTGTTGAGGCCCGGCTGAATGATGAGGCCCAGCGCGATGCCGATGACAACCGCAATCAGCGCGGTGATGGCAAACCACAGAAGCGTCTGCCAGACCAGTTTCGCCGCATTGTTGAGGTTCTTGAGGTTCGCGATCGAGGCAACGATGGCGGTGAAGATCAGAGGCGGAACGAGCGCGCGCAGGAGCTGGACGAAAAGCGTGCCGATCGTCTGCAGCGTTACGGACAGTCCGTTCTGGTTACCGGCGGCATCAGGACCGATATTGCGCGCCAGGAGGCCGAGAAGAAGGCCGATCACCATCGCGATCAGGACCTGAAAACCGAAGCTGCGATAGATGGGTTTTGGGCTCGAAGGAGCCGGGGAAGAGGTTGCCTGGGGCATGTTATTGAACTTTCAAATGCAAAAAGGCCGGGATGCAGTGGCAATTGCGCACATCCCGCTCAGACGGCCTAAAATACTCCAAGGGGCGCTCAAGTTAAGAAATCGCCCGCCTATAGGCTCATAGGGAAAAGAGTTTATTTTTCCAAGCTTTGGCAGCAGGCGGGATTTCTGCACCAAAGCCCGCGCAGGGATCGGGTCGATACTTCAGCGGGTTATCGGGCGGATACTCGCCTGAAGACGCAGATCACCAAGCTCCGCATCGCTCAACGCCCGGACTGCGCCCTTTTCCAAATCGCCGAGAACGAGAGTGCCGATCGCCACGCGGATGAGGCGCAGCGTGGTGATGTTTAGGACTTCGAGCATGCGGCGGATGTGGCGGTTCTTGCCTTCGTCCAGCTCGATTTCCAGCCAGGAATTCTTTTCCCCTTCGCGTAGTTTTATCGCGCGGCGTGCCTTCAAGGTTTCGCCGTCCTGCTCGATGCCTCTTGTCATGGATTTCAGCATCGCGTCGTCCACCAGCGTGTCGATCTGGACGTGATAGGTTTTCGGCACATGCGTTTCGGGGTCAAGCAGCGCATTGGCGAATTGCGTGTCGTTGGTGAAAAGCAGCAGGCCTTCGCTTGCCTTGTCGAGCCGGCCGACGGGCGACAGATGGGTGTGGTCGAAGTCCTTGAGGCAATCGAAAACGGTGGGGCGGCCTTGCGGGTCGTGGCGGGTGGTGACGAGGCCGCGGGGTTTGTTGAGCATGAGATAGACGGGCGCTTCGGCGGCAACCGGCTTTCCATCGACAGCGAGCTTTGCGGTGTCGAGGTCGATCCAGGCTTCGATGTCGGTGACCGTGCGGCCATCGACGCTGACCTGGCCGGCGCGGATCAGCTCTTCGGCCTGGGTGCGTGAGCAGAAGCCGAGTTTCGACAGGGCACGGGGAAGCGTGACGCGCTTGCCGGAGGATGACGGGGCGGGTTTGCGAGCGGGCGCCGCCGTCGGTCGGCGGTTCTGGGTTGGCTTGGGGCGTCGGGGCTTTTCGTTCATTTCATATTGTTCCTGCCGACACGATTGGTATGCCGCTGATCTATGAGTTTCTGGCGCCCCCCTCTGGCCTGCCGGCCATCTCCCCCACGAGGGGGGAGATTACAAGCGGCACCGACCCGCTCTATTTCTAATCTCGGCTGAATTAAGCCATTCCCCTTGTCAGGAGGGGCAGGACCGATCTTGTCCAGCCTTCCCTGTTGACCCATCCGCCCTTGCCATTCTATGCCCGGCTTCGTCCAGTCCTATATGGTCCGGATGTGATCAAAACCCAGCTGCGACAAAGAGAGACGCCGGTGAGCCAGGACAATATTACGACAGACCTCGTGACGCTGCGCGATTACTGGCGTTATGCGATTTCCCGTTTCAATGCAGCGGAGCTGGGCTACGGGCATGGCACGACGACGGCGGGCGACGATGCGGCGTTTCTGCTGCTCGACAGTTTGAACCTGCCGATCGATGCGCTCGATCCGTTTCTCGATGCGCGGCTTCTGCCTTCCGAGCGCAAGCTGCTGGCCGAGCGGATCGAGACGCGGGTAACGACACGCAAGCCTTCGTCTTACATTACCGGCCATTCCTATATTCAGGGCGTGCGCTTCCATGTCGACGAGCGGGTGATCGTGCCGCGCTCGCATATCGGCGAGATCCTGTTTTCGGAATATCTGGGCGAGCAGGGTTCTGCCTATCTGCCCGATCCTTTCGCGGTGGAAAGCGCCGTCGATATCTGCACCGGTTCTGGCTGCCTTGCGGTGCTTGCGGCAAAGTTCTTCCCCAATGCGGCAATCGATGCCGTCGATCTTTCTGCCGATGCGCTGGAAGTGGCCAAGATCAACGTGGCCGAGCATGAGGTTCAAGAACAGGTGTCGCTCCATCAGGGTGATCTGTTTGCGCCGCTGAAGGGCAAGACCTATGACCTGATCATCACCAACCCGCCCTATGTGGACCATGCCTCGATGGCCGGTTTTCCGGCGGAGCATCAGGCGGAGCCTGCCATGGCGCATGATGGCGGCGAGGACGGGCTCGATCTGGTGCGCCAGATCCTGGACCAGGCCGGCGACTATCTGAACCCTGAAGGCGGGATGATCTGCGAGATCGGCTCGGGTCGCGAAATCCTCGAGGAGGAATATCCGCATCTGGAATTCCTCTGGCTGGAAACGGCGGAATCGCAGGATGCCGTATTCTTTATTTCGGCTGAGGCGCTGAAGGGCTAAGCACCCGCCAATTCTGCATTTTTCGTTTGCGCGAGTGTCACCGGGGCTGCATGTTCCGGTGATCGAATGAGCGTGGAGACGAAAGATCATGGCGGCTGCGGATGTCATCGTGCTTGGGGCTGGCATTGTCGGCATTTCGACGGCGCTTCAGCTTGCCCGTCGCGGCAAGGCGGTGGTTCTGGTCGACCGGGGCGAGCCGGGTCGTGAGACATCCTATGGCAATGCCGGGCTGATCCAGCGCGAGGGTGTTGTCCCTTACGGCTTTCCGCAGCAGTTCGGCCAGATCTTGCGCTATGCGCTGAACAACCGGATCGACTCGCATTTTCATTGGAGGGCGATGCCTTCCGTCTCATCCTTTCTGGCGAAATACTGGTGGCATTCGAACCTTTCCCGCCACCAGCTGATCGCCCGCGCCTATGCGCCTTTAATCGAGCATTCGATCTCCACTCATAACGAACTGATCGAGGAAGCGGGCGCGCAGGACCTGATCGCCAAGAACGGCTGGACGGAGATTTTTCGCACGCCGGCCAAACGGGATGGCGAGCTGCGCGAGGCCGAAAGGCTGGGACGGGAATACGGCGTAGCGTTCGAGGCGCTTTCGCCGAAGGATCTGGCAGTGCGGGAGCCGCATCTTTCAAAGGATTTCGCGGGTGCGTTGCGCTGGGAAGATCCGTGGTCGGTGAAGGACCCGCTGGCGCTGAGCCAGGCCTATGTGCGGCTGTTCGAAAAGCTCGGCGGCAAGGTGTTGAAGGGCGATGCGCGCAGTCTTTCGAGAACCACGAGCGGCTGGCGGGTCGTGGCGGGGGACGGCACGGTGGAAGCCAAGGACGTGGTCGTGGCGCTCGGGCCGTGGTCGGATGTGGTGACGAAGCCGCTCGGCTACAATTTCCTCGTCGGGGTGAAGCGCGGGTATCACATGCATTACGCGCCCAAGGGCAATGCGGTGCTCAACGGCTGGCTGCTGGATGCGGAGCGCGGTTATCTTCTGGCGCCGATGAACCAAGGGATCAGGCTGACTACCGGGGCGGAATTTGCTCGTCGGGATGCGCCGAAGACGCCGGTACAGTTGGCCCGCGCGGAAGCGGTGGCGCGTTCCATTCTTCCGCTTGGCGAAAGGCTGGACCAAGAGCCCTGGATGGGCGCCCGCCCCTGCACGCCGGACATGATGCCGGTGATGGGCAAGGCGCCGCGGCATGAGGGACTTTGGTTTGCCTTCGGCCATGCGCATCACGGGCTGACGCTCGGGCCCGTGACGGGTCAGGTGATTGCCGAGGCGATCCTAGGCGAAAAGACGCTGATCGACATTTCCGCCTATCGGCCGGAGCGGTTCAACGCCTGAAGGAGCGATCACAGGCGACGGGCTGGCTTTTGGCAAAAAGCCGGGTTAGGCTTCGTGGAACAATCAAAGGGAACGATGCCCGGATGATCGCCCCGATCCGCCGGGCTGACATGACAATGGCACGTTATCTCATCTACGACGCCAGATTTCTCGACCGTTAGCGCGCTTGATTACAGGCGTGAACGGGCATTTTTCGCCCCGGGTTCGATTGGATTTTCTGGTGTTTCATGAATGATGTTGCCGACGCAAAAAGCTTTTTTGATGCCAATCCCGATATCGAGGTTCTCGAAGCCTTCGTGATCGACGCGAATGGTGTTCCGCGCGGAAAGTGGATACCGCGCGAACGAGCGCTCGACGTGCTGGAAAAGGGCATGGCGATGCCGCGCTCGGTCTATGCGCTCGATGTCTGGGGCCGGGACGTGAATGCCGCCGGGCTGGCGCAGGGTACCGGCGATCCGGACGGTTTGTGTTTTCCCATTCCCGGCACGCTGTCACGCATCAGCTGGCTGAACAGGCCAACGGCTCAGGTTCTGCTCGGCATGCGCGATCCGGACGGCGAAGGATTTTATGGCGATCCGCGGCAGGTGCTGGCCAATGTGCTGAAAGGTTTTGCGAAAATCGGGCTGACGCCGGTGGTGGCGACGGAACTCGAATTCTACCTGATCGACCCGCTGCGTTCGGCGCTCGATCCTGTGCGGCCGCCGAATTCGCGCGAGGGGCGTTGGCATACGGGTCAGACGCAGGTGCTTTCGATTTCCGAGTTGCAGGATTTCGAAGACGTGTTCCATGGCATTGCCAGTGCGGCGCGAGCACAGGGCATACCGGCCGACATGGTGGTGCGCGAAAACGGTCCCGGCCAGTACGAGATCAATCTCAACCATGTGCCGGATGCGCTAATGGCCGCCGATTATGCGGTGCTTTTGAAGCGGATCGTCAAGGGCGTGGCGCGGGCGAACGATCTCGACGCGACCTTCATGGCCAAACCCTATGGCATGCAGGCGGGAAGCGGCATGCATGTTCATTTCTCGCTGATCGACCAGAGCGGGCGCAATGTCTATGCCGGCGAGGACGGGCCTTCGGAAATGCTGTTCCACTCGGTCGGCGGGCTTCTGGAGAATATGGCGGAAAGCATGGCGGTGTTTGCGCCGCATGCCAATTCCTACCGGCGGCTTCGGCCATCGGAACATGCGCCAACCTATGCGTCCTGGGGGTTCGATAACCGGTCTGCGGCGGTCAGGGTGATCACGGCGTCAAAGCCTGCAACGCGGATCGAGCATCGGGTGGCGGGGGCTGACGTGAACCCCTATCTGGCGCTGGCGATGATCCTCAATGCGGCACTTTCCGGCATCAAGGAGAAGCGCAATCCGGGCGGGGCGATTACCGGCGACGAGCATGCGATCAACCACGATCCCTTGCCGACCAACTGGGATTATGCGCTGCGGCAGTTTGCCCGATCCACTTTCGCCTATGCCACACTCGGCCCGAAATACCGGTCGCTCTATAGTGCCTGCAAGGCACAGGAACTGGCCGAGTTTTCGCTGCGCGTCACCGACGTGGAATATGACGCCTATATAAGGACGGTATGAGATGACGTTTCGAGACAGCGCCACCAATCCCGGCCATACCGGCTCCTGGTATGCGGCAAGCGCCAATGACAAGCGCGTGCGCCCTGCCCTTGCCGGCGATATCGAGACCGATATCTGCATCATCGGCGCCGGTTTCACCGGCATATCGGCGGCGCTGGAGCTTTCAGAGCGCGGTTTCTCGGTCGTGGTGCTGGAGGCGGAACGGATCGGTTTCGGCGCGTCCGGCCGCAATGGCGGGCAGATCGTCAACGGCTACAGTCGTGATCTGGAAACGATTGCCGGGCGTTACGGCCGCGACAAGGCGATCGAGCTTGGCAAGATGTCGCTCGAAGGCGGCAATATCATCCGCGAGCGGGTCGAAAAATATGCGATCGACTGCGACCTCGAACATGGCGGGTTCTTTGCGGCCTTCACCGACAAGCAGATCCGCGAGATGGAGCATCACAAGGCCGACTGGGAACGCCATGGGCATCCGGGTCTGGAAATGGTGTCGAAGGCGGACGTGGGCAAATATGTGAAGACCGATCGGTATGCCGGCGGAATGATCGACAAGCTCGGCGGGCATATCCATCCGCTGAACCTCGTGCTCGGCGAGGCACGCGCTGCGGAAAACCTCGGTGCGAAGATTTTCGAGGGCTCGCGGGTGATTGCGGTCGACACCGACAAGGCTCGGCCCGTCGTCAGTACAGGCGCCGGTTCGGTGACGGCCTCCTATGTGCTGATCTGCGGCAATGCCTATCTGGCACCGCTTTTCCCAAAGGTGCATGGCCGGATGATGCCGGTATCGAGCCAGGTGATGGTGACAGAACCGCTTGAGGCTTCGCTGATCGAGAGCTTGCTGCCGGCGAATTACTGCGTCGAGGATGCCAATTATATTCTCGACTATTATCGCCGCACCTCAGACAACCGGCTGCTTTATGGCGGTGGCATCGGTTACGGCGGCAATGATCCGAAGAACCTGACCGGCGTGATCCGTCCTAACATGCTGAAAACGTTTCCGCAGCTGAAGGACACGAAGATCGATTATGCGTGGAGCGGCAATTTCGCGCTGACTCTGACCCGCATCCCGCATATGGGCAAGCTGAGCGACCAGGTCTATTTCTCCCACGGCGACAGCGGCCATGGGGTAACGACGACGCATCTCTTGGGAAAGATCCTCGGCGAGGCGGTGGCCGGCCATGCCGAGCGGTTCGACGTCTGGGCATCGCTGCCCAACCTGCCCTTCCCCGGCGGGCGGATGTTCCGCGTGCCGCTTACCGCGCTTGGCGCGTGGTATTACGGCATCAGGGACAAGTTGGGCGTCTGACGACGCCCGAAACTTACGCGATTGCCGGGAAATGTCCCTTGAGGAAATAGGTCGCGTGGGTGCGCACGATCGACTTGAACTGGCCGGAGATCTGGGCCGCTTCAGCAGGCACCATCAGGGCCAGACGCAGGGTGGCGCCGGCCATGTGGAACATGACGAACAGGGTCTGCGCATAACTTTCGCGCAGCGGTTCGGCGACGAAATGCTTGGTCAGCTGGAAGAAGCCATCCGCCTGGGCGCGCGTCTCGGCGATATCAAGGTCGGCAAGCGCCTTGTCCGCCTGGATTGCGTTGAGCAGGTCCTGCGTCGAGGGTTCCTGCCGCATGCGCTCGTAATACATGTCGAACAAATCATCGGTGGCGCGCAAGGCGTCGTCGGCGGTTTCAATATGCGAAACATGGCCGGCAATCAGTTCGCGAACCTCTTCGACATAAAGCTCATAGAGCATGGCGATGATGGCCGACTTGTTGGGGAAATACTGGTAAACCGAAGCGATGGGACCGCCAGAAAGCGCTGCAATCTCCTTCATGGTGACCGCATCAATACCCTTCTGCCCGATCAGTTCCTTCGCGACTTTCAGGATCTCGCCGATACGCTCACGACTTCTTTCCTGTTTCGGCACCCGGCGAAGCGCGGCACGACCCGCGCCCTGGCTAGACTCCTGCATGCGATCTCTTTTCCCACCAACACTCATTGACCAAACGATGTCGGCGAAACCGACAACGCTAATTGAGTGTTATACGTAATAGGGTGAGGTTCAGATCACCGGGCCAAGCAAAAAATCTAAATAAAAGATTAATTCGTCAAGAAATGCCGATCCCGGCGAGCTATCGCTCAACTATCTTCTCGCCATAGCTTTTCCAGCCTGCCGATCGCATCCTCCACGATCTGCGGAACCGAGGCGTCGATATCGACGGTCACCACATTAACCTCATCCTCCGGGCTTTCAAGCGTTGCAAGCTGACTCTGCAGCAAGGAGGTCGGCATGAAGTGGCCCTTGCGAGCGCCCATGCGGGAGGCCAAAAGCTCCGGCGAGCCCTTGAGGAACACGAAGTAGAGCGGATCACCGCCAGCAGATCGAAGTCTTTCGCGGTAAATCTTCTTCAAAGACGAGCATGTCACGACAATATCTTCCCCGGCAGAGCGGGCGGTCTTGAGTTCGTTGCCGATGATATCCAGCCACGGCCAGCGATCTTCGTCCGTCAGCGGCGTGCCTTCCGCCATCTTCTTGACGTTCGCCTCCGGATGCAGCCTATCTCCTTCGACGAACTTGCAGCCGAGACGGTTTGCCAGAAGATCGGCAATCGACGTCTTGCCGGCGCCGCTAACCCCCATGACGATGATCGTCTTCGACATTCGTTCTTCTCCCTGCTTGTGTCTGCGCATCTGACGCGACGAATTTTATTTCAATCTTGCATCCCTGCCGATGACGAGCGGCATCAGCACGGACAGGAACATCAGCCTTAGCACATGATGGGCGCCGACATAGGTGGGATCGGCATGAAGCATGACGGCCATGGCGGCCATAGTTTCCAGCCCGCCGGGAGAAAACGCGATTAGCGCCGCATCAAGCGGCACATTGGCGAAATAGGAGACGATAACGGCAATGCTCCCCGCAAGCGCCATCACGACGACCGTGACGACCAAGCCCGAAACGATGGCAAGGCGCAGATCGGCGAAGGACAGGCCGGAAAAGCGCGAACCGATCAACGAGCCGAGCAATACATAGATCGGGATCAGCAGCCAGTTGGGAACGGCGCCCGAAACGGTGCCGGTGATATGGGTGGAGATGGAGACAAAAACGCCGCCAAGCAGAAGGGCCGCGGGAAACTTCCAACGCTGGAAAAGCAGGCCGAAACCGGCTGATGCAATCAGCATCACGACGAAGATCGGCATGCTCATCGCGTCGGGCAGAACGATCACGTCGGTGTCGGCCAAATCAAAGAATTCAACGATCAGCGGGACACTGATCGTCAGCGCAAGCACGCGCACGCTCTGGGAAATGCTGACGGCGCGAAGATCACAGCGCATTTCGGCGGCGAGGCTCAGAACATACCCCAGATGGCCGGGCGATGCGGCAAGAAGCGCTGTCGTGCGATCGTAACGGAACAGGCGCTGAAGCACCCAGGCCGCCGAAAAAAGCAGGATAATGATCGCCACGAAGACCATGACAAAGCTGAGCGGCCAGGTGCGTGCCGCAACAAAAATCTCCGGCGTAACTGTCGAGCCCATCGATATGCCGATGATCACGAAGCAGGCGTTCCGGACGATAAGCGGGACGCCCAGACGAAGTCCGGTTAGACCAGCAAAGGTGACAGCAAGCGCCGGTCCGATGAGATAGGGGGCAGGAAAGCCTATTGCGATAGCTATAAGTGCGCCGGCAGTTCCGATCAGCAACGTTATAAAAAATTGGCGCAGTTCGGGAAAATTCATACAGACCGGCCCTGATACCTGTCGATGCAACAGGCTGCCGACACGGCAGACTGCCGGCATGGCAAGACATAATTCGTTCTAGCCACTGCGGCAGGAAGGTCAACCAAGTGCGGTCGCCAGAAACAAAAAACGCCGGAGCGACCGGCGTTTTTCGTCGAAAAAGCTTTGGTGAGATCAGGCCGCCGGAGCGACAACCTTCTTCATATCGACCGCATCGAGGCCGAGGAGGAAGTTGATCTGCGGACGTGCCTTGACCAGATCGTCGATCGTGTATTCGGCCAGAACATCAAAGAAGGCGTTCAATGCCTTGCGAAGCGCGGAGTTGAGACCGCAGCTATCGACCAGAGGACATTCGATCGCGCCGTCATCCTCGAAACATTCCGCCATCGCGAAACTGTCTTCGGTGACACGCACGACGTCGAAGAGAGTGATCTTGTCGGCTGCGCGACCAAGCTTCACGCCGCCATTGCGTCCACGAACCGTCTCGACCAGGCCAGCCTTGTTAAGCGGCTGCAGGATCTTGAACAGGAACAGTTCGGACACGCCATATGCCCTGGCAATCTCCGGAATGCGGCTGAGATGGCCGTGATTGGCTGCACAATACATCAGCATTCTTACAGCATAATTGGTCTGTTTGGTCAGGCGCATGATGGTCTCCGAAGACTCGAGAGAACTCTATATAGACGCTTCCCTAGTTTTGAACAATTCCAAAATAGGAAAATCGGGATCATGTTTTCAAGTGCACTAATTCACCGAATACACAAAAAAGCAAATCCTGAATGAAGCGATCAACATAAAGCAACCACTAGGTGCGGTTTTCCCGGTGGCGATCACCATCTGCTTACACCCGCGTCAGCGTGCAATCCTTGACAAAGGACATTCATACCATGGCTGTGACAAATAGGTTCAGCACCACCTTGATCGGGCGCCGGAAGTTTTCTTGCGAGGAAACTGTAGGCCTGCTGAGACCAGCTATCAGAAAAAACGCCCTGCGCCAGCGAACCATATGCCCACTCGCAGACTTCACGCCCTTTCACCGCATGCCTTTCGCGCCACATCATTAGCGGGCTTTGGCTGACATGTTTGAAATAGGCTGCTGGGACGGCTCAACCGATAGACATCGCGATAGCAATCGCTGCGGAAACGCCCAAGGTTATCGTGATTGCCAGGATGCTTAGGCCAATACGCGCCAAATACGTGCGACGGGCACGCTTTTCGTCCCATTCGTAAACCATTACACAACTCCCACTCCTACCCGCGTCAAATTAGGGCAACTGGCGACTACGTCAACCTTTCGTGAGGGGTAGTTGATTAAGCGAAAGCTGGATGGCGGATACGATCATACCCGCCATCGATGGTATCCAGATTATTTCATGACCGGCATGACGAATTCTGCGCCGTCCTTGATACCGGAGGGCCAACGGGCGGTGATCGTCTTGGTCTTGGTCCAGAACTTGATCGAATCCGTGCCGTGCTGGTTGAGGTCGCCGAAAGATGACGCCTTCCAGCCGCCGAAGGAATGGTAGGCGAGCGGAACCGGGATCGGCACGTTGATGCCGATCATGCCGATGTTGATGCGGGATGCGAAATCGCGGGCGGCATCGCCATCACGGGTATAGATCGCGACGCCATTGCCGTATTCGTGTTTCATCGGCAGCGACAGGGCCTCCTCGTAATTGGTCGCGCGGACGACGGAGAGCACGGGGCCGAAGATTTCCTGCTTGTAGATTTCCATGTCCGGCGTGACGTTGTCGAACAGCGAGCCGCCGACGAAATAGCCGTTCTCATATCCCTGCAGCTTGAAGCCGCGGCCATCGACGAGAAGCTTGGCCCCCTCTTCGACGCCCTTGTCGATCAGGCCGTTGATACGCTCCTGCGCCGCCTTGGTGACAACCGGCCCCAGGTCGGCCTTGTCATCGGTATAAGGGCCGATGCGCAGGCTTTCGATCTTCGGGATCAGCTTGTCGACCAGACGGTTGGCGGTTTCCTCGCCGACCGGGACGGCAACGGAAACGGCCATGCAGCGCTCGCCGGCAGAACCGTAACCTGCACCCATCAGCGCGTTGACCGCCTGATCGAGATCGGCATCCGGCATGATGATCATATGGTTCTTGGCGCCGCCGAAGCACTGGGCGCGCTTGCCGTTCTGAGCTGCCGTTCCATAGACATAACGGGCAATCGGTGTGGAGCCGACGAAGGATACGGCACCGATATCCGGATCAGTCAGGATCGCATCGACAGCCGCCTTGTCGCCGTTGATGACATTGAGGATGCCGGCAGGCAGGCCGGCCTCGATCATCAGTTCGGCGAGACGAAGCGGAACTGACGGATCACGCTCGGACGGTTTGAGGATGAAAGCGTTGCCGCAGGCGATTGCCGGCGCGAACATCCACATCGGGATCATGCCGGGGAAATTGAAGGGCGTGATGCCGGCGCCGATGCCGACCGGCTGGCGGATCGAATACATGTCGATTGCCGGGCCGGCGCCTTCGGTGAACTCGCCCTTGGAGAGATGCGGGATGCCGATGACGAATTCGCAGACTTCCAGGCCGCGGACGATATCGCCCTTCGAATCCTCGACCGTCTTGCCGTGTTCCTTTGACAGCATGACTGCAAGCTCATCCATATTCTGGTTGAGCAGATCGACGAACTTCATGAAAACGCGGGCGCGGCGCTGGGGGTTGGTGGCGGCCCATGCCGGCTGAGCCGCCTTGGCGTTTTCAACCGCGGCGCGGATTTCGGATACGCTTGCAAGCGCGACCTTGGCCTGCACTTCGCCGGTTGCCGGGTTAAAGACGTCGGCGGTGCGACCGCTGGTTCCAGCGACACGCTTGCCGCCAATGAAATGACCGATTTCCTGCATGGGTTTCCTCCTGGTTTTCTATAGCGGACAGAATGTCACTCGAATTTGCGCAATTCAACGCGATAGTTTACGCAACTGTTGTGCAAATTTCGACATTAGACGGTGACGCAAATGGACTGGGATGATGTCAGGATGTTTCTGGCGGTGGCACGGACCGGCCAGCTTCTCTCCGCCTCTCGGCGCCTCGGCATCAACCATGCCACGCTCGGGCGCAGGATGACAGCATTGGAGGATGCGCTGCAGACGCGGCTTCTCGTGCGCCGGACCAATGGCTGCACGCTGACGGCGGAAGGCGAAGTGCTGCTGGCGGCGGCGGAAAAGATGGAAACCGAAATGCTTTCGGCGCAGGCGCGGACCGCCAGTACCGACACGGTGATTGCCGGAACGGTGCGGATCGGCGCGCCGGACGGTTTCGGCGTCTCTTTTCTCGCATCGCGGATGAGCCGTCTCACCCGCCGGCATCCTGAACTGAAAATCCAGCTCGTGCCGGTGCCGCGGCATTTTTCGCTGTCGCAGCGCGAGGCGGATATTGCGATCACCATCGAGCAACCGGAACAGGGCCGGCTCGTCTCTTCCAGACTGACCGACTACACGCTCGGCCTTTATGCCTCGCGTACCTATCTCGATGCGGCAGGTGAACCGGAAACGGCAGAGGACCTAAGACGGCATGCGCGGGTGGGATATGTCGAGGATCTGATCTTTTCGCCGTCGCTGAATTTTACCGGCGAGATCATGCGCGACTGGGATGCGGGTTTCGAGATATCCAGTGCGATCGGCCAGACCGAGGCGGTCAAGGCGGGCGCGGGCATCGGCATCCTGCATGATTATGTGGCGCGGCAATATCCTGAGCTCGTCAGGGTGCTGCCGCAGGTCTCGCTCAAGCGATCCTATTGGACGACCTATCACGAAACATCGCGCGATCTTGCCCGGCTTCGGATCGTGGTCGACTACATCCGCGAACTTGTGGCTGCGGAAAGCCATATCTTCGTTGTCGAGCCGGCGTAGCAATTCTCAAAAAACGCGACAGATCGGCTGTTAGTCAGATTGATTGGATAGCGATGCGGTTGCCTTCACTGTCAGTGATCTCAGCGACAAAGCCGGTGTCATTGATCGGCGTCTTGGCAAACAGGATCACACTTCCCAGTGCAACAGCCCTGGACAGAACGTCATCAATGTCTTCGACACTAAGATAAACGACCGATCCATCTCGGCTCGGTACGTATATGTCGCCTTGCGCAAGCGCTCCGCTGGCGCCGTCTTTTCCTTCCTCGAAGGGGAAATAGGCCATCCGGCTGCCATGGATTGTCACGACATCGCCAAAAGCGACGCTGAAAACAGCAGTATAGAAGTGCATCGCTCGCTCAAGATCGCTAACCGGTATCTCAACATGAGCGATCAGGTTCATCGTGCACTCATTCAAATTGACTAGAGGTGCTGCCTATTCAGATGCAGCGCCAGATATCAGAAACGTTTTGTGATAAAATGAATAAGCCCGGCCTAAGCCGGGCTTTTTGGGTACCGCCTTAATCAGGCGACGAGAAGCGCTGACGGGGGCAATTTCAGCGCCACAGCAATACGTTTCAGCTTGGCCGGATCGGCATTCAGGCCTTCCTCGACGCCTACGATCTCCTCATGTACGAGGCCGGTGGTCAAAGAAAGGTCATCGATGCTGTAGCCGGCGGCAAGGCGCGCTTCGGCAACGGCTCTTGCTACTTGACCCGAAAGAACAGCGCCGCTCTGAGATGCCTTGATGTTGCTAATTGAGACTGTCATGGTTTCATCCTTCTTGAAAAAACCCGGCGTTTGCGACGGGTGAAGGGGGTCAAATGACCCATGGTGCGACACGCGGCCGCAGGACAAACATAGGCCATAATCCGCTTTGTGCAATAGGCAATTGTGCGCTGCACAACATCGAATGTGAAAAAACGGTGGCGCCTCCGTATCTTAGGTGGTCAAAATTCCGGCAGAACCAAAGCAAGCCCTGCGCGTTTATAAGGCAAACGAGGACAGGATCATGCCTTATTCAGCTTTCACAAAACCGGCGCATGGCGACGATCACGTCTATGGGATAGATGGTGGAACCGACGCGCAATTGCTGCAGACGGCGCACCGTCTGGTCGACATCTATCTGGTTTATCTGCGGGAGCATGAAACGGGCAGCGATCTATTCGACACACGCGAGCTGCCGGTATCCAAGGGCAGCCTCATCAACGCCTTCCGTGTGGTGATCGCCACAGAAAGCCGCTCTGGTGTGCGGGCTCTACTGGTGAAGGCCGGTATGACGCTGGCGCAGTTTCAGGAGAATATCGGCCCGCGCATGTCGTTCAAGCCTGCAAGCAGCAACGACAAGGCCCGCGACGGGCGCTGGCGGCCGGATCCGGGCCAGATCCGGCGCTTCGACCACGCACTGATGCGGCATGGGGAAGAGCGGACAAGGCTGGTGCGCATGTTCCGCCATGCCGCCGACATCGCCGAGCACAAGCCCATCCACGACGCCTGAATCGGATATCCATTCGAAGGCATTTCAGGGGCATTGCGTTGGGTCAATGAAATCAACCGCAGCCTGTATAGGCTCAAAGCCAACTCGGACTGCAAGGATTTCCACTCCCGGAATTTGGTCTCCCGGAAAGCATATATCCAGTTTGCCGCCGAGGGTTGAGGTGAAGTCTGAATTCCGTGAACCCTGCGCGACGATATCAACGATATCCGGGCGCAGCCAAAGGACGGTTCGATCACGAGCCGGACGGTGCCGGATTCGCCATCTCCGCCTGAACGGTGGGCTGGGACGACGCGACGGAGGCCGCGTCGTCCCACGAAGGACCCGGCCCAACATTCATGGGCCGGGTCTTCCTATTTGAGCTACCAGGATTTCAGTGCACGAAGCGTAGGCGTCTTCTTGAAGATATGCTCGTCCATGCGGGCAAGAAGCGTGTCGAGCAGCGTGACGGCTTCGGCAACCGCCGGCCCCTTGTTCAGCATGACGCATTCGGCACGGGCAGCCATGGCGGCATCGGTCATCTCTCCACGCGATGGCAAACCGTCCTTGACCAAATCCTCCAGAACCTGTGTCGCCCAGACGGTGGGGACGGATGCCGCTTCGCAGAGCCAGAGGATTTCTTCCTGCATTTCGGCAACCCGCTCGAAACCGATCTCGGCTGCAAGATCGCCGCGGGCGATCATGACGCCGAAGGGGCGACCGAGTGTGTGGGCGCGGGCAATCAAGGCCGGCAGGTTGCGGACCGCTTCCGGCTGCTCGATCTTGGCAACGAGGCCAAGCTTTTCGACACGCGGCGGATGGGCGCCGAGCGCCTTCTCCAACAGATCCAGATCCTCCGGCCGGCTGACGAAGGAATAACCGAGCATGTCGGCATTGCCGATGACGGCAGCAAGATCACCTTCATCCTTGGCGGTCAGGGGCGACAGGCCGAGTGCCGTATCCGGCAGGTTCAATCCTTTTTCCGGTTTCAGCTTGACGCCACCAGCCTTCACATGGGTCACCCTCAGAAGCGCTTCGCCTTTCGAAACGCTTTCGACGACGGCTTCCAGCTTGCCGTCATTATAACGTAGCTTATGCCCCGGCTCGACCCGTTCGACGATCTCCGGCAGTGAAACCGCCGCGCAGAAACGCACGTCTTCCGTCTGATAAGGTTCGCGTGAAGCGACAAGGCGGAAAAGATCGCCTGTCGTGAGTTTCGCGCCCTTGTCGGCCACAACGGCTTCCGTCCTGATCTTGGGCCCGGCGATATCCATCAGCACAGTGATCCGGCGTTCGATCTTTTCGCCGGCGGCACGCACATGCCGCGCCATTGCCTCCCATGTGTCGGGACCATCATGAGCGCAGTTGATGCGAGCGACATCCATGCCGCGCCGGGCGAGATCAAGGATGAAATCGGGATCGGTCGCCGCCTCTCCCGGCAGCGTGACCATGATGCGGCCGCGGCGATGCGGGCGTCCGCTGCCCAGCAACCGCTGCGTCATCGCGCTGAGCTCCGCCTCGCCGGCAAAAAACTGCGCTTCTGACGGCAGGGCATAGGGAGAGGTCATTCCCTGCATGGCAGACAGGGCTGAGAGCACGGCATCCAGCGTCGGCAGAACCCGGCTTTCCAGCCGGCCGAGTGAGGAGAGGCCGTAACACATCAGCCTGCGCTGCAGCGGCCGAATGTCGTGCCTGCGCAGGCAGAGATAATGGCAAAGGTTTTCAAGGCGATCCGCTTCGACACCCCCGGGGATAAGGCTTTCCAACAATGATCGCCCTTCGTCAGCGACCCGGTCACGCAATGCCCGAACCTCGGAGAAAAGCGCACCAAGCTCGATCGTGCGTTCATCCGCATCGATGGCGGCGATGCTATTCGTGTCATGCATGTTTCGTCTCCTCCCATGACGACAATCCGGCCAGGACAGAAGTCTGGCCTTTCAACATCACCCTGACATGACAGGCGCGCGTTGAGCCGCGTCAAAACCTGCGACGGCATAACGCACGGCGTTTATGCGCGGCGAATGATCAGGCCCGACTGGCGGCAGCGGGGGACCAAAGCCAGAAATGTCGCCCTTAAAGCTGGCAATCGTCAGCCCCTGCCCTATCCTGACGTCCATCGCGCAATAGTTGATTGATTGTCACAAAAAACGTCCACATTGCCGGAAGCGCGATGCCTCTTGAGAGGCGGACAATCCGCCAGTCCATGATCCATGTCATGAAACAGATCATCTAAATCGATTAGCATCAGAGGTGAGGAAAAAGAGAGGAGTTTTCAATGCAGCAACATTTAGTCCAAAAGGACGCCGCTTTTTCGCAGGCCGAGTATTTCGACCCCACCCGTCCGCGCACGCAACTGTCGCAGACGGAAGTGGAATTGATGGATCGGTACTGGCGAGCGGCCAATTATCTTTCCGTTGGTCAGATCTATCTTCTGGAAAACCCGCTCCTGCGTGAGCCGCTTCAGCCGCTGCATATCAAACCGCGACTCCTCGGCCACTGGGGCACAACCCCTGGCCTCAATTTCATCTACACGCATCTCAACCGGGTGATCAAAAGCCGCGATCTCGACGTCATCTATATATGCGGGCCGGGCCATGGCGGACCGGGCATGGTTGCCAATACCTGGATGGAAGGCATCTACAGCGAGGTCTATCCGGAGATTGCGGAGAACGAAGAGGGCATGCGCAAGCTGTTCCGGCAGTTCTCTTTCCCCGGCGGCGTGCCGAGCCATGTGGCACCCGAAACACCCGGCTCCATTCATGAAGGCGGCGAACTGGGTTATGCGCTGGTGCATGCCTTCGGTGCAGCCTTCGACAACCCGGACCTGATCGTTGCCTGCGTCGTGGGTGACGGCGAGGCAGAAACCGGGCCGCTGGCCGCCAGCTGGCAATCGAACAAGTTCCTGAACCCGGCCCGTGACGGCGCGGTTCTGCCGATCCTGCATCTCAACGGCTACAAGATCGCCAACCCGACGGTGCTTTCGCGCATTCCGCATGACGACCTGAGAAGGCTGTTCGAAGGCCATGGTTATGCGCCGATCTTCGTCGAAGGCAATGAGCCGGAGGCGATGCACCGGCTGATGGCGGATGCGATGGATCTGGCAACCGACATGATCCGCGCGATCCAAGAAGAGGCCCGTTCCGGCGCTGCTTCCGGCCAGGCACCGCGCTGGCCGATGATCATCCTGCGCAGCCCGAAGGGATGGACAGGACCGAAGGAAGTCGATGGCAAGAAGGTCGAGGATTTCTGGCGCGCGCACCAGGTTCCGGTTGCCACATGCCGCGAAAACGACAGCCATCGCAAGGTTCTCGAAGACTGGATGCGGAGCTACAATCCGGAAGACCTGTTCAATGCGGACGGCAGCCTGAAGGCGGAGCTCAAGGCTCTGGCTCCAACCGGCGATCGCCGCATGGGCGCCAACCCGCATACCAATGGCGGCGTGCTGCGCAAGGAACTGAAATGCCCGCCGATCTCCGACTACGCCGTCGATGTGACGGTTCCGGGGCAGAAGATCGTCCAGACGACGGAAGTGCTGGGCAAATACCTGCGCGACGTGATGAAGCTCAACGACACGGAGAAGAATTTCCGGGTCTTCGGGCCGGACGAAACGGATTCCAACCGCCTTGGCCCGGTCTTTGAGGCAACCGACCGGGTGTGGATGGAAAAGATCGAGCCCTATGACGTGCATCTTGCGCCCGATGGGCGGGTGATGGAAGTGCTTTCCGAGCACCTGTGCCAGGGCTGGCTGGAAGGCTATCTGCTCACCGGCCGTCACGGCTTCTTCTCTTGCTACGAAGCCTTCATCCACATCATCGACAGTATGTTCAACCAGCATGCCAAGTGGCTAAAGGTGACGCGTCATCTCGAGTGGAGAAAGCCGATCAGCTCGCTCAACTACCTGCTCACCTCGCATGTGTGGCGGCAGGACCATAACGGCTTCTCGCATCAGGATCCGGGCTTCCTCGATCACGTTGCCAACAAGAAGGCCGACGTGGTGCGCATCTACCTGCCGCCGGATGCCAATACGCTCCTTTGGGTGGCCGACCATTGCCTCAATACCTGGGACCGGATCAACGTCATCGTGGCCGGCAAGCAGCCGGAGCCGCAATGGCTTTCGATCGAGGATGCGACAAGGCATTGCGAGGCCGGCATCGGGGTCTGGGACTGGGCCAGCAACGAGGATGACGCGATTGCGCCGGATGTGGTGATGGCCTGCGCCGGCGACGTGCCGACAATGGAAACACTCGCCGCCGTGATGATCCTGCGCGAGGCAATACCGGAACTGAAGATCCGCGTCGTCAACGTCGTCGACCTGATGACGCTGCAGGCGAAGGAAGAGCATTCGCACGGCCTGACGGACGAGGAGTTCGACAAACTGTTCACCACCGAACGGCCTGTCATCTTCGCCTATCATGGTTATCCGTATCTCATCCACCGACTGACCTATAAGCGCAACAACCACCGCAACATGCATGTGCGCGGCTTTGTCGAGGAAGGCACGACCACGACGCCTTTCGACATGACGGTGCTGAACCAGCTCGACCGCTATCACCTGGCGCTCGAAGCCATCGAACGGGTGCCGGAGCTGAAGGAAAAGGTTCCGCATGTGATCGAGATGCTGAACGGCAAGCTCGCCCTGCACACCGCCCATGTGCGTGAATACGGCGAAGACATGCCGGAAATTCGCGACTGGAAGTGGACCGGTCTTACCGCCTGATCATAGGCGAACCGGTGGGATGATATCCCGCCGATATGACAATACCAGAGTGGGCCGCCGACTAAGCGGCCCATTTTTTGTGCCTTCCGTATGGGCCAATCGACGGCAGGATTGGACAAGAAAATGTTAAATCAATTTTTATGATACTTTGTCAGATTTGAGGCAACAAGCCGCAGCGTTGCACAGCCCGCTGTAAGCCCTTTGTTAGCAAAACTGTCACAAATCTCAACGGGCACGCGCACAACACAAGAATGCACGGCACATCCAAGGACCCGGTTATGTTTGCAAAAATTCAGATTAAAACACTTTTACCATTGCTATTCGGCATCGTCGTCACGCTCGGAATTGTCCAGGGCGCCTTTTCCATTCTCGCGGTCAATTCTCTCCAGGCCCAGGTCGACACCGTGGGAGAGCGCGTTTCGCGGGCAGCCCAGATGGGCGAAATGGAACGTCTTTTCGGCGATGTCCGCCGCAATGTCGCACTGCTGCTCAGCACTTCGACACAGGAGGAACGCGCCAGCGCGCTTGCCGTGCTGAAGGCGGCCTATGCTGCACGCAACAAAGCATTCGAGGCCTATGGCGCCAGTCTGACAACAGACACCATGCGCGCCAAATATCAGGCCACGGAAGCCGCAATCGACACTTATGAAGCGGCAGGCGGGCGTCTCGTTACCCTGATGGGTGAAGGCGACATGGCTGCGGCCAAGGCACATGTGCAACAGATGACGGTCATGGGTGGGGAAGCCGTCAAGCTGTTTGCCGAAATGGTCAGCCTGAACAAGGCAACTGGCGAAGCGGCCGTCAGCGAGGCAAAGGAAACGGCAAGCTCGTCGCTGGTGACAACGGTTATCCTGGTGGTCATCGTCGGTGTAGTCGGCGGGATTGCCGCCCTGCTCGGCTTCCGCTGGATCGCACGGCCGATCACCAACATCACACTGGCGATGAACGAACTCGCCGACGGCAATACCGAGCACCAGATTCCGCATCGGGACCGCAAGGACGAAATCGGCGACATGGCCGCCGCGGTTTCGATATTCCGCGATAACGCTATCGAGCGCGAGCGGCTGGAACGCGAGGCGGAAGCCAATAGCCTGCTTACAGAAGAGGAGCGTCGGTCCCGCGAGGAACAAAGGGCCAAGCAGGCAGCCGAGGTCAAGTTTGCGGTGGATGATATTGCCCGTGGCCTGAACCATCTTGCCGAAGGTGACGTGACCTACCGTCTGGCTACTCCGTTTGCCGGTGAACTGGACAAGGTTCGGCTGAACTTCAACGAGTCCATCACCAGACTTCAGGCAGCACTGCGGTCGGTTGGTGACAATGCCAAGATGATCGATGCCGGCGCGAGCGAAATTCGTGCGGCAACGGAGGACCTGTCTAAGCGCACGGAGCAGCAGGCAGCATCGGTGGAAGAGACGGCTGCAGCACTGGAACAGGTGACTACCGCCGTCAAGGATTCCGCCACGCAAGCAAGCACGGCCGGCGACCTGGTGAAAAAGGCCCATGATGGTGCCGAACGCTCCGGAGAGATCGTTCGCAAGGCCGTCCTGGCGATGCAGGAGATCGAGAAATCGTCATCCGAGATCGGCAACATTATCGGGGTAATCGACGATATCGCGTTCCAGACCAACCTGCTTGCGCTCAATGCCGGCGTCGAGGCTGCTCGTGCAGGCGACGCGGGCAAAGGGTTCGCCGTCGTTGCGCAGGAGGTGCGCGAACTCGCTCAACGTTCGGCAAACGCCGCCAAGGAGATCAAGAACCTGATCACCAAGTCGAGCGCGCAGGTGCGCGACGGGGTGGCGCTGGTGGGTGAAACCGGCACGGCGCTGCATACAATCGTATCGGAAGTGCAGGAAATCAACCGGAGCGTCTCGGCCATCGTATCGTCCACACGTGAGCAGTCGACCGGCCTTTCGGAGATCAACTCCGCCGTCAACCAGATGGATCAGGGCACGCAGAAAAATGCATCGATGGTGGAAGAGACAACCGCCGCGACCTACAGCCTTGCTTCGCAGGCTGCCGAGCTGACCGCCCTGCTTGCCCAATTCAGGCTTGATACGGAAGCATCAGTTCGTGCCATCAACAATGCAGACCTGCGGGACAGGAGGGAGCCATCGCCGGCACGTGCACTGGGCCAGCGGCTAACATCGGCCTTCGGCTAAGAGCGACCGTCGTCTTCGAACATATCCGCCGGATCGAAAGCGACCCGGCGGATTTTTATTGCATCAGGCCTTCGAATTGGCGAGCGCCACCGCATCGGCGCCAGCCGGCAGCCGCATCGGGCATGACGGATCGGTCGCCGCCTGCCAGACGGCTTGTGCGACATCCATTGGCAGCGTGACCTCGGTTCGCTGCATCATCTCGCCAAGGACTTCCTTTGCATATCCCGCATAGGCTTCAGGGAAACCGCCCTGCCCGTCCATACGGGACATCGCGGTCCTGCCGAAACTGGTGGCTGGTGCGGCACCCGGCAGCACGATCTTCACATCGATGCCGAACGGTTCGAGTTCGAACGCAAGCGATTCCGTGAATGCATTCACCGCGGCCTTGCTGGCCGTATAGACCGACAGAAGCGGCAGCGGCTTCATGGTGACGGTCGATGTGACGTTTACGATCAGCCCCGCCCTTCTCTCGCGGAACTGCGGAAGCACGGCCTGCACCATCCGCATGGTGCCGATCGTGTTGGTCTCGAAGATGTCTCGAATGACATCAACCGGTGTGCCTTCAAGCGCGTTCAGCCAGCCGATACCGGCATTGTTGACAAGGACGTCGATCGGGCCTGCCGCTTCTATAGCCCTGGCGACGCTTTCATCGCTCCTGACGTCCAGGGGGAGAATGAGGAGGTTTTCGGATATCGGCAGCAAATCCTCACGCGGGGTGCGCATGGTCGCGATCACCTTCCAGCCTCTGTCGAGAAACAGTTTTGCGATATCGAGGCCGAAACCGGACGAGCAGCCGGTGATGAGAACGGTCTTCATGATTGTTCCTTTCATGTCTGTTCCTGTCTTCCGGGCATGAAAGTAGATATCAGGCGCAGGACGCACTATAATCGATCGTCCGCGTTTCATTTTTGGTAGTCCTGAATTGACTGATCCGTTCGCAGATGTGGTGGCTCTGCTTCAACCAAGCCTGCCGTTTTCGAAGATGGCGAGCGGCTCCGGCCCATGGCGCGTCGATGCTCCGGCAACGGCCCGGCCGCTCTTCTGCGTCCTGCTCGAAGGCGCAGCACGGCTGTCGGCTCCCGGGGAGGAACCGATGGAACTGCAGGCCGGCGATTTCATCCTGATCCCCGCCGCCTGCGACTTTACCATGTCGAGTATCGAGCCGGTCGATCCGAAAAACGCCGCGCATTTCGTCGTTACCAAGCGCGATGAGGAAACTCGGCACGGCGACCCCGACGGGCCTGCGAATATGCGCATGCTTGTCGGCGGACTTGCGTTCGGATCCCCGGATGCCAGTCTTCTTGTATCGCTGTTGCCGCGACTGGTGCATGTGCGTGGGGAAAGGCAGTTCGCCACGATCGTTCAACTGATCCGTAACGAAGCGAAGGAAGAAAAGCCGGCGCGCGACATGGTGCTGACGCGACTGCTTGAAGTGCTGCTGATCGAGGCGCTTCGTTCCGCATCCGGCGGCAGTGCCTCTCCCGGCCTGCTTCGCGGACTTTCCGACGAAAGACTGGCGGCCGCGCTTCGCAAGATACACGCGGACCCGAAGCATGACTGGACGGTGGAGAAACTTGCCGGCGAAGCGGCTCTATCGCGGTCGGTCTTTTTCGAGCGGTTTCGCAAGGCGATGGGCGTCGCGCCGATCGAATATCTGCTCTCCTGGCGGATGGCGATCGCAAAAAAACTGCTCAGATGTGGCGATGAAGGCATCAAGGAGATCGCCGATCGTGTCGGCTATGGTTCCGCCAGCGCCTTCAGCATCGCGTTCACGCGATTTGTCGGCATGCCGCCAACGCATTACGCGCGTGCGCAGAAGGACGGCCATTTATTGGAGTCCTGAGGATAGAGACCCGACAGACGCGCCTCTGTTTCCAACATCACAATCGAAAGGTGGGGAAATGCGGTCGCCATGTTTCCGCCTTATTGTCTGCTGCTCTTATTTGCGCTTTTTGGCTATAGTCATTTCCAATCATGCGTTCTTGTCATCATGCCCAGAGAAGCTCCGTTTACTGCCGTTTCCCGAAAAATGCTTGATGCCTGGATTGAGACGGATCCCGCATGCCCGGTGGAACCGGAAAAAATTTATGGAAGTATTCTCAGCATGCTGTCGATAAAGATGCGGCTTACAGTCTTCCGGATCGAAGGCGATGATCCTCAGAACTGGAAGATGACGCCAATTCGGCATTCCGGTTTCACCACCAGTCTTTTCGACGTCAACAAGGTGTTCGAGGACCAACGGATCGGTAATTTTCGAGATCAGGCCTATATGGCCGAAGCGGTCATTCCGCGGCTCAAACAGGTGATTGAAAACCAGCAGCCTTCCATCGAACTGGTCAAAACCAAGCTCTTCGGCATCAATCTCGGATACGATCGGATACTCATCCCGCAAAAAAGCGCAGGACGGGCACAGTGGGTGATTTCGTCTTCCTATGCGCGCTTTCTGCTCGACACACCGAAGAATTACGGCAAGTTTGACGTCGGCGATGAAGCGGTGGTCCAGCTTCTGCTTGAAGGATGCACGGCGAAAGAGATCGCGGCTCAGCTGGGGCTCTCGCATCGGACGATCGAGCATCGGCTGGAGAAGCTGAAAGAGCGCTTCGGTGCCCGCAATACCGTCCATCTGGTCGTGATGCTGCTCGGCAACCATGTCGGCCACGATACCGGCACAACAGTTAATTGAAGAGTTGAAGCACCGTATCGAATTGCGAATTGGCGATGTTCAATGACTGGATTGCAAGCTGCTGTTGCGTCTGCAAAGCACCAAGCCGGCTCGATGCCTCCTCCATGTCGGCATCCACAAGACGGCCAACGCCCCGATCGTAATTGTCCTGCCACTTGGCATTGAGTTCGTCATAGGTGTCGAGCGCGTTCTGTACCGAACCGAGATAGGCCATGCCGTCTCTCATGCCGTCCAGCTTCGCCTCGATCGCGTTGATGGCGTTATCATAGGTCGCGCCCCTGTCGGCGCCCCATTTGACGATTTCCTTCTCCAGCTTCAACAACGGGTTGGGATTGACGTTCGCGCTCTCGCTCAAATATTGAACGCCTGAACCAAAAACCGAATTGAAAAACGTCATGCCGTGCGTGTGAAAGGTTCCCTCCAAGCTGAATTGCATCGAACTGTCCAACAGGCCTGTATCTTCATAATAACTGCCCATGAGATGATCCTGGTGTTCGTCGCTAAACAGCGTGGTCTTGAGCGGATCGGTGACCAGAGTACGAATGTCGCCCTTCTGATAGCCGATCACGAGGCTTTTCCCGGATTGCTCTATTCCGACGGAGAGATCGCTGTTGTAGAGCAGGTTCACGCCGGAGAAACTCGAAGCCTTTATCGCGGCCGTCGCTCCCGCAAGCAGCTCATTGATGCTGTGATCAAGCTTTCCCAGATCCGTTTTGGAAAAGTACTTGTCACCGATGACCCCATTTGGCCATAGATCTTCGAAATCGTCTTCTGCCGAAGCCGGCATGCTCTTTGCGGTTATAAATATGTCGCGGATACTCTCCATATAGCCCATAGCCGTGTCGAGACCATTGTAGGCAGTATCGACGATCGCATGCGACAGGCTGATGCTGTCGCCCACGGATGCCAGTGCCTTGTTCTCGGAACGCATCGTCGTGCCGATCGACCAATAGGCAGCGCCATCCGAAGCCGTTGCCACGCGGTAACCCGACGACACGACATCCTGTTGCCGGTCAAGGTCGCTATTGGTCGAACGCATGATGGCAAGCGCAGACATCGCTGCGGAATTTGTATGAATGCTCGTCATTGGCCCTGGCGGAAAATGATCCTGAACGTGGAAAGTGATGAGATCCGGCTTTGCCGAATGCGATCACCATGGTTCATGAGCCGTTAACAGGACAGCCAAAAGCGAGAGGTAAAAATACCGCGCCCTGCGAAAAACAGAATTATTTCAGCAACTTTACCCGCAGATACACGTAGCCTCGAAACACGAAGCCAACGGGCCGCAGACGCATTCAACGAAAATCGAATAAAAGGGGAATTTTCCCCTCTCCCCGTAAGTCCTAGTGACATATAGACTTACCGAGAGAGGGGAATGGTACGGTTGAGTGGGGTCGAACCACCGACCTCAGGTGCCACAAACCTGCGCTCTAACCAACTGAGCTACAACCGCATAAACCGCCGAAGCGATGTTGACCGGTCACATACGGCCATCGAATGAAGATTGCAAGTCCTTTCAATCCGACAAATTCGATCATTGTGATCAAGCCTGCCACGAGAATGTGGACAAGAGCGGGCGATCAGGACGGTTTGAATGTGTCCATGGCTTTTTCGGCAGCCTGCCGGCCGGGTCTTGCGACTTCGCCCGCAACCTTTTGCGCGGCGTCCTGCATCACCTTCACCTGCTCGACGGTAAATTCCGCCTGCTTACGGACGAAAGCCGTCTGCAATTCCATCATTTCAGAAAAGGACTTGGCCCCGATCAGCTGCTCCATATGGGAGAGCGACATTTCGGTATTGGTGCGAAGTGCGTCGATTGCCTTCAGGCCGAATTCCATAGAGCCGGCCTGGGCAGAATGGATTGTGGATTCAACCGTGCGGGAGGCTTCCGCCGCCGCCGTTTTCATCTTACCGTAGGCGTCATGGGAATGGGTCGTGCTTTGCTCAGCAAACTCGCGCCAGCTTTGCGTCAGCTTTGCCGGATCGAATGCAGAGAACGAGAAGATATCGTCAGAATAAGCCACAATCTTTTCCTCCAAAAAGATCCGGTCCGGCGAAAAAACAGGCATCGCCGAACCTGTTATGCCGTAAATATAGCCGATGCTATTGTGCATTGCAATATTTGCAGTGCAGCACAACCGACCGACGTTAACCCTGTTTACGCGTTCCTGTTCTCCCATGTGGACCCTGCGCAGGGGGAGGGATATTAACAAGAGGTTAATTCCATGGCCTTATAGGCCGACACGTAATTTCACAGGCTTGCCCATGTCGGACGTGCAATACCCATTCATAGACGTCGCCGTACACGAGCGTGTGCGCGAAGCCTTTGCCGCGGGTATGGCGGTCGTGCTTTTCTCGCCCGACCTGCGATCGGTCTCATGGGCAAATGGCCGCGGCGCCGCCCTTTTCGGCTTCGGGTCCATCTACGATTTTCTCGACCAGGGTCTCGACCGCGGCGAACTGATGTTCCGTCAGGTGGAGCCTGTCGCGCGCTCACTGCAGTCGGTGGGCGACCGGCGCACGTTTACCGTTCGCATCGCTTCCGGGTTTCTGCGCGTGGCCGTGCAGGCGCGCTGCGAAATGATCCGGGTGCAGGACAAGCCATGCATCCTTCTTTCCGTGCCCGTGGACAGCCAAAGCCTGCCGCTGAAGGAATGCGCTGCCCGCCTGATCGAAGGCTTTGACGATCCCGAAACGCATATGGCCGTGCTCGATGCCGATGGTAACATTCTGGCCGCATCCGGCCAGTTTGCAGCGCTAAGCCTTTCCATCCAGACGACGCGGATGCTGGTGTCGATGGTCGGCAATGACCGTCACCATCTGATCAAGCGCCCGATCGCGACCGCCAGCGGATATCTGCCTGCTGCGATCGGCCAGGTGTCGGAAGAGCCTGCTCTCAATCTTTTATTCGTCGTGGGAGCCGCAAAAAAGCAGGCTGCGGCGGTGAATGCCGCCCATGCCGCGGAAGAAATCGCCGTCGAGAACTTCGCCTTGCCTGATTACGAAGATGCGCTGAGCGCCGTCGCCGCGATCGAGGACAATCCCGAAGCGGAGGAAGAAATCTCGCTCGACGACACGACGGGCGCGGCCGATGAGAGCGATGCGGCTTCTGTGGAGACGGGCGGACACCAGGCCGAAGCAGATGCCTTCGCCGAGACGTCTTCAGAAAAGGTTACGGAGGAAGAGGCTGCGGATGCGCCTTCGCCGGTTTCCCGCATTGAAGACATCGAGAGCGCAGATGTGAAAACTGAAGATCTGGCCCCCACTGATGAAGCGGACGAGGTTTTCGCAGAGAGCGGCGAGCCGGATGCGAAGACGTTCGACGGCACCACAGCTGCTGAGCGGGATGTCGAAAACGTTGCGCAGGACATTTCCGCCGAAGAGATCGTGAGCGGAGAAAATCGCATTCCGGCAGACCTGTTGGGCGACGCGGACGCGCTTGTCGACATTGAAACCGATGATGACGAGGTCGCGACGTCCGGATCGCACGAAGAGCATGATGACGACCCCGACGAAATATCGGCGGCGTTCGAGGCTGATGACGAAACCGTGCCAGCCACCACTTCTGAGGCAGAGGCGCCGGGGCGGCGGGATGAAGGCATAAACATCGCAGAAGACCACGCCGAACCGTTGCCGCTTGTGCAACAGGCCGAGCCGGCATCACGTCCGCTCGGAGCGGTGCGCTTCGTCTGGAAAATCGATGCGGCCGGCCGGTTCAGCGAAGTCTCGAAGGAATTCGCCCAGGCTGTCGGGCCGCATGCAGCCGATATTTCGGGCATGGCATTTTCCGATCTCGCCGCACTCTTCAATCTCGATCCAGACGGCAAGATCGGCGAATTGCTTGGCCGTCGGGATACATGGTCGGGCAAGACGATCTGGTGGCCGGTAGAGGGAACCTCGCTCGTGGTGCCGGTCGATCTGGCAGCGCTCCCGACTTATACGAGAGCACGCGAGTTTGACGGGTTCCGCGGCTTCGGCATCGTTCGGATGGGCGACGCGGCCGAAGACCCGCACGCCGCTGGCCTTTCATTGGGGAGAGCACAGGCAGACCTGGTAGCCAAGCCGCTCGAAGCGGAACAGACCGAGTTGCAAGCTTCCGAGCGATTGGAAGAAGTTATCGAGCAACCGACTGAAACTCAGGATGCCGATACCATCGCTGCGGCAAACGACGAAAGCGCGGAAACGGCGACGTTCGACGAAATTGGCGACACATCGAATGAAGAGGCAGGTGCCGAAGCTAGCTCTTTCGCCAGTGACGACATCCCGATGCCGGGCGAGACGAATAACGAACCGGATGGGGATACCGCTGGTGCGGACACAGCTGAAGACCCGGCCAAGACCGTTGAACGGCTGGAAGGCGAGCCCCCTGCCCTGACGCTGACCGACACGCCGGGCAGACGGCAATGGGACAAGGTGATCCAGCTTGAGGAGCGGCGGTCGCGACTGAGCCCCGGCGAACAGGCGAACTTTCAGGAAATTGCCCGACGTCTGGATGATTTCGTGAAACCGGCCGAGGACGTGGAGACGGAAAGCGACGAAACCCTCGCTGATCAGGTTATCACCGCAGACACCACCGCATCCCATCTGCCGGAAGATGTTGCTGCTTCCAGCAAGGACGTGACCAGCACGAACGAAGACCTCGTTTCCAAGGCGAATGACGAGGCTGAGCAGTCCCTGCAGACCGACGAAGACGAAACGCAACAGGTTGACGAAGAACTGCCGGAACATACCCAGGCATTTCACGAGGATCAGGCGCTCGAGGTGACCGACGGGTCGGAGACTTCCGATAACATCGTCGTCACGTTGTTCGACAACGAGCCGACGGTTGCAGCCGAGGACCGCCCCGAAAATGAGATCGAGCACGAGGAAGCGGTGGATGCCGCAGCTCTCGCCGCCATGCTGCCCGGCCGCGATCGCACCGGCCTTTCGGAGGATATCATCGACCAGATGCCGGTAGCACTTCTGGTGCATGCCGGTGATCGACTGATCCATGCCAACAGCGAATTCCTGAAACTGACCGGCTATTCTTCACTAGAGGCGCTTGGTGATGTCGGCGGACTTGATGCGTTGTTGCAGCGGCAGGAACTGGAAGACAAGACCACGCATGCCGGCGGCATGGTGGTGGTGCGCGCCGACGACGTGATTGTTCCCGTGACGGCAAGGCTTCAGTCGATCCGCTTCAATGAGACATCGGCATTGATGCTGGCGCTGATGCCGGTCGCCGCCGAGGCGGAGCCGCCAGAAAACACCACGGCGGAAGTGTTGCCGCTGCGCCCGATCCGCACCGCCGACCAATTGGCGAAATTGCAGGTCGAGGTGGAGGAGCTGCGGGCCATTCTGGAGACCGCTACCGACGGCGTCGTCATCATCGGATCCGACAGGGAAGTCCGGTCGATGAACCGGGCGGCAAGCGCGCTGTTCAATTTCGATGGCGAAGAGATCAACGGCAAGCCGTTCGTCACGCTGTTTGCGCATGAAAGCCAGCGGGCAATCCTCGACTATCTCTCCGGGATTTCCGGCCATGGCGTGGCGAGCGTACTGAATGACGGTCGTGAAGTGATCGGCCGAGAGGCATCCGGCGGGTTCCTTCCCCTTTTTATGACGATCGGCCGACTGACGTCCTCCAATGGCTATTGCGCCGTCATCCGCGACATCACCCAGTGGAAACGGACCGAAGACGAACTGCGCACCGCAAAACGGGCCGCGGAAACGGCCAATGCGCACAAGAGCGAGTTCCTTGCGCATGTAAGCCACGAGATCCGCACGCCACTGAACGCCATTATCGGCTTTGCCGACATGATGGCATCGGAACGGCTCGGGCCTGTCGGCCACCCCCGCTATATCGAATACTCGAACGATATCGGCCGCTCCGGCAGGCATGTGCTCGATATCGTCAACGACCTGCTCGACATTTCCAAGATCGAGGCCGGAGAGCTTGATCTCGATTTCGTCGCTGTCGGCCTGGACGAAACGGTGTCGGAAGCAGTCTCGCTTGTGCAGCCGCAGGCAAACGGCCAGCGGGTGATCATACGGACGGCACTGTCGCAAGCCGTGCCGCAGGTGGTGGCCGATCTGCGCTCGATCAAGCAGATCGTGCTCAACATCCTGTCCAACGCCATCCGGTTTACACCATCGGGCGGCCAGATCGTCGTCTCCACCGCCTATGAGGCGAATGGCAGCGTCGTGCTGAGAATTCGCGATACCGGTATCGGCATGAACCGTGCCGAGCTGGAATTGGCGATGAAGCCATTCCGGCAGGTGGCGGGCGCATCCCGCAAACGGGGTGACGGCACGGGCCTTGGGCTGCCACTTACAAAAGCGATGGTGGATGCGAACCGGGCGAATTTCGCTATTACCTCTGCGCCGAACGAGGGAACGCTGGTTGAAATCACCTTCCCTTCGCAGCGGGTCCTGGCAAGCTGACGACACGCCAAAAACGCGACACATAATCACATATTCACGCAATGCGTGTATCCTACCATAAAAAAAAGGGCAGCCTCGGCCGCCCTCAAGTCATTGTGCTGTTGAACAACGATAGAAATAAAAGACGTCCCGCCTCACAATCTCATCGTGTGTCAGCTTTATAGCCCGTAACCCGGAATTTTGCGCCAGAATTGAGGAACGTCACTCAACAATAGCTTAAACCTGTCCCGATCCGGACCATCGCGATGTATTGCTGCATCGCAGCAAGCTCACGTGCCAAGTTCTGCAAGGTTTTCGTACTGTTTCAACGCGTCAGGATTGGCGAGTGCTTCCTTGTTTTTGACGGGCCTGCCGTGAACGACATCACGCACTGCGAGCTCGACGATCTTGCCGGATTTGGTTCGTGGAATATCCGATACCTGGATGACCTTGGCGGGGACATGGCGAGGCGTCGTACCATTGCGAATTCGGGTACGGATTGCCTTGGCAAGATCTTCATCGAGCGACAACCCATTGGCGAGCCGGACGAACAACACGACGCGCACATCATTGTGCCAATCCTGGCCGATACAGATGGCTTCCGACACTTCCTCCATCTGCTCGACCTGATTGTAGATTTCGGCCGTACCGATGCGCACGCCGCCGGGATTGAGCGTAGCATCCGAGCGACCATGGATGACCAGCCCGCCATGCTCTGTCCATTCGGCGAAATCGCCATGGCACCAGACATTGTCGAAACGCTCGAAATAAGCGGCCCTGTATCTCGATTTGTCCGGGTTGTTCCAGAACCCGATCGGCATGGAGGGGAAGGCCCTAGTGCAAACCAGTTCGCCCTTCTCGCCGCGTACCGGCTCGCCGTCGTCGTTCCATATATCGACGGCAAGCCCCAGTCCCGGCCCCTGAATCTCACCCTTCCAGACAGGTTTTAGCGGATTGCCGAGCACGAAACAGGAGACGATGTCGGTGCCGCCGGAGATCGATGCAAGATGGATATCCTGCTTGATGCCTTCATAGACAAAAGAAAATCCTTCAGGAGACAGCGGTGAACCGGTTGAGGTCATCAGGCGCAGCGATGACAGATCATGACTTTCCTTCGGCACGATGCCGGACTTGCGCAGTGAATCGATATATTTCGCCGCCGTGCCGAAGACAGCAAACCTCTCATCCTGAGCAAAATCGAAGAGCACGTTGCCATCGGGAGCAAAGGGCGAGCCGTCATAGAGGCAGAGCGTCGCGCCAACCGCGAGACCGGAAGCCAACCAGTTCCACATCATCCAGCCGCAGGTGGTGAAATAGAAGAGCCTCTCGCCCGGCTCTATGCCGCAATGGAGCCGATGCTCCTTCAGATGCTGCAGCAAGGTGCCGCCGGCAGAATGGACTATACATTTCGGAATGCCGGTCGTGCCGGAGGAAAACAGGATGTAGAGCGGATGAGAGAATGGCAGCCGGACAAATTTGAGCGGCTTTTCCTCATGGGCGGCGATTACATCAGGATAAGTGCGGGCGTCCGTCAAGTCGGCGGCCAGCGTTGCCGCTTTGCCAAGATAGGGCACAACGATGACCGGCACGCCTAGGCGGCCTGTCACCGCCTTCAGCTTGGTCGAAACATCCTGCTGTTTGCCGTTATACCAGTAACCGTCACAGGTGATGAAAAGCCTGGGCTCGATCTGGCCGAAGCGGTCGAGCACGCCCTGCTCACCGAAATCGGGGGAGCATGACGACCAGATGGCGCCGAGCGAGGCAGTGGCCACCATGCAGGCGATGGTTTCGGGCATGTTCGGCATCATCGCCGCAACGCGATCCCCTTTGCCGATACCCATGGCGCGAAAAGCCTGCTGCAGCTTCGAAACCTCCGAGCGCAGCTTGTCCCATGACCAGCTGTAACGGACCTTGTCTTCTCCGCGAAAAATCAGTGCGTCCTCGGATCCCTCACCGGCATGTGCGAGCAGATTTTCCGCAAAGTTGAGCGAAGCTTCGGGGAAAAAACGTGCGGCCAGCATATCTTCCCCGTTTGACAGGACGATTTCGCCACGCTCTCCCCTGACGCCACAGAAATCCCAGATCGCCGACCAGAAATGTTCGCTTTCATTGATCGACCATGAATGAAAGGCGTCATAATCGGCAAATTTGGTGGCGTGGCGCGCCTCGCACCAGCGGATGAAGCGATAAAGGGGCGTTTCATGCCGTTTTTCTTCAGGCATGATCCAGAGCGGCTTTTCCTGTTCGAGCATAGTCCTCCCTTTCCGGCATTTGCCGGCCTCCTCTTGCCGCGGGCACCTCCATGCCGGTGCGACAGGAATGTATAACATGTCGCATGCGACAATGAAGTCCATGACAGTGTCGTTTGGATGCCCGAATTGCGCCCTGCAGCCATTTCCTATATGCGCCTTGCATGTTCACGAAAGCCGCCCAGACATTCCGCAGGCATGCCCGCCGACCAGTTGGTCGAACGGTGCTGATCACGCTTGCGCTGATCCTTGCAGTGGCCGCGGTTTTCAGGATCGTTACGCCGTTCCTGATCTCCACCAGTCTGGTGCGGGAAAGCATTGAACAGTCGGTAGAACGGTGGACCGGAAATAACGCCACGATCGGCGGCATCTCCACAATTCGGTTCTGGCCGCATCCGGAAGTCACGCTTACCGACATCACCATTCATAACGATGAACACGGCGGACGGCGGATACTGGCGACGATCAAGGAACTGTCCGCCTCGTTCGACCTGATGGAAGCCTTGCTTGGCCACCCGGTCTTTGAGGATTTCCGCCTTAACGAACCACACCTTTTCATGAGCCGTGACAAGGACGAGCGGCTTCATTGGGCCAATGGCGGACAGCTGGTCGATGCCATGGCGAAGGTTTCGGCTAATGGGGACCGGCAGAGGCTCGATCAGGCGCTGGATGCACCGATCGGCGAGGTACAGGTTCGCAACGGCATTCTCGATATCATCCGCGAAACAGATGGACGGGTCGTCCGCTTCGATGCCATCAACGGCATGATGGATTGGCCTCGCCTTTCCGACACCGCCACCATTCGCGGGGACGCCGTTGTCCGCGGCAAGAAGATCGGCCTCGATATTCGCAGCACACAGCCGCTGCTGCTTCTCGATGGTAGAAGCGGAGATTTCGAGGGAACGGCCAGTGCCGACATCGGGTTTGCAAAGTTCGACGGCGTCGTAAGCCTGACGCCGCGCGGTTATTTTTCCGGCAATGCCGAGCTTCGGGCATCGGACATGCCTGCTGCGCTGCGCTGGTTCGAGATCGATCCACGCCTGGTGGATGGACTGCAATCGGCATCGGTTTCAGCCAGGTTGATTGCAGACCGCCAGGAAATGCGGTTCGAGGAGCTTTCGCTAGGGCTGAACGAGGAGAATGCGACCGGTCTGCTGGAGCTCGACATCCCCGCCTCCACGCCGCCGAAGCTTTCGGGCACGCTTGCCTTTGACCATATGGACCTGCGCCGCCTGCTTATCGCTCTGGAGCCGACGATCAGCAAGGATGTGCAGGCGCTGCCGTCGCTGGTGACGAATATGGACCTCGATATGAGGCTTTCTTCACAAGTCGCCTCGCTGGGCGGTCTCCAGCTTTATGATGTGGCGCTTGGGCTGATGAATGTGACCCAGCAGTTCCGCCTCGATATTCTCGATAGCGATCTAAAACCGGGTCGCCTTACAGGGCGGATCACCACCGTTAACGCGAATTCCAGCGCCCGGAGCGAGGAACAAACCGTCGCCTTCCGCGCGGCTGTCCGGGGTGTCAATTTCGCGACGATCGCACAACAGCTGCAGCTCAGAGGCCCGCTGCCTGCGGCACAGGGATCGCTCGACATTTCGCTGGATGTGCCACGCCCGATCACGCTTGACGCCTGGAACGCAGCGACCGGGACGGTCAGCTTCCAGACAGGCTCCGGCAATCTGACCGGCATAGACCTGTCGGCTATTCGCCAGCTGGCAATCCAGAAGCCCTATTTCTCGCTTAGCGACGCTGCAACGGGCTCGATCGAATTCGACAGCATGAAGGCGACGGCTACTATCCGCAACGGAATTGCCGACCTTCAGGACACCGAGATTGCCGGGCGTAACGAGACGATTGCGCTGGCCGGTGCCGTGCCGCTCGCAAACAGCAGCCTCGCGCTCTCGGCCACGATCACACCGAAGGATGCAAGCCCGCCGTTGAACTTCTTCATCGGCGGCGCATGGCCGACACCTATCCTCTGGCCGATGAACGTGCCGGCCGCCAAACCCGGCGAATAAACCAGGCCCCACCTATCAGCTTTCCGCACCGCGGATCGCAAGATGCTCGTCGCGGACGCGCCTTATCTCTGCGCGCTTGGTGGTGAGCGACGCGGCGATAACCCCGATCGTCACGAGGCCGATCAGAATGGTGCAGATGGCGTTGATTTCTGGCGTCACCCCCAGGCGGACCTGCGAATAGATTTTGATCGGCAGGGTCGTTGCACCCGGACCGGTGTTGAAGCTTGCGATCACCAGATCATCGAGCGACAGGGTGAAGGCCAGCATCCAGCCTGCGATGACAGCCGGGAATATCAGCGGCAGGGTGATCTTGAAGAAAGTCTTGACCGGCGGGCAGCCGAGATCAAGGGCGGCCTCCTCAAGGCTACGGTCGAAGGTCAGGAGCCGCGACTGCACGACGATTGCCACATAGCACATGGTAAAGGTCGTATGCGCGATCGTGACCGTCCAGAAGCCGCGATCGACACCCATGGCAACGAAAAGCAGGAGCAGCGACAGGCCGGTGATGACTTCCGGCATGACCAGCGGCGCATAGATCATGCCCGAGAAAGCCATGCGGCCCGGAAAGCGGGCAAACCGGGTGAGCGCAAGGGCTGCCAGCGTGCCGAGGATGGTGCCCAATGTGGCGCTGAGCACGCCGACGCGGGCGGTCACCCAGGCCGCGTCCATCAGGCCCTGGTTCGACCACATGGCCGAATACCAGTTCAGCGAAAAGCCGCCCCAGACCGTGACCAGCCTCGAAGCATTGAACGAATAGACGATCAGGATGATGATCGGGATGTAGAGAAACGCAAACCCGAGGGTGAGCACGGTGGCGTCGAAACGGGGAGATTTCATCACACCACCTTTTTCTGCTGGTTCTGGAAGATCATGATCGGCACGACCAGCATGATCAGCAGGATGACGGCAACAGCGGAGGCGAGCGGCCAGTCGCGATTGCCGAAGAATTCCGTCCAGAGCGTCTTGCCGATCATCAGCGTGTCGGCGCCGCCAAGCAGATCCGGGATGACGAATTCGCCGGTGATCGGGATGAAGCAGATCATCGCTCCGGCAATGACGCCCGGCATGGAGAGCGGGAAGGTGATCTTCCAGAAGGCTTTCCAGGGCGGGCAACCGAGATCGCTTGCCGCTTCCAGAAGCGAATTGTCCATCTTTTCCAGCGCCGAATAAAGCGGCAGGACCATGAAGGGCAGATAAGAATAAACGATGCCGATAAAGACGGCATAATCGGTGCGGAAGATCTGTACCTGCTGGTCAGGCCCCATCAGTCCGATCGTCTGGAGGAGAAGCGTCAGCAGGCCATCCGGCTTGAGGATGCCGATCCAGGCGTAGACACGGATGAGGAACGAGGTCCAGAAGGGCAGGATGACCAGCATGACCAGTGTCGGGCGGATCGAGCTCGGGGCGCGGGCCATGGCGAGCGCCATCGGGTAACCGATCAGCAGAAGCAGCAACGTCGAGATCGCCGCGATCCGGAGCGACGACAGGTAGGACCAGATGTAGAGCGGATCTTCGGTCAGGAAGACGTAATTCTCGAAATCCAGCTGCGAGAAGAAGTCGCCGATCGCACCGAAGCCTTCGAAGACCGGCGTATAGGGCGGGATCGAGATGGCCGTGTCGGAGAAGGATATCTTCAGAATGATCAGGAACGGCGCGACGAAAAACAGGATGAGCCAGACATAGGGCACGACGACGACCAGCCAGCGGGTCCAAGAGGGACCGCCAGTGCTGGTGACAGGATTGGTTTCCGCGACATTCGCCATGTTCGCTCCCCCTTCCCTATCGTGTCAGGACGAGGCCGGCATCGCGCGACCAGGTGAGCCAGACCATATCGCCGAAGGTGATCGGCCGGTCGACGAGGCGCGAAACATTGGCCTGTGCGGCACGCAGAAAACGACCATCCTCGGAACGGACTATAAAGAGCGAGAAATCGCCGAGATAACCGATATCCCAGACCTCGCCGTAAAACGCATTGGTGGCAGTATCAGCCGGGGCATCCAGCGAGATGCGCACTTTTTCCGGGCGGATGGCGAAGGCGACATGATCGTCCTTCACCGCCTGGCTTTCCTGATCGACGGCGATCGACAGGCCTTCGCTTTCGATCCTGACCGCGCCCGGTGCGCCGAGCGCGCTTGCCGTTTCGGCAACTTTGCCTTCGATGATGTTAATGTCGCCGATGAAATCCGCGACGTAGCGGCTGTTCGGCGCCTCGTAGATTTCAGCCGGCGTCGCCACCTGCATGATGATGCCTTTGTCCATGACCGCGATACGGTCCGACACCGTCATCGCCTCTTCCTGGTCATGGGTGACGATCAGGAAGGTCATGCCGAGCGTGTGCTGCAGGTCCATCAGCTCGAACTGGGTTTCCTCGCGCAGCTTCTTGTCGAGCGCGCCGAGCGGTTCGTCGAGCAGCAGGACCTTGGGCCGCTTGGCGAGCGAGCGAGCGAGTGCGACGCGCTGGCGCTGGCCGCCGGAAAGCTGGTTCGGCTTGCGCTTGGCGAACTGCTCCAGCTTGACGAGCTTGAGCATCTCCTGAACGCGGGCGGTGATCTCGCCCTTCGGCATGTTGTCCTGCTCGAGACCGAAGGCGATGTTCTTCTCCACCGTCATATGCGGGAACAGCGCGTAGGACTGGAACATCATGTTGGTCGGACGGCGATAGGGCGGCACACCACCGATATCCTGCCCCTGCAGAAGAATGCGGCCTTCCGTCGGCTCCTCGAAGCCGGCGAGCATACGCATCAGCGTCGTCTTTCCGCAGCCGGAAGGACCAAGCAGCGAGAAGAATTCCCGCTCGTAGATATCAAGCGTGAGGTTATCGACGGCGACAAAATCGCCGAAACGTTTGGTGATATTCTCGAAGCGGATGAAGGGGACCGCATTCGGATCGGTCCAGGGAGAGAATTTACGTTTTACCGGTCCGAGAGTTTTCGCCATGCCTTGCCCCGCTTGCGATCCTTGGAAAATGAAAGGGCGGGTCGAAGCCCGCCCTTGGATTATCAGCTATCAGCTGCCGGTCTTGATCTGCGTCCAGACCCGGTTCAGCACGCGCTGTTCCTTGGGGCCGTAGGGCGAGATGGTGAAGAGCTTGGCCACGACATCTTCCGGCGGATAGACCGACGGGTTTTCCAGCACTTCCTTGTCGATGAATTTCTGCGAGGCAAGATTGCCGTTGGCATACTGGACATAGTTGGAGGCCTTGGCGATGACTTCGGGCTTCATCAGGTAGTTGATGAAGGCGTGCGCCTCTTCGACATTCTTGGCATCCGCCGGGATCGCGAGGTTGTCGAACCACATGTAGGTGCCTTCCTTCGGGATGACGAATTCCACCTTGACGCCGTTGCCGGCCTCTTCGGCGCGCGACTTCGCCTGCAGCACGTCACCCGACCAGCCGATCGAGATGCAGCTGTCACCGTTTGCGAGCTCATCGATATAGGCGGAAGCGTTGAACGTCTTCACGAAGGGACGGATTTTCTTGTAGACCTCGCCGCCGGCTTCCAGATCAGCGGTTTCCTTGCTGTCCGGGTTCTTGCCGACATAGTTCATGGCGATGGCGAAGGTCTCGTCGGAAGCATCGAGAATGTTGATACCGCAGGATTTCAGCTTCTCGGCATTTTCCGGCTTGAACAGCACATCCCAGCTGTCGATCGGCACATCGCCGAGCGCCGCCTTCACCTTGTCGACATTATAGCCGATGCCGGTGGTGCCCCACATGTAGTTGACGGCATACTCGTTGCCGGGGTCATATTTTGCCAGACGCTCGGAAACGAGCGGCCACATGTTGGTCAGGTTCGGCAGCTTCGACTTGTCGAGCTTCTGGAACACACCGGCCGTGATCTGGCGGGCAAGGAAGGGACCGGTCGGGACAACGACGTCATAACCGGAGCCGCCGGCAAGCAGCTTGGTTTCCACGAGATCGTTGCTGTCAAAAACGTCGTAGACGACCTTGATGCCGGTTTCCTTGGTGAAATCCTCGAGAATGGACTCATCGATATAGTCCGACCAGTTATAGACGTGGACGACCTTTTCCTGCGCAAAAGCGGAGGAGCCAAGGGCGGTAACAGCAAGTGCTGCCGCCATTCCAAGCAGATGGTTTCTCATGATTTCTCCTGTTTCTTTTTTCTCCGCGGGCGACCCCGCGCAGGAATTCCCTCTGTATTTGAACGTGAGAGTAGAAAGGATTTTTACGGGCTACAAGTGGGAATGTGCGCTGCGGAATAACTTGCCCCCAAGGCTTGTCGCCCAAGCTACTGAAAGTCGAAGGCGCTAAGGCCGGCCACCATTTCGTCAAGCCCGAGCGGTCGGGTGATTGGCGGCTCGGCGCGCGACAGGCAGGCCTTGCGCTCGCAAATGCGGCAGGCGGGGCCGGATTCGACGGTAAAACCAGTCGCCGGCAGAGCCGCGGCATAGGCCACATCGGCAGCAAAGCCGATATCGCAACCGACGAGGATTGCCGTGCGCCGGATGCGCTCGCCGAAATCCGCCTGGGGGCCTTCCAGCGTTCTCGACACGGTGAGGAAGGCGTCCCCTTCCGGCATTTCCACCCGGTCGACAAGGATGCGGCCGGGCTCGGCAAAGGCGGAATGGATGCCGAGCTTGGGACAACGGCCACCGAAGCGGGATTGCGGAAAGCCTTGGGCGCCCGCGCGACGCACGACATTGCCAGCGTGATCCATCTCCATGAGGAAAAAAGGAATGCCGGCGGCATCCGGCCGACAGAGGGAGGTCAGGCGGTTCGCCGCCTGTTCGAAGGAGACATCGAAACGGGCGCGCAGGATATCGATATCGTAGCGGGCGCGCTGGGCGGCGGCGAGAAAGGCCGCGTAAGGCATCAGCAGCGCATGCGCCGCGTAACGGGCAAGTTCGAAGCGGGCGATACGCCGGGCTTCCGCCGTCTGGAGAGCTAGGCCATCCAATTCGGCATCGATTTCTGCCGCCATTGCCAGCAGCGCCACTTCGGTTGCCAGTTCCCGGTTGCGGTCGAAGGGCGACAGGCGCTCCGACAGGAAAAGCCGCATGCTGTGGCGATCGTACCGGCGGCGAAGGCTCGGCATGACATGGGAGGGTAGCGTACGGACGGTTATGCCGCGCTCGTTCTTCAGCCAGGTGCGGAGGGCCGATGGCAGGTCGTCTCCCGCGGCAAAGGTCTTTGCCAGAGCTTCCGCCGCATCCTCCAGGCGGGGGAAGAAATTCGGGCGGCGCTCCAGCGACTGGCGCACCTCATCCATCGGCAGGCGGCTGCCGCCAGTGGCCATCTCGCGGCCTTCGCTTGCCAGAAGCGCTGCGAGATCGGAAAGCCGGCCCGCCTGCTCGCGATAGGCCCGATAGAGTTTGACGGTGGCGAGCGCGGCGTTGGGGGCTGCTTCCGCCACTTCGACGATTTCCTGATCCCCGGGGATTTCACCGGCCAGGAGCGGATCGGCGAAAACCTCGCGCAGCTGAGGGACAAGCCCTCCGCCCTCTCCCTGAAGTGCATCGAGATCCACCTTGTAGGTGGAAGCGAGCTTCAACAGCAGCTGCACCGTCAGCGGCCGCTGGTTGCGCTCGATCAGATTGAGATAGGAGGGCGAGATTTCCAGCGCGCCTGCCATGGCAGTCTGCGTCAAACCAAGCCCGAGCCGAACTCGCCTGACACGGCCTCCTGCAAATACCTTCCGCTCCACTAAAGACCTCCTCATGTCAAAGTTTTACGCGGCTTCTATTTTTACAATATTTACAAAACTCAACTCGCTTCTGTGTAAGTCGTGACATCGTAACTTCTTTTATATCATGTACTTATAGAATTAACATTCGTCATTCTGTAAAACTTTCACATGAGCTTTCGGGCCTGATCCAGAGTTCAAAACCAGTGGGAGAGAGACAGATGACAGATTTTTACAAGCTCGTTGCCAATGCGCCCGAAGGCCGGTTCGACGGGATTACCCGCCCCTATTCGGCCGAGGACGTGCAGCGGCTGCGCGGCTCGATCGAGATCCGTTATTCGCTGGCGGAAAAGGGTGCGAACCGGCTGTGGGAACTGTTGAAAAACGAGGATTTCGTCAACGCGCTCGGCGCCATGACCGGCAACCAGGCTATGCAGCAGGTGCGCGCAGGCCTGAAGGCCATCTATCTCTCCGGCTGGCAGGTGGCGGCGGACAGTAATACCGCGTCCTCGATGTATCCCGACCAGTCGCTTTATCCGGCCAATGCCGCGCCGGAACTGGCACGCCGTATCAACCGGACGCTGCAGCGCGCCGACCAGATCGAAACATCCGAAGGCAAGGGGCTTTCGGTCGAGACATGGTTCGCGCCGATCGTTGCCGATGCGGAGGCAGGCTTCGGCGGGCCGCTCAACGCCTTCGAGATCATGAAGGCGTTCATCGAGGCCGGTGCTGCGGGCGTTCACTTCGAGGACCAGCTGGCATCTGAAAAGAAGTGCGGCCATCTGGGCGGCAAGGTGCTGATCCCGACCGCGGCGCATATCCGCAACCTGACCGCGGCACGGCTTGCAGCCGATGTCATGGGCGTGCCGACGCTGGTCATCGCCCGCACAGATGCCGAGGCGGCAAAACTGCTGACTTCCGATATCGACGAGCGCGACCGGCCTTTCGTCGACTACGATGCGGGGCGGACGGCGGAAGGGTTCTATCGCGTCAAGAACGGGCTTGAGCCCTGCATTGCGCGTGCCATCGCCTACGCCCCGCACTCAGACCTCATCTGGTGCGAGACATCGAAACCGGATCTGGAGCAGGCGCGGAAATTTGCCGAGGGCGTGCATCGCGAACATCCGGACAAGATGCTGGCTTACAATTGCTCGCCGTCGTTCAACTGGAAAAAGAACCTGGACGACTCCACGATCGCAAAGTTCCAGCGGGAACTGGGGGCGATGGGCTACAAGTTCCAGTTCATCACGCTGGCCGGTTTCCACCAGCTGAATTTCGGCATGTTCGAGCTTTCGCGCGGTTACAAGGACCGGCAGATGGCCGCCTATTCGGAGCTGCAGGAGGCGGAGTTCGCTTCCGAGATCAACGGATATACGGCGACCAAGCATCAGCGCGAAGTCGGCACCGGCTATTTCGATGCCGTGTCGATGGCAATCACCGGCGGGCTGTCCTCGACGACGGCCATGGGAGAGTCCACCGAACATGCGCAGTTCCGGCCGGCGGCCGAGTGAGACGGCAAAACCAACGAAAGGAGACCCCGAAATGACGATCCAGGCACCCATCAAGACCCATGTCAAGGAACGGGCGGAGGAGCAGGCAAGCGCCATGACCGCCGATCAGCAGGCAGCGATCCGCTCGCTTGCCAATGACCTGCACCGGCTGAACCATGCCGTCATGAAGGCAGTCGAGGCCGGTGTTTCGGTCGAGCTGATCCGCTCAGCCCGGCATCACGGCGGCGACGGCCACTGGGGTGACCTTATGGTTCCCGTCGTCATGACCAACAGGCTTCAATAAGCCGACCCTTAAGCCGCCCAAGGCAAACACCGGTCGCGACACGTACCGGGACCATGGCGACCGTCGGCATGGCTCACGGCCAACCACAACTTCCCCGTTCCCCGCAAAGAGAAAGGGCGACCGACAGGCCGCCCTTTCTCGTATTCACTATCTATCCAAAGCCGGATCAAGCGGCCTTGTCGTAGCGGTGTTCCATCCGCGTGGAGGCATCGATGCGGAACTGCTGAAGCAGGCCAAACAGGGCCTCAGTCTCTTCCGCCAGGCGACGGCTTGCATCGCTGGTTTCCGATACCATGGCGCCGTTCTGCTGGGTCATCTGGTCCATCTGGTTTACGGATTGGTTGATGTTGGACAGCGCTGCCGACTGGTCACGGCTGGCGGTGGCGATGGTTTCGACATGCTGGCTGATGACGACGATCTCGCTGCTGATCGTGGCGAGCACTTCACCTGCCTGCTGGACGAGCGAGGCGCCGGCACCGACTTCGTGGGTCGACTGGTTGATCAGCCCCTTGATCTCCTTTGCGGCATCGGCGGAACGCTGTGCCAGCTCACGGACCTCCTGGGCGACGACGGCAAAGCCCTTGCCGGCTTCACCGGCGCGGGCCGCCTCGATACCGGCATTGAGCGCCAGAAGGTTCGTCTGAAAGGCGATGTCATCGATCACTTCGATGATCAGCTCGATCTTCTGCGAGGCGTCCTCAATGCGGCCCATCGCATCAACGGCGTTCTTGACGACGACGCCGGAATTGTCGGCGCTTCTCTTGGTGTGGTTGACAGCCTCGTTGGCTTCGCGGGCACGATCGGCCGAAGAGCGGACGGTTGCCGTGATTTCCTCGACAGCAGCCGCGGTCTCCTCCAGCGAAGCCGCCTGGCTTTCGGTCCGGCGTGACAGATCGGCAGAGGAATGGCTCAAGTCCGCGCTGCTCTTCTGGATTGCCATCGTGCTCTGGCGAATGTGGGAAAGCGTGTCGCGCAGTTTGAGGATCGAACCGTTGAAATCGGTGCGCAGCGGTTCCAGCTTGCCGGAGAAAGGCCGGTCGATAGTGACAGAGAGATCACCCTGCGACAGGCGCGACAGGGCCGTGCCAAGCGCTGCGACAGCCTGATCGATCTGGCCATCGACCATGCGTTTGTCGCTGTCGTTACGTTCGCGTTCGGCTTCGGCCTCTGCGCGTTCCATGGCACTCTGATGCTCGATGCGCAGTTTTTCGAGCGCGTTGTCGCGGAAGACCTGCAGGGCGCGAGCAATGTTGCCGAACTCGTCAGAGCGTGCGGTGTAAGGAATCTCGGATTTGTTGTCGCCATCGGCAATCGCGCGTACCGAGCCGGTCAGGACGCCGAGCGGGCGAACGAGCGCACGAATGACGAAGTAGCTGGCAACGGCAATGAAGAGGAGTGCGAGCAGCGAGGAGACCATCAAGGCCGTGCCGGCGGAGGCGATATGGGCGAAATAGACTTCCATCGGGATGCCGATGAAGAGTACGCCGCTAACGGCGCCGGATGCATTCATGATCGGATAGTAGGCGGTCATGAAATCGCGGCCGAAGAGGACGGCAGGGCCATAATAGGCCTCGCCTTTGGCCAGAGCCTTCTGTGCCGGGTGATCGGCTACGAGCTTGGTGCCGACGGCACGTTCGCCCTTCTCGTTCTTCACGTTGGTGGAGATGCGGACATAATCGCTGCCCTGCTTTTCGAACACCGTCGCGACGCCGCCGATGGAACCGGCAGTGCGATCGACAAGATCATGGCCCTGAAGTGCTCCCTCGCCGGCAGTAACCTTGGCGAGCTTTCCGTCAGAAAGTGCCGTTTTTGCACCCGCCACAGCCGTCTCATAGATTAACGCCATCGTCCGGATAGACTTGTGCGTATCCTCCACAGCCGTTTCCATGATGTCCTTGCGAAACGTGTTGTAGGCAAGGCCGGAAACGGCGGAGACTGCAACCACGATAAGAAAGAGACAGAGAAATACAATTTTAGTGACGACCGAAGAAGGTACGATCTTTTTCATGGGGAGCCTTTGCGGGTGTAAATTTCCCACACACACTCGCCGACATAGGTGAAATTTTTGCTAAACTTGACAAATATCAGGCATTTGGAGGCGGACGCGCAAAGCAAACCAGCCCAAATCCACTGAAAATCCGATTAAATTAGCGTACCGCTTAAAACAGTACCGGTACGGCCAACAGTGCAGCCGTGGTTCCAGCGGCAATCATCAGCATGCTGAAACGAAAGAGCTTTGCGCGGTCATCCGCCTTAGCAATTGCAATGGCGCGGGTACGGCGAGCATTCGGCATGGATTGGAACTCCGAGACGATAATCAAACCTATAGTGGCAGCCTTTTTCAGTTTTGAACATCAAAATAAGCTGGGATTATGGCAGGATCAGCTCGTTACATTAAGAAGTGCTGAACGATGCCGCCACAACCGGAGCCATGCGGGCGCGAATGCCAGGATCAAAGCGCTTCTCCGCAGACATGGCCGGACGACCAGGCCCATTGGAAATTATAGCCCCCGAGCCAGCCAGTGACGTCTACACATTCACCGATGAAGTATAGGCCCGGCACAGACTTCGCCTGCATCGTCTTTGAATCGAGTTCCGAAGTATCGATGCCGCCGAGCGTGACTTCGGCCGTGCGATAACCTTCGGAGCCTGCCGGACGGACTCGCCACTCCTGGATCGAAGCGGCGACGGCGTCGAAAACCTTGTCGGAACAGTCCGCAAGCTTCGTTGCTGCGGGATGTTTCTCGGCGAAGAACTGGGCCAGCCGCTTGGGCAGGATTTCCGAAAGCGCCGTCTGCACCAGCTGCTTGCCGTTCGCCTTGCGGGCGACCTTCAGGTCCTCGGCGATACGGCGATCCGGTTCGATCACGAGCGTGATCTCGTCACCTTCGCGCCAATAGGACGATATCTGTAGGATCGCGGGACCGCTTAAACCGCGATGGGTGAACAGCAGCGCCTCGCGGAACGCGGTCTTGCCGTGGCGGATTTCGGCGGGTGCGGCGATGCCCGAAAGCAGCGCGAGCTTTTCGAGAAGGCCCGGATCGAGTGTCAGTGGTACGAGACCGGGGCGGGTTTCGACGAGCTTCAGGCCGAACTGGCGGGCGATGTCATAAGCGAGACCGGTCGCGCCCATTTTCGGGATCGACTTGCCGCCGGTGGCAATGGCGACTGAGCCTGCTTCGATCGTCTCGCCGGTAGAGGTTACGATACGAAAACCATCGACGGATTTTTCGACCGAGGTGACGCCGGTCTGCAGTTCAAGCTTGGCACCGGCCGCTTCCATCTCGGATAGAAGCATGCGGATGATGTCCTTGGCGCTGTCATCGCAGAAGAGCTGGCCCAGTGTCTTCTCGTGAAAGGCGATGCCGTGGCGGTTCACCAGATCAATGAAATCCTGCGCCGAATACCGGGCGAGTGCCGATTTGACGAAATGCGGATTGGAAGAGAGGTAGTTCTTCGGGCTGGCATTGATATTGGTGAAGTTGCAGCGACCGCCGCCGGAGATGCGGATCTTCTCGCCCGGTGCCTTGGCGTGGTCGAGAACCAGAACGGAACGTCCACGCGCACCGGCGCGGATCGCGCACATCATGCCGGCCGCACCTGCGCCGAGGATCACCACATCGAATTTACGGGCCAATCATCACTCCCTCGGGCTGCTTGGTGGTTGCTGCCTTCGCTGTTCGCCATAGTTCACCCAAAGTCAACGCCTCCCCCTCGCCAATTGCCGATCGGTGGCTATGATGGGAACATTCGATCAACCTCACCCGGTGTGTCATGCCAACCAAAAAAGCCAATCCCGCTGCAGTTGAAGTCGGTACGGTCGCAAAGGCCGCCGTCGCCCAACCAACACTGACCTCGCTTCGCGGCGTGGCGGACTGGCAGGAGGCCGCAGCATGGCTGCGAGCGCGAGGGATCGAGGATATCGAATGCATCACGCCCGACCTTGCCGGCGTGCCGCGCGGCAAGATGATGCCGTCGTCGAAGTTTACGTCCAACACATCGCTGGCGCTGCCTTCGGCGCTCTACCGGCACACGATTTCCGGCGAATACCCGGAAGAAACCGAGAGCTTCCGCTACGAGCCGCGCGACAGCGATCTTAAGCTGATGCCGGATCTTTCGACGCTCTCCGTCGTGCCATGGGAAACCGATCCGACGGCACAGGTGATCTGCGATATCGTCAATACCGAGGGCAATGCAGTCGCCTATACGCCGCGCAACGTGCTGAAGAACGTCGTCCGGCTTTATAATGAGCGCGGCTGGAAACCGGTCGTGGCGCCGGAAATCGAATTTTATCTGGTCGCCAAGAACGACGACCCGGATTACCCGCTGCATCCGCCGAAAGGTCGGTCGGGCCGCTCCATTCTCGGTGGTCAGGGTTATTCGATCGCCGGCATCAACGAGTTCGACGAGTTGATCGACGACATCTACCACTTCTCCGAAAAGCAGGGGCTGGAGATCGACACGCTGATCCACGAGGAGGGACCGGCACAGCTCGAGATCAACCTGCGCCATGGCGATCCGGTGGAACTGGCCGACCAGGTGTTCATGTTCAAGCGGACGATCCGCGAGGCGGCGATGAAGCACGGCATCTACGCGACCTTCATGGCCAAGCCGATGCAGGGCCAGGCGGGGTCGGCCATGCACATCCATCAGTCCGTCGTCGATATCGATACGGGCAAGAACATATTCTCGCAGAAGGATGGCAAGCCGTCGAAGGAGTTCTTCCAGTTCATCGGCGGGATGCAGACCTATATTCCGAAGGCGCTGGTGATGATGGCGCCCTATGTGAATTCCTATCGTCGCCTGACGCCGGATATGGCGGCGCCGGTCAATACCGCATGGGGTTACGACAACCGCACGACGGCTTTCCGCGTCCCCGTCTCCGATCCGGTCGCAAGACGCGTCGAAAACCGGCTACCGAGTTCGGATGCCAATCCCTATCTGGCACTCGCCGCCTCGCTCGGCTGCGGGCTTCTCGGCATCATGAACAAGATCGACCCAACCCCGCCAACGGACGAATCCGCCAATGAAGGCGCGATCGACTTGCCGCGCGATTTGTTGAAGGCCGTTTCGCTGCTGGAAGAGGAGCCGGCGCTGGCAGAGGTATTCAGCAAGGAATTCATCGGCATCTATGCCGGCGTCAAGCGTGGCGAGTTCGAGACATTCATGCAGGTGATCAGCCCGTGGGAGCGCGAGTTCCTGCTTCTCAACGTTTAAGGTGAGCGGCATGGATACATGGCAGAGCCCGATCGCGCCGGGTCTTTCCTGGTATCAGGCGAGTGTCGACGAGCGCCCCACCTATCCGACACTCGACGGCTCGCAGGCGGTCGATGTAACAATCATCGGCGGCGGTTATACCGGGTTGCAGGCGGCCTGTAATCTTGCGGCAGCAGGCGTTTCGGTGGCGCTGATCGAGGGCGGGCACTTTGGCGACGGTGGCTCTGGCCGTAATGGCGGGCAGCTCGGCACCGGGCAGCGCTGGTGGCCGGAAGAGGCCGAGAAGGAACTGGGCTACGAACGCTCCAAGCTTTTGTTCGACATGGCAGAAAACGCCAAGCGGCATCTCCACGATTTTGCGACAGTGCATGGCATAGACATGGACTACATGCCGGGCCAGCTCAACGTGTCACACAAACCGGGATATGAGCGCGACTACCGCGCCAACGCAGAGATCGCCGCCGCACGCTACGACTATCCGCACATGACCTTCATGGAAAAGGCGGAGACGGAAGAGCGGGTCGGCACCAAGGATTATTATTGCGGCGTGCGCGATACCGGCACCGGCCATATCCATCCGCTCAAATTTCTGATCGGTCTGGCGAAAGTGGCCAAGGCCGCAGGTGCCGGTATTTACGAGAATACCAGGGCAACGGCGATCCGCCGCGAGGGTGGCAAGATCAGGGTCGAGACGCCGAAAGGCACGCTGACATCCGACCGGGTGCTGATCGCCACCAATGCCTATATCGGCGATCTGGAACCGGTCACCTCGGCGCATGTGATGCCGATCGGATCGTTCATCGCGGCAACCGAGCCGCTCGATGCTTTCCCACATGTCATTCCGGGCATGGAGGCCGTTTGCGACAGCCGCTTCGTGGTGCGCTATTTCCGCAAGTCGAAGGATAACAGGCTGCTGTTCGGCGGCCGAGAGGTCTATAGTTCGAAAGACCCGAGCGATACGGCAGAAGCAATACGACAGCAGATCGTCACCACGTATCCAGCCCTGAAGGACGTGCAGATAACCCATGCCTGGGGCGGCAATGTCGGGATAACCCTGCCGCGCCGGCCTTTCGTTCGCCAAGTCATGCCGGGCGTTACCTCCATCGGCGGATATTCCGGCCATGGCGTGATGCTGTCAAATTATTGTGGCAAGCTTTATGCTGAAATGGTCGCTGGACACAAAAGCGAGCTCGACGTGCTTGCCGATCTCGACATACCTGCCTTTCCAGGAGGACATGCAATGCGTAAACCACTGCTTTTCCTTGCATTAACCTGGTTTGCACTAAGAGACCGTATTTGAGATCGACATTCGGGCTAGCCTTTTTAAATCGATTAGCATAAGACACACCCCAACCACACACGATGAAAGTTGAGCGATGAGCAGCCAGATCATTCCAGTGGAACCATTCGATTGCATCGTCTTCGGCGCAACCGGTGACCTTGCAGAGCGCAAGCTTCTTCCGGCGCTGTATCACCGGCAGATCGAAGGCCAGTTCACGGAGCCGACGCGCATCATCGGAGCGTCGCGTAGCGCGCTTTCCAATGAGGAATACCGCAAGTTTGCCGAGGATGCGCTCAAGGAGCACCTCAAGAAGGGCGAATATGACGAGGCCCAGGTCAAGGCCTTCTGCGAGCGCATCTTCTACATCTCCGTCGACGCCAAGTCCGATCAGGGCTGGGACAAGCTGAAGAAGATCCTCGATGAAGGCACCGGCAAGGAGCGTATTCGCGCCTTCTATCTGGCCGTCGCGCCGGCGATTTTCGGCGCCATCTCGGAAAAGATCCGCGACCACAAACTGATCACCAAGTCGACCCGCATTGTCGTCGAGAAGCCGATCGGCCGCGACCTCGCCTCCGCGCTGGAATTGAACGACACGATCGGCAAGGTGTTCAAGGAAGAACAGATCTACCGTATCGACCACTATCTGGGCAAAGAGACGGTCCAGAACCTGATGGCGCTGCGTTTTGCCAATGCGCTCTATGAGCCGCTGTGGAACGCAAACTATATCGACCACGTGCAGATCACGGTTGCCGAAGCGGTCGGCCTTGAAGGCCGTGCCGGTTATTACGATACCGCCGGCGCGCTGCGCGACATGGTGCAGAACCACATCATGCAGCTGCTTTGCCTTGTCGCGATGGAAACGCCGTCTTCGATGAATTCGGAAGCGGTGCGCGACGAAAAGCTGAAAGTGCTTCGCGCACTGAAGCCGATCACCGCAGACAATTGCGAAGTGATGACGGTGCGTGGTCAGTACCGCGCCGGCGCTTCCGCAGGCGGCCCGGTCAAGGGCTATCTGGAAGAGCTGGAAGGCGGCGTCTCCAACACCGAGACTTTCGTCGCCATCAAGGCCGAGATCGGCAACTGGCGCTGGGCCGGCGTTCCCTTCTACATCCGCACGGGCAAGCGCCTTGCAAGCCGCGTTTCGGAAATCGTGATTTCCTTCAAGCCTGTGCCGCACAACATTTTCGACACGGCAGCGGGCCGGATTTCGGCCAACCAGCTGATCATCCGCCTGCAGCCGGACGAAGGCGTCAAGCAGTCGCTGATGATCAAGGACCCAGGTCCGGGCGGCATGCGCCTGCGCAATGTCTCGCTCGACATGAGCTTTGCCGAAGCCTTCAACGCCCGCAGCCCGGACGCCTACGAACGCCTGCTGATGGACACGATCCGCGCCAACCAGACGCTGTTCATGCGCCGCGACGAAGTGGAAGCGGCGTGGGAATGGGTCGATCCGATCCTCAAGGGCTGGGAAGAGACCGGACAGGTGGCGCAGGGTTATACTGCCGGCACCTGGGGTCCGAGCCAAGCGATTGCCCTGATCGAGCGTGACGGCCGCACCTGGCACGAAGGCTGAAGACCATGGCATCGACTTTTCATGAGTTTGCCAATGGAGCCGATCTCGCCACAGCGCTAGCCGACAAGGTTGCCAAGCAACTTTCGGCAGCGATCTCGAGCAAGGGAGCGGCGTCCATCGCCGTTTCCGGCGGGTCGACGCCGAAGCGCTTCTTCGAGGCGCTTTCGGGCAAGGATCTCGACTGGACGAAGGTTTCGGTGACGCTGGTCGACGAACGTTTCGTGCCGGCCGACAGCCCGCGCTCCAACCATCTTCTGGTCGCAACGCATCTCCTGAAGGACAAGGCTGCGGCCACGACCTTCATCCCGCTCTATCACGAAGCGGCAACGATCGATGCAGCCGCGGAAATCGCCACTGGAAAGACGGCTTCGATCTGCAATCCGTTTGATGTCGCGATCCTCGGCATGGGCGGCGACGGGCATACCGCATCGTTCTTTCCGCGTGGCAATCATCTTGCCAAGGCGCTCAATCTTTCGACGCCGCGTGGCGTGATGACCATGGCGGCGGAAGGTGCCGGCGAAGAGCGGTTGACCTTCACATTCTCCAGCCTCTCCGACGCACCGCTGCTGGTGCTGCATATCGAGGGGCAGGAAAAGAAGGACGTGCTGGCGAAGGCTGAAGCCGGATCGGACGAGACCGACATGCCGATCCGCGCCGTACTCAACCGGGCGGTTTCGCCGCTCGAGATCTACTGGGCGCCCTGAGGCACCTATCGTCCGCCTGGCGCTCGTCAGGCGGCAACAATTTGACGAGACATGCGATCCCGGTGGCTTAGGCCTCTCCCAAGCCGGGATTGCCCGAAGGAGGTTTGACATGGCGGCGCATTCCAGCATTCAGGCGATCACGGCAAGGATCATCGAGCGATCCAAACCGCATCGCGAGGCCTATCTCGACCGATTGCAACGGGCGGTCGCCAAAGGGCCGCACCGGGCGGTTCTTTCCTGCGGGAACCTGGCACATGGATTTGCCGTCTGTTCCCCCGCTGAGAAGGATGCGCTTTCAGGAGACGTCGTTCCGAACCTCGGCATCATCACCGCCTATAACGACATGCTCTCGGCGCATCAGCCTTACGAGACGTTCCCGCCGATCATCCGCGAGGCAGCTCGCGAGGCAGGCGGTATCGCGCAGGTAGCAGGTGCCGTACCGGCCATGTGTGATGGCGTTACCCAAGGCCAGCCGGGCATGGAACTGTCGCTGTTCTCACGCGATACGATCGCCATGGCGGCCGGTATCGGCCTTTCCCACAACATGTTCGACGCTTCCGTTTATCTCGGCATTTGCGACAAGATCGTTCCCGGTCTCGTCATCGCAGCGCTTTCCTTCGGGCATCTGCCGGCCGTGTTCATTCCCGCCGGTCCGATGACTTCGGGCCTGCCGAACGACGAGAAGTCGCGCATTCGCCAGCTTTATGCGGAAGGCAAGGTCGGCCGCGACGAGCTTCTGGAAGCCGAATCCAAGTCCTATCACGGCCCCGGCACCTGCACCTTCTACGGCACGGCAAATTCCAACCAGATGCTGATGGAGATCATGGGCTTCCATATGCCCGGCGCATCCTTCGTCAATCCGGGCACGCCGCTGCGCGAAGCCTTGACCCGCGAAGCCGCCAAGCGGGCGCTGGCGATCACCGCCATGGGTAACGAGTTCACGCCGGCCGGCGAGATGATCGACGAACGCTCGATCGTCAACGGCGTCGTCGGCCTGCATGCAACGGGCGGTTCGACCAATCACACGATGCATCTGGTCGCGATGGCACGGGCTGCCGGCATTCACCTGACCTGGCAGGATATTTCCGAACTTTCGGATGCCGTCCCGCTTCTTGCCCGCGTCTATCCGAACGGGCTTGCCGACGTGAACCATTTCCACGCTGCCGGCGGCATGGGTTTCCTGATCAAGCAGCTTCTTCGCGGCGGTTATGTGCATGACGACGTGCGCACTGTCTTCGGCCACGGTCTGGAAGCCTATACGGTCGAAGCCAAGCTGGGCGCCGACGGACAGGTGACGCGCGAGAGCGTGCCGGAGGTCAGCGGAGACTCGAAGGTTCTGACCACCGTCGACCAGCCGTTCCAGAAGACCGGCGGCCTGAAGATGCTTTCCGGCAATATCGGCCACGGCGTCATCAAGATTTCGGCCGTCAAGCCGGAACGCCATGTGATCGAAGCACCGGCGATCATCTTCCACGACCAGCAGGGCCTGCAGGATGCATTCAAGCGCGGCGAGCTGAACCGTGACTTCATTGCCGTCGTCCGCTTCCAGGGACCTAAGGCGAACGGCATGCCGGAACTTCACCGCCTGACGCCGCCGCTCGGCGTGCTGCAGGACCGCGGCTTCAAGGTGGCGCTCGTCACCGACGGGCGCATGTCCGGCGCATCCGGCAAGGTGCCCGCAGCGATCCACATGACGCCGGAAGCTTCCGACGGCGGCGCAATCGCGAAAATCCGCGAAGGCGACATGATCCGTCTCGACGCCGTTGCCGGAACGTTGGAAGTGCTGGTGGATGCCGCCGAATTCGATGCGCGCAAGCCGGCCGAGGCCGATCTTTCCGAAAACGAATTCGGTATGGGCCGCGAACTCTTCTCCGCCTTCCGCCGCAATGTCGGCCGGGCGGATCAGGGCGCAAGCGTTTTTGCCTGACCGCTGTCAAAGACCGTCACTTGATTGTCTTTAACCGGATCTAATAGGCTCCCCGGGCTTTCATACATGCCCGGGGGATCGTTTCATGACCATTGCCATCAGCCGCAGAAGATTTGTGGCATTCCTTGCCTCGACCGCAATCGCGCCGATTGTTCCGACAACGGCGCTTGCCGCTCCTGCAGGGTTCCAGGCGATCATTCTTTCCGATCTGCATTCCGCCTATGAACGAATGGGCCAGTTGCTCGCGGCAATCGAGAACCAGGTTGCCGCGGCAAACCTGCCTCAGGTCATCCTGATCAACGGAGACGTGTTCGAAAGCGGCAATGTCGTCGGATCACGCTCGGCGGGCGAGATAGACTGGGCGCTGCTTGCGGCACTGGCCAAGCTCGCTCCGACCGTCATCAATATCGGAAATCACGAATCCGATTTCGATAACGACCTTGCCCATTTCGTCGAGCGGGCCGGCGGGCTCGGCATCACGGTTCTCAGCAATATCGGCGACAAACGCACCGGCAAGCCTTTCGCGCCGGCCAGTGCCGAGATCGATGCAGATGGCGTGAAGATCAGAATAGTGGCGCTCGGCACCGATGCGATAAACACCTATCCCAAAGCAACGCGTGAGATGCTGGACATTCCAGAGCCGGTTGAATGGGCCAAGGCGCAATTGCCAGGTCTGCTCAGTGGCGAGGATTTCAAGATCGTTCTCAGCCATGCCGGCGTGGTGCCCGATCGAGAGATCCTACCGATCCTGCCGGACGGTACTTTGATGATCGGCGGACATGACCACCTGATCCTCGAACATGGCCAGGGTGAGACCCGTTACGTTCATACCGGTTCGTGGTCCTCGCTGCTGACCATTGCCACCTTCACAAGCCCCCGAAAGGCGGCAGAGCTGGAGCGCGTGACGATCGAGCATGCAGCCCCCTCCTCCGCCACGCTGACAGATCTCATTCCTGCGGTTCTCGCCAAGTATCTGAAGGACGAAGAGCGCGAGACCGTCGCCCATCTGGCAAATCCGATGACGCTTGGCGAGACCGCACGCTTTGCTGCAACCGCCATGGCGGCAAGGACAGGCGCGGATCTCGGTTTCATCGGCCACACATCCTTCGGCACAGGACTGCCGTCAGGCGATGTCAGCCGCTTCGACTACAATGCCGGGCTTCGCTTCGACGGTAAGCTGATGGTGGCAGATGTCGACGCCCAGACGCTTGCGGCCATCATTGCACGGAGCAACCAGGATGGGGATGTGCCGCTTTCCGCGCGTACCGGCGATTTTCTTTACGCCGCACCTGAAATTCCCAAGGGCAAGCAGCAATATCGGATCGTCTGCAACGACTGGTCGGCGATCAACAAGAAGAGTTATTTCGGCCGTGATGACCTGGCTTTCACCGAAGTGCCTGAGCTGAAACTGAAACCAATCGTGCTGGAAGCGCTCTCGAAAGCCTGAGCTATCCAAAAAAGGAACGCCCGCAACCGGAGGCGATTGCGGGCGTTCCGAAAGATCATTTCGAATTGCGGCCGTCTTACCAGGTCCGGATATCCATCTTGTGGTCGCGGTGCCTCGGATGGGTGGAGAAGACGAAGATGCGGTTGAGTTCTTTGTCCGACAGCAGGCGCAGGAAGCGGACTTCGATCGTGTTGTTCATGTTGACGCGCATCAGGACACAGCCGACCTTGTTGATGCGGGCATCGGGAATGTCGAGATAGAACTGCTGAGGAAGATTATACTGCGTCAGCAGGCCAAGGACCGCGCCGCTCTGGGAGATCTGCACGACGTCGCAGCGGCGCTGCGCCATGTTGAGAACAGCCTTTTCCGTATATTCGATGCGGCCAGCATTCATCGTATCTTCCATCTTGAACCGCTGTTCGCGGTCATACATGAAGGACTCTTCCTTGTTTAAATAATGATTTTTGTTAATTGGCGCCGCACCCACGACTATACTCCTATACTTACACGAGGAGACTAGGTGGTGAAGTTTAACAAGGGGTTGGCGCGTCCCGTTTCAGCACAGGACAAATGGACGCTTTGCGAAATGTGGTGAACCCACCCTTACCGTCGCAAGCATTGCGCTTTTCTTCGAAACACGAAATCGACCAAGCCGAGCGGGCTGTAGCAATTCCGGATGGCAAGGTCGTTTTCACCCCGGCTCCGCATGCGTCAGGCCCGGTAGGTTCTGCCTTCGGCATCAAAAAGATGCAGCTTTTGAGGAACGGTCTTGAGGCGGACGATATCGCCCTTCGAGACATCGGACGTGCCCGGCAATTTGACGATGACCGGCTCTTCACCGGCACCGCCTTCGAGATAAAGAAGGGTCACCTCCCCCAACGCCTCGACCAGAAGCACGCGGCCTTCGAAGAGGTAGTCGTCATGCGTGGAAATCTCCAGGTCTTCGGGACGCACGCCGAGGCTTGCCTTGCCGCCCTTGTCGGTAGCGGGCACCGTGATCGGCACGCTCGTCGACCTGCCACCCTTGAGGGTGACCGAGGTTTCCGAACCGGGCTCGCCGATCGTTACCGGCAGGATGTTCATCGCCGGAGAACCGATGAAGCGCGCGACGAAAAGATTGGCCGGGCGCTCGTAAAGTTCCAGCGGCGGCCCGACCTGCTCGATCCTGCCGGCGGACAGGACGACGATGCGATCCGCAAGCGTCATGGCCTCGACCTGATCGTGGGTGACATAGATCATCGTCGTGTCGGAAAGCTTGTCCTTGAGCTTGGCGATCTCGATACGGGTGGCGACGCGCAGCGCCGCATCGAGGTTCGACAGAGGCTCGTCGAACAGGAAGACCTTGGGATTGCGGCAGATCGCGCGACCGATCGCGACGCGCTGGCGCTGGCCGCCGGAAAGCGCCTTTGGCAGGCGGTCGAGATAGGGCGTGAGCTGAAGGATATCGGCCGCCGCGCGGACGCGGCGATCGATCTCGGTTTTGCTTTCGCGGGCGATCCGCATGCCGAAAGCCATGTTGTCGTAGACGGTCATATGCGGATAGAGCGCATAGGACTGGAAGACCATGGCGATGCCGCGCCGCGAAGGCGGGATATCGTTGACCACCTCGCCATCGATCGACATCTCGCCGGAGGTGACAGTTTCAAGCCCTGCGATCATTCGAAGCAGGGTCGATTTTCCGCAGCCGGACGGACCGACGAAGACGATGAATTCGCCCTGATCTATTTCCAGGTCGATGCCGTGCAGCACCTTGACCTGACCATAGGACTTGCGAATTTCCTTGAGCGTTACGCCGGTCATGCCCTTCCTCCCCTGTTCCCTATCTCACACTTGCCGTGCGAAGAACGCGCCCCACGCCGGTAGCTCGATCTGGCGGCCTTCCAGCGGTGTCTCGAACCCGTGTCCTTCCAGCACTTCCCAGTTTCCGTCCGGCAATGCTGTCGATGAGGAATTAGGGCTCATGTTGAACATGCACAGGATGGTCTCGTTGCCATATTGCCTTTCATAGGCAAGCAGCGGTTCCTCGGTGGCCAGGAACGAGATCTCGCCCTTCGACAGAGCCGGATTTGCCTTTCTAAAGGCGAGGAAGCGACGATACTGTTCCAGCACCGAAGCCGGGTCGCCATATTGGGCGCTTACAGCCTTCAACTGATGCTCGACCGGGATGGGCAGCCATGTGCGTTCTGCAGTCGAAAAACCCGCCTGCAACGCCTGCGCATCCCATGGCATAGGTGTGCGGCAGCCGTCGCGGCCCTTGAATTCCGGCCAGAACTGGATGCCGTAAGGATCCTGCAGATCGGCATAAGCAATATCGGCTTCCGTCAGGCCCAGTTCCTCTCCCTGATAGATGCAGACCGAGCCGCGCTGGGACAGAAGGATGGCGGAGAGCATCTTGGCGTAGCCGTCGCGATCAAGGACCTCCTGGCCCCAACGGCTGACATGACGCACCACATCGTGGTTGGAAAAGGCCCAGCAAACCCAGCCTTCCGGCGCTGCGGCCGCAAACGCATGCTGGGTTTCCTGCACGCGTTCAGGCGTGAGCGGATCCGGCGCCAGGAATTCGAAGGCGTAGCACATATGCATCTTGTCGCCGCCGGACGTGTATTCGCCGACAATCTCCAGCCCGCGCTGGCTATCGCCCACCTCGCCGACGGCGGCGATGGCGGGGAACTCGTTCAGCACGGCACGGAAACGCTTGAGGAAGTCGATATTTTCCGGGCGGCTCTTGTCGTAGAGGTGCTCCTGGAAGTTATAGGGATTGACCGCAGGGGCGGTGGAGGCGTTACGACGCGCGGGATCAAGCGCCGGATTGTCGCGCAGCTCCTTGTCGTGGAAATAGAAGTTGATCGTGTCGAGACGAAAACCATCGACACCGCGCTTCAGCCAGAAGCGGGTCAGATCGAGCAGCGCATCCTGCACCTCGGCATTATGCAGGTTGAGGTCCGGCTGTGAGGTGAGGAAGTTGTGCATGTAATATTGCATGCGCGTCGGATCCCAATGCCAGGCGGATCCACCGAAGATCGACAGCCAGTTGTTGGGCGGCGAGCCATCCGGCTTGGCGTCGGACCAGACATACCAATCGGCCTTGGGATTAAAGCGCGAGGATCGGCTTTCGATGAACCAGGGATGCTGGTCGGACGAATGGGACATCACGAGGTCGATCATCACCTTGATGCCGAGGCGATGGGCTTCGGCGATAAGGCCGTCGAAATCTGACAGCGTGCCGAACATCGGATCGACATCGATATAATTCGAGACGTCGTAGCCGAAATCCTTCATCGGCGACGGGAAAAAGGGCGAGATCCAAACTGCATCGGCGCCAAGCGCTGCGATATGCGGCAGGCGGGCGGTAATGCCCTTGAGGTCACCGATGCCGTCACCGTTGGAATCCTGAAAGGAGCGCGGGTAGATCTGATAGATCACGGCACCGCGCCACCAATCCCGGTCCGGGGCATTGCTGGGCGTCGCGGTGGCTTCTGCGGAAATGCTCATTCAATATCCTTGTGGGTTCTGGTGATCGTCCGCGGCCTCAGCCGCCCTTGACAGAGCCTGCCAGCAGGCCGCGAACGAGATAACGCTGCAGTGCAAAAAAGACGATAATCGGGACGATAATGGTAATGAAGGCCGAAGCGGTGAGGATTTCCCACTTTCCACCCATGGAGCCGAGCAGCGCATTGAGCGCGCCGGTCAGCACCAGCTGGTCCTTGCCTGTACCGAGGAAGACCATGGCAACGAGAAGGTCGTTCCAGGTCCAGAGGAACTGGAAGATTGAGAAGGAGGCCAGCGCCGGGAAGGACAAAGGCAGCACGATGCGGACGAAGATCTCGAAGTCGCTGGCGCCATCGACACGGGCGGATTCGATCACTTCCTTTGGCAGACCGGCGATATAATTGCGCAAGAGATAGATGGCGAGCGGCATGCCGAAGGCGGCATGCGCCAGCCAAATGCCAACATAGCTGCGCGACGCAATGCCGAAGAAGGCACCGATCTCGTTATACATCTTCAGCAGCGGGATAAGCGACATCTGCAGCGGCACGACGATCAGGCCGACAACGACGGCGATGATGATCGCGCGACCGGGAAAATGCATCCATGACAGGGCATAAGCCGCAAAGGCCGATATCAGGATCGGGATGATCGTGGCCGGGATTGCCACCGTCAGCGAATTGATGAAGGCTTGGCCGATGCCTTGAGAGGTGAGGACCGTGCGGTAATTGTTGAGCGTGAAGGACGGCGGCTGCGCGACCGAGAGATAGACGCGCTTGCCGCGCTTGTCCGTGAAGGGTGCATTCTTGGAATAGATGTAAGTACCGTCCTCATTAACGGTCAGCGTTTCGCCGTCACCGAGATCGGCAGCTTCACCCGCGGCAAATTCCGTCGGAGCCGCTACCTTGGTGCCGAAGGCACGGACGCTGCCCTTTGGACCCGAATCGGCAGCATCGAAGACGGAACCGGAAATCACGTAATTGGGGCCATCTTGTCTTGCAGTCGATGGCTCGCCGAGCCGGGCCGCACTGGTTTCGGCGGCACCGCTGAACGCCGTCCACCAGCCGGACGAGGCGATCTGGCCCGGTTCCCGCAGCGAGGTGACGAGGATGCCGATTGTCGGGATGAGCCAGAGAATGCAGATGACGAGAACCGACAGGTGAACGATGAGGCGAGGAAGGCCTATGCGACGGAGGGTGATGGCTGCGGTCATCTCAGTGTCCTCCCCGATCTTCACTTGCCTGCCGGATATTCCAGATCATGATCGGCGTGACCGCCGCCATGATGACGAGCGCGATAACGGCGCTTCGGCCACTGTCACCGCCGCCACGGAACATCCAGTCGAACATCAGGTTGGCCAGCACCATCGTGTTCCACTGGCCGTTGGTCATTGTCAGCACGATGTCGAAGACTTTCAGGACGAGAATGGTAATCGTGGTCCAGACGACGGCGATCGTGCCCCATATCTGCGGCACCATGATCTTCCAGAAGATCTGCCAGCCATTGGCACCATCAATAACGGCCGCCTCGATCGTCTCTTCGGGAATGCCACGAAGGGCCGCCGAGAGGATGACCATGGCAAAACCCGTCTGGATCCAGATCAGGATCACCATGAGGAAGAAATTGTTCCAGATCGGCATGGCGATCCAGACCTGCGGATCGCCGCCGAAGAACTGCACGATCGCGTTGAGGAGGCCGATCTGCGTGCCATCGGCGCCGCGATATTCATAGATGAATTTCCATATCACGGAGGCGCCGACGAAGGAGATCGCCATCGGCATGAAGATCAGGCTTTTTGCGATATTGCCCCACCAGATGCGGTCGGTGAGCACTGCGATGACGAGGCCGAAGAAGGTGCAGGCGGCGGGCACGACAGCGAGCCAGAGGATGTTGTTGAAAATCGACTGGCGGAACTGCGCATCGGTCGCCGCCCACCAGTAATTGGCCAGCCCGACGAAATTCCCCCCGGACCTGTCATAGAAGGACAGGATGAAGGTCGCGATGACGGGATAGACGAGGTAGACGATCATCAGAAGCAGCGCGGGGCCTAGGAACAGCCAGGGGCGGATCGCCGCGTGGGTTTTCAGGTTTGCCGAGATCCGCTGCACGTCACCCGAGCGTACCGGCAGAACGATTTGCAGCAGCTTGTCGGATAGCCAGTAATAGAGCGCACAGGCAAAGACGCCGGCGATTACCGCGCCGAAGGCCGATACGATCTGCGATGCCATGCTGCCTCCCCTTGTTATCTTCGTTCGGCTTTTGTTGAGTTTGAGGGCCGCCCCTCACCCCGCCTCCGCTTCGCTCGGCGCACCCTCTCCCCGCAAGCGGGGCTAGGGGGAACGGAGACGTTGCGGCTTGGTCCCTTCGCCCCGTTTACGGGGCGAAGGTGCCGGCAGGCGGATGAGGGGCAGCCCCCAACACCGAACCCTACTTCAACCCGTCCCAAGCCTTCTGGATCTCGGTTGCCGCCGTCTTGGCGTCCTTGCCGCCGACATAATCGATCATGCCGGTCCAGAAGGCGCCGGCGCCGATCTTGCCGGGCATCTGGTCGGAAGCGTCGAAGCGGAAGGTCGTTGCCTTGGTCAGCAATTCGCCCTGCTTCTTGAGCACTTCGTTGGCATAGGCATCGAGATTGACGCCCTTGTATGGCGTCAGGAACGAGGCCTGCGCCATCCACACCTCATGGGCGATCGGCGTTTTCAGGAATTCGATAAAGGCCTCGGCGGCAGGCGAATCCTTGGTGACGGCGAAGAATGTGCCGGCACCGAGAACCGGCGTGCCAAGTTCAGGCTTGGAGGCATAGGTCGGCATGTAGAAGAAGTCGGCATCGACACCAAGTTCCTTGTCCGGCGGGAAGAAGGACGGGACGAAGGATGCCTGATGATGCAGGTAGCATTTCGGCGGGATGTCGAAGAGGCCCTTGGGGCTGTCGCGGAAATCGGTCGAGGCGACGGCGGCCACACCGCCAGCGACATACTTCTCGTTCTTGGCGAATTTCCCGAATTCCTCAATGGCGCCAACCACGGCCGGATCGTCGAACTTCACCTCGTTGCTCACCCACTTGTCGTAGGTTTCCGGCGTCTGGGTGCGCAGCATCATATCCTCGACCCAGTCTGTCGCCGGCCAGCCTGTCGCGCCGCCGGAACCGAGACCGATGCACCAAGGCACGCCGCCATCCTCAACGATCTGGTCGGTCAGCTTGATGAGATCCTCCATGGTCTTGGGGACTTCATAACCGGCCTCTTCAAAGTTTTCCGGCACGTACCAGACCATGGATTTCAGGTCGGCCTTGAAGGGGAAGCCGAAGTAACCTTCCTTGCCATCCTTGCCCTTGTAGGTGCCGTAGCGAACCCAGTCTTCGCCGGAGCCGTAATTGGTTTTTACCCAGTCGGCATTCTCCTGGCCGAGCGAGGTGAGGAAACCCTTGGTGGAAAGATCGGCCAGAAGGCCGGGCTGCGGGATGATCGCGATGTTAGGCGGCGAGCCTGCCTGGGTATCGATGACGATCTGCTGTTCGTAGTTTTCGGAGGAGGAGTATTTGCCGTTGATGCCGGTCGCGGCATTGAAATAGGCAAGCACACTGTTGAACAGCACCTCGTCCTCGCCGCGCCACGGACCAAACAGGGTCAGGTTCTGCCCCTTGAGGTCGGCATGCGCAGCCTTGAAATCCTCATAGCTCTTCCAGTTGAACTTGGCATCCTGACCCGGCGGAAACTTCAGTTCCTGCGCATTGGCCATGCCTGCGATCAAGGCAAGCGCAGCGGTGCCGATCCACACAGAAGTCCTCATCAAATCCTCCTCCTCTCAAAATCGTTTAAGTCGACCTGAAAGATTGCCACATGCGACGACGTGGCAACCGGAGTGATGATTTAACGCTCCCGCTGAGGAATCAAGGGGCTATCGCACAACCACGGCGCGACAAATGTGCAAATTTCAGAACTTCGGCACGGGAAGGCTGCAAGCGCGGTGTGCGGCGATGACGGTGTTGGCCATCAGCATGGCGATGGTCATCGGCCCGACGCCGCCCGGAACCGGCGTAATCGATGCCGCAACCTCTGATGCTTCGACAAAGGCGACGTCGCCGACGAGCTTGGTCTTGCCCTCGCCCTTTTCGGGAGCCGGCACGCGGTTGATGCCGACATCGATGACGGTTGCGCCCGGCTTGACCCAGTCGCGCTTGACCATTTCGGCCCGACCGACAGCTGCGACGAGAATATCGGCATTGCGGCAGACGGAAGCGAGATCCTTGGTGCGCGAATGCGCCATGGTGACGGTGGCATTGGCTGCCAGAAGAAGCAGCCCCATCGGCTTGCCGAACAGGTTGGAGCGGCCGATGACGACGGCGTTGAGGCCCGACAGGTCCTCGCCATGGACGCGTTTGACCAGCAGCATCGAGCCGGCCGGGGTGCAGGAGATGAGGCCGGTATCGAGGTCGCCCGTGGCGATCTTGCCGGCATTGGCGATGTTCAGGCCGTCGACGTCCTTTTCCGGCAGGATGGACTGGATGATGGCATCGCTGTCAAAATGTTTCGGCAGTGGCAGCTGGACGAGAATGCCGTGAACTGCCAGATCGGCGTTGAGCGTGTCGACCAGTGCCTGCAGCTCCTCCTGTGTTGTCTCTTCCGGCAGCGTGTGCTGGATGGAGTTGAAGCCGCATTGCTTTGCCATCTTGCCCTTGGAATTGACATAGGCGTGGCTTGCCGGATCTTCGCCGACGATGACGACCGCGAGGCCCGGCTTGATACCGGTTTTGCCTTCCAGCGATACGGATGCTTCGGTTACGGCGGAAATCACGGAAGCGGCTGCTTCCTTGCCATCGATCACAAATGCCACGGTGAACTCCTCGCTTCTCAGCGTCAATTTAGGGGATCGGCGGAGGGCCGATTGCCCGTGCACGCCCTATGCTGTCCAGATCAGGCAAATGCAAGGAGTTTATGCCTGATGGCGCTGGATCAGCCCGTGGCCTTCAGCCGACGGGCAGCGTGTTCGGCCACCAGTTCGCGAAGCTCGGCGAGTTCGCGCTGCAACCTGAGCAGCTCTTCCTGATCATAGTCAACGGCGTCATCCCAACGCTGCCAGCTCTCCTCGCCGCGACGTGTCAGAGACTCATCGACCAAGGCTGCAACATGCGGCGGCAGATCCGTCTCCTTCAAGGTCATCCGGTTTTCGATGAGCAAGAAACGCATCCGGTCGCCAAAAGCGGTATCGTTTGCAGCAAGCCGTTCCTCGACCGGATCGTCATCGGGAAGGCGCTCATTCCGGCCATCGTCATAAAGCAATGCGCTTTCATCGATGGCTTGCGCTGCGGCAGGCTCGACCTGCAGATCGTGCTCGGGCAAGTCCAGTTGAACGGGCATATCTTCGAATTCATTAGCAAGCTGCGACTGACGCCGATAACGCAGCGCTGACAACAGGAGACCGGCAATAAGCCCGACAAGCGCTCCGAGACCTGCGAGCCTGATCAGGTCGGGGCCGAGACGCTCGGCTGACGCGGGCGATGCAGCGCGCAAAACAGGCGGGAGCGAGACGGCCACGGGTCTGGATGAATTGGATGCCGCTTCGATCTTATCGAGGTTATGGCGAGCTTCTTCGGCTGCAGCATGAAGCGATGAGAGCTGTGCGGCCGTGTCGTTCAACGGCCTGTCCGCATCGAGAGCCGCCTTGCGATCCTTAAGCTCGGCAAGGGTCTTCGTCGTTGTGGCAAGATCATCCTTGAGCGAGGCCTCAAGCTGGCGCAATGCGCTGCCGATATCCCGTTTCGCACCGTCGAGAGCGCCTTGAGCCGCCACCAGCCGTGGATGAAGCGGACCAAGATTGACGGCGAGCTGCTGCGCGGCAAGCTCCGCCTGCACATAACGCTGCCGCTCATATTCAAGGCCGGTAAATTCCAGGCTGTCGGGAAGCGGCTTGGCAAGCACATCGGCGAGCTTCATCGACGACGCCGTGTGCTGCTTTTCAGCCACGTCCGCAAGATGCCGTTCGGTACCGGAGATATCGGTCTCGAGCTTGCGACGCTCGTCCTGCAACGACTGCAGTTTTGAACGCGTGCCGTCATCCAGCTTGCCGACAAAACCTGTGAGCGCGGATTCGGCCCGGGCGGCCGCCTTGCGCATGGCATCCACCTGCGGGCTTGGCGTTTCGCCAATATTCGCAACAAGCGAGCGCTGGAGTTCGCTTGCCAGCTGATTGGCAATAACAGCAGCTGTCTGCGGATCATCTGCCTTGGCACCGAGCACGATTCTGGCGCCGGCAGCGTCGTAAGAGACGGACATTGCATCGCGTAATTTCTGGCGAGCGACTTCCTCTCCCTGCGAAACCGTCGTCACCTCACCCGAAACAACTTCGGAGACAACGCGGGCTATGCTGGGGCGGCTTTCCTCTACGCTTGCAAGGTTGAGGGCGCGAATGACATTGTCCAGCGCCGTCTTGGAGCTCAGATCTTCGATGGCGGAATGGATCGCGTCGCCGCGCTGAGTGGTGACTGCTACCTGCGTCTCAGCTTTAAATTGGACGCCTTGGAGCTGCATGGCGACAAAAGGTATGGTGATGCCGAAAGCCGCTGTCATTGCCAGCGCCGGACCAAATGTCAGGAAAGCTGAATGGAGCCGGCGAAAGATCGCCGGCGTCTCTTCGGGCGCTTGCCTGTCCTTTGCATCGGCATACATTGCTCACCACCTCTGCGCGCAGCGGAGCCGACATTGCCCGCATTGATTAACGCAGTCTAAATTTTCGTGGCAAACAAAAGGTTAACCGTCAGGCGAAAGACGGCTTGGAAACTGAAGATTGAAGGCCGGAGGAGACGGGAGGCGTTTTAGCGAGCCGGCGAAGCCCCCTGCCCGCCAATACGACGAGCCCGATATCGGCGCCACGCAGACCACCCGCAATATGCTCATACACATGCGGGTCTGTCGCATCGACGATCACCAGATCCAACCGGCCGGACAGGTTCGCGTCAGACGGGATGGCTACGAAATCGTGCCACGGGGTATGACGGGCGAAATGCGTGCAAAGCAACTCCGTGCGGCTCTTGTCATCGCCGATGATGCCGACACGGCGGGGTTCTGCAAAATAGGTAAGCAGAGCAGGAATAAAGCTATCGGGAGAAAACCTGGCGTCGAACGGCGGTTTACGATGGAAAAACTTCATCAGAATGTGCTGAAAGGCCCCACCGACCGGCAGAAACATATGTCGCTTCAATATCTTGCCGCGAGCAAACCCTAACAGCGCGCCCAGGAGCTGTGCATCGTCGAGGAAGGCGATAGTTTTGGGATGCCCCTTTGCCAGAGCAAGCTCTTCCGCATGAGCCAGAGCCGCATTCCAATCCAGGGCCGATACCGGCAGACCGCAAAATGTACGGGATACAGGATCAGTTGAAGAATTCATGCTTTCGCTCATTACCGACTCGATCAGACAGCGTCACCTGTCCGATCGTGTAACAGCGTGTCCTCAAGCGACATTTAAGTAAAAGGCTAAAATGCAACCGTTGCGTGATTATGCGGCATCACCCAGGTATCAGGTTAGCGCAGCGGCCAGACTTCTGTGAATCCGATGGGGACACATATTTGCGCAGCCTTGCCGATGGTTGATGCAAGGCGATAAGACCTCAGGGGTCGGCATGATGCCGGCGCATGTCCAGGCAAGGCCGGCGACGATATTGCCTACATCATAAATTGCAGAACTTTATGGATGCCAAGGTCGACAAGATGAGCTTATCTCCCAACGCCCCGCTCGCCGAAATTCTGGAACTTGCGCGCACACAGCGGCTCGCCTTCACCGATCTCTTCACCGTTGCGGAAAGCCGAAGTGCGGCCGGACAGAAGGCAGAGGCCGCGGAAATCTACAAGGCCTGGATCGCCTTCAACGATGGCAATCCATTCCTGCATCTCGTCTATTTCAACTATTCGGTCACGCTCCGGCAATTGAACGACCTTGCCGGTACGATCAACGCCTTGCGCGCCTGCCTTAAGCTCGATCCCGCTTTTGGTGCTGCCCACATCAATCTCGGTCGCGCGCTTGAAGACGGCGGTCTTGCCGTTCAGGCCATCCAGCAGTGGCAGACTTATACCGCGCTCACGGCCGAAAGCACTGCCGACCGGGTCAGCCACCGGCTGATGACGCTGCAGCATATCGGCCGCGTGATGGAAAATGCCGGTCTTCTGGAGGAAGCCGAAACTGCACTGTGGCAGGCGATCGAACTGCGCCCCGACAAGCCGGAGGCCGGACAGCACTGGAGCGCGCTTCGGCAGCGCCAATGCAAATGGCCGGTGCTGACACCATCGACCCATGCCACGCAGCGGCAGATGATCGATGCCATGTCGCCACTGACGCTTGCCTGCTATTCGGACGATCCGATGTTCCAGCTTGCCAAGGCCTATCGCTACAACAGGTCGCTGGTCGGGCGCGTCGAAACGAAGGAGCTGCAGCGCCGCACGCCGAAACAGAAGACCGGAACCGGCGAGCGCCTTCGGGTCGGTTACGTTTCCTCCGACCTGCGTGACCATGCAGTCGGCTTCGCGCTCCGGGAAGTGCTCGAACTGCACGACAAGGAAAGCGTCGAGATTTACGCCTATTATTGCGGCGATCCGGTATTGCGCGACGAAACGCAGACGCGGATGAAGGCGGCTGTCGATTGCTGGCGCGATATCGCGACGATGAGCGATGCCGAGGCAGCGAAGCTGATCGGCGATGACGAGATCGACATCCTCGTCGACGTCAACGGTTACACCAAACATGCGCGGACAAAGATCTTCGCCTATCGTCCGGCACCGGTGATCGTCAATTTCTGCGGTTATCCAGGCTCGATGGGCAGCCCGTTCCATCAATATATGATCGCCGACGAGCATATCGTTCCGGCGGATAACGAGATCTATTATTCCGAAAAGGTCTTCCGCATCGCCTGCAACCAGCCGATCGACCGGAAGCGTGCCATCGCGGACAAACCGACGCGCGCGGATGCCGGGCTGCCGAAGGACAAGTTCGTCTTCGCGTGCTTTAACGGCATGCAGAAGATCACCGAGACCACGTTCGGACACTGGATGCAGATCCTGCGCGAGGCGCCGGATAGCGTGCTCTGGCTTTTGACCGGCGGCGACAAGGTCGATCAGCGGCTGCGCGAAAGTGCGGAGAAGGCCGGCATCACCAGCGACCGGATCATCTTTGCGCCCAAGGCGCCGAATGCGCAGCATCTGGCACGTATCGCCGTTGCCGACCTGTTCCTCGATACGTTTCCTTACGGCGCGCATTCCACCGGGGCCGATGCCCTGACGATGGGTCTACCCGTGCTGACATTCCCGGGCCGTAGCTTTGCAGCCCGTTTCTGCCACAGCATCGTGCATGCCGCGGGCGTGCCCGAGCTGCTGTGCAGCGATCCGGAAAACTATGTGGCGAAGGCCATCGGTTATGCAAAGAACCCAGTCAGCCTGAAGGCAATCCGGGACCAGCTTGCGGCACGACGCGAAAGCAGCGTACTTCGCGACATTCCCGGCCTCGCCCGCAGGCTGGAAGAGATCTTCTGGGAAATGCAGGGAGAGTGCGAACGCGGCGAGACACCGGTGCCGGACCTGCGAAACATGGAAATCTATTACGAGATCGGCGCAGATCTCGTTCAGGCCCATATCGAATACTGCGACGATGGCGACTATCGGCGACATTATCGCGAAAGGCTTGCCGATTGGGACGACCAGTCGCCGATAGAGGCCGACAACCGTCTCTGGTCCAGTGCAGACCGATAGAAAGAAACAAACCACCGCTCATTGAGAGCGGTGGTTCTCGTTTATACCAGCCTTCCCGACAACAGCCTTACGCTGCCAGATAAAGCGAGATAATCGCCGATACCTGTGCCGGGCTCAGTGCCGCCATGTGGGTTTCGATCAGCGTGTCACGCTGTGCGCTCGACATGGCCACGATGCTTTCCGTCGACAGGCCGGGAAGAGCGGCGCTGTTGAAGGCTGCAATATCCTCGGTCGAGAAAGTGGCCAATCCATCATTGGACAAAGCGGCAAGCTGAGACGAGGTCAGGGAGTTGACCTGGGTCGGGGTCAGGGCTTGCGCCTGCGCCGTGGTGAGCGACGAGATGACCGACGAGGTCAGACCGGAGATTGCCCCGGTGTTCAGCGCGGCAATCTCGCCCGTCGTGAAGACAGCGATATCATCAGTACCCAGCGCTGCTGCCTGCAGCGCGTTGAGCGCGCCGATTTGCGCTGTAGTCAGCTCTGCGACCTGGGCGGTGGAGAGAGCGACGATCTGATTGTAGTTCAGACCACCGACCTGGCTGGCGGAGAGTGCGCCGATCTGCTCCGTCGTCAGCGATGCGATGATCGCGGTGGACAGGCCCTTGATTGCCGCGGTGCCAATGGCTGCGAGATCCGCCGTCGAGAATGCGGCCATGTCCTCGGTGGTGAGGCCGGAAAGGCCTGCCGAGCTGAAGGCCGCAATCTGCGCCGTCGACAGCGAGTCGAGATGTTCTGCCGTCAATGCATCGACCTGGGCGCTGGTCAGACCGGAGATACCGGCGGTCCCGAGCGCTGCAAGTTCCTGCGTGGAAAGAGCCGCGATGAAGCTCGTCGACAGACCGGCAATCGCTGTGGACGAGATTGCGGCAAGCTTTTCGGTCGAGAAGGATTCCAGATCCTCCACCGTCAGTCCCGATATGGCTGTCGATGTCAGCGCCGCGATCTGCGTCGTCGACAGCGCGGAAATCTGGTCCAGTGTCAATGCACTGGCCTGTCCGCTCGTCAGACCTGCGATGCCGGATGTGCTAAGTGCCGCGATCTGCGCCGTTGTCAGGGCCGCAATTTCGACAGTTGTCAGCACCGCCACCTGGCTCGACGAGAGAACGCCGATCTGAGCCGTCGATAGGGTCTCGAGCTGGTTCAGGCTCAGTGCGGCGATCTGGCCGGTTGTGAGACCAGCGATGGCTGCCGTTCCGAGGGCCGCGATCTGCTCCGTCGTCAGCGCGGCAACGGTGCTGGTCGACAGACCCGAGATGGCCATAGAACTGATGGCTGCAATCTCGTCGGTCGTGAAGGTCGCAAGATCGTCAAGGCCGAGTGCGGATATCTGCCTGGAGTTGAGCGCTGCGATCTGGGTCGTCGTCAACGCTTCCGCCTGAACCGTCGTAAGCGCGGTAATCTGGCTGCTGGTGAGACCGGCAATGCCCGCAGCGCTCAGATGCGCGATCTGTTCAGTCGAGAGCGCGGCAAGAACAGTGGTCGTCAATCCCGCCACGCCGCTGGAACTCAGGGCAGCAATATCGGCAGTCGAGAAGACTTCAAGGTCGTCGGTCCCGAAGGCCGCCACCTGGGCCGAGTTGAGTGCGCCGATCTGCGTCGACGTCAGGGCTTCGACCTGGCTGGTGGTAAGCGCCGCGATCTGGGCAGCCGTCAGCCCGGCAATACCGGCCGTGCCGAACGCTGCGATCTGATCGGTCGAAAGACCTGCGATTGCATCGGTACTGAGGACCGCGATCTGCTTGGAACCAAGCGCACCAAACTGGGCCGTTGTCAGGGCATCGATCTGCGCGTTGCTCAACGCCGCAACCTGGCTGGTGGTAAGCTGGCCGATTGCGGCAGAACTCAGCGAAGCGATCTGCTCGCTCGAGAGTGCTGCAAGCACAGCGGTGGACAGGCCGGCAATGGCGCTTGAGCCTAGGACCGCAAGTTCTTTTGTCGAGAAGACTGCCAGATCGTCGGTGCCGAGGGCCGCGACCTGCGCCGAGGTCAGAACCGCGACCTGCGTGCTCGTCAGTGCCTCGACCTGGCTGGTCGACATCGCATTCACCTGAGCCGAGGTCAGGCCGGCCAGGCCCGCCGTTGCCATGGCGGCGATCTGACCGGTGGAGAGCACCGATATGCCGGCCGCACCGAGCGCGCCGATCTGCCTTGATGACAGATGGCCGATCTGAGCGGTTGTGAGGGCCTCCAACTGTTTGCTGCCGAGAGCTGCCACCTGGGCGGTGGAAAGCGCTGCAATATTCGAGAAGCTGAGCGCCTCGATCCTGTCAGTCGATAGGGACGCAAGGACGTCTGTCGAGAGGCCGGCAATCGCGCTCGCGCTTAGCGAAGCAATCTCCCGGGTCGTGAAAAGGGCCAGGTCGTCACTGCCAAGCGCGGCGATCTGGTTGGAATTCAGGACCGCAATCTGTGAACTCGTCAGCGCTTCGGCCTGCGCGGTCGAAAGCGTGGCGATCTGCGCAGTCGAAAGGCCGGCGATGACTGCCGTGCTGAGAGCCGCGATCTCCTCCGTCGAGAGGGAGGCGATATAGCTGGTCCCCAGCGCTTCAAGCTGTTTCGAATTCAGTGCACTGACCTGACTGCTCGTCATTGCCGCAAGCTGCGTTGTCGAGAACGCGGCCATCTGGGTAGTCGAGAGACTGGTAATTGCAGCCGTGCTCAAGGCGGCAACGAGATCATTGGAGAGAGATGCAAGTGTCGTGGAGGACAATCCGGCGACGGCGCTAGAACTCAGGGCAGCGATTTCCCTGGTCGCAAACAGTGCAAGATCATCGGCGCCAAGTGCCGCGATCTGTTTGGAGGTCATTGAGGCCACCTGCGTGGCGGTCAGCGCTTCTGTCTGGACAGTCGTCAGCGCTTCTATCTGGCCCGAGGAAAGCCCCGAAATACCGGCGGTGCTCAAGGCTGCGATCTGGCCGGTCGTCAAAGCTGCAAGGTCGTCGCTCGACAGCGCTGCCGCCTGGTAAGAGCTCAAAGCTCCCATCTGACGGGTTGTCAGGGCGCCGATCTGGTCGGTGCTCAGCGTGGCAATCTGCCTGGTGGTGAGACCGGCGATAGCCGAAGTGCCGAGACCGGCGATCATTTCGGTCGACAGCGATGCCAGCGTATCGGTCGACAGGCCTCCTATCGCAGTGGAGCTGATTGCCGAGAGGGCCGAGCTGGAGAGTGCTTCGAGATCGTCAGCACCAAGAGCCGCAATTTGTTGTGACGTCAAAGCGCCGACCTGCTTGCTCGATAGGGCGGCGATCTGCCCCGTGCTGAGCGCAGCAACCTGCTTCGTCGTCAGCGAGGCGATCGCGCTGGTGGTCAAGGATGCAATCTGGCTCGTAGAGAGCGTTGCGATGACCGCCGTCGTCAGGCTGGAAATCGCATCCGTATGGATGGCTGCAACATCAGACGTGGAGAAGGTCCGAATGTTTTCCGTTCCGATGACCGCGATCTGGGCGGAACTTAATGCCGCGACCTGAACGCTGGTCAAGGCTCCCGCCTGCGCAGTTGAGAGCGCCGCAACCTGTTTCGTCGTCAGACCCGAAATTCCCGCAGTGCTGAGCGACGAGACCTGGGCGGTGGACATGGCAGCGATGTCGTCCGTCCCGAGGGCCGCCGTCTGGGTGGCGCTCAGCGACGCAATCTGTTTCGTCGTCAGTGACGACACCTGGCTTGAGAGCAGAGCCGAGATCTGCCCTGTGGTCAAACCGGTAATGCCGCTGGCGCTGAGTGCCGCTATCTGGGCGGTAGACAAGGAAGCCAAGGCCGATGTCGATAATCCAGAGATGGCAGCAGAGCTGATTGCGGCCATTTCCTTCGTCGAGAAGGTTGCGATATCGGCAGAATCGAGAACCTCAATCTGGTCGATACTCAGTACAGCAATCTGGGTGGCGGTCAGGGCATCGACCTGCGCCGTCGACAAGGCTGCGACTTGTCTTGTCGACAAACCGGTAACGCCAGCCGTGCTTAGAGCCGCGACCTGCGCCGTGGAGAGTGAGGCGATGTCATCGGTGCCGAAAGCTGCGATCTGCATCGAGCTCAGCGTCGACATCTGGAGAGTGGACAGAGCCGAGATTTGTGCGGCCGTCAGCGCTGCGATGTGATCTTCGCTCAGGCCCTTCATGCCAGCCGTGCTAAGCGCCGAAATCTGCGCGGAGCTGAAATGCCCGATTGCGGTCGCACTCAACGCCGCCACCTGTGCCGAGGTCAGGGCAGCGACCTGCTTGGTTGACAGGGCGCCGATCTGGGCCGAGCTAAGTGCTTCAATCTGGTCGCTCGTCAGATTGGCGATCGCCGTTACACCGAGCGCACCGAGCTGATCGCTCGTCAATGACACAAGTGCGCTGCTGCTCAGGCCCGCGATCGCTTTCGCACCGATCGCCGCGATGTCGGCTGTCGAGAAGGTTGCGAGGTCCGCGGTGCTCAATGCTGCGAGCTGTGATGACTTCAGAACGCCTATCTGCAGCGTCGACAACGCATCGACTTGCGCCGTCGACAGAGCAGCGATCTGGTCCGTCGTCAGGCTGGCGATGCCCGCAGTACTGAGAGCGGCGACCTGGGCCGTAGAAAGGGCCGCGATCACGTCCGTGGACAAGGCGGCGACAGCACCGGTATTAAGTACGGAAAGCCGGGCTGCGGAGAAGGCAGCGATAGCCTCCGACGAAAGTGCGCCGACCTGGAGCGAAGTCAGAGCCGCAACTTGTGCCGTGGAAAGAGCTGCAAGCTGAAGCGAAGTCAGAGAAGCAATCTGATCGGTCGAAAGAGCGGCAAACGCAGCCGTGTTCAACGATGCAATCTGACCGCTGGAAAGCGATACCAGCGTTTCGGTCGGCAATGCGCCGATCTGCTTGGATGTCAGCGCCTTGATCTGTGTAGTGGTCAAAGCCGATGCCTGACCGCTGGACAATACGCCGACCTGGGCAGTGGACATGGCGGCGACTGCCGCCGTACTCAGCGCGGCAATCTGCGCCGACGACAAGGCCGTGATCGTGCCGGTCGACAGGCCTGCGATAGCGGCGGAGGTGATCGCCGCGAAGGACTTGGCAGACAGAGCAAGCAGGGTTTCCGTGTCGATCGCCCCGAGCTGCGAGGAAGACAAGGCGGCGATCTGAGCGGTGGTGAGTGCGGCAACCTTGTCTGCGCTCAAGGCAGCCATCTGTTCCGAACTCATCTTGGCGATGGCGACCGTCGTGAGGGCTGCAATCTGGGCCGTCGACAAGGCCTGCAGCGTAGCGGTGCTTATGCCTTGAATGACACCTGTCGTGAGTGCGGCTATTTCCGCGGTCGAGAACGTCGCCAGATCCTCTGGATCCAGCGCCGCGACCTGGTCGGAGGTCAAGGCCTTTACCTGCGCCGTCGTGAGCGCTTCGGCCTGGACCACACTCAAAGCCGCAACCTGGGCAACGGTCAGTCGCGACACGGCACCGGCCGACAAGGCAGCAATCTGGGCTGTCGAAAAGACAGCGATGCCTTCCGATCCAAGCGAACCAATCTGCGAAGTTCTCAACGCGGCAACCTGTTCGGTCGTCAGCACCTTGACCTGCTTCGACGACAGGCCATCGAGCTGTTCCGTCGTCAATCCACTGACAGCACTTGCCGTCAGGGCAGCAATCTGGTCGGTCGTAAGAGACGAGATAACGTTTGCCTTGAGGCCGGAAATCGCAGCGCTCGAGATCGCCGCCATGTCGTCGGTAGAGAATTTGGCAAGCTGCTGCGGCGTCAGCATTGCCAGTTGCGCGGACGTCATTACTTTTACTTGCGCCGACGTAAGTGCCTCGGCCTGCGCTACCGACAGAACTTCCAGCTGATCAGACGAGAGCTTTGCTACGGCGGCCACGCTCAAGGCTGCGACCTGCGCAGTCGACAGAGATGCCATGGCACTGGTGCTGAGGCCCGAAATGCTGCGGCTGGTCAGAGCCGCGATATTGGCGGTCGAGAAAGCAGCAAGATCTGCCGAATTGAGGACGGCAAGCTGGCCCGATGTCAGCACGGCGACCTGCAGGTTCGTCAGGGCCGCGATCTGGGCGGTGTTCAATGCGTCAAACTGATCCGTAGACAAAGCAGCCACGGCGCTGGTGCTCAGCGATGCGACCTGAGCGGGCGCCAGCGATGCCATGACGGCGGTCGAGAGGCCGGCCACAGCCTTGTTGCTGAGTACCGCCATTTCGTCGGTAGAGAAGGTTGCAATATCATCCGCACCGAGAGCCGATACCTGATCCGATGACAGGACCCTGATCTGGGTCGAAGTCAGCGCCTGAACCTGGCTGGTGGAGAGTGCCGCAACCTGATCCGTCGTCAGACCGAGAATGGACTTCGTGCCCAAGGCGGCAATCTGCGCTGTCGTCAGGCCTGCAATGTCACCCGTCGAAAAGGCAACGATCTGCGTTGCCTTGAACGCCGACATCTGCGCCGTCGTCAATGCTGCAATCTGCGTCGCCGAAAGCGCATTGATCTGGTCAGTGCTCAGACTGGAAACGCTTCCGGTGCTGAGGGAGGCAATCTGCATCGTTGTGAGGGCACCGACCATCGCGGTGCTAAGCGCCGCAACCTGCAGCACTTTCAACGCGCCAATCTGGGCTGACGTCAATGCCGCGACCTGAGCCGTAGAAAGTGCCGAGATCTGTGTCGATGTCAGGCTTGCAATGAGCGCCGTGTTGGCGGCAGCGAGCTGTGCCGATGAGAGGGCCGAGATCTGGGCCGACGACAGGCCGGGAGCTGCGCCGTTGCTGAGTGCTGCGACGCTTTCTGTCGACAGGACGGCGATATCGTTCGTTCCAAGAACGGCGACCTGTTGGGACTTGAGAGCGCCGACCTGCGCCGTCGTCAAAGCCGCAACATGTCCGGTGGACAACGCCACGATCTGGTCGGTAGTCAGTCTGGAAATCGAGCCGGTGGAAAGCGAAGCAACCTGCGCCGTCGACAATGACGCCATGACTTCGGTTCTAAGGCCTCCGATCGCAGCCGGATTGATCGCCGCCATGTCTTCCGTCGAGAAGGTCGCAAGATCCGCCGGCGTCAAGGCCGCAAGCTGTGCGGTGGTCAATGAACCGACTTGCGACGACGTCAGTGCTTCGGCCTGATCCGTGGACAGCGCCAGCAGCTGCGCCGTGGTGAGCGCTGCAACCTGTCCTGTGCTCAAGCTTTCGATAGCGACCTTGCTGAGCACGGCAAGCTGGTCCATCGTCAGGCCGACGATCGCATTTGTCGCGATGGCGCTCAACTGACGGGAATCCATCGTTTCGATGTCTTCCGTATCCATTGCCGAAATCTGTTCGGAAGAAAGGGCCTTGATCTGGGCCGTGGAGAGCGACGCCACGTCCTCCGTCGTCCACGCTGCAACTGCCGCCGTCGAAAGCGACCTGATCTGGGTGACGCTGAGCGAGGAAATGGTCGTAGTCATGTGTGGAGCCTTGACGCTGGATCAAATGCCTAAAACAAACCCGGGAATGGCTTCCGCGGTATGGCGAACATTACGAGGAAACCAATTCTCGCCGCTCCATCCTCCCTGGAATGGCGAGCTGCAACCAGCTTTTCATGCTGGTCATATCAGAAGCTGTAGGGAGGCCGACTTGTGCGAAGCTGAAGCTTTTCTACAGCTGCAGATAAATATGATTGAGTATCCATTTTTCGGCGCAACGTGCCGGCACGATGCAGAAAGAGCAAACCGGGTTCGAATTGCGAACCTCACGGGCGCGACGCAGCGCCACAGACAAGACGTTAAGATGACCGCCGAAAAAGGAAGACAGATAAGGGCAAGCCTGCAGGCTTCAAAAACCGCTTTGTACGCGTGAGAAAACCAGATCCGCAAACAAGGCAATCTGTGCGCCCATAAAAGATGCCGAAAGGCCGATAACGACCATGACGGCAACGATCTTGGGCACGAAGGTGAGCGTCATTTCCTGCACCTGTGTCAATGCCTGGATCAGTGCGATGGTCACGCCTACAATCATGCCGGCAAGAACAGCCGGTCCTGCAGCGACCAGGATCGTCCAGATGGCGTTGCGCATAATATCGAGCGCATCGGCCTCATTCATGACATTCTACCCTTCATAGGCGCTTGGACGGCCGCACGGTCATCGCAAATCGACCGTCCCAGCTCTAAGGGATTCGTGCGCTTAGTTTAAGCGGAAGTTTCGGTTGTCGTCGTGGTTTTCGCAGTGGAGATCGTTATGCCCTCTCCGATGCTGATCTCTGCGCCATCCGTCGTCTTGGCAGTGAGACCGTCGGATGTGACCTCGACCGAGGCGACAACGCCTGTGGTCTTGCCATCTGCGCTGGTGATCGTCTTGCCGATATAGTTCGATGCGTTCGACAGGTTGGACTGGCTGATCAAGCTCTCCAAATTGGAGTTCGTCTTGATCGTCTGTTCAACCTGCGAAAATGTCGCAAGCTGCGAAACCTGCTCGGTCGCATCCATGGGATCAGTTGGATCCTGGTTCTGCATCTGCGTGATCAACAGCTTGAGAAAGCTGTTGTAATCAAGCGATGCCGCGGCCGCTGCGCTGGATGAGGCAGATGTCGAGGTGGACGCCGTCGATGTCGTCGACGTTGCGGAAGTGACCGTCACCATAGCGCAATTTCCTTTCGCAGTTCCATAACGGCTGCGGGCGTGATCTCGTTCTTGTTGAGAATGGCTTCCTCGACCGGATAAAGAGCGCGGATGGCCTTAAGCGCGTCAAAGGGACGACCCGAAGATACCATGGTGTCGATCCGCTTCAATTCAGCACGGACTTCCTCGTTCTGGAAGCAGGCCACCAGCATGGTAATCGACTTGCGGAAGAGCGCCATGGAATGCTCTTTGCCTTCCGGATTGATCAGCATCATCTGGGCGATGAAATAAAGCTGCCGAAGTGGCGTCGTGGTCTGCTCGGGCTGAAGAACATGGTTTTCCAGCAAGAACGTCACGTCGTTGAGGAATTCGATCGAAACCTTCCGGTCCACCCGAAGGACGGCACCGTTGACGAAGATCTTTTCCCCGGATTTCAGCGAGAGGCGTAGCGTACTTTTCATTTAAGTCCATCCCGAATGATGATGGTTATGTCGATGATACCCTGGTAGTTGGTGGACGTTCGTCGCCGAATGTTTTCCAACTCCTTCAGTATCCATATTGCGATCGATATTAGATTGGCTCTGACTTCCACACTAAGCTGATTGTCGGCGCTCCGCAGATCCTCGATCAACCTGATCCATACCCGTCTTGTGTAGTAGACAGCTTCGATCGAATCCTTGTCGTATTTGGCGCTCTGCTTGGCCACTTCCAAAAGCTCGATCGATCTTGTCAGGATCTGGCGTTCTCGTTCGCGGGCGACAGTGAGATCATCCTCCATGATCTCCGCGTATGAAAACTGAAACATTCAATTACCCTTCATGGTAGAGCGGGCATCGGACATACATGCCGATGACTAGAGATAATCAGCGAGGCTCATGCCCAGGATTCGAGATGTGATCGAGTAAGAGGTTTCAACCTGGTTCAGCAGTGTCGACAACCGCACAGAGGCCTCCTCCGTATCCACACCCACCAAGCCCGTCAGCTGCGTATCGATGATCTTGATCTGGTTGCTCATATACGTGTTCGCTTTGTCGATACGCTCTTGCGACAAACCAAGTGCTGACTGCTGAGCAGTCACGCCGGAAATTGCGGTGCCGGCATATTGCGTTGCCTTCTGGCTAACCACGGACAAGGCTCCGCTCCCGAGGCCGGCGTTCGATAGCTGCGACGCTACCACAGAAGCGAGGACAAGGTTCTTGAAACCTTCGGAATTGGCGCTGGTTGATGTCGCTACGGTTTCCGAAGAACTTATGCGCGTCGTCATTACGGTGTCAGACGCGTTGGTCCAGGACGCCCAGTTGAAAGATGTCTCATAATCGGACAGAAACTGGGTCATCTGGCCGGCGGTCACATCACCGGCCGAAGCGATACCGTTTGCCGTTCTGAAGTTGGCGAACGCCGTATTGAAGTCATCCGTCACGTTGGCGATGAAATCATCGTCGAAAGTCTGCACATCCGTCGATATGCCGGAAAAGAGGTATTCGCCGTTAACTGCAGTGTTCGCGTAGCTGACGAAATTCTCCAGCACCGACATCGCGCTGTCGGCGGAAACCTTGAGGCTGTTTACATCGGAATTGCCACTGAGCGCCGTCAAGGCATCCAGCAGTGTCTGCCCTGCATCCGAGATGTTGGTCAGCGCAAGCTGCGATCCTTCCATTCTCGTCTCGGCGAAGGAATTCGCATCGATAACCGACTGGAGGCGGCTGCTTTCCCGCGAATAATCCAGACTTGTCGAGGTACGGGTTCCAAGCTCCAGCCCGACATCGGAATAGGTACCGGTAACCGCCTCATCCTGCAGCTTTGTAATCTCCGTCATCGCAGTGGAGACGGTCGATTGCATAGACTGACTAATGGCGAGAGATGAGATAGACGTTGTTTTCATGACTAGCTAGCCGCCTGCATTAGTGAGCTGAGCATTTCGTCAATCGTCGAAAGCAGCTTCGTGGCCGCCTTGTAGGACTGCTCGATGTCCAACAGGAGAATAAGCTCCTCGTCGAGGTTGACGCCTGTGGCATTGGCATAGGCTTCCTTCGCCCGCATCTGCATGGCAGAGGTGCTTTCTGCAGCCGAGCTGGCGTTGCTTCGATATTCCTGAACCCAGCCGACGGAGTCGGTCGAATAAGCCAGAAGCGTGGCACGCGTTGTGGTTCCGGCATCGCCATCGAAATCGACGGTCTCTTCGAAGCCTGCGAGATAGCCGTAAAGGAGCTTCGAAAAGCCTGCGGCATTCTCGGTATTCTGCTTTACGCCGGAAATATTGCCGTCCCTCAACTTAGTCGGATCGGCTTGCGCGTCACTATCGACCGTGATCAGCCCCGCCAGACCGGAGACGATATCCGGGTTGTTGAAATCGACAGTCGATCCGTCCTTGGTGGTGAAGAGGCCTGCGATTTCATCACCTGCACCGTCCAACTCGGCAAAGACCGACATCGTCACGCGGGCAATCTCGTCCAACTGATCCTGATAGGTCGGGTAGACTTCGTCGCGCAACTGCAGCAGCGCCTGAAGCGAACCGCTGGCACTGGTGCTACTGCCCTTGCCCGAAGCAAGCGAGACACCATCGATATAGACAGGATTTCCGGACGTAGTCGCGTCCAGAGCCGCGCTGGCATCGAAGGTTACCTCGCGTGGCACCGTCTCGAACAGAGTGATGCCGCCGCTGGTATAAAGCACCATGTCGTTGCCATCACGGACGGTGCTCGTGACGCCGACGATTTCAGATATCTGCTTTACAAGTCCTTCACGGGTATCCAGCGCATCGTTGGCATCCTCGCCCCGCGAGATCTTTTCCTTGACCTTGTCGTTGACCTTCTCGAAATCCTTCAAGAGCTGGTTCAACTTATCAACGGTCGTCGAAATCTCCGAGTCCGCCTGGACGCGAAGCCCCTGAACGGCTGATGTCTGCTGATTAAGGGAGTTGGCAAGATCGCCAGCCGCCGCTACTGCGGCCGCTGCCAATGTTACGTCGCTCGGTGACGTAGCATAAGTATCAAGCGACTCGACAAGAGCCGCCAGATATTGCGAAGGCGTTGCCGAAGATTCGCTTCCGCCCATCGCCGCATCGAGCGATACGAGACCCTTCAACAAAGCCTGCTGACCTGCATCGTCTGCAATTGCCGACAATGTCTGCTTCAGCAGGGCCGCGTCCTCGGTACGCTCCAGCTTGACCGTAGTCGCACCGGAATAGGGGTTCGTCGTCGTGACCGCAGTACGACGATTGTAATCCTCAGTGTTCGTATTGGACGTGTTGGTCGACACCGTGGCCGTCTGGGTCGCGGTGTTGCTCAGGATCGATTTCGTCGTATTGATTGCGGATGCGATGGACATTCAGCTGGCTCCTACGCCTTAACGGGCGAGATTGATGAGAACATCCATCAGGTCAGAGCCGGTCTGGAATACCTTGGAATTCGCCGTGTAGCTACGCTGCGATTCGATCATTTCCGTCAGTTCGCTTGCGAGGTCGACGTTGGACGTTTCCAAGGCTCCGGAAACGATCTCACCGAAGCCGGTGGTGCCGGCAAAGCCGATGGTGACAACACCCGAGTCCGCGGTCGGCTTATATACGTTGCCCGAGAAGAGCTTGAGATTGTCCGGGCTCTGAACCGTCGCCATCGCAATCTGGTAGAGGGCTTTCGGATCGCTCTTGGCGTAGGTCGCGTAAACCGTGCCATCCGAATCGATCTCGATGCCGGTCATAGACTCGGCCGGACTACCGTTGGCGCTACCCTTGGAGATTACCGAAGCGCTGGAAAGCTGGTTCATGCCGGAAAGGTCGAAGTCAATGCCGCCAACGGTGATCGACAGCGGCGAGGTCGCGCCGTCAACGCTGACGAGACCTTTCGAATCAAACACCAGATCGGCGGTCACGGCCGTGCCGGAATACGGGAAGCTGCCGCTGCCGGTCGTGCTCTTATCGGCAGCATTGTAAACTGCGACTTCCCAAGAGTTATCGGCCGTCTTGGTGAAGTAGAAATCGTAAGTTACAGCTGCACCGTACTCGTCATAGGTCGTCACCGAGGTCTTCAGCATGCTGTCCATGTCGACATCGGTGGTAGCACCGTTATCGCTTGCCCAGCTGCCGGCAGCGACAGGATCCGCCGACTTGTTGAGGTTACCGGTCAGCGAACCATTGGTCGTGGCGACTGCCGTGATGCTCGAGTTGGAAGCCTTGACCGGCACCAGCCCGTCATAGGAATTGACGACAGTGGTCGGCGTGCCTCCATCGGCGTCGTAACCGAGAAGCATGTAGCCGGCATCGTTGACGAGATAGCCGTTTTCATCGGGAGTAAACGAACCCGCACGCGTCAGGAAGATGTTTCCAGCGGTATCCTGAACGATGAAGAAACCTTCACCCTGGATCGCGAGATCAGATCCGGACGTGGTGTATTCCAAGGCACCCTGTTCCGAAACGGAGTAGGAAACCTTCGTCTCCACGCCGCCGGAGTTGTAGTTGCCGGAAGTTGACGGAAGAACCAGTGACGAAAACGAGGTCGAAGCGCCCTTGTAAGCTGTCGTGCTCGAGTTCGCGATATTGTCACCGACCGTCCCCAGGCGGTTAGCCTGAGCATTCATGCCCGAAACGGCGGTCTTCATGGTTCCAAAAATGCTCATTTCGAATCCTCGCTGTGATAGTTGCTCCACATTAGGTGCCGGTCCTTGCGTGAAGCTGTCTGAAAAGGATGGGTGGGAAATTTGAAAAACATTTTTCGACGGCGGGATGCCAAACGGGTCGATGGAAAACCGGCAGTCGAAACAATCAGAAAAGGCCGGACAATCATTGCCGGCCGGAAAACAAAAAAGGGGCGATCCTGATCGCCCCTTACATTTTTCAATTCCAGTCGATGCAATAACCGAGGAAGCGCTTTGAATCGATCGGGTCGGTTCCGAGCTTCTTGCGGAGCTTCTTGCGCAATTTGCTGATATGGCTCTCGACCACGTTTTCCTCGACGTCCTCGTCGAAGATGCCGTAAATGGCCGAGAAGATCTGCGCCTTGGAAACACGCCGGCCGCGATTGGCGACCAGATATTCGAGAATGCGGCGCTCGCGCCGCGGCAGCGGGAAGACTTCGCCGCCAATCTCGGGATCGCGACCATCGGAATAGACGCGGATCGAACCGATATCGGTGTAATTGGCGATGGCGGTCAGGCGGCGACGGATGGCAGCGGCGCGCGCCAGGATCTCGCGCGGATGAACCGGCTTGCGGACAACGTCGTCGACGCCGGCATCGAACAGCGCGAGCGTTGCATCGAGGGACGGCTGGTCGGAAACGGCGATGACCGGTGCAGTGGAACGATCGCGGATGGTGCGCGGCAGATCGCAGGCGTTCCTGGTCTGGCCGATGAGGAAGGCTTCGATGGCGCGGATATCGGCATCGGCTGCGGAATTGACCCACTCGCCGAACTCGACGGGATCGAAGCCTGCCGAGGGGATGCCCTCGCGGCCGAACAAGGATGTGTAACCTTCCGTTACGAGCTCTCGCTCATCAACCACGACGATCATTCACCCATCTCCGAATCAGCAGCGTTCATGTGCTGAGGCATGAGTACGAATCGTGGGAGTCAGCCACAATTATAGGAACTTGTGGGGACTAATTAATAATTGATTAACCACACCCCTCCGATTTGCACTAGATGTAGTGGCGCAAACCAAAACAGGCACAATTTTTTCGGTGGATATCGTGCGACAATGATTGATGCCCACGAGACTCCGTTTGACACGCCTCATTATCGCCGGACTCGTGATGGGAGAAAATCCGCGATCGAATATCTACTTTTAGTTGCGTATATATTTATTACTCATCCGCCCCGACACGGTAAAGAGACACCGTTTCTACGGCTCGATATTGAAAGCGCGGAGTGGTGAGCCGTCCGCGAATGCGCGGATACAGGATCGGGCGGTATCAAGCGCCTCACGGATCGTCACATCCATATCGAGATAACGGTATGTGCCGAGGCGGCCGACAAAGGTGACGCCTTGCTCGAAGCGAGCACGCGCTACGTATTGCGCCAGCAGCGCCTGCTCGCCACTCAGCCTTATCGGATAATATGGCTCATCATCCGGACCGCATGCCCGGGAATACTCCCGGTAACATACGCTCCGTTCGTGTTTTTCCCAGGGAGAGAAATGCTTATGCTCGGTAACCCGTGTGTAACGGACATCGGCATCTGCGTAATTCATCACCGCGCAACCCTGATAATCACCGTCGTATTGAAACTCCTCGAAATCGAGGGTGCGGTATCCAAGCCGGCCGAGCTCGTAGTCGAAATAACCGTCGAGCGGTCCGGAATAAAACACGTGTGAAAAATCGCCGGCATCGGTGCGGACGAAATTCCGTTCAAGTTCGATGGAGATGTTCTCGTGCGACAAGATACGCGCGACCATCTCGGTATAACCGTGCTCCGGCATGCCCTGATAGAGATGCGAAAAGTAATTGTCGTCGTAGCTGAACCGTACCGGCAGTCTTTTGAGGATGCTGGCAGGCAGATCCGCGGGCGAGCATCCCCACTGCTTGCGCGTGTATCCTTCAAAAAACGCTTCGTAGAGTTCGCGTCCGACGAATTTGAGCGCCTGATCCTCGAATGTCACCGGTTCGCCGATCGACGGGTCAGACTGTGACTGAATGAAGTCGCGCGCCTCATCTGGCCTGAAGGTCCTGCCAAAGAACTGGTTGATCGTGTGCAGGTTGACGGGCAGCGAATAGACCTGCCCTGCGCTCGTGGTCTTCACCCTGTTCACATACGGCATGAACGTCATGTGCCGGTTGACGTAACGCCACACCTCATCGTCGTTGGTGTGGAAGATATGCGGCCCGTAGACATGGACCATCACGCCGGATGCTTCGTCCCGCGCCGTGTGGCAATTGCCTGCAATGTGGGAACGCCGGTCGATGATGTGGACGACGTGACCGGCCTCTGCCAGCTCGCGGCCGATGACGGCACCGGACAGACCGGCGCCGACGATCAGAACTGGTTTCGGCACTGTGCCCCCCTAAATTCCCGAACCGCCAGAGCATGTCTCTCGAAGTGATCCCGGGATTTGCGGGGAAGACATGCCTGGAAACAAGAAACCAAAGTGTGGTTCGCTCTAGTGCGATTTCGCCGGCGCAGCCGCACCACCGGCTGTGCCTGCAGGAGCAGGCTCTGGCGCAACGATTTTCTTGGACGCCATCTTCTGGTTCGATTTCCCGGCAAGGTCGGCCTTGGAGAGATAATCGAGCTGTTCGAAGATCACCGCGGTCACCAATGCATCCCCGGCTCGGGCGTTGAGGTCGTCCTTGATCTTGGCTCTCAGGCCCTCGACATTCAGGTCACCCGCCTTCGGCAGGTCGATCATCTTGTTGCCCACCAGGACGGTATAGAGCTCATCCGTGATGTAGGGCGCGATCGGGATATGCGTGTTTGCAGCCTTCTCCTGATCGATCATCACCGAGACCTTGGTGAGGAAGTAACCGGTTACAGCTCCTTCCGTCACCACGGGAATGCTCAGGGTTTCACCTGCCACATAAGCCGGGGGAATGACGGGTTTGGCAACCTCTACGCCGGATTTCGCCGACAAGGTCACAGCCGCATATACCCCGCCAAGCGAGATTATGCATACCCAGACGCCGATCAGGACAATCTTGATCATCTATCGGCCCGAACGAGGAACTGTTCCTGGGAATAGGTGCCGTCGTCGTCTGCACTGCGAACGGCATTCTTCAGAAGTTCGGCAACGGCGCGTACAGCACGCATATGAGCTTCCACGCGGCGCTCGTTCAACTTCAGCTTGGCCTTGAGCGCATGCAGCTGCTCCAGATGGGCCGCCGTGATGTCATTTCGCTCGCTGTTGCGGAAAAGCATGGTCAATTCGTAAAGGCAGCGGCTCTTGTGCGCATTCGAGAGCTTGAAATCGAACTCGGGATCGTTGCCGATCCGCTGGTTTTCGTTTTCGATGATCACGTCAAGACGACCGAGAACCGCCTTGATGCGGTACTCGCTGTTCAGCACTTCCATGGAATCGTTCTCCCTCGGCATTTCAATCAAGCCGCGTCGTTATCAGTTTTTTTGATGGCGTCCGGCGATAGCAAGGTACGGCGTTCGAAATCCGTAATCATGCTGACAGCCTTGGCCTTGTCGTTTCCGTCTGTCGTGTTGTTGGGCACTTCAAGGCGCTGCTTGTTCAGCGCCTGCGCAAAGACCTGTTCCGCGATGCCGATGCCGCCGCGCTTGGAAACCGAATCCGCCATCTGTTCGGCCATCATGCTCTTCCAGAACTCGCCGGCAGAGCCCTTACCGTAAACAGCTTCGCTGTCGGAAGGCATCATGTCCTTGAGGAAGGTCGTCAGGACGCTCGATTCGAATTTCCGGTAAACTTCCGGAATCTGCTCCTTGCCGGTAGCGTGCTGAATATTGCCGATACCGGCCTTGGATGCATCGCTTGCACCTGCGCCCAGCACGGATGCAAAACCGGCATCGCTAGCAGTCAGCACGGATGCCTGATGTTCAGCACTTACAGAACGCAGCTTTTCGCGCGCTGCCAACATGCTGTTCGGATCGGCTGCCTTGACTACGTCGAGGACAAGATCGCTGGAAGGAGATATGGCCACGTCGTTTCCCTCTTGCTTGCGCGCCGACCGAAAATCGACTTCGATTTCCCGGCTTGCGATGCGCAGATCTCAGTGTCACAGCGTCTTGCCTGAACCGATGAATGGCGCACGACGCTGTAAAATCGAGGGGAATGTTGCCACCTTAACCTTGCTGGAAGCTGGTGTCCTTCAATGTGATCATCATCTCAATCAAGTTGATCACGGCATCGTCCTCGCGAGCACGCTGCTCGAGTTCCAAGGCCTCTTTGCGGCGCTCATCAAGCCGATCTCCCTTGCTGCGCTCCTTTGCCAAGCGCGCTTCCTGAGAGCGGCGGGCTGCCGTAAGCTGCTTTTCTTCGGTTGCCAGCCGCGAGAACCGGCCCAGATAATGGCGCGAAAGCCCGCGATGGATCGGGTCGAGCGAGGTCATCACATTCGCCGTCAATTCCATCGCTGTATTCACTTCCTCGCGCTGGCGAACGATAATCGAAAGCTCGTTTTCGATCATCTTCTCTATATGCCGCTGGACGCTGACGAGGCGCTTGAGCTTCTTGGATCTGTCCATATCCGCCATTGTCCGCTCCTATAGATTGCCGAAGATGACGAAGAAGCCATCGGCAAACTGGTCGAGAATTGCCGCCATGCCGAAATAAATCAGCAGGATACCGCCTGCCAGCGCGAAAGGCGTGGAAATGAAGTAGAGAGGGATTTGCGGCGCCAGCTTGTTGATGAGGCCAACGACCACGTTGAACAGCAGGCCGTAAAGGATGAAGGGACTCGCGAGCCTCAACATGATCATGAAAGAGGCGGAGAGCGTGTCCGTCAGACTGACCAGCGAGCGTTGCGAGCCGATCAACGAGCCCACCGGAATGCTCTGATAGGATTCGGCCAGCTCCTTGATCATGTAATGGTGGAAATCCAGAACAAAAAGGATGAGAAGCGCGCCCGTTGCCAGAAGACTGGTCAGCGAGTTGTCGGAACTGTCTTCGAATATGTCTCCCGAAGGCGTGGCATTGAACGAAATGGCCATGCCGATTATCGCACCCGCAAACTGGATGCCGAGAACATAGATACGCGCGACGAGGCCAAAGATGACGCCCGTCATCGTCTCGGAGAAGATCGTCACGAGGAAGACTTCGGGCGCGGCCGAGGCGGGCGGATAGAGGATATCCCAGAACAAAGGCAAAAGCGCCAGCGATAACGCCAGCGCCAGAAAAAGCCTGATCTGCATCGGCAGACGTGCCGATGAGAACCCTGGCATCATCATCACGCATCCACCTATTCGGCAGAATGCCAGGAAAAGCGCCATTATGGCGCCCTGGGGATCGGGGATCATGAAATCGAACCGAGTATCTTAATTTCCGTGCCTTTTGCCAACTCGACGTGGGAGAGCACCGGAAGCGTCGAGAACAGGCGTTCGGTGATCATGCGGACATAGGAGCGCGTTTCGGGCAGGGTAACAAGTACAAAAGGCAGACCCTCGTCCATGAATTCACGGATAACCTTGCTTGCCTCGTTGCTGAACTCTTCCAGATGGCGGGGATCGATATCGAATTCGATCACTTCACCCTTGGCGTCGCGCTTGAGCGCCTGCTGGAAAATCAGGTCCCACTTGGTACCGATACGGACGACGCGCAGGACGCCGTTGTCGGAAAGATCGCCGCAGATCTGCTGCGCCATGCGGACACGCACATGTTCGACGATCTGCTCGGCCTTCTTCAGATGCGGCGCGAGTTCGGCCACCGCTTCGAGAATGAGATGCAGGTTGCGGATCGAAACACGCTCGGCCAGCAACAGCTTCAAGATGGCCTGCAGGCCGGAATAGGACATGTGAGACGAGCAGATCTCGTCGGCAAGCTTCTTGTATTCCGGGTCCAGGCGATCGATCAGGATTTTCACATCCTTGAACGACAGAAGCGACGGCAGGTTGTTGCGGATTACCTCGCTCACATGCGTCAGCAGCGCGGAGATATTGTCGATCGGGTGGAAGCCCTCGCGCTTCAGATCTTCGACGAAATGCTCCAGAACTGAGACCGCCGGCATGCCGAAGGCGGGTTCGCGAACCTCGTCGCCAGGAACCGACGGCTTGTGGCGCTTGCCGGTGATGACGAGCACTTCACCAACACGCAGCGTGCTTGCGGCGACCGTCGTGCCATGGATGCGGATCTGGTAGGACTTGTCCGGGATGGCGATATCGTCGGTGACCTTGATTTCGGGAACGACGAAACCGTACTGGACGGCAAACTTCTTGCGCATCTTGCTGACGCGGAAGGCAAGTTCCTGATGGGCTCCCAGCAGGCGCGGCGAAACGAGCTTGCCGAGCGCCAGTTCGATCTCGGTGGTCTTGAGGACGTTCTTGACCGTGTCCTTTTCGACCTCCTGCTTCTGGACAGCCTTCTTTTCCTCCTCTTCGCGCAGGAGCTTGTTCTGCGCCTCGATCTGGCGAGGAACGATCCATGCGCCGGCGGCCAGAAGACCGCCAAGGGCGGTGAACGGCAGAAGGGGCAGGCCCGGAATGAGCGCGAGAACGAACATCAGGCCCGCAGCGACGGACATGGCCTTGGGATAACCGCTCAACTGGCCGATAACGGCCGTGTCGGTGGAGCCCTTGGTACCGCCCCGCGTGACGATGAGGCCGGCGGCGAGCGAGACAATGAGAGCCGGAATCTGGGTTACGATACCGTCACCGACAGAAAGCTTGACGAAGACATCGGCCGCTTCGCCGATTTCCATTCCGTGACGGAAATAGCCGATGATGATGCCGCCGAAAATGTTGATCGCCGTGATCAACAGGCCTGCGACCGCATCGCCGCGAACGAATTTCGAAGCACCGTCCATCGCGCCGTAGAAGGAGCTTTCCTCTTCGAGTTCACTACGGCGGCGCTGGGCTTCCTTCTCGTCGATCGTGCCGGCGGACAGGTCCGCATCGATCGACATCTGCTTGCCGGGAATGGCATCGAGGGTGAAGCGGGCGCCGACTTCCGCGATACGGGTGGCACCCTTGGTGATGACGATGAAGTTGACGACGATCAGGATCAGAAAGACGATCAGACCGATAACGAAGTCGCCGGACATGACCAGACTGGAGAAGCCGGCGATAACACCGCCAGCCGCATCATGTCCCTCATGTCCGTGAGAGAGGATGACGCGCGTTGTCGCAATGTTGAGCGCCAGACGAATCATGGTGGCGATCAGAAGGATCGTCGGGAAGGACGAGAAATCCAGAGGGCGCTGGATCCAGAGCGAAACCATCAGGATGAGGACGGCGAAGGCGATGGAGAAGGCCAGCCCCACGTCGATCATGAAGACCGGGATCGGCAGGAAGAGAATGCAAAGGATCGTGACTATGCCGACGGCAAAACCGATATCGCGGCCCTTCGGCGCGACCTTCGGCAACGGCAGGATACTCTGAGGGGTGGCCATTTCTGCTCCGTCTCGTCATGAGATGCGGAAACCGCCTGAGGCGCTTTCGCTTCCAAAGTCCTTGAATTCGGACAGCCGTCGCAACATCGGACAGCCAGCCGGTTTGGGTAAAATCTAGAAAGCGAAGCTTGCGTGAGAGTGACGGCGCGTTAAGCCATTCCCGGAATTGATGGCCGGACGGGGATGACACAAGAGCATTTTTCAGCTACGTTCATCACGAATTAAGTCCCGAGGGCAAGGATGCCCGGTGGACGTGTGCGCGATGGAAGCGCAAGTCTGGGCCATGATATCGGCCATTGCAGCAAGCAAAAAGGCTTCCATCCGCATGGTTTCAAGCGCATTCTCCACATATACGAGCTATCTTGTCCTCAACAGAGACATCAATTCCTCGTTGTCGCGCGTTGCAAGCCAGGGTGATGTTGCAAGCAACACGGCCTATTACGAAGAAAATATCGGCAAGGTCACCACGGCTGAGGAATTCGTCAACGATTACCGGTTGTTCTCCTATGCAATGAAGGCTTACGGCCTCGAGGAGATGACCTATGCCAAGGCCTTCATGAAGAAGGTGCTGGAAAGCGATCCGAACGACGATTCCAGCTTCGCCAATTCACTCACCGACACTCGATACGCGGATTTCGCCAAGGCCTACAATTTCTCGGGCGATTCGGCGAAGGCACAAACATCGGCCCAGACCGAGAACCTCGTCACTGCCTACCAGGATTCGTTTACGCAGGAAGAAACGGACATCAAGTCCGAGGTGTCCTATTTCCAGAGCAAGATCGGCAGCGTCGATCATGTCAACGACATTATCGGCAATGACCGGCTACGCACTTACGTGCTGGAATCGTTCGGGCTCGACGCGAAATACACCTCCAAGAACTATCTATCTCAGGTCCTGACAAGCGATCTGAACGATCCCGACAGCGTTGCCAATCAGGCAAGCAACGATGCCTGGCGAAAACTGGCTGCGGCTTTCAATTTCAGCTCCGATGGCACAGTCGCTGCGGGCGAGACCGCGCAGAGCGCTGAACAGACATCAGATCTACGGCTCGACTACATTTACAACAAGTCGACCTATCCCTCCGACCTGCTCTTGGATGCGAACCAGTCCTACTGGGAAAAACACGTTGCCGAGGCCGGAAGCGCTTCCGAAATCACTTCGGATTCGCGGCTTCTGGAGTATGCCAAAACGGCTTTCGGACTGCGCGACACGATGATGGCATCGAGCGTTGCCAGTATGATGTACAGCCGGACATTCGCCGAGACGATCGGCAATACTGAGCTACTGGATTATTTCAGTTTCCAGACCGACGGAACGGTTGCGGCCGGTGGTTCGGCCCAGACCAGCGAACAGGCGACCAATCTCGAGGCCAAGTACAAAACGGCATTCCAGGCCACCCAGGCCGATGCCGTGGAAAATGCCGTCTCCAATTTCGAGACCCGCATCGCCGACGTCAAAAGCATTGATGACTTCTTCAAGTCGAATGCGGATGACGACGATGCGAACAACGACGACGTTACCGAAATATGGGATGTCGCGTTACGCGCCTTTGGCATCGACCCAAGTGAGGTCAAGATGACGGCCTTGCGCAAGATCCTTTCCAGCAATCTCGAAGACAAGGACAGCTACGCCAATCAGCTGGGTGACGAACGGTATGTGGCGCTCGTCAAAGCGTTCAATTTCGATACCAAGGGCGACGTCGACACCCCACTTCTGGCACAGTCGGAAAACGTTACCCAGGACTTTACCGCGGATTACCTCAGCCTCAAGACACGCTTCCTGAAGGGCGATGAGAGGCAAAAAGCGGGCGAAACCGCTACTGACGAGATCGAGTATTTCGAAAAGAAGATGGAATCGATTTCGACTGTCGATGAGCTTCTATCGGACAGCAGGCTCGTCAACTTCCTGCTCGAGAGCCAGGAAATCGATCCGAAGAGCGTCACAAAGGACGAGCTGCAGCAGATGTTCGCTTCGGATCTCGACGATCCGAAAAGCTACGTCAACCAGTTGGACAACAAGAGCTTCGCCAAGATCGTCGCTTCCTTCAATTTCGACACTGAAGGCAACCTGACATCCGACACGCTCGGCACGGTCCAGCAGAGGGGCGACGTTTTCCAGACTGTCAGTAACTACTATCGACAGACACTGGAAGAAGAACAGGGTGATACCAACGAGGGCGTTCGACTTGCTCTCTATTTCGAGCGCAAAGCCTCGTCGATCACCAGTGCCTACGACATCCTTGGGGATTCCGCACTACTCAACTTTTTCAAGACGGCCTACAATCTGTCGACCTATTTCTCCAGCCAGGAGCTTGAGAAGCAGGCCGCGACCGTCGAGAAATTCGTCGAGCTCGATAAATTATCCGATCCGGACTATGTGCAGAAGGTCATCCAACGCTTCACCGCACTTTACGACAGCCAGAATGGCGCCACAGACTCGGCTGCCCTTTCCATTCTTCAGGGCAGCTCCTCCTCGATCAGCCCTGACACGCTGCTGGCCGTGGCCCAGCTTTCGGCACGCTAACGAAGAGCTTCATCCATCTTTTTCTGTCATCTCAAATAAAACACCGCCCGAAGCGATCGGGCGGTGTTTTTGAGTTGAACAGGACAGCACCATGCTGTGTCGTCATCAATTCCAGTCGATGCAATAACCGAGGAAGCGCTTTGAATCGATCGGGTCGGTTCCGAGCTTCTTGCGGAGCTTCTTGCGCAATTTGCTGATATGGCTCTCGACCACGTTTTCCTCGACGTCCTCGTCGAAGATGCCGTAGATGGCCGAGAAGATCTGCGCCTTGGAAACACGCCGGCCGCGATTGGCGACCAGATATTCGAGAATGCGGCGCTCGCGCCGCGGCAACGGGAAGACTTCGCCGCCAATCTCGGGATCGCGACCATCGGAATAGACGCGGATCGAACCGATATCGGTGTAATTGGCGATGGCGGTCAGGCGGCGACGGATGGCAGCGGCGCGCGCCAGGATCTCGCGCGGATGAACCGGCTTGCGGACAACGTCGTCGACGCCGGCATCGAACAGCGCGAGCGTTGCATCGAGGGACGGCTGATCGGAAACGGCGATGACCGGTGCAGTGGAACGATCGCGGATGGTACGCGGCAGATCGCAGGCGTTCCTGGTCTGGCCGATAAGGAAGGCTTCGATGGCGCGGATATCGGCATCGGCTGCGGAGTTGACCCACTCGCCGAACTCGACGGGATCGAAGCCTGCCGAGGGGATGCCCTCGCGGCCGAACAGGGATGTGTAACCTTCCGTTACGAGCTCTCGCTCATCAACCACGACGATCATTCACCCATCTCCGAATCAGCAGCGTTCATGTGCTGAGGCATGAGTACGAATCGTGAGAGTCAGCCACAATTATAGAAACTTGTGGGGACTAATTAATAATTGATTAACCACACCTCTCCGATTTGCACTAGATGTAGTGGCGCAAACCAAAACAGGCACAATTTTTTCGGTGGATTTTGACAGATTCATAACAGGATTCGGCATGCCCCTGTTTGACACGCCTCATTGCTGCCAGATCAAAGGCGCGATGTAAATTGGAAAGACAATCTACTTCCAGTTGCCGCCAGCGCAAAAATTCGTCGCTCCTGCGGTCCACTGGCCATATCCTGAAGCGACCAGGTTTGCGATCACGCGACACACGTATCGCTGCTGCGCCGGGTCATTGTTCGGTCCGGCATGGTAACGGGCAACAGCCATCGTCCAGGTCTCGTGCCGATCATACAGCTGCCGCAGAAAACGTGCGGCATAAGCGACGTTCTGGGCCGGATCAAACATATCCTGCAAGGAGGCAAATTCCGCGCCGTGATACATGAGGTTGATCTGCATGCAGCCGATGTCGATCAGCTTTGCCCCCTGCCCCCGAGACGCCGCAACCTGAGTAAAGGCTTCCTGCAGCGAACCGGGAAAGAATGCCTTGCCTTCGACATTCAATGCAAAGGGACTGAGCGAGCCTTTTCGCCCAGTCTCGGTGAGGCCGACAGAATAGAGTATGCCTTCCGGAATGCCATATTGTGCAGCAGCGCGCTGTATCTGCCGTTCGCATGCAAGGCTAGCGCCGACCGCGGCTTCTCCCTTATCAGAGATAAACGGTGTCGGGACGAGTACCAGCGCCGCCAGAACCCGCGCCTTGAGCCGAACCTTCATCCTTACCTCCGGAAGAGCTGACACGCGTACCGATGTCCGACGTATCTGTCAGGCCGCCACTCGTGTTGCCGCCCTGGCGGCCGTTCTGCTGCTGTTGCTGCTGCGCCTGTCCCATATCGGAAGACTGCCTGCTGTTGGAAAATGTATCGCTGCCCTTGTCGGACGAAGTCGAACTGCTTCCGCTCGCAATGCTGACCGTGATCTGGTCGACGCTGTAACCTTGTGACTTCAGGTTATCGAGCATCGTGGAACTGTCGTGCATGAGCTGCCGATAGGCCTTGCTGCTTTCGACGGTGAGATGAATGTTCAGCTCTTCGCCGACCATGCGCATCGTGGCTGTCACATGCCCGAGGTCATTGGGGTTGAGCTCGATCTTGAGCGTATTCACCACCTTGCCCGTGCTGGCATAAAGCGCCTCGTTGGACAGCTTTGCGCTCGGGTTCATGGCAGCCGACCAATCCGGATCCTGACCAAATGCAGTTGCCAGTGAGACCGCGTTGGAGCTCGGTGCCATGCCGATGTATCGACGGTTCTCGGTGACCTGGACCGCAGGCGTCTCCGTGTCGACCGAAAGCTCGCTGTCATGCTCCAGCGCATCGTGAACCGCCGGGGCAACATCGGCGGCAGTCGTAGTCGAATGCTGGGTGTTTTTTGTATCCGTCGCCGCGGTGTTCGTGGCCGTTCCAGCCGCCGCGTCCTTCAACGACAGAGCGGCATTACCGGCCTGTGCCGTTACCGTGTTTACGTCGATTTCAGCGGAATCTGTCTGTACCGGCAGCTGATCGCCGGCAATGTCCGACTGCACGGTCTGGGCAGACGCCGTATCCGGAAGCGACTGGAGCAATGCCAGCGCATCGTCCGCAGCATCCGGATCTGCGGCATCGGTGTCCGTCTTGTCGGTCTTGGCCTGATCGGCGGCGGTGTTGCGAACCGGACTGCTCGGACCCTTCGTATTGGCCGGCATTGCCGCCTGCAGGTCGGCCAAAAGGTCCGCCGCCGTATCGATATCGGCACCGTCGACAGGCACTTGCGGCTCCGCGTCCTGCCCCTCGACCGGCATTTCAACGACGGCCTCCGGATTAACAGCATCCGAGGCCTGGACTGCGGCCTTTGAAAGCATCGTCTCGACAGTCATCGCGAACGGGCGAGCGCCAGCAGCCGCCTTCGGCTCGGCAGCAACCGTTTCCGGCTGATCCTGTCCGGCCTGTGTCGCGGTTGCCGCGCCATCGTCATTCCCCGCGGCGGCTTTTCCGCGCTGGCCCTGGCCGTCGCCATAGGAGTTGAGCGTCTTGGCGAAACCGTCATCCTTGGAAGTCCGCGTACCCTTGTTGGACGCAGAGGAAGCTGCGGTTGAAACATCCGCGCTCGCCGGCAAGGCATTGCTCACTACATTCATCATCGACCCCCAATCTCCTTCGCAAGGAGCGAATCTATCTCACCCAGCTTGTTTCGGCCTTGCGTGACGAAGTCGTCAACGGCCGCATTTGTCGCGGTCGCAGCATTCGGCACGACTGAGCCTGCAGTCGTCGGATCAGGCTTGGCATCGGCAATCCGGGTGCTGCCATCAGGCGTAGGGGTGTCTTCGCTGCTGCCGCTGATATCCACAGGCCTGACAATTTCCTCGCCGACGCGTTGCGCGGCATCGAGAAGTGCCCGGTCGCGATCCGAAAGTCCTTCGCGGGAAATCGACGAAAGCTGGTCAACCACCTGCGAAACATTTGAAGACGGAACCTTGGCAATGTGCTCGTAAAGGCCGGGGAGTAGCGTACGTCCCTTGCCGCTAAGCACATCGTTCAATTTGCGTGCCTCTTCGGCCGTATAGCTCGCCAGATCATATTTACCCTTCAGCGTCGCCAGTCGCGATATGCGCAGGTAAAGCTCCTGCGCGCGGTCCGGATCCATGAGGTCGGCCACTTCTGAAACCCGGTCATGTCCAAGCCCCGGCGCGCTGGTTACCGCGAGGTCGACGAAGAGGTCGGCGAACTGGCTGGCATACGGCGAATGAAGAAAACGCCGCGCATACCGCACAGAATAGCCGAAAGCCCGGTCGACATCCTTCAGACTTGCGCTTGCGACGATGGAGCGGCGCAGCGCCGCCTCTTCCAGGATTGTGCCCGGTGCATCGATGCGGGTGCGATCGTAGAAGATCAGTGCAGCGGTCGGATCAGTCGGATAATTGACGTTGCCGGCGACAAGATTGAGATAAGGGCCGATCGGTGAGCCCTGATACTCCTGGGATAGAGAGGCGATCGAGGTTGCAACCTGCCCGCCACGGCCGTCGAGATATTTCTGCAGGACGTTGACGACACGCGCGTCGAGATATCCCTGAGTGTCGCGGGACGCCAGGAAGTTCAAGGTGGCGGGATTACCGCCACTCATCACGTAAACGAAGACTGCGTCTGCATTGCGCGTATCCGCAAGCGTGCCGTTGTCCGCAGATCGCAGCCTCTTGTCGAGAGAATCGAGCAGATAGCGCTGGAGATCGGAGGCAGAGTGATCTCCGAGCACCAGGGAATCCTGGACGAACTGAAGCGACCTCAAGATCTTATAGGCATCGAGCGACTGGTCCTGGGCGCGCGTCTCGGCGACTCCTGCAGCCAGCGCGGCCGCAAGAAACGTGGAGCGAACAAACCAGTATCTGCGAGCGAACATCAGCGCTTACCTTCAACCATCGGCAATCAGGATTTCTATACGGCGATTGGCTCCGTCCTCGGGATTATCGGTAACCTGTGGTCGGCGATCGGCGAAGCCGGAAAGCTGCTTCACGCGGGTATCTTCAAGACCGCCACGCAGAAGCATGAAATAAGCGGCATGGGCGCGGTCCATCGAGAGCGTCCAGTTATCGGCGTTGCCACCTCGATAAGGCCGGCTGTCAGTGTGGCCGCGAATGACGATCGAACCAGCCTTCGCCTTCAAGACTGCGGCAACCCTCTCCATCGCCAGGACAGTCTCCCTGCGAGGGACGGCCGATCCGAGATCGAACATCGGCGTTGCGGCCTGATCGGAAATGGTAACGAGCATACCGCCCTCGGACGGAGTAACGATGATGCCCTCGGCAAGTTTGCCGGGAACGCCGGTCAAAGCCTTGACGAGTTCTTCCCGCAGCTCCTCGGCCTTCTCGGTTTGCTTCTCCGTCGGCTTTGACGTTGTCTGAGGCCTGTCAGGTTCAGGAGAGCCATCATAAGGCTCCTCTTCCTTCGGCTGACCATTGCCGTCGACAGCGCCTTTGGATGATTGCAGAGCGGCAATCTGTTGCTGGGCCGGATCGGTGCTGGTTGACGCTTGTGCGTCAGACGGCGACTGTTTCTGGGTGTCAGCGCGTGGATGCGCCTGTGCGGCGGCTGTCTCGACCGGCTTGGCATCGGGAGCCGGAGGCAGCTTGCTGTCCTGCGTCACGGCAACGGCACCGTTCTGGCCGTTCTGTGGAGCGGAAACCTGCTTACTCCAGAAGTCGGGGTCGAACGGATCGCGATAGGCCTCGCCGCCGGAAGCGCCGGTCGAAGGGCCGGAATTTGCCGCGCCACCCTCGCCCTTCACGCTGACATTGGCCTGCTGGCCAACTTCCTGAGCGATCTCAGCCAGCACGGCGTAAGGATTTTCGAAAAATGCCTCTTCGGAAAAACTGGTGTTCTCACCGGAAGAAGCCGTCAGATCCTCGCCGGAAGCTGCGGCGGAACCGTCCTGCGTCTTGTCGGCTGCAACGTCCGACTTCTGACCGTTCTGTTCGCCTTGCGCGTCCTTTGCCGGCTCTTTGACACCGTCAGAGCTGGGCTGCTCGTCCGTCAGCTTGATCGGATTGAAGTAACTTGCAATCGAGGCCTTCGTTTCTTCGTTGGAGGCGTTGACGAGCCACATAACCAAGAAGAATGCCATCATTGCCGTCATGAAATCCGCATAGGCAATCTTCCAGGCGCCGCCATGGGCTCCGTCATGATCACCCTTGTGGCGTTTGACGACAATAATTTCGTTCTTGCCGTGATGATGACTTTCACTCATCTATCTGCTCTTCCATCGCTTCGACAAAAGTCTTCAGACGCGTCACGAGAATCGAGTCACCGACTTCCAGCGTCATGTCGATTTCCGACGATTCCTCGTATTCGACTTCAGTCACGAGCGGATCGAGCCGCTTGCGCATCATTTCGATAAATGTTTCGGAACCTCTCACCGAGAGCTTCACTGTCCTGCCCTGCCCGATTTCTTCAGCGACATCGGCCGCGAATTTCGCGCCAGCAGCGCGAGCGACCTCTTCCTGGACAAAAGGTTGCAGGACACGCGCCACCGAAGTGTCTACAGCATCCGAGACTGACGCCTTCATCTCCTGGAGGAAGGCTTCAACGCGTTCGGCAACGACACCGTCGTATTTCGCCGTCAACGCCTCGATTTCCTCGCGATGCCTTGCGGTGATCTGCGCCAACTGCTCATCATGGCGTTCCGTCATTTCGACCACGGCTGCCTCATGGCCTTCGGCGCGCGCCTTGCTCTTTTCCTCCTCGATATCGACGGCAGGCTCTGGCGCCACATCCGGGAGATCGAAGTTGTTTTCGGGAAAATCGAAATCGGAGACGAACTCCGACGGCTGCGGCTGCGATTGCGGAGCGCCAAAATCCTTCAAGTAACGAGCAAGCGGCATACTCATGGAGATATCCCTACCGAGCCGACATGCGGAAAATGAAAAGGCTTACCTCAAAACTGAACAAGTGGAACCTTCCTTCGTGCGTTTGGCAGGCTCGCTTCGAAGCGATCGGCGAGATGCATCCGGGAATGAACGCATTTTCACCTGAAACCAGCTACGATGCCAAACTTGTGCGAAGATGAAGACCCGCCAACGGCACTAGCTAAAAAGGACGCGTGTGCTCTGCTGATGACCGTTGAGCAGGGAGAGCAGTTGTGACGACAGCGACTGCTGGGTTTGGTAGGCCGCCAGCTTGGTGGATTCTTCTTCCATATCCGCATCGACCAGGCGGCCAACGCCCTTGTCGAGAATATCCTGCAGAGACTTCACGAAGCCGGTCTGCTGATCGACACGGGCGGAGACGGTGCCCAGCGAACTTGCCAGCTGATTGAGCCTGTCGGTCAGATGGCCAACGACGGCAATCATATCGTCCAGCTCGGCCGAGGTCGTGGCGTCGGAAACGGCAATCGACGTGCCGGTCGTCGCAATGGTCGAATCCACGTCAAGCAGGTAGTAGTTGCGGGAGGTCGCGGTTCCGTCGGAATTCAATGTATTGGCGTCGATCGCGCCGGTCAGAAGGCCGCGATTGGCATCGGCCGAATCGATCAGCGTCGTATCCGCGGTATCGACGGAAACATAGCTGAGCGATACCGCGCCCGAAACGCTGCGCTGGAAAGACGTCGGGATGGTTTTCGATGCGCCGAGAATTTCATCCGAATTGTAGAGCCAGTTATCGCCGGAGAACGTCGCTGCCTGGAGAACAGAGTTCAGATTTTCCTTAAGCGAGCTAATTCGGCCGTTGAGTGCATCTCTATCCGTACCCTCCTCGTAGGCGGTCACCAGCTGACTGGTGATCTCGTCCATGATGTTAATGGAGGAGGTCACGGCCTCATAGGCCGTATCAAGCTTAGACGCACCGAGGTTGAGCGCATCTCCGATACTACCGAGAACACTTTGGTCGGAGGTCATGTTGGTTGCGGCCGACCAGTAGCCGGCATTGTCTGCCGCAGATTCAACCGCCAGGCCGGATGCCGTGCGCTTCTGGGTTTCTTCGAGATTGTCGCTCGCGAAAAGAAGGGTCTGTAGCGCGCTCTGCACGTAACCGACGGTCATGATCTTCGACATGTTCTAACCACCTATGTTCGGAATCAGGACATGCCGTTTGTGATCCGGCCGCGACGCATCGACTTCATGCTGCCTGCCATATGGCAAGCGCGTCACGTTTATGGCTCTTTGGCCAATACACGAAGGTTAATGAAAACCTACGATTCGGACAAGACGCAAACAACCTTGCGCCAGCATATCGTCTCGGATTCCAGCTGCCATCACTCGGCATAAGCCGTTGATTTTTCTGAATACGTATCGGGCCGCGTCGTTGAAACGCGGCCCGCTTTTTGTCATCGAAATCAAGTGATCGCGAAACTTTAGCCCTGGAAGAGCGAAAGAATGTTCTGCGAAGAAGAGTTGGCGATCGACAGCGACTGGATCGCAAGCTGCTGCTGCGTCTGAAGCGCCGAAAGCTTGGCTGATTCTTCCTCCATGTCCGCGTCGACCAGTCGGCTTACACCGGTTTCGATTGCGTCCGACAGAGTGGCTGCATATTCATCCTGCAGATCGATACGGGTGATCAAAGCACCAAGGGCGGCGCCCGAATCCGTCAGGCTGGAAAGTGCGGCTTCGACCTGGTCGAGGAAGCCCTGAATATCGCCGGTCGTGGATGCCGAGGTCAGAGCGATGCTCATGACGCTACCGAGGATCCCGTCTTCGCCGACGCCGTTATTGATGGTGCCGAACATTGCGTAAGAGGCGACCTGGAACTCAGCGGTCGTAACCTTGACCGTGCCGTCCTCATTCCGGATGAAGCCATCGACGACGACCGTGTTGGAGGCGTTGTCGGCTGCAACCATCCAGTTTTCACCGGAGAACGAAGCTGCCTGCGCAATCGCGCTCAACTGTTCCTGCAGCTTTGCCACTTCGAGCTGGATCTGGTCCTTGTCGGTGGATTCTTCCGTTGCGGTAACCAGCTTGGCCTTGATTTCGTCGACGACGTCGATGGCGCTTTCCATCGCAGCGTAGGCAGTATCGACCTTGGCGGCACCGACGCCAAGAGCGTCAGAAGCGGCGTTAATCGCCTTGTTGTCGGAGTTCATGGTCGTGGAGATCGACCAGTAGGCGACGTTATCAGCGGCTTCGCTGACGCGGTAACCGGAAGAGACGCGATCCTGGGTGTCTGCAAGGCTGCTGCCGATAGCACGAAGCGTCTGCAGTGCGGACATTGCGGAAGTATTTGTCAAAATGCTCGTCATCTCAAATTGCCCCTTGGCTCACGGTTTGGAGGGACATTCCGGCGTGGACCGGTAAACGCGATCAGCTTCATGCCTGGCCGGTGGACGTTGCGTGTTCGCTGCTGCCCGGCCCGCTGTTTCAATGACGAGGAGAAAAACCGATCAGGGTTAATGAAGAGTTAACGCGCGCTTGCGGTTGTTAACACGAATGAACAGAAAGATAACAGCCTCCGATTGAGGAAATACAAAATTAACAAATAAAAACAAGACGTAAAAAAGGGCCGCACCATGGTGCGACCCTGTTATCCGAGAGTGGATTTTTTTTAGCCGCGGAACAGCGTCATGATGTTCTGCGAAGAAGAGTTGGCGATCGACAGCGACTGGACGGCCAGCTGCTGCTGGGTCTGGAGTGCCGAAAGCTTTGCTGATTCTTCTTCCATGTCGGCGTCGACGAGACGGCTTACGCCCGATTCGATAGCGTCGGAAAGGCTGGCTGCAAAGTTGTCCTGCAGGTCGATACGGGTGGTCAGAGCGCCGAGAGCAGCGCCGGCATCCGTCAGGCTCGACAGAGCGGTTTCAACCGTGTTCATGAAGCCGTCGATGGCGCCCTGCGTGGAAGCAGAGGTCAGAGCGATGGTCATGACGGCGCCGAGAATACCGCCGGAACCGACGTCGCTGGCGAGCGTCGCGAACATTGCGTAGCTGGACAGGTTGAACTCAGCCGTGGTGATCTTGACCGAGCTGTTGTCTTCGCGGATGAAGCCGTCAACGACCGTGGCCGTCGTCGAAGTGTTGGAGCCGGAAATCTGCCAGTTTTCGCCGGAGAACGAAGCTGCCTGAGCAACGGCCGTCAGCTGCTGCTGAAGCTTTTCAACTTCCAGGTTGATCTGGTCCTTGTCGGTCGAGCTTTCAGAAGCGGTAACCAGCTTGGCCTTGATTTCGTTGACGATGTCGATGGCGCTTTCGGTTGCAGCGTAAGCGGTGTCGACCTTGGCAGCGCCGACGCCGAGTGCGTCCTTAGCGGCGTTGAGAGCCTTGTTATCCGAGTTCATGGTCGTGGAGATCGACCAGTAGGCAACGTTGTCTTCAGCTGCGCCGACGCGATAACCGGACGAAACGCGATCCTGTGTGGAAGCGAGATCAGTGTTGATGTTCCGCAGCGTTGCGAGAGCAGACATGGCGGAGGTGTTGGTCAGAATGCTGGTCATGAAAGTTGCCCCTTTGGCACTATGATTTGAAGGGACATTCCGGATTTCGCCGGGAACGACAGTCAGCTTCATGCTTGCCGGAAACCGTTAATTTCGGCCCGTCGTTTTGATGAGCCGAGTAGACACCGTTAAGGTTAATAAGTTCCAAACAAGAAAACAAAAAAACGCTATAATTTCATTTACTTCCCGTTAATTTTTAAGCATTTACTTCCTGTTAATATCTGCGATTGGCAGCGGCATTTTCGCTGGAATTCAAGGCGCCCAAAACGAAAAAGGCCGCACCTGGAAGGTGCGGCCCCAATTTCGGAACGATGCCAGTGATTACTGGAACAGACGCAGGATGTTCTGGCCCGAGGAGTTGGCGATCGACAGCGACTGAACAGCGAGCTGCTGCTGGGTCTGGAGTGCCGAAAGCTTTGCGGATTCTTCTTCCATGTCGGCGTCGATGAGGCGGCTGACGCCCGAGTCGATTGCGTCGGAGATCTTGGAAGCGAATTCGTCCTGCAGGGTGATACGGGTGGTCAGCGCGCCGAGAGCAGCGCCGGCATCCGTCAGGCTCGACAGAGCGGTTTCAACCGTGGTCATGAAGCCGTCGATTGCGCCCTGCGTGGAAGCAGAGGTCAGAGCGATGGTCATGACAGCGCCCAGAATACCGCCGGAACCGACGTCGCTGGCGAGCGTCGAGAACATTGCGTAGCTGGACAGGTTGAAGTCGGCAGTGGTGATCTTGACCGTACCGCTGTCTTCGCGGACGAAGCCGTCGACAACCTTGGCGGTGGTCGAGGTGTTCGAGCCGGAAATCTGCCAGTTTTCGCCGTTGAACGAAGCGGCCTTACCGATTGCGGTCAGCTGTTCCTGAAGCTTTTCAACTTCCAGGTTGATCTGATCCTTGTCGGCAGAGCTTTCCGAAGCGGTAACCAGCTTGGCCTTGATTTCGTTGACGACGTCAATGGCGCTTTCGGTTGCAGCGTAAGCGGTGTCGACCTTGGCAGCGCCGACGCCGAGAGCGTCCTGAGCAGCGCCGAGAGCCTTATTGTCCGACTTCATCGTGGTCGCGATGGACCAGTAGGAAACGCCGTCAGAAGCAGAGTTAACGCGCTCGCCAGTGGAGACGCTGTTCTGGGTCTTCTGCAGATCCTTGTTGATGTTGCGGAGGGTTTCGAGAGCCGAAGTAGCGCCGGCGTTGAAGTTGATGCTAGACATGAAGTGTCCCCTAAAGACTGAAAACAAACGGTGAGGACATGCCGGTTCTTAATCGGCTGCGACGGTCCGACATCATGCCACTCGGTTCCGTTTATTCGTTTAGGACACCAACCCGTCGCAGGACCAAATTAGCCAGCCAAGAGTTGCCACAGTCTTAATTTTGGGGGTGAGTCGTCGTCAATTCGGACGCATAGTAAACAAACGGTTAACGCCCGGGGTGCTACGTTAAACATAATTTCCGCGAGCATTTTTCCGGCTCCGGCCAACCAACACCGGTTTCAAGCAAGCTTCGCCGGATAGCAAAGTCGGATCGATTTCTTGCGTTGCCCACAAGCAAGCCTCTGCAACCAACAGACGAACTTGGCCCGGCAACGAAAATACGGAGCAGATGTTGACCGAGATCAGCTACAAGGCCGCGTCCCAGCATTTCCGCAGCGGCGACTACACCTCCTCGCTCGTCACCATCAACAGGCTGCTCGAAGTTCAAAAGGACGCCCGTACCTACACGCTGCTCGCCCGCACGCTGAAGCAGCTCGGTCACAAGGCGGAAGCCGCCCAGTCCTTCCAGTTGGCTGCCGAGCTCGGGGGGCAACATGCCGACGACAATCTGATCGATGCCATCAAGCTCAATTTCGAAATCGGAGAGAAGGACAAGGCACTGGCTCTGGCCAATCGCATCCTTCCAAAGCTGACCCGCGACCCAGAACTGGCTTTCATCGTCGCGTCAACTCTGGTCGAGAGAGGTGAAGCTCGTGTCGCCCGCGTGTTCAAAACCTTGCTCATCAGGAGTAAGGAGCTGCCGCATATGCTGCTCGGCGCCCGGATTTCGCTGAACACCTGGGATATGTTCGATCCGTCCGACATCGAGACCGCCCGTGTACTGCTCAGCCGAATTCCGAACAGCCAGCCGGTGCGGCTGATGTATCTCACCTTCAGCCGCGAACACAGCAAGTACGACGCGATAGAGCGCCATCAGCCGATCATCGACGCTGCAATTGCGTCAGGCGAGACGGACTTCGTCAGGATGGACGGCACCTTCTTCAACCTTCACTGGACCGGCGATGAGCATCTGAACCAGCTAGCTCGCAGCAACACGCCGAGATTTTCCCCGGAGATGACCGCAATCCGGCATCAAATGCCTCATACGTGGGGTGACAAGATTCGTGTCGGTTATCTCTCCTCCGACCTTTTCGACAAACATGCCACGATGAAGCTTATCCGCCGGGTGTTCGAATTGCATGACAGGGATCGCTTCGAAGTGACCCTCTTTTGCCATACCGATCCGAAGATGCTGGCGGCCAATGAGGCAAACCGCGAAGAGTGGGGCAATGTCGTCACCGTGCGCGATATCAGCGATGAGGAGATCGTGGCCGAAATCAGGTCCCGCAATATCGACATCCTCGTCGACCTCAAGGGCCATACGATCGGCACTCGCAATACGGTCTTCAACATGCAGGCCGCACCGATCCAGGTCGCATGGCTGGGCTTCCCAGGCTCCACCGTCAACGTCGATCTCGACTATGCCGTCGGCGACAAATACGTTTTGCCGGATAGTTCGAAACCGCACTATTACGAGAAGTTCTGCCGCCTGCCGGAAACCTATCAGCCGAACGATCCTGTCAACAGGCCGCTTGCCAAGCCTATGACGCGCAAGGAAGTGGGCCTTCCCGAAGACGCCTTCATCTATGGGTCGTTCAACGCGAACCGCAAGATTACGCCGCAGATGCTGGATATGTGGGCAGATATCGTCAAGTCCACGCCGAACGGCATTCTCTGGATCCTGACCAACAATGCCGAAAGCAGGATAAACATACAGAAGAAGCTCGTCGCCGCCGGTGTTCCCGCCAAGCGCATCTTCTTCATGACCAAGATGCAGTTCGAGCACCATCTCAACCGCATCCCGCTCGCTGACCTTGGCCTCGACACCTATCCCGTTAACGGCCACACGACGACTTCTGAGATGCTCTGGGCCGGTCTGCCGGTCCTGACCTACAAAGGCACTAATTTCGCCTCGCGCGTCAGCGAGAGTCTGCTGCATGCAATCGGGCTGCCCGAACTGATTGCGGAAGACGAGAACGACTATGTGCGGCTGGCCGTCGAGTTCGGCAAAAATCCCGAACAGCTCAAGCCTCTGCGGCAGCGCCTGGAAGACAATCGCCTGAAAAGCCCGCTTTTCGACGACGAACGCTTCACCCTGCATCTCGAAACCGCTTACGAGACGATGGTAGAGCGCGCCAAAAACGGCTTGAAGCCCGATCATATCGATGTTGCGTGCCTACCGGCACGTAGCGGGCCTTTCATGGAAAAGCCCGACTGAACACAAACGCCAGGCACAGGCCTGGCCGGACGCGCATTGAACGTTGCGCCCGAAAGCCTCCAAGCATGATGCTGCTCTGAAGCACACCGTTCCCGACACGACGTTGTCCGGAACCGAACATCATTGCCGAGATGCGTGCAAGACGCATCATGACAGCCCGGTATCTAACCTGATGGGAACTGGCGATCGAAAGCCGGCGCGATTTGTTGCGCCAAGATGGTCGCCCAAGCCTTGGAATGTCGAATTTCCTTTTAAATTCAACACTCCATTTCTACGCAAGCCTCATGCTCTAACTTCACTATCGAGCGATCCTCTGAAGTTTCAGGGATCTCGTGACGGCCCGAATACAACGTTAACCATAAAAACTGGCTAGACGGCTCATTATGAAAACATGCCCCTACTCCATCGAACGCGAAGAAATCCTTGCCAAGGCGATTGGCCCGTTGGCGGCCGAACTGAGGCTGCTGGACGCTGCCGATCTCATTTCGCTTCTTCGTTTCGAGTATCATAGCAGCATCGCTGATCTCGTCGATTCTGCTGCCGAACTGTATTTTCATCCGGGGACGGTCCGCTTCGGCGTCGGAGGCGACTATGCTCTCGACTGGTCGACCTACCCGTCGATCACGCTCGATCTGGAGATCAGCCCGCCGGGGATCACCATATACAGCCGATTGAAGCTGGAAGCCGACAAGGCCAGCATCTCGATCAACTACATCAACTTCCACAGCCCGTCTGCCGATCCGAGGGAGAACACATCCATTCTGGCCGACAGCCTCAGGAAGGTGACTTTCCATACGACCAAGGCGCAGGCGGCTCTCGAGCTGAGCAGTCCGGCTCATCACTGAACAGACTATCCGTTCCCTTGCTGCGTGCGTCAGAGGGGAACCGAGCGAGTTATTCACCACTTGCCGCGCCTTGTGCGCGGCAATTTGCGTTTAAGAAGCCCCTCGCCCGGCCGACGGGCATTCCCAGTGCTGCCGCCTCGCATATTGCACACAGGCGAGATCGAGCCACGGGAGCGGATGTGACGTGAAGGAGAGCCATCAACGCGCCCGCTCGTTGCTTGGCCTCACGGATATCCAGGGAGGGAAGCTAGGAATGCTATGGTGTGCCACGGCGCTGAGCGGAGGCGAGCGTAGGACAAAGCCACAGCCGGAACCGACAGGAGAGCCACGCTCGCAACGGAGGTCAGGAGACCTTCAGCATCAGACAGCTGCAGGCCTTAGCGCAACCCGGCAGGCGTGCCGGGCCGAGGGACAGGCGCACAATTTCGATTATTCAGGAGAACGATCTGACCAGAGAGCCGACAAGCAGGTTCCAGCCGTCTATAAGGACGAAAAACAGGATCTTGAACGGAAGGGAGATCGATGTCGGCGGAAGCATCATCATGCCCATGGCCATGGTGATCGTCGCGACAACCATATCGATGACGAGGAAAGGCAGGACAATAAGGAAGCCGATCTCGAAGCCGCGACGGATTTCGGACAACATGAATGCCGGAACGAGCACGCGATAATAGGGCCTGTCGTTCTCCGAAGTCTGCTGACCGCGTTCAGTTGCGAGATCGACAAACAGGGCGAGATCCTTCGGCCGAGTGTTGGCGATCATGAAGCTTCGGAAAGGTTCGGCCGTACGCTCGATCGCCTGCGCTTCCGTTACCTGATTTTGCAACATGGGCTGGATGCCCTCGCGCCACGACTGCTCAAGGGTCGGAGACATGACGTAGAACGTCATGAACATCGCCATGCTAGTGAGGATCATGTTCGACGGCGTGGTGGCGAGGCCCATGCCGGTTCTCAAAATCGAGAAGGCGATGATGAAGCGCGGGAAGCTCGTCACCATGATCAGGATGCCTGGCGCTACAGACAGGACGGTCAGAAGGCCGAAGGTGCGAACGATCCAGGCAGCCGCAGAGCCGTCAACAGGAGCGTTGATCAAATCCTGCAACTGCTGCGCATGCGCAAGACCGGGCACCAAAGCCAATGTGGCAACGAAAATCGCGAGACGAATCATTCGACAACAAAAGTCCTAATCAGGACCTTTGTTACACGCCCTTGGGAACGCAGGCTAGCGATCTCCTCGAGGTCGCCCTTCAAATATGTGAATCCACGCGGCCCCTGCAACTGCTGCAGCGACAGCGTTCGCAGATAGGTCATGATGTTCTGGTTCACAGTTTCGGCCAGCGCCGGGTCCGGCGGGCCGTCAAATACCAAGCCCACCTGCAGCCGGATGAGATTTTCCGCCGGATAGCCGATATTCGTCAATATCGGTGCCAGTTCCAGCATATTGGGAAGGGCCGGCGCGGCCTTTTCGCCCTCGCCTTTCTTCTCGCCCTCGGCAGCAGGGGTGCTTGTCGCTTCCTCCACCGGTTTTGGCGCCGGTGCAATCAGCTTTCCCGTCAGCCAGCCGCCGCCGCCGCCCACCAGGGACAACAGCACCACGGCGCCGATCATCGGGATAAGTGCGTTCTTCTTCTTCGGGACGCTATCGTCCTCAGCCGTGATAGCCATGTGGTTTCACTCCTCGGCAAAGACCCGGACGCCTCAGATCGGCGAGAACAGGTCCATGAGCTGCTGGCCGACCGGCGGCTGTTGAATTTCGGTTACGCGACCGCGGCCGCCGTAGGAGATGCGTGCCTCGGCGATCTTTTCGTAGGAGATCTCGTTCTCCGAATCGACGTCCTGCGGCCTGACGATACCGGCCACGTTCAGGATGCGGATCTCATGATTGACGCGCACTTCCTGCGAACCACTGATCAGAAGGTTCCCGTTTTCGAGGACGCCGGTCACCACGGCTGCTACAAGCAGGTTCAGCTGTTCTGACCGGGTTGTCGACCCTTTACCGTCGGCATTGGATTCGCCGTTGAAGCCGAAGGAAGAATCGGTCTTAGGCTTCCATCCGAAAATTGTGGCATCGGCCTTCCACGCCGTCGTCCGGTCGTTGCTCTTTTCAAGCTTCGTCTCGTTGTCGAAATCAGCCTTGTCGTTGATCTTGATCGTAACGGTCAGGATGTCGCCGATATTGAGCGCGCGTGCGTCCTTGAACAAAGCGGCCTGGCTGTCGCTCCAGAGCGAATAGCCATTATTCATATTGTGCGGGCGCTTGGGATAGGAAGCGAGCTGTGGCGCCTGACTGAACTGCAGGCCACTACCGATGGGGCTCATCGATGGTGCATTGCCGACTTCCCTAATCGTCTGAGGCGTTTGCGAGCATCCCGAAAGAAGCGCTACGGTAGCAAGGATTGCGGGTGCGAGTTTGGTCATGACGGGTCTTTCGACGTGTTGGGATCCGCTGCACTGGCGATGATGGATGCAACGGCCGCAGCCTTCTTGGCGTCCATTTCACTCAGTATCAGACCGGATTGGCGGGGCGGCAGCCGCATGACGATTGCGGCGGCAAGCCCCGCCTGCATTTCGGACAGCTGCGGAGCGGCAGTGTCAGGTTTCATGGTCTTGAAAATGTCGACCAGGCCATTTTCGGCCTGTTTCATGAATTCGTTGCGCCGGCCGATCCAGTCCTCGTATTCGGCCTTGCGGGCCTCCATCACGGCAATGCGGTCATCGACCTCGGCCTGAAGTTTCTCAAGATCCTGTTTTTGCAGGGCATAACGGCGATCGCGCGCCGCGTCGGCAATGTTGCCGCAAAACTGCTGGACTTCGGTCTCGCTCGTCATCCCGGTCGTGTCACGGACCTGCTCCTGGGCATCGGCCGAGGGCAGCGCGACGAGCAGTCCCAGGAGAGCGAGAACCGGAAGTGCAACCGAGGAGCGCTCCCAGGGGCGCAACCGAGCCGGAGATGAAGTGTCTGGGCCAATCATTGCAGTACTAGCTCCGCTTGCAGCGCACCTGCAGACTTGATCCCCTGCAGGATCGCGATAATCCCATCAGGCTTGACGCCGATGCTGTTCAATCCTGCCACCAGCGAGCGCAGATCCGGACCTTCGAGAACAGCAACCGGACCACCGGTCTTCTCGGCCATGATGTCCGTCTGTGGCTGGACATAGGTCTCGCCACGCGAGAAAGGTAGCGGCTGCACGACCTGAGGCATTTCGGTAACCTGAACCGTCAAAGTTCCATAGCTGACCGCGACCCGAGAGATGCGGACATCCGCGCCGATAACGATGGTTCCCGTCCGTTCGTTTATGACGACCTTGGCGGGTGTGTCTGTTTCGACGGCAAGGTTCTCGATCCGCGCCATGAGGCGAGCAAGATCTTCCTGCGGTGGCTTCTGCACAGCGACGACCTGGGAATCGCGCGCTTCGGCAATCGGCATGCGGTAGGTACTAGTGGAGAAGGAGTTAATCGCGTCAGCGACGCGGATTGCCGTAGAGAAGTCCGGATTGCGCAACTGAAGAACAAGATTGCCCGAATCCTTGAAGCGCGAAGGCAGTTCCCGCTCGATGATGGCGCCACCGGGAATGCGGCCGGCCGTGGTAATGCCTTCAGTGACGGTGGCGGCAGCGCCTTCGGCCAGAAAACCGGAAACCACGACTGCGCCCTGTGCAACGGCATAGATCTGTCCGTCGGCACCGGTGAGCGAGGTCATGACGAGTGTTCCGCCGCGCAGCGAGGTGGCGTCACCGAGAGAACTGACGGTCACGTCGATGCGGCTGCCGGGGCTGGTGAAAGGCGGGAGGTTCGTCGTGACCATGACGGCCGCAACGTTCTTGGCGGCCGATTGACCGCCTTGCGTCGAAATACCCAGGTTCTGGAGCATCGCGCGCATTGACTGGTCGGTAAACGGCGAGGCACGCAAGCCATCGCCGGTTCCCTGCAGGCCGACGACGAGACCATAACCGATGAGCTGGTTATCACGTCCGGCCTGGAGCGATACCACGTCCTTGATACGCGCATTTGACGCCGCTTCGACGACAGACGCCGCAGCAAAAAGCACCAGCAGGCTGGCGGCGATCGTTGTTAGCAGTCTACCGATCATTTCTGGACAACCTCGACATTTCCGTCAGCCCTCACCACGCCGGTGACGGTAACTCCACTCTCAGTGTTTCGGACTCGGATCGAGTCTCCGGTCATGGCATCCTGCAGGGCCGATCCGGCGGCCGAAATCGTCAGGCCGCCAACATTGAACATGATACGGATCGCCTTGCCGCGCTCGACCGTGTAAGGCTCACGCAGCGAGGAAACCGGGATAGTCCGTCCCGCCACCAAGGTCCGCTTTGCCACCTTGCCGATGACATCTGTCACGCTTGACGTGTAGCCGCCGGCCAGGTTCGGATTGGTCACTTCGACCTCCATGACCTGGCTTGAGGAGATGATATCGCCCGGGAATATCGTCGAAGTGGGAACGACGGCGTAAAGAGGCTGGGCAACCGCGACCTGCGATCCGGCACCAGCGATGAACAGCAGTGACAGGATAGCCCCGCCGACAGCCGACCGAAGTGCATTTACACTAGGAAACATCATGTTTGCCCGCCTCTTAATCCGTTACTTCAGATTCTTACTGACGATCTGAGCCATCTCATCCGCTGTCGTGATGACCTTGGAGTTCATTTCGTAAGCGCGCTGTGCAGAAATCAGGTCAGTGATTTCCTTGACGGAATCGACGTTCGAGCTTTCGAGATAACCCTGCTTCAGATAGCCGTAGCCGGTATCCAACGGCGAACCGACAACTGCATCGCCGGAAGCTTCCGTGACTGCGAAAAGGTTGTCGCCCAGCGGACGCAGACCTGCATCATTGGCAAAAAGCGCCACCTGCAGCTGACCGACCTGCGTCATGTTATCCTGTTCGCCGATGCGAACCGAGACGGTGCCGTCCTGAGCGATGGTGACTTCGGTAGCGTCCTGCGGAATGGTGATCGCGGGAATGACGCCGTAGCCGTCGATCGTCACCAGACGTCCGTTGGCATCCTTGTTGAATGCACCGGCACGCGTATAAAGCGTCGTACCGTCCGAACCTTCGATCTGGAACCAGCCATTGCCGACGATTGCGGCATCAAGCGTATTGCTTGTCTGGGAAATTTCACCCTGTTCGAACAGCTTGCGAACAGCGGAGGTCTGCACGCCGAGACCGATATTGGCGCCTTCCGGCACAACCGACTGGTTGGCGCGGTTGGCGACGCCTGCGGCGCGTTCGGTCTGGTAGAGAAGGTCGGTAAACTCCGCCCGGCCGCGCTTGAAGGCGGTCGTATTGATGTTGGCGATGTTGTTGGCGATGACTTCGAGGTTCGTCTGCTGGGCATTCATACCCGTTGCAGCAATGGCGAGTGCTCTCATGGACGTGAAACCTCTTTATCCTAGATCTGCATTTTGGAAATTTCGAGATAGGCCGATACGACCTTGTCTCGAAGGGCGACCGCGGTCTGGAGCGTGCGATTGGCTTCCATGACAGCATCGACGACTTCGCGCGTGTCAGCCTTGCCCTGAATGCCGGCAAAGGACATTGCTTCGCCTTGCTTCACGCTATCGAGCGCACCCTTGGCGGCATCTGCGAGAAAACTGCCGAATGTAGGCCCCGCAACACCGGTTGCAACCGTACCGACGGCGGCGCCCAGCATGTTCGACATGCTGCTGGAGGTGGTCTCCGTCTGGTCGAGGCCACTGGACTTTTTCAGCGCACCGATGCTTGAAATGCTATCGATCATAGTTAACCTTTCAACAAATCGATTGTCGACGAGATCAGATCCCGCGTCTGCTTGATGCTCTGCAGGTTTGCCTCGTAGCTGCGATTGGCTTCGCGAAGGTCGGCCATCTCGATCAGCACATTGACGTTCGGATATTTGACCATGCCCTGCGCATTTGCAGCGGGGTGGTCCGGATCGTATTCCTCGGTGAACTTGCCCTCATCAGCGCCGATTTTCTTGACATCCACCATGTTGATGCCGCTGGCGCGATCCATCTCATTGCCGAAGGTGATGATCTTGCGACGATAGGGATCCGCACCCGAGGTGTCGCCGGTCGTACGTGCGTTTGCGATGTTTTCAGAAACGACGCGCAGGCGGGTGGACTGGGCTTCCATTCCACTGCCTGCGATCTTGAGCGAAGCGATCAAAGAGTCCATTTTTATTTACCCAATGCCGTCAGCATCATCCTGTTGATATTCTGAACGAGCAGCGTGTTCAGTTCGAACTGCCGCTTTACCTCGCCCATCTTCGACATTTCCGCTGCCAGCGAGACAGTATTGCCGGATTCCTGAACGCCGATCTCCTGATTGAGCTTGGAGTCCTTCAGTTCAACCCGACCATTGCCGGCGATGTCCGCGGTCATGTGAGCCGCATTCGTTCTGGCCATTTCCATCGACCCGAGACCACTTGCCGACTTGAGTTCGGCATCGAAAGGCGTCAAATCCTTGGAGACGTATTTCGGCGTGTTGGCGTTGGCGATGTTTGTCGTCGTCACCTGCTGTCGAACGGACAGCCATTCCGCCTGCCGAGAGGCAAGCTCGAACAACTGAATCGGCTGCATGGTCATGGTTGTTCTCCATCTTGTTGTCCCGGACGCTAGAGAGACAATCTTGCGCGGGACTTGCGGTAGGCGTAGCCCGCAGATTTGCCGTATCCGCACGCATTTTCCCACTCGCTAACCCAAACAGGTTCGCGCAAGCCCGGGCTCTTAACTGTCTCCTTCAAATCGCCACAGCTCTCCCGCGCGGGGGCATGCGCCGTATCCGTAAATCAGGAGACATCCATGCAATCCGGTATCTATGTCGGCATTTCCTCGCAGATCGCTCTCGAGCGTCGCCTCACCACGATCTCCGACAATATTGCCAACATGAATACGGTCGGCTTTCGTTCGACTGAGGTGAAGTTCGATCAGATCCTCAGCCAGACCCAGAACGATAACAACACCAAGATCGCATTCGTTTCGCAGGGCAATGACTATCTCTCCATGCGCAATGGCGAGCTCGAGCAGACCGGGAATTCGCTGGATTTCGCCGTCAAAGGCGACGCATGGTTCGCCATCCAGACTCCTCAAGGTCAGGTTCTGACACGCGACGGTCGGTTTTCCATGTCGCTTACGGGTGAACTCATTTCGACGAATGGCTACCCCGTTCTCGATGGCGGCGGCGCTCCGATCCAGCTCGATCCGCGAGCCCCGACACCAAAGGTCGGCCAGGACGGACGCATCATGCAGGGCGACCGTACCGTTGGACAGATCGGGGTATTCTCTGTCGACATCGACAAGGGCTTCTACCGCGCTGACAACAGCGGCATCATCCCCACCGACACGCCGCAGGCGGTCGTCGACACCATGGGTGTCGGCGTCATGCAGGGCTTCCTTGAACAGTCCAACGTCAACGCCATCGGCGAGATGACCCAGCTGATCCAGGTGAACCGCGCGTTCGAAAGCATTTCCTCGCTAATGAGCACCAGTGAAGACAACTTCTCATCTGCCATGAGGACGCTGGGCGGTAGCCAGTAGGACGCGCATAGATGACGACGACGGCCCAATCCGATTTTCAGCCGGTTAGCGAACCGGTCGCCCAGCCAGTCGTGATGCCGCGACTGGAACGTCTGTCGGACATGGCGGCGCATTATGCAAATCCTTCGAGCGTCCTGTCCTGGGGCGGTCGGGTGAGGATGATCGCGGCCGGATATTACACCGTCAGCGGCCTTTCCAGACATGTTCGCCTTGGCGAATTCGTGTCGCATCAGAGTGCCACGGGCGCGCATATGGGCGAAGTCGTGCGTGTCGAGCCCGATCTCATCTATGTCTGCCCTATCGAGCCGGGCGAACCGATCGGTGTTGGCGATCTCGTGCTGCGTACCGGTGAATTCCGGCTGGCTCCCAGCGACAGCTGGTGCGGCAGAACGATCAATTCACTCTGCAGACCGATCGACGGCAAAGGCCCACTGCGGGAAGGCTCGGTGCAGCGTTCGATCAACACCCTGCCTCCGCCATCCATGACCCGCAGGCGGGTCGATACCTCGTTCCGCACCGGCGTGAAGGCGATCGATATCTTCGCTCCTATCTGTTACGGGCAGCGTCTGGGCATTTTCGCAGGTTCAGGCGTCGGCAAATCAACGCTTCTTTCGATGTTGGCAAAGGCCGATGCCTTCGACCGGGTGGTCATAACGCTGGTCGGCGAACGTGGCCGCGAAGTGCGCGAGTTCATCGAAGACACCCTGGGCGACAACGTGGCGAAGGCGGTGATCGTCGTCACCACCAGCGACGAAAGCCCGATGCTGCGCAAGATGGCACCGCTGGTGGGCATGACGATCGCGGAACATTTTCGTGATCAGGGACTGAACGTGCTGTTCATCGCCGACAGCGTGACGCGATTTGCGCATGCGATCCGCGAGGTCGCGATTGCCGCCGGCGAGCCGCCGGTCGCGCGAGGTTATCCGGCTTCAGTATTTACCGAGCTGCCGCGCCTTCTGGAACGTGCCGGCCCCGGCATCGAAGGCACGGGCACGATCACGGCGATCATCTCGATCCTCGTCGACGGCGACAATCACAACGACCCGATCGCCGACTCGACCCGCGGTATTCTTGACGGACATATCGTGCTCGACCGTGCACTTGCCGACGAAGGCCGGTATCCGCCGGTCAACCCGCTTTCCTCAATCTCGCGTCTCGCCCGCAAGGCATGGACTGGGGATCAGGAACGACTGGTCTCCAGATTGAAGGGGCTGATCAGCGTTTACGAGGAGACAAAGGATCTTCGACTTATCGGTGGCTACAGGCCCGGCGCGGATCCCGATCTGGACATGGCCGTCAAGCAGGTGCCGATCATCTATGACGTGCTGAAGCAATCACCTGGCGATGCGGCGGTCATCGACGCCTATACCGAACTCGCCAATGCCCTGAAGGCATCTCTCAGCAATACCAATCGCCCAATGCCGGCAGGAAAGAGATGAGTATGAAAACCAGGCTCTTTGATAAAACCAGATCCGGCAGGCATCAAACCTCAGGGCCGGCAACGACTTTAGAAAAGCCGATCGACCGCTGGCTTGTCGCCTCGCTGGTGGGATTTTCGATGTTGTGCGCTGCCTTTCCCTGGTACGTTTTCTTCAACCAGGAGAAATTCGGGGTCAACGTAGCCGGCTGGGAAGGGCTTCGCGACGTTCGCCACGCGCGTCCAGCCGGTGAGTCCGGCATCGGCGCAATGCGCGATCCGCAGCAGGACGAAGTCGAGCGCGCACTTCTGCGCGAGATGGAAACCGACCGACTGACCACCGCTGCAATACCGTCGACGCCATCCGGAAACGGGTCGGATGCAGGCGGCTTCGAAGATCAGGCGTTTCCCGGCGGCACGGAATTCAAGCTGCTGCATGTTGCCAACGGCCGCGCCCTGATCGAAAACGGCAACGGCATTTTTCTCGTCCAGATCGGCTCGAAGCTTCCTGATAGCTCGCGTCTGGCAGGCTTGCGGCAACGCAACGGCAAATGGGAAATCGTGACCTCGGCAGGCAAGGTCTATGGCGAATAGCTGCCCCGGATCTTCTCAGCGGCGTTCGAGGCCATTTGGCCGCATCGACCCGCGAACTACAACAGTCTCACGCAAGGCAGCTGCCTTATCGGTTTAGTCTAGGACAAGCGTTGGATACGAGCTTACAATGAATCTTATTATCGGATTTGTCATCACGGTCGGCTGTATCATTGGCGGCTACATGGCCATGGGCGGGCATGTTGCGCTCCTCATGCAGCCGTTCGAATTGGTCGTCATCGGTGGTGCGGGCGTCGGCAGCTTCATCATGGCGAACCCGATGAAGGTGCTCAAGGATTCCGGCAAGGCGATCGGCGAGATCTTCAAGAATGCCGTTCCCAAGGAGCGGGCCTATCTCGAAGTGCTCGGCGTGCTTTATTCGTTGATGCGCGACCTGCGCACCAAATCACGTAACGAGATCGAAGCGCATATCGACAATCCCGCAGAATCGCCGATCTTCCAGTCAGCGCCATCCGTTCTGAAGGATACCGAACTTACCTCCTTCATCTGTGACTATGTCCGACTGATCATCATCGGCAACGCGCGCTCCCACGAGATCGAAGCGTTGATGGACGAAGAGATCGAGACGATCCTTCATGATCGCTTGAAGCCGTATCATTCGATCCAGCTGATGGGCGACGCATTCCCCGCGCTCGGCATCATCGCTGCGGTTCTCGGCGTCATCAAGGCGATGAGCCATATCAATGAATCTCCCGAGGTTCTCGGCGGTCTGATTGGCGCGGCTCTCGTCGGCACGATGCTCGGCATCTTCCTTTCCTACTGCCTGTGCAACCCGATCGTCTCGCAGATCAAGATCGTGCGCACCAAGCAGCACCGGCTCTACATCATCGTCAAGCAGACCCTGCTTGCCTACATGAATGGTTCGGTACCGCAGGTGGCGCTCGAATATGGCCGTAAGACGATCTCCTCCTCCGACCGTCCGTCGATCGACTCGGTCGAGCAGGAAATGATGAAGCCCGGCGGCGACACAAAGGCGGCGTGACCCCAATGACCAGCAACAACCAAGCTTCGCAAGCACAGCCCGCCATGGAGCGGGCTCTCCTGGCCCGGCTGACAGGGTCGCTCGGTGACCAGAAAACGCTGGAACGCCTGGCACAGGATTTCGGTACCCTCTATCAGAGCTTTCTTCCGGACGTGCTGCAGAGCGAGCTCGGACTTTCGGTCGAAGTTATCTTCGCCGGATACAGATCCGGCCTGATGAGTGAACTGGTTGGCAGGCTGGGCGACAATGTCGTGTTGGCCGATGCAACCTTGCGCAACTGGTGCCCGAAATTCGTCATCGCCTGCGACAATGCCTTCGTCATCACGCTGATGGAAAACATGCTCGGCGCAACGCCGGATTCGATTTTCCAACCGCCGCGCCGGGCTCTGTCACAGATCGAGCTGGATCTTTCGACGATGGTCTTCGACAAGATAGCTCAGGTACTGCGCTCCGGTGTGAACGCACCGGGCGGCTTCGAAACGACGATCGAGAGGCCTCACAATGCCGATGCAAGGCCCATGCTGGAGGATGAAGAGGCCGATCCCTTCGCCATGTCCATCCGGGTCGAGCTGAAGCTAGGCAAGATCGCTTCCGAATTCTTCCTCGTCGTCCCGCAGAAATATCTGCTCAAGACGACCATTACACTGCCGAAATCGAAGGGTGACTTCTCCCGCGAGCAGGATGCCTGGTCGGAAAGCATGTCCGAGCAGGTTCGCCGATCAAGGGTAACGCTGGAAGCCAAGATTTCCCTTGAGTCGCTGACACTCGAGACGATTTCCAAGCTTGTGGCAGGCGACGTGATTGCCTTCCGAGACAAGGAAGAGATCATCGTTGATGTCAGTGCCAATGGCCGCGAGATGTATAACTGCGAGTTCGGCAGAAGCGGCGAGAACTACACCGTCCGCGTCAAGGACAATGTGAGCAACGAAAACGACATTTTGAAACATCTGCTTGGCTAGGGCAGCGGACCTCCGGGGCTTGGTGGAAAAACACCGATAGTCGATAGATTTGGAACGGGAATGCTAATTTCATGGCGACAAAGAAGACAGCTTCGACGGAAGAAAATGAACTGAACCCATCGGATTCGGACTTCGATTTCGACAATGCGGTCAACGAACTCCGTGGCGTGATGAAACACGATGCCGACGGTACGGCGCCGGCAGCTGACGACAGTTTCGGCTTCGACTTTCCGGCCGGCGGCGAAACGAACTCCGAATTGCCTTCATTCGGCGACGTTGCCACCACGAGCGATTTTGGCGGTGACAACGACTTCGGGGCAAGCAGCGATTTCGGTGGGAGCAGCGATTTCGACTACTCCATGCCCGAAAGCCAGCCGACTGCAGGCTCAGGGCTGAACAGCAACCTCGATCTCATCATGGATATCCCCATCGATGTTCATGTTGTGCTCGGAACCAGTCGCATTTCGGTGTCGAATCTGATGAACCTTCAGGAAGGCGCCGTCGTGGCGCTCGACAAGAAGATCGGCGAACCAGTCGATATCACCGTCAACGGGCGTCGCATTGCCCGTGGTGAGATCACGGTTCTCGAAGACGACGACACCCGCTTCGGTGTGAAGCTCATTGAAGTCATGAGCTCCAAAACTTCCTGATCCAGGAAGTCGGAAGCAAAGAGGAAAAAGACCATGATGGACTTTGAAGACTTCGGCGGGGCATTGACAGACAAACCTCTTTCCCAGGCGGAAAAGGCAGCAGCAGTGCTGCTCGCCATGGGAAAGAATGTCGCCGGAAAGCTGCTCAAATTTTTCACCCAGGCCGAACTGCAGGCAATCATCGCCGCGGCGCAAACATTGCGCACCATTCCGCCGAATGAACTTGCACAGCTCGTCAACGAATTCGAAGACCTGTTCACCGAAGGTGCAGGCCTTATGGACAACGCCAAGGTCATCGAGAGCATTCTCGAGGCTGGCCTTACCCCGGAAGAAGTCGACAGCCTTCTCGGTCGACGTATGGCTTTCCAGTCTTACGAAGAGTCCATCTGGGACCGGTTGCAGGAAGCCGATCCCGATTTCATCGCGACTTTCCTGATGCGCGAACATCCGCAGACCGTGGCCTACATCCTTTCGATGCTGCCGTCCGGTTTCGGTGCAAAGGTGCTGCTGAAACTGCCCGACGGCCAGCGCGCGGACATCATGAACCGCACGGTGAACCTGAAGAACGTCAATCCGAAGGCTGCGCAGATCATCGAGAACAAGGTCGTCGACCTGATTACCGAGATCGAACGCGAGAAGAACTCCGTCGGCCCGATGAAGGTCGCGGAACTGATGAACGAGCTGACCAAGCCCGACGTCGATACGCTGCTCAACTCTCTCGAGGAGATCAGCCAGGATGCCGTTGCCAAGGTTCGTCCGAAGATCTTCCTCTTCGAAGATATTCTCCTCATGCCGCAGCGCAGCCGCGTGCTGCTCTTGAACGACATCTCCGGCGAAGTGCTGACGATGGCGCTCAGAACCTCTTCTGCGCAGCTGCGCGAAAGTGTGCTGTCGTCGATCAGCCCGCGTTCTCGCCGCATGATCGAATCCGATCTGCAGGTCGAGATGCCCGGCACCAATCCGCGCGAAATCGCGATTGCACGCCGCGCCATCGCACAGGAAGCGTTGCGCCTCGCCAATTCGGGCCAGATCATTCTCAAGGATCCCGAAGCCCAGGCAGAGGGAGCGGCGGCCTGAACGAGGCCCTGATAACAATCCCGCGCGCCCGGTTCGGCGCGCGGCACCATGCCGGTCGCTGTTGATAACCGCGATACCGCCGGGGCTGAACGATTGCCCCTTTTCGATCCCATGAATAATGTCTGATGACCGCTTGCGTATCGGTGCGGAAACCTCGGGTTTCCTATCGATGCATCGTTATAGGTTTCTGCAGCATCCCTTTTGCGGGGAACGACTGCAGGTTTCGGGGTCTGCTCCAGGGCCGTCAGGAAGGCGCTCGTGTCCGACGATCAGGACAAGGACAGTAAAACAGAAGACCCGACAGAGAAAAAGATTCGGGACGCGATGGCCGAGGGTAATACTCCCTCCTCACGCGAAGTCCCTATCTTCGCGTCGTCTCTCGCCTTCTACATCTATCTGGTCTTCTTCCTTCCGACGGGTGCAGCCAGGCTGGCGGAAACATTGCGCGATTTGCTTGAACAGCCGGATCAATGGCGAATGCAGACCGCCAACGATCTCGTCTCACTGTTTGTCCGCCTGATGTGGGATGCAAGCGCGATGCTGCTTCCGGTGGCGGTTCTGTTCATCATATTCGGACTGGGATCCAACTTTGCCCAGCACATGCCGGAATTCGTGCTGAAGCGTATAACGCCCCAGTTCAACCGGATCTCGCCGATAAAAGGATGGAAGCGCCTTTTCAGCATGGCGGGACTGGTCGAATTCGGCAAATCGATGTTCAAGATCATCGTCGTTTCGATCGTGATGGTTCTGGTTCTGCGAAGCGATTACTTCCGCTCGCTCGATGCCCTCTTCTCCGATCCCCAGGTGATGCTCGTCGAGATGATGGCGATCATGAAGAAAATCATGATCATAATCCTGTTTGCGACCGGCATTCTTGCCATCGCCGACTACATGTGGACGCGCCATCACTGGTATTCGAACATGCGAATGACCAAGCAGGAAGTGAAGGACGAATTCAAGCAGTCACAGGGCGATCCGCTGATCAAGGCTCGCATCCGCTCCATCGGCCGCGATCGCGCGCGGCGGCGGATGATGACCAATGTTCCTCGCGCCACGCTCGTGATCACCAATCCTACTCACTATGCGGTGGCACTCCGTTATGCCCAGGGAGAAAGTGAAGCTCCAATCGTGGTCGCGAAAGGCCAGGATCTGGTCGCATTGAAGATCCGCGAAGTGGCGCAGCAGAACAATATCCCAATCTTCGAGGATCCGCCGCTGGCGCGTTCGATGTTCGCACAGGTCACCGTCGATGGCGTCATCCCGCCGCCCTTCTACAAGGCCGTTGCCGAACTTATCCATCGTGTCTATGCGGCAAGGGCGAAACGCGGCCGGCGATAAGCGGCAGAAGAAATCAGGTGATGTAGCCGAGCCTGATCGCCTTTGCGATCGCCTGGATACGGTTGACGGAATCGAGCTTGATCGTCGCCGAACCGAGATAGGCATTTACGGTGTGGACCGAAAGGCCGAGCTTTTCGGCAATCTCTTCGCTGATGCGACCATCGCCCGCCAATTGCAGGCAGGCAATTTCCCGCTCACTGAGCGATTCCGCCGGAACGCTGCGCCGCTCGTCCAACGCCAGCAGATCCATCATGATCTGGCAGCTTTCCACATGCTGATCGATCACGGATCCCGCATCAAGCGTGAGATGGTCGGCGAAGAACGCAACGTAACCGTTCCCGAGAGCACCTAAGCGCACGGGGAAAACGACGCCCGAAAACGGCAGTACAGCGGTCTCAAGTCGCCGGATAAGCGGTGAAAACTCGCCTGCATCCATGGTGCTGCCGGAACCATTTCCACTCCATACCAGAGGGAGAAGCGACATCTCGACATGGTCGAGCAATGTCTCTTCGAACTCTCGGAGAAGCCGGTTGCTGTTTTCAACCGCGTTCGGCCCCCAGTTCTCCAGCTCACAAACCAGCTTTCGCTTATTCGGAAGCCCGGCTCCCGAGATCCGGAAAACAGCAAAATTACGAGCCTTGAGGCTTTTCTGCATGGCGACGAGTTTCGGAAAGATATCCGATCTGCTCGATCCACGCTGCAAGCGGAGATGTTGAACGCTCCCCGGTCCGTCAGCGGTGCCGCCTCGCGAATAGCCCATTCCGTTGCCGCCCTATACCAGATTGTTGCGAACCGCGTAGGCGATCGCCTCGGAGCGGGTCTTGGTAGCAGTCTTACGCATCACGCTAGTGATGTAGTTGTTGATGGTATTTCTCGAAATTCCGAGGATGACCGCAATCTCGTCGCTGGTCTTGCCTTCGGCAATCCAGAAAAGGCATTCCAGTTCTCGTTCGGTCAGCTCAAAATCGCGTTCCGTGCGGGATTCCACGCTTTCGACAAAGCTTGCACCATAGGCGGCAAGAAGCCCAATTTCGCGTAGATGCTGCTGCGAAAGAATGACGCCCTCGACAAAGAGAAGCATCAACGAAAAACGTGTGCGACCGACCGAAAAGGTCAGGGCGCAATACTGACGGCTCAATTTTTCAGGCAGGACAATTTCGTCCGGCAGAATTGCAAAGCTCGGTGTCAGAACGGAGAAACATTTTTCAAGCTCGGTCGACCGCGTGTAGGCACTGGCCAATTCAGAGCCGAGACGACGAACGAGATCGAAGGGCCAGTTCGAGGTAACGATGAAATCGAGACCCTGTTCCTGGATGAGATCGTAACGAGCAAGCAGAAAATGGGATGCCCCGACGTGATCGGCGAGCAATCGCATGATCACCTGCAGATTTTGCGAACCGGCCAAGGCGGAAAGGCGGCGCACCAACTCATCACGAGACATTAGTGGAGTGCGATCATTCTCCGGAATAGGGCGTCCTTGCGCCGAGACATCCATGCCCGATAACTCCATTCGTTATCTGCTCCTGCTGCGTCGATTAAGACCTCGCCTGAAGAAGCCTATCCGAGTTCCTGTTACCGACACCCGCTGCACCCCTTGCTGAGGGGTTATGAAACCGCCGACGAATCACATTCAGTTTAAGAGAAGCCCACACAATTGCCATCATGTGCTGGGCGAATTTCCCCAGATGCTGCGGTAGTGTCACATCTTAAGTTAAAGTGACGCAGACGAATTGGTTCCAATTTCCGCAAAAAAGGGCCGGATTTGCATCCGACCCTTTGCATCATGTTTTCGTGATTGACCCTTAGGCTGCTTTTTCGAAGGCCCATTTGCGGAGGATTTTCGCTGCGCGCTCTTCGGAAATCTCGACCATGCGGGCGAGACGTTTTTCCGGGCCTTCCTTGACGCGGCGGTTGAAGCCATCGCCTTCGTCGTCGCCCATAAGGTCGTTGCTGCCATCGAAACCGAAGTCTGCGCCGAAACCGTCCATAAGAGCTGGGCTGCCGCCCGCCGGAGAGAAATCGGGCAGTTCCAGGCCGGCACCTTCGCCGATCGTTTCTCCCGATGCGCTCGTACCGGAAACCGTGCGAACCAGAGGACGCAGGCCAAGCCAGATGACCAGGAACGCGACACCGAGGAAAGCCAGCGAGTTGATGATGCCGCCGAGGTTGCGAGTAAGAACTTCCGTGACGCTCGGGCCGGTGGCGGTTTCGTCGAGCAACTGGTTTTCGAGGAAGTCCATGGCCGTGAGGGTAATCACGTCGCCACGATCCGCACTGATGCCAGCGGCAGAGGTCACAATCTTCTGCATCTCGGCAAGGTAGGCGTCGATCTTGGCCTGATCGGCAGGCTCGCCGACCATCTGAGCAATACGGCCCCTGTTGACCACAACCGCAACCGACACTTTTTCAATCAGATAGCTGTTGCGCGTCGTGGCAATGGTCTTCTGGTTGATTTCGTAGTTGGTCTGCTCTTCACGCTTGTCGGACTTGTCGGAAGACTTCGGCCCGTTATTGCCACCCTGGTCAGGTGCCGCCTGGGGAACATTCTGCTCGACTGTCGATGCGTTGTCGTCAGCCGACTGCTGCGACTGGGCGTTTTCACGCGTCGCACGGACCGAACGCTCTACACGTGAATTCGGATCGTAAACGGTCTCCTGGGTCTGCTGGCTATCCGTGTTCAGGGCGGCCGTGACGCTGGAGCGGAAATTGTCCATGCCGAGGAACGGCGCGAGAGCCTTGTCGATATTGGTTTCGATTTCGGACTGAACAGACTGGACGATGCCAAGCGAGCGGTTGATCTGATTGTTGCCGCCGTCGTCGCCCGAAGCAAGCAACTGGCCGGTGGAATCGAGAATCGTTACGTCCTCGACGTCGAGCCCGGGAACGGCCGAAGCGACAAGGTGACGAATTGAAGATGCGGCCTTGCGGCCAGTCGACGATCCCGCACGGATCATCACCGAGGCCGTCGGCTTCTGTTGTGCGCGCCGGAAGTTTCCGACATCGGGCATGACGATGTGGACACGGGCGGCGGAGACACCGCTGATCTGCTGGATCGATCGGGAAATTTCACCTTCAAGCGCGCGGACGCGCGTAACTTCCTGCATGAAGGACGTCAGGCCGAGCGAGCCGACATTGTCGAAGAGTTCGTAACCTGCGTTGGAACTGTTCGGCAGCCCACGTTCCGCCAACAGCAGACGCGCCTTGCTGGTGCTGCCGACCGGAACCAGAATGCTTTTGCCGTCGGAACCGACTTCAAAAGCCAGGTTGGCTTCTGCAAGTGCCATGCTGACCTGATTGAGATCACTGGACTCAAGGTTCACATAGAGTGTCTCGTAGGCAGGCTTATTAACAAACATCGCAGCGGCAATGACGATCGCGATTGAAATCGCACCTGCAGCGGCCAAAGCAATAAGTTTTGTCTGACCGAGAGATGCCAGATTTCTAGAAATTTGTGAAAATTGAGCTAACAGATTCATTCTGTTCCCACATCGCCGAACACGGTTATAGAGCTACTGCCCAAGCGCACCCTATGAGGCGAAGCTTGTGCGAGCGTTTCGGCAATTTGGAATGTGGGGATGCAGACGCGAAAGTTTGTGAGCTGTGCGTCAGCCTACAAGATCAGAAGAAGTCGAAGTCGCCTGCTGCCTTGGTCAGCGGCTGCGAGTGACCATGCCGCATGCCGTTCGCCAGCGATCTCTGCATGTCTGCCAGCTTGACGAGGCTGAGCGCCGTGGAAACATCCACCTTCCACTCATTGGGAATGGATCCCGTGATGGTATCGATGAATTCAGCCAGACCGCGCGTCTTCTGCACGGCAAGATCGATGCCCTGCAAGATCTTCATCGTATCGGGCGACTGCAACACGTTCTCTCCGCCCACTTCGAGAATTTGCGGCTCTACTCGCTCGATCAGATATGCAACATCGTGCAATTCGGAAACCAGCCGCATCAAAACATCCGGCAAAGCCTCCTCCAGGGCAGTGATCGGCGGCGTAACAATGTCGTTCATGGCCATTCCAGAATATGAATTGAGGTGACGATCAGAAGAATTCGATAGCGTTGTCGACGGGCTTGGGTGGCGTACGGACAGGGCGCTGTTCAAGCGCAACCGTTCTTTGAGTCTCCGCACCCGTCAGCGGGTATTGTCTGGCACGTCCGTGGACGGGCCAATATTCAAGCTTTCTTCCATGCTCTCCACCGGTCGACGAGCCGACAACCTGAATGCCTTCGTCCCTCAGGAACTGCATGGCAAAGGCTGCGTTCTGTTCGCCGACATTCGAGAAGCTTGCGATCGTTTTTGCGCCGCCAAAGACCTTTGCCTCCAGCCGGTCGCGCCGGGCGCCCTTCTTCAGGAGACCGTTGATCAGCAGTTCCATCAGATGCACGCCATAGCGCGTCGCATCACCTCCCGAAGCCATGGCCCCGCCCGAGCCAGGCAACAGGAAGTGGTTCATGCCGCCGACACCGGCGACTGGATCACGAAGACACGCGGCCACGCACGATCCAAGTATCGTCGACAGGACGACGTCAGGGTCGTCAATGACCTTGTACTCTCCCTGGATGATATGGACGCGCCTGGACGCGATGGCATCACTCATTTGAGGGCTCCGAACACGGCTTCGATAGCGGCCTTCATCTTTTCGATGGTGAACGGCTTGGCGAGAACGTTGTTAGCGCCAAGCTGAGCCGCCTTCTGCACCAGCGCGCGGTCACCCTGAGCGGTCAGAATGATGAAGGCTGCCTTCTTTGTGGTCGGGTTGGAGCGCACGGCCTGCAGGAAGCCAATGCCGTCCATGTTCGGCATATTGAAGTCGGAGATGACCAGATGATGCGGCTGTTCCGACATGATCTTCATGCCCTGTACGCCATCACCTGCAGAGGTGATTTGCTTGAAGCCGAGCTGTGTCAGAGCATCGCTGAGAAGCAAACGGCTGGTGACCTGGTCGTCGACAATCAAAACTTTGATTTTTTCAGCGAGAGACATTTATTCGGTACCTTCTTTTCGGGCGGCAGTTAATTTCAAGACTTCTTCTCCAATGGAGCCCAGGGGCAGTTGCTGCTCGACGGCGCCCAGTTCATAGGCCACCCTCGGCATCCCATAGACCACACAGGTCTTCTCGTTCTGTCCGATCGTGCGGGCGCCAGCGCTGCGCATCTTCAGAAGTCCGGAAGCCCCATCGCGCCCCATGCCGGTCAGAATTACGCCAACCGCATTGCGGCCGGCCAATTCCGCTACAGAGTCGAACAGGACATCGACCGACGGCCGGTGGCCGTTGACGGGATCTTTTTCGATCAGTCGGCAGCAAGGCGCTGACGGGTTTGCCACCTGCATATGTCGGTCGCCACCGGGCGCGAGATAGATCTTGCCGATCTCCAGCCGCGCACCATCGGTTGCTTCCTCCACGACAGGAGCACAGATACGATTAAGACGTTCTGCAAAACTTTTCGTAAACGTCGGAGGCATATGTTGAGTGATTACTGTCGGCGGGCAGTTTTGCGGGAACTTTTGCAACACCGTAATCAGCGCTTCCACACCTCCGGTAGAGGATCCGATGGCGACAACTTTACGCCCCACGCGGTAGTCGTGAACGGACATCGGCGGCGCAACCGGAGCCGGCGCGGATGTTGCAGTAAACCTGCGACCCGAACGAGCAGCTGCCTTGACCTTTTCGGCCAGATCCATGAACGGACGGCGATCTCCCGGAGCCGGCTTGCCGACGCAATCGAAAGCACCGATCTCAAGTGCCGCAAGCGTTGCGTTGGCACCATGATGCGTCATCGTCGACACCATGATGACCGGCATTGGGCGCAGGCGCATGATCTTTTCGAGGAACTCGAGGCCGTTCATGTTCGGCATTTCGATATCGAGCGTGACGACGTCCGGGTTCAGCTGCTTGATCGCGGCACGCGCCTCCATGGCATCGCCGGCCTGACCGATGACGCTAACCTCCGGATCGGAATTCAGCACGGCGGTGATCAGGCCCCGCATAGTGGGGCTGTCGTCCACGACGAGGACGCGTGCGGGCGCGCTCATGCCTTCCTCCCTGCATGCTTTCCGATATAGCGATAGGTGGTGATCCCGATATTGTCGAAGAGATGCTTCGCATCACCCGACACGCGCTCGGAGTGGCCGATATAGAGGTGACCGGCATCTGGAAGCAGCGATGCGAAACGGGACCAAATCTTCATCTGCGTCGGTTCGTCGAAATAGATGACCACGTTGCGGCAGAAGATCACGTCAAAACCGCCCTTGAATGGCCACTGAGCCATCAGGTTCAGTTCGTTGAAGGTGATCAGCTTCTTCACCTTGTCATCGATCTGGCACTTGCGGCGGCCGTTGATATCCACGTCGCGGAACCATTGCTTGCGCATGGCAGGCGAAATGCTCTCAAGAGCGTTCTCGTCATAGGCACCGGCTCGTGCCGTTTCGAGGATCTTGGGATCGATATCGGTCGCCAGAATACGGAAATCGTAATCGGCGGCGTTCGGGAACATCGCGAGTACGGTAAGCGCGATCGAATAGGGTTCCTGCCCATCCGAGCAGGCAGCCGACCATATGCGCACACGTCCGCCGCTCTTGGCACGGTTGATAAGGCCCGGCAGGACTTCGTCACGCAGATGTTCGAAATGATGGTTTTCGCGGAAGAAGCGAGTGAAATTCGTGGTCAGATGCGACAGCATCTCGCGACGAACAGCTGCGCCTTCCGGCGATGAGACAAGCTCGCAATATTCGCGAAAACCTCTCAAGCCCAGATTGCGGATATGCTTGGAGAGACGCGAATAGACGAGAGAAGCCTTGGAATCGTTGAGATAGATTCCGGCATCGGCATAGATCATTGCAGCGATTTCGGAGAGATCACGGCGCTTCAGCGGATATTCTCCGCTCGCCAATACCTCATCCGGCGACTGCCGGCTATCAAGCGCGCCCAACGGCATCATGCAGCTTCACTTTCCTTGTCGTGAGCTTTCTCGGGGAAAAGGGCTTCCAGCTCGATCAAGCAGATCATTCGCTTGTCGATGGCCAGGATGCCCCTTGCGTATTGCTTCTCCAGGTCCGAGGAGACTTCCGGAACCGGCTGGATATTATCGTCGGTAATCGTAAGGATATCGGAAACGGCCTCGACCAGTAGGCCGACAACCTTACTCTTCACCTGCGCGACGATGATCACGTGGCGCGGGGTCGGTTCTGTTTCCTTCATGCCGAGCCGGGCCGACATGTCGATGATCGGCAAAACCGCACCGCGCAGGTTGATCACCCCCCTGACATAGGCGGGCGCATGCGGCATCGGCGTGGCCTGGGTCCATCCGCGGATTTCGCGGACGGACATGATGTTCACGCAAAATTCCTGATCGCCGATACGGAAGGCAATCAGCTCCCGGGCACCCTGCGACAGAGACTTTACGGCATAAGATACGCTCATGACGCCGGTTATCCTGCTGCTGCGAGCGACATTTCAGGCTTCAGCGACTGACCGCGAGAAGCACCGACGACCGCGTCGACGTCGAGAATGAGCGCCACGCGTCCATCGCCGAGGATGGTTGCGGCGGCGATACCCGGAACGTGGGTGTAGTTCGCCTCGAGCGACTTGATGACGACCTGGCGCTGGCCCTGGATCGCATCGACCATCAGGGCGCGCTGGCCACCGCCTTCGGATTCGACCAACAGCGCGACGCCATCGACCGGATTGGCCTGGTTGGCGCGGAAGTTGAGGATGCGACCGACATCGACCAGCGGGCAGAACGAGTTGCGGATCGAGATGAGCCGCTGGTTCGCGCCAAAGGAGTGAATGGCGGAGGCTTCCGGCTGGAGCGTTTCGACGATTGCCGTCAGCGGCACGACCAAGGTCTGGCCAGCAACCGTGACGACCATGCCGTCGAGAACGGCGAGCGTCAGCGGCAGGCTCATGGTGAAGGTCGAGCCGAGGCCCGGACGCGAGGAGATCGAGATACGACCACCCAGTGCCTGGATCGAACGCTTGACGACGTCCATGCCGACACCGCGGCCGGAAATGTCGGAGATCTTGTCAGCGGTGGAGAAGCCCGGCGCGAAGATCAGGTTGTCGATTTCTTCATCCGAGAGGTTGGCATCGGGGCTGATCAGATCGTTGTCGATCGCCTTCTGCTTGACGCGCTCGCGGTTGATACCGCCGCCATCGTCCTGCAGTTCGATGAGGATGCGGCCCGAACGATGCTTTGCGGAAAGCTTGATCGTACCTTCCGGATCCTTGCCGGCCGCTTCTCGCTTTTCTGGGCTTTCGATGCCGTGGTCGACGGCATTGCGGATCATGTGGGTGAGCGGCTCGGCGATCTTGTCGATGACCGTCTTGTCGACTTCCGTGTTTTCACCTTCGGTGACGAGACGGATCTGCTTGCCGACCATGTCGGCCACTTCGCGAACGATACGCGACATGCGCTGGAAGACCGGCTTGACCGGCTGCGCACGGATCGCCATGACCGAGTCCTGGATTTCGCGGGTGAGCTGCTGCAGCTCTTCCAGACCCATGTTGATCGAGGACACGCCGTTATTGTCGTTCTCGATGACGCTCTGCGAGAGCATCGCCTGGTTGATGACGAGCTCGCCAACGAGGTTGATCAGGCGGTCGACGCGATCGAGATCGACGCGGATCGTCTGGCCGGCCGAAGATGCGGCGGCAGCGGCATTGTTCTGCGTGGCGGCGGCAGCTGCGGCTGCGGCAGCAGCTGCGCTTTCCTTCTTTTCGACAGCAGCATTGACGGCCTTGACGACGTTAGCGGAAGCCTCTTCCGTCGCAGCGGTCTCGGGCTGCGGGGCAGGCTCGTCGTCCAGTGAAGAGAGATCGAAAGGCACCGGGATCATCGGCAGCTCTTCGCCTTCGGATGCTTCGGCCGGCTTGACCTCCAGCTCGCAATCCCATTCGGCGAATTCGAAGACCGCACGGACTTCTTCCTCGGACTTCGGCGTGGTTATGGAGATCTTCCAGCCGAAATAGGATGCTTCCGGATCCATGTTTTCCAGCGTGGGAAGCTGATCCATGTCGCAGGCAATGCCCATCTCGCCGAAGCGGGAAAGATCGCGCAGCAGAAGCGCTGCTTCGTTGCCCTTGGAATAGAGTTCACGCGTCGGCTTGAAAGTGACTTCGTAGGTGAACTGTTCGACCACTTTCTCTTCTTCGCCGAAACCGTCGAAGGTGAAGGGGATCGGCTGGAAACCGCTGTCGTCGGTCGGCTTTGCCGGAGCAGCAGCAACAGGCTTTGCAGCCTTCGGTGCCTCGGCGACCGGCAGAGCTTCGCCGTTTGCCAGAGCCTCCAGTTCCTTTACCAGTCCGCGCGTACGGCTTTCCTCGACGCTGCCGCCATCACGCGAGCAGGTCACGAGGTCGGCGAGCACGTCGGCCGACTTGAGCATGACCTTCAGGACATCCTGGTTCGGCTCCAGCTTGTTGGAGCGCACGCAGTCCAGCGTGGTCTCGAAGACGTGGGCAAAAGCCACGAGCTCTTCCAGACCGAATGCACCGGCACCACCCTTGATGGAATGAACGGCGCGGAAAACGGCGTTGACCGTCTCGGGATCGCGATCCCCATCGTTCAGCTTGAGAAGACCGGATTCCAGTTCAGCGAGCTGCTCTTCGCATTCCTGAAAAAAGATCTCTTTGATTTCGTTCATATCCATCGGAAGAATTCCCGGTTCAGGCGGTTACACGCTCGATCGCATCAATGAGTTTTGCCGGATCGAAGGGCTTGACGATCCAGCCGGTCGCGCCGGCCTGGCGCGCACGGTTCTTCTTTTCGGCATCGCTTTCCGTGGTCAGAACCAGGATCGGGATGGCGCGGTATTTCTCGTTGCGGCGCACGCCTTCGATGAAACCGAAGCCGTCGAGGCGCGGCATGTTGATGTCGGTAACGATGACATCCGGCTCGCAGCCTTCGAGAACCTCAAGGCCCTCGACGCCGTCCTCTGCCTGGATCGTTTCGAAACCGGCATTGTTGAGGGTCACCAGAAGCATGTTCCGGATCGTCCGTGAATCATCCACGGTCAGTACTTTTTTCTTCATTGCTAGATCTCCTTAGCAATTAACTGGGTTTCGCTGATTCCGATCAGCGCCATCGTCTTTTCAAAGGCGTCCGATGCCTTCTCGACGAGGAATGACTTCTTGTCGGCCTGCCATGCTGTGGCACCGGCAACCAGAACCTGGGCGCATTGCACGCCGACACGCTCCACCGCAGAGGCATCGATCACGATGTCCTTGCCGCGCATGGACATGAGCTTGCCGTGCAGCACCGATGCTTCATTGAGGTCGAGAACGGCCGAGAGAGCCAGTTTTCCGGATGCGGCCTTCTTTGCTGCCATCAGCGTATTCCTTGCCGTTTGTAAAAGGGTTGCGCCTCGGCCTCAGCCAATGCGTGATATCGGTCGGACAATGCGCCAGCCGGCTGAACTGCCGGGCGCCTGTCATCGTAGGCATTCTGGATGTCGCGCTCGAAACCCTGCTGACGGGCAATGCGGAATTCGCGCACCGTGCGGCCCAGTTCGAGAATGACGGTATGCAGCTCATCGGCGCTTTCACCGGTATTGCGTGCGAAGCTCGCATTCGCACCGATCTCGTGGCTGAGCGAGCCGATCTCGGAGGTTACGCGGTTCAGCCCGTCGGCCTGTTCGACCGTACGGCGCGCAACGCCGGTGATCGCATCGTTGATCTCGCCGACCTGCCGGACGATGCCGCCGATCGCAGCCTGGGTGCGGTGGACCATCTCGACGCCGGCGCCGACCTGGCTCTTGGTGCCGGTGACAAGCGTCTTGATCTCGCGGGCCGCATCGGCGGAACGCTGGGCAAGCGCCCTCACCTCTTGCGCTACGACGGCAAAACCACGGCCGCTATCGCCGGCGCGCGCCGCTTCGATACCGGCATTGAGTGCCAGAAGATTGGTCTGGAAGGCGATCTCGTCGATGACGCCGATGATCTCGCCGATCTTTTCGGCCGAATTCTCGATATCGGTCATGGCGCTGATTGCGCGGCCAACGATCTCGCCGCTTTCTTCGACGGAACGGCGTGTCGCAACAGCAGCGCTTTCGGCAGCCGACGTTCCAGCAACGCTTTCCTTGACGAGCGCGGAGAGCTGGTGAAGGTCGCCATGCACCGACTGCGCCCGGCGCGCCTGCTCTTCGGAAGCGGCAGCGAAGGTCGAGGCGTTGCGCGCCATGGCGTCGGTGAGACCGATCGCCTGCATGCCGGCATCGTCGATCACGCCGACCGAGTTGCGCATGCCGCCGATCGCGCTTGACAGAAGTTCGGCCAGTTCACGGTAGGCTTCCGGCACGTCATTCGGCAGGGCGGCCGTCAGATCGCGCTCGGCGAGCGCGCCAATGACGGCAGCAAAGGTGTCGACCGCTTCGGCCTGATCGGCGGAACGCTGGTCGGCAAGGGCGCGCTGGTGCTTCTGCCTCTGTTCATTGAAACGGAGCGATACGGCGATTTCGACATCGACCATGACCAGGCGCAGGATGGCGGCGATGAGATCGCGCAGTTCCTGTTCGCGCCGGCGGGCACCGGGAAGGAAGGAGCGCGGCGCAAAATCCTCGACAGCGCCGAGTACGAGATGTTCGAGCATCACCGAATGGCCGGCGATATGCCAGCGCGGGTCGAGACCCATGCGGCTTTCGGTATCCGACAGAACCTTGACGCGATCTGCATAAAGCGCGTCGAAGCGAGCGTCCGTCAGCACCGCCCAGTGGGACGCCTGAAGATCGTTGAGACGGTCGACCTGCTGTTCGGTTTCGAAATGGCTGGAGGCTTCGGGAGAGGACTGCAGGCGTTGAAAGAGATCGCGCAGACCGTTCTTCAGATGGCCTTCGAGCTGGGGGCGACAGCGGCGGAGCAGATCGCACAGATCGCCGTCGAGACCGGCGAATGCCAGTCTCTCGCCAAGGCTGCCTGCCTGGCGACGTCGAACCTGTTCGCTTGGCGTGTCCTGCACCAAAAGTCGTCCCCAAAAACCACACAAACCGAGAATTCGGCGTGAGAGAAGCCATGCGGGTCAGGGACTGGAGATGGACAATGAATGCCTTGGCACACAGGACATGATCCCGTGCCGTGCGAACGCGGTCACCGCAGTTTTCCTGACTTTTCTTGAGCGGATACCGGATTCAAACCGGTACGGCCTTGGCGGCTTCATGCCTTGGTGAGCAGACCGCAGTCGTCCCATTTGCCGTATAGTCCAATTTGTATGGTTAATTCCTTGCCCGAAGGTTAATGGACAGTAGATATCGGCCGTTTTGCTACAAAATGGCCATTGAAACCACGGTATTGGAACACCGTCCGGCAAGGACTGCAAGCAGGGGTTTTATCGGCTCAATTGTTCTTGGTTGTAAGATCGGCAATCGCTCTCAGGCCATCCTTGTTGCCGAGATCGGCCAAGGCCTGAAAGATACGCAGCGCTTCCGCCTGCCTGCCTATGTTGAGCAGGGCGTATCCGCGCAGGCTCATCAGATCGGTCTGTTCGGGCACGATCTGCGCCCGCTGGTCGAGCGCGATCAGCGTCTCTCTGTAGCGGGCCGACTTGAACGAATTGACCGCCCGGTCAGCAAGGATGGATGCCTGCAGTTCGACGGCGCGGGTATTGTTCTGCGGTGCGATCGTTGCGGCGGCAGCCGCCTTGTCAGTCAGGCCGACACGCAGATAAGCCAGGCTCTTGCCGTAAGCGGCGTCGGAACGGGCGGCCTGAGAGGAAGCCATGGTCGCGATATCGAACGCCTGCGCTGCTTCGAGCGGCCGGTTGAGATCCATCAGGCACCAGCCGCGGGCGAGAGCCTGATCCGGTGAAAGTTGGCGAGGATCGACGGTAGAGGCGCACCCCCTGTTGACCGGAGCGCTGCGGGGCGGTGTGGCCCGCGACACACGCGGTGCGGGCCTTTCGACGGGCACAGGCCGGTAAGCCTGTGTGACCGGTTCAGGCTGACCGGCATAAGGCTGCTGGTTTGAGGGCTGCTGGTAGTAAGCCTGCTGGCGCGGCTGCGGCTGTAGTTGTTGCTGCGCCGGATATTGCTGCATCTGCTGCGCAGGATAGGGTTGCGTCTGCTGTTGCTGCGGCGGCGTGAGCTGCGAGAGATAATCCTGCCCCTGCAGACGACGGCGATCGTCCTCGCCGAGATTGGCGATGCGATCGGACCTGCCGGCCCAGGTGCGCTGGATCGCAGCAACACCGGCCCTATCGCCAAGATCGTTACGGCTCAGGACCAGACCATAGGCGGAAGGCTCGTCGTCGGGCTTCCAGGTGAGAGCTGCGGCGAACCATTGAGCAGCCGTCGCCGGCTGGCGCATGTAACGCGCATACCATCCGAACTGCTGGGCTGCGGCGGCATCCTTCGCCTCGATGACGACAGGCGCCATGCGCGACAGCACTTCCTCCTGCAAGATCGGCGGAGGATCAATGGCGAGAAGGTTGGCGACGGCTGCCATATAGGCAGCCTTGGAGCCGGGCGACGTGTCACGCCATTTGTAGAGTACATTTTCGGCTTCTAGCGGAGAATTCTGGCGTGTCAGGGTGAGAGCCAGACCTTCAGCTGCAGAGGCGGTCTCCTCCTTGGTGAAGGCCTTGCGGAACCAACGCTCGGCGCCGCCGAGATTGTCGCGCCGGTAGTAATACCAGCCGAGCAGAAGCGCATCGGACGCCAGTTCATCCTTCTCCGCCAGCCGTTCCAGCCGCGTCAGATATTTGTCGGCGACGACAAGCTTGGGATCGGTATTGCCATCCCCCACCAAACGGCGGGCCAGATCATCGCGAAGGCTCTCGAATTCCGGCTGCCCATCGGCGCCGGTCCGTTCCTTCGACAGCAATTCCTCGATCATGTCCGGCGCCAGCAATTCACTCGCCTTCTGGACGGTGGCAAGCCGCTCCGACGGATTGTCGCAATTGCTGAGCACGTAGAGATAGGCATCGCGCGCGCGCGGCTTGCGGTCGGTATCGGCAAAGGCTTCGGCAAGGCGCCAGAGCACATCGACTTCGCTGCAGGTCAGAAGCGTCGGGTTTTCAGCTGCGATGCGAATGACCTCGTCATAGGTCTTGGCGTCGGATGCCGCCGTCAGCCGGGTGCGCGCTTCGGCAAGCTTCAACCTGTCGAGAAGATCGGCAGGCGGTTGCCAGCTCGGCTCGGCGGCCTGACGATCGGAGATTGCCTTGCGCACATCTGCATAGCGCGACTGTGCGTAGAGCTGCCACATGTTGTCCAACTGTGGATCTGTCGTCGGTCTTGCGGCCAGCGGATCGGCCGGAGGTGTCCAATTGGGATAGAGCGCTCGAAGACGGGAGATTTCGGCCTGTAGACGGGCTGTATCGCCTCGGGCGGCAAAATAGCGGAGCGCGCTTTCATCGACCTGCGGAGCCGAGGCTGATGGCTGAGTGCCCGGCCTAGACTGCGCTTGTGCTGGCGGCTGCGTCTGAGACTGATTCGGAAACTGCTGCGAAATCTGCGCACTCGGCTCTGAAACCGGGGCAGCCTGCTGTGATTGGGCGATTACCAGTGGCGGGCGCCCGGCGCGCTGATCGGCTGGCGCCACGGTCGGAGATTGCGACTGCAATCGGTTCGTACGGTTCACGTCTGTGCCTGCGAAAAACGAATCAGCAGCAGTCAACGAACCGGTGATCTCGTTGAAATCGACGTCAGACGCCTGTTTGTAAGCGATCAATGCCGCTGCGGCCATGCCGAAAGCGGCTAAAGAGATCAGCGAAAACCGCATTTGCACCCCGGTCCCTGTCCATCCAAATCATTTCGGCCCGTGCACACAAGCCCACATTCGACAGCAATTGGTTAAAGAATGAGGGCATATGGTTAACGAACAATTTAGATTTCGTCAGTAAATAAGAAATCACGAATACACAAAGGTGACTCGAACCGGCAGGCATTTCACAAATGGCTGCCCGGTGACCCTCGCAGAAAGCGGGCAATGAGTAATGCGTGTCTGCCCCAGGACTGGATTTTGATGACGGACGGACACTTTACGACTTTGCAGCCGGGTTGGAGCGGTTGCCGTGCTGCTATCACGGCCTCCATAGGATTTGCAGCGCTGAGCCTCACCGGATGCGCAGGAAAGCCGATCCAATCCGAAGCCTTCATAAAGAGCGTTCCGCCGGAACAGGCCATGGTCATGCCACCGCCAGGGGGACCAGCGGTCGTCAACATCATCGAACGACGTTTCAACAACGCCATCAGCCAGGACATCCATCTGGCGACCAACGCGTCCACGCCCGGACAGAACATGCTGAAGGTCCAGCTGTTTGGCACCGAGAGCGCCTACAGCCAGGCCGACAACAGTCTGGGCATGTCGTCGATCACCGAAGGACGCATCTCGTCTGAAATGCGCCAGTCCCTGCCGCGTGTCGCGATGGCGAAATCACAATTCTATGTGCAGAACGCCTATGGTCCATTCGGTTATGCTTTCGGGCGCGGCAGAGGCTCAGATCTGTGCATCTATGCCTGGCAACAGATCCGCACCCGCGACAAAGGCACGCCATTCGCCAATTACGGTGTGATCCAGATCCGCCTGCGGACCTGCGAGGCGAATGCCACCGAAGCAAAGCTCCTTTCGGTCATGTACAACTTTACGATCAACGCCTCGGTCGATGCACTCGGCTGGAACCCTTACGGCGCAAACCGCGAGTTCAACTCTGCTGTCGGCACCACCGGCGCTCCGATCTATCCGCGCCCGGCGTCATCCGAGCCGATTGTCCAGACGCTGCCGCCGCGGCAGACGACGTCTTATGCGCCGCGAGTTCAGGTACGTCGTGTCCAGCCGGCCCCTCAGCCTGTGGCGGCGCCGGTCGCACCGCCGCAGCTTGAGCCGCGTGGTCCCCGCGTACCTTCGCCTTTCGGCAACGGTTATTCTTCTGTCACGGGACGATCCTCCGATGGTTCTGCCGCGACGACGACGCCAAACGGCGCGACGGTACCGGCAGCCCAAAGGGTGGCCGTTCCGTCTCCATCCTGCTCCATGGCAACCGACGGAGCAGACGTTGTCTGCCGTTGATCCTGTTGTCAGTCTTCGGCTCTCATCGAGGTAGTCTGCCATGAGGACACTATATTCAGCCGTCATCTGGGCCATCGCCACGGTGATGATCATCCTTCTGGTGACCTTGCCGATCAACACGCGCACGCAGCTGATCGCAAGCATCCTGATCGTCACGGTGATGGCGATCATCAAGCTTCTGGATGTCGGAGGAAAGTGGCGACTGGTGGCGCTTGCCTTCGGTACAGGGATGGTGCTGCGTTATGTCTACTGGCGCACGACAAGCACGCTGCCGCCGGTCAACCAGCTGGAAAACTTCATTCCCGGCATGCTTGTCTATCTGGCAGAAATGTACAGCGTGCTGATGCTGTCGCTCAGCCTGTTCGTCGTTGCCATGCCGCTACCGCCGGCGCGGCCAAGCAGCCGGTCGAGCAGCGACGAAAACCTGCCGACCGTCGATGTCTTCGTGCCAAGCTACAACGAGGACGAACAGCTTCTGGCCAATACCCTGGCCGCTGCCCGCAACATGGATTACCCGCCGGAAAAACTGACCGTCTGGCTGCTCGACGATGGCGGCACGGTGCAGAAGCGCAAGGCGAGCAATGTTGCCGACGCCCGTGCGGCCGAAGCCCGCCACGAAAAGCTGAAGCAGCTCTGCGTAGAAATGGGGGTGAATTACCTCACCCGCGAGCGCAACGAGCATGCCAAGGCCGGCAATCTCAACAACGGGCTTGCCCATTCGACCGGCGATCTTATCGCGGTCTTCGACGCCGACCATGCCCCGACGCGCGACTTCCTTCTGGAAACGGTGCATTATTTCGAGAGCGATCCGAAACTCTTCCTCGTCCAGACGCCGCACTTCTTCCTCAACCCGGACCCAGTCGAACGCAACCTCCAAACATTTGAAAAGATGCCCAGCGAGAACGAGATGTTCTACGGCATCATCCAGCGCGGCCTCGACAAGTGGAATGCGGCCTTCTTCTGCGGCTCGGCTGCGGTCTTGAACCGCAAGGCTCTGGAAGTATCGAATGGCTTCTCGGGCGTCAGCATCACCGAGGATTGCGAAACGGCGCTCGACCTGCACGGCCTCGGCTGGAACAGCATCTATGTCGACCGGCCGCTGATCGCCGGCCTGCAGCCGGCGACATTCGCCAGCTTCATCGGCCAGCGCTCGCGCTGGGCGCAGGGCATGATGCAGATCCTGCGCTTCCGTTTTCCGCCGCTGAAGCGCGGCCTCTCGCTGGCACAGCGCTTCTGCTACATGTCGTCGACGCTGTTCTGGCTGTTTCCGTTCCCGCGGACGATCTTTCTGTTCGCGCCCCTGTTCTACATCTTCTTCGATCTGGAAATCTTCACCTCATCCGGCGGCGAGTTCCTCGTCTATTCGCTGACCTATATGGCGGTGAACATGATGATGCAGAACTATCTCTACGGATCGTTCCGCTGGCCATGGATTTCCGAGCTCTACGAATATGTGCAGACGGTGCATCTGTTGCCGGCCGTCATCTCGGTCATGCTCAACCCGCGCAAGCCGACTTTCAAGGTCACGGCGAAGGACGAGTCCGTTGCGGTCAGCCGTCTATCGGAAGTCAGCCGGCCGTTTTTCGTGATCTTCTTCATCCTGATCGTCGCCCTCGCGATGAGCGTCTACAAGCTTTATAACGAGCCGTTCAAGGCGGACGTGACACTCGTCGTCGCCGGCTGGAACATGCTCAACATCATCATTGCCGGCTGCGCGCTCGGCGTCGTTTCCGAACGCGGCGAACGCCAGGCGTCACGTCGCGTCAAGATCAGCCGGCGGTGCGAATTCGGCATCGGCGGAAAGTGGTATACGGCGACGATCAACAATGTCTCGGTGCACGGGGCCCAGCTCGAGGTCTATACGGAAGGCGCGACGGGCATTGCCAAGGATACGATCGGGCATATCCGCTTCCAGCCATTCAGCGATCTTCCGGTCAGCGAATTGCCGGTCGAAATCCGTAACTTCGACCGCACCGGCGACGTCACCTCCGTGGGCTGCCGTTACATGCCGCAAAAGGCTCTCGATCACCGATTGATCGCCGACCTGATGTTCGCCAATTCCGCCCAATGGACACAGTTCCAGACCGCCCGCCGGAACAATCCGGGCCTCTTCCGCGGCACGTTGTGGTTCCTGTGGCTTTCCGTCTACCAGACGAGCCGCGGCCTGGGTTACCTGATGCGTGACCTCGGAAAGTCCCGCAGCGCAGAGAAAGGCTAGGAGATCGACATGAACAAGCTCATTGTCCTTGCCCTCGTCGCCTGCGCCGCCACTCCGGTTTGTGCCCAACAGGGCGTAACGCCTTTTGACATGGGTTCGGAGCGTCGCGACCGCGGCATTCAGGAGACGCCGCCGCCCTCCCAGCCCGCACCAACGCCTGTGCCCGTCAATCCCGTGCCGATTGCTCCCAGCCAGCCCGCGCCGACGAGCCAGGCTCCATCGCCTGCCCCTACGCCGCCGATCGCAAGGCCTGCCCCAGCGCCTGCGCAACAGACGGCACCGGCGCAGTGGAGCGCCCAGCCGCCGTCACCCGCACAATCTGCGGCGCCTGCACAGACGGTGTCGGCAGCCGGTTCGATCGATCAGGCACGCCGTTATCTTCTTCCGTTCACGGACATGCGGCTGAATGGAGAAATCGAACAGCGATCCTGGTCCGTCTACCTGACGGCCGATCAGGCAGGACGCGCTGCAAAACTGCATTTTGCCTATCAGAACTCGATCTTTGTCGCGCCTGAAACATCGAAACTGACGATCACGATCAATGACGTAGTCGTTGCCGCAGAGACGATTGCCTCGGCCGAACAGCCCACCGAACGGGCCTTCGAGATCCCGGCCGGATTGCTGAAGGCGGGTGGCAACATGATCCGTTTCGGTACCAGCCAGCGCCATCGTACCGACTGCACGATCGAATCCACCTATGAATTATGGACCGATATCGATCCATCCAAGACTTACCTATCCTTTGACGGCGCCAACGACCGGCGCCTAGGCACTCTGGACGACCTGAGGGCGATCGGCGTGGACGGCAAGGGTAATACCCGCTTCCGGATCATTGCTCCGGCCCTCGATCAGCTCGGCGCCACCGACACGCTGATGCGGCTGAGCCAAGCGCTTGCACTAATCGCCGGCATGCCCAATCAGGCGTTCACCTTCAGCAGACAGGCGGATGGCGACATCCAGCCCGGCGAAGTTGCTGTCTTCATCGGCACGACCGATGAGCTCAGGACCGTTCTTCCAGGACTTTCCACCTCGAACAACAACTCGGCGGCGGCAAGCTTCGTCGATTATCCGCGCAGCAAGGGCGTTTCCTCGCTCGTATTGTCCGGTCCAACCTGGTCTTCCGTCGACGGACTTGTCGAAAGTTTCGTGGCGTCGCTCGACAGCCGTTCGACGCAACGGCGCGAAACGCTTTCAACTGAGAGCTGGCGCGGCATGGATACGCCGCTGCTGTTCTCCGACAAGGTACTCGACTTCTCCGCCCTTGGGGTCAACAGTCAGGAATTTACCGGCCGCCTGTTCAGAACCAGCTTCACGATAGGCGTTCCGGCGGATTTCTACGCAAATGCCTATGGCGAGGCTCGTATTCTGCTGGATGCGGCGTATACGCCTGACGTTCTGCCGGGCAGCCATCTAGACATCTTCGTAAACGGAAACATCGCCTCCACCGTTCCGATCACATCTGCGGGCGGTGCGATCCTGCGGCATCTTCCGATCAAGCTGACGCTTCGGCACTTCCGGCCCGGCGTCAATACGATCACTGTCGAAGCAGCACTGCGTACTGCTTCTGATGGATCCTGTGCCCCCGGCGCGAGCAGCGAGGAAAAACCCCGCTTTGCGATATTTGGTACTTCGCAATTCCACATGCCGGATTTTGCCCGGATCGCCCAGGTTCCTAACGTCGCGGCAACTGCAGGCATCGGCTTTCCGTATTTCCTCGGACAGGACCCGGTATCACTGTTCCTCGGCAGGATCGACGAACATACGCTTTCGGCCGCAGCAACCTTCGCCGGCAAGATAGCCAGCGCATCACATCGGGTTATACCGCTCAATGTAACAATCTCGGCGGCCCGGATGGCGGAGCGCAACGCGATCTTTGTCGGCGGTATCTCCGAGATGCCGCTTAACGTCCTGTCCCAGCTGAAAATCGATCAGGAAAGCCGGAATAGCTGGAGTCCCGATATCGCTCCACAAACGGTTACGCCCTCCAGTATCAGCCTGCAGGACTGGCAGCAGCGCTCCGATGGCAATTTCTTCAGCCGCCAGTTCGAAGAGCTGAGCCAGTGGGCCAAGGACAATTACGATCTGTCGCTTTCCGCCCTGCGTTTTGCGCCGCCTACCGACCAGCTCTACAAACCACCGAAATCCGCCCATCTGTTGGTTGCGCAGGAAAGCGACCCGACGGGACAAGGAACCTGGACGGCGGTGCTTGCGCCGGACAGCGCCCAGCTCGATGAGGGCATGCGGGAAATTTCCAGCCGAGAGGCGTGGGAAAATATGAGCGGGCGCATCGCAATCTACAGCGGCGAGACAGAAGTGATGGGAAGCGTTCCGGTCAGCTGGTTCCGCTTCATGCCAACGCAGGATCTGAGCTTCAGCAATGCAAGGCTGATCACCGCAAATTGGTTGTCGGACAATATAATGTCCTACGCCTTGCTTCTGGCAGCAGGCAGCGTACTGCTCGGACTTGCGACCGGCGGATTGCTCAGTCTGCTCGGCCGTCGCTAAACCCATTAGCCCGGAAAGCGCTTGCTGAGATAAGCCGAGCCCTCAAGGCCGAAGCGCCATGGATTGTCGACCGCCTTCGAAATCCCTATCCGCGGGCCGGTCACAACGCGTGCCGGCTCGCTCGGAACCTTCAGACCGAAGGGATGTTCGAACAGCGATATTCCGTCATGATCAATTGTGATCCCGAGCGCCTGGCAGAGCCGGCCCGGGCCTGAACACAGGAGCAGAGGATCGTCCAGGCGACGGCGCACGCCCATTGCCGCAAGACCAGAAAGCGGCTGGACGGCGCGGATGAGAACTGCGCTACCGGGCCTGCAGACGAAATTCAGGCACCAGTGAATACCGTAGGATCGATATACATAGGCATGGCCGGCCGGACCGAACATGCTGCCATTACGGGCCTTTCGGCCACTAAAACTGTGCGAGGCGGGGTCATCGGGTAGATAGGCCTCCGTCTCTACAATAATACCGCCAGATCCGGCGACATCGAGTTCCACACCGATCAATTCCGCAGCCACGATAGTGGCGTCACGTTCGAAGAAATCCGGTTTCATCTGTCCTGCTGCTCGACCAAGGGGTGCACACACCTGCCACACAGCTATAAGAGATCATCCGCCTTTCGAACAAGATTGTGCTCAGAGCCGATGTTTACTCCCTGCTAACGCCATCTTTGTTTCTCGCTTTCCTATCGGGGAGAAAAGCACATTTATTAGAGCTACCTAAAAAACAATCCTTGGGGTGAAGCAAGGGATGGGAACTTCCAAAACGCCGACAGCATACGAGCCGATCGGGCCTGAAGAACTCGAACGGCTTCAGACCATTTTCGAGACGGCGCGCTACATCGCCTGCATGTCGCGTCATGATCCTGCTGCCGAACGGCTGGCAGCCATGGCGATCCGGTTCTATCAGCTCGGCATTCGCGATGACGATGCGCTCATCCATACGATCGTCAAGACCAACAGGGCATTGCGGCCCATCCAGGCGTGAACAGGTGATTGTGGATTTGGCCTGACACACCAAGCGGCTTAAGGGCCCGTCTTGATCAACAAAAAGATGATGGACTGATGTGCAGTCTCCACGATCAGAGCCTGTCGCGTTCCTCGGACCTTAGATTCTGTCTCATCGAATGTTCTTTTGCGCGGCAGACTTCAGCATTCATCGATCTCCAGCACTTCCGAAACAACCTCGAAAATCTCGGTCTGCGGCATTACGAAAACGATTGCGCGGATGTCGTGAGAAAACTCAAGGCCAGTATGTCGTCGCCGTAGAGCAGACATGCAGCTACGTGCAATTGCGTCGCCGCGATCGGCACTTTCGATTGCAAAGCGATAAATCGGCAGCGCCTTCTGAGAAGCGTCCAGATCTGCGCCCGCATCGCAGTAAAGCGTAACGACATATAGTATTGACATGTTCCCCTCCTCCCAAAGGGCACCGCAATCTTACTTATAGTTGCATATACTCAGATTATTCGCGCCAACAAATGTCAAGTCGACACAAGGAGGGGGTATCCAGGCTCTCCGAGCAGTTCCGTGGAACATCGCTCTCTTCCGCCAAGCGAAATGTCGTCGTCTCGTATCATTCTCCCGCGAGACCTGGACAAGCGGTTGTTTACCGCAAGCGTTCATCCTATCTCCTCGTTATGGAACAACGGCCGCCCGGAATATTGTAAGTCCGGGCGATGCAATCATGGAAAAAGCGCATGACCGAGCTGAAGCTTCTGGCTCTCGATACGGATGATCTGGATGTAATATCCGCCCATATGCAGGATGCGGTTTTCAAGGTGGGCGATCTGCACTGGTCCGCCCCGGAGAAGGCGTTTTCGCTCGCTGCAAACCGCTTCGACTGGGCTGCCGCCGAAGGCAAGCGCAAGGGTTTCGAGCGCCATCGCGCCGCCCTCGTCCTCAAGCGTGTCGAGGCCGTGCGCTCGAACGGCATCAACCGCGCCCGCAAGGAGGACGTCATGTCGCTCCTGGCAATCCGCTTTGCCCAGAAAGGCGAAGGTCCGGACGGTACGGTCGAACTGGTGCTTTCCGGCAATGCCGCGATCGAATTGGATGTCGAATGCATCGAAGTCGCACTTGCGGATATCGGCGGCGCGTGGGAAACCCCAACAAGGCCGCGCCATCCCTGACCAATGTGGGTGTGTCCGGCCCGATGATGGCAGGACATAGGAAGGACGACCCGCGTGGCACTCTGGCTTGAACAGACATCCGACGATTTCGAAGCGCAGTTCAAGGCGTTTCTGTCGACCAAACGCGAGGTCTCGGAAGACGTCAATGCCGTGGTCAAGGCCATTATCGACGACGTGCGCGCCCGCGGAGACGCCGCGCTGATCGACTATTCGTCCCGTTTCGACGGCGTGGATCTCTCCAAGGAGGGCATCCGCATCTCGGAAGCCGAAGTGGATGCGGCGGTTTCGCAGACCGATCCCGCCGTCATCGACGCGCTGAAGCTTGCGGCCGAGCGTATCGAAAAACACCATGCCCGGCAGATGCCGAAGGACGATATCTACGAAGACGCGATCGGCGTCGGTCTCGGCTCGCGCTGGACGGCGATCGAGGCGGTCGGCCTTTACGTGCCGGGCGGTACCGCAAGCTATCCGAGTTCGGTGCTTATGAACGCCGTGCCGGCCAAGGTCGCCGGCGTTCCGCGCCTCGTCATGGTCGTGCCGGCCGGCGGCGGCAAGATCAATCCGGCGGTTCTGACTGCTGCCCGGATTGCCGGCGTTACCGAAATCTACCGTGTCGGCGGCGCGCAGGCGGTTGCAGCCCTTGCCTATGGCACGGATACGATCGCGCCGGTCGCCAAGATCGTCGGCCCCGGCAATGCCTATGTGGCCGCCGCCAAGCGCCAGGTTTTTGGCACCGTCGGCATCGACATGATCGCCGGCCCGTCGGAAGTTCTGGTAATCGCCGACCGCGACAACGATCCAGACTGGATCGCCGCCGATCTTCTGGCCCAGGCCGAGCACGATGCCGGCGCGCAATCGATCCTGATGACCGACGACGCCGATTTCGGCCGCGCGGTGGAAGCGGCTGTCGAACGGCAGCTGAAGACGCTGTCGCGCACGGAAATCGCCACCGCCAGCTGGCGCGATTTCGGCGCGGTCATCCTCGTCGAGAATTTCGAAAGCGCGCTGCCGCTTGCCAATCGCATTGCCGCCGAACACCTGGAGCTTGCGGTTGCCGATCCCGATGCGCTTCTGCCCGGCATCATCAATGCAGGCGCGATCTTCATCGGCCGCCATACGCCGGAAGTGATCGGCGATTATGTCGGCGGGTCGAACCATGTCCTGCCGACGGCGCGTTCGGCGCGCTTCTCGTCCGGTCTCGGCGTGCTCGATTTCGTCAAGCGGTCGTCGATCCTGCGTTTGGGCGCAGAACAGCTCAGGCAGCTTGCGCCGGCGGCGATCACGCTGGCGAAATCCGAAGGGCTGGACGGGCATGCCCGTTCCGTCTCCATTCGCCTCAACCCCGGAGAGTAACGGATGGGCCAGGGGGAGTTTCGTCTTTGCGATGTCGTTCTGGACGACTCGATCGGGCGTTCCACCCCCGACGTGGAACATGAGCGCGCGGTCGCGATCTTCGATCTCGTCGAGGAAAACTCGTTCACGCCGCTCGGCCATGCCGGCGGGCCGTATAAGCTGCGGCTTTCTCTGGTGAACGCACGGCTGGTGCTCACGATCACCACCGAGGCGGATCAGGATGTCGCCACCCATATCCTGTCGCTCACGCCGTTCCGCCGGATCATCAAGGACTATTTCATGGTCTGCGAGAGCTATTACGAGGCGATCAAGACCGCCACGCCATCGCGGATCGAAGCGATCGACATGGGCCGCCGTGGCATTCACAACGAAGGTTCGCAAACCCTGATGGATCGACTGGACGGCAAGATCGGCGTCGATTTCGATACTGCCCGGCGGTTGTTCACACTCGTCTGCGTTCTCTACTGGCGTGGCTGAGATGACCGCCGACGCACCGAACCGGAAACAGGAAATCGGTATCCCGACGGCGATCCTGTTCATGTGCGGGCAGAACTCGATCCGTTCGCCGATGGCCGAAGCCATTGCAAAAAGCCTGCTGCAACCCGATATTTATATACAGTCGGCCGGCGTCCGTTCCGGCGAGCCTGATCCCTTCGTCGATGTCGTGCTGGAAGAAGTGGGGCTTTCGCTCAGCCAAAAGCGTCCGCACAAGCCGCGCACGCTGGAGGAGATCGAAGACGACTTCTTCGATCTGATCGTCACGCTTGCCCCGGAAGCGCACCATACGGCACTGGAACTGACCCGTTCGCATGCCGTGGATGTTGTCTACTGGCCGACCATGGACCCGACGGTGGTGACGGGCACGCGCGAGCAGCGGCTGGATGCCTATCGCCAGGTGCGAGACCATCTGTGGAAGCTGATCGACAAACGAATGAAACCCATCAGGCGCGCACCGCCGGCAAGCGGTTAGGCGGCTAAATTGTGCGTCCAGAAGAATAGCTATTAGGCGTGGTTCACAAACCGGACGCGATTGTGTAGTTTCCGCGCAAATTTCGAGGCGGCGGACGAAAATTTCCTGCCTGCCCGACCTTAGACAGAAAGAAAACCGATACATGGCTAAAGAAGAAGTCCTTGAATTTCCGGGCGTTGTCACGGAACTGCTGCCGAATGCGACTTTTCGGGTGAAGCTCGAAAACGAGCATGAAATCATTGCCCATACGGCTGGCCGCATGCGCAAGAACCGTATCCGCGTTCTCGCCGGCGACAAGGTTCTGGTCGAAATGACCCCTTACGACCTGACCAAGGGCCGTATTACCTATCGCTTCAAGTAAGTTTTTTCGGCGGGATAAGGCCTGAAATGGCGCTTGAGCAAAAGCTGATACTGGCATCGGGTTCTCCACGCCGCCTGGATCTTCTCAACCAGATCGGCATAGAGCCTGCCCGGCTGATGCCGATGGATATCGATGAGACACCGAAGCGTGCCGAGCATCCCCGCTCGCTCGCACGTCGGCTGTCGAGCGAAAAGGCCGAGGCCGCCTATCGCGCCATCAAGGACGACCCGACCTGGCGGCACAGCTATATCCTGTCGGCCGATACGGTCGTTGCCGTCGGCCGCCGCATCCTCGAAAAGACCGAGTATACGGAAGAAGCGTTTTCCGCGCTGCATCTGCTTTCGGGCCGCGGCCACTGGGTCTATACCGGGATCTGCCTGGTCACGCCCGGCGGACAGTTCCGCCAGAAGGTGGTCGAGACGAAAGTGCGCTTCAAGCGGCTTTCGACCCGCGAGATCGACAACTACATCGCGTCGGGCCAATGGCGCGGCAAGGCGGGCGCCTATGCCATACAGGGCATTGCCGGCGCCTTCGTGCAGAAACTCGTCGGTTCCTACACCAATGTCGTCGGGTTGCCGCTCTATGACGTGACGACGCTGCTTGCCGGCGAAGGGTTCGATGTGGCGCAGGGCTGGCCCGAAGCCTGATTTCAAAGCTTTGTCGGCGCTAGTGCATTTCCGCCTTTCTTCGAAACGCGAAATCGCTCTACCTCTTTGTCTTAACGCAATTCCGGACGCAAAACCGGTTCCCACTTTTGCTGGAATTGCTCTAAAGGCGTTCTGCACGCATTGCTCAAACGATTTGACGAAAGAGGAGTAGCTCCCATGACATCCGAACCGATCAAGACGGGCGGCAAGGTCGAGCCGCTCAGGAAAGCCCGGCCCTGCCCGGAATGCGGCAAGCCCTCTTCCCGCGAGGACTATCCCTTCTGCTCCGAACGCTGCCGCACGCTCGACCTGTCGCGCTGGCTGAAAGGCTCCTACACCATTCCGGTGGCAGACGACGAAAGCAAGGCGGATGACGATCGCGACGGACGCGAGTAATCGCCTACAGTCAGGGTAGGTGGCACAGCCCCTGCCCCGCTGCCATTGCGCCCCTGCGCTCGACAGCGGTGTGTCTCTTACTGAGCCTTTTCCCCTCCGACAGCCAACCGGCTTCGGCACCCCCGCTATCGCATCATCCACATTTCCGAGACAGGCCGAAACACGCCCTGCAGAAGATGATGCGCATTACCACCAGCCGGACGTGCTTCCCGAGCCTCGGCGTCCCGTTTCCGCGCCTGTCCCCCAAAACCGGCAACCGGTTTTGGGAAATACGCTCACAGCAACCCGTCCTGCCGCGGCAAAATTTGGCATTTATCCACAGCAGCAACCGCTCCCGGCCTCCGAGAGCCACCCTTTTCCGACTGATTTTGCAGGTAAATTCGGAATTTTCGCAAACCTGTCAAAAAAGTCGGCCGGGGGTGCTGGACATGGCCGAACAAGATGTTATAACCCCGCTCGCTCCCGGGGGTTACATCCTCCGGACGGTCTCAAACGACCGGCAGGCTTCACATAAGCCTAGGATGCCCGGATAGCTCAGTTGGTAGAGCAGCGGATTGAAAATCCGCGTGTCGGTGGTTCAAATCCGCCTCCGGGCACCATTATTTATTGAAACTTCTTAATCTGTCAAAGTCCATTGCAACGGATGCCTTTCAGCTGTGAGGCACAATGCGGTTCCGTAACGGTCAGCCTCTCGGACCTATGAAAACCCTTCTTCACGTTGGAAACAAATTAGGCGCAGACACTGCGCAACCGGAAGACTTCACAAAATTTCACGCGAAGACTGCCATTCAGCAGACACCAATCAAACCATCGTAGTGACACGTAACAGCGACTTTATCATTGATTTTTCCAACAAGAACACCTGAGATACTCACTCAACCATCACACACCGACCGCCGAAACTTGCCTCAAAGAACGACACTCGTTCTACAAAAATGGCAGACAATATGATTGCCATTTAGACTATCTCAGATCATCGCATTTCCATGCCTAATGATACCATAAACATCTGTAAGCAAAAATATTTCTGTGTTTACCTGCCTCAAGAAAGCTCACCTCACATCACCGAATATCCCATCTTGTAGCGAGCTAGAGAGCTAGAGAGCGGCCTACCGGGTGATTTGAGGATCGAAAAATGTTGAGCGACGCGAAGGCGCGGAAGATCAAGCCGAAAGACAAGCCTGTCTCCGACGGCACTGTGCCAGGCCTTTACCTCGTCCCCACAGAGACGTCGGCCGGCACCGGAAAACGGCTCCTGCGTTTCGTGTCACCAGGAACCGGCAAGCGCAGGGAAATGGGACTCGGCAGCTACCGACTATCTCCATCCGCGATGCCCGCCTCAAGGCCATGGAAGCGCGTGGAGCTATCGACGGCGGCAAGGACCCGCTCGACCTACGGCGAGCGCAGGAGCGCGAAATAGCACGCCTGGCTTCGGTACCAACCTTCGAAGTCGCCGCCCGCCAGCATCATGCCGACAAGGCGGAAGGCTTTCGCAATACCAAACACACAGAACAATGGATGACGTCGCTCGAGCAGCACGTCTTTCCGAAAATCGGCAAGCGAATGGTCAACGACCTCACCCCTGCCGACTTCGCCGCGTACCTCAAGCCGATCTGGCTCAAGAAGGTGGAAACGGCCGCCCGCATCAAACAGCGTTGCGATGCCGTCATGAACTGGGCAGCGGCAAACGGGTTCATTCTTGCGAGCCCCGTCACCGTCGTGGACAAGATCTTGCCGAAGCAACCCGGTAAGCGCGAGCGTGTCGAACATCAGCCGGCCCTGCCCTGGCGCGAGCTGCCGGCATTCATCTCGATGCTGCAGGAGGGAGAGACTGTTTCACGGTTGATGTTGGAGCTCCTGATCCTCACGGCCCGCCGGTCCGGCGAGTTGCGCCAGATGCTATGGGATGAAATCGACTTCTCCAATGCGATCTGGGCCATTCCCGCGGCCCGCATGAAAGGCAAGGTCCTGCATCGTGTGCCACTCGGACCTAGGGCAGTCGGAATCCTGGAGAGACAGCTCGACAAGTCAGAAACCGGCGAAGGCCTGGTCTTTCCTTCGCGCTCATGCAAGCCGATGACGGACATGGTCCTGACCAAGTTCCTGCGCGATAAAAAGATCGAAAGCGACACTCCCGGCCGCCTCGCCACCGCCCACGGTTTTCGTTCGAGTTTCCGCAACTGGGCATCGGAGAGCGGCTATCCGCGTGATCTGGCCGAGCGGGCGCTGGCGCATACGATCAAGAACGCGGTAAAGGCGGCGTAGCACCGAACGGACCTGCTGGAGCAGCGACGAGTGATGATGCTAATGGGAGAGGTATTGCTGCGATCGATAGACGATGGGCCAATCTCGGGCTGGTAAGCCAACATCACGATTAAGCTTGGCGCGGGTTACTTAGAGCTGTTGATGACGGAGCCTAGCCAAAAATAAATACGTGACAGCGCTTGATCTGGCGCTATGGCGATTAGGGCAAAAAATCAGATGACCCCGTACGCTAGCTGATATTATAGAGGAGGCATATATGGGTGAGAGTGCCAGACTGAATGAAGTATGCCGTGGCGATGAACCGCTACCGTGAAAGGAGGTGGTCATGAATATCGTTGATGTAATCAAGGACCTGAATTCGGCGAACGAGGGCACACGCGTTTTGGACGAACAACTTGCGCAATTACTCGGATGGGCAAGGCGAACGAAGTCGTTAAGCGACGTGTCTAAGGGAGAAAAAAAAGCGAAGGAGCCTTGGCATTCGGGGGATTCACCAGATCCCAGAAAAGTGCCGTTCTACACGTCCAATCTGGGCCACGCCTTTCAGTTCGCTGAAGAGCTTTGCCCACGCGCGCGTTTGGGAAGCAGTTGGGAGGACAGAAGAGGTAGCGCTCGAATAAATGACGATCGCTATGTACAGGCCGCCACTCCTCAGATTGCTTTGTGTATTGCAGCGCTGATGACGGCGATGCGGGGTGGTTTGTTTTCTCAGCCAAGTTCGTGACGTTGTTAAGTGACGTTTGGTTACGTACGCCTGTGTGACTGCTGACGAATAGCGCCCAAAGATGATACTCAGGGATTTTATTTTGTCTTCACGGGCTCATACGAGGTAGTAACTCCTGCCGCTTCAGCAGCCTCAAAATCGGTGACCTTGTCACCAATCATGATTGATTGGTGAAGATTGATCTGCAGAAGCTTCTGAGCCTCAATAAACATTCCGGGTTGCGGCTTCCGCATCGGATGGTTGGCTACATCCAAAGGGACGTATCCATTCTCGTGGTATCCGCACGCGAGAACTGCATCGATCCGAGCGCCGCGTCGCTCCAATTCCCAATCAATGTGTGCGGTGACGGCCGCGAAATCCTTCCAGGTGAAGTAACCTCTTGCTATGCCGGATTGATTTGTCACAACCACAACTGCCCAGCCAGCATCATTCGCGAGCTTTATCGTCGAGACGATACTCTCAAGAATTACTATTTCGGATGGCTTTGAGGGATAACCACAATCAACGTTGATGACACCATCTCTGTCAAGGAAAAGAGCTGGGCGGCCTGCGAAACATGCACTATCTCCCCTTAACTCAATCCAGAGACCTTTATCTGCCTCTTCCAGTCTGGGATCATTTACGAATTGAAGGCTCAATTTACTCCTCCATTCGGCTTTCGATCGCGCCGCACAGGAAATGGTAAATACTAAGGTGCCCCTGCTGTATCATTGGCGTGAAACTGGAAGGGACATCCAACAAAACGTCAGACAATGAGGCCAGCGCTCCCCCGCCCCGCCCAGTTAGAGAAATCACCGACATGCCGATCGCACGAGCAGCTTCGGCCGCGGCCACGACATTTCGCGAGTTCCCTGACGTCGATATTGCAAGCAGCACAGAGCCTTGCGAGCCATACGCTTGGACCTGTCGAGCGAGTAGCGTTTCGTATTGGTAGTCATTGCTCCAAGCGCTTGATACCGCTGCATCAGTGCTGAGGGCTATAACGTTATATGCGCGACGTTCCCTGAGAAACCGGCCGACAAGTTCACCCGCAATATGTTGAGCATCCGCAGCCGACCCCCCATTGCCACAAACCAGCAGCGGCTTATGCGCGCGCAATGCGTTTACAATCGTGATGACGGCTTGATCTGCTTTTTCATCGAGGCGGGCGGCCTTCAAGTCATTTAGAGCATCAAGCGACTGGCTGAGATAGTCGTCCAGCTTGATCATTGGGCATTCCTTTTTTCAGGAGAACTGGACGACATCTTACGAAGTGTCGCCGTGGTGGAATATCCGTCCACCGTTGGGGAAATATGAACGCGGCCACCGTTGCTGAGCACCACATCGGCACCAACTACCGTATCTATCGTGTAGTCACCACCTTTAACCAAGACATCCGGCAAAACAGAACTGATGACGTTCAGCGGCGTGTCTTCGTCGAAAAGGACAACCGCATCCACAGCTTTGAGAGCTAGTAGCATTGCTGCTCGATCAAGCTCCGAATTGATCGGGCGGGTTGGCCCCTTGTTGCGCCTAACCGATGCGTCTGTATTAAGCCCGACAATTAGGCGATCACAATGAGATCGGGCATCGGCCAGCTGAGAGGCGTGACCAACGTGCAGTATGTCGAAACAACCGTTTGTGAAACCAACCGTAAGGCCTTCATGCTTCCACGCAGCTGACAGGTTCGCTGCCGCCGTCGTGTCAAGGACCTCGCGGGCATGATCGCGCCAACCAAATGTAAGGTTGCTTAAAAGTTCATCCCGACTGGTCTGGGCAGTGCCGCGTTTACCAACGACGATTCCCGCTGCAACATTCGCAATCTCTGTCGCAACTTCTCTTTCTCCTTCTGCGGCAAAAGCCAATGAGAATGCTGCAATGACTGTATCTCCGGCACCTGAAACATCAAAGACTTCTCGGGCAGTCGTCGGGACATGCACAGATGTGTTCGAATCCACGATGCTCATACCCTCCTCGCTGCGCGTCGCAACGACGAAGTCAAATGAACATTGCTGACACAGGAGACGCGCTGCGGCGACGATTTCGTCATCCGAAGAGGTCGGCAAGCCAGTAGCAACACGCAACTCGAGGCGGTTCGGCGTCACCGCAGTTGCTCCAGTGTATATAGTATAGTCCGCGCCTTTAGGATCAACGATCACAGGAATGGCTGCAGTTTTGCAGATCTCAATCAACATCGCTGCAACGCCATCGGAAAGAACTCCCTTCCCATAGTCGGACAGAATAACAATGTCGGCTGAAATGACTGCTGTAGAGAAGGCCGTCACCAGCGCCTCTCGATCCGCGTCATTTAGGACCTGGATCACTTCTTCATCAAATCGGAAAAGCTGTTGTTGCGCAACAAAACGCGTTTTGCGCGTCGTGCTTCGCGCGGCGCTGGAAATTAGGTGGCTTTGATCGACATTTGCAAGCCTAAGAAGCGTGCGGAGCTGAGTTCCGGCGTCATCCGTTCCAATTACCGAAATCGGTATCACATTGGCACCGAGAGCGGCGACGTTCGATACAACGTTTGCCGCTCCGCCCAGCATGACCTCGTCACCATTAAAATTAAGAATGGGGATTGGAGCTTCCGGTGAAACACGCTTGACCGCACCATATACAAAACGGTCAAGCATGAAGTCTCCAACTACCAACGCAGTCAGGTCGGAGAACTTGGAAAGAATGCTTGGATAAGAATGTCTTTTAGTTACCATGATACCACAGTCCAAATGGCGTATGCTTAGGCTTATTCAATGGGTTGACTTGCTCCGAGATGAGCAAAGATAAAATCGAGGCCGACCAACCTTTCAGCCACAATAATTAAACCTTCATAACATCGAGCACAGCGGCCTTAACTTTCTCGACCGTAACGGTGGCGATATCTAGGTCAGATGAGCGTGTAAACGCTCTAATCTTATCGATATTTTGAGTTTTCAGCATTTTTTCAAAGTCAGGCACGAGCACCTCCCTTATGTTGACGGCATCGGGGTGTGTTTCTGGATAATGCAAGAAAGTAGAATAGGAATTGCCGTTGGAAATGACCACGGTGCGCTTATGAAGGGCAACCGCCAGGTGATAAAATCCGGTATCGTTTGATATCACCAAAGAGCTGGAAGAAATCAAGGAGACCACCTGTTCGATCGGGAGTCTGCCGAGTGAGAGCGTGATATTCTTGTCGCCGGCTATATCCTTGGGAACCGTCGTCGGTAGCTCACTTTCACCGATTAGGGTAACAGCTAGTCCGTGTTCCTTCGAGAGCCAAGACGCTACTTCGAGATAACGCTCGATTGGCCAACGCCGCTTGGCGTGAAATGCTCCAACCACCATGACGACGGAGGTCGTCTTTAGCTGTTGAGACGACGGCAACGATTTTTTTTCAGGTGCCAACGCACCGAAGAAAGCCTTCTCCAGATCGTAGCGAAAATACTTCAAATGGTCGCCTGAAATGGGAATCGAGATTGAGTATCTCGACCTCTTGAAGTCCATCGTTGCCAAACCAACCGTATATTTGGGCTTCATCCAATGAAGGAACAGAAGAATAGTGTTGCGCAAACGACGATTCCAGCAGCATACAATGATGCAATCGTAGTCCGATTTCCGGATGCCTGTTTTAATGCCTAACGAGTAAACCAGATAGAGGTACGACAGAACATCAAGGACCTTACGGAGCGTACCGTCAGCGTCCTGTCGCAGTCCTTCCAACCAATTCATAAAGCGGTTGGCACGTCTGTTGACCCACTTGAAGTTCGTGAAAAAGTCTCCATCCAATGCTTCCGGTACACCGCGATATCCCGAATCGCCGAGAAGCGAGAATTCGGCCCCCTTTAGGTACTCGGAATTCTTGAGTGAGCGCATTGGGTCACGCGCCAGGATGTAGTCGCCAATCCCGTCCAGCTTTATGATTAGCACTTTTTTTGCGCGATATTTTTCATCAAAGAACTGCTTGCGCAGCGACAATATGTTTTCGCTCGCCCGTTCGAGGGTTGTCTCGGTACCATCTACATCAAAGTAGTGTGAATAATCGAGATAGAAGGCTTTGAAGAGTTGCTCGATGGTTCTCGGATGATCCGCACGCCTCGTTACCGGTTTGACATCCTCGGTCAGTCCCCAGCCTGCGTACCATGGCGTTCCGTATACCTTAACCTTCTTTTCAAGCAGGAGGGCCTCAAATCCCATCTGCGATGAATATACGTAGACTTTGTCCACATAACGTAGAAGCGAAATGGGATTGATACGAAAATTGAGAAAATGAAGTTTGTCGCTTCTGTCGTTTATGTAGCTGCGATTCGATTTGATTATTGTATCTGGATGCGTCTTTACCAGAATGTCGGCGTCGGGATTTTCCTTTATGGCGTCGCTGAGCATCCTCTCGAATACGGCTGTGTCGCCGCCGGTAACTTCAACTGAAGCGTCACCGTAACTCTGCAATATGATCAGGACCTTCTTGTCCCGCGCTCCGATGCAAACATCGTCCATAATCGGCTGATCGTTGTATTTGGTCAGCCTTGTGTCGACTATGAAATCAATTTGACGCCGGATCTCCGCTGTCTCTGCAAGTTCCATTGGCTGTTGAGCCTGGATTATCTGCTCAATCCTGCTCGGATAATTACCATCATAGTGCGGCGCCAGATCATCGAAAGTGAGGCTGCAGCTCAGACTATATTCTTTTTTCTCATTTACGAGCGAGCCTACAACGCTCCGTATGTAGCTGTCCTCGACGAACCAAGCGGGAGCGTCGTTCTGCATAGCCTTCGCAGCGAGACGATCAATACGACCGAATTTGGCACCCCAGAAAAGATATCGCTCGGTCCAGAGTCGATTGACATCACTCATACCTTGTATGTTGTCTCGGTAGAGCTTTCGCAGAAGAGGCTGATGAGAGTCGATCTGGTCGTCGTAGACGCTAACAGCAACCGTCTTGCTTTTGTCGAGCGGAGTTTCAGAACTGGAAGCGCGGCGTTTCGCAAGGTAAGCAATCAACGCCCGATACGTGTTATAGCTCGATCCTAGGATGGAATTTTGCTGTTCCTTATTAAGCTTCACCTAATCCACCTGATTCCATTAAATTCGTGACACACAGATATAAAGACCGTGCCGCGGGTGTAAACGGTGGTGAAGTGTCGTCGTTCATTCAGGATCGGCAAAAGCGCACAACCGCTAGTGGGAACACGTCTTCAACTTCATTTATCGTTATGCCACAATCACCCTTCGCGTCTCCAATGGGCAAACTGGTGAGGCCGTCAGGTCTCTTTAATCTGATTGGGCAAGATTATGAGATTTTTGCCGTCCAGTCCTCACGAGCTCAACTGATTCACCGACTCTATCCACATTAGCCTCCAACAGGTCACCCGGCCGCATATACGCTGCGTCAAAATATGGAGCAGAGACGTGCGGTTTATTATCCTATCGCGAGGCTTTGTCTGTCGGCTATAACTCTCATCGATTTTGATTCACCGACGACGGGTTCTCTCAGCATGCCGATCAGCCGACTTATAAGAGCGTTTCGTGGAGTTACTGATCCCAGAGGTAATCGAGATAGGATACTCGCAGCCGGTGACAGTCACTCGCAATTCTGGTCGGGTTACAATAACCTTTCCTCGGAAAAGAGCGTCTTTGCCGGCGTCGACCTCCTGCATGTAGGCCCTGCGACCGCTTATGGATTGAGCAAGCCGGGAACATCTACGCGGGCTATCGAAAAGATAACGGATCATCTTGATCGCCGCAGGGAAGAATACGGCTGTCTGCTTTTGAGCTTCGGCGAAATCGACTGTCGCGTGCACATAGTAAGAAACGCAATCATAAACGGTACTTCGCTTGATGTGGAGGTGGCCAAGGTCGTGAATAAATACCTAGATGCGGTCAACTCGCTTGTGAAGAAGTATGATATCCCTTGTGTGATATGGGGCCCTATCCCCTCATCGCCTCCCGGCAAGGTTAATTACCATCCGAGTTTCCCCACAGTTGGCGGCGTCCTTGAGCGGAATTACGCCGCGAAACGGTTCAATGAACTATTGGCCCAAAAAGTCGTCGAAGGCCGGATCGAGCATATAACAGTCTTCGATCATCTGATCGACGTCGGATATGTTACCAGAACTGAAGTCCTCTACGACGGATGCCACCTCTCCAACGTCGTCATGCCCCTGGCTGAACTTGAACTGCGCAAATCGCTCGAAAGGCTCGGCCTTGCTGAGAAGTTGAGTAGTGTCCTCAGTCGAGAGTGGCCGATTGCCCCGTCGATCAACCTGAGGAACGTAGCCATTGGCGCGAAGTGTATCCCCAGCAGCGTTTGGAAAGGCTTCGCTCCGAAACCATTTGGGCCGAAGCCTCTAGGAAAAGTGCATTTCCACACGAACAAGGATGATGTGCCAAGCCTGACCGTGAATCTCGATGCAGCTTATCTGATTCGACGAGTGGAAATAGATAACAGATCAGATGATCACGCTGCTCGAGCAGCAAGGATTGCAATCTCGGTTTCAGCAGACGGCAAGGAGTACACTGACGTTTATTCCCCAGATGATCGCATTTTTTTCGGTGCGGGTGATGATCGCTTAGTCGTAGAGATCGACCTTGATAAACCAGTTCGATTTGTCAAAATTTACCTGCGCGAGAAATCCTATCTCCACTTGGAGCACGTCTCGATATGGGCCCCCAGCTTCTACGCATGACGTGAAGCGTAATTTAAACAGGCGATGCAAAGGGCGACTGCTGGATCTTTGTGGTAAACCAAATCCTCTCCCTCGAAGGTAACTCGGGCTGCGTCAGATTCAATCACAATGGCGCAAGCACCCTGAGGGGAGATTTCTACCGACAGTTCATAACCTGCCTGCAGGTCGGTCGTATAATGCGGAACGAACCCAGGTTGTGATGTCTTCGGGTCAATCCACACGGTCTTGTAGACCGAAAAGCCACTAGCCTTATCGGTGGTCTCTACCTTTGCTGTGCCCCAGCCAAAGATAGTGGCCACTTCCAGATCCAAGTCGCGTGACCCCTGCTTGGCAGATTGCAGCGCCCTGATGGTGTCGTATAAGCCCATTCATATTCCCTTTTAATTGCCGGGCGATCTTAGACATCACGTCCAAGGTCGTAAACCGCCCACAGCCGAGAGACAGCCATTTGGACACGGCGGAAAGGGTGAATCGCGAATCTTCTAAATTGCGCGTATATGTCACTGTGACCTGTTGCCTCTGCGTAACGCTCCGTACATTATTCTGTGAGTGTCATTGGGAAGCGCTTTATGAACAAGATTGGTGTATCTCTTCAGCAGCAGGAACTTTACGACATTATCCTCAAGCGGGCTAAGTGGCGCCCCAAATCGAATATCATCCTTATCCCCTACATCAGGCATATGCAGAACTGGAACGCAATGCTGCGCCTCCTCTTCCCGCGATCGGCGGCCGGTTTGGATATGGTGCGGATCGGCGGCGCTAACGATGGGGGCTATGTGATGCTCGACCCTGGTCGAGATGGGGTGGCGTTAAGCCTGGGCGTGTCTTTGAAATCCCCTTGGGATCTCGAAATGGCAGAACGGGGTTATAAAGTTTATCAGTATGACGGGACCATCGAAAACCATCCGGATGAACATCCAAACTTAATTTTTACGAAGGCTAATATTGGAGCCGGCGCGAATTTACCGGAAGATTGGCAAAGCATTTCGGATGTCATTGCGACCCGTATCCCGAACGGAAAAGATGCGATTCTGCAGATCGACATCGAAGGTTCCGAATGGGATGTCTTCGAAGCCATGAGCGTCGAAGATCTGAAGGCGTTCAAACAGATTATCGTAGAGTTTCACGGTATCCGGCCTGATGTAGCAGCTTTCGCTCGTTATCTATCGGTCATGCGCAAGATCGACACGACACATGCGCCGGTTCACCTCCATTTCAATAATTATAGCGGCACCTATTGGTTTCCCGATCACACCTACGGCGTTACATCGTTGGAGGTGAGTTATGTCCGGCGCGACCCTGGCCTCGATTTTCGCCCCTCGGAACAATCATTCCCATGCGCATTAGATGAGCCGTGCGCTCCAGATATGGATGATATTCCCATCGGCACGTGGAAAAATATCAGAGACCGCATAGACGCCATCGACGGAGAGATAGCCGAGCGTAAGAGGCAGGAGAGCTTGGCCAAGGCTGGATAACGGTTAGTCTGTTGACCACCTGTTTTTAGCCGCCCTCAGGGCGGCTATCTTGTTTCCTATGAGGATGGATATGCCGCAGCGATGATAGACGTTGTTTTCGGTGGGGCTGTCGCAGCTAAGTCCGCATGCACGATCTTGAAATGGCGTAGTGTGAGACGATGACACCGCGTACCTTTTTCCTTCGATATTACTCGCGGCAGCGGACCTTTTGATATTATACGTCGCCATCGCAGCGAATGATCAGCTTTAGGTGGTGGTATGATTGGGTTTGTGGAGAGAAGAGTACGCGCTGGCCGGAACTTACCCGTCATGCGTATCATTCTCGCCGCCGCTGCATGGCTTTTGCCTCCCTTGAACACCACAAGGAAGGCCTCCGCTCTTATCTTTGAAGGTCGTCTTCTCATCGAATATCACGCCGGGCGACCGGCAGCGGCTGAGGACATTTTTTTCCGATATGCAAAACGGAAACAGCTCACTTTTTGGGCCGTCAGCACCTACATCGCGAAGGTGGTCGATCCTGGACACTCTCGGCGGCTCGAGGAGATTCGGCGGCATCCGCATTTGTCAGCAGGCGCTGCAGCCTTATTGGCCGAGGCGGCATCGAGGCTTGCCGGTGATGCTGCAGGAGACTCGTCGGGAGACCTGGCCCAAGAGCAGGCTGACCAGCTGAGCTATCATCAACGTCTTGCCGAGGACGGTTTGATTTTCATGCGGGCCGAGCCTGACTACGTTGACCTTACGCTTCCTCTATCAACAGCACTTTCCGCCGAAGCCTGTGATCGAGAGGAGATTTTTGCGGCTGCGATTACGCTTCTTGTCGCACAGTTGGCGAAGGTGGAGAAAAACAGGTCTCTCTCGCAAGAACATCTCGTCGATGTTGTTGCTGCTAGACTGAGCCTCTTTGATTTGCATGGCGCGCTGGCGTTTCTGAAACACCCCCATGTCGCGGGCATGGCGAAGGCACGCCAGCTTACGGCCGAGGTCGTCTCGCTTATCAACGAGACTGAGGATTATGGCTGTGCAGTCGGCATGGCGAACGAGGATATTCTGGCCCGCGCCGCGGGAGCGCGCACACCTTTGGACAAACGGCCAGTAATCCTTATGCCCGCCGCAGCCTTCCGCAGAAACAAGATCGACTATCCAGGGTTTCGCGCCGATATCAGGTTCGGTCTTTCGGCCATGTTGGCAGCCTTCGAAAACAATAAGGTCCCTTATGCTGTCAGGAGCCGTCTCAGAACTCACGGCTTCATCGACCTCCCCGCCCCCAGCTTTTCCTACCACACGATATCGCGCGGCAATCTGGGGCTCCATTTCAAGGAAACCGACAGGCCGTCTCTCTTCAGCTTCGATAGCCGCGGTTATGCGGGCTGGTCGGAGTTTTCGGATTTTTCGTTGGAACAATTGCGCGCTGCGGCTGTCGATCAGCAGGAAGCCGACGCATTTTTCGAAGAAGAAAAACGGCGCGTTATCGGCGGCAATCTGTCGAAATACCGGCAGGCTTCCGTGGCCGACAACGAGGACCTGCCGAAAAACTTCATCTTCGTTGCCTTGCAGTTGATCGGCGATGCCGTCAGCCAGCTTGCCTATCTCAGCCTGTTCGAGATGGTGGAAGAGGTCGTTCGGACGGCCGAGGCGAAAGGACTTTCCGTCGTTATCAAGCGGCACCCGCTTTGCACGACGTCGGAGGTTTCGCGGTTTCTGTCGAAGCTTGTTGCCGAGGGGCGAGTGGTCCAGGTCTATTCCAGCATTCACGCCATCATCCCGAAAGCCTTGGCCGTCTGCGTCGTCAATTCCGGCGTCGGCGCTGAGGCTCTGCTGCATGAGAAGCCGGTCTATGTGTTCGGCAGGGCCGACTACATGGCCGGCTGTTTTGTGTGCCGCCAGCCGGGCGATTTTGCGGCTCAGTTCGTTGCCGGAGAATCCAGGCTGAGGCCGGATGAGCTGCGGAAGTTCTGGTTCCTGCTGCGGAAACGCTACGCGATAGATCTACGAGACCGGGACAAGGCCGCTGCCGAGATCGAAGCACGCGTCATGGAGCACTTGAGGTTAACAATGCGGGATGCGCCATCATCCCAGTGATCCTGACCGAGCGCCCGCGGGAGGTTAGAGTTAGGCAAAAGCGATCAGTGCCCGGTTTCGGCGCTGAAGAAATGTATTGGCAGGCATCGCACCTACAACCAACAGGATTTCCTCGTGTGAGGGGTAGTCCTTGCTTTTCGGGACATTGGCGGAATTTACGAGACGACGCTGCGGCGTGAAATATTCATGCAGGTGGGCCGGCACGTTCTCATATCCAGGCTGCTTGGCGAGCCATTCGAAGAAATCTTTCAAATGGCCGAACGAACTGACGATTGTTTTCAGTGCCAGTTCTTTGCCGGAAGCCCCCTGCTCCTCGAGCTTGTCCTTGTAGCGCACAATCGCCTCTTTATCGATATTCCGGAAGTCGATGTTCCCCGTCAGCTCGAGGAATTGCCATATGTGCTGGAGCATAGCGTTGACCGTTTTCGGGTGGCGTGCCCGAGCATGCGTGACATGCATCTGATATTCGTAGATCGGGAAAGCATTCGCGTTGGTCATGCGGTTTCCATGCCTTTCGTGCCAGCGGACAGTCCATGATCTGCTTTTTCGGAAGCAAGCCGGCGGTCTCCATCTCCTGGCGGTCGTATTCGATAAGTTCCGCAAGGCACCACCGAGTGGTCGTACCCTGGAATTTCGTGGGCTTCGGGAACGTCGGAGAGCTTTTCGCCCAGCTCCAAATGGTCTGCTTTTTGACGCCGTAGCGCTGCGCCACGTCTTTATCGGACAGGAACGGTCCAAGGTCCGAGGGAGCCGCTTTAAGCGCAGCGGGTTCGCGTACCTCGCCCAACTCCTTCTTCTTCGGGCTTTCCTTCGTGGCCGCAGAGATTGCCTTATGGTCGCCGACGCAGAAGAGATCCGTCGTCGGTTCATCCAAGCCTGCCTTCTGAGCAGCGTATCGATTGGTGGGGGAGAGTTGATCCGGGCTCTTTGGCCGGCGCGGAATGGCAGTTTGCATGCTAAATCCTTTCGCCTATCGGCGAACAGAGAAATTTAGCACCTCTTGCGTATGGACCTTTCGAGCCCGTAATAAGGGGTGTACCCGACCGCACCCGGAAATGACAATCCGAGCCTAGAGAAAAATCACGAAAAAATGGTGTGATGGGCCAGCAATCGCCAACCTTGGAAAACATAGAAAAATCAATATTTTACGAAGAATAATGGCGGACAAGGTGGGATTCGAACCCACGGTACGCTTTCACGTACACACGCGTTCCAGGCGTGCGCCTTAAACCACTCGGCCACCTGTCCTTCAGGATGTTCTGTGTCGCTGCGGACCCAAAAACGTTGGAACGGCGCGATATATACCGAGGATTTTTTCAGGATCAACCTCAATCTGAGAAAAATGAAGAGATAATGACATTTATCCGAAATTAGATGTGTCTCGATTTCGAGCTGGCCGATAATCAGGCCTGCCCGCCGTCAAATTGCGGCAGAATTGCCGTCATCGTCGCTTTTACATCCATGTCCCGGCGCCGCTCGCGCCTGCGGTGCCTTGTCATCAACTCGTTGATGGAGCAAGCCGAGGAGAACGATGTGCCTTTGGCTTAACGCCTCACGCCTAATGCGCTAACATGAAAAGACATCATGTCGACAAGCGAGGTGCAGATGACCAATGACGATTCGAGCCAGATCACGGAACGCAAGCGCGGCTCCGGGGTCAAACTGGTCTATGATCTGTTGCGTGACGAAATTCTCGACCTGAAGCTTGTTCCCGGCAGCGCCATCGACGAGGTGCAGCTTGCGGCGCGTTTCGGCATGTCGCGCACGCCGATCCGCGAGGCGCTTGTGCGGCTTGCCGGCGAAGGGCTGATCGAGACCCTGCCGAACCGCTCGACCATGGTGTCGAATATCGATTTTCTCGGCATGCCCGCCTATTTCGATGCGCTGGTGCTGATGTACCGCGTCACCACGCGGCTGGCTGCCCAGCATCACAGGGCAGACGATCTTCTTATCATCCGCGAGCGGCAGGCGGAGTTCAGCGCGGCGGTGGCGGCGCAGGATGCGCTGGCGATGATCGCCACCAATGCCGATTTCCATTCGGCTATCGCCGCTGCCGGCCGCAATGCCTATTACGCCAATTTTTTCGACCGGCTGCTCGGCGAGGGCCGCCGCATGCTGCGCCTCTATTACCAGTCCTACGAGGACCGCCTGCCGGCGCGTTATGTCGACGAGCATGAGGAAATCATCGCCGCCGTCGAGGCGCGCGACGTGACCGAGGCCGACCGTCTCGGCAAGGCGCATGGCGAGCAGATCGTCGAACAGATCGGCCGGCTTCTGACCCGCAACGACCGGCTCGATATTGATCTTTGACATCTTGTATTTTTTTTGTCGACAAAGAAAATGGAAGGCGTATTCTGTGATCCAGAGGCCAAGGCCGAAGGTTAGGAATCGTCTCCGCCGGCCGTTTTGATATCGAGGACTTGCAAGATGAAATCGAAGATTTTCTCCGGCGTCGTACCGGCACTGATGACCCCCTGCAAAAGCGACCGCACACCGGATTTCGACGCGCTGGTGGCCAAGGGCAAGCAACTGATCGAAGCCGGCATGTCGGCTGTCGTCTATTGCGGCTCGATGGGTGACTGGCCGCTTCTCACCGACGCGCAGCGCATGGAAGGCGTCGAGCGCCTGGTGAAGGCCGGCATTCCGGTCATCGTCGGCACAGGTGCGATCAATTCGGCTTCGGCCGTGGCGCTTGCTGCCCACGCCCAAAAGGTCGGCGCACAAGGCCTGATGGTCATCCCGCGCGTCCTGTCGCGCGGTTCGGTGATCTCTGCCCAGAAGGCCCATTTCAAGGCAATCCTCTCGGCGGCTCCGGATCTTCCGGCGGTCATCTACAACAGCCCCTATTACGGCTTTGCCACCCGCGCCGACCTGTTCTTCGCGCTGCGCGCAGAACATCCGAACCTCGTCGGCTTCAAGGAATTCGGTGGTCCGGAAGACATGCGTTACGCGGCCGAGAACATCACCAGCCGTGACGACGACGTGACGCTGATGATCGGCGTCGATACCGCCGTCTACCATGGTTACGTCAATTGCGGCGCAACCGGCGCCATCACCGGCATCGGCAATGTTCTGCCGAAGGAAGTGCTGCATCTGTGCAATCTCGCCCAGGCTGCCGCCAAGGGCGATGCGGATGCACGTGTGCGCGCCAAGGAGCTGGAAGAGGCGCTCGGTGTGCTTTCCTCCTTCGACGAAGGTCCGGATCTGGTGCTTTATTTCAAGCACATGATGGTATTGAAGGGGAACAAGGAGTTTGCCCTGAACTTCATCGAGACCGATGTGCTTTCCGACAGCCAGCGCGGTTATGTCGAGGCGCAGCTGAAACTCTTCGACAGCTGGTATGCCGACTGGAGCAAGCTGCCCGGCGCAGTTCAGACCTGCAAGGCCTGATATTCGAACATGCAAAGCCCTCCCACGCGGAGGGCTTTGTCGCATCAGAACAAGGGGAACATGCGCGAAGCCGGGAAACGGCCGCGCGAGGCGGGACGATCAGGGAAATGGCAAGGTCGGATATAGTCGTCATCGGGGCGGGGGTCGTCGGCCTTTCCGTCGCCATCGCTGCGCAGATGCGCGGTTTCAACGTTACGGTCATCGACCGCGAAGGCCCGGCGGCGGGTGCTTCGGCAGGTAACGCAGGCGCCTTCGCCTTTACCGATATCCTGCCGCTTGCCTCGCCGGGCATCCTCAAAAAAGCGCCGAAATGGCTGCTCGATCCGCTCGGGCCACTCTCCATCCCGCCTGCCTATGCGCTCAACATCGCGCCATGGATGTTCCGGTTCTGGCGCGCCTGTTCGGCCTCGCGCGTGGCGCATTCGACCAGCGCCCAGACGGCCCTGATGGATCTTTCCAAGGCGGAGCTCGAACCTTTCCTCTCCGCGACCGAGACGCTGCCCATGCTGCGCAAGGAAGGCAATCTGCAGGTCTACGAAAGCGATGCTGAATTCCGCGCCTCGCTGCCCGGCTGGGAGGCGCGTGAACAGCATGGCATCGAGTTCCGGCATATGGATGCAGCCGAGATGGCCGGCATTCAGCCGGGCATCGCCCCCCGTTTCATCCGCGGCACGTTCACGCCCGGCTGGTATTCGATCGCCGATCCGAAACTCTACACGCTGGCACTCGCCGAAAATTTTCGCGCCCGCGGTGGTGTGATCGAGATTTCCGAGGTTAAGGGATTGCGCCCGGTGGCGGATGGCGTCGATATCGTTCTTGCGGGCGACGTGGTGCGGTCGGCCGGCAAGGTCGTGCTGTCGGCCGGGGCGTTCTCGCATCGCATTGCCCGAACCCTTGGCGAAAACATCCCGCTGGAGACCGAGCGCGGCTATAACACCACCCTCCCCTCCGATGCTCTTGACCTGCGCACGCAGGTCACATTCGGTGGTCATGGCTTCGTCGTTACGCGGCTGACGAGCGGCATTCGCGTCGGCGGGGCGGTGGAACTCGGCGGGCTGTCATTGCCGCCGAATTATGCGCGCTCGAAAGCGATGCTGAAAAAGGCAAAAGCCTTCCTGCCGGGCCTGAAAACCGAAGGCGGCGTGCAGTGGATGGGCTTTCGACCGTCCATGCCGGACAGCCTGCCCGCAATCGGCCGGGCAAAGGCGAGCGCAAAGGTCATCTTTGCCTTCGGCCACGGCCATCTCGGGCTAACGCAATCGGCAGGCACGGCGCGACTGGTGGCGGATCTTCTGCAGGATCGGCCGCCTGCTATCGATCTCAAGTCGTTTTCGCCCAGCCGCTTCGCTTAAGCTCGCAACACTCCGGTAATCAGCGTCACGGATACGACAGCCAGCCAGATGGAGGCGGCACGCTGGACCAGCAGCAGCCGTCTGTTGCCGCCATCACCCGCCTGGGTCAGCCGGCCGAAGCCGCCCCACAGCATGGCAACAACCATGACCATGATGCAGAAGGCGCCAAGACGCGGCAGGAACTGGCTGTCGGCCGGTGCCGGTAAAAGCACGAGGCCGAAAATCAGGGCCTTGGGGTTGAGCACAGTGGTGAGATAGACACGGCCGGCGGTCACGCCGCTGCCGTTTTGCGCATCGCCCGGCATGCGCCAAAGCCTGACGGCGAGAAACATGACCCACGCAGCGGCAACCACTTTCAATGATACGGAAGCGGATGGAAAGCGGGCCAGAAGCTCAGCGCCCAGCCATGTCAACGGCAGGATCGTCGTCAGGTAACCGGCAAGCTCCGCCGGAAGAAGCCTGGCGGATGCGCCAAGGCCGCCACGCGCGCCGGCAATGCCCATCAACGTGTTCGTCGGCCCCGGCGCCAGAAGAAGCGCAAGAACCGCGGAGAGGAAGGCAAAATATGTCATGTGCAGATAGGATTCCCCGAGAGCTGCCCGGACGCTAGGGCGGGCGGAGGTGCGAAACATTGACCTGCGTCACCTTCGCAACCATATTTCTCAACAATATCGACGTTTTATAATAATTACGCCTGCCAGAATAACCTTATACTTACCTTTGAACGGACATCATCGGAACATTCAATATCCAAGTCATTTAGAACCGGGAAATTTTGACGGATGGCAGTCGTGAGGGGACGACTTCAACAGGAAATACTGGATATGCTTGCCCGTGGTTGCTCGGTGAGGGAGGCCGGCAATCATATCTGCAGTCATGCCGAACAGATGGCCGAAGGCGTGCTCTGCTCACTGGTCACCGTCGATCGCAGCGGCCATCTGCATCCTTTGGCCGGCCCAACCATTTCGGAAGAGTATTCGGCAGCACTAGACGGTATCGCGATCGGGCCGGGTGTCGGCTCCTGCGGTACTGCCGCCTTTCTCGGTCAGCCGATCGCGGTCGAGAATATCTTCACCGATCCTTACTGGCTGCCGTATCGGGCGCTCGCGGACATTCTGGCAAGAGAACACGAGGTCATGGCCTGCTGGTCGAGCCCGATCCTGCAGAGCGACGGTCGTGTGCTCGGTGCCTTCGGTTTCTACTACAAGGAAAACCGGGGACCGACCGAAGAGGAGCGTATGATCGTTGCCGAATGCGTCGACCTCTGCTCGCTGGTGCTTGAACGCGAAGAGATGAAGGCGGAGAACCAGCGACTTGCCTATTTCGATATTCTCACAGGGCTGGGCAACCGCGCCAATTTTATCAGAACGGTCGAGGAGAGGGCGAAGAACAATCCCGATCCGTTCGGCATCCTCTTGATCGATATCGACCATCTCGGGCAGATCAACGATGCCTTCGGCCACACGACTGGCGACCGGCTGATCCTTGAGGCGGCGCATGCGATCACGCGGAATATCGGACCTGAGCAAAGCTTCAGAGTCGATGCCGACGAATTTGCGGTACTGATCGACAACGATCCGTCGGATCTGGCCACGGTCTGCACGAGCATCCTGGACGCGATGGCAGAGCGCAACCTGCAAGAAAACAGCCACACACTTCGCCTCTCGGCAAGCTGCGGCGGTGCCATCTGCGACCCATCGCATCCGTCCGGCGTTCCGTCCTATCTGCAGCATGCCAATCTCGCGCTTCATCATGCGAAACAGACTGCGCGCGGCAGTTTCGTTCTTTACAGCGACGAGCTTACCGGCGCGATGACGGAGCGTTTTCGTGTCCTTCAAACAGTGACCAACGCACTTATCGAAGAGCGTATAGAGCCGTATTACCAACCGATCGTCCGGCTAGACACCAAGCAGATCGTCGGGTTGGAAGCGCTTTGCCGCGTGCGCACGGCGGACGGACAGGTTCTTTCGGCCGGAATGTTTGCGGAAGCCTTGCAGGATGCGTCGCTGGGCCATCAGCTGACGAACCTCATGCTGAAGCAGGTTGCCCGCGACATGCGCTCATGGCGCGATCGGAATATTCCGCTTTCCTATGTCAGCGTGAATGTGTCGATGGCCGATTTCGATCAGGGAGATCTGCGGGCGCGGATCAGCCAGATCTTCTCACAGGAAAAGGTGCCGCCCGAACAGGTCGTCGTCGAAGTCACCGAAACGGTCTATATGGACGAACGCGACAGCAAGGTCGGCCAGACGATCGAAGGCATGCGTGCCGATGGACTGCTGGTGGCACTCGACGATTTCGGTACCGGTTATGCCTCGCTTACCCATCTCCTGAATTTCCCGGTCGATATCGTCAAGATCGACAAGAGCTTCGTCGATCGCATGTCGGGCGGCCCCGGCGAGGTGATCATCAAGGCGCTGCTCGGCATGGCGAGCGGACTGGGTGTTCGCATGGTGGCGGAAGGTGTCGAGACCACCGATCAGGCGCTTCGCCTGCAGCGTCTCGGTTGCGGTTTTGCACAGGGGTATCTGTTCGGTCGGCCTGCAGATCGCGAAACGACAACCGAAATCCTTCGTCAGGCGCAGCAGCGATCGGCCTGAACGTACGCAACAAAAAGCCGGAGCGAATACCACGCCCCGGCTTCGTCCAATGGGTGTCAAAAGCTTATTTCGGGAAATCGGCAGAGAGGCTGACATCCTTCCAGCTCTCGATTTCGGCAAGGCGCTCCGCAAGCTTGCCGGTGATGCCGTTATAGGCAAGTTCACCGAGCACGAGATGGCGCGGCGGGTTTTGCGTTTCGGTCGCCTTGATCATCGCCTCGCCTGCACGAACCGGATCGCCCGGCTGCTTGCCGCTATAGCCGGCAGTTGTCGTCATGCGGCTGCCGGCGGTGTCTTGATACTCTGCGATCTTCACCGGTGTCTGTTTCAGGGAACGGCCAGCCCAATCGGTACGGAAAGGCCCCGGCGCCACACAGGTCACCTTGATGCCGATCGGAGCGCCTTCGGCGGCGAGCGCATCGGAAAAGCCTTCGACCGCATGTTTGGTGGCGGCGTAATAGCCCGATCCGGCAAAGCCTATGAAACCGGCCTGTGATGTGAGGTTGAGGATATGGCCCTTGCGACGGGTGCGCATGCCGGGCAGGACGGCACGCGTCATGGCGAAGAGTCCGAAGACATTGGCGTCGAACATGTCCCTGATTTCGGCTTCTTCACCTTCCTCGAGCGAGGCCTGATAGCCGTAGCCGGCATTGTTGACCAACACATCGATGCGGCCGAATTTTTCTTCCGCAGCCTTCACCGCGGCCTCGATCTGGGCCTGATCCGTGACGTCGAGATCGACGGCCAGTGCATTGTCATAATCTTCAACCAGATCGGCAAGACGGCTCTTGTCGCGTGCGGTGACAACGGTCGGCCAGCCGCGGTCGAGCGTCAGCTTGGCAAGGTCGCGACCAAAACCGGTCGAGCAGCCGGTGATGAACCAGACGGGGGAAGAAACGTCAGCCATGGGAAATCTCCGATGAGAGCAAGTTCAGCAAAAGTGGGCGCCGATTCTGCGTCCGGAATTGCGTGGAAACAAAGAGAACGAGCCGGATCATAAAATATGAGGCGGGAAGACAATGGGATGCCGCTTCAACATAGGGATACGAAAAAGGACGGCAAGGGTTTCCCTGCCGTCCTTTCAAAGACTTTGTGATTTAGGCGACGATCAGTCGCTGACGCGTTCGACGATTGCGCCGCAGCGGGTGAGCTTCTCTTCCAGACGCTCGAAACCGCGGTCGAGGTGGTAGACGCGGCTGACCATCGTGTCGCCTTCGGCGGCAAGGCCGGCGATGACGAGCGATACCGAGGCGCGCAGGTCGGTCGCCATAACCGGGGCGCCCTTCAGCTTGGAAACGCCTTCGATCCGCGCCATCTGGCCCGAGAGCGAGATCTTGGCACCGAGGCGGGCCAGTTCCTGCACGTGCATGAAACGGTTTTCGAAGATTGTTTCAGTCACATGCGAGACACCGGAGGAACGGGTCATCAGCGCCATGAACTGCGCCTGCAGGTCGGTCGGGAAGCCCGGGAAGGGTTCGGTGACGATGTCGACCGGCTGGATGCCGTTACCGTTGCGCACGACGCGCAGGCCGCTTTCGGTCTCGGTGATTTCGGCACCGGCGAGACGCAACGTGTCCAGCGCGTTATCGAGCAGCGAGGCGCGTGTGCCCGTCAGCGTTACATCGCCGCCGGTCATGGCGACGGCCATGGCATAGGTGCCGGTCTCGATACGGTCAGGCAGCACGCGGTGACGCGCGCCATGCAGGGAGGAAACGCCTTCGATGGTGATCGTCTTGGTGCCGGCACCGGTGATCTTGGCGCCCATGGCAATCAGGCAATCCGCCAGATCGACGATTTCCGGCTCGCGCGCGGCATTGTCGATAACGGTCGTGCCCTTGGCGAGCGTCGCTGCCATCAGCAGAACGTGGGTGGCGCCGACCGAAACCTTGGGGAAGGTGTAATGCGCGCCGACGAGACCGCCCTTCGGGGCGGATACGTTGACATAACCACCATCGATCTCGATCTCGGCGCCGAGTGCTGCAAGGCTGTCGAGGAAGAGGTCGACCGGGCGCGTGCCGATGGCGCAACCGCCCGGCAACGATACACGGGCTTTGCCTTCACGCGCCAGAAGCGGGCCGATGACCCAGAAGGAGGCGCGCATCTTCGAGACCAGCTCGTAAGGAGCGGTGGTGTCGACAATCGTGCGGCAAGTGAACTGTATGGTGCGGGCATAGCTGTCGGTTTGGCCTTCGCGGCGTCCGTTGACGGAGATATCGACGCCGTGATTGCCGAGAATGCGCAGAAGCTGCTCGACGTCTGCCAGGTGCGGCACGTTTTCAAGCGTCAGGGTGTCGCTGGTCAGAAGCGAGGCGATCATCAGCGGCAGGGCGGCGTTCTTGGCGCCGGAAATCGGAATGATGCCGTTCAGCTTGTTGCCGCCGGTAATGCGAATGCGATCCATGGTTGAAAAACTTTCCCTCTCACGCTCGGAAGGTCGCGTCCTTAGACGAAAACCCCTGGCGCTTCAATGTTTCTGAAATCTCGTGACGTCCCGTGACCGCTATAGTCAGGATGATTCGTCCGATTTTGCGGCAGACGGTGTGGATGCCGGAAGTCCCTGTGTATCGTCCGCTTCGCCGGCACGGCGGGCGCGGGCCTGTCCCTTGCGACGCATCAGATTTTCGCGAAGCTTTGCTGCGGCCTTTGCCTTGCGCTCGGCCTCTCGCGCCGCCTGCGCCCTGCGGGCGCGATCACCGCGGCTTTCGCCCCTTGCGAGGGCATCATCTTCATTTACGTCGTCATTTTCGGCCATGGATGTCCATAACCAAAAAGCCCGGAAAACAAAAGCGCACTCGGTGCTTTTATCACCGGGTGCGAAATGCCTCACGCGAGCGGAAAGGGCTCGACCGGCGTGTCGCAACTCATCCGGTTGCGATCGACGGCGGCCAATGCATGGCGGGATGTCGCAGGATCACGAAGCACCCGGAAGGCAAGCAGCGCGACATCAGCGCGGTGAATGAAACCGTGGACCCGAGGGTTCCGTGTCAGAAGCCCATTGCCCGTGGCCGGTTCGGAGACGAGACCGCCCGGACGCAGGATCGTCCAGTCGAGACCGCTCTTTTTCAACCTGTCTTCGGCAAGCGTCTTGGCGTCGACGACCGCACCGAAGGCCGCGATCGCTCTTTCCGACCGATAGGGCGCCATGTCTCCGCAGCCCATGGAGGTGATGAAAACAAAGCGCTCTGCCCTGCCGCTTGCAGCCGCCGCTTCGATGACGTTGATATTGCCTTCGTCATCGACAAGCCGGCCATCCTCGCCTCTGCCGCTCAATGTCGAGACGATATCGAACGGGCAGGCCATGTGCTCCAGCGCCTGCTCTACCTCCTGCCGCGACAGGGCATCGCCGCGCAGGATCTCGATGCCGATTTCCTGCAGATACCCGGCATCCGATTGCTGCCTCAGCATCGCTGCCACCGGACGACCGGCGGCGCGCTCGAGCCTAGCCAGTTCGAGGCCGACGCCGCGGCTTGCACCGAAGATCAGAAGCGGCCGCATGTCAGGCATTGCCTGCAGGCCTGGCAAACTGGATGGCAAGCCGTTCGAAGCGCTCGACCTGCACGGCCTTCAACTTGCGTTCCCTGTCGCGCCCAACATAGATCTTGAAAATGGTCTCCCCTTCGGCATTGAAAAACTGGATCGACCTGGTTTCCATGCCCATGAAGAGGCGGCGGACGAAGAAGATCGCGGCGCAGTTTTCCGGGCGCAGATGGCCGGAAAGGCCGCCGGGGCCGCCGTGCAGATTATACATGCCGTGGCCCATCTCTCCCTTGGGCAGAGGGCCGGAAAACTCGATGATCGCGTCCTTCGAATGGCAGATGAACATGACATCGCCCCAGTTGGCGATATCCGTCAGCACATCGATGAAATGGCGTCCGTCAATGCGGGTGACGCCTTCCGGCAAACATTCGAGCACCGTCTGGAACGGGACGCCATGCTGCGCGGCGAGCGCTTCCAGAACGCCGTCCGGCTTTTCGGCGATGGCCTGTTTGATCTTCGTGATGGCTTCGGCGTGGTCGAGGTCGGGCATGTCCCAGCTCCGTTCGCAAGAGGTCGTTCAGGCCGCGTCGCGTGACGGGCCCAGTTCAAGGGTCAGAATGTCGTGGAGGGCCGAAATCAGGTTCGAGTACCAGAAGCGGCCCGCGGTGGTGAGTTCGACGATGCCGCCCGCAAACGACAGGAGGCCTGCTTCCTGCCACTGGGCAAGCAGCGGCTCCAGCACCGGCGTCATTGCTCGCCCCGAGGTCCGGTCCAGCTGGCCGAGATCGAGATGTCCGACCTCGAAACCTGCGGTCACAAGCGTGCGCAGGGCGGAAAGCTCGTCGGAAATCATCATCATGCCGAGCGATTTGCGGCCGGCCCTTATGTCGTCGGCATAAACCGCCAGGTCGCCGCTCAGGCCGTAACCGACCGGACCGATGGAGCCGCCGGCGCCAGAACCGAAGGCGATGCAGTCGGCGCCCTGCTTGATCAGCAGGTTATAGAGATTTCTCTCGCGCGTGGTGCGGGCCCAATGGTTGTTGCTGATCTGGCGCCAGTTCCTGCGCCGGAAAAATTCAGCCCCGGTTCGGTAAAACGCGCCGATCTGGTTCAAATTCGGCGTTGCCGGAAACTTTCCGGCTTCAATCGCTTTGAAGAGCGGCGTTGTCGGGATGAGGTTCAACCCATAGAGATCCAGCCCATCGGGGCCGATATCGGCTGCGGTTTCGAGATCCCTCTGCCATACATCCAGCGTCTGCCCCGGCAGCCCGTAGATGAGGTCGATCACCACGGCGGCGCGATCCTGGTCGCGGAGATATTCGAGAAAGCGGACAGCCTCCTCGCGGCTGGAGCGACGCCCCTGCCTTTTCCTCACATCCGTATCGAAGGTCTGGACACCGATCGAAAACCGGTTCGCCCCCGCCTCCAGGCAGGCATCGATCTTGTCCGGCGTGAAATGGATGATCCGGCCTTCGACGGTGATCTCGCAATCGGGCGCGAGCGGCAGCTCGGTCCGGACCGTCGTGATGATCCGCGACAGTTCTTCCGCGCTCAGCGCCGTCGGCGTGCCACCGCCGAGATAGACGGCATGGATCGGGTTGTGACGCAGGGCATCGGTCTGCGCCTCGCGCCTGATTTCCTCAATCACCAGCTCGGTATAGTCGGCCCCGGTCTGCGGCACATAGGCATTGCGGTAAAAGCCGCAGAACAGGCAATGGTTGGCGCAGAAAGGGACATGGATATAGGCGAGCCGCTTGCCCGGTTTAGCCGGCTGCGACTGAAGTTCCAGCCAGACATCCTGCATCTCTTCCGGCGGCAGACGCCGCTTGCCGCGAAAAGGCATCACAGCGCCCCGGCGGCTGAATGCCTCACTGAGTGGATCGAGCCCGGTTCCGGCCGCAAAATAGCGCGCCAAGTCCTCACTCGATGCCATGCCCAAACTTCTCCGCTGATTACCGATCGTCAATATGACGGCAATCTAGAGGCTGGAGAGATTGGAGCACTTGCTGCAGATCAAGTGACTTGAGAGTTTAACTCATGTTTTCATCAGCGCACTACGGCCTCGCGTGACCGGCGCAGAGCGTTCATCACCGTATCGTCGAGGCCGAGATGTCCGCGAATGAGATCCGGTGGGGTCAAAGCCATCCAGCGGTTGAGCGAGATGTCGCTGCAGAGGCGGCTGTTGAAGACGTTGATCATCCTGACCGGGGTCGTGCCGACATTTTCGATATAATGGCCGAGCGTGCGCGGCACGAAGCCGACATCGCCGGCGCGATAGTTGAAGGTGCGCGCCTTGGAGGTTGCATCGAACACGGTCATCCGCGCTTCGCCCTCGATGTAATATTGCCATTCATCGGCATCGGGATGCCAATGCATTTCGCGCATGCCGCCCGGCTCGATCTCGATGATCAGCGCCGACAGCGTCGTGACCGGAAAATCGCGGGCATCGATCGTCTTCACCGTGCCGCCACTGTAGCGAACCGCCTCGATGCCGGACGCATGGAAAACATAAGGCTGCGGGATCGGGCTGTCAGGCAGTTCCGCTCGAACGGCCTCAAGCGGCTTCGCCACGGGCAGGCGGAAAATGTATTTTTCCGACTTCGGTATGCCTGCAAAATGATCGCTCGTTACGCCGAAATTCCTGGCGAGCACGCTCGGTGGGGTATGAGCCATATATTCGGTGATCAGCAGCGTTTCGTTTTCGGAGAAATTGCCGTCGTCGAAGACAAGCAGGAACTCCGTTCCCTCCTCCATGCCCTGGATGGAATGGGGAATGCCGGCCGGCACAAGCCACACATCTCCCGACTTCAAATCGTCGATCGACAGATTGCCGTCGGGATCGACCACGGTCAGGCGCGCGGTGCCCTGTAATATGTAGGCCCATTCGGCTTCCTTGTGCCAATGCAGCTCGCGCACGACACCCGGGCCGAGCCGCATGTTGACGCCGGCCATGGATTTCGCCACCGGCAATTCGCGGACTGTTACCTCCCGCGCCCATCCGCCGTCTTCCAGCCGGTTATGCGCCATGGCGAAGGGAAATTTCAGGTTGGGCAGCGATCCGTTGTCGGTTTCCGGCGGCAGAAGGATATCCGGGTTCTGCAGATCGAGCGGCAAATTGCGCGGACCGGGATCGTCGGCACCATGCGTACCGCGGATCGGTTCGAATTTCGGCTGGTCTGTCATGGTCATCATCCCTGTGGGCTTGCCTTTCGGCGTTGGGACGATGATTGCAGGTCAGGCCGCCTTGTGATTGCCAAAACCCACGAATTTTGGCGAAAACCCCGCTAATCGGGAGGCTCAGAACAGGCCGGGGCGCTGCGCGGTCGTATCGTTGTCGCCGACTGTCTCGACATCGGCCAGCCGGACGAATTCGACGCCGCGGGCCTTGAGCTTCAAAATAGCATTGGCGACACCCTGCCCTGCCGCATGGGTCGGCTGGTTGATGTGGGAGATGACAACATCGCCATCCTTTGCCCCCGCAATGCGCTTTTCGGCGGCGCCTGCGCCCAGCAGCGAACCGTCATCGCCGTTCAGCGAATAACCGGCGACGCGATAGCCCATCTTGCGGATCTCATCGATGGAACTCGCATCGTATTTCGCCGTCGCGCCGCGGAACCAGCGCGGCGCAGAGAAACCCGCCGCGATCACCGCTTCGGCGCCCTTGCCGACTTCCCGCGACACGGCCTCAGGCGATCCGGCGGACGGGATGCCGTAGACGGGCATGGCGACATCGATCGCCGGAATGTGGTTCTCGCCGTGGTTCTCGATCTCGAACAGGTCCGGATTGGCAATGAAGGTCGCCACCGTCTGCGGGTTCTTTCTCAGCCAACGGGCAGTGACGAAGATCGTAGACGGGATACGTTCCTTGATGAGTGTCGACAGTATGCGCTCATCAACGGCGCCCATGCATGCGTCGAAGGTCAGAGCGACACGCGACTTGGCGCCGGCCCCACCCTTGGCAAGATGCAGGCGCGGCTCGACCAGCTTTATCTTTGGCAAGGCGGCTGACGACGATTGTGCGGCAGCCTTGGGGATATCCGAGGCGTAGGTCGGCAAGGCGGCAATACCGCAGAAAAGAAGAACAAGACCGGCTGTCAAAGAGAGGCGCATGATATCCGTCGGATCAGAGTGGTTGCGCTTCCTTTACTCCTCAAGCAATCGCTTATCCATAATCATTTCGGCATGACACCCCTGCCGTTTGACCGCACATCAGAAGCGCACGGCGGCCAGACGCTGGTGGAGCGAGCGGAGATCTTCCACCCGGCGACCGGCCAATTGCCCTTCCCAGGCGATCGCGGTCTCGACGATCAGGTCTAGATCGTCATGGCGCGGCTGCCATTCGAGAAGCCTGCGGGCGAGTGTCGAATTGGCAACGACGCTTGCCGCATCTCCCGGACGGCGCGGGCCGTAATGAAACTCGAACGAGTGGCCGCTGACGCGCTTCACCGCGTTCAGCACTTCCAGCACCGAATAACCGCGGCCATAGCCGCAATTGGCAATCAATGGCTCGCCGCCACGGCGCAGATAGCTCAACGCCTTCAGATGCGCTTCGACCAGATCGGTGACGTGGATATAGTCACGCACACCGGTGCCATCCGGCGTGGGATAATCGGTGCCGTAGATATCGACGCCCGGCCGCTCACCGAGCGCTGCCTCGCAGGCGAGCTTGATCAGATGTGTCGCTCCGACGGTGGACAGACCGGTGCGACCGAGCGGATCGGCGCCGGCGACATTGAAATAACGCAGGGCGACAAAGCGGAAGTCGTAGGCGGCAGCGGCATCGCGCAGCATCAGTTCCGACATCAGCTTCGACTGGCCGTAAGGGTTCTTCGGTAGCGTCATCGCGCTTTCCAGAACCGGCGTGTCATCCTTCTGGTCGCCGTAAACTGCGGCTGTCGACGAAAAGACGAAATGCCGGATGCCGGCCTCGATCGCGGCCGCCGCCAGAAGCCGGGTCTTGCTGGTATTGTTCTCGTAATAATCGAGTGGATGGGCGACAGACTGCGGCACGACGATCGAGCCGGCGAAATGCATGATCGCCTCGATCTCGTTTTCCGCAAAGATCTGGGCAAGCAGGGCCTGATCGCCGACATCGCCGAGATAGAAGCGTGCCGCATCCGGCACGGCCCAGCGGAAGCCGGTGGAAAGCCGGTCGAGCACGACCACATCTTCCCCGGCATCCAGCAATGCCCAGGCCATGTGGCTGCCTATATATCCTGCACCGCCCGTTACCAGGACTGCCATGATCCACTTCCCTGCCTTTTGTTTTCGGCAGGTAAGCATTGCGGCGCTTGATCATCGGTTACTTATGACGCTGTGGCCCAACTATATCCGGTGGCGTGGATAAGAGAGGTTTTCGGGGATATTTCGAATTTTAGCGAATATCCCCGACAGGTGTCTCAAAGTGCCTTGATATAACCCGCAAGCCGGTCTGCGGCCTCTTCGACATGTTTCGGATTGCGCAGGAAGCAGGCGCGCAAAAAGTTCTCGCCGCCCTTGCCGAAGGCCGATCCCGGCGCCAGCGCCACGCCAATCTTGTCGACGATATCGAGGGCCGCCGCGCGGCTGTCGGTGATGCCGTCGACCTTGAGGAAGGCATAGATCGCCCCCTCCGGCTTCAAGGTCTGAACACGATTGGTGGCGATCAGCATGTCGCAGAGAATATCGCGGGACTGACGGGCACGCTCGATATTCTCCTCGACGAAGCCATCGCCTTCATTCAGCGCCACGACTGCGCCGCGCTGCATGAACTGGGCGACACCGGAATTCGAATACTGGATGAGGTTTTCGATGACCTGCCCGAGTTCCGGCGGGGCAACCAGCCAGCCGACACGCCAGCCGGTCATCGACCAGTTCTTGGAGAAGGAATTGGCATAGATGATGCGGTCGTTCGGCTCGGCTACATCGAGGAAGGACGGCGCGCGCCGCGTGCCGCCGAAATAATAGCGGGAATAGATTTCGTCGGCGATGATCCAGAGGCCGTGTTTGCGGGCAAGCCCCAGGATGCTGGCCAAATCTTCCTGCGTCGCGGTCCAGCCGGTCGGGTTGGACGGCGTGTTGACGAACAGGCCCTTGGTCTTCGGCGAGATCATGGCTTCGAGCTTGTTCAGGTCGAGCGACCATTTACCGCCGGTGAACTCAAGCGGCAGGCCGGTGGCAACCGCGCCGGAAAGCTCGATGGCCGAGACGATGTTCGGCCAGGTGGGCGACAGATAGATCATCTCGTCGCCCGGTCCGCAGATCGCCTGCACGGCCATCATGATGGCATGCATGCCGGAGCCGGTGACGTAAAAATGTTCGGGCGGCAGGGTGACGGCGAAATGGCGGGCGTAATAATCGGCCAGTGCCTGGCGCAGTTCGGGAATGCCGCGCTGCCAGGTGTAGAATGTCTCACCGCCGAGCAGTGCGTCGGATGCCGCGCGGTTGATGAAATCCGGGCTCGGCAGATCGCCCTCACCCGCCCAAAGCGGGATCAGATCGTCACGGCCGCCGATGCGGGCATGGGTGATGATCTCGACAATGCCGCTTTCAGGAGCAGCAAGAGCGCGGGAACTGAGGGAGCCAAGCAGAGACATGCGGATTTCCTGTTTTTCGTGTGCCTTTCATAGCGCAGAAAAGTCCGGAAATCCCATGAGTTTCCTTGAGCCTGCAATTCATTGTTCTGATGAGTTGCAGGCTCAAGGCGTCTCGTTACTTGGTCTTCAAGATATCGCGGATTTCCGAAAGAAGCTGGATATCGGCCGGCGGCGGTGCAGGCGTTTCATCGACCGGCTTCTTTTCTTCCATGGCGCGAAGCCTGTTCACGCCCTTGACCATCAGGAAGATGATGAAGGCGAGAATGACGAAGTTGATCATAACAGTGATGAAGCTGCCATAAGCGAAGACCGCGCCCTGCTTGCGCGCTTCTTCCAGCGACGGTGCCGTGACGGCGCTCGACAGTGCGATGAAGTAATTGGAGAAATCGAAACCGCCACCGGTGATCGCGCCGACGATCGGCATGACGATATCATTGACAAGCGATGTAACAATGCCGGTAAAGGCGCCGCCGATAATGATACCGACCGCCAGATCGATAACATTGCCCTTCGCAATGAATGAACGAAACTCGCTGACTACAGACATGACTTGACCCCTCTCTCGGTTGCCGTCGGGCTTAACATAGCGTTTCATCAGATACTGAAAAGGTGCAAAAAGCCAAGGGTTTAAACCTGACAAATCCTCGGAGACGCTTCGGCTGCATTGAACTTTTTGACGAGGCTGCGCCGATTTCCAACGCTTCATGTTTCGCTTAATCTCATCTCCTGTCCGCACATGCCTGCGGGGGGAGGAAACATGCTTCCAGGCTGGGTCATTCTTGTCTCGGCATTCGCCTATATCCTGCTGCTTTTCGCAGTGGCGAGTTACGGCGACAGAAAGAGCCGGCTTTCGGGTGTACCCAAAGGCGGGCGTCCGCTCGTCTATGCCTTGAGCCTTGCCGTCTACTGCACCTCCTGGACTTATTTCGGCGGCGTGGGCCTTGCCTCGCAGCGCGGGCTGGAATTTGCGGCAATCTATGTCGGGCCTATCCTGGCGTTTACGCTCGGCATGCCGATCATTCGCCGCATCGTGGAACTGGCCAAGGCGGAGAAACTCACTTCGATCGCAGACTTCATCGCCGCCCGTTACGGCAAGAATGCCACGGTGGCGGCGATCGTCGCGGTGCTCGCGCTTGTCGGTACCGTCCCCTATATCGCTCTGCAGCTGAAAGCCGTGTCCAGCTCCGTCGCGGTGATGGTCAATCCGTCCGATTTCGGCATCGGTAGCGGCAACCTGCATTTCATCGATCTTGCCCTGATCGTCACCCTGCTGATGGCCTGCTTTGCCGTCGTCTTCGGCACACGCCACACGGATGCCACCGAGCATCAGGACGGCTTGATCCTGGCTGTCGCGATGGAATCGCTGGTGAAGCTCCTGGCCTTTGCGACCGTCGGCATCGCCGTCGTGTTCTTCATGTTCGACGGGTGGTCGGACCTCGCGGCCAAGGCTTCGGAAAACCTGCTTGTCGCCTCCGCCGCATCCTACGAGACGCCGCTCAGCCGATGGGTGCTGGTCATTCTCCTGTCGGCGTTTGCGATCGTCATCCTGCCGCGGCAGTTCCATGTGACGGTGGTGGAGAACCGCACGCCAAAGGAACGTCGCGCCGCCGGTTTCCTTCTGCCGGTCTATCTGATCGCCATCAACATCTTCGTCATCCCCGTGGCGGCGGCGGGCCTCATCACCTTCGGCGGCATGGGTGATGCCGACCTTTACGTGCTGACGCTGCCGCTCGAAGCCGGGCTTCCCTTCGTGACGCTTATGACCTTCATCGGCGGGTTTTCGGCGGCAACGGCGATGGTGATCGTGGAATCGGTGGCGCTGTCGATCATGATTTCCAACGATATCGTGCTGCCGCTTTTCCTGCGTCGGAAGCTCGCCTCGCATGCCGGCGCACAACAGGACCTTACCCGCACTCTGCTCAATATCCGCCGTGCGGCGATCTTTGCCGTCATGCTGCTCGGCTACGGTTATTACCGGATGGCCGACAGCCAGTCGGGGCTGGCCTCGATCGGCCTTCTCGCCTTTGCCGCCATCGCACAGATCGCCCCTGCCCTGCTCGGCGGCCTGATCTGGCGGCGGGCCAATGCGCGCGGCGCAATCCTCGGCCTCTCCTTCGGCTTCCTGTCCTGGGCCTATCTGCTGTTTCTGCCGAGCCTTGGCGGACCGGACAATTCGCACATCGCGGCGGCCGTGCTGAACTTCATCTTTCCGGGGGCTGCGATCTTTTCCGGTCCGGAAATCGATCCCTTCGTCACGACGACGATCTTCAGCCTGGCGCTCAACACGATTGCCTTTGTGCTAGGTTCGCTGTCGCGCAATCCGCGGCCGGTGGAGCGGCTGCAGGCGGGGATTTTCGTCAAGCGCCAACCGCGGTCGCAATTTGCCACGCGCGGCTGGAAGACCCGCATCGGCGTCGGTGACCTGAAGACCGTGATCGCCCGTTATCTCGGCGAGGAGCGGATGCTGCGCTCCTTCTCCAATTACGAAAAAACTGCAGGGCGCCGGTTCCGGGACGACCAGCAGGCCGATATGGCGATGATCCATTTTTCCGAACAGCTGCTCGGAAGCGCAATCGGCTCCTCGTCAGCACGGCTCGTGCTTTCTCTCCTGCTGCAGAAGGTAGAGGACACCAATTCCGATACGGCCTGGCTGCTCGATCAGGCGAGCGAGGCGCTGCAATATAACCAGGACATGATGCAGACGGCGCTTTCCCACATGGATCAGGGGATCGCCGTCTTCGACAGTTCCGACCGGCTGACAGTGTGGAACCGGCGGTTCCGCCAGTTGCTCGATCTTCCGGAACAGGCAGGTCAGGTGGGCTTCCTGCTGTCTGATATCGTGGCGCTGCTGGTCGAACGCGGCGATGTAAGCGAGAACGAGAAAGAAGCGATCACCAGCCAGTTCAAGGATCTCGGAACGACCTTCTCGCTTATGGTGCAGGGCGGCGGGCGGATCATCGAAGTGCGCAGCAACCCAATGCCGGATGCGGGTTTCGTTGCGACCTTCACCGACATCACGGCGCGCGTGGCCGCAGACCAGGCGCTGAAACAGGCGAACGAGACGCTGGAGCAGCGGGTCGGAGAGCGCACCGCCGAGCTTACCCGCGTCAACCGCGCGCTCGGCGAGGCTCGGGCATCGGCCGACGAGGCGAATGTGAGCAAGACCCGCTTCTTTGCGGCCGCCGGCCATGACATCCTGCAGCCGCTCAATGCCGCCCGGCTTTATTCCTCGACACTGGTCGAACGATTGGCCGGCGCGGACAAGAATGCAGCGATCGCCCGCAATATCGACAGTTCGCTGGAATCGGTCGAAACTATCCTCGGTGCGGTGCTGGATATTTCAAGGCTCGATACCGGTGCGATGAAACCGCGTTTCGGCTCGATCGAGCTGGACGATCTGTTCAAGCGGATCGACACTGATTTTTCGCCGATGGCGCGGGAGAAGGCTCTCAAGTTCGTCGTCATGCCGACTTCGCTGAAAGTGGTATCCGACGCCAACCTGCTGCGCCGGCTGGTGCAGAACCTCGTTTCCAACGCGATCAAATATACGGTCTCCGGCAAGGTTATCGTCGGCGCACGCCGGCGCGGCGACAAGGTGATCATCGAGGTGCTGGATTCAGGCATCGGCATACCGTCATCGAAATTCCGCACCGTGTTCAAGGAATTCGCCCGACTGGAGGATGGCGCGCGGACCGCAAGCGGATTGGGGCTTGGCCTTTCCATCGTCGACCGGCTGTCGCGGATGCTGAGCCATCCGGTGCAACTTGCCTCGCAGCCCGGCCGCGGCACGACCTTCCGCGTCGAGATCCCGCGCGACCTTGCTGCGCCGAACGCGTCTTCGGCCAGAATTCGACGCGAGCGTGCAAAACCCGCCAATGTGTTGAATGGATTGCGGGTGCTCTGCGTCGACAACGAACCTCAGATCCTCGAAGGGATGAATCTTCTGATCACCGGCTGGGGCTGCACGGTCAGCCAGGCCCGCTCGCTTGCCGAGATCGACACGATCATCACGGGACGCGAACCGCCGCCGGATGTCGTCATCGCCGATTACCATCTCGACGACGGTTACGGGATCGAGGCGATCCTTGCGCTCAGATCCCATTATCAGGCAGCAATACCGGCGATGATGATCACGGCCGACCGGACGCCGGAAGTTCGGGCCGAAGCCGAGCGGCACGGAATTGCTGTCCAGCACAAGCCGGTGAAACCTGCGGCAATCCGCGCCTATCTCACGCAAAGCGTCGGATTGCGCCGGGTCGCAGCCGAATAGTTTTCCACACCCACTGACAAATGCCGTTCATGTGACAGTCATCACGGACTGTTTACGGTTGAAATGTCTGAACGTCGGGTAATACCGATTCTTGCCGGAACTCTCCGGCTTCTCGCGACGTTTAGGCGCGTGACTTCCTGGCCCGCAGAGGCCTTACGGACCGAGGGGCTCAAACCATCGGAACCGGCAGAGACGGAGACCGCGACCGATGAAGCGCTTTGAAATCATTGACGGAATGCGAGGGTACTTCCTCGTCTTCATGGTACTCAACCACCTTATCTTTGCTGGTGGATACCTGCTTGTAAAAATCAATCACAACCAGCTCGCCTTCGTCGAAGACGCGCAGGGTTTCGTATTCCTGTCCGGCCTGATGATCGGCATGGTTTATGCCCGCAAGATGATGAAAGCGGGGTATGCGGCCGGTCGCTCGGCGATCTATAGCCGCGCGTTCGAGCTTTATCGTTATGCCATGGGCATCGTGATCGCGGTCATGGTGGCGCAGATGGTGCTGCCGGGCGCATATTCGATCTGGTTCAACTGGCTTGGCTACACGACCTTCGATGATCCGCTGCGTCTCGCCGCGATCGCGACCTTCCTGTACCAGCCGACCTTCATGGATATCCTGCCGCAATACATCATCTACATGCTGTTTGCGCCGATGCTGATCAAGCTCGTGCTGGACGACAAGTGGCACTATGTCGTGGCCGCCTCGATCATGCTGTGGATGGCCGGTCAGCTTGGCCTGCATCAGTTGCTCACGATCCCGCTCAACGAACTGGTCATGGGTGCAGACGATCAGGGCCTGCGCGTTTCGTTCAACCTGTTCGGCTGGCAGATCGTGTTCTTCTCGGGTCTGGTGCTCGGCGCGCTTACGTCGTCGGGCAAGATCAACTGGGGCAATGTGCTGTCGCCTGACAACACCTTCATCCCCAAGGTCGCGCTGGTGCTGGTGCTGTTCTTCCTGCCGCTGCGCCTGATCACCGCCAACGAGCTGATGCCGCCGCACATGATCGGCAAGTTCGCCTCGATGGAAATCCGCGCCGATTTCGGTCCGGTCTATCTGCTGAACTTCGCCGCGATGGGCCTGCTCGTCACATGGCTGCTGGTTGCCGGTCCCAAGCACAAGGCTGCGTGGGTTCGCAATGTCGCAGCAGCGCTGACCTGGGTCTTCACCCTGCGCTTCCTGCGCCTGCTCGGCCGCCACTCGCTTTATGTCTATGTGTGGCACGTCGCGATCGTTTACTTCGTCTATTATTTCGACGGTCGTTCGCCGGAGCTGGACGAACTCACCAAGACGGCCATTGCGGTGGTCGCGGTTGGCCTGCTTGCCATCCCGGCCGTCTGGCGGGAACGCGACAAGTATCTCGGCACCGCGGAGCCGGCACCGGCCAAGGCCTGCGACCCGAAACCGGCCGCTTCCACCGGCCAGCAGCAGATGGTCGTGCGGTAAAACCAAACGGATCGAGAAATTGCAAAGGGCGACCCGAGGGCCGCCCTTTTCGTTTATGGAAAGCGATCCGCCTTGTGCTTCAGTGCGGGACAACGACCCGGTTGGTTGCGGCATCCGCATCGACATCTTCCTTGCCGGCAAACCAGTTGGCGAGAAGTGCGCCGGAAATGTTGTGCCAGACGGAAAAGATGGCGCTCGGGACTGCGGCAAGCGGCGAGAAGTAGGCGGTGGCAAGGGCTGCACCGAGGCCGGAATTCTGCATGCCGACTTCGATTGCGAGCGCCTTGCGCTTGTAGAAATTCAGGCCGAGCGCCTTGGCGGCGAAATAACCAAGCAGATAACCGAGGCCGTTATGCAGCATGACGACGGCGAAGATCAGCAGGCCGGACTGGGCGATCGCACCCTTCGATGCACCGACAACTGCGGCGACGATCAGCACGATGCCGACGACGCTGACCAGCGGCAGGACCGGGATCGCGGCGCGTACGAGGCCGGGGATCAGCTTCTGCGCCAGGAAACCGAGCGCCAGCGGCAGGATGATGACTTCGAGAATGCTGACGAACATCGCCCAGGCATCGACCGGAAGATACTGGCTGGCGAACATCCAGACGAGGAAGGGCGTGACGATGGGGGCGGCAAGCGTGGTGACGCTGGTGCAGGCAACCGACAGAGCGACATCGCCACGGGCAAGATAGGTCATGACGTTGGACGAAGTGCCGCCCGGGCAGCAACCGACGAGAATGACGCCGGCGGCGACTTCCGGCGGCATCGGGATGATCTTCGTCAGCAGCAGGGCAAGTGCCGGCATGATGGCGAAATGGGCAACGACGCCGATCGCCACTTCATAAGGGCGGCGGGCCAGTTCGCGGAAATCATCGACCGAAATGGTGAGGCCCATGCCGAACATGATGATGCCGAGAAGGGCGACGATCCACGGCGTCACCTGTTTGAAGGTGTCGGGGAAGAAGAAGCCGAGAACGGCGAACAGGATGACCCAGATTGCGAATGTTTTTCCAACGAAGGCGGAGAAGATTGCCAAGGATTTCAAGAATGCACTCCCGAACGAAATAAAGTGTCGCGCGGTCTAATCCTCTCAAGCCCGGCGTCAAGGCCGATTTGACGAATATCAGTTCCCTATCCGTCCGTTTCGGCCCTCATCAGCCGATCAGATCCCCTCCCCGTAGCCGGACTGCACGGCAGCGCTGATCGACGAAACGAAGCGGCGGGTGCGCTCGTGTTCCGGTGCGCCGAAGACGCGATCGGCCGCGCCCTGCTCAACGACCTTGCCGGCTTCGAGGAAGACCGCATGATCGGCAACGCGGGAGGCGAGGCGCAGGTCGTGGGTGGCAATGACCATGGTCGTGCCTTCGGCCGCAAGCTTGCTGAGGACCTCGACGACTTCGGTCGCCAGTTCCGGATCGAGCGCCGAGGTGGGTTCGTCGCAGAGCAGCACGCGCGGCGACATGGCGAGTGCGCGGGCGATCGCCACGCGCTGTTGCTGGCCGCCGGAAAGGGTCGAAGGCCATGCGTCGATCTTATGCGCCATGCCGACCTTGGTGAGCAGTTCACGCGCACGGGCATCTGCCTTCTCACGCGGCCATTTCAGCACCGTGACAAGGCCTTCCATGACGTTTTCCAACGCCGTGCGGTGCGGGAAAAGCTGGAAATTCTGAAAAACCATGCCGGTCTGGCGGCGGATTTTTTGAACTGCATCCCAGCCGACCTTTTTGCCGGGAGCGAACTCGATTACCGCCTCACCCAGGCGGATCGTGCCGGAGGTCGGGATTTCGAGCAGGTTGATGCAGCGCAGAAGCGTGCTCTTGCCGCCACCCGACGGGCCAACAAGGGCGGTGACGCTGCCTTCTTTCACCTTGAGGCTGATATCGTCGATGACCTGAAGGTCGCCGAAATTCTTGCGGATGTGGGAGAGCTCGATCATCGGTTGGCCTCCAGCATGCCGCCATATCTCGAAAAGCGTTTTTCCAGCCGCACCTGCAGCGCCGAGAGCACGGAGCTGAGCGCCAGATAGATGATCGCCGCCTGGATATAGAGGATCAGCGGTTCGTAGGTTGTGGCGACGATGCGCTGCGCGGCCTGAAACAGTTCCGGCACGGTGATGGCGGCGGCAAGCGAGGTATCCTTGACCAGCGAGATGAAGGTGTTGGAGAGCGGCGGCACGGCAACGCGGGCGGCCTGCGGCAGAATGGTGCGGGCCATGGCCTGACGCCAGTTCATGCCGATCGAATAGGCGGCTTCCCACTGGCCCTTGGGCACCGAGGCGATGACGGCACGGATGATTTCGGACGAATAGGCGCCGATATTCAGCGTGAAGCCAATCAGAGCAGCCGGGAAGGCATCGAGCAGGATGCCGACGCTGGGCAGGCCATAAAAGATGACGAAAAGCTGGACGAGCAGCGGCGTGCCGCGGATGACCCAGACATAAAACCTTGCGATCAGCACCAGCGGGGTGGGGCCGAACAGCCGGGTGACGGCAGTGATGAGACCGAGCGTCAGGCCGAAGGCGAAGGAGAGCAACGTCAGCGGCACGGTGAATTTCACGCCGGCCCAAAGCAGGGTCGGGAATGAATCCATCATCAATTGAAGCCAATGCGGCACGGGCGAAGTCCTCTACTTTCAAACATTGCGGTCTCACGAACGCGAAAACGCCCGGCCAAGGCCGGACGTTGTGGTTCAGCTTTCGCCAAATCCTAGCACGGTTCAAACCGTCGTGGATCGGACGAATATCTCTTTCAATCTCTTACTTGGAGACGTCCTGACCGAAATACTTGTCTGAGATCGTCTTGTAGGTGCCGTCAGCCTTGATATCGGCCAGGGCCTTGTTGACCTCGGCCACCAGCTCGTCGTCACCCTTGCGCAGAAGGATGCCGGAATAGCTGGCTTCAGCCTGTTCGGCGACGATCTTGACCGGGGCGTCTGCCTTCTGCTTCTTGAAGTCGAGGAAGGAGAGGCTGTCGTTCAGCGTCGCATCGGCGCGGCGGGTGAGAACCAGCTGGATCGACTGGTCGAAACCATCGGTGCCGACGAGTTCGGCGCCTGAAGCTTCAGCCATCTTGCCATAGTTGCTGGTGAGCGACTGGGCGGCCTTCTTGCCCTTGAGGTCAGCAAAGCCCTTGATATCGGTGTTGTCGTCACGGACGATCAGCACGGCCTTGGAGGCAATGTAGGGTTCGGAGAAGGCGTATTTCTGCTTGCGGGCATCGGTGATGCCAACCTGGTTGATGACGGCGTCGTAACGATCCGCATCGATACCGGCGATCAGGCCATCCCATTTGCCTTCGACGAACTGCGCCTTGACGCCGAGCTTCTTGGCTACCGCTTCACCGATCTCGACATCGAAACCGACGAGCTTGTTTGCGGCATCGTGGAAGGTGAAGGGGGCATAGGTGCCTTCGGTGCCGATGCGGATGACGCCGGCCTTTTTGATCTTGTCGAGGTTTTCACCGGCGAAAACCGGAGCGGCAAAAGCGGCCTGCACGAGCAGGGCTGCGGCAACGGCCTTGAGAGTGTTTTTGACGAGGTTCATTTCGGTATTCTCCAACGAATGAGTTGGTGTGGTGATCGCAGAAAATAGGCGCGTTGTGAGGAAAGAAAACTGCCGTCGAAAGCGGCAAATGCGAATATTTTTTGCTCCATCCACGGGCAAGTGCTCAAAATGCCGATTTGTCGCAGGTTTTCATGAGGTTTCATCGCTATCCGCAGCACGATCTGACGCTCGACCGGCATATTTGGGTGTGTCATCAGGTGCAGCGGCCCTGCCATAGATTTCGTCCATGGCCGCAAGCGCTTGGTCGTGCGGCAACGTACCCTTGCCGAGACAGGGCGGAAAAGCATCGTGATATCCACCTTGCTGATATTGCGTCTCGCTGATGAAGCCTTTGCATGCCCTGGCACGGCGGCAGGCAGGCAGTTTGCAGGTCTTGTGGCGACCGAGATAGGTCATGACGGGCTGGGTGAATTTCTGGTACTCATGCGACCTCTCCCGCGGGGAAAGCCGGTCTAGCTCGCCCCATGTCATCCAGGGTAGGGCAAGCTGGCTATCCGCTTCTTCGATGATGCGCCGTTTTTCCGCCTCGCTCCTTGCCATCCTCGCCTTCTCCTTCAGATACGATCCATCCTTTACGCGACCGGTTTCGGTCCGCACGATCGCCTTACTGATTTTGCCGGCGTACCGGGTATGCACTCCAATTCATTCGCAAAACCCTGGAGAGCCCACGCGAGTGCGGAACCTCACTTTGGTTTTTAGTCTGTGGCTCCGCACTCGCGTGGCCTTCGGCGTTTTCTCGGGACTTCCGGTCCCTACGGGTGATCTTCTCGCCTCGCTGCACATCGGCTCTCGCTGATGCTTGGACGGCTCAACCGAACCCGGCATGGCTGCCAGGGGGAGGCTTGATAGGGAGAGAGTTGCCGCTCTCCCATGCGTTTCACCCCTTCCGCCCTTGCCGCACGTTACGGATCAGACGAAAGCGCCGGCCCCCACCTGCCCGCGAACGTCTCGCGCAACACTCCGGCGGTGAGAGCGAGTGGATTGTAGGCATAGGTTGGGAAGGTGGGGATGAAGTTTGGCGTAAGAGGTTGGTTTTGTTTGGGCCGGGCGTGATTTCATCCCCACCATGATGGGGGCGAGCGTCGAGGCGCTTGGATGACCTCACCCTTGGACCTTTCGATGGCAGAAACACTTTCAACCGTGCAACCAATCGCCACGCCATATTGCGCCCCCGCTTTTCCGGTGCCATTACCAACCTCATGCAAAATCCCGCCATCAGACTGAAAGCCAAGGGGCTGAAATTCCAATCGGTTGGGCCGATCGAACTTGAGGTGGCGGCGGGGCGGTGTCTGGCGGTGAGCGGGCCTTCGGGGGCGGGAAAGAGCCTGACGCTGCGGATGCTGGCCGATCTGGTGCCGCATGAGGGGGATTGTTTTGTCGACGGGGTGGCTTCCTCTTCCATGACCGGGCCGGCATGGCGTCGGGTGGTGCGTTATGTTTCTTCGGAACCCGGCTGGTGGGCGGCAACCGCTGGCGAGCATTTTGCCGATGCCAAGGCGCAGGCCGAGGGAATGAAACGGCTTTTTCTCGATGCCTCGCTTCTGGAGGCTGCACCGGAGCGGCTTTCGACCGGAGAGCGGCAGCGCATGGCGTTTTTGCGGGCAATCGAGGATCGGCCGAAAGTGCTGCTGCTGGACGAGCCGACATCGGCGCTGGATCCGGATTCGGTGAAGGCGGTGGAAGAGATCGTCAGGGAGTTGATGGGGGGTGGATGCGCCGTGGTGCTGACATCGCATGACCCCGAACAGGTGGAGCGGCTGGCCGACCATGTGATGACGCTTGCGAGGCCTTTATGAACGGTCTGGTTTTCGGCCCATGGGAGCTGGCGTTTGCGGCACTGCTGGTTCTGGTCAATGCGGCGTTGTCAGTGGCTTTCAGCCTTGGCATTCACCGGTCGATCCTGATTGCGGCGCTGCGCATGGTGGCGCAGCTTCTGCTGGTCGGTTTTGTGCTGGGTTTCATCTTTACCAGCGCCGACCACTGGCTGAGCCTTCTGGTTCTTTTCGCGATGCTTATGGCTGCGACATTCGAAGTGGGATCGCGGCAGCGCAAGAAGTTGATCGGTTTCTGGCATTACGGGCTTTCCGGCATTGCCGTCTCCGGCGGCACGATGCTGGTGGCGGCCTTTGCGCTGATGACGGTGGCGGGATCGGAAGACTGGACGACGCCCAGGATCGTCATTCCGATCTTCGGCATCATTTTAGGCTCGGCGATGAGCGCCAGCAGCATTGCGCTCAACAATATTTTTGAGGGCGTGTCTTCGCAGCGGGCGGCAATCGAGGCGCAGCTGGCACTCGGGCACACGCGCGCCCAGGCCATGGCGCCGCTGATGCAGCGGGCGATCTATGCCGGGACGCTGCCGGTCCTGAACCAGATGGCGGGGGCTGGCCTTATCACCCTGCCGGGCATCATGAGCGGGCAGATATTGGCCGGGGCCAATCCGCTCATAGCGGCGCAATCGCAGATTTTTCTGATGCTGCTTTTATGCGCCGCCTCGACGGCCAGCGTGGTGACCGCCGTGTGGCTCGCCGCCAAAAGCCTGAGCGACGAGCGGGAGCGACTGAGGCTCGACCGGTTTCGGGTGAAGAAGGGATGAGAGCCTCTGGAAGGCGGCCTTACGCCGCCTCCCCTAGTTTGCCATAGGGGTTGAAACGCTCGTAGAAGGTTTCGCCGTTGGCAGTCATGTCCTTCAGGAGCGGCGTCGGGGCGAAATGATCGCCGTATTGTGCCGCCAGTTTTTCCGCCAGAGCGACGAAGGTTTTTACGCCCATGCCGTCGATGTAAGACAGCGTGCCGCCGGTGTAAGGGGCGAAGCCGAAACCGAGGATGGAGCCGACATCGGCTTCTCTTGGGTCTGTGACGATGCCTTCCTCGACCGTCCGTGCGGCTTCCAGCGCGATCGTGACGAGGAAGCGCTGCTTGAGCGTTTCGACGTTGATCTCGTCAGGACGTTTCTGGGGGTAGAGATCCTTGAGGCCAGGCCAGAGGGACTTTTTCGCGGGCTTGGCCGGGTAATCGTAAAAGCCCTGGCCGTTTTTGCGGCCGCGGCGGTCCAGCACATCGACCATCTTGTCGATCAGGGCCATGTGTTCCTGCTTGACCGATTTCGGGCCGAGATCGGCGATCGAGGCCTTCATGATCTTCTGGGAAAGATCGACGGCGACTTCATCGTTGAGCGACAGCGGGCCGACGGGCATGCCGGCCATCTTGGCGGCATTCTCGATCATCGTGGCCGGCACGCCTTCGGCGAGCATGTCATAGGCCTCGTTGATGTAACGGAAGACGCAGCGGTTGACGAAGAAGCCGCGGGTATCGTTGACGACGATCGGGGTCTTCTTGATCTTCGCGACGAAATCCAGCGCGACGGCCAGCGCCTTGTCTCCGGTCTTTTTGCCGAGGATGACTTCAGTCAGCATCATCTTTTCGACCGGCGAGAAGAAATGCACGCCGATGAACTGGTCCGGGCGTTTCGAGTTTTCCGCCAGACCGGTGATCGGCAGGGTGGAGGTGTTGGAGGCGAAGACTGTGGTTTCCGGGATGACGGCTTCGATCTGTTCGATGACGGCCTTTTTCACCGCGCGGTCTTCGAAGACTGCCTCAATGACGAGATCGGCATCCGAGAGCGTGGCGTAATCGGGCGTGGGGGTGACGAGCGATAGCAGCTCTTCGCCCTCTTCCTTGGTCATACGGCCCTTGGCGATGCTGTCGGCCACCAGCTTTTCGGAGACGGTCTTGCCCTTGTTGGCGGCCTCCTGATCGCGGTCGATCAGGACCACGGGGATGCCGGCTGCGGCGGTGACATAGGCGATCGAGGCGCCCATGAAGCCGGCGCCGACGACGCCTACCTTGTTGAACTCGCTCTTTTCGACGCCGGCCGGACGGCGGGCGCCCTTGCCGAGTTCCTGCATCGAGATGAACAGCGAGCGGATCATCGAGAAGGCTTCGGTGGTCTGCAGAACTTGGGTGAAATAGCGCTGTTCGACCTTCAGGGCCGTATCGAAGGGAAGCTGCAGGCCCTCATAGACGCATTTGAGGATGGCGAGCGCGCCCGGATAATTGCCGGCGGTTTCGCGGCGCAGGATCGCCGGGGCTGCGGGCCAAAGCTGGGCGGCCTGGGGCGTCCAGATGCCGCCGCCGGGAGCCTTGAAGCCCTTTTCATCCCAGGGGGCGACGGGTTTCAAACCGTCCTTGATCATCTGCCTGGCGGCGGTGATCAGTTGATCCGGCTCGACGACCTGATGGACGAGGCCCATGGCCTTGGCGCGCGCAGGCGCAAGCGACTGGCCGGTGGTCATCATCTGCAGGGCGGACTGGGCATCGGTGAGGCGCGAGACACGCTGGGTGCCGCCGGCGCCGGGGAAGATGCCGACCTTGACTTCGGGCAGCGCCAGCTTGACGGACTTGGAATTGGCGACGACGCGACCGTGGCAGGCGAGCGACAGCTCGAATGCACCGCCCATGCAGGTGCCGTTGATGGCCGAGACCCACGGCTTGCCGCTGGTTTCAATGGCGCGGAACAGCCAGGTCATGCGGCCGGCGACATCGAAGAGTTTTTGCGCGGCGGCAGCGGGATCTTTCGCGCGCTCGTCCTGCAACATGGAGAACATGCCGCGGATCATGGTGAGATCTGCGCCGCCAGAGAAGGTGGATTTGCCGGAGGTGAAGACGACGCCCTTAATGGCGGTGTCCTCGACGGTTGCTTTTAGGATCGCTTCGAGTTCGTCCATCACTTCCTGCGTGAAGACGTTCATCGATTTGCCGGGCATGTCCCAGGTGATCAGGGCGATGCCGTCCGCGTCGGTTTCGACGGTGAAGTTTTTGTAGGTCATCGTCTCTCTCCCCTTAGACGCGTTCAATAACCGTTGCCGTGCCCATGCCGGCGCCGATGCAGAGGGTGACAAGCGCGGTGTTCAAATCGCGGCGTTCCAGTTCGTCCAGAACCGTGCCCAAAATCATCGCGCCGGTGGCACCGAGCGGGTGGCCCATGGCGATGGCGCCGCCGTTGACGTTCATGATGTCGTGCGAAATGTCGAAAGCCTGCATGTAGCGCAGGACGACGGCGGCGAAGGCCTCGTTAAGCTCGAAGAGATCGATATCAGAAATCTTCATGCCGGTGCGGGCCAAGAGCTTTTCGGTGACGTCGACCGGACCGGTCAGCATCAGGGCCGGATCGGAGCCGATATTGGCGAAGGCTTTTATGCGGGCACGGGGTTTGATGCCCATCGATTGACCGCCGGCCTTCGAGCCGATCAGCACGGCAGCGGCGCCATCGACGATGCCGGACGAATTGCCGGCATGGTGGACATAATTGATCTTTTCGATTTCCGGATGGGCCTGGATGCCGACGGCTTCGAAACCGCCCATTTCGCCGGGCATCTGGAAGGAGGCGTTGAGCGAGGCCAGCGCCTGCATGTCGGTTCCCGGACGCATGTGCTCGTCGCGGTCGAGGATGATCAGGCCGTTCTGGTCCTTTACCGGGATGACGGAGTTCTTGAAGTAACCGGCATCCCAGGCTTTGCCGGCGCGCTTCTGGCTTTCGACGGCATAGGCATCGACGTCATCGCGGGAAAAACCGTATTTGGTGGCGATCAGATCGGCCGAGACGCCCTGGGGCATGAAATAGGCCGGGAAATTGACCGAGGGGTCCATGTACCAGGCACCGCCGGACATGCCCATGCCGACGCGGGACATAGACTCGATACCGCCGGCGATGACGATGTCGTCAGAGCCGGCTGCAATCTTGCCTGCGCCAAAGTTGATGGCGTCGAGACCGGAGGCGCAGAAACGGGAGATCTGCATGCCGGGGGCTTTTGTCGAATAGCCGGCTTCGAAGGCGGCGGCCTTGGGGATGACGGCGCCGCTATCCATCACCGGATCGACGCAGCCCATGATGATGTCGTCGACGGTCGTCGTGTCGAGGCCGTTACGGTCGCGGATGGCTTCGAGCGTTTTGGCGGCGAGGCGGACGGAGGGGACCTCGTGCAGCGATCCATCCTTCTTGCCGCGACCGCGCGGGGTGCGCACATGGTCGTAAATGAAGACTTCGGTCATGGTGTTGTCTCTCCCTACAGCCGTCATCGGCAAGTAAATGTTATTTCAGTGTCCACTTTCCTCGCCGATCATCGTCAGCAGGGACCATCAGACCCTTTTTTCTAAGTTCGGTGGCCGCCCAACGCATGTCGTATTGCCAAGAATAAAACAGATCGTGGCCTGCGAGATCCTTTTCATGATGCTCCCAGATATGACGCGCGACATAAAGGATTGATGCCTCACCACCATTGGATTTGAGGGCGTCAATTACCCAACCAGTCAAATCAGCTTTAGCAACCGTCAAAGTCCCCTCCCCAACCCTCCCCACAAGGGGGAGGGAGCACCTCAGCGCAAATCAGAACGCTTCCGCCGCCAGTTCCATCACAGTATCGCTGCCCGCCTCGATACGCACCTTGCGCAGTGCCGTTTCCGGCATCACCTTTTCCATGAAGAACCTTGCGGTGACGAGCTTGTTCTTAAGATAGTCCTCGCGCGGGTCGCCGCTGCCAAGCTTACCTTGAGCGGTTTTGGCCATTTTCGCCCACATGTAGCCCAAGGTCACGAGGCCGAAGAGGTGCATATAGTCGGTGGAGCCGGCGCCGGCGTTGTCGGGCTTGGCCATGGCGTTCTGCATGAACCACATAGTGGAGGCCTGCAGGTCGTTGAGGCCCTTCTTCAAACCCTTGGTGAAGGGAGCCATCGCCTCGTCGGAACGGTTTTCCTCACAGAAATCACCGATTTCCTTGAACATGGCCATGACGGCGCGGCCGCCGTTTAACGCCAGTTTGCGGCCGACCAGATCGAGCGCCTGGATGCCGTTGGCGCCTTCATAGATCATGGTGATACGGGCATCGCAGACATACTGGCTCATGCCGTGTTCCTCGATATAACCGTGACCGCCGAAAACCTGTTGGGCCATGACGGCGTGGTCGAAGCCCTTGTCGGTCAAGACGCCTTTGAGGATCGGGGTGGCGAGGCCCAAGAGATCGTCGGCATTCTGGCGTTCGGCCTCATCCGGTGAGCGGTGGGCGATGTCGGATTTCAGTGCGGTCCAGAGCAGGAAGGCGCGGCCTGCCTCGTTGAACGACTTGATGGTCATCAGCGAGCGGCGGATATCCGGATGGACGATGATCGGGTCGGCCTTTTTATCCGGTGCCTTTGCGCCCGAAAGCGAGCGACCCTGGATGCGTTCATTGGCGTAGGCGACGGCGTTCTGATAGGCAGTCTCGGCGATCGACAGGCCCTGCAGGCCGACGCCGAGGCGGGCCTCGTTCATCATCACGAACATGGCCGAGAGGCCCTTGTTTTCTGCACCGATGAGATAACCTACGGCATCGTCATAATTCATGACGCAGGTGGAATTGCCGTGGATGCCCATCTTTTCTTCGATGGCGCCGCAAGTCGCGCCGTTGCGGCTCCCAAGCGAACCATCCTCGCCCACCATGAATTTGGGGACGATGAAGAGCGAGATGCCCTTGGTGCCTTCCGGCGCACCTTCGATGCGGGCGAGAACCAGATGGATGATGTTGTCAGTCATGCCGTGTTCGCCGGCGGAGATGAAAATCTTCTGGCCGGAGATCTTGTAGGAGCCATCGCCCTGCGGCACGGCCTTGGTGCGCAACAGGCCCAGATCGGTGCCGCAATGGGGTTCGGTGAGGTTCATGGTGCCCGACCACGTGCCTTCGACCATTTTGGGCAGATAGGTGGTCTTCTGCTCATCCGAGCCGTGCACGAGAATGGCGGCGATAGCGCCCTGCGTCAGGCCCGGATACATCATCAGCGACATGTTGGCCGACGACATGTATTCGCCGACGGCGGCATGCAGGGTATAGGGAAGCCCCTGCCCGCCGAACTCTTCCGGCACAGCAAGACCAATCCAGCCGCCCTGGCAATACTGGTCATAGGCTTCCTTGAAACCCTTCGGTACGGTGACCGAGCCATCATCCCTTCGGGTGCAGCCTTCCTGATCGCCGGAAAGGTTGAGCGGAAACAGCGCTTCCTCGGCCACTTTTGCCGCTTCGCCGACGATTGCTTCGACCATATCCGGTGAGGCATCGGCGAAACCGGGCAGGTTGCCATAGCGCTCAAGGCCCAGAACATCATTGAGAATGAAAAGCGTATCGGTGGTCGGGGCCTTATAGACTGGCATCGATGAGCATCCTCCCTGTCATCTTCAGCGGCAGCACCACTCCTTCTGCGCCTCGTTTCCGAAAGCGTCCCCATGAAGGGCCGCTGCGCTGGCACTGCCAATTCTTGCATTCGTCATTTAATTGACGTGCGCGTAAACGTCAATTGGTACTCACAGGCAATTTATGAGGCCACGGGCGCGGAGATAGGGCGGGTAAGTGCGAAGTCAGCCGCATCAGCACATATTAGAATCTTATGGAATAGTTAAAATCTGAGGCGCCCTTAACGGGTTGTTTACCATGTTTGCAGACATAGTGAGCGATCTGACGGTTCGATGCGTTTGCTTCGAAATGCGTTCAAACCGTCACAATGGCAAGTCTTGCGTAAGGTTGCTCTAATATTCGATTTTACTCATGGAGGAATGCCTCCGGGGGAAACGTTCAGAGTCGGACCGGCAGGATCAACGTCGAAACGAGCGAGCACATGAACGGATCACGATCGGCACATCCTCGTCACGGCGACCGAGACCGCTCGTCGCTGGATGCGCTGAGCCGCACAATCGAGGGATTGGAAGCACGCATTCAGGGCCTGATGGCAGGCGGACGCGCGCCCGCACAGGCGCCTGCAGCAGCACCGCAAAGAGCCATTGACGACAACCGTCAGCCGCACATGCCGGCCGGTCCTGATCCGCGTGCGAAGGCGAGCCCCGCCGGTACGGGTTACGCGGAGCGTGCGCGCGACCCGCTGGCAGAAATCCGCGAGCGGCAGCGCATGCTCGAACAGGCAGGCCAGAGCAGCCGCCGTTTTGAAAACAGTGCAGCAATGCCTGTAGCGCCGGCGCGCGCCGAGCAGCGATCTGACCAGCGCACCGGCACCCGCCGCGAAGACATTCGCCAGCCGGCGGTTGCCACGCGCGTGGCCGAGGCCAACCAGCGCCGCGCCGACATTCGTGAATTTACCGAGACGCTTTCCGGCCTGAGACAGGATCTCAAGCGCGACATTTCCGAGGGCGTATCGCATGAGATGCGGTCGCTGAAGGAAGAAGTGCGCGCGATCCGCGCCCAGGCAGAAGGCTCGCGTTTCACGCAGGATGTGCAGGCGGACCTTGCGCGGCTTGCCCAGGGTATCGACCAGCTGGCGATGCAATCGGCTCCCGGCGCTTCCGGCCTGCGTTCCGAATTCGAGGATCTGCGCAGCGTCATGGACGGGCTTGCCCGGCAGGAATCGCTGCGGCAGATGCAGGACCAGTGGGTAGGGCTCGAAGAACGGCTACAGGACGCCGACACAAGCGCGTTGCGGGAAGAACTGGTGGCGCTTGCCTACCGGGTCGATGAAATCCGCAACCAGCTGGGCGTGATGGCGGACAGCCCGACCATTCGCGCGCTGGAACAGAAGCTGCTGGCGCTTGCCGGCATGATGGAACAGCTCGGCTCTCGCATGAAGCCGAATGATGCGGCGATCACCGAACAGTTCAGCCAGCTGGATCACAGGCTGGATGAGATCAGCCGTGCAATCGCCGCCAATTCCCGCGCCAGCGCCGCCAATACGCAGGACGAGCTTGCAATGCAGCGGCTGCAAGACCGGATTGAAGACCGTTTGGCCGGGCTGATGGAACAGGTGGAAACGATCGGCCGCTACACCGCCGACCAGAGCGCCACTGACGGGCTTTCCATGCGGATCGAACTGCTGGCCGGCAGAATAGAAGAAATGGCCGAGGAGCAGGCGACAGCCCAGCTTCAGGAGCGGATCGAACAGCTTTCGGTGCTGGTGCAGCAGATGCACGCTCCCGGTCGGCAGGAAGACGTCACCAACTACCTTTCCGACATTTCGCGCAAGATCGACGCGCTGGACACGAGCTTCAGCGCCGAAGGACTTGGCGAGCGGCTCGACTATCTGTCACGCCGGATCGACGAGATGGAACACCAGCCGCGGCCCGCAGACGATGACGGCGCTTTCGTGCGGATCGAGGACAGGCTGAGCGCCATTGCGGCGCAGCTGGACGAGGCAACTTCGGCGCCACGCAATGACGACGAGGCCCTGCGCGGGCTGGAAGCACAGATCGCCAATCTTTCGACGCTGATTTCGCAGCCGAGCAGCGCGCCTGCCGCATGGCCGCCGGAATTCGACAACCGCATGGCGGCGATCGAAGGCTACATGGCAACCAATGACGAATATATCGTCGAGGCCGCCCGGCAGGCGGCCGAAGCGGTGGTGGAAGCCTATTCCCGCAATCTGGGCGCGGATGCCCCCGGTACCAGCGGCGACATGGCAGCACTTGCCGCACTTGCCGACGACCTGAAGCATCTCGAAGAGCTGACGCGCGGTTCCGAAAGCCGGACGCACCAGACCTTCGAGGCGCTGCATGGAACGCTGGTTCAGATCGCCGAACGGCTGGACCAGCTGGAAGGCCAGTTTACGACTGCGCCTGCCGTGTCCTATCGAAACGAAGAGCCTGTTCGCCAGCCGGCCTTTACGGCTGCACCGATCCAGCGCGACATGCCGGTGGCGCGTGAAGCTGTACTTTCCGCTGACGTCGCCCAGGAGCTTGCCGGCACGGAAATGCCGCGCACGGAAGCCCGGCTGAGAGAGACCAGCGCGATCGGCTCCACCATGGCCGATCATGTTCCGGCGATGCTTTCGCCGGTCGATGCCGAGACGAACATTGAAGACGAAACAAAGCCTGCGAGGAAGAGCCTGCTCGGTGGTCTGGCCAAGCGCCTTCGCCCCGGCTCGAAGCAGGAGAAGCCTGCCAAGACACGGACCTTCGTCGACCCGACGCCATCGATCGACCCTTCGGCAGATGATGCCGTGGTTGCCGGCGACACGCTGGAGAGCGAAGGCGAAAACGACCTTCTGGAGCCGGGTTCCGGTGCGCCGGATGTTCGCAAGATCCTCGAGCGGGTGAGAGCCAGCCAGGCGGCCGGCGAATTCGGCGCTGAGCGGGGCGGCGATCGCACAGGCGACCGCGCCGACTATATCGCTGCTGCCCGCCGCGCTGCAAAGGCCGCCGCGCAGGAGGCTGATCCTTCGCAGATGGGCTCGCTTGCAAAGGCCAAACCCGCCAAGGCCAAGCCTGCTGTTGGCAAGGCCGAGAAGGAAAAGGGTGTATCGGCGTTTTCACGCCATCGCCGGCCAATTCTGATGGCAGTCGGCGCCGTTCTTCTGGCGTTGATGGCGATGCCGCTGATCAAGACCGTGACGAGCGGCAGCCCGGCACCGCAGGTGGCTTCCGTCGAGCAGCCGGTGATTGCGGCCGCTCCCGAAGCAAGCGCGCCGACGCCTGCCGCTCTTATTCCGCAGACGCCGACGGCTTCCGAGGCTCCGGTCTTACCGCAGAGCGCTGCGCCTGAGATAACGGCTCCGCCGACGGAGCAAATGGCAAATGCACCCGAGGCTGCAGCGCCGCAGGCAACCGATTCGGATGTGGCTGCGGAAGCTCCCGCGGAAAACCTCCCAGCGGCTCCGATCGCGCCGGTCGAACACGCCTCGATCGTTGTGCCTGCCGGTATCGAGCCACAGTCGATGGCCGATGCGGCAGCGGCCGGTGACGCCAATGCGCTGTTTGAAATCGGCGCACGCTTCAGCGACGGCCGCGGAGTTACGACCGATCTCGGCGAAGCCGCCAAGTGGTACAAGCTTGCTGCCGATCGCGGTCTTGCACCTGCGCAATATCGGATGGGCAACCTTCTGGAAAAGGGAACCGGCGTCGAGCGCAATCTCGGCGAGGCGATCTCCTATTATCGTCAGGCGGCGCAGGCGGGTAATGCCAGCGCGATGCATAACCTGGCGGTTCTCTATGCTTCGGGCGCAGCTGGCCAGCCGGACTATGCCGCAGCCGTCGAATGGTTCCGCAAGGCAAGCGAACTCGGCGTCGCCGACAGCCAGTTCAACCTTGCCATCCTCTATGCCCGCGGCAACGGGGTGAAACAGGATCTCGAAGAAAGCTACAAGTGGTTCGGCGTGGCCGCCAAGGGCGGCGATACGGATGCCGCGGCCAAGCAGGAAGAAGTGGGCAAGGCGATGCGCAAGGAGCAGCTGGACAGCGCCCGCGCCAAGCTGAACTCCTGGACCGCCAAGCCGCTCGACCCGAATGCCAATGCCGTCAACCTGCCAGACGAATGGGCTTCCGGCAAGAAACTGACGACCGCATCGATCGACATGACCAAGGCGATCCGCAACATCCAGGCCATTCTGAACAAGAATGGTTTTGATGCCGGCACGCCGGACGGAAAGATGGGTGCGAAGACGGTTGCGGCGATCAAGTCGTTCCAGAACTCGATCGGCCAGGAGCCGACCGGCAAGGTGGACGACGCCATGGTGCGCGAACTTCTCAAGCGAAACGGATAAAGCTCCCGTCGCCGGACCGGAGACGGCATGTCCGTTTCCGGCCCGGCTTTTTTGGTATCTCCAATCACGACTAAACCGACGGGTTTGCGGTGACGCGGCATATTCGCCACGCCGCGAAGAAAACGGCCAAATCAAGGGCTTGCGGTACCCTGACGCGCCTTTGCGGGTTTGACACCCAACACTTGGCGCAGGCATGTGGATCAGACATCTTCATGCCTTGTTCACCCGGCATGTGAGACACTTTCCCACCACCTCATCAGACAAGCGAGAGATCGCCTGCCGGACGAGGTTGTTCTGTTTCGCCTTGTCGGGGTTAACCGTGACGATCTACCTGCCCATAGCAGAGCTTTCGGTGAATATTTTCATCATCCTCGGCATGGGTGCGGCCGTCGGTTTCCTGTCCGGCATGTTCGGCGTCGGCGGCGGGTTTCTGATCACGCCGCTTCTGATCTTCTACAATATTCCGCCCGTTGTTGCGGTCGCGACCGGGGCAAACCAGGTGGTCGCGTCCTCGGTTTCCGGCGCAATCACCCATTTCCGGCGCGGCACGCTGGACATGAAGCTCGGCACGGTGCTGCTTGTCGGCGGTCTCGTCGGAGCGACGGTGGGCGTGTGGATCTTTTCCTGGCTGCGCAGCATCGGCCAGCTCGACCTGTTCATCTCGCTTCTCTACGTCGTGCTTCTGACGACAATCGGCCTTTTGATGCTGCAGGAAAGCCTGCGTGCCATGCGCAAGGCGAAGCTGAACCAGCCGCTTCCCCTGAAACGCCCCGGCCAGCACAACTGGGTGCACCGGCTGCCCTTGAAGATGCGGTTCAAGAAGTCGAAAATCTATCTTTCGGCCATTCCGGTCGTGACGCTCGGTTTCCTGATCGGCATCCTCACCTCGATCATGGGTGTCGGCGGCGGCTTCATCATGGTGCCGGCGATGATCTATCTGTTGCGCATCCCGACCAATGTCGTTGTCGGGACGTCGCTGTTCCAGATCATCTTCGTTACCGCCTATACGACCATGGTGCAGGCGGCGACCAACTATTCCGTCGATATCGTGCTGGCCTTCATCCTGATGGTGGCGGGCGTTATCGGCGCGCAATACGGCGTGCGCGTCGGGCAGAAGCTGCGCGGCGAACAGCTGCGTGCGCTTCTGGCGCTGCTGGTTCTGGCGGTCGGTATCCGACTTGCCATCGGCCTGTTCATCCGCCCGCAGGATCTCTATTCCGTCGCAGTCGGGGGGATCGGTTACTGATGTTTTGCCGCCTCGCCCTGATCTTCTCGTTTCTGCTAATCCCTGTGACCCAGGGATTAGCGCAGATCCCGATGGGTGAAGCCTCGACCGCCAAGGAAGGGCTCGATATCGGGGTTTCGACCAATGAAATCGCGATCACCTCGGATTTCCGAGGGGCGGACCTGACCGTGTTCGGGGCGATGACCAATGCCGACGACCTGCTCTTGGCAATCGGCAATTACGACATCATCGTCACGCTCGAAGGCCCGCGCGACTATGCAACGGTGCGCAAGAAGGAACGGATCTTCGGCGTCTGGGTGAACACGGATTCGATGATCTTCGAACAGGTGCCGGAAAGCTATTCGATCGCCAGCACCCGTCAGCTCGACGACCCGACGCAATTGCCACCGATCAATACGGCCGGTGTCGGCATCGAACATCTGGCACTGAATCCGATCGGCTATATCCGCGATGTCGGCGAGCTTTCCGATTTCCGGGAAGCCTACCGGCGACTGAAACTGGCTGGAGGCCTCTACCAGAAGGAAGCGAGCGGCGTTCGTTTCGTCTCGTCCAGCCTGTTCCGCGCCTCGCTCAGGCTGCCGGCCAATGTTCCGGACGGGGTGCATATCGTGCGCGCCTATCTGTTCAAGAGCGGTACGTTGCTCACCCAGCGCGAGATTCCGCTGCGGGTGGTCAAGACTGGCCTCGAACAGGCGATTACCGATACCGCCCATAACCAGCCGTTTGCCTATGGCCTGCTCTGCGTGCTGATCGCGCTGGTAACCGGCTGGGGTGCAAGCATCGTCTTCCGCAAGGATTGATTACGTCCGACCTGTTGCCGCCGTCTTTGCTTCGGCGAAACCTACTCTAGTTAGCGATCGATATCGCAAACCCAGACTGCCCAAGATGTTGAAACGCCTCCTCGACCGCCTGCCAGATCGATTGCCAGATTGGCGCCACCTGCTGCATCCGACCCAATTGCGCATATTGATCAGGCGCAGCGAATTCGGCCTGATCGCGATGGCGGCTGTGGTCGGCATGCTTGCCGGGCTTGCCGTGGCGGCGATGAGTTTCATCGCCCACGAGATCCAGGTACTGATCTTCGGGATCGGTCCCGACGAGAGGCTTAGCGCGGCAACCTCGCTCGATCTGATGGTGGTGCTCTGGGCACCGGCCGCGGGCGGCGTGGTAATGGGGATCGTGTTCATGATCCTGAAGAAGTGGCGCAAAAAGCCGATGGTCGACCCGATCGAGGCAAACGCGCTGCATGGCGGCCGGTTGTCGTTGACGGACAGCATCGTGGTTGCGGTACAGAACCTGATTTCCAACGGTTTTGGCGCCTCGATAGGATTGGAGGCCGGCTATACGCAGCTTTCTTCAGGTATCGCCTCGAAGATCGGTCTCATTCTGCAATTGCGCCGCTCGGACATGCGCATTCTCGTCGGCTGCGGGGCAGCAGGCGCAATCGCCTCGGCGTTCAACGCACCACTGACGGGGTCTTTCTACGCCTTCGAGCTGATCATCGGCACCTATACGATCGTCAGCCTTGCGCCGGTGGTCGTCGCGGCACTGGCCGCGACCTTCGTGACACGGCTTTTCGTCGGCGACGAATTCATGATCGATATCGGCGAGATCGGCACGGTCGTTCCGGCAGACTATCTTCCAGCCGTCATGCTCGGAATTCTGTGTGCGGGCTGCGGCATCCTGTTGATGAAAGGCGTCTCGAAGGTCGAGGAACAGGCGCGCAAAAGCTCGATCTCACCCATCTTCCGTCCTGCACTCGGAGGACTGATCGTCGGGCTGCTGGCGCTGATCGATACGCGGGTGCTTTCGGCCGGGCACGGCGCGCTGCATGAAAGCCTCAACCGGCACATGGCGATCGGGGCGGTGATCGGACTTCTGCTGCTCAAGTCCGTTGCATCGGCAATCACCATCGGCGCTGGCTTCCGTGGCGGCCTGTTCTTCGCCTCGCTGTTTCTGGGCGCGCTTATCGGAAAACTGTTTGCCTATTCGACGCCGTTCCTTTTTGCCCATGCAACGCTGACGCCGGTGATCTATGCGGTTGTCGGAATGAGTGCGATGGCGGTGGCGGTGATCGGCGGACCGCTGACGATGACGTTTCTGGCGCTGGAAGTGACCGGCGACTTTCCTATCACGGCGCTGGCGCTTGCGGCGGTCATCACGTCATCGGTCGTTGTGCGAACCAGCTTCGGCTATTCGTTCGCGACGTGGCGTTTTCACCTGCGCGGCGAAGGGATCAGAAGCGCGCATGATATCGGCTGGATCCGCAACCTGACGGTGGACAAGCTGATGCGCTCCGATGTGAAGACGGCGCAGGCGGGAATGACACTCGACCAGTTCCGCAAGGAATTTCCGATCGGTTCGACGCAGCGGGTGATCGTCATCGACGAGACCGAAAAATATGTCGGGATCATTCTCACCCCGGAAGTCTATTCGGCAGCGACCGAGGGCGGCGAGGAGAAACCGGAGCTCTCCTCGTTCATTCGCTACAAGAACGACGTGCTGCTTCGAAGCATGAATGCCAAGCAGGCGGCAGCAATGTTCGACCGGACGGAGGCGGAAGCGCTGGCGGTGGTGAACAACCAGATCGAGCGCAAGGTGGTGGGGCAGCTTTCCGAAAGCCACACGCTGCGGCGTTATACGGAAGAGCTGGACCGGCGGCGGCGCGAAATGTCCGGCGAGATCTGAGTGTGGGCAAGGGCGAAGCCGACACTCCGCCCCTGCACTCTTGCCTTACATGGTCGGAAGGATGGCGATGTCACGCACCTCATTTTCGATTCCGGTGATGGCACCGACTTCGGTGGCCGCGCCGGTTTCCAGATTGACCGTGTAGAGCATCTTACCGGCCGCGAGATAGGCGGTATTCTTGCCGCCTTCTTCGCCATGGATGTCAAAGGCGTATGTCGCCGGCATTTCCTTGATGCCGAGCTTGCCGATCGCCTTCAGGGTGCCGTCATTCGGCTTGGTCTGCTGGATCAGCGCGCCGATGGTGGCGTCGATATTGTACATCGCCGTCTTTTCCGGTTTGCCAATCGAATTGGTGTAGGCAGCCGCGACGATGTTCGGGGTTTCGCCCTTGTGCATGTCGCCCTCTTCGAAAGCCAGAACGCCATCGACCGTGACGGCACCCGTATCCGGGTGGACACGATGATTGGTGGTACCGGTCATGAAGCGCAGGCGGTCGGCCATGGGGTTGAAGTCGACCACGACCGGGGCTTCCGTCATGGTCAGCATCTTGTCCATCTTGGCGACTTCGGTGGCGGCGCCGGTTTCGAGATTGATCGAGACGATAGCGTGATCGGGCGTGACGCCGATGACCGTCTTGTTGCCAGGGCGGAAATCGATGCCGACCAACTTGTCGACGCCGGTCACGTCCATGGTCTTGGTCACTTCAGGTTTTGCGGTATCGAACATGACCAGGGTCTTGTCGCCGGTCAGGCCGAGGACGGGGGCAGCCATTGCAGCGGCGGCAGACGCGGCAAGCATGGTGGATGCGACGAGTGCGGTGCGAGTGATTTTCATGTGTCTCTCCCGTTGTGTTTCCAGCATGATCAAGAGCGGTAGGGCACACGGCCGCTGAAGCACTCTCGATGGGTAGACACATCGCGGGATGCCTCTGGATGCAGCCGATGAAAATATTTATTTACCTCGCATCCATTTCCGCACCCGGCGTGTCTTCCATATGCAGTCTCAGGATGGCTGCGGGAAACCGGAAACACTGGACGAGCGCATGTCCGTCGCCAGAACTACAGAGATGGAATATTCGCAACTGCGCGATTATTCGGGGAGAGAGGACAGCCTGGCCTTGGTGACAGACCAATCGACGGACTTGGAGGCGGCGCTCGCCGCCTGCGCCAAGGGCGACCGCCGCGGATTGCGTGACATATTCGATGCAGAGGCCGGCAAGCTGGTGAGTGTCGCACAGCGGATCGTCAAGCGGCGAGAACTTGCCGAAGAAGTCGTGCAGGAAGCGTTCATCCGCATCTGGACACACGCGCATCAATACAAGCCAGAGCGAGGATCGGCGCGCGGCTGGATCTACGCCATCGTGCGCAACCGGGCGCTCAACATGCTGAGGGACGGAAGCCGGGAAGACCTGATCATCGAAGATCAACTGGAGACCATTCAGGACGCCGAGCAGCTGGAACAGATCATGGCGGCGTGGCACAGGCTCGACCATAACAGCCGGTTGAAGGAATGCCTTGGCCGTCTGGAAGAGACAAGACGGCGTGGGATATTGATGGCCTATGTCGGCGGATATACTCACGGCGAAATCGCCGGTCGGCTGAAACTTCCGCTCGGCACGGCAAAGTCATGGATAAGGCGCGGGCTCTTGACGCTGCGGGAGTGCATGGCATGAAGTTCGCCAGCGAAAACGTTGCTCATATCGCCGACGAATATGTGCTTGGCCTGCTGAGCGAAGCAGACGTGGCAGAGGTGGAAAACGAGATCGAGCGCAATAGCACGCTCGCCACCGCCGTTGCGGAAGCGCGTGAGCGATTTCTGCCGCTCGACACCAATGTCGATCCGGCTGCCTTGTCACCGGTACTATGGCAAGCCATCGATGCCCGTCTTCCCGAACAGGCCACGATGGAGACGCCATCCATCGCCTCCGTGTCGCCGCGTGTTCCGACAGCGGGGAACGACAATGTTCGTTCCGGCTGGCGATCGGCAGCAATTTCGGCGATTGCCGCCTCGCTGATCCTGGCTGTTGGGTTGGTATGGAGTGTGACGCGCACCGTGGAGCCGCTGGTTGTCGCAGTGCTCGTCAACGAGGCCGGTGAGGTTCAGGCGGTGGTAGAGGATTTTGGCAACGATACGGCCAGCATCCGGCTGCTGACGGATTTCAATGTGCCTGAAGAGAAGACGATGCAGGTATGGACGCTTCCTTCCCGCGAGATGGGGCCGATGTCGCTCGGCCTGCTGGAAGATGCTCATTCCGCCTGGCTGAGCGGATCCACACTGCCGAAGCCACAGGATGCGCAGCTTTATGAAATCACGCTGGAACAGGCAGGAGGATCGCCGACCGGGCGACCGACCGGGCCGATCCTTGCCAAGGGGTTTGCCAAGCTGACCCGTTGACACCAATCTGCCGGAAAGGGTGCTACCCCTGCCTTGGGATAATTGCATCGTCGGTATGCTCGACTATTCTCAGGCTTGCCGGTAAGCCAGTCGGGAGGATCGCATGGCCGAAATCGCGCTATCGACATCCCGTCCGACCGGGACTGCAACAAGCTTTACCTGCCGCGACGGCGTTAGGCTCAACGGCCATATCTGGCCAGCCCGAAAAAAGCCCGTCGCTCGCGTGATCATCAACGCCGCCACCGGCGTGCTTGCCCGTTATTATCACTACTACGCGGACTTCCTTGCCGGCGAAGGGTTCGAGGTCCTGACCTATGACTATCGCGGCATCGGTCTTTCGCGGCCGGAAACCCTGCGCGGCTGCGGGTATCGCTGGCGGGACTGGGGCGAGCAGGATTTCGATGCGGCGCTGCGGTTCATGACCAAAAGAGCGCCGGAACTTCCGTTGATGGTGGTGGGGCACAGTATCGGCGGTTACCTGCCTGGGCTTTCTCCCGAAGCCCGGCGGATCGACCGGATGCTGACGATGGGGGCGCAATATGCCTGGTGGGGAGATTATGCGGCAGGGCATCGATCGAGGTTGTTCTGGCGCTGGCACATGGTGATGCCTGCCTTGACCGCGATCTACGGGTATTTTCCCGGCAGGAAGCTCGGCTGGCTAGAGGATCTTCCGGCAGGTGTCGCCAATGAATGGAGCTTTCGCGGGCCGCGAATGGAGCGGACGCATCCGAGGCATGAACGCGAGGCTGTGCTTTCGCGATTTGCCGCCGTCACCGCGCCGATTCTAGCGATCTGCGTGACCGATGATGATATCGGTTCGGCCGCGGCGATCCGGCGGACGCTTTCCTACTATTGCAATGCCGAGCGGATCGAAGCCGGCCTGTCGCCATCGCATTACGGGTTGGATGCGATCGGGCATTTCAGTCTTTTCCATTCCCGCCATGCCGATGGCTTCTGGAAGGATACGCTCTCGTGGCTGAAGAATGGCGTGAACCCCTTTGAGGGCAGCACTTCGGTTTGAGACAGGTCAATGTGCGACAATGGGCCGGTGCGAAGATGATCTCGACCAGGGAGGTCACTCAAGGAGGTCAACAAAATGTTCAAACATATCCTCATCCCGACCGATGGTTCGCCGCTATCGACCCAGGCACTCGAAAAGGCGCTCGACTTCGCACGCGAAAGCGGCGCCCAGGTAACGGTGCTGGCGGTGATAGAACCGCTGCAGGTCTTTACCGTCTATCCCGTCGGCATGGATATCGCTTATGCCGAATACGAGCAGCGGGCGAACGAACAGGCAGACGGCATTCTGGCCGATGCAAAAGCGGCCGCCGCACAGCGCGATCTGACCTGCGAAGCGATAAAGCTCCAGAGCGTCGATCCGGCCGGCTGCATCGTCAAGACGGCAGAAAAATATGGCTGCGACGCGATCGTGATGGCATCGCACGGACGTTCGGGCTTCAAGGCGTTCATGCTCGGCAGCGTGACGATGAAGGTGCTTGCCGGATCGAAACTGCCAGTGCTGGTTTACAGGTAACGTACTTGCCTTCAGCCGGCTCTTCCGGTCTTTAGCCGCCATGAGCACAGATCTGACACGGATACGGAATGCCGGCTGGACCTTATGGGATCCGATTGGGCTGAAAGATGGCGCTCAACCGCCCGAGGAGGCTGTCGACGAATATGACAGCTACCTCCTGCAGGTGATCGACATGCTGCGCCATGGAGAGCCCGTGGAAATGGCAATCGACTTCCTGATGGAGATCGAGAGCGAACATATGGCATTGGGGCCTCAGCCGGACGCGCGGGATCGCGCGACGGAAACGGTCGAGGCTTTGCAGGAGCTGGCCTAGTCTCTTCAGTTACGAGAACGAGGGAGAGGACGTCAGCCCATAAGGCTACCGTAGCGCACCGAATAGATGCGGTCGCGGCCGAGCAGATGGGCGACGAGCGTTTCCTGCTTGAACAGGCCGTGCATCGCGCGATGGCGGATATCGAGGCCGCCGGTGAGCACGCCGAAGGCCGGCATGAGCAGGCGGTGGCCATCGCTGGCGAAACACGGGCGACGAACAGACTTTTCGCGGCGCCGGACGGTAGCGGCGGGGTGGAGGTGCCCGGCAATCTCGCCCTTTGCCGAAATCAGGCTCGGTTCGTGGCGAAAAACCAGTCCCCCATAAACAAGTTCGTCGCTTGAGATACCCGGCAGGTCGGTGGTTCCATCGGGATCGTGATTGCCGTTGATCCAGATCCAGTCGCGACCGCGGGCCATATCGGCGATCATTTTTCGCAGGTCCGCAGGCAGGTGTTCGGAGCCGCTACGATCATGGAAATTGTCGCCGAGCGAGACGACGAGTTTCGGCTCGTAGCGGGCAATGACGGCGTTGAGGATGTTGAGCGTGGCGATCGTGTCATAAGGCGGCAGCATCATGCCGCGACGGGCGAAGGCGGCGCCCTTTTCCAGATGCAGGTCGGAGACGACGAGGGTCTGCGTTTCCGGCAGGTAGAGGCCACCGAGCGGATCGCAGACGGCGGCAGTGCCGTGGACGAGGATTTCCTGGCTCCCCACGGGGGTGCCGGTTGCTTGTCCTGCAATCACGGTGCGGGCGGCAAGCCCCAGGCGGTGTATCAAAGTTGGTTCGTCTTTCTTTTTTGTTGTCAAAGAAATGAGGGGGCGTCTGCCCCTCATCCGGCTGCCGCCACCTTTTCCCCGTAAGCGGGAGAGGGATATGCCGCGCCGTACTGCCCCTACCACCAGAGAGGAGCGGGCCACCTCCCCTCGCCCCCCGTTTACGGGAAGAGGGTGAGGGGCATTCACTGACCTACCCCATGGCCTCCGCGATCAACTCGTCCGCCGCCTCCTGCAGCACCGCGTCCTGTGCTTCGCCCGGTACCGGTTCCTTGCCGATTTCCAGCATGATCGGCACGGCGAGCGGCGAGACGCGATCGAGCGGGCGATGGATAATGTGGCCCCTGATCCGCTTCAGCATATCGCCAAGCCTGCCGATATCCAGCAGCCCCGACGCCGCATCCCGGCGCGTCGCTTCCAGAAGAATATGGTCCGGCTCGTGGGAGCGCAAAACATCGTAGACGAGATCGGTCGAGACCGTGACCTGGCGGCCGGTCTTTTCCTTGCCCGGATGACGGCGTTCGATCAAACCGGAAATCACGGCGCAATTACGGAAGGTGCGCTTAAGCATGTAGCTTTCATCGAGCCAGGCTTCCAGATCGTCGCCCAGCATGTCCTCATCGAAGAGGTCCGAGAGGTTCAGGGAGCCATCGGCAATCATCGCACCGATATCCTCGAGGCCCCATATGGCGAGCGAATAATCGGTGGCGACGAAGCCGAGCGGGCGGGCGCTAAGCCGTTCGAGACGGCGGGTCAGGAGCATGCCGAGCGTCTGGTGCGCGAGCCTGCCTTCAAAACAGTAGGCGATCAGGAAAAAGCGTTTGCCGCGCGGAAAGGTCTCGATCAGCAGTTCGTCCTGTTTGGGCAGCATGGAGCGTTCGAGCTGGATCGATAGCCAGTCGCGGACCTGATCGGGCAGGCTCACCCGACGATCGGGATCGGCCAGCATGGCGCGGACCTGATCTGCGAGGTAGGTGGTGAGCGGGAACTTGCCGCCGGCATAGGCGGGGATTTTCGGATCGAGCGAAAAGGCGTTGGAGACTAGGCATTCGTTTTCGCGGATGCCTTCGAAGCGCAGGACCTTGCCGGCGAACAGGAAGGTGTCGCCCTGGACGAGCTGTTCGAGAAAATATTCCTCGACCTTGCCGAGCGACATGCCGCCCCTGCCCAATGTGCCTTTGGCATTGCGCTTTACCAGCCGGACATTGAGTTCGGCTGCCTCGACGATGGTGCCGAGGTTCATGCGGTATTGCTGGGCGATCTGCGGGTTGGAAACGCGCCAGCGGCCGTCCTCCTGTTTCCTGATCTTTGCGTAGCGCTCGTAGGAGCGCAAAGCGTAGCCGCCGGTGGCGACGAAATCGACGATGCGTTCGAACATTTCCCAGGAGAGGCCGGCATAGGGCGAGGCGGAGGTGATCTCGTCATAGAGTTCGACCGGATCGAATGGTTCGGCGCAGGCCATGCCCAGAACATGCTGGGCAAGAACATCGAGAGCGCCCTCGCCTACCGGCGCCGTATCCTGCGCGCCGAGATAATTGGCGTCCAGGGCCGCCTGGCATTCCATGACTTCGAAACGGTTGGCGGGGACAAGGATGGCCTTGGACGGTTCGTCCATGCGGTGATTGGCGCGGCCGATGCGCTGGGCAAGCCGCGAGGCACCCTTGGGCGCGCCGACATGGACGACCAGATCGACATCACCCCAATCGATGCCCATGTCGAGCGTCGAGGTGGCGACGACGGCACGCAGCCTGTTGTCGGCCATTGCCGCCTCGACCTTGCGGCGCTGGCTTGCATCGAGCGAGCCGTGATGCAGGGCGATCGGCAGGTTGTCCTCGTTGATGGTCCAGAGCGACTGGAAGAGAAGTTCGGCCTGAAACCTCGTGTTGACGAAGATCAGCGTGGTCTTGTGGCGCTTGATCTCCTCGTAGACCTCGGGGATGGCATAGGTGGAGACATGGCCGGACCAGGGGATGCGGGTCTCCGTGCCCAGAATGGTGATATCGGGTGCGGCACCGCCTGTGACATGGACAAGGCCGGCGGGAGGTGCCTGCAGGGTGCCTTGAGGGGCGAGCCAGCGCTGCAGGTCCATCGGGTCGGCGACGGTGGCGGAGAGGCCCATCGTCTGCATTTTTGGCGCATGTTTGCGAAGACGGGCAAGGCCGAGAGAGAGGAGATGGCCGCGTTTCGAGGTGACGAGCGAATGAAGCTCGTCGAGGACGACATATTTCAGGTCCTTGAAGAACCGTGCCGCTTCCTTGTTGGCGAGAAGCAGCGCCACCTGTTCGGGTGTCGTCAGCAGGATATCGGGCGGGGTGAGCTTCTGGCGCTGGCGCTTGGATTGCGGCGTGTCGCCAGTGCGGTTTTCCACCGTGACGGCAAGGCCCATCTCGGTGACGGGCTTCATCAGGTTACGCTCGATATCGACGGTGAGCGCCTTCAAGGGCGAGATGTAGAGCGTGTGGATGCCGGTGAAGGCTGAACCGGGCGGGATCTTTCCACGGGCGACCAGATCCGTGAGCGAAGGCAAAAAACCGGCAAGCGTCTTGCCGGCACCGGTCGGCGCGATCAGCAGCATGTTTTCGCCGGCCTGGGCTCGCCCCAGCAGTTCCAGCTGGTGGGCGCGCGGCTGCCAACCCTTTTCGCCGAACCATTTGAGGAAGGGCGTGGGCAGGGTGGCGGCCTGATTGCCGGAAGGTTTGGTTTCGACGAGATCCACGCGCAAAAGATAAGCCTTCCGACGCCAAAAAGAAGGCCTCTTGACTCGCGGCCAATAATCATGGATAAATTTTATCCGTGATTAGGAGATCGAAATGAAACTGAGTGACGGCGTCGAACAGGCAATCCACTGTGTGGGCATGCTCTCCAGCCTTTCGGAAGGCGGGGTTTTGTCCGCGGCGGCACTTGCCGAGTTTCACGGCGTTTCGACGAGTTATCTCCTCAAGCACCTGCAGGCGCTTTCCGGCGCCGGTATCGTTGCCACCGTGCCCGGCCCTAAGGGCGGTTACCGGCTGGCGAAAACACCGGACCGGATAAGCCTGCTCGACATTGTGCTGGCCGTGGAAGGGCCGGCGCCGGCCTTTCGCTGCGCGGAAATCCGCCAGCGCGGACCGAACCCGCTGCCGGGGCGGTATTTTACCAAACCCTGCGGGATCAATGCGGCGATGCTGAAGGCCGAAAAGGCCTATCGCGCCGAACTCGCCAAGGTGACGATGGCATCGATCCTTGCGGAGCTTGCAGCAGACGACGACGGCGGGATCGCCGCCCGCGGCTGCGCCTTCATGGAACTGAACGAACGCAAATCGGCCCGTGGATAGGGCCATTAAATTCCCCCCGCCCTCAAAGGAGACGACCATGCATCCGCGTTTCAATCCCTTCAAAGCCAGCCAGGAAGCCTACAAAGCCGTGATGGCGCTGGAAGACTATGTGCAGAAATCCGGCCTGGAGCGCCGCTTCATTCACCTGATCAAGCTTCGCGCCTCGATCATCAACGGCTGCGCCTTCTGCGTCGACATGCATGTGAAGGAAAGCCGCCATGACGGGCTTTCCGAACAGTGGATCAACCTAATGAGCGTGTGGTGGGAATCTCCCGTCTATGACGAACGCGAACGCGCCCTGCTGGGATGGGTCGACTCGGTCACCAAGATCGCCGAGACCGGTATTCCGGACAGTGCTTATGAACCGCTGAAGGCCCATTTTACCGAAGAGGAAATGGTCAAGATCACGGTTGCGATCGGCGCGATCAACATCTGGAACCGTCTGGCCGTCGGCTTCCGCTCGCAGCATCCGATCGACAAGGTGGCCAACGCCGCCTGACCGGCCTGAATTAACGGACGATATATCTGTCGGTGCGGTGGTTGATGGCGAGCGTCAGGTTCAGCGTCACCGCCGCAACGATGGAGCAGGCAATGACGAAGGGGCTGGCGACGAAGAAGGACAGGAAGAGCACGACGCAATCCAGTCCCAGTTGCACGAAGCCGGCGCGCCAACCAAACCTGTCCTGCAGATAGAGTGCCAGAATGCCGAAACCGCCGAGCGAGGCGCGGTGGCGGAAAAGAACGAGCATGCCGCAGCCGATCAGAAGACCGCCGAAGAGTGCGGCGGTGATCGGCTCGATAATGTCGAAGCTGATGAGTTTCGGCAGGATGCCGGTGAGCACGGAGGTGAGTGCGACGGCGGCGAAAGTTTTTATCGTGAAGACGAGGCCGAGGCGCTTATAGGCCAGCCAGTAGAAGGGCAGGTTCAGCACGAAGAAGGCGGTGCCGAAGCTGACGTCGACAGAATAGCGCAGCAGGAAACCGAGACCGGCCGTGCCGCCGATCAACAGATGGGCTGCCGCAAGCATGGTAACGCCGAGTGCGGCCAGCATGGAACCGGCAACGACGCCCTGGATATCCTCGATGATCGAGTGCTTTTCGGTGGAAGAAGCCCAGAAGCCGATCGGGCTTTTCTTGTCCGCCGCATCCGCCATGTCAGCGCACCGCGATATACCGGTCGGACCGGTGATTGATGGTGAGAAGCAGGTTGAGCACCACCGCGCTCAACAGCGACCAGAGGACCGTCATCGGGCTGACGACGAAGAAGGCGGCTGCCATGACGCAGAGATCGAAGCCGAGCTGGACAAGGCCGGCCGGGATCTTGAACCGGTCCTGGATATAGATGGCGAGAATGCCGATGCCGCCGAGCGATGCCCGATGGCGATAAAGACCGAGCAGGCCGAAACCGATCAGGATGCCGCCGAGAAGCGCCGCCCAGAACGGATCGAGATGCTGGATGACGATGAATTTCCGCTCGAGCTCGGTGATGAAGGAGACCATCAGGATGGCGACGAAGGTCTTGAAGGAAAAGCCGATGCCGAGGCGTTTGAACGAGAGGTAGTAGAAGGGCAGATTGACGACGAAGAACAGGACGCCGAAGGGGATATCGAAAGCGTAGTGCAGCAGAAAGGCGACACCCGCGGTGCCGCTGGTGAGGAACCCGGCCTGGCTCAGAAAATAAAGGCCGAGCGCTGCGACCATAGCGCTGATGAACATGCCCTGAGCATCTTCCAGCTTGGTGTGTCGGGCCGGATCGAGGCTATAAAAGCCCAGCCGACGCTTCTGCGCGCTCTGTTGGTCAGCCAAATTGTTCCCCTTGGTCCATTCCGGGTTTTCGCGCCGGTTTTTCAGCAATTGTGCATTGCGATAGCGGCTTCATCAAGCGTCATCAACAACGCGTGAGTGCTCAAAGCGAAATCGCAAGAAAACGCCGGTTCAGGCGGTTTTGCGCGACAGAAACAATATGCCCTTGACCGGTTTTCCGGCATCCATGCGAATGGTGGTCCGCTCGATTTCCAGAAGTTCCAGCCGGTAATGGGCAAGCAGCAGCCGGATATGGGCTTCCGAATGGGCATAACGGAGGCTATCGCGCAGCACGAAACCCTCCTCCTCTGCCGCATCCTCAACCGAAAAGGCGAACAGGCCATGAGGTGCAAGCAGATCAGCTACCAGCGGAAAGACGGTTTCCAGCGAACCGAGATACATCAGCACGTCAGCGGCCGATACGAGATCGGCGCGATGTCGGGGAAGATCAGGGCCGAACAGGCCGCTTTCTTCGGCTGAAAGACTGAGGTCGGACTGGCCGAGATGATCGTAAAGCCCTTTTTCTCCGGCCTTGGCGAGCATGTTGGCGGAGAGATCAAAGCCCTCCAGACGTGCCGTATCCTCCCTGATTTCCGCGCCGAAAAGCCCGGTGCCGCAGCCGAGATCGACCGTAAGGACAAAAGGCGCATGGGGAAGCACGAGCGCTGCGAGCTTTCCAGGAACGGAATAATCGAGCTTTTCGACCAGTGCTGTGTCAAAGCGCTCGGCATATTCGTCAAACAGGCTCTCGACATAGCGGCTAGGCGGCTGGTCCGGCGCGTCGCGCGCACCGATGACGGCCAGTTTCAGCGTTGCGCCGAAAACGTCTTCGGGTTCGAGTTCCAGCGCGCGGCGATAGGCATCTTCCGCCGTCTCCAGTTCCGCCTTCTCGCGATATTCGCCAAGGCGGAACCAGCCTGCGGCCCAGCCGGGCGCGAGTTCCAGCGCCTGTTCCATCAGTTCGGCGGCAGCGGCGAAGTCACGGCCTTCCGCCAGCATGCGAGCGTAATCGGCACGACGGTCGGCGATCACATCGCCGGAAGAGAACTGGCTCATCGATATTGTCCTGAAATCATCCCGCTCATCGCCGAAGCCACAAAAAAACTCAAGTTCTATTTGAGAGGCGAACGTCAATGCCTATCTGACGGTTGCAGGCGCTCGCCGCCGCGGCTATGGCATTTGAAGCAACGGAGACGGTCAAGAATGGCGGATGGTGTGAACAGGTTTCTCGGCGACTCGATCGGCCGGACGATCATCAAGCTGATCGTGGTCTGCCTGATCGTCGGTTTCGTGCTCGCCTTTTTCGGCTATACGCCAAACAATATCGTCGGCAGCCTGCGCTATCATTTCTACGATATCCTGCATAACGGCTTCGATGCGCTGGGCGATATCGGCAATTACCTTGTTCTCGGCGCGATCGTGGTCATCCCGGTCTTCGTGGTTCTGCGCCTGATAAGCTATCGTCGCTGACATGACCGAGTTTTCCATTCCTTCGCGACGGGGTTTTCTCGTTCTTTCCGGCCTGACGCTTGGCGGTACTGGCCTCTTGCTTGCCGGCTGTTCCACGACTGCCGTCATGACGCCTATGCCGGGCTCCGAGGACGATACTGTCGCGGCACTGCCGATGGTCAACAAACTGCGCGCGTCCAAGGGGCTTGCTGCACTTTCGCTCGATGCCTCGGCACGCAAGGCAGCCGGCATCCAGGCAATGCGGATGGCGAAGGCCGAAGAAATGAAGCACCTGATCGGTCTCGGTGACGATTTCGGCGCACGGATGAAAAAGAGCGACGTGGCGCTGCCGGCCGCGGAAAACATCGCAGCCGGCCAGAAGTCTGTCGATGCTGCCGTACAGGCCTGGATCGACAGTCCCAAGCATCTGGAAAACATGCTCGGCAATTACCGCGGCCTGGGCGTCGCCATGGCACCGGCCAAGGACGGCAGGCCCTATTGGGCCATGGTCCTTTCGGGTTAGTGCATCCTTTTTGACGCCCTTCCCGATGCAAAACCGCTCGATTTTGCGAAATGGCTTTGACGATCAGAGCGGCCGTGCGGCCCAGTAGTCGACGCGGGTATCGCGTAGATCGCGGATCGAGGCGACGCCGTCACGGTCGAGCAGTTTCGACAGACCGCGGTTGATATTTCCCGGAAGAGCCGGGCCCTCATAGACCATGCAGGAATAGACCTGCACCAGATCGGCACCGGCGCGGATCTTTTCCGCTGCGTTTTCGGCGCTTCCCACGCCGCCTACACCGATAATCGGCAAATGCGGACCGACGCGTTTGCGCATGCGGGCAAGCACGGCCGTCGATTTGGCAAAGAGCGGCGCTCCGGACATCCCGCCTGCCTGTTTCGCCTGAACCTGATCCTTCAGGCCCTCACGCGAGAGCGTCGTGTTGGAGACGATCAGACCGTCCAGTTCATGGGCGAGCGCTTCAGCTGCGACATCATCAAGACCTTCTTCGGTCAGATCCGGGGCGATCTTCAAAAAGACCGGCAGGCGCTTTCCGGCACGGTCGGCTTCTTCATTACGCGCGGCAAGGACGGCGGACAGAAGCGCTGCCAGGCTTTCGCGCGCCTGAAGGTCACGCAGACCAGGCGTGTTGGGCGAGGAAATGTTGACGGTGAAATAGGTCGCGAGCGAATAAAAACGGCGGATGCCCAGAACGTAATCGGCGATGCGATCGGCGCTGTCCTTGTTGGCTCCGATATTGATCCCGACAATGCCCTTTGAATTCCCGCGGGCGCTCAAGCGGGCAAACACCGCGTCATGGCCCTGATTGTTAAAACCGAAGCGGTTGATGACGGCACGATCCTCGACCAGGCGGAAAAGGCGCGGCTTGTCATTGCCCACCTGCGGTTTCGGCGTCAGCGTCCCGACTTCGACATGGCCGAAGCCAAGCTTCAGAAGCGTATCCGGCACTTCGGCATTCTTGTCGTAACCCGCGGCGAGACCGACCGGGTTTTCGAACCGGATGCCGGCAACGGTCTGTGTCAGACGCGGATCGGGCTTTGGCGGACAGACCGGCGAGATGCCCGTTTTCAGAGCGGTAATCGACAGGTTGTGGGCAATTTCGGGATCGAAAACGAAGAGGCTACGGGAGGCAATTCCCGCGAGGCGGCCGATCATGGCATTTTCTCCGGAAAGGCATGCTGGCCGTCAACGCCGATCAGGAGGGGCATCTCCCAGATCACCGCCGAGAGCGGCAAGCTGCCATAGAGGTGAGGGAAAAGATCGCCGCCACGGGACGGCTCGAATTTCAGGTCTTCGCCAAGAGGCCGCGAATCCACCGCGACCAGCATCAACCCGGTCATGCCGGCGAAATGCAGTCTTGCCGTTTCGCGCGCCTGGGTGCCGGTGGAGAAATGGATATAACCGTCACGGTGGTCGATCTCGGCCCCTTCGAAGACGCCCCTCGCCTTGGCTTCCCGCCAGATGGTTTCGGGCACGATCTTGTAAACGGTATCCGTCATCACACATCTCCATTGAGATTTAGGGCTTGTGAGAACTTTGAGGCCTGCGAACCCGTTAGAGCAGATAAGCGGCGTTGCGGATCGTTTGCCGCAAAGGCGGCGAAAAGTCCATTACTATCGGAGGAGACAAAATGCGCATTTCGGCAATCAGCATTGCCGCCGCTTCTCTGACCGGCGCCTTGCTCGTTTCAGCGGGGGCAGAGGCACAGCAGAGGTTCCAGCTGGAGCAGACGGACCAAGGCCTCGTGCGGCTGGACACGGAGACGGGGGCGATCACCACCTGCACACAGGAAAACAACGAGTTGACATGCCGGATGGCACCGGACGAGCGCGCGGCCTATGAGAAGGAACTCGACCTCCTGGAAAAACGCGTAACGGCGCTCGAGGAACGTATCAGCCAGACACCGCCCGGACGATTGCCGAGCGACGCGGAAGTCGATCGGTCGCTATCGATCATGGAGCGCTTCATGCGAACTTTCATGGGTATCGTGCGCGAATTTACCGGAGAGCCGAACCCCGCGCCGCAACCGGACAGGACCTGACGTGCATCACTGCGCGACATGGCGGGTTGTCGCATAATCGATACAGATCCGTTGGCCTTCTACTCGCGGAAGATGTGCAGCAGTCAAAGGCCACTCTTGTTTCGGCTCATCAACAGCGTTACAAATTGACGCAGGCCTTGAGGAGGGCCCGGGATTTCGATCTCAGCACAACTATGCCTTTGGGAGGAGGCGTGGGAATGCAGACACTCACAATCATCATCGCAGACGATCATCCCCTGTTTCGCGGCGCGCTGGTCCAGACGCTTCAGGCAATGGCAGAGGATGTCACCATCATCGAATGCGGCGAGTTTTCCGCCGCGCTCAAGGCAGCCGACGAACATCCGGATGCCGACCTGATGCTGCTTGACCTTGCCATGCCAGGTGTCAGCGGATTTTCCGGGCTGATGACGCTGAGGGCGCAGTTTTCGGCGCTTCCGATCGTCATCGTATCGGCAACGGACGACAGCAGCACCGTGCGCCGGTCGATCGAACTGGGTGCGTCCGGCTTCATTCCGAAATCATCCGGCCTCGACGACATACGCATGGCGGTCAAGACAGTGCTCGACGGTGGGATATTCTCACCCGGCAGCGACACCAGCCAGCCGGAGGACGATCCCATGCTGATCGAAATTCTCGACCGGCTGAAGACGCTGACACCGCAGCAGAACCGGGTGCTCACCATGCTTGCCGAAGGCCTGCTCAACAAGCAGATCGCCTATGAGCTGGGTGTCTCGGAAGCGACGATCAAGGCGCATGTCTCGGCGATCCTTCTGAAGCTCAATGTTGACAGTCGAACCCAGGCTGTGATCAAGCTCGGCAAGATCAACATGGCCATGGTGGCGTAAGCAGAAAAAGGATTTTATTCCTCTCCGAGCTTTACGTGCAGGTGACATTCGGCTAAAATCAGGTGTGCCGGAGACGCTCTTTGGCATTGGGCGCTGAATGCCGGGATCGGTGAGCGCGTCATCTCTGATTGAAGGCTGCATGGCGCCCCTCTTCAAGCGGTCGCGGACTGGAGCCGGGTAAAGGCCGGGGCACGGGCGAAGATGCTGTCACATGACGCCATATGGAACGCGATCGACAGGCTTGCCGAACGTCATCAACTGACGCCATCCGGGCTTGCGAGGCGGGCCGGACTGGATCCGACCTCGTTCAATCGTTCAAAGCGTCTGGGGCCTGACGGGCGGCTGCGCTGGCCCTCGACGGAATCGATCTCGAAGGTACTCGATGCGACCGGGGCCACGATCGACCAATTCATGAGCTATCTGCCCGCCGGCGGCCGCAACCAGATACCCGAGGGTAATTTTCCGCCGCAGGCCGGCAATATTCCGTTGCTCGGCTTTGCCCAGGCAGGTGCCGGCGGCTTTTTCGACGATGGTGGATTTCCGGCCGGACAGGGCTGGGATGTCGTCGAGTTTCCCGTCGATCCGTCACGCAAGGCGGGCGTCTATGCGCTCGAGGTGCAGGGGGAATCGATGATGCCGCTTTATCGCGACGGTGACGTGCTGATTGTCGAGCCGGGCGCGCAGGTGAGACGCGGCGACCGCGTCGTGTTGAAAACCAAGGAGGGTGAAGTGATGGCCAAGGTGCTGGCACGCCAGAGCCCGAAAAGCGTTGAAGTGATGTCGCTCAACCCGGAGCATCCCAACCGGACCTTTGATCTTGTCGATGTGGAGTGGATGGCCCGGATCATCTGGGCGAGCCAGTAAGGTCCAAGTTTTCGCCTTTACCGGCTACAGGAACAAATTCCCAGCTCAATATAACCCGTTTGGAAAATAGCGCAGATAGAGATCCTGCAGCCTGCCGTTACGGGACAGTTCGGCGAGTGCCTGATCGAAGGCCGAGACCAGAAGCGGGTCGGTGCGACGCACCATGACGGACAGGCCCTCGCCCAGGAATTTTTCCGAAAGATAAGGACCGTCGAAAAGCATGCAGCATTTTTCAGAAGCGTCGCTGGCGACCCAGAAGGGCAATCTCAATCCATCGGAAAAAACGGCGTCGATCTTTTTTTCCTTCAAAGCCGCAGTCATTGCCTCACCGGTTTCGAACGGCACGGCGATGATGCCTGGAAAAAATGCCTTGAGCATCGCCTCATGCGCGGTTTCCTCGACCACGCCGACACGACGCCCGGCAAGGGCTGCAGCAGTATCGCCCGGTATGTCGGCGGAGCGGCTTTTGGCAAAACGCGCCGGGATGCCGATATAGGAGCGGGAGAACAAAAAACGCTCCCGCCGGTCCGGATTGACCGCGATGCCAGCCATCACCGCCTCACCGCCATTGGCCTCCAATGTCCTTTCCAGTTCGTCGAACGGTATGGCCTGGATCTGGCATTTGGCCTCAAGCTTCAGTTCAGCGCAGATCTCGCGGGCAAGATCGACGTTGAAACCGGATAGGCGCCCCGTCTGGTCGGTGAAGTTGAAAGGCGGAAAATCCACGGTTGTCAGAATGCGCAGGCGAACGATCGTCGACAGATCCGGGCGGGCCAAGCGTTCGCGGCTGTCGAACATCAGCGGCAGGCGATCTCCACTTTCGGATGCAAGGCTCGTCGGGGGTGCTGTGGAAGCGGCCGCCAACATCATGAAAGCTGCAAAGAGATCGCGCGCCCCCCGCCAAACTAGGGATGTAATCATCCGGTGCCTCATTATGATCGTCTGCGGGTCAGGCAGGAGCCCCCCCTATCGGTTGCTCCTTGGGGACGGTGTAACAGAACCATGCGCTTCGGGGAATATCCGCCGCAGGGATCGGCGATCTATGACGACGAGCCTGCCACGAGCTTGCCGAACGGCAGTTCTGATGGCCATCAGGCCAATGACCAAGATTTTCGGGGAGAGGCTGATCCGGATCCAGCGGAGGCCGAGGCCGCGGTTCTTGCCGCTCTCGGTTTCTCCAAGCCGATGATTGCCCGAATGCACGAGCGCGCGCTGCGTCACGGCACGTCGATCGAAGCCGAGCTGCTGCGCTCCGGCGAGGTGTGCGAAGAGGCCTATTACGGCGCGATCGCGCGGTTGCTGCGGTTGCCTTTCATCGACACGATCGATCCCGGCCTTGTGCAGGACGCAATGACGCTGGACAGCCAGCTTATACGTCCGACCATGATCCGGCTTGCTCATCGCAGGCGGGAGCCGGAAACGGTCATCGTGCCGGAGGCGGCGCGACTGACGGAACTTGCCGCAGCCCTGACCACCATGCCCATGCTCGGCCGGAACCTTGCCATCACGACACCAGGCGCCATTCGCAAGGCCGTGTGGGCTGCGGGAGCCGGACGGCGCGGGCAGGAAACGACGAACGGGCTTTTCGAGCGGCAACCAGCTTTCTCCGCCCGGACGGTGCTTTCGGGCGAGCAGGGATTTTTCGCAGGTGCGCTCGTCGCCGGAACGAGCGCGGCCTTCCTCATCATACCGGTCGTGACGCTTCTCAGCCTGCATATCATTCTGTCTCTGACCTATCTTGCTTCGCTATTGCTGCGGCTGACGGCGCTTGCTTTGAAGATGCATCTGCCGCGCCCTGCTACGAGGTTCAACCTCAAAGCCGACCCGTTACCGCGCTACACGGTCATGGTGGCGCTTTACCGAGAAACCCCCGTCGTCGGCCAACTCATAGCCTGCCTCGAACGGCTCGACTGGCCCCATACACTCATCGATATCAAGCTCGTCTGCGAGGACGACGACGCCGAAACGATTGCCGCGCTGACCGCGCTTGAACCCGGACCACAGTTCGAAATCGTCACTGTGCCGCCAATCGGTCCGCGAACCAAGCCAAAGGCACTTACCTATGCGCTCTCTTCGGCACGGGGTGAATTTCTGGCCATATATGACGCGGAAGACCGGCCGCACCCGCTGCAACTGCGCGAAGCGCACGCCACCTTTGTCAACGGGCCGCCCGAACTGGCCTGCCTGCAGGCGCCGCTGATCATTGCCAATGCCCGGAAATCACCGCTCAGCGCCCTGTTCTCGCTTGAATATTCAGCACTGTTCAGGGGGCTTCTACCGATGCTTGCCAGGCGAAGAATGCCCCTGCCGCTCGGAGGAACGTCCAATCATTTCAAAACCGAAATATTAAAGAAAGTCGGCGGCTGGGATCCATATAATGTGACCGAGGACGCGGATATGGGGCTGCGCCTCTATCGGCTCGGCTACCGTTCGGACGTGTTGACCTGCCAGACACTGGAGGACGCGCCGGTACAGATTTCCGTCTGGATGGCGCAACGCGCCCGCTGGTATAAAGGCTGGCTGCAGACATGGCTGGTGCTGATGCGCGATCCGGCGAGGCTGATGCGGGAGATGGGCCTGCCCGCTTTTGTGACTTTCCAGCTGATGGTGGGCGGGATGCTGATCTCGGCATTGCTTCACCCCTTGATCTTCGTTTTCCTCTGGCTCGGGGCATCCGCCATGCTCGACGCACCAAAAAACGACCTGCCGCTCGGTGTCGTCTCGCTGTTCGTCATGGATTTCGTCAACATCCTCGGAAGCTACCTGATCTTCCTGGGATTGGGGGTCGGTTCGATGATCGACCATGAAAAGCGGCAGATCGGCTGGCGATGGGTGATGGTGCCATTCTACTGGCTGATGATCTCTGTTGCAGCCTGGCGGGCGGTAATCGAACTCAAGACCAATCCGTTCCACTGGAACAAAACACCGCATGCGCCGACATCAACAGACTGAAACCGCATGACGACAATTTCCGTCGAGTGCGTTTAGACGCTTTACCGGTCTCACGGACCTTCGAGCAGGATCTTCATGCGCGGATCATCCGGCGTTGCGCCCGAAAAGTCCTGCGCATCGGGTCCGCCCGGGTCGATCGAATACCAGAAGCCCTGATCAGGCGTATGGTAGCCTTTCTGTCCTGCATAGACACCAAACCAGGTGTAGCCGGTCCAGACATCGGTATTGGCCGAAAAATATGCCAGAAGGTCTCGCAGTTCCTTATAACAGGCCTCATTTTTGGCTACCGCGAATTCGCCGAGAAACAGCCGCATCCTGTTGGCGCGCGCCCACTCCGTCGCCTCGACCAGAACCGAGGTGCCGGATCCGGGATTGCAGATCTGCTTCTGTCCGGCACTGTAGTCGTCAAGATAACGGTGAACGTCGATGACCAGATTGTTGCCGGGATCACGGACGAGCGGCCCAAGCGGCTTTCCAAGCGGTTTCCCCGTCCATGACAGGTCGTGGGCGAAACCGTATCCATCCAGTAGAATCGTGTTGGTCGCGCCGATTGCGCGAATATCGCCCAGCACCCTATTGTAGGTCGCAGCAAGCTTGATGCCATCCACATCGTGCGGCTCATTCATGATGCCGAACATGACGCGGGGATTTGCCTTGAATTTCATCGCGAGCCTGACCCAGAGATCAGAAAAATGGGCGGCCGAGACTTCCTGAGCCTCGCCGATGATGACCTCATTCTTCGGTTGCCTGTCGAAATTGAGGTCCCGGCGCATGAAGTTATGCACATCGACAATGACGGTGGCCCCAGCACTCGTCAGAAAATCAACCTCCCGTTCAAGCGCCGCAAGCACGGTTGGATCGAGATCTCCGCCGAGCCTAGGCTGAATCCATTCCCAGGCGAAAACCAGGCGGAAAACGCGCATGCCCTTGCCCAGGTAATATTTCATTCCCTCATCGGTCGCCCAGGTAGTGGACTGGGTATAATAACCGTTATTCCCGACGAGATTGACGCCACGCCCGAATAGGAGGTTCGTCGAAGCAGCCGATACAGGGAAGCCCAAAAGCACGATGAAGAGACCAAGCAATGCGGCAAACTTCTGCATGGAGATTTTTTTTCCCGAAATAACGTGCGTCGTCACAATTGTCTGGCGTCATCCATCACATCAACATGCGAAAGATGACAAACACATTTTCAAAAAAGCAAAGTCGAACCGAACTCCCGCTCACATTTCCGACAGATGCAATACAACAATGAAAACTTCCTCGCGTATTGTCACGATTATTTCCCAGACCCGCAACACAACAATTTTTTATTTACTTGATTTTCGCTCCCCAATAACAGGCCTACACACGCGGACGCTGCAAAACATATTAATAGATCAATTTATCCTTATTGACTCGATGGCATGCCCGACTATCTTCAATGCAGGGAGGCTGGAGAAGCAGGATGGGAACTCATGCGTATCCACCTCAGATCAAAGCTTATCGATTCCATCGAGTATGACGAAATGTCGTTCCGCATGACGGTATTCATGTCCAACGGGCAGGTCCGCGAGTTTTGCGAGGTTCCCGTCGTTGTCATCGCTGATCTTTGTGATGCAAGTTCGCCTGGCAACTATTACATGCGCGCGATTCGTAATCGATATCCTGCGCCCTGAAATCATGCCGGCATACCAACCAAGACGGGTGGTCGTTGATGGCCTTATCCGGCTGCGGTGCTGGAACGCTGAGACGCAGCCTTCAGTCTAGCCCAGAAAAAGCGAACAGCTCGGACATTCTGAGTTCTAGCTGCCACGGCGTAATTCGCCGCACCAAGCCCTTCTTCTCCAACGTTTTCATCGCTCGTGTCACGGTCTCTGCTGAGGTTCCGATGTGGTCAGCGATATCATGCCTGGATATTGGTACCGTAAGCACCTGATTTTCATCGTCGAAATGTTGAGCATGGCCGCAACAGTCGACGAGAAAAACCGCGAGCCGTCGTGTAACGTCGAGTGCTCCCATAACAATAAGCCGCCGTTGAGCCAGCCGAATGTCATGACTGGCCTTTAAGAGCAATTTCTGCTGGATACGAGGGCGGCGTGGAAGATATTTCTCCAAATCCTTGATGGGAAATTTATACGCTGTGCAATTGGTCACGGCTTCCGCCGAGTTGAAAAAACAGCCATCACGAGGCAAACCGAAGAAGTCGCCGGGCCAAAACAACGCCACGCTTTGTCGAACCCCGTTACGGATCGTATGCCTTCCCTGAACAACTCCCTCATCCAGATAATACAGGTGTTTTGCTCGTTCGCCCTGCATGAAAATCGGAGCGGAGTGAGCCTTTACTGTGAGAAGTTCACCAAGCAGCAGAAGCTCAGTCCTCTCGCTAGGTAGCAGTTCGATAGTCGATCCATTTTGGTCACTCGACTGCCATGGATGTTCAGCCCGAAGAGCCAAACTCGGCTGATCGGTTCGTGCGGCACGGAATTTCATTTTAACCTAACAGTCTAGGTGGTCGCACAAAAGTCGCTCTCAAACTGACTTTTGTCAGTGCGTCGCACCTCTATCGCTGCAAGTTATGACCCGCTCCATCGGCAGATTCTTTGATTAGGAACAAGCGGATGGAATTTTACGCAGTGCGATAATCATTGCAGGGAGCCATGCTTGGAGGATTTCATCGCGCGCAAGAATATCGAGCGCTATAAAAAGCTGCTGGAGGAACGGAGCTGGACCGCTCTGGAGCGGCAAACGCTTTTAAACCTCATCCAAGAAGAAGAGCATAAGCTGATTAGCAAGGGGTCCGGCCGCGACAAATAAACCGCACCGCCTTTACCGAAAGTGGCGGTCACCGCACATCGTTGCACGTAGCTACACGCACGCGAGTGCCTAGCCTTATCTTCCTAGGCACTTTGTCATTTTAATAAACACTGATGGCAAAATCGCTGGAGCGGGTGAAGGGAATCGAACCCTCGTATTCAGCTTGGGAAGCTGCTGCTCTACCATTGAGCTACACCCGCTTGCGCCACGCAGGTTTCCAACAACGGATGGCGGCTGTCAAGGCCGGGTGGGTTGTCTGCGGCATCGGGATTGGTCGAGCAAATCCGGTTCGAAACGCCCAACCGGGACCGAGCGTGACGCTCAGCCGCGGAAATGCTTGGAGAGTTTCAGGCCCTGAGCCTGATAGTTCGAGCCGAGGCCCGAGCCGTAGAGGCCTTCCGGAGCCTGCAGCATATGCTCGTAGACGAGGCGTCCGACGATCTGGCTGTCTTCGAGGATGAACGGAACCTCGTGGCTGCGGACTTCCAGGACGGCGCGGCTGCCACGGCCGCCTGCGGCTTCGTGTCCGAAGCCCGGATCGAAGAAACCTGCGTAATGGACGCGGAATTCGCCGACCAGCGGATCGAAAGGGGTCATCTCTGCGGCATAAAGCGGCGGCACGTGCACGGCCTCGCGGGAAACTAGAATATAGAACTCATCGGGATCGAGGATCAGCTCGTTGCGGCCGCGGCTATAGAGCGGCTCCCAGAAATCGAAGACATCGTGCTGGGCCTTCTTGTCGACATCGACAACGGCCGTGTGGTGCTTGCCGCGATAACCGATCAGGCCGTTGGCATCGCCCTTCAAATCGATCGACAGCGCGATGCCGCCGCCCGAGACGTTCGGCGTCGAGGACGCGACCAGCGTTTCGGTCTCGTGGAGATGCAACAGTTCCGGTTCGGACAAGATGGCATTGCCGATGCGGAAGCGGATCTGCGACAGGCGCGAGCCCTGGCGGGCGACGATCGGGAAGGTGCGCGGCGAGATTTCGAGATAGAGCGGACCGCGGTAACCGGCCGGGATCTTGTCGAATTCCTGCGCATGATCGGTGATGACGCGAGTGAAGATATCGAGGCGGCCGGTTGAGGATTTCGGGTTTGCCGAGGCGGACATATTTGCCGGCAGATCGAGGCTTTCCATCAGCGGCACGATATAGACGCAGCCGGTTTCCAGAACCGCACCTTCGGACAGATCGACGACATGCAGCTTCAGCCGGTCGAGCTTGTCGGAAACAAGGCTGTTGGGGCCGGGCATGAAGGAGGCGCGAACGCGAAAGGCCTTGGCGCCGAGGCGCAGGTCGAGGCTTGCGGGCTGGATCTGATCGTGGTCGAGTTCACGCTCGGAGATCAGCCGTCCCGTTTCGAAGAGCGCCGCTATTGCGCGGTCCGCCAGAATTCCCGTTTCGCGTGCCATGACATTTCTTTCCCGCGTTTCGACCGGGCGAAACGCAATTCCGGATTTACAGCGTCTCTTGCGCACCCATTGGGCGCGCGGCGCTGTCGTTTGGCGGTGACAAAACCAAATGAAGGCCATTGACGCAAGCGGATGCGAGGCGTAAGCCCGATTTATCCCGTGGTGATTTGCCGGTCGGCTTGCAGCCACGTTAAACAAGTGGCTAAAAAGACCGGGTTGCTAAAACCGGTCTGCTTTCGCGGCCGGTTTTTTTGTTTTGGATTGAGGACTGACATGACAAACAAATGGCGCCCGGCAACTACACTCGTTCACGGCGGTACGCTGCGCTCGCAATATGGCGAGATGTCCGAAGCGATCTACCTGACGCAGGGCTTTGCCTACGACAGTTCGGAAGCCGCGGAAGCGCGGTTCAAGGGCGAGACCGACGGTTACATCTATGCCCGTTACGGCAGCCCGACCAATGACATGTTCGAAAAGCGCATGTGCGCGCTGGAAGGTGCGGAAGAAGCCCGCGCCACGGCATCCGGCATGGCCGCCGTTTCCGCCGCCCTGCTCTGCCAGCTGAAGGCCGGCGATCATATCGTTGCAGCCCGCGCGCTGTTCGGCTCGTGCCGCTGGGTGGTCGAGACGCTTGCTCCGCGCTACGGCATCGAATGCACGCTCATCGACGGTCGCGATCTCGCCAACTGGGAGAAAGCCATCCAGAAGAATACCAAGGTGTTCTTCCTCGAAAGCCCGACCAACCCGACGCTCGAAATTGTCGACATTGCCGGCGTAGCCAAGCTCGCCAACCAGATCGGCGCGAAGGTGGTGGTCGACAACGTGTTCGCCACGCCGCTTTTCCAGAAGCCGCTGGAACTCGGCGCTCACATCGTCGTCTATTCGGCCACCAAGCATATCGATGGCCAGGGCCGCAGCCTTGCCGGCGTGATCCTTTCCGACAAGGAATGGGTGGATGAACACCTGCAGGATTATTATCGCCACACGGGCCCGGCCATGTCGCCTTTTACCGCCTGGACGCTGATCAAGGGTCTTGAAACCCTGCCGATCCGCGTCAAGGCGCAGACCGACAACGCCTCCAAGATCGCCGACTTCCTGGCCGAGCACAAACACGTCGCCAAGGTCATCTATCCGGGCCGCAAGGACCATCCGCAGGCCGACATCATCGCCAAGCAGATGACCGGCGGATCGACGCTGGTCTGCTTCGAGCTGAAGGGCGGCAAGGAAGCTGCCTTCAAGCTGCAGAACGCGCTGGACGTGGTGACCATTTCCAACAATCTCGGCGATACGCGCAGCCTGATTACGCATCCAGCAACGACGACGCACAAGAACCTCACCGACGAGGCACGTGCAGAGCTCGGCATTTCGCCCGGCACCGTGCGTTTCTCGGCCGGCATCGAGGACGGCGAGGATCTGCTTGAAGATTTTGCCAAGGCTCTGGCTTCTATCTGAGGTCTTTCCGGCCCGTCGATATGGTGAATCCGGTGTTCGGATTCACCATATCAGTTATCCCTAATTCCAAGAATAGATCACAGTTTCTCGCGTAAACCGCGAGTTTTCTTGACGTTCGATGCCGCGTGTACGATATGCGGGGATGTAGATTCCATGTTCTACGGCGTGGTTGGCGTGCAAGAAACGATGTCCGGCGCTGTAGTTTTGAGGTATTTGTCCATGTATCGCGCCCGGACAAGAGATATAGAAGTTGCCGTCGAGCCGTTCTATCTGGAGGAGCAATCCAGTCCGGAAGACAGCCGCTATGTCTGGGGTTACCGCATCGTCATCGAGAACCACTCGATTCATACGGTAAAGCTCGTTCATCGCTACTGGCATATTACCGACCAGAACGGCCTCGTGGATGAAGTGGATGGGCTCGGCGTTGTCGGCGAACAGCCGCGCCTACAGCCGGGCGACAGCTATGAATACTCTTCGGGCTGCCCGCTCGACACGCCATCCGGAATGATGTTCGGCCACTACGACATGCAGACGGAAGAAGGCGAGGTCTTCAAGGTCGACATCCCCGCCTTCTCGCTAGATTCCCCCGGGCTGAACCGGGTGCTGAACTGAGGCTCTGATGACCGGGCGGGCCTTATTAACTATCGGCTGAAATTCCAGTTTCCAACAGAAGTGCTTTTCGCGTTCCCATGACATCCAACTGGATGTTCATGCCTGAAACCTCCCAACTCCATGGCGGCTCAACGAAGGTTGACCAGAGTTTTTCACCAGTGACTTTCCAAACAGCGAACTCCAGTTCCGCGGACATCAGGATATAGTCACCCTGCCGACTCCAGCCAAAAAAGCCACATTCAGTCCAGTCTTCGAATATTCTCTTTCGGCTGAGCAGATTATATCCTAGCAGGCGCTCTCCTGCCCCCACGAACAGCATTGATGCTTCGGGAACAAGCAGGATGCCGGGTTTTAATGTACCTTGAGCATCCTGATATCTCTGAGTTATGACTAGCTCTGGCCATAGATGAGAAGCATCCGCGCGATCGGCATTTGCTTTAATGGCGATAAACAGGTCACGCCCGTCATCCTCGGCTGGAACCACGCGATCGACAAAAACGGCGTTGCCAACGTAGCTCTGGTAAAGATCAGGAAGCCTGCCATCTTCGATTAGCAGCTTCCAGTCTCCAGCCTCAACAGTCAGCAACACCGGTATTCCTTACTCTCAGGCCGGAGCGAATTCCGCCACTTCGTAACGATAGGTGGTCGAGCAGAATTCGCAGGTGACGGCGATCTGGCCGTCTTCCTGGCTTGCCTCGATCTCTTCTGCCGTGAAGCCGGCAAGCACGCCCTTGATCTTGTCGCGCGAACAGCTGCAGCGGTCGAAAACCGTCTGCGGCTCATAGACCCGCACGCCACGCTCGTGGAACAGCCGATAGAGAAGCCGCTCGATGGCGACCTGCGGATCTGTCAGTTCGTCGGTATCGATCGTCTCGACCAGCGAACGGGCCTCATCCCAGGCGTCATCGGAAACATTGGTCTCGCGCTCGTCGCCGTCACCGCCGTGGAGATCCGGATGACGCATGCGCTCCGGCGCCTGGGGTAAAAACTGGGCAACCAGACCGCCTGCCCGCCAGTTATGACGCGGCTTGCCGTCTTCATCGCGGTCGAAAAGCTCGGCCACGCCAAGACGGACACGGGTCGGTATCTGTTCCGACTGACGGAAATAGACGCCGGCAATCTCTTCCAGCGACGAGCCGTCCATCGGCACGATACCCTGATAGGGCTGCATGCCCTTGCCCTGATCGATGGTGAAGGCGAGCACGCCCTGACCGAGAAGCTCCGGCGGCGACGTCTTGCCATCCTTGACGGCAGCAGCCAGTGCATCCTCGTCGTAACGGGCATAGGCGCGAAGCGCATCCGGCGTGGAGAAATCAGCCACGAGAAGATCGACCGGTCCGTCGCCCTTGGTCTGAACGGTGAACTTGCCATCGAATTTCAGCGAAGTACCAAGCAATGCGGTCAGCACCAGTGCTTCGGCAAGCAGCCTTGCAACCGGCGCCGGATAATCATGGCGACCCAGAATGGTGTTGAGAAGCGGCCCGAGCTGCACCGCACGGCCACGAACATCCAGGCCTTCGACCTGGAAGGGAACAACCCTGTCGTCTCCGGCAAAGTGGAGGTCCTTCAGTTCCACGGTTGCTTCTGCCATCATCTTACTCCTTCACACCGATCGTCTCGGGTCTTGCCCCCGACCTTTACACAAACAGGCCAGCAAGCGGAACCGCTGGGCCGCTTGAAAATGCCAGGGATGTCTGTTGAAGCGCCGGCATGAAAGCACGGCGCATTTGAAAGCCGACAGATGGTGGCGGCTTCAATCCAATTCAAGACCGAGACCGGTACCGGCTCAGATTGCGCCGAAGCACCATGCCAGAATGGACTTCTGGGCGTGGAGACGGTTTTCGGCCTCGTCGAAGACAACCGATTGCGGGCCGTCGATCACGGCGTCGGTGACTTCCTCGCCACGGTGAGCCGGAAGGCAATGCATGAACAGCGCATCGGGCTTGGCCTGCTTCATCAGCGCTTCATTGACCTGATAGGGTTGGAAGATGTTGTGGCCGCGCGCCTTGTGTTCCTGGTTCATCGACACCCAGGTATCGGTGACGACGACATCGGCGCCTGCAACCGCACGCTCGACATCATGGGTCAGCATGATCTCGCCGCCGTTGTTGCGCGCCCAGTTCAAGAACTTGTCATGCGGCTCGGAGCCCATCGGGACGGCCATGTTCATGCGATAGCCGAAACGGGCCGAACCTTCGACCAGCGAATGCAGCACGTTGTTGCCGTCACCCGTCCAGGCGATCGTCTTGCCGGCAACGGGACCGCGATGTTCCTCGAAGGTCATCAAGTCGGCCATGATCTGGCAGGGGTGGGTGTCGTCGGTCAGCGCATTGATGACCGGGACCGTCGCATGCTCGGCAAGCTCGATAAGGCGCTTGTGATCGGTGGTGCGGATCATGATCGCGTCGACATAACGCGACAGGACCTTGGCGGTGTCGCCGATCGTCTCGGCGCGGCCGAGCTGCATTTCGGTGCCGGACAGGAACAGCGTCTCGCCGCCCAGCTGGCGCATGCCGACATCGAAGGAAACGCGGGTACGGGTGGACGGCTTCTCGAAGATCATGGCCAGCATCTTGCCGGCCAGCGGCTTGTCAGCCGTGCCGGCCTTGGTTGCCTGCTTTCGCACCTTCGCATCATCGAGGATGGAGCGCAGGTCGCCCGCCGACACAGCGGAAAGATCGAGAAAATGCTTGGGAGATGCCATTACCTTGTTCCCTAAAGGAGGGAACCCAGACAGGCGCCCTCTCTACGTATTCTTAAGCGGATTTCTTCAGCTGTTCAGCCGACAGCACCTCGGCGGCGCGCTCGATGCGGCGCAGACCTTCTCGCGCCTCCTCGGCGGTGACGACAAGCGGCGGCAGAATGCGCACGACGTTATCGCCCGCCATGACGGCCAGCATGTGCTGATCGCGCATGCCGGAAATCAGATCGCCGGCCGGTACCTTCGCCTTGATGCCAAGCAGAAGGCCTTCGCCGCGAATATCCTCGATCACCGTCGGGAAACGATCCTTGAGCGCTGCAAGGCCCTGGCGGAAGACGAGCGCGACATCACGGACGTTTTCCAGGAAGCCGTCAGCCAGCACGATATCGAGTACGGCATTGCCGCAGGCCATGGCCAGCGGATTGCCGCCATAGGTCGTGCCGTGGATGCCGGGCTTCATGCCGGATGCAGCTTCTGCCGTTGCAAGGCAGGCGCCGAAGGGGAAGCCGCCGCCGATACCCTTGGCGATCGCCATGATGTCCGGGGTGATGCCGGCCCATTCGTGGGCAAAGAGCTTTCCGGTACGGCCGACGCCGGTCTGGACTTCGTCGAGGATCAGCAGCAGACCTTTTTCGTCGCAGATGCGGCGCAGCTCGCGCATGAATTCCTTCGGAACCGGACGCACACCGCCCTCGCCCTGGATCGGTTCGATCAGCAGCGCACCGGTGTTTTCGTTGATCGCGGCGTTCAGCGCATCGAGATCACCGAACGGGACCTGATCGAACCCCTGAGCCTTGGGACCGAAACCCTCCATATATTTTTCCTGACCGCCGGCGGCGATCGTTGCGATCGTGCGGCCGTGGAAGGCACCTTCAAAGGTGATGATATGGAATTTTTCCGGGTGCCCCTTGGAATAGTGATAACGGCGGGCCGTCTTGATGGCGCATTCCAGCGCTTCCGCACCCGAATTGGTGAAGAAGGCCTTATCCGCAAAGGTTGCGTCGACGAGGCGGCGCGCCAAACGCTCCTGCTCCGGGATTTCGTAAAGATTGGACAGATGCCAGACCTTCTCGGCCTGCGACTTCAGCGCTTCGACGAGATGCGGATTGGCATGGCCGCAGGAGGTGACCGCGACGCCCGCACCAAAGTCGAGATATCGCTCGCCGCTTTCCGTCACAAGCCAAACGCCTTCGCCGCGCTCAAAGCGCAGCGGGGCCCGGGCAAAGGTGTCGAAAAGCGCAGATTCAGCCATGGCGGCTCACTCCTAATGCATCCGATTGCGGATATTCCAAAAAATCAAAATGCCGCCCTCGGGGCGGCCGCGGCACTATCGCCACTCAGCCCTGCGATGTCAACAAAACTCGCGGAATTACGGGGTTTCTGGACATTTTGCTGCGCGGACGCAACCCTGCCGACAGCTGTGACATAAATGACTCTCTCAGACAGCAAGTTGGGGAAAACCGGGAAATCGATTCGTGGCGATTCCGGGGACTCTTGTCACGGAGTCTGCGGACCTCTAGGTTAAAGATCAATTACTAGACTGCATGCGGCGGAACTAGTCACCAAAAGCATAGATATAGTGCCTGTTGCGAGATGTATCACGCGACATTGGTGAGGGATTCTGCATGCCACCAACGTTCAAAGGCGGAGAACGGGCATGAATTGGACGGACGAGCGCGTTGAAAAACTGAAGAGGTTGTGGTCGGAAGGCTTGAGCGCCAGCCAGATTGCCGCACAACTTGGAGGCGTAAGCCGCAATGCCGTGATCGGCAAAGTCCATCGCCTCAATTTGCCGGGCCGCGCAAAGGCGGGCGGCACGATCGCGACGAACCGTACGGCAAAGCGCCCAGCAGCAACTGCGCCCCGTCCCCAGCAGACATTCGCCGCCCGTCCGGCAGCACGCCCGGTCGCCCGTCCGGTCGGCGCAACCGCGCTCAAGGAAGAAGTCGAGTTCGAGGCTTCGCAGGAACTGGTCTACCGTCCCGCTTCCAATGTTGTTCTGCCGATTTCCCGCAAGCTGGCGCTGACCGAATTGACCGAACGCACCTGCAAGTGGCCCGTCGGCGATCCGCTGACGGACGATTTCCACTTCTGCGGCTGCGAGTCCCCGGATAATTCGCCCTACTGCACCTACCATGCGAAGCTCGCCTACCAGCCGGTCAACGAGCGCCGCCGTCCGAGCGCCGCACGGGCCTAAGTTCGGCACCATAAACGATGATCAAGCGGGCTTCGGCCCGCTTTTTTTGTTTCCCATGCTGCGGATTCTGCAAGGCAGCCTTGCCCGCCTGCACCTTGCCTCCTGCGCCACAAACACCTATCTGAGGCTCCGTGAGGACGGCCTCCCCCAGAATGGGCATGAAACCGGGACGACCCGGAAAACCCAAAGGGGGTACACAATGCGTACGACACGCGACCGTATTCGTCACGCGATCAGCTTCGAAATCATCGGGCTTGCCATTTTTACGCCGCTCGCCTCTTTTGTTTTCGGCATACCGGTCGAACATATTGGCGTCGTCGGCATCGTTTCGGCAACGCTCGCGACCGGCTGGAACTATCTCTACAATCTCGGCTTCGACCACCTGATGCAGAAGTATCGTGGCGGCACGCAGAAAACCATGGCGCTGCGCATTGCACATGCGGTTCTGTTCGAACTCGGACTGCTGATCGTGCTGATGCCCTTCATCGCCTGGTATCTCGGCGTGAGCCTGATGCAGGCGCTGGTGATGGATATCTCGTTTGCGCTGTTCTACCTGGTCTATGCCTTCTTCTTCAATCTGGCCTATGACCGGATCTTTCCGCTGCCCGAGTGGCAGAAAGAAGCCAAGGCCTGAAGGGCCAAAATGCTTCAGCCCGAGGCGGATGACCGCACTCGGGCTGAGAAATTTTCATCAAGGATCTTAATCCTGCAGATCAGGATTCCATCGAATAGCCGGCACCGCGAACGGTGCGAATGACATCCTGCATGTTGGAGAAATTCAGCGCTTTGCGCAGACGACCGACATGCACATCGACGGTTCGTTCATCGACATAGATGTCGTGACCCCAGACGCCATCCAGAAGCTGAGAGCGCGAGAAGACGCGGCCAGGCGAGACCATAAGGAATTCCAGGAGACGGAATTCGGTCGGGCCGAGACGCACTTCACGGCTCTTGCGATGAACGCGATGGGTCTCGCGATCAAGCTCGATATCACCACATTTCAGTACGCTGGAGAGAACCTCCGGCTTGGCACGGCGAAGCATCGCCTTGACGCGCGCCATCAGTTCCGGCGTAGAGAAGGGCTTGACGACATAGTCGTCGGCACCGGTCGCGAGACCGCGAACACGTTCGCTTTCCTCGCCGCGCGCCGTCAGCATGATGATCGGCAAGCGCTCGGTCTCTGGCCGCATGCGCAGGCGCCGGCAAAGCTCGATGCCGGAAACGCCAGGCAGCATCCAGTCGAGAACCAGAAGATCCGGAGCACGTTCCTGAAGCCTGATTTCGGCCTCATCACCTCTCAGAATGGTTTCGACCTCGTAGCCTTCGGCTTCGAGATTGTAACGGAGGAGGACGCTCAGCGCCTCCTCGTCTTCCACGACCGCAATTCTCGGCTGCATACTAGATACACTCCATCAGACAGGCAAAATCAGTCGGCAATCGCGCCAACGGTATTCGCCGTGTCGTCCTTGGGGCGCTCTCCTTCCGGCACAGCACCCGTCGTCATGTAGTAAATGGTTTCAGCGATGTTGGTCGCGTGGTCACCGATACGCTCTATGTTCTTGGCGCAGAACAGAAGATGCGTGCAGGTGGTGATGTTGCGCGGATCTTCCATCATGTAGGTCAGAAGTTCGCGGAAGAGCGACGTGTACATGGCGTCGATTTCTTCGTCGCGCAGGCGGATAGCTTCAGCCTTTTCGGCCGAACGGCTGGCATAAACATCCAGCACATCCTTCAACTGAACCGCTGCGAGATCGGAGAGGTGCTCCAGGCCGCGGGCGAGCTTGCGCGGAACGCCATGGCCCTGAACCGCGATGACGCGCTTGGCGGTGTTCTTGCCCAGATCGCCCACACGCTCGAGGTCAGCAGCGATACGCAGCGTACCGATGATTTCGCGCAGGTCGTTTGCAACCGGCTGGCGCTTGGCAATCGTCACGATTGCCTTGTCCTGGATCTCGCGCTCGGCGTGGTCGAGGATCACGTCGTCGGAGATGACCTTCTGGGCAAGGGCGGAGTCGCCATGGACCAGAGCGCGCACGGCATCGCCGCACATCTGCTCGGCAAGGCCACCCATTTCAGAAATGCGGCGGCGCAGATACTTCAGTTCTTCGTCGTAGGCAGAAAGGATATGACTTGATACCATCTTCTTGTCCTCAAAATCCGTAGCAGCGGGCAACAGGCAACGGCCGATCAGCCGAAGCGGCCCATGATGTAATCCTGGGTGCGCTGGTCATCCGGATTGGTGAACATCTTGTCCGTGTCGTTCTCTTCGACCAGCTGGCCGAGGTGGAACATTGCGGTGCGCTGCGAAACGCGAGCGGCCTGCTGCATCGAGTGCGTGACGATGACGATCGTGTAGTTGGCGCGCAGTTCGTGGATGAGTTCCTCGACCTTGGCCGTTGCGATCGGGTCAAGCGCCGAGCAGGGCTCATCCATCAGGATGACTTCCGGCGAAACAGCAACCGCACGGGCGATGCAGAGACGCTGCTGCTGACCACCGGAGAGACCGGTGCCGCCTTCATGCAGACGATCCTTGACTTCCGCCCAGAGGCCGGCGCGCTGAAGGCTGGCCTCGACGATCTGGTCCATATCCGCCTTGTTGCGGGCAAGACCGTGGATGCGCGGGCCGTAGGCGATGTTTTCGTAGATCGACTTCGGGAACGGGTTAGGCTTCTGGAACACCATGCCGACGCGGGCGCGAAGTTCCACGACGTCGATTTCCTTGTCGTAGATATCGTCTTCATCAAGGGTGATCTTGCCGGTGACGCGGCAGCCCTCGATCGTGTCGTTCATGCGGTTCAAGGTGCGCAGGAAGGTCGACTTGCCGCAACCTGAGGGGCCGATCAGCGCCGTCACCGTGTTTTCGCGGACGTTAAGGTTCACGTCGAAAAGCGCGCGCTTCTCGCCGTAATAGACCGATACGTCCTTGCCAATCATCTTGTACGCGACTTCATTCATCTTCTTGTCCAGCGCCTTCTCAACTGCTGCTTCTGACAACATATTCATTGTGTCGATCTCCTACCACCGGCGTTCGAAGCGCCGACGCAACAGAATTGCACCAACATTCATGACCACGAGGAACAGGAGCAAGATGATGATCGCTCCCGAAGTTCTTTCGACGAAGGCGCGTTCCGCCTCGTTTGCCCACATGTAGATCTGCACCGGCAGGGCGGTCGACGGATCCATCGGCGTCGTCGGGTAATTGGCGACGAAGGCGACCATGCCGATCAGGAGCAGCGGCGCGGTTTCGCCGAGTGCGTGTGCCAGGCCGATGATCGTGCCGGTAAGGATGCCCGGCATGGCAAGCGGCAGGACGTGATGGAAGATGGTCTGCATCTTCGATGCGCCGAGGCCGAGGGCTGCCGCGCGGATCGAGGGCGGAACCGCCTTCAATGCTGCGCGGGTGGCGATGATGATCGTCGGAAGCGTCATCAACGTCAGGACCAGGCCGCCGACCAGCGAAGCCGAGCGCGGCAGGCCCATGAAGTTGATGAAGACCGCCAGACCCAAGAGACCGTAAACGATGGAGGGAACGGCCGCGAGGTTGTTGATGTTCACCTCGATCAGATCGGTGAACTTGTTCTTCGGCGCGAACTCCTCGAGATAGATCGAAGCCGCGACGCCGATCGGCAGCGCCAGGACGAGCACGATCAGCATCATGTAGAAGGAGCCGATCAGGGCGACACCGACGCCGGCGGCTTCCGGACGGCTGGAATTGCCGTTGACGAAAATGCCGGTGTTGAAGTGTTTTCCGAGTGCGCCGGATTCCGCAAGCTGGTTCATCCAGCCAACCTGCTGGTCGGAAACCTTGCGGTTGTTTTCCGAAACCGAGAGATCGATCTGGCCCTTGAAGGCACTGTCGATATCGCCGGCGGCAAGCAACGAGACCGTCTGGGTCGTGCCGATGATCTGCGGATTGGCGACAACCATGTCACGCAGCTGGCCACGAACGCCGTCCGAGATCATCTGGTTGACGGCGCGAAGACCCGAACGATCGGTCTCGGCAACACCAAGCACCTTGGCGACTGCGTTACGGGCGATCAGCGGGTAATTGGCCGTCACCAGCTTCTGCGGATCGGTGGCGCGCTCGTTATCCTTGTCGATGATCTGTTCGGAAAACTCGACCGGAACGGTGATCATCGTCTGCTGGAATGCGGTGTAGCCCTTGGAGACAACCGAATAGAGCAGGATGAAGAGAAACAGGATGCCGAAGGAGAGCGCCGCAATGCCATAGGCACGGAAGCGTCGTTCGGCAGCATAGCGGCGCTTGATGCCGATATCGCGGCGGGCGGGCTTGGCTGAAGCGCCGGCGGGGAAGGAAACCACGTCGGTCATTCGTACTGCTCCCGGTATTTGCGCACGATGAAGAGCGCGTAGATATTGAGGCAAAGCGTGATCACGAAGAGCGTGATACCCAGTGCGAAGGCGACGAGCGTCTGCGGCGAGGTGAATTCAAGGTCGCCCGTCAGCTGGCTGACGATCTTGACCGTCACAGTCGTCATCGGTTCGAACGGGTTGAGCTGCATGCGGGCTGCAACACCGGCCGCAAGAACCACGATCATGGTTTCGCCGATGGCACGCGAGGCGGTCATCAGGAGAGCGCCGACGACACCCGGCAGCGCTGCCGGCATGACGACCTTCTTGATGGTTTCCGACTTGGTGGCGCCAAGGCCGAGCGAACCGTCACGCAGGGCGCGGGGCACCGCGGTGATGATGTCGTCCGACAGCGAGGAGACGTAAGGGATCAGCATGATGCCCATGACGAAACCGGCAGTCAGAACCGACTGCGCCTGGATGAAGTTGGCGAAATCACCCGTTGCGATGCCGTTGATACTGGACGAAAGGTCTCGCAGGAACGGGCCGACCGTGGTCAGGGCGAAGAAGCCGTAGACGATGGTCGGGATACCAGCCAGGACTTCGAGCAGCGGCTTGGCGACCGAACGCAGCTTCGGCGACGCGTATTCCGACATATAGATTGCCGAGAACAGGCCGACAGGAACGGCGACGAGCATGGCGACGAAGCCGATGTAGAGCGTACCGAGAAGCAGCGGGATGAGACCGAACTGGCCTTCCGAAGCAGCGGCACCGGCGGCCGCGAAACGCGGATCCCAGACGGTACCAAAGAAGAACTCCCAGGCCGGGACGCGGCCGAAGAAGTGGCCGGCTTCCGTCAACATCGACATGACGATGCCGATTGTCGTGATGATGGCGATCGACGACGCGACGACGAGCGCGCCGAGGATGACACGTTCGACCCGGTTGCGGGCGCGGAAACGATGCGAGATGCGGGTGTAGGAAAGACCTGCACCGATCAGGGCGACAATCAGGACAACAGCCGTCATGACGCGGTTGCTGATCTTGTTCATCGCATTGAGGTCGCCGGCGGACTCGACCATGTAAGGTTCGGGATCACCGGCAAGCGCAACACCCTTGGCGCCGAGCGCGCTGCGAAGCTCGGCAGGATTGGCGCCGACCTTGTCGATCTCGTCGAGTGTCAGGATATCCATGCCGCGGGCGAGCGAATTGACCATGCCGAAAGCGAGACCCTGCTCAGCTTCTGACTTGGCCTTCACATCTTCGGGGAAACCGCCGCGGATGGTGGAATTGATGTAGAGCGGGCTGGCAATGAGCCAGGCAGCCAGAACGATCGCGGCCGGCAGGACGGCGCAGATCGCGACGAACGAACCATAATAGCCGGGACGAGAATGGAGTTTGGAGGACAGACCGCCAGCGATCGCCAGCGCATGTCGGGTCCCAACGACATAACAGACGACCGCAATGATCGCCAAAATCAACAAGATCAGTGGTGTGCTCATCAGAATCCCCCGGCCTACCGCCATCGGCGGCAGCCACTACCGCACAATTCCCATCACCGGAACCGAATTGGTCGCAAATACCCAGTTAAAAGGCCGCCTTGCGAAGACGCCGGCGGAATGCCGGATAAGAGACCGGCGCCGCCAAAGCGGCGCCGGATCAAGCATTACATGGTCTTGCCGGCAGCGAAGTCCTTACGGACCTGTTCGCGCTGGTCGTCCGGAGCGGCAACCAGGCCGTATTCGGCGAGCGGGCCTTCCGGGCCAACCATGTCGTCAGAGATGAAGAACTCTACGTATTCCTTCAGGCCCGGGATAACGCCCAGGTGAGCCTTCTTGACGTAGAAGTACAGCGGACGGGAAACCGGGTACTTGCCGGAGGAGATCGTTTCGGTCGAAGCTACGACGTCCGAAACGGTTGCAACCTTCAGCTTGTCCTTGTTGTTTTCGTAGAAAGCCAGGCCGAAAACGCCGAGGCCGGTCTTGTTGGCAGCGATACGAGCGAGCGTTTCGGTGTAGTCACCGTCGATGTCGACAGCAACGCCGTCCTTACGGACTGCAACGCACTTGGCAGCAGCCTGCTTGGCATCGGTGATAGCAGCCTTGATGACGTCGGTGGCGCCGGCTTCCTTGCAGCCTTCAGCCATGATCTTCTCTTCGAAGACTTCGCGGGTGCCGTGCTTGGAGCCCGGGATGTAGGCAGCGATCGGGCCCTTCGGCAGGGTAGCGTTGATGTCCGACCAGTTCTTGTAGGGGTTGGCGACGAGCTTGCCATCAACAACAACTTCAGCAGCGAGAGCCTTGTAGAGGTCCTTCGGCTCGATCTTCATGTCGCCGTTGGAAGAGTCGGCAGCAAATACGATACCGTCGTAACCGATGCGGATTTCCTGAACGTCGGTAACGCCAGCAGCCTTGCAGGCTTCGGCTTCGCTCTTGTTGATAGCGCGCGAAGCGTTGGCAACGTCGATCGTGCCTTCACCAACGCCCGAGCAGAAAGCCTTCAGACCGCCGCCGGTGCCGCCGGATTCAACAACCGGAGCCTTGAAGTTCGGGAAGGTTTCCGCGAAGGTTTCAGCAACGATCTTTGCATACGGCAGAACGGTGGAGGAGCCGGCAACCTGGACCTGGTCGCGCGCAGCGGCAGCGCCGGCGAATGCGACAGAGGCCACGAGGGCAGCTGCAGAAAGTTTCAACATGTTCATCGATCTCTCCCATGATGGGGTTTGTGAAAGCGTTGGTCGCCGGTTTTCGCACCTGCCGGCTTCTTGCCCGCTCCTATTAGCGGCCGTTGACCTCAGCTTTTATGTCACTTCGATGAAACATTTGTGACAATTTAAATATCTGATTTCACTACACAATATAGTTGCACGCCTGTGCATCGTGTAGGTTTTATGTCAGAATCTGACGGTAAACTCGGATCCCTTGCCCAATTCGGACTTCACGATGAGGCGGGCGCGGTGTCTGGTGAGGATATGCTTGACGATGGCAAGCCCAAGGCCGGTGCCCTTTTTCGACCGGCTGTCGGCGACGCTGACCCGATAAAAACGCTCGGTAAGTCGCGGAACATGTTCCGCAGGGATGCCGGGACCGCGGTCGACGACGCTGACTTCGACCGGCTGGGATGGCTCGTTGCGCAGGAAGACATCGACGAACTTGCCCTCCTGACCGTATTTGCAGGCATTCTCGATCAGGTTCTCGACAACTTCCACCAGTTCGTCGCGATCCCCCAAGACCTCGACCTTTTCTTCCGGCAGGTGAAGGCGGATTTCGACGCCAAGCTCCTCCGCCAGCGGCAAAAGCGCGTCACGGACATGGCCGATAACCGGACGAAGATCGACTGACTGGTCCGGCGCGATATGGGATTTCAGTTCGAGCCTCGAAAGCGACAGGAGATCGTCGACAAGGCGGCTCATGCGGGTCGACTGATCCAGCATGATCCCGAGAAATCGTTCCTTGGCGGCATCATCAGAACGCGCCGGTCCCTGCATGGTCTCGATGAACCCGCGCAAAGAAGCAAGCGGGGTGCGCAATTCATGGCTGGCATTGGCGACGAAATCGGACCGCATGCGATCGAGCCGGCGAAGTTCGGAGATATCCTTGAACGACAGGAGGAAGAGTTTTTCCGCACCGAAAGCACCCTGCGGCTCCATTGCCGCGATGCGCAGGAGATAGACGCGTTCCGACGGGAGCCTTTCGGAATGTTCGATCTGGTTCGGCTCGCCGGTTGCGATCGTCTCCTTGACCATATCGAGAATACCCGGCGAGCGCAGGCGCGCCGAGAGATGCGAGCCGATCGGCAGCAGGCCAAGCGCCTTTTCCGCCGCCTTGTTTTCCCACAGAACGATCGCTTCGGCATTCAACAGCAGGACCGGGATATCGAGAGCGGAAAGCGTCGCTGCGATACTGGGCGGTGGATCCGGCGCCTGCTCTTCTTCCTCAATCTGCTCCGGCTCTACGACGGGCATGACGACCGGAGGCCGTGCCGAAACTGCCAGAACAAGGATCAGCCAGACCAGAGCAACCCAATACCAGGGCAGACCTGCGGCAATCGCGGCCAATGCAGACACAGTCAGCAACAAGAAGAGACGCCATTCTCTTCTCATCGCGGCGATAAGACCTCCGCCTGCCTGCTCTGCATTCGACGCCATGACAACCCCAACTGGACCCCGGGCCACATCCCGGCATTTTGCTTGCTAAACACGTGGTCATATAAGCCTTCCATGACACTTGTGCATCAAGGCCTATGGAAAACCTATGCCGGAATGCCACCTTTCGGATAGCGTGTCGCCATGGCGCAGCGCGTCGTTACCAGAGATATCGAGGACAAAGAGGAGAGCATGCATGTCAACGGGTGAAAGTAGGACGGTCGATCTGACAATCGGGGGAAAGAAACGCCGGTTCGACATAGACAACCCGACCCTGCCGGGCTGGATCGACGACCAGGCACTGGCCTCAGGCAATTATCCCTATGACGACAAGCTGAACCGGGAGAAATACGAAAAGCAGCTGGAAAAGCTGCAGATTGAACTGGTGAAGATGCAGTTTTGGATGCAGGCGACCGGAAAACGCATGGTGGCGCTGTTCGAGGGCCGGGATGCTGCCGGCAAGGGCGGCACGATCTTTTCGATCCGCACCTATCTCAATCCTCGCTCAGCGCGTGTCGTCGCCCTGACCAAGCCGACGGAGACCGAAGTCGGACAATGGTACTATCAGCGCTACGCGACGCATTTCCCCACCAAGGGCGAGATCGTGCTCTATGACCGCTCCTGGTATAACCGCGCCGTGGTCGAACCCGTCATGGGGTTCTGCACGCCGGCGCAATATGACAGCTTCATGCGGGCGACGCCGCGGTTCGAAAAGCTGCTGGTGGAAGACGGCGTACATTTCTTCAAGTTCTGGCTCGATATCGGCCAGGAAATGCAGCTGAAGCGCTTTCACGACCGACGTCATGACCCGCTGAAGATCTGGAAGCTCTCGCCGATGGATATCGCCGCGCTGACGAAATGGGATCAGTACACCGAAAAACGCAACAAAATGCTGGAAGAGACCCACACCAAGGAGGCGCCTTGGGCGATCCTGCGGGCCAACGACAAGCGGCGTTCAAGGCTGAACGCGATCCGCCACATCCTTCTGTCTCTCGACTACGAAGGCAAGGACAAGGATGCCATCGGCGAAATCGACGACAAGATCCTCGGGTTCGGGCCGAAGTATCTCAAATAAGGACGATCCGGCAGGCGAAGCTGCCGGGTCACTGACCCGGCAGAGCGCGAACGGAATAGATAAAGACCGGGCGATCGGCACCCTGAATACCGGTGTTGACGATGATGCGGCCGGGCGCATTGGGCGCCATCGTGCGGTCGAAGCTCACCTTGAACAGCGCGTCGAGCTTTTCCTGCGTTGCCGTGAAACGGTGGCGCGAACAGCTGCCGAGGCTGCCGAAATCGCAGCGGACCGAAATCTGAGAGTGCTGGTTTGCTGCCGACTGGATGGTCAGCGCCAGCGTGGAACTCTTGCCGGCAAGCTCGCGCAGGATTTCCACCGGCACCGCGATTGCGACATCTCCGGCGGCATCCGACGTGGCAGAGGTAACCTTGAGTGCCTGAGCTTCGGTGCCGGTCGCGATCTCCGCCCTTGCCTGAGAACCCGCGGTAAAGGCGGCGCCCTGCTGTGGCTGGAAGATCGAGGCCCATTCTTCCGAGAAGCCTCCACGCGAGGAAAGCACGGACGGCCCCTGCCCCGAGGACTGAAGCGCCGACGGTCGATTGGCGCTGCGCACCGCATCCTCGATGATCGATTGCACCATGCCCGACTGATAGAAGAAGAAGCAGCCGACCGCGACCACGCCAAGCGTTATGATCCAGGTGAGCAGATGAGACAGAAAGCCACGTTTCTTCCGGCGGCGGCGTCCAGCCGGAATTTCGGCGGAAGCCTTCACCTTGCGACCTTTGCGCCCTTTAGCACCGGTGGGCTCTGCAACCTCGCCGACGGGGGAGGCTTCCGGCAGCGTGCCGGGTACCGGTTCGGATTCATACCCTGCCGGCGCGATATCGGGGGCCATCGAGGGTCTTTCGGAGTGATGGTCTGCGGTCGCCCCTGATCGGGTTACACCACCAAGTGCACCTGCCTCAGCCACGTGGGGAGCGGGCGCACGCGGTGCGTCGACAGATACGGAGACGTCGGGGACAACGTGTGATGTGGTCTGGCGGACAGGCGCATCGATTTCGACAAAGGGATCGACATCGGGAGCCGGAACAGGCTGGGCCGACTGCGCCAGGCGGTCGATCTCCTCGTTCTCGATCTCGCTGATCTTGTCTTCCAGCCGCTTGCGCTGCTGCATGATGACAAGGTTATCGGTGACGCCCTGCTTACGCAGGCCGGCATCAAGTGCCTGGCGGGCGGACTGATAGATCCGGGCGCGCACCTGGCCATCACCACGTTCGGCACGATCCAGGGCATTTCTTATGGCTGTTTCCAGGCCGCTCACTGCCGGTCCTTCCGGTTCATTCCAACTGGCGAGCGTAATCGTGTCACGCTCCTATTTTTAACCTCTCGGTAACGTCTCAGGCGCCGAACTGCAAGAAGGCGACCCAACTCATCCCGTGGTGAGACGGCCGAAACATGGTGGCAAATCCATGGCGGGTAAGTTCGATCGGCTAAACCGAGGCGACTTCCCCCCATGAAACTCATCTGATACACCATCTTACGTAAAGGTAATTCGGGAGGTTTCCTTCATGCTTCCAGCGGTCCTCAAGGACAGGCTGCGGCTACCGGTCGTAGCGTCGCCGCTCTTCATCATATCGCATCCGCAACTGACGCTGGCGCAATGCAGGGCGGGTGTCGTCGGGGCTTTTCCGGCACTCAATGCGCGGCCGGAAAGCCAGCTCGACGAATGGCTGGCGCAGATCACGGAAGAGCTTAGCGCCTATGATGCCGCCAATCCCGACAGGCCATCTGCGCCGTTCGCCGTCAACCAGATCGTCCACACGTCGAACAGGCGGCTGGAGCACGATCTGATGATGTGCGTGAAATACAAGGTGCCGATCGTGATCTCCTCGCTCGGCGCCGTGCCGGAGGTGAATGCCGCCGTGCATTCTTATGGCGGCATCGTGCTGCATGACATCATCAACAACCGGCATGCGAAATCTGCCATCCGCAAGGGTGCCGACGGTTTGATCGCAGTTGCGACCGGTGCCGGCGGCCATGCGGGCACGTTGTCGCCCTTCGCACTGGTGCAGGAAATCCGCGAATGGTTCGACGGGCCGCTGCTTCTGGCCGGGGCGATCGCTACCGGCGGCGGCATTCTGGCGGCCCAGGCCATGGGCGCCGACATGGCCTATATCGGCTCGCCCTTCATCGCGACGGATGAAGCACGCGCTTCGGACGGCTACAAACAGATGATTGTGGATTCGAACGCAGCCGACATCGTCTATTCCAACTATTTCACCGGAATCCACGGCAATTACCTGAAGGGTTCGATTGCGGCGATGGGATTGGATCCGAATGCACTGCCCGAGGCCGATCCATCAAAGATGGATTTCGACAAAGCAACCACCGGCGCGAAAGCCTGGAAGGAAATCTGGGGCGCCGGTCAGGGCGTAGGAGCGGTGAAGGCCGTTTCGTCGGTCGCCGAACTGGTCGATCGACTGGAGGGGGAATATATGCAGGCGCGGCGAAGGCTATCGCTTTAAGCTGGCCGCGCTCCATTGCGGGAAAAACGACAGGATCGCGAAAACCGGCTTGAAATCGGAATTGGTTGCCTGTATCAGCGCATCACTCGCAGATTGGCGCCGGTCGCCACTGTCGGGCCGCTTTAGCTCAGGTGGTAGAGCACATCATTCGTAATGATGGGGTCGCAGGTTCGAGTCCTGCAAGCGGCACCATTTCCTCGAAAATCAAAGATTTGAATACCGGTTTCCGCAGGTGGGACATTTCGGTGAGACAATTCTTTGTTTATCCCCTCCTACATTCTCAAATCCCGGCACGGCATATTCTATTTCCGCTGGCCACTGCCAAAGCAGCTACGCCCGCGCCAGAAAGCAGAATCAATCAAGCTTTCTCTACAGACGCGCGATCCACAAGAAGCATTGCGCTTCCCGTTCACCTTAGTTCCGGCTTCAGTGGGGCGGGGACGCAGAACTCAGCTCGCTCGTCTCGGTGCCAATCGTCATCGTGTTGCCGCGCCAGTCGAATGAACCACTCAGCCAGCTTCTCATCCAGATTGCGGGTGACAACACGTCGCGCACAAGCATAGCCGGAAGCGTCCAAACCGAGAGGTGCCAGTTCTTTGCCCGGATCAGAGCGAGCTCGGGAAGATAGACGGCTGCGAGGACGGCAAGGGTGACCATCGAGAATGAGATGGTGCCGGTCGACAAGGCTGCCGCAGCAAGCGCCAGCAAAAGCGGCGGCAGGCAACCGAGCAGGATTTCCGGCACGAAGAAGGCAGGAAAGGTGACCCGGCGCAGGCGCGCCCAACGGGCTTGTCGGGACCATATCTGGGTGAGTTCGCGCCTGCCGAGCGGCTGTTCGAATGGCGAGGCGACAAGATGGACCTTGCGTCCGAGACCGCGCACCAGCTTGGTCGCGGCAGCGTCCTCGGCAATTTCAGCGCCGAGTGCGGCAATGCCGCCTTCCGCATCCAGCATTGGCTTGAACCACAACATGCTCTTGCCCTGGGCAAATCCGAGGCCAACTGCTTCGCCCGCATATTGCCAGCGGGCCTGCTGGGAGTTCAGGAAGGCACATTCGACTTCTGCCCAGAAACCTTCCGGGCGAGAGCCGAGCGGAGTAGAGCAAACGAGACCTGTGTTCGGTCGGCGCGCCGCCATGAGATGGCCAATGTAATCGCGCGGCATCAGAACGTTGGAATCGGCGAGCACAACCCAGTCATTCACCGCTGCGCGCCACCCCTTGACGCAATTGTTAAGCTTGGGGTTGGCGCTGACACGATCGTCACCGATCAATAGGCTTGCCCTGATTTCAGGATGCCGTGCCATAGCCTCTTTCACTGCCGGGATGACCGGGTCGCGCGCATCGGCAACGCAAAAGATCAGCTCGTAGTCCGGCCATTCCAGATCAAAGGCGCGTTCGAGCGTCAGAGGAGTAAAATTCTCGATGCCACAAGCCGGGATGACGACGGAGACAGGTGGCTTTTCCGTGAGCGCGGGTGCCGGGCTGCCATTGCGCGACAGGCGACCCATCGCAATGCCGATACTGATGCCGTTGGCAGCGATCAGTGCCCCGGAAGCAAGGCCTAGAATAAGCGACATCAAGCAATCTCCGTTGAGCCTCGATATGTCAGGTTCCGCCTTCATGGGGCGCGGCTCATCGGGCTTGGCGAAGGAGCCAAGCACGGACGGATGTCAGGGACATGACACGAAGGCAGATGCCGGGGCTGACCGGTCCATACCCACGACTTTTATTCGGAAATCAGCCGCCAGACCTCGTCGGCGATGGCAAGCGACGAGGTGAGACCAGGAGATTCGATACCGTAAAGCGCCACGTAACCAGGATGTCCCGTAACCTGCGGTCCCTGGATGATGAAGTCTCCGCCACCACCGCCTTCGGGGCCTACCGTCTTCGGTCGCACACCGGCATAGGCAGGTTGCAAAGAGGCATCCTTCAGATGCGGCCAGTATTTGCGGATCGCAGCATAGAACTTTTCCGAGCGCGCCGGATCGACATCGTAGTTGGGGGCTTCCACCCATTCGACATCCGGCCCGAAGCGCGCCTGGCCGGCAAGATCGAGGGTCAGATGCGTGCCGAGGCCACCCGGTTCCGGAACCGGATAGATCAGCCGGCTGGCCGGTGCCTTGCCGGACAGGGCGAAATAATTGCCCTTGGCATAGGAACGATGCGGGATCGTTGCCGGATCAAGCCCCTTGAGGTTTGCCGAGACGGACCATGCTTCCAGACCCGCCGAATTGATGACCAGTCGGACATTGGCGGTGAAAGGGTCATCGCCGCCGACCGAGAGCACCAGGCCATCGGCCGTCAATTCACCGGAGAGAAGCGGAGAGTTTACGACGATCGTTCCGCCATGCGTCTCGATATCAGTGATATAGGCGTCCATCAGGCCGTGGCTGTCAATGATGCCGGTCGAGGGGGAAACCAGCGCCGCATGGCCAACGATTTGCGGTTCCAGCGCATGCAGTTCTGCGGCATCTATGAGATAACAGTCGTCGACATCGTTGGCTGAGGCCTGTTTCAGCAGTTTTTCCAGATAGGCGACCTCATCCGGATTGGAAGCGACGACAAGCTTGCCGCATTGACGATGCGGGACATGGTGCTCGCGGCAATAGGCGTAAAGCGCATCCCTGCCCTTGACGCAGAGTTCCGCCTTGCGGCTGCCGCTTGCATAATAAAGCCCGGCATGAATGACCTCGCTGTTGCGCGAGGAGGTGACGCTGCCCGTCAGCGGCTCGCTTTCGAGGACCACAACCTCACGCCCCGCTATCGCCAGTCGGCGGGCAATTGCCAGGCCGACGACACCACCACCGACGACCACGCAATCGAGGTCGAGAACTTCCCCCATGCAACTCCCCCATACAGGTCAACTTGGCCGTTCTTCGGGCTTTCGCGGCGGCCCGAATGTTGTAGGACTACATTCCTCAAACAGGCGCGCGCCGAATGCAAGCCGGAACTAATTTTTGGGAGGCTTTGATGACGAAGATTGTTTTCCTCGATCGCGACACGATTGGTCCTGCGGTGACGATTAGCCGGCCGAGCTTTCCCCATGAATGGGTCGAATACGGCAAGACGCCAGAATCCGAGGTGACGGAGCGCATCCGCGATGCCGATATAGTCATCACCAACAAGGCGCCCGTGCGCGAGACTTCGATCAAGGCTGCGCCGAAGCTGAAAATGATTGCGGTGGCGGCAACCGGCTATGACGTAATCGACCTGGCCTTCGCCAAGGAGCGCGGCATCGTGGTTTCGAATGTGCGAGGTTATGCGGTCAATACCGTGCCGGAGCATACGTTTGCGCTGATTTTTGCGCTGCGCCGCTCGATCGTCGGCTTTCGCGAGGATGTAATCGCAGGCGAGTGGCAGCGCGCCAACCAGTTCTGTTTCTTCAACCATCCGATCCGCGATCTGGCCAATTCCACGATCGGCATTTTCGGCGGCGGTACACTGGGCCAATCGGTGACCCGGATTGCCGAGGCACTGGGCATGAAGGTGATGTTTGCCGGCCGCAAGGGCGCAAGCGAGGTTGCGCAGGGTTACACGCCATTCGAAACGGTGCTCGAAGAGGCTGATATCATTTCACTGCACATGCCGCTCAAACCGGAGACGCGTGACCTGATCGGGATCGAAGAGTTCCGCAAAATGAGAAAACATCCGCTGATCATCAACACGGCGCGCGGCGGACTGGTGAACGAGGCCGATCTGGTGACGGCGCTGAATGAAGGGCTGATTGCCGGGGCCGGGTTCGACGTGCTGACCAGGGAACCGCCGGCTGCGGACAACCCACTCCTGACCGTGCTCGATCGGCCGAATGTCATCCTCACCCCGCATGTCGCCTGGGCAAGTGACGAAGCGATGCAGGCGCTCTGGGCGCAAGTGATCGGGCATGTCGAGAATTTCGAAAAAGGCACGCCGTCCAACGTTCTATAGAGTATCGACCTGAACATTTTCGGGAATGTATCAAAGTGGAAATGCGGGCTTAGCGAAAGATTCAGGTGTTTGATGCAGGGTCAGCCCACGGGTAATAGTGGCCGCGCGTGTTTAGATCGCTGAATAGGCCACTCTCTGGGGAAGGCTTATTCTGATGACCGACAAGTTCAACGCTCCCGTGCGGGAATTCATTGCGGAAAACTTTCTGTTTCGCGCCGATGCTGAGCTCGACGACAACCAGTCATTGCTGGAAAGCGGCGTGATCGATTCCACCGGCGTGCTCGAAGTCATCGCCTTTCTGGAGCAGACTTTCGGCATTTCCATTGCAGACGACGAAATCGTCCCGGAAAATCTCGACAGCATCGCCAGCATGACACGCTACCTGGCATCGAAACTGCCGGCTGAAGCGGCTTGAGGCCAGCGGACCGGCCATGCGTATCGAGGATCACCTTCGCCAAAGCGCCGGTCGTTTCGGTCCAAAAACGGCGCTGATCGCCGGCGGGACCCAGCTGTCCTACGGGGAGTTGGACAGGCTGTCGGACTATCTGGCGGCAAGCTTGGTCGCGAACGGTATCAAGGCCGGCGATCGGGTTTTGATGATTGCCGAGAATTCGGTAGAGGCGATCGTCGCATTTTTCGCTGCCTGGAAGGCCGGAGCGGTACCCTGCCCTCTCTATGCCTCGATCAAGCAGGACAAGCTGCGCGCCATCATCGATAGTACAGAACCTTCTACTATCTTTGCGCAGGCCCGTTTCCTCAACGTGGTGGACAGTGCACTCAGCGGTGCGGATCATATTCCTCTCAAAATTGCATTCGGTACCCTGCCAACGAGCGCCACGGAAGATTGGCTGGTCTATGAGGCGATTGCCACTCATGACGGCGAAGCCGAACTGCCGCGGCAGGTGGACAGCGAAGCGCTGGCACTTCTGATCCACACGTCGGGTTCGACAGGCACGCCGAAGGGCGTGATGCATAGCCATGCAAGCCTGCTCGCCGCATGTGGCTCGATCATCGAATATCTGGAAAACCGCTCAGACGATATCATGCTCAGCGTATTGCCGATCTCCTTCGGTTACGGGATCACCCAGATCCTGACCATGGTGATGGTCGGTGGAACGCTGGTTCTGGAGAAGAGCTTTGCCTTTCCGCGCAAGGTGCTTCAGCGACTGGCAGAAGTGAAGGCGACCGGATTTCCGCTCGTACCGCCGATGGCGGCGTTGATCACGGGCATGCAGGATCTTCAACCGGGCTTCCTGCCCGATCTGCGCTATATCACCAGCGCTGCAGCCGCCATGCCTCCATCGGTCAGCCAGAGGCTTCGTACCCTCCTGCCGGATGCTCGGCTTTTTCTGATGTACGGCCAGACGGAATGTATTCGCGCAACCTATCTTGCGGCGGATGAGGCCGATCGCCAGCCGCTTTCCGTCGGCCGGGCCATTCCCGGCACCCGTGCCTTCGTCATCGATGAGGATGGCCGCTTGCTCGGCAGCGGGGAGATCGGCGAACTCGTGGTCGAAGGGCCGCATGTGATGAGCGGCTATTGGGGCGACGCGCTGGCGTCGTCCGCCAAGCTTCTGCCCATCACCGGCGGCAGGCGACTTCATACCGGCGACCTTTTCAAAACCGATGAAGACGGTTTTCTCTATTTTGTCAGCCGACGTGACGACATCATCAAGACACGTGGCGAAAAGGTCAGCCCACAGGAAGTGGAGCGGGTTCTTTATGCGCTTTCCGGCATTCGCGAGGCGGCCGTGGCCGGTATAGATGATCCCGTCTTCGGCCAGCTGATCCGCGCCTATGTTGCGCTGGAAGCTGATGCCGGGCTTTCCGAGAAGGATATCCTGCGCCACTGCGCGACGCATCTCGAAGACTATATGGTGCCGAAAAGCGTCGAGTTTCGTGACGCGCTGCCGAAAACCAGCACCGGCAAGATCCGCCTTTCCGCCGAACAATCCACTCCCGACATCGAGGACAATGTCGCATGACCAACGCCCCTGCCCGCTCGAAACCGACCGCACCGTTTTCCGCGCAAAACCTCGTGCTCGATGCCGAGGCTGAGATCGAGCGCATCTGCGAATGGCTGCGCCTGACCGTGCTGAAGGACCTGCGCAAGCGCGGGGCCGTTCTCGGCCTTTCAGGCGGCATCGATTCCAGCGTCACGGCAGCGCTTTGCGCCCGTGCGCTCGGCACGGGCAAGGTCACCGGCGTGTTCATGCCCGAACACGATAGCGACCCGGACAGCCTGCGGCTCGGCAAGGCACTGGCGGACGCTGTCGGCATAGAGACGGTGCTTGAGGATATCGGCCCATCGCTTGCCGCCCAGGGATGCTACGCGCGCCGCGACGGCTTTATTCGTCAGGTCGTGCCGGAGTTTTCCGAAGGCTGGGGCTGCAAGGTGGTGCTGGAGGATGCGCTGACCGGGCGCGGTTACAACATCTCCTGGCTGGTGGTCGCCAACCCGGCCGGCGAGCAGAGCCGGCACCGGATGCCGCTCGATGTCTATCTCGGCATGATCGCCGCTGCCAACATGAAGCAGCGGACGCGCAAGCAGATCGAATATTACCACGCCGATCGTCTAAATTTTGCCGTTACCGGCACACCGAACCGGCTGGAATACGACCAGGGCTTCTTCGTCAAGAACGGCGACGGCGCAGCCGATTTCAAGCCGATCGCCCATCTCTACAAAACCCAGGTCTATCAGCTGGCGGAGGCGCTCGGCGTGCCTGAAGAAATTCGCCGTCGCCCGCCGACGACCGACACCTGGTCGCTGCCGCAGGGGCAGGACGAATACTACTTCTCGCTGCCCTATGACCGGATGGATATCTGCCTCTATGCGCTGGACAACGGCATCTCCCGCGAAGAGACCGCGGATGCCGCGGGGCTCACATCGGATCAGGTGGATGCGGTCTGGCGCAATATCGCATCGAAGCGGAAGGTCGCCGATTACCTGCACGCCCAGCCGCTTACGATGCTCGGCTGAACCCGATTGGGCTCAGTCGAAATCGTCGCCGATCAGACGCATCCAGTTTTCTCCGGCGAGCCCGCTGATCAGGGCTTCGCCGGCCTTGATCGGCTCCAGTAGGCTTTTGTCCTTTGCATGGGCGACGAAAAAGGCGCGGCCGTAAAACAGCGTCTTGCGGCTGATGAGTTCAGGCGTCAGCCACGGATGGCCGGCGCCGCGGATAGCAACACAGCCTGCTGCATCGGCATGAGCAAACAGATCGTCGACCATTTCGCCGGCGACATTCGGTGCGCAGACGGCCTGCAGTAACCAGCCGATGCCACCCGGGCGGCCGTAATAAACGTAACAGCCGACCAGTTCTCCGCTGCGGGATTCGGCGATACGCCATGAGGGCTTGCCGAACTGGCGCTTTTCCTGCGCATGATCCATGAACCAATCCAGCGACGCGCGGTCCCATTGCGGACGCAGGGGAAAGAGTTCGGAGAGTTTCAGCACCGCTTCGGTAAAATCTTCCCGCGATGCATCCCAGAAATTTACGCGCCCTGCCCCATGGATCGGCGGCGCCCGAAACGCTTTCACGCCCATGCGCTCGATCATGGCATCTGACAGCGATGCAACGGGGCGCAGAAAACGCGCAGCTTTCAGCCCGCGCTCGGCAACCTGAACGGCCGTGCCTGCAGGGCGCAGTATCCGCAGCCAGTTGAGGCTGTAAGCGATATCCAAAGGCAGGGCGAGCTTCTGCCACATGCCGAGCGCCAGTGCATTGGCGGTTTCCGTCAGTGAAATATCCTGCGGCCCGGTGAGGAAGGCACGAAGCAGACGGGCACCTGCCAGCGGATTCTGCTCGTGCCGATCCACCATCATGGAGCCGGCAAAGGCCGCGCGGATGGGGCGGCCGTTTATTTCGAGGCGGGATGGAAATACGCCGATGAAGCCCTGCACGCCGCCGCTTTTGTCGATGAAAACCTTGGAACGGATTTCCTCGTCATACCATGGATGGTCGAAGAGCACCTCGCGCAGATACTGAATCATAGATGGGCGTGCAGGCTCTGAACCACGGAATGTCTTCTGGAAGAGTTCGGCCACGGAAGGTAGGTCCTCCCGCTCCAGATCACGCACCCCGCCCGCCTTTTCCGCCATGACACCAATCCCCATTGGCTAAATCGCCTTGGCGGGACCGTGCCAGAATAGGCTTAAGCAAACGAAAAGAGGCCCGCTTGGGGCCTCTCTCTGAACCATCAGATCGGACTACATCCAGTAAGGCGGAACGCCGTAATAGTCGTAAACCTTCCGGTCATTTGCTCGATAGAAACTATCGTCGTCGAGGTCGTGATATTTCGGAGCACCGGTAATCTGATCCTTGGTCAGGTCGATGCGGTAACCGTCGAGCTGTTCGTCATAGCGCAGCTTTTCCCATGGCAGCGGGTAGTAGTCATCGCCGATACCAAGGAAACCGCCGAAGCTCAGGACCGCATAGCTGACACGGCCACCGCGCTTTTCGAGCAGAAGCCGTTCGATCGAACCGATCCGCTTACCGTCGGCGCCATAGACTGCAGTGCCTTCGACCTTATCACTGGCGATCAGTGAAGGCGTATCCTTCACATACGGATCCTGACCTGCACGGGGTTCCTGATGCAACATGACGTACCTCCTTTTGTCATTTTTCGTCATGTGAATAGAACTTCCCCCCACGGCAATCGTTCCCGAAAAATCTTCTCGGCCTGCGACAATTGACGCTTACGTTAAAGTCATCTAGCTGTTCGAGAATGGACCAGTCTTTTCCGGTTCCGGTGAATGACCTAATATAGCCTTTGGAGAAGTGGAGGACTTTTCCATAGGCTTCAGGTAAGGGCAACGAGCATGGAGGATGCTCTCATGAACGAACAGGTGGCGAGAGCCCCGACGAACCCGCGCAAGATCTGGCTGAAGTCCTATCCGCCCGGAGTGCCCGAAGAGATTCCGCCGCTGGCTCATCGCTCGCTCGGGCAGCTTTTCGAGGAGAGTTGCGCCCGTTATGGTGACCGGCCCGCCTTTACCAGCATGGGAAAATCGCTGACTTTCCGTCAGCTTGAAGCTGAGAGCCGCAGGATTGCCGGCTGGCTTCAAGCCAAGGGTCTGGAAAAGGGCGACCGCGTGGCGGTGATGCTGCCTAATGTCCTGCAGAACCCGGTGATCGTCTACGGGATCCTTCGCGCTGGGCTGGTGGTGGTCAACGTCAATCCGCTCTATACGCCGCGCGAACTCGAATATCAGCTGAAGGATTCCGGTGCGAAAGCGCTGTTCCTGCTGGAGAATTTTGCCGCAACCGCGCAGCAGGTATTGCCGGCGACAAGCGTCAAACATGTGGTCGTCGCGACGATGGGCGACATGCTGGGCATCAAAGGGCATATCGTCAATCTGGTCGTGCGCAAGGTGAAAAAGCTGGTACCGGCATGGTCGCTGCCCGGCCATTCCAGCTTCAGGGCCGTACTCAATGAAGGTGCAGGAACGGCGCTGAGGCCAATTGACGTCGGCCCGCATGATGTCGCTTTTCTTCAATATACCGGCGGAACGACCGGCGTATCCAAGGGTGCAATCCTTACCCATGCCAACCTTCTCTCCAACAAGGAGCAGATGGGCACCTGGCTGGAGACCGCCTTTCTCAACAAGCCGCGCCCGGAGCAGTTGCAGTTCCTCTGCGCACTGCCGCTCTATCACATCTTCGCGCTGACGGTGAATTCGCTGATGGGGGTTGCGACCGGCAGCCATAACCTCCTGATCGCCAATCCACGCGACATCCCGGCCTTCGTCAAGGAACTGCAAAAACACCCGGTTCATATCTTTCCGGGGCTGAATACGCTGTTCAACGCGCTGATGAACAATGCCGACTTCCAGAAGCTCGACCACTCGTCGTTGATCCTCGTCTTCGGCGGCGGCATGTCGGTGCAACGGCCGGTGGCCGAACGCTGGCTTGCCATGACCGGCTGCCCGATTACCGAGGGGTACGGGCTTTCGGAGACCTCGCCCGTCGCGACGGCCAACCGGCTGGATACACAAGAATTTTCCGGCATGATCGGCCTGCCGGTCTCGTCGACAGAAATTGCGATCCGCGACGATGACGCTCATGATGTCGAACCTGGCGATGTCGGCGAAATCTGCATTCGTGGCCCACAGGTGATGGCGGGCTACTGGAACCGGCCGGATGAAACCGCGAAGGTGATGACGCCGGACGGCTTTTTCCGCACCGGCGACATGGGCTATATGGACCGCCAGGGCTATGTCAAAATCGTTGACCGCAAGAAGGATATGATCCTCGTCTCGGGCTTCAACGTCTATCCGAACGAGGTCGAGGAAGTGGCGGCGATGCATCCCGGCGTGCTGGAGTGTGCAGCAGTCGGCGTTCCCGATCCGAATTCCGGCGAGGCGGTGAAACTGTTCGTGGTGAAGAAGGACCCGAACCTGAGCGAGGCCGATCTCAAGGCTCATTGCGCCGCGAACCTGACCAACTACAAGCGGCCGCGAGTCATCGAATTCCGCGATCTGCTGCCGAAATCCAATGTCGGCAAGATCCTGCGGCGGGAGTTGCGGTAAGCGCTCAATGCCGTTGCAACACAGCGACAGGTCAGAACCAAGAGTGACTTGTCGCTGTCATCTCCTCCGTTTAGCAGTGGACGGCACCTTCGCGCTCCAATACTCACGAGTTGTGGTGCCGGGGATAAGCTGTTGGAGTTCGCTTGCAAAACCGTGCCGGATTTTCGTTTCGCCTGATTGCCGTTGCTTCTCTCGTCGCTGCGCTTTCGAGCTGTGCCGGCAGGCCCGAAGGCGTGCTCATTCCGACTGCGACTGCGTCCGTTCCCGATACCTCGACCGTCGATGTGCTGGTGGCGACGACCCGCAAGCCGAGCGAAGCGCCCGGCATCCTGTTCTCCGGTGAACGCGGACGAGAACCCTCCGTCACCGAAATCAAGGTTTCGATACCGCCCGACAGCGCACGTGAGGTGGGCCAGGTCCAGTGGCCGAAAAAGCTACCAGCCAACCCGGCCAAGGAGTTTGCCACGCTTTCGGTCACCCCGTTGCAGATCGGCGGTGCACGCAACTGGCTGCATCATAACCTGCCCAAGAGCCGCAGGGTGATGGTGTTTGTCCACGGGTTCAACAACCGTTACGAGGATGCCGTCTATCGCTTTGCGCAGATCGTCCACGATTCCAATACGGACGTGGCGCCGGTGCTTTTCACCTGGCCGTCGCGCGGCAGCATCTTTGCCTATAACTATGACAAGGAAAGTACCAACTATTCCCGCGATGCACTGGAGAACATGCTGCGCCAGCTTTCCACCGACCCTGCGGTCGGCGAAGTGACGATCATGGCGCATTCGATGGGGTCCTGGCTTACCGTCGAAGCTCTGCGTCAGATGGCGATCCGCGACGGGCGCGTGGCGCCGAAAATCCAGAATGTCATTCTCGCTTCGCCGGATCTCGATGTCGACGTCTTCGGCCGGCAGTTTGCCGAACTTGGGCCGAAGCATCCGCATTTCACGCTTTTCGTGTCCCGTGACGACCGGGCGCTCAGCCTGTCCCGGCGCATTTCCGGCAATATCGACCGACTGGGCCAGGTGGACCCGACCGTCGAGCCCTATCGTACCGAATTCGAGAAAGCCGGGATCGTTGTTCTCGATCTCACCAAGCTCAAGGGTGGCGATCGCCTGAACCATGGCAAGTTCGCTGAAAGCCCGGAAGTGGTGAAACTGATCGGCAACCGGCTGATCGCGGGACAGACAGTGACCGACAGCGATGTCGGGCTTGGCGAACGGCTGGGGGCTGTGGCGCTCGGCACCGCGCAAACGGTGGGCGGTGCCGCGAGTGTCGCCGTCAGCACGCCGATCGCGATCTTCGATCCGGCAACCCGACGCAGCTACAACGATCAGGTCGGGCGTTTCGGACAGGCTGTCGGCAACACGATGGAGACCGCCGTCGGTCAATAAATGGACAATTGACTGAGCCGTTACGCAAAAGACGCAACGGTGGCGCTTGATTTGAACAAGAAAGCGAATACGTTCCCCTGCATCATTCAGCAGAATGCGAGGAAATCATGCAGACCATCGTCCAAGAGCTCAAGGCAACCGCAGACGCTACCAAGGCGACGGACATTCGTGCCGCTTTCGCCAAGGACGCGGGCCGCTTCGAAAAATTCAGCGCCCGCTTCGATGATCTCACCATGGATTATTCCAAGACCGCGGTGAATGAAGATATCCTCACGCTGCTTGAAAAGCTTGCCGATGCCGGTGGCGTGGCGAAAAAGCGCGAGGAGATGTTCTCCGGCGTCGCCATCAACTTCACCGAAGACCGCGCGGTTCTGCATACGGCGCTGCGCAACAGGTCCAACACACCGGTTCTTGTCGACGGCAAGGATGTCATGCCGGACGTCAATTCGGTTCTGGCGGCAATGGGCAAGTTTGCCGACGGCATCCGTTCCGGTGCACTGAAGGGCGCAACCGGCAAAAAGATCACCGATATCGTCAATATCGGCATCGGCGGTTCCGACCTTGGGCCAGTCATGGCGACGCTGGCGCTCGCCCCTTATCATGACGGCCCACGTGCGCATTTCGTCTCCAATGTCGACGGCGCCCATATCGCCGATACGCTGAAGCTGCTCGATGCGGAAACAACACTGTTCATCGTCGCGTCGAAGACCTTCACGACGATCGAAACGATGACCAATGCGGCAACTGCCCGCAGGTTCATTGCCGACACGCTGGGCGATACCGCCGTAGAACATCATTTCTGCGCCGTCTCCACCGCGCTCGACAAGGTCGCGGCCTTCGGCATCGACCAGAGCCGCGTGTTCGGCTTCTGGGATTGGGTCGGCGGTCGTTATTCGATCTGGTCGGCTATCGGCCTGCCGCTGATGCTCGCCATTGGGCCGGAGAATTTCGGCAAGTTTCTCGATGGCGCACATGCGATGGACAAGCATTTCCGCGAGGCACCGGTGCGTAAAAACCTGCCGATGCTACTCGGCCTGATCGGGTTCTATCATCGTAATGTTCTGGGTTATCCGACCCGCGCGATCCTGCCCTATGACCAGCGCCTGCTGCGTTTCCCGGCCTATCTGCAGCAGCTCGACATGGAATCGAACGGCAAGGGCGTGACGATCGACGGCACGCCGGTCGAGGGCAATTCCGGCCCGGTCGTCTGGGGCGAGCCCGGCACCAACGGTCAGCATGCCTTCTACCAGCTGATCCACCAGGGCACGAGCATCATTCCGGCCGAGTTCATGATCGCGGCCAACGGTTTCGAGCCTGAGCTGCGCCACCAGCACGACCTCCTGATCGCCAATTGCCTGGCGCAGTCGGAAGCGCTGATGAAGGGCCGTACTTTCGAGGAAGCAAAAGCCCAGCTGACCTCCAAGGGCATGGACGACAAAAAGGCCGATTTCATCGCGCCGCACCGCGTGTTTACCGGCAACCGCCCGTCGATCACCTTCGTGCAGGACAAGCTGACGCCGTTTGCCTTCGGCCGCCTCGTGGCGCTCTACGAGCACCGCGTCTTCGTCGAAGGCGTGCTCTTCCGCATCAACTCCTTCGACCAGTGGGGCGTGGAGCTGGGCAAGGAACTGGCAACCGGCCTGCTGCCGGTCGTCGAAGGCAAGGAGAGTGCCGCGGGTCACGATTCATCGACGCAAGGATTGGTGAAGACGCTGGCCGGACTGAAGAAGTAATCTCGTATAATCAAACAAAAAGCCCTCCGGAACGACATTTCCGGAGGGCTTTTTTATTGGCCGTAGAAGGCTCGCTTAAAGCCCGATCTCGTTCGCGAAGGGTGGGTTTGCCCCTGCCCGCGAAACCGTCACGGCAGCCGCCTTGGCGCCGAGGGCCAGTGCCCTGGCGATCTGGTCTTCGGTCAGGCTTGCCACCTGCGTCTTGGTGAGCAGGTTCTGCATCTTCAGCGACGCGAGAATACCAGCATCGAATGTGTCGCCGGCGCCGACCGTATCGACCACCGTTACCCGTTCACTCGGAACCATTACCTTATGATCCGCCGTATAGCCGACAGCACCTTCGGCGCCGCGGGTGACGACGACGAGCTTTGCACCGTGATGCAGCCAGTGGCGGGCGAGCGTATCCTCGTCGCCTTCCAGGCCGAACCAGGCGAGATCCTCATCCGAGAATTTTACGATATCCGACATGGCGGCCATGCGGCGGATACGGGCGAGATGGGCCGCCTTGTCCTTGATGAAGCCCGGACGGATGTTCGGATCGAGCGAGATGACGCGCTTTTCGTGCTCGCGCAGCATCAGCGCCTCATAGGTCGAACCGCAGGGTTCGGGGATCAGGCTGATCGCGCCGAAATGCAGCGCCTCACATTCATCTCCGATCGCCGGCAGATCGGCTTCGGTGATCATGCGGCCTGCCGTGCCTTCGTCGTAAAAGGCATAGGTCGCATGGCCATCCACCAACTTGACGAAGGCAATGGTCGAAGGTCGCGATGCGATGGCGCAATAGCTGAAGTCGACATTGCTCTTGCGCAGCGTGTCGCGCAGGATGTCACCCATCATGTCATCGGCAAGACCGGTGAAGAAGGCCGTCGGGACGCCCAGACGGCCTAGAGCGATGGCGGTATTGAAGACGGCGCCACCGGCATAGGGCGAAAACGCCGGTTCGCCGAGCGTCGTTTCACGCGGCAACATGTCGATCAAAGCTTCGCCGCAGCACAGGATCATCGATTTCCTCCCGAGATCATTGTTTCGCCCATCGATACCTGAGCTTTTGTATTAACACTAGAGCGAAAGCTCAGTAATGCCACCATGACGGCCGGACCATTCCATCGGTGCGTCGAGGAAGGATTCGACTTCCGACAGCGTGTTTTCGTCGAACAGCTTCTGGTCACGGGCAACAGCCAGAACGTTGCGCCAGGTGGCGATGTAATGGAACTGAACCCTGCCATTGGCAAAACGCTCGGCGACCTGCGGATACATGTCGTAAAAGAACAGCGACATACCATGGTCAACCACGCCGCCTGCCGCGCGGATGGCGTCAATGAAGGTGAACATGCCGCCGCCGACCGTGACGAGGTCTTCGATAACGAGGACACGTGCACCCTCCGGCAGATGGCCTTCGATCTGCGATGCACGACCGTGGCCCTTGGGCTTTTTGCGGACATAGATCATCGGCAGGCCGAGGCGTTCTGACAGAAGGGCAGCAAAAGGAATGCCCGCAGTTTCGCCGCCCGCGATACAATCGAACTTCTCAAAGCCGGCTTCGCGCAAAGCGGTGGCTGCGGCAAAATCCATGATGGTGGAGCGAACACGAGGGAAAGAAAGCAGCTTGCGGCAGTCGATATAGACAGGGCTCATCATGCCGGAGGAGAACTTGTAGGGCTTGTCGGCGCTGAAATGCACGGCTCCGATTTCCCAGAGCATCTTTGCCATCAGTTCGGCCATTACATTCCGGTCGATAAATGTGGTCTGGATCATGCGCCCGCTCCTTGATCGCTGCTTTTCTTTATTCGCAAGTCCGAACGCGAAACCGCTGCAGATTTTCGCTGGACATTGCTTCAAACCACGCGCCGCAATAGCAGCATGGCGTCGCATGCGCCAGTGGAGAGATTAGGCGTTCAAATTTTCAGGCTGAAGTGCGGCTGTCAGGCGCAGGACGGATGGATCGGAGATAGGTTGCGATTTCGACCCGATCACGCCCGGCGCCCTTTGCTTCATAAAGTGCGCCATCAGCAAGGTTCAGAACGGTTTCGAACGGCTGGCCTTCCGGGGTGCCGACGGAGACACCTCCGCTGACCGTGCAGCGAACAAGCTTTCCGTCGATGAAGATGTCACGCGCCGCGAAACGCATACGTACTGCATTGGCGATCCTTTCGGCCCGGCCGGGCATGACCTCGCCGACAACCATGGCAAACTCTTCGCCTCCCAGCCGCGCTGCCGCTCCCTCGGCAAGCATTTCCGACAGCATGTCCTGTGCGAAGAGTTTCAGAACCTCATCGCCGGCGGAATGGCCAAACCGGTCGTTGATCGACTTGAACCTATCTATATCGAAGACGATCACAGCGGTGGAGACGCTCAGCTTGCGTCCGCCATACTGATCGAACAAGGCACGGCGATTGATGAGACCAGTCAGGGCATCGGTCATTGCTTCACGCCGGTGAAGGGCCGCCATGCGCCACTGATGAAGCGCCAGCGACAAAGCACCGATACCGGTCATACCGGCGATGCAGATGCCGATATTCAAGTTTTCCGCCCAGTTTACCGGCGGTTCGCCAAGGCTCAGACGGCCATCCGCAATGAGAACACCGGCACAAAGCGCGAATGAGAAACCGCTGACACAATACAGAATGACCATGCCAAGCAAAGGACCATGAGCCTCTTTGCGTGCCGTCCAGTATTGGCACCCTGTGCCGACAAGAAGGGTGGCTGTCAGGACATTCATGATGATCAGGCCGAGCCCGTCGAGCCCGGCGAGAATTAAAGGCAAGCCAAGGGCAAGGCTGACAAAAGACAGAGTGCCGGCCAATCGCCAGGGTGACATTCCAGTACGAAACTGGACCGAAGCGGCATAGATGGTGGAAAAGCCGATCATGAACAGCGCATAGGCTATAGCAGCGGGAGCAAGACCCGATTGAGCAGAGAACGTGCTGTAGACAGCAATGCCGGCCACCACAAGGCATAGTGAAATGGCCAGGGTCAAAAGAAAAGAATCCGTTCGGCGGGAAAACCACGTGCCAAACAAGGTGACCATCAGGCATGCGGCGGAAACGCCAAGCGCAAGCAGAAGAGACGGATAGTCAAGCATCATGCCGGAATTCTCTTCGAAGATTTATTCAATATACGAGCAGAAGCTAAGATGAGAATCTCTCCAAAGTGTTACCTTTGGAGAGCTACAACTCGAATAAATATCAATCCGGCAGAAACAACCAGTAATTTCAGTCCACGACATTCCAGAAGATTTGGAAACCGGGATCGAACACAGTGATTACACCGGCGCCGGTATCGCGTTTTGCAGGAAACTCGACCTGAACGTCCTGTTTCTCAAGCGTTATCTTATCTTCGTTCGGCTGCAGCCCGTACCAAGCCGGACCGTTCAACGATGCAAAGGCTTCGAGTTTGTCCAGGGCATTATCCTGCTCGAAAACATGGGCAAGGCAGCTCATCGTGTTCACCGAAGTATAGATGCCGGCACAGCCACAGGCGCATTCCTTCAACGGGTCGACATGCGGTGCGGAATCCGTGCCAAGGAAGAAGCGATGGTCGCCGGATGTCGCAGCGGCGCGCAAGGCCAGGCGATGGCTTTCGCGCTTTGCAACCGGCAAGCAATAGTAATGAGGACGAATGCCGCCGACCAAAATGTCGTTACGGTTGATGATGAGGTGATGCGTGGTAATCGAACCTGCAAGGTTTGCCTTGGAAGACTTGATGTAGTCGATGCCATCCGAGGTCGTGACATGTTCCATCGTCACCTTGAGTTCCGGAAGCCGCTTGCGCAGTGGATCAAGCACCGTCTCGATGAACACCGCCTCGCGATCGAAGATATCGACTTCGGGCGTCGTGACCTCGCCATGCACGCAAAGTGGAAGACCGATCTTCGCCATGCGCTCCAGAACAGGCATAGCCTTTTCCAGATCACGCACACCGCCATGAGAATTGGTGGTGGCACCCGCGGGATAGAGCTTCACGGCAGTAATGAGACCGCTCTTTTTGCCTTCCTCCACATCATCGGGATTCGTGTGCTCCGTCAGATAGAGGGTCATCAGTGGCTCGAACCTATGCCCTTCCGGCAGGGCAGCCATGATGCGTGAGCGATAAGCTGCGGCATCGGCCGTAGTCACGACCGGCGGAACGAGGTTCGGCATGATGATCGCACGGGCAAAGTGACGGCTTGTATCGCCGATCACACCCTCCAGCACTGCGCCGTCCCGCAGATGGAGATGCCAATCGTCGGGGCGGCGAATCTGAAGCGTTTTCATGGAGCTGTTCCGCTGAGTGTTTTGGGGATGCCGATCCCGCTTAACATCAAAGCAGACGCAAAGACAATCTCACACCCATTCCGAGAAACACCGGAACATCCAATCGATGCCGACAGCATCACGTTAAACTTCACGAAATCGTGCGGATTACTGAGGCTCTGAAAGGACTCTCGATGCGAATACGCGGAACAAGCACACGAGTGCTGCGTTCATTAAGCAATCTGAAAGCGTTTTGAGTCGGAGCGAACAATGAAATCCCGGACTCTGAAAGTCAACAAGGGTTTTGCGATTACCACAGGTGCTGCTGTCGCGCTTCTCGCGCTGACTGTCTCGCCTGATGCAGCGGAGCGCAATAACCTCGTTCTTGCATCGGTGCAGCAGGGTGATTGCGATCGTCTGGCGGGCAGCCCTTATGACCAGCAGCGCAACGGCGATTTTGCGCCTGTCAACATTGCAGACATAGGAAATCAGGCTGTGCAGGCATGCCGCATTGCTTTCGATGCGACAGGCAACCCGCGTTTCGCGTATCAGCTGGGCCGCGCGCTCAACAGCATCGATCAGCCTGATCAGGCGATGAGTGCCTATAGCACTGCCGTCAAGGACGGCTACGCGGCTGCCATGGTGAACTACGGCATGCTTATGGGTCGCCTCGGCGACGACAAGGCTGAGTTTGCCTATTACCAGCAGGCAGCCGACAGCGGCAACACACTTGCCGCCTATAATCTCGGCGTTGCCTATCGCGATGGTCTGGGCACGCAGCCCGATGTCGACAAGGCGCTTCAATGGTTCGAGAAGGCTGCCGCCGACGGGGATGACACGGCCGCGTTCAATATCGGTGCCATCTATGACGAAGGCCAACTCGTCCAGGCCGACGACCAGACTGCAATCGCTTGGTACGACCTTGCTGCGCAGCGCGGCAATACTGACGCAATGATCAACCTTGGCATCATGTATGAGACTGGCGAAGGCATTGCGGCCAATGCAGCAAAAGCTGCCGATATGTATCGTCAGGCTGCAGAAAAAGGCGACATGTTCGGCGCGTCCAAATACATGCAGATGCAGGAACTGGGTGTTGTGCCTGCTCCCAACCAGCAGGGCGTCGAAGGCGTAAGCTCGCTGGTACTGAAACAAGGTGATGTCGAAGCACCTGCCAAGATCGGCAGCGAGATCTGATCAGATTATCTCGCCTGCCGAAGGCCCCCAGATGTCGGTCATTGCAAAACCATCGGCCAACGGATCGAATGGGTCGAGTGCGACCTGATGCAGGCCGAAGGTAAATCCTCGACCGGCGATCGTCGGAATGATGGCAGGCTTTCCCGCAACCTCGGTTTCGGCAGAAAGTCCAACTTCGAACTGCGTCCCAATAATCGAGCGTGACAGGAACATATCGCCCACCGCCACCCTTCCGCGGGCGTGCAGCGTTGCAAGATTGGCGGAGTTGCCGGTGCCGCATGGCGAACGATCAGCCCGGCCCGGCCACATGGTCGTGCAGGTGCGCACTGTGCCATCCGCTTCCGTATCGCGGAACATCACATAAGCGACGCCGGAAATTGCAGGGATTTCCGGATGAACCACAGGGATCTGGCGGTTGATCAGATCCTTCAGGATCATGCCTGCCTGCACGAGGGCAGCGGCGTTCTTCTTCTCGATGGTGAGGCCGATCTGGGATACGTCAACCAGGCCGTAGAAAATGCCGCCATAGGAAATGTCGAGCGTGATCTCGCCCCATTCCGACGTCTGAAGCTTCACGTCCAGCTCGTGGACGAAGGACGGGACCATGGTGAGCTTCACCTTCTCGCACCGGCCGTCGCGGCAGGTGGCGACAGCTCTTACGAGGCCGGCCGCCGTTTCCAGCGTGACGACGGTTTCCGGCTCCTTCATCTCGACAATGCCGGCCTCCAGCAGCGCCGTGGTGGCGCAGATCGAGTTGGAACCCGAGCTTGCATGCGCCTGATCCGGCTGCAGGATGATGAAGGCTGCATCCGCATCCGGATGCTTGGGCGGCAGGAGAAGGTTGACGGAACCGATCGGGGTGCCGCGCGGCTCAAGGCAGAGGAAACGGCGAAGCTCCTGCCCCTTCGGATCGGAATTCATCCAGGCCAGCTGCTCGGCAACGGTGTTACCGGGAATTTTCGGGACGCCGCCGATCGCCACCCGACCGATCTCGCCTTCAGCATGAACATCCAGCAACTGGATCGTACGCTTCCATCTCATGAAATCCGACTCCGAACGGACCGCAGCCGCTCGAGGCGGCTGTGCAACAAAAGAACTGATTCACAGGTCTGTTCTGGATAGCGCAAGCTGCGTGCTCTGCCCATCGGGCGCACGGAGAAAACGAAATGAATTTCAATCGAAAATCAGTCGATCCGGCATAGGCCGAATGCCCTGCAACAGACGATACTATTGCGCTTTAATCAGTCTTTTATGGGAAAAGAAAGAATGGCGCACCCGAAGAGATTCGAACTCCTGACCCCCAGATTCGTAGTCTGGTGCTCTATCCAGCTGAGCTACGGGTGCGTCTGTCAGCGTGTGTTTCGCTGGCGTGGCGATCCTCTAAAGGCTGCCGAGAATGATTGCAAGCGATTTTCCCCGGCTTGATGTCATTTTATCTTCGCAAACATATCAAGCCATTGTTTTAAAAGGAATATTAATCACGCCCTAGCGCGGTAGTCTTCCAGAGAGACGGGACGGTCTGGAATTTCGATGCGAAATTGCGTGCCGGGACCGGGCTTCTCTACCAAGGCAATCGTGCCGCCATGCGCCAGCACAAGCTCGCGTGCGATGACCAGCCCCAGACCTGTGCCGCCCGAACGCGCAGAGCCCCTGAAAGCGGAAAAGAGGTTCTCTCGTGCCTTGCGCGGCATGCCCGGCCCGGTGTCATCAACGGTGATGCTGACGACGCTGCCGAGGCGATGTGCAGTCAGTGTGACCCGCCGCACAGCCTTCGGATCATTGGCGTCATGCGTGAGCAGCGCCTGTACGGCGTTACGGCACAGATTGTGGACTACGCGGAAGATCTGCTCCCCGTCACAATCGACCTCCACGCCTTCCGAGATTTGTTCGATGAATTCGATGCCTGACTCGGGATCGATTGCCAGCATGTCGCGCACTTCCTGGCAGAGGTCGGTCAGATTGACCCGGCGGCGGCGTGGGGCGGCTTCCGATGCCTGACCATAGGCCAGGACCTCGTTGGTATAGCCGACAGCACGGTCGATAGTGCGCAGCAGTTTCGGTGCGAAACTCCTGACCATCGGGTCCTCGACATCCGTCAGGCGGTCCGACATCAGCTGGGCAGAGGCCAGGATGTTGCGCATGTCGTGATTGATCTTCGATACGGCCAGACCAAGATCGGCGAGGTTCTTCTGCTGCTTCAACGTCCTTTGAAGCTCGACCTGCATAGCGGCAAGGTGGCGCCCTGCGACGGCCAGTTCGCCGCGAGAACGATCGGCGGAGAAAACCCGGGAAGGGTCATCGGGCCGCTCTGAAAAAAGTTGCATATTGTGCGTCAGCCGCCGGATCGGTGAAATCATCATACGGTTGATCGCGAGGAAGATAAGCACTGCCGTGATCAACGAAATCAGCAAGGAGATGAGAAACATCATCTTCGAGTAGATCAGCATATCCTTGCGAAGGGCGTTATCGGTCATGACCAGTTCGATGATCATATCGCTTTCACCAACCGGACCGAAAACACGCATCACCCGGTTGCCACCGAAGACAAGCGTATCCAGCGCATCACGCATGGAGCCCAGCATCGACGTGTGAGCAAGATCGTATTGAGCGTCGATCTCCGGCGGAACCTCGATTGCGGCCAGAAGCCGGGAGGTTCCATCCTTGCGCAACGCGATAACCTTTGTTCCGGTCGCCAGCAGTGTGTCGTCCTGCACGGCGCGCGGCAATTCGGCAGGCTGCAACCCGTCGATCACGATGCCCGCGGCGGCGGCAGTATCCAAGCGATCACGAAGCCAGTTCATGCGCATGCCGGAGATCGACGGCATGAAAATCAGGATTTCTGCCATCATGACGAATATCACCGTCAGCCAGAGCAACCGCCCGGAAAGACCGCGCAGGATGGTCGGCATCGGCTCCGGTCCGGCGCCGTCCGGCCATGTCCCCTGACGTTCCGAGGTGTGAACCTCGCTATCCATACGGATCTCCAATTCCAGCCACGGGTTTCAACTCCGCGTGTATGCGGCCATTTTACCGCGTCACCAAGATTTGAACACCCCGCGCAAATGCAAAAGGCGGAGGCAAAAGCCGCCTCCGCCTTAAATTTCGGTAATGTTCGGGCTGGAATTCAGAATTCTTCCCAATCCGCAACGCTGGCCGCTGCTTTGGCCGAGCCGCCTCCGCCCAAGGCACGGCTGAGTGCTGCGGTCAGTTTTCTTGCCGGTGAAGCTTGCGGGCGATGAGTGGCTTCGGCCGGCACAAGACGAGGCAAGCGGCTATCTTCCTCGGCAATCCTGAAGTGCGATACGAGACGATAAAGTGCATCGGCTTCGGTAGATAGCTTGCTGGTCGCAGCAGAACTTTCTTCAACCATGGCGGCATTCTGCTGGGTGACATGATCCATCTGGTTGACCGCGGTATTTACCTCGGCAAGACCGGTCGCCTGCTCCTTCGATGCCACGGCGATCGAATGGATATGGTCATTGATGCGGCTGACGCGCGCTTCGATTTCCGACAGGGCCGCTCCGGTCTTCTGAACCAGTTGAACGCCGCCTGCCACTTCCTCGCCTGACTTGCCGATCAGCGCCTTGATATCCTTCGCCGCACTTGCGGAGCGCTGTGCGAGTTCGCGGACCTCCTGGGCGACAACGGCAAAGCCCTTGCCTGCCTCCCCGGCCCTTGCCGCTTCCACGCCCGCATTGAGAGCCAGAAGGTTGGTCTGGAACGCGATCTCGTCGATGACATTGGTAATCTGGGCGATCTCACGCGAGGCCTGTTCGATCCGTCCCATCGCTTCAATAGCATTGCGAACGACCGCGCCGGACTGGATCGCGCTTTCTTTCGCCTCGCCTACCATGGTGGTCGCTTCATTGGCCCGCTCGGTCGAGGTCCTCACGACAGAGGTGATCTGATCGAGAGCGGCCGACGTTTCTTCAAGGGCTGCCGCCTGCTGCTCGGTGCGCTTCGACAGATCGTTGGCGGCGCTGCTCAGTTCGGACGCGCCGCCATTCATGGCGCCGGTGGCATTGCGCACCTTACCCATGGTGGACTGAAGCGTCTGCATCGTACCGTTGACGTTTTCCTGGAGTTCTGCAAATGCGCCCTTGAAATCTCCCTGCATGCTGTCGGTGAGATCACCCTCGGAAAGGCTTTTCACGACGCGGCGCGTTTCCGATACGCCGGCATCGACGCTTTTGACGAGCTGGTCGATATTGCGGGCCACACGGTCGAGGCTTTCAACACCCCATTGCTTATCGATGCGACGAGTGAAATCGCCCTCGGCTGCCGCCTGGACAACGGCAGACATACGCGCCTGCAGATCGTCGCTCTTGGCCTTCAGGCCTGCCTCAGCATCGGTCATGCGGGCAACTTCCAGGCCGTTCTTCTTGAAGACCTCGACGGCTGCCGCCATATCGCCGATCTCGTCCTTGCGGCCGGAAAACGGGACAGCGGCATCATAATCCCCGTGGGCAAGGCGCCCCATGGAAGATGTCAATTTCAGGATCGGACCGCTGATCTGGCTGCGGCCGAGATAAAGGCCGAAGCCCAAGCCACCGCCGACACCGAGAATGGCGACGAGAAGAACCGAGTAGAAGATCAGGTTACCGAAGGACGTCATCTCCGCGCTCAGCACGTCGAGATCGGCAAGATCGGAGGCAACCACCTTGTCGATCTCGGCCTGATAGGCCTTACGGTTGGCGCGGTTGGCGTCGTTATTGCCCTGAACATTGGCGGCCTGCGGCCCCTCTGTCGCGCCGAGACGCACCGTTTCGGTGCGGAATGCCTTGAATTCCGTGAAACCCGCAGTGAGCTTGTCGAATTGCGCCTTCTGCGCCGCAGGAATGACAGAAGCCCAATCGGCAACCAGCTTTTCCATGTCTGCGAGGCTTTTCGTCACGCCTTCACCGAAAGGCTTGGCGGATGAGACATCCTTTGCCGCATACATGCCGCGGGCATCCATCACCACCGCCGTCACCAGACGGTTGAGCCGCTCGCCCTTGTAGACGCGATCAGCAATATTAGCGTAGGCGCTCTGCTTGTCATGGTATTCGCTCACCGCGAATACCGACAATCCGGCAATTGCGCATGCGACAAGGCTCATCAACCCTACGAGAAGGTTGATCTTTACTCCAATTTTCACGGTAACGCCCTCCAAAGACACCAGAACAACGCCAAGATCAGCCGCTATTCTTGATGACTGTGAAAATTAGCATAAAATCGTTAATAATGGCTGATCGAACGCATAACCTGACTTTAAGTGCGCAAGCAAAATTCTCCCGCTCACATGACTTATTTCGCGATATATTTTCTCACGACTTGAGCCATTGCCCACAACATAGAAAAAACTTCGCAAAAAACACAACCAAAGAAACCGCATAAAAGGCGAACTATATTAATAATTGCATTCGCAGTCGCTTAAATATGGATGGCGAAATGGCGGCTTTCCGGTCATCCGGGGCTTGCGGATTGACTTTCGGGCTTAACGTGAACTATATGCCCGCGCGCTCAGGCAGCGGCTCGCAACCTGCACACCCGCATGCCAGCGCATTTTCCGAAACGCTCTTGCCTCATAGAGGCAATCTTTAAGAAGGGCCGCACACCGCGGCATTAAAAAAATGAAGCGTACCTACCAACCGTCCAAGCTTGTTCGCAAGCGTCGTCATGGTTTCCGTGCCCGTATGGCTACCAAGGGTGGCCGCAAGGTTCTTTCGGCTCGTCGCGCTCGCGGCCGCGCCAGTCTGTCGGCCTAAGGGCCGACTTGCCCGGACCGGGCAGTGAAGACGAGTAAAGACAAGAAAACGACTGTCGGGCGGCTGAAAAGCCGGCCGCAGTTTCTTGCTGTTCGGAACGGCGAAGCACGCCGCGGGAGAACCTTTCTCCTGGAAGTTCTCGACCGAAAGCAGCCTGATGAGCCGCCACGTGTCGGCTTCACCGTTACCAAGAAGCACGGAAACGCCGTCGAGCGGAACCGGATGCGCCGACGGCTGAAGGAAGCGGTGCGCAAATCTGCCGGATTTGCAATGGAAAACGGACACGACTATGTGATCGTCGCGCGCAGGGAGGTGCTCGGCATTTCCTTTTCAAATTTGACCGAACAACTTGCAGCACGCATTGAAGGCAGGCAAAAGCCCAAGTCTGTCTCAGGAACCTCCTCCAGGAAAGCATGATGGAAAAAAACCGAAATTACTTCATCGCGATCGGCCTATCGGTCGTCATCGTCCTTGCCTGGCAGTTCCTTTATATGAACCCGCGCATGGAAGCGCAGCAGCGTGCCGCTGAAGCCCAGCAGGCACTGCAGCAGCAGCAAGCCGCGCAAAACCCGACCCCTTCGCCGGAAAACGCCGGGGCTACCGCGACGACCGGCAACCTTCCGGGTGCAGGTCAGGCCGAAGCGACCGCGACACGCGAGCAGGCGCTTGCCAAGTCACAGCGCGTCGAAATCGACACTCCGGCCGTCTCCGGCTCGATCAACCTGGCCGGCGCGCGCTTCGACGACCTGAAGCTGCGCGAGTATCACGAGACCGTCGACGACTCGAGCCCGCTCATCACACTCTTCTCGCCCTCCGATACAAAGGAAGGCTATTTCGGTGAAATCGGCTATATCGGCAGCGATAACAGCGGTGCCGTTCCCGGTCCGGGCACGAGCTGGACGCTCGCAAGCGGCGACAAGCTGACCACGACCACGCCGGTGACGCTCTCCTATACCAACGACAAGGGCATCGTATTTAACCGCACAATCTCGATCGACGATCACTATATGATCAGCGTCTCGGACAAGATCGAGAACCCGGGTGCTGACGCCGTAACACTCTCGTCCTATGGCCGCATCACCCGCAACAACAAGCCGGTGACGCCTTCCGTATGGGTCATTCACGAAGGTTTCCTCGGCGTTTTCGGCTCCGACGGCAGCCTCAGCGAGCACACCTATTCCAACGTTGAAGAAGATGCAGTCACGAGCGCCAAGGCAACCGGCGGCTGGCTTGGCATTACCGACAAATACTGGGCCGCGACGATCGTACCGCCGCAGGCACTGCCTTATGAAGGCCGCTTCACCCACTTCACCGATGGCCAGCCGCGCTATCAGGCTGATTACAAGAGCGATGCGCTGACCATTCAGCCGGGTCAGTCGACCGAACTGAAGAACATGGTATTCGCAGGCGCCAAGCGCGTTCCGCTCGTCGACCGTTATGCCGAAGAATACAAGATCCCGCATTTTGACCTGCTGATCGACTGGGGATGGTTCTACTTCATCACCAAGCCGATGTTCCAATTGATGGACTTCTTCTTCCGTCACGTCGGCAATTTTGGCGTTGCCATCCTTCTGACGACCATCGTCGTGAAGCTGATCTTCTTCCCGCTGGCCAGCAAGCAGTATGCTTCGATGGCCAACATGAAGCGCATGCAGCCGAAGATGGAAGAACTGAAGGCCAAGCACGGCGACGACCGCATGGCGCTGCAGCAGGCAATGATGGCGCTCTACAAGGAAGAGAAGATCAATCCGATCGCCGGCTGCTGGCCGGTGCTCCTGCAGATCCCGGTCTTCTTCGCGCTCTACAAGGTTATCTACGTCACGATCGAGATGCGCCATGCACCGTTCTTCGGCTGGATTCAGGACCTTTCCGCGCCGGACCCGACCTCGCTGTTCAACCTGTTCGGTCTTCTGCCCTACGACGTGCCGCACTTCCTGATGATCGGTGTCTGGCCGCTCGTCATGGGCATCACGATGTTCCTGCAGATGCGCATGAACCCGACGCCGCCGGATCCGACCCAGCAGATGATCTTCAACTGGATGCCGCTGGTGTTCACCTTCATGCTGGCATCCTTCCCGGCCGGTCTGGTGATCTACTGGGCCTGGAACAACACGCTTTCGGTCACGCAGCAGGCAGTAATCATGAAGCGCCACGGTGCCAAGATCGAGCTCTTCGACAATCTCAAGGGCCTGTTCAAGCGAAAGCCTGCGACAAGCAAGTAAATCAGGAAAACCCCGGCATTGACCGGGGTTTTCTTTTGAAGGCGGCATTGCGCATCTCACCCGAGATGCTTGACATCTGACGCCAAAACCCGGATGCGGTCTATTTTCCGGAAGATGCAGAGATAGAAAAGCGGATGACAACCAACGACAAGCCCCTGTTCGGCCGGCCCTGGATCTTCATCCGCGGCGTGCCTTCGATGAAGTTCTTGCCGCCGGAAGGCCCTCTGGAAGTTGCCTTCGCAGGTCGTTCCAACGTGGGCAAATCATCGCTCATCAATGCTCTGGTTGGCCAAAAAGGCTTGGCGAGAACCTCCAACACACCCGGTCGGACGCAGGAACTGAACTATTTTGTGCCGGATGGATATTCGGGTCAGGAGGGCGACCTGCCGCCAATGGCTCTGGTCGACATGCCTGGCTATGGCTATGCGCAGGCGCCGAAGGAAATGGTCGATAACTGGACGAAACTCGTCTTCGACTATCTACGCGGACGTGCGACGCTGAAACGCGTCTATGTACTGATCGACAGCCGGCATGGGCTGAAGAAGAATGATGACGACGTTCTGGACCTTCTCGACAAGGCTGCCGTATCCTATCAGATCGTGCTGACCAAGACCGACAAGATCAAGGAACCGGCCGTGCCGAAGCTGATCGAGGAAACGCTGGAAAAGATCCGCAAGCGCCCGGCTGCGTATCCGTTCGTTCTTTCTACATCATCGGAGAAAGGAAAGGGGTTGGACGAGTTGCGAGCTGCGATTGGCGAGGCCGTAACGCTTACAATCTAAACGCCGGCGGACATGTTCAGAGTGCGAGCCATCCCGACTGGAAAGCCGCGTAGGTCACGATACCGAAAACCAACATCGCGCACATTGCACGCCAGAAGCTAATCGAGTTCCAGCATCTTCCTGCAGCGGCCAGTTCGCGGCTGAAGCTTCTTTTTGTCACAAGAACCGGAAAATGTGCCTGAAGCCTAAGTCGCGCTTTGGGATCGGTATACGGGTCCTCGTAATCCGAAAGATTGTCTTCCCATCGCCGGACCGTTGCCGCAAAAGAGGGATCGCGAGCCATACGCTCCTCGATGCCTCGGCGGGCCTCGGGAGGCAACACGCCCAATACATATTCGCCCGCGAGAACTTGATCTCGTGAACGGTCACTTTCGCTCTGGTTCGGAGTCGTCATAAGTCGCGCGATCTTTTTCCGGTGTTGTGTTCTTTGTCTTTTTATTTGGGTACGCAAACAAGGCACGAACACCAAAACAGGGTCGGCTTCTCGTTGTCTTCTGTCAACACGCCCGGCATCACTAAACGGTGGGTAATGCGCCTGCGCAATGCGTCATAAAGACAGCAAGGCCACGACGCGATCATTCCGAAAACTTTGTGGTGATTATTCCTTCTGACAAAAACTTGCGCTAAAAGCGCCCCACCTTTGATGTGAGGGATTTTCATGACGACGTCGGACAGCGAACTCCAGGCCAAACTTCTCGCTCAGGCTCTGCCTTACATGCAGCGCTATGAGAACAAGACGATCGTGGTGAAATATGGCGGCCACGCGATGGGCGACACCGAGCTCGGCAAGGCTTTTGCCGCCGATATCGCGCTTCTGAAACAGTCCGGCGTCAACCCGATCGTGGTACATGGCGGCGGCCCGCAGATCGGCGCAATGCTTTCCAAGATGGGCATCGAATCGAAGTTCGAAGGTGGCCTTCGCGTTACCGACCAAAAGACGGTCGAGATCGTCGAAATGGTGCTTGCCGGTTCGATCAACAAGGAAATCGTCGCGCTGATCAACCAGACCGGCGAATGGGCTATCGGCCTCTGCGGCAAAGACGGCAACATGGTCTTCGCCGAAAAGGCGAAGAAGACGGTTATCGATCCCGATAGCAATATCGAGCGCGTACTCGATCTCGGCTTCGTCGGTGAGGTGGTCGAAGTCGACCGCACGCTGCTCGACCTGCTTGCCAAGTCCGAGATGATCCCGGTCATTGCTCCGGTCGCTCCGGGCCGCGATGGCGCGACCTACAATATCAATGCCGACACGTTTGCCGGTGCGATCGCCGGTGCGCTGCATGCAACGCGTCTGCTCTTCCTCACCGACGTTCCGGGTGTACTCGACCGCGACAAGAACCTGATCAAGGAACTGACAGTCGCGCAGGCACAGGCGCTGATCAAGGACGGCACGATTTCCGGCGGCATGATCCCGAAGGTAGAGACCTGCATCGACGCGATCCGCTCCGGCGTCCAGGGCGTCGTCATCCTCAACGGCAAGACCGCCCATTCCGTGCTTTTGGAAATCTTCACGGAACGCGGCGCCGGCACGCTGATCGTGCCTTGATCGCTTCATGACATCGAATGACGAAGGCGCCGCGAGGCGCCTTTTTCGTTTCAGCCTGCCAGAAGCCCTAAAATGCCAGCCACGATCAGCAGGCAGCCGATCACTTCCATGCGGTTGATCCGCTCGTGGAAGAGGAAATAGGAGGCCATGAAGGTGAAGACGAGTTCGATCTGGCCGAGCGCGCGGACATAGGCCACCTGCTGCAGCGTCATGGCGGTGAACCATCCGGCAGAACCGAAGACGCTGGCGAGGCCGACCAGCGACGAGGAGCGCCAGGTCTTCAGCACCGTGACGATCTCGCCTTTGTCCTTCCATGCCATCCAGACCAGCATGAAAATCGTCTGAAAGGTCGTGACGCAGGCAAGCGTCATCGCCGCCTGCATGATCGAGTTCGGGCCATCGAGCGACAGGGACGCGCTGCGATAGGCGACGGCGGAAATACCGAAGACGGCACCGGAGGCGATGCCGACCAAAGCCGTGCGGCTGGCGAGAGCCGTGACCGTGTTTTTCCACGACAGCGGCATGCGCGCCATCGAGATCAGCATCACGCCGATAACGCCGGTGATGATCGCGCCGATCGCGCCGACCGTCAGCTTTTCGCCGAGCAGGATGAAGCCGAAGATCGCCGCCTGGACCGGCTCGGTCTTTGAATAGGCCGTGCCGACGGCAAAGTTCCTGAGCGAAAAGAGATGGACCAGCATGATGGTGGCAAAGATCTGCGCCAGACCGCCGATCACGGCCCAGAGCGCAAAGGTCCAGTTGATCTTCGGAATTGCAAAACCTGCGAGCTGGTGCAGCAGCACGACATAGAGGATCGCCACCGGAAAGCCGTAACCGAAACGGACGAAGCTTGCGCCGCGGGTGCCGAGCCTGCCCTGAAGATGCTTTTGCAGCGCCGACCGCAGGTTCTGCAGAAAGGCAGCGGCAATGGTGATGGGGATCCAGAATTCCATATTTCAGCCGGTATCATGCGAGCGGATTTATCGCCAAGCCGCAAGCGGCGGCGAGCCGTCGCCTTTTCGATTTTCTTTATCGGCAAGGCAGTGCATAAGCGGGATATGGACAAGAAACCCAAAACTGCCGCCGACGTCACCGATTTCTCCAAGATCCGCGACTGGGTCTTCGATCTCGATAACACGCTCTATCCGCACCACATCAATCTCTTCGGGCAGATAGACCTGAACATGACGGCCTATGTGCAGGAATTGCTTCAGCTGGAACGCGACGAAGCGCGTGCCTTGCAGAAGCGGTATTACCATGAGCATGGCACGACGCTGCAGGGGCTGATGTTGCACCACGGCATCGATCCGGACGGGTTTCTGGAAAAGGCGCATGCGATCGATTATTCGGCGCTGCTGCCGAACCCGGAACTGGGTGATGCGATCAAGGCGCTTCCCGGCCGCAAATTCATCTTCACCAATGGCAGCGTGCCGCATGCGGAAGCGACTGCCCGCGCACTCGGCATTCTCGACAATTTCGACGACATTTTCGATATAGTCGCGGCAGGATATGTGCCGAAGCCAGCAGGCGAGACCTATGACAAATTCGCCAGCCTCCATAGGATCGATACGGCGAACGCCGCCATGTTCGAAGACCTGCCGCGTAACCTTACCGTTCCCAAGGCGCTCGGCATGCGGACCGTTCTGCTGACGCCGCGCAATCTCGACGACGTGCTGATCGAGCGTTGGGAAATGCTGTCGGAGGAGGACGATCACATCGATTACGTGACCGATGATCTCGCCACATTCCTCAAGGGGATCGTGCAGAACTAAGGCTTGAAGCTCTGGTTCAGCATTACAAAGAATTCATCCACATTACGGGAGTTTAAGTGGTCGTCGGCGCTCGACGGGCATAGCTTCAGGTCATCGAAATAACAGGGAAGGAACCCGCCGATGACCGCCAAGAAGATCGTTATTGCGACCCTCGGAGCCGTACTGGTCGCAGGAGCCGCAATCCCGGCATTCGCCGCACCGGAGCGCCCCGATCGCGGCCCCGGCGGCCCGCATGGCCATCACGGCATGATGCGCGGCGCAGCGATGCAGGACATGACTTTCGTTCGTTTGCTGAAGACCGCGGACACCAACAAGGACGGCAAGATTTCCAAGGAGGAAATGGCGGCTCGTCAGGATGCGCTGTTTACCGAGATCGACGCCAACAAGGATGGCAATATCACCCGCGGCGAGCTTCTGGATTACCGCATCGCCAAGCGCGAGGAGTTTCGCAAGAACAATCCGCGCCCTGAAATGGCCGACGACGACGGCGAAAATCGACCGGAGCGCGCCGAGCGCAAGGACGGCGATGGTCCGCGCCACGAACGTGCCGACCGCGACGATCGACGCCATGACGGTCCGCGCGGCGAATTCCGCAAGGCCCGCTTCGAGCGCCACGGTGGCATGGGCGGCGGTCGCTTCTTCCGGATGATCGACGAAGACCGCGACAACAAGATCACCAAGGCCGAGGCGTCGGCTGCCAGCGACAAGCTGTTTGCCCGCATGGATACCAACAAGGACGGCGTAATTTCCATCGACGACCTGCCGGACCGCCCCCTCTAGTTCCCCGCCCCCCCGCATAACGGAACTAGCCCGGCAGTTGTCGACAAAGGCCCGCCTCTCCCCCGAGGGGCGGGTCTTCTATTTCATTTCTCGTAGAAATCCTGGATGACTTTCCAGGCTTCGTCGGCGGTCTCGACGAAATTGATCAGCTCGATATCTTCCGGCGCGATCGTGCCGAAATCCGCCAGCGCCTCGAAATTGATGATGCTGCGCCAGAATTTTTCGGCAAACAGGATGAGCGGAATGCGCTCCATCCGCTTGGTCTGGATCAGCGTCAGGGCCTCGAACATTTCGTCCAGCGTGCCGAAGCCGCCGGGGAAGACCGCAACCGCTTTTGCCCGCATCATGAAATGCATCTTGCGGATGGCGAAATAGTGGAAGTTGAAGGAGAGTTCCGGCGTCACATAAGGGTTCGGCGCCTGCTCGTGCGGCAGCATGATGTTGAGACCAATCGTCGGCGCACCGGCTTCCGTCGCACCACGATTTCCGGCCTCCATGACGCCGGGACCTCCGCCGGTGACGACGACGAATTCCTTGTGGTCGAACTTCGCCGAATATTCCCCACAGAGCGCGGCAAATTTTCGCGCCTCGTCATAATAGACGGACGCGGCCTGAAGATTGTTGTGCTGGGTCTCGTTATGGGCCGCCCAGGGCTTCTGGCCGGGTGCAGGAATACGAGCGCCGCCGAACAATACTACTGTCGAAGCAATCCCCTTTTCGGCCAGGATCATCTCGGCTTTCAGAAGCTCTAGCTGCAGCCGAAGCGGCCGCAATTCCTTGCTGCAGAGGAAATCTTCATCGGTGAAAGCAAGACGGTAGGAGGGAGATTGCGTCTGCGGCGTCTTGGGCTGGGCAGCGGCCGCATGCTTGTCAGCCTTGCTATCCTTCAGCGGTTCCCACACCTTGTCCTCGGCCCCGCGCGCTTCTGACCTTCTCTTTGTCATGCTGATGCTTCCTTCCCGCGCCAACCGTTGTTGACGCCAATTCACATTGACGCTTGAGTGGCGGTCGCTTAGAGCAAATGGGACCAAATGACCACCTTCCCAGCCATCACGATACCGCGTGACGTTTAAGGATCTTCCATGAGCAGCTTCGACCTCGCCGCCCTCGAAAAGACAATCGAGACCGCTTTCGACAACCGCGACAGCGTGACCATCTCGACCAAAGGCGAAGTACGCGATGCCGTCGAAGAATCGCTCAACCTGCTCGACGCCGGCAAGGCCCGTGTTGCAGTTCGCGGTGAAGATGGAAACTGGACCGTCAACCAGTGGCTCAAGAAGGCCGTTCTTCTCTCTTTCCGTCTGAACGACATGGAGGTCGTCAAGGGCGGTCCGGGTAACTCCACCTGGTGGGACAAGGTTCCTTCCAAGTTCGAGAACTGGGGTGAAAACCAGTTCCGTTCGGCCGGTTTCCGCGCCGTGCCGAACGCCGTCGTGCGCCGCTCGGCTTATATCGCCAAGAATGTTGTGCTGATGCCGTCCTTCGTCAATCTCGGCGCCTTCGTCGATGAAGGCACGATGGTCGACACATGGGCCACCGTCGGTTCCTGCGCACAGATCGGCAAGCATGTGCATCTCTCGGGCGGCGTCGGCATTGGCGGCGTGCTTGAGCCGATGCAGGCCGGCCCGACGATCATCGAAGACAATTGCTTCATCGGCGCCCGTTCGGAAGTCGTCGAAGGCTGCATCATCCGCGAGGGTTCGGTCCTCGGCATGGGCGTCTACATCGGCAAGTCGACCAAGATCGTCAACCGCGCCACCGGCGAAGTGACTTACGGCGAAGTTCCGCCCTATTCCGTCGTCGTTGCCGGCTCGATGCCTTCTGGCAATGCCACGATGCCGAACGGCCTTGCCGCCCCGCACCTCTATTGCGCCGTCATCGTCAAGACCGTCGATGAGAAGACCCGTTCCAAGACGGGTATCAACGAGCTGCTGCGCGACTAAGTCTGGACGAATTCGATGTCTGTTTCCGATCCGATTGCAAACCTGCAAACGCTGATCCGTTGCCCTTCCGTCACCCCGGCGGAAGGCGGCGCGCTCTCGGCACTCGAAGCGATGCTTGCGCCGCTCGGCTTCAAGGTCGAGCGGATGATCGCAACCGAGCCGGGTCTGCCCGATATCGAAAACCTCTATGCCCGTCTGGGAACAGACGGGCCGCATCTGATGTTCGCCGGCCATACGGATGTCGTCCCGGTCGGCGATGAAGCTTCGTGGAGCCATCCGCCCTTCGGCGCCGAAATCGCCGATGGTGAAATGTTCGGACGCGGTGCTGTCGACATGAAGGGCGGCATTGCCTGCTTCATCGCAGCCGTCGCCCGTCATATCGAAAAGCATGGTGCACCGAAGGGCTCCATCTCCTTCCTGATTACCGGCGACGAGGAAGGCCCTTCCGTCAACGGCACGGAAAAGCTGTTGAAATGGGCTGCCGAAAAAGGTGAACGCTGGGACGCCTGCCTTGTCGGCGAACCGACCAATCCGGACGCACTCGGCGACATGATCAAGATCGGCCGCCGCGGCTCCGTTTCCGGCAAGGTCACGGTTTTCGGCGTGCAGGGCCATGCGGCCTATCCGCATCTCGCGGACAACGCCGTTCGTGGTCTGCTGCCGCTCAGCGCTGCCCTGATGGACCCGCCATTCGATGCAGGTACGGCAGAGTTTCCAGCTTCCAATCTGGAAGTCACGACGGTCGATGTGGGCAATCCTGCGACCAATGTCGTACCGGCCAAGGCGACATTCGCCTTCAATATCCGTTTCAACGACACCTGGACCGCCGATACGGTCAAGGCCGAGATCATCCGCCGGCTGGACGCGGCTGCATCCGACCAGACGCTACGCCCGGACCGCCAGCCGACCAGATACGAAATCACCTGGGCCGAGCGTCCGAGCCATGTGTTCCTGACCCGCAACAACGCGCTGATCGGCTCGCTTTCGGCGGCCGTTGAAGCCGTGACCGGCAAGCAGCCGACACTGTCGACAACCGGCGGCACATCGGATGCGCGGTTCATCAAGGATTATTGCCCGGTCGTCGAATTCGGCCTTGTCGGGCAGACCATGCATATGGTGGACGAGCGTGTGGCCCTTGCCGATCTCGAGACGCTGACCCAGATCTACGGAACCTTCCTCTCCCGCTGGTTTGGCGATGCCACCCTTTCCTGAAGTCAAATATTACGTCAGCGGCCTCTGGCTGCTCTTCAAAGGCGATGCGCAGGGGCTGAAGCGGCTCGATATGACCGATCGCGGCATGATGCGGTCGTTCTGGGCCTTCGTCTGGTGCCTGCCCGCAATGTTCGTCTACTGGGCCGGGATGCGGTTCGCCTTCCTCTCTGCTAGCACGGAAGGAACAAAGGCGGGTCTCGGTTTCTTTCTCAGGCTCTTTATGGTCGAGGCGATCAACTGGATCCTGCCGCTGGTCCTGCTCGGTGTTCTTTGCCTGCTGTTGAAGACCGAACGCAAGTTCACCGCAATCGTGGTGGCGACCAACTGGCTGTCCGTACCGGTCTCCTATGCCTATGCAGTGCTGACGCTTCTGCTGTTTCTCGCACCCTTTGCAGCCGGCCTTATCGCGCTCGTGCAGCTCATACTGCTGATTGCGACGATCTTTGCGATTTCGCGCTTTGTCCGGCAGATTTGCGGACCGGAGCCGCTTGTCGTTGCGACAACCATGCTGGTGCTGCTGGTACCGGGTCTCATCGTTGCAGACCTGCTGCAATCCTATCTCGGCGTATCGCCCTACTGATTATCGCCCGGATAATCGACCTTCATGAAATACAGGCCTTCCGGTGGTGCAACCGGGCCGCATTCCTTGCGATCCCGCGCTTCGAGTGCGCGACGCACGTCATCGGGTGACATCTTCGCCTCGCCAGCGAGCTTCAGCGTACCGGCGAAGGAGCGGATCTGATTGTGCAGAAAACTCTGGGCACTCGCCCGGATCTCGATCAGGTCACCGCTGCGTGTTACGTCCAACCTGTCCAGCGTCCTGACCGGGCTTTTTGCCTGGCAATGGGCGGAACGGAAGGTGGTGAAGTCATGATGGCCAACCAGCATCTGGGCGGCGGCGTGCATGGCCTCGTGATCGAGTTCCTTTGGCACCCACCAGGCCTGCCCAGCCTCTATTGCAAGAGGTGAAGGCCGACTGATGATGCGGTAGAGATAATGCCGCTTGATCGCCGAAAAGCGGGCATCGAACTCGTCGGACACCTGCTGCACGTCGATGATCGACACACGTTCATTCGCCATCATCAGATGGGCGTTGAGCGCATTGCGCAGCTTGAAGGGTTGCCACTCACGGGAAAGATCTGCGTGAATGACCTGTCCCCTGGCATGAACACCGGAATCCGTGCGACCTGCACCGCGGATCGAAACGGTTTCGCCGGTCAGCGACAGAATGCCGTTCTGCAGGGCTGCCTGCACCGAATGGCCGTTTTCCTGCATCTGCCAACCGACATAGGATGTGCCGTCATATTCGACGGTCATACGGAAACGCGGCATCAGGCTGCCCCGACCGGGAGTGTGGTGCCCTTGAGCAAATGCGTACCGCGCAGGAAATCACCAGCATCCAGCGGCTTGCCGCCCGCCTTTTGCAGGCGCGTGAGCCGCACCGCGCCTTCGCCACAGGCAATGGTCAGCGCGTCGTCGAGCAGCCGGCCGGCGGGACCGTTTCCATCCCCGATGGCCGACGCGAGAACCTTGATACGCTCCGGCTTGCCGTTGATTTCCGCCTCGAACCAGGCGCCCGGAAAAGGCGAAAGGCCGCGTATATGGTTATGCACGTCACGCGCCGGCCGGGAAAAATCGATGCGGGTTTCGCCCTTGTCGATCTTGGCGGCATAAAGCACGCCCTCTTCCGGTTGCGGCGTTAGCGGCAGGTCATCGGCTTCGAGCTTTTCCATCGCCTCGACCATGGCGCGGGCGCCGACGAGCATCAGCTTGTCGTGCAATTCGCCGGCCGTCATCGCTTGCGTGATCTCGACTTCCTTCGTCAGTGCCATGGGGCCGGTATCTAGGCCTTTTTCCATCTTCATCACGATCATGCCGGTCTTTTCGTCACCGGCCATGATGGCGCGCTGGATCGGCGCTGCACCACGCCAGCGCGGCAGGAGCGAGGCGTGGCCGTTGTAACAACCGAGCTTCGTGCCTTCGAGGATCGCCACCGGCAGAAGCAGGCCATAGGCCACGACGACCGCAACATCCGCGTTGAAATCACGGAACGTCTGGCGATCTTCCTCCGCCTTGAAGTTCAAGGGTGTGAGAACCGGAATACCGAGCAGTTCGGCTGCCTGGTGGACCGGCGACTTGGTCAGATCAAGCCCGCGGCGACCGGCCGGACGCGGCGGCTGGGTGTAGACCGCAACGATCTCATGACCGGCCTGCTTGAGGTTCTGCAATGTCGGCACGGAAAAATCCGGCGTGCCCATGAAGATGATGCGAAGTGACATGGGACTTCTCGCGCCTCGCGGACGCGCCTTCCGTTTTCAGCCAGGCAGACAGAGACCTAGACAGCCTTGCCCTTGGCAAGCTTGGTGAATTTCTTGATCACCATTTCCCGCTTCAGCCGCGAGATATGGTCGATGAAAAGCACGCCGTTCAGATGGTCGATCTCATGCTGCAGGCAGGTGGCAAGCAAGCCGTCGGCTTCAAGCATATGTTCCTTGCCGTCGCGTCCGACATATTTCACGCCGATCGTGGCCGGCCGTTCGACTTCGGCGTAGTAGTCCGGGATCGAAAGGCAGCCTTCCTCGTACACCGAAAGCTCATCCGAAGATTTGACGATCTGCGGATTGATGAAGACCTGCGGGTTCTTTTCCTCGTCCTCGCGCGACACGTCGATGACGAGCATCTGCTTCGGCACGCCGATCTGGATCGCGGCAAGGCCAATGCCCGGCGCGTCATACATGGTTTCGAGCATGTCGTCGGCGAGCTTGAGAAGCTCGGCGTTCACGGTTTCGATCGGCGCTGAGACCTGCCGGAGAAGCGGATCGGGAAGGATGATGAGCGGCTTGATTGTCATGCCGCCCCCATAGCGCATCTTTTGCGCCGATGGAACAGGTATGCAGCATGCATCTTGCTTCATGTTCACGTTTTGATCTTTCGTTGCCGATGCAATCTGCTAGAGTGGTGCCATGAGAGAGACCCTTGCCGACATCCTGCCGCCTGATTTTGCACCGCCAATCCTGCTCATCGGAGCATCCCTCGCCGTTCTGGCAGTGATGATCGCGCTTTTTGCCGTCCTTCGCGGCGGCCGCCAGCGCGAAGAGATGACGCAGCGGACGATGGATGCGGAAGCGCGTCTGGCCGAACTGGTACGCATGCAGGGCGAGATGCATGGGCGCGTCGCCGCCATGGCCGAGACGATCACCAGCCGCCAGGCGGAGCTCAACCATGCCGTCAACCAGCGGCTCGACGGCATGACCCACCGGCTGGGCTCGACGATTACCGAACAGACCAAATCGACGCATGAAAACCTGCGCAAGCTGCAGGAGCGGCTCGCCGTGATCGATGCGGCGCAGAACAATATCCAGACGCTCGCCAAGGATGTCGTCGGCCTGCAGGCGATCCTTTCCAACAAGCAGACGCGCGGAGCATTCGGCCAGGGCCGGATGGAGACGATCGTCGCCGACGGTCTTCCTCAGGGCGCCTATTCCTTCCAGTCACCGCTTTCCAACGGAACGCGACCGGATTGCGTGGTCCGTATGCCGAACGGCGCACCGCCGCTCGTCATCGACGCCAAATTCCCGCTCGAAGCCTGGACCGCCTTTCGCGAGGCCGCCTCACCCGATGCTCGGCGTGCTGCGGCCCAGCAGTTCCGGCGCGATATGGACGTCCATATCAAGGACGTATCGGAAAAATACCTGATTGCCGGCGAAACGCAGGATACCGTGCTTCTCTTCGTCCCGTCTGAATCGATCTTTGCCGAGATCCACGAACATTTCGATGCAGTGGTACAGAAGGCCCAGCGCTCCCGCGTGGTCATCGTCTCGCCGTCGCTGCTGCTTCTGTCTATCCAGGTCATCCAGGCGGTCCTTCGTGACCAGCGGATGCGCGAGCAGGCGCATCTGATCCAGGGCGAAGTTGGACTGCTGATGGAGGATCTCACCCGACTGGACGACAGGACACGCAAACTGCAATCGCATTTCCTCGCCGCGGAAAAGGATGTCGAGCAGATCCTGACCTCCACCGAAAAGCTGACCCGGCGCGGCAACCGGATCACCTCGCTGGAACTGGAAACACCCGCGAAAGCCGAGCAATCGGCAGATGCTCCGCCGCCAAAATCGGTCGAGAGCCGTACAGGTCTTCTGCGACTTCGGGTAGTTGACGAGGACTAGCGCTGTCGGGCAGTGTCCGCTCATATCAACACGCATGGCAGGGCACTTCATGATCACCGTCTTCGGCTCCATCAACATGGATCTTATCGCCACAACGGCAGAATTGCCCAAGCCGGGCGAGACGGTTCCGGGTCAGACATTCTCGACGGCAGCTGGTGGCAAAGGCGCCAATCAGGCGCTCGCGGCACGGCGGGCTGGCAGCCGCGTAAAAATGTCGGGTGCAGTCGGGAGCGATACATTCGCAGACCCGGCACTGGAACTGCTGAGGGCTGCCGGCACGGACCTGTCCTCTGTTCTAAAGGCTCGTGAACCGACGGGAACGGCACTCGTCCTTGTCGGCGGCGATGGCGAGAACATGATTGTCGTCATTCCCGGTGCCAACGGTACGATCACCGCGGATGAAGCTGTCAAGACTGTCGATGCAATGGCCGCGGGCGACATCCTGATGCTGCAGCTCGAAATTCCGCCAGCTGCAGTCGAGGCCGTGTTCAAGGCCGCGCGGGAAAAAGGCGTCACTACAATCCTTAATACCGCACCATTCACGAATGAGGCGATCCGGCTGTCTTCTTTGGCCGATATCGTCGTTGCCAACGAAACGGAATTCGATCTGGTATCAGGCGAACCTGCCGCCAGTGCCGAAGCCCGCATAGCGGCCCTGAATAAGCTGCATTCGGAAAGCGGCCAGACATTCGTCGTGACGCTCGGCGGCGATGGTGTCATCGCCATTCGCGATGGCGAGATTCTGACGGCCAAGGGACTTGTCATTGAGCCAGTCGACACGGTGGGAGCCGGCGATACGTTCTGCGGCTACCTGGCTGCCAGCCTCGACCAAGGCATGACCTTTGCGCAGTCCCTTCGTCGGGCGGCGGTCGCCGGGTCGCTCGCCTGCCTTTCGCGTGGCGCCCAGCCTTCCATCCCGCTTGCCGAAGCCGTGGATCAGAAAGTTTAGAACCCGCTTATCGGCCTGGAAAACCGGGCCGATGCCTAGTTGCAATTTCAGTCAAATTTAACAGATGCCAGGTAGCGTAGCCTTGGCATCTTCCTCTCGCGGCTCCATCTGCGCAGAAAGGCCCTATGACCGGGTCTCAGCTTGCCATGTCAGCGATCTTCGCCCTACGGATCCACGAGGCAAGTCATGTCCTTCCTGCGCCTGAATTCCCTTTCGAAAAAACTGATCGTCGTCACCAGCATCGCCATTGCACTGCTGCTCGTCGTCTCGAACTTCTTCATGATCTCCCAGACAAGCGATAGGGTTACGTCGCTGACACTTGAGCAGGCCAACGCCGAAGCCCGCTCGATAGGCAACGAGGTGGCTGCGGAAATCGGTCAGCTCGCCGGCGCTGCGCGCTCGATGGCCGGCGTCATAGGCCGCGGCCATGATGCGGGTTACCTCGACCGCAAGGGCGTCATCGATGCGCTGAAGGCCAATCTCGAACAGAACACGTTTGCTTACGGGAGCTGGTTTGCCGAAGTGCCCGGTACGTTCGACGGACGCAACGCCGAGTTCATCGGTAATGGCGATTTCGGCGGCAACAAGAAGGGCGAACTTGCTCCCTACTGGACCAAAAACAAGGCCGGCAACATTGCCTATAGCGTCTTCGAGGTCGACACTCAGGCGGAATGGTATGCCCTGCCGGCAGCTTCAAAGAAAGGCGCGTTGACCCAGCCCTATATCGAAAGCTCGACCGGCGACAAGACCGCCATGAGCTCGATCGCCTATCCCGTCATGTCCGGCGACAAGCTCATCGGCATTGCCGGCGTCGACGTTTCGATGGCAACGCTTTCAAGGACCCTGCAGGCGATGCGCCCCTTCGGTTCCGGCCGCGTTCTTCTCGTTTCGCAAGGTGGCAAGTGGATCGTTCCGGATATCGCCGACAATCTGATGAAACCGGTCGAGGGCCAGGACACGGACGTGCTGCTTTCGACGCTCAAATCCGGCAAACCGGCTACGATCGATAATCTGGCCGGTCCTAATGGCGACCTTTACGAGCGGGTTGTCTATCCGTTTACCGTTCCGGACCTGAATACCAGCTGGGCTGTCGTCGTCGACGTGCCGATGAGCGTGATCATGGCTCCGGTCAACGACCAGACCTTTATGATGATCGTCAGCGGCATCCTCCTGCTCGGCGCCGTTATCGTCACCCTTTCGCTCGCCAGCGGCTCACTTCTGCGTCGTCCGCTGAATGCCCTGCTTGCAAGCGTCGGCCAACTCGGCGAAGGCAAGTACGATGAAGCCGTAAAGGGGCAGGACCGAAATGACGAGGTCGGTGCGCTGGCAAGATCGCTCGAAGGTTTCCGCCATACGCTGGCCGATGGCAAGCGGCTCGCCTCGGAGGCGGAAACGCAGCGTGGTGCGGCAGAAGACCTGCGCCATCGTTCCGCCGCCGAGCGTGAAGCCGCTGCCCGTCAGCAGGCGCATGTGGTGGAGCTTCTCGCTTCGGGCCTTGCGGAACTTTCCAACGGCAACCTGCAGCACCGCCTGACGGGCGAATTCCCGGGTGACTACGAAAAGCTGAAGCACGACTTCAATAGTGCTGTCGAGAGCATCGAAAACACCGTGATCTCGGTCGCCTCGTCCGTGCAGAATATCGGTAACGGCACGCGTGAAATCACGGCCAGCTCCGGTGACCTCTCTCACCGCACCGAGCAGCAGGCGGCAAGCCTTGAACAGACCGCCGCAGCGCTGAACGAATTGACCGAGCAGGTCAACTCTAGTGCCGAAAACGCCGGCACTGCAGCCTCAACCGTCAACCTCGCCTGTGAAGATGCAGAGAAGTCCGGCGAAGTGGTGCAGAAGGCGGTCGCCTCCATGCAGGCCATCGCGCATTCCTCCCAGGAGATCTCGCGCATCATCAGCGTGATCGACGAGATCGCCTTCCAGACCAATCTCCTGGCGCTGAATGCCGGCGTCGAGGCGGCCCGCGCCGGTGAAGCCGGCAAGGGATTTGCCGTCGTCGCGCAGGAAGTGCGGGAGCTGGCGCAGCGTTCTGCGACCGCGGCAAAGGAAATCAAGACCCTAATCAACGCCTCGACGACGCAGGTCAACGAAGGCGTCGATCTTGTCGGTAAGGCCGGCGATGCGCTGCAGAAGATTGCAATCCAGGTCATGCAGATCAACGGACTGATCCGGCAGATTTCCTCTTCCGCCGGCGAACAGGCGGTGGGGCTGAAAGAGATCAATTCGGCCGTCAACCAGATGGATCAGGTCACACAGCAGAATGCCGCTATGGTGGAAGAGACAACCGCTGCCAGCGCCGTTCTCAACGGCGAGGCGGAAACGCTACGGGATCTCGTCCAGCGTTTTCGCACCTCTTCTCCGACCGTCGGTTCTGCGCAGCCGCTTCGCCAGATGGCGCAGAGAATGCAGTCTGCTGCTCCACGCCGGGCAGAGACGCCGGCCTATGCACCTCGTAAGGTGGCCGCGGTTTCGCACGGCTCGGCAGCAGTTGCGGAAAGCTGGGAAGAATTCTGAGAAACATGAGAGGATGCCGCCCGCGACGGGCGGCATCCTGAACGTCAAAGGCGCGCGACGCGTTCCGTCAGCAGCGCGAAGAAGCCGTCGGCATCGACCTCGCGCATGAAGGTCGCGTTGCGTCTGCGGTCAGTCACATGCCACCAGTCGACCACCGTCATGCCGACCGTCAATTCGGACTGGACCTCGATCTCCACATTGCACAGACGACCCGAGAAGAGTTCCGGCTTCAAGAGATAGGCAATCACGCTCGGATCATGCAGCGGCCCGCCATCGGAGCCATATTTCTCGATATCGAAGCGCTCGAAGAAGGCCAGCCATTCGACCAGAACCTGGGCGGGGCGCGTACCGACTTCCGCGATCTTTGCAACGCGATCCCTGGTCGTCAGAAGCTGATGCGTCACATCCAGCGGCATGATGACGATCGGGATGTCTGCGTCGAAAACGATCTTGGCGGCTTCCGGATCGACATAGATGTTGAACTCGGCCGCAGGCGTGATGTTACCGCCTTCGAAGCAGCCACCGCCCATCATCACCAGTTCCTGGATGCGGCTGGCAATGTCCGGTGCCTTCTGGAGCGCAAGCGCCAGATTGGTCAGCGGGCCTAGCGTGCAGATCGTCACAGTGCCGGCCGGTTCGCGGCGCAGCGTCTCGATGATGAAGTCGATCGCATTCTGTTCCTGCGCCTGCATGGTGGGCTCAGGCAGTTCGGCACCGTCCAGCCCGGTCTTGCCATGCACATGCTCGGCGGTGACCTGTGGGCGGTTGAGAGGCTTCAACGCACCTTCATAAACCTTGGCGTCCGGCTTGCCGCAGAGTTCGCAGACGATGCGCAGATTGCGGCTGGTAAACGAAAGGGGGACATTTCCGGCGACGGCGCAGAGGCCGAGAATTTCAAGTTCTTCAGGACTGGCGAAGGCCAGCATAAGCGCGGCGGCATCGTCCTGACCCGGGTCGGTATCGATAATAATCTTACGTGGCGGCATTGTTTATCCCCTTAATTCCGTGGGGATTGGTGGAGGCGTGCGCAGGGTTTGTCAAGGACAGCCAGATCTGCTGTCGGTTGCTTCATATTGTGTCACAGCTTGCGATCTTCATCTCGACAACCCATATGACTGGAAGTTCCCGCGTGCCTTATGGGCGCTGGCATGGTCGCTTGATACAAGGACTGAACGATGACCCGGATGACACCCTTCGCAAGCCCGCTACTGCTGGGCTTCGATGCGATGGAAAAAACACTCGAACGCCTCGCCAAGGCGAATGAAGGCTATCCGCCATACAATATCGAGCGAATCAGGTCGGGCATTGCCGATGGCCATGAGAAATTGCGCATCACGCTTGCCGTCGCCGGCTTTTCGGAAGACGAACTCGACGTTACGACCGAAGAAAATCAGCTGGTGATCCGCGGTCGCCAGATCGAGCAGCCGGAGCGCGATTACCTCCACAGAGGCATTGCCGCACGCCAGTTTCAAAGGGTTTTCATGCTTGCAGACGGGATGGAAGTCTCCTCTGCCCTCTTGAAGAACGGCCTTCTCTCGGTCGATCTGGTGCGCCCGGAACCGCAGCGCGTAGTGAGAAAAATTAACATTTCCGTCTCAGACTAGAACGTGTCGGCATCAAGGCCGACGCCCTCAAGCGGAGGCTGGAATGCTTTTGAAAGAAGCGAACACGCATTTGTCGCAATCCGAACTCGCCCATCTCGGTGCCGGTGAAGTTGGGTATATTCGCAGGATGCGGTCTGAAGAAGTTTCTCGCTGCTTTCCCGAAGCTCCCGATATGGACCCAAGCTTGGACCTCTGGGCGTTGTTCGGCGCCGATGGCACGCCGATCCTGTTGACCGACAATCGGTCCAGCACCTTTTTCAAGGCAGCAGAAGACGACCTGAAGACGGTCAGCCTGCACTGACCGCCTTTCTCTTAAGGGCCGTGCTCAGGCCCTGATAAAGGTCAGATAGGCTGAGGAGCGCCCTTCCCTGCGGGCCTTGTTCTCGTAGCGCGTTCCCGGCCAGCCGGCATAAGGCGTCAGCCAGTCGGAAGACTGCTCCGCCTGCCAGGCAAAACCGCCGTGGTCACGGCAATGCATCAGCGTGTGATTGATATAGGTGTCGATATCCGAGGCGAAGCAGAACATGCCGCCGGGTTTCAGCACGCGATGGAAACGCTCCAGGTTCACCTGTGAGACGAAGCGGCGCTTCCAATGCTTCCGCTTGGGCCATGGATCGGCGTAGAGAAGGTCGATCTGGTCGATCGAGCCGGTCGGCAGCCAGTCCAGAACCTGCGTCGCATCGTCGTCGTAGACGCGGACATTCTTCAGATCATGGATCTCGACCTGCGACAGCAGCTTCGCCATCGAGTTGACGAAGGGCTCGACACCGATGAAACCGGTAGTTTCGTTTTCCCGGGCGCGATGAACCAGATGCTCACCGCCGCCAAAGCCGATTTCGAGCCGCATGCGCTCGATCGCAACGGGATAAAGCGCACGCAGGTCGTCGGGCGCCGGTGACGCTAGATCGAGCTTGAGGGCCGGCAAGAGCGTCGCCATGCCTTCTGCTTGACGCTCGCGAAGAGGCTTGCCCTTGCGGCGGCCATAAAACGCTTCCGTTGCACGGGTCGGGTGCTGCTGCTCGTCACTCATGATCAAGTCGTCCAAAAACAAAGAAGCGGATGCCCGCAGAAGGCACCCGCTTTAGCGTGTGATTACCGGATCGGTAAAGCCCCGATCGGAAAAGCCTTACTCGGCAGCGACCAGAAGGTCTTCCTTCAGCGCGTCCTTGAGCGGCTTCACAAGATCGGTCTTCTCCCAGGAGAAAGAGCCGTCACGGCCGGACTTGCGGCCGAAGTGACCGTAGGCCGAGGTCTTGGCATAGATCGGCTTGTTGAGGTCGAGATGGCGGCGAATGCCGGTCGGCGACAGGTCCATGACCTTGCGGATCGCGTTCTCGATCTGGTCTTCCGTGACGTTCTTGCCGGTCTGGTGCAGGTCGACATAGATCGACAGCGGCTGGGCGATACCGATCGCGTAGGAGATCTGGATCGTGCAGCGATCTGCGAAACCGGCTGCGACGACGTTCTTGGCGAGGTAACGAGCAGCGTAAGCCGCCGAACGGTCGACCTTCGTCGTGTCCTTGCCGGAGAATGCGCCACCGCCATGCGGAGCTGCGCCGCCATAGGTGTCGACGATGATCTTGCGGCCGGTCAGGCCGGCGTCACCGTCCGGGCCGCCGATGACGAACTTGCCGGTCGGGTTGATGTACCACTTGCAATCGGCAGCGATCGGCAGATCACCGAGCGCTTCGCGGATGTAGGGCTCGACAACCTGGCGAACCTTCTTCGAATCCCAGCTGGCATCGATATGCTGCGTGGAAAGAACAATCGAGTCGACTTCGGTCGGCTTGCCGTTTTCGTAACGTACCGTCACCTGGCTCTTGGCATCGGGACCGAGCTTGCCGGCATCGCCCTCGCCCTTCTTGCGGGCAGTCGCGAGCAGCTGCAGGATCTTGTGAGAATAATAGATCGGGGCCGGCATGAGATCCGGCGTTTCCTTGCAGGCATAACCGAACATGATGCCCTGGTCGCCAGCGCCTTCATCACCCTGCTTGTCGGCTGCGCTATCGACGCCCTGCGCGATATCGGCGGACTGGGAATGCAGGAGAACATCGATCTTCGCCGTCTTCCAGTGAAAACCGTCCTGCTCATAGCCGATGTCGCGGATCGCCTTGCGGGCTGCCGACTTGAACTTCGACGGGTTGATGACGTCGTTACCGTTCTTGTCCTTCTTCATCAGGCTCGGCGGCAGGCGTACTTCACCGGCAATCACCACGCGGTTCGTGGTGGCGAGCGTTTCGCATGCAATACGAACCGTCCAGGGATCGACGCCGGTCTTGGCGGCTTCGCGGTAAACCAGGTCGACGATCTCATCGGAAATGCGGTCACAAACCTTGTCCGGGTGGCCTTCTGCCACGGACTCGCTGGTGAACAGATAATTGGCGTGCATGCGGGGAACCCCTCAAAGAATGGATTGTAAAATGTTTAGTGAGTTCGACTGACAAAAACAAGAACACAACGACATAAATATATCTTTATGCCTAAAATTGCCCCTGCACTGAAATGAGGACAAAAAAAAGCGGCCGTAAAAGCCGCTTTCTCCTCCCCGTCTCTTGAAGAGAGACTATTCCTCCGCCTCGGCTGCGAGAGCCTTGACGAGATCGACGAGCCTGCGGCGAACCTTGGGGTCAGCGATCTTCACGAATGCGCGGTTGAGCTGAAGACCTTCCGAGGACGACAGAAAGTCAACGACGTAGTTGGAGCTGGATGCTTCGGCCATGCCGGTTGCACCGCCGGACTGCTCGCCCGGCGCGTCTTCAAAGAAGAAGGACACCGGCACGTTGAGAATGCTCGAGATGTTCTGCAGACGGCTCGCGCCGACGCGGTTCGTCCCTTTTTCGTATTTCTGGATCTGCTGAAAAGTAATGCCAAGGCTTTCGCCCAGCTTTTCCTGACTCATGCCCAGCATCGTTCTGCGCAGGCGGATCCGGCTCCCGACGTGAATGTCGATCGGGTTCGGCTTTTTCTTGTTTTCAATCATAATGGGGGTCCTGGTGAAGTTGCAGTTAGGTTTTCAACCCGGTCCGCGTATGGAGAATACACCTCACGATTGGGACGACAGAACCAATGCGCGAAGCATATGACGAGACGGTAGGCATTCTTACTATGCAATTTTGGGGGTTTTTGGTCAATTCTCGCGGGAATTAAAACTTAGACGCGAGGACACTGCAATCACAGACATAAATCCCACAACCAACCAGAAGTACCACTGTCGGCTTCTATTACTCCAATATAGAATATATTTACCACCTATAGATGCGTCAATCACACCCTTTTGATTGTATCCGAGACCCTGCACTACACGGCCAAATGGGTCCACGACCGCCGAAATGCCGGTATTTGCCCCGCGAATCAGGAACATTCCGTTCTCGACGGCCCTCAGACGGGCTTGCTGGAAATGCTGATAAGGACCGGGCGTTGCACCAAACCAGCCGTCATTCGTCACGTTCAGGATAGCGGATGTCCGCTCAACATCGGCGCCGATCTCATTCGGGAAGATCGCCTCATAGCAGATGAGCGGATAAAGAAGTGCACCACCCGGGAGAGTGAGAAGGCTGCGCGAAGAGGCGGCCGTAAACCCGCCCGGCATGGCGATCGCCTCGGTAATCCCAAGCGACGCGAGGATGCTTTCATAGGGTACATATTCGCCATACGGAACAAGATGCACCTTGTCCGCCGCCGATATGATTTGCCCATCACTATCAATAACATAGATGGAATTATAATATCGCGGCGCGACGCCGGCGCCGGCGTTTTCGGAACGCACGGCGCCGGTGACGAGCACCTGGCCATCTTCAAGAACCTCGGCAATCCGAGCCAGCGCGTCCGGATTTTCCGTCAGGATGAAAGGCACCGAAGTCTCCGGCCAGACCACGATATCCGGGCGGGTCTCACCGTCTTTAAGCGGCGCTGCCGTGAGGCGCAGATGTTCGTCGAAGATCTCCGCGCGGTTCGTATCGTCCAGTTTCTGGGCCTGATCGATCATCGGCTGAACAATACGTATGGTTGTTTTTTTGCCGTCTCCGGCAGCGAGTTTTTCGTCTGCGACATTTAGTCGCCATGCGCCAAAGCCGACATGCGCCACCGCCAGAAGCACGGCAGCGGCAAGGCCAAGGACCTTGCCCTTCCCCGTGCCGAGCAGCGCGGGAGCCGCAAAAACGAAGACTGCGAGCACCGTCACGCCGAAAATCCCAAGAACCACATCCGATTGCATCATCAGCGGAACCGGCATTGCCCCGTAACCGATGGCATTCCACGGGAAGCCGGTCAGGACAAAGCTGCGCAGCCATTCCGCCACCCCGAAGGCAGCGGCGAGTGCGGCTAGGCGACCGATGCCGTCAGACCAGAACGCGCGAGCGAGCGCCGTCGCCAGACCGTAGAAGATTGCCAGATAGGCGGGCAGGCCGAAGACGGCGAGAGGCAGCGCCCAGGCGAACTCCTCGGCATCGACCAGCAGAGCGTTGCCGAGCCACCAGAGGTTGGCGACGAAATAGCCGAATCCAAACAGCCAGCCGATCACGAAAGCCGCGCGCAAGCGGCTGATTGCCCCGCCGCCGGGATTGCCCGTCGATCCGTCGATGAGCCAGACGAGAAGCGTGAACGATATGAAAAGCGTGGCGAAAATGCCGAAGGGAGGAAGTGCCAGCGCACCAATGGCACCCGCAAATATTGCGAGTGCAATCCGGGACCACCCCGAAAGAAGCATGACCTTGCCCGCCAGCCGCTCCATGACAGTCCCCTTTTTCGCGAATCAGGGGCGCAGTGTTTCAAAAAAACTGCGCCCTGTCGCGGGTCGGGCGGTGGATCAGGCTTCGGGACGCGCGGCGCCGTTTTCGGCCGGAGCCGGCAGCAGTGCTGCCGGTTGCGGCGGCGCGGTAATCAGCGCTTCGCTCTCGCCCTTCACTTGCCGGCGGCGGGCAAGAGCGCGCTTGCGCAGGATCTTGACGCGCTTGATGCGACGCGGATCGGCATCGAGGATCTGGAATTCGAAGCCGGGGACAGCCTGGACGACCTCGCCACGGACCGGAATACGGCCAAGTGCCGAGAAGATCAGGCCGCCGAGCGTATCGACATCCTCGATGCGGTCGCGGACATCGAAATCGGGACCGATGGCTTCGGAAATCTCTTCAAGCTCGATACGGGCATCAGCGATGAAGACATCATCACCGGCCTTGGACAGCATGACTTCCTGATCGTCATGTTCGTCCTCGACATCACCGATGACCATTTCGACGATATCCTCGTGTGATACGAGACCGTCCGTGCCGCCATATTCGTCGATGACCAGAGCCATCTGCGTGCGGGCAGCCTGCATGGAACGCAACAGATCCGAGGCCAGCATCGAAGGCGGCACGAAGAGAAGCTTGCGAACAAGCCCCGCTTCCGCAACCGTCTGGTCGAGGTTTACCCGGCCGAGATCGAAGGCGGCCTTCGGCGTGCGAACCGGCTTTTCGGTACCGTTGACGGCAGCAGAGATCTGCACCGTGGAGGCCTTGGAGCTGACGCGGCGCTTGTTGCGCGCCTGCTTGGCCAAGTAGGAGAGGAGGTCGCGAATGTGGACGAAGCCGCGGGCATCATCGAGATTGTCGCTATAGACCGGCATGCGCGAACGCCCGGTCTCCTCGAAATGGATCATCAGCTCGCCGATGGTCATGTTCATGTCCACCGCCTCGATATCGGCACGCGGCACCATGATGTCCTCGACACGAACTTCGCGGAAGCGGAGAATGTTGTGCAGCATCGCCCGCTCGTCGGGCGAAAAGGCGTTGCTGACATTGGTATCCGTCATCAACGCGTCGGCGAGATCCTCACGGAGCTGTTCGCCTTGCGACGGCCGAAGCAGGCGCACGGCCCTCGACCAAAAGGAGTTGTGGGATTTTGGGTGATGTTCGGACCTTGCCGAACTACTGCCCTCGTCCGACGAGGGTGAGTCCGAACTGTCCTTGCCCTCTCGGGCGACATTGCTCGAATAATCGTTCATTGTTCCAAACTTATATCAACGGGTCCTGCCCCGCATAGGGGTCAGATAGGCCGAGACCGGCCAAAATGCGAGTCTCAAGTGCTTCCATCTCTTCCGCCTCGTCCTTTTCCATATGGTCGTAACCGAACAAATGGAGGAAACCATGGACGAGCAGATGGGTCAGATGATCGTCGAAAGTCTTGTCGAGATCAACTGCCTCGCGCTCAACAGTTTCTCTGGCAATGACGATATCGCCCAGCATGGGGCCGGGCATGCCGCCGGGTTCGAGCGGAAAAGCAGGGAAAGACAAGACGTTGGTCGGCTTGTCCTTGCCGCGCCACTCGGCGTTAATTTCCTGGATGGAATCGTCATTGGTGAAGACCAGAGACAGTTCCGGCGCCATTTGCGGGAAGGGTTGTTCCTCTTCGCGGGCCAGAAAGTCTGCGGCAGCACCAAGCACACGCTCGCTCAAAGCGGCAAGCACGGCCTCTTCCGGCCAGCCGCCATCTTCCACACTGATCTGTATGTCTAGTTCGGGCATGAATGGTGAGCCCGACCGGTATTACCGGTCGAGAGCTTCCTCGCTTTCCTCGTGGACTGCGTATTGCGCGTCATAGGCCCTGACGATGCGACCGACCAGCGGATGGCGGACGACATCAGTATCCTTGAAGCGGACGACCGAGATGCCCTCGACCCCCTTGAGGATCTGCAGTGCCTCGACCAGACCCGACTTCACGCCGCGCGGCAAGTCGACCTGGCTCGGGTCGCCGGTGATGATCATGCGGCCGTTTTCACCGAGACGGGTCAGGAACATCTTCATCTGCATCGATGTCGTGTTCTGCGCCTCGTCGAGAATGATCGCGGCATTTTGCAGCGTGCGGCCGCGCATGAAGGCAAGCGGCGCGATTTCGATGACGCCGGCGGTGATCGCACGATCGACCTTGTCGGCCGGGATCATGTCATAGAGCGCGTCGTAAAGCGGCCGCAGATAGGGATCGACCTTTTCCTTCATGTCGCCGGGAAGGAAGCCCAAACGCTCGCCAGCTTCAACGGCCGGTCGTGTCAGGATGATCTTATCGACGGCACCGCGTTCCAGAAGCTGGGCTGCGTGGGCGCAGGCGAGATAAGTCTTGCCGGTACCGGCAGGCCCGACGCCGAAGACGAGCTCGGCGCGTTCCAGCGCCCGCATATAGGCGTCCTGGGTGGGCGTGCGGGCCTGAATGGTCTTCTTGCGGGTGGAAATCTGCGCCATGGAGAGCTTTGCCTTGCGTTCCAGCGTCGGTAGCGACAACTGGTCGTCAGCGGCCTGCGCCATGCGGATCGCACCTTCGACGTCGGAAGCTTCCACGGAACCGCCTTTCTGCAGACGTTCATAGAGGAAATCGAGGGCGCGGCGCGCCTGATTTGTCGCGATCACATCGCCTGAAATGGAAACCGAATTGCCGCGCGGACGGGCATCGATGTTGAGGCGCTGTTCGAGAAGCTTGAGGTTCTGGTCGAACTGACCGAAAAGTTCGCTTGCTAATCGGTTATTCTCGAACGTCAGAACAAAGTGGTTGGCGTCGGTCGCTGCGGATCGGGGTTGGCGCGCTGTCGAAGAAACCAATTCTGATGCGTTCAAGTAAGCAAGCTCCTCAACTTGAATTAGACCTCGATTAAACTCTCAACCGGCTCGGCAAACAAGCTGTTCGGACCGGTGCCGATGATTCGTACACTGATAATCTCACCGATTTGCGATGTTTTTGCATCAACATTCACAGACTGCAGCCAGGGCGAGCGTCCGATCACCTGACCGGGCATGCGGCCGGGCTTTTCCAGCAGCAGATCGATGGTCTTTCCGACACAGGATGTGGCGAAGTCGGCCTGCTGTTTCAAGAGCAGGGCCTGAAGCCGCTCCAGCCGCTCGGTCTTCACATCCTCGGCCACATGGTCGGGCAGATCCGCGCCCGGCGTGCCGGGACGGCTCGAATATTTGAACGAGAAGGCCGAGGCGTAATTGACCTCTTCCACGATCTTAAGCGTGTCTTCAAAATCCTGATTCGTTTCGCCAGGGAAACCGACGATGAAATCGCCCGACATGGCGATATCGGGACGGGCGGCGCGGATACGCTCGATCAGCCGAAGGTATTCGGCGCCGGTGTGGCGGCGGTTCATCGCCTTCAGGATACGGTCGGAACCTGCCTGAACCGGAAGATGCAGATAGGGCATGAGGATGCGCAGGTCGCGATGCGCCTCGATCAGCCGGTCGTCCATGTCGCGCGGATGGCTGGTCGTATAACGCAGGCGGGCGAGGCCCGGAACGTCGGCGAGCCGATAGAGAAGATCGGCAAGACCGAGTGCCTTGCCTTTTTCATCCTGCGACTGCCAGGCATTGACGTTCTGGCCGAGCAGCGTGATCTCGCGCACGCCGGCATCCACCAAGCGCTTTGCCTCGTCGATGATCTGGCCGACCGGACGGGAGACTTCCGAACCGCGGGTATAGGGCACGACGCAGAAGGTGCAGAACTTGTCGCAACCTTCCTGCACTGTGAGGAAGGAGGTAACACCGCGCGAGCGGATAACCTTCTTTTCCGTTGCCGGCAGGTGCGCGAACTTGTCCTCGACCGCATATTCCGTATCGACGACGCGCTCACCGCCGCGCGCCTTTTTCAAGGCATCGGGAAGCCGGTGATAGGTCTGCGGGCCGATGACCACGTCGACGGCCGGTGCGCGACGGATGATCTCCTCGCCTTCAGCCTGGGCGACGCAGCCGGCAACGCCGATCATGAATTCGCGGCCTTCGGCGGCACGCTCCTTTTTCATGTCACGCAGGCGGCCGAGCGCGGAATAAACCTTTTCCGCCGCCTTCTCGCGAATATGACAGGTGTTGAGGAGAACGAGATCCGCCTCTCCCATGTCTTCCGTCGTCACATATCCCTCGCCCGCGAGCGCATCGCCCATGCGGGTAGAATCATAGACATTCATCTGACAGCCGTAGGTCTTGATGAAGACCTTGCGGGTGTTGGGACGGCTGTCCGGACAGTGGGCGGCCTCATCGGCCGGCGCGGGAATGGAGACATGTTCGTTCATGCCGCTTCCATACCGCAAGAAAGGACGGAATTGAAGCGGCACATAAACCGTACGCTCAATCCGCATCATACTCCCGCTGCCGCAGATGCCTTATCAGCATGCGGCGGAGCTGGGCGGTGATGTTCTGGCTCAGATGTTTGCGGTTGTCGCCGGTGCGGAAATCGACCGTATCGCCGAAAGCGACCTCCACATCGAGCGCGCCTTCCTTCAGCACGCCAATCAGGTGCGGCATCAGCTCGATATCGCCCGGCCAGGCGGCAAGCGGGCGATGAAACCGCCCCATCGCCATGCCATGGACACGGGTATAGGCGATCGCGACCGGCTGGACGTGTACGACACCATCGGGCGTGTGAGGCACCGCTGCTGCAGCAGCTCCGAAAAGCGAGGATTTCACCTCCAGCAGACGGTTGCCGTCCGACGTCGTGCCTTCGGGAAAAAGCACGACGATCTCGCCGGCATTCATGCGTGCGGCAATCTCGTTGACCTGATCGCCGGTGCGGCGCTTTTCCTCGCGCACGACGAAGATCGTCTTCTGCAGCTTGGCGAGAATGCCGAAGACCGGCCAGTTGGCCACTTCCGACTTGGCAATGTAGACGACATCGGCAACCGCGCCGAGAACGAGGATATCTTTCCACGAGGCATGATTTGCCGCGAGCATCAGCGGCCGGCGGCGCTCGATATGACCATGGACCCGGATACGGATGCCCAGCAGCCAACAGGCGGAACGATGCCAGAGACGCGGAACGTAACGGCGGATCTTCCAGTCAAAGGCGAGGCCGAGAAGCTGAAACGGCAGAAGCGCCAGTGTCACGATCACGAGACAGGCGACAACAAGGCCGATCCGGATGGAGGTGATCACTTATCTTGTCCCTACCGGTTCCGCTCAATCATCGTTCTTGTCGAGGGGAATGCCGTAAAGCTCGAGCCGGTGGCCGACCAGCCGGAAGCCGAGCTCACGGGCGATGCGCTCCTGCAGCGCCTCGATCTCGGCGGACTGAAACTCGATGACATTGCCGGTATTCAGGTCGATCATGTGATCGTGATGTTCTTCCGGCACGGTCTCATAGCGGGAGCGGCCATCGAGAAAGTCATGCTTCTCGATGATGCCCTCGTCCTCGAACAGTTTCACCGTCCGATAGACCGTCGAAATCGAGATGCGCGGATCGACCTTGGACGAGCGGCGATAAAGCTCCTCGACGTCCGGATGATCGTCTGAATCCTGCAATATGCGGGCAATGACCCGGCGCTGGTCGGTCATGCGCATGCCCTTTTCGGCACACAACTCTTCCAGGGTCTTGGAAAGGTCTCTCATGACGTTCTGGCCTTCGAAATATTCACGTATGCTGAGGGACTAGCGAAGATCACGGCTCATGACAAGCGCTGCGGTCCGTCGGCCATCCGCTCCCAGATAATAAGCCGGCCTCTCTGCCACCTTGGCAAAACCGAGTTTGCCGTAAAGCCCGACGGCAGGCTTGTTTTCGGCCTCGACTTCAAGAAACATGCCGTCGGCGCCGCGCGCGATTGCCTCACGCACCGCCGCCTGCATAAGGCGCCAGCCGAGCCCCTGGCGACCGAACTTTTCGGCGACCGCAACCGTCAGGATTTCCGCCTCGCCGCCAGCCTCGCGACTGAGCACGAAGCCGCCGAGTGGCTTGGAGAAGAATGCGTTGGTCTGGCGTGCGACGAAGCCGAAGACATTTTTCTGCGAAAGAAGGTCCTGAAACTCAGCTTCACTCCACTGGCGCGGAAAACGCAGGCCGTGCAGTTCGGAAATCTCGTGGCAATCGACATCCTCGATCGGCACGACTTCGAAAAACGGCTTCCAGGTCAGATAGTCGTCAAACATGGGCTACACCCGTGCCAGAGCAAAACCCGTCTGGGGTTTTGCATCGGGTCCACGCAAATAAAGCGGCTTCGGCCGTGCTCCAGCGACATCCTTTGCAGCGCCGATACGCGCGACAGTTCCGATATCGAAGCGATCACCTGTCTTGGAAATCCACGAGCCGGTAGACTCGGCAGAGAGGGATTTGACAAGATTGTCGACGTCTTCTGCCGAAAGCGCTGCCGGTTCGTTCAGCGCAGCGCCATCGACGGCGAAAGCCTGCGCATAGATTTCCTCGCGCTTGGCATCCATGGCGACGAGTACCGGCTTGTCGGAACCACTGGTTGCCCGATGCGATGCGCCGAGCGTTTCGAGCGTCGAGACGCCGACGCAATCGATCCCGAGCGAAAGAGCCAGACCGCGAGCAGCCGCAACGCCGACACGAATGCCGGTGAAGGAACCGGGGCCGATGACGACGGCAATTTTTCCGACCGCATGGAGATCGACGGCAGCTTCATCCAGCGCCTGATCGATGACCGCCATCAGGCGTTCCGCATGCCCCTTGCCGATTTCTTCCGAGACGGCAGACAAAAGCCTGCCGGCGGAACTGTCAAATACCGCCGCAGAACAATCGATGCCTGCAGTGTCTATAGCGAGAACGATCATGAACAGGTCTTGCGGGTATCAGAGGGCCTCGACCGCCTGCACTTCGGGAACGAAGTGCTTGAGCAGGTTCTGCACACCATGCTTCAGCGTTGCGGTGGAAGACGGGCAGCCGGAGCATGCGCCCTTCATGTTGAGGTAGACGGTACCGTCCTTGAACCCCTTGAAGGTGATGTCGCCGCCATCCTGAGCCACTGCAGGGCGGACGCGGGTTTCCAGCAGTTCCTTGATGGTCGCGACAAGTGTCTCGTCGCCTTCGTCGAAGAACTCGCCTTCCTCGTCCAAATCTTCGGCCATCGCCGAACCGCCGCCCATGACCGGCTGGCCGGACATGAAATGCTCCATGATCGAGCCTAGGATAGCTGGCTTCAGGTGCTGCCACTCGGAATCGGACTTGGTGACGGTGATGAAATCGTAGCCGAAATAAACGCCAGTGACGCCGGGAACGTTAAAAAGGCGCAGGGCCAGCGGAGAGGCTGCTGCTTCGGCTTCATTGCGAAACTCGGCCGTGCCTTTTTCCATGACAACCTTGCCGGGAAGAAACTTCAGGGTCGCCGGGTTCGGCGTGGCTTCGGTCTGGATGAACATGGGCTTGCTCCTGGCCGACGAGCGGCGCTCAGTTTAGAACTCTTCCAAATAAGATAAACGTTCTCATCTTTGGGTTCAAGTGCGCCTTTGTCCGTTCATGGTCAATAGTGAGATCATGCCAGCGAGTCGATTTCCTCGTCCGAGAGCGTATCGGGAAGAACCGTGACCGGGATCGGAAAGGCTGCACCGCGACCGGCAACAGCGGAGACCAGCGGTCCCGGCCCTTCCTTTGCCGAACCGGCCGCGAGCACGAGGATCGCGATATCGCGATCTTCCTCGACCAGCCCGTTGATCTGCTCGGGAGCGCTGCCCTCACGAATGACGATTTCCGGGTCGATGCCAATCGCTTCACGTACCCGGTGGGCGGCCTTCGCCATTACCGCTTCGGCCTCTTCCATCGCTTCGGCGCGCATGATCTGCTCGACACCCAGCCATTGCTGGAAATCGCCTTCGGGAATGACATAGAGGAGAACCAGACCGCCATTGGTATTCTTGGCGCGGCGCCCGGCATAATGAACCGCCTTTTCGCATTCCGGCGTGCCGTCGATGACCGCCATGAACTTGCGCCTATGGCCTTCAAGCCGCGAAAGTCTCTTGGAAACCATAACGCCCCCTGTGTTGCCGAAGCAGTCTCGCCGCGGACCTTATACCAACGTGTAAAAATGAAAACCCGCCGCTTTACGCGACGGGTTTGCCTATTCATTCTACCTCAAAAATCAGCGCAGGAAGCCGATGATGTCGAAGACTTCGTCCATGACCTTCTGCGCACGGGCGCCGGCGCGTTCGCCGCCATCCTTGAGGATCGCGTCGATATGCGTGGTGTCATCGAGAAGGCGGCGCATCTCGGCACCGATCGGGGCGAGGACCTCGACCGCCAGTTCAGCAAGCGCCGGCTTGAAGATGGAGAACTGCTGGCCACCGAATTCGGCCAGGACATCGGCCTTGGTGCGATCGGCAAGCGCTGCATAGATACCGACGAGATTGTCGGCCTCCGGGCGACCGGCCAGGCCTTCGATTTCGCTCGGCAGGCCTTCCGGGTCGGTCTTGGCCTTGCGGATCTTCTTGGCGATATCGTCGGCATCGTCCATCAGGTTGATGCGCGACAAATCCGACGGATCGGACTTCGACATCTTCTTGGTGCCGTCACGCAGCGACATGACGCGCGGTGCCGGACCATCGATCAGCGGTTCGACCAACGGGAAATAACCGTGGATCGGCTCTTCGCCGACGACCATGTCGACACCCGTGCCCGTGGCGCGGATCTTGTCCTGGAAGTCGATGTTGAACTTCTGGGCGATGTCGCGGGCCAGTTCCAGATGCTGCTTCTGGTCGTCACCAACCGGAACGTGGGTGGCGCGGTAGACGAGGATATCGGCCGCCATCAGGCTCGGATAGGCAAGCAGGCCCAGCGAAGCGTTTTCGCGATCCTTGCCGGCCTTGTCCTTGAACTGCGTCATGCGGTTCATCCAACCGATGCGGGCAACGCAGTTGAACACCCAGGCAAGCTCGGCGTGCTGCGGCACGGCCGACTGGTTGAAGACGATGTGCTTCACCGGATCGATACCGGAAGCGATAAAGGCTGCGGCGATCGAACGGATCTGGCCACGCAGGTCGTCATGCACGAGCTGGGCGGTGATCGCATGCAGGTCGACGACGCAATAGATGCAGTCGTTGTTTTCCTGCAGCGCCACGAATTTGCGGATCGCGCCGAGATAATTGCCGAGATGGAGATTGCCGGTCGGCTGAACGCCGGAGAAAACGAGCGGCTTGAAGGTGTTCATGATGTCCTCGAACAGGCGGTTGGAAGGCCTCAGACCTCAAGGTTACGCGCTCCCGGCAGGTTTGAACGTCTCCGGCAATCGCGCCCCGCGGGCCATGTAGCTAACGCCGCGCTCTAAGCACGTCGGGCGGGGCAAAATCAAGGCCTCAGCGCGGAGCATGCTCAATCAAATCCCAGGTGTTGCCGTAGGGATCGGCAAACACGGCTACCGTGCCGTAAACCTCACGGCGCGGTTCCTCCATGAATTTGACGCCGCGGGCACGCATTGCCGCGTGGTCGCGGGCAAAGTCATCGGTTTTCAGGAAGAAGCCGACCCGTCCTCCGGCCTGGTTGCCGATCGCGGCCAGTTGCCTGTCATCCGCGGCCTGAGCGAGAAGCAGAGCCGCACCCTCATCGCCCTTCGGCTTTACCACAAGCCAGCGCTTACCATCGGCAAGAGACGTATCCTCCACGCAGTCAAAGCCAAGGTCACCGCAGTAGAAAGACTTCGCCCGATCGAAGTCATCGACCACCAAGGTCACGAGAAAAAGTGATCGGACTGGCATGGGCGGCTCCTGAGTTTCGCGTAGTGATCTGGCTAAAATCATGGGCCTTAGCAACCATTAAGGGAATTTTTCGCAATTTTATCCCTCAGACCCCAATTTTTTTGGGGGTTTTGACAATCAACTTCGAAGACGTTGCTGTAGAAGCTCGGAGCGCCGCTATGTAACAGTTTTATAACGAAGTTTTGGCGCTCCCCGAACAACTATAACAAGCATCAAGACTGCAATTGGTTAACGAATATTAAGATTCATGACCTATTAATCTCAGTTTGAGGTAAATCCCACCTTATTCACGTCACTTTTCAGAATGAAATACCCCGCTACGACGAAGTCGATCGTCATGACGACTGGTCTTTTCTTAGGGGACAACCATGCGCATCTTTTCTCGCGTCGCGCTGGCCTGCCTATTGGCATTCAGTATGAACGTAAACGCCGAGGCAGCAGGCAAGAACGACAAACGCCGCAGCACAGCAATTCAGCACGATTACTCCGCTTTCTACACGGTACAGCGTGTCAGTGTCCGTACCGGCTGTTTTCCCGAAAAACTGGAAGCGATCCTTGCCCATATCGCCAAGCAGACCGGCAAGAAGCCGATGGTCACGTCAGGTCATCGTCCGCGTTCGGGCAAGTCGCAACATAGCCGCTGTTTCGCCGCTGACATCCGCGTGCCGGGTGTCTCCGAAAAACGTATCCTGGCAGCAGCCCGCACCGCTCCTGGGATCGGCGGCATCGGCCGTTACTGCAATGGCATCGTGCATGTTGATATCGGCCCAAGCCGTACTTGGGCGCACTGTGGCAAGAAGGGTAAGGGCAGCCTTGCCAACCTGAAGCCGAAGTCCAAGAGCAGCGATACGTGATCAAGGCGGCTTGAAAAGCCACCTGCTCCTTTTATGACGATGCCTTAGGCTTGCGCTTCAGGTTGCGGCGGATCATGCCGAGATCGGCACCGCCGATCAGGAAGGCCACGCCGAAATAGACGACCATCGCAAGCGCAATCAGAACGCCAAGAGCCGTGACTTGGCTCAGCAGATGGGCGCCCGGCGCCAGCCATGATCCGGCATAGGGCAAGGCATAGATCAGCACCGCAGCCATCACGCCTGCCGATACGATCAGCAGAACCGTGCGCCTGGCAAGCTGCCATTCCCAGACGAGATCGCCGCGCCAGACCAGGATCGTGAACAACAGCACGGTATTGAGCCAGCCAGCCGCCGCTTCGGCGGTGGCGATACCGCGTTCGGCAAGGATCGGGAAAAGCGAAATCGCCAGACCCGAATTGATCACGACCGCGAGCATGGTGATGCGCATCGGCGTCTTGGTATCCTCGCGCGCATAAAAGCCCGGCTGCAGCGCCTTGATGAGCACGAAACCGGGCAGGCCCAGGCCATAGATCGCCAGAATGCCGGCAACGACCGAGGTGTTTTCAGCAGAGAAGGCCCCGCGTTCGTAGAGCACGCGGATGATTGCATCCGACAGGACCCAAAGACCGGCTGCGGCAGGCAGTGTCAGGAACAGGACGAATTCGATCGACCGGTTCTGGATCCCGGCCGCTTCCTTCGTCTTGCCGCCTTTGAGCGCTCGAGACAGCTCCGGCAAAAGAACGACACCGACGGCCACACCCACCACGCCGAGCGGCAGTTGGTAAATACGGTCGGCATATTGAAGAGCCGCGATCGCCCCTTCCTTGCCGGAGGCGATCGCTTGGCCAATGATCTGGTTGATCTGGGTAACGCCACCGGTAATCGCAGCCGGAACCGCCAGCCATAAAAGCCGCTTGACGTTCGGCGTCATGCGCGGCCGGCGAAAGCCGATATTGATGCCGGCATGGCGCACGCCGATATAAACGACGGCAAGCTGGAGGACACCGGCAACCAGCACGCTCCAGGAGAGATACCAGGCGATCAACTGGGGCTCGGCACCGATCCAAAGGCCGTAGACCAGAGCGGCGATCATCACCACGTTCAGGAAGACCGGCGCAATTGCCGCCGCGAAGAAATGATGCAGCGAATTCAGCATGCCGCTCATCATCGCTGTGAGCGACATGCACATGAGATAGGGGAACATGACCGCGGCCATGCGGATGGTCAGCGACATCTTTTCGGCGTCGTCGGCAAAACCCGGCGCGATGATGAAACGCACCAGCCAAGGCATGGCGAGTTCCATGGCGATGGTGATGAGGAGGAGCGCCGAAAAGAGCACCCCGAAGACCTCTTCCGAAAAGCGCTTGGCGCCCTCGACGCCATTCGCCTCGATCTCTTTCGAGAACAGCGGCACGAAGGCAGCGTTGAAGGCGCCTTCGGCAAACAGCCGGCGAAACAGGTTCGGGAAACGGAAGGCGGCGTAGAAGACGTCAGCCATCGGGCCCGTGCCGAGCGCTGCCGCCATCGCGGTCTCGCGGGCGAACCCGAAGATGCGGCTGCCGAGCGTCGCGCCGCCCACGGTTGCGAATTTCTTGACGAGGCTCATGGTCGGATATCCGTCACGCGCGCGCCTTGCTCTTGCGCGGCGGCTGTTCTTCTGTGGCCGGTGTCGGGTTCTTCTTCGCCTCTTCTTCCTGATCGGTCATGACCAACTTCAGCCGTGCAGAAATGGTGTTCTGGCGGTTGTCATTGGTGACCTTCTGACCAACCAGATCGGTGACGTAGAAGGTATCGATGACCTTTTCGCCGAATGTGGTGATGCGGGCCGACTGGATGTCCAGCGACAGATCGGCCAGACCGGCGGTGATATCCGCCAGAAGACCGGTGCGGTCGAGGCATTCAATCTCAATGACCGTGAACTTGTTGGAAAGGCTGTTCGAGATGGTGACCGAAGGCGGGATGTCGAAGGCCTTGGTCTTCTTGCGGGTCTTGGCGCGGGTGGCGATGACTTCCGGCAGGCGGCGCTTGCCCGAAAGCACATCCTCGATCATCCGGCCGATCGTGCCGGCGCGGCGGAGTTCATCCTCGTCTACAGCAAATTCCCGGTTGATCAGGATCGTATCAAGGGCACGGCCGTCGCTGGTCGTGAAAATCTGCGCATCAACGATGTTGGCGCCGGCGGCAGCACAGGCGCCTGCAATGATCGACAGAAGCCGTGGATGGTCGGGCGCGAGCACGGTGATCTCGGTGATTGCCCGGAAGGCATCGGTGCGGACCATGGTCGCAAGCGCATGGCCGGCGCGATCAGTGTCGCGGATGAAGGTTGCATGGCGAACCTGATCGTTCAGCGAAACGGCCAGGAGATAGGGCTGATAATGGAGCGACGAATAGGTCTTGCGCTCCTTCCCGTCCCAGGAAGACAGCGCATCGAAAAGCGCCTCTTCGGCAACAGTCGCGCGCTCGCGACGCGGCAGGTCGGAAAAGCCGCCGGAGAGCAGGATCTCGGTCTCGTAGTAAAGGGTACGCAGAAGCTGACCCTTCCAGCCGTTCCACACGCCTGGACCGACGGCGCGCGTGTCGCAGATCGTCAGGACGAGCAACAGCTTCAGCCGGTCCATGGACTGCACGACAGCAGCAAAATCGCTGATCGTCTTGCGGTCATGCAGATCGCGGGTCTGGGCGGTCATCGACATGACCAGATGCTGCTCGATCAGCCAGACGACTATTTCGGTCTGCTTATGATTCAGGCCAAGCCTCGGGCAGAGTTTCCGCGCCATACGGGCGCCGGCGATCGAGTGATCTTCCTGGCGGCCCTTGGCGACATCGTGGAAAAGAACGGCGACATAAAGGGCTTCACGCTCCTCTATGCCCGGCATGATCTTGGTGGCAAGCGGATGCGCTTCCTGCATCTCGCCCTTGTCGATCTCCGACAGGGCTTCGACCGAGCGGATCAGGTGCTCATCGACCGTATAGTGGTGATACATGTTGAACTGCATCATCGCCACGACCTTGCCGAATTCGGGGATGAAGCGGCCGAGCACACCGGCCTCGTTCATCCGACGCAGCATCAACGCCGGATCGCGGCGCGAAGTCAGAATGGAGAGAAACAGCCGGTTGGCTTCCTCGTTCTCACGCAGACTGTTGTCGATCAGCGTCAGCGAACGGGTCATGCGCTTCAGCGCATCGGGATGCAATTCGAGCTGATGAATATCCGCGACATGGAAGAAGCGGATGATGTTGACCGGATCGCGGCTGAAGACGTCCGGCGACGCAAGCGTGATGCGGCCACGGTCGGTGACAAAATCCGTCGTGCCGGGGATCTTGTGCAGACGATGGGTGAAACGCGAGAGGACGCGATTGGCAAGCCCGGGTGCCGCCTTGGCCTGCTGTTCTTCCAGCGCCGCGCAGAAGATGCGCGTCAGATCGCCGACATCCTTGGCGACAAGGAAGTAATGCTTCATGAAACGCTCGACGGCGGAAAGGCCGGGGCGGGAGTGATAACCGAGGGCCGAGGCGATATCGCGCTGGATATCGAAGGACAGGCGCTCCTCCGACTTTCCGGTGAGGAAATGCATGTGGCAGCGAACCGCCCAGAGAAAATCGTCCGCTTTTTCGAACAGCCGGAATTCACCACGAGAGAACACCCCGAGCTTGACCAGTTCGGCGGCATCCTTGACGCGGTAGTAATATTTGGCGATCCAGAACAGCGTATGGAGGTCGCGCAGGCCGCCCTTGCCTTCCTTGACGTTCGGCTCGACGAGGTAACGGGTGTCACCGGATTTCTGGTGACGCTGGTCGCGCTCGGCAAGCTTGGCGCTGACAAATTCGGCACCGGTATCGGCGACGACTTCCCTGTCGAAACGGGTCTCGAGATCCGCAAACAGGGTCGCACAACCGCAGATCAGGCGGCTTTCCAGGATCGCAGTGCGGATGGTCATATCCGTCTTGGAGAGGCGGATGCACTCCTCGACCGTGCGGGTCGCGTGGCCGACCTTAAAGCCCATGTCCCAGAGAATATAGAGCAGGAACTCGACGGCCTTGCGCATCTCCTCAGAGTTCTTCGCCGGCAGAAGGAACAGAAGATCGATATCCGATCCGGGTGCAAGCGTTCCTCGGCCATAACCGCCGACGGCCGCAATAGTGATGTCCTTGCCTTGCGGATGTACGGCGGCGGCGACGATGTCATGCAGGACGCAGATGATCTGATCCTGAACCCAGGAAATGCGCTCGGCGCAATTGAGCCCGCTGCCGTCTTTTTCGAGCAGTTCACGCGCCTTCTGGCGGCCCTCGTTGCTGGCACGGCGCATGATAGGCAGAAGCGCCGAGCGCAGTTCCAGAAGTGGACGGTCCGTCTTCATCACCGCGCAGCATTCGGCCTTCAGGGCATCTACATCGAGAAGTTCGGAGAAATTGATTTCGTGTCTGGCCATATCATTCCTGCCGATGCCAGTTTGCCGGTCGGCTCCAGAGCGTTTCCGGGCGCAAAACCGGTTCCCAATTTTGCTGGAGTTGCTCTAACGAATTCTGGTCACCTTGACCACCAATTATGGCAGCAGGTCGTTTCCAAGTTGTTGCCTTGCAGCATGAAGTTCAAGAGAGGGTTGTTTCGACTTTCGACCTCGCACGCCACTGGCGCGGGCTCATGCCCGTTGCGCGACGAAACTCCCGGTTAAAGTTCGATTTTGTCGAGAATCCGACGTCGAGCATGATTGCCGTCGCCGATTGTTTTGTTTCATCCAACAGGCGGCAGGCTTCGCCGACACGACGGTTGTTGACGAACTGGGAGACGTTGAGACCTGTGGCACGGTTGATGGCGGAAGACAGGTCGCGCGCCGGAATTTTCGCCTTGCGGGAGATTTTCGCGAGGCTGAGATTTTCGTCCCTGTAGAGTTCGCCTTCGCCGAGAGCCGCCGTGACGCGCTCGACGATTGCCGCATCAGCCGGATCGGGCAAAGCCGACACTTTCGGTGAAACGGCAGCGCGATCCGGCTCGGGCAGGAGGTAGTAGATGCCGGTTGCCACAAGCGCGACGACGTTCATGATCGCCACCGCGAACGGAACGCCTTCGGCACCGGCAATACCCGCATAGACAGCCACGGCGAGATCGCTCAGGGCGAAGAAGAACATCAGGATTGCGGTCAGACGCGCGGCGCGCAAAGCCGGGCGCATGCGCTGAAGGCTTGCCTCCGCCATCACCTCGTCATCGCTGGCTCGCGTCAGGCGCCAGAGCGCCGTGCCGTAAACGAGGAAGATCACAAGCAGCAGCGGATCGACCAGCACCTGCAGAGAGGCGACCGAAAGCGCGATGAAAGCCGGTGCCCAGAGATGGATCCAGGGTTTGGGTATAGACGCATCCGTCAGGCCGCGAAACGCCAGGAAGGCGAGCGGCGGCATGACCGAGGCGGTAATCGGCTGGATCGGCGCAAGCGCCTTGACGCCGTAGCCGAAATGCAGGCCGACAACCACGCCCTGCAATGCATAAAGGATCAGGAAAGCGACGAAATACCGGCGGCTTCCCGGCGCTTCCACGCCCTTGAGGCTGTGATGGAGAACCAGCGCGAAGATCAGTCCGGCAATGAAGGGCAATGGTATGGCGAGCAATGGACGATCCCGATGGCGCTCAGAAAAGCCTGAAGAAAATTCTACGACGATCTATATCATCTTCGGGCCCGAAAGGGAGATCGGGCTACCCGCAAATAGCAGGTAGCCCGATCCCGGCTTCGCCAGTCTTAGCGGTTCAAGCCGTTGCCAAGGCTTCCTTGACGGCAATCTCGGCCATGGCAAGGGCAGCTTCACGGCTGGTAGCTGCGGCGATGAAGCGGCCATTATGGCAGAAGGTGGCGCCCTTGACGCCGGATGCGGCCTCGAGATCGCCATTCGTCAGGCCAGCCCAGGACTTTGGCAGGTCGGCGCGCAGTTCAAACCCGTCGTCGGCACGGCGGATGCCGGTGACGCACCAGTCCTTGCCGTCGCGCGGGTGGACGACGAAAAGAAGATGATCGGCTCCGGCCTTCACGATTGCCGGGCGGAAGGGCATTCCCATGGGAAGCTCAAGAACGCGCCCCTCACCCGTCTTTTCGATCGCGTTGAGCACGAGTGTCTCGGCCCGCAGCTTTGCGGCGCGCTTGCCGACACCGGCTTCGACAAAGGCGCGTGCGATGGAAAGGGCAGCGTGGAAGGCGCGCTCATCGGCACCCTCTTCCTTCTCGTCGAAACTGGGCTTCAGCGTTTCGAGCAGGCTCGAGAGGGTGAGCCCGGCCAGAGGACCGGCGCTGGACGGGCTGAGTGCGCCGTTATCCATCAGGTCGATCGGCAGGACGAAGCTCTTGTCGAAGGATGCGTGCAGAGCATCGATATGGGCTTCGGGAACGTTCATCGCCGCCAGATAATCGCGACCGTAGTGCTTCCAGATCAGGCCGAAGGAGCTGTAGGGCGCCTCGTCTTCACGCAATGGCGCGCCGCGCTGGTGATGGTCGAAAATCTGCTTCTCGGCATCATAGGCGCCGCCGACATCATAGATGATACGATCGCTGCCGGGCGTGATCCATTCGGGCGCGCGGCTGCGAACGATCTTCGCCTCCGGAAAAAGCCGGGTCAGGATGACGCTGGAAAGAAGCTCATCGGCATGGAAGCCACCGGAATGGGTGACGAGATAGTTGGGGGTCATGCCGCGGGGCACCTCTGTTTGCATGGGAGTGCGAGGTGATAGCTGCAGACGCCCGACTTCACAAGCGCAGCCACGCTTCGAGTGACAAAGCCGATTACAAAATCGCGATGATTTCGAGTTCCTGATTGCCGACGGTCACCAGATCGCCGACGGACTTGCCGTTGAGCGCGCGGGCGACCGGCGACACATAGGAGATCGTACCAGCCTTGGGATCAGCTTCGTCTTCGCCTACGATGCGATAGGTCTGTTCGCGGCCATCATCGCGGCTGAAGCGGACAGTGCTGCCGAATGAGACGCTATCAGCTGACGCCGGTGCCGGGATGAGTTGGGCTGTGTGGACCCGTTCGGCGAAATAACGGATGTCTCGCGCTGGTCCTGCCGCCTGCCGGCGACGCTCATTGATGTCGTCGATCGCGTTCGCTGCTTCATGGGCATCGCGAGCAGATTGCAATTGCTGCTCAAGCGCCTTCAGGCCTGCCTCGGTGACAAGGTTCGGGTGGGACGAAATCGGCCGATCGGGCAGCACCGTTTCGGCGGCCGTCTCAGCACTTTCTTCCTTCATGAAGGCAACGCTCACGCGCGAATTCCTCTTGCACCCATTTCAGTCCGCCACATAACGGTGGCTTCGGCATTTCTACCGCACCTAAACAATAGATGAGAGGAACGGCAAGTGCCATCTTGCCCGGCAAAACCCACTCGCCGGCGGCGATCTGATTTATGATGGAGCAAGCAAAGCATTTGGCGACAGTGCGGAAAAGCAGGTTTCCTCATCACATGGCATATTTGCCGGGACATTGATGTCCTTTGCCGTCGACATGAGGGATTTAATCAGTACCTCCCTGATCGCGAGCTTGCCTAGAGGTCGCCCCTCAACGAACAAGAGCATTCGCCAGGCGCTCCGGCCGACGATAACAACGGTCAATTCAACATTCACGTCCTTCAACTTCGTCTGCACCCCGGTGACGCGTGCAGCATCCAGACCATTCAGCTTGAACGGCTCCCACTGGTCACTGATGGAAATATCCTCAGCAACCACGCTTTGCAGCGCCTCACCGTAAGCGACTGCGTCGACCGATGGCTGATCCATGGGCTCATAACCAAACAGGATTTCGGAGGACAGGTTGGCTGCGCCGAAATGATAGAGCTTGCCGCTTTCGGCTTTAAGCTCTTCAAAGACCCAGGTGGACCAGAGATCAGCCTTCTTGCCAGTGGCGGGATTTTCCCAATAACGATAACTAGAGGCCATGCGCTCTTCCGCGCGCAGCATGTTCACATATCCGATGGTCATTACAGTCAGCAGCAGTGCGACGGCAGTCGTTGCGGCGGCGGCGACAGAGCGGGAGAGTCTGCCTGTTCCCCAAACGACGGCTGCACCGTCGTCATACCAGGCAGGTCTTCCCCTGGCGACGCGCCGATATTGCAGCATGCAGGGGATGAGCGAAATATAGGGAATGCCGGCAATTCCGATAAAGAGCCAGAGCTTGAACTCCCGCCTCATATAGAACCGCCAGTCCGGTGTGCCCGACCTGTTTTCCACCCTCACCCCGGCAACCAACTTGCCAGGGGTGGTGCCAAACAGCGTCATGGATCCCCACAAAATGACGCTCGTGATCGCGGCAAGGAGAAATATGGTCGGAAGATTGTCGGCTAGCGGGAAATTCGTACCAGTACCAGGCATATAAGGCTGAACGAGATATCCGAGCGGCAATCCGATTGCCGCCCCGATGATCCATTCATCTGCAATGCGCGCCCAAAAACGCGGCCATGGTCCCGCAATCATCAGATCGGGCGAGGAAACCGACACCTCACCTGGCAATTCGAACTCGAAGGGGGAGGCCCAATTCCTCGACTTCCGAAGCCTTGGCCCAATCTGCAAGGCCTGCGTGCCAAAGCAATGTGTCCGGCTTTATCGTACCCTTGCCGACCAACCCGGCAAGGGCTTCGGCGGGAACAGGACCAGCCTGTTTCCGTCCTAGCTTATAATACCAATAGGTCATTTAAATCAGTCACATCCCCGTTTCCCCATGAACGAGGCTATAGGAGCATGCGAACTCGATGCAAATGCCAAGTTGTATCAGCGGTCGTTGACCAACAGCTTCTGCCCCTCTGCAATGACACGCCCAACAGATCAAGCCTTTTCGGCGGCCTGCTTCTTGAGTGCATAAAGCGCTTCGAGCGCCTCACGCGGGCTCATGTCATCCGGGTTGATAGCCTTCAACGCTTCATCGACCTTGGAAGATCCACCACGCTTTTCTTCCTTGCGCACCGCGACCTGGAAAAGCGGCAGATCGTCGATCAGCTGGCTTGCCGGGTTCTTGCGATCGGAATCCTCCAGCTTGGTCAGGACATCCCGGGCGCGGTTCACGACGCTATCGGGAAGACCGGCAAGGCGGGCGACCTGGATGCCGTAAGAACGGTCGGCAGCACCGGGGCCGACTTCGTGCAGGAAGATCACTTCGCCATCCCATTCCTTCACCTTCATCGTGGCATTGGAAAGGCGGTTCAGCTTTTCCGACAGGACGGTCAACTCATGGAAGTGGGTGGCGAACAGGCCGCGGCAGCGATTGCCCTCGTGCAGGTGCTCAACCGAAGCCCAGGCGATCGACAGGCCGTCGAACGTGGCGGTTCCACGGCCGATCTCGTCAAGGATGACCAGCGAACGGTCGGTTGCCTGATTGAGGATGGCCGCCGTTTCGACCATCTCGACCATGAAGGTGGAGCGGCCGCGGGCGAGATCGTCCGAGGCGCCGACGCGTGAGAACAGCCGGTCGACCACGCCGATGTGAGCAGAGGCTGCAGGAACAAAGGAACCCATCTGGGCAAGAATGGCGATCAGCGCGTTCTGGCGCAGGAAGGTCGATTTACCGCCCATGTTCGGGCCGGTGAGAAGCCAGAGCGCGCCGAATTCACCGCCGTTTTTCGGTGACAGATCGCATTCATTGGCGATGAACGGGCCGGAGGACTGGCGGCGCAGGGCCTGCTCGACCACCGGATGGCGGCCGCCCTCGATCGCGAACATGCGGCTGTCGTCGACAATCGGGCGGCGATAATCCCATTCCTCGGCAAGCATGGCGAGACCGCCGGCGACATCGATGATCGACAGAGCGCGCGCACCTGCTTTGACCGCCTCGGCTTCAGCCGTCACGGCGGCGACCATGCGGTCGAAGGCTTCGAGCTCGATCGTCAGCGCCTTGTCGGCGGCGTTGGCGATGCGGCTTTCGAGATCGGCGAGTTCCGTCGTGGTGAAGCGCATGGCATTCGCCATCGTCTGGCGATGGATGAAGCGCGCCTTGGCTTCCGGCGTATCTGTCATCGGGCCGGCATTGCCGGCGGTGACCTCGATGAAATAACCCAGCACGTTGTTATGCTTGATCTTCAGCGACTTGATGCCGGTTTCCTCGGCATATTGCAGCTGCAGGCCGGCAATCACCTTGCGGGACTGGTCGCGCAGGGCACGGACCTCATCGAGGTCCGAATTGGATCCATCGGCCAGAAAACCGCCGTCGCGCTTCAAAAGCGGCAGGTCTTCGGCCAACATGTTGCCGAGCAGGGATTCAACTGCAACCGGAAGGGCCTTGAGATCGACCAGTGCATCGGAGAGTTCATCCGGCAGCATCGATCCATCGAGGAACGATGCCACGCCGCGCGCTGCTTGGAGACCGGTCAGGATTGCACCGAGATCGCGCGGGCCACCACGGTCGAGCGCGAGGCGGGACAGCGCGCGCGGCATGTCCGGGACGTGTTTCAGCGAGCTACGCAGATCGGAACAAAGCGACGGCTCATCGAGCAGGAAGGAAATGGAATCGAGACGGAGATTGATACGATCCGGATCGGTGAGCGGCGACATCAGCCGCTCCGCAAGAAGCCGGGCACCGCCACCGGTGACGGTGCGGTCGATGGCCTTGAGGAGCGTGCCTTCGCGCTCGCCTGACAGGGTCTTGGTCAGTTCGAGATTGCCGCGGGTGGCAGGATCGATGAACAGGGTCGATGCGCCGCTTTCGCGCTCCGGCCGACCAAGTGGCGGGCGTTCCGAGATCTGGGTCTTTTCGACATAGGCGATGGCGGCGGCAGCGGCAGCAAATTCGGCACGGGAAAACGAACCGAAACCATCAAGCGTGCCAACACCGAAATAAAGGGTGATGCGTCCCTCGGACGTGGCACTGTCGAACAGCACCGCCGGCTGCGGCACGGCGACGCGGCCAAGCACATCGAAGACCGGCTTCAGCTCCGGATCATGGAACATCGTATCCGGCATGATCAGTTCGCGCGGCTCGATGCGCAGGATATCGGCAAGCAGGCGCGAAGGATCGGTTTCCGCCAAGCGGAAAACGCCGGTGGAGATATCGATCCAGGCCAGCGCCATCGCCTGCTCGGCACCGCCCTTGATGCGGGCAAGCGTCATCAGATAGTTGGATTCAGAGGCGACGAGCAGCTTTTCCTCGGTGATCGTGCCGGGCGTCACAAGCCGCACGACATCGCGCTTCACAACCGACTTGGAACCGCGCTTCTTGGCTTCTGCCGGGTCTTCCACCTGCTCGCAGACGGCGACACGGAAACCGAGCGCTATCAGCTTCTGCAGATAATCATCGGCCGCATGGACAGGCACGCCGCACATCGGGATATCCTGCCCCATGTGCTGGCCGCGCCTAGTGAGCGTAATGCCAAGCGCCCGGGATGCGTCAATCGCGTCCTGGAAAAACAGTTCGTAGAAATCGCCCATGCGATAGAAGAGCAGCGAACCGGGATTGTTCGCCTTGATCTCGATGAACTGCTCCATCATCGGGGTGGCCGTGGCACGGCTTTCCTCCGAAGCGAGCTGGTCGGGGGTCAGGGCATCGATGGACAAACGTTCAAACTGGGTCACTGGGCCGATTTTCATTGCGCATGGAAAGTCGTGACTCTATCGGTGAAGCCCCTTTGAAGACAACATTTGCAGCAGCTTCAAGCGAAGCTGCCCACAGGAAGCTGGAGGATATGGTCGTGAACGATAAGGCAGGAAGCACGCGAACATCGGTAACCGAGCAGGAAGCACTCGATTTTCACTCCGATGGCCGCCCCGGCAAGCTCGAAATCACCCCGACCAAGCCGATGGCGACGCAGCGCGACCTGTCGCTGGCCTATTCTCCGGGCGTGGCCGTGCCGGTGCTGGCGATCGCTGCCGACGCAGCCAAAGCCTATGATTACACGACGCGCGGCAACATGGTGGCCGTGATTTCGAACGGCACGGCGATCCTCGGCCTCGGCAATCTCGGCGCATTGGCATCGAAACCGGTCATGGAAGGCAAGTCGGTTCTGTTCAAGCGGTTTGCCGATGTCGATTCGATCGATCTTGAAGTCGACACCGAGAATGTCGACGAGTTCATCAACTGCGTGCGTTATCTCGGTCCGTCCTTCGGTGGGATCAATCTCGAAGACATCAAGGCGCCGGAATGTTTCATCATCGAAAGCCGGTTGCGCGAACTGATGGATATTCCGGTTTTCCATGACGACCAGCACGGCACGGCAATCATCGCCGCCGCAGGCCTGATCAATGCGCTGGAGCTGACCGGTCGCGATCTGAAAACCACCAAGCTGGTTTGCAATGGTGCCGGTGCCGCCGCAATTGCCTGTATCGAACTGATCAAGGCGATGGGTTTTGCACCGGAAAACATCATCCTCTGCGACACCAAGGGCGTGATCTATCAGGGCCGTACCGAGGGCATGAACCAGTGGAAGTCGGCGCATGCAGCAAAGACTGACCGCCGCAGCCTGGAAGAAGCGATGAACGGTGCCGATGTGGTGTTCGGCCTCTCCCAGAAAGGAGCCTTCACCGAAGAGATGATCCGTTCGATGGCCGACAAGCCGATCATCTTTGCCATGGCCAACCCGGATCCGGAAATCACGCCCGAGGAAGTGGCGCGCATCCGCGACGATGCGATCATGGCAACCGGCCGCTCGGACTATCCGAACCAGGTCAATAATGTGCTCGGTTTCCCTTACATTTTCCGCGGCGCGCTCGATGTGCGTGCACGTCAGATCAACGACGCGATGAAGATCGCCGCCGCTCAGGCGCTGGCCAATCTTGCCCGCGAGGCGGTGCCGGACGACGTGGCTGCGGCCTATCAGGGTGTGCGTCCGCGTTTCGGCGCACAATACATCATCCCGGTTCCGTTCGATCCTCGCCTGATCTCGGCCATTCCCATGGCGGTTGCGCAGGCTGCAATGGAAAGCGGCGTGGCGCGTCGCGACATTACCGACATCGCCGCTTACGGCCGCGAACTTGCCGCCCGGCGCGATCCGATCGCGGCCACGACCCAGAGCATCTATGACCGGGTGCGGCGTTTCCCGAAGCGGGTTGTATTCGCCGAGGCCGAAGAAGAACAGGTCATGCGCGCCGCGATCTCCTTCTGTAACCAGGATCTCGGCACGTCCATCCTTCTCGGTCGCGACGACGTTATCCGGGCCACAGCGGAGAAAGCCGGGATCGATCTCGACCGACCGGGCATCGAGATCGTCAATGCCCGCATATCGAAGCGGACGGAAGCCTATACCGATCACCTTTATGCCCGGCTTCAGCGACAGGGCTACCTGCTGCGTGACGTGCAGCGCCTGATCAACAATGACCGCAACCATTTTGCGGCAACTATGGTCGCCGTTGGCGATGCGGATGCGATGGTGACCGGCACGACCCGCAACTATGCCTCTGCGCTTGCCGATGTGCGGCGCTGCATCGCGACCAAGCCCGGCCATCGGGTGATCGGGGTCTCGCTCGTCGTTGCCCGCGGCCGAACTATCTTCGTTGCGGACACAGCCGTGCATGACCAGCCGAATGCCGAGGATCTTGCCGACATCGCAACAGAGGCCGCACGCGTTGCGCGCCGCATGGGTTACGAGCCCCGCGTGGCGATGCTTGCTTACTCCAACTTCGGCCAGTCGGTTGGGGAGCGTTCCGAGCGCGTGCGCGAGGCGGTAAAAATCCTCGACAGCCGTCGGGTCGATTTCGAGTATGACGGCGAGATCGCTGCGGACGTGGCGCTCAACGCAACGCGCATGGAGCAGTACCCGTTCTGCAGGCTTTCGGGCACCGCAAACGTGCTGGTCATGCCGGCGATCCATTCGGCTTCGATTGCAACGCGCATGCTGCAGGAACTCGGCGGCTCGACGCTCATCGGCCCGCTTCTGGTCGGTCTCGACAAGTCGGTGCAGATCACCCAGATGGGCGCCAAGGACAGCGAAATCGTCAACATGGCAGCGATCGCAGCTTACAACGCAGGATCGTAAGCATTTCTTGATATGACCCGCCGAGTGAACTAAGTTCAGTGAACTAAGTCCACTCGGGGCAGATGCCATGAAGACGGTCAATATTCACGAAGCAAAGACACACCTTTCGCGCCTCGTCGAAGAGGCCGCGAAAGGCGAAGGGTTCGTCATCGCCAAGGCTGGAAAGCCGATGGTGAAGGTGGTTCCGCTTGAGGATGCGCCCGCAGGCGCCTCAAAGAAGAAACGCCGCATAGGCTTTCTCGATGGCCAGTTTTCCGTGCCGGACGACTTCGATACGATGTTCGCCAAAGAAATCGAAGATATGTTTTACGGCGAAGATAAATGAGGCTCCTCCTGGATTCTCATATTTTGGTCTGGCTTGCCGCCATGAGTATCAAGCTTCCGGCACAGGCCAGACCATTGATAGAAGATATCGATAACACCCTTTTCTTCAGCGCAGCCAGCATATGGGAGCTGTCCGTCAAGCATGCGCTCGGACGAGACAACATACCGGTTCACCCCCGCGTGCTGCATCGCGCTCTATTGGATAACGGCTTTTTAGAGCTGCCCGTGACCAGCGGCCATGCGTTTGCACTTGAAGCCTTGCCGCCAATCCACAAAGACCCGTTCGACCGTATACTGATCGCTCAGGCCACGTCCGAAGGCATGCTTCTGCTCACTTCGGACGAGACCATCGCCAGATATAACGGGCCGATACGGCTCGTTCGCTAGATATCAGCTGGCGAAGCGGCCCGCGTCGGCGCCGAAATGGTTGATGTAGCGGCCGGAAATGACGGCAATCGGCAGGACAATCAGGACGTCGGTGGTGTTGAAGGCCTGGTCGACCACGGCACCGTCGCCGATCATAGCTCCCAGACGCAGGTACCCCTTTACCAGCGGCGGCATTGCGGACAGGGCCTGACGCGGATTGATCTCTTCGGCGGGGATCATGTCCATGTCGCAATAGAGATCCGCCTTTGCCGACACCATCCACTCATCCTTCACCAGCGAGTTCTGGTGGAGGAAGGAAAGGGCAAGCGCATGTTCCTGCGGATCGACACCGGGGAAGGAGGCGCAGCCGAACATGGCGCCCATGCCGTGCCTCAGTGCGTAAGCCCAGTTGCCCTGCCAGAGCAGTTCCACGGTCCGCTTCGTGCGATAGTCTGGCAGAACGCAGGAACGGCCGAGTTCCATGAACTGCTTGTCGGGATGGCGCTTCAGGAGCGGCTCGATATCGAATTCCGATTCGGAATAGAAACCACCATTGGCCATGGCGACTTCTTGACGCAACAGGCGGTAGGTGCCAACGATCTGATCTTCGATTTCGCCATCGATCGCATTGTCGACCACCAGGAGATGATCGCAGATATCGTCATAGCTATCGAAATCGCGCTTGAGATGCATTGCCTCGGGAGGCAGCATCGCATTCATCTCTTCAACGAAAACGCGATAGCGAACCGACTGTGCCGCATCGATCTCCCGGCTGTTGCGCGCAAGCCGTGTTTCCAACGAGCCTATTCGGCCGAATACATCGCTCTTCTCGATGGAAGGCGCCGGTGTCGAGGGATGATCGAGGGTCAATTCGCGGTTCAGGAGTTCGATTGCCATGGTGAGTCACCCGTACCGGTTGGATCACCGCCATTAATCACGTCTCTGCAACAGGAACGTGACATCGATTGTCACAATAGGCTGCGGCTCAGAATCCGTCAACGGAGACGATGACGCGCAATATTCTCCGAGAGAAGATGGCTGATGTCTTCTAGTAAACGGGCTGGTTCTACGGGTTTTTGCAGGACTCTTTGTGCACCGGCAGTCGACGCGTTTTGCAGAGCCTCGTCGCGATCTTCGCCTGTCAGGACGATCACCGGAACTGCGAGACTATTTGTTGTTTTTTCGACCTCGCGCAGGTCGGCGAGAACATCCAACGGATCCCCGCCCGGCATGTTCAGGTCGGTTATAATCAGGTCAGGCCGCGCGCCGGGGGCGCGAACAAGATTGTAGAAACTCGGGACATCCGTGACCCATCGAACCTTGTGACCATTCTTCTGCAGCATGGTACGCAGCAGCATGGCACTGACCGGATCATCTTCGGCAAGAACGATATCCAACTCGTTTTGGATATCGAACGGCACAAATGCTTCGCTCCCCTCCTCATGGGACGGCATGCTCTGCGACTGATTGGCGATACGGCTGAAACCACGCATGCGGCCACTCAACACGTCGACAAGCGACCGCTCTCGCAGGGGGCGGATCAGCCAGGCATCGAACAAATCCTGCGGCTGCGAGGCCCGCTCCTCCGGATTGACGAGAAGAATGCGATGCAGAGGTTTGTGAAGCGGCTCGCAGGCATAATCCGATGCCAGCCGGTGATCGACGATCAGATCCGTGAAAGGCGCTTGCCCTTCCGCCGCTCGGTCGATCAGCATCGACACCTCCTGCGTGCTGCAGAGATGGCGGCAACGGCCGCCCAGCGCCTCGATCGTTGCAACGGTAGCCTGAGCCGTTGGTCCTTGCGGCGCGAGCAAGATCACACGAGACCGCGCCAGCATGCCGCTTCTATCGGTTTCGCCCGCCGCCACATCTTCGGCAAGGCGAACAGGGAAGCGAATTTTGAACGTACTCCCCTCCCCCTTCCGGCTCTTGACCGATAGGGAACCGTCGAACTCTGCCAGAATGCGCGACGCAATGCCGAGGCCGAGGCCGGTCCCTCCACTACGAGCTTCCACCGATCCGACCTGTTCGAACTCACCGAAAATTCGCGCCTGCTCCTGGGGTGTCATTCCCGGACCGGTATCGATGACAGCGATTTCGACGTTCTCCTCGGCAAGGGCCACCCGAACGAGCACACCACCGCTGGAGGTGAATTTTACCGCGTTGCCCATGACATTGAACAAAACCTGGCGGAGGCGGGCGGGATCGAAATCCAGCAATTCCGGGAGATCGGCGGCAAAGGTCGCGGCAATCTCGATGCGTTTTTCGTGGGCGCGTGGAGAGAGCATTTCCACGACGCTTTCCAGCAACTGGCGAAGATTTTCCGCTCTGGTGTTCAGCCGGAACCGGCCTGCCTCCATGGTGGAGAGATCGAGGATATCATCGACCAGCTGGGCCAGGAGATGGCCGGACTGGCGAATGCCGCTGAGATAGTTCTGCTGTTCGGCAGTCAGCTTCGTCTGGCTGAGCAGATGTGTCATGCCGAGAATGCCATTCAGTGGCGTGCGGATCTCATGCACGACCGTCGAAAGGCGGCGCGATTTCGCCTCGCTAGCAGCTTCGGATTCCTTCAGGCGGTTCTTCAGCGAGTGCCTGCCCGGCGACAAACGTGTCAACTGGAAAATAAGGTTCTGCAGTGGGTTCAGGTGTCGAGGGGTTGCGGCTGCGAAGAAATCCATTTCTTCTGGCGGCTCGACGATGAGTTCAGACAATTGCTCCGCCTGCCCTTCAGCAGAATGGGGCTGGGAGAAGGCCTTGGTCAGTCTGTCTTGCAACTCGGCGAGGGTGCGCATGGATTAAGCCTACACGGGCTTTCCTTCGCAATCCTTAGGCCGACGGCTTAACAGGGACTTAATCGCTCGATTTCGATCCGACAAGCTCATCTAGAATAACCAAGCCGGCTCCGATAGTTATGAAGCTGTCGGCCAGATTGAAGACGGCAAACGACCACGTCTCTGTATGAAACAGGATGTAATCTATGACGTGACCATAGACCAAACCGTCGATCAGGTTACCGACAGCGCCGGCTATGATCAGGGTGAAACCTGCATGCGCAAATGTTCTCGAAACCGGGGTGCGGCGCCAAAGCCAGAGAACGACACCAACGATGACGATGCGCATGCCAATGATGAATTCGCGCTCCATGCCGGAGAGAAGCGAGAAAGCAACACCGAGATTATAGGTTCGGAAGAGCGCCAGGAACGGGATGACCGGCACCGCCTCATGCATGGGCAGGTAGGCTTCAACCGCCAGCTTGATCACCTGATCGAGGATGACTGCGGCCACGATGACGATCCCCGCAATCAGGGGGTGGGACAGAGGTGTTACGCCTTTCGTCATGTTCTGTCTTCCAACGTCAGGAGGTGGCGGCGCGCTTCGAAAAGCATGACGGCGGTTGCGACGGCCAGATTGAGACTATCGGCAAGGCCCTGCTGAGGTATGCGAACAGTACGATTGGCGGCCTTGGCCAGATTGTCCGGCAGGCCGGACTGTTCGTTGCCCATCAGGATGACGACCGGCTTGCTCTTGTAGTCGGCCGTTCGGTAATCGACGGCACCGGCAAGATGGGTTGCCACGACATTGACGCCGGAACGTTTCTGCCAGCCAAGAAATTCGTCCACCGAGCATTTCACCACGGGAAGCGCGAAAACCGAGCCCATCGTGGCACGGACGGTTTCCAGTGAGAACGGATCCGTACAATCGCCAACGAGGATGACAGCAGAGGCACCGGCGGCATCGGCAGTGCGGATGATCGTTCCGAGATTGCCGGGATCACGCACGCGGTCCAGAGCCACAATGGTTTCATCGCTTTCAGGCGCCAGGTCTTCCAAGCGCTTCCAGCGCTGCTCGAAAATACCGACAACCATCTGCGGGTTATCGCGGCGGGTGACCGACGAGAGAACCTTTTCCGAGACTTCCAGAACGAGACCGCCATTTGCCACAGTGCGGGTTGCGACCTGCTCGACCAACGGCTTGCCCTTCGCAGCCTTGGCGTAAATCAGTGTGCGAATTTCCCAGCCCAGTTCCAGCGCGTCGATGACGAGCTTCAGGCCTTCGGCCATGAAAATCCCGGCGGCTTCGCGGTCCTTCTTGTTGGAAAGCGCCTTGATATACTTGATGATCGGGTTGGCGAGCGAGGTGACTTCCTTTACCTGCCCAACCTTGCGGGCACCCGGCTTTCTAAAATCGTCTGTCATTGGGAAACCCAGCGGCTGAAGAGTGAGGTGGATAGGGCACGGCCACGGGCCTGGCCGTCGATACCCGTCTCACGAATGACGAGTTCACCCGATTCCACCGTGCCACCGGCACCGCGCATGGTTTCGCGCATCAGCTCGTGGATGGAATAGAAGCTTGCCCGGATGGAATAGGCCGTCAGTACCAGCCCGACGGAATTCTTCGACAGAAGTTCACGGCAGATGTCGAGCATGACGGGCAGGTGCTCGAAAAGCTCCCAAACTTCCCCATTCGGGCCACGGCCAAATTTCGGGGGATCTGTCAGGATGATGTCATAGGTGCTGCCCCGGCGCTCCTCGCGCAGGATGAATTTCATCGCATCCTCGCAGATCCAGCGGATCGGCGCCTTGTCGAGACGCGAAAGAGCCTGGTTTTCCCGCGCCCAGCCGATGGCCTTCTTAGAGGCGTCGACATGGGTCACCTCTGCGCCGGCAGCGGCTGCCACGAGCGACGCTACCCCGGTGTAACCAAAGAGGTTGAGCACCCTGAGCGTACGGCCCTTGGCCTTTGCCTCTTCCACCTGATCCCTTACCCAGGTCCAGTGAACGATCTGCTCGGGAAAAAAGCCCATATGGCGGAATGCGGTAAAGCGGCCCTGAAAATCGATGTCGAGCAGCGAGAGCGGCCAGGTTTCGCCAAGAGCCTCGCGTGGAAACTTCCAGCGGCCCATACCGTCTTCATCGGTGTTGCCGGTGAAGACCGCATCAGCCCTGTTCCAGACGTCCGCAGACAGAGATGGCTGCCAGAGCGCCTGCGCCTCGGGCCTGACGACAAAATACGGACCGTATTTTTCGAGCTTGAGACCCTTGCCGCTGTCGACCAGGTGGAAATCGCCGGCATTCTGCGACTCAAGGATAATCGGGACATTTTCTTTCGGCAGATCGCCCTTGCGTACCATAAGCGGTCGCGTCTGCGCTGCAGACTGGCTGATGACGGGCTTGACCTCGCTCGCCTTGTCGCCTGCCTTCGGACGCGATGCGGCAACGGGAGACTTCGGCTTGCCGGTGGTGCTATGCCGGTCCTGCGCATTGCCGCCCCGAGAAGGAGCCTTCTGCCCCATCCGCTTGTCTCTGCTCTTCAACGGTTGATCCTTCGCTTTCATTTTCGTGCAGATAGCATCTGCAGCGCATTCGGCAAAGCCCATGCGATCACGCGCGACGGAAGCAAATGCGGAGAGCCATATGAGGCTATTAGAGGTCCGCGGGCCGAAAAGATGCTCACGATGTCAGGAAGATTTCATCACAGCGCTTACGCGAGACTGCGAAGGGACCGGGGCCGGTTCCGCCATCTGTCAGCCCCGTCGAGCAGCGATCGCTTTATGCTCTTTCTGCCATTTCACCGCTTCCTTGGCTTCGACGCGAGCCTGGCGGCGATAGCGGCCCTGTTTCCACCACGTCACCGATGCACCGATCGCCATGCCGACGAAAAGTGCCAGGAAAACGAAAACAAAGAAGGGCGCCGAAACGGACAATATGCTGTCTTGCGGACGGAACGGGTTAAGCGCCAGTGTGACAACCTGTCTATTCGCCACCGCCAAGACAATCAGGACGATGCCAATCGGCACGAAAACGACAAGCGACACAATACGCTTAAGCTTCGTCATAGGTCACTCCGGCAATTTCTCATTCAGCCATAGCAGATTGGCCCGGACGCCGCAGTTTCAAGACCCTGCGGCGATATCCACGCTCAATCGTCCTCGTCGGCCATGCCCGGGTTGAGGCGCTCACGCAACTCTTTACCGGTTTTGAAAAACGGTACCCATTTTTCTTCGACAAAGACGCTCTCACCCGTACGGGGGTTGCGCCCGGAGCGCGAGGGACGGTTCTTTACTGAGAACGCGCCGAAACCACGCAGTTCGACCCGGTTGCCGCCAGCAAGCGCATCCGTGATTTCATCGAGCACGGCATTGACGATGTTCTCGACGTCGCGATGGTAGAGATGCGGATTGCGTGCCGCAACGATCTGTACCAATTCGGATTTAATCACGGTTGCCCCCTGAAAAAATTAGATTTTCAACCCTTGCCAACCTGCCAAACCGAGACAAGACCGTCAAGGAACAACTTGCCGGAACCCCAACCATCGATCGCATCCGGCGTGATCGGCAGAGTGATACCGAGATAACGGAAAAGCCCCGTCAGCGCATGGGCAAACCAGAAGGACGACGAGGAATCGCTTTTTTTCCACTCGACAATCGGCAGATCGCGGGAAACGTCGCGCGTATCCAGGTAATCCAGAATGTCGTCGTCGCCGCCGAGCTTGTCGATGAGCTTGACGTTCAAAGCCTGCCTGCCGGTGAAGATCGTGCCGTCAGCAAGTTTCAGAACCTCGTCGCGCGGCAGCTTTCTGCGTTCGGCCACAAGGTCCACAAACCAGCCATAGCTATCCATGATCATGTTGCGGACCATGGTCTTGGCTTCTTCGCTGGCCGGATGGAAGGGCGACGGCTCGGCCTTGAGCGGTGAGGACTTTATTTCCTCGAGCGATACACCGATCTTCTTCATCAGCTCATCGGCCTGCGGATACTGAAAGATAACCCCTATCGACCCTGTGATCGAGCTTTCGCCGGCGATAATCGTGTCTCCGGCCGTAGCGATCATGTAACCGGCAGATGCCGCCAGGGTGCGAATGTCGGAAACGACCGGCTTCTTTTCAGCCACCTTGCGGATGGCCTGATAGAGGCGCTCCCCACCATAGGTGGTTCCGCCAGGCGAGGAAATAGACACGATCAAGGCCTTGGCCTGGCTGCTTTCAGCAATGCGATCAAGACGCTCGACCAGCTCGCGGTCATCCGTGATCATTCCCGAGATGTTCACGCGAGCGATATGGGGTGCGGCAGAACCGGATTGCTCCCCGGACATCGCCCAGTAGGATACGAAGCCAATGGCCGCCAAAAAGATCAATGCCGCGACGCGCCAGAAGCTGAGCTTGCGGCGCAACTGGCGCCGATCCGCGATTGCCATTTGGTCCATAAAATTTCCTTTGATGCCTAAAGCGCTTTACATAGGCCCCTATTTGCCCGATTGCATCGGTTCGTATCACGTTTTTATGTTCTCCATTATTGTTTGTTGAAGAATAAAAACCATATTGGCGGTCGACGATTGATCGCCCTGCCCTAACGGCGAGCGAAGAGATCGCCGGAAACGACGAAATGGAGCTTCATGCTGCAGCATATACGAAAGACAGGAAGCATACTCGCATCGATACAGGCGCCGACAAGCGCTTACGATGCTGCGCTGTCCCATTCTTCGCGCGTCAGCCGGCTGAAAATTCTCCTACCTGTGGCTGCCGGCTTAATTTCGCTTGGTTTTATTGGCGTTGCCATTGTCCGGACCTATCTGCCAGAAAATCTGTCAATCGAGAGCGCCAAAATAGAAGACGGAAAGATTGTCATGGAGCGCCCCGCCATATCCGGCCGCAACAGTGACGGGATCAGCTACTCGATGCTGGCCAACAAAGCTCTTCAGGACATCCAAAACCCTAACAAAATCACGCTCAAGGACGTCAAGGCGGCAGTGCCGATCAATGACGACCTGATCGCGCGCGTAACGGCAACAAGTGCAGATTTCGACCGTGGTGCCGACGTCCTGGATCTGACTGCACCATTCGACGTCAATCTGAGCAATGGGATCACCGCCCACTTCCAATCTGCCCATCTCGATATTCCCGGCGGGACAATGAACACTCCTGATGCGGTGAATATCTCAATGAGCCAAGGCTCTATTGTTGCAGATTCCATGAAGATCACCGATAAGGGGCATACCCTCAACTTCACCGGTAAGGTTCGGGTCCATCTCGATCCTGCAGCCATCCGCAACAAAGGCAAATAGAGCCCGGTCGCCATGATGCATCGTTGTTTTTCACTCAGCATTCCTGCCGCGACCGCGGTGGCCATGTTTTCCTGCCTCAGTGTTTCCGCCTTTGCTCAGTCCACAACGAGCAACATGAGCGGTCTCAAGCTGTCGAATGACCAGCCTATCCAGATCCAGAGCGACCAGCTGGAGATCAAGGATCAGGAAAAAAAGGCTTATTTCACCGGTAATGTGAATGTTGTGCAAGGCACAACCACACTGAAGGCCGGCAAGATGACCGTTCAGTACAAAGAGAAGGCCAATGGCGACGGCGGTGCGGCGTCGATTTCCAGTGGCAACGCCGACATCGACAAGATTTTTCTCGATGATACGGTTTTCCTGAGTTCGGGCACACAGCAAGCGACAGCCGAAGCTGGCCAGTTCGACATGGCGAGCCAGACGTTTGTGCTGACCGGCAAGCAGGTTGTGCTTTCCGATGGACCGAATGTGTTCAAAGGCTGCAAGCTGACTGTGCAAATGGCGAGCGGCCAGGCCAAGCTCGACAGCTGCGGTGGTCGCGTTGAAATCATGCTCGACCCAAAGTCGCGGCCCAAGCAATAGACTCATAACGTGAAACTTCCTTTTCTCCCCCAGTTGACGGCAAGGAAAACACCTTCGCCCGAACCCTTTATCGCACGCGACAAGGCGCGCTATGAAGGGACACTCGTCGCGCATGGACTGTCCAAGACCTACGACACGAGACGCGTTGTGAACGGCGTATCTCTGGTCGTGCGCCGTGGGGAGGCCGTCGGCCTGCTCGGGCCGAATGGCGCAGGCAAAACAACCTGCTTCTACATGATCACCGGCCTCGTTCCGGTCGACGAGGGAATGATCGCGATCAGCGGCAACGAAGTAACGCGCATGCCGATGTATCGCCGGGCGCGGCTTGGTGTCGGCTACCTGCCACAAGAGGCTTCGATCTTTCGTGGGCTGTCGGTGGAAGACAATATCCGTGCCGTACTCGAGGTCCACGAACCGAACCGGGACAAGCGAGAAGCGAAGCTCGACGAATTGCTGGAAGAATTTCACATCAGCCAGCTCCGCAAGTCTGCAGCCGTGGCCCTGTCGGGCGGCGAACGCCGTCGCCTGGAAATTGCCCGGGCACTGGCGACTGACCCGTCGTTCATGCTGCTCGACGAGCCTTTTGCAGGTGTCGATCCAATTTCCGTATCGGATATCCAGAATCTTGTCCGACACTTGACGGCACGCGGCATTGGCGTACTGATAACCGATCACAACGTGCGTGAGACGCTCGGCCTGATCGATAGAGCCTATATCATCCATGCGGGTGAAGTGCTGACCCACGGCCGGGCCTCTGACATCGTCAACAACCAGGATGTCCGTCGACTTTACCTTGGTGACAAGTTCAGCCTTTAAAATAGCGTCACAATTCGGCCGCCTCGGCGCTTGACCAAATCTTCCAAAAAAGCAATTCTTGTGCCAGATGCGCTGATAACGGCTAAGCAATGAGTGCGTGGCCGGGTGTTTTGGGAGTTTAGCGTCCACCATGGGTTTAACCGCCAGCCTTTTCCTGCGACAGACCCAATCGCTTGTGATGACTCCGCAGCTGATGCAGTCGATTCAGCTGCTGCAGATGACGCATTTCGAACTGAACCAGTTCATCGCGCAGGAAATAGAAAAGAACCCACTGCTCGAAATTTCGCCATCAGACGGCGAAACTGGCGCAGAATTGGGCTATGGCGACACAACGGATCACATTGCCGTAGAAGCTGATGTCGATGCGGGAGCATGGCGGGACGAGCAGGGTATCGTCATTACAGAAACGTTTGGCGAAGGCCTGGACGGCGGTACTGAAAACGTCTTTCCCGATGATAAGCCCGAGCGGCGAGGAGATGCGCCCGAGCTAATGGGCCAATGGAAATCGATGCCGGCGGGTGATGCCGGCGAGGATTACGATCTCAACGATTTCATTGCCAGCGAAGTCGGCCTACGGGAGCACATCAGCCAGCAAATCCCGCTGCTGCTCAAACAGTCGCAGGATCGCCTTATTGCCCAGCAGCTAAATGAAGAACTGGACGATGCCGGATATCTTCAGGCCGACCTCGGAGAGATCGCTGCCAGGCTCGGTATAACGACCGAGTACGCCGAGCAAATACTGGTGCGCCTGCAGACACTTGATCCACCCGGCATATTCGCCCGATCGCTCGGCGAATGTCTGGCGATCCAGCTTAAACAAAGGGATCGGCTCGATCCCGCCATGGACACTCTGGTCCGCCACCTGGATCTGTTGGCGAAGCGTGATTTCGCAAATCTCAGAAAGTTATGCGGCGTCGATGACGAGGACCTCATCGACATGCTTGCTGAAATTCGCCAGCTGAACCCGAAGCCGGGTGCGGATTTCGCAACTCAGGTCGCCGATGTGATCTCGCCGGACATCGTCGTCCGCCCTTCCAATATCGGCGGCTGGGCAGTGGAACTCAATCCGGAAACCCTGCCACGCGTTCTGGTCAACCAGACCTATTTTCAGCAGGTATCGAAGAACTGCCCGAAAAACAGCGGGGATTACGCGTTTCTTTCCGATTGCCTGCAGAACGGCAACTGGCTGACCCGCAGCCTGGACCAGCGTGCAAAGACGATCATGAAGGTCGCGACCGAGATCGTCCGCCAGCAGGACGCTTTTCTCATGCACGGTGTCGATCACCTGCGCCCGCTCAATCTGAAGACCGTTGCAGAAGCCATCAAGATGCACGAGTCCACGGTAAGCCGCGTTACTTCGAACAAGTACATGCTTACGCCGAGGGGCATGTTCGAGCTCAAATATTTCTTCACGGTTTCGATCGGATCGGCCGATGAAGGGGGCGACAGCCACTCTGCCGAAGCCGTGCGCCACAAGATCAAGATGCTGATCACACAGGAAGCGGCGGACGCCGTTCTTTCCGATGACGACATCGTGACCAGCCTCAAGCAGGCAGGAGTCGACCTCGCCCGCCGCACGGTCGCCAAGTATCGGGAAGCCATGAACATTCCCTCATCGGTTCAGCGCCGACGAGAGAAGCGCGCCGCGGCCAGAGTAGCCACGTTGTGATCAGCCTTTCAATGCATCCATAGGTCGAGACGTTGACTTCCTTTCCAACGAAGGCTAGAAGCGCCGCCGCTAGCGGGGCTTCCCCATAATTCCGCGCAAGGCAGAACAGATAGCGCTATTTTGCTGCAATCGGTTCGGACGGCTTGGATGAGAGAGCGGCTTGGCGTAGACTGGAACACGCAAGTCACGACAAGAAGGAATAATTCCATGAGTGTGCGTGTTTCCGGTAAGCATATGGAAATCGGTGATTCTTTCCGCCAAAAGATCGAGGACCATATCGGGGAGGCCATAACCAAATATTTCGATGGAGGCTATTCAAGCCAGGTTATCGTAGAGAAATCCGGCCCACGTTTTTCTGCTGATTGCAAAGTGCATCTCGATACGGGGATCGTGCTCCACGCCGCAGGCGAAGCCAATGACCCTCAGGGCAGTTTCGACGCTGCCGCCGAGCGGATCGAGAAGCGTCTGCGTCGCTACAAGCGGCGCCTGAAGGATCACCATGCCGGCAACCAGCCGAATGGATTTGCCGAAGTTGCCTACACGGTCATGGACCGCGTGCCCGACGAGGGCGATGAAGTACCAGAGGATTTCGCCCCAACCATCGTTGCGGAATCCACCAAGCAACTGAGAACGATGTCAGTTGCAACGGCCGTCATGGCTTTGGATATGACGGACGAACCTGTTCTTCTTTTCCGGAGCCCCGGTGACGAGAAGCTGAACATCGTTTACAGGCGCCACGACGGTAATATTGGCTGGATCGACTCCACCAATATCAAGAACTAACGAAACTCGGGAGGCGTCGGCAACGACGCTTCCCCTGCCTTCGCGGCACAAAGGAAGAAACGAATGGCATTGGCAGATCTGCTGCATCAAGATGCGATTATCCCTGCCTTAAAAGCGACCTCCAAGAAACAGCTCCTGCAGGAATTGGCAGCCAAGGCCGCCAAGCTGACGGGCGTTTCCGAACGGGAAATCTTCGACGTCATCCTACAGCGCGAGCGGCTGGGATCGACGGGCGTGGGACATGGCATCGCCATTCCGCATGGCAAGCTCAACGGTATTTCATCGATCAGCGGCATTTTTGCCCGGTTGGAGAGCCCTGTCGATTTCGAGGCGCTGGATGACGAACCGGTGGATCTCGTATTCCTTCTTCTTGCTCCGGAAGGCGCTGGCGCCGACCACCTCAAGGCGCTTTCGCGTATTGCACGTGTGCTGCGTGACCAAGATCTTGCCGCGAAACTGAGGCAGACCGATTCCGCCTCCGCGATCTATGCCTTCCTTAATGAAGAGCAGGCCAATAACGCGGCTTGAATGCCGCTTTCCTTTTCATGAAAATCGATAGATCAGATCATTTCCGCGTTTCTTCGAAACGCGAAACTGTCCCGTCTATTTTTCACCGCGATTCCTGACGCAAAACCGGTCCTCGCTTTTGCTGGTATTGCTTTAGCAGGCGAGATCGGCAACGACGGCGTCGAGGATCAGCATGCCGCTCGGGGTACAGCGTAACCTGGAATTGCCGAGACGCTCGATGAAGCCGTGTTCAAGCAGACGCTGTTCGCGGACAGGGTCTGGATCGCGGCCGGAGAGTTCCTGCCAGCGGGCGAGATCGACGCCTTCGGTGAGGCGCAGCCCCATCAGCAGAAGTTCGTCTGCCTGCTCATCGTAGCCGAGAACTTCCTGATCGTTCATCCCGTGGCCTTCGGCTTCGACACGCTCAAGCCAGGTTTCGGGACGACGCTCGGTGGCGGTGGCGATCTTGTTACGTCCACTGGTAAGACGACCATGTGCACCCGGCCCGATACCTGCATAATCGCCGTAACGCCAATAGGTCAGGTTATGGCGGCTCTCGGCGCCGGGCTTTGCGTGATTGGACACTTCATAAGCCGGCATGCCGTGACGTGCGGTGATTTCCTGCGTTGCCTCATAAAGCAAGGCGGATTGATCGTCATCCGGCACGATGAGCTTGCCTGCCTTGTGCAATCCGTAAAAGGGCGTGCCCTCCTCGATTGTCAACTGGTAGAGCGACAGATGGTCAACGGCGTAGGAAATTGCCTCCTCAAGCTCGGCTTCCCACGCTTCAACCGTCTGCTTGGGCCGGGCATAGATAAGGTCGAAGGACATGCGCGGAAAAATCTCACGCGCCAGCCGTATCGCTTTCAGCGCATCCGCAACGTCATGCAGCCGGCCGAGAAATTTGAGATCGGCATCGTTTAGGGCCTGCACGCCCATGGATACACGATTGACTCCGGCTGCCCGATAACCACGAAAACGCTCCGCCTCGACACTGGAGGGGTTGGCTTCCATGGTGATCTCGATGCCATCCGGAACGTTCCAGTGACGGGCAATGCCGTTGAGGATCGCTTCGACGGTCGAGGGATTCATCAGCGACGGCGTACCGCCGCCAAGAAAGATGCTGGTCACGACTTTCGGACCGCTCATCTTCCGCATCGTTTCCATTTCTTTCAAGAAAGCGGCAGTGAAACGGGCCTGATCCACCGGCTGATGGCGGACATGACTGTTGAAGTCGCAATAGGGACACTTGGCGGCACAGAACGGCCAATGGACATATACGCCGAAGCCCGGCTCGCCCGTATCGGGGAGCAGCGTATCGGGCAAATTAGAGGCTACGGCGTTCACGAAAGGTCAGGCCTCCAGGCAGGTTTCGACGAAAAGCTTGAAGGCGCGGGCACGGTGCGACAGGGCATGTTCGTCGCCCGGCTTCCAGCCATGCTTTTCTTCACTGGTCATTTCGCCGAAGGTCGTCTCGTAACCCTTAGGCTGGAAAAGCGGATCATAACCGAAACCGGCAGTGCCGCGCGGCGGCCAGGCGACCACGCCTTCGACCTCACCGCGGAAGAGTTCGGTATGGCCATCCGGCCAGGCGAGGCAGAGCACGCTGACGAAACGGCAGCTGCGCTTGTCGGGCGTGGTTGCACCCTCTTCCTCAAGCGCTTTTTCGACCTTTTCCATCGCCATCTGGAAATCGCGGCTGCCGTCCTCGCGCTCGGCCCAGTTGGCCGTGTAGACGCCCGGCGCCCCGTCGAGAGCATCGATCACGATGCCGCTGTCGTCGGAGAGAGCCGGAAGGCCGGAAGCCCTGGCAGATGCGAGCGCCTTGATCGTAGCGTTTTCCTCGAATGTGGTGCCGGTTTCATCCGGCTCCTCGAATTTCAGTTCGGCCGCAGACTTGGCCGAGAAACCGAACGGGCCGATCAGCTCGGCGATCTCCCTGATCTTGCCGGCATTATGGCTTGCGACAACGATCGTCTTGGTATCGAGCTTGCGCATGAAAATTCCTATTTTAGGTTCCAGAGCATCGGCTCTGCACATTCCAGGCTATTGCCGGCGGGATCACGGAAATAGATCGAGCGGGCGCCGTTGGGCCAGCGGAAATCGCTTTCGATCACAATGCCTGCCTTGTTGAGCTTTTCGACCATCCTGTCAATCGCCTGCGCATCCATACGGAAACAGAGGTGACCGGGACCGGTTGTGCCGTGCGGCGGGACAGGGAGCGCCTCGGGAGACGGCGGCTTTACCGTCTCCTTCGGATTGAAGATCAGTAGGATCGTCTCTCCGCAACGGAAGAAGACGTGGCGGTTGCCGGCGCGCAGGACTTTCTCAAGTCCCAGCACGCCGCCGTAAAAGCTTTCCGCCGCGTCGAGATCGTCGGTGTAAAGTGCGGTTTCGAGTATGCCTTCGATCACCGCTTCACCTTTCAGGCACCGATGGCGGCCTTTTGCATGGCGACCAGTTCCTGCGTGCCGGCTTCGGCAAGCGTCAGAAGCTGCAGAAATTCCTCGCGGCTGAACGGCTTGCCTTCGGCAGTGCCCTGCACTTCGACGATGCCGCCGGAGCCGGTCATGACGAAGTTGGCGTCGGTTTCAGCCGCAGAATCTTCGAGGTAATCCAGATCGATCACCGGCTGGTTGGCGAAGATACCACAGGAGATTGCCGCGACGTGGTCCTTCAGGACCTTGTCGAGCTTGATCATCGAGCGGGTTTCCATCCACTTGAGGCAATCGTGAAGCGCGATCCAGCCGCCGGTGATCGAGGCGGTACGGGTGCCGCCATCGGCCTGGATGACGTCGCAGTCGATGGTGATCTGCTTTTCACCGAGTGCCTCGAGATCGACGACCGCACGCAGCGAACGGCCGATCAAGCGCTGGATCTCAAGCGTGCGACCGCCCTGCTTGCCGGACGTGGCTTCGCGCTTCATGCGGTCACCGGTGGCGCGCGGCAGCATGCCGTATTCCGCGGTTACCCAGCCCTTGCCGGTGTTGCGCAGCCACGGCGGGGTCTTTTCTTCAAGGCTTGCGGTGCACAGCACGTGCGTGTCGCCGAACTTCACCAGGCAGGAACCTTCGGCATGCTTTGAGAAGTTGCGCTCGAAAGACACTTTGCGCATCTGGTTTACTGGTCTGCCTGAAGGCCGCATTGATCACTCCCTATATCAGCGCACCGCATCTTCAGGCGACAAAGCCCAAGCATGCGATGATCCTTTGATTTTCCGCATCGGATGACAGGCGAATTGTCGCCTATTTCATCTGCTGCAGCGTTTCCCGCCTTCTAAGGTGAGTGGGCATTTTTTGCAAAGAAAAAGCCTTGGCCGCGCCTTATCGTGACAATTGGCACGACATCTGCGATTTCCCTTTTGAGCCCTCCGCTGCAATGACTATATTTTGGAGGCAAGCAAATCGAGGTTACGTGAGGATATGAGCTTTTCTGCGGGTAGAGGCATGGATGTCGGATCAATGCTCGACGAGCGCTCACGTGAGATCTTTCGGCGGATCGTGGAGAGCTATCTCGAAAACGGCGAGCCTCTCGGCTCCCGCAATCTCTCGCGCCTGCTTCCCATGTCGCTCTCGCCGGCATCGGTACGTAATGTGATGAGCGACCTCGAACAGCTGGGCCTGATCTATTCACCGCATATCAGCGCAGGTCGACTGCCGACCCAGAGCGGGCTGCGCTTCTTTGTCGACGCCTTCATGCAGACTGGAAACCTTTCCGATGAGGAACGCGCAAGCATCGATCGACAGGTGCGCCCGAACGACAGGGACCAGACGCTGGAAAACCTGATGACGGATGCGAGCCTGATGCTGTCAGGCGTCTCGCGCGGAGCCGGCATCGTCATTACGACAAAAAGCGATCCGATCCTCAAGCATGTGGAGTTCATCCGGCTGGAACCAACAAAGGCGCTGGCCGTGCTTGTCGGCGATCACAATCAGATCGAAAACCGCATCATCGATTTGCCGGCTGGCGTGACCTCTTCACAGCTTACTGAAGCTGCCAATTTTCTCAACGCGCACCTGACCGGCCAGACGCTTCCAGAATTCCGCGGCCAGATTAAGAAGCTGAAGCAGGAGGTGCAGACGGAAGTCGATGCTCTGGCGCAGGATCTGATCGAGAAAGGCCTTGCGGTCTGGTCAGGCGACAGCGAGGAAGGCAAGCCAACCCAACTCATCGTTCGCGGCCGCGCCAATCTTCTGGAGGGATTGGGAGAGGCTTCGGATCTGGACCGGCTGCGGCTGCTGTTCGACGATCTGGAGAAGAAGGATAGCTTGATCGAAATTCTGGAGCTTGCCGAAGCCGGGTCCGGGGTTCGGATTTTCATCGGATCGGAAAACAAGCTGTTTTCGCTGTCCGGTTCATCGCTGATCGTCGCACCCTATCGCGATGGTGAGGACCGGATCGTCGGGGCCGTCGGCGTGATTGGACCAACCCGGCTCAACTATTCGCGTGTCGTACCGATGGTCGATTATACGGCCCAGTTGATCGCTCGCCTGTCGCGCGGCTCGATGTAAGTCAGCTCCTTCGTCCTCCAAGCCTTGATTTTTTGCCCGCAAACCTCGATATCGAGCCCAAATTCAAGATACAGATCAATCGGAGAACGTCATGACCGACGAAACCAAGAAAACCGGACCTGAAGCAGCTTTCGCGGATAACGAGATCGAAGCTGCAGCAGCCGATTTTGACGGTGCCGCCGAAGAGAATGCTGCTGAAGTTGCAGCCGAGCCGGATCCGCTGGATGTGCTGAAGGCCGAGAATTCCGAACTGCGCGACCGCTTCCTTCGACTTGCTGCCGAAATGGACAATCTGCGCCGCCGAACCGAGCGCGATGTGAAGGACGCCAAGTCATATGCCGTTTCCGGCTTTGCACGTGACATGCTGGCCGTTTCGGACAACCTTCGCCGCGCTCTCGATGCAGTTCCGGCCGACCAGCGCTCTGGCGCGGACGCCACGCTGACGACCCTTCTCGAAGGCGTCGAAATGACCGAACGCGCCATGCTTTCGGCTCTTGAGCGCCACGGCGTGAAAAAGATCGATGCAGAGGGCGAGAAGTTCGACCCGAACTTCCATCAGGCGATGTTCGAAATTCCTAACCCGGCGGTTCCGAACAACACGGTCGTACAGGTCGTGCAGGCAGGCTTCACGATCGGCGACCGCGTTCTGCGCCCGGCCATGGTCGGTGTTGCCAAGGGCGGCCCGAAGACAGAGGCTGCAGCAGGCGACGCCTGATATCCGGCACAGATACCGGAGAGGCGCGCAGGCGTCTCTTCAGTGTGCCGTCTCCAGAGCGGAGCTTGCCAGATTCCTGATAAGCTCCAGCTCCTGCTGAAGATGTATCCGCGTTCGACGATCCGTTTCGGCCAGGGCACTGCCTTCTTCTTCGGCAAGCGCGAAGATAATGTCGAGTTCATCCAGCAAGCCTGGATCCTTGATGGCCAGCAGGGTGATGACGGCTTTCAACAGCTTATCGTTAGCCGCGATCCGAGCGCGCGCTTCTTCATTCATGGTCTTCCTCCAGACGATCGATGGAACATGTAGCGCCTTTCCTCAAAACAAAGGGGGACGGCGAGATGTTTCGAAAGAATTGCGGCCACCTGAACCTCCGCGGATCCCCGATGTCGGCTCCCGACATCATAGGGCCTTGTTTTGGCTTGCGTCATTTAAGCAGGATCAACCTACACTTTTGCGCGATATACTTTGACGTTCGGCAGCGCCCTCAAAGCTTGATCGCGGTCACATACAGCCATTGGGTCGGCAAGCCATCATAGGCGCCGCCTGCTCCCTCTTCGACTGTGATGGATTTCCAGGGGGCGGCCTCGTAACACTCCTGAAGCCAATCCCCTGACGGGTAGTTGAAAAAGCGGCCAAGGGTATCATGTCCCTCGGTTTCGCCTGCCTTGAAACTGGCGTAGAATACTCCGCCCGGGCGCAGGGCCGTATGGATCTTCTGCAGAATGCCGCCAAGCTCGCTACGCGGGACGTGCAACAGGCATGCATTGGCCCAGATACCGTCAAAGGCCGATACCATATCGATATCCTCGAAACGCAGGACCAGAACGGGGACCGAAAGACGCGATGAAGCTTCGCTTGCCATCTCCAGGATGCCGTCGGTGGGCAGGACATCAAAACCGCGGGCAATCATGACGGCGCTGTCGCGGCCACTGCCGCAGCCGAGCTCCAGAATGGTTGCTCCGGCAGAAAGCCCAGCGAGAAAGGTATCCAGCCGTTTCAGGCTCGCATCCGAAAGCGCCGCCGCATATGTTGCCGCGTTGTCGGAATAGAAGCGCGATGTCGGATCGTCCTTACGATGCATTGTCGTCTTACCGCTGCGACAGGAGAAGCTTCGTGCCGAAGCCGACAAAAACCGTTGCGACGCCGAGATCGATCTTCCGTTTTGCCTTGAGGTAAGCCGCCGCCACTCGTGGATGAGTAATCAATGCAACGAGGCAGCTGTAATAAAGCGCCGAGACGGTCACCATTACCCCGATCGCAGCAACACCGTAAAGAAATGGCGTGCCGGCCGGCATGCTGACAGCGAAAAGCGAGGCGACGAAGAGTGCGGATTTCGGATTGGCGAGATTGGTCGCCAATCCCATGCGGTAAGCTGTCTTCAACGAAATATCGGCCTTGGTGAGGATGGCCTCTGGTGCTCTGCGCGCCTTTCTGACGTCAATAAACACACGAATACCGAGCCAGATCAGATAAAGACCGCCGGCAATTTTCAAAGCCAGATAGGCAAAGGGTGCCGCCTGAAAAAGAGCATTGATGCCGAGCCATCCGGCGATGCCCCAACACAGCGTGCCGGTAATAGTCCCCATGACCGCAGAGATCGCCACCTTGCGCGGTGCCGTCAGACAGTAGCGGATTACCAGAAGCGTATTCGGTCCCGGCGTGATGCAGGCAACGCCCCAGATCATAGCGACGGATAACAGGAACATGCAGAGCCTCTTGCTCGATCATCGGCATTTTCCCAGAAGTTCGACTTGCGGGCTCAACGCGTCAAGAGCCGATCTTCGAGAGCACCCATTATCGTCATGGATCTCGAAATAGAAAATGGGCCGCTCCTTGCGGAACGACCCATCCGGTCATCAAATTTGGCTCAGCGGCCGATCATGCGTTATTCTCATTGATCAGGCGCTTCAGGAGCTCGACCTCATGGCCGAGCTTGCTGTCGTCGCCGATCAATTCCTCGATCTTGCGCACCGCGTGAAGAACGGTCGTGTGATCGCGTCCGCCGAAACGACGCCCAATTTCCGGGAAGGAACGCGGCGTCATGGTCTTTGCCAGATACATGGCAATCTGGCGCGGCTTGACGATGACGCGGGTACGACGGTTCGAAACGAGTTCCTGACGCGACACGTTATAGTGACGGGCAACGACGCGTTGGATATCCTCGATACGGACGCGCTTTGCCTCGCCGGCGCCAACCAGATGCGCCAGAAGCTCATCAACCCGCTCGATGGAAAGCGAGGGCTCGAACGAACGACGGAACAGAAGCTGGTTGAAGGCACCTTCCAGTTCGCGGCCGCTGCTGGCGACGTTACGGGCAACGTGGCTGAGGATTTCAGTCGGAATATCGAGCGACGGATCGTCCTGCTTGGCAGCCTGCAGACGACCCTTGAGCATTTCCAGACGCATTTCGTATTCGGGGGATTCCAGCTCGATGGCAACGCCGCCCTGAAGACGCGAGCGGACGCGCGGATCGAGCGATTCCAGCTCCCAGGGCGCACGGTCTGCTGCCACCACAACCTGCTTTGCGCTGTCGAGCAGCATGTTGAGGAGGTGGCAGAATTCGTTCTGGATCATCTTACCCTGCAGAAACTGCATGTCGTCGATGATCAGGAGATCGATATTGCGCAAGCTGTCCTTGAGCGTCAGGGCATCATTGTCACGGATCGCAGTAGCGAAACGCCACATGAAATACTCAGCCGTCAGGTAGACCACACGCGGGTTACGGTTGCTGCCGACGGCAGCGTTGGCAATCGCCTGAAGAAGATGCGTCTTGCCGAGACCCACATTCGAATGAATGAAGAGCGGGTTGAAGCGCACGGCGCCTGCACCGGCTTCGGCGATCGTCTTTGCGGCGGCAAGCGCCACGCGATTGGAAGAACCTTCGATATAGGTCTCGAAGGTATAACGGCTATCAAGAGGAGAGCCGAACAACGGCCCGGACTGCGTATTGCGCGTCGCAGTTGAGGCAGCAGACAGCGGCGCCGGAAAGGTCGCGATCTTGCCGATTTCACGCGGCTGCGAAGCGCGATTGAAACTGGTTGCAGCGTTGTTTTCGACCGGAGCCGGTCGCTGTTCGACAACACCGGGAGCCTTGACCGCGCGGCTTGCGCTGCGGACCAGGATTTCCACCTTGAGAATTTCCTTGTCCTCTTCCTTGAAGAGGCCTTCGATCAGCTCGAGATACCGGTTGTTGATCCAGGACTTCAGGAAAGTCGTCGGAACGGTGAGCCGCACGACGCTTTTTGATACAGAATGAAGCTTAAGACGCGCAAACCAACTTGCATAAACATCCTGACCGACCTGCGCCTTCAATCGCGCACTGAACCGCTCGAAAAGAGCATCATGCTGCATTTCCGCTGTTTCCCCTGCCGCTTGGGAGCAAACTGTATCGAATCCCTGTCGCGCACGGTCGCTGTCACCAAGTGCCCGTGTCGATACGGTATTGATCTGCATTATTTGCCGCCTTCTGAATGGAGCCCGGCGAACTGATTTCGCCAGACATAGTCGTAAATTTCACCGAACCCTTCCCGCTAAGGAAAGGCTTTAAATCGTCCCCTTAATTTTCCCAGCTTCATCCGCCAGAACGAAGCTCATCTTCCGGTCCGCCTCGTTCAGGCCGGTCGATACGGGTCACCCCTATGTCTCATCCTCGTACGAGACATCATGAGTGCGGAATGCCAACAAACCGCCGAGGCGGGCTGCGGACACAAAAAGACTGCGGCCGAAAAGCATGCACTTTTCGGTTTGCAACCCTAAGTTTATGGAAAACGGGAGTTCTTGTCCCGCAGCAAAGAACGTGAAACATCCGCGACCTTCTCTTGATTGAGACTGTCAGCGGAAGCTCCTGAAGTTGTCCCCGAGCCCCTTGCTGGAAGCCATTTAGGCAGGATCACCTGGCAAGATCAACAGTGTTTTTTACCCAAAATTAAGCGCCGGGCGTTGACTCTTGCCGCGTGTTTAGAATGTCGCAGAGCCTGTCATAAAGAATCGCTGTTGAATCAATGAGATTCAAATTTGGCCAGCCACAACCATCGCGATTCACAGGAAAAATAAAAAATCGCTTGACTCTGTTTTGACCCTCGAAGGTCCGGCCGGAATGAACGCAAAAGCCAAACTAATGCCCGTAAGTCTCTAATAAACCTGCATTTTCCTTGTCACGCATATGACACGAAACCGTTATTGAGCCGAGCAACGACCGGTTGAAAAGGCAGAATCAAAGAAAGCCCGGTCGTTAGACCAGGCTCTCTTAAAACTTTGAAATTGATAGCCGGCTTAGGCGGAAAGTGCCTTCACGCGAGCAGCAAGACGAGACACCTTGCGGGATGCCGTGTTGCTGTGAAGAACGCCCTTGGTAGCGGCGCGAGCGATCTCAGGCTGAGCAGCCTTGAGTGCTTCAGCAGCAACAGATACGTCACCGGTTGCGATAGCTTCTTCAACCTTACGGATGAAGCCGCGAACGCGCGAACGGCGAGCCTTGTTGACTGCGGTGCGGCGAGCGATCTTGCGGGTCGCTTTTTTCGCCGAAGTTGTATTGGCCATTTCATGCCTCTCTACGAATTCGAACCAACACTCCACCGTTGCCGCCGGTCCTGCGACCCATCATCCAGCAATTCGGGAGCAATAGAGGAAGCCGCATAAAGGCTTTCCCAACTGTGGGCGGGCATATAGCGGGAATACCTGCCCCAGTCAACGCGCTTTTTAAGCCTCTACCTATTGGAAAAGGCGGGTTTGCGCTTTTCGACAAAGGCGGCCATGCCTTCCTTCTGGTCGGCGGTGGCAAACAGCGACTGGAATACACGGCGCTCGAAACGCAGCCCTTCAGCAAGCGTTACCTCAAAGGACCGGTTGACGGCCTCCTTCGCCATCAGCGTGGCGGCACGCGGGAACCCGGCAATCTTCTCTGCGGCGGCCAGCGTTTCGTCCATCAGCCTGTCGGCGTCCACCACACGCGATACGAGTCCCGCGCGCTCGGCTTCTGCGGCATCCATCATCCGGCCGGTCAGGACCAGGTCCATGGCCTTGGCCTTACCAACGGCACGCGTGAGGCGCTGCGAGCCGCCCATGCCCGGAATGACGCCGAGCGTGATCTCCGGCTGGCCGAATTTCGCCGTGTCGGACGCAATGATGAAGTCGCACATCATGGCAAGCTCGCAGCCTCCCCCGAGCGCGAAACCGGAAACGGCGGCGATCAGCGGCTTGCGGAAGGCGGCCACGGCGTCCCAGCCGGAGATGAAGTCACCGACATAGGCGTCGACAAATTCGAGCGACTGCATTTCCTTGATGTCGGCGCCGGCGGCAAAGGCCTTTTCGGAACCGGTGAGGACGACGACGGCAACACTCTCGTCATTGTCATAGGCGCTCAGCGCCGCCGTCAACTCGGTCATGACGACCGAATTCAGCGCGTTGAGTGCCTTGGGACGGTTGAGCGTGACAATCGCGACCGCTCCGCGGGTTTCGGTCAGTATCGTCTCGTAGTCGGATTCAAGGGTCACCGGGTTATCCTCCAAAATCGTCGGCGGCTTATTTCTGGCAGGCCTGGCAATAAAAGGTCGACCTGCCGGATTGCGTGATGCGTTCAACGGTACCGTTGCAGCCTGGCATGCGACAAGCCCCGCCCTCGCGATCATAGACAGAGAAGGAATGCTGGAAATAACCGAGCGATCCATCCGTCTGGATGTGATCGCGCAGGGACGAGCCTCCGGCGGCGATGGCATCGGCAATCACGGCGCGGATTGCCTCGGTCAGCAACAGCAATTCCTTTTTGGGCTTTCCTTTCGGCGTCACCAGCGTGCCCGACTGGCGTTTGGGTGACAGATGCGACCGCCACAGGGCTTCACAGACATAGATATTGCCGAGACCGGCGATTACCGTCTGGTCGAGAAGCGCGCCTTTCAGCGGTTGGTTTTTGCCGCTCAGGCGCCCGGCCAGATAATCGGCATCAAGAGCATTGCCGGTCGGCTCCGGCCCGAGCTCGGCAAAGGCCGGATAAAGATCGAGTTCGCTGCGCTTCCACAGATGCATGAAGCCGAAACGGCGCGGGTCGTTATAGATGACCTTCTGCGCTCTGCCGTCACGCTCGACATGGAAGATGACATGGTCATGCTTACTGTCTTTCGAGCGGGCATGATGAAAGTCGCCCTGAACCTCATCCTCGATGCGGAACGATCCCGACATGCCGAGATGGCTGATGACCGTCAGGTTATCCTCCAGATCAATCAGCAGATATTTTGCACGTCGGCCGAGGGAGACGATATGGCGTCCGGCAACCCGTTCGGCAAAGGCTTCAGGAAACGGAAAACGAAGATCGGGGCGGTTCTGTTGAAGCCGCGTCAAAAGCGCGCCTTCCATGACCGGAGCAAGCCCCCTTCTCACGGTCTCGACCTCTGGCAATTCGGGCATGGATACCTAACTTCCTGTTTCAACAACCGCGCCGGTGATCTATAGACCGGACGGACAATTGATTTACCGACCGGGCCATCCACCACATAGCGATCCACAATCGGTTTCGCTACCATCGGAGACCCAAGGAAAAAGACGTTAAGGAGTAACCGATGACCGATGCCCGAACCGGCGCCCATGGCGGAATGGAAACCTCCTATGGCTTCCGCCAGGTGGCCGACGGAGAAAAGCAGGGTCTGGTCAACGACGTCTTTCACAAGGTCGCCAAGCGCTACGACATCATGAATGACGTGATGTCGGCCGGCATGCACCGCGTCTGGAAGGATGCGATGATCGCAGCGCTCTCGCCGCGCAAGGAAGAAGGCTACAAGACACTCGACGTTGCCGGCGGCACCGGCGACATCGCCTTCCGCATCGTGGAAGCCTCCGGCCGCAAGGCACATACCACGGTTCTCGATATCAACGGTTCGATGCTTGCCGTCGGCGCAGAACGTGCCGCGAAGAAGAAGCTTTCAGACAATCTCGATTTCGTCGAGGCCAATGCGGAATCGCTGCCTTTCGAAAACAATTCCTTCGACGCCTATACGGTCGCCTTCGGCATTCGCAACGTGCCGCGCATCGATGTGGCTTTGTCGGAAGCCTATCGCGTGCTGAAGCGCGGCGGACGGCTTCTGGTTCTGGAATTCTCCGAAGTCGAGATGCCGTTGCTCGACAAGTTCTATGAAGAATGGTCGTTCAAGGCGATCCCGCAATTCGGCAAGATGATCACCGGCGATGCCGAACCCTATCAGTATCTGGTGGAATCGATCCGCAAATTCCCCAACCAGGAGAATTTCGCCACGATGATCCGCGAGGCCGGTTTTTCACGCGTAAGCTATACCAATTACACCGGCGGCATCGCTGCGCTGCATTCCGGCTGGAAGCTCTAAGGCATGAGCACGATCGGCGCCTATTTCCGGCTCGCCCGTGTCGGCTGGGTCCTTGTCCGCGAAGGTGTGGTTTCCGCGCTTCCGACCGAAGACATGCCGCCGGCTGTCGGCTTTGCCAAATCGATGCTCGAGCCGCTCGCGCGCTTTCGGGCGAAAAAGCAGGCACGCAGCGAGAGGCTGACGCGCGCCGTCGATCGGCTCGGGCCGTCCTATGTGAAGATCGGCCAGTTTCTTGCCACGCGTCCGGATGTCGTCGGCGTCGACTGGGCTGTCGATCTTGCCATGCTGCAGGACCGCATGGCGTTTTTCCCGACGGAAGCCGCCAAGAATGCGATCCAGACTTCGCTCGGTCGTCCGATCGAAGATCTCTACACGTCCTTCGAAGAACCGATTGCCGCCGCTTCCATCGCGCAGGTTCATCCGGCGCATGTCCACGGCAAACAGGTTGCCGTGAAGGTCGTGCGCCCCGGGGTGCGCCAGCGTTTTGCCCATGACATCGAGGGCATGTATGTGGTTGCCCGCATGCAGGAGCGGCTTCTGCCCTCCAGCCGGCGTCTTCGCCCGATCGAGGTCACACGCACGCTCGAACAGACGACCAAGATGGAAATGGACCTGCGCCTCGAGGCGGCGGCCCTTTCCGAGATTGCCGAAAATACCAAGGATGATCCGGGTTTTCGCGTTCCGACCGTCGATTGGGAGCGGACCGGCCGCGACGTCATCACCATGGAGTGGATCGACGGCATCAAGATGAACGATGTCGAGGCACTGCGTGCCGCCGGTCACAATCTGGAAAAGCTCGCCGAAGTGCTGATCCAGTCCTTCCTGCGGCATACGCTGCGCGACGGCTTCTTCCATGCAGACATGCATCCCGGCAATCTGTTCGTTGAGCGGGACGGCACGATCGTCGCCGTCGACATGGGCATTACCGGGCGACTAGGCAAGAAGGAACGGCGGTTCCTTGCCGAGATCCTATTCGGCTTCATTACCCGCGACTACATGCGCGTTGCCGAAGTGCATTTCGAGGCCGGTTACGTGCCCGGTCATCATGACGTGGCAGCCTTCGCCCAGGCGATCCGCGCGATCGGAGAGCCGATCCACGGCCAGCCGGCAGAGACGATTTCGATGGCGCGGCTTCTGGCCCTGCTGTTCGAAGTGACCGACCTTTTCGAGATGCAGACCCGGCCGGAACTGATCCTCTTGCAGAAGACGATGGTGGTGGTCGAAGGCGTGTCGCGCATGCTCAACCCGCGCTTCAACATGTGGAAGGCCTCGGAGCCGGTCGTAGGCGATTGGATCCGTGACAATCTCGGGCCGAAGCGAGTGGTCTCGGACGTGAAGGATGGCCTGAAGGCAATCGTGAAGCTTGCGGAAGCAGCCCCCGAGATCGCCGCGCAGACGGGCAAGTTCCATCAGGAACTGGTCCATATGAGCGAAAATGGCCTGCGTTTCGATCCCGAGACGGCGGAAGCGATCGGAAAGGCGGAAGCACGGCACAGCCGTTACGGAAGATGGGCGCTGTGGGTGATTGCGGCCACACTCGTCTATATCGCCGTGACGCTCTGACAGGTTTTCACGCGACATCGCCTTTCGCATTTCGGGATATCCCACGGCCGCATTTCCAATAATCTGGGAGCATGGCAAAGCAGATGTCCGAGACGAAATTTCCCATTCAGTTGACCGGCCAGCCGCTTGGCTTTGCGGAACTTCTGGTGATCGGCGATGGCCGCGCCTCGGTCAGCGCCGAGCCGGACGGCATGGCCCGCGTTCGGGCAGCAAGGGCCATTCTCGAACAGGCGATTGCAGACGGCATGCCTGTCTATGGCGCGACGACCGGCGTCGGCGCGATGAAGGATATCGAATGGTCGAGCGACGAACTCGACCAGTTCAATCTCGGCCTGGTGCGCGCCCATCATTTCGGCACCGGCGATCCCTTTCCGACCGAGGTCGTGCGCAACGCGATTGCGCTCCGGATCAATACGGCGCTGACCGGTTATGTCGGCTGCACAACGGAGTTGGTGGAGAGTTATCTCGCGCTGCTTGAGGCCGATGTCATTCCCGTCGTTCGCCGCACGGGTTCGATTGGTTGCGCCGATATCGGCCTGATGGGACAGATCGGCGCGGTTCTGACCGGTGTCGGTGAGGCCGTATACCGAGGCCGACGAATGCCCGCGACAGAAGCTTTTGCAGCGGCAGGCATTTCGCCACAGCGGATGGCGCCGCGCGACAGCCTTGCCTCACTCAGCGTCAATTCTGTAAGTTTCGCCGCCGCAGCCCGGATCATGCGCGGGGCTGCCGGTGCGTTGCGCGTATTGCTTGCCACCGGCCTCACCGCATCCGGAGCGATGGGCGCCTCGCGCGATCCCTGGCTTGCCGTCACTCATGTGGGCACGGCGCGGGAAGCGATGATCGGCTCCTGGCTGCTGAATGCCTCCCAGGGCTGGGATTGGCCGAGCGGCACCCATGTGCAGGATCCACTCAGTCTTCGAATGATCCCGCAGGTATTCGGTGCGGTGTTCGAGAGCGTGCTGACCTCCGGTCACAAGATCCTGGCGGCGACAGGCCGCTCCGACGATAATCCCGTGATTGCCGACGGCCGGGTGCTGACATCGGGCGGATCGCTGCCGCTCGACGTGACGGTGCTGATGGAATCAGCGGTGCTCTGCATGGCGCATGCGGCCCGCAATTCCTTCAACCGTTGCGTCCTTTTGGGCAACGGCCAGCGGCGCGACCTGCCGGTCAATCTCGTGCCGCCGGGCGCGATCGCCACCGGCTTCGGGCCGATCATCAAGCTTGCGGGCGATATTTATTCGCGGGTGCTTTCAATGAGCAATCCGGTCTCGGCCCAGTCGATCGTCGTGGCTGGCGGGATGGAGGACGAGGCCGCCTTCCTGCCTCTCGTGGTCGAACGTTTCGAGCGGCAGGTTCGAGCCGTCAGGCGTCTGGCGGGCCTGGAGGCGCTTCTGGCCGCACAGGCGATGGATATCCATGGCGACAAGCCGGGTGGTGCAGTCGGGCTGATCTATGAAGTGGTGCGCAAACACGCAGCCTTCTATACGGTCGATCGCGCGCTCTCGGCGGAAGTGGAAGCGATCGAAGAGGAACTTGCCTCCGACGCCTTTCTGTCGAAGCTGATCGCGATCTCGCCCATTCACGCGATCGACGATTTCTTCGCGCTTGGTGGTTTCGGCATGCAGGGTATCGAGACCTGACCGGATTTCAAGCGAAAAGCCGAACTTTCCCAGGTCTTTGCCATCGCCATACCGCGCGCCGGTCTTGATTCCGCCGAGTTCTTCATAGCTCTTTAAGGAATACATTCCTCTTCCCGGAGATTGCCTATGGCCTTGGGTCCTACGCAACGCCTGAAGGACGGTATCGCAGCCGTCGAAACCATGACCCGTTTCGCGCTTGCCGTGCTGGCACTGGCTTCGGGCGTCTATACCTATCTCGGCGTCCGCTCGATCCTCGACGGATCGCCGACCGGTGTCTTCTTCGCTGCGATCATCTACTCGGTTTCTGTCTCGGTGGGCATCTATGCCTTCTGGTCCTACATGGCGCGTTTCTACCCGCATATCACCAGCCGGACGGGCAGGACCGCGATGCTGTTCGTAATGGCGACCGGCGCGGCGATGATCCTCGCCATGTCGAGCTGGCTGAATGCGGCAGCGCTTGCGGGCTCTGCCGCCGTCGAGCAGCATCTTTCGGAAACAGTTGAAGGTTATTCCGCCGATCTGGATCGCGCCCATCAGAACGTGCTGGCGGTCCAGAGCCTTCTGCCGGATATCCAGCGCGCCTCGGAACGGTTCTCCCAGCTCGCCGCCGTCGAGCGGCAATCGGGATCGCTGACCGGCACGACGGGATCAGGCAGCGTGGTGCAGCTCCTGACCCAGATGTCGGGACAGATGAAGTCGCTCGAAGCCAATATCAACGGTTCGCGCGAGCAAGTGGCGGATCTCTTCGAGCAAGGGCAGAAGCGGCTTGAAACGATGCGTTCGCTGATTTCGGCGCCCGGCCGGATCGAGCCTCGCGCCGACCAGTTTTCGACAGAAGCGGTAGCGCTGACCGGCGTGATCAGTTCGCTTGCCCAGACCTCGATCGCCCCATCGATCCGCCGCGCGGCGGACGATCTCTCGCTCGGCTTCATTGCGCCTGTCGCAGATGGCAGCGATGCCAACCTCATCAACCGGCAGGATCAGGTGATGACGACCGTCAGAGCTTCGGTTGCGGCCCAGTCCAAGGCGCTTGCAAAAGCGGCCGACGAAATCCTAGCCAGAGCGCCGGTCGCAGAACGCCGCTTCGTGCCGCTGTCTTCGGCCGAAGCCGTGCTGCATTACGCACAGGATTTCATTCCCGCATGGGCCGGAGCCATCTCGATCGATCTTCTGCCGGGCGTGATGGTGTTCATTCTCGCCGTCGCGCATGCTTCCATCCGCAGGCAGGAGGAGAAGCTGCCCTATGCGGAGCGCATCACGGCGGCTGAACTGATGCGGGCAGTTGAAATCCAGCGCGCGCTTTCGGCCAGCGGTGTCGATCTCGAGGCTGCAGTTACCAGAGCGGAGAAGGAAGAGAGCAAGGCGGAAGGCGAAGACGCCGCCGAGGAACCGAACAACATCACCAATCTCGATCCGCGCACGCGTGGCAGGGACAGGCTGCATGACGATCGGTGAGGCCATTCGCCGGATCGATGACGGCGTGCTGATGCGCTGCGTGTTCTATGTGTTGCTGGCCGCGTCCTTGACCTTTCTGGTAATCGACGTGCGCGAGATCACCACTGCGAATGCGGAATTGCCGGGTTTCGATCCGATGCATGACGACCAGCCCGTATTACCTCCGGCGCTGACGGACGGGCGTCCTGCCTCTCCGCCGGTCGAGCCTGCGAGCCCGAGCGAGGTTTTGCGCAAGGCGATGACTTTCGAGCTCAAACCCGGCGGCGTGCTGATGGCGGAAGGGACGATCGATCCCGGTGCCGCGGGCCGTTTCGCGCAGGAGATCGAGGCTCGCGGGGAATATGTGAAAACCGTACATCTGAATTCGCCGGGCGGCTCGGTGGATGATGCGATTGCTATGTCGAAGCTCATTCGCGAGAAGAAGCTTCAGACCATAATCGCCTCGCGCGGGCTTTGCGCCTCATCCTGCCCGATCGTGTTTTCCGGCGGGGTAGAACGCATCGCGGAAAAAGAGGCCGTCATCGGCGTGCATCAGGTCTTCAACGGCAGCCGCGACCGGCCTTCCGCGGAACAAGCGATGTCGAGCGCGCAATCGACGACGGCGCGGGTTGCCCGGCATCTGGAAGAAATGGGCATAGGCTCAGCCCTGTGGCTGCACGCGCTGGAGACGCCGCCCGACCGGCTCTATTATTTGAGCGAAAAGGAAATGGCGGATTTCAAGCTGGTCACCCAGCCGATCCGGGCTGCCCGGACCGGCGGATAGCAATGGCCGCTTATCTGGCCTTACGACAGCTCAGGAAATAGGCCGTCTGTCCGGCGACCAGAGCGAGCGCCAGCATGATGCCGGTAAAGGTAATGACCGCCGACCAGCCGCCGGCACTCCAGAACTTGCCGCCGATCGAACCGGCGATGCTGGACCCCAGATAATAGGCCAGAAGGTAAAGCGAGGAGGCATGCCCCTTGTTGCTACCGGCCAGACGCCCGATCAGGGCGCTTGCCACCGCATGGGCCATGAAAAAGCCCGCCGTCAGCATGGCTATGCCGAGAATGATGAGGATGAGCGGCGATGCCAGGGTGGTCATCAGTCCAGAAAACATCAGGATAATGCCCGCCATCATCACCTGGAACTGGCCGAAACGGTCGCTCAGCGTGCCGCCGACCCAGGACGAGCCGACGCCACAGAGATAGGCGGTGAAGATCAGGCCGAGTTCTGTCTGGTTGAGGTGATAGGGTTCGACCACCAGCCGGAAGCCGGAATAGTTGTAGATGGTGACAAATGAGCCCATCAACAGAAAACCGATGAGGAAAAGCAGCGCCAGTGGGCCTTTTTTGACGTGGCCGAGCCAGGCCGAGACGTGATGGCTGGCATTGGACCGGCGCGGCTTGAAGTTGCGCGACGGCGGCAGCATGGTGAAGAAACCGATGGCAGCCGCGATGCCGAAAGCGCCGATGACGGCCAGCGCCACGCGCCAGGACAGATACTCGGCGAGAATGCCGGTGAAGACACGCCCAGACATGCCGCCCAGCGCATTGCCGGCGATATAGAGGCCCATGGCGGCACCGATCCCCTTGGGATCGATCTCTTCCGACAGATAGGCCATGGCAACGGCCGGGACGCCACCGAGCAGCAGGCCTTCCAGCGCGCGGATAACAAGGATGAGGTTCCAGCTCGGCATGACGGCGCAGGCAAGCGTGCAGAGCGAGGCCCCCATCAACGAACAGAACATCAGGCTGCGGCGACCGAAACGTTCGGAGATCGCGGCAGCACAGAAGATGGCCAGTGCAAGCAAACCCGTCGACAGCGACAGTGACAATGAGCTCATCGCCGGGCTGACTTTGAACTCGTCGGCGAAGATCGGCATCAACGGCTGCACGCAGTATAGCAGCGCAAAGGTCGAATAACCGGACATGAAAAGTGCCAGGCTAGCCTTTCGGTAGCCTGGCGTACCGCGCGTCAGATATTGCTTGGGAGGATTAGACTGAGGCGCGGTAATCGTGGGTTCTAGAATATCGATTTCGGAAGCTAAAGGACGGCTGGCGGCGGCGGACGGCATGATAAAAAGACCTTCTGGAATACGCCGAATCTAGCCAGCATGCGTTCATGTGTCCAATATATGGAGGACGCGTTCGTGATAGGTTTTGGATATGGAGCTTCGACATCTTCGTTATTTCGTCGCCGTCGCGGAAGAACTGAATTTCACCAGAGCAGCGGCAAAACTCGGCATCGGCCAACCGCCGCTCAGCCAGCAGATCCGTGACCTCGAAACGGAAATCGGCTCGCAGCTGTTTCACCGGGTGGCGCATGGCGCAGAACTGACGGCGGCGGGTGTCGCCTTTCTTGCAGAGGCGAGGATCTCGCTTGCGGCGGCGGATCACGCGAAACTTGCTGCTCAAAGGGCTGCGCGCGGCGAAACGGGCCGCCTGACACTCGGTTTTACGGCCTCCGCAACGTTTAACCCGGCCGTGACGACTATCATCCGGCAGTTTCGGGCGCGATGGCCGGAGGTTGCCCTGTCGCTGATCGAGATGAACAGCAACTGGCTGATGGAAAAGCTCTCAAGAGGTGAACTCGACGTTGCCTTCATCCGGCCGGGGCTGGAAGATCCGAAAGACGTGCGGCTGAAACGCATGGCCGACGAACAGATGCTGGTCGCGCTTCCCGCCGGCCACCCGCTTGCGGCACAAAGCCGCGTGAAGCTTGCAAGCCTTGCCGGCGAGCCTTTCATCATATTTCCGCGCAATATGGGGCTCAGCCTCTATACCGACATCCTGCAGGCCTGCAAGGAAGCCGGTTTCGAGCTGACGGTGACGCAGGAAGCCCCGCAAATCCCGTCGGTCGTCAACCTGGTTGCGGCTGGGCTCGGCGTGTCGATCGTGCCGAAATCGCTGGCGAAGATCGAAATCGACGGCGTCGTGTTTCGACCGATAGAAGGGCCTCCGCTGGTGGCGCGACTGGGGATCGCCATGATGAAGGAACAACGATCCCCGATCGCACTCAATCTTTTCGGGCTTGTTCAGACGAGCTAGTCAGCCCTTTGTCTCGCGCTCACAAAAAGTGATGCGGTTGCTGAACGGATCGATGACGGTGACTTCCAGCCCCCAAGGCGCCTGTTCCAGCCCCGGACGCATATACGGATAGTTCTTTCCGATAAGTTCTTTCTGGAAGGCCGCCGCCCCCGACATGGGGACGAAGACGCGCGCGCCGGGCGAGGCATCTCCGGCGTGTTCGGAGAGATGGATCAGCATGCCGCTGCGCGACATCTGGCAGTAAAGCGGTGCGGTGGGCGCGAAGCGATGTTCCCAATCGACGCCAAATCCGAGGAAATCCCGATAGAACTCCATCGCCTTTGCCACATCGAAAATGCGGAAGATCGGGATGGCGGGCTGGATGGTGATCGGGTCTTTTCGTTCTGTCGGAACGGCTGCTTCTATCTTTGCTGCCAGAATGTTCCAGTCGTCATAGCCGAACTGCGCCGAGACCAGTTCCAGTGCCCCACTGTGGGAGATTTCGACATTCTGTTCGGCAAGCGCCTCGCGCAGGCTTTTTGCCATTAGTTTCGCATCGCGGAAATCGCGCATGACATTATCCTTTCAACGGACGAACGGCCAAATCAGGGCCCGCATTGCTGATCCGTTCGTCATCATTGGCCGGATGGTCACGATGATGGTCGGTGGATGCGTTCACCATGGCAAAATACCGCGGGCGGCTGGCCGCATCCGGCCATGCGAATTGGTAGCGCCGCGGATTGTCGCAGGCAAGTGGCTGCCAGCCCCTCACCACATGCCATTCACCACTTGGGAGGAAAGGCGATTGCAACTTTGAGGACAAGGTCTTAGCTTCCGGGCACTTCAATGGCAGGCAAGACTATGGAACTCTCCGGCAAGCGTATTCTCCTCATCATCTCGGGCGGCATCGCGGCCTATAAGAGCCTCGACCTGATCCGCCGGCTGCGTGAGCGCGGCGCGGAGGTGCGGCCGCTGATGACGAAATCGGCGCAGGAATTCGTCACCCCGCTTGCCGTCGGCGCGCTCTCTTCAGGCCATGTCTATACGGAACTCTTTTCGCGCGAAGACGAGCAGGATGTCGGACACATCAGGCTGGCGCGCGATTGCGATCTCGTGCTGGTGGCACCCGCTACGGCAAACCTGATGGCGAAGATGGCGCATGGGCTGGCCGACGATCTGGCGAGCACCGTTCTGCTTGCCACTGACCGGCCGGTTCTCGTCGCGCCGGCCATGAACCCGAAAATGTGGGATGCGGCACCGACGCGCCGCAATGTCGAGGTTCTCAAGCGAGACGGCATTTCCTTCATCGGCCCGATGGCCGGCGAAATGGCGGAAAGCAACGAGGCAGGCATCGGCCGCATGGCCGAACCACTGCAGATCTCAGCCGCGGTGATCGACTTGCTCAATGCGGGCGCAAAGCCGCTTGAAGGCCGAACCGCGATCGTTACCTCCGGCCCGACCCATGAACCGATCGACCCTGTTCGCTACATCGCAAACCGGTCTTCCGGGCGTCAGGGGCATGCAATTGCCGCAGCGCTGGCAAAGCTCGGCGCCAAGGTTACGCTGGTTTCCGGTCCGGTGACGATCCCCGATCCGGCCGGCGTGACCACCGTTCATGTCGAGACCGCGAGCGAAATGCTGGAGGCTGTGACCGCGCAACTCCCCACCGATATCGCAGTAATGGTGGCAGCCGTTGCCGACTGGCGCGTGGTGTCATCCGCCGATCAGAAGATCAAGAAGCAGCCAGGAGAGGCCCCTGCCCCGCTGCAACTGGCGGAGAACCCGGATATCCTGAAAACCGTGGGCCATCATGCCCGACGGCCGAAACTCGTTATCGGCTTTGCGGCCGAGACGCAGAATGTCGAGGCCAACGGCCGCGCCAAGCTGGAGCGGAAGGGGGCCGACATGATCGTTGCTAACGACGTCTCGCCGGAGACCGGGGTGATGGGCGGCAATAGAAACCGCGTAAAGATCATTTCCGCCAAGGGCATTGATGAGTGGCCCGATCTCGCAAAGGATGAGGTGGCCGGGCGACTGGCGGCACTGATCGCCTCCAGACTGCCGAACTGAGACAGGAGCCATGACCATGAACCTGTTCACGAAAAAGGGTTTCGATGCCTTCGTGAAGAGATTGCCGGGAACCTCCTTCGTCGACCAATGGGACAGCCACGTCGCCAAGGTGGGCGACAAGGTGTTCACCCTTCTCGGCGAAGGCGACGAGGCTCGGATCGTGGTGAAATGTTCGGAGGAAAGTTTTGAAATCCTGACGGCGCTCGAAGGGGTCGGCCAAGCTCCCTATTTCGCCAAACGCAAATGGGTGGAGATTCGGGCGAGTGCACCGCTTTCAGAGGAGGAAGTCGTGCATTACCTCACCCGTTCCTACGATCTGGTGGCTGCCGGACTGACGAAGAAACTGCGGCTGGAGCTTGGGATCACGCTACCCGTGGTATGAAGATCAGGCGGCCTCGGCGAGCAGCTTCGGCTGAAACAGCAGCGCCTGCATGCCATCCGGGCAAACCTTGACGGCGCTGCCATCCGGGATTTCCACCCAGGTATCGGCCTCGTCGTTCAAAGGTTCGGAGACGAGGCAATAACCGCTTTTGGCACCTGCCGGGCCGGCCATAGGTGCTGCATAAAGCGTCGGCGGCTTGTGATCGGTGGCGTAACGCACGGCATAAAGCTGCTTGCCGTCAGAGAAACAGGCGGTAAAGCGCACGAGCGCCTCGCCGGATTTTTCCATCGATAGCGCCTCGACCGTGGCAACGGCCTTTTCCATTGCGCCCAGCGGATCGGCATCGAGGCCCAACTGCAGCGCGAGAAGGAAGATCATTTCGCTATCGGTCGTGCCGGTTCGGGCGCTGAACAGATCATCGGAGAGCATGCTTTCCAGGCGGCGGCGAATGCGATCGAAATTGGCGATCTGGCCGTTATGCATGAACGACCAGTGGCCGTGAACGAAGGGATGACAGTTGTCGCGCCGGGTTGCGCCCGTTGTTGCCGCGCGGACATGAGCAAGGAAAAGCGATGAGCGGATCTGCCTTGCGAGGCTTCTCAGATTGCAGTCGGACCAGGCGGGCAGAACGTCGCGATAACGACCCGGCTCAGGCCTGTCGCCATACCAGGCGATGCCGAAACCATCTCCGTTTGTCGCCGTCTTGGCGCGGGTTGCACAATGGGATTGCTCTATGAGGGAATGGGCAGGTGATGAAACAAGCTCTTCCAGATAAAGCGGTTCGCCTCGATAGGCAGCCCAGCGGCACATGGATTTTTTAACTCCGATAGAGATCGCGGCCAAACGTGGCGCATTGGGAGGAGGGTCGGGTTATTCGCCTAATGAAAAGTTAAGCTAACAGTATTCGTGACGGAAATGCGACGGGCGAAACTTCACGTTTTGCAACGCACATTAAGACTGTTGTGTGCCGGCAACGCTTTTCGGCTTACCCGCACGGTACCGTACAGACGGCCCCATTTGCGGCCATTCCGTGGCATCAAGGGTTGCCGATGTTCCACCTCGGCCTAGATACGACTTCATGTCGCAACAAGCAAAGCCACGTGAAGCCCGGGATTCCTCCGGTTTCACACCATCCGGACCAGTGGTTTCGGGTCTTCTCAGAGACTTCGACCGCTGGGCACTGTTTCTTGATATAGACGGGACGCTGATCGATCTGGCAGACACGCCTGATGGGATCATCGTTCCACCGGATCTCCCCACCACTCTTCACACGGTCTCTAAAAAATTCGGTGGCGCTCTGGCGCTGGTAACAGGCCGCGCCCTGCCTTATGCCGACCGGCTTTTCGAACCCTACCGGTTTCCGATCGCGGGCCTTCATGGCGCTGAACGACGGATGTCGGATGGGCTGATAGAGCGCGTCACCACGACACCGGAATTCGAAGTGGTGAAGGAACGCCTTGCGACAGAGGCCGCAGGACTGGACGGCGTGCTGATCGAGGACAAGGGGGCCGCAATCGGCGCGCATTACCGGCAGGCACCGCAACTTCAGGCCGAGCTTGAAGCGCTGATGGAACGCGCCGCCATAGATGCAGGCAGCGACTTCATTTTACAGCGCGGCAAGATGGTGATCGAACTTCGCCCGGCGCAAGCCAGCAAGGGTGAAGCTGTGCGACGCTTCCTCAGCGAACCCTGCTTTGAAGGCCGCTTACCGGTTGCGATCGGTGACGATCTGACCGACGAAGCCATGTTTGCGACCGCCAATGTGCTTGGCGGCCTGTCGATCAGGATCGGCGAGGCGAGCCTGCCTGACGGGAAGACCACGCAGGCGGCGATGCTTATCTCTTCCGCGGCCGAGCTGCGCGATATTTTGGCTGGTCTTTCTCGATAATGCGCCGGCTGTACTTCATCATTGGAAGGAATTTAATTTGAGCCGCCTTGTGGTCGTTTCAAACCGTGTCACCGTTCCCAAAAAGGCTGGCGATGCGCCGGCCGGCGGTCTGGCCGTTGCCCTGCAGGCGGCGCTCGAAGAGCGCGGTGGCATCTGGATGGGCTGGTCGGGCAATTCCAGCGGGGATCGCGAGCCGGAAAAACTGGATGTCCGCGAGATCGGTAACATCACCTATGCGCTGACCGACCTCACCGATACCGATGTCGAGGAATATTACCACGGCTTTGCCAACCGGGTGCTCTGGCCGATCTGCCACTACCGGCTGGATCTGGCGGAATATGGCCGCAAGGAAATGGCGGGCTATTTTCGCGTCAACCGTTTCTTCGCCCACAAGCTGGCGCCGCTCCTCAAGGAAGACGACATCATCTGGGTGCATGACTATCACCTGATCCCGCTGGCGGCCGAATTGCGACAGATGGGCTTCAAGAACAAGATCGGTTTCTTCCTGCACATCCCCTGGCCGCCGGCAGACGTGCTGTTTGCGATGCCGGTGCATGAGCAGATCATGCGCGGGCTATCGCAATATGACCTCGTCGGCTTTCACACCGATTTCGACCTCGACAATTTCGGCGGCGGCCTTGTGCGCGAAGGGATTGGAGAGCGGCTTGAGGGTGGCAAAAAATTCTCCACCTACGGCCGCACCTTCAAGGGCGGCGCTTATCCGATCTCCATCGAAACCGAGGCCTTTGCCAAATATGCGGTGAAGGCATCACGCAATGCGATGGTGAAGAAGGCCAAGGAAAGCATCGAAGGCCGCGATCTCATCATCGGCGTGGACAGGCTGGATTATTCCAAGGGCATTACCCAGCGTATCGATGCGTTCGAACAGTTCGTGCGGCTGAACCCTGCCTATCAGAACAAGGTGACCTATCTGCAGGTCACGCCGAAATCCCGCTCCGAGGTTCCGGAATACGAACAGATGCAGCGAACGGTGGCCGAACAGGCCGGACGCGTCAACGGCGCTCTCGGCCAGGTCGACTGGACCCCAATCCGCTATGTGAACCGGTCCGTGCCGCGACCTCTTCTGGCCGGCCTCTACCGCCTTGCCAAGATCGGGCTCGTCACGCCGCTACGCGACGGCATGAACCTCGTCGCCAAGGAATATGTAGCAGCCCAAGACCCGGAAGATCCGGGCGTGCTGGTGCTCTCGCGTTTTGCCGGTGCTGCCCGCGAGTTGACCGGCGCTTTGCTGGTCAACCCTTACGATATCGAGGGCACGGCACATGCCATCGCCCGCGGCCTCAGCATGTCGCTCGACGAGCGCAAGCAGCGCTGGGAAAAGATGATGAACCATCTTCTGGAATACGACATCAACCGCTGGTGCGACGATTTTCTCAAGGACCTGACGACGGATTGACGGGCATCCGTCCCGCTTGACAGGCGGCCGTACACCGGATTGGTTGGCGGCCACTCAATCTGGCATAGGAGAACCACGATGAAGATCAGCGCACGCAATCGTTTCAAGGGCAAGGTCGTCGACGTCAAGAAGGGCGCAACAACGGCCCATGTGCGCATCGACCTCGGCAACGGCCTGATCGTCACCTCTTCGATCACCAACGAAGCAGTAGACGAGCTCGAACTTACCGTCGGTTCCGACGCCTATGCCGTGATCAAGGCTTCGGACGTGATGGTCGCTATCGACTGATCACATTCGTGGGGCGGAGAGATTCCGCCCCATTCGCCGCCAACAGAATTTCCTCGCTCAGTCGTAAACCTTGAGCGTGTGCTGCTTGAGCGGTTCGGCCAGAATTTCCTTGTGAATCTCGCCAAGCGCCTTGAGATAGGGCTGCGCAAAATGTTCATCCAAGGCTGCCTGATCCCGCCATGTTTCGCGGATGAAGAAGGTGCCGGGTGTATTGATGTCCTCAAGGACTACAAACTGGATGCAGCCTTCCTCGCGTCGCGTGGGCTCGACGATTGCCAATGTCGCTTCGCGAAGCTGGTCTTCCTTGCCGGGTTTGGCGCGAAAGGCAAAAATGGCTTCAATCATGTGATTGCTCCTAAATGCATGAAATAAGGCCCTTCCAAACCGAAGGGTCGGGGCGGTCCGGCATGGGACCATCCCCGCTTAAAGGGAGCCAAGAACCTTGCTTCATTCAAGAGACGAATGGTTGTAAATACGTCAGGGACGGTGCCTTACGCCTGACGGCTCAAGCCTTCTGACAATAATGCGCAGTCGGAGCGTTTACGTCAGTCTGGTAGTCACCGGGCTGCGGCGGCGCGATCGGCTTGAACAGGGTGCGATCCGGCTTCAAATCGATCAGCGGCGTGCTGTCGAGACAATCAAGTCCGCGCACCAGAAGCACATTGCCTTCGACACCTTCCAGCTTGACGATGGAGGTTCCGATCGGGTTCGGCCGGACAGGCGAGCGCAGCGAAAATGTGCCATGCACTTCGCCATTGCTCGCCGGGCTCTGCAGCACCAGATCCCTGCGCGACTGATGAAGCCAATAGAGAATTTCGAGCCGCTCGAAGACCTCGACGCCTTTCAGCGCCGCAACCCATGGCTCATAGATCTCGATCCTGCAAAGCGGCCCGTCATGCCGACCCTGGCGAGGCGTTTCCATGCGGGATGTCCAGGGCGTCGAAATGACACCGATGAAGGTAAGGCCCGCATCAGTCGGCGCTGGCGGCGTCACCGACACCTCGTTCTGACGGATTTCGTTCTCGCGCACCATTCTCAATCTCCTGGTCCAAGACGCGGTGAGCAGACCTTGGAGCTGCCGCCCGGCAGCACGCCCATCACCACCTCGATGTTATAAAGCTGTTTCACCCGCTCAACCGTCAGAACATCCGCCGGGGCCCCGAGCCCTGCCAGACGTCCCTCGTGCAGCATGGCAACGCGATCGGCGACCATGAAGACATGATCGGGATTGTGGGTGGAGAGCACCACCGCCATGCCTTCGCTCGCCAACCGGCGGACATGGCCGAGCACCCGCATCTGGTTGCCGTAGTCCAGACTGGCTGCGGGTTCATCCATGACCAGCACTTTCGGCTGTTGCGCCAAGGCACGGGCAATGAGTGTCATCTGCCGTTCGCCACCCGAAATTTCGGTATAGGGCCGGTCCGAAAGATGCGCCATGCCTAGCCTTTCGAGTGCGGCCGATGCCACCTCGCGATCGGTACGGCCAGGTGCGGAAAAGGGCGCTACCTGTGCCGCACGTCCCATCAGAACGACATCACGCACGGTGAATGGAAACAGGGCGGCATGCGCCTGCGGCACATAGGCGATGCACCTTGCTCGCTCTTTTCGATCGAGTGTTTCGAGCGGCGCGGTATCGAGAAAAACCTCTCCGCCGAGTGGAGCCAAAAGGCCGAGCATGGTCTTGAACAAGGTCGTCTTGCCGGCACCGTTGGGCCCGAGCAACGCCAGAACCTCGCCGGGGCGCAAGATCAGGCTGACGCCGCCGCCGACCTGGCGAGTGCCGTAACCGAAGGCGAGATCACGCAGCTCCAGCATCAGGACCAGCCTCTCTTGCCGGATGCGAGCAGCCAGAGGAAGAACGGCGCTCCGACGACGGCGGTCAGGATACCGAGCGGGATTTCGGCCAGCGCCACGCTGCGCGCCAGGGTGTCGACGACCAGCATGTAGCCGCCGCCAAGCAAAAGCGCGGCGGGCAGAAGCCGGCGGAAGTCCGGGCCGACCAGCAATCGCGCGACATGCGGGATCACCAGACCAACCCATCCGACGATACCGGCAATCGACACGGAGGCGGCCGTGATCAGCGTTGCACCGAAAATCAGCGCCAGACGCATCAGTCTGGTATCGACACCCAGCGTCTGAGCCTCTTCATCGCCCAGTGTCATGACATTCATGCGCCAGCGCAGAGCCACAAGCGGCAGAAGACCGATGACCATGGCCGGCAGGATGGAGCCGACATCAGCGCGGGTAACGGCCGTGAGGCTGCCAAGCAGCCAATAGGTGATGGCCGGCAGCTGGTCATAGGGATCGGCAAGGATCTTGACCAGTGAGATACCCGCGCCGACGATGGCACCGATCGCGACGCCGGCCAGGACCAGCGTCAGCACAGGGTCACGGCCGCGCACGGCGGCTCCCACGCCGTAAACGGCTGCGACGGCCAGCAGCCCGCCGAAAAAGCTCATGAGCTGGATGACAGGCACCGGCATTTTCAGGAAGATGGCGAGCACTGCGCCGAGACTGGCACCTGCAGACACGCCGAGAATATCCGGAGAAACGAGCGGATTGCGAAACAGGCCCTGATAGGTGGCACCGGCCGCAGCCAATGCCGCACCGATCAGTAGGCCCGCAATCACCCGCGGCAGACGGACATTCCAGATCACCGTCTGCTGGATCGGATCGACATCCGGCTGACCACCGGTCAAACCGGCAAAGAGAACGCGCAGGATAGCCGAGGGTGGCACCGAATATTTGCCGATCGCCATCGAGGCCATCGCCAGCACGGTTACACCAAGGATGCCGAAGACGACCAGCTTCCGGTTTCCGCGATCAGGATCTTGCGCGCTGTTCATCAGTGCTTTTCGATCGCGCCCTTCAGAAGGGTATCGAGCTGAGCATCCGTGACCTCGACCTGATAGAAGAGCTTGAAGAATTTCTGCACATCCGCCTTCAGGTCCACGTCAAAGGTTTTGGGATAAAGCAGCGCTTCCAGCCAGCGGATGCCGATCAGGCGATTGATGCCGGGGGGCGAGTCGAACCAGCCGAAGGGAAGCGATGGTGCGGCAAACACCTTGCCATTTTTGACCGCCGCAACGCTTGCCCAGGATGGATCGTTCTTTACCGCGGAAATGAATTTCGGGCTGGCACCGAGGATGATTTCCGGGTTCCAGCCGAGCACCTGCTCCAGCGAGACATTGGTGAGCCCGCCCTTGCCGGCAGCGGCCGCGACATTGGTGGCGCCGGCAGCTTCGAGGATCTCGAGGTTGATCGAGCCGGAAAGCCCCGTCTCCAGCCCTTCCGGGCCACGGCCATAATAGACCTTCGGCCGTTCGCCGGCCGGCACTTTGGCAAGCCCCTCGCCCAGATCCTTCAGCGTGGTTTCGGCATAGGCCGCAAGCTCTTCTGCACGCGGCGTAACGCCGAGCAGCTCTCCGACCTGGCGCAGTGTTTTTGCCGAATTCGCAAAACTGCCGTCAATCAACACGTAGGAAATACCGGTCTGCTGCTGCACCTTGTCGGCCAGCGAAATATAGGTCGGGTTGACGGAGCCGACATCGATGATGAGATCGGGTTTTGCCGCGATGACCGCCTCCATATTGGCGGTGCCGCCCTGGCCCGTCAGTCGACCATAGGTCGGCAGATCACGGACGGAGGGGAGCAGGAACTGCTTTTCCTCACCGCTCGGTTCGCGCACCCAGCCGGTCAGCTTTTCGGGCGCGAGCACATAAACAAGAACGGAAGCCGGAGGACCGGCAGTCAGGACACGGGTGACATTGTCCGGAATCTCGACAGTGCGGCCACCCGCGTCGGTAAATGGCCGCGCCCAGACGGAGGTGCTACAGATGGACAGAAAGGCAATGGTAACGGCGCTGATCAGCTTCAGCATGATGGGCTCCCCCGAACAGAATGGAACCCAGTATGGCACTACGAGATATCCGATGGAATATCTCGTAGTGAAGGAGATTGCCTAAATCGATCAGGTGTGACGGAAGGTGCGGGCCACTTCCATTGCGGTAATCCGGGCGATAAAGCTCAATAATGTTCCAGCTAGAGCAGACAGCAACATTCGAGCAGATCATCAAGAAAAGCCGGTTTCTGGCGATCGCGCTCCCGATCGCGACCGAAGAGGAAGCGAAGGCGGCGATTGCTGCCCATGCAGAGGCCGGCGCCAACCACAATTGCTGGGCATGGCGGATCGGGGCGGCCTATCGGTTTTCCGATGACGGAGAGCCGAGCGGCACGGCGGGAAAACCGATCCTGGCCGCAATCGACGGCCAATCTTTGACCAATGTCGTGGTGATCGTGACCCGGTGGTTCGGCGGGATATTGCTCGGCAGCGGCGGTCTGGTGCGAGCCTATGGCGGCACGGCGGCCGCATGCCTGAGAAGCGCTCCGATGGTGGAGCTGAAGCCTTCCGTGGAAGGTCACGTGCGGCTCGACTTTTCGGATCTGGCGCGCGTCAAGGCGCGGCTTCAGGCGATCGTCGACCTCGGCATCGCCGAGGAGCAGTTTACCGCAACCGGGGCCGACCTCGTGCTTCGCGTACCGGAAGCAGAGGTCGAGGCCGTGTCGCGGCTGATTTCCGACCTCACCAGCGGCAGGTCGGAGCTGAAGATCGATTGATCGGGATCACGCCGCCTTTTATCACGCTGCCTTGGCGACGTGATATTCCTTGATGGCGGCCATCTTGATCGACGGATAACGCTCAGCTTCATAACGCAGCGAAAACGCATCCTGGGCCAGGAATACCGGATCGCCATCGAGATCGCGGGCGATATCACCGCGCTTGACGGTGAGGAATTTCTCCAGATCCACCTTGTTGTCCGACGAAATCCAGCGGCAGACAGAGAAGCGCGACATTTCGAAAGAGACCGGCAGGCTGTATTCCGCTGAAAGCCGCTCCTTCAACACGTCGAGCTGCAGCGCGCCGACGACGCCGACGATGGCAGGCGAGCCATCTTCCGGCTGGAAGAGCTGCACGACGCCTTCTTCCGCCATCTGCTGCAGGGCTTCCTTGAGCTTTTTTGCCTTCATCGCATCCCCCAACCGCACGCGGCGGAGAATTTCCGGCGAGAAGTTCGGGACGCCCTGGAAGACCAGCGACTCGCCTTCGGTCAGCGTGTCGCCGATACGAAGCGTGCCGTGGTTCGGAATGCCGACCACGTCGCCGGCATAGGCCGTATCGGCAATGTGGCGCTGCGAGGCGAAAAAGAACTGCGGCGCGGTGAGGCCGAGCTGCTTGCCGGTGCGGGCAAGCCTTGCCTTCATGCCGCGCTCCAGCTTGCCGGAGCAGATACGCGCAAACGCGATACGGTCGCGGTGGTTGGGGTCCATGTTTGCCTGGATCTTGAAGACGAAGGCCGTCATCTTGTCTTCGGCGGCATGGACGGTGCGGATATCGGCCACCTGGTCGCGCGGCGGCGGGGCGAAATCGCCGAGCGCATTGATCAGGTCACGCACACCGAAATTGCGCAGTGCCGAACCGAAGAAGACCGGCGTCATATGGCCTTCGAGGAAGGCCTGGCGGTCGAACGGGCGGCAGGCTTCAAGCGCCAGCTCCACCTCTTCGACGAAAGCGGCGCGCTCGTTTTCCGGCAGGCGGTCCATGACGGCCTGCGGGCCGTTGACCGAGATCGCCTCTTCGCTATCAGGACCACGCACCTTGTTTTCGGCAAGATGATAGGAGCCGCAGAAGCTTTTGGAGCGGCCGATCGGCCAGGTGATCGGAGCGGTATCCAGCGCCAGCTTCTCTTCGACCTCATCGAGAATCTCGAAGATGTCGCGGCTTTCGCGGTCCATCTTGTTGACGAAGGTGATGATCGGGATGTCGCGCATGCGGCAGACTTCGAAAAGCTTCAGCGTACGCGGCTCGATACCCTTGGCGGCGTCGATGACCATGATGGCAGCATCGACCGCCGTCAGCGTGCGATAGGTATCGTCGGCGAAGTCTTCGTGACCCGGCGTATCGAGGATGTTGAAGACCTTGTCATTGTATTCGAAGGTCATCACCGAGGTAACGACCGAAATGCCGCGCTCGCGCTCGATCTTCATCCAGTCGGACCGCGTCTGGATGCGATCCTTCTTCGCCTTGACCTCACCGGCGAGCTGAATGGCACCGCCGAACAGAAGCAGTTTTTCGGTCAGCGTCGTCTTGCCCGCGTCCGGGTGGGCGATGATCGCAAATGTACGGCGGCGAGAAACCGCCTCTGCCAGAGTTTCGGCCATGTCAGCAACAATCCTTCGAGTTGCCGCGTATCTAGCGACTTAGTGGATAAGTTTCAATTCGTGTTTGACCTCGGCAGCCGTGACCGGGCTAATGGAATGATGAACGCTCACACCCCGTCTTCCCCCAAGCTCAATCTCGTCCGCCTGCCGAATGGCGATGGCCTGGATCTTCCCTCCTATGAAACCACCGGTGCCGCCGGCATGGATTTGCGTGCTGCGGTGGCCGAAAACGAACCGATGACGCTGGCTCCAGGCAAGCGCGCTTTGGTGCCGACAGGCTTCATCTTCGAGGTCCCTCCAGGTTTCGAGGCGCAGATCCGTCCGCGCTCCGGCCTTGCCTTCAAGAACGGCATCACCTGCCTCAACACGCCCGGCACGATCGACAGCGATTATCGCGGCGAGGTGAAGGTGCTGCTGATCAATCTCGGCGAAGACGATTTCGTCATCACCCGCAGCATGCGCATCGCCCAGATGGTTATTGCGCCGGTGACGCAGGTGCAGGTAGCCGAAATCAGCGAAACGACGGAGACCGTACGCGGTACCGGAGGTTTCGGCTCGACCGGCGTTTGACTTGATCGACGCAAGGGCGTGGCGCCAAACGGCGCGCGCCGACGTTGACGGCTATCAAGATTGCTTCAACTGCAGCATGGCTTTGCGCCAGGCCCGTCATCGATAGAAGGATATTTCGCCTTTTTTTGATGTCCCGAGACGAAATCGTCCTCGCTTGTTGCCCCTTCGAACACTATTTTTCGACCAACTGTTCTAGTGGAGAAACGACAATGTCGGTGAACAAACCGGGCCGTGGCCGCATCTATTCCTCGATCACCGAGACGATCGGTGACACGCCACTCGTAAGGCTGGACAAGCTGGCGAAGGAAAAGGGCGTGAAGGCCACGATCCTCGCCAAGCTCGAGTTCTTCAACCCGATCGCATCGGTCAAGGACCGGATCGGCGTTGCGATGATCGAAAGCCTGGAAGCACAGGGCAAGATCACTGCCGGCAAGACCACGCTTGTCGAGCCGACCTCGGGCAATACCGGTATCGCGCTTGCCTTTGCGGCTGCCGCCAAGGGTTACAAGCTGATCCTGACCATGCCGGAAACCATGTCCGTAGAGCGTCGCAAGATGCTGGCGCTGCTTGGTGCGGAACTGGTTCTGACCGAAGGCCCGAAGGGCATGAAGGGCGCGATCGCCAAGGCGGAAGAACTTGCCGCAACGCTTCCGGATGCGATCATTCCGCAGCAGTTCGAAAATGAGGCCAATCCGGAAATCCACCGCAAGACGACGGCCGAGGAAATCTGGAACGATACCGACGGAAAGGTGGACATCTTTGTTGCCGGCATCGGCACCGGCGGCACGATCACCGGCGTCGGCCAGGTGCTTAAGGGCCGCAAGCCTGACCTGAAGGTCATTGCCGTCGAGCCGAAGGAATCGCCCGTTCTTTCCGGCGGCGAACCCGGTCCGCACAAGATCCAGGGCATCGGCGCGGGCTTTGCGCCAAAGATCCTCGATACGAAGATCTATGACGAGATCGTCACGGTTGCGAGCGCCGACGCTCTGGAGACGGCCCGCCATGTGGCCGCTCTCGAAGGCGTGCCGGTCGGCATTTCCTCCGGTGCAGCTCTGAAGGCAGCCATCGAAGTGGGCAGCCGCCCCGAAAATGCCGACAAGACGATCGTCGTCATCATCCCGTCCTTCGCAGAGCGTTATCTTTCGACCGCGCTGTTCGACGGACTGGGCGGCTAGAGCATTTCCGGACGCAAAACCGGTTCCCAGTTTCGCTGGAATTGCTCTCCCCCTCCCCTCAAGCCGCTGCGATGGCCAGCAGCTCGCTGGCCATGCGGTAGGAAATCGCCTCCGCCAGATGCAGCCGGCCGACGGTCGGCTTTCCGTCGAGATCGGCGAGTGTGCGGGCGACTTTCAGAACCCGATGATATCCGCGAGCGGAGAATTTCAGTTTCTCCGCCGCATCCCTCAGCAGTTGCAGGCCGGACGCATCAGGCTCCGCCACCTTCTCGATCAGTGCGGTCGAGCAGCGCGCATTGGTGAGCGGCCCCGACAGGCCCGCCGCAAGATAACGATCCTGCTGCAGTTCTCTCGCTGCATAAACGCGTTTGGCGACGTCGGCGCTGCTTTCGGCAGGCGCAGGCCGGATCAGGTCCGATGCGGACACCGCCGGCACGTCGATGCGGATATCGATACGATCCATCAACGGCGCGGAAATGCGGGCCTGATAATCCGATGCACAGCGCGGTCCGCGGGCGCAGGAATGACCGGGTTCACCCGCCATTCCGCAGCGGCAGGGGTTCATCGCCGCGATGAGCTGGATACTGGCCGGATAGGAAACACGGTGATTGGCGCGGGCGATGACACATTCGCCGGTCTCCAGCGGCTGGCGCAGGGCATCCAGTACCTGCGGCGAGAATTCAGGAAACTCGTCGAGAAACAGGACACCGTGATGGGCAAGCGACGCCTCGCCCGGTTTTGCCCGCAGGCCGCCGCCGACAAGTGCCGCCATGGTGGCCGAATGATGGGGCGTGCGATAGGGTCGGCGATCCGAGAGTTTTCCGCCTGAAAGCTGGCCGGCGATCGAATGGATCATCGAGACTTCCAGCAGTTCGGCTGCCGAAAGCGGTGGCAGGATGGAGGGAAGCCGGGCCGCCAGCATCGACTTGCCTGATCCTGGAGGACCGACAAAAAGCAGATTATGTCCGCCAGCCGCCGCGACTTCCAAGGCCCGCTTGGCGCTTTCCTGCCCCTTGATCTCGGCCAGATCCGGCAAATTGGCCGGGAGTGCCCGAATGGCGGGCTGTGGCCTCGAGATGACCTGAGTACCGCGAAAATGATTGGCGAGCGCGATCAGGCTGCGCGGGGCGATAATATCGACATCCGGTCCGGCCCAGGCCGCTTCCGATCCGCTATCTGCAGGGCAGATCAAACCTTTGCCGACGGCATTGGCGCTGATCGCTGCGGGAAGCGCGCCGGCGACGGCCGCCAGCGTGCCATCGAGGTTCAATTCGCCGATGACGACATGATCGGAGACCGCATCTCCCGGAATGGCACCAAGTGCCGTCATCAGGCCGAGTGCGATGGCCAGATCGAAATGGGAGCCTTCCTTGGGCAGATCCGCCGGCGCGAGATTGACCGTCACCTTTTTCGGCGGCATGGCGAGGCCGGAGGCATGGAGTGCGGCCTGTACCCGCTCGCGACTTTCTGCAACCGCCTTGTCCGGCAGGCCGACGATATGCATGCCCATCTTGCCCGGGCCGACCATGACCTGAACGTCGACGGGAACGCCTTCTATGCCCTGGAATGCAATGGTACTGACGCGTGAAACCATGCCAATCGCTCCCACAGATCATGTCCGGAACGACTGCCCTGCCCCACGGCCTGCCTTCGCGCCACCACAACCATAAGCTGACACGGCGCAAGAATTAAAACAAGAACAAAAATCGAACAAACGAAACAAAAAAGGCGCCCGGTCAGGCGCCTCTCCGTCACATCGAAGACTAACCTCAGTTGAGCTTGGCTTCGATCGCATCCCACATCAGGCTTGCGACATCGGCGCCGCCGAATTTCTTCACTTCGCGGATGCCGGTCGGCGAGGTCACGTTGATCTCGGTCATGTAGTCGCCGATCACATCGATGCCGACGAAGATGAAGCCGCGCTCGCGCAGGGCAGGTCCGATGCGGGCGCAGATTTCCTTTTCGCGGGTCGTCAACTCGGTCGGCTCGGCGCGACCGCCAACGTGCATGTTGGAGCGGCTGTCGGTTTCGGCCGGGACACGGTTGATTGCGCCGACCGGCTCGCCATCAACGAGCAGGATGCGCTTGTCGCCCTTGCGGACCTCTTTCAGATAACCTTGGGCGATATAGGGCTCGCCGCGATACATCTGGCCGAACATTTCCAGAAGCGAGGTGAAGTTGCGATCATCGCGGGCGGAATGGAAAACGCCGGCGCCGCCATTGCCGTAAAGTGGCTTCAGGATGATGTCGCCCAGCTCCTGGCGGAAGGCGGCGATTTCTTCCGGATCACGCGAGATCAAGGTCGGCGGCATCAGGTCGGCGAATTCGGTGACGAAGATCTTTTCCGGCGAATTGCGCACCCAGGCCGGGTCGTTGACGACGAGCGTCTTCGGATGAACGCGCTCAAGAAGATGGGTCGAGGTGATGTAACCCATGTCGAAGGGCGGATCCTGGCGCAGAAGCACGACGTCCATCTGAGAGAGATCGACGCGCTGCTTTTCACCAAGCGTGAAATGGTCACCCTTGATGTCGCGAACCTGCAGCGGCTCAACCGCCGCAAAGATCTTGCCGTCGCGCATGGTCAGGCGATCGGGCGTGTAATGGAAAAGCTCGTAGCCGCGGGATTGGGCCTCCAAGGTCATTGCGAAGGTGGAATCGCCAGCAATGTTGATGCTGGAAATATGGTCCATCTGGATTGCGACCTTGCGAACATGCGCCATGAGTTTCGTCCCCGATAAAGATGCCGCCTGAATTTGGGCTTGCCTGATTTAGGATGGCATAGGCCCGAAAGCAATGCGGCCGGGAACAATCCCGGCCGCACAGATCAAACTCGCATGGATCCGGCGCTTCAGGCGACCGGCTCGGCCACTGCGGCGACTGCCGTTGCGGGCGCACGCACATCCAGACGCCTGCCTGTCTCGGCGTCGAAGAAATGCAGCTTCGACGGGTCGATCGAAAGCCGCATGCTGTCCGTGATTTCGGCTTCGCCGGACAGCGCAATCGTCACGGCCTGATCGCCGACCAGACCGTGGGCGAGACGCTGCGAGCCGAGTTCCTCGACATATTCGACGGTGAAGGGCATGCCTTCGGCAGACGATACCACGCGCAGGTCTTCGGCGCGCAGGCCGACGGTTACGGCACCGGAGGTCGGCGCGTAACCGTTGAGCGAAATCTGCGACGGGCCGATGGCGAGCCTGTCGCCCTGCAGCTCCGCCTTGACAAGGTTCATGGCCGGAGAGCCGATGAAGCTAGCCACGAAGGTTGAGGCCGGGGTGTGATAGACATCCAGCGGCGAACCGACCTGCTCGATCTTTCCACCGTTGAGGACGACGAGACGATCGGCAAGCGTCATCGCTTCCAACTGGTCATGGGTGACGTAGATCGAGGTCGTGCCGAGGCGGCGCTGCAGGCGCTTGATCTCGCCGCGCATGGAAACGCGCAGCTTGGCATCGAGGTTCGACAGCGGCTCATCGAAAAGGAAGGCCGCGGGCTTGCGGACGATGGCGCGGCCCATGGCAACACGCTGGCGCTGACCACCGGAAAGCGCGCGCGGCTTGCGATCCAGATACTGGGTGATTTCGAGCATGCGGGCGGCCTCGGCTACGCGAGCATCGATCTCGGCCTTCGGCGTCTTGCGGTTCTTCAACCCGTATTCGAGGTTCTGGCGCACCGTCATATGCGGGTAGAGCGCATAGTTCTGGAACACCATGGCGATGTCCCGGTCGGCGGGTTCGACCTCGTTGACCACGCGGTCACCGATCTTCACCGTGCCTTCGGAAATGGCCTCAAGGCCTGCGACCATGCGCAGAAGCGTGGACTTGCCACAGCCGGAAGGGCCGACGAGGACGATGAACTCGCCGTCCTTTATGTCGAGGTCGATATCGGTGACGGCACGGACGCCGCCGTTATAAATCTTGCCAACGCTGCTGATGTCGATCGCGGCCATTGTCGTTTTCCTTACTTGTCGCTTTCGGTCAGGCCCTTGATGAACCAGCTCTGGAAGATCACCACGATTGCCACGGGCGGGAGCATGGCGAGAACCGCCAGGGCGAATGCCTCGTTGTAATCGGGGATGTTCGAGCCGACCCAGACCTGAAGGATGGATTTGATGCCGCGCATCAGCGTGAAGAAGCTCTCGTCGGTCGTCATCATCATCGGCCAGAGATACTGGTTCCAGCCATAGACGAACATGATGATGAAGATCGCGGCGATCATGGTGCGCGAGATCGGCACCAGAATGTCGATGAAGAACTTGAACGGACCTGCACCATCGATTCGAGCCGCTTCCAGCAGTTCTTCCGGCACGGACTTGAAGAACTGGCGGAAGTAGAAGGTGCCGGTGGCCGAGGCCAGCAAAGGCACGATCAGGCCGCTATAGGTGTTCAGCAGCCCGAGATCCGACATGACCTGATAGGAGGGCATGATGCGCACTTCGAGCGGCAGAAGCAGGGTGGTGAAGATCACCCAGAAGGAGAGTGTCGCCATGGGGAAACGGAAATAGACGATGGCATAGGCGGCCATCATCGACAGGAGAATCTTGCCGATGGCGAAACCGACACCGAGGATCAACGAGTTCATCACCATGCGAGCGCCGGTGATATCGCCGGTAAAGCCGCCCTTCTGCGTCAGCACCTTTTCGTAGGTGGCGATGAAGTTGTCGCCCCAGGCGAGCGACAGGCCATTCATGTGAATGTCAGCTGCCGTGTGGGTGGACGTCATGAAAGCGACCACGACCGGCATGCAGAGAAACAGCGAGCCGAGGATGAGGACGAGATGATCGGAAAACTTGGTGCGATACATGGTCTGTCCTCTCAATTGTAGTGGACGCGCCGCTCGATGAAGCGGAACTGGAAGATGGTGAGGACGAAAACCACGATCATCAGGATGACCGACTGGGCCGAAGAGCCGCCGATGTCATTGCCGCGGAAACCGTCGGCATAGACCTTGTAGACCAGCGTGACCGGGTTGTTGGCGGGCTTGTCCTTGACCATGACGTCGATGATGCCGAACGTGTCGAACAGCGCGTAGGTGACGTTGATGGTCAGGAGGAAAAAGGCGGTCGGCGCCAGAAGCGGAAGGATGACCGTCCAGAAACGGCGCATGCCCGAGCGGCAGTCGATCATTGCCGCTTCGCGCACGGAGACCGGCACGTTCTGCAGACCCGACAGGAAGAAGATGAAATTGTAGGGGATCTGCTTCCAGACGGCGACAACCGTCATGGCGAAGGCCGTGTCGTAATAGTTCAGGCCAACCTGCATATGCCAGCCGAAATAAGACATCATCTTCACGAAGGGGCCGACATGCTGGTCGAAGATCATCATGCCGATCAGGCCCGAAACGGGGGCTGCGATGGCGTAGATGGCGATGAGCAACGTCTTGTAGGTCGAGGCGCCACGGATGACGCGGTCGGCCTTGACGGCGAGCAGCAATCCCAGCGAAAGCGACAGGAAGGTGACGAGCACAGTGAAAACGGCCGTGAACAGCGCAATCGACTGGTATTCAGAGCTGAAGATCACATCGGTGTAGTTGCTCAAGCCCACGAAGGTGGAGCCGAAGCCGAACGGGTCCTCAAGGTAAAAGGACGAACTTACCGCCTGGACCGAGGGCCAGTAGAAAAAGATGAAGATCACCGCGAGCTGCGGGAAAAGAAACAGATAGGGCAGAACGGGCGAGGTGAACTGCACACGCTTCATTTCTTCCGCCGCGACGGCAGTCTTCCTGCTGCGTGCCTTGCCCCCGAAACCGAGACGGGACAGGAAACCGCCGGGCTGCGGTTGTGACGTCGTATAGGCCACGAGTTCTCCCCTTTCTTGCAATTACAAAAGAGCCCGCCCGCCCCTTATAGGGAGCGGACGGACCATGATGGGAGATGGCTATCAGCCAGCGGTCTTGGCGAAACGGGTGAGGAGGTCGTTGCCTTCCTTCTCGATGGTTTCGAAGGCCTTCTGAACGGTCGTTTCGCCCGAGAAGATCTTGTTGTATTCGCGTTCCATGATGGAACGGATCTGCGGGTAGAAGCCGAGGCGGTAGCCCTTGGACCATTCGCCCGACGGCAGCATCAGCTGCTTGATGCCGACTTCAGCAACCGGGGTCTTTTCGTAGTAGCCTTCCTTCTTGGCCAGTTCGTAAGCAGCCTTGGTGATGGCGACGTAACCGGTAGCCTGGTGGTAGAACTTCTGGATTTCCGGCGAGGTCAGGAACTGGAAGAAGTCAGCCGTGCACTTGTTTTCGGCTTCCGGCTTGCCGGCCATTGCAAAGAGTGCAGCGCCACCGATGAAGGTGTTGGTGCCGGCGCCCTTGATGCTCGACCAGTAGGGAAGGAAATCAGCCGAGAATGGCATGGAAGCGGTCTTCTGCAGGCCACCGAAGGAACCGGAAGAACCGATCCACATAGCAACCTTGCCTTCTTCGAAAGGCTTCTGGTTGTCGTTCCAGCTTGCGCCGTAGAACTTGTAGAGACCTGCGTCAGACCAAGCCTTCAGCTTTTCGAACATCATGACAAGGTTCTTGTCAGTGAGGTTCATCTTGGTGTCGACAACGCTGTCGTAACCGTTGTTGTTGTTTGCGAACTGGATGTTCTGGCGCGAGAAGAAGTTCTCGGTGAACTGCCAGGTCAGCTGCGAAGCGGTCATCGGGATGAAGCCGGCTTCCTTGAGCTTCGGAGCGACAGTTTCAAACTCTTCCCAGGTCTTCGGAACGGCAACGCCGGCCTTTTCGAAAGCCTGCGGGTTGACGTACATGATCGGAGCCGAAGAGTTGAACGGCATGCCGATGAACTTGCCCTTCGAGTCGGCGTAGAAATAACGAACGCCTTCGATGAACGCGTTGCGGTCGAACTTGTAACCTGCGTTGTTGATCAGATCTTCAGCAGCAACGGTTGCGCCCTTGGCGTTGATGATGGTGGCTGCACCAGCGTCGAAGACCTGGAGGATGTTCGGCTGTTCGCCCGAACGGAAAGCGGCGATGCCGGTTGCCAGAGCTTCCTCGTAGGTGCCCTTGGAGATCGGCGTCAGGTTGCAGGCGGTCTGCGAAGCGTTGAACTTCTGCGAGACTTCGTTGATGACTTCACCGTTGCGGCCGCCCATGCCGTGCCACCAGGTGATGTTTGTTGCTGCGAGCGAGGAGGTTGCAGACATTGCAACTGCCATCGCGGCCATCGAAAATTTCTTGATCATGGTCATGGTTACGTCCTCTCCGCCTTGGTTGGATCGAGGATCGCAATAGGGCTTGCCCGTGACAGGCTCTTAACAGTTCTGTTTCAGATTTGTGACGTTTGCACAGCTTTGCAAAAACTTCACAACACCGTCAAAAAGCATCCGGAAAATGCCGGGGCAAACGCCAGGGCAGGACGGCGATAATATCGTAACGGCAGGATAGAAGATGGGCGTCACGGCGGCGCGACAGCCAGATATCACTTGCAGCCCTTATCCGCCTTTGGGCGCCGTAACCGACCGCATCGATCGCGTCAGCTTCTCGGGCGCGCGCCTTGACCTCGACAAACAGGATAAGAGTGTTTTTGCGGGCGACGATATCGATTTCGCCAAGCCGTGTCCGGTATCGGAACTTCAGTATCCGATACCCTTTAAAGAGAAGATAGAGAGCTGCGAGATATTCGGAGACGTGGCCGCGCCGTTCGGCGCGCCGGCGTTTATGCCGCCTGTCCTCGGCTCCGCGCCCCATCAGCCCTCATCCTTGTCCTTCATGGCGGCATCTTTCATGGTAACCAGCCGTTGATAGAGGTCTCGCTTCGAAAGGCCTGTCAGACGTGCCGCTTCCGCCGCAGCCTTTGCCGCGGGCATGGATGATGCCAGCTCCTCCAGCAGCACATCGACATCGACAGCCGCCGGCACATCATCATAGGCAGGCGGCCCGACGAGGAAGACGATCTCACCCTTGACGTTGCGACCGTCGAAGGCTTCAGCAAGCTCTCCGAGCGACGCGCGGCTGATCTCCTCGAAGGCCTTGGTCAGTTCGCGCCCAACACAAGCCGCGCGGCCCGGCCCCAGAACATCGGCAGCGGAGGCCAGCGTGGCGGTAATGCGATGCGGAGATTCAAAGAATATCAGCGTTGCGGGAATTTTCGACAGTTCCGCCAGTCGGTCGCGGCGTCCTTTTTCCTTCACCGGCAGAAAACCGGCAAACAGGAAGGCATCATTCGGAAGACCGGAAGCAACCAGCGCGGCGAGAGGCGCCGAAGCGCCCGGAATGGGGACTACCCGATGGCCCGCCTCGATGGCCAGCTGTCCGAGCCGATAACCCGGATCGGAGACAAGCGGCGTGCCGGCATCGGAGACCAGAGCCACGGACTTTCCCTGTTCCAGTGCCGCCAGCAGCCTTGGCCCCATCTCATCGGCATTATGCTCGTGATAGGCGTAAGGTTTGTTGGCGATGCCATAGCGATCGAGAAGTACGCGGGTGACGCGCGTATCTTCGCAGGCCAGCACATCGGCACCGGCGAGCGTTTCAAGCGCGCGCAGCGTGATATCGCCGAGATTGCCGATTGGCGTGGCAACGAGATAAAGCGCCGGCTCCAGCGGGCGCGAAGGCACAAAAGTATTGGCGACGCGGTAGCCGCGGGTCGCTTCAGCAGGTCCAGCCACGAGCTTCGCAATTCAGTTGGATGATCATAAGCCCTTTATGGTCAAGGCGATGGCGGCCCGCAAGCGGCACGGGCCCAAGTTTTCTGTGTGCAGGTCTATTGCAAGTGCCGAAATGAAGCGGACACCCCGCATATGCTCTTGCGTTCAAAGGCTGATCTCTGCCATTTTGCCCCTCCACATCGTCCGGCTTGCGAAAGCCGAAGAATATCCGGTGCCCCGCCTCCCGGGACACCCAGGTCGAAAGCGGTTGAGTCCATGCGTATTACTCTCGAGCGGTCCAATCTTCTTAAGTCGTTGAGCCACGTTCACCGCGTGGTCGAGCGCCGCAACACAATTCCGATCCTTTCCAACGTTCTGATGCGCGCTTCCGACGCCAGCGTCGAACTGAAGGCGACGGACCTGGATCTGGAGATCACCGAATCCGTTCCGGCGATGGTCGAGCAGGCCGGCGCGACCACGGTTCCCGCACATCTTCTCTACGAAATCGTGCGCAAGCTGCCCGACGGTTCGGAAGTCCTGCTCGCCACCAATCCTGATGGCGGCTCCATGACGGTCCAGTCCGGCCGTTCGAAATTCTCGCTGCAGTGCCTGCCGGAAACCGATTTCCCGGATCTGACCGCCGGTTCGTTCAGCCATACGTTCAAGCTGAAGGCGACCGATCTGAAGATGCTGATCGACCGGACGCAGTTCGCGATCTCCACCGAAGAGACCCGTTATTACCTGAACGGCATCTTCTTCCACACGATCGAGGCTGGCGGCGATCTGAAGCTACGCGCCGTTGCCACCGACGGTCACCGCCTTGCACGCGCCGACGTTCAGGCTCCTTCCGGTTCGGAAGGCATGCCGGGCATCATCATTCCGCGCAAGACGGTTGGTGAACTGCAGAAGCTGGTAGATGATCCGGAAGCACTGGTCACCGTCGAGGTTTCCGACGCCAAGATCCGCCTGACGATCGCCGACATCATCATGACGTCGAAACTGATCGACGGCACGTTCCCCGACTACCAGCGCGTCATCCCGACCGGCAACGACAAGGAAATGCGCGTCGATTGCCAGACCTTCACCAAGGCCGTCGATCGCGTATCGACCATTTCGTCGGAGCGTGGCCGCGCGGTAAAGCTTGCGCTGACGGACGGCCAGCTGATGCTGACGGTCAACAACCCGGATTCGGGCAGCGCGACGGAAGAAGTTGCGGTCGGATACGAGAACGATCCGATGGAAATCGGCTTCAACGCCAAATACCTTCTCGACATCACGGCCCAGCTTTCCGGCGACGACGCCATCTTCATGCTGGCGGATGCGGGCTCACCGACATTGGTCCGCGATACGGCGGGAGACGATGCGCTCTATGTATTGATGCCAATGCGCGTATAAAACAATCGAGGCGGCCGGAAATTCCGAGCCGCCTTTTTTATGCCGTTTTCTAATTGCGACATTCTTTCCTGCCTTTGCGTCATTGACCTTGACCCCTGAGGTCGGACGACCAAATAGGCATGAAAACCGGGAGAGGTAACTAGATGGAATTACGCTTGAAGGAACGGCTCGGCCGGAAGTTCGACGAGGAAATCCGTTTCTTCAAAGGCTGGATGGATGGCCCGAAAAGCGTAGGCGCGATCTGCCCCACCTCTTCCGTCACCGCCAAGCGCATGGCGAGCGTCATCAACTCCTCATCGGGCCTGCCCGTGCTTGAACTCGGCCCGGGCACGGGCGTCATCACCAAGGCGATCCTGGAACGAGGCATCGCGCCGGAGAACCTGGTTTCGATCGAATATTCGACGGATTTCTACCAGAACCTGATCAAGGCCTATGAAGGCGTACATTTCATCAATGGCGACGCTTTTGCACTCGACAAGACGCTCGGGGAGATGAAGTCCGTCATCTTCGACAGCGTGATCTCCGCCATCCCGATGCTGAGCTTTCCGATGGAAAGCCGTATCGCGCTTCTTGAAGACCTGCTCGACCGCATGCCGGCCGGACGGCCGGTGATGCAGATCACCTATGGCCCGGTCTCTCCGATCATCGCCAATCCGGATCGCTACAAGATCAAGCATTATGATTTTGTCGTGCGGAATATCCCCCCGGCACAGCTCTGGACCTATACACGGGCCTAGTTCACACTCGCGTCAATGGCCCGGTGTAAGCGGGATCGATTTCGACCCGCTGTGGAGCTTTGACCGGCATGACCTTCGGCCTTTATATCACCCACCCGCAGGTGCGCATCGACGCCAATGTGCCGGTGCCGCAATGGGGTCTGTCCGATCTCGGCCGACAGCGTGCCGAGAAAGCAGCGCTGCTCCCTTGGGCGCAAAAGCTCGGGCGCATCATTTCGAGCGACGAGACCAAGGCTATCGAGACGGCGGAGATTCTGGCCGCATCCAACGACGTCCCGATCATGATCGCTCCCGACACGCATGAAAACGACCGGTCGGCCACCGGCTTTCTTGCGCCGCCGGAATTCGAGGCGGCGGCGGACTGGTTCTTCGCCAATCCCACCGAAAGCTTCAGGGGCTGGGAAAAGGCTGCGGATGCGCAGTCCCGCATCGTTTCGGCCTTCGACCGCATCCTTTCCGATCACAATCCAGACATGCCGATCGCTTTTGTCGGTCACGGCGGGGTCGGCACGCTGTTGAAATGTCATCTGCGGCAAATGCCAATCTCCAGAAACCAGGATCAGCCGGGTGGCGGCGGAAATCTCTTCTGCTTCTCCCTTGCGGATCGCGCTGTCTCGTGCGACTGGACCCCGATAGAAACATGGCAAGGGGAATGACCAACATGCAAGCGCGTGACCGACTGATCGTGGGCCTCGATATCCCGACCGTTTCCGAGGCCGAAAAGATGGTCGCCACGCTCGGCGAGAGCGTCTCTTTCTACAAGATCGGCTATCAGCTGGTATTTGCCGGCGGGTTGGAATTTGCCCGTGACCTTGCCAAGGACGGCAAGAAGATTTTTCTCGATATGAAGCTGCTCGATATCGACAACACGGTGGCGAAGGGCGTCGAGAACATTGCGAAGATGGGCATGACCATGCTGACCCTGCACGCCTATCCGAAGGCGATGCGTGCAGCGGTCGAAGCCGCCAAGGGATCGGATCTCTGCCTGCTCGGCGTGACCGTGCTGACCTCGATGGATGCAGCCGACGTGACCGAGGCCGGCTACGCCCAGACGCCGGAACAACTGGTTCGCACCCGCGCGGCGCAAGCACGCGATGCCGGCATGGGCGGCATCGTCTGCTCTGCGGAAGAATCCGCCGCCGTGCGTGAAATCGTCGGCGCCGACATGGCTATCGTTACTCCCGGCATCCGTCCGAAAGGCGCAGATGCCGGCGATCAGAAGCGTGTCGTGACGCCATTCGACGCTCTGAAGGCCGGTTCCACGCACCTCGTCGTCAGCCGCCCGATCGTCAAGGCCGACGACCCGAAGGCATCCGCAGAGGCAATTCTTGCCGAGATGCGGGATGCTCTCTGGCCCGCCAACAACGCCTGACCCGACCGAAAGGCGAGACTAACGATTGTTGGAAACCCGGTTACGGGAGCCTTCATCGACAATCAGGTTCGGGTTTCCGCCAGGAAGACGATTATCGACGACGGTGTTGTTATTCGCGCCGTCGTTGTGATCCAGCCCGCCAAGCAGCATCTTGGGCTGGACGAGGCAATAGCTGTTGAACATGCTCAGCCCCTGCCGGCTGCCAATCCAGACTGCCGGACGCGCCACCGGCACATCATACTTAAAGGTGTTGCCGCTGATGATGTTGCCCTGCGGCGACTGATGGCGGAAGGTGCCGCCCTCGCCGCAATTGCGGTAGAGATAGACCCCGCCAGAAAGCGGGTTCACGAATGTATTGTTCTCGATGCGGTTGCTCGCAGACCCGTCCACCGCGATGACTTCGCGCCATTCGGGGCGAGCGGCGAATGTGTTGCCGGTGATGACATTTCCGGCGGATTCAGCGTCGAGATAAACAACGGTCGAACTTGCCTTGCCCGTAAAGCGTGAATTCTGCAGCGTGACCCTTGTCACACCTGGCGCGAGATAGAGCGGCACGCCGACACTGCCGGAAAAGGCAAGATTGTCGAGCAGGATACCGGTCGGCGCTGCAGCCTGTGCCCGCTGCGTGTGCCCATCCTTGTTCGAGGATGCCTTCACTTCCTTAGCCTGGCCGTTGTTTCCAAGCCCCTGGATGCGCAGATCGCCCTTGATCTGGCAATTGCGGATGGTGATGTCGGTGGGCACGCTCCACTTGCCATCTCCTCCCTTGCGAGACTGGATCAAAACCGTTCTCGCCTTCGTGCCGCTGCCGTCGATCATTGCGCCATTGCAATCGAACACGACGCCGGAGGCGCGACTACCTGAAAACGTGATGCGCTGAGTGATCCTGTCATTCTTGTTCAGGGTGACATCGCAGCGGATATCGACCGGCTTTGCATCCTTGCCGGCCGGCGCGCGCAGCGCATCCATGACATTTGCCGGGCATGCAGCAGCCTGCGCATCGGATGAGAGTGTGAACAGTGGCGAGCCGATCGCCAGAAATAGACCCGCTGACAAAGGGAATGCGTATCGCACCATATTGACTTGCCTCCTGATTCGCCCGATCTCGAATATACCTAAACGGGAGAGGAGGATATTTGATGACCAAGGGATATTGGATCGCACGAATGGATGTGCATGATCCCGAGCGCTACAAGGATTATGTGGCAGCTGCCAAACCGGCATTCGAGAAATATGGCGCCCATTTCCTGGCGCGCGGCGGTACTTCCGAAGAGCTCGAGGGCTCATCACGCCATCGCAATGTCGTGATCGAGTTTCCGTCGATGCAGGCTGCCATCGACTGCTACAATTCACCGGAATATCAGGTGGCCGCCAAAATCCGGCAGGAAGTCGCCGATGGCGAAATGGTCGTGGTCCAGGGGATCTGACAGGCAATCACGCAGGGTGCTGCATCACTCCAGAACCGGCGCATCGAATTTTCCGAAAACCGTCCCCCGGTTGCCGGATCGATGCGCCCGAGACTTGCGACATCTAAGGCCTGCAAGTCTCTTCCACCACGTCGAGGTTTGAGCTAAAGACCAATGAGTAAGAGACAGCTTTCGGGGCAGACCATGACCGTGAACAATCTTCCGCCGCTCGTTACCGTTTTCGGAGGATCGGGCTTCGTAGGTCGCCATGTGGTCCGCACCCTGGTCAAGCGCGGTTATCGCGTGCGGGTCGCTGTGCGCCGCCCAGATCTCGCGGGCTTCCTGCTTCCCGCCGGTTATGTCGGGCAGATTTCACTGGTTCAGGCCAATCTCCGGTATCGCCAGTCCATCGATCGCGCCGTGGAAGGCGCCGCGCATGTGATCAACTGTGTCGGCATTCTGTTCGAGAGCGGTCGCAACACGTTTGATGCGATCCAGGACACCGGTGCGCGCTCGGTTGCCGAAGCCGCCGCTAAGGCCGGCGCCAAGTTCACGCATATTTCGGCGATCGGCGCCGACGTCAATTCCGGCTCGTCCTATGCCCGCAGCAAAGGCCGCGCCGAAGCAAGCATCCGGTCGCTGATCCCCGATGCCGTGATCCTGCGGCCGTCGATCGTTTTCGGGCCGGAAGACAATTTCTTCAACAAGTTCGCCGGCATGGCCCGCCAGCTTCCGGCACTGCCGCTGATCGGCGGCGGCAAGACCAAGCTGCAGCCGGTCTATGTCGAGGATGTCGCCGAAGTGGTCGGTCGCTCGGTCGACGGCACATTGACGCCCGGCACGACCTATGAACTGGGCGGTGCCGAGGTACTGACCTTCCGCGACTGTATCGAGACAGTGCTACGCGTAACCTGTCGCGATCGCGCGCTGGTTTCGCTGCCCTTCGGCATTGCCTCGATGATCGGAAGCATCGCATCCCTGATCCCGTTCGTGAAGCCGCCGGTCACCGCCGACCAGGTGGAGCTTTTGAAAAGCGATAATGTCGTCTCCGAAAGCGCGGTTAAGGAAGGCCGCACGCTTTGCGGGCTTGGCATCCGTCCGGTCGTTCCGGGCTCGATCCTTGCGTCCTATCTCGTGCACTTCCGCCCACAGGGCCAGTTTACGGGTAGTGGCAAGGCGGCCTGACCTTAGCTTTCATCATTTTCATTTGGCGCGCTTCGGGTGCCTGCCTATCAGGCACCCACCTCTAAAGCCTTGGATTTATGCAACTTGACATTTGTCGATGTGGCATAAAGTCCTCACACGCGAATGAGTGTGCGTTAACCGCAGGTTTAGCAAAAACCGTTATTGAATTCAGAAGCGGTGACCAATAAATCGGTCGCACGAAATTAGTTCACTGCAAATCACCTGTTTGAAAGGCGTCTTTCATGGGCAAGCCTATCGCCCTTTTCTTTGCATGCGCGGCACTTGTTATTCTCGCGGGCTCGTTCATGGCGCCCCAGACCGCCGCAAGCGGCAAGGAAGGCTGCGCTCCGGCTTACGGCGTCGATCCTTGCGCCACGGCATCCATTCCTCGCTAAGCGAGACATGAGAGCGGCAACAAGCCGCTCTTTGCTTTTTTAATCCAATTACGGACGCAAAACCGGCGGGCACTCTTGCCGGTTTTGATTTGAGAGCGAGCGCCATCCGGCCCTGTTTCCCGCCTTTGATGGCGGCCTTGCGGTATAGCTGACAGCTCCGGGAAAACCGGCCGCAATATCCGCAATTCGCACCGTTACCAGCAATTGCAATCGTTCTTAATTATTTGCTGACGAAATGCAGGCAGTTTGCGACTTGTCGCGAATTTATGCCGTTTGCTTGTGTTGGCCCTATCAAGTCCATATAGCTGACCTTAAGTCAGGCGGGCGCGATAAAGCCTTAAGCCACCCACACCCCGTACACGATAGCCGAAGCCCGATGCCCACCCTCTATCATCACCCCATGTCGTCCGCCTCGCGATTTGTTCGCCTGATCCTTGCCGAGTATGGATTTCAGGCCGATCTGGTCGAGGAACAGCCATGGGAAAAGCGGCGGGAATTTCTCAACATCAACCCGGCAGCGACGCTTCCCGTCTATGTCGATGACAGCATGCGTGTGCTCTGTGGCCCTTCGGTGCTGATGGAGTTTCTCGACGAAACCCATGGCGTGCTGAAACGCGAGCGCCGGCTTCTGGCGGAAGATCCCTGGCATCGCGCGGAAATCCGTCGCCTGACGGAATGGTTCCTGCAGAAGATGGAACAGGATGTCACCCGTCCCCTCACCCGCGAGCGCGTCTACAAGCTGCAGATGACCGCAGCACAGGGCGGCGGCGCACCGGATTCGAAGGCGCTGCGCACCGCGCGCGCCAATATCCGCCAGCATATGAAATACCTGTCCTGGCTTGCAGGCTCCCGCCAATGGCTTGCCGGTGAACGGCTGAGCTATGCGGATCTGGCTGCCGCGGCCTCGATTTCCGTTCTCGACTATCTCGGCGAAATCGAATGGTCGGATTTCCCCATCGCCAAGGACTGGTACCAGCGACTGAAGTCGCGCCCGTCCTTCCGCCCGATGCTTGCCGAGCGCATTCGCGGCCTGACCCCGGTCTCCCATTATGCGGACCTCGATTTCTAGCGCCGGGAAGAGCGGAGACGAGAAGGCGCTTCGCCGGCGGGAGAAGCTGACCGCGTTCATTCGCGAGGAAGCAACCGCTCAAGGCTTCGACCTCTGTCGCATCACCGTGCCGACAAGCATTCCGCGTGCGCCGGAAAGGCTCTCCGTATTTCTCGATGACAGCCATCACGGCACGATGGACTGGATGGCGGAAACGAAAGAGCGCCGCGCCGATCCTAAAACGCTGTGGGGCGAGGTTCGCTCGATCGTCATGTTCGGGCTGAATTACGGCCCCGAAGAAGACCCGCGCTATCTCCAGTCGATGAAGGACAAGGCGGCGATCTCGGTCTATGCCCGCAATCGCGATTATCATGACGTCATCAAGGGGCGATTGAAGGAAATCGCCACCCGGTTTGCAGCGCGGGCGGGCGAAGACGTCAAGGTCTTCGTCGATACGGCGCCCGTCATGGAAAAACCGCTGGCGGAAGCGGCAGGCCTCGGCTGGCAGGGCAAGCATACCAATCTCGTCAGCCGCAGCCATGGCTCATGGCTGTTTCTCGGCAGCCTGTTCACCACCGCCGAGCTTTTGATCGACGGTCCGGAGAAGGATCATTGCGGCTCCTGCCGCGCTTGTCTCGACGCCTGTCCGACAGCCGCCTTCCCTGCCCCATACCGGCTTGATGCTCGACGCTGCATTTCCTACCTGACGATCGAGCACAAGGGGCCGATCGATCCGGAATTCCGGCCTATGATCGGCAATCGTATCTATGGTTGCGACGACTGCCTTTCAGCCTGCCCGTGGAACAAGTTCGCGGCCAGCGCATCCGAGATGAAGCTGAAGGCGCGCGAGGATCTGAAGGAGCCGTCGATCGCCTTTCTGCTGACGCTGGACGATCCGACATTCCGAACCTTCTTTTCCGGCTCGCCGGTGAAGCGCATCGGGCGCGACCGCTTTGTCCGCAACGTGCTGATTGCCGCCGGCAATTCCGGTGATCGTCAGTTCATTGAACAATGTCGTCTTCTGGCTGACGACCCCTCCCCCACGGTGCGCGGCATGGCGGTGTGGGCCTTGAGGCAGCTGATGGACGATGGCGCGTTTGCCGCATTCGCGAGAGGCCGCGCAGCAGATAATGATCCCGAGGTTCGTCAGGAATGGCAGATGGCAGGAGTGGATTGATGACGGTGATGATCTTCGGGTGCGGTTATTCGGGCAAGGCGATTGCGAAAGCCTTTGCGGAAAAGGGCTTTTCCGTTGCCGGCACGGTCCGCACGCCCGAAGGGGCCGAAGCGCTGTCATCGCATCATATCAAGCCTTACATCTTCGACGGCACGGCGTTCGGCCCGGGATTGCTGGCGGAACTGCAGAACGTCACGCATCTTGTCCAGTCGATCCCGCCCGGCAAGGAGCACGATCCGCTGCTGAAGCTCGTTTCCGGACGGCTTGCCGCGCTCTGCCCGAAACTGGAATGGATCGGTTATCTGTCGACGGTCGGTGTTTATGGCGATCACGGCGGCGATTGGGTGACGGAAGAGACGCCGGGCAGCCCGATCCTCGGCCGGTCGATCGAGCGGGTCGATACGGAAGAGACATGGGCCGAGCAGGGCCGCACCGCAAGCATACCGGTCGCGGCGCTGCGTCTTTCCGGCATTTATGGACCGGGGCGCAATGCCTTCGTCAATCTCGACCGCGGCACCGCGCGCCGCATCATAAAGAAGGATCAGGTTTTCAACCGTATCCGTGTCGAGGATATCGGCAGCGCCGCAGTGTTTCTCGCCGAACGCAATCTTGCCGGCATATATAATGTGACCGACGACGAACCCTGCGCTCCGCAGGACGTGATCGCGGAGGCCGCACGCCTGATGGGTGTCGAGCCGCCGGCGGAAGTTGCCTTCGAGACGGCCGAGATGACGCCGATGGCGCGCTCATTCTATGGCGCCAACAAGCGCGTTTCGAATGAAAAAATCCGCGCGCTGGGCTTTCAATTTGCCTTCCCGAACTACCGGATTTCACTCGCCCAAATGTGGTCAGAGAATACCTGGAGGGGCTGAAAGTCCCGTTTTGAAACGGTTGAAATTTCCATCTTCGGGCCTCTTTCGAGTTAATATTTCTTAATCCTTACGGCAAAGCGCCACATAATCTGTCCAATTTGGGCAGAAACCACGGTGCGACAACAAATTTTTTTCGTGTCTTTTTGTGATCGCGGCGCATCACGGAATCTTGCAGGAACGTGATTCCGTTTACCGACTGATTCCTAAGGTTTTATTCCAACATCAATTAGCCGGCTCGTTAAAAAGATCGATAGCAATGTAATCACAAATGTTACATCCATTAACATTCCGTGATGTCAAATCCCACGTTTTCGCCATTTTTCGCCTCGCCTAAGCCGTCTTGCACGCAAAGTGCAGGGACTTAACGACGGGGACGACCGACTTGAAAACAGTTCGACGCCTAACTGCCGCCACGGCCGCCATTGCTGCTTTTGCACTTCTCGGCTCGGCGCAGGCCAATGCCGCGCCCGGATGCGGACATGCATCCTGGTATGCTCTCACCTCCAAGACCGCATCCGGTGAACGGATGAATGCGGCCAAGCTCACCGCCGCGCATCGCTCGCTGCCTTTCGGCACCAAGGTACTGGTGACCAACAAGCGCAACGGCAAAAGCGTGGTCGTGCGCATCAACGATCGCGGCCCGTTCATTCGCGGCCGGGTGCTCGATGTATCCAAGGCTGCAGCCCAGAACATCGGCATGGTGTCTTCGGGTACCGCACAGGTCTGTTATCAGATCGTTGCCGACACCCAGAAAGTTGCCGGCAAGGGAATTAAGGGCGTCGACGGCTAAGCCATTCGACACTTCGAACTTCAAGGGACAGGCCTTGCTGCGGCAGGCCTCCCCCTTGCCCTTCTGCCCGATCGCGGTTACGACCGGCTCCATACGGGTTCAACCGATACGGAGTTAAGACATGCGACTGGGCGGCCGAGTAACCGGAGCTATTGAAGTTCTGGCAGATATCGAAGCTCGCAAACGCCCGGTGGCGGATGCACTGAAAGACTGGGGCCTTGCCCATCGTTTCGCCGGATCCGGCGACCGGGCAGCCATCGGCAACATCGTCTACGACGCGCTTCGCATGCGGCTTTCCCATGCCTGGCTGATGGATGACGAAAGCCCCGTTGCACTGGCGTATGCGGTACTGTTGCGCCAGTGGGGTTTTACCACCGAGACACTTGCTGCGGAATTCACCGACGACAAGTTTGCCCCTCCGGCGCTGACCGACGCCAATATTTCCGCTTTTTCCAGCCGAAACCTCGATGATGCGCCTCTGCATGTACAGGGCGATATACCCGACTGGGTCCAGCCATCCTTCGAGACCAATTTCGGCGATAGCTGGCTGACCGAGGCCAAAGCGCTTGCCGGCCGCCCGACGCTCGATCTTCGCGCCAATACGCTGAAGGCCAATCGCGACAAGGTGGTGAAGGCGCTCGAGCGTTCCGGCGCAAAGGCCGCTACAATCGCCCGCAATGGCATCCGCATTGCAGCCGGCGAAGGTGCGTCGCGCCTGCCGAACGTGACGGCCGAGCTTTCTTTCCAGAAGGGCTGGTTCGAGGTTCAGGACGAGGGCTCGCAGATCGTCGCCGATCTGGTTCAGCCCGGCGAACACGATCAGGTGCTGGATTATTGCGCCGGCGGTGGCGGCAAGACGCTCGCCATGTCGGCTGCCATGCACAACAAGGGTCAGGTTCACGCCTATGACGCCGACCGCAAGCGCCTTGCGCCGATCATCGAGCGCCTGCGCCGGGCCGGCACCCGCAATGTTCAGGTTCATGACGACCCGCGCCAGCTCGATGCCCTGAGGGACAAGCTGGATGCCGTTCTCGTCGATGCGCCCTGCACCGGCACCGGCACATGGCGCCGCCGCCCGGACACCAAATGGAGGCTGACGCAGAAAAACCTCGACGAGCGGATTTCCCAGCAGCAGGATGCGCTTCGCGAAGCGGCAAAATTCGTGAAGCCCGGCGGAGCGTTGCTTTACGTCACCTGCTCGGTGCTGCCGGAAGAGAATGATCGCCAGGTCGAGCGTTTCTGCGCAGAAAACCCGGCCTTTGCGATCACCTCCGTCGCCGACGACTGGACGAAAATATTCGGCGCGCAGGCGCCCCGTCCTCGCGTTACGGATGCAGGCACAATCACGCTGTCACCTGCAAGTACCGATACGGACGGATTCTTTTTCTGCCGCATGCAACGCAAGGTGTAAATTTCGACCGAGCGGATCAACCATAACTTCAAACCGTTCTAAACTAGAACGTTTGACACCACTTTTAATTCGCGCCAAGAACTCTCATTGGCGACGTCGTGGGATCGGCGCCGCGAAGGAGAGGGACATGACCCGCAAAACCTTGCTCGGCGCCGCTATGGCGCTTTTTGCCGCCTCGACGGTGTTTTCGTCGATACCGGCCCGTGCAGAAACTACACCAGCCGCCGTGCTGAAACACTATGCCGAATTGGCGCAGGCTAAATACGAGGACTCGTTGACGACGGCGCAGGCTCTCGACAAGGCGATCGACGCCCTGATCGCCAAGCCCAGCGACGCTACACTGAAAGCCGCCAAGGCCGCATGGATTGCCGCCCGCGTGCCTTATCAGCAGTCGGAGGTCTATCGTTTCGGCAATCCGATCGTCGACGAATGGGAGGGCAAGGTGAATGCCTGGCCGCTCGACGAAGGGCTGATCGATTATGTTGATGCTTCCTATGGCACCGAAAGCGATGAAAACGCGCTCTACACGGCCAATGTGATCGCCAACCCAAAGCTCAAGATCAACGGTGAAGAGATCGACGTCACCGAGATCACGCCCGAGACGCTTCGCAGCCTGCATGAAGCCGGCGAGATCGAGGCGAATGTCGCGACGGGCTATCACGCGATCGAGTTCCTGCTCTGGGGCCAGGACCTGAACGGAACCGAGGCAGGTGCCGGCAAGCGCCCCTATACCGATTACGACAAGGCCAATTGCACCGGAGGTAATTGCGACCGTCGTGCCGCCTATCTGAAGGCCGCGTCGACCCTGCTGGTCGCGGATCTCGGAGATATGGTGAAAGCCTGGGCTCCGGATGGCGAGGCGACCAAGAATGTCGAGGCCGATGGCAATGCGGGTCTCACCGCAATCCTGACCGGCATGGGTTCGCTTTCCTATGGCGAACTTGCGGGCGAGCGCATGAAGCTCGGCCTGCTGCTGCACGATCCGGAGGAAGAGCATGATTGCTTCTCCGACAACACCTATGCCTCGCATCTCAACGACGCGATCGGCATCAAGTCCGCCTATACGGGTGAATATACCCGTGTGGACGGCACGAAGATGAAGGGACCGTCGCTTTCCGACCTCGTTGCTGCCAAGGACAAGGCGCTCGACAAGGAGATCAAGGGCAAGCTCGATGCGACGCTTACGGCCATGAACGTCATGAAGGATCGCGCCCAGAAGGTCGAAGCCTATGACCAGATGATCGGCGAGAACAATGCCAAGGGCAATGCGGTCGTGCAGAAGGCGATCGACGGCCTGATCGACCAGACCAAGAGCATCGAACGTGTCATCGCGTCGCTGGATCTCGGCAAGATCGAACTTGAAGGCTCCGACAGCCTCGATAATCCTGACGCTGTCTTTAAATGATCGTAGAAAAGGCGGGCCTCACCGCAAGGTGAGGCCCGATCACTCATGGGTGCTTTCAGAGCCTTTCCCTACCTGCTGCCTGTCCTTTCCGGCGCGCTGGTGCTGGTGCCGCTGATTGCGACCGGCAGCGACAGCCAGTTGCCCAAGGCACGAACCGATCTCAATCCGAAGGACGTGAAACGCGTTGAACGCGTGACGCGACCGACTGCGGATTTTTCCAAGGCGGAACAGTTCGAAACCATGTCCGGCGGGGCAGCGACGACGAAAGCGATCGCCAATGGTGACGCGTTCTCGCATTTTTCGCCGAACATCACCTTCGAGGAAGAACAGAATTTCAAGCTTGGCAACGCGCTGTTCACCAAGCTCTGGGTGTCGTCTCCCTCCTCCACCCAGGCTTCCGATGGTCTGGGGCCACTGTTTAATGCGCGCGCCTGTCAGAGCTGCCACCTGAAGGATGGCCGGGGTCATCCGCCGGAGGGCGCTGCCGATGCGACCTCGATGTTTCTCCGTCTTGCGCGCCCCGCACGCACCGACGAGGAACGCGAGGCGATCTCCGATTACCGCAAGCTCAACTTCCCGGACGCTGTCTATGGCGAGCAGTTTCAGGATCTCGCCGTTCCAGGGCTTGCCTCGGAAGGGAAGATGGAAATTTCCTATGAGGAAGTTCCGGTAACGCTCGGTGACGGTGAAGTCGTCAGCCTGCGCAAGCCGAGCTATTCGGTCAGCAATCTCGGTTACGGGCCGCTTGAAGGCGATGTGACACTGTCGCCCCGCATTGCGCCGCCGATGATCGGCATGGGGCTCATCCAGGCGATCCACGAGGCCGATATTCTGGCGAATGCCGATCCGGACGACAAGGACGGCAACGGAATTTCCGGCAAGGTGGCGCTGGTACGCGACCACATGACCGGCGAATTAAAGCTCGGGCGGTTCGGCTTCAAGGCACAGAATGCCTCGATCCGCGACCAGTCCTCCGGCGCGTTTACCGGCGATATCGGCATTTCGACACCCGACACGCCATTTTCGCATGGCGACTGCACCAAGGCGCAAGCCGCGTGTCTTGCCATGCCGACCGGCGTGCAGGAGAGGTTGGGACCGGTCGAGGCGCCCGATCCGGTGCTATCGCTTGTCACCTTCTATTCGGAAAACCTTGCCGTACCGGCGCGTCGCGATATCGACGATCCGACGGTGCTGAAGGGCAAGGAGATGTTCTATTCGGCCGGCTGCACAGCCTGTCATACGCCGAAATTCGTGACCCGCCGCGATGCCGGCAACAAGGCGCATGCCTTCCAGCTGATCTGGCCCTATTCGGATTTCCTGCTGCATGACATGGGCGAAGGCCTGGCGGACGGCCAGCAGGTAGGCGTGGCGAACGGACAGGAATGGCGTACCCAGCCGCTCTGGGGCATCGGGCTTACCAAGACCGTGAACAACCACACATTTTTCCTGCATGACGGGCGTGCCCGCAATCTTACCGAAGCGATCCTCTGGCATGGTGGCGAGGCGGAAGCTGCACGCAGTGCATTTGCCGCGATGGGCAAACAGGATCGCACCGCCCTTCTCACATTCCTGGAGTCGCTCTGATGCGCAAGACTTTCGCCTCCGGCCTGATCGCTCTGCTTCCCGCAGTCTTTGTCCCCGCCGCGTTTGCCCAGGAGGCCGATACCGCGCCGACCGTCGAACTGCCGGCGGCAACCGTGACGAAGGTGATGACGGCAGCGGTCGATGGCTTCATCCGGCCGGGCTACGACGCGTTGCAGAAATCCGCCGAAGACATGACGGCGACGATGAAGACGCTTTGCGCGGCGCCGTCCCAGGCCAATTACGATGCGGCCAAGGCCGGTTTCGGCAAACTTGCCGCCAGCTGGGCGCATATCGAGATCGTCCGCACCGGGCCGGTGATCGAGCAGAACCGCTTCGAGCGCATCCTGTTTTATCCGGACCGCAAGAGCACCGGCCTGAAACAGATTCAGGCGGTTCTATCGAAATCCGACGAAACCGCGACCGATCCGAAGACGCTTGCCACCAAGAGCGTTGCAACGCAGGGATTGGGCGCTCTCGAATATCTGCTCTTCGGAACCGGATCAGATACGCTCAGCGCCGGAAATGACTTCCGTTGCCGTTACAGTGCTGCCGTTGCCGAAAATGTCGGGAATGTCGCCGCCGAGATATCCGGCATCTGGGATGCCCCTGATGGCATCCAGAAGGCCTGGGAGCAGCCGGGCACCGACAATCCCATCTACCGCACCGGCGGCGAGGCGATTACCGGCCTGCTCGGCATTCTCGTTCATGGCGCCGAAGCGGTGCGCGACCAACGGATCGAGACTTTCTACAAGGGCGCAGACAAGGCGAAATTCCCCAAACAGGCCCTTTTCTGGCGCTCGGAAAATACCTGGCCGATGATCAAGGCCAATCTCGATGGATTGTCCGAACTTTTGACGACATCCGGCATGGTGGAGCTTCTGCCTGAAAAGGACAGGCCGATCGTGGCTGCGACCGAAGAGAAGCTGAAGGCGATGTCCGCGCTTGCGGGTGAGGTGACGCCGGATCTCGAAAAGGCCGTGGCGGACGCAACCGAGCGCAAAAAACTCGATACGCTGCTTGCCGACGGCAAGGATGTGATCTCCAAGCTCAACGACGGATATGGCGGCGCGATCGGCCTCTCGTCCGGCTTCTCCTTCGCTGACGGGGACTGAGATGGCCTGGTCTGGTGAGACGATCGACCGTCGCGCATTTCTCAAAGCCGCAGCGATAGGGTTTGCGGCTGCACTTTCGCCGCGCTCGCTCCATGCGCTGGAGCGGGCCGACGCAGTCTATGCCTCGGGCTTTAGGGCAGCGGACGGCTCTTTCGGCATCGCCACGGTTTCCGAACGGGGCGAGATCATCGATAGGGTCGCCCTGCCCGCCCGCGCGCATGGCATGGCTTTCAGTTCCGCGACCGGCCGCACTGTTGCCTTTGCCCGAAGGCCGGGCACGTTTGCGATGGTGTTCGATCCGTCACGTCAGGCCGAGCCAATCATGATCACCGCACCGGAAGGCCGTCATTTCTACGGCCACGGGCATTTTTCGCCGGATGGCGCGGTGCTTTATGCCAGCGAGAACGATTTCGACGGCAATCGCGGCATGATCGGACTATACGATGGCCGGAATGGCTTTCGGCGGATCGGCGAATTCGACGCGCATGGCATCGGCACGCATGACATGACCGTCTCGGATGATGGCGCTCTTCTGGTGATCGCCAATGGCGGCATCGAGACCCATCCGGATTTCGGCCGCACCAAGCTCAATCTCGATCGCATGGAACCGTCGTTGGTGATGCTCGACGCCAGAAGCGGCGCGCTGATCCAGAAACACGCGATGCCCTCCTCGCTCAGCCAGCTTTCGACCCGGCATCTGGACATTGCCGAAGACGGCCGCATCTGGTTCGCCTGTCAGTGGGAAGGTGCCCGCAACGAGACACCGCCGCTTGCCGGTTGGTTCTCGAAAGGCGAGGATATCGCACTGCTCTCTCTGCCGGACGAGACGACAGCTCGTCTCGCCAACTATGTCGGCGCGATTGCCATCAACCGCCGTGAAAACATCGTCGGGCTTACCTCGCCTATCGGCGGCGCGTCGGTGACGCTCGATGCGAAAACGGGCCTTGTGCTGTCTGAAGATGTTGTCCGCGAGGCGGCCGGCGTAGCGCCAGCTGCCCACGGCATCGCCGTGTCATCTTACGATGGGCAGTTCATGAAGACCCGCAGTGCCGTCGCTTGGGACCAGCACATTATCCGGATAAAGTGATCTTTACTCAGGTTGCAACGACCCTAGATCACTCGCCATGGGTAAAATACTGACCTTTGCTTTCTTCATTTTCACCTGCGTTGCCATTGGTGCGCTCAGCAGTTACGCGAACACGCCGGGCGAGTGGTATCAGTCGCTGCAGAAGCCGTTCTTCAATCCGCCCGACTGGGTGTTCGCGCCCGTCTGGGCTGGGCTTTACGTGATGATCGGCGTGGCGCTTTCAACGACGTGGTTCGATAAGAACAATACGGGTCGACTGATCGTCTTTGCCATACAGGGCTTTCTCAACATTCTCTGGTCGCCGGCCTTTTTCGGGCTCCAGAGCCCGATCCTCGGCCTTGTCATCATCGTGCCAATGCTGGCCTTTATTCTGCTGTTCATCCTCATGAGCTGGCAGCCCAACCGCCAAGCGGCGTGGCTTTTCGTGCCTTATGCACTATGGGTTGCATTTGCCACAGCCCTGAACCTTTCGATCGTCATGCTGAATTGATAATAGTCATTTTGTCGCGCTTGCCGATCCGCTGTAGGCGTGCCAGTTTCGCCGCGACACCAAGGGCAGACCATGAAGATTACCGATCCAGGCGACTTTCACGAACGCATCCGGCGCAGCTTCACCAAACAGAATGCCATGGAGATGCTCGGTGCGGAACTGACCCGCATCCAGCAGGGCATGGTGGAGATCGAGCTTCCCTTCGATCCGAAACTCACCCAGCAGCACGGGTTTCTGCATGGTGGCGTCATTTCGGCTCCGCTTGAAACAGCCTGTACCTATGCCGCCTACACGGTGATCGCTCCGGAAGTTTCGCTTCTGACGATCGAGTTCAAGGTCAACCTGCTTTCGCCCGGTCGCGGCGAGCGTTTCCTGTTCCGCGGCGAAGTGACCAAGCCCGGATCGACGATCATTGTGGCCGATGGCCGTGCCTATGCGATCGGCGACGGGCCGGCAAAACTGATTGCCTCGATGACCACATCGATGATGGTCATCCGCGATCGACAGGACGTGGTGGAATGAGTTTCGAACTGAAGCAGATTGGCCGGCATTCAGTGCTGTTCGTCATGGCCGTCGATGCCGAATATGGGCCGCATCTCAAGTCTCGCATCAAACCGCTGATGACCGGTGTCGGTCCGATCGAGGCCGCGATCGTGCTGTCGCATGCGCTGACCAAGCTGCAAGCCAAAAACGAGATGCCGGATCTGATCGTGTCGCTCGGCTCGGCAGGTTCCCGGACGCTGGAACAGACGGAGGTCTACCAGGTCTCCTCGGTTGCCTATCGCGACATGGACGCTTCGCCGCTCGGTTTCGAGAAGGGCCGCACACCCTTCCTCGATCATCCGGCTATCATGCCGCTGCCATTGCGTATCCCCGACGTTGCGGAGGCTGCGCTTTCCACCGGCGGCAATATCGTCTCCGGCGCGGCCTACGATCTGATCGCTGCAGACATGGTGGACATGGAAACCTTCGCCATCATGCGCTGCTGCCAGTTGTTCGGCATTCCACTGATCGGTTTGCGCGGCATTTCCGACGGGAAGGCCGAGCTGAAGCATGTCGATAACTGGACCGAATATCTGCATGTCATCGACGAGAAGCTGGCTGGCGTCATCGACAGGCTAGGAAACGCCCTAGAAAGCGGCGATTTGGCTTTCTGAGCAGTTGCAAAAATCGGGGTTCTTCATTAAAGGCTCGCCATGACCCAGATAGCTCACCCCGACAGCATCCTCATCATCGATTTCGGCAGCCAGGTGACGCAGCTGATTGCGCGCCGCATCCGCGAAGCGGGTGTCTACTGCGAAATCCATCCGTTCCAGAACGCCGCTGAAGCTTTCGACAAGCTTAGCCCGAAGGGCGTCATCTTTTCCGGCGGCCCGGCTTCGGTGACCACCGAAGGCAGCCCGCGTGCTCCGCAGGCCGTGTTCGACAGCGGCGTGCCGATCCTCGGCATCTGCTACGGCCAGCAGACGCTCTGCACCCAGCTTGGTGGTGTCGTCGAAGGTGGCCATGCCGCCGAATTCGGCCGCGCCGATGTGGAAGTGAAAAAGGCCAGCCCGCTGTTCGACGGTTTCTGGGAACAGGGCGGTCGTTACCCGGTCTGGATGAGCCACGGCGACCGCGTGACGAAACTGCCGGAAGGTTTCGAGGTTATCGCGACCTCCGAGAACGCCCCGTTCGCCATCGCGGCCGACGAGAGCCGCCATTACTACACGACGATGTTCCATCCGGAAGTGGTGCACACGCCGGATGGCGCCAAGCTTCTCTCTAACTTCGTGCACAAGATCGTCGGCCTGAAGTCCGACTGGACCATGGCTGCCTACCGCGCCGAAATGATCCGCAAGATCAAGGATCAGGTTGGCAATGAGCGCGTCATCTGCGGCCTGTCCGGCGGCGTCGACTCGTCCGTTGCGGCGATCCTCATCCATGAGGCGATCGGCGACCAGCTGACCTGCATCTATGTCGATCACGGCCTGATGCGTCAGGGCGAGACCGAACAGGTCGTCGGCATGTTCCGCGACCATTACAACATCCCGCTCGTGGCTGTTGATGCATCCGACATGTTCCTGACCCAGCTTGCCGGCGAAAGCGACCCGGAAGTGAAGCGCAAGACGATCGGTCGCCTGTTCATCGAAGTGTTCGAAGCGGAAGCGGCCAAGATCGCTGCCGACGGCAAGGGCGAACCGCGCTTCCTCGCGCAGGGCACGCTCTACCCGGACGTTATCGAAAGCGTTTCCTTCTCCGGTGGCCCTTCGGTCACGATCAAGAGTCACCACAATGTTGGCGGCCTGCCCGAGCGCATGAACATGCAGCTCGTCGAGCCGTTGCGCGAACTCTTCAAGGACGAAGTCCGCGCACTTGGCCGCGAACTCGGCCTGCCGGAGTCGTTCATCGGCCGTCACCCCTTCCCGGGTCCGGGCCTCGCCATCCGCTGCCCGGGCGGCGTGACACGCGAAAAGCTCGACATCCTGCGCAAGGCAGATGCGATCTATCTCGACGAAATCCGCAAGGCCGGTCTCTACGACACGATCTGGCAGGCTTTTGCCGTGCTGCTGCCGGTGCAGACCGTCGGCGTCATGGGTGATTACCGCACCTACGATTTTGTCTGCGCATTGCGCGCCGTGACCTCGGTCGACGGCATGACGGCGGATTTCTACCCCTACGACATGAACTTCCTCGGCCGTGTGGCAACCCGCATCATCAACGAAGTCCGCGGCATCAACCGCGTGGTTTATGATGTGACGAGCAAGCCGCCCGGCACGATCGAGTGGGAATAACAGACTGACAGATCTGTCGGCGCACCATCACGACATGGTGCGCCGATAGCTTATTTTGCTTTTCCGCCATGGGAAGGCATTTCGGGAAATTGGATACCGAGACAAGCGTGGCTTGTTCAAAATTCCAAAAGAGAAAGACCGTTCAGATAACTATCAGCTTCAAGGTCTAAGGTTGCGGTTCAACCGCATCTGTGGATGGATAGGGCAGACAGATAATCACGCTCCCTCCACGGCATCTTTCATCACCTTCGAGTTTTCTCCCAAGCTCTGGATATCTTCCCATGCTCAAACGCCTCTACAACTGGACGATGGCGCTCAGCGCCCGCAAGTCTGCGGAAGTCTGGCTTGCCGTCATCGCATTTGTCGAAAGTTCCATCTTTCTCGTACCCGCCGATGTGCTCTTCCTGCCCATGGCGCTGGCAAGGCCCGAACGGGCCTGGCGTTATGCGCTGGTCGCGACGGTGTTTTCGGTTCTCGGTGGCATTGCAGGCTGGTGGATCGGCTCATTTGCCTTCGATGCGATCGCCGCTCCGATCCTGGAATTCTGGGGCAAGCTCGACACGTTCAACGAGCTGAAGGCCGGGATCACTTTCGAGACGATCCTGCTGATGCTGGTGACCTCCGGTTTCGCGCATCTGCCGCCGATCAAGGTGGTGACGATACTTTCCGGTGCGGTGCATGTGAACATCTGGCTGTTCATCGTCTCGGCACTCGTTACGCGCGGTGCGCGCTTCTTCCTGCTGGCCTGGCTCTTGCGCCGTTATGGCGAGGACATCCGCCACTTCATCGAGAAACGTCTCGGCAAGATCGCGATGATCGGTGCCTCTGTGCTGATCGTCGTATTCGCAGGTTACAAGCTTCTGCTGGCGCACTGAGCGCCGGCAGAAGCTCAAAAAAGAGACTGCTGTGCCGGCTCGGGCGGCGTGAGACGTACGCCCTCAAGCTCGAGCATACGCTGTTTCGAAGTCGACCCTCCGGGAGCGGAAAAACCACCGAGCTTGCCACCAGCGGCCAGCACCCGGTGGCAGGGTATGATCAGCGCCACGGGATTTTTCGCCATGGCCTGCCCCACATCACGCGCAGCCTCCGGCCCAAGGCCGAGTTCCTTGGCGATCGTGCCATAGGTGCTCGTGTGACCCCAGCCGATACGGCGGGCGGCGGCATAGATATTCCTGAAGACCTCATCCTGGCCTGCAAGATCCAGACGGATATCGGAAAAGTCGATACGCTCACCGGCGAAATACCGTTTCACCAGCGCGATCGTCTCTCCAATCTCCACGGGCGGTGGCGATTTTTGACCGTCACCGATCCGGCGCAGGAGAAGGTGCTCGGTCGACAACTCGCTGCTTGTCGGTAGCTGAAAACGGGTGATACCGGCATCATTCCACGCAATGCCGCAGAAGCCGCCAGCGGTTTCGAAAATCGCATATCGATGTCCGGCCATGAGCTCACTCCGTTCGTGTGATTTCCCCTCGCAGAATCCTATTTCATGGACAGGCAATCAACCCGTTTCTTGCGCCTTTGGATCTTCAGTTATTTTCTTCGCGATCAATGTTCGCTTTATGTTCTTTATTGTCAAATGAATTCCGCTATACTGCCTCACCCGCATAATCCCGCGTTGATGAATAATGGGAGGTGCAGAGTTGCAGTACCACCAGCCATCGCTGCCATTGACAGGCAATGCTCCTGAGAAAAACCGATCCGGACATCCTCACTTCGCACCTCGGCGGAGAAGTGAACTCTTTTTCGTACTGAAACCGCCGCCCTCGTTGGCCGAGGAGATATACAAGGCGGCTTGCGAGCATGCGCATGGTCGCACCAACCGCCAACCTCATCCGGCGCATCTGCTGCATGTGAGCCTGTTGTCGATGGACGAATTCGACGAGCCACCTTACGAACTCATTCCCCGGATCGAAACTGCAATCGGATCGATCAGGGCATGCCCGCTCACAGTGACTTTGGACGGTTGCGCGATCTACGGAGGCGGGCGGCATCTGGCGCTGACAAGTGCGGGGAAGAATACCGATATTCAGGCATTCGCGCGGATGCTTCACTGCGCGCTGAGCCGGCATAACCTGCCGCGGCAGGCATTTCGCGCACCTTCGCCTCATGTCACCATCATCTATGGCTACGGGTGCAAGGAGGTTCTGAATATTGGGAAACCATCTACATGGCAGGCGCGTGAATTTGCGCTTGTCTACAGCCACAAGGGCGAAACGCGCCATGAGCCATTTGGATGCTGGCGTTTTAACGTCGACGCTCCACCATATTCCAGGCCGCCAAGCCAGTTATCGCTTTTGGATGAACCAATCACCGGCGGCGACCGAAATCCCGCTCTCACAACAAAGGCCGCCATTCGAAATGACGGCCCGCGAGAAACCATGTGATATTCGGCAATTAGCCGATGCGGTCGAAAGCCTTGGGATCGATACCGAGAATGGTCAGATCGCTGTTCTTCGGACGACGATGGTTTTCAACGGCAGCCGAAGCAGAAACTGCAGCGCCGAAAATTGCGAAGGCGCGGCTGATACGGCTACCACGGTTTTTGTTCTGGGCGTACATGACATCAACTCCTTTTCTGTCGGCTAATATATGCGCCCAAGACCTCGTCTTCACAACGCATACGCGCACAGATCAGCCATGCGAACTTGGCATGCCACTATTTGATCTGCCTCATTGGCTTGCATTCTGCGATGTGGTGTTGTTATCGCTTCGCTGACCAGTCCGGCATCGCGTGATGCGGGCAAAAGGGACAAAAGGACGGCGAAATGGCGATCACCATCTACGGCATCAAGAACTGCGACACGATGAAGAAGGCGCGGACCTGGCTGGACCAGAAGGGTGTGAGCTATGCATTCCACGACTACAAGACATCGGGTATCGATCGCGACCATTTGCAAGCATGGGTCGATAAAGCCGGATGGGAAGTGGTGCTGAACCGCGCCGGCACGACCTTCAAGAAACTCGATGAGGCCGATCGCCAGGATATCGATCAGGCGAAGGCGATTGAGCTGATGCTGGCGCAGCCGTCGATGATCAAGCGGCCGGTGCTGGAAGCGGATGGAAAGCTGCTGATCGGCTTCAAGCCCGAGATTTACGAAAATGCTTTCCGGGACGCCTGAGAATGTCGAAGACTACGCGCGCAACCCAGACCCTCGACAGGCTGAAAATCGCTTATACGACCGTTTCCTACGACTATGATCCCAATGCCGACCGGATCGGGCTGCAGGCGGCGGAGGCGATCGGCGAAGAGCCGAAACGCGTGTTGAAGACACTGATGGCCGAACTCGATGGCAAGCCTATCTGCGTCGTGGTGCCGTCCGATCACGAAGTGTCGATGAAAAAGCTCGCTTCGGCCTTTGGCGGGAAATCTGCCCACATGATGAAGCCGGCCGATGCGGAGCGCTTGACGGGTTACCATGTCGGCGGCATCAGCCCGCTCGGCCAGAAGAAGCTCGTGCCGACCGCGATCGAGATTACCGCGCTGGACGAACCTTATATCTTCGTCAACGGCGGCCAGCGTGGATTGCAGATACGCTTGGTGCCGGCTGATGCGAAAGAGGCTCTGAAGGCGATCGCCGCTCCGCTGATTGCCTGACGACCGCATGTCCAAGACTTCAATTTTGCCCCAAAGCTCTCTAAGTCTAGCCTCACACGAATAATCGAGAGGCTGAGCCATGACCATCGTCCCGAACATCCAGACGTCCATCGATCCGATCAAGCTCGAGAAGCTTGGCGAAGTCGCCGTGAAGGTGGGGCTTGGGCTGGAAAAGGGGCAGGATCTCGTCATCACCGCCCCGATCGCCGCACTGCCGCTGGTTCGCTTCATCACCAAACACGCTTACATGGCCGGCGCGGGTCTGGTCTCGGCCTTCTATTCCGACGAGGAAACGACACTCGCTCGTTATCAGCATGCACCGGACGCCAGCTTCGACAAGGCTTCCAACTGGCTTTACGAGGGCATGGCCAAGGCTTACGAGAACGGTGCCGCCCGGCTTGCGATCGCCGGCGACAATCCGATGCTGCTTTCTGGCCAAGATCCGGCCAAGGTTGCCCGTGCCAACAAGGCCAATTCCATGGCCTACAAGCCGGCGCTCGAAAAGATCGCCAATTTCGACATCAACTGGAACATCGTTTCCTATCCCAATCCATCCTGGGCACGTCAGGTTTTCCCTGACCTGCCGGAAGACGCTGCGGTTGCCAAGCTGGCTGAAGCGATCTTCGCCGCCTCGCGCGTCAACGTCGCAGATCCGGTAGCAGCCTGGGCGGAGCATAATGCAAACCTTAGGAAGCGTTCGACCTGGCTGAATGGTGAGCGTTTTGCAGCGCTGCATTTCACCGGTCCCGGCACCGACCTGACCGTTGGCCTGGCAGACGGCCATGAATGGCATGGCGGCGCGTCCACGGCGAAGAACGGGATTACCTGCAACCCGAATATCCCGACCGAAGAAGTCTTCACCACGCCGCATGCGCTTAGGGTTGAGGGCCATGTATCGAGCACCAAGCCGCTGTCGCATCAGGGCACGCTGATCGACAATATCCAGGTGCGGTTCGAAGGCGGCCGGATTGTCGAGGCGAAAGCTTCGAAGGGCGAGGAAGTGCTGAACAAGGTGCTGGATACGGATGAGGGCGCACGCCGGCTCGGCGAAGTGGCGCTGGTGCCGCATTCTTCGCCGATCTCGGCGAGCGGCATCCTGTTCTACAACACGCTCTTCGACGAAAACGCCTCGTGCCACATTGCGCTCGGCCAGTGCTATTCGAAATGCTTCCTCAACGGCGCTTCGCTGACGCAGGAAGAGATCAAGGCACAAGGTGGCAATTCCTCGCTCATCCATATCGACTGGATGATCGGCTCCGACAAGGTCGATATCGACGGCATCAAGCCGGACGGCTCCAAGGTTCCGGTGATGCGCAGGGGTGAATGGGCCTGAGGCAGCAAGTTGCCTGTCAAAGATAACGGCGCAGCACATGTGTGCGGCGCCGTTTGCGTCTTGAGCAGGATTTTTTCGGCTCCAACCATCCCTTCGGCATAACGTCTGTTGCCGGCTCACATTCTTTGCGGTGAAATCCCGGCGGGTGCTTTCTGCGACCCGCCAAAAGCTGGCTGATCTCTTTCACGAAGGAATACAGCATGCCGATTTTTCCGCATAAGACGATCCTCCCGATATTGCTTGCCGCCCTGTCCTTTTCACCCGCCCTGGCGGAGGAACAAGGCTTGTGGAAAGTTTATAATGACAGCCTGAAAGGCGCCAAATACGTCGATCTGACCCATACGATCACGCCGAACATTCCGGTCTGGGCAGGTTTCGGCAAACCGAGCTTCGGCCAAGCCGCCGCCGGCACCGATCTTGAGGGTTATGCCAAGAAGGGCGAAACCTTTACCTTCGAAAAACACGGCTTTGCCGCTTCAACATACAATCTGACGACCGACCAGCTCGGCACACAGCTCGACCCTCCGGCACATTGGGCACCGGAATATGCGGCGATCGACGAGCTGCCTGCGACCTATGCCATACGGCCGCTGGTGGTCATCAACATCGAGGACAAGGTGAAGACGGATGCCGGTTATCATCTGCAGGTCTCCGATATTACCGATTTCGAGGCGAAACATGGCCTGATACCGGAAGGTTCGGTGGTCTTCGTCCGATCCGGCTGGTCGAAGACATGGCCCGATCCGGCTCTTGCGACAGCTCGTCCATTCCCGGGCGTGGGGCTGGAGGCACTGAAATTCCTGCATAACGAGCGCAAGATCCTGTTTCACGGGCATGAACCGCTCGACACCGACACAACGCCCAATCTGGAAGGCGAATACTGGCTGATGCACAACGGATATGCCCAGGCTGAGGGCGTCGCCAATCTGGACAAGGTGCCGGAAACGGGCGCACTCGTCGCGATCGGGTATCCGAAATTCGGCGGCGGCGTGGGCGGCTATGCGCGCTACATCGCCATTTGCCCACCCGATTGGCCCCATGGCGTGACGATCGGTTCGATCCCCGAAGCACCGCTGCAGAAGTTCGACAAGCCGCTGCATTTCGATGAGCAGGCCGGCATGCGCGTCCGCTGATTTACCTGATCTCTTGCGCCGCGCTTCCTTAACCAGCGCGGCGCAAGCTTATTCGTCAAGCATCCGCAAATCATCACGACGGAAGCAGATAAGAACAGGCCAAGAAACATGGCTTTCCTCCGTGGTGTTCATATGAACCGGAGGGTTGTGAATGCCAGTGATTACATTTGCGAATACGAAAGGCGGCGCAGGCAAGACCACAATGGCGCTTGTCGTGGCCGGGGAGTTGGCAAAGCGAGGTTTTCGCGTTGCCATGCTGGACGCTGATCCGCAGCAGTGGGTTTCCCGCTGGATGACGCGGATGGCGAAGATGCCAAAATTTTCGATCATCGCCCATATCGATGCCGATAATATCGAGAAGACGATCAAGGACCTGAAGAAACGTAACGACTATGTGGTGGTGGACCTGCCCGGCGGCGTGACACCGCTGCTCGCAAAGGGTCTCGGCTTTTCCGACCACGTCTTCGTGCCCGTCCAGGGTTGCGCGCTCGATGCCGCGGGCGGCGCGCAGGTGCTCGACATCCTGAAGAAGCTGAAGAGCGAATGCGACATCCATATCGCGCATTCGGTGGCGCTTACCCGTGTCAGCTCGATCATCACCACACGGGCGCTGCTTGCGGTGAAAGGCATGCTGGCGCAACAGGGCGTCCATGTACTTGCAACGCCGCTGATCGAACGCGCCGCCTATCGCGACATGTTCGATGCCGGAACCCTGATCGACGCTCTCGATCCGGAAGCCGTCAGCAATCTTGCCAAGGCTCAGGACAATGCACGCCTGCTGGTCGACGAGATTGCGCAGCTTGTTCCCGTCCCGGTCAAGGTTCCGAAGACCGCCAAATCGACAGCGACTGCCAAAGCAAAGGCGGAGACACCCCGCAAGACCGCGGCTGCCAAGAAAGCCGCCTGATCCCGCCTACTGGCTGGAACGTCCCCCTTCCAGCCATTCACTTCAGAAGAGACTGCCCTGCTTCGGCGGCCCGGATGCGACATCGGGCTTCGGCGCTTTCCGCTTCGGCGGAACTGCAGCCGGAGCCGCCTGTCCGGGATCGGTCGGGCCCTGTGTTTCACCGGCAACCGCCAGAATGCGGCCATCGGCGAACTCGATCGAAATCGCGCTGCCTTCCGCAACATTTGCCGCGCGCGTCAGGGCGCGATCCGCGCCATCCCGCACCACGGCATACCCGCGCTTGAGCACATTCTTGTAGGAGAGTGACTGCAGCACACGATCCTGCCCCGCCAGCACCGAGCGGCTGCGGGACAAGGTGTGGGCAAGCGCCGTATCCGCCTGACGGATCAGGGCGGCCAGATGCTGGCTCTCGCGCTGCAGATGGCCGGCCAGACGCGCAGGCAATGATTTCAGCGAGGCGTCGATACGCGCCAGTCGCCCTTTTTCGCTAAGGATCTGCCGCTCCACGCAGCGATCTGCCCGCAGGAGCCGGTCGGCCAGAGCCTGCCGCTGCAGTGCCAGCCGGTTCGTCAGCAGGTCAAGCCGCAGCCCGGAAGAGGCACGCTCATACGTGCGGCGCTTGGCGATCGTCGTGCGTTCCAGCGAACGGCCCAAGCCGGCTGCCGCCTCATCGAAACGACGGCGGGGAAGCGCCAGCAACTGGTCAAGCGAGGGAAGTGCCCGCACAAGCGCGCGCAAGGACTGGCTGCGATGATCCATCTGCCTCGATGCGCTGCCGCGCAAACGCGCCGAAAGGTTAGCAAGTTGAGCATCAAGATCGGCCTTTACCGGTACCGCCATTTCGGCAGCGCCCGTCGGTGTTGGGGCCCGCACATCCGCTGCATGATCGATCAGCGTCCAGTCGGTCTCGTGGCCGACGGCTGAAATCAGCGGGATCGCACTCTCGGCTGCAGCTCGCACGACGATCTCGTCGTTGAAGCTCCAGAGGTCCTCAAGACTGCCACCACCACGAGCGACGATCAGCACATCCGGCCTCGGCATTGGATCACCGGGGCGGACGGCGTTGAAGCCACGGATGGCGGCTGCGACTTCCTCGCCCGAACCCTCACCCTGTACTTTGACCGGCCAGACGACGACATGGACGGGAAAACGATCGGTGATGCGATGCAGGATATCACGAATGACAGCGCCTGTCGGAGAGGTCACGACGCCGATAACGCGCGGCAAATAGGGCAAGGGCCGCTTGCGTTCCTTGTCGAAAAGCCCTTCGGCGGCGAGCTTGCGGCGGCGCTCTTCCAGGAGCGCCATCAGCGCGCCAGCACCGGCGGGTTCAAGGTTTTCGATGACGATCTGGTATTTCGACGAGCCGGGGAAGGTCGTAACCTTGCCGGTGGCAATGACTTCCATGCCCTCTTCGGGGCGGAATCTCAGACGGGAAAACGTACCCTTCCAGACCACGGCATCGATGCGCGACCTGTCATCCTTGAGGCTGAAATAGGCATGGCCGGACGAGTGCGGCCCGCGATAACCGGAAATCTCGCCCCTGACCCGCACATGGTCGAAGGCGTTCTCGACGGTTCGCTTGATCGAACCGGAAAGCTCCGAGACCGAAAATTCAGTCAGATTGCTTTGTGCTTCGGGTGCGAACGTGCTGCTCATCTTTTTGTTCTAACCGATCGTCAGAAGGATTTCATCCGCCGGCATGCGGATTGATGTGGACGAGATGGAGAGCGGCACCGATCCTTTTCCGTGCGTGCGTCCCCGGCCCGCGTGGCCGTGAGATAATCCGGGCAGTTCAAACCGGAGAAAACTGCCATGACCGATCCTTTTGCCAATACCCAACCCTCTCTTTCAAGCCCCGCCTCCGCAGGAGGAGCCGTCACACCCAGCGACACGGCCCCGTTTTCGGTTCCCAGCCGTGCGCTTTATGTCGGCAGTGGCGGTGATCTTGCGGTGCGGATGCTCTCCGGCGACGATCTCTCGTTCACCGGCGTATCGTCCGGCAGCTTCCTGCCGATCCGCGTGGTCCAGGTGCATTCCACGGGCACGACAGCGGGCGCAATCGTCGCATTGTTCTAATATGCGAACCGGACAATAATGGAACCCGACCAATGCTGCCGCGTTGCGTCCATATGGAGGAATGGACTTAGGTCGGAGGACAAGCGACCTAAGTCTTAACAGTGATCGGTCAATCGTAGCTAAAAAAATGACCCGCCGTTAGGCATGATGCGAAAGCATTCTTTAGAGGGTCGTAAGATATACGATCTCCGACACACAGGAAGGAGATCCGCCGTGTTATTTCTAACGGCAACAACCATTGGCCTCTTGGCCGGCATGACACGCAGTCTCGCGTCTATAATCGCGGCTGCATTGCTTATTCCCGTTGTCTTTTTTGTTGCTGCCCTCTTCGGCGCCACAAGCATGCTTGGCTTGCTTATCGCTATACTCGGTTTCAACTTCGGACTGATCAATCTGGTCGTCGCGGCTGCGTTCATCCAGTCATTCCGTCACGCCTGACTTATTTCGGATCAGCTTCGTTAACGACAAAAAGCTGGAATTTGCCATCCGATCGGACCGGCGAGAGATAGGCCGGCAACTCGCCTCGTGCCAATGATGCGTAGAGGCCATCACGGTAAAGCTCGATAAGATTTTCGGTTTGCGGATCGTTTCTGCAAAATGCAAGTGCGTTCACACCCGCATTTTTGAGAAGTGCGAGTGCATCATCCGGCTTTGCCATGCCAATGTGAAGTTCCGCCAGCATGCCACCCTGGTTGCGATGATAGGGAGCGGCCAGAACGCTATGCTGCGTAAACCTCAAGATACCCGCGCCACGATTTGAAGGAGCGGCAATCATTCCCGGCGGAAGACTGCGAAGCGCCACCATATCCTGGGCATCGCCGCATGTATTGTCTTCACCGGCGTTCTCCGTAGCAAGAACGTCCATGCTGGTGGCGCCGAAACCCTGTTTCAGGATGACGCCGCCCAGCCCCCAGACGACGGGGACGGATGCCAAGGTCGCCAGGACAAATCCAAGATTGATCGAAATACTCTTCGGATTGTCTCGCGCCTTTTTCTGAAGATCGGCAATCAGTAACGCGAGCGGCGGAATACTCAGGAGATTTGCGAAAAGGCTGCCACGGATCTGGACCAGGGCAACCGCCCAGCTCACAGAAACAAGCGCTAGAAACAGGAGATGCAGGCCACGATCGTCGCCGCGCCAGATACGAAAGGCACAGGCGAAGACAGCGAACAGTCCGACGACGTAGAAACCTGCAATGGTTTCCGGAAACTGCTGCATCTGTGCCGTTATGGATTGCGCCTCAGTAACGTGGTTCAGCCAGAGCTCAACCAGCATCGGATCAAGATTGGCGAGCGGACTGCCAAGGCATTGCGGCGCGATGAGCAGAGCCACTGCGCCAATAACCGCGCCCAGGACGAAAGACGCTGCAAGCCTGATACCCATTCCGGCGCGCGCCGGAAGGCAGGTAAGGCTGAGAAGCCCAGCCCCTCCTAGCGCCGAGAGAGAAAAGAAGCCGAGTGAAAGGTTATCGCAGGTGACAGCGGCGTATGAGCTTGGTGGAATCGTGGCAAGAAATTCAGCCGTAATAGCAAGCGCGAGAGAGAGACCGAATGCGCGGGCAGCGGAGGCAAATACGGCCCCTTGCCAAATCCAGCGGGCGGCGACGCATATACATACGATGGCAACAAAAGGTGTGGTTTCCGCCCCTATGGCAATTGCCAAAGCAGTAGCGATCCCTGCGACGGCGTGGCCCAGCTTATTTCCGCGGCGATCCGCCAGAAGTGCAGTGATCCCGATTGCCAGAACAAGCTGGACATTGTGGTGGTCGAGCGCGCCCGGACGGAACTTCATGCAGGTAAAGGCAAAGAGTGCACCTAGGCCAAGCGCGATATGCATCACCCGCGGCCCATCGTTCTCACTACCCAGGCGCCGACCAGCGAAACCGATGGCGAGCAGAAGCGGGCCAATGAGCAGAAGTGGCCAGACACTGGCCGCCAGGCCTTCGGCCATCTCCACAGGCATGAACAGCGAAAACAGCTTGATAAGTCCGCCGATCGGCGCATCGATGAAGCGGGACCAGTGCATCAGGGTCCCGCCGGAAAGGCCGAGACGGTACTGCATAAGGTCAAACCAGCTCTGGCCACCAAGCCAGTCGCGAATTTCCACCAGCCGCATGACATCGTCATTGTCGGGACCGATCAGATCCTTTGCTTTCGGCACGGAGATGAGTGCGATGGCAACCGCAGTCATCAGCCAGTAAAGCGCGACTGCAGGAAAAAGCCGGGACAGAACGGAGGCTGAAGCAGGCACGGCATCCTGCCGGGACATCTCATCTGTCGTCGTGTTCATCATTCACACTTGTTTTGAGCACTTAAGGAAGTCCCGCAACCTAAACTTAACCTTCCCAAGAAATAGTAAAGCAGACAGGGCAGGCCGTATCTGCACTGGATTTTCCGCGTACAGAGTGAAAATCATGAGTGATATTTCTGCCGGTAATCATGCCAGCGCACATTTCGGCACTTTGGCGGGTTCCATTGCCGGTGATCTGTCGATTGCAGTGCTGATCCCCTGCTATAACGAGGCATCGACAATCGGCGATGTCGTGCATGGCTTTCGGGAGGTTCTCCCGACTGCGCGCGTTTACGTCTACGACAACAATTCCACGGACGGCACCGCGCTCAAGGCAATGCTGGCCGGCGCCGAGGTGATGCGCGAACGCCGTCAGGGCAAGGGCCATGTGGTGCGCCGCATGTTTGCCGATATCGACGCCGATATCTACGTCATGGCTGACGGCGACGGCACCTATTCCCCCAAAGACGCGGAGGAGCTGATCCGCATCCTGCTCACCGAACGCTCTGACATGGTTGTCGGCACCCGCCGCGGTGTTCATGACGATGCCGGTCGCCAAGGCCATGCCGCCGGAAACCGGCTGTTCAACATCCTTTACCGCAGCATATTCGGCCGCGACTTCACCGACATCTTCTCCGGTTATCGCGCCTTTTCACGTCGTTTCGTCAAAAGCTTCCCGGCCGTTTCCGGTGGCTTCGAGATCGAAACGGAAATGTCGGTTCACGCATCGCAGCTAAAATTGCCGGTGACCGAGATCGAACTCGATTACGGGCGGCGCCCCGAAGGCTCGCACTCCAAGCTCTCGACCTATCGAGACGGCGCAAAAATCCTCTGGATGTTCGCCATGCTGATGAAGGAAACACGGCCCTTCGTCTTTTTCGGCGCCATCAGCTCTGTCTTCATGGCAACGAGCCTGGTCTTCATGGCACCCGTGCTCGTTTCCTACTTCGAGACCGGGCTTGTCGATCGCATGCCTACCTGGGTCTTTTCGCTGGTTCTGATGGTGCTTTCGTTCCTGATGTTCACGGCGGGCCTGATCCTCGATTCCGTCTCACGGGCGCGGGCCGAACAGTTGCGCATCCACTATATGAGCTTGCCGCTGCAGAGCAGAGCGCCATCATCCCCGTCCGGCGAGATTTTCATCGAGCCATTGGCCCGACGAGGTGGCAAGAGCGCGGCATGAAGCGGATTTTCTGGTTCCTGTTTGCAGGCGGTATCGGCTTCCTGATCGATGTCGGCGTCAACCACCTGCTTTTGACCTACACGCCGATCGGGCCGTTCCTGTCGCGCATACCGGCGATCATGGCCGCCATGAGCTTTACCTGGTTCGTCAATCGCAACCGCACCTTCGACCCCTCCCCTCACTCGCTTGCGGTGGAAGGGTTTCGATACTGGACGGTGGGCATCACCTCAGCGCTGATCAACTACGCGATTTATTCCGCGCTGATCGCCCGCGCGCCGATCCAGCCGGCGGTCGCGATCGTTTTCGCGTCCGCGGCTGCGACGGTCTACAGCTTTTTCGGCTATTCCCGTTTCGTGTTTCGCCACAAGAACTGAAGCAGTTCCAGCAAAAGTGTGAAGCGGTTTTGCCGGAACTGCCCAGAGCCGAGGGCTAGACGGCTTCCCAGCCATCATGCTCGCCGGCGCGATAGATCGCGTCAATGAAGCGCTGGTTCTTGACCGAACTCTCCAGCGTCACGATTTCCGAGGCTTCGCCCGCAACAGCCTTGGCAAAGGCCTCCGTCTGGCGACGGTATTGGCGGCTGTCGGGGAAGCGGAAGATCTGCGAGATATTGTGCTTCTGGTTGGTCAATTCGACCTCTTCGGCGCCATAACGATCCGCATTGAAGGGCGATTTCAGCTCGATGAAACCTTCGGTGCCGTGGAAGACCATGACCTGCCGGTTCGCCATCTGGGTGGCGATGTAGAAGCTCAATTCGAAACCGCCAAAATCCGCCTTGACGCTTGAATAGATGTCGGTGCCGAAATCAGGGTCGCGGCGCACGAGGGCCTGGACGCGCTGCGGCTCTTCGCCCGTGGCAAAACGGGTGACGATGGTCGGGTAAACGCCGATATCGGGCAATGCACCGCCGCCGAGTTCGGGGATGTTGCGCATATTGCCGGCATCGCGGTTGAAATAGCTGAAAGCGCCCTGGACATGTTTCAACTCACCAATCGCGCCATCCTTCAGCAGTTCGCGCACCTTGTGCCAGACCGGCGCGTAGGTGACCATGAAGGCTTCCGATACGACCACCTTGTTACGGTCACGCGCCTCAATGAGGGCATCCAGTTCCGACGCCTTCAGCGCCAGCGGCTTTTCGACGAGAACATGCTTGCCGGCATTGGCGGCCTTGATCGACCATTCGACATGCTGGCTGGTCGGCAGCGGAATGTAGACGGCATCGATGACGTCGGAGGCAAGCATTTCCTCATAGGAGCCAAAGGCATGCGGCACGCCGAAACGATCGGCCAGCGCCCGCGCCTTCGTCACGTCGCGGCTCGCGACCGCCGTGATCACGGCGTTCTCGGCATCCTGTATCGCCGGCATGACGACCTCTCTTGCAATCTTGGCCGTCGACAAAATCCCGAAACGCAGCATGACGCTCTCCTCTTGCACATCTTCCTGCAAGCTTAGGGTGGGGATGCGACCGGTTCAATGCGCGCTTTTGGCTTTCGTGAAAAATCGGACCCAAGCGCAAATAATGGATTGCGGCCTTCCCGTTTGCAGGACTAACCTTGGCCCTCCCACCGCAAACGATCTCAAAATCAGAATATCTGGAGTATCCCATGGAGTTGCGCAAACTCGGCCGGACCGGTCTTTCCATTTCGCCTGTCGTATTCGGCGGAAACGTGTTCGGCTGGACCGCCGACGAGAAAACCTCGTTCGACCTCATCGACCGTTTCTTCGACGCCGGCTTCAACACGATCGATACCGCGGACGTCTATTCGAAATGGGTCGACGGCCATTCCGGCGGCGAAAGCGAAACGGTGATCGGTAAATGGCTGAAGCGCGGCACGGTTTCCCGCGACAAGGTGATCATCGTCACCAAGGTCGGCCATCCTTCGATGGACGACAGGAAGCTGAAAGCCAGCTGGATCGTCGAGGCCGTCGACAATTCGCTGCAGCGCCTGCAGACCGATTATATCGACCTCTACCTGTCGCATTTCCCGGATGACGACACGCCGCACGAAGAAACGCTCGGCGCCTATGCGAAGCTCAAGGAACAGGGCAAGATCCGCGCGATCGGCTGCTCCAACTACAGCGCCGAACAGCTTAAGGCTTCGCTTGAGGCCGCTGCGAAGGACGGCCTGCCGCGCTACGACGTACTGCAGCCGGAATACAATCTCTACACCCGCGACAAGTTCGAGGGTGCACTTGCCGATCTCTGCATTGCGGAGGATATCGGCGTGATCAGCTATTACGCCCTTGCTGCCGGCTTTCTCACGGGCAAGTACCGCAAGCCGGAAGATGCGACGGGCAGCGCCCGCGGCTACCGCATTCCGGACTATCTGAACGACAAGGGTGCAAAGGTGCTGGCGGCGCTCGATCAGGTCGCGGCAGAGACCGGCGAAAGCCTGGCAACGGTTGCGATCGCCTGGGTCGCGGCACGCCCCGGCATCAGCGCACCGATTGCCAGCGCCACCAGTCTCAGACAGCTCGACGCGATCATCGCGGCCGGCAAGCTGACCCTTTCCGATGCGCAGATGAAGCTGCTCAACGACGCAGCCTGAGGAGGACGGCTAACATCATCGTGACCATCTACGCAGTGCGAAGGTCACATCGCGTCCCTAGATCAAGAGAACCGGCACTCGCCGGTTCTAAAATCCTCAAATAGATATTGGAGATTATCATGGATCTGCGCGTACTTGGCCGGACAGGCCTTTCCATTTCGCCCGTCGTTTTCGGCGGTAACGTCTTCGGATGGACGGCAGACGAGAAAACCTCCTTCGACCTTCTCGACAAGTTCTTCGATGCCGGTTTCGACACGATCGATACCGCAGATTGTTATTCCGGCTGGGTTCCAGGCAATGCCGGCGGCGAATCCGAAACGATCATCGGCAAATGGCTGAAGCAATCCGGCCGTGCGCGTGACAAGGCCGTCATCATCACCAAGGTCGGCTCGACACCACAGGGCAGCGCCATGGAAAAGGGCCTTACGGGCGCGCGTATCATCGATGCGGTCGAAAGCTCGCTGAAGCGGCTGCAGACCGACTATATCGACCTTTACCTCTCGCATTGGCCGGACCCGCAGACACCGCATGAAGAGACGCTGGCCGCCTTCGCCAAGCTGAAGCAACAAGGCAAGATCCGCGCCATCGGATGCTCGAATTTCAACGCCGAGCAGCTCAAGGCCTCGTTCGAGGCTGCGGAAAAAGCCGGCCTGCCGCGTTACGACGTGCTGGAGCCGGAATATAATCTTTATGATCGCTCAGGCTTCGACGGACCGCTGGCCGACCTCTGCAATGCGCAGGATGTCGGCGTGATCACCTATTTCAGCCTGGCATCCGGCTTCCTCACCGGCAAATACAAGAGCAAGGCCGAGGCAGAAGCGAACCCGAACCGTGGCGGCATGGTGGCGAAATATTTCGACGAGCGCGGCACGCGGATCTTAGCCGCACTGGATGAAGTGGCCGCAGAAACCCATTCGCAGCCGGCATCGGTGGCGCTTGCGTGGATTGCCCAGCGGCCCGGCGTGACGGCGCCGATTGCCAGCGCCACCAGCGCCCGCCAGCTCGACACGCTGATTGCAGCGGGTAATCTCAAACTGACCAGCAACCAGATGGCGCTGCTCAACGACGCCAGCGCCTGAGCCCATAACAGGCGGGCCATGCAACCGGCCCGCCTTCCTTATTCAGGATCGGAGACCTTGATGCAGACGCGCAAACTGGGAAAAGACCTCACCGTTTCGGCCATCGGCCTCGGCTGCATGGGCATGAGCCACGCCTATGGCGGCCAGGACGAGGCGACGTCGATCAAGACGTTGCAGCGCGCCGTCGAAATCGGCGTGACCTTCTTCGACACCGCCGAAGTCTACGGACCCTTCGTCAACGAGGAGCTGGTCGGCAAGGCGCTGAAGCCCTATCGGGATCAGGTCGTCATCGCCACCAAGTTCGGCTTCAAGATAGACCCGACAAAGAGCGATTCCGCCGCCATGTCCGGCCTCGACAGCCGGCCGGAACATGTGCGTGAAGTGGCGGAAGCCTCGCTCAAACGCCTCGGCGTCGATGTCATCGACCTCTTCTACCAGCACCGCGTCGATCCCGAGGTTCCGATCGAAGATACGGTCGGCGCGATGGCGGATCTGGTGAAAGAAGGAAAGGTGAAGGCACTGGGCCTTTCCGAAGCCAGCGCCGAGATCATCCGCCGGGCGCATGCCGTGCATCCGATCTCCGCATTGCAGAGCGAATATTCGCTCTGGACCCGTGATCCCGAGGGCGACATCCTCGATACCTGCCGCGAGCTCGGCATCGGTTTTGTGCCCTTCAGCCCGCTCGGCCGCGGTTTCCTCACCGGCAAGATCAAGAGCACGGCAGATTTCGGCGAAGGCGACCTGCGCAGCAAACTGCCCCGCTTCGAAGCCGACAACATGGCCGCCAATCTGGCGCTGGTGACACTGGTGGAAGAGATGGCGGCGCAGAAGGGCGTGAGCGCCGCGCAGCTGGCGCTTGCCTGGGTGCTCGCCAAGGGCGATTTCATCGTGCCGATCCCGGGCGCGCGAAAGATCCCCAACATGGAGCAGAATGCCGCCGCAGCAGATGTAACGCTGTCCGCCGAGGACGTGGCAAGGCTCGACGAAATGCTTTCGCCCGAAAAGATTGCCGGCGCGCGGTATGGCGCTGGTGCGGCGTGGACGCCGAAACGCTGACATCGTACAACGCCACATTGCTCCCGCTTGCGGCTTTGCTATAGTCGCGGGCGGGAGGATTTCAGCAATGTCGGAAGAACAGTCAGTCGAATCCGTCGTGCATCTCTATGTCGACGGCATGGCACTTGCCCATGCGGGCGCACTCAGAAAAGCCTTTCATCCGAATGCCTCGATCATCGGCAATTACCAGGGCAAGGTCGAGTGGATGTCACTCAACGAGTTCATCGATGCCGTTGCATCGGAAGGGCCGACGGTTGCAGGCTCACAGCCGCTGATCCAGATCGAGGCAATCGACGTGACCGGCGATGCCGCAACCGTCAAGGTGGTCGATGAGTTCGCCGGAATGCGATTTTCGGATTATCTGTCCTTGCTGAAGGTCGAAGGTCGCTGGGTGATCGTCAACAAGGTCTATCACCTGCATTCGTGAGCCGCCTCAGCGCTGCAGGTCTGGAAAACTAGTATACCATTCCGCATGGCTGCCTTCATGATTGGCCATGCCGGGTTTGGTGAGAACTCCGCGTGGCGCGACATAGCTTGAAATCCGCCTTGCCGGTCGCTCATGCCACTGGATGTTGAACGCCCATAGTTTCGGAAAGAAACACAGCGAGGCGTAAGGCAGGTGGTCGTGTATCCACCAGGCGAGCCGCTGCCAATCCTCTTGGCGATCACAGTTGTCGACCAGCCACGGCACGACCACGCAGGCAGTCGCACCCATGCAGCCATCGGCATCGCGCATGTCCCAGATATGGTCGGCGGCGGTCGCGGCATTGGTCGAGCAGTTCAGCTTGTTCCTGTTGCCGAATTCGTTGACCTCGCGCGACCGGTAACCGGAGCGGATATGCAGCCGCCCGAAGGTTGCCTGCAGCGGCTCCAGAAGCTCCTCGCAAAGACGGCTTCCGGCTTCGATCGCCAGGTCCGGATCATCGGGAATATTGGGAATGCGATAGAAGTCGGCGATTTCAGAATGGAGAAAATCTCGGAGGAAGAAGTTTTTCGACAACCGGACACGACCGAGATCCTCAAGGCCTTTCATCGAATTCGGCTTGCGCATCTCACGTTCCTCCAGACGGAAGAGAGACTAATATTCAAATGGTCAGTCTCACCACCCGTTTTCAGTGAAGCCCGTTCGAATAAATTTGATTGCATATGCAATTATCTCTGCTATGTTTGATGGATGTTCGATCATTGCCTCTATTTCAACACGACCGCACTTGCACGCCAGTTGGAGCGCGTCTGGTCGGAAGCTTTCAAGCCTTTCGACCTTACACCGTCTCAGGCATTCACGTTGCGCGCGGTTCTGGCAAAACCGGGGATGCTACATAGCGAGCTGGCCGGGACGTTGAGGATTGCGCGGGCAACCGCAACCCGCGCGGTTGATGGCCTTGTGGCCCGCGGCCTGCTCGAACGGCGATCGACGAAACAGGATGGTCGCGAATCTGAAATCCACCCGACCCCCGCTGCGTTGACATTGAAGGATGGCCTGAACGATGCCAGCAGCAAGGTTACCGCACGGCTGAAGGACGAACTCGGCGACGGCACATTTGCCGGCTTCGTCGAGCAGGCAAAGTCGATCGGCAGCCATCTGCCGTAAGTCAAACCCATATAGTTGCATAGCTAACCAATTGAGGAAAACATGCCTATCCTTAATGTAAAAGTCAGCGGTCAACGTTCTGACGAGATGACCCGCGCCATAGCAACCATGCTGACCGAACTGACGCAGCGCATTCTCGGCAAGGATCCGGCCGTGACGGCGATCGCCATCGACTATGTGGATCCACGCGATTGGATCGCCGGCGGTCGGACGCTCTTGGAACAGGGCAAGTCGAGTGTCTATTTCGACATCAAGATCACCGACGAGACCAACACGAAAAGCGAAAAGGCCACCTATATCCAGGCGGCCTTCGAAGGCTTTGAACGCCTCCTCGGCGATCTGCACGAGGAAAGCTATATCTACGTCCAAGATGTGCGCGCCGCAGCTTATGGCTACGGCGGCAAAACCCAGGAATGGCGATATCAGCGCGCCGTTTAGGCGCGCAGCACACCGCCCGTGGTCTTTTCGACATTGGCGACGATCTTGCCGGTCAGGGCTTCGAAATCCTCGTCCGTCAGGGTCTTGTCGACCGGCTGAATGAGAACCTCGATTGCGATCGACTTCTTGCCTTCGCCAAGCGATGCGCCTTCGAAGACGTCGAAGACGTTGACGCCGGTGATCAGCTTGCGGTCGGCGCTGGTTGCCGCCTTGACGATCGCGCCGGCTTCCACTTCAGAGCCGACCACGAAGGCGAAGTCGCGCTTCACCACCTGGAACGGTGAAAGCTCGAGGCCCGGCTTGGTGCGGGTCGCCTTCTTCTTCGGCTCGGGCATGGCGTCGAGATAGATCTCGAAACCTGCCAGAGCGCCGGAGACATCAAGCGCCGCCAGCGTCTTGGGGTGGAATTCGCCGAACGTGCCGAGGATGACCTTCGGACCCATCTTGATCGTGCCCGAACGGCCCGGATGATACCAGGAAGGGCCACCCTGCTCGATCTGGACATTGCCCATGGGCAGGCCGCAGGCTTCGATCACGGCCAGTGCATCGGCCTTGGCGTCATAAACGTCGACCGGCTTGCCGCCGCCCTTCGTTGCGTTCGACCACATGCGGCCGGCACCGTTGATCGAAGCCGTACCGCGGCGGATACCACCGGCGACGCGACGCTGGCCTTCCGGCGTGTCGTTCTCGTAAGTACCCGAGACTTCGAAGATCGCCACATCGCCATAACCCTTGTCGGCGTTACGCTGGGCAGCGGTCAACAAGCCCGGCAGAAGCGACGGACGCATGTCCGACATGTCGGCCGCGATCGGGTTGGCAAGCTTGAGTGCCGACGAACCACCGCCGAAAAGCTTGGCCTGATCTTCCGGGATGAAGGACCAGGTGACGGCTTCCAGCATGCCGCGCGAGGCGAGCGCGCGCTTGGCCGTGCGGGTGCGGATCTGCAGCGTGGTCAAAATCTTGCCGTTCACGGTGCCGAGATTTTCCAGCGGCTCCGGCTTGATGTTGTCGACGCCATGGATGCGCATGACCTCTTCTACGAGATCGGCCTTGCCATCCACATCCGGGCGCCAGGACGGAACCTTGACGGAAACCGTTTCGCCCGTCCCTCCCCCTTGGCCTTCAACCGTGAAGCCCAATCGCGTGAGGATTTCGCGGCTTTCGTCGGTCGAAACCTCAAGGCCGGTCAAGCGCTTCACTTCCGAGAAGGGAAAATCGACGGTTTTGGCTTCAAAACCATTGTAACCGACGATCTTTTCCTTTGCCGGCGTGCCGCCGCAGAGGTTGAGAACCAGTTGCGTGGTGCGGTCGAGGCCGGGAACCATGTATTCCGGATCGACACCGCGTTCGAAGCGGTAACGCGCATCGGTTATGATGCCGAGCGTACGACCGGATTTTGCGATGTTGATCGGATCCCAGAGAGCGCTTTCGATCAGCACGTCGACGGTGTTCTCGTCACAGCCGGAATGTTCGCCGCCCATGATCCCGCCGATCGACTCGACGCCGTTGTCATCGGCGATGACGACATTGTTCGGGCCGAGCTTGTATTCGCGGGTATCGAGCGCCAGCACCGTTTCGCCTTCCTTGGCGCGACGGACGGTCAGATCGCCCTTGACCTTGGCAGCGTCGAAGACGTGCATCGGGCGGCCCTGATCGAAGGTCATGTAGTTGGTGATGTCGACCAGCGCGTTGATCGGGCGAAGGCCGATAGCCTTGAGGCGGGTCTGCATCCATGCCGGGCTCGGGCCGTTCTTGACGCCGCGCACGAGGCGCAGGCCGAAACCGGGGCAAAGCTTTTCGTCATCGAGATCGATGGTCAGGCCGACCGTGGTCTCGCCTTCGAGCTTCAGCGCCGGAGCTGCCGGAACCTTGAGCCTGCCGAGGCCAGAAGCTGCCAGATCACGGGCGATGCCGTAGATCGATGTGCAGTCAGGACGGTTCGGCGTCAGGTTGATCTCGATTATCGGATCGTCGAGACCGGCATAGGCCGCGAATGACGTACCGACCAGCGCATTTTCGGGCAGGTCGATGATGCCGTTATGCTCGTCCGACATGTTGAGTTCCTTCTCGGAACACATCATGCCATGGCTTTCGACGCCGCGGATCTTGCCGACGCCAAGCGTCACGTCGAGGCCCGGAACATAGTCGCCCGGACGCGCCAGGGCCCCGATGAGGCCGGCGCGGGCATTCGGTGCGCCGCAAACGATCTGCAGCGGCTTGCCGCCATTGACGTTTGGACCGGCATCTACGGAAAGAACCCGGAGACGGTCCGCCTCGGGATGCTGCTCGGCCGTTAGGATTTTCGCGATGACGAAAGGCTTGTAGGCCGCCTTGTCGTCAACATCCTCGACCTCGAGGCCGATCGCCGTCAGGCGCTCGCAGATCTGGTCGAGAGTTGCGTCGGTCTCAAGATGATCCTTGAGCCAGGAAAGCGTGAATTTCATGATCTTATCCCTCCCCTTACTGGCTCAGACCGCCGAACAGCGTCGGCATGTCGAGCGGGCGGAAGCCGTAATGGTTCATCCAGCGGACATCGGCGTTGAAGAAGTCGCGCAGGTCCGGCATGCCGTATTTCAGCATGGCGATGCGGTCGAGCCCCATACCCCAGGCAAAGCCCTGGTACTCGTCCGGATCAAGTCCGCCGGAACGCAGCACGTTCGGGTGAACCATGCCGCAGCCGAGGATTTCCATCCAGTCGGTGCCTTCGCCGAACTTGACGATCGGACCGGAGCGGTCACACTGGATATCGACCTCGAAGGACGGTTCCGTGAAGGGGAAGAAGGACGGGCGGAAACGCATCGTTACCGACGGCACTTCGAAGAAGGCCTTGCAGAATTCTTCAAGCACCCAGCGCATGTTGCCGACATTCGACTTCTTGTCGATGACCAGACCCTCGACCTGATGGAACATCGGCGAATGGGTGGCGTCACTGTCCTGGCGATAGGTCTTGCCCGGAATGACGATGCGGATCGGCGGATCCTGCGCTTCCATCGTGCGGACCTGAACCGGCGAGGTATGGGTGCGCAGAACCTTGCGCTCGCCCTTTTCATCCGCCTGGAAGAAGAAGGTGTCGTGCATCTCGCGGGCCGGATGGCCTTCCGGGAAATTCAGCGCAGTGAAGTTATAATAATCGGTCTCGACATCCGGGCCTTCTGCAATCGAGAAACCCATGTCGGCGAAGACGGCGGTGATCTCGTCGATGATCTGGCTGATCGGATGGATACGGCCACGCTCGGCCGGCGAAGAGCGGACCGGCAGCGAGACGTCCAGCGTTTCAGCCTTCAGGCGCGCGTCAATCGCAGCGTCCTTCAGGACCGTCTTGCGCTCCGTGATTGCGTCGGTGATCTCGTTCTTCAGCGCGTTGATTGCCGCACCGCGGGTCTGGCGCTCTTCCGGCGTCATCGAGCCCAAGGTCTTCAGGAGTTCGGAAACCGACCCCTTCTTGCCCAGGGCCGAGACACGGACAGCCTCGATTGCCGCTTCGTCGCCCGCGCCGGCGATCTCGGCCAGAAGCGCGCTCTTCAATGTTTCGAGTTCGGTCATCTTTTCCTGCTTTGCGGCAAATTCAGCCGTTGAACATCGTTGTCAGATAGGTGGTAGCCAGGATGAATTGCCGCAAATCTCTACCCATGTGAAATCGGCCAATCAACCGGGCAAGCCATAAAAAGCGGCCCATGGAACGTGTGATTTCGCGCAGTTCGGCGATTGCCGCCCTCGGGGCAGCCGCAGCCCATGCCGCATAAGCGCGATCCTGCGTTTTCCCGCGCTCGGTCGCCCTTTCGCTCAGTTGCAGAAAGAGCAGCCACAAATCGCGCGCCTGCGCCGTTTCCATCGGCATGACGGCTTCCGGCTCTTCCTCGAAATCGATGAAACCGAGGCGGTCACCCCGGATGAACATGTCCCGCGGATAAGGCCGCCCATGACAAAGCCCGGCACCGTGTAGCCGTCCGAGTTCACCGGCACAGAAAACGAGAAGCGCGTCATGCGCAGCCGGATCGTCATTGCGCAGAGACCTCAACTGCTGCTGTACCGTTGGGGCAATATCGCTCAAAACGATGGCGCTGCCGGAAGAATAAATGACGGCGGCAGTCGGCACGCCCGCCTGTGAGTATTTCGCAATTCTGCGCAGGTCGCGCTGCACCATTCCCTCGGCCGTCTCGACAGGGGAAGGTCGCATGAAGGGAAGCCGGAAAAGACGCGCAACGGCATTTTGAACCGCAACAATGATACGCCTGCCCTTGTCGCCATGCCGCTTGATCCAGACCGTGCCGCAACCGAGCGACACCGCCTGCACCCGCCTCGCATCGGAAACCAGCGCAGCCAGCAGGGTCGCCGTGTCTTCCGACTGCAGCGACGGCCCATTTTTTATGTCAACGACATCATTCGGCACCGCAGCGCTCCTGAATACCGTGAGTGGTCCGTTTCGACGGAATGTCAAACGGCAGAAAACAAAAGACCCGCGCTAGCAGAGCCGCGCGGGTCTTTTACGAATGTAGAGACGAACGCGGGCTTACTTGACCGCGGCTTCGAACTCGTTGGCGTTGCCGGTGTTCTTCAGATAGGCCAGAGCCTTCTTGGAAGCTTCAACCAGTGCGCCGAATGCTGCCGGCTCATGGATTGCCATGTCGGACAGAACCTTGCGGTCGACTTCGATGCCAGCCTTGTTCAGGCCGTCGATGAAGCGGCCGTAGGTCAGGCCGGATTCGCGGACAGCAGCATTGATACGCTGGATCCACAGAGCGCGGAAGTTGCGCTTCTTGACGCGACGGTCGCGGGTTGCGAACTGACGCGAACGGTCAACAGCAGCCTTTGCGGCGCGGATGGTATTCTTGCGGCGGCCGTAGAAGCCCTTGGCTGCCTTGAGGGTCTTGGTGTGCTTGGCGCGGGAAGTTACGCCACGTTTTACGCGTGCCATGTCATGATCTCCTTAAACTGTTCCAGATAGCCGAATAGTCTCAGAGACCGTTGGGCAGGTAGTTCTTGATGACCTTCTTGCCATCAGGCTCAGCGAGGACCATCGTGCCGCGTGCGTCGCGGATGAACTTGTTGGAACGCTTGATCATGCCGTGGCGCTTGCCGGCGGCAGCTGCAACGACCTTGCCGGTTGCTGTAACTTTGAACCGCTTCTTGGCAGACGATTTCGTCTTCATCTTGGGCATTTTGCTACTCCGTATTTGTATCGAAGCCGACTGAAGAGGTCTGCTTCAAGCATTTAGAACGGCCACGGCATGCCCTGCCGGACCGTTCGGACGCGCGCTTATAACCGCAGTCGGTCAAAAGCGCAATGGGGGAAATCCTCCAGTGTGACCGGCCAGAGACCGGCATTCCCGCCACCTTGCGGCTTCCTCGAGGCGGGTCGGCACGGCGCTTATTTCGGCGCCAGTACCATCATCATCTGACGACCTTCAAGCTTGGGCTCAGCCTCAACCTTGGCGATCTCCAGCGTATCTTCCTTGACCTGCAGCAGAAGCTTCATGCCGAGTTCCTGGTGAGCCATTTCGCGGCCACGGAACTTCAGTGTCACCTTTACCTTGTCGCCTTCTTCAAAGAAGCGGTTCATCGCCTTCATCTTCACGTCATAGTCATGAGTGTCGATGTTCGGGCGCATCTTGATTTCTTTGACTTCGACGATCTTCTGCTTCTTGCGCGCTTCGGCCGCCTTCTTCTGGTTCGCGTATTTCAGCTTGCCGAGGTCGAGGATCTTGCACACTGGCGGATCATTGTTGGGCGAGATTTCTACGAGGTCCAGTCCTGCTTCCTCGGCCATCTTGAGGGCCTGGTCGGTGGGCACTGCACCGAGATTCTGGCCTTCGGCATCGATAAGCTGGACCTTGGGAACGCGAATTTCCCTATTGGAGCGCGGGCCTTCCTTGACGGGGGCATCGGCTTTGAATGGTCTGCGAATGGTCGTATTCTCCTAGATCGTTTTCGGGCACAGGCAACGACGAAATTCGCGCGCGGCCGGGAGCCGAGCGGAATGTCGTGATTACCGAGTGGATGTCAATAGCATGACGGCACGAAAAAATCACCTCCTGACAACCGGTTTAGTTCTGATTTATAGCTTCCGTCATTCGCAGGAGTAAGACTATGAGTACGATCAACGCCACCGGAACTGCCACCATTACTGTCGGAACGGGATCGGATGCCCGCGAGATTGCGATCATCTATCGTGCAGCCACGGCGACAACCGAGAAGCCGGCGCTCGTCTGGCTGGGCGGCTATCGCTCGGACATGACGGGCACCAAAGCCGTCGTGCTCGATGCGCTGGCGGAGAGGCTTGGCGCGGCCTGCATTCGTTTCGACTATTCCGGCCACGGCGCGTCAGGCGGCGAATTCCGCGACGGGACGATCTCCCGCTGGCTGGAGGAAACGATCGCGGTGATCGATGCCGCCGCACCAAAGAGCGTCATCCTTGTCGGTTCATCGATGGGCGGATGGATTGCATTGCGGCTGATCCAGGAACTGAAAAAGCGCGCCACAGGACTGAAGATCGCAGGAACCGTATTGATCGCACCGGCGCCTGATTTCACCAGCGAACTGATCGAGCCCGAACTGACGGACAAGGAGCGACAGTCTCTGGCAGAGCGGGGCTATTTCGAGGAGCATTCGCAATACAGCCCCGAGCCGAACATCTACACCCGCGCCCTGATGGAGGACGGCCGAAACAACCGCGTGCTCTCCGGCATTATCGACACCGGCTGCCCGGTTCATATCCTGCAGGGCATGGCAGACCCGGACGTGCCCTATCGGCACGCGCTGAAACTGATGGAATTTCTGCCCGCCGACGACGTCACGCTGACGCTGATCCGCGACGGCGATCATCGTCTGTCACGGCCGCAGGATCTGCAAAAAATGGAAGCGGCGGTGAGCGCCCTAATAATCGATGATGAAAAACTGGGCTGAGACGGAAAAGCCGCAGTCTTAACCATATTCATAAAGAGCCGCACCTTAACAAAAGCTGAACAATTGACTCTGCCCCTTAAGACCTCTTAACTTTTTGTTAGGAATTTAAGGGACGGGTCAATGAATTTAGCCCTGAAGGTGCGGCATGTAGCCGTGATCCTCGCTTGCGTGCTTGCTTCTGCCGGCGCTGCAATACCAGCACCACAAGCCCCAATGGCTATGGTGACCGGTGCTGTGACGTCGCAGCCGATCGGACATTACGAATTCTGTCAGCGCCTGCCGGCAGAGTGCAACGTCAAAAGCCGGTCAGCGCCTGCCGCACGCATGGACGACCATGCCTGGAACGTCGTTCGCGACGTCAACCGCTCAATCAACGCCCGTTATATTGCCCGTACCGATCTCGAAGCCTATGGCGTCGAGGAATACTGGACCTATCCGACCGTCTTTGCCGATTGTGAGGACTATGCCCTGCAGAAGCGCAAGGAACTGGCCCAGCTCGGTTTCGCCCTTTCCGATCTCCTGATCACCGTCGTGCGCAAGCCGGATGGCGAAGGCCATGCCGTGCTGACCTTGCGCACCACCGATGGCGACTTCATTCTCGACAATCTCGACAACGATGTTCTTGCCTGGAACCAGACGCCCTACACGTTCCTCAAGCGCCAGGCGACCTTCAATACCGGGCGCTGGGTGACGATCGAGAACGGCCGCGACCTGCTTGTCGGTGCCTTGCGGTAACAAGAATCTTAGACATAACTCATTAAGCATATAACCCGCCCTGCTTGCAGCGGCGGGTTGTTCTCTCTACTCTTTCGGGAATCAGAAGGTCGCCCGCCGCCTGTCCGGCAGAGCGGATCTTTCTGCGATGGAGGCCTGTGGTGCGTAACGAACGGTTGACAGGCTTGATACGCCCCCATGGTTCCGCCCGCCCCACCCTGCCGCTCTGGCTTGCCGGCGTTCTGACAGCAGTAGTTCTGGGGTTCGGCGCTCTTACGGTCTACGAGAATTACAACAACGCCCTTCGCGAAGGCGAAGCGCGCGCTGTTTCATCCGCACATGTAGTCGCCGCCCATATGGAATGGATGATGGAGGCCAGCGATCTGGCGCTTCGCCGTATCGAGGCGGCGATCAGCGGGCGCCCGATCGACAGTTCCGCCGAACTGATCCTCGATCTGGAACGGGCCGTGGGCGAGCTGCCCGTCGGCTTCGAATATGCCATTCTCGATCAGGATGGTCAGACCCGCTTTTCCAGCGCACCGGACAATAGGCTGCCGAACCACGCCGAACGCGCCTATTTCAAGCGCCTCAAGGACGGCGAAACGCTCACATTCAGCAGGCTGCTCGACGACGAACAGGCGGGAAAGCCGGCCTTCATCATTGCCAGGCGGATCGGCAGCGGCAGCGATTTCCTTGGCGTTGCCTCGATCACCATCCCGAATGACAATCTCGACCGGTTCTGGTCATCGATGAATCTCGGACCGAACTCGACGATCTCGGTCATTCGTGACGATGGCTGGCTGATCGCGCGACGCCCCTCCGCCCTCAAGCCGGTCAATCTGAGCACGACAGAGTGGTATCCGCTGACCCGCGAGAAGGCGAGCGGCTTCCACCACAATCCGGTGTCGCAGATCGATGGCTTCGCCCGGATCGTCGCTTTCTGGAAGGTGCAGGACTGGCCGCTGATCGCGCTTGCGGCGATCGAACGGCAGGAAGTGCTCGACCAGTTCTGGCGCAATCTGTTCGGCGACGCGCTGTTTGTAGTGCCCATGATGGCGATCTTGGTGGGCGCCTCTTTCTGGATCTATACCCTTCTCTACCGGACTGCCGCACGCAATGAAGAACTGGAACAGGCCGCCGAGCGCAATCGTTTCCTGCTGCGCGAAATCCATCACCGGGTGAAGAACAATCTGCAGGCTGTGCTGGCGCTCGTGCGGCTGCAGCGGCTGCCGCAGGAAGCGCGTGACGACATGGCGAGACGGATCAGTGCGATGATCGCCGTGCATGAGCAGATCTACAACACCGACCAGTTCGAGGAAGTCGAAGTCGCGCCCTATGCGACGCGGCTGATTTCAGACATCGCGTCGGGCTATGACATGCCAGTGAAACTTGATCTCGATCTTGCGCCGATCGCACTCGACCGGGACCTTGCCCTGCCACTCGGCATGATCATCAACGAGGTGGTTTCCAACGCCTTCAAATATGCCTTTGCCGGACGCAGTGAAGGCAAGCTCAGCGTGCGCCTGTTTCAGGAGGTGGGCATGTTGAAGCTTGTCATTCGTGACGACGGGCCGGGAATAGCGGAAGATGCCCGCACGACCGGCATGGGCACGAAGCTGATCTCGAGCTTCGTGCGCCAGCTGGGCGGGCAATCCGAAATGCACAACGACAGAGGCGCGGTATTCACGCTGACCGTACCGACGACGGAAGAGGCAGCGGAAGCTGCCTAAACCGCCTAAAGCGTGCCGCGATCCATCGGATTCGCTCACACGCTTTAGGCCCTTGTTTTGGCGCATGTCTTTTGCGCAAAACCGCGGCACACTTTTGCGCGACATGCTCTATCCGGCATTGCCGATGAAGATGCCGGCAGCCAGAACCAGAGAACCGCCGAACACGACCTGGAAAACGGCGCGCATGAACGGCGTCTCCATGTAGCGGTTCTGGATGAAGGCGATCGCCCAGAGTTCGAAGAAAACGACGATGGCAGCGACGATCGTTGCAGTCCAGAAATGCGGGATCAGATAGGGCAGCGCATGGCCAAGGCCGCCGAGCGCCGTCATGATGCCGGAAGCCAAGCCACGCTTGATCGGCGATCCGCGGCCGGAAATCTTGCCGTCGTCATGCGCGGCCTCGGTAAAGCCCATCGAAATGCCGGCGCCGACCGAGGCCGAGAGGCCGATCAGGAAGGTCGACCAGGTATCGCCGGTAGCAAAGGCTGCGGCAAAGATCGGCGCGAGCGTCGAGACCGATCCATCCATCAGGCCGGCCAGACCGGGCTGGACATAGGTGAGGATGAACTGGCGGCGGGCGTTTTCGTCCTCTTCGCCTTTCGTCTCTGTCGAAACATGCTTTTCCGTCAGCATACGCGCGATGTCTTCATGGCCTTCCTCGGCCAGCGCCAGATCGCCGAGCAGTTGCCGGGTCGAGGCATCCGAAACCTGTTTGATCGCCTCGCGATAGAAACGCGCCGCCTGCTGCTCCATCGCCTCTGCTTCCGCCCGCGCCGTCTCCAGCGGCAGGTTCTTTCGCAACCAGTCAGGCTTGCGTGCATAAAATCCCTGGACGTGTTCGCGGCGGATCAGCGGAATGCGCTCGCCGAAACGGGCGCGAAAAATCTCGATCAGCGAATTCTTGTGGGTCTGCTCGACCTCGGCCATGTCTTCGAACACTTTGGCCGAGGCAGGATAGTGGTCCCTCAGACCATCGGCATAACCGAGATAAATACTGGCATCCTCCTCTTCCGAGGCAATCGCCAGCGCGAGGATTTCTTCTTCAGACAATGATGAAAATGGCCGGCGGGAGGACGGCAGAAGGCGGGTAAACATCGAAAACTCCACTTAGAATAATTCTAAACTATGCCTTTGGCCGAAAGAATGCAAGTGGACTTGCAGCTCGATCAGCGAGCATGCTCGCGATTGTAAAACGACAGCTTTTCGCAATTTATGAAAAGCAATGCTGCGGTGCAGCGTAATATTTGAAAAATACTTCTTGCCGGGCATGAAACAAACGGCTTATGAGCGACTTGGCACGCATGGATATCAGGGCGCGCCAAAGCATCTGGGAGGCTTTCTTTTTCATGAACCGCAGACATTTCTTCCGTCAAGCTGCCACTGCCGGGGCTGGCGCCGTGGCCGCAACCGCGCTCGCTGCTCCTGCTATTGCCCAGGAGAGCCCGAAAATCACCTGGCGCATGACGTCTTCCTTTACCAAAAACACGGACATTCTCTGGGCTGCCAGCACCGATATCGCCGCCAGCGTGAAGGAAGCTTCGGACGGCAACTTCACCATCAACACCTTTGCGGCCGGTGAAATCGTACCCGGGCTGCAGGCGGCCGATGCGGTTTCCAACGGCACCGTCGAGATGGCGCATACCTGCTCTTACTATTACATCGGCAAGGACCCGACCTTTGCGCTCGGCACCGCCGTGCCCTTCGGTCTCAATGCCCGCCAGACCAATTCCTGGTTCTCGATCGGCGGCGGCAACGAGCTGCTGAACGAATTCCTCGCCGGACACGGCCTCTATGCCCTTCCGGCCGGCAATACCGGCGCGCAGATGGGCGGCTGGTACCGCAAGGAAATCAACACGGTTGCCGACCTGAACGGCTTGAAGATGCGGATTGCCGGTCTCGCCGGCCAGGTGATGTCGAAGCTCGGCGTCACCCCGCAGCAGATTGCCGGCGGCGACGTTTATGCGGCGCTAGAAAAGGGCACGATCGACGCCACCGAATTCGTCGGTCCCTACGACGACCAGAAGCTCGGCTTCGTCAAGGTTGCCAAATATTACTATTATCCAGCATGGTGGGAAGGCGGCCCTGCCGTCCACGCCTTCTTCAACCTCGAAAAGTTCAACTCCCTGCCGAAGAGCTATCAACGTATCCTGAAAGATGCCTGCGCCAACGCCAACCAGAACATGCTGGCCCGTTACGATGCGCATAATGCAAAGGCGCTGCGCCAGCTGGTTGCGGAAGGTGCGGTGCTGAAGCCGTTCACCCAGGAAATCCTCGAAGCCAGCTACAAGGCTGCACAGGAAGTCTATGCCGACCTGAACGCAAAGAATGCCGCCTTCAAGAAGATCTACGACAGTCAGCAGGCTTTCAAGAAGGATGGCTATCTGTGGAACCAGATCGCCGAATACAGCTATGACGCCTTCATGATGACGCAGCAGCGCAAGGGAACGCTGTAGGCCTTTTCAGAATACTCGAAATTCGAAGCCCGGACATGCGCCGGGCTTCTTCGCATTTACGAAAAACAAGAAATCATCGGTTATGACGCGGCTCGGCTTGTTCTTGCCAAATCAATGCGCTTAACACGATGCCTACAACCACAGATGCGCGCAGGCGCGGGAGGATGAATTCGATGGATCGCAGGCATTTCTTCAAGAAGGCGACGGCGGCCGGCATCGGCGCGGCAGCGGCGACGACACTGGCAGCGCCCGCAATCGCCCAGGAACAGCCAAAGATCACCTGGCGCATGACGTCTTCCTTCCCGAAGAGCCTCGATATCATCTTCGGCGCAGGCAACGAGCTTGCCCAGATCGTTCGCGATGCAACGGACGGCAATTTCAACATCCAGACCTATGCCGCCGGCGAACTGGTGCCCGGCCTGCAGGCTGCCGATGCGGTGGCCAACGGCACGGTCGAGATGGCGCATACCTGCTCCTATTATTACATCGGTCAAGATCCGGCCTTTGCGCTTGGAACCGCCATTCCCTTCGGGCTTAACGCCCGCATGACCAACGCCTGGTTCGCCAATGGCGGCAATGATCTGATCAACGAATTCCTGGCTCCCCGCGGTCTCTACGCCCTGCCCGCCGGCAATAGCGGCACACAGATGGGCGGCTGGTTCCGCAAGGAAATCGTCACCATCGACGACCTCAAGGGGCTGAAGATGCGCATCGCCGGGCTTGCCGGCCAGGTCATGACGAAGGTCGGTGTGACACCGCAGCAGATCGCCGGCGGCGATGTCTATGCGGCGCTCGAAAAGGGCACGATCGACGCCACCGAATTCGTCGGTCCCTATGACGACCAGAAGCTCGGCTTCGTCAAGGTCGCCAAATATTATTACTATCCGGCTTGGTGGGAGGGGGGCCCTGCCATGCACGCCTTCTTCAACCTCGAAAAATTCAACGCGCTGCCGAAGAGCTATCAGGCCATCCTGAAAACCGCCTGCGCTTCGGCCAATACCAGCATGCTGGCCAATTACGATGCGCATAACGCCATCGCGTTGCGCAAACTCGTTGCCGAAGGTGCGGTGCTGAAGCCGTTCAGTAAGGAAATCATGGAAACCTGCTTCAAGGCGGCACAAGGAGTCTATGCCGACCTTTCCGAAAAAAGCCCTGCCTTCAAGAAGATCTATGACCACCAGCAGGCCTTCAAAAAGGATTCCTATCTCTGGGCGCAGGTGGCAGAATACAGCTATGACACGTTCATGATGATGCAGCAGCGAAACGGCGCCCTCTGAACCTCCGACGACTTGAACACCAAAGCCCGGGGCCTGCCTCCGGGCTTTTGCATTTGCAGCAGGCGCCAATTCGTCCGAGGAATTAATTCCCCGATTTCATTGTTTTTTCCGCGCGGCACCCCATATTACCCATATCGAAATCTCAATCGGACCCACGCTGAAGCGCTGTTTTATGCGCTCTGATCCTCGTGAATGCCGATGGATGCCATCAGCCTCTCCTGACCGCGGATGTACCGGCAGCGAGATTTAGTCTATGGTCCTGGAAAGGTCGGGCAAGCCCGGCCTTTTTGTTTTGCCGTCCGGATGATCGGGCAAGGCATCGTATAAATAGGAAGGGATATAATTTGCAGGTTCTTGTCAGAGATAACAACGTTGAACAGGCACTGCGCGTCTTGAAGAAGAAGATGCAGCGCGAAGGTGTGTTTCGCGAAATGAAAGCCCGTAGTTCATACGAGAAGCCGTCGGAAAAGCGTGCGCGCGAAAAGGCCGAGGCGGTTCGTCGTTATCGTAAGCTGGCCCGCAAAAAGATGCAGCGCGAAGGGCTTCTGCCCGCGCCGAAGAAGGTTGCGCGCCCGCGCTGATTTTTGCGCGCCGATTTCTGCTTCCAGCATTCCCAAAACTTCAGGAAGGATGAGCCCATGACCGCTATCAAGGAAGAAACGACGCCCACCACCAAGCTTTCTGCTCGGGAAAAGGCCGCCGTTACCGATGAGACGGCGCGTGCGATCATCGCTGCCGAGGTAAACTCTCGGGAAGAGAAGACAGAAAGGCTGCGATTGCTTCGTCTCCAGCGGGAAGCTGCCGAAACACCGGCCGCACCTACCAAGCGCAAGGCAAGCAGCAAAAAGGATCACTGATCCCATCCAAAAAGCCCGGAGCATTTCCGGGCTTTTTGCTTTTATGCTCATGCGGGCTGCAGCTTTTCATCCTCGCGGCTCGGTAGCGGCGGAAAGGCGAGTGCCACCAGCACTGCCGCCAACCCCACCAGCGCAGAACCGAAGAACAGCCAGTTGTAATTGTTGAAGGCATCGAAGGCCCAGCCGCCGGCGAGCGGCCCGAAGGCCATGCCGATGCTGGACAGCATGGACGCCGCGCCGAGCACGGTGCCGAGGATCCTTGCGCCGAAATAATCCTGCGCCAGCACCGCATAAAGTGGCATGACACCGCCATAGGTGCCGCCGAAAACGATCGCCAGTGCGTAGAAATGCGCAAGGTCGGTCGCCATTGTATAGGCGGCAATCACCAGTGCCTGGATCAGAAGGCCGATTATCAGCACCGGCTTGACGCCGAACCGGTCTGCCGCAAGACCGTAGACAATGCGTCCGCCCAGGCCTGCCGCACCTTCGACACTGTAGATCGACACGGCCGCCATCGGCGCCACGCCGCAATACATCGCATAGCTGACCATGTGGAAGATCGGCCCGGAATGAGCGGTGCAACAGGCGAAAAAGGTGAAGGCCAACACCAGGAACTGCGGCGAACGAAAGACTTTTGCAAGCGGCAGGCCCGCCCCTTCCGCCTGCGGTTTATCGGCAACCACCGCCTCATCCGGCGGATTGCGGACCAGAAGCACGGTCGGCAGGAGGATGACCCAGGCGCCGATGCCGATCACCAGCATGGCCGTGCGCCAGTCGCCGAATTCATCGATCAGAAGCCGGGCCAGCGGCGAGATCGTCATCGGCGCCATGCCCATGCCGGCGGAGACAAGCGACACGGCAAGGCTGCGATGGTCATCGAACCAGCGCATGGTGAGCGAGATCATCGGCGCCATGAAAGCGCTGGCGGAGAGGCCGACAAGGCAGCCATACAGGATTTGGAAGGCGAAAAGGCTCTGCGCTCGACTGGCAAGCACCAGCGCCAGACCTGCAAGGACCGAGCCGATCAGCACGACTATCCTCGCGCCGAAGCGGTCGCTGGCTGCACCCCACATGAAACTGCCGAGCCCCATGACGATGAAATTGACTGTCATGGCGCTTGAAATCGCCGCATGCGACCAGCCGGTCTGGCGGGCGATCGGCTCCAGAAACACCGCGAGCGAAAACATCACGCCGACCGCCACGCAGCCCATCAGGCCGCCGGCAAACACGATGACCCATCGATACTGATTGCGCTTCATCCTGCCCTCCCGGCAAAGTCCTCAGGCGCGTGAATGCGCCACGATACACCAAGGACGTGCGAGCGGTGAGATTGCCGACAGGGAGGCTCGAATATTTTCCAGACTATTTATTGCCCAGCGAAAAGGCCCCGCACGCGGCGGGGCCCTCATAATCATGCGCTGCGGTGACGTCAGCTGCCGCTATTGGTGCGGTTGCTGCCCACATTGTGGTTCATCGACGATGTCTTGCCGTCCGGGTTCTGCCCGTAATAGGTACCGCCAAGATGGCCGCCCGAACTGGTGTTTTCGACCTGCCGTTTGGCCCGCTTGATGGCCTGTTGTACGTCACTTTTGCTCATGTCTGTCCTCCAGCTTTTGGGGTTGGTGACACAAGGCCAACCCCTCAGATGCAAAACCGTTCCGAGATTTCATCATCGAGGATGAGCAGGCCGCTTGACCTAAAGGCACTTCGCGCCTATTTGGAAACAATCATTTCCTAATTGGATTTCGTCATGAACATCGACATCAGCTCCAATCCCGGCCGCAGCGCCGGCCGGCCGCGTGAATTCGATATCGACGAGGCGCTCGACAAGGCGATCACCGTGTTCAGCGAGCAGGGCTATCACGGCACCTCGATTTCCGACCTGCGCGACGCGATGGGCCTGACAGCCGGAAGTTTGTACAAGGCATTCAAGGACAAGCATGCGATCTTCCTTGCCAGCTTCGACCGCTACAAGCAGGTGCGAAACGCACTTCTCGACGAGGAGCTGGAGAAAGCCGACAACGGGCGGGACGGCGTTTACCGCATGCTCGCCTTTTATGCCGAGGGCGCTCATGGCGAAGGTGGTCGACGCGGCTGCCTGGCTGTCGGGACGGCCGTAGAACTGGCGATCTTCGATGACGAGGCGGCACGACGTGTCGAGCGCTCGATGGATCGTTTCGAGACCACGTTCGAGGCGCTGATCCGCCGGGGCCAGGGGGATGGCTCCATCAATCGCTCGATCGACCCCAATGCGACGGCGCGGCTGCTTCTGTCCGTCGTGCAGGGGCTTCGCGTCCTGGGAAAGACCAGCCCCGGCCGCACACAAACCTTTTCCGTGGTCGATGTGGCGATGAAGCTGCTCGACTGAAAATACAAGAGACTGCTCAAGGATACCCCAATGACCAGCACGTCCGCGGCGATTGAAACGCCGGCACAGCATGGCCGGATGACCGCCGGCCTCACCTTCGTCATGGCCGCAGCCTGTGGCCTGATCGTCGCCAATCTCTACTACGCCCAGCCGCTTGCAGGCCCGATCGCCGCGGCGATCGGCCTCCCGCCACATCTGACCGGCCTGATCGTGACGCTGACCCAGATCGGCTACGGCCTCGGCCTGCTGTTCATCGTGCCGCTGGGTGATCTTCTCGAAAACCGCCGGCTGATCCTGATCATGATCGCAGCAACCGCGATCTCGCTCGTCGGCGCAGGCCTTTCGAGCGCTGCCGTGCCCTTCCTGCTGGCATCGCTCGCCATCGGGCTTACCTCGTCTGCGGTGCAGATGATCGTTCCCTTTGCCGCAAGCCTGACACCGGAGGAACATCGCGGCCGGGTTGTCGGCAACGTTGTCAGCGGGCTGATGATCGGCATCATGATGGCGCGACCGGTCGCGAGCTTCGTCACCGGCCTCACCAACTGGCATGTGATCTTCTTCGCTTCGGCTGTCGTCATGGTCGTGCTCGGTTTCATTCTCGCAAGCCGCCTGCCGAAGCGCACGCCGCACACGCAGCTTTCCTATGGCGGCCTGCTTGCCTCGCTCGGCACGCTTTACGCCACCCAGCCGATATTGCGCCGCCGCGCCTTCTACCAGTTCTGCCAGTTTGCCGCCTTCAGCCTGTTCTGGACGGTGACGCCGCTGGTTCTGGCCGGTCCCGCCTTCAACCTCAGCCAGACCGGCATTGCCCTCTTCGCGCTTGTCGGCGTTGCCGGCGCAATCGCCTCGCCGATCGCGGGCCGTCTTGCAGACCGGGATCTCGGCAAGCCGGCAACCGCGCTCGGCATCCTCTCCGTCGGCATCGCCTTCCTGATCACCCATATCTTCACCGAGGGATCTACAGCGGCGCTCGCACTGCTGACGATTGCGGCGGTGCTCCTCGATTTCGGTGTCGCGATGACGCTCGTCATCAGCCAGCGGGCGATCTACACGCTCGGCGCAGACCTTCGTTCGCGGCTCAACGGCCTGTTCATGGCGACCTTCTTCGTCGGCGGCGCGCTCGGCTCGGCCATCGGCGCCTGGGCATTTGCCGAGGGTGGATGGATGCTTGCCTCGACGATCGGCGTTGCGCTTTCGGCCGTCGCCTTCGTCTATTTCCTGACCGAACGGAAGCCGCATCACCGCCATCCGCAGCCCAAGGCCTGATACCGCACGCTCTTGTGGCCCGCCTTTCGGCGGGCTACTCCCATCCCGTGATTGACGAAGCGGATGGCGACAGATGAAAGTCCTGATGGTCGATATGGATGGCGTGCTGGTGAACGGCAGGCCGAAAGACGGGCTGCCCTATTTCACCGATATCGAACATGATCTTGGACTGCCCCTCGAACGCCTGCAAAAGGAGTTCTTCGGCGTCCACTGGCCGCAGATCATCATCGGCGAGCAACCCATCGAGCCGGTGCTAACCGCAGTTCTCTCGAAAATCGCACCCCATCTCGAAACGGAAACCCTGCTTCGCTACTGGTTCGAAAACGACTCCCGGCTGGATGAAAAACTGCTCGCGGATCTCTCCCTGCTTCGCAAATCCGGTGTGTCGATCTACCTCGCCACCAATCAGGAACACCGCCGCGCAGCCTGGCTGATGAACGAGCACGGCCTTTCCGAGCATGTCGAGGGTATTTTCTATTCCGCAAAACTCGGCTGCAAGAAACCGGGCGAGCAGTTTTTCCGAATGGCAACGGAGAGCGCGGGGGTCGCCGCCAGTGAAATCGCCTTCATCGACGATTCTGCTGAAAATATCGAAGCCGCCCGGCGTTACGGCTGGCAGGCGGTGCAATGGAAGCCGGGCATGGCCCTGAAAGAGGCCCTGGGATAGGGCAACAGGCGCAGTAGCCCCTCGCCGGAACAGAGGAATAAACGACCTAGATCATGTTCAAGGTCGAACGTCCGGCGATGATCGCTCATCGGTAACCCCGTTCTCCAACCAACGAGGTCACCCAATGAGACTGAAGGCTCTCCTTACCGCGCTTTCCCTATGCACAGCCGCAACTGCTGCGATTGCCGCCGAACCGGTCGGCGTTCGCACAATCAGCGTCGTCACCCAGGATTATCCGCGGCCGCTTGCGGTCACCATCTGGTACCCGTCGAAGGGCGACGGACAGACGGATAAGCCGAACTACGACAGGATTTTCGAGACAGGCCCTGCCGCAGTGAATGCGACGATCCGTGAAGGCCGTTTTCCGCTCGTGCTTCTCTCCCACGGTTCGGGTTCGCGCGCCGAAGGCATGGGCTGGATCGCAGCGGAGCTGGCCAAGGCCGGTTACATCGTCGCCGGGCCGAACCATCCCGGCACGACAAGCGGTGATTCCACACCGGCTGCCACGCCGAAGATCTGGGACCGCGCCCAGGACATTTCGGTTCTGATCACGGTCCTTTCCGCAGACAAGAACTGGACTACCTCGATCGATCCGAACCGCATCGGCATTCTCGGCTTCTCGCTCGGCGGCTCTACCGCAATGGAACTGGCCGGAGGCCGAGGCGATCTTTCCGCATACATGCGTTATTGCGACGAAAACCCCGCCATGATGGATTGCACATGGTTTGCTGGCGGTCGTGGTTATGCCGGCGGCGAGCAGGTGGATGTTGCGCCTCTCAAGCTGGCCGATATCGACAGGACACGGTTCGACCAGCAGAACCGCGATGCGCGGATAACCTCCGTTATCGCGGTCGACCCCGGCCTCGCCACCACGTTCCAGAAGACAAGCCTTGCAGGCATCGAGGTGCCGGTAACGCTGATCAATCTCGGCAGCCCCGGCCAGGTGCCGATGGCCGTGCTTTCCGACCAGTTGGCGAAGGATATTCCCGGCGCCTCCTACCTGCAGGTCGAGGGTGCCGATCACTTCAGCTTCCTGCCGGTCTGCAAGCCGGGCGCAGCGGATTTCCTCAAATCGGTCGGTGAGCTGGATCCTATCTGCGAAGAGACAAAGCGCCCGCGGGCAGACATCCATGCGGAACTGAGCCGGCTCATCGTCGAGGCTTTCGGCAAGACGCTGCAGGCCGGCAATTGAGACAATCGCGGAAGGCCGGGTCTACCGGCCTTCCTTCAGCCGATGCGCTTGTAGAAGATCGTCGTGTCGCAAAAACCGCCCTGCGGCCACAGCGCGTAATCGGGAATGACCCCGACGCGTTCCCAACCAAACCGCGGATAGATCTTTTCCGCTTCGCTGCCGGTCGCCGTATCGAGAACCAAGAGCGTGCGACCGCGGCGGGCGGCCTCTTCCTCCACCGCCACCATCAGCTTGCGCGACAGGCCGAGCCCGCGGCCGGAGCGATGCACGAGCAGCTTCATCAGGTCGCCGCGATGCGGCTGGTTGGGCTTGGAGGCGAGCCCGACCTGGACCGTGCCGACCACGCGCCCGTCGATTTCAGCCACACCAAGAATGATGCCGCCCGTCTCCACTTCGGCGGCGATATCGCTCCAGCAGGCCTCGCCATCCTGCGGCTGAAACGGCAGCATGAAGCCCAGTGAAGCGCCGCCATTGATGCAGTCGGAAAGCACCTCGCAGAGATCCGGGATGGCGGCGCGCGCGGCTGTCGCATCGAGGATGCGGATCGTGGCAGTCATTGATGTTCCCTTTGTTCTTTCAGCGTCCGCGGTTGAGGATTACCGCGTAACGGGCAGGCTTGTCGGATGGATTGTAAAAATCAAAGGCGTCGCCGATATCCATGAACAGGCAATCGCCCGGCTGCAGCCGATGGGTGGCGTCCGCCAGCACCATGTCCAGAACGCCTTCGAACAGCCAGACATGCTGGGTCATGACCCGGCTTTCCTCCCGCGGCGGAAAACTGACCCTGGCGCCGGCCGGAAACTCGATCTCGACGATATCGACCGGGCTTGGCATGCCCGGCGGCGAAACCGAGCGGCGCAGATATCCGGTCGTCGGGTCTCGCCACAGCCGCTGTTCCGTTCGCCTCGACAAGGGCGAAGACGAAGGTTCTTCCGGCGCGAAGAAAGCCGAGAGCGTCAGGCCTAGCCCCTCGCAGAGCCGCGCCAACAGAGCTGCCGTCGGACTTGCCTCGGCGCGCTCTATACGGGAGATCATCGCGCGGCTGACGCCGGAGCGATCCGCCAGCTGATCGAGCGTCAGACCTGAGCTGGCGCGAAGGCTTTTCAGCCGCTCTCCGATTGCGATTTCCAGTTCACTATCCGAATTTTCCATTATCAGAGAATTTCATTCTCTTATCGTGAAGTCAATGATTTTGACGTTCCGTTGGAAAATTCGCCGCGGTGGCGTTTGTACGATAGCGAAACCACTGCGCGATAGGATAAGCAGGCTGGATAGGTGGCGTGAAGCATAGCGGCTTTCGGAGAATTTGCATGACGGCTCAGGCGCAGGTCAGAGTTTCGCCCCTCTCCATCGCGAGCATCATCCTCTCGATGACGATCGCCGCCATCGGCAGCGGCATCATGGCCACTTATGTCCCATTCGTGCTGACCCAGAGCGGCGAGACATGGGCGGCGCGCCTCGCCGTGCCGGCGCTTGCCTTTGGCGGCCTGCTCGGCTGCGTGCTTGCCGGCCCGCTGATCCGACGCGTCGGTCATGCCCGCCTCTTCGCCTGCTCGATGGCGATGGTCATTATCGGCGCGGTTCTGGTTGCTGCCGATCTGCCGGCCGCCTGGTGGATCCTCGCGCGGGCGATCTATGGCGCGGCTTCCAACGTCAATTTCATCATCGCCCAGAGCTGGCTCAACCACGCCGCTTCCAACGAATGGCGCGGAAGGGCGATGTCCTTCTTCTACATGGCCTTCGTGCTTGCGCTGGGCGGCGGCGCATGGCTGTTCGGGCAGGTACCGGCCGACAGCAATCTTGCGCCGCTCATCGTCGTTTTCGTCACCGCGCTCTCCATCCTGCCGATCGGGCTTACCCGCCTGCCGAACCCGCCGGCACCTGCCAGCGTCAGCGTCAACGTAAAGATGGCGTGGAAGATCTCGCCGGTCGGTCTTGTCGGCGTGCTTGCCTCGGGCGGTCTCTCGATGGTCGTGCAGGGGTTTACCCCGATCTATGCGACGCTCAACGGCGTGACGCAGGGCGAGGTGGCGCTGTTGATGCTGGTGATGCAGACCGGGCTTCTGTTCGTGCAATATCCTCTCGGCATCATTTCCGACCGGCTCGACCGCCGCGTCGTGCTGCTGTTTACCTGCGGGCTGATCGTGGTTGCGGGTTTTGCGGCGCTGATGGTGTCGTTCACCACTTTCGTGCTCCTGATGATCGTCTTCCTCGTCTTCGGGGGGGCGGTGGAAACCGTCTATTCGGTCGCCAATGCGCATGCCAATGACCGCGCCGATCCGGGTGATTTTGTGCCCCTGTCCTCAACCCTTCTCGTCGCATGGTCGACGGCGGCGACGATCGTGCCGCTCTCTATCACCTTTCTCGCGCCGATCCTCGGCCAGCAGACCTTCATCTATGCGATCATCCTCGTGGCGACCGCCTATGGCCTCTATATCGTCTTCCGCCTGAAGGAACGCGGACCAGCGCCGGAAGACGAGCGCGAGACCCATGAGATGCGCAGCGCGCAGATGCCGAATGCGGCGATCATGACGGAACCGGGTGCGGCGGAGGCGCAGGCGGAAGCAAAAGCCCAGGGTTGAGGACGCTTATCGTCAACAAAGCCTTATCTTTCCACTTTGCGGCGAGCCGGGCCGCTGATATATGCGCGAACCATGAGCACCGATCGCACGCCCCTCGACCATATCCGCAATTTCTCCATCGTCGCACATATCGACCATGGCAAGTCGACACTCGCCGACCGTCTGATCCAGACGACAGGCGGCCTTGCCGAGCGCGAGATGTCGGAACAGGTTCTAGACTCGATGGATATCGAGCGCGAGCGCGGCATCACCATCAAGGCCCAGACGGTGCGTCTGCACTACAAGGCGAACAATGGCGAGACCTATGTTCTGAACCTCATCGACACGCCCGGCCACGTGGACTTTGCCTATGAAGTCTCGCGCTCGCTGTCGGCCTGCGAAGGTTCGCTTCTGGTCGTTGACGCCTCCCAGGGAGTGGAGGCCCAGACGCTCGCCAATGTCTACCAGGCAATCGATAACAACCACGAACTCGTCACGGTTCTCAACAAGGTCGACCTGCCGGCGGCGGAACCCGACCGTATCAAGGAACAGATCGAAGAAGTGATCGGCATCGATGCCTCGCAGGCAGTGCTGATTTCGGCAAAGACCGGCCTCGGCATTCCCGATGTTCTCGAAGCCATCGTCCACCAGTTGCCGCCGCCGAAGAGCGAAGCCGGCGAAAAGGGCCCGCTCAAGGCCCTGCTGGTCGATAGCTGGTACGACACCTATCTCGGCGTCATGGTTCTCGTGCGCATTCTCGATGGCGTGCTGACCAAGGGCATGACCATCCGCATGATGGGCACCGACGCGAAATACCAGGTCGAACGCGTCGGCGTGCTGACGCCGAAAATGCTGGCCGTGGACTCACTGGGTCCGGGCGAGATCGGCTTCATCACCGCCTCGATCAAGGAAGTGGCGGATACCCGCGTCGGCGATACCATTACCGAAGACAAGAAGCCGACGGCGAAAGCGCTGCCGGGCTTCAAGCCGGCACAGCCGGTGGTGTTCTGCGGTCTCTTCCCGGTCGATGCCGCCGATTTCGAGGATCTGCGCGCGGCGATGGGCAAGCTTCGCCTTAACGATGCATCCTTCTCGTTCGAGATGGAATCGTCTGCCGCTCTCGGTTTCGGTTTCCGTTGTGGCTTCCTCGGCCTGCTGCATCTCGAAATCATCCAGGAACGCCTTGAGCGCGAGTTCGACCTCGACCTGATCGCAACCGCTCCTTCGGTCGTCTACCATCTGCACATGACGGATGGCTCGATGAAGGAGCTGCACAATCCGGCCGACATGCCCGACGTGGTCAAGATCGCTTCGATCGAGGAGCCGTGGATCAAGGCAACGATCCTGACACCGGACGATTATCTTGGTGGCATCCTCAAGCTCTGCCAGGACCGCCGCGGTATCCAGACCGAACTGACCTATGTCGGCAAGCGCGCCATGCTGAGCTATGAACTTCCGCTCAATGAAGTGGTGTTCGACTTCTACGACCGCTTGAAGTCTATATCCAAGGGTTATGCATCGTTCGATTACCATCTGCACGGTTATCGCGAAGGCAATCTCGTGAAGATGTCGATCATGGTCAATGGCGAGCCAGTCGATGCGCTTTCCATGCTTGTTCACCGTTCGGCGGCGGAAAAGCGCGGCCGCGACATGTGCGAGAAACTCAAGGATCTGATCCCGCGGCACATGTTCAAGATTCCGATCCAGGCAGCAATCGGCGGCAACGTGATTGCCCGCGAGACGATCTCGGCGATGCGCAAGGACGTGACGGCCAAGTGTTACGGTGGCGACGCCACCCGTAAGCGCAAACTTCTGGACAAGCAGAAGGAAGGCAAGAAGCGGATGCGCCAGTTCGGCAAGGTCGACATCCCGCAGGAAGCGTTTATTGCAGCGCTGAAGATGAAAGACGATTGATCTTGAAGGCGCCGCAAGGCGCCTTTTTCATCTCCGCATGACTGCGACAGCGAAACAACCGAGGGATCCAAGCGGCCCGTTATGGTGTGCGCAATCGCCGCCTTTGGGCGCGTATCACCGGCAGATTTGCCTTCTTGATCCCCTCTCCCCGACTGGCTAGGGATTAATAGTCTCAATCTCTGCCAATCAGGACCGCCGCCCTTGCAGAACTTCCCTTTTTCCGAACGTGACCCGATCCAGTTTCCAGGTCCGGCGCCGAAACGCGCGGATGTGGTGATCATCGGTGGTGGCGTGATCGGGGTCACGACGGCGCTTTACCTTGCTGAAAAGGGCGTGGCAGTCACGCTCGTCGAAAAGGGCCGGATCGCGGCCGAGCAGTCCTCGCGCAACTGGGGCTGGATCCGCCAGCAGGGCCGCGATGCGGACGAGCTACCGATCGTCATCGAAGCCTGCCGGTTGTGGAAACAGCTTGCGGAAGAATGCGGCGAGGATATCGGCCTCGAGCAAACCGGCGTCACTTATCTTGCCAATTCGGCCAAGGAGATGGCCGATTTCGATGACTTCATGACGATTGCCGCACGGCATGATGTCGATACGCGGCTTTTGAGTTCGGCCGAAACGGCGACGCTGATCCCTGGCATGGCGCGCAAGTTCCATGGGGCGATGACGACACCTTCGGACATGCGGGCAGAACCCTGGCTTGCGGTGCCGGCGCTTGCGCGGCTCGCAGCTCGCAAGGGTGCCACGATCGTTGAAAACTGCGCTGCCCGCAGCCTCGACATTTCCGCTGGCCGGATCAGCGGCGTGTGGACCGAGACCGGGTTGATCGAAACCTCCAGCGTATTGGTCGCCGGCGGCGCATGGTCGTCGCTGCTGTTGCGTTTGCATGGCGTGTCCATCCCGCAGCTCAGCGTTCGTTCCACGGTCGCGGCCACCGAACCGATGCCTGAGGTTCACGCGGGAGCTGCGGTCGATAGTCACGTCGCCTTCCGTCGTCGGCAGGATGGCGGTTATACGCTGGCTCCCGGCAGCGGCAGCGCGCTCTATGTCGGACCGGACGCCTTCCGCCACGCGGTGAAATATCTGCCCGCACTGCTCGATAACCCTTTCGGTCTTCGCTATCTGCCAGCGGCACCCTCCGGCTTTCCCGATGCATGGTCGACGCGCAGAACATGGACGGCCGACGAAACCAGTCCGTTCGAGCGGATGCGCATCCTCAACCCCGCTCCCTCGCAAAAGGGGCTGCGTTCGGTGGAGCGCGAGTTCGCCCGGCTTTTCCCCGATCTTGGCCCGGTGCGCCTGAAAACCGCATGGGCAGGAATGATCGATGCGATGCCGGATGTCGTGCCGGTGGTCGATCGCGTCGAGGCGATCGGCGGCCTGTTCGTCGCAACCGGCATGAGCGGCCATGGTTTCGGTATCGGACCCGGCATCGGCCGCGTTGTTGCCGATCTCATAAACGGCAATGCCGTCGGACATGATCTGAGCCGGTTCCGGCTGTCGCGTTTTTCCGACGGCAGTCCGGTCAAGCTCGGGCCTGCGCTTTAGAAAGACAATTGCTTCACAAGCTCGAAAAGCCGTCCGACGGCCGGGTTTCTCGATGCCGTGGGAGCGCAGAGCACGACGTCGAATTCGGGCGGATCGATCAGCGGGCGGGAGACGATGGTTTCGCCGAGATCGCTGCAAAGCGATTGCGGGATCAGAGCTACACCCAACCCTTCTCCCACCAACCTTATGATCGTGTGCTGCAGGCGTGGCTCCAGCGCGAAATGTGGAACGATACCGCCTGCTGCACAATAGGCTCCGATTGCCGAGCGCAATGTAGGTACCACCGATGCCGGAGCGGCGATCAGCCTTTCCGACGTCAAGGACTGAGCCCCCACCTGTTCAGCCGAGGCCAGCGGGTGATCAGCGTGAACGATCAGGCGAAGCCGATCACGCGCAAGGAACCGCGTCTGCAGATGTCGCGCTGTCGGATTTCCAAGAGTGACTGCGGCATCCAGCCGCGATTCCAATAGAAGCTCATCAATATCGCTCGGCAACCTTTCTTCGAGAACGAGCCGCACATCCGGTGCGGCATCGGAGAGGAGACGCACAAGTTTCGGCACGATGCCCTGCGCCGCGTACATGGTAAAACCCAGTTTCAACTCGCCCTTTGCACCGCTTGCAACGAGCTGCACATCACGACACGCCGCCTCGAATCCGGCCAGTACCGAACGGCAATCATTGAGGAAATGCTTGCCCGCCGTCGTCAGCACGACGTTGCGGGAATTGCGTTCGAACAGCCGGACGCCGAGCGTCTTTTCAATTGCAGCAATCTGTCGGCTGAAGGGCGGCTGGCTCATGTTCATACGGGCTGCTGCCTGGCTGAAATGAAGGGTCTCCGCCAGTGCCACGAAATAGCGCATATGGCGCGTATCCATTTGATACCTCCAGAGTATCAATTCGCCACCTCAATGACATTGGATTATATCGATCGATAGCGTTAGGCAACGGGGCAACACTAATTCGAGCCTGCCGACATGCTGACCAACCTTTTGATCGTCCTGCCCATATTTGCCCTAATTTTTGCCGGCTGGATTGCCCGGAAAAGCGGAGCACTCGGGCCGAATGCGACGCGTGAGGTCAACCGATTGGTCGTCTATCTGGCCCTTCCGGCGTTGTTGTTCGACATCATGGCGAATGCAAAGATCGACCAGATCTGGCAACCCGGTTTCATCCTCGCTTTCAGCGCCGGCTGTGCGGTCATCTTTGTCGGTACGTTGTTCTGGCGAGTGGCCAAGGGCCGGCATCTTGCAGATGCTGCGGTCGATGCGCTGAATGCGAGTTACGCCAATACAGGTTTTGTCGGCTTTCCGCTGGTCCTGTCGCTTGTTGGCGATAGCGGCATGGCACCAACGTTGATCGCGACCATCCTCACGGTCTGCGTCCTGTTTGCCGTCGCCATCATCCTTGTCGAGGGCGGGCTGCAGTCCGAGACCCGCCACCGCGACATCGCCTTCAAGACCTTCGCCTCGCTTTGCAAGAACCCGCTGCTTGTCGCACCCGTACTCGGCGCCATCTTCATGCTATCCGGCTGGGGGCTGCCGCAACCGGTACACGCGTTCCTCAAGCTTCTTTCAGGGGCAGCCTCTCCTTGCGCGTTGATCGCCCTCGGCCTCTTCCTAGCCGGTCCGCAGGCGGCGACGGCGGCAAACAGGCTTTCCACCACCGGCATTCTGGTCGCGCTGAAACTGATCGCCCATCCGCTCGTCACCTGGGTGGTTGCCGGGCCGCTGCTCGGCCTGCCTGCAGGCTCGGTGCATGTCGCAGTCCTGCTCGCCACCTTGCCGACCGGTACCGGCCCATTCATGCTGGCGGAATTCTACAACAGGGAGGCAAGCCTAACCGGACGCGTCGTGCTGCTATCGACCACCCTCTCGATCCTGACCATCTCGGCCTATCTGTGGATCGCCTGAGGCCTATAAAGACAGCAAGTGTCGCCACCGATATTTTCAGCGACCTTACAGTCCATCGATCACCGTGTAATTGCGCTTGAAACCTCTTGGAAAACAGGTCTGCTGCTCCATATAATCGGCGCTTGTCCTACTCCCACGTTTCGGTGAATTCATGAACTATCAGGTCGTATCCGCCCATTGGCCGATTGGCGGAGGCGAAGCGGGGGAACTTGTCCGCGCATTCGACTGGTCACAGACCTCGCTTGGACCGATTTCCGAATGGCCGCAGCATCTGCGAATCAAGGTCAATTCGATGGTCAATTCGCCCATCCCGCAAGTGCTTATGTGGGGCGATGACCACGTGATGATCTACAACGACGGTTACATCGAAATCGCCGGCAGTTATCATCCCCGCGCGCTCGGCGGCACCGTTCCCGGCATCTGGCCGGAGATCTGGGACTGGAACAGAAAAATTCTCGAAGCCGGCTTTCGCGGCGAAGTGCAATCATTCCGCGACCAGACGATGACATTGCATCGCCATGGCGTTCCGGAAGACGTGATTTTCGATCTGTTCTACACGCCGATCTATTCCGAAAGCGGCAAGGTCGACGGTGTTTTGTGCACCGTGCTTGAGAACACCGACAGGGTGAAGGCCGTCAATGCGCTGGCGGAAAGCCGGGAGGAGCTTTCCCAGCTGACCAACGCCCTGCCGATCCTCGTCGGCTTCATCGATCGCGACAATACCTACCGTTTCGCCAACGAAGGCTACAGGGAATGGTTCGGCCTTCCCGCCGCCGACGTGATCGGCAAACATGTCGCCGACATTGTCGGGCAGGATTATTACAAGAGCCGTGTCCCGTTCATAAACAAGGCCTTTTCAGGTGAGGCGATCATCAATGACACGGTGATCCGCCGGCCCGATGGCGAAAAACGCACAGCGGAAGTCCGCTACGTGCCGCGCCGCACGCCCAAGGGCGAGATCGACGGCATCTATGTGCTGATCATTGATGTCGAGGCCCGAAAGCGTTCCGAAACCGCGCTTCGCCGCAGCAACGACCGCTTCCGCGCCGCCGTCAACGCCATCCATGGCGTGCTGTGGACGAACACGCCCGACGGACGCATGCTCGGAGAACAGGCTGGCTGGGCCTCTCTTACCGGTCAATCGGCGGAGGAATATCAGGGGTATGGCTGGTCGAATGCGGTGCATCCGGATGACCGGGCAGGCTCCGTGGCCAGCTGGCAGGCCGCAGTTGCCGCCAGGTCCACCTATATCTGGGAACACAGGGTTCTGCGCCACGATGGCGTCTACCGCACCTTCTCGATCCGCGGTGTGCCTATCATCGGCGCGGATGGCGAGATCGAGGAATGGGTCGGCGTCCATACCGACATCACCGAACAACGCGCGGCCGAGGCAAGCCTGCAGGAGCATGCAAGCAGCCTGGAACGGCAAATCCGCCACCGGTTGCGGGCGGAAGAACAGCTCAAGCAGTTGAACGAAAGCCTAGAAGCCCGCGTCGAGGCGGAAATCGCAGAACGCCGGTTGGCGGAACGTGCGCTGCAGCAGGCGCAGAAGATGGAATCGATCGGCCAGCTGACCGGCGGCGTGGCGCATGACTTCAACAACCTGCTGCAGGTCGTGGCAGGCAATCTGCAGCTTCTCGCCAAGGACATCGCCGGCAACCAAAATGCCGAACGGCGCGTTTCAAATGCGCTGGCTGGCGTCAACCGCGGTGCGAAGCTTGCCAGCCAGTTGCTTGCCTTCGGCCGCCGTCAAGCACTGGAACCGCGGGTCATCAATATCGGCCGCTTCATCGCCGGCATGGACGATCTTCTGCGGCGCTCTCTGGGAGAGGCCGTGGAAGTGGAGGTGATCTCCAGCGGTGGCCTCTGGAACACCTATGCCGACCCGACGCAGGTGGAGAATGCATTGCTCAACCTGGCGATCAATGCCCGTGACGCGATGGAAGGCTCGGGTAAACTGACGATCGAAGTGGGTAACGCCTTCCTGGATCAGGACTATGCCCGCGCCCATGCGGAAGTTGCAGCCGGGCAATATGTCCTTCTCGCCGTTACCGATACCGGTTCGGGCATGACGCCCGAAGTTCTGGAAAAGGTGTTCGAGCCGTTCTTCTCGACCAAGCCGGAAGGCAAGGGAACCGGGCTTGGCCTATCCATGGTCTATGGTTTCGTCAAGCAATCCGGCGGCCATGTGAAAATCTACAGCGAAGTCGGCCAGGGCACGACCGTCAAGGTCTATCTTCCCCGCTCGGTTGCCGACGAGGATCGCGAGGTGGTCGTTCCGGCCGGCCCTGTCGTCGGCGGAACCGAAACCGTGCTTGTCGTCGAGGATGACGAGGAGGTCCGCACCACCGTTATCGAGACGCTGACCGATCTCGGTTATCGGGTCTTGTCCGCCAAGGATGCTCAGGCTGGCCTCAACGTGGTCGAGAGCGGTATTCCAATCGACGTGCTCTTCACCGACGTCGTCATGCCCGGCCCGCTGAAGAGCCGGGAAATGGCGCGCCGTGCCAAGGAGCGCTTACCCAATCTCGCGGTCCTGTTCACCTCGGGTTATACGGAAAACTCGATCGTGCATGGCGGCATTCTCGATGTTGGTGTCGAGCTTCTATCGAAACCCTATACTCGAGAGGCGCTGGCGCGGCGCATCCGCCATGTGATCGCCAATCAGAAGCAGGTGGAACAATCGGCATCTCCAAGAACCGATGTCTCGGAATCTGGCGGCTACCGTTCATTGCCGGCACTGAGGATACTGCTTGTCGAAGACGATTTTCTGATCCGGTCCAATACTGCCGAAATACTTATGGAGTTTGGTCACGAAGTGATCGAGGCTTCTAACGGACACGAAGCGCTTCAGGAGCTCGCGGGTTCCGAGATCGATCTGCTGCTGACGGATATCGGCCTGCCGGATACAAGCGGCGGAGAACTGGTAAAACAGGCGATAGAGCTCAAGCAGAGCCTCGCAGTAATTTTCGCAACCGGCGAGAATCAAAAGCCCGATGGAGCCCCACCTCGGGCTGGTCTGCTGCGCAAACCCTATAATGAGCACGATATTGCAAAGGTGATCGAAAGCGTCATGACCAGTCAGTAACTCCCGACCCCTCGGCCTGTCTGAAACAGACGACCCGATCGTCCAATCCCGTTGAATCCCACAGAATGATAGGATCTCACCGGGAAAGACCTAATGGCCGGGGCGCGGGAGATCGGACGAGGTAATCCATACGCGGCCGTCAAACGCTACTTCACCGTGATCGAGCTTGCGGCTTGCAATCTTTTCGATGAGGCAGAGTTTCGAACGGACATTCCCGATGCGGCTGTCATTCACGACACAAACAGCGTGGAATGCAGTGCCCTCCTGCATCAAAAGCAGCGTGTGATGGGCATTGTCCAGGATCTTTCCGGGCAGCGTCTGGAGCGTCATGCTCTTCTCCTTGCCGATCATTTCAACCAACCGCCATAGAGACGATTGGCAAAAGCCTCCCTCAACAAGGTTAACGAATAGTTAAAATTTGGGTCAGGAAAACACCTCCTGCGTGCAGCGCCTTAACGAAACAAAACCTCTCGTAGTGCCAATAACCTATTGTATTATCAGTAAGTTAACCCGGATATTATATATCGATTACAATTTATGCAGTAACGCAACCTCCTATGTTGAGGATAGTCAACTATGTTTTCTTTCCAATCCAGTTCAGACCGGGTTCTTGATGCGCTCGATCTATCGATGGCGATCATCGAATTTGATCTTGAAGGTCGCATCATCAAGGCCAACAAGAATTTCTGCGATCTGATGGGCTATCAGCCACAGGAAATCATCGGCAAACATCACAGCCTTTTTGTCGAAGCGAACTACGTAAAGTCTAAGGACTACACGGCCTTCTGGAGCGCGTTACGCAATGGCCAGTTCTTCTCGAATGATTTCAAGCGGATTGCCAAAGGTGGAAGGGAAGTCTTCATCCGAGGCAACTATAATCCGGTCAAGAATAGCAGCGGAAAAGTCATTAAAGTCATCAAATTCGCCAATGACATTACCGATTCGAAACTGCATGCCCTCGACAGCGCGGCTAAAATCAACGCCATATCCCGCGCGCAGGCAACGATCGAATTCAACACAGATGGCACGATCATAGGTGCCAATGAGAATTTCCTGTCGACTCTCGGCTATGGCCTCAGCGAGATCGTCGGTCGGCATCACCGCATGTTTGTCGATGAGGCCTATGCTGCGTCGGCGGACTATGCCCGGTTCTGGGAGCGGCTGCTTTCGGGCGAGTTCGTTGCAGGCGAATTCACCCGTATCGGCAAGGGTGGCCGCAATGTCTTTATCCAGGCATCCTACAACCCCGTATTCGATGATACAGGGCGCGTCATAAAGGTTGTAAAATTTGCAACAGACGTGACCCAACGAGTGGAAAACGTCGAACGGCTGGCCTCCTGCCTGACCAATATGGCGGATGGCGACCTCTCGCAAACGATCGATGCGCCTTTTATTGCCTCGCTGGAAAAGCTGCGCGTCGACTTCAACATCGCATCCGCAAAGCTGCGTGAAGCCATGGCAACGGTTGCTGACAACGCCCGAGCCATCGCTTCCAGCTCCAACGAAGTCCGTGTCGCAGCGGACGATCTGGCGCAACGAACGGAACGTCAAGCGGCTTCCGTTGAGGAAACGGCTGCTGCTCTTGAAGAAATTACCACGACGGTCAAGGATTCCAGCAAGCGTGCAGAAGAGTCCGGCGCACTCGTCAACCGTGCCAAAGCCGATGCAGAACGCTCAGGCGAGATCGTTCGCGAGGCCATCAAGGCGATGGACTCGATCGATAACTCATCCCGCGAAATCTCCAACATCATCGGCGTTATCGACGAGATCGCCTTCCAGACCAATCTTCTCGCGCTCAACGCCGGCGTAGAGGCCGCCCGTGCAGGTGAAGCCGGCAAGGGTTTTGCAGTTGTCGCACAGGAGGTGCGTGAGTTGGCACAGCGTTCGGCTGGCGCTGCCAAGGAGATCAAGGCACTCATCACGACATCTGGCAACCATGTGGCAAGCGGCGTCGAGCTCGTTAGCAAGGCCGGTACAGCACTGCAGGAAATTGGCGGACAGGTGCATCAGATCAATTCTGACATTCTCGCCATCATTGATGCTTCCCGCGAACAATCGCTCGCACTCGGCAACATCAACCATGCGATCAACGAGGTTGACCAGGGCACACAACAGAATGCCGCGATGGTAGAACAACAGACTGCCGCAAGTCGCAGTCTCGCTCATGAATCACAAGCACTGTTTTCGCTGCTCGAACAGTTCCGCTTCGGTCAGGCATCCGCACATTCTGCGCCGTCAGCGCCAGTCAAATCCATACGATCCACGGCAAAACCGATCCGCACCCCTGCCCATTTCCGCACGGCGGGATCTGCTGCTCTGGCGGTAGAACCCGGCTGGGAAGATTTCTGAGCCACGCGTCATGCGGTGACAGGCCGCTCAGCTGATTTAATACGAAAAGCCGCCCTCTCGATGAGAGGGCGGCTTTTTCTTATCTGATCAACAGCCTGCAAACGGTTATCAGCCGCCGTTATTCGCAGGAGCCGAAGGAGCCGGTGTTGCCGGAGCAGGCGCAGGCGTTGCTGGCGCAGGCGTTGCCGGGGCTGGCGTTGCAGGGGCCGGAGCGGCCGGCGCTGCCGGCTGGGTCGTCGAGGACGTCGTCGTAGCATCGGTGGGCGCACTACCCATTTGCGACCAGACGAATGCACCCACGACGATCACGGCGAGCACTGCTACCCAGCCCATCCAGGATGAGCTGCCACGGGCCGCCGGGGGCGGTGTGCGCAGATCGGGACGGTTGTCATTCGGATTGGGATCATAAGCCATTTCGTTTCCTCCTATTCCAGCCAATAAAATGCGCGTTACCGGAATTTGTTCCGTAGCGGGGCATTTCGCGCCGAACTGCATAAAAATGGCATTTGCCGAAAAGACCGATTAGGAAGGTTGTGCTGGCGAAAAAGACGGGAGACTTCGCATGACAAAACCTCGTATCGGCATTATCGGTCTCGGTCGCATGGGACGCGCCATGGCGGCCCGGCTTGCCTCCTGCGGGTTCGAGATTACGGGCTGGAGTCGCAGCGGCGTTCCGGATGATTTTCCCGAAACGGCGACCGCAACCGCCGATATTGCCGGGCTTGTCGAAACCTCCGACATCATCATCCTTGCGCTTCTGGACGATGCAGCGGTGCATGCAATGGCCGAAAGGCTTGAGGCGATGGATCTTTCCGGCAAGCTGATCGTCGATACCAGCACGGTGAGCCCGCTGACACTGCGCAGCCACCAGGCGGCAATGGAACTCAAGGGCGGGCGCCTGCTGGACGCACCGATATCGGGCGGACCGGAGACGCTGACTGCCGGAAAGGCCGGTTTCTACATCGGCGGCAGCGAGGACGACTATCGCCGCGTCCTACCGGTGGCGGAGGTGCTGTCCGACCGTATCCACCATATCGGCGCACTCGGCCATGGCGCGGCCTCGAAGCTGATCAACAACATGATGCTGACCGGCCTGTGGGAAAGCCTCAAGGAGGCGCTGCAGCTCGGCGCACGCGCCGGCCTTGCCCGCGACAAGATGATCGAGGTCCTGTCCGGAAGCCCGGCTGCCAGCCCCGCCATGAAGGGCCGCCTGCCGGTGGTGTTGGGCGAAACCGACCATGTCGGCTTTCCGGTGTCCGGCGTGGTCAAGGATGTCAGCGTAGTGCGCGATTACGCCGCGCATCTCGACGTGGCCATCCCGGCGATGAAGGCGGCGCTTGCCAGCTTCGAAAGCGCCGCTAGGGCCGGCTATGCCGAAGCCGACCTCGCGACGATGGTCAAGCTTGCGCTGGACGAGGCCACGGCGGACCATTCCGCCGGCCCGGCGGTCACCCCGCATCGAAAGCCTCACATCACCATTCTCTATTGCACCCAGTGCAACTGGCTGCTGCGGGCCGGCTGGATGGCACAGGAGCTGCTGCAGACTTTCGGTGATTCACTTGGAGAGGTCGGCCTCATTCCCGGCACCGGTGGCGCGTTCGAGATAAGGCTGGATGGCGCTCTCATTTGGGAGCGCAAACGCGACGGCGGCTTTCCCGGCCCCAAGGAACTGAAACAACGTGTTCGCGACGTGATCGAACCGGAACGCGATCTCGGTCACCTGGACCGCCACGGTGTGGAAAAAGAGCCAAAAACCGATGTTCCGACCGTGGGTTAGCCGACCGGCCGAAAAGTTTTTTGCCTACTGACACAGAAACTTCAAAAACCCGGTTGACTTCATCGGCTGGCCCTCGTACATGGCTCTCCGTCGCCCAGATGGCGGAATTGGTAGACGCGCCAGCTTCAGGTGCTGGTATCCGAAAGGATGTGGAGGTTCGAGTCCTCTTCTGGGCACCATTCCCATTGTTTAAAGTTGAACATTTTCAATGTTCTCAGGATGTTAGCCTTCTCACCGGTACACAAACCGGTACAAGGGAAGGTACATTATGGGGCTTGTGTTGAAGTACGTCCAAGAGCCATCGGCGAGCCGAAGGCAGTACCGATATAGGCGCAGAGTTCCCGACGATCTCCAGTCCATAGCGGGCAAGAAAGAGCTGATCGCCACGCTCGGTGACAGCGAAAAAGAGGCCCTTAAAGCCTATCCTCGCATCCATGCAGGGTTTGAAGAGGAGCTTGCCCTTGCCCGCAAAGCACTGGTCGCCGAAAAAGCCAAACTTCCCTTCGCCGAACTCTCCGACCGCGAGCGCTATGACATTCTTCTCACCCGACTGAGGGAGTTGGGTGTCGATAATCCAGAAGCTGTCGCCAGCGATGATGAGCAGGTTTTCGAACGCGAGATAATCGCCGAGGGCATTGCTGCTCGATACCCACATAACGAGGAGACGGGAAACCCGATCATCACCGACAAGGCGGATGCGTTCCTCATTCAGTCTCTAATGTCCAAGGCTCCGCCTAAACCTGCCCCGTCACTGGACGATGCGGTTAAGCTCTACCTGAAGGACAAGGTGGCTGGCAGCGCGTTTGATGTGAAGAAGAACACGCAGCGCGTTGAGCGCGTCATCTCGCGGCTGAAGCGTGCGTTGGGCAAGACCCCTCAAGTCGATAAGATCACGCGTGACGATGCCCGCAAGGTCAGAGATCACCTGCTAGGCCTTGGCAGCTTGACACCGGCGTCAGTGCGCCGAGAGTTGAACGTCGTCAAGGCGATCATCAACCATGCGATCACCGAGTTCGAGCTGGGCGGCTGCAACAATCCGTTCCGAAAGCTGGACATAGCGGGTCTCGACGAAGAGAACGAGGCCGACAAGCGCCATCCGTTCCCTGCAGATATGCTCATCGAGGTCAGGAACCACATCCTCTCAACCGTAAACCCTGAACTCCAACTCATCTGGCGCTTGCTCGAAGGAACAGGCTGCCGAATGGCGGAGGTCTCCGGCCTGCGGGTGGATGATGTGACGATCATCGGCGATACACCAAACGTCCGGGTCACGTGGCATGAGGATCGACGCATCAAGACGAAAACATCGAAGCGTCACGTCCCCCTAGTCGGCGATGCCCTAGCAGCAGCGATTGAGGCCTTGGCTGCGGCTGATGCGGGACCAATGGTATTCAGCCGTTACAGTGACGAGAACGGCCCCACTAACGTCTCCAAGGCGCTCATGGACCGCGTGAGGGAGATCACCGATAACTCGCGGCTGGTTGTCCACTCGCTACGTCACAACATGAAGGACAGGCTGCTGCTCGCAGGGGTGGCGGAACTGGACCAGAATATCATACTAGGGCACTCGCTTGGCGGGGTCGGCAACCGGACCTATGGCGGCGAACAGGCAAAGCTGGTGGTGACGACGGCAGCGATGAAGAAGGCGTTTGGATTGGTTGATGGACCTGCCATGTCATCGGGCCAGCCCGAACAGCTAGCTAGCGCTGGCCGGCATCTTGGATAGCGCGTCAAGCCCATCTATCTCTTTATTTTCGACCTCTCACCGCCATTTCAGCAGGCATCCATATGCCCTATCCTCACGGCAGTTAGCATTGTCGTAAGGAGAGGAAGTTGGACATTTTTTCGTTCACCGCTGCGGTCGTTGCCGTCTCCGGGCTTATTGCGGCCGTCAGTTCGCTGCTCCGTGAACTCCGCAACTGGCGCACGCGCCCTCCTCGGGTCAACGACTGATGCCTATGGCCTCCGTAACTCAAGATGCCTATTGCCCACGCTGTGGCGGCAAGGACTTCGTCAAGAACGGCAGAGTACGGAACATGCAGCGTTTCCGTTGCCGGTCATGCAGTTTGAACTTCGTGGACGAGCCAAAGCATCGCTGGCCGCCCTCCTCCAAGCTTATCAACATCATGTTTGCGAGGGCGGGTGAAGGACCTGAAACAGCGTTAGAAATCGCCCGGGTTGACCGATGGATACTGGAAGCGAAAGAACACCATCCTTGGTTCATAAGAGCCTTGGCCGAGTTCGCAGTCAACAATGCTAGCCGTAGAGGCGAGACGCTGGAGAGCCTTCTGATACGCACCTGGGAACTCTACGCACACATCACCGAGCGCCACCCAGAGCCCTTCTACGATGTGCTGGCACCGGATTTGTACCTCGACATGTTCATAATCGGAGATGAGCCCTTTAGGAACGAGTTGCGTGACTGGCTGGCTGCGCATTCATCCCACTCGAATTTCGCAGGCTAGTCGGTGGTAGCCGCCCCGTCGATTACCGCCCACTTATGGCAGACGGCACCAATTACCCCTCACATATAGAAGAAGAAGGCTGGCGGCGATTGCCACACCCTTTAGGACAGAGCCGCCAACGGCAGCCCCTGCCCCTTCCTCGTGCCGTGTCGATTACCACGCACATATGGAGAACCACGCGCTCACGCGACCCGATAGCCGGGAGTTGGTTCAACCGCTCACGTTCGTCTCAGCCTAGCCCCGGTGATCAGATCGATTGCCGGGGTCTTTTTCTGCCGTGCTGGTGACGGACGATCACAACAAGAACCTAAGACGAGAACGAAGATGCAAGAATTCAACAACACAACACCCTCCTCACGGGCTCAGGGCGCTGCCTGCAGCCTTCCGCATGATCTGAAGGCCCTGACGTTCAGCAGGGCGCTGGACGCTCTCAGGCAGGCCCAAAAAGCCACCGCGAAGATCGACGACGAGCCGAGCCGTCTCCCGATTTCACAGCTCGAAGAGTTGCCGAAGGTGTTCCAGATCAGGAGCGCCGAAGTGGACGATCGGCATGTCACCGATCTGCTCAAGGCCCTGAACATCCACGGCGCGCTCGATCCAATCATGGTCTGGCGATGCGGTGGCCGAAACTTCGTGGTGGATGGTCATCACCGGATTGCCGCCTATCGGCTCTGGCGGAAGTCCAAGGAGCTGCCTGTCGTCTTCTTCAAGGGCACCATCGATGAGGCCATCGAACATGCCGAAGCGGTCAACGGAAAAGCGAGCCTTGGCATTACCTACGAGGAGCGATCGAACTACGCATGGAAACTGGTGGTCCATGCCGAACTTCTTGGCAAGTTGTCCAAGGCGCAGCTCGTCAGGCGAGCCAACATCGCCAAGGGTACAATCGATAACATGCGAGCCGCCTTCTCAGTCTTGGGCGTGCGAGCTGTCAGCCTGCCGGGTTGGCGGGATGCAATGACGGAATGGAAGAAGGGCCTGCAGGATGGAGATCAGGACTTCGATGAAAGCTGGCAAGAGGCGGAAGCTATGAAGATCGTCGATCGATTGGGCAAGGAGTTCGGTAAGCGACTTGCGAAGAAGCCGGAGATCGCAGCCAAAGCCTTTAGCCATCTCCTCGGCAGGAAATCCCGAGATGTCGCGGTTTTGATGCTGGAGGAGGACGGCCTCACGCCCATACTGCGCGATGAAGATGGCAATGAGATCGATGATCTGGATAGCTACGAGCGGCCCCTCCGCGAGCTGCCAGAAATCCCGTTCTGACCCATTTCCTGCCCACTGCTTAGGTGCCCATTTTGGGCAGGCGATAGACACGATTGCGGCCTTGGCCTTTCTCTTCAATTGCGAGAGGCGGGCCGAGGTCGGGACTTTTATGGCGGAAAATTCCGAGAGGCCAATCAGATATAAGGCTTTCTTCAGTTCCCCCGGTAGGGCGGTCGATAGCGCGATCGCGAGATTGGAACGCGCCTGATCGACTTGACGATATGAGTATATAAAGCTACTCATTGACGAGCATGAAAGGATACTCTATGTTAATGACCAGTAACGACCTTAGAGCCGCGATAACCGAATTAGGGCTGACCCAATCCGAGTTCGCGCGCTTGTTGAACGTATCAAACGGTGCAGTCGCACAGTGGCTGTCTGAAGCTCGGGCAATCCCGGGACCAGCAATCGCTTACGTCTCCCTCTTAATGCGCTCTCCGAGTTCGCTGCGACAACAGGAAGTAAACAACGTTCGCAAAGGAACACTGCAAATGCGCAATGGCATGTACCTCATTCATTTCACCGGCTCTGATGGAGACGGCTATGCCACTCTGACCTTCGAGGACGGTTACGCCTATGGCTTCGATACCGGTGGTGGCCAGTATGATGGCACCTACACCCATACTGGCCTGCTGGGCTTGGTGCAGGTTGACATTAAGGTCCGGATGCCCCCGAACGTCGCCAGCGTAGTCGGTGGCGTCTCACAGCGCTTCGAATGGGTCCTCCCGGTCTCTACTAAGCTGGATTTGAGTGCAGACCGCGGCGTCATTCAGGTCTCAACCGGACTTGGCCCCGCAGTCAGGGCTGAATTCCAGCGCATGCGCGATCTGCCCAAGGCCGCCTAGCCCCGCCTCTGGATAGGCCCGATAAACATGGGGGCGGGTTCACGGCCCCCACGCCCTATAGCGTAGTTGACCACGATAGCGGTGAAGCACCAACTCGCCTCGGCTGCGCAACTTCGCCGACATCCCAGTGATCTCATCTGAAGACCTTTGTCCGATAGGGCATACCATAGCGGACACCTCGCCAAATCCTCCCATCGTGTCCGATAGGGTTGACATCGTTCTTTCGTACACATATTCATTCGGACGCAATCCTATCGGACATTCGGAGTGAACCTTGGCAACCTTCCTATACGCTCGCGTCTCTACCTCTGAGCAGACCCTTGACCACCAGAAGACCCAAGCCGAGAAGGCAGGCTTTCAGTTCGATCACGTCATCGCTGATCAGGGCGTATCAGGTGTGTCGGTCTTGATGAGGGACCGCCCGGAAGGCAAGCGTCTCTTCGACATGCTGCGAGCTGGCGACACGCTGGTCGTTCGGTGGGTCGATCGCCTTGGCCGAAATTATGCTGACGTGATCGACACTATTCGAGAGTTCATGAGACGCGGCGTTGTGGTCAGGACCGTGATCAACAACATGACGTTCGACGGCTCGACCGCTGACCCCATGCAGATGGCGGTGAGAGATGCGATGATCAGCTTCATGGCCGCATCCGCGCAGGCGCAGGTCGAAGCTACGAAGGAAGCCCAGAAGGCTGCTATCGAGGCCCTGAAGGCGAAAGACGACGGCACGTATAAGGGCCGCAAGCCCAGCTTCACGCGAGCCGCATACGAGACGGTGGTCAACCTGCTAGGCAAAAACGCAAGCGTGTCAGAGATCGCCCAGGCATCAGGCATCAGCCGCCAGACGGTCTACAGGATCAAGGAGAACCCAGCGGCAGCGGAGAAGGCATTGGCGTTGTGGTCGCTATAGCGATCTGGCTGAATTTCTGATCGTCGGTTTGCCTTACCCCGATAATGTCTTTTCGGCCTGTCTGTGGTCAGCCCCAGCGGCCTCAAGATTTCCGGTACACAAAACCGCCACCGCATGGTACACACGCCCCACAGTATCGGTGAGGAAGCCATCTCGCAAGACATTGAAAACGTGACGCTTTAAGACACAGAGATGATGCCCTCGGCAAGCTTGGCTCGCCTCTTCTGGGCACCATTCCCATTGTTTATGCTTAGTAATTGGCCCGCTTGCGGGCCTTTACTGTTTTCGGGATTCGGGTCGCAGACCACCCGTTCAGGCCTGCCGGATCAGGTCATTTCCACAGTGAAACTACCCGCGATCTGCGGGCGAAAAATCATTCGGGAAGATGGCGTGGATTGAGGCCCGGGACCCATTGGGTGTTGGGCATATGCGTGCCGGTATAGGTGACGCCGCTCGGGGTTTCGCAGCGATAGACCTGGACCGGCAGATCATCGAGAATGCTGCCGCGGAACCGGCGGCGCGGCTCGGACGTGTAACCGACGCCGGTCGTGCAGCGATAGCCTTCCGGAGCATGCTTGGCGACGCGCGGCTCTTCCGGAACGACACCGGGAAGATCCTTGAAATAGGTATTCATCGAAGGACCGAACGCATTGCCTTCGGCGGCAAAGACCACGGAGGGCACTGCCGCGAGGATGAGCACGACCAGCATCGTTGCGGGCAATATCCATGCACCTTTGAGCATCTTGCTGAACTCCATACCTCGGACTGCTGTTCCATCTACAGATAGGTGTAGCCGGTCATGGATGCCATGACCGGCAGGCCAACATTCTCGTGATGACGAAGCCGGGATCATGAAGGTGTTGCCTGTTCGCGTCAGGCGATCCGGCGATAGCCGGTCGGCTGCTCGTAAAGCCAGCCGATACGTTTCACCGCCGCTTCGAAATTCTCGCGCGCCACGGTCATCGTGTGACCGTTCGCATGCAACAGCGTTTCTTCGTCTTCCATGATGCCGACATGGCCTTTCCAGAAGACGAGATCGCCGCGACGGAGCGCATCACGGGCAATCGCATGGCCGAAAGAGGCCTGCATGTCGGAGTCACGCGGTGCGCTTTTGCCGACCATCATCAGGGCCAGCTGGACGAGGCCGGAACAATCGATGCCGAAACCCGAGCGTCCACCCCAGAGGTAAGGCGTCTCGATGAACTTCGTTGCGACAGACACATAATCGTCCGCCATTGCCTCGCCGACCGGCAGGCAATGGGCGGCGATAACAGCTCCACCGCCGGCCAGAAGGAAATAGCGCGTGCCGCGCGTTTCCGCATCGCCGATGACGGTGACGAGGCTCCCCATTGAAAATGCCTTGATCGGCGGCTTGCGCAGCTCCGCTTCCGGGTAAAGGAAGGTCCGCGCGGCGGTGATCCGGTGCGTCGGCTCAATCAACGGGCCAATCATCTCTTCCGGCAGATAGCCGACATAACCGTCAGCATCAGCCTGCACCCAGGCGAAACCATTTGCACGATCGAAGACCCGGACACTCTCGCCAAAGAGAAGTTCCGTATCTATACCGCGGCCAATATCCGGGAACGGCCGCAAGGCCGCTACGGGGCCGATAACGGACGCAGGCTCGCCCTTCACGAAGCGGGTTGCCTCGACCTGTCCCTTCAGCGCTTCCGCTGCGAGATCCGGGCGGAAGGCATTTAGGCGTCTGTCCAATTCCATTGTCTTGTCCTTCATGAGGCGGGACGTCTTGCTTCCCGGATGATCAGGTCGCCGAGTTTTTCCAGATAAAGCGCGCCGCCGACGGTTCGTTTTATCACGACATTGCGCCGATCGCGATCATCCCTGACGCGATCGACGAGACCGAGTTCGCCCATCCTATCAAGTGCACGGGTGATCACGGGCTTGGTAACGCCGAGCGTTTCGGCAAGTCCCCGCACCGTATGCGGCGGCGGGATCAGATAGATCTGCAGCAGGATCGCTATCTGTCGCAATGTCAGGTCTGCCGCTTCGCCCCTCACCTCTTCCAGCGAAACGCGGCGCCACAGCCCCAAGGCCTCCGTTGCGGTCAATTCGATCGGCATCCGATACCTCCAACGGACGCCGATCGTAACGTCAAACCGTTACCGGTCTGTTTTTCACTTCCCGGCTTGCGCCATGTCGCGGATGACGCGATAGAGCGCCCGGATGGCGAAGGCTTCCCCACCCACCGGGGCATGCGGTTTTTCGGACGGGTTCCATCCGTAAATGTCGAAATGGATCCAGCTTGGCGATGCCGTGACGAAGCGCTTGAGGAACAAGGCCGCATTGATCGAACCTGCCATGCCGCCAGAGGGCGAATTGGTGATGTCGGCCGCACGAGTGCGCAGATCCTTGTCGTAGCCCATCCAGAGCGGCATGCGCCAGACCGGATCAGCAGCCTCTTTCGCCGCCAGTGACAGCTTGCCCGCCAAGTCCTCGTCATCGGTAAAGAACGGCGCAAGTTCCGGTCCAAGCGCCACACGGGCGGCGCCTGTGAGCGTCGCCATGTCGATCAAGAGATCCGGTGGGGTTTCGTCGGCGTAGGCGAGCGCATCGGCAAGCACCAAGCGGCCTTCGGCATCGGTATTGTCGATCTGGACGGTGATGCCCTTGCGGCTCTTGTAGATATCGCCCGGACGGAAAGCATTCGAGGAGATCGAGTTTTCGACAGCCGGAACCAGGACTGTCAGGTCGACGGGCAGACCTGCATCCATGATCATCAAAGCAAGCCCCATGACATTGGCGGCACCGCCCATGTCCTTCTTCATAAGGGCCATTCCGGTCGCGGTCTTGATATCCAGGCCGCCGGTATCGAAGCAAACCCCCTTGCCGACGAGCGTGACACGCGGATTTCCCTTTGTGCCCCAGCGCATCTCCAGCAGGCGTGGGGCAACCGCGCTCGCCCGGCCGACAGTGTGGATCAGCGGAAAGTTCTTCTCCAGGAGATCGTCACCAACGATCGAGGTGACGAGTGCACCGTAATGTTCGCCAAGCGCACGGAACGTCGCCTCAAGATTATCCGGGCCCATGTCATTGGTCGGCGTGTTGATGAGATCGCGCGCGAGCAGAACACCGGCAAGCTGCCTTTCGATATCCACGGCATCGGCATCACCGGAAACCGCAAGCCGTGCATCCCTTGGTTTTTCGGATTTGTATTTGGCGAATGAATAGCTGCCGAGACCAAAGCCGAGAGCCAGGTGATCCGCAGCGATACCTTGCGCGTCGATCGACCAGTCGCCAGGGGGAAGGAGCTTTGCAAGCCTGCCAGTCAGGAACGGCGATTCGGCCCGATCGCTGCCGAGACCAAAAAGCACCCGGGATATCGATCCTCCTTCACCGGGGACGACGAGAACAGAGCCCGCGTCGGCCTTAAAACCTGATGCTTTTACCCAGTCAGCGGCATCGGGCGGAAGCGTTCTGCCTTCCAGATCGGCTGGCGTAACCGCAGTCACGGGCTTGGTGACAGCGCCTGCAGGTGCGAAAAACGAGGGGCGATGGATATGCTGGAAAGGCGTCATGGCAGCTTTGATAACCTTCGGGAATCATTGGTCTTAACAATTCGTTAGGGTTAACAGTTTATTGCTGGATGGGAAATGCGCCACTCTTCATTGCCCTGGAAGACGGCAGGGCAACGACCGATGAGACCATGATGACTGCATCAAAGACATTCTCCCCGCGTTCATCCATTTCACGCTCGTCCGTGGCTCATGCCGCGATCCTCATCTGCCTGGCAATGGCCGTGAGCGGTTGCAACACCACGAAACGCGACACGATTACCACCGGTTCTATCCCGAAGACGTCTTCGGCACCGCTAGACAATATGGATGCTGCGCAACTGGCCGAAACCGAGCGGGCTATCGGCGGAGCCTATGTCAAGGACCCGAAAAACCGCGATATCGGGCTACGTTATGCCACAGTGCTGGGCATGACGGGCAAACATGCCCAGGCGCTTGCCGTAATGCAGCAGGTAGCAATTGCCAATCCCAGTGACCGACAGGTACTTGCAGCATATGGCAAGGCCCAGGCGGCAGCCGGCCAGCTCGAACAGGCGCTCGGCACGATTGGCAGAGCCCAAACACCGGATCATCCTGACTGGCGACTGATGTCGGCTGAAGGCGCCGTGCTCGACCAGCTCGGACGCTCGGAGGAAGCCCGGCAGAAATATCGCTCGGCATTGCAGACCCAACCGAACGAACCAAGCATCATGTCAAATCTCGGCATGTCCTATGTTCTATCGGGCGACCTGAAGACAGCGGAAACCTATATGCGCAACGCTGCCCAGCAGCCAGCGGCCGACAGCCGCGTGCGGCAGAACCTCGCTCTGGTGGTCGGATTGCAGGGACGCTTCTCGGAAGCGGAAACCATCGCCCGCAAGGAACTTTCGCAGCAACAGGCGAATACCAACGTCACCTATCTGCGCTCGATGCTCTCCCAGCAGAATTCCTGGGCAAAGCTTGCCGACAAGGACAAGCCGGCTAAATCTGCCGTAAACTGATCCCTATTCGGGGATGAACTTCAGCACGCCGGCGCGACCGGACTTGCCCGGAGCAGCGCCATCCGAAGGATGCGACACGCCATCGTTTACCGTCACGGACAGAAAATCGAACGGGCTGATACCTTCCAGGCAGGCAACGTTGACGCCATACTGCTGCGGATTCGATCGCCGCTGATGATGGGTATAGATACCGCAAACCGAACAGAAATAGTGCTTCGCGGTCTTCGTGTTGAATTGATAGAGCGTCAGTGCCGCTTCGCCTGACACGATCTGAATATCGTCGAGATTTGCCGAAACCGCGATCGCTCCACGCATTCTGCAGTAAGAGCAGGTGCAACGTCGAGCGCTGCGCAAGCCATTGGCCAATCGCACGTGAAATCTTACCGTCCCACAGTGGCAGGCACCATCAATCTCATCGAGATCGTCGTTCAGCATAACGTATCCTCCGGTAGAAAGGATTTATCCATAAAGGAAACGCGATAGCGATTAGAACCTGCTGGAGACCTGGATACCTGCAGGGCCAAGAATAACCGCAACGAGGACCGGCAGAAAGAACAGGATCATCGGAACTGTGAGCTTGGGCGGCAGGGCTGCAGCCTTCTTTTCCGCCTCATTCATGCGTTCGTCGCGGCTCTCCTGAGCGAGAACGCGCAGCGCCTGCGACACCGGCGTGCCGTATCGATCCGCCTGAATCAAAGCCTGCACGACCGAACGAACTATATCGAGCTGCGTGCGGTTCCCGAGATTTTCGAGTGCGGTCCTGCGGTCCTGCAGGAAGGAAAGTTCCGCCGTCGTCAGCGCCAGTTCTTCGGCAAGTTCGGGCGAAGACGTGCCGATTTCTTCCGCCGCACGACGCATGGCGGCTTCGATCGAGTTGCCGGATTCGACGCAGATGAGCATCAGATCAAGCGCGTCGGGCCAGGCACGCTTGATCGACTTCTGCCGCTTTCCGACCTTGTTGGAAACGAAGATGTTCGGTGCGTAGAACCCGACATAGGCGAAGCCGACAACCGCGAGAATCCGGATCCCAATTGGTTTGGAGGCCAGGTTACCAAGTGCGAATACCCAGACTGCCGCAAGGATCAAGAACAGGAAAGGCAGAAGAAAACGCGCCACAAGGAACATGTTCAGAGCGTTCTGTGATCTCAATCCCGCTGCGCGCAGCTTGTTCAGCGTGCCCTCGTCGACCAGTGCTTCACGCAGGTTGAAGCGTTCGACGATCTGGCGGACCGACTGATTGTTCTGGGTTCGCAGACTTGCTTTGCCATCCGCATTCATCCGAGCCCGTTCGCGGGCACGCATCTGTTCCCGTTCGGTGGAAACTGCCTTCATGCGCTTATCGAGATCGCCACGCTCCATGAAGGGCGCAGCCAGAGAATAGAGCGTTGCAAAAACGGCAAGCGCCACCAGAACTGCGAAGATCATGGTTGGCTCGGTGATAGCTGCAGCAAGATCCTTCACCGTCCGCTCCTCAGATTTCGAAGTTGATCATGTTGCGCATCACAAGGATGCCGATCGACATCCACACTCCCGATACAAGCATGATGATATGCCCGCGCGGATCGGTGAAGAGGATCATCATGTATTGCGGCGAGGTGAGATAGACGAGCGTCGCGACGATAAACGGAAGTGCGCCGATGATGACGGCAGAGGCCTTGGCCTCCATCGAAAGCGCGCTGACCTTGGCTTTCATCTTCCGGCGTTCGCGTAACACCTTGCCAAGATTGCCGAGCGCCTCGGAAAGATTGCCGCCGGCCTGACTCTGGATCGCGATGACGATAGAGAAGAAACTGACTTCGGAAAGCGGCATGGTCTGCAGCATGCGCGCACAGGCATCGGGAATGCTCAGGCCTACCTTCTGCGATTCCACAACGCGCTGGAATTCCCGCTTTACAGGCTCCCTGCCATCCGCAGCAATCAACCGGATCGCGTCATTGAGCGGCAGGCCGGACTTGATCGAGCGAACCATCACGTCCAGGGCGTTGGGGAACTCCTCAAGAAACTTGTTGCGCCGCCGCTTGATGAGGAAACCGATGACCCAGCGCGGGAAGCCGAATGCAAAAACGAAACCGGCGCCAAGCGAGGCAAGCAAGGGCATGCCAATGATCAGCGCAACCAGGGACGCCAGGATACCAAGGCCAGCAGACATGGCATAAAAACGCCCCATCGTCACCGCAATGCCCGTCTGGGCAAGCCGCGATTTCAGGCTGTTGTCGCCAATATACTTGTTTTTTTCCTGCTGCTTCTTTTCCAGATCCTTCAGAGAATCCTGCAGGGATTTGCGGCGCTTGGACAGTTCCTGAACGCGATCACGCGCGGCCTTGGCCTTGCCCAGATCGCTTTCGGCGGCCTTCACTCGCGTCAATCGGGCACCGGCCTTCTTTTCGGTCTCCAGGCGTGAGAACAACAGCGCATAGGCCACCGAAGCCGCTGACACAGCGACTAGAAGAACGATCAACAGCATGGTCAAATCAAGCCCGAACATGCGAACTGCCTCTCAACCGTCTCAATCCTTGGAGGTTTCCATGGCGTCGAGTGCTGCCGTGAGGCGGCGCTCTTCACCGAAATAGCGAACACGGTCCCAAAAATGCGGCTTGACGATGCCGGTGGAAACATGACGGCCAATAATCCGCCCGTTCGCGTCCTCGCCATCCATCTCGTAACGCATCAAATCCTGCGTGATGATAACGTCGCCTTCCATGCCGATCACTTCGGTGACCTGGGTAATCCGGCGCGAGCCGTCACGAAGACGTGCCGCCTGAATGATGATGTCAACCGATCCGCTGATGATCTCGCGTACAGTTTTGGCGGGCAGCGTATAACCGCCCATGGCGATCATCGATTCCATACGGCTCAGGCATTCGCGCGGCGTATTGGAGTGGATCGTCCCCATGGAACCGTCATGACCGGTGTTCATCGCCTGCAAGAGGTCGAAGACTTCCGGTCCACGTACTTCGCCGACGATGATACGTTCGGGGCGCATACGCAGGCAGTTCTTGACCAGATCGCGCATGGTGATCTCGCCTTCGCCTTCGATATTTGGCGGGCGGGTTTCAAGGCGCACAACATGCGGCTGCTGGAGTTGCAGTTCGGCAGTATCCTCGCAGGTGATAACGCGTTCATCCAGATCGATATAACGCGTCAGGCAGTTCAGAAGGGTGGTTTTGCCCGACCCGGTACCGCCAGAAATGACGACATTGCAGCGGACACGACCGATGATCTGGAGCAGAACAGCGCCTTCCGGCGTGATCGCACCGAATTTGACCAGCTGGTCGAGTGTCAGCTTGTCCTTCTTGAACTTACGGATGGTGAGAGCCGGACCATCGAGCGAAAGCGGCGGAGCGATCACGTTGACACGCGAACCATCAGGCAGACGCGCGTCGCAGATCGGCGAACTTTCATCAACGCGTCGACCCACCTGGCTGACGATACGCTGGCAGATGGACAGAAGCTGAGCGTTGTCGCGGAAACGGATTTCCGATTCGATCGTCTTGCCGGCCACTTCGATGAAGGTCTGCCCGGCCCCGTTGACCATAATGTCGGCGATGTCATCGCGGGCGAGCAGCGGCTCCAGCGGACCATAGCCCAAAACGTCGTTGCAGATATCGTCAAGCAGTTCTTCCTGCTCGGAGATCGACATCGCAAAATTCTTGATCGTGATGATATCGTTGACGATATCGCGGATTTCCTCGCGCGCGCTCTCGTTATCGAGCTTTGCGAGCTGCGACAGGTCGATCGTGTCGATAAGCGCCGAGAAAACCTGGCTTTTGGTATCGTAATACTGGTCGTTGCGGGCCGGCCGCTTGCGTGCGGGCGCGGCCGGAGCGAGCGGGGGCGGCGCCACGGGCTGACGCATCGCCGCGTTTTCGGCCGAAGCAGGCGACCTGATCGGGGCTTCCGAGGCCGTCGATGCGGCTGGCGCGGGCGTAAATTGAGGTGCAGGCGGCGATGCGACAGCGCCTCCCTTTCCAAACCCGTCGTTTCCGCGTTTTCCAAACATGCTTCTTAAAACCTAACTCTTTCGTGATGCCGCTTACTTTCGTCCCAGCATGCCAAGAATCTTGCCGAGACCAGCCTTCTTTGCCTTCTTGACCGCGATGCGCCCCGTGACGACGTGAGCGATCTGCGAGAAAGTTTCGGCAACCGGAGACTTGGCGTCGATTTCCGAGATCATACGGCCGCTATTGGCAGCATTGCCGAAAAGGGCTGAATCAAACGGCAGAATGGCGATCGGCTCCATTTCCAGCGCCTCGGTGAAATCGGACGGGCTGATCTCGGGACGCTTCGGCATTCCCACCTGGTTGAGAACCAGATGCGGTGCCCGGTCATTAGGCCTCAGCTGCTTCAGCGCATCCAGAATGTTTTTCGTGTTGCGAAGATTGGCGAGATCCGGCGCGGCGCAGATGACAACTTCGTCCGCATCGGCAAGAACCGACGTCGTCCACTCGTTCCATGCGTGGGGTACATCAAGAACAGCGATCGGCGCGCTGCGCTGCAGGATTTCGATGACAGGCTGGAAAGCGCGGCCTTCGAAGTCGTAAGCCCGATCGAGAAGCGACGGCGCAGCAAGAAGCGACAGATGATCCGAACATTTCGTCAGAAGGCGGTCCAGAAACACCTCATCCAGACGCTCCGGCGCAAAAACCGCTTCGGAAATTCCCTGCATCGGATCCTGGTCGAAATCGATGTTGGCCGTACCAAAGGGCAGGTCTAGATCGGCTAGAATGGTTTCGGTCGAAAACAGGCTCGATATTCCGAAGGCGCAGTTGTGGGCGATCGTCGAGGCACCGACCCCACCCTTTGCGCCAATAAATGCGATCGATTTGCCCAAAGGCTCTGCATCCGGATCAACGAAGATGGCGGAGATCGCTGCCATCATGTCGACCATCGGAACGGGCGCCACCAGATATTCGGAAATGCCGTTGCGGACCAGTTCGCGATAAAGCGCGATATCGTTGTAACGTCCAATGACGATGACGCGGGTCGAGGGATCGCAGACTTCTGCCAGGGGGGCAAGTTCGGCAAGAAGATTGCGTGGTTCGGCCGCCGTTTCCAGCACGATCAGGTTCGGTGTCGGCGAAGACGCATACATGTTGGCCGCGGCGTCGATGCTGCCGCTCGTCACACGCAGATTGACCTTCGCCATGCGCCGGTCGCGAGACAGCTTGTCGACCATGCGCTGGACGTTTTCGCTTTCGCAGAAGGCATGGATCGAGATACGCGGCAGCGGACGTACGGATTCGAGATCGAGCGCCGAGGAATGTTCCTCGGCATCATCGGCCTGCGACGGCTGTCCATTTACGTCGTATTGAACGGTGCTTATCATCGGATCAGGCCCAACCGTTACGCTTCATCATTCGTCCATGTCCTTGAGCTCGGTGAACGACTCGCGATAGCGCTCCATCACCTGACCGCGCTGCGTTCCGTCCGGCGGCGTCATGCGGCGTGGGCCGAGAAGGTCGTTCGGATTGGCGATCTGGGCTGCAAGGTTATTCTGGTTGGCGCAGCCGAAATTATAGTAGTTCTTGTTGCTCTGAATATTCAGCGTCATATCGGCCGGCCAGGTACCGCACTGCTCCGTCTTGGCGGCAATCGCCACATAGGTCAGGCGCATGGGAGCGGACTCTCCGAATTCCGAGGGGAAATGCGCCTGCAGAATATTCTGGGCCGGAACGCCCATCTTTACCATCAGCTTGCGGGTGGAGGAGGCGGCAGACGCGACTGCACCTTCATTGGCCGATCCGCGCGGCGTGATGATCTGGATAATGCCGGACGAGGACCGGCGGTATTCCGCAATGAAACCGGCGATGACTTCCGACTGGCCTTTCGTGAGGCCGGTATCACCAGCGGCGACCGGAATATCGATCTTTCTTTCCGCTTCGCCGACCACGATCGGGTGGCGCGTGCGGTAATCGTCCGGCAGGGAACCGGTGGTCATGCTGTCCTTGCCCGCGCAGGAAGACAGCAGCGCTGCGGCGCCGAGGACGAGCGCTACCGAAAGGCGGCCCGTCGAATATCGCGTTGTCTTTCTCGGATCCATGAATGGATGCCTTTCTTGCGAGCGGCTACCGCCGAAGTTTGGGAGCTGAGCTTGCTTCGTCATTTGTAGATGAACCCGACATTGCCCTGATAAGGCGCAGGCGGCGGAGACGCCTCCTTGCGGCCATAGATCTTGTTGACCCGTCCCAGGAAGACGCTTTCGGCATCACTGGCGGGCTGGAAATTGTCATCCGGGCGAGAGAGTTCGTTGCGATTGACCGGACGGACCAGATAAGGCGTCGCGATGATGACCAGTTCGGTCTCGTTGCGCTCATAGGTCTTTGCCCGGAAAAGCGCGCCAACAAGCGGAACCTTCGAGGCGACCGGGGTACCCTTCATGCTCTGGGAGATATCATCGCGGATCAGACCAGCCAGGGCGAGCGAGCCGCCGGACGGAAGTTCAACCGTCGTTTCCGCATCGCGCTTGCGATATTCGGCTGCCGACGTCGTGAGCACAGGCTCCGAAACCCGTGTCTGGATACGCAGGCTGATACGGCCGGACGACAGAACCGTTGGGGTAAATGCGAGCGAGATGCCGTACTGGTAAGGGGTTACAGTGGTAACGCCATCGACGCCGGTGGTGGAATACAGACGTTCTCCACCCGAATTGAATGTTGCGGCCTGCCCCGAGATCGCCGTCAGCGTCGGTTCTGCAAGCGTGCGGATCGCATCGGCCTGCTCCAGGGCGCTCAAGGCCGTTTCAATGCCAAGCTTGCCGATCTGCCCGGCAATCGTGCCATTCAGGCCTTGCGTGCCGGCTTCGACGGTCAGAACATCAAGAGCGTTACGGGACGGCGTGGTACGCGTGAACGTGTTGTCGAAACCGAGCTGCTTCAAAACCTCGCGACGGATTTCCGCCACGGTGATTTTCAGCGTGACCTGATCCTCGCCTTCAATCGAAAGGAGGTTCACGACCGTCGAGGTTTGTCGGCCTTCGGCATAGATTGCGGAGTCGCCGCCATTGTTGCCACTTGTCGCCGTGATTTCGCGCGTGGTCGCCTCGCCACCCTTCAGGAAGGCGTTGGCGAGTTGCGCGGCCTTGGCAGAATCCTGCGGCGTGCGCACCGAGCCGGAAAGCACGATGTTGTCGGATACGATTTCGACCTTGATGTTCGAATCCGGCAGGAAACGGCGGAGATTTGCCTCGAGGCCGGAAATATCGCGCTCGATCTCCACGTCGAGGGTGACAATTTCCTCGCCGCCCGGACCGAACACGAAGATATTCGTCTGACCGACTGTCTTGCCAAAAAGATAGATCCGCCGCGAGGTGCGGGTGACGGCATCGGCCATGGAGGGATCGGCCACAAGAATGTCGTGGGCATCGGACGGAAGGTCGATCACCAGTGCCTTGTTCAGGCCAATCGTCAGCCGCCGCTTGACCCCAACACCGCCCTGCGCAATGCGGATCACTCCGCTATCGGCTGCAGAAGCGCTTGGGACAGCCAGGAAGGATGGTGCAAAGCTACCTGGAATGCCGGAAAAGGCCAGGCAGAAAGCCAGGCCGGCCGAAACGGTTGCGCGGGTCTTGCGTTTCAAAATCATAACCAATCGCTCCGTTCAATTCGCCTGCGTCGAGCCGGTGATGATCGACCCCGATTTGATGACCTGGATATCCGCCCTGCCACCGCCATGCAGAAGGTAGTCCGCGGCCTGTGTGTCCGCCTCCTGTGCGTCAGCTACCGACCTCAAGGCGAGCGTCAGTCGCTCTGCCATCTGCTGTGCAACGGCAATGACCTTTGTCTGATCGGGTGTGAGTTCGAGGGTCGCGGTGGTGCCGACAACGGATTTGCTGCCATCGGGCGCTTCCTGGATGTTCTGGTCGATGGCCAGGACGCGAACGTTGTTGAGGACGTTCTCGGTGACATAACCGCCACCGGCGTCCTTGTTTTGACGGACCATGATGACATCGACGCGATCGTTCGGCAGAACGAAACCACCAGCGCCCGTTGCAACCGATATTTCAGTTGCGACCGCGCGCTTGCCGGAGGGCAAAAGCGAGGACATGATGCGGCTGGAAGAGTCTGCAACCTTCTCTGCTCTCAAAGGCTCGCCCTTGAAGATTGGAAGGCGGACGACGGAGCCTTCAAGCTCCTTGATGGCATCGGGGCGCGCTTCGCTGGTGATGAAACCCTCCGCAACACCGCTGCGCGGCCAGTTCAACCATTCGACCGACTTCTCGTTCAGACGGCTGCCTACCGGCAAGTTATCAGCTGAAACCAGAACATTGATCGTCGGCTCCTTCACCACCGTTTCCACCAGTTGAGGTGCCTGTGTGCCAGACATGTTCATTGCCAGCAGACCAGCCAGGCCTGCAGCCACGACGGCCACCGTCAAAATGATGATGCGAGCGGGCTTCATTGCCATGTCCCAGAAGAATCCTTGATCTCTGCGACAGGATGGGCGGCAATGGTGTAATTATGGTTAATGAGAAGCTTAGAATGCTGGTTAACGCAATGTTGCGATAGATCTCAGCGAAGTCAGAAGGCCTTGAGCGCCAGTATTGCAATTGGCGATGTTCCAAATGCCATCAGGCCCCCCATCGCAATGGCAATGCCATAAGGGATCTTGTTGGTACCAACGATCGATACGGGCAGCGGGATGCCGATCGACATTACAAGATCGGCCTTGACCCGTAGAAACAGGAAAAGCAGCGTCACAGCGCCACCAGAATAGGCCACCAGAACGAGAAAGGCGATAAGCGACTGGTCAAAGCCGAACCAGAGGCTGGCCGCGGTCAAAAGCTTGGCATCGCCGCCGCCCATGATATTGGCGGCGAACAAAGCAAAGCAAACTGCAAAAACAATGAGAGCGGCCACGAGGCTAAGGCCCAGATCGACCACCGTCACGCCCACTAGCGGCGCAAGAACGAGAAAAGCAGCAACCAAAGCCAACGACAGCCGGTTGGATATCTTCATCGTCAGAAAATCGCTCATCGCCGCAGCAGCCAAGGCTGCAGGAAAGGCAGCGAGTACAAGAACGGCGACGATGTCATTCAGCATGGCGCTTTTCCCTAACGCTGAAAAAGGTTCAAAGCCGCCCTACGCGGGACGGCTTCAACCATTGTCTTCGGTGCCGAACGACGGCGGTAGACTTTACGGCGTGTTCGGGCTCTTAACCTTGTTGGAGATGTTGATGAAGGCAGCGTTGAGCGTATTGCCCAGCGTGGAAGCGCCGGCGATGATAGCAACGGAAATGAGAGCAGCAATCAGGCCATATTCGATGGCAGTTGCGCCGGACTCATCTTTACGAAAACGAGCGAAAATCTTGGTCATTGGACTCTCCTACTCCACACAATTGTTGTTCAGCACTTACCGACAACTGTTTTCCCGTTGCTCGGTTGACGTGGAAACTACAGCCGGACGATTGCCAACCGCTTAAAGAGGAACGTTACCCGATCGTTAATCGAGGCAGTTCGGACCACTTTGGTAAATAGAACCTGACAGAAATGCAGTGAATTTTTCAGTAACAAGACGACTTTGGCCCAACAATTGAAGTACATACAAATCAATTAGTTAATTGATCCTACTTGGCCAATCACAGCCATTTTGGCAGCATATGGCGATGATCAGGGCCCAACCGAGCCGGCCTCACCCCGAGCTTAAGGCTTCATTCACCAATCAAGGTCATCTTCTGTTCACATCGAAATTCGCCTGGGGACCTTAAATATGGCGCTGCGTCTTGTACTGGCCGCCTTCACGCTTGCTTCAAGCCTTTTAAGCGCAGACATATCCACTGCCGATGACAAACAGGACGTGTTGCGCGTATTCATGAATCAGGCGCGCGTGCTCAAGCTTGACCGCCCGGTCGCGAAGGTCATCGTTGGTAATTCGGAAGTTGCAGATGCGACCGTGGCGGATGCAACAACGATTGTTCTTACCGGGCGCAGCTTCGGCACGACCAATCTCGTGTTGCTTGACCAGGATGGTAATGCGATTGCCGACGAGCGGGTTCTCGTTTCCATCGACGAAGGCAATACGGTACGGGTATTCAAACAGACCGAGCGGACCGTGCTTTCCTGTACGCCGAACTGCGAGCAGCATGCCGAGTTCGACACAACCAAGAAGACACCCTGACCCTATCGACTGCACCGATTTGCATCAGTTGCGAAACGGATTTTCAATAATCGTTGATTATGGTCCGCACTCACTTTCGCCGCTCAAGCGGTCAGGAAGAGACGCATCAGGATCGTTCGCCAATGACCGGCTCGACTTCGCCGAAATCACCGCAATCCGGCTTGAAGAGGCTCTTTCGTTCGAAGGACGGTGCCGCGGCGATTGAGTTCGCACTGCTTGCTATTCCCTATTTTCTCATTGTCTTTGCGATCGTCGAGACATTCGTGGCTTACACGGCCGAGCAACTGGTCGCTAATGCCGTCGACACGATGGGCCGCAAGCTTCGGACCGGCAATATCACAGTCACGAGCACTACCGCTTCTACCTACATGAACGAGACCCAATTCCGCCGCGCCTTTTGCGGTGAAATCTCGATCCTGATCCAGTGCAGCGAAGCCGAGGTCTCCAAAGCCAGCAAGCTGTTTATCGACGCAAAGCCCTATACGAATTTCTCCGACATGCCGACGACGATCCCGATGGCAAACGGAGATCTCAATACGGCGGGCCTTGGCTTTGCTCCAGGCGGATCGGGCACCAAGAACATGCTGCGTGCCTATTACAAGTGGGACATTACGACCGATCTGCTTCGACCTTATATTTCCAACATCCGCCCCACCAGCGGATCCAATTACTTCTTGATCGTGGAAACCTCTGCTTTCAGGAATGAGGATTATCCGTGATGCGGGCGAAATTGCAAAAGATTCTCTCGCGACTACCGCTGACCGAACAGATGCGGCGCTTCGCCTCAGATGTGCAGGGCATAGGCGGAGTGGAATTCGCTCTGATCGCGCCACTCCTGCTCTTCCTTTACATCACCTCTTTCGAGTTAACGATTGGTCTCAGCGTATCGAAGAGAGTAACCCGTACGGCCAGCACGGTCGCAGATCTCGTAACGCAGCAGGCAAAGGTTACAACAAGCGACCTGCAGCAGATGACTAGCGTCGCAAACGCCATTTTCACGCCTTACCAGCCTCAAAATCTGAAAATGAAGATTACCGGCGTCACGATCGATGCTTCGAGCAATCCAACTGTGGCCTGGTCCTGGGCGCAAGACGGAAGCCGGCCCTATTCCAATGGCTCCACGGTCAACGTGCCAACCGACATGCGTTCGGCCAGCACGTTTCTGGTTCGGGCGGAGGTTTCGGTCACGCACCAACTGCTGATGTTTATGCCAGGGCTGATGCCGAGCAGCCTGCAAACCATCACGCTGAACCGCGAGTTTTATTATCGCCAGCGTGTGGGAACCAGCATCACCTGTGACGGCTGCTGAGGCTTCAAGGCCGACAAGCTCTTCGACGCTTCCCGACCGACCGAGGTCTTTGCCAACCGCATCCACGAACTATATGTTAAGCGATTCAGTTCGACCACGAGGTTGGACAAGACGGCATTCAGATCACTGGTGACAGATGGCGCGAGCCTTTCTCTTCGTACTTGATTCCTTCGGCGTCGGCGGCGCACGGGACGCAGCCGATTACGGCGACCTGGGATCCAACACGCTTGGCCATATCGCAGAATTCTGCGCCGCCGGAGCGGCGGACCAGGCCGGCCTGAGACAGGGGCCACTCAAGCTTCCCAACATGACCTCGCTCGGGCTGATGGATATCGCCAAGATGGCGAGCGGCAATTATCCTGCCGGAATGCCGCTTCCCGAGCGTCTGTTCGGGCTTTATGGTGCGGCGAGCGAGTTGTCGAACGGCAAGGATACGCCGTCCGGGCATTGGGAGATCGCCGGTACCCCCGTCATGTTCAACTGGGGTTATTTCCCGACGGAAGGCGATGCGTTTTCGCCGAAACTGGTAGAGGCGATCTGCCGTGATGGCGAAATTCCCGGCATTCTGGGCAACTGCCACGCTTCGGGAACGGAAATTATCCAAAGGCTCGGCGAGGAGCATATCAGAACCGGAAAACCGATTTGCTATACGTCGAGCGACAGCGTTTTCCAGATCGCCGCGCATGAGAGGCATTTCGGGCTGGAGCGACTGATCAAGCTTTGCCAAGTGGTGCGCGGCTTGCTCGATCCGCTCAATATCGGCCGCGTGATCGCACGGCCCTTCGTCGGCGAAACGGCAGAGACTTTCGAGCGAACCGGCAACCGGCGCGATTTCTCCGTGCTTCCGCCGGAGCCGACATTGCTCGACCGGCTGGTGGAAGCCGGCCGCAGCGTTCACGCAGTCGGCAAGGTGGGCGATATCTTCGCGCATCAGGGCGTGTCGCGCGTCATCAAGGCGAACGGCAATGCGGCGCTTACGGCCGCGACGCTTGCCGCGATGGACGAGGCGGCGGACGGCGATCTCGTCTTCACCAATTTCGTCGATTTCGACATGATCTACGGCCATCGCCGCGACGTGGCGGGTTATGCCGCAGCACTCGAGGCTTTCGACCTCTGCCTGCCGGATTTTCACCGAAGGCTGAAGCCGGGTGATCTGGTGATACTGACCGCCGACCATGGCTGCGATCCGACATGGCGCGGCACCGACCATACCCGCGAGCGCGTGCCGATCATGGCTTTCGGCCCCGGTATCCGCACCCGCTCGATCGGGGTCCGGTCGTCCTTTGCCGATATAGGCGAGACCATAGCCGCACATCTCGGCATTGCCGCCGGGCGGCATGGATGGAGTTTCCTGTGACGAGAAATCTGCTGAAGGCCGAGATCCACTGCCATATCGAAGGGGCTGCGCCGCCGAGCGTAACGGAAAAGCAGGCACGCAAATATGGCGTCGATACGAGCGCATTCCTGCGGGACGGCGCCTATCAATGGCGTGACTTTTCCGAATTCCTGATCGCCTATGATGCGGTCGCCGCGCTGTTTCGCACTGAAGAGGACTATGCGCTTCTGACCGAGGCTTACCTGTCCGAACTTGCCGCGATCAACACGATCTATAGCGAAATCATCGTTTCGCCGGACCATGGCGACCGGATCGGGCTTGGCGCGGATGCCTATCTAGCCGGTATCTGCGACGGAATTCTCGCTGCGAAAGAAAAGACCGGCATAGAGGCGCGGATTATCGTCACCGGCGAGCGGCATTTCGGACCGGACCGGGTGATCTCGGCGGCGGAATATGCTGCGCGGGCGAAAAATCCTCTGGTCACCGGTTTCAACATGGCCGGCGAAGAACGCATGGGGCGGGTCGCCGACTATGCCCGCGCCTTCTACATCGCCCGTGATGCGGGTCTGGGCCTGACCATCCACGCCGGAGAGGTGTGCGGGCCATTCAGCGTGACGGATGCACTGGATCTGGTGAAGCCGGCCCGTATCGGCCATGGCGTTCGGGCGATCGAGGACGACGCGCTGGTAGCACGGCTGGCGGAACTCGGCACGGTGCTGGAAGTTTGCCCCGGTTCGAATATCGCGCTTGGCGTGTTTGACGATTTCGACAGCCATCCCCTGAAGCGGCTCAAAGCTGGTGGCGTGAAGGTTTGCATCAATTCCGACGATCCGCCCTTCTTCGACACCTCGCTTGCCCGCGAATACGAAATTGCCGCTGAGGTGATGGGCATGAGCGATGCGGAGATCAACGAGATGACGCGCACGGCGCTTCAAGCGGCATTCGTGGACGACACGACGAAAGCGAGATTGCTGCAGCGTTTCGACGCGCAAACTTGAGGTTCAGGCTGGGGATCATGCGCAGAGCATGATCTCGCCCCTTGCAGAACAGGACGTTTTTCGAAAAAGAAGAGACAAGCAACGAAAAGGATAAAAGGTCATGGACGGCGTCACAGTCATCAATCATCCGCTGGTGCAGCACAAGCTGACGATCATGCGCAAGAAGGAGACGTCGACCGCCGGTTTCCGCAGACTGCTGCGGGAAATCTCGATGCTTCTCTGCTACGAGGTGACCCGCGATCTCGAGCTGACGATGGAAACGATCGAGACGCCGATCACCGAGATGCAGTCGCCGATCGTGGAAGGCAAGAAGCTGGTCTTCGTTTCCATCCTGCGCGCCGGCAACGGCCTTCTGGAAGGCATGCTCGAACTGGTTCCTTCAGCCCGCGTCTCTCACATCGGTCTCTACCGCGACCACGACACGCTGCAGCCGGTGGAATATTACTTCAAGGCTCCCGATGGTCTCGACGAGCGCCTGCTGATCGTCGTTGATCCAATGCTGGCAACCGGCAATTCGGCAATCGCTGCAATCCAGAAGCTCAAGGAGCGCGGCGCGACGAATATCCGTTTCCTCTGCCTGCTGGCTGCACCGGAAGGCATCAAGAATTTCCAGGAAGCCCATCCTGACGTGAAGATCTACACAGCCTCGATCGACAGCCATCTGAACGAGAAAGGCTATATCGTGCCAGGTCTCGGGGATGCCGGCGACCGGATGTACGGCACGAAGTAAGCTTTTCAGGGTTTCCTAACCAATGCTGAAAAAGGCGGTCGGCCCGAAAGGGTGAGGCCGCCTTTTCGTAACCATTGCGGCCTAGCATGCTTCCCCAACCCAAGGGATAGACCCGATGCTCATTCGTACCGCCATGTTCGCAGCCGTCGCCATCCTCGTGGCGACGCAGATCCCTGCCCTGCTCGAACACACAGTCCCGGCACAGCAGGAGCCGGTGGTGCAGGCGCCCGCCCCCAAACCACAGGCCGCGGCAACCCCGCAGGCTGCATCGCTCACTCCGGGGACGATGGTTCTCAACGCCGATGGACGCGGCCATTTCATCGGTACGTTCCGGTTGAACGGCAAATCCGTTACCGGCCTTGTCGATACCGGGGCTTCCGTGGTGGCGATCAACGAGCGTACCGCGCGCATGCTGGGCTATAGTGCAAACAGCCTCGACTTCCGTTACCCGATGCAGACGGCGAACGGGCAGACGCAGGCCGCGCATATCGTTCTCGACCGTGTGGAGATCGGCAATGTGCGGGTGCGCGATGTCGATGCCATGGTGCTGCGCGACGAAGCGCTGAACGACACTTTGGTCGGCATGAGTTTTCTGACGAAGCTGAAATCCTACCAGGTCAAGGGCGGCAGCCTGACGCTTGCCAACTGAGGCCGGTGATCAGCCGATCCGCTCGATGATGACCGGCGAAGGCTCCGGCGCGCTCGCCGCGATTGTGTAGCTCGCGAGCAAAGCCTCGCCTGCGCGTTTCGCCTGTTCCCGGGATGCCGCGTGAACGCGTGCGATCGGTTGGCCCTTCTCGACGGTGGAACCCCGCGGCAGGATGTGGTCGAAGCCGACGCTGTGATCGATCGTATCGGTGGTCTTTCGGCGGCCTCCGCCCATATCCACGACGGCAAGCCCGAGGGTCCGACCATCGCAGGCGGCAAGATAACCGGCAGCCGGGGCCGGGATATCCAGAATGATCGGTGCTTTCGGCAGACAGGCTTCAGGGCGCTCGCAGAAATCGGCAGGACCACCGAGCGCATGCACCATTCGGGCGAAATTTTCCATGGCCCGACCGGACGAAAGAGCAGAGCCCACCATGCCCCTGCCCTCTTCCACGGTTGATGCAAGGCCTGCCTGAACCAGCATTTCGGCGACTTCAGCCAGCACAACCGTCTCAAGCCGCGTTCCCGCCTTCCGGCCGGCGAGAAAATCGACGCAGTTCATCACTTCCAGCGCATTGCCTGCGGCATCGGTCAACGGCTCGTTCATATCGGTGATGAGTGCAACGGTCGGCACGCCCGCACCGTTCGCGACATCGACCAGCGAACTGGCCAGAATGCGGGCCTCGCCGATATCCTGCATGAAAGCGCCCGAGCCGACCTTCACGTCCATCAACAGGGTCTGCAGGCCAGCGGCGAGCTTTTTCGACAGGATAGATGCAGTGATGAGCGGCACGGATTCGACCGTCGCGGTGACATCACGGATGGCATAAAGCCGCCGGTCGGCGGGCGCCAAATCCGATGTCTGGCCGACGATCGCACAGCCGACCTCCCGCATGACCCTTGCAAAACGCGCCTGATCCGGCGCGATGTCATAACCCGGAATGGATTGCAGCTTGTCGAGCGTGCCACCAGTATGGCCAAGGCCACGACCGGAAATCATCGGGACCGCGAGACCGCAGGCAGCCGCTATGGGGGCGAGCATCAGCGAGACATTGTCGCCGACGCCGCCGGTCGAATGCTTGTCGGCGATAGGTCGATCGATGCTGTCCCATTTCAGGACGGAGCCGCTGTCGCGCATGGCAAGCGTCAGACCCACCGTCTCATTTCGGGACATTCCTCGAAAGAAGACGGCCATGGCAAAGGCCGCGGCCTGCGCTTCCGACACAGATCCATCGGTGACGCCCGCGACGAAGGCCGCGATCTCTTCTCTCGAAAGATCGTGACCGTCTCGCTTGTGGCGGATGATTTCCTGCGGCAGCATGCCAGCCCGTCAATAGCCGGCAGCGGCGCGCGGCGCGGTGCTTCCGCTCAAGACCGCCAGAATATCGTCGAGCAAGCTGGAAGCGCCGAAGCGGAAAGTCGAGGGCATGACCCAGTTCGGCCCCAAAATGCTTTCAGCAAGCCTCAGATAGAGGTCGGCGTCGGCAACCGTGGAAATGCCGCCGGCCGGCTTGAAGCCGACCTTGGCTTTGGTTTCCCGGATGGCCCGCAGCATGATGTCTGCTGCTTCCAGCGTCGCATTGACCTGTACCTTGCCGGTCGAGGTCTTGATGAAATCGGCTCCGGCGGCAATCGCCAGCTCGGATGCACGCCTGACAAGTGCCATGTCGCGGATTTCGCCGGTTTCGAGAATGACCTTGAGCGTGGATTGCGGGCAGGCGGCACGAACGGCCTCGACCATCGTCGTGACGGCCGCTTCATCACCGGCGATGAAGGCCTTGTAAGGAATTACGAGGTCGATCTCGTCGGCGCCGTCCTCGACGGCCTTCAGCGTTTCCTCGACCACTTCGGCAACGGCAAGATCGCCGGAAGGGAAGTTGACGACGGTTGCGATCCTGACCGGATGGCCGGGCCCGAGGATGTTGCGGGCATGGGCGATGAAACGTGGCCAGATGCAGATCGCAGCGCTGTTGCCGTAAGGCGTCTGCGCGCGAAGGCACAGGTTTTCGATCGCGGCATTGTCGCAATCGTCACGCAGGTTCGTCAGGTCGAGAAGAGACAGGGCAAATGCCGCAGCCTCGCGCGGGCTCTGCAGTTCCATGGTGTCCTCCGCTTTGGATTAGAGTGCAAGTTTTAGCGTTGAACCGATTTGATTCAACCCGCATAGGTCGCGAAATGTGGCATCTCGCCGCTATGGCCTTGATAAGTCAGCCTGTGTTGCTGAGCATTTCACGCAGGACCGAGGCCAGACGAGCGCCGCCGACGGGCGCCATGTCCTTGGTTTCCTCGTGACTGAGTTCGGCACCGGTCATGCCTGCCCCATAATTGGTGACGACGGAGGCGGCCGCCACCTTGAGGCCGAAGTAACGGGCGAGGATGACTTCCGGCACGGTCGACATGCCGACCGCATCGGCACCCAGCGTGCGTGCCATGCGGATTTCCGCCGGCGTCTCGAAACTCGGGCCAGAGAACCACATGTAGACGCCCTGATAAAGCGTCACACCGGCGCGGATCGCCGCGTTGCGCATCTTCAATGCCAGATCGGCATCATAGGCGCTGGTCATGCCGACGAAACGTTGATCGCCATGTTCGCCGATCAACGGGTTCATGCCGGAATAGTTGATATGGTCGGTGATCTGCATGACCGAGCCGGGCGGCATGTCCTCACGCACCGAGCCGGCCGAATTGGTGAGGATCAGCGACTGGACGCCAAGCCCCTTGAGCACCTGGATCGGGAAGCGCATGGCGCGCGGATCGCCATGTTCGTAATAATGGGCGCGGCCGGACAGCATGATGACCGGTTGGCTGCCGAGATAACCCGCAACCAGTTCGCCCGCATGGCCGGTAACACCACTTACCGGGAAACCTTCAAGTTCCCGGTAGGAAATGCGGACCTGATCGGTGACGCCATCGACCAGCGAACCGAGACCGGAACCAAGCACGATCGCCATGCGCGGCATAAGGCCATCCAGCCGTTCGACCAGCAGATCGGTTACCGTCGTCATCCGATGACATCCGTTTCGAAAGCGTAAGGCAGCAGCTCGGCCATGGTGACGGTCTTCGCCACACCGGCCTCGTCGCAGAGATAGATGCGGGTATCGGCCGAGGCGAATTCGGAAATCTTCTGCCGGCAGCCGCCGCAGGGGGTGCAGAGCGGCAGCTTTTCGGCAATCACCGCAAGTTCGACGATCTTCCTTCCGCCGCCCATGACCATGGCGCCGATCGCCGTCGGTTCGGCGCACCAGCCCTGGGGGAAAGACAGGTTCTCGATATTGGCGCCGAGATAGACCTTTCCGTCATCGGCACGCAAAGCAACGCCGACCGGGAATTTCGAATAGGGCGCATGAGCCTTGGTCATGGCCTCGCGGGCGGCTTCGAACAATTCGTGGGACATGTTTTTAGCGCTCCTTGGTATAGGGCACGCCGCCAGCCTTGGGCGGGCGGGCGACGCCGATAACCCCGGCAAGCAGGACGCAGGTGAGGATATAGGGCAGCGCCTGGAAAATCTGCACCGGAACCTCGCCGATCATCGGCAGCGACTTGCCCTGCATGAAATTGGCGAAAGCATCGAGGAAACCGAACAGAAGGCAGGCAAACATGACCGGCACCGGCTTCCACTTGGCGAAGATCAGCGCCGCGAGCGCGATATAACCCTTGCCGGCCGACATGTTGTTGATGAAGGCGGCGGACTGGGCGATCGACAGATAGGTGCCGGCGAAGCCTGCGAGAAAACCGGTGACGATCAGTGCCCGGTAACGCAGCCAGACGACCGATATGCCAGCCGTATCGACAGCGCCCGGATTTTCACCCACGGCGCGAAGGCGCAAGCCGAAACGGGTGCGATAGAGCACCCACCAGGAGAGCGGGACCATCAGGAAGGCGATATAGGTGAGGATGTTGTTGCCGGAAATGACATTGGCATAAAGCGGACCGATGATCGGCACGTCGCGCATCATCTCGACACCCGGCAGAACGATGCCGGAGAAACGCCCTTCCGGCGGCACCTGGCCGGTGCGGCCGCCCTGGTTGAACCATGCGGTGCCGAGCACGATCGTCAGGCCCGCAGCGATGAAGTTCAGCGCCACGCCGGAGACGATCTGGTTGCCGCGATTTGTGATCGAGGCAAAGCCGTGCAGCAGCGAGAAGATGATCGCGACCAGGATGCCGGCGCCGAGGCCCGCCCAGGCATTGCCCGTCCAATAGGCGACGCAGGCGGCGGCGAAGGCGGATGCCAGCATCTTGCCTTCAAGGCCGATATCAAAAATGCCGGCACGCTCGGAGAAAAGACCTGCAAGCGCGGTGAAGAGCAGCGGGATGGACAGGCGGATCGCCGACCCCAGAATGCTGACGAAAGTATCGAAATATTCCATGACTACTTCCCCCTCGCCGTCTGGTAGAGCCGCACCATGGCCGGACGCAGCATGTATTCCAATGCGCCGGCAAAAAAGATGACGAGACCCTGGATGACCACGATCATGTCGCGGGTGATATTCGGCATTTCGAAGGAGAGATCGGCGCCGCCCTGATAGAGGATGCCGAACAGGATTGCCGCGAGAATGATGCCGACAGGGTGGCTGCGTCCCATCAGTGAAACAGCGATGCCGACAAAACCAGCGCCTGCGACGAACTCCACCTGCAGGCGGGCCGAGGCACCCATGACCGCATTGAGCGACATCATGCCGGCCAAGCCGCCGGAAATCAGCATGGCGATGATGACGGTGCGGACATAAGGGATGCCGGCATAAACTGCAGCTGTCGGACTGATGCCGAGCGTGCGCATTTCATAACCGAGCTTGGTGCGCCAGATCAGCAGCCAGACGAGATAACACATCACCAGCGCGATGATGAAGGATACGTTGAAAGGGGCCGGACCTAGTTTCAGGCCGAACAGAGCCATCAACCAGTCAAGCTTGGGCAGCTGTCCGCCGGGCAGGAAGGTGCGGGTTTCAGGCGCCATCTTGCCCGGCACGATGAAGACGTTGACCAGGAGATAGACCATCAGCGCCGCGCCGATGAAGTTGAACATGATGGTGGTGATGACGATGTGGCTGCCGCGCTTGGCCTGCAGCCAGGCGGGAATGAAAGCCCAGGCAGCACCGAAAAGGGCCGCGCCGGCAATGGCGAAGGGCATGGTCACGTACCACGGCACGTAATGATCGAGCGAGAGCGCAACCAGAGCCGCCCCGAGACCGCCGACATAGGCCTGGCCTTCGGAACCGATGTTGAACAGGCCGGCATGAAAGGCGACCGCAACCGACAAGCCGGTGAAGATGAAGCTCGTGGCATAAAACAGGGTGAAGCCGATCGCATCACCGCGGCCGAGCGCGCCCTGAATGAGAAAATTCAGCGCCTCGAACGGGTTTTCGCCGATCGCCCAGACGACGAGGCCGGAGAAAAAGAAGGCCAGGATGAGGTTCAACAGCGGAATGACGCCGTAATTGATCCAGGCGGGCAATGGGACGGAAGCCGTGCTCATGCGCCCCTCCCCGTTTGCCCGGTTCCGATCCGTGCCTCGTTCATCCCATACTCCGAAATTCTATTAAAAACAGAAACCGTCACGCTGCGATCCCCGCCATCATCAGGCCAAGTGTCTGCTCGTCCGCATCCGCCGATTTTTCGCCGACGACCTTGCCGGCAAACATGACGAGGATGCGATCCGACAGCGAACGGATCTCGTCGAGTTCAACGGAAACCAGAAGCACCGCCTTGCCTGCATCGCGCATCTCGATGATGCGCCGGTGGATGAATTCGATCGCGCCGATATCAACGCCGCGGGTCGGCTGGCCGATCAGAAGCATTTTCGGATCGCGCTCGATCTCGCGGGCAACGACGATCTTCTGCTGGTTGCCGCCGGAAAAATTGGCGGTTTTCAGCCTCGGGTTCGGCGGGCGGATATCGTATTTTTCGATCTGCTCCTCGGCGCTCTTTCGAACTGCGTCGAGATCCAGCATCGCGCCACGGCCGTAACGCGGATCGTGATGGTAACCGAGGATGGAATTTTCATATTCCTCGAATTTCAGCACCAGCCCCATATGGTGGCGGTCTTCGGGAATATGCGCCAGGGCGAGCTGGCGCAAAAGGGCGGGGTCGGCGGATTCGACCGGCTTGCCATCGATCAGGATTTCTCCCGAGACCGGCTTGCGGATGCCGGCAAGCGCCTCGAGCAGTTCCGACTGGCCGTTGCCGGCGACACCGGCGATGCCGACGATTTCTCCGGCGCGGACATCGAAGGAGACGTCATCGACCATGGTGACGCCGCGTCCGTCCTTCACCGTCAGGTTCTTCACCGACAGAAGCACCGGGCCAGGATTGGCGTCTCCCTTTTCGACACGCAGCAGCACGCGGCGGCCGACCATCAGTTCGGCGAGTTCTGCGACCGTCGTCTCGGCAGTCTTGCGCGTCGCCACCATCTCGCCGCGGCGCATGACCGAGACCGTGTCGGTGATCGCCATGATCTCGCGCAGCTTGTGGGTGATGAGGATGATCGTCTTGCCCTGATCACGCAGGACCTGGAGGATGCGGAAGAGATGATCGGCTTCGGCCGGGGTTAGAACACCCGTCGGCTCATCGAGAATGAGGATTTCGGCGCCACGATAAAGCGCCTTCAGGATTTCCACGCGCTGCTGATTGCCGACCGGCAATTCCTCGATCACCGCATCCGGATCGACTTCGAGGCCGTAATCCTTTTCCAGCCGCTTCAGTTCCTTGCGCGCGCCTGCAACGCCCTTGGCAAGCAACTGCCCGCCTTCGGCGCCGAGCATGACGTTTTCCAGCACGGTGAAATTCTCGACCAGCATGAAATGCTGGTGAACCATGCCGATGCCTGCCGCAATTGCGGCCTGGCTGTCACGGATCGTGACCGGCTTTCCCTGGATGCGGATCTCGCCCTCGTCAGCATGGTAGAAACCATAGAGGATCGACATCAGCGTCGACTTTCCGGCGCCGTTTTCGCCGATGATGCCGTGGATGGATCCCTTGCCGACGGAAAGGTTGATGTTCTTGTTGGCATGGACTGCGCCGAATTTCTTGTCGATGCCGACAAGCTCGATCGCGGGCTCATTCGCTGAAGACTGAAGGCTCAATGGTCCGACCTTGCTCTTAATATACAAAAAGGGCGCATGGCGGGGTTTCCACCATGCGCCCCTTCGATCCTTGACTTACATCGGGCAGGAATTGTCCGTCATGTAGTCATGCACCTTGACGGTGCCAGCAATGATATCGGCCTTTGCCTTATCGACGGCAGCCTGCATTTCCGGTGTGATGAGAGCCTTGTTGTTGTCGTCGATCGCGGCAACGACGCCTTCGTCCTTGATGCCGTTGGACTGGACGCCGGCGGTGAACTTGTCGGCGGCAGCATCCTTATAGGCATTGTAGACGGCCAGATCGACGCGCTTGACCATAGAGGTCAGAACCGAACCCGGATGAACGTGGTTCTGGTTCGAATCCACACCGATCGAGAGCTTCTTGTTGTCGGCAGCGGTCTGCAGCACGCCGAGACCCGATGCACCGGCTGCCGCGTAAATGACATCGGCGCCCTGGTCGATCTGGTTCTTGGTGAGTTCACCGGCACGAACCGGGTCGTTCCAGGCTGCACCGGTGGTGCCGACCATGTTCTGGAAGACCTGCATATCGGCCTTCACGGACTTGGCACCCTGAACGTAACCACAGCCGAACTTGCGGATCAGCGGAATATCCATGCCGCCGACGAAACCGACCTTGCCGGTCTTGGATGCCATGCCGGCGAGAAGACCGACGAGATAGGAGCCTTCAGCTTCGTTATAGACAACGGAACGAACGTTCGGCAGATCAACGACGGAATCGACGATGACGAATTTGGTATCCGGGAATTCAGCAGCAACCTTTTCCATGGCCGATGTCCAGGCGAAGGACACGGCGACGACCGGGTTATATCCACGGCTGGCGAAATTGCGGATCGCCTGCTCGCCCTGGGTATCGCTGGTCGGTTCGAAATCGCGATAATCGGTGCCGGTTTCCTTCTTGTACATTTCGGCGCCTGCAGCGGCCGCCTCATTGAAGGATTTGTCGAATTTGCCACCGGTGCCATAGACCAGCGCCGGCTTGATCTCGGCGGCCAGCGCTGTCGTCGACATCGCAGCCACTGCGAGAAGGCTCAAAAGGGTTTTCTTCATGGTGCAGCCTTGCTTTTTTTAATGTTAGGTCCTCCCGCGGGTCCGGCCAGCGAACGCCTTGCGGTTACCGCCCCCTCTTAGAAGGCTTGGCTATACCTACTCTTGCATGTGCGCCAGAAAAATTCACCAGATTTTTTTCATCCGGTAAAAACGCCTATCCCTTTGGCAGTCTGCATGAATTTGCCGCGGACCTGCACAAATCCGCGGCGCTCGAAATCACATTATCGCAGCTTCAAGCCGCCTGGCCGACCGGGCAGGACACACCCGTGCCCTTGAGACCGCAGTAACCGGCCGGGTTCTTGGCGAGATACTGCTGATGATAGTCTTCGGCATAATAGAATGTGGGCACCGGAGCGAGTTCCGTGGTGATCGGCGTATCGCGTCCAGCCTTGTTGAGGGCATCCTGGAAAACATCCAGCGCCTCGCGCGCCTGTTCGGTCTGGTTTTCGCTCGTCGTGTAGATCGCGGAACGATAGGTCGTCCCGATGTCGTTGCCCTGCCGCATGCCCTGGGTCGGATCGTGCTCCTCGAAGAACAGCTTCAGCAGCTGGCGGTAGGAGACGATTTTCGGATCGAAAACGATCTTGACGATCTCCGCATGACCGGTGAGACCGGTTGTCGTTTCATGATAGGTCGGGTTCGGCGTGATACCACCGGCATAACCGACCGCGGTCACGTAAACGCCCGGCACCTTCCAGAACAGGCGCTCGGCACCCCAGAAGCAGCCCATGCCGAAATAGGCGACTTCCAGACCTTGCGGATAAGGGCCCTTGATAGTGTGGCCGTTGACGAAATGGATCTCGGATGTCGGGATCGCTTCCGGCCTTCCGGGCAGAGCCGTCTGCTCCGATGGCATTACCGTCTTCTTGCTGAATATCTCGTTCAGGAACATTTCTGCCTCCATCTTTGGCGACATTGGTTGTCTGCTTTTCCTGGACTGCATCACTCCCCGGCACCGCCTGCCGGTTCAGGCCGCGAAACGTCCTGCGAAAGACGTTCTCTTGTAGCCCACCATCCAGAAAAGCAGCGCAAGGACCAGGAATATGACACCGGCAGGCTGCGCCAGAACCGGCGCCACATAGGGTCGCCATATATCTGCGCTCATATAGTCATCGGCCGACAGTTCTGCCAGTGTCAGACTTTCCGGATCGAGATTGAGCCACGCATTGCCGAGGCTGGTCAGAACCACATCGGACGACGAAACGGACTGGATCGCATCGATCGTGCCGACCAGGACGGCAGCAGCGAGCGCTGCAAAACTCAAAAAATGGAAAAACGCCCGAACGAGCCTCATCGCGCAGATCTCTTTCCCTCAAACAACGGCACCCTGCATCAAACGATAGCGTCATCGCCTGCACATGGCAACGACGGCCAAATTATCCTACACTGCGTCCGTGCGTTAAGTACTTGTCATTTCGGGAGGAAAATGGTGCTGCTAGAGAGATTTGAACTCTCGGCCTCTCCCTTACCAAGGGAGTGCTCTACCCCTGAGCTATAGCAGCATCTGAGCGGCGCGGCTTAGCCCGCGTCGTTGGTGAGCGGCCTATTGCCATAGGTTCATGGTGAGTGCAAGCGGCAAATCAACTATTTTGTTGAGAACCATGACAGCATTGCCACCTGACCGGGGCGGAAGCCCCGGCTGTGCCGCGAAAGACGAACGGATCACAGCATTATCGATTTTCCGATGAAATTGATGGATGGCGGGGTGACACGGCCACCCCGCCGCCTGCTCATTAGGTTTTCGTCGTACCATCGACTGTGTCGAGCGTACGGCTGAGAAGCAACGCGAGGATCGTACAGATCGCACCGGAGATCAGATAACCGCCGATAAAGATGATGCCGAAATTGCTGGCGAGCCCGAGAGCAACCAGCGGCGCGAACCCCGCACCGAGCAGCCATGCGAGGTCCGACGTGAGCGCCGAGCCGGTATATCTGTAACCGGCGCTGAAGCGCGAGGAAACAGAACCGGAGGCCTGACCGAAGGACAGGCCGAGGATGGCGAAGCCGAGAATGATGAAGGCCGCCTGCCCGGTCACACCTGCATCGAGCAGGAAGGGCGCCGTGAAGCTGAAGATCGCGATTATGAAGGCACCGATCAGCAGTTGCCGCCGACGACCGATGCGATCGGCCAGAAAGCCCGAAAGCATGATGGTGGCGAAACCACACAGAGCGCCCAGCACCTGAACGAACAAGAAGGTGCCTGCGGACTGGCCGCCATACAATGTCACCCAGCTCAGCGGGAAGATCGTCACCAGATGGAACATTGCGAAGCTGGCAAGCGGCGCAAAGGCGCCGATCACGACATCGAAACCGTGAAGCTTCAAAACCTCGGTTATCGGCTTGGCTTCCAGTTCGTGATTGTCCATGGCCGCGCCGAACTCATGCGAGGCAACGATGCGCAACCTCGCGAACAGGGCCACGACATTGATCGCAAAGGCTACAAAGAAGGGGAAGCGCCAGCCCCAGTCGAGAAAGTCTGCATCCGAAAGATTGACGACGAAATAGCCGAAAAGGATGCTGGCCAGCGCAAAGCCGACCGGCGCTCCGAGCTGCGGGATCATTGCGTAAAAGCCACGGCGGTTTTGCGGGGCGCTCATCGCAAGCAGAGAAGCCAGCCCGTCCCACGCTCCTCCAAGCGCAAAACCCTGACCGAGCCGGAAAAGCGCCAGAAGCGCCACGGACCACATGCCGATCGTCTCGTATCCCGGCAGGAAAGCGATCGATGCGGTGGAGCCACCCAGAATGAGCAGTGCAGTCGTCAGCTTGGTGCCGCGGCCGAAAGTCCGGTCGATCCACATGAACACAAACGAACCGACTGGCCTTGCCAGGAAGGCGAGCGAGAAGATGGCGAAAGAATAAAGCGTCGCAGTGACGGGGTCCGGAGCGAAGGGGAAGACCAGGCGGGGGAAGACCAGCACGCAACCCAGACCAAAAACGAAGAAGTCGAAGAATTCAGACGTGCGACCTATCACGACCCCGATGGCGATATTACCCGCCGAAATCGGCTTGTCGTCGTGAATATGCCTCGCATCGCGCTCCAGTGCTGATGACGACGGACCAGTCGCCAGAATTGTTGCCTCTGCCATGACTAACGTTCCTCCTTCGCGTCATTGCAACAATGAGTATGTTGGCCGGACTTGCTGTCAATCAAGATTTCAACTGTGAATTTGTGAAAATTCGAAAATTAGCAAATTTTGCCACAATCGTCAGGTTTCGCGCGATAAGGTATGTCTTCTGTCAACTTTATAGACTAGATTGCGCGCCGCAGGGCCGCCCTCCATCGAAATGGAGCAGGTGGTGATTTGCAGTGCGAAAAATTGTAGCACTGCGACGAAACACCTCATGGAGATCGGGGCTACGCTCCGATAGGCGAACTAGATAAAAAGCAAATTTGAGCAGATCAATGTCCCCAATCGTAAGGCGTCTTTGCCAGCTTTCCATCCTTCTCATCCTCCCATTCATGGCGGGCTGTGACCTTGTGGTCATGTCTCCGTCGGGCGATATCGCGCAGCAGCAGGCAGACCTCATCGTCGTGTCGACGGTGCTGATGCTTCTGATCATCGTGCCGGTGTTATTTTTGACCTTGTACTTCGCGTGGCACTATCGCCATTCGAACACGAAGGCCAAATATGACCCCGAATGGCATCACTCGACCCGCCTTGAAGTGGTGATCTGGTCCGCACCGCTGGCGATCATCATCGCGTTGGGCGCAATCACCTGGATCAGCACCCACAAGCTCGACCCGTTCCGTCCGCTCGATCGCATCGATGCGGAACGTACCATTCCGGAAGGCACCAAGCCTCTCGAAGTGGAAGTCGTGGCGCTGGACTGGAAGTGGCTGTTCTTCTATCCGGAATATGGCGTCGCTACCGTCAACGAGATGGCAGCACCGGTCGATCGGCCTATCACCTTCAAGATCACCTCTTCGTCGGTGATGAACTCCTTCTACGTTCCCGCACTGGCCGGCATGATCTACGCCATGCCGGGCATGGAAACGAAGCTGCATGCGGTGATCAACAAGGAAGGCGTATTCGACGGCCTGTCGTCGAACTACAGCGGACCTGGCTTCTCGCACATGCGCTTCAAGTTCCACAGCCTCAACGAGCAGGGCTTCGACGGCTGGATCGCCCAGGTCAAGCAGAACGGTACCGCGCTCAACCGCGACGCCTACCTGAAGCTTGAAAAGCCGAGCGAAAAAGAGCCTGTCCGCTATTACGCAACTGTCGAAGACGGCCTTTACAGAGCAATCCTCAACGTCTGTGCCACCCCAGGCAAGATGTGCATGGACGAGATGATGCACATCGACATGATGGGCGGCGCCGGCCTGGAAAGCCACGAGAATCGTGATCGCCTGAAGTATGACGGCGGCCCGATCGACATCAACCTTCGCGGTCATGGCGAAGAGCATTCCGCAGTCGAGCCCGCCGCGGGCTCCCAGTCCACCAAGAACATGCCCGCTGAGGGCATGTCGCACGGCAACCATTCCATGCAGGGCATGGATATGGCCAAGGGCGACGCCTCCGAGGCGCCAAAAACAAACTAACCTGGCGCCTAGCGTCGCAAGACTTTAATGAACGGGTTGTCCCATGTTTTCCAATCCTGACCTCCTGAAGTTTATCTTCGGCCGGTTGACTCTCGAATCCATCCCCTACCACGAGCCAATCCTGGTAGCGACCTTCGCTGCTGTCGCGCTGGGCGGCATCGCCCTCTGTGCGTTCATCACCTACATGAAGTGGTGGGGTCCACTGTGGAACGACTGGATCACCAGTATCGATCACAAGAAGATCGGTATCATGTACATCATCCTGGCGATCGTCATGCTGCTGCGCGGCTTCTCCGACGCGATCATGATGCGTATCCAGCAGGCTATCGCGTTTAACGGATCGGAAGGCTACCTGCCGCCGCATCACTACGACCAGGTCTTCACGGCTCACGGCGTGATCATGATCTTTTTCGTGGCAATGCCGTTCGTCACAGGCTTCATGAACTTCGTCGTGCCGCTGCAGATCGGCGCTCGCGACGTGTCCTTCCCCTTCCTTAACAATTTCTCCTTCTGGATGACGACTGCAGGCGCGATCATCGTGATGATCTCGCTTTTCGTCGGTGAATTCGCGCGTACCGGCTGGCTTGCCTATCCGCCGCTTTCGGGCGTGGAATACAGTCCCGGTGTCGGTGTCGACTATTATATCTGGGGTCTGCAGGTGGCCGGTGTCGGTACGACATTGTCGGGCATCAATCTGATCGCCACGATCGTGAAGATGCGCGCACCCGGCATGTCCTTCATGAAGATGCCTGTCTTCACCTGGACCTCGCTCTGCACCAACATCCTGATCGTTGCCACCTTCCCGATCCTGACCGCTACCCTCGTTCTTCTGTCGCTCGACCGCTATGTCGGTACGAACTTCTTCACGAACGATCTCGGCGGCAACCCGATGATGTACATCAACCTCATCTGGATCTGGGGCCACCCGGAAGTTTACATCCTGATCCTGCCGGCCTTCGGCATCTTCTCGGAAGTCGTCGCAACCTTCTCCGGCAAGCGCCTCTTCGGTTATGCCTCGATGGTCTACGCGACCTGCGCGATCATGATCCTCTCCTACCTCGTGTGGCTGCACCACTTCTTCACGATGGGTTCGGGCGCTTCGGTCAACGCTTTCTTCGGCATCACCACGATGATCATCTCGATCCCGACGGGTGCCAAGATCTTCAACTGGCTGTTCACGATCTATCGTGGCCGCGTCCGTTACGAAGTTCCGATGCTCTGGACGATCGGCTTCATGGTGACCTTCGTCATCGGTGGCATGACCGGCGTCATGCTTGCGGTTCCGCCGGCAGACTTCGTACTGCACAACTCGCTGTTCCTGATCGCTCACTTCCATAACGTGATCATTGGCGGCGTGCTGTTCGGCCTGATGGCTGGCGTGACCTACTGGTATCCGAAGGCCTTCGGCTACAAGCTCGATCCCTTCTGGGGCAAGATGAGCTTCTGGTTCTGGTTCATCGGCTTCTACTTCGCCTTCATGCCGCTCTACGTACTCGGCCTGATGGGCATTACCCGCCGCATGTCTCAGTTCGACGATCCGTCGCTGCAGATCTGGTTCGTCATCGCCGCCATCGGTGCAGGCATGATCGCAATCGGCATCCTGTCCTTCATCATCCAGCTCGTCGTCAGCTACATCAAGCGCGAAGAACTGAAGGATGAGACGGGCGACCCGTGGCATGGCCGTACTCTGGAATGGTCGACGTCTTCACCGCCGCCGGAATACAACTTTGCCTTCACCCCGGTCGTGCATGATCATGACAGCTGGTACGACATGAAGAACCGCGGCTACGCACGTCCGCTGCAGGGCTTCAAGCCGATCCACATGCCGAAGAACACCGGCACGGGTGCAATCCTGGCTGCCCTCAACATTGCCCTGGCATTCGGCCTGATCTGGTACATGTGGTGGCTGGTTGTCGTATCGTTCGTCGCCATCATCGCGGTCGCGATCGGCCATACCTTCAACTACAAGCGTGACTACTACATTCCGGCGGAAACCGTTTCCACGGAAGAAGGAAAGCGCACTGAACTGCTGGCGAAGCAGGTGTGACAATGAGCAACATTCAGACCCAATCTGCGGAAAAGCCGCAATTCTACCTCGAGGAAGACCATCATCCGGAAGGCAGCACGAACCTAGGGTTCTGGCTGTATCTGATGAGCGACTGCCTCATCTTCGCGACGCTGTTCGCGACCTACGCCGTGCTCGGCCGCAATTATGCGGCCGGCCCAGCGCCTGCCGACCTGTTCGACCTGAAGCTCGTGGCAATCAACACTGCCATGCTCTTGTTCTCGTCGATCACCTATGGCTTTGCCATGCTGCAGATGGAACGTGGCGCCAAGCAGGAAACCCTGTTCTGGCTCGCCGTCACGGGTCTCTTCGGCCTCGCCTTCCTGGGTATCGAACTCTATGAGTTCCATCACATGATCCATGAAGGCGCGACGCCGCAGCGTTCTGCGTTCCTGTCGGCCTTCTTCACGCTGGTCGGTACGCACGGTCTGCACGTTACCTTCGGCATCATCTGGCTGGTCACGCTGATGGTTCAGGTTTCCAAGCACGGCCTGATCGCTGAAAACCGCCGCCGCCTGATGTGCCTGTCGATGTTCTGGCACTTCCTCGACGTCGTCTGGATCGGCGTATTCTCTGTCGTCTATCTCATGGGAGTCGTCGGATGACCACCAACTCCACCTCGCACGAAGATGCACACGAAGCCCATCACGGCCACAGCCATGGCCACGAAGCCGGACATGGCAGCTTCAAGAGCTATGTGACGGGCTTTATCCTGTCGGTTATCCTGACGGCCATTCCGTTCTGGCTCGTCATGGGTGACGTGCTCGACAGCAAGGTTGCCACCGTAGCGGCAATCATGATCATCGGCGCGATCCAGATCGTCGTCCACATGATCTACTTCCTGCACATGAACACCAAGTCGGAAGGCGGCTGGACGATGATGGCGTTGATCTTCACGGTCATCATCGTTGCAATCGCTCTGGTCGGCTCGCTTTGGGTCATGCACCATCTCAACACGAACATGATGGTCATGTCGCCTGAGATGATGAAAAACCTGCCTTGAGGTGATCAGGGGAGCCCATGCGGGCTCCCTAACCTCGGACTTTACAGACCGGCATACACAATTCATGAAATGGAAACGCCCGTGAAATCTTACCTAGGCTTTCGGGCGTTTCTGCTTTTTGTGGCTATCGTCTTCACCGCTCTCGGTATCTGGCAGGTACAGCGGCTTTTCTGGAAGCTTGATCTGATTGCCCGAGTTGATGCGCGCGTCCACGCGGCAGCAGTTGCTCCTCCGAGCGCAACCGAATGGCCGACCATCAAGTCCAGCGATGCCGAATATCGGCACGTAGTGCTGAAGGGCACCTTCGACAACTCACGCGAGACGCTGGTACAAGCCGTGACCGAGAGAGGCCCCGGTTTCTGGGTTCTCACGCCACTTGCCACGGCGGATGGCGGCACGGTCCTGATCAATCGCGGTTTCGTGCCTCCGGATCGGCGCAACCCCGTATCCCGATCGGAAGGCCAGCCGCAAGGCGAGGTATCGGTTACCGGGCTTCTGCGTCTCACCGAACCGGGAGGGGCGTTCCTGCGGTCCAACAATCCCGCGGCGGGCAACTGGTATTCCCGTGACGTGCAGGCGATCGGCGATGACAAGGGACTTGCCGACGTGGCACCCTATTTCATCGATGCCGACGCAACGGCCAATGCCGGCGGTTACCCTGTTGGGGGGCTGACGGTCATCCAGTTCCGAAACAGCCATCTCGTTTACGCGCTGACATGGTTCGCGCTGGCCATCATGTCTTTTGCAGCCATGATCATGATCCCGCGCTTGCTGCGCAAGGAGACCTGACGGCAGGTGAGGCACCCGCTGCTTGCAAGGCAGCGTCGCAACACCACAAGAATAATTTCCACTTCATCTTGAACCGCAGACCTGCCGACACGAGATGCCAATTTGTCGCAGTGGGCGCTGTTGGGGTGCATCTCGCTTGCGGTTCCAGTTTCACTCCGGCAGCGAGAGCGCGTTGATGAGCACTCGTTAAAACCCGGAAGACAGGCTATACAATGCCGGATGCAGCTTATCCCATGCCCGAGTTGATAACGCTGTTGCTTTGGTGAAGGCATATGCAGAAGACGCTGCTACGTTATATCTGGACGCATACGAGGCCACAGCAGGTATTCATCCTGCTGATCGTCGCCTTGTCGATGATCCCGTATTTCCTTGCCTTCGACCTTCCCAAACAGATCATCAACGGCCCGATCCAAGGCCAGGGTTTCGAAGATCTCAGCACCACCCAGAATTTTCTGGATTTCTCGATCAGCATTCCGTTCGTCGATTACTCATTCGGCTTCGACGGTTTTCCGCTCGACCGCATGCAGACGCTGGTGGCGCTCAGCAGCGTCTTCCTGCTTCTGGTGATCATCAACGGCGCATTCAAATACTACATCAACACCTATAAGGGCCGGCTCGGCGAGCGCCTTTTGCGCCGCATCCGCTTCGAGCTCGTCGATCGAGTTCTGCGTTTTCCGCCCCGCCACGCGAAAAGCCTGAACGGCGCCGAGATCGCCAGCATGATCAAGGACGAAGTGGAGCCGTTCGGCGGTTTCACCGGAGATGCCTTCGTCCAGCCGGCACTGCTCGGCGGCCAGGCTCTCGCCGCACTGTTCTTCATCATCCTGCAGAATTTCTGGCTCGGCATGGTCGCGGCCTTCATGGTCGCGATCCAGGTGATCATCATTCCGAAAATGCGCCGCAGGCTGATCGAGCTCGGGCGGCAACGGCAGATCACGGCACGGCGGCTGGCTGGCAAGGTCAATGAAGTGGTCGAGGGCCTCGGCACGATCCACGCCTATGACACATCGAATTTTGAGCGCGCGGATGTGGCAAGCCGGCTGGGTGAAATCTACCGCATCCGCTACGATCTCTACCAGTGGAAGTTCCTGGTCAAATTCCTCAACAATTTCCTGTCGCAGGTAACCCCGTTCCTTTTCTACCTCATCGGTGGCTACCTGACGCTGCGCGGCACGCTCGACGTCGGTCAGCTTGTCGCCGTCATCAATGCCTACAAGGACCTGCCCGGCCCGCTGAAGGAACTGATCGACTGGGATCAGGCGCGCCAGGACGTGCAGGTGAAATACGAACAGGTTTTCGAGAACTTCGAAGTCGAAGACCTTATCAATCCGGCCATCCACACGCTGACACCGGCATCGGAACAGCCGCGCAGCGACACGCTTCAGGCCGTCTCGGTCTCGCTCAATGACGATAGCGGCGCCAAGGTTGTGGACCACGTCAACTTGAAGATCGATCGTGGCCAAACGGTTGCGCTGGTTGACCATACCGGTCGTGGCGCCGAAGCGATGGCGGAGGCCTTCGGGCGCCTCTCCTGGCCATCCAGCGGAAGGATCTGCCTTGGCGACCAGGATATAAGGGAACTGCCGGAATCGATCACCGGGCGCCACATTTCCTATGTCTCGACCGACAGTTACTTCTTCCACGGCAGCCTGAAGGACAACCTTCTCTACGGGCTGAAACATGCGCCGGTCAAAAGGTATGAATATGACGGCAAGGAGATGCGGCAGCGGATATGGGAGATCCGCGAAGCCAAGAAAGCGGGAAATCCGCATCTCGACATACGTGCCGGCTGGGTGGACTACAGCTACGCGGCGCTTGGCAACGGCGCCAAGGAAGACCTACAGAAGTCGCTTCTGGCAGCGCTGGATGCGGTGCAACTGACCGACGACGTGCTTGAACTGGCGCTGCATTCGACAATCAATCCGGAAGAAGATCCGAAATTTGCCTCCCAGGTCGTCGAAATGCGTCAGGCGTTGCGCACGCGGATGAACGAGCTGGGCATGGAATCCCTCGTCATACCGTTCGAACCGGATAAATATAACTCCCAGGCCACGGTTGCCGAGAACCTGCTTTTCGGCGCGACGCTCGCGCCCCTCACGCCCGATAATGAGCTGCTGTCGAGCGAACATTTCTACACGGCGCTCAACAAGGTGGGCCTGCAGCGCCCGTTCGTCGACATGGGACGGACCGTTGCCACGAACCTCGTCGAAATCTTCGGCGGGCTTCCGGCAGACCACCCGTTCTTCCGCCAGATCACGACTTTGTCCGCCGAAGACATCAGCTATTATCAGAGCCTGCTGCAGCGGAAAAACGAACCCAGGCCGGTCAATTTCCGTCTCTCCGGCGCCGACAAGGCTTTCATCCGGCTGACTCTGGAATATATCGAACCCCGCTACCGACTGGGCATTCTGACAACAGAGTTGCAGGACAAGATCGTCGGCTCCCGCGAACTGTTCTATACCGAACTACCGGCGCATCTGAGGGAACTTGTCGAACGCTACGATCCGGACAAGTATGTTTCCGTCGCAACACTGCGGGAAAACATCATCTTCGGAAAACTGAGCAACAGCAACGCGGACGGCATTATTGAACTTCGCACCCTGGCGGGCAGTGTCTCGCGCGAACTCGGCTTTGCCAACCAGCTTCTAAAAGCCGGTCTCGATTACGACATTGGCGCTGGCGGACGACGTTTGACACCAATACAGCGACGAAAACTTAATCTTGCCCGCGCATTAATTCGGCGATCTGACTATTACGTGTTCAATAAACCGCTTCCTGGGCTCGAAAGACACACCCAGGAGGAAATTGTGCAGAACGTGCTTGCATTTCTGGGTCAACAGGAGAATGATCCAGCTGTAATCTGGGTCTTGTCAAATATTTCTTTGTCACGTTTGTTTGACAAGGTCGTTATGTTTGACGGAGGCGCAATCCTCGAAGAGGGCTCGTACGAGACGCTCGAACAGGAGAGCGGAACCTTCAAGGCTCTGGTGGCTTAGCCATCTGTCCGACAGGAAAGGCGGAAGAGCGATGTTGCTATGTGATGAAGTCCAGCTGCTGCGGAAACTCCCGTATTTTGCGGAAGTAGATACCTGCAAGCTCAAACTGCTCGCGTTCGCATCCGAACGCGTGACGTTCAAGGCTGGTCAACGCCTCTTCACCCAAGGCGACGCCGGAGATTCCGCCTATTTCATTCTCAGCGGCAGCGTTGAGTTTCTTGTCAGCACGCCTGATGGCCCGGTGAAGGTGAGTGAACGCGGTCCTAATTCGATCGTAGGCGACATATCGCTGCTCTGCGATGGGCCGCGCAGCTCGACTGTTCAGGCTGCCGGCGTCGTCGAAGCCTTGAAGATTAACAAGGATTACCTATTCCGGATCATGGACGACTGCCCCGGCATGACCATGAAGATGACGCGTGCTATTGCCGAGCGACTGCGCCTGACCTCGTCGGAACTTGATCAGGTTCGCGCCCTGCAGAAAGCCTGATCGGCTTCATTCTTTCACAGCCTGCGATACATGAAATACCTGCCTTCATTGACAGAAGGCAGGCGAGGAAGCGCGTCGAGCTGCGGGTGTTCGAGTGGCAGACCGCTGACGGCGTAACCGCCCGGCTGAAGCATGGCGGCAACCATCTGCGGCAGCCATGACAGCGTGATCGCATCCTTGTCCGGATAACCCGTTCCGATATCCGCGTGGACCAGCGCTGCGCCGGTTCCGGCAAATTCCTGCCCCGTCTCGTTGATCTCGCCGGTGACGAAATCATCTTCATGCGGCGCCGTTGTGCGATGTGCATTCATCGCGCGATCGAATGCGATGACCCGCCGCTCGGGAAAAAGCTCGCGCAGATGGCTGTAGGTCCTGCCATTGCCCAATCCCACCTCAAGAACATCCCCTTGCGCCGGAAGACCGAGGTCACGGGCAACATGGTTGAGGATATCGCGCTGGGCAGACATGCGATTGATGAATGTGTCGAGGCGGCTCATGGTCTTTCCAGTGTCTCAGGCTTTGACGATGACGTCAGAGGAAATTCCCTTGCGGGCGAAGATGTTGCGGGTATCGACGATCAAGGGAGCACAGCGGGATATGGCGTCATAATCGACATTGTCATGATCGGTCGCGATGACCACCGCATCGAAGGATTTGAGCGCAGCCTCATCCCACTCTATCGACCGACGGCCCTTCAGCTCGGCATATTCGCGCGTGGACGGGATTTCCGATACGTAAGGGTCGAAATAGTAGACCGATCCGCCGCGGCGCTCGATCAGCTCCATCAGCCGCAAGGACGGGCTTTCGCGAATGTCGGGCACGTTCTTCTTGTAGGCTAGACCGATCAATAGGACTTTCGAGCGGCTCAGCGCCTTGCCACTGCGGATATCCAGCGCTTCCGCCAGCCGGGTGACGATGTGATGCGGCATGGCGGTGTTGATCTCGCCGGCCAGCTCGATGAAACGCGTCGGCGTCTCGAATTCACGGGATTTCCAGGTCAGATAGAACGGGTCGATCGGGATGCAGTGACCGCCAAGGCCGGGGCCTGGATAAAAGGGCATATAGCCGAAGGGCTTGGATTTCGCCGCATCGATAACTTCCCAGACATCAATGCCCATGGCGTCGTAGACGAGCTTCAATTCGTTGACGAGCGCGATGTTGACGGCGCGGAAGATGTTTTCGGTGAGTTTTACCGCCTCGGCCGTGGCCGTGGTGGAAACCGGCACGATGGTCTCGACGGTCGCGCCGTAGAAAGCCTGCATCAGTGCTGCCGCCGCTTCGCCGTCGCCAGCGACCACTTTCGGGATGCTGGCCGTGTGGAACTGGCGATTGCCAGGATCTTCGCGCTCAGGCGAATAACCGAGGAAAAAATCGGAGCCCGACTTCAGGCCAGTCCTTTCGAGGATCGGCTTGACGACCTCGTCGGTGGTGCCCGGATAGGTGGTCGATTCGAGTACGATGAGCTGGCCCCGACGTAAGGTTTTCGCAATCGCCTCTGCCGTCTTCGCCACATAGGAGAGGTCCGGATCGCGATGCACCGTCAGCGGCGTCGGCACGCAGATGGCGATGATATCGCATTCTGCTAGGAGGTTGAAATCGCAGGTGGCTGTAAAGCGCCCGGCCTCGCATTCTACCTGCAGCATTTCGGTCGGAACCGCTTCAATATAGCTTTCGCGGCGGTCGATGAACTCTATCTTTGATGGATCAATATCGAAACCGGTGACCGAGAAACCTGCCCGGGCAAAGGCCATCGCCAGTGGCAGCCCGACATAACCAAGCCCCACGACACCGGCTTTGGCCGTGCGTGCGGTGATCTTCGCCTGGAGCGTCGAGGAAAGGGAGGTATCGGTCATGACGGGAGAAATCCTAGCGGTGAGGCGGTGGCTGACAGTTGTGAGAGATGCGCCGACGTGTCAAGAGTGGTCACGGGGAGATGATCAAACCCGCATGATGCCAGGCCTATGAAAATCCTGTTCTATTCGCCGCTGAAATCACCCAATCATCCCGTTCCGTCCGGAGACCGGTTGATGGCGCGGCTTATCGTCCGGGCATTGACCAGCCTCGGGCACGAGGTTTCGATCGCGTCCGAAATGCGCAGTTTCATGCGCTCGGCCGATATGCGGGATGTTTTCGAAGCGAACAAGGCAGAGGCCGCAGAAGAGATCAAACGGATTGCCACCGAATATTCCGGTGCGGCTGCGCCCGACCTGTGGTTCACCTATCACCCTTATTACAAGTCGCCCGACCTCCTGGGCCCAGCGCTTGCGCAACACTTCGGCATTCCGCGGATCAATGCGGAGGCTTCCTATTCGTCGCGCCGGAATATCGGGCTGTGGCAGGTGTCGCAGGATATACTGCTTGAGAGCACTAGGAATGCTGCGGTCAATCTTTGCTTCACCCGCCGGGACCGGGACGGGCTGAAAGCCGCAGTTCCCGAGGCGCGGCTGGAACTGATCGCGCCCTTTATCGACAGTGCGCCTTATCTGAAGCGCGCGCCATGCCCCGAACCCAGGCGGCTGATTACCGTGGCGATGATGCGACCGGGCGACAAGCTTTCCAGCTATATGGCACTGGCCGAAAGCCTGAAACTGATCCGGCATCTGCCATGGACGCTTTCAATCGCCGGTGATGGCGAATGCCGCGAGGAGGTAGAGCGCGCTTTTGCTGCATTTGAACCCGGACGGGTAGAATGGCTGGGGGCCTTGCCGGAAGAGGAAATCGCCGAGCTGCTTTCGCACGGTTCGATATTCGTCTGGCCGGGACATGGGGAAGCGTATGGGCTTGCCTATCTCGAAGCCCAGGCCGCGGGTCTTCCCGTCGTCGCGGAAGCGATTGCCGGTGTTCCCGAAGTCATCGAACACGGCAGGACCGGCCTGCTGACGGCACCCGGTGACCGAACTGCCTTTGCAGAAGCAATCAGCGATCTCCTCTGTGACAACCAGTCGAGACAGCGGCTCGCCAGCGCGGCAAGGATATTTGCGACCGGGGAACGGTCGATCAGCGGTGCAGCGGAAAGCCTGCGCCGCATACTCGATATTTGTGTGAGATGACGAGATGAGCAGACAACACTTCATCGACACGCTGGACGCCTATGCCGTCAACGGCAGGACGGTGCAGCTGTGGCTGCGGGATGATGACGCAATCAAACCGACTGCGGCGCTGTCACGGCTTCTCGAGCAGTCGAAACGCTGGAATGCGCCGATGACGATCGCCGCCATTCCTGCCGATGCGACAACCGAACTGGCCCGACTGCTGATAGAGCTGCCGCTGATATCCGTCGCCGTCCACGGCTGGGATCATACAAACCACGCACCGGCATCGGAGAAAAAACAGGAACTCGGGCTGCATCGCGGTGAGGATGTGGTGCTTGCGCGGCTGGCCGAAGGGTTGGAGCGGGTCGCTGGCCTGTTCGGCGATCGCGCCGTGCCGCTGCTGGTGCCGCCATGGAACCGCATCGCGCCCGCACTTGTCGACCGGCTACCTTCGCTTGGATACGAGGCGCTCTCGGTCTTCGGACCGGAACGAGACGGGGGCCCACTTCGGCTGGTGAATACTCATGTCGACATCATCGACTGGAAAGGCACGCGCGGCGGACATCCGATGGATAGTCTCTACGCCGAGGCCGCTGCCCGCCTCGGCTCCGGTAACGCTCAATCGACAAGCCTCGGCGTGCTTACCCATCATCTCGTCCACGATGATGCGGCCTGGGATTTTCTCGACGACTTTTTCGCTCTTACGGCCGACCATCCGGCCTGCCAGTGGGTTCCAGTCAGTGCATTGATGCACAAGCGTTGAAAGCTACCAGGGCTTCCAAGGGATAAGCAGACCGTCGGCATCGGCAGCCATCGCCTGGACATCCGGAAGCAACGCGCCCGCAGGCGCGGAAGACGCAACGAACCCGGCACCTGCGAGGCTGACCGGACCGGATCTGGCAACCACCGTGAAGATCAGCGGACCCGTCGACCACCAGGCGGGAGCGTCGCCCAAATCATCGATCACCGAGGGCAGCGCATCGCATAGTCTCGAGAAAACCGGATTTCCTGCGGGCGTCGCGATAAAGGAATTGGCGAAAAGCACGCTTCCGGCACCGGTATTGCGTGGAATATCCTCGGCAAAGACGGACAATCCCGTCAGCGGCAGGAAATCATGGAAGCTGCCGCGACTACCGCCCGGATACCAGTCGCAATCGAGATAGATGCCTCCGATGTCACGTAGGATCATATAGCGAGCGACATCTACCGCGCCTGGAAAATCCCTCTGTTGCAGCATATGCTCAAGCGCCGTGTGTCGATCATAACCATTTTCGGCAAGATCGGCTTCGCGCCACAGTTTATGCTCATACCCATTGGCCGCGGCATGTTCTGCCCAGGCGTCAACGGTTGGAGGAACAGGTCTTGAGCCGAGCCATATCTGGTGGATGCACCGCGGCACCGGGACGCGAGACAGCTCGGCCATTGCCGCCTTGTCCTGCGCCGAGAACACACCGTGTCGCGCAAGCTTTTCAGGCGGCGGGACGAGGTGAAACTGATAACCGATCCGGGCAACCGCATCGCCTTCGGCTTTCGCCAGCTTTAACAGTGCCGACTGCAGCCGCCGCGGCAGGCCCAGTGACGTCCGCGCATCGGTTTTGCCGATATCCTGCGCCCGGATTTCCTGCAGCAGACCACCCGCTGCCTCTAAATTACCTGAGCGGATCAGCACCTTGGCTTCGCCAAGCATCCTTTTATAGTCTGTTTCGTTAATCATCGGCAGCTATCCGGCAGTCTTCATATGGCATGGACTATCATCATAGCTCTGCGCTACGTTCAATTCCGTTCCAGCGTCAACCTGATCAGGTGCCAAAAGATGCATTCCGACAAACTTGATTTTACCGTCATGCGGAAATGCGAAATCTTCATGCATGGCACCGTAGGAAAAACTGCCCGATGACGACATTCGTGCCCGACCTGCTGCGGATAGAAAATCTGAGCGTGAGCTTCCCGGTGTTCGGCAGCAGAATTCAAGCCGTCAACAATCTGAGCATGCGGATCAAGCCCGGCAAGGTGACGGCGCTGGTGGGAGAATCTGGATCGGGAAAGTCGGTCATCGGCCGCACGATCGTCGGGATCGAAAGCCCTCTGGCATCGATCTCGGGACGCGTGCTGTTCAATGACCCGGAGACTTCGGAAGAGCCAGTGGATCTGCTTCAGCTGCCGCAGGACGGACGGCAGATCCGCAGCATTCGCGGCAACCGGATCGGGATGATCTTCCAGGAACCGATGACCTCGCTGTCGCCGCTGCACACGATCGGCAACCAGATCGACGAGGCATTGCGGATCCATGATGCTTCGTCACCTGCCGAACAGCGCGAGCGGGTCTATGACACGCTGTCTCTCGTCGGGTTCAAGGACCCTGCAAAAGTCCACGCGATGTATCCGTTCGAGCTTTCGGGCGGGATGCGCCAGCGCGCGATGATTGCCATGGCGCTTGTCTGTCGCCCTGCCCTCCTGATCGCCGACGAACCGACGACGGCGCTCGACGTGACGATCCAGGCGCAGATCCTAAAGCTTTTGCGGGACCTGCAGTCCCGCTTCAACATGGCGATGCTGCTGATCACCCATGATCTCGGCATCGTCACCAATCTCGCCGACGAAGTGATTGTCGCCTATCGCGGCCAGATCATGGAGGCCGGCACTGTCGACGACATCTTCCGCCGACCCGTTCATCCCTATCCGAAAGGGCTGATCTCGGCGATCCCGACGTTCGAGATGAAGCGCGACCAGCGGCTGAAGCCGCTGCGCGAAATCGCGGTCGATACCGCCAGTCTGATGGAGACCGGTTATCTCAATTCCGGCGGCTCGCGGACGATCCTCTCGGTCAACCATATCAGCAAGACCTTCAAGGCCAAGAAGCGCAAGCTCGGAAGCCACGAAAGCAATGTGACGCTCGCCGTCGATGACGTCAGTTTCGATATCCGGCGCGGCGAGAGCCTCGGGCTTGTCGGCGAGAGCGGGTGTGGCAAGACCACGCTCAGCAAGATCCTGATGCGCGGCCTGACTGCGGATACCGGCGCCGTCGTCTTCGAAAGCGAGAAAGGGCCAATCGATGTCCTTTCCGCACAAGGTGAAGAGCTGGACATGCTGCGCCAGCGCATCCAGATGGTGTTCCAGGATCCGATCTCGTCGCTTTCGCCACGCATGACGGTCCGGGAAATCATCGGCGAGGGTCTGGAGATCCATGGCCGCGGTTCGCGCGCCACGCGGCTGGAAGCGGTTCGGCGGCTGCTGCGCACGATCGGCCTCGACGACAATGCGCTCAGCCGCTACCCACACAGTTTTTCCGGTGGCCAGCGACAACGGATAGGCATTGCCCGCGCCCTGGCGCTCGGCCCGGAACTGCTGATCTGCGACGAGCCGGTGTCGGCGCTCGATGTGTCGATCCAGGCGCAGATCCTCAATCTCCTGAAGGACCTTAAGCGGGACCTGGGGCTGACCTACCTGTTCATCTCGCATAACCTTGCGGTGGTGAACTACATGGCAGACCGCGTTGCCGTCATGTATGCGGGACGGATCGTCGAAATGGGCCCTTGCGAGATCATCATGCGCAACCCGACGCATCCCTATACACGACGGCTGATCGCGGCCGTTCCGATCCCCGACCTCGACCGTCCGCTCAATCTCGATTCTCTGGATATTCCGAGAAAACCGACGCAAGACTGGCATCCCGCCTTCATTCAGGACGAGGGAGAACGGTTGACCCAGATCGACCTCGGCGGCGGACATTTCGTCCTGGCGAAACCTCAGGTGAACATCAGGGAGCTGCAGCCATGATGAAACGCCGGTCCATGCTCGGGCTGATGGCCACGGCCCTTATTCCCTTCAACGCGAAGGCCGCCTTCACCGGTTCGGACTATCTTTCAGACGACATCAAGGCCGGCAAGCTGCCGGACGTCTCCGCGCGCCTGCCGCGCAATCCCCGTGTGGTCAATATCGGCGCGAAGAACCTGAAGCCAGGGCGTCATGGCGGCGTTGTGCGCATGCTGATCGGCGGCCAGCGCGATATCCGCCTCATGCCGATCAGCAGCTATTCACGGCTGGTGGGCTATGACGAACACCTGAACCTCCAGGCGGATATCCTGGAGAGCTTCAAGTCCGAAGGCGAACGTGTCTTCACCTTCACCCTGCGGGAGGGGCACAAGTGGTCGGACGGCTCGCCGCTGACGACGGAGGATTTCCGTTACAGCTGGGAAGACGTGATGAACAACAAGGAGCTTCATCGCGGCGGTATTCCGGTCGACCTGAGGGTCAATGGCCGCGGACCGCGTTTCGAAATCCTCGACGAGCGGACGGTGCGATACAGCTGGGATGAAGCCAATCCGGACTTTCTGGCTCAGCTGGCGAGGCCTTCGCCACTCGTGATCTACATGCCTTCGGCCTATCTGAAGCAGTTCCATCCACGCTACCAGAGCGCGGAAAAGATTGCCGGGATGCTGAAGACATACAAGGCGCAGGACTGGACCGACCTGCACCAGCGGATGTCGCGCACGGTGCGGCCGGAAAATCCCGAATTGCCGACGCTAGACCCCTGGTACAACAGCACCAAGCCGCCTGCCGGACAATTCGTCTTTCTGCGCAACCCTTTCTTCCATCGCGTCGACGAGAACGGCTTGCAGCTGCCCTATATTGACAAGATGGTTCTGAACGTCAGTGCGCCGGACCTGATCGCCGCAAAGGCAGGCTCGGGTGACAGCGACCTGCAGTTCGCCAATGTCGATTTCTCGGACTATACGTTCCTGAAAGCCGCCGAAAAGCGGCTGCCGATGAAGGTGGACCTGTGGAAGCGCACGCAAGGTTCCCGCGTGGCGCTGGTTCCCAATCTCAATTGCAAGGACGATGTCTGGCGCGGGCTGTTCCAGGACGTGCGCGTCAGGCGGGCGCTATCGCTGGCGATTGATCGCGAGGAGATCAACAAGGCAGTCTTCTTCGGCCTGGCGCATGCGGCCGGAAACTCGGTGCTGCCCGACAGCCCATTGTTCAAGCCGGAATACGAGCAGGCCTGGGCAAGCCACGATATCGACATGGCCAACAGGCTGCTGGACGAGGCCGGGCTCGCGAGCCGCAACGAGGATGGTTTGCGATTGCTTCCCGACGGGCGTCCAGCAAAGATCATCATCGAAAGCGCCGGGGAAAGCACGTTCGAGAGCGACGTGCTGGAACTGATCACCGATCACTGGTCGAAGATCGGTATTGCCATATTCACCCGCGTGTCGCAGCGCGAAATCTTCCGCAAGCGTGTGATCGGCGGCGAGACGCTGATGTGCGTGTGGATGGGTCTCGACAACGGTGTGCCGACGGCCGAGATGTCGCCCAACGAACTGGCGCCGACATTCGACGACCAGATGCAGTGGCCGGTCTGGGGGCTTCATTATCTTTCCGGCGGGCGCGACGGGCATCCACCGGATCTTGCCGAGGCTAGGCAGCTTCTCGACCTTTTGAAAGACTGGAAGACAGCCGGGACGCACGAGGAGCGGGAAACAATCTGGCATTCGATGTTGACCATCTACACACAGGGCGTCTTCACAATCGGCATCGTCAATCAGGCGCTGCAGCCGCTCGTCTATTCTTCGAAACTGCGCAACATTCCCGAGAAAGCCCTGTTCGGTTACGATCCGACATCCTTCCTCGGCGTCTATATGCCTGACACCTTCTGGTATGAGGAGGATCACGCATGATCCGCTACATTCTCTGGCGGATCATGGTGATGATCCCTACCCTGATCCTGATCTCGATGCTCGTCTTCACTATCATCGAGCTGCCGCCGGGCGACTATTTCGAGAGCTATGTCGCCGAGATGCGGGCAATCGGCGAACCGGCCGACATGCAGGAAATCGAGGAACTGAGAGCTCGCTACGGTTTTGACCAGCCGCTGCCGATCCGATACCTGCATTGGGTGGGTGGCATGATGGTGGGCGATTTCGGCTATTCTTTCGAATACCGCCTGCCCGTCTCGGACGTCGTCGGCGACCGTCTGTGGCTGACGATCCTCGTTTCCGTTGTGACGATCATCCTCACCTGGCTGCTCGCCTTCCCGATCGGCATCTATTCCGCAACGCATCAGTATAGCTGGGGCGATTACGGGCTGACGCTTCTCGGCCTTATCGGCCTCGCCGTGCCGAATTTCGTGCTGGCGCTTATTCTCATGTATTTCGCCAACGTCTGGTTCGGAACATCGATCGGCCATCTGATGGACCAGAAATACCTGAATCAGCCGATGAGCTGGGACAAGGCGACCTCGATCCTTGAACATCTATGGATCCCGGTGATTATCATCGGTACGGCCGGGACCGCCGGCATGGTGCGCCGGCTGCGCGCCAACCTGCTTGACGAGCTGCGCAAGCAATATGTGATGACGGCGCGGGCGAAGGGGCTTCACCCGTTCAAGGTTCTGACGAAATATCCGCTGCGCATGTCGCTCAATTTCTTCATCTCGGACATCGGCTCGATCCTGCCACAGATCATTTCCGGCGCGGAAATCACCGCCGTCGTGCTATCGCTCGAGACGACGGGGCCTATGCTGATCAAGGCACTGCAGACGCAGGACATGTATCTGGCGGGTTCCTTCCTGATGTTCCTTGCCATACTGACCGTCGTCGGGGTGCTGATCTCGGATATCGCGCTTGCGCTTTTCGATCCGCGCATTCGCCTTTACGGAGGCCGGACGCGATGAGCATGCAACTGCCACCGGACGGCCAGCCGCTGCCGCATTACGTCAGTGAAGCCCCATTCGATCCTTACGCTTTCGACAAGACGGGCGAAGGTGCGCCGCTTGCCAAGCGAGCCTCCCAGCTCCGTTTGATGTGGTGGCGGTTCAGGCGGCACAGGTTGGCGCTGTTTTCGGGACTATTCCTGCTGTTCTGCTATCTGTCGATCATCATCGCAGAATTTCTGGCACCGTATAATCTCCATACGCGCAACATGGATCACATTTATGCACCACCGCAATCGGTGCATCTCTTCCATGACGGGAAATTCGTCGGTCCATTTGTCTATGGCCAGAAGATGACGCTCGACATGGAAAACCTGAAGCGCGTCTATACAGATGATCCCAATCAGGTGCAGCGGCTGCGCTTCTTCTGCAAGGGCGATCCCTACAAGTTCTGGGGCTTCATTTCTGCAGACCGGCATCTCGTCTGCCCGTCAGAAGGCGGCCAGATGTTCCTGTTCGGCACCGACAGGCTCGGACGGGACGTCATGTCACGGGTGATCTACGGCGCACGGATTTCCTTGACGATCGGCCTTCTCGGCATCACCACCAGCTTCGTGCTAGGCATCCTGATCGGCGGACTTGCAGGCTATTGGGGCGGCAAGTTCGACCTAGTGGTGCAGCGTATCATCGAGGTGCTGCAATCGATCCCGAGCATTCCGCTATGGCTGGCGCTTGCCGCGATCATGCCGGTCGATTGGAGCCCGTTCGTCATCTATCTCGGCATTACCTTCATTCTGGGTTTGCTGGACTGGACCGGGCTCGCTCGTGCGGTGCGATCCAAGCTGCTTGCGCTTCGGGAGGAAGACTATGTGATGGCGGCGCAACTGATGGGCGCCAATCACTGGCGTGTCATCGGCCGACATCTCATCCCTGGCTTCATGTCGCACCTGATCGCCAGCGCAACACTGACCATTCCTGGCATGATCCTCGGCGAGACGACGCTGAGCTTTCTCGGGCTCGGCCTCAGGCCACCGGTCACGAGCTGGGGCGTGCTTCTGACCGAGGCGCGGACGGTCAATGTCGTTGCGCTTTATCCCTGGTTGCTCATACCGGTGATCCCGGTCATCCTGGTCATCCTCGCCTTCAATTTCCTGGGAGACGGCCTGCGCGACGCGGCGGACCCCTATCACTGACTTGCGCGCATAAAAGCGGGCGGATACTGGTTTTGCCGGCCGAACCCTGAGGGATCGACCGGCAAAGACCGCAAGGAACGACGTTGAACATACCGAAAAAGATGGTCGTGCTGCTGAAAGGCTATCCGCGCCTTTCAGAGACCTTTATCGCGCAGGAACTGCGCGGCCTGGAACTTGCCGGCTTCAAGCTCGAACTCATGTCGATGCGCCGACCGACCGACAAGAAGCGGCATCCGGTGCATGACGAGATCGAAGCACCCGTCCACTACCTGCCGGAATATCTGCACGAAGAACCTCTGCGCGTCGCCAAGGCCTTTTTCCACTGGCTCGGTGAGCCATCCTTCCGGGCGGCGGCCAGGGCCTTCCTGAAAGACCTGCCGCGCGACATCAGCCGTAACCGGTTTCGCCGCTTCGGCCAGGCTCTGGTGCTTGCCCGCGAATGGCCAGAGGGTGCGGACTGGCTGCATGTGCATTTCATCCACACGCCGGCTTCAGTCGCGCGGTATGCATCGCAGTTGCTGGGCATACCCTTCACCGTTTCGGCCCATGCCAAGGATATCTGGACAAGCCCCGACTGGGAGCTTTCCGACAAGCTCGATGATGCAAGCTGGACGGTGACCTGCACCGGCGGCGGCGCCGCCCACCTGCGCACGCTTTCAGGGAACCCTGGCAAGGTGCATCTCAGCTATCACGGCCTCAATCTCAGCCGTTTTCCTTCTCCGGATCGCGCAGCCGCAACGCGTGACGGCTCCAACCCGGAAGACCCTATCGCGATCCTGGCCGTCGGCCGTGCGGTGCCGAAAAAGGGTTTCGACATCCTGCTCAGGGCGCTGGCCCTGCTTCCTGCCGATCTTCACTGGCGGCTCGATCATGTCGGCGGCGGCGATGAGTTGAAGGTGCTGAAGCCGCTTGCGGAAGAACTCGGGCTTGCCGGCCGCGTCAGCTGGCACGGAGCCATGTCGCAGCAGGAAGTGCTACAGCGTTATGGCGAGGCCGACATATTCGCCCTGCCTTGCCGTATCGGCAAGGATGGCGATCGCGACGGATTGCCGAATGTTCTGGTCGAGGCGGCCAGCCAGCGGATCCTCTGCATCTCGACAACGATTTCCGGTATTCCCGAACTGTTCGTCGATCAGGAAAACGGCCTGCTGGTCGAACCGGAAGACCCGCAGGCGCTCGCCAAAGCGCTCGAAACGGCCATCCGCAGCCCATCGGAACGGGACCGCATGGCCAGGAATGCGGAAGCCAAGGTTCGTGGTCATTTCGACCACAAGACCAGCATATCGGATCTGGAGAGATTGTTCTCAGCCGCCTATTCGACGCTCGCCAACAAGGAGCCTTCGCAGCCATGACATCACCGCGCGTGCTCTTCTATGTCCAGCATCTGCTGGGGATCGGCCATATCGCCCGGGCAAGCCTGGTTGCGTCTGCTCTTGCAGAGGATGGCTTTGAGGTGACGATGGTAACCGGTGGACTGCCCGTGCCCGGTTTTCCGGGACCGGGCATCAACCATGTTCGACTGATGCCCGAGGTCACGTCCCGCGAAGGGTTTTCAGGCCTGCAGGATATAGATGGAACAACGCTCGGGCCTGACGGAGAGCGCCAGCGCATGGAGCAGTTGCTGGCGGTTCTTGGCGAAACGAAGCCGGATATCGTCATCACCGAGGCCTTTCCGTTCGGGCGCCGGCAGATGCGCTTCGAGCTTTTGCCGTTTCTCGATGCGATCAAGGCGATGTGCCCGAAGCCGCTGCTCTTTGCCTCTATCCGCGACATCCTGCAGGTGAACAAGAAGCCGGGACGTGACGAGGAAACGGTGGCGCTGGTCAGGCAACATTTCCACCGCGTGCTCGTGCATGGCGATAAAAACCTGACACGGATCGAAGACACGTTTCCGCTTGCAGGCGAGATCGCGGACAAGGTGCTGTATACCGGTCTCGTTGCACCTGCAGCCCCTGTTCCCTCGCCTGAAAAATATCGGGTGGTAGTTTCGGCCGGCGGCGGAGCGGTGGGACAGAAACTGCTGAATGCCGCCGTTGCCGCCCGCCAGTTGATCGCATCGCCCGGCCGCTGGTGCGTGATTACCGGACCGAACCTTGATACGGCAAGCTTCGACAGCCTTGTATCGAAGGGTGACGGCGAGGTGGATGTCTTTCGCTTCAGGAGCGATTTCCGGCAGTTGCTTGGCAGCGCCGAGCTTTCTATCTCACAGGCGGGCTATAACACCGTCTGCGACGTGCTGAGAGCCGGCTGCGGGTCGCTGCTTGTGCCTTTTGCGGCTGGCGGTGAGACGGAACAGACAGCGCGCGCCGTAAAGCTGCAGGAACTCGGGCTGGCGGAATTCATCGAGGAAGCGGCAATCACACCAGACATGGTTGCGAGCGGGATCGGCAAAGCACTTGCGCAACGTGGCAAGGCCAATCTGGACCTGAACATGGATGGAGCACGCGAAACGGCGCGGCTGCTGCGCCGCGAAATCAACCGCGAGAGCTGATGTCAGCTCTCGACGGCTGTGAGATAATCTGGACGCTTTCCCTGCAGGTATTCCTGGACGATGGCAGAAAGATTGGGCAGACCTTCAAGGCGATAATCCGGCGCCGTTGCAGATGGTGGATCCCGCAATAGCAGCTCCTTGATTGCTGCAGAGAGCCGCATACCATCCGAAGAATGATCGGGATGCAGCATGGCAACCAGCCCCAGTTCCGTGGCACGCATTGCGCGGATCAACTGCTCCTGCCTCGGCACCATGCGGGGAATAATCAGCGCCGGTTTGTCGAAGGACAGAATTTCGCAATAGGTGTTGTAACCGCCCATGGCAACGATCGCACGCGCATTGGCGATCAGATCTTCCATGCGGTTATCGAATTCGATGACCTCAAGACAGTTATGCGAGGCAGCCGCCTGGGTCAGCGCTTCGCGCTGCTCGCCGGGCATGTAAGGGCCAAGCACGATCAGGGCCTTTTCTGTCAGATCCGGATCGGCCTGATAGGCATTTATCACGTCGCGAACGAGTTCATACCCGTCACCGCCACCGCCTGTGGTCACAAGAATATAGTCGCCATCCCGCTTCGGCAGAGCCGTCGCGCGGCTTTTCCATGCCTTTCGCTGTAGGAAGCCGACGAAGGTCATCTTGCGACGTAATGATGGCGGCACATCGAGCCCGGTGAGAGGATCGTGGAAATCCGGAGGGCCGTAGACCCAGACGTGATCGTAAAGCTGATCGATCTTCGCCATCACATCGTTGCGCCGCCATTCAGCATCCAGCAAATGCGGTGCATCCATGACGTCGCGGAGGCCGAGCACGAGAAGCGTACCGCGGCTCTTAAGATAAACGAGCGTATCTTCTACCTCGCGCCGGAGACCGAGCGGCTCCTTGTCGACAATGAAGATATCCGGCTGGAAGGATTCCGCCGTCTGGCGAATGATCGCCTGACGCATTTCCAGCGTTTCTTCCAGATTGATGTGCTCATCCATCGACGTGTAGTCGCCGTTGCGCAACTTGATCACGCTCGGAATCTTAACGTAGTCGACGCGCGAGCGATAATCGAAGGCACCGGCAATCGTTGCGCCGGAGATGATCAGGACATGCGCGCCCTGAAACGTTTCGACCAGATGGTTGGCGATCGTCATGCAGCGGCGAATATGGCCCAGCCCGAACGTATCGTGGCTGTACATGAGGATACGGGCATCTCTGAAACCCTGTGACATGCCCTTGACCTTAGGTAACATCTGAACTGTCTTTCCCGGCAACATAAAGTCTTTCAAAAGCGAAGCCAAGCCAGCCAAAGCCCGCAGCTAAGCGGATTTCACCGACCCTGTCTTGAACGATATGCGCTTCGAACTGGGGGGTTATGGCTTGAGGTGCAAGCCCTTTCATGGAGACGTGATGCGTCGTTATCCCGCAGGCCTTCCATCGCCCGCGCTCAATCGATTTCAGACCGATGCTCCATATACCAGCGGACAAAAGCATCGACGCCTTCATCCAGTCCGGTTTCCGGCTTACGCCCGGTCAGCGCCAGCAGAAGGCTCGGGCTGGCGAATGTGCGCGGCACATCGCCCTTCTGCATCGGCAGCATCTTGCGCCTTGCGCGCTTGCCCATCGTCTTTTCGATAACTTCAACAAACTCGAGAAGGCCAACCGGCTGACCGCCGCCGAGATTGACTGTCCGGAACGGGCCTACTGCCGAAAGCGTGTCAATATCCGCAACTCGGTTGCTTTCGGATGGAGCAATCCCGGAAAGATCGATGATCGAATCAATGAGGTCATCGATATAGGTGAAGTCACGGCTCATCTTGCCTTCGCCGTAGATTTCGATTTCCTGGTCATCGAGCATGGCTTTGACGAATTTGAACAGCGCCATGTCCGGCCGACCCCAGGGGCCATAAACCGTGAAGAAACGGAAAGCCGTTGTCGGAACCTTGTAGAGATGGGCATAGCTGTGCGCCATTACTTCCATCGCCTTCTTGCTCGCAGCGTAGAAGGTCAAAGGCTCGTCAGCCTTATCGATTTCGCGGAAGGGAATGCCGGGATTTGCGCCGTAAACGGAAGAGGTCGATGCAAGCATCAGATGACCGACACCGATCTCGCGGGCGATTTCCAGAATATTCCACGAACCGATGAGGTTGGAATCGAGATAGGCCCTTGGATTTTCGAGGCTGTAACGAACACCCGCCTGGGCTGCCAGATGAACGATAACGTCCGGATTGAAGGCCTTGACCGCTTTTTCAAGCGAAGCCCTGTCTTCCAGCATGCCCTGGACGAAGCGGAAGGACGGGAACTGCGCCAGCCCGGCATTGCGGGCCTCCTTCAGGCGCAGGCTGTAATAGGCCGTCATCCCGTCAAAGCCGACAACCTCGTGACCATCCTGCAAAAGCTTGCGCGCCAGATGAAACCCGATGAAGCCCGCCGTACCGGTGATGAAATAACGCATGTCCGCTTCCGCTGTTGATGGGTATCACATACCCAACCGAACGGGTCGAAGCAACGAGGCGCTAATGGAAAAGCCTGAGGCGCGCTGGTGGAACCCCGGGCTTGCCATTTTTGCGATCGACAGCAAACTGGATGAGATCCATCGAAGCCTGGTCGGTGAGAGGCTTGGCCATGACGCCGACAACACCGTTCACACCAGAAGCCACTACGCCTGGGTTTCCGGTAATCATGATGACGACAATACCGTATTCGGCCAAGACCTTTGCGATCTCCGGCCCGGTCTCGCCATCGGCAAGCCGCACGTCGACGAAAGCGATATCCGTGTCACGAGTGTAGTTGAGCGCTACCTTCATATCAGGCGCGATGCCAACCACGTCATGTCCGCTACGCTGAACTGCCTCCTCTATGTCCATGGCGACTAGCAGGCTGTCTTCGACAATCAGAAAGCGATATTCCACGCGCATTTCTCCTATCACTCAAGCGGCAAATAGTAGGCGCCTGCCGCTTGGCAATAGGTATCTTAGAGATCACGGTCATTTTTAGGGGCGTGGTTAAGCCTTTGAACCTCGGCGTTTTTGCGCGTCAGCTCCCTATACGACGATCCCGCAAGGAACCAGAAGACGGCAACTGAGTGATCGCCAAATATTTCAGGGTCGGGCGAAAGGTGAGGAAGCATCCGGAACCGTTTTATCGACATGCGGGTTCTCTCGCCGGAAGTCAAAAGAGGAGAAGAACCATGAAAAATATCATTCTTGCTTCCTGCGCAATCTTCGCAGCAACCGTTGCAGGCCAGGCCTATGCACAACAGAGCACGGTGACCGGCGCCGCCGGTGGTGCCGTGACGGGAGCGGTGGTCGGTGGTCCCGTCGGTGCCGCTGTGGGCGGTGTTGTCGGTGCTATCGCCGGCACGGCAATCGATCCGCCGCCACAAGAAGTGGTCACCTATGTTGAACAGCAGCCCGCCCCGACCACGGCCGTAACCGTGGAACAGCCGATCGTCGTCGGCAAGCCTGTTCCCGAAACGGTCGTGCTGACCCCGGTGCCGAGCAATACCCAATATGCCTATACGGTGGTCAACAACCAGCGCGTGATCGTAGATCCGCAGACCCATACCGTGGTGCAGATCATCAAGTGACGCCCACAATACAAAAGCCCCGCTTCAAGGCGGGGCTTTTCAATTAAACTTGTCAGGGAGTTTCAGACCACCAACGTCTGGCTGATCCTATCCTCTTCGCCGAACAGGCGGAGGTAGCGCTGGACTTCCTTCGCATCGCCGGTCGCCTTCTGCGGATTGTCCGAAAGCTTGACGGCGGGGCGACCATTGGCTTCGCTTACCTTGCAGACGACCGAGATCGGTTTCAATCCGTTGATCTCGGTCGGCGCGCACCCGGCGAAGTCATTGGTGAGATTGGTCCCCCAGCCGAAGCTCATTCGCACCCGGCCCTCGAAATGCTTGTAGGTTTGAATGATCGCATCGACATCGAGGCCATCTGAAAAGATCAGCAGCTTTTCCTTCGGGTCGCGGCCGACCTTCTTCCACCAGTCGATGATCTTTTCGCCGCCTTCGATCGGTGGGGCGCTGTCGGGGCGGAAGCCTGTCCAGTCTGCGACCCAGTCCGGTGCATCCCTCAGAAACGCGGCAGTACCGAAAGCATCCGGCAGAACGATCAGCAGATTGCCGTGATAAAGCCGGTTCCAGTCCTTCAGCACCTGATAGGGGGAGTTACGCAGCTCTTCATCCGTCTGCGCCAACGCGGCGGCAACCATCGGAAGTTCATGCGCGTTGGTACCAACTGCTTCCAGATCGCTATCCATAGCAAGCAATACGTTGCTGGTACCGGTAAATCCGCTGCCGATACCTTCCTTCAACGCCTCGACGCACCAGCGCTGCCACAGGAAGCTGTGGCGGCGGCGGGTGCCGAAATCGGAAATCCGCAAACCTGGCAGTTCGCGCAGGCGCTGCACCTTTTCCCACATCCGGGCTTTCGCGCGGGCATAGATCACATCGAGCGTGAAATAACCGAGCGAGCGCATGGCCGAGCGGGATCGCATCTCGTTGATGATCGCCAGCGCCGGGATTTCCCACATCGTGGTGTCCATCCACTTGCCATGGAAATTCAGCTCGTATTGCCCATCACGCTTGGACAATTCGTATTCCGGCAGTTTGTAGTTGGAAAGCCAGGTGAGGAATTCGGGCTCGAAGATCTGGTTGCGGCCATAGAATGTATTACCCGCCAGCCAGATCATCTCCTTCTTGGAGAGACTGACCGTACGGGCGTGGTCGAGTTGCTCCCGCAGAGCACCTTCGTTGATCTCGTCCGCCAGTCTGACGCTGGTGGTGCGGTTGATCACGGAGAATGTCGCATCGACGTCCGGATAGAGCTTCCAGATCATCTGCAACATCAGAAGTTTGTAAAAGTCGGTGTCGATCAGACTGCGGATGATCGGATCGAGCTTCCAGCTGTGATTATACACCCTGGTTGCGATATCGGTCTTGGTCATGCCTGCCCCTGTCCCGGTCGCCTGTGACCGGTCGGCCTCACTCGCTAAGGAGGCAAGCTAATGATCCCACCTCCCGGCAGCTTTATCGGGAAAAAAATCGATTAAGTCCAGACGCAGTTCAACTATCGCAAGCAGATCGGAAGCGTCAGTAACCCGTCGTTCTGTCGACGACGTGCTGCAGCGGCTCTCCTCGTTCAAAACGCCCCATCTGAACTTCCGCATTGCGGAGCAAAGCCCGGACATCGGACGCAGAGGCAGCGTGCGGCGTCACGATTACATTATCCATGGACCAGAAACGGCTGTCCGGCGACAGGGGCTCATGCTCGAACACGTCGAGAGACGCGCCGCCCAGAGTCTTTGCGTCAAGAGCCGCGATCAGATCCTTCTCCACCTGGCTACCACCACGTCCGGCATTGATGAAGACTGGCGCACCGAGTGCGCCGTTCTGGCGAAGTCTAGAAAAGAGCGAGCCGTTGAAGATGCCGCGCGTCTCGCCCGTCAGCGGCAAGAGCCCGACAAGGATGTCGGTGCGGCCTAGAAAGGCATCGAGTTGCGACGCATCGTAGGTGTCGATACCCTCTATGGCCTTTTTCGTCCTCGACCAGCCGATGACGTTGAAACCCATGATCTTCAGCTTGCGGGCGGAATCCTGCCCCAGGACACCGAGCCCCATGACACCGACGGTCAGATCCTTCGCTTCCGGCTGGTGCAATTCCTTCCAGAAGCGGGCGCGCTGCTGCACGAGATAGGCCGGAGCCTGGCGCAGGTGGCTGAGGCATTGAAGCACGACCCACTCGCTCATGCGGGTGGTGAGGCTCTCATCGACAAAACGGACGATCGGAATATTCGGCAGGCCGGGCGTAGCGAGGATCGAATCGACACCGGCGCCGCCCGAAAAGAGCACTTTCAGCTTGGGGGCGCGCTCGAAAAGATCGAGATCCGGCTTCCAGAGAAATGCATAGCTGGCACTGGAAAGATCCGCCGCCTTGTCCGATGCGTGCAGGACCTTCCGTCCGGAAAGCGCACCGGAAAGCGCCCGATCCACATCACGGCGTTCGAATTTCAGGTCGATGACGACAGAACCTTTTTCAGACACAGCTATTCCCACTTTTGTTATTGGCCAACGGCCCCGTTTTCGACCGCCTCGATGTTGAAAGCCGCAGCCATTAGCGCCTTGGTATAATCTTCCTTCGGCGCGCTGAAGATCTGTTCGGAAGGACCTTCCTCGACAACCTTGCCGGTTCGCATGACGATGACATGATTGGCGAGCGCCTTCACCACCTTCAGGTCATGGCTGATGAAGAGATAAGCGAGATCATGCTTGGCCTGCAGATCGCGCAGAAGGTCGACGACCTGTGCCTGCACCGTCATGTCGAGCGCCGATGTCGGCTCGTCCAGCATAACGAAACGCGGTTTCAGCACCATGGCGCGCGCAATGGCGATACGCTGCCGCTGGCCACCGGAGAATTCATGCGGGTAACGCCAGCGAGTTTCGGGATCGAGGCCGACTTCCTGGAGCGCCCAGGCAACGCGCTGATCCCGCTCGTCCGCCGAAAGCTGCCGCTCGTGGACCTTCAGGCCTTCGGCGATGATCTCCCCCACCGGCATGCGGGGGCTGAGCGAACCGAAGGGATCCTGAAACACCACCTGCAGCCGGTTTCGATAGGGCAGCATCTGCTTGAATGAATGGCCGTTGATTGCATCGCCGATGAAGACGATCCGGCCTTCCGAGGCGATCAGCCTTGCCAGCGCCAGGCCGAGCGTCGTCTTGCCGGAGCCGGATTCACCGACGATGCCGAGCGTTTCGCCCGCACGCAGTGTCAGATCAACGCCATCGACCGCCTTCACGTGATCGACGACGCGGCGCATGAAACCGGCCTTGATCGGGAACCAGACACGCAGGTCCTTCGCTTCCATGACGACCGGATGTGCCGGATCGGCTGCCGGCGGTTCGCCTCTCGGTTCGGAGGAAAGCAGATGCTGGGTATAAGGATGCTGCGGACGCTCGAAGACATCGGTGACCGAGCCTTCCTCGACGATCTTGCCCTTGGTCATGACACAGACGCGATCGGCGAACTTGCGAACGATGCCGAGATCGTGGGTGATGAACAGCATGGACATGCCGTGCTCACCCTTCAGCTTGCGCAGGAGTTCGAGGATCTGCGCCTGAACCGTGACGTCGAGAGCGGTTGTCGGCTCATCGGCGATCAGCAGTTTCGGCCGGTTGGCGAGCGCCATGGCGATCATGACGCGCTGGCGCTGGCCGCCGGAGAGTTCATGCGGATAGGCGGTCAGGCGCTTTTCCGGCTCGCGGATGCCGACCTGATTGAGCAGTTCCAGGATGCGGGAGCGGGCCGCGGCACCCACCATCGCCTGGTGCATTTCCAGGATCTCGCCGATCTGTTTTTCGATCGTGTGCAAAGGATTGAGCGAGGTCATCGGCTCCTGGAAGATCATCGTGATGTCGTTGCCGCGCACATGGCGCAGTTCCGCTTCAGATGCCTTCAGGAGATCCTTGCCCTGAAACAGGATTTCGCCGGAGGGGTGGCTAGCGGCCGGATAGGGCAGAAGCTTCAGGATGGAATTGGCCGAGACCGATTTGCCTGAGCCTGATTCGCCGACCAAAGCCAGAACTTCACCCGGCTTTATATCGAACGACACGTGATCGACCGCGAGCGTTTCCGTCTCGCCCTGATGAAAGGCGACGGACAGATCACGAACGGAAAGGAGGGTGTCTGTCATCATATCACCGGAACGTCTTGCGGGGGTCGAAGGCATCACGCACCGCCTCGCCAATGAAGATCAGCAGAGACAGCATGATCGACATGGTGAAGAAGGCCGTCAGTCCCAGCCAAGGCGCCTGAAGATTGTTCTTGCCCTGGGCGATCATTTCTCCCAGCGATGGCGAGCCGGGCGGCATGCCGAAGCCGAGGAAATCCAGAGACGTAAGCGTGGCGATCGAGCCCGACAGGATGAAGGGCAGGAAGGTGAGCGTCGCCACCATCGCGTTGGGCAGGAGGTGGCGATACATGATCGTCCAGTTGCCGACTCCGAGCGCACGGGCCGCGCGCACATATTCGAAATTGCGGGCACGCAAGAACTCGGCCCTGACCACGCCGACGAGGCTGACCCAGGAGAAGAGCAGCAATATGCCGAGCAGGATGAAGAAGCCGGGCGGCAATATCGAAGCGATGATCAGCAGGATATAGAGGACCGGCATGGCCGACCAGATCTCGATGAAACGCTGCATCAGAAGATCTGTCCAACCGCCGAAATAACCCTGCACGGCACCGGCTCCGACACCGATGATGGCCGAGCAGATGGTGAGAGCCAGACCGAACAGGACCGAGATACGGAAACCATAGATCATCCGCGCCATGACATCGCGCGCCTGATCGTCGGTACCGAGCCAATTGAGATTACCTAGAATGCAGTTTTGATCCTGAACACCCTGCGGATAGGCCTTGCAGCGATCCGCCTTGGCCATCAGCCAGAAAGGCTCGGTCGGGGCGGAATGGGGGATCTGCGAATTGACCGTCTGGTAGGAATAGCGGATCGGCGGCCAGATCATCCAGCCGTTGGCATTGATCTCTTCCTGGATGAAATCCGATCGATAATCTGTCGTCGCGAGAAAACCGCCGAATTTTTCTTCCGGGTAATCGACCAGAACCGGATAGAGGATCTCGCCCTTGTAGGAGGCGACGATCGGCCGGTCATTGGCGATGAATTCGGCAAACAGGCTGAGCGTGAACAGGACCAGAAAGATCCAGAAGGACCAGAAGCCGCGCTTGTTGGCTCGGAAATTGGCAAGGCGCCGCTTCGTCGTCGGCGACAGGAAGGGGCGCTTGGCGGGCGCTACCGTCTCGACCGGCATGGCGGCAGAAGGGGCGTTCATCAGACATCCCTCCGCTCGAAATCGATGCGCGGGTCGATCCAGGTATAGATCAGGTCGGAGATGAGGTTCACGACGAGGCCCATCAGCGAGAAGATGAAGAGCGTGCCGAAGACGATCGGATAGTCACGGTTGACGATCGAGAGGTAACCGAGCCTTCCCAGTCCATCGAGCGAGAAAATGTTCTCGATCAGCAGCGAGCCGGTAAAGAAGGCAGAGATGAAGGCGCCCGGAAAACCGGCAATGACGATCAGCATGGCGTTGCGGAAGACATGCCCGTAAAGTACCTGCCGTTCATTGAGGCCCTTGGCGCGCGCTGTCGTGACATACTGCTTCTTGATTTCATCGATGAAGGAATTCTTCGTCAGCAGCGTCGTGGTGGCGAAGGCCGAAAGCGACATGGCGATCAGCGGCAAAGTCAGATGCCAGAAATAATCACCGATCTTCTGATACCAGGTGAGATCGTCGAAATTGTCGGATACGAGACCGCGCAACGGGAACCAGTCGAAGAAGGAACCGCCGGCGAACATGACGATCAGCAGAATGCCGAAAAGGAAGCTCGGAACCGCATAACCGACGATGATGATGCCCGAGGTCCAGATATCGAAGCTCGACCCGTCCTTCACTGCCTTGCGGATGCCGAGCGGGATGGAAATCAGATAGGAGACGATCAGAATCCAGAAGCCGAGCGAGATAGAGACCGGCAGCTTGTCGATGATCAGATCGATGACCGACGTGTTGCGGAAGAAGCTCTCGCCGAAATCGAAGCGAATATAGTTCCACATCATGTCGAGGAAACGCGTCAGCGGCGGCTTGTCGAAACCGAACTGCTGCTCGAGCTTCTTGATGAATTCCGGATCGAGTCCCTGGGCGCCACGATAGCTGGAATCGGAACTTACGCCCTGAGCCGAGAGATCATTGCTGGCTCCCGACAGGCGGTCACCTGAATCCTGCCCCTGGACCTGAGCAATGATCTGCTCGACCGGCCCGCCCGGCGCAAACTGCACAACCAGGAAGGAAATCGCCATGATGCCGACAATCGTTGGGATCATCAGCAGCAGGCGGCGTAGAATATAGGCGCCCATCAGAACACCCTGCCGAACGTTTCGGGCATGTCACCGCGGGTCTGCGCAAGGATCAAGCGGGCTTCCTTCATGTTTAGGCGAATCAATCCGGCCATTTGGAACAGTTGCCCCTTCAAGGTGCAAGCATCTTACTTACCGGGCTGCTTGGCAAACCATGCGTCAGGAAAACCGGTACCGTATTCCGGCAGCTTTTCCGGATGCGCGATCCGGTTCCAATAGGCGATCTTCTCCTCGCCGGAATAGAACATCGGCACAACATAGTGGTTGGCAAGCAGCACACGGTCCATCGCCTTTACCGCCGCCACCTGTTCCTCGCGGCTTGGAGGGAAGACGATCTTGCGAATCAGGATGTCGACAGCAGGATCGGCAATCCCGGCATAGTTGCGCGATCCCTGACGATCGACTGATGCCGAGCCCCAATAGTCGTTTTGTTCGTTTCCGGGGTTCATGGTCTGCGCCCATACACCGAAAATAATGTCGTAATCGAAGCTGCGGACACGGTTGATATATTGTGAGGCGTCCACTGTGCGGATGCGTGCATCGATACCTATTCTCTTGAGGCTGTTGATATAGGGCGTGACGGTTCGCTCCTGCCCGGCATTGCTCAGCAGGATTTCAAAGCTCAGGGGCTGGCCGGTCTTGGTGTTGACCATGCGATTGCCCTTCAGCTCGTAGCCCGCCTGCTTCAGCAGACCGACTGCGGTGCGAAGGTTGTCTCGCACCTTGTTCGGATCGCCATTGACCGGGTTTGCATAGGGCTTGGTGAAGACTTCTGGAGGAACCTTGTCCTTCAGTTCATTGAGGATTTCCAGTTCCTTGCCCTCAGGCAGGCCGGAGGACGCAAGCTCCGTGCCCCAGAAGAAACTGTCGACCCGCTTCAAGCCGCCAAAGGCGAGGTTTTTATTGAGGTCCTCGAAGTCATAGGCATAATTCAAGGCTTCGCGGACCCGCGCATCCTTGAAGATGTCCCGGCGCATGTTCGGCACGAATGCCTGCATCACGCCGACAGCCCTGAATGGGTTCGTCAGCGCCTCCTTCGTTACCCGGCCATCCTTGACTGCGTCGAAATCATAGCGGGTCGCCCAGCGGCTGGAGCTGTTTTCCTGCCGGTAGTCGACATTACCTGCTCGGAACGCTTCGAACTGCACGTCGGTGTCGGAGAAATAGGTGTAGCTGATGGTGCGAAAATTATGCTGGCCGCGGTTGATTGGCAGGTCCTTGCCCCAGTAGTCGTCGCGCAGCTCATAGCGAATGCCCGATCCGGGCTGAACCGAAGCAACCTTGTAAGGCCCGGACCCCATCGGCACTTCCAGCGACGTGCGGGAGATATCGCGCTTATTGCCCTGACCGTCCGTCCCTTCCCACCAATGTTTCGGCAGGATCGGGAAGTCGCCTACGATCGAGGGCAGTTCCTTGTTGTTCTTCTCGTCGAAGCGGAAGGTCACTTCGCGATCACCGGTCTTTTCCGCTCCGGTCACATGCTGGTAATAACCGGAATAAAGGGCGCTGTGCTGCTTGAACATTTCCAGGCTGAAGATGACGTCTTCCGGGGTAACCGGCTGGCCATCGGCCCATTTGGCTTCCGGCCGCAGCCGGAACGTCACGGATGACATGTCGTCGGGATAGGCAACGGCCTCAGCCAGAAGGCCGTAGGTGCCGAAGACCTCGTTTTCCGAACGCTTCATCAGCGTATCGAAGATCATGGGAATGCCAACTGCCGGCGCGCCGCGATCGATCACCAGGTTAAGGTTGTCGAACGTGCCCTCCTGGGCAAGGCGAAGCTCACCCACCTTGGGAGCGTTGACGTCTACATAGGGAAGCGACTGGAAATCCGCCGGCAATTGCGGCTCGCCGACAACGGCCATGCCGTAGCGCCATTTCGGCTCATCGGCCATTGCCCATGGCGCTATGAACGAAGCTGCCAATGCGACAACAAGACCTTTGCGGAGCCGGGTCAAATCCATGTTTTTCCCTTTGTGATTTTGATTTGTTGCAGCGAAGCATAGGGCAAAAGAGGGCAAAAAACAGGAGGCACCGCTCACAAGCGATTTATCGCCTGCAGTCCGCGGGGCGCGATCTCCATTTCACCAAAATCGCATTTCAGACTAAACTAGCGACAAAAGTGATTTGCGGCGGAAGTTCATGAAATCGATTTCGAAGATGGTCCTCGGATTGGCGGCGACGGCTCTGTTATGCGGCTCCATCGCGGAGCCGTCGATGGCGCAGGACGGTACGCCGGCCAAGCAGCTCTTCGGCGCCGTGAAGCTGCCGAACGCTGCGTCGCCGGCCCCTCTCGGCTTCTACGCCAAGGGCTGCATGTCCGGCGCAGTGGCACTGCCGACGGACGGCCCGACATGGCAGGCCATGCGCCTTTCGCGCAATCGGCGCTGGGGCAATCCGGCGATGATCGATCTGCTCGAACAGTTTTCCCGCGATGCCGCAAGCCTCGGCTGGGGCACGGGCATTCTGGTCGGCGATATTTCTCAGCCCCGCGGCGGGCCGATGATCAATGGCCATGCGTCTCACCAGATCGGGCTTGATGCTGACGTCTGGTTCACCCCGAAGCCGGCCCAGCCTATGAGCGTGCAGCAGCGGGAAGACCTGCCGTTCACCTCAATGCTGGACAAGAGCAAGTTCCTGACGGTCGATTCGCGCAAGTGGACAAGCACGCATGCCCGCCTGGTGATGCAGGCCGCAAGCTATCCCCAGGTGCAGCGGGTGTTCGTCAACCCGGCGATCAAGAAGAAGCTTTGCCAGACCTGGACCGGCGATCGAAGCCTGCTCGGCAAGGTGCGGCCCGTCTACGGGCACGACGAGCATTTTCATATCCGCATGAACTGCCCGCCGGGTGCCGCAGGCTGCGAGCGGCAGGCGGCAACGCCGGTTACCGACGATTGCGACAGCAAGGCACTCGCCTGGTGGTTCACCAAGGAGCCCTGGGCACCGCCAAAGCCGGCCGATCCCAACAAGAAACCCGTCAAGCCGCGCCAGGTCATGCTGTCGGACCTGCCGAAAGCCTGCTCCGCAGTGCTTGCCGGCCCGTCTCGCTCCGAAGCCGACGCGACGTTCGGGGGGCAGCCTGTCGCCTATTCGAGCCAGCCTTCCGTGCCTCAAGCCGTCGATCAGTTGGATGCAATCAGCTCCAATCCGGCCAATGTTCCGGCAGACATACCGCTACCCCGCGAGCGGCCTTTCCGTTAAGCCCGTTTGGCATCCGTAAGCTGCAGCGACAACGCCGAGCCTTCCCTTATCGGCAACGGCACGATAGAAAGCCAAGGCAAATTAAGGTGGCCTGCAAAGGCCCGATGGAGGAATGCCTTGGAATCGGCCAAGCCGTGCATCGCGCTCATCGCGCATGATCTGAAAAAAGACGACATGGCGGATTTTGCCCGCCAACGCCAGGCGGCATTATCGAAGTTTCGCATCGTCGCAACGGGAACGACGGGTGGCCGCGTGCAGGAAGCTGCTCCAGGTCTCGATGTCACGCGACTGAAAAGCGGGCCGCTGGGCGGCGACCAGCAGATCGGCGCGATGATCGCAACCGGCGAGGTCAGCATGCTGGTCTTTTTCATCGATCCGCTCTCTGCACTTCCGCACGATGTCGACGTCAAGGCGCTGACGCGGCTTGCAACCGTCTATGACATCCCGATGGCGCTCAACCGCGCCACGGCAGAACATCTCATCGACTTTCAGTAATCCGCGAGATCCGCTCCCCATGGCCAATGTTCATTCCGAGGCACTGCCCTTTCCTATCCTGATCGGAGATATCGGCGGCACCAATGCCCGCTTCTCCATTCTTGTCGATGCCGAAAGCAAGGCAACAGACTTCGTCCATGTGCAGACGGCGGATTACGAGACGATCGACGACGCTATAGTCGACAAGGTCTTCAACAATCCCGAGCTTGCCAAGCCGCGTTCGGCAATCCTTGCCATTGCCGGTCCGGTCGACGGCGACGAAATCGATCTGACCAATTGCGACTGGATCGTTCGGCCGAAGAAAATGATCTGCGAACTCGGCTTTGACGCCGTGCTCGTCCTCAACGATTTCGAGGCTCAGGCGCTCGCAGTTGCTAGCTTGACCGATAGCGACCGCGAACAGATCGGCCCGAATGCGCCCGCCGTCGATGCCACGCGGGTCGTACTGGGCCCCGGCACTGGTCTTGGCGTTGCAGGTCTGCTTCACGCCCAAGACACGTGGTTTCCCGTGCCGGGTGAAGGCGGCCATGTCGATATCGGCCCGCGCACGCCGCGCGATCTCGAAATCTTTCCGCATCTCGTCACGATCGAGGGGCGTGTCTCGGCCGAGGAAATCATTTCCGGACGCGGCCTCCTGCATATCTACAATGCGGTCTGCGCGGCTGACGGCGTCGCACCGGGCGTCAATCAGCCCAAGGATGTGACCGAAGAGGGCCTGAACGGGAAGAACGCCCAGGCTGCTGAGGCACTCGAACTGTTCGTGACCTATCTCGGCCGTCTTGCCGGCGATCTGGCCCTCATCTTCATGGCGCGCGGCGGCGTTTTCCTTGGTGGCGGGATTTCGCCAAAAATCCTGCCGGAGCTGAAGAAACCCACCTTCCGGGCGGCTTTCGAGGACAAGGCACCGCATAAAGAACTTATGAAGACGATCCCGACTTTTGTCGTCACACATCCGCAGGCAGCGCTCGCCGGCCTTGCCAGCTATGCCCGCACGCCCGCCTCCTATGGTATTGCTACCGAAGGCCGTTGCTGGCGTCGGTGAATGCCGGAAAGTCACACCATTAACGAATCCGGCAAGGTCGGCTGGCAAAACCAAGCCTAAGGGGTTAACAAGCCCCTTCTTGAGACTGCGCAGTGATACTGCCGAATTGGGACTTTCCATTGAAGGCTGAAAAAGAAAAAAAACGCCACGTTGATTCCAGCACCGTCGTCAGCGTGCTGAAGCGTATCATTTCGGAAAACGGCCGCGACCATATCCGTGGATATGTATTCGCGATCAGCTGTCTAATTGTCGTGGCGCTTTCAACCGCATTTACCGCCTGGATCATGGAGAAGGTTGTCAACGAGGCGTTTGCCAATCGTCGTGCAGATATCGTCTGGCTGATATGCGGCTCTATCCTTGCTGCTTTCGTGCTGCGCGGTTTCGCCACCTACGGCCAAGCGGTTGCGTTGTCGAAGATCAGCAACAATATCGTGGCGCGTTATCAGCGCCGGCTCTACAGCCATTTGATGACGCTTTCCGTCGGTTTCTTCTCCGAAGCCCGCTCTTCGCATCTTGCTGCCCAGATCAGCCAGAACATTGCTGGCATCCGCGACGTCATGAACCTCACGGTAACATCGACGGCACGGGATCTGTTGACGCTCGTTTCACTGATCGGCGTAATGGTTTCGAAGGATTGGGTCCTATCGCTGATTGTCTTCGCCGTCGCGCCCCCTCTCCTTTACGCGCTTCGTTATGTTTCCCGCCGGCTTCGACTGGCAACTCGTGAATCCGTCGAGATCAACAGTCGGGTTCTTGGCGCCACGCAGGAAACGATCCAGGGCATCGCGGTAGTCAAGGCCTTCACCATGGAGCAGGAGCTCGAGAAGAAGGTCAACAAGATCATCCAGACAGCGGAAGCCCGCTCGAACAGGATCGCGCGGCTTTCCGAGCGCACCTCACCGCTGACGGAAACCTTTGCCGGTTTCGCCATCTCGAGCGTGCTGGCGTATGCCGCCTTCCGTTCAATCTACAACAACGTGCCGCCAGGCGCCTTCTTTGCCTTCGTTACCGCGCTGCTGATGGCCTATGATCCTGCACGCAGGCTAGCCAAGCTGCAGGTGCAGATGGACCGTGCCGTGGTCAACGCGCAGATGATCTATGCCCTTCTCGACCTGCAGCCTGCACAACGCGAAAAGCCAAGCGCCCCTGATCTTGCAGTCGGCGAGGCCAAGGTTGAGCTCAAGGACGTTGTTTTCTCCTACACTGATGGCGCACCTATCCTGCGGGGCGTGAGCCTGGTTGCCGAGGGCGGCAAGACAACGGCACTTGTCGGACCTTCAGGTGCCGGCAAATCGACAATCATCAATCTTATTCCACGCTTCTACGACCCGGCAGAAGGCGAGATCCTGATCGACGGGCAAAATATCGCCGACGTTACGAAATCCTCGCTTCGCCACCAGCTCGCTTATGTCTCGCAACAGCCCTACATGTTCGAAGGCTCGATCCGCGACAACATCCGATACGGACGTCCAGACGCGACCGACGAAGAGGTCGAGGAGGCAGCGAAACTCGCGCACGCACATGAATTCATCATTGCCCAGTCCGAAGGCTATGACACATCGGTCGGCGAAAACGGTGTGACGCTTTCCGGCGGCCAGCGCCAGAGGCTTTCGATCGCCCGCGCACTGGTGCGCAATGCGCCGATCCTGCTGCTCGACGAGGCGACTTCGGCGCTTGACAATGAGTCGGAAGCAGCCGTGCAGAAGGCGCTCGATACGGCTATGCGTGGCCGAACCGTGATCGTCATCGCGCACCGCCTGTCGACTGTCGTCAACGCCGACAAGATCGTGGTGATGCAGGAAGGCCGCGTCGTTGAGGAAGGCACGCATGAGGACCTTGCCCAGCGCAAGAACGGCCTCTACGCTCGGCTCAACAATCTGCAATCGCCGGAACATCATTAAGCAGGAACAGGCAGGACATGAGTGAAAACGAGATGAAGCTGGTCGTTGTTGGTGCCGGCGGCCGAATGGGCCAGGCGCTGATCCGCATCATCCACGAGACGCCCGGCGTCACTCTACATGCAGCTGTCTCGCGTGAAGGCTCGCCTTTCATCGGCAAGGATGCGGGAGAGCTGGCAGGCACCGGACCGCTCGGCGTTCCTGTGACCAGCGACCCGTTGCAAGCTTTCCTCAATGCGGAAGGCGTCATCGATTTCACCACGCCGGGTACCAGTGTCGCCTTTGCCGGACTGGCAGCTCAGGCACGCATCGTACATGTGATCGGCACGACCGGCTGCTCTGTCGAAGACGAGGAAAAATTCACCGCCGCAAGCCGCCATGCGCGAGTGGTGAAATCGGGCAACATGAGCCTCGGCGTCAATCTCCTGAGCGTTCTGACGAAACAGGCCACCCGTGCGCTGCCGGCAGAGGGCTGGGATATCGAAATCATCGAGATGCATCACAAGCACAAGGTCGATGCTCCGTCGGGCACCGCATTGCTGCTTGGCGAGGCTGCCGCCGAAGGGCGCGGCATCGACCTTGCGACGCAGTCGGTACGCGTCCGCGACGGCCACACCGGTCCACGCCCCGGCGGCACGATCGGATTTGCAACGCTGCGCGGCGGCTCCGTCGTCGGCGATCATTCCGTAATTCTGGCCGGCGAAGGCGAGCTGGTTACATTGTCGCACAGTGCCCGGGACCGCTCTATTTTCGCACGCGGGGCAGTTGCAGCCGCACTCTGGGCGCGCGATAAGAAGCCCGGTCAATATTCGATGCTCGACGTGCTCGGGCTCTCAAATCAATAATATACGGAGGTCTTTCTCATGAGCGGTACCCTTGTCCTCGTTCGCCACGGCCAGAGCGACTGGAATCTCAAAAATCTGTTCACCGGCTGGAAGGACCCTGACCTGACCCCGCTCGGCATCCAGGAAGCCGAGACCGGCGGCAAGGCACTCGCCGAGACCGGCATCAAGTTCGACATCGCATTTACCTCCGACCTGCAGCGCGCCCAGAAGACGCTGAAGATCGTGCTCGACAAGGTCGGTCAGCCGAACCTCGAGACGATCAAGGATCAGGCGCTCAACGAACGCGACTATGGTGACCTCTCCGGTCTCAACAAGGACGATGCCCGCGCCAAGTGGGGCGAGGACCAGGTTCATATCTGGCGCCGTTCCTACGACGTACCGCCTCCGGGTGGCGAAAGCCTGCGTGACACCGGCGCCCGCGTTTGGCCCTATTACCTGACCGAAATCCTGCCCCGCGTCCTCCGCGGCGAAAAGGTGCTGGTTGCAGCACACGGCAATTCGCTGCGCTCGCTGGTCATGGTGCTCGACAAGCTCACCAAGGAACAGATCCTCGGCGTCAACCTCGCAACTGGCGTCCCGATGGTCTACAAGCTCAATGCCGACTCCACCGTCGCTTCCAAGGAAGTGCTTGGCGATATGTCCGGCGCGCACTAAGCGCCAGTTGAGCCTGACAATTTTGACGCCAGCCGAGAGAGAATTTCGGCTGGCGTTTTCTATTTCTGCCGTGTCAATTCTCGATGGTGAACTGAACCGCGTCGGCCGGGAAACGGCTGACGGCATACTGGACCGGCACGCCATCGGGATCGACATTCAGCGCCCGCGTTACGAGCACAATCGCACCCGGTGACAGTTCCAGGGACGAGAGGTCGTCATTGTCCGCGTGGACTGCAGTGATTTCCGTCGAGGCGCGTACATAATCGGGCAAACCAACGGCGGCGAAGGCTGCGGTGATCGACCCGCTATCCTGATAGGCGTCGGCTATCCCGGCAAAGCGATCTGCGGGAAACCAGGTCGTCGCGCGCGAAACAGGCCGACGGTCCGCTTTCCTCAGTGTTTCGAGGCGAATGAGCCGCGCACCAACAGGCAGTTTCAATCGCGCTGCGAGATCAACAGTTGCAGCTTCGTCGGACGAGGCGAGTAATATGCCTTCCTTTTCCCGCGCCTGATCGCCAATGCCTTGACTGAACCGCGTGCGCCGTGAAATCGGGAAATTCAGTCTCTCCTTGCGCAGGATCAGCGTCCCCCGCCCCTGCATGGCCTGGACTATGCCTTCCTGGGCAAGGGCTGCCAGCGCACTGCGGACGGTGTGGCGGTTTACGCCGAACTGGGCCGCCAGCACCATTTCCGGCGGCACCTTGCCGGTGTCGTCATAGTCTCCGCCAGCGATGGCCGTGCGTATCCGGTCGGCAATCTGGCGCCAGAGCGCTACTCCGTTTTGCCGGCGAACCGCCGCTTCTTGCATATCCATGTCACACGCTTGTTATATCGAAAAGTTATGGCTAATTTATCTTGTATAGTTGTCTATATCAATAGACATTTTGGAGATTGGCCATGAGTGTTGCAGAGCAGACCCTGCCGACCGAACAGGCAGGCCGCAGGCGGTGCGCTTCCCTTCTTGCCAGAGCGACGGCGGATGAACTTCACGCCGCCTGGGATGCATTAAAGGACAAACCCGAGACGAAACCCGTGCGCGGTCCGGAGACCGGGCTGGTGATGGTTCGCGGACGTATCGGCGGCGGCGGCAGCCCGTTCAACCTCGGTGAAGCGACCGTGACGCGCGCGACCGTCGCACTCGCATCCGGCACAGTCGGCCATGCACAAGCGCTTGGCACCGACAAGCAGAAAGCGAAGCTTGCGGCAATATTCGATGCGCTTTGGCAGGAGGATGCCACGAGAGATCACGTCGAAAACACCGTGCTTGCCCTGGTCGAACATCGGGTTGAGGCGGAAAACAGGGCGAAGGCGGAAGAGACTGCCGCGACCCGTGTCGACTTCTTCACAATGGTTCGGGGAGACGACTGATGTCAGCAAATATTCAGGCCTTCACCGGTGGCTTCTCCGATCCGGTCTTCCAGTCCCAGAGCGTGTTTCGCATGCTGATGGACAGCATGGCGCGGCCGGGATCGATCCGGGCGATGGAGCATGATGCCGGTCAGCCCGATCCGCTTGGAGCAGCAGCCGGTGCCATCGCATTGACGCTTTGCGACCATGATACGCCGGTCTGGCTCAGTGCCAGCTTTGCCAAGTCGGCAGTCGGCGAGTGGATCGGCTTTCATTCCAGCGCGCCGATAACCCGCGAGAAGGCAGAGGCCCGTTTCGCATTTGTGGAGCGGGGCGTGACGCCTTCCTCCTTCGGCCTGTTTTCGCTGGGCACGCAGGAATATCCGGATCGTTCGACGACGCTGGTCATCGAAGTGGCGGGGCTTGGCGAAGGCCAGTCCTTCACGCTGTCGGGACCGGGTATCCTTCAGTCCAAGACGGTCGAGATCGCCGGATTGCCCGAAGCGTTCCTGCGTTTATGGGCCGACAACCGGCCGCTGTTTCCGCGCGGCGTCGATGTGATCCTCACGGCGGGACGCAGTTTCCTGTGCCTTCCGCGCACGACGAAGATCGTGGCTTAAGCCTCAAGGAGAGTAGACCATGTATGTTGCCGTCAAGGGTGGCGAAGCCGCCATCAGCAACGCTCACCGGCTTCTCGCCGACCGCCGCCGGGGTGATCGCTCGCTTCCCTCCGTCACCATCGAGCAGATTGCCGAACAGCTGGGACTGGCCGTCGACCGGGTGATGGCCGAAGCCTCGCTTTACGACCGGTCGCTTGCAGCCCTTGCCGTGCGTCAGTCGCGCGGCGATCTGATCGAAGCGATCTTCCTCCTGCGCGCCTATCGCACCACCCTGCCCCGCTTCGGCAATTCGGTGCCGCTCGACACCGCCGACATGCTGGTCGAGCGTCGGGTTTCCGCCACCTACAAGGATCTTCCAGGTGGACAGCTGCTCGGCCCGACTTTCGACTATACGCATCGCCTTCTCGATCCTTCGCTTCTCACCGACGAGACCGTCGAAGAACCTGCCCGCAGGGATGCCAGCGAAGAAGAGATCATGCGCGTCTCCGACATTCTCGCGCATGAAGGCCTGATCGAGGCCGATGGGGATCTGCCCCAGGATCATCAGGCGGGCGATCTGACGCGTGAGCCGATGGAATTTCCGATGGGTCGCGACCTGCGTCTGCAGGCGCTCGCACGCGGCGATGAGGGTTTTCTTCTGGCGCTCGGTTATTCGACCCAGCGCGGCTATGGCCGCAACCATCCCTTCGTCGGCGAAATCCGTATCGGTGAAGTAGAGGTGGAGATGGAAATACCGGAACTCGGCTTTGCCGTTTCTCTCGGAAATATCCGCGTGACCGAATGCCAGATGGTCAACCAGTTCAAGGGTTCTTCAAAGGCGCCGCCGCAGTTTACCCGCGGTTACGGCCTCGTCTTCGGTCAGAGCGAACGCAAGGCGATGTCGATGTCGCTGGTCGACCGCGCATTACGCGCCGAAGAACTCGGCGAGGACATTACCGCGCCGGCGCAGGACGAGGAATTCGTCATTTCCCATTCCGACAACGTGCAGGCGACCGGCTTTGTCGAGCATCTGAAACTGCCGCACTATGTGGATTTCCAGGCAGAATTGGCCATGGTTCGCAGAATGCGCGCCGATATCCATGCTGCGCGTAGTCCTCAGCAAGGCGATGTAACGGAGGCCGCAGAATGACCGGATCACTCTCCTCCACCGCCACCTCCACCGCATCCCGCGTCACCGCCGGCACCACTGTCGCCATTGCAGCCATCAGCCGCGATGACAACTGGCGTGCCTTCCCCGGCAACACTTTTGTCGGTGGCGGATCGTGTGCGCTCCCTGTTGAGATAAAGGGGCAAGATGCCCAGAAAAAACAGCAGCGCGAAAGCGGCTGCTTGGAGCAATCCATTCGAAGTGACGGCGTCCATGACGACCTCTCCTCTCAGTGGCTTATGCAGGCACAGGATACTTCACTATGACGGACCTCGCCACCTACAATTTCGCCTACCTGGACGAACAGACGAAGCGGATGATCCGCCGCGCGATACTGAAGGCAATATCGATACCCGGCTATCAAGTGCCGTTTGCATCGCGTGAAATGCCGATGCCCTATGGCTGGGGCACCGGCGGCGTGCAGGTGACAGCCGCGATCATCGGGCCGGAAGATGTGCTGAAAGTCATTGACCAGGGCGCCGACGACACAACGAATGCCGTCTCAATCCGCGCCTTCTTCCAGAAGGTCGCAGACGTTGCGGTAACGACACATACCAAGGATGCGACGATCATCCAGACGCGCCACCGCATTCCAGAGCAGAAGCTCACCGAAGGCCAGGTTCTCGTCTATCAGGTCCCGATCCCCGAGCCGCTGCGCTTCCTTGAACCGCGCGAAACCGAGACGCGGAAAATGCATGCGCTGGAAGAATATGGCCTGATGCATGTGAAGCTCTACGAGGACATCGCCATCAACGGCCGCATCTCCAAGACCTATGCCTATCCGGTGAAGGTCGATGGGCGTTATGTGATGGACCCGTCGCCGACGCCGAAATTCGACAATCCGAAAATGCACATGTCGGACGCCCTTCAGCTGTTCGGCGCCGGCCGCGAGAAGCGCATCTATGCGGTACCGCCGCATACGGAAGTGGTCAGTCTCGATTTCGAGGATTACCCGTTCGAGATCCAGACATTCGAGCAGGATTGCGCGCTCTGCGGCGCACATGGCGTCTATCTCGACGAAGTCGTGCTCGATGACAAGGGTGGGCGAATGTTCGTCTGCTCCGATACCGACCATTGCGAGGACCGCCGCGAACACGGCCATGCCGGCGCGATGCTTGCTCCAAACCAGGAGGCCGCGGAATGAGCGACAATCCACTTCTCAAAGTCAGCGGCGTGTCGAAATTCTACGGCAGCCGAATCGGCTGCCAGGATGTCAATTTCGAGCTATGGCCGGGCGAAGTGCTCGCCATTGTCGGCGAATCCGGATCCGGCAAAACGACGCTTCTTAACTGCATCTCTACCCGCCTGCTACCGACTGCCGGCAGTGTCGAATACAGGATGCGCGACGGCAATTTCCGCGATCTCTACCACATGAGCGAGGCGGAGCGCCGCTTCCTGATGCGTACCGATTGGGGCTTTGTCCATCAGAACCCGGCTGACGGGCTGCGCATGACGGTGTCTGCCGGCGCCAATGTCGGCGAGCGGCTGATGGCGGTCGGTGACCGGCATTACGGAAAAATCCGCGAGACGGCGACCGACTGGCTCGGCCGGGTGGAAATTTCCGCCGACCGTATCGACGACCAGCCGCGCGCCTTTTCCGGCGGCATGCGCCAGCGCCTGCAGATAGCCCGCAATCTCGTTACCGGACCTCGCCTCGTGTTCATGGACGAACCGACCGGCGGTCTCGATGTTTCGGTTCAGGCGCGTTTGCTCGATCTGGTGCGTGGTCTCGTCAACGATCTGGGCCTGGCCGCGATCGTCGTTACCCATGATCTCGCGGTCGCGCGGCTTCTTTCGCACCGGATGATGGTAATGAAGGATGGCCACGTGATCGAACACGGGCTGACCGATCGGGTGCTCGACGATCCGCGCGAACCCTATACCCAGCTTCTCGTCTCTTCCATTCTCCAGGTGTGAGGTAACATCGATGGCAACTCCCCTCGTCGTCTCGGAAGTCTTCAAGAGCTTCACCATGCATCTGCGCGATGGCATCAAGCTGCCGGTCGTCAACGATGTGAACTTTTCGGTCGCCGCCGGCGAATGCGTCGTGCTCGGCGGCCCGTCGGGCATCGGCAAAAGCTCGATCCTGAAAATGCTCTATGGCAATTATGCCGTTGATGCCGGCCAGATCCTTGTCGACCATAAGGATCGCATCGTCGATATCGCCAGTGCCGATCCACGCACGATCATCGACGTGCGCCGCCACACGATGGGTTATGTCAGCCAGTTCCTGCGCACCGTGCCGCGCGTTGCCGCGATCGATGTCGTTGCCGAACCGCTTGTCGTGCGCGGCGTAGAGGCAACTATTGCAAAAGAGAATGCGGCCGAGCTTCTTTCGAGGCTCAACCTGCCGCGCGAATTGTGGTCGCTGCCGCCATCTACCTTCTCCGGCGGCGAGCAACAGCGCGTCAACATTGCCCGCGGCTTCATTACCAGCCATCGCGTTCTGCTTCTCGATGAACCGACCGCCTCACTCGACGCCACCAATCGCCGCGTTGTGGTCGATATGATCGCCGCGAAGAAGGAAGAGGGCGTCGCCATGCTCGGCATCTTCCATGACGAGGAAGTGCGCGAGGCAGTCGCAGACCGCATTCTTGACGTGAGTGCCTTTTCTCCACGAAAGGCCATTGCGGCATGAGCAGGAAACTGACCGAGGCGCCAAATATCCACGAAACGGCAAGCGTGACGAACGCAACGCTCGGACGTTACACGGAAGTGGCCGAACGCTGCCGCCTCGATGAAGTGGAATTCGGCGACTATTCCTATATCGAGCGCGACGGCTCGATCTGGTGCGCCACGATCGGCAAGTTCGTCAACATTGCCGCCGCAGTGCGTATCAACGCCACCAACCATCCCATGCAGCGCGCAACGCTTCATCACTTCACCTATCGCGCCGCCTATTATTGGGATGACGCGGATATGGAACAGGAGTTCTTCGACTGGCGTCGGGAACACCGGATCACAATCGGTCATGACGTCTGGATCGGCCACGGCGCCACTCTGCTGCCGGGCGTGAACGTCGGAAATGGCGCGGTGATCGGCGCCGGCGCTGTCGTCTCCAAGGATGTCGCGCCTTACACCATCGTCGGTGGTGTGCCGGCCAAACTGATCCGTGAGCGCTTTACCAAGCAAATCGGAGAAGAAATGGACCGGCTCGCCTGGTGGGATTGGGATCATAAGAAGTTACGCAGCGCACTCGAAGACTTCCGGGCGCTTTCGGCTGAGGATTTTCTTGCGCGCTATGCGTTGTAACGAAAGCGTTACAAGACCGTCACGCTTGTAATCAAACTGACATCGAATCGACATTCAGACTTCATCAACCAAGTCTAATCCGATCCCCACCAGGGGATTGGACAGGCATTAGAACATGAAGTTTGAACTGAGGAATATCACTCGACGTTTCGGCGATCGTATCGCGGTCAATGCCGTCAATGTAGAGATTCCCCAGGGCCAGATGGTCGGCATTATCGGCCGGTCGGGCGCCGGCAAGTCCACCCTTCTGCGGATGATCAACCGCCTGCAGGAGCCGAGCTCCGGCTCGATCCATTTCGGTGATGCCGAAGTATCGTCGCTGAAAGGCGCTGCCTTGCGCAACTGGCAGCGTGATTGCGCGATGATCTTCCAGCAGTTCAATCTCGTGCCGCGTCTCGACGTGCTGACCAATGTCATGCTCGGCCGGTTGAACCACCGTTCGACGGTCATGAGTCTTCTCAACATCTTTTCCGACGACGAGCGACTGGCAGCCATTGCTGCTCTCGAACGCCTAGGCATCGAACAGACCGCGATGCAGCGCGCCGGCACGCTTTCCGGCGGCCAGCAGCAGCGTGTCGCGATTGCCCGTGCACTGATGCAGTCGCCGAAGATGCTTCTCGCAGACGAGCCGATCGCTTCGCTCGACCCGCTCAACGCCAAGATCGTGATGGACGCGCTGCGCGACATCAACGAGCGCGAAGGCATCACCGTCATCACCAACCTGCACACACTCGATACGGCCCGTAGCTATTGCGAGCGGATCATCGGCATGGCCCATGGCAGCGTTGTCTTCGACGGCACACCGTCAGAACTCACAGCGACTGCGGTGCAGGAAATCTACGGCTCCGACAAGGACGGTGCCGGCATCGACGAAACGATGACCTCGACCAGCATCAACATTCCCGCAGCCCAGGCTGGCCGGGAACAGCAATCGGGCGGGATCGGCTCGCTGGCAAGCGCCAGCGCCTGATACCCGCACCCAGATCGACAGCCCGCGTAAAGGGCACACCATTCATTCATGACCCAACTCCGGATGATCCGGAAACAGGAGATCACCATGCTGAAGAAAGTTCTTCTTGCTGCCGTCGCGATGAGCGTCGTTGCAGGCTCCGCAATGGCACAGGACGTCAAGGTTCTGCGCATCGGTCTCGACGGCTCGGAAAACGAAGCCGACCAGATCCGCAACACCCAGTGTGTCGCCGATGGCCTGAAGGCCTTCACCGGCGTTCCGGAAGTCCAGATTTTCCCGTCGCCTGACTATAACGGCGTCATCCAGGGCCTGCTCGGCGGCACGATCGACATCGCTTCGATGGGCGCCTCCTCCTACGCCGCTATCGCGCTGAAGGACCCTAAGGCTGTCGACCCGATCCTGACCTACACCCAGTCGGACGGCTCCAGCGGTTACTACTCCATCATGGTTGCCCGCAAGGACAGCGGCATCAAGACGCTGGCCGACGCCAAGGGCAAGAAGATCGGCTTCGCCGACCCGGATAGCACGTCTGGTTACCTCGTCCCGAACGTTGCCCTGCCGAAGGAAATCGGCGCACCGGTCAAGGAATACTTCTCTGAAAGCGGCTTCGGCGGCGGTCACGAGAACCTCGTTCTCGCCGTTCTCGACAAGAAGTTCGACGTCGGCACGACCTTCGGTTCGGGCGTTGGCAAGTGGGAAGACGGTTATACCGGCGGCAACCTGCACCAGATGGTCAACAAGGGCATCCTCGACATGGACGACGTCGTTGAAGTCTGGAAGTCGCCGCTGATCCCGAACGGCCCGCTGATGGTGAACAACAAGCTGCCGCAGGAAATGCGCGACAAGGTCGAAGCTTTCTTCATGGAACTTCCGAAGAAGGACCACGATTGCTTCAAGGCCTACACGCAGGGCGACAACAAGGAATACATCAAGGTCGATCAGTCCTTCTACCAGACGATCATCGACGCTCGTAAGTCCGTTATCGGCGGCTGATTTTCCTCACCCCCCATCCAGGCGGCGGCGCTCCAAAAGCGCCGCCGTTTCTACAAGCGAGAGCGCGGATCATGGCGACCATCAGCGAAAGCAACAATAGCGGCCCCAGAGGCGAGCTAGGCCCGGCAGCATCCATGGTGATGCAGCATTACCGGCAGCAGCTGCGGACACGCCGCATCTATACCGCGATCTCGATTGTCGTTTTTCTCATCGTGCTGTTCTACTCGCTGCAATTCGCCAATGATGCGAATGCCGGCAAGTTCTTCGAGCGTCTGCCCTATTTCTTCGATTTCATCCGCAGCTTCGTGCCGGATAGCCCGATGGAAATCTTCCGGGCGATGTTCGACCTGCCGTCGCCCTATGCGGACGGTTCGCTCAAATACAATTACACGGCCGACCGCCACTACATTACCGACACGCTTTACATCCCGAACTTCATCTACCAGCTGGTGATCACCATCAACATCGCACTGGTTTCGACCATTATCGGTGCGGCGCTCGCCTTCCTGCTCTGCTTTTTCGCATCGACCAATCTGGTTGGCGCCGGCGCGACCCGCTTTGTCGTGCGCCGCATCATGGAAGTGATGCGCGCCTTTCCGGAGATCGTCATCGCCGGCCTTCTGACCGCGATCCTTTCGATCGGCCCGATTGCGGCGATCATCGCGATCACCGTCCATACGATCGGCGCGCTCGGAAAGCTGTTCTTCGAGGTGGTGGAAAATTCCGACATGAAACCGGATGAAGGCCTGCGGGCCGCCGGTGCCTCCTGGGTCGAGCGCGTGCGTTTCGCCATCGTTCCCCAGGTCCTGCCGAATTTCGTCTCCTACACGCTGCTGCGCGCAGAGATCAATGTGCGCGCCTCGACGATCATCGGGGCCGTCGGCGGCGGCGGTATCGGTGAAGTCTTTCGTCTGGCAATCGGCCGCGATCATGCCGCCAAAACCTATGCGATCATCATCCTGCTGCTCGTCAGCATCATCATCATCGACCAGTTTTCCGCCTGGCTTCGTCGCCGGCTGATCGGCCACCAGTCCTTCGAATTCGGCAGGGGAGCAGCCTGATGATCTCTTCGGTTCCCTCGATCAATGCATCCGACCGCGAGCGCCTGCGCGCCGCACATCCGGAAGTGTTTCACCGCTCCTTCCTGAAGCGTTACGGTCTGCTTGTCGGCTCTGGCATCGTGACCCTGTACCTCGTGGTCTGCTTCTTCGCCTTCAATGTCGGCCCGGCCTTCATGAACGGCCAGTGGGATCGTGCGTCGCTCTATATCCAGGACTGGTATTCCTGGCGTGCACAGCCACGCCTGCGCTTCGAGGATAACGGAACGGTTCGGGCGCAATGGTCTAGCCGCGGCCAATATGCCCAGGGCGCGGAGATCTTCTGGCTGAAGCCGACCGCGACCGGTGGCTATACCGTGACCTATGGCAGCGATGACGACCGTCTCGAAGTGAACCCGAGCCGTGTCGACGTTTATGTCAACGGCACGGCCTATCCCGTGACGATCACCGAGGATGCGGCAACGGCACCGGCTAATGCCCCTTCCGCAATTCAGCAGGACGGCAACAAGGTCCTCGTGCATTACGGCTTTGAAGGCCAGGCCGAAATCCGCACCTCTCAGGTTTATATCCAGCGCCGCTTCCTCGGCTGGGCGAATTTCCTGTTCGACACGAAATCCGATTTCTGGGGCAAGAGCTGGAGCCAGCTGATCAGTCTCGCAACGGTCGGCGAACGGCTCGATCCGGCGCGTTCGAACATTTCCCACATGGTCGACGATTTCCTCGGCAACAATGTCTGGCAGCATGCCGACATCCTATGGAAGCTGATGCAGACTCTGGTCATGGCCTTTGTCGGCACGCTGCTCGGCACGATCTTCGCCTTCCCGCTCGCCTTCATCGCGGCGCGTAACATCACGCTGAACCGCGCTGCCAATTGGGGCATGAAGCGGCTGTTCGACTTCCTGCGCTCGGTCGACATGCTGATCTGGGCACTGTTCTTCACCCGCTCCTTCGGCCCCGGACCAATCCCCGGCATTGCGGCGATCTTCTTCACCGATGCCGGTGCGCTCGGAAAGGTCTATGCGGAAGCGGTGGAGAATGTGGACGACAAGCAGCGCGAGGGCGTGAAGTCCGTCGGAGCATCGCCGGTCATCGTCAACCGCTTCGGCATCGTGCCGCAGGTCCTGCCGGTATTCATCTCGCAATCGCTGTATTTCTGGGAATCGAACACCCGTTCGGCAACCGTCATCGGCGCCGTGGGTGCCGGCGGTATCGGTCTCAAGCTTCTGGAAGCGATGGGCACCAATGCCGACTGGGACAAGGTTGCCTATATGGTGCTGCTCATCCTGTTCGTGGTCTTCCTGTTCGACAACGTGTCGAATGCGATCCGCTCTCGACTGATCGGTGGCCCGACACATTAAAGCACGTCCGCATCATCATTCTGTCATGGAAATCTTTTAGGCGCAGGGTCTGTTTCCCGGCGTGGCGGATGTCTAGACTTCCGCCTTCTATCCTTCCCTGATTCCGGACCGATGCCTTGCGTTACGCTCTCTATTTTTCCCCTGCTGCGGACCATCCGCTGACAAAGATTGCATCCCGCTGGCTCGGCCGTGACGCCTTTACCGGCGAGGCGTTTGCAACGCCCGACGTCGCCGGACTTTCGGTGGAGGAGGTTCACGCGCTTACCGCCGATCCTCGCCGCTACGCCTTTCACGCGACACTCAAGGCTCCGTTCGAACTGGCGGACGGCAAGACGGAAGCGGAATTGATCGAGGCTTTCGAACAGTTTGCGGCGACGACCGAAGCCTTCGAGATCCCGAATCTCATTGTCGGCCAGCTCGGCCGGTTCTTCGCGCTGGTACCGGATCGGGTCTATCCCGAGCTGCAGGACTATGCTGCCCGCATCGTCGAGGACTTCGAACCATTCCGGGCGCCGCTTTCGGATGCCGATATCGCCCGCCGCAAACCGGAAACGCTGTCGCCGCAGCATCGCGACAACCTGATGCGCTGGGGTTATCCGCATGTGATGGACGAGTTCCGCTTTCACATGACGCTGTCCGGCCAGGTTCCGCCCGAACAGGCGCCGGCAATGCGCGCCGCTCTTGAGCCGCGTTTTGCCGAATTCATTAACAGGCCGCTTTCCATTAACGGCATCGCGCTCTTCGTCGAGCCTGCCCGCGGCGCAGATTTTATTGCCCATCGCTGGCTGCCCCTGAAGCCGGCTTCCGAGATCAGAAAGACCGCCTCATGACCGAGACCGTATTCAAGAATGCCCGCATCGTGCTGGAAGACAGTGTTATCTCCGGCTCCGTGCAGATCCGTGACGGCAAGATCGCCGACATTTCCGAAGGCAGCGTTCAGACCGGCGAGGATTTCGAGGGCGACTACCTGATCCCGGGTCTGGTCGAACTTCATACCGACCATCTCGAGACGCATTACTCCCCTCGTCCCGGTGTGCGCTGGAACCCGACCGCTGCAATCCAGGCCCATGACGCGCAGATCGCCTCTTCCGGCATCACTACCGTGTTCGACTGCCTGCGCATGGGTTCGGACGAAGACGGCGGCTTCGAGCATGGCGAAATGCGCGACATGGCCGACGCCATCCAGACAGCCGAACGCGAAGGGCGGCTGCGCTCCGAGCACCTGATCCATCTGCGTTGCGAGGTTTCAGCGGATAACGTTCTGGAGCATTTTGCCGATTTCGAGAATGACAGCCATGTCCGTCTCGTGTCGCTGATGGACCATGCCCCCGGCCAGCGCCAGTTCCAGACCATGGACCAGTACATCTTCTATTATCAGAAGAAGCGCGGCCTGACCGATGAAGCCTTCAAGATCTTCGTCGACAAGCGCGTGGCGGAATCGCAGCGCAACTCGACGCCGCACCGTATCGCGATCGCCAAACATTGCGCAGAACGCGGCATCACCGTTGCAAGCCATGACGACGCAACGCTCGATCATGTCGACGAGGCGATCGAAAACGGCGTCAAGCTTGCTGAGTTCCCGACCAGTTTCGAAGCTGCCGCCGCCTCGCACAAGGCCGGCATGAGCGTGCTGATGGGCGCGCCGAACGTGGTACGCGGCAAGTCGCATTCCGGCAATATCGCCGCCCGCGACCTTGCTGCCGGAGACGTTCTCGATGTGCTGTCATCGGACTACGTGCCTCTCAGCCTGCTTTACGCGCCCTTCATTCTTGCAGACGATGTCGAGGGGATCTCTTTGCCGAAGGCAATCGCCATGGTGACCTCCACCCCGGCCCGCACAGCTGGCCTTGCCGATCGCGGCCGGATCGCGACCGGGCTGCGTGCTGACCTCGTCCGGGTTCACCGCGAGGCAGGCGTGCCGGTATCGCGCGCCGTATGGCGGCAAGGGCGCCGGGTGGCCTAATGGACGGATCATCTGAACCCCGCAGAAAAGCCGGTGAAGGCTGCATGATCGCGGTCGTCGGCCCCAGTGGGGCCGGCAAGGATACGCTGATGGCTTACGCAGCCCGCGCCTTCTCGGATCGCACTGACGTGGTGTTTACCCGTCGCGTGATAACCCGCGACGCCGCTGCCGGCGGCGAAGATCATGATGGCGTCTGCGAAGCCGAGTTCGAAAAACTCAAAGCCGATGGCCGCTTCGCCGTTTCATGGGAAGCTCACGGATTGCATTACGGCATACCCGTCGAGACGAAGAATGCCGTGGCGAACGGCGCGGTCGTTATCGCAAACGGATCGCGCTCCGCGCTCGGCCTGTTCGGGCAAGCCTATCCGAACCTCGTCGTCATCAACGTAACAGCACGCCCGGAAGTGCTAGCACTGCGACTTGAAGCGCGCGGGCGAGAAAGCAGAGAAGACATTCTGCGCCGGCTGAACCGGAGCTCGCTTGGTGTGATCGGCGACTATAAGGTGATCACGATCGACAATAGCGGTGAAATAGAAATTTCGGGCAAAGCGATTGTCGATGCCGTTTCGACTTTATTATCCCAGTCTTTCATTCCCAGAGAAAAATAAAACCTGACACGCTTTAAAGTTCCAATGGCTCCCCTACCTGTTTCATTCGGCATGCCTAATAGAGGTGGAGCCAAATGGAGCTGGGGCGGTGATAGAAACACGAGCAAGGGATGGGGCGGAACCTGACGGTATGGCAAATCCGGATCTCGAGGCACGAATAGTCGTGTTGGAGATCGTCGCCATGACCGCATTGGCGTTGACGCTCGACACCTCCGACAATGGCAACTCCGATCAGGCCCGCGGTATAGCGGCACTAATCCAGGATACCGTGCGACAACGATCGCGCGAAGTCGGCCTAACGAAGTCTGCCCAGGAAACGGCGGACACCTATGCCGAGGAGCTGTTGTCCACGGCACTGACTTCTCTTTACCCGGATAGCGGGTCCGCCTGAGCGGCGTTCCCGATCGTTAATCGAACCGGAGACTGGGCGCGTCAGTGCGCCTCGTCCCAATTTGACGCGGCGCGCGCATCCACCTTGAGCGGCACCTTCATCGAGATGGCAGGCATTGCTGCCTGCTCCATGGTCGAGACGATGATCGGCATGGCCTTTTCGACGTCGGCATCCTCGACTTCGAAAATCAGTTCATCGTGGACCTGAAGCAGCATGCGCACACGTTCGCCAAGCCCGGCTTCAGCCAGTACCGGCTCCATCTTCACCATGGCACGGCGAATGATATCTGCCGCAGAACCCTGAATCGGTGCGTTGATCGCCGCACGTTCATTGAAGGCGCGCATCGAAGGGTTGGACGACTTGATTTCCGGGTAATGGGCGCGGCGGCCGAAGATCGTCTCCACATAGCCATGCTCGCGAGCGAAGGTCTTGGTGCTATCCATGTAGTCACGGATGCCGGGGAAGCGCTCGAAGTATTTCTTGATGTAGTCGCTCGCCTCGGACCGTTCGATCGACAGCTGATTGGCAAGACCGAAGGCGGAAATGCCGTAGATGATGCCGAAATTGATCGCCTTGGCGCGACGGCGCACTTCACTCGGCATGCCTTCTACCGGTACGCCGAACATTTCCGACGCTGTCATGGCATGGATGTCGACGCCGTCCTCGAAGGCCTGGCGAAGCTGCGGAATGTCGGCCACATGGGCGAGCACGCGCAGTTCGATCTGGCTGTAGTCGGCGGACAGAAGCTTGTGTCCCGGCGAAGCAATGAAGGCAGTACGGATCTTGCGGCCTTCTGCAGTCCTTACCGGAATGTTCTGCAGGTTCGGTTCGGAGGACGACAGGCGGCCGGTCGTGGTCGAGGCCAGAGAATAGGAGGTGTGAACCCGCTTGGTCTCGGGATGGACATAACCGGGCAATGCGTCGGTGTAGGTGGACTTCAGCTTGGTCAGCTGGCGCCAGTCGACGATCTTGCGCGGCAGTTCGGCGCCTTCGGCCGCCAGGTCTTCCAGAACCTGCGCAGACGTAGACCATTGGCCGGTCTTGGTCTTGGAACCGCCCGGCAGCCCCATCTTGCCGAACAGGATATCGCCGAGCTGTTTCGGAGAACCGATGGTGAATTTTTCGCCTGCGAGTGCGTAGATCTCGTCTTCGAAGGCCGCTGCCTTCTGCGCCAGTTCGCCGGAAAGACGCGACAGGATCTGCCGGTCGATGGAGATGCCGCGCTCTTCCATACGCGCCAGAACCTCGACCAACGGACGCTCCAGCCGTTCGTAAATACGGGTAAGGCCCATCGCGGCCAGCTGCGGCTTCAGCACCATCCAGAGGCGCAGCGTCACATCGGCATCTTCGGCGGCATAGGTCGTCGCACGGTCGATATCGACGAAATCGAAGGTGACGCCGCTCTTGCCCGAACCGGCCACATCCTTGAAGGCGATCGGCTTATGGTTCAGCCAGCGCTCGGAAAGCGTGTCCATGCCGTGCGTGGTCTTGCCGGCATCCAGCACATAGGACATCAGCATCGTATCGTCATAACCCTTCACGGTGATGCCGTGGCGCTTCATGACGAGGTAATCGAATTTGAGGTTCTGCGCGACCTTGAGGACCGATGGATCTTCGAGCAGCGGCTTCAGGCGATCGAGAGCATCTCGGGTCGATAGCTGGTTTTCGGCCATTCCGCCGCCGAGCAGATCACCAACGCCGGTCTTGTGGGTGAGCGGCACATAGGCGGCGCGAACATCGAGCCCGGACGGATTATCGCTGTTATCGGCAATGGCGAGCGAAAAACCGACCAGTTCGGTCTGCATCGGATCGAGCGAATTGGTCTCGGTATCAAAGCCGACAAGACCGGTTTCACGTGCCGCCTTGATCCAGTCGTCGAGCACCTCGACATCTCGGATCGTCACGTATTTCGTCGTGTCGATCCTGGTATTGGCGAAAGCGGCGATCCGTGCGTCCGCGAGATCCGACGGCGTTGCGCCATCTGTACCCTTGGCGACAGCAGTCTTGGCAGGCGAAGCCGGCGCATCGGCAGCAGCTTCGCCGGTGTCGACCGCGGTGCCGGCGTCGAGATCCGGTCCACGTGCGTCTGCGCCCCATTCCACTTCGATGAGAGCCGGTTCGATGGCATTGGCATCACATTCGCAGGCGGTTGCCACGCGGCGGGTCAGCGTGCCGAATTCCATCGCCTTGAGGAAGGCTACGAGCTTCGGCCCGTCCTGTGGCTCAAGGAACAACGCGTCGAGATCGAGCTCAAGCGGCACATCGGTCCGCAGCTCCACCAGCTGGCGGGAAAGGCGCGCCATATCGGCATTGGCAATGATGTTTTCGCGGCGCTTGACCTGCTTGATCTCGCCTGCGCGTGCCAGCAGCGTATCGAGATCGCCGAACTCTTCCAGAAGCTGGGCAGCGGTCTTCGGGCCGATGCCGGGAATGCCCGGAACGTTATCAACCGAATCGCCGACCAGCGCCTGAAGGTCGATCATTTTTTCCGGCGGCACGCCCCATTTTTCGACAACCTCCGGAATGCCGATCTGCTTGTCCTTCATGCTATCGTACATGTGGACCATCGGCGTCACGAGCTGCATCAGGTCCTTGTCGGAAGACACGATGGTTACGTCTGCGCCAGTGGCTTCCGCCTGACGGGCGTAAGTCGCGATGATGTCGTCGGCTTCGAAACCCTCGGTCTCTATGCAGGGCAGATTGAAAGCGCGGGTCGCCTGACGGATCAGGCCGAATTGCGGGACCAGTTCTTCCGGTGGCGCCGAGCGGTTTGCCTTGTAGGCATCGTAGAGATCCTTGCGGAAAGTCTTCGACGAATAGTCGAAGATGACCGCGAAATGGGTGGGCGTCACGCCAACGGATGTGTCACGCGCATCGGTGAGAAGCTTCCAGAGCATGTTGCAAAAGCCGGAGACCGCACCGACCGGCAGGCCATCGGTTTTGCGCGTCAATGGCGGCAATGCGTGGAAAGCACGGAAGATAAATCCGGACCCGTCGACTAGGAAGAGGTGATCGCCTTTTTTCATGGGCATGAAATAGCGTGGCACAGGATCGGCGTCCATGAAAACTTCTCGGGAACCAAGCTAGCAGACCTTGGCCTACCTTACCGAATTGTAATCCAGCTTTCCCTTGAAAAGCCGCAATCCGCCCCTCATTTCAGGATTACCGGCGATTGTAACGCCGCAGTCTGGCAGAAGGCCCGTCCCCCGCCTCACCAGACCGGACAAAGGCCTACCCCCCTCTCCGGGTCTTTGTCCTGCTATAAGAAACGCCGCGGCTGTCCCCCTCCCAGCCGTGGCGTTTTTATTTGCGCTACCTCCGGCATCGGCAACCGAATTATCAGTGCCCATCTTGCCAACATCGCGCCTGTGCCCCAATCTCATAAAAGCATTGCCTGATATCGATTATCGTCTGCCAGCCAAGCTGGTTCCCTTGAGAATAGTGGCGGAGGCCATGGGATTCGATCGCTCGCAGTCGGCTACCTATCTGGCCGGTCAGCTCGCCAGGGTGTTTTCACGATCGCTGCAGAAGCGTGCGGCGTCACTGGGCTTTTCTCCCGGGCAGTTCCCCGTCCTGCTTGAGCTTTGGCAGGAGGATGGCCTGACCCAGAAGCAGCTTCTGGACAAGCTTGAAGTGGAGCAGGCAACGCTCGCCAATACGCTTGCCAGAATGGAGCGCGACGAGCTGATTGTGCGCACACCGCATCCAACCGACAAACGCGCCCAGATTATCACCCTGACGGAACTCGGAAGATCGCTGGAAACCAGCGCTGTCGATGCAGCCGCCGAGGCAGACAGCGCACTGTTTTCCGGCTTCCGCTCCTTCGAGCGCGAGCTGATGATGGAATATATGCGGCTCATCATTTGCAATAGCCGCAAGGCATGACGGAAAAGACTGCCCAAACCGAAGTCCGGACAGCCTCTCCCGAAACCCTCAAGGCTGCACGACCATCGCCGAGAAGGGCCAGACATAGGCCTGCAACGTCACCAGCACACCAACAAGGCAGGCAAGCACAATCGAGTGCCAGAAGACGAAGCGCAGGATACTGCCCTCATGCCCGAACCAGCCCGTCGCGGTGGAGGCAACAACGATCGACTGCGCGTCGATCATCTTGCCCATTACCCCACCTGACGAGTTCGCAGCCCCCATTAGAATCGGCGAAAGGCCGAGCTGTTCGGACGTCACCTTCTGAAGGTTGCCGAACAGGATGTTCGATGCCGTGTCGGATCCAGTGAGCGCCACGCCCAACCAGCCGAGCAACGTACCGAAGAACGGATAAAAGACACCGGTCGCGGCAAAGGCGAGGCCGAGTGTGGAATCGATACCCGAGAGCCTTGTCAGCGTGCCGAGCGCCAGCATGGCCGAAATGGTGATCAGCGAATAGGCGCAGAGTTTTATGGTCCGGGCATAGGTCTTCACCATCTGCCCGGGCGTAAAGCCCATGGCGAAGCCGGAAAGAAGTGCTGCGATCAGCATTCCGGTTCCGGTGTAGGATAGCCATGTAAACGAGAAAGTTGCGGCCTCCGGCGTGGGACCGGGAGCGACAGGCGGCATCTTGGCGATCATCTTGTCGAGGCCCGGAACGGGATAGTTCCATACCGCCCATGAATTGACCGCCGACTTGAAGAAACCGGTGCCCCAGATCAAAAGGATCACGCAGACGATCACCCACGGTGTCAGTGCTGCGCGGATCTCGGCCCGCGACGGTCGCACGACCGGTCTTGCTTCCTTCAATGTGCCGTCATCGGAAATATCGTGGCCGCGCAGCTTGGGTGAGGTCCAGACCTCCTTGGGCTGCCAGACCTGCAGGAAGCCGATGAGGCATGCCATGGAGATCAGCGATGCGCCGATATCGACGATCCAGGGATTGATGTAGTTGGAAATCGCAAATTGCGAGATTGCGAAGGATGCGCCGGTCACCAGGATGGCCGGCCAGATCTGCATCATGCCCTTGCGTCCGGCAAAGACCCAGATCAGCCAGAAAGGCACCAGCACCGAGAAGAACGGCAGCTGTCTGCCGACCATGGCGCCGAGCAGATAGGGATCGATGCCGGTGACCTGCGAAAGCCCCTGGATCGGCGTGCCGAGCGCACCATAGGCGACCGGGGCCGTATTGGCGATCAGCGACAGGCCGGATGCGGCGAGCGGCGAAAAGCCGAGGCCGATCAGGATCGCGCCGGTGACCGCCACCGGAGTGCCGAAGCCGGACGCGCCCTCGAAGAAAGCACCGAAGGCGAAGGCGATGAGCAACAATTGTATGCGGCGGTCATCAGTCACGCTGCCGATCGTCTGTTGAAGCTTCTCGAACTGCCCCTTCTCCACCGTCAGCCGGTAGAGAAAGATGACATTGAGGACGATCCAGCCGATCGGGAAAAAGCCGGTAATCGCTCCGAGAATGGTGGCGCGGATCGACATGGCTGCCGGCATGGTGAAGATGAAGATCGCAATCAGATTGGCAATGACGAGCGCGATGATGGCTGCGATATGTGCCTTCACCACATTGGTTGCGATCAGGCCGAGAAGAATGAGAACGGGAATTGCGGCGAGTATGGTGGACAGAACAGCGCTGCCCGTGGGGTCATAAACTTGATTCCACATTGAAGCCCCTCCCAAGGCCGGACGAAACATTGTCCGAATTCGGAGCATATATCTCCACTTTGTCGACAGTCCAGAGTTGTACCCCTTCGACCAAAGTTGCATTGCCTCGCCGATCCTGGCGTCGACAACGGCTTTTGCCATTGTGCCGCCCTCCCCTTGCTTGCTAACAGTTCAAGGCAAGCTGGCCGCCCGGTGTGCGCTGCCGCTCAAAAGACAAGGTGTTTCCATGACCGATATTTCCGCCGTTCTCGATCGCGCCGACCAGAACCTTTCCGACAGCATTGAACGTCTCTTCTCGCTGGTCCGTATCCAGTCGATCTCGACCGACCCTGCCTACAAGGCCGAGTGCCGCAAGGCGGCCGAATGGCTGGTGACCGAGCTGAAGGGCATCGGGTTTGATGCCTCCGTGCGTGATACGGCCGGCCATCCGATGGTCGTTGCACATCACGATGCGGCAACCGCCGATGCGCCGCACGTCCTCTTCTACGGTCACTACGACGTGCAGCCGGTCGATCCGATCGAACTTTGGGAAGACTCGCCGTTTGAGCCGAAGATCAAGGAGCTTTCGCCCGGCCGCAAGGTGCTGACCGGCCGCGGCACCGCCGACGACAAGGGCCAGCTGATGACCTTCGTCGAAGCCTGCCGCGCCTACAAGGAAATCAACGGCTCGCTGCCGATCCGCATCACCATCCTGTTCGAGGGCGAAGAAGAATCCGGTTCGCCATCGCTGAAGCCCTTCCTTGATGCGAACGCCGCCGAGCTTAAGGCCGAATTCGCTCTGGTTTGCGATACCGGCATGTGGGATGGCGATACACCGGCAATTGCAGCCGCATTGCGTGGCCTAGTCGGCGAAGAGATCGTCATCAAGGCTGCCGATCGCGACCTGCATTCCGGTCTGTTCGGCGGAGCTGCCGCCAACCCGATCCATATCCTCACCGACATTCTCGCCGGCCTGCATGACGAGACCGGTCGCGTGACACTGGAAGGCTTTTACGAGGGCGTCGAAGAGACGCCGACCAACATCAAGGAAGGCTGGGAAACGCTCGGCCGTAGCTCCGAGAGCTTTCTTGGCGGCGTCGGCCTTTCGATCCCGTCCGGCGAAAAAGGCCGTTCGGTTCTGGAACTGACCTGGGCGCGCCCGACTGCGGAAGTGAACGGCATTACCGGCGGCTACACCGGCGAAGGCTTCAAGACGGTGATCGCGGCTCAGGCCTCCGCCAAGGTTTCCTTCCGCTTGGTCGGTGACCAGAACCCGGCCAAGATCCGCGAAGCGTTTCGCGCCTATGTGCGCTCGAAAATCCCCGGCGATTGCTCGGTGGAATTCCATGAACATGGCGCATCACCTGCGATCCAGCTTTCCTATGATTCACCGGAACTGACCAAGGCAAAGGCTGCCCTGTCGGAAGAGTGGAAGAACCCGGCCGTCATCATCGGCATGGGCGGCTCGATCCCGATCGTCGGCGATTTCCAGAAGCAGCTCGGCATGGATTCGTTGCTGGTCGGCTTCGGTCTCGTGGACGACCGCATCCATTCGCCAAACGAGAAATATGATCTGAAGTCCTACCACAAGGGCATCCGCTCCTGGGCACGGATCATGACGGCTCTGGCTGCCAAGTAAGCCGAAAATTCTCCCACAAACGCAAAACGCCGGCTCTTCAGCCGGCGTTTTTCAATTCCACGATCGTCTTCGATCAGTTGTCGAAGAATTCCTTCATCCGGGCAAAGAAACCGGTCGATTCCGGGTTGTTCTCCTTGGAGGAGATTTCCTCGAATTCCTGCAGCAGTTCGCGCTGACGCTTGGTCAGCTTCTGCGGCGTTTCGATGCCGATCTGAATGTAGAGGTCGCCTGTCTGCGACGAGCGCAGAACCGGCATGCCCTTGCCCTTCAAACGAAACTGCTTGCCGGCCTGGGTGCCTTCCGGCACCGACACACGCGACTTCGAGCCGTCCAGCGTGCCGACATCGAACGTGCCGCCAAGCGCTGCCGTGGTCATCGAGATCGGCACGGCGCAATAAAGATCGGCTCCGTCGCGCTGGAAGAATTCATGCGGCGTGACCGACAGGAAAATGTAGAGGTCGCCCGCCGGGCCGCCACGGGTGCCGGCTTCGCCCTCGCCCTGAAGGCGGATGCGGGTGCCGTCCTCGATGCCGGCCGGTATGTTGACCGAGAGCGAGCGTTCTTCAGTAACACGGCCCTGGCCGTGGCACTTGGTGCAGGGGTCGGTGATCGTCTGGCCGCGGCCATGACAGGTCGGGCAGGTGCGCTCGACAGAGAAGAAGCCCTGGGAAGCGCGAACGCGGCCGGAACCCTGACAGGTGCCGCAGGTCTTTGGCTGCGTGCCAGGCTTGGCGCCAGAACCGGTGCAGACGTCGCAGGTGATCGAGGTCGGAACCCGGATCTGCGCCGTCTTGCCGGAAAATGCCTCTTCCAGCGAAATTTCCATGTTGTAGCGAAGATCGGCGCCGCGTTCGCGACCGCCGGCGGAACGGCGCGCACGACCGCCGCCCATCATCTCGCCAAAGATGTCTTCGAAAATGTCGGAGAAGCCGCCGGCACCACCGCCGAAACCGCCGCCACCGCCCATGCCGCCCTGTTCGAAGGCTGCATGACCGTAACGATCATAGGCTGCGCGCTTCTGCGGGTCCTTTAGGGTTTCGTAGGCCTCGTTCAGTTCCTTGAACTTCTTTTCGGCCTCCGCGTCACCGGGATTCTTGTCCGGGTGGTATTTCATGGCCATCTTGCGGAAGGCGCTCTTCAGCTCCTTCTCGTCCGCCGATTTGGCGACGCCCAGGATTTCGTAAAAGTCTGCTTTGGCCATTCAGGTATCCGGCTCCGGAAACGTAGTCCGGCTGCACAAGGCAGCCGGAACTTTTAGTCGACTATATTGAGGCTTCCGTCAACGGAGCCTTAGGCCGACTTCTTGTCGTCCTTGATTTCCTCATAGTCGGCATCGACAACACCGTCGTCCTTGCCGCCTTCGGCACCACCTTCAGCCTGCTGGGCCTCGTAGATGGCCTGGCCAAGCTTCATGGAAGCTTCCATGAGGGTCTGCGTCTTTGCCTGGATGTCATCGGCATCCGGCTCGGAAGCTTCGACCGAGGTCTTCAGCGCAGCAATCGCATCTTCGATCGCCTTGCGGTCGGCTTCGGTGACCTTGTCGCCATACTCCTGGAGCGACTTCTCGCTGGAGTGGATCAGGCTTTCGGCCTGGTTCCTGGCTTCAACGCCTGCACGACGCTTCTTGTCGGCTTCGGCATTGGCTTCGGCGTCCTTGACCATCTTCTCGATATCGGCGTCAGAAAGACCACCGGAAGCCTGGATACGGATCTGCTGTTCCTTGCCGGTACCCTTGTCCTTGGCCGAAACCTGGACGATGCCGTTGGCGTCGATGTCGAAGGTGACTTCGATCTGCGGCATGCCGCGCGGTGCCGGCGGCAGGCCGACGAGGTCGAACTGGCCGAGCAGCTTGTTGTCTGCCGCCATTTCGCGCTCACCCTGGGAAACGCGGATCGTCACGGCCTGCTGGTTGTCGTCAGCGGTCGAGAAGGTTTGGCTCTTCTTGGTCGGGATCGTCGTGTTACGGTCGATCAGACGGGTGAAGACGCCGCCGAGGGTCTCGATGCCAAGCGACAGCGGGGTCACGTCGAGAAGCAGAACGTCCTTGACGTCGCCCTGAAGAACGCCGCCCTGGATAGCAGCACCGAGGGCTACGACTTCATCCGGGTTGACGCCCTTGTGCGGCTCCTTGCCGAACAGCTGCTTGACGATTTCCTGCACCTTCGGCATGCGGCTCATGCCGCCGACGAGAACGACTTCGTCGATCTCGGCTGCAGTCACGCCGGCATCCTTCAGTGCTGCCTTGCACGGTGCGACAGTGCGCTGAACCAGATCATCGACCAGGCTTTCGAACTTGGCGCGGGTCAGCTTCAGCGTCAGGTGCTTCGGACCGGAAGCGTCAGCCGTGATGAACGGCAGGTTGATTTCGGTCTGCTGCGAGGACGACAGTTCGATCTTGGCCTTTTCCGCAGCTTCCTTGAGGCGCTGCAGGGCAAGCTTGTCGTTCTTCAGGTCAATGCCCTGATCCTTCTTGAACTCGGCTGCAAGATATTCGACCAGACGCATGTCGAAGTCTTCACCGCCCAGGAAGGTATCGCCATTGGTCGACTTCACTTCGAAGACGCCATCGCCGATTTCCAGAACCGAGATATCGAAGGTGCCGCCACCCAAGTCGTAAACGGCGATCGTCTTGCCGTCCTTCTTGTCCATGCCGTAGGCAAGGGCAGCAGCGGTCGGCTCGTTGATGATACGGAGAACTTCAAGACCGGCGATGCGGCCGGCATCCTTGGTTGCCTGGCGCTGCGCGTCGTTGAAGTATGCCGGAACGGTGATGACGGCCTTTTCGACCTTTTCACCGAGGTAGGATTCAGCGGTTTCCTTCATCTTCTGAAGGATCATCGCGGAAACCTGAGCCGGGGAATAGTTCTTGTCGTGTGCCTTGACCCATGCGTCGCCGTTATCGCCCTTGACGATATCGAACGGAACAAGGCCCTTGTCCTTCTCGACCGTCGGGTCTTCGAAGCGGCGGCCGATCAGGCGCTTGACTGCAAACAGGGTGTTGGTCGGGTTGGTCACCGCCTGGCGCTTGGCCGGCTGGCCGACGAGACGTTCGCCGTCTTCGGTGAATGCGACCATGGAGGGCGTGGTGCGCGCGCCTTCGGCGTTCTCGATAACCTTCGCATCCTTGCCATCCATGATGGCGACGCAGGAGTTGGTGGTACCGAGGTCGATGCCAATTACTTTAGCCATATCTTCTCTCTCCTTTAAGCGAACCGTCGGGACCCCGAAAGGCATTCCACTGACAGTTCCTCGACTGGGATGGTCTTTTGAATTCCTTGGCAGCCAGCGCTACCGTCATGCGGCGTATATAAGGACGGGTTTTTCCGACTGCAAGGCAGGAAATCGCCAGCCTTCCGGCAAAAAGCGCGATTCATCAGCTGACGCATACAAGCATGCCGCCGGAGACATTACTGGCCCATGATGACGTCAAGCAATGTGGTCCTGCGAGCTTGCTGCGGCTGGTAGACATGGCCGCCGTCAGCGCCGACATCTCCGGAAGGCATAGGGCCGCCACCAACGCTTCCGGGCGGCACGGGAGCCTGCGAATCATACGGGCCTTTATACTGGCGATAATCGCGGTAGCCGCCGGCCTGTTCGGCGTCGGTATTGCCGCGATATTGGCGCTGCTGCCGATTATCGTAAACCGTGCCACCATTACCGTTGTTGCAGATGGCGTTATCGCCATAAGCGCAGGGAATGGCGCCCGGAGGCTGCGGTGAAGCCGGCCGATCAATGTTTCGGGCCGGCGGCAGGGCAGCCTCTGCCTGCGGCTGCACCGGCGGCAGCGGGCGCGAGCGAACGATATCCGAGCCGGCAGGTGCCGGTGGCGCCGGCGGAAAACTGTCAGAGCCCGAATATTCCGGTTGCTCCTGAGAGGCTCCAGGCAGGATGCCGGAAATGATGTCGCCGATCGAAGTGGAGGGCGACTGCGGCTGATCGGTTGCGGGCGGCAACTGAGCGCCGTTGCCGAAACCAAACAAGGGCGTCGGCGTATATCCCTTCATCGCTACAGTCATATATTCCTTCCAGGCCTTGGCAGGCAACGTGCCGCCGGTAACCCTCTTCATGTAGCTGCCGTCGTCATTGCCGAACCACACACCAGTCGTCAGAATGCTGGTAAAGCCGACAAAAAGCGCATCTCGGGAATTCTGCGTCGTCCCCGATTTTCCGGCCGCCTGCCAGCCGTCAAGCCGTGCCGCCCTACCGGTACCCTCGCGAATGACACCGGACATCATGCCGTTCATCGTGGCGGCGATGGGTTCGCTCAATACACGCGGTGGATTGCTGTAATCGGCCTCGTACAGAACCTTGCCATCCGGATCGGTGATGCGTTTGACGATGTGCGGCGTCGCCTTGTAGCCGCCGTTCATGAAAGCTGCGTAAGATGACGTCAGCTCCACCAGCGAGACTTCCGAAGTGCCAAGTGCAATCGAGGCATTTGGCTGGATATCGGAATCGACGCCGAGTCGATGCGCCATCGAGACCACTTTTTCCGGACCCACGGCCATGACCAGCTGTGCCGCAACCGTGTTCAGCGAATGTGCCAGGGCATAGGAGAGCGGAACCGGACCTTTATATTCCTTCTCATAGTTTTCCGGCGTCCAGTTACCGATCTTCACCGGCGCGTCGTTTACGATCGTGTCGGGACCGTAACCGGCTTCGAGTGCGGATGCATAAACAAACGGCTTGAATGCCGATCCCGGCTGACGCTTGGCCTTGAAGGCACGATTGAACTGGCTCTGGACATAATCGCGCCCGCCGACAACGGCGCGAATCGCTCCCGTCGCGTCAACCGAAACCAGCGCAGCCTGGGAGGCGTTCAGCTTGCCTCCTTCCTTTTTCAGGACGTCGTTCAGCGATTTGTCGGCCGCTTCTTCAAGCTTGAGGTCGATGGTCGTTTCGACGGTGACATCAACCTTCGGCTCGCCGATCAGGCTTTTCACCTCGTCCACGACCATATCGGCGGCATAATGCTGCGGGCCGGACCAGTAGCTCTTTGCATGGGAAGGCGGCTGCGCCATCGCCTTGTTGAAATCGCTGTCGGTTATGTAGCCTTCTTCGCGCATCGTACCGAGGACGACCTGAGCACGCTCTTCGGCCGCTTTCGGATCGCGGGCAGGAGAGAGCCGTGAAGGTGCCTTCAGAAGGCCGGCGAGCGTCGCCGCCTCACCGAGGTTCACATCGCGGGCGGACTTGTTGAAATAGCGCCTTGATGCCGCCTCGACGCCATAGGCACCAGAGCCGAAGAAAACCCGGTTCAGATACATGGCGAGGATCTGGTCCTTGGTGAACTTGTGCTCCAGCCAGAAAGACAGAAGCACTTCCTGGATTTTTCGCTCGAAAGTGCGATCCGGAGAGAGAAACAGGTTCTTTGCCAGCTGCTGGGTAATCGTCGAGCCACCCTGGATCGGTTGGCCGGTCAGGTTGTTGACGAAGGCACGCGCAAGACCCAACGGGTCGATGCCGAAATGTGAATAGAAACGCCGATCCTCGATCGAAATCACCGCCTGAGGAAGGTAAGGCGACATTTCTTCCAGCGCCAAGGCCTCGCCGCCGGTCGCACCGCGATTGGCAATGACGGAACCGTCGATCGCGGTGATCTTCATGTTCGGCGGACGATCGGGAATCGACCAGCTGCTGGCCGCCGGCATTTGCGCGCCGTAATAAAGTACAAGGCCGCCTATGCCGATTGCACCCCAGATACCGAGAACGACGCACCAGTAGATCAGCCTGCGCAACGGAGCGAATAATCCGCCACCGGCAGAACCACCGCCGCGGCGAGATCCAGGTTTTGCGGACCCCCGTTTTTGGCGACGGGCCGTGTCGACCTTCGCATCAGACTTGGGCGCGCGTTTAAACGCCTTGCGATGACCGACAATGCGATCGTCAGCCTCAAGGCGAAATTCGTCCTGGTCTTCGTCGTGCGATGCTTCGAAGGAAGGTTCGACGCGCTTGTCTGATTTGCCTCTGGCTACCATGCGAGCCGGCGGTCTCCCGTCTTATGCCTGCGAAAAAACAGCAGGCCTTTTGCCATCAGGTTTCCGCTGGACTCTAAATGCGGCGATTTAAGGAGGGGTAAAAGGCAAACAGAACATGAAGAAGATAACTAGATCTTCAGCCAACCGTTCCGAGACGTGGCTCTCTACCTTGAAAACCATGGCTTTCCAGAAAATTCCGGATTTGGTAATATCAGAGGCTACTGAAGTTATGCGTCAGGCAGATAAAGGGAAGAATTCCGGACTGCCGCGTTCAGCGCTCGGGGAGGGAGCCATGAACAAAATCTTCGAGGCCGTCGTTCGGAACGGCGACCAACGAGTGCCAGTAGCACTCGTCAATCTCAAGCAGGCCCTGGAAATGTCCGAGAAACTTGTCTTCGAGTTCAGCCATCCTGAACACGAAGCGGGCAAGACGGATATCTTTGTCGGCCGAGAGGTCTTGCAGAAGCTGATGTGACTGTGTCCCATCGACGTTGTGTGTCGATTACACAAGCCTTACGCGTATTCGTGATTTGGGCAGCTGGACATTACTTGTTATCCTCCTCAGCGCAACAAGCGAAAGGAGAATGGACATGAAGACATTTCTCGTCGTCGCTGCCGTCATCGGCCTTACGTCATCCGCAGCACTCGCGGATTGCGCCGGTCATAAAGTGACGGCTTCCAATGCGGTGGACAAGGAAATCACCACCGCGAGCATTGCTTCCACTCCAGCGCAACAGGAGATGAAGCAGGCGGGGCAACCAAGCGACCCTGCCGCTGAAAGCCCAAAAGCCACTCCATAACCGATGCCCTGCGCCGGGCATTTGTCCGGCGCAGCAAGCCGCAATAAAGCTGGAACCTAGTCAGCCTATCTCCGTTGGGTTTTATGAAATCCACAAAAGGAGGTTGTGATGCCGAACAGAGATCCGATCCCCAATCCGGCGACAGATACGCCACGCGGGCCAACACCAACAGGTGGAGTGCCGGACAGAATCCAGGAAAAGCCACCCCTGACACCTGCGCAAGACAAAGGGGATAACAAGAATCCACAGGATCCCGTTCTCGATCCGGCTCTGTTGCCTACAGGTGACCCAGCTGGCATGGCTTAAATTGGCTTTCGGCCTTTCGGGCGTAGTGCTGCACACGCGCCGCCCGAAACCCGATTACATATCGCGATAGAATTTAGACCGCATTTTTTAACCCCCAAATCGTACCCGCGCTAACTTGTTGTTGCCATTTCATTGACCGGATATCAGATTGCCGCCCGGGTAAGGACATTTCGATGACACAGGCTTGCGATCCACAAGGCTGTGCTCGTGCTTTTGACCTGCCCAGGCAAAGTCGGGAACTGACTTGTCTGCCATTGGGTCCCAACCGCGACGCGAGGGTTTGATGCCGACTCAGTTGATCCGAAATCCGGTGAATCCGGAACAGCTCACCCTGGTACAGCAGGTCTTTGATGCAACATGCGCCGAGCATGGCATCGACAAGGCGAGTGCTGATGGTGAAGCACTCGCCTTGATTCTTGTGAACTCGCTTCAGAAAGGTTCCGCTGAAAAAGAGCAGCTGGAAGCTCTGGCCGGCGCTTTGATACAAACGCGCTGATTGCAGTCCCCCAATTCTTGCGCGGTATTTTGACGGACCAGGGAACCTAATCATCGCGTCGAAAGTTGAACGGTCTCCAGGATCAAGATGATGGAGGCCGGAATGGCAGAGTCAGTCAAAAGCTTTACCCGCGAAAACGCTATCGCTTCATTCGATCATCAGCCGAGCGACAGCGCGATCGCTGAAGAGATTCAGGGCCTGCGTTCCGAGATATCCAGGTTGCGTGCACTTATGTCGGAAAAGACCGGCGAGGTTTACGAGCGGGTTGCAGATCGTGCCAGCAGTGCGGCAAATTACGTCTCTTCGGAAGCCAATTCGGTGGCAGGTACGATCAAAGAGCACCCGGCGGCGACAACCACCCTATTCACCCTTATCGGTGCGGCAGGATTTGCAATCGGTTATGCCGTCGCTTCGGCCTCTGCGGATAGCAAGCAGGCATGGTACCAGCGTTATCTGGGCGACCGCTTCTGATCGCCTTCACAGCGACGGTGCTTCACCAGCCGCAACCACATCCTGGGCGACGTCAATCCAGACGGCGCCCGTCAACTCGGCCATTTGGACGGGGTTGATCCGAACTGCCGAATTGGTAGCACCGGCTGCTGGTACGACTTCGTCGAAGCGCTTGAGGGAGATGTCGCAATACACCGATAGCGGCGAAGCCAATCCGAAGGGGCATACGCCGCCGACCGGGTGGCCGGTGATTTCAATAACCTCTTCGCCACCGAGCATGCGCGGCTTGGCACCGAAGCGGGAACGGAATTTCTTGTTGTCCAGGCGAGCAGTACCAGCCATCACTACAATCATGGTTTCTTCGCCAGCGCGCAAACATATGCTTTTGGCGATCTGATCCGGCTCTACCCCATGTGCGGCAGCAGCCAGAGGAACCGTCGCGGAACTGGCTTCGGTAACGATCACTTTGATGTTGGGCGCGCGCTGGGCGAAAAAGGCTTGGACGGACATAAGACTCATGCCGCAAACATTGCGCATGAATCGCTTCCAGGCAAGCGTATGCAGCCATGCGCGACGCGCAATACTGCGGTGCGTAATCATGGCTGTTTTTTAGGCTCGCCTCCTGTATAGTCAAATCATCGACGGACGCACTCCTCCTCCCAGTGTCCTCGATGGGACCAGCAACACCTCCTCCTCCCGGTTGTTGGTCAGTTTCAGAAACCCGGCGCACCTCCTCCCGCGCCGGGTTTTCTGTATTTAATGCCTTAATCACAGCGATCTAGAGCACGACCTAGCACTTTCAATGCTGGTTTCTAGCCATCAAGCCGTTGATATATATAGACCTTTGCGATTACCCTTAAAGATTGCAGTATCAACCCGATACGTCCCCGCAGCATCGCATCAATCTTGACGAACATTGGGGCAAGCCCTAAGTGCGTATGATCGAAATTTGTCTGATGGCCAGCACCGGGCTACTGCCACGCTTGCGACGTTCTACTCTGCAAAGTTCGAAGTTCAATCTGTTCCTTCCGGTTTTCCGGGAGGGGCTGTCGGTCATTGCAAAGAAAGGCATCGATATGGCGACGGGTACAGTTAAGTGGTTCAATGCGACCAAGGGTTACGGCTTCATTTCTCCTGATGATGGCGGTGCGGACGTTTTCGTTCACATTTCCGCTGTTGAGCGTGCAGGCCTCGGCCAGCTTCAGGACGGCCAGAAGCTCTCCTTCGAGCTGGTAACGGACCGCCGTTCCGGCAAGGTTGCAGCTGACCAGCTGCAGGCTGCCTAATAAAGCTTTGCTCGCGGCGACCCGGTCGCCGCGAGCTTCCAGATCACCGTCACTTATCGGTCCCGGCGACGGTCTTGAAACGACCTGAGCGCCATCCTATTTAAAATCCAACGGCATTTCCGACAAATACTGAGGCGAATACGGGCAACCGTGCCACTTCGAAGCAGGCAGCGGATCCACTTAACGGTCCATTAACCTATTTCAGAGATGATGAGTGCCACAGAGCTGCGCGGTCATAATGATCAGAAATGCAGCCGAGACGGAATGCTTGACCCGTTTGACGTGACCACGGATGTACTGGCACAATGAACGGGATTGGAAAGGTCGGGCTTGCCCCGGCCTTTTTGTTTTTCTACCCCCTGTAGCCCAGCAAATATTCCCGACCATCCTCTCCACTTATGATTCGCCGCCCTAAATCCGTCCTTCGGCTTGCCATGGAAGGAGGATAAAAACGAGAATGGCTGAAGGCAAACATCACTGGCTGCGCAAGGACGACGCCGAATCGACCAAGGCGAGCTTTCCCGAACTGTTTTTCGATCTTGTTTTTGTCTTCGCGCTGATCCAGCTGTCACAGACGCTGGCATCGGATTTTTCCTTCGGGATCGCATTCGATGCCCTGATCTTCATTTTCGCACTCTGGTGGGTGTGGATCCACACGACATGGGTGACCAACCTGCTCGATGCCGAAGTCGTGCCGGTAAGATTGCTTCTATTTTGGCTGATGTTTCTCGGTATCGTACTGGCGATCGCCCTGCCAAAAGCCTTTGATGAGGCGGGGCTGGTTTTCGCACTGGCCTATGCGGCGATGCAGCTCAGCCGCTCGTTGTTCGCGCTGTATGCCTTCAAAGGGACCGACGCCAGCTCGTTCATGACATTCGCGCGCATCACTATGTGGCTACTCGTCTCCAGCGCTTTCTGGGTCGCGGGCGGTCTTGTCAGTCCGGAAAGCCGTGTCGTGTTCTGGATCGCAGCACTGGCAATCGAATATTCGGCACCCCTCGTTCGTTACTGGACGCCGGGGATCGGCGCCTCGCCTGCCGAAACACTTGATGTAAATGGCGAACACCTCGCCGAACGATGCGCCCTTTTTGTCATTATCGCGCTTGGCGAAACGATCATCACCACCGGCAAGACCGCCTCTGACCACGCCGATGAGGGCAGCATCATCTTTCTGGTTCTCGTCCTGGCTTTCCTGACAACCGTTTTGATGTGGTGGATTTATTTCCACGACGGACAGGAACGCGCAGCCGACACGGCGGAAGATACGACCGAGCCGCAAAACACAGCCGACCATCTTTTCACCTACGGGCATCTGCCGATCGTTGCAGGCATTATCCTGACCGCGGTGGGAGAGGATTTCACACTCACGCATCCCCACAACCAGAGTGACCACGCCAATGCGCTGGCGATTCTCGGCGGCCCGCTGCTGTTTCTTGCCGGCACCCTATGGATGAAGGCGGTATCGTCACGCAGCGTGCCGTGGTCGCATTGCGCCGGGATCACAGCCATTCTCGCGGGGTTTATTCTTGTTCCCTACGCAGAAAACTACCTGCTTCAGCTTATGGCCGCCGCCAGTCTTCTTGGCGTAGCGCTATGGGAATATATAGCGCTCAGGCGATTTCGCCGTGCGCCTGCTTAAAGTTTTTCCGCCTTTCCTCGAAATACGAAACCAATCCGTCTATTTGCTTGCAAGCAGTTGGGGACGCAGGACCGGTCCCGCTTCGCCGGAGTTATTCCGATCAGTAATGCGGAGGCCTTGTCACTGGCGCCGCCTCGCGGGTCGATTCCTCCAGTGTCAGAAAACGCTCGGTCAACCGATCGAGTTTGGCACGGGTTTGCTCAACCACTTTCCATTGCTCGGCAAGCTGATCGGACAGTTCATCGATTACCTTGGCCTGATGGGCGGCCAATTCCTCAAGCTGCACCAGTCTAGTCTCGTCACTCACGGCAGCAATCCTCTCCATATTCTTCCAAACCTGAATGTGGGCCGGGATTTAGAGGATGTCCTGGATCCGGTCCAGCCTTCGATCAGGCACGGAGCCTGGGGCGCTCCTGATAAACACTTGCCGAACCGCTCGTTCTGAAACGCGCCACGAGCGTGGCAAGGCTACCGCTAATGCTGACGAGGCTCTGGGCTGCGGCATTCGTTTCCTCCATCAGCGCGGCATTTTGCTGGGTAATCTGGTCCATGCTGCGAACAGAAGCGTTGATCTGATCGATGCCGGATGCCTGCTCCTGCGCAGAATAGGCGATCGAGGTAATGTGTTCGTCGATCGCCTTTACCCGCGTGCCTATGCCGGTCAGCGCTTCGCCGGCACGATTGACGAGACCGACACCGCGTTGCACATCACCTGCGGAGCGATCGATCAACTCCTTGATCTCCTTGGCCGCCGCGGCCGATCTTTGTGCCAATTCACGCACTTCCTGGGCAACGACAGCAAAACCCTTGCCCTGCTCACCTGCACGCGCCGCTTCGACACCAGCATTCAATGCCAGCAGGTTCGTCTGGAATGCGATCTCGTCAATTGCGCCGATGATCTGGGTCATCTTTTGCGATGATTCCGCGATATCGTCCATGGCGGAGATCGCCTGATGGACAACCTCGCCGTTCCTCTGCGTCTCTACCGCCGATTCGCGGATGATGGTCTGCACCTCTTGCGTTCGCTTGGCCGCCTGACCGGACAGTGCTGTAATCTGCTCGAGCGCTGCTGCGGTCTGTTCGAGCGACGCCGCCTGCTGTTCGGTGCGCTTCGCCATGTTGTCCGCCGCAGTTGAGATATCGCCGACTTCTGCACGAACCTGACCGACAGACTGATTGATTTCCCCCATAGCCGCATCCAGTGCGGCAACTGAGGAATTGTAGTTAGCCTTGAGTGTATGGAAATTCGGCGCGAGTTCCTGATCAAGCTCTGCCGTCAGATCACCACCGGCAAGATCCTTCAGCGCCTGCCCCAATGCCTCGAGAGCGCCATCTTGCTCCTGCTTGGCCGCAACGCGTTCTTCCTCTATCTTTCGGCGACCGTCTTCCAGCGCTTCCAGATAGACCGAGATGGCATAGTCCATGTCGACCATCGCCGCCTTGACCACTGCTGAAAGGTGATCTGCCAGCACACCGGCCTTCTTGTCGAGGAAGAACCCCTTCATCTCCTTGGCAATGACGGCACGGATGATGCCGTCGAGAATGAGTGCATAGCCACCGATATACCAGCGCGGCTCAAGGCCAAGCCGGGCATGCGTCTTGCCGATCGCGGAAACCGCATCGACATAATCGCCATCATACCGGCCGGACGAGATGACGTCCCAATGGCTCGCCTGACGTTCTTTCGCATGCGTTATGTGAGCGTCGCTGGAAAAGAATTTAGCGGTATGCGGATGCGCCTTGGCTTTCTGATAGAAAGCATCAAGAGCCGGGCCGACGGCGCCTGTGACTACCGGTTGGACATTCGCGAGATGGCGGCGCTCAATCTCTCCGAGCCCGACGAAATTCAGGCGCTCGGCAAGAACGGCCTTCTGGTCTTGATTTCTCATTTTGCCCCCGGTCCCATGTTGAGCCGTTTTACGGATTGCACGCGGCATCACTCTACAATGAAGCCTACCCGCGAAAGTTTAACTCACTGTTATCCAATCACCCTAAGCTTTCATTAATCATAACTTGTTGCCGATATACTAACGGACGAAGAATTGGGACTTTAGTCGCTGGGGACATCACGCGGGGCGGGTTCACTGGCTCAATCGATCCAATCGCTTGCGTTCTGCCATGCAAATCCTTAGCTCCTGTGCAACAGGCAAACCGCGATTCTCCATGGCGCAAAAGACTTCGATCTCACGGCTTAAGCTTACCGACTTCCGCAATTACGCGGCAGCTTCGCTTGTGCTCGACAGCAGGCATGTGGTGCTGACGGGAGAAAACGGTGCCGGCAAGACCAACCTGATGGAGGCAATATCCTTCCTTTCACCCGGGCGAGGTTTCAGGCGCGCCGTGCTTACTGACGTGACACGGGTGGGTGCTGACGGAGGTTTTGCCATCTTTGTCGATCTCGACGGAATGCAGGGCGAGGTTGCAATCGGCACGGGCACAGAGCCGGGTGACGGCGAGAGTGTCAGCCGCAAGCTGAGGATCAACAGCACGCCGGCCAAATCCACCGAGGAGCTTTCCGACCATCTGAACGTGTTGTGGCTGACGCCGTCGATGGATGGGCTGTTTACCGGCTCGTCATCGGACCGGCGGCGCTTTCTCGACCGGCTTGTGCTTTCGCTCGATCCCACCCACGCTCGAAGGGCAAGCGACTTCGAGCGTTCCATGCGCAGCCGTAACCGACTTCTTTCGGAGGGGCGCTTTGATCCTGCGTGGCTGACGGCGATAGAAACGCAGATGGCGGAACTCGGGATAGCCATGGCTGCCGCACGGCATGAAATGTTGGGCCTGCTCCAGTCTCTCTCGGTCAATTCCGCCGAGACACCGTTCCCGACACCGGCCCTGGCACTCGAAGGTTTCATGGATGGCGGCATGGATCGCCCGGCGGCTGATCTGGAAGAGGATTATCTTATCGCCCTGCGCAACGGACGCGGGCGTGACGCAGCCGCGGGCCGTACACTCGAAGGCCCGCACCGCGTCGATCTTCTCGTGCGCCATCAGGAGAAGAATATCGAGGCTTCGCGATGCTCCACCGGAGAGCAGAAGGCATTGCTGATCGGGCTCATTCTCGCCCATGCCCGATTGACGGCGGATATGACCGGTTTCGCACCTATCCTGTTGCTCGACGAAATCGCCGCGCATCTCGATGAGGGGCGGCGTGCGACATTGTTCGATCTGGTAGATGGGCTCGGCGGACAGGCCTTTATGACCGGCACCGACCAATCGATGTTTGTAGCCCTCGGAGACCGCGCACAGTTCTTTACGGTGAGCCATGGAAGCGTGACGCCGGGAAAAGCCTGACGATAGATGCTTAACCGGAAGAGGTGGTGGTGATATGAAATCGATCATGGAAAACCAGGCTTCGCAACTGCCGGAGACGGCACTCACCCCGGACGAGATCGAGCGTTACAAACGCCATATCCTGCTGCCGGAAATCGGCGGAACCGGCCAACAGAAGCTGAAAGCCGCCCGTGTTCTGGTGATCGGCGCCGGTGGCCTTGGTGCCCCCGTGCTGGAATATCTCGCCGCAGCCGGTATCGGCACGATCGGCATCGCCGATGACGACCGGGTATCGCTTTCCAATTTGCAGCGCCAGGTGATCCATGATTCCGGCACGATCGGCGAAATGAAGACGAAAAGCGCGCGCGACAAGATCGCCCGCCTCAATCCGCATGTCCGGGTCGTCGATTTCGAGGAACGGTTTTCGCCCGAATGGGCGAGGCTGCATCTGCCGCGCTTCGATCTTCTTGTCGACGGGTCCGACAATTTCGATACGCGATATGCGGCGGCGGACGCCGCTGAGACGGCAAGGATCCCGCTCGTCACCGGCGCCGTCGGGCGCTTCGATGGTTCCGTCACGGCGCTCAAGCCCTATGAGAGCAGCGCAGACGGCGTGCTCAACCCGACCTATCGCGACCTGTTTCCCGAAAAGCCGCCGGAAGGATTGATCCCTGCCTGTGCGGAGACCGGCGTGGTCGGGGCTCTGACCGGCGTCATCGGCACTCTGATGGCGATGGAAGTCATCAAGCTGATCACCGGCATCGGCGAACCGCTCGTCGGCCGACTGATGCTCTACGATGCGCTTTCGGCCCGGTTCGACACGATCAGATACAAACGCAGAAAGAGGTCGTCGGCAGAATGATCACCATTATCAGGATCGACAACGGCTTTGGCCGCTGGGACGAATTGCTCGCGCTTATCCTCTCTTCCTTCTCCTACATGGACGAGATCATCGATCCGCCCTCCTCGGCACACCGGCTGACACTTGCCTCACTCGCGCAAAAGGCCACGAGCGAGATTGCATTCGCCGCCCTGGAGGAAAACTGTCTGGTCGGTTGCGTGTTCCTGAAACCCGAAACCGATTGCCTTTATGTCGGGAAACTCGCGGTCGCGCCGGGTCAACAAGGCAAGGGGGTCGGCCGCCGGCTGCTGAAGGTTGCGCAAGATACTGCGCATGAACTGAATCTGCCGGCGCTCAGGCTGGAAACGCGCATCGAGCTTGTCGGCAACCACACGACCTTCGGCCGCTGGGGATTTCAGAAGACGGCAGAAAAGTCTCATCCGGGCTTTGACCGGATCACCTTCATCGAAATGCGCAAGCAGCTCGAGCCGACCCCGGCCTGAATTCAATTCCGGCCGGGCAGAACACGGTTCGGCGGGCGATGACCGTCGAAAAAGGCTCGGATATTGATGATGACCTTATCGCCCATGTCGATCCGGCCCTCGATCGTGGCCGAACCCATATGGGGCAACAGAACGACCTTGCCTTCATTCGCAAGCTTGACGAGTTTTGGGTTGATCGCCGGCTCGTTCTGATAAACGTCGAGGCCAGCACCGGCGATCTTGTCTTCACGCAGAAGCTTGATCATCGCCATCTCGTCGATGATGTCGCCACGCGCCGTGTTGACGATGATCGCCGTCGGCTGCATCAGCGCAAGGCGCCGGGCTGACACAAGATGAAAGGTTCCGGGTGTCGACGGGCAATTCACCGAAACGATATCGACGCGGGCCAGCATCTGGTCGAGGCTGTCCCAATAGGTCGCCTCCAGTTCGCTCTCTGTCGCCTGATTGACCGGCTTGCGGTTATGATAGTGGATGGATAGGCCGAAAGCCTTGGCGCGTCTTGCGACCGCAGTGCCGATCCGGCCCATCCCGATAATACCGATCCGTTTGCCCCAAATCCGGCGTCCGAGCATCCAGGTCGGGCTCCAGCCGGCCCAATCGCCGGGATTGTCGGTCAAAATACGCGAGCCTTCAGCAAGGCGACGGTTGACGGCAAGGATGAGCGCCATCGTCATGTCCGCCGTGTCCTCGGTCAGGACGTTCGGCGTATTGGTGACGGTAATGCCCTTCTCAGCCGCCGCATCGACATCGATGTGATCCGTACCGTTGGAAAAACCGGCAATAAGCTTCAGTTGCGGACCTGCTGAGGCCAGAAGCTCGGCATCGATCTTGTCCGCGATTGTCGGTACAAGTACGTCGGCACTCGCCATCGCGGCCGCAAGCTCTTCGCGTGAACGCGGCCGGTCATCGATGTTGAGCTCGGCGTCGAAGAGTTCGCGCATGCGCGTCTCGACGGCGTCCGGTAGCTTGCGCGTGATATAAACCCTGGGTCTTTTCTTCGCAGTCATCGCTCCGCCACCGCAATTTTAGCAGGTCATTAACCAAGTCGCGCGATAGTCGATCCTATCCTTGGGCGTTCTAGCAGACCCACCGGCGAAGACAAACAAAACCTCGCAAACGGGCCATGAAGCACATCCGCGGATCGTCAGTCAGGATCCACAAAAATGCGCCGCCTCATCATCATCATCGTAGCCATCTGCTTTCCCCTGATCGCAACGCTCTCCGCTATCGTGCCTGTCTATGCACAGGGCGCTGCAAAAGGTGCAAGCGGCCTGCCGCTACCGCGTTTTGCCAGTCTGAAATCAAAGAAAGTCAATATCCGTATCGGGCCGAGCACCGATTATGCGGTTTCATGGATGTACATGAAGGCAGGTACGCCCATGGAAATCATCCAGGAATATGACAACTGGCGGCGCGTGCGTGACGCTGAGGGCACCGAGGGCTGGGTGAACCAGGCGCTGCTTTCGGGCGAGCGTACGGCAGTTGCGGCTCCATGGATGCGCGGGAAGGGCCAGGACATCTATGTCAACATGCGCCGCGACCCGCAAAGCTCGGCCGCGATCATCGCGAAGCTTCAGCCGGGTGTTCAGCTTACCATCAAGGAATGCAACGGCGACTGGTGCCAGGCGGAAACCGGTGGTGCCGAGGGCTGGGTAGCCCAAGGCGAAGTCTGGGGTGTTTACCCGGGCGAAGCCTTTAAATAAGGCCCGCCTCAGCTGCTGCTTCTTTCAGCGATACCAGCGGACGCGGGCCGATCTGCTGGATAACTTCAGCTGCAGCTAGGCAACCGAGCTTGCCGCAGTCTTCCAGCGAACGGCCTTGCGTATAGCCGTAGAGGAAGCCGGAGGCGAAGAGATCGCCGGCACCCGTCGTATCGACCAGTTCATCGATAGCATAGGCATCGATCTTTACCCGCTCGCTTGCGCGGACGATGACCGCACCCTCTTCGCTGAGCGTGACCGCGGCCAGCTTGCAGTCTGCGGCGATCTTGCCAAGAGCCAGTTCGAAATCTTCCGTCTCGTAGAGCGACAGCAGTTCATGCTTGTTGGCGAAAACGATATCGACGGTGCCTGAACGCATCAGATCCAGGAATTCGGCGCGGTAACGGCCGACGCAGAACGGGTCGGAAAGCGTCATCGACACTTCGCGGCCGTTTTCATGGGCGATGCGCGCTGCCTCGCGGATGGCGTCTTTGGCGCGCGGCGGGTCCCAGAGATAACCCTCGAAATAGGTGACCTTGGCTTCGGCTACGACTTCTTCCTCAACATGCTCGGGGCCGAGTTCGACGCAGGCACCGAGATAGGTGTTCATCGACCGTTCGCCATCGGGCGTGACAAAGATCATCGAACGAGCCGTGGGGGGATGAAGACCATCCGGCTTTGTCTGGTAGTGAACACCCTGCGCGCGGATGTCGTGCTGGAAGATCTGGCCCAGCTGATCCTCGGCAACCTTGCCGAAATAGGCGGCCTTGCCGCCGAAACCTGCAATGCCGGCAGCCGTATTGCCGGCCGAACCACCCGACGCCTCGACTGCAGGTCCCATCTTTGAATAAAGAAATTCGGCGCGCTCGGCATCGATAAGGTTCATGGCGCCCTTGATGATCGCATTGTCTTCAAGAAACGAATCCTCGCAACGGGCGAGGATATCGACGATGGCGTTGCCGATGGTCAGCACGTCGAACTTTGGCATTCAGTCTTCTTCCTTTTGCGTTCAAGCTGCGCCATGGGTAGTGGCCTTTTCCGGCCAAGGGAAGAAGAAATGTTTTGCGTCCATGCCAGCCGCGCATCGGATTGGTTCAGGTTTATCATCTGTCATCTGGCCGTCACGGTTTTCGCATATGTTGATCCCGTCCGGTAAGGTTGGCTGCCACGGATGTACTGGCGGCTGACTGCCGGATTTTTCATTCCGTTATAGATCTGGATCAGAGCACGGTTGCATATATGCATTTGTTGCTCGGAGGCTTATGCGCTAGACGCATAGGATCGGAATATTCCAAGGTCCTACCGTGTCGCTCGTCCTCGCCAATGTCCTCCCGGTCTTCATTCTCATTCTGCTCGGCTGGCTGATCGCCAAATCCGGCCTTCTCAAAGCGGAGACCGGCGATGCGCTGGGCGAATTTGTCTTCAAGATCGCCGTTCCCATGCTGATCTTCCGCACGCTAGCAACCGCGCATTTCGAAGGCGTTTCGCCCTTCAGACTGTGGACCGCCTATTTTATAGGTGTCGCGATCACCTGGACCATCGGGGCATTTATGGCCAAACGCGCCTTCGGGCGTGATGCCAAAGTTGCCGTGATTGCAGGCATGTCGGCAAGCTTCGCCAATAATGTCTTCATCGGCCTTCCGCTGGTCGATCATATCGTCGGACAAGATGGGCTTGTTGCCATCTCCATCCTTCTCGCAATCCATCTGCCGATCATGATGATTGTCGGTACAGTGCTTATGGAAAGCGCCTCAGCCAAGGTGGATGGCACCGCTGCCCGCGGTATTGTCGCCGTGCTCAAGCAGGTGGGGACAAACCTTGCTCGCAACCCGCTCGTCATCGCCTTGACACTCGGGCTTGCCTTCAATCTTTCCGGCCTGTCGATGAATGCACCCATTGCCCTGGTCGTCGATCAGATTGCCGGCTCAGCCAGCCCGGCTGCGCTGATTTCCATCGGGATGGCGTTGACCCGCTATCCGATCAAGGGTGACCTTGGGCTTTCGACCAGTTCAGCGCTGCTCAAGCTTTTCATCCTGCCCGCATCCGTCTTCGGTGCCTGCCATATGCTCAACCTGCGGCCAGACTGGACAGCTGCGCTGGTTCTGACTTCCTCTGTTCCAACGGGCATCAATGCCTGGCTGATTGCCCAGCGATTTCGCTCCAGCCAGAGCCTCGCGGCCTCCGTCATCAGCATTACGACCGCCTTCGGCGTCATCTCCGTCAGCATGTGGGCGTGGCTACTCACCTGACGTGAGAACAGAATGCAAAACGCCCGGCTGGACCGGGCGTCAGACTTTAAATTCGGCAGTGCAAATCAGTTCGTTGCCGGCGCCGGCGCGTTCGGATCCGGCAGCGGCGCCGGGGTGTCGGACTGCTCGCGGATATAGGCGAGCAGATTGGCGCGTTCCTTGTCGTTCTTGATACCGGCAAAGCCCATGGCCGTGCCCTTCACGTAAGCCTTCGGGCCGGCAAGGAAGTGGTTGAGATGGTCAAAGGTCCAGGTTTCCTGGCCACCCTTGGAAAAGTCCTTCATGCCGGCCGAATAGGAGAAGCCCTCATGCGTGGCGACCGGGCGATTCACGAGACCCCAGAGATCAGGGCCAACCTTGTTCGGCCCTCCCTTCTCGATGGAGTGACAGCTCTGACACTTCTTGAAAACTGCAGCACCGGCTGCGGCATCTGCACTCGCCAAAAGCTGGCCGACAGGCACGGCGGCAGGGGCTGCTTCGGCTGCGGCCGCCTCACCACCGGCTGCTTCTTCAGCTGCGGCAATGGCAAAGCCTTCCTTTTCAGGAGTCGGAGAATGAAAAATACCCTCCGAAGCGATCGAAACCGACATCATCACAAAAACAGTGGCCAGCAACGCGCCGACCGACATATTCACGTAGGGGTTCATCCAGAGCTCCTTCCCATCTCGTTGGCTACCCTTGGGACCAACTTGCGGTACAAACGGCCATCTTGCAATCGCGCGGAAGCTATGTCTTTTGCCAAATCGTTGCAATTGGAAACAAAACGCGCCGCATGAGACTATTTGACACTCTTGACGCGAGAACAGAAGGCCTTCGATGACACAACCGGCAGCAGAAAAAACACTGGTCCTGATCCCGGCCCGAATGGCCTCGACGCGACTGCCGAACAAGCCGCTTGCCGACATCGCCGGCCTGCCGATGATCGTTCAGGTGGCAAAGCGCGCCGAGGAAGCAAAAGCTGGACGTGTTGTCGTCGCCGTCGATGAACAGGTCGTTTTCGATGTCGTCAAGGCAGCCGGTTTCGATGTCGTCATGACCCGCCAGGATCACCAGTCCGGCTCGGATCGCATCTACGAGGCGCTGCAGAAGGCTGACCCGGATGGCAAGGCTGAATTCGTCATCAACGTCCAGGGCGACCTGCCGACGATCGAGGCGGACGTGGTACGTGCTTCACTTCAACCGCTGCTCGACAACCCCTCGACCGACATCGCGACTCTGACGGTCGAAATCACCGACGAACACGAGAAAACCAATCCCAATGTGGTGAAGATCGTCGGCTCGCCGATTTCCGAAACCCGGTTGAAGGCACTCTATTTCACCCGCGCGACCGCTCCCTATGGTGATGGCCCGCTTTACCATCACATCGGCCTTTACACCTATCGCCGCGCGGCTCTGGAAAAATTCGTCGCGCTCGGCCCCTCGCCGTTGGAAATGCGCGAGCGGCTGGAGCAGCTTCGGGCGCTTGAAGCCGGTATGCGGATCGATGCCGAGATCGTGCACTCGATTCCGCTCGGCGTCGACACACCGGCAGACCTTGAGAAAGCCCGTGCAATCCTGATGTCGCGCCAATCCTGAAAAAGAGGCCCACGATGACCACGCTGACCAATCGCATTGCCTTCCAGGGCGACTACGGCGCCAATTCCGACATGGCTTGCCGCGACATGTTCCCCGATATGGAGCCACTGCCCTGTGCGACCTTCGAAGATGCCTTCCAGGCGCTCGAAAGCGGCGAAGCCGATCTGGCTATGATCCCGATCGAGAACACGATTGCCGGTCGCGTGGCGGATATCCACACGCTGCTGCCGGAATCGCGGCTGCATATCATCGGCGAATATTTCATGCCGATCCGCTTCCAGCTGATGGTTCTGCCGGACGTCAAGCATGACGAAATCCGCACGGTTCACAGCCACATCCATGCGCTGGGCCAATGCCGCAAGATCATCCGCTCGAACGGCTGGAAAGCCGTCGTTGCCGGCGATACGGCGGGTGCCGCCAAGATGGTGGCGGAAAAAGGCGACCACTCAATGGCAGCGCTTGCCCCGCGTCTTGCTGCCGATCTCTACAAGCTCGAGATTCTGGCCGAAAACGTCGAAGACACGGAAAACAACGTGACCCGCTTTGTCGTTCTCTCGCGCGACGAGAAGTGGGTACAGCGCAACGATCCGGAAGACGTGATCGTCACGACCTTCGTTTTCAACGTCCGCAACATCCCCGCAGCCCTCTACAAGGCAATGGGTGGTTTTGCCACCAACGGCATCAACATGACCAAGCTCGAAAGCTATCAGCTGGGCGGCAAGTTCGTGGCGACGCAGTTTTATGCGGATATCGAAGGCCATCCGGACGATGCACCGGTGCGCCGCGCGCTGGAAGAACTGCGGTTCTTCTCCGAAAAAGTCCGCATCCTCGGCAGCTACAAGGGCCACCCGATGCGCGGCGCGCTGCAGAAAGCGTAAGGCGCTTCAACGCGCCAAGCCGAAAGAGGCAGGGTATCCTAACCGGTGATTTGTAAAAGGCGGCGTGTTCTACGCCGCCTTTCGTGTTTCAAGCTGCTTCGCTCCTTGCATAGACCCGCAGTCGATGACCATCGGGATCAGTCACGACGAAGGTGTAGCCGAAGTCCAGCTCCACCGGCGTCTGCAGGACGCGCAGACCCTTACTCGCCCAATCGCTATAAATACGATCGACATCAGCAGGCTTTTCGAGCCGGTAGCATATTTCCACCGAGCCGCTTTCTGCCGTCACAGCCGGCTGTGCCGTATGGCGAGACCACAGACCGAGCTTCAAGCCGTTGGACAGGACGAAGAGTGCGAATGTCGGTGAGCTTTCCACCGGTTCGACGCCGAGCAGATCGCGGTAAAATGCGGCGCTTGCAAACGGATTGTCGACGAAAAGAATAGTGAAATCAGGATGAACCATGTCAGTGCTCCTTGTTGAGACTGACCGGAATTTATTCCACCATGCTGTCAAATTCTGTCAGCAGCGATCTAGCCCGGCGTGGGAATGCCTTCCGCCCGTCGCCACTCTTTCAGCAATGCCGGGCGACGGCGCGGGTAACGCTTTCCTGTCGAGACCGCGGAGATGATGCGGTCCGTGCGGAAATGTCGAAATCCCTGGCGCAGCTCGCACCAGCCGACCATCACCCGCACACTGTCGAAAAAACCGAGCGCAAAAGGCCAGACGCGGCGCTCCGTCAGCGCGCCCCTTTCATCCTCATAGGCAAGGTGGAGCATGTGTTCGGCGCGGATCGCCTTGCGGATCATCGCCAGATCGCTCCTGTCTTCCCTGTTTCGCGGCGCAGCCACAAGCAGCGTGGAGTTGTCGATCTCTTCCTTGAGTTCTGCCGGCAGGACTGCGGCGATCTTCTGCAACGCATCCACGGCACCTGCCGCGAGTATGGGATCCGCCATTTTCGCAACCCAGCGGGAGCCGAGCACGAGCGCCTCGATCTCCTCTTGCGAAAACATCATCGGCGGCAACATGAAACCGGGCTTCAGGACATAGCCGAGCCCCGCCTCCCCCTCGATCAAAGCCCCCTGCGCCTGCAGGCTGGCGATATCGCGGTAGAGTGTACGGAGGCTGACGCCAGTTTCGGCGGCAAGCGTTGCGCCACTGACCGGCTGCCGATACCGCCGCATGACCTGCAGGAGGACAAGAAGGCGCTCCGAGCGGGCCACTGTCATCAGGCGCCTCCGGTTTCCGGCCTGCTCAATCGGGCCGCGGAACTGTTACTCAAGCGACGCCCGATTGCTCGTCCGGCCAGTCGATCCAGTCCTTCATCAGCCGATAGGCGATCGCGCCGCTGGCCGGGCCGAAGGGTTTCATATCCGGGCCAGCGTCGAGCATGTGCCTGACCTCGTCACGGGTGAACCAGCGGACATCCGACATTTCCTGCGGATCGATGGTGATCTCGGTCGAAATGGCTTCGGAGTAACAGCCGATCATCAGCGAGTGCGGCATCGGCCAGGGCTGGGACGCATGATAACGCACCCGACCAACCTCGATGCCCGATTCCTCGACCGTCTCGCGGCGCACCGCATGTTCGATCGTCTCGCCCGGTTCGACGAAACCGGCAAGGCAGGAATACATGCCCTCCTGAAAATGGTGGCTGCGACCGAGCAGGCAGCGATCGTTTTCCTGATCGACCGTCAACATGATCACCACCGGATCGGTGCGCGGGAACATCATGTGCTGGCACTGAGTACAGACCCGCTTGTAGCCGCCGATCTTCATTTCCGTCGACGAGCCGCATTTGCCGCAGAAGCGGTTGGCGGCGTTCCAAGACAGAAGCGAGATCGCCTGGGCGACCTCGCCCTGCAGTTCCGCGTCGATCAGCGCTTCGCGGTAGAGCGCACGGGCATCGGTGGGCTTGTACTGGCCGGCGAGTTCTTCCGCCGGGCCATCGACCGGTATCGCCACACGCGGCTCGCCGTTTTCGCGGTAGCCAAGCAGGATGGCATTGTCGAAATCGGGCTTAAGTTCCGCCAGTTCATAAGCCGCAAAAAGCGGGTCTAGAACCTGCTCGTCGTGCTTGAGAATGAGCTTTGCGCCGGCGAAGGCGAGAATATGGGTGCCGTCGATCGCGAGCGCCTCGCTGATACAATCATCCGCGCGATACTCGGCCCTTCGGTCGAGCCTGTTGCCGGAAAAGGCAGTCAGATTGCCAGGCTCCGGATGGGGTGCGTCCGTCTCGAAAAGTTTTCTTGTCATGATACGAGATTTTCCGTCAGGCTTTTGATCAACGACTGCTTGGCTGCATCTTCATAAGGTTCCGCTTGACCATAACCCCAGATCGGGCCGGGCCAGTTCGGATCGCCGTCGGACCGTGCGACGATATGCACATGCAGCTGGCGAACGATATTGCCGATAGCAGCCACATTGATCTTTTCGGCTCCCGTGGCCTTTTTAAGCGCGGCCGCGACCATGTTGGTCTCGAAGGTCAGAAGCGCCTGGTCGAGCGGCGTCAGCTGGAACAGCTCGCTCACGTCATTGCGCTGCGGCACCAGCATGAACCAGGGCCAGCGGCTGTCCTTCATCATCCTGAGCTGACAGAGGCCGAGGCTTTCCACGAGCTCGGTATCTCTGGCAAGCCGTGGGTCCAGTTCAAAGGCGCGCAAGCGGTCCTCCCGGCATTTTCGTTGTTGTGATTTTTGCTTCCGATAGTTTTTTACAGGGTTGGCTTGCATTTGGAAGCGTTTTTGCCGATATGTGCGGCGGGAGGTTGGTGGTGGACGAGCCACTCGCCAACCGGGTCAGGTCCGGAAGGAAGCAGCCCTAACGAGCCCGGCACGGGTCGCCGTGCCAGCCTCCCACCTTCTCATCTTGGTCAACACCCGGTCCGGTCAAGATCGCCTGACTGCCGGAATGGCCCGTACAGGCCCGAGGGCCTATAGTCAGGACCTTATGAGCGACAGCGGGCCGACATCGATCAATCCCTCTTCCCCTGCCCCTTCGGGCAGTACCGGATATCGGGTACTCGCCCGCAAATACCGGCCGAAGGATTTCTCCGACCTGATGGTCGGCCAGGAGCCGATGGTCCGTACGCTGACCAATGCGTTCGAGACCGGCCGCATTGCCCAGGCCTATATGCTGACGGGCGTGCGCGGCGTCGGCAAGACGACCACCGCACGCATTCTCGCCCGTGGGCTGAACTACAAGACGGCCGAAATCGACCGCCCGACGATCGACCTGCGTGAACCTGGCGAACATTGCCAGGCGATCATGGAAGGCCGGCATGTCGACGTGCTCGAGATGGACGCCGCGTCTCATACCGGTATCGACGATATCCGAGAGATCATCGAGCAGGTGCGCTACCGCCCGGTTTCGGCGCGGTACAAGGTCTATATCATCGACGAAGTGCACATGCTCTCGACGCAGGCCTTCAACGGGTTGTTGAAGACGCTCGAAGAGCCACCGGAGCATGTGAAGTTCATTTTCGCGACGACGGAAATCCGCAAGGTTCCGATCACCGTCCTGTCGCGCTGCCAGCGCTTCGACCTGCGCCGGATCAGCGCTGCCGATCTGGTCGGTCTGTTCTCCACGATTCTTGAGAAGGAAGGCGTGCCAGCCGAGCAGGAAGCTCTGGCGATGATCGCGCGTGCTGCAGAAGGCTCCGCCCGCGACGGCCTGTCGCTGCTCGACCAGTCGATCGCCCATGGCGGCGGCAGCGTGCATGCCGATACCGTGCGCGGCATGCTGGGCCTTGCCGACCGCGCACGTATCGTCGATCTGTTCGAGCATATCGTGAAGGGCGACATCACGGCGGCGCTTTCCGAATTCAACGCGCAGTACGAGGCCGGCGCCAATCCGGTCGTCGTCCTGACGGATCTGGCCGATTTCACTCATCTGGTCACCCGGTTCAAATATATCCCCGAAGCTGCCGACGATCCTTCGCTGAGCGAAGTCGAGCGCGTGCGCGGCCGGGAGTTTTCCGAAAATGTTGCGGTCAGCGCGCTGTCGCGTATCTGGCAGATGCTGCTCAAGGGCATTCCGGAGGCTGAAGGTTCTTCGCGCCCGGCAGGTGCTGCCGAAATGGTGCTGATCCGGCTGACGCATGCGGCATCGCTCCCCTCTCCCGAGGATGCGGCGCGGCGGCTGGCGGATTTTGCCAGTAGCGATGGCCAGCCTATGCCCAATGGCGGCGGCGGAAATGGCGGCGGGCGCGGCACACAGATGGCGCAGCAGGCGACCGTCAACGCCCGTGGCTTCGATGGCGGCCAGCGCGCTCCATCCGGCGGACCGACAGCCATGCTGCAGGCGGTGCCGAACACGACGCCACGGGAGATGCCCGTCGGCCGCATCGAAGAACGCCCGTCAGAGAAACCGGAGCCGAAGGTTGCCGTCCGCTCGTTGCATGACATCGTCGATCTCTGCACCGAAAACCGCGATCCGAGACTGAAGGCGCTGGTGCGCAATTTCGTGCGGTTGGTTAAGATCGAACCCGGCCGCCTCGATATCCGCATGACGGAGGGTGGTCCCGGTACGCTGCCCGGTGAACTCGGCGTCAAGCTGAAGGACTGGACCGGTATTCACTGGATCGTTTCGCTGAGCAAGGACGAGGGTGAGCCGACGCTGGTGGAGGCTGATGCCAGCGCTCGCGAAGCACGAATGACCGATGCGCGCTCCGATCCGGATGTCGCGGCGATCCTGTCGCAGTTTCCCGGCGCCAAGATCACCGACGTCAGAATTCGCGTGCTTGAGGAAGACAACGAAGTCGAGGATGCGCCGGCACCGGCCATCGCGGAATCCGCCGAGGGCGACATCCTGCCCGGCGACGACATCGAGCTATAAGAGAAGAAGAGGAATTACCGATGCGCGACATCATGGGCATGATGGGCAAGGTCAAGGAAATGCAGGCCAAGATGGAAAAGATGCAGGCGGATATCGCCGCTCTTGAAGTCGAAGGCACTGCCGGCGGCGGTCTCGTCACCGTCAAGATGAACGGCAAGGGCGAAATGCTCGGCCTGAAGATCGATCCGTCGCTGTTCAAGGAAGACGATATCGAGATCCTCGAGGACCTGATCGTTGCCGCACACAAGTCGGCCAAGGATCGTGCCGAGCAGATCACCGCCGAAAAGACCAAGGAACTGACCGCCGGCCTGCCGATCCCGCCCGGCATGAAGCTGCCGTTCTGATTTCACATTGAAAGGGCGGTTCGGATGACATTGGCTTCCCTGCTCGTATTCGCCGCCGCGCTGTTCGTCGCGGCGGGGTCTCCCGGCCCCAGCATCGCCGCACTTGTCTCGCGCGTGCTGACCAAGGGCTGGCGCGACGTGCTGCCCTTCCTGATGGCGATGTGGGTCGGTGAGACCGTCTGGCTGTCCTTTGCGGTTGCCGGGCTTTCGGCCATCGCCGAGAGTTTTCAGCCCGTCTTCGTTGCGATCAAGTGGATAGGCGTCGCCTATCTCCTTTTTCTCGCCTGGAAAATGTGGTTTGCCCGAACGGACGGCGCTGACGGCGAACTGCCGGAAAGCCGATCTGCGGCAAAAATGTTCTTTGCCGGACTGACCGTGACGCTCGGCAATCCGAAGATCATGATGTTCTACGTCGCGCTTTTGCCGTCTATCATCGACCTCCACGGCGTCACGATGGTCGGATGGCTGGAACTGGTCGCCGCGATGCTGATCGTGCTTGCGACCGTCGACATCGTCTGGATCACGCTGGCGAACAAGGCGCGGCAATTCCTCAAAAGCCCCCGGGCGCTAAAAATAGCCAACCGGGTTTCCGCAGGCACCATGGCCGGCGCGGCCGCGGCAATCGCGACCCGATAAAAACCTCAGAAATTATATCTGACGCCGACGACATTGGCGTTCGAACCACCATGCATGTCGCCAAGCGTGCCCCATGCGCCGGAGCGGTGGTGCAGGCGCCAGAAAACCTCAAGCTCCGGGCGAGAAACGGTGCTGAAGCTCAATTCCGGGCCAAGATAAAAGAGCGTCGAGGCATCGCCGTCGCGCGTCTCTTCGTTCTTCTTTTCGCGTCCATCCATCGTTTCGGTCACATGGCTCAGGCCGAATGTGAAGGACGGAATGATACGGATCGTGTTGGCGATCTCGATCGCATCGTAACGGCCGACCACACCACCCCAGATCTCTGCATTGGTATTGCCGCCGAAGCGCCCGGCGAGGCCTGCTTCAAGGCCCAGCTTCACCGACCCGATACTGTAGGGAAAGAACTGGTAGCCAATCCCGAAGATCGGATGATCCTCGTAATCGACGCCGAAGGGATTGGCCGATTCCGCCATGTCTCCATCGACCATTGCTCCGCCGAAGGTGAAGAGCGAATGCTCTACATCAGTCTCCTCGGCCGCAGCTGCGCCTGCCGTCGCGAGCTGGACGATCAGCGCGCCGGACAAAAAACCGAAAGGGATGCGTCTTAGAAAACTCATACAAAGCTCCGCATAGCCATCGATTAAGCGGTATAGGGCCTTAACTCTAAGCAACCACATCACCAAACATCACGGCTTCGTGATTACCTTTTAATTAGGAGCAAGCTGAAATCGTTCTCTCCAACGGATACCGATCGGCACCGAGAGAAAGCGGTTCCTCTCCGCATCCGACACTTTCCGCCCTGCTGAATTCAGGAGTTCGGAAACAGGTACGCGCTCGTCGGCATAAAACTCATGCCTCACCATGTCTCCGATCTGGAGGCTTCCCGGCGTAATGACCCTGCAATAGATGCCGGGCCGACCTGCTTTTAGAAATGTCCTGGAGAATTTCGGATCCTCCATACGAGCGGCAAGCGTGTTGCAGGGCGCGCGGGGAGAGGTGGCTTCCAGCACGATCTCCCCGAGGTGAAACCGGTCACCCACTGCCACGTCCCGATTGTCGAGACCTTCGATGACGAGGTTCTCGCCGAATGTTCCAGGCGGCAGGTCGCGACCGAGTTCAGCGGCCCACCAAGCAAGCGTCAACGATCCCTCGAGCAGGATCGCCTGATCCGGTCCGCCATGGTGCTTCTTGTTGCAGACGACATCCCCGACCAGGCCGAGCTGATCGATCAGGACGGGACCGTTTACCGGTGTCTTGTAGATGCCGGTCTTGTAGCTCTTTCCGGGCAACCGTTCCGCCTGGCCGATGCAGATCGCGAGAAGTTTCATGCAGCCCTGGTCCTTCGGTCTTTCCGTTCAACCGACATATGGGCTAAAGGGAGAACATGGCAAAGCGAGTCACCGGCCCCGAAATCGAAAAACTCATCCAGCTTCTGGCGAAAGTCCCGGGCCTAGGTCCGCGGTCTGCGCGCCGGGCAGCGCTGCATCTGATCAAGAAGAAGGATCAGCTGCTCGGTCCGCTATCGCTTGCGATGGGCGAGGCCTATGACAAGGTGAAGATCTGCTCGCGCTGCGGCAATGTCGATACGTCCGATCCCTGCACCGTCTGCACCGACATCCGCCGTGACCACTCGATGCTGATCATCTGCGAAGACGTTTCCGACCTCTGGGCGCTGGAGCGCGCCGGTGCGATGAATGCCGCCTACCATGTTCTCGGTGGCACGCTGTCGCCGCTCGACGGTGTCGGTCCCGACGACCTCAATATCCGGGCGCTTGTCGATCGCGTCAGCGAAGGCACCGTCAAGGAGATCATCATCGCGGTCAACGCAACGGTCGAGGGGCAGACAACGGCGCATTACATCACCGACCAGCTTTCCGATTTCAACGTCAAGATCACCAGACTTGCCCATGGCGTGCCGGTCGGCGGCGAACTCGATTATCTCGACGAAGGCACGCTGACCGCAGCGCTTCGGGCACGCACGGCGATCTGATCTCTGGAGGCAACGGATGCGGAAATTCACCCCCCTCTGGCCTGCTTGCCATCTCCCCCACAAGGGGGGAGATCAGCTGGGTGTGAGCTCTCCGACCCAAAGCAACGTGTCCGCTGGGAATACGGATTCTTTGAAGGCGAAGGTCCAACCGCTTGTGATCTCCCCAGCTGTGGGGGAGATGCCCGGCAGGGCAGAGGGGGGCTTGCTCGCGCAAACAGCAAGCGTGCTGTTCGCTGCACTCCTCACCCTCCTTCCCCTCCCCGCACTTGCCCAAAGCAAGCCTGATGTCGAACGCCAGTTCCAACGGTGGATCGCCAGTGATCTTGGTCCCGAAGCCCGCAAGGCGGGGATTTCGGACAAGACGCTTAACGCCGCATTTGATGGCATCAAGCTCAACTGGAGCCTGCCGGATCTCGTGCCGCCCGGCTCCAAGCCGCCGAAGCAGCAGGACCAGAGCCAGGCTGAATTTTCCTCTCCCGGCGCCTATTTCAACGAGAACCGGCTGCAGACTCTCGGACTTGCAGGGCGCGGGCTTGCCGGCACCTATGCCGCCGGACTGAAGAAGATCGAAGCCGCCTACGGCGTTCCCGGCGAGATCATCATTGCCGTATGGGGCCGTGAATCCGGTTTCGGAAAGGCGAAACTGCCCTATTCTGCGATCGAAGTGCTGGCCACCAAGGCCTTCATGTCGACCCGCAAGCCGATGTTCCGCGAAGAACTGATCGCGGCGCTGACAATGATCGAGCGCGGCGATGTGAGTGCTGCGACGATAAAGGGATCCTGGGCCGGAGCGCTCGGCCAGCCGCAGTTCATGCCGACGAGCTACCTGAAATATGCGGTCGACTTTGACAAGGACGGCCATCCGAATATCTGGAATTCGGTGCCGGACACACTGGCATCCATAGCCAACTATTTGAAACACGAAGGCTGGCAGGCAGGTCGCGACTGGGGATTCGAAGTATCCATCCCTGAAAATGTGTCCTGCGCGCAGGAGGGGCCTGATCTCGCCAAGCCGATTTCCGCCTGGGCGTCGACCGGAATTACGCGGATTTCCGGCAAGGCGTTTCCGGCTTCGGAAATGAAGGCACAGGGTATGATGCTTCTGCCGGCCGGCCGCAACGGGCCGGAATTCATCGTCACGCCGAATTTCTACGTGCTGAAGGAATATAACAATTCCGACCTCTACGCGCTGTTCATCGGCAATCTGGCCGATCGCATCGCTCATGGCGGCGGGTCGTTCCAGGCCAAGTGGGGCGATGTCGGCAAGATGCTGCGCTCAGACGTGCTTGCCATGCAGAAGGCGCTGGTCGCCAAGGGTTATGACGTCGGCAATGTCGATGGATTACCAGGCTTCAAGACCCGCCGATCGCTCGGCGACTGGCAGGCAAAGGCCGGCATCTCTCCGACCTGCTATCCGGATGCGTCGCTGAAGGCCAAGCTACGATAGGTCAAGCTTCAAGCCTTCGTGGCTGGCGACAAAACCGAGTTTTTCGTAGAAGCGGATCGCATCCGGCCTCCGCTTGTCCGAGGTCAGTTGCAGAAGGCCACAGCCTCTTTTTCTGACCTGCTCCACGGCCCATTCGATCATGGCTGCACCCAACCCATTGCCGCGATGGTCAGCGGCAATCCTGACGCTTTCGATCTGGCCTCGCCACATGCCCTTGCGTGACAAGCCGGGAATGAAGGAAAGCTGCAAGCAGCCGATCACCTTTTCATCGTCATCGACCGCAACGACCAGCAATTGGTTGCGATCGGCTTCAATTGCGGCAAAAGCCTCGCGGTAAGACTGATCTACCGCCCCGAACGCAGCTTCTCTGGCTGCGCCGAGCGGATCATCCGCCAGAAGCGCGATGATTTCGGGCAGATCGGCGGAGTTTGCCTTGCGGAACATCGACATGCCTCAATGCAGATCGACATGGTGCTTGTGGAAGATATCGTCTTTCGGCGGGATCGTCTGCCGCTCGATCATGCGGTGGACCCGCGGTCCCTCCACGCCCCTGTGAAGCTTCCGGATCGCGTCCCAGATTTCTTCGTCGATCTGCAGGCGGCGGCGGTTATGGCGGACATAATCGGCCCAGGTCGCGGTGTGATAGGTCTCCGTCCAGATTTCCGGATGTTCGAGGTCGCGCATCAAGGCCCATTGGCGTGCTCCGTCGCGAATGCGAACCCGGCGGCGGCGCGCCATCAGGGTGAGGAATTCGGGAATATCTTGCTCGGCGATCTCATAGTCGATCTGCAATACGATCGGGCCGCTTCGTGGCTGCAGGTCGAGCCGCAGCATCGGTTCATTGAATTTGTTGAGCGGGCTCAGGTCGACATCGGTAAATTGCGGCAGCGGGTTTCTCAAGCCGGCAAGCCCACCCACGAGCATTGCAAGGCTGGCGAGGCTCAAGGACACCGAAACACCGAGATTTTCAGCACCAACGCCCCAGATCCAGCTGCCGACCGCCATGCCGCCGAATGTCGTCGTCTGGTAGAAGGACAATGCGCGGCCGACAACCCAGCGCGGTGCCGACAGCTGCACGGTCGTGTTGAAAAGCGAAAGGGCCAGAACCCAGCACGCCCCCGGCACGATCAGCACGAGTGCCGTCAGCGCGGTATTGGTGCTGAGCGCGATGACGGAGGAACTTGCCGCAAAGCCGAGGAAAGCGAACTGGACAATCCTCTCGCTCGTCAGCTTTTCGCGCAGTCGCGCATTCGACATGGCGCCACCGATCGCGCCTACGCCGAAACAGCCGAGCATGATGCCGTATGTCAACGGTCCGCCCGAGACGAGATCACGCGCGACGATCGGCAAAAGCGCCAGGATGGCGCTGGCAGAAAAACCGAAGAGCATGCCGCGCAAGAGAACATTGAGGATGTTCGGTGACATGGAAACATAACCGAGGCCTGCCGAAAGCGCTCTCAGAAGCGTTTCGCGCGGCAACGCATCGTCGCGGCGCTCCGGCTTCCAGCGCAGCAGCGCATACATGAGCGCAACGTAACTTGCGGCATTCAGAGCGAAGGCCGCTGCTGCACCTGCCGCTGCGACGACAGCGCCGCCGATCGCCGGTCCGACACTGCGGGTAATATTGAAGCCGACGCTGTTGAGCGTCACGGCCTGGGGCAGCATTTCACGAGAAACGATATCGCCGACGGACGCCTGCCATGCGGGATTGTTGAGCGCCACGCCGCAACCGAGCAGGAATGTGAAACAGAGAAGCAGCCAGGGCGTCAGCAGGTCCAGATAGGCAAAGATGGTCAGGGCGATCGAAACAGCCAGCATGAACAACTGCGCCGTCAGCATGATACTGCGTCGGTTGAAATTGTCGGCGAGAGCCCCTGCGATCAACGAGAACATCATGATCGGCAGTGTGGTGGAAGACTGGACGAGCGCCACCATGTCCTGCGAATTGGAGATCGAGGTCATCATCCAGGCGGCGCCGACGGCCTGAATCAAGCCACCGAAATTCGATGCAAGGCTCGCTATCCATATTGTGCGGAAGGTCTGGTTCTTGAACGGCGCGAGTGTTGCTATCCTGTCCGGCACGATGTGGCTCTTGCTCCTCTTCCCGACTCTCTGAACCGGTTATAGACGTCGATCAGGCTAATTCCAGCTTTGAATGGCGGAAATGCGGAAGTCTTGCAATTGCCGGTCCAAGCGCGTATATGCAGCCCATATTCTTGATCGTCCGATGAAGAGTGGGCCCACACCGGACCCGCTCTTTTTTGTTAGGCGATCGCTTCAACCCGCACTTTGAGCGGGGATTGAACCGGAGAGCTTATGCAGCAGACAGACCACGAGCCGCGTCTCATCGTCGAGACAGGTCTCGACCTCAGGATCGCCGAAATCATCGAGCCGGTACTGACCGCCATGGATTACCGTCTAGTCCGTGTGCGCATGCTGAACCTGAACGGCATGACCCTGCAGGTCATGGCCGAGCGCAATGATGGCACGATGGATGTCGAAGGCTGCGAAGCCGTATCGGTCGCCATCTCACCCGTTCTTGATGTGGAAGATCCGATCGATCGCGAGTATCATCTCGAAGTGTCCTCGCCCGGTATCGACCGGCCGATGGTGCGCAAGTCGGATTTTGCCCGCTGGACCGGCCATCTGGTGAAATGCGAAACGTCGATCATGATCGACAACAAGAAGCGTTTCCGCGGCAAGATTGCCGACGTCAACGAAGAAGGCTTCACCGTCGAGCGCGACCAGGTCGCCTATGGCGAGGAGCCGCGGGTCGTCATCCCGTTCTCGGCGCTGGCCGAAGGCAAGCTGATTCTGACGGACGATCTGATCCGCGATGCGCTGAGAGCCGACAAGCTCGCCAAGCAGCAGGCCGCGAACCAGAACGACGAAGCTGAAGACGAAGAATAATCGACCAACACACTGGCCTTTCCGAGGAGGGAAGGCCGCCAGAATTGGACCTACGGAGACCAACGACAATGGCAGTGAGCGCAAACCGGCTTGAACTTCTGCAGATCGCAGATGCAGTGGCCCGCGAAAAGGTCATCGACCGCGAAATCGTGCTGGCTGCGATGGCTGACGCCATCCAGAAGGCCGCACGCTCGCGCTACGGTTCGGAAACCAACATCCGCGCCGACATCAATTCCAAGACCGGCGAAATCCGCCTGCAGCGTCTTCTTGAGGTCGTTGAAGTCGCCGAAGACTACGGAACGCAGATCCCTTTGGTTCTGGCCCGCGACCGCAATGTCGACGCCAAGATTGGCGACTTCATCGCCGATCCGCTGCCGCCGATGGATTTCGGCCGTATTGCCGCGCAGTCGGCCAAGCAGGTCATCGTCCAGAAGGTGCGCGAAGCCGAGCGTGACCGCCAGTTCGACGAGTTCAAGGATCGCGTCGGCGAAATCGTCAACGGCACCGTCAAGCGCGTCGAATACGGCAACGTCATCGTCGATCTTGGCCGTGGCGAAGGCATCATCCGTCGCGACGAGATGATCCCGCGCGAAAACATGCGTTACGGCGACCGCGTTCGCGCTTATGTCTACGACGTCCGTCGCGAACAGCGCGGCCCGCAGATCTTCCTGTCGCGTACCCATCCGCAGTTCATGGTGAAGCTGTTCACCATGGAAGTGCCGGAAATCTACGACGGCATCATCCAGATCAAGTCGGTTGCCCGTGACCCGGGTTCGCGCGCCAAGATCGCCGTCATCTCGAACGACTCGTCGATCGATCCGGTCGGCGCCTGCGTCGGTATGCGCGGTTCGCGCGTTCAGGCCGTTGTCGGCGAACTGCAGGGCGAAAAGATCGACATCATTCCGTGGAGCCAGGATCCGGCTTCCTTCATCGTCAACGCCCTGCAGCCGGCTGAAGTCGCCAAGGTCGTTCTCGACGAAGATGCAGAGCGTATCGAAGTCGTGGTTCCGGACGAGCAGCTGTCGCTCGCCATCGGCCGCCGCGGCCAGAACGTTCGCCTCGCTTCGCAGCTGACCGGCTGGGATATCGACATCATGACGGAAGCCGAAGAATCGGAACGCCGTCAGAAGGAATTCAACGAGCGCACCAACCTGTTCATGGAAGCTCTCGATGTCGACGAAATGGTTGGCCAGGTGCTTGCTTCGGAAGGCTTTGCTCAGGTCGAGGAACTGGCCTACACCAATCTCGACGAAATCTCGTCGATCGACGGCTTCGACGAAGACACCGCCAACGAAATCCAGACCCGCGCCCGCGAATATCTGGAGCGTATCGAAGCTGAAAACGATGCCAAGCGCGTTTCGCTCGGCGTCCAGGACGAACTGAAGCAGATCGAAGGTCTTACCGCCCAGATGCTGGTAGCGCTCGGCGAAGAAGGCATCAAGACGGTCGAAGACTTCGCCGGCTGCGCTGCTGACGATCTCGTCGGCTGGTCGGAACGCAAGGACGGCGAGACGAAGAAGTTCGAAGGCACGTTCTCGAAGTTCGACGTTTCCCGTGTCGAGGCTGAAAACATGATCGTCCAGGCCCGTCTGCTTGCAGGCTGGATCACTGAAGAGGATCTCGCCAACGGGCAGGCTGATGATGAGGCCGAGGAGGAGGCCGTCGCCGCCGATCAGGAATGATCGCGGACGACAATGGTGCGGATGATGCAGATGCTTGGCCGGACGATTTCGTCGTGAACGACCGTACCTGCATCGTCACCCGTGAGGCGACTGACCCGAAGGACCTTATCCGGTTCGTCCGCGCTCCTGACGGGAGCGTGGTGCCGGATCTGAAACGGCAGCTTCCCGGACGGGGTTGCTGGATCAAGGCGGAACGGGAGCTTGTCGACCGGGCCGTGAAGCGGAAGCTGTTCTCGCGCGCCTTCAAGAGCGAGACGAAGGCGGCTGACGATCTCGGGGCATTGGTCGATCGGCTTCTGGTCGCCGACCTTGCCGGGATGATGAACATGGCGCGCAAGGCGGGCCAGTTCGTTTCCGGCGCGATGAAAGTCGATGCCGCAGTCCGCTCGGGAGCCGCCGTCGGCGTCTTCCATGCCTCTGATGCAGCGGCGGACGGAGTTCGAAAGATAGATCAGGCCCGCAAGGCCTGGAAATTCGGCACCGATGCCGAGCATGACATTCCGGCCTTTCTGCTCCTTACAGGGGCGGAATTGGACGAAGTGATGGGCGAGAATGCTTTTATCCATGCTTGCGCGCTTGCAGGGCAGGCGGGTGAGGGTGTAGTGAAGCGCGCAAACCTACTTGAGCAGTTCCGTAAAGGCGGACTGCCCCAGACAAAGGGTGTCGTTGACATGCCTAAACCATGACGCTGTCACCGGCTCTAGCCGGACGCAGATCGAATTGTACGACTTGAACGACAGGTTCTGATGGCTTCCATCCGTTCCTGTACGAAGGAACAGGAACGGAATGACCGACAACAAAGACGACAAGACACTCGGCGTGAAAAAGACCCTCTCGCTCAAGCCATCCGGCATGAACCAGGGTACTGTGCGCCAGGACATGGGTCGCGGCCGCACGAAAGCGGTCGTCGTCGAAACGGTGAAACGCCGCCCGACCCGCCCGCAGGACGAAAAGCCGATTACCCCGATCGCAGCCGCTCCGGCCGCTCCGGCGCCGCGCCCTGTTGAAGCAGCAGCACAGCCTGCTCCGCAGCAGCCGCGCCCGCAACCGGCAGCGCCGGTGCACCAGCCTGCGCCGCAGGCACAGCGCCCGGCACAGCCGCAGGGTCAGCGCTCCGGTTCCCACCAGGGCCAGCGTCCGGGCTCGAACTACGGCCAGCAACAGGGCCAGCGTCCGCAGCAGGGTCAGCGCCCGCAGCAGTCGAACCAGCAGAACCGCCAGCCGAACCGCCCGAACGTGCTTCACGATCTCTCCGCAGGAGAAATGGAAGCCCGTCGCCGTGCGCTGGTGGAAGCGCAGGCCCGCGAAGTCATCGAAGCCAAGCAGCGTGCCGAAGATGAAGCACGCCGTGCAGCCGAAGCAGAAGCCCGCAAGGCCGAAGAGGCCGCTGAAGCCGCTCGCCGCGCAGCAGAACCCGCCCCCGAGCCGGAACCCGAACCCGTTGCTCCTGCACCGGCTCCGGTCGTTGCCCGCGCACCGGAACGCACCGGTGATCGTGCACCGGCTGGTCGCCCGCAGGACGGTCGTCCGCAGTCGCCGCGCCCCGGCACTGAGGCTCCGGCAGCGCAGCCGGGTGCCGTCCGTGGCCGCCGTGGCAATGAAGAAGATGATGACCGTGGCCCGTCCCGCAGCGCCGGTGCGCCCGGTCGTGGCCGTGTGGTCGCTCCGGCTCCTGCCAAGCCGCCGGCACGCCCGAAGGGTGACGAAGGCCGTCGCCAGGGCAAGCTGACCATCACCACTGCCGGTTCGGACGAGGACGGTAACGCCCGTGGCCGTTCAATGGCCGCGATGCGCCGCCGTCAGGAAAAATTCCGCCGCAGCCAGATGCAGGAAACCCGTGAAAAGGTTATCCGCGAAGTCATCCTGCCGGAAACCATCACCATTCAGGAACTGTCGCAGCGCATGTCCGAACGCGCGGTCGACGTCATCAAGTACCTGATGAAGGAAGGCCAGATGATGAAGCCGGGCGACGTCATCGACGCCGATCTGGCAGAACTCATCGCCGTCGAATTCGGCCATACCGTCAAGCGCGTTTCGGAATCCGACGTCGAAGAAGGCATCTTCGACAAGGCCGACGATGCGGGCGAAATGGTTTCGCGTCCGCCGGTCGTTACGATCATGGGTCACGTCGACCACGGCAAGACCTCGCTGCTCGACGCCATCCGCCAGGCGAACGTCGTGTCCGGTGAAGCCGGTGGCATCACCCAGCATATCGGTGCCTACCAGGTCGAGAAGAACGGTCAGAAGATCACCTTCATCGACACCCCCGGCCACGCCGCCTTCACGGCCATGCGTGCCCGTGGTGCGCAGGCGACGGATATCGCGATCCTGGTGGTTGCAGCCGACGACAGCGTGATGCCGCAGACGATCGAGTCCATCAACCATGCCAAGGCGGCTGGTGTTCCGATCATCGTGGCGATCAACAAGATCGACAAGCATGAAGCCAAGCCGGACAAGGTTCGCCAGCAGCTTCTGCAGCACGAAGTCTTCGTCGAATCGCTCGGCGGTGAAGTGCTCGACGTCGAAGTTTCGGCCAAGAACAAGACGAACCTCGACAAGCTACTCGAAGCCGTCCTGCTGCAGGCCGAAATTCTCGACCTGAAGGCCGACCCGACGCGTACTGCCGAAGGTACGGTCATCGAAGCCCAGCTCGACCGCGGTCGTGGTGCGGTTGCGACCGTGCTCGTCCAGAAGGGTACGCTGAAGCCGGGCCAGATCATCGTTGCCGGCGATCAGTGGGGCCGTGTTCGTGCTCTCGTCACCGACAAGGGCGACCACGTCAAGGAAGCCGGTCCGGCAACCCCGGTCGAAGTGCTCGGTCTTTCCGGCACGCCTGCGGCCGGTGACCGTTTCGCCGTCGTCGAAAACGAAGCTCGCGCCCGCGAAATCTCCGAGTATCGCCAGCGTCTTGCTCGCGACAAGGCGGTTGCCCGTCAGTCCGGCCAGCGCGGTTCACTCGAGCAGATGATGAGCAAGCTGCAGAATACCGGCTTCAAGGAATTCCCGCTGGTCATCAAGGGTGACGTGCAGGGTTCCGTCGAAGCGATCATCGCGTCGCTCGACAAGCTTGGTACCGACGAAGTTCGTGCCCGTATCGTCCATTCGGGCGCCGGTGCAATCACCGAGTCGGATATCTCGCTCGCCGAGGCATCGGATGCCGCAATCATCGGCTTCAACGTCCGCGCCAATGCACAGGCTCGTACGATCGCCGAGCGTAACGGCCTCGACATCCGCTACTACAACATCATCTACGATCTGGTGGATGACGTTAAGGCAGCCATGTCGGGTCTTCTGTCGCCGGAACGTCGCGAAACCTTCCTCGGCAATGCCGAGATCCTGGAAGTCTTCAACATCACCAAGGTCGGCAAAGTTGCCGGTTGCCGTGTCGTCGAAGGCAAGGTCGAACGTGGCGCAGGCGTACGCCTCATCCGCGACAACGTCGTCATCCACGAAGGCAAGCTCAAGACGCTCAAGCGCTTCAAGGACGAAGTTGCCGAAGTGCCGATGGGTCAGGAATGCGGTATGGCCTTCGAAAACTACGAAGATATCCGCGCCGGCGACACGATCGAGTGCTTCCGCGTGGAACACATCACACGCACGCTTTAAGCTTGATAATTGTCATGTTAGGAACCGCCGGGGAGAAATTCCCGGCGGTTTTTTTATGTGGAGGTTTTCATGGCTATTTCGTTCGATCTGACCGGCAAGACAGCGATTGTCACCGGTGCCAATACCGGTTTAGGCCAGGCCATTTCAGTTGCCCTTGCCCAGGCCGGGGCCAAGGTGGCGCTGGTCGGTCGCTCATCGATGGCGGAAACCGAAGCCGCAATCAGCGCCAGCCGCGGCGAGAGCCTCGCCATATCGGCTGACCTTTCCACGCTCGAACCGATCGAACGTATTCTCGACGAAACCACTTCCTGGTCCGGAGGTGCTGATATTCTCGTCAACAATGCCGGGATTATTCGCCGCGCCGATGCCCTCGAATTCAGCGAGGCTGATTGGGATGCGGTGATGGATGTGAACCTGAAGAACGTGTTTTTTCTGTCGCAAGCCTTCGCCCGGCGGCTCGTCGCAGCCGAGAAGGGTGGAAAGATTGTCAACATTGCCTCACTTCTTTCCTTCCAGGGCGGCATCCGTATTCCCTCCTATACGGCGTCCAAGAGCGGCCTTGCAGGCCTGACCCGGCTCCTGGCCTGCGAATGGGCCGGTAAGGGTATCAACGTCAACGCCATTGCCCCCGGTTATTTCTCGACCAACAATACGGAAGCTCTTCGCGACGACCCGGACCGCAATGCCGCCATTCTGGCGCGCATCCCAGCCGGTCACTGGGGCAAACCGGAAGAGCTTGGCGGTGCAGCAGTCTTCCTCGCATCATCGGCCTCGGACTACATTCACGGCACCGTGCTGCCCGTGGATGGCGGCTGGCTGGCGCGCTAAGTCTTTACGCGGCCTCGTTTTTAGAATGCCTGATCTGCGCCATCTCCGATGGCGCAGATACATTCTCGCCTTGAGCTCTGTCATCCCCGACGTCGTGAAGGTAAAATTGGCAGCTTCACTCAAGATTTATTAGTTGCCATTTGAACTCATGTTTATTATCGCATAGCAGCATAGTCTGTTGCTGGCCTCGATGCCGGCTGCGACCTGATGATGTCGTGCCGAGCCGGCAAAAATGCCTTTCGGCAATAGTCGGAGTATCACTTTCAATGTCTGCTGCACTTGTCCCCGCCCTTTCCGGAAATCGCCGCCTTGCCAAGGTTGCGAAACAGCTCGGGATGACGGCCGCAGCGCTTTCGCTTCTGGGCGCGATGGCGATGGCGCAGACCTCCGCTCCGGCTCCACAGGCGCCGACCACTCCGCAGACGGATAATGCACCACAGCAGCAGGCTCCGGCTTCGTCTGCAGCGCCAACGACCGGCCGGACGGCTCCCGCCGCAGCGCCGGCAACGACGCCGACCGCGCCTTCCGCTCCTGCGGAAAATGCAGCACCGACCAGCCCTGCAGCACCCGCTTCCCCTACGGCCACGGAGGCGGCTCCCGCCGCTCAGGCTCCGGCACAATCCGCCCAGCCTGCTTCCTCGACCGAGACAACGGCTCCCGGCGTATCCCAGTCCGCATCGGCTTCTACACCGGCCGAATCCGGCTCCGAGGCAGGCGCCGTGCCCGCACAGGCCCAGGCTGCGCCGCAGGAAACGGTAACCGACCTTGCGCCGGCGGAAGAAGAAACACCGGTACTGACAATCCCGCACGACCTTTCGCCCTGGGGCATGTTCATGGCGGCGGACTGGGTCGTTAAAAGCGTCATGATCGGGCTTGCCATCGCTTCGCTGGCAACCTGGACCGTATGGCTGGTCAAGACGCTCGAACTTGCCGGCGCCCGCACCCGCGCTGGCCGCATCATCAAGATCATCCGCAATTCCCGTACGCTCGCCGAAGCTGTCGATGCCTCTGCCGGACGCGGCGGTCCTGCCGCCTACATGCTCCAGGCAGCAGCTGAGGAAATGAGAATGTCTGCAGAGGCTCTCGACCATGTCGAAGGCGACGGCGTCAAGGAACGCGTCGGCTCCTCCCTGTCGCGCATCGAGGCCTTTGCCGGTCGCCGTATCGCACGCGGCACCGGCATTCTGGCGACGATCGGCTCGGTCGCTCCCTTTGTCGGCCTGTTCGGCACGGTCTGGGGCATCATGAATTCGTTCATCGGCATTTCCGAAACGCAGACGACCAATCTTGCCGTCGTCGCGCCCGGCATTGCCGAGGCGCTACTTGCAACGGCCATCGGCCTCGTCGCCGCCATTCCCGCCGTCGTGATCTACAACCTGTTTGCCCGTTCGGTTACCGGATATCGCCAGTTGCTTGCCGATGCAGCCAGTGGCGTCGAGCGACTGGTGAGCCGCGATCTCGACTTCCGCAAGGTTCCGCCGGGCGGCCGCAAGGCAGCCCCGATGTCCCTGATGGCCGGAGAATAAGTCCATGGCCGGCGGCATTCGCGAACATCACGGCGAGGAATTGCAGGAAAACCACGAGATCAACGTGACGCCCTTTATTGACGTCATGCTGGTGCTCCTGATCATCTTCATGGTCGCCGCGCCGCTTTCCACGGTCGATGTCAATGTCGACCTGCCCGCATCGAGCGCAAAGCCCGCACAGCGGCCTGAAGAGCCTCTCTATCTGACGGTTCAGGAAGATCTCACGCTCAATCTCGGCAATGACCAGGTGGCGCGCGAGCAGCTGACGACCAGGCTGAACACGATTACCGGCGGCAACAAGGATACCCGCATCTTCCTCCGTGCCGACAAGGCTGTCGGCTACGGCCCGTTCATGGAAGTGATGAACCTTCTGCGGGATGCCGGTTATCTGAAGATCGCGCTGGTCGGACTGGAAACCCTTCCGGGTGCCGCAGCACCTGCTGCCCAGCCTGCAGCGGGTCAACCCGCAGCAAGCCAGCCTGCCGCACCGGCTTCGCCAGCACCAGGGGTTTCGCGATGAACCCAGCCGCCCCCTATCGTAGCCGGGTACAGAAGATCGGCGAAATATCACTCTGGGCAGGCGCCGGCGCATTCGTGCTGACGGCGCATATCGCTGCTGCCGCTCTGCTGATGCAGGAAGAGCCTATCGTCGACGCAGACAGTTCGCCGCCGGCTGCAATCATGATCGAGCTTGCGCCTGAACCGGAAGCCGTGAACACGGAGGAAGAGCAGATTTCTCCCGACTCGACCGATTCCGAAAAGGTGGAGAGCGAGCAGCTCAAGCCTATCGAAGAGGTTCAGCAGGAGCCCGAGCCTATTCCGGATCCGGTCGAGCCCCCGCCGGAAGAAGTGGTGAAGGAAGAACCTACACCGCCAGAGCCTGAAATCGCCCAGCCCCAGCCCGAACCGCCGCCGGAGCCGATCGAAGAGCCCGATCCGCTTGAGGAGCAGATGACTGCGGCTCTGGACAATGTCGAGGTCCCGCTACCGGTTGTGCGCCCACCACCGCCGCCGCCGGAAATCGCGGAAAAACCGGAACCCAAAAAAGAGCCGAAGAAGGTGGAACGCCGCAAGCCGCAACAGCAGCAAGCTCAAAAAGAGCTGGCTCAGGCCAAGGCGCAGGTCCAGCAATCGGACCGGAATGCCGCAAGCCAATCTTCTACCGGCTCCGTCGCAACATCGTCGGTTCCTCCTGCCCGATGGCTGACGCGTGTCAGGGCGAAGATTGCCCGCAGCGCTCGCCGTTGCCCGGGAGGCGACAAGGGTGTGGTGATGGTCAATTTCAGCTTTGACAATGGCGGAAACATCGGACGCGTGTCCGTTTCACGCTCCTCCGGTAACGCCCAGATCGACGATTATATGGCTTCGGCCATTCGTAGGGCCTCGCCAATTCCGGTACCACCCGCCGGTGTTGCAAGCACGCTCACTCAGTTGGTAGAGTGCAAGTGACCGCATAGAAGGGTCCGGCTAGAAACTCCGCTCGGAAGGGGAGCCAGATACCTCTGGTCCCTCGTCTCAACATGGAATTTCTGGACCCCCTCACCCATGCATATGACATTAACTGAAGCCGGGATGCTGGTTCGTGGCATCTTCGAAGATAACGGCGTGCGACCCTCTACATCGTTCTCCGTCGCCCACGCACTCGTCCAGGCGGAAGCTGCCGGTCAATCCGGCCACGGCCTGCGCCGCGTTCCGGCTTATGTGAAGCAGGTTCGCACCGGAAAAGTGGATGGCCAAGCGGAGCCGATCCTCTCGCGCCCTCGCCCCGCGGTGATGTCGATCGACGCCGCGCATGGCTTTGCCTACCCGGCACTTGATCTTGCGGCCACCGAACTTCCAGCCATTGTTCGCGATCAGGGCATCGCCTTTGCCGCCATCGGTCGCTCCCATCATGCCGGCGTAATGGCGCTGACGGTGGAGCGTTTTGCCGAACAGGGTCTGATTGCCATGATGTTCGCCAATGCACCGGCCGCAATGGCGCCCTGGGGCGGCAAGAGCCCACTCTTCGGCACCAATCCGATTGCATTCGCCGTACCGGTCGCAAATGCCGATCCTGTGGTCATCGACCTGGCGCTCTCAAAGGTCGCACGTGGCAAGGTCATGGAAGCCCACCAGAAGGGAACGAGCATCCCTGACGATTGGGCCCTCGACATTGACGGAAACCCCACCACGGACGCTGCAGCAGCGCTTAAAGGCACGATGGCGCCTTCCGGTGGAGCAAAAGGGGCTGCACTGGCGCTGATGGTGGAGATACTTTCAGCGGGCCTTGCAGGCGCCAATTTTTCCTATGAGGCAAGTTCGCTCTTCGATGAAAACGGGCCACCGCCGGAACTCGGTCACTCGATCATCGCAATCGATCCGGACGCCGCCAATGGCGGCGGCACGGCCATGCGCATGGCAACTCTTGCCGAAGAAATGGCTAGGCAGGACGGCGTGCGGCTTCCCGGTCGCCGCGGCAAAGGCCTGCGGGCCGAGGCTCTTTCGAACGGAATAGAGATCGAGGACGACGTATTGAAGGCGATAGAGGCGCTTCGCTGATCGCAGGACGACACCACGACCCTGAGCCTACCTCACATGCATGGCTCAGGGTTCTGCCAGGCGACAGGGCGGCATCAAACGCTTTTGGTAAAGCGTAGTAGCACTGCCGTTCAATTGTCTTTCGGGAAAAGACCCTCCAGAAAAGCGAAAAGCCTGGCGCGGGAGGAGGATGCGCCAGGCTTTAAACTTGATCGACAACTGGGAGGAGGAGGATGTTGTCGATCCGTATCGAACGACACTGGGAGGAGGAGTGCGTCGTTCGATGAGTGGTATATAGGCTAATACTGGTATGCTCGCCAAGCCGGTTAGGCGCATTGCAGCAATGCATTAGGTGCAAAGCTGAGCATTTGCCCATGGCGGCGATATCATGGCAGCAATCATCACTATATCGATATGCGCAAAGCTGGATTATAGGCAATATCGATTCAAATGCTTGGAAAGGCGGGATTATGGCTGAAATTCGCTATCACGAGGGAGATCTTCCGGCGACGGCAGCGGCCCGCTACACGGGTGCGGTGGCAATCGATACCGAAACGCTTGGCCTCATCCCACGTCGTGATCGCCTATGTGTTGTGCAATTATCTCCCGGGGACGGCACGGCCGACGTCATTCGCATTGCTGCTGGACAGAATCAGGCGCCCAACCTCGTCGCGCTTCTGGCTGATTCGTCGCGGCAGAAGATCTTTCACTACGGCCGATTCGATATCGCCGTGCTTTTCCATACGTTCGGGGTATTGGCCACGCCGGTCTTCTGCACCAAGATCGCTTCACGCCTGACCCGAACCTATACCGATCGTCACGGGCTGAAGGACAATCTGAGAGAACTGGTCGAGGTCGACATTTCCAAGGCCCAGCAGCAGACCGATTGGGCGGCGGAAACGCTATCACAGGCGCAGCTCGAATATGCGGCCTCGGACGTGCTTTATCTACATGCCTTGCGCGACAAGCTGACCATGCGGCTGATCCGCGACAACCGCACGGATCTTGCCACCGCCTGCTTCGAGTTCCTGCCGACACGCGCACGACTTGATCTTCTCGGTTGGGAAGAGACAGATATTTTCGCGCATAGCTGAGCCATGCCGCCAGTTCCGGCAGGCGGCGCTGGCCGTTTGCCGGGCTCCCGACACGAGATCAACGATAATTAGCCGACCGTTAACCATTTCCGTTTAACGTCTGTCAATCGGCATCATCCCGCCATGAGGCGTAGCGACAGCCGTCGCACCATTACCCAAACACGGCCGAACTGTTCCACCGTCGCAGATAACAGATGGAGCATGCGATGCTGCCACCCGTTCGTGCCGCGTTGAGTTCGACTGCAGATTACCAGAACCAGACGCAGGCTACAGTCAACCCTGCGCGCGTGACCTCATCGCCAGCGTCCGCGCAGTCGCAGTCGATAAGCAACGCTGTCCTCTCAGGCGCGCGGCTCGATGCCGCCTCGCTGTCGGCTCAACTCAAGCTGGCGCAGGGGTCCTCCATCCTTGCCGAGACGATCGGCAAGCTGTTGAAGACACCGCGGCGGGAAAACGAAACGCTGATCGACTATACGGCACGCCTTTTCGAAGCCGTTCAGGCGCTGAAGCCGCAGGAGGTCGCCAATGTGGAGCGGCTGCTCAACCAGATCGTCAAGGGCATTTCCCTGCGGTTGATGGCTGAAATCCTAAAAGAACCTTCAGGCCCGGCAGCCGCCCGGCTTGCGGCGCATATAGAGACCGCGAACATTGCCCAGCGCGATCTCGCGGCCAAGACCGTCGTCAGTTTCTATCGGCAGAATGGAAGTACTGACACACCGCCAGCGGGCAATGGTCCGCGTCTGCAGCAAGCTGCGAGCCCTACGGCTGCACAGACCGGCCAGATAAGTCCAACACAAACAACTTCGAACGACGACCATATTGCCTCGCTTCGCCAGCCGGCCGGGAACGAAGCTTCGCCGAAGCTTGGCGAAGGCCAGAATCAACGTTCACCAGCCCCGGCCCCCGCATCACCTGAACTCAAGCCGCAACAGGCGGAGCAGGCATCGAAACCTGCAAGCTCGATAACCGGCCCAGCCATTGCATCGGCGTCGCAGGCCCCAACCAGTCGTCCAGTTACCCCGACAAGTGAAGCAGTTGCAGCAGCAAAGCCGACAATGTCCATGACTGGCTTGAAGGATGGATCCCAGGCAAATGCGGTGCGACCCGATATCATTCCCGGCAGAGCCAGCACACCCACGACGGTAATCAGCAATCAGTTGCAAATCTCGGCAACCCAGGTCGCCCAGCAGGCAGTGGCAACCGAACCCGAAGAAATGCAGGCTCTGGCGCGCACCGCGGTGGAAATGTTCAAGCTGGACATACCGGTCCCTGCGCGTCTCTGGTCGTCGCTTTCCGATCAGACCCTGCTGAAACTGGCAAACTGGCTGGCGACGGCCCTGTCCGAACTCGATCTGCCGGAAACCAAGCATCTACCGATGTCCTCGCCTGCGGTCCAGACTGCAACGGATGACGGACTTGCCGATCAACAGCGTGCGGCCGGTAACGCGCCTTCCGCAAGTACATCTCATGGCGGACAGACGGCGGCATCACCGCAAACCGCCAACGGCGCCACGCCAGATGCCGCCCGTGCCGCGGCTGTGGCAGCGAGGGCGGATATGCCGGAACAGAATATGGCGGCGCTGGCGGTTGCTGCGAACACCGTGCCGACACAGGCACGCGAAGCTCTTCCCTGGCCCTATGTCGCAGCCTATCCACCTGCCGATGAAGAACCGAGACATAGAGAGCGGCAGGCCGAACCGATCGAGGCGCTGGAAGACGAAGAGCAGGACGAATCATCACAGCAGCACGCTTTTGGCGACGAGCACGAGCCGGAAGGCGAGGAGCCGCAGGATGATGATACCGAGGGTGAGGAAATCATCAGCGATACGATGACCAGGGCAGAGAAGGCGGCAGGATACCGAGCCGGCGAGGCCAGGCTGGAAGCGGACGTGCCCGAGGTGCAACCGAGCGATCTATACTGGCGCATGGCCGGCTGGACGTAATCCGGAAATCTGCCGAGCACGTGTTCGGCTTTTACAAGTGATCATGAAAAAGCCGCCGGACCTTTCGATCCGGCGGCTTCTTTTATTTCAGGAAACGACGATTACTCGTTGCTGCCGCGGTTCTTCAGGGCTGCGCCCAGAATGTCGCCGAGCGAAGCGCCCGAGTCGGACGAACCGAACTGTGCAACTGCTTCCTTCTCTTCGGCGATTTCGAGCGCCTTGATGGAAAGCATGACCTTGCGGTCCTTCTTGGAGAAGTTGACGACGCGGGCGTCGACAACCTGGCCAACCGAGAAACGCTCCGGACGCTGGTCGTCGCGATCGCGAGCGAGGTCAGCGCGGCGGATGAAGGCAACGAGGTCTTCGTGGGCAACGAGCTTCACTTCGATGCCACCGTCGTTGACGGCGATGATTTCAGCCGAAACGACAGCGTTCTTGCGCAGGTCGCCGGAAGCGGCTGCATCACCAACGGCATCCTTGCCGAGCTGCTTGATGCCGAGCGAGATACGCTCCTTCTCGACGTCAACATCGAGAACGACAGCCTTGACGACGTCACCCTTGTTGAACTCTTCGATGACCTGTTCGCCCGGACGGTTCCAATCCAGATCGGAAAGGTGAACCATGCCGTCAACGTCGCCTTCGAGGCCGATGAACAGGCCGAATTCGGTCTTGTTCTTGACTTCGCCTTCGACTTCAGTGCCGGCCGGATGCGAGTAGGCGAATGCCTGCCACGGGTTTTCCAGGGTCTGCTTGAGGCCGAGCGAAATACGACGCTTGGACGGGTCGACTTCGAGAACGACAACGTCGACTTCCTGGCTCGTGGACAGGATCTTGCCGGGGTGTACGTTCTTCTTGGTCCAGGACATTTCGGAGATGTGGATCAGGCCTTCGATGCCCGGCTCCAGCTCTACGAATGCACCGTAATCGGTGATGTTCGTGACGGTACCGGAGATCTTCTTGCCGATCGGGTACTTGGCCGCAATGCCATCCCACGGATCCGACTCGAGCTGCTTCATGCCGAGCGAGATACGGTGGGTTTCCTGGTTGATGCGGATGATCTGAACCTTGACCGACTGGCCAATGGACAGGATTTCCGACGGATGGTTCACACGGCGCCATGCCATGTCGGTGACGTGCAGCAGGCCGTCGATGCCGCCGAGGTCAACGAACGCACCGTAATCGGTGATGTTCTTGACGACGCCGTCAACAACCTGGCCTTCTTCGAGGTTCTGAACGATTTCAGAACGCTGCTCGGCACGCGACTCTTCGAGAACCGTACGGCGCGAAACAACGATGTTGCCGCGACGCTTGTCCATCTTGAGGATTTCGAAGGGCTGCGGGTTGTGCATGAGCGGGGTAACGTCGCGGATCGGACGGATGTCGACCTGCGAACGCGGCAGGAAGGCAACGGCGCCGTCGAGATCGACGGTGAAACCACCCTTGACCTGGTTGAAGATAACGCCTTCAACGCGCTCGCCAGCTTCGAACTTGGCTTCGAGCTTGACCCAGCTTTCTTCGCGACGAGCCTTTTCGCGCGACAGAACGGCTTCGCCGAGAGCGTTTTCGATGCGCTCGACATAGACTTCGACTTCGTCGCCGACCTTCAGCGAACCGTCTTTGCCCTTGGCGCCGAATTCCTTAAGCGCGATGCGACCTTCGACCTTGAGGCCGACGTCGACAACTGCCATGTCCTTCTCGATTGCCGTTACCAGACCTTTGGTAACGTAGCCTTCGGCCAGATCGTTGGATGCGAAGGATTCCTCGAGAAGAGCTGCAAAGTCTTCGCGCGTGGGGTTAGTTACTGCCATGAAATCTCCTGATCGTGTCCTAAGCAAGGACACGCATGCGCCGGTGGTTCGTGTTAAACACGCCCGAAGTCCAGGCCCGCCTCTCTCTACGACTGTTGCGTGGGAGGCTATCCGGCGCTGGGACTGAACTGCGGGATCTCTTTAAACGAAAGGCCGGTCTCCCGGCAGTTCGTCAATTCTTTGTCAGGGCGACGTCGATGAACGATTTCGCGGCCTGAAACGCGGCCTCTATACCCATTTTAGAGGTATCTAGCAAGTGTGCGTCATCTGCCGGCTTCAAAGGGCTGTCGGCGCGACCCATGTCGCGCTCGTCGCGCTTCTTCACATCGGCGAAGATATCATCATAACTCGCCTCGCCGCCCTTGGCGATGATCTCGTCATAACGGCGTTTTGCGCGCACGTCGGCAGAGGCCGTGACATAGAGTTTTACCGTCGCATCGGGGCAAACGACAGTGCCGATATCGCGACCATCGAGAACCGTGCCGGGCGCCTTTTCCGAAAACGCCTGCTGGGCCTCTACCAGCGCGCGGCGCACTTTCGGCATGACGGCAATCTTCGACGCCGCCTCACCGATGGCATGGGCCGACAGGATATCGCGATCGAGGCCGGCAAGTTCGACCTCGCGGGCCATCTTTTCCGCGACAGCCTCATCATCCAGCGGCAGGCCGGCATCGAGAAGCGCCTTGGCGGTGGCGCGATAGGTCAGGCCGGTGTCCAGATGATGGAAACCGTAGGTCTCGGCAATCTGGCGCGACAACGTGCCTTTGCCCGCTGCCGCCGGCCCATCAATGGCAATGACGACGCCCATCAGGCGCCCTCACCTTCCACGGCATCGATCTTCGCGCCGAGGCCGGTCATCAGATCCATGAATTCCGGGAAGCTGGTGGCGATGATCGAGGCATCGTCGACAGTGACCGGGTGTTCCGAGGCGAGGCCGAGCACGAGGAAGCTCATGGCGATACGGTGATCGAGATGGGTGACGACGGACTTGCCCTGCGCATTGCCATAACCCTTGCCGCCCGGACGGCCGCGAACGACCAGCGTTTCCTTGCCTTCATCGCAATCGACGCCGTTGAGCTTCAAGCCTTCGGCGACGGCCGAAAGACGGTCGGATTCCTTCACCCGCAGTTCTTCGAGGCCAAGCATGGTGGTGGTGCCCGACGCATAGGCGGCGGCAACAGCCAGAACCGGATATTCGTCGATCATCGACGGCGCGCGATCGGCCGGAACGGTAACGCCCTTCAGCTCGGAATATCGTACCCGCAGATCGGCGACATCCTCGCCACCGGCAAGGCGTGCGTTCTGCACTTCGATATCGGCGCCCATTTCCTGCAGCGTCAGGATCAGGCCGGTTCGGGTCGGGTTCATCAGGACGTTGAGAATGGTGACATCCGAACCGGGCGTCAGAATTGCAGCCACCAGCGGGAAGGCCGTCGAAGACGGATCGCCCGGCACGTCGATGACCTGACCCTTGAGCTGGCCGCGACCGACGAGGCGGATGGTGCGAACGCCTTCGGCATCGGTCTCGACCGTAAGATCGGCGCCAAACCCCTGCAGCATCTTTTCCGTATGGTCGCGGGTCATGACCGGTTCGATGACGGTGGTGATGCCCGGCGTGTTGAGGCCGGCGAGAAGCACTGCCGACTTCACCTGCGCGGATGCCATCGGCACGCGGTAGGTGATCGGGTTCGGGGTCTTCGGGCCATGCAGCGTCACCGGCAAGCGGTCGCCTTCGGTCGAAGAGACCTGCACGCCCATTTCGCGCAGCGGGTTCAAGACGCGGCCCATCGGGCGCTTGGAAAGCGATGCGTCGCCGATGAAGGTCGAGGCGAAATCGTAGACGCCGACCAGACCCATGGTGAGGCGGCAGCCGGTGCCGGCGTTGCCGAAATCGAGCGGCGCTTCGGGTGCCAGAAGCGCGCCATTGCCGGTACCTTGAATGATCCACTCGGCGCCGACCTTTTCGATCCTGGCGCCCATGGCGCGCATCGCCTTGCCGGTGTTGATGACATCTTCGCCTTCCAGAAGGCCGGTGATGCGGGTTTCGCCCGAGGCGAGACCGCCGAACATGAAGGAGCGGTGCGAGATCGATTTGTCGCCGGGAATCCGGATCGTTCCTTTAAGAGCTTCCGAGCGAGCCGACTTTGCCGGCTTCAACGCGATACCATGCGACATTGAGTGTCCCTATTCCTCAAGCGTTTCTGAATTTTGCGCCGTCGTTATCATAAAGCGTTTTGGCGGTCATCCGCTTGTTGGCTCAAGGAGGGCAAGAAAGCCCGGAAAGTTTGGCTTTGACATCAAGAGCCGTTAGCCTTAAGGGGACCGGCTTAGATTTTTCACCCATTCATCCATCGCCGCACCCGCGGCGCGCCGATCTGATCGGCCGGCTCATGAGGCTTAACAGTGGCAAAAGCGGAACTCGGAACCAAACGTACCGACCCGGATACCGGAAAGAAGTTCTACGACCTGAACCGTGATCCGGTCGTTTCTCCCTATACGGGCAAGGCCTGGCCGCTGTCCTTCTTCGCTGAACACAGCGCCGCCATCAAGATGGAGGAGGCTGCCGAAGACGAGGACGACATCAAGGAAGTCGATAGCGAGAGCCAGGAAGCCGAAGTCGTTTCGCAGGAAGACGCCGACGGCGACAACAGCGGTGACGACATCCCGGATATGGGCGATGACGATGACGTTGATATCGGCGACGACGAAGACGACACCTTCCTTGAGCAGGAAGACGAAGACGACGACGACATGACCGGCATTATCGGTGTCGGCGGCGACGACGACGAACAGTAATTGACGCTAACGCCCGACAATTTCAGAAAAATTGTCGGGCGTTTGATTTTTCGGCTTGCACTTCCAAAAATGGCGAAGTAATAAGCCGCCACTTCCGGAGCAAACATCGCTTCGAAGTTTCCCAGGACCGGAAAATACCGGACCACCCTGATGGGGCTATAGCTCAGCTGGGAGAGCGCTTGCATGGCATGCAAGAGGTCAGCGGTTCGATCCCGCTTAGCTCCACCAAATCTTCCCAGACGATAAATCAGAGATTTGAACCAAAACTCAAGCGTGCTTGAATTTGTGCGTATGCGCCATGCAAGCACGGTCAACCTTTCGCCTTGCCAGGGCGGCATTGCGAAGACGCGTCGATTCGGCCTGCAGCGGTCGCTTGCTGCGCGCCGCCCCCTTGAGTGCAAGTTCGTTCAAGGCAAATTCATCGCGATAATGGTCGCGATATGCGATTGCCTTTTGGCGGATCACCAATGCGACCAGAGTGCAGAACAATCCGAAAGTGATGAGCAGTACAGATGCTGTTATCATGACCCTTCCTCTGCCTTATTAACGCAGAGGACGGCATAAGGTTCTCGATCGAGATCAAAGTCCGGGTCTTACAGATTGATGAGGGCCGCTTTTATGCAATTGCCCGGTCGTTTACGTCGAACCGGTGCATGAAGGCCTTGTCCGGTGTGGCGAAGACAATGTCGTCCGCACCATAACGATGCTCACCGAACAGACGTACCGTCACGAGGCCAGCCTGCTCCGTTTCGAGATAGAGGATGGTATCGGCACCGAGATGTTCGGCATGGACGACCTTGCCTTTCCAGTCGCCCGCCTCCCGTGACAGGGCGATATGTTCCGGACGGATGCCGACCGTCTTCGCTCCCGCCTCGCCCAGCCGTTCCGCCGGGATAAAATTCATTTGCGGCGAGCCGATGAAACCGGCGACGAACATATTGGCAGGCTTGTTGTAGAGATCCATCGGCGAGCCGACCTGCTCGATCGCACCGGCATTCAGCACGACAATCTTGTCGGCAAGCGTCATCGCCTCCACCTGGTCGTGCGTCACATAGATCATCGTCGCCTTGAGGCGCTTGTGCAGGCGGGCGATTTCCAGCCTTGTCTGGACGCGCAATGCCGCATCGAGGTTGGACAGTGGCTCATCGAAGAGAAACAGGCTCGGTTCACGCACGATGGCGCGGCCGATCGCCACGCGCTGGCGCTGGCCGCCGGAAAGCTCTGCCGGGCGGCGAGCAAGATAGGGATCGAGCGACAGCATCGACGAGGCTTTCGTCACACGCTCCTCGATCTCCGCTTTCGGTGTGCCGGCCTGCTTCAGGCCAAGGCCCATATTGTCCTTGACCGTCAGGTGCGGATAAAGCGCGTATGACTGGAAGACCATGGCGATACCGCGCTTGGCGGGCGGCACGGTCGCCACTTCCTGGCCGTCGATACGGATCGAACCGGAAGTGGCATCCTCAAGACCTGCGATGACCCGAAGCAGCGTGGACTTGCCGCAGCCGGACGGGCCGACGAAGATGACGAATTCGCCTTCCTTGACGTCGAGATCGATACCCTTCAGCACCTCGTGGTCACCGAAGGCCTTGCGGATGGATGTCAGTTGCAGCGAACCCAAGAGCGTCTTCCTTTAAAATTCCGTACCGGCGTCAGAGATGGACAGGTTTGCCCGTGCGGGCGCTTTCGTCCGCCGCAAGGCAGATCCTCAGCGATTGAACCGCATCGTCCATGTGCCGGGTGAGATCGATATTTTCGCGGATGGCCCGCAGCATATAGGCCTGTTCCAGATCGCAGAGTTCCTGGTGGCCCGGCTCACCGGCCATCCTCATATCCTCGTCGGGGCGGATGAATTTCCCGTCGGGGCCGGTGTCTGCGCTGTGCAGACGGATGACCGCGGTTTTCGTGTGGGTGTCGATGTCGTCCGACTTGGCATTCGGATCCATGACGATCGAGACCGAGCCCTTGGGCGATATGACATCCTTCACGAAGAAGGCGGTTTCCGAGATCATCGGCCCCCAGCCGGCCTCGTACCAGCCGACGGATCTGTCGTCGAAAATCACCTGCAGATGACCGTAATTATACATGTCCGGCGCGATCTCGTCGGAAAGGCGCAGACCCATGCCACGAACCTCCACCGGCTTCGCATCGGTGATCTGGCACATGACATCGACATAATGCACGCCGCAATCGACGATCGGCGGCGTCGTGTTCATCAGCGCCTTGTGAACGTCCCAGGTCGGGCCAGAGGATTGCTGGTTGAGGTTCATGCGGAAGACGTAAGGCGGGCCGAGCTTGCGCGCTTCCTCGATCAGCCGGATCCAGGACGGGTGATGGCGCAGGATGTAACCGATCACCAGTTTCCTGTCCGCAGCCTTCGCGGCTGCCACGACCCGCTCGGCATCGGCAACCGTGGTCGCCAGAGGCTTTTCGACAAAGACGTGGCAGCCGGCCTCGAAGGCGGCAACGGCATAATCAGCATGGCTGTCGGAATAGGTGCAGATCGAGCAGAGATCGGGCTTCAGCTCCGCCAGTGCATCCAAGAAATCAGGATGAATCTCGTAGCCCGACAGCGCCGGATCGAGTTTCGGCACAGAGCGGTTGACCAGCCCGACGATCTCGAAGCCCGGATCGTTGTGATAGGCGAGCGCATGGCTGCGGCCCATATTGCCGAGACCCGCGACGAGAACGCGAACGGGTTTATTCGTCTCACTCATTTGACGGCTCCAGAAGTGATGCCGCGGATCAGCTGGCGGGAGAAGATGACATAGAGAACCAGAACCGGCAGGATGGCGAGCGATAGGGCCGAGAGAACCGCGTTCCAGTTGGTAACGAACTGGCCGATGAACATCTGTGCGCCCAATGTCACGGTCTTGGTCGCTTCACCCGGTGCGAGGATCAGCGGGAACCAGAGATCGTTCCAGATCGGGATCATGGTGAAGACGGCAACCGTCGCCATGGCCGGACGCACCAGCGGCAGGACGAGGCGGAAGAAGATCGCGTATTCCGACAGGCCGTCTATGCGCCCGGCATTTTTCAGGTCATCGGAGACCGTGCGCATGAATTCCGACAGGATGAAGATGGCGAGCGGCAGGCCTTGCGCCGTATAGACCAGAACCAGAGCCGTCAGAGTGTTGACGAGGCCGGCCGCCACCACGCCCTGCAGGATGGCGACGGTGCCTAATCGAATCGGGATCATGATGCCGAGCGCCAGATAAAGCCCCATCAGCAGATTGCCGCGAAAACGGTATTCCGACAGCGCGAAGGCGGCCATGGCGCCGAAGAGCAGCACGAGCGCGATGGAGACTACGGTGACAATCAGGCTATTCTGGAAATAGCCGATGAAATCGCCCTGTTTCAGCACGGTCTCGTAACCGACGAGACTGAAGGTCGAGGGCGTCGGGATCGCCATCGGTTCGCGGAAGATGGCGTTGCGGGTCTTGAACGAGTTGACCAGCGTGAGAAAGACCGGGAAGAGCGCGATCAGCGTGTAGCTGATCAGGGCCAGATGGATCAGTCCGGTGCGCAGGTACGAGGTGCGGGCTGTTGCCATGATCGTCCTCCTCAGAACTGGTAGCGACGCATGCGCCGCTGGATGACGAAGAGATAAAGCGAAACGCCGGCAAGGATGATCAGGAACATCACGGTCGCGATCGTCGCACCCATGGAGCGATCCCCCATCTGGTTCTGGAAACCGAAGAAGGTGCGGTAAAGAAGCGTACCCAGAATATCGGTCGAGCCGTCAGGTCCCGCAAGCGCGCCCTGCACCGTGTAGATCAGGTCGAAGGCGTTGAAATTGCCGACGAAGGTAAGGATCGAGATGATGCCGATCGAGGGCAGAATCAGCGGCAGCTTGATCTTCCAGAACTGGCTCCAGCCGGTAATGCCGTCGCATTCGGCGGCTTCCAGCACCTCGTCGGGAATGTTCAGGAGCGCCGCATAGATCAGCATCATCGGGATGCCGACATATTGCCAGACGGAGATCAGCGACACGGTGATCAGGGCGCTTTCCGATTTGCCAAGCCAAGGGGCAAAGGCCCATTTTAGCCCGACCCAATCCATCATGCCGGGCGCAATGCCCCAGATCGGCGAAAGGATCAGTTTCCAGATGAAACCGACGATGACGAAGGAGAGCAGCGTCGGCACGAAGATGGCGGTGCGGTAGAAGGTGGCGAACCTGAGCTTGGACACCGACAGCATGGCCGCAAGCGCGATGCCGACCGGATTCTGCACCAGCATATGGATGACGAAGAAGATCAGGTTGTTGCCGAGCGCATTCCAGAAGCTGGCAGAAAGTCGCGGATCGGAAAACAGTGTGATGAAATTGGTAAGGCCGACAAACACGGTCTGGCCGTCGACCAGATTATAGAGCGACAGGCGCAGCGTCTCGATCAGCGGCAGGATCATGATTGCCGTATAGACGAGGAATGCGGGCGCGAGGAACACGAGAATGTGCCAGCGGAAGGGACGCTTGATCGGGGCCAGATCGGATGGATTGTCGGCTTCGCTCATCAGTCTCATCTTGCTCTTGAGGCTAGGCAGCTCTTACCGTGCTGAACCTTGAGGAAATAAAGACCCCTCCCCACCCTCCCCACAAGGGGGAGGGCTTAACCCGGCCGACCCGCCGAGATTCAATTGAACCGAGGTGGGTGCAGCAGGTCTTCTCCTCCCTTGTGGGGGAGATGGCCGGCAGGCCAGAGGGGGCTTTTTTATGTATGACGCTCCCACTTACAGGGAGCGGCAGCTCACTTCGCCGGCTTGTACCAGCTATCGAGGCCCTTCTGGGTCTCTTCGGCGGCCTGTTCCGGGGTCTGCGTGCCGTTGATGACATTCGCAGACACGCGCCACATTTCCAGGTCGAGGTTCGGCTGGCCGCGGCCGACGATCGCCGCACTCGGGCGGATGGTCGGCTTGCAGTTCTGCCGCCAGGAGACGAATTCCTGTGCCAGCGGATCCTCCATCTTCACCGCCGTCGAGTTGAGACTGAAGAAGCCCGGCAGCGAGTTGGCGTAAAGCGTGGCGAATTCCGGCGAGGCGACCCAGGCGAGGAATTTCTTGGCCGCTTCCGGGTTCTTGCCCTTGGCGTTCAGACCGATGCCGATGTCGTTATGGTCGGAAATGTAGCAGGTATCGCCTGCCTTCTTCACCGGCGGCGGGAAGGCGCCCATTTCGAAATCGGCCTGCGCCTTGAACGGCGCGATTTCCCAGGAACCGGCCGGATAGATGGCGGCGCGACCAAGTGTGAACAGGTTCTGGCTGTCCGGATAGGTCTGCGCTTCGAAACCGTCGCCGAGATAGGGCTTCCACTTGGCGAGCGTCTTGTAAGGCTCGACCCAGTCGGCATCAGTCAGCTTCTGGGTGCCGGCGATCAACGCCTTGCGGCCTTCCTCGCCCTTCCAGTCGTTCGGGCCGATATTGTAATAGCCCATCGTGGCGGCTTCCCACTGGTCCTTGGTGCCCATGGCCATCGGGATATAGGTGCCGTCCGCCTTGATCTTGTCGAGCAGCGCGAAGAACTCGTCCTCGGTCTTCGGCACTTCGACCTTCAGCTCTTCAAACGCCTTCTTGTTATAGATGAAGCCGTGGATGACCGATGCCATCGGCACGCAGAAGGTCGTCTTGCCATCGTCCGTGGTCCAGGCGGACTTGGCCGTGTCGGAGAAGTTCTTGATGCCGTCGAGATCGTTCAGCGGTGCGAGCTGGCCCTTCTGGAACATGGCGAGCGACAGGTCGAACGGGCGGCAGGTGATGAGATCACCGGCGGTGCCTGCTTCCAGCTTGGCGTTGACGGCGGAATTGTATTCGGTCGGCGCCATCGGTGCGAAGGTCACCTTGATGCCAGGGTTCTTGGCTTCGAAGGCCGGGATCAGCTTTTCCTGCCAGATAGACAGGTCGTCGTTGCGCCAGCTTTCGATGGTCAGCGATGCATCCTGCGCCAGAACCGCGCCTGCCGGAGCAAACATGGTCGTGGCTAAAAGCATGCCTTTCAGTAGACGGGTCATGATGTTCTCCCTGTTTGTTAGCGCCCTCAAGCGCATTTCACGGTATTTTCCGTCATGGTCAGTTCCGTCAGTGCTTTCCTCAACACTTGTCCGGAACGATCTAGTAATTCTCTTGCCGTATCCGCATCGGCGGCGCCTGCGGCCAGCAACACGGCAATCTTGACCGATCCATCCGCCTGGCCAAACCATTCCCTGGCCTCGTCGAAACCGATGCCGGCAATCTCGGCCACCATGCCGGCGGCGCGGATGCGCAGTTTCTCGTTATCGGCGCGCAGATTGACCATATGGCCGTCATGCACATGGCCAAGCCTGACGGCGGCAAGCGTGGACAACATGTTGAAAGCAAGCTTCTGGGCCGTGCCGGCACCCATCCGCGTGGAGCCAGCCACCACTTCCGGCGGCGTCTCAAGCAATACGGAAACATCCGCGCCGTCGAACAGGCGGGCACCGGGATTGTTGGCGATCGCCACGACCTTTGCGCCGCGGCTGCGGGCGATTTCGGCAATCTTTACGACATAAGGGGTGGAGCCGCTGGCGGAAACGGCGAGCACGCAATCGCCCTGCCCGATAACCGCAGCATCCGTTTCAGCCAAAGCCACATCGTCTTCCGGAGCGCCCGGCATTTCGCCATGGCTCGACAGGCCGCCGGCCAGCAAAAGCACGATCTGCTCGCGGGGAATGCCGTAGGTTCCCGGAAGCTCTAGCGCATCGGCCATGGCCATCAAGCCCGAACTGCCTGCAGCGGCATAAACGAGCTTTGCCCCCGAACGAAGAGCATCGGCCACGAGCTCAGCAGCGTCGGCCAAAGCCGGGATGGCCGCGTCAACCGCGCGTGCCGCTTCCTGCTGGCCGGATGCCAGAAGCGCGAGAACATCCTCCGGCGCTCGCGTATCGAGGCCTTCCGCTTTCCCGTGCCTGGCTTCGGTGGCTTTTTGGCTCATCCGTTTCTCCCTCTGACTAAAATGATGCCAAAAAAATACCAATTGTCCAGCGAGAAATTAATAAACGTTACCACGCAAGGCTGCATCAATCCGATTGAGCGCTAAAACATTAGGAAAATCGGCCTGTTACGCTTGAAATTCTTGATCCGTTCATTTCTCCCTTGGTAAATGGTATTTTTTTGGTATCATCCGCATCGGAGGTACCAATGACGGGTTACATTCTCGGGATAGATGGCGGCGGAACGAGTTGCCGGGCGGCGCTGGCCGATCAGGCCGGCACCATGCTCGGCCGCGGCAAGAGCGGTGCGTCCAATATCCTGACCGATCCTGATACCGCACTCAGGCATATTACCGAGGCGGCAAGGCTTGCCTTCGAGGATGCGGGGCTGACAGCGGATCTCGGTTCGGCATCGGCCATTCTCGGGCTTGCCGGCAACAATGTCGGTGATGCCGTCGGTTATGTGACGGCACGGCTGCCCTTCAAAGCTTCGCAGATCGTTTCCGATGGCGTTATCGCGCTGCAGGGTGCGATCGGCGACGAGGATGGTGCGATCGGCATCGTCGGAACCGGAACCGTCTACATCATTCGCGACCAAGGCCAGTTCAAATCCATAGCCGGATGGGGTTTTCAGGTCAGCGATCTCGGCAGCGGCGCAAGGCTCGGCCAGCTGGCGCTGCAGGAATCGCTGCTCGCTTTCGACAAGATCCGGCCGATGAGCGCTCTGACTGAGGCCATCCTTCAAGAATTCGATGGCAATCCCGAACTGATCGTCGATTTCGCACGGTTGGCAAAGCCGGGTGATTTCGGCCGCTACACGCCGAAGGTGTTTGAATTCGCGGGCCGGAACGATGAAACCGCGCTGCGCATTCTGAAGGCAGGCGCAAACGGCGTCGACGAAGCGCTCGATGCAGTCAGCGCGGTTACCGGAGCCAAGGGCAAACTCTGCCTGCTCGGCGGTCTGGCGCCGCTTTATCCGCCCTATCTCTCCGAACGGCACCGGATACGTCTTTCCGAGCCTCGCGCCGATGCGCTGACGGGTGCTGTCGAACTGGCCGTGAAGGCTTATGCGGGCAAGGCGGAGATGCGCGCATGAGCGATACGCTGACCGCCATCCTGCCGCTCGACGGCCTGCAATCTGCAGGTTCCGGACCGCTTTACCTGAAACTGCGCCAGAGCCTCGAAGAGGCCATTCTTTCAGGCAAGCTCGGTCACGGCGATGCGCTGCCGGCCGAACGGGATCTTGCCGATTATGCCAATGTCAGCCGTGTCACGGTGCGCAAGGCGGTCGACGATCTGGTCAAGGACGGGTTGCTTACGCGCAAGCACGGGTCCGGCACGTTCGTCGTCAAGCCGCTGTCGCGCGTGGAACAGCCGCTCACCAAGCTTACCTCGTTTACGGAGGACATGGCGCGGCGCGGCCTCATCTCCCGTTCCGAATGGCTGGAACGTGGGCTGTTCCATCCGTCGCCGGAAGAGATGATGATGCTGGGCCTCGCCCCCGGCACGATGGTGGCGCGGATCGGCCGCCTGCGTTTCGGCAACGACATGCCGCTGGCAATAGAGCGAGCCAGCATTTCCGCCGAATTCCTGCCCGATCCGACCTCGCTCACCGGTTCGCTTTATGCCGAGCTGGAGAAAAAGGATGCGCGGCCGGTGCGCGCCATCCAGCGGATTTCCGCCACCAACATGAAAAAGACCGATGCCGGGTTACTGGAAGTGCCGATCGACGCCGCCGGCCTTTCGATCGAGCGGGTTTCCTATCTGGCATCCGGCCGAGTGGTGGAGCTGACGCGCTCGCTTTATCGCGGCGACGCCTATGATTTCGTGGCCGAGCTTTCGCTCGGAGAAAACTGACAATTCGAGGATTGCAAGATGCTGACCCATATGCGCCAGGAGATCAACGAGATACCGGAAGCGGCGGCTCGGCTGCTCGACCGATCGGCTGCCGACCTTGCCAAGGCGGGTAAGGCACTTCGCGAGAAGGATCCGGCATTTCTCGTGACAATCGCACGCGGCTCTTCCGATCACGCCGCAACCTTCATCAAATACGCGATCGAACTGACCGCTGGCCGGCCGGTCGCTTCGCTCGGACCATCGCTTGCTTCGATCTATGGCGCCGACCTCAAGCTTGGCGGCGGCGCGGCAATCGCCATCTCGCAGTCCGGCAAAAGCCCGGATATCGTCGCCATGGCTGAAGCGGCAACCAGGAGCGGTGCAGTAACGGTGGCGCTCACCAACACGCTTCCCTCACCGATCACGCAGGCTTCGCTGCATGCGGTCGATATCAATGCCGGGCCCGAACTTGCTGTCGCGGCGACAAAATCCTTCGTCAATTCGATCGTTGCCGGACTTGCGCTCCTGTCGGAATGGACGGGCGACGATGCGCTCAAGGCTGCGGTTCGCGCCCTGCCGGACCATCTGGCAAAAGCCGTCACGCTCGACTGGAGCGAATTTGCCGGTCAGCTGGGTGACGCGGAATCGCTCTACATGCTCGGCCGCGGCCCGGCGCTGGCGATCGCAAGCGAGGCGGCGCTGAAGTTCAAGGAAACCTCCAACATGCATGCAGAGGCCTATTCCGCGGCAGAGGTGCTGCATGGGCCAGTGGCCTTGGTGGAAGACAAATTCCCGGTATTGGCCTTTGCCGCGCGTGATGCGGCCGAGGCTTCGATCGTCGAAATCATCGACAGCCTTGCCGGCAAGCGGGCTCTGGCCTTCGCCACATCCGGCGAAGTGAAAGCCGCCAGTAAGCTGCCTTTCATCGCGACCGGCCATCCGCTGACCGATGCGCTGGCGCTGATCGTACCGTTCTATGGTTTCGTCGAGGCGTGGTCCCGCTCGAAAGGCTTCAACCCCGACCAGCCTGCAGCTTTGAAGAAGGTCACGGAAACGCTATGACCCAGCAAAAGGCTCTCATCGGCAAGCGTATCTTCGATGGCTCGGACTGGCATGAAGATGCCGCCGTCGTTTTCGAAGGCGGAAAGATTACGGGCATTCTTCCGGTCGATCTGCTCTCTGCGGAGATGGAAACGATCGAGGGTGGCGAGATCATCGCACCGGGCTTCATCGACCTGCAGGTCAACGGCGGCGGTGGCGTGCTTCTCAACGAGGAGCCAACCGTCCAAGGCATCGCAACGATCTGCGCAGCGCATGCCAAATTCGGCACGACGGCGCTTTTGCCGACGCTGATTACCGACACGTTCGAGATCACCAGCCGCACGGTCGCGGCCGGGATCGAGGCGAAGAAACAGGGCATTGCCGGTTTCCTCGGCCTGCATCTGGAAGGTCCGCATCTTTCGCTTGCCCGCAAGGGCGCACATGATCCGGCGCTGATCCGGCCGATGGAAGATGAGGATCTCGACCTGATCCTTTCCTGCGGCGAGGCGCTCGACGCGCTGATGGTGACGATCGCGCCGGAAAGCGTGTCTCCCGAACAGGTCAACACGCTTGCACGCGCCGGCATCACCGTCAGCCTCGGCCACACGGAAGCCAGCTACGATACGGCCCGGCTCTATGCCACGGCAGGCGCCCGGACCGTTACCCATCTGTTCAACGCCATGAGCCCGCTTGGTCACCGCGAGCCGGGCATGGTCGGCGCGGCGCTCGACACGAGAAACCTGCATGCCGGTCTGATCGCAGACGGTATCCATGTGCATCCGGCAGCGATGACGGCCGCCCTGCGCGCCAAGAACGGGCCGGGAAAGATCTTTCTCGTCACCGACGCCATGTCGCCGATCGGTACCGACATGACATCGTTTACCCTCAACGGCCGGGAAATCCTGCGCCATGACGGCCGCCTGACGCTTGCGGACGGCACGCTTGCCGGCGCCGATATCGACATGGCTGCCTGTGTGCGGCTGGTTCACGAGACGCTCGAACTTCCGCTCGAAGAAGCACTGCGAATGACCTCGCTCTATCCGGCGGATGCCGTGCAGATTGCGGATAAAAAGGGATCGCTCAAGCCCGGGTTCGATGCCGATTTCGTGGTGCTGGATGCCAGCCTTCACACGCAAAGCACATGGATTGGCGGCGTCAGCGTCTATCAGGCTTGATCAGATCATCAGAAAAGTAACGCGTACCTTGAGGCCTCTGCCTTCTGAGCCATCTTCGAGGCCGAGGCTTGCGCCGTGCAGCCGGGCGATTTCGTCCACGATCGGAAGGCCAAGCCCGGTTCCCGGCCGCCCCTGGCCGCTTGTATCGCCCCGCTCGAAGCGCCTCAGCACGGTTTCGCGGCGTTCGGGCGGAATGCCCGGTCCGTTATCCTCGACCTCGACAAAGGTCGCGCCCTGCTGCGTCCCAACACGCACCGTCACCTCGGCACCCGCCCCGGCATAGAGCAACGCGTTGGAAACCAGATTTTTCACCAGCTCACCGATCAGGATGGGTTCGACGACCGCCATCACCTCCCCCTCTCCTTCGAAACCGAGATCGATGCCTGCTTCGGCGGCGCGCGGCACATGCTCGGCAGTTACGGTGCGGGTCAGATCGACCAGATCGAGCTGGCGCATGGCGGTCGAACGGCTGGCAGCGTCGATGCGGGCCATGAGGAGAAGCTGGGCAAGGATACGCTCGGCGTCGCCTACGGCTTCATCCGCCTTTTCCGCCGCCTGCTGGACTTCACCGAGATTGCCCGAACGTCTGGCAAGCGTCAGCTGGGTGCGGACAATGGCAAGCGGAGTGCGCAGCTGGTGGCCGGCATTGCCGGTGAAATGGCGAAGCGCATCGAGCGCGCCTTCGAGCCGGACCATGAAGGAATTGACGGTATCGACCAGGCCTTGCACCTCGTTCGGAACGCGTTCGGTTATCGGATGCAAGTCATCGGGGCTGCGCTCGGAGAGTGCTTCGCTGAAGCGATAGAGCGGCCGGAGTGACAGCGTGACGGCGACCCAGACGATCGCCGCTGCACCAAGAATCATGAAAAGAATACGCAAGGCCGAGCGCAGCAGGATCGCATGGGTCAGTTGCTGGCGGGCAATGGTGGTTTCGGCCACAGTGACGGTGAAGGGAACCGAATTGATGCCGGTAGAGGCCGAGCGCGCCAGTGCCGCCACCCGGATCGGCTCGCCACGAAAGACGGCATCACCGAAAGCCGCCGCCTGTCCCTCGCGTCGCTGGATCGACGGCAGGTTCTGGTACCCGGTGACAAAAGTGCCGGGCGGCCCGTCGACCCGATAAAAGACCCTGTCCTGCGCGGCGGATGTCAGCATTTCCAGCGCGACATAGGGAATATCAACTTCCAGCGAACCATCTTCCGAGACGATCACTCGCTCGGCGATGGCAAGCGCCGAACCGGCAAGCACACGGTCGGAAACCTCGTTTGCGGTATCGATTGCCTCGTCCCATGTATCAATCATGGCGATCGCGCCGATCGCAGCCGTGGAAACCAGCAGCCAGGCAAGCAGGCGGCGACGCAGGGAATAGGCGCTCAAGGCAGCAGCCGTCATGGCGCGGCGCTCGCGGCTTCGAGATAATAGCCAATGCCGCGAGCGGTTTTCACGGTCAGGCCGTGCGGCACGAGCCTCTTCCTTAGCCGGCTTACATATTGTTCGATGGCATTGGCCGACAGGTCGTCGTCGAAACCGGTGAGGGAGGCGACGATCGCTTCCTTGGAGACGACTTTTCCCATTCTGAGGAACAGCAGTTCGAGAAGCGCGATCTCGCGCGCCGGAATGTCGAGCGGCGTGCCACTGCAGGAAAAGGTGCGGGATGTCAGATCGAAGGTAACACCGCCATGGCTGATGACCGAACTGCGCAGGCCTGCCTGACGACGCAGCAGAACGCGGATACGCGCTTCGAATTCCGGCACATCGAAAGGCTTGATCATGTAGTCGTCGGCGCCGAGATCGAGCCCGCGTACCCGCTCTTCCGGCAAGCCTCGCGCCGTCAGGATCATAACGGCGGCACGATTCTGCCGGGCGCGCATGGCGCGCAATACGTCGAGACCATCCATTTCTGGCAGATTCAGATCGAGGATCACCAGATCATAGGCCTGAGCGGCGGCAGCGGCTTCCGCAGAGGCACCATCAGCGACGAAATCTACGACATAACCGCTACTACGCAGGATGGCCTGCAGACCTTCGGCCAGCGCCAGATTATCCTCGACCAGAAGTATGCGCACGAAATCCCCCCGCTTCACCCCGGATTATATGCGGTGAAGCAGAGAGATGTCACGATGGCGCTACGCTTATAGTCAGGGACGGCCGAGATAATCCATCTTGCCGACCGGCACGCCCTTATGGCGCAGGATGGCGTAGGCCGTGGTGGCGTGGAAATAGAAATTCGGCAGCGCGAAGCCGAGCACATAGTCCTTGCCGCTGAAAGTCATTTCGCCCGAGCGGTTCTTCAGCACGACTTCGATATTCTCGCGATCCGCCATGCTGGCCGGAACGACCTCCTTGAGGAAGGCGACGGTCTTTTCGATACGGGCATGGAGATCGGCGAAGGTTACTTCCTCATCGGCCATGGCGACGTTTTCGACGCCGCCGATGCGAACCGGCACGAATTTAGCGCTGTCGCTTGCGCGCTGGATCTGGCCGGTCAGCGGCAGCATGTCTTCGATCAGCCGGGCTTCGAGAAGCTCCTTGTGAGCGATACCCTTTTCATCGGCAAATGCCTCCCCCTTTTTCAGGATTTCGGTAAGGTTGGCAAAGCCGCGCAGGAAGGCGGGTACGGAAACGTCATAAAGCGAAAGCGACATGGGGTTCTGACCTCGTTGAGGGGAATAAAACAGGAAAGCCGCCCTCAGATAGTCCGCCAAAATCGCGAAACAAGACAGGCCGCAAGAAACTCCATCGACCGCTGCCGGAAGGTCCATCCGCTGCGGCGGCTTGCCGCAAGCCGTAGGGTCGGGCATTCTCAAATGATGATGCGATCCCTTATCCTCTGTCTCTGTCTTGCCGGGCTCTGTTCCGGCGCGCTGCCCGGTTCTGCGACGGCGCAAGTGCTGATGTTTCCGGCTCTCTCGGGCAAAAAAGATGCGCCAGTCCTGACCGTTTACTCCTCGCTCGACGAACCGCTGGCCAAGCCGATGATCGACGGTTTCCAGGCGGCTAATCCGGACGTCGCGGTCTCCTACGAGGATATGCTGACCGGCGAGATCTACGACCGGATCGTACGTGAGACGGATGCAGGCAAAAAGACGGCCGATTTTGCCTTTTCGTCAGCCATGGACCTGCAGGTGAAGCTCGCCAATGACGGTTATGCCCAGGCAAGCGACCTGCCGATGAGCGACCGCTGGCCCGACTGGGCGAACTGGCGCAACACCGTCTATGCACTCACCTTCGAGCCTGCCGTCTTTGTCTACAACAAACCGAGCTTTCAGCACGAGGCGCCGCCTTCCACCCGCGCCGAGTTCATCGAGTTCCTGCAGAAACACGGCGATTCGATCCATGGCCGGATCGGCACCTATGACATCGAGCGTTCCGGGGTCGGCTTCCTGTTCATGTCGCGCGACCAGGAGCAGTTCGGCGACATCTGGTCCGTCGTGCGTGCCATGGGTGCCGCCGGGGTAAAGCTCTATTCCACCAGCGGCGCGATCCTCGAGCGTGTCGCGGACGGGCGTTTCCTGCTCGGCTACAATATCGTCGGATCCTATGCAGCCGACTGGGCTTCACGCAGCCCGAATGTCGGGATCGTGTTGCCGAAGGATTATACCGTCGTCATGTCGCGTATCGGGCTAGTGCCGCAGGCTGCCGCCCATTCCGATCTCGGCAAACGTTACCTGGAATTCTTCATGTCGAAAGAGGGCCAGACGATCATGGCGCGCGAGCTGCAGATCCCGGCTGTCAGCCCGGAGGTCGCCGGCAACAACACGGCCACGACGATGCGCGAAATGCTTGGCGGGCAATTGAAGCCCGTGCCTGTCAGCCTCGGACTTATGGTCTATCTGGACCAGGTGAAAAGGGCACGGCTGATCTCGAAATGGAATGAGGAACTGCGACATCAGTGAGACTTGAAAAAGCTGGCGCCTTCATTGCGCTTGCTGCAAGAATGACAGCCATCAAGCGATGTCAGGTAAATGTCAGGTTCTTGTGATCGCTTGAGCGCATTCGGGTTCCATGGAGGTGGAGCCGTCGATAACGGGAGGAGAACCGGCGGGCGTCCATCGCTTCGCTCAACATACCCTCTCGTTGCGTAAAAAACACTTCGTCCCGCGGGACGACAACGGAGGACATACCTTGAAACATTTCTTGCTCGCTTCCTTCCTCGCGGGTGCAATCGCCCTTCCGGCGGCTGCGGCCGATTATTCGATCATGGCACCGGCGGCACCGGGCGGCGGCTGGGACCAGACAGCGCGCACGATGCAGAACGTCCTGCAGCAGGAGAAGATCTCCAACCGCGTCCAGGTCATGAACGTACCGGGCGCCGGCGGCACGATCGGCATCGCGCAGTTCGCCAGCCAGCAGAAGGGCAACCCGAACGCGCTTCTCGTCGGCGGTTACGTCATGGTCGGTGCGATCCTCACCAACAAGTCGCCCGTCACGCTGAAGGACGTCACCCCGATCGCACGCCTCACCGGCGAATACGAAGTTATCGTGGTTCCCTCCTCATCCGACATCAAGTCGATCGGCGATCTGGTTGCCAAACTGAAGGCTGATCCGGGCTCGGTTTCCTGGGGCGGCGGTTCGGCCGGCGGTACCGACCATATCGGTGCAGGCCTGATCGCAAAGGCGGCAGGCGTCGATCCGACCAAGATCAACTACATCGCGTTTTCCGGCGGCGGCGAAGCACTGGCCGCAATTCTCGGCAGCCAGGTGACCGCAGGCATCTCGTCCTATGGCGAGTTCGAAAGCCAGATCAAGGCCGGTTCGCTGCGCCTTCTCGCGATCTCTTCCGCTGAAAAGATCGACGGCATCGACGCTCCGACGCTGAAGGAAAGCGGTCTGGACGTCGTGCTGCAGAACTGGCGCATGGTCGCTGCTGCTCCGGGCATCACGGAAGAGCAGAAGAAGGCGATCGCCACGGATATCGAAAAGCTCGCCAAGTCCGGCAAGTGGCAGGAAAACCTGAAGACCAAGGGTTGGATGGATACCTATCTGTCGGGCGCTGCCTTCGACGAACAGCTTGCCAAGGACATCGCCTCCACGGAGACGATCCTGAAAGAAATCGGACTGGTTAAATGAGTTCTGACACCAACAAGAGCTCGAGCGAGCGCCGCCCTGATTGGGCGGCGCTTGTCATCGCAGCCGTTCTCGCCATCGTTGCCGCCGTCATCTTCGTCGATGTTTCCCGTCTGACGAGCACGACGGGTTATTCGCCGGTCGGACCGGCGTCGGTTCCCTATTGGATCGGCTTCGGATTGATCGGCCTTGCCATCTGGACGGTCTTTGCGGCCTTCCGTCACGATTTTCCCGAGCGAGAACACCAGGAAGTCAGCCCGGTCCTCTGGGTCGTCGGCGGTCTTCTCGCCCAGATGATCCTGATCCGTTTCGCCGGCTTCTCCATCGCCACCGGCCTGCTGTTCGGTCTTGCTGCCCGTGGTTTCGGCGCACGCAAGCTGCATATCAGCATTCCGATCGGCATCGTCATCTGTCTTGCCATCTGGTGGCTGTTTGCGGGCGTATTGCAGCTCTCGCTTCCCGCCGGCCCGCTTGAAAACCTGCTCCAGTAACCGGAGCCGGAGAGTAGACCCATGAGCACATTCGAATTCCTCCTCCAGGGCCTGGCATCGGCAGCAGAGCCGATGAACCTGCTCTATGCGCTGATCGGCGTGACGCTCGGCACCATGGTCGGCGTCTTGCCGGGCATCGGGCCTGCGACCACCGTCGCGCTTCTTCTGCCCGTCACCTACCAGCTCGACGCCACCGGCTCGCTGATCATGTTCGCCGGCATCTATTACGGCGGCATGTATGGCGGCTCGACGACGTCGATCCTGCTCAACACGCCTGGCGAAAGCGCCTCGATCGTCACCGCGCTCGAAGGCAACAAGATGGCCCGTGCAGGCCGTGGCGGACCGGCGCTGGCGACAGCCGCGATCGGCTCCTTCGTCGCCGGCCTGATCGCGACGCTCGCGCTTGCCTTTATCGCCCCCTACATCGTCAAGCTGGCGCTGGTGTTCGGCCCTCGCGAATATTTCGCGCTCATGGTTCTCGCCTTCGTCACCGTATCGTCCGCCTTCGGCAATTCGACCTTGCGCGGCCTCACCTCGCTGTTCATCGGTCTTGCCCTGTCGCTCGTCGGCATCGACCAGCTGACCGGTCAGAACCGCCTATCCTTCGGCGTGCCTGACCTGCTCGACGGGATCGAGGTCACGACCATGGCGGTCGCGATGTTCGCCATCGGCGAGACGCTGTTCATCGCAGCCCAGGGCGCGCAGGCGCCCGATAAGGTGGAAGCGATCAAGGGTTCAGTCTGGATGACCGCAAAGGACTGGGCACGTTCGTGGAAGGCCTGGCTGCGCGGTACCGTGATCGGCTTCCCGATCGGCGCCATGCCGGCCGGTGGTGCTGAAATCGGCACGTTCCTGTCCTATGCAACGGAAAAGAAGCTGTCCAAGCATCCGGAAGAATTCGGCAATGGCGCCATCGAAGGCGTCGCCGGACCGGAAGCCGCCAACAATGCGTCTGCTGCCGGTACGCTCGTGCCGCTTCTGACGCTCGGCCTGCCGACGTCTGCAACGGCCGCGATCATGCTTGCCGGTTTCCAGCAATACGGTCTGCAGCCCGGTCCGCTTCTTTTCGCGACCAATCCGCAGCTCGTCTGGGGCCTGATCGCCTCGCTTCTGATTGCCAACCTGATGTTGCTGGTTCTGAACCTGCCGCTGGTCGGCCTGTGGGTGAAGCTGCTGACCATCCCGAAGCCGTGGCTCTACGCCGGTATTCTGGTGTTTGCGACGCTCGGCACGATCGGCGCCAATCCGTCGGTGTTCGAACTCGGCATGCTGCTGGTCTTCGGCCTGATCGCTTACGTCATGCGCGTGTTCGATTATCCGATCGCACCGGTCATCGTCGGCCTGATCCTCGGCCCGCTGGCGGAACAGCAGCTGCGTCGCGCATTGTCGATCAGCCAGGGTGATTTCACCGTGCTGTTCACCTCGCCGATCGCCGCCGTGCTGCTGTTCATCGCCGCCGTGGCGCTGATCCTGCCGCTGGTGCTGCGCATGCGTGGACGCGGCGACGTGCTGACCCAGATGGCTGCCAGCGAAGACTGAACAAGTCCTCCCAGGACGAAAAAGCCCGGCACTTCGACAAGAGGTGCCGGGCTTTTTTATGGCTGCCTCAAATGAAGTGTCAGTGGCCGAATACCGACCAGCCTGTCCGATCCGCCAGCATTTCGAGCGCCAGCGACCCGACCAGCGAATTGCCGTTGTGATTGAGCCCCGGCGACCAGACGGCGATCGAGGCACGGCCCGGCGCAACCGCCATGATGCCGCCGCCGACACCGCTCTTGCCAGGCAGGCCGACGCGATAGGCAAATTCGCCCGACCCGTCATAATGGCCGCAGGTCAGCATCAGTGCATTGATGCGCCGCGCCCTCTGCCTTGAGACGACCGTGTGCCCCGTCATCGGGTTCCGGCCATTGGCCGCCAGAAAAAGGCCCGCTTTGGCAAGCTGGGTGCAGGTCATGGCGATGGCGCAATGGTGGAAATAGACGCCGAGCACATGTTCCACCGGATGGGTAAGCTTGCCGAAGGAGCGCATGAAATTGGCGAGCGCGAAATTGCGGTATCCGGTCGCCTCTTCCGACTTCGCCACGGCCGGATCGATGGCAATCTCCTCGTCATCCGCCAGATAACGGACAAAGCGCAGGATTTCGCCGATCGCCTCGCGCGGCGTGTGACCGGCCAGCACGAGATCGCTGACGGCAATAGCACCGGCATTGATGAAGGGATTGCGCGGCTTGCCTTCCTCCTGCTCCAGCTGGACGATGGAGTTGAAGGCAGAACCGGACGGCTCGCGGCCAACGCGGTTCCAGGTCGTCTCGCCGTGCTTGCCGAGCGCCAGTGTCAGGGTGAAAACTTTCGAGACGCTCTGGATCGAAAACGGCTCGTTGCAATCCCCGGCGCTATGAACCTTGCCATCGACAGTGACGACCGCGATGCCGAATTTCTTCGGATCGATATGGGCAAGCTGGGGGATGTAGTCGGCTACCTTGCCTTCGCCAAGCCGCTCCTGCAGCTTCACATGGATGTCTTCAACGATGGCCTGCAGGTCGTCTGTCATTGCGGCTCCGGGAACAATGGTCGACAAACACCTAGAGTGTTTTCGGGGCCGATGAAAAGCCCCTATTCGTCGGCGCTGCCGGAAAGGTGATTGCTGGCGGATACCTTGACCGCGCCGATTTCACTCCAAAGCGAAGAGACCATGTCCGGATCGACATCGGCCATGATGTCCTTGAGCCAGCGTTCGTGCGCCGCCGCCATGCCGGTGAAAAACTCGACGCCAGATGGCGTCAGCCTTGCGACGGTCACACGGCGATCGGCATGCGGTGTGACACGCTCGACATAACCATCCGCCTCCAGCCTTTCGACCAGCCCGGTGACATTGCCGTTGGTCACCATTGTACGTTTCGACAGCTCGCCAAGCCGCAGGCCTTCCCGCTCGCGATAAAGCTGCGCCAGAAGGTCGAATTGCGGCAGCGTGGCGCCGAATTCGGCGCGCAGGCGGCGGCGGATCTCGTTGGTGATCAGCTTGGTGGTCGAGAGCATGCGCAGCCACAGCCGCGTCTCCGGCTTGTTGTTGCCGTGGGCATCGTGAACGATAAGCTCGAGATCCGCGCTTGCCGCTTCCATTGTCATACTCCGAGATAGCGATCCTGGACGTCGGCTGATACTTCGCCGCTTAATCCCTGCCAGACGCTTCGCCCGTTTTCGAGGATGACGCAACGGTCCGCAACCGGCAAAAGCTCGGAAAGCGTCTTGTCCACCACGAGAATGGACAGGCCTTCCACCTTCAACTGGCGGATCGCCCGCCAGATATCCTGCCGGATGACCGGGGCGAGCCCCTCCGTCGCCTCGTCGAGAATAAGCAGGCGCGGATTGGTCATCAGCGCACGGCCGATCGCCAGCATCTGCTGCTCCCCGCCCGAGAGCGATTTTGCCATCTGCGCATGCCGCTCTTCCAGCCGCGGAAACAGCGCATTGACCTTTTCCAGTGTCCATTCGCCGGGCCTTGCGGCCGCGACGAGATTTTCATGGACGGAGAGATTGGGAAAACAGCGACGGCCTTCCGGTACCAGTCCGACGCCAAGCCGCGCCACCTTGTAAGGTGCCATCCGCTCGGTGGCTTTACCGCCGAAGGTGATGCGGCCGGTCTTCGGGGCCAGGAGATTGCAGATCGACTTGATCGTCGTCGACTTGCCCATGCCATTGCGGCCCATCAGCGCCACGACCTCGCCTTCCGCCATTTTCAGATCGACGCCGAACAGCGCCTGGCTTGCGCCGTAATAGGTGGTGATGTCCTGAACATCCAAAAGCATCAGGCGTGATCCCCCAGATAGGCGGTGCGCACCGTCGGATTGCTGCGGATTTCATCCACTGTCCCGGTGGCGATGACCTTGCCGTAGACGAGAACCGAAATCCGGTCGGCCAGCGCAAAGACCGCATCCATATCGTGTTCGACCAGCAGGATCGGGGCTTCGCGACGCAGCGCATCGAGAAAGCCGGTCAGCTTTTTCGAACCTTCAGGCCCCATGCCCGCCATCGGCTCGTCGAGCAGAAACGCCTTCGACTGCAATGCAAGCGCCATGGCGATTTCCAGCTGGCGGCGTTCGCCATGGGAAAGCTCGGCCGCCGGCAGGCGCGCGCGGTCGGCGAGACCTACCCGTTCGAGGATCGCCATTGCCGGATCGACAAGCGAGCGATCCCGCATCACCGGCCTGAAGAAACCGAAGCTCGAACCCTGCTTGGCCTGCACGGCCAGCATGACATTCCTCAGCGCCGAAAACTCCGGCGCCAGCGACGAGACCTGAAACGTCCGGCCGAGGCCTTTCTGCGCGCGCTGCGCGGTATTCAACGCACCTATATCCTCGCCGGCAAAACGGATCGTGCCGCTATCGGGCCTCACCGTGCCGCAGATCTGGTGGATCAGCGTCGACTTGCCGGCACCGTTCGGGCCGATCAGCGCATGAATTTCACCCGGACGAAGATCGATCGAAACGCCATCCGTTGCTCTCAGGGCGCCGAACGATTTGGTGAGATTGTTTATCTGGAGGACCGGCTCAACCATGTTTCGCCTTTCCGGCCAGCAGACCGAGCAAGCCACCGCGTGCGAACAGCACGACACCAAGAAGGATGAGGCCGAGGAAGAACTGCCAGCGTTCCGTCAGTCCACCGAGCGCAAATTCGAAGGCGACATAAAGGGCTGCCCCCGCCAGCGGGCCGAACAGCCTTCCGGTGCCGCCGAGAATGATCAGCACGATCAGTTCGCCCGACATGTGCCAGGAGAGCATGGACGGGCTGACGAAGCGGTTGAGATCGGCATAAAGCGCACCGGCAAGCGCCGTGATCATCGCCGAAATGACGAAGCCGGTCAGGCGGATGCGATAGGGATGGATGCCGACGGTCGCGACACGCGTCTCGTTCTGCCTTGCCGCCTGGAGGGCCGCGCCGAAACGCGAGGCGCGGATCAGGGCGAATAGTCCGATGCCGGCCAAAAGCACGAGATAACAGACGAGGAAGAAGCTCAGCGGCTTCATCGTATTTGCGCCGGGAAACTGGTTGCGGACCATGATCGACAACCCGTCTTCGCCGCCATAGGCCGGCCAGGAGATGGCGAAATAATAGACCATCTGGGCGAAGGCGAGCGTGATCATGATGAAGTAGACGCCGGAGGTCCGCAGGCTGATCGCGCCGATCGCCAGTGCCACCAGACCCGAGGCGACCACCGCGACTATCCAGATTACCGGCATCTGCACCGTGCCGGGCAGACCGAAGATCATCGGCTCATAGGAAAGCGCATGGCTGGACAGAATGCCCGCCGCATAACCGCCGATACCAAAGAAAGCGGCGTGGCCGAAAGAGACGAGGCCACCGAGACCGAGCGCCAGATTAAGGCCAAGCGCCGCCAACGCCAGGATGGCGATGCGGGTGGCGAGCGTGACATAGAAAGGCTGGCCGAATGCATTGGCAGCCAGCGGAGCGACCAGCAGCAGAAGGGCAAGCACAAGATTGACGGTATTTTCGCGTGTCAGCATTGTTTGCCCTCACGCATGCGCCGGCGGGAAAAGCCCGCGCGGCTTGACGGCCAGAATGACGGCCATGACGACATAGATCAGCATCGAGGCCATGGCCCCGCCGATCATGCCCGCTTGGGACGGATCGACGAACAGCGCCAGAAGCTGCGGCAAAAGAAAACGCCCGAGCGTATCGGTCACGCCGACCAGTAGCGCACCGTAAAGTGCTCCCTTGATCGACCCGATGCCGCCGATGACGATGACAACGAAGGCGAGGATCAGAACCGGTTCGCCCATGCCTACCTGCACCGATTGCAAAGCGCCGACAAGCGCACCGGCAAGGCCTGCAAGCGCCGAACCGAGCGCAAAGACCAGCGTATAGAGCGTGCGGATATCGACGCCGAGCGCGCCGATCATCTCGCGGTCGCTTTCGCCGGCGCGGATGCGCATGCCGAGACGGGTCTTGCCGATCAAGAGATAAAGGCCGAGCGCGATCAGCGCGCCGACGGCAATGATCGCCAGCCGGTAGACGGGATAACTCGCGTCACCCGGCAAATTGACGATGCCCTGAAGCAGTGGCGGAATATCGAGATAGAGCGGGAAATCTCCGAAGAGCCAGCGGGTGCCTTCGGAAAAGATGAGGATAAGCGCAAAAGTGGCGAGCACCTGATCGAGATGATCACGGTCATAAAGCCTGCGGATAACGGCAAGCTCGACGATGGCGCCGGCCGCGGCCGCGCAGGCGAGACTGGCGATCAGGCCGAGCCAGAACGAACCGGTCCAGGCGGCGACGGTGGCGCAGGCAAAAGCGCCGACCATGTAGAGTGAACCGTGAGCGAGGTTGATCAGGCCCATGACGCCGAAGATCAGCGTCAGCCCGGCTGCCATGAGAAACAACATGACGCCGAGCTGGATGCCGTTCAGCAACTGCTCGAGAGCAAGTGCGATGGTCACATCTATGCCTTAGATCTTGCAGTCTTTGGCATAGGCATCACCGTGATCGGTGAAGATCTTTTCGACCGTCTTGTTGGTCAGAACGCCGTCCTTCTTCACCACTTCCGTCAGGTAGATGTCCTGGATCGGATGCTGGTTGGTGTTGAACTTGAAGTTTCCACGCGGCGACTGGATGTCGGCTTTCAGCAGCTCGTTGCGGAATGCATCTGCATCCTTGACGCTTGCTTTTCCGGCAGCCGACACAATCAGCTGCGCCGCATCATAGGCCTGAACGGCATAGATGGACGGAAGGCGGTTATATTCTTTCTGGAAGTCGGCCGTGAACTTCTTGCTGACTTCGGTATCGAAATCGGGCGCCCACTGGCCGGAAGCCTTTGCGCCCAATGCCGCATCACCGATGGCCGGCAGAACGTCCTGGCTGAAGGAGAAGCCGGGGCCCATGACCGGGATCTTTACGCCCGACTGTGCGAACTGCTTCATGAAGGCGATGCCCATGCCGCCCGGCAGGAAGACGAAGATGCCATCGGCACCGGATGCGCGCATCTGGGCGATTTCGGCAGCGTAATCCGTCTGACCGACCTTGGTATAGACTTCACCGGCCAGCTCGCCCTTGTAATAACGCTTGAAGCCGGTGAGCGAATCCTTGCCGGCCGGATAGTTCGGGGCGAGGATGAACATCTTCTTGTTGGTTTTGTTGGCGTATTCGCCCATCGCCTCGTGAAGATTGTCGTTCTGATAGGCGGCGTTGAAATAGAGCTTGTTGCAGCCCTGGCCGGCCAGTGCGGCGGGCGCCGCGTTTGTCGAAACATAGAACTTGCCCTGCGCCACCGCGCCCGGCACCACGGCCATCAAAAGGTTCGACCAGACGATGCCGGTCAACACGTCGACATTGTCGCTCTGGATCATCTTGTCGGCGATCTGGACGGCAAGTTCCGGCTTCTGCGCGTCGTCCTCAGTGACGACGGTGATATCCTTGTTGCCGGACTGCTTGATCGCCAGCATGAAACCGTCGCGGGTGTCGACGCCGAGGCCTGCACCGCCGCCCGAAAGCGTGGTGATCATGCCGATCTTGAGCGGCTCGGCCATAACCAGACCCGATGCACCGAGGCTGAGCGCCATCGTGGCGGCTGCCAGCATTGTCTTCATTGCGGTACTCCCCTTTTTGTCGTTCCCCTGTCGCCCGGCGAGTTCACCGTGGCGGAACCGTTACCTTCCACATTCACACAGAAACTTCCACCGTTGACCAAGACGATTTCGCCGGTGGGAGCGCAATTTACGCCGAAAGAGCCTGCTTTAATCGGAAGCGCTGGATCTTGCCGGATTCGGTCTTCGGAAGCGTGTCGGTGAAGACGACCGAGCGCGGATATTTGTAGGGCGCGATCACCGTCTTCACATGTTCCTGCAGAAGCTTCGCCATGGCGTCGCATGGGTCGGAACCCGGCACCAGCACGACATGCGCCTCGACGACCATGCCGCGAATATCGTCCGGCACACCGATCACCGCGCATTCCTGCACCGCCTCATGCTTCAGAAGCGCCGCCTCCACTTCCGGGCCGGCAATGTTGTAGCCACCGGAAACAATCATGTCGTCGGAGCGGGCGGCGAAGTGGAAATAGCCGTCCGCATCCTGCACGAAGGTGTCGCCGGTGACATTCCAGCCGCCACGGACGAAGTTTTTCTGGCGATCGTCGGCGAGATAACGGCAACCGATCGGGCCTCTGACTACGAGATGACCGGGCGTGCCGCGCGGCACTTCGTTGAGCTCGTCATCCACCACCTTGGCCTGATAGCCCATCAGCGGCTTGCCGGTGCTGGATGCCCTGAAATCGTTCAGGCGGTTGGAGATGAAGATATGCAGCATTTCCGTGCCGCCAATGCCGTCGAGGATCGGCGTGCCGGTCTTTCTCATCCACTCGTCGAAGACAGGCCCCGGCAATGTTTCGCCGGCAGAGACTGCGATCCGGAGCGAAGACAGATCCGCGCCACCATCCATTGCCGAAAGCATGGCGCGATAGGCGGTGGGTGCGGTGAAACAGATGGTCGCCTTATGCGTCTCGATGATCTCGATCAGCTTCGGCGGCGATGCGTTTTCGAGAAGCGCCGCGCTCGCGCCGAAACGCAGCGGGAAAACAGCAAGACCACCAAGCCCGAAGGTGAAGGCAAGCGGTGGCGAACCGACGAAAACATCGTCCGACCGGACGCCGAGAACTTCCTTGGCATAGGCATCGGCGATGATCAGGATATCGCGATGGAAATGCATCGTCGCCTTGGGCACGCCGGTCGATCCCGATGTAAATCCGAGCAGCGCCACGTCGTCGCGCCCCGTCTTCACCGCCTCGAATTTCACCGGCTTGTTGAGGGCTGCACGATCCAGTTCGGCATCGTGATTTGCGGTGCCGTCGAAACCTATGACCTGGGTCAGGAAATCGCTTTCCTTGGCGGCGGCGACCAGTTCGTCCATCAGCCGCGTGTCGCATAGCGCCAGTGTCACTTCCGCCTTGTCGATGATCTTGGCGAGTTCACCTGAACGCAGCATCGGCATGGTGTTGACGACGACGGCACCGGCCTTGGTCGCGGCCAGCCAGCAGGCGACCATGGCCGGATTGTTGGCCGAGCGGATCAAAATGCGGTTACCGGGCTTTACCCCATAATCCTCGGTCAGCGCCCGGGCGATGCGGTTCGTCCAGTCCGTCAGTTCCTTGTAGGTGCGCTGCCGGCCATTGCCGATCAGCGCCGTATGGTCGCCGAAACCACGCTCGACCATACGGTCGGTCAGCTCGACGCCGGCATTCATCCATTCGGGGTATTCGAAGCCATCGAGCCTTATTTCCGGCCATTCTTCGAAGGGCGGAAGGTTATCGCGGGCATAGGTATCCTGATGGCCTGACGGTCCCAGCATAATCACGTTCCCATTATTCTTATCGATGCGGCTTTTTGCCTTTTGTTCAGAATTGCACCGAGTTTCTGGACTGGCAAGAGAGAAATTTTAAGTTTGTAATATTTTTCGGAAGCGCCTGTTTTCACGACATTCTTTCCGATGAAAGGACTGGTCAGAGGCTTCCAATGCGGTATGTCTGAAGCAAAGGAACAGGTTAAGGAGAGCCGCATGCGCCATAAGATCATCGACTGGGACGACGCCTACGCCAACGGGATAAACATTCCGCAGGGCGAGCGCTGGCCGGATGCATGGGCAGAACCGGCCAAGACCTATCGTGATCGCATGGTCGAAACCGGTCGGGCGAAACTGGGCCTGACCTATGCCGACAAACCGCGCAATCGCTTCGACCTGTTCCTGCCGGCCGGCGATCCGATCGGCCTCGTCGTCTTTGTCCATGGCGGTTTCTGGATCAGGCTCGACAACGGCTATTTCTCGCATCTGGCCCATGGCGCGGTGGAAACCGGTTATGCGGTCGCCATGCCGAGCTACACGCTGGCACCGGAAAACCGGATTTCGGAGATTACCCAGGAAATCGGAAAAGCCATCGAGGCCGCTGCGGAAATCGTATCCGGTCCGATCCGGCTGACCGGGCATTCGGCCGGCGGGCATCTCGTCACCCGCATGGTCAGCGCCTCGTCTCCATTACCGGAGGAAATCCGCAAGCGGATCGTCAATGTCGTGTCGATCTCGGGCGTCCACGACCTGCGGCCGCTGATCGACACGCAGATGAACAAGATGCAGCAGATCGACATCGAGGAAGCCTATCTCGAAAGCCCTGCTTTGCTCGAACCGCTCAATCGCACCCGACTCACCTGCTGGGTCGGCGCCTCCGAGCGCTCGGAATTCCTGCGCCAGAACGCCCTGCTCGCCAATATCTGGAAGGGACTGGGTGCCGAGACGGATTGCGTCGAGGAACCGGATCGCCACCATTTCAACATTCTCGACGGACTTGCCGATCCGCATCATCCACTGACGGAAGCGCTGCTTACCTGACGCAGCTGCGCCCCCCTCGGCAACGGCTGATGCGTTTGCGGCATGGGAATGCGCAAGCAGTGCTTGTGGCGGTTCGAAGCCGGGATTAACGTCCCGGCTTTCTTCATTCTTGTCGGGGTCGCAACGATGTCCAGCGAAGACAGCCAGTATCGCCTGGGGGTGATCTATGTCGGCCTGTCGGCGCTGGCCTGGTCGCTGTCGGGACTATTCATGCGGGCGATCTCGACCGACCTGCCGACGATCATCTTTCTGCGCGGTCTGGTGTCGGGCACGGCAACGCTGCTTTTCTTCTTCTATCTGGAACGCGGCCGCGCCTGGCCGATCCTGAAGGCGATCCGCTGGCCGACGATCCTTGCCACCCTGTTTTCCGCCGGCAGCATGATTTCCGGCCTCGGCTCGATCTACTACACCTCTGTTGCCGATGCGATGGTGATCTATGCGACCGTGCCCTTCGTCACGGCCGGGATCGCCTTCCTGGTGATCGGCGAAAAGGCCAGCCGCTCGACCCTGATCGCCAGCAGTGTCGCCTTTGCCGGTGTCGCCATCATGCTGACCGATGCGGGCGGCGGCGGATCCATGCTTGGCAAGGGACTGGCGGGGATCATGACGCTCACGGTCGCCGCACTCGCCGTCATCATGCGCCAGCATCGTGACGTGCCGATGCTGCCTGCCATGGCATTTTCGGCCTATCTCTGCTCGGCCGTCACCTTCTTCTTCGCCAGCCCCGGCACCGCAACCGGGCAGGACATGACGCTGATCTTCCTGTTCGGCATCATGCAGAATGCACTCGGTCTCATTCTCTATACCTTTGGTGCAAGGCGCATTCCGGCCGCGGATGCCAGCCTCATCATTGCGCTGGAAGTACCGCTTACGCCGCTTTGGGTGTGGATGTTCATGGCCGAAATACCGCCGCAGGCAACGTTGATCGGCGGCCCCATTGTGCTTGCCGCTCTCTTCGGGCACATCTTCGTCGAATTTCGACGCAGTCGCGGGCCACTTCCCGCCGCATCACAACAAAGTCTCTGACTGACTGAGCGCATGACAAAGACAATCGCAATCATCGGCGGCGGCCCGGCCGGGCTTGCGGCGACAGAACTGCTTTCCGCGGAAGGTCTTTCCGTGACCGTCTATGACGCGATGCCGACATTGGCGCGTAAATTCCTGCTTGCCGGCAAATCCGGCCTGAACATCACCCATTCGGAGGATTTCGCCCGTTTTGCGGAGCGTTTCGGCAATGCTTCCCCTCGCCTGCGCCCGGCGCTCGATGCATTTACCCCGGATGATGTGCGCCGATGGGCAGCGGAACTCGGCACCGAAACATTCGTCGGCACGTCCGGCCGGGTTTTTCCTAACGTGATGAAAGCCTCTCCGCTGCTGCGCGCATGGCTGAAGCGGCTGGAAGCGCAGGGCGTGACACTCAAGACCCGGCATCGCTGGATCGGTTTCGACGGCGACGGATTTCGGTTAGAGACACCCGACGGCGAGATCACCATCCAGCCCGACGCTACGCTTCTGGCGCTCGGGGGCGCAAGCTGGCCGCGGCTTGGTTCGGATGCCGCCTGGGTGCCGTGGCTGAAGGATCAGGGCGTAACCGTTCACGATCTGCAACCCGCCAATTGCGGTTTCGACGTCGCCTGGAGCGATATCTTCGTCGAGCGTTTTTCCGGCGCGCCGTTGAAATCCGTGTCGACGACATCCGATGCCGGCAGCTATCCCGGCGAATTCGTCATTTCGAAACACGGTATCGAAGGTAGCCTCGTCTACGCCCATTCGGCTGCGCTGCGCGACCGGCTTTTCCGCGACGGCAAAGCTGCCATTACCGTCGACCTGATGCCGGGTCGAACACAGGAACGCCTTGCCCGCGATCTGGCAAGACAGGATGCCAAGGCAAGCTTTTCCAACCGGTTGCGCAAGGGTGCCGGGCTGGATGGCGTAAAGGCCGCGCTTCTCCGCGAACTGTCTAAAGGCGCAAACCGGATGCCTGCGGAACAACTTGCCGATCTGATCAAGACCCTGCCGATCCCGGTTTTGCGCCCCCGCCCGATCGCCGAGGCCATCTCGTCGGCCGGTGGCATCGCGTGGAGCGACATCGACGAGCGCTACATGCTGAAATCTCGTCCCGGATTGTTCGCAGCCGGTGAAATGATCGACTGGGAAGCGCCAACGGGCGGATATCTTCTGACCGCCTGCTTTGCGACCGGGCGCGCGGCGGCACGCGGTATCCAGAACTGGCTGTCGGACAGTTAGTTTGGACAGGACTGCGGCCCTTTCTGCCGCTATTGTCTTGGATCAATGCCATGAAGCCGTTTTGCGGCAGATTGCGCGACAAGCCACCCCAACCACGTTCGTCAAATGACACGCCAGAGACGTCGACACATCATCCGCAAACGGCGGACCACAACCGGTTTGGCGCTTGTCGCCGCAGTCTCCTTCATTGCCGGCATGACGGACGCGATCGGTCTCATCCTTTCCGGTGACTTCGTCTCGTTCATGAGCGGCAACACGACGCGCGCGGCGATATCCTTTGTCGATGGTGACTATGGTCATGCCTTGACCCTGTTCGGCGCGATATGGGTTTTCATTCTTGGCAATGCGCTGGGTATCGTGCTTGCCCACCGCGTCTCGGCGCGGCGCGCCTTTGTGGTGCTTTCGACCGTGGCAATCCTGCTCGCAGTAGCCTCGACCTTACCTGCGGATTATCTACGGGCGCAATTCTACCTCGTCGTGCTTTCCATGGGGCTGATTAACGCGACAGTTGAACAGATCGAAGGCCTGCCGATCGGACTGACCTATATCACCGGGGCATTGTCCCGCTTCGGTCGCGGCATCGGGCGATGGATGATCGGCGATCGCAATCCGCGCGGCTGGCTGATCCAGACGGTACCATGGACCGGAATGGCGGCCGGAGCCGTGACCGGAGCCTTTACCACTCATTATATGGGCAAGGATGCACTGTCCGTCGTCGCCATGCTGACCATCGTCGTTGCGCTCGCCACAAGGGCGTTGCCACGTCCGCTTCACCTGCATTTCCAGCAGCCGATCGTTCACCGCCGCCGCGACGCGCTGTAGACTGCCCGCGAATCGAATTCGCGAGCCTCAATGTTTCTTCTTTCCAAGTTGTTCTGGGTTTTCGCCCAACCGCTCTCCATCGCCTTCCTGCTTGCCACGCTAGCGGCTGTGCTTGCTGTCATCGGCTGGCGCAGGCTTTCCGGCCTTTCGGCTTTCCTTTCAGCGCTGACGCTCTTCATCACGCTGTTCACGACAATGGGTGTGGTCGCATTGCAGGTACTGGAAGCGCGGTTTGAAAGACCGGCAGAGGATCCTGCCGAGGTCTCGTGCATGATAATCCTTGGCGGTGCCTTCGACAACGAGATCAATACGGCGCGGGGCGGCATGGAGCTCAACCAGTCGGCCGACCGTTTCGTCGAAGCCCTGCGGCTTGCCCGCAACCATCCTGAGGCGCGCATTCTGGTTTCGGGCGGCGACGGGTCGATCAGCGGCACTTTCGAGGGCGAGGCGCAGACGGCGGAACGTTTCTTCTCGGCCTTCGGCATTTCTAGCGACCGGTTGATCAAGGAAAACACCTCGCGCACGACCTACGAGAACAGCCTCAACACGGCCGAACTTCTGAAAGCGCAGGGGCTCAAGAACTGCCTGTTGATCACCTCGGCCTTCCACATGCCACGTTCCGTCGGCCTGTTCGCCAAGGTCGGCATCACCGTCACGCCCTGGCCGGTCGACTATCGAACGAGCGGCGTGGTCACGCCCGGCCTGGATTTCACCCAGCCGGCGCTCAACGCCCAGATCACCACCACTGCCGTACGCGAATGGATGAGCCTTGCCGCCTATTACCTGACGGGCCGGATCAGCTCGTTCTTCCCGAGATAGCTATTTCTTGGAGATCGTGACGAATTTCGTTCCGCGAACACGGACACGCATTTCGCAAGGCACCGCATCGGTGCGTTCGCAAAAGCGCGGATGCATTTTGAACATGAAGACCATGTTGCCGAAATACTGGACGAAATCGTAGCCATAGACCTGAGCGGTGGCGATCATGATATAGCCGCCCTCCTTGGCCTGGACATAGAAATTCTGCGGGCAGCCGTCCTGATTGCATTTCGGGCCGCGAACACCGTCACAGGTGAGCGCGCTGTGGTCGATGACGACATCGGTAATATTGTCGTTGTTGATATCGAAGCGCTTGACGAAATTCGGACCGAAATCGACCGTCTTGCAGCTTTTCCGAAAGAAGCCCTTTTCGAACATTTCCGGATCCTGCAGCAGCTGTTGCTGGGCCAATGCCATCACGGGCATCATCACCAAAAGGGCGATGGCTTGGATTATCGCGACAAAATGCTTATTCACGGCGTTCACCACAGGCAAATTGATCTGTCTATGACGCTGCAGCACGAGTTACGTATATGCAGGTCACGAGCTAATGTCCTCAACACTTAGGCTCAGGCACTTGCGCGACGCTGGAGAATGACATGCCGCTGCTGATGATACTCGATTATATGGGCGTGGCGGTATTTGCTGCAACAGGCGCGCTTGCCGCCTCGCGCAAGGAGCTTGATCTCATCGGCTTCCTGTTCTTTGCCGCTGTGACCGGATCGGGTGGAGGAACCGTGCGTGATCTGATCCTCGGTCGCCCGGTGTTCTGGGTCATCGATCCGATCTACATTCTGATCTGCGTCGCCACCGGCGCCTTCGTCTATTTCACCGCCTATTACGTGGAATCGCGTTACAAGCTGCTTTTATGGCTCGATGCGATTGGCCTTGCCGCCTACTGCGTGCTCGGCGCTGCCAAGGGCATGGCCGCAACCGGATCGCCAACGATTGCGATCGTTACCGGCGTGATGACCGCGACCCTGGGCGGCGTGTTGCGCGACGTTCTGGCAAACGAGCCTTCGGTGCTGTTGCGTCCGGAAATCTACATCACGTCCGCGCTTGCCGGAGCCGCAACCTTTACGGCCGTACACGCAATGGGCCAGCCGCTTTTCGTCAGCGCCGGCTGCGGTGTGGTAATTTCCTTCGCGCTACGCGGCGGCGCGCTCCATTACGGCTGGACCCTGCCGCGCTATATGTCGCGACCAGGCAGGCCTCCCGAGGAAGCTCTGAAGTCAAGCAAAAGAAAGAAGCGCCGCTAAAGCGGCTTCAACGAAATTTCAGCAAAACCGGTGCCCGGTTTTGTCGGAATGTCTTCAAGCGTCAGGAGCGCTTTTCACGCAGGCGGATGACGACGTCCACATGGGCGATCTCCATGCCTTCCGGAGGTTCCGGCAGATTGCCGATCTCCAGATTGCCGACGGGAAGGTCCATGACCTCGTTGCGGCCTTCGATAAAGAAGTGATGGTGATCCGACGTGTTGGTGTCGAAATAGGTCTTGGCGCCCTCGACGGCGAGAACGCGGATCAGGCCGGCTTCGGTAAACTGGTGAAGCGTGTTGTAGACGGTTGCCAATGAGACCGGCACGCCTGCGATGATCGCTTCTTCGTGCAGTTCCTCGACCGTCAGGTGGCGGTCACCCTTGGCAAAAAGAAGATCGCCCAGCGCCACGCGCTGCCGTGTCGGCCGCAGGCCATGATGGCGCAACTTCACTTCGATTTCGGGTATGGCTTCTGCCATTCTGATCTGGAGCTCCTGCAACTCGCGATACTTCTCGAGTTTCGGATATAACTTTTGGCGGCTTGAGTTTCAACAGTTTCCCGCGTCGGATGCGCACGCAATGCCGCAAATATTCGGATTTTATGCCCGTCCCTCTGGTTTGCACGCTCCGGTTCCTATATGCGGACGTGACAAAATGATGTTCCAAGGCCCAATATCCCGGACCCGGAATGTTCAACGCTTCAATCATGGCTGTGCCTGAAACAGGGCCTGGCCCGCCTGACCTAGCGATCATAGGGGATGCGGAATTCGATGACGACCAGACAATCCAGCTTCAATTACGAAGAAATTCTCGCCTGCGCACATGGTGAGCTCTTCGGGCCGGGTAACGCGCAATTGCCGCTGCCGCCGATGCTGATGGTCCACCGTATCACCGATATTTCCGAAACCGGCGGCGCCTTCGACAAGGGCTATATTCGCGCGGAATACGACGTGAAGCCGGATGACTGGTACTTCCCCTGCCATTTCGAAGGCAACCCGATCATGCCGGGCTGCCTCGGCCTTGACGGCATGTGGCAGCTGACCGGTTTCTTCCTCGGCTGGCTGGGCGAAGAAGGCCGCGGCATGGCGCTTTCGACCGGCGAGGTGAAGTTCAAGGGCATGATCCGCCCGACCACGAAGCTTCTCGAATTCGGCATCGACTTCAAGCGCGTCATGAAGGGCCGGCTCGTGCTCGGCACCGCTGACGGCTGGCTGAAGGCCGATGGAGAAACTATCTATCAGGCAACCGACCTTCGCGTCGGCCTGTCCAAGGACAAGACGGCCTGAGGCAAACTCAAGGCCAACTGACGGAAACAACAAGGGTTACAGCAAATGAGACGGGTAGTTGTCACGGGCCTCGGTATCGTGTCCTCGATCGGTAACGACGCAGGCGAAGTCACCGAATCCTTGAGGGCTGCGAAATCCGGCATCTCTTTTTCTCCCGATTTCGCCGAGCACGGCTTCAAGTGCCAGGTCTGGGGAAAGCCGAATATCGACACGACGGACCTCGTTGACCGCCGCGCCATGCGCTTCCTCTCTCAGGGCGGCGCCTGGAACCACGTTGCGATGAAGCAGGCGTTGGCAGACAGCGGCCTGGAAGAAAAGGACTACGCCGAAAACGAGCGTGCCGGCATCATCATGGGTTCGGGCGGTCCTTCCACCCGGACGCTGATCGAAGCCGCCGATATCACGATCAAGAACAACAGCCCGAAGCGCATCGGCCCGTTTGCGGTGCCGAAGGCAATGTCGTCCACGGCATCGGCAACGCTTGCCACCTGGTTCAAGATCCACGGCGTCAACTACTCGATCTCGTCGGCCTGCTCGACTTCGGCGCATTGCATCGGCAATGCCGCTGAGATGATCCAGTGGGGCAAGCAGGACATCATGTTCGCCGGCGGCCACGAAGATCTCGACTGGACCATGTCGAACCTGTTCGACGCCATGGGCGCCATGTCTTCGAAGTATAACGACAACGCAGCCAATGCCTCGCGCGCCTATGACGCCGATCGCGACGGTTTCGTCATCGCCGGCGGTGCAGGCGTTCTGGTTCTCGAAGAACTGGAACATGCCAAGGCTCGCGGCGCCAAGATCTATGCCGAAATCACCGGTTACGGCGCAACCTCGGACGGTTACGACATGGTCGCTCCGTCGGGCGAAGGTGCCATCCGCTGCATGCGTCAGGCACTTTCCACGGTGAAGGGTGAAGTCGACTACATCAACACCCACGGCACCTCGACGCCTGTCGGTGACTCGAAGGAAATCGGCGCGATCCGTGAAGTCTTCAAGGACAAGATCCCGCATATCCAGTCGACCAAGTCGCTGACCGGCCATTCGCTGGGTGCAGCCGGCGTGCAGGAATCGATCTACGGCCTGCTGATGATGCAGGCCGGCTTCATCGGCGAAAGCGCTCATATCCAGAACCTCGATCCTGAATTCGATGGCGTGCCGATCGTGCGCAAGCGTATCGACAATGCCAAGATCGATACGGTTCTGTCGAACTCGTTCGGTTTCGGCGGCACCAACGCAACGCTCGTCTTCCAGCGCTACAACGGATAAACCCATGACGGGTATCATGCAGGGGAAGCGCGGCCTCATCATGGGGGTCGCGAACAACCATTCCATCGCCTGGGGCATCGCGAAAGCCCTTTCAGCCCAAGGCGCGGAACTTGCCTTCACCTATCAGGGCGAGGCATTGGGCAAGCGGGTAAAGCCGCTTGCGACGGAAATCGGCTCCGATTTCGTCATTCCCTGCGACGTTGAAGATATCACATCGGTCGACGCAACCTTTGCGGCGATCAAGGAGCGCTGGGGCTCCTTCGATTTCCTCGTTCATGCGATCGGCTTTTCCGACAAGAACGAGCTGAAGGGCCTCTACGCCGACACCACGCGCGAAAACTTTTCGCGCACCATGGTGATCTCCTGCTTTTCCTTCACCGAGATTGCCAAGCGAGCTGTCGAGCTGATGCCCAATGGCGGCTCGCTGCTGACGCTGACCTATAACGGCTCGCAGCGCGTCATTCCTAACTACAACGTGATGGGCGTTGCCAAAGCGGCTCTCGAAGCCTCCGTGCGCTATCTGGCGGCCGACTACGGCCCGCGTGACATCCGCGTCAACACGATCTCTGCCGGCCCCGTACGCACGCTTGCCGGCGCCGGCATTTCCGATGCGCGGGCGATCTATTCCTGGAACCGGGAAAACGCGCCCTTGCGCCGCACCGCCACGATCGAGGATATCGGCGGCTCCGCGCTCTATCTCCTCTCCGATCTCTCGCGCGGCGTAACCGGCGAAGTGCATTACGTCGATGCCGGCTACAGCATCACCTCGCTGCCGACACTCGACAAGTTGCGCCGAGCCGACGCCGAGTAACAACAGCGTCCCGCGTCGTATTCTAGTGCTTGGGATCAATCCGTTTGAGCTCCTCAGCGGCTTGGGCGTTCCCAGCCTCTGAGGCCTCTTTCAGCAACGATTTCGCCCTCTTTGGGTCGACAGCTTCGATCAGCTGGGCCAGCTTCCATTTCGCCCAGTGGTCGTTTGTCTTCGGCAGGCTGAGCTCGAGATAGCGCCTTGCCAGCCCGACATCCTTCTTCATGCCCTCACCATCCGCGAGCATGAAGGCCAGCATGTGATAACCCCAGATATTGCCGTTCTCGGCCGCGACGCGATACCAGATGGCGGCGATCGATGGATCAGCCGTGACAGCGATCCCCTTCTGGTAACACCAGCCGACCTTGAGCTGGCCATGCTTGTCGTTCCCGGCCGCCGCCTTCATGTACCATGAGAAAGCCTGAACAGGGTCTGGAGCGAGCCCCTGGCCGTTCTCGTAGATCTCACCGAGCTTGTAGGCAGCCGCGATATTGCCCTTGTCTGCGGCAAGCCTGAAATAATGAGCCGCAAGCTTCTGATCGGTCGGGCTTGCCACCTTGCGTCCCTGATGGACCTCGGCGGCGTTATACCATTCCCATGTGATACGGGCTGAATCGGCAAAGGCCACATTCGCTGCGGCCAGCCATGCTGCGAAGATCAAGATCAGCCGTCTCATTCGCCTGCCCTAACGCCACCCCGTGCAACTCTAGTTTGCAAGCGTGACTTCAGGCAAGCGATGAATATAAGGCGGGCCCTGCTAGTCGGAGGCGCTTACTTCTTGCCCCACATAACCTTGAACTTGGAGTTACGGCAGGTTTCGCCGTATTCACGGAAGGCTTCAGCAAGGACCGGCTCGTAGGGCAGGCCGCGATTGGCGACCATCATCAGGCGACCGCCCTGCTTGAGTGCAGCTGCAGCCGTGCGGATCATCGTCCTGCCCAGTTCCGGATCGGCGGCCTGCGCCTCGTGGAAGGGCGGGTTCATGATGACGAGATCGTATTTTTCCTTCGGCGGCTCGGCTCCGAGATCCTGCCAGAAGAAACGTGCCTGCAGATCCGGGCAGTTATGCGCCAGGTTCTGCTTGGCGAATTCTAGCGCCCGGTAATCAGCCTCGAACAGGTCGATGCGGTTCACCCGTGGAGACTTTTCAGCCAGCATCACCGAGAGATAACCCCAGCCTGCGCCGAAGTCGGCGACATTGCCGTCGAAATCGGTCGGGAAACGGCCTGCGAGCAGTTCGGAGCCCGCATCGATGCGATCATGGCTGAACATGCCCGGAGCAGCCTGGAAGCGTCCCTCGACCGTCACAGCGGTCTTCTTCAGTGCCTTGATTGCATCGCTTGCATCTTCCGGCCGTGCGAACCAGATGGCGACGCCGTGATATTTCGGCGCGTAATCGAGAATGATGCCGAGCTTCAAGAGCATGGTGCGGATCGGCTGGATGCCGTCTTCCTTGCCGCCGGCAACCACGATCAGGCCACCGACCTTGACGCGGGCCAAAGCCTCGGCGATGCGGTTCTCGTTGTCACCGCGATGTTTGCCGCACAGAACCAGCGCGCCGTCATAATCCTCGCCCTCGGCTTCCGGAAAGGCGTTTTCGCGCAAGGAGCGGAAGAGCGGACGGAACGGTTGCACGGAGGTGATTTCCGCGTCAAAGCCTTCCGGCCTCGCATTGCCGGCCTCGGCGCCGAGAAAGATCACCCGCTCGCCTTCGCCGGGCATGGGCACGGCATCGGTAACGAAGGGATGGAAGAGGGTTTTCAGGGCGTCGCGGCTCATGGGTTCGGACCTTAGCGGATCGTGTTTCGTATCTATGAATAAAGAAAAGGCGCGGAAGAAGAAACTTCCGCGCCCCTGATTTCAATCGGCTGAAAGCTTATTCGGCGGCAGCGTCGCCGTCGGCCTTCTTGATTTCCTCGCCGGTGGCCTGGTCTACGACCTTCATCGACAGGCGAACCTTGCCGCGCTCGTCGAAGCCCATCAGCTTGACCCAGACCTTGTCGCCTTCCTTGACGACGTCAGAGGTCTTGGCAACGCGCTCGGAAGCGAGCTGCGAGATGTGGACCAGACCGTCGCGGGCGCCGAAGAAGTTGACGAAGGCGCCGAAATCGGCGGTCTTCACAACGGTGCCTTCGTAGATCACGCCGACTTCCGGCTCGGCAACGATCGAGTGGATCCACTTGCGGGCCGCTTCGATTTCCTTGCCCGAGGAAGATGCGATCTTCACGGTGCCGTCGTCTTCAATGTTGATCTTGGCGCCGGTCTTTTCGACGATTTCGCGGATGACCTTGCCGCCCGAACCGATGACTTCACGGATCTTGTCGACCGGGATGTTCATCACTTCGATGCGCGGTGCGAATTCGCCGAGCTGCGAACGGCCTTCGGAGATCGCATTCGACATTTCGCCGAGGATGTGGGTACGACCGCCCTGTGCCTGGGCAAGAGCGACCTTCATGATCTCTTCGGTGATGCCGGCGATCTTGATGTCCATCTGCAGCGAGGTGATGCCGTCGGCAGTACCTGCAACCTTGAAGTCCATGTCGCCGAGGTGGTCTTCGTCACCGAGGATGTCGGAGAGAACCGCGAAACGGTCACCTTCGAGGATCAGGCCCATGGCGATACCGGCAACCGGCTTTGCGAGCGGAACGCCTGCATCCATCAGAGCGAGCGAGGTGCCGCAAACGGTTGCCATCGAGGACGAGCCGTTGGACTCGGTGATCTCGGAGACGACGCGCAGGGTGTAGGGGAACTGTTCTGCCGAAGGAAGCATCGGACGGATAGCGCGCCATGCGAGCTTGCCGTGACCGATTTCGCGGCGGCCCGGGGAACCCATGCGGCCGGTTTCACCAACGGAATAGGGCGGGAAGTTATAATGGAGCAGGAAGCGCTCCTTGTACATGCCCGTGAGGCTATCGACATACTGTTCGTCTTCGCCGGTGCCGAGCGTGGCGACAACGATCGCCTGCGTTTCGCCACGGGTGAACAGAGCCGAACCGTGGGTGCGCGGCAGGAGGCCGACTTCCGAGACGATCGGGCGGACGGTGACGAGGTCACGACCGTCGATACGGCTCTTGGTGTCGAGAATGTTCCAACGAACGATCTTCGCCTGCAGGTGCTTGAAGACAGAGCCGATGACTTCGGCCGTGTATTTCGGCTCAACGCCTTCCGGGAAGAAGTGAGCCTTGACCTTAGCCTTGACGGCGTCGACGGCAGCGTAACGATCAGCCTTCTGGGTGATCTTGTAGCCTTCGCGCAGTTCGGCTTCGAAATGCTTCAGCATTTCGGCTTCGAGTTCGGAATAGTCTTCCGGCTGGAAGTCGCGCGGTTCCTTGGCAGCCACTTCAGCGAGCTTGATGATCGCGTCGATAACCGGCTGGAAACCCTTGTGGCCGAACATGACGGCGCCGAGCATGACGTCTTCGTTCAGTTCCTTGGCTTCGGATTCAACCATCAGGACGGCGTCCTGGGTACCGGCAACAACGAGGTCGAGAACCGATTCTTCCATCTCGTCGAGATGCGGGTTCAGGACGTATTCGCCGTTGATGTAGCCGACGCGTGCGCCGCCGACCGGGCCCATGAAGGGAACGCCGGACAGGGTAAGAGCCGCAGACGTGGCAACCATGGACAGGATGTCCGGGTTGTTCTCGAGGTCATGCTGGACGACGGTGACGACGACCTGGGTATCGTTCTTGTAGCCTTCCGGGAAGAGCGGGCGGATCGGACGGTCGATCAGGCGCGAAACCAGCGTTTCGTTTTCCGACGGACGACCTTCGCGCTTGAAGTAGCCACCCGGGATCTTGCCGGCGGCGTAGGTCTTTTCCTGGTAGTTGACGGTCAGCGGGAAGAAGTCCTGGCCCGGCTTCGGCGCCTTGGCCGAAACGACGGTGGCGAGAACGACGGTTTCGCCGTAGGTGGCGAGAACCGCGCCGTCAGCCTGACGGGCGATCTTGCCCGTTTCCAGCTTCAGCGTACGGCCGGCCCATTCGATTTCGACGGAGTGGGTATTGAACATATATTGTCCTTCAACGCGGGAAACGGCGTCTCGCCCCGGCTTTTCTCAAAGCGAAGAGGCGGCAACACATTCCACCGCAGTCATTGCGACACATCACGGGCAAGACAACGAGAAGCTTTTCAGATTGACCGAAGCCGTTTTGCGGCTCCGGCCAAAAGCATCCGGCAATCCTGCCCCATGACAGGTCTGGTTTTGGTGGCGAAACCGGCCCATCCGGGTCCGCCTCAGTCTGGCACCCGAAAGGTGCCGAAATAGAGATCCGGCGGACCCTTCGGATGAAGAGCCCGCCGAGAACTTGTTAGCGGCGCACGCCCAGGCTGGTGATCAGCTTGGTGTAACGGGCTTCGTCCTTCTTCTTGAGGTAGTCAAGAAGCGAACGACGGCTCGAAACCATGGTCAGAAGGCCACGACGGGAGTGGTTGTCCTTCTTGTGGCCCTTGAAGTGTTCCGTCAGATTGTTGATCCGCTCGGTGAGGATAGCAACCTGGACTTCCGGCGAACCGGTGTCGCCTTCGACGGTTGCGTATTCCTTGATGAGTTCGGCCTTACGTTCTGCAGTGATCGACATCGTCTGATCCTTTACATTGAAGAGGAAATAGGGTCGCCAAAGGCCGGGATGTCGTCCAGCCTTGGCCGTGAAAAGCCTCGGAGACCGAGAGCTTGCGGGGCCTATAGACGAATTCCGGGCAAAAGGAAAGAGGTGTGAGATAGGCGGAGCATGGGCCTGCATGCGCGCAAGCCCCCCTCCCCGGCTCCGCTTCGCTCGGCGCACCCTCCCCCCGTAAACGGGGCGAGGAGAACGGAGACTGCGGCAAGTCCCTTCACCCCGCTTGCGGGGAGAAGGCGGCGGCAGCCGGATGAGGGGCAGCCGCCAACGCTAAATTCTACCCAAAGACGCGCTTCGGGCGGAACTCGCCCTGGCCAATCTCGCCGATGGCGATCAGCTTGCCACGCACGGTGGCATAGGCTTCCGGCTCTTCGACCGGAACATCGCGGCCGCGCAAAATGATCGGGTTGCCCATCTTGATGCGGTGGGCCTGCTCTTCGGTCACCGGCAGATGCGGCAACGAGGAGAGCGCCTCGGCGGTATCGATCAGATAGGCGTCGAGAGCGGCAAGCCGCTCGTCGCGGTCCTCGATCTCTTCCAGCGCAACCAGATCGGCAAGCGGCACCATCTTGTCCTCGCCGAAGGGCGCGACGAAGGTGCGGCGCAGATTGGAGATATGACCGTAGCAGCCGAGTTCGCGGCCGAAATCGCGGGCGAGCGAACGAACATAGGTGCCCTTGCCGCATTCGACCTCGAAATGCGCCTCGTTCTCACCGACACCGAGCAGCGTCAGACGGAATATTTCGACTTCGCGGGACGGGATTTCGACGGTTTCGCCGTCACGGGCGAGATCATAGGCGCGCTCGCCGGCGATCTTGATTGCCGAAAACTGCGGCGGGATCTGTTGAATGACGCCGGTATAGTTCGGCAACAGATCGCGGATCGCCTGTTCGGCCGGGCGCGTGTCGGAGGAAGCCGTCACCTCGCCTTCCAGATCGTCGGTCGAGCGTTCCTCTCCCCAGGTCACGGTGAATTCGTAGATCTTGCGACCGTCCATGACGTAAGGCACGGTTTTCGTCGCATCGCCCAATGCGATCGGCAGCATGCCGGAGGCAAGCGGGTCGAGCGTGCCGGCGTGGCCGGCCTTCTGGGCGTTGAGCAGCCACTTGATCTTGGACACGGCTTCGGTCGAACCGAAGTCCACCGGCTTGTCGAGGATAAGCCAGCCGGAAACCGCCCGGCCCTTGGGTTTGCGTGGTTTGGACATGCGTTCTCTTTAGTAGATTATTCTTTGTCTTCGTCTGTCGCACCAAGATCCCGCTGGACCTCGGGCGAACGCAGCAGCTCGTCGATCTTCTTGTAGTTGTCGAAGCTGGTATCGTCGCGGAAGCGGACTTCCGGCATGTATTTCATCTGCCTAAGCTGGCCGCCGAGCCGGCCGCGAATGAATTTCGCGTTGCGGTTCAACGCTGCAATCACGGCCTCATGGTCGGGAAGACCGAGCGGCGTCACATAGGCGGTCGCGATCTTCAGATCGGGCGACATGCGCACTTCCGATACGGAGATAACGGTCTTTTCGAGCAGGTCGTCGCGCACTTCGCCGCGCTGCAGGACCTGGGTGATGGCGGCGCGAACCTGTTCGCCAACGCGAAGCATGCGCTGGGACGGCGCCGAAGATGTAGCCTTTGCCATGTCTTGTTCTCTTTGCTAACGCCGCCGGGGTTCGTCCCGCCAGGGTGAGACCCTTGGGCGCCTTTTCAATCAAGGGCGTCAAATGACCCAGAGCCGGCCAAAGGTCAAGGCGCAGGCGCCGATAAATCGCGCCCCGCCACCGCGGGACGCAGGCTGTGTCTCTCAGAGACGGATGACGAGATCAGGCCTCATCAGAACAGGGCGTCGTCGATATCGTCATCGCTCATGACAGCCGCAACAACGGCCGTTTCAACAGGAGGCGCGGTGCCCAGAACAGCTGCATGCAGTTCACGTTCGGAAACCATGGTGTAAAGCTTGCCGATGCGGGCGCCGAGATCGGCCAGTACCGGTTCCAGGTCGGCGGAGAGTTCGGCCGCCTCGACCATCGAAATCTCGTCGGCGCAGTTGCGCAGCACTTCGCCGAGTTCGGCCTTGAAATCGAGGCGCGACAGGGAGTGTTCCATCTGATCGATGGCGACGCCGCTCTGCTCGCTCAGACCATCCATTTCTGCATCCATCCGATCGCCGACCTCGCGGATGCTCTGCATTGCCCTTGCCAACCGATCGTCCAGCAGTTCCTGGCTATCGCCTTCATGACCGATATTCAGTTTGTCGGAAGCCGTTTCCAGGGTCTTCAGTTCGGCCAGCACCCTCTCTGCCGTTTCGTCCAGCTGCGCCGCAAAATTGCGCAGTTCAGCAGTAACGACATTAAGTGCCTTGCCGTGTTCGCCGATCTTGCCGCAGCGCAGATTGGTGTTCAGCGCCATATAATGAATGTCGGTGCGTACCAGTTGCAGCAGGCCGACACCATCGATCAGCTCGCGAACTGTGGTTCCGGTCGAGCGGCTGAGTTCGCCTGCCTCCATCGCCACGGCCTCGATTTCCTGGACCGCCTCGCGCGCTACGCCGACATTGGCTTCAAGCCGGCGCATCGCGTTATCGCCGCCACCTTCGGTCATCATCCGGCGCAGACCATCAATCTCCCCGAGATCGGAACGGAAGCTTGCCACCGTCTCGACGATCTTCATCGTATCACGATCGAAATCGTCGATTGACTGGCTGAGCTGCAGAGCGACAAGATTGGTGATGATCGACGACAGGTTTGTCCGGTCGGCTGCCATCAGCATTCCGGCTTCAGTTTCAAGGTAACCGTCGAGAAGCGTCAAGGTGCTCTGGCAATGTTCGATGCGCTGGCGGGTGATATCGCCGATCTGCATGGCAGATAGAACGGAGGCAAGCTTGCCCTGAATGCCGGCCGCGATCTGGCGCACGCGAGCGGCGCGCTCGACCAATACCTTCTGCTGAGCGCTGATCTCGGCGCCACCGGTCGAAAGACCGGTCACGATGCCCGGAATGGTCGCTTCATAACGCTCAACCGTTGCTGCGCCGCGCTCCATGACCGAACCCAGGCCCGAACCGAGCGACTTCAACTTGTCGCCGAACTCGTTCACCTGCCTTGTCCCGGTCTGGATGCGTTCGAGAATTTCTTCAGCGAAGCCTGCGAAATCAGGAATGCCTGCGCCGGTTATCTTGGCTGTCACTGCAAAGGTGCGCAGATAGCGCATGGTTTCCTGCATATCCGCCACATGCGGCCGCAGATTGCGTTCGGCCCCGGAAATATCGACAAAACCGGCCTGACGCGCGGTTTCGATTGCGCTGAGTTCGGAAAGCCGGCCGACAGTCTGTTGCAATTCGGCCATGGTGGCATTGGCCGTTTCCTCGTCGAGCGATCCGGTAATCTGGTCGAGCGATCCGATCAGCTTGTTGAGAACGTCGAGAACGGAAAGAAGTGCTGCGCCCCCGTCGAGAAAGCGCTCTTCAATACGGGATCTCGCGGTCTCCATTCGCTCAACAAGACCAGAAACCGAGCCCGAGCCTTCATAAGGCTCCGCCCTGTTCACCAAAACTGCCGCAACTGCCACTTCGGCCACCCTTCACGTTCTGCCGGGGTTTTTCACCCTTATCGGCAACGATTTGCCCTGTTCATTATGGGACAACTCTCCGCCAGCAGCGAAAGCCGGGCACGGGTTGTCCTCACATGCTCAGCAATCTGCCCCGGCGACAGTTAACCGGGTCAAAACACCCAGTTGGTTTCAGTGCTCGTGGTTAATTTTCGGAAGATATGAACATTAGCTAAACGCGAATTGTGACTAATGCACATGAAAACTCACTGGCGCCAATTAACCTCTGGTTAAGCATAGTGTCTCAAATTTGGCAGACCATTTCAGCATATTCTAAAGGCTTTTGGAGCGGGTATGGATATTGCCAGTCAAAATGAGGCATGCCTCCGCTTGCCCGAAAATCTTACGGTCCGGGCTATCGTGCCAATGCGCGAGGACATACTGAAATTCATCGACGCACACGAGGCCGCCAAGATCGAGCTTTCGGATGAGGTGCAGGTCGATATCAGCTTCATTCAGATGGTCGAGGCCGCCCGCGTTTACGCCGGGACCGCCGGCAAGGTCATCACGCTTGCACAGCCGGCAAGCGGTGCACTTCTCGAAACTCTCCGCAGAAGCGGTTTCCTGGAAGGCATGTCGGACGACGACGCGAAATTCTGGCTTCACCAAGGGAAAATTCAATGAGTGCCAACATCCTGACCGTCGATGACTCGGCGAGCATTCGCCTGACCACGAGGGTCGCACTGACCAATGCCGGCTACCAGGTTACGGAAGCCGTCGACGGGGTCGATGGCATTGCCAAGCTGAATGCAGGGCAGTTCGATCTGGTCATCACCGACCTCAACATGCCCAATATGGACGGCCTGACGATGATCCGGGAATTGCGCAAGCTGCCCGCCCATATGGGCGTTCCGGTAATCTTCCTCACCACCGAATCCGATGGTGAAATCAAGCAACAGGCCAAGGCTGCAGGCGCTACCGGCTGGCTGACCAAGCCCTTCGACCCGGAAAGCCTGGTCAAGATTGCCAAGAAGGTGCTCGGCAAATGAGCTTCCCTGATCCTATCGCAGTATTCAGAACAGAAGCAGCCGAGCTTCTGGAACAGATCGAGGCAGGGCTTCTCGATCTCAATGTGAATCTCGGCGACAAGGATCAGGTCGACGCGGTCTTCCGCGGCCTCCACACGCTCAAAGGCTCCGGCGCCATGTTCGGCTTTGAGGCGCTTGCAGCCTTCACCCACCATTGCGAAACGGCCTTCGACCGGGTGCGCAAGGGCGAGGTTCCCGCGACCCATGCACTCGTCACCGCCGTTCTCGAAGCCAAGGATCACATGCGTGCACTGGTGGAAACACCTGCTGGCGATCATGAAGCAGTGAGCGAGGTACTGCTCGCCAATCTGCGCCACGCCGTCGACGGCAGCGGCGATCAGGCCGCATCATCTGTTTCCGCGGCTCCGGCCAAGACACTGTTCAAGATCCGTTTCAGCCTGCCGCAGAATGCCATGGCCAACGGCACTAATCCGCTGCCGCTGCTCGACGAGCTGCGCGATCTCGGAACCTGCCGCATTGTCGCCGACCGTTCCGGCATTCCCGCACTCGATGAACTCGTGCCGACCGACCTGCATGTTTCCTGGGATGTCGAGCTTCTGACCGATCAGCCGCGTTCCGCGATCGATGACGTGTTCATCTTCGTCATGGACGATATGGAACTGGCCGTTGAAGAGATCGCAGTTGCGGCACAAATGCCAACTGTCGCAGCACCGGCACCTGTTGCAACGGCCGCGTCCGTCGCGGCCGAACCGGTTGCTTCCGCGACATCGACAGCCGCTGCGGCACCGGCAGCACCGGCTCCGGGCGACGCGAAAGCCGCCAAGGCGAATGAAAATGTCCGCGTTCCAGCCGAAAAGCTCGACGAACTGATGGACCGGGTCGGTGAACTGGTGATTGCCCAGTCGCGACTCTCTCAGCTGGCAGGCGGCAGCGGCGATCTCACGCTACGTGCCGTCTCCGAAGACGTCGAACGTCTTTCCGGCGAGCTGCGCGACACGATGATGGTCCTGCGCATGGTACCGGTTACACATCTGTTCAGCCGCTTCCGCCGCCTTGTCCACGATCTGGCGAACGAGACCGGCAAGAGGATCGAACTCGTCACCGAGGGCGAAACCACGGAAGTCGACAAGAGCGTCATCGAGCGCTTGGCAGATCCACTGGTGCATCTGGTCCGCAATTCCTGTGACCACGGTCTCGAGACACCGGAAGATCGACTTGCAGCGGGCAAGACCGAGGCTGGCCATATCCACTTGTCCGCCCGCCAGCAGGCCGGCGAAGTAATTATCACGATCAAGGACGACGGTCGCGGCATCAACAAGGAGCGTGTTCGCGCCAAGGCGGAATCCTCTGGTCTCATCGCTGCCAATGCCAGCCTTACCGATCAGGAACTCTACCAGCTGATCTTCCAGCCGGGCTTCTCGACAGCGAGCCAGGTCACCAACCTGTCGGGCCGCGGCGTCGGCATGGACGTGGTCAAGCGCACCATCGACGCCCTGCGCGGCACGATCAACGTCGTCAGCCGTCCGGGTGAAGGCTCGGAGATTTCGCTCGCCATCCCGCTGACGCTTGCCATCATTGACGGTCTGCTCGTGCGTGTCGGCAACGGCCGCTACGTCATCCCGCTTTCAGCGGTCGAGGAATGCCTCGAGCTTTCGATCGAGGAAGACATGCGCTCTCGCGGTCGCAGCTTCATCTCGCTGCGCGACAGCCTCGTCCCCTTCCTTCGCCTGCGGGATCTGTTCCGTACGAACACGACGCCCGACCCCTTCCAGAAGGTCGTTGTCATCTCGACCGGCTCGGAACGCGTCGGCCTCGTCGTCGACCAGATCATCGGCGACCATCAGACGGTCATCAAGGGCATGTCGAAGCTTCACCATGACGTAGCGACCTTCTCGGGCGCAACCATTTTAGGCGACGGCGATGTCGCTCTTATTCTCGATGTCGGCCACCTCGTCGCCGAGGGCCAGCAGCAGGAGGCGCATCTGCGCGCAGCCGGATGAACCAAGCCTTAGCAAAACTTTCGGAAGACCTGTGGGAAGGACGCGACGAACTCGAGGTGCTTACCTTCGAGATCGCCGGTGAAACTTTCGCGCTCGAAGCCTTCATCGTTCAGGAAATCCTTGATCTCTTGCCGGAAACGAGCGTTCCGGGTGCCAAGGCCTTTGTCGGTGCCGTGATCAACTTCCGCGGCAAGGTCATTCCGCTTGCCGATATCCGCCTCGCCTTCGGCATGGAGGCGACGAAGCCGACCATCGACAGCCGGATCATCGTCATCGAGATCGAAATCGATGGGGAGCCGGTACTTGCAGGTATCCGCACAGACAAGGTGAATGAAGTCACCACGCTTTTGCAATCCGCCAGCGAACCGCCGCCAAGTGTGGGCATGCGCTGGCGGCCGGATTTCATCAACTGCCTCGTGAAGCGGGGAAGCGAATTCATCATCGTTCCCAATCTGCAGGTCATCTTTTCGGCCAGACACGAGCGTTCCGCAACCGCGCCGACCCACGGTTGATCATATTTGACGGAGATTACACATGCGTGCCTCGATCAAGTTAAAGCTCGCTTCGGCCTTCGGCTTCATCATCCTGATGCTGATGGTCACCGCTGGTTACGGCATCTTCAGCCTCGGCAACCTCAACGATACTCTGGAACAGGTTATCCAGGGTCCGGCGACGCGCCTCAAGCTTACTCAGACGCTCAATGCCGAGCAATTGCAGCAGCTTCGCCAGCAGAAAAACCTTCTGCTCGCTTCCAATCATGCTGACATGCAACGCTACATCGAAAGCAACGACGCGGCACGCAAGGCCTATGACGAAAGCTTCCAGATGATCCAGGCGCGTGCGACTGAGCAGGGCAAGGTCTACTGGGACAAACTTTCTGGCTTCACCGCAGAGTTTCGCAAACAGGACGATCGCATCCGTGCTCTTATGCTGGCAGGCGACCAGACCGGTGCCAATCAGGTTTCCAGCAACGAGGCGCGCGTAGTGATCAACCAGATCGACGCTCTTCTGGAAGAAGTCATTAAGCTCGAGGACAGCCGCCTTCAGGCCGCTGACGAACAGTCTGATGTCGACTATGCCCAGACCCGGATGATCATGATCTCGGTTGCCGTGGCGGCCTTTCTGATCGCAACGCTTGCCGCATTGTGGATCGCGATGAGCATCAACAAGGGTCTGCGCAACGCTGTCAGCGCCGTGCAGAATGTTGCCGAAGGCGATCTCACCCGTTTCGCGACGATTTCCAGCAAGGACGAGATCGGCGACCTGCTCACTTACGTCAACACGATGATCGAGCGCCTGCGCGGCGTGGTCGGTGATGCGTTGTCGGCTTCCGACAACGTTTCTTCCGGCAGCCAGGAGCTTTCAGCAAGCTCGGAACAGCTGTCGCAGGGCGCAACGGAACAGGCGTCTTCCGCCGAAGAGGCTTCCGCCTCGATGGAAGAGATGGCTGCCAACATCAAGCAGAACGCCGACAACGCCGCCCAGACGGAAAAGATCGCGCGTCAATCCTCAAGGGATGCGGAAGCCTCCGGTCAGGCCGTCAACCGTGCCGTCGGCGCGATGCGGACGATCGCCGAAAAGATTTCCATCGTTCAGGAAATCGCTCGCCAGACCGACCTTCTGGCCCTCAACGCCGCCGTCGAGGCTGCGCGTGCCGGCGAACACGGCAAGGGCTTTGCCGTCGTCGCTTCGGAAGTCCGCAAGCTCGCCGAGCGTTCGCAAGCCGCCGCCGCCGAAATCAGCGCGCTTTCGGGTGATACCGTTCAGGTCGCAACCGAAGCCGGCGAAATGCTGAACCGCCTGGTGCCGGACATCCAGAAGACAGCCGAACTGGTGTCGGAGATCTCCGCCGCCTGCCGCGAGCAGGATATCGGTGCTTCGCAGATCAACGAAGCCATCCAGCAGCTCGACAAGGTGACCCAGCAGAATGCCGGCGCATCGGAAGAAATGTCGGCAACGTCGGAAGAACTCGCCTCCCAGGCTGAAGAGCTTCAGGCATCGATCGCCTTCTTCCGCGTCGATCAGGCGGGTGCAAAACCGGCACCCAAACGGTCTGCCGCCACTGCCCCGCGCGCTGCTGCAAAGCCCGCCTACCGGGCGCCGGCTCAGAGCGGCCATTCCGTCCATGCTCAACAGGCCAAGGCCAAGGGTTTTGCCCTCGACATGTCGATGGGCGGCCCGGACGCGGACGACCAGCACTTCCGCGAAAGCGCTTGAGACAAATTAGCTGGTCCGGGCCGCCTTGTGGCCCGGACCACCGCCGCCGTGTGTATGCGTCGACGTCAGACCGGTTTGAATTGAGGTTCCGGGGCGAATGTCTTGCCCGAATACCGATCCATTCAGCTTTCACCATCGAGGTTGAAAGCTCCACGTCGCCATCCATGCATATCGGGGTATTTCCTTGCGCTTCACCATCAAACTCAAGCTGGCCTTGTCTTTCGGACTGATGATTGTCCTTCTGGCATTGACCGCCGGTTACGGCATCTTCAGCCTCTCCAACCTCAATACCGCCATCTCCGAACTCATCGCAGGCCCCGCAAAGCGGCTCGAACATGCGCAGAATGTCGGCGCGCTGCAGCTGCGCATCGTCCGCGCCCAGATGAACATGGCCACAGCGACCAACTCGGCTGATGTCGACAGCTATCTCAAGGCCAGCGACACCAACCGTGTGAAATTCAAGGAAGAGATCGCATGGCTGATTGCAGCCGCGACCTCCGATGAAGGCCGCAAGTCCTGGCAGGATGTCGGCGATCTCGGTGACAAGCTGTTTGTGATCGATGACAAAATTCGCGAACTGGCTAAATCCGGCAACGGCGCCGAAGCAGTACGGCTTGCGACGACCGAAGGTCGTTCAACGGTCGACGCGATCGAAGAGTTGGCAAATGCACGCGCCGATGCAAGCCGTGCGGCCATGCAGAAGGCCGATGCGGACACCAACGATCAGTATACAACAACCCGCAACTTCATCGTCGGCTTGGCCGCAATCGCACTACTCATCGCAATCGTTGCAGCTCTGTGGATTGCACTCAGCATCAGCAATGGTCTGCGGAAGATCATGGGCGTTGCAGAGGCCGTTTCGATCGGCGATCTCAACCAGGACGTCCAGATCAAGTCCAACGATGAAATCCGCGACCTGGTCAACACGATCAACGTGATGACAGCAAACCTGCGCAATACGGCCGATATCGCCGACCAGATTGCCAACGGCAACCTGACCGTTACGCCTAAACCGCTCTCCGACAAGGATACGCTCGGTATCGCGCTCGAAAGCATGGTCCAGCGTCTGCGCGGTGTCGTCGCCGACGCTCTTGCTGCTGCCGACAACGTCTCCTCCGGCAGCCAGGAACTGTCTTCCAGCTCCGAACAGCTGTCGCAGGGCGCAACCGAACAGGCATCGTCGGCCGAAGAGGCTTCCGCCTCGATGGAGCAGATGGCCGCCAACATCAAGCAGAACGCGGATAACGCCGCCCAGACGGAAAAGATCGCACGCCAGTCCTCCAAGGACGCGGAAGCTTCCGGCGAAGCGGTTGCCCGTGCCGTCGGCGCCATGCGCACGATCGCCGAGAAAATCTCGATTGTTCAGGAAATCGCCCGCCAGACCGACCTTCTCGCGCTGAATGCCGCCGTCGAAGCCGCGCGTGCCGGTGAACACGGCAAGGGCTTTGCCGTCGTCGCTTCGGAAGTCCGCAAGCTTGCCGAGCGTAGCCAGGCTGCCGCTGCCGAAATCAGCTCGCTCTCCGGCGAGACGGTGCAGACAGCTGCCGAAGCCGGCGACATGTTGAACAAGCTGGTGCCCGCGATCCACAAGACCGCCGAACTGGTTTCGGAAATCTCCGCCGCCTGCCGCGAGCAGGATATCGGTGCCAGCCAGATCAACGAAGCCATCCAGCAGCTCGACAAGGTGACCCAGCAGAACGCCGGTTCGTCGGAAGAAATGTCGTCGACGTCGGAAGAACTCGCCGCCCAGGCCGAAGAACTGCAGGCCTCAATCTCCTTCTTCAAGGTCGACACGACCGGTTCCCGCAACCACGCGGCGCCGGCTGCAAGGGCACCAGCCTACAAGCCGGCACAGCAGGTCCAGCGGACGAGTGCTCCGGCATCGGCCAACAACATCAAGTCGCAGCAGGCCCGCGCCAAGGGTTTTGCCCTCGACATGTCGATGGGCGGACCGGATAGCGACGACGCCGATTTCAGGGAAAGCGCTTAAACCATGGCCGCATCATCCGAATCCCAGTTCGTAACTTTCAGCCTCGGCGAAGAGATCTTCGCCGTGCCTGTCGAGGTGGTGCGGGAAATCCTCGATCATGAGGATGCCTTCAAGATCCCGCACGGGCCGGATTATCTTCTCGGCCTGCGCGATGTCCGCGGACAGGGCGTGCCGATCATCGATCTTCGGATCAGGCTCGGCATGAGCCCGACCACAAGGACCCCGCATACGCGCATGCTGGTTCTCGACGTGCCGATCGGCGACAAGGTCCTGGCGCTCGGTCTCGTTGCCGATCGCGTCTACGAGGTCGTGCCGTTCCGCGTCGAGCAGATCGAGAATGCGCCCGATATCGGCATTCGCTGGCGGTCAGACTACATCGCCGGCGTGGTGCGCAAGGATGGCGGCTTTGTCGTCATCATCGATCTCGCCCGGCTGTTTTCCGATACCGGCCCGGCGCTTGCCGGCGTCGCGCCCAGATCACAGGTTGCATGACGGATCCCAGCGTGAGCGTAGCATTAAAGACCCAGCCGCTGGACGACCGGCTCAGCAAGCGCAATTTCGAGGCGCTGTCGAAATTCATCTACAGCTATAGCGGCATCAAGATGCCGCTGAGCAAGTCGACCATGCTCGAAGGCCGGCTTCGCCGCCGGCTGCGGGTAACGGGCATCGCCACTTTCGATGACTATTGCGACTATCTCTTCAATCACGACGGCATCGAACGCGAGGCCATCTACCTGATTGATGCGGTCACGACCAACAAGACCGACTTCTTCCGCGAGCCGAAACATTTCGACTACATGCGGGATGTGGCGCTTGGCGATATCGTGCGGCAGTTTTCCGAGCGACGGCTGCGGATCTGGAGTTCCGCCTGCTCGACGGGGGCCGAGCCCTATACGCTGGCCATGGTGATGTCCGATTACCTGCAATCGCAGGCACCGGACCGGGACTATTTCATCCTGGCGACGGACCTTTCAACCGATGTGCTGCAGAAAGCACAGAAGGGCATCTATTCCTCCGACATGATGGCGCCTGTACCGCCCGAGATGATGCGCCGCTATGTCATGCGGGCAACCAACGCGCATCGGCAGGAAATGCGGGTCGCTCCGATGCTGCGCCAGAAGGTCGGGTTTGCGCGAATGAACCTGATGGATGCGAAATATCCGATCGGCGATCCGATGCACATCATCTTCTGCCGCAACGTGCTGATCTATTTCGACAAGCAGACCCAGAGCCAAGTTCTGACCCGGCTATGCAACAGCCTGGCTCCCGGCGGCTATCTGTTCATCGGTCATTCGGAAACCGTCAGCGGCTTCGATCTGCCGATCCGGCAGGTCGCCAACACAATCTTCAAGCGGATATAGGCAAAGCATGGGCGGTAAAATTCGTGTCCTGATCGTCGACGACTCGGCGAGCGTGCGGCAGACGCTCTCGACACTTTTGTCGGAAGACCCGGATATCGAGATCATGGGGGTCGCCAACGACCCGTTCATGGCCGCCAAGAAATTGCGCGACGAAATACCGGACGTCATCACGCTCGATGTCGAGATGCCGCAGATGGACGGCATTACCTTCCTGCGCAAGCTGATGAGCCAGCATCCGATCCCGGTCGTGATGTGCTCGTCGCTGACAGAAACCGGCTCGGAAACACTGATGCAGGCGCTTGAGGCCGGTGCCGTCGACATCATCCTCAAGCCGCGGATCGGGGCTGCCGACCATCTGGCCGAACATGCCGAGCAGATCCGCCAGACGGTGAAGGGGGCCGCACGCGCCAGCGTTTCCAAGCTGCGGGCGAGCCGCCTGAAAGAGCGTCCCGTCCAGGGCAAGCTGACGGCCGATGCCGTGCTGCCGCCGCCGAAGATCGGCGCGATGGCGAAAACCACGGAAATGGTCGTCTGTGTCGGCGCTTCGACCGGCGGCACAGAAGCCCTGCGCGAGCTTCTGGAAGCGCTGCCCGCCAATTCGCCGGGCATGGTCATCGTCCAGCACATGCCGGAAAAGTTTACCGCCGCCTTTGCCAAGCGCTTGAACAGTCTTTGCGAAGTCGAGGTGAAGGAAGCCGTCAACGGTGATCCGGTGCTTCGCGGCCACGTGCTGATCGCGCCGGGCGACAAGCACATGCTGCTGGAGCGCCGTGGCGCACGCTACGAGGTTTCCGTTCGCGAAGGCCCGCTGGTCAGCCGGCACCGGCCTTCGGTCGACGTCCTTTTCCGCTCCGCCGCACGTTCCGCCGGCGCAAATGCGATGGGCGTGATCATGACCGGAATGGGCGATGACGGCGCACGCGGCATGAACGAAATGCACCAGGCCGGCGCGTTCACGGTGGCACAGGACGAGGCAAGCTCGGTCGTGTTCGGCATGCCGAAAGAAGCGATCGCCCATGGCGGCGTCGACCGTATCGTACCGCTCGACCAGATCGCGCGTGAGATACTGGCTGCGGACAAGCGGCGGTAACGCCTGACACCGCCACGATCACTCTTCGAAAATATCCTCGATCCTTCGCTCCAGCACGCGGGCAATGGCAAATGCCAGCGGCAGGCTCGGATCGTAACGCTCATTTTCGATCGCGTTGACCGTCTGCCGCGACACGGAAAGCCGGGCCGCAAGCTCACTCTGCGACCAGCCTTTCTCGATGCGGAGAGCCTTCAACCTGTTCTTCATCGAAAACGACGACCACTGATGAAGCCGCCGAGCATCCAGAGAACAGCCATCAGTGGCCAGACGAAAAACATAGAAAGCCTTGGATAGCCGACATTTTCGAGAAAACCGTAGCTGAACGTCGCCAGCGCCGTACCGGCAAAAGCCAGAGAAAGCGCTTCAAGCTGGATCCGTCGCTGGAGCTCGTCGGACGACCTCACCTGCCGCATGACGGATAACGCCACCGCAGCTCCCGGAAGCATGGGCGCCAGCGCCACAGCAGTTTTCCAGCCGCCCTCGATCCCGCCGATATTGAGAACCCATACCGATCCGACCAGCACGATCATATAGGCGACCATGCTCGCGCTGAATTCGACAATGAAACGACGTCTGTGCATATTCGACTCCTGTAAAGCGTCCTTTACATAGCGAGATGATCAATATGTCAAGTTTGCTTTACATGACGGACGGAAGGGCGTGAGGGTAATGTCTGATTTGCGCCAACAGCGGTCATCCATTTCGTGATACTCGGGCAGCTAAGTTGGCCGCCCGAGTAAGCTTTTCGCTCAATGGCTGTGATCGACCGGCAAGATCGACTCGACGCGGGATCGCTCGGTTGTCATCGACCAGATTTCTTCTGCGAGGGAATCCGGGCTGATCGTCGAGAAACGTGGATCATCGATAGGCAAACCGTTTGCTGCGGCAACACGGAGCCCTGTCGAGTTTTGGATCATGGCGCCGATATGAAGCATACCGGCGAACACTCCTAGGCCTTTGATCTCATCGTGAAGTCCAAGCATGTAGTTACGTGTCGCGGCAAAAGCTGGACCTGGGCCGCTCATGCCGGGCATGGGCGTGACGGCCGACAGCCCGTCCGCTACAACGATCGCGCCACTGCCGCGAGAGAGCATCCCTGGCAGTACGGCACGCACGACTTCGATAGGCGCGAAGGTCAGGATGTTCGCAAGTTCTCGTAGAGCTTCAGATGTAAGCTCCGTCGCCGGCAGCATGCGGAAGTTGCCGAGGGGTGCGAAGATCGCTGTGTCGATCGGGCCAGAATTCTTTTCGATTGTGCGAACCAGCGCGGGAATTCCTGCGAGGTCATTTAGATCTGCGGGAAATGCCTGCGCATCGATGCCTTGAGAAAAGAGATCAGCAACCCGCTCATCCAGAGCCTCAGCATTGCGAGCGACAAGCGCTACGCGGTAGCCGGCGTTGCCGTAGCGTCTTGCGACCGACGCGCCTAGCCCGGTTCCAGCTCCAAAAATTGCAATCGTCTTTCGGTCCATCAACAATCTCCTGTGGCAGTATGTTTTCCTGACCAGATATGTCAAATAGACTGCAAGCTGCACAAGAACGCATAATTTTGAGGCCTAGTCACATGGATCTGCCCACCCCTCCCCAACAGCCGGGAACGAGCGCGGACTGTCGTCCGATCAGCCAAATGCTCGGCCGCATTGGCGACAAATGGACGATCATGACAATTACGATGCTGCTTAAGGGGCCGACGCGCTTTAATCAGTTACGAAGAATGATTGGCGGTGTCAGTCAACAGATGCTCACACGAACTCTTCGCGCTCTGGAGACGGATGGGCTGGTATCCAGACAGGTATACCCGACCATTCCCCCGCAGGTGGAATACAGCCTCACCGATCTCGGCCGTTCTTTGGCGGAGCCGTTAACGCAACTCACAATCTGGGTTTTGGATAATATAGAGCAGGTTGAGCGGAACCGCGCGGACGCCACTCAACCAAGCTGATTTTTAGGCGTGCTTCTTGCCAAGAAGCGGGCCGTCGTCGCGTGACGATTCATTCCGGTTGGCGCAGAAGATTGCGACCTTGTTGCCGTCAGGGTCACGCAAATAACCCACAGCGCATAGCCAAAGCGCTTATACCGAATTAATCGCAAACGTGATGAAGGTCCGCTTTGGGCTAACAGCAGCCCCAAGCCAAAACCACACACCCCAATCTTCACTGCCTATTAACCATGTTCGCCAACAATAGACACCGCGCATCATGAGGGTGCGGCCAGAGCCATCATCGGCTCGCAGCCGAACAGGTTCCCTTAAGAAATGCCCGTCATCACTTTCGCCAATACCAAGGGCGGCGCCGGCAAGACGACTGCGGTGCTTTTGCTTGCAACCGAGCTTGCGCAGGTCGGTTACCGCGTCACCGTGCTTGATGCCGATCCGCAGCGCTGGATCTCGCGCTGGCACCAGCTTTCGCATGGCCTGCCGCGCCTCAACGTGATTTCCTATGTGACGCAGGCATCGATCGAGCGGCATATTGCCGAGCACCGCTATACGACAGACTATTTCATCGTCGATCTTCCGGGCGCGCAGAGCCCGCTGCTAGCCAAGGCGATCGGCCTTTCCGACCATGTACTGATCCCGATCCAGGGCTGCGCCATGGATGCCCAGGGCGGTGCCAATGTGCTGGAACTGTTGCGCTTCCTCGATGACAAGGCGGGCATCAAGGTGCCGCATTCGGTCGTGCTCACCCGCGTCAATTCGATGGTCACGACGCGCGCGCTGCTGGCGGTGAAAATGCTGCTTCTGGAACGGGGTGTCGAAGTGCTCGGCACGCCGATCATCGAACGCGCCGCCTTCCGCGATATTTTCGATCTTGGCGGTACGCTTCACACGATGGACGAAAGCCGGATCAGCAATCTCGACAAGGCAAGGCAGAACGCCCGTAATTTCGCACTCGAAATGCTGCGGCACGTGCCACTCCGGGGCACCAAGCCGATTTCGGAACAGACGACCGCCCGCCGTTTCTGGCAGGCGGCCTGACCTCAGCTTTTAAGCTTTCACCTTGATCTGCAGCTTGACGTCGGACGCATGTCCGGCGGCGGCGCGTTCGAAGGCAGCAATCGATTCCTTAAAATCGAACGTGCCGGTGATCAAAGGCTTCAGGTCGACTTTGCCGGACGCGATCAGTTCCAGCGCGCGATCAAAAATGTTGGCGTAGCGGAAGACGGTCTCGATACGGACTTCCTTGGAGATCGCGCTCGCCACATCGAACGGCACCGGCTCGACGGGCAAGCCGACCAGAACGAAGGCGCCACCCGGACGCACGAGATCGAACATGCCCTGATAGGCCTTCGGGCTGCCGCTTGCCTCAAACACCACATCGGCACCCCAGCCGGAGGTCTGTTCGGCGATGACATCGGCAAAAGACTGTTCGCGGACATTGACCGGAATGATGCCCGGATATTGCGCGGCGATCTTCAGCTTGTCGGCGCTCAGGTCTGAGATGAACACGCGGGCACAGCCGCCGGCAAGTGCTGCCAGCGCCACCATGATGCCGATCGGGCCGGCGCCGATGACAGCCGCCACATCGCCCGGCTGCAGCCTGGCGCGGGTTGCCGCCTGCATGCCGATCGCGAACGGCTCGACCATTGCGCCTTCCTCGAAGGACACGTTGTCAGGCAGCTTGTAGGTGAAGGCCGCCGGATGAACCGTATAAGGCGCCAGCACGCCATGGATCGGCGGTGTTGCCCAAAAACGCACGTCGGGATCGACATTGTAGAGGCCAAGCTTCGACGCCCGCGATGACAGGTTCGGAATACCCGGCTCCATGCAGACGCGGTCACCGACCTTGAGGTTCTTCACTTGCGCGCCGATTTCGACCACGGTTCCGGCAGCCTCATGACCCAGCACCATCGGTTCGCGCAGCACATAGGGGCCGATCGCGCCATGGGTGTAATAATGTACGTCACTGCCGCAGACGCCGACGGTGTCGATCTCGATCTTCACGTCGCCCGGCCCAACCTCCAGCGGAAGATCGATCTCCCTGAGCGACAGTTTGCCTTTTTGCTCCAAGACCAGAGCCTGCATGTCTCTTCCTTCCCTATTGCCCGGAACCGCCCGGCCGCCTTTTCGGCAGGCCAGGTCATGGGGTGTTTATTCCAGCCTCGACATACATAGCGGCGCAAAAGCCGTTGCGCGACTGGGTTCAATTGACAAATGAGAAATATTTCAGGGAGCAAACTTTTGCTCACTTAGCCCGCGCCCGACGAAAAACACACCTCGCCCGACAGCCGTGATCTTTATAGAAGTCCGCTGTGGCAGGCCGCAGACCAGTTCCTATATTGAACCCGGCGCAAGCCGCTTTTATGGCGCGATGAGCAAGGACCGATTTCGATGACCGATAAATCCCCCGCCGACAATTTCCCCGCAGGCTACGAACCCTCCAAGGTCTGGACCTGGGAAAAGGGCAATGGCGGCCAGTTTGCCAATATCAACCGGCCGATCGCCGGCCCCACCCATGAGAAAGAACTGCCGATCGGGAAACACCCGCTGCAGCTCTATTCGCTCGGCACGCCGAACGGCGTCAAGGTAACGATCCTGCTCGAGGAGCTTCTGGCGGCCGGGCATGTCGGCGCCGAATACGATGCATGGCTGATCAATATCGGTGAGGGCAACCAGTTCGGCTCCGGCTTCGTCGATATCAACCCGAACTCCAAGATCCCGGCGCTGATGGACCATGCGCCGAAGGATGGGGCTGAACCGATCCGCCTGTTCGAATCCGCTTCGATCATGACCTATCTGGCAGAAAAATTCGGCGCCTTTCTGCCGACAGAAACCCGCAGTCGGGCGGAAACCCTGAACTGGCTGTTCTGGCAGATGGGCTCGGCGCCGTTCGTCGGCGGCGGGTTCGGCCATTTTTATGCCTATGCGCCGGTCAAGATTAAATATGCGATCGACCGTTACGCGATGGAAACGAAGCGCCAGCTCGATGTGCTCGACCGGCATCTTGCCGAAAACCAGTTCATGGCAGGCAAGGAATACACGATTGCCGACATGGCGATCTGGCCGTGGTACGGAAATCTGGCGCTCGGCCAGGTTTATGGCGATGCGGGTGACTTCCTTGAGGTTCAGAGCTATAGGAACCTGCAGCGCTGGACGGCAGAAGTCTTTGCCCGGCCGGCAGTGAAGCGCGGGCGCATGGTCAACCGGACATCCGGCGAACCGTCCGAGCAGCTGCGCGAACGTCACGACGCTTCGGATTTCGACACCAAGACGGCCGACAAGGTCGCAAACACTTAAAGGGACCAAGACATGGCAAACCTGCCCGAAATGACCAAACATCGCGGTTTTCCGGGTGGCCTGCCAGGAACTGGAACCCAGTTCACCATCCGTCGCGCCAATCCCAAGGGGGTCACGCCGCTCAAGGCCATCCCCCGCAAGGCGCGGCCGGGCACCAAGGAACACCGCGTCGATGCGGCCTTCCTGCATGCGCTGTGGTTTTATTTCGGCGACGAGCCTTTCGAGCGCGGCAATCTCGATGCCGCGCGGCTGTGCCTTCTCTTCGGCCGTGAAGTGATGCCGGCGGACAAGGATTTCGATCCGCTGTCCTATGAGTCGCTGCTCGTCATCAACGAAAAGGTCGCCCGCCAGAATTTCCCGGAAAGTTTTGACGAGATTTTTGAGGTCTGAGGCAGCCCTTCACGGGCTGCCCCAACTGACTTCTGCAATCAAGCCGGCCAAGCCGCCTGAAGGCTGCGGGTGCGGGCTACCCAGACGGCGCCTTCCTTGGCATGGTGAAAACCGTTGGCAAGCGGGGCCGCGGCGTAAAGCTGTCGCAGTTTCGCGACACCTGCATCCGCATCCACCGTTCCGTCCAGAACCTCACGGTGCAGCTTTGCCACCGCCACCATGTCGCAATCCTGTGGTGACAGGCGGAACGAGCGCACACCGGCTTCGACCAAGTGATCCAGTTCGCTCAGCAGCGACTGGCAGGCATGTGAGACCGTCTGCACGCCATTCAGCGCCAGGAAGGACTGGCGGTCCAGCGTGCGCACCGGCAGCCCATCCGGATCTTCACCGCAGACGAACTGGCAATTGTCCTTGATCTTGCCCTTGGAACGGGCATGGGCACAGCGTGCGGAAATGGCGAGCGGCATGCGGCCGAAGGCAAAGACCTCGAAATCGATATCCGGCAATTCGGCGGTGATTTCCTTTACCGAAGAGAATGGAAGTTCCGGCGGCAGACAGATGCGTGTTGCGCCGCGGCTCGCGAGCAGCCTTGCGGTCGGCGCGTTATAGACATTGACCAGAGGCCCGATCGTATGGGGCTTGTCTTTCAGGATCGCCAGTGCCGACAGGTCGTTGGCTTCCATCAGATGCTCGCTGACCTCGGCCATTTCACGGATTTGCTTGCTTTCGCGGTTAAGCGTCACCAGCGCAAGGGTGGACAGGATCACCGTCTTGCCGGCACTCTCCAGACGTTCCACCACTTCGGCCAGATGCGGTTCGATGAAATGCTGGCGTTTAGAGCAGACGGTCTCGCCGATCACCACCCGGTCCACCGGCGCTTCATCGGCAATGCGGAAATGAAAGTCCCGCCACTTCTCAGCATCCCAGAGATAATAGACCGGCCCGAGCGTCAGGCTGGTTTCTTTCATATCGGTCATGACGCTTATCTCCAGCGTTTCTCGTAGGCGCCGGACGTCGTCTTCTGTCCTTCGCTCATGGTCCGCAGGCGCGCCAGAAGCGACGCGCGGCGATCCGGCGGGCTGTTCAACGCCGCCTTCATGGTCGACACGACTTCGGCCACATAGGCCTTGCCGCGCTGCCGACCTTCGATCTTAAGCGCTTTCACGCCGGCCGCCTTCAGCGCTTCCAGCTCGCCCATCACGTCGAGCGAAACCGGGTCTTCGAAGGCATAACCATTGCTGTCGGCAATATCGAACCGGCCCTTGCACAAGGTCGGATAACCGGCCGCTTCGCCTGCCGGAAAGCGGTTGATGGTAAACTCGCCGAGTTCGGAGACGAGTTCGCCGCCATCCTTGCGGTAGCGCACATGGCTTGCCGGCGAACAGACGCCGTTCATGTTGGGTGATTTGCCCGTCGCGTAGGAAGACAGCGAACAGCGGCCTTCCGCCATGACGCAAAGCCCGCCGAACACGAAGACTTCCATCTCGCAGCGGATGTTTTTGCCGATGCGCGCGATATCGGCGATCGTCAACGTGCGCGGCAACACGACACGCTGGGCATTGAAGGCATCGACGAGGAAATTGATCGCATCCGGGTTGGAGGCAGATGCCTGGACCGAGACATGCAGACGCTGCTGCGGATATTTTTCCGCCACATGCGCCATCAGGCCAAAGTCGGCCAGGATCAGCGCATCGGCGCCCAGCGCCACGGCATCGGCCGCGCCCTTGTACCAGATCTCTTCGGCGCCTGCCCGCATGAAAGTGTTGAGTGCCACGAAGGTCTGCGTGCCTTTCCGCTTGGCATAGGCAATCGCTTCCCTCAGTTCCTCGCGGGAAAAATTCAGGCCGGGAAAATTGCGGGCATTGGTTTCATCGCGAAAACCGCAATAGACGGCATCGGCACCGGCATCGACGGCCTCGTGAAAGGCTGCCGGCGTGCCTGCGGGGCAGATCAGTTCCATGCTGCGGCTTCTCCTGCAGAACTGTTTTGATCCTTGAGCGCACGGTCACGGATTTCGCCGATCACCCGCCTAGCAACGGGAGCGAAGGGACCGGCGAGCTTCGCCAGATCCTTCTGAAGATCGATATTGCTGGCGTCGAGCGCATTGCGCATGGCCAGCATCGCCTCCATGTCGCCGGTCACCGAAAGATCGCGGGAAAAGAAAAGCGCGTCGGCATCACAACGCCCTTCCATCAGGGCCAGAAGCAGGAAAAGCGGTGCCTCGGTCACCGCATCCGCCTCGATTTCCACCGGCTTGCGCAGCACCGAAATCTCTTGCCTGCCCGGTACGACAACAAAGGCCAGAGGAAGATCGGTCGGCAAAAAGGCGAATCGCTTTTGCCGATGCTCGTCCAGCCGCTCGAAAAGTCCCGGATGCGCCTTGGCGATGCGGCCGAACATGAGCCTGCAAATCCGCTCGATCAGCGGGATCGGGATCATGTGGAGAGGAGCGGAAAGTATGGGTGGTATCTGCATGGGCGGACGACATTCTTGTTTCAGGGCTCCGCGAAGGTAAATCCCCGGTCCGCAAATCTACTTGAGCTATGACAAGGACGATCGCAAAATCTCTCGGCAGAGAAAGGCATGACCCAACACACCGCCTCCGCCCGCGCCTTGACCCCAGCCCTTCGGCGCCATGACGACCTGCAGCATTTTGCCCGGGAACTCGAAAATCGCGGCTTGTTGAAGCGGATTTCCCGGCCGGTCAGCCTAGTGCACGAGGTGACCGAAATCCATCGCCGCGTCCTTCAAGACGGCGGCCCGGCCCTGTGGTTCGAAAGACCGGTCGATGCGGATGGCAACGAGGTTCAGATCCCGCTTCTCGCCAATCTGTTCGGCACCCGCGAGCGAATCGAACTCGGTTTCGGACTGGAGCCAGGCAGGATCGGTGACCTGGCAAAGCTTCTGGGAGACCTTCGCGAGCCGAAGCCACCGGCATCACTGAAGGATGCCGTCGGCAAACTGCCGATGCTGCGTTCAGCCCTGTCGCTCGGCGTGCGTCGCCAGACCAGCTGGGCGCGCAGCCAGGAGCAGCTTCTGATCGGCGACGAGATCGATCTCGGAAAACTGCCGATCCAGTGGTGCTGGCCGGGCGAACCCGCCCCGCTCGTCACCTGGCCGCTCGTCGTCACCCGTGGCTTCGACGACGAGAATGACGTCAATCTCGGTGTCTACCGGATGCAGAAACTCGGCCGCGACCGGCTGATCATGCGCTGGCTTGCACATCGCGGCGGTGCCGGACACCATCGGCAATGGCAGAGGGCGGGACAGGACATGCCGGTCGCGATCGCCATCGGCGCCGACCCGCAGACCATTCTATCGGCCGTCATGCCGCTGCCGGAGGGCATGAGCGAGCTTGCCTTCGCCGGAGTTCTCCGCCGTCGCCGCAGCCGTGTGGTGAAGGCGAAAACCCAGCCGCTCTATGTTCCGGCCAATGCGGAAATCATCATCGAAGGCACGGTCTCGGCATCCGAGATGGCCGACGAGGGGCCCTATGGCGATCACACCGGCTATTACAATGCCGTCGATCGTTTCCCCGTCATGCAGGTGACCGCGATCACCATGCGCAAGAAGCCCGTCTATCTCTCCACCTATACCGGCCGCCCGCCGGACGAACCGTCTGTCATGGGCGAGGCGATGAACGAACTTTTCATCCCGCTGGTCAAAAAGCAATTTCCTGAAATCGTCGATCTGTGGCTGCCGCCGGAAGCCTGTTCCTATCGCGCCATCGTCGTGTCGATCGACAAGCGATACCCCGGCCAGGCACGGCGGATCATGCTCGGGCTCTGGTCGATGCTGCCGCAGTTCAGCTATACGAAACTGATCATCGCGGTTGATCCTGACGTCAATGTGCGCAGCTGGCCAGATGTCATCTGGGCGCTTTCCACCCGCTTCGACGCCTCGCGCGACATGGTGGTGCTCGAAAATACGCCGATCGACTATCTCGATTTCGCCTCACCGAAACATGGCCTCGGCGGCAAGCTCGGCCTCGACGCGACCGACAAGATTGGTGCGGAAACGGACCGCGAATGGGGCAGGGTCCTGGCGATGACACCCGAAGTGAAGGATCGCGTTTCCGCCATGTGGAGCGAACTTGGCCTCGGTTCCATTGGAGAAAAGGCGTGAAGCGCGTCGTGCTCGGCGTCGCTGGAGCCTCGGGCGCGGCGATCGCGATGCGGATCGGCGAGCTGCTTTCCAGCCTGCCGGATGTGGAACTGCATCTCGTCGTCTCCGAAGCGGGAAAACGAACCATCGCCCATGAACTCGGCCCGGATGCGCTCGGTAATCTCGCGAAAATTGCAAGACATATTTACTCGGCTAATGATATCGGAGCCACGATCGCCAGCGGCTCGTTCAAGACTGCAGGCATGATCGTTGCCCCCTGTTCCATGCGGTCGCTTGCGGCAATCGCCACCGGCCTTTCCGACACTCTTCTCACTCGCGCCGCCGACGTGCACCTCAAGGAACGCCGCAAGCTGATCCTGATTGCCCGCGAAACACCGCTGCATCTCGGCCATTTGCGCAACATGGTCACGGTTACCGAGATGGGGGCGACGATCATGCCGCCGGTACCCGCCTTCTACCGGCGCCCTGAAACCATCGCCGATATCGTCGACCATATCGCCGCTCGCGCCATCGACCAACTCGATCTCGGACAGTCGCCACTTGCCGTCGAATGGGACGGCAATGCCTGAGGGAAAAGCGCGGACACAAGCGCCTTTCGACTATTTCCGCATCGCCTTTTTCCTTGCCGCGCTCACCGCAATCCGGGCGATCGCCTTCCCGGCGGATATCTGGCAGGGCGATTATTCCCGTCATGCCAACGAGCTGATCTTCGGCTTCATGCTGGTGCAGCTGTTCGGTTTCATGCTCAAGGCGCTGCCGCGCTGGGTCGGCCGGCCGATCCTTGCCCCACCGCTCATCCGGCTGTTCTTAGCTGTTCAGGCAATCGCCTTTCTGCTCGGCCTTCATGATCTCGCGCTCGGCGCCCAGCTAAGGTCCATTATTGGCCTTGCCGCTGTAACAGCCCTTTCCGTTACAGCGATCCGGGCGCGGGCGATCATGGCCTTTCCGCTGCTCGCGCTGGCTGCCGCCCATGCTGGCACCGGCATTATTGCAGCCTTTGATCTCTGGCCGGGCGCCACCATGCTCGGCTTCTGCCTGATCCTTGCGATCTGTTTCGAGGTCGGCAATCGCATCTTTCCGATGGTGATCGATTCAGGGCGAACGCGCGACGGACGGCCATCGCGACCGCTACCAGCCGGATGGATTTCGCTCACCCAACGGATCAGCAGTCTCCTGACGCTGCTCCTCTGGGCCTTCGACCTGCCCTATGCGCTTGCCGCAGCAATCGCCGGGATCAGCGGCATGGCCTGGCTTATCCTGCTCGCCCCCTGGCATGCCTTCAAATATGGCGGCGTGCGCTTCATGAGTTTCGCCATGCTGTCGAAACGCGTCGGTTTCCTGCTTCTTTCGATCCAAGCGATGCCGGGAAGCACTATGCCGCTTGCCGTGCCTCAACATGTACTGGCGATCGGCGGGCTGGCCTCGCTTGCCGTCGCCATCGCCACGTCGATGGTCAGAAAACGCAATGGCCAATCCTTCCAGCGCTCGTTCCTCGGCACGGCAACCTATCTCTGCCTTGCCGGCGCACTTGCGCTTCGTGTCGGCTACGCGATCTATCCCGAACATGGGCAAGGCTTGCTGCACGCCGCACAGGCCTTCTGGCTTGCGGGCTTCGGTGGTTATGCCGTGCTTGTTTTGCGCCGGCGTAACACGCCGAACTGCTCGCATTGATTTCAGGCTCGCTTATTGAGACGATAGGCGGATGGCGCTTGACCTGTGAAGGCACCTAAGAGGAGTTGAACACGATGCCGCTCCCGTTCTTCTTGCAAATGGCAAAACTGCCTGATCCCTTCGACTGGCTGAGGCCCCGCCGGCTCAAGCGGTGGAAGGATCGGCAAAGGGCGCGGGATGCCATCCTGCACAATTCCCGCAAGCCGAAGCTGACGCCGGAGGAAGCACGCCGCGATCATTGGGAGATGCTGCGTTTTCTGGGCCTCAATGCGCTTCTCGGCATTGTCATCGGTGTCAGTATCGGTATTGCCCTGATCGCGCTCGATATCGGCGGCTTGCGCGGGTTGATCATGCGGGCCGCGAACCCGATCCTGCCGCTTGTTCTGGTGCTAGTGCCCTTCGCCTCACTATTCGGCGGAGCCGCTGCGGCATCTGCCATTCTCACGCTTCCCTATGAAAGCAGGTATCGCGAGGAGGAAGAGGACAAGCCCGAGGATGATCCTTCACCCCGGTGAAGCTCCGATCAGCCGATGGTCGGCACTAAGGGTGGGTTCCTTCGCGCAAATCAGCTATCGGTCGCTGACCACTGATGTCAGGCACGCATGGAAACCTCGCTCTATCTCCCCGTCAAACAGTTTCTCGAAGCCTCCGGCTATTCGGTCAAGGGAGAAATCAACGGCTGCGATATTGTCGGCTTAAGCGACGGCGACCCGACCGTCATGGTCGTCTGCGAGCTTAAACTCAGCTTCAATCTCGAGCTGATCCTGCAGGCCGTCGACCGTGCAACGGCTGCCGACGAAGTCTGGATCGCCGCCCGCGTTTCGGCAAAAGGCCGGGGCCGGGAGGCCGACAGACGGTATCGCGATCTCTGCCGCCGGCTCGGCATCGGCATGCTGGGGGTTTCCGATGCGGGAGAGGTCAGTATCCTCGTCAGCTCGGTCTCGCCGATGCCGCGCAGCAATCCGAAACGGCGTACCAAGCTCATCAAGGAACACCGTAAACGCCAGGGCGACCCGGCACTTGGCGGTTCGACCAAGGTCCCGATCATGACCGCCTATCGCCAGCAGGCACTCGCCTGCGCCGCAGCACTTGTGGACGGCCCGCTCCGGCCACGCGATCTGAAGGCAATCACGCCCAAGGCGGGCGCGATGCTGCGCGACAATTATTACGGCTGGTTTGAGAAGATCGACAAAGGCGTCTATGGCCTGAGCGGGGATGGTGCGAAGGCAGTGGAGACCTTGAAGCCTGCAAAAGTTGAAGCAGAATCCTTTCCGGAGTCGGCGCTTCCGGAGAAAAAACTCTAAATCATTTCATCGATCGTCCCCGCCATCTCGCCCCATGCCTACAATCCCTCCGTTCCGTCACGGATACACCGGCAGTCGTGTCGGCGAGGCGGGATCGGTTCTGGTGATGGAGGGAGGACGTAAATCTCCACCACCGGGGTCCGCGGAAAATGGTCTCCCTCCGGCGACACGGGGGAAGCGGTGAGGTTTCGGACCGACCTTTCCGCTTCTGATGCCCGAACGGCGCGTCGGACGTGCCTGTGCGGCACACATGGTGGCCTCAAGGATGGTTTCGCCGGGCTTTGAAAAGTCCGTCCGTGAAAGCGGAAAACCCGGCGGTAACGGATCATCCGGCAAGGCAACGGCAGAGGGACCGGAGTCGCGGATAAAAACTGCCGAACGGGGCGCTGAGAGGTGTCACCTATAAACTTAAACTAAGAGGCAGCTTTCAGCGCCCCGTCCAAGTTCTATATTGATCACCACGGCGTTTTTAAAACGCGCGTGAACGAAACCGCATGTTCAGGAGGAAACCGGTGTCGGACAACAGCTCGAAGCCGCATCAGCAGGCCAATAAGAACGATTGGGAAACGCTTGCCGAAAAGGAACTGAAGGCATCGCCCGAAACGCTGACCTGGCATACGGCGGAAGGGATCGACATCAAGCCGCTTTACACGGCGGAGGATCTGCAGGGCATCGATCACCTTGATACGATGCCGGGTATCAAACCCTTCGTGCGCGGACCCCGCGCCACCATGTATGCCGGAAGGCCCTGGACCATCCGCCAATATGCCGGCTTTTCCACCGCCGAAGCCTCAAACGCATTCTATCGCCGCAATCTTGCCGCCGGTCAGAAGGGGCTTTCCGTCGCCTTCGACCTTGCCACCCATCGCGGTTACGATTCGGATCATCCACGCGTCGAGGGCGATGTCGGCAAGGCGGGCGTGGCGATCGACAGTGTCGAGGACATGAAGATCCTGTTCGACGGCATTCCGCTGAAGGACATGTCCGTATCGATGACGATGAACGGAGCGGTCATCCCGATCCTGGCCTCCTTCATCGTTGCCGGCGAAGAACAGGGCTGTTCGAAAGCCGAGCTTTCCGGGACCATCCAGAACGACATCCTCAAGGAGTTCATGGTCCGCAACACCTATATCTACCCGCCCGAACCCTCGATGCGGATCGTTGCCGACATCATCGAATATACGGCGAAGGAAATGCCACGCTTCAACTCGATCTCGATCTCCGGCTACCACATGCAGGAAGCGGGTGCGACGCTTGTGCAGGAACTGGCCTTCACGCTGGCAGACGGGCGCGAATATGTGCGCGCGGCACTCGCCAAGGGCCTCAATGTCGATGATTTCGCCGGACGCCTGTCCTTCTTCTTCGCCATCGGCATGAATTTTTTCATGGAGGCGGCAAAGCTGCGCGCCGCCCGTCTTTTGTGGTCGCGGATCATGGAAGAATTCGAACCTCAAAAGGCGTCCTCGCTGATGTTGCGCACCCATTGCCAGACATCCGGTGTCTCGCTGCAAGAACAGGATCCCTATAACAACGTCATCCGCACGGCCTATGAGGCGCTCTCTGCCGTTCTCGGTGGCACGCAGTCGCTGCATACCAATGCGCTGGACGAGGCGATGGCGCTGCCGACCGATTTTTCCGCCCGCATTGCCCGCAATACCCAGCTGATCCTGCAGCACGAGACCGGCGTGACCAAGGTCGTCGATCCGCTGGCCGGCTCTTATTATGTCGAAAGCCTGACCAATGAACTGGCGGAAAAGGCCTGGGCTTTGATCGAGGACGTCGAGGCTTTGGGGGGCATGACCAAGGCGGTTGCCGATGGCCTGCCCAAGCGCCTGATCGAGGAGGCTGCAACGCTGCGCCAGGCCAAGGTCGACCGGGGACAAGAGATCATCGTCGGCGTCAACAAGTTCCGGCTCGAAAACGAGGACGATATCGACATTCTGGCGATCGACAATTCGGCCGTGCGCAAGTCGCAGATCGACCGATTGGAAAAGATTCGCCGCCAGCGCGATCCGAAACGGGTCGAGGAGACGCTGGCCGCGCTTTCCGAAGTGGCGAGATCCGGCACCGGCAATCTGCTGGAAGCCGCAGTCGAGGCGGCGCGCGCGCGCGCGACGGTCGGCGAAATATCCGATGCGATGCGCCAATCCTTCGGCGATCATGCCGCTGTGCCGGAAGTGGTGGGCGATATCTACGGTCCGGCCTATAGCGACGACCCGGAATACAAGACAATCGTAAGCCGGCTATCTGATTACGGAAAATCGACGGGCAAGCCGAAGATCCTCGTCGCAAAACTCGGCCAGGACGGCCATGACCGCGGCGCCAAGGTGATCGCTTCGGCCTTCGGCGATATCGGTTTCGAGGTTCTCGCCGGCCCGCTGTTCCAGACGCCGGAAGAAGCGGCCGATCTGGCAGTTAAGGAAAAGGTTCAGGTCGTTGGCATGTCATCGCTTGCCGCCGGCCACCGGACGCTTGCACCGCAACTGGTCGAAGCCTTGAAGGCGAAAGGCGCGGACAAGGTCATCGTCGTCGTCGGCGGCGTCATCCCGCGGCAGGACTATGAGTACCTGCTGGAAAACGGCGTCGCAGCCGTCTTCGGGCCGGGCACCAATGTTCTCGATGCCGCAAACTCCATCATCGACCTGCTCGAAGGCAAAAGGAGAAATGCAGTCGCCTGACGGATCAGGAGCCAGCGAAGCTCTTGCGGAAAACCAGCTGCGGAATGACCCGCTCACAGGCGCGCGGTTCGTCCGGGTTCTGCTGGCGTCTGTCGAGCAGCATCACGGCGCGCGCCGCGATCGCCGCCGGGTCCTGGCGGAAGGTGGTGAGGCTGTAGCTCAGCCACGCCGCTTCCGGCACGTCGTCAAAGCCGATCAGCGCGACGTCTTCCGGTATCGTGAGGCCGAATTCCTGTCGGATCACATCCATCGCGCCGAAGGCCAGAAGGTCGTTGGCACAGAAGATCGCGTCGGGCCGCTGACCTTCGGCAAACAAGGTGCGAGCCGCGATGATACCGCTGTCATAATCGGAATCACGGCCATGGGCGATCCGTACATCAAATCCGGCGGCGTGAGCCGCGGCAACAAATGCGTTTTCGCGCTCGGCGATGCTCGGTGTGGCCGAATGTGAGCCGATGACCGCCAACCGGCGGTGGCCGGCAGCGACGAAAACCTCTGCCGCCTCACGGGAAGCCTCTGCATTGCCGGCGAGAACGCGGTCGGCATCCGGCTCGGCGCGGCCGATGACGACAAGCGGCTGGCCGTTGCGCTGTGCGAGTTCGAAAAAACTTGCCGGCGGCGAGCCGGACAGGATGACGGTTGCCTCGGCACGGTGGCCGATCAACATTTTCTGGGCGGCCAGAAGCTCTTCTTCAGTCTCGCCGGTATTGATGAGGACGGGAATGGAGCCGCGGCGAATGAGCGCCTTGGTCAGCGCTGCGGTCAAATGGGCGCGAAAGCCGATTTCCGGCTTGGTCGCCACCACGCCGACCAATCGGCTCTGGTTGGCAAGCACGCCGCGGGCAAGATCGTTGACGTGGTAACCGAGTTCCTCGGCCGCTTTCAAAACCTTTTCGCGGGTCGCGGGGGCAACGCTTGCGCCTTCCGTGAAGGTTCGCGATACGGCTGAACGCGAAACACCCGCGAGCTGCGCCACCTGTTCAGCGCTGACAAAGCGCATTTTCCTGTCGTCTCTCATGCTACATTTCACGCCTGTTTGCTGCACAGCCGTGCAGACCGCGTGAGATGTCTTAAAGACCGACATTTACAGTGACATGACAGTCGGCCACGAAAAAAAGGACTATGTGATCGCGAGCGCATCCTTCAGCGCCACGCCTTGCTTCGGCTGCAGGTCGAGATCGGCTTCGATGTGGTCGATATGATGCAGCATCAGGTCGGCGGCGCGTTTGGCGTCGCCGCGTTCGATCAGGTCGAGAATGGCAAAATGTTCGCTATGGCCGCAGCTCGACACGCCGGAGCGGCCGTAAAGCGCAATGACCAGCGATGAGCGCGCCACGAGTTCATCCATGAAACGCTGCAGGATCGCGTTGCCGGCAACGGAGGCCAGCATGAGATGGAAATCGCCGGATGCCTTGATTTCCGCCCGTCTTGCTGCCGGGCCGCGCTCGTTCATGTAACGCTCTTCCTCGATCAGCTGCTCGCGAAAACGGGCGATGTCTTCCGCCGTGATCCGCTCGGCGGCACCGGTAACGATGCCCGGCTCGATCAGGCGGCGGGAGGCGAAGATCTGTCGCGCCTCATCCGGCGTCGGGTTCGAAACGAAGGCACCACGGTTACGCTCGGTCTTCACCAGCCCTTCGAAAGTCAACATCTGCAGCGCAGCACGGGCAACGGTGCGGCTGACATCGAAAAGCGCGCCGACTTCCGCCTCGGACAGTTTCGTCCCCGGTGCAAGCCGCCGGTCTATAATGGCGTTGCGCAGGGACTCGCGGATCGCCATCGAGCGGTCTTCGGTCAAAAGGTCGGGAGAAGCAGAGGTCTTTTCGAGCAAGGTCATGGGTTTTCGTCCGGCATGCCTTGTTCTAACGCGCCGCGGGGGTCTCTGCCTAGTGGGATGTTTAGCAATCCCGCACTCAGATTGCATACAATTTAAACAGTCGATCGAAAACGATCGCTGCAATTTTGCGCAACCGCAAATCCCGAACCGTGCCTCAATCCGGAATGTCGTTGATCTTCAACGGCGAATTGAACTGGCACGCCTCCTGCATCAACAAAACAGTCGCAGGAGAATGCCTATGAGCAAAGCCGCTGAAATAGACATCGTATCCGTCTCGAAGATCTATGGCGCCACCACGGCCGTGCATGAAATCAGCCTGAAGATCCCGGCCGGCACCTATTGCTGCCTTCTCGGTCCCTCCGGCTGCGGCAAGACCTCGACGCTTCGGATGATCGCCGGGCACGAGAGCATCTCAACGGGCGATATCCGCCTCGGCAATGCGGTCGTCACCGACCTGCCGCCAGCCAAGCGCGGCACGGCGATGATGTTCCAGTCCTATGCGCTCTTCCCGCATCTCGATCTCGTCGACAATGTCGCCTTCTCCCTGAAGATGAAGGGCGTGGAGAAGGACGAGCGGCGTGCCAAGGCGCTCGACATGCTGAAGCTGATGCAGCTCGAAGCCTATGCGACGCGCCGGCCGGCGCAGCTTTCCGGCGGCCAGCAGCAACGCGTGGCGCTTGCTCGTGCTCTGATCACCGATCCGGAAGCACTGCTGCTCGACGAGCCGCTTTCGGCGCTCGATCCGTTCCTGAAAATCCGCATGCGCGCCGAGCTGAAAAAATTGCAGACCTCGCTTGGCATCACTTTCGTGCATGTGACGCACAGCCAGGAAGAGGCGATGGCGCTGGCCGATATCATCGTCATCATGAATGACGGACGCATCGAGCAGGCGGCCCATCCGCGCACCGTCTTCGAGCGCCCGGCAACGGCCTTCGTCGCCAAGTTCATGGGCGACCATAACGTGATTTCCGGACGGGTGACGAAAAGCGAAGGCGACGAGCTGATGATTTCGGTTCCCGCCGGCGGCGATTTTCTCGCCATCGGCGCCGGTGCTGCCGGCCTTGCCGAAACGGCCGATATCGCCGTTCGCACCGACCACGTGCGTGTTGCACCAGCCACCGAGAAGGGTCTCGGTTTCACCGGTTCGGTCTCGAATGTCGAATATCGTGGCTCGTCGGTGAAGCTCACCGTCAATGGCGCCGGTGTGGAGGATTTTACCGCGATCCTCAGCGACAAGGACTATTTCGCCAATCCCGTGAAGGTTGGCGACGCCATTCCGCTTTCCTGGGGGCGCGAGGACGCGCTCGTGCTGGGGCGGCTGAAGCACTGAAAATACAACAATAAAACCTCAAGAGGAGAACTGACATGACGGACACGAAGAAGACGGCCAAGGGAATTTCCCGCCGCTCGCTCCTGAAGACGGCATCGGCTGCCGCCGGCCTTGCTGCCGGTTCGGGCGCGATTACCGGCTTCCCGACCATCTGGGCACAGAACCCGATCACGCTTCGCCAGTTTGGCACCGGCGTGTCGAACCTCAATGCGATCGCCGAGAAGTGCAAGGCCGATCTCGGCATCACGCTCGAAATGACCGCAACCGATTCGGATGCCGCCGCCCAGCGCGCCGTCACCCAGCCGAAATCCTATGACATCGCCGATATCGAATACTGGATCCTGAAGAAGGTTTATGCCGCCGGCGTGATCCAGCCGATGGATGTGAAGAAGCTGAAATATTACGACAAGGTCGTGCCGCTGTTCAAAAACGGCAAGCTCAAGCCCGACAGCGTAATTGCCCAGGGCACCGCACCGCACACGGTCGGTTTCGTCGAAAAGCCCGGCGACAAGACGTTTGCCAAGGAAGAGACCCAGTATTTCACCATGATGCCAACGATCTACAATGCCGATACGCTCGGCATTCGTCCGGACCTGGTCGGTCGCGATATCACCAGCTGGGCCGACATCATGGACCCGAAGTTCAAGGGCAAGACCTCGATCCTCAACATTCCATCGATCGGCATCATGGATGCGGCGATGATCATGGAAGCGATGGGCAATCTCAAATATGCCGACAAGGGCAACATGACCAAGGAAGAGATCGACAAGACGATCGACTTCCTGATCAAGGCCAAGCAGGACGGCCAGTTCCGTGCCTTCTGGAAGTCCTTCGACGAGTCGGTCAACCTGATGTCGTCCGGCGAAGTGATCATCCAGTCGATGTGGTCGCCGGCGGTTGCCGCCGTACGCTCCAAGGGCATCGCCTGCAAATACCAGCCGCTCAAGGAAGGTTATCGCTCGTGGGGCGGCGGTCTGGGTCTCGCAGCACACCTGACCGGTGCGCAGCTCGATGCGGCCTATGAATATATCAACTGGTACACATCCGGCTGGGTCGGCGCCTATCTGAACCGCCAGGGCTATTATTCTGCCTGCATGGAAACTGCCAAGGAACACATGTCGGCCGACGAATGGGGCTACTGGATCGAAGGCAAGGCCGCGGCCGGCGATATCGTCGCGCCGGACGGCAAGGTCATGGAAAAGGCCGGCGCAGTGCGCGACGGCGGCTCCTTCGAGGAACGCATGGGCCATGTGGCCTGCTGGAACTCCGTGATGGACGAGGACCGCTACATGGTCCGCCGCTGGAACGAGTTCATCGCGGCTTAAGGGGCTGCGATAGCTTCCCGGGTTGGGCTGCTCCTCACCCTAGCCCTCTCCCCGCTTGCGGGGAGAGGGGACGTGCCCAAAGCGGCCAATGGAAACGGGCGGTCACCACGAGCCTCCTTCTCCCCGTACGTGGGGAGAAGGTGCCGGCAGGCGGATTAGGGGCACTTGCTCCGACAAGAAACGGGCCATTCCCACGGGAGAAGATGCAATGGCGACGATGGCACAGACGGATACGGAAAATGCCGGGCGGGTTCGCAGACAAAGATTTCGGCTGCCGCTTGCCGTCATCTCCTATCTGCAGGCGATCCCGCTGACGCTGATCCTCGGTTTCTTTCTTCTCCTGCCGATCATCATGATCGCGGTCGTCAGCTTCTGGGATTATGACTTTGCCCAGATGTATCCCGACTTCCTGACAATGAACTATGCCGAGACGCTCGGCTCCTGGGTCACCTGGAAGACCTATCTCAATACGCTGAAATATGCCGTGCTTGTATGGGCGATCACGCTCGTCATCGGCTTCTGGGTCGCCTATTTCCTCGCCTTCCACATCCGCACCACATCGATGCAGATGGTGCTGTTCCTGATCTGCACCGTGCCGTTCCTGACATCGAACATCATTAGGATGATCTCGTGGATCCCGGTTCTCGGGCGAAACGGCCTGATCAATTCGGCGCTGGTCAATTCCGGGGTGATTTCCGAGCCGGTGGAATGGCTGCTTTATTCCGATTTCGCCGTCGTGCTCGCCATGGTGCATCTCTATACGCTGTTCATGGTGACGCCGATCTTCAACACGCTGATGCGTATCGATAAATCGCTGGTCGAGGCAGCGCGCGATGCCGGTGCCTCTTCCTGGCAGATCCTTTCGAATGTCATCATACCGCTTGCCAAGCCAGGCATGGCGATCGGCACGATTTTTGTCGTGACGCTGGTGATGGCCGATTTTTCCACCGTGCAGGTGATGTCCGGCGGGCAGAGCGCTTCCGTGGCGCTGATGATGAAGAACCAGATGTCGTTGCTTCAATATCCGGCCGCCGCAGCCAATGCCGTGGTGCTTCTGGTGCTCGTACTGCTGATGGTCGCCGGCATCCTACGCATCGTCGATATTCGAAAGGAGCTTTGAGATGTACCGCGAAAAACGCTCCCGGGAATTCTATCTTCTCGCCATCTTCTTTGCCGTCTTCGTGCTGTTTCTCTACGGGCCGCTGTCGGCGATCCTGATCCTCTCATTCCAGGGTCCAAATGGCGGGCTGACCTTCCCACTTAATGGCGTGTCATTGCGCTGGTTCGCCAACCTTTTCGAGACCCAGGCGGTGGGTGATTTCGGCGGCTCGTTCCGCCGTTCGGCGATGCTGGGCATCATGGTCATGCTGGTGACCGTCGTCGTGTCTCTGCTGGCCGGCCTTGCCTTCCGCCGAAAATTCATCGGTGCCACGGCGCTGTTTTATCTGGCGGTCGCAAGCCTGGTCGTGCCCTCGATCATCGTCTCGCTCGGCATCGGCGTTTTGTTCAGCCAGCTCGGCCTGCAGCCGGCCTGGTATTCGTCGGCCTTCGGCGCGCATCTGACCTGGACGCTGCCCTTCGGCGTGCTGATCATGTTTGCCGTGTTCAACCGTTTTTCGCCGGCTTACGAGGAAGCGGCACGGGATCTCGGGGCCTCGTCGTGGCAGACATTCTCGAATGTCGTTTTGCCGATGATCGCGCCGAGCCTGATCGGTGTCGGCCTGTTCGGCTTCACCCTCTCCTATGACGAATTCGCACGCACGCTGATGACCGCAGGATCGTTCAATACGCTGCCACTCGAGATCTACGGCATGACAACGAACGTGACGACGCCGGTGCTTTATGCGCTCGGCACGGTCACCACGGTCTTTTCCTTCCTGGTGATCGCCGGCACGCTCGGCCTGATCGTCCATCTCAACCGCCGCAGACAGCGGAGCTGACACGAGACCGATGCGCATCCTGATCATCAATCCAAATACGACCGCCAGCATGACCGCAACGATAGCCGACAGCGCCCGCCGCGTTGCCGGACGCGAAACGGAAATCGTTGCCGTTACCTCATCGATGGGGCCGGTTTCGATCGAAGGTTATTATGACGAAGTCTTTGCCATTCCCGGCCTGCTAAAAGAGATCGCTGCTGGTGAGAAGGAAGGCATCGATGCCGTCGTCATCGCCTGTTTCGACGATACCGGCCTTGATGCGGCACGGGCGCTTGCCGACGTGCCCGTCATCGGCATCTGCGAGGCGGCGGTCTCGGCGACCGCCTTCATCGCCCAGAAATTCACCGTGGTCACGACCATGGAACGTTCTCGGCTGCCGCTCGAACATCTGGTCCATCGCTACGGCATGTCGTCGCGCTGCAAGGTCCGGGCCGCGGATATTCCGGTACTGTCGCTCGAGGACCCGAATTCCAACGCCCGTGACCGGCTGCGCAGCGAAATTGCGCTGGCGCTGAAGGAAGATCGAGCCGAGGCGATCGTGCTCGGCTGCGCCGGCATGGCGGATCTCACGGCCGAGCTGAGGCTAGAATTCGGCGTGCCTGTCGTCGATGGCGTTGCGGCGGCAGTGAAACAGGCGGAATCGCTGGTGACGCTGGGCCTGTCGACCGCCAAGCGCGGCGCCTATGCCACCCCGATCTTGAAACCCTATCGCGGCATGCTGGAGGTTTTCGAGCCTGGCCGGCTTAGCAGCTCATGAGCGAGGCGGTCATCCGCGTCCTCGATCTGGCAGAGATCGAGGCATTGCTTGGCTGGGCGAAGGCCGAGGGCTGGAACCCCGGACTTGCCGATGCGGCACCGTTTCAAGCTGCCGATCCTCAAGGCTTTATCGGCTGTTTCGTCGATGGCGTCATGGCTGCGGGCATCTCCGCGGTTCGTTACGGTTCCACATTCGGCTTTATCGGCCTATATATCGCCCATCCGGATTTTCGTGGGCGCGGTTACGGAAAGCGGGTGTGGGATGCAGGCATGGCGCATCTGGCAGGCCGTACAATCGGACTGGACGGCGTGCCCGAACAGCAGGCCAATTATCGATCCATGGGGTTCATGCCCGATTACGAGACTTTCCGCTGGAGCGGGACACTCGAAGGTCGGCCTCATTCCGAGATCTGCACATTCGACGCGGTACAGCTGCCGGCCTTGATCGAGTTCGACAGGCGGTATTTTGCCGAGCGTCGGCCGGAATTTCTCCTCAACTGGCCGGCCTTGCCGAGGCAGACAAAAGTGTTCCTTCGCAACGGTGTCATCGCCGGTTATGCCGTCGTGCGCCAATGCCATGAGGGTTACAAAATCGGGCCGATCCTTGCCGCTGATTTCGGCGTGGCGAGGGATTTGCTGTTTTCCTGCGCGATCGAAGCGAGAGGTGAGGTGCTGCATATCGACGTGCCCGCCGGCCAGATCGAATTTTCCACGCTCCTCGACAGGGAAGGGTTCGCCCGCGGCTTTCGGACGTCCCGGATGTATCGTGGAACGCAACCATCCTTCGATACCGCTGGTGTTTTCGCGGTGACGACGCTGGAGCTCGGCTGACCGCCACTGCAAGATAACTTGATAATTCTCTGAAAGTTTTTTAGGGCATCTACTTGCCTGCCCGACGAGTCCGCGATAGGTCACATCCATATTGTCGATCGCAGGCTCGGCACGTAAGCGTTCACGTCAATCAACGCGCAGGATCGATTGGAGCGACCAACGGTCTGCGCGGTCATGTCCGGCAGGCTTTCAGGTCTTCTCCCGACAACAGGACAATTGATGGACACCTCAGCGACGACCCCTTCCCCGATCCATCCCGTTATCGAGCGCGTTCGGCACGAACTCAAGCGGCGCGAACTTACCGTCGATACCGTCGATCGCATCACGCCGCATATGTTGCGTATCACGCTCAGCGGCGAATCCCTTGCCGACTTCACCAGCCTCGGCGCCGATGATCATGTGAAGGTGGTCGTGCCAGGTGCTAGTGGCGAGATGGAAATGCGGGATTACACACCACGCTCCTATGACAATGAGACCGGCAGGCTGGTGCTGGATTTCGCCGTGCATGAGGCCGGTCCGGCAACCAGATGGGCGCTGGACGCCAAACCCGGATCGACCGTGACGATTGCCGGGCCACGCGGCTCTGCCACCATTACCGGCGTCAGAAAATGGGTGCTGGTGGGAGACGAGACGGCGCTTCCCGCAATCGGTCGGCTGATCGAAGAGGCGAAGGCCGGCGACGTGATCACCGCGATCGGCGCGGTAACGGACGAAAGCGAAGAGCAGCAATTTTCGAGCGCCGCGAAACTCACCACGCATTGGGTGCATCGTCCGGCCTCGTCGGTCACCGATCCGCTGCCGATCATTGCTGCCCTCGATGCAATAGCGCTGACAGCGGATACATTCGTCTGGGTGGCAGCGGAAGCATCCGTCGCCCGGGCGATCAAGACCTACCTGACGACAAGCCGCAACCACCCGCTTTCGTGGCTGAAGGCTGCCGGCTACTGGACCCGCGGTGCCGCCGACACCAGCATCAAGACGATCGACTGAAACAAGAAAGGGGAGCCGCGGCTCCCCTTTTTTTCATAGTATGGCCGATCAGGCTGTCGGCTGTTTGGTCTTGCGCAGATAGGGCAGGACCGTATCGAAGGAGCCGAAACGCTGGATGGCGTCTTCATTGGAGACGGCAGCCGTGATGATGACATCGTCACCCTGTTTCCAGTTTGCCGGCGTGGCAACCTGGTGTTTGGCAGTCAGCTGGATGCTGTCGATCGCACGCAATATTTCATCGAAGTTGCGGCCCGTCGTCATCGGATAGGTCAGGACCAGCTTGATCTTCTTGTCAGGACCGATGACGAAGACCGAGCGGACGGTGGCGTTATCGGCAGGCGTGCGGCCCTCCGAACTGTCGCCGGCACCTGCCGGAAGCATGTCGTAAAGCTTGGCGACCTTCAGGTCCTTGTCGCCGATCAGCGGGTAATCGACATCGAAGCCGGTGGCGGTGCGGATGTCGCCCTTCCACTTCTCGTGGCTTTCGACCGGATCCACCGAGATGCCGATGATCTTGACGCCGCGCTTGGCAAATTCGCCGGCAAGGCCTGCCATCGCGCCGAGTTCGGTCGTGCAGACGGGGGTGAAATTCTTCGGATGCGAAAACAGAACCGCGTAGTTGTCGCCGATCCATTCATGGAAGGAGATCGGTCCCTTGGACGTGTCGGCCTGAAAATCCGGGGCGATATCGTTGATGCGTAGGCTCATCTTTACTCTCCATTTTGTGGGTGGATTGAACCGTAAAACCGAATGAGAGAGGAGCTTGAACATGCTCCATAAACTGTCGGCTATGAAAATAATCAGGCGTAGATGGGGCTAAAGCGGCAGGATAATTCCCGGCAAGCGCCTTCAGGTCAACTCCCCCTTTTCAAGGGGTCGCTAAACTTTCGCACGGCAATTGCCGCAGTGGCTTTCGGAAAGGCGATTGCGGCTATTATTCGTGGGCTTGGATAATTTCCAGAAACGCGTCGCCATAGCGTTCCAGCTTCGTCTGCCCGACGCCGGAGACCTCGAGCATTGCCTCCAGGCTCACGGGCTTGAGCGTTGCAAAACCGACAAGCGTGGTGTCGGCAAACACGACATAGGGCGGGATGGACAATTCCTTGGCAATCTCCGTCCGTTTCCTGCGCAGGGCCTCGAACAGGACGGCATCCGCCTCGCCCAGCTCCGCGCGGGCGCCTTTGGCCCTTGCCGAAAGATTTCTGTCCGCCTTGCCGCCCGTCGGCCGATCCTTGCGGAAACGGACTTGCCGCTCGTGCCGGAACACGGCCCGCGCCTCCGGTTCGAGCTTCAGCGCGCCGAATGCATCGTGGTCGACCCTTATCAGGCCTGCGGCGAGAAGCTGGCGATAGACCGATTGCCAGGTCCTCATCGGCAGATCTTTGCCCGCGCCGAAGACCGGCATGTCCGTATGGCCGAAACGCTGCGTCTTTTCGTTATCATTGCCGATCAGCACGTCGATGACATGGCCGGTACCGAAACGTTCTCCGGTCCGGTAGATGGCGGCCAGGGCCTTGATTGCCGCTTCCGTGCCATCCCAGGTGTCGACGGGCTTCAGGCAGGTATCGCAATTGCCGCAACCGCCCGAATGCGCCTCACCGAAATGCGCAAGGATCGCCTGCCGGCGGCAGCCTGCGGTCTCGCAGATGCCGAGAAGCGCGTTCAGCTTGGCGCGTTCGACACGCTTGACCTCATCGGCGGAATTGCCGCCATCGATCATCCTGCCACGCTGGATGACATCGGCCATACCATAGGCCATCCAGACTTCCGAAGGCAGACCATCACGGCCGGCGCGACCGGTTTCCTGGTAATAGGCCTCGACCGAGCCTGGGAGATCGAGATGAGCGACATAACGGACATTCGGCTTGTCGATGCCCATGCCGAAGGCGACGGTTGCGACGAGGCAAAGCTCTTCCTCCTTCAGGAACGCATCCTGATGCCTGTCGCGGATATCGCGCTCAAGGCCGGCATGATAGGGCAGCGCATAAATCCCCTGTCCGTTCAGCCAATCGGCCGTCTCCTCGACCTTGGCTCGCGACAGGCAATAAACGATGCCGCTCGACCCTTTGTGGCGGGAGAGAAACTGCAGAAGCTGCTGGCGCGGCTGGTTTCTCTCGACAATCTCATAGGAAATGTTTGGTCGATCGAAGGACGAGGTGAAGACGCGCGCATCATTGAGGGCCAGGCGTTCGATGATATCGCCACGCGTATGCGGATCGGCCGTCGCCGTCAGCGCCATGCGGGGCACGCCGGGATAAAGGGTGGCAAGCGCACCGAGCTCGCGATATTCGGGGCGGAAATCATGGCCCCATTGGGAAACGCAATGGGCCTCGTCGATAGCGAACAGGGAGATCCGGGCATTGCCGACGAGATCGCGAAAGCCCTGCGTGGCGATCCGCTCCGGCGTGACATAAAGGAGATCGAGGGCGCCTCTCGCGAGATCGCGGCGAACCTCGCCGAATTCCTCGCGCGACAGGGACGAATTGACCGCGGCAGCTCGGATACCAACCTGCCTTAGTGCCTCCACCTGATCGCGCATCAGGGCGATCAGCGGCGACACGACGATGCCGACACCGTCGCGGCAAAGAGCGGGAATCTGAAAACACAGCGATTTGCCGGCGCCGGTCGGAAACAGTACGACCGCATCGCCGCCCGAGACGACATGGTCGATCACATCCGCCTGCTGCCCGCGAAAGGAGGGATAACCGTAGATCCTCTGCAGCACTTCAACCGGTTTTTCAGGCCTCTGGCCTTCGGCAGGCATAACGGCTCCGCTTGGCATATCCTGCATATTTCCCTCGCTTTCACAGCTTGGGTACTATGACCCGTGGCTCGATACAACGGGGGAGCTTTTTCTTAGGCGCCAAGAGGAGAGCTCTTGTCCATCGCCAGCATCGGCAGACTATTGGGGAGTGTTTTGCATTTTTGGTTGCGGGGGCAGGATTTGAACCTGCGGCCTTCAGGTTATGAGCCTGACGAGCTACCGGGCTGCTCCACCCCGCGCCAAGCGTAAATCCCTATGGGATTTATCGCGATTGCGTCACAGCTTTGCTGTGATGCGCACTGCCGGAGCAAATTGCAGAGCAATTTGTCTCCTGTAAGGGACGCACCGGCTATGTCCAGTGCGTTATCCTTGGCATTCATTTTTGTTCTGCAAACGACGAAAGGCCGCTTTAGGCGGCCCAATCGGTAATTCGGCTTGGGCCGAGGTTGTGTCGAGAAGATTGTTTCCGCTGTTATGCGGCATTGC
>NZ_JACHEG010000003.1 GCF_014201355.1 Aliirhizobium wenxiniae
GCAATGCCGCATAACAGCGGAAACAATCTTCTCGACACAACCTCGGCCCAAGCCGAATTACCGATTGGGCCGCCTAAAGCGGCCTTTCGTCGTTTAAAGGCACAACGCAGAACAAAACGTATGCAAGGAAAGCACACAGGTCTTGGCCGGTGCCCTCCTTACAGGAGACAAAACCTAAAGGTTTTGCTCCGGCACAAAGCTTCACAGCTAAGCTGTGACGATACCGCGCAAACAACTCGTTTGCGCTTGGCGCGGGGTGGAGCAGCCCGGTAGCTCGTCAGGCTCATAACCTGAAGGCCGCAGGTTCAAATCCTGCCCCCGCAACCAAAAATCCCCATTCGAACCCAAAAGATATCGCTGGCGGGAAGACTTCTTCTTCCCCGACGATGTAGCTCCTCGGCCTAAACCGAGCCACTGAGGAAACTGTCTCCCCAAGGGGTTCTGGCTGCCGTTGTATTCACGGTCATGACGAATGAAGGACGTGTAAGTTTGGATCGTCAGGCATAGTCGACGGCATGGGAGAGCCCTATCGTCGCCGCCTGATCGGGAGGAAAACCGTAATAGGACGGCGGCGGCAGTGTTCTCCATCGATTGCTATCGGACCGCCGAGCTGAAGTGGCTGCGGCATTCGCGAAACGCTGAATGTGGGCAGAGCTTCGTCCGTGTCGAGGCTCTCGGGTGTTCGCTGGCCGGGATAGAGAACTTTGTCGATCGTGGTCATATTGGGCTCCTTAAACTGGCCGCCCGATGCGGCGCTGTTTACCCCCTTGTTCTGACGCATCGGCGTATCCGGCATATTTCTCAAAACTGCTCAACTGTATCGCAACCTAGCCGCAGGACGTGGGCCTTCTTCATTGTGAGTGGAATCAGCGAAAGCTCACCTCGGCTGCGAGCCCGCCGCCAAGCCGATTATAAAGCCGCACGGACCCGCCGATGGTCGCTGCGAGCTGCTGGGCTATCGCAAGCCCAAGTCCAGTTCCGCCGGTGTCACGGTTTCGCGAAGTCTCGATCCTGAAGAATGGTTGCATGGCACTATCCAGCATATCGGGAGGTATTCCCGGTCCGCGATCCAGCACGGTCACGATGACATTTCCTCCATCGCTTCGTCCGACAGAGATTTCGGCGCTGCCGGCAAATTTGATGGCGTTGTCTATGAAATTTGTCAGGATTCTGCGAAGCGCATGCGGCTTCGTAATCGCTATACCTTGCACAACACCGAGCACCGAGACGGCCTTTCCAGTGTCCTGATAGTCATAGGCGATGCTGTCGATGAAGGAGGCTAGGTCGATGCGAGACGTCTTCTCTCCACTACCATGGGAGCTACGCGCGTAAGCGACACCATCCTGCACGAGCCGTTCTATCTCGCGCAGATCGCTGACGAGTTTTTCCTTCTCCGGAGTATCATCAGCCATATCGGCGCGCAGCCGCATACGCGTGATCGGTGTCTGCAGGTCATGCGAGATCGCTGCAAGGATCTGTATCCGCTCCTCCAGATAATGCGCAATCCGGTTGCGCATGGCGTTGAAGGCACGGGTGGCATGGGCGACTTCGGTTGGTCCACCCTCGCTCATCGGTGCTCCCTGCTTACTCGGATCGAGTGCCTCTGCAGCTGCTGACAGAACGCTTAAAGGGCGGATTGCCTGCCGTACCGCAAACCATGTGCATAGAAGCAGAAGTGCCATTTGCGCAGCAAAGACATAAGGCAACCACTCGGCAAGCGGCATCACACCACGAGGTGTAACGTCGATTGTTAGCGGCGCGCCATCAGACAGTGTTAGATGAGCTTGAAGTCTTTTGCCGTCTCCCGGGATGGATTGAACCTTGAGAGGGAACTTGTGACCGGCGGCCTCTTCGATCCGTTCTGCAATTTCCGCTCCCCGGCCGGACATGTCGGACACGCCCGGAAGGCCTGGACCAAGAACAAGCCGGTAGTTACCGCGGCTCAGGCGATCGACCCAGTTGGATCTCTCTTCGGCGGGTAAGCGATCAATGACAGCGATAGAGGTCGCCAGATCGCTTTCCAGGGTGCCAAGCATCACGGCCTTGGCCGACATGTAGCGTTCTGCAAACAAAATGCTGAATGACAGGCCATAGGCAATGGCAAGGCCAGCAAACAGGATCAGGAAAAGTCGAGATCGCAGCGAACGTGGCCAGCCTACGATGTGGTGATGCCCCCTGCTCATGCCCTCGGCTCCGTTATCTCGACGGGAGCCGCGAAGACATAACCTTCGGCGCGCACCGTCTTGATATAGGTCGGTTCGCGGGCGTCGTCGCCCAGCCGTTGGCGTACGCGGCTCACCAGGAGATCGATCGATCTGTCAAAGATCTCGGCATCACGCCCCTGGGTGAGGTTGAGCAACTGGTCGCGATTCAGAACACGCTGAGGGTGATCTATGAAGACACGTAACAGACGGTATTCGGCACCGCTAAGCGCAATCTCGGTCCCGTCATTGTCGATGAGGTGGCGACCGATGGTATCGAGACGCCAGTCGCCAAACCTCAAAAGTTGACCGGCCTCACTGATTTGAAGGTTTGGCGGGAGCATCCGGGTTCGGCGCAACACCGCCTTTATCCGGGCAAGAAGCTCGCGCGCCGCAAATGGTTTCAACAGATAGTCGTCGGCGCCCATTTCAAGTCCGATGATGCGGTCCATTTCGTCGTCACGAGCAGTGAGCATGAGAACCGGTGTGGCTTTATGCTTGCTGGCCCGCAATTCGCGGCACAGGACTAAGCCGTCATCGCCCGGCATCATCACATCGAGCACGATCAGATCGACCGTATTGCCCTCCAGGAATGTTCTCATCTGTCGACCGTCGGCCGCCAGCGATGCCCGCAAGCCGTTCTTTTTAAGGTAGCTTGAGACGAGTTCCCGGATTTCTCTGTCGTCATCGACGACAAGAATATGATCGATGTGTTCCATTGGAAGCCTTCAATTTCCCAAGGTCAAGAAGAAGCCCGCGACAGCGAAACTTACCGGGCCGATCCAGTAAGATAGCTGTTCGCGGGTCTCGGCAAGCTTAAAGCTTGGCTACGTCCAGAACGGCCTTGGCAAAAGCTTCAGGTGCTTCCTGCGGCAGATTGTGGCCGATGCCACCGGCGACATCGCGATGTTCGTATTTGCCGGAAAATTTCGACGCATAGGCGGACGGAGCGGGATGAGGCGCGCCATTGGCATCGCCCTCCATGGTGATTGTTGGTATGGTGATTACCGGAAGTTTCGCAAGCTGACTCTCCAAAACATCATATTTTGCTTCACCCTCTGCCAGAGCAAGCCGCCAGCGGTAGTTGTGGATGGTGATGGCCACATGGTCTGGATTGTCGAAAGCAGACGCGGAGCGATTAAAGGTCTCATCGCTGAACTTCCAGGTCGGCGATGCCGTTTCCCAGATTAGGCGGACAAAGTCGAGGGTGTTGGCGGCGTAACCTGCACGGCCGCGTTCCGTTGCGAAATAGAACTGGTACCACCAGGAAAGCTCTGCCTTGGGAGGCAGAGGCTTCTTGTTAATCTCCTGGCTGCCGATGAGGTATCCACTCACGGAAACCAAAGCCTTGCAACGTTCGGGCCAGAGAGCAGCCATGATGTCGGCGGTGCGCGCTCCCCAGTCGTAGCCTGCCACGACGGCTTGTTTGATCTGCAGCGCATCCAGAAAAGCAATCATGTCCGAGGCGAGTGCTGCCTGTTGGCCATTGCGCGGCGTGTCATCGGAGAGAAAGCGGGTCGTGCCATAGCCGCGCAGATAGGGGATGAGCACCCGATATCCTGCCGAGGCGAGGATGGGCGCGACATCGACATAACTATAGATATCGTAAGGCCAACCATGCAGCAGCAGGATAGCCGGACCGTCCGCGGGGCCGGCTTCGGCGTAGCCAATGTTGAGAACGCCAGCGTCGATCTGCTTCAATGAGCCGAAGGACGTGTGCGCCCCTGTCATGGATGGTGCTGAAGTCGCTGTGGCGGGCGTTTTGGCATTGGCCAATCCGGTGGCACCGAGTTCGACGGCTGCAACTGTCATGGCTGCAACGCCGAAGAAACGGCGACGCTGAAGATCAATCTGAGTGCTCATGGGGTTCTCTCCGATCCGTGTTGATATGATCGGCAAAAAGCCTGGCGCATGTATCTTCGATGTGTCTTGAGCAAATCCATTGTGAATGCTTCTGTAACAGGCAGCTCCTTAGATACGCTTTGATACAATTTTCTCGCCTCCATGAGAGTAGGCGCTACCTGCTTGCCCCGCATTTTGTCCAAGCGCCCCTTCTACATTCGAATACAAATCCAGCCGAGACCGGACACACCCGAGATACGCGAGATCCGCACACTGGCAACATTGCTGGTCGCGCCATCGCCGCCCAGAGCCCTAAATCTTCTTTCAAAGGAAAAGATGATGACGCTCGTGATCATTGCCTATCTTGGAGGGGCGCTGACCATCCTCAGCCCCTGCATCCTGCCTATCCTCCCCTTTGTCTTTGCGCGTGCGGGACAATCATTCGTCCGCAGCACACTGCCTATGCTCGCAGGCATGGCGGCCACATTTGCCGCCGTTGCTACGCTGGCCGCGGTTGGGGGCAGCTGGGCAATCAACGCGAATGAATATGGACGTCTTGCCGCCCTAGCATTGTTGGCCGTCTTCGGCGTAAGCCTTATCTCACCCCGTGCGGCGAGCATCGTCACCCGACCGGTCGTTGAGTTGGGTAACCGTCTGGCCAATGCCACCGGGAGGCCCGGGGCTATTCCGACTATCGCAGGCTCTCTGATCCTGGGAATTGCCACCGGTCTTTTGTGGGCGCCCTGTGCGGGGCCGATCCTTGGTCTGGTGCTCACGGGCGCAGCACTCAAGGGGGCCAATCTCGAAACAAGCTTGTTGCTTGCCGCCTATGCCGGCGGCGCAGCCACCTCGCTTGCAATAGCCCTATTACTTGGAGGCAAGGTTTTTGCGGGTTTGAAGCGATCCCTCGGATTTAGTGAGCGCGTCCGCCAGCTTCTCGGTGCAGCTGTTCTTGCGGGTGTTACGGTTATCGCACTTGGACTGGATACTGGCGCTCTTGCGCGGCTGTCCTACTCCAGCACCACGTCGTTCGAGCAAGCCGTTCTTGATCGTTTCCACGCAAATCAGGATGCTGAACCCGCAACTGAAGTCGCGAGCAATTCGAGTGCTCTTCCGTCGAGTGCCACCCCGTTCACATCGGGACTGCCTGTCGAAGGTCGCGCACCATCCCTGGATGGGGCCGTTGAGTGGCTGAACTCGACACCGCTCACTACCGAGCAATTGCGCGGCAAGGTCGTGCTCGTCGACTTCTGGACCTATTCCTGCATCAACTGCATTCGAACCATTCCTTACGTCCGTGCCTGGGCGGAGAAATATAAGGATCAGGGACTTGTCGTAATCGGCGTCCATGCTCCTGAATTCGCCTTCGAGAAAAAGGTCGACAATGTCAAGCAGGCCATCGGTGACTTCAAGATTGAATACCCGGTCGCCGTCGACAACGATTACAGGATCTGGCGCGCCTTTGATAACAGCTACTGGCCGGCGCATTATCTGATCGATGCAAAGGGGCAGATCCGGTATCATCACTTCGGTGAGGGCAATTATCTACAGACTGAGCAGGCCATCCAGGATTTGCTGCGTGAAGCTGGCAGTGCCGCAGCTGAAAGCGCACCGGTCACGCCAGAGGCAAAAGGTGCGGAGGCCGGCCCGGACCTGAAGCACATCCGCTCTGGCGAGACCTATATCGGCTACCGACAAGCTGCCGGCTTTGCATCGAATGAGAGCCTGCGTGCAGACCAGTCCCGCGACTATTCCGTCGCGACCCCAGGACTGAATAAGTGGGGGCTTTCCGGCATCTGGACGGTCGGCGCTGAAGCCGCGGCACTCGACGGTCCAGATGGCGGGATCACCTACAAGTTCAATGCTCGCGACCTGCATCTGGTGCTTGGGCCGGGTGCAGTAGGTAAGCCCGTTCGGTTCCAGATCACGATCAACGGTCACCCGCCCGGTGCGGATCATGGCGCCGATACCGACGTGGACGGCAACGGCATCGTCACGTCGACTCGTCTTTACCAGCTCGTCCGTCAGTCCGGCGTGATCGAAGCCAAAACCTTCGCCATTCGCTTCCTCGATCCTGGTGTGCAGGCCTACGCCTTCACCTTCGGCTGACGCTGCTTAATCACATTCGGAAACCTTAAGGAGAACCCTATGAAACGGCTCTTGTTTACGCTTGCTCTCGCTTTCTCAACCAGCATCATCGCCACCGCAGTTCAGGCTGCGGAAGTGAAAAATATCGTCATTGTTCATGGCGCGCTTGCCGATGGTTCCGGTTGGCGCAAAGCCACCGAAATCTTGGAGCGCCGAGGCTTCAACGTCACCATCGTGCAGGAACCGATCACGTCGCTTGCTGATGATGTCGCAGCGACCAATCGGGTGCTCGATCTTCAGGATGGTTACAGTCTGCTCGTGGGCCATAGCTACAGCGGTATGGTGATCTCGGAGGCAGGCAAAAGGCCGGATGTGGCCGGACTGGTGTATGTTGCTGCATTCCAGCCCGAAAAGGGCGAAAGCCTGCTCGACCTTGCGGGATCAAAGCCACCCGCAGGAAACTCGATCAAGCAGACCAGGGACGGGAAATTCCTGTACTTGGATCCCGCGGCCTTTGCGCAGGATTTTGCTGCTGATCTGCCTGGGGAGGATGCGGCCTTCCTCGCGAAAAGCCAGGTCTTTGCCGCCAAAAATGCCTTTGCGGCAAAGGTGGGTGAGCCGGCATGGAAGACGAAAAAGAGCTGGTCAATTGTCGCAACTCAAGATCGCTCGATCAACCCGGAGCTGGAGCGCGATATGGCCAAACGCGCAGGCAGTCAGGTCACGGAAATCGATGCAAGCCATGCGGTCTTCATGTCTCAGCCGGAGAAAGTAGCAGCTGTGATTGAAGAGGCAGCTCGCCAATCCGCGAAGTAGCGGTGAACATTAGGAGAAAACTCGGCCGCCCTTTTCGGAGCGGCCGAAAGATCAGTCGTTGAAGAGGCGTCGGTCAATCCCTGAATAGAAATGTCTCGTCGTGCCTGACCATCAAAAATGGTTCCATCATAGGCCTTTTGCCGGCCGGAACAGAACCTCCGAGAACATAGGCAAGCCTTGCTCGCAATAACTCTCGTTAGACAGTGATCCGGCATTTGGCAGAGCGGCCTCAGCGCGGACATAAACCGGGCGCGTGCAGCCCGACACTCATTCTGCTTCGTGTACAGAACCGATGTCAGTCGATCAAGAATCGAGATAAGCTAGGTCCACGCCCAGTTTCACGATTGCATTCCGAAGGTTTCACCCGCCGTGGCTGGAAGATATTGGCGCAAAACATGGAGTGTCCCAGAGACGGCCATACGTCGTCGGAAGGGGTAATTCGCCGGCTTCCAATTTGCACAGCGTGGTTTTACTCGCGTCATTGCGACCGACGTGGCCGCCGCGTTCCTGACCGAAACAGAGGTTAGTATCATTGAGGACAGGCCGACCGTCAGGCCTCGATCATGAAAAGTGAGACAGGGCAATCGGGTGAGGGATGGGTATGATATCCCCGGTATGGCAAAACTGTTCGGCTTTGTGATCGGGATCACGTCCATGACGCCATATCCTACAGGCGTTGCCCAGAGCAGAGCCTCACGCTCGAAAAACGGCATGATCTTGTCAGCTGTCAGTGAGCATAGCGTGTGAAGACGTAGTCGTGATCCTTCACATTGCCCACGTGGCACGCAAGACAGGTCTCATGCTGCGCAACGTCAACCGGCTTGCCATTTACAAAGCGGCCAAAGCCCCAACCATGGCTGTCTGGGTATTTCTTCGAGTCCTTGACCATAACCTGAACCGTCGTCGGAGCTCCGGGCACTGTTGCCGGCGGAAATTCGGTTGACTGTTGTCGCTTGTAGGCGAGCTTCACGAGGACAGAGCCATCCGAAAACGGCAGCGCTCCCTCCTTGTAGGCCTCGACTGCAACATCGTTTGCCAGGACGGCGCGTAACTCATCCAGGGGAGGCGCTTCCTGCGCAGGCGCGATGAACTTCCAATCCCGGTAACCCTCGGGAAGCGTGACACCATATATTGGCGACGCATTCTCCGGCTGAGGTTCCGCGGATGCTACGTAAGATGCAGCCATGCCTACGCCTGTGATCGTCAATGCGATCGCAACGAAAAGGGAGCTCTTCATGATAAACCCTACCTGCTGACAATGATGAGGCAGTTATTACCCGAAGGGTGTCTGGGTTATTTCATAAAGGCACTTTTATGTATCGCACTGTAGTTGCGTTGTAACTGTTCGCCATCTGTGGCCGCCGGTTCGAAGCGGAGCAACGTTAATGTGGTTCGATTTGACCCGATCTCGCCTTTTCGACGAGACCGGATTTTATTCTCAGAGGACGCTAACGTTCTCAGCCTTCGACTTTCCCGTCTTCCGGTCTTGGCCCACGTCGTAGCTGACCTTTTGACCATCGCTCAGGGAAGCGCCGAAGCCTACAGCCGAGATGTGGACGAACACATCCGGTCCACCACTATCCGGGCTGATGAAGCCGAAGCCTTTGTCCTGAGCGAAAAACTTTACTGTACCAGTTGCCATCTTATCCTCTTGGGTTGAAAGCGCCGAAAAGGATTAGCGATCGCACAGGCTCCCAGCAAGGCATGTTCGGTCCGCAGCCACGTGGGTGGGCTGAGACGCAGGTACACTTCATCCTGTATATACTTAGACACCTTTCAGGAAATGAGAGCCTAGGCGACGATGCAAGGTGTGTGCTTTGGATTTCGAGTTGAGATGATGTGTTGCCAGTCATTGGTTCCTCCATGGTTCAGGTAATGACCCGACCAAGTCTGGCAAATCCTGTTAGGCGACGACCTTATGCGATTGCTGAAATTGTCGTGCAATTGCGAAGTTCAATCAAATCACTGGAGCTTTTCAGAAGTGTTATGGATGAGGAACTAAGCGCGTCAATGATGTAGTGTCCGACCGATCTGAGCTAGGCGTGCCGAGAAAAGCGCGAGCCGGTACATCGTTCATATTTCGGATGATGGGCTTCTCGATGCACAGCCGGCGGCGGGTGAACGTTGGTATTTAGCGTTACGTTCGCAAGCTTTCTTCCGCGGTAAGATATCTCACTGAAAAATTTCTATATTCTTGCCGCCGTTCTTCTCAGGGTCCCAGGTTCGGCTCCTTTCAAAAGTGAAGGAATTTACAAGTCTCCCTGTGTTCAGGCCCCCGCAACCAAAAATGCCGCCTTCAAGGCGGCTTTTTTGGTTGGTCAAAGCTCGAGGATTTAACCACTAATCAGGACCCGCAAGGATCCGTAGCCGACAGATGGCTTCGAGACAACGTGGTCGTCGGTTCCTCTCCCATCAAGACCAAAAAGTTAGCGCCCATCCGTTCCGTTTCTACGGCCCACCGCTAGTTTTATAAGGCCTTGAACGCGGCCGATGATCTCTTGCTGTCCAGGTTCTGGTATCCCAAGGCCACCTTTTCTAGCGCAGCAATCGTGCCGATCGTGGCGGAATCGAAAACCGGTAGCTTCAGCTTTGCTGTCAGTGCGCCGGCCAGGGCGTGACCACCAAGATTGGTGCTCCAGATAAGGATCGCATTCGGTTGCGCGGCCGTGAGCTCTTCAGCCAGCCTCGAGATCTCTGCTCCTGAAACCCTTGATGCCTCGAAATTGTCTCGTATGCCAAGATCGCGCCGCGCCACGATAGCGATCCCTTGCGTGGCGAAAGTATTGACGAGCTGCCCTCCTTCCTGTGCGTCTCCCTGTTGCAACAAACCGATCCGGGTCAGACCAAGGGATTTCAGCAAGGCAGGTGTTTCCAACGCCGTGGTGGTTGCAGCAACGCCGGTCTCCGCCTCTATCAGCGCGCAAAGCGTTCGATCCGGCTCGAACCCGAGAAGCGCACCGCGGGTGGCATTCCAGAGGATGATGCCGGGTCTTGCCTGGGCCAGCATGGCTGCAGACTGCAGGAACGGGACCAGATTATATCCGTCGGCGGGATGCCCATCATAGGGTACACGGGCAAAACACGCGTCGACGCCGGGATAATCATGGAGAATCGATTTCGTGACGCGTTCGACGACGCGGTTCGAGGATGGCAGTATGATGCCGATGGCTGGAACAGTCATACTCATCAGGATGTCACTGCTCCCGCACGATCAGGGTGCGTTCGGCAGACCAGTTTGCGGTCCAAATCTGACCTGGCTGGGGAGGCGAGGCTCCAATCGCCTCAATCGGCAGTGCGCAGACGAATTCAGATCCAGCCATTTCCAGCCATACGGAAAGTGTCTGCCCCTTGAACACGGTTCGCAGCACGCGGCCGCTTCGTGCATTGATGGCTTCCGTCGCCTCTCCGGTAGCTGAAAGACGGACGCTTTCTGGACGGATGGCGACAACGGCCTTTTCGCCGATACCAAGCTCCGTCGCTACAAGACTTTCAAATAACTGCCCGGAGGCAGATTTAAGGGTCGTTTTGCCATCATGTTTGCCGAGAATGGTCGCGGAGATAAAATTCGACGTGCCAATGAAGTCGGCCACGAAATGCGACGATGGCCGCTCGTAGATCTCGCGGGCCGACGCCGCCTGCTCGATGCGACCGCCGCGCATCACGGCGATCTGGTCGGCCAGCACCAGCGCCTCCTCCTGATCGTGGGTGACGAGGATGGTGGTGAGCCCCAACTCATTGCAGAGCTGACGCAGCTCGATTTGCATCGCCTCACGCAGTTTCTTGTCGAGCGCCCCGAACGGTTCGTCGAGCAGCAGGACCTTGGGCCGGTAGACGATGGCGCGGGCAAGGGCTACCCGCTGCTGCTGGCCGCCGGATAACGCTGATGGCATGCGATCTTCAAAGCCGGTGAGATGGGTGAGCGCCAGCGCCCGCTTTGCCCGCTCAGCCGTCTCCGCCTTTTCGACGCCACGCATCGACAGGCCAAAGGCGACGTTTTCCAGAACCGTCATATGCGGAAACAGCGCATAGTTCTGGAACAGCATGCCGAGATTGCGCCGATGAACGGGAAGGTCAGTGATCGGCCTGCCATCAATGGCGATGTCGCCCGCTGTCGGTTGAACCAGTCCGGCGATCATTCTGAGCGTCGTGGTCTTGCCGCAGCCGGACGGGCCGAGCAGAGCCAGGATCTCGCCGCTTCTGGCTTCGAGATTGATATCGCTCACCACCTGGTTTGCGCCGTAGCTGCGGCTGATGCCACGCAGCGTGACACTGCCGCCTTCGGTTTTAGAGATGCTTGCCGGGTTACTCATAGACCGTCTCCATCGATTGATACTGGCCGGCCGATGAACAGGATCGGCCGGCTGGTTGAAGGTGGTCTCAGACCGAGAAAATGCCGTTCATCTTTTCGGTCCAGGCCGAACGTTTGCCGTTGATGAACTCCCAGTCCGGCGTGAACAGGCCACGCTTGTCCATTTCCTCGACCGGATAGGCGATGTATTTCAGGGTTTCTTCTGAAAACTCGATGCCGGAGACAGGTGGGGCAGTAAGTGCGAACTCGCTAAAAGCCTTCTGTGTTTTGGCTTCCAGCATGCGGTTCATGAAGGCAACGGCGACGTCCCTGTTCGGGCCTCCCTTCACCAGAACCTGGCAGTTGTTGCCGGCAAAACTGCCTTCCTTGGGAAAACTCATCGTCACCGGAGCGCCCTTGGCCGTGTAGGGATAGATATATTTCGACAGTTCCAGCAGGCCGATATCAGCCTGGCCCTGAGCCACTTCGTTGGCTGCCTGTGGACCGTTGTCGAAGAGGTTCATGATGTTCGGCTTCAGCTCTGCAACTTTGTCGAAGCTGTCATCGACCAGATACTGGGCCTCTGAAAACGGCTTGCCGGATTTGACCGCCGCGGCGACGATCAGGAAGAAGACAGAAGGCGTGTTCTTGGGGCTGACCAGTTTCAGCTTGCCGGCATATTCCGGCTTCCAAAGATCTGCATAGCTTGCCGGCGGGTTGACGGAGGAATTGTGGAACATGCTGCCGACCGAGATGGCCAAGGCGCTTGCCCAGCCGTCGAAACCGAAGCGCGGGTAGAGGTTGGCGAGCGCCGGCATATCACCCTTCGGCATCTGCTCGATCAGACCTTCCGTCTTGCATATCGGAATCGCAACGTCGTCGATGAACATTACCGAGAACTTCGGATTGTCTTTGGTGGCGCGCATCTTGCCGACATTGGCAAGTGTGAAGCCTTCCTCGGCGGTCACCTTGGCGCCGAAATCCTTTTCGAAGTCCGGGATGATTTTCTTCTTGACGAATTCTCCCTGCGAGCCGCCCCAGATGCCTATCTGGATTTCCTTGCCTGCGGCCCAGCCGTTGCGCACGAAGCCCATCGGGGCTGCCAGGGGTGCGGCGATGGCGGTGGCACCTAGCGCGAGTTTACCGAATGTGCGCCTCGAAATATTGGTCATGTCATTTCCCCTTTTTGTTTAACGATTGGTTTGCTGAGTTTAAGGCGGCGAATGTGCAGACGGATTAGCTGGCGAGCCTGGCAAGGCTGATCCCGAAGACTTTCTCGATGACGAGCACGAGAAGAAGCGCAAAGAAGATCATCAGCGAGGCAATGGCCGCGATCGACGGGTCGAACGAGCGTTCGATCACCGTGTAGAGATAAAGCGGGATCGGGAAGTGATTGCCGTCGGCCAGCCACATCGAGATCGGGTAGTCGTCGAAGGAGACGATGAAACAAAAAATGCCGCCGGCCAAAATGCCTGGCCGCACTTGCGGCCAGATGATCTTTGTCGCCACCACATGGGGTGCTGCGCCGAGAACCGAGGCGGCATCCTCAAGATTGCGGTTGGTCAGCACAAAACTCCCCGAAACGGAGCGGATGACATAGGGCAGGCAGATTACCGTATGGCCGATGACGAGTTGCAGCAGGGTAGCTCGCGACCCCATTATCGAAAACAGCTGCAGCAGTGCCACACCGGTTACGATCAGCGGCACGATCAGTGGCGACAGGATGATGCCGAGCACCGCATCCTGGCCCGGAACCTTGAAGCGCGTCAGCCCGATCGCACAGGGAATGCCGAGGATCAGCGACATGATGGTAACAATACTTGCAAGTTCGAGCGAGAAGAGGAAGCTTCCCTGAGCCTCGGGGTTGGTCAGCACCGCCGCATACCATTTCAAGGTAAAGCCCTGCGGCGGGAAAACGATATAGGCTGTGTCAGAGATAGACATCAGAAGCGGCACTACGAGCGGGGCCACGACGATCACGAGGACGATTGCAACGACAATCTTCAGGAGTGGGCTGACGGTCTCGGTCATCGGGCGGCCTCCGTCCAGCGAGCAAAGCGCCGGTTGACGATTTTCAGGAAAACGAGGTTGACGGCCAGTACCATGACGATCAGCAGCGTCGAGATCGCAGCGCCGAACGGCCAATCGTTGAGCGTCAGGATCTGCTGCTCAATCAGCGTACCGAGCAGCGGCGAGAAATTGCCACCAAGCACCTGCGGCGTCACATAAGCGGCCGAACTCAGCGAAAAGACCAGCGAAGCGCCAACGGCAAGACCGGGCAGGCTAAGGGGCAGTATCACCTTCAGAAAGACACGCAGTCTGGTTGCGCCGGCAACCCGTGCTGCTTCCTCGACGCTACGGTCGATGCGAGCGATTGCCGAGGCAAGCGGCATGACCATGAACGGCAAGTAGACGTGGACGCAGGCGATCAGCACCGCCCATTCGGTGTAGAGCAGAGCCGGTGGGTGGGGGATGCCGACCTGCTTCAGCGCCCAGGCGAGCGCACCGGTCTTATTGAGGATCGTCTGCCAGCCATAGGAGCGCACGACGACATTGACCAGCAGAGGCGCAAGGATAGTGATGGTGACTAGCCTTGCCAGCGAAGGGCCGCCGCGACTGATCGCGATGGCCAGCGGATAGGCGAAGACCGCAGCGCAGATAGAGGTCAGCAAGGCTACTCGGACCGTCCGGGCCAGAATGCGGAAATATAGGTCGGAGGAAAACAGCCTAGTGTAGTTTTCGAGCGTGAAACCTTCGACCGTGACGCCATCGACCACATGGGCGGAAAGGCTGCTCGCGATCATCGATACGACCGGCCAAATAAACCAGACGCCAAGGAACAGGAGCGCTGGCAGGACCAGGAAAAAGCCCGTGTAGCGCGTCGATGAAAACCGCGACCACGCTTCCTCAACAAGCCGCGAGAACTTCGTATTGTTCTCCCGAGCGCCCGAGAGCGCGCCGTCATTGGGGAGGGGGTCAAGCGGTATCGTTCCATTCACGCTCTGCATCCCGTTTCTCCTTGGATGGAGCGCTCACTTGCGATCCCCGTTGTCATCTTGATCGTGACAATCAGCGAATTTTCCGTTGCCGTCCATCGGAGAATAAGCAATCATGCATTCGAAAAATTAGTATGGATTGAAGGTGTCGATATGCGTGGTTCGCTGGTTCCTGCGTCGCTGCGTTACGCCGACCAGGTGGCCCGCTCCGGATCCATCCAGAAGGCTGCAAAGGAGCTGAACGTTGCGGCATCTGCCATCGACCGGCAGATACTGCTGCTGGAAGAGGATCTTGGCGTCGAGCTTTTCGAGCGCATGCCGCGAGGCATGCGACTGACCGCCGCCGGCGATGCACTGATCGCGCTTGCCCGCCGCTGGAAGAGCGACGAACGAAAGGCAGCAGCCGATATCCGACAGCTTCAGGGTATTCATCTAGGACATCTGCGGCTGGTAGCAATGGATAGTCATGCCAACGGCTTCCTGCCGCTATTCATCGAAAAACTGGCGAGTTCCCATCCGCGAATTTCACTCGAAGTCGAAATCTCCAGCCCCGACGACGCCCTTTCGGCACTCATGGCCGGCGATGCCGACATTATCGCAGCGTTCAACTTGTCACCGAGGCGCGATGTGCATGTCCTGTGGAGTGCCGAGCTTCCGCTCGGCAGCGTGGTGTCACCTCAGCACGAGCTGGCGCGGGCTAAGACTACCAGTTTGCAAGAAGCAACGCAGCATCCGATCGCCCTGCAGAGCAAAGCGCTGTTCATTCGCCGTTATCTCGATGCGCGCTACGGATGGCTGTTTAACGATCCCCAAAAGGCGGTTGTCACCAACTCGCTGCAACTGGTCAAGCAACTTGCTCGCAGCGGTCGATACATCGCCTTCACATCGGAGCTCGATGCTGCGCCGGAAATCCTTGACGGCTCGCTCGTCTTCATTCCCCTGCGCGACAAGGGCGCCGAACCTCAGACAGTGAGCCTCGCAATAGATGCCCGCAAGCCGCTATCGCGAATAGGCCGCATCGTTTCTGAACTGCTGCAGGAGGAGATAGCCCAGTGCTTGGGCCGTGTCAGAATGCGGTCTGCCTAAGGTTCATGCTTCCATCGGAATTGCATGGTCGGCGGTTCGCATCGCTTCAAGAGCTTAGCCCCCTAGCTGTTTCAAGCCGTGAAGAACTCTTCTCCTTCTACATAGTCGGTGACCCGGCGGACTTCACGAATGATGGTATCCGCCAGGTGTCGGGCTGCCGGCGACAGATCACGTTTTTTAAGGCGGATCAGTGACATGGCACGTCGAATATGGGGTTCGTTCAACGTCATCACCCGTGCGATCACCGGTGGATGTTTGGCCAGCCGCGTGCTCGGCTGGACTGCAATCCCGAGCCCGGCTTCTGCCATGGCGATGATCGTCTCGGCCTGAATGAACTGATACCGGTTTGTCTCGACCAATCCATTGTCATGCAGAACCTGGTCGACGATGCGACGCATAGCCGTCTGCGGGGCAGGCAGGAGTATCGGGAACCGGGCGATTTCCCTCCAGGTTATCACCTTTCTAGCCGGATCGACAAAGCGGGGGTGAACCACGGCGTGAAGCGGCTCGACCAAAATGGGGCTGAATTCGAAAGTCGGGTCGGTGCCATGGGGACCAATGGCGAAATCGACTTCCTGCTTGCGTAGCGCGGCGTAGAGATCGGTTGAGGTCAACTCCCGGATTGTCACCGCCACTTCCGGAAACTGGCTGACGAACTGCGTTAGGATAGGAGGCAGGTGGACGGATGCTACATGGGAGGAACTGGCGAGTGACAACTGTCCGCGCTTCAGATCCGCGGCCTCGCGAATCTCGCGAAGCCCATGGAGGATCTCGAAATGGGCCTTTCTCAGACTTTCCTGCAGCTTGGCGCCTTCTTCCGTCAATTTGACGCTGCGTGTCGTACGCTCAAAAAGCTTAACCTGAAGTTGTTCTTCCAACTGACGGATCTGGACACTCACGGCTGAATGGGCGCGGTTCAGCTTCTCGCCGGCAAGCCGAAAGCTTCCTTCGCTTGCCACGACGAGAAAGGTCTGGAGCAGCCGCAGATTGACGTCGTTGATCGTATCCATCGGCTCTCCGATTGGTCTTTCTACCATACCAATCGGTATCATTATTATACTTGCTTTGCCACCGTTGGCGGGTCCAAAGTTGTCAAACCGCAATCGGGAAGGGATTGCCGGTATCGGCTGGAGGGCCGAGGTTCAAATCGGGAGGAAATATCTTGGACACGAATGAAACCCACAGTGGCATCAAACGGCGCACGCTCTTGGCATGTGGCGCAGCTCTTGCCGCAACACAGCCATTTGCGTCAGGCCTCGCGCACGCCAGTGCCTATCCGAGCGAGACCATTAATTACATCGTCGCCTTCGGCGTCGGCGGCGGCAGCGATATCGTCGCGCGCACGATGGCCAAGGTGATTGACGAGAAGAAGCTCATTCCGGTCAAGATGCTGGTGGAAAACCGGCCGGGTGGTTCGGGTGCGGTCGGCTATTCCTACATCAGTTCCCGTAAGGGCAATCCCTATTATCTCGGCGGTGTCGGCGTCAGCTTCTTCACCACGCCGCTGCTTGGCAAGATGCCGCTGAGCTACAAGGACTTTACCCCGCTCGCGGCGATCGCGCGCTCACCTTACATCCTGGCTGTGCTTGCTGATTCCAAGATCAAGTCGATCGACGACCTCAAGAGCGCCAAGGGACTGACAATCGGTTCGGCCGGCGCTGTGTCGGATCCGGCACTTCTGTCACATCTCCTCAACAAGGAACTCGGCAGCTCGATCAAGGTCGTGCCATATGACGGCGAGGGCGAGGTGATGGCGGCGGTGCTCGGCAAGCATCTCGACCTTCTGTTCGGCAATCCAAACGAGATCCTCGAACAGGTCAATGCCGGCAAGATGCGGGCCCTTGCCGTCACCTCGGCGGAACGGATGGAGTCTCTTCCCGAGGTGCCGAGCTTCAAGGAACTGGGGCATGACATCGTCCATACCCAGCTTCGCGGCATCATCATGCCCAAGGATGTTCCGGCGGAAGCGGTCTCCTATTGGGAGGGCGTGATGAAAACCGTGTCGGAAAGCCCGGAATGGCGCAGCCAATATGTCGACCGGTTCAACGAAATACCGCTCTTCCTCGACAGCAAGCAGTTCGGCGAGGAAATCGTCGCAACCTCGCAGCGCTACGAGACGCTGATGCGCGAGCTCGGTCTAATCAAGTGAGATTGGCGGCCCCCGATCAGCTTGGGGCCGATAGTCACAGAAGAATTCAAATACTCTACGCTTGGGAGGCGCGGCAGGTGATACCCTTACGTTCATTCGATCTTGGTCTTTCCGCGATCTTCGGCCTGCTCGGCCTCTACATGATCTGGCAGGGAAGTGGCTATGGCTATCAAGAGGGTTCCGTGCCCTCGGCCGGCTTCTTCCCCGTCTGGATCGGGGCGGGGCTGGCCCTATTTTCCGCACTCAATTTTCTCAAGGTCATCAGGCAGTCCGATTTTCTCGGCAGCGTCGAGCGGATGGAAGTGGTCAGGGTCGGGCTGGTCAGTCTGGCACTGGTCGGTTTCGTCCTGCTCTCCGACTTTATCGGCATGCTGGTGGCCTCCGTGCCGCTGATGATTGCCATCGGCTGCATATTCGGGGCCCGCGACGCCCGCTCGATTGCGGCCGTCAGTGCCATCGCCGTCGGTATGGCCTTCATACTCTATCTCGTGTTTGGCGTAGTTCTCGCCATCCCGCTGCTCTGATCCCTGAAGAAGAGACGATATCATGCTAGAATCATGGCATTTGCTTGCCGAGGGATTGGTCGCAGCATCGCAACCCTCCGTTCTCGCCGCCATCATGGTCGGCGCCATCATCGGCCTATTCATCGGAGCCCTGCCGGGGCTCGGGCCGACCGCCGGTGTGGCAATCCTGCTGCCGGTCGCCGTCAGCTTTGACGGCACGGCGGCGATTGCAGCACTTGGAGCCGTCTATTACGGCGCCCAATATGGTGGTGCGGTCACCGCAATCCTGCTCGGCATTCCGGGCGATGCGTCCGCCACGATGACCGTGATCGATGGCCACAAGCTGGCGCGAAACGGCAAGGCCGGCGCGGCACTCGGATTGAGTATTGCAGCCTCCTTCATCGGCGGCCTGATCGGCCTAATCCTGCTTACCGCTTTTGCCACCACCATCGCCCAGGCCGCGATCGCCTTCGGGCCGATCGAGATGACTGCGCTGATGATCTTCTCGCTGTCGCTCGTCAGCGTGCTCGGCGGCCGGGATCTCAACAAGGCGATGATGTCGCTGTTTGCTGGCCTCTTCATCGGCACGATCGGTCTGGATCCGATGGTCGGCCTGCCGCGCTTCGATTTTGGTGAGGTCCGGCTGTTCGACGGTATCGAATTCTCCATCATCGCTGTCGGCCTGTTCGGTCTGGCGGAAATGTATGCCACGCCGCCTTCGATCGGTAAGCCGGAGGAGAATAACCGGTTCCGCTTCCGTGAACTCCTGCCGGATGTGCGCGGCACGCTGCAATGTTGGCGTGAACTGGGCTCGGGCTCGCTGATAGGCTTCTTCATCGGCATCCTGCCGGGTGCCGGCGCGACCGCCGCCACGATGATCTCCTACGCCTTCGCCAAGCGTACCTCGAAACATCCAGAACGCTTCGGCAATGGCGCGATGGAAGGTGTTGCAGCGCCGGAAGCCGCCAATAACAGCGCCGCCTATGGCAACATGATACCGATGTTTGCGCTCGGCATTCCAGGCTCCGGCACGACGGCGGTGCTGATGGGCGGCCTGCTGATGATCGGCCTGCAGCCCGGCCCGATGCTGTTCCAGACACAGTCGGAATTCGTCTGGACCATTTTCGGCAGCTTCTACATCGGCAATCTGGCGCTGGTCGCGATCACCATCGTGCTGACCCCGGTGCTCGCCACCTGTGCCTTCGTCCGGCCGAGCTACCTGTTTCCGGCGGTCATCGCCATCATCGCGTTCGGCATTTTCGGCATCAACAATTCGATGTTCGAGGTGGCTCTGGTGATCGGCTTCGGCGTCCTGGGTTATCTGATGATGAAGCTGGATTACCCGCCGGTACCGCTGGTACTCGGAATGATCCTTGGACCCATCCTGGAGCGTGGCATTCGCCGCACCCTGGTCGCTTCTGACGGAGATGTCGCCGTCTTCTTCCAGAGCCCCATCGCGCTGGTGATCCTGCTGATCACCGTGGTGCTGCTGGTCTCGCCCTGGCTGTTCAAGAACCGGGCGGGCAAGGAACACCAGATGGACGAGCCGCAGGCCAAGAAAATCGGCTGAGGCGGTAAAGGGCGATCTTGTCTCTCGGATCGCCCGGGCTGCCTGACCACACCGCATGTTCATTCCGGATGCAGGCCCATCGCTGCGCGTCGCTATTCAATGCGGCCTGGCGGCAGGTCCGCAACCTCCAGAGCGTCACTCGGCGCGCATGAAAAGGATACTTAAAACAATGGTATATCACCATCTTTACGCAAATTTCGCCAAGGTTTCCGAAGTACGGGTCGGCATTATCGGTGCGGGCAATTATGGCACTGCCATCGTCACCCAGGCACCTGTCACGCCGAGGCTGAATGTCGCTGCCGTCGCCGACATTTCGATCGATGCCGCGCGCGGTGCCTATGAGAAGGCGGGCTTCGATATGGCCAAGGTCGCCTATGCCGGTACGGCAGAGCAGGCCAAATGCGAGATTGCGCGCGGGAATTCCATCTTTACCGACAAGCCGGAACTCATCGGTTCCATCGCTGCCGTCGATATCGTCTGCGAGTGCAGCGGCGTGCCGGAGGCGAGCGTGAAATATGCCGTGCAGGCGATCGAGGCCGGCAAGCATGTGGCCATGGTGACGAAGGATTGCGACGTCGCGGTCGGCCCGATGCTGAAGCGCCTGGCGAAGGAAGCAGGTGTCATCTACACGCCGGTCGATGGCGACCAGCACGGGCTGCTGATTCAGTTCTACGAATGGGCGAAATCTGTCGGCCTGACGGTGATTTCCGGCGGCAAGGCAACCGATGGCGAATTCGTCTATGACGAGGCTGCCGGCACGGTCTCGATCAAGACCGACAAGAAGATTCATGAGCCCTATGTCGAGACGGTTGCCGTCTCCGATGAGGATCGCAAATGGCTCGCCATGATTCCCGAAGGGCAGGCCGCCGAATATGTCGCAAGACGCAAGGATATTCTGGCGCGCCTGCCGCAACCCGGCGCTTATGATCTCTGCGAAATCACGGTCGCGGCCAACTATACCGGCATGAAGCCTGCCGTCGACACGCTCGTCCATGCGGCGCTGCGCATTACCGAGATCCCGGTTGCCTATGCGGAGATCGCCAATGGCGGCCTTTTCGGACAGGTCGATACGATCGACCTCGCCACCTGCCTCCGGCGCCCGGATGAATCCGGGCTCGGCGGCGGCGTCTTTCTTGTCGTCCGGTGCGACAACGCCTATTCCAACCATGTCCTTGTGACCAAGGGCCAGATCCCGAACTATGACGAGACGACGGCGGTCATCTATCGGCCCTATCACCTTTGCGGCGTCGAGACCTCGACCTCGCTGCTGATGGCGGGCCTGCTCGGCATCGATACAGGATCGGAGGATTACCGGCCTCGCTACGATCTCGTCAAAGTCGCGGCACGCGACATCAAGGCGGGAGAGGTCTTCGGCAATGACCATAGCCCGATGTTGAAGGCCCGCATCGTTCCGGCGGTGCCCGTCGCGCTTGAAAACCCCGCCTGCGCCCATCTTCTGACCGGCAATCGCGCCAAGGTGGATATCCCAGCCGGCACGTTGATTACCTATGACATGGTGGAGGAGCCGCAGGCCTCGTCGCTTTGGGAGATGCGCCGGCTGCAGGACCGCACCTTCTTGGCCGGGCAGTGAGATCGCCATGACGGTTACGCCACGCATATTCCTCTTTCATGCCACGCCGGTTGCCATGGTGCCCGTGACCGATGCCATGCGGCGGCTCTGGCCGGAGGCCGAGGCCGTCAATATCCTCGACGAGAGCCTGTCACTGGATCGCGCTCGGGAGGTCGGGCCACTGTCGCCCGGTCTCAGCGAGCGTTTCGTCGCTCTGGGCCGGCAGGCCGTTTCGGGTCGCGCAGATGGTATCCTGATCACCTGCTCGGCCTTCGGCCCCGCTATCCGCCGGCTTTCCTCGGAGATCGGGATACCCGTTCTCATGCCGAATGAGGCGATGTTTCGCGCCGCGATCACGGCGGGCTCGAATATCGGGATGGTGGCGACCTTTGCCCCTGCTGTCGAGACGATGGAAGACGAGTTTCGCGAATTTGCGGCAGAGGTAGGCAGTCCGGCCAAGCTTCGCACGATCATTGCAGATGGTGCGATCGAGAAGCTGAGGCAGGGTAACGTGGTCGATCACGATGCAAGGGTCGCCGATGCGGCTCTAGTTTTGGCCGATTGCGATGCGATCATGCTCGCCCATTTTTCCACCGCCCGCGCCGCCGGTCCGGTCGGCGAACGGGTGGATTGTGCTGTGTTGACCGCGCCCGGCAGCGCGGTGACACGGATGAAACAATTGATGCACAGGCAGGAGCACTAGACGATGCTGCTCGGAGTTATCGCCGACGATTTTACCGGGGCCGGAGACATAGCGAACACGCTTGCAAAAGGGTTGCCGGGGCAGGGTGGGCTTGTGGTCACGCAGTATCTCGGCGTTCCCAAGGTGAAGGCCGACCGATCCGTCGAGGCGGGGGTGATTTCGCTCAAGACCCGCTCCTCGCCGGTCGAGGATGCTGTCGAGCAATCGCTTGCCGCGCTCGAATGGCTGCGCAATCAGGGGTGTGAGCAGTTTGTTTTCAAGTACTGCTCGACATTCGATTCCACGCCGGAAGGCAATATCGGGCCGGTTGCGGAGGCACTTGCAACTGCTCTCGGCGTCAAGGGCGTGATTGCCTGCCCGGCCTTCCCGACCGTCGGCCGGACCGTTCATCAGGGCCATCTCTTCGTGCAGGATCGGCTGCTCAGCGAATCCAGCATGCGCCATCATCCGCTGACGCCGATGACGGATTCCGACATCCGGCGCTGGCTGGCGCAGCAGACGCGCGATCCGGTCGGGCTTGTGAATACCGAGATCGTGCGTTCCGGAAGCGGGGCCGTGAGATCCGCGCTGGATGCGGCTGCGGCAGACGGGGCGACGATGGTTATCTGCGATGCCTCGCTCGATGACGATCTCGTCACGCTCGGCCGGGCAGCGGCGGGGCACCGGCTTATCACCGGCGGCTCGGGCATCGCGATCGGCCTGCCTGCCAATTTCCTGCGCAGCGGCAAGGCTGCGGGAGCGGTCACTGCATTTTGCGGCGTCGACGGACCCGAGGCGATCCTCGCCGGCAGTTGCTCTGCCACGACCCGCCACCAGATTGCCGTTCATGCCGCAGGTCACCCGATCATGGCACTCGATATTGATGCGGCCATGGCGGGTAGGCTCGATGTCGGCGCAATCCTCGAATTCGCCGCGGCCCATCGCGGCAATGCACCTCTGATCTATTCCTCCGACGATCCGCTGGAAGTCGAGCGCTTGCAAAAACGCTACGGCCGAGAAAAGGTGGCCGAGACGCTCGACGACCTGTTTGCAAGGACGGCGCGTTCGCTGGTCGAGAGCGGCGTCAGCAGGCTGGTCGTCGCTGGCGGCGAGACATCCGGCGCGGTCGCCCAGGCGCTCGATCTCGACGCACTTTCGATCGGCCCCGAAATCGATCCGGGCGTACCGATCCTGATCGGCGGCAAAGGCAGGATTGCGCTGGCGCTCAAGTCCGGCAATTTCGGCGCGCCGGACTTTTTCGCAAAGGCGCTTAAGCAGTTGCAACAAGGGCAGATGAAATAGGGGGCAGTGGGTGAAAGAGGATGAATTGCGTGCCGAGATCGTGAAGTTCGGTGCGCTGCTTTACGGGCGTGGCCTTGCGCATGGCAGTGCCGGAAACCTATCGGTGAGGCAGGAGGACGGCACGATCCTCGTCACGCCGACCAATTCGTCGCTCGGCTTTCTGTCTCCCGGGCAGATATCGAAGGTCTCGGCCGAGGGCATCCATCTCGTCGGTGATCCGCCGTCGAAAGAAGCCTTCTTCCATCTGGCTGTCTATCAGGAACGGCCGGAGGCAAGTGCAATCGTCCACCTGCATTCCACACATGCGGTCGCCCTGTCCTGCCTTTGCCACGAGGATACATCCGATGTCCTGCCGCCGCTCACCGCCTACCAGATCATGCGGATCGGGCGATTGCCGCTTCTTCCCTATTTCCGGCCGGGAGACCGCAAGCTCGCGGATGCCGTTCGACAGATCGCCGGTGGACACAAGGCAATGCTGCTTGCCAATCACGGTCCGATCGTTTCCGGTAAATCCCTGCAGGACGCGGTTCACGCCTATGAGGAACTTGAGGAAACGGCCAAGCTGGTCTTCCTCATCGGTGACCGGCCCGTTTCGCGCCTCACCTGCGAGGCAATCGCCGACTTGAATGAAGCCTTCCCGAACTAAGGTCGGGCCATGCCGCGTGAGGACCGATCTTGGAACAGTGGATCTTGCTGCTTTGCGCCGCACTCGGCGCCGGCGCGCTGAGAGGTGTGATCGGAACCGGTGCGAGCCTGCTGCTTCTGCCATTGCTGGTGCCGATGTTTGGCGTCGTCGAGGCGATACCGATCATGGCCAATCTTTCGCGGGCGATCGCATGGTGGCGCTCCATCGCCTGGAAGGCCGTCATGGCCTATGCCCTGCCGGGCGGATGGCCGGAAATGCTGCTCGGCCTCTTAATTATGGCGCTGGTGCCGCTGCGCCGGTTGGTGATGAAGGGCATCGTCTCGATCAATTTGGTGCAGATGCCCGTTGTTGGTGCCGTGGTCGGCTTCCTGACCGGACTGTTCCTCTCCACCGGGCCGCTCGTGTGCCGGCCTTTCTGGCGCTCGGCCTCGTGCGCGGCGCCTCCATCGCCACCGAGGCGACCGCTTCGCTGATCGTCCAGATGGCGAAGATCGTCAGCTTTCATGAGTTCGGAGCGATTTCCATGCACGATCTGGCGAGGGGGCGACGAACGGACTGGCGCTCATGCTCGGCACCTTCGCCATCCGTCCGCTTGTGGCCCGCATCGGAGACCATCATTTTCGTGCCATGATGGACGTGGTCACGCTCGTGTCCGGCCCCTGGCTGCTGGTCTTCGGCCTTTTCCAGACAGCGTGAAGCGACAATGAGACCAGCCGCTTAAATATGTGGGTTAGTGGTTCGACTCTCTTTAAGAGCCCGTTAGCTCCGCTCTCGCAAATCGTTTGATCGAGAAATCCCCCACCAGTGTATGTGTGCTGCCCGTTGCGATCAGCTCGGCCATGACGTCACCCACTCCGGGGCCGAGCTGGAACCCGTGACCGCAAAAGCCGAAGGCGTGATACAGGCCCTCGGTTGTCGCGGAAGGACCCATGACGGGCAGTCCATCGGCGACATAACCTTCACAGCCAGACCAGGTGCGGATCACCGAGACGTTTGCAAGCGCCGGCAGCAGGGGCAGAAGTGCCCTGAGCTGTCCCGGAAGGCGAGCGGGATCGGCTTTCGCATGGCCGCTATCCAGCGAGACATCGGTGCGTTCCGCTCCACCGCCGAACACGATGTTGCCGCGTTCGACCTGGCGAAGATAACCGCCGCCATGGTCATGTCCCCAGACGCCGACGACCGGCAGAACCCGATGCGGAAGCGGCTCGGTGACGCCCATTTGCGGACCTCTGGCGACGATCGGTACCGGTTCTGAAAATTGCTCGGCGATCCGTGCGCCCCAGGCGCCGGCCGTGTTGAGGAGTATGGGCGACGAATACAGGCCTTTCGAGGTTCGAACTTCGAAGCCGTGTGGTGTTTTCCCTATGCTTTCGACAATGGCTTCCTCGACGATTTCCGCACCGAGCCGGCGTGCGGCATCTGCAAAGGCGGGGGCAATGAGGCGAGGATTGCCGCTTCCGTCCTGTGGGGAAAAGGAGGCGCCGATTGCGGTCGGGCCGAGGCCCGGAAACCGGGCCTGCACATCCTTCGGGCCTAGTTCCTCCAGATCCAACCCCCAGGGCCGCGCCGCTTCGGAGAAGCTGCGCATCTCATTCAGCCCCTTCTCGGTGAAGATGAGGCGAAGATGGCCGGCGGCGCGAAACTCGACATCGCGCCCAAGCAGCTTTCCCGCCTCCCTCCAAAGGGCCAGAGACCGGTGGGCGAGGGGGAGTTGGGGCAGATATCTGCCGCTTCTGCGGATATTCCCGAAGGATGCGACGGTCGCACCGCTGCCGACGCGGTTTCGCTCGATAAGCGTCACACGCAGTCCGCGGCGTGCCAGGAAAAAGGTCGAGGCCGCGCCCATCAGGCCACCACCGACAACAATCACATCCATCCGGCTTCCTCTTCATCCTGAAAATCGGATGAAGAGTGACCGATCCGACATGGTCAAGTCAAAGTCGAGCTTTGGGCAGTCCCATAAGTCCGACCTATGGGTTGGCGCATTCGAGAGCATAAGTTCTGCTTATGGGATATCGCCCTTTCCGTCTTGGACCGACGTGGTTCCATCGTGCCAGCTTTGCACAACCAGACGGAAAGGGATCCAATATGGACAATGCGCCAGCGCCCGGCAAAGGCCATCTCAAGGAACAGGATTGGAAGGTCGGCGTCGATATCGGCGGAACCTTCATCGACTTCTGCGCTCTCGAAACGCGGTCAGGCAGGGTCGCCTCCTTGAAGGTTCTGACCACGCCGGACGATCCGGGTGCGGAACTGATGACAGGGCTTTCGCTTCTCGCCGAGCGCGAAGGGCTCGATCCGGCGGCGATCAGCCGTTTCGTGCATGGTACGACGGTCGGCATCAACACCGTCATCCAGAGGCGCGGCGTGTCGCTGGCGCTGATGACCAATGCCGGTTTCGAAGACGTGATCGAACTGGCGCGCCTGAGAATGCCGGACGTCTATTCGCTCTTCTGCTCGCGTCCCGACCAGCTTATCTCGCGTGACATGGTCTTCGGCATTCCGGCCCGACTGAGAGCCGATGGCAGCGAAGCGCAGGCGCCGGACATGCAGGCCGTTATCGAAGCCGTTGCAACCGCCAAGGCAAGGGGCGCATCGGGCATCATCATTTCCTTCCTCCATTCCTGGCGCAACGATGCCCAGGAAGCGGCGGTCAAGGCGCAGATTGCAAAGTCGGCCCCTGATCTGTTCGTCTTCACATCCTCGGAAGTCTGGCCGGTCATCCGCGAATATGAGCGCACGACTACCGCCATTCTCAACGGCTACGTCCATCCGCGTGTTTCCGGATATCTGACGGCGCTGGAGGACAAGCTGGTTTCCCGTGGTGTGACGGCTCCAGCACTTTTGACCAAGTCGAATGGCGGGGTGATGAATGCGGCGGAGGGCAAGCGTTCCTGCGTGCAGATGCTGCTTTCCGGTACCGCATCCGGCGTTATCGGCGCCGCCTGGCTTGCCCGGCGCGCCGGTGAGAGGCATATCCTGACGCTCGATATCGGCGGAACCTCGGCCGATTTCGCGTTGATCATCGACGGCGAGCCGCAATTCGGCACGGGCGAACTGATCGGCGAGTTTCCGCTGCATATTCCATCGGTCTCGGTCAGCTCCATCGGTATCGGTGGCGGTTCGATTGCAAGCGTCGATGCGCAGGGCGTCTTGCGCGTAGGACCGGAATCTGCCGGATCGACGCCGGGACCGGTCTGTTACGGACGTGGTGGTACGCAGGCGACCGTGACGGATGCGATGGCGGTTTGCGGCTGGCTCGGCCATAGCCAGATGGCTTACGGCCAGTTGCAGATCGATGTCGGCCTGGCACGTGCGGCAGTCTCCAAGCTCGCCGACCAGATCGGCCGCACGGCCGAAGAGGCAGCGCAGGCCATTCTCGATATCGCCATTTCCGAAATGTTTGTGGAGGTGGAGAAGCTTGCCTCGCGTGCTGGCGTCGATTTGCGGGAATTCACCTTGATGCCGTTCGGCGGCGGCGGGCCGATGCTTGGCGCTTTCCTGGCGCGGGAGTTCAAGATGGCGAAGGTCATCGGCCCGCCACGTCCGGGCGTCGTCTCGGCGCTGGGCGGCCTGGTGGCCGATCTTCGCGGCGACTTCATCCGCACCGTTTTCACACATCTTTCCGCCGAGGCAACACCGCTGTTGCGCAAGGCGCTGGATTCGCTTTCTGCCGAAGGTCTGGCATGGCTTTCGAAGCAGGGACATCAGGGACCGGCGACGCTGCATGTTTCCGCCGACATGCACTATGTCGGCCAGAGCTTCGAGATCGAGGTGCCGGTTCAGGCAGCCTGGATCGCCGAGGGCAAGCTCAGCCCCATCGAAGACGCCTTCCATGCCATGCATGCGAAGCTCTACGATTTCGACGATCCGGACGGAGAGATCGAGATCGTCAACCTGCGGCTTTCGGCGATCGGTGCCGGTCCGGCTCTTGAGCTTCCGGTCGAGGCCGAACATGCCGGTGCTGCGGCTGTGCCGGAGCGGGAGATCCCCGTCTTCACCGGCAAGGAATTCGAATGGATCGGCCTTTACCGGCGAGATCTTCTTCATCCGGGCGGCCGGTTCTCAGGCCCGGCTGTGGTCGCGCAGGAAGATACGACCTTTGCCATTCCGGCCGGCGCCACGGTCGATGTCGACCGCCACCTGAACCTGCATCTGACCTTCTCGGAGTAACCAGCCATGTTTGACCCATTGAACCTTCAGGTCTTTGCCAATCACACCCGCGCGGCTGCCGAGAACATGGCCTATACGCTGCAGCGGACCGCACATTCCGCCTTCGTCAAGGAGACGGAGGATTTCACCGTGATGCTGATCAACCGCAATGGCGACACGTTCGGCGTGCCGATGGGGCTCGGCGCCACATGGTATCCGGGCCTGACCTATACGCGGGCAATCGACATGGTAGCCGACTACAAGCCCGGCGATGTCGCCTTCACCAACGACCCCTATTCCTGCTTCGTCGCGACCCACGCGCCCGATACGCATCTCTGGAAGCCGGTGTTCTATGAGGGTGAGATCATTGCCTGGACGGGCGGCCACATCCACAATACCGACATGGGCGGCGCCGTGCCGGCGTCTCTTTCGCGCGCCCTGACCGAAATCCATCAGGAAGGCATCCGCTTCCCCCCGATGAAGCTGGTCAATGGAGGTGTCTTCGACGAGGACATCCTGAAGATCATGACCACCAATGTTCGCAAGCCCGATCTCAACATCGGGGATATCAAGGCGCTGGTGGGTGCGCTCAATACCGGCGAGCGCAAGATCCTGGCAATGGTCGAGAAATTCGGGAAAGAGGCCTTTCTCGAAGGCGCGGAAGTGCTGCTCGATCATGCCGAAGCGCAGGCGCGTGACATTCTGCGCTCCATGCCGGACGGTACCTATGTCTTCGTCGATTACGCGGACGAGGATTCCGTCGAGGCCAATCCATGCCGGCTGAAATTGACGATGACGATCAAGGGCGACGAGGCGATCCTTGATTTCACCGGTTCCGATCCGCAGCTCGGATCTTCGCTCAACGTTCCCTCGGGTGGCGATCCACGGCATACGATGCTGCTCGTCGGCGTCTATTACGTGCTCTACACGATCAATCCGAAGATCCTGCTGAACACCGGCCTGACACGCCCGTTTACCTGCATTGCGCCGCAGGGCAGCGTGCTCAACCCGATTTCGCCGGCTGCCGTCGGCATGCGGTCGCTGACCTGCGCCCGCCTGCGTTCAGTGATCTTCGGCGCCTTCTGCCAGGCCGTGCCTGAAAGGCTTCCGGCAGCACCTGCCGGCAACAATTGCATCGTCAACGTCATGACCACCGACGAGCGGGGCCGTACCGTCATCGCGGCCGTCAATCCGGTCGTCGGCGGTGGTGGTGGCATGCCGCATCGCGATGGCACCAACGGCTCCGGCGCCGATGCCGCTTACCTCAAGAACACGCCGATCGAGATTACCGAGACCGAAGTGCCGATCGAATTCGTCAAATACGGGCTGGCCAAGGACAGTGGCGGTGCGGGTCGCTGGCGTGGCGGTCTTGCGACCGAGATGGCGTTCCGGGTGTTCAGCCCGGGCAGCCGGATTACCGCGCGCAACCGCGACCGCAGCTTCTTCCGGCCCTGGGGTCTGCTCGGCGGCAAGGCTGCAGGCCTTTCCGACATGGTGCTCAACCCCGGTCGGGACGACTATCGCCGGCTCGGCAATATCGATACCGCCATCCTGCAGCCCGGCGACGTGCTGGAAATCCGCTCGGCAGGCGGCGGCGGGCGCGGCAATCCACTGGAACGTGAGGTCTGGCGCGTGGTTCGCGATGTCGAACGCGGATATGTCTCTGCAGAGGCAGCAGAGCGCGACTATGCAGTCGTCATTCGTGATGGTGTCGCGGATGAGAAGGCGACCGAAAGCCTGAGGGCATCGCGTTCCGCATCTACCGGCCACTTCCACTACGGCCCCGAGCGCGAGGGGTATGAGGCGCAATGGACGCCGGCCGCCTACGATCTCCTGACCGACATTCTTGCCGGTCTGCCGATCCATTGGCGCTTCTTCACCAAGACGGAAATCTTCCGTCGGATGAAGGGCCGTGTCGGACCGGAAGGCGTATCCGCAGCTCTCGCGGATGTCCGGGCGCGCTTCAGGGAAATGCCGGAGCCTGCGATCGAGGTGAAGGAGGCTGCTGAATGAAGCCGCACCCGCGAACCGGGCGAATTGTCCGTCTGTCGGAAACGGCAAGACCGCGGGTGCATTTTCATCTGGATGGCTCGCCCTGCGAGGCTCTTGCCGGTGATACGGTGCTGACGGCGGTGTTGTCCTCTTCCCATCACCTGCGGCAATCGGAATTCGGGCCGGAGGGACGGGCGGGTTTCTGCCTGATGGGCGCCTGCCAGGATTGCTGGATCTGGCAGGCCGATGGCGGAAGGCTTCGTGCCTGTTCGACGCCGGTCATGGAGGGCATGCAACTGCTGACAGAAGCGCCTGCCGGGTGGCCGTCATGAGTTCCGGTGCCGAAAAGGTCGTCATCGTCGGCGCGGGGCCGGCAGGCATTCGCGCCGCCGAGATGCTGGTATCGGCGGGTATAAAGCCCGTTGTCATTGACGAGGGCATGAAGGCCGGTGGCCAGATCTATCGCCGGCCGCCGGATGGCTTTACCCGATCTCCGCAGCAACTCTACGGAACCGAAGCCGACAAGGCGGTCGCCTTGCATGGCCGGTTCGACCAGATGGTGGCCAAGGGACAGGTCGATTACCATCCGCAGAGTTCCGTCCTTGCCTGCGCCAACCGAAGCCTGCATGCGTTGACGCCTTCGGGCCGGCGCGAATTCGGCTATGACCGGCTGATCCTTGCGACAGGCGCCACCGATCGCCTCGCACCGGTGCCAGGGTGGCAGTCACCCGGTGTCTACAGTCTCGGCGCAACGCAGATCGCTCTCAAGGCTCAGGGCGTCGCGCTTGGGCGAAAGATCGTGCTTGCCGGCTCGGGGCCGCTGCTGACGCTGGTCGCAACGCAATTGCTGAAGGCCGGGGCAGAGATCGAGGCCATTCTCGACACTTCGTCATTGCGGACGCAGATGACTGGACTTCCCGGCATGCTGGCAAGGCCGGGACTTGTCCTGCGCGGGATGATGATGCGCGCCAAGCTGGGCCGGCTTTACCATGCTGGCGTGAAGATACTTGGTATCGATGCCGACGAATGCGGTCCGGTGAGCATCCGCTGGCAGGATGCACGCGGCACGTTGCGGAAAAGCGATTGCGACATGGTCGGTATCGGATGGCATTTGCGGGCAGAAACACAGCTTGCCGGGCTTGCCGGTTGCCAGTTCGATTATGATACCGGCTGGGCGCAATGGCTTCCGCGCACCGACCGAATGGGAAGGGCTGCAGAACGGCTCTATCTTGCCGGTGACGGCTTGCGCATTCTCGGAGCCGACGGGGCGGAAGTCGCCGGTCGCCTCGCGGCGCATGCCTGTCTTTCCGATATGGGCTTGGCCGCGCCCGACAGTTCTGCGGATCTGCGGCGGCTCAGACGGTATGAGCGTTTCGCTCGTGGCATGGCGCGCGCCTTTCCCTGGCCGGCCGAGATGGTTCGCAGAACGCCCGACGAGACGGTGGTTTGCCGCTGCGAGGGGATCACTGCCGGTCAGTTGCGCGAGAGTGTCGATTACGGCGGTGCGGAAGCCAATCGGGTGAAGTCGCTCGCGCGGGTCGGCATGGGCCGCTGCCAGGGGCGTTATTGCCAATTGGCCGGTGCCGAGCTGATTGCGGCAAAGGCCGGGATTTCCGTCTGCGACGCCGGACGCCTGCGGGAACAGGCGCCGGTCAGGCCGGCTCCGATCGGAGCATGGGTCCGGGATGCCTGAACGGCTCTAACGGTTGAGATCTTCCGCCTTGGCCAAGACCGAGGCGCAGGCGTCGCGAATATTGTCGCGCATCGCCAGGTGGCTTCCCGTGAGCGGCCGGTCGCGGCTGGTGAGCAGTGCGATCGGAACCATCGCCTTGTGAGACAGTGGTTTGCGGATGAGGCCGGGAAACTGGTCCCATGGAAGCAATCCATCGACCACGGCGACACCATAACCGTCGCGGACAAAGGGCAGGGCGGTCAGCGAGATGTCGATCTCGATGGCCGGATTGAACATCTGCTTTTCGGCCGCTGCCGCGCTCAGAAGTATGCGGCCGGGATAGGTGCCGGCCCTGTAGGAGATCAGCGTTTCTTCCTGCAAGTCGGAAAAATTGATGTGTTCGCGCTCTGCCAGCCGGTGTCCTTCGGGCAGGATGCAGATGAGTTCGGTATGGCCGAGCGTTTCGACCTCGATGCCCGGTCTCGCCATGTTGTTCATTACAAGCCCGATTGCGGCATCGCCGTTGCGGATCATGTCGACGACATTGACCAGCGGTGCGATGAGGGAGCGGATCACGACATCCGGATGGGCTTCGCGAAAGGATGCGAGCGCCTTCGGCACGATCGACATGGCCGGCGGTGCGGAGGCGGCAACCCGGATGATGCCAGTGCGGCCGAAGCGCATGTCGGTCGTATGCCGCTTCAAGGCGCCCAGTTCCGAGAAGATTTTCTCACATTCGGGATAAAGCTCCTCGGCCTCGCGGGTCGGGACCAGCTTGCCGCGAACACGATTGAACAGTTTGAAACCCAGCTGGTCTTCCGCATGGAGCAGGATCTGGCTGAGGGCGGGCTGCGATATGTTGAGCATGCCGGCGGCTCCGGTCACGGTCCCGCAGCGCATCAGCATGCAGAAAACTTCCAGTTGGCGTGCCTGCATGCGTTTTTCCGTGTCGGTTGGTTGCCAGTCTCAGCTTACATCAAAGGGCGATCGGTCAGAAGTCGGCGACCTTGCCCCAGGAAGACCGCTCGAAGCGCTCGGGACGGTAAGGGACCGGATCGACGATCGGCTGCGCGCCGGTAATGATGTCGGCGATCAGATGGCCGGCTCCCGGGCCGATGCCGAAGCCGTGGCCGCTGAAGCCCGCCGCAAGCACGAGGCCCGGAACGACTGCAGTCTCGCCGATGGCGGGCACGCCATCCGGCGTGGAATCGATATAACCGGCCCATGCTGCGGTGACCGGCCGGCCCTTGAAATCGGGCAAAAGTTCCATGGCCCGCTCATGCGTCAGCTTGACGGTGTTGCGATCGACCGCGGGATCTAGGATGCGCATTTCCTCCATCGGCGTCGGCCGATCGAGGCGCCATGTCTTCAGGCTTTCATGGCCGCTGCGAAAGCCTTCCAGTCCACCGGGCGAGAGGCTGCGCCAGCGCCGCATGAACATGGGGAGAAACTGTGCTGCGAAACGCATGTTCTGCGCCGTCGGGTCGACACGGCCACGCCCGCTGATTGCCAGTGTGTGTCCGCCGTCGCCGCGCCGGGTGACCGATACCCGCGCCGTATGGAGTGCATCCGGAAGATCACCCTTGCCCGGGCCGACGGAGAGGATGGATGAGCGGATGGAAGCCTGCGGGAAGCGGATGCCGAGCTGGCGGCAGAAGGACGATGCCCATGCGCCGCCGGACAGGATCGCCACCTTCGTCCTGATCGTTCCGTGTTCGGTGACGACGGCCGAAAGCCTGCCACCTTCCATCTCTATACCGCGGGCTGCGCAGTTCTGATGTACGGAACTGCCCAGCTTGATGATCGCACGGGCGACTGCGGGGGCGGCATTGGCGGGATCGGCCGTGCCGTCCGTTGGCGAAAATACGCCGCCCTTCCATGGGCGGCCGGTTGCCTTGCCGCGCTCGCTGGCTGCAACGCTGTCCAGCATATGCGTGGTGACGCCTACGGTCCTGGCGAAATCCCGCCATCTGGCCCAGCCGGCGATCTCTTCCTCATTGTCGCTCAGATAAAGGAGACCGCAGCGGCGGAAGCCCGTGTCTTCACCCGTTTCTGCGGCGAAACGCTCCCACAGATCGAGGCTTTTCGTTGCCATCGGGAGTTCGCGGGCATCGCGGTTCTGCTGGCGGCACCAGCCCCAGTTGCGGCTCGATTGTTCGGCGCCGACAAAGCCCTTTTCAACCAGCGCAACCTTCAGGCCGCGCGTCGCCAGATAATAGGCGGTAAAGACACCGACAATGCCGGCGCCGATAACGACAGCGTCGGCAGACTGCGGGAGATCTTGGGACGTCGGGACGAGCGTGAGCGGCGCTGGCATGGCATTTCTTCTCCTTGTCGCCGCAAGCATAACGAGACGGACCGCCCATCGGTTACCGGACAGATGGCACGGACGGCATTAAATGCTGCATGGTCCGAGATAAGCAGATTTTTCTGCCGTGGCGCCTGCTGCACAATGGAATAGACAAGCGTCTTCATGGTGTTAAGCTGGTTTTCGGAAAACGGCAGAATAAAATGCTGCCGCGTGCTGGTCGCAAGGAGAGATCGCAGATGAAGCTCGACCGTATCGACATCAAGATTCTCTACGAACTCCAGAAGAATGGCCGCATCACCAATGTCGAGCTTGCCGAACTGGTCAATCTTTCCCCAAGCCCATGCCTGATGCGGGTGAAGAAATTGCAGCAGGAGGGCTATATCGACGGATATTCGGCCCAGATCAATATCGGCAAACTGGGCCAGACGCTGACCGTATTCACCGAGATCACGCTCAAGAACCATCGGCAGATCGACTTTGCCCGTTTTCTTGCGGCGGTCGAGAAAGTCGATCAGGTCATCGAATGCCATCTCGTTTCCGGCGGCTATGACTATCTGCTGAAATTCGTCACTGCCGGTATCGGCGAGTACCAGACGATCATGGAACGCCTGACGGACATGGATATCGGCATCGACAAATATTTCAGCTTCGTGGTGCTGAAATCGCCGATCGTGAAGGCGCATATGCCTCTCACCAGCCTTTTCCTTGTGTAACACAATCGGCTTTCTCGAAAATAACCGCCGGGTTTTGCAAACCGGCGCTTTTGGCGTTCAGGCGTGTGCATAGGCCTTCACCAGTTCCGGGTCGCGCTCCAAGCTGTCGAGCCAATTTGGGTCCAGCTTGGGCACCGAAGAAAACAGCAGTTGCGAATAGGGGTGCTGCGGAATTTTCGAGATAGCCGGGGTGATCTGCTCGACCTTTTTCCCATGATACATAACGACGATCTCGTCGCAGATGGCTTCCACGACCGACAGGTCGTGGCTGATGAAGATGTAGGAAAGCGCAAGCTCGCGCTGCAATTCCTTCAGAAGATCGATGACCGCAGCGGCGACGACCGTATCGAGTGCCGAGGTGATCTCGTCGCAGAGGATGATCTTCGGCTCGGCGGCGAGCGCGCGTGCGAAATTGACGCGCTGTTTCTGGCCACCGGAGAGTTCTGCCGGCGTTCTGCTGCGCAGTGCTTTCGGTAGCTGCACCATGTCGAGCAATTGATCGATGCGGGTGCTGCGCTGGCTGCCCTTCATGCCGTGATAGAAGGTGAGGGGGCGGCCGAGGATGTCCTCGATCGATTTTGCCGGATTGAGAGACGTGTCCGCATGCTGGAAGACGATCTGCAATTCGCGAAGCTGCTCGCGGCTTCTCTGCCGTGCCGAGGGTGCCAGTTGGCGCCCGTCGAGGGTCAGTTTGCCGGATGAGGCTGGCAGAATGCCGGCGATGGAACGGGCAAGTGTCGATTTCCCGCAGCCGGATTCACCGATGATGCCGAGATTGCGTCCCTTTTGCACCGTGATGCTGGCTTCCTGAACGGCGCGCACGAGCGGCAATCCGTCTTCCTGAAGCGGTCCATAACCTGCGGTCAGGGCATTGATCTCAAGCAGCGGTTTTGCTTCGGCGGCAAGGTCCAGCTGATCGCCGCGCGGCTTGGGTTCGAAAGCGGACAGAAGTTCGCGCGTGTAGGGATGTTTGGCATCGTTAAGAATGGTTTCGGTGGAGCCGACTTCCTGCACTTCGCCATTGCGCAGCACTAGAATACGGTCGGCGATCTGAGCGACGACAGCCAGATCGTGAGACACGTAGACACCGGCAATTCCGCTTTTCTTCATGACGGACTTGAAGGCGCGCAGAACCTCGATCTGGGTCGTCACATCCAGTGCCGTCGTCGGCTCGTCGAAGATCACGAGTTTCGGGTCGCTGATCAGCGCCATCGCGGCGGCGAGGCGCTGCAACTGACCACCGGAAACCTGGTGGGGGTAACGATCGCCGATCTGTTCGGGATTGGGCAGGGAGAGTGCCTTGAACAGAGAGATGGCCTTCTGCCTGGCCTCGGCCGGTGGCAGGAGCTTATGGATATGTGTGACCTCGACGACCTGATCGATGATGCGCTTGGTGGGGTTGAAAGCGGCGGCGGCCGATTGCGGCACGTAGGATATTTCCCGACCCCGGATCATTGCCCGCTGCCGCTCGCTCAACGTCACCATGTCCTTGCCGGCGACATGGATGCTGCCGCCGGATATGCGGCAGCCGGTGCGGGTATAGCCCATCAGGGTCAGGGCAATGGTGGTCTTGCCGGAGCCGCTTTCGCCGATCAGCGCGACGATCTCTCCCGGTGCTATATCGAGATCGACGCCCTTGATGATGTCCAGGCGGCGGCCGGAATCGGTTGTCGCCTCGACCTTCAGTCCGCGAATTTCTACGAGATTTTCCATTCACGCACTCCGGTCGCGGATCTTCTTGGGCAGGTTGTCGATCAGCAGGTTGACGCTGATCGTGAGGCTGGCAATCGCAAGCGAGGGCACGATGACAGCCGGTGCGCCGAAAGGCAGGCCGCTGATGTTTTCGTGAACCAGCGCACCCCAATCGGCATAGGGCGGCTGTACACCGAGGCCGAGGAAGGAGAGGCCGGACAGAAGCAGCGTGATGAAGACGAAACGAATGCCGAAATCCGCCAGCAAGGGGCCGATGATGTTCGGCAGGATCTCGGAAAAGATGATGTAGAGGATGCTTTCACCACGGGTACGCGCGACGGTGATGTAGTCCATCGTGTTGACGTTGACGGCAAGCGCGCGGGCGAAGCGATAGGCGCCGGGGGTGTAGATGACCGCCAGCATGACGATCAGGACATTGATCGAGGAACCGATCGCAGCAGCAACGACGAGGCCGGAAAGCTTGCTGGGAATGGAGTTGAGCGCATCGAGAAAGCGGCTGAGGATCGTATCGAACCAGCCACCGATCACGGCTGCGGCCATGCCAAGCGCCGTCCCGGTGAAACAGGCAATGCAGACGGCTGCGAGCGAGATGCCGACGGTATAACGCGCACCCATCATCAACCTGGAGAGCATGTCACGACCGAGATAATCGGAACCGAGAAGCAGCTTGCTGCTCATCGGGCCGAAATAATCCTCGTCGACGATTTCTCCGATCGGGTAGGGAATGATGTGCGGGGCCGCCAGTGCGATGACCGCCCAGAAGACGATGATCGCAAGCCCGACCATTCCGACCCAGCTGAAGCTGTAGCTGACTTTGCTCGAAAAGGGCGTGGATAGGGTCATGTCAGCGCAGCCTCGGGTTGGCAAGAATGGCAACGATATCTGCAAGCGTGATCAGGGCGAGATAGCCGATGCAGAAGATGATGGCGCAGGATTGGATGAGCGGCAGGTCACGCGTCGAGACACCATCGACCATCAGCTTGGCAACACCCGGATAGTTGAAGATGGTCTCGACGATGATGACGCCGCCGACGAGATAGGAAAGCGACAGCGCGATCGCGTTGGCGATGGGGCCGACCGCGTTGGGCAGCGCATGGTAGAGCACCGCGCGCGGACGCGAAGCGCCTTTCAGAAGGGCTGCTTCCAAATAGGGCGTGTTGATCGTGTCGATGACGGCTGCGCGGGTCATGCGGATCATCTGTGCCGAGACGACGAAGGCAAGGGTGATGACCGGCATGGCATAGACTTTCAGCACCTGCCAGAAGGAGGTCACCTCGTTGGCGAAGGAAAGTGCGGGCAGCCACTTCAGATAGACGGAAAAGACGAGGACCGCAGACGTGGCGATCATGAATTCGGGCACGGAGATCACGCCGATCGTCAGGATCGTGACGATGCGGTCATAGATGGAGCCGCGGAACATGGCCGAGGTAATGCCGAGCGTCAGGGCAACGGGTACGGCGATCAGCGTCGTGATGCCGGCAAGGCGCATCGTGTTGACGAAACGTCCGCCGATCAGATCCGCCACCGCGACATTGTTGACGTAGGACGTGCCGAGATCGCCCCGGGCCAAGCCGGCGAGCCAGCGGAAGAAACGGAACACGGCAGGTTCGTCGAGATGCATGGCGGCGCGAAGACCTGCCACCGCTTCGGGTGTGGCCGCCTGACCGAGCAGGATGCTGGCGGTATCGCCGGGCAGCATGGCCGTTGCGAAGAAGACTGCGAACGAAACGATCAGCAGTGTCAGGCCTGCAATGAGAAGCCGGTGCGCAATGAGATTGAGTACGAATGTCCTCAAGATCGGCTCCCTGGTTTTGAGAAGTTCCAACTGCCGGCAGGCGCCCGTCTGGAGCGGAATATGCCGGAACATGCGGCACGAACGGCAGGAGACGGATGTCTCCTGCCATCATGCATGAGCCTCAGGCGTCGATCCAGACGTATTCGGCAAAGGCGTAGCCCATCATGCCGCCAAGCGGGTTGGCCTCGAGGCCCTTCAGCTTTTCGGTGATGGCATCGACATTCGAGATGTAGACCGGAATGATGGTGCCGGCTTCTTCTGCGACCATGACCTGCATCTGGCCGTAGATTTCCTTGCGCTTGGCTTCATCGAGAAGGCCGCGTGCTTCGACCAGCATGCTGTCGAACTTTTCGGACTTGTACTGGCTTTCGTTCCACGGCGCGTTGGACGCGTAGAGAAGCGAGAACAGGATATCCGGTGTCGGACGCGGATTGATGTTGCCGAAATGGATCGGCGCCTTCAGCCAGTAGTTCGACCAGTAGCCGTCGTTCGGAACGCGCTGGACGTCGAGGTTCATGCCGATTTCGGCAGCCGATTGCTGCACGATGGTCGCCATTTCGACGGCAGAGGTGGCGGCGTCGGAGGTGATGATCGGGATCTTCTGGCCGAGCACGCCGGCTTTTTCGAAGTGGAACTTCGCCTTGTCCGGATCGAAGGCCTTCGGCTTGAGTTCCGCATTGTGATAGACGCTTGCCGGCGAGATCGGCTGGTCGTTGGCGATGTCGGCCAGGCCACGCAGAACCGACTTCTGGATCTGTTCGCGATTGGTGATGTACTTCATGCCCTTGACGAAGTCGGCCTTGTCGCCCGGCGTCATGTCAAGGCGGATATTGAGGTCGGTATAGTTACCGGATGTGGTCTTGGAGAGGACGAAGCCGGGCTGGCTTTCGACCAGGCGCATGGAGCGCGGTTTAATCGAGGCGGCAAGATGGATGTCGCCGGAAAGAAGCGCGTTCACGCGGGCATTGTCGTCCGAAATAGCGAAGAATTCGAACGAGTCCACATGAGCGCCGCCCGACTTGAAGTAGTTCGGGTTCTTGGCGAAGATCGACTTAACGCCCGGTTCGAAAGTCTCGAGCTTGAAGGCGCCGGTGCCGATGCCCTTGGAGAAATCGGTCGTGCCGTCCTGGACGATCATGAAATGGTGCTGCGACAGGATCGTCGGAAGGTCGGCATTGGGGTTGGCGAGCACGATCTCGACCGTTGTCGGGTCGACCGCCTTGACGTCGGTGATCTGCTTGGCGATCGCGTTGACCTTGGAGCCGACGGCCGGATCAAGGTGACGCTTGAGGGAGAAGACGACGTCGGCGGAGGTCAGCGACTTGCCGTCATGGAAGGTAACGCCCGAGCGTAGCTTGACGGTCCAGGTCTTGGCATCTGCGCTTTCGACCTTCTCGGCCAGTTCCATCTGCACGAGGCCGGCCTGATCGAGGAAGGTGAGGCGGTTGTAAAGTGCGCAGCAGCGGACGTAATCGGTGGAAAGGGAGGCTTTTGCCGGGTCGAGCGTATCGGCTGTCGAGGACGACCAGCCGGCCGCCTTGAGGTTGCCGCCGCTCTTCGGGGTCGCAGCGATGGCATCGGATGCCCGGCCGAGGATCATGCCTCCGGCGGACATTGCGACGCCGCCTGCAAGCATCATGCTGAGCAGTTCGCGCCGTGTGGCTCCGCGGCGAATGGCATTCTCGACCATTGCGTCGTCTGACGCGGTCCAATTGGTGATCCTGTTATGCATGTCATTCCCCTTTTCACCGTTGGCGGACGGCCGGTCTTCAGCCGGCTTGGCCCGATGTTACGAAGATCGTCGATGGTCAGTTCTCGTTGGCAACCCTCACGGCTTCGGCCAGTTCGGCCATCGAAGTGAAGTGGTAGTCAGGCTTGGTGAATTCGGCAGGCTCGATCGTGCCGCCATAACCTTTCTGGGCATGCCGGCGCTGGATCCAGCAATTGGTCATGCCGAGCTGACGGGAGATGCCGATGTCATGATATTGGCTCTGGGCGACGTGAAGGATGTTATCCTTGCTTGCGCCCTCTGAGGAGACGAAGTCGAAGACCTGATGGAAGAAGGCCGGATCGGGTTTCTCTGTGCCGGTATCATCGGCTGTGAAGGCGGCGTGGAAGGGATTGCCGAGTTCCTTGGAGAAAAACTCGAATGCCCAGCGACGCGCATTGGTCATCGCGATCAGGCGATAATGTTGCTTCAAGTCGGCCAGCGCCTTTACGCTGTCCGGGAAGGCCTTCCAGGTCTTTGCAGAATCGCGCAGGCGTTCGCCATAGGCCTTTTCGGCGGGCAGGCCGAGTTTCGGCGCGATCAGGAGATAAACGCGAACAAGATCATCCGGGAAAAGGTCTGTCGAATCCGAGTAACGGGCTGCGCGGTACAGTGCCAGCGCTTCCTCGCCATCGACTTCAACACCGTTCTCGGTACCGATTTCCTTGAGGCAGGAGGTCAGCCCGTCTTCAAAATCGATCAGCGTGCCAACGACGTCGAAGGACAGATATTTGAATGTTGTCAGAGATTTCGTCACGTTAGCATCCCGTTTTCTGGGCAATTGGCGCGCTGTGCAGCCGAGTGCCAAAGATTATGCTGTTCCGTGCCCTGTTGTTTTGCCCCTTCCTTTGCAGGTTTTATGGGGTTTTGGGCCTTTGTTAGATTGAAGTTTGACAGTTCGGCCCCGCCATTTTCTCCGAATTGGCGGGGTAGTGCGGCAGAAAATTCTGAAATTTGCCGGTTGGCGGTATAAGGCCCGGTACGTGATCCGGGCTCAATCCTTCAAGGCGCGGCGGACATCGGGATCTTCAAGCGTCTGATCGAGGGTCTTTGCCGTACGCTCGATGATCGCATCGATCTCGTCATCCGTGCAGCAAAGAGGCGGAGCATAACCGAGAACGCCATTGGCAAACGCGCGGATCACAAGGCCATTATCCCAGGCGCGGTCGAAGACCCGCCGTGCCGGAGCCGCTTCAGCGGGAAGCGGGGTTTTGGCGACCTTGTCGGTCACGAGTTCGACGGCGGCCAGCATGCCGCGTCCGCGAACATCCCCGACCAGAGGATGATCCCTGAGGCCTTCGAGGCCGGCCATCAGCCGTGCGCCGGCTTTGACGCCGTTTTCCAGCAGGCCGCCTTCTTCGTAGAGTTTCAGGACTTCGAGACCGACTGCCGCACTGACCGGATGGGCCGAATACGTGTAGCCGTGGCCGACTGCCGAGGCACCCGCGCCATCGGCGATCACCTGATAGACGTGGTCTGCCATGAACACGGCGCCCATGGGAACATATCCGGATGTCAGGCCCTTGGCGGTCGTCATGAAATCGGGGACGATCTCATCCTCGGTGCAGGCAAAGAGCGGTCCGGTGCGACCGAAGCCGGTGATGACTTCGTCGGCGACGAACAGGATGCCGTATTCCTTGCAGAGATTGCGCATTGCCTTCAGCCAGCCCTTGGGCGGTACGATGACACCGCCGGAGCCCTGGATCGGCTCGGCATAGAATGCCGCAACCCGGTCCGGACCGATCGTCTCGATCTTGTCCTTCAACTGGGCAAGCGAGGCATCGATGATCGCCTGAGGATCCTGGCCGACAGGATTGCGGTAGGGATAGGGCGACGGGATTTTGTGCTGCCATTCGAAGGGAATTCCGAAGCCCGTGTGGAAATTGGCAAGCGCGGTCAGGCCTGCGCCGACCGTCGAGGAGCCGTGATAGCCCTGTTCGATGGAGATGAACTGGTCACGCTGCGGCTGACCCCTGGCAATCCAGTAGTAGCGGATGAAGCGGATTGTGCTGTCGACGGCATCCGAACCGCCAAGCGTGAAATAGATATGCTTGAGATCGCCGGGCGCGCGATCGGCCAGTTCCGCTGCGAGGCGGATGGGGGCTTCTGAACCCAGTCCGAAATAGGCTGTCGCATAGGGCAGCTCACGCATCTGGCGCGCCGCGGCTTCGACGATCGAGTCATGTCCGTAACCGGCATTGACGCACCAGAGCCCGGCAAAACCGTCGATCAGCTGATGACCGCGGGCATCCGTGACGGTTGCGCCCTTGGCAGATGCAAGCACCCGCACGCCCTGCTGTTCATGGCCGCGATAGGATGCGACCGGATGGACCAGATGGGCGCGATCAAGTTCGATGAGCGAATTACTGAGCATGATGTTCTCCGGATCAGCCAAGGGCCTGATTGGCAAGGGCAAAGGTTGTCGCCGTAGAGGCGGCGGATTGAATGGAAAGAGGCCGCGACATGGCGATGCCGCCGCCGACATGGGAAAGAGCGTGCTCCGAAAGCCAGGGAGCGAGGCCGGCAGCAGCGATGGTATCGACACGAACGAAACTGCCGATCCGCTGGGCCAGGAAATGAGACACGAGTGATTGCGCGTCCTTAAGATTGCCGGCGACCACGGGTCCGATGACCTCGCCGCGACCGAAGGCACGAATGCAGGCAAAGCCGGTGATTTCACTGCCAGCGCGGATGACGGCGAACTCGCCGATCTCGAAAAGCCTGCGCATGAGCGCCGTGCGGTCTGCGCCAAAGGCCTGTCTGTCGAGTGCCGTTATCGCGGGCAGGTCATCAGCTGTTGCGGCCTGCGTATTGACCGAAGATCGTGCCGAGGCGACAATCCCCTGGTGCTGGAGGATCGTGCCGGTCTGTCGAAATCCGAGCTTTTCATAAAGAGGAAGTCCGTCGCTGGTGGCGATCAGGCGAAGAGGCCGTGCGCCGCCGATCGCCAGGGCAGCATCCATCAGCCGGCGACCGAGGCCGCGGCCACGCATGGCGGCATCGACGATGACCATATTGATCGTCGCACAATCCGAACCATAGGGCGTGACGAGAGCGGTGCCCACCACGTTGCCGTTCTCTTCTGTCGCAACCACGCCCTCGCTCAATTGCTGGGCGACCTGCCAGTCTTCCGGACGGTGTGGCCAGCCGGCCTCCCGCGAGAGACGAACGGCTGCCTCAAGGTGTTCGGCGGCAAAGGCCTTGATCTCGATGTCACCCATCTGCATGGACGATGCTCCCTTTTCTGCATTCGAGTTTCGGGGGGAATAGGCCGGACGATTATCCGAAGGCGGTGGCTGTAACGATATCTTCCGCCAAAGCGGCGGCTCGTTGCCGCATCTTATGCCGCGGCTTGATCTTGCCGCCGCGTTTCAGGGCTGTTTTGGCCGGGCCTCAGGCCGGGTTTCTGCAACCAAATGCCAAAGCGAAGGCAGGATACGGAACTTTCTGCTTCGAAAGAGGGGAAATCAGTCGGCAGACGCGCGGGAAGCAGTTCTATTATCGATCATCACCCGATAGGCCAGCCAGGCCTTCCCAAAGGCCCCATGCAAGGATGAAGCGCATGACCACCTTCCGCCCGAAATACATCACCTTCGATTGCCATGGTACTCTGATCAACTTCCAGATGGCTGAAGCGGCGCGCGACCTTTATGGCGACCGTCTCGATGAGCCGGCGATGCTGGAGTTCATCAAGAATTTTGCAGGCTATCGCTTCGATGAGATCATGGGAGCCTGGAAGCCCTATGCCGAGGTTGTCTACAATTCGCTGGAACGGTCCTGCAAGCGTAACGGCGTGACCTTCACGGACGAAGATGCCAAGATGGTCTATGAGCGCGTTCCGACCTGGGGGCCGCATGCGGATGTGCCGGCAGGGCTTGCCAAGGTTGCCAAGGAAATTCCGCTGGTCATTCTCTCCAACGCCATGAACGACCAGATTCCTTCCAACGTCGCCAAGCTCGGTGCTCCATTTCATGCCGTTTATACGGCCGAGCAGGCCAATGCCTACAAGCCGCGCTTCCAGGCTTTCGAATACATGTTCGACATGCTCGGCTGCGGCCCGGAAGACATCCTTCATTGCTCGTCGTCCTTCCGCTACGATCTGATGTCGGCCCATGATCTCGGCATCAAGAACAAGGTCTGGGTCAATCGTCGCCATGAGCCGGCCAACCCCTATTACGGATATACGGAAATCGCCGATATCTCCGGTCTGGCCGGCGTTGTCGGACTTTAGGAGGGGCCGAGGCTGATGAAATACGTCTCTTATTGGCATGATACGGCATCCCGCTTTGCGGGAGCCGTTCAGGGACCTGTCGAGGGTCATTACGACGTTGCCGTCATCGGCGGAGGATTTACAGGCCTTGGCGCTGCGCGGCAGCTTGCGATGGCAGGCGCCAAGGTCGTCGTACTCGAGCGAGACACCGTCGGTTTCGGTGCTTCGGGACGCAATGGCGGCCATCTGAACAATGGCCTGGCGCATAGTTACCTTGCCGCCAAGCAGGAACTGGGCAAGGAGCGGGCGATTGCGCTTTACAAGGCGCTCGACGATTCCATCGACACGCTCGAGGCAATCATTGCCGAGGAAGGCATCGACTGTAACTTTCGTCGTGCCGGCAAGTTGAAGCTCGCGTCCAAGCCGCAGCATTTCGCAGGACTGGCGAAGAACTTCGAGGCCGTGCATGCGGAGGTCGATCCGGATACGGCACTTCTGTCTCCCGCTGATCTGAAAAGTGAAGTCGGCTCACCCTTCCATGGCGCGATGCTGTCAAAGAAAAGCGCCATGATGCATATGGGGCGTTATGCCGTGGGCCTTGCCGAGGCAGCGACGCGACGTGGTGCAACGATCGTCGAAAATGCTTTGGTGACGGAGCATTCGCAGGCTGGTGGACGTCATATCCTGAAAACTGCAAAGGGTGTCGTGACGGCCGACAACGTGCTTGTGGCGACAGGCGCCTATACGACGCCAAATTTCGGCTATTTCCGCCGTCGCATCATGGCAGTCGGCAGTTTCATTATCGCGACACGGCCGCTCACCGATGCGGAAGTGGCTGCCACCATGCCCGGCAACCGCACCTGCGTGAACACGATGAATATCGGCAATTACTGGCGCCTTTCGCCGGATAACCGGCTGATCTTCGGGGGCAGGGCGCGATTTTCCGCCACATCCGACCAGCGTTCGGACGCCAAGAGCGGGGAAATTCTGCGCGAGAGCCTGGGCAGGATCTTTCCGCATCTGGCGAAGGTCGAGATCGACTATTGCTGGGGCGGCCTCGTCGATGTCACCAAGGATCGTTATCCGCGTGCCGGTTACCATGACGGTCTGTGGTATGCGATGGGCTATTCGGGCCATGGCGCGCAGCTTTCCACCCATCTCGGCATGACGATGGCTGACGCGATCCTCGGCAGACCGGACAGAAACCCGGTGAAGGATCTCGATTGGCCGGCCGTGCCCGGTCACTTCGGCAAGCCCTGGTTCCTGCCGTTTGTCGGCCTGTATTTCAAGATGCTCGACAAGATCCAGTAAGCCGTCGCCGGTTCCGTCAGCGGTCGTGAAAACAAAAAGAGTGGGGTTGCATGCAGCCCCACTCTTTTTCGTGACATCTTCAGGTCGGGCTCAGGCGAGCCCGCCCATATGGAAGGTCTTCACTTCCAGATATTCATCGATACCGAGCTGTGATCCCTCGCGACCGAGACCGGATTGCTTGACGCCGCCGAACGGGGCGACTTCCGTCGATATCGCGCCGGTATTCAGTCCGACCATGCCGAATTCGAGCGCTTCGCCGACCCGCCATGCCCGCTTTAGGCTTTCGGTGTAGAAATAGGCCGCCAGACCGAAGGGCGTGCCGTTGGCAATGGCGATCGCCTCGTCTTCCGTCTCGAAACGGAAGAGGGGAGCAATGGGGCCGAAGGTCTCTTCGTTTGCAAGCTGCATGTCCGTCGTTGCGCCGGTCAATACGATCGGAGCGGTATACTGCCCGCCTGCCGGCAGTTCAGGCTTGTCGGAGATGATCGTTGCGCCCTTGGCGAGCGCGTCCTCGACGTGGCGATTGATCTTGGCGATTGCGGCCTGGTTGATCATCGGGCCGATCGAAACGCCTCTCTCCGTGCCGGGGCCGACCTTCATGGTGTTGACCCGTGCCGTGAGCTTTTCGGCGAAACGCTCGTAGACGCCGGACTGTACCAGGATCCTGTTGGCGCAGACACAGGTCTGGCCGCCATTGCGGAATTTCGAGATGATCGCGCCTTCGACGGCAAGATCGAGATCGGCATCGTCGAACACGATGAAAGGCGCGTTGCCGCCGAGTTCCAGAGACAGGCGCTTGACGCTGTCGGCAGCACCCCGCATCAGGAGCGAGCCGACAGGGGTGGAACCGGTAAAGGAGATCTTGCGCACCGTCTGATTGGCCATGATCTCGTTGCCGATTTCCTTCGGCATACCGGTAACGATATTGACCACGCCGGCCGGAATTCCCGCCATTTCGGCAAGTACGCCCAGCGCCAGCGCCGAGTAGGGGGTGAATTCGGATGGTTTTACGACGACCGTGCAGCCGGCGGCGAGCGCCGGGGCGATCTTGCGGGTAATCATCGCATTCGGGAAATTCCACGGCGTGATGATGCCGCAGACACCGACGGCTTCCTTCAGGACGATGATGCGGCGATCCGGTGTCGGCGACGGGATGGTCTGGCCACCGATGCGGCGGGCTTCTTCCGCGAACCATTTGACGAAGGATGCGCCGTAGCGGATTTCGCCGCGGGCTTCATCGAGAGGTTTGCCCTGTTCGGTGGTGAGGATCAGCGCCAGATCCTCGATATGCTCGATCATCAGGCCATACCAGGCTTCGAGCAGCGCTGCGCGCTCGGCATGGGTTTTCTTCTTCCACGCCGGATAGGCCTTGTTGGCGGCCTCGATCGCCGCACGCGTCTCGTCACCGCCCATATCCGGAACAGTGCCGATGACCGTCTGGCTGGCCGGGTCGGTGACGTCGACCGTCTTGCCTGATTGGGCAGAGACCCATGTTCCGCCGATCAGGCCTTCCTGCCGAAACAGGGACGAGAGGTTCAAATTCTGCATTGGTCCGGTCCTCGGTAATGTTAGATCGCGGCAAGCAGCGCGCTGGTGATGGCGTCCGTCCGGTCCTTGCCGGGGACGGTACCGATGCCGCTTGCGGTGGTAGCCTCGATCGCCTTCATGATCGCGGCGGCGGCTTCCTTTTCTCCCAGATGGTCGAGCATCATGGCGCCGGACCAGACCGTGGCGATCGGATTGGCGATGCCGAGATGGGCGATATCGGGAGCGGAGCCGTGTACCGGTTCGAACATCGACGGGGCGTTGCGCTCGGGATTGATATTGGCGGAAGCGGCGAAACCGAGCCCGCCCTGGATGGCCGCGCCAAGATCGGTCAGGATATCGCCGAACAGGTTGGAGGCAACCACGACATCGAGGCTTTCAGGCGCCATGACCATGCGCGCCGCCATGGCGTCGATATGATAACTGGTGACCTCGACATCCGGATATTCGGCGGAAAGCTCTCTCGTCACGTCGTCCCAGAACACCATCGAATATTTCTGGGCGTTCGATTTGGTGACGGATGCAAGCTTGCCGCGACGGCTGCGTGCCTGTTCGAAGGCAAAACGAAGGATACGCTCCACGCCCTTGCGGGTGAAGATCGAGGTCTCGACGGCGACTTCGTCGGAACTGCCCTGATGGATGCGTCCGCCGGCGCCCGAATATTCACCCTCGGTATTTTCGCGGATGCAGAGGATATCGAATTGCGTCGCCTTGAGCGGGCCTTCCACGCCCGGCAGCAGGCGATGCGGGCGGATATTGGCATATTGCACGAAGCTCTTGCGGATCGGCAGAAGCAGCCCGTGCAGTGAAACCGAATCCGGAACCTCCGCCGGCCAGCCGACAGCACCGAGCAGAATGGCGTCGAAGCCGCGCAGGATCTCGATGCCATTGGCCGGCATCATCGCACCGGTCTCCTTGTAGAAGGCGCAGGACCAGGGGAACTCGGTACCCTTCAGGCCAAAACCGTGCTTGCCGGCGGCCTTTTGCAGCACCGACCATGCGGCTGCGGTCATGTCGCGGCCGATACCGTCGCCGGGGATCAGGGCTATCGTGTGTGTCTTCATGTTCTTCATCCTCAGAGACTGATCAGGACGCTCTTGCTTTTACGGTTGGCCTGGAATGCTTCCCGGCCGAGATCCTTGCCGATACCCGACTGCTTGTAGCCGCCTGTCGGCAAAATGTGGTCGCGCGAACGACCGTAGCGATTGACCCAGATCGTGCCGGCCTGCAGGCGGCGGGTGAGCCGGATTGCGCGCGAAAGATCGCTGGTGAAGAGGCCGGCGGCCAGCCCGTAGCTCGGGTGGTCGGCAAGCGCCATGGCTTCTTCCTCGTGCTCGAATGTCTGTATGGTCAACACAGGCCCAAAGATTTCCTCGACCACCGCCGGAGACCTCTGGTCTATGCTGGTCAGAAGCGTTGGCGCGTAGAAATAACCGGGCACATCCATGGAGCTTCCGCCCGTCAGGCGTTCCGCGCCGGCTGCGACGGAGGCCGTGACGATGTCATCAATGCGCTGGCGCTGCCTGTCGGAGATGATCGGCGAATACTGGCTTGCCGCATCCCAGGTCGGGCCCGGAACAATGGTCTTCATCCGTTTCAGGATGGCTTCGATAAGCGCAGCGGAGGCGCTCTTTTCGACGATCAGCCGGGATCCTGCAACACAGGCCTGTCCGGCATTGCTGGTGATGCTTGCCGTCACCGCTGCTGCCGCCTTTTCGATATCTGCATCGGCGAAGACGATCTGCGGGCTCTTGCCGCCAAGCTCCAGGGTCATAGGCTTGATGCCGGTGCGGGCGATATTCTCCATGATCGCGGAGCCTGCGCGCGTCGAGCCGGTAAAACTCACCTTGGCGATGTCGGGGTGCCCGGTAATGGCGTTGCCGGTGGTCATTCCGTCGCCGAGAACGATATTGATCAGGCCCGCCGGTATGCCGGCCCGCACTGCCAGTTCGGCAAGATAGAGCGTTGAGAAGGGTGTCATCTCGGACGGCTTGAGGACGACGGCATTGCCGGCGGCAAGTGCCGGACCGAGTTTCCACGCCGCCATGTTGATCGGGAAATTCCATGGGGTGATGGCACCGACCACCCCATAGGGTTCCGTCATGATCATGCCGAGATTGCCGTCGTCGGTCGGCGCCAGATCGCCACCTTCCTTGTCGGCGAATTCGGCGAAGAAGCGGATCTGCTCTGCGGAGACCGCGATATCGCCCGAGACCAGCTGGCCGACCGGGCGGGTGGAGGATACCGCCTCCAGCCGGGCCAGCGTTTCCGCCTCCTGCTCGATGAGATCGGCCCAGCGATGCAGGAGGTTCAGTCGCTCGCGTGGACGCAGTCCGCCCCAATTGCTTGTCTTCAATGCCGATTTTGCGGTCTGGACCGCCTGATCGACGAGATCGGCGTCGGCAACCGGGCAGCCGGCATAGTTCTTCCCGTCGGATGGCCGTTGCATCGGGATCATGCCCTCGGCCGCGACAAGCCGGTCGCCGATAAAATGCCCCACGGGCAAGGTCAGGCTATCGGGATCGAAACTCAGGCTCATCGTGATGCCTCCGGTTACGTGACGACGGTACCGTCGTTTGCGCAATGCTTGTTCATGGGGTCTCGGCAGATGGCCGATACGGCGCGGCTTGATAGCCAAGTCGCGCCGCCTGCAATCGTATCAGGGCGTGACCGTGATGTAGATCTTGCGAACTGTTTCGATCGTCTTCCAGACACCGACGAAACCGGGCTTCATGACAAAGCTGTCGCCGGCCTTGTAGACGACCGGCTCGCCATCCTTGGGGGTGATTTCGACGACGCCGGAAATGATGTGGCAGAACTCGAAGGTCTCGCCCTTGATCGAATGGGTGAGGCCCGGGGTCGCTTCCCAGACACCGGTATGGATCAGCTCGCCATGTGCTTCATCCTGCGCCCATGTCTTGAACTGCGGGTCGCCGGAAATCAGCCTTTCGGGCGTGGGGCGGCCTTCACGCGGGGCAAAGGACGGGTTGGTTTCGATGGTCTTGAGGAGCGACATGGTTGTCCTTTCGATGTCGAGGTTTCAATAACCGCGCTGCCTGTCGACGAGTCCGACCGGATCCAGTCCGGCGCGAAGCCTCTTGATATTGTCGATCACGGCACGCGCGGCCGTATGGGGTTGGGTGATGCTGGCGATATGCGGGGTGAGCAGAATTTTCTCATGCCGCCAGAATGGGTGACCGCCGGAGAGCGGTTCCGGGTCCGTCACGTCGATCACGGCTGCGGAAAGCTGGCCGTCATCAAGGGCCAGGAGCAATGCGTCATGATCGAGCTGAGGGCCGCGTCCGACATGTACGAGGCCTGCGCCCTTGGGCATCGCGTTGAAGATGTCTGCATTCAGGAAACCGCGTGTCTCATCGGTCAGGGGAAGCAGACAGATGAGAATGTTGGTTTCGGACAACATGGTCTTGAGACCATCTACGCCGCTGTAGCAGCGAACTCCATCGATGTTGCGCTCCGACCTGTTCCAGCCGGCAAGAGGAAAGCCAAAGGGCTTCAGGCGTTCAAGCACGGCCTGGCCGAGATTGCCGAGGCCGAGGACGCCGATACGGCGATCGCCGGCCTGAGGCTGCGGCAATACCTTCCACGCTTCGGCCTGCTGCTGCTGCAGATAGGCGGGAAGGTTGCGGTGAAGCGCGAGCACGCCGAGCACCACATATTCCTGCATCATCCGCACGATGCCTTCTTCGACCATTCGCACGATCTTCACATGCTCTGGCACCGAAGCCGTGCTGAACTGGTCTATGCCGGCGCCGGTGGAAAACAGCACTTCGAGATTGCGGTAACGCGCAAGGTTCTCCGGAACCGTCCAGGTGATGAGGTAACGAACGGCGTCGGGATCGACGGTCGATGGATCCATGGAATAAGGCAGGTCGGGAAGGTCCCGGGCAAAGGCGTCCCGGAAAATCTGGCCGCGCACGGCGTCTGAGTGGAAAAGGAAGGTCATGATGCTGTTCCCATCTCAAGTTTGCCGGCAGCATATCTGGCCGAGCGTCTCGATCATCGTCTGGCAAGCAGCCAGTTCGCTCGTCAGGATGAATTCGTTCGGCTTATGGGCACGGGCGATGTCCCCCGGCCCGCAGACGATCGCATCGATGCCCGCCTGCTGATAGAGACCCGCCTCCGTGCCATAGCTGACCGCGGCGAGCGGTTCGATACTGGTCAGGTCTTCAAGAAGGGCCGCGAGCGGTGACGAGGAGGCAAGCAGAAGGGCAGGGTAGGCGCTGAGCAATTGCCAGTCGACTTCGAAACCTCTGACGGTGAGCGCTGCGGCGGCCGTTCGCACGGGAGCAAGCAGCGCCTGCGGTTCGGCGGACGAGATGGCTCTTGCCTCTATCTCGAGCGAGCAGTGGTCCGGAATGACGTTGACGGCCTGGCCACCGCGGATCGTTCCGACGGAAATGGAGGAATAGGGAGGCTCGAATTCCCTTTCGAACGGACCGTTTGTCAGCTCCGCTGCCGCAGCGACGGAGGCCTGCAATACATCGGTCATCGCATGGATTGCATTGAGGCCGAGATCGGGCCTCGAGGAATGTCCCGTTCGCCCCGTGATCGTAACCTTCGCTGCAGCCTTTCCCTTGTGCGCAAGGATTGCCCGCATGCCGCTCGGTTCTCCGATGATGGCGCCGAGAGGGGGCATGCACAGGTCCGGCAACCGGGCAAGCAGATGCGGCACACCCCGGCAACCGGCCTCCTCGTCATAGGAGAAGGCAATATGGATCGGGCGTGTAAGGGGGGCAGCGACCAGCGCGGGAACGGCTGCCAGAACAGCTGCCAGAAAACCTTTCATGTCGCTGGTGCCGCGGCCATACAGCTTTTCGCCATCGGCTCTCAATGTGAAAGGATCGCTGCTCCATCCATCCTCGACGGCCGGCACCACATCCATGTGACCTGATAGAATATAGCCGGACCTGTCGGCCGGGCCGATCGTCACGAAAAGATTGGCGCGGTCACCCTCGGGTCCTGCCAGCACATGCGACTTGATGCCGAACGAGGAGAGATAGGCCGCAATCCACTCAACGATATCGTTGTTGGGCGTGCCGACGACGGAAGGGAAACCAACCAGTTTTTCCAGGATCTCGTAGGTGCGCATCGATCTTGCCGTCATGCCCAGTTGTTATGTGCCGTAATGGCGGCATCTCCCCGATTTGAAGACCAAGGTTAGTCGTCGGGAAAAGGGATGGCTGCTGAAAGTCGAAGGGATACGGTGCAATCTTGTGCCGAAACTCATCTTCGCAGTGAAATGTTTCGCCGGGTGCAGGCTAATATAATCACTGGGAGTGATGGGCTTTTTACCGGGCCTGCAAGAAAGTCCTGTCGCGGCTGGGTGAAGGATGAATACGAAGATACCACAGACATTGCATGTCGATGCGTTCGAGATGCGTACGGCCGACATCGCGGATGTCGAGCTTTCACAACTTCAGGCATTGTCGATTTCCGTCGGATGGCCGCATCGGGCGCCCGATTGGCAGCACGCACGCGATGTCGGCCACGGCTTCGTCGCGCTTGACGAGATCGGACGAATATCCGCGTCCACCATGTGGTTTCCTCATGGAGATCAGTTTGCCACTTTCGGCATGCTGATTACTGCCCCTCGACTGCAGGCGAACGGCGCTGCGAGATGGCTGATGGAACGTGTGCTTGCGGATTGTTCCGGCCGGCATATCCGTCTCAACTCGACCCGTGAGGCACGCCGCCTTTACGTCTCGTTCGGCTTTCGCCCGCAACGGACTATATTTCAATGTCAGGGCGAGGCCATTGCGCCGTCGGAAACTGCCGCAATCGCCGACGGACTGATGCTCAGGCGCTTGGATCGCGCCGATATCGAAGCCGTGATTGCGCTCGATACGCCCGCCTTCGGTGCGGAGCGACGGGTTCATCTCATCCGTCTGCTTGAAAGCTCGATCTGCTACGGTCTTTACGACGGCGACCGGTTGCTTGCCTATTCGATGAGACGGCGGTTCGGGCGCGGGCATGTGATCGGCCCGGTCGTCGCGTCCTGCGATGCGGACGCCATCGCCGTGACACGTCCGCATATCATTGCGCATGTCGGGAGTTTCCTGCGGATCGACCTTCGTTTCGAGGCCGGCGACTTTGCGAATTTCGTCCAGCAGTCCGGCATGTCCGTCTATGATACGGTCAAGACGATGGTGACGTCCGAGGCTGCGAGTTATGGCGAAAGCGACGGCGGCCGGCCGATCGTTTATGGGCTGGCTTCGCAATCCTTCGGCTGAAGATGCGGGTTAGCGGCACTACCCGATGGAAGCACTCGGACCGGCGTTACCGCTGGTCCCAGCGGTAACGCATCTCGTAATAGAGAACGGCGAGGGGCAGAAACCAGGGCTTGCCGTAATAGAGATGACGGCTGCGGAAGGGCAGATCTTCGTAGGTACTCGGTTTATCTTCGATCCCCAGCATGCGCTGGGCAATCTTGTGGCCGAACCAGCTGGCACGCGCGATACCGGTCCCGTTGAACCACAGGCGTAATCAACGCCTTCATGCTGACCGAGATGCGGCAGCTTGTCGAAGGTGAAACCGGTCTGGCCGTGCCAGTAGTGGGAAATCCCTGCATCTGCCAGTTCGGGGAAAACCTGCAGCATCTGTTTGCGCAGATGCGCCGCATTCGTTTCAACCACGTCTTCACCGGTAACTTTGAGCACGCGGCCGCCAAAAACGATGCGCGTGCCGTCCGGCGATGGCCGGAAATAGGTGACGACACGCTGGCTTCCGGCAAGCATCCGCCGCTTCGGCATCAACCGGCTCATGACGGCGGACGGCAGAGGTTCGGTTGCTATGATTGCACTGCGGATCGGGATGATACGGCGCTGCAGAAAAGGATAGAGCGAGCCGTTATAACCGTTCGTAGCGAGCAGAACCTGCTTTGCCTGGATCTGCTTCCTGCCCGCCGATACCCGGAAACCTGCTGCTTGCCGTTCGATTGCCGTCACGCGTATGCCGCCAATGATGGTCACGCCAGCCCGTTCGGCAGCCTGTGCCAGACCTGCAACATATCGCGCCGGGTGCAGCCCGGCATAGCCGGGAATGGCGAGACCTCCGTGATAGAAGTCGGTGCCGATCTCGCCATGTTGTTCCGCACGTGGCACGAGATGGGCATCACAGGGCATGACCTTGCGGATGCGCTCCAGCTGCGCGCCTATCGCATCGTAGGCTCGCGGCGTAACGGCGCCGCGGAATAGTACACTAATTATGTAGATAATATTGACCGCAGCAACGTTCTGGCCGAGCATCCGGTATTGTGATGAACCGGATCTCAAGGTGTTTCATGATCGCGAGCAGCCTTCCTTTATTTGGGTTTGACCTCATTGCGTTTTCGGCCCGTCCTCGGTTGTTGCAGGATCTGGCCGTACGGTCAGAGCGGCAAGCCCGCATCGATCTCAATCGGGCTGATGACGAGAAGCCGTCGCCAGAAGACCGGCATCCCGAGAGCTTCTATTGGGGAATTCATCTGCCTTATTGAACCGGATAGCGGTTCAATCGCGTTGCTGTGTACGAGTCTTGTTTTGTGTCGGTGGCCTGTAACCGTTGCGGATGATCGAAAAGGGATGACACGCATGACGTCGACTTTGCCTGCTCTGGAGCACGGACACGCACCAATCACCCTGCAATATCTCTTTCGCGATGCCCTTCACGAGTTTGAAGACTGGGACGCTTATGTCCCGGAGCCAGAGGTGGCTTTCGGTCAACATGCCGTTCGAATATCGGAAGTTTTCGAGGCTCTTAAAGGGTGCTCGGACATTGTCCCCGCCAGCATTGCCGGGGGCGTCGCCGACAGGCTTTCGAAGCCATGGGAAGGGGAAGGTCCTCTGGACGAGATGGAGTTTTCGACCACAGCGCGGGTGATGAGCATTCTCGTCCGTAAAAGACTATTGGCGGAACAACGATCCGAATTGCCCGGATCAATCAAAAACCACTGAACCGCCTTGCAGGCTCGTTCAGTCGATGAGGAGGGTGCAAGCCCGGGACCATTCGGCATGCGCGGAATGCTCGCAAGCAGGGCGTGCGTATAATTATGGCTGGGATTTGCAAAGACAGTACGGGTTTTCCTTGGGAAGCTGACCTCAGTCGTGACGATGATCATCGACTTCTCGCTTTTTGTCCGGCTGGACCAGACGATCGTCAGCCGTGCAAGGTCGATGTCGATTGCCCCGAATGCGGCCTCCAGCGGCACGATACCGATGCCGTTCATTGCAAGGCTTGTGGCTAGCTTCGCAACATCCTCGATGAGGGCCATTGAGTCGTTGAAGAGCCGACATCACAACGGCGTTAGACCTGTGTTATAGCCGTTGCAGGATTCGAACGAGAGGTCTCGACACGTGGCAACGCTGGAGGATGTGGCGGAACTGGCCGGCTGCTCGCTTGCTACAGCAAGCCGGGCGCTGACGCTGAAAGGATCGATCAGCGACGCAATGCTGCGCAAGGTACGCCGCGCGGCTGCCGAACTCGGCTATCGCCATGCTGTGCCCGGCGGCAAGTCGGGCCGCAGGCTGGTAGTCGGCATCCTGATCCCCAGCATCACCAACCCGGTTTTTTCGTCGTCTCTGTCGAGCATCGAGAACCGCATGCTGATGGCGGGACATGGTGTTCTGATCGCCCAGTCGAACTATGACCCCGCCCGTGAACTGAATGCGGTTGCAGCCCTTCTGAACGAAAAGCCGACGGGGTTGATCCTCACGCTTTGCGGCGCGGAAAAGAGCGGTGTTCTTGACCTGCCGCTACCGCCAACTGTGCTTTTGCACAATCGGCCGACCCCGCATTTCCCTTCCGCCGTGACAGTCGACAATTTCAGGGCGGGGCATGAACTCACCGCTTATCTAAGGGAACTTGGCCATCGTCGTATCCTCTTCCTCTCCGGAAGCTTTTCGACCTCGGACCGAGCCAAGCTGCGTTATGACGGTTATGCCAGCGCAATGCGGGGTACCGGCATAGACCCACTGCCAGCCATGCAGATATCCTTCGTCGGTGACTACGACCTCCTCGACCTGAGTGCAACAATCGCGGACCGGAAGCCGACGGCGATCATCGCCTCAAACGATCTTTTGGCCTTCGGCGTCATTGGCGCACTGCGCCGCGAAGGCCTCTCGGTTCCAGGTGACATATCCGTGGCGGGTTTTGACGGCATATCGCTCGGCCGGATGATGGATCCGCCACTGACTACGATCGAGATGCCGGATGCAAGTATGGGCGCAGCTGCCGCCTCCCTGCTTCTTGACATCGCCGAAAACGCTGCTCCGCCCAGGCACCTGGAAATGGCCTACACGCTGAGACGCGGCGGCAGTGTCCGGGCGATCTGAAGACAAAAAAAGACCGCCGGACCTTTCGATCCGGCGGCAATTAATCTGCTACACGTTCGGGGTTAGCTGCGCGGCAGCAGACGCTTCACTTCTTTCGCAGCGTCTTCCAGAGCCTCGTCCGGCGTGGCCGACTGTTCGACAACGCGGGCAGTATTGTCGACGATCGTCTGGGTGACGCGAACGCCGTTGGAACCCGGGAAGGCGTACCACGGGATCATCCGCGGCATCTGCTTCAGGCCGGCCTGGAACAGCGGGTTTTCCTTGTAGAAGTTGCCGAGATATTCGGGCGACTTGGCGGCAAGTTCGTTGTTCGGAACATAACCGGTGCCCGGAACAACAACCGAGGCGCCATAAGGGCCGGCGGCGAACTTGGCGAACTTCCAGGCTGCTTCCTGCTTGGCCTCGTCCTTGGTCAGGATGACGACAGCGTTGCCGCCCGTCGGCAGCTTGCCGTTTTCCGCGTCGAGCAGCGGAATTTCAGCCGTGCGCAGGTCGAACTTGTCGCCGACATTCTTGATCGTGTTCCGCAGCGCGCCGGTGGTCTGGAATGCAAAGCCGACCTTGCCCGCAACGAAGGCCTGCTCGCCGGCAGCCTTGGTGAAGACCGGCATGCCGGCTTCCTTGACGAGGCGATCAACGATCTTCATCGCCTTCTGGCCCTGTTTGCCGTTGAACGTGACCTTGCTTTCGTCTTCCGACAGCATCGTGCCGCCTGCGCCGAACAGAAGCGCCGAGAACATCCAGTCGTCGCCCTGCCAGCGGAAGTCGACCGATTCCACGCCGTTGCCGAGCGCCTTGATCTTGGCGCCGAGTGCAATGACTTCGTCCCAGGTCTTCGGCGGCTGATCCGGGTTGCCGCCTGCAGCCTTCACCAGATCGGCATTGTAGTACATGATCGGGTTCGAGGTTGCGAAGGCGAGACCGACCTGCTTGCCATTGACCTGCGCAAGCTTGAGGATCGTTTCGGAGAAGCCCTGCTCGGCCATCGTCGCCTTGTCCTTGGCGATCATCGGGGCCATGTCGACCGGGATGCCACGCTCGTCGGCCATGCGCAGACGGTTGAGGCCGATAAAGGTCAGGTCAGGCATTTCGGCCGTACCGGCCTGGCGCATGATCGTCTGGATGCCTTCTTCATAGGTCGCGGAAGGATTGGCGAACTGGATCTTGATATCCGGGTTCTCTTCCATGAACTTCTTCGAGATCGTGTCCATCACGTCCTTGAAGAAGCCCGGCATCGGGTAATGCACGTTTAGCGTGGTTTCGGCATGCGCCGGCAGCGCGATCGTCACGACGACGCCTGCTGCGGCAAGGATTTTGGTGAAGTGCTTCATCGCATGGCTCCTGCGTTGAACAATTGGGTTTATGCTCGGGAGGTATGGCGACCGGGGGTACGGGGGTTCAGCCCTTGAGACCGGTCATGGTGATCCCTTCGACGAAACGCTTCTGGGCAATCAGAAAGGCACCGACGAGTGGGGAAGTGATGATCAGTGTTGCCGCCATCAGCGCGCCGTAGTCGTCTCCCGCTTCCGCGGCGCGGAAATAGAGAAGACCGAGCGGCGGCGTGGCATAGGCCTGGTTCGAGACGACGATCAGCGGCCAGTAGAGGTCGTTCCAGTGGGCCACGACCGAGAAGATCGAAAACGCGGTGATCGCCGGCCAGGCATTCGGCACGATGACCCGGGCAATCACCCCGATCTCGCTCATGCCGTCGAGGCGCGCGGCGTGGATCAGGTCATCCGGCATGGCGCGGAAGAACTGCAGGAACAGGAAGATGCCGAAGACCGAGATCGAGAAAGGAGCGACCAGCGCGGCATAGCTGTTGAGCGCGCCGATCCGGTCGAAACCGACATAGAGCGGCAAGGCCGTTGCATGGATCGGCACCAGAAGACCGAGCATGACCAGCACCATCATCGCCTTGGCCGCACGAAACTTGAGCTTCGCCATGGCGTAGGCGCAGGGGATGGCGATTACCACCTGGATGACGAGGATCATCAGGCAGACGATCACGCCGTTGAACAGCAGCGTCGGCATATGTACGCGTGACCAGGCCTTGGTGAAATTCTCCACGTAGAACCAGTGCTGCGGGATGAGGTTGAGCGACGAGGTGAAGATGTCGCTCTGCGCCTTGCCGGCAGTCGAGATCATGAAGATGTAAGGCGCCAGGAAAACGACGGCACCGAGGCTGAGGATGGAGAGCCGGACGACGCGGCCGAAGTTGAAACCGTTCGGGCTCATGAGTAGTGCACCTGCTTGTCCTGGACTCGGTATTGGAAGAACATCAGCACGACGAGGATGGCGAGGAAGACCACGGTCAGCGCCGAGGCGTAACCGACGCGCAGATAGACGAAACCTTCCTGGTAGATTGTGTAGAGCAGCACTTCCGACGCCTTGTTGGGGCCGCCTTCGGTGAGCGTCTTGACCGTCTCGAACACCTTGACCGAGTTGATGATGCTGATCGTCGTGACGAACAGCGTCGTCGGTCCGAGCATCGGCCAGGTGACCAGCCGGAACCGGTCCCAGGAGGATTTGGCGCCGTCGATTTCGGCCGCCGCATAAAGCTCCCGTGGGATGGCGGTGAGGCCAGCGAGGAACAGCACGAGGTTGAAGCCGACCGACTGCCAGACGCCGATGATCGACAGGCTGTAGAGAACCATGCCGGCCGAGCCGAGCCAGTTCGGACCGGAAACCCCGATCATGGCGAGCATCGTATTGATCGGCCCGATCGTCGGATGAAAGAGATATTGCCAGACGGTCGCCATGGCAACGAGCAGCGAGGCGACAGGCAGGAAATAGGCGGTGCGGAAGAACGACCGGCCAATGCCTTCGGCCTCGATCAGCATCGCCAGGCCCAGCGCCATGAAGATCGACACCGGCGTGACGATCGCCGCATAGACGATCGTGTTCCCCAGCGACTTCTGGAAGGTGCGGTCGCCGAAGGCTTCGACATAGTTTTCGAAACCGACGAATTCGAACCCCGAATAACCGAGCTCGAAATTGGTGAAGCCGAGGAAGATCACGGCTGCGACAGGCAGGATGATGAACAGGAAGACCAGCACGATGGCAGGCAGGGAAAGCATGATCCCCGCACGCGCTTCATGACGTTCGGCAACCGAGCGCCTTGCCTTCGCGGTAACCGGAATTGCTCCGATCGGGCTTGCGGCCATATCAGCCATGCACCGCCTCCCTGATTGCGTTTTCGGCAAGCGGAGCGGAAGCCAGACGGGTGCCATCGGCACCGAATACGAAGATATGCTCAGCAGATGCCGACAGACGCACCGGCGCGCCGGAGGCAAGCCCTGCACCCTCGGCCGGTGTGACCTTGGCGATCATCGTTTCGCCTATCCCGTCGAGGCGGCAATAGACGATGATTTCCGAACCGAGGAACTCGATGCGATCGACATGGGCCGGAAGACCCGCCTCGCCGGAACGCGATACCTGCACGAATTCCGGCCGAATGCCGAGCGTGACCTGGCTGTCGGCCGGCAGGCTGCGATCGGCGAGCACGCAACGCTCGGCGCCGAGCGCAATGATGCCGTTCTCTTCCACCTGCGAGGCGATGAGGTTGATACGCGGCTGGCCGACGAATTTCGCCACCTCGATATGCTGCGGATCGTCGTAGATGACCTGCGGCGGCGCGAGCTGCAGCAATGAACCGCCGATCATCACCGCCACGCGATCCGCCATCGACAACGCTTCCGCCTGGTCATGGGTGACATAGACGGTCGGCACGCCGGCGCGGCGATGCAATTCGACGATCTCGCCGCGCGCATGGACGCGCAGATTGGCGTCGAGGTTGGACAGCGGCTCGTCCATCAGGAACACGGCCGGACGGCGCACCATGGCGCGGGCCAGTGCCACGCGCTGGCGCTGGCCGCCGGACATCTGGCCCGGCTTGCGGTCGAGAAGCTGGTCGATCTTCAAGGATGCCGCCATCTCGCGCACGTCGCGATGGATATCGGCGACAGCCTTGCGATGTCCCGGCATCAGCGGCACGACGAACGGGATGCGCTGCGTCCGCGTCAGCCGGCGCATGACCAGCGGCACGGCAATATTCTGCGCCGCCGTCAGATGCGGATAGAGCGCGTAGGACTGGAACACCATCGCGATATTGCGGTCGGCAGCCTGGACCTGGCTCACCTCGCGCCCCTCGATGACGATATCGCCGCTATCGGCAGTCTCGAGACCGGCGAGGATGCGCAGAAGCGTGCTCTTGCCGCAGCCCGACGGGCCGACCAGCGCGATGAACTCGCCCGGCTGCGCATCGAGGCTGACACCCTTGAGGATCTGGTTGCCGCCGAAGGATTTCTGGATGTTGGTGAGGGTAAGCGCGCTCATTCCGCGGCCTCCTCGCTCACCCAGCGATGCGACTTCGCCGCCGGACCGCCCTTGGGCGCAGATTGCGGGTAAACTTCGTGGATGACGTCATCGATGTAATGGGCCGTCGTACCCGGCACTGCGACGATCTCGCTCGTCACCTCGTCGCCGAACTCATGCACGACCGCGCCGATCAGTCGCTCGCCCGGCATTTCGCGCTCCAGCGTATCGATGATAAAGGCGGCCGAAGGTCCCCAGACGATCGACGTGTTTTTGAACTTGCCCGTCCAGGCCCAATGCAGGTGGCCGCTGGCGAAAAGCGGCACGTCATGTTCGGCCATCAGGTCGAAGAAACGCTGGCGCTGGGCGGGGCGGAAACCCCAGTACCCCGTATCGCCTTCCTGCGGCTCGTCGACAAACAGCGGCTTGTGGGAAAACAGCGCCAGCCGGCATCCGTTACGCTCTTCAAATGCGGTCCGCAGCCATTCGAACTGCGCCTCTTCTTCTTCCTCGTGACCGACAAGAAGCGCATTGAGCCCAACGAAACGCCAGCCGTTCGCATCCTCGATGAAGCGATCGCTTCCTGCGAGATCACGCCAGCGCTTCAGGCGCTCGGCATTGACGGGCTGGTGCGAGCCCGGCAGATGGCCGACATCGTGATTGCCGGGAACGATCAGCATCGGCGCCGTCGCCTGACGCATCAAATCCATCGAGAAGGTAATGTCATGGTCCTTGTCGGCGCCATCGACGGAAAGGTCGCCGGTATGGATGATAAGGTCGGCCTTCTGGTCTTCGATCCAGGTCAGAAGTGGTTCCCAGTTGCCGTTGAAATGAGGCTTCTCCGGGCTGAAATGGGTGTCGGTGATCTGGATGACTTTCATGGTCGGCACTCCGGCTGTCTCGGGGCGAGCCGCATTCCGGCCCGCTGTGTTGCGAGCCTCTTAGTGCCTGCTTGTGTCAGGCCCGTAACAAGCCTTTCCACCTGCTTTTCATTTTAGTCATAAAAGCTTCACGGCGGCGCAACGCCCGGTGGAAGGGCTTGCTGGTGACGATTTTCTGAATGACGGAGTAACGCGCTTTCTGTGTCGTATATCGACTGTGCCACGACACGAACTGTCGCTAATCTTCCTCCGACATTCAGGAGACGGTATTGGCAGAATTTCCAACAAAGGCAAAAGTGGTCATCATCAGGTTGATTGCCCCTCCTGAAGAAACATACGGCCTTTCGATGCGGCCCGCCGGAATCGTGAAAGATCTTGATATTCACGCCGACCGTGTGGCGAAAGTCGTTGGTGGCAGCGATTGATCTCTCCCGCATTGATGACGAAGGCGGCTGTAGATCAAGGCGGGTTTGAGATCGTGCCTTAGACCTAATCACCGGATCTACTCTTCAGCCCTGAAAGCGCGTACTAGAAGTTCAGCCCGGCAAAGATCTGCCACCGCGGTACGCCACCACCTGTCGCTATGACACTGTATTGCGGTTCCACATAGGCGTCGATCGACAAAGAAGTAGTAAGAGCCCAGTGTTTTCCGACGCCAAGCCCAATCGGCGTGTAGTAGTCGCGGTTTTTGAAATCCATCGATCAGGCGCCAGTAGATTGAAGATAAAATACGTTACTGAGATTGAAGAACAGGAACGGTTGGATGGTCGCGGTGCTGACGTCAGGTCGTGCTCCGTTGCCCGCAAATGACCGCTGATAGGTCCCGAGCCTCCCGAACAGGCCCAGTCTTGAGGAGCAGTGAAGGCCGCTGCAGCGCCTGCCTGCCACTTGCCAGCACCCGTATCGCTCCTCCTCAGCGGTGGTGCCACCAGCAATGGTCCAAGCCCCCAGCCGAAGGGCTCCGTCTGCATGACGAGGATATCGAACAACGTAAGATCGCCGATCCCTTTTGTTAATGCCCCATCGACATCAGGTCGTCCCACGAGCGAAACGCTTGTGCGGAGCAGATTTCCGGCACCTCCGATCTCGAAGGGCGTCAACGCACGCAAGATGGTTACATTGGCGTGACGGTCGGTAAGACCTTCAAGCTTCGGGATATAGTAGTTTTGGAGGTTGACGACGAATAATGGGTCAAGCGGATTGTTTGAACTGTTCACGCTCTCCGTCTCGGTCTTACCGGAACCCGGAGGCTGCTGCGCGTGGGACGTCGGCGCGCTCGCCAGAAGTGCATCCGCTACAATCAATATGTTGAGACCGAAGATGCCTAAAGCATTCCAAACACCCATGATTTGCCCCTGAAGTTTGCCGAAATGCACATCCGTCGTTGAAAGATGCTCACGCGCCGATCTCGTTCTGCATTCACCGGGAAACTGTCATTCGCGCGGTGAGGACGTCCGTCGCCTTCTCGTTTTCGGCGACGCGGGTGGCAAGGGGATGATCAGCCGCATGGCAGGGATAAAGGCAAAGTCATAGAAGACTTCCATGCCCTTTTCATCCTTGACGTCGCCTACACCGCCGGTCAGCGTTTTGATGCTGTTTTTAAGGTCGGGGCTGATCGCGTTGTAATAGATGCCCGCGCCGAAGCTGTCATAAGGGCCGCGCCTCCAACAGTCCATGAGCAAAGACACCAGCGCTGGCGTAGCGGTTGCCCGAGAGCCTCCGGCCGCATGCCGTTGATCAATACGTCAGAGTCATGCAGAAGCTTGGCGAATTTTGCCTTGCCATATCCACTCTTGATATCGAGGAGAATGTTCTTTTTGCCCCAGCTGATATCCATCCATAGTGGGTAAACCCAATCGTCGATCGGCGGCTGAACTTTGATCACCTCGGCCCCCTGTTCTGCCAGTAGCCGATCTTCTACCCGAAGCGTTGCCCAAGCGAATGCTTGCCTATCGCCAGGCTTTCGAACATCACCTCATTCTGAAAATTCCGGGAGATATGGCCGGCGAGGTGGAACAGTCGCTGAACCGGAATGTAGGGCCTGATTCCTGGTTTCTGTGTGATGCGGAGGAAGGCAAAAAGGCGATGCTGCATAGGTTCGCTGCAGCGGGCGCCGCCATCCGCTACGCTGCGGTTCACGGACTGCAGCGCGAGAATGTTCTTGCGCTCGACATCGCGTTGCGCCGCAACGATGCCGAATGGTTCGAGCAGCTACCTGCAGAAATCGACCAGCATGTCGAAAAGAAGCTCTATTACGGACATTTCCTCTGCCACGTCCTACATCAGGATTACATCGTCAAGCCAGGAACGGACGTCAAACGGCTGAAGGAGATGATGCTGGAGCGTCTCGATGCGCGCGGTGCGGAATATCCTGCCGAGCATAATGTCGGGCATATCTACCGCGCCAAGCCGGCACTGGCGGAGCATTACAGGTCGCTCGATCCGACCAACAGTTTCAATCCGGGTATCGGGAAAACTTCTCGGAACCGATTTTACCGGGAGACCTGCCAATGCGGCAATGACATGCAGTCTTCGGCTGAAAAGACGATGGTGTGCAATTGACGGGGTGCGCGACTAATCACCGCCAACAAGTGCTCACGTAGCGCCAGCGGCAAACCGGTCGAAGAGATCGATGCTTCCCATCTGGCCGCCCTTCAGCATCAGGCTTATTCCGTCGCGCTGCGGATCGTCGCTGCGTCCGATCGAAAGCGCGACACCCGGCGAAAGCTGACCGCCATAGGCGAGACCCCAAAGGTTGATGTTTTTTGCCATATGGCTAGATGTATCGCCTCCCGCCGCAATCAGGCGTCGGACCGGAACTTCGCTCAGCAATCGATCCGCAAAACGACCGACCGTTTGCGCCAGCCGCGTATCCGCGCTCGCAATCGAAGCCGGATCCTGCGGCGCAGTCGACAGTAGCACATTGCGCTCGTCCCTGAGGGCCGAGCCGATCCGCGTCGCCATGCCTTCGCGATAGCTTTCCTCCTCAACGAGCCTGCCGGCATCGGCGCTGATGCGGATAAAGGATGTCGCGGCCTCGACCTGCCGGCGCGTTAACGGCGAGAGCGAGCCTGCGATGGCAAGCACCGGCCCGGTATGCGTCGGTTGTGGCCCGACAACGGGGGGTAATCGGTCGCCGTAAATGGCCTCCGCGACACTGCTTGCGCCGACGACAAGGAGTGAACCCTGCCGCGCGCGGTGTTTCAGCTCAGTCCCGATCGCTGCAAGATGCTTCTGCGTCAGGACATCGAAGAGAATGTTCGGTTCGTCACTGGCGAGAGGCCGGTCGTTTTCCAGCATGGTCCAATCGACAAGCCCGACGGCGTCGGCCCCGAGTTGCTGCAGGTGGCGTCTGAGATCCGCTTCCGCCATCGGCGTCGAGGGATGCCTGCTCATGGTCGGATGGCGGTCGAGGCGATGGACGGTTGCTTCCGTTCCGATCGAGGCAAAGAGATTACCGAAGGCGCAATAGCGGCCGAGGGACGGTTGTCCGCCGAGGATCACGGCCTGCCGCTGATCGACGAAACCGCGCAGGACGGTCATTGCAGTTGCTATGTTGCCGACATTCCTGGCGCTGTCGAAGGTCGAGCAGCATTTGTAGTGCAGCACTTTTACGCCCGATCGCGCGAAGAATTGTCCGACCGGGCGGAGCTCGGTTTCCATGGCGTCTGGCGTCATGGCGCGCGCCGAACCGGCTATGCCGACGGAATCGAGTGCGCCGGCCATCGCGAGGTGGCGGGACGAGGGGACGCCAAGGAAAAGGAATGCCTTCGCGCCCCTGCTGAAAAGTGTCGCCAGCGTATCCGTGGCTCCGGTGAAGTCGTCGCCATACCAGCCGTAAAAGGGAGCGTTGATATCGGCACTCATGCGGCCTTACCGAAGAACTCCAGAGCCTTGCGAAGTGGCTCCGATGTGTCGGCGGCGTCTTCCAGCGTCTTGCCATTCTTCATGGCGTGAAAGGCCGCACGGATGCTTTCGATGCCCGCAGCGGGGCCGCCCGGGTGACCCATGATGCCGCCTCCCGCCATGAACAGGAAGTCGTCACCGCCCGCCGCCTTCCATGTGACAGGGACGGTGCCTGCCCATTGGCCCGACGAAAACGCGGGAAGCACGCGGTCGTCTGACTGATCGTCGAGTGCGGTCAGGCACATGGCTGTACTTTCAATGACCTCGCTGTTCTCCTGGGCAAATTTGCCGTCGAGTCCATGGACATGCATGTGGTCGACGCCGGCCAGTCGCCAGAGGACCTGATAGGCACCGAAACCGATGCCCAGAACATCGCAGCGTGACAAGGCGCCGAAACCGTTGCGATGGCCGTGCAACGCCAGATCGGTCGAACGCCGAAGCGTCTCGACTGCCGAAAAGCCGCACCAGTTGAGATTGGCCATGACGCAGGTACCGCCTTCACTCTCGACCAGATCGGCATGGCGGCGCATGGCATCCGTTTCATCGGTAATGTTGAAGGCGATCATGACGCGACGCCCGAGCCTGTCCTCCACGCGTTTGACCACTGCCATGACGGCAGGGATACGCTTGGCAAGGGGGGCGTGGACCGGATCGGCGGAAATCTCGTCATCCTTGATGAAATCGACACCGGCATCGCAGAGCCGCCCGACCAGCTTCGCCGTATCTTCCGGGGTCAATCCCACATTCGGCTTGATGATCGAACCGATCATCGGCCCTTCGGCAACGCCTGTCAGTCTGCGCGTGCCGGCAATGCCCTGTTTCGGCAGAAGGTATCGTCGGCGCCAGGAGGCCGGCAGGTTTATGTTTTCCAGCCGAAGACCTGTGACCTCGCCGAGATCGTAGAGGTTACCGGCGACCGTTGAGGCAAGTGCGGCAAGATTGACGCCGATATTGTCGATGGGAAAACTGATCCTGACGGTTGCGCGATGCGGCCTGGTGGTGATGCCGCGGCGGATAAGCCAGGCGCTCGGCAGTGTCGGGTGGTCGATCTCCCCCAAGTCGACCACCCCGAGTACCTCCGCACGCGCGCGGGCGCGCAGATCGTCCGTCTCTCCCGCGACACGGATGAACGTGCCGGAGGATTGCTCCCCGGCCATGATCTCCGCCACTTTCTCGAGAGGAAGCGGTGTCTCTATCAGGTAATCCGCCGTAAAATGCGTATCCGTCACGGGAGCCTCAGATCTTCGAGAGGTCGGGGAAGGGGCGAACCGGGGCGTTGCCGTCCCAGTCTTCCGACGCCTTGCGTATCGCGTCGAACATGCGACCCTTAGGACCTGCGACTTCCGAGAGTTCGATGACGGTACCGGGATGGTAATGCGTATCGAAATAGACGAAGCGGCCGTTCTCACCGACTTCGCCTTCCATCACCACCTTGTAGCCCTGCTGTGTCAGCCGATCGAGATCTGCATCGAAAGTGTCGGTCCAGTAGGCGACATGCTGCAGGCCGCGATGTCCTGCGTCGCGAAAGTCCTTGTACATCGAAGGCACGTCATTGCGGGTCTGGATCAGCTCGACCTGCAGCTCGCCTGAATTGGCCAGCGCCACCGAATTGTGCGGCTCGTAGCTTTTGCCGCGATAGCGGTAGTTCACGATCGGAACCCGCTCCTTGTAGAAAAATGGACCGACGCCCAGCGTATCGCTCCAGTATTGCATCGCCGCTTCGATATCATCCACGACATAACCCGCCTGGCGGATCTTTCCAAAAAAACGGCTCATCTGATGTCTTGCTCGTAATTCTGATTGAAATTGATGGGGGCGGCAGGTATTTGCCTGCCGCCGTATATGTCAGGATCAGGCGAGTGAGCCGACGACGCTTTCGAGCGCGCCCCAGGCTTCGTCGCCGAATTCCTTGCTCCACTTGGAATAGAAGCCGCCCGTCTTCAGCTTGGCGCGGAATGTCTCCGTCTCGACCTTGTTGAACGTCATGCCGGCTTTCTCGAGATCTGCCTGTACGCCCGCATTCAGCGCGGCGATATCCTGGCGCTGCTGCAGTCCGGCTTCGTTGATTGCACGTGCCACGATCGTCTTTACGTCGTCCTTCAAATCGGACCACTGCCGGCCGTTGGCGATGAACCAGTAGCCATCCCAGATATGGTTGGAGAGTGCGCAGTTTTGCTGCACTTCATAGAGTTTTGCGACCTGGATGATCGGCAGCGGGTTCTCCTGAGCATCGACCACCTTTGTCTGTAGAGCCGAATAGACTTCGCTGAACTGCAGGCTGGTCGGGGATGCGCCGAGTGCGGAGAACATGTCGACCGAAAGCGGGCTTACCGGCACGCGAATCTTCAGGCCCTGCATGCCATCTGCATTGGTAATCGCATTGCCGCTGGTGGTCGTCTGGCGGAAGCCGTTGTCCCACATGGTTTCCAGCGCATAGAGGCGCGAGCCCTCGATCTTGCTGCGTACGAGCTTGCCGACCGGGCCGTCCATCGCCTTCCATACCTGCGCATAATCCTTGAAGGCGAAACCGACGGCATTGAGAGCCGCGGTCGGCACCAGCGTAGCGATGACGAGCGAGGAAGGTGTGAAAAAGGTAAGCGCGCCACCGCGAACCTGCGACAGCATATCGGTGTCGCCGCCGAGCTGGTTTGCCGGAAAGATCAGCATTTCAACCTTGCCGTCAGTTTCCTTCGCGATCCGGTCGGCTGCTTCCTTGGCGCGGATGTTCAGCGGATGGCTGAGCGGCAGGTTGTTGCCATAGCGGAGCTGGATCTCAGCTGCTCCAGCAAGGCGTGGAATCGAAAATACGGCGCCCGCGGCCGGTGCAGCGGCCAGCCCTTTAAGGAGCGTGCGGCGGCTCAATGTCGTTTTCATCTGTTCCCTCCCTTATGAAAAAAGTCTCTTCCCATTGACGAAAATCAATCATATGAATGATGAAGTCAAACGTGAAATCTGATGTAATTTGATGTGTTTCGATGCTGTTAGAGCCCACTGAACAGTCTGAAATCAGCCGGCGCCCGACGATTGTCGATGTTGCCCAACATGCCGGTGTATCGACGGCGACCGTCGACCGTGTGCTGAACGGGCGCCAGGGTGTTCGTGCGCCGACGGTGCAGCGCGTGATGCGATCGGCCGCGCAACTCGGATATGTCGAAGGCGATCTGCTGGGAGAGACGGCAGCGACCGCGCCGGCAAATATCTCGTTCCTGCTTCCGGCCGGGACCAACCGTTATCTCACTCATCTCGGCAAACTGGTTGTTGAGCAGACACCGCTTTTCCAAAAGAACGGCATCAAGCCGACAGTCGAATACATCAAGAGCTTCAGCCCGGATGCGCTGGCCGCTGCAATGCTGAGGCATGGGAAATCCGCCGATGGCATCGCCTTCATGGCGCTCGAACATCCGACGGTGCGCGAAGCGGTCAATCGTCTGGCGGAAAAGGGCGTGCCGACGGTAACGCTGATCTCCGACATCGCCAATGCCCAGCGCTCGATGTATCTCGGTCTCGACAATCGGTCGATCGGGCGGCTGGCCGGATATCTGATAGCGCGTTTTGTCGGCAATACGCCGGCCAAGGTCGCGATGATCGCCGGGAGCCTGAGCTACAGGGCTCATGAGGAGCGCGAGATGGGCTTTCTTCATGTTCTGCGGGAAAGCCATCCGAATATCGAGGTCGTTGGCATCCGTGAGGGCCACGATGATGAGGCGCTCAACTACCGGCAGATGCGGATGTTGCTGAGCCAGCATCCGGATCTTGCCGGCATCTACAACATTGGTGGCGGCGCGAGCGGTGTCGGCAAGGCAATCAAGGATGCGCGGCGGGAACAGTCCCTGGTCTTCATCGGCCATGGCCTGACGCCGGATACCCGCGCATTCCTGATCGACGGCACCATGGATGCGGTGATTACCCAGAACCCCGGCGAGACGATCAATCGCGCTATCCGGGTCTTCAACAATCTACGAGAAGGCAGGCCTGCCGAAGAGGATATCGACCCGCTGCGCAGCGAGGTGATCTTCCGGGAGAACCTGCCGTGAACCTGCATTAGACCCGGACCGCCGCTTAAGCCTGGAGGAGGTGGAGTTGGCGATCCGGTTGCCATTGAGGAGGAGAGATGGCGATGAGTTCCGAAGTGATGGACGACCTGCCGGCAATGGAGCTTCAGCAGTCGGTACCGGGCTCGCGTTGGATGCGGCCGGTCGAGATTATCTGTGCGGCTCTGCTGACATTCATCATCGCGATCCTGCTGGTCGGCGTGACCGCACGCTATGTGTTCTCGTCGCCGCTCATCTGGGTGGATGAAAGCGCATCCTTCGCGTTTCTCTGGTTTGCCATGCTTGGTGCCGCAATCGCCATCGATCGGCATGAACACCTGCGCCTGACAGTCTTTCTGCATCTTCTCGATGAACGGAAACAGGCATTCGTCGCGACTGTCGGTCTGCTTCTCACCGCCGTTTTCCTCGGCAGCCTACTTTATCCCGCATTCGATTACGCGATTGAAGAGAGCTATGTGACATCGGCGTCTCTGCTGATCCCGATGAGCTACCGCGCTTCGGCGCTGCCCGTCGGATTGACGCTGATGCTAGCTACCGTCATTCTCCACGGGGTCCGCATCGGTAACGCCCGGATGTTGATCGGCGCAGCGGTTCTGGTTGGAGCGGCCGGTGGTGCGCTTTTTGCGCTCGAGCCGGTATTCGCCTATTTCGGCAACTGGAATATCGTCATCTTCCTCGTCTTCGGCGTGGGCCTGTTGTTGGCCATGGGCGTGCCGATCGCTTTTTGTTTCGGTCTTGGGGCTTTGTCCTTCCTGACCTTCACCACCTCCATGCCGACCTTCGTCATCATCGGGCGCATGGATGAGGGCATGTCCAGCATCATTCTTCTCTCTGTTCCAATTTTCGTCCTTCTTGGTTGCGTGCTGGACGCGACCGGCATGGGCAAGGCGATCGTCGAAGTGCTTGCCTCGCTGCTGGGTCATGTGAAGGCGGGCATGTCCTATGTCCTGCTCGGTTCCATGTTTCTCGTCTCGGGCATTTCCGGATCAAAGGTCTCCGATATGGCGACGGTCGCGCCGGCGCTATTTCCGGAGATGAAACGGCGCGGCCACAAACCACCGGAAATGATCGCGCTACTGGCGACCGGCGCGGCAATGGCCGAAACCGTTCCGCCCTCGATCGTGTTGATCGTGCTCGGCTCGACCGCAGGTGTCTCGATTGCCGGCCTGTTCACCTCCGGCTTTGCCATCGCCATGGTGCTCCTGCTGGTGCTGGCCGTTCTCGCCAGATGGAAATCACGGCATGAATCGATGGAAGGCGTCAGGCGTGCCTCCGTCAAAGCAATCTGGAAGGCGATCGTCATCGCGGCGCCGGCCCTGCTTTTGCCGTTCCTCATCCGCAGCGCCGTCGGCGGCGGCGTGGCAACTGCTACCGAAGTCTCGACTATCGCAGTTCTCTATGCGCTGATTATCGGCGCAACACTCTATGGCGGCATCAGCCTCAAGAAACTCTACAGCATGCTGGTCGAGACTGCGGCCTTGTCCGGCGCGATCCTGATCATTCTTGGCTGCGCCTCGGCAATGGCCTGGGCACTCACCCAGACGGGCTTCGCCTTCAAGCTGGCGCAAGCGGTGACGGACCTTCCTGGTGGCTGGCTCACTTTCATGGGCGTGACCGTCCTGATCTTCATGGTGCTCGGCTGTGTGCTGGAAGGCCTTCCGGCGATCGTGCTGATGGCGCCGATCATGTTCCCGATTGCCAAAACCCTCGGCATCAACGACGTGCACTACTCTATGGTTGTCGTCACGGCGATGAATGTCGGCCTGATTGCCCCGCCGATTGGCATCGGCTTCTATATTGCCTGCAAGATCGGTGGCGTTGCGCCGGACGAAGCGATGAAGGCGATCTGGCCGTATATCGGCGCGCTGCTCATTGGCCTCTTCCTGATCGCAGTGTTCCCGATGTTATCTACCGCATTTCTTTAGCTGAACGGGTAGCGCTTAGAAACCGCATCAGGAGGACGATCCCACACACCTGCTTTGCGCCAGCGAGAAAAGCGATTGGATAAAGTGTGGTGCACGGGCCCATAACGTTCCGGCACATCGCGCCATGACGAGCTGGTCCGGAAGCGCCAGAGGACGTCGTTGATCACCGGGTGTTCGCAACTCGCTCAACTCCACGGCAGCTGATCGAAAGTAGCGGCGCGATAATGGTCCATTCTTCATCGCTCAGTTCGTGACGGCGCATAGCTATCTCGTTCCAGGAGAGTGACCACACACCGTCAACATCACCGGATCCGGTTTCGTAGCCTGGGAGGTGACGGTGTGAAGAGGCGGAAGCCCCTCCCTGAAGATAGAATTGCGCTTCTATCCTCATCGGGGATGTCATCTGGTGGTACAGGAATGTGGGCGTTGCTCCTGGCAGATGGGTCGCCCGAAAAGCTCCAGTCCGTTTAGGAGTTAGTTGCGGCGACCGAACGTCTTTCCACCACATGGCAGGCAAGCTCGATGCGCCGCGGCAGAGCCGGCACGCCGGAACAGAGATCGCGCAGCAGGTCGACCGCCGTCATGCCGATTTCGCGCATGGGGATATGCACGGTGCTGAGCGGCGGGTTGAGGAAAGCGGCCTGCGGCAGGTCGTCCATGCCCATCACCGAGACATCTTCCGGCACGCTGTAACCCGCCTGCTGCACGGCCATCATGGCGCCGGCCGCAAGGCTGTCGCCAGCGGTGAGGATGGCGGTGAAATCGAGGCCTCTGGCTACGATGCGCTCAGTGATCGCCTGTGTCGCCAGTTCCGGCAGCCAGTCATCGACGGTGACGGTCATGTCCGGTGTCGGCGTGATGCCGCGATGGCGTAATGCGTCCCAGAAACCTTCCTGCCGGCGTTCGATTGTGCGGCGACCGGGGCGCATCAGGAACAGGATGCGGCGGTGGCCGAGATCGAGCAACCGGTCGGTGGCAAGTTGCGCGGCGGAGCGGTTGCAGGGCGTGACGCTCGACAGCCGCATATGCGGGTCGTCGCCATTGATCAGCACGACCGGCTTGTCGAAGGCGCGGGTAGCCGCCAGCATGCGTTCGTCATCCACCGTCAGGAACAAGAGGCCCGTCACGTCGGGATCGCTGCCCGCCTCGTCGAGGACAGAGCGTTCGTCGCTGGCGTCGGCAATCGGGCGGGTGATGATGTCGAGGCCAAGCATCTGGGCGCGGTCGCGTGCACCCTCCAGAACATGCAGGGTGAACTGGTTGCGCACGTAATCGATCATCGCGGCACTGGAGGCGGCAATGACGATCTTCTTGCCCGGCACGGGCGCCGGCATCGGATAATTGGCGTCTTTTGCCGCTTCCAGAATGCGCTGGCGGATATCGTGGCGCACGCCTTTTTCGCCAGTCAGGGCGCGCGACACGGTGCTCAGCGAAACACCGACTTTTTCAGCAATATCTTCCAGCCGCACACGCCGGCTTTTTTTGCCGCGCTTGTTGGGAAGTGCTGCGTCCGCCATCGATCCTCTCCGGTAATCGTCATCAGACTGCAAAAAATTTTCAGATTGCGCAATCGCAAATCCGATGTTTACATCCCGTCACCGCTCGGGAGAAGCGGATTGGAGGACTGCCTTCGCGAGAGGGTGGAAGGAGGAGTGACGATGGGCCTTTCAGCCCGGCATATCCGTGCAAAACTCGATCTGCTCGTCACCGGCATGACCGGCCTGCGCGATGACGGTCGCTTTCACGAACCCAATCTCGATGGCTCGGCCGGCGATTACATTTCCTTCCACAGTTGGGAATGGCCGCAGGGCGTCGGCCTTTATGGCCTGATCCGGATGTGGCAGTTCACCGGTCGCGACGACCTCAAAATTCTGATCGAGAACTGGTATGCCGCCCGCATCGAGGCTGGCCTGCCGAAGCTGAACGTCAACACGACAGCGCCGATGCTGGGCCTTTCGGTTCTCTGGCGCGAAACCCGCGATCCGCGCTGGCAGCCGGTGCTGGATGCATGGGCAAACCGCGCCATCACCGAAATGGGCCGCACGCGGGAAGGCGCCTTTGCGCATCACGTGTCCGACAAGGTCAATGACGACGAGCTTTGGGACGACACGCTCTACATGGTGGCGCTGTTCCTTGCCTCCTACGGACAGGCGAGTGGCCGCACCGAACTGGTCGACGAGGCGGTCAAACAGTTTCTCGTCCATACCCGTTATCTGGCCGACAAAAAGACCGGGCTGTGGTTCCATGGCTGGACGTTTCAGGGACACCATAATTTCGCAGAAGCCCGCTGGGCGCGCGGCAATGCCTGGATCACCGCCGGTATGCTGGATCTTTTCGATCTCGCCGATATCCCGGCAGCGGTGAAGGAATTTCTGACCGGCGTACTGGTGGCGCAGGTCGCTACGCTGCTGACAACACAGACCGGATCCGGCGCATGGCGCACGCTGCTCGACGATCCGACCTCCTATGAGGAAATTTCGGCGACGGCCGGTTTCGGGTACGGCCTGCTCAAAGGGCATCGGCTGGGGCTCGGCACGCCGGAATGGAAAGCTGCCGGTTTGCGGGCTGTTGAGGCCTTGCTCGCCAATATCGATGACAGCGGCACCGTGCTGAACGTGTCCTACGGCACGCGCATGGGCCATGACCTGCAGTTCTATCGGGATATCCCGATCCAGCCGACCGGTTACGGGCAGGCGCTGGCGATCCTTTGCCTGTCCGAGGCGCTGCGCCATGTCGAAGGAGAAACGTCATGACGATGAAGGTTCTGTATGGCGCCGGCCCGGATGACATCAAGGCATTCGATACGGCACGGCTGCGCAAGGAATTTCTGGTCGAGGACCTTTTTCAGCCGGGTGAGGTGAGTTTTACCTATACCCATGTTGACCGTCTGATCCTCGGCGGCGCGGTGCCGCTGGATGCGACGCTGACCTTTGGTTCGGGCAAGGATATCGGCACGCCGTATCTTCTTTCCGCCCGCGAAATGGGTGTTGCCAATCTGGGCGGTGCCGGCACGATCACGGTGGATGGCCAACAATTCGAACTGGAAAATCGCGACATTCTTTATATCGGCCGGGGTGCACAGGAGATTTCGGTCGCCAGCCATTCTACTGACAGGCCGGCGCGGTTTTATATGAATTCGGTTCCGGCCGGTGCCGATATCCCGCATCGGCTGATCAATCGGGCGGAATCGAAGCCGCTCGATCTCGGCGAAACCAGACGCTCCAACAAGCGGAATTTGCGGATGTATATCCACCCGCAGGTGGCGCCTTCCTGCCTGCTTTTGATGGGTATTACCGATCTTGCCGAAGGCAGTGTCTGGAACACCATGCCGCCGCATCTGCATGAACGGCGCATGGAGGCCTACTGCTATTTCGACCTCGCGCCGGAAGAGCGTGTCATCCACCTGATGGGACGGCCGGAGGAAACCCGGCATCTGCTGGTCAAGGATCTTGATGCGGTGCTGTCGCCGGCATGGTCCATCCATATGGGCGCCGGCACGGATGCCTATGCCTTTGTCTGGGGCATGACCGGCGAAAACCAGGAGTATAACGACGTGGCCCCGGTGGCCTTAAGCGAACTCAGATAAGGCGGCAGGCGAAGATGAACCCGGAACAGAACTGGATGCGCAAGACATTGAAGCCGGGCGACTCCGTGCGTTATTGGCAGCTTGGCCGCATCGCCGAGGAACGGTTCGACGTGCCCGACGCGCCGATGAAGGGCGAGATGGACCCGTTCTTCTTCCTCACCAAGGTCAAGAACTTCATTCCGCACGAATATCCCTGCCGCACCATTTTTGCCGAGACCTATCGTGGCAAGCGGCCGGATGTGCGCGGTGAATTCGAGGCGTCACGCTGGTGGCTGCCCTTCGGTTCACCACGGCTCGATCTATCCGGCTTCTGGTTCCGCCCGACGCGGCTGGCCACATGGACACGCACCTATATCGAGGCGGAGGTAGCCGGCACGGCAAAGATCCGGCTCGGCACCTGCGGCGGCGCGGTTCTGTGGCTGAACGGTTCGGAAGTCGGCTGGATGGCGCCCTATAGCCGCAATCTCGAAGCCAAGCAGGAATTCGAACTGCAACTGACCGCCGGTCTGAACGAGATCGTGCTGTTTTTCGATGATCTCGCCGAACGTGATGCCCGTTATTTCTACCAGTTCGATTATCTCGCTGGTCCCGACGTCAATGTCGCGCTGCCGGTCCCGGTGGCAGGTAGCGTAGCGGACAGTCTGGAAGAAGCGCTCGACGGCATGCATCTCGATCGCCAGCATTATTTTGGCGGCGATATTACCGTTCTGTTTGCAAAGGCCTTGCCGGTCGAAGCCAAGGTCAATGTCGCCATCGAAGGCGATTTCATGTCGCTTGAGCGGTTCGATTACGATTTCGAACTTCCGGCCGGTGTCGGCAGCCTCAATGTCGGCGCGTCGGAAAATGCGCCGGCGGATTTCCGCCATCTGCGCGTGACGTTGAATGCCGGTGGTTTTGTCGCTTCCCGTTCCGTGGGCGTGGAAATCTGCCATGCGGCGCGGCAGGGCGATGCCTCGGCTTCCTTGGCGCAGCGTATCACCGACACGCTGACCGAAGTGTCCGATTATTCCGAGCGCGATACGGTGCGCGCCTTTGCCCGGTTGGCCAGCGGTCGTGGTGGAGCTGACACCGACGCGATGATCGAGGAAATCCTGCCGTCGATCGAGGATTGCCACGACTGCGCCGATTTTTCGCTGGTGCCGCTGATCTGGTCGCGCACGACATGGGGCGGCGATATCAACGAAAAGACGCGCGCCCGCATCGATGCCGCCATCCTCAACTATCGTTACTGGATGGATGAGCCGGGCAATGACGTGCAGTGGTATTTTTCGGAAAACCACGCACTGCTTTTCCACACATCCGCTTATCTCGCTGGTCATCTTCTCCCGGAAGCCACTTTTGTCCGTTCCGGCCGTAAGGGTTCGGAGCAGGCAAAAGTTGGCGCGGAGCGAGTGCGGGCATGGCTCGACCATTTCGAGCATTGGGAAATGGCGGAGTTCAATTCGGCTCCTTACTTCCCGATCGATCTGAAGGGCCTGACGGCGCTGGCGGCGCTTTCGCCGGATAATGATATCGCGGATCGCGCCAAGGTCGGGATCGTGCGGCTTGCCGAAATCATCGCGCGTTCGGCGCATCATGGCATGGTCACGGCGGCGCAGGGGCGGTCTTACGAACACACGCTCTGCGCCGGTCGCTCGCTGGAGCTTTCGGCGGTTGCCCGCCTGCTCTGGGGCAAGGGTTTCTACGGCCGCCGTGTGCATTGCCTACCGCAGATGGCGGTGTGCCTGCGCGACCATGGTCTGGTGATCCCGCAAGAGTTTGCAGCGATTGCCGATCATCAGGGTGATCGGCATCAGGAATGGCGTTTCGCGCAGGGCGAAAATTCCTTTGCCGCGCTTTATCATTACAAAGGCAGGCATTTCGCCATGGGCTCGACGGTGCATTACCGCTGGGACGAATGGGGTTATCAGGAAACCGTGCTGCATTTGCGCATCGGCGAAAAACCGGAAGCGGCGATCTGGATCAACCATCCGGGCGAAACCATCCAGTTCGGTTACGGGCGCCCGTCCTATTGGGGTGGTTGCGGCACCATTCCGCGCGTGCAGCAATATCGCGGCCTCGCCGTTCTGGAATTCACCACTTACGAGGAACAGCCGGACTTTACCCATGCCTGGTTCCCGGCCGCCGAGTTCGATGAAAGCCGCGTCTCGGGAAGTCTGGCACTCGCCCGTTCGGGTGAGGGGGCCGTGCTTTTGCGTGCCGGGTCCGATCTGCATGCGACCAGTGATGGACCGTCTGCCGGTGCGGAACTGCGACAATACGGGCAAAAAACGCGCTGGATCGTAAGGGTCTGCGAGGCCGGTGATATTGCCTCGGTGGAAAACCGGTTTTCCGGATTGTCGGCTGAGCATGGTGCCGATGGCACGATCGTTGTCGAGGACCCGGAATATGGTAGCGTGTCTTTCCGTGCCGATGGAACGGTGGAGGCAGAAGGCCGCGTGATCGCGCGGAAAGATTACAGCGTGAAGGGCGAAGCAAACATGCTTGCTGCCTGATTGTGGTCAACGGACGGGTTGGGAGGCCTTAGTCCATCAGAGGAGGAAAATGCGCATGAAGACCAGATCGCTTCTTACGGGCCTCGCGCTCGCTTTTCTCACCTCGACGGCGGCCCATGCCGGCGATGTGCGCATCATGTGGTATTCCGATGGCGTTGAAGGCGAGGTGATGAAGGACCTCGTCGGGCGTTTCATGAAGGAAAACCCCGGCATCAACGTCATTCTCGATAATGTCGCCTATAGCGTCATCAAGGAACAGTTGCCGGTGCAGCTGGAAGCCGGCAACGGGCCGGATATTGCCCGCGTCACCGCCATCAAGGAACTGTCCAAACACTGGCTGGACCTGCGCCCGCTGGTGAAGGACGCCAAATATTGGGACGACAATTACGGCAGCCAGGCCGACTGGATGCGCCCGGACGGTTCCAACCAGATTTCCGGCTTCATGACGCAGATCACACTGACCGGCGGTTATGCCAACAAGACCCTGTTCGATCAGGCCGGCGTGCCGATCCCCGGCCCGAAGGCGACATGGGAAGACTGGGCAGCCGCTTCGAAGAAGGTGCAGGAAAGCCAGCAGGTGCCGTTCGCAATGGCGATCGACCGTTCCGGCCATCGCATCACTGCGCCGCTTCTGTCCTACGGTGCCAATTATATCGGCTCTGACGGCAAGCCTGCGCCGCTGGACGCTGCTGCCAAGGATTACCTGACCAAGTTCGTCGGTTGGGCTGGTGACGGCACTGTCAGCAAGGATGTCTGGGTGTCTGCTGCCGGCAGCACCTATCGCGCGGCAGCCGACGATTTCATCAACGGCCAGCTTGCCTTCTATTATTCCGGTTCCTGGCAGGTGGCGAACCTTGCCACCAAGATCGGCAACAACTTTGACTGGGTTGCTGTCGGCAGCCCCTGTGGCCCGGCCGCCTGCACCGGCATGCCGGGTGGTGCGGCACTCGTCGCGGTGAAATACACCAAGAACCAGAAGGACGTCGCGACCGTGATGGACTGGTTCGCGCAGGAAGCAGTCGTCAAAGAATTTTCCGAGCGCACGCTGTTCCTGCCCGGCAACAAGGCCGTGGTCGATAAGGGTGGCCTCAATTTCAAGTCGGACAATGAGCAGGCCAAGGCCGCGCTGAATGTCTTCGTGGAGTCCACCAAGACGACATCTGAAGCCGCGCTGAAACTGCCGGGCTGGCGCTGGTCCGACACGGTTTATGCGGCGATCGTCACCCGTATCGGCCAGACGCTGGCGGGCGAATTGAAGATCGATGATGCGTTCACGCGCATCGATTCGGATATCGCCCAGAAGGTGAAGGATGCGGGTAAGTAACCGCATCAGCTACGGCTGAAAGGTTGCCCCTCACCTAAAGCGCAGCTTGCTGCGCTCCACCTCTCCCCGTCATTACGGGGAGAGGGGACGTGCCCAGCTCAGCCCTATAAATTCGAGGCAAGGCGTTGCCACAAAGCCCTTCTCCCCGTCAGAACGGGGAGAAGGTGGCGGCAGCCGGATGAGGGGCAAATCACGAAACGCGAAGTCGGCGGGAGATCAAGCAAAGCATGACAACACCATCTCTCTCCAGCCTCCTCTTAGGCCCCATCAACGCCGTCATGCGCATCATCGATGCGCCCTTGCGCCGCCTGCAGAAGGCGACCGGCATCGGTGGTATGGCGGCGTTTTTCCTGGCACCGAACATGCTGATCTTCGGCATCTTCGTGCTGCTGCCTCTGGTCATCAACTTCGTCTACTCGATGACTGGCGGCACCGCCTTTTTCCTCTCCGAGCGCGATTTTGTCGGCGGCGATCAATATTCACGCCTGTTCGAGTGCCAGAACTATCTCGATCCGATGTCCTGCCAGGAGGATGCCTTCTGGACCGCCGTCGGCAACACGTTCTGGTTCGTGGTCCTGCAGGTCTCGCTGATGATCCTGACGGCGCTGATCACGGCGCTGATCCTCAATCGCGAACTTGCCGCCCGGTCCTTCTGGCGCGCCGTCTTCTTCTTCCCCGTTCTGCTGTCGCCGGTTGTGGTCGGGCTGATCTGGAAGTGGATCCTGCAGCGGCAGGGCCTCTTGAATTTCGGCCTCTACCAGTTCGGCATGGATCCATACACATGGCTGACCGACCGCAACTGGACCTTTGCCGCCACGATCGGCGTGTCGCTTTGGGCGCATATGGGTTTTTACGCGCTGATCATTCTGGCCGGCCTTCAGGCGATCCCGAAGGATCTCTACGAGGCGGCGGAGATGGACGGCACCAAGCCGGCGCGTGTCTTCTGGCGCATCACACTGCCGCTGCTGGCGCCAAACCTTCTCGTCGTCGTGGTGCTGGCGCTGATAAAGTCGGTGCAGGTGTTTGACGAAATCTACGTGCTGACCGGCGGCGGGCCGGGCACAAGCACGCTGTTCCTGACCCAATATATCTATGAAACGGGCTTTGCTTCGGTACTGCGCAATCCGGGTCTGGCGGCTGCCGCCTCGATCCTAATGGGCACGGTGCTGGTGGTGCTGACGCTGATCCAGCTCGGCATCGGCAAGCGCGGCGAAAACAAGGGGAAACGCTGATGGGAAAGGTCGCGCGTTTCATCCTGCGCCGTAAGGGTGGCAAGGGCTGGCATTGGACCGATATCTTTACCTGGGTCTGGCTGGTCGGAGGCCTGATCATCATGTTCGGCCCTGCCGTCTGGCTGGTGTTTTCCTCGCTGAAAACACCGGCGGCGCTTGCCGAATTCCCGCCGTCGATCCTGCCTTATGTCACCAGCCAGGCGACAGTGGAAGGCTATGACAAGCCGTTGATGCTCTATGACGCCAGGATGCCGGACGGTTCGACGCGGGTTTTGGCGGAAGTGCGGCGTATCGGGTTGGTGGCGCAGATGGTCGATCCCAAGGCGCCGGGCGAGATCGTCAAGGTCAATATCAACGACCGCACGCCGGTGCGCACCATGTCGTTCGCCACCAACAACTATACCGAACCCTTCGTGCATTTCGATTTCCTGCGTTACCTGTGGAATTCGGTGTTCGTGACGGTGGTGGCGACTGTCATCACGCTGGTGGTCAATTCCATGGCGGCCTTTGCGCTGTCGAAATACGAGTTCAAAGGGCGTTCGCTCGCCATGCTGGTCATCCTTGCGACGCTGATGGTGCCGCTGTCGGTGATCATGGTGCCGCTTTATTCGATCATCTCGTCGCTTGGCCTGTTCAACAGCCTCTGGGGTGTCATCCTGCCGACGGTGGCGACGCCGACCGGGGTGTTCATCCTGCGGCAATATATGCTGACCATTCCCGACGAGCTGATCGATGCGGCGCGCATGGACAAGGCATCGGAATGGCAGATTTATTGGCGCATCGTGCTGCCGCTGACGGCACCGGCGCTCGCCGTGCTGGCGATCTTTTCGGTCGTCTGGCGCTGGAACGACTTTTTGTGGCCGCTGATCGTGCTGTCGCGGCGTGAGCTTTACACCTTGCAGGTGGGCTTGAGCATCTATTCCGGCGAACTCAATGTGCAGTGGCACTTCATTCTGGCGATGACCGTCGTCACCATGATCCCGGTCGTGCTGGTCTTCATTTTCCTGCAGCGTTTCATCACCACCGGCATTGCCGGCACCGGCCTGAAGTAAGGGACACCGATGGGCGAAATCAAACTCACCGACGTCAAGAAATCCTATGGCGCACTCGCGGTTCTGAAAGATATCGACCTGCATATCAAGGACGGCGAATTCGTCGTTTTTGTCGGTCCGTCCGGCTGCGGAAAATCGACGCTGCTGCGCACCATTGCCGGGTTGGAAAAGGTGACCAGTGGCGAGATCGAAATCGACGGCAAACGCGTCAATGACGTGACGGCGGCCGATCGCGGGCTTGCCATGGTGTTCCAGTCCTATGCGCTCTATCCGCATATGAGCGTGCGGCAGAATCTCGCGTTCGGGTTGGAAAATTCCAACATGCCGAAGGCCGAGATTACCGAGCGCATCAATGAAGCGGCGCGCATGCTGGAAATCGAGTCCTATATGGATCGCCGTCCGGGCCAGCTTTCTGGTGGTCAGCGGCAGCGTGTCGCCATCGGCCGCGCCATCGTGCGGCGTCCGACGGCCTTCCTGCTGGACGAGCCGCTCTCCAACCTCGATGCCGAACTGCGTGTCTCGACCCGTGCGGAACTGGCCGCGCTGCATGCGCGGCTGGGGTCAACGATGATCTATGTCACGCACGATCAGGTAGAGGCGATGACCTTGGCGCATCGCATCGTCGTCATGCGGGCCGGCAAGATCGAGCAGGTCGGCACGCCGCTGGAGCTTTATAACGTGCCGGCCAACCGGTTCGTGGCGGGTTTTATCGGCGCGCCGCACATGAATTTTCTTAAAGCCGATGTGGTGGCTGTGTCTTCCGGTTCGGCCACGCTCACCTTCGCAGGCGGTTATCGTGCGGATCTGCAGACCGGGCAGGCGAAGCTGCAGGTTGGCGACAAGGTGACCGTTGGCGTGCGGCCGCAACATCTGGTAGTCAGCAGCGACCCGCAGCATCCGGCCGCAAAACTCTATCTGGTCGAGGCGTTGGGCTCGGAAACCGTCGTGCATGGCGATATCGGCGGCGAAAAGCTGCTGGCGGTGCTGCCGGGCCAGCAGCGGCTGAACGCAGGGGACACGGTGCATTTCGACCTGTCGAAACCGGTCCTGCATGTCTTCGACGACAATGGCCACCGCCTGTTCACCCATCCGGGAAGCGGTGCGTAAAAATTAGCGCCGTTCGCCGGTGCCGAGCGGCGTGGCGGGCGTCTCTTTTGGCACGCGACCATATGCGTGCGGAAGCGAGCAGGTTTTTAACTGCGGCAGGACCTTTGTTCCAAAATGTTCGGCCTCGTCGAGATGCGGGTAACCGGAAAAGATGAAGGCGCGAATGCCCATCTTTCGATAGGCTTCGATCTCCGAAAGAACCTGATCCGTCGAGCCGACAATGGCGGCACCGCAGCCGGAGCGGGCGCGGCCGATGCCGGTCCAGAGGTGGCGTTCCACGTAACCGAACTGGTCGGCGAGTTCACGGGCACGCGCTTGGTGCGACACGCCGAGCGAGATGCTGTCATGTGCCCGTTCGCGGATCAGCTTGCCGTATTCGTCATCCAGTTTCGAGACGAGATGCTCGGCATACTCCCGCGCTTCCTGTTCGGTATAACGTACGATCATGTGCACGCGCAGACCGTAATCCAGCACCCGGCCATGTGCCTCGGCGCGGGCGTGGACGGCGCGCATGCGTTCCGCCAGTTGTTCCTTCGGCTCCGGCCACATCAGATAGACGTCGCACTGAGCGCCGCAAAGTTCCAGCGCATCCGGTGAATAACCGCCGAAATAAAGCAACGGCCCGCCATTCTGCTGGTAGGGGCGGGCGGGTTCGGTGGATACGTTCTTGAACTGGTAGATCTCGCCATCGTGGTCGATCGTGTCGCGGGTCCAGGCCTGTCGCAGGATCTGCACGACCTCATGGCTGCGGCGATACCGATAAGCGCTGTCGGCGACCTCGCCGGGGAAATCGGAACTGATGACGTTGAGCGTGAGGCGGCCCTTCAGCATGTGGTCGAGTGTGGCGACAGTGCGCGCCAGCATGATCGGCTGCATTTCGCCGCAGCGGATGGCGGCGAGAAGATTAATACGCTCGGTGATCGGCGCGCAGGCGGCGACAAAACTCAGCGTGTCCTGTCCGACCTGATAGGAAGAGGGGCAGAGGATGTTGCGGAACCCCAGCGCTTCCGCCTTTTTCACAATGTCGGAACAATGGTCGAAGCTGGAGCGCAGGACGCCGTCGGGCACGCCGAGAAAGGCGTAATCATCCGAGCAGAGCGCGGAAAACCACGAAACTTCGGATGCGTCTAGATCAGCGGATCGAACGGGCACAACGGTCATCGGAATTCTCCTCCCCGAGATCGATTGCCTGTTGCGTAACATTGCGATTGATGTAAATCAATAGTGTATCAATTCGGCTGCGCGTGATGGGAGACGGCATGCAGCAGACATCCGGCAGCCTGCCGATCTATCTGCAGATCACCGAGCTTCTGATCCGGGACATTGCCAGCGGCCGGCTGATCGAGGGCGAAAAACTGCCGCCAGAACGGGAGATGTCGGAAAAGCTCGGCATCGCCACCGGCACGCTGCGCAAGGCGCTGGCGGAACTCCAATCGCGCGGCATGCTGGAGCGGGTGCAGGGCTCGGGCAATTACGTGCGTGCCGTCAGCGATCCGAAAAGCATCTATGCGATGTTCCGGCTGGAACTGCTCGACGGCGGCGGTTTGCCGACTGCGGATATTCTCGATGTGAGGCGTCTGCCGAAACTTGGCGATCTGCCGGATTTCGGAACGTCTAAAGAGGGGCATCGCATCCGGCGTGTTCGTTTCCTGTCCGGCAAGGTGGCGGCGCTGGAAGAGATCTGGCTAGACGGCGATTACGTCGAAACCATCCGCGCGGAAGAGTTGTCGGAGTCGCTTTACCTCTATTACCGCGAGGCTCTCGGTCTCTGGATCGTGCGGGCGGAAGACAGCATCGGTCTCGATACGGTGCCGGAATGGGCGCCAAAAATATTTGGCCGCCGGGCGGGAGAGCCGGCGTTGCAGGTGCTGCGTGTCAGCGAGGCGCAGGATGGCAAACGGGCGGAGGTTTCGCGCACATGGATCGACCATTCGGTCGCCCGTTATGTGTCGCGGCTGAAATAACGGGAGGGAATATGGCAGTGCGTTACGGTGTGATTGGCTGTGGCATGATGGGGCAGGAGCATTTGCGCAATCTGGCGCTTTTGCCGGATGCGGATGTGGTGGCGATTTTCGAGCCGGATGCGGGTATGCGGCAACGCGCTGCCGATGTTGCTCCGAATGCGCTTTTGGTCGGGTCGGTCAAGGAGCTTCTGGCCATCGAGGCGATCGATTGCCTGCTGATCGCCAGCCCCAATCATTTTCATCTCGGACAGCTGGAGGAGATCGCGGCGATCCGGCCGCTGCCGGTTCTGGTGGAAAAACCGCTGTTCACCGGCGCCGACGACATGGCCCGCATCGAGACCTTGCGCGAAAAATATCCGGCGCCGATCTGGGTGGCGATGGAATATCGCTACATGCCGCCTGTGGCGCGGCTGATTGCCGAGGCGCAAGCCGCAACCGGCGGCATCCGCATGCTGACCATTCGCGAGCACCGTTTTCCCTTCCTGAAAAAGGTCGGCGACTGGAACCGTTTCAACAACCGGACCGGTGGCACGATGGTGGAAAAATGCTGCCATTTTTTCGATCTGATGCGGCTGATCCTCAAATCCGATCCGGTGCGCATCATGGCGTCCGGCGGGCAGGCGGTGAACCATGCCGATGAGCGATATGATGGTCTGCAGCCGGATATCTGGGACCATGGTTATGCGATTGTCGACTTCGCTTCCGGTGCGCGCGCAATGCTGGAACTATGCATGTTCGCCGAAGGCTCGCGGTATCAGGAGGAAATTTCGGCCATCGGGCCGGATGGCAAGATCGAATGCAAGGTGCCGGGGCCGGGGCGTTTCTGGCCGGAACATCTCGGGAGCCCGCCGGTCGCCAAGGTGATCGTTTCGCCGCGCGAGCCGCAAGGGCCACGCGCGATCGACATCCCTGTCGATCCGGCACTGCTGGATGCAGGAGATCATAACGGCTCGACCTTTTACCAGCACCAGCGCTTCTTGCGTGCCGTGCGAGGAGATGGGCCTGTGGAGGTGACGGTGGAAGATGGAAAATGGGCGGTGCTGATGGGACTGGCCGCCCAGCAATCGTCGGAGACCGGGGAGGTCGTGGAATTTCGCTCTGAGGCGTAAGTTTCCACTCAATATCCAGAAATCGGCTCAGAGGGGCAATGATCGTCCCTGTTCAGGGGCTTAAGCCAAGCGGAGACGTTGTGATATAAGCTCGCAGCGGCGCCATCGATAGGGTATCTGCGGTTGCACGGCGAGCCGGTGGCATCGACGATCCGTTTGTTGTAACCTCACGGACATTGGGAGGACGCATGGAACGTCGTCTCGCCGCCATCCTGATCGCAGATGTCGTCGGTTACAGCCGTCTCAGCGAAATCGACGAAGAGAGGACGCGCGCGCAATTTCGGTCCGACACGTACAATATTTGGGTCCCCACTATCGAGGCCAACAATGGCCGGTTCGTGAAAACACTGGGCGACGGACTGCTCGTGGAATTTCATAGTGTCGTTGACGCTCTTAGGTGCGCAATCGATGTCCAGAGACAGAAGAGGGAGCAGCGCGATACTTCCGTTGGAGCTGCGCAACTGCAATTCCGCATTGGCATCAATCTCGGGGATGTTCTTGTCGAGGACGATGATGTGCACGGCGAAGGCGTGAATATCGCCGACCGAATCGAGGCATTGTCCGTGCCTGGCGGCATCGTGATATCCGGCTCCACCTACGATCAGGTCAGATCCAAGATCAATGTTGAATACGAGTCATTGGGTAGTCGAAAATTCAAGGGTCTCTCCGAGCACATCAGGGTATACCGTGTCTTGGCTGAGGCGCCGCCACTGCGGCGATTTCCAATCTTCAGGTTCGTATGGCGGAGGCGAATACCGGTTGCAATCACCATGATCGGTGGGCTGATTGCAGTGATCAGCCTGACATGGTGGCATGCGCAGTCCACTTTGTTTAACCCGCAGCCGACGGGACAATATGCCTATCCTTTGCCGGACAAACCATCCGTCGCGGTGTTACCCTTCGCCAATGTGAGCGGTGAGACAACCCGCGATCACTTGGCCGAAGGTCTGACAGATGACCTCATTACCGAACTCTCCAAGGTTTCCGGACTCTTCGTGGTCGCTCAACATTCTGTCTCGGATGCTCGTGAAAAATCCGGCACGATCCAAGAAGTGGCGTCTGCCCTAGGGGTCCGATATGTGCTCGAAGGGACATTGCAGCGCGACGGAACACGCCTGAGGATCAATGCCAAGTTGATCGAGGCGATGACAGGCCTGTCGATCTGGGCTGAAAAATACGACCGCCAATATGCTGATCTGTTCACCGTTCAGGATGATGTGATAGGACGGATCATATCGGCGCTCTCGGTCAAGTTGAGCAAAGGGGAGCAGCAACAGCTTTCCCGTATGCCTACCGACAGTCTGGAGGCCTACGACTATTACATGCGGGCCCAGCACGAGGGATTCATCTATGGCGATGTTGATACCTATCGGCGGACATTGTCTTTCTATCAAAAGGCTATCGAACTCGATCCCCGATTTGCGGACGCCTATGCTGGGATAGCCCGGGTAGCAGTCGACGTCTGGCGTAACGACTACAACTTTATGTGGTCGGCCGCGGTGGCGCGAAAGATTGCCTATGACGCGGCGGGACAGGCACTGAAATTGGATCCTGAAAATTCCCGGGCGCATACCGTCCTCGCTTTGCTGCAGTGGGTCGACGGTCACAGCGGCGAAGCGCTTGCGTCGGCCAACAACGCGATAGCGGCCCAACCCAACGACGCAGAGGCGCTTGCCAACCTGGCGCTTATCCAGGCGCATACAGGCTCGGCTGAGAAGGCTGTTTCCACAATTGAGATGGCGCTCCGGCTCGATCCTTCGCCAGCGCCTGGTTTCAAGCTGCTCGCAGGGATAGTATTTTATACCGCGCGTAAGGAAAGTGATGCGATCCCGCTAATCGAGGCAGCGCTGAAGAATCTTCCGAAAACTGAACCGGCCCGGGAATATCTTGCGGCAGCTTACGCAAACATTGGCGACAAAACGCGTGCGCGAGAGGAAGCGACACGGTTGCTTGGGCTCTTTCCGGAAAGCAATCTGAGCTATTATCGCTATCTCTATGACTATTGGCCAGACGAAGATCTCGACCATCATCTTACCGCACTCAAATCCGCCGGCATTCCGGATTGGCCATTCGGCTTCGAGGGCCATGACCGGGATCGTTTAACAGAGGCGGATTTGAGGGCTTTGACCGACAATCAGACATGGATTGGCAGGCATCGAAACGGATCCGAATTCCTCCAGTATTTCAGCCCGGACGGAAAGACGGCTTACCGCAGCGCCAACACAAGCATTACCGGCACTGCGGAAATCAAGGGCGACAGACTATGCGAGAAGTTCGAGGGTTATTTTCTAGATCGCTTGGTGTGCGGCACCGTTTATCGCAACGTGAATACGGGGATGGCCAATTTCGCATATGTCCATATTACGCCGCGATCGCTGCAGTATTTCTCGCTTGAGGAAAAAGCGCGCTGATCACAACAACGTCATTTCCACTGCTTCTGGATCTTCTCGGATATGAGCGTCTGCTGGACGTCGGCCCAGTGTTTTTGCGATTCCGGCACCTTTGACTTGTTTGTCTCCATGCCTTCGGCCGCACCGGGATCATAACTGATGTAGAGTTTGCCATCTATGATGCGCCAGGCGCGTGGATCGACATTAGTCGTTACCGTCCCGAACGACACGCCATCCGCGCAATATCCCCCGTATTGAGGGGCATAGCGGGAGGGTTCCTTGACGAAAAGATCCCGGTGTTCGGCACTGGCAAAATACCAGATCGCTCCCAGCCAGCGATGGGAATATTGGGCGTTCCCTTCCACCGCCTTGCCATCGACGAAATAGGCAACCGGGTCATATCCCTTGATCGCCACATTGCCAAAATAGCCCGTATTCACGAAGTCTTCGCCAGCTGCGGTTTGCGCCAGCGAGGCACAAATTGCCAGCGTAGCCAGCCCAAGATAACGCTTTTTCCTATCTGTGGACATGATGTCCCTCCCGATGTCGTCCTCAAGTCATATCAGGGCGACTTCCGTTTTATGCACTCCTTGTAGAGCGGTTCACCGACGAGTTCAGCCTTCTGGCATGTTGCCCCCGCCTTGATTAGCATCTCGCCGACATCCCAATATCCGCGCCACCCGGCTTGCGTAAGTGGCGTATAGCCATTCCTCTCGGTCGCTTCGATATTCGCCTTGTTGGCAACGAGAAATGCGGCGACATCGGCATGACCTTCCTCGGCCGCTGCATGAAGCGGGGACATGTGGTAGAAATTTTGGGTGTCGTTAACTGCAGCCCCTTCAGCCACAAGACGTTTCACTATGTCGAGGTTTCCGGCATAGGCGGCGGCGTGCAGCGCAGTCAGCCCGCTTTTGTTACGGCCCTCTATATCTGCACCGCGGGCGAGAATTAAACCTACGGCGTCGGTATTTCCACTTAGCGAGGCCAGGATGAGAGGCAAATCTCCGGCCTCATCCGCATCTGATACATTGTCTCCCGCGTCGAGAGCCTGTGTCAGAAGCGCAAGATTCCCATTCCGTGCTGCCTCGTGTAGCTGGCCTGCGGCCGCCAAATTGGCCGATAGAGTGACCAGTAAAAATATCGATTTAGCGAAGATCACGGCACAACCCTCCTTAGCCGGGAGAGCTTCAGGCGCACTCCCACCTGCACGCCGCATTCAGTAAATCAGGAGGGCGAAATATAGCAGTTGTCAGGTTTTCGAGCAACCAATGCTTCCAAAAGATGGCAAGCGGTCTTCGCCATCTTGCGCTGAACCAGATGTTGGTCAGTCCGGGGTGGGCGGCAGGCGCGCCTTGACGAGTTCGGCGGTTGTCTTGCTCAAGCGTGTTACAAGCGTGCGCATGATCTCCGAAGCAACAGCGGGAAATTCGCTGGTTAACGCCAGAAAGTGATCCTGAGAAATACGCAATGCTTCCAATTTCGACGTAGCACGTACCGTTGCCGTGCGTGGAATATTACACAGAATAGACATCTCCCCAACGACCGCATTGCGGCCGACTTCCGCGACGGTCAGCTCGCCGGAGGCAGATGATACGATCACGTTTGCCGTGCCGGATAGCAACACAAAGGCGGCATCGCCCTGGTCACCTTGGCGGAAAAGATCCTGGCCTTTTCGGTATGTCATGCGATCGCAAGCGAAAGCGAGCAGCTTCAGCTTAGACGGCTCGATGCTTGCGAAGATAGGTACTTCCTTCAATGTCTGGACCTCATCGCTAAGCAATTTAGTCTCTCCAGCAAGATATTTTTCTATAGCATCTCGATGTTCATCGGTGGTCGGAAGGCAAGTCTAGGAACTCTCGAAACGCGGCATTTGACCGCGCTAGTTCAAAATAGGTCCCATTGCCGATCAACGATCCACGCTGAAAAAATAGCACCCGATCGAAAATTTGCGCCACACGCGGATCGGAAAGGCCCCACAGGATAGTGGAGGCTTGCTCCGCCTTGTTTCGCCGTTGGACGATGCCCCGCGTGATCTCTTCGTCAACCCGCTGGTCAAGTGCCGACAAAGGCCTGTTGAATATAGTGAAGTCCGAGCGTTTCATCAACGCACGAGCAAGATTGAGCTTTTGCCGCTGTGCCAGCGAAAGACGTTTTCCTCCAGCGCCAACGTCAAACTGCAGACCCAGCGACAAGACATTCTCATAAAGACCCGCCGCGCGAAACAGCTCCTTCACAACGGCCTGAATATGGGCATCGGCGTCGGCCACCTGAGAGGCGATGCGGCCGAACAACACATTGTCGAGTACCGTCGCCGATGCGGTAACGCGTTCGGGATCATGGCGGTTAATCAGGTTTGCTATGTCGTCGGGAATGTCCGTATGAAAGAGTTTCCGCGCGGCCACAACCCGGTCCATCATTGGCTCGGTGAGAATGCCGAAGCGGTGAAACGGTTCGATATAAGCCAGGCTCAGTACGATAATCGATGCGCGATCTTCAGGGGGGATGTGCTCAAAGCGAAGCCCGCGGCATCGCGACAACGTTGCCTGATAGATCGGAATCTCTTCCGCAGCCATAAATGTAAGCCTGCGAAAGAAAGAATGCTGGGGTGCCACGTCGCGGAAGAGTTCGACGGTGGTTTCAGCGATCTCCAAGCCCATTTCATAGAGGCTATGATCGAGGCCGGTCGAATTCAGAACCCGCTGGAAACAGGGGTGTGTGATCACGTCAAGGTCGGGGGAGGTTCCCCGGCTCCAGGTTCCGAAGAAGAGGTTTTCTCCGACGCTCGCCTGTATGTTGTAGCGATCGAAATCGAGCGGTATGAGCATTTCGTCAAGTTGCGTCTCTACCAGACGCTTGCGCAGGGAGCCACGCAGTTCGACGATCCTCCCGCTAACGGCCGATTGCTCTTTCGTATCGATCGTGGAGCGCAGTCCCAGCCCGAAAATGTCACCGGATATCTGCAAGTCGTCCAATGTCGGCAGGACCTTATGGAGAAGATCGTCCAGCCCATCTGCTCCGACTGCCTGGTAGTCAATCCAATTCCCGTGTGGCGAGAAGTCGACATTTCCTGCCATGCGCGCCTCGATGGCATAGCGCTCCGATTCAATCCGCCGCTCGTTGTGAGTCGTTGCACTTGGCCTTGGAGCATTTTTCAGTCCATAAAGTAGATTGTCCATCACACTGCCATGCAGCAAAAACGGCTCGCCTGAAGCGTAGGCAATACGTTGTCCCGTAATCGACTCCGGCATATCGAGCAGATCTTGATCACCAATCGTAATGCCGCCGAATTCCGGCCAGACGAGACGAGCGAGAGCCTCTGCAAACGCTTCCGCTCCGCTGCCGGCGGCACCTACGAGGGCGACAGTCTCATTGGGTTTAATCTCGGCGGAAACCCCATCCAGCAGCCTCGCTCCAGTATCGTCGACAAGTGTGAGATTGTTGATGATGATGGAAGTCTCCAGTCGTGAAGTCGGTCCACTGGCAGGCGCGTGAACCGATTGCGCGATAAGCGGTTCGACGCTGAACTGGTCGCATACTGTTCCGTACTTTATCTGCACGTCCTGGCGTGCCTGATCCCAGTCGATGAGATCCTTTAATGGGCTTGGAAGATCCTTGTAGGCGGCAATGACGGCGACGAGCTGTCCTAGATCGAGCTTTCCGATCAAAACGAAATAGCCGCCGAAAGCATAGAAGATGAACGGAGTGACCTGAGCGATGAGATTGTTGACAAACTTTACCAGAAACTTCCACCGATAAAGGTCGTAGCGGATCGAGAAAATCCGGCCAAGGCGCCAAGCGATGTCGGCGCGTTCGAGATTGGAAGTATCGTTGCTGTGGACTGCTCCGATGCCGTCGACGATTTCGCTGACACGGCCCGAAAATTCGCGCGCAGTCAATTGGCGCAAGCGCCCGAGTTCCAGCACCCTTCGACGCATCCGCGGTACGATGCTCAGCTGTATCCCTACGATGCCGGCGGTGAGCATACCAAGCCACACATTCTGAACGATGATGAAACCAAGCGTTGTCAGCGCCTGCCCACCAAGTAGAGCGGGCAGAACGAACGCGTCCCCTGTAAAGCCTCCTAGTGGTTCCACCTCGTCCTTGACCATGCTGGCGATTTCGGCGGATTTGAGCCGTTTAAAATGTTTGGGAGGAAAGCGCAGTACCCTGTCTACGAGTTCGAAGCGAATACGACGCAGCATCCGTTCGCCGAGCCTGCCCTTGTATGTATTGATGTAGAACTTGAAGAGCCCGTTTATCAGCACCAGAAGCAGGAATGTTGTGCTCAGGGCCATAAGCATCTGCTGGCGATTAAGATCTATACCGCTGAAAACTTCCGCACGCCCGATCAATGGAAGGTCGTAGACAACTCGGAAAAACGGCTGTCGCGCATCCAGTGCTTCAAAGCCGTTACCCTGAATTGGGCCATTGATGATCTGCTTCGGCAGGTCGAAGGCCAAAAAATACGGTACCATGGATGCCGCCACGACGAGCAGGATCCAAAGTTGTTGCCTGCGGGTATGACTCCAGATGTAGCGGAGTAGGCTCCTTTCCATCGCATCGACCTGTTCGAAACCATGGTGGTCACAACCGAGGGGCAAATAGATACAGGCTGCCGACCGGGAAGCGGAGCATAGGTCACATGAGATAAACTCGCAAACTGGAGTGGTGTCCAGGCGCCCGGAGCGCAGAAGAGCGTCCGGCCCCTACCTGTGAACTCTTCCATCCTTCGCTGTTTCTGGTCCTCTGCATAGAAGGACATACCGGCTCGGGAACGGACCCGCTTCGGCAAGCTCTAAAAAAGGGAAGCCCAAGCTGGCCATTTCCCCACAACACATCTGGCGGTCAGGTTCATGTGTCGATGGTTCAGATCCGTTCAAGAGCGAAGGAATTTACAAGTCTCTCTATGTTCAGGCCCGCGCAACCAAAAACTTCCCCAAATACAACAAAAGACATTAAGCCGGTCCGTCAGCGGACCCAAATAATCCGATAAACAAGCCCCGCAACACGCGGGGCTTTCTTGCGTTCTGGGGCATCTTAATCACCGTCGATCCGCTTCTCGGCGAGCCGGCCCGGATCAGCATGTGCCTATGGCATAGAACTCGAAACGGGAGGGCGACACGCCGTTCATGTCAGAGGCCAGTCATCTTCAGGACGGCCTCTGGCAGGCGCTCACCAACGACCTCGAACTTCGCGAGCACGGACGCGATCTCTTCAAGGTCAGCCGAAGTCAGTTCGAGATCGACGCTGCCCATGTTCTCCCTGAGGCGATGTTCCTTTGTCGTGCCTGGGATCGGAACGATCCAAGGCTTCTGGGCAAGCAGCCAAGCGAGCGCGACCTGCGCTGGGGACGATCGCTTGTTCTCGGCGATCACAGTAATCGCATCGACCAGAGCAAAGTTCGCCTTGCGTGCCTCGGGCGTGAACCTCGGGACAGCGTTGCGGAAGTCGGTCGAGTCGAATTTGGTGTTTTCATCGATCTTGCCCGTTAGAAAGCCTGCACCGAGCGGGGTGAAGGGCACGAAACCGATCCCCAGTTCTTCAAGCACGGGCAGCAATTCCGTCTCGGGGCCACGCCAGAACAGCGAGTATTCGCTCTGGACAGCAGCGACTGGCTGGACAGTGTGTGCCTTGCGGATCGTGCCGACGCCTGCCTCCGAGAGGCCGAAGTGCTTGACCTTGCCCTCGGCGATAAGGTCCTTTACCGCACCCGCCACGTCCTCGATGGGAACGGCGGGGTCGACACGATGCTGGTAGAAGAGGTCGATACGGTCGGTCTTCAGTCGCTTGAGACTGGCTTCGGCGACGGCCTTGATATGTCCCGGACGGCTGTTGGTGCCTCCGCGGCGTTCGCCTGTTTCGAGATCGATGTCGAAGCCGAACTTGGTGGCGATGACCACCTTGTCGCGGATCGGGGCGAGAGCCTCGCCGACGAGGTCTTCGTTGACGAAGGGGCCGTAAGCCTCGGCGGTATCGAAGAAGGTGAGGCCTTCGTCATGGGCGAACCGCATCAGCTTGATCATCTCGGCTTTGTCGGCAGCTGGGCCGTAAGCCGAGCTCATGCCCATGCATCCAAGACCGAGTGCGGAGACTTCGAGATTTCCGAGTTTTCTGGTTTTCATGGTCATTCTCCTGTTGTCATTTGCCGACGCGGGACTGGAGGTGCGCCGGATATCTGTCGCCGATGATGTCGATTTTCGAGAGCGCGTCCGCGATCTCGCCGGCATCGTTGGCGGTGAGTTCGATCGTTGCCGCACCGAGGTTTTCCTCCAGTCGGTGAAGCTTGGTGGTGCCGGGGATCGGCACGATCCATTCCTTCTGAGCCAGCAGCCATGCCAGCGCGATCTGGGCGGGTGTGACGCCTTTGGTGTCGGCTATCTGCGTCAGGGCGGTGACGAGCGCCTTGTTCGCCTTCAGGTTCTCCGCCTGGAAGCGCGGGACGATGCTCCGGAAGTCTCCCTTTCCGAAGGTTGCGGTCTCGTCGATCTTGCCCGTGAGAAAGCCCTTGCCGAGCGGGCTGAAAGGCACGAACCCGATGCCGAGTTCTTCAAGCGTCGGAATGATTTCCTTCTCGGGCTCGCGCCAGAACAGGGAATACTCGCTCTGAAGCGCCGTGACCGGCTGCACGGCATGTGCCTTGCGAATGGTCTGTGCGCCAGCTTCGGACAACCCGAAATGCTTGACCTTGCCTTCGGCGATCAGGTCCTTGACGGTTCCGGCAACATCCTCGATCGGCACATTCGGATCGACGCGATGCTGGTAGAGAAGATCGATGACGTCGGTGCGCAGACGCTTCAGCGATCCTTCGACCGACTGGCGGATGTAGTCCGGTCGGCTGTTCATGTGTTGGCCGCCGTCCGGGCTTGGAAGCTCGAAACCGAACTTGGTGGCGACGACGACCTTGTCGCGGATCGGCTGCAACGCCTCGCCGACGACATCCTCGTTGGTGAACGGGCCGTAGACCTGTGCGGTGTCGAAGAAGGTGACACCGTGATCGTAAGCGGTGCGGATGAGGGCAATGGCATCCCTGGTATCGGTCGCTGCTCCATAACCGTGGCTGAGCCCCATGCATCCGAGGCCGAGCGCGGAGACTTCAAGTGTTCCGAGGGTTCGTTTTTTCATTGTCATTTCCTTGATCAGGCCGCGCATTTAGCTGGAGCGGCTTCTTCCTGGGACAGAGCCTGCCGCCGTGCAGCAGGAACGATGGTGAAAAGCGAGATCAGCAATGTCGCTACCAGCATGACGGTGCCGGTATTAAACGCATGGGAAACCCGGTAGGCCGTGAGGTCCGCGCCGCTGAGGCCGGAGGAGCCGTTAGCTGCAATGGCAATAAGGATGCCAAGTCCCACGGAGCTGCCGATCTGATGCGCGACGTTTACGGCACCAGAGGCGGCACCTGCTTCCTCACGAGCAACACGCGCCACGCCAGACGAGGTGAGCGGGCTCAAGGTCAGACCCTGGCTGATACCGATCAATATCATCGGCATCGCCACAGCGGTCCAGTAGTTCGATCCGACACCCGCGCGGCTGAGCCATGCCATGGCGACGATGCCGATCAGCATGCCCGTGATCAGGATCGTGTTGTGACCAAAGCGCCGAATAAGCCGTGGCACGATGATCGCGATCGGGACGTGCAGCATCGTTGCCGGAACGAAGGCCAGGCCTGCCAATGCGGGGCGCAGACCTGCGACCTGCTGGAGATATAGGGTCGTGAAGAAAAAGAACCCTACCATCGCGCTGATATAAAGCGCGCGGCCTGCATAGGCTCCCGAACGTTCCATGTCGGAAAACAGGCGAAGCGGAAGAATGGGCTGACTGGCACGGCGCTCGATCAAAACAAACGCACAAAGCATGATGATGGCTGCGGCAATGGTGGCAAAAGTCGCCGTGTCCCAGCCTGCCTGCGCGGACCGGATGAAGCCGTAGACGAAGGCACCCATGCCCAGCGTCGAGGTTACCGCACCGGGTAGGTCAAAAGCGCCGGGGCGTTTGTCTGTCTCATGAATATAGATGCGTGCCGCGATGACCATGGCGATGCCGATCGGGAGATTGATCAGAAACCCGATGCGCCATGAAAGCCAGTCGGCAAGGAGGCCGCCCACGACAAGACCGACAGTCGCGGATACGCCTGCCGCGGCACTGTAGAGCGAGACAGCGCGGACGCGCTCTTCGCCTTCATCGAAACTGGTCTGTAGGAGAGCGAGCGTGGTGGGCGCGAGAATGGCAGAACCCAGTCCCTGAACAGCACGCCAGGACAGCATCCATGCCGAGGACTGCGACGCACCAATCGCGACGGAGGCGATGGTAAAGATCGTCATGCCGATGATGAACATGCGGCGACGGCCAAGAATGTCTCCGGCACGCGCACCGAGCAGGAGGAAACCTCCGAACGTCAGAGTATAGGCGCTCTGCACCCACGCAAGCCCGGCATCGGAGAAACCGAGTTCGGTATGGATTTTCGGCAGGCCCGTGAGCACGACCGAGATGTCGAGCACGATCATCACGTAGCTGATCAGGATGGTCGCCAGGATGGCGGTCTTGTTCGGTGGTGAGGTGGCGGTGTTTCCGTGAGGCATTGCAATCCCGATGATTTGGATGGCTTTCGCCGTCCTCCACGGCAAAGCTGCATTGTGATGACGGGAAGATAGCCCTTGCCGACCATGTCGATTAGGGGCAGTAATCGGGATGAAGCTATAAGGATGCCTAATGAATGCCTCAGGAGAATTTCAACGATCTGCTCGCATTCGTAACGGTCGCGCGTGAGGAGAGTTTTACGCGGGCAGCCGTGAAGCTCGGTGTCTCGCAGTCCGCCCTTAGCCAGACCGTCCGAGGTCTCGAGGAGCGTCTCGGGCTACGGTTGCTGACCCGCACGACACGCCGGGTATCACCCACGGCAGCAGGCGAACGTCTTCTCCAGACGGCAGGTCCCCGGTTTGAGGAAATCCAGGCGGAACTGGCGGCGCTCAGCGAGATGCGTGACAAACCCGCGGGCACCGTCAGGATCACGGCTGGCGAACATGCGGCGATTTCCGTGCTGGCACCCGCGCTTGAAAAATTCCTTCCTGATAATCCCGACGTCAACGTCGAGATCACCGTCGACTACGGTCTGACCGATATCGTCGCCGAACGTTACGATGCGGGTGTCCGCCTGGGCGAGCAACTCGCCAAGGACATGATTGCGGTCAGGATCGGGCCGGAGATGCGGATGGCCGTTGTCGGCGCTCCATCGTATTTCCACCAGCACCCGTGGCCCGAGGTGCCGGAAGATCTGACAGAACACAACTGTATTCAGATAAGGATGCCGACCTACGGTAATATCCTGGCGTGGGAGTTCGAGAAGGACGGGCATGAGCTCAAGGTCCGAGTCGACGGGCAGATGGTGTTCAACAATATCGCGATGCGTCTCGATGCGGTGAGGCGCGGCCTCGGTCTCGCCTACATGCCGGACGATCTCGTGGCTGACGATATCGCGCAAGGAAGGCTGGTCCGGGTGCTTGAAGACTGGTGCGCTCCGTTTGCCGGCTATCACCTCTATTACCCGAACCGCCGTCACGCCTCACCAGCTTTCGCCCTTGTGGTCGACGCGCTGCGATATCGCGGATGACGAGGTAATCAACGGAACGTGATTAATAAGGCAGGCTAATACCTTCAATCGGAAATAGGTATCTAATCACCTGAATGGCGCTCGCGTAGCTTCTGTCCAACTTCATGTTGCAAGGCAGGTATCGCGATCATGTTCACCAGAACCCTTTCCGCTGTTGCGGTTTCCGCACTGGTCCTCTCCTCGGGCACGGCCTACGCCCAGACAGCACCAAAGCCGGAGCCCCTGATCATCCAGGAACAGGGAAGCTTTGCGGTCGGTGGATCGGTGTCAGTCACACCCGGCACCTATGACAACAATGCGCCGACCGCGGCGGGTCAGGCCCTGCATGGCGACCATGCCTACGTCTTTTATCAGAAGCCTCAGAACCCGAAGGCACTGCCGATCGTCATGCTGCATGGAGCCTTCCAGTCGGCCCGGAGCTGGGAAACGACACCGGACGGTCGCGAAGGATTCCAGAACATCTTCCTGCGCAAGGGCTTCTCCACCTATCTCGTCGATCAGCCGCGACGTGGCCGGGCTGGCAATTCCACCGTGGCGGCCACGATCGAGCCGACACCCTACGACCAGCTTTTCTTCGACCAGTTCCGGCTCGGAAAATGGCCCGACTATTTTCAGAACGTCCAGTTCGACCGCAGCCCTGAAGCCCTCGACCAGTTTCTCCGTTCGGTCACACCGAACACCGGGCCTTACGATGCCAACGTGATCTCCGATGCGATGTCGGCGCTGTTCGACAAGACCGGACCCGGCATCCTGTTCACCCATTCGCAGGCCGGCGGCCCCGGCTGGCTGACCGCGATCAAGAACACCAATGTCACAGGCATCGTGGCGCTTGAACCCGGCAGTGGCTTCATCTTCCCGGAAGGTGAGGTTCCTGCCGACATGCCGAGTGCTGCCGGCACGCTTAAGGGCGAAGTCGTGCCCGTCGCCGATTTCGAGAAGCTGACCAAGCTGCCGATCATCATCTATTACGGCGACAATTTCCCGATCGAACCGACCTCTGAGCGCGGTCGGGACAACTGGCGTGTGCGTCTGGCGATGGCCAAGCTCTGGGTCGACACCGTTAACAAGCATGGCGGCGATGCGACAGTCGTCCATCTGCCCGACGTCGGTATCAAGGGCGGCACTCACTTTCTGATGTCGGACCTGAACAATGTCGAGATCGCCGACCAGGTCTCGAAATTCCTCGCCGACAAGAAGCTCGACTGATCCACCGCCGCAGGCGCGAAAAGAGCTTCGACGCCCTTACCCAAACATACAAGGAGCCAGGCAATGGCCGCCGATATCATCAACGCAAACAGACGTGAATTTCTGGGAGCATCCGCTCTCATCGTGTCCGGTGCGGTCTTAGGAGTATCTACAATGCCGACGAAAGCAGTCGCTGCCGATTACAAGCAGAACCCCTTCACCCTCGTTTATGATGGGGCGATCACCAAGAACGAAGCGGGCAAGGTCAATATCCATCCGGTGAAATACAAGCTCAATGGCCTCGACATCGTTGCCAATGTCTATACCCCGGCGAACTACGATCCGGCCCAGAAATATCCGACAATCGTTCTGGCGCATCCCAATGGTGGCGTGAAGGAGCAGACAACAGGCCTCTACGCCCAGCGCCTGGCGGAACAGGGTTTTATCACGATCACGGCCGACGCCGCCTATCAAGGCGGAAGTGGTGGTGCGCCGCGCAGCACCGACAAGCCGCAATACCGTATTGAGGACATCCACGGCATGGCTGACTTTGTCAGCAGCTTCCCTGGTGTAGATACTGCGCGTCTCGGCCTGTTCGGCATCTGCGGCGGCGGTGGTTATTCTCTGGCAGCCGCCAAGACCGACAAGCGCTTTAAGGCGCTCGCAACGCTCAGCATGTTCAACTCCGGTCGCGTCCGTCGTAATGGCTTCAAGGATAGCCAGATGGACACGATCCAGCAGCGCCTGCAGCAGGCATCCACTGCGCGGGCTCAGGAAGCTGCTGGTGGCGAAGTCCTCTATTCCGGCGATGCCGATATGACGGATGCGCAGATCGCCGCCTTGCCGTTCGATCTCTACCGCCAGGGCTACGAGTATTATTGGCGCACCAACGCCCATCCCGGATCGACCTTCCGCTATACGACAAGCAGCCTGATGGACCTGATGCGTTGGGATGCGACCGACGAGATCGCGCTGATCGACGTGCCTCTGCTGATGATCGCAGGCAGCGATGCCGACACCCTCTACATGACCGAGGACGCTTTCCCGAAGGCGACGGGCACGACGGACAAGGAACTCTTCAAGATCGAAGGTGCAAAGCACATCGAGACCTATTGGGTCCCCGAATATGTCGATGCGGCCTTGTCGAAGCTGAAGCCGTTCTTCGACCGCCACCTCGCATCGGCCTGACGGTCTTTCCGGGCGGGCGCGCCAAGCGCCCGCAGCCTGTGCGTCGGCAGATCGGTGCGGGCCAAAACATCCAGAGAGGAAACCACCTTGAAGAAAATCATGTCGGGAATTCTTGGCGCAGCCATCGTGCTCGGAGCTGGATTGGAGACGACCATGGCACAGGAACCAGCATCGAACCTTGAGTCCGCAAAATCCCGGACCCAGCAACTGATGGGCGACATCGCACCGAAGCTCGCGGAATTGACCGACGATGTTCTCTACGCTGACGTCTGGGAGCGGCCGCAGCTTTCCCAGCGTGACCGCAGCCTGGTGACCGTCAGTGCTCTGATCGCTCTCAACCGTCCGGATCAGCTCAGGTCGCATCTCGTTCGCGCAAAAGCGAATGGCGTGACCGAAGAGCAGCTCGTCGAGACCATCACGCATATGGCCTTCTATTCGGGTTGGCCGCGCGCCGTCTCTGCCGCCGCTATCGCCAAAGATGTGTTCGCGGAGAACTGCACCATGAACCCCAAATCCATCATCACCGCCGCCATGGCACTCGGCGCGACAACGGCCTTTGCCGAACCTGATCGTGAGGTGTCCGTAACGCGTGCCGCCTCGCAGGTGGCGACCGCCGGTGCGCCGGAATATTTTACTGGCTCCGTAAAGGTTCAGTCCCGCTTCCAGGCAACCTCGCCAGCCCGTGTCGGAGGAGGCCTCGTCTCCTTCGAACCTGCCGCTCGGACGGCCTGGCATACACATCCGCTCGGACAGACGCTGATCGTGACGGAAGGTGCTGGACTGGTCCAGCACTGGGAAGGTGACATTCAGGAAATTGGTCCCGGCGACGTCGTCTGGATACCGCCCGGCGTCAAGCATTGGCATGGCGCCGCCCCTGACAGCGGAATGTCGCACATCGCCATTTCCGAAGCCCTGGATGGCAAGACCGTCGACTGGATGGAACGCGTCAGCGATGAACAATACGGGCAGAAGCGCGGAGATGTCGGTGAGTAATATCCTTAAAACCTTCGGTGCCGCCGCATTCGTCGCCACCACCGTCCTCATGGTCGGCATGCAGGTTCAGGCCGAGCCGACACGGGTAACGATGCCCGACATCGATAAGCTCGTTCACTATACGACGGTCAACCGTGGTGAGGTCACCGAGCACATCATGACGACCCGCGAGGCCATCGAGGCGGTCAAGGCCGGGCAGCCGATCCCGAATGGCACTCATGTCGCCCTTGTCGACTATCGCGACGGAAAGGTGTTCCGCTACTTCATCATGGAGAAGGGCGAGAACTGGGGCCAGGACTATGACGAGAATCGCCGAACCGCCGACTGGCAGTTCCAATGGTTCAAGCCGGACGGCACGATCAACATGGACGAGAACACCGCGCGCTGTCAGCGCTGCCACACATCTCGGTCGGACCGGGATTTCCTCTACACGTTCAACGAAATGCGCCGGTTCGAATTCGAATGACCACTCTATTCCGCGTTCGCCTGTTTCTTGATTTCCTGGCCGTCGCGCTGATCATCGCCTGTCTCGCCTACTGGTGGCTCGACAACCTGTCCCATGAGATCCTCGGCACAGCGCTGTTTGCGCTGGTGATCGGCCACAACGTCTTCAACCGGCGCTGGTACGGGAACGTCCGAAAGGGCCGACGCGATACCGTTCGGCTGTTCAACATCATCACGATCGTCTGTCTGGCGGTCGCGATGCTTGTGATGCTGGCGACGAGCCTGCTGATATCGCGCGATCTCTTCTCCTTCATGGCGCTGGATGGCGCGTTCGCGGTTCGGGAAATCCACATGTTCGCGGGATACTGGACCCTGTTCATCATCGCGATCCACCTGGGCACGCGCTGGACGGTCGTGATGAACACGGTCCGAGCAACCCTCGGCCTCGCCGCGCGAAGCACTGTTCGCACCATCGCACTCCGCACGGTGGCGCTCGTCATTACAATCTGGGGCGTGAAGAGCTCGTTCGACATGGCGTTCGGGTCCAAGCTGATGCTGACCTACTCGCTCGACATGTGGGATTTCAACGAAAGCACGCTTCAATTCTTCGTCAATTACGGGTCGATTGTCGGTCTATGCGCCGTTGTGACGTACTATGGGCTTAATCTCATCAGACAGGTGGCGCGTTGATATGTCGGATGCACACTTGTGAGAGGAATTAGGATGGCCTTTTCAGGATTTCAAATTTCTATGGGAGCCGCTTTGGCCTTCATCGTCAGCGTTGGATGGGTCGTCCACTGCTGAAGGTTGGCGGTCCTCAGGCATATTTGAAGCGGGGTAGAATGTCCGCCGACCTCAGATTCGCTAAGACTTCTGTGACCGGAAGATCATCCGCTTTGGATGGTCGCTCATGACCGCTGTTGGCGCTTCTGAGTTACGACAGAAGTCGGCCCTTGCGGAACATCTTCCGATCGACTTTTGCAGCCGTCGCCTCGTTCTGCCAGCTTTAGGATCGCATGGCTTAGGGGCTGCAACAGAACAACGAGCTGCAGGGCGGTAAGCTATGTAAGCTTTTCACCCTCCAGCTCGATTTTACCACATGACGCTTACGATCATACGTGTTCGCGGCCGTCGTAGCTTAGACGGGTAGGACTTCCCCGTCGGCCGGGATGAGAAGGCTTCTCGCGAAACCCTGTTTCTCGGCGAAGTCCTTCAGGTCAGCACGACTGAGGATGCAATGGTTGATCGCCTCCATGTGTGTCGCGATGATCGTTGCTGCTGGAGCCGCTTTGTGGACAGCCTGGACGTCTTCGCGCCCCATTATGATCGGGTTCAACCCGAGCACGACGGCGTTGCCCGTGTTGAGGATGATCACATCGGGTTTGTACCGAGCGATACTGCTTTCGACGAAGCGGTTCCAGACAGTATCGCCTGCGAGGTAGATCGTCTTCTCATTGGGATGGCGAAACACAACGCCGCAGACTTTTCCGAGGATTTCGCCCGCAACAGCCAGTGTTTCATCCGAGCCGTGCTGACCTACAGTCTTCGTCAGCTTCACGCCATTGAACTCGGAACTGTCAGAAAGGACGCGGACATCACTGAAGCCGTCCCTCCTGATCAGAATGGCATCCGCTTCGTTCTGGGCATAGATGGGAAGGGACTTCGGTAGTCTCAACTTCGCCGCTTCGTCCCAATGATCAGGGTGCAGATGTGTCACGATGACCGCATCGACATCGATGATCTTGTCGATAGGCATGGGCAGTTCGACGAGCGGATTTCGAAGTTGGCTATGGGCCGATCCTGGAAATCCAGGAAACGCGCCTTTTTCGGACAACATCGGATCGACGAGGAACCGTGCTCCACCGTATTCAACGATAAGAGTCGCGTTGCGGACTTGAGTGATCTTCGCGTCGGTAGCTTTGCCGGCGGTTGCGGCAATGGAGAGAGATGGAGATATCAGCGACGACGCGAGCACCGCGCCGCCGATCGTCAGCGCATGCCGTCGTGTTACTGAATTCGTTTTGATGTTCATGAAAGGGACTTTCGATCAGTTCTTAAGTTACGAGGCGAAGTCGGCAGTGGACACCACCTGGCCATAGGCGAATGCGAGTGCCGACATGAAGGCCGCGTGAACTATGGCGGCGGGAACGACTTCACCTTTGAACTCGACATCCCGCGTGGCGCAGGCGTCTTCGACAATGGTGGTGCGGTAGCCAAGGTCGGCCGAGGCCCGTGCAGTGGCGTCGATACACATGTGGCTCATCGCACCAACCAGAACGACATCTTCGACCGCCGAGGCATTGAGGATGCGGGCGAGGTCCGTCTCTCGGAACGCATTTGGGTAATTCTTCGTAATGACAGTCTCGCCTTCACCAGGCGCGATTGCCGGAATGATGTCTGTGCCCTCGGTTCCGATGGCGAAGAATGGCGCTTCTATAGGACTTTCATGGCGGATATGGATGACGAGGTCGCCATTTTTCCTAGCGGCCTCTACAACCTGCGTCGCCTTTAGGACCGCAGCATCGATACCCACCAGCGGAAACCGACCCGAACCCAAATAGTCCTTTTGGAGGTCGACAATGACTATTGCGCGTTTGCTCATCAGGCATCTCCTTTTCTGAAGTGATGAGCTAGAATATCCGCCCGATTTGCGTCATGTGAGTGGCGGTAATGACAAATAGTGGGTCGATATGGACAATGGTGAGTTCATCCCTGAGATAGGGATTGTAGACTACGAGGGCGCACAGGCCGCCTCGGTGCTCGGAATGACCGACCTCTTCGCCGCCGCCGAGGCTCGTGCACGCGCGCAAGGCGGCGGTAACCCGCTAAGACTAAGAATTAGCCATTGGCGCACAGCTACAGGCCAGAGTGCACCCGAGAGAACCTACGACACTCTGCCGGGAGCATCTGGGCATCCAACGGTAATCATTGTTCCACCCGGATTGGGCGATCCGCCTGCGAAGGCCGTGGCAGAGGTCTACGCTGCTTGGCTTCGCGATCAACACTCCAAAGGCTCGGTGCTTGGCTCTGTCTGTAAAGGAGCCTTTCTTCTTGGCGAGACGGGGCTTTTTGCGGGACGAACGGTCACAACCCATTGGACGTATGAGGAACAACTTATCCGAACGTTCCCCGACGTCTCGATCAACACGGACAGGATCATTATCGACGATGGTGACATTCTGACGGCCGGCGGCGTGATGGCCTGGATCGACCTCAGTCTCAAGCTTATCGAACGCTTCCTCGGCCCCAACGTCATGCTGGACACTGCACGCGCATTTCTGGTTGATCCGCCGGGCCGAGAGCAGAGCTACTATAGCACCTTCTCTCCACGCCTGAACCATGGTGACGCGGCCATTCTGAAAGTTCAGCATTGGCTCCAGGCCAGCGAAGGAAAGGAGAGCGGACTTGGTGCTCTTGCCGAACAGGCTGGTCTTGAACAACGTACCTTCATGCGCAGGTTCCAAAAGGCTACCGGTCACACGACAGGCGAGTACGTGCAGCGCCTACGCATGCACAAAGCCCGCGATCTCCTGCAGTTTACCCAGGACCCGGTCGATACGGTTGCTTGGAAAGTGCATTACAGCGATCCGAGCGCATTTCGAAAAGTATTCAATCGGGTCGTAGGTCTCACTCCGGCGGAATACAGACAGCGATTTCGTGGTGGATTGTAATTCGCATCACGGCAGCTCCAGTTCTCTCATACTCCCAGTTGGGCTGAGGGAAAGTCCCCGAGACACTCGGCCAGTCGTTAGCATCGCCGTCGGCAAATCAACCAGCACCATTGCTGCTGTATCGGCCACACCCGGCCACCGGCTTCAATTGCAATGTCCGCTTGTAGCGCTTCTGCGACATGTCCGAATTCGGCCCAAAGCGGTCGTTAAGACAAGGGTGGTTTGAAGCCAAGTGTCCCGACACGAAGCTGGCTGAGACGCTTTGATAAACTAAATAAAATCTGTCGGGAGACTGGCTTGTCGCGCATCATGCTTTGATGACGACCTTTCCGATAGCAGACCCTGATTCCAGATATCGGTATGCCTCGACCGTATCCTCGAAAGAGAAGACATCTGAAATTAATGGCTGGATCCGGTGAAAATCGACCAATCGGTTCATCGATGCGTGATCCGCCGCGGAGCCTACCATGATGCCGCGAAGCGTCTTCCATGACACGAGAAGACGAGGATTCAGCGCGCCGGTAGAAAGGGCTCCGATCATATGGATCTGGCCGCCAACTGTGGTGCTTACCACGGATCGATTGATGGTTCCGCCGCCGCCGACTTCAACGACATGGTCGACACCGCGGCCATCCGTTAGACGGAGAACTTCGTCCTGCCACTCCGGTGAAGCGTGGTAGTTGATGGTTTCGGTTGCCCCAAGTCGACGCGCTACTTCGAGTTTCTCGTCGCTGGAAGAGGTCGAGATGACACGAGCCCCCGCCGCGTTTGCAAACTGGATGGCGAAGGTTGATACGCCACCAGTCCCAAGAGTGAGAACCGTCTGGCCACTCAGGACCGGGCGTGGACCGAACAGTGCGTTCCAAGCGGTCACTGCTGCGCACGGAAGGCATGCGGCTTCCTGAAACGAGAGATGGTCTGGGATCATCACGGCCTGGCGTTCATCGCAGATGACGAGTTCTGCCAAAACACCGTCAACGAGCGCGCCCCGAAATCCTGCGGGATCGGTTGCTGCCATCGGCCCTGATATCCATGAACTGGAGAAGGTGGGACTAACCCGATCACCGGCTCTGAAACGCCGAACACCTTCACCGACTGCGATAACTTCGCCTGCGCCATCGGAAAGCGCGATGGATCCGTTTGGCACCAATCCGTTGTAGTTGTTGTTGACGATCAACAGATCCCGATGGTTCAAGGACCACGCCTTCATCCGGACGAGGATCTGCCCGCGTTCTGGAACAGGTTCAGGCCGTTCTCCTCGAACGACGCTCTCGAGCCCGTTCGCTCCACGGAGTTCGAAGACCTTCATTACCACTCTCCTTGATTTGCTATTCTCATGGTCGCTCTGTTGAACCGGACCGATCAAGCTTGCGTAACCTCACTATTAATGTAGATTATTTATCCGCAGTGGGGATAATTAATCCCGAAATTGGTTCCATGTATTCGACAGAAGTGTATGATGAGAGATAACCTCGATGGGGTATCGGTGTTCGTGGCAACCGCTGAGGCAGGTAGTTTTGCCAAGGCTGCGGAACGCCTTTCGCTGACGAGATCCGCGGTCGGAAAAACCATCGGCCGTCTGGAGGCCCGTCTCGGCACAAGGCTTTTTCATCGGACCACTCGAAGTCAGAGCCTCACTGAAGATGGTCATGCTTACTTCGAACGCTGCCTGCGCGCGCTCGACGAGATCCGCATGGGCGAGGCGCTTCTGGAGACGGGTAAACGCGAGGTCAGCGGCAAGCTGAAGATCTCCATGCCGCTGCTTTTCGGACGGTATTGTGTACAGCCCATCCTTCTTGATCTGGCTCGCGAGCACCCCAAACTCGAGCTTGACCTTCGCTACACCGATACCTTGGTCAATCTCGCCGGTGAGGGTTACGATCTGGCGGTTCGCAACAACGGGCCTGGACAGGGAAGTGGGCTTCAGACCCGCAAGATCGCTGCCCAGAAAAAGATTGTCTGCGCATCGCCATCCTATCTTGAGGCCCGAGGAAGACCGAAGACGGTCGCAGACATCGGTGAGCACGATGCTCTGGTCTACTGGCGAAACGATCAGCCTTATCCCTGGTCACTTTGGCACCCCGGTGGCGAGTTGATGGAACCCGAGCTTCGCTGGCGATATCAATTCGACAATCAGGAAGCGATAGTCGATGCCGCGGTACAGGGCATGGGATTGGCCTGGGTTCCGACTTGGCTTGTACGCTCTGAGGTCGCTGACGGTCGTCTCGTCCCGTTGCTTGAAGAGTTCCCTTCCACACCGCTCAACACGTTCGCGGTCTGGCAAGCTGCCGAGTTTACTTCACCGCGTCTCAGGGTGACGATCGATACTCTGGTCGCCAGACTTCAGGCGGCCATTGACAAATAAGCGCCCGAGAGTTCGAACAAACTCTCCGGCGCTCCTTAAACGGTTCAGCTGATCTTGCTCGGATCCCCTATTGACCAAGCGATGCCGTCACCACGGTCGAGTGAACGGATATCGGCCATGTCACTCTCGTCGATTGAGAAACCATCGAGGTCGAGATTCTTGAGCATCCGTTCTCGGTTCAGGCTTTTCGGCAGAACGGCATAACCGTTCTGCACACCCCAGCGAAGAAGAAGCTGAGCTTCTGAAACACCGTATTTCGCGGCAGTCCGCAGAAGCAGATCGTCGCCATTCTTCATGTCGTTGGTCTTTGCGCTGTCCTGTCCCGGCTCAGCACGCCAGGTGGAAAGCGGTGCCAAGCTGCTGTAGGCGATCGGGGCTATGTTGTTGGCGCGCATGTAGGCGATAAGTTCCGGCTTCTGCGACCACGGATGAAGTTCGATCTGGTTTGCATCCGGCATCGCCAAACCGGAATTCCTGATCTCTTCAAGATGGGCGATATTATAGTTGCTCACACCTACCGCCCGAGCCTTCCCGGAACTTTTCAGCTTCTGGAGTGCCTTCCACTGGCCCAAGCGCTCAGCGCCGCCATGGGGGGAGTGGATGAGGTAGAGATCGACATGATCGAGCCCGAGACGTGCTAGGCTTTCATGAGCCTCAATGCCCGTCTGCTCTTCGGTCTTCGCCGCTTCATTCCATTCGGGATTGCCAGGCCAAAGCTTCGTGGTGACGAAGATATCTTGACGGGTAAGGCCATTGTCCTTCATGCCCGCCCGGATGCCCTCACCGACGCCATCCTCATTCGCATACACTGCCGCAGTATCGATGTGACGATAGCCTACGCCTATTGCCGTACGGACGGCTTCGGCTGCCTGATCATCGGGAATGAGGTAGGTGCCGAATCCGACAAATGGGATTTCGGTTTCAGCATTTAAGCCCAGCGTCTTACGCATGATGCTCATTGTGTCTCCATCTTCTCCTGCGGCTTAAGAAACTCAGCTCGCATGTGGCCCGTTCGGGCGCAATTTCTCTTCCGGCACCACCTGACTGGCGATGACGGAAACAGATTAAGGGAGGATATCGTCAACACAGAAGCGATATATCGTCGGGGTATTGGCGCATAAGATTCTACAATCTCATGAAATGAGTTCTCCGACCTACTACATTGGAGATATGCTGGATTTCGTGCCATTGACCGCTATCTACGCAATCCGGCCCAACCGCAGCCTCCGCTTCGGCAAGAACGGCACGGAAGCGGGCGTGAAAGTCCGGTTTTAGGAGGAACACCTTAAGTCGATGTCCATGAAACCGGCAGCGGGTCAGATTGCACCGTAGTCATGAATTCTCGGACTGACCCAAGCAAGAGTCATTTAATGTAGAATATCAGACTGCCATTCATAGTTCTTTCAACCCACTGAATATCTTCGGGTCTGATCTTTCTCGCCCTAAGCTCTGCTGTGAGCCACTTGTTCCCTCGCACAGCAGATCGGATAGCTTCTATTTCTTTTTTTGTTCCAGGTTTGGGATGGTGCCCTGTTTCATGCTGCGTGTGGTAATGCAAAACGGTGAAGCGCTTGCCGTGAAAATTCCTTACCGATTCCGGCAGGTTTTCTGCCCAATTCATTCTCCGATGTTCTTTCCGTGTCGTCTCTTGCGCGTTGGCAGATGGTGGTGCCGGGATCAAAAGTGACAGGGCTATCACAAGATTAAGAACCGATATCCGCTTCTTCATTGGTTGCTCCTTCACATGGCGTTCTGATTAAGCTCAAATGAGGAAGCACCATGGTGGTGGCTTCTGCGATAGATTTTACCGGATTTTACGCAATTTACTCTGGGCTGCGAGGTGAAGAGGGGGCCTTTAATAGGAAAGTTCCGACGAGCGAACACTAGATTGAGTCCAGTCCTCCCGCTTCCTCATGATGCCAGCCTACTGCGGCCACGTGATGTGATCACCGCTTCAGCGTCAATCACCGTTTGGCATCGCGTGCCTGTCCGGACGCCCGCAAATCTTCCAGGCTTTTTCCCGCGCAACTGCCACCTGAAAGTGCGTCACCAACCGCCTTGGCCTGTCCGGTGACTGTGATCGTTCCAGCCAGTCGATCGGAGGCCGTAAAGGTTGCCGTTCCGTCTTTCGCTACCCTTGAGAGATAGAACACATGATAGGTGTCCTTATTTTGGCAGGTTATGACGAGAGGAAAGTCGTCAAGCGGTCCCTGTGCATTGGCTGCCGGGCAATGGCCCAGGGAGATGGCCGCAGCTGCGAGAATGGAGCTCCCGAGGAATGAAAAACGCGCCTGTGTACGATGATATCGCATTGTCTTGTCCTCACAAGATTGACGGGGCAATTTATGTGCGTGTTTGTCTTGCCTCTCCATTGCGGGCGGGCGAGAAATATGCGGGTCAACACTGTCTGGCCCAATCGACACTTACGGCTGGGCTGTTTGTCCTTTGGCGGCACGATAGGCCTGAAGATAGCCGCGCGCGACGGAGCGGATGCCGCGCCCGATGGCTGAATAGGATTCGTCCGGGAGGTTGGCGAAAGATACGCGCACCGACCAGTTCGGGGCCTCGAAGCCAGAGCCGTTCAGCACCACGATACCGTGATCCTCGGCAAGCTTGAAGGCAATGTCGAGCGGATGCACATTCTCCTTGACCCAGTCGGTAACCTCGTCACCGACATATTTCCGCGCCCAGTATTCGTAGTCGATGATGCCGTAATAGCGGTCGAAATAGGGTCGCGCGGCAAATTCGATGCCCATGCCGTCCATGAGCATGTGAAAACGCTTCTCGCATATTGCCATGCAGGCTTTCTGATAGAGCTTGTTCTCGTCCATCATCTCCACAAGGCCGAATAATGACATCATGACCTGCTGCGGCAGCGACAGGCCGGCGGTGTGGTTCAGCGCCACATCGCGGCTGTCGGCGACAACCCGGTCGATGAACTTGATGTCGCGAGGCTTCGGCGTGAGCGCCTTGTAACGGGCGTCCATGAGCTTCTGTGTCGCTTCCGGCATCGCCTGGATTGTCTTGTCGAAAATATTGTCCTGGGCGACGGCGACGACGCCGAGCCGCCAGCCGGTGCAGCCGAAATATTTGGAGAAGGAATAGACGCCGATCGTGTTGTGAGGGAGGTGCCCCATGACGGACTCGAAATTCGGCACGAAGGTTCCGTAGACGTCGTCCGTCAGGATCATCAGGTCGGGCCTCTTGGTGCGCACGAAGGAGACCAGCCTTCCCATGGAGTCCGGATCGATGGCGACGGCGGAAGGATTACCCGGATTGACGATGAACAGCGCCTTGACCGTCTTGTCTTCCAGCGGTCGCAGATCGTCGTCTGTCAGCTGGAAACGATCTTCCGCTTCCGCCGAAATATGGATTTGTTTGAGGGCGTAATCTTCGAGATGCGGCATTTCGAGATAAGGGGTGAAGATCGGCGTGACGAGCGCGATCGTGTCGCCGGGATTGAGCAGGCGGGCATTCTTCAATGCCTTGAAGATGTAGCACATCGCCGCCGTACCGCCCTCGACCGGATAGAGATCGAACTTGGCTGTCGGGCGGTGGCCGGCACACATCGCCCACATCAGATATTCGTGGGTGATCGCTTCATTGTGCACCAACGACCGGTCCGGTACCGGGTAGTGATCGCCGATAATCGAGTCCGTCAGTTCGTTGACAAACTTGTCGGGATCGAAACCGAATTTCATGATCGCAAAATCGACGGCCGCTTGCAGCGTATCGGCTCCCGGCGTCTCGGGATCCGTGATGCGCTTGGAAGTCCAAGTCTTGAGACGATCGTAGCAGCCGCTGGTTGGCGGCATACCGGCCACGCCAGCTTCGGCATCGAAGAAGGTGCGCTTGGATTCCGTCAGGGCAAACTGGCCGAGAAGAAAGAATGCCTCGCGTGCTCGGGTGGCGATCCAGTTGGGATTTCCTCGCCCGGCATTGAGATAGGCCTTTCCGGCCTTGTCGACCTGCGCAAGCCTGATCAATTCATCCTTGATCTCGAACGGGCTCAGTTCTTCGAATTTCGCATAAATGCTTGCGTCACCCATAATATCCTCCTCGCCAACCCGAACGGGTGGGACGTTTCAGTTTGTGGATCTGTTGAGCGGTTTCGGACCGAAATGTTCATCTCCGAAGCCACGGCATAAGCGGATATGCGGTCGGGCGAACCCGGCCTTACGAAAACGAGCGCCGGCCGATCGCTAGGATCTGCGTTTGAACACACCGAGATTGATGAGCTGGACCCGGCGGTTTACGGATGCGTCTTCCTTGCTCCCCTCGATCGGCAGATGCTCTCCGACACCGACGGCGTAAAGCCGCGACGGATTGACTGCGAACGTGGTCGCGAGGACCTCCTTGATCGCATCGGCGCGTCGGCCACTCAGATCGAGATTATGTGCGTCGCTGCCTGTTGCGCTTGTGTGGCCTACGACAAGAAAATTGTAGTCCCAGAGGTTCGGATGATGCAGCGCATCCGCGATCATTCCGAGCGTTCGGTAGGATGTTGGCTGGATAGCAACTGAATCGTTTTCGAAATTGATCTCGACCACCATCTGCGGAAGCTTTGCTAAACGTCCCCAGTTGGGGAGCGCGGACATTGGTTTGTCGCCGCCATTGATTGCTTCCTGGCGCAGGATCTCGATATCGATCGCCGGGGCTGCGGCGGTAAGCTTGCCGAGGCCCTTGACGATCCGCTCCTGGGAAACCTCTTGGGCAAAGGCTGGCTCCGGCACCACCATCGGCAAGGCCATGATGGAAAACAGCAGAAGTGCGGCTCTGGAAATCATAGGCTGCATGACATCATCTCCAACCTGCGTCAGTGATCACCTGGTAGCATTCCGGGCTGACTCGCTTTTCCTTCTTGACCAGGCAGGCAAGAACGAAGCCGTCGCCTTTGACGCCGGCGCATCGCGCATTCATGTCTCGCTTGCATGTCTGCTCGTAGGAGGACTGGGCCTCTTCGCGCTTGCTGATGGATTGGAAAACCTGAGCAAAAGAACCTTTGCAGCCTGCCGATACCTTGGCCGCATTCTGTTGCAAGCACTCGAGGATACGTCCATTTCCGAGATTGAGCCCTTTGCAGAGCTTTTGAATGTCGCCCCCACAGGTCTCGGCCAGCTTGGTTGTTGCTTCGGCATAGCTGAGCGTTTGCGCCGCGACGGGCATGCCGAAGCCGGCCGTACCAACCACGATGGTGACGATAAGCATTCGTCTGTTCAGCATCTCGCGCTCTCTTTCTGTCGGTGATCAACGCATCGGAAGCGTGGCATGACGAGAGCCGTTCGGGGACGTATTTTACGGTAGTAGACGTGTCATGCAGCTATCTCTGGCGATCGAGATTAGCGGGCATGGCCTTGATGAGCCTCAACGGCCATCCCGTTCCTACCGAACGAGCTGCTGAGGCTTGAGGTCTGCGTCGAGTGTCGTTTCCGCGGGCGGCCGTTTTGTCTTGGCTGACAAGGGCTGCTCGACGATCGTTGCTGGCGCGGCCACGGCGCTTGCGGCAACGGCACCAATATTTGTCACCGTTCCGCCGACCACTGCGGTGATACCCTGACCGAGCGTGACATTGGAATCCGTCAGGGTTTGTCCCATGATCAGGCGTTGCCCTATCAGCTGCACGATTTCCGGGCTTTCTGCGAATTTTCCGTGGTTGAGGCCGTCTTTCGTCTCCACTTTCGTGAGGTCGATTGCGGTGATGCCCGCTTTTTCCAGCCGTGAGCGATAGGGTTCTTCGGCTGGATTGATTGCCCCCAGGCGGGACACGCGTCCTGTTATAAAGCTGGAGGCTGCAAGTGCCTTGTCGTCGCTCGACATGAAGATCGTGAAGCGCGGCCGCGGTTCACCCATTTCTACATATTGCTTTGCGAATACCTGAATATCGATATCGGGTGAGGCAAGGATCACGTTCTTGATTTTCGGATCGACCCGGCCGTCTCTGATCCCCATCTGCCGTAGCGCTTCCATCGCGAGCCATGAGCCCATCGAATGCGCCAGTACGGTTATGTCCTTCACGCTGGGATCGCCGGCAAGCGTTCGCAGCGCCTGTTCCAGCCCCGAACGGGAGTAATTCGTGCTTTCCTTGTCGTACAGATACCCAGTGATTTCCGCGCGTGACGGCCAGGTAAACAATACGGGGGTCGCCTGCATGTTGCTGTCGTGGACGATCTGGGCGAGGCGAAAGACGGCATCGCCATAGGTGTTGTTGAAGCCATGGATGAAAACGAGGGCATGGCTGCCATTGGCCTGTTGCTTGAACCAGGCGCGGCCCTCGGCAACAGTCTCCATCTGCCGGACATTCGTAACGGCAAAGTCCGTCCTGGGATCGGGAGGCAATTTCTTTGGCCACTGAACACTGCCCTGCTCACGGCCATTGGGAATTGAGACCGTAATCTCGGTTAAATGCGGTTTCGAGCCCCGCTCGCCGTCGAACAGTGTTGCTGTCGATCCGGAGGGTTGGCGGGTCGTCGCGACCAGCATATCGACCTTGCCGGCGACTTTGGTGTCGCCGATCGGTGCCGGAACCGGTGCCATTACACCTTTCGGGTGCCCACAACTCGTCAGAAGAACGATCAGGACTGCCGTGCCATATCTCTGCATGTGTATCCCAGCGAAATACCCTCATACTGATTGAGGAAGCTAACATGCAGGTTCAAAGGTGCCCTGTAGCATCGCGTATCATCTACTGTCTTCGACCTGGCTGATGGCTGATGCAGAGATGAGTGAGATCAGTTGGAGATCGGGTCCTCTGTGAGTGCCAATCCGGCTGCCCGCAAGCCAGCGAAAACCTTGTCCTGATCTTCGGGCCTGGCGAGCCGTGTCTTCACTTCCCGTTTTATGTTTGGCATCAAGTTCTGCGCATTCGCATTCAGCCAATCCAGCTCCTTACGGGCCTGTATCGTCTTTCCCGAGGCGCCGAGTATTGAGGCCAGAACCATTCGATGCATGGGGTTATAGGTCAGGTCTGACATCCGCGACCAGAGTTCCGCGGCCTGAAGATCTCCCCTCATGAACGCACAAAGCGCCATCCCCACTTCGTAATATCCCGCTGGGCCGGCACCATGACTGACTGCCTTGCTGACAAGATCGCAGCCGGTGTCCCATTTCCCACTCATGGACAACCGTAAGCCATACTCGCCGGCGACCTCCGTGTCGTTTGGGTTCAGGGCATAGGATGCTGCGCCTGCTTCCAGGGCGGCAGGGACATCGTTGCTGAAGAAATAGGACAGCATGAGTGCCTGTAGCACACGGGCATTTTGCGAATCGATGGCGAACGCACGGTTGGCGAGTTCAGAGGCCCTTTCTAGCGCCTCTTTTGGCGGAACGATGCCAAGCTTGTAGGCGAAGCGTACCTGGTCAAGATTGGTCAGCGACAGCATCGCGAGCGACGTGGCATCCTTCGGGTATTTCTGTATCAGGGCCGTCAGACACTGTTGAGATGTCGCTAGCGCGGCTTTTGTCATCATCCTGCGATAACTGTAGTAGGAAAGGGCACAGTCATAAGCTTCCCAGCCTCCGGTCGCCGCCACATCGGGCGAAAAAATGACGCCGAATGGTTGCGCTACCGCCGTTGCGATCCTTTCGGCGACTGCCGTTTCCGCCTCCAGCACGCTCTGGATGCTGAGATCCGTGTCATAGTTGCTTGCCCAGATGACGGCATTGTCCGACTGGCGAACCAATCGTACGCTGGATCGAATTATGTCCTGGTGTTTTCGCAGGTTGCCCTCGAGCAGATATCTCGCATTCGAAGGTTTCCCTTCGTCTGCAGCTGCGTCGATCACCACGATCTCTTTGAATCTCACGAGCTTGGCAATGAGTTCATCGGTGGTGCCCTGCGATATCTTCGACAGGTCCCTGTCGTCGACAGGATAGTCGAATAGATCGACGGCAATGGACGCGCGGCCGTCACTATTATTCAGGAGCGGCTTACGCATATCGTGGAGAAAGAAAGTGAGCCCGGCGAGCACCGCCCCTGCGGTCAATCCCGCTATTACGAGGCGGCTCACTATCAGTCGGTTCCCGGGGGAAGGAAGATCCACCAAAGGGTCGGGTGCCGGAACAGTTACGCTGCTTGGCGTAACTGCGAGCGGACCATCCGGGTTTTCTTCGACAAAACTTGCTCCCCTCTCGAATGTCGGAACATATCCACCCTTCGGGATCGTGATGATGACCGGCTCTCGCGGTCCGGCCATGAGGTAGTAGCGCTCCAGTTCACGGCGAATGCGGCCAGCTTCTATCCGAACTGCAGGATCGCTTTGCGCATCGAAATTGCGCCTTCCGAAGACGACATCCGCGATCGTGTATGCTTTGAGATACATTGAACGTCCCGCAAGCGTTTCAGAGACAACGAAGCGGAGAAATTTCCGTGCGCGTTCGGGAAGGTTTACCCGCTCGCAGGCAAGTATTCGTTCAAGCTGTGTATTTACTTCCTCTGCGCAGGGCTCGAGAAAGTTCGGCTCTCTAGATCTTGCATCTTCCATCGCTCCCCCTCGTACTTTGAAAGTACACTGTTCCACTCGCGACCCTGCCACATAAGCACAAGCTTAACTAACTGACAATATGTCAGTTAGTTTGTCGTCTCCAGGGGCCGTAATTATGGGCAATTGTGCGAGGACCTTGGGCTTTTATTCATGTACTCCTGCGTTCGACAAAGGCGCCAGGCTGCATGCAGCTGGCGCCTTGAATGTTCACGGCCCGTTATCGACGCGGCGGACCTATATTAATCAATTGCAGTTCAGTGGCCTGTCAGAACCAATGTCTGCACTGGGAGGAAAAGAGCCTGCATCCGCAGGATCATTGCATGCACGAGACCGACTGCGTCGATTGCATGCAGGAAAAACCATTGCGCCACGCCGATATTCTTGTCCGCGAGAGCCTCGTGATTATTGGTATAGGCATTTGCGATGCAGCTGCTGCCGGGCGGAATATTGTCAAGGCCGCCATCGTAAAGAGGCTGCAGGAAAACCGTCAGTGTTCCGGGCTTGCTCAGTTGTTGGACGTCAAGAAGTTGGTCGGTCGGGCGCAGTTGTCCGGCGGCGATCACGTCCTGGACCTCGGTCACGACGAGAGGGATAATGGTGAAAGGCTTGCCGATGCATGTCGCCTCCGCGATCATACCCTTCTTCATGACTTGCGCTTCGATCTGCCCGAAACCCGCGACTAGATTACCGCGTCCCGCCTCGGCCGGCACGAGAATGCCCGCGGGACGCAGCATCGTGTTGACCACGTCTCCGACGCGGAGGGTAAATTGCTGTACGGTTCCAGTAACGCCAGCGTAGACAACTGTCTTGTCCAGTTCCACCTGTGCCTGAGCCAGAGCTGCTTCGGCGCTTTGCTTTTGCGCCGGCAAAAGGACATTGATCTGCGTGATGAGAGTTTGCTTCTTTGCCATCGCGGCGCCGAGAGTTCCCTTTCGGGCCTCAATGGTATTCGCAAGCCGCTGAACTTCCCGCCGGGCAACGGCATCCTTTGCCAGCAGTTGGACCTTCATTTCGTATTCGTCGACAGCAACCTGCAAGGAGCCCTGCGCCTCCTGTATCTGTGAATCTGCCGTCGCCAGTTCCGTTTGCGCCACATGCGCTTGGGCATCGATCTCCGCGACTTGTCGTCGAGCGGTTTCGACTTCGGCTTTCTGCTTTGAATCGTCCAGCCGGAAAAGAGGCGCTCCAGCCGTAACCTTTTCGTTGATCCCGACATAGACCTGATCAACACGGCCGACCGTTTCCGGCAGAATGGTCACTGTGCGAAAAACAGCGGTTACGCTTTTGGTCGAGGGGTGGAAATAAAAGATCAGCGTGATCAGGGAGATGGTAAGCAACAGGCAAGCCGAGATACCCCAGCGAAGTTCATACCACATGGTGTAAAGCGTAATTTCGCGACCGATCCGCTTATTCTGCGCAAAGCGCCGATAGAGGTAGTCCGGGAAAATCGTCAGGAGGGAGCAGAGCATCAGTTCCAGCATTGTCAAACTCCCTCGCTACCAGGTGCGTTTTTCAAATTGGCGTTGTCCGGAGGTGGCGTAATTTCCTCCTCGGGTTTCTCGTCAAGCTCCATGCGGACATCGCGACCGGAGAGCTTTCCGAGCGATTCCGCGATCGAGTAGAGCGGTGTGGAAAAGTCCGGGATCTGGACGAAGGCGAGCAGCAGGCCAGCGATCCAGAAGAGATGATTGTGCGTGAAAAGCGAAATCAGGGCGAGAACCGCGACAATCTCCATCTGCACCTTGCTGGTGCGATGTGCCAGTCGTTCAGGCACGGCGTGAAGCTGGAAGTAGAGGTTACCGATGACCAAAATGGCCACGATCAGGAAGACGACAACGGCGACGAAGAGATAATCAGTCTGGCCTGGCTCGGTAATGAAAGCCGGCAGGTGATCGATCGCCGCCGGATGAATGTCTTGCGCCATTGCGATTTCCCTTTGCAGAATAAGTCACAATCAAAACCGAACGACCGAAGGTGCTGCGATCTGCCGTCTCTCGCGACGTCGATGAGCCGTAGAACTCACGCGAATAGGCGTCTGCACAAGCGACCTTGGGGTTCATAACGACGATACGCGCCTAGCGGGGTTTCACGCTCGTAACATCGTGTAATTTACGGCGGATTCGCTTCTGGTTTTCCGGCACTTTCCCCGCCGCTGTTGGGGGAAGCAGGAGAATTGACTGACTGGTGGATCCGTATCTGTTTCGTTGCGGATAACCGAACAGCATCGCGAGGCCGATAAGGACACTGCGGCCTCAACAGATGCACTTGAATGCCTGAGGTTATCCTGCCGCCTCAGCCATTTTTCGGCCTGCAGGACGCGTCAAGGGCGAAAAGTAGGATCGCGTAAACTACGCCCCAGCGCCGATTTGGCGGTTTATATGTCCCCTGGGCTGCCGCAACGTCCGTTGCTGCCGAACTGCGTCGAGACACAGAATTCTTCCTCTGTATCCCATACTTTGTGACGCGAACGCGACCTCTCCAGCCCGCAAGATCTTTCATTGAACAGGATGAGGTTGACGAGTGATGAAATCGAAAAGCTTCACGTTGGTCGCCGGGTTGTCCGCGCTGACACTTGTCTCGTCATATCCCGGCGCGCCCGCCTTTTCCCAGGCGCCGGTGCCCCAACCTAATCCGACAGCGACGTCCGTTCAGGCGCCTGCGCAAACTGCCTTGTTGTCGGAGGACCAGCTCGAAATTCTGGTGGCGCGGATCGCGCTCTACCCGGACGAATTGGTTGCTGCGATCTCTGCCGCGTCACTCCTGCCGCTGCAGATTGTCGAGGCTGACCGGTTCCTGCAGGCCAAGCAGAAGAACAAGGATTTGAAACCGAATGAAGGGTGGGATGGAAGCGTGATCTCGCTTCTCAACTACCCCGACGTCGTCAAGATGATGAGCGACGACCTTGCCTGGACACAAGCACTTGGAAATGCGCTGACCTATCAGCAAAAGGACGTGCTTGTGGCCATCCAGCAGCTTCGAGACGAAGCAATGGCCAAGGATCTGATCAAGACGGACGAAAAGATCACCGTCGTCGTCGAAAATGAAAACGTCATCATTCGCCCCACGGATCCGGAAAAGGTCTATATCCCGCAATATCCGCCGCAGATGCTCTATGAGCCGGGCTACGCCGCCCAGCCGGTTTATTATTCCGATAGTTACTACGACAACTACTACTATCCCGGCGCGGCATTTTTCGCCGGCGCGGTCACGGGGATTGCTTGGGCGGCCATCGTCAACTGGGACGACTGGGGTGTCTGGGGCGGAAGATGGAACGGCGGTGATGTCGATATCGACTGCAATAACTGCTTCAACGACCGGAATTTCAACGGCAAACTGAAATGGAACGACGTCGATTGGAGCAAGGTAGATCGCAGCAAGTTGAATATTGGCAAGGACCAGTTCGCAAATCTCGATCGCTCCGCGATAAAATCCGGTCTGGTTTCGGACAATCGTAATTCCCTCAAAAATCAGGTCCGTGATCGCAAGGCTAGCGACGGAATTGCAAACAGGCAAAACCTGTCCCGCCCCGACGACGTTCGCCGGCAGACTGCTGAGGGGCTGAAACAGGGAACCAGACCCGCAACCAACAGGGCTGCCGAAAATCGGCCCGCAGCAAACCGTAGCAACCAGGCGGCCAATCGGCCGGCGGCGGAACAGCGTCGCAGTTCGCAATCCGCTCCGAAGGCCAAGCAGGCGAATAAGCCGAAAATGGCCGCTCGACCCGACAATCGCGCACGGCAACCGAATGCGCTCGGCAATGTCCAGTCGGGACGGCGGGAATCCGTCGCCTCTCAGCGTGGAGGACACAGCATGGGCGGCGGACAGCGTGGCGCCCCCCGCGCGGCACCCCGCGGCGGCGGACGCCCCATGCATCACGGCGGCGGTCGTGGTGGCCGCGGCGGCGGTGGTGGCCGCAGATAAACGTTCCTACCAGTGTTTGGAGACAGATCATGAGGCAGAAGATTAGATTATTGGCTGGCCTGACTGTCGTGGCCGCTGCAGTGGCCATCGCGACACCGTCAGAGGCTGCGCAGAAGACAAACCTTCAGGAATTCAAAGGCGAGATGCCACCGTCCTTCGCGGAGCCGTCAGCCGCAATGGACGAATTCGGCAAGGCGCTGAAGGCGCAGGATGTCGACGGCTTGGCAAAGCTGCTTGGGCTCAATGCCAGCAAGCTACGCGACAGCAGCGAGGCCATGACGAGCCTCGATCTGATCCGCGAGGGAGCAGCGAAACAGTTGCGCCTTCAGGACGTGAGGGGGTTCAAGGTCGTTGCCGTCGGAGATGTCCTGTGGCCCTTGCCCTTTCCTTTGTCCAAGCAGGCCAACGGGCAATGGTCGTTCGACACGGAGATAGGGCTGGAAGAGATCGTCAATCGACGGATTGGCGAGAATGAGCTCGTCACGATCGATACCATGCGGGATTATGTCGACGCCCAATATGAATATGCCCGGATAGACGAAGACGGGGATCAGATTCTCGAGTTTGCTCAACGGCTGATCAGCTCGCCCGGCAAACGTGACGGACTATATTGGCAAGCCAAAGACGATGAAGAGGAAAGCCCGGCGGGGCCGATGCTCGAATCTGCAGCCTTCAGCAAGGCCAAACAGGGCGAAGGGTATTACGGTTACCGATACCGCATTCTCACGGCTCAGGGGCCGAATGTGCTGGGCGGCGAGTACAGTTATATCCTGAATGGTAACATGACGAACGGTTTTGCACTGATCGCCTGGCCCGTTACCTATGGCGTCACGGGCGTCCAAACCTTCATCGTCAACTACTCGGGGGTCGTCTACGAGAAGGACCTGGGAGACGAGACGCAAGAACGTGTGTCGCAAATCCGGTTATTCAATCCGGGTGACGATTGGGATATCACGATGGACTAGCCGCTGGTCGATGCGGCTTCCGTAAGACTTAAAACAAAAGCGGCAGCGCGGGATCACGCGCTGCCGCGTTCTGCGCAATGGGTAGCTTCCGAGATATACTTACAGCTATCGTGCTTCATGCATTGCCCGACCCGCAGCGGGTCGCCGAGATATTTTCAAGCTTTTGATTGCGACATTGGAACTATCTGGTGCCTCGTCGAATTTTGTCGGAGAGGTCGAAACCAAGGCAATCGGGATGCAGTCTTCCAATGCCCGCAGCGGGCGCAACAAACTGATGTTGAAATTGCCTGCATTGCGAGATCTGCTCCGCAGCCATGTCAGCGACACGATTGCCGATCTTTTCGAATCCTACGACCTCGCGACAATCGCGCTGGATCGTCTACGATTGGAGCGGCCAACCGACGTGAACCGCGTTCATGAATACGAAGACCTCTGCCGTGAAATTGAACGCGAAGTTTCTCGCTATTGCTCTGAGATGAGTTGAGTATGAGTGGGTGTTGATTTCAGGTTCCGGGTGAATTCTCCGACACGATCTCCTCGGGTGATTTTTCGAGAGAGGTGGATGGTTGTGAAACGGGCGGCTGCGGCCATGCCCAGGCGACGATCAAATCATAAAATACGCCCAGAACGATCGGACCGATGAAAAGTCCCACGAGCCCGTGGGTTAGCGTGCCGCCAATAACCCCGACCAGAATGACCGGCATGGGCGTCGAAAGTCCTCTGGAAATCAGGATCGGTTTCAAAATATTGTCGACGAGCATGACCGGGACGATAATTGCCGTGAACAGAGCGGAGACGTTGAAAGGCCATGAAAACCAAATCCAGACAAGCAGCGGTAACAGGATGAGAGCTGGCCCAATCTGTATCAGGCACAGAATGAAGACACCGTAGGTCAGAGCTCCTCGCGCCGGCACCCCAAAGGCCATGAAGATCAGCCCGCATAAGATGGCCTGGAGCAGCGCGACGCCAATCACGCCGCGCGAAACGTTTCTCACCGTCGTGCCCGCCAGTTTCGCGAATCCTACACCTCTTTCGCCAGCGATGCGGCTCGCCACGATCTGGATGCCGGAGGCGAGGCGAGGCGCCATGGTCAAGAAAACTCCACACAGAATTACCGAAACGATGAAGCTGAGGATCCCACCGCCGATTGATAGAACCCTGCCCAGAATAACTCCACCCGCCTCACGCAACGGCTGCTTGAACGACAGGATCGCGGCCGCCAGATTGGTGGCGGCCTCGTTCCATGCGGAGTAGAGCTTTGTTCCGATGATCGGAACCTCATTCAGTCGCTCTGGCGCCTTCGGTATGTGGAAGCCGACGGCATCCGAAAAAAATGTCTGCAGGGTATCGACAAAGTTCACCGCAGCGAGCGCCAGAGGGCTGATTATCACAATAAGACATGCGGCGACGAGAGTGAATGCCGACAGGAACTGCCGTCCTCCGAGGAGCTTGGTCAGAAGGTCGAACAACGGATAGAGCGCGACTGTCATGATCGCCGCCCATATGATGATCAGGGCGAAGGGTGCGATCAGTTGTGCCGACCAATAGGTGAAGGCCGCGATGACCCCGATCCGGACGATATCGCTTACGCGCGCCTCGATCGAGATATGGCTTGCCGCGACGGGATGCGGCTCCTGCTTATCGGCTGGGGCGGCGGTGTTCATGATCTGGCCTCGCTGGTTGACGAACGGGCTCAATCACCGTGGCGTGCTGATCGGCTGATGTCAGGCACGATATGTCGAGGACTTTGATCTTCGATATAATCGTTCGGCCGCTTCTGGCGTTTGCCGAGATCAGGGACCTTGAACGCTATTCTCTCATAGGGAATGGATGAGAGAATGTGGGCGATGCAGTTCACGCGGGCACGCTTCTTGTCGTCCGAGGGGACGATCCACCAAGGCGCGTGCTCGGTGTCGGTCATGCGCAGCATTTCGTCATAGGCCTGAGTATAGTCCCACCACCGCCGATAGGATTCGACATCCATCGGGCTCAGTTTCCACTGCCGCAGCGGATCTTCAATGCGCTTCTTGAAACGGCGTTCCTGCTCTTCCTCGCTGACGATGAGAAAATACTTCAGGAGCAGAACGCCGCTTTCGACGATCGCGGCTTCGAAACGTGGTGCAAGCTCCAGGAAACGGCGTGCCTTCTTCTCGCTGCAAAAGCCCATGATCCGGTCGACGCCGGGCCGATTGTACCAGCTGCGGTCGAAGATCACGATTTCGCCGGCTGCAGGAAGGTGCGCGATATAGCGTTGCATATAGATCTGAGATTTCTCACGCTCTGTCGGAGCCGGAAGCGCGACAACCCTAAACACTCTGGGGCTGACCTTCTCAAGGATACGTTTGATGATCCCGCCTTTGCCGGCGGCATCGCGCCCTTCGAATATGATGACGACCCGCATGCCGGAATCCTTGACCCATGCCTGAAGGTGAGCCAGTTCCACCTGGAGCCTCCTGAGCTCCTTGTCATAGTTCCACGACTTCTTTTCTTTTTTTCCGATCTCGTGACCCGCGTCGTGCGACTGGTTCATCCTAGCCTCCTGTACTGCCTGAATATGCCGGCCCATGATGAGGCCAAGCTGTGATCGGAAAACGCAGTCCAGACGGCAGAACCATTGACGGTGTTGAGATTGGGCCTCAGGGAGAAATGAACAACACGGCCAAGAATAGCGGTATGCTGTCGCGTTGATTGCGAGCCTTCGGTTAATCTAGTGCGGCCCGTCTCGCGTGGCTCGTAACTTCCCGTAATCTCTGTGTTACGGCGCGTCGCGGCAAGCTCACGGTCGTCAGTTCGACGATCGCGTAACTTCGATCGCACCGGATTAGGTGATGCAATGATCCGACGGCCATTGGAAAGGTCAGGTTGGCGAGGAGAGGTCTCCCGGTGGAGGCTCGGTAACTTCGAGTATAATACGCCACGCTTTCCCGAACCGCGCTACGATGACCAATCTGTCGCAATCGAAGCCTTCGTGGGGGTGTGATGGGATCCAGCTCAGATAAGGCACCACATTCGCGCGGACTTGCCGCAGCTCGCGAGCGATTTCCGGATTTGCTGAGACAAATAGATAACCTGTTCGAACTCGATGAAGAGTTCAGGGTTCTTTGCGAGGACCTGGCGGATGTCAAAACCGCTCTGAACGAATGTCGGCATCTGCCTGCCGATATCAGAGATGCAAGGCAGCTCGAGTATGAAGAGCTTATCGACAGCCTTGCCAAGGAAATCGAACAGGCCCTCTCACGAGCCAATGTCATCCTGTTGCGGCCGCCGCGCCACTAGCTCCATTCCCACTTTGCGGACAGGCCATCTGGCTCGGGGGCGCGCGCTTATAACCAGTGTCAGCCGCCGCGGTATAATACCGTATTCTACTTCGCGAACCCTCTCTGGTGAGCGACCCTGAGCTCGGCGCTCCACCCGCACGTGGTTTGGAGCAAAGGAGAGCCGTCCGGGTGCATTCAGAGGGAAACGACCTCCCATGCCCCTGCGATCAACCGAGAGAGGGACCGATGGTTGACTGGTTCGTAAACACGCTCCGCACCTATCCTGAAATTGCGATCTTCCTGTCGCTGGGCCTTGGTTATTACTTCGGCTCATTCACCTATAAAGGGCTGGGTCTGGGTGCCGTCACTGCAACACTGATTGCCGCGGTTCTCATCGGCCAGCTCGGCATCACCATTTCCCCGCCATTGAAGTCGACATTCTTTCTGATGTTCCTTTTCGCGATCGGATATGGGGTTGGCCCCCAGTTCGTGAGAGGGATCGCGAAGGACGGAATTCCGCAAGCGATCTTTGCGGCCGTCGTCTGCCTCTTCTGCCTGGGGTCGGCTTATTTCGGCGCACTCATCGCCGGTTACGACATCGGCTCTGCCGCCGGGCTTTATGCAGGTTCCCAGACGATTTCGGCCTCGATGGGGCTGGCGACGGATGCCATCAACCGTCTTGGTCTTCCGCCTGAGCAGAGCAAGGCGATGCTGGATGCAATGCCTGTCGCCTATGCCGTCACCTATATTTTCGGGACGGTCGGCTCCGCCATCGTCCTTGCGCTGATCGGGCCATCTCTGCTGGGCATAGATCTGGAAGCGGAATGCAAGCGTTACGAACTCGAGCATGGCGGCAAGAAGGCTCTGGGTGGTGCAGGGACTGCATGGCATCATTACGAGTTGCGCGCCTACCGGGTGAAGGAGGGGGGACGAGCCGCGGGGCTGACCGTACTCGAGGCTGAACGTATGCTTCCGTCCGAACGCGTATTCATCGAACGCATCAGGCGCGACGGAAGGGTGCAGGACGCAACCGTCGATACTGTAATCGCCGCCGGCGACATTCTCGCCGTGGCAGGTCGAAGGGAAATCCTCGTCGATCTCATCGGCAGCGTGGCGGAGGAAATAAACGACCAGGAACTGCTCGCAGTCCCGGCCGGCGGTGTCGATGTCTTTGTCACCAACAAGGCGGTGGACGGGAAGACGCTTGCCGAGCTTGCATCCATGCCGCTCGCACGTGGCGTCTTTCTGCGCAAGATCGTTCGCGGTGCGACTGCAACCGAAATTCCTATCCTGCCGAACACCCAGGTGCAGCGCGGCGATATTCTGACGATTGTCGGGCGCACGCAGGATACCGCTGCGGCAACAAACGCTCTTGGCCGGCCGGACGCACAGACGGACATCGCCGACGTGGCCTTCATCGGCGCCGCTATCGCGATCGGCGCTTTGATCGGGGCGATGACCTACAAGGTTGGCAGCGTACCCTTGACGCTCTCGACATCCGGCGGGGCATTGATTTCTGGCCTTTTCTTCGGATGGCTTCGGTCGGTTCGTCCGACATTCGGGCGCATACCTTCGCCTACCGTCTGGTTCATGAATTCCGTCGGTCTCAACGTTTTCATCGCCGTGGTCGGCATTTCGTCGGGACCGGGCTTCGTCGCCGGTCTGCAACAGCTCGGGTTCAGCCTGTTCCTCTGGGGTGTGATGGTGACGACGGTGCCGCTGATCCTTGCGATGTATGTCGGCAAATACGTTTTCCGCTTTCATCCCGCAATCCTGCTGGGATGCTGCTCCGGCGCACGCACGACGACGGCCTCCCTCGGGATGATCAACGACCGGGCAAAAAGCCAAATTCCGGGCTTGGGCTACACCGTAACTTATGCCGTCGGAAACACATTGCTGACCATCTGGGGCATGGTTCTGGTCCTGCTTCTGGCCTGAAGCAGACAGGTCGGGGGTGAAGAAACTCGTCACCCTCGACGATGCGCAAGTCCTTGCATCTGCAGTTTCTTTCATCGCCAGCGGCGGGAAGCGCGGCCCGGTTCGACCGGTGCCGCCAACCATAATCGGGAAACAACGGGAGCGTGAAATGTCAAATCGAAACGCACAGATCGACCAGTTCCTCCTCCTCCATTCGGCGCGTGCGGACAAATGGCGCGAACTGACGACGATGGCAGATGCCTGGGCGAAACAGCAGGGTGACAGGTTGAAGCTGGAGGCAGTCTTGAGCGCCCTGGAGGCTGTGGAGGAATATCATGCCTATCCCGGGCCTCAGCTTCTTGCCGCACTGCGGGAAAGCATTGCGGCGAATGATGCCGGCGGTGCTGCGCGATTGGCCCGACGCATCTCCAACGGACTGCTCACAGATGCATATCGCAGCCGGTCGGCGGAATGGGACGTTCACGACGAGATGTCGGCGTCGGAGGTTCCCGACATCCTGCCGCCCTCGACGAATGAGGCCAGTGAACGGCGTCCCTATTTCGAGGTCCTGTTCGTCAACAGTCAGCCGGCTGCCAGATGGCCGGCCTTCGCACGGGAAATACGCCGGCTGCGGCGGCGCGAGGATGCATTCATCTACGAGCCGGTGATGGTCGGCTCGTTTGAAGATGCCATCTGCGCGACGATCCTCAACCCCAATATCGTCGCCGTCGTTCTCGCGGAAGGTTTTCCCTATCGCTCGCGTCACGATGCGCCGATACTGCGTTCCGTCCTTGATCCGCTCGGCGAGGTTGAGAGTGCAGACGCTTCTGCATTGCGGCTTTCCGGTGCCCTGCGCAGGCTTCGCCCGGAACTCGACGTCTATCTGCTGTCCGATCGCGAGGTGGAAAAGATCGCAGGCGACCCCAATGCGAAGGGCGTGCGACGGGTCTTTTACGCGGTCGAAGAGATGCTCGAATTGCACCTTGCCGTATTGGAAGGTGTCTATGCGCGCTACGAGACGCCGTTCTTCGACAATCTCAAGAAATACGCCCGCCGACCGATCGGCACCTTTCATGCTCTACCGATTGCCAGAGGAAAGTCGGTCTTCAAGTCGGACTGGATCCGCGATTTCGGCGAGTTCTACGGCCTGAACCTGTTCCTGGCCGAAAGCAGTGCGACGACCGGCGGACTGGACAGTCTTCTTGAGCCAACGGGCAATATCAAACGATCTCAGGATATGGCGGCTAGGGCGTTCGGCGCTGACCACGTTTTCTTCGTTACCAACGGCACGTCAACCTCCAACAAGATGGCGGTGCAGGCGCTGTTGGCTCCGGGCGATATCGCCGTCGTCGACCGCAACTGCCACAAGTCGCATCATTACGGAATGGTTCTGTCGGGCGCGCAGCCCTATTATGTCGAAGCCTTTCCTATGACGGAATATTCGATGTACGGGGCCGTGCCGCTTGCGACGATCAAGCGGGCGCTGCTGACGTTGAAGGCAGAAGGTCGGCTACAACGGCTCAAGCTGTTGGATTTGACCAACTGCACCTTCGACGGTCATATGTACAACGTGCGGCGGGTGATGGAGGAATGCCTCGCAATCAAGCCGGATCTGATCTTCCTGTGGGACGAAGCCTGGTCCGGTTTCGCCCGCTTCTCGCCCTTCCTGCGCCCAAGAACAGCAATGGGTGCCGCGGAGGAAATCGAAGACTGGCTGCGTGATCCGGCGTCTCTCAAGGCATTCGAAGCGCAGAAGGCGCAACTCGGTGACAATCCCGGCGATGATGCCCTGCTTGCGGCGCGCCTCATTCCTGATCCGCGTCTTGTCCGGCTTCGTGTCTACCAGACGAATTCGACCCATAAGTCAATGTCGGCTATCCGGCAGGGATCGATGCTTCTCGTCAAGGACGTCGATTTTCATACCGTTGCCGCGCAATTCCGCGAGGCTGTGTTTACCCATGCATCGACGAGCCCCAATCAGCAACTGATCGCGAGCCTTGATGTTGCTCGCCGGCAGATGGAGCTGGAAGGCTACGGGCTGGTGATGAACGCGATCGAGATTGCACTCAAGATCCGGCGTAGCGTCAACGAGCACAAGCTGATCTCGAAGTATTTCAAGGCGCTCGATGCCGATGATATGATCCCCAAATCCTATCGTCAGTCGGGGTTTGAGGGGTATATCCGCGACGGCACGACCTGGGCGGATGCCGCCAAGGCGATGCACGAGGACGAGTTCTATCTCGATCCGACGCGTATCACGCTTGTCTGCGGCACGGCCGGCTTCGACGGCACGCAATTCAAGGGCGTGCTGGCCGAGAAATACGGCATCCAGCTCAACAAGACGTCCCGCAACAGTGTGCTGCTGCAATCCAACATCAACAACACCCGCAGCGATGTCGCACACCTGATCAGGGTGTTGGTCGAGATATGCCAGTCCATCGAGGAGCGCCTCTCCGATGGCGGGGAAGGCGAACGCACTGCCTTTGCTGCGCGTGTGAAATCACTCATGACGGACGTACCGGATCTGCCCAACTTCAGCCACTTCCATGAGGCGTTTCGTCACGATGCAGGCCGCGACACGCCGGAGGGTGATATCCGGACGGCGTTCTTCAAGGCCTATGATGCGTCGGTATGCGAATATGTGCCCCTGTTCGGTGCCGAATGTGACAAGCGGCTCAAGGACGGGCCGGAAATGGTCTCTGCAAATTTCGTTATCCCCTATCCGCCGGGCTTTCCGATCATGGTTCCGGGCCAGGTCCTGACGCAGGAGACGATCGACTTCATGCGTAAACTGGATGTGAAGGAAATCCACGGCTTCGAAAAGGCGAGGGGGCTGAAGCTTATCCGTTCAGATGCGATTGCCGTGGCAGAACGACCACGAAAGAGCAAGGACGAGAAGCGATCGCATTGAGAATGGTACCGGATCTTAGGCGTCGGGCATTCTGGCCCGGCGCGTTCCGGGAACAGACAAGGCTGGTTTTCAATGGTCTGGACCGAACAATTCCTTATCAGGTATCCCGAACTGGCGGTGTTCCTCGCGATCAGCATCGGCTATCTGATCGGGACCTTCAAGATTGCGGGCTTTAGCCTGGGGCCTGTGACCGGTTCACTGTTTGCCGGTATTGCGATCGGACAGCTGGCCGATGTGCCGATTGCCTCCATGGCAAAGTCCTTCCTGTTTCTCCTTTTTCTCTTCGGAACAGGCTATTCGGTCGGCCCGCAGTTCATGAAGTCGATCAGGCGAGACGGGCTGAAGCCTATGTTGCTCGCCGTGGTGGTCACCGTCACCGGGCTGGGCATGGCGATTACCATCGCCAGACTGCTGGATCTCGATCCCGGCTTCGCGGCAGGTCTTCTCTCTGGATCACTGACGGAAAGTCCGGCGATCGGCACTGCCGCCGAGGCGATCAATGCATTGCCGCTACCCGATGCGGAGCGCCAACGTCTTGTGGCGCATATCGCTGTGGCTGATGCGGTATGTTACGTCTTCGGCGCCTTAGGCGTGATCCTCTTCTGCAGTGTCGTCGCTCCCCGGCTGCTCGGGATCGACCTGTCTGCCGAAGCGCTGAAACTCGAACGTGAACTGGGTATCGTCCGCCGATCCGAGGGAGTGGCGTCCGCATGGCGCCGGTTCGAGTTGCGGGCATATCGGGTTGCCGAAAACGGACTGGTCGCGGGTCTCTCCATCGCTGCCGCCGAACGGCAGGCTTCGGGCGAGAGACTGTTCATTCACAGGCTGCGTCGAGGCGATGCCCTGATCGATGCGACACCCTCGACGGTGATCGTTCCTGGCGATGTTCTTGCCGTCTCGGGTGAGCGCGCAAAACTCGTGAGGTTGATCGGCCCGCATGCCGAGGAGATCGAGGACCAGGCTCTGCTCGATATGCCGGTCGTCTCCACCGACGTCATATTGACCAACCGCGATCTCGATGGGCGAACGATTACACAATTGGGAGAGGGAAACCTCGCCCATGGCCTCTACCTGCGCGGGGTGACCCGTGGTGGAAACGAGGTGCCGATCGCGCCCGGCGTTACCGTGCAGCGTGGCGATATTGTCGGACTTGTCGGGCCGGAAGCGGTGGTCGGCAAAGCTGCCCGACAAATCGGAACAGTCATATCCGCGACGCAGACGACGGACTTCTTCGTCCTGGGACTGGGGATTTTCCTAGGTGGGCTTGTCGGCGTCATTGTGACGTTTCCGGTCGGCGGCATGCAGATCTCGCTCAGCACCAGCGTCGGTGCCTTGTTATCAGGCCTGTTGGTTGGACATTTGCGCACGCGCTTCCCGCTTTTCGGTCGAATACCGGACGCAGGTGTCTCGCTGATGACCGGCCTGGGGCTTTCGGCGTTCGTGGCTATGATCGGTCTGCATGCCGGACCTGTCTTCTTCTCGGCGATCGCGGAAGCGGGACTGGGTCTTCTTTTCGGAGGCATGATCGTGACGATAACGCCGTTGATCGTCGGGCTGTATTTCGGCCGCTATGTCCTCAAGATGAACCCCATCCTGCTTCTTGGCGGACTTGCGGGGGCGCAGACGATGACGGCGGCCATGGCGGCAGTTCAGGAACGTTCAGGCAGCACAGTCGCGGTGCTCGGGTATACGCCGGCAGTGCCGCTTGGCCACATCCTGCTGACCACCTGGGGAAGCGTAATCGTCAATGTGATCGCAGGGTAGGGATCGTCGATGCCGGGCGACCTCGTGCGTGAATATCCGGTTTGGCGGGAGACAGGCAGTTTCCGCCACGATTGTAAGGAACGGTAACGATGATCGGGCCATCACCCTCTGGCAGCACTGCCGATCTGTCCCCCGCTGGAAGCATCCGGCGAGATGTCATTGCTGGCTTGACGGCGGCGGCTGTCGTTCTGCCGAAGGCCATGGCCTACGCGACGGTTGCCGGATTGCCTGTGATCGTCGGCCTTTATACGGCATTCGTGCCGATGATCATCTATGCTTTTCTCGGTTCGTCACGGGTGTTGAGCGTCAGTTCGACGACAACCATCGCAATCCTGACCGCAGCTGAGTTGCAGTTAGTCGTACCCGATGGCGATCCAAGCAAGCTCATCGTCGCCACTGCGACCTTCACGGCTTTGACGGGCGCGCTGCTGCTCATTGCGTCCGGTTTACGGTTGGGCTTCGTTGCCAATTTCATCTCGGTGCCGGTGCTGACTGGGTTCAAGGCCGGCATAGGGCTGGTAATCATCCTGGATCAGTTGCCGAAGCTATTCGGGCTTCACATCACCAAGGCCGGCTTCTTCAGAGACATATTGGCGTTTGTGGAGCAGCTTCCCCAAGCATCGGTAATCACCGCAATTGTCGGATTGACCGCTCTTCTCCTGTTGTTATTGGTGGAATGGATCCGCCCTCACTCTCCGGCGCCGCTTGCTGTCGTCGGGGGCGCGATTGCCGCCTCATGGATGTTGGGCTTGAGCGACAGAGGAGTTGCCATTATCGGCGAGATTCCGCGGGCGCTGCCAACGGTGACCGTGCCCGATCTCGATCTGGTCATGATGCTGTTGCCTGGGGCGATCGGTGTGGCACTGATGAGTTTCACCGAGACCGCGGCCGCAGGACGCGCTTTCGCAATTTCTTCGGATCCTCCAATCCGCCCTAATCGCGAGTTGTTCGCCATCGGTGCGTCCAATCTCGGAGGCGCATTTTTCGGCGCCATGCCAGCCGGGGGCGGGACGTCGCAAACCGCGGTCGTACGTGCAGTCGGAGGGCAAACCCAGCGCGCCTCACTGGTCACGGCCGCCGTCTCCGTTGCGACGATGCTGGTACTCGCCCCCTTGCTGGGGCTTTTGCCTCAAGCAGCGCTTTCTGCAATCGTCATCGTCTATTCACTCGGTCTGATCCGGCCCAGTGAGTTCAGAAGCATACTCCAGGTTCGGCGGATGGAATTTCGCTGGGCCTTGGCTGCGCTGGTGGGGGTGCTGTTCTTTGGCACGCTCCAGGGTATCGTTGTCGCGATAATCGTCTCTCTGCTCGGCCTATCCAGCCAATCCGCAAACCCACGCATACATGTAATAGGTCGTGCTCGCGGAGACAGGGCCTTGCGGCCTGTTTCGGACAAGGACGATGAAGAGAATATTGTGGATGGGCTATTGATCCTGCGCCCGGAAGGGCGGCTGTTCTTCGCCAATGTGCAGCAGGTTGCCGATCGGATCCGCGACCTCGTGCTGCAAAGAAAGCCGAAGGTCCTGTTGCTGGATCTGAGCAGGGTGTTCGATATTGAATATTCCGCGATGCAGATGGTGATCGCGAGCGATCGAAATCTCGCGGATCAGGGAGTGACATTATGGCTCGCGAGCCTCAACCCCGATGTACTCGACTATGTCCGCGCGTCAGGATTCGCTGAACATCTCGGCGACAGCCGTATGTTCAAGCGTGTGGATGACGGGGTTCGCCACTTCCAGCACAGTATCGAGGCCTCTGTCTCAAGCCCGGTGAAACTCGATCCGCATGACAGCTGAAAGAGAGAGCGGAACCGCGAATATGTGATTGCCGATCAGCACTTTATATAGGAAACGGGGCATCCTTCATGTTCATGGTCATCCTTCTTTCTGCCGGCATACTGTTTTTCACCATCATCATTCACGGGCTGGTCGTGACATGTCTGTACAGCCTGTGCATAGGCGCGGTCAGAAATGCCCGAAATCTATCCGGCGTAGCCCGGCTTTGCCTCACCTACGTCTTTGTCTTGGGGTTTGTTTTTGCTCATTTTTTTGAAATCGTCATCTGGGCTGTGGCTTACCGGGCATTGGGTGCGCTCGAAAGCATGGAGGAGGCCGTCTATTTTTCGGCCGTCACTTTTGCAACAATTGGCTATGGCGACGTCACGCTTTCCGGTGGCTGGAGGATCGGCAGTGCGATCGAAGGCGTGAATGGCATCCTCCTTTTCGGCTGGACGACAGCATTCCTTTTCAAGGTTTCGGGAACGCTCTGGTTCATTGAAGACAATGAGAAGCCAAAGCCGGGTCAGAGATAAACATCTACGGTGTCAAAGAGCGACACATGGAGCATGCCAGTTCGTACGGCTCGCCAGTAGGTTACGGTATTCTACGTATACGCAGGCAACGTCCGGGATATCATTCGGGGCAATAATTTTTGCTGAGTAGCTATCCAGGACGTACGCATAATGAAGTGGCTGGCGCTATCGCTGTTCCTGCTTTTAGCCGCCGCGCCTGCCTATTCGCAGCCGGCGCCCCCTCTGCCCGAAAAGATCGAAGCGCTTACAACACTGCTTCAGGATCCCGAGGTCCAGTCCTGGATCAAGCGGGCCGAGGATAAAAGCACGCCGTCTCCGACACCGTCTTCCGAACCTTCGATCTCGACGTGGGAAACGGCCATCCGGACCCGCATGGACAGGATTGCTGCGGCAATCCCCCGAATCCCAGCTGAAGTTCTGAAGGCTGCCAAACGCGTCAGGGAGGATGCTGTCTCCAACGGATACGCACCGGTCTTCCTGATGTTTTCTGGGCTCATCCTTGTCGGAATGATTGTTGAGCGGCTTTATCTTCGCATGCGGTCACATGCCGACAATGGCATTTACGGCCTGCTGTCCGTTTTCGTTTTTGCCGTGCCGCTGGCCATCATATTCTTCGCCGTTCACTGGCCGCCACTTGTGCGTGTGGCTCTGCTTGTCTACCTGATTGCCTTCGTGGGCTTTCGGTTGGCTTCTGCATTGGTTGTGCTTGCAGTCCCAAGGGAGGGCCTGATACGGGCACAGATTCTAGTGGGAGCAGCAGTGCTGGCGATCGCGAATTCGGTCGCCGGTTCTCTGATCGGTATCGATCAGGACGTAGTGGATGCCCTGTCTTATCTCAGCTCGATCCTCCTTCTGGCCTTGCTGCTGGAGGCTGTCTGGTCGGTGCGGACGCGCAGCCTGCAACGTAGGTTCACGTTGACTTTTGCCATGGTCGTCATCTGGGCGCTTTGGTGTCTGGGATTAAAGGGGCTTTTCTGGATCGGGGCTTTTGCGCTGATCCTGCCTGCTACGCTCCAGTCAGTGGGAAAAGCAGCACTGCGTCTGGTGCCGAATGCCACAGGGATGCGGAGCGTGCTTATCACACGCGGTGCGCGTGCCGCGATCATCGTCGTTGCCTTGGCTTGGCTCGTTTTTGTCTGGAAGATGAATCCGGAAGGACTTGCGCAGCGGGATCCTGCACTCTCGGCGGTCTTTTATGGGCTGTTGAAAAGTGTCGCAGTCGTGCTTGTTGCCGATCTCCTGTGGCACATGGCGAAATGCTGGATCGACGGACAGCTCGTCACAAGTGACGAGACAGGTTTGACACCACAGGAAACGTCGCGTCGCGGGCGTCTGCGCACCTTGCTTCCGATACTGCGAAATGCGCTGGCAGCGGTCGGCCTGACGATAACCGTGCTTCTCGTCCTGGCGGAACTCGGGGTGGAGATCGGCCCGCTGATTGCCGGAGCAGGGGTTTTCGGGGTTGCGATCGGCTTTGGCTCGCAGACCTTGGTGAAGGATGTGATCAGCGGTGTTTTTTATATGCTCGACGACGCGTTCAGGGTCGGAGAATACATTCAGGCGAAGAGTTACAAGGGCACCGTGGAGGGCTTCAGCCTCAGGTCTGTCCGTCTCCGCCACCACCGGGGGCCTATTTTTACCGTCCCATTCGGCGAACTCGGTGCGGTGGAGAACATGAGCCGGGATTGGGGTGTGGTGAAATTCCGCATTTCTGTCGGTTTCGACGCCGATGTCGAGAAGGCGCGGAAATTGACGAAAAGGATCGGTGCGACAATGCTGGAGGATCCCGAGTTCGGCCCCATTTTCATCGAACCCTTGAAGATGAAGGGCGTCGAGGAATTCGGCGATTACGGAATGGTGCTGAGCTTCGGGATGACGCTCAAGCCTTCTCCGATGCAGTCCTTCATCCGAAGGCGTGCAAACCTTCTGTTGCGTGAGGCTTTCGTCTCGAACGGAATTCAGTTCGCACAGCCGACGGTGAATGTCGGAGGAGAGGGGGCTGCGGGCAATGCGTCTGCGGCAGCATTACAGGCCTTGAACAAGAACACACAGCCAGCCGCAACCATCGATGGAAACCCGCCATGACTGCGAGGCCGCTCTAATGAACGGGCGCCAATCAGGAATGAAACCGGAAGCCGGTGATTTTCGGTGGTGGAGGCGAGAAGTAACTGGCAACGATTTCTGGTTCGTCTGCGAGGTAACGGATTGTGATCGCTCGAGAGACAGATGTTGAGGCGCTGTGGGGCAATCTTTCTCACAAACAACGTCGAGCGGTCTTGGGAATTTTACTTCGCGATATAGCTAAAGCGTATCGAATGTCGGACGACGACTCCAAAATGCGGTGGTCCGGGCCGATCCTGGAGCTCATCGAGATGTTGGAAAGACTCAGACGTGATCCTGCCGATAGCAAACGAGGCGCGGCGCTTGAGGCGATAGAGCTTGGCTGTCGCTTCACCAGCCAGATTTTGCCGAAAGGCCAAGTTCCATCTGGTCGAGAGACCCAATAGGGTGACTGCGTCCGACAAGGCCTAGCTTTGCTCGGCGGGTCTATGCGCAAATTGCATTGGCCGGCTTGACTGCAGGATAGCCAAGACTTCCGGTCTGCCCTACCATTTCTCTATTGCTTCAGGTGTTGCTCCGGTGACGAAGAGGGCTCCGGAACTTCTCAGGGGAGGGCGACGCTTGAACGAGGAGGAAACATGGATACACCACCCATCATCAACCAGTATGCAGGGATAATTCAGACATCGTTGGCGCCTGTCTTTCTGCTTGCCGGGACAGCAGCATTCGTGAGTATCTACAGCCTGCGCCTGGGCAGGGTTGCGGACCGCCTGAATGAAGTCGGAGACAAACCCGATTTGGGAGAGAGAGGAGTGCAATGGCTAACCTATTTAAGCCGTCGCACGCTTATTCTGGAGGTAGCAGTCATCTTCGGAGTGGTATCGGGTTTGTGTACTTGTGCTGCTATTCTTAATCTTCTTGCAGGCGGCCTCTCCATTCGACTTCGACCGGAGAACCTGCCATGGTTCTTTGGCGGGGCGATCATTTGTCTGATGCTCTCGCTGCTCGCGTTCCTGCTGGAGCTTGTTTATGCGGGCAGGAGTATGCTCCAGCAAATCCGTGAGCGACGCTAGCCGGCTCAGCATTTCAAGCCGATCCTCGTCTATGCCTGCTCACGGGCCGCACCACTGCCTCTTGAATATCGCCGTACTGCCGGTGCTGTTGGCACAAGGCCTAGTCCAGTCTTATCAAGAGCTCGAGCTAGAAACCACGAGTGCCTTGGCCATTTCGTAGCGTTTAGGTGCATCGCGAACAGGCGGATGCCCTGAAAATGTATTGAGTGAGTTCGTCGGCGCGATGATTGCGTGCGGCATCATTTTCCCTTTGGCCGAAAATGGGCATTACTTGAAGTCGGATCCACTGTGCTTTTCTGTTCATGTTGCGTTGCGCTCGTGGCTGAGCGCAACGCATTGAGGCTTTTCTGACCTACGATAAAGTTACGGAACTCATTTCATCAGGCGGCGCGCATTCTTGACACTTGGGCAGCTGCTTGGCGCATCTCAAAACGCATGAGCAGCTCTGAGAGACGGCCGCTTTCATCAGCAAGGCCAGCGCCAGCGGCATTCATTTCTTCAACCATGGCTGCATTCTGCTGGGTTACCTGGTCCATGTGATTGACCGAGGTGTTGATTTCAGTGAGACCCGATGCTTGTTCGCGCGCGCCGAGGGCGATCGCGTCCATGTGCTGGTTGATTGCGGAGACGAGCTTCGCGATCTCGTTCAGCCCGTCACCGGTATCGTTGACCAACGCCACTCCTTGCGTGACCGCGGCTTCCGAATTGCCGACCAGCGTCTTGATCTCCTTGGCTGCGTTCGCGGAGCGCTGGGCGAGTTCACGGACTTCCTGAGCAACGACCGCAAATCCCTTGCCCGCTTCGCCCGCACGGGCAGCTTCCACACCAGCGTTAAGAGCCAGAAGGTTGGTCTGGAAGGCGATGTCGTTGATGACACCGATGATCTGGCCTATCTGTGTGGACGCTGCCTCGATCTTGCCCATTGCATCGATCGCGTTCGAAACGACCGAACTGGAGGAGTTTGCACGAGCGCTGGCATGGCGAACCATCTCGCGAGCCTCGGAGGCTCGTTCCGACGTCTGCTTGACGTTTGTCGTAACCTGTTCGAGTGCCGCGGCCGTTTCTTCCAGCGAGGCGGCCTGTTGTTCGGTGCGCTTGGCAAGTTGGTCTGAGGCAGTGGAAATCTCGTCGCTGCCGCTGCGAACCGTCAGTGCTGACTTGGCGACGCCTTCCAGCGCTGTCCGCAATTGGCGGATGGAGCTATTGAAATCGTGGCGCAGGGCTTCGAACTGCTCGGAAAACTCCTCTTCGATTTCGCAGAGAAGATCACCGGCTGCAAGACGGCGCAGGCCGGAGGCGAGGCCGGAAGTCGCCTGGGTGAGGCGCGCTTCGGCTTCGCTTTCAGCGCGTTTCTGGAAGGCAATGCGCTCGGCTTCCGCCGCCTGGCGAGAACGGACTGCTTCTTCTTCAAGCTGGCGGTTGTGGATGGAGGCCTCGCGGAAAACCTCGACGGCGCGAGCCATATCGCCGATTTCATCCCTGCGGGCGGCGCCATCGATCTTGACCGACAGATCGCCGGCGGCGAGCGTGCGCATGGCGCCGGTCAGCGCGGTGATCGGGTTGGCGATACGGAAGATGATGGTAGAGAAACCGACAATGGCAAGCGCCAGAGCCAGAAGGGTGGCAACGCCATAGATGACGATCGACCGTGTAGACGTGGCCGCATTGGCGGCGGTCAGAGCAGTCATTTCCTTCAGAGATGCCGAGGCGATATCGGCAACCGATGCCTGTGCCGGGCCGGCGGGCTTGCGCCAGTCATCCACATTCATGGCAAAGGGCTGACCGGCCTGGAACTGCTTGATGGCGGCCGATTTCTGTTCGGCATAGGCGCCGGAGAAGTAGGTGTTCTGCGCGACCTTGTGAAGATCGCGGATGGCGGCCGGCGTAGTGTCGCTTGCAACAATCTGCGAGATCACGTCCCAGGCCAGAAACACGCGGGCGTCCTGCACGGCGATTTCGGCTAGCTTTTCTGCCGAAAGCGGCTGCTTGGAAATGATGGCACCGACGATCGACGAATTGGCGGTGCCGAGCTGCGTGCGTGAGGTCCAGGCAAGCGAACGCAGCTGCGTGAACATGATCATGGCAGGACCGCGAGCATTGATCACCGCTTCGACCTGATAGGATGCCTTTTCGAGATCGACGAGCATCTGGTCGGCAAGGCCGAGCGCGTTCTTTCCGATACTGGCATCGCGATCCTTGACCGGAAGGGCGAGTCCCGCATCCACCTTCGCGCGAAGATCCAGCCATTTGCGGTAGTTTTCGAGAACCGGGCCGAGGCTAACCTTCAGGCTTGCCGGTTCGACCCTGTCGATGATCGATGTGGCATCATTGAAGGCGGCATCGAGATCACGTCTGCCATCCTCGATATTCTTGCGGGTAGAGGCCATATCCGCCGGCTCCAGCTTGACGGCTGAGCTGATGGCGCCGCGTTCACCGCGCATGCCGAGCAGCGCATCGAACAGCGATTTATCGAGCGCGGCCAAGCCCGCCAGTTGGCTGGAGATGCGCTGGGTTTCGATCTGCCGCAGCAGTTGCTGCGACATAAGACCCATCACTGTGAAACTGAGAACCGCAAACACGGTGACGAGTATGTTTCGAACCGAAAATTTCATTGCAACGCCCCCAAAGGGACCGGCACGAGACGCAATTCCCCTTGCACACGCCGATCCGATATCCTCCGCGCGATCAAGGCGATCTCGCATTGCAAGATCAATGTTCAATATTGACTAAATCTTTCCTAATTCACGTCCATATCGATCGAATTATTGTGCGTATTTGTTGTGCGGCGCAACATTCGGCATGCGGATGATCGAAATTGTGCGCACGGGTTCAGCTACCGCGTGTCCTATCGACTACTTACAGATGATCCGAAGTCGTGGCGTCAGCCAAGCGGTTCTCGAAGGGCAGTTGACAGCTAAAACAGAGACTTGATGCTTCAGAACCATAGGGTCACAGGTTCGAAGCTATTCAAGAGCTTTGCAGACCCGTCTTTGCGCGCGAAGCCTCTTCGAACTGCAGCAAACCGCCGAACCTATTCAAGGGAAGGCGGTTTATCTTGCGCAGCTCCAGCTGACAGGTATGTGCTGCGTGCTTTGGCGCAGGTGTTACCTGTCAAGCCAGGTAGCTTATGCCGGTGGCAGTGCGCTTAGCGTCAAATTCAGTCCGCTATCCGCATCGAATATGTGTGCCTTGTCCATCACGAAACCGAGTGGGATCGTCTGGCCACGTTCTGCTTTGTCGATCTCGCCGGCAAAATCGGTCGGGATGCGGGCGGCAAACTCGTGGCCACCGAGATCGAAATAGGTATAGACCTCGTTGCCCATATGCTCGCGCAGGCGGAAGGTGCAATTGGCGATGGCAGCACGTTCCTGCGATCCCGCAGCAAGAATGCTGCGGGGCGTGCCGATATGTTCCGGGCGAATGCCGAACTGCACCTTCTGGCCGATCAGGTTGCGAAGCGCATCGGAATATGCAGCGGGAAGCGGCAGCATCGTATCGCCGATCTCAACGCCCAACCCGCCGTCGCGCGCCACCACCGTTGCCGGGCGGATGTTCATTTCGGGCGAGCCGATGAACCCAGCGACGAAGGCATTGACCGGGCGATCATAGAGTGTCGTCGGCGTGTCCACCTGCTGGATCGTGCCGTCTTTCAGCACACAGATGCGCTCACCCATGGTCATGGCCTCGACCTGGTCATGGGTCACGTAGATTGCCGTCGATGGCTGTCCCCGGTCACGCAATTCGCGATGAAGTTCTGTCAGACGCACGCGCATCGAGGCACGCAGCTTGGCATCGAGATTGGAGAGCGGCTCATCGAAGAGGAACACTTCCGGCCGCTTGACGATGCAGCGGCCGACAGCCACGCGCTGCGCCTGCCCACCCGAAAGCTGGCGCGGCAGGCGATCGAGCAGATGCTCCATTTCCAGCATTTTGGCAGCCTGGGTGACGCGTTCGTGGATTTCCTGCTTGGGCAGACCTGCCAGCTTCAGGCCGAAGGCCATGTTGTCATAGACCTTCATATGCGGATAAAGCGCATAGTTCTGGAATACCATGGCAATCCCGCGCTCCTTGGCGCGCAGATTGTTGACGACCGTATTGCCGATTTTGAGTTCGCCGCCCGAAATCGATTCCAGACCGGCAATCATGCGCAGGATGGTGCTTTTCGAGCAGCCGGACGGGCCAACAAAGACCATGAATTCGCCGTCGCGCACTTCAAGATCGACGCCGTGCACCGCCTCGAAACCGTTGGGATATGTCTTGACTATCTTTTCGAGATTAACACTAGCCATGATTGGCTCCCTTTCCTCAACCCTTGATGCCGCTCGAGGTCGCACCCTCGATGAAGTAGCGCTGCGCCAGGAAGAACACGGTGAGTGACGGCAGCAGGGCTACGATGGAAATTGCAATAATATTGGCCCACTCGACCTCGCCACTGACGTCCATGCTCATCTTGAGCGCGAGCGACACAGGGTATTTCTCGACGGTGGAGATGTAGATCAGCGGCCCGATGAAGTCGTTCATCGTCCAGATGAACTGGAAGAGGGCAACCGAAATCAGCGCCGGTTTCAGAAGTGGCACGACGATGTGCCACAGGAGTTGCAATGCGTTGCAACCATCAATGATCGCGGCCTCTTCCATGTCGCGCGGCGTGCCGCGCAGGAACTGGACGACGAGAAAAGTGAAGAACGTATCGACGGCAAAGGCCGACGGCAGGATCAACGGCCAATAGGTGTCGATCATGCCCAGTTCCTTGAACATCAGATATTGCGGCACGCGCAACACGATCGGCGGCAGGAGCATGGTGCCGATCATGATGGAAAAAAGGAGCTTTTTCCCCGGATATTCAAAGCGTGCGAAGGAATATGCCACCAGCGTGCACGAGATCAGCGTGACGATAACCCGTGGGATGACGATGAGGAACGAGTTCAGGAAGTAGGTTGCGAAGGTAAACTCGGTCCGCGTCATCCAGCCATTGTAATAGGCGCTGAAATCGAGCAGCTGGGTAAGGTCGCGCGGCAGGAACCAGATCGTGGTGAAGATTTCCTGGTTCGATTTGAACGATGCACCCAGCAGCCAGAAAAGCGGGTAGAGCATCAATAGGCCGACGCTTCCCAGTATCAGGTAGCGCAAGGTGAGCGAGATCCGCTCCCTGCGTTGCGTGCGCAGCACTTCCGCGTTCGACGGGATTCGCGTTTTCGGCAGCGCGGTTGCGATTGTCTCACTGCTCATCGCGCTTTCTCCTTTTCCCCTGAATAGAAGACCCAGTATTTCGAGGACCAGAACAGGACGCCTGCAATCGCGACGATCAGGAAGAACAGGACCCAGGACAGGGCGCTGGCGTAGCCCATGTTGAAATATTTGAATGCTTCGTCGTAGATGTAGATGGCCATGAAGTAAGTGGAGTAGAGCGGGCCGCCCTCGGTGATCATGTAAGGCGCGTTGAACTCCTGGAAGCAGTTTACGATCTGCATGATCATGTTGAAGAAGATGACCGGCGTGATGATCGGCAGGGTGACATTGCGGAACTGCTGCCAAAAGGATGCACCGTCGATTTCGGCTGCTTCGTAAAGCGATTTCGGCACACCCTGGAGTGCTGCCAGAAAGATCACCATGGCCGCTCCGAACTGCCAGGTGTTGAGCGCCACGATCGTCCAGACCGCATAACGCTCGCTTGCCAGCCACGGGATCGGATCGATGCCGACGGTATCGAGGATGATGTTGACCAGCCCCTTCTGCTGGAAGAGGAACTTCCACATCACGGAGATGGCGATCGAACCACCGAGAATGGTCGGCAGGTAATAGGCGGCGCGGAAGAAATTGATGCCGCGCAGCTTGAAGTTCAGCACCTGCGCGATGAAAAGTGCGACCGCGAGCCTGGCCGGAACGACGATAAGGGCGAAGGACACCGTAACCGTCAGCGACTTCCAGAACAGATCATCGTCGAAAACCATCTTTTCGTAGTTTTCCAGCCCGATATAGGTGGGCGATCCGATCAGCGGATAGTCGGTAAAGCTCAATGCGAACGAGGCCGCGAAAGGGAATAGATTGAAGGCGAGGATGCCCAGAATAAAGGGCAGCACAAAGAGATAGCCAAGGCGTTTGCTTTCATACATCCGCATCACCTGAGAAATGTTCGGCCGCTGGCCGCGTGGAAGGGTGAGTGCGCCGACCGCAGCCGTCGCACTTTTCCGAAAAGGTCAGGCTCATCCGGCCTTCACGGGCCGGTGACCCTTGTCGCGCTAAAGGCGGGACAGTATCCGGGTGGCTTCCTTGATCAGCTTCGGCGCAGCTTCCTCCGGTGTGGTCTTGTCGAAGGAAAGTTCTTCGAATGTATTGAACAGAAGCTTGTAGATCAGCGGATGTTCGAAATAGAGCGAGAAGCGCGGCACAAGTCCCTTCTCATCGAGTTCCATGATCTGACCTGTTCCGATCTTCTGGATCGGCGGGATGAGATTTTCGTTAGTCAAGACATCCCATTGCGTTTTAGAGGCGGGGATGGCGCGTGACGTGCCGATGATGCGGGCAGCTTCGGCATCCGTTGTCAGGAAGTTGATGAATTTTGCCGCCGCTTCTTGCTGTTTGCTATGCTTGCTGATCGAATAGATGAAGCCGGTGCGGCTCATCGTGCCCGCGGTCTTGGCGTCAGGCAGCATTATGTAAGGTCCGACTTCCAACTGATCGAGGCCGCCGGTAAGCGTGTCGGCGCGTGATGTCAGCGTGGAATCCTGCGAATAGACGCCGCCCCACTTGCCTTCCACCCAGTCGGGCATCTGCGATGTCGGCTTGTTTGCACCTCCCATGGCTGTGCGCGCCTTGATGCTGACCAGAACATGTTCGTTTTCCAGTCGTTTGAAGAAGCGCAGCCAGTCGGCCACCTGTTCTTCGCTCATCGACACTTTGGGTTCGTCCGGATCGATGAAGTTTACGTTGTATTTCTGCATGGCCCAGGACAGCGAGATCAGGAAGCTGCCCTGCGTGGTCGGATCGAGCGGGTAATATTCGTCGCCCAGACGCTCGCGCATCAGTTTTCCGGCTTCGAACAACTCGTCCCAGGTTTTCGGATAGTCGATTTTGGCCTTCTGCCACGGTTCCTTGTTGTACAGGAACAGGAATCCGGTTGAGCCGATCGGCACGCCCTGCATCTTGCCGTTGATGCTTACCTGCTCAAGCGTGGTTTTGGGGAATTCCTCGAGATTGATCAGGCTGGAGAACTTGTTGATGTCTTCAAACCCGTCGCCCTTTTTCGAGAACATCGGCAGCCAAGCCAGTAGTACCTGCATGACGTCCGGTTCAGTTCCGCCGGCAAACTGAGTGCTCAGGCGCGTCTGGTAACCGTCATAGCCGGAATATTCGGCTTTCACGGTGATGCCCGGGTTTTTCTCCTCGAAAAGTTTTATGACTTTAAGTGTATTTGCGGCGCGTGCTTCGTTACCCCACCAGGCGAAACGGATCGACGCGTCCTCGGCAAAAGCCGCAGATGTAAGTGAAACAAGCGCTGTGAATGTCAGCGCCGCAAGTGTCTTTCGTTTGAACATGGTCTCCTCCTAAACTTCCTCTTCAGCTTGTTATGATCGCCCTCCGGCGGTCAGGTATGTGCGCATGAGACTGCGGCTGGCGGGTATGGAGCCGAGCAAGGCAGGCACTGCGGAATGGGGGTGAACAAGATTGGTGTTCGGCGCACAGGGCAGCACGCGTCGCTTCAGCCTGCCATCGAGATCACGCAGGTCGCTGAACAGCGTCAAACCTTCAGCCGCAGGCCTTTCCTCGGAAGGTCCTGCGCCTTCGATCACCTGCTGCAAAGACCGCGGCGGTACCCAAAGATCTGCCGCATGGCCCGTTGCAAGAACCTGCAGCGAAAAATCCGCCTCGATCATGCTCTCGCGCAACTCTCCTGCATCGCTCGGTCGCTGTCGTGTCGTCACGCGGCAACCGGGAAAGGGTGACCAGACCGTTTTCAGTTCACCGTCTTCAAGAACGGCTTCGTCGATCTCGGTGCGAAATGCCCAGGTAATGCCATCTCGACTCAATGCGAGCAGGTTGTCGCCGGCAAAGCCGCTCGAAATCCAATCCAGCGATTCCACGCAAAAGCCGTGATGGGAGGAATAGGCAAATTTTGCGTATTTATCGGCGACATGCCGGATTTCGCGATGCTTCGGCGGCGGCGCGACCAGATAGGCAACGCCGTTGGAGCGCCAAGTAATCTGGCGCGATACGGCAACCGCATGGAGAGCGGGCGGAGTGTCCACTTCCTCCTCGGCGCTCCAAAATGGATGGTCTGCGGGAAGAGACAGGGGCGCAAAAGCTTTCAACGCCCAGAGTGGTGACTGTGCGCTGTTGTAGAACTCGCTCATCAGCAGGTTGGGGTAGGCGTAACCCACGGTTAGCCGCCCTTCGGCATCGAAGATCGTTTGATCAAGCCACCAGCGCATCGAGCGAGACCAGAGGCCACGCAGCTTTCCTGCACTCAGTTCGGGATGGCCGACTTCGGCGAGCAGGCCCCAGAAGCCGGCAACGCCGAAGCGATAGGTCATTGAACGGCCATAGGCTATAGCCGAGCCGTCTTCAGCAAACCAATGGCGGTACGAGAGGGCGAAGGCTCTCGCCCGCTCGATATAACGCGCCGAGCGCTCGGGATCGTCAACCGCGTGCCAGCGCGCATAGAGGAGCCCGTAGAAATGGAAGGCGAAGGGATTGTAGTAGTCGAACCGTCCTACCTCAGCGCCGTCCTTGTACCATCCTTCACCGACATACTGGCTGTCGATGAAATCAAGCTCCTCGGCGAGGGCTTTCCTGTCGACCGGCCAGCCGAGGCTGGCGAGTGCATCGATCACCAGAATTCGGAAGAAACGCCAGTTGCTCGGGTTGATGCGAGCGTCCTGAATTCGGGATAACCAGCGTAACAGATTTTCCCGGGAAGCCTGTGGCATCTGCCTGTTCAGGAGCTCGGGTTGTTCACGTAGAAATACGGCGAGCGCTGCCATCTCGACCAGCCGCTGATCCATGTCGCCGGCTTCACCCCAATAAGCGGGATGATCCGGGTCGGTGCCGTTGGCCAAGCCTTCGATGATGGCTTCCACTCCGGGTACCGAACAGCCGCCGGCGAGCGCTGGAACCACTCCCCACAGCAGGCGCGAGAGCCCCTCAAGGCGTGCGGCACTTTCATCATAGGCCGCAACGGTTGATCCGAGCTTGAGCCCGGCATTGCCTTGCGTGAACGCGCCGAGATGGTTGCCGACGAGCCATGAAAGGAGATGCGCGGCGGCATCCCGGTCGATGGCGGCATCTGGATCGATTGGTAGGAAAGGATGCATCGTCGGTCTCACCAGCAAAAACGGGAATGGCCGAGCGACCGCATGAGCGCTTCCATGAAATAATAGTCGCCATAGGGCAGCATGTTGCGCACCGAGCCCCGCCGTACATGGGCCGCGCCATAATCGAGCAATCCCTGCGCCCCTTCAATTTGCGTAACGTCGCAAGTATCGATCAGGCCATCGAGCAGCCGATCGGCAAAGGCGCGCCAACGGATTTTCTCTTCGCCGCTTGTCACATCCGCTAGGATGAAGAGTCCGGCGGACAGAATGGCCCCCGCTGAACTGTCCAGATATTGCGGTTCATCAGCGGGCAGCCGCAGGTCCCAGAGAGGTACACGATCAGCGCCCATAAGTTCTTCGGCCTTGGCGGCGACCAGTCGAGCCGCATCGAGATATTCGGGATTGCCTGTGGTGCGGTAGGACTGCGCAAAGCCATGTACCAGCCAGGCCTGACCGCGCGCCCAGCAAGAATCATGCGCATAACCCTGATGGGTTTCACCGCGCAGCGGAGCGCCGGTCGTGGCGTCGAAAACGAATGTGTGGAAGGACGTGCCGTCTTCCCGGATCAGATTGCGGCGGGTGGTCTCCGCATGGGCGTCAGCGATCGTCTTGAAATCGGGCGCGCCGGTTTCGGTATGTGCCCAGTAAAGCAGGGCCAGATTCTGCATCGTATCTGCAATGATCCGTCCGGCCACGAAGGTGGAGCGCGTCGTATTTTCCGTTCCATGCGAGTTCCAGGCCTGGATATAGCCGCCGGCGGGCCTGAAGCGTGCGCGCAGCGCTTCTGCAGCGCGCAAGGCCATCTGCCGCGCTGTCTGCGATCCGGTCAGTTTCCAATCGGCCACGCAGTTCAGCGAAAAGATGAAGCCAAGATCATGATCCTGCGCTGCGAGGTTGGATAAAAGCAGGTTGAGGTCAGACTGACGGGCTCGAGCGAGATTGGCCAATCCCGGTTCGCCATTGAACTGATAAGCGAGCCAAAGCTGCCCGGCATAAAAGCTGATGACCCAATCGAACGGATTGCAATATTGCCAGCCGTTTTCCACGCTGCCGATCTGAGGGTTGCGCAGCCCGAAAATGCGCGATGTCGACTTCACCCGTTCGACGCACCGTTCCAGGACTGCTTGGCGACCATTTGGCTTTGCCCTGGCAGGAGATTGGACGGAGTGGGGAAGGGTGGCGGTGAGCATGCAGTTTTCCTCGCTGTCGATGCGAAGACTTTGGCATGTGCGAAAATTTTGTCAATTAAGAAAAATTTTCGCACATGCGGCGAAAAACACCTTTGTAAATTGGCGGTTATTATACAAAACAACTACGTGAGTTGTTGTGCTTATTGATTTCAATGCGAAAATTTATGAAAATCGCGACGAAAAGCCGGCAGCTTTTGCGCCGAAAATTTTCGTGATAGACATTGTGTCGCGGAAGTGCCCATGGCCATTACGAACCGCAGAAGGCGAATGATGAGCGATCCAGACTCCTATCTTTCAACGGCGACACTTCACGATGTTGCAACGGCGGCCGGAGTTTCGGTCGGGACAGTATCCAAGGCGCTCAACAGACGCGGTGGCGTAAGCCCAAGCGTTGCAGCCCAAATCATAGAGACAGCACGCAAGCTCGGATATCAGAAGCGTCAGCTGCCGCCGGAACCCGCATACAACGTTACGTCCGCGACGATCATAACTTTTGACCGGTTCGTGGTGAGCGGCCAGTTCTACGGCGAGATCCTCGATTCGATAACGAAGGAAGCCGAAAGGCGCAGCATTGCCACCAATGTGGAGCTTCTTCCTTCTGTCGAAGTTCCAACACTGCTAGCCCAGAAAAACTGGTTTGGACGGCAGCGTCCCGAAAGTCTCATCGTGCTTGGCATCGATACGCCGGAAATGCTGGATGCAATCAGCGAGTTGGGCTGTCCGGCCGTTATCGTCAACGGCGCAGACCGCCGGATGCGGATTCCGAGCGTGTCACCCGATTATCACTTTGGCGGATGGCTGGCGGCACGGCATTTGCTGGAACAAGGGCATCGCAAAATCGCGCATGTGACGCATCCCTGGCGCGTGTCGTTTGCGCTCCGGCTCGACGGTTTTCGAGATGCACTCTCGGATTTCGGCATAACTTTCGATCCGGAGGTTCACCTGATCGACACGCAGAGTCGTGCGCTGATGAGCCTTGATGCACGGCGTGCCGTCGAAGAAAGGTTGGCAGCCGGCAGGCTGGATTATACCGGCTTTGTCTGTGCCGCGGACATGCTGGCGCTCGGCGTCATACAGGCCGCGACCGCGGCCGGTCTCTCGGTTCCCAACGACATCTCGGTCATCGGCTTCGACGATCTACCAGTCAGCAGTCACTCAACGCCGCCGCTCAGCTCGATTCGCATCGACCGGCAGGAGGTAGGTCGTACAGCGGTCGATTTGCTGCTCGAGCGAGCCGCCATGCCGGATCGCGTGGCGCGCCGAGTGGGGATCGGCGTCTCGCTCGTATCGCGTTCCTCAGTCGGAACTATTTAGTCACGGCCAATCGACATTTCGGGAAGTAATAGCCTCCAGAAATTGCACAGCAAGAATGCGATTAATGCGGCAATCGTTCTGTTTCATGGGCATTGATAGAGTTCTATATGACGACATCGCCGGCACTCGCTGCGTGCCGCGTGACGATTCAATGGATAGGCGTCGACCTCAGAGCGATCAGACCCGCAACATGCATTGACGCTATTGGGACAGTATGTACCTGCCATAAAAAATCGCGTAGCCGCAAAAGGCTAGAACCCAAAGCAGACCGGCGAGCGGCAGAAGCAACATCGTGTATTGTGGCGCAAGCGCTGCGGCGATGCGTAGTACGGCAGCGGTAACGATTGGCACGTAGATGACGAAAACCGTCGAGGCCGGCGCATGCAGTGCCTGACCTGAGTGGCCACGGGTTGCGCGGGTCATTACCGCGAGCGTCATGGTGCCGATCGCCCCCGATGTCCACGCATGGATACCGGCCGAGGCGAAGCTTGAATCATAGGTAAGCAGGGCGATGCCGGTCAAGACAAAGCCAAGTGGCACGAATAGGAACGCGACGTGGAGAATGGTGACGAGCGGTTCGTAGAGCGTGCGTTCGGGGCACCAGCGCGCCTGCCGGACCAGTTGAAGAGCACCGGCGAGCAGCATCAGGATTGCAGCCGGGGTTGCCAGAGCGTCCCAGTGCGACGCCAGCGGCCATGCGGCGAGCGCCGTGGTCGAGATCACCATTACGAAAAGGTCAAAACGACCGAAAGGTGGCGGCTCGCGGCCGGGATTATTCTTTCTCAGCCAGTTGCCGGTAAAGGTGGGAATGATGCGGCCGCCGACGATAGCGATCATCAGGATGATGGCGGATATGGCAAGGCGTCCGGCGACATCGACATGGGCGAAGCGGGAAAATTCATAAAGGAAAAACGCCTGCGCTGCCGCGATCAGGCCGATCACGGCTGCCAGTTTGTAATTACGTTTGTTTTTGGCCGCCACGACTTCGCGTAGCGCATAAAGGCCGAGCACTAAGAGGAAGGCGAGATTGATGGCGCTTGAGACGGTGAGGCCGGTATATTCCGAGAGGAAGGTCACCAGCCGTCCCGCTAGCCAGAGGGCAAACAGAAGAACCAGGGGCGTGCCGGTCAACCGTTTGCGTTTGGTCCAGTTGGGCATGGCTGTCAGTAGGAAGCCAGCGATAATTGCGGGCACATAACCGAACAGAAGTTCATGCTGGTGCCATGCGATCGGCGACAGTGCCGTCGGCACATGCAGAAAACCGAGATACCACGGCACCCAGAGCAGGATCGACAGCGCTGCATAAAGGGCGCCGAACAGAAAGAACGGCCGAAACCCTTCGAGCGCGAGGCTCGAAAGACGAAATTTCCGGGCGGAGGCGGAGGTGTTCGGCATGGTCAGCATCTGTCCTGTTCGGTGGTGGCGGGCGACCACAAGAGGGGGAGATAGGCATAAAGCCAGAGAAGGAAGGCGGCAGCCCAGGCGAGGGCAGACGGGCCATATTGCCCGCCGGGCAACATGAGAGATGGCCAGAATTCCGGTATTACGCGTAGCACCACAGCAGTTAGAAGGCAGAGAATGGCAGCGCGGGTGAGGCGCGAAAAACCGAGCGCCTGGCCAGTATGCAACAAACCGGCAATCGACGGGACCTGCAACACGCCAAGGCCCAGACCGCCCATCAGCATCAGGTGCAGGCCGCCGAGCGTCGGAATATTTAGGCCAATCCTGCCGAAGCCGATAATGAGAAGGCCCAGGCCGGCAAGCAGGCTCGAAAGCCACAGGCCTGCGATCTCGAACGTCCAACCCTGCCTGCCGATAAAACCTTCGGCGACGCGGTCGAGGAATGCAGCGCCTGTCGCCAGTACCAAGTAGCCGCAGACGGCATCGGAAAAGCCCGAAAATTCGGCAGCGATCAGCAGTCCTACAAGCCCCGGCGCGAGGTTGATCCGCCCCGGATGCGGCCGGTAGGGCGAGGTTTCCTCACTCGGGTCGAGAACACGATTGGTGATCGGCACGGTAATGCGAGCCAGAGCCAAGCCGAGAAGGCCAAGAAATGCATATTGCATGAGCCGGATAGCGCGCTCGGCCAGATCATAGGCGTCCGTCAGCATGGAGAAACGCAGAAGGCCGGCGGCAACTGCCAACGTCGCGAGCAGCGCGACGAAACCGGTCAGCGCCATCGTCCGTTTTTTCCAGCCCAGACAGGCGGCGTAACCAACAAGGAAAGCCAGCCAGATTTGATCGAGAATGCCACCGAGAACAATTGCGGCATCAATGCCGAACAGGCCAATCAGCCTGGCCAGAGCCCACAGACAGGCAAGAATAAACAGCGGGTTTCCCTTTAAGCCCCTCGTGTCCGTCCATTCAGGCAAGGCCGAAGTGAGAAACCCTAGCAATGCAGCCCCAAACGATCCGATCAGTAGTTCCTGGGCATGCCAGTGGGCTGGCAGGGTGTTGTGAGCGAAGGGCAGGCCGAGCTGCCAGCCTGCGACCCAAAGCAGAGGCCAGAGAGCTGCGTGCAAGGCAGCAATCGGGAAGAACAACCGCAGCCCTTCGGCGGTCGCTGCCCGCAAAATATTGCGCCATCCCGGAGAGGTATCAACGGGCATGACCGTCATCCGGGCCTCCGTTCGAGGAGTTCCTCGACATGTCGAAACAGCGGGTCTTCCTTCATAAAGTGCTGAACGGTCTCAAAAATCATCCGCTCGTCACGTTCTCCAGGCATGGGTGCGATGTGACGTTTCCCCGATATTCCTTTTCCGCGCCGGTCCAGCACGACGACCCGATGAGCGATCCGAACGGCTTCTACCATGTCATGAGTGATGAACAGGCCGCCGCGTTTGCCGCTGCCCACATGGCGGATGACGATATCCTGCATATGGCGGCGAAGCGCGGGATCAAGCGCGGTAAACGGCTCGTCGAAAAACAGAAAATCGGCTTCGCTTGCCAGCGCGCGGGCAATCGCAGTGCGCTGCTTCATGCCGCCCGAAAGCTGGACCGGATATTTGTCGAGATCTTCGACTTCAAGAGCGACCGCCGCCGCCGCGGCGAGGATACGATCATCGCGATCGCGAGCAGAGAGCCTTTCCGGAAGCGCCACGCCGATGTTTTTGCGCGCAGTGGCCCATGGCAGTAGCCTTGGTTCCTGAAACACGACTGCGTGTCGTTCATAGGTCCGGATGATGTGGCCCTGCCGCGGTTCGAGGAGCCCGGCGGCGATATGCAGAAGTGTACTCTTGCCGCAGCCGGATGGCCCGACCAGGGCGACCAGTTCGCCATCGCCGATGTCGAGCGTAATCCGGTCGAGAACCGTGCGGCCGAGAAACGCGTGCCCGATACCGTTGAGATGGAGGGCGTTCATCGTTTGACACCCCACGGCCGGGCAGCATGGCGCCAGACCTCCAGTTCGGAACGCGTTGGCTGGATCAGCCCATATTCGACTCCAAGCAGCGCACTAACGGACAGAAGAATCCAAGCAAGCGCGTTCGCAACGTCGAGGTTCGAGCGAGAGACTGCGAGTGCCTCGCCGATTCCACCTGCATTGGCGAGAAGTTCTGCCATGACTGCCGCCTTGAAAGCGGTTCCGAGCGCCATGACGAGGATCGGGAGCAGGCGGTTCAGCATCTGCGGAACGGTGATGTGGAAAAATCGACGAACGCGTCCCATGCCGAGCGAGAGCGCCATGTCGTCGAGCAGCCTGTCGCGGCTGGCGATCCCTTCTGCAGCGCCGAGAAAAACGATCGGCAGACAGGCGACTGCAGCTGTCGTCGTCACTGTCGCCGAACCGGTGCCGAACCAGATCATCAGAAGTACGATCCAGGCGATCGGCGGTACACCGAGCATCAATGTTATCTGTGGCTGGACGAGGCGCAGGATCGCCGGATGAAAACCGGCAATGCATCCGGACACGGTGCCGATCACGCCGGCAAGCGCGAAGCCCGAGAGTGCGCGTGACGAAGTGGTGAGCAAGAGCTGCCAGGCGGAAGCCTCGCCCAGAAGGGCCTTCGCGGCGGCAAGCGTTTCCAGCGGTGAGGGTAGGATAAAGCTGCCATAGGCTTCATGCGCTACCTGCCAGAAGGCTGCAAAAACGCTCAATCCCGCAAGACCGGACCAGCCGGACCAGAGAAATTGTGCCGTTCTTGAAACACGCTCAACAAGTGACGGCATGACTGACCTCACAGATACAGACCATCGCCGGGAAGTTTTCCGCCGATCATTTGTGCGTTGGTCTTTGCGATTGCTTCAAGCAGTGCCTCGATCTCGGGGCGCACTTTGCTTGCGGGCGTTGCGACGAGATTGGAAAAAGGTACGGATTTTTCGATAACCGGCCAGGGCAGTTCCAGCGCCGAAGCGGCGTGGCCAGCCGCGGCTGCCGGGTTGGCAACGACCTCGGCGGTCGCTTTTTCGAGACCCGAGAGGAGGGGGGCGATCTTCTCCGGGTGGTCCTGCAGGAAGGCTGGCGCGAGCGCCAACCCCGCTTGAGGCATGATGGCCCCAAGCCCCGTCACAGCGCCCCATTCCTTTTGCATGTCGATCACGCGATGAACGGTCTTGCCCGCAGTCGAGGCTTTCATCATCGCAGCGGTCGCGGCAGGTTCAGGCACCAGTGCCGTTTCGATCCTGCCGGAAAGCAGCAACTGGATGGCCTCAATCGGCGAGCCGGAGCGGCTGACTTTGACTTTGTCAGCCAGACCGCGATGCGCCAGCACGGCATCGAATACCAGTTCCGGCGTATCGTTGGGGAAGGGCACGGTGATCTCTCTGCCGGCCAGGTCTGCAATGCTGAGAATTTCAGGATTGGTCGAGATCACATAGAGCAGGCCATTGGTCATCACATTGGCGAGCTTGACGCCGAAGCCGCGGTTGTTGAGGTTTGCTGCGGCTGTCACCGGCATGACCACGGCCTGCATGGTACCGGAGGTGAGGCCCGCGCGCATCTCATCTGGTGTGCGCCAGATGCGGAAACGCACCCGCTCGGCAACATCGTGCAGCAGTCCGGCGCCAACGGCATAGGCAAGCGTGATCGAAGGGCCGGCCGGCGGGCCGTAAAGCACGAGTTCATCGAGTGTGGCGGCGTTGACACGAGTTACGAAAGGAAACGTAAGCGCAGCAGTTGCGGCCGTCTGCAACAGGGAGCGGCGCTCGATGCCGTTCGAGATGTTGGAGTTTTTTTCGGGTTTTCCAAAAAGATTCACGACGGGTTCCTTCCATAGGGCGTTAGCAATCTTATCCGGTCCTCAGGCTGCCTCTTTGCGTAAGCGCAAGAAACGACGGACAACTGGGCGAGTTTTCAGAAGGGGCTCCTGAGGTCCGCATAAAAGCCGCGACCGTCGTCCGGAATATAGGCGGCCTGTCCCGGGCTCACCTGATCCACCACCAGCGTCGACGTGGCATATTTCTCGTCGAACAGATCGGTGATCTCGCCAAAGATCGAGAGTTTGTCATTGATTCGGTATTCAGATCGATCACAGTGTGAGGATCGGTCCACCATGTGTTCATGTTGTCGACCGGCATCTCGTCTGGCACCCGTTTGAGGTTACATGGTCGCCATGATCAGCGGGTCGGCGCCGAACAGAAAGGCGTGGCCGCCGAGGAGAAGCCAGAGGGTCATGGCCGCTGTCAGGGCAAATGCAAGCGCCATCGGTGCATCGACCCTCATCCTGTTTGTGCCGCTCGCGAGTTTTGGCAGAACCAGCAGCGGATGATCTGCGCAAAACGCGCTCCAGCCCAGGCCAAGCCGACGTTTTGCCCGCCTGTCGAGCATCAGGAAGCCGGCTGCGGAAAACAGGCCAAGTCCGCCGAATAGGATGAGAGACCGCAGGTCGCCATTGGCGATCAGATGACCTCCTGACCAGAAGAAAAAGCCCCATAAAACCGGGTGGCGGGTGACAGACACGATGGCGCCGGGCTGGTCCCCGCTACGGAAGGTTATCGAGGCCGGGTTGGGTGTAAATAGGCCGGCAAGCACGAGAAATATACCGAGCGGCGCGAGCACGAGTGTTACCATGGCATGGCTGCCTGATGGCTCCCAGAGTTCCACATAGGGCGTGTTCAAGGCGGCATGAAACACCCAGACGAGCAACACGGTCGAGACTATCGAATAGGTCAGGATGTAGGTTTTTCGGCCGAGGATGGCGATCACGCCGCTGCGGATCGGCGGAAGTGCCGGTACGGAATGAAGCAGGACGAATGCGAACAAGGCGAGATAAAGCTGGCTCAAGCGAAGATCTCCCGTTCTTCGGACTCCGCGGCCAACAGGGCTTCCATCATCAGTTTCTCGGTGGAGACGTGGCGGCGCAGGCACTCGAGGAAACTGCACAGCATTCTTGCTATCGTGTCGAGCGGCAAGGTGCACTGGCCTTCGGAAAGCGCCGTGAGAGTCAGCCGCAACTCTTCTGCCGCCAGTCTGTCGTAACGGTGCTCGGCTTTCAAATGTTCGATAATCATGACCGAAAAACACGAACCCGCGCGATGGTCAAAGCCGGGAAAGAGAACCTCTTCCTCCAGGTTATGCGTTTCGCCAAGTAGCAGGAAGATGGAGTTGAAAAGGTGTCGTAGGTCGGCGTATTTCGGATCGGTTCCAATTTCTTCCATAGCCTGCTCAAGCTCAAGGCTCAGGCGGAGGAGTTGCTGGTGATTGGTTTCGAGCCGGCAAATATCCGGTGCGTTCAACGAATTGACTCGGGTCTTCATGACGCTTCCCTATTGCTGCAAGAACAGGATGCCGGCAATGATGACCGATGCCGCAACGGCCGAAAGCGTGCCGCCGCGCTGAAGCACTCCCATGCGCTGCAGGGTGAGCGCGAAGCCGATGATGATGGGTGTCGCGACGAGAAGGCCGACCTGTGCGTCCGTCATGGTAAAATTCCTTTCGACGGTTTCACCATGCCTTGGTGATGCGCAATTCTCTTTGCCGGAGCGCAAAGAAGGACATTTTCGCGACGCCTATCTTCGGGCATGGCTATGCAAAACGAGATATCAGGTGGGGCGCTGCATCAGACCTCCCATGAAGCGGCTGTCGATGAGGATGTGCTGCTCCTCTGGATTTTGGTCTGGAGCGAACTTATCGCCTTCGGCATTCTGCTCACGGCATTTCTCATCATGTCAGGCATACACGCAGATGACTTTGCGGTCGCCCGGATCCACCTAAACCCCGGCCTTGCGGCGGCAAACACTCTCGTGCTTATAACCAGCGGTTGGCAGGCTGCGATCGCGGCAAGGCGGCGCGCGACGCCCTCAAAGGCGCGGATTCCGCTTTGCCTGGCCGCTGCCTTCGGGCTTCTGTTCGTCGTGATCAAATGTATCGAATACGCCGCCGAGTTCCGTTATTCCTTCGATGCGACTTTCTCTTATTTTTTCCAGCTTTATTTCCTCATTACCGGTTTTCATCTTCTCCATGTCGCTTTCGGCAGCTTCGTCCTGCTTCTCGTCGCCTGGCGACCAGCGCGGGGCAATATCCTTCTTATCGCCACACTCTGGCACGCGATCGATCTTGTCTGGCTGGTGATGTTCCCGATCATCTATCTGGTTTGAACGATATGCATGACGCCCGTTTTCCAATACTTGGGACATTTGTTCTCGTTCTTGTTCTGGCTATCGGCGGTGCGTCGATCGCGACTCTGTCTGACGGCAGCCTGATCGCCATCGGCACTGTCCTCCTGATTGCTTTTGCCAAGGCGCGGTTCGTTATTCTCGATTTCATGGAACTGCGTCATGGCCAGCGCGGCATGGCACTCTCACTGCTGGCATGGTGCGCCGTGCTGCTTCTCGTAGCCTTGGCGCGGCCGCTTCTCGTTTCATATCTCGCCTAAGCCAAACCGCTCCCTTCTTTGCCAATGCACAAAGAAGGCTTTTCACCGAACAATAGAAAGAAGACGTCCCGCATGGCCGGCGAGGGGATCGTCCGGCCGCAACATGGCGGGGGATTTCGAGCCGTGGTCACTGACTGCGTCAGATGAGAGGACGTAAGGTATGGCAGAACGCCTCACCAAGACCGGAGCCCGCAACGTCTTTTACGGCGGGTCAATATTCTTCTTCGCGATTTTCGTGGGGCTGACAGCCCATAGTCATTGGTACATCCGCACGACCTCGACGGATGAAACGGCGCTCACCGACAGCGTCGCCCGCGGCAAGCATGTCTGGGAAAGAAACGCCTGCATCAACTGTCACACCTTGTTGGGGGAAGGGGCCTATTTCGCGCCTGAGCTCGGCAATGTCTGGGTTCGTTATGGTGGCAAGGACGACCCGGAAAGCGCCCGCGACAGCCTGAAGGCCTGGATGGCGGCGCAGCCCTCGGGCATCGAGGGGCGGCGCCAGATGCCGCAGTTCAATCTGACCGAACAGGAACTGAACGACCTCGCCGACTTCCTCGAATGGACGAGCAAGATCAACACTCAGAAATGGCCGCCGAACGACGCCGGTTGATGAGCTCGGACCTAAGGAGAAACATGCGATGAAATACCAAACTCAAAAGGTCGCAATGCTGTATTTCTACGGCGCCATCGGCCTCTTCCTGGCACAGGTCCTGTTCGGCGTTCTGGCCGGCACGATCTATGTCATGCCAAACACTCTTTCCGAACTCCTGCCATTCAACATCGTCAGGATGATCCATACCAATGCGCTGATCGTCTGGCTGCTGATCGGTTTCATGGGGGCAACCTATTATCTGCTTCCCGAAGAAGCGGAAACCGAACTCTACAGCCCGAAACTTGCGATCGCGCAGTTCTGGATTTTTCTGATCGCCGCGGCCGTTGCCGTGGTGGGCTACATGTTCAAGATCCATGAGGGACGCGAATTCCTCGAACAACCTTTTGCCATCAAGGTCGGCATCGTCATCGTCTGCCTGATGTTCCTCTTCAATGTCACCATGACATCGCTGAAGGGCCGCAAGACCGTTGTCACCAATATCCTGATTTTCGGTCTCTGGGGGATCGCGATCTTCTTCCTGTTTTCCTTCTACAACCCGGCCAACCTCGCGCTCGACAAGATGTACTGGTGGTATGTTGTTCACCTATGGGTGGAAGGCGTGTGGGAACTGATCATGGCCTCGGTCCTGGCCTTCCTGATGATCAAGCTCAACGGGATCGACCGCGAAGTGGTCGAAAAGTGGCTCTATGTCATCGTCGGTCTGGCGCTGTTTTCCGGCATTCTCGGCACCGGTCACCACTATTACTGGATCGGCGCTCCGGGTTACTGGCAGTGGATCGGTTCGCTGTTCTCGACGCTGGAAGTCGCGCCTTTCTTCACCATGGTCATCTTCACCTTCGTGATGACCTGGAAGGCCGGCCGCAAGCACCCGAACCGTGCCGCCCTTCTGTGGTCGATCGGCTGCTCTGTCATGGCCTTCTTCGGTGCCGGCGTCTGGGGTTTCCTGCACACGCTGTCATCGGTGAACTACTACACCCACGGCACGCAGGTGACCGCAGCGCATGGCCATCTCGCCTTCTTCGGTGCCTATGTCATGCTCAACCTTGCCATCATGGCCTATGCCGTTCCGGAAATCCGTGGCCGCAAGCCCTATAACCAATGGCTGTCCATGGTGTCCTTCTGGATGATGTGCACGGCCATGTCGGTGATGACCTTCGCGCTCACCTTTGCGGGTGTCCTGCAGGTTCATCTGCAGCGCGTGCTGGGGGAAGGCTACATGGACGTGCAGGACCAGCTGGCGCTGTTCTACTGGGTCCGCTTGGGCTCAGGCGTCTTCGTCCTCATCTCGGCATTGATGTTTGTCTGGGCCATTCTGATACCCGGCAAGGATCGCGTCCCAGCGATTAGCGGCATCGCTGAGCCGGCCGAATGAGTGACTTCCCGGCCCGCGATCCTGAAGCGTGGGCCGGGATTTATCCTTTCATCCTTAAGGAAATCTCCGATGAACATGCATCTGCGTCACTCGACCTCCCAGATCCCGGCCTATGCGCCGGCCGGCAATGAATGCGCCCTGTTCGAAACCGCCTGGACACGCCAGCTGCCTCTACTGCTGAAAGGCCCGACCGGTTGCGGAAAGACCCGCTTTGTCAGCCATATGGCGGCAAAGCTCGGCCTGCCTTTGACTACCGTGTCCTGCCATGACGATCTCGCCGCCGCCGACCTTACCGGCCGTTACCTGCTGAAGGGCGGCGATACAGTCTGGGTCGATGGTCCGTTGACGCGGGCGGTACGCGATGGCGGCATTTGTTACCTCGATGAAGTGGTCGAAGCCCGCAAGGATGTTGCCGTCGTGCTTCACCCCTTGACCGACGACCGCCGCATCCTTCCCTTGGAGCGCACCGGCGAACAGCTGGAGGCACCTGGCTCGTTCATGCTGGTGGTCTCTTACAATCCCGGTTACCAGAGCCTTTTGAAGACGCTGAAACCTTCGACACGCCAGCGTTTCGTGGCGATCGAATTCGATTTCCTGCCCAAGGCACGCGAGATCGAGGTCGTGGCGGAAGAAAGCGGCCTCGATGCCGCCCGTGTGGAGCCGCTGGTCGAACTTGCCCGGCGGCTGCGGGCGCTGAAAGGCCATGATCTGGAAGAAGGCGTTTCCACCCGTCTTCTGGTCTATTGCGCGAGCCTGATCGATGCCGGCCTGGAGCCGCGTGATGCGGTGCGCTCGGCCATGATCGAACCTTTGACCGACGAGCCGGATGTGCGCACGGCCCTCCTTGAACTGATGCAGGCGGTAATCCGCTAAGGGGAGGACGCGATGCTGGATTTTCTCGAACTCGAAGAAACCGTGGGGCGCGCCTGGCACAATTTTGCCGGCAATACCCGCACCTGGCCGCGATACGAGGCGGCGGCGGTGAAGCTGGAAGAGGTGCTTCCGGTGATCTCCGTCTGCTTCCGTGGTTTTGGTGGCGAGCGGGCGGTACAGCTCGTTCCTGCCCGGGGCAAGGCATCCGCGCATCGCCTGAAACTCCGCCAGCGCATGGGGTTGGGAGAGGAAAAGCTCATCCATCCTGCTCGCGACGAGGCATCGTTGATGTTGCCGCCGGTGCTAGACCTGATGCCACAGCGCAATCTAAACCGCGATCTCTATCTCTGGCTGGCGGCGATCATGGCGCGGATGGATCTTGTCCCGATCGATGAAACCGATCCGCTTCAGCGCGATCTCGCCTTGCTCGAACAGGCGGCGCGCCGGGTGGAGGATGTGCTCGAGACCTTTCCGGGGTTGGCGCTGCGGTATCAAAACCTCTGCCTGTCGCTGATCGAACAACGGCAGCGCGGAAAGCTGCCACGTATCGAGCAGATGGTGGAAAACCGCATCGGCGATCTGTTGCGGCATGGCGCCGGCCTTGCGCCGCTTTACAAGGCGGGACCGTGGCCGCTGAAGGCGCCGCCCGGTTATCTGCCGATGCTGCCGGTGCCGCTGTGGCCGGACGCGCTGTTGCGCGAGGAAGCCGAGCCGCGGCAGGAGGAGGATCGTCCCGCCGGTGGTGCATCACAGGATGCCATGGCCGGTGGCCGCCATATCGCCGTGCGCGAAAAGGATTCTCAGAGGAAAGGCGAGCGCAGCCCGTTTATCCTCAACCGGTTCGAAAAAATCCTCGCCATGGCGGAGATGGTCAATGTCGATCGCCCCGGTGACGATAGTGACGACCATGACGCAGCGGCGGCCGACGAACTGGACGAGATGACGCTGGGCGAGCGCCAAGGGCGGCCATCGGCAAAGTTCCGTTTCGATCTCGACCTGCCGCCGGAAGCGCTGGTGCATACGCCTCTTGTCGCCGAACTCACTTATCCCGAATGGGACTATCGTCGCGGCATCTATCTGCGCGATCACTGCCGGGTGTTTGCCGGTCCGGCGCCGCTGGAGGGCGAGGATTTTCAGCAATCGGACGAGGTCAGAAACCTCATTCGCCGGGTGAGGCGGCAGTTCGAGGTGATGCGGCCGAAACGCGAAATGCTGCGCGCCCAGTTCGATGGTTCCGATCTCGATCTCGATGCCGTGGTGCGCAGCCGCACCGACCTGAAGGCCAGCGGCGAATGCTCGGACCGCGTCCATCTGATGAGCCGGCCGCAAGCGCATGATCTGGCGGTGACGCTGCTTGTCGATGTGTCGCTATCTACGGATTCCTGGTTCAACGATCGTCGCGTGCTCGATGTCGAGAAGGAAGCGCTGATGGTGCTGGCGGAAGGTCTTTCCGCCTGCGGTGACAACCATTCCATCCTGACATTTACCTCACGGCGTTGCGACTGGGTACGGGTGGAAACCATCAAGGCATTTGATGAGCCGATGAACCATGCGGTGCGCCGCCGTATCGCCTCGCTGAAACCGGGCTATTACACCCGTATCGGCGCTGCCATTCGCCATGCAGCGGCAAAACTGTCCGAACAGCCCAACCGCAAGCACCTTATGCTGGTGCTGACCGACGGCAAACCCAATGATGTCGATCATTACGAAGGCCGGTTTGCGTTGGAGGATACGCGGCGTTCGGTGATCGAGGCGCGTCGCAAGGGTGTGCAGGTGTTCGGGGTTACCGTCGATCAGGATGCCAAATCCTATGTGCCGGCGATTTTCGGTCAGCATGGATTTGCTGTCGTGCCGGATATCCGCAAGCTGCCTTCGGCACTTCCGGCCATCTATCGCGGGCTGGTCGGTTAATCCCCCAACCGACTCCAGCGAGGACCCGGCCTTACCCGAAGGCCGGGTCCATCTTCTACAATGAGCGTTTAAGCCGCTTTGGAATGGGTGCGGCCCGCCTGAGCCAGATAGGCGTCGAAACAGGCCGCAACTGCCCTGACCAGAAAACGCTCCTCGCCGCGCAGACGCAAAACTCCATCCTCCAATGTTACGATTTCATCTGCGAGCAGGCGTTGAAGCTGCGGATTCCCATTCACGACCGTATCTGCGGAGACGCCGTGGGACCGGCATATCGCGGCAAGATCGACCGAAAAATCGCACATGACCCGCTCGATGATCTCGGCCCTCAGCCGATCGTCAGCGGTCAGCCTATAGCCCTTGGCAGTGGCAAGCTGGCCTGTCGCGATAGACTGTGCGTAGCGGCCGATTGCGACCTCGTTCTGCACGTAGCCTTGAGCCGAACGGCCGATCGCAGAGGCGCCGAAGCCGATCAGGGTTTCACAGGCATCCGTCGTATAACCTTGGAAATTCCGATGTAGCGATCCGGTTTTGGCGGCTATCGACAGGCTGTCGCCGGGAAGGGCAAAATGGTCGAGTCCGATCTGCCTGTATCCGGCATCGAGCAATGTCTCGGCAATCGCCTCGGCCTGTGCATGGCGTCCGGCTGCGTCCGCGAGGGCCGTCTCATCGATCAGGCGCTGATGTTTCTTGAAGGTCGGGACGTGGGCATAGCCGAAAACGGCAAACCGGTCGGGACGCATGGATATGGCGGTTTCTGCCGTTTCGATTGCCGAGGCGACGGTTTGATGCGGAAGGCCGTAAATCAGGTCGAAATTGATGCTCCCGACACCGGCGGCGCGAAGGCCTTCAGTTGCGGCGCGGGTCTGCTTTGGTGTCTGAACGCGGTTGATCGCCTTTTGCACTTTCGGATCAAAGCTTTGTACGCCCAGGCTCGCACGCGTGACGCCGGCCTTGCCAAGGGCAGAAATCATCTCATCGGTCAGGGTGCGCGGATCAATCTCTACCGCCAGTTCCGTTTTCTCGACAAAAGCGAAACGGCTGCGCAGGTGGAAATCGAGATCCAGAAATTCATTTGGTTCCATGATCGTCGGCGTGCCGCCGCCGAAATGGATCGTGGCTATTTCCGGCTTTCTCGGCATGGCGTCAGCAACCAGGCTTATCTCTCGTTTCAGGACATCGAGATAATCGAGTATCGGCTGGTCCTTCAGGGTGATTGTCGTGTGACAGCCGCAATACCAGCACATCGACCGACAGAACGGAATATGGACGTAAAGAGAGATCGGATCGCCGCCCTCGATCTGGGACAGCCAATCGCCATAGGTTCCGGGACCAATGGACGGAGAAAATCGCGGCGCGGTCGGATAGCTGGTGTAGCGCGGCAGGCGTGCATCGCCATAGCGCTCAAGAATGCTTCTCTTCATCGTTCAACTCCTGTGACAGGAGCAAAATTAGAGGTCGCACACCTATCCTTCTTTGCCGAATGCCAAGCAGCGAACGGATTGGCTGCATCTGAAAGATCTTTGAGCCGAAACAAGGAGGGGCCGTTGTGCGTGTGTTAGCGAAAGATCATAGGCCGCGCCCCAGGCCCGACATATCTCGCGGGCAGATGAAGGACGATAAACACGATGACTGCAAAGCTTGGTGAGGTTCTCTCGATCGATGTTCGCGAAATTCCGGGCGCTCAGCGTCATCGGCGCATTTTCGGCACGCTGGAGACGCTTGAGCCTGGTGAGGTGCTGCACATTACCGTAGATCACGATCCGATCCCTTTGCGCATGCATCTCGACACCCAATTCGCAGGCCTTTTTGGGTGGGAATATCTCGAGCACGGCCCGCAGCTTTGGAAGGTCGAGCTCAAGCGGCTCAAGCATGATGGTTGCGGTTGTTCCTGCGGTGGCAATCACTGATATAAGTCGACTGTGTTGAAACTGTCGGGTTAATTGCAGCGGCCCACATTCCTTTATTAGGAGAATCCGCATGTCGCAGATTTACAAGGAACTCGATGTCCGCCCTATTCTGCGCGAAGGCGGGGAGCCTTTTCAGGACATCATGGCGGCTGTTCAGTCATTGGCACCAGGAGAGGGGCTGCGGCTTCTCTCCACATTCAAGCCGACACCGCTTCTGCCGCTGATGAGCAGACAGGGTTTTTCAAGCGAAACCCATGAGCTCGATACCGGCGACTGGGAGATTATCTTTTCGCCAATTGCAAAAAAGGCGGCTCATGTCGCCGTATCGAGCGGTGCCGAGGATGCTTCGGATTGGCCGGAGCCGTTATGGCAGGTCGACCTCGTCGGTGTGCAACCACCGGTCCCAATGGAAAAAGTCCTGTCGCGACTTTCGCTGATGGAGCCGGGCGAAGTCTTGTTTGTGCTTTTTGACCGCGAGCCAGCATTCCTGGCGACCGAACTGGAAAACAGGGGGCACCGCTGGGTCGGTGCTTCAGATGTTTCAGGTAACGTTTATCGAATGCTTATCCGGGTCGGATAGCGGACTTGGACCTGTTTCCATCCTGATCGTATCGTTTGTCATGGCAATTAAACAGTATAATCAGCCCCGTTTCGGGGCTGATTATATCGTAGCTATCAGTCGATGATGTTACCTTCCCGGGCTGCCAGATAGGCTGCCAGTTGATCGGTGTCCTGAAGACCGTGCGAGGCGGCCTTACCCATCAGTTCGGCCGGAACCTTCCAGCCCGGATCGACACCATCCATGTTGGGAAGTTCATGCGCAATTCCCTTGTGGCAGTCGATACAGGTCGCTTTGCCCGAGAGGAGATAGCGTGTGTGAATGTCGGCGGCACGTTTCGTCTGCTTGGTCAAATCCATAGCAATCGACGAGTGGCAGTTCCGGCATTCCAGGCTGTCATTGGCCTTCAGGCGCGCCCATTCGTGCTGGGCAAGCTCAAGCCGCTTGTCGAGAAACTTCTCGCGCGTATTGATCGTGCCGAAGATCTTGCCCCAAACTTCTTTCGAAGCCTGCATCTTGCGTGCGATCTTGTCGGTCCATTGATGCGGCACGTGGCAATCCGGACAAGATGCCCGAACACCCGAACGGTTGGAGAAATGCACCGTTTGCGTCAGTTCCTCGTAGACGTTGGTCTTCATTTCGTGACAGCCGGTGCAGAATTTTTCAGTATTGGTCACTTCCAGTGCCGTGTTGAACGCGCCCCAGAAAATAACCCCTCCGACAAAACCGCCGAGCGTGAGGAAGCCCAGGCCCAAGGTTCCAGCGGGCGTGGCGAGAATACGCCAGGCCCAAAGGATCACCGCTTTGATCATGCCGATCATTGTCCAGATCCCGCCGGTTTGAAGCCGAGTTCGCTCATATCCTTGAACGTGTTGTCGACCAGGGGCCGAGTATCTGCCTGCGGGACGTGGCACGCCGTGCAGAAATAACGGCGCGGCGAAACGTCGGCGAGCATCTGGCCTTCACGGTTCATATAATGGGTGACGCTGATCATCGGCGCACCGGAACCTTCCGTCAGTTCACGTCGGTGACAGGACATGCAGCGGTTGGTGTTGACCGACAGCTGGTATCCCTCGATCGAATGCGGGATGACCGGCGGCTGGTCGGGATAGTTGCGCATCTTCTGGATGTCGTCGACGATCCATCTTGGCAGCGGATCCGCTCCAGTGTTTTGCATCGGGCTCGGACGGCCCGATAGTTGTGGCACGGTCTGCGCGAGAGCGACCGTGCCGGTGACCAGACACAGAGCAAGCGCGAAAAGCGTCCAGAGACGCCGGCTCAGGCGACGGGAAGGATCTTGACTGCGCATTTTTTGAAATCCGTCTGTTTGGAAATGGGGTCGGTGGCGTCGAGCGTGACCTTGTTGATCAGCTGGCTGGCGTCGAACCAGGGCACGAAGATCACGCCATGCGGCATGCGGTTACGTCCACGGATATCCACCCGGCTGAGGATTTCCCCGCGGCGCGACTGGATTTTCACCTGTCCGCCCTGGTTGATGCCGAGCCGGCGCGCATCGTCTCCGTTCATGAAGCAGCGGGCACCCGGAAATGCTTTGTAAAGCTCGGGCACGCGCATGGTCATGGAGCCGGAATGCCAGTGTTCGAGAACACGGCCGGTGACCAGCCAGAAGCCGAACTCGTCATCCGGCGATTCCGCCGGTGGCTCGTAAGGCGCTGCGAGAATGACGGCGCGACCGTCCTTCTGGCCGTAAAATTTGACGCCTTCGCCTGTTTTCACGTAAGGGTCATAACCTTCGCGGTAACGCCACTTGGTCTCCTGGTTGTTGACGACCGGCCAGCGCAGGCCGCGGACCTGGTGGTAGAGGTCGTACGGACCAAGGTCGTGGCCGTGACCACGGCCGAAGCTGGCATATTCCTCGAACAGACCCTTCTGAAGATAGAAGCCGAAAGCCTTCGCTTCGCGGTTCTCATAATCCGACGAGATTTCGGAGACCGGGAACTTGTCGACATTGCCATTCTGGAAGAGCACGTCATACAGGTTTTTTCCCTTGTAATCCGGGTTCTGGTCGAGAATGTCCTGAGGCCAGACTTCGTCGGTGGTGAATCGCTTGGAGAATTCCACCAGCTGCCAGAGGTCGGAGCGGGCTTCGCCCGGTGCGTTGACCAGCTGATGCCAGACATGCGTCCTGCGTTCGGCATTGCCGTAGGCGCCTTCCTTCTCAACCCACATGGCGGCGGGCAGGATCAGGTCGGCTGTCATCGCGGTCACCGTCGGATAGGCATCCGAGACGACGATGAAGTTGTCCGGGTTGCGGTATCCGAGATAGGCCTCGTTGCTGTTGTTGGCAGCCGCCTGCATGTTGTTGTTCACCTGAACCCAGTAGAAGTTCAGCTTGCCATCATGCAGCATGCGGTCCTGCTGGACGGCATGGTAACCGGGCTTTTCCGGAATGATGCCGTGCGGGATGTTCCACAATTCCTCGGCATGCTTGCGGTGTTCGGGGTTGGTCACCGTCATGTCGGCCGGCAGGCGGTGGGCAAATGTGCCAACTTCGCGTGCGGTGCCGCATGCCGAGGGCTGGCCGGTCAGCGAGAACGGGCTGTTGCCCGGTTCCGAGATTTTGCCGGTCAGGAGATGGATGTTGTAGACCATCTGGTTGGCCCAGACGCCACGGACGTGCTGGTTGAAGCCCATGGTCCAGAGCGACATGACCTTGATTTTGGGGTCGGCATAAAGCTCGGCCAACTGTTCAAGGAAGGCCTTGTCGACGCCGGCAAGCTCGGCAACCTTGTCGAGCGTGTATTCGGAAACGTGCTTCTTGAACGCTTCGAAATCTATCGGCGTCATGTCGGCGGCCTTGACCGCACCGGTTGCCTTCACTTCCAGCGGATGTTCGGCGCGCAGACCGTAACCGATGTCGGTGGTTGCCTGCATGAACTTGGTGTTCTTGTCGATGAACTCCTGATTGACGCGACCGGTCTGGATGATGTGGTTGGCGATATAGTTGAGGATCGCCAGATCCGTGCCGGGCTTGAAGACCAGCGGAATGTCGGCAAGATCCATACTACGATGGGTGAAGGTCGACAGAACCGAGACCTTTACATGCTCGTGGCCCAGGCGACGGTCGGCAAGACGCGTCCATAGGATGGGATGCATCTCCGCCATGTTCGAGCCCCACAGCACGAAGGCGTCGGCATGCTCGAAATCGTCATAACAGCCCATCGGCTCGTCCATGCCGAAGGTGCGCATGAAGCCATAAGCCGCCGATGCCATGCAGTGGCGGGCGTTGGGATCGAGGTTGTTCGAGCGGAAGCCGGCGCGCATCAGTTTTGTCGCGGCATACCCTTCGAAAATCGTCCATTGGCCGGAGCCGAACATTCCGAGCGCTGTCGGACCCTTTTCCTTCAGGGTCTTCTTGGCCTTTTCGGCCATGATATCGAAGGCTTCTTCCCAAGTGACGGGTTCGAATTCGCCTTCCTTGTCGAAGACGCCGTTGCGTTTGCGTAGGAGCGGTGTCGTCAGGCGGTCCTTGCCGTACATGATTTTCGACAGGAAGTAGCCCTTGACGCAGTTGAGGCCGCGATTGACCTCGGCCTCCATGTCGCCATGGGTGGCAACCACGTGGTTTTCCTTAACGCCGACCATGACACCGCAACCAGTGCCGCAGAAGCGACAGGGGGCCTTGGACCACTTGATTTCCAGTGCCGCAACGCCACCGGGGACGGATTGGGCGGCTGCCGGCATGGCGATGCCGGCTGTCGATGCTGCGATGGCAGCAGCTTGCGCTTTCAGCACATCACGCCGCGTGAGTTCTGCCGTCATCCGACATCTCCTTTTCTGCAATTGTCTGTTCGAAGACCATGTGTGCGGCGATGACGTCATCCATCGCCGAAATTCCGATTAATGTTTCACCGAGAAAGCCGGAACTTGGGCCTTCGATGACGATGACGATCTTGCCGCCACCGGTGGCATGCACCTCGACGCCTTCGATATCGGTGAGGGCGGCAGTCATACGCTCGACCGCCTCCGGCCGTACGACGACCACAGCGCTCGATATATGGTGCTGTGGTTCACGCATGCGCCACCTCCATCCTGTTTGTCGTCATGCTGATGGACTGGGCGGGGCAGACCGAAATGCAGGCACCGCAACCAGTACAGGGATCGGTATCGAGCACCGGTACGAAAGGCCCACCCAGCCGTGGTTTGAACCGGATTGCTGTCGTCGGACAGGCATCGCGACACGCTTGGCAATCAACGAAATTCAACGCGAGACAGGTGCCTGCGATGACGGCGTGATGGGCAAACGATATGGCGGGTTCAGGCGGGAAAACCCGCTCGGGACATCGCGCGGAACATTCGCCGCAGAACGTGCATTCGCCGACTTGAAAATCGACGGTGGGAACACGATCACGCAAGCTGATTATTTTCGTCGGACAGGCATCCACGCAGTCACCGCAGCCCGAACAGTTGCGCACGGATTCATCCGTTACGCCGGGTGGATAATAACTGCTATTTTCGCGCAAAACGCTGCCGGTCAAGAATGCGCGACGTGTGCTGGCCACCTGCCCCATATCACTCACTCCGCCGAATTGGGCCGTGCCGGGGTTATGTCGTGCGGGCCAGGGGGGCCATAGACGATCTGGTAGGCCCAAACTGCAAAGCCATAGGAGGCAACGGTGCCGACTGCGACTATGGGCCAGATACCAAACGCAAGAACAACAAAAGTCAGCAGCTCGCGACGCCGCTTTTTACGGAACGATGTCTGTTCGAGAGTTGCGGTCGGCTCAACCATATTCGCTTCCGGTTTTAGCTGAATCTGAAATGCAAATATGCACCAAATGCCTTAATTATAACCAAATCTGCCAATCGCTCACCTTGATAAAAATCAATTACAGCCGCAGTTCGCTAAAAAAATATGCGTAAAGATTAAAAAGTAGACAAACAGAAGTTGTACCGCTGGCAACGCACAACATTAACGACGATATTTCCAATGACTGAAACCAAGTCCGGTCATCTGGTTTCAGATCGGCCGCTGCCTCGGTGCTCAATGAGCACAACTTCCTTCGCCCGGCGCTTCAGTGTTCCCCAAAAACCAGCATTGATCAAGTGGACGAGTGTCTCTTCGCGTAATCTACCTATACGCGATAACTTTCGTTTTTATTTGTGTTGGAACAACAACGCGCATTCAAGTCGATCTAACTTCAAAGTTGCGGAACAGACATTGATCCGCTTCTTGAAAAAGGGAGAGACTTTCATGAGTGAACAGTTTCGGTTGACCCGCCGGAGCATGCTGGCCGGCGCAGCTGTCGCGGGAGCATTGGCGCCGGTCGTCACCTCTGTTGCACATGCCGAAGGTGGAGATATCAAGACAAATGCCGCTGCAGCAGGAGCAAACATCGCGACTCTGAAGCGCGTGAAGGTTGACTTGGTCAGGCCACCATTCGTACATGCCCACACCCAGAAGGCTGAGGGCGCGCCAAAGGTTATCGAGTTCAAGATGACCATCCAGGAAAAGAAGATTGTCGTCGATGACAAGGGGACGGAAGTCCATGCGATGACATTCGATGGATCTGTTCCGGGGCCGATGATGGTCGTTCACCAGGATGACTATGTCGAACTGACCCTGGTCAACCCTGATACCAATGAACTGCAGCACAACATAGATTTCCATTCGGCGACGGGTGCGCTGGGTGGCGGAGCGCTGACGGTGGTCAACCCCGGTGAGACGGCGGTGCTGCGCTTCAAGGCCACCAAGGCGGGTGTGTTTGTCTACCACTGTGCCCCCGCCGGCATGGTGCCGTGGCATGTCACTTCGGGAATGAATGGCGCGATCATGGTTCTGCCGCGTGACGGTCTCAAGGACCACAAGGGCCACGACCTTGTTTACGACAAGGTGTACTATGTCGGCGAGCAGGACTTTTATGTTCCGAAGGATGAGAACGGCCAGTTCAAAAAGTACGAAAGCGCCGGTGAAGCCTATCCGGATGTCCTGGAAGCGATGAAGACACTGACCCCGACACATATCGTGTTTAACGGGGCGGTCGGCGCTTTGACGGGTGACAACGCCTTGCAGGCAAAGGTTGGCGACCGTGTCCTGATCCTGCATTCGCAAGCCAACAGAGATACGCGTCCGCACCTCATCGGGGGCCATGGCGACTATGTCTGGGCTACTGGCAAATTTGCCAATCCGCCAGAACTCGATCAGGAAACATGGTTCATCCCCGGAGGCGCTGCAGGGGCGGCTTACTACACGTTCCAGCAGCCTGGTATCTATGCATATGTAAACCACAATCTGATCGAGGCGTTCGAGCTTGGCGCGGCCGGTCACTTCAAGGTGACGGGCGACTGGAACGATGACCTTATGACTGCTGTGGTCTCGCCGACCTCGGGTTGACGATGTTTGGCTCGGCCTCGGATCGAGTGCCGAGCCGCATCCCCGTGCCGGCCAGAGGAGGCCGGAGGGATCGGAGGATCCTATGACGTTTCCCAATGCCGCTCTTCTTCGTAATGCCTTTTCGTCGATCGCTCTTCCGTTCGCGCTTGTTGTCGGCTTGACGGGCGCAATTGGCTTTCAGTCTGGATTGCTGCCGACGCGCGGAAACGACGGCCCAGTTCCTGAAACCATCCGCATCCCTGCGGGGCGCCTGGAGTATCGTGAAAGTGGAGAGTTCTTTCGCAACGGCCTCGCCGTCGATGCGCCGAAGGTCAAAATTCTTCGGCAGTCGCTGAGCATCATGAAATATCAGGTGAGTGCTGAGAGTTACGATCAATGTGTTCTCGAAGGGGGCTGTACTCGCCGCGATTTGCTGACATCGTCACGCGCGGATTTGCCCGTGACCGGGGTAAGCTTTGACGATGCGGCCATGTATGCCCGCTGGCTTTCTGATAAAACCGGAGAGATCTGGCGATTGCCGTCCATTGAAGAACTGGCGTTTGCTGCAGGCTCGAAATATCCGGATGATGCACTCGGCATCGATCCGGACAGCAAAAATCCCGCATTGCGCTGGCTGGCGGACTATGAACGCGAAACCGCGCGTAAAGCCTCGCGTCTTCCTCTTCCTCAACCCTACGGGAGTTTTGGCGAGAACGAGAACGGCCTTGCCGATTTCGGAGGAAATATATGGGAATGGACATCAACCTGCCTGCGCAGGGTCATGCTGGACAGGTACTCGAAGCCGATATCGGAAGCCGAAAGTTGCGGCATCTATATCACGGCCGGCAAACATAGCGCCCCGTTGAGCTCGTTTATTCGTGAACCCAAAGGCGGCGGTTGTTCGGTCGGTGCACCACCCGATAATGTAGGCTTTCGCCTCGTGCGTGACAGACGGTGGTATGCGCCGCTGCTTTTTGCCATTTCGGGCCGGCCGATGTAGCGTTGCTCAGCCCGATTCCTCAGGGAGGGAAGTGGGCTGCGTTTCGCTATGAACGCGACCTGACCGGCTTCGCACCGAGGAACAAGCCACCTTGAAAATCGACCGCTCGCTTATTCGATCTATTTCGCTTTTCGACCTTATGCCGGACGATGAGTTGGATCGGTTGCTGCAGCATGCGTCTGCGCGGCGCTTTGCCCAAGGGGAAGCGGTTTTCGAACAAGGCGGATCCGCCGGCAGCTTCTTTCTTCTTCTGCACGGCCGGCTGAAGGTGACGCAGGTGACGGAAGACGGCCAACAGATCATTGTTAGGGTGGTGCATCCGGGTGATTTGTTCGGGTTTGCCAGGGCACTGCAGCGTACCGACTACCCAGGCACGGCAACGGCCGTCGCCGAAAGTGTCACGCTGGCCTGGCCAACGGAGCTTTGGCCGAGTTTCGTGGAGCACAATCCGCGCCTTGCCGTGACGGCCATGCAGACTATTGGGGAGAGGCTGGAAGAAGCACATGTTCGCATCCGCGAAATGTCGACCGAGGAAGTTGAGCGACGGGTTGCTCACACCGTTCTGCGCCTCGCCAAGAAGGCGGGGAAACAGGAGGAGCTTGGCATCCGCATCGATTTCCTGATTTCCCGACAAGACATTGCGGAAATGACTGGCACTACCCTTCATACAGTTTCGCGCATTCTAAGCGCTTGGGAACAAATGGGTTTTGTACTGGGCGGACGACAAAAGCTCTTTGTAAAAGATATGTCCGGGCTTGAGAGTATTGCCGCGGGCGAATTTCGACGGAGAAAATAAAACTCCGCTCCACTTTGCTAGGAAATGGAATCGATCTCACATCGTGATCGGAGCATGCGCTGAGAGCGAAGATTGGGTGCCTAGACGTTGAATATCCAGAACGGATTCCAGCTGGCAAGTACGGAGACGAAGAAGTTGTCTCGATGATCCGCTCTTCCCGGTAAAGCTTTAAGAACGGCTTCGGGTCTCGACTTGTCGAGCGTTTGCTGGCGGCCGAGCTCAATGGAACGTCAACGATCATATATGATTCTGCCGGGGTCATCTGTGAAATCGAGGCGTTAATGCCGCCACACGGCAGGGCATGACCAGCAGGAACCATTTTCCCCGCCATGACTTCTTTGGTGACGCAACTCAATCAGGGCTACTATGCAGGAAAAGGATCAAAACCAACGCGATGCACGCAGCGCCGGGGACCGTTTGGTCGCAGGGCATGTGAGTGAGGACCCATTCGCGGCGGCGTTCAAAGCCACGCGTATGCCAATGATCGTCACGGATCCAAACCAGGCCGACAACCCGATTATCTTCTGCAACGAGGCTTTTAGAAAACTAACTGGCTATGGTGACGATGAGGTCATCGGCCGCAATTGTCGTTTTCTGCAGGGACCTGAGACTGATCGGGATACCATCGCGCTGATGCGCGAAAGGATCGGCGCCGGTCAGGACGTGGCCGTGGATATCCTCAATTATCGCAAGGATGGCTCCACGTTCTGGAATGCCGTATTCATTAGCCCTGTGCGCGACGAAGCAAATAGGATCATCTACTTCTTTGCTTCCCAGCTCGACTTCACGCCCGTCAAGAGTCGAGAAGCGGATCTGGCCGCCGCGCGGCATCAGGCCGAGGCGGAGGTTGCAAAACACACGGCGAACCTGCGCTCGGCGCTGGACGCCCGCACGCTCCTCGTCCACGAGGTCGACCATCGGGTAAAGAATAATCTCTTGACGATGGCCTCGATCGTCAAAATTCAGGCGCGTGTCACCAGGGATGATCGGCAAAAACGCACTCTGATGTCAGTGCTGAACCGGATCGAAGCGCTCAGCACGGTTCAGCGCAAGTTATTTACCCTGGACGATGTATCGAGGTTCGACATGTCGGAGTTCACGCGAGAGCTTGTCACCGACCTGGTCGATGCGACAGGCCGCAAAGACATTCGCCTTTCGCTGGATCTGTCACCTCTTCTTGTGCCGGCCGTCAAGGCCACACCACTCTCGCTGATCGTCAACGAACTCGTCGGCGACGCCGTCCGGCGTGGGCTAAGCGATGGCGGCGGCGATATCCATGTTGTCGTCAAACGCCTCAACGGCCACTTTCTGATCCGCGTCGAAGACACATCGGAGCCGGTTGAGCCGGACAGCGAGAGTGCCGAGCTTGGACGGATGTTGCTTGAGGCCTCCGCCCTGCAACTCGGCGCCGAAATCGAACGGAAGCGGGACGGGCAGAAGACGATTGTCGATGTCGTCCTTCTCGTCGGCGACCATCAGGAGAATACGCATTGAAAGTCATGATCGTAGAAGATGAGATGCTGCTTGCCATGGAGCTCGAAAGCGAGGTGGAAATGGCAGGACATATCGTGACCGGGCTTGCCATGAGCAGCACTCAGGCACGCCAGCAGATCGGCAGTTCGAAACCGGATTTTGCATTTGTGGACATCCATCTCATGGATGGGCCAACGGGCATCGATGTCGGGCGAGAGCTTGCTGCTGCAGGTATTCCCTACGTGTTCGTCAGTGGCAACATCAAGAAAATTCCCGATGACTTCGCTGGTGCTCTTGGCGCAATCGAGAAACCTTACACGATGAACGGGATGAAGAACGCACTCGCTTATGTGTCGGCGATCATCCAAGGAGACGATAGCGGCTCGCCGCCGGTGAGCCTAGTTCTTGCCGAAGATGCGAATGCGGTACGGCGATCTGCGTGAACAGCGACGGTGCAGTTGATTTCGGCTGTACAAGGGACGACACAAAGCTGCTTAACTCAGTTTGATGTCTTCGCTCGTCACGGCCTTCCTGATCGTAATTCAGGTCCCTCTTTGGGCCCGGCAGTTTCCGATCCACCGTCGCGTCGTCTGAACCCGTTACACTTGTCGGCTTGGCAATTACGGCTCATCGAAAGCCGTCGCTCTGACCTCGAGCTCCCTACCAGTCGGATTTTGCCGAAAAATCAGTCCGCCGCCAGCTTTGGTCCTGCCAGTCCATTACCCAAAACTCAGCGAGATTCGTGCTTTGCGAGGGGGATACGACCGTTCTCCTCGCCGTCCCAGTATTGTATCTCGATGGCCGACACCTTGATCAGCACGATGCCCGCGGTATCGATCCCTTCCGGAAACCACCGCTCAAAGTCTTTGACCCAGTGAGCCTTAAACTGAACCTTGTCTCGGATCAGGCTTGCGGTACCGTCTATCGCCAGGAATATGCCCGGCTTACCGAGTAAGCTGGGTGGTGCAGTAAACGTCAGGCCGACGCGTGCGTCTCGCTCGATGTCGCTGACCTTGCGGGTCTGCTCATATGAGAAGAAGTAGGACTCGCCGTCGTAATCGACGTCACCATTGTTGCTCATCGGGCGAACGCTGAACGCGCCAGTTTCGTCCTTCGTTTGGAGCATGCAGAAGTCGATTTTCTGCAGCTGCCTTGATAGTTCTTCCAAGCTGCGCGCCGGCATATGGCTCTCCAGAAGTCGAGTATGTGCCACTCAAACTCGCCGCCACTGCGTTCGTTCCGTGAAGGCCGGGCCGGGAGCCCGTGTCGCGCCGGGTCTCAACAGGCTCTTTCCATCGTGCGTTTGGACCAGACATGATGTTCGACTCCCCACATATCTGCGGCGTCAAAACGTCTGGCATGGCTGAGACGGACATCGCATTAATCAATCAGCCTGTCCCGCTACACTTGTTGGTTCGACCCCTTCGATTTGGTCGCTCGCAATGGAACAGTGAACGCCGCGGCCTGCTTGATCAAAAATCTTGAAAACTCCGCGCGGCGGACGACGGCGTTCAGGGGTGTGCGCGCAGGTTACAGGTTCACGTAAATGAGCACTTGCACACCCGCCTTCGGAGGAACCTTCTTTTTTGCTATCGGTTTTACGGTATCTGCGGTGTAGCCGTACTGGCTGCAAATCTCGCTGTGAAGAGGCGCCCTATGTCTGCTCTATTTGAGGCCAAACGCAAACCGGAATGGATTTTGCTGGTCGCGGGAGATGATACCGGCTTGCGACGTCAGCAACTGGATGAGCTCCAGCAGCACGTGCAAGAGCTTAAAGAACGAGCAATCATTGTTTTCGAGGTTTCACGAACCGAGGTTACGGCCCTTGAGCAAGACTGTCGCTGCGTGGCAGGTTCGGCCGATGTTGCCAAAACTTACAGACTAGCCTTCGATCGCTTCACGGCTTCCCTCGTTGATGTAAACGATTCTGTAAAATGGGTGGCACCAATCCCAGTATGTTTCGCAGACATAGTCACAACTATCGAAGAATTACCGCATCGTGAAGCCGAGAACGCAGCGAGGGGGCCGTCGTTATCCGGTTAACCTCTGGCTGGACTGCAGTCAGTGTCGATCCTGTCTCTTTCCCCACATCCGAGAGATTGACATGCGCTTCCCTTTCTTTGGAATCAGGTCCACGTCGCTGACAAGCCTTGCCCCGCCATCCCGTTTCTCGAGAGTAATCTTTCGGCTGTGAAATGCCTCAAGTTCTGTTCGGTGACCAACACTCAGTATCGTAACATCCGGCAATTCATTAATGACCGTCTCCATGATCTTGTCCTGGCTTTTGTCATCCAGCGCCGACGTTGCCTCATCCAGTACGACAATGTCGGGGGCATTCAACAGCAGTCGGGCAAACGCCAGCCGTTGTTTCTCACCGCCGGACAAGGTGTGGTCCCAAGGGGCTTCATCGGCGATCTTGTCCTTGAGATGTCCCAGGCCAACCTTCTCCAGCGCTGAACCGATTTCCTCGGCGTTCCAGCTATCGGCTTCTTGCGGATAGGCGACCGCCCGGCGAAGTGATCCCGTGGGAATATAGGGCTTTTGCGGAAGCATGAACAATCGGGCGTTGGCACGGAAATTGACGCTTCCTTCGCCCCAAGGCCATAGCCCTGCGATTGCGCGCACCAATGTGCTTTTGCCAGAGCCGGACTCCCCAGCCACCAGCACACGTTCGCCCGGTTCGATCTCTACCTGGGTTTCCTTCACGACGGCTCTACCGTCACCGAGGGACACGGACAGATCGCGAAGACTGAGCATGGTATTGTCAACAGCTTCGCCTCTAGCGATGCGGCCAAGGCTGTCGCTGGTTTCGGCGCGTTCGAGGCCATCGAGCGACATCATCAGCGACGCGACCCGGCGAGCACAGGCGTTCCAATCTGCAAGACGGGGATAGTTATCGACCAGCCAACCAAAGGCCGTCTGGACGATTGTAAACGCCGATGCTGCCTGCATGACTTCACCAAGTGACATGCTTCCATCGAGAAATTTGGGAGCGCATAGCAAGACCGGCACCACAGGGGCAATCAGCATCGATCCGTGCGAGACGAGCGTGGTGCGCATATATTGATGAGCAAGCTGGCGCCATTGCTCACGCACTTTCTGAAACGTTCTATCGAGGTCGTTTCGCTCCTCTTCTTCACCTCCGAGCAGAGCAATGCTTTCGCCATTCTCCCTGACCCGCGTGAGTGTATAGCGAAACTCGGCCTCGACCTGATTCTTGACCTCGGAGACCTGCACAAAGTTGCGGGCGATGTAAGCGATCGAGCCTGACGTTACGAAGGCGTAGATCACCGCGGCGACAACCAGAAACCCCGGGATCGTAATAGACGATCCGCCGACCGGCAGTGTTAAGGCGCCGCCGATCGTCCAGAGTACAACGATGAAGGTCGAGGCAGAGAGAAAGGCGGAGATGACACCTGATACAAAATCCACAGGAGACTCGGTTGCGATCCTCATGTCTTCAGAAATTCGTGCTTCCGGGTTCTGATGGTCACCACCGATCAGGTTCAGTTGGTAATATCGACCATTGGCAAGCCAGCGCGCGATCAATGCCTTTGTTAGCCAAGAACGCCAACGTCTCTGGATCAGCATCCTGACGAATACCTGAATGGTAACCAGGGCTACGCTGCCTAGCACCAGCGGCGGAAACAGAGCTCCCAGATAATAGACCGATGAGGCATTGCGTTGCTCGATCGCGTCGAAGATTTCCCGGTTCCACACATTGATCCCATATTGGAAACCGACGTTCAAACCAATCAACGCGAGGAGACCAATGGAAACTGGCCATGCCAGACGGTCACCACGACGGCTCCAATAGCCGCGCGCACTGATCCAGAAGCGCTTTAAAAGATAGGATTTGCGAGCCTGCTCGGCTTCCTCGGGTGACATTGCCTGATCGGGTTCAATGGCCTCAGGTACCGGCTCGGTCTCTGAGTGCTCTTCATCCTCCTGTGGAGGGATTTCAGCACCCTGTGATGTTGCGAGTTTTTCAGTTGCGGGGTCGATTTTGCGATCACTCATGAGCCCCTTAACGGCGCTTGAGATAAAAGGTTTCACGCTGTTGTGATGGAATTTCAAGCCGCTGTTTAATGCGCACCTCCGGGCCAATAGCTCTCGCCATTCAAGGAGGGAACGAGAGTCTCGACATCCCTTGGATCGTTCTCCGGGGGGGCTAAAGGCATCGAAGCTTTTTCCCGAATGCAGCCAGGGCGACGTGATGAAGATTGGCGAACCCGCGTCGGCTATATTGTCATCGCCGACGCGGAGAACTTGTCAGAACTTAGCAATAAGTGCCGCTTCTTCGTCGTCTCGCTGTCGTCCCCCAAGTGCAGCGGCCGCAGAAGCGATGAAGGCACCAACCAAGAGCGATAGTGCGCCAAGCATCGCTGTTGTGGAGGCTGACTTACGAGCCTTGTCTGCCGCTTCCTGCGCTTCAATTTTCGCCTGATCGATCCGCTGCAGCACAGCATCGACGCGCGCTGTCGCTTCCTCGGGCGTGAGCCCAGTGCGAGACGCCACGACTGCCGACAAGTAGGTCTTGTCCTCGTCCGGCATTGAACCAGCCGTCGCTGAATTGAGGAGGATACGGGAAACCTCCGCTGTCGCGGCCGCATCGTCAGTCTGGGTGCGATTGCGTAGATCCTGCCGACGAAGCAAGGCATCCGTGAAATATCCGGCCGCCACGTTGGCACCTGCTTTGTCAGAGCTGCTGGCGGATGTAGCGCCGACGATCGTCGCGCTTGAGCTGGCAGATGCCAAAGCCTGAATTCCGCCGCCTACAAGGCTTGTGAAGGCAGATCCCGCCAATCCGGCAACGATGACTGTTGCAAGCGCCCAGCTTAGGAAGCCATGCGCGGTGTCACGAAAAAACACCTCGTCGGTATGCACGCCGGCCCATTTCGTGCGCAATCGTCCCGTCAGATAGCCACCGAGGGCGGAAGCGAGCCACTGGACCACAACAAACCAGATTGCTGCTGTGATACTCACTGTGGTGAATGAAGCGCTTTCGCCCGCCCAAGGCGATACCATCGTCAGACCAACGCCGGCCCCCACCAGAAGCAGAATGAGCGCAGTAGCCGCTGCAGCAACCGCGCCACCTATAACCGGCCCCCAACTGAGAGCCGAGGCAGAGGATTCAACTCCGACATCTGATACACCGGATTGATAGAGAGGCATGTCATCCTCCTAGCGCATAAACAGAACCAGAAGGATGACGATCGGCAACGGCACGCCGAGAAGCCAAAGAAGAATACCGCGCCCCATAATAACCTCCGATAAACGACTTGTTGTTGGTACCGCCTGAACGCTCCTGAAACTTCCCGGTTCCTCGTTATGTCGCTTTGTACGGTCTTCGGGACTTTCTGCCGAGGAGAGCCGCCGCCACACCGGCGTAGGGCACAAAGTTTTCCCTTAGGCTTTCGCCTATTGCCCTAACGCCGTATCCGCCATCGAAGACCGCTGCACTACATGCAAAGCGGCTTGATAACGTCCATCCTGATATCGCCCTCGACTACGCCGCGAACCAAGTCGCAGCGCCCGTGTTCTATCTCGACGACGGTGTAGAGCTTTTCATCCCTGAACGCGCTCGCAGTTCGGGTTGATACATCGTCGGCTGGAGCCGCGTCGATTTCCATGAAATCCAGCTCTCGTTCCGCGGCGACTATTCGCGCATCTCCAGCTGTCCGTGCCGCGACGACCACGACACCGTGTCCCGGCTTGTTTGCCCACGCGGGATCATCTGCTGGAGCTATCGGTTCAAGCCGATAAATGTTGAGGGCCTCCCCAACGAACTTCGACGGTGCGGCGTCTGCAATCTGGCTTTTACTTTCCATGGATCGACCGAATGTCGTGCTGCTTGTTGAACTTCCGGTGAGCTCTGGATGTATGTCTTTCAACTGGGGCATTGCCGTTCCTCCAATTGAGACGAGAACACTCTCGGCTATCTGGTGTTCCATTAAATGTCGGGGACAGACCACTGTGTACGTTCATCGCTCTTCCAGCGGAACACGCTGCTCCTATCTTCAATTCAAAAGATGGGAGGAACGCATTTGAACTTTAGGATGGACGAAGATGAGCTGTTTGGTTCACCCGGACTAAATCGTATCAGCCAGCAGACGCAGCTGAAGGCATCGAGGCACCGAGAACGTCATGGTGGAGCCATTTACGGTCGTAATCCGAAAGTTCGCCAATAATGGTATCATCGCAGATCCGATCGAAATCGGGGACCGGCAAGCTCGACGCCGCCGATTCACTCACACATCAGCAGCCGCTCCGCCACGCACAACCCCTGTGGCTCGCCAAACCGCGTACATCTATCGTCACGAGAAAGGTCCCGTCATCCGATCGCTTCGATGTCATAGTGGTGGGTGCGGGAATTGGCGGCGCCCTCATGGCCCATTCACTCAGCGGCAAGGGGTTGCGCATCCTGACGATCGACCGCCGCCATCCGGTTCGTGGCAGCAGCGCCGCAAGCACTGCCATGATCCAGCACGAGATCGATGTCTCGCTTCATCGTCTCGCTCGAACGATCGGTCACGACAAGGCTTCACGGGTCTGGCGCAGGTCGGCAGGTGCGGTCGAGGAGTTGAAGAGCCTCATTCGGGATCTCGGCATCAACTGCGAATTCCAGGCGAGGCACACGCTTTTTCTCTCCGGGCAAGAGCTTGGCGCGCGAGCGTTGAAAAAAGAGGCGCAGGCTCGAGAAGAGGTAGGAATTCTGGCCGAATATCTCGATCGGGCGGCGCTTTTGGAGCGTTATGGTATTAACCGAAGTGGAGCGATCAATAGCGCGATCTCCGCATCGTCAAATCCTGTGCAGATGACAACGGGCATTCTTCGCGCAGCCAAGCAGCAGGGCGTGGAAGTCGTGGAGGGACTGGAGGTCACCGATGTCCGCGAGGTCGGCGATAACGTCATCGTTGCGACAGATCAGGGGAAGATGATTGAAGCGGCCCATGTCATATTCTGCAGCGGATACGAGTTTCTCGAATGCCTGAGAAATCCACGCCACAAGCTCATGTCGACATGGGCTTTGGCTAGCAAGCCAAGGCTGAAACGACCTGACTGGCTGGATAATTACCTCGTCTGGGAGGCTTCGGATCCGTACCTCTACTTTCGTTCGACATCCGATGGACGCGTCATCGTCGGTGGGGAGGACGAGAAAGGTGAAGCTGCCTATCTCGACCCGATAAAGATCAAACATAAGACAGCGGTCCTTGTCGAAAAGCTGGCTGACCTGACCGGGATTTCGCTCGGCAAACCTGATTTTTCCTGGTCGGCTGCGTTCGGCGTCACACCTGACGGGCTTCCGATGATTGGGACTGCGCCAGGGATGCGCCGGGTCTTTGTATCGATGGGATTTGGAGGAAATGGCATTACGTTTGCAAAGATTGCGGCAGACCTGATATCCGCCACGGTTCTCGGCCACCAGGACGTCGATTGGGATCTGTTTCCCCTCCTGTAGCCTGGAACGGTTGCCATGTGCCGCGATGCGGTAGCAGCGCACCGCGTCGAATTTTTCGGCATGTTGCCTAATCGAATTTAAGCGCGGACTTGAGCGGGACGGTCAGCGCTACCGAGCCATCTGATCTGACGACCTCAAGACAGTCACCGTCAATGATCTTCCCATTTTTGACGTTGTTTGCAAGAATCTCTCGGGCCGAACTAACGGCGTAATCGTGGGCTTCATCTAACGTCTTGAATTCCGAGCCGTCCGGATCCTCGGTGAGCACGCCATCCTGCCTGATATGGAAGAAATATTTCTGCATGAAACCTCCGTCGCGGCTGTCTTAACCATGGAAAGCGGTGAACGTTCCAGACTTAGTTAGCCGTTCATCTGATTGGTGCGGTAGTTGCCGAACACGCGATGAATGTCACGACTTTGGATTCAGCACCTCTGATGCAGGGGCGGTTTCAGTCTCTCCAGGAGTTTTGCCAAATACGTAGTAACCAGCCAGTAAGAGCCCGACAATGAAGATTATACTGACAAACACATACATCCTTGAACGGGCTTTACCGCCTGTGCTCATGTTCTTCCTTATCTTCCATCCACATTGACAACATGCGCATGCGCCATGAGATATCGCCGCTACAGGCAGTTTCCAGCGCTTCCACAGAAAATCCTGCATATTGAGCTTCAGCTCTCAGAACCCCTGCCAGCATCGCAAAATCCAGTTCTTCGTCAGCCGGAGTGGCGATGACGGGGAGAAGGAAAATCGAGTCCTCAATCCACTCAGTTATTCTCATAAAATCGCTCCGGCTGTGACGAGCTTGATAATGGCCCGATATGGCTTTGGTTCCCGATCATTCTGCCCGCACCAAGGCTAGGGCTGCCAATCAAGTGAGAATATTTCCCATCGGATCGGGCCTTGCACCGGCCTCTCCAAGATGGAGGGAACAAATACGCTGTTTTCTATCGATACGTCCCCTGACCGTCCTTCCATCCCCGGACCCAATGTGCCGAACCAACCTTCGTTTGCTGAGCAATTCTCCGACATGCGAACGCGTACCAACGGTAGTCGAGCCGCCTATCTTCAAAAACAATTGACGTTATTTCAATCTGGCAGACGCGGTGGCTCCGCATATCAACGTCTGATGACCGGGTTCGCCAAGAAGCTGGCGAAGGATGATATTTCGGCCCTCTCAGCTTATTTCAGCATCAGGTAATGCGACAGGCATTTAGTCGAATTGGAAGCGTAACGGTAGATGAGAGGTAGAAGCCTGTCCTACCTCTCATCAAAGGATCAGCAGCGATCCACGTACCTGTTGCCATTTCGATCGCGATAGTAGCAGCGCCCCGGCTGATCTGCGACGTTGCCGATCAGCGCGCCGGATACGCCACCAATTGCGGCGCCGACGGCCGCGCCTCTGACGTTGCCAGTGGCGACACCCCCGATGACGGCACCACTCGCGGCACCTATACCGGCACCCCGTTCTGTCGAAGAGCATGCGGTCAAAGCCAATGCCGCCAACAGTGGAATGATGATTTTATGCATTGAAGCCTCCTTCTCTAACAAACGGCAAACGTCGTGAGGTGTGATGCGTTCCGCGCATATTTAGCGAGAGAAGAAGTTGGACCTTGCAACATCTATCAGCTCGTCTCCACGACCACTCATCACAGCCTTGGCTGCCCAAAGGCTCATGCCCATCACCTGCGCGGCCTTGATCTTCGGGGGAATGGATAGCTCTTGCGGATTTGTGACTACATCGAGAAGTGCCGGGCCTGGATGGCGTAGAATAGCTTCAATACCGCGTTCCAACTCGGCGGGATCTTCCACACGCACAGCATGGATGCCGGCCGCGCGGGCGACAGCTGCAAAGTCCGGGTTTTCAAGGTTCGTTCCGGTCTCGATATAGCCGGCCGCCTTCATCTCCATGGCGACGAAACCTAGAGACGAATTGTTGAAGACGATGACCTTCACGGGAAGATTTTCCTGTTTCAACGTCAGAAAGTCGCCCATCAGCATGGTGAAGCCGCCGTCGCCGGACATGCTGATAACTTGCCTGTCCTTATCGGCAGCCTGCGCTCCAATCGCCTGGGGCAACGCGTTGGCCATAGAGCCGTGAACGAGCGATCCGATCAGGCGCCGTTTGCCGTTCATCTTGAGATAGCGGGCAGCCCAGACCGTGGGCGTTCCGACGTCGAAGGTGAAGATCGCGTCGGCCGATGCCTGTTCACTGAGCAGTCTCGCAACATGTTGCGGGTGAATTGTCCCTCCCGCTTTGCCGGTCGCGAGGTCGTCCAGCCCTTCGCGCGCCTTCTCGTAGGCTGCCAGGCAGCGATCGAGGTGTTTGGTGTCTGTCCGCTCTTTAAGCTTCGGAAGTATTGCGTCGAGCATCGACTTGACATCAGCGACGATCGCCAGGTCTAGCGGTGTTCGCCTGCCAAGGTTCTCGGGCCGGACGTCAATTTGCACAACCTTTGCATCAGTCGGATAAAACTGCCTGTATGGAAAATCGGTCCCGAGCATAATCAGGGTGTCGCATTCGAGCATCGCCCTGTAACCGGACGAAAACCCGATCAGACCGGTCATGCCCACATCATACGGGTTTTCCCATTCGACATGCTCCTTGCCACCAAGTGCATGGACGATCGGTGCCTTGAGACGCGAAGCCATGGCAACGACTTCGTCATGCGCGCCTTGGCAGCCACGGCCGCATAGGAGAGTGATTTTTGAACTTTCGCCCAGCAACGTGATCAAGCTGTCGACCTGCTCATCATCCGGGACCACGTGCGGCATGGCCAACTTAAGGGCCGCCGGAGACGAGATTTTTGCGGAAAAATCGGCAAGGGCGATATCTCCGGGGATAACGATGACCGCAACACCGCGTTTGCCAATTGCAGCCCGAATGGCGGCCTCCATGACGCCCGGCAACTGCTCGGGTTGGCTGACGAGCTCGCAATAATGGCTGCATTCCCGAAAAAGCTGATCCGGATGCGTTTCCTGAAAATAACCTCTGCCAATTTCCTCGGACGGGATCTGCGCTGCAATTGCGAGAACCGGGACACCCGACCGGTGGCAGTCAAACAACCCGTTGATCAGATGCAGGTTGCCCGGACCGCAACTCCCTGCACAGACGGCGAGTTCGCCTGTGATATGAGCTTCTGCGCCGGCGGCAAAGGCCGCAGTCTCCTCGTGGCGAGTATGAACCCACTCGATATCTCCTCGCTTGCGCAAGGATTCCGTCAGTCCATTCAGGCTATCGCCGACAACGCCATAGATCCGCTTTACGCCGGCGGTGTGCAAAATCTCGGTCATTACGTCGGCGACTTTGGACTTCATCACGGTACTCCTTCGAAAATTGGCTCACAGCGGGGGGCACTGAACCACTTAGTCCCCTAGCGGATCATTCCAACCCCGGCCTTGGCTGGATCGTTGGAGACGCTGACCGCTTTCGAGATGCCGTATCAATGCCATGCGAACGGACGATACCGCAGCTTCCGGCTTCGATATTGCATGATTGCTCGTCAGATTTTTTCGATCGACTGGGAACCCGTTGTCAGCCCGCGTCTTGTTCAGGCATGAGAGCGTCGCCGAAGAAAAACGAACGCAGCGGAGCTGATCTCCATGTCCGAGATCAGATAATTCACGCACTCTATCTCAAGCTAAAATCCGAGAGGGAGACGCGTGAGGCTCTTCTCGATGCGTACCAAGCGGGAGCCGGACCTGAGGTTATGGAAGCGATTGCATCCGATCCGGTCCCGTTGATCGACGACTTGGGACAAGAAGAGACGGTGAGGGCGCTCGTCGATCGGTTTATCACGAGATCGGATATGCAGCCGGTCGAGAATAGTGGCATTGGCGGTGACGCCTGATGGCCAGCAAGGTTTCTGCCTATCAAGCTAAACGCGATTTCAAGAAAACTAGAGAACCGTCCGGAGACGTCGAGGTTCGATCGTCGAACCGCCTTCGGTTTGTCATCCAGAAGCACGATGCCAGCCGACTGCATTATGATCTGCGCCTGGAACTTGATGGGGTCTTCAAATCCTGGGCGGTGACCCGCGGGCCATCTCTCGACCCCGCCGACAAGCGGCTGGCCGTCGAGGTGGAGGATCATCCCCTCGACTACGGTGACTTTGAAGGCACGATCCCGAAGGGCGAGTATGGCGGCGGCACCGTCATGCTGTGGGATCGCGGTTACTGGGAGCCGGAAGACAACATGTCGCCCGAGGCCGCCCTGAAGAAAGGCGATCTCAAGTTTGTTCTCCACGGCGATCGCCTAAAAGGCAGCTTCGTGCTGGTCCGCATGAAGAAGGATCGCGATGACGGCAAGCGTATCAACTGGCTGCTGATCAAGCATCGCGACGATCATGCCGCCAGCAGGAATGGTGGAGCGATTCTCAATCGAGAAAAAACATCGGTCGCCTCCGGCCGCGACATGGCAGGCATCTCGTCGGGTAAGGGGCGCAAACCGAAGTCATTCATGCTGAGCGAGGCGGCTATCGACGCCGACGCCGTCTGGGATAGCAGTATTGGTTTGGCCGCAGAGGAGAGGAGCGCCAGGAAACCCTCTGCATCGAAACGAAGCAGGCGCTCAAGCAAAACTTCCATGCCCGCATTCATCCCGCCGCAGCTCTGCAAAACCCAGAATCGACCTCCCTCGGTTTCCGGATGGCTGCATGAAATCAAGTTCGATGGCTATCGAATCCAGATGCGCATTGAGGCAGGCAAGGCTCAACTGAAGACGCGCAAGGGCTTGGACTGGACGAAGCGTTTCAATGCGATCGCTGCGGACGCGAAGGTACTGCCTGATGCTATCATCGACGGCGAGATTTGCGCTCTGGATGGCAGCGGCGCCCCGGACTTCGCGGGCCTGCAGGCCGCCTTGTCGGAGGGCAAAACCGAGGATCTCGTCTATTTCGCATTCGATTTGCTTTTTGCCGGCAACGAGGATCTGCGCGGTATGCGGCTGGATGAGCGCAAGGCCCAGCTCGAAATCTTGCTTGCCGATGCGAAGGCTGGACCGCGCATCCGCTTTGTCGAGCATTTCGAGACGGGAGGAGATGCGGTGCTCCGTTCGGCTTGCCGGCTTTCACTCGAAGGCATCGTGTCGAAGGAGCTCGACGCGCCTTATCGATCGGGCAGGAGCGATAGTTGGGTCAAGTCTAAATGCCGGGCAGGGCATGAGGTGGTGATTGGTGGCTATGCCACGAACGGCAGCCAGTTCCGCTCCCTGCTGGCGGGCGTCTATCGCGGCAAGCACTTCGTCTATGTCGGGCGGGTTGGAACCGGCTTCGGTAATGGCCGGGCGAGAATGTTGCTCGACACCTTTGAGCCACTGAAAATCGGACGCTCCCCGTTCACCGGTATCGGTGCGCCCAGGAAAGAGGAAGGTGTCCATTGGGTGACGCCGGACCAGGTTGCCGAAATCGAGTTTGCCGGATGGACGGCCGACGGTCAGGTGAGGCAGGCCGCCTTCAAGGGGCTGCGGGAAGACAAGCCGCCGAGCGAGGTCACGGCCGAAGAGCCTGCACCTCAAAAGCGGGCCGCGCCGACGGCCGAGCTCAATCACACGACCTCTACGAAGACGGCCGCCCGGAAAGGCGCGAAGGCGGAGGTGATGGGCGTACTAATCTCGAACCCTGACAAGCCGCTGTGGCCGGAAGAAGACCCTCCAGTCACCAAACAGGACTTGGCGCTCTTTTATGAGGCCGTCGGCGCATGGATGATCGACCATCTGCGCGGCCGGCCCTGTTCCGTCGTCCGGGCGCCTGACGGGATCGGTAAAGAGCAGTTCTTCCAGCGCCACGCCATGCCCGGCACATCCAGCCTGCTGGAACTCGTCAAAGTTTCCGGCGACAAGAAGCCCTACCTGCAAGTCGATCGCGTAGAAGGCCTTGCAGCGCTGGCGCAGGTGGCGGCTGTCGAACTCCATCCATGGAACTGTCATCCGGGCAAGCCGGATGTTCCCGGCCGTCTGGTCTTCGATCTTGATCCGGGCCCGGATGTGGCTTTCGCCACGGTCGTCGACACCGCCCGTGAATTGCGTGATCGGTTGGATGATCTCGGTCTCGTCAGCTTTTGCAAGACCACCGGCGGTAAGGGGCTCCATGTTGTCACCCCGCTTGACGCCGGCAGAAGCAAATCTGTCCGTTGGGAGGAAGCAAAGGATTTCGCCTATCGAGTTTGTCAGCAAATGGCTGATGATCAGCCGGATCTCTATCTGACGAAGATGGCAAAGAAGCTAAGGGCAGGCCGGATCTTTCTCGACTATCTTCGCAACGATCGAATGGCGACGGCTGTCGCGCCACTGTCACCACGAGCCCGGTCGGGGGCAACTGTGTCGATGCCTCTAACCTGGGCCCAAGTGAAGTCGGACCTCGACCCCAAACGGTTCACCATCCGAACCGTGCCTGCTCTCCTTAACAAAACCGAGCCCTGGAAGGACTATGATCAATCCAAGCGCTTGCTTGCACAGGCGATGAAACGGCTCGACGGGAAAACCTGATCAGTTACTTCGTCTTGGACCGGCGATTGTCTGCTTCGACTGACTTGCGAAGAGCGTCCATGATGTTAATGACATTACTCGGCTTTTCAACTTCCTCAGGCTCGGAGGTTTTTGTGGCCGTTGGCTTTCGGCGTTTCTTTTTCGATTTTATGATGTCGAGAAGGTTATCCTGGACGGGGTCCGAGACCATCGCTGCGTCCCAGTGTCGGGTCTGCTTCTTTATCAGCTTGCGGACGAGCGGCAGCGCTTCCTTTTCCGGCTTTGCTTTGCTCAAGCCATCGAAATAGTCTTTTGTCTCGCGCACCTCATCGCCATAGCGAAGCGTCCACAGGACGATGCCTTTGCCTCGTGGCTCAAGCATCACGGCCCGCTCGCGGCGCCCGAGGACGAGCCGGGAAATTCCAACCATTTTCTGGCTATCCATGGCAGCACGGATGACGGCGAACGCTTCTACGCTCACTTTGTCGTTTGGCGTCAGATAATAGGGCTTGTCGAGCCAGATCCAGTCGATCTCTTCGCGGGGCGTAAAGGTGGAGATGTCGATCGTCTTCGTGCTTTCCAGCGCGACATGCTCGAGATCGTCGTCTTCCAGTATGACATAATCGTCTTCCGCCCGCTGGTAGCCCTTCACCTCATCCTGCTCGCGAACTGTCTTTCCGGTGACCGAGTCGACGTATTGGCTCAGAACCCGATTGTTTGTCTTACGGTTCAGCGTATGGAACTTGATCTTCTCGCTATCGGAGGTCGCAGGGGTCATTTCGACCGAGCAGGTAACGAGCGACAGTTTGAGGTAGCCTTTCCAGTAGGGACGCAGTGGCATCGTGGTTTGGCTCCCTATCCGGCTTTGCGACGAGACGATCCGGCGGACTTGGACTTACCGCTGTTTGCCGCCGTCTTCCGCGTGGTGTTTGAGTTGGCGGATTTCCGGTTGGTCGACTTTTTCTGGGCCGCGCCGGCACTGTCCCTCAATGCCTGGAGGAGATCGCTCGGCTTCGATGCCTTCGGCGCCGCAATTTTCTTGAACGGCTTGCCTTCGACCTTCGCCTTCACCAATTCGGCAAGAGCCTCCTCATAACGGTCGTCAAACTTCGACGGGTCGTAGGCGCCCTTCTTCGTGCCTATGATATGCGAGGCCAGATCGAGCATTTCCTTGTCGATCTTGATGTTAGCCATATCATCGAAGGCCACGTCTGCCGGTCGCACCTCGTAATCGAAATTCAATGTGGTGCCGATCAGACCATCGCCATGGGGGCGGATCAGCAACGTTCGAAGCCGGCGGAACAGCACGGTGCTGGCAACGGCCGCGACCTGGGCCTCCTTCATTCCGTCGCGCAGCAGAGCAAAGGCATCTTCGCCTGTTTCCTGTGGCGCCAGATAATAGGGCTTATCGAAATAGACGTCATCGATCTCATCGCAAGGAATGAACGCCGTGATTGCCAAGGTCTTATCGCTGTCGGGAACCGCCGAGGCGATCTCGTCCGGCTCCAGCACGACATAGCGTCCATTGCTGGTCTCGTAACCCTTCACCTGCGCGTCGTGTTCGACGACGTCGCCGGACACGCTGTCGACGAACTCGCGCCGGACACGATTGCCGGTCTTGCGGTTGAGGATGTTGAAGCTGATCCGTTCCGAGGATGAGGTGGCTGTGAATAGGGCCACAGGGCAGGTGACTTCGCCGAACCTGATGTGACCCTTCCAGTTGGCGCGTGGCAATGCCATCTTCCGATATCTCCGATACAGCTTTGTCCATCAACAGGATAGGCGCTGAATCGTTCCGGCTACGGTGTCGTTTTGGGCAACGGCCCGGCGTTAACATGAACAGAGCGTCGGGTCGTAGGTCCGTGCCTACGCCGTTTCAGACGAGCGGTCTTCTTTCAGGGGCGGACGGGCTTAAGAGCCGCAAGACTTTCTTAAGCGATGCTGACCAAACCGCATAACCCGCCGCATTCATGTGGACCAGATCGGGCAGATAGTATCGGAACATCGGCAAGCCGTTCTCGCCGATCAGGCCGGTACCGACCTCAATCCACGAGGTGTCATCCCGGCCGTCGCACCAGTCGCTTGCCAGCCGGTTGAACAGATTGAACTCGTGCCGGTAGATCCAGCGTGCCGGGCTATGCTTGATCGATAGCACAAAAACCTCCGACTGTGGCATGACGCGCGAAATCCGCTCTCTCAGATCCTTCAGATGGGCAAGCGTCGTATGCGCAGTGAGGCCATCACTGGCAATATCATTTTCACCAAAATAGAGCGCTATCCCGCTTGGCCTCAGCGGTGTCAAAAGCTGATCCATGTAGTGGATGCCTGAAAGAAATGTACCTCCTCCGAAACCCAGATTGACGACGTCCAGCGAGGCTAGATCTTCGGTAATGGAACTCCAGATGCGGAATGAGGACGAGCCATAAAAGGCGATGGGATTTGCGGGAAGGCCGACACGCTCAAGTCGTGCCAGGACCGTAATGATATCGTTTTCGTGACGGGCTGTGCCGATACTGGCTGGAAAATCGTACATATCTATCCTCGGACATATGCTTGAAAGAATCTCGCTGGCGAGTTGCTTCCGGTCTATAAAAGCGAGCGACGCATTACATCGAGCGCGCCACGGATCATGACGTCGTCGGCACCCAGGTTGATCTTGAGGTCGAATACAGTCGCGGCAATCTTGTAGAGGTCGTTCAAGCCGTCATTTCCGACAATGGTGGCCTCGTCACCTTCCGAATACCAGCCATCCTCGCGCGCCTGTCTGAATTCCTGGCCGATCAGTAGGCCGTGGACATAGGACCTCAACTGATCCGTCGTAAGCCTTCCCGCCAGTCCGCCGGTCCGTGCAGAAAACAGCAGTGAGAGCATTGCCGCGGAGCTCTTCGCTTCTTCAAGGCCCCGGCGATAGGCTTCCGGATCATCGACCGGTGGCTGCGTTGCGCCGCGGGCGATGAAGGAATTGTTCAGGAGCAGCGCAAAGATTTCTCCGGTCACAAAGGTTTGAAAGCTGTCTATACGGCCGGTTTTCACCTTGGCCCATTTGCTGTGGGTTCCAGGGATTATGATTGTTGCGTCATCAGCCAGCCCGTGGCCGGCGACCTGGATTTCCTCACCGCGCATGACGTCGGGGAAGGGCCTGCGTGAAGGATCCGTCAGGCCCGGCAGAAACACCAGATCAGATCCGTTCGGCAAGGATTTACGCAAGCTGCCTGCAGCAAGCTCAGCCGGACCTGCAGGGCAGGCGACATAGGGAACTTCGATCCAGCCGTTGCGGCTGGTGATCATGCCGAGCGCGGCAATGGGCAAGGCTCCGTGGGTGGACAACCATGGCGCAAGCGCCGTCATCAACACCTCTTCGTGGTCGCCCTTGTTGAGGCTCGATATGCCTTGTGGCGTCTCGATGATCTCCTTCCCATTGCCGCTTTGGTCGACCAGCGTTGCCCGCAAGGACGTGGTTCCCCAGTCGACGATGATTGCCGCTGTTTCTGCTGCCATCGTGAGCCTCCTCCGCTCATTTCATCTGGGGGCTTGTCATAGGGCGCAAGCATATGTAGTGTCAATTAGTGAATTCATTGTTTCACATTGTGATACTTCATTGGGAGGCGAAGAAATGGCAACTGGTCTGAAGGGCATCTTGCCTGTCTTGCCGACGCCTTTTTTGGCGAATGGCGGTGTTGATGAGGCGGGAATGTCGCGACTGGTGCAGTTCGCTCTCGATCAGGGTGTGGATGGTGTCGTGTTCCCAGGTTTCGCCAGCGAGGTGGAAAATCTCACGGCAGAAGAGCGTGCCAGGCTTTTGAAGATCGTCGTTGCCAGCGTGGCGGGCCGGGTACCCGTGGTTGCCGGCGCAAGTGCTGCAGATTGGCGCGACGTGGTGGAGCATGGCCGGATCGCAGCAGGCCTCGGCATTCGCCATCTGATGGTGCAGCCGCCGAAATCGGTAGGCACCGATGCAGCGGCTCTTATCGATTTTCTTGGCAAAGTGGTCGAGGCGCTGCCCGAGGTGGAGATCATCCTCCAGAATGCGCCGGCCCCTCGCGGTTCAGATCTGTCGCCGCAGGCGATCGTCGAGATCATCCGTGCCTTGCCACGTGTTTCCTATGTGAAAGAAGAGACGCTGCCGGCAGGGCCTGCCATCAGCCACATCATCGCCCATGCGCCGGAAAGCCTGAAGGGCGTCATCGGTGGCGGTGGGGCGCGTTATATTCTCGACGAATATGCGCGCGGCGCGACTGCGGCTATGCCGGCCTTGGAGATTGCCGGCGAACATGTGGCGATTGACCGGGCGCTGGGCGCCGGCAGACGCGATGAGGCCCGACGGATTTATGTGCGCACCCTGCCGCTACTTGTTCTGCAGGCGGTCTATCGCATGCGGCTGACCAAACATGTTTTGGCCCGTCGTGGCATCATCGATGGCGTTAGCGTCCGTGCGCCTACGCCGGACCTCGATGCGGCGGCCATTGCTGACATTGATGCAAACCTGGTTGAACTCGGCCTTCTGGCTTCGGAGGCTGCATGAACAGCCCCGTCGCAACCATCGAGGTTTTTACCCTCACCCAGTCACGTAAAGTTCCGTATCTCGGCGCATTGCGGGAAGGAGAGGTGGTTAATCCAAACGGCTATATAGTCCGCAAGGGTAACCGCACGGTCTATCCCACCTTCGACCGCAGTGTTCTCGTCCGTATGACCACGCAAGCTGGAACGGTTGGCTGGGGTGAAACCTATGGCATCGTCGCACCCGGGGCGGTTGCCGCTCTGATCAACGATCTTCTTGCCGGCTTCGTTATCGGTCGCGACGCGTCGGATCCATCCTCTATCTACGACGATCTCTACGACATGATGCGGGTGCGCGGTTATACCGGCGGCTTCTACGTTGATGCGCTGGCGGCCCTCGATATCGCCCTCTGGGATATTGCCGGCCAGGAAGCGGGAAAATCCGTTCGCGATCTGCTCGGCGGGGGCGTCGACAGCTTTCCGGCCTATGTCTCCGGTCTGCCGGAGAAGACTCTCCAGGCTCGCGGAGAACTGGCAAGATACTGGCAGGATCAGGGGTTCAATGCCTTCAAATTCGCAACGCCTGTGGCAGATGACGGCCCGGCGGCAGAGATGGAAAACCTGCGAAAGGTTCTCGGACCCGAGGCGAAGATTGCTGCAGATATGCATTGGAACCAGACGCCGGAACGGGCGCTTGAACTGATTGCCGAGATGGCGCCGTTCGATCCCTGGTTTGCCGAGGCACCGGTCTGGACAGAAGATATCGCCGGGCTCGAACAAGTCTCAAAGGGCACCGATATCCCTATCGCTGTCGGCGAAGAATGGCGTACCCATTGGGACATGCGCGCCCGTATCGAGCGTTGCCGCATTGCTATCGTGCAGCCGGAAATGGGCCATAAGGGCATTACCAATTTCATCCGCATCGGTGGGCTTGCCGCCGAACACGATATCGACGTGATCCCACATGCCACGGTCGGTGCCGGTATATTTCTAGCCGCGAGTCTGCAGGCATCATCGACACTGCCAACGCTCAAGGGGCACGAATTCCAGCATTCGATCTTTGAGCCGAACCGTCGCCTTCTTTCCGGCGACATTGATTGCCGCGAAGGTCTCTATCATCTGCCATCCGGGACAGGGCTCGGGGTGAAGCCGTCGGAGGCGGCGCTCGGTCTGCTTGAACGTATCTGAATTGGTTCTTTGGAGGAGGAAGCCATGAACAAGAGAGTGAAAAGACTGGCGCTCGGCGCCGCGACTGCAGCCGTGATGACGATGGGTGGCTTTGCTCCGGCAATGGCCGATACGGTATTGAAATTCATTTCCTGGCAGACCGACGATGCCGGAACCGGTGAATGGTGGCATTCGGCGATTGCAGAGTTCGAGAAACAGCACCCCGGCGTGAAGATCGAGTTCACCAAGGCGGAGCGCAGCTCATACGCGGATACGATGACGACGCTGTTTGCCGCCAACCAGCCGCCGCAGATCGTTCATCTCGCCTCGTTCGAATTCCAGATGTTCGCAGACAGCGGCTGGCTGGAGCCACTCGACCCTTGGCTGAAGAAAGACGGCATCGACATGACTGGCTGGGCCGGCCAGAAGACGTGCGAATGGAACGGCGAAACCGTCTGCATCATGACGAACTACTTCGGTTTCGTTATGGCCTATAACAAAAAGATCCTGGGTGAAGCCGGTATTGCCGTGCCGAAGACCTATGACGAATTCCTGGCAGCGGCAAAGGCCACCACCAAGGATCTCAACGGCGACGGCATCATCGACCAGTTCGGCACGGGCCATGAGACCAAGGGTGGTCCGGGGCAGTATCTGACCGAGATGCTGAACTACATCATCGACGCGGGCGCCTATTGGACCGATAAGGAAGGCAATATCACCATCGATACGCCTGAAATGGTCGAGGGCCTGACGCGCTGGAAGACAGTCATGAAGAGCGGAGTCAGCCCGGTCGACATGAGCGCCAGCGACGTGCGCAAGCTATTTGCCGATGGCAAGATGGCCATGCGCCTGGACGGACCGTGGCTTTACGGCACAACTGAAAAGGGCTCGGCCAAGAGCGATATAGTCTATGTCGCGCCGCCGCTGACGCCACCGCTTGGTGGATCGTCGAATGTGCTGGCCATGCCGTCCGATATTCCCGACGACCAGAAGCAGCTTGTCTGGGATTTCATCAAGCTGACGATGACGCCGGAATTCCAGCGCAGCTATGCGACGATGGGCGGAAACACGCCGCCAAGCCCGAAGGCCGATGTCTCCGGCGTGGAGAAGACCATTCCCCATTTCCCGGTGCTGCTCGCGACAATGAAGGCTGCATCCGAGAAGGGGATCGACCGCGTGCCGACCGGCCTGGAGCTTTATTACAACGAGTTCAGCAAGATGATCATGGAGGAGAGCCAGCGGATGATTATCCAGGATCTCGATCCGGCGGCGGTAGCCAAGACCATGCAGGCCAAGGCCGAAACCATCAAGGGCTGACCCGCTGTCAGCCCATGACCCGCCTTGCGGGCCATGGGCAACTCAAAGCATTCGGAGGAGACCATCCATGACCGACACCGTTCAGGCGGGGCGGCGCAAGTTCTTTGACCTTGCCCGTCCCAGCCGGCAGCATCTTCTCGGCTATATCCTGATCGCTCCGGCGGTGCTGATGGTCGCCGCCATCATCGTCTGGCCGCTGATCCTGGCGATCGACCTGTCCTTTCAGCAGGTCAAGATCCCGAGGCTTGGCGGCGCCAGCCGACCGTTCTCGGTAAGCAACTATGTCTGGCTGTTCTCCTCACAGGAGTTCTGGCTGGCCTGCTGGGTGACGCTCAAGCTCGTGATCGTCGTGACTGCTGGTAGTGTTGGGGTCGGCTTGAGCACGGCGCTTCTCGTCAACAACCGTTTCGAAGGCCGCACCGTTGCCCGGCTCGGCATGGCGCTGCCCTGGGCTGTGCCGGAAATCATCGCGGTCGTCATCTTTGCCTGGATGTTCGACACGTCGTTTGGTCTGTTCGGCTGGCTGGCGATAAAGCTTGGCTTCGCCGACCAGATGATCCCTTGGGTCAGCAGTTCGACAGCGGCTTTCTGGGCCGTTGCGATCACCATGGTGTGGAAGGGGTTTCCTTTCGTCTCGATCATGTGCCTTGCGGGCCTGCAGTCGATCCCATCCGATTATTACGCCGCCGCCAAGGTGGATGGTGCAAGCAGCTTTCAGCGGTTTCGCTGGATTACCATGCCGCTTCTGATGCCGGTTCTGGGCGTCACGCTGGTTCTTACGCTGCTCTGGGTATTCCGGGACTTCTCCATCATCAAGGTGCTGACCGGCGGCGGCCCTCTGCGGTCGACGCAGACACTGTCGATCATGACCTATGATCAGGCCTTCCAATATCACAATTTTGGCCGTGCAGCCGCTGTCGGTGTGCTGACGTTGGTTATCTGCATCATCGCCAGCCTGCTGATGCTCGGTCGACGTTCGAAATCTATCTATTGAGGAGGCCTTGATGAGACGCACACTGGCACAAAGCCTCGCCCTCTATGCTACAGTGATCTTCACGCTGGTGATGATCCTCTTCCCGGTCTACTGGCTGCTGGTCACGGCCTTGTCCACGACTGACGAGCTCTATCGTCTGCCGCCAACTTTCTGGCCGGATAATCCGCAATGGGATGTATTCGCCCGCGTCTGGGCCGCAAAGCCGATCCTGCTCTGGCTGTGGAATTCGATGCTGGCGGCTGTCGGTTCCGTGGCGCTTTCCATGCTGGTTTCGGTCAGTGCCGGTTATGCGTTGTCGCGTTATTCGATGCGCGGTGGTGCAACGATGGGGCTTTTCGTCCTCACCGCCAAGATGCTGCCCGCTACCCTCTTGGTAATCCCATTGTTCTCGATCTTTTCAAGTTTCGGCCTGATCGGAAGCCTGTGGACGCTGGTGCTCGCACATTCAACCATGATCATTCCCTTCGCGACATGGATGCTGAAAGGGTATTTTGACACGATCCCGAAAGAGCTTGAACAGGCCGCCATGGTCGATGGCTGCTCGCCGATCGGCGCCATGGTGCGTGTCGTCCTGCCGATCGCAACCCCGGGTCTGGCTGCCACAGCACTTTATGCCTTCGTGCTCAGCTGGGCCGATTACGCCTATGCGCGGACATTCCTGGTCAATTCGCCCGACAACTGGACGGCCAATCTCGGCATCACCACGATGCAGGGCGAATATGTCACCTACTGGAACGACATCGCCGCCGCATCGGTGTTCATCGCCCTGCCGATCATCGCAATCTACCTGTTCCTTGAACGTTATTTGGTCGGCGGCCTTACCGCTGGCGCGGAGAAATAAGCATGGCCAATATTTCAATTCGCAATGTCAGCAAGTCTTATGGCGCGCTGAACGTGCTCAGACCCTTTTCGCTGGAAATCGAAAATGGGGAGTTTGTTGTACTGGTCGGTCCCTCCGGCTGCGGCAAGTCGACCATGTTGAAAATCCTGGCAGGTCTGGAGCCTGCCACCGAAGGTCAGATCTTCATCGGCGACCGCGAAGTAACAGATCTGGCGCCCGGCGATCGCGACATCGCCATGGTGTTTCAGAACTATGCGCTTTATCCGCATCTGACGGTTCGCCAGAACATTGGTTTCGGCCTTAAAATGCGCGGTACCGACAAGACCGAGATCGACCGGCGTGTCGATGATGCGGCGCGGATTCTGGAAGTAACCCCTTATCTCGACCGTAAACCCAAGGACTTGTCAGGCGGTCAGCGTCAGCGCGTAGCATTGGGACGCGCTATCGTGCGCCAGCCGCAGGCATTTCTTATGGACGAGCCGCTTTCCAATCTCGATGCAAAGCTGCGTGTCAACATGCGCGCTGAAATCGGCGCTCTGCACAAGCGTATCGGCGTCACCACCGTCTATGTGACGCATGATCAGGTCGAAGCGATGACAATGGCTGACCGCGTTGTCATCATGCAGGGCGGTATCATCCAGCAGATTGCTGCACCTGACGAGTTGTTCAATAACCCCGCCAATCTGTTTGTTGCCGGCTTCATAGGCTCGCCGGGCATGAACTTCCTGAATTCGGAACTGCGCGACGGCAAGCTCACCGCTTTTGGCCGGCAGATTTCACTTCCGCGAGCCACCAACGGCCAGGGGCCGGTAGTGGTGGGGCTTAGACCGGAACATCTCGTTCTAGGCGATGCCCCCGTCACCTTTGGTGTAAAGCCGACACTGGTCGAAAGCCTGGGATCCGAAAAGTACGTCTATTTCGATGCCGAGGGTGCCCGGATTGCTGATGGTGACGAGGGCAAGTCCAAGGGGTTGATCGCACGCGTGTCGCATACGGGCAGTCTGCCGCGAGACGAGGAGATCAGGCTTGGCTTTGATCCTGATCAACTCTACCTTTTCGATCAAAAGACGGGTGAACGGCTATGATCCTTGTTACCGGATCGTCTGGGCGTGTCGGTCGCGCCGTTGTTGCCGTCTTGCGCGCCAAGGGCCGGATGGTGCGGGGTTTCGATTTGCGTCCATCGGGAACAGGTGGAGACGAGATTATTGGCTCGCTAGAGGATGCGGCCAGACTGGCGGAGGCTACTCACGGCGTCACCGATATCCTGCATCTCGGCGCCTTCATGTCCTGGGCTCCGACGGACCGTGATCTCATGTTTGCTGTGAATGTCGAAGGTACGCGCCGCCTGCTGGATGCCGCCTCGGCTGCTGGCATCCGCCGTTTCGTGTTTGCCTCTTCAGGCGAGGTTTATCCGGAAAACCGCCCGGAATTCCTGCCGGTAACCGAAGATCATCCGCTCAGCCCCACTTCACCCTATGGGCTGACCAAATTGCTTGGCGAAGAAATGGTCCGCTTTCACCAGCGTGCCCGCTCGATGGAAACAGTAATTCTGCGCTTCTCCCACACGCAGGACGCTTCCGAATTGCTGGACGAAGAAAGTTTCTTCTCCGGTCCACGATTCTTTCTGCGCCCTCGGATTCGCCAGCAGGAGAGTTTGGGGAACACGGCAGTGGCCGATCTTCTCAGGTCGAAGGATATCGGCACACCTGCCCATGTATTGGCACGCAACCAGAACGGCCGGCCGTTTCGCATGCATATAACCGATACCCGCGACATGGTGAGCGGCATCCTTCTTGCCCTTGATCATCCCGATGCGGCCTACGGTACTTTCAACCTGGGCGGAACTGAGCCGGCAGACTTCTCCGAACTTTTGCCGCGCATGGCTGAGCTCACCGATTTGCCTGTCGTTGCAGTCGATTTTCCCGGCGACGGCGTTTATTACCACACCTCGAACGAGCGGATCAGAAACACGTTGGGGTTTGAGGCGGAATGGACGATCGACCGGATGCTGGAAGAGGCCGCCGCCGCAAGGCAGCGACGCCTCGCCGGGGAGAAGAGGCAATGAAACCTGAGACACCGGGTGGTACAGCAGCACTGGCGAAAGGCCTGACCCTTCTGGACATGGTTGCCGATGCGCCCGAGCCTTTGCGTTTTGCCGAACTCCTGCGCGCGTCCGGCCTGCCAAAACCCACATTTGCCCGTATCCTGCGTACCCTGATCGCCTATGGATTGGTGCGCCAGGACGAAGCCCGCGGCACCTATGTCCTTGGCCAGCGGTTTCTCGAAATGTCCCACAAGGTCTGGGAGAGTTTTGATCTGGTCTCCGCCGCCACGCCGGAGCTTGAACGGCTGGCGGCCGAGCTCGGCGAGACAGTCGCATTGTGCCGGCTGGATGGCGTCATGGCGCAATATCTGGCCGAACGCTCGCCCAATGGACTGTCAGTTCGGGTTGAAGTTGGCCGCCGCGTGCCGTTGCATTGTACCGCTCCGGGCAAGGCTCTTCTCGCATTTCAGGACCCCGCGGTGGGACGGTCGCTTACGGAACGCCTGACGCTGGACCGCCAGACGCCGCAGACGATCACCACTCTTGAGGGTTTGCAGGCAGATCTGACCCTGACGAGGGCACGCGGTTATTCGATTTCCTATGAGGAACATCTGCTGAGTGTGAATTCAGTCGCGGCTCCCGTGATGGGACGCGACAACACGCCGATCGGTGTGCTGGTGGCGCTTGGCCCTTCATCGCGCCTCGAGGCATCCAATATTCACCCGGTGGGGCGCGAACTGATCGCTGCTGCCCGTCGCATAACCGGTGCTGCAGGCGCCGTTGCCATCAGCTCGCGGCCCCGGCCACGCTCCGCGACCGGCAAGCCGACGGCCGAACTGAGCTGCATTCTGCCCTGGGGAGCACAGCTGGGCGAAAGTCCGGTCTGGCACGCAGCCGAGAATGCGCTCTACTGGGTTGATATCCTTCACCCCGCCGTTCACCGTTTTGATCCTGCAACAGGTCGCAACGACACCTGTGAAACGGGCAGGCTTGTCAGTGCTGTCATTCCGGTCTCCAAGGGACGCCTGCTGGTTGCATCTCAGGACGGACTGGAATGGCTTGATTTTGCCTCCGGCCGCCTTGCGCCTTTTGTCAGCCCGGAGGCCGACATTGCCGACAACCGGCTGAACGACGCAAAATGTGGGCCGGATGGAGCGATCTGGGTCGGTTCGATGCGTATCGATGCCTCCAAGCAGACCGGTGCGCTCTATCGCGTCGATGAAACCGGTGCGTTTGAACGCAAGGAAGGCGGCATCATCGTTTCCAATGGCCTTGGCTGGAGCCCGGATGGCGGCACTTTTTATTTCGTCGATACGGTGCCGGGTCTGATCCACGCCTACGATTTCAATCCCGCGACCGGCACGCTCTCGGCGCGTCGGGAATTTGCCCGCATTCCGGTCTCTGATGGTCGGCCCGATGGTCTTGCCGTCGATGCTGAAGGCGGCGTCTGGTGCGCAATCTGGGATGGCTGGTGTGTGCGACGCTACTTGCCCAATGGCAAGCTGGATCAGGTAATCGACATGCCCGTGCCGCGGCCTTCGAGCATCGCATTTGGCGGACCGGACCTTTCCACGCTGTTCATCACCAGCGCACGCACACGCCTGCCGGCCTCGACACTGGCCGATGCGCCACTATCCGGCGGTTTGTTTTCCTGCCGTCCCGGTGTTGCCGGTGCACACATCTCATTGTTTGGGGGAAGTAATGAATCTTGAAACCCTCTTTGGTCTTAAGGGGCGCACGGCGCTCGTAACCGGTTCCAGCCGCGGCATTGGCGCGGCCATCGCGGAAGGGCTGGCGGCTGCAGGAGCACATGTCATTCTGCATGGCACGAAAACTAGCGGAGCGGCTGTCGTGCACCAACGCATTGTAGAAAACGGCGGCACGGCACAAGAACTGGCGAGCGACCTCTCCGCGCCTGGTGCCGGCCGCGATCTGATCGAGCAGGCCGAAGCCATCGCTCCTGTTGATATCCTGGTCATCAACGCCAGTGCTCAGATCAATGCAACTTTGCCGGATCTGAAGCTGGAAGATCTTGCTTTTCAAGTGGCGGTGAACTTCGGTTCGACCGTGGACATGTTGCAGACGGCATTACCACTCATGGCTGCCCGCAAATGGGGAAGGGTAGTGTCCATCGGTTCGATCAACCAGCTTCGTCCAAAAGGGATCGTCACCGCATATGCAGCAACGAAGGCCGCGCAACACAACCTCATCCAGAGCCAGGCGCGTGATTACGCCAAGGACAATGTCCTGCTCAACACGCTTGCTCCGGGCCTGATCGATACCGATCGAAATGCCCACCGACGCGACGAAGATCCGGAAGGCTGGGCTGAATATGCCCGCACGCTGAACTGGATGGGACGTGCCGGTCAGTCTGAAGAAATGGTCGGCGCGGCAATCTTCCTTTCATCGCAGGCCTGCAGTTTCATGACTGGCGAGGCCGTTTTCCTGACCGGCGGTTATTGATGGATCTGCAGGGACAGCTAGGTTCACTTCTGCCAGTCGGCGCCGTTCTTACCCGCGATGACATGTCCGCCTAGCAGCCTATTACCGAGACGACAGTTCGAATTCTTCGAGTGCTTCATAGCGTGCAGGATTGGCCAGGATATCTGCCGGCAAGCTGATCGACCCGCGCTAGCGCTGTCCGGCGGTTCATATCGCATCAAGACCTAAGTGCGCGGCTCGATTGGGCGGCACATGAGAGTTGAGAACTGGCTTACGCCAGTTCGACGAGAAGAAGCAGTCTGGCGATCTTATGCCTACTTCCAACGAGAGCCGGATCATGGGGAGGGTCCTTCTTTCCAAAGCCATCATGCTCGCGATTTTTATTGTTCCACCAAGTACATAAGGTTGTATCCGTTTACTGGATAACCGCGCGCCTCTTCGGTGGTTTCACTTCGGGAGGGCACGGCTTGTGATCGGATGCCTTATCGCAATGCTTCTTTTCACATGTTGATCGAAGTCGATCATTTTAAGGCGTTAAACGATATCTACGGCCAGGTCGAGGGAGATCGATGCCTCAAGGCGATTACGGCCGTGTTCTCAACTTTGATACGACGGCCTGCCGATAGCTGCGCTGGCTACGGTGTGAGGAATTTGCCGTCCTCCTCCCAAACACCGATGCAGCTGGAGCACTGAACCGTGCGGAGATTATCCGGCAATCGGTTGCGTTCTTGCACATCATTCATGCCGGAGATGAGCATGGACATGTCACCATCAACATCGGTGTAACGACAGTGCAAGGTGAGCTTGCTCAGTCGGCCCTGTTCCAGTCCGCCGATCAAGCGCTATGCATGGCAAAAGCTGGCGGGCGTGATCGCGTAGCTGCGTCAATCATCGATATGTAACAGCAGTTGTTGATGGTAAACGTTCGTCGGCTTGATCTGCGGATCGCCTTATTGAGCGCAACGTCACAGTTGACCAGCCCATGAAACAAACACTGATTATCACTCGTTTACGTGTTGCGATCGCACGTCAGCTCCAGCGCGCCCGACAGGTAAAGGTTTAAAGCGCACTGTCTTGTCTGGTTGGAGTAGCACGCTAATTCACATGGTCTCAAGGAGAGCACATGACAGACCTTAAGACGGAAAAAGCACGGACAGGCGTTGAAGGTCTGGATGATATTCTTGACGGAGGTCTGACCCGTCGTCATGTATTCCTGCTTGAAGGATCTCCTGGTACCGGAAAGACGACTATCGCGTTGCAGTTTCTGCTTGAGGGCGCCTCACTCAAGGAGCGGTGTCTCTATATCAGTCTTTCCGAGACGGAGGACGAGCTTAGGGATAGTGCACTCTCGCATGGCATCGACTTTGGCGACACGATCGAAATTTTCGAGCTGGTTCCACCCGAAAGCCTCCTCGACGAGGATCAGCAGCAGAGCTTGCTATATTCGTCTGATCTGGAACTTGGCGAAACAACCAAGCTGATCTTCGAGGCATTCGAGCGCGTGAAGCCGCATCGTGTCGTCATCGACAGCCTGTCCGAAATCCGCCTCCTTGCGCAAAGCTCGCTTCGCTATCGGCGGCAGATTCTGGCGCTCAAACATTACTTCGCGCGTTCCGAGGCAACGGTTCTGCTGCTAGACGACATGACATCCGATCAGCTGGACAAGACTGTCCACAGCGTCGTTCATGGTGTTGTTCATCTGGAGCAGCTTGCCCCGGATTATGGGGCCGAACGCCGACGGCTGAGGGTCGTCAAATATCGGGGCCAAGCCTTTCGCGGTGGCTATCATGACTTCATTATCAGGACAGGCGGTGTAGCCGTCTTCCCTCGGTTGAGGGCCGTCGAGCACAGGATCTACTTCGAGCGCACGACATTGAAGAGTGGTATTGCCGAATTCGACGACCTGCTTGGCGGTGGTATCGAGCGAGGTTCAAGCACGCTGCTGATAGGTCCGGCCGGCACGGGCAAGAGCTTCTTTGCTCTGCAGTTTGTCGAGGCCGCAGTCGAGCGCGGAGAAAAAGCGGCGGTGTTTCTCTTCGATGAGGAGCTTGGCCTGCTGTTCGCACGGACCAAGGCTGTGGGCCTCGATCTCGAACAGATGCGAGATGAAGGCCTCCTTCACATCGAACAGCTTGATGCCGCAGAGCTTTCGCCCGGTGAATTCGCACAGCGCGTCCGTGATCGGGTTGCGAGTTTCGACGCCAAGACCGTCGTCATCGACAGTATCAACGGATATCAGGCATCCATGCCCGGCGAAAATGCTCTGATCCTGCACATGCACGAGCTGTTGCAGTATCTTAACCGACAGGGCGCCAACACATTCCTCACCGTGGCACAGCACGGTCTTGTCGGGGACATGAAGTCGCCGGTTGATGTGACCTACCTTGCCGACACGGTCATCTTGCTCCGCTATTTCGAAGCCATGGGTAAGGTCAGGCGCGCTATCTCTGTGATCAAGAAACGTACTGGCAGACACGAGGACACGATACGCGAATTCACGATCAGCAATGCTGGCCTTACCGTAGGTGAGGCGCTTTCCGGCTTTCAGGGCGTGCTACGCGGCGTGCCGACCTTTGTCGGCGACCGCGGCCCTCTGATGGCGCTCTCTGGCGAGGACCGCAACAATTCCTAATCGCAACGCCATTGGCTTGATCCATGCACCGCGCGGCCGCGACGCTCAGATCGCGGCTTCGCTCCTTGCAGCGGCAGGTATCGAAAGTCGCGTCATCCCAGACCTTGTCGGTTTTGTCGAAGCGCTTGGTGACGATGTGTCGTTTGCCGTCGTCACGGAAGAAGCGTTGCGATCAAGCGACTTGCGCCCGCTTTCTGCCTGGATCGAGGGGCAGCCAAGCTGGTCCGATCTTCCTTTCATTATCCTGACAAACCGCGGCGGTGGGCCGGAGCGCAATCCGGCTGCATCTCGCCTGTCGGAAGTGCTCGGCAATGTCAGCTTCATCGAGCGGCCGTTTCACGCCACAACATTCGTCAGTGTCGCCCGATCAGCATTGCGGGGACGACGTCGCCAATTCGAGGCGCGCCTCAGGATCGAGGCGCTCGACGAAGGTGAAAGGCGCCTGCAGACGGCGCTGGAAGCTGGCCACCTCGGTGCCTGGGAGCTTGACCTCGCCACTATGGTCCTGACGACGTCGCCGACATGTCGGAGCGTTTTTGGTCGTGGTTCAGAGGAGGGTTTCACTTACGAGGACCTGATTGCCAGCATCCATCCCGACGACATCGAGCGAATGAAGGTGTCGGTTGATCTGACGATCGCAACGGGCCGTGACTATTCGATCGATTACCGCACGATCTGGCCGGATGGCTCGCAACACTGGGCAGAGATTCGCGCTCAGCTCTATCGGGACCGTGGCGGCCAAGCCATCAAACTAGTCGGCGTATCGGCAGACATTACAGACCGCATTCGCCAGGAAGAGCAGCAGCGTCGTCTGAACGAAGTCCTGGAGGAAAGGGTTCTTGAACGAACGAAGGAGCTCGAAGACGCCCACGCTATCGTCATGGCAGAGGTATCGCAGCGCCAGCACGCAGAGGAGCAATTGCGCCAGGCGCAGAAGATGGAGGCGATTGGCCAACTGACCGGCGGTGTTGCGCACGACTTCAACAATCTGCTGATGGCGGTGCTCGGTAATCTTGAGCTCTTGCGAAAGCATGATGCCGGAGATGCCAAGGCAGAACGGCTGATCGACGGAGCCATGCAGGGCGCCAGGCGCGGCGCATCGCTTACCCAGAGACTGCTGGCCTTTGCCCGCCGGCAAGATCTCCAGATCGGTCCGGTAGATCTGCGTGGGCTTGTGTTTGGCCTGGAGGATTTGCTCAAGCGCTCGGTGGGCGCCACCATTCTGATCCAAATTATTGTTCCGGACCACCTGCCGTCCGTATCCGCGGATGCGAACCAGGTCGAACTCGCTTTGCTCAATCTTGCCGTCAATGCCCGAGACGCCATGCCGGGAGGCGGCTCCCTGCGCATCGAGCTCAGGCAAGTGGAACAGGTCACTCCCCAGGAGACACTTTCAGCTGGCCGCTATGTCGTTGTGTCGGTCACCGACCAGGGTGTGGGCATGGACGCCGCAACTTTGAAAAAATCCGTCGAGCCGTTCTTTTCGACCAAGGAACTTGGCAAGGGCACAGGTCTTGGCCTTTCGATGATCCATGGGCTGGCACTGCAGCTCAAAGGCGATCTGAAGCTGACCAGCGAAGTGGGCTTAGGTACCACCGCCGAATTGTGGATCCCCGTCTCGAATGACGACGAAATCCGGCCAGATGTCGCCGAGCTGGCTGTTGAGGAGGCCGCAGCCACAGCAAGGCCCTTGCGGATCCTGCTTGTCGATGATGACGCGCTCATCGCCATGAGCTCGGCAGACATGCTAACCGATCTGGGACATGATGTCGTCGAGGCGCATTCCGGCCGCGAGGCGCTCGAGTGTCTAGGTGATGGCAACGGCTTCGACCTGATGATCACCGATTTCTCTATGCCAGGAATGAACGGCGGTGAGCTTGCAATGGCGGCGAGGGCCGTGCTGCCGAGCCTGCCAATCCTGATCGCCTCCGGCTATGCGGAGTTGCCGCCGGGCGTGGGGCTCGATTTTGCGCGCCTTGGAAAGCCGTACACCCAAGATCAGCTTTCAGCCGAAATCGGGAAGTTGACCGCCCACTGAACAGTTCGTCCTGTTGCTCATTCCCAAAACAGGGCGCGGTAAACGCCAATCATCGAATAGTGAAGCAAAGTCCATAGTCGAATATTGTCGATTAAGGCAGCCGGACTGTTCAAACTGCAACCTGTCCCTACCACGTCTATTGCATTGAATGCTTGGTATGCACCATCGGAATCCACCTCCCAGTACCTTTTGCATGGCTTACGGCACCTTATGATTCGACAGTGCCGCTTTAGCACCTATTCCTGGCAGCAAAGTGGATTTCAGCCAAGCGGAGGCACAAGTTACGCACGCACAATCGGTTTTCATCGCAGTGCCTAACCGCTACCCTAAGCTACCGGTTCGTACGACCCTCCAATCTGGTCTGCCTAGGTTATAGGGCCAAGGATGAACCTCGCGGTCATTGAAATAGACAACCTCTTCAAGAAGCGGAAATTCCTCGCGATCTTGTGTGACCTCGTCCATCCAGGCCGTCAGATAGTTGTCGCCGCCTTCATAGCCCAGTTCGGCCACCCAGACGGGTTTGGAGAATTCTTCGACAAGGCCGTATCCCTGAAGGAGATTGTCGCTGAAGCTGCGCGGATTGCCGTGGGCAATCCTGTCGAATGCCTCGAGCCCGAAAACCGACAGGCCGACATAATCGACGTAATTGCTTCCCGGATAATAGTCCCGCAAGCCGGGAACTCCTTTGGGCGACCACATCAACTGCGCCTTCGGCGCTTCCTTCCTGACTATATCCATCATTCTGCGGTAGGCGGTTATATAGGCGTCAGGCCTCCAGCCTGCCCATGAGAAGCGACTTTCATAGTCTTCCATTTCCTGCGCCCAGCGAACGATGGCCGGGCTCTTCATTTGCCCGATCAGGTGCGCGATTTCGCGCATGTTCCGATCGTAGGTGCCATTGAGGATACGTGTCTGGAGCTCGCCGGAAGTGAGACGGAAATTCTCGTCCCATGACCATGGCTCCACGGTGATCAGCAGGTTACGCCTGCGTTGCAGGGCATAAGCGTCCGCTGCGGGTAATGACGAAAGGTCTACATCCTCCCAGGGCATGAACAGCGCCTCGGTCGTTACATTCGCCTGTTCGGTAAAATCTCCGTGCGGATCATAGGCGCCGAACCTCAGTCCCGGCGTATGCACTGTAGGACGTTTGTCCCGGATACGGCTACCGGCGGTCGCCGATAACAGGTTTTCCCCCTGTGCGAGGGCAAAATGACAGGCGCCAGCCACTGCAATGGTCGCTATGCCTGCTCCGACGAATTGTCGTCTGTCGATCGATTTCATAACGGGCCTCCTTTCCTTCAATTTCCAGATGTTGATGCCTGCCACTGGCGAATATGCGATGCGACCGTGTCGGCGCTGACAAGCTTGGCAGCTTCATCGCCCTTACGCTCCGGCGCATGACGGAAGACATACCAGTGACCGAAGGGATGGCGCCGCTGGAAGATGGTATCGCCGATCCTGACATGGCCGAAACAGGTAGCAGCGCGTGCGTTGCCGTTGCTTGCATACCATTTTGCCAGAATGCAGAGCTTTCCATTGTCATCAACGACCCAGCGTCCCTGGCCCACCGATGGCTTGCCGCCTTCACGTGTATAGGCGGAGAAGCGGTTGTCACCGGTATCGAACCGTCCTCCGCCCGCGCTCCAAAGCCAAGTCCTGTCGCCGTATATCGCCTTCAGTTCCGAGGCCGGAACGGGCGCGGTCGGCGGCGGTGTAGACGCCTTCTCGGCCAGGGCCGGCAAAGGGCCCAGGACGGTGACGAGGAAGACGCCAGCCAGCCATAGATGTTTCTGTTTCATTGTCTCCTCCTTGTTCTCAACGCAAACATCCGGGTGAGAAACCGGTCTAGATATCCTGTTGCGCACCAAAGCCGTTCCAGTGGAAACGGAACGTCGTGATCTTGGTCCGGCTGCGATGACCGGCGCCTGCCACGGTGAAGCGTGTTTCGCTGAAGCTGACGATGTTCTGGCCGTAGGAAAGTGCCTCGACGGAGCCTAAGGCGTGTTGGCTCAGTTGCCCGCCGCTGACGAAAACGGCAGCGACAGCGCAAAGGGATGCCATCGTGATGCCCTTGGCCCGCGCCACTGTAAGCATGCCGTTTTCCCAGCCATGCCTGAACGCGATCAATGTCGCGACCGTCGCATAGGCAAGCGTGTTGATCGCCGCGAAGATATAGAAACCACGGGTCTCGTTCGCCTCCGGTGCGCCGACCATGACCGCCGCGCTGCAGGCGGCCAAGCCGAGATAGGGAAGAATGACCCTTGTCGGCAGCATTCGCGACTGCTCGCCCTTGGGAGTAATGCGGAAGTCGACAAAGCGGCTGCTGAGGCTGTCACGAACTGCCATCAGGGTACCGGCCAGCGACCATGGCCAGCGGACCATAAGGAAGAGCATGCCCTCCCAGCCGAACAGTTTGGCACCGCATGGACGATAAAGCCCCGTCGAGCGCCAGAAGAATGCCAGCCCGACGAGTACGATCGTGAGGGGCATGAAATGCTGCAGAAACTGCGCATAGCTTACCTCCGCGAATGCACGGCCGGTCGCCAGCGAAAGAAGCGGCATGGCAAACATGACCGCCATGAAAACAGAAAACAGCGGATACCACAGTTGCGAGAAGACGAACTGAAACCTCAGCCTTGAAGGCAGCCTGCCGATCAGATGCGGCGAATATTGCAGCAGCAGGCTCGTCAGGCTGCGTGACCACTGAAACTCCTGGACGGCAAGGTCTGCGAAGGTGGCAGGGCCGTCGCCGTGAGCGATCGCATCGACGGCGTGAACACCACGCCATCCGCCGGCATTCATCATCAAAGTGGTGGAATGATCTTCGGCAAGTTCCGGACCCAGTCCGCCGATCTGTTTCAGTGCCTTCGTACGCACGGCATAGTGGGAGCCGATGCATAGCGGCGCCCATCCATTATTATATCCGACCTGCAAGGCGCCGTGCAGGCTCGCTTCCACGTAAAGCCGGCCGCGCGCTGCCCAACTTTCTTTCGCATTGGCATCACATATGCTCGGTGCAGATACATAACCGACTGCCGGATCGGAAAACGGCTTCATCACCTCCCTCAGATAAGTGAGTTCCGGCACGTGATCCGCATCGAACTGTGCAACGAAGTCATATCGGTCATAACCGTACTGATCGTAGAAATAGGCAAGGTTGCCCTCCTTGCAGCGCGTGCGGCGCGGCCATTCGGACCTATGATAGGCTTCCACGCCCTTGCGTGTGGAAATGAACACGCCGCGCTCACTGCAGAATTCTCGCGTCTCTTCGGATGGATCCTCGTCGGCCAGCCAGACATCATAGTCCATCTCGACCTGGTCAAGCATGGCAAGCAGGGTCCGGCGCACGACGCTGAAGGGCTCTGACGGGGCCTTGGTGACCACCATGGCAATCCGTCCATTCGGGGGCGGGACGGAGGCCTTCATGCGTCGTGCGCCGAAGAAGATTGCGATGAAATAGAATGGGATGAGTGTGATCCAAGCGAGAATGACGCTCATCAATATATACAGCGGCCAGCTGCCGACATGTTCCGGCTGCAGCCACCAGCGCCAGAAATAGATGACCGCAGCAAGCCATATGAACCCACCAATTCCATAGAAGAGCCTTTGCCGCCCGCAGAAGACGGGTTCGAGCATCGACTGATCGACGATGTTCTGATGCCGAGCCGGGATGTCGATCTTTCTCATCATCGGACAATCTCCAGACCAAATGTCGGGCCGGCTGTGCGGATGATTGTGGCAAGGTCGGAGCGCCAGGGCACAAAGCCCAGCGTTGAATGCGCCATGGCCGTATCGGCAAACAGGATCGGCGGATCCCCCGCACGCCTGGGATTGAAGGCAACAGGAACGGACCGCCCCGTGAGGTGGGATATGGACTGCAGGATCTCCCGGATTGACGTCCCACGCCCCGAGCCGAGATTGACGCGAAGCGTATCGCCTCCGCCGAGAAGATGGCGGACGGCGGAGACATGGGCATCAGCGAGATCGGACACGTGGACATAATCCCTGACACAGGTACCGTCGGGGGTGTCGTAGTCAGTGCCGAATACTTCGAGCAGGTTCAGCCGTCCTGCGGCGGCCTGCAGTGCGCGGGGAATCAGGTGTGTCTCGGGCTCGTGTCGTTCGGAAACATCTCCTGCAGGATCTGCTCCGGCGGCATTGAAGTAACGCAGCGCCACGTAGCTAAGTCCGTAAGCGTTGCCGTAATCCTCGAGCGCATGCTCGAAAACGAGCTTGGTACGACCATAGGGGTTGATCGGCTTCTGCTCGCTATTTTCGCGGATCGGAAGCTGATGCGGTACCCCATAAGTCGCACAACTGCTGGAGAAGACCATGTGGCCGACGCCGGCCGCCAGGCATGCATTCAGCAGTGAAAGACCGCCGATAACGTTGTTGCTGTAATATTTGCGCGGATCGTTGACGGATTCGCCGACATAGGCATCGGCGGCACAGTGGATCACACAGCGCGCATGGGAACGCTCAAGGTTTTGCCGAAGTTTTTCGAAATCTGCGATATCGAGTTGGACCAGCGGCCCCCAGCGAACTGCGTCGGCGTGACCGGTCGAGAGATTGTCGAGGGCAATTACCTGGAAACCAGCTTCCGCAAGCGCCTTGCAGACATGGCTGCCGATGAAACCTGCTCCTCCGGTCACGACGACGGTATCGGTCATGTCACGCGACCTCGACCGGCTGGGCAGGTTTCGCTGAGCGAAGGACGCCGTCAAAATAGCCGATCGTGCGGGAAAGGCCCTCACGAAGCGGCACGCGAGGTTCCCAGCCGAGTTTTTCGCGCGCAAGGCCAATATCGGGGCGGCGTTGCTTGGGGTCATCGATCACCGCGGGCATGTAGATGATCCGCGAGCGCGAATTCGTTAGTTCCAGCACGAGCTTGGCTAGCTCAATGACAGGTATTTCGACCGGATTGCCGAGATTGATCGGCCCTATGACGTCGGGGCCGGCATTGGAGAAACGAATGAAGGCCTCGATCAGGTCGTCGACATAGCAGAGCGAGCGTGTCTGCATGCCGTCTCCATAGATCGTGATATCCTGGTTGGTCAGGGCCTGGACGATGAAATTCGAAACGACCCGGCCGTCGTCGAGGCGCATGCGCGGACCATAGGTGTTGAATATTCGGCCAACCTTAACGTCGGTCCGGTATTTGCGGTGGTAGTCGAACAGCAGTGTTTCGGCGCAGCGTTTGCCTTCGTCGTAGCAGCCGCGCGGGCCGATCTGGTTGACGTTGCCGCAATAGGTTTCCTGCTGTGGATGCTGTAATGGATCGCCGTAAACCTCAGATGTAGACGATTGTACGATGGTTGCACCGTGCAGCCGGGCCAGTTCGAGGCCATGAAGCGCTCCGAGCACGCCGGTCAATAACGTGCCGACGGGATCACGTTGATAGTCCGGTGGCGAGGCAGGGGAGGCGAAATTGAATATCAGAGAGACATCGGCATCATAGGCATCGCGGACATCCTGTTCGATGACACTGAAATCCGGGTTGGACATCAGGTGGCTGACGTTACTACGGCGTCCGGTCGAAAAGTTGTCGGAACATATGACGCGGTGGCCATCCTGGAGAAGTCTTTCACACAGGTGCGACCCCAGAAAGCCCGCGCCGCCCGTCACGAGTACGTATCGTGGCAAAGGCCTTGTTGCAATGTCTGCGAGACCTGGAGCCGTAATCCCGATTTTACGCATAAACCTACCTCCTCCGGCAGACGCTGCCTGCCGGTCGATATTCCAGAGTTGAAAGGAGCAAGCGGGTTCGCTTGGATGCAAGCTGAGTGGTTCGTTTGAAGAACGCGCTGGAAAACTTTAACGTTCTCTTAACCGAATTAGCTGCCTAAATTTTGGTCGCGTCAAACAAAAAACTTCATGATTACACGAATTTAGGAGGGAAGTAAGGTTAACTGCTGAGACTGATTAACCCGTATGGGTTAGGCTTTCCGCCAGGCATTCCATGCATCCATGATTTGCTAATGTAAACGGATTAGCCTAGCTGATGATTGCAGGCGAACACTACGGAGCCCCATCGTGAGCAGGAACAGCATCCCAATTCGTTCATTGTTTTTTGCCGTATTGGGTGCGGTCCAGGCATCCTGCTCGGTCGTGGATGGCGGGATGGCGAGCGATGAAGCTGGGGCCACGAAAGCCCCGGTCGTCGACGCGGCCGCGGCAAGCTCATTTAAAACCAGGAGCTACGCCTTCTCTTCCGCAAAGCCAGTCCTTATTGCACTGAAGGACGAGGCGCCGGAAGATGGAGATTTGAAGGGAGCATCTTCTTATCTGGGGAGCGCACCTTATATCTGCACGCCGAGTGGCTTTGGGCGCAAAGCGCACTGCTTTCTGCGTTAATATATCACGCGGATCAGCGTAGTGGTGGCACGATGGAGGTTCGGCCGTCGTAATCGAAATATCGTGAAGCCGCTTCGGTGCGGTTACGTACATGCATCTTTTTATAGATGTTTCGGATATGCACCTTGACCGTGTTTTCCGATAGTTTCAGCAGGCCGGCTATGATCTTGTTCTGCGTTCCCTTGCACACCAGGTCGAGAATTTCCACTTCGCGTGTGGTCAGCATAAACGGCTCGTAATTGGCGTGGCCCGGATGATGGGGTGGTTCGATACGAAATTTTGAGGGGCTTCCATAACCCGCTCCATTAACACTCAGGTGCTGCAGCAAAGCGGAAGGAAAATGTTCTCCGCCTTTTATCAGCAAATCGATGGCCGCAAGAAAAACATCCAGGCGCAAATTCAGTGGAAGTACACCATCAATCTGCTGGGCGGCAGCCAGATTCTGTAGATTGCGATCGCCTTCCTCGTGATCGTTTATGACGATACCGATGGATAGACTGTGGTCTATTTGCTTGAGGTGACGAATTAATTCGCCCAGTCGGATCATGTCCTGACGGTGGAAGAGAATGAGGCGTGCGTCTGTACCAACGTCGACCGGAAAATAAGCCAGATTTGCGTAGGTCGTCACCTGCATTTCTGGAAATCGGCGACGTAGTGTCTCGGCAAGACATTCCATCAACAATCCTGGTTCAGCAACGAGAACCATTGTTCGACGTCCAGTATCACAACGAATTATTGGGAGAGATTCGGCAGAGTTTGCATCGGCTATAAACACCAGTAACTCCTGACACTTTAACGTGATGCTTGTTATCCGGACCAAGACGGGATGGCGGATCAATTGGCACTTCCAAGTTGCAATGTAATTCTAATTTAGAATAGTTCAACACTTCGAATTTGCCGGGGCGAAGGCGTTTCTGGATATGGTAAATCTCATCGGAGCACGGAGGGGCCAAGACAATCGTAATGACGCCCATCTCCGTGAAGCGCTCCACGCTGCTGATCTCCCGACCGACGACATTGAGGACTACGGCCGTGCCTTCTTCGAAGCCGCTTCGGACGAAGGACAGGCGGTCGGATATGCCGGCCTCGAGCGTTGTGCCGGGATTACCTGCTGCGGTCTGTTGTCGTGCTTCCGGCACATCAGGGTCATGGCTGGGGAAGGGCGATCGTCGAGGCCGCTCTGAGAGGTATTGATTGCAGCAGTGATGTCTTCCTCGCCCGGCGAGCGCCGCGTCATTCTTTTCTATTATCGGGTTTGTAGAGGTGTCGCGAACGGAGGTGCCGGCTGCGGTACTCGCGACCCGCCAGCTTTCCTCCATTTGCCCATCGTCGGCGATGATCATGAAGCTTAACAGGCCTCGAACTTAACACGGACCACGACCATGGCTGATAAAACCCGTGACATGCAGCTTTTTTGCACGAGTAATTCTGCACGCTTCATTCCTGCCGGAGCCATCCTTAAAGCGCTCTCCGTCGGCGGGAAGCTGACGAGAGTGAGGAACGGCGCGCTAGACGTTTCGATTTCACTGCTAAGAAAGTCTGCCTGATGTCCATCTTCGAAAGATACCTGACCATCTGGGTGTTTTTCTGTGTCGCAGTAGGCGTTGCCCTCGGCTACCTGATACCCGGCGTGTTTCAGATCGTCGGCACCGCCGAGATCGCCAAAGTCAACATCCCGATTGCGATCTTGATCTGGCTGATGATCATCAACTGGGCGATCAAACCCTTCTCCGTGGCGTGATCCCGCTCGAAGGGTAGGTATGAGGCATCTCTCGCCGTCTCCCGTAACACTATCACTGAAAGGGCCTGACCATGAACGCTACTATCTATCACAATCCGGCCTGCGGGACGTCTCGAAACACGCTCGCGCTGATCCGGGCCGCAGGGATCCAACCCACCGTCATTGAATATCTGCGGACCCCACCGTCACGCGAGCAGCTCTCGAAGATAATCACGGATGCCGGGCTGACCGTCCGTGAATCGATCCGCGAAAAGGACACGCCATATGCGGTGCTGTGTCTCGACAATCCGGAGCTGACCGACGACCAGTTGCTTGATGCGATGCTTGCGACGCCGAGCCTGATCAACCGGCCCTTCGTCGTCACGCAGCTCGGCACCAGGCTTGCCCGCCCTTCTGAGGTCGTGCTCGACATCCTGCCGGCTGATGCATTCAAAGGGCCGTTCGCCAAGGAGGACGGCGAACAGGTTCTCGACCGGGAGGGAAAGCGCCTTGTCTGATGTATTCCCCGCACTGAACGGCGACCATCTTAAACCAACTCGATCTTGAGTGCTTTGCTGGATAGGTCAGAGAAATTGCCGTCAAGGTTTCATCTCTCAGTCCGTCAGAAATCCGATATTGACGGGCAACCAATAGGGCGCAACTAACCGCCTCCGCTGCAAAACGAAGCGAGGAACAGCGTCAAGTGCTCGGATCAGAACTGATGCATAAATGGGGCTCCGGCGACATGATCTGCATCATTCTGCAATTCTAATTTAGTCCTACAATGTCTGCGGCAAAGACAAAACAACGCACGGGAGGGCTTGGGATGTCGAAGACATGCGTATTGAGCATTGTTGGCATGGATCACGGCGACAAGGATCTGGCCGCGGCTGTAAGGATGACCTGTGACGCCGGGGGGGAACTTCAGGCTATTCTCGTATCCTGTCTCCCGTATCCTCTGATCGGAGGCCCTGGATACGGAGGCGATAGCCCGCTTGCCTTGATCTGGGAGGAGCATCGACGTTTACAGATGCGGGCGAATGAGCTGACATCTATGCTTAGTGATGGCGGGCTCCGCGGCACGGTAACCCCTATTTTTTGTTCTGCAGGGGAGGTCTCAAGCAATGTTGCCAGTCATGCCAATGTCGCTGACATCACGGTCATTGGCGAAGATATGGCAAGTGACCTCCATCTCGCCAGGAGGGTGATCGATGGTGTCTTGTTTCATTCCTCATCCCCTCTCTTGCTCCTTCCAAATCGGAAGGCCGCAACCCTTCGACCAAAGCGGATCGTCCTCGGTTGGAACGGCCGGCGCGAAGCTTGGATCGCGGTGCGGTCATCGATACATCTCCTTCAGAAGGCCAGTCGTGTTCACGTTGCGGTCGTCGAGGTCGAAGATGCGAATAGCGCCGACCTTGCGACTTTTCTGACGCGTCATGGAGTTGAGGTGGTGATCGATCACCTCCAGGGGAATGATGATCCGGCCATAGTCCTGCAGCGGCATGCCGAAAGCCTTGATGCTGATCTCATCGTCATGGGGGCCTACGGTCATTCGCGGCTTGCCGAGCGTATTCTGGGCGGCACGACGCAAACGATGCTTCAACATCCTGCGGTCCCGGTTTTGATGGCGCGCTAAATGCGGATCGCCTCATGGTGAGGGAGCTTTGCACATGACATCAGCAAAAGCTGCACTAAAGGATCTGCGCGATCCGGTTCTTCGCTTTTTCGGGGCAACGAGAGGCGTTACGGGGTCGTGTTTTGCGATCGAGACCTCAGATACATTTGTGTTGGTCGATTGCGGGCTTTTCCAAGGTTCCAAAACGGAAAAGCAACTTAATTATCGGGAATTTCCCTTCGATATTTCTTCCGTTGATGCGGTCATTCTCACCCATGCTCACATCGATCACTCAGGCTTGCTGCCGAAACTTACCAAGCGCGGCTTTGCCGGCCCTATCTATGCAACGCCAGCCACGGTCGATCTCTGTAGTGTCATGCTTCCCGATGCTGGCCACATCCAGGAAGTCGAAGTCGATCAGCGGAACAGGCGCTATCGTCAGCGAGGCGACGAGGAGGTTGAGCCAATCTATACTGCGGATGACGCATATCAGACGCTCAAACGCTTTCAAACGGTCGAATGCGAGCGTTGGCAGTCCGTTGCGCCGGGCGTTCGCTTTCGCTTCTGGAATGCCGGCCATCTACTCGGATCGGTGTCGATCGAAATGGAAATCGGTTCGGACCATCCTGTCCGCATTCTCTTTTCTGGCGATGTCGGACCGGACAATAAGCTTTTTCAGGCTGGGCCAGTCGCGCCTAAACATTGGGACTATGTGGTCTGCGAAAGCACCTATGGGGACAAGGATCGCGTTGATGCCACGATTGAAGGTCGGCGTCAGCTCCTTGGTCGGGAGGTTCGTGCCGCCTCGCGCCATGAGAATGGCGCACTGATCATTCCTTCCTTCGCGGTGGAGCGGACTCAGGAATTGATGACTGATCTGACCCTGTTGATGCAGCAATCGGAGATCAAGACTGTCCCGATTTACATCGATTCTCCACTTGCGACACGGGCGAGCGAGATTTTCCAGAAGCATAGGCATGACTTCAATCTAGGTGTCGCCCTTGATCGCGCCATGCATGCGAAGAACGTCCACTTTACCGAAAGCGTCGAGCAGTCAAAGGCTCTCGATCGGGTCCGCGGTTTTCACATTGTTATCGCCGCAAGCGGTATGTGCGAAGCTGGCCGTATCCGGCATCGCTTGAAGAATTGGCTATGGAGGGAAGAGGCAACCGTGCTGCTTGTCGGCTATCAGGCGGCAGGCACACTTGGTAGGCTACTCGCAGATGGAACGACGCCCGTAAAGATCCAGGGCGAGGAGATCACCGTCAGAGCGCATATCCGCCAGATCGATGCCTATAGTGGTCATGCCGACGGTCCCGAACTGGAGCGCTGGTTGCGAAAACGCCTGCCAATCTTGCACGGGATTTTCCTCGTGCATGGAGAGGAAGCCGCGTTGACTGCGATGAGGCAACGCGCAGCGGACTGCACACCCGCAACCCCGATATTCGTGCCGTTCATCGATAGCGCATTCACCCTTAATGAGGGTGGCCCAACCGATATCTCGCTGTCCATGCCATCGCCGAGAATCGATCCCCTGACTATCGGGCACAGAGACTGGAATAACGACTATCAGGCGCTCTTGCAGGACATTAACGAGCAGGTTCGCGCCGCGGCCGACGATCGCTCAAGGGCCATCCTGTTGCGCAAATTGCGGCGTGTCTTGCAGGACGATCGGTAAGTGTTGGCCACGGCTGTTCTGCGCGACGGAGGTCGAATCGAATGAGAGCACTGTCCAATGTTGAATTAGAAAGATACCGCGTCGCTATCCTGGTGACGGTAGCGGCTGTGGGCCTGATCACCGGGCTACTGGCTCATTATTATCGGCTTTATGATGTTGCGCAAATCGCATGGTCATCGGCGAGTTGCGTGGTCATCGCCGTGCTTGCGATTCAAGTGGTTCAGGCGCTGCGCGGCGGCGATTTCGGCCTTGATATCGTGGCCCTGATCTCAATGTCCGCTGCTCTTGTCTTTGGCGAGCATCTGGCGGCAAACGTCGTTGCCCTAATGTATGCTGGCGGGCAGTGGTTGGAAGACCTTGCTCGCCAAAGGGCCGGACGCGAAATGAGCGCATTGTTAGGACGGGTAGCGCGGACCGCCATGCGATATCGAGATAACGCACTGGAAGAGGTGGCGCTCGGGACGGTCCGGCCGGCGGACAGACTGCTGATCCGAGAGGGCGAGGTGCTACCGGTCGACGGTCGCGTCGCAAGTGGATATGCCATTCTTGATCTGTCCACCCTTACGGGCGAATCCTTGCCCAGGACTTTTGGCAGGGGTGAGGAAGTGTTTAGTGGTTCGAGCTGTGTCGGGCCAGTCTTCGATCTGAGTGTAAGCCGGCAGGCATCCGAGAGCGCTTATGCCAATATTCTGCGCCTGGTAAAGTCGGCACAGGACAGCAAGGCTCCTCTGTCGCGCATGGCCGATAAATATGCGGTCGGCTTCCTATTGCTGACGCTCGCAATGGCCTCGGCGACGTGGTGGTATGCCGAGGATACCATGCGGGTCGTTGCCGTGCTTGTGGTTGCAACACCGTGTCCCCTTATCCTCGCAGTCCCGATCGCGTTGATCGCTGGCATGTCGCGTGCTTCCCGGATCGGTGTGCTGATTAAGGGAAGCGAGGCGCTGGAGACGTTGGCAAACATTCGCACGGCGGTGCTGGACAAGACCGGCACCATAACGTCTGGACAGGCTAAACTGGTGGAAACAAGAGTGCTGGCACGCTACACGGACCAGGATCTGCTCACATATGCGGCGAGCCTAGATCAGGCTTCGGCCCATGTTACCGCGACAGCGCTGATCCGCGAAGCGGCCGAACGGAGCCTGACTCTCATACCTCCGACCAATGTCGACGAGACACCCGGCTCTGGGCTGGAGGGTTTGGTCGCCGGCCGGAAAGTTATCGTTGGTAGCATCGCGTTTGTTCGTGAACGCTGTGCCGCCTCGGAGCGTGATAGTGTGACCGAGATCGGCACATCCGACGATCTCCCGAATTCTATGACTGTGGGCGTTGGCCTGGACGGCCGATTTGCCGGCGTCCTGACATTCGCGGATCAGATGCGGCCAGATGCAACCACTGTCATGGAGAATTTGCGAGACTCAGGGATAGACAGGATCATCCTGGCATCCGGCGACCGAACTGCAATTGCGCAAAGCATGGGCAGGGCGGTGGGAGTTGACCTCGCACTCGGTGATCTGTCGCCCGAAGCCAAGGTGCGGATCATTCAGGACGAGCGGCATCGCGGCCCGGTCATGATGGTAGGTGATGGCGTCAACGATGCCCCGGCACTCGCTGCCGCAGATGTGGGGGTGGCCATGGGAGCCAGAGGCAGCGCGTCTTCCTCCCAGGTGGCGAGCATCGTCCTCATGGTTGACGAACTCAAGGCACTTGCAGCGGCAATGACAATTGCTCACCGTAGCAAAAACATCGCAATGGAGAGCGCAATTGCAGGGCTTGGTCTATCCGTTTCGGCCATGATCGCGGCCGCGTTCGGATACCTGTCTCCTGTCGAGGGCGCATTAATACAGGAAGGCATCGACCTTGTGGTCATCCTGAATGCTCTGCGAGCACTGCACTAGAGATTATCGCGCGGCGTCTTGCAGCCTATGGAAGAGATTTTGCCGAACCTATCAAACTTCCCTGGCGCCCCCAAGCGTGCAAGGCATCCTGAAATACGGTGCCGATCCCTACAAGCACAGGCTGGTCATATCCGAAATGTTCCATTGCTGCCGGGAGACAGCTCAAGCTGCCAAACCATCGCTTCTCGTCCTTCCGTGTGATGGATTGCATGATAGTTGCGGGTGTATCCCGGGAAAGCCCCGCAGCGATCAGCCTGTCCGAGAGTTCGCCGGCCGTGCGGCCCGCCATATAATAGATCGTCGTGGTGTGCGGATTCGTGAGGCTCGTCCAGTCCAGGTTTTCAGGCAGCGCACCCCTGCGGGAATGCCCGGTGACAAAACGAACGGATTGCGCGCAGTCGCGATGGGTCAGCGATATGCCGAGCTGCGATGCCATGGCGCTGGCAGCCGTGATGCCCGGCACGACATCGACGGAAATGCCGGCCTGTTGCAGGCAGGCGATCTCCTCGCCGGCCCGTCCAAAGATCATTGGATCTCCGGATTTGAGGCGCACCACCCGTTTGCCGGCATTCGCAAGTGCCAGCATCATATCGTTGATGTCTTCCTGACGGCAGCTTTCCCGACCGCCGCGCTTGCCGACAAGCATGCGCTTTGCCTCGCGGCGTGACAGTTCGAGCACTTCGTCGGAAACCAGGTCGTCGAAGAGTATGACATCCGCCGCTTGAAGCGCTCGGACAGCTTTCAATGTCAGGAGCGCCGCATCGCCCGGACCGGCGCCGACGAGGGTGACATGGCCTTTGCCAGGCGGCAGATCGACTGCCAGCCGGTCGGCATCACAGATAAACTGATTTTCGGCTTGCGGCGAGGGCTCGTTCCTGAAGGCACGGTCGACGAAACGCTCCCAGAAGAGGCGACGTTGTACGCCGGGTTGTAGCCGCTCGTTGACCCGCTCCCTCAATCTCTGCGCCATCTCGGCCCAAGCCTTCAGGGACGCCGGGAGCATCGTTTCTATCCTCCGGCGAATGGCCTGCGCGAGAATGGGGGCAGCACCATCCGTCGAGATCGATACGACGACGGGCGAGCGGTTGACTATCGAACCGAACTGGAACTGGCAAAACGCCGGCTTGTCGATCACGTTGACCGGTACGCCTGCCCGCCGTGCTGCCTCGAAAAATGCTCGGGCTTCGTACTCTTCGTCACAGTCGCCAATCGCAAGTGCTGCATCCTCGAAGGCGGCTGCATGCCAGGCATGGTCGTGGTGCGCGAAACTGCCCAGCGGATGGTGGGAGCCTCTGGCAATCAGGGTCTCGAATGTGTCCGAGAGCTGTTCGGCATAGACATGCACGTCTGCTCCGCAAGCGGCGAGAAGCTCGGCCTTCCATGCCGCGGCCTCGCTTCCCCCTGCGACGATCACCCGTTTGCCCTCCAGGGCCCAGAAGACCGGCAGCTTGGCAAGCAGCGTCATACGGGCGCCGCGTTCGGTCTCTTTCTCATTCCGCTGCTGTTGCAAGACAACCATCGATGATCCCCCTGATTTCGGCGCGGCATGAACCGCAATTGGTCCCGGCATTGGTCATATGGCCTACTGCCTCAACGCTTGAGGCGCCGCCGCGAATGGCAGCGATGATTTGGTTGATCCCGACCGAAAGGCAGGTGCAGATGGTGGCACCCGGATCAGGCTGATCTGCTCCGGGCCGACCGGCGATCACCGCAAATCTTCGCCGCACGTCCGTGTGCGATGCCGTCAGCTGAGCGACAGCCCAATCTCGGGCAACACCCACCGGCCCGCGGGACAGGAAGAAGGCTGCAAGCAGCCTCTCGCCGTCGAAAAAGGCGAGACGGACGTCCCCGTCCTGCCTGTCGATATAACCAAGAGGTTCGATACCAGCAGGGATGTCGAAGGCGAGACGACACCATTCTGCCCAATCCTCGACCGGTTCCGTGAACGCGATTTCGCTGCGCCAGCCGCCCAGTGCTCTGGCACGCGCCCAATACAATGCGCCTCCGAAGTCGGGCATGGCGCTGGTCACGGCAAAACCGTAAAGCATTCCGTCGAGGCCACTGGCTGCGACAGGCACATTCTTTGAGGCTGGCTGGCCGGAGACAGGGTCCGTCACAGGCGGCACGAGGGCATCGATCCGGGCTTGCGAGGCAAACTGGTCATTCCAATGCATGGGTACGAAAATATTGCCGCGGGCCTGCCGCGGCGTAATCAGTGCGCGCAGAATGACCTTGCCGTGCGGGCTGGCAAGCTCGACCAGCGCGGCGTCTTGAATGCCGAGTGCGGCTGCGTCGCTCGGGTGAATTTCCGCAAAGGGTTCGGCGATGTGGGCCGACAGCCTGTCGCTTTTACCCGTGCGTGTCATCGTATGCCAGTGGTCGCGAACGCGGCCGGTATTGAGTGTCAGGGGGTAGGCCGAGCAGGTGTGATCCGTGACGGCAGGAGCTTTTATCGCCACAAAACGGGCCTTGCGATCCGGATGATAAAAGTCGCCCTTGGCGAAAAACCTTTTGCTGTCTTCTTTGTAATCCTCTGTCAAACTGGCGGGCCACTGGAAGGGCCGGAGAGCCTGATAGGTCCGCTCGTCGATATTTCGGCAGGTACCTATATCGAAGTCTCGCCGTCCCTCGTTCTCGAAGGCTGACAAGGCCGCATGCTCGGCAAAAATCTCGGATGGGTTGTGATAGTCGAAACCGGAATATCTCATCCGCCGAGCAACTTCCGCCATTTGCCACCAGTCGGCCTTGGCCTCGCCCGGACGATCTAGGAAACCACGTTGACGTGAGATTCGGCGTTCCGAATTCGTAACGGTGCCGTCCTTTTCTCCCCAACCCAGAGATGGCAGAAGCACGTGCGCATGACGCGTGGTATCCGTGTCTTGCAGCACATCTGATACGACGACGAACGGGCAGGTTTTGATCGCTGCCTCTACCGCATCCGCATCGGGCATGGAGACAACTGGGTTCGTTGCCATGATCCACAGCGCCTTGATCCTGCCGTCCGCCACAGCGCGAAACATGTCGACGGCCTTGAGGCCAGGTCTTGCTGCGATCATGGGGGATCGCCAAAAGCGCTGCACCCTGTCGCGATCCTCGACGCTTTCGATCGCCATATGCGCTGCCAACATGTTCGCAAGCCCGCCGACCTCGCGCCCACCCATGGCATTGGGCTGACCTGTCAGCGAAAACGGTCCCATGCCCGGCCGGCCGATGCGGCCGGTCGCCAGATGGCAGTTGAGGATGGCATTCACCTTGTCGGTACCCGAGGACGACTGGTTGACCCCTTGGCTATAGCAGGTGACGACCTTACGCGTCGTCTCGAACAGGCGGTAGAAGGTAACCAACTCCGACTCACTGAGGCCCGTGCGTGTCGCGATATCGGGGAGCGCAAGCTGCGCGGCAGCCTGCAAGGCTTCCTCATAACCCGCCGTATGAGCCGACACATAGGCATGGTCTATCGAATTGCTGGCGGCGAGATGGGCCAGCAGCCCCATGAACAGCGCGATATCGCCATCCGGGCGGATCGCCAGATGAAGGTCGGCGATGTCGCATGTCATGGTGCGGCGTGGATCGATGACCACCACCTTCATCTGCGGTCGGGCCGCCTTGGTGGCTGCTAGACGCTGATAGATGACCGGGTGGCACCATGCGAGATTGGAACCCGTCAGGACGACAAGATCGGCAAGCTCGATATCCTCATAGCTGCCCGGCACCGTGTCAGAGCCGAATGCCCGGCGGTGGCCGGCCACCGATGACGACATGCAGAGCCGGGAATTCGTATCGATATTGGCCGAGCCGATAAAACCCTTCATCAGCTTGTTGGCGACATAGTAATCCTCGGTCAGCAATTGGCCGGATACATAGAAAGCCACCGCATCCGGTCCATGCTCGGCAATCACCGCCGAGAATGTCTGCGCAACGAGATCGAGTGCCTCGTCCCATCCGGATTTTTGCCCGGCGATCTGCGGAAAAAGCACCCGCCCGTCGAGATCGATCGTCGCGGCCAGCGCCGACCCTTTGGAACAGAGCCGGCCAAGATTGGCCGGATGTTCCGGGTCGCCCTTGATGGTCACCGCGCCATTGTCAGACACGGTGGCGATCACGCCACAACCGACACCGCAATAGGGGCAGGTGGTTTTCGTTTCCTTCGGTCCGGTGGGCGACAATGTCGTCGACGCGATGGGTGCCATGGCGGTCTACTCCGCCGCGACCATCATCGCGCCCTCCAGCGCGATGAAGAGCCGGCCGTTCTCGTTGCGGACAGGGAAGGTCCGCACCTCGCCGTCATCGGCACCAAGCGCCTTGCCGGTTTCAAGCGAGATGACCCAGTTGTGCAGCGGGCAGGTGACGGACGTGCCATGCACGATGCCTTCGGAGAGCGGGCCTCCCTTGTGAGGGCAGCGGTTTTCGATCGCATGGACCTCGTGTTCGTCGGTGCGAAACACGGCAATGGTCATGGACGGAGTTTTGACGCAGCGCGCGCCAAGTAGCGGGATTTCGGTGATGTCGCCGATCGGATGCCAGTTCATGTCCATGTGTTCACTCCGCAGCCTGGCCGAAGCCGATCGATGCCATCGGCCGGAACTCGTGCTTGTCCTTGCCTGATACGCGCTCCGACCAGGGGTCGACCTGGGCGAATGTCTGGGAAAAGACGAAACGGTCGTAGTAGCCGCGCCGTCTGTCGTGATCCTCGAGGATCTGGCTGCGGATCTCGTCAAGCCCGATGCGCTTGGCCCATTTGTAGATCCGTTCGAGATAGCGGGCCTGCTCCCGGTACATCTGGGTCAGCGCCACGATATGTTCGAGCGCCTCGTCTTCGCTCTTCACGAGGCCCAGAACTTCGGTGCCCTTGATGTCGAGACCCGCCGCACCGGCGAAATGGATCTCGAAGCCGCTGTCGACGCAGATGACCCCGATATCCTTGCAGGTCGCCTCGGCGCAATTTCGCGGACAGCCGGAAACCGCCATCTTCAGCTTGGCCGGCGTCCAGGAGCCCCACATGAATTTCTCGATGCGGATGCCCAGCCCGGTCGAATCCTGCGTGCCGAACCGACACCAGTCGGAGCCGACGCAGGTTTTGACGGTACGAAGGCCCTTGGCATAGGCTTGGCCCGAGATGAAGCCGGCTTTGCCCAGATCGGCCCAGACGGCCGGCAGGTCGTGTTTCTCTATGCCGAGAAGATCGATGCGCTGGCCGCCAGTCACCTTGACCATCGGTATCTCGAACTTGTCGACAACGTCGGCAATCGCCCGCAATTCCTGCGAATTGGTGACGCCGCCCCACATGCGCGGCACGACGGAATAGGTGCCATCCTTCTGGATGTTGGCGTGGACGCGCTCGTTGATGAAACGCGACTGATAATCGTCGGCATATTCATCCGGCCAGTCGCAGACGAGGTAGTAGTTGAGCGCCGGCCGGCACTTGGCGCAGCCGCAGGAGGTTTTCCACTCCAGTTCCTGCATCACGGCGGGAATGGATTTCAGCCCCTTGGCCTTGATGAGACGTCGCACTTCGTCATGGCCGAGATCGGTGCAGGCACAGATGGGCTGGACCGCTTTCGGATTGTAGGCGTCGCCGAGCGTCAGCGTCATCAGTTGCTCGACAAGGCCAGTGCAGGTGCCGCAGGAAGCCGACGCCTTGGTATGGGCGCGCACCTCGTCCAACGTCGTCAGCCCCTTGGCCGTGATCGTCGATGTGATCTTGCCCTTGCATACGCCGTTGCAGCCGCAGATTTCTGCATCATCCGGCAAGGCTGCAACGGCCGCCATAGGGTCCAGCGGGGCTCCTCCCTGATAGGCCTGGCCAAAGATCAGGGTGTCGCGCATCTCGGAAATGTCGACGGCCTTCTTTTTCAGGTCGTTGAACCAGGCACCATCGGCGGTTTCGCCGTATAAGACAGTGCCAATGATCCGGTTGTCTTTAAGGACGAGGCGCTTGTAGATGCCGGCCGTCGCATCGCGAAGGACGATCTCCTGGCGATCGTCGCCATCGGCGAAATCGCCGAGCGAGTAGAGTTCAATACCGGTCACCTTGAGCTTGGTCGGCGTGTCGGAATGAACGAAGGCAGGCGTCGGGTCGTCGGCAAGGTGGGAGGCTGCAACGCGCGCCATCTCGTATAGCGGCGCGACGAGGCCATAGACCATGCCACCGACCTCGGCACATTCGCCCAGCGAATAAATGTCGCCATCGGATGTCCGCATGCCGGTATCGACGACGATGCCGCGATTGACGGCAAGGCCGGCATCCTTGGCGAGATTGATGTTCGGACGGATGCCGACCGCCATGACGACGAGATTGGCCGTAATCACGGCGCCGTTATCCAGCTCCACGCCCTCGACCTTTCCGGCACCGATGATCGCCTTCGTATTGGCCTTGCAGATGACCTTGATGCCGCGTTCCTCGACGGCCTTTTGCAGCAGGTAGCCGGCAGCCGGATCGAGCTGGCGCTCCATCAGCGTCGGCATGACATGCAGCACGGTCACGTCCATGCCGCGCAGCGCAAGGCCGGCTGCCGCTTCGAGGCCGAGAAGCCCGCCACCGATGACGACGGCCTTGGCGCGTGACTGTGCAGCAAGCAGCATGGCATCGACATCGTCGAGATCGCGATACGAGACGACGCCCGGCAGATCCTTGCCAGGAACGGGAATGATGAAGGGTACCGAGCCGGTGGCGATCACCAGCTTGTCGTAGCTCTCCGTCACACCGTGATCGGAGGTCACTGTCTTCGCATCGCGATCGATAGCGACGACCTTGTGGCCCTTGTAGAGCGTAATGCCATGGTCAATGTACCAGCCGTCGCCATGAATGACGATCTGCTCGTAAGTCTTTTCGCCAGATAGGACAGGCGAGAGCATGATGCGGTCGTAATTGACGCGGGGTTCGGCGTTGAAGATCGTTACCGAATAGCGGCCGGGGGCGTGTTCGAAGAGATGTTCCAGCATGCGGCCAGGCGCCATGCCATTGCCGATGATGACGAGTTTCTCAATTGCGGTTTCTGACATGGGGTTACTCCGCAGCTTCAACGAAGCGGTGACGTTCGTAGAGGAATTTCAGCACGGCCTCACGGCACTTGAGGTAGGTGCGGTCACCCGCAAGCTCGATGCGGTTGCGCGGCCTCGGTATGTCGACATCGAGCACCTCGCCGATGCGGGCGGCCGGCCCGTTGGTCATCATCACAATGCGATCCGACAGGAGCACAGCCTCGTCGACGTCATGGGTGATCATCACCATCGTGTTGCCGAGGCGTGTGTGGATTTCCATGACCGCGTCCTGAAGATGGGCGCGGGTGAGGGCGTCCAGCGCGCCGAAAGGTTCGTCGAGCAGCAGGATCTTCGGTTCCATGGCAAGCGCACGGGCAATGCCGACGCGCTGTTTCATACCGCCCGAAATCTCTGACGGGCGCTTGTCCTTGGCATGCGCCATCTGCACGAGGTCGAGATTGGCCATGACCCAGTCGTGCTTTTCGCTCTTGGTCTTGGTCGCTCTGAAGACCTTGGAGACGGCGAGATTGACATTCTCGTAGACGGTCAGCCAGGGCAGCAGCGAATGGTTCTGGAATACCACGGCACGTTCCGGTCCGGGCGCGTTGACCTCTCTGTTCTCCAGGAGCACAGCGCCATTCGAAACCGGTGTCAGACCGGCGATCAGGTTGAGCAGGGTGGATTTCCCGCAGCCCGAGTGACCGATTATCGAGACGAATTCGCCCTTGTCGATGGTGAGATTGATGTCTTTCAGCACCTCGGCCCGCGAGGTGCCGCGATCGAAATATTTGTCGATGTGGTCGAGCTTGAGATAAGCGTTCATGAAAATCCCCTCAATTAGCCGAGGCGCCGCGGGTGACGAGCTTGCCGATCGCGGCTACCAGTTTGTCGAGGACGAAGCCGACGACGCCGATATAGGCGAGGGCGACGATGATGTCGGGCAGGCGCGACGAGTTCCACGCATCCCAGATGAAGAAGCCGATTCCGACACCGCCGGTCAGCATTTCTGCCGCCACGATTGCAAGCCAGGACAGGCCGACACCGATGCGAAGCCCGGTGAAGATATAAGGGGCGGCCGATGGCAGCATGATCTTGAAGAAGAATTCCAGCTGGTTGAGGCGCAGTACCTTGGCGACGTTGCGATAATCCTGAGGGATATTGCGCACGCCGACAGCCGTGTTGATGATGATCGGCCATATGGAGGTGATGAAGATCACGAAAATGGCCGAGGGGTTGGCGTTTTGAAAGGCGGCAAGCGAAAGCGGCAGCCATGCGAGCGGCGGCACTGTGCGCAGGACCTGGAAGATGGGGTCGAGGCCGCGCATCGCCCAGACCGACTGGCCGATGACGGCGCCGACGACAATGCCGACCACTGCTGCCAAGCCGAATCCATAGGCGACACGCTGGAGCGAGACGAGAACCCGCCAGCCGAGACCGATATCCTGCGAGCCGTAATTGAAGAACGGATAGGCGATCAGATCATAGCTTTCGGCCCATACCCGGCTCGGCGAGGGCAGGGCGGCATTAGGCGACGAACAGAGCGCTTCCCATGCCACAAGAATGAAAAAAATCACGACCAGCGGGGGGATGACGTTGCGAAGCAAGGCGCCGCCAAGTTTGGCCGGATCGAACTTAGGCATGGTTCTGCCGGTGAAGTGGACGACATTTGCCTGCAGCTTGGCGCCATTGATCGGGGCAGTGGTCGTCTCGATGCTTGCGGTTGGCGTTTCCGGTTTTGCCAGGGCTGACATTACGCACTCCATGGAAAGACGTGAGGGAGAAGGGGCCGGCGCGCGTCTCTGTGCGCCGGAGCGACGTACGGGTCGTTCAGGAAACGGTCTTGATCGTCAGGCTGTCGAGATAGGCCGCCGGGTTGTCCGGATCGAAGATCTTGCCGTCGAAGAAGGTCTCTTTGCCGCGCGAGGCGGAGGCTGGAATATCGCTTGCGGCAACGCCCAGTTCCTTGGCTGCGTCGCGCCACAGGTCTTCGCGATTGACCTGATCGACCAGCTTCTTCACGTCGGTGCCGGGCGCAAACGTGCCCCAGCGGATGTTTTCCGTGACAAACCAGGCATCATGGCTCTTGAAAGGGAAGGACGCCTGATCGCGCCAGAACTTCATGTAGAAGTCGGTGCCCTTGATATTCCGGCCGTTGCCATAGTTGATGTCGCCTTTCAGGCGGCCTACCACATCCTTCGGTGGCACGTTGAACCACTGGCGGCGGCCCAGAATGTCTGCCATCTCCTCCTTATTTTCCATCTTGTCTGCCCATTGCTGGGCCTCCATGACGGCCATGAGCAGGGCCTTCGCCGCATTCGGATTCTTCTCGACCCAGTCAGCGCGCAGACCGAGCGCCTTTTCCGGATGATGCTTCCAGAGTTCGCCGGTGGTACAGGCCGTAAAGCCGATACCCTGATTGACCAACTGCTCGTTCCATGGCTCTCCCACACAGAATGCGTCCATGTTGCCGACCTTCATGTTGGCGACCATCTGCGGCGGCGGAACGACGATCGTGGATACGTCCTTGTTCGGATCGATGCCGCCGGCTGCAAGCCAGTAACGGACCCAGAGATCGTGTGTGCCGCCTGGGAAGGTCATGGCCACCTTCACCTCGTTGCCGGCCGCCTTCTTCTTCGCGAATGCTTCCTTGAGCTTCGAGGCATCGAGTTCGACGCCGGTTCCCGCATAGTCCGCGGCCACCGAAATGCCCTGGCTGTCGAGATTGAGGCGGGCGAGGATCGCCATCGGCACTGGCTTGTTGTTCTGGGTCACCTTGCCGGTATGCATGAGGTAAGGGAGCGGCGACAGGATATGCGCGCCGTCAATACCGTTGGCTGCGCCGCCGAGCACGAGATTGTCGCGGGTCGCTCCCCAAGAGGCCTGTTTAGTAACCTCGACCTCCGGCAGCCCGTGTTTGTCGAAAAGGCCCTTTTCCTTTGCCACGATCAGCGCCGCGGCGTCCGTGAGCGCTATGTAGCCCAGCTTGATACCCTTAACCTCCGGCCCTGGCGCTGCGGCAAAGGCGCCGGACGGGAAGGCTGCCTTAACTGCGCTGACGAGAGCGGCGGTGGCTGAGGTCTTCAGAATGGTGCGGCGGGTGATGCCGGTCTTCACAAATCGGGTCATAGGCAGGTTCCCTCTGCTGGTTTTCTGGAAAAAAGGCATAAAAAAACGCCGCTCGGAGATCGCGCCTCAAGGATTGGAAATCCCGGGCAGCAAAAACCTTGCGACGTCGATGTCGTTTGAGAACGCTTTCGCGCGTTCATTAGCCCAGATCACCGTTGACCCGAGCAAATCTATAAAAGCAAATGGTGTGCCAGATTGACAGCGTCAGCTTATCGCGATGAAATTACTTGGATATTCTTCGGGTTTGATTTGCGCCGAGCCGTAAGGTCACAGATGCTCTGCGAATATTTTGTGCTGATGCTGCCAAATATGCGCGCAAAGGATGAGCAGTACACGACACGCATCATCGCATTTAAATGATGCGTCTTCAGCCCTAAGAGGCGGTACCCGTTCCGAGCGTTGCGATATAGTCGGGTATGGCAGCAGGATCGAATACATGCCCGTCCATGAACCGATCCCCTTCCAGATTGCCTTCGACCGTTATATCCCGGCCCGTGGGTGCGGAACCGAGAGCGGCCTTATACAGGTCTGGTCTGTATGCGCTTGCAGCGGCAAGCAACCCTTCCTCATTATAGGTCGTCTGGCCCCAACGGATCATCTGGCTGTAAATCCAGAGCGCATGCCCCGGTTTGGGATAGTTGGCAAAACGCCGGTTGAAGGTGAAATAGTCAGGGATTAGCCGCCGGTTTCCCTTCGCGTCCAGACTGAACTCGCCGGCAAGGACCTGACGGATGATGCCAATGGGCGCTGCAATGTAACGGGAATCGGCGAGTGCCTCTGAAAGTCCGTCGTGGTTTTCCGGCGCGTCGCACCAGCGCGCTGCCGCGTCGAGCGCAACAATTAGACGCGAGACGGTGTCCGAATGGCTGGCGGCCCATTCCGGCCGCATGGCAAGCACCTTTTCAGGCGCAGAAGGCCAGATGTCCTGTTTGGCGGCGACGATCCGTCCAACGCCGCGCTCTGATGCAACCATGTTCCAGGGCGCGCCGACGCAGAAACCGTCGATGGCACCGGCCGCGAGGGCATCGGATGTCATCGGCGGCGGCACGACGACGAGCTTCACATCCCGATCGGGATCAATGCCGCCTGCGGCAAGCCAGTAGCGGAACTCGTAATTATGCGAGGAGAATGGGTAGGTGACCCCGAGGCGCGGCACGGCTTCACCCTGTTCGCGCATTACCTTGAGCAGACTAGCCAATGCGCGGGCGTTTTCCAGCGCGCTCGCCGTTTCGGCAAGGTGCCCGACCTCCAGCATCCGTTCGAATAGGCGGAGCGACAGCGTGATTGCATTGCCGCCACGACCGAGCGAAAACGGGGTAATGGTTGGGGAAGGGTTTGAGCCGAGGCCAAGCATGGAGGCAACCGGCATCGGTGACAGCATATGGGCGATGTCAAATTGACGAAAGGCGAGCCGATCCCGGATATTGGCCCAAGAGACATCTTTCACCATCTCGAGTGCTAGCCCCTCTTTTCTTGCAAAGCCGAACTCTGCGGCCGCAATCAGGACGGATGCGTCGACCAGCGGGATGAAGCCAGCACGCAGGACCTTTTGTTCCGGGGCGCCAATGGTGGCGGGCGCACCAAGATCATTTCCAGCCCGATCTGTTTTCATCATCATCTTAGCTCTGCGTCCTCCTGCCCATATCCATCAACTCAGAAGACCTGCGGCAGTCACTAGGCTTTGCGCAATTTCAGCCATTTTCTTTTTTTCGTTCATTGCTGTCTGACGCAACAATGCAAAGGCCTCCTCCTCCGAAAGCCCGCGCATTTTCATGAGTATGCCTTTAGCTCGCTCCACCACCTTACGCTCCTCAAGCGCGGATCGAGCCTCGGCCAGTTCCCGCTGCAGTCGGCTGAAGGCGTTGAAGCGGCTGACGGCCATGTCGAGAATGGATTTGACGCGTTCCTTCTTGAGTCCGTCGACAACATAAGCGGAAACGCCTGCCTCCATGGCGGACTCGATCAAGGCCGTGTCGGAGCGATCCACGAACATTGCGATCGGGCGACTGACCGTGCGGGTCAGCTGGAAGAGATGTTCCATCATATCCCGGTTGGGGTTCTCAATGTCGATGATGATGACGTCCGGCTGTTGCGTCTCGATGATGCGGGCAACGCCATTGACCTCATGAATGATCGTGACATTGCTGTGGCCGGCCTCGTTCAGGCCTTCCTCGATGATCGAAGCGCGGATGGCGTTTTCATCTATAACTAGAATTGTCAGATCGGATTTTGCCATTGCCACCTTCAGTTAGCGGCGCCGGGCGAATAGGCCGCGAAGCTTCCGGTGGCGATCAGTGCCGACCACGGCGTTGAAATGCGCCGACCGGGAAAAATGGCTCTGGTCACTCCGCAGGCAGCCTGATTAGTGCGAATGAAAGGCCAATACGGCGCCAAGGACATCCCCTTTTTGATTTTGACAGGGAGAAGCAATCCGCATGCCATGCATTCCAGCGCGCGGATCTCGACAGATTGAGTGCCTTGCGCTGGAAGGGATATGTGTCCTGCCTGTTTTATGAGCAATTCCTGTAAGTCGGTTGACAAAACTTACGGCATGGCAGGAGGCTCAAAGAGCAGTCAAATGTTCAAAAGAAATCCCGGTTCTTTCAGAATATGCTCAACGCCCTTTTGCACATGGCTCGTGATGATCTGCCTTGCGCCATCCGCATCTCTCGCAAGCGCCCGTTCAAATAGCAGCTTGTGATCGTCGACGACCGCATTGCCTCGAAAACTGCCGGCGAGCATATGATATCGAAGGAAACGATCGAAGACCGAGGAAAGGTTTTGCAGGAGTGTTGTCGACTTGCTTGCCGCAACGATCGCCCGGTGAAACTCCCAGTCGCATCTGACCCAGTCGATCGTGCGGGCAATATCTCCAGCAAGAAGCCTGCGCTCCACCGCAGCCAGTCGATGATGCGCGGCCACGATCGAGCCTTCCCACTCAAGATCTCCGGTGGCGAATGAAAGGCCGATAGCATGGCATTCCAGCACGATACGAAGGTCGGCCAGCTCCGTCAGTTCTTGCCTGGATACGGGACTGACCTCAAATCCACGCTGCCCTTCTGCAAGCACGAGATTCTCTGCCGACAATCTGCAAAGTATCTCCCGTAGTGACGAAATGCTGATCGAATATCGCTCGCGAGCCTTTTCGAGTTTGATCTTGGAGCCGGGCGGCAAGTTTCCGAGTATGATGTCCTGCCGCAACCGGCGAAAGACCGCATCGCTGACGCTTTCGCTGAGGTCGTTCATCCGTTCGTGCTCACCTGATCGTTCTTCGCGCATGATCAATCCTGAAGCGTCGACTTTCTCGCCAACGCATGTTCCACGCCGCCCTGAATGTGAAGGCCGAGGATCTTTTTCGCCGTCTTCTGGTCTCGCTCGAGGGCGGCATCCAGAAGACGCTTGTGTTCGTCTGCAGCGATCTTGCCGCGATAGGAGAGGGCAACCATCTGGTAGCGGAGATATTTGTCGAAAATGGCGGCATGGGTTTCCATCAGCAATCTCGACCCACAAGCGGAAATCAGAGCCTGGTGAAACTCCCAGTCATAACGCTTCCAGTCTTCCGTCTGACTGGTATCGCCGCTCGCCATGATGCTTTCCATACGGGCAAGTTTGTAATGCGCGGATACGAGCCGTGCTTCCCAGTCGACGTCACCCCTCTCGAAGGATTGCTCCAGCGCATGTGTCTCCAAAAGCAGGCGCAGAGCGGCGATCTCTTTCAAATCGGTCGATGACATCGGAGCCACATGAAAGCCGCGCTGGCCTTCCGCCACGACAAGTCCTTCGGAGGCCAGACGGTTGAGGATCTCCCTCAGCGTACTGACACTGGTGTCATAGGTTTCCTTGAGCTTTTCGAGCTTGAGCTTCTGACCGGGAGCGAGACGCCCGAAAATGATATCGGCTCGAATTCGCTTGTAGCTGTTTTCTGCAACGGTTTCTGTAGCTAGATCGGAAAGCATGTGCGCATCTCGGAGATTTTCTCAATCCTCATACATATTTTGTCTGCTCGTTTAAACCCACTAGCTCACACCCAAGAGGCTGATCCACCATCGATCAAAGCCTCGGCAAGCCTTCAGGCCTGAGAGCCTTCTTCAATGCAGCAATCCGGAAGATGGCGTTGGCCGCGCCATATCCGCGATAGCCGCTGCGTTGCACGATCTCGAAAAAGAAGCCCTCGCCGAACGTCGTGCTGTAAATCTGGAAGTATTCGCCGTGGTCGTCTCTGTCGTAGAGAATATTGTCGGCCTTCAATCGCTCCGTAAGGGCCGGATCCAGGCCGAACCGAGCTTCGATATCGCCGTAATAATTCGGAGATATGGGCAGGGGCTCGAAGCCGTTTTTGCGCAAGGCGGCAACTGTCGCGAAGATGTCCTCGGTATGAAAAGCGATGTGCTGTATGCCCGAGCCGAACCGTTCCGCGATGAAATGGCCAGCCAATGTGCGGCGGTTCTCCGCTCCATTCAGTGTCAGACGCAGGCTGCCTGACGTATTTTCGACCACCTGGCTGCGCACCACTCCTGAAGGGTCGATGATGTCGACCATGGGCGTCTTATTGGCTTCGAATATGGAAGTGTAGAACAACAGCCAGGTCAGCATCTCATCGTAAGCGACAGTCTGGGCGACGTGATCGATATGGGCAAGATGCGCTGCGGCGATATCCGTGTCTTCGGAAACCGGAGTGAAGTCGATTTCCGCGAACCGGCCGAGGTTGCTTTTCTCGTCGAGGAAATAGATCAACCCACCGCCCACACCGCGGATCGCCGGGATTTGCACTTCGCCATGGCTGACCACCTGCTCGAACGGTTCGGCGCCGAGCGCGATTGCGCGCGCATAGGCCGCGCCGGCATCATCGACAATTAGTGCGACCGCATAGGCAGACGTGCCGTGTACCGCGAAGGAGGCATTTGCGAAGCCCTTTTCGTCGGTATTGAGCAGAAGGCGGATCTTGCCCTGTTCGAAAATCGTGACTTTCTTCGAGCGGTGAATGGCAGCCTTGCGAAAACCGAGCGTCTTGAGAATGGCGGCAAGGTTCTCACCGTCTTGTTCATCGGCTGAGAACTCGACGAACCCTATGCCCTTCACGCTAGCGCGATCCGGCATTTCCGCAACGGTCAGTGTTGCAGCCTCCGGATTTCGACGAACCTGATCGCCAAGATAGACCAGCGAACGGTGACCATCGGCTGCAATCGTCTTTGGAGAGCCGCCGCGGAACTGGTCGTTGAAGATTTCCAACGACAGATAACCGTCATAGCCCGTTGCAGCGATGGCTTCGGTGAACTCCCTTACCGGCAGGTCGCCTTCGCCCGGCATGTTGCGGAAATGGCGTGACCAGTAGAGCAGGTCCATCTCGATCAGCGGCGCGTCCGCCATCTGCACGATGAAGATCTTGTCCTTCGGTATGGAGCGGATCGATCCGACATCGATCTTTCGTGACAGGGTGTGAAAGCTGTCGAGTATGAGACCGATATTGGGATGATCGGCGCGCCGCACGATTTCCCAGGCGTCGCGGTGGTCGTTGATATGCCGCCCCCATGCCAGAGCCTCGTAACCTACGCGAAGCCCGCGCTTCGCCGCCCGCTCGCCCAATTCGTGGAAATCTGCTGCAGCCCGATCGATACCGCCAAGCGATGCAGGCGAAACGTTGGAGCAGACGAGAACGAGGTCGGTGCCGAGTTGCTGCATGATATCGAATTTGCGCTCCGCGCGATCGAAGGTCCGGCTGCGCAACGGTTCCGGCATGCCTTCGAAATCCCGAAACGGTTGGAAAAGCGTGATTTCCAGTCCGTGGTCGCGAACCATGCGTCCGACATCGGCCGGACTGCCATCGAAGGCCAGGAAATCATTTTCGAAGATCTCCACCCCGTCGAACCCGGCTGCGGCAATGGCCGCCAGTTTTTCGGGAAACTCTCCGCTGATCGACACCGTGGCAATCGATGTTTTCATTGTTTCCTCCTCCTGAAACAATCCACTTTTCGCACCGCAACAAATCGTAATGCAATTTTCCACACAAATGTCGAAATGTATTTTATCGGAGATTATAGAAAAACTCTGTTGATTTGAAAATGGGCTTATGTCAATTTTGGCGTGTTACCAGCTGGAGGAGAGCTGGCAGGCCTTTCGGGCCATCAGAGGAGGAGCACCTAATGTTTGGATTCAAATTGAATCGACGCCGCGCCTTGTTGGGCGCCGCGGCAATTGTCGCCGCAGCATCGCTTTCGCAGCCGGCTGCAGCTATCACGCCGGCCGAAATCAAGGCCAAGGGCAAGCTGGTCGTGGGCATCCAGGGCGACAACCCACCTTGGGGGTTTGTCACGAGTGCAGGCAAGCAGGACGGCTTTGATGCCGAAATGGGCGCCCTGTTCGCCAAGGAACTCGGTGTCGACGTGGAATTCGTTCCGCTCGAAGTCAACAACCGCATTCCCGCACTCACATCAGGCCGCGTCGACATTCTGTTCGCGACGATGGCGATGTTGCCGGATCGCGCCAAGGCCGTGCAGTTCAGCCAGCCTTACAATGCGAATGCCATCGTCCTGATCGGGCCGAAGGACAAGTCGATCAAGACGAATGAGGATATGGCCGGCCTGACGATCAGCGTCGCCAAGGGTGCGGCCCAGGATACTCAGGTCACCAAAAATGCCCCGTCTACCGCGACCATTCGCCGGTATGACGGGGACGCAGCAAGCGTTCAGGCATTGGCTTCCGGCCAGGTCGACGCGCTCGGCGGCAACATCTTCTATCTTGATCGCGTCGAGAAGGCTGTTCCGGGCAAATTCGAAAACAAGCTCGAATTCCAGAAGCTCTACAACGGCGCCTGCACGCGTCTGGGCGAGAAAGAGATCAATGTTGCGGTGAACGAGTTCATCGACAAGATCAAGGCCAATGGCGAACTGAAGAAGATCTACGACAAGTGGATGAAGGTTCCGGTGCCGGAATTCCCGAAGAGCCTCGAAGGTATTTCGTTCACCGCGAACTGAGCTTCGGCTCTTCGTAACTCTGAATTTCGCGTGGTGGCACCTGAATGAGGTGCCAGCGTCGGCGCATGGAAAATCCTTGCGCCGACGCTGCCCGGAGTTTTTTCCATGAACAAGACGATCTTTGTCCTTAACGGACCCAACCTCAATCTTCTGGGTGAGCGGGAGCCGTCCATATACGGCACGACAACTCTTGGCGATATTCGGGAGCGATGCGAGGTGAAAGCCGCGTCTCTGGGTTTCTCGATTGATTTTCGCCAGACGAATTTCGAGGGCGAACTGGTGGAATCCGTCCATCAGGCGAGGAAGGATGCTTGTGGCATCATCATCAATCCGGCCGGATACACTTTCACGTCCATCGCCTTGCTCGACGCACTGAAGACTTTCGACGGCCCGAAGATAGAGCTGCACATATCCAACGTGCATGCCCGCGAGAGCATCTATCACAACTCCCTGATTTCACGCACCGCAACCGGCATCATGATCGGCTTCGGAGCCCGCGGTTATGAACTGGCGATCGAAGCCATGGCTGGCATGGTCGAGCCGTCCTGAGAACGCGCCGCAGGAGATATCATGAACTACACCCTTGATTTCACTCCGGTCATCGACGGCCTGCCAAACCTTCTATGGGCCTGTCTCGGAACATTCACGCTGGCCATCTGTGGCATGCTTCTGGCGATCGTGATCGGCATCGGCGGAGTCATTTTGCGCCAGTCGCCACTCAAGCCTTTGCGCTGGCTCGTGATCGGCTTCGTCGAACTGATCCGCAACACGCCGTTTCTGGTGCAGATCTTCTTCATCTATTTCGCACTGCCGCTGGCTGGTATCCGGCTCGATCCGACGCCGACTGCGATCATCGCGCTCGGCATCAATGGCGGTGCCTATGCCATCGAGATCATTCGTGGTGGCGTGCAATCCATCTCGAAGGGGCAAATGGAGGCAGGGCTGGCGCTCGGGCTGCACAAGGCTCAGGTTTTCCGCCTGATCATCCTCAAGCCGGCGCTCCGCGCGATCTACCCCTCGCTGACGAGCCAGTTCATCCTGTTGACGCTGACGACTAGCATCGCGTCTGCGATCTCGGCCTACGAACTCACCTCGGTATCGCAGCGGATCGAATCCGACAGTTTCCGCAGCTTCGAGGTCTATTTCACCGTGACGGCGTTCTACCTCGTCATCTCCTGGGTGATGATGCGCATCTTCGCGCTCTTCTCCTCCCGCTATTTCAGCTACCCGGTCAGATAAGGAGGAAATCGAATGGGACGCGAAGAATTCCTTTTCCTTCTGGCAGGCCTCAAATGGACGGTCGCGCTGTCCGTGGTCGCCTTCATATGTGGCAGTGTTGCAGGGCTGATGGTCGCTTTGGCGCGCACATCCGGCATCTTCATCGTCGAGCGCCTGACGGCCGGCTATATCGCGGTCTTCCAGGGGACGCCGCTCCTGATGCAGCTGTTTGTCGTCTATTACGGACTTGCCCTGATCGGTATCCAGATGGATGCATGGGCTGCGGTCTCGGTCGGTCTGACCCTGCATGCAAGTGCCTTTCTGGGAGAAATCTGGCGAGGGTCGATCGAAGCTGTCCCGCGTGGGCAGACGGAGGCTGCCAAGGCGCTGAGCTTGGGTTACGTTTCGCGAATGAAGGATGTTGTCCTTCCCCAGGCGATACGGATCTCGCTTCCGGCCACGATCGGCTTCCTGGTGCAGCTCATTAAGGGCACATCGCTCGCCTCGATCGTCGGTTTCACCGAACTCACGCGCGCCGGAAACATCATCTCAAACCAGATCTTCCAGCCATTGACCGTCTTCGGCGTGGTCGGAGCCCTCTACTTCCTGATGTGCTGCCCGCTGACCATCTACGGCGCCCATCTCGAACGCAAATTCCTGACCGCCAGCCGCTAGGCCGTGCCCGTCGAGAAATCCGGAGTTTCATGAATGAACCAGACAATTAATAGCGCGACGACCACCGAGCCGATGATCTCGCTGTCGGGCGTGGAAAAATGGTACGGCGCCTTCAAGGCTCTCGACAATATCAACATGTCTGTTGCTAAGGGCGAAAAGATCGTGCTTTGCGGCCCTTCGGGAAGCGGCAAGTCCACGCTTATCCGCTGTATCAACCACTTGGAGGCCTATCAGAAGGGTGACATCCATGTCGGCGGCATCATGCTCGGGCATGGATCGAAGACGATCGATGCGGTTCGCCGCGAGGTCGGCATGGTGTTCCAACAGTTTAATCTCTTCCCGCACCTGACCGTGTTGCAGAACTGCATGCTGGCTCCGATGAGATCACTCGGTCTCGACAAGGCGCAAGCCGAGGATCGTGCCCGCACGTTGCTGGAAAGGGTCAAGATCTCGGAGCAGGCGGAAAAATACCCAGCCCAGTTATCCGGCGGACAGCAGCAGCGCGTCGCCATTGCGCGTGCTCTCTGCATGCGGCCCAAGGCGATGCTGTTCGACGAACCGACATCCGCACTCGACCCGGAAATGGTCAAGGAAGTGCTCGATACGATGATCGCATTGGCCGAAGAGGGAATGACGATGATCTGCGTGACCCATGAAATGGGTTTCGCCCGCCAGGTGGCCGATCGCGTCATCTTCATGGCAAGCGGCGCGATCGTCGAGGAAGCGCCTCCGGCCGAATTCTTCTCTAATCCGAAACATGAACGCACCCGAAAATTCCTTGGTGAAATCCTCGGGCGGCATTGATGCGATACAGGCTGATAGCCGGAAGGTAAGGCCGATGATAAGCGGCAACACAAAACTCATCGCACATCTCGGGTTCCCGACGCATTCCTTCAAGGCGCCGTTGATCTACAATCCCTATTTCGAGAAAAACGGTATCGATGCGGTCGTGGTGCCGATGGGATGCCGGCCCGATGACTACAAGACATTTCTGAAACTGGTCTTCCGACTTTCCAACATCCATGGCGCATTGATCACCATGCCGCACAAGATCACCACCATGGGATTGCTGGACGAAATTTCCACCAATGCGCAGGTGGCCGGGGCCTGCAACGCAGTGAAAATCGGATCGGATGGCGGCCTTGTCGGCGACATGTTCGATGGTGAGGGTTTCGTTCGGGGGATGCTGCGCAGAGGACGGGAGATCGAGGGCAAAAGAGCGATCATGGCCGGTGCCGGAGGCGTCGGCTCGGCGATCGCCGCGTCGCTCGCCAAGGCGGGGTTGGCGGAACTGGCGCTTTCCGATGCCTCCGTCCCCATGATGCAGGGTCTCGTGGACCGGTTGCGCCGTCATTATCCGGGGTTGCGCGTGGAGGCCGGGAAGACCGATCCGGACGGCTACGATATCGTCATCAACGCCACGCCGCTCGGTATGAATGACAATGATCCGCTGCCTTTCGATGTCACCCGGATCGCACCTTCAGCCTTTGTCGGCGAGGTGGTGCTGAGCCGTGAGATAACACCGTTCCTGGCTGCTGCGCGCGCTCGCGGCTGCGAGTATCAGGTCGGAACGGACATGCTGTTCGAGCAGATCCCGGCCTATCTCGAATTCTTCGATCTTCCCACGACGACGGCGGCAGAACTTCGCGCCGTCGCAAGATTGTGAAGGAGGCGGGGATGCCGGCTGAGGTTCTCAGATTCGCGATTATGGGAGGTGGCCTGATCGGGCGTGAACATGCCGCGCTCATTGCGGCAACGCCCGGTGCCGATCTTGTCGCTATCGCAGATCCGGCGCCCGCCGCGAAACTGGTCGCGAGCGAGTTCGGGGCCAGACACTATCTCGATTATCGGACCATGCTGGACGAGATGCGGCCCGATGGTGTGATCATCGCTCTACCGAATGCTCTTCATGCGCAAGCTGTGATCGCCTGTATTGAACGCGGCATCCCGTGTCTGGTGGAAAAGCCCGTGGCGGATACGCTCGAAGCTGCAAGGGATCTCGTAGCGGCGGCAGAACGAGCCGATATTCCCGTTCTCGTGGGACACCAGCGCCGTCATAGCCCCGACATCGCCAAGGCAAAGCAGCTGATCGAAGAGGGGCATCTCGGTCGCCTGGTCGGGGTTAATGCCATGTGGCTGGCCGACAAGCCGGAGCCCTATTTCGACGCTGCCTGGCGTCGGCAAGCCGGTGGCGGGCCATTGCTCATCAACCTCATTCACGACATCGATTGCCTTCGGTTTATCTGTGGCGACATCGCAGAAGTCATGGCCTTCACCTCCAATTCGGTGCGCGGCTTCGAGGTGGAGGATAGCGCCAGCGTCAGCCTGCGCTTTTCATCCGGCGCGGTCGGCACGGTCCTGATGAGCGATGCGGCCGTCTCACCCTACAATTGGGATACTGCCGCCGGACAGGCGCTGTATTTTCCGCACCAGCCGGAAAACGCCTATTTCTTCTCCGGCACCAAAGCTGCATTGGCATTGCCGTCCATGGATCTTTGGAAACATGAGACGGAAGAGGGGCATTGGCAGGATCCGCTGGTAAAGCGGCACGTCACGCTGGATGGCAGCCGGGCTTATGTCAATCAGCTTGCCCATTTCATGAAAGTGGTAACCGGTGACGCGAAACCTCTGGTCTCTGCCCGTGATGGAATGATGACCTTGGCGACGATCCTGGCGATTGTGCGATCGGGCAGGGAGAGGCGACCGGTCAACCCTTCGGATCTATGATGCCCGCTGCGCTGCACTTGCCGTCAAGCCGGGAGCCGGCGTTCCCATTCGTTCGATGTGCGCAAGCGTCTCGCCGGCCAGACGCAGTGCAGCGGCGGTCGCCATGACCATCTGCGGCAGGATCAGCCATTCGAGTGTCCAGGCCGCTCCTGAACGCTCCTGCTCATGCACCATCGACTGATGCAATCCCGAAAGCTGGACGGCGTTGAAGCGAGCAAGCGCCACCAGTGTTTCTGCCCCCACCGGATTTTGCTTGTGCGCCATGGCGGAAGATTTTCCGCCGCCGCTCATGGAAATTTCGAGGCCCGACTGCGCCATTAGCGCGAGATCCTGTCCAATCTTGCCGAGCGCGCCCGTCATCAATGAGAGGTGATGGCCGATATTCGCAATTCCGTCTCGCTGGCTCTGCCATTGCCGCATGTCCGCCAGGCCCAGTTGTTTGGCAAGCGCGGCGCGCACCTCAGCCCCATGTGGTCCCAGCTTGTCGAGAGAACCGGCCGCGCCGCCGAGTTGAACCGGAAATTCAAGGCCGGTCAGCGTCGTGAGCTGCCGTGTGAGCGGGTCACGCCAGCTTTGCAGCCGATCAGAAACGCGGATCGGGATGGCGGCCTGCATGCGGGTAAAGCCCACTAGCGGGTTTGATCCGAAGCGCTGATCGAGACCATCCAGAAGGGCAAGTATCCGCCTTATCCGCTCAGTGAAGATCGCGTGGATCGCCTTCATCCGAAGCATCAGGCTCGTGTCGATCGCATCCTGGCTGGTCGCTCCGAAATGGACATGACTGGCCGCATCATGGCCGACCGCCTGCCTGAGCTGTTTGACCAGTTCGGGTATGACGACGGAATCCGTCCCGACAGCCAACTTCAGCCGCGCCATATCAGGTTCGAATGTACCGCATGCGGCCGCAATCTGGTCTGCCGCGCCTGTCGGGATAAGCCCCAGCCCCGCCTGAGCCCGTGCCAATGTTGCTTCGAAGCGAAGCATGGCCTTGATGTCCGCATCGGCTGAGAGGTGGCGAGCGATTTCCTCATCGCCGAAGAGACCCGACAGGAAGGGATGTTCGAAGGGAGAAAAGGCCATCATGTCTCCATGCCGGGTAGGCCGCCGGTTGAGCGCAGCATCAGATATCGAGGAACACGGTTTCTTTCGGTCCCTGCAGGTGGATGTCGAGCGTATAGGTGCTGCCGTCCTTCTGCGCGACCATCGTCTCGACCCGCTGGCGATGTTCGATGCGCAACAGCAGCGGATCGACGGCATTCGCTTCCGCTTCGTCGGAAAAGTAGATGCGTGTATGCAGACCGATATTGATGCCGCGGGCGACGATCCAGAGGGTGATATGCGGCGCCATGGGGCGCCCGTCCTTGAACGGGACCTTGCCGGGTTTGATCGTCTCGAACTGGAAATAACCGTCCTCGGCATTCGTCGGACAGCGACCCCAGCCGGTGAAGTTCGGATCGGCGGTGCCCCGCATTTCCGACGGGCTGTTATAGAGGCCGGCGCTGTCTGCCTGCCAGATCTCGGCAATCGCATCCCGCACAAGCGTATCGGCGCCGTCGAGGATGCGGCCACGCACGGTAATGCGTTCGCCCAGCGTCTGATCGTTGACCATCGCGGTTCCGAGATCGCCGTCATAGACGCCGCGAATGTCGCAGTAATTCGGCGTCAGTCCGATATGGACATAGGGACCGGCGGTCTGCGACGGCGTTTCCTTCAACCTGTGAAGCTCCTGCACCATCAGTTGCCCTCCAGCCGGTTTTCAAAAAGGGTCGAGCGGCGTCCACGCAGCACGATATCGAATTTATAAGCGCGCGCATCCATCGGGATGGTCTGGTCCCAGTCCAGCGGTGCGATCAGCTGTTCGATTGCACTGCGATCCGGGATCGTGGTGACGATCGGACATTTCCAGATCATCGGATCGCCCTCGAAATACATCTGGGTAATCAGGCGCTGGGCGAAGCCATGTCCGAAGACCGAGAAATGGATATGGGCCGGACGCCAGTCGTTGACACCGTTCGGCCATGGATAGGGGCCGGGCTTGACGGTACGAAACGCATAACGCCCGTCGTCGTCGGTGATCGCACGGCCGCAACCGCCGAAATTGGGGTCGATCGCGGCAAGATAGGTCTCTTTCTTGTGGCGGTAACGGCCGCCGGCATTGGCCTGCCAGAATTCCAGCAAGGCACCGCGAACAGGTTGGCCTCGCTCGTCCAGCACGCGACCATGAACAATGATCCGCTCGCCGATGGCACTTTCTCCGGGCCGGGCATAGTTGTGGATCAGGTCATTGTCCAACTCGCCGATCATCGAATGGCCGAAAACCGGGCCGGTGATTTCCGAGATCGTGCCGTCGAGAGACAGCAAGGCGCGCTGCGGCGAGCGCAGGATCGAGGTCTTGTATTCCGGTGTCAGGGCCGGCGCGTGCCAGGCACGGTCACGCGCGAAAAATCCACCGGTCTCCGGCTGTTTGTTCGAATTAGCGGACATCCCTAAGGTCTCCTCCCCCGATGTCTATTCGGCGTCCATTTGTTCGTAGACGCGCTTGGCGATCTTTATGGCATGGTTTGCGGCAGGCACGCCTGCATAGATGGCGACATGCAGCAGGGCCTCACGAACATCTTCTCGCGACGCGCCGGTATTGGCTGTCGCCCGCACATGCATGGCAACTTCTTCGTCCTGGCCGAGTGCTGCCAGAAGCGCGATCGTGATGATCGATCGTTCCCGTTTGGTGAAGTTGGGACGTGACCAGACATGTCCCCAGGCGGATTCCGTGATCAGCGCCTGGAACGGCTCGTCGAATTCGGTGGAGTTGGCGATCGCTCGATCGACATGAGCATCTCCCAGCACGGAGCGTCGTGTCTCCATGCCCAAGCGGTGCCGGTCTGTCTCAACCTCTGTCATTGAGCCTCCCCTGCGGTATTGGTGGTGTTGATGAAGTTTCGGATCAGATCGCTCAAGGCTTCTGGCTGTTCGACACAGGGAATGTGGCCTGCATCCTTGATGACCTCAAAACGTGCACCGGGGATGAGTTCTGCCGTCTTCCTGACGAGATCTGGCGGCGTCGAGCCATCCTGGTCGCCGACGATGCAGAGCGTCGGCACGGCAATGTGTGCAGCCGCCTCGGTATAGTCGGCATCACGAATTGAAGCGCAGGTTGCCGCATAACCTTCGTTAGGTTGGCGTGCCAGCATGTTGCAATAGCCGCGAAAGGCGATGTTGTCCGGGTTGCGGAAAGCCGGGGTGAACCATTTTTCCATGACAGCATTGACGATGCTTGGGATGCCGTGCTCTTCAACGGCCGCGATACGCGCGTTCCACATGTCGGCAGAACCGATCTTGCTGGCGGTATCGCAGAGGATCAGCGCCTTCACCAGATCGGGTCGTGTCTGGCAGATCGCCTGCGCGATAAGCCCCCCGACGGAAAGGCCGCAGATCACGGCGTCGCGCACGTTGAGCAGATCCAGAAGGGCAGCAAGATCGGCTGCGTGATCCTCGATCGAATAAGGGGTCTTGCCGATATCGGACAGGCCATGGCCACGCTTGTCGTAGAGGATGATCGGGAATTCGCCGGCAAGGCGCACGATGACATCCCGCCAGATGCGAAAATCCGTGCCGAGCGAATTGGCGAACACTATGACCGGCCTATCAGCGGGGCCACCGATAACCTGATAATGGATCGTGACGTCGTTGACGCGCGCAAACTGCATTGAAAATCTCTCCCTGAACTATCTTGGTATATTGGCGCGGTTAGGTAAAATGACTTTTTAGGTGTTTTCTATATCCGAATGGTTATGTATCCGATGAGCGAGCCAAGCGTTAAGTTTCGTCATCTCCAAGCCTTTATCGAGGTTGCTCGTCACAAGAGCGTCGTCAAGGCAGCAGGCTTTCTGAATGTCAGCCAGCCGGCGGTTACCAAGACCATTCGGGAGCTCGAAGAGGCGCTTGGTGTCGCCCTTGTGGAGCGCGAGGGAAGGGGCATCCGGCTATCGCGCTATGGCGAAGTCTTCCTGAAACATGCTGGTGCGGCGATTGCGGCTCTTCGACAGGGCGTCGATTCAGTTTCGCACGAACGGGCCGGAGAGGCGCCGCTGATACGGATCGGTGCGCTGCCGACGGTTTCCAGCCACATCATGCCGCGAGCCGTGGATCTTTTTCTGAAGGAAAAGACCGGGAGCCGCATCAAGATCGTCACCGGCGAAAACTCGGTGCTGCTGGAACAACTGCGCTTTGGCGATCTCGATCTTGTCGTGGGCCGTCTGGCGGGGGCGGACAGAATGGCGGGATTTATCTTCGAGCATCTCTATTCCGAACAGGTCGTGTTTGCCGTTCGTACCGGCCATCCGATCCTGACGTCGGGGCATTCGCCGTTTTCCGAACTCGGCGACTATCCGATCTTGATGCCGACCACTTCGTCGATCATCCGGCCTTTCGTTGACCGCCTACTCATCGCTAACGGTATTTCAAGCCTGCCGAACCAGATCGAGACTGTTTCCGATAGCTTCGGCCGGGCGTTCTTGCTGTCGAGTGATGCCGTTTGGATCATATCGTCCGGGGTTGTGTCCCGCGATATCGGGACGGGGCTGATGCAGGCATTGCCGATCGATACAAGCGACACCCAGGGGCCTGTGGGGCTGACCATGCGAACTGACGCAATCCCCTCGATCGCGATGTCGCTTCTGATACAAACCATACGAGAAGCCGCAGGCTCCCGTTAGCTCCTCAATTTCCCGAGGCGCTACGAGAGCACGCCGCGAAGCTCGCGGCTTACCTGCTGAAGCGACGGGAGGTAGGTTTCTATCACCGAAGCCATGGGTTCACTCGAGGCGGCCAGCCCCGTGTTCAATGCTGCGACCACGATGCCGCGCGCGTTTTTCACCGGCACCGCGACGGATCTCAATCCCTGCTCTACCTCCTGGTCGACTGCGGAATAGCCTTGCGTTCGAACCCGCGCGAGTTCTGTCATGAGAGCGTCGATATCGTGGAGCGTGTGGGCGGTTCTTGGCTGAAGCGGATGGGAGTTCAGAAGTTCGAGAGCCTGAGTTTCAGGAAGTGCTGCAAGCATGACGCGCCCGAGAGATGTACAGTAAGCCGGAAGGCGCGACCCCGGCATGAGCGCAATCGACATCACCTTCCGCTGAGCCGCGCGCGCGACATAGACGATCTCCGCGCCATCCAGGATGGCAACCGACGTGCTCTGGCCGATATGTTCGGATAACTGGTCGAGCCATGGCTGGACGATGCGCGGCAGCGGCATGGATGCCAGGCAGCCGGTGCCGAGACGCAGGACACGCGGAGTGACCGTGAAGAACTTGCCGTCATATGCACAATATCCGTGTTCGGCGAGCGTCAGCAGGCAACGTCGGGTGGTTGCCCGATCCAGGCCGGAGATTTCTGCAGCTTCCGAAATGCTCAATCGAGGCGTTTCAGCGGTAAAAGCTTCGATCACGCGAAGCCCCTTCGCCAACCCGCCCATCATGTCACTCTGCTTCACATTCAAGATTATCACTCCGGATTTGTGCGATAATGCAACAAATGCATCATATCGCACAAATCCGTTGAGGTCGAGAAAGTCGAGAGGTAGGTTTCCGAAAAGCTTCGACAGAGGACGAGGCCCATCATCAAGGGAGGTGGCGGATGAACAAGACAAGCCAGAGCCTGGCGGCGGCTGTGTCCGAAATAGGCGATGGAGCGACGGTGATGATCGGCGGTTTCGGTGGCTCCGGCGCTCCGATCGAACTCATCCATGCGCTGATCTCCAGGGGTCCGAAGGACCTCACTGTCATCAACAACAATGCCGGCAATGGCCGTATCGGAATTGCGGCAATGATCGACGCGGGCATGGTCCGAAAGATGATCTGCTCGTTCCCGAAATCATCGGATCCGCGCGCCTTTACCGACAAATATCTGGCCGGAGAAATTGAACTCGAACTTGTGCCGCAAGGCACGCTCGCGGAACGGATCCGTGCCGGGGGCGCAGGCATACCGGCATTCTACACCCCGACCGCTTACGGCACCGAGCTCGCGGAAGGCAAGCCGATCAGCGAATTCGACGGTCGGCATTACGTCCAGGAGCGATGGCTGAAGGCTGACTTCGCCATCATCAAGGCCCATCTCGGCGACCGTCATGGCAATCTCACCTACAACAAGGCGGCTCGTAACTTCAATCCGCTGATGTGCATGGCGGCGGCCAGCACGATCGTTCAGGTTTCGAGGATCGTCGAGGCGGGCGAAATCGACCCCGAACATGTGGTCACGCCGGGAATTTTCGTCGATCGCGTCGTCGAGGTTTCGCAGCCTCGCCAGGAAGAGGAACTCATTCGAGCCGGAGTGACCTACGCATGACCAGCATCGCTCAAGAAGAGATCAAGCTGACCAACGCCCAGATCGCCTGGCGGGCGGCGCAGGACATCGTCGACGGAGCCTATGTCAATCTCGGTATCGGCTTTCCCGAAATGGTCGCCCGCTACCAGCCGCCCGGCCGGGAGGCGATCTTTCATACGGAAAACGGCATCCTCGATTTCGGCGAGGCACCAAAGCCTGGCGAAGAGGACTGGGACCTCATCAATGCTGGCAAAAAGGCCGTGACGCTGAAGCCGGGCGCTTCGTTCTTCCATCATGCGGACAGTTTCGCCATGGTCCGCGGCGGCCATCTCGATGTCGCGATCCTTGGGGCATTGCAGGTTGCGCAAAGCGGGGATCTGGCAAACTGGCGTGTCGGCTCGAAGGGCGTTCCGGCAGTCGGTGGCGCCATGGATCTCGTGCATGGCGCCAAACAGGTTTTCGTCATCACCGAGCATGTGACAAAGAACGGCGAACCCAAGCTCGTGGAAAAATGCACGTTTCCGCTGACCGGCGTGGCCTGTGTCACCCGCGTTTACACCAGTCACGCCGTCATCGACATCGTTGAGCGACGCTTCGTGCTGCGCGAAAAACTTGCCGCATTGAGCGTCGAAGAACTGCAGTCCATGACCGGTGCTCCGTTGCATATCGAGGGTTCGGTCGCCGATCTCATCGTTCCCGAAGTCTGAGGAGAATAGCAATGGCCGAGGCTTTTATCTGCGACTACATCCGCACCCCGATTGGTCGTTTCGGTGGCTCGCTTTCCTCCGTGAGGGCTGACGACCTCGGCGCCATACCGCTCAAGGCGCTCGTCGAGCGAAATGCCGGCATCGACTGGGAGGCGGTTGGTGATGTGATCTATGGATGCGCCAACCAGGCAGGCGAGGACAATCGCAATGTCGCGCGGATGTCTCTGCTTCTGGCGGGGCTTCCCGTGTCCGTCACGGGTACGACCATCAACCGCCTGTGCGGCTCGGGAATAGATGCCGTCATCACCGCGGCGCGCGCCATCAAGTCGGGTGAAGCGGAATTGATGATTGCGGGTGGCGTCGAAAGCATGAGCCGGGCGCCGTTCGTCATGCCCAAGGCTGACGCCGCGTTTTCGCGTAACGCCGAGATCTACGACACGACAATCGGCTGGCGCTTCGTCAATCCGCTGATGAAGAAGCTGTATGGTGTCGATTCCATGCCGGAGACCGGCGAAAATGTTGCGGAAGAATATCGGATCTCTCGCGAAGATCAGGATGCGTTTGCTTTGCGCAGTCAGAACAAGGCCGCTGCCGCCCAGGAAAACGGCCGGCTGGCACGCGAAATCACGCCAGTGACCATCCCCCAGCGCAAGGGTGAGGCGCTTGTCATCTCGAAAGACGAGCATCCGCGCGCAACCACGATCGAAGCGCTCGCCAAACTTGCTACCCCCTTCAAGAAGGAGGGCGGAACAGTGACGGCCGGCAATGCCTCCGGCGTCAACGATGGTGCCGCAGCGCTGATTATCGCTTCGGAAGCGGCTGTCAGAAAATACGGGCTGACCCCGATTGCGCGGGTTCTGGCCGGAGCGACAGCGGGTGTTCCTCCGCGTGTCATGGGCATCGGCCCGGCGCCTGCTTCCAAAAAGCTGATGGCATTGCTCGGCCTGACGCAGGATCAGTTCGATGTCATAGAACTGAACGAGGCGTTTGCCTCTCAAGGTCTCGCGACCTTGCGAGAACTCGGCATTGCCGATGACGATCCGCGCGTCAATCCGAATGGTGGGGCGATCGCGCTCGGGCATCCGCTGGGCATGTCGGGCGCCAGGATCGTCGGCACGGCGGCTCTAGAACTTTCGTCGGGCAAGGGGAGCCACGCGCTCGCAACCATGTGCATCGGCGTGGGGCAGGGTATTGCGCTCGCTCTCGGGCGCGCCTGACCGCGCCTTCGTCCAAAAATCGGCAAGACAGGGAGGCCGGTTAATGCAGGCCGCCCACGCCGAGCAAACGTTCCACCGCCTCGTGATCCTGCGAAAGCGCGGAGGGAGTGCCGTTCCAGGCGATACGGCCGCGCTCGAGCACGATGACCTCGTCGGCAAAGTCGAGAGCGCTTTGAATCCGCTGCTCGACGAGCAGGATCGTCATGTCTCCGGACGCCGCAAGTTCGGAAAATACCGCCATGAGTTCCTCGCAGATTACGGGAGCCAGGCCTTCAAGTGGCTCATCCAGTAGCAGTACCGTGGGGCGGCCGAGGATCGTGCGTGCTGTGGTCAGCATCTGTTGCTCACCGCCGGACAGCTGGCTCCCAAGGTTCCTGCGACGCTCCTTCAGTCGGGGAAACAGCGCATAGGCTTCCTCGATCGCGTCCGTCTTCCGTTTCTTCAAGCCGACAGTCAGGTTTTCCTCGACGCTGAGGCTCGGGAATATGTCTCGCGTCTGCGGCACATAACCGAGGCCTGCGTGAGCCCGCGCGGCACTGGATGTCGAACTGAGATCGATGTCTCCCATCGTTATCCGGCCATCATAACGGCGGGTCTGGCCCGCAAGCGTTGCGAAGAGCGTCGTCTTGCCCATTCCGTTGCGGCCGAGAACGGCAAGCCGATGACCGGCGGCCACAGAAAACGAGATCGATTCCAGGATACGCGTCGGGCCGTAGCCTGCGGAAAGGTTTTCGACTTTAAGCATTGAGGCCGGCATTGGCGTAGCTCCCGAGATAGGCCTCGCGGACGCGGGCATCCTTTGTCACGTCGGCGGGAAGGCCGTCGAATATGATGGTCCCGGTGGCAAGCACGATCACCCGTTTGGCAAATCGGAACACCAGGTCCATGTCGTGTTCGATCATCAATACGGCGAGATCGGCAGGGAGGTTTGCGAGCGCGTCCTCGATGCGTCCGGTGTCGCTCTGCGGAACGCCTGCGGCTGGTTCGTCGAGCAGCAGGACGCTGGGCTTCAAGGCGAGCGCTATGGCTAGTTCAAGAAGCCGTTGCTGCCCGTAGGCGATCTCGCGGACCTTTCTATGCGCCAGCGCATAAAGCCCCAGCCTTTCAAGCAGGTCATCGACTTCCTCCATCACCGCCGGACGGGTGAGAAAGTTACCATGCAGTTGCGCTGATTTGCCTGTCCTTTGGAGAACCGCGAGCCCAAGATGTTCGGCCGGTGTCATGCACTGGAAAAGCCGGGTTACCTGGAACGAGCGAACGAGACCACGCTGAACCCGGCCGGTTGGTCCGATCCGGGTGACCGGCTCGTTTCGAAGCCGCACTTCACCGGAACTCGGTTTCAGGGCGCCGGTGACGAGATTGACGAAGGTTGTCTTGCCGGCTCCGTTCGGGCCGATAAGCGCCACTCGGTCCCCTGCCATCATGGAGAGCGAGACGTCGTTTGTGACAACGAGCCCGCCGAACGCCTTTTTCAGGTTGATGACTTCAAATACCGCACTCATGGCCGCGTCTCCCCGGTCCTGTTTCTTCTTGCAGAAAGGAGATCCTGCACCGTTCCGAAAATACCCTTGGGAGCGAAAAGGACGACGACGATGAGAAGCGCACCGACCATCGTCAGCCAGTGAAACGGATTGGCGGCCGATACGAAATCCTCAAACAGCATGAAGACCAAGGTTCCAACAAGAGCGCCGAACAGCGAACCGGTTCCGCCGAGGACAAGCATGACGAGCGCCTCTGCCGATTGTGTGAACGACAGGGCGTCGAGTGCGACGACCTGGGTTGAGATGGCACTGAGCGCACCGCCTGTTCCGGCCACCGCGCCTGAAATGATGTACATTTTTATCAGGGCTTTATGCGGAGAGGCGCCGATTGCCCTTATCCGCACCGGATCCTCCTTGATGCCACGGCAGAGCATGCCGAAGGGCGAGCGGACGACGATGCGCAGCAAAGCGAATACGATCAGAAGCAGGATCACACCGAAAAAATAGGCCGTATGGCCGAAGAGATCGAACTCGTAGAGGCCAAAGAGCGGGTCGAGCACGATGCCGGAAAGTCCGTCGCTTCCGCCGGTCCAGGAAGACGCCTTGTTGGCGAATTCATGAAACAGATAGACAAGCGCGATCGACAGCACGAGCTGCGGGAGGCCGTGCGCCCGCAACATCACGATGCCACAGACAAGCCCGGCGACCGCGCCTGCGATTATCCCGCCCAGCGTCATCAGTAGCGGATCATTTATCCCATAATGTGCGGAAAGTATGCCTGCCGCATAGGCGCCCGATCCAAACAGTGCCGCCTGGCCGAGGGTTGCGACACCGCAATAACCCGTCACGAGATCGAGCGACAATACGAGAAGGGCAATCGCGATGATACGCGTGAGCAATGCGAGGTTATCGGGAAAGAGGACGTAACCAGCTGCTGCGACGATGACGATGGCCGCAACGCCGTAGAGGTCTCGGCTGATAAAGCCGGCTCGCAGGCGGTTTCTGGTCGTTTCAGCGCTGGCGGTCAAAGTGGAGTTGGTTTTCTCTGTCATTTCGCACGCCCCGCCAGGCCACGCGGAAAGACGCAGATGATCGCAATGACGGCAAGATAGAAGAAAAATTCGCCGAATTCCGGCATGAGATATCTGCCGGTCGTATCGATTGCTCCAAGAAGAAGACAGGCTGCCAATGCTCCGGGGATGGAGCCGGCGCCGCCGACAGACACCACGACCAGGAAGGTGACCATGTAACGGAGCGCATAATAGGGCTCCACCGGCAGGAATTCCGATCCGACCACTCCGCCGAATGCCGCAAGACCCACCGCCGCCGCGAAGCTCACCGCGTAGACGATTTCCGTTCGCACACCCAGCGCCGCAGCCATTGCGGCGTTGTCGACAGATGCGCGGAGCTTGATGCCGAAATTCGTCTTCTCGATCGCATACCAGAGGCCGAGCGCCACGGCGAGGCCGCAGGCAATCGCAAAGAGACGATGGACGGGGATGGTGCGGAAGCCAAGGTCGGCCGAACCCTGTAGCGCAGGTGCAAGCGGGATGGTCTTCAGCGTCGGTCCCATGACGAAGTTGGCGATGCCGATGATGCAGAAGGTTATCCCGATCGTCATCAGCACCTGCGTCAGTTCCGGCTGACCGTAGATGCGGCGATAGAGAAGACGTTCGATCGGAATGGCGATCAGGATCGTGAAAACGACCGCCGCGATCAATGCAAGTCCGTATCCGAGGGCCAGATCACGCGCGACATAGGACGCTATGTAACCGCCGATCATGGCAAAGCCGCCATGGGCGAGGTTCACGACACGCATCAGGCCCATGGTCACCGAGAGGCCGATCGATATGACGAACAGCACCATGCCATAGGCAAGTGCGTCGACAGCTATGCTGAAGACTGTCTGCATCAGAAATCCTGTTCATGAGTGGCAGGCCAAATCTGGCCTGCCGATCTGTCAAACCGTCGGCCGCTTATTTCGCGGCGGCCAGACCCGGATCGCCCTGCTTCTCGAAGGTCTGAACCTCCTTGTTGAAGTATTTGCCATCCGAACCTTTTGCCACTTCCCGCAGATAGATGTTCTGCGTGATGTGACGGCTTTCCGGATCGATGGAGACGGGGCCGCGAGGGCTTGTCCAGGCCAGTCCCTTGACGGCATCGACGGCCTTCTGGGCATCCTGCTCGCCGCCCGTCGCCTCGATCATCTTGTAGATGACATGCATGCCATCAAAGGCGCCGACGGAAGGAAAGGAAAGTTCCGCTGCGTTGCCGATCGCCTTGGTGGCAGCCTCGACGAAAGCCTTGTTTTCGGGGGAATCGTGAGAAACGGCGTAATGGAACGTCGTCTGTATTCCCAATGCGGCATCGCCCAGCGCCGGCAAATCCGATTCCTGGGTCAGGTCGCCCGGCGCATAGAACTTGGTGCCGCCCGCTTTCAGGCCGTTGTCGTTGAATGCCTTGACGAAGCCGAGCGTGGTCGGGCCGGAAGGCAGGAAGGCGAACACACCTTCGGCGCCCGAATCCTTGATACGCTGCATGATCGGGCTGAAATCGTTTGTAGAAAGCGGCATTCGTATTGCTTCCACAATCTGGCCACCGGCTGCTTCGAATGCCTTTTTGAACGCATTTTCGGCGTCGACACCCGGTCCATAGTCACTGACGACCGAAATGATCTTCTTCACGCCGGCATCGGAAGCAACCTTTGCGATCGGTGTGGAGGTCTGCCAGGTCGTGAACGAGGTTCTGACGACCAGAGGGCTGGTTTTCATGATGGCCGATGTCGCGGCGTTCATGATGACCATGGGCACGTTGCCCTGCTTGAGAATAGGCGTCACCGCCATCGCATCCGGGGTAAAGTAGAAGCCCGCAAGATACTGGACCTTTTCCTTTACGATCAGCTCCTGGCCAAGGGCCTTGGATTGGGCGGGGTCCGCTGTCGGAATGTCGCGATAGACAATCTCGACCGTATCATCGCCAATCTTGCTACCGTGAAGCGCGATATAGGCGTCTATTCCCGCCTTGAAGTTTTTGCCCTGAAGAGCAAAGGGGCCGGAGAAGGGGCCAACGACGCCAACCTTGATGACGTCGGCAGAAGCAGTTCCGCACAAAGCCATGACCGCGAATGCGGCAATTGCAGCCTTTTTCATGTTCATTCCTCCCAGTTAAAGAGGGCCCGCCTCCAACATCGTGCCCCTTGATTTGCAATGCTACCCGTTGCTGTCGTCCACGCTAAAACGGTAATCCCACGTAGTTTTCCGCCAGAGCGGTGGACGCGGCCCGGGAATGCGTCAGATAGTCGAGCTCCGCTTCCTGAATCTTCTGATCAAATTCACTTGTCTCCGGAAAGCGGTGGAGCATGGTCGTCATCCACCACGAAAAGCGTACAGCTTTCCATACCCGTGCAAGAGCTTTTTTCGAATAGGAATTCAGTCCTACCTCGGACCCTTCCAGATAATATTCGCGCAAGGCATTAAAGAGGTAGTGCACGTCGCTTGCGGCAAGGTTCAAGCCCTTGGCGCCTGTGGGCGGAACGATGTGAGCGGCATCGCCGACCAGGAACAGACGGCCAAAACGCATGGGTTCGGCCACGAAGGAGCGCAGCGGAGCGATCGATTTTTCAAACGACGGAGCGGTTACAAGAGCTTCCGCATGGGACGGCGGTAACCTGCGCCGCAGTTCATCCCAAAACCGGTCGTCGCTCCAATCTTCCGCTTTCTGATCGAGAGGGCATTGTATGTAATAGCGGCTGCGGCTTGCTGAGCGCATCGAACACAATGCGAAGCCGCGCGGGTGATTTGCATATATAAGCTCGTGGCTGACCGGTGCGACATCCGCGAGGATGCCGAGCCATCCGAACGGATAGACTTTCTCGAAGAGGTTTAATGCGGTCGCGGGAACCGACTTGCGGCTCGCGCCATGGAAGCCGTCGCAGCCAGCGATGAAATCGCAATCGATACGATGTGTTATGCCGTCTTTTCGATAAGTTACATAAGGGTCGGTTCCGGAAAAATCATGCGGCTGCACGTCGTCAGCTTCATAGACGGCATGTGCACCACTTCGTTCACGCGCATCCATCAGGTCGCGCGTGACTTCTGTCTGGCCGTAAACCATCACCCGCTTTCCGCCGGTTAGTCCGTTGAGATCTATCCGGTGATCGCGGCCGTCGAAAGCAAGATCGAAACCATCATGCGGCAGCCCTTCGGCGGCCATGCGTTCGCCGGCGCCTGCCTGATTCAGAAGATGAACAGTGCCTTCCTCAAGGACCCCGGCTCGAACGCGCCCGAGAATATAGTCCTTGCTCACCCGGTCGAGGATGAGGTTGTCGATCCCTGCTTCGGTCAGAAGCTGGCCTAGCAACAGGCCTGACGGACCTGCGCCTATAATGACGAGTTGATGCCTCAATCACGCCTCCCAACGAAATTGATAAATGCAAATTCCATGATTGGGAGTTGCGGCGAAAGAGACGCTCTGTTCTTTTAATTGTACTTTTCGAACATCGGAAGGAGCGGTCGCGATGCCACGGGTTCCCACCTATGCCCTTTATGGTGAAACGGACACCGGAGATCCGGGCTTCTGGCTGCATCATGAAACGATCCATGCCAGAAGCAGCCAGCACGACTGGGAAATCCAGCCTCACCGGCACACCGCTTACTTTCAGATCTTGCATATCGCCGCCGGAGGCGGTGACGTCCTCTTCAACGAAGAGACCCTTAGTTTGAAGCCCGGAACGGTCATAACCATTCCGCCGGGAACCAGTCATGGGTTCCGATTTTCAAAAACCGTCGTCGGCTCGGTTATCACGATCCTTTCGTCACATCTCGACCATGGACCCGGTGAGCGAAGCGTGTTTGGCCAGTGGCTGGCTCACCCCCAAAGAATTGCTCCTGAACCTCAGCTGCCGGATGCGGAAGAGGCCCTGCGTATCTTGGGGCGGATAACGGTCGAGTTTGAAGGTCGAAATCGCGGACGCAATGAAATCCTGAGAGCCTATGTCTCCGTGCTGTTGCACCTGTTGTTCCGCATCGGCTCCGATCAACAAACCTGGGCGGGCTGGTCCGGAGACACCCGAGTGGATGCCCTGATGAACCTGATCGACCAGCATTTCCGCACCCATCGGGCGTTGTCGTTCTATGCCGGGAAAATCGGGGTTTCGCCGACACATCTCAATCGCCTCGTTCATGCCTGGCATGGATGTTCGGCACATGAACTGATCGAGCGCAAGATTATCGAGGAAGCGAAGAGGCAGCTCATCTTCTCTATGACCTCTATACAGCAAATATCGTATCGGCTGGGTTTCCAAGATGCCGCTTATTTTTCTCGCTTTTTCGCTCGATGCACGGGCAAGGCACCGAAAGATTGGCGTTCATCGGAACGTGCCCGTATCGACTATTGATAGCCTCAGCGTTCAAGAAAAGAATTTGCTGGACACGGACGTTATGGCGAAGTGTGAGCCGAGCACATGGCGAGATTCACATCTTCAAGTCGACGACGACCTAAGCGGTGCGCATGATGACGATCGCTCTGCTTTTCTTCTTGGTCATTGGAGACGAGAAACTATTCGTTGAAAACTAGCGGCAACGGTCTGGTCCACATCAAGAGCAGGAGCCATTCCCGTATCATCGTTGCTCCATTGAAAGTTCGTCTGACCCCATTAGACCTTTGCCTATGTTACGACATCGGCTGTGATCCGCTGTGTCTCGATCTTTGCGGCGGCATCGATGCAGCCCAATTGTGGACCGGGGAATGGACCTTTCAAAGATAGAAAAACTCATCGCGTTTGTGGGGCGGTCCAACGTCACCGAACTGGAGGTCACGGAAAAAGGCACGACAGTCCGGATATTCCGAGATGGAGGCCGAGATAGGCCGGTCACGGAAGCCGAGAGCTCAAGCGGGACCGCCGATACAGGAGAGCTCGAAGGCGCTGCGGTTGAAGTCAACGAAAAGGCAGGCATGGTCACCGCACCGGTCTTCGGCGTGCTGCATGTCTCCCCGGCACCAGGAGATCCTCCGTTCGTGTCCGTCGGGGATGATGTTATCGAGGGGCAGACACTTTTCATCATCGAAGCAATGAAAGTGTTCAACAAGATAACTGCACCGCACGCCGGCAAGATCACGCGCCTGACGGATGTGAATGGCTCGGAGGTCGAGGTCGGTGATATGCTGGCGGAGATCGCGTGATGCCGTCACAACAGCGTTTCGACAAGGTTCTGATTGCCAATCGTGGTGAAGTTGCCTTGCGCGTGGTTCGCGCCTGCCGCGAAATGGGCCTGAAGACCGTCGTAGTCTACTCGGAAGCGGATCGGGATTCCGCCTATGTGAAAAGCGCGGATCAATCGATCTGCATCGGCCCATCGAGCGCGTCCAAAAGCTACCTGAACCAGAGCGCCATCCTGCTGGCGGCGCGCCTCACCGGTGCCGGCGCCGTTCATCCAGGTTATGGATTTCTTTCGGAAAACACCAGCTTCTCAGCGGCAGTAGAGAAGGCGGGAATGACCTTCATCGGCCCGGATGCCAGCGCCATTGCCACGATGGGAGACAAGATTGCCGCCAAGAGCGCCATGATGGCGGCTGGCGTGCCTTGTGTGCCGGGTCCAGATACAGAACTTCCATCGGAACCTGAAGCGATCCGGGCAATTGCGGCCGGGATTGGTTATCCCGTGATCGTCAAGGCTGCCGGCGGCGGTGGCGGACGCGGCATGCGCGTTGTGCTCAACGAGGCAGAACTGCAGGAAGCAGTAGCCCTGACCCGCGAAGAAGCACGTAAGGCCTTTGGAACGCCGGCGCTCTACATGGAGAAATTCCTCCAGCATCCGCGCCATATCGAAATTCAGGTCCTGTGCGATACGCATGGAAATGCGGTCTGGCTTGGCCATCGTGATTGCTCCATGCAGCGCCGTCACCAGAAGGTGGTCGAGGAGGCGCCGGCTCCGGGTATTTCCGAAACACTGATCGGCACTGTCGGCGAAGCCTGTGTCCAGGCTTGTCAGCAAATCGGCTATCGCGGTGTCGGAACGTTCGAATTCCTCTATGAGGACGGCGCTTTCTATTTCATCGAGATGAATACCCGCCTGCAGGTCGAACATCCGGTGACCGAGGAAACCAGCGGCGTCGATATCGTCCAGCAGCAATTGCGTGTGGCGCAGGGTGAGACATTGTCGATGACGCAGGTTGACGTGACCTGCGCCGGTCACGCTATCGAATGCCGCATAAATGCCGAAGACCCGAAGACTTTCATGCCCTCAGCAGGTGTTATCACGGCTCTTGAACTGCCACAGGGCGAGGGCGTTCGTGTCGATACCCATGTCGAGGCCGGTTACAAGGTCTCGCCCTATTACGACTCGCTGATCGCCAAGCTGATCGTGCATGGCCAAGACCGGGCCGATGCCATGCAGCGCACGCGGTCCGCACTGGCATCCTTCAAGCTGGAGGGCATCGCCACCAATCTGCCGCTGTTGCGCGAACTGTTTGAAGATGCAGCCTTCGCCAAGGGTGAAACGGATATCCATTATCTGGAAAAATGGTTGAAGACGCGGGGGGCAGCATGACAAAGCCGGATTTCAGCGACCCCGCAATCATCGAACGGTTGACCGCAGCCCTTGAAGCCGCTGGCGTCGATGGAATTGAAATCACCCGACCGGGCCAGAGCCTGCTGATCCGCCTTTCGAGTTCGGCCAAGGGGCCTGCGCGCCAGGTGCGTTCCGGCAAAACCGATGCAGTAGATGCTGTCGCTATCGTGAAGGCGCCTATGGCCGGTGAGTTCTGGTTGTCGGACCTGTCACGTACCGGCACGCCGGCGGCATCGACCGCGCGCGACGCGATCGGCTTCCTGCGGGTTGGCCCTATCCTGCTGCCGGTCTCCGCTGGACCGTCGAGACGCTTGGGTCGCCACTTAGTTGAACCCGGAACGATCGTCGGTTTTGGCGATCCGATTGCAGAAGTCGAGACAGAAGCATGAGCGCCTCAGTCGTCAAGATCACCCAGCCTGTCGAAGCGCTTGCGCTCGGTCGCAATGGCGTCCGCGTTTCCCCGATCGGTTCTCGCGCATTTCTTCTCGAAGCGACCGGTGAATTCGACCTTGCCTCGCAGCGGCGGATCTGGGCCCTGTCCCGCGCCGTCGAACTGTGGAGCGAGACGCTCGAGATCGTACCTGGCATGACGAACCTTCTCGTCGTTCTGAAGATGACGCCCGAAGATCCGGAACTTCTGGCGTTGCGCCTGTTGGACGCCTGGGAACAGGCCGAAAGCATCGATCTGGCGGGAAGGACAATCGAGATCACCGTAACATACGGCGGCGAGCACGCGACAGATCTTGCCGCTCTCTGCGACAGGTCGGGCCTTTCCGACCGCGAGGTTATTCGCATTCACTACGAAGGCACCTACAGGGTGTTTGCACTCGGTAGTGCGCCCGGTTTTGGTTACCTTCACGGGCTTGATCCGCGCATCTACATGCCGCGCAAGACCGTGCCATCGCTCAATATGGCGCGGGGCTGCGTCACCATTGGCGGCATGCAAACGGGTGTCGCCGTCCTGACCGGCCCCAATGGCTGGAATTCGATCGGGTTTGCCGAATTGCAGATGTTCGACCCGATGTCGGCCACACCTGCCGTGATGGCGCCGGGTGATACGGTACGTTTCGTGCCAGCGAGCATTGAGCTATGATAGAGATCATCCAGACCGGACCGTTCAACACGGTACAAGACCTTGGCCGTACCGGCTTCCGCAATATCGGCGTGACTACCAGCGGCGCCATGGATCCGCTGGCTCTCAAGGTTGGCAACAGCCTGCTCGGCAACGAAACAGGCGCGGCAGTTCTCGAAATTCAGACCTATCCGTTCAAACTGCGTTTTGCGAAGCAGACGTCTTTTGTCGTAACGGGCGCCGATTGTGGCGCATCGCTTGACGGTCGCATGGTTCAGCCGTGGTGCGCTCTGCCGATCGAAGCCGGGCAGGTACTGGAGCTCGGGCAGCCACGGGTTGGAACACGCGCCTATATCTGCATTGCCGGCGGGATTGATGTCGCTGCGGTCATGGGATCGCGCAGCACATCGCTGCGTGGCGCTTTCGGCGGCAGTGACGGACGTTTTCTGAGCACTGGCGATGTTCTTAAACTGGGTGAGGTTTCCACGGCGCTAAACTTTCCCGCAACTGGCCTTGCGGTTATCGACCCCGCCTATGCGCTTGCCTATGTCTATCCTGCCAATGAGGATGGGGTCCTTCTTGTGCGCGCCATCCCGGCCGGAGAACATGCTCTGTTTGGCGCGGATGCCGAGCGTTTCTGGATGCAGACGTGGAAGATTTCCACACAAAGCGACCGTACCGGATATCGCTTGATGGGTGAGCCGATCAAGCCGACGACGCCGGTTGAAATGCGCTCGCACGGCGTCGTGTCCGGTGTCGTTCAGGTTCCACCAAGCGGTGAACCGATCATCCAGATGGCCGATGCCAATACGGCTGGCGGTTATCCCAAGATCGCCGGCGTAATCGAGGCCGATCTCTGGCGGCTCGGGCAGGCGCGTATCGGCAGCCGTCTGCGTTTTGTCCGTGCAACACACGCTCAGGCGGCGTCCGTCGAAAAGGCAGTGGCGGCTTTCATCGATGATGTCCGCAGCACGTCGCGCATGGTTTGCGATGCATTGCAGGCCATGAAGTGAGGGAGGAAGAGATGAAGATCGATCTGAATTCCGATATGGGCGAGGGCTTTGGTCCCTACAGCCTGTGCGACGACGAGGCGATGATGAAGGTCGTGTCATCGGCCAACATTGCCTGCGGTTTTCATGGCGGCGATCCCAATACAATGGCCCGCATGGTACGCCTCGCCAAGGTCAATGGCGTCGGCATCGGCGCGCATCCCGGCCTGCCGGATCGCGCCGGTTTCGGACGCCGCGAAATCCCCTATTCAGCCGATGAACTGCGCCAGCAGATGCTCTACCAACTGGGGGCGCTTAAGGCTATTGCAGCCAGCGAAAGCCAGCGCGTTGCGCATTTCAGCTTTCACGCCGCCATGGGCAACATGGTCAACCGTGACCCGAAGCTGGCCGATCTGATGATGGATGCGATCCGCGCCGTCGATCCCGGGCTGATTATCCTTGCCATGCCGGGCAGTGAAATCGAGGCCGCCGCCAACCGAGCTTCGCTCAAAACCCTGCTGCTGTTTCTGGCCGACCGTGCCTATGACGCGCAGGGCCGCCTTGTTGCACGCGGACTGCCCGGGGCTCTGGTTAAGGATGAGCTGGCCGTGCGCGCTCGCGTGCGTCAGTTCCTCGTCGACCGCACGGTCACCACAATCGACGGCACGACCCTCGACATGCCAGCGAGATCCATTCTCGTTCATAGCGATACGCCGGGTTCGCTCGAATTGGCGCGGATCGTCCGCAGCGAAATCGAGGCCGCCGGCGGCACACTTGCTCCAGCATCAGAAGTTGCCGGCTGAAAGCCGCCGCCTGTTTTCTCTTTTCACCTAGAATTCAAAACTGGAAGACCAGACCATGCCCGCCACAGCCGACCGTTTGAAGAATGTTTCCATCTCCGCCTCTGCTGCCATGACGCAGCGCGCGCGTGAACTTGCCGCCCAGGGGATCAAGGTCGTCAGCCTATCTTCCGGCGAACCGGATTTTCCGACCCCACCGCATGCCATTGAAGCCGCTTACGCCGCAGCACTCGCGGGCGATACGAAATATCCGACCATGGACGGCACGCCGGCCATGAAGGCGGCGATCATCCGCAAGTTCAAGCGCGAGAACAACCTGACCTATGAGCCGAACCAGATCGTCGTGTCGGGCGGCGGCAAGCAGGTTATCTTCAACGCCGTATTGGCCACCTGCAATCCAGGCGATGAAGTCGTTATCCCGGCGCCATCCTGGGTCAGCTATGCAGATATCGTGAAATTTGCCGGTGGTGTCCCCGTCTCGGTGCCGTGCCCGGAAAATGCTGGTTTCAAGCTGCGTGCCGAGGATCTGGAAGCGGCGATCACACCGCGCACCAAGTGGCTTTTCCTGAACTTCCCGAACAACCCGACTGGTGCTGCCTGCTCGCGCGCCGAGATGGCGGCAATCGCCGAGGTCATGCTGCGCCACCCGCATGTCTGGATACTGACCGACGATATCTACGAACATCTCGTCTACGACGATTTCGAGTTCTGCACGATCGCCGAAGTCGAGCCGCGTCTCTATGATCGCGTGCTGACCATGAACGGCGTGTCCAAGGCTTATGCCATGACCGGCTGGCGTCTGGGGTACTGTGGCGGCCCGAAGGATCTCATTGCCGCGATCAGCAATGTCAACGGCCAGAACAGCGGTGGCACCTCGACGCTGACACAGGCAGCGGCCGTTGCAGCACTCGACGGTCCGCAGGATCTGCTGAAGGAACGCTCGTCGATCTACAAGACACGTCGGGATTACGTGCTCGGCCGTCTGGCCGAAATCGAGGGTCTGCGTGCCCATAAGCCCGAAGGTGCATTCTATATCTTCCCGAACATGTCCGAGCTGATCGGCAAGACCACCAAGGGCGGCCGCAAGATCGAGACCGATGTCGACTTTGTCATGGGTCTTGTCGAGGAGCACCATGTCGCGACCGTGCAGGGTGCAGCCTACGGCATGAGTCCATATTTCCGCATTTCCTACGCGACGAGCATGGAGATGCTGGAAGAGGGCTGCAACCGCATTGCCGAGTATTGCAAAAACATGAAGTAATCGGCCTGACTTTGACGGTCAGGTCTTCAGCCTGGCCGTCAGTTCGATCAGAATGTCCTTGACCGCCACCGCCGGCTCCGAGAGCGGTGTCTGGTCCGACACGCAGAGCGACAATGTCTCCTCGATGCGTGGCGACACGAGGCGACAAATCAGCTTTTCATTGGATTCGGCAATCAAGCGGTCGGCAATCGCCTTTGGCATGATTGTTGCCCCGAGCCCACGGTCGACAGATCGGCTGAGTGTTCGAACAATCTCGACCTCCGCGACCACTTTGAACTCGACCTTGCTGCGCGAAAACGCGGTGTCGACTGCCCGGCGCACGAAGTTATAGGCCGGTGGCATCAGGAATGGCAGGCCGTCAAGCGCAGTCACGGGAACCGGCGTGTCACTCGCTTCGATAGCGAAATCCTGATGTGCGACGAGAAAGAACTCTTCTTTCAGCAACGGTTCGAAACGCACGCCTTTGATTGGTCCGACTCCGTGGATAAGCGCCATTTCCAAACGACCGTTCATGATCATCTGGCTATAGGTCTGACCAACGCTCTCGGTGAGATGCAAGAGAATGCCAGGGTGGCGCTTTCTCGTTTCCGCCAGAAGCTCGACGGAAAGTGTCGCTGCGCTGCTGAAAGGGACAAGACCGACAGAGACGCGCCCCGCCAGTGACCGGCCGGCGGTTGCGACATCGGACTGCGCCTGCTCCATCTGCCGGAGAATTATCTGGGCGTGGCGATAGACCGCCTGACCCGCATCGGTCATCGTTACGCCCTGCTGGCTGCGGATCAGAAGCTTCTGGCCGAAGTGGTCCTCAAGCGCGGCAAGCTGCTGGCTCAGCGCCGGCTGGGCAAGATGCAGGATGTCCGCGGCACGGGTGATGCTGCCACTGTCGACGATGACGATAAAGGATTTGAGGCGCCGGATATCCATTTTGGTCGATGCTGCCTGTGTTGATAACACCTGCCCGAAAGCCTGCCACAGATCGGCGAGCAGCTTTTTAACAAGTGAAGAGAAAACCTAGCTGATTGATTTGTAACGCGCAAATCACGCCTCAAGCAACAGGCGCAGGCCTCCATAACGCTTCCTTATTAGCCCAAAACTAATCGGTCTTAGGCAAGTGAAAAAAGCTTCGCTAGTCTCATCTCAACAAAGGGGAATTCAATGCCGTTTGCCGATTACAAGACTGCTCTGGTGACTGGTGCCTCGTCGGGAATTGGTGCCGCCGTCGTCGAAAGACTGTCCCGCGAAGGACTGGAAGTGCACGCGGTCGCCCGTAGCGCCGAGCCATTGCGCGCGCTTTCCGAACGTACCGGCTGCATCGCCCACGCGGTTGACGTCACCAATCGGGAAGCGCTGGCAGAGCTGACTGGTCGTATTGCCTTCGACGTCCTTATCAACAATGCCGGCGTCGACCGCCCGAAGAAATTTCTGGAAGCGGAAGACGGCGATATCGATCTGCTGATCGACGTCAACCTGCGTGCGGTTCTGCATCTCTGCCGCATGGTCGTGCCGGGCATGGCCGAGCGGGATCGTGGTCACGTCATCAATATCTCCTCGATTGCCGGCAACTACAATTTTGGCGGAAACTCCACCTACCATGCCGTCAAGGCCGGCGTCGCAATGTTGTCGAACCAGTTGCGCATCGACACATTCGGCAAGCGTGTTCGGGTAACCGAAATCTGCCCCGGCCGTGTTGCTACCGATATCTTCAATCATGTTCACGGCAACGATCCTTCGATCCGCGAGCGTTTCATCGACGGTTTCGAACTGCCGCAGGCCTCCGATATCGCCGACGCGATCGCCTTCGCGATTGCCGCACCTGTCGCGGTCAATATCGGTCATATGGAAATCACCCCGACGCTGCAGGTCATGGGCGGTCTGCAGACGGCCAAGCCACAGACCCCTGCCGCCAGTTCCGAAGGAACCAAGCGGTGAACGGGTTCGATCTTTCGGCAATCCTGACCAACCCGGAATACATCTCGATGCTCCTGCATGGCATCGAGATGACCTTCATCATCTATATCGGTTCATGGGTGCTGGCGATGACGCTGGCCATCCTTCTGCTCGCGCTGCGCGTCTCGCCGCTGCGCATCGGCGAACCGATCGTCGCCGCCTATGTATCTTACCATCGCAACGTGCCGACGCTGGTGCAGTTGATGCTCTGGTATTTCGGCATCTTCACGCTGATGCCGCAGGGCCTGTCGGACTGGCTGGCAAACAACAATGCCGAAGCAATTTTTGCAGTCATCGGTCTCGGCCTGTGTCAGGCAGCCTATTTCAGCGAAGATCTTCGTTCGGGCCTGCGTTCGGTCAGCCCGGGACAGATGGAAGCTGCGCAGGCTTTGGGTCATGGTTATGCTTCGGCCATGCGCTTCGTGATCATGCCACAGGGCGTCCGCAATGCCTTGCCGCCTTTGATCAACCACAGTGTCTCGCTGTTCAAGAACAGCAGTCTTGCCATCGTCATCGGCGCGCCTGAACTGACCCATGCCGTCAAGGAAATCGAAAACATCAGTTTCCGCACGTTCGAAATCTACATGATCGGCACGGTGACCTACCTGTTCTTCTCACTCATCATCATGGGCATTGGAGCCTATATCGCGATGCGAGCTGATCCGGCGCGGAGGGCACGCGCATGATCCAGGATTTCATCACCATCATTCAGGATTACTGGCTGCTTCTTCTGATCGGCCAATACCCGAACGGTCCGCTCGGCGGTCTCGCCAACACGCTCATCCTCTCGGCTTTGGCCATCGCGTTTGCCTTCCCGGTGAGCATCCTGATGGCGCTCGCACGCCTGTCGAAATGGTGGTTCCTGCGCTGGCCTATGACCGCGCTGGTCTACGTCACTCGCGGCGTGCCTCTCTTGATGCTCATCCTGTGGTGCTATTTCGTCATCCCGCTCTGGACCGGCGCCGATGTGCCGAGCTTCCTGATCATGCTGGTGACGCTGGTCATCTATCAGGGCGCGTTCCTGAGTGAAGTCGTCCGTGCCGGCATCGTGTCGCTGGGGCAGGGCCAGATGGATGCGGCACGGGCTCTCGGCCACGGCTACATGGGCGCCATGCGTTTCGTCATCCTGCCGCAGGCGCTCTACAACATGATCCCGAGCATGATCTCCACCTTCGTTTCGACGATCAAGGATACGACGCTCGGTTACGTCATCAATGTGCCGGACCTGACATTTGCTGCAAGCCAGGTGAACAACCAGCTTCTCACCCAGCCCTTCCAGGTCTTCCTCATTCTCGCATTGGTCTACTACATCCTGTGCTGGAGCCTGACCTATGTCGCCAACAGCGTCGAGCGGCGGATCGCCCGCCGACGTGCCGGGCCGCGCAATGCCCGCCTTCCGGCCGAGGCCGCGCCCCTCAAAACCATTACGGAGCAGCTATGAGCACCTTAGTGTCCGAACCCCAAGCCGCCCAGGCGATCCGTATCGCCGATGTCTGCAAGAGCTACGGCGACTATCAGGTCCTGAAAAATATCAACGCCGAAGTGGCGCGGGGCGAAGTGGTGGTGATCTGCGGCCCGTCCGGCTCCGGCAAGTCGACGCTGATCCGCACCGTCAACCGGCTGGAAGAAATCAACAGCGGCGGCATCAGCTTCGAGGGGCAGGATATCCACGCGCCGATGGGGGCCAGCGAACTCAACAAGCTGCGCAGCCGTATCGGCTTCGTCTTCCAGAGTTTTAACCTCTTTCCGCACCTTTCGGTCGTCGAAAACGTGTCGATGTCGCCGATCCGGGTGAAAGGCGTGTCGCCTGCCGCTGCCCATGACAAGGCTCTCAAACTGCTTGACCGCGTTGGTCTCGCCGACAAGGCCAACTCCTATCCCGGTCAGCTTTCCGGTGGCCAGCAGCAGCGCGTGGCGATTGCCCGTGCGCTTGCCATGGAACCGCCGGTCATGCTGTTCGACGAACCGACCAGCGCGCTCGACCCGGAAATGGTCGGAGAAGTGCTGAGCGTCATGAAAAGCTTGGCCGCCGAAGGCATGACCATGCTCTGCGTGACCCATGAAATGGGTTTTGCTCGCGATGTCGCTGACCGCATCTGGTTCATCGACGCCGGCGAAATCCTCGAAACCGCTCCTCCCGAAGATTTTTTCAAGAATCCACGACATCCGCGTGCCCAGCGCTTCCTCGCTGATCTGCGGCACTGACTGCCTTCCACATAAAATAAAAATGGAGAACAGCAAATGAACTGGAAATTCGCAATTCTTGCAGCACTTGCCACCAGCACGGCTGCGGTCGCGCCGGCCAAGGCGGATCAGCTTGCCGACATCCTGTCGGCCAAGAAGCTGCGCTGCGCGACGTTTGCCGACGTGCCGCCATTCTCGGCGCCGGACCCCAAGACCCGTGAGATGGCCGGTTTCGACGTCGATCTCTGCAACGCTATCGCAAAGGAACTTGGTGTAACAGCGGAAGTGAAGCCGGTTTCGGTCGAAGCCCGCGTGCCGGAAGTCAAGCTCGGCCGCGTCGACATCACTGTCGCAAACCTCGCATACACGCAGAGCCGCGCCGAACAGATTCAGTTCAGCGATCCCTACTATCTCGCCAAGGAAATGCTGATCGTGCCGACGACGGACGAAGGCAAGGCCAAGGCTGATTATGTCGGCCAGCGTATCGCCTCGGCCAAGGGTTCGACCTCGGAAATGTCGATCAAGCTCAACAAGTCCGAGCCGCTGACCTTCCAGGATACCGCATCGGCCTATCTCGCGGTGCAGCAGGGTAAGGCCCGTGGCATGGTCGCCAACACGATGACGACGACCAAGTTCGTCAACGAGTCGAAGACCCGCGGCAAGGAAATGCGCATGATTGAGGAGCCGATGCTGTACCAGCCGATCGGTATCGGCATGCAGAAGGACCAGCCGACGCTTACCGCCAAGGTCAACGAAATCCTGCGCAAGCTGGATGCCGATGGCGAGATCAACAAGATCTGGGACAAGTGGCTCGGTCAGGGCACCGAATACAAGATGACCCGCACCGACAAGGTTGTTCCGCTTTCCGAGCTGAAGTTCGACCCGATCCCGTAATCTGAAGGGCGCATAGCGCCTTCTGATCCAAAACCAAAATCCGACAATTGCCGACGGCGGCAGCCTTGCCGCCGTACGGTTTATCTATGGCCACGAGGAGGGCCTGCAATGGTACATATCAAAGACATTCCCGAGCGTCCCTCCAAGGAGGATTTGGCTGCGATCGCGAAATTTTCGCCCGCCACCATTCACGAAGCACAGGGCCGTCGGGGTGCCTTGTCGTCGCGGCTGAAGCCGGTCGACTACCGCATGAAGCTTTGCGGCCCGGCCTTCACGGTAAAGTCCTCTCCGCGCGACAACATCATGCTGCAGCTGGCGATCAACTACGCCAAACCCGGCGACATCATCGTCGTTTCGGCGGGTGAATACGAAGAAGCTGGTTCGTTCGGCGACGTTCTCGCCAATGCCTGCCTTGCCAAGGGTATCGGCGGTCTCGTGACCGATACCGGAGTTCGTGACACGCTGCAGCTTCGCGAACTCGGTTTTCCGGTCTTTTCGCTCAGCACCTGCATCAAGGGTACCGTCAAAGAGACGATCGGCACGACCAATGACAGCATCATCGTCGGCGGCGAGATCATCAATCCGGGCGACGTGATTGTCGGTGATGCCGATGGTCTGGTTGTCGTTCGCCGCAGCGAGGTTGCCGAAGCAGCAAAACTATCCCAAGCGCGCGAAGATGCCGAAGCCGGCTTCATCGAAGCCTACAAGGCCGGCGCCTCCGTGATCGAAGTCAGCAAGCTCGAGCCGGTTCTGAAGGCCAAAGGCCTGATTGTCGACATCTGAAAAACAGAAGGGAAGCGTCGCTTGCGACAGCTTCCCTTCCATACGATCAAGATCCGCAGTGACTGCAGAAACTCAAAAGGGCGGCCTCGTGATCGCCCTTTTTTCTATTTGCTAGGCAAGTCCCTTGAGCCCCTCGATCGCCAGATCGGTGATCCTCTCCGGCGTGTTGTCGATATTGACAACGACGACACCAGCTTCCTCATCAGGCCTTTCCAGCGTTGCGAGCTGGCTTTCCAGAAGGCTGGTTGGCATGAAGTGGCCTTCGCGGCTGCCCATGCGCCGGGTCAGCAGGGCTCTGCTACCATCCAGAAACACGAAGGCAAGCTTTCCGCCTGCCGCCGTGCGCAAACGGTCGCGATAGGCTTTCTTCAGTGACGAGCACGTCAGAACGATGCCGCTTGTCGCGTGATCGGTGAGGATCTCACCGATGCGATCGAGCCAGGGCCAGCGATCATCATCGTTGAGCGGCGTACCCGCCGACATCTTGACGATGTTCGCCTGGGGGTGAAGATCGTCACCTTCCCGATAGGGGAGGGAGAGCGCTTCCGCCAGGCGGGTGCCGAGCGAACTCTTGCCGCAGCCGGCAACACCCATCACGATGATGGGGCGCTGGAGAGCCTGTGCCTCAAAGGCTGATGGTGATGCCGCCGTCGACATAAAGCGTGTGTCCATTCACGAAAGAGGAGCCCTTGCCGGACAGAAAAACGGCCGCGCCGACCAGTTCGTCGACATTGCCCCAGCGGGCAGCCGGCGTGCGCTTTTCCAGCCATGCGGAAAATTCCGGATTGTCGACCAGCGCCTGGTTGAGCGGCGTCTTGAAATAGCCGGGTGCAATGGCGTTGACCTGCAAGCCGTGCCTGGCCCAGTCGGTGGACATGCCCTTGGTGAGGTTTTTAACCGCGCCCTTGGTTGCCGTGTAGGGCGCAATGCCCGGACGGGCGAGTTCGCTCTGCACCGAGGCGATGTTGATGATCTTGCCGTGACCGCGTGTGATCATGTGACGAGCAACGGCCTGACCGACATAAAACACGCTGGAAATATTGGTGGTCAGAAGCTGCTGCCATTTGTCGGCCGGAAAGTCTTCCAGCGGCGAACGATACTGCATGCCGGCATTGTTGATGAGGATGTCGATCGCACCGATCTCTGCTTCGATCCTGTCGATGCCTGCCGCAACCGAGGCTTGGTCCGTCGCATCGAAGGCAACGGCGTGGACGGCAAAGCCGTCCGCGCTCAGCTGTTTTTGTGCGTCAGCCAGTTTCGCCTCATCGCGGCCGTTGAGAATGACTGTAGCGCCGTGCTCTGCAAGGCCGCGCGCGAGAGCCAGGCCGATACCCTGGCTGGAGCCGGTGATCAGCGCGGTTTTACCCGTCAGATCGAACAGCGGAAACGACATCAGAAATTCCTCCCGGTTCATAAGCTTCTTTGACGTTGACATAGATGTTATCGATAACATATGCAATTGAAAACCAAACTCGGGAGTGAGAAATGAAGCCGCAAATCCTCGTCATCGGCCCCTATCCGGAATGGGATATGGTTGAGCTCGAAAAGAGCTACGATGTGAAGAAACTCTACGAAGCCAGCGACCGCGACGCGTTCATCGCAAACGAAGCCAGCCAGGTAACGGCAATTGCCACACGCGGTGAACTTGGCGCCTCGGCGGAGCTGATCGGCAGGTTGCCCAACCTGAAGATCGTTTCGGTCTATGGGGTGGGATATGACGCGGTCAATCTGGACGCCTGCCGCGAACGCGGCATCCGCGTCACCAACACGCCCGATGTGCTAACCAACGATGTTGCCGATCTCGGCGTTGCAATGATGCTCTGCCAGTCGCGCGGCATGATCGGCGCCGAACAATGGGTGAGGGACGGAAGCTGGGCCGCCAAGGGGCTTTACCCGCTCAAGCGCAAGGTATGGGGCCGCAAGGCCGGTGTTCTCGGCCTTGGCCGCATCGGTTTCGAGGTCGCCAAGCGCCTTCGCGGTTTCGACATGGATATTGCCTATAGCGACGTCTCCCAAAAGTCCTATGCCGAAGGCATGACGTTCATTGCCGACCCGGTAGCACTTGCCGAACATTCGGATTTCCTGTTCGTGACGCTGGCGGCTTCCGCAGCCACGCGGCATATCGTGTCGAAGCCGGTGATTGAGGCTCTTGGCCCGGAAGGCATGCTGATCAATATCTCTCGCGCATCCAATATCGACGAGGCGGCGCTTCTGGACGCACTTGAAAATGGCAGGCTCGGTTCTGCGGCGCTCGATGTATTCGATGGCGAACCCAATCTCGACCCGCGCTTCCTCAAGCTCGAAAATGTGCTGCTGCAGCCGCATCATGCGTCAGGCACGATCGAGACGCGCAAGGCAATGGGCAAGCTTGTGCGAGACAATCTGGCGGCTCATTTTGCCGGCCAGCCTCTTCCCACTCCGGTCATCTGAGGTCGTGTCATGAAAGCTGTCGTCATCCATTCCGCCAAGGACCTCCGGGTCGAGGATCGTGAAGTCGAGGCCGCCGGTGCTGGACAGGTGGATATCGCCATCGAAGCCGGTGGTATCTGCGGCTCCGACCTGCATTATTACCACCATGGTGGTTTCGGCACGGTGCGTGTCCGTGAGCCGATGATCCTTGGTCACGAGGTCGCCGGACGCGTTGTTGCACTCGGAAGCGGCGTTTCCCATCTTGCAGTCGGGGATCGTGTCGCCGTCTCGCCAAGCCGTCCGTGCAATGCTTGCGACTACTGCCTCAAGGGTCAGCAGAACCATTGCCTCAACATGCGCTTTTACGGCAGCGCGATGCCCATGCCGCATATCCAAGGGGCGTTCCGTCAGCGTCTAGTGGCCGAAGCCTGGCAGTGCCACAAGGTGAACGAAGGCATTTCCATCAACGAGGCCGCCTTCGCAGAGCCCTTTGCCGTGACGCTGCATGCGGTTTCTCGCGCCGGCTCGCTTCAGGGCAAGCGGGTTCTGGTCACCGGTTGCGGCCCGATCGGCGTCTTGTCGATCATCGCCGCTCGCCTGCATGGCGCACGCGAAGTGGTGGCGACCGACATCATGGATGCCGTGCTGGAAAAGGCAAAGGTCGTTGGCGCCGACCGTACCATCAACACCGCGTCGCAACCCGATGCCCTCAACGCCTACACGGCCAACAAGGGTTATTTCGATGTGCATTTTGAAGCCTCCGGCAATGAACGCGCCATCCGCTCGGGCCTAGAAGTGCTGAAACCGCGCGGTATCCTCGTCCAGCTCGGCCTCGGTGGCGATATCTCGATGCCGCAGAACACAATCGTCGCCAAAGAAATCGAAGTGAAGGGCACGTTCCGCTTTCACGAGGAATTCGGCCAGGCGGTCGATCTCATCAACCAGAAGCGCGTAGATTTCTCACCACTCCTGTCAGAGATCTACCCGGTCGCTGACGCGGTTAAGGCATTCGAGGTCGCGGGTGATCGCAGCCGTTCGATGAAGGTCCAGCTCAGCTTCTGAGCCGAATGAAACCTATCACGTGCTGCCGCGAAGCAGCACGTGATAGCTCGTCTTGATAGTCGCGGCAGTGCTGCGCTTTTCAAGCATGGCGATCATCTGCCCGGCTGCCCGCGCGCCTATCCCGTAGCTGTCGACATTGACGGTAGTTATTCCGGGTTCAGATACTGAAGCGATCTCGTAGTCCCCAAAGCCGGCAATGGCGATGTCTCCCGGCACAGAAAGCCCCATTCTGCGACATTCCATCATTGCGCCGAAAGCGGGAAGATCGCCGACGCAGATAGCAATATCGGTGTCCGGAAAATTCCGAAGCAATTGGCGGATAGCTTCTGCGCCATGCGCCATGCGCATTGGCGTGGACTCCACCGACACCACCCGGTGGCTGCTCATGCCATGCCGCAGCAGGGCGCGGTCAAACCCTATATGACGCTGCCGCCCGCGTGCATCGGAAGCTTCCGTCCCAATGATGAAGCCGAAACGCGAATAGCCTTGGGGTACGAGAGTGTCGACAAGTGCTTCCATCGCATCGGCGTTGGAGAAACCGACGACGGCATTAATCGGGTTTTCCGGCACATCCCAGGTCTCGATCACCGGAATGCCGGCATTTGCAAGCATCGACCGTGCACGCGACGTATGCTCTCCGCCCGTCAGGATGATACCTTCCGGCCGACGCCGCAGCATGGATTCGATCAGCTCTTCCTCGCGCTCGACCGAATAATTCGTGTAGCCGAGGAGCAGCTGCATGCTCGTCTGCGCAAGCGCATCAGTAATTCCGCGTGCGGTGTCGGCGAAGTTCGAATTGTCGATCGAAGGGACGATGGCGGCGATGAAGCCGCTGCGGCGTGAAGACAGGGTACCGGCCGACTGGTCTAAAACGTAGCCAAGCTGGTCAACTGCTGCCATGATGCGCTCGAACGTTCCCCTGGCGATATAGGAATTGCCCTTGAGGGCACGCGATACCGTCATCGCGGATACGCCGGCAACTCGCCCGACATCCGCCATTGTCGGTGGACCATTGCCGGCTTCGGTTGGCCGGGGTTCCTGCTCGATCGACATCTTTTCTCCTGTTACGGGATGATCCGGCTGAAAGGGTGCTTCCGGGCACGCGTCAAGGCAAGCATGTCCAATGTCCTTCCTGGCCCAGCGTCTTTATCACGGATGTCAGAATGTTCCGTACCTCGATCATCGCGCGGGTCGGGGGGTGGTTGACCGGCATGTCGAGTATGAGGCGGCGCGAGAGCACGGGGGCGGAGAGGGGAATTGCGGCAAGGTTTCCCTGCTGCATATCCGTATACACGGCCCCCCTTCCGAGGATGGCAAAGCCCAGGCCCGCGCGAATGGCAGCCCTGGTACTAGCCAGGCCCTCGATCTCGCGCACAATGTTGAGGTCTCGGCCGAGCATCAGAGCCTGCCGTTCAAGCAGGACACGAATGCCGTGACGGCGGGTCGGCATTATCAGTGGCAGAGAAAGTGCGTCCTCGACCGACATCTGCCCGGTTATGTCATCAAAGCTGCCGATCCTTCCCACCGCATAAAGCCGTTCGTCGAAAAGGGGCAGGGAACTTGCCTTGGCGACATCAACGAGATTGATGGCAAGATCATGCAGATGCGTGTCGATCGTAGCTCTCAACGTCTGGCTGTCGCCCTCGCTGATCGTCAGGCGGATCTGGGGAAACATCTTCTCGCAGATCTCCAACACGGGAACGGAGAGAATCGGCGAGAGCGAGCTCAGCATGCCAAGCGAGACATCTCCCCTCGGCGTCAGATCCTGTTGCCTGGTTTCCGCCTCAGCCTGTTCGACGGCGCGCAGGATCGACTGGGCATGAGAGAACAGCGTCTGTCCCGCATCGGTAAGTATCACTCCGCGGGATGTACGGTTGAGAAGCTGGACGCCCAGATAGTCCTCCAGCGAGCGCATGTGCAGACTCAGCGGTGGTTGAGCGACACCCAGTTCCCGTGATGCCCTGGTGAAGGAACCCACTTCCGCGATCTTGGCAAAATAGCGCATCTTCAAAAGATCGAGAACCATGTATCCTCCACTTTCTATACCGTAAAGATATAGCACGTATCTGCAATATATATTTGTTCGAATATCGAGCTTGGCCTAGGTTTTCCATGCAGCGAGAGGAAGCGCTGTTAACGGAGGACACTATGAAATTTGCTCGTCTTATGACGCTGGCCGCGATCGGCGCTGCGTTGTTTTCGAATGTCGCCGCCGCCGAGCAGCTGGATGACATCAAGAAGGCTGGAGTTCTGAACTGCGGTGTTTTGACAAACTCGCCGCCGCTCGGTTTCCAGGACCCCAAGACCCGTGAACCTAACGGTTACGAGATCGAGATTTGCGGCATGTTCGCCAAATATCTCGGCGTCAGCGCCAAGATGACCGCCGTCTCACCACAGACCCGCATGGCTGAACTGACCCAGGGCCGCGTCGACATCCTGTCCTCGCTTCTGAGCTACAGCAAGGAACGCGCCGAGCAGGTGGATTTCAGCGGCGCCTATATTGCCGAGGACTTCAATTTCGTCGTGCTCGATCAATCTGATATCAAGACCGTTGCCGACCTCTCCGGCCAGCGTATCGGACTGGTGAAGGGCTCTGTCCTGATCCCGCTGACGGAAAAACGTCTTCCAGATGCTCGCATCCTCTCATTCGAGACGAGTGCAGCATCCTTCCTGGCCCTGCAGCAGGGCAAGGTGAAGGCGACCGTCTACCGTTATTCCGAAGGCAAAGCCGTGCAGCGAAATGCCGGCTCCGAGATCAAGGGGCTGCGCTTCCTTGACGAACCGCTTCTCTCCATGCCGTCCGGTTTCGGCTTCCGCAAGGGATCTCCGGAGCTCGTAAAGCAGGCGAACGCATTCCTTGCCGAGCTGGAGACCAATGGCGAAGGCCAGAAGCTTTATGACAAGTGGCTGGGCAAGGATTCCGATCTGAAGGCCACGCGCAAGTTCGAGTTCGGTAAACCCCAGGAAACCTGGTTCACCAACTGATCTCCTCCGCATACTGCATACAGGTCAACTTTCATGGGTTACCAATTCGACTTTGGTAAGGTCCTGCAGGGTGAGTATCTCGAACTCATCCTGGAGGGTCTCCAGGCCACGATGGTGGTTTTCGTTTTCTCTTGGATCATCGGTCTCGTGCTGGCAGTTGTTCTCACCGTCATTCGCGCGGTCGAGTTCAAGCCGACACAGTTCCTTGTCGCGGCTTTCGTTGAATATCATCGTAACGTGCCGATGCTGATCCAGCTGTTCGTCTGGTATTTCGGTTTTGCCGTCGTCCTGCCGGATGCGGTCAACGATTACCTGAACGATCTCGGGGCGGAGATAGGTTATGCCATCGTGGCGCTGGCCCTGAACAAGGCGGCCTATATGTCGGAGGATTTCCGCAGCGGCCTGCGGTCGATCCATCCGGCGCAGATGGAGGCAGCGCGCTCGATCGGCCTGACCTATCTCGGCGCGATGTGCTGGGTGATCCTGCCGCAGGCGTGGCGACTGGCTCTGCCTGCTCTGCTCGGCCAAACGCTCATTCTCTTCAAGGGCACAAGCCTTGCAGCCGCAATCGGTGTTGCCGAACTCAGCTACCAGGCCCGTTATATCGAGGAACAGTCTTTCCGCATCTTCGAGGCCTACGGCATCGCCACGGCGATCTACATGCTCATCTCGTTTGCGATCATGTGGCTCTCGTCGATCCTCTCCAAGCGATATGAGCTGAGGGTGAAGTAATGCTGGAAATTATTCAGGAATACTGGCTTCTGCTGCTGATCGGCGAGTATCCGCACGGCAAGCTCGGCGGGCTGGCGATGACGCTGATCATCTCCTTCGTCAGCCTCATCGTAACCTTTCCCTGCGCCGTTCTGATCGCGCTCGCCAGGACCGGAAAACCAGGCATCATCCAATCGATTGCCTACGGTTTCGTTCACAACGTTCGCGCCATTCCGCTGCTGATGCTGATCTTCTGGGCCTATTTCGCCGTGCCGATGATCATCGGCTTTCCGATCGATGCTGCCTTCACGCTAATCGTCGCTATCGTCATCTATCAGACGGCCTATCTGGGTGAGATCATCGCGGCTGGTATCACGGGGCTGCCGAAGGGACAGCGGGAAGCAGCAGCAGCGCTCGGCCTCGGCTATATCCCGACCATGTTCAGGATCATCCTGCCTCAGGCGATCTTCAATGTCATTCCGGGCATCGTCAATCAGCTGACGACGATCATCAAGGAATCGTCGCTCGGCTCGATCATCGCTGTCTCGGAACTCTCATATGTCATGCTGCAGGTCAATTCCAACGAGGTGACCAAGCCGCTGCAGATCTTCGGCATTCTTGCTGCGGTCTATTTCGTCCTTTGCTTCGCTCTCAGCCAGGCGACCAACTGGCTGGAACGCCGCATTTCGTCCCGCAGAACCGGGCAGGTCGTTGTGGAGGCCGTAGCATGATCGAGTTCCAAAACGTTTCCAAGTGGTTCGGTGCCTTGCAGGTGCTGCGCGATGTCAATGCGACGGTGGCCAAAGGAACCATGACCGTTCTCTGCGGCCCTTCCGGCTCCGGCAAGTCGACACTGATACGCACTGTCAACCGGCTTGAGCCGATCCAGAAGGGGCAGATCACCCTTTCAGGGCGCGACATCTATGCCAAGGATATCGATGTCAACGTGCTGCGTAGCGGCATCGGTTTCGTCTTCCAGCAGTTCAATCTTTTTCCGCATCTCTCGGTCGTGGAAAACGTCATGCTGCCGCTCCTGCGCATCCGCAAACAGTCGCGTGCCCAGGCACGGCCGGCCGCTATGCAGATGCTTGAGCGGGTAGGACTTGCAGAAAAGGCGAACTCTCTTCCCGCCGATATTTCCGGTGGCCAATCCCAACGTGTCGCGATTGCGCGCTCGCTGATCCTGAAGCCGGAGGTGCTTGTTCTCGACGAGCCGACCAGCGCGCTCGACCCGGAAATGGTCGGCGAGGTGCTGAAATTGCTGAGGGAACTGTCGGCCGATGGCATCACCATGATGTGCGTCACCCACGAAATGGGTTTCGCCCGCGAAGTGGCGGATCGCATCTGGTTCCTGCGCAACGGCACGCTGACCTTCGACGCCGAACCCACCGAATTCTTCTCGAACGACGCCCATCAGGATGTTCGCAACTTCCTTTCGGCTGTTCGTAAAAACCATTGAAATCACAGGAGGAAAACATGGTACATATCAAGGATATTCCCGCCCGCCCGAGCAAGTCGGACATTGATGCACTGGCGAAATTTTCGCCCGCCACCATTCACGAAGCACAGGGCCGTCGGGGTGCCTTGTCGTCGCGGCTGAAGCCGGTCGACTACCGCATGAAGCTTTGTGGTCCGGCCTTCACGGTAAAGTCCTCGCCGCGCGACAACATCATGCTGCAGCTGGCGATCAACTATGCCAAACCCGGCGACATCATCGTCGTGTCGGCAGGTGAATACGAAGAAGCCGGTTCGTTCGGCGACGTTCTCGCCAACGCCTGCCTTGCCAAGGGTATCGGCGGCCTCGTGACCGATACCGGTGTGCGCGACACTTTGCAGCTTCGCGAACTCGGTTTCCCGGTCTTTTCGCTCAGCACCTGCATCAAGGGTACCGTCAAGGAGACAATCGGCACGACCAATGACAGCATCATCGTCGGCAGCGAAATCATCAATCCGGGCGATGTGATCGTCGGTGATGCCGATGGTCTGGTCGTTGTTCGCCGCAGCGAAGTCGCCGAAGCAGCAAAGCTTTCCCAAGCGCGTGAAGATGCAGAGGCCGGTTACATTGCAGCCTACAAGGCAGGCAAGTCGGTGGTCGAAGTCAGCAATCTCGAGCCGGTCCTGAAGGCAAAGGGTCTCGTGGTCGAAGCCTGAGCTCCAGCCAGGACACAACATCATTTGGATATGACATGAGCGCAGCACTGAAAAAACTGACCGTTTCCTCGACCGAGGTTGCCGTCGAAATCATCGGCATGAACAAGTGGTATGGTGATTTCCACGTGCTGCGCGACATCAATCTGAAGGTGATGAAGGGCGAGCGCATCGTCATCGCAGGACCTTCCGGCTCCGGCAAGTCGACGATGATCCGTTGCATCAACCGTTTGGAAGAACATCAGTCGGGCAATATCCTCGTCGATAATATCGAGCTTACCAACGATCTGAAGAAAATCGACGAGGTGCGCCGCGAAGTCGGCATGGTATTCCAGCACTTCAACCTCTTTCCGCACCTGACCATCCTTGAAAACTGCACGCTGGCACCGATCTGGGTTCGCAAGATGCCGAAGAAGGAAGCCGAAGAGATCGCGATGCACTATCTGAAGCGCGTCAAGATTCCGGAACAGGCCAACAAATACCCGGGCCAGCTCTCCGGCGGGCAGCAGCAGCGCGTGGCGATCGCCCGCTCGCTCTGCATGAAGCCGAAGATCATGCTGTTCGACGAGCCGACCTCGGCGCTCGATCCTGAAATGGTCAAGGAAGTGCTCGACACCATGGTCTCGCTTGCCGAAGAAGGCATGACCATGCTGTGCGTGACCCATGAAATGGGCTTTGCCCGCCAGGTCGCAAACCGCGTGATCTTCATGGACCAGGGCCAGATCGTCGAGCAGAACTCGCCGGCCGAGTTCTTCGACAATCCGCAGCACGAGCGCACCAAACTCTTCCTCAGCCAGATCCTGCACTGATTTGTCTGAAGAGTTTTTCGCAACCAGTTTCAAACGTTCCAAGGGAGCATTACGCCAATACAGTTCCATAATTCATATTATGCGATCTTTCTGTATGGATCAGTACATTCTATTTCCAAGTGCGACATGCCGGTAATTGCAATGGCTTCGTTTTCTTCCCTGGTTTGTTGAGCAGAAAGCCTCGGTCAACAAGATGGCCTCACCGCTGGGACATTGTTCAACTATCTATTGCGAAATCCCTCGCAACACTTTCCATGACAACGAACTTCCTGAGTACACCGGCTACTTTGGTACGATCACCGATGCACTAATGCGCAAGCTTCGACGCCATCCAGATCTTCGTGCGAAGTCACCAATCAACTGGAAGCTCGGTGGTCTCCGAGCAGATTGCCGGCCGGCTTTTATCGGAAGGCTTGAGTCTCATTCGTCTATGCGCGGAGATCATCATGGCGCGGTAAGAAACGCAAGCGCATCCGCCGCTTCTTGCCGTCGGACACAGATCTCAGCCAGATGTCTCACGCAATGCTGAACCAGTGCGCACGCATTCTCAACGCAGAAAATGCCTAGGCTACAGGACGCCGGCTGAAGCGTTCATGGCCCATTTGCAGGAGGAGGCCGAGTCCCCTGCCCTACATAACATGCATGATGCACTTGGATTAGCTTCGCCAGCGGGTGGATTCGAGGATATTTGCCCATGGCGACCTGAAGCTATTCAGCCGCTAAAGCCAAGGCTTTTCGAAGCCATCTGTCCGGCCTCCAATAATATCCGAACATATGTGGATTTGCGCGCCGGGTCGAAGCGGAATAGCGGAAATGAGATGCTGATTGCTGCGATTGACTTCCCCAGATGATCGCGAATGGGTACAGCCATGCATCGTACTCCTACCTCACTCTCCTCCAGTTCCTCCGAATAACCGTCTTCGCGGATACGGATCAGTTGTTCCCGTAGTGTCTGGACATCAGTAATCGTTTTTGGCGCCAGTTTCTCGAATGTCATTTTAGACAAACGCTCGGTGATTTCCGTTTCATCGCGATAGGCAAGCAACGCCTTTCCGAGAGAGGTGCTGTGTAAAGGATTACGCTTACCGAGCGGAGAGTTCATCGACAGGCTATAGGCACTGTCGTATTTGTGGATATAAGCGACGCGCTGTTCTCGCTCGTCCATCACGCCAAGATTTATGGACTCGCCAGTCTCACGAGAGAGCATGCCCATAGCACGATCTGCTGCCTGCAGCAGGTGTGTCTGGCCACGTAGTGTGCGCGCGCCCAGTCCAAACAATTTCAACGTCAGCCGGTATTTTTCGGTCTCCTCCTCCTGTTCGGCATACCCGAGATCAACAATTGTCTGCAGCAATCGGTGTGTGGTGGCCTTGGAGGTCATGGCTCTTTGAGCGATATCACCTAGGCTGGAGCGCCCTTCTTCAGCCAACGTTTCAAGCACCGAAAATACCTTCAAAACCGCAGCTACATTGTCAGATTTGTTGCGCGAGGCGTCAGACATCGATCACTCCAAAAAAATAGAATTACATTTTGAAAATATTGTATCGCATTGTCAACCTCTACCGCATCGGCGAAAAACCCCTTAAAAACCTTAGTTCTTGCGGTTTGAGAGGTTTATATCGATAAATCCTGAGCGCCCATTGCATTTCATTTTTTTGTATGCTTCCTTCAATTTCAGAATGAAATCGCGTTCCGATTTCGTGTCCGGGCACGGAGGTCCGGCGGCACTGGAGGGAAGTATCGTTGACTATGCATGCGCTTCTGCAGCAGAAGAATTTTGTGGCGCCGAGACAAGAGGTCGTGGGCTTGATCCAGCGCCTCGCGGATAATCTCGTCGCCATAGAAGACAAGACGGGCGAATTTCTGCTGCGTCTTGAAGATGGTCGGGTGATCGACACAAAGGGCTGGGCTGGTTGGGAATGGACCCACGGCATCGGGCTTTATGGTCTGTTCAATTACTGGCAGCAGACCGGCGACCAGAAGGCGCTCGATATCATCACCTCATGGTTCGATGCGCGTCTGGCCGAAGGCACCCCGACGAAGAACGTCAATACCGTCTGCCCGTTCCTGACGCTTGCATGCCTCTACGAACTCAATCCGAACCCGGCCTGGAGACCCTACCTGGAAACTTGGGCGGAGTGGGTGATGCATGAAATGCCGCGCACAAGCGAAGGCGGCATCCAGCACATCGTTTATAACAACGTCAATCATCAGCAGATGTGGGACGACACGCTGATGATGAGCGTTATGCCGCTCGCCAAGATCGGCCTGCTGCTGAACAAGCCGGAATATGTCGAAGAGGCTAAATACCAGTTCCTCATTCACACCCAGTATTTGGCCGATCGCAAGACCGGCCTGTGGTTCCACGGCTGGACCTTCGAGGACAAGCACAACTTTGCCGAGGCACTGTGGGCGCGCGGTAACTCGTGGATCACTATCGCCATCCCGGAATTTCTCGATCTACTCGACCTGCCGGAAGGCGACGCGTTCCGGCGTCACCTGATCTCGACGCTGAAGCGTCAGGCTGAAGCGCTGGCGGAACATCAGTCGCCGTCCGGTCTCTGGCACACATTGATCAACGATCCGCAAAGCTATGTGGAATCCTCGGCTGCGGCCGGCTTCGGTTACGGACTGATGAAGGCCGTGCGCAAGCGCTACCTCGGCCCGGAATATCTGCCCGTGGCGGAGCGTGCGGTGAAGGGTGTGATCGGCCATATCGATGCGGCTGGCGAATTGCAGAACACGTCCTTCGGCACGGCAATGGGATCGGATCTCGATTACTACCGCCAGATCAAACTGACGGCGATGCCGTATGGGCAGGCAATGGCGATCCTATGCCTGTCGGAATATTTGCGTTCCTATATCTAACAACCAACCCGGGGTTTCCGGGCATTTCATGACCTTGTGATACGCCCGGCGCTTGTCGCCGGGCCGATGAACGCTGTCCTTTTTAGGAGGAGGAAAGCATGCAGTCGCAATCAGTTTCCGAAATTACGTTAGCCTATATCGGCGGCGGCTCACTGAATTGGGCTCAGGTCCTAATGGCCGATCTCGTTCACGACCGCACAGTGGCCGGCGAGATTCGTCTGTTCGACCTCAACCTGGAAGCCGCGCAGCGTAACGCAGCGATCGGCAATCGTCTCTCGGAAGCCCACGGGCTTTCCATTCGTTATACCGCAAGCGAGACAATCGCGTCGGCTTTGACCGGTGTCGATTTTGTCGTCGTATCGATCCTGCCGGGGTCGTTCGACGACATGGCAAAGGATCTCGAGTTGCCGGAAGCCGAGGGCATTATTCAGGCGGTTGGTGATACTGTCGGGCCTGGCGGATTGGTGCGTGCCATGCGTGCGATCCCGGCCATGGCCGAAATCGCCGAAGCGATCCGAAAATATGCGCCCAAGGCCTATGTGTGCAACCTGACCAACCCGATGTCGGTCCTGACGGGCGCGCTTTACGCCGCTTTCCCCGATATCAGGGCATGGGGCGAATGCCACGAAGTCACCAAGCTGCGCCACATCATCGCTTGGCTTGCCAACCGGGCGGAAGGTACGATCCGCTACGGTTTCCGCGATGTGCAGGTCAATGTTCTGGGCATCAACCACTTCACCTGGGTCGATCGCGCCTTCGTCGGCGGCCGGGATTGGTTGCCGGACTACCTGAGTTTCGCCGCGGAAAATCGCGAGAAGGGCTGGCGCGCCAAGCCGCTCGATCCGAGTGACGAATTCCAGCGCTATTTCGAGGACGTCAACAAGGTCAAGTTCGATCTGGCCGCACGCTTCGGCATCGCTGCTGCGGCGGGCGACCGGCATCTTGCCGAATTCCTGCCGGCAAGCTGGTATCTTGGCCGCGCATCCGAATGGGGCTTTGGCCTGACGCCTATCGACTGGCGTCGCCGCGACCAGGTGAAACGCCGGGAAGAGGCTCGCGCTGCGGAAATCGCCAACGAGGTGCCGCCGCTGCGAGCCGTATCGGAAGAGGCCCTGGTCGGGCAGATCCGAGCGCTGACCCGCGGCGAGACGCTGGTCGTCAATGCCAACATGCCCAATACCGGACAGGTGGAAGGGCTTGCACCGGGCACGGTGGTCGAGACCAATGTGCTGTTTTCCGGCCATGGGGTGCGGCCAATCCATGCCGGCCGTCTTCCTGCAGCAGTCGAGGCTTTGGTAAAGCCGCATGCGGATCGCCAGAATGCCGTACTCAAGGCCGTGCTTGCCGGCGATACCGCGACGCTCGAAGGACTGTTCCTTTCCGATCCGCTGATCACGCCTTTGGGTCAGGATCGCGCCGCAAAACTGTTCCGAGCCATGGTTGCCGCCACTGCCGCGCGCCTGCCGGAAAGTCTCAGGAGGCTCTCTGCATGAGTGGCGATAGTCGTCTTCTCGGCTTCTGGTATGTTCTTCCGTACCTGATCGGCCTTCTGGTCTTCACGGCCATACCGTTTCTCGGCTCTCTCTATCTGTCGTTTACCGATTACCGGCTGATGCATGATATAGATTTTGTCGGCCTGCAGAACTACATCGACATCCTGACGAGCGACCGTACATTTACCCGCTCGTTCAACGTGACGATGCTGTTTGTGGCTCTTACCGTGCCGCTGAAACTGGCCTTCGCGCTTTTTATCGCCAGTATCCTCAACTCCAAGCTCAAGGGCATCGGACTTTTCCGCACCGCCTATTACGTGCCGTCCATTCTTGGTGGCTCGATTGCTGTCGCGGTTCTGTGGCGCTACATGTTTGCCGATGTCGGCATGATCAACATGCTTCTGACCGGGTTGGGTTTCAACGCCATCAACTGGTTTGGCAATCCCGGCACGGCGCTGTTCACCATCACGATCCTGCGCTTGTGGCAGTTCGGTTCGGCCATGGTGATCTTCCTGGCTGCGCTTCAGTCGATCGACAAGTCGCTTTACGAGGCTGCGGCCATCGATGGCGCAAAACCGTGGAGAGCTTTCTTCGCAGTCACCCTGCCGCTTCTGACGCCCGTGATCTTCTTCAATCTGATCATGCAGATGGTTCAGGCCTTCCAGGAGTTCAACGGACCTTATGTCATCACCGGCGGTGGGCCGCTGAAATCCACCTATCTGCTGCCGCTGTACATCTATGAAATGGCCTTCAAGAAATTCGACATGGGCTATGCCTCCGCCATCGCCTGGGTGCTGTTCGCAGTCATCATGGTGCTGACGCTGATCGCATTCTGGTCGTCGAAATACTGGGTCTATTACGCCGGCGACAAGAGGAGCTGACCATGAGTGACAGTATCATTCACTCCGACGAAAAGATTCTGGAAGAGGCCGAACAGTATCTCGCTGCGCAAAAGCGCCGGCAGAATATTACGCTCGTTATCCGCTATACCATCCTGACGGTCGTCGGCCTCATCATGCTTTATCCGCTGTTCTGGCTGATTGGCGCGAGTTTCATGACCAATGAGGAGATTTTTGGCGGCGTCGGCTTCATGCCGGCCAACCCGGTAATGGACGGTTATATCGAAGGTTGGCAGACCTCTACGCCCTACACGTTCGGCCGCTTCTTCTGGAACACATTCCTGATCATCGCGCCGAAGACGATCTGCACGGTGATTTCCTGCACCGTGGTCGCCTACGGTTTTGCCCGGTTCGACTTCCCCGGCAAGAAGATCCTGTTCGCCGCCGTGATCGGCACGCTGCTTCTGCCCAACGTTGTTACGCGCATCCCGCAATATATGCTTTTCAACGAACTCGGCTGGCTCGACAGCTACCTGCCGCTCTGGGTGCCGTCGGCTTTCGCCGGAGATGCCTTCTTCGTCTTCCTGCTGCTGCAGTTCCTGCGCTCCATTCCGCGTGACATGGAAGAAGCGGCGCGTGTCGATGGCGCCAACAGCTTCCAGACGCTGATCTATGTGGTCGTGCCGATGCTGGTGCCAGCCATGATTTCGGTGGGGCTGTTCCAGTTCATGTGGAGCATGGACGATTTTCTCGGTCCGTTGATCTACATCTCATCGGTTGAAAAATTTCCTGTTTCACTCGCTCTCAAACTGTCGATCGATACCGCTGAATCGTTCGAGTGGAACCGCATTCTCGCCATGTCGGTGCTGACGCTTCTGCCGTCGCTGGTGGTGTTCTTCCTGTCCCAGAAATACTTCGTCGAAGGCATCTCTGCCGGTGGCGTGAAGGGTTAATTCAATGGCTCAGCTTACTATCCGCAATCTCGAAAAAGTTTATAGCGGCACCATCAAGGCGCTCCACGGCATCAATCTCGAAGTCAAGGACGGGGAGTTCATGGTTCTGGTCGGTCCTTCCGGCTGTGCCAAGTCGACGACGCTGCGCATGATCGCAGGCCTGGAAACGGTTTCCGGCGGCCACATCGCGATCGGCGAAAAGGTCGTCAACAACCTGCCTCCGGGCGACCGTGGCATCGCTATGGTGTTCCAGAACTACGCGCTCTATCCGCATATGAAGGTGCGCAAGAACCTTTCCTTCGGGCTCAAGCTGGCTGGTGAAAGCAAGGAAGAGATTGCAAAGCGCGTGGCGGAAGTTGCCGAAGTGCTGGAAATCGAGCCGCTGCTCGACCGCCTGCCCAAGCAGCTCTCCGGCGGCCAGGCGCAGCGCGTGGCGCTGGGTCGTGCGCTGATCAAAAAACCGGAAGTTTTCCTGTTCGACGAGCCGCTTTCCAACCTCGATGCAAAGCTGCGTGCCTCGATGCGCGTACGCATCACCGATCTGCATCGCAGGCTGAAGGAACAAGGGCAGTCGTCGACCGTGGTCTACGTCACTCACGACCAGGTCGAGGCCATGACCATGGGCGACCGTATCTGCGTCATGAAGGATGGCCACATCATGCAGGTGGACAATCCCGAAACGCTTTACGCCCGCCCGGCAAACGCGTTTGTCGCAGGCTTTATCGGCATGCCGGAAATGAACCTTGTCAATGCCAGCCTGAGCCGAGGCGAGAGCGGGCCGGTCGTGACCTTCGGAGACCAGTCGATCCAGTTCGGCAAGGAACTCGCAGCGCGCCTGCAATCGGGTGTCGACGGCGATGTCACCTTCGGTGTGCGGCCACAGCATTTCCGCCTGGCCCAACCGGGTGAGGCTTCGTTGCTGGCAAAGGTCATCAAGGCGGATTTCCTCGGCCACGAGGTCGACGTGCATATCGCCATCGGAGGCCAGCGCTTTACCGTGGTTCTGCCCGTCGAGGAATTCCGCAAGGCAGCCGCGGACGGCGCCATTCGTATTCGCCCGGAAGAGGAACGGGTCTTCATCTTCGATCGCGCGAGCGGTCTGAACGTCAGCTTAGCCTGAGGGCGCAGCCGGCGATTTGTCACCGATGCAGGGTTTCAGGAGGAAACGCATCATGAGTAAAAAATCGATACTGAAGGTTCTATCTGTTACTTTGGCAGCATCCGTTGTTGCCACCAGCTTCGCCTCGGCGGCCGATCTGCGCATGTCCTGGTGGGGTGGCGATGGCCGCCATGTCGCCACGCAGAAGGCGCTGGAATATTGCACGACGAAGACCGGGCACAAGGTCAAGGCCGAGTTTGCCGGCTTCGAAGGTTATCTCGAAAAGCTGACGACGCAGATGGCCGGCAGCACCGAGGCCGATATCATCCAGGTCGACTGGCCTTGGCTCTTCCAGTTCTCCAAGAACGGCGATGGTTTTGCCGATCTCAAGCAATTTGCCGGCGAGCTTGACCTGACGCAGTGGAATGACAGCCAGCTGGCGCCTGCCATGATCAACGGCAAGCTCAACGGGGTACCGGTTTCCGTTACCGGCGCCACCTTCTACTTCAATGACGAGATCTACAAGAAGGCCGGCCTTGAGACGCCGAAAAGCTGGGATGATCTTGCGGCGGCCGCCAAGAAGTTGAACCCGCAGGGCCTTTATCCGTTCGATACCACCCGCGTCATCCTGATGCTGATGGTCGAAGCCTTTGCCGCTCAGATTTCCGGCCATGAATTCGTCAAGCCAGGCACCAATGAGCTGGCCTGGACCGCAGAAGACATTGCCGGTGCGCTCAAGCATTATCAGTGGATGGTGGATAATGGTATCGTGCGCTCCGCCAAGGATGCTGCAGGTGTCGGCAATATCGAGATCTTCGACGATCCGGCTTGGGTCACGGGCAGGATCGGCGGCACCTATTTCTGGGATTCGACCTATTCGAAATACGATGATCCGCTGACGGTTGGAAAGCTGATACCGGCCGCTCCGCTGCAAATCGCGGGAGCGAAATCGGATGGCGTCTACAAGAAGCCGTCAATGGTCTTCTCGATCTCCAAGCATTCGAAGGATCCGAAAGCAGCAGCCCAAGTGGTCAACTGCCTGTTGAACGACAAGGAAGCCATCATGATCCTTGGCGACAGCCGCGGTCTCCCGGCTTCGGCTATCGCAAAGTCCACGCTCGAAGCCGCGGGCAAGTTGACGCCGGAACGCCTCGAAGGTGCGAAAATCGTTGCGGCGGCCTCTGGCCCGACCATGTCTCCGCTGATCGAGCATCCGACGGTTCAGGAACTGTTCAAGGACGTCATCGAGCAATTCGCTTATGGCCAGCTGACGGCCGATGAGGCCGGCCAGGAAATCGTCGATGGCCTGACCAAGGCCCTGCGTCGCCTTTAATCATTGCAATGGCCCATGTCGAAAGACATGGGCCATGATCACGTCTGCGCGACATGTGTCGCCTCAACACAGAAATACCTCAACATCCCTATCTCACGCTGGGATCCGAACGCGTGATTGCTGTTTCCGTACCAGATGAAGCCAGTCGACCGATACACGGCTTTCTATGGCGAAGAACCCGTCACTTATCTCAGTTATCGCGACAGCTCGTTCTTCGCTCAGGCTCTTGCGAAAACCATTCTTTGAACGAGCGCAATTCGAACTCCATACTGTCTATGAGAACGCAATGTCCGCAGCCTCGAAGGCAATGGCGGGCAACGACGTTGCATGGGATAGCAGACTCACAGACCTCCAAACCGCAGCGCAAGCTCAGCCAATCAGCATGGCAACAAAAGCGTCGTACAGCGCGAAAACAGTAATCCCTACTCGATTGTCATGGATTTCCGCCAGCAGCATTGCCAAAAGGATCAGATTAACGGTGATCAAAAATGGTTTTGCCCAGTTGCGATGACCGGAGACTACAGGTTCGATATCGCCTTCCAACGCTTTCGCCGGACCTGCAATGATCGCGATATGCGCTTCGGTAAATTCGACCGAGTGACGTATCGCCTCGATGGAAGTACTGAGCTTGCGTATTTCCTCATCGAGCCCGGGCGTTGCGGCTGCCGGCATCATCGCCGGGCTACGAGCAACTGTTTGGCGCTCCACACGCACGATACGCGAGCCTTCCAGCGAGGTATTGTCCTGCCCGATGTCTCCACGACGCAGCAGTTCGCCGGCGATTGAGTGTACGTCCGAAAGTCTGTTTTCCATGTTAGTCCCCCAATACTCCGTGAGGCATTCTCGATAGGAACGGTCCGGTCACGATCAGCTTTCACGCATCGCGTGACGCAGTTGATCGGAGAGCGGCTTGATCATGTAGGACAGGATCGTGCGGTTCTCGGTCTGCATGAAGACTTCCGCCGGCATGCCGGGCTTCAGCAACGTATCTCCTACCTTGGCGATCTCGGCTTCCGGGATGCGCAGCCTTGTCAAGTAATAGCTCGCACCGGTCTTTTCGTCGGTGGTCAGATCCGGCGAGATGTCTATGACAAGCGCGCCGAGTTCCGGCGTCACCCGTTGGTTGAGCCCGCTCAGGCGAACGCGGGCATCCTGACCGCCAAAAACCTGATCGACATCGGCTGGCAAAATCATCGCCTCGACGATCAGTTCGTCGTCTTGGGGAATGATGTTCACCAACGTCTCGCCCGGACCAGCAACGCTGCCGATCGTATGAACATTGAGCTGATGCAGGGATCCGGCAATCGGCGCGCGGATTTCGAGCTTTCGCAATCTGTCGAGGGCGGCCACGCGTTCCTCACTCAGCTTGGCGATCTCTGGACGCTTCTGGTCGAGTTCGGTCAGCACGCTCTCATAGAAAGCTTCGTCCACCTGGATGAGCTTCAGTTCCGCCTGGGTCTTGGCCTGTTGCGTCTCGATGATTTCAGCCGTCAGCGCCGACTGGCTACCGGTCAGCGAAGCCTTTTCGCGCTGCATCGCGATCAGCTGCGACTGAGTGATCAGGCCACGAGCATTCAGGCTGTCATAACGGCGCAATTGATCATCGACCAACGCCATATTGGCGTCCACTGCTTTACGCTGCGCCTCGAGAGCCGAGATCTGTTCCGCAAACTGCCCTACCTGTTTCTCCAGCTGCGCCTTCTGGCTGCTCCTCGTCATCTGGCGGGCCAGTTTGAGCATGATCTGCGCTTCGGTCAGCAGGGTACGCCGGTCGGCCGGCACGAAGGAGAGTTCGGCCGGAAGATCAATGCCTGTGCGCCCCGCCTGTTCTGCAAGAAGACGTGCTTCCTGCACCATGAGCTGCGCAAGCTGGCCTTCGATGATGCCGAGATTGGCGCGAGCGGTCGTCCCGTCAAGGCGGAAAAGCAAGGCGCCGGCCTCGACGCGATCTCCCTCGTTGACGACGATTTCCGAGATGATGCCGCCATCGGCATGTTCGACTTGCTTGGCGCGGCCAAGAACAATGATCTTGCCGGCGGCCATCACGGCGCCACTGATTTCGGCATAGGCCGCAGCGGTGCACACGCCTCCGAGGAAAAGCCCTCCGACACCGATTGCCAGGAACAGTTGCTTGCGAATGGCACCGGTGATGGTTTTGTCGAGTGTGTCATAGCGCATTGGCGACCACCTTTCCGGGCTGCTGCGAGCTGCTGAGCATCGAGACATTGGAGAGAATCTGTTCCTTGTCGCCAAAGGCGACCTGCTGGCCGTTCTGGATGATAAGGACCTTGTTAACGGCAGCCAGTGCGCTTGCGCGATGCGCGACCACCACGACGATGCCGCCACGTTCTCGGATATCCATCATTGCGCGGGAAAGCGCCTGTTCACCCTCCACATCGAGGTTGGAATTGGGTTCATCGAGAACGACAAGAAACGGGTTGCCGAACAGGGCGCGGGCGAGGCCGACACGTTGCCGCTGGCCGGCAGAAAGGCGCGCGCCGCCCTCACCGATCATCGTGTTATAGCCTTCCGGCAAGCCAGCGATCAGATTGTGGATCCCGGCCATCTTGGCGGCAGCGACGATCGCCACGACATCGGCGTCCTTGTCGAAGCGAGCGATGTTTTCCGCAACCGTTCCCTCGAACAGTTCAACATCCTGCGGCAGGTAACCGATAAAGCGGCCGCGATCCTGATCGCTCCACTGGTCGATCGTCGAACCGTCGAGGCGAATGGCCCCTTTGAGCACGGGCCACACGCCGACCAATGCACGGGCAAAGCTCGTCTTGCCGGATCCTGAGCCGCCGATGATGCCGAGCCCGTCACCAGCCTGAAGAGAAAACTCGACACCCTGGAGGAGCACGATAGGTTCGCCGGGCGCACTCGTCGCGGTATCCTGAACGGTCAGTTCCTGCTTTGGCAGCGGCAGACCTTCCAGCCCCTTGTCGACATCGCATTGAAGCAGAACCTGGTTGAGACGTCCGGCTGCCTGCCGGCAGGCGATGAAGGATGGCCATTGACCGACAGCCTGTTCAATCGGCGCGATGGCGCGGGCCATGATGATCGACGAGGCGATCATCACCCCGCCGGAGATTTCCTGCTTGATCGCAAGATAGGCGCCAAGCGCCAGCATGGCCGATTGCAGGATCATGCGCAGGAGCTTGATGACCGACGAGTAGAAATTGCTTCGGTCGGTCGCCATCTGCTGAGAGAAATAGTAGGGCTCGACCATTTCCGAAAACCGGTCTGACAGCCGCCCCAGCATGCCCATGGCGTTGACGACTTCTGAATTACGCCTTGCGCTGTCCATGATTTTCGATTGCGCGGCGGTGCGCATACCCACTTCCTTGGTCGGGCTGCGAGAGGCGAATTCGTTGCAGATGACCAGCACGAAGATGAGAGCGCCGCCGGCAAGCGCGAGATAGCCGAGCGCGCTGTGCATGATGAAGACAAGCGCGAAATAGAGCGGCATGAAGGGAAGGTCGAAGATCGAGGCAGGTCCTTGCGAGCCGAGGAAGCGGCGGATCGTATCGAGATCACGCCCGGGATGAACGCCCGAACCCTTCGAGCCGAGCAGCACCGGAAGCCTGATATTGGCACGCAGCGATGGATTGCAGAGCCGCGTATAGACCCGCATGCTGATCCTGAGCAGCGCCTTGGAACGCAGGATGTCGAGCATGCCGCTGAAGAGATAAAGCGATAGCGTGATTACAGACAGAACGACCAGCGTCGGCACACTGCTGCTCGACAGAACCCGATCATAGACCTGCAGCATGAAGATCGGCCCGGTCAGCATCAGGATGTTGAGCACAGCGCTGATGATGAAAATGCCCCAGAATGCCGAACGGCAGGTCCGGATGGCGTCGGCGACCGATAGATTGCGATTACGTTTCAACATGAACTCGCCCCTGTATCCGGCCGGTCTTTGATGCCGGCCATTCCCCTTGATTGGCGGCGGCGCCCTTTGGCAGGCGCCGCCATCCAGTCGCGTCAGATGACGATGTCGTAGCCCTGCAGGTGGTTCTGTTCCTGCTCATCGAGCGGCGTCGTGCCGAGATCGGCGATCTCTGGCGCTGGCGGCGTCTCGTCGATGGCCGAGGTTTCTGTATCCAGCCCGAGGCTCGCCAGCGTCATCGCGGATGCACCGGCCGGTTCGAGCGTGAAGGACGAGAAGTCCTGCGAGCCGCCATTGAAGGTCAGGCGCACGACTGTCGTGCCGGCGTCGAGCGTGACGCTCACCGTTTCCGTATCCTGGAAGTTCGACCAGGTTCCGGTTCTCGGTGTCGCGACCGTCACGGTATCAACTGCCGAGCCGTTGGTGAACGTAGCCGTGACGCTGCGGTTAGGTCCGCCGGTTTCGCCAAGCGACATCAACAGGTTGAAATCGTAGGTGCCTGCCTCAGTGACATTGATCGTGTATTCCAGCCATTCGCCATTGGCGATCCAGCCGACGTCGCCGCTGCCCGTTATCTCGACCGACGAACCCGCACGACCACCATTGGTACCACCCTGAAGGCCGGCGGCATCGTTGTAAGCGACACCCTGACCACCAGTGTCATAGTCGATACCGTCGATAACGAGACCCGCATCACCAAGCGCCGGGGCAACACCGCCGAAAGGTTGCTGGCCGGCCGGAGCCGTCAGTGTGAAGGATGCGAGATCCAGCACATAGCCGTTAGAGGCAAGCGGGCCGTTGAAGGTCAACCGCAGCGTTTGGACGCCGGCCCCGAGATTGATCGAGATCGGCGCACTCTGAGCAAATGCGGCGCTGTCGAAATTGGACCCGCCCGCATGGCCGTCGGCAAGGGTAACCGTGCCGAGTTGGGTCTGGCCGTTGAGAGACACCCCGATCGTAGCACCGGCCACCGGCGTCTTGGCGTTGGCCGAGAATGTGTAGGTTCCGGCAGTCGGCACGTTGATCGTGTATTCCACCCACTCACCCGGCTTAACATGGCCGATATCGAGACCCGAGCCGACCAGTTCGACACCGCGCCCCGGCCGGAAGGTCGGGTTGCTCGTCGGGTTGTCGAGACCCGCATTGTCGTTCCAGGAAATGCCCTGGCCGCCATTGTCGAAGTTCGTCGCATCGACGTTGAGCACACCGTTGGTGAAGGTCGGGGCGGCACCCGGATATGGTGTCTGCTGGTTGACTGGCGCCGTCAGCTTGAAGGACGCCAGATCCAGGACATAACCGTTCGATGCGAGCGGACCGTTGAAGGTCAGTCGCAGCGTCTGGACGCCTGCACCAAGGTTGAGCGAAATCGGCGCGCTGTCGGCAAAAGCCGCATTGCCGAAGTTTGATCCGCCAGCATGGCCATCCGCCAGCGTGACGACACCGAGTTGCGTCTGGCCGTTGAGCGAGACCGAGATGGTGGCGCCGGTCACCGGTGTCTTGGCATTGGCCGAGAACGTGTAGGTCCCGGCGGTCGGCACGTTGATCGTGTATTCCACCCATTCGCCCGGTTTCACATGGCCGATATCGAGGCCCGAGCCGACCAGTTCGACATCGCGGCCCGGCCGGAAGGTCGGGTTGCTTGTCGGGTTGTCGAGGCCGGCATTGTCGTTCCACGAAATACCCTGGCCGCCATTGTCAAAGTTCGTCGCGTCGACGGTCAGAACACCGTTGGTGAAGGTCGGAGCCGTTCCGCCATAGGGAGTCTGCGGCCCGGTCGGCGGCGTGGTCGTATCGAAGAAGTTGACCGTGCCGTCATTATCCGCGTCGAGCCGCAGCGCATCGTTGATGCCGTCGCCATTGGCATCGTTGGCTGCCGTCAAGACATGAGGCTTGACGTTCTTGATGATGAACATGTGGTCGTTGTAGTCGTAGTTGCCGGCACCGGGATAATCCTGGATGGCGATATAGGTGCCGGGAATGACGTTGCCGTCTGCATCGAGAGCCTCGAAGAAGCGGATCAGGTGACCCTGGTCCTCGCCGACAAGCTGACCGAAATTGGGATCTATCTTGTTGGCTTCCGGATCGGTCCAGGACGAGTAGGTCGGGCGACCATCAACCGAGATGAACAGGCCGAACGGCGTGTTCTGGTTGATGACGCCGCGGGCGACCGAGGCACCTGCCCCCGTTCCCGTCACCAACTGATCGGGCAGAACCGTCTGGCCCTGCTGATCGTCATTGGCGAAGAGATTGGTAACCGCACTCGTGCCGACCTGATGATAGCCAAGACGAGCGACATTGCCCTGCTGCAGGAAGGCAGCCATCTGGATGATTTCGACGCCCTTCGACGGATCGAGCTTTTCCAGATAAGGCATCAGGACTTCGTCGCCGACGGTTTCCACCTCGCCGCCATTGGCAAGCTGGCCCTGCGCCATATCAGTCGAATAACCGAAGGCTTCGACGATCTGTTCGACGGTCGGCTCCGAATTGTTTTCGGAGAATTCCTGCGCCAGACCGGCAAGCTGGATGATCTGGGCTCCATCGTAGTCGTTGGAGTTGATCGTCAGCGTTGCCTTGTAGATATCAGCACCGGCAGTATTGCCGGCATGGGTACCCTTGAAGCGGACGGTGACCTGAACCGAGGCGCCGGCGGCAACGCTCGTAGGAACAGTGCCGACAAACTCGAAGGCCGAGGTATCGGAAAGAACCAGGCTCGTCAGCGTCAGCGAGGTAAAGCCATCATTGGTAATGGTGAATGTCGCTTCGTTGCGGAAGGTTTGCGCGGCATTCACCGGCTGATCGATATTGGTGAACACTAGACGGTCGTCTGCCGCAGCATCGTCGAGACCGGAAATGACCATATCCGCACCGAAACCGACCGGCTGGACACCTTCGATGACGAAGAGGTTGTCGTTATAATCGTAGTTGATGCCGGTATAGTCCATGATACCGAGATAGACGTTCGGGATCACGTTGCCGTTGGCATCGAGCGCCTGGAACATCTTCACCGTATGCCCCTGCTGCGCACCGGGGACGATGACGCCGCCGGTCGGGTTAAGGCGCGGGTCGGTAGAAAGGCCGGCCACGGTAATGCCGAAGATTTCGTTGCCCGCCCATCCGTCAGAGATATCATTGTTGGTGAAGTTGCGGGTGGCAAAGGTGTTGTCATTGCCGGCATTCGGCAGAAGGCGCTGGTTGTCGTTGCCTTCGTGGTTCCAGAAGGTGGTGCCCTGCCCTTTATTGCCAGGATTGTGGATGCCGATCGTGGCGCCGCCGGGGCCGTGGAATGCCGCGATCTGGGTGATCTTCGCGGATGTCACCCCATCGGCAAGCTTCCAGTAAGGAGACAGCACTTCCGTTTCGTCCGTCTTGGCGAAAACGTCGTTGGTGGAGAGAACCGAGTTCTCGCCGCCGCCCTGCAATCTCAAGCCTTCGATGACGTTGCCGAAGCCGAAGATCTTCCAGATCTCGTTGACATTAGGCTCCTGACCGCCCTCGTCGCGTGCCTGCCAGAAGCCGGCAAGTTTTATGTTTGCGACCGGGCTGTCCTGGTCGTTGGTGATGAGCTTCAACTGGCCTTCGAAGACGGTCGAGGTCGCATCGACGTTGGTTGTCGGCGGCGTATAGGCCGCACGATTGAAGACGACCGTGACGTCAAGGAAGGAACCGGGCGCGATCGTAGCGCCATTCAGCGCATTCGGGTTCTGCAACACGAACGGGCCGGTGAGTTGGTAGGTGCTGATCGTCAGTGGCTCGGTGCCGGTATTGGTGAGGCGCACCGTACCAGTGTCTTTGAAGTCGCGCGGCGCACCAGGTTCGACTGCATCCGGGTTCTCGATATAGGAGAAATGCAGCCGGTCGTCGAAATAGGCGGCATCAAGGCTCTGCACTGCGATATCGGCATTGGGATTACCCGGTGCCGGCTGGATATCGAGATAGTCGAGACCATTGGCACCCGGAGCGTTCGAGACGATGCGCAACTGATAGTTCTCACCGGCTTCGAGCGTCAGATAGACGGACTCCTCCCCTGCCGTTCCGGCACCCGGAAAGGCGCTGATATCAACCTCGACGCCGTTGAGGAACCACTTCAGCGACTGACCATTGGCGGCGTTGGCATTGGCCGCAACGTCCAGCTTGTATGTGCCATCCGCATCGACAGTGAAGTAGAAGTCGACGGTGCTGCCATTAACCGTATGAGCAGAGCCATCGGTTGCTTCAAGCTCGATGCGTCCTGCCCCGTCGATCTCGGCGTAATCCGGCTCAAAGACCGCGATCGCATTCTTGGTAACGCGGATATAGTCGATATTGGGACCATTGCCGCCGGGTGCCGTCAGGGTGATGACGTTAGTGCCGGCTGACAGGTCGAGTGTAACTGACTGCGGACCCCAGACAGTTTCCCCGGCATTCGAGTTCGAAGCGAATGGCAGGACCTGCACGGCCACGCCATTGACCGAGATGGTCATCGGGCGCGCTGCCTTGCCGGAACCGAGCGCATAGAGGATATCGAGGCCGTAACTTCCGCTGGCGCCTGTTGAGATCGTCCAGCTTACCGACTGGTCGGCCGTGCCGACATAGTCGACGAAGGCGCCGCCGGACTGATTGCGATTTTCGGTGATGATCGCCGCCCCGCCGAGATCGGCCTTTTCCGCCTCGTATTTGACGTAGGTCGTGCCATCGACGACTATTTCGCCATCGTTGGGAACGGAATTGCCTTCGCTCGCCACCAGCACTTCCAGCTGGTCGATATTTGGGCCGGTGTTGGAGACTGAACGCAGGGTCACCGTATTGGCGCCTGCCGTCAGCACGACCGGGATCTCGATCGTCTGCCAGTTGTTCCAGGGGTCGGAACCATCGGTAACCGAGGTTGGCGTAAAGGACTGGACCTTGATGATCGTGCCGTTGATTTCGAGCTGCAACGGCCTGTCCGTCGTGCCGCCATTGGCGTAGCGGAAGCGCAGGATGGCATTGCCGGCCTGATCCGACGGAACAGAGAAGTTGAAGCTGATGAAATCGGCATTTGTGGAGCCGAAATCTGCATAACCACCCGGAATTCCATCATTGCTGTTTGTATTCCCGTCCGTGCCGTAAGCACCCGGGCGCAGCCCGTTCACCGTGCCGGCAACATTGCCGGGCTCGATATTGGAAGCATCGCGGATCTGAATCTGCGGCGCTGTCCCGGTCGGCACGACAACGGAGGTGCCATCATTCGGCGTCTTGTCTTCCGCCTGGATGGTGGTGAGAAGCACGAAGTCCTCACCGGAAGGTTCCTCACCAGGCACGAAATTCAGGCTCACAGTCTTGCTGTTCAGTGCATCGTCCGTAACTTCCAGGCTGGCGGTCACCGGCCCGGAGGTTGTTCCGAGATCGATGGTGAACTGTTTCTGCGCATTGACGGTGATCGTCTGCTTCGGCCCGCCATTGAAGGAAATGCGGATCGCCGTAATGTCATCATCGAGACCGTCGATGCGGAAAACCGCAGTTTCAGGATCGCTGACGTCGACGGCGACGAGGGCGAGATTGTTGCCCTCGTCGGCCGTCAGATCCTGCGTAACGCCACCGGGCGCCGGGGTAAGCAGGATCAGCTGGCTCGCACCCGTGCTGCGGTTCAGCGTCATCAGGTAAAGCTGGCCGGTAACGGGGTTTTCTATGATGTCGAGCGGATCGATATAGTCATCGATGACGGAACCATCTGGGCGGCGCAGAACATCATCATCGATGATGTTGCCCTGTGCGTCGACACGAATGTAGCGAACGTTGTCGCCGGTCGAGAACTGGGCGAAGAGGACGGCACCCTTGAGGTTGGAGCCGAAGGCCCCGCCGGTATATTCAATCGCACCGTTCGGCGATTGGTTGTAGCCGAGATTGTAGACACCATCGAGATCGTAGTCCGGATCCGGCTGAACGCCGGTCTGGTATCCATCCGTATTGCTGTTGCCGTCATTGCCGCCGACAACCTCGTTTGGGTCCCGGCCACCCGTCGGGTTGCCACCATTGAGGATATATTGATCGCGCAGCACGTTGGGATGGCCGTAATAACCGCCCTCATCGATAGTGAAGAAATAGTCGTACTGTTTCGGTGAGTTGGCGATCGTCGTATCGAGACCCGGCTGGGTCGGATCGGTCGGCGTCTTGCCGCCAGAGGCCGTGCCGTTGGTCGGCACGTAGAGATTGCCGTTCGAATGCCAGACAAGGTCGTAGGCATTGCGCACGCCGGTAGCATAGATGCTCAGAACTGCATCAGGGGCGAACGGATTGTAGAATGTCGAATGAGTGCCGTTCGCATTGAAGCTCGCAGCCGGTGACTGATAGCTCGGGTTCCCGGCGACACTGGGCTCGGTCTGTACGTTGAACCCGCCCGTCGGCGCATCGCGCGTTGGATCTATCTCGAGAATTGCCGCATTGAGCAGGCGTTCTGGACGGTTCCCCCATGCGCCGTCGGCAGCACCGGCAGCGGAGTTGGATCCCTGGCTGAGATAAAGGAGATATTCCGGCTCACCGTTCGCCGCGGTGTAATCGGGGTTGCGACGGAATTCGAGGCTGTTGGTCAGATGGTCGCCGCCGGACCGCGGCAGGCCGGTGATATATGTCTCCGCCGTCGAATTCTCGAAGACTTCGCTGAGCGTGACCTTGCTGACCCGACCGGAAAATTCCGGTGTGTCGAAAGCCTTGGATTCACGGGGGATCGGTGCGTTATCGGAAATCCAGATCGTGTTCGAATCTTCCGGATCGAAGACGAAGCCGACAATGCCGCGGCGTTCGCCGCCCGGTGCTTCCAGATAGCTGAGTGACAGCGTTTCCTGCGAGGCCTTGTCGATCGTGCCGTTGGCGTTAACATCCCAGCGATGGATTTCACCGGTGATAGTGGCGACATAGAGCTTGCCGTCCGGGCCGAATTCGATTGTGGTATAACCAAAGGCGCCATCGGCAAAGCCGTTGAGAATGACATCGGTCGAGAAAGCGACCTCGCGCGGAACATCTTCGGGCGCCGTGCCAGTGACGAAAGTCGTCGTCAGGTCCTGGAACTGGCGTAGCGCACCGTTCGGATCGGTGATCGAACCGAGGTCCATCACGTCCTGAACCTTCAGCGTATAGCTGGTATTCTCCTTCAGGTCCTGAAGCGGGCGGATGTTGAGCGTATCGGCGCCACCACTGATCTGGATCGCAACCGGTACTTCGATGCCGGTCAGCGTCTCGATCAGCTTGATATTGTCGGTATAGGCGATATTCGGGCCACGGTTACCTTCGGCCTGAAGGTTGATGCCGACGACGAAGGTCGAGGTCGGGTCGATGCCGGTAGGCAATTCGCCATCCGGGCCGATCGCGATAGACACCTGGCCGTCCTCCAGCGAGGCAGCCACGGGTGCGACGAAGAAGGAGAAGTCCTGGTCGGCGCTGCGGCCGTCGCCGGGCGTCAGGTCGGGAATGCGCTCCACTTCGAGATACTGGATTTCGGTGTTGACGCCGCCGATGGAGTCCATCGTCAACTTTCCGTCCGTCACCGTCACAACCGCCGTGACCAGCGTCGAGCGGAAACCGCCGCCGTTCTGGCTGCCGTTGATCGGGTTTGCCGGTGTCCACTCGGGCATGACGTTCACGCCCTCGAGGTTGATGATGTAGTTGGAATCGAAGGCTCCCGCCGTGTCGCCAACCGACATCGTCACCTGATAGGTGCCGTTTTCGAGCGCCATTTCCCAGGCCCGCGCACCGGCAGCTCCCGCACCCGGATATTCGAAATGCGCGTAGGTCTTCTGCAGGTTGGATGCACCGGAAACGGTATCCTTGTACCAATGCGCATTTGCCGGCTGGGCGGAAGCGATCGTGCCATTGGCGGTTCCGTCGGCAACACTCGCTTCCGTCACCCAACCATAAGAGAAGCCATTGCCTCGGTTACCGTATGCGGCACCGGTATCGGCAAGATAACCCGTCGGGGTCTGGTAGCCTGTCGGCAAGCCCTGCGTTGTCTGACCCGGCGCAGGTTCAAAGTTGATCTTCACCACCGGCTCGAAACGGATGAGATCGCGGGTTTCGCCTGGCCCCTCGTCCCCCTCGCGGCTGATCGTGACATTGTCGATGTTCGGACCGTTAGTGGTCGTATTGGCCAGCGAAATGGCGTTGGAGCCGGCGGTCAGTTCGACATCGAACGTCACTTCTACCCAATTCGCCCAGCCTTGGTCGGCGGTGCCGCCCGTCGGGATGGTCGAGTTCATCGAGATCGTCTGGTTCTCGCCATTGACGGAAAGCGACATCGGTCGATCCGTCGTGCCGCCATTGGCGTAGCGGATCGTCAGCTGGTAGGTGCCCGCCTGATCGACGGTGACGTTGAAGCCGGCCTTGTCGCCAACTTCACCACCCATATCGAGATAACCGGTGCCCTCGTAACCGGGGCGCAGGCCGTTGCTGTCATAGGTCAGGCCGGGCCCGCTATTGCCGACATTGGCCCCACCTTCCTTGTTGGTGGGCGTGCGATAAACGGTGTCGGCCGGCGTCGAGGCATTCGCCTCGATATCCGTGATCGTGAACGTTTCGCCCTCGATAGTGACCGAGAACGGCTCGGTCGGGTTCTGCGGGCCTTCGCCATCCAGATATTCAAAAGTTGCCTGGTCGATATTGGGGCCGCCGACCGCACCGGCCGGAATTTCAAGGCGAATAGTATTCGCCCCTGCCGTCAGCGTCACCTCGACGCTCTTCTCGATCCAGGACGTCCAGCCCGTTGCGCTCGCGCCGGTGCCGGTGATCGGGCCTGGAACGAAGGAAACAGACCCTTCGCTTGCACCGTTGACAGCCATAACAAGCGGACGATCCGTCGTGGCTCCGTTGGCATAGCGGAAGGTGACGAGGTAGGTGCCTGCCGCCGGCGCATTCACGTTGAAAGTGATCGCATCGCCCGGATTTGAGCCGAAGTCGATATAGGCATCGCCATTCGCGCCGGCACGGTAGTTGCCCGTTGCATCAGGACGGGTGGCATTGACCTCACGGGTGAGAGACGTATCGCTATCGCCTGTTCCGGTATCGTTGACTGTTACCTTCGTTTCGTCTTCCGCTTGGATGGTGAACGGGGCAACGACAACCGGACCGGCAATCGTGATGTTCATCTGCGACTGCGCCACGTTTCCGGCGGCGTCGGTGACATAGGCGATCGCCGCATAATTGCCCGCCGCAAGCGCCGAACCATCGACCGCATAGTCACCGTCGGCGTCCGGATTGACTAGGACACGGGTTGCGCCGCCATTGAAGCTCATCTCCACCTTGACGATGTCGTCGTCGATACCGGCAAGATTGAAGTTGATGGAGTCGGCACCCGCACCACTCAGAGGTCCCTGCGGGCCGGAGAGGAACAACGGGACCTCGTCGGCATCGGCAGACGTGTCACCGGTCGAGGGTACATTGCCCGATATCTGGATGGAGTCGATGTTCGGGCCGGTCGTCGCACCCGGCGGGATGGCAAGCGAGAACGTGTTCGCGCCTGCCTGCAGGCTCACGGTCACCGTCTGGAAAGACCAGTTGTTGAAGCCTTCCGCCGGGCCGGACGTGTTGGTGCCTGTGGCGACGAAGGGCAGTGATTGCGCCGTGCCGCCATTCACGATGAGATTAAGCGGGCGGGCGCTGTTGCTGGCGTAGCGGATGCTGAACGTGTAGGTGCCGGCTGCCGGCACATCGACACTGTAGTTGAGGCGATCGCCCGCCGTGTCGCCGTAATCGACATAGCCGGTGCCGGAAAAGCCTGGACGCAAGCCATTGACGAGGCCCACGGTACCGGAGGATTCCTGGTTGCTAGGGTCGCGGATGGTCGTGATCGTCGTGTTCGCACCGTTGTCGAATGAGGTGATCGTGCCGGTTTCCGCCTGGATCGTGGTCGAGAACGGCACGAGGATCACCGGCTCGCCGACAGTGACCGAGAAGGTCACCGGTGTACTCGACAGTTCACCATCGGTAGCGGCAACCGAAATGGCATAGGTACCGGCGGCCACGTTCGCCGCGACGGTCAGCACGCCACCGGCAATGCTGATACCGGTCGGCAGCGCCGAACCGTTGGCAAGTGTCGCGACATAACTGACGCTGTCGCCCGCATCCGGATCGGTAGCACCGAGCGCCGTGGCGAGATTGATCGTTGTCCCCTCGCCGGCATCCAGCACGACATCGGCAATATCGGCGCCCGGTTGGAGCTTCGGGGCTTCGTTAACGTCACCGACATTGATCGTCAGGTTCGTCGTGGTCGAAAGACCCTGCGTGTCGGTTGCCTTGACGGAGACGGTAATGGTCTCCTGCGTCTCGTGATCGAGGCTCACGCCGTCGGCCAGGCGGATCGTGTTGCCTTCGATGGTGAACCGCGCGTCCGTCGTTGTGTAGACGATCGCGGCGCTACTACCGTCCGGATCGGTAGCCGAAAGCGTACCGATGATGCCTGCCACGACATTTTCGTTGATCGAGCCGCCCGTCAGGGTCACAGCGCCCGGCGCCTGCTGCAGCGGTCCTGTCGTCGGGGTGAAGGTCAGTTTGTCGATGCGCAGGTGCTCGCCGCTATCCGACTGGCCGGAAAGCTGCGCAATGGTTGCGCCATTGATGAAGACCGGGCTGGTGAAAGTGATCGTCTTCAGGTTGCCGGCCTGCGCAGCGTTTCCACGCGTCGCCGACGGATTGTCGAAAGTGCCGTTGTTGTCGAAGCTCAGATTGGTGGCCAGAACCGTGTCACCGATCTTCAGGGAGAATGTGGCGCTGCCGTCGGTCTCGTCGAAGACGCTGATGGTCACCGTATACCAGCCTTCGGTTACGCCGTTCTGTGATAGAACAGTCGTGACATTGGCCGACTGGTTGGCATTGGTGCGGATCAACTGGCCGCCGGAAGCGGCAGGTGCCGCCGAAAGATAGAAGCCGGTTGCCGAGCCGAGACCGGTAAATGCCTCCGCTTCGACAACGAAGCTCGCCTCGCCCGTAGGCTCACCGCCGATAAGGAACGGAACCTGAATTTCCGCCCGAAGTCCGGAAGGATCAGTCGCGACAACGGTAAAGAAGCCCTCGCCCGGTTGCGTCGGCGTACCGACGATAACACCTTCCGCATTGAGGCTGAGGCCAGCCGGCAGGTCTTCGACCGAGAAGGTCAGTTGATCGCCGTCGATATCGGAAAATGCATCGCTGAAGGACGAGATGTCGATTGAGACCTCATCTCCTGTCATTGCCTCCATCGGCTCGAACTGGATGGATGTGTCGGCGACCGGAGCATCGTTGATGTCGGCAACCGTCAGGACGAAGTCACTGCTGGTGGAACCGCCGCGGCCGTCGGTCGCGACGACGGTAACCGTATAGCTTCCCGGCAATGCAGAGATAGGACCCGAGAGAACTCCATCTTCGAAGACAAGGCCGGCAAAACCCTGGGCGGGATTGCCCTGCGCAGTCTTCACATCCAGCGTATAGGTCAGCGTATCGCCATCGGCATCGACGAAGGGCAGATCGACTTCGAGCATGCCGCGTTCGTTGACACTCATGTCGGTGAAGCCGCCGCCGACCACGCCGGGTGCCGTGTTTTCCGGCTCGATCTCGGCAAGCTGCACGTTGGAGAAGCTGACCGAGCCGAGGCCGTTGCTGGCCTGATCATCGTCGGCGATGAAGACTAGCGAACTGATCGTTTTGCCGGCATGGGCCGAAAGATCGATGGTGACGGTCATCACCTGGCCAGGTGTTCCGGCCGAGCCGTTGCGCAGGTCAATAAAGGAAGACTGGCTGTGGTTGCCGGCGATCTGATAGATCGACTTGTCGCTTGCTTCGAAAGGCAGTTCGTCGTCGTCGAAGCCGATGGCTATGATTTCCGACAGGGAACTCCCGATTGTGACCTTCAAGGTCAACTGGGTGTTTTCGGTGATCGTATAGCTTTCCCCAAGCGAAGCGCGTTTCCAGAAATTGCCGTTAAGGGTGAGCGTGTTGCCGCCATCGGCAATGACTCCGCCGGGACCGCTGTCTTGAGTGCTGTAAGGCGTCAGGCCGGCTTGGCTGAAGACGATCAACTGCGGATCGACCGGTTCGACCGGCGTATCCGGCACCTCGGTCACGCCGAAGGTAAAGGCCTGTGTGGTCGTGAGCACACCATCCGTGGCGCTGACGACGATCTGGACAGACGGTTCTGCGACAAAGTCGAAGCTGGCGCCCGGTGCGACGACCAGCTGGCCGGCATTGATCGAGAAACGGGCGTCGCTGACCACATAGGACAGCACGTCGCCATCCGGGTCGGAGCCGACGACCGCGCCCAGCACGGTGCCCTGAGCCACGTTTTCCGCAAATGTGTTTGCGCCCGTAAACGAAATGCTTGTCGGCGCTTCGTTGATATCGGCGATCGTGACGGCGATGGCCTGCGCCGTACTGGTCTGTCCGTCGCTGACGGTCACGGTCGCGGAATAGACTCCATCGCCATCCGCATCGTTCGGGCTTTCGAAATCGGGCGCTGCGATCAGCGACAGGTTGCCATTGGTATCGATGGTGAACCTGTTCGCATCAGCTCCGGAGAGAGCATATTGCAGCAGGTCTCCATCGTCGTCAGAGGCGATGATCTGGCCCACAGCCAAACTGTTCTCGTTGATGACAAAGCCCGGTTCGCTGGAGATTTCAGGCGCCGCATTGGTGGGATCGACAGGGTCGATCGGGTCGACCGGCTCGGCAGTGACGGTGATGGTGACCGTAATCGGGGCAGAACTGAGCGTCCCGTCAGAACCGGCAATCTCCACCGAGTAAGAGCCCGGATCGACATTTGCCGCAATCGCGAGTTTGCCCGCAACGATTGAAAAGCCGTCCGGCAGGTCTTCGGCATTGGCGATGATGAGCAGGACATCGTCACCGTCCACATCATCGGTGGTCAGTGGCAAGTCGATGGCATGTGCGCTGCCTGCAACGACATTCTGTGGACCGACGCTGCCAAACAGCAACGGCGCGTCATTGACCGATTCGACAGTGACGGTGATGGTTGATGTATCGCTCAGGCCGTCCTGATCGGTCACCGTGTAGCTGATCGATGCGATACCGTGGAAATCCGCGGCAGGGGTGAAGGTGATGACGGTGCCGAGAACGGAGACTGTGCCCTGCCCTGCCGGCACAGTTGCGGTGATGGTGAGTGCATCGTCTTCGGCGTCGGAAATCAATTCGGCGACGTCGATCGTGATCTGATTGTCCTCTACCCCCTCGACCGTCAGGTCGAGCGCGATAGGAGCCGTATTTTCGACAGGCGTCGGATCCGCTTCCAGGAGCTTGATGACGAACTTGTCGATGTTGGGACCGGTCGTGACACCGGCGCCGCTGAGGATCAGTGTATTGGAGCCGGCCTCAAGATGCACAGTCACGGTTTCGACTGACCAGCCTTCCCAGCCCTGACCGATACCGGTAGCGCCGACCGGGGCTGTCTGGACATTGGTGGGAAGATCGGTCGGGCGCGCCCTTACCGCATTGGCCTGTGTGGAGGCGAAGTTGAGCGTGTGCAGCGGATCGCCTGCGACCGCGTCACTATAAAGTTTCAACGGCCGGTTTGTAGTGCCGCCATTGGCATAGGTGACCATGAAAGAATAGGTGCCGGAAACCGGAACGTCGAATGTCATCGAAACCTGTGCCGCGGCACTCTGCGCCCAGTCGAGATAAGATTCGCCTTCGGCACCAAATCGGAAAATTTCGCTCGCAGGCGTGTTCGACAGATTGATCGGCCGATTTATAGCGCCGTTGGAATTGTTGCCGACCTGGGCGACAAGGCTTTCCGCCTGGATGACGATCATGTTCGGATCGGCATTGCGGATTTCCAGATAGTCGATATTCGGCCCCGAAAAGCCGTTTGCCGTCAGGCGGATCGTGTTTTCTCCGGCCTGCAGCAGAACACGGGTGCCGCTTTCCGAATAGGTGGCGTTATTGGCAGTGCCGTTGAAGTCGAAGACGCGATCCCAGAGCTGGCCGTTCACGTCGAGACGCATCGGACGAGTGGTAACGGTCGAGGAAAACGCATAACCGAAACCAATGTCGTAGAAACCCGCCTGACCTACCGAGAATGTCCATTCGATATACTGGCCGTTGCCGATATTGTTATTGGTCCCGACGCCGGCAAAATCCACATAGGCGTCGCCATCGGCCGCATCCGCATTGGGGATGTCGCCTGTGCCGGCGGTGTCCTTATGAACGACATTCGGATTAGTCGTCACGTTGCCACCGGAATTGCCGAGCGTGGCGACTTCGGCCTGAATGCGCAAGGGCATGGCGGTGACGGCTGGCGGCTCGGCCACCGGTTCGACTGGCGGCTCCATCGCTTCCTCAGCCTCATCCACCGAAGGTTCTTCTGCAACCAAAACCGGGCTGTCTACCGAAGACTCGACAGTGGCCAGCACAGCTATGGAGCGGGTTGCAGCCTGTCCTCCGATCTCGGTCGGCGTAGAATAAGAAACGGGACCGCCTTCGCGGCCGGAAGGCGAGATATCACCGGCGCCGATAAAGCGGAAATCGCGTCCGCTCGTTTCCGGTATTGCAGCGGAAGCCATATCAACCGGTGCATCTTGCGGTACGGTGCCGGTCGTCAGGTCCGCCTTGCCATCCGGTATCGCAAACGCCTCTTCCTGAGCTTCGTTCGATGAGTTGGCGGTGGTAGACAAAGGTGTCGCTGCAAGACTTGCAACCTCTTCGGCCCGCGGAGCAGGCGGCGTATCGTCAGGGGTCGCAGCAGCCCTCGGCTTTTCTTCCGTCGCGTGCTGGACACTGGGGCTCAGCGCCAGCGCAACCGCGCCGACGGCGGCAATGTTCAACCCGGCAAGGGCAGCCGACGTCAGGAGCGAACGGCCGGACTTGCCGCCACTGGCAGGACCGAGATTGCTAACGCTGGCAATTTCCGCACCGGCATCGTTGAGTGACGAGAAGGTCAGGACATGCATCCCCTCCGCAAGATCGATATGAAGGACCCTGTTGGAGAAGGTCGTCCAAGAGCCGGTCGGCTCAAACTCGACGACTTCCGGCACCTGACTACCAATGGACAAAGTCGATCGAAGAGGCTCGTTGCGACCGTTGGAAAAGGCAATCAGGATTTCCTGTAACCCACCGACAGACACTTCGAGAAGGAAGCCTTTGGCGCCAGCCACCTTACCGACCACACCACCCAAGGGGGATGTCAATTCGGCGACAGAAGTCACGATGATTTTGCCGGATTTGCTTTCGTTATCCATGATCGCTCCCAAAAGGAAGAGCGCTGATCTCGCGCTCGAAGTGCTCCGACAGCCCGTGATTTTCCGGGCTTGTCCCCACCCCGCAGTGTGCTTGAAGCGATTGCGATCACAAACCTCCCAAAAGGCCGAAGCGCTTGGTCAATTGAGGTAAACGAATAGTTAACGACTAAACAAAACGCACATCGCTCTACACGAAACGCCAGTTTCTGAATGAAACCCGGCAAAGCGCCACTGGCAGTCGCAGCGGGGCGGAAGAGAGCTTTATGGAGTGGAGGCGGCAGGCTCGCCGAGGCTGGAGCTATCGAGGGTCGACTCTTGAGATGCCGCAGGCGCGGAACGGAAGCGGACTGCAAGAGCAAGATCCTGTTCACGTCTTAAATTCGAACGGCGATAATCCAAAAGGGATAAGACAGACGGGATGGTTGTCCCGTAATCAAGCCGAGTGGCGCAGGAAAAGCATGCTCAGGCGATAATCGAAGCCTGGAGCAGGAACGTTTCGGTGAATTCGGGCATGAATGTTCGTAGATTGACTGCAACAAAGCCGCAAATAGCCGACATCACGGTTGTTGCCGGCCGGAAGAAATCCGAGCCGACCTGCATGCCCTTGTGACCCACGGCATAAAGCGCCGCCTGGGTGCGGTTCTGCATTCCGAGCTTTTTCAGGATGGCCCGAACATGGACACGAACGGTGCTCTCTGTAATATCCAGTTTTCGGCCGATAACTTTGTTGCTTGCCCCCTTCGAAATCAGTCCGAGCACAGCATGTTCGCGATCTGTAAAAGAGCATCCCTCAAGAGCCCGAGCATTCATGTCGTCGTTAACGCCGGAATGTCCCAGGCCCGCAACGGCAACCGTCGGCAATAGCGTGATCCCATGGCGAACGATGCGCGCAGCAAGCGCTATTTCCTGCAACGAGGCACCATCAGGCAGCAACGCGCCCACTTTTCCGATAATTGATCGATACTCGTCGACACTTTGGTTTGCCCGCATCAAGACGATAATGTGCGATGTGTCTACGGCATCGTTGTTACGATTGAGTTGCGCAACTAGCTCTTTGGGATTGACTGCATCGATGATGACGACAGTATCGTCCCAGTCGATTACCAGCTCTGCCACGCTTGAGAAGGAAGGAGAGTGTGAGACCTGCGTAAATTCAGTTCTTATGGCTTGCGCCATGGCACAAGCAACGATCGTACTGTCACTCACAAGAAATACTGAAACGCGCATATTTCTTCTCCCCAAAGACACTAATAAAGGAAATAAAAAAATAATCTACACTTTAATTTCCATGCGTCGAAAAAGGTTAGTTCGGGAAAGCGCGAGGCGTCTATACTTCATCGATTATTCAAGCGTTGACGGCATGATATTCATGAACAGATGGCGTGAGTGCCTTACTCTCTCGTGAGCTGTTTATGGTAAAAAAGTATCAATCATCAGGTACCACTTTCGGTACCTCACATAGAAGGTCGGATTCTGTAAAATTATCTGTCGATACGGGCCACGTGGGTTCCGTTCTGCTTCTATGATACCCTTATCCGTATTCGTTGAGAGGGATTAGTAACCAGCGGTCCGATCAACTTGACCTTCCGGAATCTCGCAGTGCTTGATAGCTTCGATCGCGCGCAGAACATGCGCCGTACCGGCGACGGGATCGACCCAACTGGCAATGTGCGGCGTCACAGTAACCCTCTCTTCGCCCCAAAAAGGGTGGTCTGCAGCCAATGGCTCCTTGCAGAAGACGTCGAGCATGGCGCCACAGATCTGGCCGCTGCGCAACGCTCTCAGCAGGTCCTCCTCGACCAATTGTTCGCCACGCCCGGCATTTATGATGTAGGCACCTTGCCTCAACGCTGCGAATGTTTCCCGATTGAGAATGCCAATCGTTTCTTCGGTATGTGGAAGAAGACTGATCAGGATATCGGTCTCAGCCAGGAAGGGCTTTAGACACCCCGCCCCGCCAAAAACTTCTAGGCCTTCGACCGGCCGCCCGCTTCGGTTCCAGCCGCGAACCCTGTATCCCATCGCCGCCAGCGCCCGAGCGCTAGCCTTGCCGAGGCCGCCCATGCCCATGATGCCGATCTGCGGATTTGAGAGATCGAGTTTCTGCCAGATCTTTTCAGCCTGGTTCGCGCGCATCTCATTCATGCGGCGATGATGGTTAAGCACCGACATGACGACGTATTGCACCATGCCATCTGTGATCGACTTGTCGACCATGCGTACGATCGGCAGATGTAGCGGGATCGTGTCGTCGCTCAGGAGATGATCGACGCCTGCCCCCAGCGAGAACACCGCCTTTAGATTGGGGTAACGCGCAATCTCCCCGGCGCCCGGTGCCCAGCAGAGCACATAGTCAACCTCTTCCAGCGGCCCCGTTTCTGGCCAGGCATGGACGGCAAGATCGGGTGCCTGACTGGCAAATGCCTGCTGCCAGGGAGCCGTCGGGGCGTTTTTTCTGATGATGACGAGGCTCACGCGGCACTCCACAAGCGCATTCAAGGAAGACGCCGGAAAGCGCCATCGGGATGTAAAGCTCCCGTAAAGCTTTCCGGCGACATGAAGGTCAGGGCGAACGGCTTATTGTTCGATCATCTTGTTCCAGCGGCTGTTCCATTCGGCGCGCTTGGCATTGATCGCATCCCAGTCGAGAACAACGGCGGTCTTCATGTAGGTCTGGAATGCGTCAAGTTTCACCTTGCCTTCCGGCGTAGAAGCAACCGCCTTCGGGTTGGACGGGTAGACATCGCCCGCATCCAGCGCCGCGGACTGCGCATCGGCCGACAGCAGATAGGCTGCGAGCTTCTGCGTCAGTTCCGGCTCGCTGTTCTTGGCGATCGTGCAGGCCGTGTACATCAGCACCACGGAGCCTTCCTTTGGCTGTGCGTATTCAACCGGGATGTTCTGCGCCTTGAGCGTGCTGACAGCAGTCGGGGTCAGCGGGAAAATTGCTGCTTCGCCTGCCTGGGTCATCTCGGAGATCTTTGCCGAGCTCGGAATATATTCGAGCACGTTCTTGCCGATCGTCGAGCCGAACTTCGTGAAGCCCGGCTCGACATTGGTTTCGTCACCGCCCTGGATGCGGTTGAACATCAGGAAGGCATGCAGGCCGAAGGACGAGGCGGAGGCTGACTGAAAGACCACCTTGTCGGCAAATTTAGGATCGGCGAAATCCATCCAGGAGGTCGGGGCGGCCCAGCCGTTATCAGCAAACAGCTTGGTGTTATAGGCGATACCCGTCATGCCCATGTTAACGCCGACGGCCATGTCGTCCTTCATCCGGGCTGCCTTATCGACTTCGGCAAGTTCGGGGCTGTCCTTGAGTTTTTCGCAAAGGCCGAGGCCGATGGCGCGATACATGATGCCATCGTCGAGGAACATCAGGTTCATCTGCGGCGCATCCTTTGCAGCGGTCGCCTTGGCGAGAATATCGCTGGATGTGCCCGGCACGACGACGATCTTCACGTCGTTTGCCTTTTCGAAGGCCGGGAAGACTGCTTGGGTGAAGGTGCGTTCCAGATTGCCGCCGTTCATCCCGACATAAAGGGTTTTGGTTTCGGCATGGGCCGAACCGGCAACGGTCAGGCATGCGATGCTGGCGGCGAGTGCCGCATGGATGGATTTCATCATTCACGTTCCCCTTGATTGAGGGCTCTGCGGTGGAGCGCCGGCGCCCGAGCCCTTGGCGGCGTCGACGAAGAAGCGAGCGATCGAGAAGGCATCGATCGGTGTAGTGGTCTCACCCGTGGTGATCAGCTCGGCGATGACCTCTCCAACTCCCGGCGCGATCTGGAAACCAGCGCCTGAAAAGCCGAATGCATGGATCAGGCCGGATGTGGTGCTGCTTTGACCGATCACCGGGTTCTTGTCCGGCATCGCCCCCTCCGTTCCCGACCAGAAACGGATTGCGTGGGCATTTTTCAGCGACGGAAAAAGCCGCACTGCGCGTTGCATCACTGTCGTGACGCCGACATCCGTCGGCCGCGAGAAATCGGCATCGTCTGCGCGCGCAGCACCGCGCTGGCCGCCGATGATGCAATTGCCGCGCTCCACCTGCCGGGCATAGACCTCGCCGCCTTCGACGCCGGTATTGACCGTCATGAACACTTTCATCGGCTCGGTGACGATCATCGACGGATAGATGCGGCCGAGGGGCACGCCCTCGCGAAAAGCATCTGCAAACGGCCCAGCCCAAGCGCCGGCGGCATTGACCAGATGTGCGGCGCGGATCGCCGGCACACCCTGCGCGTCAACGAGAAACCCTTCGGCTTCCTTCGAGACGCCAAGCACCGGCGTCTGCTCGTAAATCTCGACACCCGCCCGCCTCGCGGCGGCGGCAAAACCAGCAGACACGAGACGCGGATTGGCCTGCCCGTCATCGGCAGAGAAGGAGGCACCGACCGCGATTTCGCGATCAATCCACGGGAAGCGCTCGGCAAGCGCATTGGCGCCAAGCAGTTCAAGCTTCAGGTCGGTCGATGCAGCGCCCCTGGCATAGGCTTCGAGCGAGGCCATCTCCGTCTCGTTGCGGGCAAGTTTCAGCTGCCCGGTGCGGCGAAACTCGCCATCGATGCCGATCAACTGCCTGAGCTTCGGCCATATAGCATGGGCGCGCTGCGCCAGCGGCAACTGCTCGATCGGCCGGCCCTGGCGGCGCACGCCGCCGTAGTTGACGCCGCTCGCTTGCGCGCCGCAGAAGCCGCGTTCCAGCAATGCTACCGACAGGCCCCTCTGCCTCAAGGCCAGCGCTGCAGAACACCCGACCAGACCGCCACCGATGATCGCGACATCGACCTTCATTCCGCAGCCTCCCCGGTGACGGCGGGCGCGATCGCGGCGTAAGACATGGGCAGCGGCTTTACTGGCGCCTGTCCGCGCAGGCGACCGACGGCCGAAATCGGCCGGCCGGTCGAGGCGGCGAGCAGTTCGGCTGCGGCCGAGCCGCAGACACGCCCCTGGCAACGGCCCATGCCAATCCGGCTCACCGCCTTCAGCCGGTTCATCTCTACAATGCCGAAATGATCGGCGGCGTCACGAATGCCCGAGACATCGATCTCCTCGCAACGACAGACCATCGTGTCGCCCGGCAGGTCGGCGATCCATTGTGACGGGAAAGGAAAGGACTGTTCGAGGACATTGCGGAAGGCGAAAATCTTGCGAAGTTCTTTTTCAAGCTTGCCTGCCCGACCCGGATCGACGGCAAGGCCGCGATCCTCGATCAGCGACAGGGCAGCTCTTTCACCGGACATTTCCGCCGCATCGGCGCCGGCAATGCCGGATCCGTCTCCGGCAAGGTAGACACCGGGGACACTGGACCGGCGAGCGGTATCCGTCTGCGGCAGGAAAACGCGATCCCGCTCATTGAAGGCGAACTGGCAGCCGGCGAGATCGGCAAGCTGTGTTTCCGGCTTCAGCCCGAGCCCGAAGCCCGCGCCGTCACAGGCCAGATGCCGGCGTTTGCCGCGCACTTCGAAGGACACGCCCTCGATCCGGCTCGTTCCCTCGAAGCGAAGCTTGTTGATCCCGTAATGGAAGGCGACGCCCTTCATCATCATCTCGGCAATGAAACGTGTACCGCGCAGGACAATGGCGGGAAAGCCCGGCAAGGCCTTCATCATCGCCATTTGGGCGGTGAGTGGTGCAGCATCCAAAACAGCTGCCACCTTCACACCGGCCTTCATATATTGCCAGGCGACGAGATAAAGCAGAGGCCCTGTGCCGGCAAAGACGATGCGCGAACCGATGACACAGCCCTGTGCCTTCAGGACTATTTGCGAACCGCCAAGTGAAAATACGCCGGGCAAGGTCCAGCCCGGAACGGGTAGAATGCGGTCCATCGCTCCGGTGGCGAGGATCAGTCCATCATGGGCAAGCCTTCGATGCCCGCCATTCGTCGCCACGTCGGCAACGCCATCCGACAAGTTCCAGACCAGCGTATTGGGCAGATAGTCGAGCTTGCCTTGCAGCCCTGCAAACTCTCTATGAAGCCGTTCGGCCTTGGGCGCTTCCGAACCATAGCGCACCCTGGCATCGCGGCCATCCGGCACGAGAGGCTGACGATAGATCTGCCCGCCGCATGCCGGCGCCTCGTCGACGACGATCGGCCGAAGCCCGGCTGCAACAAGCGTGGCGGCGGCACGGATTCCGGCCGGGCCGGCTCCGACGATGAGAGGCTGAGCCCGATCTTTTGCGGCGTCACTCATGCAGGCTCTCCCGCACTGTTGGCCGCCCGAGTAATCACCTGCATGCCCTCGGCAAGGGGGGTCGAACAGGCACGGACCCGCTCGCCGCTTATGAGTGTCACCCAGCAATCCTGACAGGCCGACATCTGGCAGAAGCCGGCCCGTGGTTCATGGGAGAAATCGCTGGGCCTGAGCCGTTCGTCGATGGTGAGGATGGCGCTGAGCAGCGTGTCGCCGCGGCGTCCCTCGCAGGGTTTGCCGTTCAGCGAGAAACCGATCGGAACTTCATTCTGTCGCGCAACGCGATGCAGGAGTGGCATTTTCGTTCACTTCTGCCCGACAAGAATACGGTCCAGTCCGAACGCCCGGTCGAGCACGAGCATGGCGATACCGGTCAGGGCGATCATCAACGCGGAAACGGCCGCCATCATCGGATCGATGGATTCCGTCGCGTACATGTACATCCTGACCGGCAGCGTGACGGTCTGGGGTGAGGTAACGAAGATCGACATGGTCAATTCGTCGAAACTGTTGATGAAGGCGAGCAGCCAGCCGCCGGTAATGCCGGGCAGGATCATCGGCACGGTAATCCGCCGAAATACGGTAAGCGGCCCCGCACCGAGCGTTAGTGCCGCCTGTTCGGCATTGCGATCGATGCCGGTCAAGGCCGCCATCACGAGCCGCAGCACATAGGGCGTGACGACAACGACGTGGCTTGCCACCAGCCATCCGAAGCTGCCTGTTGCGCCGATCAGCGTGAACAGCCTCAGAAGAGCGACGCCGAGAACCAGATGCGGGATGATCAGCGGCGACAGGAACAAGCCATTGAGAAAACCGCGACCCGGAAACTCGTAGCGCGAGATCGCAATGCCGGCCGGAAGCGAGATCAGCACGGCAATCGTTGCCGCAAGCGTCGCCAGCCACAGGCTGTTGTAGAAGGATGCCATGAAGTCCGGATGGACGAACACGGCCTTGAACCAGCGCAGCGAGAACTCGGTCGTCGGGATGGTGAGCGTGCTATCTGGCGTGAACGCCACCAGACAGATGATCACCAGGGGCGCCAGCATGAAGCAGACGACGAGCGTGTGAAAGACGAGGGCGATTGGTCCGTTGCGATCCATGTCCTACCCCCTTCAGCCCAGAACCTTGCGCGCCTTGGCCTCGATCATCCGGTTATAGGCCAGCATGATCAGGAGGTTGGCGACAAGAACGATAAAAGCGATGGCAGCGCCGAGCGGCCAGTTCAACTCGTGCATGTATTCGTCATAGACGACAGTCGCGGCCATCTTCAGCCGCCGCCCGCCGAGAAGGCCGGGAATGGCGAAAGAGCTTGCCGAAAGGCCGAAAACGATCAGGCTGCCGGAAAGAACGCCGAGCGAGATCTGCGGCAGGATGATTCGCCGCACTGCGGTGAAGCGTGAGGCGCCGAGCGACCATGCGGCCGGCTCAAGCCCCGGGTCGAGCTTCTGGATTGCCGTCCAGACCGGTATGATCATGAACGGCAGCATCACATGCACCAGCGCGATCACGATCGCCGCCTCGCTGTAGAGGATGCGGACCGGGCCGAGACCGAGCATGATGCTGGCCTTGGAGATCAGTCCAGTCGAGCCGAGCAGCATGCTCCAGCCGAAGGAACGTACGACGACCGAAACGAGCAGCGGACCGATGATGACGAGAAGGAAGATCGACCGCCACGGGTTCCACATCCGAGACAGAATATAGGCTTCCGGCACGCCGATAACGACGCACAGAACCGTGGTGATAAAGGCGATCCTCAACGTTCGCCAGAAGATCGAAAGAAAATAGGGGTCGGAGAGAACCGTCGTGTAGTTCGACAGCGTGTAACTGTCGAGCACACCTATATTGAAGTCATAAGCATGAAAGGAAAGCACTGCGGTCAGCGTCAGCGGCAGAACCACCATGCCGAGGAAGAAAATCAGGCCGGGGAGAGACAGAAACCACGGCGTCGAAGATGTCCGCGCCGTCATGCGTCAATCCTCGAAGTCTCCTGCGTCCTGGCCGAGACACGTGCGCTTTCCGGCAACCAAGAGAGTCCGACGGGCTGCCCCTGGGATGCAGGCAATGACCCGTCCGTATTCGGCCAGGAGACGATGATCTGGCCGACCGCCGTATCCACGTTGAACAGCCAGTGGCTGCCGAAAAAGAACCTTGCACTGACCACTCCGTGCAGATGCCCCTGGCCCGCCGGCACGATGGTAATTCGCTCGGGGCGAAGCGACAGGACGGCCGACTCGCCCTCTGTGGCGGGACAGTCGGTTGCCGGCAGGATCACACCGTGCGCCCGGATGCCGAGCTTGAGCGCGATACCGGGAATGTTGTTCATTTTGCCGATGAAGGAAGAGATGAACTCCGTCGCCGGATGATCGTAGACCGCCGCCGGCACATCGGCCTGCGTCATCCTTCCGTGTTCCATGACGACCACCCGGTCGCTGATCGACAGCGCCTCACCCTGGTCGTGAGTAACCATGATTGTCGTCGTGCCGACCGTCTGCTGGATGCGTCGAAGCTCGAACTGCATTTCCTCACGCAGCTTGGCATCCAGATTGGAGAGCGGCTCATCGAGCAGCAGCACCGGCGGTTCGATGACGAGGGCACGGGCGATTGCGACGCGCTGCCGTTGGCCGCCGGAAAGCTGGCGCGGATAACGATCGGCAAAGCGGTCGAGCTTGACCAGCGCCAGCGCTTCGGCCACCCGCCGATCGCGCTCGGCCCTGCCGACCTTGCGCATTTCCAGACCAAAGCTGACATTCTGTGCCACCGTCATATGCGGGAAGAGCGCATAGGTCTGGAATACGATGCCGAGCCCGCGGCGGTTCGGTTTCTCACGGGTGATTTCGCGGCCGTCGAGCGTGACCGTGCCGGCCGATGGTTCGGCGAGGCCCGCAATCATCTGCAGTGTCGTGGTCTTGCCGCAGCCTGAAGGCCCCAGAAGCGAAACGAATTCGCCCTTGCTGACCTCCAGATCGACCGCATCGACTGCGGTGAAATTGCCATAGATTTTCGATAGCGAATTGAGCGTCAGAAAGCTCATGTCCACTCCAGTTGCGCCAATTTTCGCGCTTTTTTCTAATTTCGTTCCCGAGGAGAAAGAGACAGTAGAAAACTGCCTATGGTCAATGAAAAATTCCAATTAGAAAAATTATGATTGAAATATTTCATTATATGAAATTTATGTGAGAATAACTCGATCCGGATTACATTTAATGGATGAAGATACTCGCCAGATATCAAGTGCAAGGCGCACGCTGATCATCCTCAAGACGCTTGGCGCGGCAGATGCTGCCGGCATGCGGCTGATCGATGTGGCAAAGGAAGTGGGCTGCAACCAGCCGACAGCCCATCGCGCCATGCAGGATCTGGTCGCCGAGGGGTTTGTCGAACAGGTTTCCGGCGGGAAACGCTACCGCCTCAGTCTCGAATTTTTCGTGATGGCAGCCCGTGCCGGACGCTCCGACGGTTTGCGCGAGCTGGCCAGGCCGGCACTTCTTCGCCTATCGTCAACCCTGACGGACACGATCTTCCTGCTTGTGCGAAGCGGTTATGATGCGGTCTGCCTCGACCGTGTCGAAGGCCCCTTCCCGATCCGTTCCTTCACCGGCGACATCGGCGGCAAGGTTCCGCTCGGTATCGGCCAAGGCAGCACCGCCATCCTCGCCAACCTGCCGGAAGCGGAGAGGGAAGCCGTTATCCGGTTCAACATGCCACGCCTGCTCGATCGCAGCCATCTCGACGAGGCAAGCTTCCGACTTCTTCTCGCCAACGCTCGCGAGCAGGGTTTCGTCAGCTTTAATGCGGGTCTCATTCCGGGCATGGCCGGCGTCGCCGTTGCCGTCTGCGATGCGAACGGTACGGCGGTCGCGGCCTTGAGCGTCGGCACGCTTGCCGAACGTGCCGAAGGCGAGAGATTGCAGGCGATGGTGGATATTCTCTCGGCCGAGGCTCGCGAGCTCGGGCGCCGGATCAATCCATTCGACCCGGCCTTGCGCTCACCGTCACGTAGCCTGAGCTATGTCCAGGCGCAGAACCGACTTCGTTAGTTGGACTTGTTTCACGACATTGCCCCTGGCGATAAAGTTTTCGCGGCTGCGGAAGATCGGCACAGCTGAGTCCAAGGGGGCAAGGTCCTCAGAGGAGACCATACGCACCGGAAGCAAGACGATCATCAGCAGGGACGGCGACACAGGAAACCGCTTCTGCTTCAAATCCTGAGCTCGCTCGTCGATGCCAGATTCTACAAGAGATATCCCACGCGGCCGATATCCTTTCCTCGCCCACAACAGGACGAGGCACGCCGATGGACTATTGCCAGAACCTCAAGGTTACACGAGAACCGTCCGCCATGGCCGTGTTGATCGCAGATCCATTTGTTGAGCGATCGGCATCACTCGCCTCGAATCTGGCAGCGCTCGGCTACGAAATTGTCAGATGTTCCACGCTTAACGCCTCGATGTCGGCGTGTCTCGAGGCACGACCATCTCACGTGCTCACCGAGCTGCCATTCTCAGATGGCTGCGGTATGGATCTGGTCCGTTTGATAACGGCTCACCTCCCTTCAACGAGAACCGTCGTTCATACCTGGTTTGCCGATATCCCGACCGCGGTAGCCGCCGCCAAGGCTGGGGCGTACGATTTGGTGCCGAAACCTACAGACGAGGAATTCCTGCTCAACATCTTGCTGTCCGATACCGATCGGGTTCCCGCCGAGTGCAAAATACGGTCGGCCGGCTGGGTACGGCAGCAGCATATCGAACAGATCATGAGGATCACCAGTTCGAACATCTCGGCTGCCGCCCGTAAACTCCATCTCGACCGACGTTCTCTGCAGCGAATGCTCAAGCGTTATGAGGATCAGGCCAGATCACAGATAGGCGTCGATGGATAAGGGTCGGACCAAACTCCATTTTCTTTAGGCCTTCCGACCTCGTGGACAAGTTACCGTAGACCGGAATTGTACTGTTCGCAGCTGGCGGTCGCCGACGACCTGCCATTGACAGTGCCGCTTAGGCAGACTTGGCATGCTGGGCCGTCCGCTCCGCTCGAACATGAAGGGTTAAGGTGAACGGCACAATCGCTCTGTCTGCGGCGACCGTCCAAACTGCGGAGCCTGCTACATCTCTACGATGGCAGCAGCCCAGCGACTTCGCGGAATACAAGCTCCATAAGAATCCCACTCGGAGTTCGGACGAATAGGCGACGTTCACCTAATTCTGGCAGATCCATCGTCGAATATGGTATGCCTTTCAACTCCAGCCCCTCACGGAACTTGAGGTACCCATCAAGACGAAACGCGACATGGTCGATGCCTTCTGCGTTCCGGACGGCAGTACTGCCGTCGCCCGGAATGAGATGTACGATTGGCTGATCGCCGTTGTAAAGCCAATATCCTGGAAACCCGAATGAGGGGCGATATCCAATCTTGAGGCCTAGAATGCCTTCCAGAAATTCCCTCGTCCCTTCAAGGTCGGATGTCCTTAGGGTTACGTGATCGAGCTGCATCAGTTCAACCTATCACGCCGCCGCCATCGACCCGAACGTTCGACCCCGTCGCAAAAGGCGTCGTCATTAGAAAGAGCACTGCGTTCGCAATATCGCCTGGTTGTCCGATAGTCTTGGCCGGAAGGCTCGCAGCCACACGTTCGAACATCGATTTGCGGCTTTCGTCCTCCATCTTCGACCACAACGGAGTGTCTATAAGACCCGGCGAAACCGAGTTGACCCTTACAGGCGACAATTCGAGGGCTAGGCCACGGCCAAGGGACTCGAGGGCGGCGTTGATCGCGCCCTGAAGGACCGACGACGCAGATGGACGTTCGCTGAGGAAGCCCGAAATGAAGGTGAGCGATCCACGCTCACTGAGACGGGCGGCGCGTGCGACCCGGTAGGCTCCCCAGAACTTGCTCTCCATCGCTTTTTTCGCGTCATCAAGCGATAGCTTGCGGACAGGGCCGCTCGGTGTCTGCGCGGCCGAGATGACGATGTGGTCCCACGGGTCATTTTCCTGGAAAAAGGCCTCGATACCGATCTCGTCGGCGGTGTCGATGATCGCCGATTTGACCGTCCCGAGGGACTGGGAGGCCGCGGCAAGTTTTTCAGCCGAACGCGAAGCGATCGTTACCTCCGCCCCCGCCAGTACGGCGGACTGCGCGACGGCAAATCCGATCCCCGAACTGCCGCCTACGACGAGTACACGTTGATTGCTGAGAGATGGCATTGCTGTTCTCCTTGTACTAACCGTGTGCCGCAGTGATCGGCACAACGAGTAGATAGCTGCTTGCGACAGTCGCAAGAATGGACATTGTCGTCGACTGTCTCATGCGATATTCGCAAGAATATGAGTGATGGTTTCCTCGACATGCTTGTCTTCGTTCGGGTCACGGAAGCCGGGAGCCTTTCTCGCGCCGCCCGCGAACTCGGCTTTTCGCTTACCGTTGTCAGCCGCAAGCTGTCCCGCCTCGAGGAACGGTTGGGAGTCCGTCTCATCAACCGAACGACGCGGTCACTCACCCTGACGGAAGAAGGCTCCCGGTTCTATGACAGAAGCGTACGAATACTCGCGGAAATAGAGGATGCAGAAACGGAAGCAGCGAGCGGAAAGGACTCCGCTATTGGAACGTTGAAGGTGACCGCAACTTTCGCCTTTGGGGTACGATGGCTAGCGCCACTACTCGCCGAATTCCAGCAATCCCATCCAATGCTGAATGTCCGCCTGGATACGACGGACGGCCTGATCAACATCGTGGAAGATGGCTATGATCTCGCGATCAGGTTTGGTGACCTTGCCGATTCTAGCCTCATCGCACGACAGCTCGCGCCCAACAGGCGGGTTATATGTGCCGCCCCCGCTTATCTTGATCGAAGTGGCCGCCCGTCGTCGATCGAAGACCTCGTCAATTACGACGTGGTGTCCTTCGGCGACCCTGCGAACACGCACTGGACTTTCGAAGACGGCCGCTCGGTCAATGTCCGGAGCCGTCTTGGCTCGAACAATGGCGAGCTCGCCCATCGCTGGGCGTTACAGGGACGTGGTCTTATCCTGAAATCCATATGGGACGTCGAGGACGATGTCGCTTCAGGAAAGCTGGAGATTGTCCTGCCAGATCAAAGGCTGCCCGCCGCCCCAATACACGCTGTATTCCCGCACAATAGATTGGCCGCCGCCAAAGTTAGGCTCTGCGTCGACTTCCTGGCTGCACGACTTAAACGCGCCGCCCCAAGAGCCGTGTAGAGACCAGACGGCTGCTCTCGGTGATCTCGGGTCGTGGCATTGGCGCGGATCCGGAAGCCTCCACGCGTCAAAACTCGGGAGCTTCAAGTGGCAGAGTGAACTCGAAGCGGCATCCCGGCGATACACCCATAACGAGCCGCATCTGCCCTCCGTGGTTTTCGACGATCGTGCGGCAGATCGAAAGGCCCATTCCCATTCCATTCTCCTTGGAGGTCTCGAACGGGCGGAAGATGTTCTCGACACGCTCCTCGGCGATACCGGGGCCGTTGTCGGTGACCCCGACCGTGATGAACTCCTCGTCATGATCGATATCGATCGCAAGCGTTCTGTCGCGGTCGGTAGTTTCCCTCAGCGCTTCGATGGCATTCAATATGAGATTGACGAACACCTGTTGGAGCTGAACGCGGTCAACAGGGACAGGAGGAAGGCCGTCAGGTATGTCGAGCTTGAACGCGACCTTGGTTTTTTGGAGTTCTCCGCGGGTAAGGATGGTGACGTCCGAAATGAGCTCTCTCATGGCAATCGGCTCTACCGTCGTCATATCCTTTCGGAACATCTTCCGAATTCTGGTGACGATATCGCTGGCGCGCCGCCCGTCGTCGATTACGTTTTTAAGGCTGACCATAGCCCGACTGACGTCGGGAATAGGCCTAGAAAGCCATCGGAGTGCCGCCCCACCGCTTGCGACGATCCCCGTAAGCGGCTGGTTCACTTCATGTGCAATCGAGGCGGCGAGCTCGCCCATGCTGGTCGCCCGGGCTACATGCTCCAGTTCAGCCTGAACCTCCCTAAGGTGGGCAGCACTGCGCAGCAGCTCGCCCTCCACCCGTTTGCGCTCCGTCACATCCATTGTGATGCCGACATACTGCAGCAACTCGCCACTATCGCCCAATACCGGACGAGCGGTGGAAAGCAGCTGCTTGACTGAACCGTCTGGCAGGGTGGCCTGGTATTCGAACTGCAAATCCTTTTTTTCTTCGAGCGCAATTTTCATTGCGTCCTCAACAAAGGCCCGTTCGTCCGGCTGCATCCGATCGAACATGTCACGGAGCCTTCCGCCGACATCCGCAACGCGATAGCCGAAGATATTGTCATGCTCCGCAGACCACTCCAGGCGGTCGCTCTGAATATGCCACACCCAACTGCCGGTGTGGCTGATCCGCTGCCCCTCCGCCAAGAGCGCCTCGCTCTTCATGAGCGCTTCCTCGGAGTTCTTCCGTTCCATGACAAAGCTGGCGAGCTGTGTGAAGCGGTCTATAGCCTGTCGCTCTCGTTCGCCCATCGTCCTGCGCCTGTCGGAATAGACCGCGATGGTGCCAAAGACGGTTCCCCGCGCCGACATGATCGGCGTAGACCAGCAGGTCTTGATCTTGAACCTCGCGGCGATGTGCCGGACATCCACCCAGAGCGGGTCGGTCTCGACATCATCCACCAGCACGGGCTGCTGGCGATAGGCCGCGGTGCCGCAAGAACCCGCTTGCGGACCAAGCGGAATTCCGCCTACCGCCTCATTGAATCCTTCGGGCAACCTGTGCCCTCCCGCGGGCCGCAGCGTCCCGCCGTCTTCGTCCATGAGCATGATGGAGACGAAGGCACCGTCGCTGAGAACGGTGAGCGTCTGGCAAAGAGAGTCAAGGATCGTGCCGAGCGGCTCACCGGATGCGATCATCTCGAAAGACCTCTTTTCCCCGGCGAGAAGGATTTCCGCCCGCTTGAGGTCGTCGATGTCGCTCTCAGAGCCGTAGCAGCGAACGATGCGCCCGGTGGAATCGCACAGCGGCTTGGCGCGAACCATGAACCAGCGGTACTCACCGTCGTGTCGCCTAAGGCGGGCCTCGAGGCCGCTCATCTCCCTCGTCGTGACGATACGGTACCAGGTCGCCGCGGACTCAGCCCGGTCATCCGGGTGGAAAACGTACTTCCAGCCGCCATTGCAGGCTTCTTGTGGCGTGAGGCCCGTGTATTCGTACCATTCCTTGTTAAACCACTCGTCGCCGCCATTGGCGTCAGCGCTCCAGTTCATTGACGGCATAGTATCGTTCGCCATCCTGAACTCTTGCTCGCTTTCGGCGAGGAGCGCCTTTGCATCGTTCAATTCGGCGAATGACCGGGCATTTTCGAGCGCGATCGCTGCCTGTGGCGCGACGGCCTGCAGAATCGCGATAGCCTCGGCGTCGAACGACGGACTATCAGCGGGCCGATGAAGGAATAGCACTCCAGTGAGCCGCGATCTCTTGACCAGCGGAAGATAGAGCGCTGTGGCCACCGACGTCGACACGCCGCCCTCAGGTCCGACTTGTTGTTTCCCCGCCCCGTCGGTCCATATGGCTTTGAGAGTTCGCGCTACTTCGACCACGGTGGTGTTCGACAGGTAACTTTCCTGCGCTCTGGTTCGTGTCAGATCGACTGTCGTAACTTTTGCGATCCGACTCGCCCTCGCCCCTATCCAAACCTCTCCGTCCAGAAGTTCGAGAAGAAGAGCCTCATGTGCTCCCGAAATATCCAACGCGTTCTTGAGGAGCGTTTCCGCGAGATGTCCTATGTCGATCGTGGCTGAGAGAGACTGCGATATTTCAAGAACGGCGGCCATCCATGATCCGCTCGCTTGTGGCAGAGATGCTTCCGACCCAGTGGTAGCCGTCGGATTGAAATATTCTGGATATGCTCCCTCCAACTGGGTGACTTTGCCTGTCGCACCCCACCGGAGATAACAATCGCGCGCGCTCGTTAGATGGTCTTTTGCGGACTGAAACGCGCCGCGCCTGTGATAGAAACGGCCGGCGATCTCGCAAGCCAGGGCCCCGTCAGCGAGGAGACCGTATCTCGCGGAGAGTTCAATGGCCTGCTCGTAAAGCCGCTCGGCCTTCTTGAACTGACCGTCGATGCGAGCTACTTCGGCCAACCCCAGCAAATATTTGCCTTGAAACGTCTCGGGGCATGTGGCGGCCCATCGAGCGAGCCAGTCCACATTGCCGACGATTGTCACGTAGCCCTTGTCGGTGCGGCTTTCGCAGATGGCCGCGGACGCCAGTGCTGAGATGAAATGGAAGTCCGCGACTTGGATGTGGCCTATACAGGCCCAGGTTAATCCCGAGGCCTGCTCCATCGCGAGCACGGCGTTCTCGAAGTCGCCATAGATGAAATAGGCTTGCGCCTTGAGTATCCAGTAGTAGCAAATGTAGGTTGGAGTTTGCGCCGGAACGAACTTGCCTTCGAAGTCCTTGGCGACGAAACCATCGCCGTCCAAGATATCATCGACGCCGCGGCCGCACCGCAATGTCTCCACAAACCTTCTTTGTCCGGTGAGCGGTAGCAGATTAGCTACGAAATCGGCCTTGACGACAAATTCGGTGGATTGATCGATCTCGGCGGAGATTTCCTCAATACGGTCACCACGCGCCAGTCGATGCGTGACGATCCTGACATATGCGTAGCAGAGATATGGAATATCATGGCTGCGGTTGCGTGCAGCGATACATTGCCTGGTCAGCTCGATGACCTCACCAATCGGGCGGGTCCAAATAGCCACCATTTCCAGCGAGGTGATCGCCTTGGCCTCGTGCTCCCAAAATCCATAACGGCTCACAAGGCCGCGTGCGAGTTCGCAGAACTTCAAGCCGTCCTTGTAGCGGCCGAAATGATGGCTGATGAAGAAGCCGAAGAGCGCGAACGTAAGAACGGCCTGTTCCGTTACCCCGTATTGGAGCGTCAGGTTCGTCATGTGACACAGGGTTACGCCGAGAAGCTTTTCGTCCGTTAGAAACGCCGAATTGCTCATCGCCCCGAGGACGCTCATGATCGCTCTCGTCTCAACGTCCTCCATCATCGGAAGGTCAATGAGGTTTTCAACCGGACGTCCGTCAAGCTTTGCCCAGACTGCGATCGCCTGGGCCTCGAGTTCAAGTTGGTCCGGGCGCTCTGGTATGACGATCCCGAATTCCCTTAGGCAGGTAAGCGCGACGGCAATGCTTTCGGGTACCTCCGATCGACGAAGGTGCAGCTCGATCTGCAGGCAGCAGGCGGCCGCTCTGTCGATCCGGTTCTCCGCCAGTTTCCAGAGATTGGTGATGTGCCCCTCTGTCAAGGAGAGGTTGGCGGAGGACATGCTCGCCTTCGCAGCGTGGAGGGCTTTGGTGAAGCTTTTACCGCCCGTAGTATTGGCGTTGGATGCCGCAGGATTGTTCAGCTGCTGACTAATTCCCTGTTCGGATGACATCCATTAACTCTGTGATCTCGCCCTATAGGCATTCTTCCAATGTTAGTCTTTTCGCATCTCCGGGGCCAATTGAAAACAGCACGTGAGCATCTCGTCGAAAATAGCCGCAAGGTTTCAATGGCTACAGTCGGTTGATGCAATTCCGGGCGACAGGACCTTCGCCTGCCCCCACCAGCGATTCCCATCAGCGGCATCGAGAGACCGGACCGGTAAAGAGGTGACGAGGCCCGCGCGACGCACGCGACTGGCCGCAGGATCGTCAAAGACCATGGTCCGACGCCGGGATAGGGTCAAGACTCCAAAATGTGGGCCTTACCGATGATGAGGGGACCGATGACGTCCCGCTCTGGATCTGGCTTTCCAATCTCTATAAGGGCGGACATGGGCGTTGTAGCATCGCATCTCTACCGTGACGGCAACCGCGTTGAGCAGGTTCCATTATCTCAGATCCGGTATGAAGCCCGTCCTGGCGAGTTCGCATGGATCGGTTTGTCGGCCCCGACTCAGGGTGAGCTTGCTTCCCTCAAGGAGATGTTCGGGCTGCATCCCCTTGCCGTGGAGGACGCCCTTACCGGACGACAGGTCCCCAAAATCGACGTGTACGACGACCAGCTTTTCGTCGTGGTCAGAACTGCGCACCTTGAAGGAGACAAGATCGCCTATGGCGAGACGTGTATTTTCGTGGGAAAAGGCCACCTGATTTCTGTCCGCCACGGACCGGCGCGACCCCATCGATCGCTAAGGGAACACCTCGAACGGTCGCCACAGCTTCTGTCGCTGGGCCCAGACTATGTACTGCACGGCATCATAGACTTTGTGGTCGATGGCTACCTTCCAATAGTGGAGACGATCGAGGACCGGGTTCTGGAATTCGAGAAACACATCCTCTCGTCCTTCCTCGATCCCGAACAGATCAGGCGGATCTTCCGGATGCGGCGTCAGATCCTCAAGTTCCAAAGGGTGCTCGGACCTATGGGCGAAGTCGTCGGCAAACTCACCCACCTTGATCTGCCATGCGTCAACGTTAACGCACGTCCGTTCTTCGGTGACGTGCATGATCACGTCCGCCGTGTGGAGGCGCTGGTTGGCGGATTGCGAGAAATCATGACTTCGGTTTTCGAGGCATCCAGCCTGCTGGAGCAGCAGCGTCAGGGTGCGATAACCCGGCAACTGGCATCCTGGGCGGCGATACTCGCTGTGCCGACAGCAATCGCAGGTATCTACGGGATGAACTTCCGTAACATGCCGGAGCTGAAAACCGAAAACGGCTACTATGTCGTACTCGGTGTCGTAGCCGTTCTATGCACGCTGCTCTACGTCCGCTTCCGGAGAAGCGGCTGGCTTTGATAGCGGGCTAGTCGACTTGGCTACCGCTCTTGGCCTCATATTCCTTGCCGATGACCTTTCCCTCATACGTCAAGGAACCTCCTTGTTCCCGGCTGCAAAACGGCGAGTGTCGAGATGTACAATAAGCCAGTACTCCATGGGGCCTACACCAGCGGAAGCACCGGACTTGCCGACAATCGACGGCCGCATCCGGTTGTCGCCCCACAACCGCTCCACCGGAGAACACCATGACCGAGAAAAGCCTCACGACCGCCGCCGGAGCTCCCGTAGTCGACAACTTCAATATCGAGACGGCGGGACGCCGTGGCCCTGCCCTATTGCAGGACGTCTGGCTGATCGAGAAACTCGCCCACTTCGATCGCGAGGTTATTCCGGAGCGCCGGATGCATGCCAAGGGTGCCGGGGCTCACGGCACCTTCACCGTCACCCACGACATCACTCGATACACAAAGGCCGCTATTTTCTCCGAGATCGGAAAGCAGACTCCGATGTTCGTCAGGTTCTCGACGGTCGCTGGCGAACGCGGCGCGGCCGACGCCGAGCGCGACATCCGCGGTTTCGCGATGAAGTTCTACACCGAGCAGGGCAACTGGGACCTCGTCGGAAACAACACCCCGGTCTTCTTCTTCCGTGATCCTCTCCGCTTTCCAGACCTTAACCACGCCGTCAAGCGAGATCCCCGCACCGGGATGCGCAGCGCCGAGAACAACTGGGACTTCTGGACGCTCCTCCCTGAGGCCCTCCACCAGGTCACGATCGTCATGTCGGAGCGCGGTATCCCGAAAAGCTTCCGGCACATGCACGGTTTCGGCTCGCACACCTACAGTTTCATCAACGCCGAAAACGAGCGGACCTGGGTGAAGTTCACCTTCAAAACCCAGCAGTCCATCCAGAACCTCTCAGACGATGAAGCGACGTCACTCATCGGGAACGACCGCGAAAGCCATCAGCGCGACCTATTCGAGAGCATCCAGCGCGGCGAGTTTCCGCGCTGGAGGATGTTCATCCAGGTGATGACCGAGAAAGCCGCCGCGACGCATCGGCACAATCCGTTCGACCTGACAAAGGTCTGGCCGCACGCTGACTATCCTTTGCACGAAGTCGGCTATTTCGAGCTCAACCGCAACCCCGAGAACTTCTTTGCCGAGGTCGAACAGGCCTCCTTCACCCCGGCCAACATCGTGCCTGGGATCGGCTTCTCACCGGACAAGATGCTTCAGGCGCGTCTCTTTTCGTACGGTGACGCGGCGCGTTACCGTCTCGGGGTAAACCACCACCAGATCCCGGTGAACGCTCCGAAATGTCCGTTTCATTCCTACCATCGTGACGGCGCAATGCGGATTGACGGCAACTACGGCGCAACGACGTCCTACGTGCCCAACTCAGCAGGCCAGTGGGCTGAACAGCCGGACTTCCGCGAGCCGCCGCTGGCACTGGAAGGTTCAGCCGCCCACTGGGATCACCGGGCCGACGAGGACCATTACGAGCAGCCCGGCAATCTCTTCCGGGCGATGTCCGCCGGGCAGAAGCGCGCTCTGTTCGAGAACACTGCGCGCGCAATGGCGGGCACTTCCGTGAAGGTTCAGGAGCGTCACATCGAGAACTGCACCAAGGCCGACTGCGAATATGGAGCTGGTGTCGCCCGGGCTCTTGGCTTCGCCGTCGACCATGCCGCTGAATAACCACTCCGTACACTCTTGAAAGGAGATAGAAATGACGACCGAAACCGAACAGCGCTCGGCACGTTTCAACGTGCTGGAAATCGTCAAGCAGTTCCCAGAGACTGCGCAAACGCTGCTTGTCGACCAGTATCTGACGAGCACGGAAGCCGCGAGCGCACGTGTCTTCCGGGTCTACAAGGGAACGCCGCCTCACTACCACGTCGGTTGCGACGAGTACCTTTTCGTTCTGTCCGGGCGCGGAACGTTCTGGATGGAAGACGCGTCTACACAGGCCGAGTTCGGCCCAGGCCAGCTGTTGTATTTCAAGAAGGGAACGGTCCACGCTCTGCCTGACATCCTTGAGGAACCCGTCGTGTTCCTTTCCGTGGATACGCCGCGACGCGAACCGACCGATATCGTGTTCGTCAATCCGGAAGACGGCACTCCGGCGACTTTCATGGCGAGGAACGCGAGCGCTTGATTGGCAGGACGCCTTCGAACTTCGAGAGCTGACGCGCACGAACTGCCGTCAGCTCTCCATCGCGCCTATCGTCGATCCTCGTGAGCCGTCCTTCCCGGGGGTGGCCATGACTTCCGTCTTGAAACGGTCGTAGTCGAGCCATTCCGGATCGACGGTATCTCCGTTTTCCCCTGCCCTTTTGAGAAGTCCGAGGTGCTGCCGGAAAAGCGGCGACCCAGCGTCGGGGTGCCTAGTGTGTTTCCGGGCATCGACAGGCAATGGCTTGTTTTGCCTGAAGCGGCTTTGACGACGTGCTCGGGAAGCCCGGTTTCGCGAGACATGACACGACGCATAGACGCGATAGACCTGAAACGCCTTCCATCCCACTCAACCGATCTGCCCACCGGTCCTGGTGTTCAATCCATTGGGATGTAGACTATCGAGGTCCTTCATCCATTAGCCGAATGGGCATAGGCGCACCTCGAAAATCAGTCTAACCCGACTTTCGACCGTGGGCCTCGTCGAGAGACAAGAACGGGTTCCGGTTCTTTGACGTCAGGTATTGCACAAGATCGCGAGCATGAACTGGTAGCGCGGAAAAGCTACGAGCACAGACGAGGAGATGGCGTAGCGCCCACTCGTCTGAAAGCGCAACCATCTTGAATGCCATTTCGGTCTGGTATCTGAGTGCGTAGACCTCGGGCACGATTGAAAGCCCGATACCGCTACTCGTCATCGCGCAGATATCCTCGAAACTGTCGAGTCGAATGCGCAATTTGAACGGCTTTCCTTCGCGTGCCGCATGTATCGCGAGGTGCCCCTGGAGCGCGCTGTCAGCGGGTAGACCGACGAAGGGCTCGTCCAGGACTTCGCTGAACCTGACATGTTCACGTTGCTCAAACAGATGACCGTCTGGGACGACGACCACGAGATGATCGGTTTCGAAAGGTCTGGTCTCCAGCGTCCCGGTATCGGTGGTGTCCGCGGCTATGCCGAGGTCAGCGTGGCCGCCCGCGACCGCGGCGACTACATCGACGCTCTGTCTCTCCTCCAAGTCTATGTCGATGGTGGGGTGGTCGGCCAGATATCCGCGTAGGATTTCGGGGAGATGGGCCATGGCGGCGCGACCGGAAAACACTCGTACTTTGCCTCGAAGTCCGCGCGCGTAGAGTTGCAAATCTCCCCGCATCTGCTCCATCTGTCCGAGAACGATGCGAGCATGATGGGCGAGCGCTTCTCCGGCGGCGGTCGGCCGAACTCCGCGCGCTCCCCGGTCGAGAAGCAGAACCCCGCTGGTCTCCTCCATCCCCCGAACCCTGGCGCTTGCTGAAGGCAAGGCCATTCCCGCCCTTTCAGCGCCCTGGGTGATGCTCTCCGCCTCAACGACATGGAGGAAGAGGCGCAGGTCGGTCAAATCGAAGCGCATCTTTCCCCCCGCTGTTTGGACCCTTCGGATTTACCTAAGGGTCCCGTTGTATCTCCCGCATTGTTGAAAGTCGCCTGTTCGAGAATGCTGTCGCAAACTTTCTTAGGGAGGAACGATGGATGGACGCTTCCGAAGCACTCTTGCGGGCGTTTGCATGGAGACTGGCGCTGCTCGTGATCGCGGTATTTGTCGCGAGAACGGTCCCGGATGGCAGGGCTGCCGAATTGCAGGCTTCGCATTCGCGAGAAGTCTCCTCAGGCTCGACGCTCAGCCAGCGCCTTGCAGGGCCCGAGCTACCTCAAGCTGCCCCTTGGCATATTTCTCAACAATCCGAATTGTCTCGTCGCACGCATCCTTGAGTTCATCCGGGCTTGGCGTCTCATCGTAGTAAGTGCCATGAGAGAGATTGTTGATCAGGACGCTCTTGATCTCGAAGCCCTCTTCGCCAGCCAGATAACTGATGTAGTTCGAAAGGCTGTCGCATTTGTCAGGATGGCAGAAACGGCCAACTGCCTCGAGAACGCACCGGATGGCATGCCCGGTCGTATGGCTCGGCTCAGCCCCACTATGCACACCAACGATTTCACGAAGATGCTCCTCGAACGGTGCAATGTACTTCTTGAGCTTGGACAGTTGGTGCGTCTGACCCGCCTTGTGGAGAAAGAATGCACCTTCCTCCTTCACGACCTTATTGGTGACGCAGATGTTGTAGAAGTAGCTACTATGCGTGAAGACCAGTAATTCTGGCCTCAGAAATCCCTTACTTATGTCTGCGGGATTGATCGAGACCGTACCGGTCGTCGAGATGCTCAGGTGCTTGAGCGTTTGGGCGATGGCGAACACGTAGTCGTATGACATCGATGTTATGGGATCGTCGAAAACGAGGAACACCTTCCCGTAGTCCGTTGTCGACTTCACCTTCTTGTGGACGCAGGCGATGAAATAGCAGAACGCGATCACGGTTTTCTCGCCATCGCTCAGCGTGCGGCTCGGTCCCCGGGTCATTTCGCGATTGTCGCGCCTGAGCGTGAAGGAGGCTTTGTCAAAGCTATACTTCTGCCCGAAAAAACTGACGATCAAGGCTTCGAATGTTGTCGCCACCCGGTCCTTGGCGTTGTCTGAAAGCTGGGATTTCTTCAGTTCAGCGAGTTCGATCTTGGCGACGCGCGCGTCTTCCTGCCGACTGCGGACCGCCTCGAATGATGACCAGTTGGACCTCACGAATTCGACAGCGAAGATATCGCAGGCCTCCCGGTGGAGGTTACGCCGTTCCGTATCCGAGGCGCTGATGGCTGCTCGCAATGCGACAAATGCCTGGTTAATCTCGCCGACCATCTCTCGCATAGCTGACATCGAGGATGCGATATCGACCTCCGGGAGCGCCACTTCTTCACCCGGATTATTTCCTTTGAGCTGTATTGCTTCGGCATACGCACTGAGCAGGGTATCGGTGGCCGCAGCTTTCGTCGGTAGATCGGGCAGCACGACTTTCTTCTGCGAAGGTACGAGCTTCTTGAGGCTGTCGAATTTCGTTAGACTTCGCGAATATGACGTTTCGCAAGCGGCCACGGCTGTCCGCAGGCTCTTGATCCGAATCCAGTCCTCCCTCAGAGCTTTCTTGTGTGCGCCTTCAGCGTCAGCAAAAAAGGCGATGTAGGACGCGATGAGGTCCTTGGCGGGTGGATGTTCGACTGACTGTTCGCAGAAAGGACAAGTGCCTTCGCTGGCATCCTTCATCAAGTCGATCCCGGTTTCGATGAAAGCGTGGTGGGCTGTTATCTTTGCCTTGATCGCCTCGGCGATGGTTGATGGCGAAGTCATCCGGGAAAGGTTTCCGTTTGCTGTATCAATCACGGACGCGTTAAACGCTATGCGTTCTATATCGGCAGGATAGTCCGGCTCTGCCGGCACGCTTTTCAACGCGTCGAGATCGCTCAGCACGTTTCCGAAACTCCGTGCTGGCTGGACGGGTAAGGCGGTGTGGTCGGACATCAGCTCGGCAAGCTGTATGGCCATATATTCCCTAAGTCGCCTGTTGACGCCCGCTTTTGTCGAGAGCTGCTCGTCCGTGGCTTTACCGAGTTCTCGTTCCAGAGCCGCTATCGACTCGCCCAGGCGGGTCTCCGACTGCTGCACCTTGTCTTCGGCGTCTTTGGTGCTGATCATGGTATGATCGAGCGTGATCTTGCTTTCGATGTTGCCGTTTACAACGAAATTGCTCTGTCTGAGTTCAGAGTGAACGAAATCTTCCGAAAACACGTGAAAGATACGGTCACCAATCTGTGGAGTAGCTTTGCGGATCGTCAAGTCGAGGGAAAGCTTGCCGATACACGCGTCGCCCTGAGAGAGCTCGAACATCCCTTGTCCGGTGGTCGATTCTTCAGCAATGAGGTTCGTCGGCGCATCCTGAATGTCTTGGCCTTCTCCGTGAAGATCAAGATACCGCAGCGCCCGGGTCAGAAAGGACTTGCCAGTCCCGTTCCGGGCATAGACGAGGTTCTGGGCGAACTTGCTCAAGTCGGCGTCAAGTTGTCCAACAGGACCGAGCGAAGTCGCTTGAATATGCAGGCTGGGTTTCGGCGCAGACGACATTAGAATCACCCCGGTTCGACCCAAGGTAGCATAGCGCTGCTTACGATCTATCCGGTTCGAGCCGGATCAAAATGATCACCTGGATGATCGGATCTTTGTTGCCCGCCTTCCGGCTTTGCTCCGGGCTCACCGTCGTAATCATTATTCCGGGTTCTGCGCGCCCTCCTTTGTTGGACGCCTGCTTTAGGCAGAAAAACGGCGGCTGGTAGATACCAGCCACCGTCTCTTTTAAAGTTTCGTTCTCGCTTTGAACCGTGAGGCTTTCAGCTGGCCAGCGGTACCACGCGCGAAGCCGCTGCCTGGGCAAGCCGATCAGCCGCCTCCTCCGTCGTCCACAATGCATTCGCGAACCAACGGAAGTTCACGAGAGCCGCAAGATACGCGTCACCTTCCGGCAGTTTGCTTCCGGCCGTCGCGTCGCGGACCACCGCCACCTCGAAGCCTTTCTCGACAAAGTCACGGAGGTGGGACTCGACGCAGAAATTTGCGGCCATGCCCGCTAGGATCACCTTGTCGATGCGCTTCTTCCGTAGCTGAAAGACCACGTCGTTGGTCTGGGGGCCAGCGATCTTGTGCGGCGAGCACACGATGGTCTTCCCGTCTTCGATGTACTGCTTGTATTCGGGCATCCAGTCCGCGCCAGAGTTTTCAAACCCTTCCAGCGACAGCGGATCGCGGCGGTCGAACATCCGCAGCTTGTGCATCAGCGTCTCGCCCGTTGCGGCGAAATCCCAGCGGTGGTCGAAGGGGTAGTAGTAGTGAGGCGAGATGACGACCTCGATCCCGGCCTTCTTCGATGCCTCGAAGAGCTTGCCGATGTTCTCGACGGTATTGTGTTCGGTGATGCTTTCACCGAATGCTCCCCAGCCTGCACCCTTGGGGCTCAGGAAGTCGATCTGGGGATCGGTAATTACCAGCGCCGTCCGCGGGATGTCGATCTCGACGTCGGTTTTGGGAAGAGCGGGGTTCTGAGGGTCACGGTAGGCAAGCGGAATTACTCTGTCCGTCATGGAGGTTTCCTCTTTGGGCGGTTTTGCCGGGCGACGATCGCTCGTCCTCGCGATCGCGGGGCAGTTGATTGAATTCTGGAACCAGTATCCTGCGATTTGGGCTCGCCACCCGATTTATAGGGTGCGGACTTCGATCTCGACGGATACGGGGACTAGATTGGGGCCACCCGGAGCGCCGTGATTGTAACATTCAGTCACTTTGCGGCGGATCAGCGTGCCATTCGGACAATTTCAGCTGACCGGGAGTTAATCTCGCCGAGAGGGCAACCTGCGCCCGTGATCATCCGTCCTCGTATTCACGCGCACTTAAAGCGAACGATCGAAGCTCAATCGTCCCCGCCGGGTATTTGCCTCAACCGAGACAGCATTCTCAACTCGCCAGCGGCAACACGGGCCGACGCATGGGAGCGGAATACTGTCGATCACCAGATTTCAAGGCTTTGCGAACAGCGCAACGCCGACGACTGGCCAGGTCAGGATGAGTGATCGAGTATACTCTCGATAGCCCGAACGCCAAATTGCTGTTCAGGTACTCGAGCACGCATCATTGACATCGAGGGGGGACAGGTGCGCTCAAGACAACTCCCGCTGACGGTCCCAGGCAACCGCGGTAAGCTTAGCGGCGGGGTTGCTCTTGGCCTCCGAGTTCCGTTCCGCGTCGAACGTATAGTCGCGGGCAAGAGGAAGGGTCGATACGTTCTTTGTCAGCTGCAGCTGCCAGTTCATGTGGCCCATCCGACGGAATGCCAGTTCGGAACCGATCAGGTAGAATTCGAACATCCGGCAGAAGCGCTCATCGTATAGTTCGGCAAGCTTGCTCCTGTTGTCAGTGAAGCGGTGATGCCATTGCTCCAACGTCTTCGCGTAATGCAGACGCAGGACCTCGATATCCGTGGCCCACAGTCCTGACTTCTCTACCACCGACATGACCTCGGAAATCGCCGGAGAGTAGCCGCCAGGAAAAATGTACTTTGCGATCCAAGGATTGGTACTGCCCGGACCATCCGCGCGGCCGATGGCATGGATCAGGGCTACGCCGTCATCGGTGAGTATCGACTTGATCCTGTCGAAATAGGTCCGGAAGTGGTTGACTCCTACGTGCTCGAACATCCCGACAGATACCACCCGATCGACCTTACGTGTCCAGTTCCGGTAGTCCATGAGCTCGAACGTAACCTTGTCGTCGAGCTTCGCCTCCTTGGCGCGAATACGGGCTTCCTTGAGCTGTTCCTCGGAAAGCGTCAATCCCGTCACCCGGGCACCGAACTCCCTCGCGAGATAGAGCGCCATCCCTCCCCAGCCGCACCCGATATCGAGAACCTCAAGCCCCGGACGGTCAAGCCTGAGTTTCGAGGCGATGTGCCGCTTCTTCTTGAGCTGGGCTTCCTCGAGCGTCTCATCACCCTCCGGAAAATAGGCGCAGGAATACTGGCGATCCTCGTCCAGCATCAGTGAATAGAGGCGTCCGTCGAGATCATAGTGGTGGGCAACGTTTCTCTTGGATCGCCCGGTAAAGTTCAACTGGTCCAGGTTGCGACGGAACCAACGTACCTTCTCCATGAACTTGTCGAGGGGATGACTGCCGCCCTCCATGGAATTCATCGCCAGGAAATCGAGTGTTTGGAACAGGCCGCGAGGCCCTGGTTCCACTTCTCCGTCCATATAAAGCTCCCCGAGCGCGAGGGCCGGATTGAGCAACAGACGGCGTTTCGCCCGCTCAGTTTTGATCGTGATCGCGGCTCGGGGCTCGCTGCCCGTGCCGAAGGTGTGAGAGGTTCCGTCGGGAAATCTTACGCTGAGGGTGCCAATCTTGATCAGACGGGAAAGTGCGGCTTCTAGCAACATCGGGACAACCATTCTTAGGCCCGGCCGGGCCGAATTCGTTGAAGTATCCGAGGGATGTTAGGAGGCCTTTCCCGATGCTTATTGCAAAATCCACTTCCTGCGACCGCGGCCACAAAATAGCTGAGACAGCTACCGCATCAAGTTGGTGGTGATGCCGGAGGAGCGGTCCCGGCCTCAGGTATCGTGAAACTGAAAACCGCTCCGCTAGGAAGGTTGGACCTGTACGCGAGACTTCCGCCATGCGTTTCTATGATGGTCCTGCTGATCGCCAATCCCATTCCCATCCCATCGGGTTTGGTCGAATTGAACGCTTCGAATACCGAGGCAACCATTTCCGGGGCAACCCCGGGGCCATTGTCGCGGATATCGACATAGGCGGTTCCCGCGGTTCCGCGTCCGACCGTGATCAGAAGGTTCCCACCTGAAATACCTGCCCCGGTTATCGCCTCCATTCCATTGATGACGAGATTGAGGATGACTTGCTGAATCTGAACCCGGTCCGCCGCGATCTGGACATCGGTCTCAAGCGCGTCCATGCGGATCGCAATTCCGTTGGCTCGCACCTCTACGCCGACATAGCTTATTGTCTCGGACACAAGGTCGCACAGCGAAAAAACTTGGCTCTGCGGTGATGACTTTCGCACCAAAGCTCTGGTCCTGTTCAAGACTTCCCCGGCGCGATGCCCCTCGCTCACCATCCTCTCAAGAGCACTTCTGGCGGCTCCTAAGTTTGGCGGATCACGATCCAGCCATCGAAGGCCGGCGGCACCACTCGTCACGATGCTGAGAAGCGGTTGCTTGACGTCGTGCGAGATCGCCGCCGACAGCTGGCCGACTGTGGCGACCCGGTTCGCGTGAGCCATCTCCGACTGGAGCATGCGATATCTCAGGTCGCTCGCCCGGATGTTCTCCTCGGCGCGCTTCCTCTCTGTGAGATCGAGGACGTAGGCAACGCCCCCTTCGGTTTCGGAAGCGTCGAAAGCTGCAGCACCGATGAGGACGGGCACGCTGTGACCGTCTTTATGGATGAACACCTTCTCCCACGGTCGCGCCCTTCCCGTCGCCTTGATCTCCTCTACGACCAAGGAATCCGAAGCCCAATCTTCTCTCGGAGTGAGATCAGTCCAGCGCAGGCCTCCCGTCAAAAAATCATCCCGGCTGAACCCCAGCATCGCGAGGAGGGTGTTGTTGGCATCGGTGATGTCGCCTTCGTAGTTCCACATAAAGACACCGATGATATCGGCATCAACAAGGCGTCTGATTTTGGCCTCGCGTCGCTCAAGATCCCGGTAAAGCCTGGTGTTCTCGAGCGCAATGGCCGCGTGTGACGCAATCAATTTGAGTATCGAGAGCCTCTCTCGCGTGAACACCCCCGCCGCAAGGCTATTTTCGAGATGAAGCGCGCCGATCGTTTTTCCCTGGTTGACCAAGGGCAGTACAAGGAGCGAGCGGACCCGCCGCGAGTGGACATACGCATCATGAGCGAAACGCGATGCGGTGGACGCGTTGTCCTCAATCACCGTCTCGCCTGTTCGCATTGCGTCAACCAGTATCTCGTTGGGATATTCGAACCGCCTCGTCTCGGCCTCGCCTAGAACGACTACGACGCCTCCGTCAGAGGTGGTTGCGACGGCTTCGATGACATGAATTGCGTCTGTTCCGAGCGCGAGCACGGCACGACTCGCTCCGGCATGTTCGAGGACCGTGCGCATCAGGCCATCGATGAGCTTCTCGAGGACGATTTCGCCTGAAACCGTCTGCGCGACCTTGATGACCGTCGAGAGATCGAAATGTTCGACGGCGACCGTCGCTGTCGTCAACGCGGACGCCGCCGGCTGCTGGGTCTTTGGCAGGAACGGATAAAGCCTCTCGAGTTGCCGGACCTTTGCGGCTGCGCCCCATTTCTGGAACGCCGTTCGGGCCTCTGTGAGGTACATCCGCGAGATTTGCTCCAGCCCAAGGCGACCATAGAAACGGGAGGCGGCTTCGCTTGCAACGGCCTCATCCTGCACGAATCCGTTGTCCCTCGCCCGCATCACGCTTGCAGCGTAGAGTTGCTGAGCCTCCATATGTCGTCCGTCGAGGTCGGCGATCTCCGCGGAAATCAGCAGATGCTTTGCCGCGAAAGTCTCGGAACCCGTGCCTGCAGCCCATTCGCCAAGCTGCCGATAATGATGGTCAAGTTGTTCGCGGTCGGCCTTGCCGGGTACAGCGTCCCCCTGTCGCGAACGTCCGCAAAGTGCCAAAGCGCCGTAGAAATGATAGTCGACATGCTGGACCTGGACAATTTCGATCCACGGCGTCGGGTAGACGTTCGAGGCGGCGGTGATCGCGCCCGTGAAGTCCTCAGCCAGATACCGAAGCATCGTCTTGCGCGTCCAGTAAAAGCAAACAGCAACGCTACCTGGAGACCGCCAAAGGCGCTCCTCGAAATCCTGTTCGTTGAAGGAATTGTCGCTCAAGGTCGCCAGCCCGTTCGTCAGACCGGAGAGAGCTGCTATCGCCCGCTCGAAGACCGCGATCTGGTCGACAGCGTCCTGGAAGCCCACGTCCCGCGTAAAGGACAGCGCCTGTCGGCTGAAGGAGCCGACCTTATCGAGGTGCTCGCCCCCGATGAAGCGGTACTGGACAGACTGTGAGAGCGCGTAACAGGCGTAATAAATATCGCCGGATTCCCGCCCGACCTGATCGGCTGCCTCGAATATTTCCAGGGCTTCTGCGAGAGGCCTCGTCCATGTCGCCGTCAAGCCCAATGCCACGCCCGTCCTCGCGAGATCGAGACGATTGTCGCCGCTGATAGCTATCTTTTGAGCGAACCTTGCGACCTCGAGCCCCTCCTCGAAGCGGCCGAACAGGGGGCCGAGAAGCCAGCCAAACCATGCCAACCCCTGTGTAGAGGCGCTTGCTCTTCCATGCGTGAGGCTAAGATTGACCATCTTGCAGGTAACGATCGCGCAGAGATGGAAGTCGGTGAAATAAGCTGGCGGCCACATCTCCGTTAGAATGCGCATCACCGCCAAAGTCTCCGCGTCTGTCATAAGCGGAAGGTCCGCAAAGCTCGTCAGCGGTCTACCACCGAGATTTTCCCAGATAGCAGCGTATTCAGTATCGACGCTGTTCTGTGCAGGATGTGCCGTGAGGTCTATGCCGAAAAGCCGTAACGCAACGAGTGCTGCGTCGACGGCTGCATCGTTATCTGAGTGGACGATCAACAATTCGACCTTGAGGCGATGGGCAGCAGCGAGCTCGACTTTCGTACCGCCGCGACCGAGCAGCTCCTCTATCAACGCCCCCGTCTTGGCAAAGTCACCGTTCAAGAAGACGCATTCTGCCTCTTCCAAGGCAACTGAAAACGCGAGGCTGGGTCTCTTCGACCACACGTCCTCTCCAAGCTGTTCCATCGCGATGGCGAGGTATCTGCACGCTGCGCCATAGGCTGCCGAACCGCGCGCCTTGCGAGCAGCACGCAGGTTCAAGGAAGCAAGGTCTTCAAGTTCGTTCTCGGTGAGATCTTCGGTACCGCCACGGTTGAGCTGATCCGCGATCTCGAAAAGGCTTGCCTCGCTCTCGCTTTCGTTCGAGGACAGCAACATCCGCTTTCCGAGGAACCGATGCGAGGCCGCCCTCTCCTTATCGTCGAGAAGCAGGTAGGCGGCCTCGTGCACTCTGTCGTGCGCGAAGAAGAGGGAGCCTCCCATTTGGAAGAGCAGACCGCTGTCCAGAACATCCCTCAGAAGTCCGTCGAGCTCGTCGGTCGATATGTCGAGAATATCGGAATAGACGTCGAGTTTGACTGTGTTGCCAAAGCAGGCAAGCTGCTTGACGAGTTCGCCGGATGCGGCCGGAAGGTGCCTTAGTCGTTGCATCATCAGGTCAACGACATTGTCGCTGACATTCACACTGTTGGTCCGCTCTAATTCCCACTGCCATCCTTGCGCCGCCGGATCGTAATGAAGCAGGCCACGATCTACCAAAGACGCGACGAATTGCGTTGTGAAGAAGGGGTTTCCACCAGCCTTTTCGTACACGAGTTCGCTGAGTGGAAGTACCCGCCGCGACCTGTCGCCAAGGGCGTCCGAGATCATGAGTGCAATATCTTCGCGCCGGACACCGCCAAGAGAGACGTCTTCGATAGTCACACCCGCAGCACTTAGTGACGTTATCCTCCGGTTCAACGGGTGGTCGGGGCCAACTTCGTTGTCGCGGAAAGCACCAACAAGTAACAGGGTCAGATCGTTGCCATGGAGAGCAAGGTCCTCGAATACATCCAGAGTAGAACCATCTAGCCACTGCAGGTCGTCGAGGAAAAGCACGAGCGGATGTTCCGGCCTTGCAAAGACGCTGACAAACTGGCGGAAGGCTTGCCGGAAGCGGTTTTGTGCCTCTCCGCCTGTTAGTTCCGCGAGCGGCGGTTGTGGGCCGATAACGAGTTCGAGGTCTGGCACAAGGTTCACCATCACTTGGCCATTAATCCCGAGTGCCTCTCCGATGGCACGCCTCCAAACGGCAAGACTTTCTTCGTCCTGGGATAGAAGGTGGCTCACCAGGCTACCGAAGGCCTGGGCAAGCGTGGCATAGGGAATTCCGCGCTTATACTGGTCGAACTTCCCGGCGGCAAAGATCCCGCGCGGTGGAACGAGGAAACGGTGCAGTTCGTTGATGACAGACGACTTGCCGATGCCGGAATATCCGGAAACCAGCACGACTTCCGTCTTGCCCGTATTTGCCACTCGGTCGAACGCAGCGACGAGTTGCCCGAACTCCCGTTCCCGGCCATACAGTTTCTCCCGGAAGAGAAGCTTCTGCGGCGCGTCGTCCGCTCCGAGTGCGAACTGGGACACCTCGCCCCGGGCGGCGCTTTCGCGAAAACATCTTTCCAGGTCAGCCCGCAAGCCGGTGGCGCTTCGGTACCGATCCTCAGCTTCCTTCGAGAGAAGCTTCATCACGATGTCGCAAAACGGCAGAGGTATCTCACCGTTCCTGATGTGGGCTGGTGTCGGAGTTCTTGCAACGTGACAATGGATCCACTCCATCGCGTCCCCAGCGACGAAAGGAAGCTCCCCGGTCGCCATTTGGTATAGGGTTATGCCGAGTGAATACAGATCACTGCGCGTATCGATCGACCGGTTCATCCGTCCGGTCTGCTCGGGTGCCATGTAGGCAAAGGTTCCTGCAATGAAATCCGGAGGTGCTGGAGCCTGGCGTTCCCTGGGAAGCCGGGTTGCGATACCGAAGCCCGTCAGGCGGGCCACTCCCGTGGAGACATCGAACAGGATGTTGGCAGGTTTGATGTCCTTGTGAACTATGCCGATACCATGCATGCGCTCTATGGCCCGCACTATCGCTATAGCCGTCAGGAGAAGCTCATCGGTTTTGAACCGCCGACCTATGAGCTGTGACAGGGGTATTCCATCCGCATCGTCGAGCACGAGACCCGTAAGGTTTTCCTCGTCCAAGATCGACCGTGGCACGACAGCCCAGTCGCTATCGAGGTACGGGGCCATCCGCATTTCGTTGGCCGCCCTCTGATCAAAATCCCTCGAATAGGCTTTGGATCTCGGACCTGCCAGAAGGATGCCATCCGGGAAGCCGATACCGCTCTTCAGGCCGCGTGCCAGGAAGTAATCGTCCCCTATGTGTAGGGCCACGAAGTGCCGGCCGTCGTAACCCGACAGGCGGGCTACTAAATCTTCACCGACATTCTCTCCAGAGTGGGAGAGGATAGCATTGTCTGACCTATCCATCATCGCATCATTTCCCACCGAGGCTCCTGGAAATGTCGGATATCGCCAGTGTCAAAGCAAGCATTTTGACAGTCAGCTCTCCCCAGCCCATCGTCTCACCACCTCGGTGGAGCGCGACAATCCTCTTCAAACGCAACGGCCACCACCATCGTCGCCGTTGAGCCCTAAGGGGCCTCCGAGGCTCCACGGGTCTGCGCATCTATCACGCAGCGCACGAGTTCGTCGGCGTCTATCGGCTTGTTGAGGAAATGGACTGCTCCGCTGTCGAGCGCCTTGGCCCTTGTGACGTCATCGTCCTGGGACGTCACGAAAACGATGGGAAGCGCACAATGCTGCCGCTTTAACTGGGCCTGAAGCTCAAGCCCACTCAGCCCCGGCAGTCGCTGATCCAATATCAGACACTCGACTTCATTCTGGCAATTTGAGGCGACGAAATCTTCTGCGGAGCCAAAAGCCCGCACCTCGTAACCATAAGACGACATCAGGTCCGCGTAGGCAACCCGTACCCCGTCGTCATCCTCCACTATGGCGATCGTCAGCAAATCATATGGCTCCGATGGCCTATCTTGGAAAAGCCATGCCGGCTCTTCGGTATAGGTGTGACACAAAGCATTTCGGATTTTTTCATCAGAACTGATTTGCTCACAATGTCATTCAAGCGAAACAAGCCTCCTGATCCCAGCGCGGCTTTCGCCGAAACCTCAGCACGTTCGGAGCCATATTCCGGTAGTCTGGCCCCAAGCATCCATCCTGTCGCAGGATCACGAACTCATGCGACCTTATCAGACGGCAACCTCCCGTCCACCTACCTCTAGGTATAGAGCCGGACAAAAAACCGTTGTCGTGCGCGATGATACAATAACGGAATCCTCTAACGTCATAGCGTGCTCCAGAACGCAAACTTCACCGGGGCAGAGTGCCTTACGGAATGGCGGTTGCCACCGACGGTGCCATAAAACCGGAGCCAGACATGACAAAGAACTTGAGAGCCATCGCGTCGGCATCGGGCACATTCAAAATCGGAGATTTCGTCATCAATCGCCTCGGCTTTGGCTCGATGAGGTTGACCGGGCGCGGAGTCTGGGGTCCGCCGGCAGACCGCGAGCAGGCGCTGGCGACACTTCGCCGCGCGCCCGAACTGGGTGTCAATTTCATAGACACCGCGGACTCGTACGGCCCGGATGTCGCTGAGGAACTCATCGGTGAGGCTCTGACTGGCCGCCACGACGTACTTATCGCCACCAAGGCTGGACTTAGGCGTCCCGGTCCCGATCAATGGATGCCACACGGTCGACCGGAGTACCTCGTCGAGCGCGCCAAGGGCAGCCTCAAGAAGCTCGGCGTCGAGCAGATTGGGCTCTGGCAGCTGCATCGCATCGATCCTCGTGTCCCTATGCAGGATCAGTTCGGCGCGATCCGCCAACTTCTCGATGAAGGCGTGATTGCCAACGCGGGCTTGAGCGAGGTCTCGATTTCCGAGATCGAAGTCGCCTCGCAGTACTTCAAAGTCGCGACAGTGCAGAACCGTTACAATCTGGTCGATCGCGGGAGCGAGGACGTTCTCGAATATTGCGAACGGAACGGGATCGGCTTCATTCCGTGGTTCCCGCTTGCTGCAGGTGATCTCGCACGACCCGGCGGCGTCCTCGATTCGCTCGCGAAGCGCCACGCCGCGACGCCCGGGCAGATCGCTTTGGCGTGGATGCTCAAGCGCAGCCCGGTCATGCTGCCCATCCCCGGTACATCGAAGGTAGACCACCTCGAGCAGAATGTCGCCGCCGCGCTTATCCGTCTGTCTGACGACGAATTTCAGGAACTGGACCGAAGCGTCCGCTGACGGCCGCCGGTCGAATCCCCCGCTATAGGCCAAGCGGCGGACGCCTTACCCAACTCTCCGATACAGGTGTATTATGACAATTGACTCAACCGGGTATCAACCTAAGCCGCAGGAGGTTCACACGAGCTGGATCGCGGGTATCGCTGCCAGAACCCCAGCCGCGTATTTCGGGATGGTCCTCGGCCTAGCAGGGCTTGGAAATGCATGGCGTGCTGCCGAGCAAACGTGGCATATCGGTATCGCGGTGTCGGAGTATGTCCTCGCGCTCGCCGCGGCGGTCTGGGCGATATTGGTATTGCTGTTTGTGGCCAAGGCGGTTCTGGCTTCCGACAAGCTGAAGGCTGAGATCAATCATCCGGTCCAGTGTTGTTTCATCGGATTGATCGGCGTGGCGACGATGTTGATCGCCGGAGCAGTCGAACCCTATTCTTATGCGGCCGGTGCCTTGCTTTTCGTGGTCGGGTTCGCTTTCACCGCGATCTTCGCGGTTTGGCGGACGGGGGGCCTTTGGCACGGTGAACGCGACCCTGCTACCACCACAGCCGTGCTTTATCTGCCGACTGTCGCCGGAAGTTTCGTTACGGCCACGATCGCGTCCTCCCTCGGATTTCAGGACTGGGGTCAGCTTGCTTTTGGGGCGGGGATTTTCTCCTGGCTTGCGATCGAGTCGGTTTTACTTCACCGCCTGTTGACCGGACCAATGACGCCCCCGGCGTTGAGGCCAACACTTGGCGTCCAGCTCGCCCCCGCTCCGGTTGGCGCAGTAGCCTATATTTCCGTCAGCGGTGGCGCGCCCGACATCTTTGTCCACGCCATGATCGGATATGGCATCCTCCAACTTGTCGTCCTCCTGCGTCTTTCGCCGTGGCTGCGCGAAGCGGGAGCTGTTATGGGCTTCTGGGCTTTCAGCTTCGGAGCAACATCCATTGCTACGGCTCCCTTGAGGCTCCTTGGACACGGTGATACCTCAGCCATCTCAGTGGTCGCCCCGATCACCTTTGCGCTTGCGAACGTCTTTGTGCTCGGGCTCACGCTGATGACAATATGGCTGCTTGTTTCAGGCAGGATGTACGGCCAGCCCGCACCCGGGAAATAGTACCCGCGTCTCGCCGTAGAGACGCCGCTCACCCCAATTCCATTCACCAAGCGACCGCGCCGGGCATGCGCAGCCCCGACAATCGCTGGCCCTTTCCCGGATGAAACCTCTGTAAGGCCGTCGATTTACAGATCAGTTAGGAACCGTAATGACCGCCACCCTCGAAACAGCGACAACGGAATACATCGACGTACCCGGGGCGCGGCTCGCCTACCGCCGGATCGGGCATCGGTCCGCAAGGAAACTCGTACTTCTCCAGCATTTCACCGGAACCATGGACGCATGGGATCCTGCTGTGGTGAATGCTCTCGCGGAGGTCAGCGAGGTGTATGTGCTGGATAACGCCGGCGTCGGGGCTTCAAGCGGCACTACGCCTGACAACGTTGATGAGATGGCAACCCACGCGGAGGCATTTATTGAAGCTCTCGGCCTCGGTGAAGTTGATCTCCTCGGCTTTTCTCTCGGGGGCTTTCTCGCCCAGGTTATGGCCGTGCGGCGGCGAGTCACGATCGGCCGGATGATAATCGCGGGAAGCGCGCCGATGGGCGGAGAAGAACACCTCCTCGAGGTCGTGGGCGCAGCATTTGAGAAAAATGCCTCGGACGTCCGCCTCCCATTGTTCTTCACGCCGTCGGACAAAAGCCAGGCTGCAGGCATGGCTTTCATCAAAAGGGCTTTTAGCCGCACCAGCGACCGAGACCCCGACAACGGTAATTTCGTCAGCGCCCCTCAGGCAACGGCGATCATCGACTGGTGCGCTCGATCGGACCCCGATCACCAATCACTGAAAGCCATAGAGACGACCACGCTTATCGTGCATGGAAGCGATGACACTATGTTTCCGGCTAGCAACGCGTACGTGATGTTCAAGAACATGCCGGATGCAACGCTTATTCTCTATCCGGATTCCGGCCACGGCGCGATTTTCCAGCAGCCCGAGGCATTCGTGGCGCACGTCAAGACCTTCCTTGAAGTCTGAACCATCAACCAAAGGGGTGATGAAATGAATTCGCTCGTGAGCAAGATCATTGTTGCCCATGGTGGCCTCGAAAGGTGGAGGCAGTTCTCCCTCCTCAAGGCGCGCCTAGTCCAGGGTGGAGCACTGTGGACGCTAAAGGGTCACCCGGCAACACTCGCAGAGACCACAATCACCGTGAACCTGCTGAAGGAGTGGGCGTCTCATTCGCCCTTCGGCCCGGAAGCAAAGATATCCACTTTCGAACCCGACAGGGTGGCTTTGAGCGATGCCCAGGGCAAGGTTATCGAGGAACTGCGCGATCCACGTTCCTCGTTCGTGGGCCATACGCTGGAAACATCCTGGAGCGAACTCCAGCTGGCCTATTTCGCGGGTATCGCGATGTGGACATACCTCAACATGCCGTTCTTGCTCGCCCACGAGGGCGTGGTGGTCGAGGAGCTTACGGATTGGTCCGAGAAAGGCGAAACCTGGCACAGGCTCAAGATCACGTTCCCCGCCGACATCGCAACCCACAGCACAGTTCAGACGATCTATTTCGGCGACGACGGCTTCCTCAAGCGCCATGATTACGACGTCGAGATCGCGGGCAACACACCGGGTACTCACTATATCGATGGATACATCGATGTTCAGGGTATCAAGATCCCGACACGCCGCCGTATCTTCCCAAGACAGCCTGACGGTCAGCCGATGGCCGAGCCTCTGGTCGTCTCGATTGATCTGCACGACATCAAGCTCTCGTAGTTGGACGTGCGCCCCGGCAGCGAACAGCTGCTGCCGGGGAGTTTACTCTCTACCCGGCGATTGGCGAATACCCGATCTTACAAGAACCGACACTAGCCAACTGCGAAAAGTGCCACAGTAGATCGCAAACCAGGCCACGGAACACGAAATGACCGACAACACCGAAAGCTATCTCGCCGTGCAAGCGGTGTCGCCCGGAAAGCTCGAGCTCGCCAGAAAGCAGATGCAGGCCCCTCGCCCCGGTTATGTCCGCATCAAGGTCGAAGCCTGCGGAGTTTGCCACTCCGACGCCGCCACGGTCGAGGGTGCATTCCCGATCGCCTGGCCGAGGGTTCCGGGTCACGAGGTTGTCGGAAAGATCGACTGGATCGGAGAAGGCGTAGAGGGCTGGAGCGTAGGCCAGCGCGTCGGCGTGGGATTCCTCGCAGGCAGCTGCGGACATTGCGCAGAATGCCGTTCCGGCCATCTCGTCAACTGCACCAACCAGGAATTCACGGGCGTGCACCACGACGGCGGGTACGCCGAGTGGATGATCGCCAAGGCGTCGGGCTTGATGTCCATTCCCGACGACCTCACCGACGTCGAAGCCGCTCCGCTCCTATGCGCAGGCCTGACGACTTTCAGCGCACTCAGGAATTCCGGCGTCAAAGCCGGGGATCTCGTCGCCGTCGTTGGGATCGGTGGCCTCGGACATCTCGCCGTGCAATACGCACGGAGTATGGGATACGAGGTCGCAGCCATCGGACGCGGAGCGGCGGTGGGAGAGCTGGCAAAGCAGCTCGGTGCCCACCATTACATTGACAGCACCATTGAGCCTGTCGACCAAGCACTTCAGAAGATCGGTGGTGCGGACCTGGTTCTTGCCACCGCCTCTGGCGGCAAGGGTGTTGCGGACACCGTAAAGGGTCTCAAACCCCGCGGTAAGACGATCGTTCTCGGCGCGACGCCGGAGCCGATCGAGCTTGCGTCCGGAGACCTTTTCTTCAAGGAACGATCGGTAGCCGGAGCGCTCACCGGGGATCCGGCCACCGGGGACACGACCCTTCGCTTCAGCTCGCTATTCGGCATCTCGGCGATGATCGAGGAATTTCCGCTCGAACGAGCGATCGAAGCGTATCAAAAGATGATGCACGGCAAGCCGAGGTTCCGCATCGTTCTGAAGATGTAGCCGGGGCTTGCCTTCGTTCGACCGCCATCCAGGGGCAACCTTGGCTGGCGGCCCAAACGCGCGATTTGATGGGTCAAGCGCTCGAAAGCTGCCCCCGGCGCTCGCCGCTTACCGGGCTCAAGGATCACTGTGCCGGCCCCAAGCAAGCCAAGCGGACAAACCGGAGTTTGCCATGACTGAAAGCCTGACAATTCAGGAAGCCATAGCCGACAGCTTGATTGCCCTCGTAAATGCGGCCGACGGCTTAGACCAGCGCTCGTTTGCGGAGTTGCTCGAGGCGGAATCCCTGCGTCTGGCAAAAGGATCGCGGAGTGGGCTACAAGCACACCGATCGTCAATGGAAGCCGACAGCCAACTCCAGTTCACCTTGAACCCGATCAGGCATCCAACTTCTTTCCCCTCAGCCACAGACACCGTTTCGATGTCTACGACGTGAATCTAAGTCCAATCTTGAGAACGATGGACTGACCCTCGAGTAAATCGCGCGCCCGCTACTTGCGTTTGCGTCTTTGATCAGGCGCGCTACTACAAACTCTGCTGACCTGTCTCTTGGGATAGGTCGGGCCAAACCACAGTACAATTGTTCCCAACCGCCAGTCGTATATCCATTGCATAGGGCAAAGCATAAGCCGTTGCCCTAGTTTTTGTCGCAGGATCGACCGCAGCCTCGAGCGCGGAGAGATCCGCAAAGCGGTTGCAGGTGGACGATGACGGTGCTGCAATTTGACGAATTCGAAATGGATACCCAGAGCCGGAGCCTCAAGAGAAGTGGCGGCGAAGTCCGACTGGGATCACGTGCCTTCGATCTTCTCGCGGCGCTGGCTTCGCGCCCCGGCGAGGTGCTGTCCAAAGCAGAGCTCATGGAGGCCGCCTGGCCGGACACCCATGTAGAGGAAAGCTCGCTTCGCGTTAACATCGTCGCATTGCGCAAGGCACTCGACGACGGAACGCGTTCGAAGATGATCGAAAACGTAGCAGGTCGGGGCTACACCTTCACTATGCCCGTGAAGAAACTCGGCGGTCATCGTCACCAGCCCACGGCGTCGAAGGCCGATCCCCTTCCCGGGGCATATTCCCGGCTTATCGGCCGCGAGCAACTCGTCGACAGATGGGCCTCCGAGATGGACTTTGGTATCTCGACTATCGTGGGGCAAGGCGGCATCGGGAAGACCTGCGTTGCCATACAAATAGCCCGAGAGATACAGGGCTCCTACGATGCAGTTTATTACGTCGATATCTCCGCCCGCCCACATGGCCCTCTTTCGCCGCTATCAGCCGCGCTGAAATCGGGAGATGTCACGCCCAATACAATCCAGAAAGCCATCGATAGTCTTTTTGGGAAGACCATTTTGGTCGTCCTCGACGGATGCGAAAGCTCGATTGATCAGGCCGCCGTGGTGGCTGAGGCCATTGCGTACCACAATCCAAATGTCGCTATCCTCGCTACTAGCCGCGAACCGCTTGGGATCATTGGGGAAAATGTGCTCCATCTTTCCGGCCTGACGATACCCGCCGAAAACGAGCGCGTGTCAGATGTAAATTCGTTTGCCGGGATCGAGCTCTTCGCTGACCGTGTGTCATTGGTCGCTGAGGAGTTTGCCATCGAAAGTCCCCGGGGCTTAGAACTCGCCGCCGAAATCGTGCGCAAAACAGACGGAAATCCGCTTGCAATCGAACTGGCCGCGTCTCGCGTTGCGGACCTTGGGTTGGAAAATCTGGTGTTGTCCCTCGACCGCCCGCTACGGGCCCTCCGTCGCGGCAATCGGACCTCCCATCCCAGGCAGCAGACGTTGAGGGCAAATCTCGATTGGAGTTTCGATCTCCTTGACGGGACAATGCAGACCGTTTTCGCAAAGCTTTCGATCTTCGAGGGCGAGTTCACGCGCGACATGGCCTTGGAACTCACAGGCTGCGAAATGGAGTTCTGGGAATTCGAGGAAGCGATCGACGGTCTAGTCGTGAAATCGTTGCTTTGCGGGCAGCTTAACTCAGGACTGTATTCGCTTCCGAGACTCGTCCGTGAATACGCCAAAGAAAAACTTACCTCTTCTGCAATGACCGAACGAGATTTCGCTATCGTGTCAGACGCCTCGGTCCGTCGCGAGAACGGGTACCAGAAAAGGCAAAACGCGGCCATCGTCCCTTCGCGGGCGTTGCAAGCAGTGTTCACGCCGGTCGGCAGAGCCGCCTGAACAATTAGCCTTACATCACTTCTGAGCCAGAAGCTCTGCTTTCTTAACAAGGTCGGCCACCGACCTGACGCGCATTTTCTTCATAACGTTCGACCGATGAAGCTTTACGGTGACCATGCTGATCCCAAGCTGTCCTGCTATCTGCTTGTTCATGAGGCCGTTTACGACCGCGCGCATAACCTCCACCTCTCGCGGAGTAAGGCTTTCCCAGAGCTTTTCGATGTCCGAACGCCCTTGGGATTCGGCCCGAATTACCTCGTCACGCTTGATTGCGCCCGTGACCGCGTCAATGAGATCCTGCTCGCGAAAGGGCTTAGTAAGGAAGTCGACCGCTCCGGCTTTCATCGCCCTCACGCTCATGGGAATATCTCCGTGCCCCGTGACCACAATAATGGGCATTCGGTTTCCGGCCTGCTGCAGATCCGATTGGAAGTCGAGACCGCTGGCTCCCGAAAAGCGTACGTCGAGGACAATGCAGCCGGGTGTATCCAGATCGTCGGCATCAAGAAGGGCGCGTGGCGAGTCGTACGCGATCGCATCGAGATCGATCGATTTAAATAGGTCTACTAATGCTACCCGCACTGACTTGTCGTCATCGACGACACGTATCAGCGGTGATGATGGAGGCTGCTCTTCCACGGATCGTCCTTTGCACACGCAAAGCCGATACCTTTTCGCCCTCGCCAGGGGAAGGAAAGCATCGCCTTTAGCCCAGACAAATTTAGACCGGGAACTTTCGCAAGGCAATTCTGCAGGGCCATACAAGCGGGGGATTTCAATACATTATGGCGATTGCATCCTCGGCCTATTACCTGCTCGCGGCGGCACGGTTCCATTTGGTAGATTTGGCAACCGCCGAGCGCACGGCTTCCAGAAAAGTTTCCGGCGGAAAGGGCTTCTCCAGGAAGTCGAAAGCGCCGGCCTTCGCCATTTCCACTTGAACAGTAGTCGCCATCAAAGCGGAAATGATGATTACCGGGGTGCCGATCCTGCGAAAGCGGAGCGTCCTGAGAAGGTCGAGCCCGCTCGTTTCGGGCATCTGAAAATCACTGACAATGCAATCACACTCGGAAATTCCCGGAGAGCGGAGAAAATCGGCGCCTTTGCCGAAAACCCGCGTTTGATATCCGCCACTTCTGAGGAGGTCTTCGATAGCCGACCTAACGCCTGCATCGTCGTCTATTACAGCAATAATGGAAGTCTCTATCACGAACCATTCCTTGGTAATCACAGCCCTTTACAGGACTGTGAATCCATCTGCGCAGGACTATCGACTTGAAAACCTGTGACGCGTGGACTGGTTCCGAGAGGACAGAGAGAGTTCAGCTTGTTTTTGCTGCTGTTTCGGCCGAATGCGCCTGGGAGAAAGCTTGGATTTAACAACATTTCACAAGCGTTAACTCATGTTTTCAGTGAAGCTGCCAGCAGACTCATAAGACCGAAATCTCACAGGCTGGACAATTCGGTGCCTTATTTGGAAGATCGCGAAGTCAGATGAAACGCACTGCTCAAAGTTCGTCCCGGCATTTGACGGACACCGTACCAAACGGCTTGCGCCTCGACACCGCTCGCCGCTCGACGAGGTGACCTCAGATGAATAGTATGCTCACACTGGTCTCCAGGCTTTACGGCTTCAATCGCGAGAGGGCCGTCCCCGCTATCACAGTGACCTTCCTAATTGACGGTCGCGGCGTGTTCCGCTGGATATCCGCTGAAAACGGATATCGCACGGCGAGCGGCCCCGAGATCTTCGGTGCGGTCAGAGCACACCTCCTGCGACCGTCTCCGGTCGCCCACTTGAATTGACTGGAGAGACCCTGCCGATGTCTCTCCTGCAGTTCGACGATTACGAGATAGATATAGAGCAAAGGCGGCTGACCGAACGCGGACAGCCGCTCAGACTAGGCGGTCGGGCCTTCGATATTCTCTCCACACTTGTCTCCCGCGCCGGGGAAGTCATTTCCAAGGAGGAGTTGATCAATCTCGTCTGGCCGACGACCACGGTCGACGAGGGGTCGCTAAGGGTTCATCTTGTGTCTCTCCGGAAGACGTTGGGCGACGGGGCAAAGCACTACATCGAGACCATCCCCGGCCGTGGATACGTGTTCGCCGGGAACGTGCAATCTTTGGCACGTAATGAGGGGGGGCAGGAACCGGACACCGCCGTCGTGACCGACTTGATGAGCGCCCTCCCCCGCATCCCAAGAAAGCTGGTCGGGAGAGACGAATTTATCGCTTCAACCCTGGAGCTACTCAAGACGGCCCGCCTTTTGACCATTGCAGGACCGGGGGGCATCGGAAAAACTTCAGTAGCAGTGGTTTGCGCGCACGCCCTCTCCGCAAGCAGACGGATCGTGTTTGTGGACCTCGCAGTGGTGGCAGACGGAGAAAAGCTCCTTCCATCCATTGCCAGCCAGCTCGGTCTTAATACATTCGGCGAAGACATCCTGCCCGGCATTCTGACAGAACTGTCGAAGACACAGACGCTGCTGCTGTTCGACAACTGCGAGCGCATCGTGGATGCTGCCGCAAATGTCGCGGAGGCGCTGCTGCGCAGTTCTCCCACTACCCAAGTGCTGGCCACCAGTCGCGAGGCGTTAAGAGCATCCATGGAAAGGGTGCGGCAGCTTTCACCATTGGAATATCCAATGGACGGGCGAGCCGCTCCAGATCCGGGGGAATACCCAGGCGTCGAACTGTTCATCTCGCTAGCCGCCCTCGCCGGCGACAACATCGACCTGACGGAGCCAGACAGTATCCAACTCGCCGCAGATATTGTCCGCAGGCTCGATGGAATACCACTTGCCATCGAGCTTGCGGCGGCGCGCTCGTTTGACATGGATCTCGCGACACTTCACCGCTCGGTCGCTGATCCGATAGCGGTGCTGAGACGCGGACGCAGGACCGCACCACCACGACAGCATACACTTCGCGCGACAATCGACTGGAGCTATTCGACACTCTCCGGCAACGAACGGGAACTTCTCCAGCGCCTTTCCGTCTTTGCGGGGACATTTTCACCGGAAGCCGCAATGGCCGTCGCAGGGAGCGAGGGATATGCTGAGGAGTTCCACGAAGCGTTCGATGGGCTGTTTCTCAAGTCTCTCCTGGTCGTGACACAACATGGCGGCAAGTTCAGACTGCTCGGAGCGACAAGAGATTACGCCCGTGAGAAGCTCGCGCAGGCTGAATTCGCAACATCATGCCGCCATTCTCACGCGGTGTACTGCCTTGATCGGACCCGTGTTGCTGAACGCGATTGGTCGACGGCTGATCCGGCGAAATGGCGATCGCTGAATACCGATCTGGTTCACGATCTACGCGCGGCACTGCTCTGGGCGTTTAGCGACGGCGGCGACGAAGACTTGGGAATACAGCTCACCGCGGCCTCCGATACCATCTGGGTGCAGTTCGGTCTGATCGCCGAACAACTAGCGGTCGCCGAGAGGGCTTTGAGATTGTTCGTAGAACGGGGCTTAGTTGATACAGCCCTCGAAATGAGACTCAGGATGTCCTACGGAAGCGCGCTGTATCACACGAAGTCCATAGAAAGGAACGCGGACGTCATCGCCGAGTACCATAGGGTCCTCGACCTGGCCGTCGCCGAAAAGAATACCGTAAAGCTTATGAGGGCAATTGTTGGGATCGCAGCTATTCAAACGTCAAACGGCGACTATCAAGGGGCCATCGACCTCGTAAACAGGTTCGATGGCGAGCTAGATACCATCGCCCCGCAGGCTCGAAGCCGCCTGCTCAACCACAACTACCACTATGTCGGTGATTTCAACAAAGCCATGGAGCACGCATGGATTGCTCTCAGCACGCAATGCAAGAGCATTGGCTCTCAGCCGAATAGCGGTAGTAGCTTCGATCCACGTATCAGCACACTATGCACAGTGGTGAAGACGCATTGGATCCAAGGACGTTACTCCGCGGCAAGGGCCGCGCTTAAAGATACCTTGGAAGAGACTGTAGCCCGCGATCACGCCATATCGACCTGTCTTTTTCTCGCGGCTTCGGCTTGCCCGACGGCGTTTGGCCTTAGCGACACTGCACTTGCAGCCGAGCTGCTGGGTATCCTCCGGGAGGTTTCGGCAAAAAACTCGCTTTTGAGATGGCGCGATTGGGCGAGCGGTTATGAAAGCGTTCTGGCGGCGCTACACACCCAAGACCGGGGTTCATTCCAGCGTTCCATGAACGGCATAAAGGGAGCGCCCTTCGAGAATTCCATCGTGATGGCCGGGCGGCTTGCCGACGACACCACCTTGCAAAGGATTGATCCGGTGGGAACCTGGTGCGGCTCGGAAGCATTGCGCCTTAGGGGCGAGTTGGCGATGCAGCACTCACCCACCCAAGGCCGTGCCTTACTCGTGGCAGCCTACGACCTTGCGGTGAGCCAAGCGGGAACGACATTCGAGCTGCGATGCGCGACCAGCATTCTCAGACACTCTCCTCCCGATCGGCTGGAGAGTGCTAGAAGCAGGCTTCTCAAGGTCATGGATTCCGTAGAATACGACGAACGGGTCGAAGACGTCACGTCCGCCAAAGCCTTGCTCTGAAGAGTGCGCACCTGCTGCGGTTCAGTTTCGGCGGCCGGACTCGAAAAGGAACCACACGCGGCCCTCGGCTTCATCGATCCATCCTTCGATAAGGCTCGTGGATGCAAAATCCCGGTGTTCGGCGGTCAACTCGTGCACCTCGCGCATGATACGGATCAACTGCTGGTTGTCGCTCTTGAGTTCGGCAAGCATATCCTCAGGGGTGACAAAGTCGGCGTCGTTGTCCGTAAGACGCTGAAGACGGGCGACATGGCCGACCGAGCGCAGTGAAGTACCGCCGACTTTGCGCGCACGCTCAGCAATGGCGTCGGTCATCGCGATCAGTTGGCCACCTTGATCATCGAGCATGTGATGAAAGTCTCGAAAGTGCTGCCCGGAGAGATGCCAATGGAAGTTCTTTGTCTTGAGATACAAGGTGAAGACATCAGCCAGCATGGCGGTGAGCGAGGCGGCGATGTCAGTGCGGGCGTTTCCTCCCAGATCGGTAGGGGTGGTGAGAGGTGCCTTGCGAATGCTCGTGGCGGGAACTTGGTCCATGATATGCTCCATCGGATAGGTGCGGACGGGAAATGCCGTGATGGATTTCGCCCTATGCTTTGGCGAGATTGCACCCGACTGGCGACGCGTTCTTGGACAATCGCGCCTCCGGGTACCCACACCTTTGTATGACTCGTAAACCTCAGCTGCCCGACTTAGCTCATTGGCAGGTTCAGCGTCTCGAACGGACGCCTCCGTTTCACGGTAGCCTTCGGACTCTCCTCCGAAGCCGTGAGCCCCTCCGTGGCTCGCCATAGACCGCCCCGCGACATCCGGGGCGGTCTTTTGCATTTTATCAGAAGTCAGCTTTCCCGGAGCCGCGACAGTGAACAGAACGCATCGCTTCAGCCTTCCAGGCAAACTTCGATCCGAACTTCGGATCGTCTTCATCGCACTCGCTGCCGATCTTGTGGTGGCTGCCCTCAAGTTCCTCGCAGCGAGGGAATCCGGCAGCGCTTCCATGTCCAGTGAGGGCGTCCATTCTTTGATCGACGCCAGTACCGAGATCATCCTTCTCTACGGTCTACTCGTCTCCGCAAAAAGGGCTACGCCGGAACATCAGCTTGGCTTTGGGCGCGAAGTCTTTTTCTGGAACTTTGTCGTCGCGGTGTTGATCTTCGCACTGGGCTCTGGAATCGCCCTACTTGACGGCATCCAACAGATGATGTCTCCGCGACCAATCGAGAACGTGGAGCTTAACTACATCGTCCTTTCCCTCTCGGGTGTGGCGGAGCTTGTTGCACTCTGGCTCGCCCTCGGCGGTGCCAACGCGAAAAAGGGCACGCAAAGCCTTTTCCGATCGCTTAGACGACGGCGTGATCCGACCGCCTTGACCATTTTGTTCGGAGGTGCCGCCGCCGTTCTTGGTCTCATCGCGACAGCCGTAGGCCTGTCTCTGTCCGTCGCGTCCGGGGACCCCCGTTACGACGGTGCTACATCCGTCGCCATTGCCCTCATCCTTTCGTTGACCGCGTTCAAACTGGCGGCCGAAAGCAAGTCGTTGTTGATCGGTGTTCCGGCCGACGAAAGCGTCGTCACGGCGATCCTTTCAGACGTGCGTGCCCGGGCCTCCGTCACGACGATAAATGGCATGGTCAGTGTTCACCTAGCTCCAGACCAATTGCTTGTCTCCCTGAGTATCTGGTTCGACGACAGCCTGTCGAAGAAGGGTGTCGAAGTCGAGATCGAAGGCATCGAGGAGGATTTGTACAAGACCTATCCGCAGATCGTCGCTCTTTTCATCAAGCCACAGACCCCCGCGCGGTACGCGGCACTTCACGGCGACGCCCCTTCAATCGCCACGCTCTGGCGGCCGTTGAGGGATGTGGCGCGGACAAAGGCGGCCCGACTGGAGCAAGCGGGAACAGATTGAATGTATTGGATAGCGGAGATCGAATATGCAGGATGAGCGTCCCGAAGGAATTGAGCGCTACGATGACCCGGCAGGCGGTTGGGGTGCGCTCAAGGCGGTCGCCAAGACACTGGCCCATCAGCAGGTCGTCGCTCAGGGAACCGCGACGCTCCTCAAGGCAAACCAACCGGAAGGTTTCGATTGCCCCGGCTGCGCTTGGCCGGATCCCAAGCATACCTCGTCATTCGAATTCTGCGAGAACGGTGCAAAGGCTATCACCTGGGAATCCACGGCCAGACGTGTCGGTCCGGAATTCTTTGAAAACAACACCGTTGACGAGCTCTGGACCTGGACCGATCACAAGCTCGAAGACGCCGGAAGGCTGACGTCGCCGCTCCTCTACAACCAAAGCCGCGACCGCTACGAGATCATCGAATGGGAAGACGCGCTCCACCTCATCGCGTCCGAACTCAACAAGCTGCCTGATCCGAATATGGCCGAGTTCTATACCTCCGGCCGATCCTCGAACGAAGCGGCATTCATGTATCAACTCTTCGTTCGCGCCTTCGGAACCAACAATTTCCCGGACTGCTCGAACATGTGCCACGAGGCTACGAGTGTCGGCTTGCCCAAGTCGATCGGGGTCGGCAAGGGGACGGTGACGCTCGAGGATTTCGATCACTGCGACGCGATCTTCTCCTTCGGCCACAATCCGGGCACTAACCATCCGAGAATGATGACGACCCTGCATGAGGCTTCGCGCCGAGGCGTACCGATCGTCGCATTCAACCCTCTCAAGGAGCGTGCTCTCGAGCGTTTTGCCGCACCTCAGAACCCTGTCGAGATGCTGACGCTGTCGTCGACACCAATAGCGTCTTCCTACAACCAGTTGCGCGTCGGCGGTGACATTGCAGCCCTAAAGGGCCTGATGAAAGCTGTGTTCGAGCGCGACGATGAGGACTTTCGCCGCGGCGGTTCGGGCGTGCTGGACCGCGATTTCATCGCCGAGCATACAGTTGGGTTCGAAGAACTCAGGAAAGAGGTGGAGGCCACATCGTGGGACAGCATCGTGGATGTCTCCGGGCTTTCGATTGAGGCGTTCGAGAGTGCGGCTGACGTTTATATCCATGCCAACAGTGTCATCGTCTGCTACGGAATGGGGCTGACCCAACACGAAAACGGCACGGCGAACGTCCAACAGCTCGCGAATTTCATGATGCTACGCGGGAACCTGGGGCGTAAGGGGGCAGGTATCTGCCCGGTTCGCGGACACTCGAACGTCCAGGGCGACCGCACCGTCGGGATCACGGAAATTCCCAACGATGCCCTCCTGGACGGAATGGAAAAGGCATTTGGCTTCCGGCCGTCGGGCGAGAAGGGGCACAATGCCATCGAGACGATCGAGGCGATTGCCGACGGTCGCTCCAAGGCGCTCGTCTGCCTCGGTGGAAATCTCGCCGTCGCCATGGCCGACCCGGACGCGACATTCGCAGCAATGCGCAAGCTCGATCTTGCCGTACACATAGCGACAAAGCTCAACAGGTCGCATCTTCTTGTGGCGAAGACGTCGCTTATCCTGCCGTGCCTCGGCAGGACAGATCTCGATACCCAGGCGTCCGGTCCCCAGTCGGTCACCGTCGAGGACTCAATGTCCATGGTTCACGCATCCAGGGGGTTTCTCAATCCGCCAGGTCCCCTCCTGCGTTCGGAGCCAGCTATCATTGCAGGGATCGCCAAAGCGACACTCGGCGATCGTCACGGCATCGATTGGGACGTACTTGTCAGCAATTATGATCGTATCCGCGAGAAAATCGAAATCGTCTTTCCGGACTTTCACGACTTCAACCGACGTGTACGCGTGAAGGGCGGCTTCAGGCTCGACGTTCCAGCTTCGTATCGCGTCTGGAAAACAGAGTCCGGGAAAGCCAACTTTCTGCTCTCTCCAAGTCTCGACGGCGATCGTCTTGTCGGGAATCGGCAGGCCCTGATGCTCACGACAATCCGCAGCCACGACCAATACAACACGACCGTCTATGGCCTCGATGATCGGTACCGGGGCGTGTTCGGCCGACGTGACGTCGTCTTCATGAACAAGACAGACCTCGCCGACCGCGGGCTTCGTGACGGCGACCTTATCGACCTGACCGCAACTCTTTCCAGCGAGCCGCGGAAGGCCAGCAAGTTTACGGTGGTGGAATACAACATCCCTAAGGGATCGGTGGCGGGCTATTATCCGGAACTCAACGTCGTCGTCACGCTCGGGCACTACGATCGCCTCTCAGGGACCCCGTCCTATAAGAGCGTGCCCGTGATCGTCTCCGCCGCGGCCTAAGCTTTTCAAGGGCCTCGCGTTCGCCGAACGCGTCACAGACGAAGGGTAGGAAGCCATGCGAGTTCTCAGGGATCTGGAATACAGCAATAGCCAGACGCTGGATGTCTACGTCCCGGACGTTCCCCGAGGGGCTGTTCTTCTGTTACACGGGGGATGGCCGGATGGCGACAAGAGCGACGAAGCTCTGCTCGCCGAACGCCTATGCAGATCGGGTATCCTGGTCTTCTCCGCGAACTTCGGCCTCGATCGAAGCGGGCCGAGCGGTCGCGCACTGAGCGACGCCATTGCGGCGCTTGGCTGGATACGCACTTCGGAGTTCGATCCTGATCCAGATAGCATCGCAGTGATGGGCGTCGGCACTGGGGGTACCGTCGCGATTGAAGTCGGTTTGAAAGAGGGTGTCCCAGTCGTGGGATGGTCTGCGTTAATTGATTTCAAAAGCTTTATGGACAGTTCCGCCACCCTCGGCGACAGCGATCACTTGCGTGACTACTACGGCGTAAACTGGGAGACCATCAAGGAAGCGGGCGAGCAGATACCGTTCCTAAGGGGTGTCATATTGGCGCTTGTGGCGAACAATCTTAGTCTCCTCGAGGCGACGAGCCCTCTGTGCAGGGTCGGTCCGTCCGCCGGGCGATGCTACTTTTCAACTCGACGGACGAGCTGGTCCCCGCAACAGGTGCGGGCATGCTGCTGCGGGCGATGGTTGAGGCGGACGTGCCTTGCACCGTAGACCTTATCGAGGGAAGCGCGCACGGCTCCGAGTACCTTCTCCGAGCACTTCCGGCGACCATACGGTTTCTCACATCAGCGTATATGGACGAAAGTGTCGAGGCGGCGGAACACGCCCACGATGAACAGGACGACTATCTGGTGGAGGCCCTTATGGAGACGTTTCCCGGAAGCGATCCCATTTCGCCCGGACACGTCGCCCACTGACGTCGCCCTGATTAAATCATTTGGGGTCGACACCAGATGTGCGTGGTTTGAGGGTGGCCCTAGCCTAGCCGTCGGCGGCCTCCTTGAAAGCCGGATCCCTGGCATCGAACTCCCGCTGGGAAGCCTCCACCTCTTCGAGGTGTTCCTCCGCCCAGTCGTGGAGGGCCTTGAATGGCTTGCTGAGCGTGTAACCCAGAGGCGTCGTCGAATACTCAACCCCGATGGGAGCGGTATCCAGGATAGTTCGAGCGACGAGGCCGTTACGCTCGAGCTTCCTCAAACAGACGGTGAGCGTCTTCTGGGTCATCCCTTCCACCTCACGGAGGATGGCGTTGAAGCGGGCTTTGCCGCCGCCTGCGCAGAGCGCGCCCAAGACCAGGATGGTCCACTTGTCGGCAACCTGATCGAGCAGGATCCGGTTCGGATAGATCGGCTTCTCGTTTGGCATCAGTTCCCTCGGCGAAATCTAGTCACCTAATAGTGCGTAATTTACACTAGATATCATTCTGATACCAGTTCGCCAATTGATGATTGTAGGAGATATGGAATGCCCAAAAACAGTAAGATAAACACGGCGAGCGCGGTAAATTGGCAGGTTGGCGAAGCGGTGCTCACCACGCTGTCCGACGGTTATGTCCAGCTCGAACTCGGCACTTTCCTCAAGAATCTTCCCCTGGAAGACGGCGTTGCCATCCAGCGGAAGGCGCTACGTAGCGCCGACTTCCTGCTCGAGATCAACACGTATCTTGTTCGCAGCGACAAGCACGGACCGATCCTCATAGATTGCGGCCTGGGTTCCGGTGTGATGCCGACCGCCGGGCAAGTGGCTAGGGCGCTATCCCTCGTTGGATTGGAACCCAAGGACATCGAAATCGTGCTGCTTACCCATCTCCACGGCGACCACGTCGGTGGGCTGGTAGATATCGACGGCAACGCGGTGTTCGAGAATGCCAAGGTCGTATTTCATCGCGACGAAGCGCGGTATTGGCTTGAGCAGGATATCGATCTCGTGGCGGATCGGCAGGGCGCGGAAGGCGCGAGGCGGGCACTACTGCACTACGGAGATCGGATGACCTTGCTGGAAGGAGGCGAGGTCGCCCCGGACATCGAGATGATCCCCCTCCCCGGACATACCCCCGGCCATGTCGGCTACCGAGTCGGCAGCGGCACAGAAGCAATACTCATATGGGGGGATGTCGTCGGACTTCCGCATATCCAAGCGCAACGTCCCGAAGCAGGTTTCCTCACCGACTATGACAGCGCGATGGCCGTCGAGACGAGAAAGGCAATCCTCGGGCGGGCGGCCGACGAGGGCCTGACGGTCGCGGGGATGCACATTGAGTATCCGGGCGTCGCGAACGTGATTAGGGACGGCAACGGGTTTAGGCTCGTGCCGGCACAGTGGATCGCGCATCAGTAGAGCCTGTCACAGTAGCTTTCGCAGCCGGAACGTCGCGGTCCTGCGTCTTTCCGGCTCCGTCGGGGCGGTATATTGCAATCCGCCTCATCTCCTTTCATGCATTCCTCTTTGGCGAGTTAACTCAGCCGATGAAGAACAGCATGATCCAACAGCTCCTATGGAACCCCCTATTCCAATTCTCGATACTCGTGCTAGCGACGGTCGCAGTCCGCGTCATTCTCGGGCGGAACCCCACGATCAGGTTCATCGTCAGCGTCTGCTTCTTCGCCCTTTTGACCGCCACGCTTCTTTCTCACGGTATCACACCCTATTCTCCCGATATCGGCGACGATGTGCTGTCCCGGCGGATCACGACCGGAGCGCTCAAGGCAGTATGGTGGATCGGGGGGGGGCAGTGGTTCTCGTAACGTCGGTCCGGCTATTCCTCATCTTCGAGAACAAGCCGCGTGAGGGGCGTCTCGCTCAGGACCTCGTGGTCGGCGTGATATACCTCGGAGCAGGATTGGCTCTGGTAGCCAATGTTTTCAGCCTCCCGATTGGCACCTTGATTGCGACCTCCGGCGCTTTCGCGATTGTGCTCGGCCTGGCGTTGCAAAGCACCCTGAATGACGTGTTCTCCGGTGTTGCTCTCAACCTCGGACGCCCCTACGCGGTCGGTGATTGGATCGTCCTCGAGGGCGGGTTTCAAGGACGGGTCGTCGAGACCAACTGGAGATCCACACACCTCGTCAATGGCACGGAGGATCTCGTTGTCCTTCCCAACAGCACGTTGGCCAAGGCGCGTCTCGTGAACCTGACGCGACCGGATGAAACCCATGGGGTCTCCATAACGGTGCGTTTCCTCCCTACCCGCACGCCGGCCGCGATCGAGGAGACGATGCGGACCGTCCTTCTAAGCAGCGTTTCGATCGTCAAGACACCACCGCCATCCGCGCTCGTGGTCGGCATCGACAGCCAAGCCATCGAGATCGAGTTGTCCTTCAGAGTGTCCGGTTTTTCCTTGGCTGGCGCTGCCAAAAGCGAGATCTTCGACCTGATCTACCGCCACGCCAAGGCGACGGGGCTCAAAATGGCGGGGCCGCGTGATGTTGCAATTCCCTATCCGGAGGTGGGGCTAGACGGTCTGTCGGCGAAGCATCCGGGCACCCCTTGGCGTCTGCTGGAATCGATTTCCCTGTTCACCACGCTGACCGACGACGAGAAGGACGCCCTCGCTTCCTCCATGACCCGGCGGACATATCAGAAGAACTCGATGATCGCTTCGCAGGGCAGCAAACTGTCCTCGCTCATGATCATGCGGACCGGCGTCGCAGTGGTCGAGCACACCGAGAACGGCGCTCGGTCCGAACTGGCCCGCCTGTCGCCGGGTGACCTTTTCGGCGAGCGCGGTGTCCTCGTCGATGCCGCTGAAGCCGGAGATACAAGAGCGCTGACCTTCGTAGTGATTTACGAGATTTCGAAAGAAGACCTTGCCGCTGTCATGCGTGACCGCCCCGCCCTGGCGGAAGAACTAGGCGTGTTGCTCTCGCGCAGGATGGAGGACGAGGAGCACCTGACGAATGCGAACGCCCTCGTCCATGGGCCACATCCCGATACGTTGGCGTCCCGCATACGTCGGCTCTTCGAGATTCCGAAGGAGGCCGAATACCTTTAGAGGCCGCCGCTTTCGCGACGGCCAGGAAGTCGTGATTTCACTTGACGTTGCCGAAGAGCATGTTCAGCCCTTCGGTAATTGTCGGATGGGCAAAAATCCCATCACGGAGTACGGTAAATGGGAGTTCACCGAGCATTGTCATCTGCACGACGCTCATGACCTCCCCGGCATTGACCCCGAGCATGCTGAAGCCGAGGATCTTGTCACTATCCTTTGCGACCAGCGCTTTCATGAACCCCTTCCTCTGTGAAAGGGTTCGTGCACGGGGCACGACATCCATTGGCAGCCTTGCCGTCCGGTACTCGATGCCCCGAGAGCGTGCTTCGCTTTCGTTGAGGCCCACACGGGCGAACTCGGGATCGATGAAAACGCAGTACGGGATGATACGCCCTTGTGTCGTTCGGCTCCCTCCCTTGAGCTGGCTCGCGACAATCCGGTAGTCGTCGAGCGAGGCGTGGGTGAACATAGGCGTTCCAGCGACTTCGCCCATGGCCCAGACGTCTTGGGCAGTCGTCCTAAGATGTTCATCGACCTTGATAAAGCCCCTGGTGTCCAACTCGACACCAGCGAGTTCAAGGCCGATGCCTTCCGTACGCGGCCGTCGGCCTGCGGCGACCAGAAGGTGCGATCCTTCGAAATGACGCCCGTCCGCTGTCTTGACGCTTACAGATTGACCCGACTTGCCTGTGACAGTTGTTCCGTTGCAGTTGAGGGCAATATTGACGCCCTCGCCCTGCAGCACGTCCAGCAGGGCGGAACTCACGTCCTCGTCTTCCCGGGGGGCGAGGCGCTCGCCGCTTTCGATGATCGTGACATCCGCTCCGAGCCGCCTGAAGGCCTGCCCGAGTTCCATGCCGATGTAACCGCCGCCGAGAACGAGAAGATGCCTCGGCATGTCACCGAGCTGAAGCGCCTCGACGTGGGTGATCGGGTCGGCGTTCGCCAAGCCCGGAACATCCGGGACGGCGGCCGTGGTGCCAAGATTGATGTAAACCTTGTCGCCCGTCAGCGTTCTGACGCCGTTTCCGGTCTCGACGGCGATCGTTTTGGGCGAAACAAAGCGGCCCCAGCCGATGACGAGTTCAAAACCGCTCGCGTCGAAGCCTGACTGGTTGAACGCGACCATCTCGGCAACGACGCTGGCCGTGCGGTTGCGGACGAGGTCGAGACTGGTACGAACGTTGTCCGCGTGGGTGCCGAATTCCGCCGCCCGCCGGGTCGCGTGGGCAACCTCTGCGCTGCGGATAAGCGTCTTGCTCGGAATGCAGGCGATGTTGATACAGGAACCGCCGATAAGTCCGGCCTCCACGACCGCGACACGCTTTCCTGCTTTTGCCTGGTCCATCGCCAGTGTCTTGCCAGCTTTGCCGCCGCCGAAAACGAGGATGTCAAAGGATTCTACTCGTGCCATTCTTAGTTTCTCCTAGAGGGGTTCACTCCTTTCCGAGAAAACCATTCGAAGGAACTATCTGATTGTAAAATCGAGCTTAACGGCTCTCCATCGTTTTTTTTATATCGCTTTCGGTGACGGCTGGCGCAGCGTTACCCCAACTGTTTCGGACGTAGGTGAGAACGTCCGCGACCTGCTTGTCGCTCAGCCGCCATGCGAGGGAGGGCATGGATGGATTTGTCGGTCTGGCGTCCGTCTGCGCCCCCTGGCTTCCGAACAGGACCAGATGCGCCGGGGTTTCCGGGCTGCCTTGCTGGACGATCTGGTTGCCGGAGAGCGCGGGAAAAAGCGGCATCGCTCCCTTCCCGTCGGCCGAATGGCATGCAGAGCAGTTGTCCCGGTAAATCGCCTGACCCGCAATCATCCGCGGATCATTCGCCGGCAGCGCGGTGCTGGTTGCCTTGCTGTCGTCCGGCAAGGACTTGAGATAAGTGGCGATCGCGGCCAGATCCGCGTCTTCCATCCTGGAGGTCGAGTTCTCAATCGCTTCGGCCATCGGGCCGGACGCGATGGTTTTCGTACCTACGCCTGTCTTGAGGTAGGTCACGATGTCATCGCTTGTCCAGGAACCGATACCCGTATGGTTGCCGCCAGTGATATCGGGCGCATACCATCCCTGTAGCGAACTGCCCTTGAGAAATTGACCTTCCTGATCGGCACCCATGATGCTCTTGGGCGTGTGGCAGGTGGAGCAATGTCCGGCACCGGTCACGAGATAAGCACCCCGGTTCCACTCGTCGGACCGGGACGGGTCCGCCTGATAGGTACCTTCGGTGAAATTAAGGAGATTCCATCCAAAGAGCGAAAAGCGGATATTGAACGGGAACGGCAACTGGTTCGCCTCGACCTCGTTCTTCACCGGTTGCACGGTGGTCAGATACTGCCACAGATCTGAAACGTCGCGGTCGGACATTTTAGTGTACGCGGGATATGGCATCGCCGGGTAGAGCCGCTTTCCTCCATGACCGATGCCCGTCCGCATCATCGTCTTGAACTCTTCCGCGGTCCATGAGCCGATACCTGTTTCCAGATCCGGCGTAATATTGGGCGGCACGAGCGGGCCGAAAGGTGTCTCGAGCGGCGCACCACCTGCAAGCGGCTGGCCGCCTGGCTTGGTATGACAGGCTGCGCAGTCTCCCAGAATGGCTTGATATTGACCGCGGCTTATCTGGTCTGCCTGATCCGCGGCGCTTGCCGACCACGGGGACAGGACGGCGCACATGGCTGTGGTCACGAGTAATGCCAGGGAGTGTCTCATGCGCTCACCAAAGCCGTTCCGGGGTTGCGTAAATACTGGTTCCTGATGGCGTCCGCGGCCCAGAAGGCCAGCGCGCCGACGGTTCCGGTTGGGTTTTTTCCGGCGTTATGCGCAAAAGCGGAAGCTCCGACGACAAAAACGTTAGGCACGTCCCAGCTCTGCAGATAGCGGTTTACGGCGCTCGTCCGGGGATCGTTGCCCATAACCACGCCGCCCGTATTGTGCGTCGTCTGGTAAGCTAGGGCATCCCACCCTTTCTTGAGCTTGGGCACGACGGTTTCGCGTCCGCCTAGCGCATTGCCGAGTTCGACCATGCGGTCGGAGACATAGTGCGACATCCGCAGGTCGTTGTCCGGGAAGTCGAACGTGATACGCATGAGGGGGCGGCCGAAGCGATCCTTGTAGGTCGGATCGAGATCGAGGTGGTTGTAGCTTGTCGGGTAGCTCGATCCCTGGGAGAAAAGGCTCATAGTGCTCTTGTAAGCGCTGACCGTCGCTTTCTTCCATTGCGATCCCCATCGAGGGGTGCCGGGTGGCACGGGTCGCGTGGCGATCGGCCTTCCGTTGCTCGGAAGACAGTTGATCCCAGCTCCGCCGACGAAATCGAGCGGACCGTGATCGAAGGCGTCGCCATTGAAGTCGTCTACCGTCTGGCCGAGCGCGCCAGCGGCGATGAAAGGGTTGAAGTTCTTGTCGTCGAAGAAGAACTGGGCACCCGAGACGGTCTGATAGGCGTAGTTGCGGCCGATGGTGCCTTCCCCGGTCTGGGGGTCGTAGATCTTCCCGATCCCCGAGAGCATCATAAGCCGGGTGTTGTGCAAGCCGAAGGCACACACGAGCACCATGTCTGCGGGCTGGTAGAACTCGACGCCGGAGGAGTCGACATAGGTGACGCCGCGGGCCATCTTGCCGGACTTGTCGAGGTCGATATGCAGGACTTCGCTGTCGGTCCGCAGCTGGAAATTTTTCTTCTTCATGAGAACCGGGAGGATGGTCGTCTGGGCGCTGGCCTTGGAATAGTTGGCGCATCCGAAACGTTCGCAGAAGCCGCAGAACGTGCATTGGCCCATCGCGACCCCGAGCGGGTTCACATACGCTTCGGAAAGGTTCGCCGAGGGGGTCGGGAACGGATGCCATCCGATAGACCGCGCCCCTTCGGCGAACAGCGTCGGAGCATAGGTCATCTGCATCGGGGGCAGCGGATAGTCTCTCGACCGCGACGACTCGAAGGGGTTCCCGCCACTCTGGATCTTGCCGTTGATATTTCCGGCCTTGCCGGATATCCCCGCCAGATATTCAAAACGGTCGTAGTAGGGTTCGATCTCCGCGCCCGTAATACCCCAGTCCTGTAGCTGAAGGCCTTCGAGACGGGCAGCGCCATAGCGTTCGGTCAATTTCGAGTGGATTTCGAAATCGGAATCCCAGAAACGCCAGGTGTGCCCGTTCCAGTGGACGCCCGCTCCTCCGACGCCGTTGCCCGGGAGGAAGGAACCGTAGTCGCGGATCGGCAATGCCGTCTGGGAGACATTGTTCCTCATCGTCATGGCCTCGACGGCAGGCTGAAGGAAGAGGTCGCGCCTGATCCCGTAACGCAGCTCGTCCTGTACATAGCCGATGTTGAAATCGGTTCCGGTGTCTCGCCACGGGCCACGTTCTATGGCCAGCACATCGAGCCCCTCGTCCGCGAGTTCGTTCGCCAGAATCGAGCCCGTCCATCCGAGGCCTATGATCACGACGTCTTTTCGGGGAAGAATATTCGTCATTGCCTGGCTTTCTTATTTCGACGCCCAGTCCATCGCACCCAGAATTGATACCGGGGGATGGGGATAGGGTTCGTTGTGTTTGGAGACGTGGTCGCGATAGTCGTAGCGCGCGCCCGGAAAGCCGAGCATCTTCCAGGAAACCATGTCCTTGTTGCCGCCGTACACGGGGTCTGCGAAGAAGCCTTCCATGGTGTTGTTCAAGACGAAGCCGAAAAACTCCTTTCCGCCCACGCCGTCCGGCAATTCGATGCGGTCAGCTTCGAGTTCAGTGAGGAAACTGTCCTGCTGATCGGGCGAAAGATCGCCGAAAGCCTTTCCGTCGTACTTTTCGGCGACGTATCGCGTGATCGCCGCCAGACCGCGGCGATAAAGCTCGCTTGGATTGGGTTGCCCTTGGTAGCCCTGTTGCGGGATGCCCTTGAGGAACGGCCCTTTCGTATAAAGTCTGCTCGACGAGCCGTAGTCTCCCGCAAGCTGTCGGTCGATGTATACCGCGCACCCGGCGTCGTTCCCGCTAACGCTCAGATCGTCTGCGGGAATAAGCCGATCCACGATCGCGCTGACAAGCCGCCCTTCCCCTTCGGTGAAGAACCGCCAGCCCCCCGGGGAAATCGGCACGGGCGGATCGGCCGACGCCGCCTTCCACGGCAGGCCTCCGGAAAAGGTGCGCCCGAACGCGCTGCCCGTGGTGCCGACGAGCATTGTCGCCGCCACCGAAGATAGAAACCACCGCCGGCTCGCCCGGAATTGACCTGATTCTGACATTTCGGATTTCTCAGTTTGAAGGATGAAACTGCAGGAAGAGACTACTTCGATCCGGCGGCAATCGAGGGAGCGCCGTCCGCCCAGTCCTGGCGAGCAGGTGCGAAGAAGTCGATGTCGATCGTGTCTTCCGTGCAATGGAACTCGTGCGGGACATTCGGCGGGATTACGAGGACAGTGCCCGCTGTCAGAATGAACCTCTTGCCCTGTGATGATACTTCACAGCGGCCCTCGGTGATCCAGGTGATCTGTTCATTGGCATGATGGTGTAGCGGGAAAACGCCGCCCTTCTTGACCGTCCACTTGACGATAGTGGATTGTACACCGCTCAGGTACTGCCGCTGGACAAATGGAGAAATCTGCTCTTTGGGCTGGGCGTCCAGATCGTAGAGCTGCGGCAGGGCAGCCGTATGCATACTGACGGACGGGATGATGCCCTGTCCGGGCGCATCCGCAACAGCACCGTCGGAGGTGACGGTCGAGGCCGGCATGTCCTGCGCGTTGGCGTTACAACAGATGCCCACCATGGCGACGGCTAAAACCATCTTCAGCATTTTTGCTCCAGTTCGGGTCGGAGATCAGCAAGTGATCGCTCGATTGGATTGTCGAATTGTCAGCGCCGAATGTGCTTGTTCGGTCATCGCGGTTCTTGGAAAATCCGGGCGTGGCGGATGAATCCACGTCGTTTCAGAAGCCTGTGCCGCCAAGAGGTGCGTCTGCGCGGACATCCCACCTTCCGGTTCGAGAACGGGGGCTAGGGCGGCGCTATGCGATAGGCAGTATCGCAGAGAACAAAAGTCCTGTTGGCGTGATACGCTGGATCATCTTTCCGCGCAGTTGGCCCTCTATGATCATGCGCATGAGTTTTGAACCCTGGTTCGGCGCGGCTCCGCAGTCGACCTCGGGGCCACCGATTTCCCTCCACGAGAAGCCAAGCTCGCCATCATACACTGTCCACTGAACCAGAATTCGGCCTGTATTTACCGACAGCGACCCGTGTTTGAGTGCGTTCGTCGCAAGTTCGTTCGCCAGCAGCCCCAGCGCGGCGGCCATGTGCGAGCCGACCTCAATGTCGGGGCCCTCGACCATCACCCTCGGCTGGGTCGTGTCGTGATAGGGTGACAAGACCGCTGCAAGCACCTCGCCGAGAGGTATCCCAAATTTCCCATCATTTTCGCCGTCGAGAAAATGATGAACCTCTGCAAGGGTTCGCAAACGGTCTGCGAACTCCTTGGAGTGCTCTTTCGGCAATGAGAGATTGGCGAGGCCTATCGCTGAAGCGTAGACGTTCTTCAGACGATGACGCACCTCGTCGCGCTCCAACTCCAGGCGAGCGCTCGCGCTCGCCAATGCGGCCAGGTTTACGCACCGGGAAATAGCCGCGGACGCCGCTCTCACAAGCGTCTGTGCGGCGATGATTTCGGCCATTGTGTTGTGACTGTCGTAGTAGTCCCGATAGTCGGTCGAAACGACGTTGAATAACGCTGGAAGCTGCTCCACGGATTTCGCGCACCGTCTCACAGAATTTTCCGTGGTTGCGGCCTCGATTGCCTGTGTTCCGGCCACTGCGGGGACATAGCCGAACGTAATCGCTGCGGCCGGCGCGGTTATGGCAAGCCCTTCTGAAAACGTCGACCAAACAGGCAATCCGACCTCGCCTCCAGCTTTGATCATCGCGATGGCCTCGACAGAGAGAATACTCCGGACGGCGTTCCGTGCGATATCGGAGATCTGATCACGGTCGTTTGAAGCGGCAATCTGAGCGAGCGCTTCGATGAGGATGGGATAGGGCTGAGGCATCTTAGGCACCAAATCTTCGGGCTAGGCCGTTTGGGTACGGGATGCCTCAATGGCTATTTATTGCACCTCGTCGGGAATAGGACGATTCAGCCCTGCGGGACGATCTAGGTGGCGATTTTCGCGGGAGCTGGGCCGTAGCATGCCCCCAGACGCCGACACGGGCGGACCTGACGGCGCAACCCGATTCGCCAATATCGATGGGTCGGCTGTCGCTATTGCTTCGCCATTTGGCAAATTCGGCAGCGAGGCATGATATGACATTACAAACGCTACAGAAAATCAGGAATCTCGGTACGTTCGAGCATCTTTTCGCCGCTTACGGAGAGGCAGGAGCGATGGCCTTTTCTGTCGCCGTGCGTGTGGGAAGTGTGGTGCCGGAAGCTGCTCTCGTGAAGGCGCTGTCGACGGTGCAAGCGAGGCAACCGCTCCTCCGAGCATCGGTCGGGTGGGATGAGGATCGCGTTCACGCGTTCCTGGTTTCGGAAAATCCTATTCCGCTGACGATGATTGCCAGTCATAAAATGCAATGGCACCATGTGGCTCAAGACGAAGTGAACCGACCTTTTTCGTCGGACGCGGGTCCCTTGGTTCGCGCGGTGGCATTAACTGGTGCCTCCGAGACCACCATCGTCCTTACGTTTCATCATAGTGTAGCCGATGGCATGGCGGCCCTTTTCGTCATGCACGAGGTTCTGGTGGCCTTGAGCGGTGGCAATTTGAACGACCCACCGTCCGCAGACCTCCTGGAGGAAAGGTTGGGAATGCCACTTCCCCAGTTCGTACGAGACACGCCTCGCGGCGATGACAGCCGCTCCGCTGCTTCATCCACTCCGTCGCAGGCAGACCTGCCGAGAGCCGCGGTTAAAGCCATCGAACTTAAACAGGATCTCACCGAACGGCTCATACATTTAGCCAAATCCCAAGGCGTGACCGTCAATTCGATGCTGACGGCGGCAGTGGGACGGGCGCAATTGTCGCTGGACGACCGTTGGAAAAGCGAGACCCTGCGGGTGATGTCTCCGATAGACTTCAAGGGATTTTTGTCGATCCCCGATCAAGTTGGACTGTTTCTCTCGATCGCGATCACTCCATTCGAACAGGGCGATCGCGAGTTCTGGGCTGAGGCGCTTCGCGTCGGACAACAGATCGATAAATTTCGTAGCAAGGAGATGGCGAGCCGGATAATCGGCGACCTCGCGAAACGCTTCGCGGACGATGCAAGTTATGACGCCAGCCGCGAAAGAATAGTCAGCCAGATTCCATACGATACCGTGATGACGAATTTCGGCCTTGTCCGGCTTCCAACCAGCTATGGTGACCTCGTGGTGGAGAGAGTATGGGCTCCGGTTCTCCGATCCGTTCCGGGACAAAATGTCGTCGCAGCGGCCAGTTTCGGCGGCGTTCTCAGCCTGGTTCATACGAGCGTCGGCGGTACGGAAGGTCTTCTGGACAGGACGGTCGAGATTCTCCAAGGTCTTTGAAGCAAGCGAAATGCTCGCGATAACGGGCGGCAGCGGCCGCCCGTAACGGAATTCAATTCACAGACTGGAGCTTGCAAGCCGCCGGCGCGTAATCGCCCAGACTTTCGAAGAGGCTCCCTCTAGGCGAGAGGTTCTGCTCACTTTACGGCGCCCTGCGAAAGCGGAAGCGATCTTATCCGTCGTCCCGTCGCGGAGAAAATGGCGTTGGCCAACGCCCCCGCGGCCGCAGCCGTTCCTGCCTCACCTACGCCGCCCGGCTTCTCGACGCTCTCGACCTGATACACCTCGACCTTGGGTGCCTCGTTAATGCGAAGGATGCGGTAGGTGTCGAAATTGGTCTGGTCCACCTTGCCGTCCGTGAAGGTCACCTCGTTGAACATCGCGGTTCCCAGTCCGAAAAGCACTCCGCCTTCCATCTGGGCCCGGACGGTGTCCGGATTGATGACGATACCGCAATCGACCGCGAGAATGGACCGGACGAGTTTGATCTGCTTTCTCGATGTGATCTCGATGTCGAGGATGTGGGCAAGGTAGCTACCGAAAGCGACCTGCAGGCTTATTCCTCGTCCTCGACCAGGCGGCAGCTTCTCACCCCAGCCCGCCTTTTCGGCAGCGAGATTGAGCACCGCGAGGCCACGTGGATTTTTCGTCAGCATCCGGCGGCGAAACTCGAGTGGGTCTTGGCCCGTTGCGTGTGCCATCTCGTCAACGAAGCTCTCAACCACGAACAGGTTGTGGGTCGCCCCTACCCCGCGCCACCAGCTCGTCGTAACCCCGGCGGGTTCGTGACGTACGTAGTCTGCGAGGACGGCATCCTCGTCATAGGGCGTTTCCGCAGCGCAATCGACGGCATCCGGGTCCACGCCGTTGATGAAGGCCGCCGGGGCCCAGCGCGCAAAGACCGAAGACCCTGTCACACGATGGGTCCGGCCAACGAGGCGACCGCTGTCGTCAAGGCCTGCGGCGACGCGGTCATAGTAATATGGACGGTAGAAATCGTGCGTCATGTCCTGCTCGCGCGTCCAGACCACCTTTACCGGATAACGGATGTCCTTGAGCAGCCGCGCCGCGATCTCGATCGAGTCGATGTCGAGACGCCGTCCGAACGCTCCGCCCATCAGCTGGTTATTCACGGTGACCTTTTCGGGGGAGAGTCCGGTGGCGTCGGCGACTGCCTTTTGCGCCCGGACGGGAACCTGCGTCCCGACCCAGAGCTCGGCCTTGTCGTTCTCGATGTGCAGCGTGCAGTTCAATGGCTCGAGGGGCGAGTGGGAAAGAAACGGCGAATGATAGATGGCATCGAGCTTTGTCGCTGCCTTGTCGATGACGGATCTTGCGTCGTTCTGGTCTCGAACAACAACACCCTGCTTCATCGACACTTCGTCCATTTCGGTGACGATGGAGGCATTAGTGACCGAGGAGTTCGGGCCGTGGTCCCACTCAACGCCAAGAGCATCGACACCTTGCTTCGCCGCCCACATGTGGTCGCCGATGACGGCAACCGCGTCATCCGTCCGGACGATGTCGCGGACGCCACGTACGGCCTTGGCCGCCGCCTCGTCCATCCTCGCGATGCGCCCGCCTTTAACGGGTGCCATTACCAGGGTCGCGTATCCCATGTCCGGAAATCGGGTATCAATCCCGTAGATCAGCGAGCCGTTGACCTTCGCGGGTGTGTCTATCCGTTTGGCCTTTGTCCCGATAAGCCGGAACTGCGATGGCTCCTTGAGCTTGATCTCCTTGGGCACCTGACGCGAGGCCGCGCGGGGAGCGATGTCGACGTAGGGGGCCTTTTTTCCCGAAGTGTCATGGTAGATGACCCCTTGTGCCACACGACACTCGCCGGGTGGCACGCCCCAGCCTTCGGCTGCCGCTTCGACCAGCATGATCCTCGCCGCTGCTCCGGCCTCGCGTAAACGCATCCAGTCAGAGCGGGTGGAGGTAGATCCACCCGTAGCTTGGTCATAGAGGATCGGATCCATGTATTTGGAGATGTCCGGCGGCGCGGCCTCGACCTTTACCTGGTCAAGGTCGAGTTCAAGCTCCTCGGCCATGAGCATCGCGCTGGAGGTATAGATACCCTGTCCTACCTCTGTGTGCGGCATGATCAGTGTGATGCCGTCGCCATCGATCTTGACGAATGCATTCGGCACGAAGCTTTGCTGATCTCCCGCAGCGGCCACTGCGCGGCGGACGCTGTCGGGAAGTTGCACGGCCAAGACAAGGCCAGCGGTCGCAAGTGCGGTACCCTTGAGGAAATTTCTACGGGATACGAGGTTCTCGATCACTGTGGCATCCTCACACTGCAATCGAATGGATAGCTTCACGGATTCGCACATACGTGCCGCAGCGGCAGATATTGCCTGCCATCGCATCGTCGATATCGGTATCGGTCGGGTTTGAGTTCTCGTTGAGGAGCGCTGCCGCGGACATGATCTGCCCCGACTGACAGTACCCGCACTGCACGACTTCTTTTTCGAGCCAGGCAGCCTGAACCTTGGCACCGACGGGAGTGTCCCCGACACCCTCGATCGTGGTGACGGGCTGACCGTAGACTGAATCCATAGTCGTCTGACAGGACCTCACCGCCACGCCGTCGAGATGGACAGTACATGCACCGCATTGGGCGATCCCACATCCATATTTGGTTCCCGTCATGCCGAGCACATCTCGAAGTACCCAAAGCAGGGGCATATCGTCCGGCACATCGATGTCGTGGACATTCCCGTTGATTGTAACCTGTTTCATGGCTCACCCTTCTCCGTCACCTGATGTCGAACGCAGAACCGGCCGCCCGATCGCGCGTGATCTGATCCGCGAGTGCTCGGGTGCATTCGCTGGATGCGGAAAAAACCACCGTGCCACGTGCGCCGGACACTCGCAGCGTCATTGGGTATCTTACTGGAGGTGGACTCTGAAAAATTGGACGATTCCGCACTGGAGCGTGGGAACCCAGGCGGACGCGGTAGGACAATACAGGAGGCAAAGGTGACCGCATCGCTTATCTGCGCCTAGCTCCTTAATTGCCGTTCATTCAGAGAGCGGCAAGGGGCTGGTCGAGGTGGCCACTTCCTTGGCGTGTTCCCACAGTCAGGTAATCCCACTGCGTCGATTGCGCGACAGAAGCGCTCTTACGCCATTTCAGGGGTGTCGTTCCGACGAGGCGTTTGAACACCTTGGAGAGGTGAGCCTGGTCGCTCAGCCCGCAAGCGTGCGCGATCTGGCTCAACGGTTCGTCCGTCGAAGCGATCAGGTACTTCGCGGCCTCGATACGTCTGGATAGAACGTAATCATAGGGCGGGCGCCCGAAAGTGACGTTGAAGCCCTTGGAAAACCTGCTGACGCTCAGGCGCACCTGGTCGCTGAGATCGGATACTCGCAGCTTGGAATCGACGTTCCCGTCAACGTAGCGAATGATTTTCTTGCGCTGCCACTCGCTCAGGCCAGCGGTAGCCTTCTCTTTGGCCTCAACCGATGTCGCGATCCGCTTGTCAGCAAGGCTCTGTCTTTCGATCAAACCTTTGATGGCGCGGTAGTCTGCCTCCAGGCCCCAGGTCTTGGAACCATTTGCTTCGTCCTGGAGCGGGATGAATGAGATCGTCTTGTTCATCACGATGTCCTCGCTGTTTCGATGCAGTGAGGTTGCCGTGTTGAGAGGCGTGAAATCGAGTTATGAGATGTAAAAAGAAGTTATGGCTCTTAATGCCAGCGTTAACATTCGCCGGGACCGAATTTTACAATACCGACATCGCGTAACCGCGTAATTGCGAGCGTATTACCCGCTAAAAATCAGATGGTTAGCGAGGTTCCATTGGCCAATGCAAGTTTGATGAGGCTTCCATGAACGTTGTGGAACAGAATTCGGATCGAGCCTCGATTTGCCGCGTGGCTCTTGTTACGCAGGCCGATAGCGGTATTGGCCTAGCGACCGTTCAGGCGCTCGCCGAATGGGGGGCTGATTTGGCGCTTGCGCTGGAAAACGAGCCGGAGGCTCACTTCCTTGAGACGCTCCGATCATACGGAGGACGCGTTGTCTGTTTCCCGACGAGCAGCCGACCAAATACGGTTGAGGCGACCCAACTCGTGCGGGCGGTGATGGCGGCTTTCGGCCGTCTGGATGTGCTGGTCGCGAACAATGTCCGCCGGGTAGAAGGGCAGATCGATGACGAGCACGTCGATGAGGACGCTCTCGAAGAGCAGTTGTCGGTGAACGTCAGAGGCGCATTCGCCTTGATTAAGGCCGCTTCGAAGGTCATGAACGATGGAGGGCGTGTGATCGCGTTAGGCTCGAGCATAGCTGACCGCGTAGGCACCCCCGGTTTGGCCGAATTCGCCGCGACAAGAGCGGCGATAGCTGCATTCTGCAAAGGAGCTGCGCACGATCTCGGTCCTCGGGGCATAACCGTCAATGTCGTGCAGGTTGGGGCGTTGGAAAGCGATGTCGATGGAGCGCATTCGCAGGAAACGCTCGCGGCAGAGCGGGAGGCGAACGTGCTCAAGAGACTGGGGCGGCCATCTGAGGTGGCTCATGCGATCATGTTTCTGGCAGGTCCTGGAGCGACGTTTATCACGGGCAGCACCCTAAACGTCGATGGCGGATATAACGCCTGACGACACACCTTCATCAACAACGTGCGACGCCGCAAAGATCGAGTTCGCGACGATCGAAACCCATGCGCGTTACGGAGAGCTGCCGCGGCGGATAGTGGGCTAAGGCCGGGAGACAGCCCCGACCGGGTCCGGGTCGTTGAACCTTCAGCTTTCCAGGTACTTCCTCGCTCGGTGATCAATTGACAGTTATTCGCTTCGAACCTTCGAAATGGACATTAATTCGAGGCGGCTTCGCGATGGTGGCAAGCCAGTCCGCATCGGTGCGAGGGCGTTCGATCTGTTGCGTTACTTGGCGCTGAACGCCGGACGGATTCTATCGAAAGCCGAGCTTCTGGAAGCGGTGTGGCCGAAAGCGACAGTCGACGAAATAGCAATCCGGGTGCATCTGGTCGAGCTTCGCAAAATTCTCCGTACGAAGCCTGACGCCCCCTGGATCAGGGCCGTTCCCGGGCGTGGTTACCTCTTTCTCAAGCCTGTTGAAATGGGGAGACTGGCCAAGCCCGGTCCTGTCGACGCGGGTCTTCCCTACGTTCCAGCGGAAATCTTGGGCAGAAGCACTTTCATTGAATCGTCGATAGAAAAGCTGGAAGTCCACAGGCTCCAGAGTATTATCGGGACCGGGGGGATCAGAAAGACCTCGGTGGCTGTCGAGATCGGGAACCATTTCCGTGCGATCGGACGTCCAGTCATTTTCCTCGACTTATCCACCCTCACCGCCGACAGCCAACTGGTGTCCTATCTTGCCATGCGATTGGACTTGATCAGTTTCGCCGAAGATCCGATGCCGATGGTGTTGGCTACCCTCGCCGAGCAGCCGTACATGCTCGTGTTCGACAATTGCGAACACGTGATCGGGGGCTGTGCGGAAGTCGTGGAGACGATACTCTGTAGCACTGGCTCAACCACGGTTCTCGCTACAAGCCGGGAGCCCTTGGGTGTCATGGGCGAATATGTCAGCCGTCTTCCCCCGCTGTCGTATCCCGACGAAGGCGTGGTTCCTAAAGACGTATAGGAATACTCGGCGGTGACGCGGGATGGTCCGCGCCGAAGCGCTTCGCCTGAAAGCCGAGCGTGTGGCTGGCGCAGAACCGTCGCTAGCGATAGAGCTGCTCGATGCCGGCATTGAGTTCGCCCGTCAGCGCGGCCATCTGGTTTGGGAGCTCCGATGCGCCGCCTGCCTCGCCCGCTTGACTCCGCGCGGCCTCGACGACTTGAAGAACGTGATCGCAAGATATCCGGAGACGCCGTCCCAAGCGGAGCAAGACCTGATTGCGCGGTTCTTGTGATGATTTTTCAGGTCTTGCGATATGTTGGCTTACTCACAATCATCACGACTTCACGAGCGAACGTCCTAAAGCAACGATATCCGTTGCACGATGATCATTCAGGTGTGATACCCACTGTATTCCTTCAATCCAGCGGGTACTGCGGCGAATACGATGTCTTTTCTCAAATTCGGAAGCTTTGAGCTGGATCTCACCAACAAAAGGCTTTCAGAAGCTGGGAAGCCATATCAATTAGGCAAGAAAGCCTTGGAAATACTTGCCGTACTAGCAAGCCGGGCTGGCGAAATCGTTTCCAAGGAAGACCTGCTGCACGCCGCCTGGCCCACGACTACGGTCGAGGAAGGCGCTCTTAGGGTTCATATAGTCACCCTCAGAAAAGCACTCGGCGATCGCAGCGGGCGTCGCTACATCGAAAACATCGCAGGGCGAGGCTACATCTTCGTCGCGCCCGTCGAGGTTGCTGACGCGAACCATTCCCTCCACAGCATTCCGTCGGCCGCTCCAGAGTCCAACCTCCCAAGGTTTCCTGGTCGACTGATCGGTCGCGAGAGTTTCGTCGAAACTTGCCTTATAGCCTTTGGCTCAACCCGACTTCTGACAATATCCGGCGCTGGGGGTATGGGGAAGACCGCGGTGGCCCTCGAAATTGCCCGCAGAATAAGCGCTTCGCGGAGGGTTATATTCATCGACCTAGCAGCGCTGACAGATCAGAGTCTGATCATGCCCACACTGGCATCGGCGCTAGGCCTGATCGTCTTCACCGACGACTATCGTCAGGCCGTACTGAACGCGCTTCGGGAAAGTGATGCTCTTCTTCTGTTCGACAACTGCGAACATCTCATCGAGGCCGTCGCGGTCACAGTGGACCGGATACTCAAGGAGACAACGGGAATCTCTGTGATAGCTACCAGCCGGGAATCGTTACGTGTCGCCGGCGAGCGAGTGAGGCAGCTACCTTCTTTGCCCGTACCGGAAGCCGAGACGCCTCGCTCAGAACTACTCGCCTTTCCGTCAGTAGAGCTCTTGATCGAGTCGGTCAGGCTTGCCTCCGACACCCTGACCTTCGAAGACGACGAAAGCGTCAGCGCGGCCGCGGATATCGTGCGCAGTCTGGACGGTATCCCGCTCGCCATCGAGCTCGCCGCCTCGCGAGTCAGCAATCTTGGACTGACGAGCGTGCTCGATTCGCTCGATGATCCCCTGTCGATCCTTCGGAGGGGACGGCGAACTGCCCCGCCTCGTCAACAAACCCTGAGGGCCACCCTGAATTGGAGCTATGACAGTCTGACTGAGGACGAAAGGAAGCTTTTTGCTCAGATGGCAGTGTTTCCCGGCACATTTTCAGATCAAGGCGCTGAGGCGATCGCAGGCGACTGGCTGATTGGAGAGGCATTCGACACCGCCTTCGATGGCCTGGTACTCAAATCCATGATTGCAGTTTCCAACAATGACGGCAGATATCGGCTTCTGGACACGACGAAAGGCTATGCAGCGGAGAAGCTCGCAGCAAGCGGGCTGGAACCTCAGTACCGGAAGGCTCACGCGCTGTATTGTCGTGAAGAACTGATACGGGCCGAATACGACTGGCGCGTCCTCCCGACCCACGATTGGATGCGACGGTACGGCCCGCTCATCAACGATTTGCGCTCCGCCGCAAACTGGGCGTTTTCTCAGCAAGGCGATCTGGACCTAGCCGTAGAACTAATAGCTATATCAAATGTGCTCTGGACGCAGCTCGGCGTGATGCACGAGCAATTGGTCGCAGTGGAAAAGGCTCTGGACCTTTTGCATTCAACGAAGCATCTCGGGACCGATGTAGAGCTTCAGCTCAGGGTCTCTCGGGGTAGCGGCCTTTATCATGTCCGTGGCTTCAAGAGCGATGATGAGGCAATAGCCGAGTTCGAGCGCGCCGCCGTCATCGCCGAACATTTGGGGAATCCCGGCCGGATCATGAGAGCTTACGGCGGTAAGGCGTCGGTGGCGAGTTCGAATGGCCGCTACACCGACACGATCGCCATCGCTCTGGATCTCCAGAAACGTTTTCCGGGTGCCGCGAGCTTCAGTCGTTTCCTAGAGCATAACTATCTCTTCCACGGCGAGTTCTCCGCATCCCGGGAGCAAGCAGAGATATCTCTTCTGGAAGCCAGCCGGGCAGTCAGGACAACTCTTAACAACGGCACAGGATACGATCAGGGTACAATAGCGAAAGCCGTGATCGCGATGATCGACTTTCTCGAGGGTAAGATCGACCAGAGCTTTGTGGCCGTTCGCGAAATGCTGGCGGATTCCGAGCAGCTTGGACATTCAATATCGAGTTGCCTGATGCTTTGCCTCACCGCCGTCCCCGTCGCTTACCTTTCTGGCAATACCGCCGACGCGCGGGCCAGGCTTGATACCGTCCGGCAACTGACCGCGAGAGACATGCTCGTTCGCTGGCAGGAATGGGTGGATGGTTATGACATGGTCGTCCCGGATAACACCCAGACCGTAGAAGTCCAGACGGCATTGCAGGGTGTATTGCTCGAAGGCGTTGGCATGCGTCTCGAGTACATGACGGTTCTCGCGGGGTGCAGGGCCTCCGCCCCCGCCCTCGATAGGGCGCTCTCCGGCGATGCCGGATGGTGCAGACCGGAGCTACTAAGGCTCACGGCGGTGACTTTAATCAAAAAGGACCGCGACAAGGCTGTCGCCACTCTGCGGGAGGCCTTGGATTTGGCGCGTTCGATGGGAGCCGTTTTCTGGGAGCTCCGATGCGCCATATGTCTTTTCCGCCTCTCGCCACCTTCGCAATCGGCAGCGGCGAGAAGCCAGCTCAAGTCGTCACTCGCCACGTTTGAATGCACACATCCGATCGCCGATATCGAAACGGCTCGAAAGCTTCTCGCTTAGAGGCCTGCGCGGCCTGATCATCCGAGGTTGGCTTCCAGGCCATGGTCGTTGAGAGCACGGTCGGTTGGCGAACCAGTTTCAAACCGCTGCGCTTCGCTTTCCTCTCTGAGGATGGTGACCAGCCCCTTGCCTTCCGCTTTCAACGCATTCAACACGCTCGGGCGCTTACCCATCCGGTGAAGAAAACCTCGAATGTTCGGGAATTCCGATAGCTCTAGATTGAAGAAAAGAGCCCAGCTCAGGATCGGAAAGAGATATGCGTCAGCTGCGGTGAAGTGATTACCGGTCAAGAACGGCCCGCCCTGGAGTGCATCATCGACGACCCGATACTTGCCGAATAAACGTTTCCTCACGAAGGATTTGGCCCCCTCGTCGAGTGGCCAGAATAGCGGTGAGGTCGCTTTGTGCAGTTCCGTGGCAATGAAACTCTGCCATTCCATGACTTCGTAGCGTTCCTTGGTCCCGGCGGCGGGCATCAGGTCGGTACGTCCGGCAGTGTCGCATAGGTACTGTGCGATAACGAGGTTCTCGGTGAGGATCGTTCCGTCTTCTAGTTCAAGGGCGGGCACCATGCCCCTCGGATTGATCTGACGGTAATCTCCACCAAATGCTCGAACCTTTTCGGTGGCATTCACGATCTCAAGTTCGAACGGCAGCTCCGTTTCCCTCAGCAGGATATGCACCGAAAGGGAGCTGGCACCGGGGTGAGCAAACAGTTTCAAGGCTATCGACCTCAATGTCCGTGGGAGGGAACGCCGGCGGCCATACCGCCGGCGTGGTTGTCATAAATCCGATCACGCCGCCTTACGGGCGTTGACGATCCGCCGCTGAGTGAAGTCTTCCATGCCTTCGATGCCGTTTTGCAACCCATGGCCCGACTGCTTCGCTCCGCCGAACGCAACATCATACGGCAGAGACATGTGCTGGTTCACCCAGATGGTTCCGGTCTCGATCTTGGAGGCGACGGAAACGCCCCTTTCGACATCGCCCGTCCAGATAATGCCGCCGAGTCCGAATTCGACGCTATTGGCTTCCGCGATCGCGCTATCGACGCTGTCGTAAACCTGGATCGGCAGAACCGGACCGAACTGCTCTTCCTTGACGAGACGGGCATCGTTCGGCAAGTCGCGGACAATTGTCGGCTTGATGAAGTAGCCGTTGCCGTCTGTGCGCTCGCCGCCCGCGACGATTCTACCGTTGTGACGGGAGTCTTCGATGAAGCCCTGTAGCTTGTCGTACTGCATTTTGTTCTGGATCGGACCGATCGTGGTGCCCTGCTCCAGACCGTCGCCGACCTTGGCTTCCTTTGCGAGGGCGACCAGAGCTTCGGTGAGCGGTTCGATGAGCTTCTTTGGCGCATAGACACGCTTGGTCGCGAAGCAAATCTGTCCGGCATTCAGGGTTGCCGCGCGGAAGATCGCTGGAGCGACCTTGTCGATATCGGCGTCGTCGAGCACGATTGCAGCATCGTTGCCGCCGAGTTCAAGCGTGAAGCGCTTGAGCGTGCTTACCGTGCTTTCCAGAACCTTCTTGCCGGTCGGCGTCGATCCGGTGAAGCTGACATGCGCAACGTCTTCGTGGCTCGTCAGAAGCGGTCCGAGATCATTGGTGTCCGCCAGCGTCTGGAATACTCCCCGGGGGAAGATCCTGGCAGCCAGTTCGCCGAGAAGCAATGTCGTCAAGGGCGTGGTCGGCGCTGGCTTGGCGATCACCGGGTTTCCGGTCATCAGCGCGGCCCCCACCTTGTAGACCAGGAGGGAGATCGGAAAGTTCCACGGCGTGATCGCGGCGGCGACGCCCTGAGGATAGCGCTGTTCAACGATGTATTCGTGTTCGTTGTCCCGGATCACTCTCGGCTTGATTTCCTGGGAAGCAAAGAAGCGGAGGGCCGCGACGGAACCCCGGATTTCGGCTTCCGCCTGCGGCAGAGGCTTTCCTTGTTCGAGAGTGAGAAGACGCGAAAAGTCCGAAGCCCGGGCTTCCAGCGCGGCCGCGAACGCTTCGACATAGCCGGAGCGGTGCTCGTAGGTAAGCGCCGCCCACGAGGGGAACGCCTTTTTCGCTGCGGCTATGGCTCTCAATGCGATGGCCTCGTCCGCACGAGGAGCGATCTCGAATTCCTGGGCGGTCGCCGGATTGATGACGCCGACGTCCTTTGCTCCGTCGATCAGTTCACCGTCCACGAGAAGTCTGTAGCTCATTGGGTTGTCCTCTTGAAAGCGCCGCGTTCCGGGCGTCGTTCTAACGTGCCTTTACAGGCGGCTTGCCGGAGCGGCCGGATGTCGACCGCTCCGAAATCGGCCGGTAGACTTCAGACCGGGATCGGTTCCTTCACCATCACTTCGTTGAACTGGAAGAAGAACTCGTGTTCCTTCGAGCCTGGGTTGTCGCGGAGCATCTGGATCGCGTCGACGTAGATATCTTCCCGGTTGGTCGCGAGCTTCTCCATCGTTTCCTTGACGAAGGCGTCGAGCGGCATGGCGCGAGGATCGCCGCTCTTCTTGATGAGGTCCGTATCTACCCACGGCGGAGCGATTTCATGGACCTTCACAGAAGTGTCGCGCAGGGTGAAGCGCTGCGACATAGTGAAGGAATGAAGGGCGGCCTTCGTCGCCGAATAGACAGCATTGTAAGCGAGCGGCACGTAAGCGAGTACCGAGGTGTTGTTGATGATGACCGCCGACGGCCGCTTCTTGAGATGTTCGATCAGGGCGGACGTCATCCGGATCGGGCCCAGAAAGTTCGTCGTGACGATGTTCTGCATCGTCTTTTCATCGATCGCCTTGGCTGCATCGTCGAACGGCATGATGCCAGCGTTGTTGAACAGCACGTTGAGCGCTGGGTAGTCCGCGATGATCTTGGCGGCAACCTGCTCAATACTCGCCGGGTCGGTAATGTCCATCTCGTAAGCGGCCATACCGGGGTTTGCCTTGATGGTTTCATCGAGATTGGCCTTGCGGCGTCCCGAGATGATCACCTGGTTGCCGAGCTTATGGAAGGCCTCGGCCAGACCGCGGCCGATACCGGAACCGCCGCCTGTAATGAAGATCGTGTTGCCGGACATTTTCATGGTTATTCTCCTTGGGTTTGATTTGGGTTTGACGTTTTGGTCCGCGTCGAGACCGCCATTGTTCAGCGGGCGGGCGACGTGTTGGGGGATGCTGCCTTGGCAGCGAAACCGAAGAGCAGTGCTACGCCGATCAATTCAGCGAGAGCCGCTGCGAGGCCGAGATCGGCGACCTCACCGCGAGCGATGACAACGGAGCCGATGGCGCTTCCAATCGCGAAGCCGCCGTACATGAAGCTGGCGTTGAGCGAGAGAACGATCGGTGCAGATGCCTGCCCGCCTGTTTGGATCAGATGGGAAATCTGCGCCGGGAAGAATCCCCAGACAGTGACGCCCCATACGGCCACCGAAATAACGATCGGGATTATGGCCTGCGAAGGTGTGAGGAAGAATGCGGTGAGTGACAGAACCAGAAATGCCACTGCCAGGACCACGAGGCTCGTGCCCATTACGGTTTTGGCTCCGAACTTATCGCTGAGGGCACCCCCGCTGAATACGCCGACGGCTGAACCGACACCCCAGAGGCAGACGATAAAGCTGATACCGTTCGGACCGAAATCAGCTACCGAGGTCAGGTAGGGAGTGATGTAGGTCCAGACCGTGTAGGCACCGACCGCCCAGAACAGCGTGACAGCCAGACCAAGTAAAACAGGTGGCCGTTTCGCAACCGCGATTCTGGCTGAAAGGCTAGGCACCGGAAGTCCTGCCCCGGCTGTTCGATCGAGGCCGACGATCAAACCGACGACAGCGATCGCCGCGAGAATCCCGACGCCGAGAAACGTCACGCGCCACCCGAGCGCATTCCCCACGAGCGATCCGATCGGCAGTCCGAGTGCGATTGCGATCGTCATCCCGCCGTTTACGATCGCAAGTGCCCTGCCTCGTCTTTCTGGCGCAATCAGGACGCCGATCAATGCGTTGGCGTTCGGGGTATAAAGTCCTGCTGCAAGAGCCAGAAGCACGCGGGCCGCAAAAATGCCCCAGTATCCGCTCGACTGCCAAGCAACGAGGTTGGCCAACGCAAAGAACGCCATCGTCAAAATCAAGAGGCGTCGCCTATCCACGCTGCCGAACAGCGTCGTCAGGATCGGCGAGCTGAACGCGAGGGTCAGCGTGAAAACGGTCACAAGTGTTCCGAGGGTCGCGATAGACAGCTGCAGGTCGTCAGCCATGTTGGGCAGCAGCGGCACAATCATGAAGCCTTCGGTTCCGATCGCAAAAGTTCCCAGCGCCATCACCCAGGCCGGCGTGAGCTTTTGGTTTTGGATTTCAGTCGCCATGGCAACGCGTCTCCGTTCCGTCTTGCGTTTTAATATGACCGGTCGTATTATTCTGTCAATCGAGTTTATTTTTGCCGCTCGATGACCGCTGACACTTGAATTCAGATGGCCTCGTTCATATCGCGGGACCGAAGGAGAACCTCATGGCCACACCGACCAGAGATAAGATTTTCGCAGCCGCTCAGGACCGCTTCCACGCGCTTGGCTACAGCGCGTGTGGCGTGCAGCAAATCGTGGATGCCGCTGGCGTCCCAAAAGGCAGTTTCTACAACTACTTCAAGACCAAGGAAGGTCTCGCTCTTGAAGTCTTGCAGATGTATGTCGCATCGTCGAAGCGGGAAATATTGTCTAATGCTGCCCTGTCCCCCCTCACCCGGATCAGGGAGCATTTCGGGTTCTTCATTTCCCGATACGAGAAGGACGGCTTCGACAAAGGCTGCCTGATCGGCAATCTTTCAGCGGAAAGCTCGGACGACGTTCCGCTCCTCCGGGAGGCACTAAAGGACTCGCTTTCGACGTGGGCTGACTTGTTGTCGAGCGTCATACTCGAGGGACAGGCTAACGGAGAAATCAAGCCGGGTCTTGAGCCGTCGGCGATGGCACGCTTCCTCATCAATAGCTGGGAGGGTACCGTGCTCCGTATGAAGATTACGAACGATCGGCGGCCACTGGACGATTTTATGTCGATCGGCATGGGACTTCTCGACAACAACCAAGCCTGAACCGATTTCGACAGCAGTCGAAATCGGATTCGGACATCTGCAAATCAAACACCGGATGTTCCAATATATCTCGCGGGTCGTAGTGGATGCTCGAAGCCGCCACGGCCTGAAGCAACCGCCGTTCTTTCGCAGAGACTATTGTTTGGCGAGCAATCGCACATGATCTAGCTGTAAATCGAATTGTTGCCAAAAGAATTATGCGTTTGTCTTATGGGCAAGTGGCTCCCACTATTATCGACATGAATAATGGAGCCAACGATGAAAGCCCTCGTCCTCAGCGCTTTTGGCAGCACCGACAACTTCGCCGTAGATAATATCCCTGATCCTGTATTGAAGCAGGGACAGGTGCTTGTCCGCATAGCGGCTGCATCTCTCAACCCCATCGATAACAAAATCCGCGAAGGTTTACCCATCGGCCCGGCATTGCCGGCGGTGCTTGGATGTGACTTTTCCGGGACAATCGTCGAAGTGGGCGACAACGTCACCGGATACTCGATCGGGGACGAAGTCTTTGGCTTGGCCGGCGGAGTTAAAGGACATGGCGGCACCTTGGCGGAGTTAATTGCCGCCGATGCGCGCCTTATCGCCAGAAAGCCTCGGAACCTTTCCATGCGTCAGGCCGCCGCGCTTCCGCTTGTGTCGATTACCGCCTGGGAAGCGATCGCCCGAGCCAACCTCAAGGCATCTGAACAAGTCCTCATTCACGGGGCAGCCGGCGGCGTGGGGCACATCGCCGTTCAGCTCGCCCACGACCTGGGAGCGGTGGTAACCGCGACAGTTGGCAAAGATTCAGATGAAGCCATAGTCCGGGGGTTTGGTGCCGAGCAAGTCGTTTTCTATAGGCAGGAAAAGCCCGCGGACTATGTATCAAGGATTACTCAAGGCCGCGGCTTTCCTGTCGTCATCGATACTGTCGGAGGTGAAAACCTTGCGAATTCGTTCCAGGCGGCTGCGATCAGCGGCCGGATATCGACGACCGCTTCGCGCGCAACGCTCGACTTGACCCCCGTGCATAGCAAGGGGCTCACGTTTGGTGTCGTCTTCACGCTGATACCGATGCTGTATGATATCGGTGCTGACACACACGGCGATATCCTGCGGCAAGTGGCGACCATGGTCGAAAGTGGACTTGTAAAGCCACTGATAGACGAACGCCGTTTCGGCTTGGCAGACGCGCCTGCGGGCTACGACCTCCTTCAATCGGGCTCTGCAAAAGGCAAGATAGTTATCGACGTCGCATAGCGACATCTCCGGAGACAGACAAATGTCCACGAACGCATCTCGCGAGGGCCTGCGTAACGCACGCCTGTGCGAATTCCCCCCAGCCATAACGAACCGGCATAACCACCGGAAGCCAGCCTTTCTGCCGCTTTTGAGCTTGGTCGTGGCGATCGTACTCTGGGGTGCCAACTGGCCAGTGATGAAGGTAGGCTTGGCCCATGTCACCCCTGTCTGGTTCTCAGCGCTGAGGTTCGGCACGGGCGGAGCCGCCCTTTTTATAGCTCAATTTCTCCGCGGCGGGATACGCCTGCCAAAACGCGGCGACCTGCCGTTCGTTGCCTCGATAGGCCTGTTGCAGATGGCGGCCTTCACAATGCTTGGCGCTCTGGCCATGATCCATCTCGGGGCCGGAAGGTCAGCCATTCTAAGCTACACCACCCCGCTCTGGGTGACGCCCATCGCGATCGTCGTATTCAAGGAGAAGGTTGGCAGTTTACGTATCGGCGGCATCATGCTGGCCGCTGCGGGTGTGGCCACGCTCGTGAACCCTTCGGCGATTGACTGGGGCAATCCAGTCGTGGTCGCTTCGAACGGAGCGCTGCTGATCGCGTCGATATGCTGGGCGCTCTGCATCATCCACCTGCGTTATTTCAAGGCCGTCTCATCGGCATTCGATCTAGCCCCTTGGCAGATGCTGCTGGCTACGATCGTTCTGGTCCCGCTCGCCTGGATTATCGAAGGCGATTTCTCGGCCGATGATACAATAACGTTCTTCGCCTCCACGGTATTCGTCGGTCCAGTAGCGACGGCTTTCTGCTTTGTCGCGGTCAATGCGGCCAGTTCGTGGCTGCCGGCGACGACAATGTCGACAGCCATGCTGGGCGTTCCGGTCACGGGCGTTCTTCTGTCGCTCCTGCTACTCGGCGAACCCCTTACCGCCCCTCTTGCCGCGGGCACGTCGGCGATCGTGATCGGCATAATGTTGAACGCGATCCCTCGCCGGAAACCGAACAAGCAAGATCTCTAGGAGACAAAAATGAAAGCGATTGGATACTACAAGAACAAGCCGGTGACCGAGCCGGATGCGCTTGTCGATATCGAAGTGCCCAAGCCTGAACCGGGACCGCATGACCTGTTGGTGAAGGTCGAGGCCATTTCGGTCAACCCTGCGGACGTCAAGCAACGCGGCAATTCCGCACCCACCGACGGACAGGCCAGAATACTCGGATATGACGCTGTCGGAATTGTCGAGAAGGTCGGATCCAGTGTCCGGCTCTTCGAGCCAGGCGACGCCGTTTTCTATGCGGGTGCGATCAACCGGCAGGGAACCTATGCCGAATACCATGTGGTGGACGAGCGGGTCGTCGGCCCCAAGCCAAAGACCATATCAAGCGCTGAGGCAGCCGCGCTGCCTCTAACGTCTCTCACAGCCTGGGAGCTCCTCTTCGAAAAACTCGGCGTCCAGTACGGCACGAAGTCAAGCCGGGAGGCGATCCTGATTATCAACGGCGCGGGTGGCGTGGGGTCCGTCCTTACCCAGATAGCGCGTCGCCTGACAGGACTGACCGTCATCGCGACCGCCTCGCGCCCCGAGACGATCGACTGGGTCAAGCAGATGGGTGCCCATCACGTCGTCGATCATCGAAAGCCGCTCGATGAGGAGATGCGCCGCATCGGTATCCCTCACGTCAAGTACGTGGCTGGGTTGACGGCAACCGACCGCCATCAGCAGGCCATCCTGGAAATCCTCAAGCCGCGTGGTGCGCTGGCCATGATCGATGACCCGGATATCTTCGACGTCGTCAAATTCAAGAGGAAGAGCCTCTCTGTTCACTGGGAGCTCATGTTCACCCCGACGCTGTTCCAGACGCCGGAAATGGACGACCAGCATCGCATCCTCACCGAAATCTCCGCTCTCGTCGACAGCGGAGTGATCAAGACGACGATGCGCGAAAACGCAGGAAAAATCACCGCCGAAAACCTCAGGAACGTTCACGCTCTCCTCGAGAGCGGGCGTGGCCTCGGCAAAACCGTACTCAGCGGGTTCTAACCCGGATTTTTGGAGAATGTCATGAACACGAAACTACTCAAAATCGGTACCGCCATCGCGATCACCTTGGCTTCCACCGCGGCTTTCGCGGTCGACGAGCATCGCAAGATCGAAACGGTCGCGTCGTTTCCCGATGCGATGCTGACAGGCGTGACGGTGTCCGCCAACGGTCGCATTTTCGTCAACTACCCGCGCTGGGGCGACGACGTGCCGTTCACCGTCGCGGAGGTCGTCAACGGCAAGGCCGTCGCCTACCCCGATGCTTCAATCAACAAGGCCGATCCCTCCAACCCCGGCAAGTCGCTGATCAGCGTGCAGAGCGTGGTGGTAGATGCGGAAAACAGGCTTTGGATCCTCGACACCGCTGCACCTGGCTTCAAGCCGCCTTTGGCGGGAGGCCCGAAAATGATCGCTGTAGACCTGGAGACGAACAAGATCGTTAAGACGATCGTCTTTCCTCAGGATGTCATCCTGACTTCGACCTATGTCAACGATGTTCGTTTCGACCTCACGCAGGGAGGCGAAGGTGTCGCGTACATCACTGACTCCTCACTGACAGGTCCGGGAGCCATCATCGTCGTCGATCTGGCTACCGGCACCGCCACCCGGAGGCTTTCCGGCGACAAGACCACAGCGGCTGATCCGGAATTCACCGCCGAAATCGACGATCAGAAGCTTCTCAACCGCCCGCAGGGCGGCAAGACATCCCCAGTGAAGATCGCAAGCGACGGCATCGCGATCTCGGCGGACGGTGCTACCCTCTATTTCTCGCCGCTGTCCAGTCGTCATCTTTACTCGGTTCCGACGGCTTCGCTGCGTGACGCCACACTTCCGGAAGACAAACTTGCAGCACAGGTCGTCGACCTCGGGCTCAAGGGCGCATCCGACGGTCTCGAATCCGACAACAATGGCCGCGTCTATGGCGGCGACTACGAGCACCACAGCATCAGGATGCTCGAGAACGGCAAGTGGTCAACGATCGCGCAGTCCAAGGAAATCCAATGGCCGGATACGCTTTCGGTCGCCGCCGACGGATATCTCTACTTCACCGCAAACCAGCTCAATCGGCAGGCCGGGTTCCACAACGGTAAAGACCTTCGCGTGAAGCCCTACAAGCTGTTCCGCATCAAGATCGACGGCGGCCCCGTCGTTCTCAAGAAGGGCCAGCGTTCCTGACGTCATCGCTTCAAATGGACCACGCCCGCCTATCCGAGCCTTTCCGGGCTTCGAATGACCGGGCGTGGTCGTCTATTTTGAATACGCCGTATTGGTAGTTAAGCTATGAGCAACCTGATCGAGCTGAGGCCCCGCATGAAGTATCCGGACCTGGAAATAGACCTGCTTCGAGCGTTCGTCGCAGTCGCTGAGACCGGAAGCTTCACGCTTGCGGCGGATATCATCGGCCGCTCCCAGTCGGCGGTATCCCAGAAGGTCCTGCGCCTTGAGGAACTCCTGCAGAAGAAGGTTTTCGAGCGCACGAGCAGGTCTTTGACGCTGACCCGCGAAGGGGAACGCCTTCTGGTCGCCGCGAGGCGAATGCTCGAATTCAACGACTCGCTCGTGCGCGAACTGACCGAACCTCCGGCGAGCGGGTCTCTGAGGCTGGGGGTTTCGGAGGACTTTGTTCCCGACCAGCTTCCGCGCCTGCTGGCTCGCTTCGGTCGTCTCTATCCGGGCGTCTATCTGGACTTGATGACAGGGCTAAGCGGCGACCTTCTCGCGGCATACGACGACGGACAGTTGGATGCCGTAATCTGCAAGAAAGACGGCCACGGCAACCGGGGGCGCGTCATCTGGCGCGAACCCCTCGTCTGGATGGCCTCCGCCGATTTCAAGTTGGATTTTTCCAAGCCCGCCCGATTGGTGATGCTGAGGGCACCCTGTTCCTATAGAGACATCATGGTCTCCACTTTGGACAATGTGCGTCGGGAGTGGGTAGCCGTCTGTACCGCAAGCAGCCTCATGGGCATCCAGGCCGCAGTAGCGGGCGGACTCGGCGTGACGGTACTGGCTGGCTCCCTCGTCCAGGAAGGCATGCAGATCTTGAGTGCGCCAGATCATTGGCCAGCGCTGCCCATGACTGAGATCGCGGTGCTCGGCGAAGACGGCGAGAGCGGTCATCTCGTCAAGGCGATCGTCTCCTTTCTGACCGAACACCTGACGAAGGGCAGCGGACCGCTCATGGCAGCGTGAGACCTGCCATTTTCAACCTTTCTCGGTCGTGCCGGCGATGACGGGTCGGTAAGTGCCTTTGGAAGCCGCGGCCGCGACGTCCGCGACCACTGAAAGAGCGAGCGACGAAGCGTCCCTCGCCTTTTCGAATATTCCGATGGGCGCTTTGATCCGCGAGATGTCAGCTTCTCCGTAGCCCAACTGCTCAAGGGCCCTCCGTCGCCTTTCATGAGTGCGGCGGCTTCCGAGCGCGCCGATGTAAAAGGCTTCCGACTTCAGTGCCACTTCCAGGGTTTCGATCTCTGCATCCAGATCGTGATTGAGGAGAACCACCGCCGTATACCTGTCCAGCGGCAGGTCGGTGGCTTTTCTCCCATTGAATCTCCCGACCAGATCGACGCCATATCCGGCCGCCAAGGCGACCCTCGCTGTGGCATCGGTTTCCAAGGCGTTGCCCGATATCGCGATCCTCGTGGGCGGCCTGTAGATCCTGGCAAACCAGCCGTTCTGCCACCCTGTTTCGTCAGCCGGGCTACAGACCAGACTCTCTTCGGCTGGCTTGTATAAGAGGGCTGCCTCGCGACGCGCTCCGATATGGGCCAACACCTGGTCGATGGCCCCGGCATCCTTGAGCACATGTATGGAAAGGCTGATACCACCCCCGCAGGGGAGGATGATGTCGAAGAACGGCGAACCTTCTCCAAGAAGAAGGAAGCGGTCATGCCCTGCTCTGAGTGCCTCTAATGCCTCGGCCGCGACGGCGGGTTCGGTACACCCGCCGGACACAAAGCCGCAGTAACGACCGTCGATGCGAACGCTCATCTGCGCGCCCAAGGGACGGGCTGCCCCTCCCCTTATATCGACCAGGGTCACAAGCGCCACCGGGACGCCGTCCTCCAACGAAGCCCGGGCATGCCGTAATATCAGGACTGGGTCGTCTGTGGCGAACTCGCTGCGTGGAGCGGTGTGCTCTATGAGCTGACTCTGACTGTAAGCGTTCATCACGGTTGTCCGGTTTTTGAGGGCCTGCGTTAATGGATCGTGCCGTGCCTTTTCGCGGGCGGTCATCGATTAGCGTGCTTCGGAGATCTGCTTGGCGGTGACCGTCCCCGTTCGCCCGCTGAAGTGTTCGACGACGTAGTTCGCGAGCGCTGCCACATCTTCGTCCGAGTAAATCTTCGCAAATGACGGCATTGTCCTTCCCGGAGCTGCTCCATGGTCGGAGGAACCTTGTAGGACGACCCTCACCACGTTGCTTGCTGTCGGATCGCTGAGGGCATGCCCGCCGACGATCGCAGCGCGCGGATTGAACTGTCCTTCGCCGTCCCATCCATGGCAGCTCGCGCAGGCCCCGGCGTAGATTTGCTTTCCGGGTTGAGTATCGGAGGAAACCGGAGTCGACGCCGCGCTCAGTTCTTCTTCCTTGCGCCTCACCGCCTTGATATCGGGATCACCCGCTACAGCAGGGACTGTTCGGAGGTACGCCACAATGGCATCGATATCGGATGTGGGCAGCTTGCTGAGACTAAGGTCGATGGCCTCGCGCATCGGACCTGCTGCCACGCCGCGTCCTTTCGCATGCCCGGCCGACAGCATTCCCGCGATCTGTTCGTCGCTCCAGTTTCCAAGTCCGTATTCCTTGTCGGGAGTGATGTTCCAGGCTTTCCAGCCATCGACGTCACCGCCGGAGAGGGCGACACCCTGCTTCCGCTGGAACATCAGGCCGCGGGGCGTGTGACATTCGCCACAATGCGCCAAGGCTTCGACGAGGTACGCGCCGTCGTTCCAGATTTTGTCCCTGGCGGGATCCGGTTCGAAAGGCCCCCTCGGAACAAAGAGAAGCTTCCATCCGCGCATCAGAGGCCTCTGGTTGAACGGGAATGCTAGCGCGTTCTCCGGCGCGGCCTCGGTCACCGGAGCGAGGGTTGTCAGGTAAGCCCTGATGGCGAGGATGTCGTCCGTCGAGAGGAGCGCGTAGGAGGTGTATGGAAAAGCCGGATAGAGATCCTCGCCATGCTTGCCGACACCCGAGCGCATCGCCCTGACGAACTCGGCATCGCTCCAATCGCCGATTCCGACCGTCTTATCCGGCGTGATATTGGGCGAGTAGATCGTTCCAAACGGCAGCTTGAAGGCCAGACCGCCCGCGAAAGCCTTGCCGCTTTTGGTGGTGTGACAGGCGGCACAGTCCGCTGCGACGGTAAGATACTCGCCGCGAGCGATGAGCTCGGCTCCTGTTGGCTGGGCCTTGCTCGCCTGTACTTCCGGAAGCGCATGGGGCCAAAAGAAGAAGCAGGCCGCGCCTAAAAGGCCGACGACCGCGATGGTACAGATCCCGATTATGTATTTCCGCCAGCGTGCCATGGCCGCGCTTTTCCTTCTGAACTTCGGCGTTCCACTCGCACTCTGGATGCGCCCGCCGCTCCATTCCGTCATGCCGGGCGAACCCTTGGTGCTTCGAACTCACGTTCGCCCGGCGCTTAAATTATGAGAGGACGCGATTTCCCGCTTAGTGGATTGCACAATCCTGCACCCACGATGCGATGGTCACTGAAACCATCCTCTCTTCAGAGGTGTCGGGAAGACGGCGATCCCTGCTCTGACTGGGAGGGGCGGCAAAGAGCAGGGATCGCGAAGTCGCAGCCATGGCGGATGGTCTACGACTGGAAGGCGACGGGGACACCTTCGCGGAGAGGCGGTCGACAGGAGGAGGAGATCGACCGTGTTGCCTCGCCTGCATGTATAAGGCCTCGAATTCCGGTGAGTTTCTTGCAAGATTCGATTTTCCGGAAAGAACTTTTGTATGATCCGTCCTTGTGCTTGGGTTCTAAAGCAAGAAACGCCGACCTTGAGGGTCGGCATTTCTTGTACGAGCTGTCTTTAGAGATGTATCAGGCGGCGATCTTCATCTCGGTTTCGGCGGCCGGACGCCGCTTGTAACGCGATCTCAGCAGAACAAAGAACACGGGCGTGAGGAACAAACCAAAGAACGTGACACCCAGCATTCCCGAAAACACGGCGGTGCCCAGCGATTGCCGCAGTTCCGCACCCGGACCTTCGGCTATCATCAGCGGTACCACGCCAAGAATGAAAGCGAATGCCGTCATCAGGATCGGGCGCAGCCGCAGCTTGCTGGCGGTAATGGCCGCCTCTACTGCCGACGCCCCCTCTTCTTGCGCCTGTCTTGCAAACTCCACTATCAGGATCGCGTTTTTCGCGGCGAGCCCGATCAGGACGATCAGACCGATCTGAACGAGGATATTGTTGTCCAGGCCACGCAAATGCACGCCGATGAGTGCGGCAAGGATCGCGAGAGGCACGATCAGGATGATCGCGAGCGGCAGGGTCCAACTTTCATACTGCGCGGACAGGGCCAGGAACACAAAGATCACCGACAGGATGAAGATGTAGGTTGCAGTGTTTCCGGTATTACGTTCCTGGTAGGACAATTCGGTCCAGTCGAAGCTCGTACCGGGCGGCAGCACCTTGGCGGCTACCTGCTCCATCACGTCGAGTGCGCTCCCCGTAGAGACACCGGGTGCCGCGCTTCCCTGGATCGGAACCGATACGTACATGTTGTATCGCTGCACGAGAGACGGCCCCGTCGTATCCTTGATGTCGACCAGAGTGCCCATGGGAACAAGCGCCCCCGTTGCCGATCGTACCTTGAGGGCGAGGATGTCGTCCCTTTCCATCCGGTGGCTCTGTTCCGCCTGCGCCCTTACTTGATAAACTCGGCCGTAAGCGTTGAAATCGTTCACGTAAGAGGTTCCGAGGTTGATCGACAGAGCCTCGAAGATGTTCGGGATGGGAACATTCAGCGAGCGTGCCTTGTCGCGGTCGATGTCCAGGAAGTATTGCGGACTGGAGGCGCTGAAGGTGGTGAATACACCAGTCAGCCCCTTTGTCTTGTTGGCGGCTCCCATGACCTCGTAGGCGAGCGGGAGGATGCGCTTCATGTCGGAGTTATCGAGGTCCTTGATCTGCATCTTGAACCCGCCCGAGTTCCCCACGCCGCGGACCGGGGCAGGAGGAATTGCGATGATGAACGCTTCTTCGATCGGCTGGAGGCTGGCGTAGAGCTGGCCGATGAGCTTTTCGGCTGACTGTCCCTTCTTGAGGCGTTCTTCGAATGGGTCGAAGGTGGCAAAGATCAGCCCCTGGTTAGACGCGTTGGTGAACGTCGCTCCGCTAAATCCGGCAAACGAGGCTGTGTGGGCAACGCCCGGCATCTTGTTCATTATCGCAGAGGCACGCTTCACTACGTCATCGGTACGGCCCAAGGATGCGCCATCAGGAAGCTGGACGACCACCAAAGCGTATTCCTGGTCCATTGTCGGGATGAAACCCCGCGGCACGATCTGCGTCATGTAGAACGTGCTGCCCAGCAGCGCGAGGAACGCCACAATGGAAACTGCCAGCGCGAGCTTTGTCTGCACCATATGACGGACGATCCAGGAATATCCCTCACTGAGCCGATCGAAGCCGCCGTTGAATTTGTCTGCCGCCCACTGGCCGGAGCGGGCGAGGATTCCAGCAGATTTGCCGTGCTCGTGGGGGCGTAGAACGATCGCCGCCAGGGCGGGCGAAAGCGTTAGCGAGTTCAGGGCGGAGATCGCCGTCGCGACGGAGATCGTGACCGCGAACTGCCTGTAGAACTGTCCCGTGATCCCCGGAATGAACGCCGTCGGGACAAAGACGGCAATGAGAACGAGGGAGATGGCGACGACGGCTGTACCGACTTCGTCCATTGTCACATGCGCCGCCTGACTTGGAGTCAGTCCGTTCCTGAGATTTCGTTCGACGTTTTCGACGACAACGATCGCGTCGTCGACGACGATGCCAATCGCGAGAACGAGCCCAAAAAGCGAAAGCATGTTGAGCGAGATGCCAAAAGCCAGAAGGAACGCGAGCGTGCCGATCAACGATACGGGGATCGCGACGATCGGGATAAGTGCCGTCCGCCAGGATTGGAGGAACACGAGGACTACGATGGCGACGAGTACCGCGGCTTCAAAGATCGTCTTGTAGACCTCGTCGATGGATTCCGAGATGAACTTGGTCGGGTCATAGACGATCTTGTACTCGAGACCCGGAGGGAAGTTCTTGGCTTCGGTCTCCATGATTTTCCGGACCGAAGCCGCCGCTTCTAGGGCATTCGTGCCCGGACGTGCAAAGATGCCAAGGCCAACGGCCGGGATGCCGTCCAGATAACTGTTCGTGACGTAGTTTTTTGAGCCGAGTTCGATGCGGGCAACGTCCTGAAGCTGAACAAGTCGGCCGCTGTCCGTCGACTTTACGATGACATAGCGGAACTGGCGGGCGTCGCTGAAGCGGCCTTCGGTTCTCACCGTGTATTCGAACGCGTTTGTGTCTGCCGCCGGCGGGCTGCCGATCGAGCCGCCGGAGACCTGAACGTTCTGGTCGCGCAGTGCCTGCACCACGTCGCCCGACGTCATTCCGTAAGCGGAAAGCTTCTCGGGGTCGAGCCAGATACGAAGCGAGTATTCGCGTTCGCCAAACAGGGTAACGTCCCCCACCCCTTCGAGCCTGACGAGCTGGTCGCGAATGCGGTTGTGGCCGTAGTTCGAGATATAGAGTTGGTCATAGCGGCTATCCGGCGAAAGCAGGTGGACGACCATCATGATGTCCGGCGAGCTTTTCACTGTTGTCACGCCGAGACGACGGACGTCTTCGGGAAGGCGGGGTTCAGCGATCGCGACGCGGTTCTGGACGAGGACTTGCGCCTTGTCGAGGTCCGTTCCGAGCTTGAAGGTTACGGTGATCGACATCGCGCCGTCCGCGCTCGAGTAGGACGACATATAGAGCATGTCCTCGACGCCGTTGATCTCTTGCTCGATCGGGGTCGCGACGGTGTCCGCGATGGTCTGGGAATCCGCGCCTGGATAAGAGGTCCGCACCACGATCGTGGGCGGCGCGATATCAGGATACTGAGCGACGGGAAGGTTGAAGTAGGCGATCGCTCCGACGATCAACAGGACGATTGAAAGGACAGAGGCGAAAATCGGCCGCCTGATGAAAAAGTGCGAAAATCTCATTGGATCGCTCCCAGTACCGTGGCTTCCTGCGGAAGCTGTGTCATCTTGGGTGATACCTTCTGGCCAGGGCGAGCTCGCATCAGGCCATTTACGACAATCGTTTCATCGCCGTTGAGGCCCTCGCGTATCACTCGGTAACCGTAGAGCTTTGGTCCGGTCCGCACCGCCCTCGTCGTTATCGTTCCATCTTCTCCGACGATGTAAACGACCCGCTGGTTCTGGTCCGCCGAAAGCGCTTCGTCGGGAACGAGGATCGCGGAGTAAGCCTTCGACGCCCCCACCTCGATCCTGCCGAACAAACCGGGCTGGAGCACGAGATCGGGGTTCGCGAACCGAGCGCGTACGCGCATCGTCCCGGACTGGCTGTCTACCTTGTTCTCCGAGAAGTTCAGTTTTCCGTGGAAGGGCTTCGACGAACCGTCCGCGATTGTCACCGCCACGTCGAGACCGCCACCGCCTTCCTGCAGTGACTGCCCAGTCTCCCGTGCGAGTGCCGCGTAGGAAAGCAACCTCCGTTCATCGACGTCGAAATAAAAATCTATCGGATCCAGAGACACGATCGTCGTCAGTTCAGTTTGATCTGCCTGTACAAGGTTCCCGGGCGAGATCATGTGCCTGTCGATCCGACCGCTGAGCGGGGCAGTGATTTGGGTATAGTCCAAATCCAACTGAGCACGGTCTGCGCTCGCCTTTGCACCGCGCACATTGGCCTGCGCCGATATCCACTCGCGCCGCCGGTCGTCCAATACCGAAATCGACTGGCTGCCGTTGGTGGACAGCGCCTCCGCGCGATGGAACTGAGCCTCGGCATAAGTGAGGGTCGATTTCGCGACCTCAAGCGCCGAAGTCGCTTCCTCGAGCGCTGTTATGAATGGCCTCTGGTCGATCACGAACAGAGGGTCTCCGCTCTTGACGAGCGAGCCGTCCGTGAACTGAACCTTGTCGAGATATCCTCCGACCCTCGCGCGAACGAGAACCTCCTCCACCGCCTGGAACCTGCCGATGAAGTCGTCCTGCTCCGTGACCTCGCGGACCAACGGCTTGGCGACGGAGACAGGCGGGGGCGCTGAAATATCCTGTCCCAGCGTCGCAGTCGCGGAACAGAACGTGGCCAACGTCGCGAAGATGGCTGACTGCACATGCTTCCGCGAGCTGGCGGGTAGGTGACGTTTCATGGTCGGAGCCTTATCTCTCGAGGTATTTCCAAAGAGACATTCTGTCCACTGACCCCACACGGCTATTGTAACTTACGGCCTTTGCACGAACTTGGGGTCCGCGCTTTTGGACAATCCTATCCTCTTGAACCAGCTCCGCATCCACCTCGCCAATTCATACAATAACGGCCGGACCAACGATCATAGCTTTCGCTCATCAATGCCTCCAGAAAGGAGAAAATCGATGAGAGACAGCTATCCACCTGCCCCGGCCGGCTATGGCACAGGCCCCATGATCCTTTTCATCCTCTGCGTGATGGTCGGCATGCTCGGATATCTGGTCGCTTTCGGCGAGACATTCAGGGCGCGTCCCACACCTCGCATCTATATCGCTGACATGCCCGAACTCTACGAGCAGCCAGTCGCCAAGCGCTGACGTCCACTGGCGTAGTTCATCGGAAACAGGACGGAGATTTCTGTTGGCGGAAGCGGATGATGCAATGCCTGAGCTGCAGATCGCGGATGGCGCAGTCCCAGGAAGCCGAATCGACCAACGGCTGGTGAGCGCGCGCGTATTGGACAATCCCCCCAGTATGACCGTTGCTATTGTGAGGCTCCTAGGGGCGATGCAGATCTGCGTGGCACATGGTCAAAAACATAGCCGCGCTCCCCCGGAGCGCCTTATTCGAGGAGAGCCTCTTTGAAGATCACCTATCACGTCGCTCAACATGACGGGGGTTACGCCTACCGACTTGATAACGTCTGGTCTGAACCATTTGCGACACACCAGCAAGCGCTCAAGGCGGCCATGGCCGCGGCTGAGCGCCAGCATCTTGAAGGTCGCGACGCCGAGATCACATACCAGGCTGCGGACGGCACGTGGCGAAGCGAACACGCTCGGGGTGGCGATAGGCCGGAGACCGTCGTGGTGGATGACGGCTGATCCTAGCGCCTCCCCAAAAAATGCCCGTTGAGTTTAAACTCAGCGGGCATTTCCATATTTGAGCCAGCCGGAGTATCACTACGGTCGGGTCAGATCTTCCGCACTCATTTCGCGAACGCCGCTGCTCCGGCTTTAGCGACCGCTTCGTCCTGGTCCTTGTTGCCACCGCTCACGCCGATAGCCCCGACGACCTTGCCGTCAATCTTGAGCGGAATGCCACCCTGCATGACGACGTACCCCGACGACAGCAGCGCTGCCCTGCCACCGTTCGCCGCATTTTCCAAGTTACCCGTACTCTGCCAGAACGCGGCGGCGGTCTCGGCCTTGCCCTGTGCGATCTTTGCGCTCGCCGGAAACGCTCCGTCCATGCGTTCGGCAGCGACGAGCGCTCCCGAGTTATCGACCACGAAAATACTCGAGGGAGGGCCTTTTTGCGCTTCCACGATCGCTGCGGAAATCACCTTGCGCGCGGTGGCGGCATCGACTGCGACTGTCGATTGTGCATGAGCCTGCGCCTCCCAGGTCAAAACCAGACCGAGCGCACCCACTAGGATGGCACGGCGACGCTGAGTCTTTGACTGCACGGCTGGGAAAAGGTTGTCCACATTTGTTTTCATCGGAAACTCCATTTTCATTGCGAGGCGTCAAACGCCTCGAAGGCGCGCCACCGTAGTTTTTCTCACCGGCACGTTCTTGTAACTTCGGGTCACGACTAGAAGAGCCATCCGAGAAGACTGTCAGGCTCATCCGATAGCTTGCGATTATGCGCCCTGAGCCGCTGCCTGAGGCAGGTCTTGTTGTTCTTCAACCGAAAGCGGCATCACGATCTCGAAGATCGCGCCGCCGTCGTCGTGGTTTCGCGCGGTCAGCGACCCACCGTGGGATTCCACGATCGTTTTGCAGATCGCGAGCCCGATACCCATGCCCTCGTTTTTGGTCGTGAAGAAGGGATTGAAAAGCTTCGCTAGATTTTCCGGCGCGATCCCGGTGCCATGGTCACGGACTTGCAGCCTGACCATGTCCGGTTCTACAGCGGCCATCGATATGCTCAGGTCGCGCTGATCCACGGGCATGCCTCCCATCGCATGGAGGCCGTTTGTGATGAGATTTGCTACTACTTGTTGCATCTCAACTCTGTCGGCCAGAACAACCGGGTCGGAGATCGAGAAATCGGTTATCACTCTGGTCGAAGCGGTAATCAGTTCGCGGTCCAACAGCCCGAGTACCTCGGTGACTATATTCCTGAGATCGACGCTTTCGAGCCTTCGTTTGGTACCTCGAACTTGTTCCCGGGTGCGTTGAATGATTTCGCTGGCGCGCATGCTGTGCTTGATCGCACGCTCTGCCGCCGTCGAAGCGGCCTTGATATCCGGCGGGTTTGCCTGGAGCCAGCGCATGCAGGCCTGGGCGCTCATGACAACAGCGCCGATCGGTTGGTTCACCTCGTGGGCGATCGACGCGGAGATCGCGCCCACCGTCGCGACCCTGCCGACCCTTGCCAGTTCGTCCTGTGCCGCCATGAGAGCTTCCTTGGCCTGCTCGCGCTGTGTCACGTCGATCATCGCGCACGCGACGCGGTCGAAGGCGTCCTTGTCCTCCGGGAAGGCGATGACAAAGATGACGATGACCTCGTTGCCGGGGCTACGCAGAAGTCGTGCCTCCATCTCCACGCGGTCATCTCCCGAGCACATACCGAGTATGATAGCCTCCACCAACTCGCTATGCGCTGGAAGGAAGCGATCTATTGAGCCAAGGACCTCCTGCTCGCTCTCTCGGCCAAGTAGCAGGACGGTAGCGTCGTTGACGTCCACGAACTTCACAAGCCTCGAACTCTGGTTCACGAACTCCGGCGTGGCATCGAGATATGCACGCAACGCTGCCGGAGGATAGGCTCGTACCGCCTCCAGCCGCTTCCAAAGCATGGAAAGATCGACCTCGCAGAGTGAGACGTGGTTCTGCGCAAAGATGGAGCGATATCGTATCTCGCTCTGCGCCAACGCTCCCAATGCCTTTCGCCTTGCGCTCGCGTCGAAGGCGATCAGGCTCAACCCGCCAGTGATGGCGAGATAGAAACCGACAGCGACAAGCCCGCTGTATTGGGAAAGGGCCTGGGAGACCACGGGAGTCAGTGCCCCTCCGATGATGCCTCCGATGTTGAACGCGACCGATGTTCCAGAATAGCGGACCCGGGTCGGAAACAGGCCAGGGAGCCACGCGCCGAGTGGCCCATTCACGAAGCCCATCACCCAGAGGGAGAAAGCAAGATAGATGAAGATAACCACCAGCGACCCGCTTCCCAGCATAGGTGCGAGCACGACGCCTGAGATTATGGTGCCGACGCATCCGAAGATCAGAATACGCTCGGGATCGATGCGATCGGATAGCCAGCTCGCAACCACGATGCCCGCAGCCATAAACAGGATCGCCCCTAGCTCGACCATGAGGAACGAAGACCGGGTATAGCCCAGCTCCGAAGTGCCGTATCCGAGGGCGAAGGCCGTGACGACGTAGTAGAGCGAGAAGCAGGCGACGACGCCGAATGCACCGGATATCACCTGGTCCATATGCAGTCGGAAAATGTCGAGCAAAGGTACACGCGAAGGCTTCGACTTGCTTATCGCGGCGTGAAAGTCCCTCGTTTCGACGAGGTTGAATCGGATCCAGATGCCCATCCATACCAGTGGTGCGCTCAGGAGGAAGGGCACCCGCCATCCCCAGTCTGCGAACTGCTCTGGCGACAGTGTCAGCGTCAGAATCAGAAACAGGCTGTTCGCCAATAAGAAGCCGATAGGCGCGCCGAGCGGGGCGAACATCGCGTAACGCGCTCGCCATCCCTTGGGTGCATTCTCGAGCGCGAGGAGCGCCGCCCCTGTCCATTCACCACCGAGCGCCAGCCCCTGGCCAAATCTCAGCAGGCATAGGAGAGCCGGAGCGAGCCAGCCAGCGACGGCGTAGGTGGGCAACAGGCCGATTGCCGCCGTAGATGCCCCCATGAGAAGCAACGAAGCCACAAGGGTCGCCTTGCGCCCGACCCGGTCCCCGAAGTGGCCGAAAACCGCACCGCCGAGGGGTCGAGCTATGAACGCTATCCCAAAGCTGGCGTAGGCACCAATCAGCTCCATCGATGAAACGGATGCGGGAAAGAAAAGCGGGCCGAACACGAGGCTGGCCGCGGTCGCATAAATATAGAAATCGTAGAATTCGACGGAAGTGCCGACCAGACTCGACATGAGAATTCTGAACGTCATTCCGCTCGGCATAGGTTCGTCGCCGACGTATGGAGTATCGGACTGGGCTCTGACGTTCATGGATGCGGATCCCGGGATTTCTTTATATTTTCGGCCCTCCCAAACCTACCGAACTTTACAATAATGGAGGGTGGCCAGAACCTATCCTTATGGCTAGGTCGAGGTTTGCGCCCACGCGTAGTAACTATTTGCGGGAACAGTTGCGCAGGCTCCATTGTAACGTCGATGGAATGCGCCGCTTCCAATCGACAATTTTGAGGTCCTCGCCAATGTCGGCTGCAATAGGTAATCGGGCGAATGACGCCTCTGCTGCCAAAGCCGATACGCCATTGGTCGTCGTCGTGGACGATGATGACGGGATGCGCGATGGCCTGATGGACGTTCTGCGCTCGGTCGGCATCGATTCACTCGGGTTTTCTTCCACGACGGAACTTCTCGCGGAGCCGCTGCCCGACCGCCCCGGCTGCCTGGTCCTCGACGTGCGACTGCCCGGACTGAGCGGTCTGGACCTGCAGACAAAACTAAACGGCATGGGCAACAAGCTCCCGATCGTTTTCATGACCGGATATGCCGACGTCCCAATGAGCGTGCGTGCTATGAAGGCAGGAGCGACTGACTTCTTGACGAAGCCATTCAGGGACCAGGAGATGCTCGACGCTGTCTCAGTGGCCATCGAGCGAGACAGGTCGCGGCGTCTCGAACTCACTGCCGCCAATGAAGCGGTTAAGGCTGCATCCTCCCTTACCCCCCGCGAACATGAAGTGATGGAAGCCGTCGTCAAAGGCCTCCTTAACAAGCAGGTGGCTCATCTCCTCGACATTTCCGAAGTGACCGTGAAAATCCATCGCGGCAACGTGATGCGGAAAATGAACGTCACATCGCTTGCCGACCTGGTTCGCAAAGCCGAGATCCTCAAGTCGCTGGCCTGAGAGCGTCATTCGACGCCACCAATTCCGGCGGCCCGACGACTCCGTTCGCGAACGCGGCCTACCCATACAATCGTATTATTACAAATTCCCGCCAGTCCATCTAACTAGATGTCAAAGCCCGTATGTCGGGCAAAAGGAAACATCAGGTGTCTGGCGACAAAAAATCCGTTGCGATCGTCGACGACGACGAGGCGCTGCTCGAGGCCACTTCAGGCTTTCTCGAGTCCATGGGCTATGACGCCCTTCCCTTTAGCTCTGGGCGCTCGTTTCTCGCCTATGATCATATCGACCTTGTCGCTCTGTTGTTGACCGACATCAACATGCCCGAGATGACCGGGCTTGAGCTGCTTGATATCGTGAAGAAGCGTTGGCCGGAAATGCCGATCATAATGATGACCGCCCTGAAGGACGAAGTCATCAGGAGACGTGCGATCGCCGGCGGGGCTAAGGATCTTCTCCAAAAGCCGATTCTGGCCGACGACCTGATCAGGTGCATTGAGGAAGTCTGAGCTGACGATCACCGTGGCGAGATGAGATCCCGCGCTCACTCCCCGGAAATGACGCCGATCTGCTGAAGGAAGGTCAGATTGTCCTCCAGATGCCAGTTGTCGGTGATGCGCCCCTCACGGACCCTAAGGATGTCGGTCGCAATGAAGTCCACGGCTTCGCCGTTGCCTTGCCTGCCCATGAATTCGCCTGTGAAATGGCCCGTGAAGCGCAGGTGTGACACCACCCGGTCTCCAACGAAAAGTCGCTGCACGACTTCCGCACGAAGGTCTGGTACGGCGGCAAGAAACGCTTTCGACGCAATCACAGGGCCAGTCGGGCCCTGGGGTCGCCCTGCCGGAAGGGTGTGGTCCACGAAGTCTCTCGATATCGCGGCGTCGAGCAGCGCCTGGCTACCGTTATTCCAGAAGCCGTAGAAGTTGTCGGCGGCTGTGGCGCTTTGCGCGAAAAGCTTTCGGTCTGCCCCTCTTTCGAAGATGGTCTCGCGCGGCTGTGCGATCTGGACCGCCGTTTTGTCATCCACTTGGGCGGCACTCGCGAATGGGACGCTCAGGAAAAGGAGGCTGACCGAAAAAAGAGCGTTGCGCATGCGATAATATCCAGACGAGCTTTGTTACCGAACTTTGGTCGAGACAATGGGCTTTCGCGTTCCTCGTTTCTTGTAAAAAGCAGTTCCGGCGAGCATACGAGAAGTAGGCAAAGGCCGACGAAAATTGCTCGTCGGCCTTGCGTAGAACCATCATTTGGAAGAGCAAGCCCTCAGATGGCTGGCTTGAGGTGCAGCTGCGTGATCCCGACGGAGACATCAAGCCCTTCCCGTCCACTGACAGCGATCGGCTGCAGAGAAAATGTGCCGTGGGTTCCGCCCGTAAGGATAGCCGCGCCGCCGCCAACGCCGACTGCTGCCGCAGCTTCCACGCCACGATAGGTGCCCTCCAGGTCGAAGCTCTGCTGCCTGCTGAGCGCGGTGACGGCCCACACCATTTTCGCCTTCTCAACTTGGCCGATATCGAGCCCGAAATTGTCGATCAGACCCGCGTAGTGCACAGATGCACCCTGCTCGGATGGGAGGAAGAGGCAATTGACGTCCTGCTTCGAGCCGAGAACTTCTCCTGCGGAACGTGAAAGCTCGCATTCCAGTCGGCCGGCAACGAAATGTTCAGAAGCCGCAAAGGCAGGTTCGAAGGCTATGGCGGTAAGCGAGACGATTAGAAACGTGAAGCGCATGTGGGTTCCTTTCTGTTCAGTCGTGTTCTTTTGAATCTATGCTCTGGTCCCGCTCTCATGGAGCGCGGCGCTTCCGGTGGCGGAGCCACCTCAAACCAAAGCGGCTACCCGTCACTGACGATGTAAGGATGTCAGTCATGAGCTTGGTCAGCTTGTCGATTTCAGTTCCGCAAATTTGGTTTGGTCAATTGAGGCGCGCGGAGTTCGCTTCCCGGCGAGTGGACGAAGAGTGACTTGCCGAGACCGGGCGGTTCATGGAGCTGAAAGTGCGACGCCAGTAATTCGGTGTAGTTCCGAAGACCTTGCGGAAGGTCTTGCAAAGGTGGGCTTGGTCGGCCATCCCGCAATCCAAGGCAATCTCGCTGAGTGCTGCATCGGTTTCGATGATAAGCTCTTTTGCCAGCTCCATGCGGCGGCGAAGGACGTAGGTGTAAGGGCTCTCATTGTACGCCGTCTTGAAGACCCTGGAGAAATAGGTCTTGCTGAGCTTCGTCAGAGCTGCCAGTTCCTCGACCTTGATCGTCTCCGTCAGGTGTTCTTCGATGAACTGCATGATCTTGCGGCGCTGCCAGGGCAGCAGACGGTCACGCTGTACGACTTCCGAGGACAGGTCCGGTAACACCATCGGGGCATGGGGGACTGCGGGAACCGCGGCCGACAGATCGATATCCGAGACGATTGCCAGCGATGCCGCTGCGATGATCTTGTGGTCCTTGGTGGGGATATAGGCGCTCATCAGTGCTCTCCGTGATTTGAATTTCGATGAGCAGATGTTGCCTCCCCGGGGTTCTGAAATCTGTTCGGACCACCGTGTGTCGAGACCATACCTTCTGGTTAGACGTGGCAGGCCAAAGCGTGATCTCGATCTAACTTCCGGTGGGACTCTCGCGTTAGAGAGGCTGCGGGCGAGCGGTGAGGATCCCGGAGAGAAGAGACAATCCGGAATCACCTGCACCTTGATGGGCTGCCGGAATTTGCAAGAAAATCACCAGTGCTAGATATACGTTAGCGTAGCGTCAGCGCATGGGAGCGGTATCCAGATGGGGATGAAGGTTGCGATAGCGGTACTGGCCGCCGGGCGTTCAACCCGTATGGGCAGCTTCAACAAGCTCCTTTCCAGGTTCGGAGAAGTGCCTTTGGTGCAGCTGTCCATCACCCAGGCGATCGCCGCTGGCCGAGGTCCAGTATTCCTCGTAACGGGCCACATGGCTGACGAGATCCGTGAAGCGATCTCTGGTTTTCCTGTGACAATCGTTCACAATAGCGAATACGCTTCTGGACTCTCGTCTTCGATACGAACCGCGTTGCGCGTAATCCCGGACGACTGCGCTGGCGTGCTCATCCACCTGGCGGACATGCCACTCGTCACCGAAATCGATATAGCGGCGATATCCGACGCATTTATTTGCAATGAGGGTGGTGTAGTGGTGCGAGCTACGGCATGCGGCAAACCCGGAAACCCGGTCGTTCTACCAAGATCGTTATTCTCGGAGCTCTCGCTGCTTGAAGGCGACACAGGCGCGCGTGGGCTTATCGCGGCAAGCGAAATTCCCGTGATCGACGTGGAGATTGGCCGTGCGGCTTCGTACGACGTTGACACGCCCGAAGCCTTGGAAGCGGCTGGCGGCTTTAGACCTTCGCGTTGAAGTAACTGGATGGGTTGTCAATCGGCTCTGTTCCGATTGGGTCGTCAACGGAAGACCGCAACACAGCTGCCGACGATTAGTGAGAATGCCCAGATCCTTTTGACGGCTACAGGCGCTCCTCAGGTCGACGCGTCCAACGCCCCACACAATGGACTGGGCGCCAGGATAGTGATCCACCCAAACAATCGCAGCTGTTCGGTCGATATTTTAGCCCGCCCGTGCATCCGCAATCAAACTCCTGGAGCCGATATCACTTGGTCGGGAGCGTCCTGACAGTCAGTTTGTTCCCGTCAGGATCACGAAGATATGCCACGAACGATCCGTCGGGCCGCTCGGTTGGCGGACTCTCTATCGAGGTTCCACCGTGCGCGACCCCGGCCGTATGCCAAGCGACAACATGACCCTGGCTTTTAGCGACAATACCAATCGTTGCACCGTTCGCGACCGTTGCAGGGTTGCCGTCGATCGGCGTTGTGATCATCAATCGCCCGCCGTCGTGGGTATAGATTAGTCTTCCTCTCACATCCATTTCACCGGGCGAACCGTCCAACGAGAGGAACGTGGCATCGTAAAACCTCCTGGCACGCTCCAGATCGTTACTGCCAATCATGACATGGGTGAACATGCTTCATCTCCAATGAATTCTTGATATGTCCTATAGCCAGAAGATTATGCCTTAGTAATCGGTCGCTCACAAAATAGCGGATCGAAGGGGCATCTATCGGCCTGAGAGTTGTGAGATCGTCGATTTGGGCGCGTTCTCTCCCGGTAAGTCTGATGTCGGTTCAATCCGGAAGTCACCGGTATCCGCTGCGTTGCCGTCTTCGCGACCCAAGGATACAGCCCAGCAAATCACCACCAGCTATTCCAGGCCAGCATTGCACAATAAAAGTGGGGGCGTTTGCTGCAGATAAGATCACACGGCGCTTAGCTGGAACAAATGAGAGTCTTGGTTATGGATTGGGTACCTATAGTCTTTGTTACGTTTAAGGTCGCCGCTTTAGGTGCGGCGATGTTTTTCGCCATTAAGTGGCACTATGATCAAGAGAAGAAGGTGGACAAGCGAGCCATTTTAGGGACGGTCGGCAAAATGGCCGCAGTCTTCCTGTTAGCTGTACTAGGCGTGGGAACCATCGCGTTCGTCCTTGGCAGCATGCTTGGTTTGGACCTGGGCTTCTGATGAAGGCGTAATTGATTCCCAACCCCGCAAGCATGCCCACGGGGATCGACAACACTTTGATTGCATTTAGTCGATGTTTAACGGCAGGGTCCTGCATCCGCGAACGGACAGGATCCACTGTGAGCGCTTTTTTTCGTACTTTGACCAAGTGCGGTAGGCCGTCCTGAACGCTATCGCTGAAGCATTGACGGCAGGTAAGCGCCACAAGCGGACACGGCGCAGCCCCTAGCCACACCATAGGCTGCTTAACCGCCCTGCTCCCTGATTGCTGCAGCGTCTGTTTGGATACTAAACGCAGGAATATCGAGAGGGCGGCGAACAATGTCTCGCCGCCACCCTCCTTGAGCACACATGGGAGGCTAGATGCCGGAGAGAACTCCAATGTCGCCGGTGCGCCAGACGTTGTCGACCGTGTTGCGGGTGATGACCCAGAGGTCGCCGTTCCTCTTGAGTTCGACATCGTAGCGGTTCTTCATCAGGTAGTGACGCGAGGGATCGCTGCGGGGAACGTGCTGCGCCTCGACGAGAACTTCCATGCGTGCCGTGTCACCGTCGATGGTCACCCGCGGATTGCTGACGGAATGCGTCGTATCCAGGGCGGCGAGCGATGTCGTCAGCGCGGAAACGATGACGTCCCGGCCCTCGATGACCGGATAGTCGAATCCGGCCTTGGCGGCAGCCGGCCGGAAGTCGGAGACGGCATTCTCCGCCAAAGATGACGAGAGGAGATTGTTGTCGCGAAAATCGATGCCGGCGGCAAAGCGATAGAGAGCCTCAACGACGGCTAGTCTGTCTGCTGCGTCCTGTGCGAATGATGGTGAAATGGTCATGAACGTGCTCCTTGTCATGCCGGAGGCCTACGGAATGCAGACCGTCCCCAGCATCGGCGCGTTGGGCGCCGATGTTTCTGGTTCGATAGGACTGGTGGGGTCTGCTATTCGAGATCGGCGTCGATGCGCTCGATCAGGCCGGTGGGATTGATCGCGATCTTCAGGATGCCGATCTCGTGTCCGAAATCGCCGGTGAAATCTAGCCGGACGCTCGAATGGAAGGTGTCCAGTTCTTCCACGGACAGCAGCTCGCTGCTGGTGCTGTAGCCGACAAAGAACCGCTCGAGGTATTGGCGGACACCAGTGTGGCCAATGAAGGCGTCGCCGACCGAGACATCGTCAATGACGGCGTCGGTTGCGAACAAGGACAGTGTCCCTTCCACGTCGAAGGCATTGGCGGCCGCGATGAAGGATTCGACAAGCTTTTGCATGATCGCCGGTTCCTCAGCCATCGCTGATCGAGGTGTCGGCAATGGTCTGCGCAAAGCCGGCGCCGAACAGGGTAGCGGGAGTCTGGAAACCAGGACGGACTTCGCCGCCGAGAACGCGCCGGCCGGCCTCGGCTGCCGCCATCGCCGTAAACGTGTAGCCGTTGACCGTATCGAGGACGGAATGGGTGACCTTCCCATCCGCGCCGGTGACTTCGACGGACGCCTGATAGCGGTTCGCCAGTCTCTCCTCTTCACTCGGGCCGTCCGGAAGTGTCGAAAGATCACCCTGTGGGAAACCGTCGCCAGTGACATGCACGAAGGTCTCGACATCGGGAACACCCGTCGCCCGCCAGATGGTGACGAGATCGGGCAACGTCACCGGGAAGCAGTCGACCGCACCGCTGCCAAAATCGAACTTCCGGATGCCGTCGGCGGCAATGGCCACAAGCTCGCCGTCCACCCGCGCCAGGGTCTCGACGGTGACGTTCTCCATGGCGCTGATCGCCGATCCGCGCGAAAGTCCGCCCGCCACATGCAGCGCGATCCTGATCTTGCGAGGGTCGTTCACACGCGATGCCGCATGTCCCGCGAGACTGCCGAGCATGGCGACACTGCCACCGCCGCCCGGTATGAGCATGACACCTGCAGCCTTCGCGTCGTCGTCCAAAGTTTCGGCCAGACGATAGCTGTCGAGTTCGGCGGCGGTGTCGAGATAGTGGACACCGTTGCGCATCGACGCCTTCATCAGGGCGTTGGCCGTGCGCATAAACGGACCGGCGCAGTTCAGAAGGACGGAGGTGCCTGCCAGATCGGCATCGATCGCTGCAGCATCGTCGAGACCAAAGACGCGGTATTCGACGCCGAGTTCTGCAGAAAGCGTTGAAAGGGTCGCTTCGTTGCGGCCCGCGAGAACAAGCGGCGTGCCTGCTTTCTTCGCATGCTCAGCCGCCATGCGGCCGGTATAGCCGGTCGCGCCGTAGATCATCAGTTTTGTCATTTTAGTGCTGCCATTCCTTGTAGACGAATTCGAGGCTGTAGCCGTCCGGATTACGGACCTGGGCGGCGTAATAGCGGGGGTCGTAGTGGAGCTGTGCTCCCGGCGGATGGATTTCCGAAGCGCCTGCCAACATGGCGGCGGCGAAGGCGGCGTCGACCTGGGAGGTGCCATCGGCGACGAAGCCGATATGAGCGGCACGGCCTTCGACCACGCCTTCGCGGAGCCAGAAAAATACCCGGCCGTTTGCGCCGAACCCCTTCAGGTCGGGATGTCCGGGAGGGCCGTCCTTGCCTTCGTAGTCGTGGGCGTGAACGATGCCGAGTGGGGCCAACGCCGCCTCGTAGAAGGCGATTGAGCGATCGATATCGCTGACGGAAATGAAGACATGGTCGAGCATATCGTTCTCCTTCGTTCAGATGATGTAGCCGCCTGCGACCTCGATGTTCTGGGCGTTGATCCAGCGGTTCTCGGAAGACAGAAGGCTGGCGACAACGCCACCGATCTCTTCAGACTCGCCAACGCGGCCAAGTGCCGTCTGGCCTGCAAGCATCGCCTCGAACTCGTCGTTCAGGCCGCCGCCGAGTTCCGTGCGGATTGCGCCGGGCGCGATCGAGTTTGCCCGGATGTCCCGCTCGCCGAACTCCTTGGCCATGTAGCGGGTCAGGACCTCAAGACCACCCTTGAATGCCGCGTAGGGTGCGACGCCTGCGGTTGCCACGCGCGTGGTCGCACTGGTGATGTTGATGATCTGGCCGCCGTCGGCCATCAGCGGGAGCAGGATCTGGGTGAGGAAGAACGGCCCCTTCAGATGGACGTTGAACAGCCCGTCGAACTGTTCTTCCGTAACAGTCTCGATCGGATTGAAGAGGCCGTATCCGGCATTGTTGACGAGATAGTCGAAATCGCCCCGGCCGAAGACGGACCGCAGTTTCGATGCAACAGTATCCCGGAAGGCCGGGAACGCGCCGATGTCGCCGACGTCGAGTTTTAGGGCAACGGCCTTGCCGCCGTTCCCCATGATCGTCTTCACGACATCATCCGCTTTTGCCGGGTTGCTGTTGTAGGTCACGACGACGCCCATTCCTTTAGCCGCGCATTCGATGGCTGTGCTGGCGCCGAGACCCCGGCTTCCCCCAGTGACGATGACGATCTTCATGGCTGTTTCTCTGTCCGTTTGGTGTGACCTGAAGCTAGGCCTGCGCGGTCTCGCCCGCTCACCTATTCCTCTCCGAAGCTTGCCTATTTCTGCTTCCCTGTTGCAGAGGCGATCCTGCCCTGTCACGGTCACCTTCATGGAAAAGCAACTTCAGGAACTGCGCGCTCTCGCGTTAATGGCGGAAAACCGCCGCACGGAAACGGGAATTCCCCGTGTTGCGATGGTCCAGGGCGAGATCCCGGAGCATCGGCTTTCGGCCGTCTACGAGCCGATGATCAACCTGATCCTGACGGGCTCGAAGACGATGACAGTTGGCGAGCGGACTTTTGCCTACGACCCGGCGACGTATTTCGTCATGTCGGTCGACCTTCCGGCGGTAGGATCTGTTCACCCTTCGGTGGCGGGAGAACCCTATCTCGCGGTCAGCCTGACACTCCACCCGCCGACGGTCGCTGCTCTCATCAGCGACCTGCCCGTGCAGGTCTGCAGCAAGCTCTTCGGCTCCGGCTTCTCCGTCGCGCCGGTCAACGACGAGTTCCTCGACGCCTGGGTGCGGATGCTCCGGCTGATGGACCGTCCGGACGAAGTCGCCGTGCTTGCGCCTGCCTACGAGCGTGAGATCCTGTTCAGAGTGCTGCAGGGCCCGCTGGGCTGGATGCTGCGCGACATTGCCGCGCCCGATGCGGCACTGTCCCGCATCGGCGTTGCGATCCAATGGATTCGGGAAAACTTTGCCAAGCCACTGAGGGTCGAGGCTCTTGCGGAGATGGCAGCTCTAAGCGTCTCGGCGTTCCATCGACACTTCAAGGCAATCACGGCGCTCAGCCCGATCCAATATCAGAAGCAGGTCCGGCTGCTGCATGCGCGCAGGCTTTTGATGGCTGGAGAAGGAACGGCAACGTCGGTCGCCTTCGGCGTTGGCTATGAAAGCCCGAACCAGTTCAGCCGAGAATACGCAAGGCAGTTCGGGTTACCACCCTCAAAGGATCTCATGCGTCTTCGGGGCGAGGCTGGGTGACGGCGTCTGGGTCGGTATACTTTCCCCTAATGACCGCAAATTGCACTGCAGGAAAATTTCTGGCTTGTTGACGCGTGATACTCACGAAGGAAGATCGATCCCTGCACTCTTCGGTACATGAATGGAGCCTGCGTCAGGTGCGTTCCAACCCCGCGCTACCATCTCATCATATCCAGAACGATACCCCATCATGGCGTTCTCGATTACTTTGCCGATATCGTTGAACCCGGCGACGAAATCGGGATTGCTCGCCGCGGGCGTATCAACGTCAACTAACTTCGCCATCCGAGCCAACCCCGCCGTGTCCTGTTCGACGAATACGGCTTTGCGCTTTTCCACCTCGTAGGGATGCATGCCGAGAGACTCCAAAGCCATGCCCGCAGCTTGCACCGAACCATCGAACATCTCACGGACGATATGATCCGCTCCTGCATCCAAGAGCTTGTAGTGATGCAGTCGATCGTATGCTCGGACGATGATTTGGATATCGGGATTACTTCGACGAGCGTAGGCAACGATTTCGGTAGCTCTATCCGGGTCGTCTATGGCGACAACGAGTAGCGCTGCGTGGGCCAGCCCGGCCGAGTCGAGCAGATCCGGCCGCCCCGCGTCGCCAAAGAATGACTTCACGCCGAACTTTCGGACATTGTCGACAACGTCCGCCCTGTAGTCCAGGACGACAGGCTTGTACCCGTTCGCGAGAAGCATCCGGTTTACGATCTGTCCAAAGCGCCCCACTCCGGCAAGGATTACAGTACCCTGATCCGGTTGGTCGGCACGTCTCTGATTCCGCCCACGTTTTTCGAGCATGATCACGATCCTGTTGGACAGTGCGAAAAGAACGGGTGTGAGAACCATGCTGGAAGTGATGATCAGCACCGATACCGAAACGGTCGTGGGTGAAAGCAGTCCGCGATCTCCGCCGATTGTCAGCAGGACAAAGCCGAATTCCCCTGCCTGCGCGAGCCCGAGGGCGAAGAGCCACCCCGCAGGACCGCGGACGCGGAAAAACCAGGCCAACGGCAGAAGGACGAGCGCCTTGATTACCATCAGGCCAAATGTGGCGGTGACTACCGTCGACCAATTTGCCAATAGGATCTCGGGGTCAATCTTCGCGCCTATCGTCATAAAAAACAGTCCGAGCAGAAGGCCCTTGAAGGGCTCGATATCGTTCTGTAGCTCGTGTTTGAACTCGCTGTTCGCCAGCACGACACCACCCAGGAATGCTCCGAGGGCTGGCGAAAGGCCTACAGCGGACATCAGGACAGTGATACCGACCACCACCAGAAGCGCGGCTGCGGTGAATACCTCGCGAAGTCCGAGAAGAGCTATGGTTCTGAAGATCGGACGCGAAAGGTAGTGTGCCGCTGCAACGACCACACCCACAGCCGCGAGAGTAAGGACCGCTGAGGCCCATCCAGGGAGGTCTGTCAGCAATGCTGTTCCGCCATGCCCCGCTGAATCTCCTTGTCCGCTCCCGGCGATCAGCGGAATGCATGCGAGCATTGGAATGACAGCCAAGTCCTGGAAAAGAAGCACCGCGAAACTCGCCTGTCCTCCATCAGATTTCAGTAGGCCCTTCTCTTCCAGAGTTTGAAGAACGATTGCCGTTGAGGACAAGGCTGCGACGAAACCAAAAAGAAGGCTTTGCTGCGAGGTAAAGCCCAAACCGATACCAGCAGCGGTTATGGCACCGATCGTGCCGACCACCTGAAGCCCTCCGAGGCCGAGGAGTTTGTCCCTGAGACGCCACACCATCTGTGGGTCGATCTCCAGTCCTATCAGGAACAGCATCATGACGATTCCGAATTCGGAGAACTGTTCGAGGTAGCCGGACCCCGCAACCGAAATCTGGAAGACGGGGCCGATCAAAACACCAGCTGCGATGTAGCCGACGACCGACCCAAGGCCGACACGTTGCGAGACAATGACGGCGAGGACCGCCGCGGCAAGGTAGCAGAGTGCGTAGAAAGCCAAGCCTTCCAAAGGTCAATTCCTCATCAGATCATTAAGTTCTGAGCTTCCGAAAGTCGGAAGGGTGCGAACGCGCGCCAGGTCGAGCCTGTCGTCGCGAAGTGCGGTCAGCAGTTGAGGGTAGGATCGAATGTGATGCTGCGCGCTCTCGTCGTCGAGATGATTGGCGGAGTAAAGTACAAATGGCGGAAGGTAGTCCATCCCGCAAAGGGTGGCTGTTTGTTCGAGCGGATACATGAAGTGCTCGACTGCGCGGCGATTGCCACCGTTGTCCGAATAGTCAGACTTGCTTCCTCCCGTCGTCACGCACGCCAGCGTTTGCTTTCCTCCCAGCTTTTTTCCCTGTGGGCCATAGGCGAAGCCGTACTCCAGAACCAAATCTTGCCACTGCTTGAGAAGAGCCGGGGTCGAATACCAGAAGACGGGAAACTGAAAAACAATAACGTCGTTTTCCATCAGTCGGCGTTGCTCGCGATCGACATCGATGGAAAATCGGGGATATTCAGCGTAGAGGTCGACAAAAGTTACGCCCTTGAGCGCTCGCGCCGCCGTGGCCATCGCAGTGTTGATACTGGACTTTCGCTGAGCCGGATGCGCAAAAAGAACCAAAACCCGCATCGCAGTCTCTTCTCTCATGAAATCTGGCCGCGCGCCGTGACGTGAACCCCGTGAAGCCGCCGTTATCTCCCGTAACTCCGGGGCTTTATTGCAAGATCATGCTCTCGCGGCGGATCGCGGGGGAGCCAATGAGCCTCCTGTTCGCACCACCCACCTTTCTATCCACGTGATTAAGACTCACTGTAATTATTGGCGAGGTGGCTGTAGCCTCCATTGATCCAGTCAGCGATCGCCGCGCCGTACAGTGAGGCTGCATCTTCCCAGATCAAGTGTCCGCCCTCGAGCAAGACTTGGCGACTGTGCTTGATGTGTTCGACAAGGAGTTGCCCATTTGCAGGCGGGACGAGAGGATCGTCGCGGCCGGCGAGAACAAGTACCGGGGACTGGATCACCCTCAATCGTTCTTTGAGAGTTGGTAACTCTTCCGGATATGAACGGACAAAATTCGCTGCTTGATCGAAGCGTGTTGCCGATGACGATAGCCAGTAGTCCTCCATGACAGCCGGGGGAGTGGGATTAGCCGCGGACTGAGTGACGAAACCAACTGCGAGATCACCTCCCTCCTCCTCGGCGAACGCCCCAGGCTGCGACGAGATGAGGTCGGTAAGTCCGCCGGCCGCAAGCTCGACACTTGTCGCACCGCTTCCAACGACAAGGCTCTCGAACAGAGCTGGATGGTCAGCGGCAGATGAAAGCATAGCAAGCGCGCCGACATCGGGGCCGATGCCGTGCATACGCTTGATGCCCAGTTTCCATGCCGCACGGGCGATGAAATGGCCCATTCTGGTCGGCGACATCAGATCGGAGCGCCCCTGCGACATCCCGAAGCCCGGAAGGTCGATGGCGACGTATGGAGCAAACTTACCAATATGCTCCACGATACCCCTGAATGCGTAGATACTCTCCGGCCAGGGGCTGGAAATCATTACGGGGATACCGTCAGCACTCCCACCAGTTGCCAAACGCACGTTGACGCCGTCGATTTCGAGATATGAAACCTCGCCTATATCCGGAAGCACATTCGCCATCTCACTACCTCCACTCGCTCGAGTTCGACACGAATGTGTCGATCAACCGAACTCCGGTGATAGGATTTGTCACGAAGCGATTTGGAGATTGTCCGATCGTGCGTTTAAGGTGCCCGACCAGTGCGTTATCCTACAATAAGCAGGGCACGGCGACGCTCATATTCACCTCATGCAGGGCACAGTCCCTGGCCACCTTGAGGATCGTACAATGAAACTCGCACTTGCCGCCTTTGGCGTCCCAGCCTTCTTTATGTCATCCGCATTTGCATACGCACTTGAGCCAATCCCAGGCAGTATCATCTACCAGGGTCAACCTGCCCATCGCCTTCAAAAATCACCTGCCGGCAGTACGTTTACCCATGAGTTCACCTCGGGGCTGCAGAACTACACCGAGACCTACAAGATCCAGCCTGACAGGTCTCTTGTCATAATTGACCGCAGCCTTCGGTCAAACAATCGATAGCACCAGTGATCGTGCAAAAAGCGCGGCTTCGTCTTCCTTCGAGCACGGCCTGTAGCGGCTTAATCTTGTGGCGTGACTTTTAGGCGAGCCCAATCAGCATTCTCAGGCGGAAGCGGACCTTGCCTGCACACTTAACCAATGTCTCGTCACTAAGCGCAATTCGAAGGAAACAGCGATGTCGCAACACGAATTGAAAAAAACCATCAAAGCCTATCTTCGCCCTATCGATCGGGACGGCCTTATCACCTTTGCCCAAAGTGGCCGGGAGAACCCCGAACGTCGCGGTACGAACATAGTTCACACGGTCTGTGAGGGGCAGTATCGTACGTTGAGTTATGTCGGCGACCACGATCCGGTCATCGTCGATGAGCCTCTGCATCTGTTCGGCCAAGACACCGCGCCGGCACCCGGCGAAATCGTACTTTCGGGTCTAGGCGGATGCCTCGCCGTCGGGATTACTGCGGTTGCCACATTCAAGAATGTCCGCTTTCTCGGCTCGAACTTCATGTCGAGGGGGATGTTGGGAATACCGCTGCCTGGGGCGCAGGTGGCGCGTCCCGTGAGCCTTCGCAGATGGGTTTTCAGGCGATCCGGGTGAAGGTGGATGTCGAAGGCGACGCCACTCGCGAGGAATTGGAAGAGATTGTCAGGCAGGCGAACTACTTCTCCCCGGTCGCCAACTCGATGCGAAATCCTATCCCCCTTGAAGTTTCGCTTTCGTAGCTTCGGCAAGCAACGCACGGAATAGCCGATGATCCGCATATACGGACCATCGGTTATAATGGTTTCAAGCAGCCATCTCGGTGCAGCTTTTCGCGCACACGCGGCACGCCTCGACGCATTCCCGCATGAAGTGGGCCGGCTCGGTGTGCTTCCCGCCCATCTCCAGGCGCCGTGGACAAGCAGACGCTGTAGCAGCACAGGCAGTTCTCGATACATTCTCTCATCGCGGGATCGGCATGTCTCATTGCTGAAGGGCTCTTTTTCATGTCCGCCAACCATCCCCCTGCACCACAACGACGATTGTAGAATTCCGTCGCCACCGAGGTCGTCGGTGGCTCCCTCGGTGGGCAGCCCTAGAGAGAACGATCGTACTATAGACCCGCATGGCATGGGTTTACCCATAGCAGAGAGGGATGATCAACTCGAACCGATTGGTGACGACATGGCTCTCAAGCTTTCAGAAACTTCGTGCATCTTCAGACAGGTTCCGCTAGGGCGGACGAAGCCACGAGTGGTCGCACGGGGCATGCTCGCTGCGAACGACAATGTCATCCGCGCCAAGACATTCGAAGCTACGTCAGCCGACGATAACCCGTCGTTGGCGGATGTCGGGCCGCTCCTCGCTCTCACGGTGATCTCCGGCGGCACCTTCTACGTGATCTCCACCGTGCTTTCCGGCTGCTTGAAGTCGTTTCCCATATTTTATCCCTAGTACTCGGGAAACTTCACATGCCGATTGTGCCTTGCGGAGGGCATGGCGTTTCAATCTCGCGGCCGGTGGTCCGTTGGATCGTTGAGCATCCGCCATGCTTGCCTCCTGAATGGCTGATTACGGCGTGTTGTTAGATGAGGTATCGACATGGGCTTCCACGGACATTCCCGGGCCGAGCCTTTCGATATCTGGCTGGTTCTCGTCGATCTGGATGCGGACAGCGATACGTTGCGGTATCTTCGTGAAGTTGCCGATCGCATTGTCGGTGCGCAAAACAGAAAATTCGGATCCGGCAGCGGGCGAAATGTCCTCGACTGTCCCGTCGAAGCGGACCCCCGCCAATGCGTCGACAAAGAACCAAGCGCGCTGTCCCGGGCGTATCGCCGCCGACTGTGCCTCTTTGAAGTTGGCGATGACCCAACGTGCCTTGGGCACCACGAACATCAGCTGGCTGCCATTCGTCACATATTGGCCCTGTCTGGCGCTCACGTCGCTAAGCTTCCCGTCTTCGGGAGCGCTCACGACTGTATAACCGAGGTCGATCTCTGCGAGTTGCAGTTTGGCCCTGGTGCTCTCGACGTCCGCTTCGAGAGCCTTCTCATTCACGCTGGCGGCCCTTAGTGCCTGCTCCGCACTGCCCCGAGACGCGGCTGCCTCTTGGACAGCCGCAACAGCCACACCTCGCGATGCGCGGGCAGCGTCTTCGGCGCTGACAGAACCTGACCCCTGCCCCGCGAGCTGCGACGCCCGTTTGAAGTCAGCCTCCGCCTTAATAAATTGAGCATTCGCGCTGGCAATCTTTGCTTCCGCGGTCGCGATATCGAGTTTTCTCTGGGCTATCGTCTGCTTGTTGTTCGCCAGATTGGAACTAGCGATGTCTAGGTCGGCTTGGGCGGCGGCAACCTGTGCCCGGTAGACCCGGTCGTCGATATGCAGGAGGACATCGCCCTGTTTGATAGCGGCATAGTCCTTCACCGAGATTTCCCGGATATATCCAGTCACCTGCGGACTGATAACCGTCGTCCGTCCACGGACATAGGCATTGTCTGTTTTCACCACCCTTGTGGAGAAAGGTGGCAGCTGCCAAGCGGCCAAGATCGCAGCCATGCCTACCCCCACAAGGGCGACGGCGAAGACCCGCGTCAACAGACTGCTGATCTTTGGTTGCCATAGCTGCTGCTGAGGCGGGGTTTCGTCCGCTGCCCGCGACGTCGCGACGGAGGGGATCGGGGAGACCGCGTTCATGAAGCTTTACTCCAATATTGCTTGATCGCGTTCACCGCGATGACGGCTGCAAGCGCGACCATCCCGGCCGATGCGGCAAGCGAAATGGCGGTGAATACGTCCACGTATCCGGCGACACGGGCATAGAGGGAGATTTGCTGAGAGAGTGCGGCAACACCTTCTGCCGATCTCAGCACGGGGTCCGCTATCAGGGGGGAGTATTGCGCGGTAAGCGAGGAGAGCAGCGCCGTCACATCGGATTCGGATTTCGCCGCCTGGGCAGCGTAGGTCCCGAGGTGGTATTGCTGGGCGTGGAAGAGGTAGGTTTGCGTGAAGGCGTTCCCCGTCAGCGTTCCGACGGATTGCGTCACGTTGAAGAGCGCGATGAAACTCGTCATCCGCACCCCGCCGTCGGCAAGAACCCTTCCCAGGCCGAAGATAAAGAGAGGACCGATGAACAGCGTCCCCGCGAACCCCATCATTCCCTGCGTGATCAGTAACTGCGGGACGCGTGTCGACACGCTCGATCCGGTGTCGAGATACGTCGCCGCCACGACGATGAAGAGGGAAGCGAGTACCATATAGGAGAGTCGTGCCGGAGAAACGGTCAAAGCCGCAGCGGTCAGTCCCAGCAGCGCCCCGACAAAGATAGCGCCCGTCAGAGGTATGATGTCATCGTTCGCAAGTCCGAAATCGCGCAGCATCGTCAGGACTCCGATCGTCTGTTCAGACTGCACGAACCTGCAGAGCACGGCGATCAACGCCCATCTGACGAACGTTCCGGCCGAAAGCCACTTCACGTCGACCAATGGCCGCTTGCGATGCGCCTCGATTGAAACGAAGAGCGCGAAACAGGGGATGCAGGCCGTGAAGAACCAGCCAATCCAGGACACGTTGGTCCACCAGAGATAGCTCCCGAGCCCCATGGCCGACCCGAACAAGATAAAGCCCACCGCGTATAGGGAGAAGCTGACAACGTCCAGGGGCTCGAAGGCTTTGGATCTCACGCTCGGCGGGAGGCGGACGATAGATACTATACCGAGAACCGTAAGGGACAGGCCAAGTTCAAAAAGGTAGAGCCCATTCCAGTTTCCGAAGGCCAGGAAGTCCTTTGGTATAAGCCAGGCGAGAGGAAGGGAAAGCTGCGGCGTCCCGATGCCGAGGCATACGGCCTTGAGCCTATGTGCCGCCGGAAACGCCTGGATCATGTAGAACACCCCGAGGGTCGTTAGCGCTGAGGCCGATATCCCACTCGCCGCCCGCACCAGGATGGCCCCCGCCAACCCATGGACGAACAGGTGAGAGCTGATCAGAAGGGCCTGCAGCGTCAGGAAGATCATGCAGAAAGACCTGATCCCGAACTCCTGGCGGTATTTCACGAGCACGCAACCCGTGATGGCGTTCGTCACCAAGTAGGCGACGGAGAGGTAAGCAGCCTCGCTGAGGTCGAGACCAAGCGCGCCCTGAAGATACGGGAGATTGGCCGCGACGATCGCGTTTCCGAGCGCTCCGGTGATTCCGACGAGGACTGAGGTGAATGCAAAGACAATGCGTCGGCGCGTCGGGTGCGGCGGAAATCCTGGAGCGCCGGGGATAGCGGGGCGCTGTCCTTCGGGGTACTCGAAAGGCTCGTTGTCCTGGTAGAAATGCTGCCTCGGAACCGCGACTCGCACTCGCCGCTTTTCTTCTGTCAGCTTCCACGGGGTAAATCCCACGGCGACCCGCCTTTCCGATACATCGGGTTGTGCGGGGTATTCCGCCATGACCCAGAAAGCATTCGGCCCTGACGTCTCGTCATGAGGCCCGCCGGAACGTTAACGGCGGGCCAGTTGCGCATATTGAACGATCCTGCCGCGGAAAAGTGCTCCCGCGCGGCACGCACCTGATAGCGCAGAGGACTTAGCGGAAGTCGGTGGTCGGAGCGATTGCCCTGCTGGTTTCGAGCTCGTGCGTGCGTGCCTGGAGCGCCTTCTCGATAGCGGCAAACGCGTCGCTTCCCAGAACAAGGCGACGCGGTGCTGGTGTCTCGCACGCGCTTTCCAGAATGGCGGACGCCATTTTCTCCGGATCCCCGACAGGCATTCTCGAGGTATCGGAAAGAAAGGCCTTCACCATGCCCACTGGTGTTCCGTTGTAGGCGTCGGGCGCCGAACCAGCGTTGGCGGCGGCGGCTTCGCGGAAAGTCGTGCGGGCGGAACCCGGCTCAATGATCGTGACGCCGATGTTCAACGGAGCGAGCTCCTGGGAAAGTGAATCGAAGAATCCCTCGATGCCCCATTTGCTGGCGTGGTAGAGTGAAGCGCCCGGATGCGTCGCCTGACCGCCATAGGTGGAGATCGCGATGATGCGGCCGCCGCCCTGGTGGCGGAGATAAGGGATGGCAACCCGCGTCACCTCGATCGGGCCAACGAGGTTGGTGTCTATCTGGTGCCGTATTTGGTCAGTCGAAAGCCCTTCGGCCGCGCCGAAGAGCCCGTATCCGGCGTTGTTGACGATGACGTCAATGCTACCGAATTTTGCGAAGGCAGCCTTCACGCAGCCTTCGATCGCCTCGATGTCGGTGAGATCCAGCTGCGCAACCCAAAGCCTATCGGGATAGCACGCCTTGAGGTCGTCGACCGAACCCTGCTTCCGAACCGTGCCGGCAACCCGGTCACCGTTCTCAAGGGCTTGTGTCGCCATTTCGCGACCGAGGCCGCTGTTGATGCCTGTAATGAACCATGTCTTCGACATTGCAAATCTCCTTGTTGGGAATGCCTCGTAAGACAATATGCATTTGCATTGCGTGGTAGAATTGTGCAATCCCGCACGAACCAATGGGGAAATGGCCATGAATGAGCGTCCGACGCTCTCGGAGCTGACCGCGCTAGCGACTGTTTACAAGCTACGCAGTTTTCGTAAGGCCGCGGACGAGCTGGAGATTTCGCCTTCCACGCTTAGCCATATCATCCGCGACCTCGAAACTCGGCTCGGAGCCAGGCTTTTCAACCGGACGACCCGTAGCGTGTCGCCGACGGAATCGGGCGAGCGGCTGGTGACACGCGTAAGCCCCCTGCTTCTTGAACTCGACACCGCGCTGAGAGAGGTGAACGACTCAAAAGACCTGCCGCGGGGGGTACTGAGGCTGACGGCTTCCGACACGGTTGCGATGATGCTCGTGGAGACCGTCATTCCTCATTTCCTCCAGAAGTACCCGGAGATGTCTGTGGATCTGGTTGCCGAGGCCGCTTTCGTCGATATCGTCGCCGAGGGTTTCGACGCTGGGTTCCGGCTTGGTGAAGCGGTCCCGCTGGACATGATAGCCATCCACGTCGGAGGGCCATCGCGTATGCTTGTGGTCGCTTCTCCCGCGTATCTGCATGGTAGGGAGATCCCGGCGACCCCTGATGACCTCGCGCTGCATAACTGCATCCGGTCGCGAACCCCTGCGGGCCGGAACTACCGATGGGAGTTTGAATTAGCCGGTCGCCCCCATCCCGTTGAGGTCCAGGGAACGCTGACACTCAACCGGACAGAGCACATGCTCAAGGCGGCGTTGTCCGGAATGGGTATCGCTTTCGTTCCGGAGATCATGGCGGCCCCATATCTGAGCTCCGGGCAGCTGAGTTCGCTGCTGGAAGAATGGTGCCCGCCCTACCCCGGCATATACCTCTACTATCCGGGCAGGCGATTGCTCCCACCGGGTCTGAAGGCATTCATAGATGTCCTCAAGGTTTCAGGGCTTTCGAAACGTGAACCAGATAGCGCTCCAATCCGTCCTTCCGGGATCGATCAGAACTCAAAGTGATACGGCCAATCGCTGAAGTCCCGAGATGACGTCGTCGAACCAAGGCTGCCGGGACGCAAAGAGGGGGCCTGCACCGCGTCCACCGACTGCAACGGGCGTGCCCAATCCTACAATAATCCGAACCTCGCTGCCTATAGCTTCCAGTGCATGCCGAGACCCGGCACGAATAATGGAGCGCCTTGTGACCTACGACCTTTCCCGCCGACAGACACTCATTGCAGGGGCAGCCGTCTCTTTCTCTATGTTTGTGCCGGTCGCTGACGCAGCCGACAAGAAGAGAACCACGGACAACAATGGAGAATTCGAAATGACCGAAGCTTTCGTAAAAACCAAGGACGGCGTCGAGCTGTATTTCAAGGACTGGGGTCCTAAGGACGCCCAGCCGATCGTCTTCCATCATGGCTGGCCGCTATCGTCTGACGACTGGGACGCCCAGATGCTTTTCTTCGTCCAGCACGGCTATCGCGTCGTCGCCCATGACCGCCGCGGCCATGGGCGCTCGTCCCAGGTGGCCGATGGTCACACAATGGACCAGTACGCGGCTGACGCCTCGGCCGTTTATGAGCACCTGAACCTCAAGAACGCAGTCCACATCGGCCACTCGACAGGTGGCGGCGAAGTCGCACGATACGTCGCGAAGTATGGCGAACCCCAGAATCGCGTCGCCAAGGCCGTACTGGTGAGCGCCGTTCCGCCGCTTATGCTCAAGACCGAATCCAATCCCGGCGGCCTTCCGATGGACGTCTTCGACGGCCTTCGCAACGGTTTGGCAGCCAACCGAGCGCAGTTTTATCTCGACGTTGCTTCCGGCCCGTTCTACGGCTTCAACCGCGACGGCGCAAAGGTCTATCCGGGCGTCATCCAGAACTGGTGGCGGCAGGGCATGATCGGTGGCGCAAAGGCCCATTACGACGGCATCAAGGCGTTCTCCGAAACCGATCAGACCGAAGACCTCAAGAAGATCACGGTGCCCACGTTGGTCATGCACGGCGACGATGACCAGATCGTCCCTATCGACGACGCGGCGCGGCTGTCCGTGAAGCTACTCAAGAATGGGACGCTCAAGGTCTATCCAGGCTACCCGCACGGCATGCTGACGACGCACGCAGACGTCATCAACCCGGACCTCCTGGCGTTCGTGAAGAGCTAATGCAGTAACGTCGCCGACCGTACTTTGGGGCGGGCATACCAAGAAATTGGTGTGCCCGCTCACTTATCTGAGCCCCATCAGGCAGGATACAACTGAATTCCGCGATATCCTTGCTTCAGGCCATAAGGCAAACGAACCCACCGTCTTCCGGCTTCCCTACACGGCAGCAAAATGGCTTGGCAAAATGGACCGGCATCAACCATGTTCCGGTCTCGCTTAGGCTTTCTAGCAAACTGAGCCGTGTGGAAACGGCAAGGTCCGGGGAAGCACATGCGGCCGAACTCCAGGTCGGAATGTGGATCTGGATGGGATGGTGGACGATATCCCCAGTGAAAACAGCCTTGCCGTCTCCTGACGTCAGAATCAAATGGCAGTGCCCGAGCGTATGTCCGGGACTCTCTTCAATGCGCAGTTCGTCGCAGATTTGGTATGGCGTATCGACGAGGAGCCATTGGTCGCTGTCAGTGATCGGCTGGATCGTATCGACGATCATGTTCTCGTTGTCGGGAAGTGCCCTCTCGTCCGCCAAAAGCTGCTCGAACTCGGAGCGGGATGCAATGTATCTGGCGTTCTTGAACGTCGGTACCCATCGTCCGTCCACGAGGCGCGTGTTCCAGCCCACGTGATCGATGTGGAGATGTGTGCAGAAGACGATGTCAATATCGTCAGGGTCTATACCGGCTGCCGCGAGGTTTTCCATATACCGCGAACTCATCATCGAAAAGAACGGGCTGTCCGGTCGGTTCTTGTGGTTGCCGCTGCATGTATCAACCAGAACGGTAAGGTTCGGCAGCCTGATCAGCCAGCTGTGAATCGATCCCATCAATCGCCCGTCTTCAGGCGAATAGTGGGCGGGAACCATCCAGTGCAGGTGTTTCTCTACGGCCGCATCACTCCAGTCGGGAAGGAACGCTTGCGGCGGGAACCCCAAGCCGTGATATTCCTCGATGCGAGTGATCTCGGCGTTACCAATCTTCATCCGGTGGCATCCCCTTCGATGCTCAGTCCAGTTATGACGGGCAAAAGGGTCTGATCAAGCTAACCCTATGGCTAGGTATAGCGCGGCCCCCCGACGGGTTATGACGCGATCAAGGCGTTCCGAATGGATTGCTTTTCTTGTCCAAATTCCTGCGAGGTCGAGGGGAACTATATGGCTGTGCTGAGATTTTTCGAATTCGAACTCGATGAATCTCGACGGCTCCTGACGCGAGCGGGAAACCCCGTCAAACTCGGCTCAAAGGCGCTGGACATCCTTGTTGTACTCGCTTCCAAAGCAGGTGAAGTCGTCACGCGAGAAGAGCTCTTCGATGCCGTCTGGTCAGGAAGCACGTCCGCTGAGAACTCCCTGCGCGTCCAGATCATGGCACTCAGAAAGGCTCTCGCGACGGGAGAAACGGATGACCTCGTGCAGAGCGTCGCAGGTCGCGGATACCTGCTGTCCGCTTCCGTTCAACGCCAGAAACCCGTCGAAATCCCCGCACCGCGCATCTTGGAAGTCAGAGGAAATCTGCCCGGTATGCACACAAGCATCATAGGTCGGGGAGACTTTATCCGGAGGTGTCTCGAAGCGCGTAGGACGCGCGTCATGAGTGTTGTCGGTCCCGGTGGCATCGGGAAGACGACCGTTGCGATCGAATTCGCCAACACCATCCGCGAAGAGTACGAATCCGCCTTCTTCGTGGACCTCGCTGCACTCAAATCCGGAGCTAGGATCGGGCCTACGCTCGCCTCGTTGATGGGTTTGTCGGTCTATGGTTCAGACCCAATGCCAGGGATCATCGCCGCTATCGGGCACAGCAAGATGATCTTTGTCTTCGACAATTGCGAACACGTCATCGAGCAGGCCGCGGAGGTGATTGAAAGAATGAGCCTCGCCTGCCCTAACGTTTTCATCGTCGCGACCAGCCGGGAAACCCTCGGAATTCCCTCGGAGATGGTCCGACGCCTTGGCCCACTCGACATCCCCGCCGAAGGAGAGAGCCCGGCCAGCCCGGCCAGCTACTCCGCCATGGCGATGTTTATGGACCGCGTAGAGCACTCATTGGAAATCGCGTCCCTAAACCAGATCGACGACCTTGTGCGCGTCGCGGCGATCGTCCGGAAGTTGGACGGCATTCCATTGGCTATAGAGTTCGCCGCCGCCCGGGTTATCGACCTTGGACTCGACCAGCTGTTGAACTCGCTGAACCAGCCCCTGACAGTGCTACGACGAGGCCGCCGCACCGCACCTCATCGCCAGCAGACACTCCAGGCGACTCTCGACTGGAGTTATGGATTCCTGACGGAGAATGAGAAGACTGTCCTGCAGGCCCTTTCCGTTTTCGCGCAAACATTTTCCAGAGATGGCGCTGCCTTGGTCTGCCGTCCGTTCCTCGACAATGACGATATCGAGGATGCGATATGGGGTCTTCAGTCGAAGTCCCTCTTGAGCAGGTCCGAAACCGGGACGGCCCTTCGACTGCTTGAGACAACGAGGGAATACGCGTCCATAAAGCTGCTGTCCTCCATGAGGGAAACTCCGGTTCGGGACGCGCACGCACGCTTTGTCCTCGCGCGCTTGCAGGATGCCGAGCTCGAATGGGACAGGCTTGCGACATACCAGTGGCTCACTAGCTACGGTGAGTTGATCAACGATTTGCGGTTGGCGCTCGCGTTCTGCGAGGCAATTGGAAACACGGGGCTTTTCCTGAAACTGGTGGCGTGTTCGGGCTTGCTTTGGACACAGCTCGGCCTGATGAATGAGCAATTGCTTTATATCGAGAAGGCTATCGAGGTCCTTGATCGGACGGACGCCCGCGATCCCGCTATCGACACGCAACTCCGGTCTGCATACGGCGCTATCGCCTATAACGTTCACAGCGTCGCGGGCGACGCGGAAGCGATACGACAATTCGATCTCGCCGCGTCATCAGCCAGAACCCTCGGTGACGCAACAAAGATACTGCGGGCCAGAAGCGGCGTTTGCGCCGTCCTGACCACACAGGGAAGATATCGCGAGGCGTACGGGCTGGCGCTAACGTTACGCGATGAGCTGGGAGTGGCAGCAGAGTCGACCGTCAATCGCATACTGGCGCACAATAGCCATTATCTCGGCAGTCACGCGGACGCTTTCGGAATGGCTGAAAAGGCCCTTCATGCGAACGGAGTGAATGTCAGAGGCACGCTCACGAGTGGTGCGAATTTTGGCCAGAAGACCCTTTCCCTGATGATAATGGCAAAGACGGCCTACCTTCGCGGAGAAATCGCCACTTCACTCGAGCTGTTAGACGAGCTCACGGCTGACGTCATGGCGGTCGATCACCCGATATCGACTTGCCTCGCGTTTTCGGTCGGTGTGTGTCCGGTGTATTTCGGCCTCGGCATGACCGAGAAGGGCCGATATTATCTTGAGGTCCTTCGCGACACGTCGACCCGGAACTCACTCGTGCGATGGCAGGAATGGGCCGATGGCTTCGACTATGCCCTTGGTACCGACATAGTCGCACCCTCTACAGCCCTTGCCAGCTTGAGGCTCGCGGGCAACGGGCCTAGACTCGAGAACACGATAACGATCGGCGGAGAACGTATCGGGCTCGATCTCCTCGAAATGGCATTATCGGGAGAAGCAGGCTGGTGCGAGCCGGAACTGCTTCGCCTCAAGGGTATCAAGCTCCTGCAACGCGGCAGTAGCGAAGGGCGTCGATGGCTGACGCAGGGCTTCGAGTTGGCTTCGCGCCAGTCGGCGCGCACGTGGCAGCTAAGATGCGCCAACAGTCTTGCGACTTTCGCCACCGCCGCATCGTTCGACGAGGACCGTCTGCGTGTCGACCGATTGCTTGGGGAATTCACAGAAGTGCCAGCGATTGATCTCGCGATCTCGGAGCGAATCCTCGATGGAGCGCCCGAGATGTGCGAGCTTTGGCGGTAGTCTCATCCGAAATTACTCCCCGATCATACAATAACTCCCTGCATGAACGGTGCTTCATGCATCCGTAGCAATTAACGGATGAGGAAATCCCATGTTGAGAACGATCGTAGGCTCAGCCATGCTCGCGACGACGTTGAGCGCTGGGGCGGCTTTTGCTGCCGAAACGAAACCCACCATCATCCTGGTTCATGGAGCATTCGCCGACGGCTCCAGTTGGAATGGGGTTATCGCGAAGCTCGAGAAAGATGGCTACAAGGTCGTCGCGGTGGCCAATCCGCTTCGTAGTGTGAGGAGTGATAGCGCCTACGTGAAAAGGATCGTTTCAGGTCTGGACACGCCCGTGGTCTTGGTCGGTCACTCCTACGGCGGAGCCGTGATTTCGGAAGCGGCGACCAAGGACAGCAAGATCAAGGCCCTGGTCTACGTTTCCGCTTTCGCGCCGGACATCGGCGAATCCTCGCTCGCGCTGACGGGCAAGTTCCCAGGCAGCACGCTTCCCCCGACACTCGACACTCCCGTCGAGCTGGAGAACGGGGTGAAGGACCTCTACATCCAGCAGGCCAAGTTCCACAAGCAATTCGCTGCAGACGTTCCCGAGAAGGCAGCTCTTGCGATGGCCGCGTCGCAGCGTCCGGTCACTGATGTGGCTCTCGGAGAAGCTGCAACGAACGCGGGCTGGAAGGAAATTCCGTCCTGGTCGATCTACGGCTCGGCTGACAAGAACATCCCACCCGAAGCCATGAAATGGATGGCAGAACGTGCCAACGCGAAGGATACGGTCGTGGTCAAGGGTGCGTCTCACGTCGTGATGGTTTCGCATCCTGACCGTGTTGCCAAGGTGATCGAAGAAGCCGCAGCAGCGAAGTAAATCGACATATCTGGAGGGGCGGCTAACCATATGAGCTGCTCCTCAGAAACTCAGACCACGGCCCTTCCCGTGCGGCGGATCGAGCGGGACACGTTTGGGTGTCCTGCTCCCGCTAGCGTGGCTAGCGCCTTCGCTCCGAGCGGTGCGACGTCCCGCGTTCTTCGGAAGCCTCGATAGGCGGATCTCCATTTTTAAAGAGTGCTTTTATGAGAGACCATTCGCAAGGTGTGCTTATTGTAAACGAACACATAGATTTCGTTGCACGCAAGCTTTCGGCAAAATATTCCGTGTTCAAGGCTTGGGAAGCGATAGCTCCGGCCGACCAAGCAAGCGTTAAGGCGCTCGTTGTCGCCGGCGAAGCGGCTTTTGATCGCTCGATCGTATCCGACTTTCCGAACGTAAGACTGATAGCTTGCCTCACCTCGGGCTACGACGGGATCGACCTCGCCTGGGCAGCAGGCCGCGGTATCGATGTAACCCACGCGGTGGGAGTGAACCACGATGACGTTGCTGACCATGCCTTAGGCCTTATGATCGCTTGGGAACGCGGTTTGGTCGAAGGTAATCAAGCGGTGCTTAGCGGAAAGTGGAGCGCCGAGCGCAAGACGCTGACGCGCTCCATGGAGGAACTTAGGATTGGCATCGTTGGGATGGGCGCAATCGGCAAAGCCATAGCTGCGCGATGCGTTGGGTTTAAGCTTGATGTTGAATGGTGGGGTCCTCACCCAAAACCGGATATCGATTTGCGTCGCAGGGAAACGCTTACCGATTTAGCTGCGGCAAGCGATGTCCTTTTCGTGTGTAGTCGCGCAGAGCGAGCCAATCGACACATGATTTCCGACGAAGTCCAGAATGCGCTCGGCCCAAATGGTCTCCTGATCAATGTCGCGCGGGGAAGTTTGGTCGATGAAGATGCCCTGATCCTCAATCTTAAATCAGGCAGGCTCGGCGGAGCGGCCCTGGACGTCTTCGAAACGGAGCCAACCGACCCCGGCCGTTGGCGCGACGTCCCTAACGTGATCCTTACTCCACACACGGGCGGCGCGACGTTGAAGGCGATCTCGAAAATGATCACGCAGTTGGAATCCAACCTTGATGCTCTTTTTGACGGAAAGGAGCTCGTTACTCCGGTCACACTTCAATGATGCGTGCGGCCAATTCTCGATGTTCAAGTGAACCGGACAACCCCGCCTACGCCACCTCGGGAGGCGTTTCTACTTCGTCTGCAGTGGAGGTGGCGACGTGCGGTTTACCGAACCTGCCGATGTTCGCATCTCCCCAATTTCTTAGCGCAAGAAGCACAGGCCCCATGCTCACACCGAGCGCCGAAAGACTGTACTCCACCTTAGGCGGAACCTGCGCATACACCTTGCGAACCACGAGCCCGTCCTCCTCGAGTTCACGCAACTGGTTAGTCAGCATGCGTTGCGTGACACCAGGAATCTTACGACGGATCTCGTTGAAACGAAGCGTCCCGTCCATCAGGTGGAACATCACGACGGATTTCCATTTGCCGTCGATCAGGGCAATCGCCGCCTCCACCGAGCATCCCGGGGTGCAGTCAAAACGAGAATGGCGGACCTTTCCCATGACGGTATCCTTTTTGACACTATGTGCGTTCGTTGTGCGTATTGGCTACCGGAGAATGTAGGACTACTTCGAGCTCATCGCAACTGGAGACATCAAACATGAAAGCCATTGGTTACAAGCAAGCGGGCGCGCTGGATCGCGCCGAAGCTCTCGTCGACATCGAAGTGGACAAGCCGACACCGACGGGTCACGACATCCTGGTCAAGGTGAGCGCCATTTCCGTGAACCCGGTCGACTACAAGATCCGGAAGAACGTCTCCGCCGCAGAAGGAGACTGGAAAGTCCTCGGCTGGGACGCGGTCGGCACCGTCGAAGCAGTTGGTGATAAGGCCAGTGCCTTCAAGGTGGGCGACCAAGTGTACTACGCCGGGTCGCTTATCCGTCAGGGTGCTAACAGCGAGTATCACCTCGTCGACGAACGGATCGTAGGCACCAAGCCCAAGTCTATCTCGGATACCGAAGCGGCCGCCCTGCCGCTTACCGCGATCACCGCATGGGAGATGATGTTCGACCGCCTGAATATCCGCAAGTCCGTTCCGGGTGCAGCGAACGCGATCCTGATCATCGGCGGTGCCGGCGGCGTCGGTTCGATCGCGATCCAGCTCGCGCGGGCACTCACCGACGTGACCGTGATCGCCACAGCGTCGCGTCCAGAAACGCAGGCATGGGTTAAGGAGCTGGGCGCGCACCATGTCGTGGACCACACGAAGCCACTTGCCAAGCAGATCGAAGCATTGGGCATCGGCGCGCCCGCCTTCGTGTTCTCGACGAACGAAACTCACACGCAGATTGCCGAAATCATCGAGCTGATCGCACCGCAAGGCAGGTTCGGCCTTATCGACGACCCGGCGGCACTCGATGTTGTAGGCTTCAAGCGGAAGTCGGTCTCCATCCACTGGGAGCTGATGTTTACCCGTTCCATCTACGGAACCGCCGACATCGACGAACAGGGCAAGCTGTTGAATGAAGTGGCCGCCCTCATCGACAGCGGCAAGATCAAAACGACCGTTACCGAAGTCATCCGCCCGATCAACGCGGAAAACCTCAGGAAGGCCCACGCCACGCTCGAAAGCGGCAAGGCCAAGGGCAAGATCGTTCTCGAGGGCTTCTGAGCAACACGGGCGGCCACTCGGGTGGCCGCCTTTCATTTTTTGTTTACGTCGCCCATCCGTCAGCCTGTTGCGGCGGTAGGCTAGAGCATGAAAGCGCAGATCAATGGACGCCAACCAGACCGTACATCTCGTCGCAACACTGAAGGCGAAGCCTGGCAAGGCCGGAGAACTTCACCGTCGGCTCGAGGAGATAATTCCCGACGTCAGGAAAGAGCCAGGGTGCCTTGCCTACAATCTGCACGTGGACCGGGGTGACGGTTCTGTCTTCATCATGATTGAAGCCTGGGAAAGTGCCGCAGCGCTCGACGCGCACGGCAACGCCGCTCCGTTCCGCTCCCTGCAGTCCCATTTCGAAGTGCTGCTGGCCGAACCGCTGGCCCTCCAGCTTCTAAGCCGCCTCGCCTAGTAGCGTCCCGACGGCAGGCCAGGGAATGTGGCCTCGGTTGCCGCCGAGGCCATTTCGCCCAGCAATATCAGATTACGGATTTTACGAACGATGCGATCGTTTGAGCACAGAATGCAGGCTCCTGATGATGGGGGCCATGGCCCGCTTGCGGAACGGTGACGAGATGCAACGTCTTCCACTTGGTCGTCAGTGGCAGCCAATTTCCGATCGGGCAAGCGATGTCGTGATCGCCGCTGATCACGAGAAGTGGATGCAGGCCGGAAGAAAGGGCCGCCATATCCGCGCCCTCTGGGTCGGGGTAGATTGTCGTTTTGTCCTTGGCTTCGCTGAGCAGCTTCATGAAAACCGCCTCTGGAATGGCCGGGGAGCGATCGATCTCTCGGCTTTCGATACGGTCGTAGGACCGACGGGCGGCGTCGCGACTCCGTTCCGAACCGGGTTCGAAGAACAGGATGGTCTGGTCTTCGAGGCCGTTGAAAGGGTGCATGGCGGTCTTGATGAAGAGTGGTTCGCCGCTTACCTCGGGTTTGCCCGGAGGTACTGTGCCGATGAGGATCGTATGCGAGACCTTCTCCGGGTGAGTGACACTGAACTTTTGGGCAACAACGCCGCCGAGCGACCAGCCGCCGACGACGACCTTCTCGAAGCCGAGAAAGTCGATGAGGTCCTTGACGTCCTTCACGAGGGAGTCGCGGTCATAGGTCGGAGTTCCGGTGGATCCACCGAGGCCCGTATAGTCGAAGATGACGACAGTAAATTTCTTTGCCAACTCATCGAGAAACAAAGGGTCCCAGGAATCGAGGGTGCCGCGGAACCTGATGTTGAGGACAAGCGGCGTCCCGCTTCCAAATTTCCGGTAGGCAATCTTCCGGTCTCCGAGGTCTGCGAATTTCGTGGAGGTCGTCGAAGCAGTTTCAGTCATGAGGCTCTCCTGATGTTTGGAAAAGCCAACAGGTTTGAGGCCATTTTTATTGTAGGATGCTGCATCCGCGCCGAAGCGTTTCTTTCCGGACAGCCAGCACATTGCTGATTGACAACGGTATGCAGGATCAGAAATTTGATGTCGCTGATCATGGAGACCGTGCGTGGACGAGTTACTAAGACCAAGATTGCTTTGGTGCTTTGGGTTGTTGGTCGTCCTTGTTTCCGTCTCGCTCGGATTGCTCCATCCCGCAGCGCCTCAGTTGGTGTTTCCCGCGATCATCATGGGCTTTGTGCTGTGGTGCACAGCGATCAGACGCCATTTGCTGTTTTCGACGGTCGGCTGCGTCGTGTTGCTTTTAATGGTCCAGGTCGCTTTACCGGGCAGTGTCGGGTTAGGCGAGACACTCGTGACCACGATCCTTTTTGCGAGCATTGCCGTTGCTTTCGCGTACATCCGTGCAAATGGTCTGGCAGCTACTGACAGAGCGTGCGAAATCGCGGAAAGGATGGAGTCGCAAGCTCGATCCTACGCAGATGAAATCGCCAGGAGCGAGGTGAGATACGCGACACTGTTCTCCGACATGAACCACGCCCACGCCGAGCAGGACATCAGCGAAGCCAAGAGGATGATTGATGAGGCCAAGACTAACGGGGCTACGAGCTTCGAGCGGCTGGCCGCCGAGAATCCCGAATTCATCGATCGATGCCTGGCAGCGGTCAAGGTCAATCGCGTGAACGACGCTCTTCTTAACATGATGGGATATGCCGATCATGCCGAGCTGGTCGCGAAGCCGCCGACGGAAAACGCCGTGGACTCACGTCGCGTCATGCAGGAGCAATTGCATGCGATGTTTGACGGTCGTCATCATTTCGCGTCAACGGCAACCCTGATCGGGAAGGACAACCGGAAGGTCACTGTAGCTGTCGGAGTAAATGTGCCTGACGACTGGTCCGTTTCGCTCTCCACCCATATCGACATTACCGAACAGCTCCGGGATCGCGAGGCGATCCTGTCCGCCCGCGAGGACCTCGCTCGAGCTAGCCGGGCGTTGGCAGTCGGCGCGATATCCACGACGTTGTCGCACGAACTCAATCAGCCTCTGCTGGCGATAGGTCTCGGGACAAAGAGTGCTGAGCGTTGGCTGGAAAGGACCCCGCCACGACTTGAGGAGGTGGCCCGCTCCCTGGAAGGCATCCGTCTCAACGCCGACAGGATGAGCGCGATCATCCGGAACACCCGAGACAAGCTTGTGAAGGGTGCCAAGGAACTCAGCCGTGTCGACCTCAGGCAACTCCTTACGGAAACGAGCTACGTCCTTGAAGGTGATCTCGCTGCCCGTCGCTCGCGAATGCAGCTCTCGCTCGATGACGACGCCATCGAAGTCATGGCCGACAGGACCGATATCCAACAGGTTTTCATCAACCTGATCACCAACGCCGCCGACGCGATGGCGCAGGTTGAATGCGAGCGCATCGTCACCATCGCATCCCATCGGTCCACTGAACAGAGGCTCACCATCGAGGTCAGCGACAACGGGCCGGGTATATCAGACGAAAACCTCAAGCTTGTCTTCCAGCCGTTTTTCTCCACGAAGTCGGGCGGTATGGGCATGGGTTTGCAGATCTGCCGCTCCATCATCGAAAGCTTCGGCGGCACGCTGAATGTCAGGAACAACCAAGGGCGCGGGGCGACATTTATTATCTCTCTTCCCCTGCCGCCGGCTTCGGATACCGGGCAAGCGCCGTAGCATGCGACTAGGTGATCGACGAGCTGTCCCTTCTGGCTGACCCGCCGATTTCAACCGTTCACCAGCGAATGTTGGATTTGGCGAGGTCGAGGACCTCGTCCCCCCGGCCGCTCCACCAGGACCTACGCCTTAGTCCATTCTGCCGGATGCCATCGGATCGCTGGCAGGAAAGGTTTCCATCAGCGCTTCGTCGAGTAATTCGTCCGGGTTCGATCTCCGCCTCTGTGGAAGCAAGAGTTCGATATCGGCGAACTCCGGCAGGCTTTCAGCACCGTCCCTGACTTGTACGGTCTGTTGTTCGAGTCCGCTGTGCATGTTCATACGCTCCGTTGATCTTTCACAACTAGAGCGCGGTCAGAACGGCACTTCTTGGATGATCCAGTCCTGTTTTCGCATCGGCGGGGCGCATCCCTTCCCCACCAAACGTCAAGGACCACAACGGGACTAAACGCATTCGGCCTAATCCCAGGCCACCTCTCTGACCAAATCGACCAAAGCCCGCAGCTTGGCAGGTATGTGCCGCCTGCCAGGATAATAGAGACAGAGCCCCGGGTAAGGGGAAAGCCAGTCCTCAAGCACCTCGATCAGCGTATTATTGGCGAGATCCGGACCGACCTGCCAAGAATTGAGATAGGCAAGCCCGGCCCCTTCCCTTGCGGCTCGTAACATCAGGTCGCTCTCGTCAAGTGTGAGCAGTCCAGGCACATTCATGGTGAAGGTCTCGCCGTGCCGCTCGAACTCCCAGTGATAGACGGAGCCGCTCGCCATGCGCCCGCGAATGCAATCGTGGTCCATGAGATCAGCTGGCACACTCGGCCTGCCAAAGCGCTCGAAATAGCGGGGAGAACCGACGATCACGGGGCGAACGGAGCGGCTGATCGGCAGGATGACCATATCCGAGGGCACTGCCTCGCGAATGCGAATACCTGCGTCGAAACCCTGCGCATTGATATCGACAAGCGCGCCCTCTGTGACAATTTCAACCGCCATTTGTGGATAACGCCGCTTGTATTCCAGCAAGACCGGGTTCAGGACCATGCGCGCCGCACCGACAGAGGTATTGATACGCAGGGTGCCACTCGGCTCGGTGCGATGCTCATCCGCCAGGTCAACTGCCTTGCGGATTGCCGCCAAGGCAGGCGTGATTTCCGCTACGAACTGCTCACCAGCGGAGGACAGAACAACGCTACGCGTCGTTCGGTTGAAGAGCCTAACACCGATGCGGGCTTCGAGGACGGCGATCTGCTGGCTGAGCGCCGAGGATGATATGTCGAGTTCACGGGCCGCTGCACGGAATCCCCCATGTACAGAGACAGCAACAACAGCTTCAAGTTCCGCCAACGTACCGCGCAGCACTGTCCGTATTTCCTTATCATATCGTCCTTCATTGACCAACTTATCAGATCAATTGAAGATTGCCAGATTAGGCGCATCGCTTTGAAGGAGAAGAAGATGCGTATTATCGACAAGATCTACATCGACGGCCAGTTCACCACGCCACATGGCGAGGAGACTGCCGACCTCTACAATCCCTCGACGGAAGAGAAGATCGGCACGGTGCGTCTCGGAGACCTCGAGGATGCCCGCACCGCAATCGCTGCGGCAAAGCGTGCTTTTCCGGCCTTCTCCCGCGTCACCAGGGAAGATCGCATGGGGATGCTAGAACGTCTCAGTGATGCAGTAATGGCGCGAGACTCCGAACTGACCGATGCGATGGCAACCGAATATGGAGCGCCACAATATTTCACCAGCTTTGCCGTATCGCATGCGGCCTCCAGCTTTAGGCATATGGCGGAGGTCCTTAGGGACTACGACTTCACACAGCGTATCGGGCGGGCCGAGGTCAAGATGCAGCCGATCGGAGTGACAGCCGCGATAACGCCCTGGAACAGCAATTACGGTTTTATCTGCGCGAAACTCGCAACCGCAATCGCGGCGGGCACGACAATCGTAATTAAGCCGAGCGAGATGAGCGCGATTCAGACTCAGTTGCTCACAGAATGCCTGCATGAGGCAGGCTTGCCAAAAGGTGTCTTCAATATCGTCAATGGCCGCGGCGATCTTGTCGGAGCGGAATTCAGCCGGCACCCGGACATTGCAAAGGTGTCGTTTACCGGCTCGACGGCAGTGGGAAAACAGATCTTGCGCACCGGTGCGGAAACGCTGAAGCGGGTAACGCTGGAACTTGGCGGCAAGGGACCGAACGTCATACTCGATGACGCGGAGCTCGACGTGGCAATCCCCGCAGTCTTGCGAGTTGGACTGATGAACAGTGGCCAGGCATGCATTGCCGGCACCCGCATTCTTGTGTCTGAAGCAAGAAAGGCAGAAGTAGTCGATAGACTGCGGGCTGAGATTGCAACTTTCAAGCCAGGAGCGCCATCCGACCCGACCGTAATGATCGGCCCGATGGTCAGCCAGAAACAGTATGATCGGGTGCAGTCTTATATCAAACTCGGCCTCGATGAAGGGGCAGAACTCATCGCCGGCGGCCCCGGCCGCCCACAAGGCATCAGCCACGGCTGGTTTTCGCAGCCCACTGTTTTCGCCAATGTCACGAACGACATGCGGATCGCACGCGAAGAGATTTTCGGCCCCGTGCTGTCCCTCCTTACCTATAGGGATGAGGAGGACGCGATCCGTATCGCAAATGACACTAGCTATGGGCTTCAGGCCTACCTGCACGGCAAGGATATCAAGCGGATGCAGGTGCTTGCGGATAGCTTGGATTGCGGCCGCGTCGTCATCAATGCCGCACCCCACGAGCCGTTGGCCCCATTTGGCGGCATGAAGCAATCTGGTATCGGCCGCGAATTCGGTCCATTCGGACTAGAAGCCTTTTTGGAGCCGAAGGCGATCTTAGCGTAGGCGTTTGATCCCGACCTTTAATGTTGCTCCCCCGGCAGCGCAATCCGGTGGAGCGTCTCCTTAATGGCATCAAACCGATGAGCTGTCTGGCGACACGATATGGCTAGGTGGTGATGACCACCTTCCAGGCTGCAAACCTGTGGCGACGAGGATCTGCATCGCTTCAGCCAATGAGCCCCCCCGGCTTGGCAATGAAGCCAGCATTTTACAAGAATTGGCGAGCGGCTACGGGCACCTTTCATCCAAGTCAACGGCCGTAATAGGACAACAGGCTGGAAAACGCCCGTTCCGGTACGGGCGTTCCACTTCAAGCCATTAGCCCATCCAACCTGCCTCAGAAAGCGACTGAGCCATAAAAAGAAGCCCGGCCTGTAACTGCTCGCGCTGGATCATGCCGCCAAGGCATACTCTCATATGCTCATCGGGTTTTCCCAAAACCGTGAAGGCATCGGAAGGCATCAAGCCCACATGTCGTCCCGCCATTCGTCCCATCAGCTCTGCCCTGCTCGCCCCCTTCGGCAGCTTCAGCCATACATTGAACGCTTCCGGCTCACCCTTGATATCCAGTCCTGAAAGAGTATCCACGGCAATCTTGTGACGGAAAGCGCTTTCCACTCGGACGAAATGCCGGATGGCGTCAGCGGTACCATCCTCGATCCATCTTGTTGCGAGCGCCATGCAGATCGGCGATGGCATAACCGCACTGGCCCGCATTGCCTGGGCGAGAGAATATGCAGCTCTGGCGTTGGGGGAAACGGTGTAGGCAAGGCGCAAGCCTGCGCCAAGACATTTGGCCAAGCCCCCAATATGCCAGGTGAGGTCGGGAGCAAGCGTAGCGAACGGCACGGGCGCGACTGCAGGAATGAAGCCATACGCGTCATCCTCAATCAACGGCAGCCTGTGTCGCAAGAGAACTTCGGCGATCTCCATTCGCCGCTCGCGTGGAATGGTCAGCGTGGTGGGGTTTTGGACCGTAGGATTGAGATACAGAGCCTTCGGCTGGTGCAAATGGATAGCTGCATCAAGCGCATCGGGGAGGATGCCGGAAGCGTCCATCGGAATTCCCACGAGCTGCAACCCCATGCGCGCTGCAATCGCTCGCAGTCCTGGATATGTCACGGCTTCACACAGGATGACATCGCCGGGTCGGGTCATCGTCGAAAGAAGCGCCGTCATCGTCGCATGTGCCCCCGGCGTGATCGCGATCCGCTCGAGACTTGGTACCATGCCTCTTTTCGAAAGCCATGAAGACGCAGCGGCCTTATCCTGATCTCCACCCGTCGTCGACTGGTAGCGGAGAAGGGAGATGAGGTTGGCTGAAACAGTCTGCAGCCCGTCCTGCATTCTCGCCACAAGATCCGGATCCTGTGGCTCGGGAGGCATATTCATCGACAGATCCTCGTCTCCGGCTCGACGCGGATCGATACGATGTTCCTCCTTCGGGCGGCCAAGCGCAAAGGTACCTCTTCCGACATGGCTCTCCACGAGGCGCCGTGAATGCGCCTCGGTATAGGCGCGACTGACTGTCGTAAAGTCGATCCCAAGACGTTCTGCGAGCCTGCGCTGCGGTGGCAATCGATCACCTGCGGCGATATCGCCTCTCTTGATCGCCATCTCGATCGCATCCGCGATCTGGAGATAACGAGGCTTGCCGTCAGGGCGGAGTTCCGGGAGCCATTTCAACATTTCACACAAATCCAGAAAGATAATTGTTTCGCATTGTATGGACCACGATCCAGGTATTCAAGCCGTAAAAACATGAACTCGATCGGGTCATTATTTGTGCAAAGCAAGGGATTTCTTCGCCAGAAATTAGGCAATTCGCATCTTCATTATGCAAAATTGCGTTTCATCAAGAAATAATTGTATGCATATTAAACTGCTTATTGATTCATACAATTTGGCTCGTATCGTTTCTGCATCAACCCCGCCGCAAGGAGATGCAGACATGCCTGAAGTAACGCAGCAGCCGCACAAGGATGGTGACTTCTTTGTCGACTACGAGTCCAAGGTTTTCGAGGATGTTAAGGCCGATCCTGGTGAGAAGGCGCTCGTAACCTTCCACACGATGGCGTTCGAAGGCTCCATCGGGCTTGTGAACATTCTCAATGCCATTCGCCTGCAGCGGAAAGGCTACGAGACTTCGATCCTTCTTTACGGCCCGGGCGTGACACTGGGGATCCAGCGCGGCTTCCCCAAGCTCGGCGATGAAGCCTTTCCGGGTCATCTGAACTTCAACAAGAACCTCGAGCGCTTCATGAAGGAAGGCGGCAAGGTCTACGCATGTCGCTTCGCGCTGCAGGCTCTCTATGGGCATGGCGAACCGGCTCTGATCCCCGGCATCGTCCCTATCCTGCCTCAGGACGTGCTGGACTGCGTGCTTCTGCACAAGAAGGCCAACGCTCTGATCATCGACACATGGACCGTCTGATTTGACCTCGGCACCCCGTTCCGCAGCGAACGGGGTGCCTCGTTCCAGGCAATGTGAAGGAGCCAGTGATGCCCAAAACAGTGCGCGCCGCCGCCGTCCAGATCGCGCCCGACCTAACCTCGCGCGCCGGCACCGTCGAGCGGGTCCTGAATGCGATCGCCGAAGCCGCCGACAAAGGCGCGGAGCTGATCGTATTTCCTGAAACATTCGTACCCTGGTACCCCTATTTCAGCTTCGTTCTGCCGCCCGTTCAGCAAGGCCCCGAGCACCTGCGGCTTTATGAGGAAGCCGTCACGGTGCCATCCGCGGAGACGCGCGCTGTCGCTGATGCCGCGCGTAAGCGCAATGCAGTTATCGTGCTCGGCGTGAATGAACGCGACCGCGGCTCCCTCTACAACACTCAACTGATCTTCGACGCGGATGGCAGCCTGAAACTCAAGCGCCGCAAGATCACGCCGACCTATCACGAACGGATGATCTGGGGCCAAGGCGATGGCGCCGGCCTGAAGGTTGTCGACACCGCCGTCGGCCGCATGGGCGCACTGGCGTGTTGGGAGCACTACAATCCTCTGGCCCGCTATACATTGATGGCCCAGCATGAGGAAATTCACGCCTCTCATTTTCCAGGCTCACTGGTCGGTCCGATATTCGGCGAGCAGATCGAGGTGACGATGCGCCACCACGCGCTGGAAGCGGGCTGCTTCGTGGTCAATGCCACCGGCTGGCTGAGCGAGGAGCAGATCGCTTCCATTCACCCGGATCCTGCCTTGCAGAAGGGACTGCGCGACGGTTGCATGACCTGCATCATCACGCCGGAAGGCCGCCATGTCGTACCGCCTCTGACATCGGGCGAAGGCATCCTGATCGGGGACCTGGATATGCGGCTCATTACCAAGCGCAAGCGGATGATGGATTCGGTCGGACACTATGCACGGCCGGAATTGCTACACCTTGTCCATGACACAAGGCCCGCACGCGCACTCGAGCAGATCGGCCTTTCAGGCGATTTTTCCGACGCAGAGCAAGACAAGCCATTTGAGGAGGCTCAGGATGCGTGACCTACCATCGATAGATCCGGAACTCATCAACGATCTCCAGACACGAGGAATGCGTCTCGTCGATCCGCGTGTCGGCCATGAAAGCAGGCGCGGTGGCGCAGGCCCCTCGGACCATAAGGCAGTCAATTTCGGCGACACAACCGTCATGGTACCGGTACATACCGCTCCCGCATTCGACAGTCCCTATCTGGTGGAAGCGCCAGATGCCGACGGCCGTGCGCGCATCACGAAGGAAGGATCAGAGGTCGCCCGAATTCGATTTCCCAATCGGCCGCGATTTTACGATCTGACCACGGCGGACGGCATCCCGTACAACAAGATCGCGGTTCTTCATTCGCGCGACGTTCTTGCCACGACCATTCTGCAGACCTGCATTCGTTATGAAAGCCGCAAGAAGACCTGTCAGTTCTGTTCGATCGGCCAAAGCCTTGCAGCCGGCCGGACTGTCGCGCACAAAACTCCCTCGCAACTGGCGGAGGTCGCAAAGGCGGCCGTCGAACTCGACGGCGTAAAGCATATGGTGATGACCACCGGCACGCCTGCGGGCAAGGACCGTGGTGCTGCCGTTTTGGCAGAGAGCGCGCGCGCGGTTAAGGCCGTCGTCGACCTGCCAATCCAGGTGCAATGCGAGCCTCCGGAAGACGATAGCTGGCACGAGCGGATGAAGGATGCGGGCGCAGACGCGCTGGGAATGCATCTTGAAGCGGTAACACCCGAAGTCCGGGAACGGATCATGCCTGGCAAGGCCAGCGTTCCGCTTGAAAAGTATTTCTCCAGCTTCGAGGCCGCAGTGAAGGTGTTCGGGCGGGGCCAGGTCTCGACCTATATCCTCGCGGGCCTGGGCGATACGCGTGAAGCCATACTCGACATGTCCACACGACTGGTTGCAATGGGCGTCTACCCATTCGTCGTTCCGTTCGTACCGATCTCCGGAACGCCGCTCGAAAGTCACCCCGCACCGAAATCCGATTTCATGGCCTCCATCCTGGCTCCCTTGGCACAGATTGTCATCGATGGCGGACTGAAGGCCTCGGACATCAAGGCCGGTTGCGGAAAATGCGGTGCCTGCTCGGCACTGTCCACCTACGAAAAGCTGAGGATCCCGGCATGAGCCATATGGATCACTCCGCTTTCATCAGCCCTGAATTTCTGATCCGCGCTGCATCCGAAAGCTGGGAGCTGGACGGCGCCGCCCGCCTCAGACATCAGGTGTTTGTCGAGGAACAATCCATCTTCACGAACCATGATCGCGACGAGATCGACAGGACGGCGATCCCGCTCGTCGCAATCGCGACCCTGGCAGGCGAGCCCGCCGAGATTGTCGGAACGGTTCGGATCCACGAGCCGGCACCCACTCTATGGTGGGGTTCCAGACTTGCCGTTGCACCGGCATACCGAAAAGTGGGACGGCTGGGCGCCGAACTTATCCGTCTCGCCGTCAGCACCGCCAATGGCCTTGGCTGCCGAGAGTTCCACGCGCATGTCCAACTCCAGAACGTGCCGCTGTTCCGTCGCATGCAGTGGGATCCCTTGGACGAGATAGAACTGCATGGCGTGAGGCACATGCACATGCTTGCCTCGTTATCCCATTATCCCCCCGTATCCGATCCAACCATCGGCTGGTCTGCCAGGGCGCGGAGGCCGCGATGAACCTGACGGCCCTGACGGAAGAACTTGCGGCGCACCCCTCGATCCGCAGCAAACTGCACATAGCAGCCACGACGCAGGCACTTTCGCTTTCTGCCGGCACGACAGGAATGCCTGGCGACGATGCCGCGGCGATCCCCAGCCGGCAAGGCGGATGGGACCTCTTTGCTGGCGAGGGTTTCATGCCCCAGTTCGTCCAGGATGACCCGTGGTTTGCGGGATGGTGTGGCGTGATGGTCAACCTTTCGGACATAGCAGCGATGGGGGGACGCACCACCGCTCTTCTCGATGCGATCTGGGCACCGGACGCCGCGTCTGCCCTGCCCCTCTTGTCGGGGCTAAAGGCTGCGGCAAGCGCCTATGGCATCCCGATCGTCGGGGGACATACAAATCTGAACAGCCGCGAGCTCAATCTTTCGGTCTCGGTTACCGGTCGGGCAGAACGACTTATCTCCAGCTTTGCGGCAAGGCCCGGCGACGTGCTGATCGCCGCGATCGATCACCGGGGGCAATATCGGCCGCGTTTCGACAACTGGTGCGCGGCTCTCGATGCCCCGCATGAGCGGCTGCGCGGCGATTGCGAACTTCTGCCGCAACTCGCGGAAGCTGGGCTTGTCGATGCCGGAAAGGACATAAGCCAGGGCGGCATTGTGGGGACAGCAGTGATGCTGGCCGAGTCCTCGCTCTGTGGTTACGACATAGATCTTTCGGCGCTGCCACTTCCGTCCGGCGTGGCAATCGGCCGATGGCTGCGTACTTTTCCGAGCTACGGCTTCCTGCTCTCCGTTCGCGCCGATCGGGCACAGCGTGTCTGTTCGCTTTTTGCCGCGCGCAACATCAGTGCAGCCTGTATCGGCCGTGCGACGGACAGCAGCAGGATCGATCTGACCTGTGGCGGCGCTCGCGCCACGTTCTGGGACTACGAGAAAACCCCTTACATCTCACTTTCAAAGGAGACCGCACATGCCTGAGGTACGCTTCAGCATACGCTGGCCTGATGGAGCGGAGGAAAGCTGTTACTCTCCTTCGACGGCGATAAAACGTCATCTCGAAGCCGGACGGACCTACCCACTCGGCGAATTCGTCGAACGCGCCCGGACCGGACTGCACGAGGCATCCGACAGAGTGGCGGAAAAGTTCGGCTTCGCCTGTTCCTCCGCACTTGATCAGCTCAACAAGATCGAAAGCACCGCCTCGCTCCAACCTGCGAACGGAGAGGTCACCTGCCTCTCCATGACGTGAAAGGACTTCCCATGAGTGACACAGCAACAGCACATGTGCCTGTTCTCATTATCGGGGGCGGTCAGGCCGGCCTCTCGGTCAGTTGGTATCTCACGCGCGAAGGCATCGAACATGTCGTGCTCGAGCGTCATCACCGTTTCGAAAGCTGGAGAAACAACCGCTGGGACACATTTTCTCTGGTTACGCCGAATTGGCAATGCCGCCTGCCCGGATGGGCCTATAGCGGCAAGGACCCGCACGGCTTCATGCTCAGGCATGAAATCGTCGAATATCTCGACGGTTTTGCGGAAAGCTTCGACGCCCCGCTGAGAGAAGGCGTCGACGTCACACATGTGTCACGCCTTGATGGCGGCGGATACGTGATTGAAACCACCGAGGGCACGATGACGGCCGATCAGGTCGTGATCGCCACAGGTGGATACGACAATCCGATCGTTCCCCCGTATGCCGACAATCTCGACGCGTCGATCGTCCAGATGCATTCGCGGGACTATCGTCGCCCGTCGCAGCTCCCTGCAGGCGGAACGCTGATCGTCGGGACGGGCCAGTCAGGCGTGCAGATCATGGACGATTTCCATCTTGAGGGACGGTCCGTTCACCTCGCCGTCGGCCCGGCTCCGCGCAGCCCGCGCAAATATCGCGGCAGGGACGCAACCGACTGGCTTTACGATGCCGGCACCTATGCTGTCACCATCGATCGCCATCCCGATCCGATCAAGGCTCTGACCCAGACCAACCATTACATGTCGGGTCGTGACGGCGGCAAGGAGATCGATCTGCGCAAATACGCACTGGAAGGGGTTAGCCTCTACGGTTCGGTGGCCGGCGCTGACGGGACGAGCATGGCCTTTCTTCCTGACCTGGAGAAGAACATCGACGACGCGGATCGCAGCTACCTTGGCATCCGAAAGCAGATCGACGCGTGGATTTCTTCTCAAGGCATCGATGCGCCGGAAGAACCAGCATTCGAGAAAGTCTGGCGACCTGAACGGGAGACCACCAGCGTGGATCTTCGCGAGGCAGGCATCACTTCGATCATCTGGGCGATCGGGTTCCGACCGGATTATTCCTGGCTGAAGGTCGATTGTCTCGACGAACGCGGCAAGCCGCTGTTCAATCGCGGCGTTACCGACGTGCCCGGTCTGTATTTCATCGGCCTCGGCTGGCTGAACACCTGGGGATCCGGCCGGTTTCTCGGGATCGACGAGGACAGCCGGTATCTGACAGAGCAGATCGTCGCCCGTCAAAAAGGCAAGCTGGCAGCATGAGCACGCTTCCCCGTCCATTGTCTCAAGGCTCAGGACTTGTAGAGAAACACGTCCTGGGGATGGCGGAAATGGGCTATCGCGGCCTGTCGGAGCAATGGTTGAAGCGACGGGCCGGCGACTTGCATTGGGAGCTTATCGCCCGAGCCATGGGGCAGCGGGATGCGGTCTTCACTTGCTCAGAAGGTGAGCCCCTATATGCCGCCTTTTGCGCGACGAGCCTACAACTCTCAAGGCCCCATCTGCCGCGCTTGGGCGGGGAGATAACACTGGCCGCGGACCTTTACCGTGTCGGTCACGGGCGCTTGGCGTCACTTCTCTGCATCACATCAGACGGCGATGTTGTTGGGCGCATGATTTTGGTCTCAACCTTTGTGGGCCACTCCGAACCGGGCATCAACCGCTCGGTTGTCAGGCGGAGCCCACGAGCGCTGGCGATGCCGCCTGAGGCTCCGCTCGCCGTCCGTCGCATAGCCGAGCAGGCCTCCGCCATCACGCGTGACATTCGCAGCGATGGCCTCAAAGTCACCGGAATGTCAGGAGCGCAAACGATCCTGCCGTGCCCGGCGACAGACTTCAATGCCGCCGGACTTCTCTACTTTCCGAGCTACAGCGCGTTGGCGGATCGAGGCCTGTTTCAAGTGGGGGAAAAGCACACCAGAATGGTTGCCTGCCGGCACGTGGTTTATCTCGGCAATGTGGAGCCGGGTGAATGGACGGATATCCTCTTCCAGAAACGGCCTTGGGGTCACAACGTTATCCTGCGCGGCTCGGAAGAGAGGCCGCTGGCGCTGATGCGCGTCCGTTTTCGTGGAGATAATTAGATCTGAAAGCGCGGCGCACTATGGTCACGCTCGGCGTTTCGGTGGTCAGCCTGGTGATGGTGTTGCTGATGAACTTGCTTCTGCCACTCGTGTAGGACAGCGGCAGAATTCGCCAACGGAAAGAGTGGTGTCTATGCCGCGTGCACCAGCAGCCGCGCATCGAAGACGACCGTGCGGGCGGTTACGCCTCCGTGAAGATTAAATGCCTAATACCAAGGCGTTACCCAGACGAAACCTGTATAGAATACCGCACCTTCGCTTGGGTCATTATCCTTTCCCTCATGACGAATTCGACCCCTGTCGTCACAACAGAGAGGAAATGCGAATGTCCCCAAAAAGCATGCATAACAGACGTTGCTTAGTCATCGCTATAATGGCGACAGTGATCGCGACAACCGCACCGACCGCCAAAGCATCCGCTATCTGGATTCCGGACCTCGTGTTCCCTGAAACCATCCCAGTGCCGAAAGCAAAACCGGACCGTACTGTTTCGAACTCTACCCCGCGGATAAAAAGGACCTCGGATGCGCGCAACAGCGAGCACGGTTCTACTTTGAAGGAAACACGAAAGGGAGTGGAACGCGGCTCGGTATCGAGCAGGAAGGAGGCTCTACGATGAAGATGAGTTCACCATTTCCCAGAGGCCGTCGGGCAGCGGCCCGAGCAGCCGTTAGGGCCGTGCCGAGCCTCCATGGCGTCTTTGCGCTCTATTTCCTTAGCATGGGCTTGCTTGCGCTTGCCCTCGCCATCCACCGCGCCTGATGGCCCCTTGAAACACCTGCGGTGCCCCGAATTACAGAGCGTCGCTCATCACCCACGACATCACCTTTATCGCAGTGGGATAGTGAACTGCGCTAACGCACCCCCACCCGGCCGATTGGTCAGCGTCAGCTGTCCGCCGAACCCCTCAACGACGCTTTGGCAGACGGTGAGGCCGAAACCGAGGCGGTTGGTCTTGGTGGAGAAAAACGGATCGAAGACCAGCGTGATATGCTCCCGGTCTATCCCTGGCCCGCGGTCCGCCACTGCTACCGTGATTTCTCTCGATCGCGATCCGGACAAAATCGTTACAGAGATATCCGGCGGCTCCCCTGTCAAATTATGGGCGTCTAGTGAGTTTTGTAAAAGGGCGGAGAGCACTTGCTGCAGGGCGACGGGGTCAGCAACGACCGCGGGAAGATCGTCGTTCGCCACGATCTTCAGGCTTTCTTGGTCGGTGCCCAGTGGATCAAGAAGAAGTCGATAGGATCGTAACGCCAAATCGGCGATGTCGACTGTCTCAAGAGTTTGGGGCGCGCTCCTCAACGTTTCACGAGTTGAGGTCCCGACGTCCGCAAGGCGTTGCGTATTCCATCTCAGGCGGTCCATGACCTTGCCGACTGCAGGGGATTTGCTTTCACCCGACGCAATTAACCTAGTGGCCGTCGCCACATCCAGCGAGATCGCCGTAATCGGCTGGCTGATCTGATGTATAAGAGAGGCTGACAATGCAGATGCGGCAGCGACCCGGTTCACTCTTGCAAGCTCCACGCGCGCCTTGCCGGCGGCCTCCGCGTGCGCTTCCGACACCGAAGCGTCAAGAAACAGAACTTTTGCCACCCCCGTTTCCAGAATGCAGACCGTGAAGGGAAAGACCTTTATCACACCGCCGGCGTCCGGAAGTTTAGCGATACCGCAGGTCGTTGCCGATCCGTGGACCAGAGCCGTGAGGATCGCGATCTCGACATCGCCCGCGGTGTGCGAGCTTCGCACCCGTCTTGCGACCATACTCTCGAAGCTCTCAAAACCAAGTAACGATACGATATGCTGGCTCGCATCGAGAAACGGAAGACCCCGCGATAGTGCCAGGATGTCGGTCGGGTGCTTCTCCAAATGGTCGCCGACGTCTGTGACGCCCTGCGTTCTCAATGACTCGGACAGACTGCGGACTGAATTGACATCGTAATCTATCCATCCGACCTCCCTTGGTTCGAACATCGCCCTCAGCCTGGCGTCAGATTCTCCCGACTTGCGTTCCCACTCATCGGAAATCGCCTGAAGATCGAACTGCAGCCTTGCAATGGTCTCGCGATCTTCGACCTGGTTTTGGACGTCAACCAAACTGCCGAACCACTTCAGGGTATCGCCCGTTTTTAAGGATCTCACCGACCGCCCGATAGATTCCATCCACCGATACGACCCATCGTTCATCCGCATTCGCGCCAGTGCGGAGTAGTAGGAATTACCGCTGCCGATAGCGCTCCGCCAAGCGCTCTGCATTTTCTCAAGGTCGGCGGGGTGTATTGGATCTACCCAGGTTTGTTCCTTGATGGCATTCGAACGGTTTATGCCGAATGTCTCGGTGTAACGGTCGTTGAGGAATTCACATTTGCCATCTGTGCTTGTTCCCCAGATCACATGCGGCAAAGCGTCGGCAAGTTCCTGACGCGCGCTAGCATCTCCATTAACCCGAGGCTGCAGATCGTACCCGCGCCACCACCGAGACAGCAACGAACCCGAGACGCCAATCATTGCGGTCAGTGTCCAATACCAAAGCTGCCCGAAAACCCACCATGGTCGCGATTTATCGGAGGTGAGTACATCGGACGGAGAAACTTGATCGATCGACCACGGATCTTCATAGGTCGACATCGTTGAACTTCCTCCCGCCCAGACGTACCGAGACGAAGAGCTAACACCATGAGTTGTCCCGCCGATACCTATCCGTTTAGGTAGGTTGGCAGACGGTTGCCTCTCGCTTCATCAAGCTCCGTTTCAGACCTTTCGGCATTCGGCCGATATCAACCTGGGCTTCCCGAGAACGAGGCCTCCGTTCCGCTTTTGGGTTGCCCCTGCGCGAGCGGAAGATCGAACTCGAAGCTCGCTCCTCCCCCTGCTTGATTGGTCACCGTCAATTCGCCGCCCATGGCCTCAACCGCCGATCGACAGATCTGTAGTCCCATACCGATGCCGGACGATTTCGTGGTGAAGAACGGGTCGAAGAGCTTCTCGATATGCTCATCGGCGATACCCGGCCCGGTGTCTGCCACGCGGACCCTGACTGTGGTCTGCTTCTCGACAAACCCGAGTGTAATGCGGCGCTCCGTTATCTGGCCGCGCATGGCGTCAACCGCATTGTTTATCAAGTTCACAAGGACCTGCTGAAGCTCGACGGGGTCGGCTATGACCGATGATAACGTGTTCGAGCAGACAATCTCCATTTCGACATCAGCCCGCTTCAAATCATGATCGATTAGATCGCGGGTTTCCGATGCCAGACGGAAGAGATCGATCAGCTTCCCTGTTCGCCCCCGAGCAACAAGGTTTTCGCGGGTTCGTTGGACGATACCAGCCACCCGTTGGGCGTTCTTCTCAACACGCTGAAGGATACGGTCCACGGCCTCCATACCGGGACCCTCCCGGGCGAGAAGGCGCAATCCAGTCCGCGCATCTATCACCATGGCGGATATGGGCTGGTTCAATTCATGCGCGATCGACGCCGAGAAAGCGCCAACCGTCGCAATTCGATTGGCACGGGCCAGTTCGGCTTGTGCAGCTTGACGCATCTGCTCGATACGCTCTTGGTCCGAGAGATCGACGTGGCTGGAGAGATGCAGCCCGTCGGATAGCCTGGTAACAGTGAAGTAGACGGGAATCCGCTTACCGTTCTTGCCGACGAGCACAGTCCGGCCGTCGATATGGTCGGCACCGTAGTAGTACATCTCAAGCTGGCGCAGCAGGACCTCGGAGCCGTCTTCGGCATTCTGGGAGGGAGGGTTCGCAACGAGATCGGCAACGCTATCATACCCCATCATCCGGGCGAGAGCCCGATTGACGCGAGTGGTTTTTATTGCACCTAGCGTCCGCTCCAATTCCTCCGGATTCACGGTCATGTAGGCGCGGAGATCTGTCACTCCCGCCGCCTTTATCTTGTCGAGCATCACCTCGGCCGCGCTGAAATCCATTTCGGCAAAGGTCATGTTGCTGACATCGAACAGCCCGGCGTAGCGGCGCTCGGTGCGTAAGAGCTCAGACGTACGCTCCTCGACGCGTTGCTCTAGGGTTTCATTGAGATCGCGCACCTTTTGGTGTGAAGTGACCTCGTCGTGGATATCGGAAACACCCCCGTAGTAACGGATATCGTCGGAGCCATCCGTTGGGCGGACCGGGCGGCCCACAACGGACATCCAACGGTAGCTTCCGTCCGCATGACGCAGTCGGAAGCTAGCGCGCAACTCCGAACGCGAGGCGAATGCCTGCCCTACCAGACGCGAGTAGTCCTCGCGGTCATCTGGGTGGATGTCATCGACAAAGTCTTGGCGATCAAGGGCCAATTCCACGTCGCGGCCCGTAACCTCGGCGTACCTGCGATTGAAAAAGTCGATATTCCCCAACGCGTCGGCACGCCAGAGAATTTGTGGAACGGAATCCGTGAAATTTATCAATTCGGTGCGACTAATTTCAAGTTCACTCCGGACCCGTTCAAGCTCTTGCTTCGCCACGACTTCATCGTGAACATCGGAAAGGCCACCGAACCGCTCAACCTGCTCGGTTAGCGGAGAGTATGCGGGATTGTCGTAGATCTGCATCCAACGATAGGATCCGTCGCTCTGTCGAACGCGCACCTTGAGGTCTGTTGTCGTACGGGTCGCTACAGCTTTCGATACGGTCTCAACAAGCGATGGCATATCGTCTGGATGCACCACGTCATTGTAGCGTTGGCCTTCGAGTACCGACCAGCGATCCAGTCCGGTTACAGCAGTCCAGCTGGCGTTGAGATACTCGATCTCGCCGCGAGGGTTTGAGCGCCAAAGGACAAATGGCACAGAGTTGGCAAAGAGTTCCACTTCTGAACGGCTTCGCTCGAGTTCCACTTTTGTGGCCACCAGCCGCTTGCGGCTGATCAGAAGTGCCCCCGTAACGCCAATCGCTATGCAAGCGAAAATACAACGCATTGCACTCGATGCTGTTGGATCATCGCGATGGACGATAATCCAGGAGAGCAGTGTGAGCCCGATGCAAAGCTCTGCGGCCCGCGTAACGTCTTTGCCTGTACCTGCAGCCGAGACAATGACAAGTACGGCAAGATACAGGACCGCGACCGAGGAATCGAAGTCTGTTACGGAATCGAAAGTGAAGACCAGTCCGGCAAGAACTACGGCAGCGACGAGAAGTAAGGGTCGTTTTAGTTTCTCGTCCATGAAACGCGGCCCCCTCGCGCACGTAGTTCCAATCGGCCATCTCTAGCGCACACATCGGATGAACTTGTTTCAGTCGCCAAGCTATCGCAAACTACATCATCAAAAATCTACAGGAAACCGTTGTCATTCCAATCTTCGGGAATGTCCGAGGTCCACCTTTTGCTGCTCCACCCCTCGCGCCTGCTACCCGTCCGAGCGGCACTCACCTGAACGCAGCGCGGGGATGTAGTTGGACCGCCGCTTCACGCCGAAGAATTCTGGCAGGAGGAAAGCCTGCCCGCCGCCAGATCCGTGGCAGAGCCCTCACCCGACTGAATGCAACGGAACCCCACTTGTCGCCATTGCTAACGACATCGTGCATCGTGGCTGGATGCGGAGCCTTTCTCGGGCGCCCGGTTCACACGTCCGAAAGAGCGTTGAGCATGACGATATCGTCCTCACCGGTGATGATATCGGCATCAGCCTGCAGGACATATTCGACAACGGCATTTATACCGCCCAGATGTTCCTTGAGCAGCCTTGCTGCCTCGTTTTCGTCATGCACCTTGATCGCGGCATAGAGCGCCACATGCTCATCCAGGACCTCTTCAAAATAACCGATCTTCGGAAATGCCTGCCGTCGTACGCGATCGAGCTGCCCCGTCGCGTTGTGGATTGTCTGCCAGACATTCGGAAAACCAGCGATGCGGCACAGGAGACGATGAAACTCGTTGTCGACCTTGAAAGCCTCATCGATGTCTCGTCGTTTGGCCGCTTCCTGCTGGCGGAAGATCAGCAGATCGAGGTCCTTCTCGTGGACGGGATCGAAATTGCGGGCTGCAAGGCGCACTGTGCGCATTTCTAGGCTGGAACGTATCAGATGCCCCTCGATCACCTTGCGCATGGCGATCTTGTTGACGAACGTGCCGCCACTCGGAACGATATTGACCAGACCTTCCTGCGCCAGTCTCAACAAGGCTTCCCGCATCGGCGTTCGGGAAATGCCAAGCTCAGCGCAGGTCTCCTTTTCGTTCAGCGTTTCGCCGGGCGCCAGCTTCATGGTGATGATGGCATCGCGGATGACATTATACGCCCAGACAGCCTTGGGCTGGCCTGCCCCCATGTCTTCCAATGCAAGTTTAGCGTGTGAATTCACTCAGCGCCTCGTTCGCTCGCTTTACGTGTTTTAGCTTCCTTACATTATAAGCAGTTGCTTTCGTCGGCATAAAGAGGGCGCGGGCATCATGCTTCGTTCGCCGCGATCATCGCCATTTCCAGAAGCACTTTCGCTCCCGCTGTCACCTGATCGGGCTCGCACCATTCCTTTTCGCTATGCGAAATGCCTTGCCTGCAGGGCACGAAGATGATCGCCGTCTGGCAGAGATGGGTCATCGACAGCGCATCATGCGAGGTCAGTGTCGGCAGCATCATCGATGTGTAGCCCAGTCGTTTCGCAACTTCGAGAACCTGCCCGGCAAGCTCCGGTGAAAGGTCGAGCCGCTGACGATAGTGCGAGGTCGTGGCATTAATAGCCAGCCCCGTCTCTCCGGCGATCCGCCTGGCCGCAGCCTCGATGCGATCGATGATCTTTGCCCTCCCCTCTTCCGTCGCATGAACGGCGACATAGGAAAGCTTGGTCAGATGCGGAATGTTCACGCGGTTGTTCGGCCAGTTACGGATCACCGTGGCGCTGACCATCCCCGCTGGTTCGTTCTCGGCTCCGATAGCCTCGATTTCGAGGATCAATTTCGCCGCAGCAACAAGCGCGTTGCGCCGTGTCGACATTGCAGCCGTCTGCGAATGGCCATTCTCGCCGCTGATATCGATGAACCCGCTGCAACCCCATGAACTGTTGGATACGGCAGCGATCATCGCGCCGGCTTTTTCCATCTCCGGCCCCTGTTCGATATGCAGTTCGAGATATTTATGCACCGCCCGCCCGCCGACCGGCAAGGATCCGGCATAACCGATCCGGGCAAGCTCGTCGCCCAGAATCGCACCACCGTCGTCCTTGCGGGACAGGGCATCTTCCAGGGCCAAGAGCCCGGCGAAGATGCCGGACCCCATCACGCCCGGCTGAAAGCGTGCGCCTTCCTCATTGGTGAAGTTTGCGATCTCGATCGCCCGTTTTGTCGTAACGCCAGCGGCATTCAGCGCGCGTACGACTGTGATCCCGGCAAGCACACCCAGAACCCCATCGAACTTGCCGCCCGGCATCTGCGTGTCGAGATGGCTGCCGATCATCAGCGGCGGCAGGGATGGATCGCTCCCCTCCCGGCGTGCGAACATGTTGCCAATCGCATCGACAGTCACTGCCAGCCCGGCCTCCTCCGCCCAGTAACGGAAGAGGTTGCGTCCTTCGCGATCCGCATCCGAAAGTGCCGGCCGGAAACTGCCGCCGCCTTGGGTCGCGCCGATCGCACCCATCGTCATGATATCTGCCCAGAGACGTTCGGCATTGATTTCCGGCGAGGTGGTCATGGTCTATCCTTTGACATTGGCTGGCAAACACGCAGGGATTGGCAGGGAGGCGAGACGGATGCAGTCACTGCGTCTCGTGCAGCACCTCTTCGAGGGTCTTGAGGAAGATGTCCGCGTGATCTTTGCCAAATGGCAGCGGGGGGCGGATCTTCAGCGTGTTGCCATGAATGCCGGCGGCACTGATCAGCACGCGACGCTCGCGCATGCGGTTGACGACGGCAAGCGAACGCTGTCCGTCCGGGGCGCGGCTCTGGCGGTCCTTGACGAATTCCAACCCGAGGAAGAGGCCTGCGCCGCGAACGTCGCCGATGCAATCGAAATGCTGCTGCAGCTTGCGCATCCCTTCCAGCATGTAGTTGCCGGTCGAAAGCGCGTTGCCCATCAGGTCTTCGTCATGGATGACGTCGAGCACGGCATTGGCTGCGGCGATCGACACATGATTGGCGCCGAACGTGTTGAAATAGCGGATGTCCTTGCCGAAGCGTTCCTGTACCTCGCCCTTCATCACCGCCGCCGCGATCGGCAGACCATTGCCCATCGGCTTGCCCATTACGGCGATGTCGGGAACGATGCCGTGACGCATGAAGCCCCACATATGCGAGCCGGTGCGACCAAAACCCGGCTGCACTTCGTCGGCGATATAGAGCGCACCGGCTTCATGCACCACATCCAGCGTTTTCTTCAGGAAGCCGGCCGGCTCGGAAAAAATGCCGTCGGTCGAAAAGATGCTGTCGGCGATGAATGCTGCCGGCTTGATGCCATGGCGCTGCATGAAGGCGATCGCCTTGGAAACTTCTTGCGCAAACGTCTCGCCGACATCCTTGCCATCGGCGCGATAGGCATCAGGTGCCGGCACGGTGATCACATGCATGCCGAGCGGCATGTTCGGCCCGAGTGACGGCGAGATGGCGGCCGCCGCCGCCGTCGTGCCGTGATAGGCATTCTCGGTGATGATGATGCCGGTTCCGCCCGTGTAGTAACAGGCCAGCCGCATGGCGAGATCGACCGCCTCGCTGCCGGTGCAGCAATACATCACCCGGTTCATCTCGTTGGGAAAGGTTGCCAGCAGCTTCTCGGAATAATCGAGGATCTTTTCGTCCAGATAACGCGTATGCGTATTCAGCACCGCAGCCTGTTCGGCAATCGCGGCGACCACGCGCGGATGGCAATGGCCGACCGAGGGCACGTTGTTGTAGGTGTCGAGATAGGCGTTTCCATCCGGATCATAGAGCCAGACGCCCTCACCGCGCACCAGATGCAACGGATTTTCGTAAAACAGCCGATAGGATGGGCCGAGCATCGCCTGGCGCCGTTCGATCATCGAACGCTCGCGCTCCGGCAGGCTGCTGAGGCGCGACGCATCGAAACCGTTGATCATCGTGGTGGCTGGCTTGTTCATGTCTCTCTCCCCCTTGGGATGCTATAGGCGGCAAGCGGCTGTCAGATGCGCGATTGCGTCGTCTCTTGAAATTGCATCGAGCCGGGCAAACTGCGCCCAGACCGTAGGACTGTTGCGTGTGTAGAGTTCCCGATGTTCCGGAAACAGTTTCGCGCGCCATTCCGGTATCGCGAGCCGCATCAGCATGCGCGTGACGACAGCCGGATAAAGCAGCGCAATCTCTTCGTCGGAAAGCGTCTTTTCTGTCGCATAACCTTTCAGGAAATCGCACATCGCCTCAACCGGATCTTCGGCATCGCCCATCTGGTAGGCGGCGCCCACTGCGACGTCGAACAGCAGCGGCGCATGCACCATGTCGCCGAAATCGATGATGCCGCTGATCGTGTCCGGATCTTCCTCGCTAACGAGGATATTCTCCATATTGAAGTCATTGTGGATCACCTGCGCCGGCAGTTCCGCCATGCGCGGCACGATCAGGTTTTCGAAATCGTCCATGGCGCGTTCGAGCCGCGCGCGTTGCGCCGCGTCATCGAATGCCGAGAAGAGATCGCGGATACCGGCGGCATGTTTCATGTCCCAGGTGATGCGATGGCTCGCGGCCTCATGGGTGAAACCTTCAAGCGCCTTCTGCATCCGCCCGAGCAGCAGGCCGACACGGTAGCGCTGCAGCGCCGAATGCGGTTGCGATTTCTGCGATATGCCGGGAGCGAAGGTGACCATGCGCACGCCACGCGTGCCGCCCTCGTCATCGGTCATGCGGAAATCCGCCTCGCCGTCCAGCGTGCGGATGATCCGCTGGATCGGAATGCCGGGATCGGCAGCTTCCACATGCAGGAGCGCCTGGCTGTGCATGCTCGTCATCGCCGGGTTTTCGGCCGGATTGAGCACCTTGAAGAGATATTCCGCTCCGTCGTCGAGCGTCAGCCGGTAGTTGCTATCCTTCTCGCCCCAAAGCCATTCGGCCTTGCCGGTAAGGCCGTATTTTTCCCGCGCAATGCGCTCGGCCTGATCCGGAGGCACGGCAGTCGCACCCGTCTTCAGCTCTGCGCCAAGCCCGCTTGCCGCCCCTTGGCTTGCCGTGGAGGCCATGTTCCCATCCCGATTCTGCTGTTGTTTGTTATGGTGCGGAAACCGGGGCCTCCGCACCTCTTTTATGGTTCAGGCGACCCGCGGTGCGCTCAGAACCTCTTCCGGATACGCCGCCTGATAGGCAGCCGCCAGCGCCAGCACGATATCGTCGCGATAGCGCGGGCCGACGAACTGCAACCCGATCGGCAGACCACCGGCATCGAAACCGCAGGGAACCGACACGGCTGGCTGTCCGGTCATGTTGAACGGATAGGTAAAAGGCGACCAGTCGGACCAGTCCTTGCCTTCGATCCCACCCGGAAAATCGACACCGGCCTCGATTGCGGTTGTCGGCATGGTCGGCAGCATCAGCGCGTCATATTTTTCGTGGAACAGCGCCATCGTCACCTTGAGATCGGCCCTGACCTGCTCGGCGATGACGTAATCGATAGCCGAATAGGCCTTGCCCTTTTCGTAGATGCCGATCAGGCCCGGATCCATCAGCTTCTTCTGCTCGTCCGTGGGATTGACCATCTCGACGGTACGGGCTTCGGCCGCATACCAGAGTGCCAGAAGCGCATCCTGAGGATTGGAGAAGCCGGGATCGACCTCTTCGATGATCGCCCCCATATCGGCCAGACGCTTGGCGGCCCGTTCGACGGCGGCGGCGACATCCGGCTGCACCTCGGCATAACCGAGATTGCGGCTATAGCCGATCTTCATGCCCTTGACGGTGGCGGCCTTGGCCCCTTCAAGCCAGTTCGGAACCGGCGTCGGGCAATAGCCGTAAAGTGCCTTCGGCGTTGGCCCGGTCGTTGCATTCATGAACAGGGCGGCGTCTTCGACGGTCCGCGTCAGCGGACCGCGATGGGCAAGTTCGAACAGTGTCGTTGCCGTATCAGCCGGGATCCAGCCATAGGTCGGCTTGATACCGAACGTACCGGAAAACGAGGCCGGGATGCGGATGGAGCCCGCACCGTCGGACCCCTCATGCAGAACGCCCATGTTAAGCGCTGCTGCAACGGCAGCGCCGCCGGACGAGCCGCCCGAGGCGCGATCGGTGCGCCAGGGGTTGAGCGTATTGCCGAAAGCGGGGCCATGAGTGACACCCTTCCAGCCAAATTCTGGCGATGTCGTCGTGCCGAGAATGGTGACACCCGCAGCACGAAGGCGTTCCATGATCAGGAACTCCTTCTCCGAAGGGCTCGTGGCGCCGAGCGCCGAGCCGCGCCGCCACGGAATACCCTTGACCGGCGTCAGCTCCTTGATCGTCGTCGGCGCACCGTCGATGGGCGAAAGCGGTTCGCCCTTCTTCCAGCGTGCCTCGGAGGCCTTCGCCTCGGCCAGCGCCAGTTCCGGCACGACATAGGCGAAAGCGTTGACGCTCGGATTGAATTTTTCGATCCGTGCGAGCGAGGCTTTCGTGGCTTCGACCGGAGAGGCCTTGCCCGTTGCGAACAGCTCGGAAAGCTGTGCCGCGGTCATTTCGCCAAGATCGGTCTTTTCCATCATGTTCATGATCTCAATCCTTGATGCTTAGGCGTGTGCGGCCTGAACCGTGTCGAGCGCGCGGGCAACGGCGCCGAACATGTCGTCGATCTGCTCGGCGGTGATGATCAGCGGCGGGCAGAAGCAGATGGCTTCACCGATATTGCGGATGATCAGGCCTTCGTCCTGGCAAGCGGCAGCAATTGCTGCGGCTGCATCACCGGCATTGGCATCCGCCCACGGCTTGATTTCCAGCGCGCCGAGCAGGCCGATACCACGTGAGGAATGCGCCAGCGGATGCTTGGCAAGTTCCGCCAGACCACCGAGGAACTTCTCTTCCAGACGTGCCGCATTGCCGACCAGATCCCGCTCCTGGATGATCTTCAGGTTTTCAAGACCGACGGCGGTTGCAACCGGATGACCGGAAGCGGTGAAACCGTGGCCGAACACGCCGATACGGTCGCTCTCATCGGCGATCGGCTGATAGAAATGATCGTTCATGATGATCGCCGAAAGCGGCATGTAGGATGACGAGATCTGCTTCGACACGACGAGTACGTCCGGCTCGATGCCGAGCGTCTCGCAGGCGAACATCTTGCCGGTACGGCCGAAGCCGCAAATGACTTCGTCGGCAACAAGAAGGATGTCGTATTTCTTCAGGATCGCCTGAACGCCGGCCCAGTATCCATCCGAAGGCATCAGCACGCCACCGGCGCCCATCACAGGCTCGCCCCAGAAGGCGGCGATCGTTTCCGCGCCTTCCTTCAGGATCAGGTCTTCCAGATCCTTGAGCATGCGCTTGGTGAAATCAGCTTCGCTTTCGCCTTCCAGGCCGAAATGCACATAGGACGGGCAGGACGTATGAACCATCCGGTCGAGCGGCAGGTCGAAGCTTTCATGGTTGCGCGGCAGGCCGGTGATCGAGCCGGCGGCGATCGTCACGCCGTGATAGCCCTTGATGCGGCCGATGATCTTCTTCTTGTCCTTCTTGCCGAGCGCGTTGGAGCGGTACCATACCATCTTGCAGGCGAGGTCGTTTGCTTCGGAACCGGAGGAGGTGAAATGCACCTTCGACATCGGCACCGGCGCGATCTTGACCAGCATCTCGGCCAGATCGATCGACGGTCCATGCGTCTTGTAGGAGAAGCTGTGGTAATAGGGCAGCTTCTCCATCTGCGCCTTGGCGACTTCCGCCAGACGCTTTTCACCGAAGCCGAGCGCGACCGACCAGAGACCGGCGAGACCTTCGATGTAGCGCTTGCCGGTATTGTCGGTGACATAGATGCCGTCACCGCTCTCGATGACGAGACCACCGGATTTTTCGTATTTCCGAAGGTTGACCATCGGATGCATCTGATAGGCCATGTCGCGGGCTTCGACCGAGTTCGGCATAATCGTCATGTGCAGCTCCATAAGCGGGCCCTGTTGCCCAGATTGGTTGATATCCGACGGGTTCAAGCCGTCATCAGCGCTTCCTTTGCCCGACCGGGAATGGCCTCGATCAAGCTCTTCGTGTAGGGGTGCCGGGGCGTGTCGAATATCTCGCTGCCGGTACCGAGTTCGACGACCTCACCCTTCTGCATCACCATCACGCGGTCGCAAATCTTGGCGGCAACGCGCAGGTCGTGGGTGATGAAGACGACGGAGAGGTTGAGGTCTTTCTTGAGCTGGCCCAGCAGTTCCAGAACCTGCGCCTGGATCGAAACGTCGAGTGCGGACACCGCCTCGTCGGCGATAATGATCTCGGGTTCGAGCGCCAGCGCCCGTGCAATGCCGATACGCTGCCGTTGACCGCCGGAAAATTCGTGCGGAAAGCGGTTAGTACCTTTGGGATCGAGACCGACCATCTCCATCAGTTCGGCGGCGCGGGCCAGCGCCTTCTTTTCGTTCTCGCCATAGGCGATCGGTCCCGAGGCGATGATGCGCCCGACCTTTTCGCGCGGATTGAGTGAAGAATACGGGTCCTGGAAGATCATCTGCATACGCCGGCGCATGGCGCGCAGCTCCTCGCCCTTCAGATGCGCCATGTCCTGACCGCCGAGCAGAACGCGGCCGCTCTCGGGATCCTGCAGCCGCACGAGGCAGCGCCCGACCGAGGATTTTCCGGATCCGCTTTCACCGACAATGCCCAGCGTCTCGCCACGGCCGAGCGTGAAGGACACGTCCTTGACGGCATGAACCTCACGGGCCTTGGAGAACAACCCGCCGCCCATGCGATAGATTTTCGACAGCTTCTCGACGGCAAGCAACGGCTCGCGGGCGTCGACACGCGCCAGCCCTTCACCGGGACGCGGGATCGCAGCGATCAGTTTCTTCGTATAGGGGTGCTGCGGCGAAAACAGCACTTCTTCGGCCGTACCTTGCTCGACGATGCGCCCGAGCTGCATCACCGTCACATAATCGGCGATCTCGGCAACAACGCCGAAATCGTGGGTAATGAACATTACCGCCATGTTGCGCTCCTTCTGGAGCCTGGCGATGAGCTTCAGGATCTGCGCCTGGGTCGTCACGTCGAGCGCCGTTGTCGGCTCGTCGGCGATCAGCACTTCCGGCTCGAGCGCCAGCGCCATGGCGATCATCACCCGTTGGCGCTGGCCACCGGAGAGCTGGAACGGATAGCTGTCTGCCGCCCGCGGCGGATCGGGCAGGCCGACCTCTGTCAGAAGCGACAGCGCCTTTTGCCTGCGCTCCTTTGGCGTCAGCAGGCCATGCGCCTCGAACACTTCCTCGATCTGCGCGGAGACCTTCATCAGGGGGTTCAGCGCCGACATCGGCTCCTGGAAGATCATCGCCACGCGGCGACCACGAATGGCGTAAAGTGCATCTGCCGGCATGGTGATCAGATCGGTAGCGCCAAGCAGGATACGCCCCTGCGCCACGCGCACCGTATCGGGAAGAAGCCCCATCAGCGCATTGGCCGACATGGACTTGCCCGAGCCGCTCTCACCGACCACGCACAGCATCTCGCCGGGAAAGAGCTTGAAGCTGACGCGGTCGACCGCATAGGGGCGATCCGCGCCGTCCGGAAGTGCGATGCTCAGCCTGTCGATATGAACGACCGGTTCGCCCCGCCCCTCCTCCTTCAGCGCACCCGGATGTATGACGGCGGCAGCGGTTTCGTCGGATGTCACGGCATTGGTGTCGATAGTATCTGCCATGGTTACCTCCCCTTGCGCGCAAGGCGCGGGTTGAGGGCGTCGTTCAGCCCTTCGCCGACGAGATTGAGCGCCAGCACGGTCAGAAGGATTGCAAGGCCGGGGAAGAAGCTCACCCACCAGGCCTGACGGATCACCGTGCGGCCGGCGCCGATGATATAGCCCCAGGACATGATGTTGCGGTCGCCAAGCCCCAGGAACGACAGCGAACTCTCGATCAGGATCGCCGCTGCCACCATCATTGAGGCCAGCACGATGATCGGCGAGAGCGTGTTCGGCAGGATCTGCCGCCAGATGATCGTCGAATGCGTCTGGCCGGAAAGTACGGCGGCCTCGACGAATTCACGCGACCGGAGCGACATCACCTCGCCGCGCAGAAGGCGCGCCACCGGCGGCCAGGAGACTACGGCAATCGAGATGACGATCGAATAGATGCTCGGCTGGAAGATCGCTACCAAGACCACAGCCAGCGCGAAACTCGGCACGCTCTGGAAAAATTCGGTGAACCGCATCAGCAGGTCATCGACCCAACCGCCGAAATAACCAGCGATGGCACCGATCGGAATACCGATCAGCAGCGAAACGACGGTCGAAACGAGTCCGACCAGAAGCGACACCCGCGCACCATGGGCAAGGCCTGCTGCAAGATCGCGTCCCATCGGATCGGTGCCGAGCACGAAGGCATCCATGGTGAAAGGCGGAATGAACGGTCGCTGCACCATAGCCCAGGGCGACTTGGTGTAGATGAACGGAGCGACGATCGACAGAACGACGACCAGAAGCAGGATGACCAGACCAACGACGGCGCCGCGGTTCTGCGAAAAACGTTTCCAGAAGTCCTTCATGACGCCACCTTGATGCGCGGATCGACGAGGCGGTAAAGCACGTCGGTGATGAGGTTGAAGAGCAGCACCATCGCGGCCGAGACGACAAAGACGCCGAGCAGCAGATTGTAGTCACGCTGCGAGAGGGCATCGAACATCAACCGGCCGATGCCCGGCCAGGCGAATACCGTCTCGATCAGCACCGCGCCGCCGACCAATTGCCCGGCCTGCAGGCCGGCAAGCGTCACTACCGGCAGAAGCGCATTGCGCAGCACATGCCGGTGCTGGATGACGCCGGGACGCAAACCCTTGGCCTTGGCGGTCTTGACGAAATCGAGCCTGCCGACTTCCAGCATCGAGGCGCGGGTCATGCGGGCATAGACGGCCATGAAGAACAGCCCAAGCGTCATCGCTGGCAGGATCAGGTGCAGGAAGATATCCAACGCGCGGGCAAGGCCGGTGTAATTGGCGCCTACAGTTTCGTAACCGAAGCCGGGCAACCAGCCGAGCTGGACGGAAAACAGAAGCACGCCCATCAGCGCCAGCCAGAAGAGCGGCGTCGCATAAAAGATTAGGGCGACCAGCGAGATAATCGTATCGGCCCACTTTCCCTGGCGTGCAGAGGCAAAGGCACCGGCCGCAACACCAAGGCCGAGCGAGATTACGAAGGCGGAAAGGGAAAGTAGCAGTGTTGCCGGAAGACGCTCGCCGATCAGCTGCAGCACCGGCAACTGCTGGCGATAGGAATAACCGAGATCGAGCTGGACCACCGAGGAAACATAGATCCAGAGCTGCACATAAAGCGGCTTGTCGAGGCCAAAACGTTCTCTGAGCTGTTGCAGGAAAGCAGGATCGGCATCACCCGCTTCGCCCGCCATGACCGCTGCCGGATCGCCCGGTGCGGCATGGATGAGGAAGAAATTGAGCACGGTGATACAGATCAGGATCACGACTGCCTTCAGCAGCCGCCCCGAGATGAATCTCAGCATGAGCATGGCTCCGACTAGATTTTTCAGGTCAGGAATGGGCCAGGCGGAGACGTGTCTCCGCCTGATATCGACTTATTTCTTGATCCAGGCGTCGCGCATGGATTCCGGCAGGCCGGAGGCGGTCGTCACGATATCCTGAACCTTGCAGTTGTAGATCGTCGGGAAACCGAGCTCGAGCAGCCAGGCGACCGGAACGTCTTCCTGAAGCTTCTTCTGCGCCTGGTCGTAGAGTTCCTGACGCTTGGACGCCGGATAGGCGACGGCGGCCTCGTCGAACAGCTTGTCGAGTTCCGGATTGGAATATCCCTCGACATTGTTGAACGGGTTGCCCTTGGCGATCTGCGAAGTCTTGTAGTTCCGGTCCACGCCGATTGCCGGGTCACCATTCTGGTAGAGATAGGTGAAGGCGATATCGTATTCCCAGTTGGATGTACGCTGGTTCCAGCCGGCGACATCGGCCGCTTCGATTTCGATCGGAATGCCGACCTCTTCGAGGTTCTGCTTCACGGCTTCCGCCCAGCGCTGCCAGGTCTCGCCATAGGGAAGCGGCAGGAGCTTCAGCGGCTTTCCGTCATAGCCGATTTCCTTGAGCAGTCCCTTGGCCTTGTCGACATCATGCGGGTACTGCGGCTCGACGTCCTTGTAGAAGGGAAGTTTTGACGACAGCGGCCCGGTCGCAACCTTGCCGTAACCGTTCCACAGGACGTCCTTGGCGAATTCGCGGTCGAGCGCGTACATCACCGCCTGACGGAACTTCACATTGTCCATCGGCGGCTTGCGGTTGTTGAGCCATAGCCAGGAGAGCGGTGCGAAATATTCCCAGCCCTTTTCTGTCGTGCAGGTATTGGGCAGATCCTTCAGCCGCGGGATGTCGAAATTCTCGACCGAGCCGCCCGGCACCACGTCGATATTGCCGGTCTCGAATGCGACCGAACGCGATGCGCCGTCCGGAATGACCTGATAATACAGCTCGTCGAGATAGGGCTTGCCCTTCACATAATAGTCAGGGTTCTTGACGAGATGGATGTAGCTGCCGCGCTTCCATTCGTCGAACTTGAACGGGCCGGTGCCGATCGGCTTGTCGTTGGCCGGATTGGTGGCGTAGTCGGTGCCTTCATAGATATGCTTGGGCAGAACCGGCATCGTGTAGAAGGCAAGGCCGCGGATGAAGGCTTCGAAAGGCTCCTTCAGCTTGAACACGACGGTCTTGTCGTCCGGTGCCGTGACGCTTTCCACGTGGGTCATCAGGTTGCGATGACGCGGCTGCATCTTCATCAGGTAGTCATTGGCGGAAAACAGCACGTCGGCCGAGGTCATCGGCTTGCCGTCATGCCACTTCACGCCATCCTGCAGCGCGAACGTGTAGGTCAGACCGTCATCAGAAACCGTCCAGGATTTGGCGAGCGACGGCTCGGGCTTGAGGTTCTCGTCATAGCGCAACAGGCTCTCGTAGATATTGCCACCGACAAGCAGAGCCGGGCCGTTGGTGGTGGTACCGATCATGATGCTTGGCGGTTCGGGTTGAACGATAAGGTTCAGTTTGCCACCTGGTACGGCTTGGGCAAATGCCGCTGTCGTCGTCATGAAAAGAGCTAGGGATGCAGAAATCAGTCGTCGCATGAAGTTCCCCTTATGGATTTTCGTTTGCGTGCAGACATCACTTCGCGATCGTATCAGGTAAACAATATACCGATATATCGATACATCATCTTGACTCCGGCCTTTAGCACCTGTCAAGCAAGGCGGGTGATTTTTTGCATAAAACTTAAACTCGAAAATCGCCCGCACAAAAAATAATCAGCATGCAAAAAATCGTGACGCCACATGCTTTGAAGACAGACAAGCAGCAGCAATGAGGTCCCGACTAAGATGGAATTGATGAGCCGGACGGACACAAAGATCCCTCACATCGCGCTGGTCAGCAGCACGCTCGATCTCACCTTTCTGAAAACCGCATTCGAGACGTCAGGCCTGAATGTGCGGTTGAGCATCTACCCCGAGCCCGACTTCGAGAGCGCCGATGTCGCCGTAGCCTGGAACCCGCCGCATGGGCTTCTGGCTGAAATGCCGAACGTGAAAATGGTCCACAGCATTGCCGCGGGCCTGGACAACATCTTCGCCGACCCGAACCTCCCGCCCGTCCCCGTCTGCCGCGTCGTCGACAGCCAGCATGCGCTTGGCATGGCGGAATATGCGATCTGGTCCGTGCTGCTGTTCCACCGGGAGATGGACCGACACCTGCAAAACGCTACACACAAACGCTGGGAGCGCCCGGCACAGAAAGCAGCACAGGATTACACCGTCGGCATATTGGGCTTCGGCGCAATCGGACGAACTGTCGGACGCAGCCTGCGCGCTCTAAACTACAATGTTCGCGGATGGGCACGCTCACAAAAGGAAGAAGCGGGGATCGCCACCTATTGCGGCGACGGGCAGTTGCCGGATTTCCTCTCCGGCTGCGATGCGCTGATCTGCCTGCTTCCACTCACCGATGCCACCCGTGGCATACTCAATACCGGTCTGTTTGCCCACCTGCCGCAGGGTGCCGCGATCATTAACATGGGGCGTGGCGAGCACATGGTGGAGGCCGATCTTCTGGCTGCGATCGACGCAGGCCACCTGCGTGGCGCGGTCCTCGATGTCTTCCTCAAGGAGCCGCTGCCCGAAGAAAGCCCGTTATGGAGCCATCCCAAAATCTTCGCGACGCCGCATATCGCATCCATGCCCAATCCGGGCGATGTCGCAGCGCAGATTTTCGAGAATACCACAAGAGTTCTGGCGGGACGGGAGCCGCTCAATTCCGGCAGCCGTGAAAGCGGCTATTGAGCCGCAGGCGCCAGCATCACTTCCAGCGTCGACAGATCGAAGCCGGGCTCCTGCACGATCAGGCCCGGTCGATCCGCAAAGACATATTCGACGACTGCGGCGATATCATCGAGATGCCGCCGCAACAATTCATGGGCGCGATCGGCATCGCCAGCCCTGATTGCGTCGTAAATGGCCCGGTGTTCCTGTTCGACCTCATCGAAATAGCCTGAGCGCGGGATAGCGAAGCGCCTTATCCTGTCAAGCTGCCCCGTCGCATTATGAATAGTCTGCCAGACATCCGGGAAACCGGCCATCGCGCAAATAAGTCGATGAAAGTCATTGTCGACCGCAAAGGACTGGTCGTAGTCCTGACGCTTGGCCGCATCCCCCTGCAGGAACATCAGAAGGTCGAAATCCCGGTCCCGAACGGCGTCATAGGAACGCGCCGCAATCCGCACCATCCGCAGTTCCAGGCTGGAGCGGATGAGATGCCCTTCGATCACGCCCCGTAGCGAGATGCTGTTGACGAAAGTGCCGCCGCTCGGCACCACATTGACCAGCCCCTCCTGCGCAAGCCGCAACACCGCCTCGCGCATCGGAGTGCGTGACACGCCGAGCTCGGCGCAGGTTTCCTTCTCGCTGATCGTCGCGCCCGGCTCCATCTTCATCGTGATGATCGCATGGCGGATGTAGTTATAGGCCGTCAGCGCCTTGGGCTGAGCGGCGGCATTCGCCTGCAGGAAGTCGGACTGCTGCAAACGCGTGTTCATGTCGGCCCTCCTCCCATGATGGTCTTCAGCTAGCGCCATACCGATATATCGCGACTTCTCCCTAGCCTCTTCTCCAGCGTTTGCAAGGAATATCGTCAGTTCCTGCGCGCAAAGCGACGCCCCGCGGGTGCCGAAGACCCGCGCCGACACGCAGCAGTAGACTTGCGGAAGCGTATTGCGGCGCTAGATCGTAGCGACCTCCTTCTTGCGCCGGACGATCAATACCACCGCGGCAAGCAGCAGGGTGCCGAAGATGAACAGGAAGGCCGCAGCCGCGATCGCCGGGCTGATATTGTCGCGGATGGTGGAAAACATTTGGCGCGCCAGCGTCCTCTGGTTCGGCCCGGCGACGAACAGCGTCAGCACCACCTCGTCCAGCGACGTCGCAAATGCCAGAACCGCGCCGGTGAGGATACCGGGCATGGCAAGCGGCAGGGTCACCTTGGAGAATACCCTTTGCGGCGCAGCGCCAAGGCTTGCCGCGGCAAGCTCCACCCGCCTGTCGATGCCTGCCAGGGACCCGGAAACACTGACGATGACGAAAGGCACTGCCACGACCGTATGCGCGATGATGACGGCAAGATGCGTATTGGCAAGCCCGATCCGCGCCAGAAGGATCTGCATGCCGATACCGAGCACCACCGCCGGCACCACCATCGGCAGCATGAACAGCGTGCGGATCAGTCCGCCGATCATCGGCAAGCGCCGCCGCAGACCGAGTGCCGCCAGCACGCCGAGAACAGTCGCCAGCGCCGTAGTTCCAAAACCGATGATCAGGCTGTTGACGATCGCCCTTTGCCAGACAGGCAGGGTGAATAGTTCAACAAACCAGCGAAACGAGAATGACGGTATCGGATAGACGAGAAGCAGGCTCGAGGTGAAGGCAAGCGGCATCATGACCAGAAGCGGTACGATCAGGAATGCCGCCATCAGCGCTCCAAAGAGCCATTGCAGTGTTTTGGCCGGCATCAGGCGCTCCTTTCCCGCTGTGTGGCAAGCCGTTCATAGACGGCATAGAGGATGATGGTGACGACAAGCAGCACGATGCCGAGCGCACTCGCCATACCCCAGTTTCCGGAATTCTGGGCATGGAAGGCGATGAAGGAACTGATCATCTGATCGCCGGCCCCGCCGATCAGCGCTGGCGTGATGTAATATCCGATCGCCGACATGAAGACGAGCAGCGAGCCGGCGGCAATTCCGCCGAAGCTCAGCGGCAGCAGCACCCGAACGAAGGCTCTGAGCGGATGCGCCCCGAGCGACGCCGCCGCCGGCATCAGATTTTTCGGAATGGTCAGGAGCACGCTATAGATCGGCAGAACCATCATCGGCAAAGAGACATGCGTCATCGCGATGATCACCCCGGTGCGGTTGAAGATCAGCGCCAGCGGATCGGCAATGATGTTCAGATCCATCAAGGCCGAATTGATCAGGCCCTGTTCCTGCAGCAGGATGAACCATGCGGCGGTGCGCACCAGAAGCGAGGTCCAGAGCGGCAACAGTACCGCGGCGAGCAGCGCTTGTTTTTTCCAGCCGGTCGCAACCGTGATCAGCAGCGCATAGGGATAACCGAGCAGGACGCAGAAGATCGTGACCGTTGCGGAAATCCAGAATGTCCGCCCGAAGATCGCCACGTTGATCGTCTGCTTGGGCGGTTGCGAGATGATTTCACCGGCATCGTTTCGCATGAGGTCGACGGCGGCGAGAAGATAGCGATCGGTCGTTGGCGAAAGGGCGTCGGTAATCGCCTTCCAGTATTGCGGTTGGCTCCATTTCCTGTCGAGCGCCACAAGGTCGATCGGCCCCTCCGGCTTGTCCTGCACCGCCTTGAGCGTCTTGCTCATCAGCGTTCGGAAACCTGACTGGGCGCTGTTCAACCTGCGCACCATGTCGCCGACAGCCTGTTCGTCGGTCGCGGCGCGCAGATCGGTCACGAATGCCGCTTGCAGGCCTTCAGCAGGTGCGCTTTGCCCGTCCCAGGATGAGGCGACTTTGGCGGTTTCGGGCAGAAGCCGGGCGACTGCATTGTCTGAAACCGATTGGGTCAGCACGGAGCCAAGCGGCCAGATGAAAAACAGGCAGATGAACAGGAAAAGCGGCGCGACCAAAAGGAGCGGCCCGCTTTTCTGCAGAAAGCTCTTGCCGCTCATGACGCAATTACCTTGCAATCCTCGGGGCTGAAAAATGCCGTGACCTGAGCACCACGCTGCGGCTCCGCTGACCTGCGGTCGAGGCGCACGATATATGACGCGTCCCCGGCGCCGGTGAGCTGCACGCGCAGATGGTCACCTTGATAAACGCAGTCCGTCACTGTCGCGGAAATGGTATTGCCCGGCAGGCTCGCATCGGTGCCGGACACCTGCGTCAGCGAAAGGCGTTCCGGTCGAAGCGACACCGACACCGCCTGCCCTGCCGCGAGACCATCCGTGCCGGCAACGCGCACGATATTGCCACCATTCATGCGAATGGTAACCGATGTCGCCTCAACCACCTCTACCGTTCCGGCGATCAGGTTCGTCTCGCCGATGAATTCTGCGACGAAACGCGTCGCCGGTTCGTCATAGACCTGTCGCGGCGTGCCGATCTGCTCGATCTTGCCCTTGTTGAACACGGCAATCCGATCGGACATCGTCAACGCCTCACCCTGATCATGGGTAACGAACACGATGGTCAGCCCGAGCCGCTGATGCAGCGCACGGATATCAAGCTGCATCTGCTCACGCAGGTTCTTGTCCAGCGCTCCGAGCGGCTCGTCCATCAGCACCACGCGCGGCTCGAAAACGAGCGCACGGGCGAGCGCCACGCGCTGCTGCTGGCCGCCGGAAAGCTGTGACGGCTTGCGTTCCGACAATGCGCCGAGCTGTACCATGTCGAGTGCAGTCTTTACTCGGCCTGCGATTTCAGCCTTGGAAATCCCGCGCATCTGCAAGGGGAAGGCGACATTGGCGCCGACGCTCATATGCGGAAAAAGCGCGTAGTTCTGGAAAACCACGCCCATGTCGCGCTTGTGCGACGGTACGTCGTTGACCCTGTAGCCGTCGACGAGGATCTGGCCTTCGGTTGCCGTCTCGAAGCCGGCCAGCATCATCAGAAGCGTGGTCTTGCCCGATCCCGATGGGCCGAGAAGGCTGACGAATTCGCCCTTCTCGATATCCAGCCGCAACTTGTCGACAACGCATTGCTGTCCATAATATTTGCTAACTCCATCGAAGCGTATGCGGAATTCGGCCACGCCATTCCCCTTTTCAGTCGCTGGATACGGCTGTCCGATCGGTCGCACTTGCATGACTGACCGTATCCATCCGTTATGTCGGCTAGAGAGGAAGGCTGCGTGTCTGCAGCCTTCCGATCGTCGGGAAAATGGCCTGATTATTGCGCCAGCCAGGCGTTGAAGCGCGCCGTCAGCGCTTCGGAATTGTCGATCCAGAAATCGACATTGAGCGGGATCGCCTGTTTCAGGTTATCCGGATAGGTTGGCAGGTTGGCGTCGATCTCCGGCGGGATGGTCGCTGCAGCCTTCTTGTTCGGCATGCCGTAGTCCACCTTCAGCGGCAGTTTCGCCTGGTTTTCAGCCTGGCTCGCGAATGCGATGAAATCCAGCGCCGCATCCTTGTTTTCGGCGCCCTTGAGGATTACCCAGCTGTCGATCGCATACATGCTTTCCGGCCAGACCAGCTTGAAGTTCTTGCCTTCCGCCTTGTTGATACCGGTAACGCGGCCGTTATAGACCGCAGCGATAGAAACTTCGCCGGACGCGAGATACTGCACTGGCTGCGCACCGGCTTCCCACCAGACGATGTTTGGCTTCAATTCGTCGAGCTTCTTGAAGGCGCGGTCGACACCTTCATCGGTCGAGAGCACGTCATAAAGTTCCGCCGGCTTCACGCCATCGGCCAGAAGCGCGAATTCGAGATTGTACTTGGCGCCCTTGCGCAGCGAGCGCTTGCCCGGAAACTTCGTCGTATCCCAGAAATCGACCCAGTTCTTCGGGCCGTCATTGAGCTTGTCGCCGTCATATCCCATTGCCAGCGACCAGTAGTAGACGCCCGCACCGCACTCGTTGACGGCTTCCGGCAGGAACTCGTCCTTCACGCCGATCTTGTCCCAGTCGAGCTTTTCGTAGAGACCATCGGCGCAGCCGAGCGCCAGTTCTTCAGCCTCGACCTGCACCACGTCCCAGTTCGGAGAGCCGGCCTTCATCTTGGCCTGCAGAACGCCGTAACCGCCATCCCAGCTTTCTTCCAGGAACGGCTTGCCGGACTTTTGCGAGAAAGGCTTGAAATAGACGTCGCTTTGCGCCGCCTGCGCCACGCCGCCCCAGCCGACAATCGTCAGGTCACGTGCATTTGCCTGCCCCGCAACAAGCGCCGTGGAGGCCAGCGCGAACATGCCGAAGGCTGCAGTCTTGAAAAGATTTTTCATTTCGTTCCCCTGATTGGGCCCGGACTGTTATCCTGGGCCTTGGACGTTGATACGGATCCTTTCGTTTCCTCCAGCAGGGTGCGCAGTTGGCCTGCGTCTATCCTTAGATGACAGTGTCAGACATGTTGTCCGCCATTGATGTGGATTTCCGCACCGTTGATGTAGGACGACTGTTCGGTGCAGAGAAAATAGATGGTCTTGGCGACTTCGGCGGTCGTTCCGAGGCGGCCCAGTGGCACCTCGGCCTTGACCAGCTCGTCGGTGCCGGGAGACAGGATCGAGGTGGCGATCTCGCCCGGTGCAATCGCATTGGCGCGAATGCCGCGTGGACCGAATTCATGCGCCAGCTCGCGGGTCAAGGCGGCAAGACCAGCCTTCGACGCGGCATAGGCGACACCGGCAAACGGGTGCACGCGCGATCCGGCAATCGAGGTAACGTTGACGATCGATCCCTTGGCCGCTTCGAGTTCGGGCAATAGCGCCCGCGCCAGAAGCGCCGTCGAGATGAGGTTAACATTCATGACCTTCATCCAGGTTTCGGCATCCGTTTCCGCGACACCGAGGCGGCTGCCACCCGGTCCCTTGGGTGAAATCCCAGCATTGTTTACCAGCGCAGCAAGCTTCCCGTCAGGCAGCCGTTCGCGCACGGTCGCGGCAAGCGCATCGATGCTGGAAAGGTCTGCGAGATCGGCCTGAATGTGGCTTTCGCGGGCAGACGGCCAGCGGCACTCCTCGGAAAAGGGCTGGCGCGAAACCGTCAGGATCCGCCAGCCGTGCTCCATGAACAGCTTGACCGTCGCATGACCGATGCCGCGGCTGGCGCCCGTCAGAAGCATGTAGGGGGTGGTCGTCAATCAAAAACTCCCTGGGCCCTGCATCGGACCCGATACCCGATATATCGGTATGTTAGCAACGGATTGTTCGTTTGCAAGCGGTTTTCACACCTTTGAACGACGCGAGACAATCTTTAATGGCGATCCGCCCCTTTCGGAATAGTGAGGCATGAGACGGCCATTGAGCGGGACGTCGATTATGAGGATTGGGCCGCAGAACATCGCGACAAAAATTGCGTGTGCCGTCTGGCTCACTCATCACCCGACGATGCGAAGGGTGGAAACATCGATCACGAAGGCAAATTAGACGAAGCCCATAGCCTGTTCGGTGCCGGAGCCTTAATGAGGGTTTACACGGTCCAATGGAACAGGGGCCGTCGTCCGTGCGAATGTCGCGCGATGGGCTTGCGCGTATGATATCTTGCAAGCAAACCAACCTCATGAGCCTGGCGATGATAGAGAGGCAACATCGAAGCCTTCACACTTTGATTGCCCAGCTATTGCGAGCGCTACAGACACGGAAGTTCAGCTTCGTGATCAAGCACCATACGGAACGACGATCATCTCGCGGATAACGTCAACAATTTCGCAGCTAGTCTTAACCGAGTGAATTGTCATCCAATAACCCACAGAATATCTGCCCTGATGATTTTTGTTTGCGATCAAGTTGGGCCAGAAGCCTAGGATTGCCGCCAACAGGATCTACGAAGCCCCAAGCCTTTAGGCGCATTGTATCGGGGACAATACGCGCGCTGACGAGAGTAAACACATACATAGGGGCGTCGATTTCGGACCCATGCCCGATTCGTTGCAAATTTTTGCCGAAGCGACGCGCTTCAATGCGATAGAGAGGTACCATAAACTACTGATCTCTGATAGATTTTCCTCAGGCTCTCGTCGAGCCAAGCTGTGTTCTGCCAAGCGGCTCAGCATAACGCCATCGGACGAAAATGACCTCTATTACGCAAGGCATGAGCGAATGGCAGCCGGTTAACCTGCCTGGAGCACAAACATTCGAAATCCACTCTCAACGCACGGGTGAAATCTATCGAATCCTGGTCCGCGCGCCCTTGGGGCCACCCCCACAGGCAGGCTATCCGGCTTTGTGGATGCTGGACGGGGACGCGAGCTTTCCGCTTGTCTTTAGCAAGCCTGCAGGCGGGCTGTTTCCATCGGCATCGGCAGATCGCGCAGCCGGCCTCACCGTTGCAATCGGATTTCCCGGCGGCACACCATTCGATGCACCCGCACGATCGAGAAACTACACGCCTCAGCCGGATCATGAGACGGGCGACATCGTCTCCAGCGTCTTCGGCGGCGCGAAGGATTTCCTGTATTTCCTCGTTGAAGAACTGCGCCCCGCGCTTGCCGCGCTCTACCCGCTGGACCCGACCCGCAACACCCTGTTCGGCTTCTCCTATGGCGGGCTCTTTACCGTCCACACGCTGTTGCACTGTCCCGGCCATTTCCAGCGATATTGGGCAGCAAGCCCGTCGCTCTGGTTCAGCGATGCGCTGATGATGCGCCGCATGCGTGAGGATGCCGCAACGAGAGCGGCCGAACGGCTTGTGATCACCGTCGGCAAGGACGAGCAATACGCAACCCATGTCCTGCCGGTCGGGCGGCAGGACCACCTTTCTCGCCGGGCCATGGTCGACAATATCTCCGAAGCCGCGGTCCTGATCGCGCGCGCCAATCCAGCCATGAAGGTCGATCTGATTGTCGCGGCCGATCACGACCATTTCGACATGCTGTTGCATGGTGTCCGGCGCGCGCAGGCAATGGCCTTCAGCGAGGCATAGTTTTCCACCTCAAACGTGGATTCTAAAACGAAAACGACAACGACCCGGAACATTCGCTCCGGGCCGCTTCATTGGTTTTAGCCGATAGCTTAATCAGAAAGTCGCGTTGAGCTTGAAGACGACGTTGCGCGGCTCGCCGTAGAAGTTGAACACCGAAGTGCCGCCAACACGCTCGTAATATTTCTTGTCGAACACGTTGTTGACCGACAGGCTCGCCGTCAGGTTTTCATTGAACTTGTAGCCCGCCTGCAGATCGACCACGCCGTAACCGGGGGCTTCGATTGTGGTAGCTCCCCCTGCTGCCGTACGTGAGATGTTCTTAAACGATGAGAACAATTTCACGCCACCTCCGACGAAAATGCCATCGGTCCAGGTGCCTGATCCATCGAACGTGTACTTGGTAAAGAGCTGAATCATATGCTCCGGGGTATAAAATTCGGAGCCTGCAGCACGCGTCGTGTTCTTGAACTGGGTATCTGTATAGGTGTAGCCGGCCATCGCTTCCCAGTTAGGCAAGATTTCGCCGTTGATCTCGAACTCAATGCCGCGCATATGCGCTTCACCGCCAGCAAGATAGTCACCCACGCTGCTCGGGTTGGAGACGGCTCTGTTCTTGTCTGTCAAATCGAACCATGCAAGCGAGGCGTTGAGATCGTCGGTCACTTCCGCCTTGAGGCCAAGCTCATACTGCTCGCCGGTGCGCGGATCGAGAATTTTGCCCGACGCATCCCTGACCGACTGCGGCTGGAAGATTTCCGTGTAGCTGGCATAGGCAGACAACCGGTCTGTCAGATCGTAAATGACGCCGGCATAAGGCGTGAACTCACCGTTGACCTTAACCTCACTGGTTCCGGACTGGGCATCGTACCAGCTAAAGCGACCACCGCCGATCAGCGTCAGCTTGTCGATCGGCTTGATGCGCCACTGGCCATAGATACCATATTGATCGGTCTCCGTTTCGGCAGGGCTACCGAAATTGACGGTCGGCTTTGCGACGTTGGAATTCCAATCGTAGATATTCTGCGCCCCTGCGATCAAGCCGGTTGCCGTCCGCAGGCTGTCATCCGAACCACGATAGTCGGCGCCAGCGATTATATTGTTTTCAATGCCAAAAAATTCGAAGGGCTTGCTGATGTGGGCATCTAGCGAAAACGAATCCTGCTGATAGTCGCGCGCCAGCCAGCGCGTTCCGCCAGTAATGCCTCCAGCAGTCGCGGATACATTGCCGGTTGGCGATGCGGCACTTGCCGCGTAAGCATAAAGGAAATTGACGTCCACCTTCGAATAGAGCGCCGAAATTTTCGCATGGCCGCCGTCATCGAAACGGTGTTCGAGTTCGGCGATATACTGCGTGACATTGTTCTCGAAATTGTTCCAGTCCGCACCGGTATAGGTCGAACGCGGTACGTCGAGCAGCGTCCCGTCCGAAAGGGTCGGCAGGCCGTTGAATGGCGTGATGTCGCGGCGAGTGTGGTTGATGCTCAGCGTTGCCGTCGTGTTGTCCGTGATGTCGGCCTGTATCGTGCCGTAGATGACGCCGACCTTGTTGTCGACGGTATCGATAAAGCTGTCCTTGGTCGAAAGCGCGCCGACTAAGCGACCGCGCACACGGCCTGACTTGGTCAGCGGTCCGGTCACGTCGCCTTCGATCCGCTTGCCATCCCACGAACTCATAATCGTGTTGATGCTCCCCTTGTATTCGTCGGAAGCCTGCTTGAGGCGCATGTTGACGGCACCGGCCGGCTCGCCTGCCCCGCCGAAAAGACCGGAAGGTCCACGCAGGATTTCGATATGGTCAACGACAACCATGTCCGGTTGTGTGCCATAGATGGAGGAAACCGGCGTCGAAAGGCCGTTCATGTAGAGTGTGTCATATTCGAAGCCGCGCGAATAAAGGCTGGAGCGACCATCGTCGTTGGTCAGAACCACGACGCCCGGCGTCTTGCGCATGACGGTATCGAGCGAAGAGAAATTGCCGTCGTCCAGACGTTCGCGCGTCATGACCGTGGTCGACTGCGGCACTTCGCGCAGTGTGCGCGTGTCCTTGTCGCCGACGCTGATTTCCTTCGTCGTATAGCTGTTCGTGCCTTCGGTCTCGTAGGTCGCGCCTTCGAGCACGATCGGTGCCAGTTCGGTGCTGCTGTCCTGATTGTCGGTGCCGTCCTGCGCCTGTGCCATAGTAGCAAGGCCTGTCAGCACGGTCGTCGCGAGCAGTATCCGCGTCAGCCGCCCGATTGCCTGCCGCTGGACGATTGTCTTATTTCCGTTCATTCCCATACCCCTGGGCAACCAGTTCATTCCGCACGATTGTCGCGCCCCACACGGCAAACAGTGCCGGACATCCCCCGTCGCGGCTATTCTTGAGTGCATATTTCATGTATTCCTATACGTGGTCTTGCAAACCTCCGCTTTCGTTAATCACGCATAAACTTATGCAGGAGACCTGTGTGAACAGCGCCGTCGATCCCCTTCCGCCCGTGCATGCCAATCCCAACCCGGTCCTGACCCGGCGCGAGCTGCGCAAGAACGGCGTGCGTGTGCTCGATGGTGGTGATCAAGGCGACGCAGTTGTCGCATGCGGCCTTGTGGGGCAGGTGCGGATGGATGGCATCCACGTCAATTTCGGCCGTCGCATGCAGGTCGACGATCTCGAGATGGAAGTGTCGCTCGACGCCCAGGTCTGCATCAAGATCTTCCTGGAAGGTTACGTCGAGGCCTCGCTGAACGGCGTGCCGATGCCCATGCCGCAACGCACGGCGCAGGGACGTTGGCAATCATCGGCAATTATCGTTTCCCACGAAAACGGCGCGCGCCTTCGGCGGCGGGCACGCAAGGGCCAGTATCTCGACAAGATGGTCATCGGCATGTCCCGCGAATGGCTGCAGCGCTTTTCCGAGACAAGCGAGGCCCCCGACAAGTTCCAGGCGCTTATGGGCGGAGATCCCGGTTTCTGGCAATGGCAGCCCAATCGCAAGGTGGAGTTCCTCGCCCGGCAGATGTTCGATATCGCCGCCCGCAAGCCGCCATTTTCGGCCGTACTTCTGGAAAGCCATACGCTTGCCATCGTCTATGAAGCACTGACGGCAGCCTTCGGCTCCAATCCCGACGCGGTCATGCCGCCGACAAACCTGACGGCAGCCGAACAGCAGCGCATTTATGCGCTTGTACAGTATATCGATCGTCATTCGGCCCAGGAACTCGCCGTCACCGAAATGGCGAACGAACTCGGCGCCAGCCAGGCGACGCTGCAGCGGTTGGTGCGCAAGGCGCATCATTGCTCACTCAACGAGTTCATCCGCAACCGTTGGCTGACCGAGGCGCGCCAGGCGCTTCTGTTCAGCAATCGCAGCATTTCCGATATCGCCTACGAGGCCGGTTACGTCCATCTGTCAAACTTCACAACCGCCTTTCGCAAGCATTTCGGCTATCCGCCTTCGTCGCTACGGCGTCAGACGGGCACCGCCGAGGGCTGAACGAAGCAGCCTGAACAATCCTGCGCGATGCGCTCATGTTTTGGTAGCGAGCGCCGGTCTGCGATGCTAATGCTGCCGCCCGCACGGGCTGCGAGCGGACGGTACGGCCCCTGCCCTTCCCACGCCGTCAGCGGAGAATGCAGCCATGAGAATTGCGATCATCAGCCGATTCGCGGCGCGAATCGCCATAGCGGCGATTGCTTCGCTGTTACTCTGGTCGCAGGCCTCCGCCGCCGAGACGTGGCCGCGCAGCTTCACCAATGTGGATGGCAGCCAGACCGAAATACCGGCCAAGCCAAAACGCATTCTCTCGACCTCGGTGACGCTGACCGGCACGCTTCTGGCGATCAGGGCTCCGGTTGTTGCGAGCGGCTCGGCCGCCAACGGCCAGTTCTTCGCCCAGTGGGAAAAGGTGGCCAAAGAGCAAAAGATCGAAAATGCCTGGCCGGCCGGCAAGGTCGATCTGGAAGCGGTCTATGTCACCGAACCCGATCTCATCGTCGTGACGGCAAGCGGCGCAGGCTCGACGAAGGACCAGCTTGCCGCCTTCCAGCAGATCGCGCCGACCATTCTCGTCGATGACGGCGCCCTTTCCTGGCAGGAACTTGCAACCGAACTGGGCGCAGCGACAGGGCTGGAAGAAGAGGCAGCAGCATCGATCACTGATTTCGACGCCTATGTTGCGGCGGCGAAAGCCAGAATCAAAATCCCGGCGGGCAAGGCCAATATCATCAGCTTTAACGGAGCCGGCCAGAGCAACCCGATCGGGCGACCGGGCGGTCCGCATGCAGCCCTTCTCGCAGCGCTCGGCTTCGACATAGAGGCCCCGGATCAGGCATGGCACACGCAGGCGGCAAGCCGCGACGATTTCGTCTGGGCCGATTACGAGCGTCTGGTGGACCTCAAGGCCGAAACAACCTTTCTCCTGCGGGTAGACGATAGCAAGGCAGCTGCGTTCCGCAACGATCCCGTGCTCGCCAACCTGCCCTCGGTAAAGAACGGCCAGGTCTTCGGGCTTGGTATTCATTCCTTCCGCATCGACTATTACAGCGGCAAGGAAATCGTCGACGGTATCGTCTCAAAGTTCGGAAACTGAGGCTTGAGCAACGGACCAGCAAGCACGGCGCCGCCACCCCGCACGCGTGACAACCGCCTGACGGTCGGGCTCTGTGCGCTCTTCGTGTTGCTGTTTATCGCGGTCATGTTCGGCATTGTCGCTGGCGCCCGGCCCATCCCGCTTGCCACAACCTGGAGCGCGATCACCCATTTCGATCCAGCCGACAGCGATCATCTTCTGGTTCAGTTCCTGCGTATTCCCCGTACGCTACTCGCCGTCGTGGTCGGCGCAGCGCTCGGGGCAGCCGGCACGATCATGCAGGCGCTGACCCGCAATCCCTTGTCCGATCCGGGCATTCTCGGCATCAATGCCGGGGCGGCGATGGCCGTCACGGGCGCGATTGTCGTGTTGGGCATAACCGATGTGGCGGCCTATATGGCCTTCGGCATAGCGGGAGCCGCCTTTGCCGGAGCTGCAGTTTATCTGCTTGGTAATCTCGGGCAAAATGGCGATCCGGTGCGTGTCGTCTTGGCAGGCGCAGCGCTTTCCGTCGTTCTTCTGTCACTGACGCAGATCGTTCTGGTCAACAGCGACGAACAGGTCTTCGATCAGTTTCGCAACTGGTCGGTCGGCTCGCTACAGGGACGCGGCTATGCGGTTCTCGTGCCTGCATTCGCTCTTTCATCGGTCGGAATTCTGATCGCTCTTCCTCTGACCAAGGCATTGGACACGGCAGCCCTTGGGGCAGACCTCGCCAAGGCGCTCGGCGGCAATCCATTGCATATCTGGAGCCTTTCGGCGCTTGTGGTGATCATTCTTTCGGGCGCCGCGACAGCTGCTGCAGGTCCGATCGGCTTCATCGGCCTCACCGCACCGCATATCGCCCGGCTGATAACCGGGCCCGGCCATCGCTGGCTGCTGCCCTATGCCATGGCCATCGCCGCCCTCCTGACGGTCACAGCCGATGCCCTCGGCCGGGTCATCGCACCGCCAGGGGAAGTCGGCGTCGGCATCATGGTGGCGCTGATGGGCGGCCCCTTCTTCATCGCGCTCGTTCGCCGCCACCGGATATCGAAACTATGAGCCGCGCATCCACCCAGAGTTCCACCAGCACCGCGCGTCGGCTCGTCTGGCGCAGCCGGCGCATCTCCTTTGCCATTACCGTACGACCGATCGCGATCACGCTCTGCCTGACGGTTATCACATTTCTCGCTGCACTTTTTGCCATCACGCTTGGGCGCGTCTCGGTTCCCCTTATGGACGTCGTGGCAACGCTTCTTGGACATGGCGACGGCGGCATGCGGCAACAGGTGATCATGAACCTGCGCCTGCCGCGCCTGCTGGTCGCGATCTTTGCCGGCGCATCCCTCGGTGTCTCAGGGGCGGTTTTTCAGTCCGTGTCGCGCAACGCGCTCGGCTCGCCGGATGTGATCGGATTTACCACCGGTGCCGCGACAGGCGCGCTGTTGCAGATCGTCATCTTCGGCGGCGGCCCGCTCGCCGTGGCGCTGTCGGCCATGCTCGGCGGACTGGTGACGGCTACCTTCGTTTATCTCCTTTCATTCAGGCAGGGGGTAACCGGCGGTTATCGTCTCGTTCTGATCGGCATTGGTGCCGGTGCGACGCTCAATGCGCTCAATGGCCTGATGCTGGTGAAGGGCGACCTCGACAATGCAATCGCCGCCAATCTCTGGCTTGCCGGCTCGCTCGATGCCCGCAACTGGGATCACGCATCGACCGTCATGGGCGGCGCGCTTCTGCTCATTCCGCTGGTCGGCTTTGCCGCGACACGGCTGCGGATGATCGAGATGGGCGACGACCTGGCCCGCCAACTGGGCGTGAATGTCGAGCGGACGCGGTTCGCCATGGTCGCCTGCGCCGTTCTTCTCGCGGGTGTCGCCACCGGCGCGGCTGGACCGATCGCCTTTCTGGCGCTGGCGGCTCCGCAGCTTGCGGCACGCTTGACCGCATCGCGCGGAATGCCGGTTTTCAGCGCCGCAGCCATGGGGGCTTTCCTGCTGGTCATCGCCGATCTTGTGACCCAGTACATCGCCGCAGATATTGTCCTGCCCATCGGGCGGACGACCGGTCTTGTCGGCGGCCTCTATCTTCTGTGGCTGCTCACACGATCAAAACAGCGCTGACCGCAAGGTCACTGCGAAGATGCCATTTCATCGAGCGGCACAACCATCGGATCGCCGGTCACCGGATCGTCGATAACGATCGCGGCAAGCCCGAACACCGCCTTCACAAGCTCTGCGGTCATGACACTGCGCGGATTTCCTTCCGCGACAATGCTTCCGTCACGCATGGCGACAATGTGATCCGCATAACGGCAGGCCTGGTTGAGATCGTGCAAGACCGCAACGACCGTGTTGCCCTGACGACGGTTCAGATCGCGCAGCAGGTTGAGAAGCTCGATCTGGTGGGCAATGTCCAGAAAGGTCGTCGGCTCGTCGAGCAGCAGAAGCGGCGTTTCCTGTGCAAGCACCATGGCGATCCACACACGCTGGCGCTGCCCGCCGGAAAGCTCGTCGACGGCTCGTTCGGCAAGCTCTTCCACCCGTGCCGTGCGCATCGCCCATGAGACCGCATCCTCGTCCACCTGGCTCCATCGCTGCAGGAAAGACTGGTGCGGATACCGACCGCGCGCCACGAGATCGGCAACGGTGATCCCGTCAGGCGCCACCGAACTCTGCGGCAGAAGACCGAGCGTGCGGGCAACATCGCGGGCCGGGATACGTTCGATCTGCTTGCCGTCGAGAACGACATGACCGGCATTCGGCCGGATGATCCGTGCCAGCGCTCTCAAAAGCGTGGACTTGCCGCAGGCATTGGGACCGACGATGACGGTGAAAAGACCGTCCGGAACCTTGAAGCGCAGATCGCGCGAAATGGTCCGCTCGCCGTAAACCAACGTGACATCTCGGGCTTCAAGCCTGCTATCCGAGCCATTGAGGGTGGTTTTGGAAACGGACTCGTTCATAAGACTTCCATCCTTCAGTCGGTCGCTTTTGGCTGAATGGCGGAAGCATCGTCAACCAATATCTCTCTGATCGTTGCATCCGGCATGTTCACGGAGGCCTGCCATGGCCGGTGGCCGCTACATCTTGATCTGAAACTAGAAACGGTCAGCCGCATGCGATAGTGTATGGCGTCGAACATGAACACCGACTAGTTGGCTTCTGCAAATGTGGCACACGGTCAGCCGGCCACGAAAATCTCGCACATGCGGGCGGCAACATACGCAAGAACACACCTAACTGGTGTAACTTCATTGCAATGTTTGGCGTATAGCGTCGAGACATGCTGAGGGACAGAGTTCAAAAGTTATTCTTTATAGCAATGTTAGGCTTGGCGGCGCTGGTCTCTCTGGTTGCCAATCCTTTGCGTGCGGAAGAACCTTCAAAAATTAGTAGCTCCTGCTGGACCTCAAGCGGGTTATCGAGCGACATAGTCAAACTTGCAGGATCGCTTGAGCATTGGATTTGCGGGGATCAGACCTATTCGCTCGAGGGCGAAAGGGTGCTTCTACGCTTCGATATCGGCCCCGACGACACGCTTCCCCGCTATCTGTTCTCCAGGAGAAGCGCACTTCAGGCCGTTCATCTGTTGGCGATCGACCGGGATGGCGCGATACGCCAGAGTTCATTTTCCTCAGGAGACCTGTCGAACTCCCTTCGTGGCGGGTATTTCAAATCATCGTTGCCTGAAGTCACGCGCAACACGCAATACGTCATAGCTGCATTTGATCTGCCAAGCCATCGGATGACGCTGGAGCGTGCGTATCTGTCACAATCCGACCTCCCGTTAAGTGGAAGTCTTCTACGATCATTTCTGCTTCTTGCCATCCTTGCCGGCATGCTTTCCATGCCGCTCATTTTCAACGCTGCTTTCTACCGGATCCTGAACGAGCCTTTCGTACTGTGGCATTCCACGCTGACAATCTCGCTTCTGCTGACGATACTGGTTTCGTCTGGACTTGCAGCGGTTCTCTTCGACCTTCCGGCGATGACACTAAGCTGGATGACGACGATCATTTTCGGTTTTACCGTAGCATCCGGGGCTATGTTTACCCATAGCTTTATCGAACCGGAACGCCTGCATCCCGCCCTTCGACAAGCGTTGCTTTACTGCGCCGTCTGGGCAATGTTTTTGAGCATCTCTCACGCTGTATTCCCTTTCGTAGCACGCCCTATCCAGTCGACGCTCTATACGGCGGCTTTTGCGCCGATTCTCGTCATCTTCGTACTGTCAGTTGCCGACGCGTTGAGGCGAGGCAGCCGTGCCGCCAAATTCCAGGCGCTTGGCTACATGCCCGTGATCTTGGCCGGATCGGTGCGTTTGGTTACCGGCATCACTCCTTGGCTGGAGAGCAATGATGCCATGCTGCTCTTCTATATGGGGTGCGCATGTGAGGTTTTATTCACCACCTTGGGGGTTGCCGATCGCTTCATGGCGATCAGGCGCCAGAGAGACAGCGCACGCTTCGAGGCGGATGTCTTCGAGCGCCTGTCGGAATCCGATGCGCTGACGGGACTGCTCAACCGAAGGGCAATAGAACAGAATTTCGAAATGTATCGTGCCGAGGGATATCGCGCGCTTGCCGTACTTGATCTCGACCACTTCAAGAAAATCAACGACGTTTACGGTCATGGGATCGGCGACGAGGTTCTGAAAGCAGTGGCTGAGACCCTGCAGGCGGACCCTCAGGTTCGCGCATTTCGTCTGGGCGGCGAGGAGTTCGTACTTCTCGTGCGCGGCGAAGACGCCCAGCTACGGGCGGAACGCCGGCGCCAGGCAATTACTGCCGCAGTCGCAGCTGCGCTGCCGGAACTTGGGCAAGCTGTCACCGCCAGCATGGGCATGACAAACTCGCGACCAGATGAAGATGCGGGTTTCGCCGAGCTTTACAAGCAGGCAGACAGGTTACTTTACGACGCCAAACTCGCTGGCCGAAATCGAACAAAACTCACTTTGGTGCAAGGCGCCTAGACCTGCCGCGATCACTTGAACCACTCGCTCGGCAAATCAGACATTCGAATATGCTATTATTTTTTGCTCTCTGCCTGATGTCGAGAGGGCAGGCGTAAGGCCTTCAGTTCATCGGCATGGATTAGGCTTCGTTCCTTGAAACCCGAGTTCGGCTCGCTTGATGCGCGGCAGCAGCACCCACTGTGCCGGGCAAAGAGCTTTGTCAGAATTCGGAAGCGCGAACGGATATGCAACAGGACTTAAGCCCACGTGATGCAGTCCGTTGAGAGGCGATCCACCATATACAAACGCCGGAAAGCCGATCGAAGGCTTCTCCACCCCCGAGACAATTCAGGCCAAAATTAGCCGAAACCACTCCCAAGGCGACTTTGCACACCCGGAAATATGCGACAAAACGTCAACATTTTGATCGACACTCGCTTGGAGCCATCTCAATGACAAAGGCAACCGATTGATAATATAACGTTTTCTGGAAAACCTTCTTGTTATTATGTTTGATAATTACAGTGATCCGATAAATTCAATTCTTTAAACGTCACATCTCTGCCACAAAGTTTTCAGGCGCTTCCTTAGAAGTGAAAAGCAAATTCAGATCAGATTATTGAGGCAATATCGTCAGATATCGCATTCGGTCAGTTGTGCCTATCAACAACAAAGGAAGCCCCTCCGAGGAAATACAATTCAAATTCAAAAGTAAACGCCTTTCTAATTTTAGCGTTACTTGGGAGAGAGCAGATATGCTAGCTATTCTTGGATTGGTGACAATCCTTGTGTTGTTGATAGTGATATTGACAAACAAGTTGTCGCCACTGGTTGCCCTCATCGTGATCCCGATCATCGCATCGCTGATTGGTGGATTCGGTGCAGAAACCGCGACATTCATCGTCAGCGGTGTCAAAAACATCGCGCCGACGGCAGCCATGTTCGTCTTTGCCATCGTCTTCTTCGGCGTCCTGACCGACGCCGGCATGATGGACCCGATCATCGACCGCATTCTGAAAGCCGTCGGGCTGAAGCCGACCCGTATTGTCGTCGGTTCCGCACTGCTCGCACTGATCATCCATCTCGATGGTTCCGGCGCGGTTACCTTCCTCATCACCATTCCGGCCATGCTGCCTCTTTATGACCGTCTGGGCATGCAGCGTCGCATTCTGGCGCTCGTCGTCGCTCTGGCAGCCGGTGTCAACTTCCTGCCCTGGACCGGCCCGGTTCTACGCGCCTCTGCGGCCTTGAACGTTCCGGTATCGTCGATCTTCACCCCGCTCTTCGTCGTGCAGATTGTCGGCCTGGTCTTCGTCTTCGCCACAGCCTGGTACATGGGTAAGCGGGAAGAACGTCGCCTCGGCCTTGGTGCAGGTGCCACGATTGCCGCAGCAGGCGAAGGTTCGGAAGGCGCCTACAAGCGTGAACTGACCGACGCAGAAAAGGAAATCCGCCGGCCTCACCTGTTCTGGGTCAATATCCTGCTGGCGCTTGCGATCCTCGGCACGATGATCTCGGGTTATGTCGATGCCGCACCGATGTTCATGATCGGTACCGTGCTTGCCCTGATGATCAACTATCCGAAGGTCAAGGACCAGAAGGCGCGTGTCGATGCCCATGCCAAGGCCGCGCTGATGATGGCTTCCATCCTCTTCGCCGCTGGCGCCTTCACCGGCATCATGGGCGGAACGGGCATGATCAAGGCCATGGCTGCAGCCGGCGCAACTTACGTCCCGGCAGACCATGCACAGGCCATTCCTTTCATCACCGGTATCCTGTCGATGCCGCTCAGCCTGCTGTTCGACCCCGACTCCTACTACTTCGGTGTCATGCCGGTTCTGGCAAATGTCTATCACAGCTTCGGCGGTGACCCGATCCACGTCGCTCAGGCCTCCATTCTCGGCCAGATGACCACCGGCTTCCCCGTCAGCCCGCTGACGCCTGCCACCTTCCTGATCATGGGCCTTACCGGCGTCAGCCTCGGCGAACACCAGAAACTGGCAATCCCATTCCTCTTCGCTGCCACGGTCCTGATGACCATTACCGCAGTGATCCTGGGTGTCATCCCATCCCCGTTCGGATGAGCCGCGCCCACCTGATTTGAAATAAGGAGTTATAATAATGCGTACTATTCGCATCGGATCCGGAGCCGGATATTCCGGCGATCGCATCGAGCCGGCGGTGGAACTCGCCGAAAAAGGCAACATCAACTACCTCGTTTTCGAATGCCTGGCAGAGCGCACCATCGCGATCGCCCAGAACGCCAAGCTGAACGACCCGACCAAGGGTTATGACCCGCTGCTCGTCGAACGTTTCGAAGCCGTCCTGCCGATCTGCAAAAAGAACGGCATCAAGATCATCACCAACATGGGTGCGGCAAATCCGCAGGCCGGCGCCGCCAAGGTTCGCGAGATTGCCACTCGCCTGGGTCTCGGCAAGCTCAAGATTGCGGCCATCTCCGGCGACGATGTCGTTGAAGCCCTGAAGGTCAGCGACACCAAGATCCTTGAAACCGGTGCCCCGGCTTCCAGCATGGCGGACGTGCTGGTATCGGCCAACGCCTATGTGGGTGCTGCTCCCATGGTCGAGGCACTTGCCAACGGCGCCGACGTCATCATCACCGGCCGCGTTGCCGATCCGTCCATGTTCCTGGCTCCGCAGATCCATGAATTCGGCTGGTCGCAGGACGACTGGGATAAGATCGGCAAGGGTACGGCCGTTGGCCACCTGCTGGAATGCGGTGGCCAGGTCACCGGCGGTTATTACGCCGAGCCCGGTAAGAAAGACGTTGCCGACCTCGCCCGCCTCGGCTTCCCGATCGCGGAAGTTTCCGAAGACGGCGCAATCGTCATCACCAAGGTCGAAGGTTCGGGTGGCAAGGTTACCGAGCACACCTGCAAGGAACAGATCCTTTATGAGGTTCATGATCCGAAGACCTACCTGACACCGGATGTGACTGCCGACTTCTCGCAGATCACCTTCACCGAGATCGCGCCCAATCGCATCAAGGTCGGTGGCGTAACAGGCCGTGCTCGCACGGACACCTTCAAGGTTTCAGTAGGCTATAACGACGGCTACATGGGCGAAGGCCAGATTTCCTATGCCGGTCCCGGTGCGCTGGCCCGTGCCCAGTTGGCCCTCGATATCGTCAGAGAAAGACTGAAGATCACCGGCGTCAAGGCAAACGAGCTGCGTTTCGACCTTATCGGCGTCAACTCGATCCACGCCGACGTTCTGGCACCTGCTCCCGAACCGACCGAAGTTCGTGTTCGTGTCACCGGCCGTTGCGACAGCATGAAGGAAGCCGTGCGCATCGGCAATGAAGTTGAGACGCTCTACACCAACGGTCCTGCCAGCGGTGGCGGTGCCACGAAATCGGCCAAGCAGGTGGTTGCGATGCTTTCCGCGCTTTTCCCGCGCGACAAGGTAGTTCCCGTCATCGAATATCTGGAGGCTTAACACCATGAAACTCTTCGACATCGCCCATTCCCGCACCGGCGACAAGGGCAACATCTCCAACATCTCCGTCATTGTCTATGACCAGAAGGATTACGAACGCGTCCGCGAATACGTTACGCCCGAACGGGTCAAGGCGCATTTCAAAGGCATCGTCAACGGCGAGGTCGTTCGTTACGAAATCCCGACGCTCGGCGCGCTCAACTTCGTCATGCAGGATGCTCTCGGCGGCGGCGTCACACGCTCGCTTGCCCTTGATGCACACGGCAAATGCCTGGCCTCCGCGCTTCTCGCGATGGATATCCCGGCCAAGAACTAAGGCGTGAAAGGTGCGGGCAGCCTGAATTTTGCGGGCTGCCCCACCTCCCCCGAAGAGGAAAGATCCATGTCAAAAGTAAGTAGCGTCGCAGCTGCAGTCGAGCAGATCCCGGATGGCGCGGTATTGATGATCGGCGGTTTCATGGGCGCGGGCACCCCGCCGCTGCTGATCGACGAACTGGTCCGTCAGGGCAAAAAGAACCTGACCGTGATCGCCAATGATACCGCCCGCCCCGGTATCGGCATCGGCAAGCTCATTGATGCCGGTCTGGTGAAGAAGGTGATTGCCAGCCATATCGGCACCAACCCGCAAACCCAGAAGCTGATGATCGCGGGCGAACTCGAGGTCGATCTCGTTCCGCAGGGGACGCTGGCCGAACGGGTCCGTGCCGGCGGTTCCGGACTTGGCGGCGTGTTGACGCCGACGGGTGTCGGCACAACGGCAGGCGAGGGCAAGAAAACCGTCGAACTGAACGGCACGACCTATCTCGTGGAAGAGGCCATCAAGGCCGATATCGCGCTAATCTCCGCCCGTAGCGCCGATTATTCCGGAAACCTGCGTTACTCGCTGACCTCGCGTAACTTCAACCCGTTGATGGCACTTGCCGCCGAACTGGTGATTGCCGAACCGAACGAGATCCTGCCCGTCGGCTGCATCGAACCCGATGCCGTTGTTACCCCGCACGTGCTTGTCGACGTGATCGTCGCGAAGGGAGCCGAGAAATGAACGAGAAAGAAATCATCGCCCGGCGCGTCGCGCTGGAACTGAAGCGCGGCGATCTGGTCAATCTCGGGATCGGCCTGCCGACCATGGTTGCGAACTATCTACCTTCTGATGCCGGCATCTCCTTCCAGTCGGAAAACGGCATTATCGGCATGAGCGCCCTGCCCGATCCGGGACTTGCCGGCACCGACTTGACCGATGCCGGCGGTTCGCCGATCGGTGCCTTGCCGGGAGCCTGTGCCTTCGACAGCGCCATGTCCTTCGCACTGATCCGAGGCGGCCATCTCGATGTCACCGTGCTGGGCGGATTGCAGGTGGACGAAGAAGGCCAGCTCGCCAACTGGATGGTACCCGGCAAGATGGTGCCGGGTATGGGCGGCGCAATGGATCTTGTTTCAGGTGCCAAGCGCGTCATCGTCGCCATGACCCACACCGCCAAGGGCGCTCCAAAGATCATTAGGAAGTGCACCCTGCCTCTCACCTCCGTTCGCCGTGTCGATCTGGTCGTCACGGAAATGGCCGTGATCCAGCCGACCGAAGAAGGGCTTGTGCTTCTCGAAACTGCTCCGGGCGTGACAGTCGATCAGGTTGTCGCTGCGTCGGAAGCCAAACTGTTAATGCCGAAGGTTCCAGGCGTGATGGGCATCGCAGCCTGAACTATCGGTTTGCGGGAGGGGCGTATCCTCCTCCGTCGTCCCTCCCGCTTTATTCCGGCTCTCATCGAGCCACCGTAATCGAGGCGTGGATCTCCTGCGCCATCTTCTCTCTTTCGCCGCAGATGAAGGCCGGAAGGTCACGAACTCATGCGGCAGGATTGGAAAAACCATGAGCAATATCGTAATTGTTTCTGCCGCCCGCACGGCAATCGGCAAGTTCATGGGTGGGCTTTCCACCCTTCCCGCAAGCGCGCTTGGCTCGATCGTCATCCGCGAAGCTCTCGAACGGGCCAAGCTTGAAGCCTCCGCCGTTTCCGATGTCGTGCTCGGCCATGTGCTGAGCGCCGGCCAGGGCCAGAACACCGCCCGTCAGGCAGCCGTTGCCGCCGGCATTCCGATGAGTGCCACGGCACTCACCATCAACCAGGTCTGCGGTTCGGGTCTGCGTGCGGTTGCCCTCGGCGCCCAGTCGATCCTTGCCGGCGATGCCGATGTGGTGGTGGCCGGCGGCCAGGAGAACATGAGCCTTGCCCCGCATGCCGCTGTCCTGCGCACAGGCGTCAAGATGGGCTCGGCCGAGTTCGTCGACACGATGATCAAGGACGGCTTGTGGGATGCCTTCAACGACTACCACATGGGCATCACCGCCGAAAACGTCGCTGAGAAATATGCACTGACCCGCGCTGAACAGGACGCTTTCGCACTGGCCTCGCAGACCAAGGCTGCCGCCGCAATTGCGGACGGTCGGTTCAAGGCCGAAATCGTGCCGGTGACGATCAAGACCCGCAAGGGCGATATCATAGTCGATATCGACGAGAACCCGCGCGCCACGACGCTCGACGTTCTGGCCGGACT
>NZ_JACHEG010000004.1 GCF_014201355.1 Aliirhizobium wenxiniae
AGCACGCGCACCACATGGTCCGGCCAGCGATCCTTGTTGACCGCGGCGATGACGCCCATCGGCACGCCAAGGCCAGCACCGATCAGGATGGCGAAAGTCGCCAGCTCTATCGTTGCCGGCATGACATGCAGGATGTCCTGGATTACCGGCTGGCCGGTGCGGATCGACGTGCCGAAATTGCCTGTCAGCACGTCGCCGAGATAATAGAAGAACTGTTCCCAGAGCGGCCGATCAAGGCCGAGCGAGCGGAAGACCTGCTCATAGGTCTCGCGGGTCGCGTCCTCGCCAACCATGGCGCGCACGGGATCCGCAGGCATCATCCGGCCAATGATGAAGGTAAGTACGAGCAGCCCGAGCAAAGTCACCAGAATGGTACCGATTTGCCCTAAAGCGCCCTGCATCGAGGGGCGTCTTGTCGACATGTAACCTCCGTATGTCGGCCGCCGGTCATCGGCGGGGACAGGCTCCCATCCTGTCAGACAACTTAACGAAAGTTGTCACATGCTGTTCGTACTGTCAAGCACTGATCACAGGAAGTCTTCGCGCCGAGGCGTAAAGCAGTCGATCAACTCACCCTCTTCCATACATTCGCAACCGTGCACGACATTGCTCGGAATGACGAGACTGTCACCCGCAGCTAGCTCATAAGCTTCGTTTCCACGGATAAACCTAAAGCGACCGCGAGCGACATAGGTCGACTGCACGTGCGGATGGCTATGCAACTTGCCCTCGGCCCCAGCTTCGAAGCGAAACGACACAACCATGAGCTCAGGCGCTTCGGAAAGGACCTGCCGCTGGACACCCTTATCGGGCGATATGACGGGAAAAACAGGTAAAGACATGAAACCTCACTGACAACAATCACAATGTCACCATATAAGGTTTAACTTCTGTATGACAACACGTCTATGAAGAAGTGACTACGTCGTCCATTGGCAAGGTTCTCGAACGCAGCAGTGCCTTGTAACGCTCGAGGCTTCCACGCAGGTGGGCGCGCATGTGCTCGCGTGCGGCATCGGCATCACCTTCAATGATGGCATCGACAATTCGCGCATGCTCTTCCTGCAGATGAAGATTATAATCCTTTGGACGGGATCCTGGTGCAGCCCCCTGAAGCTCTCCGCGAGGAATGATCCCTGAACGGATCAACTGAAGAAACTCGGGAAACCGTCGATTTTGCGTTGCCTGGGCAATGGCCAGATGCAGGCCGAAATCCGCATCGCGGGTTGGTGCCCCGTTTGCAAGACAGCTTCTGACCTGATTGTGCGCTTCCAGTATAGCCTCGATCTGGGCGGCCGAACGTCGCGCCGCCGCCAGCGCAGCGGCCTCAACCTCAAATACGGTTCGCAATTCGAGCAACTCGATGACAGATGAGATACGCTCGGTTTTCAGATCTTTGAACGGGCTTTCCTCTTCGCGCCTGGCCTCAAGCGCAAAAACCCCCGCCCCTTTCCGAGCTTGGACGAGGCCATCTGCACGTAGAATGGCGATCGCTTCGCGCACGACTGTTCGGCTGACAGAATATTGCTTGGCCAGTGCGTTTTCACTGGGCAACCGGTCACCGGCTTGAAATGCACCGCTCGTCAGTTGCTTGCGGAGATCCGAACTGATCCTTGATGCGTGGGATGTATCCCGTCCAGCTGTCGCGGTAATGTCTTCCAATATCGCCTCGCTATTACCAACCTGTCAGGCACGTTCGATTAGCTATCGCAGGAGTTCGCTCTAGCTGCAAGCAAGATGTTTTCTTCGAACGACTTCAGAACAGGTAAGACGGCATTGGGAGTTCGCCGGCAATCGCCTGGAGCACCCGGCCATTCGTCGCGCCGAAATCCAGAGCCTTTTGGCATCGACCGGCATTCGATGCACATCTTCGGCGGACACGAAACAAAGCATTTTTCGTTGATCGAGAACCGCCCAGGGAACCTGGATAAAGGTGCAATCAGGATGTAGCATACACCTCGTTTCGGGCTCGCTCCCCACCGCTTCAACCGACACCACTAAGGCATCTTCTCTATAAAGCTAATTATGGCCGGTCAGTGAGAAGGTTCTTGCTTCGAGATGGAGATTCCTCGATATATTCCGGAAATTCGGCGCTGATCACATCGATAATCGATAGTGTTCCCGAAAGATGCCTGCGCAAGGCATCAGCCGCTGAATTCGGGTCCCCAGACGCAATAGCATCGATAATTGCCTGATGGTCTGCGAGAACGGTCTCCATCTTACCCGGCATTGGCAAGTTGAGCCGTCGAAGTCTATCGAGATGCACGCTCTGCCTGCGGACATTCGCCCAGAGCTGAGGAATACCGGCCTTTTCATAGAGCCACCGATGGAACTCACGATCGATTGCATCGAACTTGTCATAAGTCTCGGGGCTTGCCACAGCCTTCTGCCGTGACAAAATCTCGCCCAATTCATCGGCCGTTTCCGTGGGAGCGCTGCCGGTCAGTCGCCGCACGGCCTCGAGCTCAATCGACAGCCGCAAAAATTGCGCCTGTCGCGCATGATCGACATCAATCTTGGCGACAACCGTTGCATATTGCGGATAAACTTCGACAAGTCCTTCCTCCTGCAGACGCATCAGCGAATCGCGAACAGGCGTCTGGCTCACGCCGAATTCCAGCTGGAGTGAGGCCCGAGAAAGTACCGTGCCCGGCACAAGCTCAACTTTCAGGATACGTTCGCGCAAAATCTCATGCACTTGCGGTGCCACTGGCTTCGAACGGTCCAATTGCCCACGCCTGATAACGTCACCCATTATCGTTTCCATCAACCCCGAAAAATGCCAGCCCATCTAGAACATAAATCCGGCTTTGATGCACTGATGTTTTAGTGCTCCAATGTATTTAATCGTCTTGCGCTTAACGCAAAACAAGGCAATCGCCCCTCATTTTCTGGAGGATAATCATGCGACTGTTCATCAGCAGCGTGACTGCTATCGCTATGGCTCCGGCTATGGAGCTGGCATGTCCTAGCATGGCGCAGGAAAAGGCGAATATCTCGATCGCCCGTCAACCGGGCATTCTGTATCTCCCAAGCCAGATGTTGGAGACACGGAAACTTATCGAGAAACAAGCCGCCAAGGAAGGCCTCGACGGCGTTGCCGGCGAATGGCGCACGCGGCGCTGCTGACCGCACCGGCAACCGCATTCCGAGGATCTTTTCGCGAGGTGGCATCGGCTCGACGGCACGACCGATGCTCTTGCGATAGACTCATTGCCATTGGAGCACTAATGCATCAGTATATCTTTGGAAGAGAGAAATGAGTTGCGCACCTGGCGAACCTGATATCTTTTGAGGAGATCATGACAGACTATATCCTTTCCGAGGCGACACGCGCCAAATTCAAGAAAATCTCCACGGCATCGATCGCGACTGCGCTCTACAAACGTGGGCTGCGAAACCAGTTCATTCAGGGCGTCATTCCGGTTTCTCCAAAAGCCGAAAACATGGTTGGCCAGGCTTTCACGTTGCGATACATCCCTGCACGCGAGGACCGCAATCCAATCACCATCTTTCGTGATCCCCAGCATCCCCAACGCGTCGCAATGGAAACCTGCCCTCCAGGCTGGGTCCTTGTCATGGACGCGCGCAAGGACGCACGAGCTGCTACTGCCGGATCTATTCTTATCACCCGCCTGGCGCTTCGCGGCGCTGCCGGGGTCGTTTCAGACGGTGGTTTTCGCGATGCCAACGGCATAGGCGAACTGGACATGCCAGCCTATTATTCCAAACCCTCTGCACCAACCAACCTGACGCTGCATGAAGCGTTGGACATCAATGTGCCGATCTCGTGCGGCGACGCCCCGGTTTTTCCAGGCGACGTGCTCGTCGGAGACCGCGATGGCGTTATGGTTATTCCGGCACATCTGGCAGATGAGCTTGCTGACGAATGCACCGGAATGGAAAGCTACGAAGATTTCGTTCTTGAACAGGTCAAAGCCGGTGACGCGATCATCGGCCTATACCCTCAAACAAAGGACGAATACCGAGAAAAATATGAGGCTTGGCGCAAGAAACACGGACGCTGAGCGACCACAGCGTACAGACTTAAAACCTGTACGCCCAATCTTTAGCATCATGATTTCAATGAATGGGAGTGAAGATCGTGTTTAAACCACATGGCCAGCATCTGGTCGCCGGAGAATGGGTGGCAACAGCCGAAACCTTCCCCAACGATCCGGCACATGGCGAGATATTTAATTTTTCGGTCGGAACAGTAGATCTGGTCGACCGCGCTTGCGCAGCCGCAGAAGAGGCATTCTGGTCCTACGGCTATACCAGCAGGGCGCAACGCGCGGCTTTTCTCAACGCGATCGCAGACGAGATCGAGGCGCGCGCCGAAGCGATAACCGAAATCGGTAGTGCCGAGACCGGTTTGCCTGCTGCCCGCCTGCAGGGTGAGCGGGGTCGAACGACTGGACAATTGAGGCTTTTCGCCGACCATATCCTCAAGGGCGATTATCTCGATCGCCGACATGACGAGGCTCAGCCGGATCGCAAACCTGCACCTCGACCGGAAATACGGCTGATGCAACGTCCAGTTGGGCCGGTCGCCGTATTTGGCGCATCAAACTTTCCTTTGGCGTTTTCCACAGCCGGCGGCGACACGGCTGCAGCACTTGCTGCCGGGTGCCCCGTTGTGGTCAAGGCCCATTCGGCGCATCCAGGCACCAGCGAGATCGTCGCAGAGGCCATGTTTGCCGCCATCAAAAGCTGCGGCATTCATCCGGGAACCTTCTCGCTTATCCAAGGCGGCAAGCGGGACGTCGGCCACGCTCTTGTCAAAAACCCGTTCATCAAGGCTGTCGGCTTCACCGGCTCACTCGCGGGCGGTAGAGCATTGTTCGATCTTTGCGCACAGCGCCCCGAACCGATCCCATTCTTTGGTGAACTCGGATCGGTCAACCCGATGTTCGTACTTCCAGGCGCGCTGAAGGAGAGGGCAACAGAACTTGCGGCCGGTTGGGCGGGATCGCTTGTCATGGGAGCCGGACAATTCTGCACCAATCCGGGCATCGCGATCGTTCCTCGCGGCAGCGAAGGCGATGCTTTCGTCGCGGCAACGGCCGAAGCTCTTGCCAAGACCGCTCCGCAAACCATGCTGACGTCGGGCATAGCGCAGGCATATCACGACGGAAAGGCGCGCTTTGATGGCCGCAATTCCGTTCGCTCAGTGCTTGCGACCGAAAGTGCCGGACGTGAATGCCGCCCAAATCTCTACGAGGTACAGGCCGAGGCATTCATCGAAGATCATGCTCTATCCGAGGAAGTCTTCGGCCCGCTTGGCCTTGTCGTGCGCGTCGCTTCGGCTGAGGAAATGCCTGCATTGGCAAAGAATTTCGAGGGCCAGCTTACGGCCACAATGCAGATGGCGGATGAAGACACCGCTCTTGCTCGGAATTTGCTTCCGATCCTTGAGCGCAAGGCAGGACGGGTTCTGGTCAACGGTTTTCCAACGGGCGTCGAGGTCGTGGACTCCATGGTTCACGGCGGTCCTTATCCCGCCAGTACCAATTTTGGCGCAACCTCGGTCGGAACCATGTCTATCCGACGGTTTCTGCGGCCCGTGAGCTATCAGAACATTCCGGCCGGAGTCCTGCCAGACGATCTGGCTTGATAAAATCGAGGCCCCGATCGCGTTGATACGCATCGGGGCCGCGGTGTTCCTGGCATTTAAAGAATGCCGTGACCCAATCTATCCAACCAAAATCAAAGACGGATTCTTCAACAGATCGAGGGGGCATCGGCCGTGACCTGATGCTGCCGGGCATCGCAGCCTTTGATCGGGGCGAATTCGACAAAGCCGAGCATCTCTGGCTTCCCGCAACGCCGTCCGAAAACGCCATCGGTCAAGCGCTTGTTTCTGCGCGCTCATGACCCGTCCGGACATGTTGGTTTGTCATCTACGTGTTGCAGGCGCTAAGCGCACCATTTTCGATCGTCAGAACCTTGCCCACATTGAGCGTTGATTTCGGGTCCAAGGCTGCTTTCATCGTCAGCATGAGATCATGTTCTACTTGGCCGCGATATTGGGCTACCGCATCGTTTTTCACAAAACCCAACCCATGCTCGGCCGACATGGAGCCCTGCATCGACAGCGCCATGGTGTGAATGATGGATTGGATCTCGTTACTCCGGCTAAGAAATTGCTCAGAGTCAGAACCCAGCGGTTGCAGCAGGCCAAAATGGATATTTCCGTCTCCAAGATGGCCGAATGCAACAACGCGTCCCTTTGGAACAATTGCGAGCACGGCACGCGAGCAGGCATCCATGAACACGGGAACGGCAGAAAGAGGCAAGGAGATATCTGTGGTGATCACAGCCCCCTCCATGAAGTCTGCCTCCGCTAGTCCTTCGCGTAGCGCCCAGAAATCCTTGTTTTGCTGGATGGACTGGGCAATCGCCGCATCGATGACCGTCTCTGCTTCAAACGCTTGAGACAGAATGGTTTCGAACAGTTCGCGAACTCTCTCCTCTCCGTCATTCGATCTGAACTCAATCAGCAATTGCCAGTCCTGTAACTCCCCGAGTGGAAAGCGGGTTGATGGAAAATGCTTGAATACAAGTTCGAGCCCGGCGCGTGGCATCAGTTCGAAAGTGGTGAGGCTTTCACCTCCGTGCTTCTTGCACAGAACGAGAAGATCAAGCGCAGACTGCAGAGAGGGAACGGTGCAGACCGCTGCGACAGCCGTGCTGGGCATGGGGAAAAGTTTGAGAACCGCTCCTGTGACGATGCCGAGCGTTCCTTCGCTGCCGATGAAGAGATGCTTGAGATCATAGCCCGTGTTATCCTTGCGAAGCGCCCGCATTCCATCAAGAATGCGACCGTCCGCGAGCACGACTTCGAGGCCGAGAACGAGGTCGCGCATGGTGCCGTAACGCAAGACATTCGTGCCGCCCGCATTGGTGGCAATATTGCCGCCGATCTGGCAGCTGCCTTCCGATCCGAGCTTCAAGGGGAATAGTCGATCTGCCTCTTCGGCTGCCTGCTGTACGGAGGCAAGCGTGCAGCCGGCATCGACTGAAATCGTGTCGTTGAACATATCGATGTTACGGATACGATTGAGCCTGGACAGGTTGACGATGACCTCGTCACCCTGACCTGTCGGAATGGAACCGCAGGCTAGCGAGGTATTCCCACCTTGCGGCACTACCTTCAGCCCGTTGTCGTTGCAGATCCTTGCTATCTCCGAAACTTCGAAGGTGGTTGACGGTTTCAGGACAAGGAGAGGATCGACGAAAAAGCGTCCGATCCAGTCGGTCGCATGGCTTCGGCGCTCGGCTTCGTCGGTGCTCCAGCCTTGCGCGCCAACAACCTGCTTGAGGCTTTCGATGACAGAAGCTGTCGGGCCGGTTGAGGGCATGGATATGGGATCGGCCATTATCTTCTATATTGTTTTGAGCATTTCCCCGAAGCAGGAAATCCGCTTCGGGAGACATGCCTCGACGATGATCAGGACCGCGGCGAAACAGTCGGGCTAAATCGGATCAGGCTCAGAATTTCAAATAGCATCTGTGCACCGTTATGGGCCGTATTCGTGGTCGCATCGTATTGCGGTGCAACCTCCACGACATCGCCGCCAACAAAGTTCAGGCCCTTCAACCCGTGCAGGATATCGAGTGCCTGGCGGTTCGTCAGGCCGCCGATTTCCGGTGTGCCGGTGCCGGGAGCGAAAGCCGGATCGAGGCTGTCGATATCGAAGGAAAGATAGGTCGGCCCGTCACCGACGACTTCGCGTGCCTTGGCGATAACCGCTTCAATACCCATCCTGCCGATTTCCTCGGCATGGATAACCGTCATGCCGCTCTCATAGGAAAATTCCCAGAGATATTCGGCGGCCCCGCGAATACCGATCTGGATCACGCGGGTCGGATCAAGCACGCCGTCGAGAACGGCATTGCGGAAAGGTCCGCCGTGATGGAACTTCGTCAGGTCGTAAGCGCCGCCGGTGTCGCAATGGGCATCGATATGGATCATACCGACCGGTTTGTCGCGACCGACAGCCTTGAGGATAGGGTGGGTGATCGAGTGATCGCCGCCGACTGCCAGCGGAATGACATTGGCGTCGATGACCTTGTTGAAATGCGCCTCGATATCCTCATGGCTCATTTCCAGCCGGTAACGGCTGCGGAACGGCACGTCGCCGATATCGGCCACATTGATCTCGAACAGCGGCGCGGTTTTCAGCACGTGGTTGTAAGGCCCGACGCGCTCGATCGATCGCAAGGCGCGTGGCCCGAAACGAGAGCCGGGTCGATTGGTGACGCCAAGATCCATCGGAACGCCGATCAGCGCGACATCGAGATCAGAGAGGTCCGGTTTTGCCGGATCAATCTGCCGGTATGTTGCGTCGAGCAAGGTCGGGATGCCGCTGAACGGCGCCGCCCGCGTCCCCGAAGCCGAGAAAATGCGGTCGGCGACAGCGCGAAATTCCGGGTCATGGATGCTTCCGCCATGGCCTTCGCCATATCGTTCGCGCAGACGCTGGAGCGCTTCTTCATCGAGAGCCATGGTCAAATCCTTCACTGTCCTAAATGATTATCGGGCCGAAGCTGCCTCAAGCGCCTCGTAATGATCGGTGATCTCAGTGCCCGTGGCAATCCAGACGTCGCCCTTGTCGATGACGTGTTTGAGGAAATCGCGCAGGATATGCCAGCGCATCGGACGCCCCGAAACCTGTGGATGCAGGACGAGCGTAGTCACTCCGCCCCACGCGTGGGTCGCTTCGAATTCGTCAATCCACAACTGCAACACTGCGTCGCGACCGAAAAGTGGGCGCGAGCTGGTCCGGCACGACATGCCGAAATTCCAGTCGTCGAATGCGAAATTGACGGGGATTTCGACAGGTCCGACAGCGCCATCGGGACCGGCATGGCGATAGGGGAGAATGTCGTCGCGGAAAGAGCTGGAATAGCGAATTCCGGCCTTCTTCAAATAAGCGAGCAGTTCGGGGAAATTTTCACCGGAAGGCGCGCGATAGCCGACCGGGCGGATGCCGAGAGCCGACTGCAGAGCCTCGAACCCGCGATCGATCTCCTCGAAGGCTTCGTCGAGCTTGGTCCGGTCCGGCAGCTTGTGGAGATAGCCATGGTGACCGATCTCGTGTCCGGCCGCCACCATCGCTTCGCATTGTGCCGGATGAGCAAGTGCCGTCCAGCCGGGCGTGAAGAATGTGCCTTTCAGATCAAGTTCGGCCATCAGTTCGAGGATTTTGGCGATGCCGACACGGGCGTCGTAACCGCCATGCGATGTCGTGACCATCCGGTCGACATTGGAGGGATTATTGCCAATCCAGGCGGTCTCGGCATCGACATCGAAGCCGATGAACAAGGCGCTCTTTGCACCATTCGGCCAGATCATCTTCGGTGTCGCCGGAGCGGGATTCAGCGGGCGTGGGGAAAGATCGAATGTCATCTCTTGAGCTTTCAACGGAAGGTGGGGATGCTGTCGGCATTGCCTGCCATCAGCGCTTCGATTTCAGAGCAGTCTTCGATTTGTTCGAGCGAACCCAAGGATTTCCACAGGGCTTCGACTTGATCGGATGTCAGGCTCATCGCCACAAGTTCGCGGAACTTGGCCTCGATGGCAGCTGCCTGCATTGGCCGCTCGGCGGAACCGGTCGCGCGAGGAACCATGCGATCGACCACCATGCCATCCTTGAACCGAAGCGTCACCACCGGCTCGGCCATCGGATCCATTGCCTCATCGACCGCAACATCGATCCGGTCCATCATCGCATGGACATCAGGATGATGACGATGCTCTTCGGTATAGGCCTGCAGGCCGGCCGTGCCGAATGTGCAGCGGGCAGCCAGCGCATAGGGAAGGCTCATCTGAGTCGGAGCCATCGCAGCGCCCACCTTGGCGCCGCACATGTCTTTGAGCATGGCGCTCATGCGAAGGTCGATATGCTGGATATCGAAGGCTTGTTGCCCTGTTTCAGACAGGAGGTCTTCAAGCGCATCGACGGCAGAATGGGCACCGCGGCAGGATGCATAGGGCTTGAGCACGGCTCGATTGACCTTCCAGACCTCACCCAGACCTTCGGCAAGCAGTTCGGGCTGGCAGGCGGACTTGTTGTAGGATTTGAAGAAACCGCCCCAGACGTCATCGAAGACGCGCGACGGGCCGGCAAAGCCGTTTGCTGCAAGCAACGCCGCGAGCAGGCCGCCTTCGGCAGCGCGACCGGCGTGAAGCTTCTTCGCCTGCGAGCCGTCATGAATAAAGGCCCAAAGGCCAGAGGAAAAACTCGTGGCCAGAGTGATGGCATCCCGTGTTGCGGCTGCATCGAGACCGAGCAGGTTGGCGCATGCGGCCGCCGCTCCAATAGTGCCGCAGGTGCCGGTCGAGTGCCACCCGAGACTATTGTGCGCATCATAACCGCCCGTCGCCTCCAGGACACGTCGCCCGACATCATAGCCTGCGACCACAGCGGTGATCATCCGCTTGCCGTCTATTGGTCGACCGACTTCGTGCAATGCTGAGAACAAGGCCGGCAGCACCACGGCGCCGGAATGGTCGCAGCCGCCGGAATCGTCCAGCTCGAAAGCGTGTGCGGCACAGCCGTTGAGAATTGCCGCGTCACGGGTCGAGGCAGCAAGACCGGTTCCCCACAGCGGGACGGGGCCAGCGGGCCGAAGCGACTTCACCGAAATGGCGAACTCGTTGGAGCGCGCGCCAGCCAGGGCAGCGCCCAGCGTATCGGCAATATGGATCTTGGCTTTGGCAACGACACTCGCCGGCAGGGCGTCATAGTCGAGAGAGGAAACGAAGCGGGCCAGCCTGTCGACCGGCGAGTCGGCGAGAGAACGGTTCATGAGATGCTCTGGAGGTGCTCGACGAAGCGGCGATCGTCGGGATAGATGCCGCAGAAGCATCCGGACGCGAGGTTCGCGTCCGGACATCTTGATATGGAATTACTTGACGGCTTCGCCGTTGATGTAGATGCCGTCGAGCATCGTGCCTTCGAGACCGTGCTTGGCATAGATGGCCTTGTATTCGCCGGATGCCATCAGGGCCTTGAGGGCCGCTGCATAGGCGTCACGCAGGGCCGGATCCTTCTTGGAGAAGGCAATGCCCTGGTAGACGGCCGTGAAGGGCTCGCCGACGATGGCATAGGTGTTCTTTTCCAGGTTGGTCAGGTAAGGCAGGGTTTCGGAACCCTGGACTGCGCCGTCCAGACGGCCCTGCTTCAGCTGTGCGCGTGCGTCGGCCGAACCTTCGGTGCCGACGACCTTGATGGCTGCCAGTCCCTTGGCTTCGCAGTTGGCAGCGCTCCACTTCGCCGTTTCATCCGGGAAGGAGGTACGGCGGCTCATGCCGATCGTCTTGCCGCAGAAGTCGGCAGGTGTCTTGAACTCTTCCTTGCGTGAAGCCGAGGTGTAGAATTGCGCACCGGACTTCATGTAGTCGACGAAGTCGAGCGTGTCGCGACGCTTCGGCAAGTCACTCATGCCGCTATGGATAAGGTCGACGCGACCGGTTTCCAGCGAGGAAACCATCTGTTCGAAGCCGATATCGGCCCATTCGACGGTGGTTCCGAGCTGCTTTGCCAGCGCCAGGCCCAGATCGATGTCAACACCCATCAGCGTGTTGGTTGCCGGATCCTTGTATTCCATCGGCGGGTAGTTCGGCTGGTTGGCAACGACGACCTTGCCGGCGGTCTTGACGCGGTCCGGCAGCCCCTCGGCATGTGCGGCCGTCGATGCCAGAACTGCCGCGAGGGCAATGAATGCAGTCTTCATGTAAGTTCCCCTTATTGAACCTGGGTTGGATTGATGTTTGTTTTCTGATTTGCAGGCTGGAAAGTCCCGGCCCGCCGGATTGTCTCAGCTATGCACCGCCTTGATGAATTCCGCAGTGCGCGGGCTTTTCGGCGAGGTCAGGACTTCCGATGCCGGGCCGATCTCAACCATCTTGCCCGCCTCCATGAAGGCCACGGTGTTGGCGACATTTCGGGCAAAGCCGAGTTCGTGCGTCACCACGATCATCGTCATGCCGCTTGCAGCGAGATCCTTCATCACATCCAGCACTTCCGAAACGAGTTCCGGGTCAAGCGCAGACGTCGGCTCATCGAACAGGATCAGATCGGGACGCATGCACATCGCACGGGCGATTGCCACACGCTGCTGCTGCCCACCGGAAAGCTGCGACGGATAATGGCTGATCTTGTCGCTCAACCCGACGCGGGCGAGAATATCCTCGGCGCGCTTGCGAACTTCCGCCACAGGCTCCTTTAGAACCTGGACGGGGCCCTCCATCACGTTTTCCAGCGCAGTCATGTGCGGGAAAAGATTGAACCGCTGGAACACCATGCCGACACGCCGGCGCTGACGCGCCATGTCCGCATCGTTGATCTCGTGAAGGTTATTGCCTTCACGGCGATAACCCACCAGTTCGTCATTCACCCAGATCGCACCCGAGTTCATTTTCTCGAGCTGGTTGATGCAGCGGAGGAACGTGCTTTTTCCCGATCCAGACGGGCCAATGATGCAGCAGACTTCGCCTTTGGCGATCTCCAGACTGACTTTGTCGAGTGCGGTGAACGGGCCGTAGAGCTTGGTGACGTCGACGGCTTTTACAATAATATCCTTGGTCATCTCACACCTCACATCGACGCCGTGATGGACTTGCTGCCACGGCCGAAATAGCGCTCGATATAGTACTGGCCGATCGACAGAAGAGTGACGACGACGAGGTACCAGAAGCACGCGACCAGAAGCAGTTCGAGCACGCGGGTATTGGCGAAGTAGATGATCTGGGCGTTGTGGAGGATCTCCGAATACTGGATGACGCTGGCAAGCGAAGTCAGCTTGACCATGCCGATCACCTCGTTGCCGATCGGCGGCACCATGACACGCATGGCCTGCGGCAGCACGATACGACGAAGCATCTTGAACTGCGTCATACCGATCGCGCGGGCGGCCTCATATTGGCCGCTGTCAACCGACAAAAGACCACTGCGCACGACTTCCGACGTATAGGCTCCCTGCGAGATGCCGAGACCGAGCATGGCGGCGACAAACGGTGTCATGATGTCGACGGTGCGGAACTCGAATAGGCCGGGGATGCCCATCGTCGGAAAGATAAGAGCCAGGTTGAACCAGATCATCAGCTGCAGCAGCGCAGGTGCGCCACGGAAGATCCAGACGTAACCGATCGCAATCGAGGAAAGTACCGGATTGCCGGATACACGCATGATCGCAATGACCACGCCGAGGATGATGCCTAACCCCATAGCTGCAACGGTCATGATCAGCGTGCTCTTCAATCCGTCCAGGATGGCCGGGGCAAAAAGGAAGTCGCGAACATAACTCCATTCGATCTGGCCGACGCTGAAGGCGCGCACGATGGCGGCGAGGATCAGCAGCACGATGGCTGCTGCGATCATCCGCCCGATATGGCGTTTCGGCACCAGTTTCAGATGGGCGATTTCGTATTTCTGGTCATTGGTCGAGGATGTTACGTCTGCTGTGCTCATCGCGCGCCTCGCGTTTGCTGCGGCACGGCTGCTGCGCCCGCCGGAAGCAGCGCGGCGGCGGCGAAAGCTGCCTTGGCCTCCAATGCGGCATTGAAGCGCGCGATCTGATCGCGCACGCTTGCCGGTGAGGTGGAACCATAACCGGTACGGCTTGCAAGCGCACCTTCGATCGTGATGGCTTTTAGAACGCCAGAGTTCAGGCGATCATCGATGTTCGGCAGATCGGCTTCTGTCAGGCCAGCCAGATCGTGGCCGTGTTCCTCACAGTAACGGACGACGGCACCGGTGATTTCGTGAGCCTGGGCAAACGGCACGCCCTGCGAGACCAGCCAGTCGGCAACCTCGGTTGCCAGCGTGAAGCCCTTAGGCGCTTCCTCACGCAGTTTGGCCACGTCGAATTCCAGCGTTTCAACCATGCCCGCAAAAGCCGGCAGGATCAGTTCGAGAACGTCGAGGCTTTCGAACAGGACGCGCTTGTCTTCGGCGAGGTCGCGGTTATAGGCGAGCGGCATGGCTTTCATGGTGGCCAGGAAGCCGGCGACATTGCCGATCAGAGTGCCGCTCATGCCGCGCGTCAACTCGGCGATATCCGGGTTCTTCTTCTGCGGCATGATCGACGAGCCGGTCGAATAGCTGTCATGCAGCTTGACCCAGCTGAATTGTTTGGAGGCCCAGATGCATATCTCTTCCGCCAGACGCGACAGGCTGACGCCGACCAGCGAGCAGATGAACAGGAATTCCGCAACGTGGTCACGCGCTGCAACGGCGTCGATCGAGTTTTCGCAGGCAGCGGAATAACCGAGCTCGATGGCGGCCAGGTCCGGGCGGTTGACGATGCCTGAACCTGCAAGAGCGGCTGCACCGAGCGGAGAACGGTCGAAGCGGCGATCGAAATCCTCGAAACGCTCGATATCGCGCAATAGGCTCTGCGCATGCGCCATCAGATGATGGCCGAGCACGATAGGCTGTGCCGGCTGCAGGTGTGTGAAGCCGGGCATTACGGTTTCGGTATGCTTTGCAGCCTGTGCGGCGAGTGCCTTCTCCACATCGATGATGCCCCGCGAGATTTCGCGGGCCATGCGGCGTAGATAGAGGCGGGTGTTGTTGGCGGTCTGGTCGTTGCGCGAACGTCCAGCGCGCAACTTGCCGCCGAGGGCGCCGAGACGCTGCATCAGCAGGCGCTCGATGAAGGTGTGAATGTCCTCGTCCGACGGGATCGGCTCTTCGCGTTTTTCGGCAATGTCGAGCTCGATCTGATCGAGTGCGGCACGGATCGTCGTGAATTCAGTCTCGTCCAATACGCCGGCGCGCTTGAGTTCGGAAGCATGCGCGCGGGAACCGGCCAGATCTTCGCGATAGAGGCGGAAATACGAGGGATGTGCGCGAGAAAGATTGGCAAGTGCTTCGGACGGGCCGGACTTGAAACGTCCACCCCAAAGCTGTGTCGGTTCAGACATCAGTGTTCCCTTATTTGTCAAAAATTTAGGCAACGGTCTCACCAGGCCTATAAAGAGGCAAGCGAAGATAATTGGTTGCCCTATGAAGAAAACGACTAGCCAGTAGGTGGTAATAGTGCCTATTCTGAAAACAGCTATGACAAGGTGATGCGGGTTCACGTGAGATGCGTCCCATATCCCTTCTCTTCTCGCATTCCGTTTTGTCCGACATATGCGGGCAACGGAGCGCCAAATGCTACATGAGGTCGGAGTGGCAGGTCGTAAACAATTCCCTTCGATGACGGGACTGCAAGTGCTGCTAGCCGTGGCTGAAAGAGGGTCTACGAGCGCCGCAGCCGAGCCCATGTCGCTGTCACAGAGTGCAGTCAGCAAGCAGTTGATAAATCTTGAAGAGGCCATTGGTGGCCCCGCCTTCATTCGCACACCGAACGGCATGATCTCGACGGAGCTGGGAAGCATCTACATTGAGCATGCGCGCACTGCCATCAAGGCGATGGAAGACGCAGCCCTGAAAGTTTCACGTCTGAAACCGGGGCCTCGCGTGCTTCGCCTTCAGGTGCCGCCTATCTTCGGGGATCGCTGGCTTCTGCCGCGCTTCGCTCAGTTTACCGAGGCTCATCCGGAAATCGAGGTCCAGTTCACGACCTTCGTCTCCAAGACCCAGACGGAAGTTCCCGATGGTATGGTTCGTTTCGTTGTAAAGCCGTCTGATGACGAGGAGGGAGATTATCTGTTCGGTCACGATATCCGTCTTGTCAGTGCACCCTCTTATTGGGAAAAAATAGGCGAGCCGGCATCGGTCGAAGCTGCTTCGAAGGGCGTGATGCTTGAACATCCCCAGACACCATTTCACTGGCCGTTCCTGGCTGCCTTCCACGGCAGTTCGACTCTCGAAGCGCGCCATACGATGCGGTTTGGTTACTATACAATGGTGATACGTGCCGCTCTCGCCGGCCAGGGCATGGCACTGATTCCGCAGGGGCTGATCGCTGAGGAACTTGCCTCCGGCCGCCTCGTAAACCCCGCAGGTATCGGCTACCGCAGCGACTACGGCTATTGGTTCGCGCGTCCGCGCAGTCTTCCCACAAGCCAGTCCATGCGGCTTTTCACGCAATGGATTAACAGCGAAGGCGCTCTCGCAAGAGATTAGATATCTCCGCCCGACTGCAGCATCCGGGTGCAGAGAACGTCTGGAATATCTATGAGATTGCAATCTCCCGGGCTATTCACAGCATGAATAGAACGCCTTGATATTTCATACTGGCGTCCATTGCTTTGTGCTGACCCACTGCGGCATTCTTTCCAAGTCATAACAACAAAGGCGCGACCTGATCACTCGTGCAGAGCCATGCTCTGCGCGCGAGTTGGCTTGCGTCGCTAAAGAGGCTGGAACACATGCTTAGACGCCGAACTTTCCTTCAGGCCGCTGCGGCCGCGACGATTATCGGGAGCCCCTCCATTACACGTGCGGCGTCGCAATCGACCTTGCGCTTCATTCCCGTCATCGATCTTGCCTTTCTTGATCCCGTCGCCACGACCGCTCAGGTAAGCCGTACCCACGGATACATGGTTTTCGACACGCTCTACGGAATGAGCAAGAATCTCGAAGTGTCGCCGCAGATGGTTGAGGGCCACACGGTCGAGGACGACGGAAAGCTCTGGACGCTGACGCTGCGCGACGGGCTGTTCTGGCATGATGGCGAGAAGGTTCTGGCGCGCGATTGCGTTGCAAGTATCCGCCGCTGGGCAGCACGCGACACCTATGGCAGTTCGTTGATGCAGGTGACGGACGAGCTTTCGGCACCGGACGACAAGACCATCCGCTTCCGCCTGAAGCGTCCATTCCCCTATCTTCCGCTGGCGCTTGGCAAGGTGGCCTCGCCGGCCTGCTTCATGATGCCGGAAAGGCTTGCCAATACGGATCCATTCAAGCAGATCCCGGAAATGATCGGCAGCGGCCCTTTCCGCTATGTCGCCAACGAGCGGGTGCCGGGCTCGCGCAATGTCTATGAACGGTTCGACAAGTACAAACCGCGTGAAAGCGGCACACCCGACTGGACCGCCGGGCCCAAGATCGTCAACTTCGATCGCGTTGAATGGACCACGATGCCGGACGCGGCGACCGGAACGACCGCTGTCCAGGCCGGCGAGCAGGACTGGCAGGAAGCCATGCCGCATGATTTCATGCCGCTTGTCGAGGCCGATTCCAATCTGCGAACCCAGATCCTCGACGACCTAGGCTTCACCTGCCAGATGCGCGTCAATCATCTGCAACCGCCATTCAACAATCCGGCCATCCGCAAGGCCCTGCTCGGCGCTATCGATCAGGAAGCATTCATGACGGCGGTCGCCGGCTCGGATCCACGCTTCCGCTATTCGCCGCTCGGTTATTTCACCCCGAATACCCCGATGGCCAGCAAGAGCGGCCTCGACGTGTTTACCGGTCCCCGCGACTACGAAAAGGTCAAGGCCGAACTCAAGGCGGCAGGCTACAATGGAGAAAAGGTCGTTCTGCTCGTTCCGGCAGATTCACTTGCTCAGAAGCCGCTTGGCGACATAGCAGCCGATGTCATGCGCAAGGCCGGTATGAACGTCGAATATGTGGCGATCGACTTCGGATCGGTCCTCAAGCGCCGCGTCAACAAGGGCACTGCAGATGAAGGCGGCTGGAACGCGTTCGTCGGAAACTGGCAGGGTATAGACTGGTTGAATCCGCTCGGCCACAGCACGCTTCGCGGCGATGGCGTCTTTCCCGGTTGGTACAAAAGCGACAAGATGGAAACACTTCGCACGCAGTGGATCGAGACCGCGGACGCCAGCGAACAGGTTCGCATCGCAGACGATATCCAGAAGCTGTCTTTCGAAGAAGTGCCCTATTATCCGATCGGCCAGTACAAGCAGCCTGCTCTGCACCGCGCCGATATCGAGGGTATCATGAAGGGCACGTCCGTCTTCTGGAACGTCCGCCGCGTCTGACCCCCAATGCGATCCCTGGGCCATCCGTCTCGTTTCGAGCCGGCCCCAACAAGCAGGAGCCGGCTTCTCGCCTTCGGGCGGGGCCGGCCATCACACCAGCAGAAGCCTCGATTCCATGCCCCCTAGCATTCAGCAGATTCTTTCCGCCGTCGAAGCACGCCGCGGCGATGTCGAACATCTTTTCGCGTCACTTGCGGCCGGTAGCCCGGGCAATCCCGGCATCCTTCGTGACACCTATGGTGCCGGCGAGAATTTCGCACACTCACTCATGGCAGACCACGCAAAAGCGCTGTCCCTCACCATTACGCAGGATGCAGCGTTGAACACGTTTGCCACCTGGCAAGGCAGCAACCCGCAGGCAGGCTCAATCATCATGGGCTCGCATCTCGACAGCGTCCCGCATGGCGGCAACTTCGATGGTGCCGCAGGCGTTGTCGCCGGATTGGCGGTAATCGCGGCTCTGAAGGACCTGGGCTTGAAGCCCGCTTGCGATGTCATCGCGATGGGCGTCAGGGCGGAAGAAAGCGTCTGGTTTGGAGTTTCCTATATCGGCAGCCGCTCGGCATTGGGTAGCTTGCCGGATGGCGGGCTCGAAGCACGCCGGATCGATACAAACCGGACACTGGCCGAACATATCGCCGAATGCGGCGGCGATCCGCAGGCAATCGCCCGCCGGGAAAAATCCCTTGATCCCTCTTCCATACAGGCGTTTCTCGAGGTTCATATCGAGCAGGCCCCCAGCCTTGTCGAAATGCAGGTGCCGCTTGCGATATGCAGCGGCATTCCTGGCAATTTCCGCTATCCAGAAGCAAATATCACTGGCCGTCAGGACCATGTCGGAACGCCTCGCCGTTTTCGCCGGGATGCCGCCATGGCGGCAGCCGACCTTGCCATGGCAATGGATGCAAAATGGCGCGAGGAGGAGGCAGCCGGCGTGCCGTTGGCGGTGACATTCGGGCGTTTCCACACGGACTCGGCCGTGCATGGCATGACCAGCGTGCCGGGCGCTTTCGCGTTCAGCCTCGATGTCCGTGCCTACGATCCCTCAGTGCTTGCCCGTCTCGAGGCTTTTTTCCTTGAGCAGGTCGCTCGTATCGAACGCGAACGCGGCGTGCGTTTCGAACTTGGCAAGCGCGCCAGTGCGGCCGTCGGCGTCATGTCGCAGAAGATCATCTCGGAAATGCAGACCGCGGCCGCGGCCGCCGGCCTCAACGTGACCCAGATCGGCAGCCCGGCCTCGCATGACTCGGCAGCCTTTGCGGAAGCCGGTGTCGCCGCAACCATGCTTTTCGTTCGCAATGAGAACGGCAGCCACAATCCGGACGAAGCCATGGAGATCAACGATTTCATGAAGGCATGCGCCCTGCTTGCCTTGTGGGTCGCCGATCATGTCGGTCCCCCTCTGGAAGAAACGGTGACGCGAGCGAATACCTGCGTCGAAACCAGCGCATAAGGGAACAGTCCATGTATGCCTATATTTTGAGACGCATCCTGGCGACCATCCCAGTAATGCTGATTGTCGCGTTCATCGTCTTTTCGCTTCTTTATCTGACGCCCGGCGACCCCGCGGCGGTCATTGCCGGCGAACATGCGACGGCTGAGGACATTGCGCGCATTCGTGCCAATCTCGGGCTGAACGACCCGTTTCTTCTCAGGTTCGGCACCTGGATCGCATCGATCATGCAGTTCGATCTCGGCACCTCCCTTTTGACCAACATGCCGGTGTCGCAGATGATCGGGCAGCGGATCGAGCCGACATTGTCCCTGATGCTGCCGACCCTGATCCTGGCGGTCTGCATTGCCGTACCGCTCGGCGTCATCGCCGCATGGCGCGCCGGCACCAAAGTCGATCACTTCATCACCGTTTTTGCGGTCCTCGGTTTTTCCGTTCCCGTCTTCGTCGTCGGTTATGCGCTGGTCTGGAGCTTTTCACTAAAACTCGGCTGGCTGCCGGTTCAGGGTTATGCCCCGATCGGCCAGGGTGTTTCGCGCTGGTTCCAGCATCTCGTCCTGCCGTGTCTTACACTGAGTTCGGCCTATATCGCGCTGATTACCCGTATCACCCGGACGGCCGTGCTGGAGGTGCTGCAGCAGGATTATATCCGCACTGCCGAGGCCAAGGGCGTCGGCCGCCACGCCATCCTGTTCGTCCATGCCCTGAAAAACGCCTCCGTCCCCATCATTACCGTCATCGGCATCGGCGTCGCGCTTCTTATCGGCGGCGCCGTCGTAACGGAAAGCGTGTTTGCCATTCCCGGCCTCGGGCGCCTGACGATGGAATCGATCCTGCGGCGCGACTACCCGGTGATCCAGGCGATCGTCCTGCTGTTTTCCATTTCCTACGTTCTCGTCAACCTGCTGATCGACATCGCCTACACCTTCGTCGATCCACGCATCCGCTATTGAAGGGAGCGAAACGATGTCTGCCATCGACACATCCGCAAGCGGCTTCCTCAAGGAAACCACGCGTTATCCCACGGTCATTGCCGGAGCCATCCTGCTCGGCATCATCCTCCTGATCGCATTTCTCACACCTTTGCTGTCAAACACGGATCCGTCCTACATCGACGCCGCGCGGCGCGCCCAGTCTGCCTCGGCCAGCCACTGGTTCGGCACAGACATGCTCGGTCGCGACCTCTATACGCGCGTGCTCTACGGAGCCCAGGTCTCGTTGATCGTAGGCTTTGCGGTGGCGGTTCTATCGACCATTGGCGGCCTTGCGATCGGCCTCATGTCGGGTTTCGTCAAGGCAATCGACGCCGTCGTCATGCGGTTTATGGACGGCCTCATGTCCATTCCGGCGATCCTGCTTGCCGTGGCGCTGATGTCGATCAGCAAAGGATCTGTGACCAACGTCATCATCGCCATCACCATTGCGGAAATCCCGCGAACGGCACGACTGGTGCGCGGCACGGTGCTCAGCCTGCGTGAGCAGCCCTATGTCGAAGCCGCGGTCGCCGGAGGCACGCGCCTGCCAACGATCATTTTCAAGCACATCCTTCCCAACACGCTTGCTCCCTTGATCGTCCAGGCGACCTATGTCTGCGCCAGCGCGATGATTTCGGAATCGATCCTGTCCTTCATCGGAGCAGGCGTGCCTCCCGTCATTCCGTCCTGGGGCAATATCATGGCGGAGGGGCGCGCCCTCTGGCTGGTGAAGCCCTTCATCATCTTTTACCCGGCAGTTTTCCTGTCGATCACGGTTCTCGCCATCAATCTCCTCGGCGATGGACTGCGTGACATGCTGGATCCCCGCAATGCCCAAAGAACAACGTCCCGGTGAGCGCCATGATCATGTCAGACACTCTTCATCCGGCACCTGAGACGACTTCCGATACAGTCCTTTCAGTGCGCGACCTCACAGTTTCCTTCGGTTCTGCCGATTACTGGAAACCTGTCGTCCGCAATATTTCCTTCGATGTCGGCGCCAACGAGACTGTCGCCGTGGTCGGCGAGTCAGGCTCAGGCAAGAGCGTTACGGCTCTTGCAATCATGCGGCTCCTGCCCAAGGCGACAAGCCGGATCAACGGCCAGATATTGCTCAACGGCCGCGACGTACTCGATCTGCCGCCGCAGGCCATGCAGGCCCTGCGCGGTGATGAGGCGGCAATGGTCTTCCAGGAGCCGATGACCAGCCTCAATCCGGTTCTGACCATTGGCTTCCAGCTCGCGGAAGCCTTGAAATGGCATCGTGATCTTTCCAATGCCGAGGCACTCGCCGAAGCACGCAGGCTGCTCAACCGTGTCCGTATTCCGGCCGCCGAACGGCGTCTGGCGGAATATCCGCACAACCTTTCCGGCGGGATGCGGCAACGTGTGATGATCGCGATGGCGCTAGCCTGCCGTCCGAAACTGCTCATTGCTGACGAACCGACGACTGCGCTCGACGTCACCATCCAGGCGCAGATCCTCGACCTCATTCGGGAATTGCAGGCCGATGGCGGCATGTCCGTGCTTTTCATTACCCACGACATGGGCGTCGTCGCCGAGATCGCCGACCGCACGGTGGTAATGTTCCGAGGCGATCAGGTGGAAACCGAGCGTACCGAAACGATCTTCCGGCAACCCGCCCATCCCTACACAAGGGCATTGCCGGCTTCCGTGCCTCGGCTCGGCTCCATGCGCGGCACCGAACTGCCGGTTCCCTTCCCCAAGGTGGATATGGAAACCGGCGCAATTCAGGAGCCGGAAAAACCGACAGCGGCACCGGCTCGTTACCAACCGATGGTCCTTGACGTGCAGAACCTGGTGACGCGGTTCGACATCCGTTCGGGTCTGCTCAACCGCATCTCGGGGCGGGTTCATGCGGTCGAGAATGTTTCCTTTTCGATCGCTGAAGGCGAAACGCTGGCGCTGGTCGGAGAATCCGGTTGCGGCAAGTCGACGACCGGGCGCTCGATCATGAGGCTGACCGAGCCGGTTTCGGGCTCCATCACCGTCGACGGTTTCGATGCCAAGTCGGTTCGAGGCCCCGATCTGCGTCGGATGCGCCGCAGCATCCAGATGATCTTTCAGGACCCATTCTCCAGCCTTAATCCCCGCGCGCGGATTGGTTCTTCGATTGCCGAGCCTTTTCTCGAACACGGTCTTGGCACGCGCGCTGAGGCCATGGAGAAGGTCGCGGAAATTCTGCGCCGCGTCGGCCTCGGGCCGGACGCGATCGACCGGTTTCCACACCAGTTCTCCGGTGGCCAGCGTCAGCGCATCTGCATCGCGCGCGCGCTTATGCTGGATCCGAAGCTGATCGTCGCCGATGAATCCGTCTCGGCGCTGGACGTTTCCGTGAAGGCACAGGTCGTCAACCTGATGATGGAATTGCAGGCGTCTCTCGGCATATCCTTCCTCTTCATCAGTCACGACATGTCGGTGGTGGAACGCATCGCCCATCGGGTAGCGGTCATGTATCTTGGCGAAATCGTCGAGATCGGCTCACGGACCGCAATTTTCGAGAACCCGCAGCATCCCTATACCAAGCGCCTGCTCTCGGCCGTCCCGATCCCCGATCCCACTTTACGCCGGGGACCAAGCGCCGCCGCGCCATTGGAATTGAAAAGCCCTATTCGCTCGATCGACTATGTTCCGCAAAAGCGCGAATTCCGCGAGATTTCAGCGGATCACAAGGTTCAGGTCTGGGGATCGGAATGGGAAACGGAGGCCTGAGGACACTTCCACGGCCTGTCACAAGCAGAGAACGAAAAAGGGAGGCAATTGCCTCCCTTTTTATGTCGCTACTGACTGCCGACCCACATCCGGCATCGGTCAATGAATGCGTCAGCGGGTGACGCTGACGCTCCGGATCAGGATGCGAAGGCCGCCCGGGCTTCCGGCAGGTCCCATATGCGGGCAATCGCGGCACTTCCGGCCTCGGTGATTGCCGCCTCGTCGGCAAGCCTGTAGGCGCCGTTCTCAACCAGAACCCGGCCATCGACGATGACGCTGTCGATATTGGCCCTGTTGGCGAGTGCGACAAGCGCCTTCATGGGATCGAACAGCGGCTGCAGATGAGGATGGGTCATGTCGACCACCGTCAGATCGGCGGTGGCGCCAGGGCGAATTTCCCCGAGATCCGGCCGCCTGATGGCGGCGGCAGCCTGAGCCGTCACGGCATCGATCATCGTCTGCGAGGATGCGACGGTCGCATCGCCAAAGACGATCTTGGAAATCATTGCTGCCGCATTGATCTCTCCGAGCAGGTCCATGTTGTAACCATCTGTGCCGACCACGGTCCGAATGCCTTTTTCGGCGAAACGGGAGAAAGCGGCCGTCTTGCCAGTGCGCGCGAAGACGCGCGGGCAGTTGAGAACCGTCATGTCGCGTTTTGCCATCAAGTCGAGGTCGGTATCGGAGCAGGCAATGCAATGCGCTGCCAGGAGATCCGGTCCGAGCAGGCCGAGCCAGTCGAGATATTCCGCAGGGGTGCGCCCGTCGTAACGCTGGCCGATCACTTCGACTTCACGCACGCTCTGGGCGAGATGTGTGGTTACCTGGACGCCGAGTTCGCGAGCACGTGCGTGAGCTGCCCGCAGCAGGTCGGGATCGCAAGTATCCGTGGCATGCGGGCTCATCGTGACCTGGATACGCCCGCCGTCCAGTCCATGCCATTTGCCGTGGATGTCGTTCCAGGTGGCAAGATCTCGCTCGGAATCGCTGCCTGACGCGTCAGCAACATCATATTGCACGACGCCCTTTGCATCAGCCTTCGGATTGGCGCTGGAAAACAGATAGGGAGCACCATAGAAACGCAGTCCCATTTCGAGCGCCGCATCGAACATTTCGGGTATCCCGTTGCGGAACGGTTCCATCACCGTCGTCGCACCACCCTTGAGAAGCTGCAGGATGCCGAGGCGCCCGATCGCCATGCGCTCCTCGGGCGTCAGGATGTCGATGCCGCTTTTCGTCAGAGGCAGAAGCACGCTGTAGACGACGCTCTGGCTGTTCTTGCGACCGCCACCATCCTCTGCATGGGTACGGGCGACAGCTTCGGAGAAGCAGTGATTGTGCAGGTTCAACAGCCCCGGAAGAATGAACCGTCCGGGACGGTCGAGCACATGATCGGCATTCGCCGGCCGAGACGCGGAAACGGCAGCGATCCGGTCTCCTTCGATCACCACCCACTGATCGCGTTTGACAACCGGCAAGCCTTCTTCGCGAACGAGAACGTAGCTGCCATAAACGGCTGTGGTTCCGGTTGCCTTCCGCGGCACTTGTGGCATGTCTTTACTCCATTAATCGTGAAAACGAGCCGTCCTCAAGCCTCTCGGCACGCAGTTCCGGCGCGCCCGCAAGGCGCATCGCCCCGATGCTTTCATCGATGGCCTCTGTCACTTCGGGCGACGAGTTCGGATTGATGATCACTATCTGCATGACTTTTTATTCAAGGAGAGGAAGTCGACAAAGCAATTGGCGCTGGACTTGCAGGATCACAAAATCCGGAGCACCTGATTGCCATAGCTTAGCCGAGAGGTGCTCATGACGGCAGTCGAGACGACTATTATAAAAACGGTCCTGCTATTCGAGGTGATTATAGGAGGATGAATTCCCATACGGCATACTATTTGCATATTGAATGGAATAGCATGGATATATCGAGCGAAATTATATGAACCTGCGTCAACTGGAACTGCTTCGGGCGGTCATTCGCAACGAAACGACGATAGGCGCGGGGCGTGAGCTAGGGCTCTCGCAGCCAGCGGTCAGCAATGCAATCAAGCATCTGGAAACGCAACTCGGCTTTCCCCTGTTCGAGCGGATCAACAACCGCCTGTTTCCGACCATGGAAGCCCGTTCGCTGTATGAAGACTCCGAGCCGATCTTCTCGTTGCACGCCGCGCTTGAATTGCGGGTGCAGGACTTCCGGGAACACAAAGCCGGCCATGTACGGATCATTGCAACCCCACCCATGGGTTACAGCATCATCCCCAAGGCGCTGTCGGCGTTCCGACGCGATATGCCCAATGTGAAGGTCTCTTTCGATGTACGGCGATTGGAGCATGTGCTGGACAGCGTCGACGCCGGTATTGCAGAGCTCGGTTTTGTCATGGCGCTGGGCGAGCATCAGCCGATGCTTGATACCGAACGGCTCTACTCCGGTAGCATGGTTTGCGTCATGCCGCTCGGACATCCACTTGCGGATAAAACCGTCATCATGCCGGAGGATTTGGCACAGCACACGTTCATTGCGCTCGATCGCCACACGCGCATGGGAAATCTTGTTCGCACAATTTTCGACAAGGCAAACGTGCCGTATCAATTCTCGATCGAGGTTCGTTATTGCCACGCAGCCTGCATATTGGCCAGTAATGGCGTGGGGGTTGCGATCGTCGATCCTTTGTCGCCGCTCTGTGTACAACAGGATGCGATCGTGGTGCGCCCGCTCAGCACCTCCTGCGAGGTCAGTGCATCGGCCGTACAATCAGGGAAGAGGCCGTTATCGCGTGTTGCAAAAGCCTTCCTTCGAAGCGTTAGGGTCGCGATGGTACAACACGCCACACTGAATACGCAGGCGTGAGCCTTCTATTCGCGGGGTTGCAATCCCTGAGTACTTCTGACCCTGACTATAATAAATAGGGCAGGATTATTCGGCGCGCGAATAGACATCTTTGCCAACCACCCTGTTTTCATCGCGTCAGCCCGATCTATTCCAAATGCGACTAGATTCTACGAAATTAATTCGTTGGGCTGAAAAAATTCTCATTCGCATTCTTTCCGCGCATACCAGTCCGGCAACGCTAGCGGCCGGATACTCTGTGACAAAGAAAAAATGGGAACAGATATGAAAAGTGCAAAATCAGTATTCGCCCCGGCCGTTTTTCTCGCCGCGACACTGCTTACCCCATACACCTCGAATGCCTCGGATCTTGTCGTGCCGCCAGCACTGAAGGAAAAAGGCAACATAATTGTAGCGATCGAGTCGACCTATCCGCCGATGGCCTATCGGAACCCGAAGACCAATGAACGACTTGGCTTCAATGTCGACCTGGTCACCGCAATGGCCCAAAAAATGGGTATTGAGGTCAAATGGGAAGAACTGAGTTTCGAACAGTTGGCGACCGCCTTGGAAGTTGGGCGCGTCGATCTTGTGGGAACTGCGATCAGCGATCTTCCCAGCCGCCGCGAGAAAATGACATTCGTGGATTATCTGCGCACCGGGGCACAGCCCTTCACGACTGTTGCGAACGCGCAAAAGTTGAAGACCAGTGCCGACCTCTGCGGATTGACCGTAGGAGCGCCCAGTTCAACGAATTATTTCCCTGCTACAAAAGCATGGAATGAAAAGAATTGCGTCGGCACCGGCAAGGCGGCCATGACCGTGAACGGCACGCAAGGGGCCACTGCGGCGCGCCTGGATCTCAAGCAGGGTCGTCTCGATGCCGCCGTGCTTGGCCCGGAATATGTAAGCCACCTAATGCGAGACGAGCCTGACACCTATATTCTCGTCGGCGATCCGCTGATCGAGACACTTTTCGGTCTTGCCGTTAGCAAGAAAGACCCGGCCATGCGTGACGCGGTGGCGGGAGCAATCACCTCACTCATCAAGGACGGTACCTATATGTCCCTGCTCAAGAAGTACGGCCTGGAAAGACAAGCAATGGCCGAGGTGAAAATCGACGCAGGCCAGTAATAGCCGCCGAAAGGCAAGCCTTCTTTCCCTTCGGCCGTCATCATGGCCGAAGGGATCTCTTTCAGGAATTCAAGCAGGTCAATGACAGACACGATTACCATCGATTTTTCGGAAATAGAGCCGCGCGACAAATACAAGATCATGATCGGCACGATCGTACCCAGGCCAATCGCCTGGGTGACGACGGTCGATGCCGGTGGCCGGCCCAATGCAGCCCCTTACAGCTTTTTCGGTTGCCTCAGTTCCGATCCGCCGATCATCGGCCTAGGCATCGAATACCGAGCCGATGGCCGTTCAAAGGACACCGCTCGCAACATTCGCGATGTCGGCGTTTTTACGGTGAACATAGTCTCCCATTCGCTCGCCGATGCAATGAACACCACTGCTTTCCCGTTTGACGAACATGTCAACGAAGTCGAAATGGCGGGATTGACCCTTCGTTCGGGCGTCAAGGTAGCGTCTCCAGCAATTGCTGAATCTCCCGCGGCACTGGAATGCAGGCTGCATAGCTTCATCGACTTGGGCAAATCGCGAGAAATTATTCTTGGCGAGATCGTCGCCGCACGACTGCGAAGCGACATCATCAACGAGCGTTTCCACATAGACCCGATGGCACTTGATGCCGTTGGAAGGATGGGAGGTAGCGCCTATTCAACAACGAGAGACTGCTTCGATATCAAGCCGCCCACCCTGTGAAATCTACGTTCCAACCGGGGGACACCCTTGGTTGGAACGATGTGGGATTTCATCTGATGTGTCCGCCCTCGGACGCCGAAATCTTGAAGGCACACACCAAACATAGGCGTGGGGCTGGCAACAATGCTGCTGCGACACGCCGGTAAGTGCGGTCAGCGTCGCTGATGGAGCGCTATTCCTCAAGACGCTTGACGACCAACACCACAAGATCTCCAGAATTCGGCAGGGTTTCTGCACGAAGAAATCGAAATCTGGTGCAATCCTCTAAGGTCCGCTATGGGAAATAATGTAGATTATTTATTCTGGCGGGGAGAAAATATCGATGAAAGACTTGGGCGATCTCCAGATTTTCGCCAAGGTCGCGTCGACGCGCAGCATGTCTGAGACCGGCCGTATTCTCGGCCTTTCTCCTGCCGTCGTCTCCAAGGCGATCAAGCGTCTTGAAACTTCACTGGGGGTACGACTACTCCAGAGAACGACCCGACAGATCGCGATCACCGAGACGGGGCAAGCATTTTACGAGCGTGTTATCGAAATTCTGGCAAGCGTGCAGGAGGCCGAGAATTTCGTTTCGGGACGTTCAGCAGAAATCGCGGGCGAGTTGAGGGTAAGTGCTCCGACTTCTTTCGGGCGAATGCATGTAGCACCGCATCTCAGAGGCTTTATGGAGCTTTATCCGAATGTTTCTGTAGAGCTCGTGTTGTCTGACGCCTTCACGGATATCATCAGTGAAGGCTATGATCTCGCCATCCGCATCTCCGCCCTCAAGGATTCCGGACTGGTCGCGCGAAAACTGGCGGCAACCCGACGGATACTCTGCGCCTCCCCGGAGTATCTCGCGCGGTTTGGCGTTCCCGAGACAATGCGGGAGTTGGCAAATCACACATGTCTGCCGGCGCACAACGGAGAGCCCTGGCGACTGGAGGGGCCGGAAGGATCTCTCACCCATCGTCCCGAGGGCAAGCTGAAGACGAATTCCAGCGAGGTTATCCGTGAAGCGGTGATTTCCGGACTTGGCATAGCGTTGCGCTCCACGTGGGATATCGGCACGGAGCTTTCGACAGGCAGACTGGTACAAGTGCTTCCAGGGTATGAAGGGCCGCAAAACACAACAGTCTCGGCCGTCTACCCCAGCCGCCAGTTCATTCCGCCAAAGGTTCGCGCATTTTCCGAACATCTTCAGCGGATCTACGGACCCGAACCTTATTGGGAAACGACGGGTTCAAAAAAATGATTTTATCCTTTTGGGAACAAGTCATTTTCATTGATGTCTGTTGTAATTACCAATCATTCGCCGCCATCTTTCGCAGAATAGAAACGTTTTAGGGGAGAAACCGTATGGCACGCAAGGAAATCGCCGGTCTTCAGATTGACGAGCAACTCTATCGCTTCCTGGTGGAGGAAGCTCTTCCCGATACGGGCGTCGATACCGATCGCTTTTTCGAGCAGTTCTCGGCGATCGTCCACGAGCTGGCTCCGAAAAACCGCACCCTTCTCGCCAAGCGCGATGCCTTCCAGGCCAAGATCGACGACTGGTACCGGAAGAACGGTGCGCCGAGCGATATGGCTGTCTACGAGGCCTTTCTGCGTGAGATTGGCTACCTTTTGCCCGAAGGCCCCGATTTCCGTGTTTCGACCGAAAACGTCGATTCGGAAATCGCCACTATCGCCGGCCCTCAGTTGGTCGTGCCGGTGATGAATGCCCGCTACGCCCTGAATGCCGCCAATGCTCGCTGGGGTTCGCTCTATGATGCGCTTTACGGTACCGATGCGATCCCGGAAAATGAGGGCGCCGATAAGGGCAAGGGATACAATCCGGTCCGCGGTGCGAAAGTCATTGCCTGGGTGCGCGATTTTCTTGATCGCTCTGCGCCGCTCTCCGGCGCGAGCTGGAAAGATGTTGCGTCATTCAAGATCGATACCTCGGCCCTGTTCGTGACGCTCACCGATGGACAGGTAACGGGGCTCACCGATCCGGCTCAATTTGCCGGCTATCTGGGTAATGCTGCGGCGCCGACGCAGATCCTCCTGAAGAAGAACAATCTCCATGTCGAGATCCTGATCGATGCGACGACCGCAATCGGCAAGGATGATCCGGCCCATATCTCGGATGTCTGGGTTGAATCGGCGATTACAACGATCATGGACTGCGAGGATTCGGTCGCAGCCGTCGATGCCGAAGACAAGGTCGTTGTCTACCGCAACTGGCTCGGCCTGATGAAGGGCGATCTGACGGAAGAGGTGTCCAAAGGGGCTAAGACATTCACCCGCAAGCTCAATCCTGATCTCGACTACACGGCACCGGACGGGTCGAGTTTCGAGCTGAAATGCCGATCGCTGATGCTGGTTCGCAATGTCGGCCACCTGATGACCAACCCGGCCATCCTCGATCGCGACGGCGCTGAAGTGCCGGAAGGCATAATGGATGCAATGATCACTGCGTTGATCGCCATCCACGATATCGGCCGGACCGACGGATCGAAGGGCCGCAGGAAGAACTCACGGCACGGCTCGATGTATGTGGTAAAGCCGAAGATGCACGGGCCGGAAGAAGTCGCCTTCGCCGCCGAAATTTTTTCGCGCGTGGAAGATGCGCTCGGCCTGCCCAGGAATGCAATAAAGATGGGCATCATGGACGAGGAGCGGCGTACGACGGTCAACCTCAAGGAAGCGATCCGGGCTGCGAAGGATCGTGTCGTCTTCATCAACACCGGCTTCCTCGACCGCACCGGCGACGAGATCCATACCTCGATGGAAGCCGGCCCGATGATCCGCAAGGGTGACATGAAACAGGCTGCATGGATCGCGGCCTATGAGAACTGGAATGTCGATATCGGGCTCGAATGCGGTCTTTCCGGCCATGCCCAGATCGGCAAGGGCATGTGGGCGATGCCCGACCTCATGGCGGCGATGCTGGAACAGAAGATCGGCCACCCGAAGGCGGGCGCCAATACCGCCTGGGTACCGTCACCAACGGCGGCAACGCTACATGCTACCCACTATCACACGGTCGATGTGGCAGCAGTTCAAAAAAGCCTGAAAAGCCGTGCCCGAGCCAAGCTTTCCGACATTCTTTCAGTGCCGGTGGCGCCGCGCCCCAACTGGACGCCGGAGGAAATAAGCCGCGAGCTCGACAACAATGCACAAGGCATTCTCGGTTATGTCGTGCGCTGGATCGATCAGGGCGTCGGCTGCTCCAAGGTGCCGGACATCAATAATGTCGGCCTGATGGAAGACCGTGCGACGCTGCGCATTTCGGCCCAGCACATGGCCAACTGGCTGCACCACAAGGTCGTAACCGAAGAGCAGATCGTCGAGACGATGAAGCGCATGGCAAAGGTGGTCGACGGCCAGAACGCCGGTGATCCGCTCTATAATCCAATGGCAAAAGACTTCGACGGCTCTATCGCATTTGAGGCTGCACTCGATCTGGTTCTGAAGGGGCGCGAGCAGCCTAACGGTTACACCGAGCCGGTCCTTCACCGTCGCAGGCTGGAGCTGAAGGCAAAGGCCAGTTGATCCAGAGCCATCTCCAATAAGCAAACAGCCGCCGGGAATGTCCTCGGCGGCTTTTTCGGTTTCGCAATTTTGGCGTCCTTACCGGATCAGGCCGTTTCCCTGATCTGGCAAGAAGGATCGCTTGCTGGACGTAACCGCCCCCTATACGACCTTCTGCCCCACGGACCGCCCTACCCCTTGCGGCACCGGCAGCTTGGCATGAGCGTCTGCTATAGGTGCAAGTCTGGCCAGAATCTCTGCCGGTGCGGCGGAAGACTTGCCGGCCTTGGCACTCACATGCAGCATCAGTTGTTCGGCGGTCGCAAGCACCTCGTCGCTCTGCGCATCATGAATGGTGGTAAAATACCGGATGCGTTTTTCATCGAAGCCGAGCACCTGCAGCCTTGCATAAAGCCCCTGCCCGAGCTTTGCCTCGCCAAGATGCCGGATATGGGTTTCGACCGTGTAATAGCTGTGCCCCCCTTCGACATAGGCGAAGTCGACACCGATCAGCCGCAAAAGCGCATCGGACGTGTCGCCGAAAACCTGCAGATAACGGTGTTCGGTCATGTGACCGTTATAATCCACCCATGCAGCGCTTACCCTTGTATCGACCAGCCGCAGCGGCTGCGAAATGTCGGGTGCTTCCTTCCTGCCGCCACCCTTTGCCCAGAGACGCTTTTCGAAATCGGCCAGCACCTTCCCGGAACCCCAGCCCTTTCCGCCATCTCCCGCCTTGAGAGCCTGCATGATGCCGACTAGGTTCTCGTCGCGGATACGCTCAAGCTCGCGTATGCCACGGGCACCGGACTGGGCGTCCGATTGCGCGGCGATCTTGTCGACCAGCGCATCATCGAGATCGACCACATCCGTCAGCTTCGTCCAAGGCCATGAAAGGCAGGGGCCGAACTGCGCGAGAAAATGGCGCATGCCCGCCTCACCGCCTGCAATCCGATAGGTTTCGAACAGGCCCATTTGAGCCCAGCGCATGCCGAAGGAATAGCGGATCACGTCATCGAGCGTCTCGGTATCGCAGATGTCGTCATGAATCAGCCACAGCCCCTCGCGCCAAATGGCTTCCAGCAGCCGGTCGCCAACAAAGGCCTCTATCTCCTTTTTCAGGATGACGCCCTTCATCCCGATCGGCGCCAGCCTGTCTCTGGCGCGCTTCAGCGTTTCGGCTGAAGTCCGCTCCCCACCCACAAGTTCGGCCAGCGGCAGAAGATAGACCGGATTATAAGGATGGGCGACGAACATCCGGTCGGGATGCTGCATGTCACGTTGCAGCTCGGTCGGCATGATGCCCGAGGTCGACGAACCGATCAGCGCTTCCGGATCGGCATATCTGTCGATCTCGGTAATCACGTTACGCTTGAGGTCGATGCGCTCGGGTACGCTTTCCTGAATCCAGTCAGCCCCTGCGACAGCCTCTTCCACGCTCCCGCAGAAGGTCAGCCTTCCCTTTGGCGGCAGCGGCGCCATGGTCAGCATGGCATAAGCGCGCTCGGCATTCGCCAGTACCTCGCCGACGATACGTTTGGCTTCCGGATGCGGATCGTACATCGACACGTCTATCCCGCCGAGCAGGAACCGGGCGGCCCACGCTCCGCCGATCACCCCACCACCGATACAGGCTGCCTTCTGGATACTCGTCATGATTTTACTCCCCGTGTTCCGTCGTGTTGCCCCTCATCCGCCTACCGGCACCTTCTCCCCGTCTTGACGGAGAGAAGGACGCTAGCTGCAACCTCTCCGTCCCTCGCCGTTGTCGAGCGGGGCACGTCCCCTCTCCCCGTTTACGGGGAGAGGGTGAGGGGCGGCGTTTCGCTCAGCAGTTCGTGATTGAGCGGCAACTCCTACCGCTTCACCAGCTTCAGTTTCTCTCGCACCGCATCCGGCCCGATGATCTTCGCACCCATGCCCTCGATCACCCCGACGGCCTTCTCCACCAATTGCGCATTGGTCGCGAGCTGCCCCTTGCCGGCGTAGAGATTGTCCTCCAGCCCTACCCGGACGTTGCCGCCGGCCAGAACCGCAGCCGCCGGATAGGCGAGCGCATTGCGGCCGATCGAGAAGGCCGAGAAGGTCCAGCTCTTCGGCACGTTATTGACCATTGCCATGAATGTGTTGAGATCGTCCGGCGCGCCCCAGGGAATGCCCATGCAGAGCTGGATCAGCACCGGGTCCTCGATCAGCCCCTCCTCCACCAGTTGCTTGGCGAACCACAGGTGACCGGTATCGAAGGCTTCGATCTCGGGGCGCACGCCGAGCGCCGTCATCTGCCGCGCCATTTCGCGCAGCATCGAGGGCGTGTTGGTCATCACATAGTCGCCAAGCGAGAAGTTCATTGTGCCGCAATCGAGCGTGCAGATTTCCGGCAGGCACTCGGCGACATGCGCAACGCGCTCGGTCGCACCCGCCATATCGGTGCCATCGGGATTATAAGGGAACGGTGCCTCGACATTGCCGAAGACCAGATCGCCACCCATGCCAGCCGTCAGGTTCAACACGACATCCACATCAGCAGACCGGATGCGATCGGTGACTTCCCTGTAGAGTTCAAGGTTGCGCGCCGCTGCCCCGGTCTGAGGGTTTCGAACATGGCAGTGCACCACCGCCGCCCCTGCCCTGGCGGCATCGATAGCCGAGTCAGCAATCTGTTTCGGGGTGATCGGAACGTGGCCGGATTTTCCAGTGGTATCGCCGGCACCGGTCACGGCACAGGTAATGAAGACCTCGCGGTTCATCTCGAGCGGCATTGCTCCCTCCTTTTCGCTGCCGCCATTACGAGCGACGGAAAAGGAAAATGCTTTCCACTATCGGCACTGCTCTATACATTTTCGGAATGCAGCGAAGGGAAGCGCATGGATGATAACCAGCATATCGACATTCTCCTCTTGCCTGAAACCAACCTCATTCTGCTATCCTCGGTCATCGAGCCCTTACGCGCTGCAAACCGTATCGCCGGGCGAAATCTCTACCGCTGGACGATCTACTCTCCTGACGGCCGATCGGTCGAGACGACATCCGGCATCCCCGTCCCTGTCTCAGGCGCATTCCGCCCCGGCCGCGAAACCGATCCGCTTTTTGTTCTGGCCAGTTACAACTGGAAAAGCGCGGCAACCCGCGAACTGAAATTTCTCCTTTCGCGAACCGCCCGCCACCGGACATTGATCGCCGGCATAGAGAGCGGCGCTTTCATCCTCGCCGAAGCCGGTCTGCTTGATGGTTTCTCGGCTACCAGCCATTGGGAGGATTTCGACGATTTCTCCCGCGCCTATCCGCAGGTCACCATGATCCGCGAGCGGTTCGTTATCGACGCCAAACGTATCACCACCGGTGGTCCGCTCCCAACGCTCGACCTCATGCTGGAACTGATCCGCCGTGCCAACGGCTATTCGCTGGCGCTCGAGATATCGAGGCTGTTCATTTACGAACAGGAGCGCCGCGAAAGAGATTTTGCCGATCATCCGCTTATCCGCAGCACGGAAAAGATCGACCCGCGCGTACAGGCTGCAGTAAAGCTCATGGAGAATACGGTCGAGGCACCACTCTCTCTCTCAAAACTCGCCAGACGGTCGGGCGTCAGTATCCGCCACCTTCAGGATCTCTTTCACCAGACGATGGGCGCAGCGCCTCATACCCACTATCTCGCACTTCGCCTCAACGCCGCTCGTCGAAAGGTGATCGAGACCAGAGCGAGCTTTGCCGATATTGCCGCCGAGACCGGTTTCAACTCCGCTTCGGCTTTTTCGCGCAGCTATCGTGCCAGTTACGCTGAAAGCCCCAGCGAGACACGCCGCCGATTGAAACCTGCGATCGGACGCTGAGAGCGAAGCCACAGCCAAGCTCGTCTTGAGCCTGAAAGATGAAGGCACAGAGACTTGCCCGTTAACGGATCATGAAACCCCTTGGGCATAACCTGATATGGAACGGATGGCGTCGAGATCACGTTGTTTTGGTGGAAATCCGGGCCAGTTAACATCTTGAAAAATCGCGACAAGCTAGGCGATACGAAACCTAATCAAGCATTTAGTTTCGCTACTGGATAGTTAACCATATCTGGCTGAAGGCTCGGAGCAGGGATATCCTGTTGATTCGTACTATAGGCCTAAGAGCATCGTCTGAAAACATGGGATCCCGGTTATCAAGAGCCTTGTTTTCCGGCGCATGCGGAAGACGTTGACAGCTGTCAACAGCCCCAGCCCGCAACTTGGCTCTCCACGTGCATTCCGGCCGGAGCAAGGCTCAAGTGCTGGTGAGCCAATCCGCCCTGTAAGCAGAAAGGCCCGTGCAATCGATTACAACGGCGGGAACGCCGCGGCGGTCAGCCGGTTTTATGCCTGCCAACAAAGCCGCCCCCTGGCTCGTACCAGTCGAGCCAGGAACTGCAATCACCTCCCTGCCCGTCAGGCTGGAGAGCAGACTAAGATAGAGTGCGTTGAGAGCAAACGGTCCTTCAACGAGGATAGGCCCCCTGCCGCCCGCCAGCTCAAGGCAGGTCTCCGTCATCAGCGCAAAATAGAGACAGGCTGCAGCCCAGCGCTCATCGGTAGACGCGCTCTCCCCATTCATCCATTCTCGCACGCGCCCCGGGAACGGCCCGGATCCGGCAACGATATTCGGCAACAGCATCAGGCGTTTCTCGATGACGTCAGGCAATGCGGCCCTGGCCCGATCCTGATCCAGAATGCCCAGCTCGCTTGTCAGAATCTCGAACTCCCGGCCGCCCATGAAACGGGCCGAGGGGACGACACGTCCGTATGCATCGACATTCGCCAATGCGTCGCGCATCATATCCAGCCGGTCGACATCGCCGCCCACGGCGAAATTGATGACCCATGTACCCGTCGAAACCACAGCGAATGGCGCGTCCCTTTCCGTAAGATACGGCAAAAGCGAAGCGTTGGAATCGTGAATGCCGCAAAACACCGGAACAGGTTCGGGCAGGGAAATTCCCGAAACAATATCAGCGCGGACCATACCGACCTGATCAAAGGCTGAATGCACCGGAGCCATCAGGTTGCGAATATCCAGCGCATCGACGAGCGAGGAAAAACGCCCCTCATGAGGTCTCCAGAGATCCGTATGGCAACCGAGCGACGTTACCTCGTTGGCAGCAGCACCGGTCAGCCTGTAGGCCCAATATTGCGGATAGGTAAGGATTGACCGGACGCGCGAAAACGCCTCGGGAAAGGCCGATTTCTGATAATGGATCTGGGCACCCAGATTAAGTCCACCGGACAGACGCGGCGAAAAGGTCTCGGCAAAATCCGGACGGATCTCGTAATAAGCGAGCTGAATGTCTTGCGGATACTGATACTCGTAGTCGAGGACCGGCAAGGCCAATTGCCCGTCCGCATCGATCAACGCAGCCGCAGCGCCGTGCGTCGTGATCGAAATCGCATCAAAGCCTGGCGCCTTGGCGAATTCTGCAAGGGCTTCAAGCAGAAACGACCACAGCGCCTCGACATCGTAATGAGGGTAGGGCGGGCCTGAGAGAACCCGGTTGGGCATGCGCCGCATCTCGATTTCCGCACCGCTGGCGGCATCAAAAATCACGACCTTCGCATTCGTCTTGCCGATATCGAGAACGGCGATCCTTTCGAACTTCCTCATTGCAGATGAAACACCGTGGTGAGATCGCTCTGCACCGGCGAATTATCCGGATTGGTCTCCATGATATCCGCCATATGCGCCCACCAGCGCTTCATCACCGGATGCTCCGGCAGGCTCGCCATCGAGTGATCGACCGGCCGCGACAGCACGCCGAACAGCGCGTTTGTCTCGCGGTCGAGATGGATGGAATAATCGCGCACGCCCGCTTCATGCAGAAGCGCACTCAGCTCCGGCCAGATCTCGTCGTGGCGCTTGCGATACTCGGCCTCCATGCCGGGGTTCAGTTTCATCTTGAATGCGTATTTCTCTAAAATCATTTTGTACTCATGAACCTTATGCGGCGCACCACGATGGGAAGCGCAATGGTGATGATCAGAAGAAGGCCGACAAAGATCGACATGACGATGCCCGGCACGTTCAAAAGGCCAAGCCCGAAGGTAACGAGGCCCATGACGAAGGCCGCGATGACGACACCGGCAATCGTGCCGGCACCGCCAAGGATGGAGACCCCGCCGAGCACGACCATGGTGACGATCTCCAGTTCCCACCCTTGCGCGATCGAGGGACGGGTAGAGCCGAGGCGCGAGGTGAGGCAGACGGCCGCGATGCCGGACATCAGCCCGGTCAAAAGAAACAGCTTGAACTTGATCCGCTCGACCGGAATGCCGGAGAAGCGCGCAGCAAATTCGTTATTGCCGATGACGAAGATCTGCCGGCCGAAATTGGTCGCATGCAGTACGATGCCGAAGATGATGGCCAGCACGATGAACAGCACGAATTCGAACGAGAAGACCCAGACGACATAACCCTGCCCGAAGTAGGCGAAATCGGCCGGATATTTGCCATAGGCCTGGTCGCCGAGCGTGATGTAGGAGATGCCACGAAACAGGCTCATCGTGCCGATGGTGACGACGATCGACGGCAGTTTCAGCACCGAGACCAGCGTGCCATTGATCGCCCCGCAGGCAAGCCCTACACTGAGGCCGATTGCTACCAGCCCCGGCGTGCCGATCCCCATCTGGGCAGCAGCACCCATGGCGGTGGAGGCAAGCGCGATGATGGCGGCCACCGACAGGTCGATCTCACCGACGATGATCAGCATTGCCATGGCAAAGGCGATCATCGCCTTCTCGGTAAAATTGAACGTCGCGTCCGAAAGGTTCCAGGCGTTGAGGAAGTAGGGCGAGGCGAAGGAATTGGCGATGAAGATCACCACCGCCACGCCGAAAAGCAGCACTTCCCAGCTGCCCAGCAGGCGGCTCACCGGCGTGCCGAGCCGATCGGGAATGGCGGAACGCGTCCTGGTTTCAGCCCCTGTGTCGCGGGTGTCGCTCATGCGGAAACCTCCTTGGCACCACGATCGCGCAGAATGATACGCCCGGCCTTGCGCTCGGCGCGGGCATTGAAGACGACGGCCGCGACGATGACGATGCCGGAAATTGCCATCTGCGCGAAGGGCGAAATCCCGATCACCGGAAGCGCATTCTTGATGACGCCGAGGAACAGCGCGCCGAGCACGGCACCGGCGACCGTACCGATCCCGCCAGCAATCGAGATACCGCCGATGACGCAGGCCGCCACCGTATCAAGCTCAAAGCCTGCCGCGACATCGACATAGGCGACAGCGTAACGCGACACCCAGAGGTAGCCGGCAAGACCTGCCAGCGCGCCCGAAAGCGTGAAGGCGAAAAACCGCGTCCGGCCGATATCGATACCGGCATAGACCGCCGCCGTTGGGTTGCCGCCGGAAGCATAGGTCGCGCGTCCGAACTGAGTTCGCGTCAACACGACCCACATCATCAGCACGATGGCGATCGCCATCCACGACAGGAGCGGCATGCCCAAAACGGGCAGGCGAGGGAAGTTGAGGAAGCCGGGTGTCATCTGGTGCGAATTGACCCAGGCTCCACCCGAAAGCACGAAGGCCATGCCGCGATAGATGGTCAGCGTGCCGAGCGTCACGACGATCGGCGGGATTCTGAGCCACCAGACCAGCATGCCATTGATGGCGCCCAGCGCCGCACCGATACCGACAGCCAGGATGACCAGCAGCGCCAGCGGCATGCCGGGATAGGCCGCATCCATCATCGCCACCGCCATGCCGGTAAAGGCCAGGTTGGCGGCGACCGAAAGATCTATCGACTTGGTCAGGATCACCGTCATCTGGCCGAGCGCCAGAATGATCAGGATCGACGTATCGTTGAAGATATTGGCGAGGTTGCCGGGCGTGGCAAAACCGGGCGCACGGGTGGCAAAACCCGCCACCATGATGGCGATAATGCCGACCAGAAGCAGCTCGCGGTGTTTCAGCAGTTTTTTCATTTGCGCTTCCTCACGCATTGCCGGTTGCGGCGCGCACCAGCGTTTCGGCGCTGAGCTCGGAACGATCAAAGACACCCGCCGACAGGCCTTCGCGCATCACCAGCACCCGGTCCGACACGCCGAGAATTTCCGGCAATTCGGAAGACACCATGATGATCGACAGGCCTTCGGCCGCCAGTTCGCTGATGAAACCATGCACGGCCGCCTTCGAGCCAATATCGATGCCCTTGGTCGGCTCGTCGAGAATGATGACCTTCGGCAGCGTCGCCAGCCATTTGCCGATCACCACCTTCTGCTGGTTGCCGCCCGAAAGCGTACCAACAGGTACGGAAAGAGCCGCCGCGCGCAGATCCAGCCGCTCGGCATATTTGCGCGCCAGCGCCAGTTCGTTCGCAGCCTTCAGGAAACCGGATCGCGAAGTGCGCGCCAATGACGGCAGCGACATGTTCTGGAAGATCGGCATGGGCAGCGCCAACCCGTGGCGACCGCGCTCTTCCGGCACATAAACAATACCCGCCGCAATCGCGTCACGCGGCGAACGAATCTCAAGCGTCTCGCCCTCCAGCACAAGCCGGCCCGAAGACGGCCGTGTCACGCCGAACAGCGACTGGCAGATTTCCGAACGTCCGGCACCGACCAACCCATAAACACCGAGAATTTCGCCGCGCTTCAAGTCGAAGGAAATGTCGCGATATTCCGTCGGGTGGCAATAATTCTCGACCGAAAGCACGGTCTTACCGATCGCCACCTCGACCTTTGGAAAGATGTTGGAGACATCGCGACCCACCATCATCCGCACAATCGTATCCTGCGGTGTTTCCGCCAGACGCCCATGACCCACAGCCCGGCCATCACGAAACACCACGAAATTCTCGGCGATCTCGTAGACCTCGTCGAACTTGTGGCTGATGAACAGGATCGCCTTACCCTGTCTTTTCAAGCCTTCGACGATGCGAAACAGATCGTCGATCTCCTTGCGGGAGAGGGCGGCCGTCGGCTCGTCCATTATGACGATCTGTGCCTCGACCGAAAGCGCGCGGGCGATGGCTACGAGATGCCGCTGCGCAATCGAAAGATCTTTTAGCCGGATGGTCGGATCGATCTCGCTTTCCAGCACATGCAGCAATTCACCGGCGCGCGCATTCATGGTCTTCCAGTCGATCAGACCGAAGCGCGTGCGTGGCGCATGCCCAAGAAAAATGTTCTCGGCCACAGACAGTTCGTCAAACAGCACGGTTTCCTGATGGATCGCCGTCACACCGGCATCAACAGCATCCTGCGCGCTTGCAAAGCTGACCGGCTGGCCGTCGATAAAGATCTCGCCTTCGCTGGGCACGTAGATCCCGGTCAGGATCTTCACCAGCGTCGACTTGCCGGCGCCATTTTCACCGATCAGGGCGGTCACTTCACCGGGATGAAGCGAGATATTGACGCCATCCAGCGCCTTAACACCTGGAAAAATCTGGGAAATTCCACGCATTTCCAGGATGGTCGCTCGCTCGGAGCCTCTCGAATCCTGAATAGGCGCCATCTCCATGCCCGTCCGTTCAACTGCGGTCATCATCATATCTGCCAATTGGAAGTCATCGCTGGTCCGGCGCCAAAAACCTGGCGGCGCCGGACCTTGAAGTCCCGGGAGGGATCAGAAGATCTTCGAGAACTCGTCGATATTCTTGGCGTCATAGATGAACGGATCAGCCATCGCGGCCTCGCCGTTGTCACCGATCTTGATCTTGCCCATGCGGCCGGCCGGGATTTCCGAACCCGGCTTACCGTCGGCATCACCCTTCACCAGATGATAGGAGATCTGGGTGGCGCTGTAGCCGAGATCGATCGGGTTCCAGATGGCGAATTCCTTGGTCGCACCGGACTTGATCGCGCCTGCCATTTCAGACGGAAGACCAAGACCCGTGACATAGACCTGACCGATCTTGCCCGCATCCTTGACCGCCTGGGACGCCGCCAGCACGCCGACCGTGGTCGGCGCGACGATGACCTTGACGTTCGGCTGCGAGGTCAAAAGACCCTGGGCTTCACGATAGGACTTGTCGGCAAGGTCGTCACCATAAACCGTGGTGGCGAGGTTGAGACCGGGGAAATCCTTCAGCTGCTTCTTCATCTCGCCGATCCAGATATTCTGGTTGGTCGAGGTGGTGGTGGCGGACAGAATGGCGAAATCGCCCTTGCCGCCTTCAAGATGGCTGGCTGCAAGCTGCAGGCACATCTTGCCGATCAGCTCGCTCGAAGACGGGTTGAGCTGCAGGATACGGCCTTCGGGTGCCACGCCGCTATCCCAGGAGATAACCTTGATGCCACGCTGCGCCGCCTTCTTAAGCGCCGGCACGACCGCATCCGGGTCGTTGGCGGAAATGGCGATTGCATCGACGCCTTGAGCGATCAGCGAATTGATCACTTCGATCTGGCCTTCCGCCGTCGTCGAGGTCGGGCCTGTATAGATGATCTCGACGCCGCCGAGTTCCTTCGCCGCTTCCTGTGCGCCCTTGTTGGCGGCTTCAAAGAAGCCGTTGCCGAGCGATTTCACCACAAGTGCGATCTTCATGTCGGCGGCATTCGCCGCAGACGACATCATGGCAACGGCCAGTGCCGCGCCAAGAGCCAGCTTCTTCGCCAGTTGTTTCGAAAGTTTCATGCCAATTCTCCTCCCAAAGATTGAACTTATGTCCATTTCCTCCCGTCGACGCCTTATGCGACCGACGGGGTATCTTCCTCACCCTTATGTGCAGCACCTGCCATACCGGCGATGATCAGCTTCACGCCGGCATCCTCCACCATGCGTTTCGCATCCTCCGAGACGCCGTCATCGGTGATGATGGTCGTCACGCGCTCTAGCGGACACAGGATCATGCTCGACCGCCGCTGGAATTTCGATGAATCGACCATAACCACCAGTTCTTCGGCCTGGCTCATCAATTTCTGCTCACTCTGGATCACCAGTGCATCCGGCTCCATGATCCCGAGAGGGCCGATCCCTTGCGCCCCGATAAACATGCGGCGAGCGTAGAAATTGCGAATTGCGTCATTGTCGAAAGGTGACAGGATCAGGCTCTGCTCGCGATAGATCGTGCCGCCCGGTACAGTCACATTGTTCTTGGAATGCTTGACCAGATGCTCCGCGATCGCAAAGGAATTCGTCATCACCTGCATGCGGCGCGCGGCCATATAATGCACCATCTGGAACGTTGTCGTTCCACCATTGATGATGATCGATTCACCCTCGTCGCACAGATCGACCGCCTGGCGCGCAATTGAGCGTTTCTTATCGATATTGACCGATTCCGACACGCGGAATGAGCGTGCGGCCAGCTGGCCGATCTGCGGCGGATGCACCGCCTCCGCTCCGCCCCGCACCCGGCGAAGCTTTCCCTGCACGTGCAAAGACGCGATATCCCGGCGGATCGTCGCCTCGGACGCATCCGTCAGATCGGCAATATCCTGCACCGTGATCACAGGCTTTTCCTGGATCGCGCTCAAGATTATGCGATGTCGTTCGCGTTCGTGCATGGTCTCCTCCTGAGGCCAACTATTATCAGTTTCTTAAAGTTGTCAATCACAAACGATCAAGATTGATTTTACCGCAACGCAACATGATCGAACTTGATCAATTGCGATTGACAAGCGACCAAACATCGCGCGATATCCTGTCGCACAAACGGCGCAGGAGGACCAGCGTCGTCACAAAATACCGTCAGGGAGGACGACATGTCGGGCCAAATCCGCCTTCTCGATAACCGCTGGGATGATGCTTATGCTGCCAAGCTCGATGAGCCGGGCAAGCTGCTTTATCGCTCAAATCTTCTGGGAAGCGACAAGCGCATCACCAATTACGGCGGCGGCAACACGTCCGCCAAGGTCATGGAAACCGATCCGCTGACCGGCGGGCAGGTCAAGGTCATGTGGGTCAAGGGTTCCGGCGGCGATGTCGGCACCATCAAGCTTGACGGCTTCTCCACCCTTTATATGGACAAGCTGGAAGCACTCAAAGGCATCTACAAGGGCGTGGAAGACGAAGACCGCATGGTCGGTTTCCTGCCGCATTGCACCTTCAACCTCAATCCGCGCGCCGCTTCCATCGATACGCCGCTGCACGGTTTCGTTCCTTTCACCCATGTCGACCACATGCACCCGGATGCGATCATCGCGATTGCCGCCTCGAAGAATTCGAAGGAACTGACCCAGAAGATTTTCGGCAGCGATATCGGCTGGCTCCCCTGGCGCCGCCCCGGTTTCCAGCTCGGGCTGGATCTCGAAGCCTTCGTCAAGGCCAACCCGACCGCCAAGGGCGTCGTGCTCGAAAGCCACGGCCTGTTCACCTGGGCCGACGATGCCAAGGATTGTTACCTGCTGACGCTCGAGATCATCAACAAGGCGATCGAGTGGTTTGCCAAGGAAACCGAGGGCAAGACCATCTTCGGTGGTGCCGTCGCAAAAAGCCTCGGCGCAGAAGACCGCCGCGCCATCGCGGCAAAGCTTATGCCGGAAATTCGCGGCCGTATCGGCAAGGTGGAGCGCAAGCTCGGTCATTTCGATGATCAGGATGCCGTGCTCGAATTCGTCAATTCGAAGAACCTTGCACCGCTGGGCAGCCTCGGCACCTCTTGCCCCGACCATTTCCTGCGCACGAAAATCCGTCCGCTGATCGTCAATTTCGATCCTTCCAAGCCGGATGCCGATGCCGTGATCGCCGGTCTGGACAAGGCACTGGAAGATTACCGGGCCGACTACACCCGTTATTACGAGAGCTGCAAACACGATAACTCGCCCAAAATGCGTGACCCCAACCCGGTCATCTTCCTGGTTCCGGGCGTCGGCATGCTGTCTTTCGCCAAGGACAAGGCGACCGCCCGTATCGCCGGCGAGTTTTACGTCAACGCAATCAATGTCATGCGTGGCGCATCGACCGTTTCCGAATATCAGGGCCTGCCGGAGCAAGAAGCCTTCGATATCGAATACTGGCTGCTGGAAGAAGCAAAGCTGCAGCGCATGCCGAAGCCGAAAAGCCTGGCAGGGCAGGTCGCTTTCGTCACCGGCGGCGCCGGCGGTATCGGTCGCGCCACCGCAACTCGCCTGATCGGCGAGGGCGCCTGCGTGGTTCTGGCGGATATCGACCAGAACGCACTTACCGAAACGGAGGCCGATTTTGCCAAGCGCTTCGGTGCCGATGCCGTGCGTGGCGTAAAGCTCGATGTGACCGATGAAAATGCGGTCGCGAATGCTTTCATCGAAGCATCCGTCGAATTCGGCGGCGTCGATATTCTCGTCTCCAATGCCGGTATCGCCTCTTCGGCACCGGTGGAAGACACCACGCTTGCGATGTGGAACAAGAATATCGACATTCTTGCCACCGGCTATTTCCTCGTCTCCCGCGAAGCCTTCCGCCTGTTCCGTCGACAGAAAATCGGCGGCAATGTCGTCTTCGTCGCCTCCAAGAACGGCCTTGCCTCGTCGCCCAACGCGTCTGCCTATTGCACCGCCAAGGCTGCCGAAATCCATCTCGCCCGTTGCCTGGCGCTCGAAGGGGCCGATGCCGGCATCCGCGTCAACACCGTCAACCCGGATGCCGTCCTTCGTGGCTCGAAAATCTGGAGCGGCGAGTGGCGTGAACAGCGCGCATCGTCTTCCAAGATCGACGTGACCGAGCTGGAGGAACATTACCGCAAGCGTTCGATGCTGAAACTCAACGTCTTCCCGGAAGACATCGCCGAAGCGATCTACTTCCTCGCCTCGGACCTCTCGGCCAAATCCACCGGCAACATCATCAATGTCGATGCCGGCAACGCCCAGAGCTTTACGCGCTAAAAACATCTGCCTGCCATCGGGAAATCCTATCCCGGTGGCGGGTTTGCGCTACTTGCGCAGGATCACCCAGATTGCATGGATGATACCGGGAACGTAACCGCATAAGGTCAGCAGAATATTCAGCCAGAAATGCAGGCCGATGCCGACCTGCAGGAACACGCCCACAGGCGGCAGGATGATGGCGAGAAGGATGCGAATGACGTCCATAAAACCCTCGTCTTTGAAATAATTGCACACGATAACGCAGGCAAAGCCAGTTCGTTCGCTTGGCCGAGGAGGAAAAATGACGGATCAGATGATTTCCGCCGATGTGATCGGCGAACACAATAAAAACAACGAGGTAGCGCTTGCCTCCGATTATGCAGCGCTTGGCGAAAACCTCTCCCGTCGCGGCATCGATATCGAAGCGATCACCCAGAAGGTCTCGGAATTTTTCGTCGCCGTCCCCTCCTGGGGTGTCGGTACTGGCGGCACCCGTTTTGCCCGTTTCCCGGGACAGGGCGAACCCCGCGGTATCTTCGACAAGCTGGAAGACTGCTCCGTTATCAATGAGTTGACCCGCGCGACACCGACCGTTTCGCTGCATATCCCGTGGGACAAGACGGACCCGAAAGAGCTGAAGGCCAAGGGAAACTCGCTTGGCCTCGGCTTCGACGCGATGAATTCCAACACCTTTTCCGATGCCCCCGGCCAAGCCCATTCCTACAAATACGGTTCGCTCAGCCATACCGATGCGGCCACCCGCGCACAGGCCGTCGAGCACAATATCGAATGTATCGAGATCGGTAACGCCATCGGCTCCAAGGCTTTAACCGTCTGGATCGGCGACGGTTCCAACTTCCCCGGCCAGGCGAACTTTACCCGCCAGTTCGAACGTTACCTTTCCTCGATGGCGGATATCTACAAGGCGCTGCCGGATGACTGGCGGCTGTTCTCCGAACACAAGATGTACGAACCGGCCTTCTATTCCACCGTCGTACAGGATTGGGGCAGCAATCTTCTGATTGCCCAGACGCTCGGCGAAAAGGCTTTCTGCCTGGTCGATCTCGGCCACCATGCGCCCAATACCAATATCGAGATGATCGTCGCCCGGCTGATCCAGTTCGGAAAGCTCGGTGGTTTCCACTTCAACGATTCCAAATATGGCGACGACGACCTCGATGCCGGTTCGATCGAGCCTTACCGTCTCTTCCTCGTCTTCAACGAGCTGGTCGATGCCGAAGCTCGTGGGGTCAAGGGTTTCCACCCGGCACACATGATCGACCAGTCTCATAACGTGACGGACCCGATCGAAAGCCTGATCTCCAGCGCCAACGAGATCCGCCGCGCCTATGCTCAAGCCCTGATCGTCGACCGCAATGCGCTGGACGGTTATCAGCAGGATAACGATGCCCTGATGGCAACCGATACTCTGAAGCGCGCCTATCGCACCGATGTCGAGCCGATCCTCGCCGAAGCCCGTCGCCGCGCTGGCGGTGCCATCGATCCGATCGCTGCCTATCGTCAAAGCGGTTACCGCAAGAAGGTCGCCGCTGAACGCCCGGCCGTTGTCGGTGGCAGCGGTGGAATTGTCTGATAATTCGAAACCCGGTTGAGGCCGTTCTTACGAAAGTAGGAGCGGCCTTTTTCTTGATCTCAGCTTTCTCGTCCAAACCGTTCCAGTCGGTTCCAACATGCCGTTTCGTCGCTAAAACCGAGCTGTCTGCAGGATTACTCCCACTGGCTAGCCTGATCATAGGTCAAAGAAACTCCCTCATTCCCGCTTATCTAACGGAAATGTTTGAAGAAAATAGGCATTTTGACTGCCGTCAACGACGGGTTTGCGCGGTTATCCCGTTCGTTTCAGTCCCTCACTGGCATTGGCCCGCATGAGAGCCATCAGCATCGGCCCAAGCGAGAACTCGGCACGTCCAGCCCTTGCCGTCAGGTCTCGCAGATAACCACCGGCTGAGTTGATATGTCCTGCCCGTTCGAGAATGCAGGCTAGCGCCACGGCGGCATTTTCCTGTCCCATCACCTCGCAGGCTTGTTGATAGGCGGACGGGCTAACCCCCAGCATGGAGCGGACCAGAACGGCTGTCCCGATGAAATCACGCCAATTGCCGATCTGGCCGCCGCTGGCATAATCCAGCATTTGCGGGCAGGCCCGCAGCACCATGCTCAACGGGAAGGTTCTTGGCGTCTCGTGCTGCTTCAGCTTGGTTGGCTCGGATTTCGCTTCAAGCTCCTTTTCAGAGCCATGTTCAAGTTCATAGATGGATTCGGAATCTGAATTCTGTATGTGGCATCCATTCTGGATGTCATTGGTGTCCGGATTTTCCGTTTTTATCTGCATTTCCAAACGATTGACGATTTCCTGGCGCAAGACCTCCAGATCGGCGAGTACGGATTCGACGATGAACCGGTTTAGAGAACGGGGCAGCCGGGCGATCAGGGAGGCATAAAGCTCTTCCATCATCTGCCAGTCGCCTTGGACGCCATCTTCGACAGCGGCGGTCAGAAGTTTGCGGATGTCACGGCGGCAAAGGGTCAAGGCTTCCTTGGCACGCTTGAAACGGATCTTTTCGGCAGCGACCTGTTGCGCAAGTCCGGCAAGCTCGGCGGCGCGCAGCATCAGCGGCTGAAGGTCGAAACCGAAAGCTTCCTCAATCTGGCCGCCATGTCCGCGATGGGCATAACGCTTGCCGTTCGGGCTGTCCCGGCGATGGATGAGACCGGCTTCGACCAGGGCAGCGAGATGACGGCGCAGGGTCGTTCCGGTTATGCCATGGGCACGGACCGAAAGCTGGGCATTCGACGGAAAAACGACAAGCCTGTCGCCGGCGGCAAATTCATTCTTCGGATGGAAGGTCAGGAGCGCATCGAGAACCGCAAGCGCACGGTCATGCAGACCGAGCAACTGACGCGCTTCGGAAATGTCGCGGAACACTTTCCATTTTTCGACAGGACGCTTCATCCGGTCGTCGGACGATTGAAGCTGGCCTTTTACCAAGGCAAGCGTCATCGGCCGCCGCCCGAAAGGCGTCGTCACAAGTCCAGTTCGCATCTTTCACTTCACCTTTCTTCAGGCAAAAGAAAGCCGCTCACCAAAACGGTGCCAAAAACTCTTGACTGTGATTCGTGGAAATGCGATTCTGCAGGTGCTTAATCAGAGAGAAGCTTCCACGACGGAAACGTTTTGGGGGCTTTTTTCTTTTGGTCGGTTCCTATTCCTTCATCAGACGACGATATTCAGCATAAAGATCGTCGAGGCTGTCGGCGATAAATTCGCCAAAACCCACGGCATCCTTTGCCTTCAATGCCAATGTGTAGTTCTTGCCGTCGTTGCGGATTTCGGCCGAAACCGCCCGCGCAACGCCTTTATCCTTCGGCACCCATTTCGACTTCTGCGGAGGCCGTGCATAACCCGAGGTCTTCTTGCGGGTCAGGGCATCAACGATGAAGGCGAAACGGGCGTCTCCGTTCAAACCGTCAAGATCGGTCGCGGCCAGGACTTCGCGCAGTTTCGCGAGATTGGCCGGACGTTCCAGAAGCAGCTTGAGTTCATACCAGCGGTCGCGACCCGGCAGCTTGGCGCCGCCGATAGCGTCCAGAATGTCGCGGGGCATGTTGGCAACCGACATCATCTTGGAGAGCGTCGCCTTATCCACAGATAAGGCGGTCATCACAATCGTGCTGTCATTGTCGTAGTGTAACTCTGAAAGCCGACGAGCAAAGGTTGCCTTTTCGATGAACGAAAGATCGGCACGAGCGGAATTTTCCTGCCCCTGGGCAATGACGTGTTCGCGGTCGGAGATCGGCTTGACGACTGCACGGACATTACGGCCGAGCACGGTTGCGGCCTTCAGCCGTCGGTGGCCGAAAACCACCATATAGCGGCTGTCGTGATGCGGGTGAGGGCGCACAAGGATAGGGCTCGTCTGGCCGTGTTCACGGATGGCCGCGACAAGATCCTCGAACGCCTGCGGATCTTCCTCCAGACGGTCCCGAATGAAGGATTCCTCGATCGTCTTGGGCGAAAGCTCGACGACGGTTTCGCCTTCCAGCATCTTGTCGGCACGTTCGGCCAGCTCGTCGATCGTCGACATGATCGTACGGGACGCGCCTTTGACGGTGTAGTCGAGCGCCACGCCGTTATCCGGCCGGTCCTCGTTCATCACATTGGCAAACGGGTTCTTGCGCGCCATCACATTCTCCCCCAGGCACGATGGATCAGTCCCTGAATCTCGAAATTGACGCTGTCCATACAATCGATGGCGCGGTCATAGGTTTCGCGGGTGAAATTCGCGCGCTCGACTTCATAGAGCGTCTGCTTGGTCAGACCGGCATCGGAGATCGCCGTCGACTTCACCATTGGATTTTTGAGAATTTCCTCAGCCAACATGGACTGCATGAAGCCGAGCATCTGAGCCTGCGGTATATCGGTCGGCTCATATCTGGTAATCAGATACCGCAACCAGTCCATCTCGACATTGGCGCCGGCACGCTTGATCGTCTTGATGATATTGCCGAGCATCAGCAGGAACTGGCTCATCGACATCAAATCGAGCATCTGCGGATGGACGGTGATCAGCACCGAGGTCGCTGCCGTCAAGGCGGTCAGTGTCAGGTAACCGAGCTGCGGCGGGCAGTCGACGATCACCACGTCATAGCGGTCCTCGACCTGCTGCAGCGCCTTGCCGAGCCGGGTGAAGAAACGCTTGCCCTCGCTGGAAGTCTGCATCGCCAGCGGGGTGTCGTATTCGTATTCCTGCAGTTCCAGATTGGCCGGAATGATGTCCAGATCCGGAAAATTGGTCTGCTGGATAATATCGGCAATCGGCCTCTTCTCGTCGTCATAACGGATCGCGTCATAGACGGAGGGGTTCTTGTCCAGTTCCGGCTGAAAACCGTGAAGTGCCGAAAGCGAGGCCTGCGGGTCGAGGTCGATGGCAAGTACGCGATGGCCGGTCAGCGCCAGATGCTGGGCAAGATGGGCCGTCGTTGTCGTCTTGCCGGAACCGCCCTTGAAGTTGACGACAGCGATCACCTGCAACTTGTCGCCATCCTTGCGATGCGGGACGTATTTCTTGGCGTCGGACTTGCCGGTCTTGTCGAGGAAGAAGCGCAGTTCGCGCATCTGCTCACCGGTGTAAAAACGGCGGCCGCCCGTCGAGGTCTTTGGGGTCGGGCCCTTTCCTTCGAGATGTAGGCGCTTCAGATTGTTGGGGCTGACACCGAGATAATGTGCCACTTCCGCCATGGAGAACAGACGCAACGTTTTTCTTGCATTCGGTGGAAACTTTTCCATCCTCAGCTGATCGAGGCGACGCGAGATCTCTGCACCCTGCAGCAGGATCTTTTCGTCAAACTCGAAAGACGGCAATTTCGAATGCGCGTTCATATAGGGAACCGTTCTGGCGATAAAACTCAAGTTTCAGGGAAACTGCCGCCAGTATCCGCCTTTCTCGAAGGCTTACAAGGAATTTCTAGTAAACCGACCCTTAATCCAACAGAATCCAATTCCGTGAAAATTTCGCTATCTATCTGATAATACTTGGTTTTCAAGCTTATCAGGAACCGATGCCGATGTCGAACACCCTCGCCGGCATCAGCAAGGCTGGTGGCAAAACGGCGGGTTTTTGTCTCCGGAAAGTGAGAATCAGTATCAGCGGAACGAGAGTGAGTCGTACCGGCTGGCTTGCGCGCGTTCACGCGCCAGTGGAGGTGAAATAATCGGATTGAACGATGCCCGAGGAACGCGCGCGGCAATCTCAGGCTTCCGCGTAATCAGCGACCGGGCGATCAAATGCCGCAGACGAAATTGATGGAATACATCTCCAGAGAGCCTTTGGACAGTTGCCAAATTCGGATCCTTCTTTTAGAATCATTCTAAGATTTATGAGTATGGGTCTCAGGTTTTGAGCCCAACATTTGAAGAAGGAGAGCTACCATGTCTAAAGAAAATTCCTGCAAGGCCTGCTCGTTTTATGAAGATCACGTTGTAAACGCCGGTTCGGCTCCGGCAGATGCCGGTCTCTGTCGCGTCAACCCGCCGGTCACGCAGCCGGCGGCCGATTCCCGTGGCTTCTGGCCAGTGGTTTCCGCCAACGACTGGTGCGGCCAGTTCGACGGCGACGCCAAGGCTGCTTGATAGCGCCAGGTCATCGAAAATAAGAAAGGGCGGCCTTGGGGCCGCCCTTTTCTTTTTGAGGTCAGGAAACGTTCCCTCCAGCCGAGCGTTCAGCGCTAACGGATACCGACCCTCAGGAACGCCTGAACGAACTGCCGTTGGAATATCAGGAAGGCGATCATCAGAGGCGCGATCACCATGACCGTGGCAGCGCTGATCGTCGAGATGTTGACGCTGCTTTCCGGCGCTCCAAACAGGGAGAGGCCTACAGTCACCGGACGTGTGTCGGGGGAGTTGGTGACGATCAGCGGCCAGAGAAAGTTGTTCCAGTGGGTGGCGACCGAGACCAGTGCATAGGCGAGATAGGTCGGTTTTGCGGCCGGCACATAGACGCGCCAGAGCACGCCGAGCCAGGTGCAGCCCTCGATGCGCGCCGCTTCCTCAAGCTCCACGGGAACCGATTTGAACGCCTGGCGCAGCAGGAAGATGCCGAAGGCCGAGGCAATATAGGGCAAGCCCATGCCGGCGATCGTATCGAACAGGCCAAGCCGTGAAACCATGGCATAGTTCTCGACGATCAGCACTTCCGGCAGGATGAAAAGCTGCAGCAGCACCAGCACGAAGACGAATTCGCGGCCGAAGAAATCAAACCGTGCAAACGCATAGCCGGCAAGTGTGCAGAAAATGAACTGGCCGATCAGAGTGAAAGTGACGAGAAACAGCGTGTTGCGAAAATAGATCGCCCAGGGTGCCGCGTCCCAGGCGCTGCGGTAATTTTCCAGTGTCAGGCGAACCTCACCGGAGAAATTCAGCGCTTGGCCGGATGGCGTGAGCGACGCCCAGATGGCGAAAAGCAGTGGCGCGACCCAGATCAGCGCAAGCAGCCAGGCGCCCGCGGTGTCGAGAAGAGGGGCAATGCGAATGGTCCGGCGTAGCGTTATGGCGGAACTGGTCATCGATAGTGGATCCGCTTGTCGAGAACACGAAACTGGAAGATGGCGACGGCACCGAGGAAGAGCAGGATCAGCACGGTCATTGCCGCTGCATGTGGCCGGTCGAAATAGGCGAAGGCCATTTCCCAGATCCAGTAGAGGATGAGCTTGGTCGCGTTGTTCGGTCCGCCCTTGGTAAGGATGAACAGGTGATCGATCAGCTTGACCGAGTTGATCAGCGCATTGATGAAGACGAAGGCGGTAGTCGGCATCAGGAGGGGGATCAGCACGCGGCGCGCATAGGTGAAGCGCCCCGCCCCTTCGATCGCGGAGGCTTCCTTGAAATCGGGCGGAATGGTCTGAAGGGCGGCAAGGTAGAAGATCATGAAGAAGCCGGCTTCCTTCCAGATCGTCACGACGATGACGGACCAGAGCGCCGTCTGCGGCTGGCCGAGCCAGTTGACGGGTGGCAGGCCGAAAAGCCCGGTTATGCTGTCGATAACACCGAGGCCGGGCGTGTAGAAAAACAGCCAGATATTGGCGGCGGCGATCATCGGCAGCATGGTGGGGGTGAAATAGGCGCCGCGTACGACACCGCGCAGAGGAATGCTGGCATTGGCCCAGAGCGCCATGGCAAGCGCGATGGCGATCGAAAAGGGAATGGTGATGCCGGCGTAAAGCGCATTGTTCCAGACCACGGTCCAGAAGGCAGGATCGTGGATAAGGCTTGTGTAGTTGTCGAGGCCATTGAATGCGGACGGGCGGCGAACGGTGCCTTTGGAGTAAAAGCTCGCCCAGAGCGTGGTGACTGTCGGAATCAAGGCGAAGATGGTGAGCAGGATGAGCGCGGGTGCGGCGAGCATCCAGCCGTAGAGCGATTGCCTGCGGCGCTGGTAAAGGGCGATCTGATCCATGGTGAAACCCGGCGGAGCGTCTTGGGAGCTACCGCTCGCGGCAGCCATTGGGGAATGATCGGGGCGGATGATCCGCCCCGATCAGATGTTGCTTATTCCTGGTAGGGCTTCAGCAGGGTGTCGGCGGTTGCCTGAGCTTCCTTCAGGGCGTCCGCAGCGCTCTTGGTGCCGGTCAACGTCGCCTGGACGGCGTTGTTGAGGGCTTCACGAACGCGAGCGGTTTCCCAGGTGGAGAACTCGGCGATGGCAACCTTCAACTGGTCACGGGCGACGAGAGCCTGTGGGAATTCCTTGCCATAGGCCTCGAGCTTCGGCGTTTCGTAGGATGCCTGGCTGACGCCGACATAACCGGTCGTGATCGACCATTCGGCAGCGCGGTCCGGAGCAGTCATGTAGCGGATCAGCTTCAGCGAAGCGGCACGCTCCTCGTCGGTGGCCTTCTTGAACAGGTAGAAATTGCCGCCGCCGGTCGGCGAACCCGGCTGCTTGTTAGCCGGCAGTTCGGCGACGCCGAAGTCGAACTTGGCTTCGTTCTTGACGGCGGTGAGGTTGCCCGTCGTGTGCCACATCATGGCGGTCTGGCCCTGAACGAAGGCCTGGCGCAGCGTGCCCCACTCGACGAGGCCTTCCGGCGAGATCTTGTGCTCGGTCGTCAGCGAGCGCCAGAAGGAAAGCGCGTCGATCACATCCGGATCATCGAAATGAACCTTGGTGCCGTTGTCGCTCATCAGTTCCTTGCCGTTCTGGATGGCGAAGCACTGCAGCATCCAATAGGCATAACCGGTGCCGGGAACCATCAGGCCATACTGGCCGTCCTTGGTGAGCTTCTTGCCGGCGTCGATCATTTCCTGCCAGGTTTTCGGTGCCTTCTCAGGATCAAGGCCGGCCTGACGGAACATGTCCTTGTTGTAGTACATGACGATCGTCGAGCGCTGGAACGGGATGCCCCAGGTCTTGTCCTCGATGCGGCCATTGGCCATCAGCGCCGGGTAGAAGCTGGAGAGCCACTGCTTTTCCTCGTCGGTCTTCACCACGTCCTCGAACGGAACGATGAGGTCCTGTTCCATCAGGTCGTAGGCGTCGATCGAGAACAGCACGGAAAGCTGGGCCGGCTGGCCGCTCTGGATGGCAGACAGCGCACGCACGCGGGTATCGTCATAATTGCCGGCATAAACGGCCTTGACCTTGATCTCCGGGTTTTCCTTTTCAAAACCGTCGATCATGCCGTCGATGACCTTGGTCAGCGGGCCGCCGACCGAGACCGGGTAATACATGGTGAGTTCGGTCTGGGAAAAGGCAGGCATGGCGGTGGCGGCAAGAAGGCCGGCCGACATGACGGCAGCAGTCATAAAGTTTTTCACGACAAGTTCCTTCCATCAATGGATAACAGGATTAAGCAGGCATAAAGGGTCAGACGGCTGCGGGCTGGCTGACCAATTCAGACGAGGTCTGATCGGAGCTGAGCGTAATTCGCTTGCCGCTTTCACGATCGAACCAATGAGGGGATGCGGGTGACCAGCCGAGCGAAACGCGCTGTCCGGCTGCCCTTTCGTCGCGGCCGGGCAGGCGCGCGATGAGCGGCGGTGCTCCGTCGACGGCGAGATAGACATAGGTCTCCGCGCCGAGGAATTCGCTGGAAACGATGGTGGCGGCAAGTGGGCCGCGACCTTCGGGCATCAGCTCGATATCTTCGGCACGAAGACCGAGCTGCAGCTCCGAAACCCTGGCGGAGGAAGGCAGGAACTGGTGCGGGAGAGCCGCTGCCGGGATGAGCGTCATGGCCGGGCTGCCGATGAAGCTCGCGGTGAAAGCGGTGGCCGGCTGTTCGTACAGTTCGGCGGGCGGCCCCATATGTTCGACGCGGCCCTTCTGCAGAAGCACGATCTGATCGGCCATGCCCATGGCTTCCGTCTGGTCGTGGGTGACGTAGACGACCGTCATGCCAAGCCGCCGTTGCAGGGCGCGAATTTCCTGCCGGACGGAATGACGAAGTTTGGCGTCGAGGTTCGAAAGCGGTTCGTCCATCAGACAGAGCGGATGGTCGGCCACAATCGCGCGGGCCAAGGCCACGCGCTGCCGCTGGCCGCCGGAAAGCTGGCCGGGCTTGCGATCACCAAGGCCTTCAAGCCCGGTCAGCGCCAAAGCCTCCGCGAGCCGCTTGTCACGCTCTTTCCTGGCAACGCCACGCACGCGCAGACCGAAGACGACATTTTCGGCGACATCGAGATGCGGAAACAGGGCATAGGACTGAAAAACCATGGAAAGGCCGCGCTCGGATGGGCCTGCAGCCGTGACGTCGCGCCCGCCGATTTCGATCCGGCCGCGATCCGGCGTTTCCAGCCCGGCGATCAGCCTCAGCGTCGTCGACTTGCCGCAACCGGATGGGCCAAGTAAGACGGTGAAACTGCCCTTGGCGATGTCGATCGACAGATTGTCCACCCCACCGCCGCCGTCGAAGGTGCGGGTGACGTTTTTCAAGCGGACGAATGGCTGGGCGCTCATATCGCAATCTCTCCGGCAATACGGATTTTATCGGCAATCGCGGCTTCGGCAGGCCGCGGATGGGCTGCAAGATCCGGCAGGCTGTCGAGCACGATCATGTCGGGATCGGCGAGGCCACCACCGCTGGCAGGGGCAAGCCGCCCGAATTTGCTGCTATCGGCAACCAGAACCGAAAGCCTGCAGCTTTCCAGAATGGCCATGCGCGCAAGGACTTCTGTACGGTCAAAATCGACGAATGTTCCGTCAGGCTCGATGCCACCGACGCCGAAGACGCCGAAGTCGACGCGGTAACTGCGATACATTTCCTCGACCTGCGGCCCCAGGAAATCGAGATCAGGCAGCCGCATCACGCCGCCGGGCATGACGATCCTGTTGGACGGATTGGCGCTGAGCGCCACCGCGACATTGACGTTGTTGGTGACGATGGTGAGATCTTCGTGGTTGACCATGGCCCGTGCGACGAATTCGGGCGTCGTGCCGATGCCGAAGGCAACCGAGGCGTGATTGGGAATCTGGCTTGCGACATAGGCGCCGATCGCCTGTTTGGCGGCCAGATTGCTGATGCGACGCGAACCATAGGGCAGGTTGACCGCCGGCGAATCCACATATTCGGCGCCGCCATGCTTGCGGCGCAGCAGATTTGCGTCGCACAGACCGTTCACATCGCGTCTTATCGTCTGCGGCGTGACGGCGAAATGTTCGGCCAGTTTCTCCACGGGGGTGAACCCGTTGACCCGGACAAGGTCGACAATTTCCTGCTGGCGCGGCGTTATGCTTGGCATGTTCATCCGAATGTTCATTTGAACTTTCAGGACGAATATCTGCGGTTTGTGACGCGCTCATTTCGGTTTTGTGACGTTCAAGTGAATGTCGTGACAGGTTGTCAGTATCGCGGCGTGCACCTGTGTCTCAGGTGGCGCGTCAGCGCGATCGCAGATGGGAATCCGTAGAGAGCTCGGCGGCCGTGCCCAAACAGAAAAGAGAAGACAGCGTATGACGCGCCGGGGACGGACCCGCAATCCTCGTTGGCTTTGCCCTGCGGCTCGGCTAGAACATTTGCATGAGCGATAATGTCATCAAGTTCAAACGACCCGAACAACCGAAGCCGCCGCGCCAGACGCCGCCGTGGCTGAAGCGCGTTCTTACCATTCTGACCGTGATCGCCGCGTTCGCCGCGATCTATGCCTATTTCAGCCTGACGGGCGCGCCGCCGCAGGGTGTTCCGGGATAGGTCGGCTTACTTGACGAAGAGCTGCCTCGGGAAATTGGTCAGTTTTTCGTAACCGGTTTCGGTGATCGTTATGGTTTCCGACATGCCGAAACCGCGGGCCAGCACATAGGTGTGGAAGGTCTGGCCGGGCTCGAAGACCCAGGTGCTGTTTTCGGCCGATTCCAGCGGTTCGCCGCCATTCGGTTGCAGAAGCAAGCCGACGGAATAGAAGGTCTTGTTCGTGTAGGTTTCGCGCAGGCCTGCCGAAAGCACGCCGTCGCGGTAGATCGCATCGGGTACGCGCACCGAAACGCCCGGCTTTACCTCGCGAATGGCGGCATCCTGAATGGCGATCAGCTGTTCGACGACCTTGTAATCGTCATCCTGAACCGGTCCGACCCGGATCGGGCGCATGAAACGGGCGTGGTAGTGTTTGACGTTCGGCGTCGTCTCGATCTGGACGATATCGCCGGCTTCGAGCACCCGGTCGGAATAACCGCCATGCAGGTGGAAGGCGCGCTCGCCGGATGACATGACGCCCGGACCCGGCAGGTCGGAGCCGGCGCGGATCATTGCGGCGCAGACTTCGGCTGCCATTTCGCGCTCGCTGACGCCGACTGCGGCACTGTCGATCGCCGCCTGCATGCCGGCTTCGGCGGCCTTTGCCGCGCGGCGCTGATAGGCGATTTCGGCAGGCGACTTGATGAGGCGCATCTGCGGCGTCATGGCGCTTTCGTCCTGCCAGACGATGCCGGGCAGAGCCGATTTCAGATATTCGTAACGGCCGGCCGAAAGCGGCCATGCGGAAAGCTCGATGCCGAGCTTGGCACTTTTGCCGATACGGCTTTCGATGGCGGAGGCGGCAACGGCCATGCGGTCGTCGCTATCGCTCCACATGACCCGGTCGGAGAAGACACAGGTGCTGTCGAGATAATATTCCTCGACGTCACGGCAGAACAGGGTCGGCTCGCCTTCTGCCGGGATGATGGCGAATTGCAGCGTGCCATAGGCACGGGTGAAATAACCGGTGAGCCAGGTCACGGTTTCCGGCAGGAAGGCGACGAGGCCATCGAGCTGTTTTTTCTTCAACTCGGCCTGGACGCGGGAGAGGCGGGACAGGAATTCTGCGCGTTCGAACCAGTAGGCGGGCGTAACCATCGTTCTTCCTCGATCGGGATTTTCTGAAATCAGGCGTTCTGGACCAGTTCCGCAAAGCGGGTCAGCATGGTCTTGGCCTCGGCAGCCTCGTGGGCCTGGGCCTTCAGGTCGTCGATATCGGCGCCGTCGAGCGTCATCCGTTCGCGGTTTTCCTCGAACCACATGATAGCCTGCGCCTTGGTGACTTCCGGATGGCCCTGGATGCCCCAGATATCCTTGTCCTTGTAGCGCCAGATATGGTTGGGGCAGTCGTCGGAATAGGCAAGGATGGTCATGTCCGGATGGGCGGCCTTCACCTCGTCATTGTGCCAGACGAACATATAGGCGCTGTCGACCAGATCACGGCAGAGCTTGTCGGTGCGGGCGGCTTCGGTGAGCGGCAGGTCCTTGTAGGCGATCTCGCATGAGGTGCGGCGGAACACCTGGTTACGGCCGCAAAGTGCTGACGCGAGGATCTGGCTGCCGAAGCAGATGCCGAGCATGGGGATTTCCAGTTCGGCCGCTTCGCGGATCAGATCGTGTTCGCGCAGGATGAAGGGCACATCCTCATAGGCGCCATGCGGGCTGCCGGAGAGAAAGATGCCGTCATAACCCTTCAGCGTTTCAGGGAACTGGCTGTCATAAGCCCAGTAACGATCGACCTTCAGACCCCAGGCTTCGAAGCGGTCGTCGAGCTTTGCGATGGACTGAAACTTGCGGCCATTGCCGAGATAAAGAAGGCGTTTGCCCATGTCATTCCCCATTTTCAAAATCAGCACACCAGTGGTATACCAACGGTGTGCATGGCGCAATCGGGAAATCATGGCAATCATCCGGCGCCGTGTTATGCATCTCACCGGACGGTCAAAACGAGGCCGGACGACCAAAAAGGGGGAACTATGCGCATCGATCTCAATTCAGATCTAGGCGAGGGTTTTGGCCCGTGGACGATGGGCGATGATGCGGCGATGCTCGATATCGTCAGTACCGCCAATATTGCCTGCGGTTTCCATGCGGGCGATCCCGACATCATGCGCGAGACGGTGCAACTGGCGAAGCAACGCGGCGTCGCGATCGGCGCGCATCCCGGCTATATGGACCTGATCGGTTTCGGCCGGCGGCGTCTGCCGGGATTGAGTTTGTCCGAAGTGGAGACGCTGGTTGCCTATCAGGTTGGGGCGCTTGCCGCCGTCGCCGCGCTCGAAGGCCATCGGATGACGCATGTGAAGACCCATGGCGCGCTCGGTAATGTCTGTGCCGATGATGATGACATGGCGCTTGCCGTCGGCCGGGCGATCAAGGCCGTCGATCCGAAGCTCGCCTTCATGGTGATGCCGGGAACGGCGACGGCGCGGGCGGCGGACGTGCTGGGCCTGACGCCGATCAACGAGATCTATGCCGACCGCACCTATGCGGACACATTCAACCTTTCGCCGCGCTCGGAGCGGGGTTCGGTGATCCATGATCCGGAACTGCTGGTGAAACGGGTGATCGAGATGGTTTCGCAAGGCTGTCTGACCTCGACATCCGGCAAGCGGCTGGACGTGCCGATCGGATCGGTTTGCGTGCATGGCGACACGCCCGGTGCGGTGGGCATGGCGAGGCAGTTGCGGGAGGCGCTGGAAAAGGCCGGGTGGGTGATCGGGTCGTCGGCGTAGCGGCGGAGTGAAGAGGAGGGCACCGACGTGCTCACCCTTTCTCAGGTCGCTGCGGGACGAGCACCTCTCCGCCGTCATCCTCGGCCTTGTGCCGAGCATCTGCTGCCGTTCCAGCCAACTGCGACGTTGCAGTCTCGGCACTGTGGTTAGATCCTCGGGGCAAGCCCGAGGATGACGGCATTCCTTGAAGCAGGCTTGTCACAAGTTGCTTAGGGCGATCAACTCTTCAAATCGGCAATCACAGCCGCAAGGCGGTCCTCGGCGTGGATCGCCTGCTCCTCTGCGAGATCCGCCGGAATTGCCCGGAACAGGAATTGCTGCCCGGCCGGCAATTGCGCCAGACGGGCGAGATCGAAGGAGGCGACGGTGGCGATCTTGGGGTAACCGCCGGTCGTCTGGCCATCGGCGGTGAGCACGATCGGATTGCCCGATCCCGGCACCTGGATGGAGCCGACGACGGTGGCATCCGAGACGATGTCGTGACCCTTGAATGCCTTGAGCGCCGGGCCGTCGAGAACCATCGCCATGCGATCGCGCGACGTGGTGGTCCGGTAGGGTTGGCGCAGGAAGGTTTTCCATGCATCCGCATCGAAATAATCGTCCTGCGGGCCGGGTATGACGGCGATCGGGCCGTGCCCGCGCAAGTAAGGTGTGCCGAGCGTGCGCGGGGCAAGCTTGCCGGGTTCGCCAAGTGGCAGGATATCGCCGGGGCTAAGCGCCTTGCCGTTCAGGCCGCCGACTGCCGTTCTCAGATGCGTGGAGCGGCTGCCGAGCATTTTCGGTATCGTGATGCCGCCGGAAATGGCGAGGTAACCCCAGACGGCACCGCGAAGAGCGCCGACCGTCAACGTTTCGCCGGCCTTGAGACTATGGCTTTCCCAGGTTGGGACCGGCTTGCCGGCGATCTCGACTTGGCAGCTTCCGCCGGTGACGGCGATGAGGGTGTCACGATCGGCCGTGAATGCGCCGCCGGTGAGAGCGAACTCGATGGCGGCGGCATGCGGGTCATTGCCGACAAGCGCATTGGCGATGGCATGCGCGTCGCGGTCCATCGCGCCGGATGTCGAGACGCCGCGGGCGCGAAAACCGTAACGGCCTTCATCCTGTAAAGACATCATGGGTCCGACGCGGGAAATGGTGAGGAGAGCGGTCATCAGGCGATCTCCTTCAACTCGGCGGTGCCGGATGCGACCTGTTCGTCGAGTTCCCGCGCTTCGTCGATACCGATGCTGCGGAAGGTGATGCGGTCGCCGGCTTTCAGGAGGAAGGGTTCGGAGCGGGTGGCATCGAAAAGCCTGAACGGCGTGCGGCCGAGAAAACGCCAGCCACTCGGGCCGGGGACCGAATTGATGCTCGATTGTCGACCGCCGATGCCGATCGCACCGGCCTCGATCCGCTGGCGCGGCACGGTAAGACGGGGCGTGTGCAGGATTTCAGGCAAGCCGCCGAGGTAGGCGAAGCCGGGCGCGAAGCCGATCATGTAGACGCGGTATTCTGCGGAAGAATGGAGCGCGATCACGTCGGCTGCGGTCATGTTCTTCATCTCGGCGAGTTCGTCGAGATCGGCCTGGTGTTCGCCGCCGTAAAGGACGGGGAATTCGAGCAGGCGTCCGGTTGCCGATGCCGCTGTCTCATGCGTTGCGCGCTGCATCAGTTCGTTGCCGAGGAAAGCACCGCGCACGATCTTCGGATCGTAGATCACGGTCAGCGAGCGATAGGTCGGGATGGTTTCGAGAATGCCCTCTATCGGTGCGGATGCGAGGGAAACATCGAGCGACAGGACCTTGAGGTTGGCAGCCTCGCTGACCGTGTCCGAAAACTCGATTGCGACGGCTCGGTCGCCGCAGCGAAGGATACGCGGATAGGAGTTCTCGGTATTTCGCCCGGAACCTGATCGCGGCTTGAACTGCATGTCTTCGTTTTATCCTGTCGCGGTCAGGTGGTGGTGGCCGGGATCCGTTCGAGGGCGGCAAGTTCCGCCAGAACCTTGCTGGCGACCTGAAAACCGGTCTTTTCCAGCGCCTCGTCGGTCGAACCGCCGATATGCGGCGTCAGCACCAGATTGGGGCAATCGAGCAGGGGATTGTCGGCGGTGATCGGTTCGACAACAAGCACATCGAGACCGGCACCGGCGATGGTGCCGTCCTTGAGGGCCGTGGCAAGTGCCTCCTCGTCGATCAGCGCGCCGCGGGCGGTGTTGATCAGGATTCCGGTTTTGCCGATCAGCGACAGGCGGCGGGCATCGATGAGCGGCTTTTCCTCGGGTATGCCGTGCAATGAGACCACATCGGCCCATTCGCAGAGGCTGTCGAGATCGGGCAAAAGCGTGATGCCGTCGCGCTGCAATTCCTCGGCCGGCGTGTAGCGGGATATGGTCGCGACCTCCATGCCGAAAGCCTGGCCCAGCTTCGCGACCAGCTTGGCGATATGGCCGTAGCCGAACAGGCCGAGCCGGCGGCCGGAAAGTTCGAAGGTTCGGTGATGCTGGCGGAAAAGCGTATCACCGGTGCGCGAGGCGTTGTCGGCGGCAATCAGCGAGCGCGAGCAGGCAAGCGCCAGCCCGATTACCAGTTCGGCGACCGACTGGGCATTGGCGCCGGGCGTGTTGTGCAGCGGGATGCCACGGGCGGCAAGCGATGGCTTGTGCACCTTGTCGGTGCCGGTGCCGTGAACGCCGACGACCTTCAGATTGGGGGCGGCCTCGATTTCGCGGGCAGACAGGCCGTGATTACGGGTGATGACCGCGGTTGCGACGGCAAGATAGGGTTCGAGATCGGCAAAGGCGGTGGAAGCCGCAATGTGGACGGCGAGACCTTGCTCCTCCAGCATGCGGATGGCGCTTTTGGCGATCGGCTGGACGATGAGGCAGTCACAACGAATATCGGACATGATCAGGCTTTCAATGGCGGGTCGAGGCAGAGCGCGGATACGAGCCGTGCCGCCTCGGTAAAATCGGCAATTTCCATCTGCTCGTCCGGATTATGGCTGCCATTGGCATTGCGGATGAAGACCATGCCTGTCGGCACGCCGGCATCGGCAAACACCGCCGCATCATGACCCGCACCGCAGGCCATGGTTTGAGCCTCGATACCATGCTCCTTTGCCAGACCGGCGAGCGAGGCGACAATAGCGTCGTCCATCTTCGCCGCCTTGCTGTCGGTCAAACGGCCGAGTTCGAACCTGACCCGATGTTCCGCCTCGATGCGGGCAACCGCCTCAGTGACGACGGCCTGCATTTTGCCGAGCGTTTCCGGCTCCTGGCTGCGGATATCGAGCGCGAAGGAGAGCTTGCCGGCGATCTTGCTGAAAGCGGCTTCGGAGGCATCTGTCGAGAACTGGCCGAAGGTGACGACGAGATCGGCACCCTCGGCCTGCAGCCTGTCCCAGGCCTTGTCGAGTTCGACGACCAGAGCCGATGCTGCTCGTACGGCATCGCTGCGATATTCGCGCGGGGTCGCGCCCGAATGGGCATAGGTCCCGATACATCTGGCTTCGCGATAACGGAAAGAGCCGCGAATGCCGGTGACGATGCCGATCGGCAGCTTTTTCTCGATCAGGACAGGCCCCTGTTCGATATGCGGCTCGATGAACATCGCGATGTTTTTCGGGTCGAGCCAAGACTGGCCCGAGCGCAGGAATTCCGTATCGCCGCCGGCGGCATCGATGGCGGCACCGAGCGAGATCTGGTCGGAGGAGCGCTTGACCTGATCGAGTTCGCGTCCCGTCAACCGGCCGAGTGCGGCGCGGCTGCCGATATAGGAGGCGCCGAACCAGGTGCTTTCCTCGGCACGGATCGCCATGACGGTGATGTCGCGCGGCGGACGGATGCCGGCGCGGACATAACCGGAGATCACCGACAGGCCGAGCAACACGCCGGCCGCGCCATCGAAATTGCCGCCCATCGGCACGGAATCGAGATGCGAGCCGATGAATATGCCCGGACCTTCCTCGCGGCCCTTCATCGTCATGTAGAGATTGCAGCCGGGATCGGTCTTCACCTCGAGGCCGAGCTTGCGCGCCTCGCGGCGCACCATGTCATGGGCGATCTGTTCGCCGAGACCGTAGGAGGCGCGGGTAATGCCGCGATTGGTGCCGGTACGGCGCTTCAGCTCGTCGAACAACCGTTCGGCAAGCTGGATGTCGACCGGTGCGGCGTTGCTGAGCGCAGACGTTTCGACTTCAGCCTTTTCTGCCAGAACTGTCATGCGCGGGTCAGTCTCCCGATAATGCTGTCTTTTACGTGCGCGAGATGGTCACGCATCAATTGCGCGGCGTCGTCGCCCCGTCCTTCGCGCAGGGCCGAAACGATGGCGAGGTGCTCGCGGCAGGTGGCTTCGAAACGTTCCGGCATGCTTCTCAAGTCGAAGATCTGTGTCTGGCGGCGCAGTGTGCGGATGATATGGGCGAGTTGCGGATTGCCGGCGGCATCGCCGATGCCGCCATGCAGGCGGTCGTCGACATCACGCACCGAGCCGCGATCCGGCTTGCCTTCGCCATCTTCGGGATGACCGAGCAATGTCTTGAGATCGGCTTCCAATTCATTCAGCGCCGTTGCCGGCATGTGGCCTGCGGCAAGGCGTGCGGCTTCGGGTTCGAGCAGCAGGCGGACCTGCAGCGCGTCCATATAGTCCTCGATGCGCATCTGCTTCACCTGCAGACCGCGGCTTCCCTGACGGATCAGCAGGCCTTCGCCTTCGAGCATCAGAAGCGCATCGCGGATCGGGGTGCGCGACATATTGAGCGTTTCGGCCAGACGCCGTTCGGTCACCATCGCACCGGGCTGGGCGGCACCGGAAAGGATCAGGTTCAATATCTGCTCGTAGGCCTGCAGCGCCAGCCGCTTATCGGTTTCAATCAGCATAAATATCCAGTCCCTCCCTTTAAGGAGACGGCTTCAAATGACTGTCTGGTGCCACACGTTATGGCGGTTGTCACCAGCTGTTGCGCCCAAAGGCTGTCTATCCTCAGCGATCCCTTTTCCCATGCGGTTTTGGTGCGACGCAAATTTTGTATTCCGCTGGTTGACGAGTGGTATACCAAACCGTATCGTGAAGCAACATCGAGCTTTGACGATCTTGTCGAAAGGACGAACCTGTGAGTGCCATGCCGCAACCGAACCTCCCCTTTTCGAAAGCGGAGCATCTGCAGCGACAGGACCGGCTAAGGGCCGAACTTGCGGCGCGCGGCGTCGATGCCATGTTGGTCTTCGCGCAGGAAAGCATGTACTGGCTAACCGGCTACGACACCGGCGGCTTCGTTTATTACCAGTGCCTCGTGGTGCCGACGGACGGCCGTCAGCCGGTGCTTTTGACCCGTCGCCCGGATCTGGTGCAGGCAAAACAGACGAGCATTATCGAGGATATCCGCATCTGGTGGGATGCCGAGGATGCCAACCCGGCCGCCGATCTCAAGGTGATCCTTGAAGAGCTTGGCCTCGGGGGCAAAAAGATCGCCATCGAGCTGAATACCCACGGCCTGACGGGCTGGAACCTCTATCGTACGCAGCAGACGATCGGCAACTGGTGCGAGCTGGAAGACGACCGCCACCTGATCCGCTGGCTGCGTGTCTGCAAGTCGCCGGCCGAAATCGAATATACCCGCAAGGCGGCCCGTATCCTCGACACGTCGCTGAATGCCGTGATCGCCGCTGCCCGTCCGGGCATTCTCGACAGCGACCTCAAGGCGACATACCTGACGTCGATCCTCGGCCAGGGTGCCGACATGCCGCCGAATGCGCCGCTGTTCAATTCCGGGCCGCGCGCCGTTTATGGTCGCGGCGTTTCCGATCCGCGCCGGCTGGAAGAGCAGGACCAGATCCTCGTCGAATATCCGGTCGCCTATCGCCGTTACAATGTGAAGACGGAATGGACGATCCTGTTCGGCAAGGTCTCCGATGCGCATCGCAAGATGTACGATGTCGGCATGGAGACGCTGCGGAAAATGACCGAGATCGCACGTCCCGGCACGACGCTCGGCGAGATTTTCGACGTTTATGCCGATGGTCTCGATAAGGGCGGCTACAAGCGCGCGCGTTATGGCGCGACCGGGTATTCGGTGGGCTGCACCTTTGCGCCGACCAGCATGGACGTGCCGCCGATGATCTATTCCGGCAACCCGACCCAATGCCAGCCGGGAATGACGCTTTTCTACCATGTGATGAACGGCGATGCCGACACGGGGCTGGCGATGGGCGTTGGCCACACGCTGCTGGTGACCGAAGGCGCGCCGGAAGTGCTGACAGGATTGCCCGAGGAGCTGACCGTGATCAGCTGACGGGCCGAGGAATAAAGCCGGCAAAACCATAAAAACAATGCCGCCCGGCTTCAGTCAAAAACGAATTCAGAGGGAAAACGATGACAACTTTCATGATTACCCGCCGCGGCATGGTGATGGGCCTCGCTGCAACGGCGCTTCTGCCGGCTCTCGACATGACCGATGCGCTGGCAGCCGGCACGCCCAAGCAAGGCGGCACGCTGAAGATCAGCCACTCGACGCGTATCGCGACGCTGAACGTGCTGAACTGCTCCGGCCCCGCCGAATATCCGGTCGTCGACATGCTCTATTCGGGCCTGACCCGCATGGGTCCCGACAACAAGCCGATGGCGGATCTCGCCGAGCGTTGGGAAGGCAGCGAAGATGCGAAGACCTTCACCTTCTATCTGCGCCAGGGCATCGTCTTCCACGACGGCACGCCGTGCACGGCGGACGACGTTGTCGCCACCTTTCAGGCGATCCTCAACCCCGACATTCCGGCCGCTGCCCGTTCCGTCCTCAACATGATCGACAAGATCGAGGCCGTCGATCCGGTAACCGTCAAGTTCACGCTGAAGACGCCTTTCGCCGACCTGCCGATCTCGACAGCGCATGCCAATGCCCGTATCGTCTCCAAGGCCGCTCTTTCCGGCCCGCGGGAAAAGCTCGACACGACCGCGAACGGCACCGGCCCGTTCAAGCTCGAAACCTATGACAGCGCCCGCATGGTGCGCCTCGTCAAGAACGAGAACTATTTCATCAAGGGCAAGCCTTACCTCGACGGCATCGACATGATGCTCTTCCCGGATCTGGCCGCGGAAAGCGCAAACTTCCTGTCGGGCGCAGTCGATGTCATGCTGGTCGTGCAGCAGGCCGATTTCCAGCGCATCGCCGATGCGACCGGCATCACGGCGCAGCGCATTCCGTCGGGCCGTTTCGTCAACATCACCATGCGCCAGGACCAGAAGCCGTTCGACGACGTGCGCGTGCGCAAGGCGCTTGCCATGTCGGTCGACCGTTCGACGCTGGTCGATATCGTGCTCGAAGGCCTCGGCCGCCCAGCCTATGACAATCTCGTTTCGCCGGAATTCCCTTACGCGATCGAGACGCCGGAAATCGCCTACGATCCGGAAGGCGCTAAGAAGCTGCTCGCCGAGGCAGGTTACCCTGACGGCATCAAGATCAAGCTCGTAGCCTCCAACCGCCCGGCGATCCGCGCGCAAGTTGCAATCGCGCTGAAGCAGATGGCGCTGCCGGCCGGCTTCGACATCGAAGTCGAAACCATGCCGCACGACACCTATCTCGCCAATGTGTGGATGAAGGGTCAGTTCTACATGGGTTATTGGGGCATGCAGGCCACCGAGGACGCAACCTTCAACCTGCTCCTGACCTCCAACGCTTCCTACGAAGACACCGCCTGGAAGAACAAGGATTTCGACAAGCTGATTGCGGACGCCCGCGCCACGGTCGATCCGGCCAAGCGCAAGGAGCTCTATGCGAAAGCGCAGCAGCTGCAGCTGGACGAGACGCCTTATATCGTGCCGATCTTCGAAGACATCCTGACCGCCAGCGGCAAGGGTGCGGAGGATTGGACGATTGCGCCTCTCTCCCGTTACTACTACGCCGAAAACGTCTGGCTGAATAAGGCCTGATCGCATGAGCTGGGGCTATTTCATCCGCCGCTTGCTGGCCGTTTTTCTGGTGCTGGCGATCGTAACCTTCGCCGTGTTCGCCATCACGACGATGCTGCCGGGCAATGCGGCGATCATGATCCTGGGGGAATATGCCACCCCGGATGCGGTCGCCGCGCTCGAAAAGCAGCTGCATCTGGATCAGCCCTGGTACGCTCAATACCTGAGCTGGGTCGCCGGTATTCTTCACGGCGACTTCGGCACCTCGTTGCGCCTCTCCTTGCCGGTGACCCAGGTCGTCGGCGAGGCTTTTGTCAACTCCGCAATGCTCGGGGCGACGGCGCTGGTTGCCGTTACCATTACCGCCATCCCGCTCGGCGCTCTGGCTGCGTTGAAGCGCGGCACGGGCATGGATCTTGGTCTAGGCCTGTTCAGTTATCTCGGCACGGCGCTGCCGGAATTCGTCACCGCGACGCTGCTGCTCGTCTTCTTCGCAGCACCGCAGCACGGGCTTTTTCCCGCCGGCGGTTTCGTTGCGCCCTGGGAGGATCTTGGTGGTTTCGGCGCACATGTCGTGCTGCCGGCGGCGACACTCGGCCTCGTGCTGATGGCGCATATTTCCCGGCAGGTGCGCTCGGAAATGTCGGAAGTGTTGTCGTCCGACTATATCCGCGCAGCACGGCTGAAGGGCCTGACCGAACGGCGTGTGATCCGCCGTCATGCGCTGCCGAATTCGCTGGCGCCGGCGATTGCCGTCATCTCGCTCGATATCGGCTATCTGCTCGGCGGCATCATCGTGGTGGAGGAAATCTTCGCCTGGCCGGGTCTCGGCCGCCTGCTGATCTATGCGCTTGAAAACCGCGACCTGCCCGTCATTCAGGCCGTGACCCTGCTTCTCGCAGCCGTCTATGCCCTGTCCAACCTTCTGTCGGACATCGTCATTGCCCTGCTCGACCCGAGGGTACGTTATGCGTAATTTCTTCTCATCCCCCACCGCCATCATGGGCACGGCCCTGCTTTCGATCGTGCTTTTCGCCGCGATCTTCGGTCCGATGATCGCGCCCTATGACCCGCAGGCCTTCGATCCGCTGAACCGCCTGCAGGGGCCGTCGCTGACGCATCTTTTCGGCACTGACCAGTTCGGCCGCGACCTCTTGTCCCGCATCTTGACCGGTGCGCCCTCGACCGTTGCCTTCGGTGTCGGGGCAACCCTGCTCGGCGTCGGTATCGGCTCGATCATCGGCGTTGTCGCCGGGGTATCGGGCGGCTGGGTCGACAGTACGATCATGCGTATTCTCGACGGACTTCTGGCCGTGCCGGACCTGCTGTTCACGCTTTTGATCGTCACCATTCTCGGCGGCGGCATGGAACATGCGATGCTGGCCGTCTCGATCGCGTTTGCGCCGGGCATGGCGCGTATTGCCCGCAGTGCGGTTCTCTCCGTCCGTACCCGCGACTATGTGCGGGCCGCCGTCGCCCGCGGTGAATCCGGCGTCTATATCGTTACCTGCGAAGTGCTGCCGAATGCCTTGAGCCCGATCGTGGTCGAAGCGACGATCCGCGTTTCCTTCGCCATCATGATCGGCGCGACGCTCGGTTTCCTCGGTCTCGGCGCCCAGCCGCCGAGCACGGAATGGGGGCTGATGGTGGCGGAAGCCCGCCAGTTCATGTTCCGCAATCCCTGGTGCGTGGCGATCCCCGGCATTTCGATCGCCATTGCGGCGCTCGGTTTCAACCTTTTCGGCGACGCGTTGCGTGACGCCCTCGACCCCAAGAGGAGCCACGGATGACCTTGCAGACCATGAGCCAAGACGTGATTGCCACTGCCGAAAAGCCGGCGCTTTCGATCATCGACTATTCGCTTTCCTACAAGACCGCCAACGGGCTGATTTCGGCGCTGAAAAATATCGACCTGACGATCCCCAAGGGCAAGACGGTCGGCCTTGTCGGCGAGAGCGGCTCGGGAAAATCGTCGATGGCGTGGTCGGTGATGCGTTACCTGCCGCCGAACGCGGTGGAAACCGGCGGCGCCATTCGGCTGGCCGGCGAGGAGCTGCTGGACCAAACGCCTTTCCAGATGGCCGATATCCGCGGCAGGCGCATGTCGATGGTGTTTCAGGATCCGTCGACCTCGCTCAACCCGACCATTCGCCTGGGCGAACAGATCGCCGAAGTCTTGATGCGCCATCGCGGCCTGACCAAAGCCCAAGCCTGGGCGGAGGCAGAAGTGGCACTTGCCCGCACCGGCATCACCAGGCCGAAGGAAATGCTGCAGCGGTTTCCGCATGAGGCGTCGGGTGGCGAAAAACAGCGTGTGGTCATCGCCACCGCCTTTGCCTGCGAGCCGGAACTGATCATTTTCGACGAGCCGACCACGGCGCTCGATATTCTGACCGCACGGCAGATCCTCGACCTGTTCAACCAGCTGCGCGACGAGACGAATGTTTCAGCGCTTTATATCTCGCACGATCTCGGGCTGGTTTCCCGCGTGGTGGACGAGGTCTCGGTTCTGCACAAGGGCGTCATCGTCGAGCGCGGGCTTGTCGGCGAGGTGTTCGCCAAACCTTCCGCTCCCTATACGAAACAGTTGATCGGCGCGGTGCCGAACCCAGATCGCTGGATCGGCGTCGATGCACCGACCGATCCGAAAACGTTGATAAAACTCGACGGGATCGGCGTGCATTACGGTGCACCATCGAAGATCCAGAAGATGTTCTGGCCGGAAGATGCCGAAAAGGTCGGTTTCTGGGGCGCGAAGGATGTCAATTTCGAGGTCCGCAAGGGCGAGCTGCTGGGTGTTGTCGGCGAAAGCGGATCGGGCAAATCGACCATCGCCAAGGTTCTTGTCGGCCTGCAGGATTTTCAGGGCAATCTCGAAATCGAGGGAAAAACGATCGGCAGCCGCAAGGCGATCGATCGGGCCTATCGACGCCGGGTACAGATCGTCTTCCAGCATCCGGATGCCTCGCTCAACCCGCGCCAGAAAATCGGCCGGATCATCGCCCGGCCGCTGAAGCTGTACGGTGTTGTCCCGCGTGAAAAGATCAAGGCGCGGATCGCCGAGCTGCTGGAAATGGTGCGCCTGCCGGCGGAATATGCCGATCGTTATCCGCACCAGCTTTCCGGCGGCGAAAAGCAGCGCGTGGCGATTGCCCGCGCCTTTGCGGCCGAACCGGAACTGGTGATCTGCGACGAGGTGACGGCGGCGCTCGACGTGTCGGTTCAGGCCGCAGTGGCCGAACTGCTGGTCAAGCTGCAGAAGGATACCGGCGCTGCCTGTGTGTTCATCACCCACGACCTCAACCTGATCCGGCAGCTGGCGCATCGCATCGCCGTCATGCATCACGGCAAGCTGGTCGATTTCTTCGACAGGCCGGATGCGCGATCGCAAGACCGCGATCCCTATACCAAGGCGCTGCTCGATGCGGTGCCGGTTCATACGCCCGTGGAGGCTTTTGAAATCGCATGAGCATGTATGTCCCCCAGGAATTTTCCGGCTCGACGCGCGGTGGCCGTCAGGTTCTTTTGAAGTTCGCCCAGCCGGAGTTCGAAACGCGGCTTGCGGCGACACGTCGACGGATGCGGGAGCGTGGTCTCGATGCGCTGATCGTGTTTTCGCAGGAAAGCCACTACTGGCTGACGAGTTACGACACGGCCGGTTACGTGTTTTTCCAGGCGGGTCTGGTGCTTGCCGACGATGGCAGCGACACCGTGCTTCTGACCCGCACGCCGGATCTGCGACAGGCGAATGTCGCTTCGCTTTATGACGATGTGCGGGTCTGGCTGAATGCCGAGGATGCGAACCCGGCAGAAGACCTGCGCGCCATCATGGCCGAGAAGGGGCTTGCCGGCAAAAAGGTCGGCGTCGAATATGCGACCTATGGCCTGACCGGTGCCAACGCCCGGATGGTCGATACGGCGCTCGATGGATTTTGCGTCACCGAGGATGCATCCGACATCATCCGCACCGGACGACTGGTGAAATCTGCGGCCGAGCTGGAACATGTGCGCATGGCGGGCAAGCTTGCGGATGCGGCCGTGCGCGCGGCGATCGATGCGACGAAGCCGGGCATTCCCGATACCGTGCTTTCGGGTGCGGCACTCACGTCCATGCTGTCCGGTGGCGGTGATATCCCGTCCGGCGGGCCGCTCGTCAATTCGGGGCCGCGCGCGCTTTACGGCCGCGGCATCGGCGGACCGCGCCTGATCGAGGAACAGGACCAGATCCTGGTCGAACTCGCCGGCTCGCATTGCCGTTATCATGTCGTGGTCGAGCATACGCTGGTGACCGGCAAGCCGGACCCGCGTCAGTTCGACATGCTGAAAGTGGCGAAGGAAGCGCTCGACGGGATCAAGGATGCGGCAAGGGCAGGGGTGGCACTCGGCACGCTCGACGATATCCATCGCCGCGTGCTGGACGATGCGGGTTTTGCCAAGGCGCGTTATGCGGCCTGCGGTTATGCGCTGGGCTGCACCTTCAAGCCGACCTGGATGGATGTGCCGCCGATGATCTATTCCGGCAATCCGCTGATCATGACACCTGGCATGGTGTTCTTCGTCCATATCATGATCCCCGACGCGACGACGGGGCTGGTTGCCGGTGTCGGCCAGACCTTTGCGATCACCGATGGCGCGCCTGAAGTGTTCAGCGACCTTCCGGTGGAACTCTACTGCTGCTGAGCGCGGCACTGACAATCACGACATAAAAGAGCAGGCATTCATGGATCTTCAACTGAGTGGAAAGACGGCGCTGGTGTTCGGCGCGGGCGGTGGTCTCGGCGGTGCGATCGCACGGTCGCTGGCGGCGGAAAAGGCCAATGTCGTGGTTGCCGATATCGATCTGGCAGCAGCAGAAAAGACGGCACAGGCGATCGAGGCTCAAGGGCACAAGGCTTTCGCGCTGCAGTGGGATATCGGCGATCTTTCGGTGATCGGAGAGCGTCTGGCGCTGATCGCTTCGACCTTCGGGCCGGTGGATGTGCTGGTCAACAATACAGGCGGCCCGCCGCCGACGCCGGCTGCAGGTCAGGCGCCGGAAATCTGGTCGAAATATTTCGACAGTATGGTGCGTTCGGTGATCGCGGTAACCGACGCAATCCTGCCGTCGATGCGCGAGCGCGGTTTCGGCCGCATCATCACCTCGACCTCTTCGGGTGTGGTTGCGCCGATTGCCAATCTCGGCATTTCCAACAGCCTCCGGCTGGCGCTGGTCGGCTGGTCGAAGACGCTGGCGCGGGAAGTGGGCCGCGACGGGATTACCGCCAATGTCGTGCTGCCTGGCCGCATCGCCACGGGCCGCATCGTGTTTCTCGACGAGCAGAAGGCCAAGCGCGAGGATCGTCCAGTGGCGGATGTGACCAAGGAAAGCACCGGCTCCATTCCGGTCGGGCGTTATGGCGATCCGCAGGAATATGGCGACGCCGTCACCTTCCTGGCGAGCCCGCGTGCATCCTACATCACCGGCTCGGTGATCCGCATCGACGGTGGCCTTCTCGCCAACATCTGATTAGAAATTGGGATCAAGACCTGCGGTTCCAGCGGGCATATGGGAGAAAGACATGACATTCAGCACGCAGTCCAAGGGCGTCTACGCGATCGCCGCCACGCCGTTTCATGACGACGGCGCGATCGACTTCAATTCGGTCGATCGCCTGACGGACTTTTACGAAGAAAGCGGCTGCACCGGCATCACCATTCTCGGTATCATGGGCGAGGCGCCCAAGCTGGAAGCGGATGAAAGCCGGGCGATCATCAAGCGCGTCGTCGAACGCGCGAAAATTCCGGTCATCGTCGGTGTTTCGGCGCCGGGCTTTGCCGCGATGCGGTCGCTTGCTCGCAGCTCGATGGACATGGGTGCCGCCGGCGTAATGATCGCGCCGGGACAGGGCGCCAAGACCGACGAGCAGACGATCAACTATTTCGCCGGTGCCGTGGAAGCGGTCGGCGAAGACGTGCCGTGGGTGCTGCAGGATTATCCGCTGACGCTCAACACGGTGATCGCCACCAGCGTGGTCGCCAAGATCATCACCAACCATCCGTCCTGCCTGATGCTGAAGCATGAGGACTGGCCGGGTTTGGAAAAGATCTCCAAGCTTCGTGCCATGCAGAAGTCGGGAGAATTGCGCGAGTTCTCCATCCTCTGCGGCAATGGCGGCATGTTCCTCGATTTCGAACCGGAACGCGGCGCAGACGGCGCGATGACCGGTTACGGTTTCCCCGACATGTTGAGCGAACTGGTGTCGTTGTTTGAAGCGGGAAAACGCGACGAGGCGCATGACCTGTTCGATGCGCATCTGCCGCTGATCCGCTACGAGCAGCAGCTCGGCGTCGGGCTTGCAGTGCGCAAGCACATCCTGAAGCGCCGCGGCGTGATTACGTCGGATGCCCAGCGCAAGCCGGGCCAGATGCTGACGGCAACGGCAAGGGCCGAGGTGGATTACCTCTTGGCGCGCGTGGCAAAGCACGACAAGCGGGCGGCGTTGTAAGGTCACGCAGGGAGAACGCTTCTCCCTCGGTTGTCATCCTCGGGCTTGACCCGAGGATCCAGGCACGAGCGGGTAATGATTGTACCCGCTTGATTGCTTTTTCCCAAAAAGAGCACGCGGAACGGTGCTTGCGTATGGATCCTCGGGTCAAGCCCGAGGATGACGGCAGTGAGGGTGGTTTTTACCAGAGAATACCGGCGGACTTCCGAAGCGGAATGCCCTCCGCCGGTATTTCCAATCAATCCAGCGGCTTATACGCAATCACGTCCATCTCGACCTTGACGTCGACCATCATCGGGGATTCGACGGTGGAGCGTGCCGGCGGGTGATCGATGAAGTGTTTCTGGAAAACGGCGTTGAAGCTGGAGAAATCGCGGGCGTCGTCGAGCCAGACATTGACCTTGACGACATGTTCGAGCGTGCAATCGGCCAGCGCCAGAACCGACTTGATGTTCTCGATCACCTGTTCGGTCTGGGCGACGATATTGCCGACGATGACTTCGCCGTCGACGGTCGGAACCTGGCCCGAAACATAGACGAAATCACCGGCGCGGACGGCCTTGGCGAAGGGACGGCGCTGGCCGCCGGCCTGGGCGTCGGCGACATCGTAGCGGATGAGTTTCTTGCTGCTCATGAATTCGTCTTTCTATTCCAGTAGGGGAGTGCAGGGCGGCTTATGCCACGTCCTGCACGAAATGGCCCGGCGAAACTTCGCGGTAGCTGCGTTTCGGGGCGACGTAGTCGAAGGGCCGCACGGGGCTCTTGATCTCTTCCGTCAGGGGCGGCGGTGTCTGGCCGCGGCGCGACGGATCGGGGATCGGCACGGCCGAGATCAGGCGCTGCGTATAGGCATGCTGCGGATTGTCGAAGATCGCGGCGCGCGGGCCGATCTCGACGATCTCGCCCAAAAACATCACCGCGACGCGGTGGCTCATCCGTTCGACCACCGCCATGTCATGGCTGATGAAGAGATAAGCGAGGCCGCGCTTTTCCTGCAGGTCGAGCAGCAGGTTGGAGACCTGCGCCTTGACCGACACGTCGAGCGCCGAGACGGCTTCGTCGGCAACGATGAATTTCGGGTTAAGCGCCAGCGCGCGGGCGATCGAGATACGCTGGCGCTGGCCGCCGGAGAACTCGTGCGGATGGCGATCGGCCATGGCGGCGGAAAGGCCGACCTGTTCCAAGAGTTCGGCGACGCGGGCCTTGGCATCCTTTCGGCCCATCAGGCCATGGGCGAGGATAGGTTCGGCAATCGCGGAGCCGACGGTGATGCGCGGGTTGAGCGAGGCAAACGGATCCTGAAAAATCATCTGCGAGGTGCGACGCATGGTGCGAAGCTCGCGCGTGCCGGCCTTGGTCACGTCCTGACCGTCGATGACGATCGAACCGGCGGACGGATTTAGCAGGCGGATGATGGCGCGGCCGGTCGTGGACTTGCCGCAGCCGGATTCACCCACCAGCGACAGCGTTTCGCCGGGGCGAAGGTCGAAGGAGACGTCTTCGACAGCGTGGACGCGGCCGTTCGGCAGGTCGAAACGGACGGCGAGATTGTCGACCTTGAGGATCGGAGCGACGGTCGAGGCGACCGGGTTCATTTCGCGGCCATCGGTGGCGGTGCCGGTCGAAGCATCGACTTCCGGAAAACGCTTCGGGGCGACGGCTGAACCCATCGTGCCGAGGCGCGGGATCGAGGCAAGCAGGGACTTGGTATAGGTTGCGGTCGGGGCCGCAAAAATTTCGTCGGTCTTGCCGGTCTCGACCATGTCGCCGCGGAACATAACCACGGTGCGGTCGGCGATTTCGGCAACGACGCCCATGTCATGGGTGATGAACAGCACGCCCATGTTTTCCTCCCGCTGCAATTCACGCAGCAGGTGGAGGATTTCGGCCTGGATGGTGACGTCGAGCGCGGTGGTCGGTTCGTCGGCGATCAGCAGTTTCGGACGACAGGCAAGCGCCATGGCGATCATCACGCGCTGGCGCATGCCGCCGGAGAATTTGTGCGGATATTCGTGAAGGCGTGCCTTGGCGGCGGGGATGCGAACCCGTTCCATCAGCCGCACAGTTTCGACTTCGGCCTGGCTCCACGACAGGCCGCGATGCAGCACGAGCGCTTCGGCGATCTGGTTACCGATGGTGAAGACCGGGTTGAGCGAGGTCATCGGCTCCTGGAAGATCATGCCGATCGAGCCGCCGCGGACTTTCCGCATCTCGGCTTCGCTGGCCTTCAGGAGATCCGTGCCGTCGAGCAGGATGCGGCCTTCGGTGCGCGAGCGGCCGGCGGGCAGAAGCCGCATGGTCGAAAGTGCCGTGACGCTCTTGCCGGAGCCGCTCTCACCGACGATGGCGACGGTTTCACCGGCATCGACATGCAGGCTGATATTGCGGATGACGGCTTTCCAGCCTTCCGGCGTCTTGAACGAGGTCGTCAGGTTCTCGACCGAGAGCACCGGCGTTTTTTTGGTAGTGTCGGTCATGATCAGCTTTCCTTGGCGAGACGCGGATCGACGAGATCGCGCAGGCCGTCGCCCAGCAATTGCAGGGAGAGAACCGAGAAGACGATGGCGAGGCCCGGAAATACCATCAGCCACGGAGCGTTGTTCATGTATTCGCGCCCGGATGCCAGCATCGTGCCCCAAGTCGGCATGTCAGTGGAAACGCCGACGCCGAGGAAGGAGAGGCTTGCTTCGGCCAGCATCGCCGAGGCGAAAACGAAGGTTGCCTGCACGAGAATGGGGGAGGCGAGGTTGAGCAGCACGTGGCGGGCAAGGATTTGCCAGGTCGGCAAGCCCATGGCGACGGCCGCTTCGATATAGGGCAGTTCGCGCAGGACCAGCGTCGAGCCGCGGACGATACGGGCGAGACGCGGTGCATAGGTGATGCCGAGCGCCAGGATGACCGTCGTCAGCGACGGGCCGAGAGCAGCGACCAGCGCGATGGCGAGCAGGATGTCCGGGAAGGACATCATCGCATCGAGCAGGCGCGAGATCGGCGCGTCGAGGCGGCGGAAAAAGCCTGCAGCAACGCCAAGGATGACACCGAGCACGGTGGAGATGACGACGACGCCGAGGCTGACCAGCAGCGAGATGCGGCCGGCAAAAATGGCGCGGGAGAAGATATCGCGGCCGAATTCGTCGGTGCCGAAGAAGTTCGTCATCGACGGCGGCTTCAGCTTGTTGATGATCGACAGCTTGTTCGGCGCATAGGGCGCGATCCAGGGGGCGAGGATCGCGGCCAGAATGACGATGCCTAAAATGATGGCACCGAAAAGCATGGCGCGATTGCCGAACAGGCGGCGCAAGCCGGACGCGAAGGGCATGGAGACGGAGGCCATCGTGGTCATAGGCGCACCCGCGGATCAACGAGAATGTAAAGCATGTCGACAATGAAGTTGATGAGGACATAGATGGCGGCAACGACGAGCAGCGCGCCCTGAATGACCGGATAGTCACGGCGCAACACCGCCGAGACGACGAGATTGCCGACGCCGGGCAAGCCGAAGACGGTTTCGGTGACGACGGCACCGGCGACCAGCATGGCGATGGAGAGGCCGATAACGGTGATGATCGGGATCATCGCGTTCTTCAATGCATGCTTGAGAATGACGCGGCCCTCACCGGCGCCCTTGGCGCGGGCGGTGCGGACGTAATCATCGCCCAGAACATCGAGCATGGCGGCGCGGGTGAAGCGGGTGATCAGCGCCGAGTTGACGACGCCCAGCGCCACGGCCGGCAGCACGAGATGGTGCAGGCGCTCGAGGAACGGCGTTTCGGGCCCCCCGTAACCGGAAGCCGGGAACCAGCCCTGGCCGACGGCAAACACCTGGATCAGGATCAGGCCGAGCCAAAAACTCGGGACGCTGGCGGCGACCATGGTGAGCGTCACGACGATCTGGTCGAAGATCGTGCCGCGCTTGACCGCCGACAGGATGCCGACCGGAAGCGCGATCGCGACCGCGATCAGGATCGAGAACAGGGTAAGGAAGAAGGTCGGCTCGGCACGGGCGGCAAGCGCCGTCGTGACCGGCTGGTTGAGGAAGATCGACTGGCCGAGATCGCCCTGCAAAATGCCCAGAACGAACTGGCCATATTGCAGAAGGAGCGGCGCATCGAGCCCCATTTTCTCGCGCAATTGCGCGATGTCTGCCGGGGTCGCATCCGACCCCAGCATGACAGCGGCAGGATCGCCGGGCGTGACGCGGACGATGATGAAGACCACCGTCACGACAAGGGCGAGCACGATTGCCATGCCTCCCAGCCGTTTCAGCAGCGCCTGTGCGATCCTTGCCATAGTCTAGTCCTTGGTTTCTAGGCAGTTCCGGCAAAACCGGTTCTCGGATTTGCCGGAATTGCTTGCACTTACTTCTTCGGGGCAACGTTCCAGAAATGCGGCCAGTATGTCGGCTCGTAACCGGAAACACCGTTGGCAACGCCGGAAACGGCATTGAAGTTGCCGACCTTGTAGAGCGGTGCATCATCATAGATGACCGTCTGGATGCCGTCCCATGCCGCCTTCTTGGCATCGTCGGTCGTGGCGTCCATGTAGGTCGCAACCGCCTTGGCCTTCTGCTCGGACACGTACCAGCCCGGATAGCTGTCGGTGATCGTGTTGATCGTCGTCGGGTCACCCGGGAAGTTGGAATGGGTGATGAAGATGTCCCATGCCTTGCTATCCGCGCGGCGGGTGGTCAGCGTTGCCCAGTCGACCACCTGCAGATCGACCTTGAAGCCGGCGGCTTCGAGATAGGCCTTGGCGACTTCGCCGATCTTGTAGTGGAATTCGTACTGGCGGCTGGTCAGAAGGCGGATCGGGGTGCCGTCATAACCGCCTGCCTTCAGGAGCTTGGCAGCTTCTTCCGGGTTGCCATCGCCATAACGGGCGACACCTTCCTCGGTGTGCCAGAAGGAGCCTTCCGGGAAGATCGAGGCATCGACGCTGAAGAAGCGCTCGTCGGAGAAGGCGGCCATCATCATGTCATTCGGGTTGAGCGCTGCCTGAACCGCCTGACGCAGTTCCTTCTTGGCGAGCACGCCTTCCTTCATGTTCATGTTCATCGAAGCCCAGCCGGCATCGCGGAAGATGACGGGCTTGGCATTGCCGCTCTTTTCAACACGCTCGAAGGCGCTGACCGGAAGCGAATCCGCATAGTCGAACTGGCCGGAAATCAGGCCTTCGACGCGGGTATTGGCATCGGGAACCGGAACGAAACGGATTTCCTTGGCGATCGCCTCGCGCTTGCCGGCATAGTTGCTCGGCTCACCTTCAGGCGACTTGTAGCCGTCGAAACGGACGAGCTGGGTATACTGGTCGGGCTTGCGCTCCTTCAAGGCATAAGGGCCGGTGCCGACGAATTCGGTCAGCGTATCGGCAACCTTTTCCGACGGCAGGATGACGGAGGCCTGCGAGAGCGTGGCGAGCAGCGGCGCGTAACGCGACTTTAGCTTGAAGACGACGGCGTGATCGCCATCTTCCGTCAGGCTTTCGACGATACCGGCGACCTGCTTGCCCTTGGAGTTGACCGCCATCCAGCGCTTCAGCGAGGCGGTGACGTCCTTGGCATCGAAATCGCTGCCGTCGTGGAACTTCACGCCTTCGCGCAGCGGAATGCGGTAGGTGAGGCCGTCTTCGGAAATCGTCGGCATGCCGGCGGCCAGCAGCGGTACGGACTTCCACTGGGCATCATAGGTGTAGAGCGTTTCGAAAATGTGCTGGTCGATGGTCAGCACGATATCGGTCGCGGTCTGCATGACGTCGAGCGTCGGCGGCTCGCCGATCGTGGCAACGGTCAATACGCCGTCGCTGGCCTGCGCCATAGCAAGGCTGCTGGTGCCGGCCAAGGCCGCCAGCGTCATCAGAACAAGTGCACTCTTTTTCATGGTCATCCCCTTGTCGTGTTCGGTTCGTTCAGGTTTTCGGCTGGCTTTCCTGTCCGGCCGGGATTTCAGGCATCCAGTCCCAGCGGATCGGCGACGCGCGGCCAGAGTTTCAGGCTCGCCTTGCGATAGGGCGTCGTTGCCGGGTTGGTCGGATAGGAAGTCGGCGCGGCGATATAGACGATCTCGGAAGAGACCGGCTGGAAGCCCGCGTAGAAATGGTTGGTCGACTTGATCAGCATGAAGGATTTCGAGGCGAAATCGATGCCCTGATTGGCAAAGATATCCGGCTCGTAGGTCTGGGTCCGGCTGGTGATCAGCACGATATCGATATTGGTGCCGACGGGCCTAATGACCGCAGCGCTGCCGAGCGTGACGCGCGAATTGCGAAAGCTCTGCCAGCCGGCATCGAAGACCTTTTGCACGGTGACGCGCAGATCCAGCGGATCACCACCTTCAGGGCTCGACTTGCCGCCGACGCGCAAAGAAAGTTCGGCGCCTTCGCCGGCCGCATGGCAGAAGGTAACGGCGATCGGATCCCAGATCGTGGCGACGGCGAAATCGTCCATGCCGCGTTCCATCATCCGGCGCAGGATGTATGTCGCGTCGCCGGCTACGCCGCCGCCGGGATTGTCCCAGACATCGGCGATGGTGACCGGCTTTTCAGGATGCGCGGCGCGGATGGCGATAGCCTTGTCGAGACCTTCCTCGGTATCGAACATCGGCATCGCGGTGGTCTTGCGCAGGCTATAGAGTTCGCGACCGAGCTTTTCCGCCAGCGCGTCGCCCTTTTGTTTGTCATTGTCGGTGACGACGACGATGCGGGTGCCCATGTCGGGCAGGTCGCCGGCCATGAAACCGTGGATGACGGAGGCGGACAGGATGCCATCCTTGCCTTCCATCGCCTGCATGCGGTCGACAAAGGAACGCATCGGTTCGCGGCTGGTCGGGAAAATGGTAATCATCCGGCAGTCGAAGGTGGAGATGACCGGCTTGATCTTTCCACGCAACGCCTGGAGCGCCAGTTCGACGACATGTTCGCCGCGCTGTTCGAAATCCGTATGGGGGAATTCGAGGAAGGCGGCCATGATGTTGAGGTTGGCGACGCGCAGGGCGGTCAGATGGCTGTGCGGATCGAATTCGGCGGCGATCAGCACTTCCGGGCCGACGATTTCGCGGACGCGGGAGAGAAGATCACCCTCAGGATCGTCATACCCCTGGGCTGCCATCGCGCCGTGCAGGCCGAGAACCACGCCATCGACCGGCAGGGCGGCTTTCAATTCGGCCAAAATCTGGTCGCGCAGCGTCTCATAGGTCCGGCGCTGGATGAGGCCGGCAGGCTCCGCCCAGCAGGACGTGCCTTCGATGACGGTAAAACCTTCTTCCCTGCCGCGGCGGCGCAGGATCGGCACGACGGAGGAACACAAGGTCGGCGTATCGGGATGTTCGCCCGGCCCGGCATAAAACGCCGCCTTGAAGGCGTTCATATCCGTCGGCACGGGAGAAAAAGTGTTCGTCTCTGTCGCCAGCGAGGCGGTGAAGATGCGCATGTCTCTGTTATCCGAATACACTTCGACCTTGGAGCCGACGCTGCCGTGGCTCGAATGCCGTTGCCATGTTGTGTTGAAGTCTGCCGGAGCCGCCTGTCTGACTGTCGCTCAGGGACAGTTGCGGCGCTCTCGGATTATCCTGTTTCCCATTTTCCTCAGTTCGCCCGCTCACCGTTTCGGTGTAATTTATTTTCTTCATAATGCGCCAAATCAAAGCCAAGTCAATGGATTTTCAGATTTGGCACTATTTTGTGTAATTTATTTTCTTAAACGTGAAATTCGTGGAAAATTTTCATGTCGGCTGGAGGCGCCGGATTTTTCCTCACACTCCGCTGCAACCACAATCCATTTTTGAATCAATGCTTTCGATTGCCATGAGCAGCGGGCATTGGCGGCCGGGAGAAAATCAGCCATGAAAAAGGGCGCCCTCGATAGGCGCCCGATTTTCATCGTCTTGCTCGATCCGTAGCAGCGAGGGGGCTGCTCGTCGGTTCGATGTGAGAAAAATTTTCAGACCCAGGCCTTACCAGACGGTTCCGCGGGCATCGACATTTTCCACCCGCGTGACCACGCCATCCTTGTGAAAGACCATGCGGTCGAAGAGATTGGTGACGACGCAGGTGTGGTTCGGCACGACCTTTACCTGCTCGCCGATCTCCGGGAAGGGTGTCGTGCAGGCGGAAATGTCGACCACCGCATGTTCTTCCGAAAGCGAAACAACCTTTGCGCCTTCATAACCGGCAATCGAACCGTAATCCGAAAAACCGAGCAGGTCCGACGTCAGCGCCTTAGAGCCGCTATCCAGCACGGCGCGATCAGGCGCGGGGCGGGAAACGACGGTGGCAAGGATATGCATGGCCAGATCGTCGTTGGTGCAATGGCCGACGCGCACCATGCTGCGGTCGTTATAGACATAGGTGCCGGCGCGGTGTTCGGTGGCCGATGGCACGAGATGGGCGAAGAACAGGTCCGGCGAACCGCCGCTGGAGCGGACCGGGCAGTCGATACCCTTGTCGGCCAGCAGGGTCATGGTCTTTGCCATGAAGGCCTCGACCTGTTCGGCACCGCCGGTGGCCGGGTAGGTCATGATGCCGCCGAAGGTGAGGCCGGGGGCAGCGGCGATCTTTGCCGCCAGCGCGACGGCCGCTTCCGGCGACTGCACGCCGCAGCGCTTGGCGCCGGTGTCGCATTCGATCAGCACGGTCAGCGGTCGGGAAGCGTCGAAAGTGGCGGCAAGACCTGCGACCGTGGTTTCGCTATCGGCAACGACGGCGAGCTTCGCGACACGGGCGTTGAGCGCCTTGAGGCGAGCGAGTTTTGCGGCACCGAGAATGTTGTAGGTGATCAGGATGTCGTCGAAACCGGCATCTGCAAACACTTCCGCCTCGGTGACCTTCTGGCAGTTGAGGCCGACCGCTCCGGCTTCCACCTGCTGGCGGGCGACGGCTGCAATCTTGTGGGTCTTGATATGCGGGCGGAACGCCTTGCCATGGCTTTCGCAATAGGCCTGAACCCGGGCAATGTTGGCGGCAAGCCGCGTCTCGTCGATGACGGGCATCGGGGTTGCAACCTCATCGAGCGGCGTGCCGGGTTCGGGCCAGGGATAGTTCATGGAAGAGACCTCATCGGGATGACGCGACCGTGCCTGAAGCGGCATCGGCGCAGGGAAGGTTGCTTTTATTTTCTTAGGATGGCCGAGTTTCGTTGATGCTGGCCGGTATTATGCTATCAAATAACGGAACTGTGAAATTCATTTTCACGCGCCATGCATTTTTCTTGGCGCAGCCAGTCTGAAGGGAAGACCGAATGGATCTGTTTCATGCCCTTTCCGATCAGGATGGCCGGCTTTCCGGGCTTGAGGCGAAGCTCGCCCAGTTCGCGCTCGAAAATGTCGATTTCGTTGTCAACGCATCGATCATCGAAGTGGCGGAAAAGGCCGGCGTCTCGCCGCCGACCGTGACGCGCTTCTGCAGGCGGTTGGGCTGCCAGGGTTATTCCGATTTCAAGGTGCAGCTTGCAAGGCTGGCCTATGTCGGCCTGCGCTACATGACGCCCGAGGCGCCGACGGCGACTGCCGAGGAAGTGGCGCAGGATATCGTGTCGAAGGCGCAGAACGCGCTTTTCGAGGTGCATCGCCAGCTGGATCTGCGCGTGATCGAAAAGGCCGCACAGATGCTGCGCGCCGCCGAATTCATCCAGGCTTTCGGCGCAAGCGGCAATTCGGCGATGATCGTCAACGAGCTGCATAACCGGCTGTTTCGCCTGAGCTGCCGGGTCCACGCCTCCAGCGACCACGGCATGAACCTGATGATCTCGGCAGCTGCCCAGCCGGGCACGGTGGTTTTCGGTTCGTCGTTTACCGGCCGCGACATGGGGCTTGTTCACTGCCTGGAATTGCTGCGCGAGCGCGCGATCCCGACGATCGTGATGACGCAGAGCGGTTCGCCGGTGGCAGAGGCGGCCGACGTGGTGATCGCGATCGAGATGCCCGAGGGCAAGAACATCTTTCGACCGACCTCGACGCGTTACGCCTATCTGGCGGCGATCGACATTCTCGCCAACATGGTCGCCTATGCCGATCGCAGCAGAGCGCTGAAATCGCTGCGCGCCATCAAGGAGGAACTGGTGCGCAACCGTGACGGGGACGACCGCCAGCTTCTCGGCGACTGATTGCAGCGCAAATCCAGGCATTTTCAGATTGTTGAATTTGCGACATGATGATGCCGTTTTCAGGCAAGAAGTATTGTCGCAATCAGACGACAGAGGTGTCGAATTTTGAACATTCGAGACGGGCAAGGAGAGCTGCCTGCCTCAAGCATTCTGGGTTGATATCCGTGTAAGAAGCCAGACATCAAGGCGTTGGCGACACAATGTCGGTCACGCCGCATAATCCTTGCGGTCTTTGGCACCGCCGCGGCAAGGCGACATGCCGGGATGAGGCATCGCCATTTTCAAAACATCGTAAAACGAGACCTTCATGTCTAGGCAAACCCTGGCGACTGTGATGGCGCCGCTTCTCGGCCTGTTCATCCTGAGCGTCGGAAACAGTTTTCTGTCGTCTCTTACCACCCTGCGGCTCGATGCGGCGGGTGCCTCGCCGACGATGATCGGCGTCGTTTCCTCCGCCTATTTTGTCGGGCTGACGCTCGGGGCGATGTACCATGACCGGCTGATCGTGCGGATCGGCCATATTCGCGCTTATGCAAGCTTTGCCTCGCTCGGCGTTGCCAGCATTCTCATGCAGGTTCTGTCGGCCGACTGGATGCTCTGGATTTTGGTCCGGCTGATCTATGGCTGGACGACCGTCGGCGTTTTCCTCGTCATTGAAAGCTGGCTGCTGCTGGTTGCGGACCAGACGGTGCGCGGCCGGTTTCTCGCGCTCTACATGATCGCCTTTTACGGTGCGGGTGCGCTCGGCCAGGCGCTTCTTGGAACGGTCAGCGGCATGGGAGAATTCGCGCCGTTCATCGCAGCTGCCATGCTGGCATCATTGTCTGTTCTTCCGATCGTCATCCTGCCGCGCGAGATGCCGGTGATGGATAAGGTGGAAGCGCTCAAGCCGTTGCAGCTTTTCAGCATGTCGCCGAGCGGCGTGATCGGCTGTTTCGGTTCCGGTATCGCGATTGCTGCCGTCTACACGCTTTTTCCGCTCTATCTGCAAACCATCGGCATGCCGGTGGATGAGGTGGGAATGATGATGGCCTGCGTCATTCTCGGTGCGATGGCGCTGCAATATCCGGTCGGGCGCTGGTCGGACAAGCAGGACCGCCGCGTGGTGCTGATCACGCTCGCATTCGCCTGCCTGCTGCTTTGCGCCGTCATCCTATTGTTGCCGCATGATGCGACCACGCTGATGATTACCCTCTTCCTGCTCGGTGGCGGCATTTTTGCGATCTATCCGGTAGCCATCAGCTTTTCGGCTGACCGCGCATCGGCGGATTCGCTGGTGCCGATGATCCAGGGCATGCTTCTGGTCAATTCGCTCGGCTCTGCGATAAGCCCGATCTCGATTTCCGCCGCGATGAGCAGCTTTGGCCCGGCGGGGTTGTTCTGGTCGCTTGCGGTGCTGAACGTCCTGATGGTGGTTTTCTTCATCTGGCGGCGTGGTGCACGGCCGGAAGCGACGCAGGTTGCGCCATTCGCGCCGGCAACGGCCATGTCGCCCATCGGGGCCGAGATCCGCGTGACCGACGAGATGATCCAGGGCGTGCTGGATCACGACAATGCGGAAGGGCAAGCGTCAGCCGGGAAGGCTTGATCGGCCGGTGCTGTTGACGTCCGGGTTTCAGCCGAGCGTTCTTGCCGTCAGTTTCGGCAGCATCAGTCGAAAGGCGATGCTGCGGGCGCTCTGGAACAGAAGAAGCGCGATCCACAGGCCGTGATTGCCGAAGAGCGGCTGCAGCACGGCCCAGGCAGCAAAATAGGTGGCGAGCGAGAGCAGCATGAGATTGCGCATCTCGCGCGACCATGTCGCGCCGATATAGACCCCATCCATCTGGAAGGCGATGGCGCCAACCAGCGGCATGATCGCCGCATAGGGCAGGAACCCTTCAGCCAGACGTTCGACCGTGGCATTGGGGGAGGCGAGATCGATGACCCACCAGCCGCCGGCCATGAAGGACAAGGCGACGAGCGCACCGAAGACCAGCGCCCAGAGTGTGGTGAGTTTTATCATCCGGTCGAAGGCGATCCGGTTGCGCGCGCCGACGGCGCGGCCGGCCAGCTGTTCGGCGGCAGTGGCGATGCCATCGAGGAAGGCGACGCCGAAGAAATAGAAACGGAGCAGGATCGTGTTGGCGGCGAGGATATCGATGCCGAGTTCGCCGCTCTGGCGGGTGAAGAAGGAAAGCCCGATCAAAAGCGCGAACGAGCGGATCATCATGTCGCCATTGACCGAGAAGAGCCGGCGCAGGCTTTTCAGGTCCGGCCAGTTCCAGCTCGCCTTGTCAGTGCGACAGAGGATGATGGCAGCACCGGCAAGCGCTGTAACGATTTCCGAGACGAGGCTGGCAATCGCAAGGCCTGCAACGCCGCCATTAAGACCAAGCACCCACCAGATGCTCAAGCCGAGATTGAGGCCATTGAGCAATCCCTGCAGCAGCATGGCGGTGAGAGCATCACCGCGGCCGATGATCCAGCCGAAGGCGACGAAATTGAACAGCACGAAGGGTGCCGACCAGACACGCCAGGAGAAATAGATCTTTGCGGCCTCGGCCACCGCGCCATCGGCTCCGAGCACGGTCAGCCCGAGATTGCCGATCGGGACGTGCAGAAGCAGGATGATCAGGCCTGCGACCAGAGAAATGGTCAGGCCGCCGAGCAGCATGCGCTGTTCGAAGCGGCGATCTCCCGCACCATATGCCTGTGCGGTGAAACCGGTCGTCGCACCGCGCAGGAAGTTGAACGTGACGAACAGCACGTCGAAAATGACAGCGGCGAGCGCCACGCCGCCGATCAGCGCCTCCTCGCCCAACTGCCCGATCACGCCCGTCGCCACGAGGCTGACGAGCGGGGTCGAGAAATGGGCGATCATCATCGGGATCGCGATGCGCAACACTTCGCGATGGGTGACTTCGAAGGAGGGGGCGGTGTCTGCGGTCGTCGCGGTGGCCACTTAGTCTTTCCGGTGCGGTTCTCCGAGCGTATGCATCAGCCGGTTGGCCCAGCCGAAGATCGCCACGGAATGGATAAGGTCGAGGATTTCAAGATCACTCAGGCCGGTCTCGCGCAAGTGATAGAACTGATAGACCCCGACATTATCCGGATGGGCGGTCAGATCGACGCCGAAATTGAACAGTGCCTGGTCGTATTCGCCAAGATCGGCCTCGAGGCCGTTGGTGTAGATCTCGTCGACCACTTCCGGCCGCTTTTCCAGCTGGATGAAGCGGTTGGCGTGAACCTGGGCGCAATAGATGCAGTGGTTGACGAAGGAGGCGGCAAGCGCGCCGAGTTCGCGTCCGCCACGTGAGAGACCGCCATCGCTATACATGATGTCGTTGAAGAGCGGCGAGCGCTCGGCGAGCATCTCGGTCTCCTGCGCCAGAACCAGCACATAGGCGGAAACCTTGGTATTGGACGGGGTGACCTTCAGCGCGTCGAGCTGTTCGGGCGTCGCCTTCTGCAGATCGACCGGCTGGACGTAAGGATGCCATTCGAGTGCATCGAGGGTGAATTCATGAACCGCGTCAGACATGTCAGTTGTCCCTCAGCATCTTCAGGCCGGCTACGACCAGAACCTGGTAATTGACGAAAGCGATGATGCCGGCGAGCGTGACGATATCGCGATCGTCGAGGCCAGCGGCATAGAGCTTTTCGATATTCTCACGCGTTGCCGCCTTCGGGTTTTTCGTAACCAGATCGACATGGCGCAGGATGACGGCGAGGCGGCTTGCCTCGTCCTCCGGCTTCCATGCGGGGTCGGCGATGGAAAGCACATCGCCGCTCGCACCTTCCGTCGTGGCGAGGTCGCGGTAATGGGTGAGAAGCTCCTGCGAGGTCCAGAGAGCGGCCATGCGGGCGGCAAGGGTGGCGCGTTCCGCGTAGGAAAAGTTGCGCGGATCGGCTGGGTGCAGTGCCGCGACATAGCTGGTCTGGGTGAGGTGCTTCAGCTTGGCGCGCTGTTCGCGCAGGGCAAGCAGCGGCGAGGAGGGGCCAAGGCCCAGCACCTTGTCGATCACATCGACAGTCGTTTCGGTCGTCATATGATTTTATTCCTCAATCTTGCGACAGGGCTTCGTCGAGAAAGTCCAGCCGGTCCTGACCCCAATAGAGCACGTCCTTGTAGATCCAGGTCGGCGTGCCGAAGACGCCGCGTCTGCCCGCCTCTTCATGGCTGTCGAGCCAGGCCTGCATGATCTCCGGCTGATCTTCCATCGCCTGCAGTTTGGCGCCATCGAGGCCAAGACGGTTGGCGACGTCGATACGGACTTCGGGCAATGTCACGTCCAGTTCCTCGCTCCAGAGGGCGTGAAGCAGGGCGTGGCTGAGATCGAGCGCCGGCAGGCCGAGCCTGCAGGCCGCGATCACCATGCGGGCGGAAAACTCATTGTTAGTCGGGTAATGTTTCGGCTTGAGCACCAGCGGCATGTTGAGCCGCTTGCGCCAGCGATCGAGTTCGACCGCGTGATAATCCTGCCGCGGCTGGGGGCGCGAGCGCAAAGGCACGCCGCCATTTTCCGTGACGATGCGGGTCGGGCGAACGACGACGTCGAGATCGTGCTTTTCGATCAGGGCCTTGAACTGCGGCCAGCCGAGATAGGCCCAGGGCGAACTGAGGGCGTGGTAATAATAGACTGTCTTGCGCATGAAAATCCTCAAGCTGTCTTCTGTTCGGGCAGATCGGCGTCGGCATCGACCCATTCGGAACCGTCGAGTTCCGGCTTTTCATAAGCCAGCAGGGCTTCCCAGTGGTAGTCGATATCCTCGATGAACAGGCCGGCGGAAACCCCGCGGGCAAGCCATTGTGCGCCTTCGCTGATCGCCGGGATATCGCCGCTGACCTTGCCGAGGCTCATCGTCGCGCCGTAGTTGAAGCAGTGGATGTTTTTCAGCCATGGAGCATTGCCCGGCGTCTTTTCGGTGAAGGAGAAATCGTCCTCCAGCCAGGGGAAACGGCCAAGGCTCGGGTTCGCTTCGTTCTCCGGCGGCGTGATCCGATCCTCCCAGCAGGCGATCTGATCCTTGTAAGGTTCAAGCTCGCTGCGGGCGAGCGGATCGACGGTAAAGCCGGTGCCGAGGATGACGAAATCAGTGCGGAAAATGCGGCCGTTGGTAGTGGCGATAACCACTTCGCCGCCTTCTTCCTTCATCGAGGCAATGCCGCAATCGAAGTGGAAGAAGGCGTTGGCGTGACGGCTGACGCGGAGCGTCGAACCGTGCGGGGCAGGGGTCTGCTGCCTGGTGGAATAATCCATCAGGCGCCAGCGCCATTTCGGATCGATCTTCGGAAAACCGGCGGTGACGCCGTAGGAGCCGATACCCATCAGCTTGTTGACCGTCGGCATCTTCTTGCGGCGGGCGAGAAGGCGAACCTCTCCGGCACCGGCTTCCAGCGCTTCCGCTGCATTGTCGACGGCGGAGGCTCCGACGCCGATGACGGTGACGCGCTTGCCCTTGAGGGTGGTGAAATCGACCTCGTCAGCGGAATGCGCCCAGCTCTTGCCGCGCTGCATGCCCTCGACGAAACCGGGTATTTCGGCAGCACCCAGGCCATCGCGGCCGGTTGCCATGACCAGCTTGCGGGTAAGGATCGGTTCTTCCGCGCCGCCGGCGATTTCAAGCTCCAGCAGCCCGTCCTCGCGCGGGACGATGCGGGTGACGTTGATGCCGTTTTCGACCGGGATGGAGAGCACGTCGCGGTACCAGTCGAGATAGTCCATCCACATCGGGCGGGGGATCCGGTAAAGCTCCTCCCACTTGGCCGTGCCGAAAAGCGCCGTGTACCAGGCGCGGAAGGTGAGCGACGCCATGCCGGCGGCCGGTCCGAGCAGGGTTTTCGGCGAGCGCAGGGTTTCCATGCGGGCAAAGGTTTTCCACGGACCTTCGCGACCTTTCGGTGCCTTGTCGATGATCCTGACATTGCGGATGCCGACACGGGAAAGCGCGAACCAGCCGACGAGGCCGCACATGCCACCACCTATGATGACCACGTCGCTGACCGGCTTGCCATCAACCTTGGCCGAAGCAGGCGACCAGTTGGCGGGTGGGTAGTTCAGGTATTCGAGGTCCTGCGCAACGCGGGCGTTGAGATCTGAAAGCTTGGGATCGTTGAAACTGCGGATCGGTTCGGGACTCATGGGTCAGGTCCTGTTCGGTTCGAATATTCTATGTTGCCGGCCGCGACGGGCGGCCGGTCAAGACGCCGGAAAGGCCGGCGAGACGTCAGTCGGCCAGCACCACGGCATCGCTTTCGCGCCAGGTCAGCCAGACGTCATCGCCGGTGACGGCGGATAGCGCCACCGGATCGAGCTGCGCGACGACAGACTGGCCTCCCGGAAGATCGACCGTCAGCGAGGTATGATCACCCTTGAAGATGCGCTGGGTGATGCGGCCCGAAACGGCAATCGTGTTTGCCGGCTTGTCGGATCGCACGGAAATCGATTCCGGGCGCAATGCCGCAGCGACCGTGGTGCCGATCGTCGGGCTGTGGCCGTTGAGGTTGGCATGGACGACGCTGCCGTTCCATTCGATTGCGGCAAGCCCGCCATCGACGGCTTTCAGCTTGCCCTCGATGAAATTCGTCTCGCCGATGAAATTGGCGACGAAGCGGCTGCGTGGTTTGGCATAAAGCGTATGGGGATCGCCCATCTGCTCGATGCGGCCGGCATTCATGACGACGACGACATCCGACATGGTGAGCGCTTCTTCCTGGTCATGGGTGACGAAGATGAAGGTCTTGCCGGTGGTCTTCTGGATCGATTTCAGCTCGATCTGCATCTGCTGGCGCAGCTTCGCGTCGAGCGCGGAAAGCGGCTCGTCGAGCAGAAGCACGTTGGGATTGGGTGCAAGCGCGCGCATCAGCGCGACACGCTGGCGCTGGCCGCCGGAAAGCTGGCCCGGCATGCGCTCGGCAAAATCGGTGAGCTTGACCAGCGACAGAAGCTCCATCGTGCGCTTGTGGATCGCGTCCGACGCCATGCCTTTGAGTTCAAGACCGAAGGCGACGTTGCGGCGGACGTTCAAGTGCGGAAAGAGCGCATAGTCCTGGAAGACGATGTTGACGTTACGCTTGTTTGGCGGAAGCTGGCTGATTTCCTGGCCGTCGAGGAAGATTTCACCGGATGTCGGCATTTCGAAGCCGCCGAGCATGCGCAGCGTCGTCGACTTGCCGCAGCCGGAAGGGCCGAGAAGAGTGACGAACTGGCCGGGCTCGATGGCGAGATCGAGATTGTCGACGGCGAGCGAGGAACCGTAATATTTGTTGACGTTACGGAAATGGACAACTGGCTGCATGACTATCGGGTCCTCGAACGGCGGGTGAGGTGTTCGGCATAAAGCCCGACGGCTGCGGTCACGATCAGCACGAGGGTCGCCATGGCGTTGATTTCGGGTGACATGCCGCCCTGCACCTTGGCGAAGATCAGCATGGGAAGGGTGGTCTGGTAACCGCCCAGGAAGAAGGTGCGGACGAAGTCGTCGATACTGGTCAGTACGCAGAAGACCATGCCGCCGGCGAGCGCCGGTGCCAGATAAGGCAGCGTGACGCGCATGAAGGCGACGAAACTGTCTGCACCCAAATCACGGGCCGCATCGACGAGATTGTTCGGCATCGAGCGCAGCCGGGTCAAAACCATGATGACGACGAAGGGCACGGCGTGGACGGTATGGCCAAGAATGATCGCGCCGGTGCCGGTCGGGATGTCCAGCACGCGGATGAAGATACGCATCGAGATGGCGTTGATCAGGCCCGGCACGACAGCCGGAAGACAGGCGAGCGCGAAGATCACCGAGCGGGCGATCATGCCTTCGGTGGTGATCAACAGTGCGATCCACACACCGACGATCGTTGCAAACAGCGTCGTCATCAGGGCGATGAAGATCGAATAGAGGCAAGCTTCGAGGAACTGCTTGTCCTGCAGCACCTGCGCATACCACTTGAGCGTCCATTTATCGATCGGGAAGGCGACGAAATTGGCGTCCTTGAAGGAGATTGCCATCATCAGCGCCAGGGGCAGGAGAAGGTAGATGACGAACAGCCAGTAGGAGGCCTGAAGCGCAGTTTTGGGGAAGTCGGAAAAATACGAGCGCATGGGTCAGATCCTCACATCAGCTTGACGGTACGGCCGCCGACGACACGCATGAACAGACCGACGGTCGACAGCGAGACGGCAAGCATCAGGATGGAGAAGGCGGCACCTTCCGGCCATTTGTCGCTGGAACCGTGGAACAGGCTGGCGATGATCTCCGGGAAGATCGTCGAGTTCGGCCCGCCGAGAAGAAGCGGGGCGGCGAAAACGCCGATCGAGGTGAGATAGACGAGGCTGCAGCCCGAGATGATGCCGTCCCTCGACAATGGCAGGATGACCCGGCGGAAACGAGCCCAGGGGCCGGCCCCGAGATCGGCCGCGGCATCGACCAGCGAGGTCGGGATCTTTTCGATCGCGGAATAGAGCGGCAGGAGCATGAACAGCGAGATCAGGTAGATGACGCCGAAGCTCAACGAGAAATAGTTGTAGAGCATGATGATCGGGCGATCGATGAAGCCGATCTCGCGCAGGAAGACGTTCACGGCGCCGCGGTTGGCGAGGAACATGATGACCGAGAAGGTGCGGATCAGTTCACCGGCCCAAAAGGGCGTCAGCAGCAGCAGCAGGGCGCGCGTGCGGTTTTCCGGCTTGACCACTTTGGCAACGTAATAGGCGACCGGATAGACGACGACCAGCGTCGTGGCGGTAACGCAGACGGCAAAAACGATGCTGCGCAGGAACGGCATGAAATAGAGCGGTTCCTGGAAGAACAGCCGGTAATTGTCGAGCGTATAGACCGTCCCGCCCGGTGCCGGCGGATAATTGTCCATGATGCTGATGCGGGCCATCTGGTAGATCGGGCCGATATGGAGCGTGACGATCCAGATGAGCGGGATTGCCAGAAGCAGCACGAGGCGGGCCATGCGGCTGTTGGCAATCAGGCCGATCGTTGCGGCGTAAATCGGCGAATTCGCCAGCTTGCCGATCCATCCGGCATAGGAAGGGCCGGCCCTTGGAGACACTTTCGCGGTATCGGTCATACTACTGTCGACCATCATTACGTTCCCATTCGTCTTTTTGCTTATGACTGCAGTTCCGAACGGCCGATCCTGATTGCGAGATCGGCCGCTCGGATCACGGATGGGCGGCTCAGCCGGCCTTAACTTCGGCAGTTGCCTTGTCGATCATGTCGTTCTTCATCTTGCGGTTGACCGAGCTGAAGAACTGGATGCGCTGCATCTGTTCATCGGGAAGTGTCATGGCGGCCCGTTCCTTTTCGTCCAGCACCGTGTCTACGCCGGCGAAGGCCGAGGCAAAACCGGACTGGCGGCTCATGGCCGCGCCGATTTCCGGCGACGCCAGCATGGCGTTGAGGAACTGGTAGGCAGCCTCGGCATTTGGCGCATTGTTGACGACGTTGAACGAATAGAGGAAGCCGTAGGTGCCTTCCTTCGGGATCGAGAGCTCAATCGGGTGGCCGTCCATGATCAGCTTGGCGGCAGGGCCCGACCATGCCTGCGCGACATAGATATCCTCGTTGACGAACATCTGCTGCACTTCGGAACCGGCATCGTAATATTTGCGGACCTGGCCCTTTTGCGAGATCAGGTAGTCGCGCGCCTTGTTGGTCGCTTCCTGGGCGATCGCGTCCTTGCCTTCATAGGTGACATAGTCGCCGTCGCTGCCCTGATAACGCATGACGATCGAGAGGAAGTCGGAAACGATGTAGGAGGTCAGCTCCTTGTATTCCGGGTCGAACATGATTTCCCAGCTGTCCGACGGCTTGGTGTATTCGGTGTTGCGCACGAGACCTTCGAAACCGGCGAGAAGCGGCACGCCATAGGTCTTGCCGTCGATGGTCAGCTGCGGCGCGCCGGCATAGGCCGGGGCAAGCTTGTTCCAGTTGCCGATCCGGCCTGTGTCGAGCGGGGCAAGCAGGTTGGAGGTGATGAACTGCGACAAGCGGTGGCCGGTGACGGTGACGATGTCGGTGGAGGGCGCGTTACCTTCGGCGGCAAGCAGGTTGTACTGCTTGCCCTGGTCGTCGGTGAGACGGATGCGGACTTCGATCCCGGTGTCCTTCTGGAACTGGTCGATGAAGGACTGGGGAACGAACTTGTCGTAGGTGGTGATGTTGACCACCTTGCTCTGCGCCATGGCAGGGCGGATGATCGACGGTGCGGCCAGGATGCCGGTCCCAGCGGCCAGCATCTTGAGCGTCGAACGGCGTGTTTGTGTGAAGTCTCGCATGTCAGTCTCCTTATTTTCCTGTCCGGGTTCCCCTAGGCATTGCAGACTTCACACCCCCAGCTAGTGTATCGGCGCTGCCAGCCCTGTTTCCGCCTTGGCCGCTCGGGCCACAGCAAGAGATATGTCGACCGCGGCATCCGCATGCAGCAGGGTCGAATCGAATGTCGGAATGTCGAAATCGTCGGCGCTCACCAGAAGGCCGATCTCGGTGCAGCCCAGGATGACGCTGTCGGCCCCGGCCGCCTTGCCCTTCTCGACGATATCCAGATAGCGCTGATGCGAGGCGCTCTTGACGATGCCGCAGCAGAGTTCGCAGAAAATGATGTCGTGCACGTCCTGCCGGTCTTGCGCATCCGGAATCAGGACTTCCAGGCCGAACTTGTCTTCCACACGGCGACGGTAGAAATCCTGTTCCATCGTGTAGCGAGTGGCGAGAAGCAGTGGACGCTTGCATCCGGCGGCCGTCACGGCCTCTCCGGTCACGTCGGCAATATGCAGCAAGGGTACGTCGACCGAGCTCTGCACGTCGTCCGCAAGAAGGTGCATCGTGTTGGTGCAGATCAGGATCATGTCTGCTCCAGCCTGTTCCAAATCTCTCGCAACCTTGCTCAATTCGCCCGCCGCCTGTTCCCAGGCCCCCAGTTTTTGAAGGGTTACGATATCCTGAAAATTGACAGAACGCATTACCACGTCCGCAGAATTTAACCCTCCGAGCCGCTCGCGCACCTGCTCGTTGACGCGACGGTAATAAACCGCCGTGCTTTCCCAGCTCATGCCGCCGATCAGACCAATCCTTTTCATCTTTCCACCCATCAGGTTGTTGTGTTTGGAAAGAGGGTAGACAAACGGGCATGGAGACGGATTGCTTTTTTTAACAATGATCAGATTAATATTGCAATATCATCCTAGAAAATGGCGAATCTGATAGGATGATTTGACAGAATTGGCGGATGGTTTAAATTTTGATCATCGCTGCATGGATTTTAGGCGGATGTCCGTCCGCCAAGAGGGTGGGGTGCGCGCAAAATATCGCTCGATACGCTCCTGTGCGAACAATCATTCATTATTGCTGCGGCGTTTGATGGAAAAAATTCCCACACAAACTTGTCAAAGCGCAATTTTATCCCGGAGTCGTCATGTTTGATCAAATAGACCGGAAGATCATCGAGATCCTTCAGCAGAATGCCGAAAAGTCGGTTGTCGAGATCGCTGAAGAAGTGGGCCTGTCGCATACGCCCTGCTGGCGCCGGATCAAGCGCATGGAGGATATCGGGCTGATCCGCTCCAAGGTGGCGCTGATCGACCGGCGTATGGCGAATGTACCCATGACGATCTTCATCTCGGTCAAGGTGCCGCGCCACACCACGACCTGGCTCGACGATTTCCGCAAGGAGATCAAGGAAATACCCGAAATTCTCGAGGCCTATCGGCTGACCGGCGATGCCGACTACCTGCTGCGCGTCGTGGTGCCGGATATCGATGTCTACGATCAGGTCTACAAGAACCTGATCAGCCGGTTGGAGTTCTCCGACCTGAGCTCTTCCATCGCCATGGAGGAAATGAAGTTTACAACGGCGCTGCCGACCAAATACATGTAGGCCACCCCTGCCTTAAAAAATCGTCTCAATCATCAAGGAGAAACCATGCGCGTCAGTATCCTCGGAGCCGGATCGATCGCATTCGGAATGGCCGCCTATCTTGCGAAGGAAGGCCATGACCCCATGCTGTGGTCGCCATCCGGAAAGAGTACGAAGGCGCTGGCCGACGGTGCCGAACTGACAGCGAATGGCGCTTTCGACTTCTCCGGCCGGGTGCGTATCGCCAGGGATTGCGAAGAGGCGGTGACCTCCGCCGATGTCATCGTCGTCGCGTTGCCGGGCTACGGTCACAAAGCCGCGTTCGATGCCGCAATCCCGTATCTCAAATCCGGTCAGCCGGTGATCATCTCCTCGCATTGCTCCTTTGGCGCGCTCTACCTGTCTAAAGGCCTTGCTGCGCGCGGCGTGAAACTGCCAATCAGTGTGTGGGGAACGACGCTCCTCACCGGTCGGCTGCAGCCGGACATGACGACGGTGAAGGTGAATACGGTTCGCCAGAAGGTGGACATTGCGACCCTGCCGAAATCGGAGATCGATGCCGGCCATGCGCTTTGCGCAGAGCTTTTCGGCGATCGTTTCGTCAAGCGCGATGGCGTTATGGCGATTTCGCTCAGCAATCTCAACCCGCAGAACCATCTCGGGATCGCGCTTTTAAACCTTACCCGCATGGAAAAGGGTGAGACCTGGGGTCAGGGCGACAACATCACCCCGACCGTCGGCCGTGTCATCGAAACGCTTGACGAGGAGCGTCTTGCGATTGCCGCGACGCTTGGCCTCTCGGTGCGCACCGTGCGCGAACACTTCTCGCTGTCCTTCCACGTGCCGATGGGAACGGTATCGGAGATGAACCAGCAGATGCATGCGGAAGGTCGTGGCGGTTTCGGCCCGACGACGGTGGACAGCCGTTATATCTACGAGGACGTGCCTTTCGGCCTCGTGCCAACCTCGCTGCTCGGCCGTCTCGCCGGCAAGCCGACGATGCTGCATGATGCGGGCATTGCGATGATGTCGGCCGCAACCGGCCATGATCTGCCGGGACAGAACGATCTTCTGCCGGCGCTTGGCATCGATGCGCTGACGATCGATGAGGTCGCCAGGCTTTGCGACGAGGGTTATTGAACAGGGTGGTATCAGCCGGACCGAGATATCGGTCCGGCGTCGGGATCATTGGACTTCGTTGACGTAGCGGTGGTTGGCAGTGGTTGCCCGGTGAGCGGAGATCAGCACTGGCACGGCCATCTGGTCGTAGGCGACTTCGTCGATGGTGAGCACTGCTGCCGGCAGTTTCAGATCGAGCCAGCGGGCATCGTCTTCCGTCGCCAGATCGGCACCAATCTGCTCGCGGACCGCCGATATGCGGATGCCATGATGCTCCAGAAGATGCAGGTAGAAGAGTGAAGGGATCTCTTCTTTTTTCTCAGGGAAATTTGGCACTCTTTCACGCGACAGGGTGAGTGTCTCGTGCATGATCGGGCGGTCATCGATGCTTCTGAAACGATGGAAACGGACGATCGGCGCGTCTTTTTCGATCTGCAGCTTTCCAGCCTCGTCGGTGGAAGCCGTCGCATGATCAAGTGAGGTCACCGTTGTTACCGACTTGCTCAGCGAGCCATCGAGACCGTGGAGGCGAAAATACTGGAAAAACAGGCGCAGGCTGTGCTGTGGCTTGCGACCGGTGACAACCGTGCCCGTCTTGCGGCGGCGGCTGAGTATGCCGTCATTGGTGAGGTCCATCAGGGCGCGGCGGATGGTGCCGACGGCGACCCCGTAGGTTTGCGACAGTGCCACTTCGCTAGGCAGAACCGAGCCGGGCTCAAGTTTCCCGATCATGATCGCTTCAGTGATTTGCCGCTTAACCACTTCATAAAGCGGTAAAGAAAGCTCGCCGAGCTTTCCGGCATCTGATGATATATTGGGCAATTCCGGCAATTATTTGCCTCTTCTTTGGAGTTGACTCGCTATCCCGATCTACGCAGTATTACTATATAGTTTATATTAAAGCGCAAGCTGAGGAGGCGAGCGCCGGAGGCCCAGGATACCACAATGACCGTGCCGCAGCCCGACCTTCATCATGACCCTCTTAAGTCTGCCATGACAGCGATTGAGCGCGATGTCGAGATCGCGGTTCAGGATTTGTCACGCATGGTTGCGGTCGATACGTCCTTTCCGCCCGGCGAAGGATATGCACCATTCGCCGATCTGATGAGCGAGTTGCTTGAGCCTCTCGGCTTCGATTTTGAGCGTGTGACTGTCCCGCGCGACCTCTGGTATGTTGCCGGTGGTCCCGCATCCGGCGAACGCATCAATCTGGTCGCCGCGCGTGAAAGTGGAAAACCCGTCTGTGGTCTTTATTATCATGTCGATACGGTTCCGGTTGCTCCCGGCTGGACGCGCGACCCGCTCTCAATGACGATCGAGGGCGACAATCTCTATGGTTTGGGCGCTGCCGACATGAAGGGCACGATCGCCGCAACGCTTCTGGCGCTGCGCGCGGCGAAGGAATGCGGCGTGTCTCTTGCATATGATCCGATGCTGCTTCTGTGCACCGACGAGGAGGGCGGGCTTTACCCCGGCATCCGCTATCTCGCCGAACAGGGCATGCTGAAGGGCCATATCCTCAATTTCAACGGCTCGGCCGCGCCGCGTGTCTGGGCCGGCTGTTTCGGTATCTTCAATCTGCAGGTGACCATCACCGGTCATGCGGTGCATGCCGGCGAGGGCAACCGCACGGGCGCCGGCGTCAACGCCATCGAAGGCGCATTGCCGGTGCTGAACGCGCTTGCGGCACTCAAGCCGGAAGTAGCCAAAAAATCATCGAAACTCGCTCCGCCACCACATGCGACCGGACCGCTCAGGCCATCGCTGACGATTGCGGCGGTCAATGGCGGGACCGCAGGCGGGCAGGTGCCGGCCGAAATCAAGATCCTCGTTTCGCGCCGTTATGCGCCGGAAGAAAGCTATGAGGCGGCGCGTGCCGAAATCGAGACCGCGATCCATACCTGCCTTGCGGGAACGGATCTCAAGCTCGCCGTCGATCTCGTCGGCCACCTGATACCGACCGACGATCCGGACGGCCCGCACTGGCCGCGCTGGCAGAAGGCCCTGTCGGAAGGTTTCGGCTACGACAAGCAAGATTTTGCTAAATGGGGCGCGGCCTCGTGTTCGGACTTCGGTTACGTGCAGAAGGCGGGTTTCGGCCCGGAAGTGCTGCTCGGCGGCCTCGGCCGGCCGGAAAGCTGCATCCACAGCCCGGAAGAACACACGACGCGACAGGACATTATCGCGCTCGCCAAAAGCATTCTCGCCTATCTCGCGGCGGATTTTTCCGCCGATTCGATCCCGGAAACACGCCAATCCTGAAAACCGCAGCTAATAACCAAGGGAACTAAAACATGCTGGAAATGAAACGCCGCTTCTTCCTCGCTGGCACCGCCGCCATCCTCGCAGCACCTTCGATGAGCTTTGCGCAGGCAGCGCCGACCAAGGGCGGCACGCTGAAGATTTCCGTCGACCAGGCGGCAAGTGTCATCCATCCGCTGCTTACCCGCGTGAACCCGGAATATCTCGTTACCGAGCTGCTCTATAGCAACCTGACGCGCCTGCGCGTCGACATGTCCGTTGAGCCGGACCTGGCCGAAAGCTGGAGCGCCAACGATGCGCTGACCGAATGGACCTTCAAGCTGCGCACCGGCGTCACCTTCCATGATGGTTCGGCCTTCACCGCCAAGGATGTCGTCGCCACCTTCAAGGCAATCCTCGATCCCGCAACGGCTTCGCCCGGCCGCAACAATGTCGGCCCGATCGCCGATATCATCGCCGTCGACGATGCAACCGTGCTGTTCAAGCTGTCCGGCGCCTATGCCGACTTGCCTGTCTCGATGGCCTATACGAATGCCCGTATCATCCCGGCCGCCATCGCCACCGGCGACCTGAAGAGCCTCTCGACCAAGGCCGTCGGCACAGGCCCGTTCAAGCTCACCTCTTACGAGCCGGACCGCCTGATCGTCGTCGAGCGCAACGAAAAGTATTACGACCCGGCACGCCCTTACCTCGACCGCGTCGAAGTGCATGTCTTCCCGGACACGTCGGCTGAAAGCTCTGCACTGCTGTCCGGCGATATCGACGTCATCTCCACGATCCAGCCGCCGGAATTCATGCGCGTCGACGGCAATGACGGCATTACCACGCTGCGCACGCCGTCGGGCCAGTTCTGCAACATCAATTTCGGTTGCGACACCGCCCCGTTCAACGATCCCCGCGTTCGCAAGGCAATCGCGCTCACGGTCGATCGTGAAGCCATGGTCGGTTTCGTCACAGAAGGTTTCGGCACGATCGGCAACGACACGCCGCTCAACCCGTCCTACCAGTTCTTCAGCCAGGTGAAGCAGCGCGAGGCCAATATCGAAGAAGCCAAGAAGCTTCTCGCCGAAGCAGGTTTCCCGAACGGCCTCGAAGCAACTCTGATCGCTTCCGACCGCCCGGCCGTACGCACCCAGCTTGCCGTCGCACTGCGCGAAATGGCCAAGGAAGCGGGCATCACCATCAACGTCCAGACCATGCCGCATGCGACCTATCTGGAACAGGTATGGAAAAAGGGTTCGTTCTACGTCGGCTTCTACAACATGCAGCCGACCCCTGACGGCATCTTCAAGCTGCTCTACACGTCCGATGCAGCCTGGAACGAGACGCGCTGGAACAACAAGGCATTCGATGCTCTGGTTGCCGAAGCCCGCGGCACGACCGACGAAGCAAAGCGCACCGAGCTTTACACCAAGGCACAGGAAATCATGAACGAGGAAGTTCCCTCGATCATCCCGTCCTTCTTCGACGTTCTGGCCGCCAAGCGCAGCTGGGTCGAAGGTTTCGAAGCGCATCCGCGCGCCTCGGTCTTCCGTCTCGACTACGCTTCGCTGACCGACAAGGCACCGAAGCGCGGCTGATCCATCCGACCGCCAATATCGCCGGACGCCTCGGTGCGTCCGGCCCTCTTGACCAAGGAACACGCCCCTGTCTCCGAACTACATAGCCAAGCGGCTGGTGATGATCGTCTACACGCTCCTTGTCGTGTCACTCATCGTCTTCGCCATTACCCAGATCCTGCCAGCCGACGCTGCCGTTATGATGCTGGGCGAAAACGCCACCCCGGAAGCGCTCGACGCTTTGCGCCAGACCATGGGCCTCGATGCGCCGATCTGGCAGCAATATGCGACCTGGCTCTGGCATGTCGTGCAGGGTGATCTCGGCACCTCGTTGCGCACCGGCCAGCCGGTCGGGCCAGCCATGTTCGAAGCGCTCGGGCGCTCGCTGCTTCTGGCGTTCCTGTCGATCGGCCTGATGCTGATCCTTGCCATTCCGCTCGGCATCATCGCTGCGATCAGACGCGGCAAGATCGCCGATATGGTGGTGAGCCTGATCTCCTATGCCGGCGTCGCACTGCCCGAATTCGTCACGGCGACGATCGCCGTCCTTCTCTTCGCCGACTGGATGAAGTGGCTGCCGCCGACAGGCTATGTGCCGCTGACAGACAATTTCCTCGATGGCATTTCGCATCTCGTCCTGCCGGTCTGCGTCATCTCGATCATCCTGATCGCCCACGTTTCCCGCATGGTGCGCTCCGAACTCGTCGACGTGCTGCATACGGATTATATTCGCGCGGCAAGGCTGAAAGGCATGTCCCGCGGGCATGTGCTTCGCCGTCACGCGCTGCGCAACGCGCTTTTGCCGACCATCACCATCGTCGCGCTCGATGTCGGTTATCTTCTCGGTGGTGTCATCGTGGTGGAAGAGATCTTCGCCATTCCCGGCATTGGCCGTCAGCTGATCGTCGCCATCCAGGCGCGCGACCTGCCTGCCATCCAGGCCGGCGTTCTGATCATGGCCGCCACCTATTCGATCGTCAATTTCATCGCCGACATCCTCTATGCCTGGCTCGACAAGAGGATCCAGTATGACTGAGTTCATGAAACGTCTTCTGAAGACACCGCAGGGTGCAATCGGCACCTTCCTCGTGGTGCTGGTTCTGGCAATCGTCGTATTCGGCCCGATGGTAGCCCCTTACGATCCGGAAAAGCTGTCGCCGCTTGCCCGCTACAAGGGACCGAGCATGATGTACTGGCTCGGCACCGACCAATATGGCCGTGACATCTTCAGCCGCCTTCTGATCGGCGCCCGCGCCACCGTCGTCATGGCGGTTCTCGCCACCATCGCCGGCACGCTGATCGGCGCCCTGATCGGCACCGCTTCCGCCTTCCTCGGCGGCCGCGCCGACGAGCTGATCATGCGCACCATCGATGCCGTCATGTCGATCCCGAGCCTGCTTTTCGCGCTTCTCGTGGTCAATCTTCTCGGCTCCAGCACGGTCAATGCGCTGGTGGCCGTCGCCATCGCATTTGCCCCCGGCATGGCCCGCATTACCCGAAGCGTGGCGCTGTCGGTGCGCAAGCAGGACTATGTGAATGCGGCAATCGCCCGTGGCGAAAGCTCCGCCTACATCATCCGCCGCGAAATGCTGCCGAACGTGATCGCGCCGATCATCGTCGAGATGACCATCCGCGTCTCGTTTGCCGTGATGCTGTTTGCGACACTCTCCTTCCTCGGTCTCGGCGCACAGCCGCCGGCTGCCGAATGGGGCCTGATGGTCTCGGAAGCCCGCCGTTACATGCATCTTTCCGCCGGCATCCTGATCTGGCCAAGCGTGGCAATCGCCATCGTCGCCGTCGGCTTCAACCTTCTGGGCGACGGTCTCCGCGATGCCCTCAATCCGCGGACCTGAGGTGACACCCATGACCAACACCGAAAACACGCCGGTTCTCGCGATCGAGAACTATTCGCTGGATTACGGGACTGCCAACGGTCCGTATCATGCGTTGAAAAACATCGACCTCGCCATCAGTCGCGGCGAGATCCTCGGCCTCGTCGGCGAAAGCGGCTCGGGCAAGACATCGCTTGCATGGTCGATCATGCGCTATCTGCCGAAGAATGCCCGCGAACCGGGCGGGCGCATTCTGCTCGGCGGCGACAATCTTCTCGACAAGTCCGAGCGACAGATGGAGGCTATTCGCGGCCGGCGCATCAGCATGGTGTTCCAGGATCCGAGCACCTCGCTCAATCCGACGCTTTCGCTCGGCACACAGCTGGCAGAAGTCCTGATGCGCCATCGCGGTCTGAGCCGTCAGCAGGCATGGAAGGAGGGTGAGGAGCGGCTGGCCCATGTGGGCCTCAAGACGCCCGCGCAGATGATGAACCGCATGCCGCATGAAGTCTCCGGCGGCGAAAAGCAGCGCGTCGTCATCGCGTCGGCTTTTGCCTGCAACCCGGAATGCATCATCTTCGACGAACCGACCACGGCACTCGATGTGATCACCTCGCGCCAGATCCTCGACCTGTTCGTCGAGCTGCAGGCCGAGACGGGTGTCGCCTCGCTCTATATCTCCCATGACCTTGCGCTGGTGGCCCGTACTGCAAGCCGCGTCGCCGTCATCAAGCGCGGCGATATCGTCGAACAGGGCGCCGTCCGCGATATCTTCACCAATCCGCAGCAGGACTACACCCGCGAGCTGATCGACGCCGTTCCCGACCCGGCTCATCGTCTGGTGAAGGAAGATGTGGTCGTGGCCGAAAAGCCGCTGGTGAAGGTCGAGAATGTCAGCGTGCATTTCGGCCGCAAATCGTTTCTCGCGGCACTGACAGGCAAGAAGACCGACCGTGTGACCGGCAACAATGCGATTAGCCTCAGCGTCAATCCGGGCGAAATCCTCGGCATTGTCGGCGAGAGCGGTTCCGGCAAGTCGACGCTTGCCAAGGCCATGACCGGCCTCAACCGGTTCGAGGGCAAGATCTGGTTCGACGGACGCGAGATCAGGCATCTCGGCGATATGGACAATGCCTATCGCAAGGATGTGCAGATCATCTTCCAGCACCCGGATGCATCGCTCAATCCGCGCCAGAAAATCTTTGAAATTCTGTCGCGGCCGCTGAAACTTTTCGGTGACGGCAGCAATCTCGAAAAACAGGTCGGCGACATGCTGGAACAGGTGCGCCTGCCGCGCACCCATGCCAACCGTTATCCGCATCAGCTTTCCGGCGGCGAGAAACAGCGTGTGGCGATTGCGCGGGCCTTCGCATCGAAACCGAAACTGGTCATCTGCGACGAGATCACTTCGGCGCTCGATGTTTCGGTTCAGGCTTCCGTCGTGGAGTTGCTGCTGGAACTGCAGAAGGCGAGCGGCACGGCCTATCTCTTCATCACCCACGATCTCAACCTGATCCGCCAGATCGCCCATCGGATCGCCGTCATGTATCGCGGCGACCTGATCGAGGTGGTGAAGGCGGACGAGATCGATAGTCCCGAGCGGGCCGACTATACCCGCCGGCTGATCGAAGCGGTGCCACGCGCCGCGGCCCAATTTCAATGACCAATACCAGTGATAATGCATCAAGGAGCATGACAATGGACCCGAAGTCCCTGTTGGACCGGATCGACGAAAAGGCCTGCCTCGATTTCCTGTCGAAAATGGTCCAGCACAAAAGCCATTCGGAGACCGAAGGCGAGAAGGATCTCGCCCGCTGGATGGCCAAGGAACTGGAAAAGATCGGCGTAGAGGCCGAACTGCAGGCCTTCGATGACGGCAACCGCTTTAACACGATCGGCCGACTGAAGGGCACCGGTGGTGGCAAGAGCCTGCTGTTCAACGGCCATCTCGACACCAATCCGGTCACTGAAGGCTGGACGGTCGATCCCTATGCCGGTCTTGTCGACGACAACTTCATCTACGGCATCGGTGTTTCCAACATGAAGGCAGGCGATGCCGCCTATTTCTGCGCGGTGAAGACCCTGCTCGATGCCGGCGTCAAGCTGAAGGGCGATGTGGTCCTGACCTTCGTCGTCGGCGAATTGCAGGGTGGCGTCGGTACGCTGGCGGCAATCAAGAGCGGCGTGAAGGCCGACTATTTCATCAACAGCGAGCCGAGCGATCTCGTTGCCGTCACCATGCATGCGGCAGCACTCAGCTATGTCATCGAACTGACCGGCGACACTCGCCACTTGTCGAAGCGCGAGGAATCCGTCGATGCGATCGCAGCCGCCTGCGATATCATTCCGCGCATCAACGCGATGACCTTCAGCGGCGCCAAGAGCGATGAACATCGCTCGATCAACCGCGGCCATGTCGGCGTCGTTCATGGCGCGCTCGGCCGGGATTTCGCGGAATGGCGTCCGCCACAGGTAGCCGATTTCGTTCGCCTGCGCGGCTCGTTGCGTTATGCGCCGGGACAGACACAGGAAAGCGTGCTGGCTGACGTCGAAGCTGAACTGCGCCTGCTCGAAGGCCGCTTCCCCGGGCTTCAGGCCAAGCTGGTTCCGGATATGATCGAAGGCCGTCCGCTGATGCCACCCTTCGAGGTTTCGCCGGACAGCCGCATCGTCAAGTCGATCAATGCCGCTTACGAGGCCGTGCGCGGCGAAAAGCAGCCGACCGGTGCGATCACCCCGACACGTTTCTACGGCACCGATGCCGGGCATCTCTATCATGAGCTTGGCATGGAAGGCATCGTCTGCGGTCCGGGCGGTCGTTACAACACCATGCCCGACGAGCGCGTCGACATCGTCGACTTCCTCGACATGATCCGTGTCTACATGCTGACCATCCTCGACATCTGCGAGGTAGCATAAGATGTTCTCCCGGGCGGAATATGATCGACGCATCACTCTCGCCCGGGACGCCATGGCGGCTTCCGGCGCGGATCTACTGCTCGCCGACAGCGGCGAGTTGCTGGCATGGCTGACGGGTTATACCGTCTCCGAAACCATGTATCGCGCGGCCTTTTTGCCGCGCGAGGGGGAAGCCTGGTTTACCTTGCGCGCGCTCGACGAAGCGCCATGCCGTGAAAAGAGCTGGATCACCGACGTCGTCGGTTTTGCCGATACAGAGGAAGCGCAGGCGGCAGTCGCCGCAAGCATTCGCGACCATGGCTTCGGCACGGCGCGGATCGGCCTTGACACCAGTTCCTACAGCATGAGTGCTGCCACCTTCATGCGGTTGCAGGCGCTTCTGCCGGAGGTGACATTCGTGCCGATGCCGGGCCTGAGCGACAGCCTGCGCTGGGTGAAATCCGAGGCAGAGATTGCCGTTCTTGCACAGGCATCCGAAATTGCCGACAAGGCGATGGCGGAGATCGCAAGACAGGCAAAGCCCGGCATGACGACGCGCGATGCGGCCGCCATTGCATCGGGCGTGTTTCTGCGCGAGGGCGCCGATACCGGTGAGGTCGGTCCGGTGGTCAAGGCTTCCGGCAGCCATGAGTTTCTCCATGGCGTGTTCAAGACCGAGGCGATCGAGGAGGGCGACGTGTTGCATGTCGAGCTCATTCCGCGCGTCGGCAATTACGGCGCGCGGATGATGCGGCCGATCGTGGTCGGAAAGCCATCGGATGCGCTTGCGGCGGCAGCCGAGAAGCTGGTCGAATTGCAGAACCAGCAGATTGCAGCGATGAAACCCGGTGCGATCGCCAGCGATGTCGATGCGATCATGCGGCAGGGTGCGCTCGATGCCGGCCTGCGGCCGGTCTACGACAATGTCACCGCCTATACGCTCGGCCTTTACACCCGCACGCCGCGCACCAGCGATTTTTCCGGCACCTTCCTGCCGACATCCGACTGGCCGCTGGAGGAGGGCATGGTCTTCCATCTCTATGCCACGGCGCAAGGCCTAGGTTTCAGTGAAACCGTGGTGGTCGGCAAGCAGGGCGGTATTCGCCTGACGAAGTCGCCGCGCGTCATCATGCGCGCAACAGCCTGAAACAGCGCCTCCGGCACCAGTTCCAATATCCGCAACCTTCGCCGGCGCCTCACTCGAGATGCCGGCGTTTTGCTGTGCAAATGTAGCGGCAAGCTGAAGAATGGCCGGACCGAATAATCCTCCCTGCTTACATTTTGAGCGATGACGGCCAAAGCCTAAAAAATGGCTTGACGGGTGTGAGAAAAATCCTCCAAGATGAACCAATAGAGAATTGGTTCGACCAAATGGTGCGATTTGACCATAAGCCCTAACGACAATTCCAACTTCGCCTTGGCAAGGCTTCGCGAGTTCATCCGGAACAGCGAGGTGGCAAAGGACGGACGCCTTCCGACGGAGCGGGCCTTTGCGGAAACGCTGAATGTTGGCCGCCGGGCAGTCCGCCGTGCGCTTGAGGTTCTGGAAGCGGAAGGGCTGGTCTGGCGCCGTCAGGGAGCCGGAACCTTTTTAGGTGAAAAGCCGGATGGCTGGTCGGCACAGGTCGACGAACTGGTCGCCGGCACCGATTTCATGGAAATCATGGAAGTGCGCCTGCGCATCGAACCGCAACTCGCACAGCTTGCCGCCATGCGTGCCAAACCTTCCGAAATCGAGCGTATGCGGGCACTCGCCGAAAAGACCGGCCAGAGCACGGATGCCGACAGCAAGGAATTGTGGGACGGCTCGCTCCATCGCCAGATCGCCCAGAGCGCCGGCAATGGACTGTTCCTGTCGATCTTCGATGTTGTCAACCGCGTTCGCCAGGACGAGGCGTGGCAGTCCATCCGCGAACGCGCCCGGCGCACCGGAACCAATGGGCGAACCTCTTACGAACAGCACATGGCGATCGTCGATGCGATTGCCGCCCGGGATCCCGGCCGTGCGGGCGAAGCCATGCGCCAGCACCTTCTGATGCACCAGGAGCGGCTGATCCGCGCCACCTCACTTGAGTTTCTCGACGAAACCGCCGCGGCGGTATCGTCGCCCGATACGGAGGAAACCGATGGAGGCGACATCAGCGCCGCCTCGTGATCCGCCGACTGAAGACCGCCTGGCCCGTCGGGCCGGCCAACAAGAAAAATAACGTCAAAGATAGTCAGACCAGAGGATAGAACATGAAGAGAATTACCGCTTTGAGTGCGGCGCTGCTCGCCAGTGCCTTGATGGCCATGCCGGCCATGTCGTCTGAACTACGCATCGGTCTCAACGACGACGCGGACGTGCTGGATCCTGCCCAGTCGCGTACCTTTGTCGGCCGCATCGTCTATACCGCGATGTGCGACAAGCTTGTCGATATCGATCAGGACATGAAGGTCGTGCCGCAGCTGGCGACCGAATGGGCCTGGTCCGAAGAGGGCAAGGTTCTGACGATGAAGATCCGTGATGGCGTCAAGTTCCATGATGGCGAAGTGCTCGATGCAGCGGCGGTTGTCGCCACCATCGAACGCAACATGACCCTGCCGGAATCGCGCCGCAAGAGCGAGCTTTCCTCGGTCGCCAAGGTCGAGGCAACCGGCCCGCTGGAAGTCAAGTTCACGCTGAAATCCGCTGACGTAACGCTGCTTGCTCAGCTTTCCGATCGCGCCGGCATGATTGTTGCGCCGAAGGCTGCCAAGGAACTCGGCGCCAATTTCGGCTCCAAGCCGGTCTGCGCCGGCCCGTTCAAGTTCGTCGAGCGTATCCAGCAGGACCGTATCGTGCTGGAAAAATTTGCCGACTATTGGGACAAGGACAAGGTTCTGGTCGACAAGGTGACCTATCTGCCGATCCCCGACACGACGGTGAAGCTCGCCAACCTGCGTTCGGGCGATCTCGACATGGCCGAGCGTATTTCCGCTTCCGACGCGGAATCGGTGAAGAGTGATGCGAACCTCACCTATGCCGACGTGATTGGTCCGGGTTACATGGCGATGTATGTCAACATCGGCAACGGCCCGCGTGCGGACAACCCGCTCGGCAAGGACAAGCGCCTGCGCCAGGCATTTTCGCTGGCGATCGACCGCGAGGCGATCGGCCAGATCGTTTTCGAAGGCACGTCCAAGGCCGGCAACCAGCCGTTCCCGCCATCGAGCCCCTGGTTCGACAAGGATATTCCGGTTCCTGCGCGCGATGTCGAAAAGGCCAAGCAGCTGATGAAGGAAGCGGGCTATGAGAAGCTCGACATCGAGCTGCAGCATGCCAACAACACCACCCAGACCCAGATGATGCAGGTCATCCAGTCCATGGTGGCGGAGGCTGGCTTCAACGTCACGCTGAAGGCGACCGAGTTCGCCACGCTTCTTTCCGAACAGACCGCTGGCAACTATCAGCTGTCGCGCTCCGATTGGTCCGGCCGTATCGATCCGGACGGCAATATTCACCAGTTCGTCACCTGCAAGGGCGGCATCAACGACGTGAAGTATTGCAACCCGAAGGTCGACGAACTGCTCAACGCGGCTCGTGCTTCGACCGATGATGCGGTGCGCAAGGAAAAGTATGACGCGGCCATGGCGATCCTCGATGAGGACATGCCGATCATCTATCTGGGCCACCAGCCCTATGCCTATGCCCTTTCCAAAAAGGTCAAGGGCTGGGCACCGTCGCCGGACGGCATGATCCGCCTGCTCGGCGTTAGCAAGGACTGATCGCCGATTTCAGAAAGGTAGCCGCGCGGGGAAAATCCCCGTGCGGCGCTCAGACTGACCAATACCGAGACCTGGCCTGAACGAGGGCGATGCCATGCCTGTTTACATCGGCAAGCGACTGCTGGTCGCGATCCCGACGCTGCTGATCATTTCGATCTTCGTCTTTTCACTGCAGAAGCTTTTGCCCGGCGATCCGGTTCTCGCCATGGCCGGTGAAGAGCGCGATCCGGCAACGATCGAATTCCTGCGCGAGAAATATCGTCTCAACGATCCGATGCCGATCCAGTACCTCAACTGGCTGGGTGGCGTCGTGACGGGCGATTTCGGCATTTCGCTCAGAACCAACCAGCCGGTGCTGGAACTGATCGGGCAGAAACTGCCGGTCACCATCCAGCTTGCCGTCATGGCGATGTTCTTCGCGATGATCATCGGCATCCCGATCGGCATTCTGGCTGCGGTGAAGAAGAATACCTGGATCGACTACACCGCCAATATCGTGGCGCTTTCCGGCCTCTCCATCCCGAATTTCTGGCTCGGCATCATGCTGATCCTGCTTGTCTCGGTGCAGCTCGGATGGCTTCCGGCCTCCGGTTATGAATCGATCTTCGTCGATCCGGTCCGGTCCATCCAGACGATGATCATGCCCGCCTTCGTGCTCGGCAATGCGCTGGCCGCGACGCTGATGCGCCATACCCGCTCAGCCATGGTCGCGGTTTTAAGCTCCGACTACATCCGCACCGCCCGCGCAAAGGGGCTGTCGCCACGCGAGATCATCCTGTCGCACAGTTTCCGCAATGCCCTTCTGCCGGTCATCACGCTTCTGGCGCTGCTCTTCGGTGAGCTGCTTGCCGGTGCCGTGTTGACCGAACAGATCTTCACCATTCCGGGCTTCGGCAAGATGACCGTCGATGCCGTGTTCACCCGCGATTATGCCGTCGTCCAGGGCATCGTGCTCTGCACTGCCGTCGGCTTCATCCTGATGAACCTTCTCGCCGACATTGCCTATGTCCTGCTCAATCCGCGCCTCAGGGCGACTATCTGAGGACGACGATATGACCGCCATCAATTCGACCATTCCCGTTCCGGCCAAGCGACAGCAGAGCCGCGCCTGGAAGAAGATGAAGCGCAACAGGTCGGCGCTTGCCGGCCTGATCATCGTGCTGTTCTTTGCCATTCTCGCCGTTACGGCTCCGATCCTGCCGATTGCCGATCCGATCGCCACAAGCTGGGGGGCGATCCGCAAGGCACCGTCGGCCGCCCATTGGCTCGGCACAGACGATCTCGGCCGCGACATCCTCTCGCGGATGATCTATGGCGCGCAGGCCTCGCTGATGGCCGGCGTCGTCTCGGTTCTGATCGCCGTGGTGATCGGCGTGCCCTTTGGCCTGATCGCCGGTTATTTCGGTGGCTGGGTCGACATGGTGATTTCACGCGTCACCGAGGCTCTGCTCGCCATGCCCTTCCTGATTATGGCGATCGCGCTTGCCGCCTTTCTCGGCCCTAGCTTGACCAATGCGATGATCGCCATCGGTCTTTCGGCCATGCCGATCTTCGTGCGGTTGACCCGCGGCCAGGTGCTTGCGGTCAAGACGGAGGACTATGTCGAGGGCGCCCGTTCGATAGGCCTGAACCATTTCGACATCATGACCCGCTACATCCTGCCCAATGTCTTTGCGCCGATCATCGTCCAGGCGACCCTGACGGTGGCGACCGCGATCATTGCGGAAGCGAGCCTTTCCTTCCTCGGACTGGGCCAGCAGGCACCAGCGCCGAGCTGGGGTTCGATGCTCAATACCGCCAAGAACTTTCTGAGCCAGGCACCGTGGATGACCATGTGGCCCGGTATCGCAATCTTCCTCGTCGTCATCGGGTTCAATCTGCTTGGCGACGGCCTGCGCGACGCACTCGATCCTCGTGAAGCCTAAGACTGGGCGAAGCCTGAAATCTCATAGGGAATTCCAAGAATGTCCGATTTTACCACTCGCCCCGAAATCCTCGGCACCTTCGGCGTCGTCACCTCGACGCATTGGATCGCGTCCGCCGTCGGCATGGCCATCCTCGAAAAGGGCGGCAATGCCTTTGACGCGGCGGTCGCCACCGGCTTCGTTCTGCAGATCGTCGAGCCGCATCTTTGCGGTCCGGGCGGCGACATGCCGGCCGTCTTTTATTCCAAGAAGACCGACAAGGTGGAAGTCATCTGCGCGCAAGGACCGGCACCGGCGGATGCCACGATCGAGCATTATACGTCCGAGGGCCTGAAACTGATCCCCGGCGACGGGTTGCTCGCCACCGTTATCCCCGGCGCCTTCGATGGCTGGATGCTGATGCTGCGCGACTACGGCACGATGAGCGTCCGCGAAGTGCTGGAGCCGGCGATCTACTATGCCGAATACGGCCACCCGACGCTGCCGCGCGTATCGAACACGATCAAGGGTCTCGCCGAATTCTTCAAAAAGGAATGGCCGACCTCCTACGAGACCTGGCTGCCGGGTGGTTCTGCACCCGAAGCGCATGCCAATTTCAGGAACCCGGTTCTTGCCGAGACCTACAAGCGCATCATCACCGAAGCGGAAGCCAGGACTGGTCGCGAAAATCAGGTTGAGGCGGCGCGTGACGCCTTCTATCGCGGCTTCGTTGCGGAAACGATCGATACCTACCTCAAGACCGCCGAAGTCATGGATGCGAGTGGCTCCAAGCACAAGGGTGTCTTGACCGCTGAGGACATGGCGAACTGGAGCGCCACCGTCGAAGCGCCGCAGACGCTGGATTATCAGGACTGGACGATCGCCAAGACGCCGGCCTGGGGGCAGGGGCCTGTACTTCTTCAGTCGCTCGCATTGCTGAAGGGTTTCGACCTTGCCGCCATGGACCCGTCCGGCCCGGATTTCGTCCACACGATCGTCGAGGCGATGAAGCTCGCTTATGCCGACCGCGAGGTCTATTACGGCGACCCGGAATTCGGCCAGATCCCGACCGAATATCTCCTGTCGGAAGGCTATAATGCTGAGCGCCGCAAGCTGATCGGATCGACGGCCTCGCTCGAGCTTCGCCCCGGCACGGTGCCGGGCTACGAGCGCCAGGTCGACGCGACGATGGCGATGCTGGCAGAGATGAGTGGCACGGGTACGGTCTATGAACCGACCATGTCTCACCTGACCGAAAAGCGCGGCGATACCGTCCATATCGACGTCATCGACCGCTGGGGCAATATGGTTTCGACCACCCCATCAGGCGGCTGGCTGCAGTCCTCGCCGATCGTGCCGGGTCTCGGTTTTGCGCTCAATTCCCGCGCACAGATGTTTTGGTTGAAGGACGGCCTGCCGACCTCGCTTGCACCGGGCAAGCGTCCGCGCACGACGCTCACGCCCTCGCTGGCACTGCATCAGGGCAAGCCCTCGATGGTCTTCGGCACGCCGGGCGGCGATCAGCAGGACCAGTGGCAGCTGCCGTTTTTCCTGCGTTACGCCCATCACGGCAAGAATTTGCAGGCGGCGATCGACATGCCGCTGTTCCACACCTCGCATTTTCCGGGGTCCTTCTATCCGCGCACCAGCTCGCCGGGCGAAATCATGGTCGAAAGCACGATCGGCGAGGCAACGCTCGAAGAGCTTCGCCGCCGGGGTCACAAGGTGAAGGTCGCAGAGGCCTGGTCGGTAGGTCGTCTGACGGCTGCCCGTCGTGATGCCGATGGCCTGCTGCGTGCCGCTGCAACCCCGCGCCTGATGCAGGCCTATGCGATAGGACGATGACACCATGACCAAGCCCGTCCTGTCTGTCAGGAACCTATCGACCTCCTTTCTGGTCGATGGCCAATGGAAGAGTGTTGTGCGCAACATGTCCTTCGATGTCGCGCCGGGCGAAACCGTCGCCATCGTCGGCGAAAGTGGTTCCGGCAAATCCGTGACCTCCTTGTCGCTGATGCGGCTGCTGGCGCCCGCCACCAGCCGCATCGAAGGCGAGGTCATGCTGAACGGCCGCAATCTTCTCGCGCTCTCCGAAAAGGAGATGCGGGCGGTGCGCGGTAACGAGGTCTCGATGATCTTCCAGGAGCCGATGACCTCGCTCAACCCGATCTTCACCATCGGCCGGCAGATCTCCGAAGTGCTGATCCGCCACAAGGCGATGTCCAAGACCGAAGCGCGTGCGGAAACCATCCGGCTTCTCGAAAAGGTGCGCATCCCGAACGCCGCCGGTCGTTTCGACGAATATCCGCACCAGTTTTCCGGCGGCATGCGCCAGCGCGTGATGATCGCCATGGCGCTCGCCTCCCGCCCGAAGCTTCTGATTGCCGACGAACCCACGACCGCGCTCGACGTGACCATCCAGGGGCAGATCCTCGACCTGATCAAGGTTCTGCAGGAAGAGGAGGGCATGTCCGTGCTCTTCATCACCCACGACATGGGCGTCGTTGCCGAAATTGCCGACCGCACCATCGTCATGTTCCGCGGCGACGAGGTGGAGACCGGCCCGACGGAAGAGATTTTTCACCGGGGCAAGCACCCCTATACGCGGGCGCTTCTTTCGGCGGTGCCGAAGCTTGGCTCGATGCAGGGCCATGATTGGCCGACACGGTTTCCGGTTCTCGATGCCGAAACGGGCAAGCCGGCCGAACCTGTGGAAGTGGCCGATACAGTCGTGCTTTCCAAGCGGCCGGTTCTGGAGGTGAAGAACCTCGTCACCCGCTTCGCGATCCGCTCGGGTCTGTGGTCGCGCCAGACGGGGGCCGTGCATGCCGTGGAGAACGTCTCCTTCGATCTCTTCCAGGGCGAGACGCTATCACTGGTCGGCGAATCCGGCTGCGGCAAGTCGACGACCGGCCGCTCGATCATGCGCCTTGTCGAGCCGACAGGAGGCGAGGTCGCGCTCGACGGCTACGACGTCATGCGGCTCGACACGATGGGCCTGCGGCAGATGCGAAAGTCGGTGCAGATGATCTTCCAGGATCCGTTTTCCTCGCTCAATCCGCGCATGACGGTGGGGACGGCTATTTCGGAACCCTTCATCAAGCACCGTCTGGGGACGGCGAAAGAGGCGAAGGAAAAGACGGCTGATCTGCTCGAAAAGGTCGGCCTTTCCGCTGACATGGCGAGCCGTTATCCGCATGAATTCTCCGGTGGCCAGCGCCAGCGTATCGCCATTGCCCGCGCGCTTGCGCTCGATCCGAAGGTGATCGTTGCCGACGAGAGTGTCTCGGCGCTCGACGTGTCTATCAAGGCGCAGGTCTGCAACCTGCTTCTCGATCTGCAGCAGAGCCTCAACCTCGCCTTCCTCTTCATCAGTCATGACATGGCGGTGGTCGAGCGGGTCAGCCATCGTGTGGCGGTGATGTATCTTGGCGAGATCGTCGAAATCGGGCCGCGTGCGGCGGTCTTCGACAATCCGCAGCATCCCTATACGAAAAAGCTGATGTCGGCAGTGCCGGTGCCCGATCCGTCGCGCCGCGGCATTCGCCGTGGCATTTCCAACGACGAGCTGAAAAGCCCGGTGCGGGCAATGGGTTATGAGCCGCCGAAGCGGGAATATAGGGAAGTGTCAGCGGGGCATATGGTGCAGGTCGGCTAACTAGACGACCTGATAATGCTGCTGCATTGGCATCAGGAGGCCGGTCAGGCCTCCTGCTTGTTTTGTCAGACAGAAGCCTTCGATTGCAGCATCTGCCAGGAATCATACGCGGAAATCACCGTTTCCATCTGCGCTGTGTGGCCGGTGATGAAATCGTCGCCGTAGATCGTTTCATCCGGATATTCGGTGATCAGCGTCAAAGGCACGGTGTGGCGGTCGTCGATCGAGGACAGGCAGGGGAAACCGTTGATGATGCGGAAGCCGGTCTCGCCGGCATGGGTTTCGTAAAGCGCGATCTGGCGGTTGTTATAGTCCAGAATGCCCGGAATAGAGCCAAGGTGGCGGGTGACGTGGTCGAGCATGGCTTCGGCCTGCTCGGTCCAGCCGGCATGGTGGCGCATGACTAGGAAAAAGCCTTTTGGCAGCGTCCACATGGCGAAATTGCGCGGCACGTAACCGGAAAGCGGGCGCGTCCATTCATGTGACGGGTAGCCGTGCAGGTTCACATGCAGCTTTGCGCCGCTGATCTCCTGCGCCGCGAACCGGATGGCCTTTTCGTTCAGGTGCTCGCCGGAATTTTCGCGCGTACGATATTCGAGGTCGTCACCCAGAGCGGTGTAACGGGCGGCGTGGTGCATGTGGCGTGGATTGTCGACGCGCAGGCGCTGGTGCAGTGCATAACCATCGGGGTTTTCCAGAGGCGAAATGGTGAAATGCGCATTGGCGCGTTCTTTCAGCGTACGGGCCGCACGAATGGCGCCGACGATGCCGGTCGTCTCGTTGGAGTGCTGGCCGCCGCTGATCATCACGGCGGCGTCGCTGCCCTTGACGTAGCGTGCGGAAAGAACGCGGCCGGAGCGGGAATTGGCGGAAAACTCTTCGCCGCCGATTTCCGCCAGCAGCTTTGCCATTTGGCTGGCTGCCGGTGGTTCGGTCGCAGTATCGATTGCCTGTTCCTTGCCATCGAGGAAACCGGTCGTCAGCGGACGGGTTTCGACGCGAATGCTGATTTCGCCAGTGCTTTTGACGATCTCGGGTACGATCTGGCCCGGCTTCAGGCCACGGTCGCCGAGCGGACGGCCGGACTTCTTCTGGAAAAATTCGAGCAGCGAGAAGTAAAAATCTTCGTGCAGCGCTTCGCGCAGGCTCACCACCTCATCGCCGACCGGCAGTTCCATGTCTTCAGCCGGATGCGAAACGCGGATGTTCAGCTCTTCGAAATAGGGTTCTGTCGAACCCCAGTCATAACCGGCCACAGCGTCGATCGCGCCATGGAACAGGTGCTCGTAATCCGTCTCCAGAAGCTTGCCCGTCGCATCGCCTTCTGCGCGATACCAGCCGGTTGGCGAGACATTGGTTTCACCAACAACATCTTCATGCACGCGGTTCGGCACGAGCACTTTCAGCGTTTCGGTCTGGCCGTTGCGGGTCAGCGTTACATCATAAAAGAATTCGCCGTCCTCGCGGGCGATGAAGTCGATCTTTGCGTCACCGACAAGCGATGCCAGCGGGTAGGCTTCGAGGCGAAAACGGTTGGCCGGGGCATTGGAATGCACCGGATAACGCACTTGGATGGCGGTGACGCCGGCAAGGTCGATTTCTTCAAGGAAGGTGAAGAGAAGCGGCTTGTAGGCGCTGCGGATGCGGGCGGTGATGCCCTTGTCCTTCAGCGCCTGTTCGGCTTCGCGGCGGCTTTTCGTGTCGTCGAATGTCCAGGCTTCGAATGACAGGTCCGGCTTGGCTCCCATGACCAGAGTTTCAAGAGTACGCTCGATTGAAGTCTCGAAGATCGTGGTCATGGTGTCATGCCTTGCTATGTATCGAAAAGTTTATCTGGAGGTGCGGCCGGTCGGGTCGAGGCTGTCGCGCAGCCAGTCGCCGAGCAGGTTGAGGCCGAGCACGGTCAAGAGGATGGCGAGACCCGGGAAGACGCTGACCCACCATGCGGTCTGCAGATAGGTGCGGCCGTCGGCCAGCATGCCGCCCCAGCTCGGGATGGTCGGATCGACGCCGAGGCCGAGGAAGGTCAGGCTGCTTTCCAGCAGGATATTGTTGGCGACATTGAGCGTCATCAACACGATTACCGGGCCGATCAGGTTCGGCAGCAGGTGCTGGAAGATGATGCGCCAGTCCTTCACACCGATCGCACGCGCCGAGAGGATGAATTCGCGCTCACGCAACGTCAGGACGGAGCCGCGCACGAGGCGGGCATATTGCACCCATTGCGACACGATCAGCAGAATGATCGTGTTGGTGAGGCTACCGCCGACGATGGCGATGAAGGTGATAGCCAGCAGGATGAACGGCATGGCGAGCTGCAGGTCGGCAAAGCGCATGACCAGCATATCCCAGAAGCCACGGTAATAACCGGCGATCAGGCCGACCACCACACCGAAGATGACGGCGCCGATGACCGAGGTGAAACCGACCAGAAGCGAAATTTTGCCGCCGGCAACGACACGGGCCAGCACGTCACGCCCAAGCGGATCGGTGCCGAACGGATGCGCGGCTGAAGCAAACGGCTTTGCCAGACGCGCCATCAGGTCGATCTTGTCTGCACCGCCGGGAAACAAGACGTCGGAGAACAGGACGGCAAGGCAGATGATGACAGTCAGCGAAATGCCGAGAATGAATTCCAGGTTCGCGAAGCGCGACAGGCGGGAGGTTTTGGAAGCCATGGTCGGTTACTCCGTCCGGATGCGCGGGTCGACGAGGCCATAGGCGATGTCGACCAGAAGGTTGATGCCGACGATCATCAGCGAAAGTACGGTGATGACGGCCTGAAGCACCGGGAAGTCGCGAGCGCCGACGGCGTCGAAGGCAAGCGTACCCATGCCCGGCCAGTTGAAGACGCGCTCGATGACGACGATGCCGCCGAGCAGGCCGCCGAACTGCAGGCCAAAATAGGTGATCAGCGGAATGGCGCAGTTGCGCAGCGCGTGCTTGTAGAGAACCTTGTTTTCGGAAAGCCCCTTGGCGCGGGCGACCATGATGTACTGTGATTGCAGGGTTTCCAGCATCGAGGTGCGCACGAGGCGGACATTGGTCGCGGTCAGGATGACACCCATGGTGACGGCCGGCATGACATAGCTTGCCCAGCCCGACATGCCGCTTGGCGGCAGCCAGCCGAGCGTGATGGCAAACAGCAGGACGAGCATGGTTGCCAGCCAGAAATTCGGGAAGGAGAGGCCGATCAGCGAGAAGATACGGATCGCCTGGTCGGCAGCCTTGCCACGCGAGGTGGCGGCCTTGATGCCGAGCGGGATCGACAGCGCGATCGACACGAACATCGAGATGAAGGCGAGAAGCAGCGTTGCCGGCAAGGCATGGCCGATCAGCAGCGAGACCGATGTGCCGCCGGAAAAGCTGCGGCCGAAATCGAGCGTGACCAGCCCCTTGAGAAAGTTGAGATATTGCACGAAGAACGGCTGGTCGGTTCCGAGCGCTGCACGAATGCGCGCAAGGTCGTCCTCCGTCATGCTGCCGCCGCCCTGAAACATCGTCACTGCCGGATCACCGGTCAGGCGAATGGCGAAAGAGACGACGAGTGTGATGGCGATAACGACGAAGATCGCCTGTAGCAGTCGCTTGATGAGGAAACCGGCCAAGTTCTAGTTCCTAAAAGAGAAGTCCAGCTTCGCCCGCAAGGCGGGCGAAGCGATTTGACGGAAAAGTCGCCGCGAAAACTATTCGACGGTAACGTCGGTCAGCTTCATGCGGTTGTCCGGGGGGGCGATGAAGCCCTTGACCCGCTTGTTGATGCCGAAGATGGCGTTGGTGTTGTAGAGCGGCAGTTCCAGCGCGCGTTCGGATGCATAGGCACCGACTTCCTTGAGGATCTTTTCGCGCTCGGCACGGTCGGTCAGCGGACGCTGGGATTCCAGCAGCTTGTCCAGCTTCTCGTCCTTGTCGTAGGGGTTCCACTTTTCACCCGAATGGTACATCGAATACGCCGTGTTGTCGTAATCGAAGGTCCAGCCGCCCCATTTCTGCTGGAACATCGCGCCGGTCTTGCCCTGCGGGATGATGTCGTTCAGCAGAACGTTGGTTTCGTAAGGCTTGATCGTGGCGGTGATGCCGACCATCGACAGATAGCTGGAAATGACCTGTGCAACTTCGTTCATCGTCGCGTCATTGCCGCGAATGTCGATCTGCAGCGTTGCACCAGCCTTCACGCCGGCTTCCGCCAGCAGCTTCTTGGCACCAGCCGGATCATAGGGGATCGCCTTCAGGTCCGGATCGAAGCCGAAGGAAAGCGCGCTCTGGAAGCTGGTGATCTCGGAGGCCTGGCCCGCGAGGATCGACTTGACGATCGTGGCGCGGTCGACTGCCATGATGATCGCCTTGCGCACCTTCGGATCGGCGGTGATGCCGTCGCGGGTGTTGAAGCGCAGCGCGTCGACGGTCGGGCCGGGAACGGAAACGATCTCGAGCTTGTCGTCGCCCTGGATGACCGGCAGCATGCCGATCGGAATGGTCGGCGGGATCACGAGATCGACGCGGCCGGCCTGCAGTTCGGCAACAGCGGTCGCCGGCTCGGCGATGAAGCGATATTCCAGCTCGGAAAGCTTCGGCGCGCCACCCCAGTAATCCGGATTGGCTTCCAGCTTGATGTTGACCTTCGGCTGGTAGGCGACGAACTTGAACGGACCAGTGCCGACCGGGTTGAGGTTGAAATTGTCCTCACCCTTTTCCGTGATGTATTTCGGCGGAACAATCATCGCGCCATAACCGGCGAGCTTGGTCAAGAGGACCGGATCCGGTGCCTTCAGCTTCATGTCGACCGTGTAGTCGTCGATGACCTCGACGCTATCGATGGCGATGTAGTTGGAACGCTGCGGACCCTTGGCACCCTGTTCGCCGAGAAGGCGCTCGAAGGTGAACTTGACCGCTGCGGCGTTGAAGTCTTCGCCATTGTGGAATTTCACGCCCTGACGAAGCTTGAAGCGGATGCGCTTACCTTCGTCCAGTTCTTCCCAGCTTTCGGCAAGGCCCGGTACGAGCTTCAGGTCCGGACCGCGATAGGTGAGGCCGTCAAAGATGTTGGTGGCAACGGCTGCCCACTGAACGAGGAACGTGTCGATCGGATCCCAGCTGCCCGGATCCTGCGGCGACGAGATGGTCATCTTGCCGGCGGCAAAGGCTGGTGCGGCGGAAAGTGCGGTGCCGGCGAGAGCGAAAGCCACGAAGGCCGACGCCAGTCCCCTTTTGAACGTTGTCATTACCTGTTTCCTCTTCAGATGCTTTGCGATTGTGTCGCGGTTTATGATCCGGGTTTCCTCAGGCGCTTTTTGCGATGAAATGTCCCGGATTGATTTCCTCGTGGGAAAGGATGGCCGGCTCGTCGCCGACGCGACGGACGGGGTTCGGAATTTCGCCCTCGATCAGCGCCGTGTTGCGCGGTGCCGTCGGATCGGCAACCGGAACGGCGGAGAGAAGGCGGCGGGTATAGTCATGGCTCGGGTTTTCGAACACTTGTTGGCGCGAGCCCATTTCCATGATCTGGCCGAGATAGAGCACGGCGACACGGTGGCTCATCTTTTCGACAACGGCCATGTCGTGGCTGATGAACAGATAGGCCAAGCCGCGCTCAGCCTGCAGGTCCATGAACAGATTGATGATCTGCGCCTGAATGGACACGTCGAGCGCCGACAGCGCCTCGTCGGCGATGATCAGCTTCGGGTCCGAAGCGAGCGCGCGGGCGATGCAGACACGCTGGCGCTGGCCGCCGGAAAACTCGTGCGGATAACGCGAGGCAACCGAAGACGGCAGGCCGACGCGCTCCAAGAGTTCATCGACGCGGCGCTGGACTGCCTTGCCGTCGTTGATCAGGCCGTGGGTGTTGATCGGCTCGGCGATGGAAAAACCGACCGTCTTGCGCGGATCGAGCGAGGCAAAGGGGTCCTGAAAGATATACTGGACTTCCTGGCGCATACGAAAACGCTCGGCCGCCGACATGGACGAATAGGTGCGGCCGTTGAATGCAATCTCGCCGCCCATGGAAGATTGCAGCTGCTGGATGGTGCGTCCGATCGTGGACTTGCCAGAGCCGGACTCGCCCACCAGCGCCAGCGTCTCACCCGGATGGATGTCGAAGCTCACGTTCTGCACGGCACTGCAACGATGCGTCGCCTTGCCGAAAAGGTTCTTCTTGATATCGAAGCGGACCAGCAGATCCTTGACCGACAGAAGCGGTTTTTCGTCGTATTTGGCAGTGTTCTGCACACGCTCTTCACCGACCACGGTCGGCTCGCCATCCTGAAGAACGGTCAGCGGCATGCGCTTCGGAAACTCTTCGCCGGTCATGCTGCCAAGTTTCGGCACAGCGGAAAGAAGCGTGCGGGTATAGGGATGCTGCGGGTTGGCGAAAATCTCGTTGACCGGACCTTCCTCGACCTTCTTGCCCTTCCACATGACGACGACATGGTCGGCCATTTCGGCAACCACGCCCATGTCATGGGTGATGAATACCATGCCCATGCCGAGCGTCTTCTGCAGGTCGCGCATGATGTTGAGGATCTGCGCCTGAATGGTGACATCGAGGGCGGTGGTCGGCTCGTCGGCGATCAGCAGTTTGGGGCGACAGGCAAGCGCCATGGCGATCATCACACGCTGGCGCATGCCGCCGGAAAGCTGGTGGGGGAAACGGTGCAGAAGCTGGCCGGAGTCCGGCAGGCGCACCATGTCGAGCAGGCGCTGGGCTTCCGCCATGGCCGCGGACTTGCCGAGCTTTTCGTGCAGCATCAGAACTTCGCAGATCTGGTCGCCAATGGTGAAAACCGGGTTGAGCGAGGTCATCGGCTCCTGGAAGATCATGGCGATCTCCTTGCCACGGATCGACCGCATCTCTTTCTGGCTGGCCTTCAGCAGGTCCTTGTCGTTGAACAGGATGCGGCCGGTCGCGTATTTTGCGCCCATCATGTCGGCAAGCCGCATGGTCGACAGCGAGGTGACCGACTTGCCCGAACCGGATTCACCGACAACGGCCACCGTCTTGCCGGCCTCGACCGTGAACGACAGGTCGTCGACAACGCGGCTGGAACCGAATTCGACGCTGAGATTTTCGACCGACAGAAGCGGTTTGTTGGTTGCGCTCATGTCCGTGTCTCCGGCTTGGTCTGTTCGGTCGTTGAGTTTTTGTCGCTGGCGATGCGGGCGATGATGGCGCCGGCGGTCTGGGAGGAACCGGCTTCGGCTAGGATGCTGATGGTGCCGGAAACCGGTGCTGTGACCGCCGTTTCCATCTTCATCACGTCCATCATTGCCAGAACTTCACCTTTTTCGACAAGTGCGCCATCGGAAACATTCCAGTGAACGAGAAGGCCGGGCACGGGTGCGGTTACCGCTCCGGCATCGTTCTTTTCGCTTTTCGTGTCACTGTTGGAGGCCGATGAAAGCGGGCCAAGCAGGCGCAAAAATGCATCCGGAATGCCGATTTCCACGCGCTTTCCGTCGATCTCGACATGGCCGCGCAGAAGGCCGGCGCTCGCTGCCGTGACAGGACGGCTTGCAGCCTCCAGCGTTTCGGCAAAATCGGTTTCGATCCAGCGGGTGTGAACACGAAAATCCCTGGCGAAATCGTCATGCGCGATGACGGCGCGATGGAAGGGCAGCACGGACGGCACACCTTCGATGACAAATTCATCCAGCGCGCGGCGGGCGCGGGCGATCGCCTGCTCGCGGTTGGCGCCCCAGACGATCAGCTTGGCCGAGAGCGAGTCGAACATCGGCGGAATGGTCGAGCCGGTGACGACGCCGGAATCCAGACGCACACCGGGGCCGGAAGGCGCAGCGAATTTGGAAATATCACCGGCGGACGGCAAAAAGCCACGGCCGGGATCCTCCATGTTGATGCGGAATTCGATCGCATGGCCGCGCGGTTCCAGCATTGCCGTCACGCTGACGGCCAAACCTTCGGCGATGCGGAACTGTTCGATGACGAGATCGAGACCGGTCGTCTCTTCCGTCACCGGGTGTTCCACCTGCAGGCGGGTATTGACCTCGAGGAAGGAAATCACGCCATCGGCGCTGAGCAGGAATTCCACCGTGCCCGCGCCGGTGTACCCGGCTTCCGCGCAGATGTCGCGCGCAGCGGAGTGAATCTTTTCGCGCTGTTCATCGGAGAGGAAAGGAGCAGGTGCTTCCTCGACAAGTTTCTGGTTGCGACGCTGCAAAGAGCAATCGCGGGTTCCCACCACCAGAACATTGCCGAGACGGTCCGCCAGCACCTGCGCCTCGATATGCCGCGGGCGGTCGAGAAATTGCTCGACATAACATTCACCGCGACCAAAGGCGGCCACCGCTTCACGCGTGGCCGATGAAAACAGTTCTTCGACTTCACCGAGTTCGCGGGCGATCTTCAAGCCGCGACCACCACCACCGTGCGCCGCCTTGATGGCGATCGGGAGGCCGAATTTCTTTGCGAAAGCCAGCGCCTCGGCGGGCGAGGAAATCGCACCATCCGAGCCGGCAACCAGAGGCGCGCCAACCTTCTGGGCAATTGCGCGGGCATTCAGCTTGTCACCGAGCGCCTCGATGACATCAGGATCGGGACCGATCCAGATGAGCCCGGCATCGATGACAGCCTGCGCAAACTCGCTGCGTTCCGAGAGAAAACCATAACCGGGATGCACGGCATCGGCACCTGACCGCTTGGCAATGGCGATCAGCTTGTCGATATCGAGATAGCTGTCCTTAGGCGTCACGCCGTTCAGCGCATAGGCCTCGTCGGCTAGCCTCACGAACAGCGCGTCGGCATCGGCATCGGCGTAAACGGCGACCGAGGTCAGGCCGTAATCCTTGCAGGCCCGGATGATCCGCACCGCGATCTCGCCGCGGTTTGCTATCAGAACCTTCTTCATGGGCATTTTCCTGGAATGAAACGGGGCGCGAAACGGCTGACCGCGTTGAAGCGGATTTTTGCGCCGACAGGTATCTGGCCGGCGAGATCGAGATGATGGCCGGCAACATTGGCGATGACCGGATAACCGCCGGTCAGCGGATGATCGGCAAGGAACAGCACGGGCTGGCCGCTGGCCGGAACCTGCAGCGCTCCGCGCACGGTTGCCTCACTCGGCAGTTCGCCGTGGTTGGCGCGTTCCAGCGCATCACCCGACAGGCGGATGCCGACACGGCTGGATTGCGGTGTGACCGACCATTCCTGGCTCAAGAAGCTTGCGACGGCGGCGTCGGTGAACCAGTCGGTGCGCGGGCCCATGACCACATCCAGCACGACCGTTTCGTCGGCGCCCGGCATGGCAAAGGCCGGTTCTTCCGATGATACGAGTGCGTTTGCCGAAGCGGGCAGAATGGCGATGGTATCGCCGGCAACAAGGGCTGCGGGGCCAATCTGCGCCAGCGTATCGGTGGCGGCGCTGCCGAGAACTGGCGCGACATCGAAACCGCCGCGCAGGGCAAGATAGGAACGCATGCCGGCTGTCGGCGCGCCGAGAGACACCACATCGCCGTCATCCAGCGCGATTGCGCTGTGATGCGCGGCTGAATTTTTTGTGCCGTTGGCGTCGGCAATGCTGATCGGTGTCGTGGCGCCCGTCACGGCCATGACGCCTTGTCCGCGCATGCGAAAGGTGACGCCGCCGAGGGCGATCTCAAGCGCCGGGGTGTTGGCCGCATTGCCGACAAGACGGTTGGCGGCCTTGAAACCTGCCCGGTCGGCGGCGCCGGAAACGCTGATGCCCTGGCTGGCCTGTCCGGCGCGGCCCAAATCCTGAAAAACGACCGGCAGGCCGACGGAGATGATCTCGATTGCCGAAGCGGCATTTTTCGAGGTGGCCGTCACGGGTCTGTCGGTGAACGTGTTCGACGCCTTGATCTCGTAGGCCGCACCCTTTGCCATGTCACGGAATTTGATGCGGCTGCCCGGCTGCAAAAGTGAGGCCGGCGTGCGGTCGATATCGAACATCGCGAGCGGCGTCGTGCCGATCAGCTGCCATCCGCCCGGGCTGGTTTTCGGATAGATGCCGCTGAATTCACCGGCGAGACCGACAGCACCGGCCGGAACTTTCGTGCGCGGAGACTTACGGCGCGGCACGGTAAGGCGCGGATCGCCGCCCGAGAGATAGGCAAAACCGGGTGCAAAACCGGTGAAGGCGGCGACATAATCGCTCTCGCCATGCAGGCGAATGACGTCTTCGACGCTGATGCCGAGAATGCCGGCAACTTCGGCCAGATCCTCGCCGTCATAACGAACCGGAATCTCGACCAGCGCACCGGATGCGGCCTTGCGTTCGCCACCGGCCAGAGCAGTGACTGCATCGATCAATGCGTCGTCGGAGATCGTGTAAGGATCGAAGGAGACGAGCAGCGTGCGTGCCGCCGGAATGATTTCGGTAATGCCTTCGACCGGATTGTTTTCCAGCGCGTCGAAAAGCGCCAGCGCCTCACCGAGATCGGCCAGTTCCACGAGAATACAATCGCCACGCACCGGCAGGATGCGCATTGATGTGTCTCGGGAGGAGGTGAGGGCGACGGACTGCATGATGGTTCAGGCAACCGCGGTAAAGGATCGGATGGTCAGGCCGGACTGCTCGAATTTTTCGCGCAGGCGCTTGGCCATGGCAACGGCGCCTTCGCTGTCGCCGTGCACGCAGATCGATTGCGCATCGACCTTGGTGAGCGTGCCGTCGATCGCCTCGATCACGCCTTCCTTGACCATACGCACCATGCGTTCGGCAATCAGGTCGGGATCGTGCAGGACGGAACCCTTTTCACGACGCGATACGAGATTGCCTTCCGGCGTATAGGCACGGTCGGCAAAGGCTTCTGCGACGACAGTCAGGCCGGCGGTGCGGGCCTGTTCGACAAGCTGCGAGCCGGCAAGCGCCATCAGCACCAGCGACGGATCGACGGCCAGAATGGCATCAATGACATCCCTGGCCTGGCGGGCGTCAATGGCGATCGTGTTGTAGAGCGCGCCATGCGGCTTCACATAGGTGACGCGGGTGCCGGCGGCCTTGGCGAGACCCTGAAGCGCGCCGATCTGGTAGATCACGTCGCCGATCAGTTCTTCGCTCGTCGGGTCCATGTTGCGGCGGCCGAAACCGGCAAGGTCGCGATAACCGACATGGGCGCCGATGGCGACGCCGCGCTCGGCTGCTGCCTTCACTGTCTTGAGAATACCGGCCGGGTCGCCCGCATGAAAACCGCAGGCTACATTGGCGCTGCTGACGATATCGAGCATGGCGGAATCATCGCCCATCTTCCAGGCTCCGAAGCTCTCGCCCAAGTCACTGTTGATGTCGATGGTCAGCATGAAACTCCGTCCGTCCTGATAAGTTGACTAAACGCTAACAAAGGCGAACAATACTGTCCAGAGTGTTGAACAATTTTTGTGTATTGCTCTACAAATGGTCAATTGCTCAATATTTGCGCAGAAGATGGATTCTGCACGGATAAGTTCGCTTTCCGCCTCTGCCTTCAGTTCATTTTGCTTGTGAGTGGCTTGGAAGCGCATTACCGAAAATGAAAAGCTCGTCCGAAGCGAAGGGGTAAGGCTTGGCTGCACGTAAACCGCAAGGTGATGAAACCGGATACTCAAACCTTGGCGGCAGCAACGCGACAGGATCGCGAGTGACGGAGCCTGTGCAGACGCTGGCCGAAACGGTCGCCGAGCGCATTCGCGAAAAGGTCATTTCGGGCACGCTCACGCCTGGAAGTCACCTTTCTGAAATGGTGCTTTGCGAGGAGCTTCAGGTTTCGCGAAACACGCTGCGTGAAGTCTTCCGTATCCTGACGAAGGAAGGATTGCTGCGTTACGAAGCAAATCGCGGCGTCTTCGTTTCCACGCCGAGCATGTCGACCATCATAGACATCTATCGTGTGCGGCGCTTCATCGAATGTCCTGCGCTGGCGCAGGCGCATCCGCGCCATCCGGGTATGCAGCGCATGCGGCTGGCGGTGGATGATGCGCATCTTTGCCGCGAGGCAGGAAACTGGCTCGGCGTCGGGAGTGCCGACATCTCGTTCCACTCGGCGATCGTCGAGCTTGCGGACAGCCCGCGCCTATCAAGTTTTTATGCGCATATTTCGCTGGAACTGCGCCTCGTCTTCGGCCTGCTCCAGGATCCCGAGTTTCTGCACGGCCCATTCATTGATCAGAATGGCGAAATACTGCTGGAACTTGAAGCTGGCCGCTCGGTGGCCGCGGCTGAAAAGCTGGAAGCTTATCTGCTGCGTGCCGAGCGCTTTATTCTAGGCGCTTATGCTCGTGTGGCGCCGTCGGCCTAAAATGACGGCTCCGCCGTCCGGTGGAGCCGGCTTTGTTGTTTTTAGGCTATACAAGCCTCTTCAGCCCCTCGATCGCCAGATCGGTGATCCTCTCCGGCGTGTTGTCGATATTGACGACGACGACACCAGCTTCCTCATCAGGCCTCTCCAGTGTTGCGAGCTGGCTTTCCAGAAGGCTGGTCGGCATGAAGTGGCCTTCGCGGCTGCCCATGCGCTGGGTCAGCAGGGCTCTGCTACCATCCAGAAACACGAAGGCAAGCTTTCCGCCTGCCGCCGTGCGCAAACGGTCGCGATACGCTTTCTTCAGTGACGAGCATGTCAGAACGATGCCGCTTGTCGCGTGATCGGTGAGGATCTCACCGATGCGATCGAGCCAGGGCCAGCGATCATCATCGTTGAGCGGCGTACCCGCCGACATCTTGACGATGTTCGCCTGGGGGTGAAGATCGTCGCCTTCCCGATAGGGGAGGGAGAGCGCTTCCGCCAGACGGGTGCCAAGCGAACTCTTGCCGCAGCCGGCAACACCCATCACGATGATGGGGCGCTGGAAGGCTTTTGCCTCAAAGGCTGATGGTGATGCCGCCGTCGACATAAAGCGTGTGTCCATTCACGAAAGAGGAGCCCTTGCCGGACAGAAAAACGGCCGCGCCGACCAGTTCGTCGACATTGCCCCAGCGGGCAGCCGGCGTGCGCTTTTCCAGCCATGCGGAAAATTCCGGATTGTCGACCAGCGCCTGGTTGAGCGGCGTCTTGAAATAGCCGGGTGCAATGGCGTTGACCTGCAAGCCGTGCCTGGCCCAGTCGGTGGACATGCCCTTGGTGAGGTTTTTCACCGCGCCCTTGGTTGCCGTGTAGGGCGCAATGCCCGGACGGGCGAGTTCGCTCTGCACCGAGGCGATGTTGATGATCTTGCCGTGACCGCGTGTGATCATGTGACGAGCAACGGCCTGACCGACATAAAACACGCTGGAAATATTGGTGGTCAGAAGCTGCTGCCATTTGTCGGCCGGAAAGTCTTCCAGCGGCGAACGATACTGCATGCCGGCATTGTTGATGAGGATGTCGATCGCACCGATCTCTGCTTCGATCCTGTCGATGCCTGCCGCAACCGAGGCCTGGTCCGTCGCATCGAAGGCGACGGCAAGGGCCGTAAAGCCATCGGCGGAAAGCTGTTTTTGTGCATCAGCCAGTTTCGCCTCATCGCGGCCGTTGAGAATGACTGTAGCGCCGTGCTCTGCAAGGCCGCGCGCGAGAGCCAGGCCGATACCCTGGCTGGAGCCGGTGATCAGCGCGGTTTTACCCGTCAGATCGAACAGCGGAAACGACATCAGAAATTCCTCCCGGTTCATAAGCTTCTTTGACGTTGACATAGATGTTATCGATAACATATGCAATCGAAAACAAAACTCGGGAGTATCGCCAAAACGCAGGATTTTTCTGCCTGCGCACCGATCTCGTAGCTGTCCACTTTGACGGTGGTGATCCTATGTCAGAAACACATCAACTTGCGACCGCTGCCTTTGCAGATCGCGTTCAATACAGCTCAGAGTTCTTCAAGGCTTTCATTCAGCGCTTCGATGTTTCTTAAGCGCTTGCTGCCCTCGCGGCCTGCCTTTTCGAGGCATCGGGTGATCAGCAGATGGCACAATGCCATCAGGGCCGTGTGATTGAACAGGGGGCCGGGCGCGAATGTCTGGCACTGCATGTGCCATGTCGCCCGCGTGTCGAATGGTGCGCCCTCATCGGTAATATAGAGAAGCTTGGCCTTCGATTTGCGAACCTGGGTGAGAATGGCATCGGTCTGTGCGGTTCGCCGGCGCAGGGCGAAGAAGACCACGACATCGTCCTCCCTAAGGCTGACGAAATGCTCGCCTAATGTCTGGCCGGCCGCGGGAATGGCGACGATATCTTCGATCACTTGCGTCAATTGCCACTGCAGATAAGACGCGAATGGATGGCTGCTGCGAAAGCCGATAACCCAGACTTTGCGCGCAGCCATCATCGCGCCGCTTGCGGCGTTAATCTGACTATCGGAAATGGAGAGAAACGTCGCTTCCAGATTGGCGATGCTTTGTGCCACATGCGCCTGCATGGACTGCGCAGACGACACATCCGTCGCGGTCGCCAGGAATAGACGCGAGCCGGTCTGCTTTTCTGCGCGTGCGTGGCGGCGGGCTTCCTCGTAGGTTTCGTAACCCAGGTGCTGGATGAAACGAGTGACGGTCGCCTTGGAAACATGTGCCAAGGCCGCCAATTCCTGGGCGGAATAGCTCGCGAGTTCGCCCGGAAAATCGCAGACGAATTCACCGAGCCGCTTTTCGGCGGGGCGAAGATCTGGCAAGGCCTGCCTTACGCGATAGAGGAACGACCTGTCCTTGGTCACGGGAAACTCCGCCATGTCATCTGCGGGCGGAATGTCGCGTGGAGTTGTCGCTCTTGCAACAGGAAATGTATTCCGCCGATCGTTCGAAGAGGTGCCTGTCACCGTGCGATCCTTTTCTTCGCAGGAGGCGCAGCGAGGCGGGATAGAAGCAGTTCGACGGCTGAACGGATCGGCGCGATGACCGGTGCGGATAAAAGGTGCTGCAGGTCGTCAGCTGCCTGTCCGAGTGGGCCGCCGCCGATGATTACGGCTTCTGCGCCGTCCTTTTCGAAGCACTCGCGCACCGCGACGGCCAGTGCCGCATGCAGGCGCTGAGGATCAGAGGCAAGCGCGATCGGATTGCCTGTCGTCAGCCGTGTGCCGGTGAAGAACGGGGCCAGGCCCAATGCATCGGCTTTTCCGGCAAAGCTTCCGACAAGATCCGGCGTCACTGTCGCGATGCCGAAACGTCGCCCACCGAGCGAGGCTTCCAGCATGCTCGCTTCGCATATGCCGACCACCGGAATATCGCAAATCTCTCTCAGCAGTTCGAGCCCTGGGTCGCCGAAGGCGCTGATGATCAATCCATCCGACTTGCCTGATTTGGCGAGCCCCATTTCCATGACGCTGTCAGTGGCTGCGCCAAGCTGCTCCTCATCAAGGATCATCGGCACGCCATTGGCCGCCGTGATACCCTCGATGGTGGCCTCCGCAGGCAGATATTTGCGTGCGATATCGGTCATCATGGCCGTGGTGGCCGTTGATGTATTCGGGTTTATCAGGGTGATATGCGTCATGTCTTGAGCCGTGCACGACCACACGACTGCCTCCCTTTGTCATCGCGTTTTTTATTGTGCTTCAGTTCAGGCATATTGAATGCAGGCGATATTGCCCGTCTCTCCGATCGGCTTCAAGGGCGGCACATCCCTGAGGCATATGTCCGAGGCCTGGCCGCAGCGGGGCGCAAACGCACAGCCGGGCGGCATGGCAGCAAGATCGGGTGGCGAACCGGGGATCGTCACGAGCCGGTCGCGGCCATGCGCGAGTTCGACACGGGCGCCGAGAAGGCCCTTGGTATAGGGATGTTTCGGATCACGGATGATATCGCCGACCCTGCCTTCCTCGACGATCCGGCCGGCATACATGACGGCGATGCGGTCCGCCACTTCGGCCGCGACGCCGATATCGTGGGTGACGAAAATGACAGAAAGGCCGTATTCCTTCTGCAACTCGCGGATCAGTAGCAGAATCTGGATCTGAACCGTCGCATCGAGCGCGGTCGTCGGCTCGTCGGCGAGAAGGACCTTTGGATTGCAGGCAAGCGCCATGGCGATCATCGACCGCTGCAGCATGCCGCCCGACATTTCATGCGGGTAGTTCTTCAGCCGTCGTTCGGGTGACGGGATACGCACCTTCTGGAAGAGTGCGAGTGCCCGTTCGGACGCTGCCTGCCGCGACACCTTCTCGTGCCGCATGATGGTCTCCTCGATCTGCTGGCCAATCGTGTAGACCGGATCGAGCGCGAGACGCGGCTCCTGAAAGACCATGGAGACAGTGGCACCGCGCAATTGGCCGAGTTCGCGTGTCGAAAGCCCCATCACATCGCGACCGGAAACGGTCATGCTTCCGGTGACATCCGTGCCCTTCGGATGCAGGCGAAGCAGGGAGCGCATGGTGACGCTCTTGCCCGAGCCGGATTCGCCGAGAAGCGCCACCACCTCGCCAGCCTCGACCGACAGGCTGACACCATTGACCGCCTTCACCGGTTTGCGACCACGGTGAAAAGTGACGGAGAGGTCGCGGATATCGATGACTGTCTGCTCTTCGTTCATCTCAGGCCTCCATCAGTTCGGCTGCAGGTTTTGGCGCGTGGCTGTGGCCGGAACCGGGAACCGACATCAGGCAGGCGGCCCGCTGTTCACTCGATACGACCGCAAGGGGAGGGGGCGTGGCGGAACAGACGCCTTCCGCCATGCTGCACCGGGTGTGGAACCGACAACCCGATGGCGGGTCGATCGGGTTCGGCGGGTCGCCGGAAAGCGGGGGCTCTTCGGTGCGCTCCGCCGGGTCCATCTTCGGCATGGAGGCGAGGAGGGCGGCTGAATAGGGGTGTTTTGTGTTTTCGTAGATCGCCTCACGCGTGCCGACCTCGGCGACCTTGCCGAGATACATGACCATCACCCGGTCGCACATGAAGCGCACGACATTGAGATCGTGGCTGATGAACAGGTAGGTGAGACCGAAATCGCGCTTGAGATCGAGAAGCAGGTTCAGGACCTGCGCTTCGACCGACTTGTCGAGCGCCGAAACGGCTTCGTCGAGGATGACGAGACGCGGCTCGAGCGCCAGCGCGCGGGCGATGTTGACGCGTTGCCTCTGGCCGCCGGAGAGTTCATGCGGATAACGGCCGGCAAAACGCACGGGTTCGAGGCCGACGCGGTGGAGCAGGTCATGGGCGCGGGCGATCGCCTTGGCCTGAGGCACGCCATGGACGCGGGGGGCGAATGCGATGGACTCCTCAATCGTCAGGCGCGGATTGAGCGAGGCGTAACTGTCCTGAAACACCATCTGCACCTGTCGCCGGTACTGGGCAAGCGGCAGCGCGCCGCCGACCGTTTCGCCATCGAACAGGATGTCGCCCTGATCGGGGATGATGAGCTGCATCAGAAGCCGGGCTGTGGTGGACTTGCCGCAGCCGCTTTCACCAACGACGCCGAGCGTTTCGCCTTTCAATATGTCGAAATCGACGCCATCTACGGCGCGCACGACCTTCTTCGGTTGCAGGAAGCCTGAACCCTTGACCGGGAAATGCTTGATCAGGCCTCGCGCAGAAATCAGCGGCTGGGCCGGGCCGCCGCGTTCGCCGAGCGGAAGTTCGGGAATGGTGGTTTCCGCGACTGTTCTCATGACTTCACATCCATTGCCTGGCGCAGGCCGTCCGAGAAAAGATTGAAGCATATCGAGGTGACGAAGATCATCACGCCGGGAAGGGCGGCAACTGCCGGGTTGTTGTAGATGGCAGTCCGCAGCGTGTTCAGCATCAGCCCCCACTCGGCATCCGGCGGGCGCACGCCGAGGCCGAGAAAGGAGAGGCCGGAAGCAAGGATCATCGACACCGAGATCAGGCTGGTGGCGAAGACGAAGATCGGCCCGAGCACGTTACCGAGAACATGGACGCGGATGATCGTGAATGCCGGGGCGCCAGAAGCACGCGCTGCATCAACATAGTCGAGGCTGCGGATTTGAGTGGTGACGCTTTCGGCAACACGGGCGATCTGCGGGATGAAGACGACGGTGAGCGAGACGAGTGCATTTGTCAGGCCAGAACCGAGCGCGCCGGAAAGCGCGACCGCAAGCAGAACCGAGGGGAAGGCGTAGAATACATCGACCGTGCGCATGATCAGCGTATTGGTGAGGCCACCGGCATAACCGGCGACGATGCCGATGATCGAGCCGATGACGAAGGCGATCGGTACAGGTACGACGCCCATGATGAGCGACAGGCGGGCGCCATATATCAGGCGGGAAAGCATATCGCGGCCGAGTTCGTCGGTACCGAGGAAGTAGCCTTCGGTACCGATCGGTTTCAATCTTCGGATGACGCTGCCCTTGGTCGGATCGTAAGGGGCAATATAGGGGGCGAGGATAGCGATCGCGACGATGACGATGAGGACGGCGAGTGCCGCAAGCGCCACCGGATCGCGACAGAGACGGTGAAGGACGCCGCTCCAGAAACCGGGGGATCTCGGCACGGCAATCGGTGCAGGCACGATGTCGGCTGTGATGGCGGCCATGCTCAGCTCCTCTGGATGCGCGGATCGATTGCGCTTTGCAGCACGTCGACGACGAGATTGACGAAAACGAAGAACATCGCGAGCACCAGGATCGTGCCTTGCAGGATCGGCAGGTCGCGGGTGAAGATCGCGCCGTTCAGAAGAGAGCCGGTGCCGGGCCAGGAAAAGACCGTCTCGATCAGGATTGAACCGCCGAGAAGATAACCGAGCTGCAGGCCCATGACGGAAATCGCCGTCGGCGCCGCATTTCGGATCACGTGGCGCATCACGTGTTTCGTCATCAGCCCTTTGGCAGCCAGCGCCTGAACGAAATCCTGCGACAGGATGTCTGCCACCAGCGAGCGGATGGTGCGGGCGATGATGCCCATCGGGATAACCGACATGGTGACGGCCGGCAGGATGAGATACTGGATATAATCCCAGCTGAAGCTTCGCCCATCCGAGCCGCCGGGACCACCGCCCATCGATGGAAGCCAGCCGAGCGAAACGGAAAAAGCGATGACGAGAACCATGCCAAGCCAGTAATGCGGCACGCTGACACCGAGCATGGCAAGGCCGGAGGCGATGCGGTCGATCCAGCCCCCACGGAAGACGCCGGCGATGAACCCTAGGATCGAACCGAAAGTGAAGCCGATTAGAGTGGCGGCAACTGCGAGGATGATCGAGTTGACCGAGGCGCTGAGAATTTCGGCCAGTACCGGGCGACCGGTGGCAATCGAGGTGCCGAGATCGCCTCGCAGGGCATGCCAGGCCCAGAGCGCGTATTGCAACGGAAGCGGCTGGTCGAGACCATAGAAGGAGCGCATCTGCGCCTGCAATTCTAGCGAGGCATCTGTCGGCAGAATGGCGGCGAGCGGGTCGCCCGGGGCGATATGGATGAGCATGAAGCAGACGATGCTGACCCCGATCGCGACGGGTATGACATGCAGAAGCCGTTTCAAGGCGTAGACGAGCATGAGCTTCTCCGGAAAACTTGAACGAGGGGGGATCGCGCCCTGAAGGGCACGATCCGGGCGTTGGGCATCAGGGATCGACGGTGATCGGCGAGAAATCCTGGAACCAGTTCTGCGCCTGCACGAAACCCTTGACCTTGGTGGTCATGGCCCGCGGGTTGACGTCATGCGTCACCATCAGGAACAGCGCCTCGTTGACATATTTCTCGTGGACCTGCTGCAGCACCTTGTCCTGTTCGGCGGCATCGAAGGTGGTGCGCACCTTGTTGAACAGGGCATCCATTTCCGGGTCACAGTAATAACCCCAGTTGGTGCCGTTCGGCGGTGCGAGGTTGCACTGCGACTGGCGGATGAGCGCGGTGAAGGGGTCCTGGATGAAGTAGCTGTAGTTGACAGCCGTCGCGCCCTTGGCGCTGGCATCCTTGGCGCCTGCACGCCAGACATTGATGACCGTGTTCCAGTCCATCACCTCGTATTCGACATTGATGCCGATCTCGGCGAGCGTCTGCTGGATATATTCGTTCATCGCGAGCGGCAGCATCTGGCCCGAACCGGAGGACGAGATGACGACCTTGGTGGTGATCGGCTTGTCCGGACCGTAGCCCGCTTCCGCCATCAGCTTCTTGGCTTCCTCGACATTGTATTCGAGTTTGAAGTCGGGCTTTCCGAACCACTGGTGGCCGGGCGGAAGATAGCCCTGGGCGGGAATGGACAGGCCGCCGAGCAGCTCGTTCAGGCCATCGCGGTCGACCGCGAGGTTTGCGGCCTTGCGGACGCGGACATCATTCCACGGAGAGCCTTCGACGCGGGACAGATGCCAGGTCCAGTTGTGCGGATAGGCGTTGGTAACGATGGCAAAGCCGGCATCCTTCAACGATTTGACGGAATCCGGTGCCGGGGCTTCGATCCAGTCGACCTGGCCGGAGCGCAGAGCTGCAACGCGTGTATTCGGCTCCGGCAGGGGGATCAGCACCAGCTTGTCGAGCTTCGGCATACGGGTTGCGTCCCAATAGTCCTTGTTGGGGGTCAGTTCGGCACGCTCGCGCGGGGTAAACCCGCTTTCCATTTTCCACGGGCCGGTGCCGGACGGATGCTGGGCGACCTTGTCCCAGCTCTTGCCCTGGGCTTCCCAGTTTGCTGGCGAGGACATCAGGATCCAGCTGATCTGATAGGGCAAGGTGGCGTCGGGAGACTTGGTGACGATCTCGACGGTCGTTGGGTCGATCGCCTTGTAGCTGGCAACCGCGGGAATGCGCGACTTACCCTGTGCCGACTGGCGCTGGTCGAATTGCGGGGCGTCGGTCTTCAGGAGCTTGTCGAGGTTCCAGACGACTGCATCGGCATTGAAGACGCTTCCGTCATGGAATTTCACGCCGTCACGCAGCTTGAATGTCCATTTGGTCTGGTCGGCCGGGTCGACGGTCCAGGACGTCGCGAGGCTGGGGATCAGCACGGAGGGCTTGTCGGCTTTGCTGAGGTCCCACTCAATCAGCGAATTGTAGACCGTGTATCCCATGAAGCGCTGGCCTTCGCCGCCCTGGTCCGTCTGACCGGTGGTCAGGGGAATGTCGGATGCCGTCATGCCAATCCGGAGCGTCCCGGCAGCAAATGCCGAGCTCGCAGTGGCCGCAAAAGCCACGCCGAGTATCGTTGCCGTTTGCAGGGTCTTCAAAAGTCCCCTGTCACGCCAGTTCCTCAATGATGTTTTTGTCATACCGTTCCCTCTTTTTTAATCCGTGCTGGACTTTTGCCCAGTCGAGTAAAGAGAAGCAGGTTTCATGCCAACAATTGTGAAATTGAAATTTCATAATTTGATCAATTATTTAGATTTCTTCTCCGAGGGCAAGGCGATGCGTTACAAGTGTATCTGATAAAAAATCAGGCATGGGACGGGTCAGATATGGGCAGTTGCAAACATAGGAAATGGAGACCTGAGATCAGCCATTCGCATCGGCTGTAAGAGTATAGATCCCCCTCGAAATCGCTTGGCATTGACTTTATGGTCGAGTTTTTTCGGAACTCATCCCTATTGGGATGCAGATATCTGAAAGCCTGGCTAATCCCTGCAAACCTTAGTTGTCGATGGCAGATACAAGGCCGCAGATGTCCGGCAGTAGCGCATTCCGGTTGTTCGGGCTCCAGATGGCATGAAGTTCGGCAATGCACTCTTGCTGCAGATCCATCGGGCGAAACACGACGTTGTCGAAACAAGCGTTCTGGGTACCGGCGGGCACGATTGCCAGGCCTATTCCGGCACTGACCAACGATAGGATTGCCTGCGAATGGGTCATGCTTTGAACGATCCGGGGGGTGACCGCGTTGTCAGCCATCAGTCTCGTCAGTTTGTCGTGCAGGTAGCGGGCTGGCGTCGAGAAGCTGATAAAAGGTTCGCCGTTGAGTGCATCCAGGCCAGGGCGGCGCTTGGTGGCGAGTGGATGTGCACGAGGTATGGCCAGCATCATGGGCTCATGTGCGACACAGATACTTTCGAGATGGTGTGTGCCGGCAAGCGGACGTGAGAGGCCAAGGTCGATGTCGCCGGCATTGATGGCTTGAAGCTGTTCGGACGTTTCCATCTGCACAAGCTCAAGCTCGATCTGCGGTGCTGCGGCGCGTGCCTGGCCTATGAATTTGGGCAGGAAGCTATATGTGGCGGCTCCGACAAAGGCGATCTTGATTGATCCGGCGCTGCCCCGCGCAGCCCTCCGGGTTGCCGTTATCGCGGCGTCGCTTTGCTCAAGTAACCTTTGCGCTTCGGCAAGAAACGTCATTCCCGCCGAAGTGAGTGTAACGCGGCGGCTCGTGCGCTCCACCAGTTTCACATCGAGTTCCTGCTCAAGCAGCCTGATTTGCCGGCTGAGCGGCGGCTGGGTGATGTTCAGTCGTCTGGCTGCCCGGCTGAAATTCAGCTCGGATGCCAGAATAACAAAGGATCGGACCTGACCCATATCCAACATCTATTCAATCCTTGTATTGATATTCAATAATAATCGACTTGGACTTAAATTGATCTCGAGATTATTGGTCAAGCGAGGATGGGGCTCTGAGGAGCCGAAGATGGGGTGGAAACATGGATACGCAGTTGGCAGTAGCGAATGATCTGCAAAGTACGACGGTCGGAGCCGACAGTATTGCCTGGATCAAGCTATCGTCGGTCTTCTTGCCACTGAAGACGCCGATCAGCGATGCGAAAGTGCTCACCGGGCGACAGAAGCCGCTGACGGAAGTGGCGTTCCTGTTCGCTGAAATCGAGACGAAGCACGGTCACAGCGGCATTGGCTTCAGCTATTCCAAACGTGCCGGCGGGCCGGGACAATATGAGCATGCAAAGGAAATCGCCCATGTCCTGATCGGCGAGGACCCGAACGATATAGGCAAGCTTTGGAACAAACTCTGCTGGGCGGGGGCCTCCGTTGGGCGCAGCGGGCTTGCGGTGCAGGCAATCGCTGCATTTGACGTCGCGCTGTGGGATCTGAAGGCCAAGCGTGCGGGACTGCCGCTTGCCAAACTCCTCGGCGCACATCGCGACAGCGTGCAATGCTACAACACATCTGGTGGCTTTCTTTCCTCGCCGATCGAAGAGGTGCTCGACAACGTCGAGCAGTCGATCGCTGCCGGCATTGGCGGGATCAAGATCAAGGTCGGGCAGCCGGATATGGCTGTTGACCTCAAGCGCGTCGCCGCCGTGCATGACCGGATCGGTGGCCGTGCTGCGATGATGGTCGACGCCAATCAGCAATGGGATCGCCCGAGTGCGATGCGCTTCGGCCGGCTCATGGAGCCTTATAACCTGACATGGATTGAGGAACCGCTTGATGCCTATGACGTCGAGGGGCACGCTGCGCTCGCGGCCCGGCTCGATACGCCGATCGCGACAGGCGAGATGCTGGCGAGTGTGCTGGAGCATATCGCACTCATCCAGAATAATTCCGTCGACTTCATCCAGCCGGATGCACCGCGTGTCGGCGGCATCACGCAGTTCCTGAAAATCTGTGCGCTGGCTGAGGCGAAAAAGCTGCAGCTCGCGCCGCATTTCGCCATGGAAATCCATCTGCATCTGGCTGCAGCCTACGAACTTGAGCCTTGGGTAGAGCATTTCGATTGGCTGGATCCCCTGTTCAACGAGCGGCTGGAAATCAAGGGGGGACGTATGTTGGTTCCAAACCGGCCCGGGCTGGGGATCACGCTGTCGGCGCAGGCGGGACATTGGACGCGCGGCACGGCCGAATTCGGCAAAAAACCTTGAACTAGGCGGTGCCGCGAGCAACGATGTGGAAGTCGATATCAATCATCGCCTCCACACTTGCATCACCCGCAATTTTTCGGAGAATCGAGCGGGCCGCCTTGGTGCCGATATCGCGACGGTCGATGCGGACCGTTGTCAGCGGCGGATGGGTGTGCGGCGCGAAATCGAAATCGCCGAACCCTATGATGGCGAGATCTCCCGGCATGTTGCAGCCGCGTGCATGGGCTTCCGCCAGTGCGCCATGCGCGACGACATCCGATGAGCAAAAGACGCCGAGCGAGCCTCCTCCGCGATCGAGAAGTTGCGCCATCGCCATGCGTCCGTCGCGGAAGGTGGAGGGTGAATTCATATCCAGTTCCGGCAACTCGACCTCGGCAATCCCTTTCAGCCGGTTGACGAAACCATCGCGGCGCTGAACGGCGCGCGGGTCGTTGGCGCCGACCTGCGCATAGCGGTCATAACCCCGGATCAGCAGATGCTCGGCAACCAGCCGACCGACTGCCGCATGGGAAAAGCCGACGGCGGTATCGAGCGGCGAAGGGGTGGAGTCCCATATTTCCACTATAGGCAGTGACGCGCCCGTGAGCATGGCGCGGGTTTCCTTCATGTGGGTAATGCCGGTGAGGATGATGCCGTCCGGCCGACGGGCAAGAATGGCACGGGTCAGTTCCAGCTCGCGGCCGGGGTCATAGCCTGACAGGCCGAGCAGAAGCTGATAGCCGGCGGAGACGAGTTCGGCATTCAGTCCTTCGATGGTTTCGGCAAAAATGGTGCTGGCGACCGAAGGGACGATCGCGGCGATCAGCCTCGTGCGGCGTGAAGCGAGGCCGCCGGCAAGCAGGTTTGGCACATAGCCGGTGCGGGCAATGACCTTTTCGATTGCTTCCAGTGTGTGCGGCTTGACCAGCGCCGGAGTGTTGATGGCGCGCGAAACGGTGACCGGTGAGACGCCGGCGAGTTTAGCTATATCGGCAAGCGTCACCGGACCGCCGTTCCTGATATGCTTGCTTTTATCGTAATCGGTCATGACACTCATTCCTGTGAAAATGAGTTACGCTTTCATTGTAGGTTTTATCAAGCGATAAACCGCAAAATTTAGTGATAAAAGTGCTAATTATTTGAAATTCATTATTTAAAATTTTTCTCGCCGCGGTTGCGGATGAGGATTTTGAAGTTACAATGAAAGCGCTTTCATTTCTTCGTCGGAGGGTCGGGGAATGGAAAATTGGGACCGGCAGGAGGCCGGATAAGTGGAGGAAATAATATGAAGCTCAAACGTTTCATGACGATTGCGGCCGCCGCGACTGCTATCTGTGTCGTCGGCTTGCAACCGAGCCATGCGCAGGATTATCCGACCAAGACCGTGACCGTCGTCGTACCATTCGCAGCGGGCGGCAATACCGATACGTTCGGCCGTCTCGTTGCCGAGGAATTGGACAAACGTCTTGGGCAACGTTTCATCGTAGAGAACAAGCCCGGCGCCGGTGGTAACATCGGTCTGGGCGACCTCGCTCGTTCGAAGCCTGACGGCTATACGATCGGCATGGGTACGGTTAGCTCCAACGCCATCAACCAGACACTCTACAAGACCCTGCCTTACGACAAAGAGAAGGGTTTCGCACCTATTTCGCTGATCGCCAGCCTGCCGAACGTGCTCGTTGTCAACCCGGACAAGATCAAGGCGAACAATGTAGAGGAACTGATCGCGTTCCTGAAGACCGAGCCGGGCAAGCATACCTATGCGTCCTCCGGCGTCGGCACCTCGATCCATCTGGCCGGCGAGCTTCTCGCGACCAAAGCCGGCGTCAAGATTACTCACGTGCCATACAAGGGTAGCAGTCAGGCGATCCTCGATGTCGTGGCCGGCCATGTGGATATGATGTTCGATAACATTCCAACGGCCGCCCAGCAGGTGAAGGCCGGTAAGGTGAAGGCGCTTGCTGTCACCAGCCTCGGAAAGGCCGATTTGCTGCCCGACGTGCCGACCATGGCAAACACAATTCCCGGCTTCGAGGCGACCTCGTGGCATGGCCTCTTCGCTCCTCCCGGCACGCCGCCGGAAATCGTCGAAAAGCTCAGCAAGGAAGTTCAGGCCATTATTGCGGAGCCTGCGATGCAGGAAAAACTGAAGGCGATGGGCGTGACGCCGGTCGGCAATACGTCAGCCGAATTCCAGGCCTTCATAGACAAGGAAACGGCAAAGTGGGCTGACGTCATCAAGGCCGCGAACGTGCCGCTGCAATGAGGCAATCTGCCGGCCGGATTCTGCGCCCGGCCGGCATGACTTTCACACGCGAGTATCATGCCATGCTGAAAATTAGAAACAGCCGCGACTTCGTTGGCGGCGTGACGATGATCTGTGTCGGCTTGCTGTTCATCTGGTTCGGCCAGGAACTTGAAGTCGGGAATTCCTTCCAGATGGGGCCGGGTTACTTCCCGACCATGTTGAGCCTTCTCCTGATGGCTATTGGTGCGTTGATCGTCGTGCAGTCGCTGATGGTCGATGCCGAAGCAGGTGATCCCGAAACCTGGAACTGGAAGGCCTATTTTCTGGTGATTCTTGGGCCGATCGGCTTCGGCCTCGCACTTGCGGGGCTGGGTTTGGCACCAACAATGCTGCTGCTGATCGTCGGCGTAGCAACCGCCAGCCGCTATGCCAATTGGCGACATTCAATTCTGCTTGGACTGTTTCTTGCTGCCTGTTCCGTCTTGCTTTTCACCAAGCTCCTGTCGCTTCCGGTCTCAGCCTTCGGCCCCTGGATCCCCTTTATCGGCGACCTTTTCTAGCGGGTTCTCACAAGTGCTTCCTGGCTAGCTGACGAAAACGGAATGGATTGCTTATGGATATCTTCTCTAACCTCTGGCTCGGTGCTTCGACCGCCTTCATGCCGATGAACCTGTTTTATGGCTTTATCGGCTGCCTGCTCGGCACCGCGATCGGTGTCCTGCCGGGGCTAGGGCCGACGGCCACGATCGCCATGCTGTTGCCGATCACCTTCGGCTTGCCGCCGGAATCGGCGCTGATCATGCTAGCTGGCATATTCTATGGTGCACAGTATGGCGGCTCGACCACGGCGATCCTGATCAATCTGCCGGGAGAAAGCTCCTCGGTTGTTACTGCAATCGATGGATATCAGATGGCGCGCAACGGCCGAGCCGGTGCGGCGCTTGCTACGGCGGCACTCGGTTCGTTTTTCGCCGGTACAGTGGCAACAATCCTTCTTGCTGTTGCCGCACCACCTCTAGCAGCCGTGGCACTGAATTTCGGGCCGGCGGAATATTTTTCGCTGATGGTGCTGGGACTCGTCGCTTCGGTTGCGCTTGCCAGTGGGTCGCTGTTGAAGGCATTTGCAATGATCGTCTTCGGATTGATCCTTGGCACGGTTGGCACAGATGTGGAGAGCGGCACGCCGCGTTATGTTTTTGATATTCCCGAACTCTATGACGGTTTGAACTTCGTTGCCGTTAGCATGGGTATCTTCGGGATCTGCGAAATCCTGCGCAACCTGGAAAGCGAGCACGAGCGTTCGGTGGGTGTGAAACGCGTCACCGGACTGATGCTGACCAGACAGGATATCAAGCGGATCATCGCCCCCGTCCTTCGCGGCACGGCCCTCGGTTCCTTTCTCGGGGTCCTGCCTGGCGGTGGAGCGATGCTTGCCTCATTCGCTTCCTATGCGATGGAAAAACGGATTTCCCCAAATCGCGCCGAATTCGGCAAAGGGGCGATCGAAGGCGTAGCAGCACCAGAATCCGCCAACAATGCCGGCGCACAGACCTCATTCATTCCGATGCTGACGCTCGGCATTCCCGGCAACCCGGTGATGGCGCTGATGGTCGGCGCAATGATCATACAGGGAATCACCCCCGGTCCGAACGTCATCTCGGACGAACCGGCTCTGTTCTGGGGTATGATTGTTTCAATGTGGTCGGGCAACCTCATGCTTGTCATCCTCAACCTGCCGCTGATCGGGCTCTGGGTGAAAATGCTGACCGTGCCGTATCATCTACTCTTCCCTGCCATTATCGGCTTCTGCTGCATCGGCGCCTACAGCATCAACAACAGCGTCTTCGACGTATTCGTCATGGCGGGTTTCAGCGTCATCGGCTTTGCGCTCAGCAAAATGCGGTTCGAACCGGCGCCGTTGCTTCTGGGCTTCATTCTTGGGCCGATGCTGGAAGAGAATTTGCGCCGTGCGATGCTGATCAGCCAGGGCGATCCGTCGATTTTCGTGCGCAGCCCGCTCAGCCTTTCGCTTCTGATCTTCGCCGTCGTGGTTCTGGCGCTCGTGCTTTCGCCGAGCATCAGCCGCAAGCGCGAAGAGGCATTCACGGAGTAGGAGGCAATGATGCAGGATCTGAAATCCGCCCTTACCGGCATATCCGGCATTCTGGTCACGCCTTATGATCATAACGGCGATATCCTGCCGGCGCTGCAGGAGCCGATCATCGATCGGGCGATCGCCGCGGGCGTCCATATCATGGTCGCCAATGGCAATACCGGCGAGTTTTACGCCCTGACGCTCATCGAGGCGGAGGCAATGGTGCAATCCTCGGCCGAACATGTGGCCGGCCGGGTGCCGCTGGTAGCCGGCGTCGGGCGAGGCATACGTGATGCCTGTCGGCTGGCATCCGTGTCGCGTCAAGCCGGCGCTTCGGCGCTGATGGTCCATCAGCCACCGGATCCGTTTTCCTCCCCGCAAGGGTTTGTCGATTATGTGCGGGCGGTGGCGGATGCGGCAGATGGTTTGCCGATAGTGCTTTATCTGCGCAACGATGCAATCGGCACAAAGGCGATTGCGGATCTTTGCGCGCTGCCCTCCGTCATCGGCGTCAAATGGGCAACGCCAAACCCCTTGAAACTATCGGAAGCGATGGCGGCCTGCGATCCGGAGATCGTCTGGGTGGGCGGTCTGGCGGAAATCTGGGCACCGGTATTCTATGCGGTTGGTGCGAGAGGGTTCACGTCCGGCCTCATCAATGTCTGGCCGCAAAGGTCAGTTGCCATTCATGCCGCGCTTGCGAGGGGCGACTATATGGGCGCCAACCGGCTGATCGACGGCATGAAGGACTTCGAGTCGGTGCGGGCTGAAGAGATGAACGGGACGAATGTGACCGGAGTGAAGGCCGCGCTGGCCCTGATTGGGCATGATTGTGGCCCAGCACGCCCGCCCTCGGCCTGGCCTTTGACGGAACGGCAGCAAGCAGCGCTTTCGGCTTTCATTTCAGGCAACGGAATCAGCTTCTGATGAGCCGATTGGCAGCGCCTTATGGTGCGAGGAGTGAAGAATGACGACCAGGAAAAAGACGTATGAGGAACTGCGCTCGGCGCGCTGGATGATGCCGGACGACCAGCGGTCGTTCGGCCATCGGTCGCGGACCATGCAGATGGGCTATGCGCCGGAGGACTGGGAAGGTCGGCCGATCATTGCGATCATCAACACATGGTCGGATGCGCAGCCCTGCCACATGCACTTTCGCGAACGGGCTGAATGGGTGAAGCGCGGTGTCTTGCAGGCGGGTGGCTTTCCGATGGAACTGCCGGCGCTGTCACTCTCTGAAAATTTCGTCAAACCGACGACCATGCTCTATCGCAACATGCTGGCAATGGAGACAGAGGAATTGCTCAGATCGCACCCGATTGATGGTGCGGTGCTGATGGGTGGTTGTGACAAGACCACGCCGGGACTGGTCATGGGCGCGGTGTCGATGGGATTGCCTTTCATCTACCTGCCGGCCGGGCCGATGCTGCGCGGTAATTATGCCGGAAAGGCTCTGGGCTCCGGCACAGACGGCTTCAAATATTGGGACGAACGGCGGGCCGGAACGATTTCAAAGGAGGAATGGCAGGGGATCGAAGGCGGTATCGCTCGCAGCTACGGCCATTGCATGACCATGGGCACAGCGTCCACGATGACGGCGATTGCCGAGGCGATGGGACTCACCTTGCCGAATGCTTCGTCCATTCCGGCCGCCGATGCCAACCACCAGCGCATGTCGGCCACCTGTGGCCGGCGGATCGTCGAGATGGTGTGGGAGGATCTGACGCCCGAAAAGGTGATCACGCCGGCTGCTGTCAACAACGCCGTCACAGTGGCGATGGCGACGGGCTGTTCGACCAATGCGATCATCCACCTGATCGCCATGGCGCGCCGCGCGGGCGTGCCGCTGAAACTCGATGATCTTGACCTGATCGGCCGCACGACGCCGGTTATCGCAAACATCCGTCCCTCCGGCACGACCTATCTGATGGAGGATTTCTTCTATGCCGGGGGTTTGCGGGCGCTGATGAAGCAGCTTGGCGACAAGCTGGATCCGACCGCTATCACCGTTACAGGCAAGCCGCTCACGGATGGGCTGGATGATGCGAAGATCTGGAACGAGGATGTCATCCGGCCGCTGTCCAACCCCGTCTATCACGAAGGGTCGCTGGCTGTCTTGAAGGGCAATCTTTGTCCGGATGGAGCCGTGATTAAGCCCGCGGCCTGCGATCCGAAATTTCACCGGCACCAGGGTCCGGCATTGGTAGCGGACAGCTATCCGGAACTGAAGAAAATTATCGATGATCCCGATTATCCACTGACGCCGGAGACGGTGCTGGTGCTGCGCAATGCCGGGCCGCAGGGCGGACCGGGAATGCCGGAATGGGGGATGATCCCGATGCCGAAGGCGCTTTTGAAACTCGGCCTGCGAGACATGGTGCGGATTTCCGATGCCCGCATGTCGGGAACGAGTTTCGGGGCCTGCGTGCTGCATGCCGCACCGGAAGCCTTTGTCGGCGGGCCGCTGGCCCTGTTGAAAACCGGAGATATGGTGGAGCTCGACATTCCGGCCCGCAGCCTCAACATGCTCGTCCCGGATGATGAACTGGCGGCACGCAAGGCTGCCTGGGTACCACCCGAGCCACTCTACGAGCGGGGCTACGGCTTTATGTTCACCAAACATATCGAACAGGCAGACAAGGGCTGTGATTTCGATTTTCTGAAGACAGAATTCGGTGCCAAAGTGTCTGAGCCGGTGATCAATTAAGCAAGCGTTGAGGGGGGCGAAATGCCCCCCGTAGTGCGTCTCATGTTCAGGCCCAGCGCAAAGTCGCCTTCAATCGTCGCTTAACCGCCAAGCAGGGCCTGCATTGTTTTTGCGAAGTGTGTCCGGATCTTGTCTCTTGCAACGTGCCGGCCTTTGACGACCTTCTTTTTGCCTGCAGCCCAGACACTGTCGACTGTGACATCTCCACCAAAAATCCAGTTATCAAGCAGGCTGTCCTCCGCGAGATAGAGCGCATTGCCGGTATCAAGAGCAACGATATCGGCAGGAGCGCCGCTGACCAGCCCCGCCTTCGCGGCAAGAGCCTGCGCCCCGCCATAAATAGCCGCGTCGAAAAGGCGGCGACCGGTTGATCCGTTCGGTGCTGCAATGACGTTGCGGGCGCGATGGGCGAGGCGCTGCGAATATTCAAGCTGTCGCAATTCGCCCGGCAGCGAGATCTGCACGTTGCTGTCCGATCCGACGCCGAGGCGACCACCTTTCGCAAGGAATGCGGAGGCTGCAAAGGTGCCGTCGCCTAGATTGGCTTCTGTGATCGGGCAGAGGCCCGCCACCGCGCCGCTCACCGCCATATTCGTCACTTCCTGATCGGTCAGATGGGTGGCGTGGATCAGACACCAGCGATCATCGACCGGCGCATGATCCAGCAGCCACTCGACCGGGCGCGCGCCGGACCAGGCGATGCAATCCTCCACTTCCTTCGTCTGTTCGGCGACATGAATATGCACAGGACCGCCTTCGGCCAAGGGCAGAATAGCGGTCAGTTCGTCGGGTGTTGCGGCGCGCAGGCTGTGCGGTGCTATGCCGAGCTGCATGCCGGGAAGCGACGCCTGCATCTTCCGGCAGGCGTCCATCAGCCGGCCAAAACTCTCGATCGAATTGATGAAACGGCGCTGGCCGTCGATCGGCTTCTGCCCGCCAAAACCCGAATGCGCGTAAAAGACTGGCAACAGCGTCAGGCCGATACCTGTCTGCGAACTTGCAGCGCCAATCCGCTCCGCATGTTCGGCAATGTTGGCATAATGTGAGCCGTCACGACCGTGATGCAGATAGTGGAACTCGCCGACGCGGCAGAAACCGGCTTCGAGCATTTCCATATAGAGCTGTGCCGCAACCGCCTCGATCTGTTCCGGCGTCATCTGCAGGGCAAACCGATACATCAGGACACGCCAGCTCCAGAAGCTGTCGTCACTGGGCCCGCGAAGTTCGGCGAGGCCGGACATGGCGCGCTGGAAGGCATGGCTGTGCAGATTGCTCATGGCCGGGACGAGAACCGAATGCCGCTCGTCGGTCGCCTCGGCGTCCACTCCGATATCGATATTCGAGATCATCCCGCCCGTCACCGAGATACGCACATTGGAGGCCCATCCCTGCGGCAGGAGAGCTGAGCCTGCATGAAGCGTCGAAGCAGCCGAATTGGTCATGATTGCCGGTCCGTCGTTGGATTGTCTGATCACGGGTGTATCGTCGGGTGAAAGAACATGCTTGCCAAGATGATCATTATGTATATACATGTTTACCCATAATGAAAGGCGCAATCAATGTGCGGGAACGAAAACTTGGGCAGTGTTTCTTCCGTTCATCCCGGCGTTCACACGGGCATCACCGTGTGGACAAACGCGCATCTGGCGACCCTTGCCGAGGGCGCGCAGGGGCTTGGCATCATCGAAAATGGTGCGGTTGCGGCAAGCGACGGACGGATCGTCTTTGTCGGCGCGCAAGCCGATCTCCCTGCGGATTTGAAGGATGCCGCCTCGATCATCGATTGCGAGGGGCGCTGGATCACGCCGGGCCTGATCGACTGCCATACGCATATTATCTTCGGCGGTGACCGCGCGATGGAATTCGAGATGCGGCTGGAAGGCGCGACTTATGAGGAAGTAGCGCGCGCAGGCGGCGGCATAGTTTCCTCCGTCAAGGCAACCAATGCGCTTTCCGTCGAAGGATTGGTCGCAGCAGCTCTACCGCGCGTCGACACCCTGCTAGCCGAAGGTGTCTCGACGCTTGAGATCAAGTCAGGTTACGGGCTTTCGATCGAAGGCGAACTCAACATGTTGCGCGCCGCGCGTGCGCTGGAAAAACTTCGGCCGGTCCGCGTCGTGACTTCCTATCTCGCGGCTCATGCAACACCTGTCGAATACAAGGGCCGCAACGGCGACTATATCACCGATATCGTGCTGCCCGGCATGGACAAGGCCCATGCGGAAGGCCTGATCGATGCTGTCGATGGTTTTTGCGAGGGCATTGCCTTTTCGGTCGATGAGATGGTCCGTGTCTTCGATCATGCCAAGGCGCTCGGCATCCCAGTAAAGCTCCATGCCGAACAGCTGTCGAATCTCGGTGGGGCGAGGATGGCGGCGTCCTATGGCGCGCTGTCTGCCGACCACCTGGAATATCTCGATGCCGAAGGCGCTGCGGCCATGGCCGAAGCCGGCACGGTGGCTGTGATCCTGCCCGGCGCCTTCTACGCCATCAATGAAACCCGAAAGCCGCCGATCCAGTCGCTGCGCGATGCCGGCGTCAAGATCGCAATTGCCACCGACTGCAATCCCGGCACGTCTCCGCTGACCTCTCTTCTTCTGACGATGAACATGTCGGCAACCCTGTTTCGCCTGACGGTCGACGAATGTATTGTCGGCGCCACGCGCGAGGCGGCGCGTGCGCTGGGCCTTCTAGGGCAAACAGGAACGCTGGAAGTCGGCAAGTCCGCCGATCTTGCCATCTGGAATATTCTGCGCCCTGCGGAGCTCGTCTACCGCATCGGCTTCAATCCGCTCCATTCCCGCATCTTCAAAGGCCAGACCATCAGGGGCCAGCAGGTATCCGCATGACGATCACGCTTCATCCGGGCAGCGTCCCGCTTGCCGATCTCGCCAATATCTATTGGAACAACGAGCCGGCCGTCCTCGACCGCTCCTTCGATGCGGGCATCGAAAAAGGCGCCCGTCGCATCGCCGAGATCGCGGCCGGCAATGCGCCGGTCTATGGTATCAATACAGGCTTCGGCAAACTGGCCTCGATCAAGATCGACAGCGCCGATCTTGCCACGCTGCAGCGCAATCTCATCCTGTCGCATTGCTGCGGGATCGGCGCTCCCCTGCCGGAAAACGTCGTGCGGCTGATCATGGCGCTGAAGCTGATCTCGCTCGGTCGCGGCGCGTCCGGCGTCCGGCTGGATCTGGTGCGCCTGATCGAGGGCATGCTGGAAAAGGGCGTCATCCCGGTCATCCCTGAAAAAGGTTCGGTCGGCGCTTCCGGCGACCTTGCACCGCTTGCCCATATGGCAGCCTCGATGATGGGCGAGGGCGAGGCCTTTTTCGATGGCGAACGGATGGCTTCCGCCGATGCGCTTGCCAAGGCGGATCTGGCACCGGTCGTTCTCGCCGCCAAGGAAGGGTTGGCGCTGATCAACGGCACGCAGACTTCGACGGCGCTGGCGCTTGCCGGCCTGTTTCGCGCCCATCGCGCCGCCCAGACCGCGCTTGTGACGGGGGCATTGTCCACCGATGCGGCCATGGGGTCTTCCGCCCCGTTCCATCCGGACATCCATACGCTGCGCGGCCACAAGGGCCAGATCGATGCCGGTGCGGCACTGCGCCAGCTGCTGACCGGTTCCGAAATCCGTGAAAGCCATATCGAAGGCGACGAGCGTGTGCAGGATCCTTATTGCATCCGCTGCCAGCCGCAGGTGGATGGCGCCTGCCTCGACCTGTTGCGCCAGGTTGCCCGCACGCTGGAAATCGAAGCCAATGCGGTGACCGACAATCCGCTGGTTCTTTCCGATAACGAAGTCGTTTCGGGCGGCAATTTCCATGCGGAACCGGTCGCCTTCGCCGCCGACCAGACGGCGCTTGCCATCTGCGAAATCGGAGCGATCGCCCAGCGCCGTGTAGCGCTTCTGGTCGACCCGGCCCTGTCCTACGGGCTGCCGGCATTTCTCTCGAAGAAGCCGGGCCTGAATTCCGGTTTGATGATCGCCGAAGTCACCTCTGCGGCATTGATGAGCGAAAACAAGCAGATGTCGCATCCGGCGTCCGTGGATTCGACGCCGACATCGGCCAATCAGGAAGATCATGTTTCCATGGCCTGCCACGGAGCACGCCGGCTGCTGGCGATGACCGAAAACCTGTTCGGCATTCTCGGCATCGAGGCGCTTGCCGCGGTTCAGGGCGTCGAGCTGCGCGGCCCGTTGAAGACCAGCCCGGAACTGCAGAAGGCCGCCGGCGTGCTGCGCTCTGCCGTGCCGTCGCTCGAAGACGATCGTTACATGGCGCCGGATCTTGCTGCCGCGAGTGCGCTTGTCGCAAGCGGTGCGCTCGCCTCTGCCATCTCTCCCGGCATCCTGCCGGTACTCGACATCTGATTGCAAAAGAACAACGGGAACAGAAGTCATGACCAATCCGCGCCACAACATTCGCGACGTCCGGTCCCCGCGGGGATCAGAACTCAATGCCAGGAGCTGGACGACGGAAGCGCCGCTTCGCATGCTGATGAACAATCTCGACCCAGACGTGGCCGAGAACCCGCATGAACTGGTCGTCTACGGCGGCATCGGCCGGGCGGCGCGCACCTGGGACGATTTTGACAAGATCGCTGCGACGCTGAAGACGTTGACGGAAGAAGAGACTCTGCTCGTACAATCCGGCAAGCCGGTCGGCGTGTTCCGTACCCACAAGGACGCGCCGCGTGTGCTGATCGCCAATTCCAACCTTGTGCCGCATTGGGCGACCTGGGACCATTTTAACGAACTGGATAAGAAGGGTCTGGCCATGTATGGCCAGATGACCGCCGGTTCGTGGATCTATATCGGCACGCAGGGCATCGTTCAGGGCACCTACGAGACCTTCGTCGAGGCCGGCCGCCAGCATTATGACGGCAACCTCAAGGGCAAGTGGATCCTGACCGGCGGCCTCGGCGGCATGGGCGGCGCCCAGCCGCTTGCAGCCGTCATGGCCGGCGCCTGCTGCCTTGCGGTGGAATGCGACGAAACCCGCATCGATTTCCGCCTGCGCACCCGTTATGTCGATGCCAAGGCGAAGACGTTGGATGAGGCGCTTGCTATGATCGCCGAATGGACGGCGAAGGGCGAGGCGAAATCTGTCGGCCTGCTCGGTAATGCCGCCGAGATATTTCCGGAACTGGTCAAGCGCATGCAGGCGGGCGGGCCACGACCCGATATCGTTACCGACCAGACCTCGGCGCATGACCCACGCAACGGTTACCTGCCGATCGGCTGGACCGTGGAGGAGGCCAAGGCCAAGCGCGAAAGCGATCCGAAATCGGTCGAAATCGCCGCTCGCGCCTCGATGAAGGCGCATGTGGAAGCCATGGTCGCCTTCTGGGATGCCGGTGTGCCGACGCTCGATTACGGCAACAATATCCGTCAGGTCGCCAAGGATGAAGGCCTGGAAAATGCCTTCGCCTTCCCCGGTTTTGTCCCTGCCTATATCCGCCCGCTTTTCTGCCGCGGCATCGGTCCGTTCCGCTGGGCGGCTCTTTCCGGTGATCCGGAGGATATCTACAAGACCGACGCCAAGGTGAAGGAACTGCTGCCGGACAATAAGCATCTGCACAACTGGCTGGACATGGCAAAGGACCGCATCGCCTTTCAAGGCCTACCGGCACGCATCTGCTGGGTGGGCCTCGGCGACCGTCACAAGCTAGGCCTCGCATTCAATGAAATGGTCCGCAACGGCGAGCTTTCTGCCCCGGTTGTCATCGGCCGCGACCACCTCGATTCCGGCTCGGTCGCCTCGCCGAACCGTGAGACGGAAGCGATGAAGGACGGTTCGGACGCCGTCTCCGACTGGCCGCTGCTGAACGCGCTTCTCAACACCGCTTCGGGCGCCACCTGGGTGTCGCTGCATCATGGTGGCGGCGTCGGCATGGGCTATTCGCAGCATTCCGGCATGGTGATCTGCGCCGATGGTTCGGAAGATGCCGACCGTCGTCTGGAGCGCGTTTTGTGGAACGACCCGGCGACCGGTGTCATGCGCCATGCGGATGCAGGATATGAGATCGCCGTTGAATGCGCGACCGAAAAGGGCCTTCGTTTGCCTGGCATCCTCGGGAGCTGAGCCGATGCGCATCCTTCGCGCAGCAGGCCACAAGCGCATGCCGTGGAAGAACGGCAAGGGAGAGACGGTCGAGATCGCCGTCTTTCCAGAAGGCGCAAGCGTCGACACGTTCGACTGGCGCATCAGCATGGCGCCGGTCGCGTCCGATGGGGCGTTCTCCGTTTTCCCGGGCATTGACCGGACGCTGAGCATCCTCACCGGAGACGGCATGATGCTTTCGGTTGAAGGCATGGCGCCGAGTGTACTCGGCCGAAAATCAGTGCCGTTTTCGTTTCCGGGTGATGCCAAGACCGAAGCCGTACTTCAGGCAGGGCCGATTACCGATCTGAATGTCATGACCCGGCGCGGGCGCTTTTCGCATCGGGTAACGCGGAGAGAGCTGGGTGGCGAGATCGGGTTTTCTGCCGATGCGGCACTCGTCATCCTCGTCGTGACGGGCAAGGCAGAGGTGTCACAGGTCGAGCTTGATCCGCTCGACGCCGTGATCCTTGATGAGCCGGCGCAGGGCCGTGACTTGAGGCTCGAAACCCGAGAGCCTTGTTTCGTCATCGAGATCTTCGGGTCGGCGAGCCACTGACCTTGCCTCGGGCTCGCAACGGTGGGTGTCGGTAAGCCGTCAATAGACGTCCCGGAGATACCGCTTGTCCTTCTTCAGGCCGGTAACATAGTCCGCCGCCTTTTCCGCGGTCATGCCGCCGTGTTCGGCGATGATCTCACTGAGCGCTGCATCGACATCGCGGGCCATGCGGCTGGCATCACCGCAGACATAAAAGGATGCGCCATCCTCCAGCCAGGAAAACAGCGCCTTGCCGTTTTCCTTCATCCGGGTCTGAACATAGATCTTGGCATCCTGATCGCGCGAGAAAGCGAGATCGAGGCGGGTAAGCAGGCCGTCGCGGCTCATCGTCGAAAGCTCGTCTTCGTAGATGAAGTCGCTCTCGCGGCGCTGGTCGCCGAAGAACAGCCAGTTGCGGCCTTTCGCTCCGCGCGCGCGGCGTTCCTGCAGGAAGGCGCGGAACGGCGCGATGCCGGTGCCGGGGCCGACCATGATCATCGGCGCATCGTCATTGCCGGGTACGCGAAAGGCCTTGTTCGGCGAGACGAAAATGCCCGCGCTGGCGCCTTCGGCAACCCGATCGGCCATATAGGTCGAGCAGACGCCGCCGCGATCTCGGTTGGCGGCGTGGTAGCGGACGCTGGCAACCGTCAGGTGGACATGGCCTTCTGCCTCTTTAGGGCTGGACGAGATCGAATAGGCGCGGTGCTGCAACGGCTTCAGAAGGCCGACAAATTCCGCGGCATTCAGGCTGCCTTCGGGAATGAGCGAGATCAGGTCGAGTGCGTCCTTGCTCCACAGGAAGGCTTCGAGCGCTTCCTTGTCGCCATTTCGGACAACATGAGTGAGTTCCTCGTGGCCGGCACGGTGTTCGACTTCGGCAATCAGGTCGCGTGAAGGCGTCGAGATTTCGTAGTGGGTCGAGAGCAGCGTGCCGAGTGATGCGCCGCTGACCTCCATTTCAGCCGAAGCGCCGAGCCTTGCGATCAACAAATCGACCAGCGCCGGATCGTTGACCGGCATGACGCCAAGCGCATCACCTGCCTCGTAAACGAGGCCGCTGTCTGCGAGATCGAATTCGAAATGGCGGATTTCCTTGGTGGAGGCTGTACCTGAAAGGCGGCGATTGACCGCCATCGTCGAGACGTAAGGGTTCTTGCGGCTCCAGCCGGTTTGTTCTCGTGATGGCGTTGGCGCCGCCACTCCGCTCGCAACGGGTTTCTCGGCTGCAAGCGGCAGAGTTTCGCCGAACCATGCGGCAGCGGCATCCTCGAAATCGATGTCACAATCGAGGCGGGTCGCGATACGGGTGGCGCCGAGCTGTTCGAGGCGCGTGTCGATCAGCTTGCCTGCTTGGCAGAAGCCGTCATAGCCGGTATCGCCGAGTGCCAGGACGGCAAACTTCATGCCCTCAAGGCGCGGCGCGGTATCGGCGGACAATGCTTCCCAGAAAAGCTGGGCATTGTCGGGCATCTCGCCCTCGCCATAGGTGGAGGTAACGATCACCACATGGCGCATGGCTGCAAGTGCATCCATCTCGATATCGTCGAGGCCGCGCACATCTGGCGCCATGTCGAGAGCCTTGGCGGAAGCAGCTGCGTCCATGGCCAGATTTTCGGAATTGCCGGTCTGGGTGCCGTAAAGAATATGGATCGGCTGCGCAGCATTCGAGGCTGGCGCACTGGCGGTATTTTCACCGGCGAGAAGACGCGAGTTGAGGCCAGCCATGAAACCGGAGAGCCAGGCGCGCTGTTCGCCGTTAAAGGGAGCATCCTCGGGGATATGCGGGATCATCATCGGCACTGTCTCAGGCTCTAGCTGTTGCAAGGCCACCGACGGCCTTGGCTGCAAAGAGCTCCTCGAAGCTCGGGATGCGTCCGATCCGGTCGCGGTTGCTCTCCGTCTGCTGGATGATCCAGCCATAGGTGCCGGGGCTGTCGATCGACAGCGTGTTGCGACCGGCCAGCGCCTGGCGATAATCCGAGAGCCGCTTTTCCGAGACGAGAACTGCAAGCCCCTGGTCGTCGTAATCGGCAATCGCCTCGCGGGCATAACGAGACAGTTTCTGCATCAGCGCGAAATCCTCGGTCAGGATCAGGTTGCGCACCGCCTTTTCGACCGCCGGTTCGGACGGGCCGAGTGCGTTCGGAACCCGCGCCATCGCAAGCGACTGCGCCATGGAAAGCACCGTGTAATTGTTGATCAGCGTGAACATCTCTTCGGTGTCCGTCTCGCCGTGGCCGGGAGCCTTGCCGTTGAGGATCGGCTTGCGGTCGCGATAGGCGAGCTTGAACTTGCGTACCTGATGGCCGGCAAGTGCGGTCGAAAGTTCCTCGATCAGGTCCTTGCGGCTCTTCGCCTTCAGGATCGCATCGCTATCCTGATAGAGGAGCAGCGCACGCGGCAGGCAATAGACGAAGTTCGAGCGTTCGCTTTCGAAGTTTTCGAGCAGCCAGCGCGCCTTTTCCGATCCCGTCGCTTCCACATGCCATTGCAGCATCATGCGGATCGCGTCCGCATGAAAAGCCACATAGGGGTCTGCCGGATCGGCGATCGAGCCGATCAGGATGGAATCGTGGCTCATCTTCTTCGGCAGGTCGCGATAGGGATCGTACTGGTAGAAGAAGCCGCCGCTCATGCCATTGCCGACGCCCTTGCCGAAGGCGCCGAGATTGAGCACGGCGCCATTGGTCATGTATTCGCAGCAGAAGTCGCCGACACCTTCGACAACGGCGGTGGAACCGGAATTGCGCACGGCAAACCGGTCGCCCGCCTGGCCTTCGACGAAGAGCCGGCCACCCGTCGCACCGAACAGTGCGAAATTGCCGATCAGAACGTTACCGCCGGCTTCGAGCGATCCGCCGCCCGGCGAGCGCACCGAAATCGTGCCGCCATTGGCGCTTTTGCCGACGCCGTCATTGCAGGTGCCGGTATGGGAGAGCATCATGCCGTCATTGCAGAAGGCGCCATAGGACTGGCCGGCCGAACCGGATGTCGCGATCTTCACCGAGCCCGCATCGAGGAAACGGCGGCCGCGCTTGTCCTGGCGGACGGCCGGAAGGTGACGGGTCTCGTCTTCGCTGAGTTCGTGGTTGAGCATCCGCTCGATATCGACCGCAAGCTGGCCGCCGACACTCTTGTTGCGGTTGTTGAGATGATGATTGCCGCCGAGTTCGACTACCGGCAGGCCGCCATCGATCAGCGCTGACCGCACCATGTCGATAAATGCGTCATCGACCGCGTAATCCTTCTCCATATAGACGGGATCGGTGATCTTCACCTCCTCGACCACCTGCAACATCGCGCGGAGGTCAAGCTGCCCAACGCTGGACGGGTGATCGAGAAGGTGAAGAAGGTCGCTGCGTCCCCGCGCTTCGCGCAGAGACTTGAAGCCGAGGGAGGCAAGGATTTCGCGGGTCTCGTGGGCGATGTTCAAGAGATACTGCGCCAGTGCCCGCGGATCGCCATCAAACACCTCGGCATTGGTGGTGAGACCGGCCGGGCACTTGATGTTGCAGTTCTTCGCCATGACGCATTTCAGCATCATCAGCGCCGTCGTGCCGAATTCGAAACTGTCGCCACCGAGAAGCGCCGACTTGACGACATCGCTTGCCGTCTGGTGCGCGCCGGAGCAGCGCAGCAGCACCTTCTGGCGCAGGCCGTTGGCGCAGAGTGCCTGATGCACTTCGGCAATGCCGATTTCGGCGGCGCGGCCGGTATATTTGAGGCTGGTGACGGCGGCTGCCCCGGTGCCGCCGGTATTGCCGGCAACATTGATGACATCCGCACCGGCCTTGGCGACGCCGACGGCGATCGTGCCTATGCCTTCCGACGAGACCAGCTTGACGATGACGCGCACCCGCGCCGCCTTGCAGTCGTGGATCAGCTGCGCCAGATCCTCGATCGAATAGGTATCGTGATGCGGAGGCGGCGAGACGAGCTCGACACCCGGCGTGCCGCCGCGGGCAGCAGCGATCTCGACCGTCACCTTGGCAGCTGGCAACTGCCCGCCTTCGCCGGGCTTTGCACCCTGGCCAATCTTGATTTCCAGCTCTTCCAGCATCGGATCGGCAAGGTAACCCGCCCAGATGCCGAAACGGCCGGAGGCGAACTGCTTGATGCGCGAGGCGCGGATGGTGCCGTAGCGCGAGATATGTTCGCCGCCTTCACCGGAATTCGACATTCCGCCGACCATGTTGGTGCCGTGGGCGACAGCTTCGTGGGCGGTTGCGACCAGTGCGCCATGGCTCATGGCGCCGGAGGCGAGAAGCGGCGTGATTTCGCTTGCCGGCTGAACCTCATCGAGCGCAATGCCGGTAGGCGCGGTGTCGAGCAGCTTCAGATAGGCGAGAGCCTGGCCGCCCGCATGAACGCCAAGCGCGCCGCCTTCCAGCCAATGGCCGAGGATATCTGAGCCGAAACGGACGACGAGCGATTGGCCGAGAGCCGCAAGCCGGGCAAGGTCGCCGCCCTGCGGTCCGGTCAGGGTCAGGCGGAAGACATCGTCGGGCATGGCTTCGCAGCTCAACCCGCGAACGAGGAAGCTATTGTTGCCCTTGCGGGAAAAGCGCTTCATTTCCTTGCGGAAATCGTCCGGTGAAGCTGCGTAGGTGACGTCTGCCGGGAAGGCCAGCACGTCGCGAAGAGCGGCGGGACGACGGGCGCGTTCCTCTGCCATCATCCGCGCGAAGGAACGATAACCGGGCGTAATGGCGAAACGGTCGATCGCTTCGGGAGACAGCCGGTCGTAGCTCGTATTGGTATAGGCCGCGTCATCGATGCCGAATGCATCATCGAGGCGATTGAGGGTGAGCAGGCGCAGGAAGGGATCTTCCTCGCCATCCGGCTCGGCGAAGAAAGGCTTTTCCTCCGTCATGTCGACGAAGCCGCGCACGGCCGTGGTGCCGAAGGAATGGCCGGCACCTTCTGCGCGTTCCTTGAACAGGCCGAGCAGCGGGATTTCATCCTCACTCTTCACTGTCAGTGCCTTGGCGTGCCAGTCGGCGACCGCCTGGGCGATGACCTTGAAGTTGACGCCGCCGACTGGCGTCTTGACGTTCGGGAAATAGCGCTTGAGCACCGGATCGCTGGTATCGAGAAAATTCGGCTCGAAGAATTCGCCGGCGACATAGCTCTCTGCGGTGCAGAGACCGACCTTGCCCATGGTCTTCATCAGCGATTTTTCTGCCGCCTTGGCAAACCGCTTGAACGCTTTGTCGGCTTCCGCCCCGAACTTTTCCTCGGCGCGGAACTGCACGCCGAGCGGATAGACGGCCGAAGCGCCGAAGCCGAGAGCAGCAGCCACATGATGGGAGGAGGAGATCTGGCCGCTTTCGACCACGAGGGAAACACGCAGGCGCGCACCTTCCTCGATAAGTTTCTGGTTGATTGCCGAGACGACAAGGATCATCGGAAGTGCTGCGCGGTCGCGCGCCACATGCCTGTCGGTGACGACGGCAATGCCGCCTTCGTCGCGGGCGAAAGTTGCGATCGCATCGCAGAGCTTGCCGATGCCTGCTTCCAGCGCCTGCGCATTGGCCTCTGCATCTTCGAGGATCGGCGTGTAGAGCATTTCGAAGCGCCGGAAAGGCGTCTCCGTCTGCTCGCGCAGCTTCAGCATGTCGAGATGGGTGAGGATCGGCGAAGGAACGACGATCTGCCTTGCCGCCTTGGCGCCGATATTGGGCTTGGCGCCAAGCGCGATGCGCAGGGTCATGCCGTCGGCTTCGCGAATACTGTCGAGCGGCGGGTTGGTTACCTGGGCGAAGCGCTGCGAGAAATACTTAGCCACGCCGCCTTCCTGATCGGACAGCGCGTTGATGGCATTGCCATAACCCATGGCGGAGATTTTTTCCGCGCCGGTCGCCAGCATCGGGTCCATCAGGAACTTGAAACTTTCCTGATTGTGGGAATAGGCGACGTAACGTTGGTGGCGCTCCAGATCGCCATTATAGCGAAGCGGCGAGCCCTGAGCTTCCGCCGGGATTTCCGGCAGGTCTGAAAGGCGCACGCGGGCTTCGATAAGAAGATCGCGGTATGGCCGGCGGGCGGCCAGCATTTCCAGCGCTTCGAGTGTGCCATAGCTGCGCTTCTCGACATGATCGTAAACCAGCATGCCGCCGGCTTCGATACGTCCGCGATTGAGCACGGTTTCCGGCGGGAAAGCGATCTGGCCGGCTTCCGACATGACGCAAAGATAGTCTTCCGTCTCGACGGTGCGCAGTGGGCGCAGGCCGAGCCGGTCCAACCTTGCGCCGATCACATCGCCATTGCCGAAGATCAGCGCTGCCGGTCCGTCGTTCTTCTCCTCGTAAAGGGAAAAGTATTCGAGCATGGCGACGACTTCAGTGGACATTGTCTCGTCGTTTTCCCATGCCGGCGGCATCATCGAGACGACTGCGGTGACGAGATCGAGGCCATCTTCCAGAACGCGGGACTGCAGCGTCTGGTCGAGCCGGCAGCTGTCCGACTGTCCCTTGGGGCGGATGATCGCGGCATTCTTGGCGGCTGCGATCGCCGCTTCCGACAGACGGTTCTTGCGGTCGGTATTGAGTTCGCCGTTATGCGCCATCTGTCGGAACGGCTGTGCCATCGACGGATGCGGGTCCGTGTTGGTGGAAAACCGCGTGTGGAAATACATGGTGTGGATCGTGTGATCCGGATCCACCAGGTCGCGGAAATAGGGAATGACCTCGTCCGAGTTGAGGCGGCCCTTCAGAACCTGGGTGCGGGCGCTGAGCGAAATCGGATAAAGGCCGGCGAGTTCGGCGCGCGTATAGGCTTCCGCCTCGATCGCGAGGAGCGCCTTGTGGATGCGGAAGTCGAACTCGGCCTGCGAAGCGGCCTCGCTGTGACAGCCGAAAACCCATTGACGGATCGTCAGCTGGTGCCGGATGGCAGCGGGCCGGATCGCATCATTGTCGACCGGCACATCACGCTTCAGGAGAATTGCGAAACCCTGCTCCGCCAGCGCCGCCTCGACGAGACGCTCTGCTTCGCCATGGAATGCGGGATCTGCCGGCAGGAAGAAATTGCCGACACCGAAGCGGCGCGGCTGAAGATCGGGGCGTCCGGTCAGCTTGCGGAAGAAGCCGAGGGATAGGTCCACGGAAATGCCTGCTCCGTCGCCCACACCTTCCGCCGACATGCCGCCGCGATGCGGAACCGCACAGAGGGCTTCGTGGCCCTTGAGCAATACGTCATGTGTCTGAACGCCGTTCTTTCGCGTTATGAAGCCGACGCCACAGCTGCTTTTTTCCTCTGCGGGATCATATAGACCGAAGCCCTTATTTGTCGCTTCCATGTTCAGACTCCCACGGGAAATAAGTCAACTTTGCTGACCTATATAATGTGATATATGGAGTCAAGTTTAATCGTTTTTGCAGCGCACAACAACACCTTGGCGACTCGCAGCGATGGAGCGGATCGACCTGAGAAGTGCCTGTATGGAAGCGGTTTACAGAGCCTGAGACGAGCAAGGATGGCTTTATCCCTGCTCGTCTCAAAGTGATGCCTATGTCAGATGGCGCTGGCCGTCTTGTGCGCGATATAAAGCTCGCGCAGCTTCAGGGTCAGCGGTCCGGGCTTGCCGTCACCGACAGGCTGGCCGTCGATCACGGTTACCGGCAGGACGAAACTCGTTGCCGATGTGATGAAGGCTTCGGCGGCATTCTTGGCTTCTTCCGGCGAGAACGGGCGCTCCTCATAAGGAATGCCGGCCTTGTCGGCGATGTCGAGAACGCTGGCGCGGGTGATACCGTGCAGGATTGCATTCGACAGCGGCCGGGTGATCAGCTTGCCTTGCCTGTCGATGATATGAGCGGTCGCCGAGCTTGCTTCGGTCACGAAACCGTCTTCCACCAGCCAGGCGTCGTCGGCGCCCTTTTCCATCGCCTGCATCTTGGCCATGGACGGGTACAGCAGCTGCACCGTCTTGATGTCGCGGCGTTCCCAGCGCCAGTCGGGCAGCAGCGCCACCGACATGCCGGTCTTTACCTTGGGATTTTCGATCACCGATTTCGCCTGGGTGAAGAGAACCAGTGTCGGCTTCGGTTGCTTCGGAAAGGCGAAGTCGCGGTCGGCGGCACCACGGGAAATCTGCAGATAGATCAGGCCTTCCGTCAGATCGTTGCGACGGACGATCTCGCGGTGAACTTCCAGCAGTTCGTCGGTCGAGATCGGCAGCTCGATACCCAGTTCGGTGATCGAGCGTTTCAGGCGGGCGGAATGACCGTCATATTCCAGAAGCTTGCCGCCGATGACGCCGGTCACCTCATAGATCGCATCGGCAAACAGAAAGCCGCGATCGAAAATGGAAACCTTGGCATCGGCTTCAGGCAGCCAATCGCCATTGAGATAGACGATACGGGACAAGATGTTACTCCTTCAGGATGATGAGTGGCGGTCAGCGAATGCTGTGCAACGCCGATAGGGCAAAATGAAAGCGCAGACTGTTCGCCGACGCGAAAAAGGATCACAGCACATCGCCGACGGCTCGTTTAAGTTCGGCGATGAAACCATGCAGCAGGCGCGAGCGCGGAATGCCTTTGCGGGTAATCATCACCGCCGGGATCTCGCAGGGCGGCTGAAAGGGAAGTTGCACCAGCCCTTCGGAAGGCTGGTAGGCGGCGCTATAGGGATCGACGATCGCGGCGCCAACCCCGGCACCGGCCAGAACCGCAGCGGTCGCGCAATAACGCACCTCGACGCGCGGTTCATAGGTCATGCCGTCGCGCTCGAAGGCATCTCGCAGCATCTGGCCCATGCGCGATTCGACCTCCAGGCCGATGAAACCGTACTCGGTCAGATCGTTGACCGCCACTTCCTGACGTACCGCGATTTCGTGTTCCTTTGGCACCAGAGCGACCATGTGGGTGCGCGCCAAAACCTCGACATTGACCGACGGATGGCGCTCGAGCGCGATCGCCAGCCCGATATCGGCTGCGCCGCTCTGCACGGCATCAATCACATGTTCCAGACGGCGAACGTCGTAAGCAACCGAGACATCCGGTCGGTCCTTCAGGAAACGGGCGAGAGCCATCGGCGCCACCGTATTGCCGAGCGGCGGCGTCGACATGATCCGCAAGCGGCCCGACGTGCCATGCCGGATCGAGCGGGCGCGGGCCGAGAAATTGCGCAGCATGCTGAAGACGGGACGGACTTCTTCGAACAGAAGCAGTGCTTCTTCGGTCGGCTCCAGCCGCCGATGCAGGCGTTCGAACAGGGTCACGCCAAGCTGGTTTTCGAGCTGGCGGATGCCGTTCGACACGGCAGGCTGGGAAATGCCCAGCTGTTCTGCGGCCTCGACGGTCGTCTCACAGCGCATCATCGCGCCGAAGATTTCGAGGAGACGCAACGAGATATCCGGCTTGTGCTCGATCTCGGTCATGGCTGTCAGGTCAGAACTGCGCCGAGCGCCATGGCGACGGCCGCCTGGGTCGGGTCGATGACGCGGATCCCGAGTTCTTTTTCCAGCCTGCGGCGATGGCCGGACATGCCTGCACAACCGAGCACGACGGCACCGGCGCCCATCTGCCGAAGTTTCGTGCCGGCCTTGAGCAATGCCGAATAGCTCTCCTCCCCATGGCCGCTTTCCGCGACGCTGATCGAACCTTCGAGTGCGACTTCACCGGAAAGCCTGCCATCGACGCCGAGGCGGCGAAGATTGCGTAAGTGACGCGGGATCGAGCCTTCGGCAACGGCGATGACGCCGAAGAGATCGGCAAGCGCCAGCGCACTCAACACCCCGGCATCCTGAATGCCGTAAACCGGTTTGGTGGTGATAGACCGGGCGAGATCGAGACCGGGCTGTGAATAGCAGGCCAACACATAGGCCGAAGCATCCGAGCGGCTTTCGATCAGGTCTGCGGTGCGAAGCGAAGCCTCATCGACATGGCGCTGGGTGACGACGCCGGGCGGGCCTTGCCTGATGGTGATGCATTCGATTACCGGACCGCCGGGAAACTGCATGCCGGCGACCGCTTCACGAAGGCCTTCGGTGACGCTTTCGGAACTGTTCGGATTGATGACGAGGATCGGGCCGATCATGTTTTTGGGCGTGCTCATGGCGCGATCTCCACGCCAAAATTCTGCGCCGGATCGAGTTCCTTGGCGCGGTAGCCGGGCTTGCCCGTGAGATCGACCGGGTTGCGGGCGATGAAGCGGCCGCGGCCGCGCTCGGCCTTCAACGCGCCGTTCTCGACTATGACATCGCCGCGGCTCATGGTCATAACCGGCCAGCCTTCGATTTCCATGCCCTCGAATGGCGTGTAATCCATATTGTCGTGCTGGTCGGCAAGCGTTGCCGTGTGGCGGGCTTCCGGGTCCCATATGGCAATATCGGCATCGTAACCGGGCGCGATCGTGCCCTTCTTTGCCACGCCGAATGTCCTGGCCGCATTGGTGCTCGACAGCGCGACGAACTGTTGCAGAGTGATGCGGCCCTTGGCGACTCCCTCGGAGAACAGATAGGGCAGGCGCATGGCGATGCCGGGCATGCCGTTGGCAATTTTGGGGTAAGGCGCATCCGTGCCATTGGCGAACTTGCCTGAGGCATCGAAACGATATGGCGCGTGGTCGGAAGACACGCTTTCGAACGTGCCGGACTGCACATGCCGCCAAAGCGCGGCCTGCGTTGCCGCATCTCGCACCGGCGGCGAGCAGATGAATTTCGCACCTTCCATGCCCGGACGGTCGAGATCCTCACGGGTCAGCGCCAGATATTGCGGGCAGGTTTCGGCAAACAGTTTCGTGCCGGCAAGCTTTTCCCGCTGGACGATGGCGGCACCGCCAGAAGTCGAGACATGGACGATGAAAAGTGCTGCATCGACGAGTTTCGCCAGCGACACGGCGCGATTGATAGCCTCTTCTTCGGCCAGTTCCGGGCGGCTGATGGCATGGTATTTCGGTGCGGTGAGGCCGGAAGCGGCCAGCCGCTTGTTCATCCATTTGACCATGTCGTTGTTTTCGGCATGGACCATGGTGAGCGCACCATGGGTTTTCGCCACCGTCAGAATGTCGAGCATGCCGCCATCGCCGATATTCATCAGGTCATAGGTCATGAACACCTTGAAGGAGGTGATGCCGCGGGCAAAGACGCCCGGCAGCTCTTCCAGAACGGCGGCGGACGGATCGGAAATGATCAGGTGGTAGGAATAGTCGAGCACCGATTGCGGGGCCGCGCGACCGTCATAGGTCGAAATGACATCGGCGATCGACTGGCCGCGATGCTGTGCGGCAAACGGAATGAAGGAGGAATTGCCACCGAAAGCGGCGGAGACAGAGCCCGAATAATAGTCGTCGGCGGACATGAGGCCGCTGGAGCTTTCCTGGGCGATATGGGCATGCGCCTCGATGCCGCCCGGAACCACCAGCTTGCCGCCGGCATCGATCCGGCGGGTGCCGCCCGCGATCTTCTCGCTGATGGCGGCGATACGGCCGTCGATGATGCCGATATCGGCATCGAAGACATCGGATGCGGTGGCGATGCGGCCGCCATGGATGACGGTATCGAACTCTGTCATTGCGCTGTTCCTTAAACTTCGACGATGACGCCGGTCTGGCTCGTGATGCGGCCATAGTGTTCGATACGACGATGGCGTTCGAAATCAAAGATCGTCTTCTTGCCGAAGTCGCATTTGGCAAAATCGCATTCGGCGATGATCAACTCGTCTTCCTCCGTTACGGCCCTTGCCAAGATGAAGCCGTCCGGATCGACGATGATCGAGCCGCCCATCAGCGGATGACCGTCCTCGACGCCCGCCTTGGCGATACCGGCGACATAGGTGGCGTTCTGGTATGCGCCGGCCTGCAGCGAAAGTTCCGAATGGAACAGACGCTTTTCCAGTCCCTCGGCGCTCATTTGTGCGTTCACCGAAGGCGTGTTGTAGCCGATCGTCACCAGCTCTACGCCCTGCAGGCCGAGGCAACGGAAGGTTTCGGGCCAGCGGCGGTCGTTGCAGATCGCCATGCCCATGATGACGCCCTCGTTGCGCCAGACGTTGAAGCCCAGATCGCCGGGTTCGAAATAGCGCTTTTCGAGATGCTGGAAGGCGCGCTCGGTATCGTATTCCGAATGGCCGGGAAGATGGATCTTGCGATATTTGCCGACGATGTTTGCCTGACGGTCGGTGATGATCGAGGTGTTGTAATAGTGGCCGTCAGGCGTCTTTTCGGCATAACCGAAGGTGATCGCGATACTAAGCTCGCGGGCGCGATCAAACAGCGGCTGGGTGGCCGCGTTCGGCATTTCGGTCTCGAACCAGAAATCGATCTCGGCCTGGTCTTCCATATACCAGCGGGGAAAGAAGGTGGTCAGCGCCAGTTCCGGGTAGACGACCAGATCGGCACCCTTGGAGGCTGCCTCGTCGAGCAGCGCGATCATGCGCTTGATCACGCTTTCGCGGCTGTCGGCCTTCTGGATGGCGCCGAGCTGGGCACCTGCAATCTTCATGACGGTCATCGGGGTTCCTTTCGAAGCGATCAGGCGGCCAGACGCCGCTGGAAATGGCTGACGAGGCGTACCAGCGGCCACAGCAGCACGAGATAAAAGAGAGCGGCCAGCACCAGCGGCGAGGCATTGTACGTAACCGACCGGGCCATGCCGGCATTGTAGAGAAGTTCGGACAAAGAGATGACCGAGGCAAGCGACGTGAGCTTGACCACTTCCACCGTGTTCGACAGCAGGTCCGGCAGGACGTTGCGTACCGCCTGCGGTAGTACGACGTAGATCAGCGTCTGTGCGGGGCTGAGACCCGTCGACTGCGCCGCTTCCCACTGGCCTTTCGCGACCGAGATGAGGCCGGCGCGATAGACCTCCGCGTAATAGGAGGAGTTGTTGAGCAGGAAGGCGATGACGACGGCGGCAAAGGGCGAGATGTTGATGCCGGCAAAGGGCAGGCCGGCATAGATGAAGATCAGCAGAACCAGCGGCGGCAGAGCGCGAAAGAGATCGGTATAGGCGATCGAAAGCCATCGCAGCCAGCGGCGCTCGCTCATGTTGCCGAGTGCCACGAACAGGCCGCCGATCAGGCCGAGCAGGATGACGGCGCTGCAGAGCTGCAACGTCATCCACAGGCCGGTGATGAGCAGCGGCAGCGATTTGCGCATGATCTCGATATTGAAGAACTGGTCGATGAAGATATCCATGTCCGGCCTCCTACCGCTTCTTCCAGGCGGTGCGGCTTTCCAGCCAGCGGGCAACGATCACCATCGGCAGGAAGATCACCAGATAGGCGACGACCGACATGGTGAGCGGCGTGGCGCTGCCGGAAAAACTCTGCGCCGTCGTGGCGCTAGACAGGATTTCAGAGACGCCGATGGCAGAACCGAGCGCCGTCATCTTGGTGATCGCAAGGACGCGGTTGACGAGCGGCGGGATGGCGAGCCGCACCGCCTGGGGCAGGGCGACATAGGCGAGTGTGCGGGTGAAGCCGAGACCCGTGGCGATGCCAGCCTCCCACTGGCCCTTTTCGACCGACGAGAAACCGGCCCAGAAAATCTCCTCGGCAAAGGCGGCAAGCGTCGCCGCCAGCACGATGAACAGCACCATCGGCCCGGACAGCTGGATGCCGATCGACGGAAAGCCGAAATAAAGAATGAGGATGACGACCAGCGGCGGCAGGGCGCGAAAGATGTCGGCATAACAGATGATGAAGAAGTTCAACGTCTTGATGCGATAGCTGCGCAGGCAGGCAAGCAACAAGCCGCCCGCAATGCCGGCGATGATGACGGCGGCGGCGATCTGGAGCGTCACCCAGATGCCGGCGATGATATCCGGCGTATATTGCGCCATCACCACCGGGTTGAAGAAGGTTTGGAGAAACCGGTCCATGGCGGTTATCCGGAAACGCGCGAGAGGAAGGCACGGGTGCGCTCAGCCTTCGGCGCGCCAAAAATCTCGTCCGGCGTGCCCTGTTCGACCACGACACCGCCATCCATGAAGACAACCCGGTCGGCCGTCTCGCGGGCAAAACCCATTTCGTGGCTGACGACGACCATCGTCATGCCTTTGGATTTAAGGTCCTTCATAACTTTCAGCACGGAGCCGACGAGTTCGGGATCGAGCGCAGACGTCGGCTCGTCGAACAGCATGACCTTCGGATCGAGTGCGAGCGAGCGGGCAATCGCGACGCGCTGCTGCTGGCCGCCGGAGAGTTCGCCCGGATAGGCATCCGCCTTGTGCTCCATGCCGACCTGTTCGAGCATGTCCATGGCGCGCGCATCGGCTTCCACTTTCGACCGTTTCAGCGCCTTGCGTTGGGCGAGCGTGACATTCTTCAGCACGCTCATATGTGGGTAGAGGTGAAAGCCCTGGAAGACCATGCCGATCTGCAGCCGCATGCGGTCGAGATCGCGGCGGGTGCCGGCCATGATGTTGCGGCCATCTACAATGATGTCGCCGGATGTCGGCTCCTCAAGCCGGTTGCAGCAGCGCAGCATCGTGCTCTTGCCGGAACCGGACGGGCCGATGACGAAGACGAGTTCGCCTTCCGCAACTTTCAGATCGATCTTCTTCAGAATGGTGTTGGTACCGAAGCGCTTTTCCAGCGAGACGATTTCCAGCATGGGGCGATTGGCCATTCAGGCTACTCCGGCAGGCACGGTGTCAGGCGGGATGGCCGATCCGACCGGCGGATCAGCGGCGTTTCCGCCCGGATACGACCTGCAGCAGCAGGTCGCATCGCGGTCTGAAAAAGAGTGGACAGGCGAGTGGGAGGCCCCGCCCGTCCACGATGCTGGGATTACTTCAGGTTCTCGCAGGAGGCCTGATGGTCGTCATCCTTGTAGCCGTCGAAGCCCGGTGTACCGAAACCCTTGGTCGGGGTGACGATGGTCGTGCCGGCAACCGGCGTGACGCCGAACCATTTTTCGGAAAGCTTTGCCATGGAGCCGTCCAGCTTCAGGCATTCGATTGCCCGATCCACCAGATCGCGATTTGCCTCATCGCCCTTGCGGAACGAAAGCGCCCATACGAGACCTGTCACGTATTCATAGGATAGCTTCAAACGCGGGTTCTGCTTGACCGACCATGCGGCCACGGTGTTGCCGGCAAGATTGGCATCCGCGCGGCCTGCCATCACTGCTGCGACGGCATCCGTATTGGTGCCGTAACTCTCGACCTTCCAGCCGAATTCCTTTTCCTTCTCGCGCAGGAAGCTGTCATAGGCCGAGCCCTTGTTGACGGCGATCGTCTTGCCCTTGAAGTCTTCGAGCGTCTTGTATTCCGGCGCGTTGGCCGGGACGACGAAGGCGAAATTCGTATCCATGAAGCCTTCGGTGAAAAGAAGGTTCGCGGCACGCTCCTTGTTGACGGTTACCGGTGCGACGAGGAAATCATAGGTGCCGGCCTGAAGTGCCGGGATGAGACCGGAAAACTGCGCGCCGGTCAGATCGACCTTCTTGCCGAGACGTTCGCCGATCAGATCTGCCATGTCGACATTGAAACCCTCGATCTTGCCGTCGAGGGTAGGCATGGCATGTGGTGCAAAGGTCGCGTCGATCGCGGTCTTGATCGGATCGCCGAGTGCGAAAGCTGAACTGCAGGCAAAAAGTGTCGATAAGCCGACGATGCCGGCCTTTATAAAGGATTTCATCGATGTTCTCCTACTGGTGGTCCAGGCCTTTAGCGACCCTTGTTGCCGTCATAGTTCCATCGAAAATTCCGCACTGCAATATAATTTATTATTATAATCGAACTAGAATTATACGAATTCCAAATACGAAGATGCGACTTCTTTTTGAACCCGCTTTCGGAGAACCGGGCCGGTTCGAAGCTTGCCTTAAGCGTTGGTTACGTTAGATGGAAGCCGTAACCGAGGGAGCATTGATATGGACGACACGATCGAGATCGGCAATCGCGGAGACTTCGGTCTCTGGGCGATAGAGGTTGCAAAGCAGTTGGTCGCCGATCAGGGCTTCGAGCTTGCGCGTGCCGCCCGTGATGGAAATGATGACGACGTTCGTGCTGCGGGAAATGCACTTGGTCAGGCGATTACCAATGCGCTGATGGAAGTCTACGACGGTCTGACGGAAGGCATTGACGAAGAGTGACCTGAGGAGGACCTTATCTTTTTGTCAGACAGGCAAAGAATGTAAGGCAGGCGGCTTGCTGCCTCACGTCGCGGTACGGGTCGTTCACCTCACCCACTGCATGCCGTCGATCTGGATGTCCTGGCCGGTTATGAAATTCGGTTCAGCGGTTGCCAGAAACGTCACCACACTCGCGACATCCTGAGGCGTTCCTACACGTCCTAGCGATATGCCGGCAGAAAGGCTCGCCTCCCGCGCATCGATCATGGCGTTCGATCGTTCGGTCTTGATCACACCGGGGCAGACGGCATTGACGACGATTTCCGGAGCAAGTTCCTTGGCGAGTGCCTTTGTCATGCCGATGATGCCTGCCTTAGCGGCGGTGTAGGAAAATTTGCTGACGGCGCTGGTGACGCCGCCGGTATGGGCGTTCATCGACGACATGTTGATGATCCGCCCACCGCCATTCCGGCGCATCACCGGAACTGTCGGTTGAATATAGTTGAATGCACCCTTGAGATTGATGGCGATCGTGGTGTCAAACTCTTGTTCGGAGATCTCCTCGATCCCTTTTGACATCGAACGGCCCGCATTATTGAACAGGATGTCGATGCGGCCCCATTGCCGGTCGACCTCCGCAACAATTTCGGCAGCGCGGGCATGATTGCTGACATCCGCGATGAATGTCAGTGCCTGGCGTCCGAGCTCGCTGATTTCAACGGCAGTGCGCGCAAGGTCCTCTTCGATCAGGTCGACGATCACGATATCGAAGCCATGGCGGGCGAGATCGAGGGCGCAGCCTCGGCCGATGCCGCGACCGCCGCCGGTGACGATCGCAACCTTCCTCTGTCCATCAGACACCGGAATCCTCCTTCACAAAACGAGCGATATCCGCATGGGTGGCGAACCAGACATCGTCATGAGCCTTGATATGCCGGATCAGTTCTTCGAGAATGAAGATGCGTGAGCGGTAGCCCGTGACATGCGGATGCATGGTTAGCAGAAACAGCCCGCCTTCCTGATAGGCGCGGTCGAATTCGCGCTTGAAGATGTCGAGAACGGCGGTCGGTGGCGTGTAGGGCCTGAGCGCTGTGAAACGGTTCATGTTGAAATAGACCGCGTCGTCACGGATCCATTCGACCGGCAATTCGACCATGCCCGTCGCTTCGCCCTCTTCGACGAGCTCATAGGGATCATCGTCGGCCATTAGCGAGGAATCGTAGATCAGCCCGAGTTCGCGCTCGATCTCAAGCGTCACTGAGGAAAAATCCCAGGACGGCGTGCGCATGCCGACAGGGCGGATGCCCGTGATTTTCTCCAGCGTATCGGCGGCGCGGAAATGCAGTTCGCGTTCCTTATCTGCCGGCACCTTGGTGTTCACCTCATGGATCCAGCCATGCAGGCCGATTTCATGGCCTTCAGCGATCACGCGCCGTTGCTCGTCCGGATAGAGCAGGGCGGTGACGGCCGGTACGAAGAAGGTCGCCGGAACCGAGGCGGCGGAAAGCGTTTCGAGAATACGCGGCACGCCCTTGCGATTGCCATACTGGCCTTGCGACATGCGGCCGATGGATTCGCCGCCGTCGCGCAACTCATTGGTCTCGTGGTCGCTGTCAAAGGAAAGCGCCACGGCGCAGCGCGCGCCGCCCTTCCAGGCCTTCGGTTTCAGTGATCGTCCAGCACGAACTTTCTCGACCTTGCCGCGCCAGATCTGTTCATCCCATTCCCAAGGTTCCATCTGTCCTGTTCTCCCATGATGATCATGCCGCGATCGGCAAAACTGGCACGGCTGCGAGCAGCCGCTTGGTGTAGTCGTGTTGCGGGTCGTCGTAGATACCAGCTGCATCGCCTTCCTCCACGATGCGGCCGCGATACATGATCGCCACCCGGTCGCAGAGATGCCGCACGACCGAGAGATCGTGGCTGATGAAAATCAACGACAGATCGAGTTCGGAGCGCAGGCGGATAAGAAGGTTGATGATCTGCGCCTGGATCGACACGTCGAGCGAGGCGACCGGCTCGTCGCAAACGACGACGTCCGGCTGCATGGCGAGTGCCCGTGCAATCGCGATACGCTGCCGCTGCCCGCCGGAAAACTGGTGAGGGAATCTGTTGGCGAAGGAGGGATCGAGCCCGACTGCCGACAGCCATTGGCCCACATAGCCGGGTGCTTCCGCGCGGGAAACGAGCCTGTGCGCTAGCGGGCCTTCGGCAACGATGTCACCCACGCGCATACGGCTGTTGAGCGAAGCGAACGGGTCCTGAAATATGGTCTGGACGCGGGTCGTAATCTTGCGCGGGCTGCGACCGGCGCTCATGATCGGCCTGCCGGCGAGACGAATGGTGCCGGATGTCGGCACGGTTATGCCGGCTGCCATGCGTCCGAGCGTCGACTTGCCCGAACCGGATTCACCGACAAGGCCAAGCACCTCGCCTCGTTTCAGCGTGATCGAGACGCCATCCACGGCCTGCACGACTGCCTGAGGCTGTGCGATGCCGGCGCGGATCGCCATGTTTTTGAACAGGCCGGCGTTTTTTTCGAAGCGTTTGACGGCGGTATCGATCACCAGATACGGGCTGCCGAGTGGGGGCAGGTCGCCTGTTGCAGTCTTTCGAGACGGCGGGGTAGCATCAGCTATACCGCTGCCGCGCAAAAGAAGTTCACCCGGTTTTGCCCGTGAGGGCAGGGCATCAAGCAGCGCCTTGGTATAGTCGTGCTGCGGTCTGGTCAGCACGCCGAGCGCAGGACCTATCTCGACGATCTTGCCGAAACGCATGACGGCCACCCGGTCGGCAATCGAGGCGACAGTTGCGAGATCATGGCTGATCCAGATCAGCGCCGTACCGAGCTCGGCCACGAGCTCCTTCATTTCTGCGAGGATTTCAGCCTGGATCGATACGTCCAGTGCCGTCGTCGGTTCGTCGCAGATGATCAGCTTGGGACGATGAAGCAGTGCGATCGCGATCGCCACGCGCTGGCGCATGCCGCCGGAAAACTGGTGCGGGAAAAAGTCGACCTTACGCTCGGGTTCGGTGATGCGAACCTGCGCCAGTGCCTTGATGGCCCTATTTCGTGCCTCTGCCGCGCCGATCTTTTCATGGGCTTCGAGTGCGAGCCTAATCTGCGTGCCGATGCTGAGCACCGGGTTCAGCGTCATCATCGGGTCCTGGAAAACCATGGAAATGGTCTTACCGCGGATCTCCCTCAACTCGTGCGGTTGAAGGCCGATCAGTTCGCGGCCTTCAAGCTTGATCGAGCCCTCGACGATCCGGCCGGGTTCATCGATCAGACCGATGATGGAGAAGCCGGTTATCGACTTGCCCGAGCCGGATTCGCCGACAAGGCCGAGAACCTCGCCGGGTGCGAGCGAAAAGGAAACGCCGTCGACTGCCTTGATCTCGCCCCTTGTGCTGGGGAACCAGGTGCGAAGATTGGAGACTTCGAGCAGTGGTGCAGTAGTTTCTTCGGTCATCGGCGAAGCCTCGGGTTGAGCTGGTCGCGGATCTGGTCGCCGACGAGATTGAGCGAGACGATGAACAGGATCAGCGCCACGCCGGGATAGATCGAAATCCAGTAGCGGCCGGAAAGCAGATACTGGAAGCCGTTGGCAATCAGCATGCCGAGCGATGGTTCAGTAGGTGGCAGGCCGACGCCGAGAAAGGAGAGCGTTGCTTCGAGCGAGATGGCGCTTGCCACCTGTACCGTCGCAACCACGATCAGCGGCGGCAGGGAATTGGGCAGGATGTGGCGCAGCACCACCCGTAAAGGAGACAGCGGTATGGAGAGTGCGGCCTCGACATAGTCCTTCTGCCGTTCGGCCGATGCTGCGCCATGGGCAGTGCGGGCGAAATAGGCATATTGGGCGAAGATCAGTGCGAGAATAAGCTGATAACGCCCCTGACCGAGAATGGCGGCGATGACGAAGGCGAGCAGGATTGCCGGGAACGAAAGCTGCAGATCGACAATGCGCATGACGAGGCTTTCGAAACGCCCACCGATATAGGCCGCTGCACAGCCGACGACTGCGCCAATGACGAGGGCGATGCCGCCGGCGATCACGCCCATCTGCAGCGAAATGCGCAGACCGTAGATAATCGCCGAAAGGAGATCGCGCCCCTGCGAATCTGTGCCCAGCCAATGGGTATAGCCGCCCGTACCGATATAACCCGGCGGCCTTCTTGCATCGCGCAGCACGAGATGGGCAAGATCGTAAGGGTCTTGCGGGGTTACCAGCGGAGCGACAAGCGCGATGATGACGATGAGGCCGACAACGATGGCCGCACCGAACGCGACCCTGTTGCGACGGAACTCTTCGAGAAAGTGGAAAAATGGCGTGTCGCGCATCAGGCTCTTCCCTTCCGCAGGCGCGGGTCGAGCAGCGCATAAGTAAGGTCGACCACAAGATTGATGACGATGAACAGCATGGCGACCAGCATAAGATAGGCGACCATGACGGGACGATCGAGCGATGTGATGCTGTCGATGATGAGCTTGCCGAGGCCAGGCCAGGAGAAGATAGTCTCGGTCACCACCGCAAAGGCGAGCGTGGAGCCGAATTCCAGGCCGAAGACAGTGACGAGCGGAATGGAGATCAGTCTCAGCACATGCCGGCTCAGAATGGTGAATTCCGAAATGCCGGCGGCGCGAGCGAATTTTACCGTGTCGCTCAACATCAGTTCACGCGTGCCGGCCCGTGCCAGGCGGATCATCAGCGAAAACTTGAAAAGCGCGAGGTTGAGTGCTGGCAGGACCATATGCGATAGCCCGTTGGCGGTGAGGAAACTGAAATCGACGCCGAACAGGCTCACCGTATCACCCCGTCCGCCCGCGGGCATGCAACCGCATTGCACGGCAAACAGCATGATCAGCATCAGGCCGAACCAGAAGGTAGGCACCGAAAAGCCGAGGATGGAGAGCGCCATGATGGCGCGCGACACCGGGCTGTTCGGCCGATAACCGGCATACATGCCGATCGGAATGCCGACGAGGCTGGCAAAAAGCACGGCGGCGAGCGTGAGTTCCAGCGTTGCCGGTAGGCGCGACAGGATCAACTCACTGACAGGCATGTTATAAACGAAGGAGCGGCCAAAATCGCCTTCGAGGACCCGGCCGAGGAAGCCGAGATATTGCTGCCAGAGCGGCAGGTCCAATCCGTATTGGGCGATGACGGCGGCGCGGATGTCCTGTGTCGCATCCGGCGAGATCAACACATCGATCGGATTGCCGACAGCATAGACGCCGCAAAAGACCAGCGCCGACATGGCAAGCACGACGATTGCCGCCTGCCACAGTCTTTGCAAGATGAAGCCTAGCATCTGTTCCCCTTCTCCCGTCTTCTGCGGGCTCAAAGTCTGGCGCGCATTGGCGGCCGCTGGTGGTCGCGTTTAGTGCCAGCCGTGTTCCAGAAGTTCGCGTGTCTCGGCCACCGCGACTTCCCAGATCGCCAGCATGTCCTCATCGGGACGCTGGTAGAGACCGTGATAGTTGCCGTCGCCAAGAAGGATGCGTTTGCGCTGCGTATCGACCCGTGCCAGCGCCGCGAAGTCGACCCGTGGTTTCTGCGTCGTTGGCTGGCGCGGGTCATCGGTACGCGTCCACGGGAAATTCTCCATCCAGGAAGCATGCGAAGCTGCCGGATCGATTTCGAGAACCTTCGCCATCGTCTTCGGCGCGCGCCACCAATCGTGGAATTTGACCGATGCGTCCGGATGATCGTTCAGCCATTCGGAAATCACCGTCATTGCCGGCGTGTTGCCGCCATGGCCGTTGACCACGAGGATCCGGCGGAAGCCGGAGCGGTACATACCATCGAGAAGATCGCGGATGACGCCGATATAAGTCGCAAGCGACAAGGTCAACGTGCCGGGAAAACTCGCGAAGGACGAGGCGAGACCATAAGGCAGAGCGGGAAAGACGGGAACACCCAGCGGTTCGGCCGCATCGACGGAGACTTTTTCAGCAAGGATCATGTCGGTTGCGAGACTGAGATAAGCGTGCTGCTCGACGCTTCCGATCGGCAGAATGCAGCGATCATCGCCAGCGGTCCTCGTCTCCACCTGCATCCAGTTCATGTCCGCGATCTTCACTTAACCCATCTCCATTCTTCGCTTTGGCTGATCTGCGCAAAGAAATTGCGGATCACGGCCAAGACGCACAAAAATTATGCTTTGCAGCCCTGTGTTTCAGAAAATGCAAAGTTCCAAACGGTACTAAAAAAAGAAATTGACAGCCAATTAATGCAGCGTCAAGTTCCATACGGGACTAAATTGAAAAGCGATGGGATGCCAAGCGTGCGTGAAACAGACGAACAGGCGCTGGATAATCTGCTACGGCAAGGTGGCCTTGCGGCTGCCGGAAACCGGCGTGTGGAAGATCTTGTCGCCGTCAAGCTTTGGCAAAATCCATGCTGGCTGTCGTTCCGGATCAACTTCCTGGCGTTGCAGTTCAATGAGCCGATCTACCGGCGGATCGAGAAGGAGCATGGGCTCCCGCGTCCCGAATTCGTCGTGCTCTATTCGCTCGGCCTGTCGGACGGGCTGACGGCAAGCGCTATCTGCAGCTCTTCGGGGTTCCCCAAGAATACGATCAGCCGCGCGATCCAGAAATTGATCGACAAGAACATCATCCGCCGCGAAGTCGATCAGGCGGATTTGAGAAGCTTCGTCCTCTACATCACGGACGAAGGCAAACGCATCGTCGATCAGGCCATGCAGCCGATGGTGGAGCGGGAGAGGGTCATGACCTCCGCATTGACGCCAGCCGAACAACTGATGCTGTCGGAACTGCTCGCCAAAATCGTCGTGGATTCCCCCAATTGGCCAATAATGACAAATACAGAGGAGAACGAAGAATGATTATTTCCAAGACATTTCGCACTCTTACGCTGGCGGCGGTCCTGCTCGGCAGTGTTTCCGGCGCGGCTCTGGCGGCCGATCTCACCATCGGCGTGCGTGCCGGTCCGCTGTCGATCGATCCGGATTTCACCGCAGCCGGCACTCATGCCGAGGCGATGAAGCATATCTACGATTCACTGATCAAATCGGGCAACAATCTCGAACTGGAACCGGGCCTTGCCACGTCCTGGACGGCGATCGACGACACGACCTGGGAATTCAAGCTGCGTGAGGGTGTGAAATTTCATGATGGGTCCGATTTCACTGCGGAAGACGTAAAGTTCTCCATCGAGCGCATTCCAAAAGTTGCCGGCCCCAATCCGACAACGATCTATGTTCGCCGGGTGAAAAGCACGGAGATCGTCGACGCCCACACGATTCGGGTAAAGACCGATGGCCCGGCTCCGAACCTGCCGAACGATTTCATTCGCCTCTTCGTCGTGTCGCATGTCGCTGCCAAGGATTACTCCGATAGCGCTGAGAAAGCGGCCGAAGGGTTCAACTCAGGCAAGGCGGCGATCGGCACCGGTCCCTACAAGTTCGTGTCCTGGACGCCGAAAGAACAGCTCGTGCTGGAGAGCTTCGATGGTTACTGGGGCGGCAAGGAGCCTTGGGGCAAGGTTACGCGCAAGGAAATCCCGAATGACGCAGCCCGCGTTGCACAGCTGAAGGCCGGCCAGGTCGATTTGATCGCCCGCATTCCCGCATCTGACGTTCCGACGCTCGAAACCGACAGTAAACTCAGCATCGTCCGCCAGGATAGCGTCTACCTCTTCAACATCGCCTTCGATTTCCGCGAGAAGCCGCCGCAAGTCACGGCCAAGGACGGTTCGCCTCTGCCGAAGAACCCCTTCCTCGACCCGAAGGTTCGTGAGGCTTTCGATCTTGCCATTGATCGTGAGACCATCACAGAGATCGCAATGGAAGGCATGGGTACGGTACAGTCGCAGCTCGTGACCCCCAACATCTTCGGCTACAATCCTGATGTGAAGGCACCAGCATCGGATGTCGAGAAGGCCAAGAAGCTCCTGACCGAGGCAGGTTATCCGGACGGGTTCAAGGTCGTGTTCAGCTTCACCAACGACCGCTTGCCTGGCGACAAGGACACCGGCACGACGATTGCCCAGATGCTGACGGCGATCGGCATTCAGGTCGAGGCCAATGCCCAGCCGGGTGCCGTCTACTTCCCGGCAAATACGCGCGGCGACTATTCGCTGACCATGTCGGGCTGGGGCACGCTGACGGGCGAAGCGAACTACACGCTCTCCTCGCTTGTCCACACCAACGATCCGGCAAAGAAACTTGGCGCCTTCAACATCCGCGGTTATTCCAACCCTTCGATGGACAAGCTGATCGAGGATGCTGGCGTCGAGATGGATGGCAAAAAGCGCGAGCAGCTTCTGAAGGATGCCAATGCGCTGGTCGCCAGCGACCGTCCCAACCTGTCGATTGCTTCGATCGTCTCGGCCTGGGGCATGAAGAAAGCGATCAAGATCACGCCGCGTTCAGACGAAGATACGCTTGCGATGAATATTCGCCCAGCGCAATAACGGGCCGGACACAAGAACAATCGGCCGGGCGCTTTGCCCGGCCTTTTTGCAGGTTGAAAACAGGACAGACAATGAACAGGATTGCACTCGCCATTCACGGTGGCTGCGGGGTTATGGCGAAGCTCGATCTGAGTGAGGAGGAATGGGCGGCTGCCCGTGCAGACCTTCATCGCTCGTTACAGGCTGGCTGGGCAGTGCTGGATACCGGCGGTTCTGCGCTTGACGCGGTTCAGGCCGCTGTTGTCGTTATGGAAAACAGCCCGCATTTCAATGCCGGTTATGGGGCGGCGCTAAATACCGATGGCGAGCATGAACTCGATGCATCGATCATGGACGGCAGGACATTGGAGGCGGGCGCCGTGACACTCGCCAAGCGCATCCGCAATCCGATCAAGGCGGCGCGCCGGGTCATGGAAAAGGGTGAGGCCGTGCTCCTCGGAGGCCCGGCAGCTGACGCATTCGCGCAGGCAGAAGGCCTCGATATCGTCGAACCCGATTATTTCACTACCGAGCGCCGCGTGAAGGCACTGGCTGCGATGAAGGAGCATGTTGCAGCCGGGACAGCGATCAAGGCAAGCGAGGCAGAAAAACACGGCACGGTCGGGGCCGTGGCGCTCGACCGCGCAGGTCATCTGGCGGCTGCGACATCTACTGGCGGCTATAACAACAAGCCGGCCGGGCGTATTGGCGACACACCGATCGTCGGGGCAGGGACCTATGCGCGCGACGGCGTCTGCGCCGTTTCGGGAACGGGCAAGGGGGAATTCTTCATCCGTTATGCTGTCGGCCATGAAGTGGCGAGCCGGATAAACTATCTCGGAGAAGATCTGGAAAAGGCAGCTGGCAAGGTCATCATGGAAGACCTTAAACCCCACAATATCGGCGCTGGGCTGGTGGCAGTTGCTGCGGACGGATCAATCGCCGCGCCCTATAACACGGATGGAATGTTCCGTGGCTGGGTGACATCGGAGGGCCAGTTCTTCGTTGCAACACACAGCAAGGTTTTCGAGGTTTAGGCCGCTTGAATGGGCACCGCAGCTTGATTGTCGCAAAGACAAAGGGGCAGTCTGTCTAAACTGTTACCGACAAGCGATTATTGAAGCTTTTGCTCCAGTCCTGTATCGGTCATTGGTAAGCCGGCAATCATGCCGGCAAACCGGGTTCTCAGGCATCGATGCTGACCAAAAAAGGAAAATACGGGCTCAAGGCGCTTGTCCATCTGGCGCAGATCGAACCTGGCAAGACCGCGTTCGTGAGCGACATTGCCCAGCAGAACAATATCTCCAAGAAGTTTCTCGACGCGATCCTTCTGGAATTGCGCAAGGGCGGAATACTGCGTTCCAAAAAAGGGCCGGGCGGCGGCTACGCCTTGTCCAAGCCAGCATCGGAAATTTCCATCGGCCATGCCGTGAGAATTCTCGACGGCCCGCTTGCGCCAATCCTCTGTGCCAGCAAGACCGCTTTCGAGCCTTGTGACGATTGCGATCATCCGGAAGACTGTCAGGTGCGCCATTCGATGGTGGAAGTTCGCGATGCGATTTCAGCGGTTCTGGATAACATGACGCTTGAGCAGATGGTTGCCAAAGGATCATCGGTCGAGAAAGAGATCGCCGCGCGATAAGTTGTCTCGCGTCACCAACGCCTGCACCCAAGCCTTGAATGTCGGATCGGGCCATGCCGCTTTATATTTGCGGCCTCGCCAGCCGAGTTGAATCGGGCTAAGAGGCCTGCGATTGAAGCGATGGAACGAGACCTATGAACACGCCCTGGAAAAAGCCGGTTGTCGTATCCGTTGGAGAGCCACCGGAAGAGACAGTCATCGAGACGACGCAAGCCGCTGCCTGGGCGATGATCGAGGACTGGCCAACCGAAGATGGGACGTTTCTCGACAAGGCCCTGGAAATCTGCGCCGCAGTCGATGCCGGCAGGAAAAAACCGGAAGATGCTCGGCAGGCTTTCGTCGATGCCGCGCGCGAAGCGGGCATCCTGATCCGGGCGTGATCGAGCGAGCCGACATGCAATGTCGGCGCGGGGCTTCATGCCTTGTCAAGCGCCTGAGCAAGGTCGGCAATTAGGTCGTCCGGATGCTCGATCCCGATCGATAACCGGATCGTCGAATCGAGTACGCCAATGCGCTGACGCACGTCCGCAGGTACACCGGAATGTGTCATGCTGGCGGGGTGGGATCCGAGAGATTCTGTGCCGCCGAGACTGACCGCGAGCTTGATGATCTGCAGGGCGTTGAGAAACCGGAACGCTGCGGGCTGGCCGCCTTCTATGTCGAACGAAAATGTCGAACCGGCACCGCTGCATTGCGACGCGAACACACGCCCGATGGCGGATTCCGGTTCAGCAAAGCCGAGATAGTGAAGCTTGCCAACCTTGGGGTGATCTTTGAGGAAGTCGGCGGTGGCTTTCGCGTTGCTGTTCGCGCGCTCCATCCGGATCTGCAGCGTTTCCAGCGACCGGCCGAGCATCCAGCACGAGTGAGGGTCGAGCTGAGTTCCGATCGATCCCCGCAGGGACCTTATCTGCGTGATGATCGCCTTGCTGCCGAGGGCGGCTCCGGCGATCAGGTCGGAATGTCCACCGACATATTTGGTCAGTGAATAAAGCGAGATATCGGCACCATGCTGCAACGGCCTCTGAAAGACTGGGCCGAGAAGGGTATTGTCGCAGGCGACGATGGGTGTGTGCCCCTGTTGCTCCCCGATCCGGTCGGCGATCCGTCTGACCAGCGCGATATCCACGAGGCTGTTGGTTGGATTGGCCGGTGTCTCGATGAGGATCACCGAGACGCGACCTTTTTTCATCGCCTCTTCTGCTGCCGCAGTGATCGAGCCTTCATCGGCGCCATCGGCAAAACCGACTGCTGAAACACCGAGGTTCGCAAACGTCTTCGAAAGCAGAGTTTCCGTTCCACCGTAAAGCGGCTGGGAATGCAGGATCACATCGCCGGGACGGACGAAGGCCAGCAGAGTGGTCGAGATCGCGGCCATGCCCGAGGAAAAAACGGCGCCGCTTTCCGCACGTTCATAGACCGCAAGACGATCCTCGACGATCTCGCTGTTGGGATGGTTGAAGCGCGAATAGACCAGTCCTGCGCCTCGGCCCTCCGGTGGCACCTTGCGGCCCGATACATAGTCGAAGAAATCGCGACCGTCCTCCGCCGACTTAAAGACGAAGGTCGATGTGAGGAACACCGGCGGCTTGACCGCGCCTTCGGAAAGCTCCGGATCGTAGCCGTAGTTCAGCATCTGCGTTTCCGGCTGCAGTTCGTGATTGCCGATGCTGGTCTTTGAAGGATGCGGCGAGGTCATGATGGTCTCCTGATGCGACTTGCGGCGGAACATGCCGCCTTGGCTCTGTCCTTAGATCTGGTGCAATTCGAAGCCGTTGGAAGGAGATGCCGCACAGATCTTTTCTCCCGAAGCTGCAATATCCTGCTCTTTGAGAAAACGGACACCCTGCCGAACCGGGTAAGGTTCAGCAGGGTGCATAGCAGCAACATATATTTCGTCGGGAGTGGATTTTTAGAGCCGCTTTACGCCCGAGGAAATGATGTCGAGATAGACGGCGATGACAAGGATGATGCCCTTGATGATCTGTTGCCAGAACGTATCGACGCCGAGCATGGACATGCCGTTATCGAGGCTGGCCATGATCAATGCACCGACAAGCGCGCCGATGACGGAACCGACGCCGCCGCGCATGGAGGTGCCGCCGATGAAGCAGGACGCGATTGCATCCAGTTCACCGCCGAAACCGGCGGACGGTGTGCCTGCCGCAAGGCGGGCGGTCGTCGTGATCCCTGCAAGCGCCGCCATCAGGCCCATCAGGCCAAACACCACCATCTTGACCAGATTGACGTTGACGCCGGAGAGACGCGTGGCTTCGGAGTTCGAGCCGACGGCGTAGATATAGCGACCGAATACCGTGCCCTTGGCGATGATCGTGAAGATGCCCAGCACGAAGAGCAGCATCAGGACGGGGACGGGAATGCCCTGATAAGAATTCAGCACCAGTACGAAGCCGAGTATGAACAGGCCGACGACGACGAGCTTGACCGCTTCCATCACCGGGGTCGGTACCCGCAGGTTATGCTGGAGACGCTTGCGACGTGTCCTGAACGCCATGACAAGCAGGACGAGGAAAAGCAGAACGGCGCATCCGTTGCCGAGCCAGCCGGGAAGATAGCCCTGGCCGATATAGCGCAGGCTGGGAGAAACCGGGGCGATGGTAATGCCGCCGGTCAGGCCCAGCACTGCCCCTCGAAAGGCAAGTTGCCCGCCGAGAGTTACAATGAAGGACGGGATGCCGAGATAGGCAGTCAGCCAGCCGTTCATCAGGCCAAGGGCCGCGCCGGCAAGCAGAACGAAGGATATCGTACCGGCCAGGGGCCAGCCATAGACCGCATCGAGAATGGCCGCGATACCGCCCAGAAGGCCAAGCAAGGAACCGACGGATAGATCGATTTCGCCCGCCACGATGACGAAGACCATCGCGGCCGCCAATATCCCGGTGATCGCCATCTGGCGCAGCAGGTTGGAGAAGTTACGCGCGGTCAGGAAGCCTGAGACACCCGTATCGGCATTATAGGTGAGATATCCAAACAGAGCCCAGATCAGGCCGACCACGATCAGCAGGGCTACGATCTTGTTTTCGGAAAGGAATTTTCGAAGATTTATATTCGCCATGTTTAAAGCGCCTTCTACAGCGGTAACTGCAAATTCAGGCCATCTGCGTGGACTGGCCTAAAGCCGCAGCCAGCACGTGTTCCTGGGTCAGGTTGTCATTGACGAAATCGCCGCGCAGCCGGCCTTCCCCGATCACAAGGACACGGTCGGATATCCCCAGAACTTCGGTCAGTTCGGACGACACCATCAGAACTGCCACCCCGGCCTTGGCGAGCGCGAAAATCAGTTTGTAGATTTCGTATTTTGCGCCGACATCGACGCCGCGGGTAGGTTCGTCGAGGATGAGTATACGCGGATCGGGCAGCATCATCTTGGAGAGTACCGCCTTTTGCTGGTTGCCGCCGGAAAGGGAGGCAATGGGCAGCATCGGATCGGCCGTCTTGATTTTCAGACGCAGGATTTCCGCCTGGATCTGGGCAAGCTCCTCATGCTCGTCGATGAGCCCGAAAGCGGCAAAGCGATTGAGCACCGAGATCGTCATGTTATGTCCGACGCCGATGATCGGAAGAATGCCGCTTCGCTTGCGATCTTCCGGCACCATGCAGATCCCGGCCTTGACGGCATCGCGCGGCGAGCGGATCGTGATCTCACGTCCGTCGAGATGGACACTTCCCCTGTGGCTGCCGGGATAAGCGCCGAAAAGAGTCGATACCAGTTCGGTTCGACCGGCGCCGACCAATCCCGCTATGCCCAGGATTTCACCCTTGCGGATCTTGAAGGATACGTCATCGACCACCTTCCGGTCGGGATTGGTGACATCCCAACAGGAAACATTGTGAGCTTCCAGAACGACCTCGCCGATCGCATGCTCTTCCTTAGGATAGAGGTTCTTCATCTCCCGACCGACCATCATCGTCACGATACTAGCCGTCGTCAGTTCGCCGATCGGACGTGTGGCGATATGCGTCCCGTCGCGGATTACCGTGACGGTGTCGGAAATCTCGGCCACTTCCTCGAGCTTGTGGGAAATGTAGACACAGGCGAGACCTTCCGCCTTCAAGCTCTTGATCAGATCGAGCAGGGTCCGGATTTCGGTTGCGGTCAATGCCGATGTGGGCTCATCAAGGATCAGCAGCTTGGCATCCTTGTTGAGCGCCTTGGCGATCTCGATGAGCTGCTGCTTGCCGCCGGAATAGTTGAGAACGGGTAGCGCGGGGTTGATGTCATGGACATTCAACTTGGCGAGCAGTTCCTGCGCCCGGGCGTTCATCGCATCATAGTCGAGAAAACCGTGATTGCTGATCTCGGACCCGAGGAAGATGTTTTCCGCGACGGACAGATGCGGAACCATCATCAATTCCTGGTGGATGATGGCAATGCCTGCCTTTTCCGTTTCACGGATGGACGAGGCCTTCAGTTCGTGCCCCTCCCACAGGATTTCACCCTCCCAGGTGCCATAGGGATAGACCGCGGACAGGACCTTCATCAGCGTCGACTTGCCGGCTCCGTTCTCACCGCAGAGGCCGACACATTCTCCACGGCGAACCTGGAGATGAATTCCATCCAGAGCCTTCACACCGGAGAAGCTCTTGGAGATATTCTTCATTTCGAGAAGAAATTCACTCATCGTACCCTCGTAATGGTTGAAGGCCCCGGGAACGGTTGATGTCCCGGGGCCGTTCGCTCGTTTACTTCAGGCCGATCTGTTCCTTGGTGTAGAACCCATCCTTCACATAGATGTCGATATTCTCCTTGGTGACGGCGGTAGGCGTCAGCAACAGGGTGTCCACATCCTTGGTCCCGTTGTTGATTTTCGAGGTGAATGCCGGCTTTTCACCCTTCACCAGCTGGACAGTCAGCTTTGCGGCTTCGGAGGCGATCAGCTTCAAGGGCTTGTAGACGGTGACCGTCTGGGTTCCGTCGAGCAACCGCTTGACGGCAGCAAGGTCGGAATCCTGCCCAGAAACGGCAGTCTTGCCGGCAAGGCCCTGGGCGGCAAGCGCCTGGATTGCGCCACCTGCGGTACCGTCATTGGAGGCGACCACGGCATCGATCTTGTTGTCGGCAGCCGTCAGCGCATTTTCCATGATCGAAAGCGCTTCGGTCGGGCTCCATTCCTTGACCCACTGCGAGCCGACGATCTTTACCTTGCCGGAATCTACCGCTGCCTTAAGGGCCTTTTCCTGGCCGGCGCGCAGATATTTGGCGTTATTGTCGGTTGGAGAGCCACCAAGCAGGTAGTAATTGCCTTCCGGCTTCACCTTCAGAACGTTTTCGGCCTGCATGAAACCGACGCGCTCGTTGTCGAAGGAAATATATGCATCGATATCGGCATTGAGGATCAGGCGATCATAGGACAGCACCTTGATGCCGGATGCCTTGGCGTCGGCGACGACCGCGTCGAAGACCTTGGAGTTCATCGGCACGATGACGATCGCATCGACGCCCTGGGCGATCAGGTTTTCAACCTGCTTGACCTGCTTTTCCTCATTGCCATCCGCAGACTGGACGCTGACCTTGGCGCCCAGCCCTTCGGCTGCCTGGATGAAATAGTCACGGTCACGTACCCACCGTTCGACGCGTAGATCGTCGATCGAGAAACCGATGACCGGTTTGTCGGGTGATGCGGCCGCAGTACTGATACCGGCAAAGGTGCCTGCCGCGAGACCAATTGCTGCAGTCGTAAACAAAAGAAATTTCTTCATGAACTTACCTCCTCTATGATGCGGCCGAGACCGGCACGCTCCCAACGCCCATGCTCCCCGAGCATGCAGCCCACAGACCCATGCAAGATGCCAGTATGTGGTTGTTGCCTCCTATCGTGGCTGTCGCCACGTCGTAACCATTCCGCGAAGATGCGGTAGTTACCTCCTCTTGGTGTATTTGATACGGCTGTTCCTTCGGGTTGGGAAGTGGATTTGATGCACGTACCTCAACTGCGACAATTTGTCGCAGTTGAGGTACGGAAAGACTTAAGAAATGGCTGGTTTCGGCCTTATCGGCAGGCCTGCTCCCGTGCCGGCATAACCCGATCTGAGGCCTAGCGGGTGAAACTGTTTCGTTGATATTCACGTGGGCTGCAGCCGAGCTCGCGCTTGAAGACCGTGTGCATATACTGGCTGTTGTTAAAGCCGCTGAGTTCCGCGACACGTTCCAGAGGCAGGCTTTCGTCCGCAAGCATCTCCTGCGCAAGCTGCAGCCGGTAGGCGAGCATGTCGTCGTGAACCGTGTAACCGAAGGCGCGGCGAAAGTGGGTTTCGAGCGTTGTTCGGGAGACGCCGACATAGGTGGCAACCTGCGCGACCTTGATCCCTTGGCCAGCGAACTGGCGAATATAATGACGCGCCCGCATTACGTAAGGGTCGTAGATCGGTTGGTAGCGGGAAGACATCCGGGCATTCAGCCCTTCCGGCGGGACGATCACACGGGTCTCGTCCAATGTGGCGCCGATCAGCCGGCGGTGCAGCATCGCGGCGGCGGTGCGGCCCATGCTACGGGTTCCCTGCCGCACCGAGCTGATCGGAATACGCGTCAGCATGCGCAGCAGCGGATCGTCATCGATACCGACGATCGAGACCTGTTCTGGAACCGCGATATCGGCAAGAATGCAGGCCTGCAGGATGTGGCGCGCACGGGAGTCCGTCACGGCAATCACGCCGATCGGCTTCGGCAGGCCTTTCAGCCAGGCGATCACATCGGCGAGAATTTCGTCCCAGTCCGGCCCGAACGTACCTTGTCCCTTGAAGATTTCCGGCTTTGCGCGATCCCGCGCGCAGAGCTTAAGATAGGCTTTCTCCCTTTCTTCCGACCACCGATACGAGCGGGTCTCCGGTAGTCCGTAAAAGGCAAAGCGCGGCAGGCCCATGTCGACCAGATGGGTATAGGCTTCCGTTACCAGCTTTTCGTTATCCGTCGCCACGTAAGGAAAATTGCGGGGATAATCGGCGTCCCGGTGATAGGAGCCGCCGACACCGATAACCGGTATCGACACTTCCGACAGCGCCTTGACGAATTCCGGATCGTCGAAATCCGCGATGATACCGTTTCCCGACCAGTCAGCGATCCCTGCAACGCTGTCGCGAAAATCCTCGTGCAGCAACATGTCCCAGACGGCACGTGTTGATTTCACGTAGTCGCAGACGCCTGCAATGATCTCCCGCCCGTAACTTCCACGCGCCTTGAAAAGTAGCGCGACCTGAAATTCATTGCGTTTCTTCGCGGTCATCATCTCCTCCATCAGACCCCGATTCATCAGCGATATCAACTTGTCGGTGTTTGCAAGAAAAACCTTCGCAATCATCAAGACTGTTAAAAATTATAACGAGGGGTGCAAAACCGCATGGTCTAGGCTCCAAGAATGAACCGGGGGTGGAGCCTCGGCTCGGAGGGATCTGGCGTCATCAGCCAGGCATATTGGAGGAAATTGTCATGAAATCATTTTGCCTCGGGGCCGCAACGGTCCTGGGACTGACTTTGGCTGGCTCGGCGCTGGCCGACGACGTCCGCATGCTGGCGATCGAGCCGAATGTTCCCGAAGGGCGGCAGTATTACCTCGACGTCGCAAAGGCGTATGAGGCGGAAAAACCCGGCACGAAAGTGCAGTTCGACTTTCTCGACGACACGTCGTTCAAATCCAAGCTGCCGACACTTCTTCAGTCATCCGCGCGTCCGGATGCCTTCTTCACCTGGACAGGTGGCGTTTTCGCAGAACAGGCCAAGGCCGGTGTGCTGAAGGATATCTCGGCCGATTTCACCGATGCGGACCGCAAGAACTATTCACCCTCCGGCATCCAGTCGATGAGCCATGATGGCAAGCTCTATGGCGTGCCGATGTATGCCGCGAGCGTCGTGCTCTGGTACAACAAGGCGCTTGTCGAAAAGGCTGGTGTCGACCCGAAGGCGATCAAGAATTGGGAAGACCTGCTTGCCGCCTCCAAGAAGATCCAGGGTGCTGGCATCGTGCCGATCGTCATGGGTGGCAAGGACAAATGGCCGATCGCTCTCTTTTATGGTCAGCTTGCTGCCCGTATTGCTGGCACTGACGGTGTCGCAGCTGCAGACAAGGGCGAAAACGAAGGCTTCAACAATCCGGCCTTCATCCAGGCTGGCGAAGCGCTGAAACAATTGGCCGATATCAAACCGTTCCAGCCGGGTTACATGGATACGACCCAGCCCAAGGCGGCAGGCCTGTTCGGTGACGGTAAGGGCGCCTTCTATCTGGCCGGTAACTTCCTGGTCGGTGCGCAGGCGCAGAATTCGGCCTCAGGCAAAGGACTTGGAGACGACCTCGACTTCATCACCTTCCCGGCAGTCGAGGGCGGCAAGGGCGATCCGGCCGACACGTTCGGCGGTGTCAACGGCTGGCTGGTGACCAAGGATGCGGGCAAGTCGACGGTCGATTTCCTGAAGTTTCTGACCAACAACAAGAACCAGACCGAAGGCGGCCGCCTGAAGATCTGGCTGCCGATCGGCACAGACGCCCAGTCCGGCATTGCCGATCCGCGCCTGCGCCGGATCGCCGAGGACCTTTCCAAGGCACCGCATCACCAGCTCTATCTCGACCAGATGCTCGGTGCGAGCGTCGGTGCGGCCCTCAATGACGCTGCAGCCCAGATAGTCACTGGCGACATCTCGCCGGAAGAAGCTGCAGCCCTCGTGGAAGAAGCACGCGAAATGCGCTGAGTCTCGCCTGAAGTGGGCGTGGCGAACACTCGCCGCGCCTCACCCAACACCGGACATATCGAGGAATGACATGACGACCATGACCGGCTCACGCCCACAGCTGAGCCCGGCGGCGCGCATTGCGCGCATGCACAGACAAGGAAAGCTCACTGCTCTCCTGCTGTTTTTGCCGCCGGCCCTGGTGCTGTTCACCCTTTTCGTCATCTGGCCGATTTTCAACGCCGCCAATCTCAGCTTCTTCAAATGGAGCGGTTATGGCGCGATCGACAACTTCGTCGGCACCCAGAACTATCAGCGGCTTGCCAACCATTCGGTCTTTCACCAGTCCTTGTGGAATTCGGTAAAGCTGATCCTGGCGTCGTTGTTCATCCAGATCCCGCTGGCCCTGACGCTCGCCCTGCTCATCTACAAGAAGACATCGATCAATACGGCATTCCGGCTGATCTTCTTCGCCCCCTATATTCTCGCCGAGATCGCATCCGGCGTGATCTGGAGCTTCATCTTCGACGGCGACTTCGGGGTGTCCGGCCAGATCGCCACCGCACTCGGCATCGAGCCTTTCTATATCCTGGCAGACCGGCAATTCGCATTCCTCGCCATCATCACCGTCGTCGTGTGGAAATATTTCGGCTATCACATGATGATCTTCATCGCCGCTTTGCAGGCGGTACCGGATGATCTGATCGAGGCGGCCGAGATCGACGGCGCGGGGCGCTGGCAGAAGGTCTTCTACGTCAAGCTGCCGCTGATCATGCATGCGATCAAGCTTTCCGCATTCTTCGCGATTGTCGGCGCGCTGCAGGTCTTCGACATCATCATCCCGCTCACCAATGGCGGTCCGTCCAACTCCACCCATTCGATCGTCAGCTATCTCTACACCTATGGGCTGGCGCAGTTGAATGTCGGTTACGGTGCTGCCGTCGGTGTCGTCCTGTTCATTCTCTGCATGGTGACCGCTTTCAGCTACCGCCGCCTCGCCATGGGTAAAGGAGGCGCATTATGAACCGCCCCGGCTTTTTTCTGGCGCTTGCCCGCGCCGCCGTGCTGTCGATCGTTGCGGCGCTGGTTATCGTGCCGCTCATCGCAACCTTTCTCGGCGGCTTCAAATCGGTCGGCGAACTGAGGGCCTCCCCCTTTGGCCTGCCGCCCGTCTGGCGCATCGAGACCTATACGGATATTCTCGGCGGACCGGTCTTCTGGGGATATATCCAGAACTCGCTGATCATCTCGTTTTCGGCGGTGTTTCTCACCCTGATGCTGGCCTCGATGGCGGCCTATATCTTCGCGCAGATCCACTTTTTCGGCTCGAAATATATCCAGGCCTATCTGCTGCTGGGGCTGATGTTCCCCTTTGCCACGGCGATCGTGCCGTTGTTCCTGCAGATCCGTAATTTCGGCCTTTTGGACAATCCGCTCGGCGTGATCCTGCCGCAGACGGCCTTTTCGATGGCTTTTGCGATCGTGCTTCTGCGCAGCTTCTTTCAGCAATTGCCGAAGGAACTGTTCGAAGCCGCCTATGTGGATGGTTGTGGGTATATCGGTTTCTTCTTCCGCTTCACCCTGCCGCTATCGACGCCGATCCTTGCCACTGTCGGAACCTTCGTCTTCGTTCAGAGCTGGAACAACTATCTGCTGCCTCTGGTCGTGATCAACGACAGTGCCGGCTACACCTGGCCGCTCGGCATCATGCGTTATCGCGGCGAGTTCATGGTCGAGTGGAACCGCATCCTCGCCTTCGTGTCGCTGACCATCCTGCCGGCACTGATCTTCTTCACCTTCACCCAGAAATACATCGTGGCCGGTCTCACCCGCGGCTCCGTGAAAGGATGAGTTCATGACACCCGTAATCCGCAATCCGATCCTGCCCGGCTTCAATGCCGACCCTTCGATCTGCCGCGCCGGCGACGACTATTATATCGCCGTCTCGACCTTCGAATGGTATCCGGGCGTACAGATCCATCATTCGCGCGACCTCGTGAACTGGCGTCTCGTCACCCGCCCACTCAACCGGGCATCGCAGCTCGACATGCGCGGCGATCCGGACAGCTGCGGCATCTGGGCTCCGTGCCTCACCTATTCCGACGGTCTGTTCTGGCTGGTCTATACGGACGTGAAGCGCAAGAGCGGCTCGTTCAAGGATGCGCATAACTATGTGGTCACCGCGCCTTCGATCGAAGGACCGTGGTCGGACCCGGTCTATATGAATTCATCCGGCTTCGATCCGTCGTTTTTCCATGACGACGATGGCCGCAAATGGCATGTGAACCTGCTCTGGGATCATCGTGGACGTCCGTCCCGCTTCGGCGGCATAGTGCTGCAGGAGTATGATCCGGTAGAAAAGAAGCTGGTCGGGCCGATCTCCAACATCTTCAAGGGCTCGCCGCTCGGTCTTGCGGAAGGGCCGCATCTCTACAAGCGTGACGGCTGGTATTACCTGATCGTCGCCGAAGGCGGTACGGGCTACAGCCACGCAGTGACGATGGCACGCTCGCGTAACCTGACCGGTCCTTACGAACTGCATCCCGACACCCATGTCGTCACCTCCCGTTTCCATCCGGATGCAACGCTGCAGCGTGGCGGGCATGGCGATTTCGTCGAAACCCCGGATGGCGGCACCTATATGGTGCATCTGTGCAGCCGTCCGCTGCCGGGCCTTTACCGGTCGGTTCTGGGGCGCGAGACATCCATTCAGAAATGCGTGTGGGGCGATGACGGCTGGTTGCGGCTGGATGGCGAAAAATTCGTCCCGCAGGACGAAGTCACGGCCCCTAACCTGCCGGCACATCCTTTCCCTGCCGAACCGGAGCGTTATGAGTTCAACCAAGACAAGGGATTGCCGCTCGCCTTCCAGTGGCTGCGCTCGCCCTATCCCGAACGGCTGTTCTCGCTGACCGAATGCCCCGGCCATTTGCGCCTTTTCGGACGCGAGTCGATCGGCTCCTGGTTCGAGCAGTCGCTGGTCGCACGGCGACAGACGGATTTCGATTACGATGCAGAGACGGAAGTCGATTGCGATCCGACTTCGCATCTACAGATGGCCGGGCTGATCGCCTACTACAATCGCTTCGCCTACCACTACCTCTGCGTCAGTCATGACGAGAAGGCCGGGCGGTCGCTGCAGATCTTCTACTGTAATGGCCAGTGGCCGAACGGCATGACCATGCTCGGGCTGGACAATCCGATTTCCGTTCCGGACGGTCCGGTGCGCTTGCGGGTCGAGGTGCGCGGAGCGGCCCTGCGCTTCTTCTACATGAAGGATGGAGCCTGGACGCGGATCGGGCCGGTTCTCGACAATTCGGTACTTTCCGACGAGAGCGGTGAAGGCGAGCAGAGCAAGATCACCGGCTCCTTCGTCGGCATCGGCAATTTCACCGGCGCCTTTGTCGGCATGGCAGCCCACGATCTCGGCGGGCTCGCGATGCCGGCCGACTTCTCGCACTTCACCTACAAGAACCTTCCCAAGGAATGATCCGATGGCAGTTGTCGAATATCGAAACATCAAGAAGGTTTTCGGCGCGGTTACCGTCATTCCCGATGCCTCGCTGCATATTCCGGACGGATCCTTCACCGTCTTCGTCGGCCCGTCCGGCTGCGGAAAATCAACCTTGCTGCGTCTGACGGCGGGGCTTGAGGACGCGACCGACGGAAAGATCTTCATCGACGCGCGAGACGTGACCGAGGAGCGCCCGACTGAACGCGGCATCGCCATGGTCTTCCAGTCCTATGCGCTTTATCCGCATATGGACGTGGCGGAAAATATCGGTTTCGCGCTGAAAATGGCCAAGGTGCCGAAGGCGGAGATCAAGGCGAAGGTGGAAGCCGCCGCCGACGTGCTGCAGCTGACGCCGCTGTTGAAGCGCAAGCCGGCGGAGCTTTCCGGCGGCCAGCGGCAGCGTGTCGCCATCGGCCGTGCGATCGTCCGCCAGCCCAAGGTATTTCTGTTTGACGAGCCGCTCTCTAACCTCGATGCCGCATTGCGTACTCAGATGCGCGTGGAGCTTGCGCAACTGCACAAGCGGCTCGGCGCAACGATGATCTATGTGACCCACGACCAGGTGGAAGCCATGACGCTGGCCGACCAGATCGTGGTGCTCAACAAGGGACTGATCGAGCAGGTTGGCGCGCCGATCGATCTCTACAACAGGCCCGAGACGCTTTTCGTCGCCGGTTTCATCGGCTCGCCGAAGATGAACTTCTTCACCGGCCCGCTGGCCGCGGCGGCTGGCGCGCATACGCTTGGCGTCCGGCCTGAACATCTGGATGTCGATCGCAAGAACGGACTTCTTTCCGGCACCGTGCAGTTCTCGGAACGACTGGGCAGCGACACCTACCTGCATGTCGCAATGGAGGGTATCGGCGTGGTTATTGCCCGTGCGGTGGGCGACGCAGTCTATGGGGCAGGGGAGACCGTATGGCTATCCTACTCGCCTGAAATGACGCATCGTTTCGATGAAACAGGCAAGCGGCTCTGAATTAGAAAGATCCTGCGCGCCGATCAGGCGCGCAGGGCGGTTGCCGGGGATTGGCGATAGGCAAGCAAAGCCGGCACGGCAGCCAGAATGCCGGCAAAGCCGAGGAATACCAGCGCCAGACGCATATCCTCACGCGTAAAGCCGACAGGCAGGATGACGCCGCTTTTGGCCGCGAAAAGCTGCGCGCCGATCTGCGCGGCTGCAAGGCCAATCAGGAAGCCGATGCCGATGCCGAGCGCAACAAGCAGGAAAAGCTCCAGCCAGACGATGGTGAACACGGAAAGGCGAGGCGCACCGAAGGCTCGGAGTGCTCCGATCTGGCGCCGCCTCTGGCCTACATGAATAACGGTGACCAGAACAAGCGCTGCTGCGACAAGGCCTTGAGAGCCGGCAGCGACTGCACTCAGGATCATCTTGGCATCGCCGAGCGTCGCATAAAGCCTCGTCAGAACCTCGCCGGGAAAGACACCGAGCGTGCTGCCGGTGCGGTATTCCTGGCGTAGCCGATAGGCATCGGCGATCGTCTTCGGCTTGACCAGAATGGCAGGCAGGCCGGGCGTGGATGCACCGAAGGTTTCGACGACCGGCGCATCAGGATCGATGCTGCCGTGATGATCCTCTTCGATATGAGCGGAGGACGCAGCACCCAGCGCGAAGGCGGGTTTGGCAGGCTGCGCGGCGGGTGTCCCGGCGACCGGTGTGGCGTGTTCCGCCGCCTCGCTCTCGACATGCGTCTCGCCGTCCTCGTGGTTTTCCTCGCCTTCATGGGCGTGGTCGTGACCATCTCCGTCGTGATGCTCTTCCTCATGACCATGTTCTTCGCCAAGGCCATGAACGTGCCAGACGGCCTGGATGGGCACGAGAATGGCGCGGTCCCACGGCGTGCCGGTCGGCTGCAGTTTTCCGGTAACCTTATAGGCCGGGCCGGCGTGGGTGTGCCCACCCGTCTCGGCTGTGCCGTGCATCGGCTTGATTTCCGCCCCGAGCGGCAGGTTTACGGCAGCGCCCAGAACCGCTTCGCCTTCCAGCGCAAACATCTTGCCTTCGGCAAAACCGGGCGTCGTGCTGGAAATGAGCTTGGTGGTCGTGCCGATGATCGGATAGCCGGAAAAACTGTCGCCGAAACCGACCGGGGCGGCCCAGTCTACCCGTGGATCGGCGGAAAGCCTGGTCAAGACGGAACCGTCGACCAGAGGCAGGGGCGCGGCCTGCAGGAAAATGGAGGAGAGAACGAGCTGTGTCTCGCTGCCGGCGGCGCCGACAACGAGATCGAACTTGTCTGCGGCGCGGGCGCTGCCGAGACGCAGAGAACGCTCCTGAAGTGTGACGGCAACGCCGAGTGCGGTAGCAAGCGCCACCAGAAGCACGACGACGGCTCCACCGAGCCAGAGGCGACGCAGATCTGCAAGGATGAACCGGATCATGCCGCCATCTCCCCGGCCTGCGTATCGCCGACGATATGGCCGCCTTTCAGCGACAGTCGGCGTCCAAGCCGCTCTACCAGGCGCTGGTCATGGCTGGCGACGATCAGGGTCGAGCCGGCATCCGCGGCGACCGACAGAAGAAGATCACCGACTGCCTCGCCGCTTTCGAGATCGAGGCTGGCGGTCGGTTCGTCTGCGATGATGACGCCCGGCTTGCGCAGAAGCGCGCGGGCAATCGCAACACGCTGCATCTCACCGCGCGACATGGTCTCGACATGCTGTTCGGGGCGCTTGAGGCCGACGGTTTCGAACAGAACATGGGCGCGCTTGACGAGCTCGGCCGTCGCTACCCGCGACAGGCGTGCCGGCAACAGAATGTTGTCGAGCGCCGACAGGCCGGGAAACAGATGAAAATCCTGCATGACCAGGCCGATATTGGCGGCACGCCAGCGATCGCGCCTGCCTTCGGAAAGATCCGCGAAGTTCTGATCACCCCAGAACACACGACCGGCACGCGTACGTTCCAGGCCTGCAATGATGTTGATGAGGGTGCTTTTTCCCGAGCCGGACCCACCCGTCAGGGCAACACCGCTGCCGGCTGCGATTTCGAGGTGATCGACGGCAAGAACCGGTGCCGTCAGGCCGGGAAACGAGACGGCGAGATTTTCAATCTTCAGCGACAGCATGTTTTCAAACCGTGGCGTATTCGGCCTGGCGAATACGAAGAAGGCTGACGAAGCCGGTTTCCGGATCCGTCCAGGAGCCCATTTCCAGTTTGCCGCGCACTTCGATCGTCTGGCTGGGCTGGGTGAAGGTCTGCTTTTCACCGAGATAGACGACGACGATATTGTCGGGCCAATCGCTATCCGTCGAGCAGAAGGGGCAGATCGACATAGGGATTTCGGTCAGGACAAAAAACTGGGCCTCGGCCTTCAGCGGCGGCGCCATGAAACCGCGCATGGCGATCTCCTTGCCGTTCAGCTGTTTGACCTTGTCGGAAAATTCCAGCCCAAGAACGCTGACCTTGCCGTAAAGCTCGTCAAAGGTGATATCGTTATTGGCCTCAGCACGACCGGCCGCAGCCAGCAGCGGCAGGCCGGATACGAGGCCAAGTGTCATGGTAAGCGCCTGGCGGCGATTGAAACGCGCCGGATGAAGCTTGTTCATGACCCTTCTCCTTTCTGAAATATCCGCTCATCGTCACGCCGGAAGGTGGACAATGCAAGACGGGGAAACACCGAGGACAATCGAACTCGGAAAATAGAACGAGGACACGCCGCTACGGCGTGCCCCCACCATGTTTCAGGCCTTAGTTGGTCTGCTTTGCGCCAAGCGCAAAAGCTTCGGCGAGAGCCTTGTAGACGTCGCTCTGTTCCATGTAGCCACGGAAACCTTCGGCGCCGGGGCCTTCAGCCTGCAGAACCACATCGTCAACGGCGTGAACACCGCTGTCTGCGCTCTTCGGGATGATGCCGCTTACGAGGACCGCGCCGGGAACATCCTTATACTGTTCGTTGGCGATGTATTCCTTCTTCTCGTTCTGGATGGCCGGTGCGAACGGGCCGTCAAGCTTCGGGCGGAAGGTTTCGTAATGGTCCGGGCCGTTATTGGCGTTGAGGAACAGGCGACGGGACACGTCGACCTTGTCCGGATAGCCGTCGCCGTCCTTGTCTTCGTAGTTCGGGAAGCCGGCTTCGGCATAGGTGCCGACCTTTTCGCGCATCTCGGTGCCCGGCTTTTCGTCATCGACGGTGCCGATGATGGAAACGCCGTGCGTGTGGTCACCGGTGACGATGATCAGCGTGTCCGGGTTCTTGGCAGCGAATTCGCGGGCAACGCCAATGGCCTTGTCGAATTCGATCGTGTCGATGACAGCACGATCCCAGTCGAGCGGGTGGGACATCTTGTCGACGTTTGCGGCTTCGACCATCAGGAAGAAGCCTTCCGGGTTCTTCGACAGGTTGTCGAGAGCAACCTTGGTCATTTCGACGAGACCGGGCTGTTCCGGGAATTTGGAAACGGTGCCCTTCTTCAGGAATTCGCGGTCAAGCGTCGTGTCCATGTTGCCGGTGTGGAACAGGCCGAGGATCTTGCCGGTGTTGCTGCCGGCAGCGGTTGCCAGCTCACCCTTGCTGGTTGCCAGCGTGTAACCGGCGTCCTTGAACATGGCGATGTAGTCCTTGTCGTCCTTGCGCTTCGAGCCGGCAGTTGCCTGCGGCAGGAAGTAGGCGGAACCGCCGCCGAGAAGAACGTCCGGCTTGACGTCGAACAGCATGCCGTTGATCTCGGCCTTGTCACCGCGCTTGCGGGTATGGGCTACGACGGCAGCAGGCGTTGCGTCCTGCAGTTCGGCGGTCGAGATGATGCCGATCGACTTCTTGGTCTGGCGGCGCAGAGCTTCTGCCAGCGTTTCGACCTTGGGGTCGTCGAGGGAAGCCGGCGTACGGTCGGCATAAACGCCGATGGCATTCACGGCGGTCTTGTGACCGGTCATATAGGCCGACATCGTGTTGGCGCTATCGGTGGCGACGGCGTCGGTGGCCGAAGTGCCGATGAAGGCTGCCGGCGGCACGTCGTCCATGTTCAGGCGGCCATTGGCCTTACCCTCGGTCATGCCCTTGGACATGATGCGGGCAGCGGTGCGGTGGGCAACCGAGAGACCGTCGGCGATCAGGAAGATAACGTTCTTGGCTTTTGCCTGTTCCGGCGTGCCGTAGACGTTCCAGGTGATGGTCTTGGTTTCGCTGCCGGCAGCAACCTCGACCTTGTAGTCGCCAGCCTTGGCGAGCGTCACGCCACGCAGGATGACGGCCGAACCAAGGACCTTCTCCTTGTTCTTCTCTTCGGCGACGAACTCGACTTCCTTGCCGAGCGTTGCCTTGTAATCCTGGCCGTTGACGGTGATCTTGACGTCTTCCGGCTTTACGACCTTATCGAACTCGACTTTGAAATCGAACGGCGAACCGGTCAGGATCGTCGCGCGATCGAGCGGGTAGACTTCGGCAGCCTGAGCGGCGCCGGCGAGAATGGTCGTAGCGACCAAGGCGGAAAAGAGTTTGCGCATATTCCCCTCACGGATATGTGAAAAAACGACGTCCCCTCCTAGTCCCGCCATGTGACAGTTGGATGACTTGCCGACAGCAATGATTGGTCGATGTCTCGACGCCCGGCCTCAATTTTAGGTGGCAGTGAAATGCAGATGCCGGGATCAGTCATCCTTACATCGGCAAGCCAAGCAGGCCAGCTCGCGTTAGGAACGGTGCCCGATCAGGGCAGAAATTTCGCCACTGACGGAATTCAACAGGCCGATGTAACGTTCGAAGTCACGATTGTTGACGATCGGTGTGAGCGTGGAGAGGCTGATGGCTGCGGCGATCTTACCCCTATGATCGAAGATCGGCACGGCGGTGCAGCGCACGCCTTTTACATGTTCCTGGTCGTCGATCGCATATCCCTGCTCACGAACGCTGGTGATCTCGTCGAGAAAGGCTGCTTCGCTGCCGATGGAACGCGGTGTCGCCGCCTCGTAGGAGTATCCTTTTAGGATGCGCTCTCGGGTCTCTTTATCCTGAAAGGCGACCAGCACCTTGCCGATTGCCGTGCAGTGAAGCGGGAGCTGCCGACCTATCCGTGAATAGGTGATCACGGCTGCCTGCCCCTCCACCTTGTCGATATAGACGCCATGCGTTCCATCGAGGATGCCGAGATGCACGGTCTGGCCGGTCTGTTCGGAGAGGCTGACAAGAAAGCTGTTGCAGATCTTGCGAATGTCTATCGAACTGATGACAAAATTGCCGCGCTCGACCAGTTTCATGCCGAGACGATAACGCCCGTTTTCCTCATTCTGGTCGATATAGCCCCGCGCCTGCATGGTCTTGAGCAGTGCATGCAGCGTGCTCTTGTTCAATCCTGTCCGGGCGCTGATGTCGGTGATCTTGATCTCTCTGTTCTGATCGTCGAACAGGTCAAGAATCTGCAATGCTCTGTCAACGGACTGGATGGTCGGCATGCTTACCCGCTGGGATGAAGGCAAGCCGGTGGCCATCGGCTCGCCTGAAGAATGAATGCCGTGATGTCTAGCACGTTTCCGGCCGTCTTGCAGGTGCGCGACATATGGCCCGGCTCGCAGCAACGAGCCGGGGGCGGTTCCCTTCGATGGTTCCAATCTCGCCAAGGCAGGCTCAGATGATGCCCGCATCGGTGAGCACGCGACGGACTACCGCAATCTTATCCTCGCTGAGCGGCGCTGCCGGTGGCAGCGAATAGGAGGAGATAGGCAGCCTGCAGGCTTTCATCGCTTCCTTGACCACGCCGACGAATGGCACATCGACCTTGTAGATGCGCGGCAACTGCAAGATGGTGCGATGGAGAGCGGTGGCCCTTGCCAGATCGCCGTCCTTGACCGCGCGATAAATGCCCGTCGAAACATTCGGCGCGAAGTTTGCACTTGCGGAAATGGCACCGTCACCTCCCAGAAGCAACGTATTCAACAGATGGTCGTCATAACCGCAGAAGACGCTGAATTCCGGATGCGCGCCCTTTACGATATCGACCATGTCTCGCAGATGGGCCACGGAATCGATCGTATCCTTGAGGCCGACGATATTGGGATGTGCATCGACCAATCGCTTGACGAATTCGGGATAGAGATCCTGGCCGGTAAGCGCCGGGAAATTATAGAGCAGCACCGGCAGTTCGACCGAGTTGGCGATCGCGGAGAAGTAACCGAGCAGGTTTTCTTCCGTCACCTTCCAGTAATAGGGATTGATGGCCACGACGCCGCTGGCGCCGATCGATTGAGCGTGCCGGCTGAGTCCTACTGCCTCGCGTGTATTGGTGCTGCCGGTGCCGATCAGAACCGGCACCCGGCCGGCGGTGTAACGGACGGCAAATTCGGCAACCTCCAGGCGCTCCTCATGGGACATCTGTGAGAACTCGCCGCCGGTGCCCAGGAAGAACATGCCGTCCACGCCTGCGCTGACGAGATGATCGATGACCAGGGCCATGCCGGCCGTGTCGAAGCTGCCATCATCTTTGAAAATGGTAGGGACGGGTGGAATAATCCCCAAAAATTTCATCAATCTGGACATTAACGAACCTCCTTTTGTCAAAAGCGATATCGGAACATGCGAACTGGCTGAATGTTAGAGAATACTCATTTGTTCTATATTATAGAACAGTGTTCCGATGATTTTCAGCGTAGCCGAAGTGCCATTGTCCGGCTTTGGCAAATGCCATTGCGAGGCTGTATGTCGCACCATGGGGGAGATCGCGGGCATTGATCGGGTGCCGAGGGCAGCCGTAGTCATCCTGGCCATCCGCCCTGGCGATTGAAAGGGCTGCTCAATACCTGTGATTCATTATCAAGATTTAGACCGGGTAGCTTGCAGCCTTTCGATCGATCCCTTAGCGATCACTCGAGTGATGCACTCGAGTGATGCACTCGAGTGATGCACTCGAGTGATGCTGTTGAGTGATGCAGTTGAGTGATGGGAGAGAGCATGACCGAGGGGACGCAAGTCTATACGATGCCCGGGACGCGCTTTTTTGACCTGATGCCCGCAAAGGGTGGCGAACCCTATCGGATCTTCCTTTCAATTCCGGCGGGCGAGCCGCCTGCGGAAGGATGGCCGCTTCTGGTGACGACCGACGGCAATGCCACCTTTCCCTTCGCCGTGGCCAGCCTTGTCACTCAGGCGCCCTATCCCACGGGAACGAATGTCGGCTGGGGTGTCGTTGCGGCGATCGGTTATCCATCGGATGATCCCTATAACGCGATGCGCCGAGCCTGGGATCTTGGACCTCCGCCAGTCAAATCCTATCCGCCTTATTTCGAAGGTGGCCCGCCGGTTCTGATCGGCGGCACGGGAGAATTGCTGGATTTCATCGAACACGAACTGCTTCCGAAAATCGCAGCTATGGTGCGGCTCGATCCTGCGCGGCGATCGCTTTTCGGCCATTCGTTTGGCGGCCTCTTCACGCTTTTTTCGCTGTTCGAGCGACCGGGCCTGTTCAAAAACTGGATTGCCGCCAGCCCGACCATTTATTGGGAAGGAAGCGAAATCCTCAATAATGAGGCGCGGCGACCGGATGCACCCGGGAATGCACCGTTCTTGCATCTATCTGCCGGCGAGTACGAAGGCGATGAACTAGCGCCGTTCCAGTACCGGAACGAGGATGCCGAGACACGCCTCGAAAAGCGGAAAACGGAGAGGACTATATCGCTTGCCAGAGAGATGGCTGTTCGTCTGAACGGCACCGCAGATGGCATTCGCACCGAATTTGAAATTTTTCCTGGTGAGACGCACATGTCGGTGCTTGGACCTGCTGTAAACCGGGCCGTCAACATCGCATTCGCAGTCAGAAAGTGATCTTAAATATCAAAGGCCTCAGGCATGTGTGCCTCGGCCGGGGCGTGACAAATTTACGCCGCTTGAGAAAAAGATGACTTTCTAGATCATATTTTATTGATCGCTCGAAATTGAACTTTTATAGCTGCCCCGTGAGCTGACTTCGTCGAGAGAAACTCGCTCTCGCGCGTCTCACATCCACGATCTTTTCGGATCATTCAATTCAGTTTGTCCCTTGTCAAAAGGATCGGGCAATGACGTTCTCTCTTCACCAGTTCCACGCGCGCCATCGTCTTCTTGGTTCCACCATACTGGTTGGTGCCATGACCGCAGCTTTCGTGCCGGCCACGGCTATTGCGCAGGACGCAGCTGGTGAGGCAACGCAGCTTGCTCCGATCGTTCTCCAAAGCGGAGCAACAACGATCGGCCAAGACAATAATACGGTGGTGCCCAGGCGCACCGTGTCGGCCACGAAGACGGACACCCCTTTGGTAGAAACGCCTCGCGCCATTTCGGTGGTGACACACGAGGAAATGGAGCAGCGTGCCGTCACCGACATGATCCAGGCAGCCCGCTACAGCTCGGGCGTCACCACCGGTGCTTTCGGTTACGATCCCCGTTTTGACCAGATCTACATCCGCGGTATCGAAACCACGACCACCGGCGACTTTCGCGACAGTCTACGCCAGCCGATCATGAACTACGGGTCGTTTGCTACTGAAGTCTATACGCTGGATCGTATCGAAATCCTCAAGGGGCCAGTCTCGGTGATGTATGGTGCGGCGAGCGCAGCGGGTATCGTCAACCGTATCTCCAAGATGCCGCAGGAAGAGGCTCACCACGAAGTCGAATTGCAATACGGCACAGTTGGCCGCAAGCAGGCTGCCTTCGATTTCGGTGGTCCAGTTGGCGAGAGTGACGAGCTGTTCTACCGCTTGGTCGGCCTCGTCCGAGAGGGAGAGGGAAGCTACGACATCCCTGATGATCGCTACCTCCTCCAGCCATCCTTCACCTGGAAGCCGAGCGACGACACGACCCTTACGGTCTACGGTCTGGCGCAGAAAGGCGAAACGGGCGCGAGCGCGTGGAGCTACCTTCAGGGCGAGGACGTCTTCCTCTATACCGACCCTGACTTTAACAGCCAGAAGGTCGAGCAGTACCAGCTCGGCTATCAGCTTGAGCACAAGTTTGATAACGGCTTGACCTTCCGCCAGAACGCCCGTGTCGGCGATGTCGATCTCAAGGCGCATTACCTAAACCGCGTACTCCTTAATGCCGCTGGCAATTGGCCAACGACTGCAGTGACGGAGGACATGCGCGCCTATCAGATCGACAACCAGCTCGAAAGCCAGTTTGATACCGGCAGCCTTTCGCATACGCTGCTCATGGGGCTTGACTACACCCGGGTCTTGTCGGAGTTCGCTATGGGCGGTGATGAGGTTGCGCCAGGTACTCCCGGCTCCACGGTGGCAATTCCCGCGCTCACCGACTTCACCGACAGCAGCCTCAGCCAGACAGGCATCTATGCCCAGGACCAGATTGAATTCGGCAAATGGCGCGCCGTGGCGGGTCTTCGCTACGACTGGGCGCACCAGAAGACCGCCGTGGAGGGCGGCTCAACCAGCGAGAAGGATGACGGTGTCCTCTCCGGCCAGGTGGGACTGCTTTACCTGTTTGACAACGGTCTTGCGCCCTATATCAGCTATGGAACATCATTCATCCCATCCACAGCGCTTGCAGCCGATGGTTCGGTTCTCGAACCAACCAAGGGCCGCCAGATCGAAGTTGGCTTGAAATACCAGCCGCAGGGCGAGAATTACTCTTTGAGTGGCGCCGTCTACAGGCTGGTGGAAACAGGCAAGCCTCAGTACGATGTCCCGAGTTACCTGTTCTCACACAATTCCGGCGAAAACACTTATACCGGCTTTGAAATCGAAGGACGTACCGAGTTCGATAACGGCATCAGCCTGATCGCTGCCTATACCTATGCTCACGCCGAAATCACGGAAAACTTCGACCCATCCCTGATCGGCAACACTCCTTCGACGGTGCCGCGTCACGTCGCATCTCTATGGGTGAACTATGCCGTGCCGGAAGACACTGCATTGAGCGGTCTTAGCATCGGTGGTGGCGTACGTGCGATGAGCGAATCCTTCACCAGCGACGCGAATACCGGCAAGAATGCAGGCGTAGCCTATCTCGACGCCGCATTGTCCTATGACTTCGGCGCCACTGCTCCCGACCTCAAGGGACTATCGCTTGCTGTAAGTGCCACCAATCTTGCGGATCGACGCGAACAGGTTTGCACCGACGGTTATTGCTATACCGGCCGAGGCCGCACCGTCTTGGGTTCGCTCAAGTACAAGTGGTAAAACTGGCGGCCTCCTTCCAATGTTATACTCGACATGGGGATGGGGGCATGACCTCGGCTCAGTTCGCGCAGGAACGCTCGATATGACGAAAGCCTTTACGGTGCAGAACCTCGGTCTTTCGATCGACGGAAATGCGATCCTGTCGGATGTCGGCCTCGATTTTCCGGCAGGAGAAGTGGTGGCTTTGGTCGGCCATAATGGCTCGGGCAAATCAAGCCTTTTGAAAATACTTGCGCGACAGCTGACGCCGACCACGGGATCCGCCGCTTATGCTGGCCGCGATCTCAAGCAGTATGACGGCCGCGATTTCGCACGGTCCGTCGCCTATCTGCCGCAGGATCTGAGCACTGGATCCGACATGACGATCCGCGAGCTTGTCGCTTGCGGGCGTTATCCTTGGCATGGGGCGCTCGGCCGGTTTTCCGATCTCGACCGGCAGAAGGTCGAGGCGGCGATCGAGGCGACGCATATCGAGAGATTTGCCGACCGCATGGTGGGTACGCTGTCCGGCGGGGAGCGCCAGCGGGCATGGATTGCCATGTTGATCGCACAGGACGCGCACTGCCTGCTGCTCGATGAACCGACCGCGGCACTCGACATTGCCCATCAGATCGAGGTCCTTTCGCTCGTGCGACGGCTTGCGCATGAGGGTGGCCGAAGTGTCGTCATCGTGCTTCACGACATCAACATGGCCGCACGGTTCTGTGATCGGATCCATGCGCTGAAAGGCGGCCGCGTGGTTGCCAGTGGAACACCTGACGACATACTCGTACCCGACGTGTTGCAGACCATCTACGGGATCGACATGGATGTGATTGCTGCATCCAACCTGTCGCATCCGCTTGCCTATGCCCGCTGAGGCCCTGACACGATGACGGTCTTGCGGCGATCTTTTCTGCAATGCGCGGCGGCGGCAGCAATGATGCCGAAGCCGGTGTTTGCCGAAATGGCCGGATTGCGGGTGGTCAGCCTTGATTATGGGCTGTCATCCACGCTTCTGTCTCTCGGTCTGCCGCCTGTCGGAATTTCGGATCTCGCCGATTGGGGCCGATGGGTTGTCGAGCCGGTTTTGCCATCCTCCGTCATCGACATCGGCAGCGCCTACGAGATCAATTTCGAGATCCTCGTACAGGTGAAGCCCGACGTTATCCTGACCACACCTTATCTCGATGAACTTCTGCCCAAGCTTCAACCGGTGGCGAAAGTTGTCCGGCTTGAGATTTTCACCCCCGACGCCGGTCCTATCCTGCCGGCGGCCATTGCCGCGACACGCAGGCTTGCCGCGGAAATCGGACGGCAGAACGAGGCTGAAGAGTTCCTTGCGCGTTCCGACACTTTTTTCGAATCCTGCAAGAATAGACTGGCCGGCAGGAAACTGCCGCCGGTGGCGCTGGTCAATTTCATGGACGCCCGCCACGCCCGCATCTATTCGGCGTCCGGTCTTTTCCACAATGCGCTGGAGCGCATCGGGGTTCGCAACGCGTGGGAAAAGCAGTCGAATTACTGGGGGTTTGAGACGATCGGCATCGAGGAGTTGTCGACGATCAAGCATCCGGATGCGCGCCTGATCGCCTTCGATCCCATCCCGCCGGATGTATTGCCGAGGCTCGCCGACAGTCCGCTCTGGCAACGCCTTCCGTTTTCACAGCCGGGACATTTTTCCGTTCTTCCGCCGGCCCTGATGTTCGGCATGGTGAATGAGGCCGTTCGCTTCGCCGGCCTGTTGACCGAGCTTTTGGAAAAAGACGCATGACCGCATCCCGTCGCGACATTCTCGGGCCGGCTCTCGTGACGCTATTGCTGTTATGCGCCGGCGGAGTGACATCCTGGTTTCTTGCCGCACCTGCCTTGTCCGTACCCGGCGGTTCTGCATACGATATCGAGCGGATGGTGCTCTATTATTCGACGCTCCCCCGGCTCGCGACGGCGTTGCTTGCCGGTGGTGCCCTTGCCTTGTCGGGCGCGCTGTTCCAGCAGGTCCTGCGCAACCCGCTGGCCGATCCGACGACGCTCGGCGTTTCGGCAGGAGCAAACCTTGCCTTGGTCATCACATCGCTTTTCCTGCCCGGTCTGTTAGGAGCCGGCCGTGATCTCGTCGCCCTGGCAGGCAGTGGCGTTGCAGCTGCAATCGTCGTCAGTCTCGGCGCACGCCGGGGGTTCTCACCTTATTCGCTCGTACTCTCCGGCCTCGTGTTGAGCCTCTGGTGCGGCGGCCTTGCGGCCATCCTGACTTATCTGAATCAGAAATATCTGGCGAGCCTGTTCATATGGGGCGCAGGTTCGCTCTCACAACAAAGCTGGGTCATTCCATTGTCGCTGATGTGGAAACTTGCCGCTGTTTCCATCGTCTGCGCCATGCTCATCCGGCCGCTCTCCCTACTTGATCTGGGGGAGGGCAGTTCCTCGGCGCTAGGGGTCAAGCTGGTCCGTCTTCGTACGATCGTTATCGTCTGCGCCGTTGCGCTTGCGGCCTTCGTCACCAGCGCTGTGGGTGTGATCGGCTTTATCGGACTGGTGGCGCCGACGATTGCCCGGCTGGCGGGTGCAAGGCGGCCGGTGCAATTGATCTTATGGTCTCCGCTGATTGGCGCCGGGCTGCTCTTCTTTGCCGATTCCGTCTTGCAGCTTGTCGCAGGTGGCCTTGGCGATTTCCTGCCGACCGGAGCGGTCACGGCGATTTTCGGTTCACCATTGCTTCTGGCGCTTCTGCCACGGCTGAAGATCCGCCATCGAATTCAACAGGCTTCAGTACGAAGGCAGTCGCGCCGATGGGATACGAAGATCCCGATCGTCATAGCACTCTTTGCCCTCGTCCTGATGCTGCTCCTCAGCATGTTTGTCGGGCGCGGGATCGATGGAAGCTGGACGCTCGTTTTCGGTGAATATTCCCGGGATGTCTTGTCTATCCGCATGCCGAAGATATTCGCCGTCCTGGCATCCGGCGCAATGCTTGCCGTCGCGGGCTCGATCCTCCAACGGCTGACCGGAAACGAGATGGCGAGCCCTGAAGTTCTCGGGATCAGCGCCGGGTCGACATTCGGTGTCGCGATCGCACTTTTTGCGATCGCGCCGGGCTTTTCCGGCCAGTTCCTGTTTGCGGTGATCGGGGCGATCATCGTGCTTTCGATGATATTGCTCGGTTCCCGCCGATCATCATTCGCGCCCGAGCGGGTATTGCTGGCTGGTATCGCGCTCAGCGCCATGGTCGACGCCGTGGTCGGCGTGCTGAGTTCGACGGGTGATCCGCGCGCTGTACTTTTGATGCGCTGGATGAGCGGCTCCACCTATCTGGTCGATGGCATGAGTGCCGCAGCAGAGACGGTGATTGCAGTTATCCTCATAGCAATTGCATTCGCTGCCCGACACTGGCTCGATATCCTGCCGCTCGGCCCTGCTCCATCTGTCGCGGTTGGTGTCCCTCTGGCGCGCGCAAGGCTGGCGTTGTTCGGGCTTGCCGGATTGCTGACAGCTACTGCAACGCTGACAGTCGGTCCGCTCTCCTTTGTCGGGTTGATGGGGCCACATCTGGCGCGGGAGGCAGGCTTGACGCGTGCCATGCCGCAGATGATCGGCGCATCCCTGATTGGTGGAGGATTGATGGTGGCAGCCGATTTTGTCGGCCGGACGATCGTGTCGCCCTACCAGATCCCGGCCGGCCTCGTTTCAGCACTCATCGGCGCTCCGTTCCTGATGCTGATGATGCGCCGAAAGGCCTGAGCGTCGTCTGCTGTGGATTAACGGCTCTCCAGCTTGCTTACTGGCTGGCCAGAAAACTCTCATAGGTCTGCTTCAACCCCACTTTCAGCGGCCGGGCATTGTCCCAGCCGAGCCCATGCAGGCGAGTGAGATCGGCAAGCTTGCGCGGCGTACCGTCCGGTCGCGAACGATCAAAGGAGAGCGGTCCCTCGAAGCCTACGGTTTCGCAGACAAGATGGGCGACATCGGCGATCGAAAGCTCTTCGCCCGAGCCGATATTGACCGGCAAAGCATCGGAATAATTGCGCAACAGGAAGACTACGGCCTCTGCCAGATCGTCGACATGAAGAAACTCCCGAAGCGGGTTACCGCTGCCCCAGATTGTCAGACTGTCTGCATTTTTCAGCTTGGCCTCATGTGCCTTGCGGATCAGCGCCGGCAGAACATGACTTGTTTCCAGGTCGTAATTGTCGCCGGGACCGTAAAGGTTGGTGGGCTGAGCCGAAATGAAATCCAGTCCCTGCTCCTGCCGATAAGCCTGGCAAAGCTTGATGCCGGCAATCTTGGCAATGGCGTACCATTCGTTGGTCTTTTCCAATGGACCCGTCAGCAGCGATTCCTCGCGGATCGGCTGTTCCGCGTCACGGGGATAGATGCAGGTCGAGCCGAGAAGGAGAAGCTTCTCCACGCCGGCGCGCGCCGAACCCTCGATGACATTCGCCTCGATCATCAGATTGTCGTAGAGAAAGGAGACTGGTGACGCGCTGTTGGCCGCAATGCCGCCGACACGGGCTGCCGCCATGATGACGGCATCCGGCTTCGTGTATTCGAGCCAGCTGCGTGTCGCAGCCTGATCCCGCAGGTCCACTTCACTGCGCGGCACGGTCAGTACCTCGCAGTTTTCCCTTGCGAGAAGCCGCACGAGCGCCGAGCCGACCATACCCCGATGGCCAGCTACCCAGACCCGTTTTCCCTCAAGCTCGAACGGCGGCTTCATCTGTCAGTCCTTGTCCCTTTGATGCACCGAGTTCGCATGTTCGCGAATATCGGACTGGACCATCTCGGTAATCATTTCCTCCAGCGTGGTGGTTGCTGTCCAGCCGAGCTTTTCCTTAGCCTTGGCAGGGTCCCCCAGCAAGAGATCGACTTCCGTCGGACGGAAGTAACGCGGATCGACCTCAATAAGGCAGCGATTGGTGCCGCGCTCGAAGCCGCGCTCCTCGACGCCTTCACCCTTCCATTCGATCTCTATGCCGGCGACCTTGAAGGCCGTACTGACAAAATCGCGCACGCTGACAGTGCGGCCGGTGGCAAGAACATAGTCGTCTGGCTCATCCTGCTGGAGAATCCGCCACATGCCTTCGACATAGTCGCGAGCATGGCCCCAGTCACGCTTGGCGTCGAGATTGCCGAGATACAAGCGGTCCTGATCGCCGGCAGCGATCGCGGCCACGGCGCGGGTGATCTTGCGGGTCACGAAAGTTTCGCCGCGGCGCGGGCTTTCATGATTGAAAAGGATGCCATTGGACGCATGCATGCCATAGGATTCACGGTAATTGACCGTGATCCAGAAAGCATAAAGCTTGGCAACGCCGTAAGGCGAACGTGGATAGAATGGGGTGGTTTCCTTCTGGGGTGTCTCGACCACCTTGCCGTAAAGCTCAGATGTCGAGGCCTGATAGAAGCGGGTCTTCTTTTCCATGCCCAGAATGCGAATTGCTTCGAGGATACGCAATGTGCCCATGCCATCCGCGTTTGCGGTGTATTCCGGCGTTTCGAAGCTCACATGCACGTGGCTCTGTGCGGCAAGGTTATAAATCTCGTCCGGCTGCACTTCCTGAATGATGCGGATCAGGTTGGTTGAGTCGGTCATGTCGCCGTAATGCAAAGTAAAACGGCGGTCGGTTTCGTGCGGATCTTCATAAAGATGGTCGATGCGCCCGGAATTGAAGCTCGATGAGCGGCGCTTGATGGCGTGAACGTGATAACCTTTCTCGAGCAGGAGTTCAGCCAGATAGGAGCCGTCCTGCCCGGTGACGCCGGTAATCAGTGCGCGTTTCGCAACCTTGTTGGTCATGGTAGTCATTCCTTAGCAGGGACGAGCGACGGCGGAGAAGGCTTCAGCCACACGCGCAATATCCGCCTCGTTCAGGTTATGATGGTTCGGCAGGTAGATGCCGTAATCGTGCACCTTGTCTGCGTTCTGCAGCGCGAGCTGCGAATGGTCCCTAAGCCAGAAGGGATGGCGCGCGATGTTGCCGCAGATCAATGGACGGCATTCGATATCGAGCGCGTTGATGTGCTTGTAGGTTTCAAGCCGGTTTTCAATGAACGTCCCGTAGGCGAAGGAGGAAAGAACTTCCGTGTCGCCCGACTGGCAGAAGAAGTCCGGCAATGCTTTGCGATAGAGCTCGAAATTGATGCGCCGGCGCTCAACGATATGGTCAAGTTTTTTCAGCTGCGAACGGCCGAGGAACGCCTGCAGGTCGGTCGAGCGCAGGTTATATCCGGCGTGATAGAAGGTGTAGAGGTTCTTGAACTCGTCGATACCGTTCTCGTCAGCCAGAGATTTGCGCAGGTCCGGACGCAGGTCGCGGCTCCATCCATGCGATCGCAGCGATAGCATCAGCTGGTGCAGATCGCTGTCGTCGGTGACGACCATGCCGCCCTCAATGGTCGAAATATGGTGGCCATAATAGAACGAGAAGCTGCCTGCAGTCCCGATCGAGCCGAGTTTCCGGCCCTTGTAGGTCGAGCCTAGCGCTTCGCACGAATCTTCCAAAAGCTCGATATCATAGCGCTGGCAGATGTCGCGGATCGCATCCATGTCGCCGGAGTGGCCGAGCACATGAACAAGGATCAGCAGCGACGGCGGATCAGTGCGGCACAGATCCTCCAGGTGGTTGAGGTCGATACCGAGCGAATTCGGATCGCAATCGCACAGGCGGACGTCGAAGCCCAATTGCAGCAGGGGCGAGACGGTCGTGACCCAGCTGACGCCGGCGGCGATCGCCTTGTTGTTGCGCAGACGGCCAGCCTCCTTCAACGCGGCGATCATCAGGAGGTTGGCGGAGGAGCCGGAATTCACATAGACCGCATGCCTGCTGCCCATCCAGGTCGCGAACTCTTCTTCAAAGGCGAGTGTCTGTTCGGCCTTGGTCAGTCGGTTGCCCGCGAGCATCCATTCGGAGAGCGCCTCAAGCTCGTTCTGGGCAATGGTTTCCTCGGCGAGGCGGATAGGACGAAGTACGGACATCAAGACGCCTCCCTGATGCGCACAGAGCGCATCACTTTCATTTCCAGATAATAGCGGGTGACTTCGGCATAGGCGGCGCGAAGCTTCAGGGTCTTCTCGCCGGACGCAAACGCATCGATCGTGATGGATCCCTCATGAGCGCGGAAGAATGCGAGCGGCTCTCTGACAAACCCGATCTTGGGATAGCGTAGCATCGAGAGTAGCGAGACAAAGGCGTCGGGACCGACGCCGCGATATTCGTTTCTCTGCAGCGGCAGCCGACCCTGATAGAGTGCGTCGATCAGGATCTGGCGGCGATATACGGCTGCACCGGGCGAAATCAGCGAGCCGAGGATCTGTTTCTCGACGGCCTCGACGGGGAATATACCGGTTTCGGGTAGCCATTCTACGAACTGGCGAAGCTTGGTCGGAAGACCTGGCCCATCGACCACATCGGCGCCGCTGAATGCAAAGCCGGTGTCTTCGTCGATAACGGAAAGGCAAGCCTCAATGAAATTCGGAGCGATCCAGTCGTCGTCATACTGAAGGTGCACGAAGTCACCCTTGGCATGCAGCACGCCCTCAAGCCAGCAAAAATGCGGGCCGAAGTCGCGTTCGCGGCGAATGTAGAGGATACGATCACCGTAGGATGACGCTACCTCCACTGTGTTATCTGTCGATCCGTGGTCGACAACGATAACCTCGACGGGGCGCGTCTGGTTCAGCGAACTCTCTATCGCCACAGGTAGCATGTCTGCGCGATTGAAGGTTGGAATGACAATGGAAACAGTCTCAGACATTAAGGTCTCCTAGGATCTGTCTAAGCCGCGAAATATTGGCAACGAGAGTATCGGCGCTGCCGGTAGCTCGGATTTCGAGAGGATGCGGGCTCAATCCCTGAACAAAATCGCGTATAGTCGTGCCATTGCCAGAGGCGACATTGACAGGACCGGTTGCTGAAGAAAGGGCAAGGCGCACCACGTATTCAGCTGCCTTCTCAGCAGGCAGAAAATCACGGATACTGTCTCCGCCAGGCACCTCGAAAGGCTGGGTCAGATCTTCATTGGCAAGACGCCGTTCTACAGAGGGGCGCAGGAACGAGCCCGTCTGGGCAGGGTCGTGAATGGAGAAAAGCCGCGTAGCGAGAAAGGCCCGACCTGTGGCGTCGCATATGTCTGCAGCAACGCTTTCGGCCTGCCACTTGGTGCGACCGTAAAGCGATGCCGGCGTCTTCTCCGCTTCTTCGCAAATTGGCTCTGCTGATGGCGCGTAAATGTGGCTTGAAGAGCAAAATACAAACGAAGCCTGCTGCCCTTCCAGCGCGGAAAGAAGATTGATCGTGCCACCGACATTCACCGCATAGGCACGAGCAGGATCTGCCTTGACCGAGGCAACAGGAACCAGAGCAGCAAGGTGAATGATCTTATCGACTGCGGCTGCCGCATACTGCGCCCGCACGGCATCCAGGCTGGTCAGGTCGGCCTTGTTGATGATTATCTCCGCATCAGGGGACAGGCGAGCCAGATGTGAGATCACATGCCGCCCCAGTATCCCGCCTGCACCGGTCACCAGGATGCGCATTGATCACACCATCTACGGGCATGGGCCGGAGACGAAGCCCATCGACAATAAGAAGTGGAGCCGACTGCCTGCTGCATTCTATACCCTTGTTATGCGTGACGAAGGGTTTCGCAGCGCAGAGATTCACCCAAGTAACAGGCTTGAAGACTCACGGTTCAGGCCCTCAGAAATCGTGGTTATGGCAATTGACGTGAACGCCCGACGCATGCCATCCCTCGTTAACAATCAATGACGTTTGTTCCATGCGCGAACCTTACGGCGAAGGAATTCCCAGATATGCATTATACCCGAGTGAGGACGCAGAGCGATTTCGAGGGCGCTCTGGTTACCGTGTATTGCGCGGTCTGGCATCGGCAGCAAAACAAGCTCGATCTTCTAAAATCCCATTATCTCAATCTGCGCCGCCAGAGTATCGGCGTGCGCATGCTCTACATTTTCGACAATGGTGATACGCCGCCGGATTGGCTGGATGCGGATTGCTACGTGTTCTCAGGCCCACTTTCGATCTACGAAGCATGGGCTGCAGCCGTGGCGCTCAACAAGTCGTTCTATGTCATGAACCTCAACCTTGACGATCGTCTGGCCACCAATGCGGTGGAAATGTTGGTTGGAGCGGCCTGTGCCTCGTCGGCGGCGCTTGTGGGCGGCGAGTGGCTGATCTGTTTCGATCAATCGCATCTTGACCAGCCGTTCAAGGCGCCTTTGCTTATGGCTTCGGAATTCGTTTCCGAGTGGCCGCCCAAACCAAACCCACGGCTCAGATTGGGTTCGGGTTCCGGTGAGCGCGGCACTTTTGGTCCGGCGACCCTCTGGCATGCTGCAGCAGTGGGCAAATATTACCCGAGTTATTTCAACGATGGATCGATCATCAAATCGATTGGCGATACGTTGTTTTGGGGCGTGCTGCATCAAAAGGGTCTAAGGATGGTGCGCCTGCCGATGCTTATAGGCAAATATTACTCGTCACCGACAGAACAGGCCGAATTCCGTTCGCATGATGACCAGGAGCTTGTCACTCGCCACGGCATTTCCAAAATTTCGTTTGCGGACCGCATTCTTGGTGGAGAAGTGCCAGAAGTGCCTGGACCAACCGCCTAGCCTCTCGATTGCGGGATGGTGACCAGGAATTCGGTGCCTCGATAGGATGAGTTTTGCAGCGTGATTGTTGCGCCGTGTGAGGCAAGCATCGCGCAGCTTGAAGCAGACTCATGGACTGTTGTGGTGATGTTATCTGCACCAGTCGCCGCCTTCTCCAAGCCACCAGCCCTCGGCGAGGAGGCGATAGGGCAAGCGGGGAAGGGCGGAGCGATCGGGAATGAGGTGCTTTTTCATGTCGGCAGAATGCCCATGGCATTTGCAGATTATGTGCAGGCCATGAGGAGATATTCAGGATTTTGGTCCGAACCGAGCCGTCTTCATCGAGAAGCCTTTGGGAGAAAGCATGTTTTCCGACAGATAGTCTTCGAACGGGTTTTCCACTCATGGCGCGGGTGGGCTTGACGCAGGATCGTGCAGCCAAGATCCGCTGACCGTAAGTGGTAGCTTTGCCGCATACTCAACTCCATGTGTCTGCTGTACAAAAATGCCAACGTCGCCTGGCGCGGCTCCATGGGAAGAGAAAGACATCATGAATTCATTTCAACCAGCTCCCTTGAAATTGTATCCGGCGACAGCGGGAGGTGCGACGGCTGCCGTTCTTCACCATGGCGCTCAACTGGCTTCCTGGCGGTCTGCGAAAGGTACGGAAAACATCTATCTGTCTGAGCTGGCCGATTTTTTGCCGGGTAGCGCCGTGCGTGGCGGCGCGCCAATCTGCTTTCCGCAATTCTCCACCCTAGGCGATCTGCCACTGCATGGTTTTTTCCGCAACCAGATCTGGACGCCGGTTCCCGGCGGTGCAGATGGCGCCGAGATTGCGCGGTTACAGCTTCGCGACACAGACGAGACTCGCGCGCTGTGGCCGCACGCTTTCCAAGCTGAACTTCAAGTGACAGTAGCGGATCACAGCCTGGAGATCGCTTTCTCGGTATCGAATACAGGGGCCGAGGTGTTCTCCTTTACCGCAGCGCTCCACACCTACTTCCGGGTGGCAGAGATCGCGAACGTAGCCATCACGGGCTTGCAGAATATCCGCTATCTGGACAAGCTAAAGGAAAATGTCATCGACACTGAGACGAGCGCGCGACTGCTGATCGACCGCCCGCTCGATCGCGTCTATTACAACACAACGGAGGCGCTAACCCTCGAAGATGGCGCTCGTCAGCTGCGGATCTCTACGCAAGGCATGCCCGATACCGTCGTATGGAATCCAGGCCCGGAACGTTGCGCCACCATCGCCGATCTGCCCGATGATGCCTGGCAGCATTTTGTCTGCATTGAAGCGGCGGTCGTTGACGCTCCAATCTCTCTTGCTCCCGGAGCAACGTGGCGCGGGATCCAGAAAATGGAAGATCTTCGAGGCGATCGATAAATCCCTGAATGCGTCGAGGGCAATCATCCGTAGTGTGATTGCCCTCGATCTAGGGAGCAAAAGTCTTATTTCCTTGAACAGGAGCCGCGCTTTAAGCGGATCCTGTTCATCAGTCGTGAAATTATTGCGGGGTCACGTCGAAGCCGAACCACTTCATCGACAGTGTCTTCAAAGTGCCGTCGGCTTTGGCGGCGTTGATTGCTTCGTCGAACTTGGCCTTGAGAGCCGTGTCGCTCTTGCGCAAGCCGACCGAGCTGCCGGCGCCAAGGAAGCCACCCTGGAAACGCGGTCCAACGATTTCCATCTCGCTGTTGGTGGGTTTTTGGATGGCGGTCGTCAAGTAACCCATGGAGGCGGTGATTATGTCGACGCGGCCCGCGATCAGGTCAAGATCATGCTGTTCGGTGGTTTTGTATTCCCGCTTTTCGACAGTGTCCTTGAGGTATTCGTCGATTAATCGCGAGCCGATCGAAGCGGTCTGGACCCCGACGATCTTGCCCTTGAGCAGTGGCTTCAGTTCTTCTATGGCCTTGCGTGCGCCTTCCTCGTTGGTGGAGAGCGAGTAGATGGCATCCTTCAACGGCATGTTTGACAGGTCGGAGTCTTTCAGGACGGCAAAGGCCTGACCGGTGGTGCCATAGGAAATCGAGAAGTCGATGACTTCCTTGCGCTTTTCGGTGGCTGACATGCCGGCCATGATGGCGTCGAACTTGCCGGCGTTAAGAGCCGGGATCATGCCGTCGAAAGCCTGGGCGACGATTGTGCACTTGATCTTCATATGGTCGCAGAGATAGTGCGCCAATTCGACGTCGTAGCCGTCCAGTGTGCCGTCCGGGCGGGTGAGGTTATAGGGAGGAAATGCACCTTCGGTGGCGATGGTGATTTCTGTCTTTTCCTGCGCGAAAGCGCCGGTCGCAAGCGTCATCGCTGCGAACACGCCGGCAGCCAGTGTCTTGATGATTGTCATTGTCGTTCCCCGTCTCCTTGTTGGGTATGAATTGGTCTCAGGCGCTGATGAACTTGCGGAAGCGCTCCGACTGCGCGTTGGTGAACATTTCCTCCGGGCTGCCCTGTTCCTCGATGGCGCCCTGATGGAGGAAGATCACCCGACTGGACACGTCGCGGGCAAAGCCCATTTCGTGGGTGACGACCAGCATCGTGCGGCCCTCGTCGGCAAGCGAGCGCATGACGCGCAGGACTTCGCCGACCAGTTCCGGGTCGAGCGCCGACGTCGGTTCGTCGAACAACATGACCTTGGGGCGCATGGCGAGCGCCCTGGCGATTGCCGCACGCTGCTGTTGGCCGCCGGAAAGATGCGAGGGATAATGATTGCGTTTGTCGGCAATGCCGACCTTTTCAAGCAGCGCTTCCGCCTCGGCGATAACATCCGCCTTCGGCCGCTTCTGCACATGGATCGGCGCTTCGATGATATTCTCGATCACCGTCTTGTGGGACCAGAGATTGAAGCTCTGGAACACCATGCCGAGCTCGGAGCGGATGCGTTCGACCTGCCTGCGGTCGACGATCCGGCCATAGCCTTTTGCGTCGCGCTTGAGGCTGATTTTTTCGCCGGCGACGCTGATATCGCCGGCATCGGGCGTTTCCAGCATGTTGATGCAGCGAAGCATGGTCGATTTCCCGGAACCGGACGAACCGAGAATGGAGATCACTTCGCCTTCATGCGCAGTCAGGTCTATGCCTTTCAGCACTTCGACAGGGCCAAAGCTCTTGCGCAGTCCGCGGACCTCGATCGCAGGTGTGGTGGTGGATGTCATTGCGGTCATTTCATTTCTCCTGCCGCAACGGGCTGAAGGCTGGGCGCTTGTCGCAGATGCGGGCTCAGGCGGTATTCGATCAGGACGACGATGCGGGCGAGCACGAAATTGATGGCGAGATAGATCGCGCCTGCAACGATGAAGACTTCGATCGCCCGGTAGGTTTCGGAAATCAGCTTCGCGGCAACGCCGGTCACTTCCATGATGGTAATGATCGACGCAAGCGAGGTTGCCTTGACCATGGAGATGATCTCGTTGGAATAGGCCGGCAGCGACTGGCGGATAGCCAGCGGCATGACGATGCGGCGAAACACCAGAAAACGTGACATGCCGCAGGCGCGTCCAGCTTCCACCTGCCCGTGCGGCACGGAAAGAAGGCCGCCACGGATGATCTCGGCGGAATAGGCGGCGGTGCAAAGCATCAGTGCGATGATCGCGCACCAGTAGGGGTCACGCAGGATGAACCAGAACATGCTGCGGCGCACGCCGCGGAACTGGCTGAGACCGTAATAGATCAGGAAGATCTGCACGAGCAGCGGCGTTCCGCGGAACACGAAAATATAGGCGCGGGCAAACCAGTCGAGCGGCGCAATGCCGGAAAGACGGCAGAGCGCCAGGCCGAGCGCGAGAACGGTTCCCATGGCCACCGACGTTGCAGCCAGTTGCAGCGTCGTCGGAATGGCCGAGATCAGCGTGACAAACGTCTCGTAGAGGAACACGAAATCCATTAGCCCCTCCGCACGCCGCGGGTGAACCGCTTTTCGCTGAATTGCAGCAATGCACCCGACAGGGTCGATATGGCGAGGTAGATCATGGCGGCGATGAAATAGAAGTCGAAGGGGCGGCCGGTGGAGCCGGCACCGATCTGCGACTGGCGCAGCAACTCGACGACACCGGTGATCGACACGAGAGCGGATTCCTTCAGCACGATCTGCCAGACATTGCCCATGCCGGGCAGGGCGTAGCGCAAAGTCAGCGGCGCGATGATGCGGCGAAAGCGCAGAAAGGGAGACATGCCGCAGGCAATCGCCGCTTCGAGCTCGCCGGTATGGACGGCCTTGTAGGCACCGCGAAACACTTCCGTCTGCTGGGCACCGGAGGTGACCCCGACGGCGAGCGCCCCGGCGAGAAAGCCGGGAAAGCTGATGAAGCCGCTTGCACCGAAGAGATGGCCGAAGGCGGAGATGACCGTGCTGCCGCCGAAATAGAAGAGATAGATGACGAGAAGATCGGGAATGCCGCGCAATACCGTGGTGTAGGTGCCGGCAACGCCGCGGGCAATCGGTCCGCCGGCGATCTTTGCCCAGGCGCCGAGTGCGCCGAAGACCATGCCGATGGCATAACCTGCGAGCGCGATCAGGATCGTCATCATGGCACCGGCGGCAAGCGCCGGTCCCCAGCCGTCCGGCCCGCTGCCGATCAGATCGAGAAACGAGGGCTGTGTCATGCAGCATCCTGGACGAGCGGGATCGGAGGATCGACGTCATCCGGGATCGGGTTGACGAAGGGCGTGCCTTCGAGACGATAGGCGAAATCGGCCTTCGCCTCGGCAATCCGTTCGGGATTTGCGAACAGATCGGCAGCCGTCGAGGCCATGACCTTGGCGGCATGGGCCATGCCCTTATGGGCCGCCGGCAGTTTGCCCTGGGCGACCAGTTGCCAAGAATGGCCGGGTGTACCGATCGCGTAAGTGGCGCCGCGTACCTGCACGGTCGGAACCACCCAGCTGACGGTGCCGACATCGGTGGAACCGACGATCGACGTATCGCCGCTTTCCGGCGGGAAAATCACGTCGCAAAGCGGTACGCCGGGGCGCGGCTTGAGGCCGAAACGCTGGAAGGACGACTTGATGTCAGCCGGCGTAAACGTCTTCTGGAACTCGGCAGCCTTGGCGCGATCCGCATCATCGAAATCCGGCAGGCCGATGCGTTCGATATGGCCGTGCATCAGGGTTTCGAGCGGCGTGTTGCCGACTAGGTTTGCGTCGCCGCTGATGATTTCGCTCCTGACTGTCGTGCCGGTCATCAGGGCTGCACCGGCTGCCACATCCTTGACGCGATCAACGAGTTCGAGAAGGTCCGGCAGGTCACGTGCGCGCACAAGGTAACGAACCGTGGCGCGGGCCTGAACGACGTTTGGCGCGTGCCCACCTGTATCGGTGACGGCGTAATGAATGCGTGCGCTCGATGGCATGTGTTCGCGCAGATAGTTTACGCCGACATTCATCAACTCGACAGCATCGAGAGCGGAGCGCCCGAGGTGGGGCGTGGCAGCCGCATGCGAGGCGCGGCCGGAGAAATGAAAATTTAGCTCGTTGCAGGCGAGCGAGACCGGATTGTTGACGCCGACAAAAGCGGCCGGATGCCAGCAGATCGCGATATCGACATCATCGAATACGCCGGCGCGAACCATGAAGCCCTTCGAGGAGCCGCCTTCTTCCGCCGGGCAGCCGTAATAACGAATGCGGCCGGGCAGATTGTTGGCGGCGAGGTAATCCTTGACGGCTGCTGCCGCAAGCAGGGAGCCGGAACCGAGCAGGTTATGTCCGCAACCATGGCCGTGGCCGCCGGCAACCATCGGGCGCTCCTCGGCGATACCGGCTTCCTGGCTGAGGCCGGGCAGAGCATCGTATTCACCAAGGATGGCGATGACCGGACCGCCTTCACCGGCTTCGCCCATTACCGCGGTCGGCATGCCTGCGACATTACGGGTGATCCGAAAACCTTCCGCTGCAAGCTGCGCCGCATGGGCTTCACTGGAAGAAAATTCCTCGTAATTCACCTCTGGTGTGTCCCACACCTGGTCGGCGAGGCGGGCATAATCGGGCGTCTTATTGTCGATCAGTTCCCAGACGGCGTCGGAGTTTTTCATGCTATCGGTCTTTTGTTGACAAAATTGGTACCAATCCTATTTACGGAATAACATTTGCGCAACATTTCTTTTTGATTATTTATTGGGCAATTATGCAGACTTCGAGAGTGGTGATGACGGGTTCACAGACGGTTACCGAAGTGGATGGAGAGCGGGATGCTACTCAGCTGATCCTGCAGGATATTCAGTCCGGCGTTTATGCGCCCGGCACGTGGCTCAAGCAGATTGACCTCGAGACCCGCTATGGCCGCGGCCGCAATGAGATTCGCCGCGCACTCGACCGTCTCGCCCTGAAACGAGTTGTCGAGCATGTCCCCAACCGCGGCTATCACGTCTATCTGAGTGACGGAAAGCAATGGGACGATATAGCCGAGATCCGCATCATGCTGGAGACGGGCATTGCCGGAAAGGTCATCGCAAATGCGACGCTGGCGGATATTTCAGGCCTCCGAGATTTGGCGAACCGGTTTCAGGGCTTGCTTCTTTCAGGCACGGTACTCGAGCTTTACGAGGCAAACCTCGCCTTTCACCGCGCCTATGTCGATCTTGCCGGAAACGCGGAACTGCACAGCGTGATCGCGGAACTGCGGCAGCGTACATCGTCTGCGCCGGTGTCGCAGTGGCATACGCGATCAAGGATCGAGGTTTCGGCTGCGGAACACCATGAAATGGTCGATGCGATCGCAGAGAAGGACGAGTTGCGGTTGAAAACGCTCATCGAGCAGCATATCCGGCAAAAATAGCCGGTTTCAATTCCTGCTCAAAAATCGCACAATCCCCTCACTTTCTTAATCCCGACCCATTCAGAGCGGCCGAGATCCGGTTCACCAGCTCGCTTTTCGGTTTATTATGATTCTACTTGCTCTTTTCGAACGCGCAGCGCTGATGCTGATGGTGCTGTTCTTTCTCGGACGCACGCGCCTTTTCAAGAACGTGCTCTGGAAAGGTAGGCTCAGCGGGCTTGAGCTTGCCTTTTTGTCCGCACTGTTTTCCGGCTTTGCTGTCGGCGGCACCTATATGGGCATTCCGGTGGAAGGCGCGCTCGTCAACGTCCGCACCATCGCCATCATGTCCGGCGGGATTTTGTTCGGGCCATGGGTAGGCATCCCTGCCGGCATCATTTCCGGCCTGCACCGTTTCCTGATCGACATCCACGGCCCATCGGCCACCGCCTGCCTGATCAGCAGTATCTGTGCCGGGCTTTTATCGACCGTTATCCATTACCGCGGTCGCCGCAGGTGGTTGTGGTTGACCGGCAGCCTTGCCGGTATGGCCTGTGAATGCCTGACCATGCTGCTCATCCTGCTTCTGGCTCCCGTTGGTGTCGGCAGCGCGATCGTTGCGGAAATCGCCTGGCCGATGATCATCGGCTCCATGTGCACCGGCATGATTATCAAGCGTATCCAGGACATCGAGGATGAAAAGGAATTAACAGCCGCGCATGAGGCAAAGCTTGCTCTCGTCATCGCCAACCGCACTCTGCCGTTTTTCCAGAACGTGCAGGACGATACGCTCGCCAAGGTTTGTGGCGTGATCCACGAATGCCTGGAGGCGGATGCGGTCGCGATCACCGACCGGGACCATGTGCTTGCCTATGTCGGCATCGGTCACGAATATTATGACGAGAAAAAGCACAAGCATCTGAGCGAGCTGACAGCAGATGCCATCCGCAATGACCGGATCACCGTCGACAATAACCTGCATCGTTATCCGGCGGCGGATTTCCGCTCCGTGGCGATCGTGCCGCTGCGGGAAAACGGCCTTGTTACCGGCACGTTGAAGATCTTTTTCAGCAAGCCGGACATGATTACCGATTCACTGCGTGAACTCGGCGTCGGCCTGTCGCAACTGATCTCTACGCAGATGGAACTATCGCGGGTGAAGGTTTTGCGCGAGATGGCGGCAAAGGCGGAATTTCGCGCGCTTCAGAGCAAGATCAATCCGCATTTCCTTTTCAATGCGCTCAACGCCATCTCGTCTCTCGTGCGGCTTCGTCCGGACGAGGCGCGGCAGGTCATAGCCAAGCTGGCCGATTACCTGCGCCATAACCTCTCGCTCAGCGACGGGATGATCGATATACAGGACGAGTTGCGGCAGGTGCACGACTATGTGGCGATCGAGCAGGCGCGTTTCGGCCCCAAACTGACAGTCACGTTCGATGTCGATGACGTCAATGTCGAAATCCCAAGTCTCTCGCTCCAGCCGCTGGTCGAAAACGCCATTCTTCACGGCATCCAGTCACAGCCGAAGCCGGGCGAAGTTCATATCGCGGTGAAGCGCCATGCCGATAGGGTCAATGTCACCATCCGCGATACGGGTAAGGGTATCGATCCGGAGGTGATCGAAGCGGTTGCCAATGGCCAAGCCGTGCGCGACCGGATCGGTCTGATGAACGTGAATGAACGCCTGAAACTGCTGCATGGCCAGGGCCTTACTATCCGAAGGCTCGAGCCGGGTACGTCCGTGAGCTTCGATCTTCCGCTCGAAAACACGGAGGCCGCATGAAGGCCCTGATCGTTGAAGACGAATATCTGGCGCAAGACGAGCTGAAATGGCTGATCGAAAACCACAGCTCCATCAAGGTCGTTGCAACGCAGGAAGATGGTCTTGCAGCCTTGCGCTATATGCAGGAAAACGATGTCGATGTCGTGTTTCTCGACATCAATATTCCGTCGATCGATGGGATGACGCTGGCGCGCAACCTTCACAAGCAGGCCAATCCGCCCAAGGTGGTCATCGTTACGGCCTACAAGGAGCATGCGGCCGAAGCCTTCGAGCTTGAAGTGTTCGATTACATTCTGAAACCCTTCAATGAGCAGCGTGTCGCCAACACGCTGAAGAAGCTGGAAAATCATCCGGGCTCGGCAGTACAGGCAGAGCAGGCGCCCCCGCCGCTCACCGCACCCAAGCGCACGGTCAACATACCACGCAAGGACAGTATCCTCGTGCTGCCGGCAGATCTTATCTATTATGCCCGCGCCGACGAGAAGCTGACCTATGTGCATACCATCAAGGGGCATTTCGTCATTCCGACCAGCATCGGTGATTTCGCCGAAAAACTGCCCACAGACACATTCTTCCGTTGCCATCGCTCCTGGTGCATCAACACGTCGAAGATTCGTGAAATTTCGCCGTGGTTCAACGGTACCTATGTCATCAAGCTGCACCATTTCGATGACGTCGAAATTCCGGTCAGCCGGTCTCACTTGAAAGAGTTTAAGCAGCTCATGCAGCTCTGACTGCCATTCATTCCACCGATCGTGCAGTTCACGCCTTTTTCGAACAGGCGAAATAAAGAGCGGCTTAGGTTTTCTCCATATTCATAAAGGAGGAAACGCGGATGACCGCTCTTTCCAATTCAAAACGTTATTTCACGCTTGTCGGCACCATTTTGTGCCAGTTCGGCCTTGGTTCGGTCTACACCTGGAGCCTGTTCAACGAGGGCCTTTCAGCAAAACTTTCGCAGCCGCTTACCCAGGTTGCGTTCACCTTCGGTCTGCTGAGCCTGGCGCTTGCCGTCGGCTCGTCGCTTTCGGGTAAGCTGCAGGAGAAGTTCGGGCTGCGCAGCGTCGCGATTACCGCCGGCCTTGCACTTGGCCTCGGCCTTTATCTGACCTCGACTGCTAGCAACCTTACACTCCTCTACATCTACGGCGGCATTCTCGTCGGCGCGGCTGACGGTGCCGGCTATCTGCTTACCCTGTCGAATTGCGTCAAATGGTTCCCCGAGCGCAAGGGCCTGGCTTCGGCATTTTCGATCGGCGCCTATGGTCTCGGCAGTCTCGGCTTCAAATACCTGAACCTCGAGCTGATCAACCGCTTCGGCATGGAAAGCGCTTTCGGCCTGTGGGCGATTGCCGCTCTTGTGCTGGTTGTCGGCGGCGCACTGCTGATCAGCGAGGCTCCGCAAGCACGTGCTCAGACAGCCGGTGCCGGCGCCAGGGACTACACTTTGGCGGAAGCCGTCGGTCAGCCAAGATACTGGCTGCTTGCCCTGATGTTCCTCACCGTCTGCATGAGCGGCCTATATCTGATCGGCGTCGCCAAGGATGTCGGCGAGCGTTACATCGGCCTGTCGGCTTCGGTTGCTGCCGATACCGTCGCCATCATCGCTGCCGCCAACCTGCTCGGCAGGCTCGTCCTCGGTATCCTGTCGGACAAGATCGCCCGTATCCATATCATCAGCATCGCACTTGCCTGCGCCCTGACCGGCATGGCCATGTTGCTCTTCGTACCGCTGAATGAATACTCGTTCTTCTTCGCGGTCGCCTGCGTTGCCTTTTCGTTCGGCGGAACGATCACCGTCTATCCCGGCTTGGTCAGCGACTTCTTCGGCTTGACCAATCTCGCTCGCAATTACGGCCTGATCTATCTGGGCTTCGGCATCGGTAGCGTCATCGGTTCGATCGTTTCCTTCGCCCTTGGTGGCTTCCTGCCGACATTCTACCTGTCACTGCTGCTGCTGTTCGCCTCGCTTCTGTGCTCGATCAGCCTTTGGCCGAGCCGGTCGCATCACGCAAAGACTGCGACCGTACATTGAACGTCGAGAAATTCTTCGGAGGCCTTCACTTCGTGATATCCGATGCCATCTGACTGGCCGCGCACAGCCAACGCTTCAAAGCCTCGCTATTGGCGAGGCTTTGGAAATATGCAGCTGCGGTTGGCCGCCCGCAGCCTCGATCCTTGTCTGGTGGGTCGCCTCGAGGGCGGGCGTTGTGTCGGGTTTCTTGTGCGACGTTCGGACGGCGATCCTAATATCGTCGAGGCATATCGTGCCTTAAATGTAGTCTAGTCCTATATCCAGCACCGGTGCGCTATGGGTGATCCAGCCGACTGATAGTAGATCCACGCCTGAGGCGGCGACTTCAGCTGCTGTCGTCGGATTGATATTGCCGGAAGCCTCGGTAATCGCCCGACCGGCGACGAAATCGACCGCCTGGCGCAACTGGATCGGCGTCATGTTGTCGAGCAGGACGGCATCGATCCCGATCTGCATGGCTTCGTGCAGCTGATCGAGCGTATCGACCTCGACTTCTATCTTGACCATGTGCCCAACCCCCGCCTTTGCGCGCCGGATAGCTTCGGCGATACAGCCGGCAATCGCGATATGGTTATCCTTGATGAGAACCGCATCGTTCAGCGCAAAACGATGGTTCATGCCGCCCCCGGCTCGTACGGCGTATTTTTCGAGCGACCTTAGTCCCGGTGTCGTCTTGCGGGTGCAGACGACCGACGCTTTGCTGTCTGAAATGGCTGACACGATGCCCGCCGTCACGGTCGCTATACCGGAGAGGTGGCCGAGAAAGTTCAGTGCAGTACGTTCGCCGGCCAGCAAGGCGCGGGAAGGCCCTTCGATCGTGGCGATCACATCGCCGGGCTTCACCACCGAACCGTCTTCCATATGGCGAACCATGCCAACCGCCGGATCTATGAGTTGAAACGCAAGCTCGGCGGCATCGAGACCGGCGATCACGCCTCGTTTGCGACTGACCATCGCAAGGCGTGAGCGATGTCCGACCGGAATGACAGCTGCTGACGTGATGTCGCCGGCAAGTCCCAAGTCCTCGATTAGGGCGTTGCGTACCGTGGGTTCGATAACGATCCGGGGAAGCGGTGCAATCATCTCGTATGTCGCTCTTCAAGCAGTGTGAATAAGGGATAGGGGCGCCATTTCGCGGGCGGTGGCCAGCACGGCACTAAATGTCATTCTTCGGCGTCGAGCGTCCGGAAGGCTGAGCGGGTAATCGGTCCGGGCATGGGCCCCACGTGACTCTTCCCGCATTAATGCAAAGACGGCGATGGAAATCGCCACAAGCGCGGGATCAGTCGCCGCCCCATCCTTTTCCACCAATGGCAGCAAACTTCCGATCGCAGATCTTATCGTCTGTGAATTGCGCAATACACCGAGACTACGAGAGACGATGGGTCGGACAAACGAAAGATCCGATGATACCGGCAGTTCGATCGCGTTGCATATCGGAGCCATTGACCTTGGCTTCTCAAGAATATCGCGGGCGGCGCGCATGCCCATGACCGCGGCTTCAAGAAGAGAATTACTGGCTAGCCGGTTTGCACCATGCAGGCCGGTCGAGGCGGCCTCGCCGACGACCCAGAGGCCATCGAGAGTACTGCGTCCTTGAAGATCGGTTGCGACGCCGCCCATGTGATAGTGAACGGCAGGCCGAACGGGAATGCGTTCTTGCAACGGGTCAACACCGGCTTCTCGGCATAGAAGAGTTATTGTCGGGAAACGGCTGGCAAAGCCTTGTCCTAAAGCCTCTCTCGCATCGAGAAAAACCCGGTTGCCTTTGGCGATTTCGGCGCTGATAGCTCTGGCAACGACATCGCGTGGGGCAAGCTCGGCACCCGGTTGATCGGCCATAAACCGCTCATTCCTGTCATTGACAAGAATGGCACCCTCGCCACGCACTGCCTCGCTGACAAGCGCCAACGGCCGCCCGGCGGACCAGTTGGCGGCGTCGAGCGCGGTTGGATGGAATTGTACGAATTCCATGTCGGCAAGCTTGGCGCCGGCACGGGCGGCAAGCATGATGCCTTGCCCGTAATTGCCGCTGGGGGTCGTGGCCATTTCGTAAAGACCACCAAGTCCGCCAGTGGCGAGAACGATCTGCGTTGCAGGAATGACGAGAGGCCCTGATCGGCTTGCGCAGATAAGACCGGACAGTACATCGTCTGTCTTCAGCAAGCGGCGGACTTCGATATCCTCCATGACTGTGATAGAGTGCGTGCGGCTAACCTTCTCCACGAGGGCATGCACAATAGCGGCTCCCGATCCGTCGCCCGCAGCATGAACGATGCGTCGCCGTGAATGAGCAGCCTCCAGTCCAAGCATATGCGCTCCGTCCGGGCTCCGGTCGAACCGCACGCCGGAATTCTCAAGCGATGCGATCGCGGCCGGTGCGTCTGCGAGGATTGCAGCCGCGACTTCGGCGTCACACAATCCGTCGCCTGCTGCCAGCGTGTCTGCCAGATGCAAGCCGAGGCTGTCGTCATCGCCAAGGCTTGCGGCGATACCGCCTTGCGCCCATGCGCTGGAGCTTTCGGTCCCCAATGCCGCCTGTGTCAGGAGAAGAACCGGCTGCGGAACCAGCGTCAGTGCAGTGACCAGTCCCGCGAGCCCGCTGCCGACCACCACGACATGGCCGGCGAAGCGATCGAGATACTCCGTCATATCGCCAGCATCCTTTCGACAGCGAGCCGTGCGCCTGCCGCCACGGCGGGATCGACGATCACCTCGTGGCGATTTTCTTCCAGTGCCAGGCGGATATTGGAGAGCGTGATGCGCTTCATATGCGGGCAGAGGTTGCAGGGTCTGATGAATTCCACGCCCGGATGGTCGACCGCGACGTTGTCGCTCATCGAACACTCTGTCAGAAGAACGACGCGCGCCGGGCTCTTGGCTCCGACATAGTCCGACATGACAGCAGTGGAGCCAGCAAAATCAGCTTCCGCTACCACGTCAGGCGGACATTCGGGATGCGCCAGAATGGTGATGCCGGGATGCGCATCGCGCAGGTCGCGCACATCCTGGGGGGTGAAAAGCTCATGCACTTCGCAGTGGCCATGCCAGGCTATGATCTCGACATCTGTCTCGCGCGCCACGTTTTGTGCCAGATATTCATCCGGGATCATCAGGACTTTCGATGCGCCAAGAGATTCGACAACCTTCTTTGCATTGCCCGACGTGCAGCAAATATCCGATGCCGCTTTCACGGCTGCCGATGTGTTTACATAGGTGATAACCGGTACGCCGGGATGGGCCTGACGCAGAAGCGCCACGTCTTCCGGCGTGATGGATTCGGCCAGCGAACAGCCTGCGCCCATATCCGGGATGAGCACGGGTTTTTCCGGGTTGAGTAACTTGGCTGTTTCGGCCATGAAATGAACGCCGGCCAGAACGATCACGTCCGCCTCTACATCGATTGCCTTGCGAGCGAGCGCCAGACTGTCGCCAACGATATCGGCAACGCCATGGAAGATTTCCGGTGTCTGGTAATTATGTGCGAGGATTACCGCATTACGGCTTCGTTTCAACTCGAGGATCGCTTCAACGTCTTTCTGGTGCGACAACCACTCGGCTTCAGGCATGACTCTGCGAACGCGCTCATAGAGCGATAACATGGAAATGGGCGAATTCATCGATAGCCTCCGTTAATACTCAATTTGAGTATATATGGGGCAAGCTAGTTATTCTCGATTCGAGATTATGTCAATTGCGCGAGAGCGGAAGTCTCGAACCCGACAGGGCTCGTTCTTCAAGGACCGCATGCCGATAACGAAAGAGCTTGGCCGGACGGCCGCCGGTCTCGCTGCTCATGCCGCCGGTTTCCTCGATCAACTCCTGTTGATCTATGAGCCGCCGGAAATTTGGTTTGTGCAGTGTCAGCCCCGCCAGCGACTCGACGGTTCGCTGCAGCTGCAGCAGTGTAAAATTTTCCGGCATCAGTTCGAAGACGACCGGTCGATATTTGATCTTGGCGCGCAGCCTTGCGATTCCAGTCGCAAGAATACGGCGATGATCCGCAAACATCGGGCGCCCGGTCGCAGGATCGGCTTTTCCCCCCGCCTCCGCCACGATCCCGGCCTCGTAAAGCAATTCATATCGCTGCAATGCCAGGTCTTCGTTCCAAGGGCTGCCGTCCAGCCCGAAGGCGAAATCGGTTCGGCGCTGGCGATGTTCGCGCCGGGAAGGTTCGGCGATGATCCATGCGTGTAGACCTTTTGCGATGGACAGAAGACAATTGGGTCTTCCATCGCGATGATCTTCCCAAGGAAAATACTCGTACCAGCCATGCCAGCCGGGCCTGCCTGCACCGGGCGCTGCCTGTTCGCGAACAAGCCCAAGATAGCTGATCGAAATCGTCCTGCCTTCATCGCCCCCCGCCGATGAACGATCCCGGTCGGCGAATGTGTAGAGTTGCTCGAGATAACCAATGGGGTGTCCGGTCTGGTCGCCAATCCATTCGCGCAAACCCGATTGCAGGCTGCGGTGGCCCAGCTCGAACGGACCAGACGGTAGCGCCTCTCCCGCTCTTACCGTCATGACACGCGGAACACCGCTCGTCACGGCAGTGAGTGCGGCAATGAGCTCGATATGTGTTTGTTTATCCGGCAAACGAGGTCCTGTCTGGTCTCAAATCTATCGTCATATCTCCCATTTGATCTGCTATCAGAGCGGGCAGAATTTGGGAATGAATGCATTGGGGATATCTATTGTTGTTCAAGGATGTGAGCTCATAGAGCCTCGCTGTGCCAGTCAATCCGACGGTGGATGAACCAGTTAAGTATCCGCACCAGCTCGCGGAGCGAATTGCTGTATTTGACCCGGCCTGCCGGGGCCGGTAGACGAACCTGATCCGGCGGGTAGCGACGTAGATGCAGCCGTCGGAATGGAAATCCTTTCGATGAGGCTCCTATGACCGATCTTTTCGATGCCGCACCGCGCACCGGCTCCATGCCGCTTGCTGCGGAATTGCGCCCGGCAACACTCGACGAGGTTATCGGTCAGGAGAAGGTTCTCGGCGAGGGAACTATGCTGCGCAGGCGCATCGCGGCCGGGCGGCTTGGCAGTATCATTCTATATGGCCCGCCGGGTCTTGGAAAAACCTCGATTGCCCGCGCCATCGGCAACATGCTGGGCAAGAATTTCAGGCCGCTGCATGCCGCGCATAACAATGTTGCCGATATTCGAAAGATCGCCGACGAGGCGCGCATGCGCCCGACGCTGCTGTTCGCCGATGAGGTGCATCGCTTCAGCGCAACGCAGCAGGATCATCTTCTGGCGCTCTGCGAGGAGGGGATCGCCGATTTCATCGGGGCAACGACCGGCAACCCCTATCACTCGCTGACGCCGGCTCTGATTTCGCGCTCGACCATCCTGAAGCTAGAGCCCCTGGCGATCGAGGAGATGGAGGAGGTCGTGCGCCGCGGGCTTGATCATCTTGTCGGCAAAGGCATTGCGGTCGAGCTTGCACCGGCACTGCTGCGACGCATTGCCGGCCGCTCCGGCGGGGACGCGCGCCGTGCCCTCACGGTGCTCGAAAGCCTCGCCGTCGGCCATCCTTCGGACAAGCCGGTGGTCATCACCGAGGCAATGGTCGACGAGGCTTATGCGGCGGCACCGGTCAATCATGACCGGTCCGGAGACGCGCATTATGATGTGGTCTCGGTCTTCGTGAAATCCATGCGTGGCTCGGATCCGGATGCGACGCTCTACTGGCTGGCGCGGTTGGTGCATGGCGGCGAGGATCCGCGCTACATCGCCCGTCGCATCATGATCCACGCCTCGGAAGATGTTGGGCTGGCGGACAATACCGCGCTGCAGACGGCTGTTGCAGCGCTTCATGCGGTGGAAAAAATCGGTTATCCGGAAGCGCAGATCGTGCTGGCGCATGCAGCCCTTCATGTGGCACGCGCGCCGAAATCGAATTCCGCCTGCCGCGGCATTTCGCTGGCACTTGCCCATGTGGCGAGCGAGGCGCCTTCATCCGTGCCTATGCATCTACGCGACGCACATTACAAAGGAGCGGCGGCGCTCGGCCATGTCGGATATGCCTTTCCGCATGATGATGGCCGCGGCTGGAGCGATCAGGTCTATGCGCCGGACGTGCCGCGCGGCGCCTTCTACCAGAGCGATGCGCGCGATGCCGCAACCTTTGAACGGCGGGCGGACGAACACTGGGAACAGGTAACGGGCCGCGCCACGGCACGCCGTTTCGGCGACAAACGCTGATCCTGGCGCTAACCGATCAGCCCGAATCTGCCAGACCGGCGCGCATGCGGTTGACCACTGTCCAGATCAGCAGGACGCAGGCCATGGGCTGGATATGCCATGTCCAGTCCGGCAGGGTTTCGAATATGGCAACGAGCGCGCCCAAGGCTCCGAAGAGCAGGGCACGGTCGCTCTTACCCATCGGTCCTTCGTAATTGCGTCCCTTGCCATGCGCGATGCCGAGAACGCCGGCAAATTCCGTCAGCATCGCAAGAAAAATGATGGCTGCGATCCATGGCAGGGAGAAAGGCGCAATCAGCGCGAAGGGGATGTAGAGCGCTGCGTCCGACACGACATCGGTAATCTCGTTCAGATAGCCGCCAAGCGCGGATTGCTGGCCATGCTCGCGCGCCAGCATGCCATCCACTGCATTGAAGGCCATGCGGAGAAACATCCAGATTGGCACGAGCGCAAATAGCGCCGGCAGAGGCTCGATGATCAACAGGACGCCGATCGCAACCGAAACGATTGACGCAAACAGCGTCACCTGATTGGCGGTCACCCCCATCGCTGCGAACCGCACGACGAGCGGGCGAAGAATGGCCTGGAATGACGACTTCAGTTTGTAGATCGACATGAAAGCTCGAATCCGCTTGATTGCTTTCAAGAAATGCAGACGCAAGTTGAAGAAATCAACTGCAAAACTGGGGTCCTCTTACGTATAGAGTGCAGAACAGCCGAGGGGGAGTGAAAAGGCATGATTGAATCCGCGTTTGCGAGCCATGACGGGGTCGAACTCTTCTATCGCAGCTGGCCTGCCCGTTCCGGTATAGCCAAGGGTGCGATCGTGCTTCTGCATCGCGGCCACGAGCATGGCGGCAGGGTTGCCCATCTCGTTGAAGAGCTTGGTCTCGATGATTTCGCCTTTTACGCCTGGGATGCGCGTGGGCATGGCCGATCTCCCGGCGAACGCGGTCACTCGCCGTCGTTTGCGCATTCGGTGCGCGACCTCGACTGCTTCGTCCGCCACATCCGCGAGACCGGCGGTTTTGCCATCGATCAGGTTGCGGTCGTGGCCCAGAGCGTCGGCGCGGTGCTCGCATCCACATGGGTGCATGATTACGCTCCGGGGATCCGCGCCCTGGTGCTGGCGTCGCCGGCCTTTGACGTCAAGCTTTACGTGCCCTTCGCCCGGGAGGGGATTGCGCTGTGGCAGAAGCTGAAAGGCACGTTCTTCGTCAATTCCTATGTCAAGGCGCGGTTCCTGACGCATGACGCCGATCGTATCGCATCTTTCGAGAGCGATCCGCTGATTACTCGTCCGATCGCCTCCAACATTCTTCTGGAGCTTTACGAGGCTGGCTACAGGGTTGTAGCGGACGCCCGCGCGATCACGGTGCCGACGCAATTGCTGATTTCTGGCAGCGATTTCGTTGTGCGCCACACGCCGCAGCATCGCTTTTTCGAAAACCTCGGCAGCACGATCAAGGAACGTCACGTGCTGCCCGGTTTTTATCACGACACGCTGGGCGAACGCGACCGGGCCAAGGCCGTCAAGAAGGTGCGCTCGTTCATCGCAGAACGCTTCGAGGAGGCGCCGGTTGTTGCTGATCTGAGGCGGGCGCACCTATCCGGTTACAGCCGCGACGAGGCCGACCGGTTGGCTACGCCATTGTCTATCACCTCGCCGCGCGGACTATATTGGGCTTTGACGCGTGCCTCGATCCGCTTCGGTGGTTTCTTTTCCGATGGTATCAGGACGGGCCTGCGCACCGGCTTCGATTCTGGTTCGACACTCGATTATATCTATGAAAACGATGCGCGAGGCCTTGGTCCCGGTGGCCGGTTGATCGACCGGCAGTTTCTCGATGCGATCGGCTGGCGCGGCATCCGGCAGCGCAAGGTGCATCTGGAGGAACTGATCGGTAAGGCGCTGGTGCGCCTGAAGGCCGAGGGAAAGCCGTTGCGGGTGCTCGATATCGCTGCCGGCCACGGGCGCTATATTCTCGATGCCGTGGTGGCATCCAACGTAAAGCCGGACAGTATCCGGCTGCAGGATTATTCTCCGATCAATGTCGAGAAAGGCACAGCACTCATCGCTGAGCGTGGCCTGAGTGACATTGCGAGCTTCCATCGCGCCGATGCTTTCGATACTGCTGGACTGGCTTCGATCGAGCCCCGACCGACGCTCGCCGTGGTTTCCGGCCTCTACGAATTGTTCCCGGATAACGGCGCTATCGAAGCCTCGCTTGCAGGTCTTTCCCAGGCGCTGGAGCCGGGGTCACTGCTGCTCTATACAGGCCAGCCATGGCATCCGCAGCTCGAGATGATCGCGCGGGCGCTCACCTCTCACCGCGGCGGCGAGGCCTGGATCATGCGCCGGCGCACCCAGCAGGAAATGGACCAGCTGGTGGCTGCTGCCGGTTTCCGCAAGATCGAGCAGCGCATCGACAAATGGGGCATCTTCACCGTTTCGCTGGCCGAGCGTATCTGAGGTCGGCATGGGGGAGGGAATTGCATCGGTTCCGGTCGGTACGCGCAGCGCTGTCATGCGAACGGCAGCGCTCTGGCTGCTTTTCCTCGCTCCATTTTTCTATCTCACCTATGGCGTGGCAAACTGGCTGGCTTCGCTGCGCGCCGACGTGCCGAACCTTGCCTTCGGCTGGGAAAAGCACATCCCTTTCTTCGCCTGGACGATCATTCCCTATTGGTCGATCAATGCGTTTTATGCGCTGTCTCTCTTCGTTAACGACACGCCGCAGGATGTCGGCCGTCTGGCGCGCCGGTATCTGACGGCGCAGATCGTGGCGGTAATCTGCTTTATCGCATTTCCCTTGCAGGCGATTTTCGTGCGGCCGGCAACCGATGGCCTTCCGGGCTTCATGTTCGATGTTCTCGGCGGTTTCGACAAGCCGTTCAACCAGGCGCCATCGCTGCATATCGCTCTTCTGGTCATCATCTGGGACCATTGGCGCCACCGCCTGAAAGGCTTTCCACGCGGGATCTGGCACGTATGGTGCCTGCTGATCGGGCTTTCGGTGCTGACCACCTGGCAGCACCATGTCATCGATATTCCAACGGGAGCGCTGCTCGGCCTGTTCGCACTCTGGCTGTTCCCGGCGGATAGAGCCTCGCCGCTTGTTGCGTTTCGCCTCACGAAAAATCGAAAAGCCCTGCGGCTGGCGGTCGTTTATGCGATCGGTGCGACAATCTTCCTGCTGATTGCGGCAGTTTCGGTGCACAACAACGGTGCAGGCCTGTTGTGGCTATGGCCGAGCCTCGCCTTGGCACTGGTCGCCATCGGTTATGCCGGAGCAGGACCGAAGGTCTTTCAAAAGCAAGGCGACGGGGTGACGAGCCTTGCGAGCCGCTTTCTGCTCTGGCCCTATCGCCTCGGCGCACGGGTGAACCGCTGGTGGTGGACGCACAAGCTTCCGGCCGCGGTCGAGATTGGCGACGGGGTGTTCCTCGGGCGTGCTCCCAACCGTAGCGAACTTGCGGCCTATGCCTCGGTCGTCGACATGACGGCCGAATTTCCCACGCCCCGCGCTGCCGATCTCCATTGGCGTGCGATACCGTCGCTCGACCTGCTGCCGCTAACCGTGTCAAGCATCCGCGATGGAGCGCTTGCGGTCGAGGAAGCCCACGGCAGCGGCCTGGTGCTTGTCTGCTGCGCACTCGGTTTTCAGCGCAGTGCCGCCGTGGTCGCATGCTGGCTCGTGCGGTCCGGCCATGCGGCCAACGCGGCCGTGGCAGTCGAGCAACTCAAGGCGCTCGGCCGCCCGGTACATCTCAAGCCGGAAGTCTATGCGGCGATCGATGAGGCGGCGCGATGAGCGACTGGAAGGCAGCAACGGCAAAGGCGGTCTGGCGGTTGCGCTGCAACGGCATCGGTGGTGGCTTGGTCGCACTATTGCTGCTGGCCGTCGCACCGTTGACGGCAGGCGCTCATGGGTTTGGCGCAGCACTCGGATGGTTGCTGTTGCTGGCCTTCTGCCTTGTTGCTCTGGCGCTCTCGGTTCATCTCCTGTTCGATACAGCACTATTTCGCATAGCGCTTTCGCATGACAGCGAAGAGGTGGGCCTAGCAGCGATCGATGACGTATTGGCGCGAATGGGGCTGAGGACGAAGCCTGCCGTTTCGGCGCCGCTGTCGCAACGGCTTTCCGGATGCCGCCGGCTTATCCTGCTGCAATGGCTGAGCCTTGCCGTTGCCATCGTGCTTTACGGCATTCTTCTGCTCGATGCGATGAATGGAGGTCCCCAATGAGAGGCCGCGCATCCGTGCTTCAGATCGTCTCCGGCTCATTGCTCGCCGTTCTTGCGCGGGCGGTAACCGGGGTGCGCCCCATATGGGCGGGATCGGCGCCGAATGGCCGCCAGCGCATCTATTTCGCCAATCACGCCAGCCATGGCGATTTCATTCTTGTTTCGACCTGCCTGACGCCGGCTGAGCGCAGCCGGACGGCGGCTGTCGCGGGTGCAGATTACTGGGGTTCGGGCCGTGTGCGCCAGTTCATTTCCCGCCGCCTGCTGCGCACCGTGCTTGTCGAGCGCAACTGGGTAGAGCGAACGGTCGACCCGATGCAGGTGATGCTCGATGCGCTTGATGCAGGACAATCGCTGATCTTCTTTCCGGAAGGGACGCGCAACATGACGGAGGAAGCGCTTTTGCGGTTTCGGTCCGGCCTCTACAATCTTGCAGCCGCCCGGCCGGATGTCGAGTTGGTGCCTTGCTGGATCGAGAACATGTCGCGTGTGTTGCCCAAGGGCGCGCTTCTGCCGATCCCGCTTCTCTGCCGTGTCGTTTTCGGTGAGCCGGTGGCGCTCAACGAAGGCGAAGACCGCAAGATCTTTCTCGACCGCGCCCGGCAGGCTCTTCTGGCGCTTGCACCCCAAAAGGATGGAAACAGCCGATGAGCGATGACACCACGCGCCTTTTTCTCGGTCTGGTCGGCGTGCTTTTGACGGCAAGCGTGATTGCGGGGGGGCTCTCCTGGCGCAGCCCGAAGCCGCTGCCGTCGACGCTCGACAATCTCAATGCTCGGATCAAGGCCTGGTGGATCATGGTGGCGGGCATCAGCTTTGCCTTCCTGTTCGGCGCCGGCGGGGTGATCCTGCTTTTTGCCTTCGTGTCCTTTGCCGCGTTGCGGGAATATGTGACGCTGACCAATACGCGCCATGCGGACCGCTGGACGTTGCTCGGCATGTTCCTGATCATCAACCCGGTGCAATATTATTTGATCTGGATCGACTGGTACGGGCTCTATTCGATTTTCATTCCGGTCTACTGCTTCCTGGCCATGCCGGCACTGACGGCGATGCGCGGAGACACGTCCCGCTTTCTCGAGCGGGTCAGCGAGCAGCAATGGGGCATCATGCTTTCCGTCTACTGCATCAGCCATGTGCCGGCGCTGGTGACCTTGCCCATTCCGGGCATTGAAGGGCGGGGACTGCTGCTGATCGCATTCCTTATTGCGACCGTGCAGGGCAGCGACGTTCTGCAATATGTATTCGGCAAGCTTTTCGGTCGTCACAAGGTTGCTCCCAGTATCTCGCCGTCCAAGACCTGGGAGGGACTGATCGGCGGGATCGCCAGTGCATCGCTGATGGGCGCAGGGCTTTACTGGCTGACGCCCTTTTCGCCGCTGGAAGCCGGAATGCTTGCCGCGCTGTCCTGCGTCATGGGGTTCTTCGGTGGCCTTGTCGCTTCCGCCATCAAGCGCGACGGCGGAGTCAAGGACTGGGGCCACATGATCGAAGGCCACGGCGGTATGCTGGACCGAGCCGACAGCCTGGTTTTCGCCGCACCGGTCTTTTTCCATATCGTTCGCTACGCCTGGACGTAGCGCTGCATACGTCTAACTGGCTCACCCGTGATCGTTATGAAACACGCAGTCACGTTGGCGCGCAGGGCGAGATATTTCGTGTTCCTATATTTTGGATCATTCTTCTGCCACATGCGTTAGTCAACGCTGTGTGTCATCCGCACCCGAACGGATGAACATAATATTATAAGGAGTACAGGGATGAAAAAGACAATTGCCGTGGCCCTCGCCGCCCTTCCGGTCGCATTCGTTGCGACGGTCGCATCGGCCGCTGACGTCATTGGCCGACGTGATGCCGTGCCAACCTATCAAGAGTCTGATCAGCGCGGTGGTGTACGGATCGGTTATCTCGATTGCTCGATCGGTGGCGGCGTCGGTTATGTCTTAGGCTCTGCCAAGGAAGCTGACTGCGTCTTCAAATCGACCATGGGCAGCGAGCCGCTTGACCGCTACACCGGCGTCGTTCGCAAGATGGGCGTCGATCTTGGCTTCACCACCCGCAGCCGGCTGATCTGGGCGGTCTTCGCACCGACTGCAGGTTATCACCACGGTTCGCTCGGCGGCCTTTATCAGGGTGCAACGGCGGAAGCCACCGTTGGCGCAGGTGTTGGCGCAAACATCCTCGTCGGCGGCACATCCGGATCGATCCACCTTCAGACGGTGAGCGTGACCGGCCAGCTTGGCCTCAACCTTGCTGCGACCGGTACATCGGTAACGCTGTCGCCTGCGGCAATGTAATTTTTTGAAACCGGCCTGCCTCGCCATTTTTCGAGGCAGGTCGAAATTGTCACCTGTGCTGATCACCGGTGTATTTTTTCGTATTCAAGCAGTTCTTTCAGTTCAAAGCGACGCGGCCGCACGAGCTGCATGATCGTAATGACCGGAAAGCGCACGCAGCCTTGCGGCAACCTGCGAGAGACTGTCGGTCGCAACCTCTGTCGATAGCACGGACTTTACGAGCAGGCTCTCGCGTGTCGCCTTGTAGCGGGCGCAGGCATCCGCACCGGCCTCGGTCACCATGACCAGCTTTTCCTTGCCGCGACGGCCGGACTTGATCAGCTTCAGCCTTTCCAGCTTTTTCAGCGCATAGGTCACGACATGCGTGTCCTCGATATTCAAAACGAGGGCGATGTCGGCGAGCGTCTTCGGCTTGTTGCGGCTGTTGATGTTGTGCAGGACGAGAATATCGACCGGCGACAGATCCGGCACGCCGGCCGCTGCCATGCAGCGGACCATCCAGCGGCTGAAGGCATGGTTGAGCATGACGAGGCCGAATTCGATCTCGGAGAGTGCGGGAAGCGCGCCGCTTGCCAGATGTTCCGAGGACACGATCGGGCCGAGACTGTGCTCCGCCAGCGGCTGCTTTTCCTGTGACATGCTCCCTCCTCTCCCGCGAAGGAAAGGCGCCACGGCATGGCCGCCGCAGCGCCGTCCGATTATTTCTTGTAGGCGTCGAGAATGGCCTGGCCGTCGGCTCCTGCCTTTTTCGACCAGTCTTCCGTCAACTTGGCGCCGACTTCCGACAGACCGGTCTTCAGTTCGGCGCTCGGTTCCAGGACCTGCATGCCGTTCTTCTTGAGCGTGTCCATGTAGGCGGCCGTCTTTTCGGCGGCGAGCGCCCAGCCGCGGGTTTCGGCCGCTGCTGCCGCATCGGTCACGGCCTTCTGGGTGGCGGGATCGAGCGCTGCAAAGGCCGCCTTGTTGACGAAGATGGCGTTTTTCGGAATCCAGGCCTGGGTGTCGTAATAGTGGGTGAGCGATTCCCAGATCTTCGAGTCGACACCGGTGGCCGATGACGTCATCAGGCCGTCGACGACGCCGGTTGCCAGCGCCTGCGGCAGTTCGGCTGCCTGAACCGTAACCGGCTGCGCGCCGACGATTTCGGCGATGCGCGAGGTGCCGACATTATAGGCGCGCCATTTCAGGCCCTTGAGGTCGGCAACGGAGTTGACGTCCTTCTTGGTGAAGATGCCCTGCGGCGGCCACGGCGTGGTGTAGAGAAGCTTGAGGCCCTGCTTGTCGAGCGCCTGTTCGATGGCGGATTTGGAGGCGTCATAGAGCTTCTTCGACTGGTCGAAGCTTGTCGCCAGGAACGGCACGACGTCGAGGCCGAAGACCGGGTTTTCGTTTTCATGCAGCGACAGCAGAACTTCGCCGACCTGCGCCTGGCCGGTCTGGACGGCACGCTTGATATCCGGCGCCTTGAACAGAGAGGCGTTCGGATGGACGGTGATCTTCAGCTCGCCCTTGGTCGCTTCGTCGATATCCTTGGCGAATTGGTTGAGGTTTTCGACGTGGTAGTTTGCCGGCGGATAGGCGGACGGCAGGACCCAGCTGGCCGCGAAGGACGGTGCGGTGGTGGCGAGAAGGGCAGCGGCAGCAAAGCCCAGGCGCGCAAATTTTCCAGTTACGTTCATCGTGTTCAGTTCCCTCTCTTGTTATCCCGGAAACGCCATTTGCGGCAGAACCATCACGATTTCCGGGAAGACCGTGATGATGGCGACTGTCGCCACGAGCAGGAAGAAAAAGGGTAGCGAAGCTTTCGCTACCGTCAGGCTGTCGCGACCGCTCATCGTCTGGAGGACGAAGAGATTGAAACCGACAGGCGGCGAAACCTCGGCCATCTCGACGATCAGCACGAGGAAGATGCCGAACCAGACGAGGTCGAAACCGGCCTGCTGGATCATCGGCAAGACGACGACGGTGGTCAACACGATCATGGACAGACCATCCAGTGCTGCACCCAGCAGAATATACATGACCGTGAGGACGGCAATCAGCGCGAAGGGGCTGAGGTTGAAGCTGTCGACCCATGCGGCAAGCGCGTTCGGAATGCCGGTATAGCCCATGGCGATCGACATGAAGCCGGCACCGGTCAGGATCAGCATGATCATGCAGGTCAGCCGGGTCGCGCCCATCACGCTTTCCCAAAAGGATTTCCAGGTGAGCGATTTCGACCATGCCGCGATACCAAGCGAGCCGAGCACGCCCCATGCAGCGCATTCCGTTGCCGTTGCCCAGCCGAGCAGCAGCGTTGCGAAAACAAGGATGATCAGCAGCGTGACCGGGATGAGGTTTGCCGATTCCTTCAGCTTTTCCTTGAAGCTCATCTTAGGCGGGGCCGGCGGTGTCTTGTCCGGGTTGAGCAGCGACCAGACGGCGATGTAACCGCAATAAAGAACCATGACGATCAGGCTCGGCAGGAAGCCGGCAAGGAAGATTTGGATGATCGAGACATTGGCCGCTACCGCGTAAACCACCATGGTGATCGACGGCGGGATGAGGATGCCGAGCGTGCCGGCACCGGCAAGCGAACCGAGGCTGACCATTTCGTCGTAACCGCGCTTCTTCAACTCCGGCAGGGCGATCTTGGCGATCATCGCCGTCGTTGCGGCGGATGATCCGGAAATCGAGCCAAACAGGCCGCAGCCGAGCACGTTGACATGCATGAGGCGACCCGGAAGCCAGCCGAGCCAGGGCGCCAGGCCACGGAACATTTCTTCCGAAAGTTTCGTCCGAAACAGGATTTCACCCATCCAGACGAAAAGGGGCAGGGCCGCGAGCGACCAGGAGGCGCCATTGCTCCAGGAATTGGTGGCGAGCACGGCGCCGATCGGGATGCCCGGCATGAACAGCATAGCGATGAAGCCGCAGATCAGCAGCGAAAAGCCGATCCACACGCCGCTTGCCAGAAGCGCCAGGAGGGCAACCAGAATGATGCCGGAAATTTCGACGAGTTCGACTGTACCCATGAGATCAGGCCCCGCTCTGGATGGCGCGTTCGATGGCTTCTTCCGGCGTGTCCGGTGCAGGTTTTTCGTAACGGGGCAAGCCGCCGAACAGCACATGCACAAGCTCGTCGACCATGGCGACGGCAAGGATGATCAGTCCGCCGGAAAAGCCGATCTGCGGGATCCATAACGGCATGGCGATCACGCCCTGGGCGAGGTCGTTGAACTCCCATGAGGTGCGGTTCATGTCGAAGGCATACCACGCGAAATAGACCGCAGCGGCAGATCCGATCAGAAGGGCTGCGACTTCGAAGAGCTGGCGGGTCCGGCCGGTCAGCCGCTCGATCAGCAGGCCGACACGGATCATCTCCCCGGAGCGGAAGGTATGGGCCAAACCGAGAAAGGCGGAGGCCGCCATCGCCCAGGAGGCGAAGTCGTCACCGGCCGGCACGTCTATGCCGAGCGGTCGGCCGGCGGAAAGCGCCAGCATGATGACGAAGATCGAGATGAGGAAAAGCCCGGCCAGCCAGCCGGAAGCAAGATACAACCCATCCAGCCCTTTGCGGAGCCATTCGGGAAATATGCTGTGGTGCGGATCAGCGGCGGACATGACGTGTCCTCCGCTCAGGAATGCGGAAATCGCTCATGTGGCTTCCCCTCGGTTGCCGTTGCAGGCAAGGCTCTTTGCGGCCTTTTGCCTGTTCGATGGGCATGATGCAGCATTGGGCATTTTCCTGTCAACTAATCATTGACGTTTTGTCGACGAACTGTTTTCGTTGAAGCAAATCGAGCTTCCAAGGGGGACGGCATGGCTGGCAACGCAACCGGCAGTAAGTGGGATTTCTGGGTCGATCGCGGCGGCACGTTTACCGATATCGTCGGCCGAAAGCCGGACGGAACCCTGGTTGCGCACAAGGTTCTCTCGGAAAATCCGGAGGCTTATAGGGACGCGGCGGTCCAGGGCATTCGCGAGCTTTTAGGCGTCGTGGCCGGAGAACCGATCCCCTCCGGGTTGATCGGCGCGGTAAAGATGGGCACGACGGTTGCCACCAATGCGCTTCTGGAGCGCAAGGGCGAAAAGACGCTGCTCGTTACCACACGGGGTTTCCGCGATGCGCTGGCGATCGGTTATCAGGCCCGTGCCGACATTTTTGCCAAGAAGATCATCAAGCCGGAACTGCTTTACAGTGCCGTCGTCGAAGTCGATGAGCGCGTCCGCGCCGATGGTGAGGTCGAGGCAGTACCGGATGAAGCGACCGTCCGCGCCGACCTTGAGGCCCGGTTCGATGCCGGCTATCGCGCAATCGCCATCGTCTTCATGCATGCCTATCGGTATCCGGCTCACGAACAGCTTGTCTCGCGTATTGCCGGCGAGATCGGTTTCACCCAGATTTCCGTCAGCCACGAAGTCTCGCCGCTGATCAAGCTTGTCGGCCGGGGCGACACGACGGTGGTCGATGCCTATCTGTCGCCGATCCTGCGCCGTTATGTGGAGCAGGTGGCGGAAGAGCTTGGCGCGGACGCGAACGGGACAGGTGGGAACGGCCCGCAGCTGATGTTCATGCAGTCTTCCGGAGGCCTTACTGCCGCGCGGTTGTTTCAAGGCAAGGATGCGATCCTTTCCGGTCCGGCCGGCGGCGTGGTCGGAGCGGTAGAGACGTCACGGCTTGCCGGGTTCGACAAGATGGTCGGCTTCGATATGGGCGGCACATCGACAGACGTTTCCCACTATGACGGTGAACTGGAGCGTTCCTTCGAGACGGAAGTGGCGGGTGTGCGCATGCGCGCGCCGATGATGTCGATCCACACGGTTGCGGCCGGCGGCGGCTCGATCCTGCATTTCGAGAACGGCCGGTTTCGCGCAGGCCCGGATTCGGCCGGTGCCAATCCCGGCCCAAAAGCCTATCGTCGCGGCGGCCCGCTGACGGTTACCGACGCCAATGTCATGCTCGGCAAGCTTTCGCCGGATCTCTTCCCGAAGATCTTCGGCCCGAACCGTGACCAGCCGCTCGATGCGGAGGCCGTACGCAAGGCCTTCGAGGAGATGGCAGAGGTGGTCGGCGATGGCCGCACGCCCGAACAGGTGGCCGACGGATTTCTCGCCATTGCCGTGGAGAACATGGCCAATGCCGTCAAGAAAATCAGCGTCCAGCGCGGTTATGACGTCACCCATTACGCGCTGACCTGCTTCGGCGGTGCTGGTGGCCAGCATGCCTGCCTCACGGCCGATGCGCTCGGCATCTCGACCGTGCTGATCCATCCGTTTTCCGGCATCCTGTCGGCCTATGGTATGGGGCTTGCCGATATTCGCGCCACCCGCCAGCGCACGGTCTCGCAAGGTCTTGCGGCAGCGCTCGCGTCGCTTTCACCGGTTCGTGACGAGTTGACCGCAGCCGTTCTTGGCGAGATGAAAAGCCAGGGTGTCGCGGAAACGGATATCGAAGTCCTGCATCGCGCCCATCTGCGCTATCAGGGCACGGATACGACCTTGTCCATCACTGTTTCCGATGCGGCCGAAATGACTGCCGCTTTCGAAAGTGCGCACAAGAAGCAGTTCGGTTTCATCTTCGAGAACCGCGAGATCATTTTCGAGGCTTATGAAGTCGAGGCGATTGGTGGCGGTGCGGATAGTTCCGAGCCGGAATTCGCGCTTGAGACAGCGGCACCGGTATCGACGGAAGTGACGAAATTCTTTTCCGGCGGCGCCTGGCGGGATGCTCCCATCTATCGCCGCGCCGACATTTCACCGGGTGCCCGTGCCAATGGCCCCTGCCTGATCGTTGAGCCGCACCAGACGATCGTCGTCGAGGATGGCTGGGCTTTCGAGATCACCAAACTCGATCACGTCGTGCTGAAGCGTATCGCGGAGCTGTCACGGGCAAAGGCGGTCGGCACGCAGGCCGATCCGGTCCTGCTCGAAGTCTTCAACAACCTGTTCATGTCGATTGCCGAGCAGATGGGCGTGACGCTGCAGAACACTGCGTCATCGGTCAACATCAAGGAACGGCTCGACTTTTCCTGCGCAGTGTTCGACGAAAACGGCGCGCTCGTCGCCAATGCTCCGCATATGCCGGTGCATCTCGGCTCGATGGATCGCTCGGTCGAAAGCATCATCGCGCAGAACAAGGGCAGGATCCGTCCCGGCGACGTTTTCGCGCTCAACGCGCCTTATAATGGCGGCACGCATCTGCCGGATATCACGGTGGTGACGCCGGTTTTCGATGAAAAGGGCGAGAAGATATTGTTCTACGTCGCCTCGCGCGGTCATCATGCCGATGTCGGTGGCACGGCCCCCGGTTCGATGACGCCGCTTGCAACGACGGTCGACGAGGAAGGCGTTCTGTTCGACAATGTTCCGCTCGTCGACCGCGGCAGGTTCGATGAGGCGGGTATCACGAGGCTGCTTTCCGATCATCCCTATCCGGCCCGCAACGTCGCCCAGAACGTCGCCGACCTTCGTGCCCAGATCGCCGCCAACGAAAAGGGCGTGCACGAGATGCGCAAGATGATTGCGCAATTCGGTCTGGATGTGGTGCAGGCCTATATGGGCCATGTGCAGGACAATGCCGAAGAGAGCGTTCGCCGGGTGCTGGAAAAGCTCGGCGATGCCGAATTCTCATATGCCACCGACCAGGGCAGCACGATCAGGGTTAAGATCACTGTCGACAGGGAAAAGCGCGAAGCGACCGTCGATTTTACCGGCACCAGCGAGCAGAAGAAGAACAATTTCAACGCGCCGGAACCGGTCACGCGGGCGGCGGTTCTTTATGTCTTCCGTGTCATGGTGGAAAGCTCGATCCCGATGAATGCCGGCTGCCTGAAGCCGATCAGGATCATCGTGCCGGATGGCTCGATGCTGAAGCCGCAATATCCGGCAGCCGTCGTGGCGGGTAATGTGGAGACCTCACAACATGTCACCAATGCGCTGTTCGGTGCCTTGGGCGCGATTGCCGCCAGTCAGGGGACGATGAACAATCTCACCTTCGGCAACGCCACTTACCAGTATTACGAAACCCTGTGCTCCGGCTCACCGGCAGGCCGATTCAACGACGGCACCGGTTTTGCGGGTACGGATGCGGTGCATGTCCACATGACCAACTCCCGCCTGACCGATCCGGAAATCCTGGAGACGCGCTATCCGGTGCTGCTGGAGGATTTCCATATCCGTGAAGCATCCGGTGGTAAGGGGGCGTTTTCTGCCGGCAGCGGCACGAAGCGGACGATCCGTTTTCTCGAAAAAATGGATTGCGCCATCCTCTCGTCGCACCGCACGATCCGCCCGCATGGGCTGGGCGGTGGCGCAGAGGGCGAACTCGGCCTCACCACAGTGCGCCGTCTCGACGGCTCGGTGGAAGAACTTGCCGGCTGCGCCCAGACGCTGATCGAGGCGGGCGAAGCCGTCACCGTGGTGACGCCGACGGCGGGCGGTTATCTGCCGGCAGAATAGGGAAGGCTCTAGTTTTCCGCCAGCCAGCCGGAAACGCGGTCCAGGGTTCTGCGCTCCTGGTCCGCCTCCATCGAAAAGGCCGGACGTAACGTGGCGTCCGGCATATGGGCGCGCAGCACGTCGATACTATCGCCCAACCCATATCCGCCATGGGTGATGAAGGGGATCACCACCTTGCCGGACATGTCGTGGGCGCGCAGGAATGAGCGGATCACCGGCGGAGCGGTCATGCCCCAGATCGGCATGCCCAGATAGACGGTATCATACCGACCGATATCGGCGACGAAATGCCCGAGCGGCGGCAGGTATTGCGACTGCGTTTCGCGGCGCGCCTGATCGACCGTCGTTTGATAATCTTCCGGATAGGGCGTTTCTGTCTTTATCTCGAACAGCGTCGCGTCCATGGCCCGCCTGATCTGGCGGGCTATGACGGCGGTATTTCCCGTTCGCGAATAATAGGCGACGAGTGTATGTCCGGTCTCGACCGGGCGCTGCTCTGCCGACGTCTTCGACGCCGCCAGCACAAGGCCGGCGGCAGTGAGAGGCAGAGCCTTCAGCAGATTTCTTCTCGGCAATTCGTTTCCCATGATCGTCCGGCTCCGGCTCCCCGGTTTCGTCAGTCTATTGCGTCGGCCCTGGCGTAATCCTCGTCGGAGACCTTCTCCATCCAGGTTACGACGCTGCCGTTCTCAGCTTCGGCCACGGCGAAATGCGTCATGGCCTCATCGGCAGAAGCGCCATGCCAATGCTTCAGATGCGGCGGAATCCAGACCACGTCACCGGGACCGACGGTTTCGACAGGGCCGCCTTCCTTCTGCACCCAGCCCTTGCCGGAGATGATGAAAAGCGTCTGTCCGAGAGGATGGGTATGCCATGCGGTGCGCGCGCCGGCCGAGAAGGACACGGTTGCGCCACTGATGCGCGCCGGATCGGTGCCCTTGTAATGACCGGCAACGCTTACTTCTCCGGTGAAGTAGGCGTCCGGCCCGGGACCGGGATTGCTGTTGGCGCGGGTGACCTGAAGATCCATGTTTTCTCCTTGGGAATTCACTTGTGAAGGCTTTGCTTGAGCTGTGCCGTTACGGCTTTCGAATACCGCCTTCAATACCGGGACTGCGGACATGGCGCGCGGCCAGCCTGCATAAAACGCGACATGGGTGATCGCTTCTGATGCCTCGGAGGCGGTCAGGCCGTTATCCATCGCCCGATTGGCGTGAAACGGCAGTTGTTCCGGCTGGCCGATCGCCACAAGCGCCACCATCGTGATCAGGCTGCGGTCGCGGGCGGAAATATCCGGCCTCTGCCAGAGATCACCGAACAACACGCGGTTGGTCAGTTCGGCAAGGGCAGGGGCTGTCGGAGCAACGGCAGCGTTGACCGTCGCGGTACGGGCAGCTTCCGCCGCCGCTTCCAGCTCGATGCGCGCGGCATCGCTGTTTCGCACCGGTGCGATATTGCGTTCACCGAAGACCTGGGCGACTTCCTGCACTGCCGAAATCGCATTGGGCCAGCCGGAATAAAGCGCGAGCTGGGTGATCAGTTCACCGATCTCTTCGGGCTTTACGCCGTTATCGAGCGCACGCCGCACATGGCTGCCGATCTGTGCCGACTTGCCGGTGGAGACGAGAACCGCGACCGTCACCAGGCTGCGATCGCGTGGTGCAAGTTCGGTTCGTTCCCATACCTCGCCGAAGAGGACACTATCGGTGAAATGACCAAGTCCCGGGGCAACGTCATAGACCGCCGGCGGAGCGACGCGACGCCGTTCTTCCTGGGCCTCCACGCCTGTGACGGCGAGCGTGGACATGGCGATGCTGGCGGCAATGTTCTTCATCCGGATCTTCCTCTTTCTACGGTCTCGGTTGGCCAAACGCGCGGGTTACCCGTCCCTTGATGTGGGCCGGAAATCCCGCGGGATTAGATGGCTCAATCCGATTGGGCCTATGCGCCGGGTTCATGAATGGTCGGGCGGTCGCGTCATTGAATTCGGTGACGCGACGGCTCTCCTTTTTTAGAAACGCAGAAGGGTCTTGATCGCCCGGCGCTCGTCCATGGCCTTGTATCCTTCCGCCACGTCAGCCAGCGGCAGTTCAAGGTCGAAGACCTTGCCGGGATTGATCTTCCGGTCGACAACCAGATCCATCAGGTAAGGCAGGAAACGGCGCACAGGGGCGGGGCCGCCAAGCAGGCTCTTCTGCTGGAAGAACAGGTTCTGGCCGTCGAATGTGACGCCATGCGGGACGCCGACAAAGCCGATCTTGCCGCCCGGACGGGCAGAGGCGATAGCCTGTGACATGGATTCCTGCGTCCCGACGCATTCCAGAACGGAAGCCGCGCCTACGCCCTCTGTCAGTTCCTTGATGCGGGCAACGCCTGCATCACCGCGTTCGGAGACGATATCGGTTGCGCCGAATTCCAGCGCCAGGTCCTGTCGGGTCTTATGGCGGCTCATCGCGATGATGCGTTCGGCCCCCATCTGCCTGGCGGCGAGTACGCCCATCAGGCCGACAGCGCCATCACCAACAACAACGGCGGTCGAGCCTTCCTGTACGCCCGCCGCGTCGGCGGCATACCAGCCGGTGCCCAGCACGTCGGATGTGGCCAGAAGGCTCGGGATCAGATCATCTGCGGGCATGTCGGCGGTTGCGACAAGCGTTCCGTCGGCCAGAGGCACGCGGGCATAGGGCGCCTGTGCGCCGGTCATGAATTCCCGCTGTTCGCAGGACGACTGGAAACCGAAGCGGCAATGCGGGCAGGTATTGTCGGAGAGGCAGAAGGAGCCGACGACGAACTGGCCCGGCTTGACAGTCTTGACTGCACTGCCGACCTCAACGACCACGCCGCAATATTCATGACCCATTGAGAGCGGTGCGGTCACCTCGTTGGCGCCGCGATAGGGCCACAGGTCCGATCCGCAGATGCAGGATGCAGACAGCTTGATGATGGCATCCGTCGGCTTGAGTATCTTCGGCTCGGAGACTTCCTCGCAGCGAACGTCGCCGGGACCATGGAGAATTGTAGCAAGCATTATGTTTTCCTTTTAATTTCATCTTTTTCTTCAGGGATGGACGGACATTCCTGCCGGATCCGGAAAGTCACTCGTTCGGCGGAAAATCCGTGGAGGCGGCCAGTTCGGTTTGCGCCTCGAAGCCCGCGATGCGCTTCTTCAGCGTATCGATCGTGCTTTGCAGCGCCTGGGAGCCGAGAACCATCCGGAGCGGTGCGGGCTCGATCTCGATACTTTCGATAATGCGCGTGGCCATGCGAGTAGGATCACCCGCTGCCAAGCCATTGCCGGGATCGAGCATCTTGAGGAATGCGTGGGTTGGCGTGTTGTCGTAAATCGGCATGAGGTTTGCCACTTTGGCACTGCCATAGCGGAATTCCGTGCGCGCGCCGCCCGGTTCCACAATCGTGACGCCGATGCCGAAAGCGGCTACTTCCTGAGCCACCGATTCCGCGAAGCCTTCAATGCCCCACTTGGTCGCATGATAAAGCGAATTGCCGGGGAAGGCGACCTGACCGCCATAGGAGGACAGCTGGATGATACGTCCGCCACCCTGGGCACGAAGATGAGGGATGACGGCTCGGAACAACTGGATCGAGCCGGTGAGATTGGTGGCGATGATCGTATCGATTTCGCTATCTGAAAGTTCCTCTGCAGCCCCGAACAGCCCATAGCCTGCATTTGAGACGACCACGTCGACGCGCCCGATGTCGGCGAAGACGGCATCAATCAGCGCCCTAATCGCCGCGACGTCGGTTACATCGAGAATCCTGGCGAAGAAAGTCTGCGGATAGGCTTCGACCAGATCCTTGATCTTGCCGGTGTCGCGGACCGTACCGACGACCTTGTCGCCACGCTGAAGAAGTTGCTCGGTCAATTCGCGGCCGAAACCGCTGCTGACGCCGGTAATAAACCATGTCTGCTGGGCCATGTTCCGTGCTCCTTTATTGGTCTCAATCTGAAGTTAAGGCGGGACGGATTGCGTCGAGATCGTCACGCACGCGCTGCGGCTCATCGCACAGGGGCATGTTGTCGGTGTCGCGAACGGCATCGGGTCCGCCCCGGATGTCCGACGCTATTCCGGAGAACAGCGGTTCCAGATCGGTCTGTTCCGGCCCCTTGTCGGCCACCAGTTCGAATGTCTTGTAACGGGCCGTCTCGGATGTAAGGCTTGCAACCAGAACCTGGGCTATCTGCCTGCGGGAGATGACACCGTCCTGCGGCGTGCCGGACTGTCTGGTGTCACCCTGCAGAAAGACGAGCTGGTGCTGGTCCTTGTCATTGTAATCGAACCAGCCGGGACGGACGATGGTGTAGGAGAGGCCGCTGGCCCGCACCAGACGCTCGGCGCGGCGTTTCCAATCATGAGCTTCGGTGTGCTGATTGTAGCTGCCGGTGCGGTTGGTCACGCCGATAGCGGTCATCAGTGCGATCCTGACTTTTCGGGAACCGAGGGCGAGGAGCGTATTGCGGACGCCGCCATAATCGACCTGTTCCGAACCGAGCTTGCCGTTGCCATGGGAACCGTGGGTGAAGACGATCGCATCGACATCCTCCACGACGGCACGAAGACTGGCCTTTTCGGTCAGGTCACCGACAATAATCTCCACTGCATCGCCAAGTGCACGACCCTTGTGCGTGTCGCGCACGAGCGCCCTGACGGAATGGCCACGCGCGCGAGCCTCGGCAACGACATGCCCGCCGATACTGCCGGTGGCGCCGACAACAAGGATCTTGAGAGGTTGATCGGTCATGACGTTACTCCTGCCGAGATTTGGAAGAGGTGGAGGTGACAAGCCAGGCACAGAGCGCAGCACCGGTCGCCATCACGGCGATCACCCATCCCATCGGCCAGGGCGTGCCGTCCGCAAGAGCACCGACCAATCCCGACCCGGCAATGCCGCTGCCATATTGAATGGCGCCGACGAGCGCCGAAACCGAGCCGGCCTGTTCGGGATAATCGGCCATCGCACCCGCGATCGAATTGGCGACGACGAAGCCGGTGACGGAAACGAAAGCCAGCAGCGGCAGGAAAAGGCCCCATAATCCGCCGAAATCGGAATAGGAGTTTACCGCAAGCACGATGCCCGAGATCATCGCAAAAACCGTACCGCCTGCCAGAATCCGGTTCATGCCGAAGCGGTGGACGAGCCGTGCGTTGACCAGGTTTGTGATGACGATGCCGATGATGCCGGCACCGAAGAGCAGCCCGTAATATTTGGCTGGCACCTTGTGGTAGGTGATGAAGGCGAACGGAGTTCCGGCGATATAGGCATACATGCCCGAATAGAAGAAGGCTCCCGCACCGGCATAACCGATGATCTTCTTATGAGTGAGCAGATCCGCGTAACGACGGAAAGCCCCTGTCAGCGGCTCGGTGCGCCGCCGCTCGGCCGGCAATGTTTCAGGCAAGGTGCAAAGACCTGCAAGCGCCAAAAGCCCGAGCAGTACCAGCACCCAGAATATTGCGCGCCAACCGGCGATGGCCGCGATCTGGCTGCCGAGGATGGGCCCCAGTAACGGGGCGATCGCCATCACGGCAATCAGCGTCGAGAGCATCTGCGCTGCACGCGCGCCCTGATAGAGATCTCGGACGATGGCGCGTGACAGAACCACGCCTGCGCAGGCTCCGATCGCCTGCAGGATGCGCCACAGAATGATCTCCTCGACGCTTGTCGAAATCGCACAGCCGATCGAGCCGATGACGAACAGGACAAGGCCAATCGCAACCGGGATCTTCCGCCCGTATTTGTCACTCAGGGCGCCCCAGAAAAGCTGTCCCAGGCTGAAGCCGATCAGGAAGCCTGAAATGGTGAACTCGACACTGCCTGCATCGGCACCAAGCTGATTGGCCATTTCCGGCATTGCAGGCAGGTAGAAGTCGGTCGAGATCGACGCAAAACCCATCAATGCGCTGAGGATAGCAAGCACCTGCCAGCGCTGCGTATGCGGTATGGGCGCGCTGTCGGCAAGGGTGTCGGCCGAACAGAGCTGAGTTTGGGATGGCATGATGGTGTGGGTGTCCTGTTGCCGGATAACTGCCAGCGCCCGGCAGGGCATGCTGCTCCTGCCGGGCCTGAAAATGACTGAGAGGTGTTAGAGGCCGGTCGTCCTGAGCAGATGTTCGGGATAACGCTCGCCCTCGATCCGGATCTCGGCTGCGGCTTTTTCTATCCGTGCAAGATCGTCCGGTGTCAGTTCGACATCCGCGGCTGCGAGGTTCTCTTCCAGCCGGTGCAGCTTGGTCGTGCCGGGGATCGGGACGATCCATGGCTTCTGTGCCAGCAGCCATGCGAGAGCGATCTGGGCAGGCGTGCCACCCTTTTCATCGGCTATGGTCTTCAGGAGGTCGACCAGCGCCTGGTTTTTCTCCATCGCCTCCGGCGTGAAACGCGGCAGGATATTGCGAAAATCACCCTCGCCGAGCTTTGTATCCTTGCTCATTGCGCCGGTGAGAAAACCCTTGCCGAGCGGGCTGTAGGGAACGAGGCCGATGCCGAGTTCCTCGCAGGTTTGGAGAATGCCGTTGGTCTCGACACCGCGGGTCCAGAGCGAATATTCGTTCTGCAGCACGGTCACCGGCTGTACTGCATGGGCGCGGCGCACCGTGTTGGCGCCTGGCTCCGACATGCCGAAATACTTGACCTTGCCCTCGGCAATCAGGTCCTTCACCGTGCCGGCGACATCCTCGATCGGCACATTGGGATCGACGCGATGCTGATAGAGGAGATCGATCACCTCGACGCCGAGACGCTTCAGGCTGCCTTCTACCGCCTGCCTGATATGCGCCGGCTGGCTGTTCAGCCCGGACTGCTTGCCGTCGACGAAGTTGAAGGCGAATTTCGTGGCGATGATCACCTGATTGCGGAATGGCTTTAATGCCTCACCGACCATTTCCTCGTTGGTGAAGGGGCCGTAGACTTCTGCCGTGTCGAAGAACGTCACGCCGCGTTCGACCGCCTGACGGATCAGGGTGATGCCTTCCTCTTTGCTGACCTTGTTGGCATAACCGAAATCCAGCCCCATGCAGCCAAAGCCGAGTGCCGACACTTCAAGGCCGGCCTTTCCGAGGACGCGCTTTTTCATATCCTGTCTCCATTCACGACAATAACGAGCGGGTGTCTGCCGGCCAGTTTTCGCTGGCGATCAACTCACCGTGGATGGAAATGTAAACCTTAAGCAGTCATTTCATTAGACGCTGGATACAGCATGAACTTATGCTCAAAATTCATGAATTGGCTCGAAGCCAAGTCATGCCGCAGCTTGCTGATGATAATGAATGTGGCTGTCGAGGATCATCGCTTATTCAGATAGGTTCCTGCCCAACAGGCGATAAGCGCTATCCGTATCGGTAATCACGGTGGTCGCCAGGCCCGCGCTGAGGCACGCGGTCAAAATCGCCCTTTTATGCGCTCCCCCGGACGCAATGATCCGTGTTGGAATTCGGCGATAATCGTTGATCGATGGAGATATGACCTGCCGGTTCAAGGGGTGATCAATCTCTTGGCCATTACCGTCGAGATATCGTCCCAGAAGATCGCCGACAGCACCGGCAGTAGTCAATTCTCCAACATCTGTACCGGTGGGCAGGCCGTATCGAACCTGAAGCGATTCCGGTGAGATGTCGCCGATGCTGAGAATCGAGACATCTACCGCGGTTGCTTCTTGAAGCAGGCTCTGGAACACCGTCTGTGCAACGATGGTGTCGCGCGAAGCCGGATCGTCCGCATAGATCGGTGCAGCCAGATAATGACATTCCGCATTCATGACCTTGGCGAACCGCCGCACGATTTCAAACGTGTTGATTTCCGAGCCGCGCGTCAAGCCGCCCATCATTGAACGAACCTTGACGTTCGGTACGTTGGCCGGCGCCATATGGTGGACGGTCTCGCGTAGCGTTGCGCCCCAGCCGACCCCAAGTGATGTCGGCTCGCTTGCCTGGATCAGTCGTTCCAGAAACATTGCCGCGGCGCGGCCGATCACGGTCGCCATCTGTTTTTTATCTTCGGGTGTCGGAACGATGACCACGTCAGTCAGGCCAAATCGCTGCCGCAGCTCAGCCTCCAGCTCGACGTTTTCGGTCAGTGGAGAGTTGAAGCTGATCTTGACGACGCCTTGATCAAGTGCTGCGGAGAGAAGCTCGTTGACCTTGCGGCGTGTGAGCAGCATCCGTTCGGCAATCTGCGCCTGCGTCAATCCTTCTACGTGATAGAGCCACGAGGCTCTTACCATGAGCTGCTGATTGGACATGTTACCTCCCGCCCAAATGTCACATCAGCGTAACATTTGTAACCTAGAGCTACGCGAAGTCGGCGGGGCGGTAAAGCGGCTTTCATCAACCACAGCCTCCTGACGAAATTTTGTCTGTCGATTTCCATGCGACGCCCGACGCCGAGGTCCTCCCGCCCGGCGAAGGTGTCCGCGCGCCCATATCGTTCATTTGGTTCAACAGGAGAGATCCATGCTTTCTATCAACCGCCGCCATGCGCTGGGACTGATGTCTGCTGCAGCCGGCACCATCATCCTGCCGCGCATGTCGTTCAGCCAGGGTGCACGCCCGTCGATCACGATCGCGGTACAGAAGATCACCAACAATAATACGCTCGATGTCTGGAACGAACAGTCCAACGTTGGTGAACGCGTGTTCTTCCCCAACCTGTGGGAAGGTCTGATCAATCGTGACTGGATGGGCAACCAGGGTCCGGTTGCGGGTCTGGCCACCGAATGGAAGCGGATTGACGACAAGACACTGGAACTGAAGCTGCGCCAGGGTGTGAAGTTCCACAACGGCGACGAACTCACGGCTGAAGACGTTGCTTTCTCCTTCTCCAAGGAGCGCGTGTTCGGCAACACCGAACCGGTCGGCGGCAAGACGATCTTTGAAGCCGATAACAAGCCGACGACGGTCAAGGAACTGCCGGCGATCGTTCCGGGCGTTGCCCGTCGCCTGTGGCCGGCACTCACCGGCGTTGAAGTCGTCGACAAGTACACTGTCCGTTTCCACAATGCGACGCCGGACGTGACGCTTGAAGGCCGCCTCTATTCCTTCGGCAGCCAGATTACCAGCCGCCGTTCCTGGGATGAAGCCAAGAGCTATACCGACTGGGCACGCAAGCCGATCACCACTGGCCCTTATATGGTTGGTGAATACAAGCCGGACGTTTCGCTGACGCTGGTTGCCTTCGATGAATACTGGGGTGGTCGTCCGCCGCTTCAGCAGATCCGTTTTGTCGAGGTTCCGGAAGTGGCGTCCCGCGTCAACGGCCTTCTGTCGGGCGAATATGACTTTGCCTGCGACCTGCCGCCGGACCAGATTGCCACGGTCAAGGCTGCGCCCGGCCTTGAAGTGCAGAGCTCGACGATCTGGAACCATCGCGTTTCCACTTTCAATACCCAGAACCCGATCCTGGCCAACCCGCTGGTTCGTCGCGCCATGACCCATTCGATCGATCGTCAGGCGATCGTCGAAGCACTCTGGGCCGGTCAGACCGTTGTTCCCGCCGGCCTGCAGTTCGAATCCTTCAGGACTTCGAACATGTTCGTCGAAGGCTGGGCAGCACCGGAATACAATCAGGATCTCGCCAAGAAGCTTCTCAAGGAAGCCAACTACAAGGGCGATGCGATCCCCTATCGCCTGCTCAACAACTACTACACCAACCAGACTGCTAATGCGCAGATCATGGTCGAGATGTGGAAGCAGGTTGGCTTGAACGTCGAGATCCAGATGAAGGAAAACTGGGCGCAGATCCACGATCCGCAGGGCGTCAAGGGTGTGCGTGACTGGTCGGCCGGCAACTCCATTAACGACCCAATCACGCCGATGGTCGTTCAGTTCGGCCCGAACGGTGAAGCTCAGCAGAAGAAGGACTGGAGCAACGAAGAGATGAACAAGCTCTCCGTGGTCATGGAAACCTCCACAGATCGCGATCTGCGCAAGAAGGCTATCACCCGCATGCTGGAAATCGCCGAACGCGAAGACCCGGCCTATCAGGTCCTGCACCAGAACGCCGTCTTCACCGGCATGAAGTCCTCGCTGAAGTGGAAGGCCGCTCCGGCCTTCGCCATGGATTTCCGCACCGGTAACTGGAACGCTTCCTAACCGTTCGATATCGCGCGCCGGCCGCTCCCAGCGGCCGGCGTCTTCTATTGCTGAAATGGAGATGAGCTCCGATGGTTTCCAACAACCTTGTGGAACTGCGCGACCTGAAGGTTGCTTTCGACGGTATCCAGGTGCTGCACGGTATCGATCTCACGGTCCGCCGTGGTGAGGCGATCGGCCTTGTCGGCGAATCCGGCTGTGGCAAGTCGGTCACGTGGCTTGCAGCACTCGGGTTGCTCCCGGGCAAGGCAACGGTTGCCGGTTCGGTGCGCGTCGACGGACAGGAGATCCTCGGCACTCCGCGCAGCGTACTGGAGAGTGTACGCGGCAAACGGATCGCGATGATCTTCCAGGATCCATCCAGCTCGCTCAATCCCGTTCTGAAGATCGGGCGGCAGATTACCGAAGCGCTCGTCCTTCACCGTGCCTTGACTGGCCAGGCGGCAAAGGCCGAAGCCCTGCGTCTGATGGACATGGTCGGTATTCCCGATACACGCCGGCGTTTCGATCTTTTTCCGCACGAATTTTCCGGCGGCCAGTGTCAGCGTCTGATGATCGCCATGGCGCTTGCCGGCGAACCGGATCTGCTGGTTGCCGACGAACCGACCACGGCACTCGATGCGACCATTCAGGCACAGATTCTTGACCTCCTGATCGAGCTTCGCGCCGAAACCGGCATGGCGACGATCTTCATCAGCCATGATCTCGGCGCTGTTTCCCAGGTCTGCGAACGCGCCTGCGTCATGTATGCCGGCCGCATCGTCGAACAGGGCACGATCGAGGCATTGTTCGACAACCCGCGCCATCCCTATACGCGTGGCCTGTTCGACGCCATCCCACGGCTTGATGGTCCGCGCGAACGGCTGATCCCCATTCCGGGCACCGTTCCCCATCCGCGTGATCTGCCGGAAGGCTGCGCCTTCTCGCCGCGATGCTCGCATGCCGCCATAGACTGTCGCAGCCGCAGGCCTGATCTCTCTCCGATGGACGACGGCCGCCTTCTTTCCTGTTTCCACCCGGTCAGCCATTCCACCGATCTGGCGACTGTTGCGGCAAACCGCGTTGCGGAGGCCGTATCGTGATTTCCCATTCTGCGAATGCTCCTTTGATTGAAGCGAAAGATCTGGTCAGGACTTATGAGGTTCGCCAGGGCATGTTCGGCAAGGCGACGCCGGTCCGCGCTGTCGATGGCATCAATCTCAGCGTCATGCCCGGCGAAACTCTGGGTGTGGTCGGCGAGTCCGGTTCCGGCAAGTCCACGCTTGGCCGTATGTTGCTCGGCATCGACCCCTCGCAGGAGGGTGAGACCTTCTTCGAGGGTAAGCCAATGCCGAAGCTTGGTACACCGGAATGGCGCGCATTGCGCGCCAAGATGCAGCTTGTCTATCAGGACCCGCTGGCAGCGCTCGACCGACGCCTGACGATCGCCGAACAGATCGGTGAACCGCTTGCCATCCACAAGCTGGTGCCGAAGGAACATCGCGGGACCCGCGTTGCCGAACTGATGGTGGCGGTAGGCTTGCGTCCGGATCAGGCGGATCGTTATCCGCACGAGCTTTCCGGTGGCCAGCGCCAGCGTGTCGTCATTGCCCGCGCGCTCGCATCTCGCCCAAAACTCCTCGTCTGCGACGAACCGGTTTCGGCGCTGGATGTGTCCATCCAGGCCCAGGTCGTCAACATGTTGCGTGACCTGCAGGAAAAAAACGGTATCGCCATGGTGTTTATCAGCCATGACCTGAAGGTGGTGCGCAACATGGCTGACCGCGTGGCCGTCATGTATCTCGGACGGATCGTCGAAGAAGCTTCGTCCGACGTCATTTTCGCCGCGCCGCTGCATCCCTACACCAAGGCTCTCGTCTCCAGCGTGCCGGTGCCGGGCAAACCTCTCAAAGGGCGCGTGATCCTGCAGGGCGAACCGCCAAACCCGGCCAATCGTCCGTCCGGATGCGCCTTTCATCCGCGCTGCCCGCTGGCCACCGACATCTGCCGTGCAAGCGTGCCGCCGCTTCGTCAGGTCGCCGATGGTCGCACTGCCGCCTGCCACCTTGTGGCCGGCGTCGATCAGCCTGTTGCAGCATAAGGAGCGCAAGAGACATGTTGCGTTTTGCTTCCATCCGTCTTCTCCGCGCGATGATTACCATTCTGGCGGTATTGACCTTCGCCTTCGTGGTCCTGCGCATGTCTGGTGATCCTGCACAGGTCATGCTCGGGCCTGACGTGCCACAGGAATCCGTTGATGCCTTCCGCAAGGCCTGGGGTCTCGATCAGCCGCTGTGGATCCAGTATCTCGCCTATATCAAGGCGATCTTTACCGGTGATTTCGGCGTTTCCATGCGCGACAAGGCCTCGGCAATGCAGCTGGTCATCGATCGAATTCCCGCCACCTTGCAGCTCACCATTCCAGCGCTGTTCCTCAAGGTCGTGATCGGCATTCCAGCAGGCGTCTATGCCGCGTTGCATCGCCAGAGCGCCGTCGATCGCGGCGTCATCCTGGCCGCGATCTTCGGCTTCACCATTCCATCCTTCGTCATGGGCCTGCTTCTGGTGCTGATCTTCTCGATCACGCTCGGTCTTCTTCCCTCCGGCGGACAGGACACATGGCAGCACGGCATTCTCCCGACGCTGACAATGAGCATCGGTGGCATCGGCATCCTCGCCCGCTTCTCGCGCAGCGCGATGATCGAAGTGATGAGCCAGCCCTATATCCGCACGGCCTCGGCCAAGGGCATGGCATGGCAGGATGTCGTCTGGCGCCATGCACTTCCCAATGCCGCCGTGCCGATCGTCACGATCGTGGGCTTCATGGTCGGCTCTCTGATCGCCGGTGCGGTCGTGGTGGAATCGATCTTCTCCTGGCCCGGTATCGGCCGCCTTCTGGTCGTCTCCGTGACCAATCGCGATCTCGCTGTCGTCCAGTGCATCCTGTTGATGATTGCCGCGACCATGGTCGTGTCGAACCTGATCGTCGACCTGCTCTATGGCTGGCTCGACCCGCGGCTTCGTGCCCAGAGCGCACATTAAGGAGAGACGGACATGACCATCGTCGATACATCCCGTCAGCCGACCTCCGAGCTGTCCTTCTACATCCGTTTCATCAAGCAGGTGCGCAAGGTGCCTTTCTCTGTCGGCTTCGGCATCGCCTGGCTTGTCGCCATGGTGTTCGTCGCCTTCTCTGCCGACCTGATCCGCCCCTATGGCATCACCGCCATGGATCTGCGTGCCCGTCTGTCGCTGCCCGGCAATCCGGCGCATCTTCTGGGAACGGATGAACTCGGGCGTGACGTATTCTCTCGCCTCATCCAGTCGATCCGCGTGTCGCTCGCAATTGCCTTCGGCGCAACGATCATCTCGGCCGTTTTCGGCACCGCGCTTGGTTTTGCGGCCGCAAAATTCCGTGGTGCGGTTGAACATCTCGTTCTGGTTCTGGCCGACTTTCAGGCGGCCCTGCCATTCCTCATCATGTCGCTTGCGGTTCTGGCCTTCTTCGGTTCATCCATGCCGCTTCTGATCGGTTTGATGGGTTTCTACGGTTGGGAGCGTTATGCCCGCATTGCCCGCGGTCTGGCGATCTCAGCAAGCGCGCAAGGATATGCTGCGGCAGTCGTGCAGCTCGGCGCGACACCGACCCGTGTCTACATGAAGCACATCCTGCCCAATGTCGCCTCGACGCTGATCGTCTCGATGACGCTGACCTTTCCGGAAATTATCCTGATGGAAAGCGGACTTTCCTTCCTCGGTCTCGGCGTTCAGCCGCCGGAAACCAGCCTTGGCAACATGGTGGGCTTTGGCCGCGAATATCTCACGCGTGCACCATGGATCATGCTTGCTCCTGCCTTCGTCATCATGATGACGACGCTCTCCATCTCGCTGGTCGGCGACTGGCTGCGCGACAAGCTCGATCCGACACTTCGATAATCTCTTCCGTTTCATCCAAGGATTTTCTCATGACCATAACCAAGATCACCGGCCACCGCGGCGCCCGTAATCTATGGCCGGAAAACTCGCTGACCGCCTTTCGCAACGTGCTGGCGCTCGGTGTCGACGCGATCGAATTCGACGTGCACCTTACCGATGCCGGAGAACTGGTCGTCATCCATGACGCGACGCTGGAGCGCACCACAGACAAGTCCGGCCTCGTACGCCATCTGACGACGCAGTCGCGCACCGAGACACATCTCGAATCGACGACGGATACGGTGCCCACGCTTGCTGAAGTGCTGGCTATCCTGGGCGATGCCGGTGAGCGTCAGCTGCATGTCGAGATCAAGTCCGATGAGGCAAAGAAGCCCTATCCCGGCATCACCGAAAAGGTGGTTGCCGAGATCGAGCGCTTTGGTCTCGCCGACCGTTGCCACCTGACGTCGTTCGATGTGTCTGTGCTGGAGGAATGCCGCCGCGTGGCACCGAAGGTCGAGCGCCTCGTTTCTGTCAATGCAGAATGGGCAGCAAAACAGGGCGGCCTTTCAAGCTTCATCGATAATGTCGAAGGCCTCGTCGATATCGTTGCCATTCATCACGAACTGATGGCGGCCGAGTGGGACCTGATCACCTCCAAGCTGACGCTCGATCGTCTCTGTGTCTGGACGCTGAATGACGAGGCGCTGATCCGGCCGTGGCTGGAACGTGGCATCGGTCACCTGACTTCCGACAGTCCCGATCTCGCGCTGACCCTGCGCGGAAAAATCCAACAGCAATCCGAACCTGTCTGAAGAGGAAAGATCAACCATGGGCAATATTATCGGTACAGGCTTCAACGCCGGCTCCGTCAACGGAGAACTGGCAAGCCTTGAAGAAGAACTACGGGTACTGGCTGGGATCGGCGTTGATACGGTGGAACTGGGCCTCACCAGCCTTGACCTGATCGCCGGCGGCCGCATCATAGAGGAGCGCGCCGAGCGACTGGTCGCGATCACCAGGCAGTTTGATTTCCGCTATACAGTACACGGCCTCGTTTCCTCCAATTTCATGGATCCTGATACTTGCCATTACCAGATCGACGCCGCCAAGGCGCTAGCGCAGGTCTGCGACCGGATCGGCGCGCGTATCCTCGTCCAGCACGGGGGCAATCTGCGTGCCGACCAGTTGGCGGAACGCGCTGAAGCTGACAGAAGAGAGCGTGAATCGCTGTTCGAACTTGCCGAATTCTGCAAGCCCTATGGCGTGCGTATTGCCTTCGAGAACATCTTCACCACCGAGCTTGGCCAATATCGCCAGACGCCGACGCAGGTTGCCGAAACCGTCAAGGCGGTCAATCACCCCAACCTCGTGGCGCTGATCGACTTCAGCCATGCCTATCTCGAAGCCACCTATCGCGGCCTGAATTTCCGCGAAGAACTGCGCGCCATGGCGCCGGTTGCCGGCCATCTGCATGTGCATGACAGTTTCGGCCGCCCGCAGGCCTTCTATAAGCCCTACCATGTTCAGGAAAACACCGCACTCGGCATCGGCGATTTGCATATGCCGCTCGGCTGGGGTGATATTGACTGGGAAGAGATTTTCTCGGAACTGACCTTCCTGCCGGATACGGTGCTGATGATGGAAATCGGTCGCCGTTACCATGCCGAACAGCCCGCAAGCCTTGAACGTGCAAAACGGCTGATGACTCTCAACGCCGGTCAGTCGAATATTGCCGCTGAGTAAAACTATGAAATGGCCTTGCTTTGCGGACCCATGTCCGCAAAAGGCAAGGCCATTTGCAATCTGGTCGTGACTGCGGATTGATTGCATCACGCTATGCGCTCAGGCAATCCTTGCCGGTTGGACGCGACCGACGATGTGCACGAGATGATGAGCCAGTCGAATCCCGAAAGCGACGGCGGGAAATGTCGGATTCGCTTGTCCCGAAGTCGGGAAAACCGAGCTGCCTGCAACGAAGAGGTTATCGATATCAAAGGCACGGCAGTCGGCATCAACGACACCCTCCCGACGGTTAGTGCCCATTCGCGTCAGTCCGATCTGATGATAACCGTCATGAGCCTGCGATATCACCATCTCTTCTAAGTCGCCTTCCAGGAAACGAAGTGAACCGAGGCCTGTAGCCCTCAACCACTCGTCGAAACTATGATGTATCTTCAGCACGGATTGATAATCCTCCGGGCAGTAACTGAATTCGGTGCTTATCCCGAATTGACCATCCCGGTCGGCATCGTTGATCAAGTCAACACGGCTTAGCCTGCGCGGCGCCTGCTCTGCATGATAGGTCAGGCTATATTCGTTATGGACGTCACGCATCTGAAGGTGTGGCAGTCCGTAAAAATATCTTTCATGCGCAACCTTGGAAATCGAAGCCAGCCCGTTGATGGGATGTCGCATCAGGTACATTCCATGCGTAATGCAGTCCTGGCGGGATGCACTGCGTTTGCCCTGCAGCACTTCTCGCAGGAATACGGCGGAAGCCAATGGTTGACGCGGCGGTAGTTTGCCTACGTCTGAATTGTGTGGCCACATCACCGTGTTCAGCACGCCTAGATTTCGTTGGGTCTGTGGAGATGGCTGCAGGCGTCTGCGCGTGAAGCGACCATCCTGCTGCCGCCTAAAGAAAAACTGCTCCGCGATTGCCTCTGACTGAAACCGGATTTGAGCAATCTGGCCCGTGAGATGACCCATGTAATACCGCCCGAGCGGCCCTTCCTTGCCGGCAAACAGATCAGGAAATTGGGCCTGCAGGTTCAGCAGGAGACGCGAGTTCTCCCTACCTCCACATGCCAGAACAAAGTGGTTCGCGCGAACCGTACCCAATTGTCTGTCGCATCGAATGGCTGCCGAGGTCGTCCTGCCCATCGCACTATCAAAATTCAATTTGATCAGTTGGGCGTCGAGAAGAATGTGCAGAGATTTCGAAGACAGAAGAGCAGAGCGATTTGCTGTTGCAGTGTTTCGAGGAAAAGCCCAGCTTTCCATCGATTCCAGGAATGCTTCGTTTGACAGCGGCGTATTGTGCGGGCGAGGCGCCTTCATGAGTTTCGCCGCTTCCACGTAATGCGGCTCAAGTTCGCTATGACTGATTGGCCAGCGTGCTTCCTCGCCAAGATAGTCGCGATGCTCGAAATCAATGTCGTCGAGTTCGACGCATCGCCCTCCCCATCTGCTTGAAGTGCCTCCCAGGCCAAATGCTAACGTATCGTGATCGGGTGCATGAGGGACAGTATCATCCAGTCGTACCCCCTCCCGTCTCTTGGGCGGTATTGCATTCCGCGCGCCACGTTCGAGAAGGAGTGTTCGAACGCCGGCCTGACTGAGAATAAGTGCAATACAGACGCCGACAGGGCCGGCGCCGACAACGCATACATCGAACTCGCTATTCAGGACGTCGCGGCTGGACAGCATTAAGATGGACCCTCGTCACTGGTCAGCCATATTGTTCATGCGCCTATAGTGCGCCCAACATGACCGATATCGCCTCGTTACATGGTCGAAGGCGTTCCCTGCCGCCTTCTGATTTCGATTGACTGTCCCAGAAGAAACATCGGATCTGAATTAACAGAAGAGATGAGTCTATATGTTCGTAACAAGCAACGTAACGTGTGCCTGTTGCAAGTTAAATTCTTGTTTTGTATGCAATTGAAGAGCTTAAGCTTGACGTATTTGAATAGATGATGGATCGAAGGCGTAAGAAACGCAAGATTAATCGAGACTCTTCTTGAATTTTGTTTTATCTCGATCCAAATCCGTTTTCTGCATTGTCGCAGAGGAGCATCAATGTCAAACATGGGTGTCACCGTAAGAAACACCTGCGCATTCGCCGCGGTGCAAACATGAAAGCCAGGCCGAAGCTTTCCGCATTTCTCGCCTGTTCACTGGCCTTGGCCAGCCCCGGTAATGCCGCCGAATATTTTTGGTCAAGCAGCAACGCTTGCATCGAAAGACAATTGCAGGTTCAGCGCATCCGGGAGGGCCTTAGAGCGGGCTTTATAGAGCTTCGTCTTGCAGAACTTGGGCATGGCAGCGTCAAGGGTGATAAGGATTGGACACCTCCCCAAGTCATTGAGGATACTGCTTTCAAAGGTATCGATCAGTATATCCTTGATCTGCAGATTATCTGCAGGCTTCGATATCCTGGTTGAGTGCCGGGTTTGCGTCTGCTCCAGACGAACTGCCAGGCGGACCGCTATGCCGAACAGTAGATGGCAAAGAAACTCGGGCGATATCTCATGGAACAAATTGCTCGCCTGGACGTCCCATGCCGGTTAGCTTAGGCTTCTCGTCGGCGATGTTTATATATCATACGGCAATATTTTCCGGGATCCTCCCCGGCTTGTTTTGAGGATGTGCACCATGGATCTCGAAAAAAACTTGCGGTCGCTCGTCGCTGTCCGTGCCTCCGTTCCGGAAAAGGCCTTCACGGCTGGCACGCTCGGCACGCGCCGGGAGGGTAGCGGCGTGGTGATCCGCGAAAACGGCTTGGTGCTTACAATCGGTTACCTGATTACCGAGGCAACGGAAGTCTGGTTGACACGTTACGACGGTCGCGTCGTGCCGGCTTATGTTACGGCCTATGATCAGGAAAGCGGTTTCGGTTTGGTTCAGGCGCTTGCGCCGCTCGAACTGCCGGCGCTTCCCATCGGTGATTCAGATGAGGCATCTATCGAAGACGCTATCGTCTTTGCCGACGGCGAGGGACAATACGTGCGGGGGCATATCGTCGCAAAACAGGAATTCGCCGGTTATTGGGAATACTTGCTGGAAGAAGCGATCTTTATCACGCCTGCCCATCCATCGTGGGGAGGAGCCGCTTTGATCAACAGTGAAGGCAAGCTTGTCGGCCTGGGATCCCTGCGATTGCAGATGAGTAAGGGCGGTGAGATTGCCGACATCAATATGGCTGTCCCCATCAATCTGCTGAAGCCGATACTTGATGACGTCCTGAGCCAGGGAATAATCAATAAACCGCCAAGACCCTGGCTTGGGGCATATTCGGCTGAGACCAATGGCGAAGTCGTAGTCATGAGCGTTACTGAAAACGGGCCGGCCGCAAAGGCGGGTTTGAAAAGTGGCGATGTGATCTCCGAGATCCGCGACGGTGAGGTCGATGGATTGGCGGATTTCTACCGAAAGGTCTGGGAAAGCGGCTCACCGGGCGCCGAAATTCCTATGCGGATACTTCGTGACGGACGTGAAGCTTGGCTCAGGGTGAAATCTGCAGACAGAAACGACTTCTTGATAAAGCCGTCGCTGCAATAATAGCCTAGCGTATCAGAATCGCTCTGAAATCATTGACATTCGTCCCTGTTGGCCCGGTTTCGAACAGGTCGCCGATTGCAACGAAGCCTGAATAGCTGTCGTTGCGCTCGAGCAGAGCGCGGCCGTCGGTTCCGGCACGCAGTAGACGTTGCGCCGTCGTACCATCAACAAAAGCGCCGGCATTATCTTCCGAACCATCTATCCCGTCCGTATCGGCGGCAAGCGCCACGATCCCGGTGCCGCCAATTGCCAAAGCAAAAGATAGGGCGAATTCACCGTTCCGTCCGCCTCTGCCGCCTTTCGAGCGGATGGTTACAGTTGTCTCTCCACCGGAGAGCAGCACGGTCGGCTTGGTAAATGGCTGGTCTTTCAAGGCAACTTCCCGGGCGATGGCCGCATGAACGAGGGCGACATCGCGTGCCTCTCCTTCAATGGAATCCGAGAGGATATGCGCATCGACACCTTTGCTGCGGGCGAAATCCGCTGCAGCGCGAAGCGAGACGCCGGCAGAGGCAATGATGTAGTGTTCATTTCTCGAGAAATGTGGCTCTTGCGGCATCGGTGCGTCGGCTGCCTGCGAGTTTAGATGGGCAATGATGGCTGACGGCAGGTCCATTCGATATTGTTCTATGATTGCCAGAGCCTCATGGCGGGTGCTGTCATCAGGTACAGTAGGACCGGAGGCGACGAAGGCTGGATTGTCGCCTGGTATATCCGAGACGATCAGGCTGACGACACGCGCTTTTGTTGCTGCGGCCAGTCGCCCGCCCTTGATCGTGGAGACGTGCTTGCGCACCACGTTCATCGCCGAAATGGATGCGCCGGAGGCCAGCAGCGCCTCGTTGAGCGCAATCTCGTCCTGAAGCGTCAGCCCTTCCGGAGGTGACGGAAGCAAGGCAGACCCGCCCCCGCAGACAAGCGCTATGACCAGATCATCTTCCGAGAGGCCTGAGATAGTCTCGATCAGCCGGCGGCTTGCCGAAAGTCCTGCCTCATCCGGTACCGGGTGGGCCGCCTCGATGACCTCGATGCTCTTTGTCTCGCAGCCATAACCGTATCGCGTGACGACAAGGCCGCTGAGCGGAGGACCATTCCAGACGGTCTCCAGCGCCGCGGCCATCTGCGCGGCTCCCTTGCCGGCACCGATTACAACTGTGCGAGCGTTCGCGGGTGGATTAGGTAGATGCTTGCGAATTCCGTTAAGGGGATCGGCGGCCTTCACCGCGGCATCAAACAGCATCTTCAGCAGTTGGCGTTCACCGATCATGTCATTTCCTCGCCCTGGCGAACTGTTCTGACCATGGTGGTCAGCACGCGTCAACCGCACTTTTCCTTGCTGTCATCGATGAAGCGGAATGGATGTGTTTCCGGAAAACGGTGATGTCACGGTTTGCCACGGTGGGAAATGGAGCAGCCTCTTTTCCGACGCTCTGTCACCAGGCTCCAACGAGACTGTTGCCGACAAGCGGAACCTCCTTGATCACCCCATGCTGCCCCTCAATCGAAATGGATGACGGAATCTGTCTCGGCGATTTGCGAAACCATTTTGCAGCAATCGTGGCAAGATCTCCGATCATTGCGTGTTTGCGCCATTCGGCGAAGCGCCGGGCGGTTGCTTCAGGTTCCGACAGATAAAAGAAGTCGCCCGACTTTTCGATCTCATTGATCGAGATCGCCATATCGGACATTGGACGTTGAAACATCCTGGAGGAAACCGAGAGTTCTTTTGCGCTTTCGGAAAATGCAGGCGCCATGAAATCGATTGCCCAGCCATCCGCCTCCACCCAGCAATGAAAGTTTTCACCGGCCCCGGTTACAAAACCGTCCTCGCGGTGATCGGCAAAAAGGATGACGGTTCCGTCAAGATTATAGGCTGCCAGACCACCCTTCGGTGTCGCATCCAGCTTGTAGTGCTGTTTGAGGATAAAGGCCCCGAATGTGCTGAAATACATGGAAGCTGTCGCGGGGTCAGCATTTTCATTCATAAGAAGGCTGTTGATGACCCTGTAGATCCGATGATAGTCGCTCTGCTTGATCAGCATGCCGTGGCCCTTCAAATCTGCTAATTCGGGGGCTGATAGCGTATCGCCCGACAATCGAATTCTCTTGGGAAACAAGACACTCAGGCCCTCAGGCGCCGCAGTGTTCGTTGTGTGCAGACATCATCTACGACACAGCTGATGGGAAGTGTATTCGCCCAATCAGCGAAAGGTCGACGTTCTTAAGCTCACCGGGAGCTGAATAACTGAACCCGCCTTCGGGAATGATGCCGCGTTTGAGCACGCGACATCATCTATATGATCCGTCAAGGAAGCCGCTTACAGCGGGTTGACGTTCTCAGCCTTCGACTTGCCGGTCTTGCGATCCTGGCCCAGTTCGTAGCTGACCTTCTGGCCGTCACGCAGAGCGGCGCCGTAGGCTACTGCCGAAATGTGCACGAACACGTCCGCGCCGCCATTTTCAGGCGTGATAAAGCCGAAGCCCTTGTCTTGGTTGAAAAATTTAACTGTGCCGGTCGCCATCAGAAATCCCTGTTCACTTGGGGAACTCGCCCCACCATTTTATATGGCGATGCGTAAAGCCTCGCCATACAGATACCACGCCGCAAGACGCTTGATCGTTACATATCCCGAACTGGGTGCTCAGGTAAACCGTCTGATCGCTACCTCTAGCAAAATCCGTTCAGCTTCAGGATTTTATGCGCCTCGATTGACGCCCGAAGCAGGTCTTCTGAATTGCGATTGCCCTGATTTGCATCAGGATGGTGCATCTTCAGACGTTCCTTGTAACGGGTTCTGATTTCCTCAGGCGTCGCATCCTCCGAAAGTCCGAGCACCTCGAAAGCTTTTGCTTCGAGGACCTTCAGCTTGCGCGCTTGAGTTTGTCGTTTCTCAAGCAGGCGCTGTGCTGCGGACTTGCGGGCGTTGATCGATTTGGCCGAGCCGGACCGGGCGGTGGAGGGAAGCGGAGCCTCTTTCGCCTCTGTAAAGGCCGTTCCGGATGTTACCCGGCTGCCTGCCGCAGCTTCCTTTTGATAACGGGCGACTTCAGGCGTGGAGAGGGCCGGGGAATAGTTATAACCCTTGTTGTATTCCTTCACATGCTCGATACAGAAGGACAGATACAACCCATCCGCCGCGCCGCCGACAGGCGCGCGATGCGGAGCAACCTTGTCGCAACCATCCCACTGGCACTTCGGGCCAACGGGTTCGGCAGGTTTGACTGCCCGCTTTTTGGTGGACTTCAGGCTTACGAAAATTTTTGAATCAGACGTCATGGCCCGTATATGACGACAACAGGTCGGCATGGCAAGAATGGTCTACCATGCCGACGCCATTGATCCGTGATGAACAGTGGCAGTGTTGCGAATGTGTTCTGGTGCGATCAGCTCGCAGGTGTTGGCTCGCCGATCGACAGCATCAGCCTGTTTGCCCAGTTGAAGAACGCGGCGCCATGCACGACGTCGGAAATCTCCTCGTCTGACAATCCGGCTTCACGCAGACGCTTTGCATGATCCGAAGTGAAGCTGGGTGGCGTGGTGCTGAGCGCGACCGAAGCCGAGACGATCGCATTCCATCGTTCGCCAAGATCGGCGTCGACGCCTTCGTCCAGCAGTTTCTGCACATCGGCTTCACGCTTGGAATATTGCGAGGCAAAGCGAGAATGGACCGAGGCGCAGAGAATGCAGCCGTTCAGCCTCGATGCGGCAGTAGCGGCAAGTTCCCGTTCGGCGCGCGGCAGGCCATCCTTGGTGTTGTAGAAGATGTCGTTGTCCGTCTTGGTGCGGGCCTCGAGAATATCCGGATCGCGGACCAGAAGCGCGAAATAACCTGACTTGGCGCGCGCCTTGTCGACCAGCGCCTCATAGTGGCGATCGGTCAGTTCGGTCTCCGCCAGCGGCTGCAGCCATGGCGTCCAGCCGATCTTGTCCTGGGTGAAGGCGACCGGCGGGTTTTCGACGGCGGGTTCGATAACGGTATCAGACATGGAGGTTCTCCGTTAGGCCGCAGCCAGGACCCGAAGGCCGGCGACGACGCGGATCTGGAAAGCGAGGAAGGAGACGAGCTGGGACAGCGTGATCACGCCCGTCGTGTTCCATCCGGTCGAGAGCAATTTTTCAAGTTCTGCAGGGCTGGCGTCGCGAGGGCGGTATGTCAGCAGATAGGCGTGTTCCAGCGCTGCGGTGAGCCGGTCACCAAGAATGGCGCGATCGGCGGGGCCGATATCAAGAGCCGGCCCGTCGACATTTTCCACGCTCAAAGGCCCTTCGGGATAATGGCCATAGGGACCCTTGGTCGCATTGAGTTCGGCCAGAGCCTTAACGGTCGCCAGGAGGACAGCACCGTTTTCGAGCCCTGTCAGCTTTGTCCCGTAGAATTCCTTGATGCTCTTGTCGCCATGCAGGGCTGCGACAAAAACTGCGACGGCAAAGCGCTCGGCAAGCGATGCCTGGCTTTCATCGACGGGTTCGAAAAGAGCCGTCCAGCTTTTCTGTGCATGCTCCTTGGTGATCGGGCGCCGGCTCCGCAGCGCGTCGGCAGGCGCTCCTGGAGTGATCCCGACGAGTTGGTCGATAACGTCGATCGTATCGGTCATGAATGTCTCTTTCGATTATCGGCAATTACTTGGGCAGGAAATTACTGGGCAGCAACGAGCTGCGGCGCTGAAGACCGCGTCCAGCCCAGGGCCGGGGCGACTTCTGCAGCGATCAGTTCGATAGAGCGCAGGATTTCTGCATGGGGCGGGTCGATGGAATGGACCTGGAAAACGATGTCCGTCGCGCGTGCGAGGGCCGTGTCCTTCTTCAGTGAAGCGATCACGTCATCCGGTGTGCCGACATGACTGTCGAGCGCCTTGATCAGGTCTTCGAGCTTGTCTCCTTCAATCCGGTGGCCGGCGGCCGCGAAACGGTCGGCGACACGGCGAAGGCCGGTTTCAGCAAAGGCGAGCGCCCGCTTGCGATCGTCGGCGACAAAAAGGCTGCGTGAGCCGAGAATGCGTGGTGCGCGGCCCTGTGGCAGGCCGGCAAGATAGGCGTCGATGATCGGGTTCTGGATATCGTCCAGCGTCGCATCGGGGTTGTCGGCCGGGCGCGGCTGGGTTCTCGACAGCATCAGGCCATCTCCGCTCAGGCCCGCGAGACGTGCGCCATTGGCGGAAAAGGTGGCGAGCCAGACCCTATCGAGCAGATGCGGTGCATCGGGATAAAGGTGGTTGCCGCCATGCAGAACCTTTCCGGCCCAGGCATCGCGAACCACGGCCAGGTTTTCGGCATAAACCTCTCCGCGACGATCAGCGTCGATGCCGAAGGCCTCGAAAGATTCCTTCGTGCCGCCGGTGCCGAAGCCCACTTCCAGCCGCTCGCCCGAAAGCAGATCGAGCACGGCAGTATCTTCGGCCACTCGAAGCGCATTCTCCATCGGCAGCGTGATCACACCGGTGCCGAGGCGGATGGTCGATGTGCGGGCCGCGACATGCGAGAGGAAAACTGCGGGGGAAGGAAGGCCGCCTTCTTCCGCGTGAAAATGATGCTGCGCGACCCAGGCGCTGTCGAAACCGTTTTCTTCGGCATGGATGATCTGTTCCGCCGCCAGCCGATAACGTTCGCCGGCCGGCACATCATCGAGAAGGCGGGTGAAGAAGCCTAAGCGTTTGGGGGCAATCTTGCTGGTCATGACAAAGGTCCTGTTTTTATGGCTGCCGCGAAAGTTCGGCGCGTGGAAATTTCTGTCCTGGAATGGCGTCGATGAGTTCGCGCGTGTAGGCGGTCGAGGCTGAAGAGAAGACATCTTCCACCGTGCCGTAATCGACTTGCCTGCCATTGTGCAGGACGGACACCGTGTCGGCGATCTGGCGTACGACCGCGAGGTCATGGGAGACGAAGACATAGGTGAGGCCGAGATCCCGCTGCAATTCTGCAAGCAAGTCGAGGATTTGCGCCTGAACCGTGACGTCGAGAGCGGAAACGGCCTCGTCGAGCACCACGACTTCTGGCTCGAGAACCAGTGCGCGGGCGATTGCCACACGCTGGCGTTGGCCGCCGGAAAGGGCGTGCGGCAGACGGGAGAGAACCGTAGCCGGAAGTCCGACGCGCTCAATGATGGCGCGAACGCGTGCTTCTCGCTCGGCCCGCGGCAAGGGGTCGAAGTTGAGCAAGGGCTCCTCGACGATCGCTTGCACCGTCTGGCGCGGATCGAGCGAGGCCCAGGGGTTCTGGTAGACGAGCTGGACCTTGCGCCGGAACTGTCGCAACGCTTCGGAACGCAGGCTTGCAACATCTAGATCACCGATACGGATCTCGCCGGATGTCGGCTTCTGGAAACCGGCAATCGAACGGATCGTGGTGGTTTTTCCGGAGCCGCTTTCGCCCACCACCGCGTGGGTCGTGCCACGCGCGACGCTGAAGGAAATGTTATCGACGGCGCGAAAATTTTTAGCCGTCGGCAGCGAAAAATCCTGAACCAGATTGCTGATTGTCAGCGCCGCTGGCCGGCCCGGTTCGACCGGCGGGCGCGGCTTGGCGGCGGCGAGCGAAGGCGCATCGGAAAGCAGCTTGCGGGTATAGGCGCTTTGCGGCGAGGCCAGCACGTCGACGGTCCTGCCCTGTTCCTGAATACGCCCGCCCTGCAGCACGATGATCCGGTCCGACCGGTCCGCGGCAACGCCGAGATCATGGGTGACAAGCAGGACCGAGGTGCCGTGTTCGCGGCGCAGATCGTCGATCAGGTCGAGGATACGGCGCTGTACGGTGACATCGAGCGCCGATGTGGGCTCGTCGGCGATGATCAGCGCCGGACGCAAGGCGATAGCAATGGCGATCAGCACGCGCTGTTTCATGCCGCCGGAAAGCTCGTGCGGATATTGACGTATCCGCAGTTCCGGCTGGGAAAGGCCTACATTGGCGAGAAGTTCGATAACCTTGCGATCGGCCTCGCGGCGATCAAGTCTTCCGTGGATTTCGAGGATCTCGCGCACCTGCGCGCCGATGGTGAGGACCGGATTGAGCGAACTGCCCGGGTCCTGCGGGACGAGGCTGACGACGGCACCGCGGATCGATCGCAGGCGCCGGGCGCTCCAGCGGCTGATATCCTCGCCGTTGAGAAGGATGGAACCGCTCTCGACGCGGCCGTTCTCTGCAAGCAGGCCAATCACGGCCTGAGCCGTAGAGGTCTTGCCGGATCCGCTTTCGCCGACCAGAGCCACGACTTCGCCCGGCTCGACCGTGAAGGAGACGCCATGCACGACCGTCGGGCGTTCATCACCCTGGCTGTAGGAGATATTGAGATCGCGGACGTCGAGAACGGGCTTTTGCGAGGTGCTCATCGCGAGTTCCTTCCGATGGACTGGCTGATGCGATTGGCCGACAGGACGACGGCAACAACGATCAGGCCGGGGGCGGCGGTCAGCCACCAGGCGGTGGCGAGGTAGTTGCGGCCTTCGGCGATCAAGAGGCCCCATTCCGGCGTCGGGGGCGGTGCGCCATAACCAAGGAAGCCGAGGGTAGAGATCTGCAGGATCGCCCAGCCGAACTGGACGGCGGTATAGGCGACGACGGAGGTCAGCGAGTTAGGCAGGATGTGCCGCCATAGAACCTTGCCGAACGTGCCGCCGCTGCCGAAGGCCGCCTCGACGAATTCGGCATTGCGCACCCGCACGACTTCGGATCGCATGAGGCGGGCAAAGCCGGCAATGGCCGTCGCGCCGACCGCGATTGCCGCGTTGAGCGTACCGAAACCGAGCAGGATGATGATGCTGAGGGAAAGCAGCAGGGTCGGGATAGACAGAAGCACATCGACCAGCCGCATCAGGGCTTCATCGACACGTCCACGCACCGAACCGGCGATCAGGCCGAGCCCGCTGCCGACGACAAGCCCGACGCCGACTGCGGCAATGGCACCCGAAAGCGAATGAACAGCACCGTAGACGATGCGGGCAAAGAGGTCGCGGCCAAGCGAGTCCGTGCCCAGAATATGAAGGGCGGAAGGCGCCTTGAGCTGGCCGCCAGGCGTGCCCTGCAGCGGATCATGGCCGGTAAACACCCACGGTACGGTTGCCCAGAGAAGCACGAGCGCAAGTACCAGCCAGGCAAGAGCGAGACCATAAGGGAAGTTGCGCAGGATGCTCAGGACGTCGCGGCGATTGTCCGAGCGGCTGGAGCTCTCGGCAGTCGTCGTTGTGGTGAGGTGAACGAAAGTGTCGAGGCTGGTCATGCTGCAGCTCCCTGTCCGGTCCTGAGGCGTGGGTCGAGCAGTGGATAGGCAAGGTCGACCGCGAGATTGATGGTGACGAAAGCGGCAGCGGAGATGACGACCACTGCCTGAAGCACCGAGAGATCCTGATTGCCGACTGCTTTTTCGGTCAGCCCGCCGATGCCGTTGAGACCGAACACGGTTTCGGTGACGACAGCGCCGGCGATCAGTTCGCCGAACAGCACGCCGGCGATTGTCAGTGTCGGGAGGATGGCGTTACGGGCGACATGCCGCCAGAGCAGCCGCGTCTCGCTGGCGCCTTTGGCGCGCGCGACGGCAACGAAGGGACGGGTGCGGATCTCATCGATATTACGGATAAGGATCTGCGCCAGCGGCGCTGCGATCGGGACGGCAAGCGTTGCGACCGGGAGAACGAGGCTTTCCCACGGGCCGGGATTGATGACGGACACCAGCCGGAAACGGAAGGAGAAGATCTGGATCAGCATGATTGCCAGCCAGAAGACCGGTACCGAAATAAACAGCGACGGCAGCGACTGGATGGCATTTCTCAGCCATGCGAAAGGCGCCATCGAGGAAAGAAAGGCGATGAAGACGGCAAGCAGGGTCGCGGCAAGAAAACCGAGGCCGGCAAGCTTGAGTGTCGGCGGCAGGTTGGTGGCGAGCTGCGCCGAGACCGGCACACCCGCCTGCAGCGAATATCCGAAGTCGCCTTGGAGGAAATTGACGAGCGTATGCCCGTATTGCACGACCACGCTGGAATCCACCGCATAGGCGGCGCGGATTTCCGCTACCTGATCGGCGCTCAGGCCGAATTCCGGATTGAGGAACTTGATCAGCACCGCATCGCCGGGCATGGCCTGCAGCAGGATGAAGGACAGCGTGAAGGCGGCCCAGAGAACGAGCAGCGCCTGGCCGATCCGTCCTATGACATATCGCGTCATTTCATATCTCCACGGAAGGGTGGATGGCAGCCCGGGAGCTGCCATCCGTGCGGCTTGGGAGGCCTGTTGGTTACTAGCGCTTACTTGTCGAGCCAGGTGCTGTAGAAGGCCGGACGGCCGACCGCTTCGAAGGCGACACCCTTGACATAAGGTGCACCGGCATAGGCCTGCGGCTCTTCGAAGATCGGAACGGCATAGGCCTGATCGAGAACATAGGCCTGCGCATCCGCCACCGCCTTCAGGCGCTTTTCGCGATCCGGTTGCGAGGCGATTTCGTTCAGGATTTCGTTCAGCCTGTCGTCTGAGAAAGTCTTCACCTTGTCGCTGACGCCGCCCTTCTGCACCAGCACGTTGCGGTTTGTCGGGTAATACTGGCTCTTGATCACGTCCGGATCGGCACGGCCGACCATGGCGACGGCGACCGGCGTTTTCAGCGGATCGAGTTCGTCGACCACCTTGCTGCCAGCGTCACCGGCCAGCACGTTCAGCTTGACGCCGAGCTTCGACCATTGCTGTGCAATCAGCTGCAGGACCGCACGGCTCTGCGGCTGCGGCAGCGATTCATAGGAGGTGAGGACGAGCTTCTGGCCGTCCTTGGCGCGGATACCGTCTGCGCCGAGCTTGAAGCCTGCCTCGTCGAGCAGCGCTTCCGCCTTTTCGGGATCGTAACCGAGCTTGTCTTCCTGCGCCACGTAACCGATGGCGGTCGATGCGATGATCGAGGTTGCCTTCGGATAGTTCTTCGAGAAGATCGTCGAAAGGATCTCGTCGCGGTTGACCGCAAGCGACAGCGCCTTGCGCACCTTGAGATCCGCGACCAGCGGATTATCGGGTCGGAAGACGATCGAGTTGTTCACGCCGCGCGTACCAGGCGCGTAGATAGTGAAGCTCTGGGCTTCGACCTGGCCTTCGTCATAGGCCTGGATCTGGCGAATGAAATCAGCCTGACCGGCAAGAAGTGCGCCGATGCGCACGCTGTCTTCGGCGGTGATGATGTAGTTGATCTCATCGAGATAGGCGCGGCCTTGATGCTCAAGCTTGGCCGGTCCCCAGTTATAGTCTTCACGAACCTTCAGATCGAGCGACTTGCCCAGCGTCTCGGCATTGACCACGAAGGGGCCGGAACCGATGATCTTCGTTGCATCGCCAAGCTGTTCGAATGGGAGCGCCAGTGTCGAGAGCGAGACGATGCCGGAGCCGATTACCGATGTGCCCTGCAGGAAGCCGGGTGAGGGTTTCTTGAAGGTGAATTTGACTGTCAGCGGATCGATGACTTCGCTGTGGTCGTAATTGTTGACCACTTCGGAAACCGGCTGTTTCAGTTCCTTGTTGCCGAGGCCGTAGGTGTCGAAGTTTTTCGCGACGGCGGCCGCATCAACTGGCGTGCCATCGGAGAAGGTCACGCCGGGACGAAGCTTGAATGTGTATTCGGTGGCGTTGTCGTTGACCGTCCAGGATTCTGCCAGCCAGGGCTCGATCTCCAGCGTCTTCGGGTTCTGGTAGGTCAGCTTGTCGGTGATCTGGTTAAGGATGCCGCCATTGGGGTAAAAGCCGCCGGCCGGCGGATAGAGATTGGTGTGAGCCTGCTGCTCGAGATAGACGAGCGTGCCGCCCTTGACCGGCGCGTCCGCGGCGAGGCTGGCCGTTGCAAGTGTCGTGGCAGTCAGCAATCCGATGCTGAAAGAAAGAAGTTTCCGATAGCGCGTCATAGGTCCGGTCTCGCGGTTGATCGATGACCATGAGCCTATCCACTCACATGAGATTTCTATGGATTTGCTATTCTATTTTGAAGGCAAGCGCGGAAGTTTCTTTGCTGTCCGGAGGCTACTTGGAACAATCGCATTCCGATCTTGCAGCTTTAGCGTCCTCACTGCTCACGCAGACGCCGGGCGAAAATCCGCGGTGACGACGTGGCGATTGCCGGGATAGGTCATGCGTACCCATGTTACCGCTCCCGATGTGTTCCAGGTGCGGCGCTCTATGACGAGGCAGGCCTGTTTCGGGGTGAGGTTGAGGAGCTTGTGTTCCTTGCGGTCAGCAGGCACCGCCTGGATGCGATGCTGGGCGGTGATCCAGGGAATTTGCGAGGAAAGCCAGGGGCCGGGTGCGAGCGAGATGAAATCGGCTTCGAGCGCTGCCGGTACCGTGGCAAGATTGATTGCCCGCTCTTCCAGGCAAAAAGGCTGGCCGGCTGCAAGATGCAGGCAGGTGACGAAGAGCACGTCACCGGGCGAGCCGTTCGCAAACCATGCAAGCTCTTCACCGATCGCCTTACGGCGGGTGATCGAAAGCTGCTGATAGGAATATTCGAGGTTTAGAGAGCGCACCTCGTCGGCGATATCGTGGATTTCCAACACGGCTGATTGCGCCTTGGGCTGGGATACGAAACTTCCCCCCTTTTTTCGACGCTCGATCAGGCCCGCTTGTGCCAGTTGGCCCATCACCTTGTTCACCGTCATCCGCGAGACGTCGTAATGCGCGGCCAGATCGACCTCGAAAGGGATCCGGTGGCCAGGCGGCCAAGCACCGGAAACGATCTTTTCCTCGATATCCGCCAGAATCTTGCGGTGAAGGGTCATGGGCTTGGAAATGCGGGCGGTCTCCTTTTGGGCAGTGTCGATGCAGGTCTACACTTCAGGCCGAGCCCGTCAATCGCAGCTTATCTGCGCTCCCAACAGTTTCAGGTCGGGCGGCTTTGGATCCAGGGCCTTCTCCGCAGGTATAGGCATTGGAAGACCATTGTGACACACCGCTGTTTCACCATTCGGTCAACGCGCTTTCGTTGACAGTCGAAGATGAGCAAGTGATCCAGATGGCCTATAAGGTCATCGGAGCCATCGAGGTATTGGGCGAGAAAATCTCGCACGAGCACATTTCCGCGGCCGGCACTGCGCCGTATTATTCTGCCGCTCGGGATCTCTCAAGTTTCTAAACAACATCAGCAGCCAGTACAGTATTTGCCGCAATTGCTGCTTCTCAGTCATCTCTTGCCACATTGCTGAGCGGCGATGCGCCGCCATCCGAAAAGCCGCGATAACGCAGATGGCTTCTGTTCAGATGCGCGCGCATGGCTTCACGCGCCTTCTCCGAGCTTCCGGTGCTGATCGCCTCGCAAATTGCACGGTGTTCCACCACGGTGTTCTGGACGTAATCAGACGTTATCAGCGCAGGGTTCAGCTCCTTGGAAAAAGCCGGCTGCGGCAGAATCTGGAGGCTCATGAGGCTGAAGAACTCGATGAAGGCGCCGTTATTTGTCGCCTCAGCAATCGAGCGGTGGAAAACGAAATCGAGATGATCGAGTGCGGCCTCGTCATCCAGTGAAGCCTCGAACTGACGCGCGGCATTCCATATGTTCGATTCCTGCGCCCAGGAGCGACGGACCGCAGCCAGTCCTGCCGCATGGACCTCGAACGCCATTCTGAGTTCTAGAAGATCCATGAAGGATGTCTTGAGGCGAGATAATGGAGCGAGGGCAACATCAGCATCAAATGTGTTGGGCTCTTCAGAACCGGTACGCGGAACTTCACGCACGAACACGCCGACACCATGGCGCGCTTCAACGACACCCTCGGAACGCAGAGCCGATACCGCTTCGCGGATAACAGTCCTGCTCACCCCGAATTGCTGTGACAGCTCGTTGAGCGAGCCGAGCTTTATGCCGGCCGAAAGCTGCTTGTCGCTGATATGCGTTTTCAGTGCCTGTATGGTTCGGCCCGTCAAAGTGTCCAAAAATCACCCGTCTTGTGAAGCGCTGGCGGTCTGCGCACGTCTCGATGGGCAGCAAGGTAGCACGACCTATCGTGGTGATGCTATCTCTTTAATGCATCTTCTGTTTGATAGAGTGCGCACACTGGGCTTTTTCGTGCACTGCGATCACCAAAATTCCTATAAAAAAGAATTCGAGAAGTACACGATTGAGGCGAAATCAAAGTCATATTACCACTAAAAAATATATGAGAAACATGGTGTTATGGGACATAATTAGTCACATACCGCCTAGTGATAGCATCACTAAATTTCTCATTGACAAGAGGTAGTATTTCAATAATCTCAAATCACAAGAAGTGAGCAGGCGATCAGCTAGGCCTTCAAGCCGATGACGACCTGTTCCGGGAACATGGTTGCGCCTCCGGCGCATCTTTAAAAATCGGATGGAAAGTCGCTATGGGTGTCGTCTTCGCACGCCTCTCAGAGCTCGGTATCGTATTGCCTACGATCGCACCAGCCTCTGGGAATTACATATCGCATCGCATCGTTGGAAGCCTTCTCTTCGTGTCGGGTCAGATACCGCGGATCGATGGCGTCGAGCATCATGTCGGTGTCGTCGGCAGGGATATTTCACCCGAGGATGGCTACAAGGCTGCCCGGCTTTGCGCGCTGAACATCGTGGCACGCGTCAATGCAGCGCTCGAAAGCGACCTTGATCGCGTCGTCGCCTGCGTCCAGTTGCGCGGCTTCGTCAATGCGCCGGCTGACTTCAAGGGCCATCCCGCAGTCATCGATGGTGCCTCCGATCTTCTCGTCGAGATTTTTGGCGACAAGGGTCGCCATGTGCGCACGGCACTTGGTGCCGGTTCGCTGCCGCGCGGATCATCCGTCGAAGTCGATGCGATCTTCGAAATCGCACCTGAAGCCTGACAAAAAGGGGAACTGGCCATGAACGGGACCAGCATTTCAGAAAAAGCCATTTCCATGAGCGGCGTCAACAAGTGGTACGGCCACCTGCAGGTGTTGAAGGGGATCAACCTCGAAGTCGGGCGCGGCGAACATATCGTGCTCTGCGGCCCTTCCGGATCCGGCAAGTCGACGTTGATCCGTTGCATCAATCATCTGGAGGAGATCCAGCAAGGCAGCATCGCCGTCAACGGCACGACGCTTAGCCAGAAGGGTTCGAATGCCGACCATATCCGCCGCGATGTCGGCATGGTATTCCAGCAGTTCAACCTCTTCCCGCATCTGACGGTATTGCAGAACTGCATGCTTGCGCAGCGCCGCGTACGCAAGACTTCTGTCGCCGAGGCAAAAGACAAGGCGATGCGCCATCTGGAACGGGTGCATATTGCCGAGCAGGCACAGAAATATCCGGCCCAGCTTTCCGGTGGTCAGCAGCAGCGCGTCGCGATCGCCCGGGCGCTCTGTATGGATCCACAGATCATGCTGTTTGACGAGCCGACATCGGCGCTCGATCCGGAAATGGTCAAGGAAGTGCTCGACACGATGATCTCGCTTGCAGACGATGGCATCACGATGATCTGCGTGACACATGAAATGGGCTTTGCCCGCGCCGTGGCGCACCGTGTCATCTTTATGGATCGCGGCGAGATCATCGAAAGCGCCAAGCCGGATGTGTTCTTCAGCAATCCGAGCCACGAGCGCACCAAGACCTTCCTCAGCCAGATCCTCAATCACTGAGGGGCGGCCGATGAATTATACATTCGACTTCGCCCCCGTTTTTGCCGCCTGGCCGTCGCTTGTCGATGGCGTGGTCGGCACTTTGAAGATGTCGTCGCTATCGATGATCTTCGGCCTCTCGCTCGGCATCGTCTTCATGATGATGCGGATGAGCAAACAGCGAGCGCTCAAGGCAATCGCCGTCAGCTATATCGAGATGATCCGCAACACGCCTATCCTCGTGCAGGTGTTCTTCGTCTTCTTCGGCATGCCGGCGATCGGCATTCGCCTGAGTGGCGAACAGGCGGCAATCCTGGCGATGACGCTCAACTGTGCGGCCTATGCGGCAGAGATCGTCCGCGGTGGTGTGCAATCCATCCGCCCCGGCCAGATCGAGGCGGGTAGGGCGCTTGGAATGCATACGGTCGATATCTACCGATTCATCGTGTTTCGTCCGGCGATCCGCGCAGTCTATCCGGCTCTGTGCAGCCAGTTCATCCTGATGATGCTGAACTCCAGCCTGATGTCCTCGGTTTCGGCGGAAGAGCTGACCTATTTCGCCCAGACGCTCGATGCCCAGACTTTCCGCAGCTTCGAGATCTATCTGACGCTCGGCGTCATCTATCTGGCGTTGTCGCAGTTCTTGTCCATCGCTCTCGGCATGATCGGCCGGGTCTATTTCTCCTATCCGGCAAAGTGAGGCAGCGAGATGATCCGTCAATTCGGTTGGGGTGAGTTCCTCTTTCTGCTCGAAGGCGCACGCTGGACAGTTGTCCTTTCGCTGCTCGCCTTCACCTTCGGCGGCGCGCTCGGGCTTGCCGTGGCGCTGGGCCGGACCAGCAAATGGGCCTGGCTGCGCATCCTGATGGCCACCTACATCCAGATCTTCCAGGGCACGCCGCTCCTGATCCAGCTCTTCTTCGTCTATTTCGGCCTGCCGCTTCTTGGGCTCAAGGTGGATGTCTGGATGGCGCTGACGATCGGCCTGTCTTTGCATACGAGCGCATTTCTCGGCGAAATCTGGCGCGGCAGCATCCAGGCGGTGCCGGATGGTCAAAGCGAGGCGGCCCGGGCGCTTGGCATCGGCTACATGCACCGGATGATCGATGTCGTCCTGCCGCAAGCCTTCCGCATCGGACTGCCGGCGACCATTAGCTTCCTCGTCAATCTGATCAAGGGCACTGCGCTTGCCGCCCTGCTTGGCCTCACCGAGCTCACCCGCTCCGGTCAGCTGATGGCCAACATCACCTTTCAGCCGCTGCAGGTCTACGGGGCGGTCGCAGTCATCTACTTCATCATCTGCGTACCCCTGACCTATTGCAGCGCAAGGATCGAAAGGCGTCTCAACGCCGCTCGGTAAAACAAGAACGCATGAAAAAGAAACCAACCAGAGGTGACCACATGTTCAATACAGCATTGACCCTTTCGCGTTCGAAAGTCATGGGCGGGTTTGCCGCCGTGCTTCTGGCTGCGACCTCCTTTGCCACCACGGCTTTCGCCGTGACGCCGGAAGAGATCAAGGCCAAGGGTACAGCCACGATCGGTGTGCAGATGGATCAGTTTCCGTGGGGCTTCATCGATCCCAAGGGCCAGAACGACGGATTTGACATCGAGATCGCCAAGCTGATTGGCAAGGAACTCGGCGTCGAGGTGAAGTTCGAGCGCATCACCGGCCAGAACCGCATTCCGTTGCTGGTCAACGGCAATGTCGATTTCCTCGTGCCGTCCATGACGATCACCGAGGAGCGCGCCAAGGTCATCCAGTATGTCATTCCCTACTCGTCGAACGACATCACAGTCTGGGGCAAGAAGGATGCGGCCATCAAGGCCAATGAGGATCTCGGCAAATACGTGATCGGCGTCAACCGCGGTAGCGCCTTCGACCCGCTTCTCGTCAAGGTCGCCCCGCCGAATACGCAGATCAAGCGTTTCGATGATGATGCGACGACTGTTCAGTCGCTGCTGTCCGGCCAGGTCGACGCGATCGTCGGCAGCATTACCTACGGCCTCGTCATCAAGCAGGCGGGCTATGACGCTCAGTTCGAGCGCAAGTACAAGGTTGCCGACAACTTTCAAGGCATGGCGGTTCGCAAGGGCGACAAGGAAATGCTCGCCTTCCTCACCGATTTCGTGACCCGTCACACCGCTGACGGCACGCTCGACGCGCTCTACAAGAAGTGGATCGGCGTCGATCGCGCAAAACTCCCGACCACGCTGCCGGGCGTCGACTTTACAGGCAAGCAGTAACACCCCGATCCAGCGCGACCGCCGAAGGCCGCCGCGCCGGACAGAACACATCAACAACTGAAGAGCTCTTGGCCCCCGCCTGTTCGTGCGGGCGGGGACAGGTCGCTGCGCGTCGAAAACCGGGTTTTCGGGCAGCACGCAACAACAGCTCGCTTATGGAGCATGAGACAGACAATGGCGAAAGATGGCAAGCAGATCAGGGTCGGTGTCGATATCGGTGGCACCTTCACCGACGTTGCGATGGAGGTAGGCATCACGCTCCATTCGATCAAAGTACTGACCGATTATTCCTATCCCGAAAATGCGATCGTCAAGGGCATTCGGCAGGTGGCGGAGGTTGCCGGTGTCGAATTGTCCGAAATCGACACGATCATTCACGGCACGACGCTGGCCACCAATGCGCTGATCGAGCGACGCGGTGCCCGCACCGCCTTCATCACCACCAAGGGTTTTCGCGACGTCATCGAGATGCGCACCGAAAGCCGTTTCGAACAGTATGATCTCGATATCGTTCTGCCGGCGCCTCTCGTGCCGCGCAACGAACGCTTCGTCGTCGATGAACGTATCGGCGCTGATGGACTTGTGCTGAAGCCGCTTGATCTCGATGAGGTGGATGCTTTGTGCGATCACATCATCGCCGCCGGGTATGAGAGCGTCGCCATCGGCTTCATCCACTCCTACCTGAACGGCACGCACGAGAAGATCGTGAGAGACCGGCTGCTTGCGAAGAAGGCAGACATTTCCGTTTCGATATCTTCGGAAGTCTCGCCGCAGATGCGCGAATTCCAGCGCTTCAACACCGTCTGCGCGAATGCCTTCGTCAAGCCGCTGATGGCATCCTATTTGAACCGCCTCGTCGGCCGCCTGACCGAGGAGGGCACACGTTGCCCGGTCTTCATGATCCATTCCGGCGGCGGCATCATCAGTGTCGAAAGTGCCATCGAGTTTCCGGTGCGCTTGTTGGAATCCGGCCCGGCCGGCGGCGCGATCTTCGCGGCCCATATCGCCAGCAGCTATGGTCTCGACCAAGTCCTTTCCTATGACATGGGCGGCACGACGGCAAAAATCTGCCTGATCGAAAAGCAGACGCCCAAGACGTCAAAAACCTTCGAAGTGGCTCGCACCTGGCGCTTCAAGAAGGGCAGCGGCATGCCGATCTCCATTCCGGTCATCGAGATGGTCGAGATCGGCGCCGGCGGCGGCTCGATCGCGACGATCGACAGCATGCGCCAGATCCGCGTCGGACCGCATAGCGCGGGTTCGGAGCCGGGTCCGGCCTGTTACGGCCGCGGCGGCGCAAACCCGACCGTCACCGATGCCGACCTGATCCTTGGCCGCCTGGATGCCGACGAATTCGCCGGTGGTGCGATGAAGCTCGACCGCCCGGCCTCTGACAAGGCCATGGATGCGGATCTCGCTTCGAAACTTGAGACGGATATCGCGACGGCCGCTTACGGCCTAAGCGAAGTGGTCGATGAAAACATGAGCAATGCGGCACGCATGCACGCAGTGGAAAACGGCAAGGAACTCTCCGAGTTCACCATGATCGCCTTCGGTGGTGCAGCCCCCATCCACGCGGCGCGCCTTTGCGAAAAGCTCGGCATGGCCGAACTTCTGATCCCGCCGGGCGCCGGTGTCGGTTCGGCCATCGGCTTCCTGCGCGCTCCCTTCGGTTTCGAGAGTGTTCGCAGCGCCTATAGCCGCCTCAGTCGCTTCGATGCGACCGCGATCAACTATACGGTGTCGGACCTGATCGCGGAAGCAACATCCTTCGTGCGCTCCGGTGCCCCGGATGCCGATCCGGATCTCGAATGCATCGCCTACATGCGATATGTCGGACAGGGCTGGGAAGTGCCGGTCACGATCGAGGTCCGTGACTATGCGGATGTCGATGGAGAGCTGTTTCGCAAGTTGTTCGACGAGCAATACGAACACTTCTTCGGCCGCGTCATCGATGGTCTGGATGTCGAAATCGTCAGCTGGTCACTGCGCGCCACATCCAAGGTCGCGCCGCCTGAGCGGATCGGCAAGACGGCAAAGGCCGGCGAGGCAAAGGTTCGCGGCACACGTGAGATCTTCGATGTGCAGGAAGGAAGTTTCCAGACCGCATCGATCGTCGACCGCGCAGACATGAAACCGGGCGACTTCGTCTCCGGTCCCGCCGTCATCACCGAACGCGAAACCTCGACCATCATCACCGCCAGCCGCGAAGTCATCATGCAAGCCGATGGCTGCCTGCTCGTACGCGTCAAGCAAAGCGCTTGAACGGAGGACATATCATGAAAACCAACGCACTTTCCGACGTTCACATGCAGATCATGTGGAACCGGCTGATCTCCGTCGTCGAAGAGCAGGCCATCACCCTCATCCGCACCGCATTTTCCACCAGCGTGCGTGAATCGGGCGACTTGTCCGCCGGTGTCTTCAATCGCGGCGGCCTGATGATTGCCCAGGCGGTCACCGGCACGCCCGGCCACGTCAACGCCATGGCGGAAGCCGTCGGCCACTTCATCCGCGATATCGGGCCGGAGAACATTCTTGAAGGCGACGTCTACATCACTAACGACCCGTGGAAGGGCACCGGCCATCTGCACGACTTCACCGTCGTCTCGCCGAGCTTCCGCAATGGCGCGCTCGTCGGTTATTTCGCCTGCACCGCGCATGTGGTCGATGTCGGCGGTCGCGGTTTCGGCCCGGATGCGAACGAGGTCTACGAAGAGGGTATCTTCGTTCCGATCATGAAGTTTGCCGAACGCGGCAAGGTCAACAAGGATCTCGTCAATATCCTGCACAACAATGTGCGCGAGAGCCATCAGGTGGTCGGTGACGTCTATTCGCTGGCGGCCTGCAACGAGATCGGCCATCGCCGCCTGATGGACATGATGGAAGAGTTTGAACTCGACGATCTTGAGACACTCGGCGAATTCATCTTCAAGCGCAGTTACGACGCGACGATCGAACGGATCGCCGCCTTGCCGAAGGGCTCCTATTCCAACACGATGCGGGTCGATGGTTACGGTTCGCCGATCGATATCGCCGTGCGTCTCGATGTTGAAGGCGATCATATTCTCGCCGACTTCGATGGCACCTCGCCGCCGAGCCCGAAGGGCATCAATTGCCCGATCATCTATTCGGCAGCTTATGCCTGCTATGGCATGAAGGTCGCGATCGCGCCCGATATTCCAAATAACCACTACTCACTCCTGCCGTTCCGCGTCGTGGCACCGAAGGACTGCATCCTGAATGCGCAGCATCCCGCACCGGTTTCCGTTCGTCACGTGCTTGGCCATCTGGTGCCGGATGCCGTGCTCGGCGCGGTTCACAAGATGCTGCCGGGAAAGATCCCGGCTGAAGGGGCGGGCGCGCTTTGGAACCTGCATGTCAGCGTTCGTCCGCTGCAAGGCGAAAAGGCTCCGGCCGATGGCGGACAACGCGCCGAGGTTCTGCTGTTCAACAGTGGCGGTTCCGGCGCACGCCCGACACTCGACGGCATGAGCGCCACGGCATTTCCGAGCGGCGTGCATTCGATGTCGATCGAGGCGACCGAGCATGTCGGTCCGGTCATTTTCTGGCGCAAGGAATTGCGCGACGGGTCGGGCGGTGCGGGCCAGTTCCGCGGCGGTCTTGGCCAGGTGGTGGAAATTTCGCCTACCGAAGGTCACGAGATGCATTTCAACGCCATGTTCGACCGTGTCGATCACCCGCCGCGTGGTCGTGAAGGTGGCGAAAACGGCGCTGCCGGTGCCGTGCTGCTGGATGACGGAACCCGCCTTGCCTCCAAGGGACGCCAGCATGTTCCGGCCGGCCGCAGGCTGATCCTGCAGCTTCCGGGCGGCGGCGGTTACGGGCCGGCGGATAACCGGGATGTCGCTGCGGCAGAACGCGATATCGCCTTCGACTACGTCGCTTCGAAATAACTCTCCCAAGAGTGCCGGGCGAGGCTGAAGCCTCGCCCGGTTTCTATCAAGTCAAACTCTCCAGGGAAGCCGAGAATGAGTTTCGAGAACCGCCGCGCTGCGGGTATCAAGTCCTCGCCGAGCATGGCGATCGCGATGGCAGCAAAGAAGCTGGCAGCGGAAGGCCACGACATCATCGACCTGTCGCTCGGTGAGCCGGATTTCGAGCCGCCGCCGCATGTGGCGGAAGCGGCCGTTGAAGCGATCCGCAAGGGCGGTATCCGCTATGGCGCACCGGCAGGAATGGAAAGCCTCCGTCAGGCCATCGTCAGGAAGTTCAAGGCGGAAAACGGACTGGATTATTCCACCGACGAGGTGATGGTTGCCAATGGTGCGAAGCAGATCCTGTTCGATGTGTTCCTCGCAACGCTGGAAGCGGGCGACGAAGTCATCATCCCCACGCCTTGCTGGGTCTCTTACGGCGACATCGTCTCGCTGCATGGAGGGACGCCGGTCTATGTGACCTGCGGCGCGGATGCCGGCTTCAAGCTATCGGCCGAGCAACTGGAAGCAGCTATCACGCCGAAGACCCGATGGCTGATGCTGAATTCTCCGTCCAATCCGACAGGGGCGATCTATTCTTCAGAAGAATATCGCAGGCTTGCCGGCGTGCTGGAGCGCCATCCGCGCGTGCTCGTCGTCTCCGACGAGATTTACGAGCATGTGCTCTTGAACGACACGCCCTTCGTCTCCTTCGGCAAGGCCTGCCCGCAGCTGCGGGACCGTACCTTGATCGTCAACGGCGTCTCCAAGGCTTACGCCATGACGGGTTGGCGGCTGGGTTATGCCGCCGGTCCGAAAGCACTGATTTCGACGCTCAACAAGATGCAGTCGCAAAGCGTCTCATGCGTGTCGCCGGTCGCTCAGGCTGCAGCAATCGCGGCGCTGACCGGAGATCAGGCTTTTGTCGGCGAGGGCGCCCGAACATTTGCCCGGCGCGCGAAGATCGTGGCGAGCCGGTTGGTCGAGATCGAGGGGATCGATTTCACAGCGCCCGATGGAGCCTTTTACGCTTTCATCGGCGTGCAGCAACTGATTGGCCGCAAGACCGCCGATGGAGTCGTTCTCGGCGACGATACGGCGTTTGCGGCGTGTCTGTTGCAGACATTCGGTCTGTCGAGTGTGCCGGGGGCTGCGTTTGCTGCGCCCGGCTTTATTCGACTGTCGATCGCGGCATCAGAATCTGAACTCGAAAGCGCCTGCGAGCGGCTGGCCAATATGGTGCGCTCGCTCAAACCTTGAGACGCAGATCCCCCGAATAGCACAGATTGTGAAATGGTGGATGCTACCCTTAACCGGTGTGGCGTAGCGTTGGCGAAAGAGAAAACATGGCGCAGCAGACCAACGCCAGGACTGATGCCTCGGGATGAGTCGGAATGAAGCGGGAGGGACGACGGAGGAGGATACGCCCCTCCCGCAAACCGATAGTTCAGGCTGCGATGCCCATCACGCCTGGAACCTTCGGCATTAACAGTTTGGCTTCCGACGCCGCGACAACCTGATCGACTGTCACGCCCGGAGCAGTCTCGAGAAGGACAAGCCCTTCTTCGGTCGGCTGGATCACGGCCATTTCCGTGACGACCAGATCGACACGGCGAACGGATGTCAGCGGCAAGGTGCATTTCCTCAGGATCTTGGGTTCGCCCTTGGCGGTATGCGTCATCGCAACGATGACGCGCTTGGCACCTGAAACAAGATCCATTGCGCCGCCCATTCCCGGCACGATCTTGCCGGGCACCATCCAGTTGGCGAGATGTCCTTCCTCGTCGACCTGAAGCCCGCCCAGCACGGTGACATCGAGATGGCCGCCGCGAACCAGTGCGAAAGACATGGCGCTGTCGAAGGCACAGGCTCCGGGCAACGCACCTGCAGGTGTTCCTCCGGCATCCGTGAGATTGCTTCCGGCAAGTCCCGGATCGGGCAAGGCGCTCATGCCGATAATGCCGTTTTCCGATTGAAACGAGACGTCGAGCCCGGCAGGCAGGTAGGATGCGACCATAGTAGGGAGGCCTATCCCGAGATTGACGAGTGTGCCGGACTTGAGTTCCTGAGCAACCCGTCTCGCAATGATCTCTTTCTCGTTCATAGCGTGGCTCCTTTCGCAATCAGCAAGTCAACGAGAACATGCGGCGTGACGACGGCATCGGGCTCGATGCAGCCAACCGGCACGATTTCGTCCGGCTCCGCGATAACGATTTCAGCAGCCATGGCCATCAGCGGATTGAAATTACGCGATGTCAGCGAATAGCGGAGGTTCCCGGAGTAATCCGCGCTGCGTGCCTTGATCAGGGCGAAGTCAGCCTTGAGCGCCGTTTCCAGCAGATAGGGGATACCGTTGATTTCGATCGTTTCCTTGCCGATCGCTGCATCCGTGCCGACACCGGTTGGCGTCAACACGCCGCCAAGCCCGGAACCTCCGGCGCGTACCCGCTCGGCGAGCGTGCCCTGCGGAACCAGTTCGACCTCGATCGCTCCACCGATCATCTGCTTTTGCGTGACGGGGTTGGTACCGATGTGGCTGACGATGGCCTTTTTCACCAGTCCGGCGTCGATCAGCTTGCCAACGCCCACATTCGGGCGCGCGGTATCGTTCGCGATGAGCGTCAGATCCTTCTTTCCCTGACGCACCAGTTCATCGACAAGATCCTGAGGCGTCCCAATGCCGACGAAGCCACCGATCATCAGGACGGCTCCATCGGGTATCCGTCGCACGGCTTCCTCGGCGGTATTCACCTTGTACATTTTTTGAGACCTTTGATTTCTAATGAGATGAAGCTTTGCAGCCGTCCTGGAACGCCCGCGCGAGGAATCGCCTTGCGCACTTTCAAACAGGCACAGTCCGGGAGAGGGCCGACTGCTGCCAGCCTGGCCCTCTCCCGCTTGATTACCGGGTGCCCGGCATCGGATAGTCGGCATCGTTCAAAACCCAGCCGGGCTTAAGCGAGAAGTCCACGCGTGGCGGGCAGAAGATGTCCACGAGATCGTTGTTGCCGTCGCTGCTGGCCCGCGTCGTGTGAATGACCGGAGGTGGGATAACGAGCACCGATGGCGAGCCGACATCAATCGCCTTGTCCTCGCGCCAATCGGCCATATCGGTCGTCCAGGCCCAGCGAAGGTAGTGGGTAAAGCTCCCGCCCAATGCCAGCGAGCACTGTTCGAAATCGTCGTGATGATGCGGCGACATCTTTGCCGGATCGCGCGGTCCGACCTGGGACGGAAGCGCATTCACCATGAACGTCGTGCAGCGGAAGATCCGCCCGAAACGACCCGGCTCATCGGGAACGTTCAGCGAATACTGGCGTACTTTCCATCCACCCACCGGTTCCGGCCAGGGCTCGAATGCGGGAATGTGCTGGCGCGGCACATCGTAGGCGTCGGCATTGGGGCATGCCTTGACCAGATCCTTCGAGGCCGTGGTGAAAAGCCGGGCGAGCTTGCCGCCTGCCGGCAGAACGATCCGGCTGTCGCCCGGCGGTATGAAGGTGACGGAGTAGCCCGCAACCTCGACCTTCTCTCCACCCCACTCGACAACTGCCTTGTCAGCCGGATTGGCGAGATAGAGAACGTATTCGTCAGCTTGTCCCTTGCGCTCCAGGACCGCACCGTCCTTCGTTTCGGAGTAAGCGAGGACGAAATTGCAACCCCTGACATACCAGGTGCGGCTTCCATTCTGCTCATCCTGCGGTGGCGTGTCATAGAAGGTTGCCAGTTGCTCCTCTGCGATCAGGCCCGTTGCCGGCGGTTTTGCCGCTGCGGCGAAGAGATCTGCGCGCGGATCCTTGTCCTTGTACATGTTTCACTCCTTCTCGGTTTTTGCTGTGATCATCATCTGGGTCGCTGATTTGCGCAGAAGCGCTTGATCGGAGCCGCAGACGAAGACGGTCACGCCAAGGGCGTGCCATTTGGCGATATGTCCGGCATCACCGACGAATAGGCCGATTGCGACACCCGCCTTCTTGCCGGCTGCGATGATCTGGTCGATGGCGGCATCCAGTTCCGGCGAGGGATAACTGACCCCCATCGATTGCGAGAGGTCTGCCGGCCCGATGAACAGAAGATCGACATCCGGCTCGCCGGCGATCTCATCAAGATGATCGAGCGCGGACTTGTCCTCGATCTGCACCATCACGACACTCTCCGCGTCGCATTTTGCACGATAGTCGGCGATGCCGATGCCACCGTAATTGCCGGCTCGCGGTGATGGCGAAAGGCCACGTTTTCCGCGGGAGAAACGGACCGCGTCGCAAACGGAGCGTGCACCTTCGGCATTCAGCACGTGCGGCACCATCACTCCGGCAAGTCCGAGGTCGAGCAGCGGAGAAATCCAGTCGACGGAAGCTCCCCAGCGACGGGACAGGAGCGGCAGGCCGATCGCCTTGCCGGCAAGTGCCAGCATGTCCACCTGGGCGATGCCGATCGGCGCATGTTCCTGGTCGATCACCGCAAAATCCAGCTTTGCATGACCAAGGATTTCTATCACATGCGGGGAAGGCGTCTTGATGAACGACCCGACAAGCAGCTCACCTGCGCGGATACGTGTTCGCAAATTTGAAGTCATTTTTTCCTCCTTGAATTCTACGCGCGATTGGCCAGGCAATTCTCGACAACAAGAGCAATCCCCTGACCGCCGCCGATGCACATGGTGACGAGACCGTAGCGGCCGCCGATGCGTTCCAGTTCATAAAGAGCCTTGACCGTCAGGATGACGCCGGTCGCGCCCAGCGGATGCCCGAGTGCGATTGCACCGCCGTTCGGATTGACCTTTTCGAGGGGCAGATCGAGCAGCCTGTTCACGGCAATCGCCTGCGCGGCGAATGCCTCGTTCGATTCGATCACGTCAATCTGCCCGAGATCGATACCCGCGCGCTGCAACGCCAGCGGAACCGCATGTGCCGGGCCGATGCCCATGATTTCCGGCGGTACGCCGGCAACGGCCCAGGAAAGCAATCGGCCGCGTGGGCGAAGGCCGCGGGCAGCAACTTCTGCGCTACTCGCCAGCACCACGGCTGCAGCACCATCGTTGATGCCGCTCGCATTACCGGCAGTCACCGTACCGTCCTTGCGAAAGGTCGGCCGCAGGGATGCTAGACCTTCAAGCGAAGTATCCGCACGCGGATGTTCGTCTTCCGTGACAATCTGCTCGCCCTTCCGGGTTTTGACCGTGACTGGGACGATCTGAGATGCGAACCGCTGCCCGGTGATCGCGCGCACTGCCTTCTGCTGGCTATCGAGCGCGAAGGCATCCTGCTCGTTGCGGCTGATCTCATATTTGACCGCAACATTTTCGGCGGTGATGCCCATGCCGCCACAGCCGAATGGGTCGGTAAGCGATCCGAGCAACCAGTCAGTCAGCCCGGCATCCCCCATCTTCTGGCCCTTGCGCAGGCTGTCGATCGAATAGGGGGAGCGGCTCATGACTTCTGAGCCAACCGCAAGTGCAAGCGTGCTCTCGCCGGCCCGGATCATCGAAGCTGCGGTTGCGATTGCCTGGGCGCCCGAGCCGCAGAGCCGGTTGAGCGTCAGACCAGGCGCGGAGGCCGGAAGGCCGCTTTCCATGCCGATCACGCGCCCGAGGTAAAGATCGCGAGGCGAGTTCGGGATAACATTGCCTGCGACGGCATTGTCGATATCCGTGGCAACGACGCCCGAGCGTTCAATCGCTGATTTTGCGGCAATCACGCCGAGTTCCGCCGGGGTAAAGGTGCTCAATGCCCCTCCGAACGTACCAATCGCGGTACGAGCCCCATCGAGAATGAATATGTCCTGTTCCATTTCTAACTCCAATCAGAGGTGACGAGGCTCGCTCGTTCCCAATGTGTCCTTGCCGACGTCATCGGCCTCTCGCCCATGCTCCATCCTCGACCAGAGACAGCGGGTCGGCGGGATAACGCGATCTATCAGTGGGAAGCCTGGCGATCTCGAGCACCTGTTTCGCCCAGAGCGACAGATGGGCCTGGCGATCCTCCTCGCTCATGCGTGGTGCGCCGTAGCAAACGAAGGATGGCGCGACTTCGAAGCCCATATATTCCAGCGCACCGCGCTTGATCGGACGCAGGAGTTGTTCGATGGGTCCATAAACGCCATCGTCGCTGAAACGGGCGGGCGTTCCGCCTGTGGTCACCGACAGGATCGCATGCCTGCCGCGAAAGAGACCGGTGTCAAATCGATAACCGTCCACGTAGGCGAAGCCATAGGCCAGAACCCGGTCGAGCCAGCCCTTGAGGATGGCGGGCGGCCCTCCCCACCAGAGCGGGAACTGAAAGATGACGACATCGGCGGCAGCAAGCTTGGCCTGTTCGCGTGCTATGTCCGGCGCGAAGGATTTGGTACGGACCGCATTGGTCTGTTCGTTCTGATAATGCAGGTGGTCGGCATCCGCACGGGCGGTGAAATCACCTGGTCCAGAGGAGGCGTCGAAATTTTCGGCATAAGGATCCGAAAGCACGACATCATGTCCGGCAGCAAGCAGCGCAGAGGTCGCACTTTTGGTCAACGCATGATTGAAGGACCGTTGTTCAGGATGAGCGGTAACGATCAGGATGTTTCGATTCTGAATTGTCATGGTGGTCACGCATTTCAGTTGAGATTTTGAGTTCGCGGGTTCGCGCACTACCGGTCCCAACGGCCTGAGGCCGTTGGGAAGTTCCAGATTACGTTCGATGGTATTGTTAAGGGTTGACTTCGTTTGGCTGTCCGCCCGGCGCGACAGGCGTCGCATCGACTTTTCCATCCGTCGCGGTCAGATCCCGGCCGTTGGTCTCCGGCAGGATTGCGACGGCTAGCAGCACGAAGACGTAAGCGGACATTGCCGTCACACCCATGGCGCTGTGCAAAGGTAGCAGGTCAGCCGATGCCAGCATGCCGACAATGGCGGGGTAGAAGGCGCCAATGGCTCTGCCGAAGTTGTAGCTGAAAGCTTGTCCGTTCGCACGGATGAGACTGGGGAACAACTCGGTGAAATAAGGGCCAAGTGCACTGTAGATACCGAGCAGCGAGAAGCCGAGCAGGAAGATAAGCAGCAGCGACACCGCACCCATTTCCGGCACGAACAGGAACACCGGAATGATGATCCAGTTCAGGATGGTGAAGACGAAGAAGCTGAGCCGGCGTCCGATTGCATCGCAAAGATAAGCGGCGGTGATATAGCCAACGAATGATCCGAAGGTCAGTACGAAGACATAATAACCGACCTCAACCGAAGTGAGATGGTAGTTGCTCTTCAGAAATGAGGGAAGCCACATGACGATCGAAAATGCACCGCCCTGTACCCCGAGTGCGAGCAGCGAGCATAGGATTGTCGTTTTCAGGTAGCGAGGTGCGAAGATGACCAGCGGATTGACCGTTTCGCCACGCGCATGCTGTGCCTTCTTGGCGTTCAGGAAGACTTCCGGTTCCTCTACTCCGCGCAGCGCCCAGAAAACCCAGACAGCAGGAAGTGCACCGATCCAGAACATCCAGCGCCAGGCACTGGACGGTTCGATCGTGGCAAAGAGCACCGACGACAGAATGGCTGCAAAACCGTATCCGAGTGCATAGGCGCTCTGGACGCTGCCAACAGCCTTGCCGCGGTAAGCAGGGCGGATGACTTCACCCATGAGAACTGCGCCTGCTGCCCATTCGCCACCGAAGCCGAGGCCGGAGAGAATACGGGCGATCAGAAGGTGTTCATAGGAATCAGCAAAGCCACTCGCGATGGTAAATACAGTGAACCATACGATGGCGATTTTCATCACCTTTACGCGGCCGATGCGATCGCAGAAGATACCGGCAATCCAACCGCCGACGGCAGATGAAATCAATGCCGACGTGCCGAGCCAGCCAGCTTCAGCATTCGTAATCGACCAGATTGCGACGAGCGTCGGAATAAGAAAGCTAAAGAGCTGTGTGTCGAGCGCATCTGTCGCCCAGCCGGCAAAGCAAGCATAGAACGTCTTTCGTTCTTTGCTGTTAAGCTCATGATACCATTTTAACATTTTTTCCTCCGGAAAAGCTGCTTCGGATTCCCTGTCCGAAGCAGTCAGTGCTAATAATTTTGAAATGCGCTTTCAGGCCAACCTCGTGGCTTAGCGTGTAAGGCCGAGGACATTCGCCGCATTGGTCGCCACCATTTCGTGGATCTGGCTGTCGGAATAGCCAAGCTTGATGCAGGCGAGAACGCCATTTCGGAAACCTTCAATCGGTGCGAATGTGCCGACTTGTCCGAGATCAGAACACAAGATTGTCCGATCTACGCCAACGATATCGATATGAGCTTTAAGCTCTTCTTCCTTTCGCGTCTGGAACTTCGAGCCGTTCAGGAAGAATGCCAGCGAGTGCTCGACATAGGCGCCCATTTGGGCGAGTTCGCGGGCGTCTTCCAAGGAGGCACCGACGATGTCTTCCGGGTGAGTGAATATGAGGTGTTCTACGCCCCGCTTTATAGCCTCCGCGAATATCACCTTTGTCTCTGAGACGTGGATATGGCCGCTGGCTAAGGCCATGCCGGTTGCTGCAACGACATCGAGAACATCAAGTACTGAGTCGAGAAGCTTGCCGTCGCCGTCGAAAAGTGGAACCGCGGTCGCCGGGCGGATTTTCTGCGTCGATGCAGGATGAGCCCAGCCCGATGATTTTTCCCATTTAAGATGGTTTTCGGCAGCCAGTGTCGGCAACCAGACAATTTTTCCGCCCATGGCAGCGGTGTGCTCGACTGCATAAGGATTGAATCCGCCCACCACGTTATTCAGTACGATGCCTGAATAAACCTTTGTCGACAGTTCAGGGTGATGCTTGCGGATCATCTCCGTTGGCACGACGCCGGAGTAGTCGTGATCTTTGGTGACGGCCGCAATGAAGCCGGCATCTGACAGTTGTCTAGCCAGTTCCAGATGATCGACAGCCCGAGCTGCGATCGATGGGCCGCTGTGAACATGCGGGTCGACGCCTCCGCGCAATATCTCATCGACACGGGCGTCAAGTTCTGCGGTCCTTGAGGCAATTTCAGCCATTTCTATTCCTCCATTCTCCTCTGGCGGCATCTACACGTCACCAGCTTGATTTCCGTTATTCCAAGACGGGTCTCCAAAAGAGGGATGCCATTCCGTCAATTACGGCGCTCCACTCTCCTTGTTCCGCTGAAAGAAACGTTGTTCTGATTTATTTGCCTTCCGTGGTCATTCGTCAAGCGGTTGATTGGAGGCGGCTTGCGCGTCAAACGGACGCGGTTGTCAGTATTTCGGGGATTTACACGCCGATAGAAGGTTTGCTGTTTCGCAAGTGGAAAGCCAAATACCTTGATTTCTCAGAACTTTGTTCTTACCAGTTTGGGTTCGCGAACGAGCGGTTACGCCCGTGGACGAAATTGCGCACGAGTGTTTTGCGGCGTCTTGGGAAGAAATGAATTTTCTGAAAGACGCTCCAGCAGAGCGTTCCGGAATGGAAAAATGGCATGCTGCTATTGTTTCAGACCTGACCAGAAATCTCGGGTGCCCGGATTCAGCATGCTTCGGAAGCGCAAAACCGCTTCGATTATTTTATGGACGTTTGGATGAGTTTTAAAGGTGCAACGGCAGATGACTGATACTGAAGATAAAAATTCAGACGGCCTCCAGTCCGTCATCCTTACGATGAATATTATCGAGCAGGTCGTCCGCACTCCCAAGGGCGTAGGTGTGACCAGCCTCGCCAATACGCTCGGGACAAGCAAAAGCCGAATCCATCGCCATCTGCAGACGCTTGTTCAGCAGGGATATGTATTTCAGCAGGATGATTCCGAACGATATGAATTAGGCTCCAAGCTGCTATCTCTCGGCCAATCCGTTTTTGACAATATGGGGCTTATTCGTGCCTCCAACGATCCGCTTCTCGATCTTCGGGATGCGCTGGGCCACTCTGCTGTCGCATCGCAACTAACGCCGGAAGGCATGCTTGTCATTGCGACCGTTCCTGGGCGGGCTTCGATCGAAATCGGGGTTCGGGTCGGATCGATCCTCTCGTTTCACGGGTCTGCTCAGGGCAAAGTCGCAACTGCCTTTTCTTCGCAGGCTTTCCAGGCGCGCGTATTACGAAACCGGCTTGAGCTCTTCACCCCTGAGACAATCGTTTCGCCGACCGTGCTGGCGGAAGAATACGAAGTTATCCGGCGGCAGGGCTGGGCAGTTGCGCCCAATCAGGCCGCTCTCGGTTTGAACACGCTCGCCAGCCCGATATTCAACGCAGCCGGCATGGTTTGTGGCGCTGTGGGCATCGTCGACATGATCCAGTTCCTCGGCGAAGTTCCGTCAGAAGAACATATTGAAAAGACGAAGAGCACCGCCGTGCGAATTTCGCGGCTTCTGGGGTATTCGGGCTAGCAGATCTCTTGGCTCGCATGAACAGTGTGAAACCAGGTGACACCGATTTTCGCGAACACCGTGGGCGAACAATTCACTCGGTCCAGGTCCGGCTTTCTATGAATTGGGCGTGCCCCGTCAAAACAAGCTGAGCGGTATCGTTTCGCCGATACGGGTCGTATCTCCGCCCAGATTCGAAGATGAGGCAACCTGTCGGCTCATACTGTTCAAATTACGGAAAACGGAGAGATTCGAATTTCCTGCGGTCAGACCCGCTTAGCTATTAGATGCAACGTAGGTCAATCAAACCGCGATGAACGGAAATTGCTTTTCGCATTGCGGGAATGGTGTCGTTTCCCTCGCGAAACAGGTTGATAACGATTGCAGCTGCTAGCTCTGCCTCAGGGCTTTGTTTCTCAACTTTAGCTTGATCGATCCATTCGCTGAAAGCAGCATCAACGATGGCAAGCTCGGTCGGGCCGAACGTCTTCTCTAGAAATGTTTTCATGCTATGCATCTTGTCCTGATCGCCGGGGATGTGGGTCGGGAAGGCGGGTTCGTCAAGATCGATCACGAACCTCTTATCCCGTCTACTTTCAGGTTGCCGCCAGCATATCCATAGCCGAGCAAGGTTTTTCGAGTTATCGCCCCAAGCTTGGAAAAGCTCCGCACATTGCCGTTTTTGTAAAGCAAGAGCTCAGGTAAACGGATGCGCCGGACGTACTAATCGCTCATTCGGCCTGCAGCAAAAATAACCGAGATGAGACCGGCCGCCAAGCTGACTGCGACAAGGCAGCTGGGTATGCCGGTGTCGAAATTGCGCAAAACCAGACTTGCAATGATGAGGGCTGCACCAACCGTCATCGTCCAATTACCGGTTAATTTGAGAATATCTTTCATGGATCTCTCTCTTGAAAAAAGAGTTTATCAAGCGCGGCATGACGTCGACGACCAATTTTGGCAGATGGTTTGTCGTTATCACGCAGCAATCGGACTTGAGGATCTGAGGTGGTCGCTGATCGCGGCCCTCAGTTCGCCAACCGTTGCAAAACGCCGATCATCAAGATCGATGACATGAAACTTCACAGCTATAAAACGCAGCTTCCCGCTATCTGGAATGGCTATGCCGACCGGCAAACCACCATGCTCAATAACTTGCTTCTGCATGTCCTTCACTCCTATCTCGCAATCTTTCTTCAATGTTCTCGGCCGTAATGGGCGCGATACACATCTGCATTCGCGAGTGGAGGAGGCATCGGGAAACGGACGAACCCACAAGCAGGCTGGTTGTGGCTTGGGCTGCAGTGCTGAAGCTTTTCATGTCCGATTTCCATTCGTTCTGTATTCGCTGTCCGCAAATTACCGGATCACGTTATCTGCAACGAGGCAAATTAATCTATCTTTCTGGTAGATTTTGGATGAGCTTTCGCCGACGCGACGTGACCGCCCGCCTATCTTCTAGAAGCGTTAGAAATGTAATGAGGTCGGTTATGATCCAGACGCTTGTCATTCCGGGTTTGAATGGCTCTTCCGACGAGCATTGGCAGCGACACTGGGTGCGCGAACGAATATCCTCGTCGGTCGTGGAACAGGAGAACTGGACCTGTCCGGTTCTTGCGCACTGGCAGGCGAAGCTCGATGAGGCGCTGTCGAACACCGATGGCGCCTTTCTCGTTGCACACAGCCTCGGTTGCCTCCTCGCAGCGAGCTATGCCGGCCGCCGTGGGGCAGGCCTTATCCGTGGCGCGCTGCTGGTCGCTCCTTGTTCGTTGGAAACAACCCTGCAGATGCATCCCTGCATGATTGATTTCGGTATCGAACCGCTTGAGCGTCTTCCCTTTCCAAGTCTCGTTGTCGGTAGCCTCAACGATCCCTACATGAGTGTTCCGCAGTTGGAACGTCATGTCAAAGCTTGGGGAAGTGATCTGGTCACGATCGGGTTTTCCGGCCACATCAATGTTGCAAGCGGTTTTGGGCGCTGGCCTCAAGGATATGATTTTTTTGAGCGGTTGGTGCGGTCATCAATGGTTCCGCAGCCGTGGCCGTCGGCTGCCACGTCTCGCTCTGATTTGGTCCGCTCATCCACTCTTTAGGTGACATGATTATCGGGCACTCAAAATTGGAGGTTCGTATCGGGAATCTTGCCGTTGAGGTGAAAATCGCCGACGGCATGATACCAGTGCACCGGATCATCAACTGGATGGTTCCCTGCGTTGTGCCAATGGCGATCGAGATTGAGCGTTTCGTCTGTCGCGGATGCTCCTGCAAGCTCGAGTAGCGTATTGGCTGCCTCCAGCGCGGCCTCCGCCGTGAAGATTTTAGCGGCAGCCACTGCAACCGAGGCATCCGACGCAGCTGGAATAGACGGAGACACCTGGGCGACGTCTACCTTCCTGCCTGCTCGCTCGACCAGGGCTGCTGCTGCTTCTATCTTGATGGCAACCGATCCTGTTTTGGCGATGGCCCAAGGATCCGCGTTCGTGCTCTCGGCATCAATGTTGGGATTGCCGCGTGACCGTGTTCCAACGAAATCCAGCATGTCGGCGAAAGCTGCACGGGCGACCCCGAGATCGACGGCGGCGTGGAGCAATTGGCCAAGTGATCCGAGCGTGCTCGACTGCTGTAAAGCCCGGTCGTGAGCTATGACGGAGTCGGCGGATACATAGATGTTGTCGATGATAACGGTGCAGCCCGCAGTCGTTTTTTGACCAAAGCCTGCCCGATCGCCCATGATATCAAGGCCTTCGGTTTGGCGCGGTACAATCGCCATCACGGTACGATCCTCGGGGTCTTGCGCGATGATGGCAATCCAGTCGGCAAACAAGGCGCTTGTGGAGTAATATTTCTGTCCGGAAATACGATATCCGACCCCATCGGGTACCAGGCGCGTAGTGATGGCACCGGCCGCTTCGATATTTTTTTCGGCAAATGCATTCGCGAAATGATCGCCGGCCAGTGCCCTGGCAAAGAAAGATCGCTTCTGCTCTTCGCTTCCTGCGAGCCGAAGTACCTCCAGGATGTGGAAATGGTTTTGAGGGATTTGGCCTATCGAGCTATCTACTTCCGACAAGAGCGCAACTACTTCTGCCAAAAACGGATTGGAGATATCGGCTCCGCCATATTCTGTCGGAACACTTATGCCCAAAATGCCGGATTGAGCGACACGCTCCAGCGTGTGATGGGAGAGGATACTTTGCCGGTCATGACGGTTGGATTCGGTGCGAATTTCATTCGCTAGCGCCTTTGCAACCTCAATCGCTTCATCTTCGGTTCTGATATAAGGGGAAACGGCCCTGAGCGTTCCTGCCAAGTTGATGACCTTGCTCATCGCACCCTCCTTCACAAGGGCAACATTCAGCCATGGTCCTGATCGCGATTGAAGGAACAAAGCTTCAAATAACCTAACTAGCTGAGCGTTTTTTTCTCTCAGCGACGCACCGCGAAGTTAATCAGTCATGCAAGCTTGTTCTTGGCCGCTTTGCGCAGCAGCGCGTTCAGACTGGGAACGTCTTTCCCGCGAGGTCACTCCGTCACCCTGTTGCGAAGCCGGCCCTCATCCAACAACAGCTTTACCGTCTTCGCTGCATTTGTGCGCATCTCGATGGCTGCGTGATCGGAGTAGAATGCATTATGGGGCGTGATGACAAGAAGGCCTGCGAGCCAATCCTCGCGGTTGCGCCATGCTTCCAACAGAGGGTGATTTCCCGGCGGTTCATGCAGTAACGTGTCGATTCCTGCCGCTGCGATCTGCCCGCTCCGAAGCGCTGCTTCGAGCGCATCGAGATCTTCGATCAATTCGCCTCGCGCAGTGTTGACGACAATCGTGCCGTGTTTCAACCGGGCGAGGCCTTCGGCATTGAGAATACCGCGCGTCTGCGCCGTTGCCGGGCAATGAAGGGTTACGATATCCGACTGGGCGAAAAGTTCATCCAGCCGCTCCGCACGTTGATAACCGATCGCCTTCTCGTGCCCAGGCGGCTGGCCGGGATCGTAACCAAGGATGTGAAAGCCGAAAGGCTTCAATCTGTTGATTACTGCAGTCCCTATTCTACCGACGCCAATGACACCAACCGTGGCTCGGTTCGAGCGGAGAAGCGGCTTGAGGCTGTGGATTTGCCATCCGGATTTATGTCCGCGCGCGCGCTCGTCATGTTCCCAAAGACGCCGATGCAGCGAAAGGATCATCGCAAGCGCGTGATCAGCAACTTCCTCCGTACCGTAGTCGGGATTATTGGCAAAGGGAATGCCTGCAGCGGCAAGTGCCGCAAGATCGATCTTTTCGTAGCCGACGCCATACCTGACTACGCCCTTGCAGCGGCTGAGGTGTGTCACCGTTTCAGGGCCGAGCCGCGCACCCCAAGTCATCAGTGCATCAAGCCTCGCTAGACGATCGGGATCGAATGATGTTTCGTCAGTGCTGGCGAAAAAGTCGATCTCGACGTCATCGCCAAGCACTTCCGCTTCCAGATCGGGCAGGCCGATCATGTGATCGGTAATCCCGACCACGTATTTCCTACCCGTCATTCTGATCTGCCTTTGCGGCACTGGCATATCTTCCTGATGGGCAACCAACCGGGCACCATTGCCTATTCCGCTGCCATCGCCGCAGAGAACGAGCGGGCACTGATCAGCAGCGAAGCTTCTGCGAGCGCCTGGTTCACCCGTCCAAGAATAGCGGACGAAGGAGCACCATCTACGAAGTCACGGCCCGAAGCGTAGATCGCGGTCGGCACCACGAAGGCTTCGAAGAAAGCGAAGAGCGGGCGCAACTGATGTTCGACGACGAGCGAGTGGCGATCTCCTCCGCCCGTAGCTGTCAGAACGATCGGCTTACCGCGCAGGTCAGAGGGGTCGAGCAGGTCGATGACATGCTTGAAGAGGCCTGTGTAGCTTCCCTTGTAGGTTGGCGAGCCGATGACGAGCGCTTCGGCCTCAACAATCGTTCTAATTACTTTACGGGCGGCTGGATCTAGATCCGTGACCGATCTGGCGGTCGCCAGCGACGGGCCGAGGTCCTCTACATCGAAGACCACGTGCTGCAAACCGGCTTGCCCCGCCAACGCCTCCGTCACATTCTCCACGAAGCGTCGCGTACCTGAAGGCCGCGAGATGTTGCCCGAGAAGCCGACAATAAGATTGTTACCCATTCAAATCCCTTTCAGAAATGCGGTCACAGGCTGTTAGCCGTCAGTGAATTTTCTTTTGCTTGCTCAGGCGGTCTTGAGGATCGCAACATTGGTCAGATCGCTAGACCGGCCGGCATCGCTTCTTTTCCATTTATCGAAAGCGGCGCGTCCAAGAATGGAGATGGTCGTATCTTCCTGCGGCGCGTGGACCAGTACGGATTGGATATCCCGGAAATGACGTTCAAGGCCTAGATCCGAGCTCAGGCCCGGATTGCCGATGCCGCGTACTGCAATCTCGACAGCGTCCCGGATCTGTCTACCGGCAAGTAGTCTTGCCCTTATCAGCGCTTCCGCGTCGTCACTATTGTGAGCCAGCGTGCCGAATATGATCTGGCGGGCACCTGAAACGGCCAGATCAATTTCCCCTGAGAGCGTCACGAACCGCTCTGTCCGGGCGATGGGATGGCCGAGATTGGCGGGTATGCGTTCATGTGCGAACTGGATGAAAACAGCTTGGGCCGCTTCGGCTGCGCCGAGATAGATAGCAGTCAATGCCAGATTGATAGCTGCATGCGCACGGTTATCCTGTTGGGCGATAGAAGGATCTACCAGGTCCAGCGCGTTTTCTGCCGGAATTTCGACATCCGTGTATGCGACGTCATGCGACCCGGTCGCCCGCATGCCGAGGCTCTTCCAGTTCTCGATGACCTCGATACCCGGAAGGCCGTTTGGCACGACAAAGGTTCCGACGCGCGCCGGCACTTCGTCCGTATGGGCCCAGACGAGAAAGTGAGTCAGGCCATGGGCACCTGTCACGAAACGCTTCCTGCCGGAGATCGACCAGCCTGTTACCGTGCGGCGTGCGACCGTTGCGGGCAAACCGCCGCGGGCGGGCGAACCCAGTTCTGGCTCCACGCGAGCGGCGTTGAGCAACAGCGGCCGTTGCTTGGCTTCGTCCAGCAGGCGCCTGTAAAGGCTGTCCGGCCAATGGTTTTTTGTTGCCTGACCGAGATGGTTGAATATCGTCATGGCGCTGATCAGAGCCACCGAAGGATCGCCTCGACCAAGTGCTGCCAGAATATGAGCGGCATCGCTTAGCGTTGCTCCTTCACCGCCATAGCGGCTGGCCACGGTGCTTTCCAGCAAACCCGCCTCATGAACCGCACGGATACCTGCCCAGGGGAACTGGCCGGTCTGATCCGCATCGGGTGCGGCGTCTGCAAGGATGCGTGCAGTAGCATCGAGGAGAGTTGGATCATATGACATGCGGTTCTGGACTTTCCGGATTGCGGGGAACACGTTCCCCGAAGACGCTACTGAGTTCGCGGTTTTACCTTGCGGGGGTGAGGGGCCTGCATAACGCCTTGACCTTCAAGGCTTACGCAGCCGTTTTCCGCTTGGCCTCTTCCCGCTCGCGAATGCCTTCGCGCACGAGTGGAAGCACGTAGCGTCCGTAATCGACAGCATCGTTGTAATTGTCATAGCCTCTGATCGAGATCAGATCGGCGCCGAGATCGATATAATCGAGTATCGAGTCCGCGATCGTGCGCGGTGAACCCACAAGTGCAGTGGTTGCGCCGCTGGCATTGGTTGCTGTGACGGTTGGATACCAGAGGGCGCGGTCATGCACATCACCGCGTTTTGCGATTTCCAGTAGTCGCTGCGAGCCGACATTGGCCGGTGCTGGAGCGTTTACCGGAGCGCGATGAAGGCCCTTCTGGCGGTTCTCATTCAACTGGTCCAGAATCTTGTGCGCCTTTTGCCACGCAAGTTCATCGGTTTCGGCGACGATGGGACGGAAGGTGACCCAGATGCGCGGGCGATCTGTCCGGCCGGCCTTCGCCGCTTCCGCATAGATTCGTTCGATCTGCTGTTTTGTTTCGGCAAGCGGTTCGCCCCAAAGGCCGAAGATATCGCAGAGAGAGCCACCGATACGATAGGCCGCGTCCGACGACCCGCCCAGTGAGATCGGGATCAGCCCGTTGGTTGGACGCACGGCACTGCGGAACTGCTTGAACTGGTAATATTTGCCGTCGAAATCGAAGGGCTCCCTTGATGTCCAGGCCAGGCGCAGGATGCGGATATACTCTTCCTGCCGTTCGTAGCGCTCTTCCTTGTTAAGGAAATCACCCTCGCGTGCCTGCTCCTCATCGCTGCCGCCGGCGATAAAGTGGACAACGACGCGACCACCACTCAGTTGATCGAGCGTCGCAAGCGACTTGGCCGCAACTGTCGGGTAGACGGTGTTGGGTCTCAGCGCCACGATGATCTTGATGTTCTTCGTATGCGCAAGCACCGTTGCACCAAGCGTGAAAGGATCAAAAGACGACGAGGAATAGGGGATCAGCGTGTAGTTGAAGCCGTAATCATCGAGCGAGCGGGCATAGCGCTCGAGGAAACGTGGATCCACAGGAGCATCGGGAATGGGGTTCAGATCATTCGACGCATTGGGAAAGCTTACGCTGATAAATTCCGCGGTCATGTGAGCTCCTTGAGTTTGGCAGCCGATGCGGAAAGGTTAAGCAGCGGCAGATTGATGAGGAAGACAGGTCGTTCTTTTTCTATGGAATATGTAGAAAATATTCTCTGCGGCTGATGGTGCTTTAGACGGTGCTACCGTGACCTTCACCGTGTTTAGTGCTGCAGGGCGGGTGACCAGTCGAATGCCGGGGCAACGGTTTGGGCAAGGTCGCTCAATAGCCGGATGTTTTCGGTGAGCCCGAAGGCCGGCGGCAAAAAGAGGACCAGCTCGTCAGCCGCGCTGAGACCTGGATCTTTAAAGACGGATTCGATCACCTGATCGGGCGTTCCCTGAAAAACAGGAGAAATGAGTGCGCCGGCTGGCTGGCTGGCGGGTGCGAGCGCGCCCTTGGGACGTGATGCGGCGATGCCATTGGTACGACGATCCAGATCATACGCGGCATATTTTTCGCGAAGCTCGGCGGTTGTGCCAACAAGAACAGAGGCGGCGACGGCTACTGGCGGCGGCTCGGTCGTCCAGATTTCCCGCCAGGTCGCACGATAGGCTTCGATGATCCGAGCCTGATATTCGCCGAAGGTCTCGCCTTCGGCCTGATCATGCAGCACCGTCCCGGAAATCAATCCGATACCGAGTTCGGCCGCCTGGATGGCTGAGCTGAGGCTGGCTGAACCCTGCCGGATACGGCTACGCAGAGTAGGGCTATGCGGGGTGACGCGCAATTCGGCTCCCAGCGGCGCCCCCTGAACGGGCTCGGTAACGGTATGCAGGATTTCGCCGGAAACGGCGGACAGAAAACGTGCCTGACGGCGTTTGGCCTCCGTGCGGGCGTCGGTGTCGACGATGCCGAAGACCGCATCGAAAGCTCCATTGGCTCCGGTCGAGATCGCAAGCTCAAGCCGGCCACCGATCAGGAGGTCTGTCGTACCGGCAGCTTCTGCGAGAAGGATCGGATCCTGATAGCGCATCGGGATGACGGCTGATCCGAGCGTGATATGCCGCGTATGCTGGCCGACGGCTGCGAAAAAGGGAAGCGGTGAGGAGAGGTAATGATCGAAATGACGCTGATAGGCCCAACCCGACTGGTAGCCCAGTTGCTCGGCCTGCCTGAACAGTTCCAATCCGTCGCGCAGGCCCTGTGCTGGTCCTGCATCGTCATTGAACGACACGCGTGTGTTGAAACCGAGCCGCTGCTTGGGGCGGAACGAGCCGGGTAGGCTTTTGGTCGGAACGGCGATGGTCATGCGATCTGTTCCTTTCTGAAGACTTCCCGAGGTTTCTGCTGGGTGGTGTTAACCGGATTGGCAATGCCCGCCGGGATCGATTCCAGGAGTGTCGCGGTGTACGGATGCTGCGGATTGCCAAAAATATCCGCGACGCTGCCATGTTCGACGATGCTGCCTCGCTGCATGACCGAGACGGTATGTGCGAGCTGGCGGACAAGTGCGAGGTCATGCGAGACGAATACGTAGGTGAGGCCCAGCTTGGCCTGTAGAGACAGAAGAACCTCGACGATATCCGCCTGGACACTGACATCGAGCGCCGATGTCGGTTCATCGAGAACAATCACATCGGGTTTGAGGACAAGCGCTCTTGCGATTGCCACACGCTGCCTTTGACCGCCTGAAAGTGCACCCGGCTTGCGGTTAAGCAGGTGTTCAGCCAAGCCGACATTGGCGAGCGCCTCGCGCACCCGTTCCGCACGTTCTTTCGGTGTTCCGACTTTGAACCGGTCCAGAGGTTCGCCCACCAGATGCTCGACGGTCCAGGTCGGATCGAGTGAGGTGAAGGGGTTCTGATAGACGAGCTGGAGGTGCCGCCATACCGCACGCAATGATGCGTGCGAGCGGCCGGACAGTCTTTCACCAGCAACTGAGATCTCGCCCGCATCCGGCTCTTCAAGCCCTAGCAACAGCCGGATGGTTGTCGTCTTGCCGGAACCCGACTCTCCGACCAGTGCATGAGTTGTACCGGGAGCGACGGCAAAAGAGATATCGCTTACAGCTGTCAGTATCTTGCCGTCGACCGTAAAGCTCTTTGTGACTGCGTTGACCTCGATCTTCGGGGCTTCGCCGGCACTGCGTAAACGCAAGCCCGCCTCCCTTAGCCTCGCGTAGCGATCCGGATTGAGAGCCGGTACATCGGCATGCAATTTCCGCGCATAGGCCGAGGCCGGTAACGAAAACACAGAGGACGTTTTTCCTGCTTCCTGCACCACACCATTCTTCAGCACGACGAGGCTGTCCGTCCTTTCGGAAGCTATGGCGAGATCATGGGTGATGAGCAGCAGGCTGATGTTCAGATCATGCTGCAACTTGGAGAGAAGATCGAGAATCCGCTTCTGGATGGTTACATCGAGTGCGGATGTCGGCTCGTCGGCAACCAGAAGCGCTGGCCGAGGCAGAACGGCAAGCCCGATCAGAACACGCTGCAGCATGCCACCGGAGAGCTGGTGGGGGTAGGAAGAGAAAACCCGCTGAGGATTTTCGAGCCCAACCTGCGCGAAGGTTTCGAGTATGAGAGCCTTGCGGATTGTCGCATTTGGCTCGTCCGTCAGCTCTGCCGCTTCCATCGCCTGTGCGCCGATCGTGCGCACAGGGTTGAGGGCATTACCGGGATCCTGAGGGACAAATCCGATCTGGCGTCCGCGTAGAGCTCGGAAACGACGCTCGGGAAGGGCCAGCAGGTTGTCTCCACCAAACCGGACGGCGCCGGAGGCTGTCGCACCGCTCGGCAACAGCCGCAGAATGGCGCGGGCAATGGTCGATTTTCCGGAGCCGGACTCGCCGATCAGAGCGAGGCTTTTGCCGCGTCCGAGTTCGAACCCAACATCGTGCACGACATCCTGCCGTCCATAGGACACCGACAGATTGTCCACACTCAGGAGAGGGGTGACGGGTTGTGGCGCCGGAGCGACCGTGATTGCGCGAATGAGAGCGGCGCTCAGTCTGTCTTGCGAAGCCATCGGCTGATCCTGTTCACTGAGAGGACGGTTACGATCGTGATGAAAGCGGGCGCATAAACGAGCCACGGCCATTTGAGGTAATCCTTGCCGATCGAGATCAGCAGGCCCCAGTCTGAGGCAGGCGGCGGGTCGCCATATCCAAGGAAGGCAAGGCTGGCGATTACCAGGATGGACTCGCCGAACTGCAGCACCGCAAGCGGCAGCACCGAGCGGGAGGCATTCGGCAGGATATGCCGCCAGAGGATGAACCAGCGCGACCCGCCGGAAAGGAACGCGGCCTCGACAAATGTCGCCTGTCTGGTCTTGATGACCTCTGCGCGGGTGACGCGTGCAAAGATCGCCACCGCCGATACGCCGGTTGCTATTGCCGCATTGATCGTCTCGAAGCCGATCGCGGTGACAACGATGACGGCGAGCAGAAATTTCGGGATGGAAAGCAGGACATCGACGAGACGAGCCAGAACGACATCGACCCAGCCACCAAGGAAACCTGCCAGTAGCCCGATCAGGCCACCGGCCAGAACGCCGATCACCACGGCAACCAGCGCGCTCGATACAGAGGAGGCTGTGCCGTAGACAACACGAGCGTAAAGGTCGCGCCCTAGGTGATCTGTGCCGAACCAGTGCTCGGCACTGGGGCCAAGCAATTTGTCTGCCGGAACACCGACGACCGGACTGTATGCGGTGAATAGCTGCGGCGCGATTGACCAGGCAATGATGGTCGCGGTGATCAAGAAGGAGAGCGCAACAATCGGCGGCATTCGAAGCGCTTCCGCCCAGCCGCTTCGGCTTCCGCGTGAAAGTGTGGAGTTCGCGACAAAGGTCATGGCGTCACCACTCTGGTTGGTCCGATCGATGTCTCGTCCGCGGTGGTCGGCTGGCGTTTCTGCCCGCCCAGAATTTTCACGCGCGGATCGAGGAGGGGGTAGAGAAGGTCCGCAACGAGATTGACGAGAACGAAGATCACGGCGCCGAGCGAGACAATTGCTTGCAGGACGGGAAGGTCCTGTGTGCTGACCGATCGTTGTACGAGACTGCCGATACCGGTTCGCCCGAATACCGTTTCTGTAATCAGAGAACCGCCGAGAAGTTCGCCGATCGTAAGGGCGATGACGGTGACGACGGGGAGCGAAGCCGGCTTCAGCAGGTGGCTTGCGAAGAGACGTGCCTGTCCGATGCCGCGGCTGCGGGCCACAGTGGCATATTCCTGCTCCGCCTCCTTATCCAGATTGGCGATCAGGACTTCCGCGATCTGTGCGGAAATCGGGATGCCGAGTGCTATGGCAGCAAACAGGGTAGCCCAGAAACTGTCCGGATTGATCACTCGGAACAGTCCGAGCTGGAAACCGAACAGATGGATCAACACCAGGCCGATGACGAAATTTGGCACCGACAGAAACAGCGAGGGAAAGCCACGCAGCAGGCCCTGCCCGTATCGCTTGGGAACGAAGCGGGTGCCGTAAGCAACAAGCATGGCCAGCACCAGTGCTACGGCGAGACCCGCCGACGCCAGAATGAGCGTCGAGGGCAGGACCTCGGCAATCAGCGTCGAGACCGGCCGGTTGGACCGCATCGACATGCCGAGGTCGCCGGTCAGGAAGCCGGACAGCGAATGCCAGAGCTGGACGATGATCGGCTTGTCCAGCCCCTGTGCGGCGATGATCTCGGCGATTTCTTCTTCGCTGAAGCCGTTCTGCGGGTTGCGCAGAACGCTGGTGATCGGATCGCCGGGAAGGATGCTGACGACCACGAAGGTGAACACATAGGCCAGCAGGATGACGACGACCGCCTGGCCGAGCCGTTTTGCGGCATAGGTTAGGTAGGCATTGCTCATGCCGGTGCCTCGCATTGGTTGGTTGCTTTAAGCGTCAATCGGCGATGAAGGCCGTGTAGTAGCTGGCATAGGCAACGCCGTTATAGACCTCGCCTTTCAGCGTCGGCGACTGCACATAGATGCGCTGGACGATCTGCGTGCGCGGGATGAAATATCCCTGGTCGAGAACGTATTGCTGCAGGTCATTCAGCAGCGGATTGCGTTCATCGAAAGTGCCTGCACCCGCAATTTTGTCGCGCAGTTCGTTGAGCTTGGTATCGCGGTCATCGAGCGCGAACCAGTTCTCGCCATTGTTGGCATTTGTCAGAATGCCGGCAACCGTTCCTGCGTCGATGAAGCTGCGTGTGACTTCGTATGTCGGGATGGCAGGGCCGCCATATTTCACCTTCTCTCCATACGTCACGACGTCATAAGCACGGATGGCGACCTTCCAGCCAAGCTTGCCGAGCTGCTGGGCGATAAGCTCGTCGACCGACTTGGAGGTGGCGAGATAGGGGTTGGAATGGAGCGTCAGCGTCAGCGCTTTGCCGTCCTTGGTGCGAACACCGTCGGCACCTTTCGTCCATCCCGCCTCGTCGAGCAGCTTTTCTGCCTTGTCAGGATTGTAGGCTAAAAGGCCGCTCTGGTCGGTTGCGCCGGGCACGTTGCTCTGGATGAACGAGGTCGGCAGCTTCCAGTCGGGCGTGTAGACCGTGTCGATGATTTCCTGACGGTTGATGCCGGCCTGCAGCGCCTGGCGAACCTTTACGTCGTCATAGGGGGCGATCTTCGTATTGACCGCCCAGCCATTGACGAAACCGAGATAGCGCGGCGTTGCGATCGTGTAGCCTTCTTCCCTGAGCGACTTCAGCTCCTGGGGGGAAGCATTATAGGCGACATCTGCCTGACCGGACTGGACCGAGGCAACCCGGAGAGAGGGTTCTGACACAAGCTTGTAGGTGATACTGTCGAGAAAGGCCGGACCGGTATGGCCAACGGCGGCCGGCCCCCAGTTATAATCCTTGCGCTTGACCAGCGTAACGTGATCGCCTTCCTTCCAGCTCTCGACCACATAGGGTCCGCTGCCGGCAGTCTTGCTCAGGTCGGCTTGCTCGGAAGCCGGTTGTGCCAGGCTTTTGGGCGATACCAGGATCGAGCCGTGATAGCCAAGCGTCGGGATAAAACCCAGTGTAGGTTTCTTGAAAAAGACCTTGACGGTGGACGGGTCGATAACTTCGGCGCGATCGTAAGTCTTGGGGAAAAGGCCGATGGGGTTGATACCCTCGTTTTTGCGCCCCGCATACCAGATGTCGAGATTGGCAACGACCGCGGAGGCATCGAGCGGCGCGCCATCGGAGAAGGTCACCCCGTTCTTGAGATGCAGCGTGAATTCCGTTGCATTGTCATTCTGCTCCCAGCGTTCTGCGAGCCAGGGACTGACCTTGCCTTCGGCATCGACATAAAGAAGCTTGTCGGTGACGTGCCCCCAGATATGCCCCTGGAAGCTGGAGATGGCGCTGTTGTTGGGAATCCAGGTATCGCCGAGAGAGTCAATCAGGAAGGTTATGTCACCACCATCCTTCGGTGTTTCTGCGGCCTGAACCGGAGCGAAGCCCGCCGTCGAGACCAGAAGAGCCGCTGCAACCGTAGCCGATATCGTGATCAGCAGGCGCCGCCGGGAGAGGTTGAGAAGAGAAGATCGTTCGGTCATTGGGTGATCCTGATGTTTCGGGGCGTAGGTTGTGTTTTCGATGTTCTGCGAGTGCACATGCTGGTCCGCGATGAGCGGAAATTGTGCGCGTCAAACCGTTGCCGCTGCGGTTCCGTGCCGAGCGGGCGAATAGAAAAATGTAAATTCCGATGAATGGACTTCGGCGCAGCCGCTGTTAGCCGGTCCTGCCAGGCAATCTCGCGCGCAGAGCGCGCTCGGCGCTACATATTCCGTTCATGACGCGGTCCTCCGTTGTTCGGCAAGAAGATCATGACACACAGCCTATCAGCACACCGCCAAGGAGAAAGACTGGTTATTCTTTTTCTATGGAATTAGTGGATTAATTTGTCGCAGTTTGGGAAGCGTTTGGGATTGGTGTTTCAAATGTGGTGATGGGTAATGGTGGAGGCCTGAACGCCGGATTGCGAGGCAGGCGGTGAGAAATGGAAAATGCAGGGAACAGCCGCCGACCATCTCTCATATGCGGTCTCGACCAAGATGTAGTCCGGCACAAAGGTGCAGATTTGCGTCCGGGTTTACGTCTCGGTGCCGTTCTCATTCGTCGAGAATATCATGCCCTCGAAGATCCGGACTGGTGGAGCGTCGCCGGAAAACCGCTCGACCTCCACTTTGGTGATCTGACCGGTGCAGCCTTGGGCCAATCTGGAAGTACCGATATCCTGCGTAAGGATATTCGGATTTCCATGGATGCACATCGGGTGTTCCGACTTCGGATCATCCGGCTCGAACCACGCGCCTGTCGAAAGCTGCATTACGCCTTGCCTTACGTCGTCGCTCAATATCGCTGCTGCAAGGCAACTGCCACGATTGTTGAAAAGCCTGACAATATCGCCATCCGCTATATCGCGCGCTGCCGCATCGGCCGGGTTGATGCGGACCGGCTCACGGTCCTTGATCTTCGTAGAGCGGCTGAAGTCACCATAATCGAGCTGGCTATGCAGTCGCTGGTGCGGCTGGTTGCAAACCAGATGCAGTGGGTAGATCGTTTTATCGACCGCTGCTTCAGCCCTTGCTGGGTACCAATATGGATGACCGCCGCAATCGTCATAATCGAAAGCTGCGATCGTCTTTGAAAATATCTCGATCTTGCCGGATGGGGTCTGCAGGGGAGATGCAGACGGGTTGTCGCGGAAGGCGCGTGCTGGCCCGCCATCATCAGGTTTGATCGGCAGCCGCAGTTCACCACGTTCCCACAACTCTTCGAAATCCGGAGCTTCATGCCCGCTGGCTGCAAGCGCCTGACGTGTCGTTTCGAAAAGGAAGCCGAGCCATTCCCGGGCCGTGCGGTTTTCGGTAAACGCATCGAATTTCCCGAGATGCCGGGCGATGGCAGAAAAAATCTCATAGTCGTCGCGTGCTTCGCCGACCGGCTCGATCAATTTCTTCATCGCGACCATCAAATCGTCGCGGTCTGCCGCGCCGATGTCGTCCCGTTCGATCGTTGTTGTTGCCGGCAGAACGATATCCGCGTGACGCGCCGTGGACGTCCAGGCTGTCTCGTGGACGATGATTGTTTCGGGCCGCCTGAATGCGTCGCGCAGCCTGTTGAGATCCTGATGGTGATGAAACGGATTGCCGCCTGCCCAATAGACGAGGCGAATATCCGGATAGTGCAAATCATTGCCATTATATTGGAATTCGCCACCCGGATCGAGCAACATGTCTGCAATGCGGGCGACGGGGATATAGTCCGCCAGAGGATTCTTGAACTGACTTAACGTTGGCAGCGGCACGGCAAGTTGGCGTTTTCCGATGTTTCCAAGCGCTCCGAGCGAATAGGAATATCCGCCTCCATCAAGACCGATCTGGCCAAGCATTGCGGCAAGCACAATACCCATCCAGACTGGTTGTTCGCCGTAGTCGGCTCGCTGGAGCGAATGGCTGACGGTCACCAGCGTGCGCAAGCGTGCCATTGCCCGCGCCAAGTCCCTGATCGTTTCTGCGCTTATGCCGCAGATTTCCGCTGCCCATTCGGCCGTTTTCGGCAATGCATCGCTGCGGCCAAGCAGATAGTCCTCGAAGCGCTCATATCCGACCGTATAGCGCTCAAGAAACTCGCGGTCATGCAGCCCTTCTGCCACCAGCACATGTGCTATTCCTAGCATGAGCGCAACATCGGTGCCCGGGATGATCGCCAGCCATTCGGAATTTACTTCAGAAGGGAAGTCATCCTTAAGCGGGGTGATGGAGATGAACCGGGCGCCGCGGGCACTGGCGCCGGACAGTTTCGGCCGCACAATATGGGCGCCTATACCGCCGCCATGCACGTCGCCGTTCTTGATCGCCATTCCGCCGAAGGCGACGACGAGTTCCGTGCTGCGCTCGATTGCATCCCAGGTGACGCTCTTGCGGTCGACCGTGTCATAAGGCCCCAATACATGCGGGATGATGACCGATGCCGCGCCAGAACTATAGGTGTTGACGGATCGCACGTAACCGCCGAGCACATTTAGAAAACGATGGATTTGGCTCTGCGCATGATGAAAACGGCCGGCACTCGACCAGCCATAGGAGCCGCCGAATACGGCCTGCGGGCCAAAATCCTGGTAAACGCGCTGCAGTTCGTTTGCAACCAGCTCCACCGCTTCGGGCCAACTAACTTCAATATAATCATCGGCGCCACGTTTGTTTGCGTGGGCAGGTGCTTGCTCAAGCCAGCCACGCCGGATGGCGGGGCGTCTGACACGAGCGGGACTATCGGCAATCGCCGGAATGTTGCCCAGCAGGGGAGAGGGGTGCGGATCGCCGGGATGAGGCCGGATGTGGAGGGTGCCGTTTTCGTATCTGCCTGAAAAGGCGCCCCAATGTGAGCTGTGAGGCTTGAACGAGTTCATTGGCGGGTATCCTCGACGATCAATGTATTTCAGCTGTTAGGCACTGGCTAATTTGGCAGAACCTTGCCAGGGTTCATGATGCCCGCCGGATCGATAGCATTCTTGATGACGGCCATGAGATCAACGGCATCACCATGTTCAGCCCGAAGATAGGCAATCTTGCCTGTGCCGACCCCATGCTCGCCTGTCGATGTACCGCCGACCGAGATGGCATATTGCACCATCTTCTTATTGATTGCAGCGACTTCGTCGAGTTCCTGCCGGTTGTTCGGATCGACGGCGAAGACGACGTGGTAATTGCCATCCCCGACATGTCCGAGAATGGCTGCCGGGACACTGCACTCCTTCAGAAGTTCGCGTGTCTTCAGGATGCAGCCACTTAACTCGGAGACAGGCACGCAGACATCGGACGACCAGCCCTTGGCGTTTTCTCGCTGGGAGACGACAGCATAAAAGGCGCTATGACGCGCCTTCCAAAGCCGGTTTCGCTCTTCTGCTGCATTTGCCCATTCGAAATCCCGACCGTTGTTTTCTGCGACGATCGCGGCAACCATTTCGACCTGTTCCTGCACGCCGACCGGTGAGCCGTGAAATTCGAAGGCGAGCGTATCCTCGATCTTCAGTAACAGGCTGGAATAGGCGTTGACGGCCTTGATCAGACCACGGTCCATCAGTTCCATACGGGCAACGGGAATGCCGAGTTGGACGACCTGAATTGCAGCGGCTACCGCCTGTTCGACACTTTCGAACGAGCAGAGCGCAGCAGAGATCGTCTCGGGAATACCGTAGAGACGCAATGTGACCTCAGTAATGATGCCAAGCGTGCCTTCCGAACCGACGAAGAGCCGGGTCAGGTCGTAACCTGCCGAGGACTTGCGCGCCCGGCCACCGGTGCGGATGATCTGGCCATTCGGCAACACGACGGTTAGCCCAAGGACGTTTTCGCGCATGGTGCCGTAGCGCACGGCATTGGTACCGGAAGCGCGTGTTGCTGTCATGCCGCCGATCGAGGCGTTGGCACCCGGATCGATCGGGAAGAACAGGCCCCTGTCACGCAGATGGGTGTTCAACTGCTCCCGCGTAACGCCCGCCTCGACGGTGCAGTCTAGATCCTCGGGGCTGATGCGGGTGATCTTCGCCATGCGCGACAGATCGATGGATACACCACCGCGCACCGCTGTCAGGTGGCCTTCGAGAGATGTTCCTGCGCCAAAGGCGATGACTGGAACGCTTTCAGCAGCGCATAGCCGCACGATATCGGCCACCTCTTGCGTGTTCTCCGCAAAAACGACGGCATCCGGGATGGCTGGCGTGTGATGGGATTCACCACGGCCATGCTGTTCACGGAGGGCCTGCGATATCGAATAACGATCACCGAAGCGGTTGCTCAGCGCTTCGGAAAGGGAGAGCGGAAGCGCGCTCATTTTCCGTCTCCGGTTTCAACGGGTGTATCGCCTGGTCGCCCCCATTCTGTCCAGGCTCCGTCGTAAATAGCCACGTCATCCTTGCCCGCAAGGTGAAGACCGAAGGCGAGTGCTGCGGCCGTCACGCCCGATCCGCAGCTTGCGATGACGGGTTCCGAAAGATTGAGACCAGCCTGTTCAAAAGCCTTCGCGATGCTTGCGGTATCGAGAAGTTCGCCCGTCTGGGGATTGGTCAGCGCATTGAAGGGCAGATTGAGGCTTCCCGGAATATGACCGGAGCGAAGACCCGGGCGCGCTTCCTTTTCCGTCGCGGTGAAGCGTGCGGCGGAACGGGCATCGATGACCTGTTCGGCCTGGCTTGCTATATTCTCAAGGACCTGTGCTTTCGAACGCACCGCGCCGGGATTGAAATGCGCCTGAAAAACTCCTCTGGCGAACGAGGCAATCTTATCGGTTACCGGCCGACCTTCTGCCAGCCACTTCCGCAGGCCACCGTCTAGAACTGCGACCTTGTCGTGTCCGAACGTCCGCAAGGTCCACCAGACTCGGCCAGCCGACATAAGGCCGGGCGTGTCATAGACCACTACGGTGCTGTCGCTCGAGATGCCGAGATCCGCCGCATATTGCTCGAAAGATTCGGGCGAGGGTAGCATATGCGGCAACGACGTTTCGTGGTCGGCAATCTTGTCGATATCGAAGAAACGCGCCTTTGGAATGTGCCGGGCCGCAAAATCGTCGGCTGCAATGGGCGTGACGCCCGGAAGCTTAAACGATCCATCAAGAATGACGAGCTCTGGCCGGTCAATATGCGCCGCAAGCCATTCGGTGGTGACCAGAGAGCCAGGCAGGGAAAGAGACATTGGGAAACTCCGAAAAATATAAGCGGATAAGCAAAGCCGTGCGGCGTCTGAGGCGCATGGGGTCGCTTGAGTGAAAATCAGGCGACCAGCTTTTCGCCCTTCAGATGGCGTTCAAGGAAAGGCAGACTGTCCTGGCCCCAATAAAGCTCACCTTCATACAAGAAAGTCGGAAGTCCGAATACGCCGGCGGCCTTGGCAGTCTCGTAGCTGGATGTGCGGCGTGCCTGCACGGCCTCGCCCTGGCCCAGGTCATCCAGTGCCGCTGCATCAAAGCCTGCCGCCGTCGCAATCGGCCGGCGGATCTCGGTATCGCCAATATCTTCGCCACGTCCCCAGAACGCTTCCTGAAGCGCTTTCGTCAGCTTGAGCCAGTCTTGATTGGCCTCGATCGCGGCGACAACCATCAGGCCGGCCGGTGCTGGATCGGAAAGTGCGGCGCGATTGTCGAAGTTGAGTGTCTTGCCTCTCAACGCTGCCCAACGTTTCAGGTCTTTCGTCCAGTAGGCGCGGCGTGCTTCGGGCCGATTGCGGGAGTAAATGCCGCCATTGTCCTCTATCAGCGGAATGACGTGAGGACGGATCGTGACGCCATGTTCAGCTGCCAGCGTGGCAAATGGTTCCAACCCGATAAAGGCCCAGGGTGAGCCGATGCTGAAGAAGAAATCGATCGTTTTTGTCATGGTCTGCTATCGCTTTCAGGAAGGCTGCTTGGTGAACACTGCCGTATCGAAGACTGAAAGTGCGCAATCGCGGGCAATGAGTACGGCACTCGGATCGCGCCCCACCGCCACGATAGCCAGTGCGCCTTCGTAAAGAAGGGAAAGATGGGCGGACGCCTGTTGAGATCCGCTGTCGGCCTTTGACATAATGGCAGAGAATATGTTCCGAACCATTGTCTTATGAGTTCGAGCTACAGAGACGACACGCTCGGAATCGCCGTGTTCCGCGACTGCCAACGCAAATGCGCAGCCGCGAAACTCCGGACTGTCTGCCTTTTCATGCAAGCGTTCGAAGATCAGCTTTATCGCGTCTCTTGGGGCAATCTCTGCTTCGATGACTTCTTCGAGAGATCGGATAACTCGATCGTGGCGGGCCTGAAGGTAGGCTGCGACCAGATGGTCCTTGGAAGGGAAGTGCCGGTAAAGCGTCGCCTTGGCGACATTCGCTTCTTCGATGATGCGGTCAATTCCCACCGCTCGGATGCCTTCCCTGTAGAAAAGTGCTCCGGCAGCAGTGAGGATCTGGTCAGGTATGGCTTCTCTCATGGAATCGCTTTTAAACTTTGGGCCTATTGCTTCGATGATCCATAGACGGTCGCAGATCGATAGAAGTAAGACCGGTCTGTCTCGGTTGCTAGAGTTGTCAACGATTGCCGGCATTACGTCAAGCGGCCCGCAGTCCTCTCGCGCATAAAGTGGCAGAAAACCACATATGATCCTGAGCTATTGTAGGATTTATTCAGTATCCCGTTCTCGCTTCGGCGGCTGAAAAACCACACGTGCTTGTCGGAGTGCTTCGGTCATTTCTATTCGTGCTGCGCCGATAAGATGTGCCATGGCATGGTGTGCTGCCTCGGGTCGCCGCATGCGAATGGCCTCCAGCACAACCTGATGGCTCGAGATCGCCTGTTCGTGTGATTGGCTGGCACGGTTGGTGAGCCGGAAGCTCGCGAGCAGCGCTGCCTGGATGGCGCTTGCGAACTGCCGGTAAACCCAGTTTCCGCTGGCGTTGATGATTGCTGTATGGAATTCCAGATCGGCCCGGCTCCAGGCCTCGGTATCCCGGGAGTTGGCTTCGACCATGTCCTCGAACGCTTTGGAAATCTGGTAGAGCTGGCGCGCGTTAGCATTGGCGGCCGCTTGTGCCGCGGCTGCAGGTTCTAGCAGTTGTCTAGCGTCGATCAGTGAGGAATAAAAGGCTTCGTCAGCTCCGACCGACAGCATGACCTCAAGGACGATGGGATCAAGATAGTTCCAGTTTTCCTTCGGCAGGATGGTGGTGCCGGCCCTTGTTCGCGATCGAACCATGCCGAGCGCAGAGAGATATTGCATGGCTTCACGTAGGCTGGTGCGGCTGACGCCAAAACGTTCGGTAAGCTCGGCCTCGTTAGGCAGGGTGGAGTTTTCGGCGAACGCCCCCGACACGATCATCTCGATAAGACAGTGAAGTAGCGCTTCTCGGACAGTTCGTTTTCCGCGCTGTGCGATCGGTTCGCCGTCCTCTGTCAGCACCCGTGTCATCGTAATATTTTTAAGCAGTGAGCCCTCCTTTGTCATTGCTCTATCTCTCTCCAAAGGGGCGCAGATTCTCGTTTGCAATTCATAGTATGGAACGATCTTATTTTTTGATCAAATCCAGAAATAAATCATATTTATATTGACATCCATCCTATGAATTTTAATCCTTGTCAGCAGAGAATTAGATCACCTGATGCCGACCGTTTCCGGACCAAGAGGAACACCATAGTCCGCGCTATAGTCGGCAATGCCGCTGTATGAGTTCATATTTGGAGCACTTTGATGAAGATCACCAAGCTGACCACCTACATCGTCCCGCCGCGCTGGCTGTTCCTGAAGATTGAGACCGACGAGGGTATCGTCGGCTGGGGTGAGCCCGTGGTCGAGGGCAGGGCGCTGACGGTCGAGGCCGCCGTGCATGAAATGTCCGATTACCTGATCGGCAAGGATCCGTTTCTGATCGAGGATCACTGGACTGTTCTTTATCGCGGTGGTTTCTATCGGGGAGGGGCAGTTCACATGTCGGCACTCGCCGGCATCGACCAGGCGCTCTGGGACATCAAGGGCAAGGCGCTGGGCCAGCCGGTCCACTCGCTCCTCGGTGGGCAGGTCAGGGATCGGATCAAGGTCTATTCCTGGATCGGCGGCGACCGCCCGTCGGATGTCGCCAACAATGCCAAGGATGTGGTTGCCCGCGGGTTCAAGGCCATCAAGCTCAACGGCTGCGAGGAAATGCAGATCGTTGATACCAATGAAAAGGTGGAAAAGGCGGTCGAGACGATCGCCATCATCCGCGAGGCCGTCGGCCCGCATATCGGCATCGGCGTCGATTTCCACGGCCGTGTCCACAAGCCGATGGCCAAGGTTCTTGCCAAGGAACTCGAGCCTTACAAGCTGATGTTCATCGAGGAACCGGTGCTTTCCGAAAACCGCGAGACGCTGAAAGAGATTGCCAACCATTGCTCGACACCGATCGCGCTTGGCGAGCGGCTGTTCTCACGCTGGGATTTCAAGCAGGTTCTGTCTGACGGCTACGTCGATATCATCCAGCCGGATCTTTCGCATGCGGGCGGGATTACCGAATGCCGCAAGATTGCCGCCATGGCTGAAGCCTATGATGTGGCGCTGGCACCCCATTGCCCGCTCGGCCCGATCGCCCTTGCCGCCTGCCTGCAGGTCGATGCCGTCTCCTACAACGCCTTCATTCAGGAACAGAGCCTTGGTATCCACTATAACCAGGGCAACGATATCCTCGACTATATCTCCAACAAGGAAGTCTTCCATTACGCCGATGGCTTCGTCAGCATTCCGCAGGGGCCTGGCCTCGGTGTCGAAGTCGACGAAGCCTATGTGATCGAAAGAGCCAAGGAAGGCCATCGTTGGCGCAATCCCATCTGGCGCCATGAGGATGGGAGCTTCGCCGAGTGGTAAGGTAATTTCCTCAAACAATAAGCATCCGGCTCTATCAGGGCCGGGTGCCGTTTATCCGACGAAATCGGAAATCGTCGACGACCGGATGTTCTGAAACACGCTGTCTCCGTAGTCTGGAAAATCGTGCAGCACGCTTCCGAACTGAAGGCCTAAAGCCCAGGCACCCAGGGCGAAAATCGACAGAAGGATTGAGAATGACGGTCCGAAGTCCGTGAGCACGATGTGGCCTAAGCGTAAAAGGTCGCTTGCGTTGGGCATGTCATCAAACCTCGGACATCACGCTTGTGGTGAGAAAAACAACGAGGGCGTAATGTCCGGCAAGGCTTCCGGTTCCGACGAGGACTCGGTTTTTTTAGGAAATTGCGAAAACGTTTCCGGGAGTACGGAGGATCAGTCTCCTGCGCCGGATGACTGGGGTTGCGATTGCCCCTCTCGATCCGACAATGACACGCGCCCTTCATGACGCCACGGGCCGCCCAGATAACTCCATAGATCGAGCCCGGTTATGCGGATGGATTTCGGTTCAAACCGGCTTTTCAGTTCGAAAAACAACTGGTCGGCTTTTGCCCGCGATACCTTGTTCTGGATCGTGATATGCGGGCGGAATTTCTGCAGATCCTGCGGGCCGGGCCAGGAGCCGAAGCGACGGACGAGTTCGCCTCTCAGGTCATGCAGTTCAGGGCTTTCGATCTTGAATGCGACGCCTGCTCCCAGATGCTGGATGCCGCTGACGGTTGCGAGGAAATCTGTCCGCGCCAAAAGCATTTCGGCTACGATCTCCTTGACCGCCGCGAGCCGCCGGCCGGGGAGATGATGGAAGACGGTGACATGCGCCTTTAGGAAATTGCGGGCAGCAGGAAAATGCGCCTGCCGGAGACGATCGAAAGGCTCCATGTCATCAGCTTCGACATGAGCGGTTATGATCACCGGCGGCAGCGTCACAAGGCCATCATTCGAATTCGATGATCACTTCGTCCACGGCAAGGCTTTGGCCTTGCTTGGCGGCAACGCGTTTGACAAGCCCCGCCCTTTCAGCCTTCAGAACGTTCTCCATCTTCATCGCCTCGACCGTTGCAAGCGTCTGGCCTGCCTCCACCTTGTCACCTGAGCTCACTGCGATAGACGTGATGACGCCGGGCATCGGGCAAAGCAGCATTTTCGAGGTGTCCGGTGGCAGCTTGACCGGCATGAGCTTGGCAAGCTCGGCGATGCGCGGCGAGCGAACGCGCGCCAGAACATCCATGCCGTGCCAGCGCAGCCGGATGGCCGATCCCACCAGATCGACCTTCACCATCAGACTTTCGCCGCCGACATGGAAATCGGCAAGACTTTGCCCGGGAAACCATCCGGTCGCCGCAGAGATATGATGGGCATCGTCGAAACGCACGAAGGCTCCATCGGCGGCCGTATCGAGCGTGACCGGGCCTTCGAACGTCGGCTTTGCCCCGACCGAGAGCGTCACGACCCAGTCCTTTGCCACCGCCCGGCGGCGTTTGGACAGCGTGCCGGAAATCCAGGTGGCCCGCTCCTCCAAAGCCTGGTTGACCAGCACTGCAATGACCGCAAGCCTGCGCGGGTCGCCGACATCGGGCTCTACACCGGAAAAGCCATCCGGGAACTCTTCCGCGATATAGGCGGTTGTCAGCTTGCCGGAGCGGAAGCGCTCCTGTCCCATCACGGCTGACAGGAAGGGAAGGTTGTGGCCGATCCCTTCCACCTCGAACGCATCGAGCGCCACTCCCATGGCGTCGATTGCCGCTGTCCGATCCTCGGCCCAGCTGCAAAGCTTGGCGATCATCGGATCATAATACATCGATATCTCGCCGCCCTCGAAAACACCGGTATCGTTGCGGATAACGGCCCCGCTATCCTGTAACCCCTCGACTGGCGGGCGGTAGCGTGTAAGCCGGCCGATCGACGGCAGGAAATTGCGATAGGGATCTTCGGCATAAAGCCGGCTTTCGATCGCCCATCCCCTGAGTGATACGTCCGTCTGCTTGAACGAGAGCTTTTCGCCGGCTGCAACACGGATCATCTGCTCAACAAGGTCGATGCCGGTGACGAGTTCGGTTACCGGATGCTCCACCTGCAGGCGGGTATTCATTTCAAGGAAATAGAAGTTCCGGTTGCCGTCGACGATGAATTCGACCGTGCCGGCGGAAAAATAACCGACGGCCTTTGCAAGGGCTACCGCCTGTTCCCCCATCGCCTTGCGGGTCGCTTCATCGAGGAAAGGCGAGGGGGCTTCCTCGATAACCTTCTGGTTGCGCCGCTGGATGGAGCATTCTCGTTCGCCGAGATAAAGCGTGCTGTTATGCTGGTCGCCGAGTATCTGAATCTCGATATGACGCGGCTGGTCGACGAATTTTTCGATGAAGATACGGTCGTCGCCGAACGAGCTTTTCGCCTCGTTGCGGGACGACTGGAAACCCTCGCGCGCTTCCGCGTCGTTCCAGGCTATGCGCATGCCCTTGCCGCCGCCGCCGGCTGACGCCTTGATCATGACCGGATAGCCGATCGAAGAAGAGATCTTTACAGCCTCGTCAGCGTCTTCGATCAGGCCCATATGCCCGGGCACCGTCGAGACACCAGCCTCCGAAGCGATCTTCTTCGAGGTGATCTTGTCGCCCATCGCTTCGATGGCTTTCACCGGCGGGCCGATGAAGGTGACACCGGCTTTTTCGAGTGCCGCGGCGAAAGCGGCATTCTCAGACAGGAAGCCATATCCCGGATGCACAGCATCCGCGCCGGTTCGAGCAATCGCATCGAGTATCTTGTCGATGACGATATAAGACTGGTTGGAAGGGGCGGGGCCGATATGTACGGCCTCGTCGGCCATCGACACATGAAGCGCATTCGCATCGGCGTCCGAATAGACGGCGACGGTCGCGATGCCCATCTTCTGCGCTGTTCTGATGACCCGGCAGGCGATTTCGCCACGATTGGCGATGAGGATTTTTTTGAACATGTTTGCGGGCCTTCAGAGCGGTATCGTGTCGTGTTTTTTCCAATGGGTCGTCACCTGCTTGTTGCGCAGCGAGGCGAATGCGCGGGCGATACGGCGACGGGATGAATGCGGCATGATCACCTCGTCGATGAAACCGCGCTCGGCGGCGACGAACGGATTGGTGAAACGTTCCTCGTATTCCTTGGTGCGGGCCGCGATCTTCTCCGGATCGGAAAGCTCGGAGCGATAGAGGATTTCGGTTGCGCCCTTGGCGCCCATCACCGCGATCTCGGCTGTCGGCCAGGCATAGTTGATATCGGCACCGATATGTTTCGATGCCATCACGTCATAGGCGCCGCCATAGGCCTTGCGGGTGATCAGCGTCACCATCGGCACGGTTGCTTCCGAATAGGCAAACAGCAGCTTTGCGCCATGCTTGATGACGCCGCCATATTCCTGTGCCGTACCGGGCAGAAAGCCGGGAACGTCGACGAGCGTCAGGATCGGGATGGAAAAGGCATCGCAGAAACGGACGAACCGCGCCGCCTTGCGTGATGAATCGATATCCAGGCAGCCGGCAAGAACCATCGGCTGGTTGGCGACGACGCCGACCGTCTGGCCTTCGATGCGGATGAATCCGGTAATTATGTTCTTCGCGAAGGCCTGCTGGATCTCAAAGAAATCACCTTCGTCGGCAATCGCCGTTATCAGTTCCTTCATGTCGTAGGGCTTGGTCGCACTGTCCGGCACGAGCGTATCGAGCCGCATTTCGACCCGTGACGGGTCGTCGTGAAACGGCCTGACCGGAACCCTGTCGCGGTTGTTGAGCGGCAGGAAATCGAAAAGCCGTCGAACCGCTTCCAGTGCCTCGATATCGTTTTCAAACGCCGCGTCGGCAACAGATGATTTTTGCGTATGGGTTGAGGCGCCGCCGAGTTCTTCAGCGCTCACGATCTCGTTCGTCACCGTTTTCACCACATCCGGGCCGGTGACGAACATGTAGGACGAATCCCGGACCATGAAGATGAAATCGGTCATGGCAGGCGAATAGACGGCACCGCCAGCGCAAGGCCCCATGATCACCGAGATCTGCGGAATGACGCCGGAAGCTTCTGCGTTGCGGCGAAACACTTCTGCATAACCGGCAAGCGAGGCGACACCTTCCTGGATGCGCGCGCCGCCGCTGTCATTCAAGCCGATCACCGGTGCGCCGACCCGCACCGCCATATCCATGATCTTGCAGATCTTTTGCGCATGGGTTTCCGACAGTGAGCCGCCGAGCACGGTGAAATCCTGGGAAAAGACATAGACTTGTCGACCGTTAATCGTGCCCCAGCCGGTTACCACGCCATCACCGGCAACCTTCTGGTCCGCCATGCCGAAATCGACGGCGCGATGGGTGACATACATATCGAATTCTTCGAACGAACCTTCATCGAGTAGCACCTCGATCCGTTCGCGGGCGGTCAGCTTGCCCTTGGCGTGCTGGGCCTCGATCCGCCTGGTGCCGCCGCCAAGCCTCGCCTCTACACGACGCTTTTCGAGCTCGTTCAACATTGCCCGCATATTTCCTCCCAAAGAATGTGCGAATGCAGACATGTATAAAGATAGCAAAACGGGATCGAGGGAAAGGCCGGTTTCAGTCTTAAGACCATGAAGGAAAAAGCGATGGGAGCCGAGAAACATGGTGCCAGGCAGCAAAAGGTTGAGAGCGGGATCCGGGTCGTTACTGCAATTTTGTCGAGAATGTGGAGGCGAGACACAAATTATTGCGCATAGAGTTGGGTTGCTAAAACAGTGCGGTTGATGCAACACCTGACAGTCTGTTTTTTCTGCATCTGGGATTAAAGCTGAATGCGCGCTCGTTACGGTTTCGTTGGCCTGTTTCTTCTAATGGCATCGTCCGCCCATGCCTTGGAGCTTGGCCCGCCGCCGGTTCTTGCGCCGCAAAAGAGTCAGGCGGAGGCTGCTAATCTGAGCGCGCAATTCCTCGAGCGCTATGCCTACAAGCCGGTTCCGCTCGACGATGCCCTGTCTGCTAAAATCATGGATCGATACCTGAAGTCGCTTGATCCTGACCGCAGCTTTTTCCTGCAGGCCGATATCGACAAGTTCATGGTCAACAAGACCAAGATTGACGATGCCATCGTCAACGAAGACCTGAAGATCCCGTTTTCAGTATTCAACGTCTATTCGAAGCGTGTTGTCGATCGGATGACGTATGCGCGGGATCTGCTCAAGCAGGGCTTCGATTTCAGCGCCAAGGAAGATTTTCCTCTGTCGCGCGAGGATGACCCATGGCCGCAATCGGAAGCACAGCTTCATGACCTGTGGCGCAAGAGCGTCAAGAACGACTGGCTGCGGCTGAAACTGGCCGGCCAGACCAGCGACACAATTCGCAATACGCTCGACAAGCGCTACGAGAACATCCAGCAGCGCGTTTATACCTACAAGAGCGACGACGTGTTCCAGTCCTTCATGGCTGCCTACACGACCTCCGTCGATCCGCATACCGATTATTTCGGCGCTGCCGCTTCGGCCGACTTCGACATTTCGATGAAGCTTTCGCTGGTCGGCATCGGCGCAGTTCTGCAGGAGCGGGACGGCTATACTACCATTCGCGAACTCGTGCCTGGTGGCCCAGCCCAGCTATCCGGGCAGTTGGCGGTCGGCGATCGCATCATCGGCGTAGGGCAGGGCAAGGATGGTGCGGTCAAGGAAGTTGTCGGCATCCGTCTCGATGAAGTCGTGCAACTGATCCGCGGCGAGAAGGATTCGGTCGTACGGCTCGATATTCTACCCGCCGAGACTGCCGCCAATGCAGGCCATCGGGTGATCAGCCTGGTGCGTGACAAGATCAGCCTTGAAAAACAGGCCGCGAAAAAGACTGTCCTGCCCATCGACGATCGTGGCACGGCCCGCAAGATCGGGGTCATTACCCTGCCGGCCTTCTACGAGGATTTTGACGCGCGCCGCAAGGGCGACAAGGACTATCGCAGCGCCAGCCGCGACGTCGCCAAGCTTCTCGGCGAATTGAAGCAGGAAAAGGTCGATGGCGTGCTGATCGACTTGCGCGACAATGGCGGCGGTTCGTTGACCGAAGCGATCGACATGACCGGGCTGTTCGTTGGCAAGGGTCCGGTTGTCCAGCAGCGTGACGCTGCGGGCAGGGTCGAAGTGGAAAGCGATGATCTTTCCAAGCCGGCCTGGGCTGGCCCGGTTGGTGTGCTAATCAATCGCGGTTCTGCGTCGGCATCCGAGATTTTTGCGGCCGCCATACAGGATTATGGTCGCGGCGTGATCATCGGCGAGCCGAGTTTCGGTAAGGGGACGGTGCAGACTGTCATCGATCTCGACCAGGCCGTTCGCAACAACACGCCGAAATACGGCCAGTTGAAGCTGACGATCGCGCAGTTTTTCAGGATCGACGGTGGCACCACCCAGCTTCATGGCGTGACACCTGACATTGCCCTGCCGGGTCTCCTTGACCCGAAGATCGTTGGCGAGTCGAGCTATGACAATGCCTTGCCGTGGGATAAGATCAAGCCGGCTAGATATACCGCATCAAACAAGACAACTTCGTTGCTACCGCAACTCTTGAGCCGCCATGAAGCCCGGGTGAAAGACGACAAGGATTTCCAGCGTTTTGTGGAGGATGCTGCGGAGTTGAAGGCACAGCGGGAAAAGCGCGTTATCTCTCTGAATGAGGCCGAGCGCCGCGAAGAGATGAAAGCCCTTGAAAGCCGCCTGAAGGCGCGTGCAGAAGGTGATGATGGTGTGCTGCGTGGCGAGGATGACGGCTTGCAGGCCAACGAGCGCAGTCTGAGCGCGGATCTCGCACTTGAGAATGCCCGCAAGAACGCCAAGGACGTCTTGAGGACCGAGGCTGCTTCCATCGTTGCTGATCAGGCGGAATTGCTGGCTCCGGTGCGAAAGGCCGCCAATCAGCCGTAACGAGGCGCCGGCAGAAAGGCTCGCTCGTGGTCAGTTCTGGATCAGGTGCTGGATCCTGCTGATGATCTCGTCGAGGATGGCGATACGTTGACCGCCGCTCGGACGTATCGCGAAATAGGACACCTCGATATTCGGTTCGAATGGGACGGAGATCACATCAGCCTCCGCGGACCTGAGGCTGATGTGATCGACGATACCCACTCCCATGCCGGCCGCGGCAAAGTAACAGCAGTTCAGCATGGATGTTTCCATCGTGCTGACAGGCTGGTGCTCCTCGCGGGAAAAGGCCCTGTCTAGTGAGAGCCGCAAAGGCGAATTCCGGCCCGGTATCAGCACCCGCTCGTTGATGAGGTCAAAGGGCGTAATGACGGAATGCCCGGCCAAACGATGGCCCGGCGCCATCGCGGCAACCGCGTTCGTGCTGTGCAGGCGAACGGCGTTTTTATCTGCCATTCGCGGCGAGGCGAAGACCAGACCAAGATCATAGCGGTTTTGTTCGACCATGTCCCAGATGTAACGGCTGTTCTCGACCTCGATAACCAGAGGAATGTCCAGTCGTTCACCGATTACGTCAACTATGGCTTGATGCAGGTAAGGACGGACCAGCGATGTCACGCTGCCGATGCGCAGAACGGTATTCTTGTGCAGGCGGATATCGTCGGCGGCCTGGGCAATCTGGTCGAGACCCAAGTAAAGTCGTTCGACCTCGCGATAGAGCTGGGTCGCCTCGGCGGTCGGTATCAGGCGTGCGCCCACCCGCTCGAACAGTGTCATCTGAACAATGTCCTCGAGATCGCGGATCAACCGGCTGACGGCGGGTTGCGTCACATTCATCGCATCCGCTGCCGCGGTAATGCCTCCGGCCATCATCACGGCCCTGAATGCCTCTACCTGGCGTGGTTTCAATCGCATGCAGACCTCCTTTCCATAACATTTAGGCATGGATCGAGTACTAAATGCAATTTTTCTTTCTTGTAAGAAAGCTTTAACTCATCTCCACCCCCGCAGGGAGAGTGCGGAGATTGGACAACTTGGAGGAGTCCTCATCATGAAGTTTTCTGTATTCGCAGCCGCACTGGTCGCGTCTGTTTCTGCTCTGCCGCTCGCAAGCCAGGCCAAGGACCTGACCGTCGGTCTTTCCGCATCGACGACATCCATGGATCCGCAATTTTATGTCGTCGGTCCGAACAGCGCGATGGCACGCAATATTTTCGATGGCCTCGTCAACCAGGACGATAAGCAGCAGATCCAGCCGGCTCTGGCTGTCTCCTGGACGATCGTCGATGACACGACCTGGGAATTCAAGCTGCGCGAAGGCGTGAAATTTCACGACGGCAGCGATTTTACGGCTGAAGATGTAGTCGCCAGCATCAAGCGCATTCCGCTTGCCTCGACCAACAGCCCGAGCTCCTTTGCCGCCTATGTGAAGGCGATCACCGAAGTTACGGCCGTCGATCCGTTAACGGTACGCATCAAGACTTCCGGCCCGACGCCGCTGCTTTTGAACAATCTCAGCCGCATCGCAATCCTGCCGGCAGAGATGGAAAAGGTCACGACCGGCGAAATGAATACCGGCAAGGGTGTCATCGGCACCGGCCCGTTCAAGTTCGTGTCCTGGTCGCCGGACGACAATGTCGTTGTCGCCAAGAATGACGCCTATTGGGGCGAAAAGGCTCAGTGGGACAAGGTGACCTTCCGCGTCTTCAAGAACCCGAGCGCTCGCGTTGCGGCCATGTTGTCGGGTGATGTCGACATGATTGAGAACATCCCGACGGCCGACACCCGCCGTCTGGAAGCGTCCGACAAGCTGAAGGTCGTCAACATTGCCGGCAACCGCATCATGTACCTGCATATGGATCAGAACCGCGCGGAATCGCCGTTCGCCAAGGGTCCCGACGGCAAGAACCCGCTTCTGAATGCCGATGTTCGCCGCGCATTGTCGCTGTCGATCAATCGCGAAGCGCTGGTCGACCGCATCATGGATGGCCAGGGCGTTCCTGCCGGTCAGGTCGTGCCGGAAGGGTATTTCGGTTATGATCCGGCCCTCAAGGTCGATGCCTATGATCCGAACAAGGCAAAGGAACTGCTGGCCAAGGCCGGTTATCCGAACGGCTTCTCGCTGACATTCCATGCTTCCAACGACCGCTATCCGAACGACAGCAAGGTTGCGCAGGCAATCGGTCAGTTCTTCAGCCGTATCGGCGTGAAGACCGAAGTCGCCACCCTGCCGGGCAGCGTCTATTTCACCCGCGCCTCAAACCTCGAATTCTCGTTCATCATGGGCGGTGCGGCGGTCGAAACCGGTGAAGCGTCTGGCGTTCTCGGGCCGATCCTCGAGACCTATGGCGAAAAGGCCGGCCAAGGCAATCGCGGCCGTTATTCCAACCCGGAATTCGACAAGGCTTTGAACGAAGCCCGCTCGACGCTCGATGACGCCAAGCGCGAGGAACTGCTGAGGAAGGCGACCGAGATCGCGATGACCGATCTTGGTGTTATCCCGGTCTTCTATCTCGCCAATACCTGGGCGGTGAAGAGCGACATAAACTACGCGGGTCGCTCCGATGGCTACACGCTTCCCTACTACGTGAAGCCGAACTGATCGAAGAAGAGGAGCGATCCACCATGTCTTTCAGCGGTGTATTTCCCTATCTCGTCTCGCCGATCGACGAATCCGGCAAGGTGATGCGGAATCTACTGACGGATCTGGTGGATCATCTCATCGATGAGGGTGTCCACGGTCTGGCACCACTCGGCAGCACGGGTGAATTTGCCTATCTCTCCCAAGAGCAGAGGCGCTGCGTCGTCGACACGGTGATTTCGGCCAGTAGTGGTCGTGTCCCCGTTGTCGCCGGCGTAGCGTCGACGTCGACGGCCGACGCCGTGGCTCAGACGGAATATATGGTCAATTCGGGTGCTGACGGGATACTCGCGATCCTCGAAGCCTATTTTCCGATCAGTGACGAAGGCGTCGAAGCCTATTTCACCGCGATCGCCAAGGCCGCAAAAGGGCGCCCCGTGGTGCTCTACACCAACCCGCAGTTCCAGCGCTCCGACCTGTCTCTCCCGGTGATCGAGCGCCTGAGCCGCATCGACAACATCCGCTACATCAAGGACGCTTCCACCAATACCGGACGTCTTCTCTCGATCATCGAAAGAACCCGGGGCCGGATGGAGGTATTTGCAGCCTCGGCGCATATTCCGACCTGCGTGATGATGATCGGCGGCGTTGGCTGGATGGCTGGCCCGGCCTGTATTGCGCCGAAACAGAGCATAGAGCTCTACGAAACCGCCAAGGCGGGCGACTGGACGCGTGCGATGGAGTTGCAGCGACCGCTCTGGAAGCTGAACGAGGTTTTCGCGAAATATTCGATCGCTGCCTGCATCAAGACGGCGCTCGATCTGCAAGGGTTTGCCGTCGGAGCACCGATGCATCCGCAAATGCCGCTGAATGAGGCGGCGCGGGAAGAAATCGCCGGCGTGTTGCGCGATATCGGCGCCCTTTGACGTTTTTCTGATCCCACACATTGAAGGCATTTTTGCATGAAGCCGACTTCGATCATCGTCGATTGTGATCCTGGTATCGATGACACGATTGCGCTGTTGACCGCATTCGTATCACCGGAACTCGAGATCCTTGGCATTACGCCGGTCTGTGGCAACCAGCCATTGGAGCGTACGGTGCGCAATGCGCTGCAGGTTTGCGAGCTCGGAAACCGCACTGATATCCCCGTCTATGCCGGTTGTTTCCGGCCGATGCTGCGCGAGCCGATCCATGGACAGTTCCATGGCAAGACGGGCCTCGGCAACACGACGCTGCCGGAGCCGGTGAAGAAGGCGGAAGCGATGTCCGCCGTCGATTTCCTTATCGAAACGCTCGGCAATGCTGCCGAGACCGGTGAGCGCGTCACGCTCTGCTGCCTTGGACCGCTCACCAATGTTGCGGTGGCCCTGCGGATGAAACCGCAATTGGCCGACGGTATCGCACGCATCGTCATGATGGGCGGCGCCTATCGCGAACCGGGTAACCGTACCATGACGTCGGAATTCAACGTTCTCGCCGATCCACATGCTGCGCATATTGTGTTTTCGAGTGGCATCCCGATCGTGGCGCTGGCGCTCGACGCGACCCATCAGGTGATGCTGAAGCCGGAGCATGTCGCCGAATTTTCGCGCGTCAGCGGCCGCATTTCCGAGACGCTGGCCGAACTCATGGCCTTCTGGGATCGCAACGATGTGCGCCGTTATGGCTCGCGCGGCGGCCCGCTGCATGATCCACTGGTGATGGCATATATCCTCGCGCCGCATCTGTTCGAAACACAGAAGGCCCGCGTTTTCGTCGAATATGAAAGCGAGCTCTGCATGGGCCAGACGATTGCCGACTGGTACGGCAAGAGCGGGCTGGAGCCGAATGCCGATATCGTCACCAAGGTCGATGCTGAAGGCGTGATCGCCTTTTTCCTCGAGCGCCTGTCGCGTTACGCCGATCAAAAGGCCGTCGCATGAGCATCCACAAAGTCATCATCGATGCGGATCCGGGCGTGGACGATGCCGCCGCCATCCTGATGGCGCTTGCCTCGCCGGAAATCGAGGTGCTCGGCCTGTCGATTGTGGCCGGCAACGTGTCGCTCGAACATACCGTCACCAATGCCTGCAAGCTTATCGGTGTGAGCGGTCGTCGCGACGTGCCGGTTCATGCCGGCGCCAGCGGCCCGCTGGTGCGCGAACAGGTTTATGGCAAATATGCCCGTATCGGCTCGTTTGACGACAAGCTGGTCAAGGCCGGTGATATCGTGCCGTCGGACGAAAACGCGGTCCAGTTCATCACCCGTTCGGCGCGCGCCGCTGTGGCCGCCGGTGAGCAGATCACCATCTGTGCCATCGGCCCGCTGACTAACGTGGCGCTGGCGCTGATCCAGCACCCGGATGTCGCTCTCGGCATTCGCCAGATCGTATCCATGGGTGGCGCTTTCACGGCACTTGGTCACCGCACGCCCTGGGCGGAATTCAACATCTATGCCGATCCGCATGCGGCCGAGATCGTTTTCCAGTCCGGTGTGCCGATCGTGCTGATGCCGCTCGACATGACCTTTCAGGCACTGTTTACCGCCGAGCATTTTGAAAAATTCCGCGCCGGCGGCGAGGCGGGTGCAGCGCTCTACAATCTCTTTTCCACCTTCGACCGCAGCGATGAAAAACGCTTTGGTCGTCCGGGTGGGCCGATCCATGATGCGACCACGATCGCCTGGCTCATCCGCCCCGAACTGTTCACCAGCCGCGAGGCTTTTGTCGGCGTGCAGATCACCGGCCTGACCATGGGTTATACCTATGCCGATTTCTACAAGAAGATGGACCGGCCGGCCAATGCCACCGTAGTCACCGATGTCGACGAGGCCGGGTTCATCGCATTGCTGATCGAGCGCATTGCCCGCCATGGCGGCGAGGCGCTCGACGCAGGAACTATGGGAGGCTCACACGTATGAGCGGATATCTCTTAAGCCGGTCTCTGCAGACCGTGCTCACACTTTTCGTCATGTCGGTTCTCGTCTTTGCCGGCCTGTTTCTGGTCGGCAACCCGGTCGACGTGCTGTTGAGCCCGACCGCAACACCGGCCGAGCGCATGCAGGTCATCCAGGCCTTTGGTCTCGATAAATCCGTCTGGGAACAGTACTGGATCTTTCTGACCAACGCGCTGTCCGGCGATCTCGGCAATTCCTTTGTGTTCAATCAGCCGGCGCTGACGCTGATCATGAACCGCATGCCGGCAACGCTGGAACTGGCATTTGTCGCATTGTTCATGGCGCTGGTCATCGGTATTCCGCTCGGCGTGTATGCCGGCCTGAAGCCGAAGGGGCTTGTTTCTAAGTCGATCATGACCTTCTCGATCCTCGGCTTCAGCCTGCCGACCTTCTGGATCGGCCTCGTAATGATCATGTATTTCAGCGTCTATCTCGGCTGGCTGCCGTCATCGGGCCGTGGCGATACCGTCAATGTGCTCGGCGTGCCGCTCTCCATGTTCACGCTCGATGGTCTTTCGCATCTGCTGCTGCCGGCCTTCAATCTGGCGCTGTTCAAGATTTCGCTGGTCATCCGTCTCACCCGCGCCGGCGTGATGGAAACCATGCAGCTCGATTTCGTGCGTTTCGCCCGTGCCAAGGGCCTGACGGAGCGCCGCATCGTTACCGTGCATGTGCTCAAAAACACGTTGATCCCGCTGATCACGGTTATCGGCCTCGAACTCGGTTCGCTGATTGCCTTTGCCGTCGTCACCGAAACCATCTTTGCATGGCCGGGCATGGGCAAGCTGATCATCGACGCCATCGGTGTTCTCGATCGCCCCGTCATTCTCGCCTATCTGATGATCACCGTCGTGATGTTCAGCGTCATCAATCTCCTGGTCGACATCCTCTATTCGATCGTCGATCCCCGCGTCCGTCTTGAGGGGAACTCGTGATGACCGACAACAATTCATCCTCGACCACCTCGGTCCATGCTGCGGCCAATAGCGGCGCGAAATCCGCTTCGCGTTCTCCGGCTGCAGAAGTCATCTACGCGCTGCTGCATGACAAGCTGGCGCTTCTAGGCATCGTGCTGGTGACGATCTTCATTCTCGCCGCCGTGTTCGCGCCGCTGATCGCGCCGCAGAACCCGTACGATCTGGCGCAGCTCGACATCATGGACGGCCGCCTGCAGCCGGGTTCGGAAAGTATGTCGGGCATGACCTATCTGCTCGGCACCGATACGCAAGGCCGCGACCTGTTCAGCGCCATCCTTTATGGCCTGCGCACCAGCATTCTCGTCGGCCTGTCCAGTGCGGCAATCGCGCTCGTTATCGGCGCTTCGATCGGCCTCACCAGCGCCTATGTCGGCGGTCGCACGGATTCCATCCTGATGCGTATCGTCGATATCCAGCTCAGTTTCCCCGCCATCCTGATCGCGCTGATTTTCCTGGCCATTCTCGGCCAGGGCGTCGACAAGATCATTCTTGCGCTGGTCGTTACCCAATGGGCCTATTACGCCCGTACGATCCGTGGCTCAGCACTGGTTGAACGCAAGCGCGCCTATGTCGATGCCGCCCGTTCGATGGCGCTGCCGGATCGCAGCATCCTGTTCCGCCATATCCTGCCGAACTGCCTGCCACCGCTGATCGTCGTCGCCACCATGCGTGTCGCCTATGCGATCATGCTGGAAGCAACGCTCTCCTTCCTCGGCATCGGCCTGCCGGTGACCGAACCGTCGCTTGGCCTGCTGATTTCGAACGGCTTCGAATACCTGCTATCCGGCGATTACTGGATCAGTTTCTTCCCGGGCATCGCCCTTCTGTTGCTCATCGTCGCGATCAACCTGATCGGCGATGCCCTGCGCGACATCCTCAATCCGCGTCGTGAGGGCTAAGATCATGACAAATCCCATTCTTTCGATTTCCAACCTCAACACGGCCTTCCGCGTCGGCGGCGAGTGGCGCAACGTCGTCAACAATGTCAGCTTCGACATCGCGCCAAAGGAAACGGTTGCCGTCGTCGGCGAATCCGGTTCGGGCAAGAGCGTCACGGCCATGTCGATCATGCGGCTTCTGTCACCCGGCAATTCGCGGGTGACGGGAAAGATCGAATTCGAGGGCAAGGATCTTCTGTCCATTCCGCTCGACGACATGCAGAAAATCCGCGGCAACCGCATCGGCATGATATTTCAGGAGCCGATGACCTCGCTCAATCCGGTCCTCAAGATCGGCGATCAGATCACCGAGGTTCTACGCCAGCATCGCGGCATGTCGGAAAGCCAGGCTCAGGCGGAAGCCGTGCGACTTTTGGAAAAGGTCCGTATTCCGTCAGCCAAATCGCGCCTCAACGAATACCCGATGAATTTCTCGGGCGGCATGCGCCAGCGCGTCGTCATCGCCATTGCGCTTGCCTGTGATCCTAAGCTGCTGATCGCCGATGAGCCGACCACCGCGCTCGACGTCACCATCCAGGCGCAGATCCTGGAACTGATCAAGACGCTACAGGAAGAGGAGGGCATGTCGGTTCTCTTCATCACCCATGACATGGGCGTTGTCGCGGAAATCTCCGACCGTACCGTCGTCATGTATCGTGGCGAACAGGTCGAGACCGGCACGACGCATGACCTGTTTGCCGGCGCCAAGCACCCCTATACCCGCGCGCTTCTCTCCGCCGTGCCGCAGCTCGGCTCGATGACCGGCAAGGATCGTCCTCTGCGTTTCCCGCATGTCGATATGGCAACAGGCGAAATCCAGCCGGTCAAGCCGACAGAGGATACCGTCAAGCGTGACGCGCCTCCTATCCTCAAAGTCGACAACCTGATCACCCGTTTCCCGGTCAAGCGCGGTTTCCTCCGCAAGACGATCGGCCGTATCCACGCCGTCGAAGGCGTGTCGCTGGAGCTGCGTCAGGGCGAAACGCTGTCGCTGGTCGGAGAGAGCGGTTGCGGCAAGTCGACCACTGGTCGCTCGATCATCCGCCTGACCGACCCGGTTTCGGGTGAAGTGCAGATCGACGGCAAGAACGTGCTGAAGGCCGGCAAGTCGGAGCTGACGGATATCCGCCGCGAAGCGCAGATGATCTTTCAGGATCCGTTCGAAAGCCTCAACCCGCGCATTCGCGTCGGCCAGGCGATCGCCGAGCCGATCATCACCCATGGCCTGGTCAAGGCATCGGATGCCCGCCAGCGTGTCGGGGAACTGCTGGAACGTGTCGGCCTGTCCGCCTCTATGGCGGATCGTTTCCCGCACGAGTTTTCCGGCGGCCAGCGCCAGCGTGTCTGCATCGCCCGTGCGCTTGCACTCGAACCGAAGCTGTTGATTGCGGACGAATCCGTCTCGGCGCTCGACGTTTCGGTCAAGGCGCAGGTCATCAACCTTATGCTCGACCTGCAGGAGAAATACGGCCTCGGTTACCTGTTCATCAGCCATGACATGGCCGTTGTCGAACGCATCAGCCACCGTGTGGCGGTCATGTATCTCGGCGAAATCGTCGAGATCGGCCCGCGTCAGGCCGTGTTCGAAAATCCACAGCACGATTACACCAAGCGCCTGATGGCGGCGGTTCCGATCGCCGATCCGTCACGCCGGCAGACGCGCCGCATCTCCAACGACGAGATCAAGAGCCCGTTCCGCGCTGCCGATTATGTGCCGCCGAAACGGACTTACGAACAGGCCGGCGAAGGCCATTTCGTTCAGGTCGCGTAAGGAAGCATCGCCATGATCATCACTTTCGGCTCCATCAATGTCGACTTCGTTTATGAGGTCGATGAGATGCCGCAACCGGGCCAGACCCTGCTTGCCAGGAAGTTTCGCACCGAATCCGGTGGGAAGGGTGCCAATCAGGCGCTGGCAGCGGCGCGTGATGGCGCCGAAGTGGTGATGGTCGGGGCGGTCGGGAATGACAGCCTGGCGGCAATCGGACTGCAGAATTTGACCTCTGCGACGGATATCAGCCGCGTTGCTAGTGCCAGCGAGCCGACCGGCAATGCCTCGATCCATATCGATTCCAAGGGCCGAAATATGATCGTTGTCGCGGCCGGCGCCAATCTGATCGCGTCCTCCGATACCGTGGAAGACGAATTGCTAGAGCGGGCAAATGTCGTTCTCATGCAGTTGGAAAACGACATGGCGCAGGTGGAAATGCTCATCCGCCGCGTAAGCGCCTCGAAGGCCATGTCGATCCTCAACCTTGCTCCGGCATTTCCGATTGGAGAAGAGGTTCTCTTGCTTTGTGATCTCATCGTCGTCAACGAGGATGAGGCAGAGGCGCTGGCCGGCTGGCTGGGCTGTGGTTCCTCGGCAAATGCGCTTTCGGCAAGGCTCGGCACCGGCGTTCTGCGAACGTTGGGCGGGGAAGGTGCAGAAGCCTGTGTCGATGGAAGGGAGATCCACGTCGCAGCCTTGCCAATCGATGTGCAGGACACAACGGCCGCTGGCGACTGTTTTGTCGGCGTACTCGCTTCGGCGCTTGATCGTGGCATGCCGCTTGAAGTTGCCATGGAGCGTGCTTCGGTCGCCGCCGGCATCGCCTGCTCCAGACGGGGTAGCCAGAGCAGCCTTCCTTCGGCGGCGGATATCGATAAACATCCGGGACTGCTTACGCTGGCCTGAGTATCAGCTCTCGCCGGTGATCATCGCCGCTTTGAGAAGCTGAGCCCTCGGGCGCGAAAAAGTCTTCTTTCCGCGCTTCCATCCTGCAAGAGCGAGTGCCGAGGAGCGAACGACTTCACAAGCATTGGCGGCATCGAGAGCAACCATGTCTGCCGGGCGACCAACGATCAGCTCATGCCTCGAGCCGATGATCGATGCCGCCTGCGATCCCACCATGTCGAATACAAGGTCGATATCCGCATCGCGCGATAACTGCATCACGTTGGCATAAAGATTGGCCATGCGTGCCAGCGACGCATCTCCGAACGGGGTGAACGGGTTTAGCACATTATTCGTCGCGATTGCCGTTCTGACGCCCAGCTTGGACAGCAAATTTGCAGGTGCGATGCCGCGCGGAACATTCGAGCTATATTGCCGCCCCATGAGAAACAGATCCGTCGCCGGCAGGACTGTAAGCGCGATGCCGGCATCGGCGATCTTTTTCCCAATGGCGGAAAGAGCGTCAGGATCGAGTGCCGAAAGATTGGTGACATGGCCGATCGTAACGCGGCCGGCATAACCATTCATACGGGTTGCCTCGATCACGGTCGGCAAATCGGTCTTTTCCGGATCAAGGCTGAAATCGAGATGGAAATCGACATCGACATCATGCCTGCACGCAAGTGCAAAGATCCTGCGCACATGTTCGGCCGGATCGGCATCGGTATAGGGGCAGCCGCCGATCAGGTCGGCACCTGAGCGAAGAGCCTCGTCAAGCATGGCTTCCGTTTCAGGCTCCTGCGTCAGCCCTTCCTGAGCAAAGGCGCAGATCTGGATATCGATCGCGAAGGCGTAATCTTCCCGAACCCGGTTGATCGCCTCAAACGAGCGCATTCCGGCGCGCGGATCGATCTCGACGAATGTTCGCATCCGGTTCGTGCCATGCATGATAGCCTTGCTGACCAGCTTCGACGCCCGCTGGTAGACGTCGTCTTCGGAAAAGCCGGCCTTTGCCTTTGCGGTCTCACGTACCGCCTCTTCGAGCGTCCCGGCACATATCGAGCAGCGCTCCATGATACAGGCCTTGTCGAGATGGATGTGGCTATCGACGAAGCCGGGGAATACAAAGGCGCCTTCAAGATCTTCTTCCTCTACGGCCTCACAGCGGATCTGGCGCTCAATTCCGGTAATCAGGCCATCCTTGATGGATATATCGACGAGACCCGCCTGTTGGGCGATCAGGGCATTGCGAAGAACGAGATCGGCTTTCATCTGAAACCTATATTGCGATGGCGCAACCATCGCTGCGTGGATCATGGGCACCTTCCATCCAGCCATCGTCTTTCAGCCGAATGACGCCCGCCTGGCCGGAAAGGGCATTCAGTGCAGGGATTGGAATGACCTCATGCCCGCGAGCGGCAAGCGTCGCGAGAACCTCGGTGCCGACCGCATCCTCTACCTTCAGATTATCGCGCGTATCGGAGAAGGTTCGCCCGAGAAGGAAACGCGGTGCCGCAAGGGCCGAAAGCGGGTCGAAACCGTGATCTATCAACCGGCTGAGCAAGACGGTCAGCGTCTGCGGCTGGCCGTCGGCTCCCTGAGTTCCATAGAGAAGATGTGGCACCCCATTCTTCAAGCCCAGGCCGGGATTGAGCGTGTAGAAGGGGCGCTTACCGGGGGCCAGAACATTCGGGCTTGCAGGATCGGTGCTGAACGCAGCTCCACGGTTCTGCCAGAGAATGCCGGTATCCGGCAGCAGTACGCCGCTGCCCCAGTCATAATAGGTGCTCTGCAAGACGCTTGCCGAACGGCCCTCGGCATCGACTGCCGCGAGATAGACCGTATCTCCGGTCTGGAAACGGTGCGGCCATGGCATGGCAACGCCGGGATCGATCGCTGCAGCCTTGGTTGAAAGGGTGTTGGCTGCGATCCATTCGGCGCAATGTTGTACGATGAAATCCGGATCGGCGATCTGTCCCCGGTCGAGAAAAGCCTGTTTTACCGCCTCGACACAGAGATGGTAGAAATCCGCTGAGGCCGGATCGACATCCTGCATCGGAAATTTCGAAAGGATGCCCATGATGGCGAGCGTCGAGATGCCTTGGGAAGGCGGCGGCGGCGCCAGAAGTTCGATGTCCCGGTAGGTGAGAGATACCGGGTCGGCGAAAGTGGCCGCTGTCTTTGCCAGATCACCCGCCCGGATCGGGCTGCCGGCCGTCTCCAATGCATTGGCAATGCGATGACCGAGCTCGCCTTCGTAAAATTCGCGATGCCCATGCAGCGCAATCGTCTTCAGCACTTCCGCGAGTTGCGGTTGGCGCTGTTTTCCTTCGGTCACGAAAGCGCCTGCGACGCCCGGCCAGTGTTCGATCTCTCCGCTTCGGAAGGCATGCCAATGCTGTTGTGATCGGCTGACCGGAAAACCTCCCGCTGCCAACTCGATCGCATCCGCCAGCAAAGATGCAAGGCTCTCCTTGCCCTGCCAGTGGTCTCGCGAAAAGCTTAAGGCCTCGCCCCAACTGTCCACGAGTGCCGCAGTTGTCAGTGCCGAAAGCGGGCCGCGGGCCGGGATGGTTTCGAGCTTGGGCAGGTTATTCGCTGCCTGACCAATCCCCATGATCGCCTTGCGCCGACCGGCGCGATCGGCAACGATCCAGATCGCATCGCCACCCAGCCCGCAAAAGTGCGGATAGAGCACCGTCAGCGCAGCACCTGCCGCGATCACCGCCTCGATCGCCGTGCCGCCACGACGCAGAACCTTTGCGCCTGCTTCACTGGCGAGATGGTGCGGGCTGGTCACCATACCGCGTCTGGACCGCGCAGCGGCTCTCTCTGACTGGTTCATATCAATCGGATGCCGACATGTAGCGGTTGAGAATTTCGATAATGTCGGGACCATCATCCTTGTCGTCCGTCTTGGCGCGGTCTTCCACCGCATGCAGATGGTGGTCCATGATCCGGCTCGCGGTCTGCGGATCCTGCTCCTTGAGCGCTTCGATCAGCTGTACATGTTCATCGATCCCGCACTCGGCCGAATGGGGACGCCCGAAGCGGGCAAGGATAAGCGACGAGCGCGAGACGACCTGGCTGATGAAGTCGATCAGCAGTTTAGAGCCGGTAAGTTCGGCAAGCAGGATGTGAAACTCGCCGGCAAGCCGGATGGAGCGAGGCGAAGATGCCTGCAATGCTCGCTCTTCTTCGCGCACATGGCTGATCAGCGCATCGATTCCGTCGCGCGGCATGCGCTTGCAGAGCCGTTCGATCACTTCACGCTCCAGGCAACGTCGCAGGGCGAAAACCTCTTCGGCTTCCTCCAGCGTCGGCATGGCAACGGCAGCACCTCGGTTGGGCTTGATCTCGACAAGGCCGTCGGATGCGAGCCGCAGTAGCGCATTGCGCGCGCTGGTACGGCTGACCCCGAATGTGTCGCCGATGGAATCTTCCGGCAGTTTCGTGCCCGGCTTCAGCGCCTGTTCGAGAATGGCGCGGCGAAGCGAAGCGTAGATCGCATCGCTTCTGCTGAGATTAGTGGACATCGCTGTCGCTCTTTCTCCTGAATGCAGTTTTATCTGCATATCGCATAAAAATCGTACGTCATCCAGTCGAATAAATTGCATGCAATTATCTATTGAGTTTGCATTCGTTCTGATCTAGCCTCGTCTCAAGCTGATAGAGAAAGCGCAAAAGCCGCCTACAGCAACCGGTTTCAACGACATGTGGTCCGATCTCAAGCGCCGTCTTGCGGGCATTGCATGCAATCCGAGGGGAACTATCAATGCAATTATCGAGAATTCTGGTGGGAGGCGTTGCGCTTCTCGCCTTGGCAATGCCAGCCATGGCCGGAACGTTGAAATGGGGTGCCTCGCGCGACATCAGCTCGCTCGATCCCTATTCCTACGGCGACAGTTTTGCGCTCGGCGTCCTCAACCACGCCTATGAGGGGCTGGTTCGCTACGACCGTAATCTCAAGATCGAGCCTGCGCTCGCCACATCCTGGGAAATCGTTTCGCTGACGACCTGGCGTTTCAAGTTGCGGGAAAGGGTCAAGTTCCACAATGGCGCAGACTTCACTGCCGAAGACGTACAGGCTTCGCTGCAGCGTGCTTCGAACCCGAAGTCGCCTCTGCGTGGCAATATCCCGGCCTATAAGGGCTCACGCGTCATCGACGCACACACGATCGAGATCGACGTTTCGGCCAACTATCCGCTGCTGCCGAACGACCTCACGACCATCTACATCTTCGATGCCGGCTGGCTGAAGGACAACAATGCCGAAGCGCCGACCGATGTCGGATCCGGTACCGAAGGTTATGCGACCTATAATGAAAACGGCACCGGCCCGTTCAAGGTCGAAAGCCGCCAGCCTGACGCAAAGACGGTCTTCACCAAGTTCGATGGCTGGTGGGATAAGCCCCAGCACAATATCGATCGGATCGAACTGACCCCGATTGCCTCACCGGCTACGCGTGTTGCCGCCCTTCTCGCGGGCGATATCGATTTCACAGATCAGGCGCCGGTACAGGATCTACCGCGGCTTGCTGCTTCACCCGAGGTCAAGGTTCTGGAAGGAACCGACCTTCGTACTGTCATGATCGGCTTTTCCCAGCGTGACCAGCTTCTGTCCGGCGCTGCAAACCCGATGAAGGATCTGCGCGTTCGCCAGGCAATGCAGCTCGCCATCGATCTCGACCTCATCAACAAGAAGGTGATGCGCGGAAAATCCCGCAATGCCGGTGCGCTCGTTGCCCCGCAGATCCCGGGTTATGACGCTGCGCTCGATACGCCGGTCAAGGCCGATCCGGAAAAAGCCAAGGCTCTCCTGAAGGAAGCGGGTGCCGAAGGCTTCGAATTCGAGTTCAACTGTGCCGACACCCTCGTCAACGAAGAGCAGGTCTGCCAGGCCGTCGCTTCCATGTGGTCGCGTGTCGGCCTCAAGCCGAAGCTGGATCAGGGTACCCGTGCGGTTCAGACACCGAAGCGCTCGTCTGGTAAAGTGGATGTCTACACGCTCGGCTGGGCAACGCTGCCCATGCTCGACACCTACAGCCTGACCTCGCAGGTTCTGCATACGAAGGAAGGCTCGTTCGGCATATTCAACTGGGGTGGCTGGTCCGACAAGGAATTCGACAAGGTGACGGAAGCGTCAGCCGTCGAACTCGACCAAACCAAACGCCTTGCGCTGGAAGCGCAGTCGCTGAAAATCGCCAAGGACCATGCCCTGATGATCCCGCTGCACCAGCAGCCGCTCGCTTGGGCGACCTCCGCGAAGATCAAGGATTTCCCGCTCTTCTCGGACAATCTTCCCCGCCTCTGGCTGGTGAAGATGTAAGTCGCCACGCCCCTTGCCGTCGATCACACCGGCAAGGGGCGCCCTTCCTATCTTAAAAAAACAGGGACGCAGCGACCATGATCGCCTTCCTCGTAAAGCGCGTCGGCAACGCCATCCTCGTGATGTTGACCGTTGCCTTCTTCGCTTTCCTGATCTTCCGTTTCCTCGGCGACCCCGTCGAGATGATGGTGAACGAAAGCGCCACCCAGGTGGAGCGCGACGAGTTGCGCACCCGCCTCGGCCTGAATGACGGCTTTCTGGTGCAGTACCTGCGTTTCGTCACCAATGCCGCCCAGGGCGAATTCGGCCTTTCCTGGCGTAATCAGCAGAATGTCATCACCCTGATCGGCGAGCGTTTTCCCGCGACATTCGAGTTGGTCATCATCGCCACCATTCTTTCGCTGGCGATCGGCATTCCGCTCGGCGTCTTCACCGCGATCGGTCGCGGGCGCTGGTGGGCGGAAGGCCTGCAGTTTTCCTCGATTGTCGGCGTGTCTCTGCCGAGCTTTTTTGTCGGGATCATCCTGATCCTTGCCTTTTCCGTCAGTCTCGGATGGTTGCCGGGCTATGGCCGCGGTGAGGTCGTGCAGCTTGGCTGGTGGTCGACGGGGCTGCTGACGCCATCCGGTCGTGCCGCCGTCGTATTGCCGGCACTGTCATTGTCGCTTTTCCAGATCACGCTGGTCATGCGGCTCGTCCGCGCCGAAATGCTGGAAATCCTCCGGGCCGATTTCATCAAGTTTGCTCGCGCCCGCGGTGTGAAGCGGCAAGCGCTCTGGTTTCGTCATGCGCTGAAGAACTGTCTCATGCCGGTGGTGACGCTGACTGCCATGCAGGTGGGCAACCTGATCGCCTTTGCGCTCGTTACCGAGACGGTCTTCCAGTGGCCGGGCATGGGCATGCTGTTCATGCAGGCCGTCACCTTCGTCGATATTCCGGTCATGGCGGCCTATCTCTGCATCGTATCCTTCATCTTCGTGACGCTGAACACGTTCGTCGACATCGCCTACGCGGTGATCGACCCGCGTCTGCGCGCTGCGTGACGGGAGACAATCATGCCACCTCTTGTAAATACTGCCGAACACACCGCCAAACAGGAAGTCCGAACGGCTCCCTCATGGCTTGCTCGCCTGCGGGATTCCGATCTGTGGTGGAGCTTCAAGCATCATCCGTCTGCCGTTGCCGCCGCAATCCTGCTGTTGCTACTCATCGGTTCGGCGTTCTTCGCACCCCTGATCACCGTTCAGAACCCTTACGATCTCGCCTCGCTTGACCTTTTGAACGCCGAGATCCCGCCGATCTGGATGGAAGATGGGCAATGGCCGTTTATTCTCGGCACGGATACCCAGGGACGCGACCTGCTTTCCGCCATCCTTTATGGCTCGCGGGCATCGATCGTCATCGGCGCAGCGTCTGTCGCGGTGTCGCTGATCGTCGGTTCGGCGCTTGGGCTGGTCGCCGGTTATTATGGCAAATGGGCGGATGGTCTGCTGATGCGCGCCGGCGACGTGCTTCTGTCGATGCCGACCATGCTGATTGCTATCCTCGTGTCGGCACTTGCACGGCAGGCTTTGCCGCCGTCATTGCGTGAGGTCGGTGCCTCCGGCGTCATCGTGCTTGCCATCTCGCTTTCCGCCTGGGTGCAATATGCGCGCACGGTCCGGGCGCTCACCATGGTCGAGCGCAACAAGGAATATGTGCAGGCCGCACGCCTTATCCGCGTGCCGACCTGGCGTATCCTGATCAAGCATATCCTTCCCAACACTACCACGCCGCTTCTGGTGACGGCGACGCTGAATTTCGGTCTGGGTATCCTGATCGAAGCGACGCTTTCCTTCCTCGGCGTCGGCATGCCGCCGGAACAACCGTCGCTCGGCACGCTGATCCGGATCGGAAACCAGTTCCTGTTTTCCGGGCAATGGTGGATCGTCCTTTTCCCCGGCCTGCAGCTCTGTCTGCTCGTCGTCTCGATCAACGTGCTGGGCGACTGGCTGCGTGATGTTCTCAATCCCAAACTGCGCTGAGGCTTATCCATGAGTGATCTTCTGATTAAAAATGCGAGACCCATGGGGGCCGATGCGTCCGACATCCTCATCGAGGACGGCCGTATTACCGCAATCGGGTCGGGACTTGTTGCCGAAGGTGTCCACACTGAAGACGTGGGTGGCCGCATCGCCATTCCGGGCCTGGTCGACGCGCATACTCATCTCGACAAGTCGCTGCTCGGTTATCCTTGGTATGTAAACGAAGTCGGACCGCGGTTGATCGACAAGATCGACAACGAGCGCAAGGTGAAACGCGACTACGGCCTCGATGCGCATGTCCAGTCCATGCGCCAATCGCTGCAATCTGTCGGTTACGGCACGACGTTGATCCGCACCCATGTGGATATCGACACCGATCAGGGTCTGGTGGCGCTGGAAGGCGTGATGGAAACCCGCCGCCAGCTGGCCGGAGTGGTGGAGATCGAGATTGTCGCGTTCCCGCAATCCGGCCTGATGCGCCGGCCGGGGACGGTCGAACTGCTTGATCAGGCAATGGCCATGGGCGCGGATCTCGTCGGCGGGCTGGATCCATGCGGCATGGATCGCGACCCCAAAGCTCATCTCGACGCTATTTTTGCGCTCGCCGGAAAACACGGCAAGGGCATCGATATCCACCTCCATGAACTCGGCGAACTTGGTGCGTTTTCGATGGAGATGATCTTCGAGCGCATCCGCGCCACCGGCATGCAGGGCAAGGTCGCGGTCAGCCACGCCTTCTGCCTTGCGCTTCCCGACTGGAATATCTCGCAAGCGCTGATCGATACCTGCGCCGAACTTGACGTGCCGATCCTGACCACCGCACCGCCGTCGCGGGACGTACCGTCGCTGAAGCGGTTACGATCTGCCGGCGTACGCTTCGGTGCCGGCGTCGACGGTTTTCGCGACACATGGGGGCCTTACGGCAATGGCGACATGCTGGAACGCGCCATGTTGCTCGGCATGAAGAACAATCTGCGCCGCGACGACGAATTGCTGATGGCGCTCGATGTCTGCACGACTGGCGGCGCAATGGCGATCGATCGCAAGGACCACAGTCTCACAGTCGGCGGACGTGGAGATGTGGTGATCGTTGAAGGCGAAACGGTCGGTGAGGCGCTCGTTACGCATCAGTTGCGCAAGCTGGTGGTCACAGCCGGAAACGTCGTCGCCCGTGACGGCAAGAGCCTGCGGGAACGGCCATGAGGGTAGACAGGAACTGGTCTGATCTTCCGCTCGGCAAACGGCCACCCGGTCGCTGGGCTCTCGGCGCACGTTTCATCGTGGCCGATCTGCCGGAAGGGCGGTGGCTGATCGAAAACGGCGAGGTGGTGATCGAAAACGACCGCGTCATCTGGATCGGCAAGCGCTTCGAGGGCGAACTTGCCGCGCGCTACGACATGGGAGAAGCGCTGATCGGCCCAGGTTTCGTCGATCTCGACGCGCTCTCCGACCTCGATACGACGGTTTTGGGCATGGACAACCAGCCCGGCTGGAAAAAGGGGCGTGTCTGGCCTTCGGACTATGCCGGGCGCGCTTATGAAATGTACAGCCCGGAAGAGCTCGCCTTTCAGAAGCGTTATGCCTTCGCGCAGCTTCTTCTGAACGGCATTACTTCGGCGCTGCCGATCGCTTCACTTTTCTATCGAGCCTGGGGCGAGACGGTCGCCGAATTCGAGGCGGCCGCTGTTGCGGCCGAAGAGCTCGGCCTGCGCGTCTGGCTCGGGCCGGCCTATCGCAGCGGCGGCGTGATTCTTGATGACGCTGGTGCGATGAAGCCCGTCTTCGACGAGGAACGAGGGCTGGCAGAGCTCGAAGCAGCTGCGGCTTTTGCGGGATGTGTTCACGGCACGGCTGGTGGCCTGATTTCGGGCATGTTCGCCCCGGATCGTGTCGAAACCTGTACGGAAACCCTGCTGCGTCGGACATTCGCTCATGCAGGCGAGATGGATCTGCCGGTGCGGCTGCATATGGCGCAGGGTGAGATGGAGCTGCAGACGGTGCGGCGGCTGCATGGGGTCACGGCACCGGAATGGTTGGACAGTCTGGGCCTGCTTTCCTCGCGCCTGATCGCGCCACATGCAACGGTCGCCACCGACGACGATCTCGCCCGTTATGCGGCGAGCGGTGTTTCGGTCGCCCATTGCCCACTCGTGTCGGCGCGGCATGGTTCTGCGCTCAAATCCTTCTCGCGTCTGAAGGCGATGGGTATCCGTATCGGCATGGGCACCGACACCGCGCCGCCGGACATGGTGCTCAACATGTCGGTCGGCCTGATGGCGAACCGCATTGCGGAAGGCCGCGGTGATGCCGGATCTGCTGCCGAATTCTATGATGCCGCGACGATTTCCGGAGCCGACGCTCTGAACCGCCCAGATCTCGGACGGCTTGCCGTTGGTTCGAAGGCCGATATTGCCGTCTTCGACATGGCAGACCGCATGATCGCACCGCGCATCGACCCCATCCAGACGCTTGTCTACGGCGCGACTGGGCGCGTTACGCGGTCGACGATCGTTGACGGTCGCCTCTCCATGCGTGACGGACAGGTTGCCGGCATTGACCTCGCGGCTGCACGCGACCGGGCGCAGGCACAGTTCGATGGGCTGGTCGGGCACTATCCCGAACGCACCTACGGGCATCCGCCGGTCGAGACGATCTTTCCTCCAAGCTATCCGTTGCATCTCAGCCAGAGCGAGGTTGCGTCATGAGCATGTCCACTCACCCACCAGCATCTGACGCACTCGCGCTGGATGTTCGAGGTCTCTCGGTCGAGTTCCCAACCCGTAAAGGTGTGCTGACCGCACTCTCGGATGTCTCTCTGACCATCAAGCGCGGCGAGATACTGGGCGTCGTCGGTGAATCCGGTGCGGGTAAATCGATGACGGGGATGGCCGTTCTCGGCCTGCTCGAACCGCCTGGTCGCGTGTCTTCCGGCGAAATTCGCATCGGTGGAAAGAGGACCGATAAACTGAGCGAAGCGGAGATGGCATCGATCCGCGGCAGCATGGTCGGCGCAATCTTTCAGGACCCGCTTACCTCGCTCAATCCGCTGTTTTCCGTTGGTCAGCAATTGATCGAGACCATTCGGCTGCATTCGAGCCGAAGCCGCATGGATGCGCGTGCCCGAGCCATCGAACTCTTGAAACAGGTCGGCATCCCCGGCGCAGATGAGCGCATCGATCATTATCCGCATCAGTTCTCCGGCGGCATGCGCCAGCGTGTGGTGATCGCACTGGCGCTTGCAGGCAATCCGCAACTGATCATCGCCGATGAGCCGACGACGGCGCTCGACGTCTCTATCCAGGCGCAGATTACTGCTTTGTTGCGCAGGCTGTGCCGCGAACACGGCACGGGCGTTATGCTGGTGACGCACGATATGGGCGTAATCGCGGAAACCGCCGATCGGGTGGCTGTGATGTATGCCGGTCGCGTGATCGAGATCGGCCCGGTCGAAGAGGTGCTGAGCCGGCCGAAGCATCCTTATACGCGCGGCCTGATGGGATCGATCCCGGCTCTCGGCGCCCGTGTCGAGCGGCTCGCCCAGATCGATGGTGCAATGCCGCGGCTGAATGCCATTCCTGTGGGCTGTGCGTTCAACCCGCGCTGTCTGGATGCGGGGTCTCGATGCCGCCAGGTCCGTCCGGCGTTGGTAACGGAAGGGCAGGGCAGTGTTGCCTGCCTCGTTCATGATGGAGGTGTTCAGTGAGAAGCGCAAACAATGCCCTGGAGGTCGATCAGCTCTCCCGCACCTTCGATGTCTCCGCACCCTGGTTGAACCGGGTGATCGATCGCAAGCCGAAGCGCTACCTGCATGCGGTTCAGGATGTCACGTTCACTGTCGAAAAAGGCAAGTGCCTCGCGCTTGTCGGTGAGTCCGGTTGCGGAAAGTCCACCGTGGCGCGGCTTGTCACCGGGCTTTATGCCCCGAGCGAAGGCGCCATCCTGTTTGCGCCCGCGGTAAAGGGCAGGGGGCGTGGTAGGCCGATGGAAGCCCAGATGATCTTCCAGGATCCGCATGCAAGCCTCAATCCGCGTTGGCGCGTCGGCGATATCATTGCCGAGCCGATCCGCGAGTTTGGCCTTCGCAGCGGCGCGGAAGCAACCGAAGCGCGTGTCGCCGAATTGCTGCGCACCGTCGGTCTTTCTCCGGACGATGGCAAACGTTACCCGCACGAGTTTTCCGGTGGGCAGCGCCAGCGTATCTCGATTGCCCGGGCGCTGGCCAGCGAGCCGGAATTCCTGGTCTGCGATGAGCCGACCTCTGCGCTCGATGTTTCGGTGCAGGCACAGATCCTCAATCTGATGCGCCGCCTTCAGGACGAACTCGGGCTGACCTATCTTTTCATCAGCCACAATCTTGCCGTCGTGCGGCACATGGCAGACCGTATTGCGGTCATGTATCTTGGGCGGATCGTCGAAGAAGCCGATACCGAGGCGCTTTTTGCCAATCCGCAGCATCCCTATACGCAGCTGCTGCTTCAGACGATCCCCGATGTCGCGGCTCCCAATCGCGACCGTGAACTGATGGGCGGCGAACCACCAAGCCCGCTCGATCCGCCGAAAGGCTGTGCCTTCCATCCGCGCTGTCCGATGGCAACGGATCAATGCAGCAAAACGGCACCCGAGGTTCGGGCACGGGCGGGCGGCGGCACGGTTGCCTGTCATCTGGCGCCCGCCACCTGAGCCTTTCCACGATAAGATCTTGAGGAAACACCCGATCATGACGAAGACAATTTTCACCAATGCGAAGCTCTCCGATGGAGCACTGCACGATATTCATGTCGAGAATGGCCGCATAACCGGCATCCAGGCTACGACAGCGTCACCCGCCTCCGGCAATGTCATCGATATCGCGGGTGATCTTCTGGTGCCGGGTTTCGTCGAAGGGCATATCCATCTGGATACGAGCTTCTACGGCGGAAAATGGGTGCCGCATCGGCCCTGCACCAACGGTTTCGACGTGCACGAACGGGTCGCTTTCCAGGCTGATAACATGGCGAAAGCGGAGCCTATGGCGGAACGCGCCATCAAGCAGCTGGAACTTTGCGTTTCGCATGGCACGCTGCAGATGCGCAGCCATGTGATGGTCGATGCTTCGGTCGGGCTGAAGTCGCTTGAAACGATCATGGCGGTGAAGGAAAAATACAAGGATATCATAGATATCCAGCTCGTTGCCTTTCCGCAGAGCGGCATCCTCAAAAGCCCCGGTACTCCCGAATTACTCGACGAGGCAATCGGCCTCGGCGCTGACCTGATCGGCGGTCTGGATCCGGCGAGTTTCGATCGTGACGTCAGCGCCCATCTCGATGTCGTTTTCGGTATCGCTGAAAAACGCGGTGTCGATGCGGATATTCATCTGCATGAAGGCGGCAGCATGGGAGCTTTCACCATCGAGGAAATCTGTGCCCGGACGGAGGCGCTCGGCATGCAGGGACATGTCTCGATCAGCCACGCCTATGGTCTTGGCGACCTTGCACCTGACGCTGCCCGCAAGATTGCCGCAAAGATTGCCAGGAGCGGGATCTCGATCATGACCAATGCACCGGGACATCACACTTTTCCGCCTGTCGCGTTGCTGCGCAGCGAAGGCGTCAACGTCTTCAGCGGTAGCGACAACATCCGCGATAGCTGGTGGCCCTATGGCGATGGCGACATGCTGCGTCGAGCAGAGATTATCGGTTACCGTTCCGGCTTCTTCACCGATGCCGAGTTGCAGGCGGCATTCGATATCGTCACCACCGCGGGTGCGAAGGCACTCAGGCTTGAAGATCACGGTATCGAAATCGGCGCCAAAGCGGATTTCGTCGCCATTGCTGCCGAGCATATTCCGGAAGCGGTTGTTGGCTTCCCCGGAAATCGTAAGGTTTTCAAGGAAGGACGTCTGGTCGCCGAGAGTGGCAAGATCTACAGGCAATAGTCGAAAATTTCACGCTTTAGCTGCCGTTCGGGCTCAACGAAAACGGTGCCCGCGCAGAGCGTATTAAACAGCCATGGAAGGCCGTTGCGTTATCGTAGCGGCAAGAAAGGATCTGTCGCTGAGGTCATTCGGCGGCAGCATTTCTCTTCAATGTTTTGCATTGGATCAACGCCTTCCGTGTAGCCGAAGGCCTGGCTGCTTCGAGCCTATTCTATCCTCTTTCAGTCAGCGAAATTCGCCGGAAGAATTCCGCCTGCCGGTTCCCCGTAGTCGCCTATGATCGACCCGCGGGAGATCGGAGCGGCTAAACGGCCTCGGTTCGTTCCCCCGACCACCTGCAACATCTCCCGATTGATCATGGTCGCCTCTTTCCCCGCAGACGCGCACGGGGAGGGGGCTAAAGACGCGCCGACATTTGACAAAATCATGTCTTCGTATTTGTCATTTGGAGTTACATTATTGTTGACATTTAAGCATTTTTTTGTGGTATAAAGATTACAACATAGGTAGGCGGAGACATATGTTAGCCATTCTCGCGGACGATCTGACCGGCGCGCTCGACTCAGCGGCCCCTTTTGCTGGACGTGGTCTTCGCACGGAAGTCGCGCTTGCTCGTGAGGCTATCAGCCGTATCGTCGAGGATCGTCCCGACGTCTTGTCGATCAATCTCAATACGCGCGAAATTTCGGCGGACGAAGCGCGTGCCGCAACCGCTGAGGTGATCTCTCTGCTGCCCAAGGGCACGCAGATGTTCAAGAAAGTCGATTCCCGCCTCAAGGGTAATATCTCGGCCGAACTGGATGCGATACCTTTCGCACGCGCGCTCGTCGCACCGGCTATTCCCGAATTCGATCGGATCGTGGAGCATGGTCGTGTCGCTGGCTTTGGTATAGAGACGCCGATCGTGATTGCCGATCGACTGGGCTCCCATGCCGCCAGCACCCACATTCCCGACACCCGCACGTCTACCGATATGGATGCTGTTCTGGCTGACGCGGAGGGTGACGGCACGGATCTCCTGATCGGTGCCCGAGGCCTCGCCGAAGCGTTGGCTCGTCGCATGACCGCAAGGGCAGCGACGCAAGCGGCAACCATTCCGGCCGGCCGGATCGCTTTCGTAATCGGCTCGCGCGATCCGATCACGCTCAGGCAGATCGATACCCTACGTGACAGCCATAGTCTGAACTATCTCGCGGCGCCCAACGGCCATCTGGATGCGGCAAGCGATACCGGTTCCGAGTTGACGCTGTTGCAGGCGACGCCGGGCACGGAAGAGATAGATCCACAGCTCGTCTCGGAAGCTTTGGCTGATGGTCTGAAACGGTATTTCGCCGATTACGACGGCACGCTGCTTCTCTCGGGTGGCGCGACGGCGGAAGCCGTGCTGCGCCGGCTTGGCCTTGCGCGGCTTCGTCTTCATGGTGAGTGCCTGCCGGGTCTCGGATTGGCCTCGGCGGAAGGGCGCTGCATCATTGCCAAATCCGGTGGTTTCGGCCATCCCGATACTTTGAAACAAATTGCAGATACGGTCCTGCAGAAAGCAGGTTGAAAATGGGATTGGAAACAGGAACCGCCCGCAAGGGCCTCGCCGATGTCGTGTTCGAACGCATGCTGCGCGCCATCAAATCGGGCGCGTACAAGCCTGACGAGCGCCTGCCGACGGAGCATGATCTCGCTGCCGAATTCGAAGTATCGCGCCCGGTTATCCGTGAGGCGCTGAAACGCCTGCGCGATCAGAGTCTGATCTATTCCCGTCGTGGCGCCGGCAGTTTCGTTCGTTCCGTGGGCCTGCGCAATCCGCTCGGTTTCGGCCAGCTGGAAAACGTTGCCGATCTCCTTAACTGTTACGAGTTCCGCCTGACACTGGAGCCGGCTGCTGCCGCCGCCGCTGCTACCCGCCACGATGCCGACAGTCTGAAGGCGATCCGCCAGGCGCTTGAATTGCTGCGCGACGCAACCAATCGCCAGTCGCATCGCGAAGACGCTGACTTCCAATTCCATCTCGCCATCGCCCGCGCTGCCCAGAACAGCTATTTTTCCACCGCCATGGAAGCGCTGAAAGATCATATCGCTGTCGGCATGAAGTTCCACGGCGCCTCGATCAAGCGGGAAGTCTCCGGTCTCACCCGCGTGTTCGCAGAGCATGAGGCGATTGCTTCGGCTATCACCAACCGCGACGAGGGCGAGGCGCGGCGTTTGATGCTGGAACATTTGAAGGGGTCGCGCGAACGGCTGTTCCAGTCGTCGCATCAGTAGCTTTCAGGCTCCGTCCAGCCAAACTGTTTTCGAAACATCGTTGCTCCCCGGCGGTAGAAGCGGTATCTGGCGGCATGGAACCCGTGTCGACGGGAGCGATATGAGCGCTCGCGCGCATCCTTTAGACGAAATGGCAGAAGACCGATGGCCCGCAAGATCAGAGAGGATTTCACTTCTTCGCAGGAGGAGCCGGAGCCGACGCTTTGCCCGCTGTGCGAACGTATGATCCCGGCTGACGATGAAGATGCCCATCACCTTGTTCCGAAAAGCAAGGGCGGCAAGCAGACCGTTCTGCTGCACAAGGTCTGCCATGACCAGATCCATGCCGTCTTCACGAATGCGCAGCTCGCCAAGACATTTTCGACGATCGAGGCCATCCTCGAGAACCCCGAGATCCAGAAATTCGTTGCCTGGGTGAAAAACAAGCCTGCCGGCTTTTCCGGCTCGGCAAGGGAATCGCAGCAGGGCCGAGGGCGGAGATAAAAGACGTTCGTCCAGCGGCGCATAGATAAAAACCGCCATAGATGTGAAAAAGGCGGCACGATCGCTCGAGCCGCCTCCCTCCTCCAAACCAGCCTCTTCAGAAGCTGGCCCGGTAAATCCCCAAAACATCCTCGACGCTCATATCGACCGGGTTGTTGTCCATCAGCCGGCGGATGGCATGCGCGTCAGCCGCAAACCGCGGCAGGTCTTCCTCAGTAGCGCCATGCTTGGCCAGCGACATCTCGATACCGAGATCGGCACAGAAGGCATGCCCCGCACCGCTGAGATCAGCCTGCGAAAGCCCCTTGCCGAGACCCAGCGCTTCTGCCACTTCCGCCGTCTTGTCAGCTGCGACCGGCTGATTGAAGGCCAGGACATGCGGAAACACGATAGCGTTTGCGAGCCCGTGCGGCAGGTGCAGCAGCGTGCCGAGCGGATAGGCAATGGCATGGCCTGCCGCCGTATTGACCGGGCCAAGGCAGATGCCGCCGTAATAGGAAGCCAGCATCAGGCCTTCACGCGCCTCACGATCCGATCCATCCTTGACCGCGCGGGCCAGAAACTTGCCGACGAGATGAAAGCCCATGCGGGCAAAGCCGTCGATCATTGGATGGGCGCGCTTGTTGGTGAAGGCCTCGACGCAATGCGCCATGGCATCTACACCTGTTGCGGCAGTGACGGCCGGCGGCACGGAATAGGTCAGTTCGGGGTCAAGCACGGCGAGATCGGCGATCAGATGCGGGCTTTCGACCGCGATCTTGTTGCCCTTGACCGGATCGGTGATGAGCGAGCGGATGCCCGCTTCAGAACCGGTGCCCGCCGTGGTCGCCACCTGCGCCAGGCGAGTCTTGCGGCCGGCGACCTTATTGGGACCGGCAACGTCGAGAAGTGTCTGTTCGCCATCCCAAAGTGCTGCCACCAGTTTGGCGACATCCATCACCGAACCGCCGCCGAGACCGACGACGAGATCCGGCTTGGCCGAACGCGCTGCCGCCAGCGCCGCATCGAGCGTGGCGATTTCAGGTTCGCCGGGGATGGCGTCGAACATGGCGACCTTGCCCGGCAATTTGAGGCGATCAACAAAACCGGCGGTGATCGGCGTTGCGATCACCAGGGTCGAGGAAACGTCGCCTGCCCAGTTACCAACTTCGGCAATGGTGCCGGCGCCGATGATCAGCCTTTTGGGCTGGTGCAGGATGATGACGGGGGCGCTGCTCATGCCTTGCCTCCCTTACCGCCATTCACCAGCTTGCGGGCATAGGCGATGGCTTCAAGCATGTTGCCATGGTTGGCGATACCCTTGCCGGCAATGTCGAAAGCGGTGCCGTGGTCGACCGAGGTACGGTCGATCGGCAGGTCGACGGAGACGTTGACGGCAGTATCAAAGGCGACGAGTTTGATCGGGATATGGCCCTGATCGTGATATTGCGCGACCACCAGATCGAAGGCGCCGGAATAGGCGCGGTGGAACACGGTGTCGGCCGAGATCGGGCCGTAGGCATCGATGCCTTCGGCACGGGCAGCGGCAACCGCCGGGGCAATCTGGTCGTCATCCTCGGTGCCGAACAGGCCGTTTTCGCCGCAATGGGGATTGATGCCGGCAATAGCGATACGCGGAGCGGCATAACCGGTGCGCTTCAGGTGGTCATTGCCGGCCTTGATCGTCGCCAGCACCCGTTCGGTCGTGGCGCGGCGGATCGCTTCCTGTAGCGAAACGTGGGTCGAAACGTGGATGACCTTCAGCCTTTCAGACGCCAGCAGCATATAGGCCGCCGCCGATTTCGTCAGGCTGCGCAACATGCCGGTATGGCCGTCGTAATGATGGCCGGCAAGGTTGAGCGCTTCCTTGTTGATCGGTGCCGTGACAACGCAGCCGATCTTTCCGGCTTCGGCATCGCGTACTGCCTTTTCGATGAAGCGGAAGGCGGCATCACCTGCAACCGGCGACAGCGTGCCCCACGGCAGCGGCGCGCCTTCGATCGGCAGGTCGACGACGTAAGGGGCGAGATCGATATCGACGTTGAGCGCCTTGCGGGCTACTTCCAGCGTCGGCAGGTTGCCGTAGATGCGGGTATTGGCGCGGTCCGCGTCACCCATTTCGGCCAGCGCCCGAACCGTGATTTCCGGTCCGACGCCGCACGGGTCGCCCATGGTGATGCCGATGATATTGCTCATGATTATTCTCCCGCTTGTGCAGCGTCAGCCCAGCCGGGGGCCAGACGAACATATTTGATGGCGCGCCTGTAGTAGGTATAGGCGATGTGGAGACTGCCGTCTGGCCCTTCCAGCAGCCACGGATAGGACATTTCCTTGTTGTGGCCGTCGATGGAGTTGTTCGACATGCAGGTGCCGGGGCCGTCCTCGATGACGATCCGCTGCGAAAAGCTCTTTGCTCCGTCATCGGAAATGCAGACGGAAACCGGTGCGCGCGGCACGCCCCAGATCGGCACGCAACCGCCATCCGGATTGGCATCCGGCCGGTCGTCATCCTCGCCCAACTCGTCGTAAAGCGAGGCGCGTCGATCGCTCGACATCTCCGCATTTGTCGGATTGCAGATAATCGCGATACGCCCGTCTTTCAGGGTGATCGCGGCAATCGACGAATTGTTATTGGGAACATCTGTCGCCTGCGGGGTGGACCATGTGCGGCCGCCATCGGCGCTTTCGGTGCGATAGACGAAATCGGCCTGACGGCGACGGAACACCGCTGCCAGTTTCTGCTCACCGATCGAGACCGGACTCATGTGTACGCAGCCGGTCGACTGGTCGAGATCTTCCAGGCGCCAGGTCTTGCCCCGGTCTTCGGAAATGCCGACCGCCGCGCGATCATGGCTGCCGTTCCACTTCTGGCCCGGGCGCTGGATGCAGCGGAAAATCGGTAAAAGCCATGCACCATCTTCCCGCACGGTAAGCGGCGCGCGGACGAAACAGCCGCGCGGCAGATCGAGATAACGTCCCTCGCCAGCTGCCAGCTTCGTTGCGTTGCTGGCATCGCGAGAAACTTCTGCCATGCGGATCCGGCATTCGTCCTGATTGCCGGAAGGCTGCGAAGTGTGGAACAGCAACAGTTCGCCGCCGGGGGCTGCAAACAGAACCGGGTTCTGCTCGGAATGGTCTGGATCGAAGCTCAAGCGCTGCGGTTCACCCCACTGGCTGGATCCTTCCGCCAGAACCGAGGCGAAGATCGAGATATCCGATTTCCCTTCGAGCGTGCCACCGAACCATGCGCAGATCAGCGCACCGTCATCGGCCAGATGCAGGAAGGATGCATGGTTCTGGATCATCGGCGAAGCCAGCATGGCCTCGTGTCGTCCGTTTCCCGCGGCTTTGACCGCGCCGGTCATGACGGTTGCAATCTGTTCAGGCGTCATAGGGGTCTCCTCTTGACCCTATGAAATTCACCCAAATAACAAAGTTGTCAAGTTTGAAAAAAACCGGAATTTGCTATTGAAGGTCGCGTGACGTGACGTATCTTATTGAAATTAAATATCTTTATGAGTTGCGATTTTGTACAAATTGATGGTTTTGAATATTTAATTTGACAAACTTGCTAAGAAATCCGATGGTCGGTGCCAGCTCGATCAAGGCGATCGTTAAGGACGGAGGCATCCCGACCGACGCACAGGGCTTCAGGAGGAAGGCCTTCAGAACGCGAACGCCAAGGCGCCGCGAGATGAACAGCAAACGGTGCGACATGCACCCCAGAGGGAGGAAATGACATGAAAACCTCGCATCTATTTGGAGCCGTTCTGGGCTCTGTCATAGCATTCGGTGCCGGCATTGCGCCGGTTCATGCCGCATCGACGGATATCAAGATCGTTCTGCCGGAAGAAGCCGACCTGCTCGAGCCTTGCATGGCGACCCGCTCCAATATCGGTCGCGTCATCATGGAAAACGTCAGCGAAACGCTGACCGAGCTCGACGTGCGCACCAAGCAGGGCGTCATGCCGCGCTTGGCTGAAAAATGGGAACAGACCGGCGATGGCGCCTGGCGTTTCCATCTGCGTCAGGGCGTAAAGTTCTCCGACGGCAAGGCTTTTGGCGCCAAGGATGTCAAATACAGCTTCGACCGCATTTTCAGCGACAAGAATGTCTGCGAATCCCGCCGCTATTTCGGTGGCATGAAGTTTGATGTGAAGGTCGTCGACGACAACACGATCGATTTTAAGGTTGATCCAGTTCAGCCGATCCTGCCGCTGCTCCTGTCACTCGTCACCATCGTTCCGGAAGGCACACCGCTGGAATTCGTTCGCGAGCCGGTTGGTACCGGTCCTTACAAGCTGTCCAACTGGACGCCGGGCCAGCAGATCGTGCTTGATGCGCGTGACGATTACTGGGGTAAAAAGCCCGCCGTCACCAAGGCAACCTACGTCTTCCGCGCCGACCCTGCCGTCCGCGCCGCCATGGTTCAGGCTGGTGAAGCCGATCTCGCGCCTTCGATCTCGCAGGTCGAAGCCACGAACGAAAAGACAGACTTCTCCTATCTCGACAGCGAAACCGTCTATCTGCGTATCGACGGAAACATCGCGCCGCTTAACGATGTCCGTGTTCGCAAGGCGCTCAATCTGGCGATCGACCGTCAGGCCTTCCTTGGGACACTCGTGCCGCAGGATGCTGTTCTGGCAACAGCCCTTGTGCCGCCGACCACGCTCGGCTGGAATCCGGATGTGAAGGTTTTCCCCTATGATCCAGATCAGGCCAAGAAGCTGCTTGAGGAAGCCAAGGCTGCCGGCGTTCCGGTCGACACCCCGATCACAGTCGTTGCACGTACTGCGAATTTCCCCAACGTGACGGAAATCATGGAAGCCGTGCAGGCGCAATTGCAGGAGGTTGGCTTCAAGATCGACCTGAAGTTTGTCGAAGTTGCCGAACATGAGGTCTATTACTCGAAACCGTTCAAGGACGGTCGCGGACCCATCATTGTCGCTGCCATGCACGACAACTCCAAGGGTGACCCGTCCTTCACCATGTTCTTCAAATACGACTCGAAGGGTACCCAGTCCGGCTACGCAGACCCCAAGGTCGATGATCTCATCGCCCGCGCTTCGGCTGCCACCGGTGATGAGCGTGCAAAACTGTGGTCGCAGCTGATCGCCTATGTCCACGACGATCTTGTCGCCGACGTTCTGCTCTTCCACATGGTCGGTTACTCTCGCGTGTCCGAACGCCTGGACTTCAAGCCCAGTATTGCCACCAACGGGATGCTGCAGCTCTCCGAAATCGGCTTCAAGAACTAACTACCGCCAGGCGATTTGATCGCCCTATCGAAGCGAAGTGGACGGCGAGGCGTTCGCCGTCCATTCCAGCAAGATCGAGGTCCCAATGCTTAGATTCATCCGCAAACGCGCCCTCGCCAGCCTTATCTCGCTGATCGGGCTGCTGGTCATGGTGTTCTTTTTATCCCGCCTGACCGGCGATCCGGCATCGCTCTTTCTTCCCGTCGAAGCATCGGCCGAAATGAAGGCCGAATTCCGTGCCCTGCATGGGCTGGACCAGCCGCTTCTAGTGCAGTTTGGCCAATACGTCGGCAATGTCGTCACCGGTGATCTGGGGGAGAGCCTGCGCAAGGCCCGTCCCGCACTTGATGTCGTGCTTGAGGCCTTCACATGGACGCTATGGCTTGCGGTCATTACCATGACGCTGGTCACAGTCTGCGCCATTGTCGTCGGTTCGCTTGCAGCCTTCCGTACCGGTGGCTTTTTCGACCGCTTTTCCTCGATGCTGTCGTTGATCGGCGCCTCTGTGCCGGATTTCTGGCTGGCGATTGTCGCCATCGTTATCTTCGCCATCCAGCTTTCCTGGCTGCCGACCTCCGGTACCGGTACGCTCACCCATTGGATCCTGCCAATCTGCGTACTGTTCGTGCGTCCCTTCGGCATCATCGTTCAGGTGGTGCGCGGCTCGATGATCTCGGCGCTCTCTTCCGCTTATGTGAAGACTGCACGCGCCAAAGGCGTCAAATCCGGCCCGATCATCTTCGTTCATGCACTGCGCAACGCCATGTTGCCGGTCATCACCGTCATCGGCGATCAGGCGGCTAGCCTCCTGAACGGCGCTGTCGTCATCGAGACGATCTTCGGGTTCCCCGGCGTCGGCAAGCTGATGATCGACAGTATTCTCCAGCGTGACTTCAACGTCGTGCTGGCGGCGATCCTCGTCACCGCTTTCGCCATCTTCCTCATGAACCTCGTGATCGATCTCGCTTACGCGCTTCTCGATCCGCGCATCCGCTACTGAGGATCGACATGACCATGGCCATTCAATCGACCCACACCCCAAAAGAAACAGTCGCGGAAGAACCAAGCGCCATTGTGCGCATGGCGCGTATGCTCTGGGCAGACAAGTTCGCCCTCTGTGCCGCAATCTTCCTCGTCTTCGTCATCGTCATGGCGATCATCGGACCGACATGGCTCGATGAGCTTGCTACCAAACAAAACCTGCGTGGCCGTAACCTTGCGCCATTCATGTTCGACCGCGAATGGTATATGTGGCTCGGCGCTGATGCGCTTGGTCGCCCGCTCTGGCCGCGCATCATCGTTGCCACCCAGAACACCATGATGGTTGCTGCCGGTGCCGTTGTCATCTCGGCGATCATCGGTACGCTGCTCGGCCTTATAGCCGGTTTTGCGTCGGAACGCGTCAGCCAGGTCATCATGCGTCTGGCAGATGTCATCATGTCCTTTCCATCGTTGCTGGTGGCCGTAATCGTGCTCTACATCCTCGGTTCGTCCATCCTCAACCTCATGCTGGTCCTCGCGATCACCCGCATTCCTGTCTATCTGCGCACCACCCGAGCGGAAGTTCTGGAAATTCGCCAGCGTATGTTTGTGCAGGCCGCGCGGGTCATGGGGGCATCGTCCAAGCGTATCCTCTTCCGCCATATCCTGCCGGTCGTCATCCCTACGCTGACGACGTTGATGACGCTCGATTTTGCCTATGTCATGCTTGCGGAAAGCGCGCTGTCCTTCCTCGGCATCGGTATCCAGCCGCCGGAAATCACCTGGGGCCTGATGATCTCGCAAGGCCGCCAGTACCTCACCAATGCATGGTGGCTGTCCTTCTGGCCGGGCCTGGCGATCATTCTTACCACGCTCTCGCTCAACCTTCTGTCCAACTGGCTGCGTATCGCGCTCGACCCCGTGCAGCGCTGGCGCCTGGAAATGAAAGGACCGAAACATGGCTGATCATCTGCTCGAAGTCCGCAACCTATCGGTCGACTTCCATACCGCATCAGGTGTCGTGCACGCCGTGCGCAACATCTCCTACCATCTCGACCGTGGCGAAACCCTCGCCATCCTCGGTGAGAGTGGCTCCGGCAAATCTGTGTCGTCCTCCGCGATCATGAATCTGATCGACATGCCGCCGGGCAAGATCACGTCCGGGGAAATCCTGCTCGACGGCAAGGATCTCTTCAAGATGAATGCCGAGCAGCGCCGTGAAGTAAACGGCCGCCGTATCGCCATGATCTTTCAGGACCCGCTCAGCCACCTGAACCCGGTCTATACGGTCGGCTGGCAGATGCGCGAGGCGCTCAAAACTCACGGCATCAGTTCAACGCAGGCTCAAAACGAGGCCTTGCGCCTATTCAAGCGAGTAGCGTTGCCCGATCCAGAACGCGCGCTCGACAAATATCCGCACGAGTTTTCCGGCGGCCAGCGCCAGCGTGTCATGATCGCCATGGCGCTTGCCCTCAAACCCGACCTCTTGATCGCGGATGAACCGACCACGGCTCTCGACGTGACGGTGCAGGCGGAAGTGCTGGCGCTTCTGAAGGAACTGCAACGCGAAACCGGTATGGGCGTTCTGATCATCACCCACGATCTCGGCGTTGTGTCGGAAGTCGCTGACCGCGTCGTCGTCATGGAAAAGGGCCAGCTGGTCGAAAGCGGCACCGTGCGTGAGGTCTATCACAACCCGCAGCACGCCTATACGAAAAAGCTGATCTCGGCCGCTCCCGGAAAAGGCGAGATGCACGAGCCTGAAGCCTCCGGCGATGCTATCCTCAGCGTGAAGGATGCGAGAAAGTTCTATGGCGGCTTCGAAGCGCTTAAGGGCGTGTCCTTCGACTTGAAGGCCGGCGAGACCGTCGCTGTAGTCGGCGAAAGCGGCTCGGGCAAATCCACGCTCGCTCGCATCCTTCTGCGTCTCGAAGAGGCCGATGGCGGCACCGCCAAGTGGAAGGGCAAGGACCTTTTCACCATGTCGCCGGGTGACCTGTTCAAGCTGCGCCGCGACTTGCAGATGGTGTTTCAGGACCCTACCCAGTCGCTCAACCCGCGCATGACGGTCTACCAGCTGATTTCCGAGGCCTGGGTCATCCACCCGGAAATCCTGCCCAAGGCAAAGTGGCGCGAACGTGTCGCCGAACTGCTGGGCCAGGTCGGCCTTTCCGCTGAACATATGGGCCGTTATCCGCACCAGTTCTCCGGCGGCCAGCGCCAGCGTATCGCCATTGCCCGGGCGCTTGCGCTTGAACCGCAGCTGATCGTTTGCGACGAGGCTGTCTCGGCACTCGACGTCTCGGTCCAAGCGCAGGTGATCACGCTTCTCGACAAGCTGCGCAAGGAAATGGGCATCGCCTTCATCTTCATCGCCCACGACCTTCCGTTGGTGCGGGACTTCGCCGATTACGTGATGGTCATGCAGAAGGGTGAAGTGGTCGAATTCGGCACCGTCGCCCAGGTCTTCGACAACCCGCAAAAGCCTTACACGCAGGCCCTTCTCGCCGCCAGCCTCGATCCCGACCCAGACGTACAGGCCGCCAATCGCAACGCCCGTCTGGCGACAGCATCCTGATTTGATTGATACCGGAGTAGAATGATGACCAAGAAAGCTTTTGTCGCGATCGTGACATGCTTCAACGACGATGAAACCATCAACTACGAAGCGACGCGCGCACAGGTGCGCCGTCAGGTGGCGGCCGGCAACAACATCATGTGCGCCGGCACTAATGGCGATTTTTCCGCGCTGACCCACGGCGAGAAGATCAAGCTTCTCGAGGAAGTTGTCGATGAGGTCGGCGGCAAGGTCGATGTCATCGTCAATGCTGGCATGCCCGCCACCTTCGAAACACTGCAGCTCGCCAAAGAATTCGACCGCATCGGCGTCACCGGCATTGCCGTTATCACACCCTTCTTCATAGCCTGCACGCAGGACGGCCTGATCCGCCATTTTTCCACTGTTGCCGATGCCGTCAACACGCCGATCTATCTCTACGACATCCCGGCCCGCACGCAGAACCACATCGAGCCGGAGACCGCCCGCAAGCTGGCCGCCCACGGCAACATCGCCGGCATCAAGGATAGTGGTGGCGCGCAGGAAACGCTTGCGGCCTATCTGCAGGTTTCCAAGGAAGTCGAAGGTTTTGAAGTCTATTCGGGCCCGGATCATCTCGTCCTGTGGTCGCTGCAGAACGGCGCCGCCGGTTGCATTTCCGGCCTCGGCAATGCCATGCCGGACGTACTCGCCGGCATCGTCGGCGGCTTCAACTCGGGTAATATCGAGGAAGCCCAGCGCCAACAGGACATTTACACCGCCTTCCGCACCGACCTCTACGCCCACGGTTTTCCGCCCGCCATGGTCAAGCGCGCGCTCTATCTGCAGGACGCTTCGGTCGGCGCCAGCCGTCAGCCGGCACTTCTCCCCAATCAGGAGCAGGACGCCAAGATCGGCGAGACACTGAAGAAGTTTGGCTTGCTCTAAGGGGAGGACGTCGCCCGGTCGGGCGGCATGGCCGGTTGCCGCAACTGCTTGAGGAAACCGGCTGGGAAATCATCCGTTGCACCGGTACAGCGCTACCAGATGGCGGCCTGTCTCGGCCTACGGGAAATCGATTTCCTTGCTGTCTGGCGGGTGTCGGTAAACGAGGCGACGTTTATATGCCAGCATTATGGGTTCATCGCTGTCGCATACCGAACGTCTTGGCCTTGAGCTTCCGAAACCTTTGTAACAACGGCATATCGGCACAGTAGGGTGATACCCGACGCGCCAAGTCAAAACCTGAACAATTCGGAGATGATAAATGAACGATAGTCCGTTGACGGGCTTCGATGTTCAGGCGCTCGCCGACAGCTTGTATGGGTTACGCGAAGCGTGCCGATCGCAAGCGACCGCGGAATTTTCTTTGCCTCAGAACCTGGCGACCGCGATGCAGGCCCAGCAGACGCTTGCCGCAAAAGAAGGCGTGCCGGGTAACGCCTGGAAGGTGGCGATGTCCCCTGATAAACATGCTGTCGTGGCGCCGCTGCACCCTTACGTGGAAACATCACGCGATGCAGAATTGCCTTATCTTCCGGGCATGAAGTTCGAGGTGGAGATCGCCGTTCGCCTCGGCCGATCCCTTCCGATCAAAAGCGATCTCTATTCCCGCGAAGAGATCTATGATGCGGTTTCAGAGGCTTATCTCGGAGCGGAACTATTGTCGTCTGCCATAAAGGAGGGCGGAACGTTGTCTTTCCCGCTTTTCGTGGCAGATCGCATAGGAAATCGCGGATACGTGCTAGGCCCGGCTGTCCCTAAAACTCTCATTGATACGGTGGGTGAGGCTGAACTAATCGTCACTCAGGGCGGCAATCCGATCTATAAGGGGCCGGCGAAGCACCCGGTTGGCGATGTTCTTGCGTGGCTGGTCGCCTATGCCAACGACAGTGCCCGCCCCAAAAACTCGCTGGAGGCCGGTGCGATTATCACGACCGGTGCTCTTTCCGGCGCAATGCTTTTGCCGGGATCCGGCAAAGTCGAAGTTCTGCTATCCAAGGCGTATGCATTAAACGTAGTGCTCATGGCATAAACTCTCCGACTGTTCGCCGCTGCCGTGCTCTGCTGCCGTGTTACGACCTCTAATTTCCGGCCATGCAGGCTGCAACAATGTCCAAGGCACAAAGGCTTCCTCGTTCGGCCTTCGCTAAACTCCCGATCACCAAGGAGATTATCAGCAGGAGCGCTGCCTTCCATAGAACCGGCAGCCTCCCGATCAGGAGGAAAAGAACGAGATGGCATTTCGACTGTGTTTCCCAAAAATCAACATCAGCGGTGCCGGCAGTCTGGCCGAAGTTCCCGGTGAGCTTGCCGCTCGCGGCTTGAAGCGGCCGGTCATCATCACCGACGCGACGCTGGTGAAGTTCGGACTTGTCGCACCGCTTCTGGAAGGCTTGAAAGCCAAGGGTATCGAGGCTTTCGTTTATGATGGCGTCGTTCCCAACCCGACCGTTCCGGTCGTCGAGGCCGCCTACAAGGTGTTTGTCGACAACAAGTGTGATGCGATCATCGGTGTCGGCGGCGGCAGCCCGATCGACACGGCCAAGGCCGTACGCATTCTCTCGGCCAATCCAGGCCCGATCACGCTTTATGAAGGTGTCGGCAAGGTCGCCAAGGCGGGTGCATTCCTGGCCGCCGTCAACACGACTGCGGGAACTGCCGCCGAAGTCACCTCCAACGCGGTCATCACCGATCCGGTCGCTCAGGTGAAGATGGTCATCATCGACGCCAACATCATTCCGGATATTTCGGTCAACGATTCCGCCATGATGACCGGCATCCCGGCTGCCACGACGGCCGCAACCGGCATGGATGCTTTGACCCACGCAATCGAAGCCTATGTCGCCAAGGGCGCGCATGTGCTCACCGACTACGCTGCGCTCGAAGCGATCCGTCTTATCTCGGCCTATCTGCCGCGCGCAGTCAAGGATGGCAAGGATCTGGAGGCACGCGAGATGATGGCCTATGGCCAGTTCATTGCTGGCCTTGCCTTCAACAGCGCCGGTCTCGGTCTCGTTCATGCCATGGCGCACCAGCCGGGCGCAGTGAAGGATCTTCCGCATGGCGTCTGCAACGCAATCCTGATGCCGCTGGTCGAGGAGTTCAACCGCCCCTACGCAGTCGAACGTTTTGCGCGTATCGCCGAGGCAATGGGTGTCGATATCAAAGGCTTGAGCACCGAGGATGCATCCAAGGCCGCGATCAAGGCAATCCGTGATCTGTCTGCAACGGTCGGCATTCCCAGCGGCTTTGCAGAACTTGGTGTGACCGAGGATGACTTCCCGCTCTGGGTCCAGAAGGCGCAGAAAGATCCTTGCGCACCGGGCAACCCGGTCGCGGCTACCGATGCGGACATCCTGGATCTCTACAAAAAGGCTCTGTGATTACTCGCGGAAGCTCGATTTGCGAATATACACGAAAGGCCCGCTCAAAAGGCGGGCCTTTCGGCCTTCCGGCCGCAACGCGGGCCGTACCATGTCCTTGTTCGGGATCAGGTGTGGATGTGGCGTGGCATGCGTCGATATTCGCTCGGCGCCATGCCGGTCATCTTGCTGAAACTGTAGGAAAAGTAGTTGCTGTCGTTGAAGCCGCAGGAAAAGGCGATGTCGGTGACGCTGTCATTTGTGGCGCGCAATGCCCGCATGGCCTTGCTCAGTCTGAGCTTGACGAGATAGTTGTGCGGCGTCGTGGCCGTCGCCTCGCGGAACAGTCGGCTGAAGCTGCGCGAGGAATATCCGAACCGCTGCGCGACACTTTCCAGGTCGATATCCTCGGTGCAATTGTGCCTGAGATAGTTGAGCACATGGCCAAGGCGTCCCGAGTTCGGCAGGCCGCGTGCGTCTGTGGCGAACTGCGAGCGCGACAGAATGATCGAGAGCTGGTTGAATAGCGCCTCCGACATTGCGTCCGAGAGCGGATCGGACCGGCGGGCCTCGTTTTCCAGCGCTTCGACCAGTGGCGTAACCTGCGCCAGCACATCCTCGGTAACCTGCCAGTGGCGCCTCGTGGCGTCCTTCCCATCCACCGAATGTTGCATGATATCGAGAAAATCATAGCGTTCAGACGCCCTGTCAGGGCGAAACAAGATGTTGGTCAGGTATAGGTCATCAACCTGCTCATAGGCGTGGTGGTCCTCCGCCTTGATGTAGAAAAGCTCGCCGCAGGTGATGAAGTGCGGTTCGTCATTCAACATGTGCCAGCCATTGCCGGACAAAACGATCATGACCTCGTGAAAGTCATGGTCATGCAGAGGAAACGGCGTTTGCGGAGAGCGTTGCTCCACGATGACCGTTTGAGCGTCTGAGCGGAAAAATTCCTTGGCCAAAAGCTTCATCGAATCAAAACTTCATAATCGCGCACGACGTAAAAGATAGCCCATTCGAAGGCGTCGATCCGGATCTGCATCAATGCGGCGCTGCGACTTAATAATGCAGCCACACAGCTTACCGAGAAAGCCCGGCGACATCTTCGAATAATGACACGTATCAGCAAATCTCATGTCTGCTTCTTCAAGGCGCGATGCCCATCAACAGGGCTAAGGTGCTGAAAACGAACAAGAGAACAAGCATGAAAGTGCCTGAGAAAATCGTTGCCGTCGATATCGGTGCCAGCAGTGGCCGTGTCATCCTGAGCGAGGTGAGGGATGGCATTTTGTCGCTCACGGAAATCCATCGGTTCGAAAACAACCTGCGTGGCGACGATGTCTTTGCGCATCAATGCTGGGATCTCGATTTCCTCGAAGCCGAAATGCGTAAGGGGCTGGCGATTGCCCTGGAAAAGGGAGGCCTGGCGAGCGTTGGGGTCGACACCTGGGGCGTGGATTACGTCTTGCTGGACGACAATCTGGAGCGTATCGGCCCTGCCGTTTCCTATCGCGATCATCGCACCGACGGCATGATGGACACGGTCTTTTCACAGATTTCCCGTGCGGAAATATACCGTCGCACTGGCATCCAGTTCCTGCAGTTCAACACGCTATACCAGTTGGCGGCGACCGTTCGCCAGCATCCCGAATGGCTGGCCCGTGCCCGCCACTTCCTGATGATCCCGGACTATCTGCATTTTCGCCTCTGCGGCGTGCTTTCCAACGAATATACCAACGCGACGACGACGCAGCTCTTCAATCTGCATGAGAACGATTGGGACGCGGATCTACTCAAGCTCGCCGGATTGCCCAAGACAATGATGATGCATCCGGTCGAGGCGGGCACCATCATCGGCGAGATGCCGGCCTCGCAGAGCGAGACAGCCATCAAGGTCGTTGCCCCGGCCACCCATGATACGGGGTCCGCGGTTGCGGCGGCACCGCTAGAAACCGAGGATGAGGCTTTCATCAGTTCGGGCACATGGTCGCTGATGGGGATCGAGAGCAAGACACCATTTGCCGGTGCCGAGGCCCTGGCCGCAAATGTCTCGAACGAAGGCGGTGTCGAGCGACGTTACCGCATCCTCAAGAACATCATGGGCTTCTGGCTGATCCAGCGGGTTCGCAAGGAATTGGGATCTCTGGATCACGGCGGGCTCGTGACGGAAGCGCGTGACGGCACGTCCTGGCGAAGCCTGATCAATCCTCAGGACGCGCGTTTCCTCAACCCGGACAACATGACGGCGGAAATCCGGGCATTTTGCCGGGAGACGGGACAACCCGTACCGGAGAGCGCCGGCGCCTTGTCACGCTGTATTTTCGACAGTCTGGCCCTTTCCTATCGGCAAGTGAAGGAGGAGCTGGAAACTCTGCGCGGGCGGCCGGTCGACCGTATCCGTATCGTCGGTGGCGGTAGCCAGAACGACCTCGTCAACCAACTTTGCGCCGATGCTTGCGGCGTTCCGGTAACGGCCGGTCCGATCGAGACGACGGCGCTCGGAAATGTCTGCGTGCAGATGATCGCCCTCGGCCAGCTTTCCAACCTCGATGAAGCGCGCGCACTCGTGCGCCGTTCATTCCCTCTAACCGAATATCTTCCCCGCCAGCGTGTACCCCAATCCGTCTGGGATCGTTTCCAGTCGTTTAGCGCGCTGCCTGCTCTAGAAGGACAAGATTGATGAGCCAATCACAGAAAGTCGAAGCCGCCTATACCATGGCGCGTGATGTCTTCGCCGCGACCGGTATCGATACCGAGGCGGCTCTCAACCGCCTCGACAGCATTCCGATCTCGATGCATTGCTGGCAGGGCGATGACGTTCGCGGCTTTGAAAACCCGGCGGGCGAACTTACCGGCGGTATTCAGGTCAGCGGCAACTATCCCGGTCGCGCAAGCACTCCGGGCGAATTGCGCGCCGATCTCGATTTCGCCATGGCACAGATCCCGGGCCAGAAGCGGCTCAATCTTCACGCCATCTATCTCGAAACCGACAAGCCGGTCTCGCGTGACGCGATCGAACCCCACCATTTCCAGAACTGGGTCGAATGGGCCAAAAAAGCCGGCATTGGCCTGGATTTCAACCCGACCTGCTTTTCGCATCGCTTGAGCGAAGATGGGCTGACGCTCAGCCATCCCGACAAGGCGGTGCGCGATTTCTGGATCGCCCATTGCCAGGCTAGCCGCAAGGTCAGCGAATATTTCGGCAAGCAGCTCGGCACGCCATCGGTGATGAACATCTGGGTGCCGGATGGCATGAAAGATTTGCCTGCCGACCGGTTTGCACCGCGTGAGCGTCTCGCTCAGTCGCTGGATGCGATCATTGCCGAAAAGATCTCGCGCGAGTTCCACAAGGATGCCGTCGAGAGCAAGCTTTTCGGTATCGGAGCCGAAAGCTACACGGTCGGCTCCAGCGAGTTCTGCATGGGTTATGCCACGAGCCGCAAAACGCTGCTTTGCCTCGATGCCGGTCATTTTCACCCGACCGAAGTCATCTCCGACAAGCTATCGTCGGTGCTGCAATTCGTCGATGAAGTTCTGCTCCACGTCTCCCGCCCGGTCCGCTGGGACAGCGACCACGTCGTGCTGTTTGATGATGAACTGCAGGCAATCGCCAACGAATTGATCCGGGGCGACGTGCTTGGCAAGGTCAATATCGGCCTCGACTTCTTCGATGCCAGCATCAACCGCGTGGCGGCCTGGGTGATCGGCACGCGCAATACCCGCAAGGCGCTTCTGCGCGCTCTGCTTGAGCCGGCTTCCAGGCTGAAACAGGCGGAAAGCGAACGGGATTTCACGACACGATTGGCGATGATGGAAGAAGCCAAATCAATGCCGTGGTCTGCGGTTTGGGATTTCTATTGCCTCAGCAGAAACGTGCCGGTCGGCATCGCCTGGCTGGACGAGGTTAAAAATTATGAACGCAACGTGCTGAGCAAACGAAAGGCCGCATGATCATGACACTGCATACTGCAAATTCTTGGTTCGTAACCGCCATGGTCAAGGCGACCTCGGACATGTGGCTGAAGGGGTGGGACGAGCGCAACGGCGGCAATGTCAGCCTGCGCCTGCTGCCGGAAGACGTTGCTCCCTATCTGGCGCAGTGGCCTGCAAACCGTAGCGCTCCGATCAGCGATCCGCTGCCGGAACTGGCCGGCCAGTACTACATCGTTACCGGAACCGGAAAATATTTCCGCAACGTTCAGCTCGATCCTGCCGCCAATATGGGTGTTGTCCAGGTGGCAGCCGACGGGGCCTCGGTGAAAATCCTCTGGGGCTTCACCGATGGCGGCGCGCCGACATCCGAGCTTGCCTCTCATCTGAAGTCTCACGGCGTGCGCCAGAAGGTAAGTAATGGCCGCGATCGCGTCATCATGCACTGCCACGCCACCAATCTCCTGGCGCTGACTTACGTCCTTGATCTCGATCCGGCCAACGTGACCCGCGCCCTGTGGGAGAGCAGTACCGAATGCCTCGTCGTCTTCCCGCAGGGGGTTGGTACGATGGGCTGGCTGGTTCCCGGTACCGATACGATCGGCGATGCGACCGCCAAGGCGATGGCCAATCACACACTGGTCATGTGGCCCTTCCACGGTATCTTCGGCACAGGCGACACGCTTGATGAAGCCTTCGGCCTGATCGATACCGCCGAAAAGGCAGCCGAAGTTCTCGTCAAGGTCGTCTCCATGGGCGGTGCCCGCCAGACGATTACGACGGCCAACCTCATCGATCTCGCTGCGCGCTTCGGCGTCGAGCCGATGGCGGAAGCAATGGCGATCGAAAACTGGCGACTTGCCGGAAAATAAGGGAGTAAAGCCATGGTCGCAGTGGAAACGAAGATCCGGAAGGCATTCGTCATGCAGGTCTTTGCCGACAAGCATGAGGAATACAAGCGTCGCCATGACGAGATCTGGCCGAAGCTTGCCGAGACGCTGAAAGATCATGGCGCATCCTCTTACGCTATCTATCTCGACGAGGCGCGTAGCCTGCTTTTCGCCTCTGTCGAGATAGTGTCGGAAGAGCGCTGGGCGGCTGTCGCCGACACGGCGATCTGCAAGGAATGGTGGGCATTCATGACCGAAGTCATGCCCAGCAATCCCGATAACAGCCCGGTTTCGCAGGAGTTGAAGGAAGTCTTCTACCTGCCTTGATCAACCGAAATGTGCCGACGAGGACATGTCTGGCGACGATGAGCTGGAATCCGGAAATAAACGATGCGACGGGGTTGGATGAGCGATGTCACACATTTTCGTTGTGGCATCGCTGAACTGAAGACCGAGAATAACAAGATGCGGGCCAGCGGGAGCCGGGTTCGCGGGGGAGAGGTATGTCATGGGACCGGTGCCTAAGCCGCTTATTGCCGGAAACTGGAAAATGAATGGCATGCGCGGTAGCCTTGCGCAGATCAAGGAGATTGCGACCAGCAAGATGCTTGCTTCAGGCAAGTTCGATGCGCTGATTTGTGTACCAGCCACGTTACTGCATTCAGCGGCCTTAATGACGGCAGATACGCCGTTGAAAATTGGCGCGCAGGATTGCCATGATCGGGAAAACGGTGCCTACACCGGAGATATTTCCGCCGGCATGATTGCCGATAGTCTTGGCAGCCATGTCATCATCGGCCACTCCGAACGACGCACCAGATACCGGGAAGACGACGCCCTGGTGCGATCCAAGACAATTGCCGCATATAAGTCCGGATTGATTGCCGTCGTCTGCATTGGCGAAACGGAAGAGGAGAGATCGAGCGGCCGGACGCTCGACGTGCTTCGGTACCAACTTGCTGGATCATTGCCCGACGGCGCGACGGGAGAGAATACCGTTATTGCCTATGAGCCGGTTTGGGCGATTGGTACAGGTCGTACGGCCTCGATCGCAGATATTGCAGAAGCACACCGCTTTATCCGTTCCGAACTCTGCAAACGCTTCAATAGCGAGGGCGATTGTATGAGGATTTTGTACGGTGGGTCGGTAAAACCCTCGAATGCCGATGAAATTCTGCACGTCGAAAACGTGGATGGAGCGCTTGTCGGAGGTGCCAGCCTGACGGCCAATGACTTCCTGTCCATCTGCAGCGCCTATTGACGGTCCTCGCCGTCAACCAATCGGTTTTCGGGGCGCCCGTCGCTTCTATATGACGGGCGCCACCAAGTCCTCATGGCCAAGTCCTCAAGTGCGGATGCGCGCGGCCTCAGCTTACCGGGATCGAGTGAAGCCAGCCGTGGCTGTCGGCAAGTGCCTGGGTCTGGATACCGACCAGCTTGTCTCTTAACAGAGTCGTGACCGCTCCCGTCTCGCCGGTGCCGATGGTGAGCGAGCCGCTGCGATGCTTCAACTCTCCGATACCGGCAACGACAGCCGCCGTACCACAGGCGAAGGCTTCGACCAGGCGGCCGGAGGCGGCATCCGCCTGCAGCTCGTCAAAGGCATAGGGGCGTTCCTGCACCGCGATATTGTTGTCCTTCGCAAGCGTCAGGATAGAGTTGCGGGTAATGCCTGGCAGGATCGTGCCAAGCGGAGGTGTAACCATCGATCCGTCGTTGAAGACGAAGAAGATGTTCATGCCACCGAGTTCCTCGATCCATTTGCGCTCGGCGGCATCAAGGAACAGGACCTGGTCGCAGCCGTGCTTGCCGGCTTCGGCCTGGGCAATCAGGCTTGCCGCATAGTTGCCGCCGCATTTGGCAGCGCCCGTGCCGCCAACGGCCGCACGGGTGTAGTCTTCGGAAACCCAGATCTTCACCGGCTTGGCGCCGCCCTTGAAATAGGGACCGACCGGCGAGGCGATGACACAGAAGATATATTCCTTCGATGGCCGGACGCCGAGGAAGGACTCGTTGGCAAACATGAACGGACGAAGATAGAGGCTACCGCCATTGCCTTCCGGCACCCATTTCCTGTCTACGGCGACCAGCTTCTCGATGGCGGCGAGAAAATCCTCTTCAGGCAATTCGGGCATGGCAAGCCGGCGCGCCGAGGCGTTGAAGCGTTTTGCGTTCTGATCCGGGCGGAACAGCACGACCTTGCCATCGGCAGCCCGGTAGGCCTTCATGCCTTCGAAGATTTCCTGCGCGTAGTGAAGCACGCTGCTGGCCGGATCGAGAGAGAAGGGTGCACGAGCGGTTACCTGCGCCGAATGCCAGCCCTTGTCGGCGCTCCAGTGAATGACGGCCATGTGATCGCTGAACAGCGTTCCGAAACCGAGGTTCTGGAAGGCGAGGGCGCGATCGGCCTCTGTCATCGGGTTGGCGTTTTGGATAATTTCAAATTCCAGCATGGGTCACCTAGAGGATATGGATCGGCCGCTCAAACGCGGCTTTGTCGGCGTTGTTGAATCATGGAGACTGCTTTTCGGCAAGCCCAAGCAGTCGCCTCGCTTGCTTTAGATGCGGTTTATCGATCATGCGGCCGGCGAAAGTGAGGACGCCCTGTCCAGGATTGGCGGAAAATGCATCCACAATCGCCTGCGCCTGCGTCAGTTCCTCGACTGTCGGGGTGAAGGCTGCGTTGATGACAGGCAACTGTTCAGGATGGATCGCCATCATGCCGGTAAAGCCGTCCCGTCTTGCGCGTCGGGCATAGGCGGCCAGGCCGTCCAGATCACGAAACGCCGGATAGACCGTTTCAATTGCCTCCACGCCGGCGGCATGCGCGCCGAATAGGGTGAGCGAGCGGAGCATCTCATAGGGTGGCGTATAACGCCCGTCTTCCTCGCGTGAACTGGTGGCGCCGATTGCGGCGGGAAGGTCTTCCGCGCCCCAGGTGAGACCAAGGATCAGATGCCGGACGCTGCGATAGCTGCCGAGCTCGAAAACCGCCGCCGGCGTTTCCGTAGCAATCGGCAGGACGGGAATGCCCGGCGCGCGCACCGCCAGCGCCTCGACGCTTGCTCCACCCTCGGCTTTCGGCAGGATGAACGCATCGGGTGCTGCATCCTTCAATGCGTCGAGATCATCATCCATAAGGCCGCTGTCGAGCGGGTTTATTCGCACGAAGAGTTTCCGGCCTCGCTTGGCGGAACGGAGAAACTCGGCAGTCATTTGCCTTGCCGTCGCCTTGCCCTCGAGCGCGACGGAATCTTCCAGATCGAGGATCACTGCATCGGTATCAAGCCCGAGCGCTTTTTCCATCCGGTCTGCCCGGTCACCGGGGACGAAGAGCAGGGAGCGCAATGTCATTGCGGCCTCCGGTGAAGAAGGGCGCTGCGCAGGCACTGGCAGACGATCTCGTTGCGCTGGTTGATGAGCTCATGGCGGAAGGTGACGATACCGGCCGTTGGTCGCGAGCGGCTTTCCTTCAGCTCGACCACTTCGGTCTCGGCCCGCATCGTGTCGCCGATAAAGACCGGTTTGGGCATGGTGAGCTTGTCGTAACCGAGATTGGCAACCAGTGTCCCGAGCGTCGTTTCTCCGACGGATAGCCCGATCATCAGCGCGAAGGTGAAAGTGCCGTTGACGATGATCTGGCCGAATTCGCTGGCTTTTGCCGCCTCGATATCGAGATGCAGCGGCTGCGGATTATGGGTCATGGCGGAAAAGAGGAGATTGTCGGTTTCCGTCACCGTGCGGCGGATTTCGTGGGCGATCCGGTCGCCTATGGTCCAGTCATCGAAATAGCGCCCGGCCATCATTCGTCTCCTTCGATGCGTACGAGCAGACTGCCTTCCGTAACCTGTGAGCCGGACACGACCTTGAGTTCCGTAACCGTGCCGTCGAAAGGTGCGCTCAGCGTCTGCTCCATCTTCATCGCCTCGATAACCACGAGTGGCTGGGCGCGGACGACCCGGTCACCCTTGCCGACAGATACGGCGATCACCGTTCCGGGCATGGGGGCGATGACCGCACCATCCGTCAGGTTGTGTCCGCTGACAGCATGATCGGCGCGGGGTAGGCCGAAGGACCAGGCCTCGCCATCGATGAAGACGACATCTCCAGGACCATTACCGCCTCTGCGTCGGGAATGGTCCAGGCTCACGAGATGGGGGAGGCCGTTTACTTCCACGCTCATCAACCGATAAGTCTCCGCATTCAAGCGGAAGCCAGTAAGTGCTGTCCACGGCTCTTGCGCTTCGCTCGGCAGGAGCGCTGCGGCGGCGGCCTGTAGCACAGGTTCGTCGGGATCGGCCGATGGAACAAGATCGGCCAGATGACGGGCAATGAAGCCGGTATCGACTGCTCCGGCTAGGAAGTCCGTATGTTTCAAGGTGCGTGCCAGAAAGGCGGCGTTGGTGCGAACGGGCCAGATTTCCACGCCCGCCATGGCATGGGCGAGTGTGCTTGCCGCCTGTCGGCGGCTTGAGGCATGGCTGATCAGCTTGGCGATCATCGGGTCGTAATGGGCGGTCACCTCGTCGCCCTGCTCTACGCCGCTATCGATGCGCACGCATGGCGGAAGATACAGATGGTCCAATGGGCCGGTGGAGGGCAGAAAACCGTTGGATGGGTTTTCGGCGTAAAGCCGCGCCTCCATCGCCCAGCCGTTGATGGAAATCTCGTCCTGCCTCTGCGGCAGAGGTTGGCCGGAAGCGACACGGATCTGCCATTCCACCAGATCCTGCCCGGTAATCGCCTCGGTTACTGGATGCTCCACCTGAAGCCGGGTGTTCATTTCCATGAACCAGATGCGGTCGGCACGCAGTCCCTCGGAGGCGTCGGCGATAAACTCCACGGTCCCAGCCCCTACGTAATCCACTGCCTTGGCAGCTTTGATCGCAGCGTCGCAGACGGCTTTGCGTGTTGCCGCGTCCATGCCCGGTGCGGGTGCTTCCTCGATCACTTTCTGGTGGCGTCGTTGCAATGAGCAGTCGCGCTCGAAAAGATGGACGACGTTACCAAACGTATCGCCAAAGACCTGAACCTCGATATGTCGGGGGGACAGGATGTATTTCTCGATCAGAACCCGGTCGTCGCCGAAGGAAGAGGCGGCCTCGCGCCGGCAGCTTTCGAGTGCTGCGAGAAAATCCGAAGCCGTATCGACCTTGCGCATGCCCTTGCCGCCGCCACCGGCCACGGCCTTGATCAGCACCGGATAACCGATCGCATCCGCTTCCCGCTGCAGTAGGGCAGGACCCTGGTTCTCCCCGAGGTAACCCGGCGTCACCGGCACATTTGCGTCGATCATCCGCTGTTTGGCGGCGTCCTTCAGCCCCATGGCACGAATGGCGGCGGGCGGAGCTCCCACCCAGATAAGCCCGGCGGCGATAACAGCTTCTGCGAATTCGGCATTTTCCGACAGAAACCCGTAACCGGGATGGATTGCCTGCGCGCCGGTCTGTCGCGCCGCCTCAAGGATACGGTCCTGACGCAGATAGCTGTCGCGTACCGGTGCAGGGCCGATGCGGACCGCTTCATCCGCCTCACGCACGAAGAGCATTGTGGCATCGGCGTCGGAGTAAACGGCGATGGTGCGGATGCCGAGGCGGCGTGCGGTGCGGATAATGCGGCGGGCGATTTCTCCGCGATTGGCGATCAGCAGGCTTTCAATCACCGGTCATCCTCCTCACATCCGGAACAGGCCGAACTGCGCACGTTCCGGGATCGGCGCGTTCAGTACTGCGGAAAAGGCGAGCCCCAACACATCGCGGGTCTGGGCGAGGTCGATCACGCCGTCGTCCCAAAGGCGGGCGGTTGCGTAATAGGGATTGCCTTCGTCCTCATATTTCTGCCGGATCGGGGTTTTGAAGGCTTCCGCTTCGGTTGGGCTCCACGTCTCGGCGTCGCGATGGACGGAAGCGAGGACGGACGCCGCCTGTTCGCCGCCCATGACGGAAATCCGCGCATTTGGCCAAGAGAACAGGAAGCGCGGCTGGTAGGCGCGGCCACACATGCCGTAATTGCCGGCACCAAAACTGCCGCCGATCAGGACGGTAATCTTTGGAACGGAAGCGGTTGCGACAGCCGTCACCAGCTTTGCGCCGTTCTTGGCTATGCCCTCCGCCTCATATTTACCGCCGACCATGAAGCCGGAAATATTCTGCAGAAACAGCAGCGGAATGCGGCGCTGGCAGGCAAGCTCGATGAAATGCGCGCCCTTGAGCGCGCTTTCCGAAAACAGCACGCCATTGTTCGCGAGAATTGCGACGGGAATGCCCCAGATGCGGGCGAAGCCGCAGACGAGCGTCGTTCCGTAGAGGGGTTTGAACTCCTGCAGTTCCGATCCGTCGACGATGCGGGCGATGACCTCGCGTACATCATAGGGTGTCCGCACATCCTGCGGCACGATGCCGTAAAGCTCCGAGGTATCGAGCAGGGGAGGCCGCGGCGTTGCGATCTCAATATCTACCGTCTTCGGTCGATTGAGCGTCGCCACGATATCCCGGACGATCAGCAGCGCGTGTTCGTCATTTTCGGCGACATGATCGACGACGCCGGACTTTCGGCCATGGGTTTCGGCACCGCCGAGTTCTTCGGCGGAAATCACTTCGCCGGTTGCGGCCTTCACCAGCGGCGGGCCGGCGAGGAAGATCGTGCCTTGATTGCGCACGATCACCGTTTCGTCGGACATGGCCGGCACATAGGCCCCGCCCGCCGTGCAGCTTCCCATCACGCAGGCAATCTGCGCGATACCCGCTGCCGACATCTGCGCCTGATTGTAGAAGATCCGGCCGAAATGATCGCGATCCGGAAAGACCTCTGCCTGATGCGGCAGATTGGCCCCGCCGGAATCGACCAAATAGATGCAGGGCAGGCGGTTTTCAGATGCGATCTCCTGCGCCCGCAAATGCTTCTTCACCGTCATCGGGAAATAGGCGCCGCCCTTCACGGTCGGGTCGTGAGCGACGATCATGCATTCGCGACCCGACACCCTCCCTATGCCGGCAATCATTCCCGCGCCCGGTGCTTCATCGCCATACATGCCGCCCGCTGCAAGCTGGCCGATTTCCAAGAGCGGCGAGCCCGGGTCGAGCAGCCTTTGCACCCGGTCTCGCGGCAGCAGTTTCCCGCGTGCGACATGACGCTCGCGATGACTTTCCGATCCGCCGAGCGCCGCCGTCGCAACCTTCGACCGCAACATTTCGGCAAGCGCATGATTATGCGCTTCATTGGCCTTGAAACCCTCTGAATTGCGATCAAGCACGGTGCGGATCGGAGGCATCAGCTATTGCCTCCTGCGCCGATTACTTCGCGGCCGATCAGCATGCGGCGCACTTCGTTGGTGCCTGCGCCGATATCTAGCAGTTTGGCGTCGCGCCAGAAGCGCTCCACCGGCCAGTCCTTCGTATAACCCGCGCCGCCCAGCGCCTGGATGGCCTGTTCGGCAACCTTTACGGCACTCTCGGAGGCATAAAGGATCGCACCGGCGGCATCCTGTCGGGTCGTGCGGCCGGCATCGCAGGCGCGGGCAACGGCATAGACATAGGCGCGAGCCGAATTCAGCGCCACGACCATGTCGGCAACCTTCGCCTGCATCAGTTGGAAACTGCCGATCGGCGCACCGAACTGCTTTCGCTCCCGCAGGTAAGGCAAAACGACATCGAGACAGGCCTGCATGATGCCGAGTTGTATGCCAGACAGCACCACCCGCTCGTAATCGAGGCCGGACATCAGTATTTTTGCGCCGCCGTTCAGCGGTCCCATGACATTTTCGTCCGGCACGAAACAGTCTTGGAAGACGAGTTCTGCCGTTGGCGAACCGCGCATGCCGACCTTGTCGATCTTCTGGCCGATGGAAAAACCGGCAAAATCCTTCTCGATGAGGAACGCGGTGATACCCTTCGATCCGGCCTCTGGGTCCGTCTTGGCATAGACGACAAGGGTTTGCGCATAGGGCGCATTGGTGATCCAGAATTTCGTGCCGTTGAGGCGAAACCCGCCATCAACCCGGTCTGCCCTGAGCCGCATGGAGACGACATCCGATCCCGCATTGGCTTCGGACATGGCAAGGCTGCCGACATGCTCTCCGGAGATCAGGCCGGGAAGATATTTCGCCTTCTGTTCGGGTGTCGCCCAGCGCGAAATCTGGTTGATGCAGAGGTTCGAATGTGCGCCGTAGGACAGGCCGACGGAGGCCGAGGCGCGGCTGACTTCCTCGCAGGCGATGACATGTTCCAGATACCCCAACCCGAGCCCACCACGCTCTTCCGGAACAGTAATGCCGTGCAGGCCGAGCGCGCCCATCTCGGGCCATAACTCCACCGGAAAGCGATCTTTTGCATCGATCTCGGCGGCAATCGGCGCAATGCGTTCGCGCGCAAAACGCTGCGTCGTATAGCGGATCGAAAGGGCCATATCGTTTAAGCCGAAATCCAATTCAGTCATCAGGCCTCCTCCCAGATAGCCCCAAATGTAAGCCCCCGAGATCGCTCAGATATGCAGGGCGTGTCCCATTGCTTTCAGCGCTGCTTCCTGCAGGGCTTCGCTGCGTGTCGGGTGGACATGGATCGTGCCGGCGATATCCTCCAACCTCGTCCCCATCTCGATCGCCATTGAAAATGCTGCGGAAAGTTCGGATACGCCCGAGCCGACGGCCTGCAGCCCGAGCACGAGATTGGTATCGGCCCTGGCTACGACGCGGACAAACCCGTCTTCGTCCTGCATCGTCATGGCGCGCCCATTGGCAGTGAAGGGGAATTGCCCGACCTTTACGTCGTAGCCCTGAGCGCGTGCTTCTGACGGTGACAGGCCGGCGCTGACGATTTCCGGATCGGTGAAGCAGATAGAGGGAATGCAGCGTTTGTCCCAGGCGCGTTTTTTGCCCGCGACGATCTCCGCCACCATCTCGCCCTGCGCGATAGCACGATGCGCCAGCATCGGCTCGCCGGTCACGTCACCGATCGCATAGATGCCGCGCATCGAGGTGCGGCAACGATCGTCGATCCGCAGGTAGGGGCCGGAACGATCGAGGTCGAGGTCTTCCAACCCGGAGCCGATGCTGCGCGGACGGCGGCCGACTGCGGCGAGGATTTGGTCCGCAGGCAGTTCCTGCTGCCCGTCCGGTCCTTCCACGACGAGCGCATCGCCTTTCTCGGAAAGTCCGATCGCTTTGGTATTGGTGAAAACCTTGATGCCTTGCTCGGTAAGCCTGCGTGTCACCGGCTTGATCAAATCGGCGTCGTAGATTGGTAGAACCTGCGCCGTCGCCTCCACCACGGTCACTTCCGACCCCAGCTTGGCAAAGGCCGTGCCGAGTTCCAGTCCGATATAACCGCCACCGACAACGATGAGCCTCTTCGGCATTTGCCTGAGCGACAACGCCTCGGTCGAGGATATTACCCGCCCGCCGAAGGGCAGCGCGGCGAGTTCGACCGGATCGGAGCCCGTGGCGATCACCACGGTTTCCGCGCGAACAATTTGCTGGCCGGTTTCGGTTTCCACTTCCACCGTCTTGCCGTCGCGAAAACGGGCGCGGCCGGATACGATCTTCACGCGGGCCTTCTGCAATAAGCCGGAGACGCCGCTGGTCAGCCGGCCGACAATGCCGTCCTTCCATGCCATGGTGCCGGCAAGATCGATCGACGGCTGGTCCACGCGAATGCCCATGGCGTTTCGTCCACCTGCCATCTGCCGTGTTGCATCAAAGACTTCCGCCGCATGGATCAGCGCCTTCGAAGGGATGCAGCCGATCGTGAGGCAGGTGCCGCCGGGCTTGGCGGCCTCGACGATGACCGTATCGATGCCGAGCTGGCCGGCGCGGATGGCGCAGGCATAACCGCCGGGTCCGGCACCGATTACGAGAAGCTTGCAGGAGATCTCTTTCATGGTTCAGCCCTCGATAAAGATCAGCGCTGGAGTTTCGAGCAGTGTGCGCAGGCGCTGGACGAAGGTCGCCGCATCAAAACCGTCGATGATGCGATGGTCGAAACTGGAGGAGAGGTTCATCATCTTGCGCGGCACGAATTGCGCACCATCCCAGACCGGGCGGGTGGCGATCTTGTTGACGCCGACGATCGCCACTTCCGGATGATTGATGACCGGCGTCGAGACGATGCCGCCGAGCGCGCCGAGCGAACTGATTGTGATGGTCGAACCGGTCAACTCGTCGCGCGTGGCAGTGCCGGACCGGGCGGCTTCCGCCAGCCGGTTCATTTCCGCCGCGCAATCCCAGATGCTGCGCGCCTCGGCGTGCCGCACGACCGGCACGGTAAGGCCCGAGGGGGTCTGGGTGGCGATGCCGACATGCACTGCGCCGGATCGGGTGAGGACCCCGGCATCGTCGTCGAATGTGGCATTGAGGTCAGGCTGCTCGGAGACAGCCTTGACCATCGTGCGCATGAGGAAGGGCAGCAGGGTAAGTTTTGGCTGGTCGGCCTTGCGTGCGCCATTCATCGTCGCCCGCAATTCCTCCAGCGCCGTCACATCGACCTCTTCTACGTAGGTGATATGCGGGATGCGCGAAGCGGAGAGCGTCATCTTTTCGGCGATGCGGCGGCGAAGGCCGGTGAGCTTGATTTCCTCTTTCGAGGTTCTTTTCGCGAGACCTTGCTGTGCCGGGGGAGCCTCCTTGCCATGCGCAAGAAAATGCTCGACATCCTCGCGCAGGATACGCCCGGCGGGTCCCGTCCCGCGTATCTGGCGAAGGTCTATGCCGCTGTCGCGTGCCAGCAGCCTTACCGAAGGTGAAGCCAACGGCTTGTCCATCTCGGGCGACGGGCGCGGGGAGGGAGCCGCCGTCGTTGACGCAACCGGCGTGGCCGGCTTTTCGGGTGTCCTGATGGGCGCAGCGTGTTCGGGTTTCTGCTCCTCAGTCTTCGCCGGCTCCGTGACTGGCTGGGGAGCCGCAACATCGTTGCCGTCACCCTCCGTCTCGATCCGGATCAGCGGTGCCCTGACCGCGATCGTGTCGCCGATCTCGCCGCCAAGCCAGATGACCGTTCCGCTGACCGGGGTCGGAATTTCCACCGTCGCCTTGTCGGTCATTACGGCGGCAACCGTCATGTCCTCCCGCACGGGATCGCCGACCTTCACCAGCCATTCGACAAGCTCGGCCTCGGCAACACCTTCGCCGACATCCGGCATCTTGATGGTGAATTCGCCCATGGCTCAGGCCTCCATGACGTCGGTCAGCGCGCGCCCGACGCGGGCGGGACCTGGAAAATAATCCCATTCCTGCGCATGCGGGTAAGGTGTATCCCAGCCGGCAACACGCATGACCGGCGCTTCGAGATGGTAGAAGCAATGCTCCTGGACCAGCGCCGCAATCTCACCACCGAAGCCGGAGGTGAGGGTCGCTTCATGCACCACGACGCAGCGCCCGGTCTTCGACACCGACTTGACGATCGCATCGAGATCGAGTGGCAGAAGGCTTCTGAGGTCGATCACCTCGGCATCGATCCCGGTATCCTCGGCGGCGGCGAGTGCCACATGCACCATCGTGCCATAGGCGATCACGGTGACTGCCGAACCCTGCCGGCGCACCTCTGCCTTGCCGATCGGGATCGAATAATAATCATCCGGCACGTCGCTGAGTTCATGTTTCGACCATGGCGTGACCGGCCGCTCATGGTGGCCGTCGAAAGGGCCATTATAAAGTCGCTTCGGTTCGAGGAACATGACCGGGTCGGGATCCTCTATGGCCGCGATCAGCAGGCCCTTGGCATCATAAGGATTGGAAGGCACGACGACCTTGAGGCCGCAGACATGGGTGAACAGCGCTTCCGGGCTCTGGCTATGGGTCTGCCCGCCGAAAATGCCGCCGCCGGTCGGCATGCGCACGACGATCGGGCAGGTGAAATCTCCATTGGAGCGGTAGCGGATGCGCGCCGCTTCCTGCGTCAGCTGGTCATAGGCGGGGTACATGTAGTCGGCGAACTGGATTTCGACGCAGGGTTTCAGCCCGTAGGCCGCCATGCCGATCGCGGTGCCGACAATGCCGGATTCGTTGATCGGCGTATCAAAGCATCGCGTCTTGCCGTATTTCGCCTGCAGTCCCTGCGTGCAGCGGAAGACGCCGCCGAAATAACCGACATCCTCGCCGAAGACCACGACGTCCTCGTCCCGCCCCATGGCGACATCCATGGCGCTTCTCACCGCCTCGATCATCGTCATCCGGGCCATGTCAGTATCCTGCCTTCTGCCGCTGGCGGCGCAGATGCGGCGGCATCTCGGCATAAACGCCTTCGAAAATATCGCGGACGGATGGCCTGCCGCCCGCATGCATCGTACCGTGTTCCTCGGCCTTGCGTTGGGCGGCGATGACCTCGTCGGTGATTTCAGCTTCCGCCTGCACATGCCGCTCCTCGGACCAGAGGCCGCGCAGGATCAGATGCTTCTTCAACCGCAGTACAGGATCGCCAAGCGGCCAGGCTTCGGATTCGGTCTTTGGTCTGTAAGCACTCGGATCATCGGAGGTGGAGTGTGCGCCCACCCGGTAGGTAACGTATTCGATCAGCGTCGGGCCGAGATTGCGCCTTGCCCGCTCCGCCGCCCAGCAGGCGACGGCATGAACGGCGAGATAATCATTGCCATCAACCCTTAGCGCCGGAATGCCGAAGCCGAGGCCACGGGCGGCAAAGGTGCCGGAGCCGCCGCGGGCAATGCCCTGGAATGTCGAGATGGCCCACTGGTTGTTGACGACGTTGAGGATGACCGGCGCGCGATAGGTCGAGGCGAAGACCAGCGCCGAATGAAAATCCGACTCTGCCGTCGAGCCGTCACCGATCCAGGCGGCGGCGATGCGGCTGTCGTTCTTGATCGCCGACGCCATGGCCCAGCCGACGGCCTGCACATATTGGGTGGCGAGATTGCCGGAAATGGTGAAGAAGCCATGATCCTTCGAAGAATACATGATCGGTAGTTGCCGGCCGCGCAGCGGGTCGCTTTCGTTCGAATAGATCTGGTTCATCATCTCGACCATCGGATAGTCGTCGGCGATGAAGAGGCCCGCCTGTCGATAGGTCGGGAAATTCATGTCGCCCTTGTTCAACGCCTTGCGAAAGGCGCAGCTGACGGCTTCTTCGCCCAGATGCTGCATGTAGAACGATGTCTTGCCCTGCCGTTGCGCCATCAGCATGCGGGCATCGAAGGCGCGTAGCGTCATCATGTGGCGCAGGCCGGTCCTTAGGTCGTCATCGGACAGGAGACCCGCCCAGGGGCCAACGGCCTCGCCATCCCGGTTCAGCACACGGATGATCGAATAGGCGAGATCGCGGATGTCTTCTGCTGCCGCATCCACGTCCGGGCGCGGCACCGCGCCTGCTCTGGCGATCTTCACATTGGAAAAGTCAGGCTGCCCGCCCGGACGCACTGCTGGCTCCGGCACGTGCAGGCTCAGATGACCTGTATCTACCATATCTCCTCCCGATCGATGCGCTTCTCCTCAAAAGCGTGCCGATTAGAAAAGAATGGTATTCGCAGCGCTAATGGCAAGCCATGACGGAATTGCAGCGAATATTCGGCCAGTTTTGCCATAGGCCGAAAATTTATTTCGGCGTCTGGCTTTTTCGAAAGGCTTCGGGGCTTAACCCTATCCATTTCCTGAACGCTCGATAGAAGGCGCTCGGTTCGGAATAACCGAGACGGGTGGCGATCTCGCTGACCGTCTGGTCCGTATTCGTCAGCAGGCTGCAGGCGAGGTCGCGGCGGATCTCGTCCTTGATGCCGGCATAACTTTGGCCCTCGTCATGCAGGCGATGGCGAAGTGTCGAGGACGACATGCGCATGTCGGTGGCGAGTGTCGCGAAGCTAGTCCAGTCTGCAGGTTCCTTCTGGGTGAGGCGACGTCTCACGGCTGCAGCTGTTCCTGCATCATAGCGATAACGCAGCAGGATGTTTGCGGGTGCCCCGCGCAAGAACTGCCGCAGTTGCTGGTCGTTGCGCGAGATTGGCAAGGCGAGCATGGCTGCGTCAAAGCTCAGCCGACTGACGGATTGCGAGAAGCGTATTGGCGCGCCGAAAAAAAGCCGGTGATCGGCACTCTGTTCCGGTTCGGTGCAGCGGAAATCTACGAGGCGGATCGGGATGCGTCGCCCCACGAGCCAGCAGATAAGCCCATGCAGGATGATCCAGTAGCTGCGATAGGCAAAGGCGGATCGTGGCTCTCCCTCATCGCTCAGCTGGACCTCCGCGATCCCGTCATGGACGACAAGCCTGCCTGTCGGTTCGCCGAGAACGAGATTGAGAAAACGCAGCGCCCGCCGCAATGCCCGCTCGAGCGTCGGGGCATGCAACACGCAATGGCAGAGGAGGGTAAAGCTGCCGCGCTGCATCGGCCGGTCGCCCAGGCCGAAACATTCGTCATCCAGTTCCGCGGCAATCGCCAGCCACAATTGCCCGAATGTCTGCGCCGAAACCGGCTCGGTGACGGCAGGTGGCAGGCCGAGACCCGTCAGCAACGGCTCGGTCGGTCGCCCGCTACGCCTCAGGCTGTCGAGGGCTTCTTCGACAAAACTCGGGGCGATCATATGTCGTTCGGTTTCGGCCATCATTCACTCTCAAGTGGCAAAACTGGCCGAAATAATGGATCACTTCCGTCATCGCTTGCAACAGTGAAAGCTTATAAAGTGACGGTTGCCCGAGGGTTGAGGAGCCCGCCGGCAAGGGAGGACTGATAAGATGCTGATCCGTGATGCCGGTTTTATCGTCACCGGCGGCTGTTCCGGCCTTGGCGCCGCGACGGTGCGTATGCTGGCAGAAGCTGGTGGGCGGGTGATCATTGCCGACCTTGATCGTGACAAGGGCGAGGCGCTTGCGCAGGAGTTTGCAGGGCGCGTGTCTTTCATCCGTACTGACGTCACCAGCGCTGGGGAAGGGCAAGCCGCAGTGGCTGCGGCGTTGAATGACTTGGGAAAGCTGCGCGGGCTGATCAATTGCGCGGGTATCGCACCGGCGCAGAAGGTGATCGGCCGCGACGGGCCGCATGAGCTTGAGAGCTTTGCCCGGACGATCAATGTCAATCTGGTCGGCTCCTTCAATATGCTTCGGCTTGCAGCCAACGCCATAAAGGACAGCGAGTCCGACGCAGAAGGGGAGCGTGGAGTGATCGTCAACACAGCCTCGATCGCCGCCTTCGACGGGCAAGTCGGGCAGGCAGCCTATGCGGCCTCCAAGGGCGGGATAGCCGCGATGACACTGCCGATCGCACGCGAACTTGCACGTTATGGCATTCGCGTCATGACCATTGCGCCGGGCGTTTTCGAAACACCGATGATGGCAGCCATGCCGGAGGAAGTGCGCCATGCGCTTGGAAGCAGCGTGCCGTTCCCGCCACGGCTCGGGAGGCCGCCGGAGTTCGCGGCGCTGGTTCGCCAGATCCTCGAAAACTCGATGCTGAATGGCGAAGTCATTCGCCTCGACGGCGCTATTCGGATGGGTGCGCGTTGATGGCGCATCAAGGAGGAAAGATGCGATTGCAGGATCCCGTCGTTATCGTCGGTTCGGCCCGCACGCCGATCGGCGGCTTTCAGGGTGAATTGAAGGACGCGACCGCAGCCGATCTCGGTGCGGCATCCATTCGCGCTGCACTTGAGCGAAGCGGCGTGGAGGCGGAAGCCATAGAGGAAGTCGTCTTCGGCTGTGTGCTGCCGGCGGGGCAGGGGCAGGCGCCGGCAAGGCAGGCGGCGATCCATGCCGGTCTCCCTTTTGCTGCGGGTGCGACGACGGTTAACAAGATGTGCGGCTCGGGCATGAAGGCGGTGATGATGGGCCATGACCTGATTGCCGCGGCAAGTGCTTCCGTCGCCGTTGCCGGCGGCATGGAAAGCATGACGAATGCCCCCTATCTGCTGGATCGTGCGCGAGGCGGATACAGGCTCGGGCATGGCCGCTTGCTCGACCATATGTTTCTCGACGGGCTTGAGGATGCCTATGACAAGGGCCGGCTGATGGGTAGTTTCGCCGAGGATTGCGCCGAGGTCTATCAGTTTACCCGCGAGGCGCAGGACCAATACGCCGTTACCTCCCTCAAACGGGCACAGAAGGCGATCACGGAAGGCTGCTTCGAGAAGGAGATCATCCCGGTCACGGTCAAATCCGGCAGAGCCGAGCAGGTTGCACATCAGGACGAACAGCCCGGCAAGGCGAAACTCGACAAGATCCCAACCGTGAAGCCCGCCTTCCGTGATGGCGGTACGGTGACGGCTGCCAATTCCAGCTCGATATCGGACGGCGCGGCGGCTCTGGTGCTGATGCGGCGTTCGGAGGCGGAGCGCCGCGGGCTTGCCCCGCTCGCAACGATCCTCGGCCACGCCACGCACTCGCAGGAACCGGCGCTTTTCGCCACAGCACCGATCGGTGCCTTGCAGAAACTCTCCGACCGGACGGGCCTGCCGCTCTCCGATGTCGACCTGTTCGAGATCAACGAGGCCTTTGCGGTTGTTGCCATGGCGACGATGCGGGACCTCGACCTGCCGCATGACAAGGTCAATGTCCATGGTGGCGCCTGCGCGCTCGGTCATCCGATCGGCGCATCCGGTGCCCGTATTCTGGTGACGCTGATTGCCGCGCTGGAACGCTACGACCTGAAACGCGGCATGGCGGCACTTTGCATCGGCGGTGGCGAAGCAACGGCCATCGCCATTGAACGATCCTGACGGGAGGAAGGCCGATGATCCTTTCGGAGCTTCAACAACAGATCCGCGACATGGCTCGCAGCTTTGCCCGCGAACGTCTGGCGCCGGGTGCTGCGGAAAGGGATAGGGAGCATCGTTTTCCGCGCGAGGAATTGCAGGAAATGGGTGCGCTCGGGTTACTCGGCATGCTCGTGCCGGAAGCCTATGGAGGTTCCGATACAGGTGCGCTCGCCTATGCTGCGGCGGTCGAGGAAATCGCTGCCGGTGACGGACCATGCTCGACGATCATGAGCGTCCACAGTTCGGTCGGCTGCGTGCCGATCCTCAAATTCGGCAACGAAGAACAGAAGGAGCGTTTCCTGCCGCGTCTGGCATCTGGTGAATGGATCGGCGGTTTTGCGCTCACCGAACCGCAGGCTGGCTCGGATGCATCCAACCTGAAGACGCGAGCGCGGCGCGATGGCGACGATTACGTGATCGACGGCGCGAAACAGTTCATCACCTCGGGCAAGAATGGGCAGATGATTATCGTCTTTGCCGTTACCGATCCGGATGCGGGCAAGAAAGGCATCACCGCCTTCATCGTCCCGACGGATACGCCCGGCTACGAGGTGATCCGCGTCGAGGAAAAGCTTGGGCTGAATTCATCCGACACCTGCCAGATCGCTTTCAACGAAATGCGCATACCGGTAGCACTCAGGCTTGGAGAGGAAGGAGAGGGTTATCGCATCGCGCTGGCCAATCTCGAAGGTGGCAGGATCGGCATTGCGGCCCAATCCGTCGGCATGGCACAGGCAGCGTTCGAGGCGGCGCGCGATTATGCCCGTGAGAGAAAAGCCTTCGGCAAGGCGATCTTCGATCATCAGGCCGTCGCCTTTAGGCTTGCCGACATGGCGACCCGGATAGAGGCCGCGCGACAACTCGTCTGGCACGCGGCAGCGTTGCGGGAGTCAGCAATGCCATGCCTCTCCGAGGCTTCCATGGCAAAGCTCTTTGCCTCGGAAATGGCGGAGCGCGTCTGCTCCGACGCGATCCAGATCCACGGCGGTTATGGCTATATGAGCGATTATCCGGTCGAGCGCATCTATCGCGACGTGCGCATCTGCCAGATTTACGAGGGAACAAGCGACATTCAGCGCTTGGTCATTGCCCGCAACCTGTGAACATCGCCAATCTGTCGGGCGTCAGGTTATCCGCTTCAATCCGAGAAACATAGATAGTGCCCACGGTGCAGTAGCAGTGGACACTATCCGATATGGCCTTGGCTCGCTCAACGAGTGCTAACGCACAGTCTGTCGCTGCTCTCCAAGACCATCAATCCCAAGCGTCATCACGTCACCGCGTTTGAGATAGGTCGGCGGCTTCATGCCCATGCCGACGCCGGGCGGTGTACCGGTGGTGATGATATCGCCGGGTTCCAGCCGCATGAAGCGTGACAGGTACGATACGATATGTGCGAGCGAGAAGATCATCGAGCTGGTCGAACCGGTCTGCCGGCGTTCACCGTTGATGTCGAGCCAAAGGCCGAGATTCTGGACATCGGCAATCTCGTCGCGGGTGACGAGCCAGGGGCCGACAGGGCCATAGGTCGGCATGCTCTTGCCCTTGATCCACTGACCGCCGCGCTCGATCTGGTAGGACCGTTCGGAAACGTCGTTGCAGATACAGAAACCTGCGACATGATCGAGCGCCTGTGCCTCGGAGACATTGAAGGCGGCGGTGCCGATCACCATGGCGATCTCGACTTCCCAGTCCGATTTCTCCGAGCCTTCCGGCATCACCACATCGTCCGTCGGCCCCGAGATGGAGGAGGGCGCTTTGCTGAATACGACGGGTTCGCTCGGGATAGGCATGTTGGATTCATGCGCATGGTCGACGTAGTTCAGGCCGATCGCGATGAAATGGCCCGGTTTGGCGACGCAGGAGCCGAGGCGTACATCTGCTTCTACAAGCGGCAAGGCCGCGAGATCGGCTTTGCGGATCCGCTCCAAGCTTGCCGGTGACAGCGCCTCGCCGGCGAAATCGGCAACCAGGTTGCTCACGTCGCGGATGCGGCCGTCACCATCGAGAATGCCAGGGCGCTCCGCACCCGGCGCGCCATAACGAACCAGTTTCATAGTCTCTCCTGAAATGTAAGGGATTGGAGGCAGGCCGCGTCACGGCCCGCCTTGGATAATCAGCAGCCCATCCGGCTTACTGGTTGAGCATTTCTTCCGGCAGCGACTGCTTGAAGTAATGTTCGTAGACCTTGTTCAGCTCGCCATTCTTGAGGTTGGCGGTGATCCATTCATTGACCCAGGTTTCGAGTTCCGGCTCCTTCTGGCGCATGCCGATTGCCATCGGATAGGCGGCGAGTTCGACCTTGATGGCAAGGTCGCGGCCCGGGTTCTGGTCCGCAACGGCCTGGGCGGTTGAAAGTGCTGCCGACATGTAATCCTGCTGGCCGGTGCCGACTGCCGTATTGGTGGTTGCCTCGTCCTCGTAACGGACGATATTGGCACTCACGCCCTTTTCCTTCGCCGCCTTGGTCAGCTCGATATCGGCTGTCGTACCGCGGGCAACCGCGACGCTCTTGCCATCGAGGCCCGACGCATCTTTCAGGTCTTCGGCCTTGGGGCCTAGGATGACGACCGGGATGACGCCATAAGGTTTCGAGAAGGAGATGACCTTCTTGCGTTCCTCGGTGATCGAGAAGGAGGCGATGACGAGATCGACCTTGTTGGAGATCAGGAACGGCACGCGGTTGGCGCCCGAAACCGGCACGACTTCAAGCGTCACGCCGAGATCTTTCGCCAGCAGCTTGGCTGTGTCGATATCGAGACCAGTCTGCTGCGCCTTGTCGTCCAGCATGCCGTAAGGTGGATGGCCGACATCGACGGCGATCTGGATGCGGCCGCGCTGCTTGATGGTTTCGAGTGCGTTGGCGAATGCTCCTCCAGCACCGCCGAGCAGAACAGTCATGGCAAGGCCGCAGGACAGGACGCGGCGAGACAGTTTGATATTCATGCTTTCTCCTCCTCCATCCGCCGTCCCATGACGGCGGCAAAATCAATCCCGATCCGTTAAAGACCGCTGCCGACGAACTGCCTCAGTTCGACGGTTTGCGGATCGTCGAGCATCGTGCCCTTGCCTGCCTCCCAGACGCGGCCCTGATGCATGTAGACGACGAGATCCGCGACCTGCCGGGCAAAGGCCATTTCGTGAGTGACGAGCACCATTGTCATGCCGCCGGCGGCAAGCTTGCCGATGACGCGCAGCACCTCGCCGGTCAGTTCCGGATCGAGCGCCGACGTCACCTCATCGAACAGCATCAGCTTTGGTCGCATCGCAAGCGAACGGGCGATCGCCACGCGTTGCTGCTGGCCGCCGGAGAGCTGTTCGGGATAGCTTGATGCCTTGTCGGACAATCCGACCTGTTCCAGCACTTCGGCCGCCAAGGCGCGGCTTTCGGAAGCATCGAGGCCGTTCACCTTTCTCGGTGCGAGCGTGACGTTCTGTTCCACCGTCAGATGCGGAAAGAGATTGTAGCTCTGGAAGACGATGCCGACTTCCTTGCGCAGTTCCCGTAATTCGAAGTCGCGGGCGCGGAGGTTGCGGCCACAGACGGTCAGTTCGCCGCCATTGATCTTTTCCAGCCCGTTGATACAGCGCAGCGCCGTGCTCTTGCCCGATCCGCTTCGGCCGATCAGCGCCGCGACCTGGCCGGGCATGACGTCGAGATCGATGCCCTTCAGGACTTCCAGCGCGCCGAAGCTTTTGCGGACATCGCGGAAGGAGACCATCGGCTGGACGCCATCTTGCGGGGCGGCCGGGGTGTGGACGGAATTCATCGAAATGACGGTCATGCGTGTCTCCTGTGAAGGCGCAGCTCAAACCGGCGGGCATAGCGCGACAGCGGGAAGCAGATGGCGAAATAGATCAGCGCCGCGGCGGTGAAGATGACGAAGGGCTTGAACGTGGCATTGTTCAGGATCTTGGCCGAGTAGGTGAGATCGAAGAAACCGATCACAACCGAATAGGATGTGTTCTTGACGATCTGCACCAGGAAACCGACCGTCGGCGGCACGGCAATGCGCAGTGCCTGCGGCAGGATGATGTAGATGAAACGCTGCAGGTTGGTGAGCGCCAGGCATTCGCCGGCTTCCCACTGGGTTTTCGGCACCGCCTGAATGCAGCCTTTCCAGATTTCGCCCAGATAGGCGCTGGAATAGAGCGTCATGGCGATTGCCGCCGCAACCAGTGCATTAACATCGAAACCGTAGATGCTGACGCCGAAATAGACGACGAACATGATGACCGGCAAGGGAATGCCCTGCACGAACTGCACATAGAGGCTTGAGGCGCGACAGAGGAACCAGCCGCCTGATATGCGGGCGAGTGCAACCGGCAGGCCGACAATGGTGCCGCCGACAAAGCCCATCAGCGAGAGAACGACGGTCCAGAAGGCGCCCTGAACCAGAAAGCCGTATTGATCGAGGCTCACACCAAGCATGGGCGGTCTCCTTTCAGCTGCGGGGAAATGCAGGTGGGACAGTGGCTCATAGCGGCGTCCTCAGCTTGCGCAGGCGGGTGAAGGCGAGCTGGGCCGCGCCGTGCAGACAGAGCCTCAGCATGGTGGCGAGCGCGAGATAGAGCACAGCGATCACCAGATAGACGTCGAAGCCGCGGAAGGTGATGGACTGGACCTGATAACCGACGCCGGTCAGTTCCTCGACCGAGATTTGCGACATGATCGAGGTGGCGAGCATCATCAGGATGAACTGGCTGACCAGAGCCGGATAGACCAGTTCGGCGGCCTGTGGCAGCTGGATGTTCCAGAAGATCTGGCGGCGCGTCATGGCAAGACAGTTCGCGGCTTCCAGCTGCCCTTTGGGGATGGCCTGAAAGCCGGCGCGCATGATCTCCGCCGAATAGGCCCCGGTATTGATGACCAGCGCAATGACCGCCGCATTGAAAGGCCCGATGCGGGCGCCGAGCACGGTCAGGCCGAAAAACAGCCAGAAGACCTGGATGATCAGCGGCGTATTGCGGATCGCCTCGATATAGATGGTAATCGCGGTCTGCAGCCAGCGCGGGCCGTAAAGCCGTCCGACGGCGCAGGCCGTGCCGAGCGCAAAACCCGGCAGGATCGAGACCACCGTGAGCATGACGGTCAGGCGCACGCCGTTGATGATTTCGGATCGAAAGCTCTCGAGAAAGCTGAAATCGAACACATAGTCCAAGCTGTTCCTCCTCCTCACCATCAGGTCGGCTGCAGCATGTTTCGTGTCGCCCTCCTCGACGACGCGAAACCGGAAATCCTGCTCCGATTATTTTCCTTGACAGTTCGATAGTGTCAGTGAAATGACTTTTGTCGACAAAGTCAATTTCTTTCTTTAGGAGGATGAGATGAAAATTGATGTCCAGGCCGGCTCGAACATTCCAGCCGCCATTCTCTTGAATTCATTGGATAATGTTGCGGTTGCGCGCCGCGAGATCGCGGTGGGAGAGGCATCGGGTGTCAACGGGATCGTGGCGGCAGCGGTCATTCCGCGGGGTCACAAGATCGCGATCCGGTCGATCGCCAAGGGCGAGGCGGCGACGAAATACGGGCAGACGATCGGTATCGCCAGCTGCGATATCGCGCCGGGAGACCATGTTCATCTGCAGAACATCGCCATGCAGGACAGCGACGTGACGCATCATTTCTCGTCACATGTGCCGGTGATCGATTTCGTGCCGGAAGCGGAACGCCGCACCTTCGAAGGTTATTTGCGGCCGGATGGCCAGGTCGGCACCCGTAACTATATCGGCATCATTTCTTCGGTGAACTGTTCCGCCACGGTGTCCCATGCGATCGCCGACCATTTCAATCGTGGAGGTGGTCTGAACGGCTACGAGAATATCGATGGCGTGGTTGCTCTGACACACGGGCAGGGTTGCGCGATCGGTACCGGCACCGAAGGCTACGAATATCTGATCCGGACGTTGAGCGGTTATGCCCGCAACCCGAATTTCGCCGGCATCCTGATGATCGGCCTCGGTTGCGAAGTGAACCAGATTTCGCTGATCCAGGAGAAATACGGCCTGGAGGAAAGCCAGTTCCTCAGGACCATGACGATCCAGCAGCTTGGCGGCACCCGCAAGACGGTCGAGGTGGCGTCTGCGATCATCGTCGAAATGCTCGACGCGCTGAAAGGGCAGGAACGGACGACCCAGCCGCTTTCCAAGCTGAAGCTTGCGCTGCAATGCGGTGGTTCGGACGGATATTCCGGCATTTCCGCCAATCCGGCGCTCGGCCACGCATCCGATCTGCTCGTCAAGCACGGTGGCACGGCGGTCTTGAGCGAGACCCCGGAAATCTACGGCGCGGAGCATCTACTGACCATGCGGGCGGTAAAGCCGGAAGTTGCGCAGAAGCTGATGGACCGGATCGAATGGTGGGGTGACTACACCGCTCGTCATGGCGCCGAACTCAACAACAATCCATCGCATGGCAACAAGGCAGGCGGTCTGACGACGATCCTGGAAAAGTCCCTCGGCGCGGTCGCCAAGGGCGGTTCGATGCCGATGCAGGCGGTCTATGAATATGCGGAGATCATTGACGAAACCGGTTTCGTCTTCATGGATACGCCCGGTTACGACCCGGTTGCCGTGACCGGCCAGATTGCCGGTGGCTGCAACATGCTGATCTTCACCACCGGTCGCGGTTCCGTCTCCGGTTTCAAGCCGGTGCCGACGATCAAGGTTGCAACCAATACGGAAATGTTCGAACACATGAGCGAGGACATGGACGTCAATTGCGGCGATATCGTCAATGGGCGCGAAAGCATTGAGGAAGCCGGCGAACGGATTTTCGAGACGCTGATCGCGGTCGCATCGGGGCAAAAGACGCTCAGCGAAATCTATGACTACGGCAATAACGAATTCGTGCCCTGGCAGCTCGGCGCGATCACCTGACGCCAGACGTATCGGAGAGAAACTTGGAGCGACAGCCGGCCTATCGACGCATAGCCGAACATCTCGATGGGGCGATCCGTGACGAGCGGATCGCCACCGGCGCAATCATCAAGATCGCCGAAGTCGCCAAGATCTTCGGGTCGAGCCGCTCTCCGGTAAAGCAGGCTTTCGAAATACTGGAGGCGCAAGGCAGCGTGCGCCCCCATGACGGACAGGGTTTCGTCGTCGGAAACGACAGCGAACCCTTCCGGTTCACTCTGACTGCAGATCACCTGACGCTGGGCGATGGAGATGCCAATCAGAGTGCGCATGACGAGCTTTATTTCAGGATAGAGCGCGAGCTGATCCTGCATTCCATGTCCGGGCATCTGAGGGTCAACGAACTGGCGCTTGCCCGGCATTTCAATATCGGCAGGACGCTGGCGCGCGACCTGATCTTCCGGGCCAACAAGCTTGGCATCGTCGCGCGCGGTAATGGTGGCCACTGGCATATCGTCGGGCTTGATGTCGAGCGTTGCCGTAATCTCTACGACCTGCGCCGGATTCTTGAGCCTGTCGCTCTCGAAGCTGCGACGCCTCGTATTCCCTCCGATGAGCTTGAAGCCATGCGGGGCCGGCTTGCCGAGGCGATCGCGGTTTCGCCCGCTCTCGATATCGTCGATCTCGACGGGCTGGAGAACGACCTTCACCAGCGATGCCTCGGATATTGCCCAAACCAGGAAATCATCGAGGCGCTTTCCCGCGCAGCACCAACCTATATCTGCGGCAAATATCTGCAGGTCACGTTATCGGACAACCCTACGATCGAAACCTTCATGCATGACCATACGGAAATCATCTCGTTCATGCTTGAGGGGAGAGGTGGCGATGCCGCCGAACGGCTTCGCGAGCATCTCGATCTTTCCTGCGGCCAGATCATCGAACGCCTGACGGAATATCTTGAAACCAAAACGACGCCGGATGTCGAATACATCTGGTAAGGCGATCGTTACACCCGGCCCGAAAGCCGGGTGTTGATATTTTGGAAGACTCTCGATCAGCCGATAGCCATAAGGCTGGCATTGCCACCGGCGGCCGTGGTGTTGATTGAGGTGGAGACTTCTTCCAGCAGCCAGTTCAGGCAATAAGCTTCGGCATCCGCACCAAGCTCTTCCGTCGAGGCGGCCTGAACGAGGACGATTGGTCCCGGCAGGGCGGCAATCTTCTTCGTGATCTCGACCAGGCGGTCACCGTCTCCCTCGATGAGGGAGCCCGCGAAAGGCGCATCCTCGGCCCATTCCTTGCTCCAGCAGATCCGGGCAGCAACGCTCGCCGGCAGATCGGCAAGGGAGGTCGCGAGGTTAGAGGCGGCATCGATTGCCACTTCATTGCCGGTTGCGAGGGCGGCGGTGAGCTGACGATAGAGGCCTACTTCCGTCTGCGGAACGAGCAGGATGCGGCCTCGCGGATGCAGCGCGTAGATATTGCGCTCGCCGACAGGTCCTGCCAGATCGGTCTGAAGACCGAGCGCCGAAACTGCGCCGGTCTCGCGGGCATCCTGCGCTAGGCGATTGCGACCGCGCTGGCCGAGCCAGCGGGCGAAATCCGTCAGCGCCGGATCCGTGTGGACCGAGCTGTGGCGCGGCGGAACCGGAGCCTTGTCGACCAGGCGGCCGAGATAAAGCGGGCCGCCGGCTTTGGGGCCGGTGCCGGACAGGCCGCGGCCACCAAATGGCTGGACGCCGACGACGGCTCCGATGACATTGCGGTTGACATAGATATTGCCGACCCGGATGAGGCCGGTCACTTGCGCGATCGTCTCGTCGAGACGGGTATGCAGGCCGAAGGTCAGGCCGTAGCCGGTGCCGTTGATATCCTCGATCAGTCGTTCCAGATCGTCGCGCTTGTAGCGCACCACATGCAGGACAGGGCCGAAGACCTCGCGCTGCAAATCCTTGAGCGAGGTGATCTCGATGATGGTGGGGGCGACGAAGGTGCCATTTTCGGTTTCGGGGCCAAGCGGCAATTGCTCGACCTTGCGGCCGAGCGTCCGCATGCTGTCGATATGCTTTTCGATATTGCCCTTGGCTTCATCGGTAATCACCGGACCGATATCGATCTTCAGTGTGTCGGTGCGGCCGATGGTGAGTTCCTTCAATGCGCCCTTGAGCATCTTGAGGATACGATCAGCGACATCTTCCTGTAGGCAGAGGACACGCAGGGCCGAGCAGCGCTGGCCGGCGCTGTCGAAGGCGGACGCGATGACATCGAAGACGACCTGTTCGGCAAGCGCCGAAGAATCGACGATCATGGCGTTCTGGCCGCCGGTTTCCGCGATCAGCGGGATCGGCTTGCCGTTCGGCAGCAAACGTCCGGCAAGCTCGGCCTGGATGAGACGGGCGACTTCGGTCGAGCCGGTAAACATAACGCCGCAGGTTTGCTGCGCGGCGACGAGGGCGGCACCGATGCGGCCGTCGCCCGGAAGCAATTGCAGGGCATCGGCCGGAATGCCGGCCTCGTGCAGAATTCGGATGCCCTGTGCGGCGATGAGCGGGGTTTCTTCCGCGGGCTTCGCCAGAACCGGATTGCCGGCGACCAGCGCTGCGGCAATCTGGCCGGTGAAGATCGCCAGCGGAAAGTTCCATGGGCTGATGCAGACGACCGGGCCGAGTGGGCGATGTCCGGGGCCGAGTGTGCGGCGTGCCTGTTCGGCATAATAACGCAGGAAATCGATTGCCTCGCGTACTTCCGCAATTGCGTTGGGCATGGATTTGCCGGCTTCGCGCATGATGAGGCCGAGCAGATCCGGCATTTGAGCCTGCATGATATCGGCTGCGCGCTCCAGGCAGGTAGCACGGTCTGCGGGAGCCGTGGCGGCCCAGCCTGCGGCTGCAGTCGTGGCGATTGTCATGGCCTTCTTGACGCCGGCTTCCGAAATCTCGGTGACCGTGCCGACAACATCACGCCGGTCGCCAGGGTTGAGCACCGGACGGCTGGCCCCGGCATTTTCCAAAGTTGAAGCGGAAGTCCATTCACGTGTGGACGAGCTCTTCAGCGATGTGGAGAGTTCCGCAAGCGTCGTTTCATTTGAGAGATCCAGCCCGGTGGAATTTAGCCGGGCTCCATAAAGATCGTGGGGAAGAGCGATCTGATCGTGACGGGCGCCAATCTCAGCCATGCCACGAACCACATCGACTGGGTCGATCACCAGTTCATCTACCGAAACGTTCTTGTCGCCGATGCGGTTGACGAAGGAGGAGTTGGCGCCGTTTTCCAAGAGGCGTCGAACCAAATAGGCGAGCAATGTTTCATGCGTGCCGACGGGAGCGTAGACACGTGCGGGGCGGCCGAGTTTGCTTGTGCCGACAACTTCGTCATAGAGCGGCTCCCCCATTCCATGCAGGCACTGGAATTCGTATTTGCCGCTTTTGAATTCCGGCCCGGCGATATGATAGATCGTCGCCAAGGTCTGCGCATTATGGGTTGCAAATTGCGGGAAGACTGCGTCGGTCGCCGCCAACAGTTTGCGGGCGCAGGCAATGTAGGAAACATCGGTATGGACCTTGCGCGTAAAGACCGGAAAATCCTCCAGCCCGTCCACCTGAGCACGTTTGATTTCCGCATCCCAATAGGCGCCCTTGACGAGACGAACCATGATGCGGCGGTTGTTGCGGCGGGCGAGATCGATGATGAAGTCGAGCACGGCCGGGCAACGCTTGCCATAGGCCTGGACCACGAAGCCCATGCCCTCCCAACCGGCAAGATCGGGTTCTTCGCAAAGGCTCTGCAACAGGTCGAGTGACAGTTCGAGGCGGTCGGCCTCCTCGGCATCGATGTTGAGGCCAATATCGTATTTCTTCGCCAACGCCGCGAGAGCCTTTACCTTCGGCAGCAACTCGCCCATGACGCGGTCGGCTTGGGCGCGGACGTAGCGCGGGTGCAGTGCCGACAGCTTGATGGAAATCCCGGGGCCGTCATAGATCCCGCGACCGGCAGAAGCCAAGCCGATGGCGTTGATCGCCGTTTCGTAATCCTTGTAGTAGCGCTCGGCATCTGCCGCTGTCGTCGCGGCCTCGCCCAGCATGTCATAGGAGTAGCGAAAACCGCGCTCTTCCAGCGGGCGTGCACGCTTCAGCGCTTCGGCAATTGTTTCACCGGTGACGAACTGCTCGCCCATCATCCTCATCGCCATATCGACACCACGGCGTATGACCGGTTCGCCACAGCGAGCGATAAGGCGAGTGAGAGCGGCCGAAAGGCTGCGACCATCAACCGTGTTGGTGAGCTTGCCGGTGACGACGAGGCCCCAGGTTGCAGCATTGACGAAAAGCGAACGGCCACCGCCGACATGGGATTTCCAATCGCCATCTGAAATCTTGTCGCGGATTAGCGCGTCGCGGGTTGCTGTGTCGGGAATACGAAGCAGTGCTTCTGCCAGGCACATGAGGGCTACGCCCTCCTGGCTCGACAGCGAATATTCATGCACCAGGCCCTCCACGCCGGTACCCTTGTGCTTTGCGCGGAGTGCCTTGATCAGCTGGCTTGCCGTCTCGCGTATTTGACGACGGGTTTCTTCCGGCAACGTTGCCTCCACCAGAAGCTCAGCAACGCTTTCGCCCTCCGGCTTGCGGTAGGCCGCGGTGATGGCGCGGCGCAAATCGCTCTGTTCGCGCAGGGCGGGCGCAAAGTTTTCAAATGCCGGGAATGCGTCGGTATTGTTGTCGATGGAAGAAGGGTTCGTCATAGCGGTTCCCGGTTGTCGGAGGAGTTCAACAAGTCGCGGAAGATAACATAACCGAAATTTTCAAGTTGCCCAGTTTTCGGACTTTTTCTATTCCTTGTTCCTAAATACCAAGCTAGTTTAAGGCAAAAAATTAGGAAGTGGCATCGTGGCTAGTGAATTAGACCAATTCGACAAAAAGATCATGCAGGAGCTTTCGTCCGATGGACGCCTGTCAATCACCGAACTCGCCAGCCGCATCGGTCTATCCAAAACGCCCTGCCAATTGCGTCTGCGCCGGTTGATCGACGAAGGTTACATTGAAGGTTTTAGAGCGATCCTCAGTTCGCAAAAACTCGGTCTCGACCACATTGCCTTCGTTGAAGTCAAACTCAGCGACACGCGGGAAGAGGCTTTGAAGAGCTTCAACGATGCAGCTCGCAAGATCAGGGAGATCGAAGGCTGCCACATGATCGCCGGCCGCTTCGATTATCTCCTGAAGGTCCGTACCAGAGATATCAGGCGATATAGGATCGTGCTGGGTGAGAAAATTTCAACCCTTCCCTTCGTGGCGAACACATCCACGAACGTGGTAATGCAAACGGTCAAAGAAGACAGCCCGCAGCTCATGGCTTCGCCGGAATAGCGAACCTGTACTATCAACGCGCACTTTCCAGCCCATATTGTTCACGGTTTCGTTTTGTCCTAATGTGATGGCAAAACGAAAATCGAGGGGGCCGTGGAAACACCATGCATCTGACCAGCCGGCAGGAAGAGATTCTCGCGATCGCCAAGGAGCAGGGTAAGGTGCTGGTGGAGGATCTGGCCGCGCATTTCCAGGTCACCCCGCAGACGATCCGGAAAGACCTGAATGATCTCTGCGACAGTAAGGCGCTGAATCGCATCCATGGCGGAGCGGTCTTTCCGAGTGGCAATGAGAATGTCAAATACGAGGCGCGTCGCTCGATGGCTGCGGTCGAGAAACAGGCGATCGGCAGAGCTGCTGCCGAGATCATCCCCGATAATTCTTCGCTTTTCATCAATATAGGCACCACGACGGAGGCGGTCGGCGAAGCGCTTGTTGATCATCGCGAATTGATGGTTATCACTAATAATATCAATGTAGCCAACCGGTTACGTGTGTTTCCCTCGATCGAGGTCATTATTGCCGGTGGCGTTGTACGAGGGGCGGATGGTGGTATCGTGGGCGAGGCTGCTGTCGATTTCATCCGGCAGTTCAAGGTGGATTATGCCGTGATCGGTGTGTCGGCCATCGACGCAGATGGGGCGTTGCTCGATTTCGACTTTCGCGAGGTAAAGGTGGCACAGGCGATCATCGCCAATGCCCGACATGTTATCCTCGTATCAGACGCTTCGAAATTCGAGCGCACCGCACCGGTTCGCATGGGCCATGTTTCGCAGGTGCACACTTTCATTACTGACCGTTGTCCATCCCCGGAAATCCGGAAAATCTGTGCGGAAAGCGACGTCCGATTGATCGAGACGCATTAATCCCGCCCAATTTTTGCGTTCCGTCAATCTTCATTTGACATTCGTTTTTCTTTCATTTTAGACTGGCTTTAGTTTCGCAAATGCATAATTTTGTGCAATGCGAAAGTGAGTGGGGCCAGCGGTAGACAATGTCAGGCGATACGGTTTTCGATCTCTTCGTGATTGGCGGCGGCATCAACGGATGCGGCATCGCGCGCGATGCTGCGGGCAGGGGATATTCCGTCGCGCTTGCAGAAATGAACGATTTCGCCTCCGGCACGTCTTCCGGCGCCACCAAGCTGATCCATGGCGGGTTGCGTTATCTCGAGCATTACGAATTCCGTTTGGTACGGGAAGCATTGATGGAGCGAGAAGTGCTGTGGGCCATGGCCCCGCACGTCATCTGGCCGCTCCGTTTCGTGCTGCCCTACCAGAAGGGCGGCGTGCGTCCGGCCTGGCTGATCCGCCTCGGCCTGTTTCTTTACGACAATCTTGGCGGTCGCAAGCTTTTGCCGGCGACGAAGACGCTTGATCTGAGAACTGATCCGGCCGGCGAGCCGCTAAAACCGGTTTTCGGCAAGGCCTTCGAATATTCCGATGGCTGGGTGGATGACGCCCGCATGGTGGTGCTGAACGCTCGCGATGCGGCAGCGAAGGGTGCGACGATCCTCAATAGAGCCAGGGTGGTTTCCGCGCGTCGCGAAAATGGACTGTGGCAGATCGAGGTGCGCAACGAGGTGTCGGGCGTGACGACCGGCTACCGGGCGCGCATGGTCGTCAATGCCGGCGGCCCTTGGGTCGACCATGTTCTGTCCGGCGCTATCGGTCGCAACAACGTTCACAATGTCCGGCTCGTGCAGGGCAGCCATATCATCGTGCGCAAGAAGTTCGAGGACAAAAGAGCCTATTTCTTCCAGAACCCGGATAACCGCATCTTTTTCGCCATTCCTTACGAGACCGATTTCACCCTGATCGGAACGACGGATCGTGATTTTCCCGGTGATCCGAAGGACGTTAAGATCAGTCCGGAGGAAATCGAATATCTCTGCAATGCGGCGAGCGAATATTTCGCCGAACCCGTGACGGGTGATGACATCGTCTGGACCTATTCGGCTGTTCGCCCGCTTTACGACGATGGTGCTTCGAAGGCGCAGGAAGCGACCCGCGACTACGTTCTGAAGGTGGACGCGGCCGATGGTGCGCCGCTGCTCAACGTCTTCGGCGGCAAGTTGACTACCTATCGACGGCTGTCGGAACATGCGCTGGAAAAGATTGGCGAGGCGATCGGCGCGAAGGGTGGTCCGTGGACGGGAAAAAGCCACCTGCCCGGCGGTGATTTTCCGGTGACAGGGGCGAGGGAGCAGGAGCGCCGGCTGATTTTGGCCTATCCATTCCTGACCGAACGGCAGGCTTCGCGCCTGATCAAATGTTACGGCACGGATGCCAAGGCGATATTGGGAGACGCTACGGTATTGGAGGAGCTTGGGCGGCATTTCGGCGGGACGCTTTACGAGGCGGAAGTCCGCTGGCTGATCGAAAGGGAATGGGCGCAAACGGCTGAAGATGTGCTGTGGCGCCGCACCAAACAGGGATTGTTCCTGACCGCCGAAGAGGCAGTGGGACTGGAGGAGTACATGGCGGGAGCGCGCAGGGCGGCATAAAGCCCGAGGCATCACCGCTTGGTACCAGAGGGTTGGGAGGCCCGAGGTATATATGCTGGAATTGCGCAACGTGTCGAAGACGGTGGCGGGCGATTATCACATTCGCCCGACCGACCTGACATTAAAGCGGGGAACGCTGAACGTCCTGCTTGGGCCGACGCTTGCCGGCAAAACGTCGCTTATGCGGCTGATGGCGGGGCTCGACAAGCCAACGGAAGGGTCAATCCATTTCGATGGCGCTGACGTGACCGGCATGCCAGTGCAGAAGCGCAATGTCGCGATGGTATACCAGCAATTCATCAATTACCCGGCGCTTTCCGTTTATGAAAACATCGCCTCACCGATGCGGATTGCCGGCAAGGATCAAGCCACGATCGACCGCGAGGTGAAGAAGACCGCCGAGCTTCTGAAGCTGACGCCTTACCTTGATCGCACGCCGCTCAATCTCTCCGGCGGGCAGCAGCAGCGCACGGCGCTGGCGCGCGCAATCGTCAAGAACGCCAATCTGGTTCTGCTCGACGAACCGCTGGCCAACCTCGATTACAAGCTGCGCGAGGAGTTGCGCGAGGAACTGCCCAAAATCTTTGCCGCGTCCGGCGCGATCTTCGTCTATGCGACGACCGAGCCGTCAGAAGCGCTGCTGCTCGGCGGCAATACTGCGACTTTGCATGAGGGAGCCGTGACGCAGTTCGGCAGGACAGTGGACGTTTATCGTCGGCCTGCTGATCTCGTTACCGCTGAAATCTTTGCCGATCCACCGCTGAACACGATTGCATTGACGCGTTCCGGCAATGCCTTCCTCATCGAGGGCGAGCCGGTCATCCCTGTTCCGGCACATCTGGCTTCTATCCCGGATGGCCCGGTGACGCTTGCCTTCCAGCCGCATCACCTGTTTCTGCATGCCGCGAACGGCCACACGACACCGCTCACGGCCCGCACGCTGGTGTCGGAAATTGCAGGTTCGGAAAGCTTCATCCATCTCGGTTTTGCCGGTCGGCGCTGGGTGATGCTGGCGCATGGCATCCACGACATAGAACAGGACCGGCAGATCGAGGTGCATCTCGACAGCCGTCACCTGATGGCCTTCGACCAGACGACCGGCAAGGCGCTCGTCGCCGCGCCGCTGGCAGCGTGAGGAGAACGAGATGGCACGCATCACGCTCGAACATATCCGCCACGCCTATAGCGAAAAGGCCAAGGCCGCCGGCGATTACGCACTGAAGGAAGTTCATCACGAATGGGAGGATGGCGGCGCCTATGCCTTGCTTGGCCCTTCCGGATGCGGCAAGACCACGCTTCTTAACATCATTTCCGGCCTGCTGACGCCATCCGATGGCCGCATCCTTTTCGACGGCAAGGACGTGACCCAGCTTTCGACCGAGGAGCGCAACATCGCCCAGGTCTTCCAGTTCCCGGTCGTCTACGACACGATGACCGTGTTCGACAATCTCGCCTTTCCGCTGAGAAACCGGAAGGTGCCGGAAGCGGAGGTCGAAAAACGCGTCAACGAAATCCTCGAAATGACCGATCTTGCCGGTATGGCAAAACGCCGAGCGCAGAGGCTGACGGCGGACCAGAAGCAGAAGATCTCGCTCGGCCGGGGGCTGGTTCGTGCAAACGTCAACGCCATTCTATTTGACGAGCCGCTGACCGTCATCGACCCGCATATGAAGTGGGTGTTGCGCTCGCAATTGAAGCGCCTGCACCGGCAATCGCGCTTCACCATGGTTTATGTCACCCATGACCAGACCGAGGCGCTGACTTTTGCCGACAAGGTCGTCGTCATGCATGACGGCCAGATCGTACAGATCGGCACGCCGGCGGAACTGTTCGAGCGGCCGAGCCACACATTTGTCGGCTATTTCATCGGCTCTCCGGGCATGAACATCATGTCCGTAGCCATCGATGGCGCGACCGCGCGCATCGGCGACCAGAGTATCGCCCTTTCCGCCGCCCCTGTGCTGAAGGGCCAGGGCCGTATCGAACTCGGCATCCGCCCGGAGTTCATAAAACTCGGCCGCGAAGGCATGCCGATCACCATCAACAAGGTGGAGGATATCGGCCGCCAGAAGATCGTCCGCGCCTCTTTCTGCGGCCAGCCGATCTCGATCGTAGTGCCCGAGGATGATGATATTCCGGCCGACGCTAAGGTGACATTCGAAAAACAGGCGATTGGCATTTTTGCCGATAGCTGGCGTGCCATGAACGAAACCGGACGCCAGGAGGGCTGAACCATGGAAAAGACATGGAATAATAAGGCCTGGTTTCTGGTTCTGCCGGTCCTGCTGCTCGTCGCATTTTCTGCCGTCATTCCGTTGATGACCGTGGTCAATTATTCGGTTCAGGATACGTTTGGAAACAACCAGTTCTTCTGGGCGGGTACGGACTGGTTTGTCGAAATCCTGACCTCGCCGCGTTTTTGGGATGCGCTCTGGCGCAACCTGATCTTCTCTGGCGTCATCCTCGCCATCGAGGTCCCGCTCGGGATACTGATCGCGCTCAACATGCCGAAACATGGCATCGGCGTACCGGTCTGCCTCGTGCTGATGGCTCTGCCGCTGCTTATCCCGTGGAACGTTGTCGGCACGATCTGGCAGGTCTTTGGCCGCGTCGATATCGGGCTTCTCGGCTATTTCCTCAATTCGCTCGGCATCTCCTACAATTACACACAGAACCCGGCGCATGCCTGGGCAACGGTGATTGTCATGGATGTCTGGCACTGGACGAGCCTCGTCGTGCTGCTCTGCTATGCCGGCCTCGTCTCGATCCCGGATGCCTATTACCAGGCGGCCCGTATCGACGGTGCATCGCGCTGGTCTGTCTTCCGTTATATCCAGCTGCCCAAGATGAAGCGGGTCTTGCTGATCGCTGTGCTTCTGCGCTTCATGGATAGTTTCATGATCTACACCGAACCTTTCGTCGTCACCGGCGGCGGGCCGGGCAATTCGACGACATTCCTGTCGATCGATCTCGTAAAAATGGCGATCGGCCAGTTCGATCTCGGGCCGGCGGCGGCCATGTCGATCATCTACTTCCTGATCATCCTTCTGCTGTCATGGGTCTTCTACACCGTGATGACGCAGAGCGATGCAGAGCAGAAGTGAGGGGGAAACGCCATGACCAACAATAGCAGCGGCTCCCGTTTCGGCTTCCTGATCCCGGTGATCTATATCGTCTTTCTGCTTTTGCCGATCTACTGGCTCGTCAACATGAGCTTCAAGACCAATAGCGAGATCTTGGGCCAACTGACGCTCTGGCCGACAAATCCGACCCTTCGAAACTACACCGTCATCTTCACCGATCCAGCTTGGTATAACGGCTATATCAACTCAATCATCTATGTGGTGATGAACACAGTAATCTCCGTCCTTGTGGCGCTGCCGGCAGCCTATGCTTTCTCGCGCTACCGGTTTTTAGGCGACAAGCACCTGTTCTTCTGGCTCTTGACCAACCGAATGGCGCCGCCTGCCGTCTTCGCGCTGCCCTTCTTCCAGCTCTATTCGGCTTTTGGTCTGATCGACACGCATATCGCGGTCGCCATCGCGCATTGCCTGTTCAACGTGCCGCTTGCGGTCTGGATTCTGGAAGGTTTCATGTCCGGCGTGCCGAAGGAGATCGATGAAACCGCCTATATTGACGGTTATTCCTTCCCGCGCTTCTTCGTGAAGATCTTCATGCCGCTGATTGCGTCGGGCATCGGGGTCGCCGCCTTCTTCTGCTTCATGTTCTCGTGGGTCGAGCTTCTGATCGCCCGCACGCTGACGACGACGGACGCCAAGCCGATCGCGGCGACCATGACCCGCACGGTCTCTGCCTCCGGCATGGACTGGGGCGTGCTGGCGGCAGCCGGTGTATTGACCATCATTCCGGGTGCGCTCGTCATCTATTTCGTCCGCAACTACATCGCCAAGGGCTTTGCCCTCGGCCGCGTTTGAGAATGGGAGAGGGATCATGAGCTTTTCCTGGATGGCCTGGACACTGCCGACAGCGATCTTCTTCATCACCATTTTCGCGCTCATCGCCGCGTTGGGTGTGTGGGAATATTTCTCACCGGGCGGCGGCCCTCGGGTCGGTATTTTGCGGTTCGAGACGACAAGGGGCGACCGCCTGTTCGTTTCGCTGCTCGGCTCCGCTTTCATTCATCTCGCATGGCTGGGTCTTGGAGGCCCCAGCCTGTGGTGGGCTTTGGCCTTGTCGGTGGTTTACGCGATCGGCGTATTCCGTTTCGTTTAGGGCCAAGACAATAGGGCGGTGGGAGGAGGTCCAGCCGCCAAGACTTAAGTGAACTGCAATCGCATCAACCGGGAGGACTAGATATGCGACGGCATCTTATGACGACGACGGCAGTCATGCTGCTGGCAATGACGGGGGCGGCCCATGCCGATATGGCGGCAGCCAAGAAATTCCTCGACGCGGAAATCGGCGATCAGTCATCGCTTTCCCGCGCCGAACAAGAAAAGGAAATGCAGTGGTTCATCGATGCAGCAAAGCCTTTTGCCGGCATGGACATCAAGGTGGTTTCGGAAACCATCACCACGCACGAATATGAATCCAAGGTTCTCGCCAAGGCATTCAGTGACATCACCGGCATCAAGATCACTCATGACCTGATCGGCGAAGGCGACGTGGTCGAAAAACTGCAGACGCAGATGCAGTCGGGCGAAAACGTCTATGATGCCTATGTCAACGACTCGGACCTGATCGGTACCCATTGGCGTTACCAGCAGGCCCGTTCACTGACCAAGTGGATGGCGAACGAAGGTAAGGACGTCACCAATCCCGGCCTCGACCTTCAGGACTTCATCGGCCTCAAATTCACCACCGCACCGGATGGCGATCTCTACCAGCTGCCCGACCAGCAGTTCGCCAACCTCTACTGGTTCCGCTACGACTGGTTCAATGACGAAAAGAACAAGGCCGATTTCAAAGCCAAGTATGGTTATGACCTCGGTGTGCCGGTCAACTGGTCGGCCTATGAGGATATCGCCGAATTCTTCACCGGCCGCGAGGTGAACGGCAAGAAGGTCTATGGCCATATGGACTATGGCAAGAAGGACCCATCGCTTGGCTGGCGCTTCACCGATGCATGGCTTTCCATGGCGGGCAACGGCGACAAGGGCCTACCGAACGGTCTTCCGGTCGATGAATGGGGTATCAAGGTTAACGAAAAATCACAGCCGGTCGGCTCCTGCGTCGCCCGCGGTGGTGATACCAACGGCCCGGCCGCGGTCTATTCCATCCAAAAATACCTGGACTGGATGAAGGCCTATGCACCGGCTGCCGCCAACGGCATGACCTTCTCCGAATCCGGTCCGGTTCCGGGGCAGGGTGAAGTCGCTCAGCAGATGTTCACCTACACGGCCTTTACGGCGGACTTCGTCAAGAAGGGCTTGCCGGTGGTGAATGACGACGGCACGCCGAAATGGCGTTTCGCACCGTCGCCGCATGGCGTCTATTGGAAGGACGGGATGAAGCTCGGTTATCAGGACGTCGGCTCCTGGACGTTGCTGAAATCCACCCCAGACGATCGCGCCAAGGCGGCGTGGCTTTATGCACAGTTCGTCGTGTCGAAGACCGTGGATGTGAAGAAGAGCCATGTCGGCCTGACGCTCATTCGCGACTCGTCGATCAACCACAAGTCCTTCACCGATCGTGCACCGAAACTCGGTGGCCTGATCGAGTTCTATCGCTCGCCCGCCCGCGTCCAGTGGTCGCCGACCGGTACGAACATCCCGGACTATCCCAAGCTGGCACAGCTGTGGTGGCAGGCGATCGGTGACGCGTCTTCGGGTGCCAAGACTGCGCAGGCGGCGATGGACTCGTTGTGCGCCGAGCAGGAAAAGGTGCTGCAGCGCCTGGAACGCGCAGGCGTTCAGGGCGAGATGGGGCCGAAGCTCGCCGAAGAGCACGATCTCGAATACTGGAACAAGGATGCGGTTTCCAAGGGCAACCTTGCGCCGCAGCTGAAGATCGAGAACGAGAAGGAAAAGCCGATTACCGTCAACTACGACGAATTGGTGAAGAGCTGGCAGAAATAATCGCCGCAAAGGCTATATGAAAAAGCGCCGGGGCGTGCCATCGCGCCCCGGCGAACCATCGGAAAGCATTGAGGAGATGAAGACATATGGGTGGTTATATCCTTGCGATCGACCAGGGAACGACATCGAGCCGGGCAATCGTTTTCGATGGCGACATGGCGATCAAGGGGTTCGGCCAGCAGGAATTCACTCAGTTCTTTCCGGCCTCCGGCTGGGTCGAGCATGACCCGGAAGAAATCTGGCAAAGCGTGCTGGCAACGGCCCGCTCGGCAATCGAGAAGGCTGGAACCTCGGCCGCCGATATCGCGGCGATCGGCATCACCAATCAGCGCGAAACCGTTGTCGTCTGGGACCGCAAGACCGGCAAGCCATTGCATCCGGCGATCGTCTGGCAGGACCGCCGCACATCTGGACTTTGCGAGGAATTGAAGGGTAGGGCGCTTGAAGCCGCCTTCACGGAAAAGACCGGCCTTCTGCTCGATCCCTATTTTTCCGGGACAAAGCTTTCTTGGCTGCTTTCCAATGTCGAGGGTCTCCGTGCCCGCGCTGAAGTTGGCGAAGTCTGCTTCGGCACGGTTGACAGCTGGCTGATCTACAAACTCACCGCCGGCAAGGCGCATGTCACCGATGCCACGAATGCCTCGCGTACGCTGATCTATAATATCGGCGAAAATGACTGGGATGACGAGTTACTCGGGATTCTTGACATTCCGCGCGCGATGCTACCGGAGGTCAAGGACTGCGCAGCCGATTTCGGCGTAGCGGACAAATCGATGTTCGGCGCTGAAATACCGATCCTCGGCGTTGCCGGCGATCAGCAGGCCGCCGTCATCGGCAATGCCTGCTTCGAGCCCGGCATGCTGAAATCCACTTACGGAACTGGCTGCTTCGCGCTTCTTAACACCGGCACAGACCGTGTCACATCCTCCAACCGGCTCCTGACCACCATCGCCTATCGCCTCGATGGCGTCACGACTTATGCGCTGGAAGGCTCGATTTTTATCGCCGGCGCCGCAGTGCAATGGCTGCGCGATGAGCTCGGTTTCATCAAGGTGGCTTCGGAAGTCGGCGCGTTGGCACGACAGGCTGATCCGAAACAGCGACTCTACATGGTGCCGGCTTTCACCGGGCTGGGCGCACCCTATTGGGATGCGGAGGCCCGTGGCGCGATCTTCGGACTTACCCGCAGCAGCGGCCCGGCGGAATTTGCCCGCGCGGCGCTGGAAAGCGTCGCCTTCCAGACCCACGACCTTCTCGAAGCGATGAAGAAGGATTGGCAAGGCCACGGCGCAACGACGGTGCTGCGCGTCGATGGCGGCATGGTTGCCTCCAACTGGACGATGCAACGCCTTTCCGACATCCTCGCTGCACCCGTTGACCGGCCGGAACTCCTGGAGACGACAGCGCTCGGCGCTGCATGGCTTGCAGGTTCCCGCGCCGGCGTCTGGCCCGATGCAAAAGGGTTTTCCGCGCATTGGAAACGTGACACGCGTTTTGAACCTGAAATGGCTGACGACGAACGGAAGACAGCGATCGCAGGATGGCAGGATAGCGTCTCGCGCTGCCTCACCCGACGCGCCTGACGCTATAGGTCACTTTGTCTCTTCAGGCTCGTCAAGCACGCGGCTGAACGCGCTGAGCTGATCCATGAGGTGACCAAACTCTGCTTCGCCGAGAGCCGCGTGGAAGCGTTTGCGCGCTCGGCGTGCGGCGGCTGCAACCTGTTTCAGCATCTCCTCGCCTTCCGGGGTGATGTATATCAGGCGTGCGCGCTTATCGCTCGGATCGACCTCTCGACGAACGTAACCCTGGTTCTCAAGCCCCTCCAGGCACTTGGTTACGGATGAACGATCAAGCGCGATCCGCTCTCCCATCGTATTCTGGTGAATGCCGGGTTCGATATGGGCAAAGGCCAAGGCACTGTATTGTGTCGGAGAAAAACCGAGATCCCCTGCCTCCTGCGTGAACATTGCGAGTGCCACCTGCTGGCAGCGCCGCAGCAGAATGCCGTGCGAATGCAGGATTTCATGAGCAGTAACGATCACGCCGGTGTGCCTCCTTTTGCCGGATTGACAATTATCAATTGGTGGCGTAGCTGATGATCAGCTATCCAACTAATTCGGTGCGGCGGAGGACCGCGCTGTCTAGCGACAGCGTCCTTGTGTTCACTCGCGCCTTTTTTGTTGTTGCATGTCCGCGATTCATTGTCCCGCTTCCCCCCTCGATATCCCCACCTCTGACACTATGGGGAGCAGGGTTGCGACGAAATTTGTCCGATATTTCGCGCACGCGCACGCGCAACGCGCCTTCAAGGCTGAAGCTTTCACCTCGGAGGCATCAGCCTCTTCTTCTCATAGTCAGGAAAACGATGACTAGACAGTCGAAAGACCCCAACGGAACGTTGATGATGTCGCGCCGCGGCATTCTGCTCGGCGGTGCGACGCTGTTCGCCGGCACCCTTGCTGCAGCGCTCTGTCCCACGCTCTCGCTGGCGGCCGTCGATGCCGGCACGCAGGGACAGTTCATGAAACTGTCCAATCTACTGATCCAGCATCAGCTCAGCCCGGCGGTCGGCGCGCGTATCGCCGATACGGCAAGCGGTGAATACAAGAAGCTTCCGCAGATGCTCGATGCGATCATCGCCATTGCCGAGAAGAAAAATGCCGTGCAGGTCGAAGACTTCTTTGCCGACATCCCAGATGGCGAGTTGAAGGACTTTGCCCATTGGGTGATCTCTGCCTGGTATAGCGGCTGTTCTTCCGAGAAGCGCAATGCCACCGTCTTCACCTATGAAGAGGCGCTGACCTTCAAGACGACAAGCGATGTCGTGACCATTCCCTCTTATGGGATTTCCGGCCCGAACCTGTGGACCCGCCCCAATCTTCCGTTGTCGGCGCCTATGCCACGCTTCTGACGAAACCCAGCCAAGAAAAGTCCTTTCCCCATGGTTACCAAGAATAGTGCCGACGTCGTCATCGTCGGGACGGGCGTCGTCGGCGTTGTGATTGCCGAACAGTTGCTCGATGCAGGCCATTCCGTGCTGATGATCGAAGCCGGCCCGCGTGTCACACGCGCCGAAGTGGTCGAAAACTGGCGCAATGCTCCCCTCGGCGTGAAGGGCGACACATCGGTCGCCTATCCTTCGCGCCTCTGGGCGCCGCACCCGATGGGCGGAGAGAAGCCGGAAGACGCCTATCTGCAGTTTACCGGTCCCGACGCCTATGATCAGACCTTCATCCGTTACGCCGGCGGCTCGACGTGGCACTGGGCCGGCACATCCTGGCGCCTGACGCCGGAGGACATGCGCCTCAACTCGCTCTACGGCGTTGGCCGCGACTGGGCCTTCGACTACGACACGCTGGAACCCTATTACGTCCGCACCGAGCACAAGCTCGGCATTTGCGGGCCGTCCGACCGGTCGCAGCAATGGCCGCAGACCGGTGACCGATCGGCACCCTATCCGATGCCGGCTTTGCCCTTCTCGCCGGGCGAAGTGCGTTTCACCGAAGTCGTCAAGACGCTGGGCTATAACAATATTCCCGTTGCCCAGGCACGCAACAGCGGCATGCCCTATGACGGTCGCCCCGCCTGCTGCGCCAACAATAACTGCGTACCGGTCTGTCCCGTCGCGGCCAAATACGATGCGGAAACAGCACTGCATCGTCTCGAAAAGAAGGGCGCGACGCTGCTCGTGGACTCGGTCGTCTACAAGGTCGAGACCAATGCCCAGAACAAGATCGAGGCAGTTCACTTCTACGACCAGCACAAGGAAACCCACCGCATTACCGGCAAGCTCTTCGTGCTCGCCTGCAACGGCCTGGAAAACCCGAAACTGCTGTTGATGTCAAAGGACGACCGCAACCCGAACGGTGTGGCCAACTCGTCCGATCAAGTCGGTCGCAACATGATGGACCATCCTGCCCGCACGTTCACCGTCACCACCAAGGATCCTTTCTGGTCGGGCGTCGGTCCGGTCGTCAATTCGGGCATCATGGAAACGTCGCAAGGCGCATTCCGCTCCGAGCATGCGGGCGCCTATTTCCGCTACAACAACTTCGCCCGCAACCGTTTCGTTACCTTCGCGGCACTGAAGAAGGGATTGGTGGGCAAAGCTCTGGACGACGAAATCCGGCGCATGGCGGCCTGCACCGCCGATATCGTCGCTGCGCACGAAATTCTGCCCGACCCGAACAATCGCCTCACCCTGTCCGATAAGAAGGACTGGCTCGGCCTTCCGAAGCCGTCGATCAATTATGACGTCGGCGACTATGTCCGCAAAAGCTGGGAAGCTTACTCCCAGCCGATCGGCAAGCAGATCGCCGAGGCGATGGGTGCGGTCGACATCAAGATCAGCCCGAAGTTCAACAACAGCAAGCACATCATGGGCGGCACCATCATGGGTAAGGATGCGTCGAACTCGGTTGTCGATGTGGATTGCCGTGCCCACGACCACGAAAACCTGTTCATCCCTGGCGGCGGGGCAATGGCAGCCGGTGCCTGCGGCAACAGCACCATCACCATGACCGCGCTCGCCCTCAAGGCCGGCGACGCCATTGTCGAGCAGATGCGGGGCGCCTGATCATGAAGACCGTAAAATCCTTCGTCCTTGTGGCACCGCTCGCCCTTATCGCCCTTGCGCCGGCGGCAGCACAGGAATTTTCCAAGGAACTGATCGAGAAAGGCCGTTATCTGGCGACCGCTTCCGACTGCGTTGCCTGTCATACCAATCACGACGGCGGAAAGCCCATGGCGGGCGGCCTGCCGATGGCATCGCCAGTCGGCACCATCATGTCGACGAACATCACGCCTTCGAAGGAATTCGGCATCGGTAGCTATAGCGAAGCGCAGTTCTCCGATGCGGTTCGCAAGGGTATTCGCGCTGATGGCGCAAACCTCTATCCGGCCATGCCCTATGTGTCCTATTCCAACATGAAGGATGAGGACATCCATGCGCTCTATGCCTATTTCATGCAGGGCGTTGAGCCGGTGGATGAAAAGGCAATGGAAACAAAGCTACCGTTCCCGATGAACATCCGCGCTTCGATGATCGGCTGGAACATGCTGTTTCGTCCGAACGAAACGCACAAGGATGATCCGACCCAGTCGGCTGAATGGAACCGTGGCAAGTATCTCGCCGAAGGCGCCGCTCACTGCAGCACCTGCCATACACCACGCGGCATCTTCATGCAGGAACAGAAGAGCCTCAACCTGACCGGCGGTCAGGTCGGTCCCTGGTATGCACCCGACATCACCAATGACAAGGTGCATGGTATCGGTACATGGAGCCAGGAAGATCTGGTCACTTACCTGAAGACGGGCAAGCTGGATAACAAGGCGCAGGCGGCCGGCAGCATGGCGGAGGCGATCAGCTATTCTCTCCAGCACCTGACCGATGCGGACCTGAACGCGATTGCCACGTATGTGCGCAGCGTCCCCTCCACGAAGGCCGGCGAGACGACGGGTGCCACCCGCTTCGACAAGGGCACGGCAGACAACGACATGGCGGCCTTCCGCGGCAGGGACTATGCCGATGGTCTGAAAGGCGATCATGCCGGCGCGCAGATCTTTGCAGCCAACTGCGCCTCCTGCCACGGTTACAATGCCCAAGGCACGAAGGACGGCTATTATCCGAGCCTGTTCCACAATGCCGCCACGGCCGGCGATAACTCGATCAACGTCATTTCCGCGATCCTCAACGGCGTTGATCGACACACCGAAGCCGGTCATGTCTTCATGCCGCCCTTCGGCGATCAGGTGAATGCCGTCGTGCAGTTGAACAATGTCGAGGTTGCCTCGCTCTCCAACTACCTGTTGGCACAATATGGCAACGACAAGCTCAAGGTGACACCGGAAGACGTTCAGGTGATCCGCGAAGGCGGGCCAAAATCGAACATGATCCAGCTTGCAAGGATCGGTTTGGCTGGTGGCGCTGCTGCCGTCGCTTTCCTGCTGGCCGGTTTCATCTGGTATCGCGCACGCAGAAAGAAGCCGTCGGTTCTGTCGGAGTAAGAACTCATGTTACCCGCCTGTCGTTCAATGGGCGGGTAACATGGAATTTCCCTGGATACCCATCATCGGTCGGGCAAATCGCTCCATCGCTGAAGCGCCTGACCGAGCATGGAAATATCATCGCCATAGAGATCCGTCGCTGCAAGCAGATGGTCAGAGAACAACCCTGGGCCAAGATCGGTCCGCCGGTCGCTGACATGATCGAGAATTGCACCGGTATGGAGATCGATGCGGATCGTGTCGGAGATCGTGCCGTCCGATGAGTTGCCGTGGAGGCGCAGGTCGATGAATTCGAGCCCTGCCGGGGGGCGACCGATGACAAGGCCCTGACGGGTCGGCTTCAGCCAGTCCGGCAGTGGTCTTCCATCCGCCAGCGTCACGCCAAAGGAGGCATTCTCCACCTCTCCTTGCGACGACGGCATGATGTAGAGATAATCATTGTAGACCATCGTATCGATCTGGAACCAGGTGCTTTCCGCGCCTTCACGCTGCAGATGGATGTTTGAGCCGCCCTTGAAGAACCCGGCGGTGAGATCGTCGATGATGCGTCCGCTCTCAGCCCAGTCGCCGATCTGGTTTGCCGCATGGATGACAGCGCCTTCTTCCGGCAGATAACCTACGCCATTCAGCGAGCGGATGGAATTCACGACGTTGACGATCGGGCCTTGCGCCGTGAGGTCGGCAATTCCGTTGAGATCGTCCATGATCGAGGAGATCGGTGACGAAGATCCGGCGGAAATGCTGTCCGAAACAGACGGTGGCTGCCAGGGATCGTTTGGCTCGACGGTGATTGGTGGCGGCGGGTCCACCTCGAGCGGCGGACGCGGTTCCTGCGGGCCTTCGATTGGATCGACCGTGATCGTGACCATATAGGTCGCGGTGTTGGTGCCGTCGCTTACCGTGAAGGTGAAGCTGTCGGAGCCGCTGTAACCGTCTGCGGGCGTGTAGCTATAGGTGCCGTCCGGGTTGATCGTTACGGTGCCGTGCTGAGGGCCGGTACCGAGACCATAGGTAATCGGTTGTCCTTCCGGATCGAGTGCCGGTGGCAAGGCACCGGAGATCGATGTTCCTTCGGTAACAGAGATGGACGTGTCGGAGGAGGTCGGCGGATCGTTGACCGGATCGACAGTGATGGTGATCGTGTAGGTGGATGTCGAGCGACCATCGCTGACTGTATAAGTGAAGGTATCCGTTCCGTTGAAATTCAGCGCCGGGATATAGGTGTAGGAGCCATCTGCATTGACGGTAACCGTGCCATGGACGGCTGGTGCGCCGAGACCATAGGTCAGTATGTCGCCATCGGCATCGGTTGCGACCGGCAGGCGGCTGTTGAGTGGCGTATCCTCGAAGGCGGTGACATTGGCATCCGATCCGACCGGAGGCCGGTTCGTCGCTCCGACGGAGATGGTCACCATATAGGTCGAGGTCGCTTGCCCATCGCTGACCGTGTAGGTGAAACTGTCGCTGCCGCGATAACCGGCAACCGGCCGGTAGCTGTAGGTGCCGTCGGGATTGATCGTCACGGTACCGTGGCTTGCCTGGCTGCCGAGCCCGTAGGTTACGGCATCACCTTCCGGATCGATTGCGGGAGGCAGGGAGCCGGTGGCCGTCGAACCCGCCGCGACCGAGATTGATGTGTCTGAGGCAAGCGGCGCGTCATTGACCGGAGTAACGGTGATTGTCGCGGTATAGGTCGAGGTCGCCGTTCCGTCGCTCACCGTATAGGTGAACGTGTCGGTGCCGTTGAAATTTCGGTTCGGTACATAGCGATATGTACCATCCGGGTTGATCGTTACCATCCCGCGCGATGGACCAGCGCCGAGACCGTAGGTAACCGGGCTGCCTTCGGGGTCTATTGCGATCGGAAGCCGACCCGTCGCCACCATATCCTCCGGCGTGGAGAAGGCGGCATCTTCACCGCGAGGCGGGTCGTTAACCGGAGCGACCGTGATCGAGATCGTATATGTGACCGTCGCTGTGCCATCGGTTACCCGATAGGTGAAGCTGTCGGTTCCACTGAAGTCTGCAGCAGGAACGTAACGATATGTACCATCGGCATTGATCGACACGGTTCCGTGGTTCGCCTGGGTGCCGAGGCTATAGGTCAGCGCATCGCCGTCCGCGTCGGTTGCGATCGGCAGGCGGCCATTGAATGCCGTATCCTCGACAACACTGATGTTTCCATTGCTGCCGACCGGGATGTCGTTGACCGGGCGCACGTTGACCGTGACCGTATATGTGACCGTCGCCGTCCCATCGGTGACGGTATAGGTGAATGTGTCGGTTCCGTTGAAATTGGCATTCGGTACGTAGGTGTAGCTACCGTCCTCGTTTACGGTGGCTGTCCCGTTTTCCGCCTGTCCTCCAAGGCCATAGGACAGCCTGTCGCCATCCACATCCGTTGCTCGGGGCAACTGTCCTGAGGCGGTGCCGTCTTCATCGATCGTGACGTTGAGATCTTCGCCGGTTGGAGGATCGTTTGCAGGCGTGACGGTGACGGTGATCGTGTAGGTGCGTTCTATGCGGCCGTCACTCACGGTATAGGTAAAGCTGTCGGTTCCGTTGAAATCGGCATCCGGCGTGTAGGTATAAGTGCCGTCGAGATTGATCGTGACCGTTCCGTTTTCTGCCTGCCGGCCCAGGCCGTAAAACAGTGCATCGCCATCCGGATCCATCGCGATCGGCAGACGGGCGCTGAATGACGTGTCCTCTGCGGTGCTGATGGCGCCATTCGAACCGCTCGGGGCGTCGTTGACGGGATTGACGGTGATGGTTACGGTATAGCTCAGCGTCGCAGTGCCATCGGTAACGGTATAGGTAAACGAGTCTGTGCCGTTGAAATTGGCGTTGGGGATATAGGTGTAGCTGCCGTTTCCATTGACCGTCACGCTGCCATGCGAAGGATCGCTGCCTTTGGCATAGGTGAGTGTGTCGCCATCACCATCAGTGGCAATTGGCAGGGTGCCGTTCAAGGTTGTGTCTTCGTTGATCGTGACCGCGTCATCGCGACCGACCGGCGGATCATTGACGGCACCGATCGTGACGCTGACCGTATAGGTCGCGGTCGCCGAACCGTCGCTCACCGTATAGGTGAAGCTATCGGTGCCGTTATAGTTGGCTGCCGGCGTGTAGGTATAGGTTCCATCCGGATTGACGACGACCGTGCCGTGCGCCGGCAGCGTCGTACCGAGACCGTAGGTGACCTGTTGGCCTTCCGGGTCGATTGCGGGCGGCAGGCTGCCGCTTGCCGGCACGTCCTCGGTAACGGAAATGCTGGTATTGGAGCCGATCGGCGCGTCGTTGACCGGCGTGACGGTGATCGTCACCGTGTAGGCGGCAGAAGAGGCCGAGCCATCGCTGACCGTATAGGTGAAGGTATCGGTACCGAAGAAATTCGGGTTCGGCACATAACGATAGCTTCCGTCCGCATTGACGACGACGGAGCCGTTCGTGGCATTCCGGCCGATCGTATAGGTCAGCGGATCGTTCTCCGCATCGGTTGCGCGCGGCAGGTTCCCATTTAAGGGTGTGTCCTCGATGGCTGTGACCGCATCGTCTCTGCCGACCGGCGCATCGTTGATCGGATCGACGTCGATCGTGACGGTATAGACTTCCGATGTGCCGAAGCCATCCGTCACTGTATAGGTGAAGCTGTCGGGACCACTGTAATTGGCGGCGGGGCTATAGGTATAGCTTCCATCGGCATTGAAGGTGAGCGTGCCGTTTTCCGGTCCGGTGTCCAGAACATAGGTGATCGGATTGCCTTCGACATCGGTTGCCGGCGGAAGCTGGCCGTTGAACGGCGTGTCTTCGGTGACGGTGATTGCCGTATCCGATGCAGTCGGAGCGTCGTTGACCGGGTTGACGGTGATGGTGACGGTATAGGTGTTCATCGCAGCACCATCGCTTACCGTATAGGTGAAGCTGTCGGTGCCGTTGAAGTTGACTGCCGGAATGTAGCTGTAAGTCCCATCCGGATTGACGGTGACGGTGCCGTTCAATACGCCGCGGCCGAGGCCATAGGTGACCTCCTGGTTTTCCGGGTCGGTTGCCTGAGGCAGAGTGCCGTTGACGATTGGCGTGTCTTCATTGGTCGATACCGCGGCATCACCGGCAACGGGCGGATCGTTTTCCGGGCCGACCGTGATCGTCACCGTATAGGTGTTGGAGCCGCCATTGCCGTCACTCACCGTGTAGGTGAACGTATCGGGACCGTTGTAGTCGAGGTTCGGCGTGTAGGTGTAGGAGCCGTCGTCGTTGAGGTTGATCGTGCCGTTCGTCGGGCCTGTGGCGAGCGAATAGGTGACGTCATCGCCCTCTGCGTCCGTCGCGGGCGGAAGCTGGCCGTCATAAGGCTCGTCCTCTGTGACGGAGATCGCAGTGTTGGAGGCGACCGGCGCATCGTTGACCGGATCGATGATGATAGTGATTGTGTAGGTATTCGAGGCCGCGCCGTCGCTAACCGTGTAGGTGAACGTGTCGGTACCGTTGTAGTTGGCGGCCGGGCGATAGGTATAGGTGCCGTTGGCATTGACCACCAGCGTGCCGTGCTGCGGCTGGCTTCCGGCGCTGTAGGTGATCGGATTGTTCTCGGCATCGGTGGCTGCGGGCAGCGTGCCATTGATGATCGGCGTGTCTTCGTCGATCGTCACTGTCTGGTCTGCAGCGATCGGTGCGTCGTTGACCGGGTTGACGGTAATGTTGACCGTATAGGTGTTAAAGTTCGTGCCGTCGGTGACGCGGAAGGTGAAGCTGTCCGGGCCATTGTAATTGGCGTTCGGCACATAGCGGTAGCTGCCGTCATCGTTGACGACGACTGTTCCGTTCGTCGTGCCGGCGATGAGTTCGTAAGCGACCTCGTCACCTTCCGCATCGGTCGCGGCCGGAAGCTGGCCATCGAAGGGCGTGTCCTCGTTAAGGGAGATCGAAGCGCCGGAGCCGATCGGCGCGTCGTTAACGGCAGTGACAGTGATGGCGATCGTGTAAGTGCTCGTCGCCGTGCCATCGCTGACGGTATAGGTGAAACTGTCCGTGCCGTTATAGTTGGCTGCCGGGGTGTAGGTGTAGCTGCCGTTCGGATTGACGGTGAGCGTGCCGTGTAGCGGCTGGCTACCGACGCCGTAGGTGACGGCCGAGCCTTCCGGATCTGTCGCGGCGGGCAACTGGCCGGGATAGGCGACGTCTTCCGTCACGGTGATCGAACCATCCGAACCGATCGGTGCATCGTTGACCGGCGAGACGTCGATGGTGACGGTGGCCGTCGTCGTGCCGCCCTGGCCGTCGGAAATGGTGACGGTAAAGCTGTCGGTGCCGTTGAAGTCCATCCCGGGTGTGTAAAGATACGTGCCCGAGGCATTGATCGTGACACGACCATTGGCAGGCTGGGTGGTGACCGCGTAGGTCAGCGGGTCGCCATCGACATCGCTGGCCGCAATCGAGCCCGCGACCGGTGTGTCTTCCGGCGTCGTTATCCGCTGGTCAGTGGCAACCGGCGCGTCGTTGACCGGTGCAATCATGATCATCGCCGTGCTTGTGGCTGCCAGCTCTCCGCCGGCGCCGCTATTGCCGCGATCATTGGTGGTCATTGTCAGCGTGACGGCGGCGCTGCTGTCGGCGACCGGACGATAGACCGGTGCCGTCGGGCCAGCGAGCCAGGCGTTGATGTTGGCGACCGTGCCGGTCAGCGTGATCGATCCGGTACCACCGCCGGTAACCGTGACATTGCCGCCGGAGAACGCAATCAGCGAGCCGGCATTGACGCCGAGTGTGACCGTGACCGGCGCATTTCCGGCATCGATATCGGTGATCGAAATGCCGGTGAGCGGCAGATCTGTATCTTCCGCGCCGTTGAAACTGCCCGGGAGATTATTGACGGGCGCATCATTGATGGCGCGCACCGTGCCGGAGACGGTCGCATCGCGGCTGATCGCACCATCGGAGACGGTGTAGCTAAATGACGGATTGCCGTTGTAGTTGGCCGCTGCCGTGAAGGTGAGCGTGCCATCGGCATTGAGGGAAACCGTGCCGCCGGTAACTGCGACCGGATTACCGGCCGAGATCGCCTGGCCGTTGATGGCGGTGACCGTCAGTGCGTCGTTGTCGGGGTCGCTGTCGTTGGCGAGAACATCGATAGTGGCGCTGCCGTCCTCGTCGATCGCAAACGTATCGTCGGCTGGGACCGGTGCATCGTTGACCGCGCCAATATTGATGGTGACGACCGCCGTATCGAAACCGCCACTTCCGTCCGCAACCCGATAGGTAAAGCTGTCGACGCCGTTGAAGAAGGCGTTCGGAACGTATGTGAATGTGCCGTTGGCGTTGAGTGTCAGCGTGCCGTTGGCCGGGCCGTTGACCAGCGAAACGGTAAGTGGATCATCGTCGGTATCCGCGCCATTGCCGTTATTGGCGAGCACGTTGCCGGTCAACGTGTCGCCTTCATCGATCGAGAAGGTGTCGTCCTGCGCATCCGGTGCCGGGTTGGTGATGGTCCAGGTGAACGTCCGCTCGACAGTGCCGCCGTTGCCGTCGCTGGCCGTCATTGTCACGGTGAAGGCACGGGTGCCTGTCGGACCGGAGGCGGACGGCGAAATGGTACCGGTTATCCGGCCGGTCGCGGCGTTGTAGGTGAGACCTGTCGGCAGGCCCGTGATCGCGTAGGTCAGCGTATCGCCATCGACATCTGCGAAGCCGCCGGTGAGGTTGATGTCGATCGCAGCACCATCGATGTCGGCACGCGGTGGCAGGGTGGGTGCTGTCGGGGCATCGTTGACGCCGGTGACCGTTATCGTCAGCGTCGCCGTGTCTGTGCCGCCATTGCCGTCGGAGATCGTGTAGGTGATCGATGTCGCGCGGCTTTCGCCGACCTGCAGATCCTGGAATGCGGCGCCCGGATCGAAGCTGTAGGAGCCGTCCGCAAGAATGATGAAGCTGCCGCCATTCGAGCCCGCAAGTGTCGCACCGACGCCGTTCGGGCCTGTGCCGACCGCGATGACCGTCAGCGTGTCGCCATCCGCATCGCTGTCGCTGCCGACGATGACATTGCCCTCGATCGCGGTGTTTTCGTCGGTCGTTGCCGCATCGTCTTCCGCAACCGGCGGGTCGTTGATGGAAGTGACCTGGCCGGAGACGGTGGCGGTCGAAATGCCCCCCTGGCCGTCGGAGACGGTGTAGGTGAAGGTCAGCGGGCCGTTGAAATTCGGCGTTGCAGTGAAGGTCAGCGTGCCGTTGGCATTGAGCGTGATCGTGCCGCCGGTGACGGGGACCGTTTCGCCTGCCCCGATCGGCTGGCCGTCAATCTGCGTGATCGTCAGTGGGTCATTGTCGGCATCGCTGTCGTTGGCGAGGACGTCGATGACGGTGCTGCCGTCTTCATCAACCGTGAAGCTGTCATTGCCCAGCGCAGGTGCATCATTGACCGCGCCGACATCAACCGTGATCGTGTATGTGACAGTCGCCGTGCCGTCGGAAACCGTATAGGTGAAGCTGTCTGAACCTGCATAATTCGGGTTTGGCGTGTAGGTGAACGTGCCGTTCGGATTGACCACGACCTGACCGTTTGCCGGCTGGGTACCGGCCGCATAGGTAAGTGGTTGCCCTTCGGCATCAGTCGCGACCGGCAGGGTTCCTGTGTAGGACGTATCTTCCGTAACGTCGATCGTGCCATCGGCACCGATCGGGGCGTCGTTGGCGCCGGTGACGGTGACCGTGAAGGTGGCAGTCGACGTGCCGCCCTGACCATCCGAGATCGTATAGGTGACCGACGTGGTGCGGGTCTGGCCGGCGGCGAGATTGTCGAAATCGGTGCCAGGATTGAATGTGTAGGCGCCATTCGCAGCGATGGTGAAGATGCCGCCGGCAGTGCCTGCGACGCCCGTGCCGACACCGACAGCGTTGCCGTTCACGGCGGAGACGGAGATCGTGTCGCCATCCGGGTCGCTGTCCGCGCCCGAACCGTTATTGGCAAAGACCGAGCCGGTTGCCGGTGTGTTCTCTCCGGTGGTTATCGCATCGTTCTGGGCGATTGGAGCCGGGTTGGAAATGGTGATGGTAAAGGCGCGGGTGATTTCGCCGCCCGGCTGACCATCGTTGACCGTGACGGTGATCGTATAGACACCGTTGGCGCCGCCCTGGCTGGCATCGCTTGTCAGCGTGCCGGTGATGTTGCCGTCGGCATCCATTTCCAGCCCGTCCGGAAGGCCGTCCGCGCTGAAGGTGAGATCGTCGCCATCCGCATCGGTGAAGAACTGCGAAACGTCGAGCGTGACGTCGTCGGCATCGTCAAATGCCTGGTTGGGAATCTCGCCGGCCGGCAAGTCCTCGACATTGGCGACGTTGACGGTGACGGTAAAGGTCACGGTCGTGCGACCGTCGTTGACCGTATAGGTGAACGAGTCGCTGCCGGCGAAATTCGCGGCCGGGACGTAGGTGTAGCTGCCATCGGTGCCAATGGTGATGGTGCCGTTATCCGGTTGGCCGACGATCGCATAGGTCAGAGGATCGCCGTCTGCATCGGTGACCGGCAGGAATCCGCTCGAGGTCTGGTCCTCGGTCGCGTCGAGCACGAAGCTGCCGCCGACCGGCGCGTCGTTCTCGCCGGTCACGGTGATGGTGAGCGTGGCAGTGGATGTGCCGCCATTGCCGTCGGATATCGTGTAGATGACGCTTGTCGCACGGGTCTCGCCGACCTGCAGGTCATCGAATTGTGTGCCCGGATCGAAATCATAGGTGCCGTCCGGGCGGATGACGAAGGTGCCGCCATTCGAACCTCCGATTGGCGCCCCCGCAGCACCGCCGCCGACAGCGATGACTGTGAGCGGGTTGTTTTCCGCATCCGTATCATTGCCGAGCACGCTCGGGCCGTTGGTGATCGGGGTGTTTTCACCGGTCGTCGCCGTATCGTCCACGGCGACTGGTGGGTCGTTGACCGCGCCGACGTTGACTGTCGCCGTGGCCGAGGCGGTCTCATTACCATTATCGGTAACCGAGATCGTCAGCGTACGGGTGCCAGCTGTCAGGTTGTCGCTGCGGTTCTCGTACTGGAGAGCACGTAGGAGCGCGCTGGTCGCCGCATCCGGCATAGACACACCGGCGCCGGCGGCGTTCTCGAAATGCAGGCTGTTTGCGCCGTCATAGTCGAAGAAGAAGGTCGTGCCGCCGAAGGCGATCGTGCCGCTCGACGCCGTGCCGACGACTATATCGACGGCACCGTTCAGGTGGATGATCTCGTTGCCGGTATCGGCGAAGCCGGCAAGGTCGATATCGAGCGAAACGATGCCGCCCTCGATATCGCCGACGATTGCATCGGGCGATACGATCAGTACCGGCACGTCGCCTTCGGTGAAGGAAGCGGAACTGCCGGTGCCTGCACTCGCGCCGTTCAGGTCGATGATCGGCGGGTCGTTTTCGGCCGCGATATTGATCGTGACCGATGCGTCGGAGAAGCCGCCATTGCCGTCCGCGATACGATAGGTAAAGCCGACCGTGCCGTTAAAATTCGCCGTCGGGGTGAAGGTGAGGCTGCCTGCCGCGTCGTTCAATCTGACGGTGCCACCGGCGACCGCTATGGTCTGTCCGACAGCGATATCCTGCCCGTCGATCTGGGTGATGGTGAGCGGGTCGCCGTCCGGATCCACATCGATGCCGTCTTCGCCGCTCGCCGTGTCCTCGCCTGTTATCGGATTGAAGGTGACCGGCGTATCTTCCGCCGTCTCGACCACATCATTTGCCGCTTCGGGCGCCGGGTTGGTGACGGTGAAGACAAAACTGTCGGATACCGAGGCGGTGCCGTCGCTGGCGGTCACGGTGATCGTATAGGGACTGCCCTGGGATGCATTGGCCGCAAGCGTGCCGCTGATCAGGCCGGTTGCCGCATCGTAGGTCAGGCCGGGCGGTAGAGGACCCACGGTAATCGTCAGCGTCTGACCATCCACATCACTGAAATAGGGGCGGACATCGAGGCTGAAGGCGGAGCCATCGACCTGAGTGCGATCAGGGATAGGCGCCGCCACCGGCGCATCGTTGACCGGATTGACGGTAACAGTAACGGTCGCGGTATCCGAGCCGCCATTGCGATCGCCGATCGTGTAGGTGAAGGATTCCGTACCGTTGAAATTGGCATTCGGGGTGAAGCGCAGGACTTCGCGCCCGTCTTCGTTCAGGATGAGCTGGACGGAGCCGTTCGGCGTCATCACGGCCGGGCCACCGACGGTAAGGTTCACGCCTTCGACGAGGATGACGGTGTCAGTATCGCCGTCCTGGTCCGTATCGTTGGCAAGGATGTCGATGTCGACCGGCGTATCCTCGTCGGTCGAGACCGCATCATTCTCGGCGTTCGGGGCAACATTCTTGATCGTATAGGTGAATTCCTCAAACGCGCTGGCGCCATCCGGATCCGTGGCCGTGATCCGGACGAGGAAATTGCGGATGCCTGTCGGACCGGAAGCATCGGGGTCGATCCTGCCCGAGATAATGCCGGTTAACGGATCGATAGACAGGCCCGGCGGCAGGCCGGTTGCGGTGAAACCAAGCGCTTCGCCTTCGGGGTCGACGAAATTGCCGGAGATGTTGAGGCTGATCGTGTCGCCGTCATTGCGCTCCATGCTCGGGATGTCGGAAGAGATCGGCGCATCGTTTTCTGCGTTGACGGAGACGGTGATGATGCCGGTGCTGTAACCGCCCTGTCCATCGGTGATACGGTAGACGATCGTATCGGTGCCATTGTAGTTGGCGTTCGGCGTGTAGGTGAGGGTGCCGTCGGCGTTCACGACGACCTCGCCGTTGCCGGCGACCGGTTCAAAACCGGGACGATTGTCGATGGACAGCGTGTCGCCATCCGGATCGGTGTCGTTGGCGAGTGGGTTGAAGGTGACGGGGGTGTCTTCGGCGGTTTCGATTGCATCGTTGGCGGCGGTCGGAGCCGGGTTGGTGACGGTGAAGGTAAAGCTCTCCGAAACCGTGCCACCCTTGCCGTCCGACGCCGTCACGGTAACCGTATAGACGCCATTACCATCCGGACCGCCCTGGCTGGCATTGTTGGCGATCGTGCCGGTGATCGTGCCATCCGCGGCCATGGTCAGGCCCTGCGGCAGGCCGGTCTGGTTGAAGGTCAGGGTGTCGTTTGCATCGATATCCTGGAAGAAGGTGCCGAGATGCAGCGGATTGCCGGTCAGAGACTGACCGTCGGCACGCGTATAGTCTGGGATCGTGTCGGCCGTCGGCGCGTCGTTGACGCCATTGACGGTAATGGTAATCGTGGCGGTGTCGTAGTTCGTGCCGTCGCTGACACGATAGGTGATCGTCGTGGTGCGTGGCGGGTCGCCAGCAGACATGTCGTCGAAATCCGTGCCGGGATTGAACGTGTAGGTGCCGTTCGAATTGATGATGAACGTGCCGCCGTTGGACCCGGCAACCGCGATACCGACATTGCCGGCCGCGCCTTCGACCTGATCGACGCTGAGCGGGTCGCCATCAGGGTCGCGATCGTTGGTCAGGACATTGCCTCCACCAGAGGTGTTTTCGTTGACGGTCAACGTGTCATCGAAAGCCTTTGGCGGCAGGTTGGTGACGATCCAGGTAATGTTGCGGTTTGTGGTGCCGCCGTTGCCGTCCGATGCCGTGATCGTGACGGTGTAGGGATCGGTGTTCGAAGCGTTTGCGGCAAGTGTTCCGCTGATTACCCCGGCAGCATTCATCGTCAGGCCCGGTGGCAGGCCGGTTGCGGAGAATGTCAGCGCATCGTTGTCGACATCGCTGAAATAGGGGCTGACATCGTAGCGAACCGCCTGACTGTCGCTGTCATACTGGTCCGGGATCGGAGTGGACGTCGGAGCATCGTTGACGGGCGTGACGGTGACCCGGACAGTTGCCGTGGAGACACCGCCATTGCCGTCCGAGATCGTATAGACGATCGTGTCCACGCCGTTGAAATTGGTGGCCGGCACGTAGGTCAGCGTTCCGTTTGCATTGATGGTGACAGTGCCGTTGCCGGCATTGGCGGCGGTGATCGTCAGCGTGTCGCCGTCCGGATCGATATCATTGGCAAGCGGGCTGATCGTGACCGAGCCATCTTCGAGAACCGTGGCCGTATCATTGTTGGCGGTCGGACCGGGATTGGTGACGGTTAGCTCGAATGTCTGGGTCGCCGTGCTGCTGCCGTCCGAGGCGACGATCGTGATCGTGTATACGCCGTTACTGCCGCCCTGGCTTGCCTGGTTGTTGATCGTACCGAAGATCAGGCCCGTGGCAGCGTCATATTGCAGACCATCCGGTAGACCGGTGATCGTGTAGGTCAGGTCGTCGCCATCCGGATCGCTGAAGAAGTCGGCAACGTCATAGGTGAAAGACTGGCCGTCGGCGCGCACGCGGTCCGGGATCGGCTGGGTCGGGGTCGGGGTATCGTTGACCGGGGTGACGGTCACGGTCACGGTTGCCGTTGCAACCCCGCCATTGCCGTCCGAGATCGAGTAGGTGAAGCTCTCCTTGCCGTTGTAATCTGCATCCGGGGTGAAGCGAAGCACCAGGTTTCCGCCTGCATCCTCGATCAGTTGCACCGAACCATGGGTCGTCTCGACGGCCGAGCCCATTGAGTACAAGCACCTGATTGTTGACACGAATGACTTCCGCGTCGTCGCCATCGGGGTCGCTGTCATTGGCGAGGATATCGATATTGACCGGGGTATCCTCGGGCGTCGTTACCGCATCGTCTCTCGCGATCGGCGGGATGTTGAGGACGGTATAATTGAACGTGACGACCGTCGTGCCGCCGGCGCCATCGGATGCCGTGACGTTGATGGTGTAGATGCGCTCACCTGTCGGTCCGGACGCATCATTGGCGATGTCACCGGAAATCGTGCTGCCTGAAAGCGTCAGACCCGGCGGAAGGCCGGTAACGCTGTAGGTCAGTGTGCCGCCTTCCGGGTCGGAGAAGAAGGCGGAGAGGTCCAGGCTGTCGGTATCGCCGTCGTTGCGGGTCCGGTCGGCGATCGGACTGCCGATCGGATCGTCGTTGACCGGGGTGATGGTCACGGTGACCGTTCCCGTCGCGGTGCCGCCATTGCCGTCCGAAATCGTGTAGGTGATCGTGTCGGTGCCGTTGTAGTTGGCATCCGGCAGGTAGGAGATCTCACCGTCGGCGAGGATGGTAACCGTGCCATGGGCGGCGGTCGCCGAGACGACCGAGAGCGGATCACCATCCGGATCGCTGTCATTGGCCAGCACGTTGAGGGTGACAGCCGTGTCTTCCAGCGTCGTGGCGTTGTCGTTGACGGCGATCGGAGCGGGGTTGGAGACGGTGAGCGCGAATGTCTGCTGCGTCGTGCCACCGTTGCCGTCCGAAACGGTGACCGTCACCGAATAGACGCCGTTGTTGCCGCCCTGGCTGGCATTGCGGTCGATCGTGCCGGTGATGATACCCGCAGCGCTGATCGACAGGCCTGCCGGCAGGCCGGTCTGGGAATAGGTCAGCGTATCGTTATCGGCGTCGGAGAAGAAACCGGAAACATCGAAATTGACTGTTGCGCCATCATTGGCGGCGCGATCCGGCAGCGGTGTGCCGACCGGCGTGTCGTTGATGGCGCTCACGGTAACCGTCACCGTGTATTCGTTGCGGCCGCCATTCGGATCGGTGACGACGAAGCTGAACGTATCTGTGCCGTTGTAATTGGCGTTCGGCGTGTAGGTGTAGGTTCCGTTGGCATTGATCGTCACCGTGCCATGAGCGGGTGTCGTCGAGCCGGCTGCAAAGGTGATCGGGTCGTTATCCACATCGGTGGCGGTCAGGGTGCCGGAAAGGGCCGTGTCTTCGTTGGTCGAAACGCTGATATTGGAGGAGGTGGGAGCGTCGTTGACCGGCGTCACCGTGCCGTTGACGGTTGCGTTGGCAGAGGCGGTGCCGTCCGAGACCGTATAGGTGAAGCTGACATTGCCATTGAAATTCGCGTTCGGCGTGAAGCTCAGACGGCCGTCGGCATCGAGACGGATCGATCCGCCGGTGATCGCGACGGACTGGCCGGCGGCAATCGCCGTGCCGTTGATGGCGGTGACTGTCAGGGCGTCGCCGTCGGCATCCGTGTCATTGCTGCGAACATCGAAGGTGATCGCTGTGTCTTCCGGCGTGGTGAACGTGTCGTTTGTGGCAACCGGTACGTCGTTGACCGGGGTGACGGTGCCGTTGACGGTGGCCGTCGCGGTACCGCCGTTGCCGTCGGAAATCGTGTAGGTGAAGCTCGGGCTGCCGTTATAGTTGGCCGCGGGATTGAAGGTGAGCGTGCCGTTGGCGTTGAGTGTCACCGTACCGCCGGTGACGGAGACGGTGGCGCCTGTAACGATTGCGGTGCCGTTGATCTGCGTCACCGTCAGCGTGTCGCCATCGACATCCGTATCGTTGGCGCGAACGTTGATGGTGACGGTGGTGTCTTCTGGCGTGGTGAACGTATCGTTTGTGGCGATCGGTGCATCATTGACCGGTATTACAGTGCCGTTGACGGTTGCCGTCGCGGTGCCGCCATTGCCGTCGGAGATCGTGTAGGTGAAGCTCGGGCTGCCGTTATAGTTGGCGGCGGGGTTGAAGGTAAGCGTGCCATTGGCATTGAGCGTCACCGTGCCGCCGGTGACGGAGACGGTTTCGCCAACCGAGATCGCCGTCGTGTTGATCGTTGTAATGGTCAGCGTGTCGCCGTCCGGGTCGCTGTCGTTGCCGAGGACGTTGATCGTCGTCGGCGTGTCTTCGGCGGTGGTAAACATGTCGCCGGCGGCGACCGGCGGATCCTGCACAGGAGTGACGGTGCCGTTGACCGTTGCGGTCGCGGTGCCGCCCTGGCCATCGGAAATCGTGTAGGTAAAGCTCGGGGAGCCGAAATAGTTGGCGGCAGGCGTGAAGGTGAGCGTGCCGTTGGCGTTCAGCCTGACCGTACCGCCGGTGACTGCGACAGAGCCGCCGGAGGTGACGGCCAACCCGTTGATCTGCGTCACCGTCAGCGGGTCGTTGTCTACATCGCTATCGTTGGTCCGCACGTCGAAGGTAATGGCCGTGTCTTCCGGCGTGGTGAAGGTGTCATTGGCGGCGACCGGTGGGTCCTGGACCGGATTGACGGTGCCGTTGACGGTGGCGGTCGTCGCGCCGCCCTGGCCGTCGGACACGGTATAGGTGAAGCTCGGGTTGCCGTTGTAATCGGCGTTCGGCGTGAAGGTGAGCGAGCCGTTGGCATTGAGCGATACTACACCGCCGGTGACGGTGACGGGATTGCCGACAGAGATCGCTGTGCCGTTGATCGCGGTGACCGTCAGCGTGCCGCCGTCGACGTCGCTGTCGTTTGCCCGCACGTCGAAGGTGACGGGCGTATCCTCATTGGTCGTGAACGTGTCGTTGACGGCGTTCGGCGCGTCGTTCTGACCGGTGACGGTGACCGTCACGGTGGCCGTCGCGGTGCCACCCTGGCCGTCCGAGATCGTGTAGGTGATCGATGTCGCACGGGTCTGGCCGGCGGCAAGATTGTCGAAACTGGTACCGGGGTTGAAAGCATAGGTGCCATCGGCATTGATGGTGAATGTGCCGCCGTTCGAACCGGCAACCGCCGCACCGACACCAGCGCCGCTACCGCCGACCGCCGAAACAGTGATCGGATCGCCATCGGGGTCGCTATCATTGGTAAGGACGGAGCCGTTGATCGCAGCATTTTCGGTCGTGGCGAAAGCATCGTTGCCGGCGATCGGCGCCGGGTTGGCGACAGCCCAGGTAAAGCTGCGGCTTGCCTGCGCGCCGGAACTGTCGGTGGCCGTCACGGTAACCGAATAGGGGCCGTTGACGCTGGCGCTGCGGTTGATCGTGCCGGTAATGACGCCGGCTGCGCTGATCGACAGGCCGGGTGGCAGACCGGTCGTGGTATAGGTCAGGCTGTCGCCTGCATCCGGATCGCTGAAATTGCCGGAGACGTTGAGCGAGACCGTCTGGGCGTCGCTGGAGCTCTGGTTGGCGATCGGAGTGGAGATCGGGGCGTCGTTGACGCCTGTAACGGTGACCGTGAAGGTGGCGGTTGCAGTGCCGCCATTGCCGTCGGAAACCTGGTAGGTGACCGAACTTGTCCGCGTCTGACCGGCGGCAAGATCGACAAAGGCCGTGCCCGGGTTGAAGACGGCTGCACCATTGGTGCCGATCGTGAACGTGCCGCCGTTGGAACCGGCAACGGCCACACCGACATTGCCGGAAACGCCGTTTACCTGGGAAACTGTCAGCGTGTCTCCATCGACATCCGAGTCATTGGTCAGGACATTGGCCGAGACATTGCTGTTTGCGGCGGTCTGGGCACTGTCATTGGCCGCGACCGGGGCGTCGTTGACGGCATTGACCGTGACGGTGACGGTGTACTGAACGCTCACCGTTCCGTCGCTAACGCGGTAGGTGAACGTGTCGGTGCCGTTGAAATTGGCGGCCGGGGCATAGGTATAGGTGCCGTTGGCATTGATGGTGACAACGCCATGCGAAGGGCCGGTGGAGCCCGCCGAATAGGTCAGCGTATCGCCATCGACATCGGTCGCGACCGGTAGTGTGCCGGAGAAGAGCGTATCTTCATTGGTGCTGATCGCTGCATTGGAACCGACCGGTGCATCGTTGATCGGGGCAATGTTGATCGTCGACGTGTCGGTATCGGAAAGCGCGCCGCCGGTTCCGGTATTGCCGCCGTCATTGGTGACCATGGTCAGCGTGACCGGGCCATTGGCATTGGCGACCGGCGTGTAGGTCGGCCTCGAGGAGCCGGCGAGGAAGGCGTTGATATTGGCAACAGTGCCGGTGAGCGTGATCGAGTTGCCCGAGCCGGTAACGGTGACGCCGCCGGCGGTTGCGGCCGACAGCGTGCCTGAGCCGACCGTCAGCGTCACGGTGACATTGCTTGTCCCGGCATCGACATCGGAAATCGAGATGCCTGTCAGCGCGAGAGCCGTGTCTTCGTTGGTGGCGAAGCTGCCGGGCAGCGTGTTGACCGGCGCGTCGTTGACGGCGGTGACGTTGAAGGTAATCGTGTTCGGTGTCGGGTCGGTATTGACGCCACCATTGGCCGTGCCGCCATTGTCGCGCACCTGGAAGGTGAAGGACGCGAGTGCCGTGCCATTGGCATTGGCGTTAGGTGTGAAAACGAGGCTGCCGATATTGGCGGCGTTAATGACCTGGTTTGCGGTGACCTGAACGCCGCCAAGCGTCAGCGCGCCATTGGTCGGCAGCGTGTTGATGATGACGGCCGACAATGTGTTCGCCGGGCTGTCGTTCGGGTCGGTGAAACCGAAATCGGCGGCGGTGAAGGTGTAGCTGCCATCCTCTGTCAGCGTGATCGTCTTGTCGGTGCCGGCAGGTGCATCGTTGACCGGAGTGATGGTGATGGTCGAGGTATCGATATCGGTCAGCGCCGGGCCGCCGGTATTGCCATTATCATTGGTCGTCATCGTCAGCGTGACACTGGCGACGGAATTGGCGGCGGGCGTGAAGGTCGGGCGGGAGGCGCCCGCGAGATAGGCGTTGATGGCGGAGATCGTGCCGGACAGGACGATCTGGCCATTGCCGCTGCCGGTGACCGTGACGCCGCCGGCATTGGCTGCGGTGAGGATGCCGCTATCGACTGCAAGTGTTACGGAGACCGTGCCGGTGCCGGCATCCGCATCGGAAATCGACAGGCCGCTCAGACCAAGGCCCGTGTCTTCCAAAGTGGTGTAACTGGCCGGAATGGTATTGACCGGCGGCGTATTGATCGAGGCGACCGCGACGGCAACCGTCGCCGTCTCGGTGACGCCGCCGGAGGTGACCGTGTACTGGAAGGTTGTAACGCCGTTGTAATCGAGCGTCGGGGTGAAGACGAGCTGTCCGCCCGAGGTGAGCTGCACCGTGCCGTTGGCCACCGATACCGTGCCGCCGACAGCAATCGCGCTACCGTTGATGGCGGTAATCGCACGCCCGGGGTTGTCGAAAGTGTCGTTGGCAAGAACAGGAATAGTGACCGCGACATCCTCGTCGGTGGAGACGGAATCGTTGGCGATGTCGGTTACCGGCGTGATCGTCACACCGATGGAGTCGACATCGGTAAGTGAGCCATCCGAGGTGGTAAGCGTTATCTGGGCGGGACCGTTGTAATCGCGGGTCGGCACATAGGTGGCGCCGGCAAGCGCGGCATTTATCGCGGCCGTGGTGCCGGAGAAGGTCATGGTCGCATCAGACGTGCCATCGCCCGCAGTGAAGGTAAGGCCGGCGATACTTGAGAGCGAGAAGGCGCCGTTGGTGACGGTCAGCGTCACCGTCAGCGTGCCGTTATCGACATCGGTGACGGAGATCGCGTTGCCGGCGGCAGGCGAGAATGTGATCGTACCGTCTTCGGCCACCGTCTGGGCGCCCGGCACGGTGTTGACAGGGGCGTCGTTGACGGGCGTCACATTGACGGTGACGGTAGCGGTTTCGATGACCTCGCCGGACGTCACCGTGTAGGTGAAGGTCGTCTGGCCGTTGTAGTTCGCTGCCGGCGTGAAGGTGATCGTGCCGTCGGAATTCAGGCGTGCCGTGCCGTTGGCAACCGCGACAGTGCCGTTGACAGCGACAGCCGTTCCGTTGATCGCGGTGATCTGGTGGGCGGAATTCTCGAAACTGTCGTTCTGGTTGACGTTTATGGCGACGGCCGTGTCTTCCGGTGTCGTTACTGTGTCGTTGGCGATATCGGCTACCGGCGTGACGGTGATGGCGATGCCGTCCGTATCGGTGAGCTGCCCGTCGGAGGTGACGAGCGTCACCTGGGCCGCGCCGTTGTAATCGGCGGTTGGGGTGTAGGCGAGGCCGGCAAGCGCCGCGTTGATCTGCGCCGCCGTGCCGGCAATCGTCACCGTGCCGGTGCCGTTATTGGTAATCGCCGCGCCCCCGCCTGTCGTGACGGAGAGCGCGCCGTTGGTGACGCTGACGGTGGTGGTAAGGTTGCCGCCGTCGACATCTGCCACGCTGACGCCGCTGATCGCCAGCGGAGAATCCTCCGCGGTCGTCTGGGCACCCGGCACGGTGTTGACCGGCGCGTCGTTGACCGGCGTGACATTGACGGTGACGGTAGCGGTTTCGATGACCCCGCCCGAGGTGACGGTGTAGGTGAAGCTCGTTTGGCCGTTGTAATCCGCCGTCGGGGTGAACGTGAGCGTGCCATTGGCGTTAAGCCGCACGGTGCCGTTTGCCACAGCGACCACGCCATTGGCGACGATCGAGCTGCCATTGATTGCGGTAATCTGGTGGGCGGAGTTCTCGAAGCTGTCGTTGGCGTTGACGTCGATCGTCGCGGTCGTGTCCTCGTTGGTCGTCACCGTATCGTTGGCAATGTCCGCGACGGCCGTGACGTTGATCGTCCGGCTGTCGGTATCCGTCAACGACCCGTCGCTGCTCGTCATGGTCAGCGTCACCGCGCCATTGAAATCGGCGACCGGGGTATAGACCGGCTGGGTGGCACCCGCAGCAAGGTAGGCATTGATATTGGCGAGCGTGCCGGTAAGCGTGATCGTGCCGGTGCCGGACCCCGAAACGGTGACGCCGCCTGCACCCGCGGCCGCGATAGTGCCGGAATTGACGCCGATCGAGACCGTCATGCTGACGGTGCCTGCGTCCGGGTCGGCGACAGAGAGGCCACTGAGCGAGAGCGGCGTATCCTCTGCCGTCGTATAGCCTGCCGGCAGGGTGTTGACTGGCGGATCGTTGACCGGGATGACGGAGACCGTTGCGATCGCCGTGTTGGATGCCGCGCTGCCGTCGTTGACGGAGATGCTGATCGTACGGGCGGTCGATCCCGGATCGTCGGACGTCGAGGAATAGCGGATCTGCTGCAGTGCCGTCTGGTAGTCGGCCTTGGAGGCCGAACCGGAAAGCGTCAGCGTGGAGGTCGACGAATTATAGGCAAATGTGATGCCGGAGGGCAGGGTGCCTGCAATCGACAGCGTGTCACCGGCCACCGGATTGGTGATGACGATCGTTGCCGAACTCATGTTGGCATTGTCGACGTCGGTGATCAGCACGTCGGTATCGACGATGGCGACGCCAGTGCCGTTTTCGGTGTAGCTCGTGGTGAAGCCGGTACCGGCGCCCGAGGCGTCAAGATCTAGGATTGGGGCATCGTTGACCGGCGTGACGGTGATCGTCGAGGTATCGACATCCGTCAGCGTGCCGCCCGAGCCGGTATTGCCGCCGTCACTTGTGGTCATGGTCAGCGTGACTGCGCCGTTGAAATCGGCGACAGGCGTAAACGTCGGGCGGGATGCGCCGGAGAGAAATGCGTTCAGGTTGGCAAGCGTGCCGGTCAGCGTGATCGTGCCGGTTCCCGAGCCGGAGACAGTGACGCTGCCGGCGGCACTTGCGGTCAGGATGCCGGAATTGACGCCGAGTGTGACGGTCATTGTGCCGCTGGCGGCATCGACATCGGAAATCTGGATGCCGGTCAGGCCGACAGATGTGTCTTCGGCCGTCGAAAAGCTGCCAGGCAGGGTATTGACCGGCGCATCGTTGACGGCCGAAATCGTGATCGGGCGGGTATCGACGTCGGTCAGCGTGCCGCCCGTGCCGGTATTGCCTCCATCGCTGGTGGTCATGGTCAGCGTGACGCTGCCATTGGAATTGGCGACCGGGACATAGACCGGGGCGGAAGCGGAAGCGAGATAGGCGTTGATATTGGCAAGTGTGCCGGTGAGTGTGATCGTGCCGCCCGAGCCTGTGACGATGACATTGCCGCCCGATGTGGCGCTGAGCGTACCTGCGGTTACCGAGAGTTGTACGCTCATCGAGCCGGTTCCGGCATCGACATCGGTGATGGACAGGCCGGTCAGCGCGACATTGGTGTCTTCATTGGTCGCCCAGCCCGAGGCCGGCAGGGTGTTGACCGGCGCATCATTGACAGCGGTGACGTTGATGGTGACGTTCGCCGTTTCAGTGACGCCGCCGGAGGTAACGGTGTAGGTGAATGTGGTCTGGCCGTTGAAATTGGCGGTCGGCGTGTAGGTGAGCGTGCCGTCGGCATTGAAGGTGACGCTGCCCTGACCTGCGGGTGGCTGGGTCACTGAGGTCAGTGTACGGCCTGAATTCTCGAAATTGTCGGCCGATGCACCGTTCGTGCCGGTGATGACGTTGAAGGAGAGCGGCGTGTCTTCATTGGTTGTGACTGTATCATCGACAATGTCGGCGACCGGCGTGATGGTGATCGCGACCGTATCGGTATCGGAAAGCGAACCGTCCGAGGTGACCATGGTCAGCGTGTCGGTGCCGTTGTAGTCGGCATTGCCCTGGTAACGAAGCGAGGCAAGCACGGTGTTTACCTGGGCCTGCGTGCCGGAAATGGTGACTGTACCGGTCCCGGCCCCCGTGACTGTTCCGGCTGTCGCCGAGGGCGAGAGGATGCCGTTGGCGACCGTCAGCGTCACGGTGACATTGGTGCTGTCCACATCAGTAACGGAGAGCCCGGCAATGGCGGTCAGCACATCTTCCTGAACCGTTTGCGGGCCGGGGACGGTATTGACGGGGGCGTCGTTGACGGCAATCACGTTGACGGTCGCAACCGCCGTATTGGAATTGACCGCGCCGTCATTGGTGACGACGTTGATCGTACGGGCGATGGTCGACGGGTTTTCGGACGTCGAGGAATAGCGGATCGCCTGCAGGGCCGTCTGATAGTCCGCTTTGGTGGCCGAACCGGTCAGCGTCAGGGTGAATGTCGCCGCATTGTAGCTTACGGTGATGCCCGCCGGCGGATTGGCAAGAGCCAGAACGTCGCCCGCCTGGCCATTGCCGATCGAGACAGTCAGCGACGTCATGTTGGCATTGTCGACATCGGTGATCAGGCTGGATGCGCCGGTGATGGCGACGCCCGTACCGTTTTCGGTGTAGCTCGTAGAGTATCCGGTGCCGGAGCTGCCGGTATCGAGGTCGAGGATCGGCGCGTCGTTGACGGGGGTGATGTTAATCGTGGCGGTATCGGTATCGGTAAGCGGGCCGCCGGATCCGGTATTGCCGTTGTCGCTCGTGGTCATCCGCAGGACGACCGGCCCATTGGCATCGGCGACCGGGACATAGACGGGTGCGGAGGCAGAGGCGAGATAGGCGTTGATATTGGCGAACGTGCCTGTCAGCACGATGGTGTTCGTCCCCGAACCGCTGACCGCGACGCTGCCGCCCGCTGTCGCGGTAAGCGTGCCGGACGCGACGTTCAGCGTCACCGACATCGAGCCTGTCGCAGCGTCGAGATCGGTAATCGACAGGCCGGTCAGCGCGACATTGGTGTCCTCATTGGTCGTCCAGCCAGCGGCCGGAAGCGTGTTGACCGGTGCATCGTTGACGGCGGTGACCGCCACCGTCGTGACGGCCGTGTTGGAAGCGAGCGCGCCGTCGCTGACGGAGACGCTGATATTGCGGCCCGTCACCGTGCCGCCGATTGTCGGGTTGTCCGATGTCGAGGAGTAGAGGATCTGCGCCAGCGCCGTCTGATAGGCCGCCTTGGTGGCCGACCCCGTGAGGGTCAGCGTGTAGGTTGCGGAATTGTAGCTGGCGGTAATACCTGTCGGCAATGTGCCGGTCGCGGCCAGAACGTCTCCCACTTGACCGTTGGTGATAACGATCGTCGCCGAGGCGATGTTGGTATTGTCGACATCGATGACCGAGTTATTTGTGTTGGCGATCGCAACGCCCGCAGCGTTTTCCGTATAGCCGATCGAATAACCGGAGCCTGCGGTCGAGCCGTCGAGGTCGAGTACCGGCGCGTCGTTGACGGGATTGATGGTGATGTTGCGCTGGTCGATATCCGTCAGCGGTCCGCCGGTTCCGGTATTGCCGTTGTCGTTGGTCGTCATGGTCAGGACCACGGCGCCGTTGGCGTCCGCGACCGGCACATAAACGAGAGCTGATGCAGCCGCGAGATAGGCGTTGATGTTGGTGACGGAGCCCGACAGCGTGATCGTGCCTGTTCCGGTGCCGGTAACCGTGACATTGCTGCCTGCGGCAGCGGTGATCGTGCCGGTGGCGACGTTGAGTGTCACCGTCATCGTGCCGTTGCCTGCATCGATGTCGGCGATCGACAGGCCGGACAATGCGACGCTGGTATCCTCGTTGGTCGTCCAGCCGGAGGCCGGCAGTGTGTTGACCGGCGCGTCGTCGACGGCGATGACGCTGATCGTCGAGGTAGCCACGGCGGACGTCAGGCCGCCGTCACTGACCGTGACGTTGATCACACGCGCCGTGGTGCTCGGGTTATCGCCCGTATTGGAGAAGGTGATGCCGCGGATGGCGGCAGCATAGTTCGCCTTGGTGGCCGCACCCGTCAGGGTGACGGTAACCTGCCCGGTGACGGATGTATCGACTGTTCCGGAAATCCCGGTCGGCAATGTTCCAAGCGTCAGCAGGTCGCCGGCCTGGGCGTTGGTGAGCACGATGGTCGCGGAACGGATGTTGGTGCTGTCGAGGTCGCGCACATCGGTCGCGGTACTGCCGATCGAGACGCCGGCCCCGTTTTCCGTATAGGTCGTCGTATAGTTGACGCCGGCAACGGCATCGACATTGGTCAGGGCGCTGACATTATCGATGAAAATGTCGTCGGTTGCGACCACAAGGCCGGCACCGACACTGGAGAAGCTGAACACGAGATTACCGTTGGCCGCCACCGTGTTTGGCAGATTGATGGTGATGCCGGTGCGTGTCCAACTGCCGGACGTCGAGGCAGCGACAGTGGATGGAGAACCGCTTGCGCCGTTGAGATAGGTAATCGTCGCCGTATTCGGCGTACCGTTGACCGTTCCCGTCGTAATACGTGCGTAAACGACGCCGCCGATGGAGACGTCGACCGTGGAAGGCAGCGTCGTATCGTTCGGCAAACCGAGCAGGATGCCGTTGTTCCAGCCCATCTCGAAAGTCAGCTGCGCTGCGCCCGACGGCGCCGAACCGTTGTTCCAGCCGGAAATGCCGGTCTGCGTCAGCGTGCCCGTGGTGTTGTCACCCGTCCACGCAAAACCACCACTGTTGACCGCTCCCGCACTGCCGCCGACCGTCCAGCCGGTACCGCCGGGATTGGCGCCATTGTTGATGATCTGCGACGGTGTGGTGCCGGAATTGAGGTCCACGATCGGGGCGTCTGCGTTGTAGCCGAAATCTCCATTGAGATTAACAGCACCGATCGTTGTCAGGGTTGCCGCCTGTACGGTTGCGGTGGTCGCTGCCGCCGTGCCCAGAACGCCGTTGGTATCGGTGACCCGTACCACATATTGACCGGGCAACACGCCGGTGAAGAGGTATTTGCCATCGGCGCCGGTCGTGTCGGTCGCCAGCACGCGTTCGCCGGCATCGGCGACACCATTGCCGTTTACATCGTCGATAAGCTGGACGGTGACATTGGCGATGCCGACATCGCCGGTATCGAATGTGCCATTCGTATTGTTGTCGTCATAGATCTGGTCGCCGATCGAGCCCGTCGGCGGCACCCAGCGGGCCGCATCGGCAATACCCGTCAATACGGTGGTGCCGTTCGTCGTGATGGTGATTGCCGAACCGACAGCCGCGCCCGTGTTGACGTTGATCTGCTGCAGCGATGACGTGCCGACGAGATAGGTATTGCCGTTGAGATCGCCGCCGCCTTGAGCGAGGCTCGTGCCGCTCGGGTTGGCAATTGTGCCGACAATCGCACCATTTGCAAGATTGTAGCGGGTAATGGTGGCGGCGGCGCCGTTAAGGCTAAGCAGGTAGCCGTTGGTGGTATCGATGGCGAAATCGCCCCAGTCGTTCGTCCCGGTAATGGCTGCCCCGAACGTGGAAGCCGAGGCGATCGTGCGCCCGTTACTGCCGAAGGTGATGCGATAGATCTGGTCGTCTGTGCCGGTGACGTTTTCCACACCGAGATAAAGCGAACCTTGATAGAACGCCGCGGCACCACCCCCGACACCGGTCGTGCCGGTGGTGATGCTCAGCCCGGCGCCGTTGTTGGTCAGATCGCTGTCAATCAGGATATGCGTATTGTTGATGAAATCGTAGGCGTAGAGTGCGCGGTTGGTATTGGCGGTGCTGCTGTCGGTGTAATAGATCAGGCCGTTCTGCTGATCGACCGAGAGCGAATTCAGGACGTCACCAACTGCCACGCCGCCGACGGTTGCCGGAGCGATGGTGATTGCTGTCGCCTTGCCGATCGTTACATCTACGCTGTAGATCGTACGACCGGAAACGACCAGCATCGCACCATTGCCCACATTTGCCTGGACGTTCAGGAGCTCAGCATATTCGCGTTGGGCATCAAGCGACGGGAGAACGGACGCGGTGATCTCACCGGTGCGGTATTCGAGGTCCCAGTCGCCGCCGAGTGCCGCGTTGCCGGTGGAATCGGTCGAGGCGGCAATATCGGCACCTGTCATGTAGCCCATCATCCGGGCGGCATTCTGACCAAGTTCCCCTCGTGCGAAATCGCAGCCATAGATCAGGATATCGGCATCGTCGGTCAGGGACGACCGCAGGCCCTGCAATTCGTCGGCGTAATCGCCGGCCATGGATTCGATCGTCAGCTCCGCCGAGCCGAGATAAAGCCGCCCCTCATCGCCATGGGAAATGATGTGAACCTGTTCCACATCCTTCATGTGAGACAGGGCTTCTGCCAATTGTTCGATACCGTCGCGCCCCTTCTCAAGCACGATGACCTCGAAATCTCCGTCAATGTCCTGAAGCAGCGTTTCGTAGTCCGGAACAGAACTGTCGACCACCACCACCTGTCTTACGGATTCAATCGGTGGTTGCGTTGGCTCGGGTGCGGCGTCCGGTACGGCGGCCAGCGCCTTTGACAGTGCGTCGCTGTCGCGATCACTTGCTTCCGCGGCCGGGTGGGCGTCAGCGGCATCGCCTGATTTTGTGGAACGCTCGTCTTGCGCGTGATCTACGGTTGCAGCGCCTGCCGCGTCGAAGGCAATTCGCTGTTCAAGTTCCATGAGCATGGAACTGAACTTGTCCTGTGATCCTCGCTTCGATTTTCCGGCTTTCTTGCCGGCTGGCGAAGATTTTTCAGGACGAGTGAAATGCTCGTTCATGCCGTGTCTCCCGCTTTAAGACTCCCGACAGACCGTGCGGATATATGCCCGGTTGTACGAAAATCGCTCGGGCAACGGTTGTCGGATTAACGAGTTCCAAGGATTAGAATCGTCTTGTTTACGAAATACTAATCGCCGACTGCGAATTTTAGTAGTGCAAGATATAGCATTGAAAAAGGCTAAAATCGGCACATTTCGTCAATTCTTGGCGCATCCATCGCGCGAAGGAATATGTCATCCACACGTTCGGGAGAGCTAATCCATTAGGTCCTTATTAATCATATTCGTAAATGTTTAAGCAGCCCTGGGTTTCCGAATGCGTTTGTGCCCCATGTCAAAGTTGAGTGGCTCAAAGTCGGAAGCACGCGTTCCCTGGTATCGCTTGTCGCGAGGGTATCGATGCAATGACTTAAGAGGTGACGCAGTGAAGTTTCCGCTGATTTGGACCGTGCTTGCCGTCTTGCTTGCGACCGGGTGCACGGTAAAAACGGAACCATTCACTCCGGAGGTAAACGCAACCTTCGGAAATGAAAAACTCCTTCGGGCGACAGCAAACCAGGAGCCGATGACAGGCTCGGTCGATCTGTATCAGGCCATGGCAAGAGCGCTTAAATACAACCTTGACACGAAAGTCGAGATTATGCAAGCGGCCCTGAAAACGCGTGAAGCCGACCTTGTCAGCTACAGCGCGCTGCCCAAAGTGGTGGCAGGAGCAGGGTATGCCGGGCGTAACGAAGCGGATGCATCGACCCCCTCCACGCGCGACGACAATATCCGCACTGCCGACCTGACCTTCTCGTGGAACATCCTCGATTTCGGCCTCTCCTATGTGCGGGCCAAGCAGGCGGCTGATCAGGCGCTGATCCAGGAAGAGATGAAGCGTCGGATCGTCAACAAGGTGATCGAGGACGTACGCACCGCCTATTGGCGGGCCGTCAGTTACCAGCGTCTTGTCGGACGCATGAGGGCGCTCGAGAACCGGGTAGCCAGAGCCTTGCGCGATACGCGCGGCCTGTCTTCCGGCGGTGAGAGCTCACCGCTTGTGGCGCTCACCTACGAACGCGAGCTGATCGAGGTCAAACGCGAGGTCGAAATGCTGGAAGGCGAGCTGAAGGTCGCCAAGAGCCAGCTTGCGGCGCTGATGAATGTGACGCCCGGAACCCATTTCACTCTCACTGTGCCGAAGCGCGCCTCCACCAAGCTCGCCGTGCCCGACAACATGCCGGAAATGTTCCGCATCGCGGTGGAAAACCGCCCGGAAATGCGTGAAGTGGCCTACCGCACAAGGATCAACGAGAAGGAGGTCAATGCCGCACTTCTCGATATTTTGCCGGGCTTCAACGTCTATGCCGGAGCGAATTACGATTCGAACGAATTCATTTCCACCAATGACTGGTTGTCATGGGGCACGAAGGTCAGCTTCAACGCGATGAAGCTCGTCAGCATGCCGGCAGTCAGCAAAAAGATCGAGGCAGAGAAGGAGGTGCTCGACGCTCGTGCGCTCTCCGTCGCCATGGCGATCATGACTCAGGTCCATATCAGCCGCGTCCGTTATGGGCATCTGAAGAAATCCTATGGAACGGCTGCAGCCCTTTCCAACGTTTCCCATCGTATCTTGAAACAGGTGAGGGACGAGACGACGGCGCAGCGTACCAGCGAGCAGATCCTCATCCGCGAGGAGATGAATGCGCTTCTGGCCGATGCCAAGCTCGATATGGCCTATGCGGATCTGCAGAACGCCTATGCCAATATCTATGCCTCACTCGGCGTCGATCCGTTCCCGGCCGGGCTTTCCACTGCTTCCAGCGTCGAGCAGATGGCAGCGCAGCTGAGGACCATGTGGACCGATGGAGGCGGGCCGGCAAAGATCGAGGTGATCGCCGCCAAATAACGGTGTGAGCCAGAATAGCACTGTGAGGAGAGTGTCGTGCGAACATGGAATGTAAAGGGTCTTGTCCTTGCGGCACTCGTCACCACCGTTGCGGGCTCGGTCCAGGCGCAACAGCATGGAGAAACGCTGCGCGGCATCGTCAAGGCCGTTAATGAGGCGATGATCGGCACGGATCTGATCTTCCCGATCGCCTCCCTGCCGTTTCGCGAAGGACAGCATTTTGCCAAGGGCGATATCCTCGTTGCCTTCAACTGTGCCGATCTGGAAGCCCAGGTGAAATCGGCCGAGGCCATGTTGCGGGCGGAAACGATCACGCACGAAAACAATGTCCGGCTTGCGCGCTCCAAGGCGGTCGGCACGTTCGAGGTATCGCTTTCCAAGGCAAAGACAGATCAGGCCTCCGCCGAACTGGAGGCTTTTCACAGCAAGATGTCGCGCTGTGTTATCCGCGCGCCCTATGATGGCCGCATTGCCTTCATGCGCGCCCATGAGCATGAGATACCCGAACCGAACCAGCCACTGATGCAAATCGTCAGCGAAGGCGATCTTGAGATCGAGACACTTCTCCCGTCGAGCTGGCTGAAATGGCTGAAACCCGGAACACGGTTCGGCATCACGATCGACGAAACCGGAGAGAAGAAAGAGGCCGAGGTTTCGCGAATTGCAGCGATTGTCGATCCGGTCAGTCAGACGGTGAAGGTTACCGGTCGCTTTACCGGCGACACGAACCATATTCTGCCGGGCATGAGCGGCCCGACCGAGTTCAACCCCGCATCGGGGGGATGAGGTGATGGAACAGAATATCAAGGCTTCACTTCGCCCCTCTGCGGCCACCGTCGCCGATCCCGTGGCCGTGTCGAAGGGATATGAGCTGTTGCTACGGGCCGAGGCTGAGGCCCGCCAGGTACAGACGGTGAGCGAACTCGCCTTCCTGATTGCCAACGAAACGATCCGCATCACCAAATGCCGACAAGCTTTTGCGCTTGCCGGGCGTCCGGAAAACCTGATCGTCAAGGCCGTCACCTCGATCGGTAGCGTCGATCGCAATTCGCCGCGAATCCGTTGGATCGAGGCCATCGTCCAGTCACTGCGCGCCGACAAGGGCGTAGAAGCACCCCGCGATTTCGCGCTGCCCGCTTATTGTCCGCCTGGCGATACCGAACACGTGAATTTTCCCTATCGTTTCATCGCCTGGTTTCCCTTCAAGCTCAGGGATGGCACCGTGTTTGGCGGAATGCTGCTTGCCCGCGAAATGCCATGGACGGAAGCCGACCTGTTGATTGCTCGCCGTTTGTCCGGCGCCTACGCCCATGCCTGGGCAGCACTTGTCGGTGAGCGCAGGCTGAAACGGCGCATCAAGGTCAAGCCGTTGCTCGCCGCCGCCGCAGTTGTGGCCGTTACGCTCGGTTTTTACCCGGTTCCCCTGACGGTTCTGGCGCCGGTCGAGGTCGCACCGATCTCACCGCGCATCATCGCGGCCCCGATAGATGGCGTGATCGACAGCATCGTCGTCAATCCGGACCAGGCCGTCAGAGTGGGCGAGCCGCTCTTGAAAATGTCGGACGTTATGCTGCGCAACGAGCTCGCGGTCGCCGAACAGGACGTGCGCGTCGCGGAAGCCAAGCTGATGCAGGTGACGCAAGGGGCTGTCTCCGATCCGAAACTGCGGGCGGATCTGGCGATCACCCGCAGTGAATTGACGGTTGCGGCTGCCAAACGTGACTATGCCCGCGACATGCTGCAGCGCACCGATGTGCGTGCTCCGGCTAATGGCATTGCCATCTATACCGACCGTCGCGACTGGGTGGGGCGGCCGGTGACGACCGGCGAACGGATCATGGAAGTGGCCGATCCGGACCGCATGCAGCTGCGCATCGATGTGCCGGTGGCCGATGCCATCGCGGTTTCCAAGGGCGCGAAGGTGCGGGCCTTTCTCGATTCCGATCCGCTCAATCCGGCAAGTGCCAAGGTTGTTGCGGCGTCCTTCGAGGCCCGGATGATCGAAGGCGATGTGCTGGCCTACCGCATCTATGCGGCGCTGGATGGTGAACCGCAGCAGATGCGCCTCGGGATTCGTGGCACGGCGCAGATCAGCGGTGAGAAGGTGGCGCTCGCCTATTACCTGTTCCGCAAGCCTATCTCCGTCATCCGCCAGCGGCTGGGCCTATGATCGTCGGCCAGCCCCAGATCGCCAAACCTCAGGATGCGCCATTGCCGGTGCTTCGCGAAGACCTGCAGATCATGCGGGTAGGGGCAAGTTATTCCGGCGCTCCGACCTGGGTGGTGTTCGACCCGATCCGCAACCGCTTCTTCCGCATCACCTATGAGATGTTCCAGCTTCTGAGCCTGTGGAATGTCAGCCGCACGGTGGGAAATCTTCTGCGGACAGTCAATGCGCGGCTCGTCGAGCGCCTGTCGGTAGATGACCTCGGTACGGTCGTGCGGATGCTGGAACATAATCTCCTGCTGGTTGAGCCGACGCGCGGCGCCTGGCGGGCACTGCATCAGAAGGCGCAACCGCGCCACGCCTGGTTCATGCGGCTCATTCACAATTACCTGTTCTTCAAGATTCCGCTGGTCCGACCCGAGCCCTTCATCCGCGCCACATGGCCGTATGTCGCTTTCCTGTTCAGTCGGGTATTCTGGTGGCTTTCTGCCATCGTTGGACTTATCGGCGTGTATCTCGTCTCGCGCCAGTGGGATTCCTTCATCGGAACGTTCCCTTTCGTCTTTTCGCTGGAGGGGGCGGCGATCTCCATCCTGTCGGTGATCTTCATAAAATGCCTGCATGAACTCGGCCATGCCTATGTGGCTCATCGCTTCGGCTGTCGTATCCCGACCATGGGGGTGGCGTTCATGGTGATGATGCCGCTGCTCTATACCGATGTCAGCGATGCCTGGAAGCTGAAGTCACGCTGGCAAAGATTGAGGATCGATTCCGCCGGCATGCTGGTTGAGCTGACGGTCGCCGCTTATGCGCTTCTCGCCTGGGCCTTTGTGCCGGACGGACCGCTGCGCAGCGCGATCTTCGTGCTCGCCGCCACCGGCGTGGTGTTGAGCCTCCTCGTCAATCTCAACCCGTTCATGCGCTTCGACGGTTACTACATTCTGGCCGATATGCTTGGGGTGGAAAACCTGCAGCCGCGCAGTTTCCGGCACATGCGCTGGCGGCTGAGAGAATTTCTGTTCAAGCCCGGTTATGCTGCGCCGGAAGCCTTTCCACCCCGGCTGGATGTCATCCTCACCGCATATGCGATCGCCACCGCCATCTACAGGCTGGTGCTTTATCTCGGCATTGCCGTGCTCGTTTATCACTTCACCATCAAGCTTGTCGGCATCCTGCTTTTTGTCGTCGAGATCGGCTTTTTCATCATTCGTCCCGTCGTCATGGAAGTGAAGGAGTGGTGGGCCATGCGCAGCGATATCGTCAGAACCCGGCGGACCTATGTTACGCTCTCGATCCTCGGGCTGCTTCTGGTCCTTGCCTTCCTGCCGCTTTCGACCCGCGTGACAGCACCGGCGGTGATCTATCCCGAACAGTTCGTGCGGCTCTATCCGCAAGAACCGGGGCGCGTGGAAAAACTCGATATTTCATCCGGGCAGGCGGTGAAGGCGGGCGACATCCTGTTCGTCATCGATGCGCCGCAGATCAGGGAAGAGCTGCGGATCGCCAATGTCGAGATAGAGCTTGCCCGTTCGCGTCTCGCCCGCGTCGGCGCCAATGCCGATGACCTCGCCCAGCGTAGTATCATAGAAAGCGAACTTGGCAGTTCGCTCGCCCGCAAGACGGGGCTTGAGGAACGCAAGGCGTCACTCATCGTCAGGGCGCCGTTCGAGGGCACGATCACCGAGATCAATCCGGAAATTCTGGTCGGTCAGTGGGTTGGGCGAAATGAGCAGATCGCCATTCTTTCAGCTGGCAACGGGTCCGTTGCACGGGGATATGTGGCGGGCAATGATAGTTCGCGGCTCTCCGTCAATGCAGCGGGGTGGTTCATTCCAGACGATCTTTCGCAGCCACGGCTGCCAGTAACGCTTGCCGCGATTGCAGAAGCCGGAGCGCGCGAAATCGACCTGCCACAGCTTTCCTCGCAACATCACGGAGCGATTGCAGTACACGTTGCAACTGAGGACAAGCGCCAACGGCTGGTGCCGATATCGGCACAATATGCAGTCGTCGCAAGGATTGGCGACGTCGCGTTTCTCCCCGGTCGATCGGTCCAGGGCGTCATGCTCCTGGACGGCACGGGCGTCAGCTTCGCCGAACGCGCCTGGCGGCGCGTGCTGATGGTGCTTTTCCGAGAAGCCGGGTTTTAGAGGCGCCTACCGGGGGTATCCGTATTCTTGTGATCGCAGATCACCCGTTCGTGAGAACGAAGATGACCTGTTTGAGCGACCTGCCGACTTGTTGAAACGTTTCCGGCGCCTAATTTTAGCTATCGGACCCCCACCGAAAGCATGCCTACATGGATCTGCATACCAGCCGGCCGAACTCCACCGAGACCGCTTCTGACGACGGACTTGAGAGCGGCCGCACCGATCATCACGCGACCGCGCCGGAAGAGGTTTTCCGATATGAAGGACTATCGGTCGGGACACGTCGTATAATCGTGCTGATACTCAATATCGGGACGATTGCAGCGCTTGCTTATGGATTGTTTCGTATCCTTTCGCCGGATGGGATCGATGTCTTCGAAGCTGTCATGCTGATCGGTTTTCTGCTGGCCATGCCCTGGACGGTGCTGGGCTTCTGGAATGCGATCATCGGCCTTGTGCTACAGCACGGACCGGGCGACCCGGCGCGCAGCATCTATCCGTTCTACCCCACGGGTTTTCACAACCGGCCACGGGTTCTGTCGTCCCGAACCGCGTTGACCTTGTTCCTCAGAAATGAAGATCCGCTTCCCCCTCTGGCGCGGCTGGAGGCAATGGCCGAAAGCCTGAAGGCGACAGGTCTTGCACATCATTTCCGGATCTTCGTCCTAAGCGACACGTTCGACAAAGCCGTCGCCGAAGCAGAGATGACCGGCTTTGAACGCTTTTTGGAAGCGGTTGGCATGCCGGCGGAAAACCGGCCTATCTATCGTAGGCGCGAGATCAATACCGGCTACAAGGCCGGCAATATCCATGAATTTCTCGATCAACACGGCAAGGACTATGATTTCTTCCTGCCTCTTGATTCAGACAGCGTCATGTCCGGCGATGCGATCATTCGGCTTGTTGCGGCGATGGAGAGGAGGCCGGAAATCGGCATCCTGCAGACGCTGGTCGTGGGAATGCCTGCCACCAGCGGCTTTGCGCGCATGTTTCAATTCGGCATGCGGCATGGCATGCGGACCTTCACCATGGGCGCAGCATGGTGGAATGCCGATTGCGGTCCCTATTGGGGGCATAATGCCCTGATCCGCACCGCGGCATTCCAGGCGCATTGCAATCTTCCCGTCTTGCCTGGTTCACCGCCACTCGGCGGATATGTGCTGAGCCACGACCAGCTGGAGGCCGCCTATATGCGGCGCGGCGGCTATGAGGTTCGGGTTCTGCCTGTCGAGACGCAGAGTTTCGAAGCCAATCCGCCGACATTTCCCGATTTCGCCAAGCGCGACCTGCGCTGGTGCCAGGGAAACATGCAATATTGGCGCTTCCTGTTCGAACCCGGACTGAAATCGCTCAGTCGATTTCAGCTGTTGCAGGCAATCTTGATGTATGTCGCGCCGCCTGCCTGGATTGCCGCAACCTTTGTTGCCGCCTGGAAGGCCATGTCGGCTGGCTTTGATCCCGCCTATCTGCAGCTTGGTCTTTCGCTCTTCGCGGCCATCTTCTTCATGTCCATCGCCCCCAAACTGGCCGGCATGCTTGATGTCTGTCTGACCAGAGGGGCGGTGCGCCGCTACGGCGGCGGTTTGCGTTTCGGGTTTTCCGTCGTTCTCGAAATCCTCGCCTCTATGCTGATGGCGCCGATCATTGCCGTTTATGTCTCTGTTTTTCTGCTGTGCCTGCCGTTCGGGCGCTGTGTGACATGGAGCGGCCAGAACCGCGACAGGCTGGGCGTTTCTTTCCGCTCGGCGCTCAAAACCATGGGGCTGCAGACTGTCATCGGCTTTTCGCTCGGCATCACCCTCCTGTTCGGAGCGGGGGCCAGCGCTCTTTTCTGGACGCTGCCGATGGTGGCCGGCCTCTGTCTGGCAATCCCGTTTACCATGCTTACCGCTTCGAGAGGTTTCGGCCGATGGACCGCGCGTTTCGGCCTGTTCGCCGTTCCGGAAGAGGTGCGGATGCCCCGGATATTGAGTCCGCTGGTCCCGCATGCCGCCCGTCGCTGGCGAAGACCGGATCATGCATTCAGGTCCGAACAAGAAACCGGTGCTTCCCGCCAAATACTGGCGGAAAATCGCACATGACGATGTCGCGCGCGTTGTGGTTGACCGGCGTCAGGCAAGCCGAACTGAGATCGACATCGCTGGGCACGCTTGGTGAAGGCGAACTTCTGGTCGAGAGCAGCTTTGGGGCGATCAGCAGGGGGACGGAAGCACTGGTCGCCGAAGGAGCCGTCCCCGCAAGCGAGCGCGACTGCATGCGTGCTCCGATGCAGGCCGGCAATTTTCCGTTTCCGGTCAAATATGGTTATGCGGTGGTCGGTAAAGTCAGTGCCGGTGGTGAAAGGCCGATCGGCCAGACGGTTTTTTGTCTTCATCCGCATCAGGACCTGTTTCATATACCGGCGAACATGGCAATTCCGGTTCCATCGGAAGTGCCGGCCGCTCGTGCCGTATTGGCCGCGAATATGGAAACGGCGCTGAACGGCATCTGGGACGCTGGCATCATGGCCGGCGACAAGGTGACCATTGTTGGCGGCGGGCTGGTGGGGCTGCTGGCAGGTTTTTTGGCTGCGAAGGTTCCCGGAACGCAAGTGACACTGGTCGATGTCAACCCGGACCGCGGCAGGCTCGCCAAAACGCTCGGCTGCAGCTTCGCTCTGCCGGGCGATGCCGAGGTCTCTGCCTGCGATAGCGACGTGGTCATCCATGCATCGGCAACGTCCGATGGCCTTTCGACGGCCATTGCCGTCGCCGGTTTCGAAGCACGGATCGTTGAAATGTCGTGGTTCGGAGACAGCTCGTCCGTCGTACCGCTCGGGGGCCGGTTTCATAGCCACCGTCTTTCGATCGTTGGCTCGCAGGTGGGCCATGTTCCAGCGGCACGAAGAGCCCGATGGCCACTTTCGCGGCGACTTGAAACGGCGCTGGCGCTTTTGGCGGATGATTGTCTCGATGCCCTGATTTCCGGGGAGACGGCTTTCAACGACCTTGCTGGCCGCTACATCACCATCCTGTCCGATCCGGACACCTTGTGCCACCGCATCCGCTATGTCTGACAACCGGAGTACCTGAGAACGATGTTTGCTGTCGAAGTGCGCGACCATATGATGATTGCCCATAGCCTGCCGCGCGAGGTGTTCGGTCCCGCCCAAGCCATGCACGGCGCGACATTCGTCGTCGATGCGGCGTTCATGACGGAAGATCTCGACGAGAATGGTCTCGGTGTCGATATCGGACTGGCGACGGCCGTTTTGAAAGATGCAGTTGCACCGCTCAATTACCAGAATCTCGATGAACTGGATGTTTTTCGCGGCAAGATCACAACGACGGAAGTGCTGGCCAAACACATTTTCGATGACCTGCGCCGCCGTATCGATGCCGGTGAGTTGGGGCCAGGCGGAAAGCGAGTTTGCCGGCTGAAAATCACGCTGCACGAGAGCCATGTCGCACGGGCGTGGTACGAGGCTGCGGTTTGAGCCACGCAGATAGAAAAACTGACGCACCGCATCTCGTTTTTGCGATTCCGGGTGACATTGAAATCCGTAGCGGCGGTTATGGTTATGACCGGCGCGTGATCGAGGAACTGCGCAAGCTCGGCTGGCGGGTCGATCATGTCCGCCTGCCTGATGGCTTTCCGGCTCCGAGCCGTAACGAATTGGAGACTGCGGCAAGGCAGTTTGCCTGCCTTCCCGATGAAAGCCTCGTCCTCGTCGACGGGCTGGCATTCGGTGCCATGCCCGAGATTGCTCGTCAGGAGGCAATACGGCTGAAATTGATCGCGCTCGTACATCACCCCTTGGCGCTGGAAACAGGGATTTCGGAACGACAAGCGCAAAATCTTCGTAAGAGCGAGGCTACAGCGCTCGTCTCAACGCGTGGGATTATCGTAACAAGTCCGGAAACCGCCCGTACGTTGATCTCGGATTTTCGCGTCCGTCCAGATGCGATCTGTGTCGCTATCCCGGGCACCGAACCGGCCAGTCCCGCTCGGGGTGGAATTGATGGTGAACCACCGTTGATCCTCGCCGTAGGTTCACTGACGCAGCGCAAGGATCACGCAACGCTCGTCGCGGCGCTGGCACGGCTGCGTGACCGGCCATGGCATTGCCGTATCGTCGGTAGCGACAGCATGGATCCGGTATCCGCATCCGCCCTGCGTCGGCAGATCACGGATCATGGGCTCGACGACAGGATTGCCGTGACAGGCGCTCTCGATGATGTCGATGCTGAATATGATCGGGCCGATATTTTCGCCCTGGCAAGTCGTTACGAAGGTTTCGGCATGGTATTTGCCGAGGCGATGTCGCGAGGATTGCCGATTGTTGGTTGCCGTGGTGGTGCGGTGCCGGACGTCGTGCCCGACAGTGCTGGAATTCTGCTGGAACCCGGCGATGTCATTGGATTTTCTGAAGCGTTGGCGACGCTGCTGGATGATCGACAGGCGCGGCGCAATTATGCTGCCGGCTCCCTTGTTGCCGGCCGCAAACTGCCGGACTGGCGGGCGGGCACGAAGGTGTTGGCTGATTTTCTGAAGGGCATCCGATGAGCGGTTTCGACAAGCGCTGGCTTGACCTACGGGAAGTTGCCGATCATGCGGCACGTGATTGCGATCTGCGCAGGCAAGTAATCGATCATGTGATGCCGGCCGGTGAGGGGGCACTTGTTGTCGATCTTGGAGCCGGTACGGGCTCGACTTTCCGGGCGCTTTCGCCCGAGGCACTTCATTGGCGCTGGCGGCTCGTCGATAATGATCCGTTTTTGCTTGCCGAGGCCAGAAACCGGCATGGGCAATCTGCCCGGATAGAATGTGTCGAAGCACAGCTGAGCGATCCTGCCATCGACCTGTTGTCGGGAGCGCGGCTGATCACGGCTTCCGCCCTTTTCGACCTTGTTTCCGAGGAGTTTCTGGTACGATTGCTGGCGCAGGTCGTGCAGACGGAAGCTGGCCTCTACGCGGCGCTGAATTATGACGGGGTTTGTCGCTGGGACAGCTCTCATCCAGTGGATGAAGAGGTCGTTGCGGCATTCAACGCACACCAGCGACAGGACAAGGGATTTGGCCCTGCGCTCGGTCCGACTGCTGCACCGGTTTTGCGCGCGCTGCTCGAGGAGCAAGGTTTTAAGGTCGCAATGGCGCCAAGCCCTTGGCGGCTAGACCGTTCACATGCGGAACTGCAGCGGCAGTTCGTTTCCGGCATGGCAACGGCTGCCGCCGAGACCGGGCTTCTCGCTGAAACGGATATCAACGACTGGCGTTTGGCACGACTGGAACGGGCGGAAAATTCGGGCTGCCTTATCGGGCACTGGGATCTATTCGCCGTTCGGTGACGCGACCTCTAACCCGTTGTGAAACGCATCCTTTGGACCACGCCGATTGGAACCGGCGTGGTGGTGTCTGTTTTCTCTGTATAGCGCCTTACTTCTTGGCGCCCTGATTTTCCGTCTGCTGGTCCGCCTGGATAGCAGTGAGCGCGATGGTGAAGACGATGTCGTCGACAAGGGCGCCGCGCGACAGGTCGTTGACCGGCTTGCGCAGGCCCTGCAGCATCGGGCCGACGGAAACGACATCGGCGGAGCGCTGGACGGCCTTGTAAGTGGTGTTGCCGGTGTTCAGATCCGGGAAGACGAAGACATTGGCGCGACCGGCAACCGGGCTGTCGGGAGCCTTGGAACGGCCGACGCTTTCGACGCTTGCCGCATCGTACTGGATCGGACCGTCGATCAGCAGGTCGGGCTTGCGCTGCTTGGCAAGCTCGGTTGCTTCGCGCACCTTGTCGACATCGCCGCCGGTACCCGACGTGCCGGTCGAATAGGAGATCATCGCCACCCGCGGATCGATGCCGAAGGCTTTTGCCGTGTCGGAAGACTGCACGGCGATTTCCGCCAGCTGGTCGGCCGTCGGGTTCGGGTTGATGGCGCAGTCGCCATAGACCAGGACCTGATCGGGCATCAGCATGAAGAAGACCGAGGAGACGATGCTCTGGCCCGGCTCCGTCTTGATCAGCTGCAGGGCAGGGCGCACCGTGCTGGCGGTGGTATGGACCGCACCGGAGACCAGACCATCGACTTCACCGACGGCGAGCATCATGGTGCCGAGAACGACGGTGTCTTCCAGCTGGGCCATTGCCTGGGGAGGCGTCATGCCCTTGGACTTGCGCAACTCGACCATGGCGTCGACATAGTTGGCGCGCACGGCCTGCGGGTCGAGGATTTCCAGATCGGCGGGCAGTTCGATGTCCTTGGCCTTGGCGATCATCTGGATGGCATCGGGGCGGCCGAGCAACACGCAGCGGGCAATGCCCTTCTGGTGGCAGATGACTGCGGCCTGCAGCGTGCGGGGCTCTTCACCCTCGGGCAGCACGATGCGCTTGTTGGCGCGGCGTGCGCCTTCGATCAGATGATTGCGGAAGCGCGGCGGCGACAGGCGTGCTTCGGTCGAGGTGCCGATGCGGTCGCGCAGCGATGTCGTGTCGATATGTTCGGCGACGAAATCGATGACCTTTTCCATGTGCTGGCTGTCATCCTGGCTGACATGATAGCTCAGATGGGCCAGGCGCGAGGCGGTGGCATAGGTATCGTCGGGGGTGGAGAGGATCGGCAGGATGTTTGAGCCGACCGAGGCCATCAGGTCTGCGACCGGGGTTGCGAGCGGTGCGCCGCAGGTGAGAAGCAGGCCGGCAAGCGGCACGCCGCGGCTATGGGCCAGCGCAGAGGCAAGCGCGATATCGCTGCGGTCGCCGGGCATGACGACGAGCGTCTCGGGACGCAGGCGGTCGATCATCTTCTCGACCGAGCGCGCACCGACGACGATCTCGCGGACACGCACAGCATCGAGCTTGGAACCCTGCACGACGCTGAGATCCAGCGACGAGACGAGATCGGACAGGCGCGGCGTGTTCAGGTTCGGCTCGTAGGGGATCGCGCCGAGGATGATGCTCGTTTCCATTCCTGCCTTGGCAAATGCCGCTGTCAGCGCCTCACGCCGGCTTGTCTCAGGCAGCTTGTTGACGAGCAGGCCGGCAAAATGGCCATCGGCGTCGCGCATGTACTGGCGCTCGGCGAGCGCAACCGTATCGGTCAGCCGCTTGTCATCGTCGACACCGCTGACCACAGGCACCACCTCGGCGTCAAGGCTTCGGGCGATTTCGACATTGAGCCGGGGGACGATCTGCAGATCGGTAAACGGGATCAGGCCTTCGACGACAACGACGTCATGATCGGCGCGCAGGGCTTCCGTCATCGTTGCGACTTCTTCCAGCAACAGGTCAAGCTCGCCCTTGCGCAGAAGATCTTCTGCGTGGGTGAACGCGATCGGCTCGGGGGCCTCCGTCAGGCACAGGCTGCGAGCAAAATAGGTGGAGACTTCGGTGGTCTTCAGCGGCGAGCCGGGATGCTCACTGGCTGTCGGCTGGGCGATCGGCTTGACGAAACCGACCTTCAGACCGTCACGCTGCAGGGCTCGCACGAAACCGAGCGCTATGGCGCTCAGGTCGACGTCTTGCGCCAGCGGTGCGAGGAAAATGAGATGTGCCGACATGAAACTATCGCCTTTCGATTTGTCATGACCGTTCCGGCTATGCCGGGAAAATCTATTTTGAGGCGTCCGGCAATCCATCATGAGGACCGGACGCCTCGGAATTTGATCGGGTATTTCGCCTCAGCTAGCGTTACCTATATAGGGCCGGGCCTCGTTTGCTATGGCCCATTCCTCGTTGGTGGCGATAACGGCCGCAGCGGTCCTGCTGCCGGAGGCGCTGATCACGCCGCAACGCCCGCCGTACATCTGAGCATTGGTTTCTTCATCCAGGGTGATGCCGAATACCTCGAGCCTCGCGATCGTCTTGCGGCGCACGGAGGCCGAGTTTTCACCGATACCTCCGGTAAACACGATTGCGTCGAGACGGGGCAGGGAAGTAGCAAGACCGCCGATGTAACGGGCCAGGCGATGAACCATTGCGTAGAGTGCCAGGACCGCGCCTCCATGGCCTTCAGCCGCGGCACTTTCCAGCGTGCGGCAATCGTTGGAGAGACCGGAGAGACCAAGCAGACCGCTCTTGCGGTTGAGCAGCGTGTCGAGTTCGTCGATCGTCAGGCCGTCCTCGCGGGCGATGTGGAAGAGTGCGCCCGGATCGATGTCGCCGGAGCGGGTGCCCATGACGAGACCTTCAAGCGGAGTAAGGCCCATCGACGTATCGACGCTTTCGCCGTTCAGGACTGCGGTTGCGGAGGAACCATTACCGAGATGGGCAATCACTAGACCATGATCCTTGGCGTCGAGGCCCAGCAGTTCGACTGCTTCCTTAGCAACAAAGCCGTGGCTGGTGCCGTGAAAGCCGTAACGGCGAATGCCTGCGTCCCGATAGGTCTGCGGGATGGCATAGGCATGCGCGGCTTGCGGGATGGTCATGTGGAAGGACGTATCGAACACCGCCACGTGCGGCACCCAGCCAAGCACTTCCATGGCGATACGCACGCCAAGCACGTTTGCCGGGTTATGCAGCGGTGCGAGATAAGAGAGAGCTTCGATCTCGTCGAGGACCGCAGCATCGAGGCGAGTGGCCTTAACGAAACGCTCCCCACCATGTACGATCCGGTGCCCGACAGCGCCGATCGCGTCCAGCAGATCGCGTTCCTTCAGGCTGTCCATCAGTCGGCGCAGCGCTGCATCATGGTTGCCGCCATCAAGCGCAATCGTAACTTTCGCATCGTTTTCCTTGAGGATCAGCCGGCTTTCCGAGTGTCCGAGATTTTCGGCGAGGCCCGAAACGACTGCCGTACGGCCTTCACCGGCAAACAGGCTGAACTTCAGCGACGAGCTGCCGCAATTGATGATGAGAACGTGAGACTGATCTTTGGCCATTTATGTAATCCTCTGGCGGGATGTGCCGTATAGGCACGGCTCCTCATCGCAACGGCCGTTGCCGCTCGCGCTTGTCCGGTTGATATCGATTTCAATATTGCTGCGGGTTGCATGACCGTTCGGGCCACGGTCCACCCTCGGGAAAATATCGAGGCGTGGGCACCCACCAGATGCCCACGCCTTTGCGAAGCCGAGGCCTCACAGGGGTGTTTCAGAAGCTTTCCACGCAAAGCGCGATGCCCATGCCGCCGCCGATGCACAGTGTTGCGAGGCCCTTCTTTGCGTTGCGAGCTTTCAGCGCATGCAGCAGCGTGACAAGAACGCGTGCACCGGAAGCACCGATCGGATGGCCGATGGCGATCGCGCCGCCATTGACATTGACCTTGGCCGGATCCCAGCCGAG
>NZ_JACHEG010000005.1 GCF_014201355.1 Aliirhizobium wenxiniae
TGCAAAACACTCCCCAATAGTCTGCCGATGCTGGCGATGGACAAGAGCTCTCCTCTTGGCGCCTAAGAAAAAGCTCCCCCGTTGTATCGAGCCACAGAGGAAACTGTCTCCCCAAGGACATAGCTTTCCTCGAGAATCTGCGGTTTGCATTTCTCTGTCAGTGCCGCCCACGGGCGTCACAGATCATCAAGTCAATCCGCTCCTGTTGGACATAAGCCTATCCTCAAGCCTGTGCTTGGGCCTCCCTGCTCATTCTGAGTGTCCGGTCGAAAGTGGGGGATGTTCAGATGTCGAACTTCTCGGTGAAGCGAACCGGTTTCTTATCAGCCTCATGATCTCCTCGGCCTCGTCGTCCCGTCAGCGCTCAACGCTGCAAACTGCTTCTCCTCTTCGCCACCGGATGGCCTTGCTCCGTGATCTGAAGCACAGCGTCCCGCTTAAATTCCTCACCGGAATTCGATTTGCCATGATGCTGTTCTCGACTCAAAATTGGCAAAGAAGGTGTCTGCAAATCTGAGGGCTATTCACACCTTCGGCTCTGTGACTGAATAGGCATTATAACAATGCCGAGCGGTCCCGGCCCGGATATTGCCTCAATGAGTTGCGATCAGGCTTGCAACAAATGCATGTCCAGCAAGATTCCCGGTGGCTTCCCAAAATGCCGTTCTATATCGTTACCTATACCGCGCTGGTGGATGCAGAAGATGAGGTTGATGCAGCCGAGAAGGCCATGAACGATCTTCAGGTGAAACCCCAACTCAAGTTTGCGGTCAAGTTCGACGAGAGTTCGATCAAGCATGTCTCGGTCCGCCGGCGAACAACGGCTGTGGGTGAGGAACAGGATGTGCAGGCCGCCGTCGCAAGCGATGCCGAAGTTTCGAGTGATATCTCTCGGCTTGAAACGAAGCAGGAAGACCAATCGACACCCGAGAAAGTCGCCAACGCTACACCTTCATCCGGTGCGATTGGCGCTATTCTCCTTGCCTTGTCTTTTGCAGGCTGCGTCCTTTTCGGCCTGTTTCATTTTTCCTCGTTCCAGCCGTTTCAGTAGCCGACGCCCCGGGGTGAAAACGCATGATTTTTGGCGGTTGTCGCGTATTCTGAAATCTCTATGACGCGACCAGATGTCGCCGCGCAGCTTTCTGAATATTGCTGTCAGAATGGTCGGATAGCCGGTCTGATATCCGGGCATGCTTGTGGGGTACGGATCCAAGCCATGTTTGTTGCCATCAAAATCCGTTTGAGACGAATTTTTACATTGCGGCATTTCGCCGGTTTGGAACGGGTTCGCGAATGTTGCCGGCCTCATTGTTTTTCTGAAATGATTTCAGCTATTTAATATTGTCCGAGGTTGTAGGCCCTGGCTTGATGTCACTGACGATCGGGTTAAGTGTTGCTGCAAATCCTATCTCATGCAGGTCCTTCGTCGGCTCTCCCGGCGGCTTTCATGCAAGCTGCTGCCATGAAAGCCTGCGCGGCCGCGGCTTTCCATTCGGTATAGCGAATATGTCCTGAAAGTTGGGAAAGACGCTACGGCACGTTGCGAGATCAAAGACATCTGCGATCTCGTCATCTTCAAATCGCGGGTCACTCTTTCATCAATGCCTTTGCATCAAGGAAAAAGATATATGAAACGTCTCGATGAGAGCTTTCTGAAGGGCCGCGCCCGCCCGACCCCGCGTGTTCTGCAATGGGGAGAAGGCAATTTCTTGCGCTCTTTCGTCGATTGGAAGATCGACCTTATGAACGAAAAGGCCGGCTCCGACTGGGGAGTGATCGTTCTCCGCCCGATCTCCGGTGGCCTGCCCTTCACTCTGAACGAGCAGGATGGCGTTTACACGGTTCTCTCCCGCGGCATGAACGATGCCGGTGAGAAGGTTTCCGAGCCGCGGCTGATCGCCTGCGTGCGCCAGGAAATCCCCTCGCATGAGAGCTGGAAGGATGTTTTGGCTCTGGCACATGATCCGAATATCACCGTCGTCGTCTCGAACACGACTGATGCCGGCATAGCCTATGTTCCGACAGTCACGTTCGAGGATGCGCCGCAGGTCTCCTTCCCCGGCAAGATGACCCGCTTCCTCTTCGAGCGCTGGACGGCATTCGGCGGAAAGCCTGAAGCAGGACTGCAGATGATCGCCTGCGAGCTCATCGACCATAATGGCGACGAGTTGCGGCGCATCGTTTTGCAGCATGCAAACGAGTGGAAACTCGATCCGGCCTTCATCACCTGGCTAGAGCAGCATAATGCCTTCTACAACACGCTGGTAGACCGGATCGTGCCCGGTTATCCTCGTGCCGAGGCCGATGCTCTGGCAGAGGAACTCGGCTACGAAGACAAGTTCATGTCGGCGGCCGAGCTTTTCCATTTCTTCGTGATCGAAAAGAAGCCGGGCATGCCGGACCTGCGGATTCCGCTTGCCGATCATGACGAGGGTACGCTCGTCGTCGAGGATGCAACGCCCTATAAGGCGCGCAAGGTGGCCATCCTCAACGGCGCGCATACCGGACTTTGCGCTCTCTCGCTGCTGGCCGGTGTCGAATCGGTCGGTGAGGCCGTGACGCAGCCTGCAGGTGCAAAATTCCTCGACCGGCTTCTCAACGAGGAGGTCATTCCGTTCCTGACACTGCCCAAGGCAGAACTGGAAGAGTTTGCCGCAGCTGTGCTGCGCCGGTTCCAGAACCCCTATATCCGCCATCTATGGTATGACATCAGCCTCAACGGCATCGTCAAGTACCAGACGCGCAATCTGGAGCGGTTGCTCGCCTACAATGAAAAGTTCGGCAAACCGGCACCGCTTATGACGTTGTCGTTGGCATCGTGGCTGGCCTTCTATCTCGGCCGGTTCAAGGGCGCAGACGCCCTGCCGCCGCGTGATGCAGCCGAAGTGGTCGAGAAGATCAAGGCGATAGGTGCGCTCGGTGATGTCGAAGCCATGGTTGCGGCCTATCTGCAGGAAACGTCTTTCTGGGGCCGCTCGATCGACACGCCTGAACTGCGGGCCAAGGTTGTCGAGGATTTCCGTTACCTGACTGAAGAAGCCTTCTCCTTCGACCGGCTGCAGGCTTTCCTCGACAAGGCCTGAGGCTGAACAAAAACGTGCCCCGATTTCTTTCGGGGCACGTCCTTCTCGACTGACGATGAAATGGCGGCGGCGCGATCGGGAGGGATTATCGCACCGCCTCCGGTCCAAAGAGGCCGATAGGCCGTTTCAGACCGGAATCGGGATAAGAGCCCAGAAGCCCAGGAACGTCAGCCCGTTGAAGACCAGTGTCATCAGCGCGATGGTGCAGGCTGGCGGGTCGATATGCGTGTCGCCATGGCAGAGAAACAGCCGGGCAAAAAATTCACCGACGAAGGCACAGACGAGACCGGCGATTGCGGCCCAGATGATGCTGCCGGACGATGCGCCGACGATGGCAGCTGGCAGCATAATATGGTGGGTCACCGGCGTCAGCACCCCGACAGTCAGGAACAGCAGGCTGGATGCGGCGATGCCGAAGGCGAGAAGTGCGCCCGGCGTACCATAGGTTAGCCCAAGCCATCCTCCAAGCAGGCCGCCACCGATACCGATCATCACCAGCTGGCCGACACCGCTCTGGAAGACCAGCCACTTGGTCGCGTCGGTCGGTTCGAAGAACTTGCGACCGGGTTCTGCCTTGCCGCACAGGCCGCATGTGCCCCAGATGAAGCGGGCGATGAAGGCCGAGATGACGACGGTCATGCCGGGCAGGTCAGTCCAGGCGAGCGTGGGCGAAAAATTCGGCACCATGGTGAGTAGCCAGAAAACTACATAGCCGACAATGCCGAAGGCGCCGCCGACAAGCAGTACATCCGGGCTGTTGAGGCCCATACCGGCAGTCACGATATTGCGGCCGGTATCAAGCTTGCCCTTGCTGGCAGCATAGGCTGCGGCGGCAACACCCGAGGCGAAGCCACCGACATGGGGGCCGAACACACCGAAAGGGATGCCGAAGAAATCCGTCGCCGCGGGGGCAACCGCAAGCTGGATGCCGACGCCAAGCATCGTCAGGATGCCGACGAAGGCGAAAGCAGGCAAGGCGCCGATTGCGGCGCCGAAAATCCCGCCGCCAAAAGCGACGAGCAGACCGAGCATTGTCATTCCATTTCCTCCTTGGGATGCCGGTGGCACGACACGTGCCGCCCCGGCCGTCACCTGTCCAAATCTCGTGGACACCTCTCTCTTTTGTCCCGATCGGACATCCCAGCCTCTCCGCGCGCATGTTCCCACCGGCTGCGCGCAAATGCTCAGCCGCCGCAATCGCTGATGCGTCTTGCGAGTCCCATGTTTTTAAGGAATGTCGATCAAGGCGAAGATTATCGAGACGCGCTCGAATGGGTCAACGCAACAGGTTTGGCCTCGAAGGGTAGTTTCTTGACAGCCGACGTTGCGATTTCAGTAATTCGGATAAAGTTTTATCAAAATCAGTGGTTTGCGCCTTTGGTCGCAGGCTTTTATGCGGTGCAGGATGGTCTCGGAAACGTCCTGTTTGCTCGTTGCGATGACAAGAAAACACCGCATGTGGTGATCCCTTGTCATGCGCTTTTCGCCGAATTGCGCCGATGACGGCGTGAACCTCCTCATTTCTAAGGCGTTTTCCGTTTTTCCCTGTCAGGTCAATTATTTACCCGCGCTGGTCAAGGCGGTCTCGTTGACCCTTGAGGTGTGGCGGGCCTACCTTTTTCGACAGGAGGTGCCGGACCGAACGACCAGTGAACGGTCGTTGGGCGATCCCGGCAAACAGTGAAATTCATGGCAAAGCCCAGCGACAACAAGATCCTGATGATCGTCGGTGACTATACCGAGGATTATGAAGCGATGGTGCCGTTCCAAGCCTTGCTGATGCTCGGCTTTCAAGTCGATGCCGTTTGTCCCGGCAAGCGTCGGGGCGAGATGGTCAAGACTGCGATCCACGATTTCGAGGGCGACCAGACCTATTCGGAAAAGCCCGGACATCTGTTCCGGATCAGTGCCGATTTCGCGCTGGTGGAGCCGGAAAATTACGCGGGTCTTTATCTCGCCGGCGGCCGTGCCTGCGAATATCTGCGCCTCGATAAGCAGGTGCTGAACATCATCAGGGCGTTCATGACAGCGAACCGGCCGGTGGCTGCTATCTGTCATGGCCCGCAATTGCTGACCGCCGCCGATGTGGTGCGCGGGCGCAAGCTGACAGCCTATCCCGCCGTCGAACCGGAAGTTCGGTTGGCCGGCGGTAACTTCGTTTCGGTGGCGGCGGATGATGCCGTGACTGATGGAAACCTCGTAACCGCGCCGGCCTGGCCGGCGCATCCGAAACTGATGCGCGGCTTCGTGCGCCTTGTTTCGCCAAACATCCTGAACTGCCCAATACCCTGAACTGCAAGACGCGCTCCCGTGCGGCCAAGGCCGCGGGGACGACAATCACTCCTGGAGGACGTAATGATTGAGAAGGGCTTTTCCAAACCGACCGACCGTATAATGCGGTTGAAGAAACAGATCATCGACGCGCGGCCGCATGTCGAGTCCGAGCGTGCGGTGCTGGCGACCCAGGCCTATAAGGAAACCGAAGGCCTGCCGCCAATCCTTCGTCGCGCCAAAGTGGTCGAGAAGATCTTCAACGAGCTGCCGGTGACGATCCGTGACGACGAACTGGTCGTCGGCGCCATCACCAAGAACCCGCGCTCGACCGAAATCTGCCCGGAATTCTCCTTCGACTGGGTGGAGAAGGAATTCGAGACCATGGCAACGCGCATGGCCGATCCTTTCGAAATTCCGAAGCAGACAGCGGATGAGCTGCGTGAGGCCTTCAAATACTGGCCGGGCCGTACCACCAGTGATCTTGCCTCATCCTACATGTCGCAGAAGGCCAAGGACTGCATCGCCAACGGTGTGTTCACGGTTGGCAACTATTTCTATGGCGGCGTCGGCCATGTCTGCGTCGACTATGGCAAGATCCTCAATATCGGCTTCAGCGGCGTGATTGCAGAAGCGGTCCGGCACCTCGAAGCGCTCGACCAGATGGATCCGTCCTATATCAAGAAGCAGCAGTTCTATAACGCCGTCATCATCTCCTATAAGGCCGCCATCGACTTTGCGCATCGTTATGCCGCCAAGGCCCAGGAACTGGCTGGTCGCGAAAGCAACCCGACACGCCGGGCCGAACTGGAGCAGATCGCCAAGAACTGCCGCCTGGTGCCTGAATATCCGGCTTCCAACTTCTGGGAAGCCTGCCAGACGATGTGGTTTATCCAGTGCATGCTGCAGATCGAATCCTCGGGCCACTCGATTTCGCCCGGCCGTTTCGACCAGTACATGTATCCCTTCCTGAAGGCCGATCAGACGATCAGCCGTGAATTCGCCCAGGAACTGGTCGACTGCATCTGGATCAAGCTCAACGACGTCAACAAGACCCGTGACGAAGTCTCGGCCCAGGCCTTTGCCGGTTATGCCGTGTTCCAGAACCTCTGCGTCGGCGGCCAGACGCCTGAAGGCCGCGATGCGACTAACGACGTCTCCTACATGTGCATGGAAGCAACGGTTCATTGCCGCCTGCCGGCACCGTCCTTCTCCATCCGTGTCTGGCAGGGCACGCCGGATGAATTCCTCTATCGTGCTGCGGAAGTCATCCGCCTCGGTCTGGGCGTTCCGGCCGTCTATAACGACGAAGTCATCATTCCGGCGCTGCAGAACCGCGGTGTTTCGCTGGCTGACGCCCGCGATTACGGCATTGTCGGCTGCGTCGAGCCGCAGGCGATCCACAAGACCGAAGGCTGGCATGATGCCGCCTTCTTCAACGTCGCCAAGGTTCTCGAAATCACTTTGAACGATGGCAAGGTCGGTTCGACACAGCTCGGCCCGGTCACTGGTGATCCGAAGCGCTGGACCTCGCTCGAAGACTTCTACGGCGCCTTTACCAAGCAGATGGCCTTCTTCGTCAAATATCTGGCCGAAGCCGACAACTGCGTCGACATCGCCCATGGCGAACGTGCCCCGCTGCCGTTCCTGTCTCCGATGGTCGAGGACTGCATGGGACGAGGCAAGTCGCTGCAGGAAGGTGGTGCGATCTACAACTTCACCGGACCGCAGGCCTTCGGTGTCGCCGACACAGGTGACTCCGTCTACGCCATGAAGAAGTTCGTCTTCGACGAAAAGAAGATCTCCATGGCTGAACTGAAGGAAGCGCTCGACGCCAATTTCGGGCTTGCCATCGGCCAGAAGGCCAATGCAGTCGGCGCCGGCGAACTGACTGAAGGCCAGATCTATGACGCTGTCCGCAAGGTGCTTTCGTCCAACAAGTCGATGGATGTGACGGCGCTGAAGGAAGAAGTCTATCGCACTCTTTCGACCGATACGATCACGGCGCCTGCCGGCTCGTCGAAATATGAAGGCATCCGCCGCCTGCTCGACTCGGCCGAAAGTTTTGGCAACGACATCGACGATGTCGATCTGATCGCCCGTAAATGCGCCCAGATCTATTGCCTCGAAGTCGAAAAGTACAAGAACCCGCGCGGTGGCCAGTTCCAGGCCGGTATTTATCCGGTCTCGGCCAACGTGTTGTTCGGCAAGGATGTCGGGGCTCTGCCTGACGGCCGTCCGGCCAAGGCTCCGCTTGCAGACGGTGTTTCGCCTCGCCAGGGCAAGGACCATCTGGGGCCGACGGCCGCGGCAAACTCGGTGGCCAAGCTCGACCACTTCATCGCCTCCAACGGCACGCTGTATAACCAGAAGTTCCTGCCCTCGGCTCTCGCCGGCGACAACGGGTTGCGCAACTTCGCCTCGCTGGTCCGCTCCTACTTCGACCAGAAGGGCATGCACGTACAGTTCAACGTCGTTGATCGCGATACACTGATCGCTGCCCAGAAGGACCCGGAAGCCTATCGCGATCTCGTGGTTCGCGTCGCCGGTTACTCCGCCCAGTTCGTCGTGCTCGCCAAGGAAGTGCAGGACGACATCATCAGCCGCACGGAACAGCATTTCTAAGACGGCAATCCTGAACTTGGCCGGACCCTGCCCGAAACGGGGTCCGGATGAAGACAGGGCACGGGCGGACATGACGCCCGCCCGTGCCCCACAAAACCGAACGATACCGTCAATCCCGAACTGCAACAGGTGACATATGCCTTCCTACAAAAGCTTCTCCCCCCGGACCGAGATCGTGTTCGGCGAAGGGTTGCTTGATCGGCTGCATGCCTATCGCGGGCAGCGGGTCGGGATCGTCACCGATGCCTTCATGGCAAAGTCCGGTCCGCTTGACCGGGTGCTGAGTTATCTTGACGGCTGCGAGATCAAGGTTTTCGATGAAGCCATTCCCGAGCCGCCTATTGCAACCGTGACCAAGGGCGCCGGTATCTTTGCCGAATTCCGTCCACAGGTGCTTCTGGCGCTCGGAGGCGGTTCGCCGATCGATGCAGCCAAGGCCATCCTGTCAGTCGTTCGCGCCACCGATACGGCGCAAAAAATTGAATTCGTCGCCATTCCGACGACCAGCGGCACGGGGTCGGAAGTGACTTCGTTCGCAATCATCTCCGATCCGGAAAAGGGCAAGAAATTCCCGCTGATCGCAAAAGAGATGGTACCGGATGTGGCGATCCTCGATCCCGAATTCGTCCGCACGGCACCCCCGAAAGTGACGGCGGATACGGGGATGGATGTCATCACCCATGCGCTTGAGGCTGTGGTTGCCAATGGCGCATCGCATTTCACCGACGCCTTTGCCGAGAAGTCGCTGGAACTCGCCTTTGCCAACCTGCCGCGCGCCTATGACGACGGCAACGACATGGAGGCACGCGATGCGATGCATCAGTCCTCCTGCCTTGCAGGCCTTGCCTTCAGCGAGGCGGGGCTCGGCGTCAACCATGGTCTCGCGCATGCGATCGGCGGACGGATGCATCTCGTTCACGGACGCATCAACGCGGTGCTTCTACCGCATGTGATCGCCTGGAATGCGGGTCTTGAGGACGATGCGCCGGGTTGCCGTGAAACTGCCGGCCGCTACGCACGCATCGCTTCCCGCATTGGGCTGGACGTGCCGAGTGTCAGAGCAGGCGTCATCGCGCTGATCCGTGCGATCCAGGCACTCAATCAACGGTTCTCCATCCCGTCCACATTTCGTGGCTTCGGCATGGATGCCGAGGAATATCGTCGGGCAATGCCCGATATGGCAGCGGCCGCCATGGCGGACGCCTGCACCGCAGGAAACCCACGCAGGCCCACGCTCGAGGAGCTTTCCATGCTTCTCGGCCGGGCCGGGGGCTAGGCCGGGAGGGAGGGGGCCGACGATTTAGTCCAACCCGCGAGAAACGGTCATCACATCAACGTCTGAACACCGAAACGCTAAGGAGTTAAGTCATGCAACAGGAAGCTCTCGGAATGGTCGAAACCAAAGGTCTGGTTGCTGCCATCGAAGCCGCCGATGCCATGGTCAAGTCGGCTAACGTCGCCATGGTCGGTTATGAAAAGATCGGTTCCGGCCTCGTCACGGTTATGGTCCGCGGCGATGTCGGCGCAGTCAAGGCCGCCACCGATGCCGGTGCCGTCGCTGCCGAAAAGGTCGGCACTGTCGTTTCCGTCCACGTGATCCCGCGTCCTCACACCGAGGTCGAGAAGATCCTGCCGGAAAGCAAGGTCGCCTGAACCCCTGAACACACAAAGGAGGATCGACAATGCAGGATGCTCTTGTCGAAAAACTCATGGACGAGGTGATCCGGAAGATGGGTGGGAGCGAAAGCTCCCCGGCCCCGGCCGCCTCTCCCGCTGAGAAGCCGGCTGCCGCAAAGACGGCGCCGAAGGCCTGTAATCTCACCGAATTCGTCGGCACGGCAATCGGGCATACGGTCGGTCTGGTGATTGCCAATGTAGACCCGCTCTTGCACGAGCAGATGAAGATCGACAAGAAATACCGGTCGATCGGCATCGTCGGTGCACGTACCGGCGCCGGTCCGCATATATTCGCTGCAGACGAAGCGGTGAAGGCCACCAATAGTGAAGTGCTGCTGATCGAACTGCCGCGCGACACGGAAGGCGGCGGCGGCCACGGCAGCTTGATCGTCTTCGGCGCCGAGGACGTTTCCGACGCCCGCCGTGCCGTCGAAGTGACGCTGTCGGAACTCGATCGCACTTTCGGTGATGTCTATGGCACACCGGCCGGTCATCTGGAATTCCAGTACACCGCCCGCGCCAGCCATGCGCTTGCCAAGGCCTTTGGGGCTCCGCTCGGCCAGGCATTCGGCATTACGGTCGGCTCTCCCGCCGCAATCGGCGTGCTTCTGGCGGATACCGCCGCCAAGGCCGCAACCGTGGTACCGACCGGTTTTGCTTCTCCAGGCAATGGCGGAACGAGCTACTCGAACGAAGCCATCTTCCTGTTCAGTGGCGATTCCGGTGCTGTCCGTCAGGCCATCCGCGCCGCACGCGATGTCGGCAAGCAGGTGCTCGGGACGCTTGATCCGGCGGCAGTGGTCTCCTCGACCAAGCCTTACATCTGACCTTGAAAGGAGACTGTCATGTTGCAGGAAAGCCTTGGATTGATCGAAACCATCGGATTGACGGCTGCCGTGGCTGCCGCCGATGCGGCGGTGAAATCCGCCAATGTCACGCTGGTGGGCTACGAGCTTGCCAATGGTGACGGCATGACAGTCGTGAAGGTTCGGGGAGATGTCGGGGCCGTCAAGGCTGCGGTCTCCGCAGGTGCTGCGGAGGCGGGGCGTGTGGGGACGGTTGTCTCCACCAGCGTGATTGCCCGTCCCGCAAACGGACTGGGCAAGATCGTGGAAAGCGGGGCCACTGTCGGTCTGCAACCACCTGCCGCAGCGGTTGCTGCGGCGGAGGTTCCGGCCGAAGCTTCCCCGGAGGCTTCCTCGCCGGTCGAGGATGTTGTTGCTGACGATCCATCGCCTGACCAGGAAACTCAGGTGACAGAAGCTGCTGAAGCTCTGGTGGAGGAAATTGCAACGGTGGAGCCGGAAGTCTCTGTCGTCACAGAAGTCTCTCCGGAGCATGAGGTGGCGGCCGAGCCGACACCTCAGCCCGCAAGTCATGCGCAATCCCGCGCCGATCGCCGCCATCGTAGGCGATAGTCAGCGCCAAACAGACGAGAATTTCAGGTGACAGCGAACGCCGGTGGCAAAACCGCCGGGTGGATTGTTGCGCCCATGAAAGGCCCGGTCGTCATGCCGGGAAAGACGAACAGGACACCATAATGCAAATCAACAGCCCCATGATCGACCGCGTAATCGCCGAGCTTCTGGCACAAAGCCTCAGCGCATCGGCAGAGCAGGCAAAGCCTGCCGCAATAGGTTCCGAGGGCCGTGATCCGTGGCTCGTGCCGATCGGCGTGTCGAACCGTCACATTCATCTTTCCCGACCGGATATGGACGCGCTTTTCGGTCCCGGTTCGGAACTGACGCGAATGAAGGCGATGAAACAGCCGGGTCAGTATGCAGCCGAGGAGACTGTGACGATCCGCGGGCCGAAGGGGCAGATCGGCAAGGTGCGGGTGCTCGGTCCGCTGCGCAAGGAAACGCAGATCGAGGTTTCGGTTGCCGACGGCTTCACTCTCGGCATCAAGCCGCCGCTGCGCATGTCGGGAAAACTCGAAGAATCGCCAGGCATCGAGGTGATCGGCCCCTATGGGACGATCCGGAAGGAGCGCGGCGTGATCGTGGCTCTGCGCCACATTCACATGCTGCCGGCTGAAGCAGCAAAGCTTGGCCTGAAGAATGGCGAAGAGGTTGATGTCGAGGTCGGCGGCGTGCGCGGCGGCATCATGCACAATGTCACGATCCGCGCTGCCGAAGCCTCATTCATGGAGATGCATATCGACGTCGAGGAGGCCAATGCATTCGGCCTGAAAAACGACGCGATGGTGCGGATCCGCAAGGTCTGAACGGAGAAAAGCCATGTCGACCATCGACAGCAAACTCAAGGCTTTCGGGGAACTCGTCCGGCAGGGCACGATCGTGCCGCAGCCAGAATGGGCGCCCGGCCGGCTGAAGGTTGGCGTCGATCTTGGCACGGCCAATCTCGTGCTCTCGGTGGTCGATGCGGACAATAATCCGGTTGCTGGAACGTCCTGGCGCTCGACTGTCGTGCGCGACGGTATCGTCGTTGATTATATCGGCGCGGTTCACGCTGTCCGCCGGATGAAGGAAGAGCTTGAGCAACGGTTGGGTCAACCGCTCTTGCGCGCGGCAACCGCCATCCCGCCCGGCGTTCATCCGAGCAATGCGAAGGCAATCGGCCATGTGGTCGAGTCGGCCGATTTCGAACTTGCCGAGATTGTCGATGAGCCCACCGCCGCGGCGCGCCTGCTTGGGGTGCAGAACGGTGCGGTGGTCGATGTCGGCGGCGGCACGACGGGGATTTCCGTTCTCAAGGACGGCGATGTGGTTGCCACATTCGATGAGCCGACCGGCGGTACGCATATGACGCTGGTTCTGGCCGGCGCGAGAAAGATTTCTTTCGAGGATGCGGAGGCTGAAAAGCTCAACCACGCGCTTGAGCGGGACGTGTTCTCGATCGTCCGGCCGGTTGCCGACAAGATGGGGCGCATCGTTGCCGGCTTCCTTGCCGATTACCCTTATGTCGACACGATCCATGTGGTCGGCGGCGCCTGCTCGTTCAAGGATTTTGCGGCGGTTCTCGTGAGCCATACCGGACGCCGGGTGATCAAGCCCATCGAGCCGCTGCTGGTCACGCCGCTCGGGATCGCGATGTACGACGATGGAGGCCGGGCATGAGCCTCGACGCTGTTCTCGATCGTATCCTGCTCGATCTTCTGTCCGATCGCATCATTGCGCGGATGGGGGGCAGAGTGCAGGCCAAGGCGCGCTCGGCGCTGGTGCTGTTTGCAGAAACGGATTTCGGGCTTGAGGCTACACTCGATCAGTTGCAGCAGCTTCGCGATGCGGGGTGGGTATTCGAGACGATTGTTGCGCCTGAGGCCCGACCCTTTCTGAAAGATCGGTTTGCCGGTCTCGGGATTGCTGAAGTCGAAGGCGCTGTCGGCGATCTTCTGGTTCGCCACACGACCATACTGGTTCCGGCGCTCAGCGTTTCGCTTGCCGCCAAGGTGGCGCTCGGCATTGCCGACGATCCGCTGTCGAAAATTCTGCAGGGTGGACTGGAGAGAGGCGCTCGCATCATCGCCGCCCGCGATGGCGTCTGCCCCAATGGACGGGATCGGCGCGCTCGCGGCTTGCTACCCGCCAATTCAGCCTATCAGGCGATGATGAGCGACCATTTGCGGAAGCTGATGGATTACGGGATCGAATTGAGCTGGGCGGCGCGGCTTGCCGTTGCCGTCGAGGGCGTCACGCCTGTTTCGCCGGTGCCGATAGCTGCTCAGAGGCTTGTAGCTGCCCGAACCGAAGGCGTGTTCGGCCTGCGGGAGGCACGCGGCCTGGACGCCACGGAATTACATCTGGGTCATGCCGTGATCGTTACGCCTGCCGCTGCGGAAGAACTGCGCGCGCGTGACATCACGCTAGTGAGGGAGTGAGGATCAAGCCATGTATCTCGCCAGGGTTATCGGACGGGTGGTCGCCACGACCAAGGATGCGAGCCTCTCGGGCTCGAAGCTGCTGATCATTACCCGGCTCAACGAACGGCTGGAGCCGCAGGACTTTACACTGATTGCCGTCGATACGGTCGGTGCGGGCAAGGGCGAAACGGTCATCGTCACCTCCGGCAGCGCCAGTCGGTTTGCCGGTACGCTGCAACAGTCCGTGGTCGATGCGACGATTGTCGGCATCGTCGATACGGTCGAAACAGATGCGGGAGTGAGCGATGTTCGCCACCCGTGATTTCGCCCCCCGCGACTTGCAACGGATCGAAGCGGCACTTGCCGCCGAGCTTGCCGGGCGTATTGCCGACAGAGGGTTTGCAACCGGGATTTCGCTTGCGGATGCCTGCGCCATTGCCGAGCGCGCGGAGAGCCGTGCGCGGCAGATTTCGGTGCCGGTCTGCATCGCGATCGCCGATGCCGAAGGACGGCCGATCCTGTTTCACCGGATGGAGGATAGCCTGCCGGCCAGTACCAAGCTTGCTAGCGCCAAGGCCTGGACTTCTGCAGCCTATCGCATGGGAACCGATGAACTCGGGCTGCTGGCGCAGCCGGGCGGTATGCTTTTCGGCGTCGGCCATAGCGGAAGCGGAGCCGGCAACGGTTCGGGGGAGGGGCAGGTCGTGCTTTTCGGCGGGGGCATTCCCTGCCGCGCTGGAGGCGCCGTGATCGGTGCCATCGGCATCAGTGGCGGAACGGTCGCTGAAGACATGGAGATCGCCCGCTACGCGATCGATGGATTTCCCGAAAGAAGGGGAACGGTCCCCGAGGAAGGAAGAGGATTATGAACGACCAAGATATCAACGCCGCCGTCAATCGCGTGCTTGCCGGGTTCAACGGCGCAATCGCTCCGGCTCCGACGCCTATTCCGACCCCTCCTCCGGTAAAGAGTGCAACATCTTCGGTCGAAGATACGGTGGCCCGCATCATTGCTGAGATGGGCGGCTCCAAGCCTGCTCCGGCTGCCGATGCGACCGCGCCATTCAGCCAGGGCTGCATCGTCGCAGACGGCATGGTGACGAAGTCGGCCGGTGAGGTGAACTGCTCCTGCTGCGAGCGCGGTGACTGCGCTCTGTCTGGCGCATCGGTCTCGCTCGATATTTCGGATGAGGAAGCGGTTGTTCTTGGCGATGGCGTGTTTGCGAGCATGGACGAGGCGGTGGAAGCCGCTGCCGAAGCGCAGAGGCAATATCTGTTCTGCTCCATGGCCGCGCGGAAAAGTTTTGTCGACGGCATCCGCGATATCTTTCTCGATCCGGCCATGCTGGAACGGATTTCCCGGATGACCGTCGAACAGACCGGCATGGGCAATGCCAGCGACAAGGTGATCAAGAACCGGCTGGCCGCCTCCAAGACCCCCGGTATCGAGGATCTGAAGACCGAAGCCGAAAGCGGTGATGGCGGCCTGACGCTGGTCGAATATTCCGCCTATGGCGTCATCGGTTCGATCACGCCGACCACCAATCCGACGGAAACGATCATCTGCAATACGATCGGTATGCTGGCAGCCGGCAATGCCGTCGTGTTCAGCCCCCATCCGCGCGCCAAGATCGTGTCGCTCCTGGCAATCAAGCTTATCAATCGCAAGCTTGCGGCGCTTGGGGCGCCGGCAAACCTGGTCGTTACCGTTCAGGCACCGTCGATCGACAATACCAATGCGATGATGGCGCATCCCAAGGTGCGCATGCTGGTCGCAACCGGTGGTCCGGCCATCGTCAAGACTGTCATGTCGACCGGCAAGAAGGCCATCGGCGCCGGTGCCGGCAACCCGCCGGTCGTGGTCGATGAAACAGCCGATATCGAAAAGGCAGCCAAGGATATCGTCAGCGGCTGCAGCTTCGACAATAACCTGCCCTGCATTGCCGAAAAGGAAGTGATCGCGGTCAGTCAGATCGCCGATTTCCTGATCTCGCAGATGCAGAAGAACGGCGCTTATCTGGTCAGGGATGCTGCTGTCATTAAAAAGCTCGAGGAGCTTGTCCTGACCGCCAAGGGTGGGCCGCAGACCAATTGCGTCGGCAAGAGCGCCGTCTACCTGCTCGACAAGGTCGGGATTTCGGTTGGTCCGGAAATCCGCGTCATCCTGATCGAACTGCCGAAGGAACATCCGTTCGTGCAGGAAGAGCTGATGATGCCGATCCTGCCGCTGGTGCGGGCAGGAGACGTGGATGAAGCGATCGACCTTGCCGTCGAACTGGAGAATGGCAACCGCCATACGGCGATGATCCATTCCACCGATGTACGCAAGATCACCAAGATGGCGAAACTGATCCAGACGACGATCTTCGTGAAAAACGGCCCGTCCTATGCCGGCATCGGCGTCGGCGGCGAGGGCTATACGACCTTCACGATCGCAGGGCCGACAGGTGAAGGGCTGACATCGCCTAAATCCTTCGCCCGCCGACGCAAGTGCGTGATGGTGGAAGCGCTGAACGTCCGCTGAAGCAAGGGCGTCCATCGTTCGAAAAAGACTGAAAGAGAGGAGATCCGCCATGGCGACCCGCATCATCAACGCTCCGCATCCTGACGTGTTGCAGATGCTGCAGCGACGGATGCCGCCACATGGTCGGGCCTGGGTGCAGGCCAACCGGGTGGATTCCGTCGGGCTGATGCAGATCCCGGTGGCGGACCTCTTCTATTTCTCCGATCTCGCATTGAAGGCGGCGGGTGTGTTCACCGTGGAACTCTACGGCACCTGCCCGCAGCACGTCACCTCGCTTGCCATCATGGGGGAGACCTCGTCCGTCCGCATGGCGATGGATGCCATCGCAGCAGCACAACAGTCCGAGTTCTGAACGGCGCCGGAGGAGGCGCCGGAACCCGGCATAAAAAGACAGGATATTGAAATGACCGCGATCGACCATGACAGGCAAGGCATTGTCTTCGACATCCAGCGCTATTCCATCCATGACGGGCCGGGCGTGCGCACGATTGTGTTTCTCAAAGGCTGTCCGCTGCGCTGCCGCTGGTGCTCAAACCCGGAATCGCAGAACGCAGAGCCGGAACTGTTCTATCGCCGTTCTGCCTGCATCAAATGCGGCCAGTGCATGGCGGTCTGTCCGACCAAGGCACTGGCTTATGAAAATCCCGATTTCGTCGAACGCAACAAATGCATCAAGTGCGGAGCCTGTACGAAGGTCTGCCCGACACAGGCGCTGAAGCGTGCCGGCAAGACGATGAGCATTGCCGAGGTGATGCAGGAATTGCGCAAGGATGCGCATCATTATCGCCGGTCCGGTGGCGGGATCACGCTGTCGGGCGGTGAGCCGCTGTTCCAGCACGAATTCGCCAAGCACCTGCTGATGGCCTGCCACGAGCAGGGCTGGAACACGGCGATGGAAACGACGGGCTGCACGACGCGCGAGATCGTTCGCGATGTCATCCCCTTCGTCGATCATGTGCTGATGGACCTGAAAGCCATCGATCCGGCGGTGCATCGGGCCAATACCGGGATCGACAACCGCATCATTCTCGAAAACGCGCTCTGCATCGCCTCGCTCACCCATACGGTGGTGCGCATTCCGGTCGTGCCGGGGGTGAACGACAATGTCGAGGCGATTACTGCAATCGGCAATTTCGCCAAGCTTATGCCCGGCGTCGATACCGTGCATCTCCTGCCCTATCACACCTATGGCGAGAACAAATACGAGCTGCTCGGCCGGCCTTATCCGATGGCGGATGCTCCCAATCTCAAGCCCGAGGACATGACGCCGTTCAAGGCGGCCGTTGAAGGGCTTGGCTTCACCTGCGTCATCGGCGGCTGAACCAAAAGACGATGACCCGGGACGTGCATCCCGGGCCTTGATAAAGGAGGCGATCATGGTCGCGCGCTACACGACGGCAGAATCGGTGACGGAAGGTCACCCCGACAAGGTTTGCGACCAGATTTCGGATGCCATTCTCGATGCCCATCTTGCGCAGGATCCGATGGCGCGCGTGGCGGCAGAAGTTTTGGTCTCGGGCAACACAGTCCATATCGCAGGCGAGGTGACGTCGCGGGCTTCGGTCGATGTGACCCGTATCGCCCGCAATGTGATCCGGCGCATCGGCTATACGGATCCCGTTCTCGGCTTCGATGCCGATGGATGCTTTATTCTCGCCGACCTGCATGAACAGTCGCCTGATATTGCGCAGGGTGTTGTGCGCGAGAAGGATTTCGGCGCCGGTGACCAGGGGATTTTCTACGGTTACGCGAGCAATGAAACCGAAAGCCTGATGCCGGTCTCGATCGATTTTGCCCACAAGCTGACCCGCAGGCTGGCTGAGGTGCGCAAGAGCGGACGTCTTGCCTGGCTGCGGCCGGACGGCAAGGCCCAGGTGACATTTGCCCATGATGCAGAAGGACGGCCGGAAAGACTGATCAGCGTCGTGGTCTCGACCCAGCATTCGGAAGAGATTGAACGCGAGCAATTGCTACGCGGCTTGCTGGAAGAGGTCATCGCGCCGGTGATGGGGCCATGGCTGAAACGCGATACGCGGGTTCTCATTAATCCGACAGGGCGTTTCGTAAAAGGCGGCCCGGCGGCCGATACGGGGCTGACCGGCCGAAAGATTATTGTCGATACCTATGGCGGCATCGGTCGTCATGGTGGGGGCGCCTTTTCCGGCAAGGACGCCACCAAGGTGGATCGCACCGGCGCCTATATGGCGCGCTATATCGCCAAAAACATAGTTTCCGCCGGACTTGCGACAAATTGCGAGATTTCGCTGGCTTTTGCGATAGGTCAGAAAGAACCGGAAATGGTGGCGGTATCATCCGCGGAGAAATTGTCGGTCGATTCCGCTTTGCTTGAGGAGGCGATACGCGAGCTTTTCCCGCTCAGCGTATCCGGAATGATCGATGTGCTTGGACTGAGACGTCCGATATTCGAGAGAACCGCTTCTTACGGCCATTTCGGCCGTGACGCGGAGGGATGGTCATGGGAGCAGACCGACCGAGCGGGCAGCCTGAGGAGGTGGTGCCGCAGATAAATCCGGAGATCACGATCTTTCCGGCCGCTATAGATCGGCCGGCCGAAAATTCGCTCGCGACCAAGGCTGCGCGACGCAAGAGGTTGCTGGAACTGATGAGCACCGAAATGCTCCAGAAGGTCCAGGACAATTTCAGCGCTGCGGTCGGGGTGGCGATGGTGATTGTCGATCCGGAAGGGGTACCGGTCACCAAGCCGTCCGGGTTTTCGGCATTCTGTCAGGCGGTTCGTGCTCGCGCCGAGTGGCGGGAGCGGTGCTTCCATTGCGATGCCGTGGGTGGTCGTACCGCACTCTCCACCGGGGAGCCATCCATCTATCGATGCCACTGCAGCCTGGTCGATTTTGCGGCACCCATCATCGTGCGCGGTGAATATCTCGGCGCGGTCATTTGCGGCCAGGTCAAGCTTACCTCGGATGAAGGCGCGACCGGTCTCGTCGATCTTTCCAATATCTTTCCCTTCGAAGGGTCATGGCGAGAGCACCAGCCGCTGCTGGAAGAGCATCACCGGATTAACGAAGTCACTTACGAAAAGCTGCGTTCGGCTGCCTATTCGCTGTTCTACATCGCGTCGCATATCGTCGAGGAGAGCTACTCCCGCGGGGTGGCGCAGGAGCTCTATACAAAGAATCTGCGGCTGGCGGAGGAATCCAAACGTCGCGCCGAGCTCGAAAGACTTTTGCGCGAGGCGGAGCTTCAGGCGCTTTCCTATCAGGTCAATCCGCATTTCCTGTTCAACGTATTGAACACGATAGGCAGGCTGGCGTTGGTCGAAAACGCGCCCGAAACCGAAAACACCGTGCATTCCTTTGCCGAAATGATGCGTTACGTGCTGAAAAAGAGCGGGTCGCAATTCGTGCAATTGCGCATGGAGGTGGAGCATGTGCGCAATTACCTGCATCTCCTGAAGCTTCGGGTTGGCGATCGTTTCGAGTTCTCGCTCGATGTGCCGGAGGAGTTTCTCGACGTGCTCTGTCCCGTCATGGTGCTTCAGCCGATTGTCGAGAACTGCATCAATTACGCGATAGAACCGCGCGAGAGCGGAGGCGTGATCGAGATCTCTGCCTACCGCGACGGGGTCGAACTGATCATCGACATCGTCGACAATGGGGACGGCATCTCGTCGGAGCGCAAGCAGGCGGTTCTGCGCGGCGAGGCGGATCGTGGCGGGCGCAAGAGTATCGGCATCTACAATATCGATAGCCGGCTTCGTTATTACTTTGGTACGGATCACGGACTGGAGATCCTCAGTCCTTTTCGCCAGGGGCGCGGAACGCTTGTGCGCATGCGGTTCCCCCTGGAATTCGAGCCGTTCGACTTCTGAAGGGCGAGCGGCTGACGCTTGAGAGGAGATTTGCATGTTCAACATGGCAATCGTCGAGGACGAGGAACTGGAACGGCGTGCCCTGCGCTCGATCATCGAGCGTAATGCCGATGACATAAGGATCGTCGGCGAGGCCAAAAACGGGTCGGAGGCCGTCAGGCTGCTCGAAAGCGAGCGTATCGACGTGATGCTGCTCGACATCAAGATCCCGCGTCCCAACGGACTGGAATTGCTGCAGATGGTGCGCGAGCGGCATCTGGCGACGAAAGTGCTGATTGTTACGGCCTACGATTATTTCGACATCATGCAGGCCGCGATCCAGTACAAGGCGGACGGTTTTCTCTTAAAGCCGGTGCGGACCGAGGCGTTGCTTGATGGGGTTCGTGATTGTCTGGCCATGCCGGTTCCTGAAAAGGCAGTGCCGAACCTGCGTCTGGTGCCGGCGATGGATGCCGCCGAGGAGGAAGTGGAGGACGAAATCGACATTGCCGATCGTATCCGGTCTCTCGTCGAAAGGCGCGCCTATCGTGACTGCCTTCGTCTGGTGCGAACGCGGCTGGAGGGCATCTATGCACACAAGGATGTGGCGCCGCGCCATGACGTGCTCGATCTTGCCGAGATCCTGACCGATCTTTTGGAGGAGACGGATCGCAAATTGCCTTTGCCGATGGCGCGGCAGATCGCGGAGCTGGAAAACCAGCGGCTCGATGCGCGCAGCCAGTACAAGGTCCAGGAATTGCTATGTCAGATCACCGATATTCTCTTTGATCCCGGGCAGGAACATGGCGGGGCGGCCGGAGAGCGGATCGAAACCGTTCTGCATTTCATCGAGCGCAATCTCTCCAAGGGGGTAACGCTCGAGGACGCGGCGGAATTTGCGCATGTCAGCCCCTGTTATCTCAGCCGGCTGTTTCGCAAAAAAATGAACACGACCTTCATTTCCTATCTGAAGGGGCAGCGGATCGAGCGTGCCAAGGTTCTGCTGCAAAACAGCGACCTGCCGATCAGCAATGTTTCGCTGGACCTGTCCTATGCGGATGCGAACTATTTCTGCAAGGCCTTCAAGAAGGAGGTCGGCATCTCGCCTTCGGAATACCGGCAGCAGTTCCAGAAAGCCCGCGTCGGGTGAACTGAGGTCAGTCGGAAGCCGTTTTCCTGTCCTTGGGGCAAATGGCGACACAGCCATCTTCCACCGTCACGAAAGCCAGCCCGCCCTCTTCGAAGGCGCGCCTGAGTTGGGCTTCGGTCGAGCGGTGGACCTCGTGGCGATCACCTTCATAGTCCCTGATCGTGCTACGGGACACGCCTGAGCGATCCGCCAGATCGCATTGCGTCCAGTCGAGGAAGCCACGGCCTGCCCGACAGAGCGCCGGCGACAAAATCTTTCCCTGATCCGGTTGACCCATTGTTCCAAATTGCCCATATTGGTCAGAATAAATCATATATGGCAGTTTGATCCGGTTGGCTAGTGGGGCACCCCATTACATGATAAAGGACTGAAATGCCTTAGAAATGAAGGGATGGGACATTGGGATAACGCTTGCGCCGCACTTTCTTGTTCTGCTGCTGGCCCTGCCGTTTATCGGAAGTCTCCTTTCCGTTCTGCTCCTGAACACGGCATCAACGGCCCTGCCGTCGCGTCTGGCTTCGCTGGTTGCATTCTGCTGTTTATTCATCACCGTGCTTGCCTATCCGCAGGTAACCGACGGCAATGTGCTTCGATATAACCTGGAATGGATTCCTCAGCTCGGGCTGAATTTTTCGCTGCGTCTGGACGGTTTCGCCTGGATGTTCTGCGTGCTGATCAATGGCATCGGCTTCCTGGTTACGGTTTACGCCCGCTATTACATGTCCGAGGAAGACCCGGTTCCGCGGTTCTTTTCCTTCTTCCTCGCATTCATGGGCGCGATGCTCGGCATCGTTCTCTCCGGCAATGTCATCCTGCTCTCGATCTTCTGGGAGCTGACGAGCATCTCGTCCTTCCTTCTGATCAGCTACTGGAATAATTCGGCAGCGGCGCGCGATGGCGCCCGTATGGCCCTGACGATCACGGGTATCGGCGGTTTCTGCCTGCTGATCGGGCTTCTTCTGCTCGGCAACATTGTCGGCAGCTACGATCTCGACAAGATCCTCGCTTCAGGTGATCTGATCCGCAGCCACGCGCTTTATGTTCCGGCGCTGGTCTTCATCCTGCTCGGTGCGCTTACCAAGAGCGCGCAGTTCCCGTTCCATTTCTGGCTGCCGAATGCGATGGCCGCGCCGACGCCGGTATCGGCCTTCCTTCATTCGGCAACCATGGTGAAGGCCGGGGTCTTCCTGCTGGCGCGTTTCTCGCCTGCTCTTTCCGGCACCTATGAATGGTTCTTCATTCTGGGTGCGGCCGGTATTTTCACGCTTCTGCTCGGCGCCTTTTTCGCGATTTTCCAGCAGGACCTCAAAGGGCTTCTCGCCTATTCGACGATCAGCCATCTCGGGTTGATCACCACGCTCTTGAGCCTCGGAAGCCCGCTTGCCACCGTGGCGGCGATCTTCCACATGCTGAACCATGCGACCTTCAAGGCGTCGCTGTTCATGGCGGCCGGCATCATCGACCACGAGACAGGAACGCGCGACATGCGGCGATTAAGCGGGCTTTTCCGCTATCTGCCCTACACGGCCACACTTGCCATGGTGGCGAGCGCTGCCATGGCGGGCGTGCCGCTGCTCAACGGTTTCCTGTCGAAGGAAATGTTCTTCGCCGAGGCAATCGAGACGCATGCGGATTCGGTCCTCGACATCATCCTTCCCTATGTCGCAACGCTTGCCGGCGCGTTCAGCGTCGCCTATTCGCTGCGCTTCATCCATACGGTCTTCTTCGGTCCGTCGCCAACCAATCTGCCGAAGGATACGCCGCACGAACCGCCGCGCTGGATGCGTTTTCCGATCGAGCTGCTGGTCGTCATCTGCCTGATCGTCGGGATCGTGCCGGCATTTTCTGTCGGTCCGTTCCTGCATACGGCTGTCGTCAGCGTGCTTGGTACGCAGACGCCGGAATACAGCCTTTCCATGTGGCACGGCTTCAACCTGCCGTTGATCATGAGCCTCATCGCGCTCGCAGGCGGTGCGGCGCTCTATTTCGTCCTGCGCCATTATCTTGCGACCTGCGAGGACGGTCCTCCGCTGATCCGGCGGCTCAAGGGCCAGCGTATCTTCGAGCGCATACTGGTCGAGGTTTCATGGCGCTGGGCGCGCATGGCCGAACAGCGGATCGGCACGCGTAATCTGCAGCCGCAATTGCGCTGGGTCGTCGTGACCGGCTTCCTGGCGGGGCTCCTGCCGCTCTGGCATTCCGGTTTCGAGCCGCGGACCTTCGTGTTTTCGGGTGTCGACAAGGTGTTTGCCGGCATCTGGCTGATCGGTATCTGCCTTGCGCTCGGCACGGCCTATCTTGCCAAATACCACCGGCTTGCCGCACTGGTCATGCTGGGCGGCATCGGGCTTATCGTTTGCATCACCTTCGTCTGGCTTTCGGCCCCGGATCTCGCGATCACCCAGCTGCTGGTCGAGATCGTTACCACCGTTCTCATTCTTCTCGGCCTGCGCTGGTTGCCCAAGCGGACGGAGAAGATGGATGAATCGGTGACCTTCCGCGCCCGTTTCCGGCGTTTCCGCGACCTGTTGATCGCGATCATATGCGGTATCGGCATGACCTTCATCGCCTATGCGGTCATGACCATGCCGGTGCCGGATGCGATCGCGACCTATTTCCTGGAAAACGCCTATTCGGAAGGTGGCGGCCGCAATGTCGTCAACGTCATTCTCGTCGATTTCCGCGGGTTCGATACGCTTGGCGAAATAACCGTTCTCGGCATTGTTGCGCTCACCGTCTTTGCCTTGCTCCGCCGTTTCCGTCCGGCGCCCGACACGATGGTCATGCCCGAGCAGCAGCGGATCCAGAACCGTTTCGACGAGGAGAGGCCGGAGCGCAATGCAGGCGATACGGTACGGGAATATCTGCTCGTGCCGTCGGTCATCATGCAGTGGATGTTCCCGGTCATCATCACCTTTGCCGTCTATATCTTCATGCGCGGGCATGATCTGCCTGGCGGCGGCTTCTCTGCCGGGTTGACGCTGTCGATTGCCTTCCTGCTGCAATATCTGGCGGGCGGCACACGCTGGGCGGAAGACCGCATCCGCATCCTGCCGCTCTGGTGGATGGGGCTCGGGCTGATCATCGCCACGCTCACCGGTATCGGCGCATGGTTCCTCGGCTATCCGTTCCTGACGTCGCATTCGCAGTATCTGACGCTGCCGCTGATCGGCAAGGTGCCGGCCGCAACGGCGCTGTTGTTCGATCTCGGCGTGTTCCTTCTGGTGGTCGGGTCGACGGTACTTATCCTAGTCGCGCTTGCGCACCAGTCCATCCGAATAACCCGCCTTCGCACGATCGAGGCCGAAAAGGCGAAGGAGAGCTAAATGGAGATCATCCTTTCCATCGCCATCGGCGTCATGACCAGTTGCGGCGTGTGGCTCATTCTGCGCCCGCGTACCTATCAGGTCATTATCGGGCTCTCGCTTCTGTCTTATGCAGTGAACCTGTTCATCTTCAGCGTCGGTGGGGTGAAGACGAATGTTCCTCCAATTCTGAGTGAAGGGGGCGGGCATGACGTTCTGGCCGATCCGGTGCCGCAGGCGCTGGTGCTGACCGCCATCGTCATCGGATTTGCAACGACGGCACTCTTCCTCGTTGTCCTGCTCGCCTCACGCGGCATGACCGGCACAGACCATGTGGACGGCAGAGGGGAGAAGCGATGAACGGCTGGTCGCATCATCTGATCATTGCGCCGATCCTGATCCCGCTTGTGGCAGCGGCCATCCTCGTTGTCATCGATGAACGGCAGCGCGTGACCAAGGCGATGGTAAGCCTCGTCTCGATGCTTTTGCTTCTGACTGTCGCCTTCATTCTTTTCCGCATCGAAAGCGGCCCGAACGGCTACGAAGGTGTCTATCTGCTCGGCAACTGGTCGGCGCCGTTCGGTATCGTTCTCGTGCTGGACGGCCTGTCTGCCCTGATGCTGCTTCTGACGGCGTCGGTCGCTATCGCCGCACTCGTCTATTCGCTGGCGCGCTGGCATGCGATGGGCGCGCATTTCCATTCGATGTTCCAGTTGCTGCTGATGGGCGTGAACGGCGCTTTCCTGACTGGCGACCTGTTCAACCTTTTCGTTTTCTTCGAGGTGATGCTGGCAGCATCCTATGGTCTGTTGCTGCACGGTTCGGGTCAGCTGCGCGTCAAGGCCGGGATGCACTATATCGCGGTCAACCTTGCGGCAGCACTGCTCTTCCTGATCGGTGTCAGCCTGATCTACGGCACGGCCGGCACGCTCAACATGGCGGATCTCGCGGCTCGTATTCCGGACATGGAAGCGGATCGCCGGATGCTGATGGAGGCGGGCGCGGGCGTGCTTGGCATCGCCTTCCTGATCAAGGCCGGCATGTGGCCGCTCTGCTTTTGGCTGCCAACGGCCTATAGCGCGGCTTCGGCCCCGGTTGCCGGCGTTTTTGCCATCCTCAGCAAGCTCGGTATCTATGTCATCCTGCGGCTGACCATGCTGCTTTTCGACAGCGGGCCGTCGGCCGGCTTCGGTTCGACGGTTTTGCTCTATGGCGGCATGGCGACACTGATCTTCGGCACGATCGGTATCCTGGCATCGCAGGCACTCGGCAGGTTGGCCGGCTTTTCGGTGCTTGTGTCTTCCGGCACACTGCTGATGGTTCTCGGCATCAACGATGGTGCGGTGTCCTCGGGTGCGCTGCTCTATCTGGTCAGCTCGACACTGACGATCAGCGCCTTCTTCATGCTGATCGAGCTTGTCGAGCGAAGCCAGGATGCTGGTGCCAACGTTCTTGCCGTGACGATGGAAGCCTATGGCGATGCCGATGAGGATGAGCCGGAAGAGGGCGATGGTGTTACCATGCCCGGCACGATGGCGATCCTCGGTACCTGCTTTGCCATGTGCGGCATTCTTCTCTCCGGCCTTCCGCCGCTCTCGGGTTTCATCGCCAAGTTCGCCATGTTGTCGGCAATGATGGGCACCGGTGCGATCGGTGTTCCGCCAACTGCCCCTGTCTGGACGCTGATCATCCTTGTCATCCTGTCCGGTGTCGCAGCGCTGATTTCGATGACGCGCGTCGGTATCCGTACCTTCTGGACTTCGCTGGAAGGCGTCGTGCCAAGGGTTCTGGTGATCGAGATCGTGCCGGTAATGTTCCTTCTGGCGCTGACTCTGTTCCTGACGGTGCAAGCGAATTCGGCGATGCAGTACATGGATACGACCATCCGTACGCTCAGCAATCCGAACCTCTATATCGACGCTGTGCGCAATGCGACGGTCGTGCCGGGTGTCGATGACGGCACAGGGGAGGGATACTGATGCTTCCCTATCCGATCCTGACGATCTCGCTGACGCTGATGTGGATGCTGCTCAACAGCTTCACGCTCGGGCACCTGATCCTCGGCGCGCTGGTTGCGGTATTTGCCTCCTGGGCGATGGCGTCGCTGAGGCCGGAGAAACCGAAGCTGAACAAGTGGTACCTTCTGCCCAAGCTGTTCTTCATCGTGCTTTACGACATTGCGCTTTCCAACATCGCGGTGGCGTGGCTGATAATCAGAGGCCGAACAAAGGGTGGGAAGGCCGGTTTCCTGACGATCCCGCTGGAGATCAAGGACCGCACCGCGCTGGCGCTTCTGGCGACCATCCTGACGAGCACGCCCGGATCGGTCTGGCTGGAATATGATTCCTATGACGGTTCGATCCTTATGCATGTGCTCGATCTCGAGGAGGAAGAGCAGTGGATCGCAACGATCAAGAACCGCTATGAAAAGCTGCTGATGGAGATATTCGCATGAGTGCCGTCATCATCTATACCGCAGTCGCGATTGCGCAATTCATGCTCGTCGTTGCCATGGCGATCGCCGCAATCCGGATGTTCCGCGGCCCGCGGGCACAGGACCGGATCATCGGTCTCGACACGATCTATATCAACGCGATGTTGCTGCTCGTGACATTCGGCATCGGCACGGGCCGCGTTATCTATTTCGAAGCGGCGCTGGTGATCGGCCTGCTCGGTTTCGTTTCCACCGTGGCGCTGGCAAAATTCCTGATGCGCGGGGAGGTGATCGAATGATCTATCCTGCAGTGGACCTTTCCCTGCCCGTCGCATTTGCGGTGGCTTTCTTCCTTCTCGTCGGCGCAGCTCTTGCACTGATCGGGGCGATCGGTTTCCTGCGCCTGCCGTCCTTCTACGAACGGCTGCATGCGCCGGCGCTTGGCACGAGCTGGGGGATCGGCGGCATCATGCTTGCCTCGATGATCTATTTCACCGCCGCGTCTTCGCGGCTGGTCATCCATGAAATCCTGATCGGCATTTTCGTGACCTTCACGACACCGATCACCTTCATGCTTCTGGCGCGCGCGGCCCTGCATCGGGATCGCACGGCCCGCAGCCATGGTGTTCCGCGCAAATATCCGATCGGTCCGGAAGAGCGTCCCCGCGAGGATGACGAGCCGCAGGCTTCCTGACCTCGGGTGAATTCATGCCGGTCATGCTTTGGACGATCTTGGCTCGCTGACCGCGAAGTCATGACTGCCCACGAATGCAATTGCCCTAAAAATCACCACCGGGACGATCTGCCGCGTTGAGCGGCAATTCGTAATTGTGTGTATAGGTCATCAGCCTTACTGAAATACGCTCTGTTTGCGTTGCAACAGGCGCTTCTGCTCTGTGAATGCTAGACTTTCTCGTTTTTATGCTGCATTGCAGCATTCAAGCGATTGTCCTGCAGGCAGGGCATCGGCGCATGCTGCAGATCGTTGATACTACCGAATTCCTTTTCGAATTTTCTCCTCGTTCCGCACATGCGTGTCGGGATCGAAGCCTGTCCCGGAGTTGTCCGTCCATGAGCAAGGGTGCCTCAGCCGCCACACTGCAAAAGCAGCAGGCCATCGGTGCGGCAGATGTGCTTACTCTCGCCGGTGCGTTTCTCTTCGTTCTTGCCAGCGTCACGTCGGGCTCGATTTGGCTCCTGCGTGCCGCTGCCGCTTTTGCCACGGTGGCGGTCCTTTATGACTGGAAGCGGCTTGCAACGATTGCGAAAGTGTTCGTGAGCGCCGGCTTTATTCTCTGCGCAACGTCGGAATTCCTGCTTCCGGCCGGCAAGGCTGCGGTCGTCGAGCGCGCTCTCTACCAGGGCGTCGGCTTTTCTTCGTTCCTGTCCGTGCTCGGCATGCTGCGTTATGCGGTCGGACGTTCAGACATCATCAGGAATGCGGCGGAATATCTGATGAGCATGCCCGGCCGCAGGCGTTACCAGGCGGTGAAGGTCGGAAGCCATCTGCTCAGCCTGCTCTTCAATATCGGCATCATCTCGCTGCTTGGACAGATGGTGGCGAAGGCGACCGAAGGCCAGGACCGGCAGGGCGAGCGTCGTTCCATCCTGCTCGCGGCCATGCGCGGAACGGTTCTGATGACCATATGGTCGCCGCTCGGTGTCGGATTTGCCATCATCACCCAGTCCATTCCCAATCTCGCGCCGACGGCTTTCATCATTGCCGCCTTCGCGACGGCTACGGCGCTGATCCTCGTGACGACGCTCTTCCATACCGAGGTGACTGGCCAGACAATCAATGCTGAGGCCGACGACGGTGACAGGCCATCGGCCGGGCCGCTTGCGATAACGCTTTGCGCCTGCGTCGGGCTGTTTGGCGGCACGCTGGCGATCCACGCCGCGATCGATGTAAGTCCGCTTGTCGCCTCGCTGATCCTCTTGCCGCTGTTTGCGCTCGGCTGGATCGTCTACGAGCAGCGTGTGCCGCTCTTCGGCCTCGGACGCGAGGTCAAGGGCATGGTCGGCAACATGTCGGTCATGCGGACGGAAAGCGCGATCTATCTCTCGGCCAGCGTCATCGGGGCAACGGCCGTGGTCTTCCTCGATGGCAGGGGCGATTTTCTGACGGATCTCAACCAGCTGCCGCCCTCGGTGCTGGCAGGGCTGTGCATCGTGGCAATCGCTGCCAGTGCGCTTCTCTTCGTGCCGCATTCGATCGTGGTGGTGTTTCTCGCCCAGTTGTTCGGGGCAGCCGCCTTCGGCAACGCTCATCCGATGCTGCTGGCGCTGGCGCTTTCGCTCGGCTGGGCGGCGGGAATCGCGCTTTCGCCGATCAGCGCCATGACGATTACCATGGCGCGCCTGACGTCCACCTCGGCCACGACGATCGTCCTCAAGTGGAATGGTGCCTTCGCGGCGACCGTGATGGCCAGCTCGCTGCTTCTGGTGCTGGCTGTTTCATTCTTCTGAGTTTCGTAGAGCTTCCGCGGATGCGGGAACTCGATAACGATGCTGCCCGAAGCACGTGGGCCTATTGCTGGCCCAGAGTTGGCTCAGAGCTCGCGGTCAGCTATCTGCTGTTCGATCAGTTCGCGGGCGAGTTCGTGCGTGCCGTCTTCGTCATCGCCGGCCACCTCACTGATCTTGTCCATGGCAGAGAGGTAGATTTCCTTTTCCTCCTCGCCGGACAGTATGCCCTTTTCGACAAGAGCGTCGATCAGGGAGTAAAAAACCGCCGCTGAAGAGATCGTTATAGCCTCAGACATAAGTCTGGCGGATTCGTAAGTCATGCCCGCACCTCAATTATCCGATTCAGAAACACGCACTAAAGGGCGACCGCGACATTGCTGTGACGTCTCCACTTTGCGGGACTATAAGCTCCGCGAGCGCTCTTATTTAATGAAAAGTGCCCATTTTTCAGCTTTGAGCAAGCAAGAATGCCAAGAGAGGTTACGGGGTAAGGTTAATTTGAGCAATTCCGACGCTTCCGGGTATTAGAATACCTTAAAACAGGGATGCCAAAAATTCCCGTGCATCCCGGCATGTGCGAGCGTGGCAAATCCCTTTATTGCTTCTGCTTTCAGAGGTTCCGCCGGCTGCTCAATTCCAGTAGGCGGCGGCGGTGAAATCACGTTTCTGCATGCCGCGAGCGGTCAGGCATGCGCGGGCAGCGCGTGCCTGATCTGCGTGTCCTGCAAACCAGACATAAGCGCCCTCGGCCAAGTTAAGCGCCTCCAGAGTCGGGATCAGATCGTCGACGGTCGTAACCCTGTCATCGGTGGCGAGTTCGCAGAGATCTTCGCGGCTTGCCCGAATGAATGCGCGGACATCGCCCGGCGCTTCCTGAAGGATCCGGATGATGGCCGGCACGGCAGTTTCGTCGCCGAAGAGGAAGAGGTTCCGGCTATCGGGGCAGCCGCCGCCGCCCGGACCGATGATGCCGATGGTCCGCCCGACCGGATCTTCCGCCAGCCAGGCGGATGTCGGGCTGCCTTCATGTTCGAAGATGTCGAATTCGAGCCAGTTCTGGCCATGGGCCAAGGTGGTGTAGACAGGTCGGTGAAGGGCGTCATCGCCTTCGGGCCACACGGTGCGACCGGATGCGGCAATACGTGGCCAGCAGGGCGGCCGGCCCTTGCGGGGAATGAGAAGACGGAAATGGTAGCTGTCCCCGCCAAAGCGCTCCGCATCATGTCCTTCCAGACGCACTCGGGTGAAGCCCGGCGAGCGTCTGGTAATGGAGGCGACCTGCATCAACGACATGCCGGGGGCGAGTGCGCCTTCGGCCACTTCATCCCATTTCGGGCAGAGAAGGCATTCCTCGAAAAGCTCGGTCAGGCTGCCCTGCAGGGTCTGCAGCAAGCGCTGTTCGGGTGAGGAGATCTCGATCGTCACGCCAGTTTCGTCGGGATAAAGCGTTGCCTTGGAATTCCAGACATGGAAGCAGAAACCTTTTGCTTCCTGCGTCAGCGGCACTTCCCACTCGGCTGCACGTTTCTTCAGCGCATCGATTGCGGCACCATTGTCACGGGTAATGCGGCCTCGGGTCTGGTGGAGCATGGCGGTTGTCCGGAATGTCTGTCTTCTTCCCGGACTAAGATCATTCATGAGTTATGAAGTCAACTATTGTCGACGGCGACCGGCTTCCGCGCGTTGATCGCCTTGCTGTCGGTGCCGCGGAGCGATCCGCGAATGCGGCTCTTGCCGACCTCGATCACATGCCGCATTGCCGACATCGCCTTGGCTGGGTCGCGCGAGGCGATGGCATGGACGATCCGCAAATGGTTAGTCGCTACCTCATCGATCGTTTCCGGCGAGGCGGCAGGTGACGAGAGTTCGAAGGAGATCGCCAGCGCCGCCTCGATCAGCGCGCTTGCCGAGCGCATGAACGGATTACCGGACATGCGGGCGATGGCGAGATGGAATTCGAGATCGACCTTTGCGATCGATTCCGGCGTGTGGTTGAGGTTGTCGAATTTCGCCGCGATCGCATAGAGCGCCACGATGTCGTCGCTGGTCGCGCGGGCTGCGGCTGCGGAAGCTGCGGCCGGTTCAAGGGCGAGCCGGATCTCTGCAAGATGTTCGATGAATTCGTAATCCAGCCCGCTTTCGAAACGCCAGCCGAGCACATCCGAATCAAAGAAATTCCAGCTGTCCCGCGGCAGGACGCGTGTGCCGACCTTTGCCTTTGCTTCGATCAGCCGCTTGGCGGAAAGCGTCTTCATCGCCTCGCGCAGAACGGTGCGGGAGACGCCGAAACGGCCTGAAAGCTCCGCATCGCCGGGTAGGAGCGAGCCTTCCGGTATCTTGCCGGAGACGATACCGCGCCCGAGCTCGGCGACCACATGGGCGTGGTTGCCGCGCCGCTTCCGGCCGCTGATGGTCGTTTCCAGAAGACCCAAAATCAAACTTCCTTCAATTGTCGTTCCGCAAGTCGGCGGTCCGAATACCAGATGATGGTGCGCTGCAACACAATGAATACGAACAACAGGATGCCGATGACGATTTTCGTCCACCAGGAGGACAGTGTCCCATCGAAGACGATGTAGGTCTGGATCAGCCCCTGCAGCAGGATGCCAATGAACGTGCCGGCAACCAGGCCGACGCCGCCGGTCAGGAGCGTGCCGCCGATGACGACCGCAGCAATCGCATCGAGTTCGACGCCGACCGTCGCCAGCGAATAACCGGAGGACGTGTAAAGTGTATAGACGATGCCGGCGAGGCCGGACAGGAAGCCCGACAAGGCGTAGATGCGGATTGTCGTCGCACCCACCGGTACACCCATCAACTCGGCTGACTGAAGATTGCCGCCGATCGCATAGACATTGGCGCCGAAGCGGGTGCGCGAGGCGACGACGATGCCGACGGCAAACACGATCAGCATCACCATGGCGAGCAATGTCAGCCGGCCACCGCCGGGGAAACGAATATAGAAGCCGAGCATGGTGTCGATGAATTCATGTGTGATCGGCACGGATTGCGTGGACACGAGGTAAGCGGCGCCACGGGCGAGGAACATGCCGGCAAGCGTCACAACGAAGGGCGGGATCATCAGGTAACGGATCATCGCGCCCATCAGGCAGCCGAACAGGGTCGAGATGACCAATGCCGCGAGAAAAGCCGTCAATGGGTGAACGCCGAAGGAGCCGACCATGACGGCGACGAAGACGCTGGTGAAGGCGATGACCGAACCGACCGAGAGGTCGATGCCGCCCGACAGGATGACGAAGGTCATGCCGACCGCGGCGATGCCCAGAAAGGCATTATCGGTCAGAAGATTGCCGATCACCCTCGTCGACAGCATGTTTGGAAACTGCAGCACGCAGAGCCCGTAGGCGATGATGAAGATCGCAAGCGTTGTGACGAAGGGCAGGTTGCGGGCGTGGATCATCGGGTCGCCTCCTTCGTGCCGTGGTTGAGCTTGTCGCTGCGCCGGGAGGCCTTGATGAACCCGAAGAGGGTTATGATTGCCGGCGATTGCAGCGTCAGCACAACGATGATGATGCCGGCCTTGATGATCAGGTTGAATTCCGGCGGAAAGCCCGAAACGAGAATGCCGGTATTGATCGACTGGATGATCAGCGCGCCGATCAGCGAGGCGGTGATCGAGAAGCGTCCACCATTGAGCGAGGTTCCGCCGACGACGACCGCAAGGATGGCGTCGAGTTCCAACCACAGGCCTGCGTTGTTGGCGTCGGCGCCGCGAATATCTGCGGTGACGATCATGCCGGCGATGGCGGCGCAGAGGCCGGAGATCGCATAGGCCGAGAAGAGCAGGAAGCGAGCGCGCACACCGGCAAGGCTTGCCGCGCGACGATTGATACCCGTCGCCTCGATGAGGAAGCCGAGGGCGGTGCGGCGCATCAGCAGGCCGATGATAAGTGCCGTCCCGACCCAGAGATAGATCGGGATCGGGATACCGGCCAAGGCGCCTGAGCCGAGTGCCGCAAACGTGTCGTCGTTGAAGGTGAGGATGACGCCCTCAGTGATCAGCTGGGCGATGCCGCGACCGGCGACCATCAGGATCAGCGTGGCGATGATCGGCTGGATGTCGAGGACAGCGACGAGTATGCCGTTCCATAGACCGCAGACAATGCCGACGCCGAGAGAGACGGCGATCACGACCGGCAGCGGGTAACCGTCGGTGATCAAAGTGGCGGCGACAGCGCCGCAAATGGCGATCACGGCACCGATCGAAAGGTCGATGCCACGTGTGGCGATCACCAGCGTCATGCCGACCGTAAGGAGCGCAACGGGTGCGGCACGAACCAGAATATCGATCAGGCTGCCGTAAAGCCGGCCGTTCTGGACGGATATCGTCAGGAAGCCGGGGGCGATAAGGCTGATGATGCCGAGAATGATGGCGAGGGCAGCAAGCTGTGGTGCCAGGCGACGCAGGCGGCGGGTGAACCAGGTCATCACGCAGCCTCCGTTTCGCCGGTGCCGGCAATGGCGCGGATGATCCCGTCGGTGGTCAGCTGACGGCCCGAAAGCTCAGCCACATGGCGGCGGTCGGACAGTACGATGACGCGGTGGGCCACTGCCGTGAGTTCTTCCAGTTCGGAGGAGATGACGATGAGCGACATTCCTTCGGAACACAATCTCTCGATCATTTTCAGGATTTCCGCATGGGCGCCGATATCGATGCCGCGGGTCGGCTCGTCGAGGATGAGCAGCCGCGGTTCCGTCACCAGCCAGCGGGCAAGGATCGCCTTCTGCTGATTGCCACCCGAGAGGAACTTGATCGGTCGTTCGCGATCGGCGGGGCGGATATCGAGTGACTTGATGAAACTGTCGGCCAGTTCACGCTTGGCTGAAGAGGATATCGGCCGCATCCAGCCGCGCCGTGCCTGCAATGCCAGCACGATATTGTCGGCAACGGATAGATCGCCGACGATGCCATCCGTTTTCCGTTCCTCCGGACAGAAACCGAAACGGTTGACGATTGCTGCTTCCGGAGACGTGATGTTGACTTGCTCTCCATCAATCGTGGCGGTGCCGCTGTCGGCGCGGTCTATGCCGAAAAGCAGGAAGGCAGTTTCGCTGCGACCCGAGCCGAGCAGGCCTGCAATGCCCACGACTTCGCCCGGCCTGATATCGAGATCGAAGGGGGCGACGCTGCCCTTCTTGCCGTAGTTCTGAAACTGAATTGAGGGAGCGCCACGATCGTCGATCGTTTCCGGTTCGGCCTGATGATCGCGGGTGATGTGCTGCAGCTCGCGGCCAAGCATCATCGAGATCAGATCGAGGCGCGGCAATTCGGAAATCGCCCGGCTGCCGACCAGCCGACCATTGCGCAGCACGGTGACGCGATTGGCGATCTCGTAAACCTGATCAAGGAAATGGGTGATGATGACGATGCCGACGCCTTCTTCGCGCAGCTGGCGCAGAACGGTGAAAAGGCCCTTCACCTCGTTGGCGTCGAGGCTTGCCGTCGGTTCGTCGAGTACCAGAACCTTGCCGGAAAGGTCGACCGCGCGGGCAATCGCGATGATCTGGCGGATTGCGACTGAATAGGAAGAAAGAAGCGCGTCGACGTCGATATCAAGACCATAGCGTGCAAGCAAAGCCTTGGAACGGTCGCGCATCGTGTGGCGGTCAATCATGCCGAAGCGGCGCGGCTGACGGCCCAGAAACAGGTTTTCCGCCACGGTCAGGTTCTCCAGAAGATTGACCTCCTGATAGACGGTGCCGATGCCGAGCGCCTGTGCGGCGGCGACATCATCCGGAGAGACCTCGTTGCCTTCCAGATAGATCGTGCCACGATCGCGGCGATAGACACCGGTCAGGATCTTGATCAGTGTCGATTTGCCCGCGCCGTTTTCGCCGAGAAGCGCATGGATCTCGCCCTGCTCAAGGGTGAAATCGACGTCTTCAAGGGCGGATATGCCGAAAAAGGATTTGCCGATGCCTCGGGCTTCGAGAAGAGCGTGTGGTGCTGACATGTCTTCGTCCCGCATGCTGATGAGAAACCGGAGCGGGAAATCCCGCTCCGGTCGTTGATCCTGCCCGGCTTTCAAGCGCCGGACAGCGGGAGATCAGTAGCCGAGGCCCTTCTTAGCCTCGTAGACCTTCATCGGATCGTCCTTCTGGGTGTAGAGCTTGGACTCCGTCTGGATCCACTTCTTCGGTTCCTTCTTGTCCTTCAGATAGGCTTCCAGCGCATCGAAGGCAGGGCCGGCCATGTTCGGCGTCAGTTCGACCGTCGCATTGGCTTCACCCTTCGCCATGGCCTGGAAGATATCCGGCACGGCATCGATCGAGACGATCTTGATGTCGGTGCCCGGCTTCAGGCCGGCTTCCTTGATCGCCTGGATGGCGCCGACGGCCATGTCGTCATTGTGAGCGTAAACGGCACAGATATCCTTGCCGCCGCCTTCGGCCTTGATGAAGCTTTCCATGACTTCCTTGCCCTTGGTACGGGTGAAGTCGCCGGTCTGCGAGCGCACGATCTTGATGTTGGACGCAGCCTTGATGCCTTCCTCAAAGCCCTTCTTGCGGTTGATTGCCGGTGAAGAGCCGGTCGTGCCCTGAAGCTCGACTACCTTGCAGTCCTTGGAGCCGACGTCCTTGGCAAGCCATTCGCCGGCGACCTTGCCTTCGAAGACCTGGTCGGAGGTGACTGCGGTAAGATAGAGATCCTTCGGGGATTCGATTTCGCGGTCGAGAAGAATGACCGGGATTTTCTCTTCCTTGGCTTCCTTCAGAACCGCATCCCAGCCGGTGGCGACCACCGGAGCGATCAGGATGGCATCGACGCCCTGGGCGATGAAGCCGCGGATCGCCTTGATCTGGTTTTCCTGCTTTTGCTGGGCGTCAGCAAATTTCAGCGTAACGCCACGCTTTTCGGCTTCCTGCTTGGTCACAGTCGTTTCGGCTGCGCGCCAGCCGGATTCAGATCCGATCTGCGAGAAGCCGACTGTCAGTGATTTTGCGGAAACGCCGGATGCAAGAGTTGCAAAAATAGCGGCAGCAGTTGCCGCGACGAGAGCTTTTTTCATCTTAATCCTCCCAGAGATGATGAAGCAAACTGGCGAGGCAAGGATTGGCATATAATAATACTTTTTCAACCCCCAATTTCACGACTTGCTGAAAAATCGATCAACCTGTCGGAAATGCTGGTGAATTGCGTGTATTGGTTGGGCCTATAGCCTGAAAATTGATCAATGCCGATTTACCTTTACGGAAAAAGACGTTCTTGACATCGGCAGCTCAAATCCAATAGTCGTATTTTTGAAAGATGTCAGGTCCGCGACCTGATGGGAGGACGGCATGGCCTGTGGAGGCGCCATGTCAAATCAGATAAAATGGATGACGGGTTTGATGCTGAGAATTCTGCAGATTGCCGATGACGCTGGTGCAACCAAGGTTGTTGCATGGGAGGGGCAGGGCTCCGGCCATGTCGTCAATGGTGTGACTTCGACCTATGATCTGGCGATGCAGGCGATTGCTGCAGGCCGCAGTCTTGCGGCGCAGATCGAAGCGCTAGGCTTTGGTCCAGATATCGATGTCGAGCTTGCTGGGCGCGAAGGCCGTATCGGCCTGCCGATCTCGCATCCCGATCCCGCCCATTTCATCGTTGCCGGCACAGGTCTGACGCATCTCGGGTCTGCCGATGGTCGTGACAAGATGCACAAGGCAGCTCAGGCCGAAGACAAGCCTACCGATTCCATGCGCATGTTCCTGTCGGGCGTCGAAGGTGGCAAGCCCGCTCCGGGCCAGGTGGGTGCGCAGCCGGAATGGTTCTACAAGGGCAATGGCTCGCAGCTTAAGCCCACCGGTTCCGACCTCGTTTCGCCTTCCTTCGCGCTCGATGGCGGCGAAGAGCCGGAACTTGCCGGCATCTATCTTATCGGTCCGGACGGTACGCCGTTCCGCGTCGGCTTCTGTCTTGCCAACGAGTTTTCCGACCATGTGACAGAGAAGGGCAACTATCTCTGGCTTGCCCATTCCAAGCTGCGCCAGGCATCTCTCGGGCCGGAGCTTCTGGTTGGCGATCTGCCGGATCACGTCGAAGGGACTTCGCGCATACGCCGCGGCGACGAGGTGATCTTCGAAAAGCCCTTCCTGTCGGGCGAAGCCAACATGTCGCACTCGATCGCCAATCTCGAATACCATAACTTCAAATACGACATCTTCCGCGCGCCGGGCGACCTGCACGTTCATTTCTTCGGCACGGCTACCTTGTCCGTCTCGCACGGCATCAAGACCGAAGAAGGTGATGTGTTTGAAATCGATGCTGCGCCCTTCAAGCTGCCGCTCGTCAACCGTCTGACCGTCGCCGCGGCGATGTCGGTTGACGTGCGCAAGCTTTAAGGAAAATTGACATGAGCAAAATTCGTCTCGGCATCGTCGGGCTTGGAAAGATCGCCAGGGATCAGCATCTCGGTGCGATCGAAGCGACCGACGGTATCGAACTGACGGCTGTCGCCAGCCGTAACGCCAAGCTGGAAGGCGTCCACTGCTTCCATGACATTGATGAAATGCTGGCATCCGGCGTCGAGCTGGATGCGATCTCGCTCTGCACGCCGCCGCAAGGACGTTTCGCCCAGGCCAAGGCTGCGATCGAAGCCGGCAAGCATGTGATGCTTGAAAAGCCGCCGGGCGCTACGCTGTCTGAAGTGTTCGCGCTGGAAAAGCTGGCGAAGGCGAAGGGCTTGAGCCTGTTTGCTACGTGGCATTCCCGCGGTGCCGCAGGCGTCGAGCCGGCGCGGGCGCTGCTTGCCAAACGCAAGATCAAGAGCGCTTCGGTCGCCTGGAAGGAAGATGTTCGTCACTGGCATCCGGGTCAGGCCTGGATCTGGGAACCGGGTGGTCTTGGCGTGTTCGATCCGGGCATCAACGCGCTGTCGATCGTCACGCGTATCATGCCGGAGACGTTTCATCTCACCCATTCGGACCTGACGATTCCGTCCAATCGCGCCGCACCGATCGCCGCCAACCTGACGTTCGAAACCGCGTCCGGCCTGCCGATCGCAGCGGAATTCGACTGGCGCCAGACCGGTCCGCAGACCTGGGATATCCGCGTCGAGACGGAAGAAGGCTCGGTCGTGCTGACCCATGGCGGCAGCCGCCTGATCGTCGATGGCGAAGCGCAGATCGTCGAGGAAGATCGCGAATACCGCAATCTCTACCGCGATTTCGTCGCGCTTGTCTCAAAGGGCGAAAGCGATACCGATTTTTCGCCGCTGGTGCATGTGGCCGATGCCTTCATGCTGGGCCGGCGCATCGAAACTGAAGCATTCGAGGACTGACAATGGCAGATCACGGCAAAACCCCGTCCACCGAGATTGCAACGACCGGAGCGCGCAAACTTCGTTCGCGCGCCTGGTTCGACAATCCCGACAATGTCGACATGACGGCGCTCTATCTGGAGCGCTACATGAACTTCGGCCTGAGCCAGGCCGAACTTCAGTCGGACCGCCCGATCATCGGCATTGCGCAGACCGGTTCCGACCTGTCGCCCTGCAACCGTCACCATCTCGAACTTGCCAACCGTCTGCGCGAAGGCATTCGTGAAGCTGGCGGTATCGCGATCGAGTTCCCTGTGCATCCGATCCAGGAAACCGGCAAGCGTCCGACCGCGGGCCTCGACCGTAACCTTGCCTATCTCGGCCTCGTCGAAGTTCTCTACGGTTATCCGCTCGACGGCGTCGTGCTGACGATCGGTTGCGACAAGACCACGCCGGCCTGTCTCATGGCGGCGGCCACCGTGAACATTCCGTCGATCGCCCTTTCCGTCGGCCCGATGCTGAACGGCTGGTTCCGCGGCGAGCGCACCGGTTCGGGCACGATCGTCTGGAAGGCACGCGAACTGCTGGCCAAGGGCGAGATCGACTATGCCGGTTTCGTCAAGCTGGTTGCCTCGTCGGCTCCGTCGACCGGCTATTGCAACACGATGGGCACGGCCACCACGATGAACTCGCTTGCCGAAGCGCTCGGCATGCAGCTTCCGGGTTCGGCCGCCATTCCGGCGCCTTACCGTGACCGTCAGGAAGTCTCCTACCTCACCGGCCTGCGCATCGTCGAAATGGTCAAGGAAGACCTGAAGCCGTCCGATATCCTGACCAAGGATGCGTTCATCAACGCCATCCGCGTCAACTCGGCGATCGGCGGTTCGACCAATGCCCCGATCCATCTCAACGCGCTTGCCCGCCATATCGGCGTGGAACTGACCGTCGACGACTGGCAGACCTATGGCGAAGAAGTTCCGCTTCTCGTCAACCTGCAGCCGGCCGGCGAATATCTCGGCGAAGACTATTACCACGCCGGTGGCGTTCCGGCCGTCGTCAACCAGTTGATGGGCCAGGGCCTGATCAAGGAAGACGCGATGACCGTCAACGGCAAGACGATGGGCGAAAACTGTCGCGGGGCGATCATCGAGGACGAGAACGTCATCAAGCGCTACGAGGCTCCGCTCAAGGAGCGTGCCGGCTTCCGCGTGCTGCGCGGCAACCTGTTCTCGTCCGCGATCATGAAGACCAGCGTCATCTCGCCGGAATTCCGCGAGCGTTACCTGTCGAACCCGAAGGACCCGATGGCGTTCGAGGGCAAGGCCGTGGTGTTCGACGGTCCGGAAGATTACCATCACCGCATCGACGACCCGTCGCTCGGCATTGACGAGCATACGGTACTCTTCATGCGCGGCGCCGGCCCGATCGGTTATCCGGGTGCCGCCGAAGTCGTCAACATGCGTGCGCCGGACTATCTTTTGAAGCGCGGCATCAGCTCGCTCGCCTGCATCGGCGACGGTCGCCAGTCCGGTACGTCCGGCAGCCCGTCGATCCTCAACGCTTCTCCGGAAGCGGCAGCGGGTGGTGGTCTGGCACTTCTGAAGACCGGCGACCGGGTGCGTATCGACCTTGGCCGCGGTGAAGCGAATATTCTGATTTCCGACGACGAGCTGAATGCCCGCCGTCGCGAGCTGGAAGCCAATGGCGGCTATCAGTATCCCAAGCACCAGACGCCCTGGCAGGAAATCCAGCGCGGCATCGTCGGGCAGATGGAAACCGGCGCGGTTCTTGAGCCGGCTGTCAAATACCAGCGCATTGCGCAGACCGAAGGTCTGCCGCGCGACAATCACTGACCTTTAAAGGCAGGCGTCCTTTTTCAGGTCGTGAGGGCGGCGAGGAGCCAGCCCAAACAAACTCGGTGGCCCGTTGGGGGCCACCGTTACGGAGGAGTGTACAATGAAAATACTTAAATTGCTTGCTTCGGCGGCGATGATGGCTTCGATCGCCTTCGCTGCACCCGCATTCTCGCAGGACAAGGGTCTCGTCGGCGTTGCCATGCCGACTAAGTCCTCGGCCCGCTGGATCGCAGATGGCGACAACATGATCAAGGTTCTTCAGGAGCGCGGCTACACCACCGATCTCCAGTATGCCGAAGACGACATTCCGAACCAGCTTTCCCAGATCGAAAACATGATCACCAAGGGCGCCAAGGTGCTCGTGGTCGCTTCGATCGACGGCACGACACTGTCTGACGTGCTTGCACAGGCACATAATGCCGGCATCAAGGTCATCGCTTATGACCGCCTGATCCGTGACACCCCGAATGTCGATTATTACGCAACCTTCGACAACTTCCAGGTCGGCGTTCTGCAGGCAACCTCGCTGGTCAAGGCTCTCAAGGCCGATACCGAAAAGGGCCCGTTCAACATCGAACTGTTCGGCGGTTCGCCGGACGACAACAACGCCTACTTCTTCTATGACGGCGCCATGAGCGTTCTGCAGCCGCTGATCGACAAGGGCACGCTCGTCGTCGGTTCCGGCCAGACCGGCATGGACAAGGTCGCCACCCTTCGCTGGGACCCGGCAACCGCCCAGGCCCGCATGGACGCGATCCTTTCCTCGACCTATTCCGACAAGAAGCTGAACGCAGTCCTGTCGCCTTATGACGGTCTGTCGATCGGTATCCTCTCGTCGGTCAAGGGCGTCGGTTACGGTTCCGGCGATATGCCGATGCCGTTCGTTTCCGGTCAGGATGCGGAAGTCCCGTCGGTCAAGTCGATCATTGCCGGCGAGCAGTATTCGACCATCTTCAAAGACACCCGCGATCTCGCAAAGGTTACCGTCGACATGGTCGATGCCGTGATGAACGGCAAGGAGCCTCAGGTCAACGACACCAAGACCTACAACAACGGTAACAAGGTCGTTCCGTCCTACCTCCTGAAGCCGGTTGCCATCGACAAGACCAATGTCGATGTCCTGGTCAAGAGCGGTTACTACACCGAAGCACAGATCAAGTAATCCATTCAGGCCGCGCGGCGACCTGCCGCGCGGCCCTTTCATATTGGGAGTCGTCATGCTTGATCCCGTATTATCAGCGGCGGAAAAGCCGCCCATTCTCGAAATGCGGGGCATTTCGAAGAGCTTTGGCGCCGTGAAGGCGCTTTCCGATGTCAGCTTTACCGTCCGGGAAGGCGAGATTCATGCTCTCGTCGGCGAAAACGGTGCCGGTAAATCGACGCTGATGAAGGTTCTGTCAGGTGTCTACCCGCATGGGTCCTATGAGGGATCTATCCTCTTCGGCGGCGAAGAACGCCAGTTCCGCGACATCAACGATTCCGAAAAGCTCGGCATCATCATCATTCACCAGGAGCTTGCGCTCATTCCGCTGATGTCGATCGCGGAAAACATCTTTCTGGCCAATGCGCCGTCCAGGTTCGGCGTGATCGATCGAGATACGCGTTATCTCCGCACCAAGGAACTGCTCGCCAAGGTGGGCCTGACCGAGGCGCCAGAAACGCTGATCACCAATCTGGGCGTCGGCAAGCAGCAGCTCGTCGAAATCGCCAAGGCGTTGTCGAAGGATGTGCGCCTGTTGATTCTCGACGAGCCGACCGCGTCGCTCAACGAAACCGACAGTGCGGCCCTTCTGGAATTGCTGAAGGAATTCCGCCGCAACGGCATTACCTCGATTATGATCAGCCACAAGCTGAACGAGATTACCGAAGTCGCCGACCGCATCACGGTCCTGCGCGACGGCCGCACCGTCGGCACGCTCGATTGCCATGAAGGCGCGGTTGACGAGGACGAGATCGTGCGCCGGATGGTCGATCGCGATCTCGAAAGCCGCTACCCGGCCCGCACGCCGAAGATCGGCGATGTGATTTTCGAAGTCGAGAACTGGTCCGTCTACCATCCTCAGCATTCGCACCGGCAGATGGTCAAGAATGTCTCGATGCAGGTTAGGGCCGGCGAAGTCGTCGGCATTTCCGGTCTTATGGGCGCCGGCCGTACCGAATTCGCCATGAGCGTGTTCGGCCGCACCTATGGCCGCGACATTACCGGAACCGTGAAGATCCACGGCAAGGAAGCCGATACGTCGAACGTCCACCGGGCGATCAAGGCGGGCCTCGCTTACGTCACTGAAGACCGCAAGCAGCTCGGGCTGATCCTTGCCGAAGACATCCGCAAGAATGTCTCGCTTGCACATCTCGGCGGCGTCTCGTCCAGTGGTGTCATCGATGACATCAGGGAAATGAAGGTGGCGCAGGAATTCCGCACGCGCATGCGGATCCGCAGCCACAATGTCTATCAGGAAACCGGCAAGCTTTCGGGCGGCAACCAGCAGAAGGTTGTGCTGTCGAAATGGCTGTTTACCGGCCCCGACATCCTGATCCTCGACGAGCCTACGCGCGGCATCGATGTCGGCGCGAAGTACGAAATCTATTCGATCATCAACGAACTTGCGGATGCCGGTAAGGCCGTCGTCGTGATCTCGTCGGAAATGCCGGAACTGATCGGCACCTGCGACAGGATCATGGTGATGCACGAGGGAGAATTCGTCGGCGAAGTGGCCGGCGAAGAGGCCACGCAGGAAAATATCATGCGCGCCATCATGCGCCGCAAAGGGAGATAACCCATGAGCACCCCACAGGAAGCAGCAGTGGCTCCGAAAGCGGGCACCGGTTTCTGGAAGGACAATCTGCGCGATTACGGCATGCTGATCTCGCTCGTCGTCATCGTCATCTTCTTCCAGTTCGCCACCGGCGGCATTCTCTTGAAGCCGCTCAACGTCACCAATATCGTGCTGCAGAACGCCTATATCGTCATCATGGCGCTTGGCATGCTGATGATCATCGTTACCGGCCATATCGACCTTTCGGTCGGTTCGGTTGCCGGCTTCATCGGCGGGTTGGCAGGGCTTCTCATGGTCAGGTGGGGCATCAACCTGCCGCTCGCCATCCTGACCTGCCTCGTCGTCGGCGGCATTATCGGCGGTATCCAGGGCTATTTCGTCGCCTATTTCAAGATCCCGTCCTTCATCGTGACGCTGGCGGGCATGTTGGTTTTCCGCGGCTTCATGATCGCCATTCTCGGCAGCCAGGCGATCGGTCCCTTCCCGCCGATCTTCCAGAAACTCTCTTCCGGCTATCTGGTCGAGCTGATCTCGTCGGATGGCGGCATCTATGTCACCTCCTTCATCATCGGCCTGATCGTCGCCGCCTTGATGGTCTGGCAGAATTTCCGCAGCCGTGCGCGTCGTGTCCTGCATGACGTCGAAAGCGAACCGATGGCTTTCTTCGTCGCCAAGAACGTTCTCGTCTTTGCAGCGATCGCCTTCGTCGCCTACCTGATCTCTTCGCATCGCGGCTTGCCGAACGTGATGATCATCATGGCCGTGCTGATCGTCGCCTATGGCTTCTTCACCAACCGCACGATCCTTGGCCGGCAGATCTATGCCGTCGGCGGCAACGCGCGCGCGGCTGAACTGTCGGGCATCAAGACGACGCGTCTGGTGTTCTGGACCTTCGTCAACATGGGCGTGCTGGCCGCTCTTGCAGGTCTCGTCGTGGCAGCCCGCCTCAACAGCGCCACGCCGAAGGCCGGTACCGGCTTCGAGCTCGACGTCATCGCGGCCTGCTTCATCGGCGGCGCATCCGCCTATGGCGGCGTCGGCAAGGTGACGGGGGCCGTGATCGGCGCGTTCCTGATGGGCGTGATGAACAACGGCATGTCGATCCTCGGCATCGGCATCGATTACCAGCAGGTGATCAAGGGGCTGGTTCTGCTCGGCGCAGTATGCGTCGACGTATATAACCAGCGGCGTTAAGCCGGCCGGTCATGGAAACAAAAAGGGGCGCGGAAGCGCCCCTTTCGCAATTAAGGTTTGGTCGTTTTCAGGTTGATCGCCGTCATGCTCGGGCTTGTCCCGAGCATCTGCTGTGTCGAATTGCTGGAAACGTGATCAGATCCTCGGGACAAGCCCGAGGATGACGGCAGAGAGGGGTGTTAGCTCTTCGCAAACATCGGTCCGCCCTTGTAGGCTGGAAAACCGTAGCCGTTGATCATCACCAGATCGATGTCGCTTGCCCTGGCTGCGATGCCTTCAGCCAGTAGCGCCTCGCCTTCCGCCGCCATGGCATTGAGCAGCCTTTTCTGGATCTCATCCTGCGAGAAGCTGCGAGCCGCGATACTCCTCTTTGCCCGTTCTGCTTCGATGATCGCCGTTACTTCGGGATCGATCGTCCGTTTGCCATCCGGATAAGCATACCAGCCGCGGCCGGATTTCTGGCCAAGGCGTCCCGCTTCGCACAGCCTGTCGGCGATCTCGACATAACGTTCGGATGGATCACGTATTGCTGCCTGCCGTTTGCGGCGCGCCCAGGCGATTTCCAGCCCCGCCATGTCATAGACGGCGAACAGGCCCATCGGGAAACCGTAATCCTCCAGCGCCGCATCGATTTCATGCGGCAACGCGCCGTCTTCCAAGAGGTATTCGGCCTCGCGACGATAGGCGGAGAATATGCGGTTACCGATAAAACCTTCGGTGACGCCGGTCACGACCGGCAGTTTTCTCAGCCGTTTTGCAACAGCGAGGCCGGTTGCCAGAACATCCAGTGCGGTCTCCTTGCAGCGCACGACTTCCAGCAGCCGCATCACATGGGCCGGCGAGAAGAAATGCAGGCCGAGCACGCGTTCAGGATGCGCCGTTGCGGCGGCGATCTCGTCAGGGTTAAGGTAGCTTGTATTGGTGGCAAGAATGGTTTCCGGGCGGACCACCTTGTCGAGCCGCCGGAATAGGTCGATCTTGACGGTGAGATCGTCGAACACGGCTTCGATTACGAGGTCACAGGGTGCGAGGTCGGCATCCGTGACGGTGACCGAGAGCCGGGTCGCTTGCGCTTCGAAACCAGCCTGATCCAGTCTGCCTGATGCAAGGTTACGCTCCAGCAGGCCGATGATCCGCTGGCGGCCTTTCTGTGCGGCTTCCAGCGACTGGTCGAGGCCGATTACCGTGTAGCCGGCACCGAGTGCCGCAACGGCAATACCGCTTCCCATCAGGCCAAGCCCGCAGATGCCGATCGTCACGACCGGCCGTGCATCGATGCCTTCCAAACCTGCAACCTTGGAAGCTTCCCGCTCGGCAAAGAAGATATGCCGCAGCGCTGCAGCCTCGCGGCTGTCGCGCAGGGTGAGGAAAGTAGCGCGCTCATCCGCCAGCCCCGCCGCAAGCGGGCGATGCGAGGATGCGACCAGTCGCACTGCCTCAGCCGGAGCCTTCTGTCCACGCGCTTTTGCAAGGATCTTGCCCGATGCCTTGTCGATCTCGGTGGGATCGGCGGGAGCAGCGGTCAACTCACCTGTCTTGCGTGGAGATGCCCCCGTCAGCCTTCGTGCGGCCTCGATTGCCGCGTCGACAAGATCGGTCTCGGCCAGTTCATCAAGGATGCACAGCGATAGGGCCTCTTTGGCCTTGGCGATCCGTCCCGACGCGATAAGCTCGATCGCTGCCGGAACGCCGATAAGCCGCGGCAGGCGCTGGGTGCCGCCGGCGCCGGGCACGATGCCGAGCTTGACCTCGGGCAGGCCGACCTGCGCAGACGGCGAGGCGATGCGGTAGTGACAGGCAAGCGCCAGTTCGAGCCCGCCGCCGAGCGCTGCGCCATTCAGCGCCGCGACAACTGGCTTTGACGATGCCTCGATCTTCTCGATCACGACCGGCAGGATCGGCTCGATAGCCGGCTTACCGAATTCCCTGATATCAGCGCCGCCGATGAAGGTTTTGCCTGCACCGGTGATGACGACGCCCCTGATGCCGGGGGCCGCGTCTGCGTGGGCAAGCGCCTTTTCGAGGCCCGAGCGGACATCTGCCGAGGTTGCGTTGACGGGCGCATTGTCGATGGTGACGACCAGAATGCCGTCGCGGATCGTTGCGGAAACCGTGGCGGAGAAGGTCGTCACTTCGTTCATGGCCTCACTCCGGAACGACGGCGGTCGCCTGGATCTCAATCTTGGCGCGATCTTCGATCAGCGCCACGACCTGCATGGCGGCCATGGCGGGGAAATGTTTGCCGATCACTTCGCGATAAGCCTGGCCGATGCCCTTCAGGTTGCCGAGATATTCGGCCTTGTCGGTGAAATACCAGGTCATGGTGGTGATGTGTTCCGGTCTTGCGCCACCTGCGGCCAGCACTGCCACGATGTTTTCCAGCGTCTGTTTCACCTGGCCGACGAAATCGTCGGTTTCGAACTGGCATTGAGCATTCCAGCCGATCTGCCCGCCGACGAAGATCTGGCGGCCGGTGGCGGATACGCCGTTGGCGTAACCGATCGGTTTGGCCCAGCCTTCAGGCTGCAGAATGGTGTGCATCTTCGTTCTCCAAATGCTGTGTCAGCGCGGCGCGCAGATCATCCGGCCAGGGGCAGGCCTTGTTGGTTTCGTGAGAGGTGAGGACGAGCCTTTGCCGGGCCGTCCAGAGCAGCCGGTCACCGGCCCGGACTTCGTGTTCGAGATCGAGCGAACTGTTCCCGAGCCTTGCGAGTTTGAGCGAAAAATCCATCCGGTCGCCGTGGAAACCGGGACTGTTAAAGGTGAGATCCAAGGTGACGGTCGGAAAACCGAGCTTTCGCTCGTTGATCATTTCGGGCCACGGGAATCCGAGGCTTTCGAAGAACTCTTCGTAAACCCCGACCAGAATGTGCAGATAGGACGGAAAATAAGCGATGCCGGAAGGGTCGCAGTCTCCGAAATTCAGCCGGCGTGTTGTCGTGTAGGCCATGGTCACGCCTTCAACAATTCGCGGGCGATGATGAGTTTTTGCACCTCGGTCGCGCCTTCATAGATGCGCAGCGCCCGGATTTCCCGATAGAGGCTTTCGGTGATCTCGCCGACGCGCACGCCGCGGCCACCGAACATCTGCACGGCGCGGTCGATCACCTTCTGGGCGTTTTCGGTGGCGACCATCTTTGCCATCGCCGCTTCCTTCGTGGTCGGCAGGCCCTGCACATCGCGACGCCAGGCGGCGCGGTAGGTCAGGAGTGATGCGGCATCGATCTCGGCAGCCATATCGCCCAAGGCGGCCTGGGTCAGTTGCAGGTCGGACAGCGTGTTGCCGAAGATTTTTCGCGATCTTGCATGGGCAATCGCCTCATCCAGCGCGCGTTTGGCAAAGCCTAGTGAGGCTGCGGCGACGGAGGCGCGAAAAATGTCGAGCGTGCGCATGGCGATCTTGAAGCCTTCGCCCGGAGTGCCGAGCAGGCGGGATGCCGGGATGCGGCAATTGTCGAAGCGGATCGTTGCCAAGGGATGCGGGGCAATCACGTCGATGCGCTCGGTGATGGAAAAGCCAGGATCGTCGGCAAAAACGACGAAAGCGGAAATACCGCGTGTGCCAGGGGCTTCGCCAGTGCGGGCAAAGACCGTGTAGACATCGGCGATGCCGCCGTTGGAGATCCAGGTCTTGTTCCCGTCCAGCACATAGTGCTCACCATCCCTACGGGCGGCACAGGCCATGGCGGCGACATCGGAGCCGGCGTCTTTTTCGGACAAGGCAAAGGCGGCTATCCATTCGCCGGATCGGGCTTTCGGCAGGACCGTGCGGCGTAGCTCTTCCGAACCGGAAAGACCGATCGCGCCGGTGCCGAGGCCCTGCATGGCGAAGGCGAAATCAGCCAGTCCGTCATGCCAGGCCAGCGTTTCGCGGGTCAGGCAGGCGGCACGGCTGTCGATCGGCTGTTCACCGCCAGCGCCGGTTGCTGCATCGAGCAGGCCCGCTTCGCCCAGTGATTTCACAAGCCTGCGGCAGGCCTTGTCGGTGTCGGCATGATCGATATCGGCAAGTGCGCCGGAGGTTGCAAAATCGTCGAGCTTTTCCGCAAGCGCCTTGTGGCTGCCGTCGAAGAAAGGCCAGTCGAGGAAATCGCGCGAGGGGCCTGTGAGCGCTGAAACGATCGCCATCAGTTGCCCTCGAAGACCGGCTTGCGCTTTTCAGCAAAAGCTTCGAAAGCCCGCCGGAAATCCTTGGTCGCCATGCAGATGGCCTGTGCCTGGGCTTCACTCTCGATCATCTCGTCGAGGCCCATGGCCCATTCCTGGTTCAGCATGGTTTTGGTCATCGTATGGGCGAACCACGGGCCATCGGCCAGCGAATGGGCGAGTTTCAGCGCTTCGGCTTCAAGGACGTCCGAAGCATGAAGGGCGTTGTAGAATCCCCAGGCATGCCCCTCGTCGGCGGTCATCGAGCGACCGGTGAACAGAAGCTCGGCCGCGCGGCCCTGGCCGATGATGCGTGGCAGGATCCCGCAGGCGCCCATATCGGCACCGGCGAGACCGACGCGGGTGAAGAGGAAGGCGGTTTTTGCTGCCGGTGTCGCAAGCCTCAAGTCGGAGGCCATGGCGAGGATCGCGCCGGCGCCGGCGCAGATGCCATCGACCGAGGCAACGATCGGCTGAGGGCATTTCTTCATCGCCTTGACCAGATCTCCGGTCATGCGGGTAAAGGCCAGAAGCTCGGGCATGGGCATTTTCGTCAGCGGCTCGATGATCTCGAACACGTCGCCGCCGGAAGAAAAATTGCCGCCGGCGCCGGTCAGGACGATGGCGCGGATATCGGACGCATAGGCAAGATCGCGGAAGAGATCGCGCAGTTCGGCGTAGCTTTCGAAGGTCAGCGGGTTCTTGCGCTCAGGCCGGTTCAGGCGGATCGTGCCAACGCGGCCGTTTTCACTCACCTCCCAAAGGAAATGTTTCGCCTGATAGTCGCGGAAGCCTTGCCTCACGTCGCTCATGTCTGTTTCCTTTCCGTTTTCGGCGGCTGGACTGTCGCGGTGTCAGTCGTTGGCGCCCGGCGGCAGGAAATCGACCTCATGCGCGGCAGAAACCTTCACGATTTCCTCCACATCGGTCATCTCGTGCAGTTCTTCGAAAAGCTCTTTGAGCCGGCGGGCCGGAGACACCCAGAAAAGCGCCCGGCATGGCTTGTCGGATTTGTTGAAATAGCCGTGCGGAATGCCGCGAGGCATACGCACCAAATCTCCAGCCTTCGCCTTGAGCCACTGGCCGTCCAGTTTCAGATCGAGCTCACCCTCCTGCACGAGGATGAACTCGTCCTGTGTCGGGTGGATATGGACCGGCACGAACTGCCCCGGCAGGCTGTTCGTCTCGAATGCGAACGTGTCGTCGCTGACGGCCTTGGGGAAATAGACCTGCCCCAGGATGTTCCAGGTGGTGCCGTCAAATCCGTGGCCGTTTTCGGTTATGCCCTTTTCCAGTTGCATATCGCTCTCCCAGGTTCTCTTCCCATGCGTCATGGCGGCCGATCAGCCGGCCAGGACTTCACCACCGGCAACCGCGATTGCCTGTCCATTGATCGATTGGGTGGCAGGCGAAGCCAGCCACAGAACGGTGTCTGCGACTTCCTCCGGCTGCACCAGCCGCCCTTGCGGATTGTGTTTGGTGAATTCCTTCAATGCGTCTTGCTGGCTGCGGCCGGTCTTTTCGACGATCGTTTCGACCGAGCGGGCGATTAGAGGTGTGTCGGTAAAGCCGGGGCAGACCGCATTCACCGTCACGCCGGTCTTTGCCAGTTCCAGCGCCAGAGCGCGGGTCAGGCCGACGACCCCGTGTTTCGCTGCCACATAGGCCGAGACATAGGCATAGCCTGTCAGGCCTGCGGTCGAGGCAATATTGATGATGCGGGCGCCCGAGCCATGTGTCTTCAGGTCCGGCAAGACGGCCTGAGTCACCTGAAAGACGCTGGTGAGATCCACGGCGATTACCCGGTTCCACAGGTCGAGCGAGGTCTTTTCAAATGGTGCGCTTGGGCCTTCGCCGGCATTGTTGACGAGGATCGTGACCGGGCCGAATTTTTCGCGCGCTTGCTTCAGTCCGGTTTCTATCGCGGCGGTGTCCGTCACGTCGAAACCCGAGACGACAGAGGTTTGGTCGGCTCCCAGTTCGGCGGAAAGTGCCTGTAGCGGTTCGCTCCGGCGCCCGGCCAGGGTCACGCTTGCGCCTGCCTCGACGAGAGACCTCGCGATAGCTGCGCCGATGCCCGAACCTGCGCCGGTGACGAGAGCGTGGTGGCCTGTAAGTTTGCCGGAAACCATGTTCATCCTGCCACCCTATCTCGCTGCGACCGAGGGGCCGACAGGTGGCGGCGCTGCTGCGGCGCGGGCAAGGCCAGTCTCATATTGCGTCTTGCCGGACAGGTACTGTTTCGGCCAGGCGATGTTCGTCAGGCCGATCTTTGCTGCCTCATGCAGGACCCAGGCCGGGTCGGCGAGATGAGGGCGGGCGACGGCGCAGAGATCGGCGCGGCCGGCGGCGATGATCGAATTTGCCTGATCCGCCTCGGAAATCGCGCCGACAGCGATGGTCGGGATGCCGATCTCGTTGCGGATCTTGTCGGAGAAAGGCGTCTGGAACAGGCGGCCATAGACCGGCTTTTCTTCCTTCGACACCTGACCGGAGGAGCAGTCGATCAGATCGGCGCCTGCATGCTTGAACATCCTTGCGAAAATTGCGGCATCTTCCGGCGTGTTGCCGCCCTCGGCCCAGTCGTGGCAGGAGAGGCGCACGGAGATCGGCTTGTCTTCCGGCCAGACCTCGCGGATCGCGGCAAAAACCTCCAGCGGATAATGGGCGCGATTTTCGTGGCTACCGCCATATTCATCGGTGCGGATGTTGGTGAGCGGTGAGAGGAAGCAGGACAGGAGATAACCGTGGGCGCAGTGAAGCTCGAGCCAGTCGGCGCCCGCCTCGGCGGCGTATCTTGCCGCGCGCACATGATCGGCCTTGACGCGATCCATGTCGGCCCGGTCCATCGCCTTCGGCATCTGGCTGTTTTTCAGATAGGGCAGGGCGGAGGCGGAAATCAGCGGCCATTCGCCGTCTTCCAGCGGCTGGTCGATACCTTCCCAGGCAAGCTTGGTCGCGCCTTTTCGTCCCGCATGACCAAGCTGGATGCCGACCTTGGCGTCCGAATTGGCATGCACGAAGGTGACGAAACGTTTCCAGCCCTTGGCCTGTTCGTCGTTCCAAAGGCCGAGGCAGCCGGGGGTGATGCGAGCATCAGGCGAAACGCAGGTCATCTCCGCAAAGACGAGGCCTGCGCCGCCGAGTGCGCGGGAACCGAGATGGACGAGGTGAAAATCGTCGAGCAGCCCGTCCTTTGCCGAATACATGGCCATGGGCGACATGACGATGCGGTTTTTGAGGTCGGTGCCGCGCAGCGAATAGGGGGTGAACATCGGCGGCAGGGTGCGGCCGTTGCCTTGCACCTCGATGCCGTTCTTTTCCGCAAACCAGCGCTCGTAACCTTCGAGCCAGACGGGATCGCGAAGACGCAGGTTTTCGTGGCTGATGCGCTGCGAGCGGGTCAGCATGGAATACATGAATTGCGGCGCCTCGAGCGTGTCGGCATAACGCTCGCCGACCACTTCGAACCATTCCATGGCGTTGCGAGCGGCATTCTGGATGCGGGCTACATCGATGCGGCGAATGTCCTCATAGGTTTTCAGAACCTGCGGGATTGCCTCTTTAGTGTGGCCGAGCCTGTTGAACTGGTTGGTCAGTTCGATCGCATCGTCGATCGCAAGCTTGGTGCCGGAACCGATTGCGAAATGGGCGGTATGGGCGGCATCCCCCATCAGCACGACATGGGAATTGCCGTTGAAATGGCTCCACTTGCCGCAGATCAGGCGGTTAAAATTCAGCCAGGCGGAACCGCGCAGGTGCCGGGCATTGGTCATCAGCTCTCCGCCTTCCAGCACTTCGGAGAACAGGTCCTGGCAGAAGTCGATCGAAGCCTGCTGGTCCATCTGGCCGAGGCCGTGCTTCTCGTAGGCCTCCTCGGTCGTCTCGACGATGAAGGTCGAGGTGTTTTCGTCGAACTTGTAGATATGCGCCTGGAACCAGCCGTGGTCCGTCCTGCGGAAATCGAAGGTGAAGGCATCGAAGAGCTTGTTGGTGCCGAGCCAGATATAGCGGTTCGGGCGCACGGCGAGATTCGGCTCGAAAACGTCAGGATAACGGTTGCGGATCTTCGAGTTGAAGCCATCGGAGGCGATAATCAGATCGGCATCGGGGTAGTCGGTGTCACCATTGCTATCGGTTTCGAATACCAGTTCGACGCCAAGCGCCTCGCAGCGACGCTGCAGGATGTTCAAGAGCTTCTTGCGGCCAATGCCGACGAAGCCGTGGCCGGACGTGCGCTGGCGGGTGCCCTTGAACAGCAGTTCGATATCGTCCCAGTGATTGAAGGCATCCTCGATTTCGGCAGCACTCTGCGGATCCCAGGCGCGCATCGACACCATGGTGGCATCGGAAAAGACCACGCCCCAGCCGAATGTGTCGTAAGGCCGGTTGCGCTCGACAACCGAAATCGAGTGCTCGGGATGAAACTTCTTCATCAGCAGGGCAAAGTACAGCCCTGCCGGGCCACCACCGATACATACGATGCGCATGCTGATCTCCCGGACGTTCCCGTGCATGATTATTTTAAGTTTAAACTATATGGGCCGCGCAGAATCCGTCAAGCGATATTAAGAAGCTTATGATAGGAGCGGTTGCGCAAAGCAGCGGATGACACACTTAAGCCGTGATCCGGTTGCTTTTCGCTTCGCGTTTTCAGATCTTACCGCTTGTCTCCGGGGCAAAGCAGACCATGGCTTCCAACAGTTCTAGCAGTCACGTCCGCGATTTTTTCCAGGCGCATCGCGGCTTGTTCGTTTCCTTCATCGTTCTTCTGGTCTTCGGTTTCACCGCGCTGGCTATTTACGAGCTGACAACAGAAGTCAGTTATGACGAGGTGATCGAGGCGCTTGTCTCGACTTCGTGGTCGTCGATCGCACTTGCCGTGTTCTTCACCGGCCTCAGCTTTGCAGCGCTGGTCGGATATGATCTCAATGCCCTGACCTATATCGGCCGTAAGCTGCCGCCGGTGCCGGTGGCGATGACGGCGTTCAGTGCCTATGCGGTCGGCAATACGGCCGGTTTCGGTGCGCTGAGCGGCGGTGCCATCCGGTTTCGCGGTTATTCTCGGCTAGGGCTTTCGCCCGAAGATATCGGCCGGGTCATCGCCTTCGTCACCTTCGCCTTCGGCATTGGCCTTCTGTCGGTCACGGCACTTGCCTGTCTGGTTACTGCCCCGCGGGTCGGCCAGATCATCGGCGTCAGCGATACGGCAATCCGCGTCATCGCCCTGGTCATCATCGTCGGCCTGAGCATACTGGTTTTCATCGGTCGTGACGGGCGCACAATCTCAATCGGAAAGGTGCATCTGAGGCTTCCCGACAGCCGCACCTCGTCCCAGCAATTTCTCGTCACCGCGCTCGATATCGCTGCATCCGCGTCCGTGCTTTACGTTCTTCTGCCTCAAACCAATATCGGCTGGCCGTCTTTTCTGGCGATTTACGCGACTGCCGTAGGTGCCGGCGTTCTCAGCCACGTTCCGGCGGGGCTGGGCGTTTTCGAAACGATTATCGTTGCCGCTCTCGGCAACACCGTCGATATCGATCAGGTTCTTGGCAGCCTCGTTCTCTACCGCGTCATCTATCACGTCCTGCCGCTGCTGATCGCGACGCTTTTCGTCATCTTTCTCGAAGCGAGGCAGTTGTCGAAACATCCGGTCGCTTCCACATTACGAAAGCTCGAGTTTCGGCTTGCGCCTCTCCTGCTTTCCGCCTTTGCGCTGATCGCTGGTGCGATGCTGGTTCTTTCGAGCGTCACGCCGACGCCGGATTCCAACCTCAATTTCCTTGGCAGCTACATGCCGCTGCCGTTGGTGGAAAGCGCGCATTTTCTCTCCAGTATTATCGGCATCTTGCTCTTCGTCAGCGCTCGCGGATTGGCGCAGAGGCTGGATGGCGCATGGTGGACGGCAGTTCTGTGCACAGCGCTCGGTCTTTTGTTCTCGCTGCTCAAGGCGCTCGCTCTTTTCGAAGCTGTGTTCCTGACGGTGCTACTGGCCGGGCTTTTGCTCAGCGCACGACAATTCAACCGCCCTGCCTCGATGCTGCGCCAGGCGCTGACACCGCCATGGATCGTGGCTATGCTGATCCTCGTCGCTGCTGCCACCACGATCCTGTTTTTTGTCTATCGCGAGGTCGATTACAGTCGCGATCTCTGGTGGCGGTTTGAATTCTCTGCCGAGGCACCGCGCGGTCTGCGCGCTATGCTCGGCATAGCCATCGTGGCTGCGGTTGTTTCGATCTTCAGTCTGTTACGGCCTGCCGTGAAGCGATCGGATCTGTCGACCGCGGAAGAACTGACGCAGGCGACAAATATCGCGATGGCCCAGGATTTCGCGGATGCCAATCTTGTTCGCATGGGTGACAAGCGCCTGATGTTTTCCACGAGCGGCAATGCGTTCATCATGTATGGCATCCAGGGCCGCTCTTGGATCGCGCTTTTTGATCCAATCGGTCCAAGCGACGAGATCGCCGAATTGGTCTGGCGTTTCGTCGAAGAGGCGAGAACCGGTGGCGGGCGTGCTGTCTTCTATCAGATTTCGCCTGATCTTCTCGCCTATTGCACAGATGCCGGTATGCGCGCCTTCAGGCTGGGCGAACTAGCCGTCGTAGATCTTGCCGGTTTCGAACTGAAGGGCAGCCGGCTTGCGGGTCTCAGGCAGGCGATCAACAAGGGTGTGCGCGAAGGGCTCGAATTCGAGATGCTGCCGCCGGATGAGGTTGCCAACCAACTCGAGGCGCTGCGTGCCGTATCCGACAGTTGGCTCGACGAACACAATACCCGCGAAAAGACATTTTCGCTCGGCGCTTTCCGCGATGACTACGTGCTGTCGCAACCGGTTGGCATTCTGCGCAAGGAGGGCCAGATCGTTGCGTTCGCAACGCTTGCCGTCACCGATACCAAGCAGGAAGGAACGGTCGACCTGATGCGATTTGCACCGGATGCGCCGAAAGGATCGATGGATTTTCTGTTCGTTCGGATCATGGAGCATCTTCGCGATGCCGGCTTTAAGGAATTCAATCTCGGCATGGCGCCGCTTTCCGGCATGGCGCAGCGCGAAGCGGCACCCGCCTGGGACCGGATCGGCAGCGTCATTTTCGAACACGGCGAGCGGTTCTATAACTTCAAGGGCCTGAAAGCCTTCAAATCAAAGTTTCACCCTCGCTGGGAACCGCGCTATCTTGCTGTTTCCGGCATCGGTCCGGCTGTCGCCATGATGGATGCGACGCTTCTGATCGGTGGCGGGTTGAGAGGAGTAGTGGGTAAATGAGAATGCGTCTTGCAACCCTGTTTACGCTTGGCCTGACAACGGCGCTGAGCATGGCGTTTGCGCCCCTGACGCATGCCCAGACACCAGCTCCCGTCCAGGCGCCCGCCCAATCTCCTACCCTGGCAGCGCCTCAGGCACAGGCCGAAAATCCTGTGGCCGATAAGGACTACCATACCGGGCTCATTCCCTCGCCGCATATCTATCTTCCGCAGGGACAGGATCTTATCGGCATGGTGTTCCTGATTTCCGATGCGAAAGGCTGGGGTGCTGCCGAGGAGGCACAGGCGAAGGATCTGGTCGAGAGCGGTGCTGCCGTCGTCGGCATCGATTTTCCCTCCTACATGAAATCGCTGGCGACGGACGACGGTGACTGCATCTACATGGTTTCCGATATCGAAGATCTCTCGCAGCAGGTACAGCGGCGGATGGCAAACCGCGAATACCGGCATCCTATTCTCGCCGGCGTGAAAGAAGGTGGCACGCTTGCGCTCGCGATGATCGCACAGAGCCCGTTTGCAACGATCGGCGGTGCGATCGCAGTTGATCCGGGCGAAATCGTGCCTTTGAAGAAGCAGCTCTGCACACCTGCCGACAAGCGCCCCACCGATACCGGGATCGTCTACGGACTGACTGACGGTGCATTGCCGGCTCCGGTGACTGTTGCTTTCACGCCGGAGGCGGATCCGGCCGGCAAGGCGCATGCGCTTACCCTGAAACAGGCCCATAGCGATATCGTGGTGAAGGAAACTTCCGATGACGCCGAGGATTATCTCGGCACGTGGCTGCAGAACCAGCTATCTTCCGGGAAATCCGAAGGCGCTCTCGACCTGCCGCTTTCCGTTCTGGAAGCGAAGCCGGCTATGGACACGATGGCGATCGTCTATTCCGGCGATGGCGGCTGGCGCGATCTCGACAGCGAGCTTGGGGAATATCTTCAGAGCCAAGGCGTTCCCGTCATCGGCGTCGACTCGCTGCGGTATTTCTGGGCGAAACGCACGCCACAGGAGACAGCAGACGATCTGAAGCGGATCATCGATACCTATACCGATCAATGGGGTGTCTCGAATGTCGTGTTGATTGGATATTCGTTCGGTGCGGATGTGATTCCCGCAGCCTACAATCTTCTCCCCAAGGCCGAAAAAAAACGGGTGAAGCAGCTTTCGCTGCTAGCGCTTTCGAAGGAAGTGGATTTCGAAATTTCCGTTACCGGCTGGCTCGGCATGGCCGGAGCAGGCGATGGCGGGACGACGGTCGACGATATCGCCAAGATCAAGAGCGGCCTTGTCCAGTGCATCTACGGCACCGAAGAAGACGATGACCCGTGCCCTTCGATGAAGGCATCCGGCGTGGAAACGGTGGCGATCGATGGCGGGCATCATTTCGACGAGGATTACCAGGCGCTCGGAAAACGTATCCTGGACAGCCTGCAGAAGCGGCTTCCGAAGTGAAAACGCATCGGCGGCGGGTGCGGTGCGAGCCGACAATTCTGCCGTTGCGGCAGCGGAGATCACGAGGATCTGACGGTTTCGTGAGTCGGCCACTTGAGTTTCAGTCAAGCCGGCGCTAAATCTTGGTCGACCAGGACCGGGCCCCTCTGGCAGTTCTTCCATGAACTGTGATGTCGGACTGGATTGTCCAATATCGGTGCCCGGTGTCGTGATGGTTTTTGGTCAGATGCAATGTGTGTCCTTGGGTTCATTGCCCGGAACGCGCCCCAAAGGTCGTCAGGACATGAGGCACCCCGTCTAAATAGGTTGTCTTATGATGGAATTTTTCACGCCGGAGGCCTTGTCCGCCCTCGCGCAAGTTATCATGATCGATCTGGTTCTGGCTGGTGACAATGCGATCGTCATCGGCCTTGCTGCGGCCGGTTTGCCGAAGGAACAACGTGCAAAGGCCATTCTGGTCGGCATCATTGCCGCTACGCTGCTGCGTATCGGGTTCGCCTTGGCAACGACGCAGTTGCTGCAGATCGTCGGCCTGCTGCTCGCCGGCGGCGTTCTGCTGCTGTGGGTCTGCTGGAAAATGTGGCGCGAACTGAGAACGCCTCATCAGCATGAAGACGAAGCCAATGAGGCTCTTGCCGACAGCGATTTGAATGCCGATGGTACGGTCGCTGGTGGTGCACCTCGCAAGACCTTTGCCCAGGCCGCCTGGCAGATCGTCATTGCCGACGTCTCCATGTCGCTCGATAACGTGCTGGCCGTTGCCGGTGCCGCGCACGAGCATCCGGAAGTGCTGATCTTCGGTCTTGTCCTGTCCATCGCATTGATGGGTATTGCCGCAAGCTTCATCGCCCGCCTGCTCAACAACCATCGCTGGATTGCCTATGTCGGTCTCGCTGTCATTCTCTACGTCGCGCTCGAAATGATCTGGCGCGGTACGAATGAGGTCCTGCCCTATATCTCGGGCTGATCGTTGTCTCTTCCACGATAAAAAAAACGGCGCGATCTTCGGATCGCGCCGTTTTCTTTTTAACGTCCGTTATCGAGCTATCGGCTCGCTACCTTGCCCTTGAGCACGCGCTCGTTCACCCAGTCGGCGCTTGCCCTGATGCCGCCGAGCGGGAAGACGTGGATCTCGTCGATCAGGCTTTGCGGATGGGTCGCCTTGTAATTGGCGATCTCGGTGAGGAATTCATCCGGTTCGTAAGGAACGAGCAGCTTGCTCAGATCCATGGCGCGGCGTTGCAGCACGCTCAGTGACGGGCCGACACCGCAGGAAATGGCGAGTTTGATCAGCGTCTGCAGCTTGGTCGGACCGGCAACGCCCAGATGGATCGGCAAGGTCACGCCCGCTTCGGCGATACGCTCGGTCCAGCGAATTATCGATCTGGCATCAAAGGCGAACTGGGTGACGATCGCCATTTCGGCATCGCTGTTTTCCGAATAGGCCTGCTTGAACTTCAAGGCCCGGTCGACGAGCCTTGTCGTGCCGTCCTTGTCGATATCCTTGTTGCCTTCCGGGTGGCCGGCGACATTCAGGCGCTTGAAGCCATAACGCCCAAACAGGCCGGTTTCGAGAAGCTGCAACGAACTTTCGAGTTCGCCTCTGGGGGAGGAGAGGCCACCCGCCAGAAGTAGAGCCTGGCTGACGCCTGCCTCGTTCACATAACGGCTGATCCAATCCTCCAGCATCGCCTTGTCGCGGATGAGGCGGGCCGGAACATGCGGCATCACCGCGTAACCGTCGTCGGTCAGGCGTTTTGCCGTGGCAACCATGTCCTCGATCGGCGTTCCGTCGATATGGGCGATATAGACACGCATGCCGGCCGGCAGGAACTCGCGAAAATTCTCGATCTTGGCCGCGGTGCGCGGCATGACCTCGATCGAATAACCGTCGAGGAGAGCGCCGAAGCTTGCGCGCTCCGTCTTCTCGTCCGCACGTCGGTTCTTGAATAGGTTCAGAATTGCCATATCGACTGCCTTCTACATCACAAGACTGTCTGTCTGCCACTGTCATCGACATGTGCAGACGGCATTTCTGGCACAGCTTTGTCTAGAGGAGTTTTCTTACTGCGCCACTTTCGGTTTGATTTCCTCCGTCAGCGAACGGGATGACTTCCGTTGACAAGTGGGTTCCCACATTGGACAACAGCGCATCCGACGGCTGCCACGGGGGGACTTATCGATGTCTAGGCGCGCGATCTTCGGCTTTTCAGCTTTGTTTTTTTCTTCACTCCTTCTGACCACGCCGCTTATCGCGGCGGAACGGCGGATCGAAACGACGGTAGATGGCGACTATACCGGCTTCGACCTCAGGACCGTGAAGAATGTCAGCCTGGACCAGTGCCAAGCCGCCTGCATCGGCGACAACCAGTGCCGCGCCTTCACTTATAATGTGAAAGCCAAGTGGTGCTTCCTCAAGTCCGATCATGGCCAGCTCAATACGTTTGCCGGTGCCGTTGCGGGCAAGATCGTCGAAGTGGCGGTCCAACCGGATATCGGTGCCCCGCCGCGACTGACCTTTCTGTCGGACGAACTGCTGCAGCAGGCTCGCGAGCAGAAGGATGGCCTGGTGCTCGGCGATAACCAGCAGGGTTACGGTATCGAGAACCTGAAAACCGTTGCGCAGTCCGAACTGCTTGCCGGCCGGGTCGATACGGCGATCTACAATTACAAGGGTGCGCTGTCACTTGCCCCGGATGACGGCGATCTGTGGATCGCGCTGGCGCGGGCCGCCGGCGTTGCCAAGAATAACGGGTCGGCCGATAGCGAAGGCACGCTTGCGGCGATCAACGGTTATCTGATGTCGCGCACGACGCAGGCCCGCGCCGATGCGCTTGCCGTGCTCGGTGCGGCACTCGCCAAGCAGCAGAATTACCGTCAGGCGCTCACCGCCTACAAGCAGAGCCTTGCTCTCGCCAGCGCCCGCACCGTTCAGGCCGCCTACAATGATCTTCGCGAGCGCCAGGGTTTTCGGATCACCGGCAATACGGTCGATGCCGATAGCGCCAATCCGCGCGCCTGCGTGCAGTTTTCCGAGCCGCTTGTGAAGGCAGGCGTCGATTATGCTCCTTTCGTCACACTCGACGGGCAGGCGCCGAAGGCGATGGAAGCCAAGGACAACCAGGTCTGCGTCGAGGGGCTAACCCACGGCCAGCGCTACAAGCTTTCGCTGCGCCGCGGCCTGCCGTCTTCGGTCGACGAGCCGCTTCCGGCCCAGGTCGATCTCGACATCTACGTCAAGGACCGCTCGCCGATGGTGCGGTTTACGGGCGACAGCTTTGTCCTGCCGTCCACCGCGCGTCGCGGCATTCCGATCGTTTCGGTCAATACCGAACGGGCGAACCTCAAACTCTACCGGATCGGCGACCGCAATATCGCGCCGTTGCTGACCAATTCGCAGTTCCTGACCCAGATGAGCGGCTATAGCGCCGACCGGATCGAGCAGGAAAACGGCGAACTGGTCTGGCAGGGCACGATCGATCTCGGCCAGGATATGAACAAGGACGTGACGACCAGTTTCCCGGTCGATGAGGCGCTGCGCGAGCGCAAGCCGGGTGTCTATGTGCTCACGGCATCTGCTGCCAATGCCGTCAATCAGGAATGGGACAACAAGGCGACCCAGTGGTTCGTCGTCTCCGATATCGGTCTCACCACCTATGCCGGCACGGACGGGCTGCATGTGTTTGCCCGGTCGCTTGGCTCGGCCAAACCGATCGCAGGTGTGGACCTGCAGCTTCTTGCCAAGAATAATGAGATCCTCGGTACGGCGAAGACGGATGCGGATGGCCGCGCCACCTTTACGGCCGGACTGATGCGCGGCACGGCGGCGATGGTGCCGGCGGTGCTGGCGGCGCAGAGTGAGGGCAAGGATTATGTCTTCCTCGACATGACCCGCGCAGGCTTTGATCTGTCCGACCGCGGTGTGACCGGACGTCCTGCTCCCGGCGCGATCGATCTTCTCTCCTGGACCGAACGCGGCATCTATCGCCCCGGCGAAACCGTGCATGCGAGCGCGCTTGCCCGTAATGTCGATGCAACCGCGATCGAGAACCTGCCGCTCACCTTCGTTTTCCTGCGCCCCGATGGCGTGGAAGACCGGCGAGTGGTGAAGAACGGCGATATCGGCGGCTACACGCTTGATCTGCCGTTGCAGGACACGTCTATGCGAGGCACCTGGACGATGCAGGTGTTTACTGATCCCAAAGGGTCTGCGATCGGCGAAAAGACCTTTCTAGTCGATGATTTCGTGCCGGATCGTATCGAATTCGACATGACGAGCGAAGCGAAGGAGATCGTTGTCGGTGAACCGGCCTCGGTGACCATCGATGGCCGTTATCTCTATGGCGCTCCTGCTGCCGACCTCGGTCTCGAAGGTGAGATCGCGCTCAAGCCGACACGCGAAAATGCAACCTTCCCCGGTTACCAGTTCGGCCTTGCCGACGAGGAGGAGACGGAAACCGTCCGTATTCCGCTCGATGCGCTGGATGATACGGACGAGGACGGCAAAGCTACATTCGATGCGGATGTCGCCGAACTGCCGTCAACGACCAAGCTCATCAATGCCGAGATTGTCGTCAGGATGCAGGAGACGGGTGGAAGGGCGATCGAGCGCAATCTGTCGCTGCCGGTGAAAGCTGATGGCCCGCGGATCGGCATCAAGCCGGAATTTTCCGGTGACCTGCCGGAAGGTGCAGTCGGCAATTTCAACGTCATCCTGGTCAACGAATCCGGTGCCAAACAGGCTTTGAAGGGGCTGCCGTGGAAGCTCGTCAAGGTCGAGCGGGATTACCAGTGGTATCGCGACGGCAATTCCTGGCGTTACGAGCCGATCACACGCACGCGTCAGGTTTCCAATGGAACGGTCGATGTGACGACGGATGGCGGGCGGGTTTCCGTTCCGGTCGAGTGGGGCCGTTATCGCCTTGAGGTCGAAACCGCCGATATCGGCGGCCCGGCTTCCAGCGTCGAATTCGATGCCGGCTGGTTCGTAACCGCCAGCTCGACCGAAACGCCGGATGCGCTGGAAGTGGCGCTCGACAAGCCGAGCTACAAGGTTGGTGATACCGCCAAGCTGAAAGTGTCGTCGCGTTATGCCGGCGAGCTGATGGTGATGGCGGGTTCCGAGGAGCTCATCTCTGTCGAGACCGCAAGCATTGCCGAAAATGGTGGCGAGGTCGAAATCCCGGTGACTGCTGATTGGGGTGCCGGCTCTTACGTTACCGCAACGCTCTATCGCCCCGGCGAAGCGCGTGAAAACCGCATGCCGATGCGGGCGATCGGCATCACGTGGCTGAAGGTCGATCCAGAAGCGCGTGATCTGGCGATCGCCATCGACGCTCCGGAAAAGACGCTGCCGCGTCAGCCGCTGGATATCTCGCTGCAGGTTGCCGGTGCAGGTGCCAACGAGGATGCCTATGTCACGGTCGCGGCTGTCGATGTCGGCATTCTCAATCTCACCCGTTACGAACCGCCTGCACCCGACGACTGGTATTTCGGCCAGCGCCGTCTGGGGCTGGAAATCCGCGATATCTATGGCCGTTTGATCGATGGTTCGCTCGGTGCGACCGGGCGTTTGAGGACGGGTGGTGACGGTGGCAGCATGGCGCTGCAGGCCAGCCCGCCGAAGGAAAAGCTGGTTGCCTTCTTCTCCGGTCCTGTGAAGCTGGACGGCGAGGGCAAGGCGAAAGTCTCCTTCGACATTCCGCAGTTCAACGGCACGGCACGGGTCATGGCCGTTGCCTGGTCGAAATCCGGCGTCGGGCACGGCGTGAAGGATGTCATCATCCGCGATCCGATCGTCATTACCTCCAGCCTGCCGCGTTTCCTCGCGCCGGGCGACGACAGCAATCTGAGGCTCGACATCGCCAATACGGATGGGCCTGCCGGTACCTACGACCTGACTGTCGAGACCAGCGATGCGGTGGCCATCGGCCAGAGCGCGGTGAAGCCCGTTGAGCTGACGGCAGGTGGCAAGACGAGTATCACGCTGCCTCTCGTCGGTATCGAGCCCGGCGACGGCACGGTGTCGATCAAGCTTGCCAATAGTGCCGGTCTCTCCGTCGATCAGGTTCTCCATATCCCTGTCCGTCCGGCCGCAATGCCGGTGACGGAGCGGCGGTTGGTCGAACTCAAACCGGGCGCAAGTGTTACCGTAGACGGTAATCTGCTTGCCGACAGCGTGTTGCAGGGGGCATCGGTCAGCGTCAATGTCAGCCGTTCCAATGCCTTCGATATTCCGGCGCTGCTGATGAGCCTCGACCGTTACCCCTATGGCTGTGCAGAGCAGACGACGAGCCGGGCGCTGCCGCTTCTCTATCTTAGCGAAATGGCGGTTCAGAATGGGCTGGCCGATGACGCCGAGGTGAAGAAGCGCGTACAGGATGCGATCTATCGCGTGCTGTCCTTCCAGGCTTCCGCCGGAAGCTTCGGCCTCTGGGGGCCGGATGGCGCTGGCAACGATCTCTGGCTCGATGCCTATGTGAGCGATTTCCTCTCGCGTGCCCGCGAACAGGGGTATGACGTGCCGGAACAGCCGCTCGTTCAGTCGCTGGAAAACCTGCAGAACACGCTCGCTTATACGACCAATGTACGCGATCAGGGCAACCAGATCGCCTATGCGCTCTATGTTCTCGCCCGCAATCGCAAGGCCGCGATCAGTGATCTGCGTTATTACGCCGATACCATGCTCTCCGATTTCCCGACGCCGCTTTCCAAGGCGCATATCGCGGCAGCGCTTTCGCTTTACGGCGATGGCCAGCGGTCACAGAGCATTTTCAACGATGCGCTGCAGATGTCGGAAAATGCGCAGGTCCACAAGGTAAGCCTTGCCCGTTCCGACTATGGTTCGTCACTGCGTGACGGGGCTGCGGTTCTGGCACTTGCTGCCGAAAGCCGTCCGGTGCCGCCGATCGTGCCGGCGCTGGCGGATGTCGTTGCCAAGGAATGGGCGCAGAAAAAATACACCAGCACCCAGGAACAGACCTGGATGCTGCTTGCCGCCCGCGCGTTGCAGAACGGCGATGACAGCCTGAAGCTCAACGTCAACGGTGCCGCCCATACCGGCACGCTGATGTCGCAGATGGCCGGTGATGTTCTGCTCGATCATCCGCTGACCATCCGCAATGACAGTGGCGACGCCTTGTCGGCCGCGATCACCACGGTTGCCGCACCGTCCACGCCGCTGCCGGCCGGAGGTGATGGGTTCGAGATTACCCGGACCTATTACACGATGGCCGGCGAGGAGGTCAGTGTCAGCGAGGCGAAGCAGAACGAACGGTATGTCGTGGTGCTCAATGTCACCGAAACCAATGACTGGCCGTCGCGTATCATCGTCACCGATCTTTTGCCGGCCGGTTTCGAGATCGACAATCCGTCGATCGTCAACAGCGCCAATCTTTCCAATTTCGACTGGATCGAGGAAGTGCAGGCGGCGCATACGGAATTCCGCAACGACCGCTTCGTCGCCGCCTTCGATCGCGTCCAGGGCGACAACCGGCAGATCACGCTGGCCTATGTCGTGCGGGCCGTGACGCCCGGCGTCTACGATCACCCGGCAGCGCAGGTGGACGACATGTATCGCCCGCAGTTCTCGGCTCGGACGGCAATGGGCAAGATGGAGGTCTTGGCGGCTCCGTAAGCGGCGTGAAGGACGATGAAAAAGCGTTGGAAATTCTCGATCGGTTTTGGTGCCTGCCTCCTTCTGGCTGCGGGTGCCTATGCCGGTCTGGACTGGGCCGATCGCGCCTATCCGCCACCGCTTGAGAATGCCACGGCTGTCTCCCGTGAAGTGCTGGATGCCGATGGCGAATTGCTGCGCGCTTTCGCCACGCCGCAAGGGCGCTGGCGGCTGAAGACGACGATCGAGGATGTCGATCCGCGTTTTCTCGCCATGCTGATCGGTTACGAGGACCGGCGTTTCTACGAACATGGCGGCATCGATCCATGGGCGATCGGCCGCGCGGCGTTCCAGCTTCTCAGCAATGGCCGGATCGTCTCCGGCGCCTCGACGCTTTCCATGCAGGTGGCGCGGTTGATCGAGCCACGAGAAACGCGGTCGTTTTCGGCAAAGCTCTTACAGCTTGCCCGCGCCATCCAGCTCGAGCGTCGGCTCGACAAGAAGGCCATCCTCGAACTCTATCTCACCCACGCGCCCTATGGCGGCAATCTGGAAGGGGTCAGGGCGGCAAGTCTCGCCTGGTTCGGCAAGGAGCCGAAACGGTTGACGGTGGCGGAGGCAGGGCTTCTGGTCGCCCTGCCACAATCGCCGGAAATGCGCCGGCCGGATCGCCATCCACAGGCGGCTCATGCCGCGCGCGAACGCGTGCTGACCCGTCCTGCGGTGACGGAGGTAACGGGCGAAGGCGAAGCGGAGCGGGCGTCCCTTGATGCGGTGCCGCGGCAAAGGCTGCAATTGCCCGCCTATGCCGCGCATCTTGCCGAAGCCGCCATCCGCAAGCAGCCGAAGGGCGAAGAATATCGTACGACGTTGAGGCGCGGCATCCAGAAGAAGCTGGAGGAGGTGGCTCGCGAGGCTTCCGCCAAGCTCGCCCCAAAAGTTTCACTTGCCATGGTGATGGCGGATGCAACGACCGGCGAAATCGTCGGTGAGGTAGGGTCGGCGGATTATTTCGATGCCGGGCGTTCCGGCTGGATCGACATGACGCGCGTCCTGCGCTCGCCGGGTTCGACGCTGAAACCTTTCATTTACGGGCTTGCCTTCGAACAGGGGCTGGTTTCCCAGGAAACCATGATCGAGGACCGGCCGGCGGATTTCTTCGGGTATCGGCCGAAGAATTTCGACATGACCTATCAAGGTGACGTGACGGTCAGGCAGGCGTTGCAACTGTCGCTCAACGTGCCGGCGGTGAGGCTGCTTGATGCGGTCGGGCCATCGCGACTGATGATCCGTTTTCGTCGTGCCGATGTGCGCCCCGTCTTGCCGCCGAGCGAGGCGCCAGGGTTGGCGATCGGGCTTGGCGGGGTCGGCATCACGCTCAAGGATCTGGTGCAGTCTTACGCAGCGCTAGCCAATGGCGGACAGCCGGTCCGGGTAGGCAATGGTATCGATGAGCAGCCTGCAGTGCTCGACAGCGAGGTGCTCCTGGAGCGGCAGGCGATCTGGAATGTCACCGATATTCTCTCCGACGTTCTGCCGCCGACCGGCAGCCGGAAACTCGGCATCGCCTACAAGACCGGTACCAGCTACGGTTATCGCGATGCGTGGTCGGTTGGTTATGACGGACGTTATGTGCTCGGTGTCTGGGTCGGACGGCCGGATAACGGCGCGGTGCCTGGTATTGCCGGTTACCAGACGGCGGCGCCGATCCTGTTCGAAGCCTTTTCGCGCTCCGGCGTGCCGTTCACGCCACATCCTGCGGCCCCGGCCGGTGCCGTGCGCCTCGCGCAATCCGATCTTCCGATCGCCCAGCGGCGGTTTGCCGTCACCGCAAGCGGGCTTATCCGCTCGTCGTCTCGCGAGACCGCGCCGCAGATAGTCTATCCGCCCGAAGGGGCGAAGGTCGATCTTGGAGCGTCATCCGGCGATATCTCGCCGCTTGTGCTGAAATTGCAGGGTGGCCGCCCGCCATTCCGCTGGCTTGCGAACGGCAAGCCGCTTGCCGATCTCTCACGCCGTCGGACGAATGAATGGCAACCGGAAGGGGCGGGGTTTTCGACGCTGACGGTGATCGACAGTGCGGGCAGGGCTGCGACGGTCAGGGTGTTCGTCGAATAAAAAGACCGGAAAGATTGCTCTCTCCGGTCCAATGTCTGGCAATGGCAGCAAGGCTCAAGCCGCAGAAGCGGCCTTCTTCGCTGCGATACGCGCGCGGATCGATTCCACGTCGGCCTTCGGCGTCGCCTTGAAAAGGGTCTGCGTATATTCGTGCTTCGGGTTGGAAAACACCTCGTCGCGCGTGCCGTATTCAACCGCCTCGCCGAAATACATCACCATCACCTCGTCGGCGATGTAGCGAACGACCGAAAGGTCATGGCTGATGAAGACGTAGGTGAGGTTGAACTCGTCCTGCAGGTCGGCGAGCAGGTTCAGAACCTGTGCCTGGACCGAAAGATCGAGTGCCGATACCGGCTCGTCGAGCACGAGCAGCTTCGGGTTCATCATCAGCGCGCGCGCAATGGCGATACGCTGGCGCTGACCGCCGGAGAACATGTGTGGGTAACGGTTATAGTGTTCCGGGCCGAGGCCGACCTTGATCAGCATTTCGGTGGCGCGATTGCGGCGCTCGGCAGCAGACAGATCGGTGTTGATCGCCAGCGGCTCACCGAGAACGTCGCCGATCTTCTGGCGCGGATTGAGCGAGCCATAGGGGTTCTGGAAGATGATCTGCACCTTCTGGCGCATTTCGGACGTCAGGTGGCCCGGACGGGTGTCCATCTTCTTGCCGTCGATGATCAGCTCACCGGATGTCGGTTCGTCGATGAAGGTGATCATGCGCGCCAGCGTGGACTTGCCACAGCCAGATTCGCCGACGATCGCCAGTGTCTTGCCGCGTTCCAGCTTGAAGGAAACGCCCTTCACCGCATGGAGCGTCTTCTTCGGCTTCATGAAGCCGCCCGGCAGTTCGTAGTCGCGTTTGATGTCGCGAACTTCGAGCATGGTGTCGATGGTCTTTGCGTCGCTCATGCCGATGCTCCTGCGGAAGGTGCCGGTTCCGGGTTGCCGTCGAAGAAGGCGGAAACCGTGGTCAGGCGGTCACCGGTGGCGTTTTCGGGCAGGGCTGCCAGAAGCGCCTTGGTGTAATTGCTCTTCGGGTTTTCGAACAGCGAAAGCACGTCGGCTTCCTCCATCTTGCGACCCTTGTACTGCACGACGACGCGATCGGCGGTTTCTGCCACGACGCCCATGTCATGGGTGATCATGATCAGGCCCATTCCGGTGCGGGCCTGCAGGTCCATGATGAGATCGAGGATCTGCTTCTGGATCGTCACGTCGAGCGCGGTGGTCGGTTCGTCGGCGATCAGGAGCTTGGGGTTGCAGGCGATCGCGATCGCGATCATCACGCGCTGGCACTGGCCGCCCGACATCTGATGCGGGAAGGCGTTCATGCGCTCGGCCGGGTTGGGCAGGCCGACCTGGGTGAACAGTTCGATGGCGCGGGCGCGGCGCTCCTTCTTGCCGAGGCCGAGATGGATACGCAGGACTTCCTCGATCTGGAAGCCGACCGTGAAGCACGGGTTGAGGCTGGCGATCGGCTCCTGGAAGATCATGGCGATATCCTTGCCGATCAGCTTGCGCCGCTCGGCGCCGCTGAGTGCCTGAATGTCCTTGCCTTCGAACAGCATGCGGTCGGCGGTGATCTTGGCGGTCCAGGGCAAAAGGCCCATGACGGCGAGCATCGAGACCGACTTGCCGGAGCCGGATTCGCCGACGATTGCCAAGACTTCAGCCTTGTCGACCGAGATCGAGACGCCGTCGACGGCGCGGAACCAGCCGTTGGCGGTTTCGAATTCGACGGTGAGATTGTCGATTTGCAGAAGCGACATGATCAGGACCTCTTCAGCTTCGGATCAAGCGCATCGCGCAGGCCGTCGCCCATCAGGTTGATGGCAAGAACGGTGATGAGGATTGCAAGGCCGGGGAAGGTGACGACCCACCAGGCGCGCAGGATGAATTCGCGGGCTTCGGCCAGCATCGTGCCCCATTCCGGTGTCGGCGGCTGGGCGCCCATGCCGAGGAAGCCGAGAGCGGCCGCATCGAGGATGGCGTTGGAGAAGGACAGCGTTGCCTGGACGATCAACGGCGCGGTGCAGTTCGGCAGAATGGTGCGGAACATCAGACGCAGCGGGCTTGCACCGGCAATACGGGCGGCGGTGACATAGTCGCGGGTCTTCTCGGCCATCACGGCGGCGCGGGTCAGGCGGACGAAATGCGGCTGCAGCGTCACGGCAATCGCGATCATGGCGCTGTTCAGGCCCGGACCGAGAATGGTGACGAGCACCAGCGCCAGCAGCAGCGAGGGAACGGCGAGGATCATGTCCATCAGGCGCATGATGATCGTGTCCAGCCAGCCGCGGTAATAACCGGCCAGAAGACCGACGATGATGCCGGAAATCAGCGACAGCGTCGTCACGACCAGACCGACGAACAGCGAGTACTGCGCGCCGTAGATCAGGCGCGAGAGGATGTCGCGGCCAACCGGATCGGTGCCGAGAATATAGTTGGCGGTTCCGCCCTCAGCCCATACCGGCGGCTTCAAGACCGCGTCGCGATACTGTTCGAACGGCGAATGGGGCGCGATCACCGGTGCCAGGATTGCAACCAGAACCAGAGCCAGGAAAACGAACAGGCCGATCACGGCGCCGCGGTTTTCGGAAAAATAGAACCAGAACTCCTTGAGCATCTGGCGTCGCATCTGGGCCGAGGAGACGGGCTCCGCGGCCTTTGGTGTAAGAGTGGCGTCAGCCATGGGATTTTGCTCCTTCTTAGTGGCGGATACGCGGATTGACGAGACCGTAGGTGAGATCGACGATCAGGTTGACCGTCATGATGATCGCAGCGATCAGCAGGAGGCCTCCCTGGATGACGGCGTAGTCACGACGGAAGACGCTATCGAGGATCCATTTGCCTATACCCGGCCAGGAGAAGATCGTTTCGGTCAGGATGGCACCGGCCAGCATGACGCCGACCTGCAGGCCGACCGTGGTGATGACCGGGATCATGGCATTGCGCAGCGCATGAATGCCGACGACGCGGAAGGGAGACAGGCCTTTTGCACGGGCGGTACGGACATAATCTTCCGACAGAACTTCCAGCATGGCCGAACGCGTCTGGCGGGCGATGACGGCGAGCGGAATGGTGGCGAGCACGATCGACGGCAGAACGAGGTGGCTGAGCGCGGAGGTGAACGCCCCCTTCTGGCCGGAAATCAGGCTGTCGATCAGCATGAAGCCGGTGACAGGCTTGAAATAGAACATCAGCGAGATGCGGCCCGATACCGGGAACCACTGCAGGATGCCCGAGAACAGGATGATCAGCAGCAGGCCCCACCAGAAGATCGGCATCGAATAGCCGACCAGTGCAACGCCCATCAGGCCCTGGTCGAAGACCGAGCCGCGCTTGATCGCGGCGATCACACCGGCGGGAATGCCCAGTGCAATCGCGATGATGATGGCACAGAAGGACAGTTCGATCGTTGCCGGGAACAGCGTCAGGAACTGATCCAGAACCGGCTTCTTCGAAACGATCGAGGTACCGAAATCACCCGTCAGCACGCCGCCGAGATAATCGAAATACTGGACCACCATCGGCCGGTCGAAACCGAGCTGGGCGGAAATCTGCGCGTGGCGCTCCGGAGACATGACGCGCTCACCCGAAAGGAGCGCAACCGGATCACCCGGCAGAAGCCGGATGAAGGAGAAGGCGATGATGGAGACCCCGATGAAGGTCGGGATCAGGACGGCGAGGCGCCGCAGAAGGAAGCCAAACATTTTAAGCCTTTGCGGAAAAGGGGCGGGCCGGATTCGGGCTTTTGTCAAGCCACAGACCCGGTCATATCGGCGTCACCGCCATATTTTTAGGCATCTCATAAGAAAATGCCGCGGGAAACGCAACGCGTCCCGCGGCAAAAAGTTGTGATGGCGCCTGATTACTCGGCGATATCGACAGCTTCGAAGGTGAAGTCGCCGAGCGGGCTCTGGGTGAAGCCGGTCACACCCTTGGCCATCGGGACGACGGCGAGCGAGTGGTCGATGGTTGCCCAGGGAGCATCCTTCTTGAAGATGACCTGTGCTTCTTCATAGAGCTTCGTACGTTCGGCCATGTCGGAGGTCGACTTTGCCTTCTTCACGAGGGCGTCGAATTCCTTGTTGCACCACTGCGCACGGTTGTTGCCGCCGACTGCGTCGCAGCCGAGCAGGGTGTCAAGGAAGTTGTCCGGGTCGCCGTTGTCGCCGGTCCAGCCCATGATGGCGGCGCCGTCACGGTTCTTGTCCTTGGAACGCTGCAGGTATTCTGCCCATTCGTAGGAAACGATTTCGACCTTGACGCCGATCTTGGCGTAATCGTCCTGGATGATTTCAGCGGCGCGACGTGCGTTGAGCATGTACGGACGCGAAACCGGCATTGCCCATACCTTCATCGACAGGTCCTTGACGCCGGCGTCAGCCAGCATCTTCTTGGCGGCGTCGAGGTCGTATGTGTCGTCCTTGATGTCGTTGTTGTAGGACCACATCGTCGGCGGGATCGGGTTGGTTGCCGGCGTTGCCATGCCCTGGAAGACTGCATCAACGATGGCCTTCTTGTTGATGGCCTTGTTGAGCGCCTTGCGGACTTCAACCTTGTCGAACGGAGCGATGGTCGTGTTGTAGGCGAGGTAGGCGATGTTGAGGCCTTCCTGCTCCATGACCTGCAGGTTCGAGTCGGACTTCATCGACTCGACGTCGGCAGCGTTCGGATACGGCATCAGGTGGCATTCGCCGGCCTTGAGCTTCTGGTAACGAACGGCAGCGTCGGTGGTGATTGCGAAGACGAGGTCGTCGATCTTCGGAGCGGTGCCCCAGAAGTCCGGGTTCTTCTTGTAGCGAACGATGGCGTCCTGCTGGTAGGCGACGAAGGTGAACGGACCAGTGCCGACCGGCTGCTGGTTCAGCTGTTCCTTGGTGCCGGCCTTGTCGAGGCTGTCAGCATATTCCTTCGACATGATCGAAGCGAACGGCATGGCAAGGTTGGCGAGGAACGGTGCTTCCGGGCGGGTGAGCGTGACCTTGACGGTCAGATCGTCAACCTTTTCGATCGACTTGATCAGCTTCGGGAAGCCCATGCCGTCGGCATATTCCCAGGTCGCGCCGTTGATGTACTTGTTCCAGGCGTTCTTTTCATCGATCTGGCGACCGATGGAGAAAACGACGTCATCAGCGTTCAGTTCGCGGGTCGGGGTGAAGTAGTCCGTGGTCTGGAACTTGACGCCCTTGCGCAGCTTGAAGGTGTAGACGGTGCCGTCAGCAGAAATTTCCCAGCTTTCTGCGAGGCCAGCTTCAGGCTGCGTGGTGCCCGGCTTGAACTCGAGAAGGCGGTTGTAGATCGGGTGAGCCGAGGCGTCGAAGGTCGTGCCGGCGGTGTAGAGGCCCGGATCGAAGCCTTCCGGAGAGCCTTCCGAGCAGAACACGAAGGTTTTGGCGCTTGCAGCGCCGGCAAAGAAGGTCGCCGACATAAGTGCTGCAGCTGCAAGAGTAAGCATGCGTTTCATTTAAAGTCTCCCTACCTGTGCCGGCTTTGCCAGCACGGTTAATTTCCCTGATTTACGATGCGTTTTGCCGCATCTTTTGGCCAAGTCCTGTGTTCGTCACCTCCTGACCGGCGAGCCCAACGCTTTGCCGGTCGAAATATATGTCCCCATCTCGGGTGAAACTGCAGGATCATGCGGGTCGTCATGTATTCGATGACAGAGGGAACAAATTTCCGCTTCAGACATCAAATTCAGAACGTCATGCTTAGCCTATGCCCATTCACTCCATATTTGTTTTGCGGTGAAGCATTACTCGCTCAGCGTGTCTGCTTCCCGTGGCGCGCGAGAATAGCGATTATCACTCGGTTGTCGAGACGGTAAGATCCGGCTTTTGATCACAACTGCAGTGACGCTGCCTAATCGATACGCATAGCCTTAATTCTTTGCATTATGCGTTGCGCTCGCGTCGGAAAGGGATAGGTATGCGGTGACTGCATTCCATACCCAAAACTCAAGGCGGCTGTTTCATGACCGAAGGCAATTCGAACCTCCCTCTCGTCTGGGATCTCGTCGAGCGTAAAACGGAAGTGTTTGCGGAATTGGCAAACCAGGTGTGGGAGACACCCGAGACCTGCTATATGGAGACGGAGTCTGCAGCCGCCCATCGCGAGATGCTGGAGGCGCAGGGTTTTCGGATTACCGATGCGGTTGCCAACATCCCGACCGCTGTGATGGGTGAGGCCGGCAGCGGTGGTCCGGTCATTGCGTTTCTCGGCGAATATGATGCGCTGGCCGGTCTCAGCCAGAAGGCGGGTGCAACCGAGCATGATCCGATGATCGCCGGCGCAAACGGTCATGGCTGCGGCCACAACCTGCTCGGTTCCGCATCACTTCTGGCTGCAACGGCGCTCAAGGACTGGCTTGAAAAGTCCGGCACGCCTGGCCGGGTTCGCTATTACGGCTGCCCGGCGGAAGAAGGTGGCGCGGCCAAGGCCTTCATGGTGCGCGACGGCGCCTTTTCCGATGTCGACATCGCCATCAGCTGGCACCCGAGCAACTTTGCCGGGGTTCAGCGCGAGACGTCGCTTGCCAATTGCCGCATCGACTTCACCTTCACCGGCCGTGCCGCGCATGCCGCCGCCGTGCCGGAACTGGGCCGCAGCGCGCTTGATGCCGTCGAACTGATGAGCGTCGGTGTCAATTATATGCGCGAGCACATGCCGTCCGAATGCCGCATCCATTATGCCGTGCTAGATACCGGCGGCATTTCTCCGAATGTCGTTCAGGCGCATGCCAAGGTTCGTTATGTCGTGCGCGCGCCGGATCTCGCCGGCCTTTTTGCTCTCATCGAGCGGGTGAAGAAGGTTGCCGAAGGTGCGGCGCTGATGACCGAGACCAGGATGGAATCCGTCACGCTTGCCGGCGTTTCCAACCTGGTGGTGAACACGCCGCTGATGGACACGATGCAGGATATCTGGGAGAGCATGGGGCCGCCGGCCTTCGATGCCGAGGATATCGCATTTGCGGAAAAGATCCGCGCCACGCTGACGCCCGAGGATGTCGCGGCCAGCTGGGCGCAGGAGCGTCTCGAACAGCGGGATATCCCGCTTGCCGACTTCGTTCTGCCGGCTCATAACGAGGTTCGCCAGATGGGTGGATCGACCGATGTGGGCGATGTCAGCTGGGTCGTGCCGACCGTTCAGGCCTATGGTGCGACGCTCGCCATCGGCACGCAGCTGCATACCTGGCAGGTGGTTGCGCAGGGCAAGAGCGCGCTTGCCCACAAGGGCATGGCTTCCGTTGCAAAGGTGATGGCGGCCACGGGTCTTGCGGCGATGACCAGCGAACAGCTGCGCGAGGCGGCATGGGCCGATCTCAAGCGCCGGCACAAGGGGCAGGATTACAAGAGCCCGATCCCTGCTCAAGCAGAGCCGCCGATCGCGGCCATGTCTGTACGCTAGTATGTCGGTTCGCTGATCAGGCCTATGAAAATTGCTCATGAGCCCGTCAATTATTTTAAACGGCGGGCTCTGCTAAATCGCGTTTGAGGGCTGGAAATCCGCTGGATTCCTCTTATGAATTTCCTATTCGCGTTCGTGCGAGAGGAGAACAGTCCGTGACGATCCAGCCCAATTCCATCGAGGCCCGCGACAAGGCCTATCATCTGCATTCCTACACGAACGCACGGGCGCTGGAGCGCGATGGCGCGCTGGTGATCGAGCGCGGCGAAGGCATCCATGTCTACGACAATGCCGGCAAGCAGTATATCGAAGGCATGGCTGGACTTTGGAGCGTCGGCGTCGGTTTCGGCGAAAGCCGTCTGGTCGAGGCCGCGGCAAAGCAGATGGCGAAGCTGCCCTATTACCACACTTTCACAGCGCGCACGCACAGCCCGTCTGTCGAGCTTGCCGAAAAGCTCATCGAGATCGCGCCGGTGCCGATGTCGAAGGCATATTTCACCAATTCCGGTTCGGAAGCCAATGATACGGCGATGAAGATCGTCTGGTACCGGTCGAATGCGCTTGGCAAGCCGGACAAGAAGAAGATCATTTCCCGCACCAAGGGCTATCACGGCGTCACCATCGCGTCCGCCAGCCTGACCGGCCTGCCGAACAACCATCGTTCCTTCGACCTGCCGATCGCGCGCGTGCTGCACACGAGCTGCCCGCATTACCGTGCCTTCAAGACGGAGGGCGAGACCGAGCCACAGTTCGTCGAGCGCTGCGCCAAGGATCTGGAAGACCTGATCCTCAGGGAAGGCCCCGATACGGTTGCCGCCTTTATCGGCGAGCCGGTCATGGGGGCGGGCGGCGTCATCGTGCCGCCGGCCGGTTACTGGGAAGCGATCCAGAAGGTTCTGAAGAAATACGATGTCCTGTTCATCGCAGACGAAGTGATCTGCGGTTTCGGGCGCACGGGCGAGATGTTCGGCACGACGACATATGCGCTGCAGCCCGACATGATGACGCTTTCGAAGCAGATCTCGTCTTCCTATCAGCCGATCTCGGCGCTTCTGATCAACGAAAACGTCTATCAGCCGCTGGCGGATGAATCGGCGAAGATCGGCACGTTCGGCCATGGCGTCACCGCAGCCGGCCATCCGGTTGCAGCGGCTGTCGCGCTGGAAAACATCAGGATCATCGAGGAGCGCGATCTTGTCGGCAATGTCCGGGCGCTTAGCCCGAAATTCCTGGCGCGGCTGAAGTCGATCGGCGATCATCCGCTGGTCATCGAACACCGCGGCGTCGGCCTGATCGGCGCCTTCGAGCTTGCACCGCGCGAAGGCTTTGCGGCCGGGCAGCTCGGGCCGAAGCTGTTCGGATATCTGATGGATGAGGGCGTCATCAGCCGCGCCATCGGAGATTCGATTGCGTTTTGCCCACCGATGATCATTACCGACCAGCAGGTCAATGACATGTTCGACAAAGTCGAGCGCGGGCTTGAAAAATTTGCCAGGGAGCTGACGGCGTAAACCGCTGATTTCTCCAATTGTCTAGCATCATGGCGTCCCTATATTGGACGCCATGATCTCACTTATCGACGCCTATTGGCCGCACATCCTGTTCATTGTCTCGGTGGTGGCCGGCGCGTCGGCGGCCGTTCATGCGACCATGACGAAGGAAGAGGTCCGCTCTGCTGTCGGTTGGGTCGGCGTCATTCTGCTGTCGCCCATCGTCGGCGCGGCGTTTTATCTGATCGCCGGCGTCAATCGTATTCGCCGCAATGTCATCGGTGACCGGCGCTCGCTGCTGCAAGGTGCGGAGCGTTTCGATTTCGCTTCCTATGATGCGACCGACGATCAGGTGATCGAGGATTTCGGCTACCGGTTGCGGGGGATGAAGACGCTTGGCGACCGCGTCACCCGGCACCACCTGACAACCGGCAATACGATTTCCGCCTTCGACAATGGCGATGCAGCCTATGGCGCGATGCTCGAACAGATCGCGCTCGCGAGCCGTTCCATTCTGCTCGAAACCTATATTTTCGACCGGGACCGGATCGGCGCGCGGTTCATCGAGGCGCTGAGTGCGGCGGCGCGGCGTGGCGTCGAGGTCCGGGTGCTGATCGATGCCGTCGGTGCGCGCTATTCGGTGCCGAGCGTGCTCGGTATGCTGCGCGATGGCGGCGTCACCGTCGATGTGTTCAACGGCAATGTCATCACCGGCCTGCGCCTGCCCTATGCAAACCTGCGTACCCACCGCAAGATCATGGTCATCGACGGCGAAATAGCCTTTACCGGCGGCATGAATATCCGCGAGGGATTTTCCTGCGAATTCAGCGGCGATAAATGTGCCGCCGATACGCATTTCCGCGTGACAGGACCGGTTGTCGCCGATTTGCTGGCGATCTCGGCTGCGGACTGGGAGTTTTCCACCGACGAAAAGCTGGAGGGTGAAGCCTGGAAGGTTCCGACACCTGGCATGCGGCCCGGTTCGCCCACCATGATGCGCGCCGTCTCTTCCGGTCCTGATCGCAGCGTCGAGACGAACCAGAAGATGCTGATGGGCGCTTTTTCCATCGCCCGATCCTCGATAAAGATCGTCTCACCTTATTTCCTGCCAGACCGGGAGTTGATTACCGCGCTGATCACGGCGGCGCGGCGCGGCGTCGTGGTCGATATCGTCGTGCCGAGCGCCAACAACCTGAAACTGGTCGATCTCGCGATGACGGCGCAGTTCGACCAGATGCTGAAAAACTATTGTCGCATCTGGCGGGCGGCAGGGCCGTTCAACCACTCCAAGCTGATGGCGATCGACGGCTGCTGGGCCTATGTCGGATCCTCGAATATCGACCCCCGCTCGCTGAGGCTGAATTTCGAGGTCGATCTTGAAGTTTTCGATCGTGGATTTGCGCAAGCGCTGGAACGAAGGGTCGACCTGGCTATTTCCTCTGCGGAAGAGGTGACGCTGCATGGTCTTCGTTCACGACCATTTGCAAAACGCCTGCTTGAACGGGTGCTCTGGTTGGGCTCACCCTATCTGTGATTTGTACCGGTCGGCGCGGCCTGCGTCGGTCATGCTTTGAAGAATGACGGTGATGCACGAGAAACGTACAACCCTGCCGGCCAGCATCATTGCGTCGATCCGCGCCCGAAAGGCGCGCGGAAACGGCATGTACTCCGCCCATGATCCGGCGACCGGCCTGCTCGTCGCATCCTACAATGTGCATAAATGCGTCGGAGTCGACGGCAGGTTCGATCCGGGCCGGATCGCCCAGGTGATCCGCGAAATCGGCGCGGATATCATCGCGCTGCAGGAGGCGGATACGCGTTTCGGCGAACGTCGGGGGCTTCTCGATCTTGCCTGGATGGAGCGGGAAACGGGGCTTTACCCGGTGCCAGTCTCTGGCGCTGCCCGTGCGCATGGCTGGCACGGCAATGTCGTGTTTTTCCGCGAAGGCGTGGTGCGTGATGTGCACCAGGTGAAGCTGCCGGGACTGGAGCCGCGCGGCGCTCTGATGGCGGAACTCGACCTTGCGGGTGGAAATACATTTCGGGTGATTGCCGCGCATCTTGGTCTGCTCAACCGGTCCCGCCAGCAGCAGGCGCGGATGATCCTCGATATCCTGCGCGCCCGCGAAGAATATCCGACCGTGCTGATGGGGGACCTCAACGAATGGCGGCTGGGAGATCGTTCCTCGCTCAACACGCTGGCGACGGTTTTCGGCCTGCCATCGGCGGTGCCGAGTTTCCCGTCACGACTGCCGGTGCTGGCGCTCGACCGCATCATGGCCAACCGCCCCGACTTGATCGATCGTGTCGAAACGCATGACACGCCGCTTTCTCGGCGGGCATCGGACCATCTGCCGATCAAGGCTGTGGTGAAGATCGGTGCCAGGCTTACTCGTTGAGGCTGGCCGGCTGAATTGACTTGGTGACAATCTTCCCGGCTTGCGTCGCTTTACCTCGAGCCAGGGCGATAATAGGCTTTTGTCATTCACGCACTGCCGTCTTTTCCGAGCAAGGATTTCCATGACCGATATCGCCATGATCGAAGCCGCCCGAGCCCGTCTCGACGGCCATGTCCGCCGCACGCCCCTGCTTTCCTCTCCCTTCCTCGACGAGATTGCCGGCCGGCGGATTTTCGTCAAACCCGAATGCCTGCAGCATACGGGATCGTTCAAGTTCCGTGGCGCATGGTCGGCGATTTCCGGTCTTTCGCCGGAGGCTCGTGCGAAAGGCGTGATCGCGTTTTCTTCCGGCAATCATGCGCAGGGCGTGGCGCTTGCCGCAAAGCTGCATGGCATTCCGGCCGTCATCATCATGCCGTCCGATGCTCCGCGCATCAAGATCGAGAACACCCGTGCCTATGGGGCCGAGGTCGTGCTTTTCGATCGCGCGACGGAGGATCGCGATGCGATCGGCGCGCGGCTTTCGGCCGAGCGCGATCTGACGCTGGTCAGGCCGTTCGATGAGCCGCTGGTGATCGCAGGCCAGGGGACGGCGGGTCTCGAAATCGCCGAACAGGCGGCGGAACTGGGCATAGACAAGGCCGATGTTCTCGTCCCGACCGGTGGCGGCGGCTTTATTTCCGGCGTGTCTCTGGCGCTTGCGGCAAAGGCGCCGGGCCTCACTGTCCATCCCTGCGAGCCCGAGGGGTTCGATGACGTCACGCGCTCGCTGGCGTCCGGCAAAATCGAAAAGAACGCCAGGCAATCCGGTTCGCTCTGCGATGCGATCATCACGCCGCAGCCGGGAAACATCACCTTTCCGATCATGTCGAAGCTCTGCGGCGCCGGGCTTGTCGTCACCGAAGACGAGGCTTTGAAAGCGATGGCGCTCGCCTTCAGCCGGTTGAAGATCGTGGTCGAACCGGGTGGAGCGGTGGCGCTTGCGGCAGCGCTTTTCCATGGCGAAACGCTCGGTGACACCGTGATTGCGGTCTGCTCGGGCGGCAATGTCGATGGCGACATTTTTCGCATGGCACTCGAACGCAATCCGGATTGAGGCGACAAAAAGGCGCTCGTCGGAACCGGAGGCATAATAAACCGTTAACGCCGCATTACAGGCATTAACGGAAAAGGATTTTCCAATCCGCCGCTTTTGCTTGGAACTTTATCTCTACCAAGTTGATAGGGATAAGGTAGCATCAGTCATCACCCGGAGAATGGTGGCTTTAAGAAAAGCTGGAGGAAGATCATGCGACACTCGACTGTTCAGACACGATCGCTTTCCCATCGCCACTCGCTGTTCGGCAGCTGGCAATCCGCCACGCATCTTGCAATCGCCGTCGCGGCGTTTGTTTTCGTCGGTGCTGTGACGCTCGGTATTTTCTAAGGTTCGTTAAAGGCGGCTTTAGTGCCCAAACGCTTCCTCATCCTCGGGCTTGTCCCGAGGACCTCACCACATTTACAAAAAATCGACGTTCCAGATACTCGGGACGACGACGTGGTTGTGTCCGCGGAAAGATTCGTCGCCGCCACAAGATCCTATTTTGTCGCCAGGTAGGTCTCTGCCAGTTCGACCCAGAGATTGACGCCGATCGGCAGTGCATCGTCGTTGAAGTTGAAGCGCGGATGATGCAACGAAGGGTCGTTGTCGGTCTTCGCGGTGCCGAGGAAAAAGTAGCTGCCGGGACGCTCCGCCAGCATATAGGCAAAGTCCTCGGCGCCCATCATCGGGCGTTCGATCTCAGCCAGATTCTCTGCTCCGACGACCTTTTTTGCCAGGTCGCGAACGAAATCGGTTTCCGCTGTGTGATTGATCGTCGCTTCGTAGCCCCGCTCGTAATGGACCGTGGCGGTCATGCCATAGCTTGCGGCCTGGCCTTCGGCGATGGCGCGGATGCGCTCTTCCAGCTTGTTGCGCACACCCGGATCGAAGGAGCGGATGGTGATTACCATTTCCGAGCGTTCGGGAATGACATTGCTGGCGATGCCGGCGTTGAATGCACCGACAGTGACGACGGCCGGATCGAGCGGATGGATGTTGCGCGAGACGACCGTCTGCAGCGCCATGATGATGCTGGCGCCGGCAACGATCGGATCGGATGCCGCCTGCGGTTCGGCCCCGTGACCGCCATGGCCGTTGACGATGATGCGGGCCTCGTCGACCGCCGCCATCAGCGGGCCGTCCTTGACGAAGACCTTGCCGAAGGGCATGGCCGGATCATTGTGCATGCCGAAGACGGCGTCGCAGGGGAATTTATCGAACAGGCCATCCTCGATCATGATGCGGGCACCGCCGAAATTTTCCTCCGCCGGCTGGAAGATCAAGTGGATCGTGCCGTCGAAATTCTTTCGCTCGGCGAGGATCTTTGCTGCTCCCAGCAGCATGGCCGTGTGTCCGTCATGGCCGCAGGCATGCATCACACCCTTGTTCTTGCTGGCATATTCGAGGCCGGTCTCCTCGGTGATCGGCAGGGCGTCGATATCTGCGCGGATGCCGACGGAGCGTGTGCTGTCGCCGTTTTTAAGCGTTGCGACGATGCCGGTCTTCGCCAGTCCGCGCGTGACTTCGTAGCCGTATTCCTCAAGCTTCCCGGCAATGAAATCCGATGTCTTGAATTCGGAAAGGCCGATTTCCGGATTTTCATGCAGATGCCGGCGGATCGCGATCACGTCGGTCATGTCGTTTGAAAATCGCAGCGTCATCTGTCAGGCCTTTCGGTGCTTTCGCAAAGAGAAGGCGCGGGTATAGCCCATTGGCCGCTATGCGCCAATCGAGTGGCTCAAGCTTTACAGTTTTCTTCCTGAATCAATCGTTTGAATCTGTTCAGCCTTTATTCAGGCTGCCAAGGTTAATTGGGTAGATTGTGTCAATCCGAGCTGTGGCTGGCGATAATTGGTGTCTTTGATTTGCAATATTCAAGCCGGCCTCTATCTCCCTTCGCGCGGATTGCACCGGAGCCCGGCGCCATTTCCCAAATGGCGGCGTGATTTTCCGGCGTAGGCCCGAGAAATTTGGCCGATAAACCCCGATTTTTCATTCAGAAGCGTGTCCATGTCCCTTGATACTCCGAAGCCCGGTTCCTCGCGCGAAACAGACGTCAAGCAGATCGATCACAATGATTCGATCCGTGCGACCTATCTGACGATAGAAGACCTGAGAGACTGCGGCGTCCGGCTCGGTCGCGGCGAGGGGGAAGAGCTTCCCGGCCTCATGTCCTTCGAATTCTTCCAGCAGCATTCGGATAACGAGAAGGAAATCCTTCGCGTCTATCGCGCAGCCGCTCTGGATGTGGATGCGGGCGCTTCGATCACGCCGGCGGCCGAATGGCTGCTCGACAACTATTACATCGTCGAAGAGGCGATCCAGGAAGTCCGCCGCGACTTCCCGAAGAAGTTCTTCAAGCAGCTGCCGACCCGCGTCATAGAAGGGCAGAAGATGCCGCGCGTGCTGGCGCTCGCCTGGCTTTATGTGGCGCATACCCATTCGGGCGTGAACCGGGAAACGCTGGCCGCCATGGTCGAGGGTTTCCAGGAAAACGAACCACTCGAAATCGGCGAACTCTGGGCGCTGCCGTCCTTCATCCGCTTCGTGCTGATCGAGAACCTGCGCCGTATTGCGACCCGGGTCGACCGTTCGCGCAACATGCGCAAGCGCGCCAATGACGTGGCCGACGAGATCATCCGCCTGAACGATGAGACCGAGAGCGCCAAGGTGCTGGCCGGTGTTGCGGATCTGGCGCGCGACAACACGTTTGCTGCGCAGTTCCTTTATCGCCTGCGCAATGCGTCCCAGTCGACGACCTTTGCCACGACCTGGCTGGAAAACCGCCTTGCCGAGGCCGGTACCGATGTCGAGACGGTCACCCAGTCGGAGCAGAGCCGTCTCTCCTCCGGCAATGTGACGATGGGCAATATCATCAAGAGCCTGCGTCTGATCATCGATACGGAATGGAGCGTCTGGTTCGAAGACGTTTCGCAGATCGACAAGCTGTTCCGCGAGCATACGGATTATGAAGCGCTCGATTTCGGCTCGCGCAATGCCTATCGCAACCGTATCGAAAAGCTCGCCCGTCTTTCCAAGCGCAGCGAAGCGGAAGTCACCCAGGCCGCAATCAAGCTGTCGCAGGATGCCGCCGAAAAAGACCCGGATGTGCGCGAGACCAATGTCGGCGCCTTCATCGTCGGCCGTCACCGCAAGGAACTTGAAGCGGCTGTCGGTTATCATCCGCCGATCCTGCAGCGGGCGGTGCGTGCCTATCGCAAGCTGAATTGGCTGGCGATTGCCGCTCCGGTGATCCTGCTCACCGTTCTGGCGATGGTTCTCACCGGCTATTTCCTGGTTCAAGCGGCAATCCCGCTTCTCGTCGTCTTCTTCCTGCTCTTGATGTTCGCGCTTCCGGCATCGGAAGGTGCAACCGGCCTGTTCAACACGGTCGTCACCTATTTCGTCAAACCGGCGCGTCTCGTCGGTTATGAATTCAAGGAAGGCATTCCGGAAGAGGCAAAGACGCTGGTCGTCGTGCCGTGTCTGATCACCGACCGCGATACGGTCGATGAACTGGTGCGCAATCTCGAGGTCCATTATCTCGCCAACCCGCATGGCGAGATCTATTTCTCGCTGCTTTCCGACTGGCGCGATGCCAAGACCGAGCAGACCGAGGCCGATCTCGAAATTCTCGATTACGCCAAGCGCGAAATCGCGGCGCTGAATGCCCGCTACAAGGATGAAGTCGAGAGCGACCGTTTCTTCCTTCTCCACCGCCGCCGCCTGTTCAATCCGAACGAAGGCGTTTGGATGGGGTGGGAGCGCAAGCGCGGCAAGCTGCACGAGCTGAACCTGCTCCTGCGCGGTGACCGCGACACGACCTATCTACAGGGCGCCAATACGGTTCCGGCAAACGTCCAGTATGTGATGACGCTCGATGCCGATACCCGCCTCATCCGTGATGCGGCGACCAAGCTGGTCGGCAAGATGCACCACCCGATCAACCGCCCGGTTCTCGACCCGGAAACCAACCAGGTGGTCAAGGGCTACGGCCTGATGCAGCCGCGCGTGACGCCGTCGCTGACGACAGGCACGGAAGCCTCGGTCTTCCAGCGCGTCTTTTCGGTCGGCCGTGGTCTCGACCCTTACGTCTTCGCCGTCTCCGACGTTTATCAGGACCTGACGGCCGAAGGCTCGTTCACCGGCAAGGGCCTCTATCACGTCGATGCCTTCGAAGCGTCGCTGAAGGGGCGTATCGAAGAAAACGCGGTTCTTTCGCACGACCTTCTCGAAGGGTCTTTCGCGCGTTGCGCTCTTGTTACCGATGTCGAACTGGTCGAGGATTTCCCGACCCGTTACGAAGTCGAAGTCTCGCGGCAGCATCGCTGGGCACGCGGCGACTGGCAGCTCATTCCCTACATCATCGATGCCAAGCGTGGCGTTACCGCGCTCGGCCGCTGGAAGATGCTGGATAACCTGCGCCGGTCGCTCACCCCGATCGCGTGGTTCTTTGCCTCGGTGCTCGGCTGGTATTTCATGGACCCGCTCGGCGCGCTGATCTGGCAGATCTTGCTGATCTTCTCGCTGTTCGTCGCTCCGACGATCTCGCTTCTGACCAACCTTCTCCCGCGCTCCAGCGACAATGTCGCCAAGGCACATTTCTATTCCGTATGGTCCGACGTTCGTTCGACCAATGCGCAGGTGGCACTTCGGATCGTCTTCATTGCAGACTCTGCCTGCATCATGACGGATGCGATCGGCCGTTCGCTCTATCGCCTGTTCGTTTCCCGCAAGCTTATGCTGGAGTGGAAGACGGCTGCGTCGATCCAGTCGAATGCGCAGGGCAGCCCGACCGATTATTACCGGTCGATGTGGCATGCGCCGGCAATCGCTGTGTTGAGCATCATTCTTGCCGCCATTCCTGGCGACAACGCCTTCCTGGTCGGCATTCCGTTTGCGATCCTGTGGATCTTCTCGCCGCTCGTTGCCTGGTATGTCAGCCAGTCGGCCGAGACGGAAGACAAGCTGTTCGTGCCGGAAAACGTTTCGGTCGAGCTGCGCAAGATCGCGCGCCGCACCTGGCGTTATTTCGAAATGTTCGTGACGCCGGAACACAGCTATCTGCCGCCGGACAATTATCAGGAAAAGCCGAACCCGTCGGTCGCCAAGCGCACCTCGCCGACCAATATCGGCGTCTATCTGCTGTCGACCATTTCGGCGCGTCATTTCGGCTGGATCAGCTTTGCTGAGACGATCGAGCGGCTGGAACAGACGCTTGCGACCGTCGAGAAGGCCGACAAGTTCCGCGGCCACATGTATAACTGGTATCACATCGACACGATGAAGCCGCTGATGCCGCGCTACGTGTCGTCGGTCGATAGCGGCAACTTCGCCGGTCACCTGATCGCCATTTCGTCGGCCTGCCGCATCTGGGCGGAAGCGCCGTCCGCGCATCTGCAGGGCAATCTCGATGGTCTCGGTGACGTTGCAGGCATTCTCGGCGAAACGCTGAAGGCGCTTCCGGATGACCGCAAGACGGTTCGCCCGCTGCGCCGTCGCCTCGAAGAACGCATCAACGGCTTTGCCAATGCGCTTGCCTCGGTCAAGCGCGAGCACGAATTCGCCTCGATCCGCATCATCAACCTTTCGGTTCTCGCCCGCGAGATCCAGAAGCTTTCGCACAATCTCGACCACGAGGTTCGCTCCAGCCAGAGCGAGGAAGTGACCAAGTGGGCCGCATCGCTGGTAGCCTCCTGCGAAGCGCATATTGCGGACAGCACCTTCGATAATGCCAATGTCGAGGAACTGCGCGATCGCCTGGCCGCCCTCAGCGTGCGCGCCCGCAAGATCGCCTTTGCGATGGACTTCAAGTTCCTGTTCCGCAAGGACCGCCGTCTTCTGTCGATCGGCTATCGGGTCGAGAGCAACGAAGTCGACGAGGCCTGCTACGACCTGCTCGCGTCGGAAGCGCGCCTGACCAGCCTGTTCGGCATCGCCAAGGGCGACCTGCCGAACGAGCACTGGTACAAGCTCGGCCGCCATGTCGTGCCGATCGGTGCACGCGGTGCGCTGGTTTCCTGGTCGGGTTCGATGTTCGAATACCTGATGCCGCCGCTCGTCATGCAGGAGCGTCAGGGCGGTATCCTCAACCAGACCAACAACCTGATCGTTCGCGAACAGATGAACCATGGCCGCCGTCTCGGCACGCCGTGGGGCATTTCGGAAGCCGCGTTCAACGCGCTCGACCACCAGATGCACTATCAGTACACCAATTTCGGTGTGCCGACGCTGGGTCTGAAACGTGGTCTCGGCCAGAACGCCGTCATCGCGCCTTATGCGTCGATCCTCGCCAGCCAGTACGATCCGACGGCTGCCGTCGAAAACCTTGCCGAACTGCGCGATCTCGGTGCGCTCGGCATCTACGGTTTCCATGATGCGGTCGACTTCACGCCGACGCGCGTGCCGGAAGGCAAGCGTTGTGCTGTCGTATACAACTACTATGCCCACCACCATGGCATGTCGATCGCAGCTGTTGCCAACGTCGTCATGAACGGCCTGCTGCGCGAACTCTTCCATGCCGATCCGGTGATCGAGGCCGCCGAACTGCTGTTGCAGGAAAAGGCGCCGCGCGACATTCCGGTGATGAGCGCCAAGCACGAGGAGAAGCCGGGTACCGGCGGCGGCGAGCTGCTGCGTCCGGAAATCCGCACGATCACCAGCCCGGCCACCAAGGACCGCGAACTGGTGCTGCTCTCCAACGGCCATTACTCGCTGATGATGACGGCGACCGGCTCGGGTTATTCCCGCTGGAACGGTCTTTCCGTTTCGCGCTGGAAGCCCGATCCGACAGAAGACCGCTGGGGCCAGTTCATCTTCCTGCGCGACACGGCGACCAACGACTGGTGGTCGACGACGACCGAACCGCGTCGTGCCGAAGGCGAGCAGTCGAAGGCGGTGTTCGGCGACGAAAAGGCCGAATTCCACAAGACGGTCGGCGAACTGACCAGCACGGTCGAGGTCATTGTCGGCACCGAGCATGATGCCGAAGGCCGTCGCGTGACGCTGCTCAACATGGGCACCGAAGATCGCTTCATCGAAGTGACGTCCTATATGGAACCGGTGATTGCCGGTGATGACGGCGATAACGGCCACCCGGTCTTCTCGCGCATGTTCATCAATACCGAGATCGGCAAGCGCGGTGACGTGATCCGCGCCTGGCGCAACAAGCGCGATCACAGCGAACCGGACATGCTGGTGGCGCATCTTGCCGCCGACAATGCCGGTACGGATCGCCCGACCGAATACGAGACCGACCGCCGCAAGTTCCTCGGCCGCGGCCGCACGCTGTCGGAGGCTGCCGCCTTCGATCCGGGTGCCTCGCTGTCGAACACGGACGGTTTCACCCTCGACCCGATCATGTCGCTGCGCCGCAGCGTCCGGGTTCCGGCCGGCAAGAAGGTCAGCGTCGTCTTCTGGACGATCGCAGCACCCAAGCGCGAGGATCTCGACAAGGCGATCGAACATTATCGCCACGCCGAGAGCTTCCAGAGCGAGCTGACCCAGGCCTGGACGCGTACGCAGATGCAGATGCGCCATCTCGGCGTCACCTCGCAGGATGCAGCCGCCTTCCAGCACCTCGCCCGTTATCTCGTCTATCCCGACATGCAGCTTCGCGCCGACCAGCAGACGCTGCAGGCCGGCATGCAGGCACAGTCGGGCTTGTGGCCGTCGTCCGTCTCGGGTGACCTGCCGATCTTCACGCTCCGGATCAACGACGAGGCCGACATGCCGGTCGCCAAGGAAGCGATCCTGGCGCAGCAATATCTGCGGTCACGCGGCGTCGTTTCCGATCTCGTGATCTTCAACGAACGTGCGTCGGAAGACGCGCAGGACATGCAGCAGTCGATCGAGCAGATGGCGACCCGCATGGGTCAGGAAGGCGGACGTACGCACGTCTTCACGCTGCGCCGCGACCTTCTCGAGGGTGCCGGCGCCGAAGGTATGATCGCCGCTTCTCGCGTCGTGCTGCATGCCCGTAACGGCCAGTTCGGGGATCAGCTCAACCGTACCAGCACGATCTTCGCACCGTCGACGGAACAGCAGATCGATGCCGACCGCCGGCCGCTTCTGAACGGCGAAATCTTCGCCGCTCCGGAAGTCCTGCCGAAGGAACCGACGGATCTCGAATTCTGGAACGGCATCGGCGGCTTCTCTGCCGAGGGCAACGAGTATGTGGTTCGTCTCAATGGCGGCCAGTCGACGCCGCAGCCGTGGATCAACGTCATCTCCAACGATACGTTCGGCTTCCACGTTTCGGCCGAAGGCGCCGGCTTCTCCTGGGCGGAAAACTCCCGCGACTACCAGCTGACGCCGTGGACCAACGATCTGGTCATCAACCGTCCGGGTGAAGGTTTCTACGTCTCCGACACGGCAACGAACAAGGTCTACACTCCGTTCGCCGCGCTTTCGCGTCGTCCGGAAGTCCTGTTCGAAGCCCGTCACGGTCTCGGTTATTCGGTTTTCTCGTCCGAAGAAGACGGGCTGAAGCTGGAACTGACGCAGACCGTCGACCGGATGCGTCATGCCAAGTTCTCGCATATGAAGCTCAAGAACTCCGGCTCGGAAACGAAGAAGCTGAAGCTCTACGGTTATGTCGAATGGCTGCTGGGTGCGAACACGGCAAAGACCGTTCCCTTCATCCTGCCTTCGCGGGACGAGGCGACGGGTACGCTGTTTGCCAATAACGCGTTCAGCATCAATTTCAGCCGCTTCGCCTTCCTCGGTATGAGCGAGATGCCGACCGGCTTCACGGCAAGCCGCCGGGAATTCGTCGGCCGTTTCGGTTCGGTGCAGATGCCAGCCGCGGTGACGGGCGCGTCTTCGCTCAGCGGTTCGCTCGATCTCGACGGCGATCCGTGTGCTGCACTTGCCTATGATGTGGAGCTTGCTCCGGGTCAGGAAACGGAAGTCACCTTCTTCCTCGGCGATGCCGCAACGAAGGAGGAGGCGGTAGCACTTTCTGCCGAGCTCAAGACCGTCAGCTTCGACGGTGCGCTCGCTGCAAACCGCGGCTTCTGGAACGAGTTCACCGGTCGCCTGAAGATCTCGACGCCGGACAAGTCGCTCGACAACATGGTCAACCACTGGCTGCCCTATCAGGCGCTCGGTTGCCGCATCATGGCCCGTACCGCCTTCTACCAGGCATCGGGTGCATTCGGCTTCCGCGACCAGCTGCAGGATACGCTGGCCTTCCTCGTGCACGAGCCGTCGCTTGCCCGCCGGCAGATCATCAATGCGGCGTCGCGCCAGTTCAAGGAAGGCGACGTTATGCACTGGTGGCTGCCGCATAACGGCTCCGGCGTGCGCACGACGATCTCCGACGACGTCGTCTGGCTCGCCTATGCGATCAACCAGTATGTTTCGGTCACCGGTGACCAGACCATTCTGGACGAGCAGTTGCCGTTCCTTTCCGGCCCGATCCTCGAAAAGACGAAGCATGATGCCTTCATCCAGCCCGAGGTGACGAATGAGATCGCCGATCTCTACGAACATGCGGCGCGTGCGCTCGATCTGGCGATCGACCGTACCGGCGACATGGGCCTGCCGCTGATGCTCGGCGGTGACTGGAACGACGGTATGAACCGGGTCGGCGTTGCCGGCCGCGGCATGAGCGTCTGGCTCGGCTGGTTCCTGGCGGCGGCGCTTCGCGACTTCATTCCTTACGCTGAAGCGCGCAAGGACAAGAAGCGCGTCGATCGTTGGAAAAAGCATATCGACACGCTCAAGGAAGCGCTCGAAACTGACGGCTGGGACGGCACCTATTATCGTCGCGGCTATTTCGACGACGGCACGCCGCTCGGTTCCGCCAAGAGCGACGAATGCCGCATCGACTCACTCGGCCAGTCGTGGAGCGTGCTTTCCGGCGAAGGCCGGATGGACCGCCGCGACCAGGCGATGGATGCGGTGATGAAACAGCTGGTGGACGAAGACGCGGGTATCATCCGCCTGTTCACACCGCCGTTCGAAAAGACCCGCCAGGATCCCGGTTATATCAAGGCCTATCCGCCGGGTGTCCGTGAAAACGGCGGTCAGTACACGCATGCGGCTATCTGGGTTGTGCTGGCACTGGCTCAGATGAAACGTGGTGACGATGCCTGGAAGTGCTTCCAGATCCTGAACCCGATCAACCACGCGCTGACCCGCGAGGCGGCCGATACCTATCGGGTCGAGCCTTATGTGGTTGCCGCTGATGTCTATGGCGCCGGCGACTATCAGAGCCGTGGTGGCTGGACCTGGTATACGGGTTCCGCCGGCTGGCTCTATCGCGCGGCGATCGAGGGCATTCTCGGCATCAAGCGCAATGGCGATCACCTGACCGTCGATCCGTCGCTGCCGACCGGCTGGGATGGTTTCGAGGCCGAACTGACGATTGAAGGCAAGGCTCACGCGATCAAGGTCGCAGGCGGCACTGTTACCGTCGACGGCAAGACGGCCGACAAGGATGGCGGGTTCCAGCTGTCGTCCAAGTAAGGCCTGAGCGCCGACCATGACCTGACATGGCATCGCCCCGGAAACCAGATCGGTTTTCGGGGCGATGCTTTTCTAGATGGGCATGGTCCAGCCTCCTTCTGGATGAAGGGCAGCACAAGTGACCGCAACGGGAGATCCCGTCACGGCCGGCTCATTGGGAAGGCGGGCAGTGCGATAATGGGTAGTGTTGGTGTCAGGCATTCTGCCCGCCCGATCGTGAAGCGTTCCGGAAGCATTGGCGGATGAGGCGCATTCCGCTTCTGCCTTCCGGTGGAAGCTTTGCCCTGACGGCATCACTTCCCACATGACGACGATCATCTCGCGCCGGATCTTGCTCCGTAGGCGTCCGGTTCGCGACCCGGCTCCCTGCTCGATGACGGGATCAGGTTAAGCGGACCGGTGGAGGCGGGGATGAAAGGGGACGTAGTTTTTTGTATGTGATTGATCGAAATGAACGGTCTTTGCTATGAGAGCGAATTTCATCCCCGGTGTCTATGGGTTTGCGGGCAAACTAAAGCCTCGTTCGTCATGCTCGAGCTCGCCCGAGCATCTACTGCCATCCCGGCGTCGGTGACGGTGCCGGCTTGGCGATATGGCCAAATCCCAGGGACAAGCCCTGGGATGACGTCTCGGGGAAGGCCGATCTAAATACAAAGGCCCGGCACTCCATCAAGCGCCGGGCCTTTGCGTATTGTTATTGCGGTCGGCTCACGCCGGGTTTGGCGTCGCTTCCGGTTTCTTGTCCTTCTTCGACGCGTCGTCATCATCGCTGTCGTCAAGCAGTCCGCTGGTTCGCAGGAGCGAGGCGAAGCGGCCTCCGAGGCGGCTCAGTTCGTCATAACTTCCCATTTCGGAGATTCGGCCGCCATCGAGGAAGATCACCGTGTTGGCATCGCGGACAGTCGAAAGGCGGTGGGCGATGATGAAGGTCGTGCGGTCCTGCCGTAGCTTGTCGATAGCCACCTTAACGCGGGCTTCGGTCTCCACGTCAAGCGCGCTGGTCGCTTCGTCGAGAACGAGGATCGGGGCATTTTTCAGGATTGCACGGGCGATTGCGATACGCTGGCGTTCGCCGCCCGACAGTTTGTTGCCGCGTTCGCCGACAGCAGTCTCATAACCGTTGAGGCGGTCCTCGATGAACTCGGTTGCGGCAGCCGCTTCCGCCGCCTTGATGATATCGGCTTCCGTTGCACCCTCGCGACCAAGGCGGATGTTGTCGCTGATCGAGCGGTTCAACAGGCCGGCGTCCTGGAAGACGGTGGCGATCTGCTGACGCAGCGATTTGCGGGTGACGGTGGAGATATCTATCCCGTCGATCAGGATCTTGCCCTGCTGTGGATCATAGACCCGCTGGAGAAGATTGATGAGGGTTGTCTTGCCAGCGCCCGTTGGTCCGACGATTGCAACCGTCTGACCGGCCTTGGCAGTAAATGAGATGTTATGGACGCCCTGCTTGGTATTGGCGAAACCGAAGCTCACATCGCGGAATTCCACCTCGCCGCTGACATCGCGCAATTCACCGGCATTTGCAGGTTCGGTACGATCGTCGACTGAATCTTCGAGTGCGAAGAAATCCTCGAGCTTGGCGCGCGCCTCGAAAATCTGTGTGGCGAACTGGCGCAAAAGGTCGAGGCGGGCGATCAGCAGGTTGGCAAAGCCGATAAAGGCAACAACGTCGCCGACGCGGATCTCGCCGCGCTGAACGAGCATCGTGCCGATGACGAGGATGACGCCCATGGAAACGGTCGAAGCGGTGCGGTTGAGGCCGCCGGCCAGTGCCCACCAGTCGAGAACCGGATACTGGGCTTTGAGCAGGTCCTTGGTGTAGGCCTTGAGCGCCTGGGTTTCGGCCTCGATGCGGTTGTAGCTATGCAGGACTGAGACGTTGCTTATCGAATCGCTGACATGGGAGAAGACCTGGTGGTAATGGCTTTCCACCGAGGCCTGACCTTCCTTGGTTCGCTTCATCACCGCGACGCCGATGACCCAATAGAAGATGCTGAGGCAGAGAAGTACGAGGCTTAGCCTCCAGTCCATGGAGATCGCGGTGGGGATGAGGAAGAGGATCGCCACACCGGTTGCCAGATGCGTTCGCATGAATTCGAGCCAGAGGCCGAAGAGGCTTTCTGCTGCACGAAGCAGAGTGTGCAACGCATTCGAGGTGCCGCGCTGATGATGCCAGGAAAGAGGCATCGAGATGATCCGGCCAAAGGCTTCCGTCAGCAACGATGCACGTCGACCATGTGCAAGCCGATCGGCTTCACGGGCGACCAGTACGTAAGCTATCGTATTGAAAACGCCGAAACCTGCCCATAACATTAGGACGTTGGTCACTGCGCCGCCAGAGGATATCGCATCGATGATCCAGCCGAACAGGATAGGCTCAGCAATTGTGATCACGGCCAGCACGATGTTGGCGATGACGATCGCAGTCACCCGCCACTTGTTCTTGCCCAGGTAGTTGAGTGCTCGCCAATAAACCTGAAATAGTGTCAACCGTTCAACCTCTTCAGTCACTTTCGCCCTTATGTGGGTCACAGAGCTTTATGGACAATACAAGGCGATTCCAAGCCATTATCGTAGGCAAGATTGTGTCGCTATGGTGTGTCGTGTAGAAAAATAGGAATGCACGTATTTGTGGTGTTTATCGATTCAGCGATGCTAGATTTGGCGGCCCGGTTTCAATGAATCCTAACCGTCTGTGTAAACTATCTGGGCAATTGTAGCATATGTAATTTGGCATGCCCGGTTCGGGCTCGGGGGCGGTATTGAATATTACCATGATTGTCCAGTTCCTGGTGTTGCTTGGGGAAGCAAAGACACCGGAACAGGTTACCGCCGAGCTGGAAAGCCTGGTCGATAGCTATGGGTTTGATTTTTACAGTCTTCTCATCCAGCCCCTGCCGCAGCTCAAGCTGCAGAGATCAGTTCTTGCCGCCGAATGGCCGGCAAACTGGACGGAACTCTATACCCAACGGAAATATTCGCTGATCGATCCGACGCTTCGATGGCTGCGCCTGGCTCAACGGCCGTTCCGCTGGAAGGATGCGCTTTTGACGTTGAAGGCCGATCCGCATCGTCAACGAATGAAGAGGATGCTTCAGGAGGCCGCGCGGCACGGGCTGCACGACGGATATCTGTTTCCGGTCCATGGCCGCAACGGACTTGTCGGCAGCTTCGCGGTTGGCGGTAAACCGGTTGACCTCTCGCCGGCTGAAATCAGCCTGTTCGATGCTGCTGCCAAAGCGGTTTTCTGGAAGTTGCTTGAGCTTCGCCACAAGGCGGATCTCTTCGAGAACGCGCCTTTGAGCGATGTGCAGTTGACGCGGCGGGAAATGGAAATCACACTTCTGTTGGCTAACGGGCTTACCTCTAACGAGATAGCAAGGGAGCTGGATATCTCCAGCCATACGGTCGACTGGTATATCAACGGGCTGCACGAAAAGCTCGGTGCTAACAACCGGCAGCACTTGATTGCGCTGGCGTTTCGGCTGGCGCTGATTGCCTGAGGCAATCTGTGCAACTTGAGGCGCCATTTTCGGCCAACTTTATACTTGCGTAATTTCAGGGATATTGATCTCTTGCGGTGCAACAAACTCAAATTGCCGTGGGGAGAGCGCTTTGCAGATAAAGAAGATCCTTGTTGCCAACCGATCCGAGATCGCAATCCGCGTTTTCCGCGCTGCCAACGAGCTCGGTATCAAGACGGTTGCGATCTGGGCGGAGGAAGACAAACTTTCGTTGCACCGGTTCAAGGCCGATGAGAGTTATCAGGTCGGACGCGGTCCTCATCTTGCCAAGGATCTCGGCCCGATCGAGAGCTATCTGTCGATCCCGGAAGTGATCCGGGTTGCCAAGCTTTCCGGTGCCGATGCGATCCATCCTGGTTATGGCCTTCTTTCGGAAAGCCCGGAATTCGTCGATGCCTGTGATGAGGCGGGCATTATCTTCATCGGCCCGCGGCCCGATACGATGCGTCAGCTCGGCAACAAGGTTGCGGCCCGCAATCTGGCGATCTCCGTCGGCGTGCCGGTCGTCCCGGCAACCGATCCGCTGCCGGACGACATGAAGGAAGTGGCGCGGATGGCCGCCGAGATCGGTTATCCGGTGATGCTGAAGGCCTCCTGGGGCGGCGGCGGGCGTGGCATGCGCGCGATCCGCTCCGAGGCCGATCTTGCCAAGGAAGTCGTCGAGGCCAAGCGCGAGGCAAAGGCCGCCTTCGGCAAGGACGAGGTCTATCTCGAAAAGCTGGTCGAGCGTGCCCGTCACGTCGAAAGCCAGGTGCTTGGCGACACACACGGCAATGTCGTGCATCTGTTCGAGCGCGATTGTTCCATCCAGCGCCGTAACCAGAAGGTCGTCGAACGCGCACCGGCACCTTATCTGTCGGAAGCGCAACGCGCCGAGCTTGCCGGCTATTCGCTGAAAATTGCGCAGGCGACGAATTATGTCGGCGCCGGCACGGTCGAATATCTGATGGATGCCGAGACCGGCAAATTCTACTTCATCGAGGTGAACCCGCGCATCCAGGTCGAGCATACGGTGACGGAAGTCGTCACCGGCATCGATATCGTCAAGGCGCAGATCCATATTCTCGAAGGGTTTGCGATCGGCACGCCGGAATCGGGTGTTCCCGCTCAGGAAAACATCCGCCTTAACGGCCATGCGCTGCAGTGCCGTATCACGACGGAAGACCCGGAGCAGAACTTCATTCCGGACTACGGGCGTATCACCGCCTATCGTTCGGCTGCAGGCTTCGGCATTCGCCTCGACGGCGGTACGGCCTATACGGGCGCGATCATCACCCGTTATTACGATCCGCTGCTGGTCAAGGTTACGGCGTCAGGCTCCACACCGCAGGAAGCGATCAGCCGCATGGACCGTGCGCTGCGGGAATTCCGTATTCGCGGCGTGGCGACCAACCTGACCTTCCTCGAAGCGATCATCGGGCATCCCAAATTCCGCGATAATTCCTATACGACGCGGTTTATCGATACGACGCCGGAACTGTTCGAGCAGGTGAAGCGCGCCGACCGCGCGACCAAGCTTTTGACCTATCTCGCCGACGTGACCGTCAACGGTCATCCGGAAACGAAGGGTCGGCCGGTGCCGTCCGACAAGATTTCCAAGCCCGTCCTGCCGTTCATCGAAGGGGCGATCCCGGCCGGTACCAAGCAGAAGCTCGACGAGCTCGGGCCGAAAAAGTTTGCCGAATGGATGCGCGGCGAGACCCGTGCGCTCATCACCGACACGACGATGCGTGACGGCCACCAGTCGCTGCTCGCCACCCGCATGCGCACGCATGATATTGCCAGCATTGCCGGCGTCTATGCGCGGGCCCTGCCGAACCTCTTCTCGCTGGAATGCTGGGGCGGCGCGACGTTTGACGTCTCGATGCGCTTCCTCACCGAAGATCCGTGGGAGCGGCTGGCGCTGATCCGCGAGGCGGCGCCGAATATCCTCTTGCAGATGCTGCTGCGCGGGGCGAACGGTGTCGGCTACAAGAACTATCCCGACAATGTGGTGAAATATTTCGTCCGCCAGGCGGCCAAGGGCAGTTCGGAGAACGGTGGCATCGACCTGTTCCGCGTGTTCGACTGCCTGAACTGGGTCGACAACATGCGTGTGTCGATGGATGCGGTGAACGAGGAAGGCAAGCTGTGCGAGGCGGCGATCTGCTATACCGGCGATCTCGGCAATTCCGCACGGCCGAAATACGACCTCAAATATTATGTCGGCCTGGCGCAGGATCTGGAAAAAGCCGGCGCGCATATCATCGCCGTCAAGGATATGGCCGGTCTTTTGAAGCCGGCCGCAGCCAAGGTTCTGTTCAAGGCCCTGCGTGACGCGACCTCGCTGCCGATCCATTTCCACACGCATGATACGTCGGGCATTTCGGCAGCCACCGTGCTTGCTGCGGTCGATTCTGGTGTCGATGTGGTCGATGCGGCGATGGATGCGTTTTCCGGCAACACGTCGCAGCCCTGCCTCGGCTCGATCGTCGAAGCCCTTTCGGGCTCTGAGCGCGATCCGGGCCTCGACCCTGAATGGATCAGAAAAATCTCGTTCTACTGGGAAGCCGTGCGCAACCAGTATGCGGCCTTCGAAAGCGATCTGAAGGGACCGGCATCCGAAGTCTATCTGCATGAAATGCCGGGTGGCCAGTTCACCAACCTCAAGGAACAGGCACGCTCGCTGGGCCTCGATACCAAGTGGCACAAGGTCGCCCAGACCTATGCCGACGTGAACCAGATGTTCGGCGATATCGTCAAGGTGACGCCGTCCTCGAAGGTAGTCGGCGATATGGCACTGATGATGGTCTCGCAGGACCTGACGGTGGCCGATGTCGAGAACCCGGACAAGGATATCGCTTTCCCTGAATCGGTCGTCTCGATGCTGAAGGGCGATCTCGGCCAGCCTCCAGGCGGGTGGCCGGAAGGCATCCAGAAAAAGGCGTTGAAGGGTGAGAAGCCCTATACGGCGGTGCCCGGTTCGCTGCTTGCGCCGGCCGATCTTGCCAAGGAACGCAAGGACATCGAGGAGAAGCTTTCCCGCAAGGTCGATGACTTCGAGTTCGCCTCCTATCTGATGTATCCGAAGGTGTTCACCGATTTCGCACTGGCGTCTGAAACCTATGGTCCGGTCTCCGTGCTGCCGACGCCGACCTATTTCTACGGGCTGGCGGATGGCGAGGAAATGTTCGCCGATATCGAGCGGGGCAAGACTCTGGTTATCGTCAACCAGGCAATCAGTGCTGCAGATGCACAGGGCATGGTGACAGTGTTCTTCGAACTTAACGGCCAGCCGCGCCGCATCAAGGTTCCGGATCGCAATCGCGCCGCTTCCAGCGCAGTCCGGCGTAAGGCCGAAGCCGGCAATGCTTCGCATCTCGGTGCGCCGATGCCAGGTGTCGTCTCGACGGTTTTCGTCTCCTCCGGCCAGACGGTGCAGGCGGGCGATGTGCTTCTGTCCATCGAGGCGATGAAGATGGAGACCGCGCTGCATGCCGAGAAGGACGGCGTGATCACCGAGGTTCTTGTCAAGGCCGGCGACCAGATCGACGCCAAGGATCTGCTCGTGGTCTACGCCGCCTGAAGCAGGTTTTCGCGTGAATTATAAAAAGGCGGTCCGCGAAGGCGGGCCGCCTTTTTGCATTCCGACACATTTCGTGTTTTTGCACGATGTTGCGTAATTATGCCGACTCATGCATGGTTTCGGCATGGATCAATTTGTCAGTGAAAGACAGGCGAGGATATTGGCCGAGCTGCGCGCCCAGGGGCGTGTTGCGGCGCAGGATCTCGCACAGACGTTCGGCGTCTCGGAGGATACGGTTCGGCGCGACCTTCGCGAAATGGCGGGGCGGGGCGAATGCGAGCGGGTCTATGGCGGTGCGCTGCTGCCGGGCGGAAAGACCGTTCCGCTGAAGACGCGCATTTCCGAGCAGCCGGATCGAAAGGTGATGCTGGGGCAAAAGGTGGTGGAACTGCTCCATGAAGGCAGTGTCGTCTTCTTCGATGCGGGATCGACCAACCTTGCCATTGCCCGCAGCCTGCCTGAAAATTTTCGCCTGACTGCTGTAACCAATACGCCGGCGATTGCCGCAGAACTCTCAGGCCGGACGGGTGTAGAGCTGATCATGATCGGTGGCAGGGTGGATCCGGCTGTCGGGGCGGCGCTCGATCTGACCGCAATCCGGCAGCTGGAAACGATCCGGCCGGATCTCTGCATTCTCGGCGCCTGCGGCCTGACGCTGGAGGAAGGACTGGCAGCGGATATCTTTGAAGACGCAGCCTTCAAGCGGCTGGCCTGTGCCGCCAGCAAAAGTAGCCTTGCGGCGATCACCTCGGACAAGCTGGGCCTGAGGGCCGCATTCCATGTGCATGCACTTCAAGCACCTTTATCGCTCGTCTTCGAGGCTGATGCGGACGAGGCGCTGGTCAGAAAAATAGCTCTTCAGGGTGTCGAGGCGCATCGATGCGGCGCCGCCACCTCAATCAACGAAAAAAGCGCATCGAGAGGAAGCATTTCATGAGCCAATCCGAGATCGAAAAGGCCAGCCGGCCGCTTGGATCCTATCTGACCAAGGAGCGGGCCGGTGTTGCGCTTCTCTTCCTGATGAACGGTTTCATGATCGGCTCATGGGCGCCGAAAATCCCGGAATTCGCCTCCCGCCTTGGCCTCAGCGAAAAAGAGTTGGGGCTGATGATCCTTGTCTTCGGCGTCGGCTCGATCGTGATGATGCCGATCGCCGGAAGCCAGATTGCCCGTTTCGGATCGAGCACGGTTTCAAAACTAGCGGCGGTGCTTCTGACGCCCATGCTGCTTCTTCTTTCGGTAACCGGAGACATCTGGAGCGGGGCCATTGCGATCTTTCTGTTCGGCGGCCTGATCGGGGCGATGGACGTGGCGATGAACGCCAATGCGGTGGCAACCGAAAAACATATGCGCCGGGCAATCATGTCGTCCTGCCATGCCTTCTGGAGCCTCGGCGGCCTTCTGGGTGCCTCGAGCGGCGGTTTTCTGATCCAGAAACTCGGTGTTTTCAGCCATTCCGTCATCGTCACGCTGATTGCGGCGCTGATGGTGGTTCTCTGCTGGCGGATCGTGCTGCATGATGCGCCGCATCCGGATGAAGCAAAGGACGAGACGCGCAGCCGGCTGCCGCGTTCGCCGCTGCCCTGGCTGATTGGTGTGATCGCGCTGTTCTGCATGATCCCGGAGGGCGCCATTCTCGACTGGGGTGCGCTTTACATGCGCAACGAACTCGGTGCGTCAGTCGCTCTTTCCGGTTTCGCCTTTGCCGGTTTCTCCTGCACCATGGCGATCATGCGGTTTGCCGGCGATCTCATCCGCGACCGTCTGGGTGCCGTCATGACGCTTCGGATATGTGGCACGATCGCGATCTGCGGGCTTGCGATCATCGGTCTTGCACCGAATACCACCGTTGCGATTGCCGGTTTCGCGCTGGCCGGTATCGGTATTTCCAACATGGTGCCGATCGTGTTTTCGGCTGCCGGAAACCTGCCGGGCATGGCTGCAGGTGTCGGATTGTCGGTCGTCACGACGATGGGTTATTCCGGCATTCTGCTTGCGCCATCGGTAATCGGCTTTGTTGCCGAACATACCGGGCTTGCGTCGATCTTCCTTGCGCTGTCGGGTTTCCTCGTCGTCGTGCTGGCCGTTTCCCGGCTCGCGCGTCACGCGGATGGCGCGCATCATTGAGGCTGATGCCGTAAAACTGACACGGCTCGGTGGTTGACAAGCGGCAATGCATACGCCACCTGAATTGCAACTCTGCTTGTAGGCACCGAGACCCGACCATGACATCACCCATAGACTTCGATCCGAAACCGCGCCGTCAGACCGTTGCGGTCGATGTGGGTGGGGTCATCGTGGGCGGTGGGGCACCGGTCGTCGTGCAGTCGATGACCAATACCGATACGGCCGATATCGATGCGACGGTGGCGCAGGTCGCCGCACTCTACAAGGCCGGTTCGGAAATCGTGCGTATCACCGTCGACCGCGACGAAAGCGCTGCGGCCGTGCCGAAAATCCGCGAGCGCCTGCTGCGTCTCGGCATGGATGTGCCGCTGATCGGCGATTTCCACTATATCGGCCACAAGCTGCTCGCCGATCATCCGGCTTGCGCCGAGGCGCTGGCAAAATACCGTATCAATCCGGGCAATGTCGGCTTCAAGGACAAGAAGGACAAGCAGTTCGGTGACATCATCGAGATGGCGATCCGTTATGACAAGCCGGTGCGTATCGGCGTCAATTGGGGGTCGCTCGATCAGGATCTGCTGACAACGCTGATGGACCGCAATGCGGAAGCCGGTTCGCCGCTTTCCGCCCGTCAGGTCATGCACGAAGCGATCGTGCAGTCGGCGCTTATCTCGGCGGAGCTTGCCGAATCGATCGGCCTGCCACGCAACCGCATCATTCTTTCCGCCAAGGTCAGCCAGGTTCAGGACCTGATCGCCTGTTATTCGATGCTGGCCGAGCGCTCCAACCATGCGCTGCATCTGGGCCTCACCGAAGCCGGCATGGGCTCCAAGGGCATCGTAGCTTCGTCGGCCGCCATGGGCTACGTGCTGCAACACGGGATCGGCGACACGATCCGCGTGTCGCTGACACCGGAGCCGAATGGCGACCGGACGAAAGAAGTGCAGGTGGCCCAGGAAATCCTGCAGGTCATGGGTTTTCGCCAGTTCATTCCGGTGGTTGCCGCATGTCCCGGCTGTGGCCGTACGACTTCGACCGTGTTCCAGGAGCTGGCCCAGAAAATCCAGGACGATATCCGCAAGAACATGCCGGTCTGGCGCGACAAATATCCGGGCGTGGAAGCGCTCAACGTCGCCGTCATGGGCTGCATCGTCAACGGTCCGGGCGAAAGCAAGCATGCCGATATCGGCATTTCGCTGCCAGGCACGGGCGAGACCCCGTCTGCCCCTGTCTTCATCGACGGCAAGAAGGCGATGACGCTGAAAGGCCCGAATATTGCGGGTGATTTCGAGAAGCTTGTCGACGAGTATATCGAGAACCGTTTCGGCCAGAACCGTACGGCTGCCGAATAATCACTCCGCCTCGGCCAGCGCCTTTGCAAGCATGGCCTGGGCAGACCAGCGCACAACCTTTTCCCCCCTGTCGATATCCATGGCGCAGATGTCACGGAGCACGATGATCGCTTCGATGCCTGTCAGCAGCGACAGGCCGGCGAGCAGGTTTTCGTAAGCCGGTTTCGGCAGTTTCTTCTCGATTGGTTGCAGTGCTTCCGACAGCCAGGGAAGGCGACGACCCGTGCGCGGGATATTGTCATTGGTAGCTGCCGCCGCCAGAAACGCGCGAAAGACGCTTTCGTTTTCGGCCACCATGCGGAAAATACGGCCGACCATTTCATCCAGCCGCTGTTCGACCGTGCCGTTCTTCGAAACGTCTTCGGAAAGATGAACCTGTTCGGCCACTGCATCCAGCGCGGCCTCGCGCAATATGTCGTCCGGCTTGGAAAAGTAGCGATAGGCCGTGGCACGGGAAATCCCGGATGCATCGGCCACATCGGCCACCGAAAACGATATGCCCTCCTCGATCATTTTCCGCGCCGTCTTCAGCAGTTCGGTTCGGGTTCTCTTCTTCTGGTTGATTCGCTCAAACTTGGTTTCGCGCAATACTTGACCGGTCATCACATTTCCTTTATGAGAAATTCGTCTCATTAAGAGATGATGGTATCACAAAACTAGAAGAGGACAAGACGACATGACCGCCAAGGTCAATCCCAACGACACCGCGCCGATGACGGTGCATTTTCTCGGCAACCTGCTGACCTTCCATATCCGCAGCGTCACAACGGGCGACAAGTTCACCCTGATCGAGAACCGCACCGCACCCGGACAAGGCGCGCCGGTACATCGGCAGGCGGATGACGAAGCCTTCTATGTTCTGGAGGGTGAATACGAGTTCTTGCTCGACGGCACCTGGCATCGCAAGGGTGTCGGCGAGGCGCTTCATATCGCGCCGGGCACCGTGCATGCTTTTCGCAACCCCGGAAAAGCCGATGCGCGGATGCTGATCATCAACTCGCCCGGCAGCCTGCATGAAGCGTTTTTCGTCGATGTCGGCGACGAAGTTGAATTCGGGCAAACCGCATTCCCGCCGATGACGCAGCCGGATATTCCGGCCATCGTTGCCAGCGGATTGCAGAACCGGATCGAAATTCTTCCTCCCGCCGCATGATGGAATTTTCATTCATGTGATCTCCCCGGCGGTGGCCAACGACGGGGAGAATGCAGCGCCTTCCTTGTTTTGCCGTATTTCGTGGTAAGGAAGTGCGACCACCTAGGACGGGAAACGATTCGAATGCTCAAGAAATTTGCCATCGTCGCGCTGGCTGCGACCTTCCTTTCTGCCTGCACCACGACCGATCCGTATACGGGCGAGCAGAAGGTTTCCAACACTGCGGGCGGCGCCGCAATCGGTGCCGGTATCGGCGCACTCGGCGGTCTCGTCATCGGCGGCGGCAACAAGGGCCGCAATGCCTTGATCGGTGCTGCAATCGGCGGTCTCGCCGGCGGTGCGATCGGCAATTACATGGACCGCCAGGAAGCCGAATTGCGCCAGCAGCTTCAGGGTACCGGCGTCTCCGTGACGCGCCAGGGCGACCGCATCATCCTCAACATGCCGTCGAACATCACGTTCGCGACCGACCAGGATCAGGTCATTCCGCCGTTCTACGATACGCTGAATTCCGTTGCGATCGTGCTCAACAAGTTCGGTAAGACCTATATCGACGTCAACGGCCACACCGACTCCACAGGCAGCCTGCAGCATAACCAGGGTCTGTCTGAGCGTCGTGCAGCTTCCGTTGCCAACTATCTCGGCGGTCGTGGTGTCGACCAGCGCCGTATCTCGACCATGGGCTTCGGTCCGTCGCAGCCGGTTGCATCCAACGCAACGCCGGACGGCCGCGCACAGAACCGCCGCGTCGAAGTGGCGATCGCTCCGATCCAGCAGTAAAAAACAAACCCACCGCCGGCTGTTCAGGCTGGCGGTGGGTCTAATTCCTGTCGTAACCGGATCGTTTCGATCTGGCGCCGGGGTCTAGCTCTGGCGATTGGCGACGAAGCGTGCCGCCTGCTGCAGGATTTCGGCTTTCGCGCCATAGGGCGCGAGCAGATCAATGGCTTCCACTGTGAGCGCATTGAGCGTCTTTTCCGCCCAATCTATTCCGTGCAATCCGACCAGCGTGCCCTTGCCGCGTCCGGCATCCTTGCCGGCTGCCTTGCCGAGCGTTGCCGCATCGGAGGTGACGTCGAGCAGATCGTCGGCAAGCTGGAAAGCGAGGCCGATCTTTTCGCCGAAGAGCCGAAGCCGCTTGCGGTCGTCATCGGATGCACCGGCAATCACCGGGCCTGCCTCACAGGCAAACCGCAGCAAAGCGCCGGTCTTCATCGCCTGGAGGGTGCGGATGCCGGCTTCATCGGGCGCCTTTTTCTCGGCTGCCAGATCGAGCGCCTGTCCGCCGGCCATGCCACCGACGCCGGAAGCACGGGCAAGTGCGGAGATCAGCTGCACCTTACGGTCGGCCGCAAGCTCGGTTTCCCGCGCCGAGATGATATCGAAGGCATAGGTCAGCAGGCTGTCGCCGGCGAGGATCGCAACGGCCTCATCGAAGGCCTTGTGGACCGTTGGCTGGCCGCGGCGCAGGTCGTCATCGTCCATGGCCGGCAGATCGTCATGGATCAGCGAATAACAGTGCAGGCATTCGAGTGCCGCACCGATGCGCAGTGCCGTCTCGTGATCTCCGCCGAACAGGGCGGCACTTTCTACAACGAGAAAGGGGCGCAACCGCTTGCCGCCGTTCAGCGTTCCATGACGCATGGCGGCGGTCAGGTTTTCCGGCCGGGCGATCTCGTCTTCCAGCTCCTGCGATGAAAGCAGTTGCATCAGCAAGGCTTCCGTCTCGACGGCGCTCTGCTTCAATCGGGTCTCGAAATGGGTCTGCTCGGCGGGCTTTGTGCTCATGGCCGCTGTGTTGCATGCCGCCAGATCGCTGGCAACGGGTTTAACCACCCCACAGGAAGTTTAACGCGAAAGACTCGTCACACGCGGCCATACTGGCTATGAAACATCGGGTTGCTTATCGGGCTCGTGGGGACTTCGTTTTGGACATCACGCCAGATCGACAGGTTGAGGAAGAGGAACCCGCCATGCCGCGACGGCAAAGGGCGGGATCGCTTTCGCGTGTCGCAAGGCGGGCGGTTCTGGTTCTCGTCGCACTTCTGATCCTGCCCTACCTGCTCATTCCCGTTTATGCGGTGCCGTTTACCCGACCCGTCTCGACGCTGATGCTGTCGGAACTGTTCTTGCTGCGTGGTTATGACCGGCGATGGGTGGATATCGACGACATATCCCCCAATCTCGTACGCGCTGTGATGATGTCGGAAGACGGGCAGTTCTGCTTTCACGGCGGAGTCGACTGGAAACAGATGCGCGGCGTCGTCGAGGATGCGCTCGGTGGCGAGGCGACACGCGGCGCCAGCACGATCTCGATGCAGACGGCCAAGAACCTCTTTCTCTGGAATGGCCGTTTCTTCGTGCGCAAGGTGTTGGAAATGCCGCTGGCGATTGCCGCCGATACCGTGTGGACGAAACGGCGAATGCTGGAGATCTATCTCAATGTCGCCGAATGGGGGCCGGGCATCTATGGTGCCGAGGCGGCCGCGCAGCATTATTTCAAGACAAGTGCAGCAAGGCTCAGTACCAGCCAGGCAGCGCTTCTGGCCGTGGCGCTCCCCAATCCGTTCACCCGCGTCGCCAGCAAGCCGGGCCGCGGCATGCGCCGTCTGGCTGCCGTCATCGATCGCCGGGCGAGGAATTCCGGTGAATATATCAAATGCATTTATGGCTAGGTTCTAGGCTTTTCATTGGAGGCTTTAGGCCTGGTTCTGTAGCCTGAGCGAAAAGCTGGAGGCTTTCATGGCTGAACTCACCCTTTATATCGGCAACAAGAACTATTCGTCCTGGTCGTTTCGGCCTTGGATCGCACTGACGGCGGCAGGCGTTCCGTTCCGTGAAGTGCTGATCCCCTTCGACGATGACGGCGGAAATCCGAAATTCAGGGAAATCTCGCCAACCGGCCGGGTGCCGTGCTTGCATCACGGCGCGTTTCGCGTCTGGGAATCCCTGGCGATTATCGAATATGCTGCCGAGCTTTTTCCGGTGAAAGGCATTTGGCCGAAAGCTCCTGCCGACAGGGCTTTGGCGCGCTCCGTCTCGATGGAGATGCTGTCCGGCTTCAGGGGTATACGCAATGCCTGCCCGATGAACCTGCGGCGGCCAAAACGCCGGCTCGACTTGGCCGCGGACGTGCAGGCGGGCGTGGATGCCGACGTCGCGCGGATTTCCGCTATCTGGACCGAGCTGACGGCACGCTCAGGCGGGCCTTATCTGTTCGGCGAGTTTTCGGCAGCAGATGCGATGTTTGCGCCCGTGGTCAACCGGTTCGACGCCTATGATCTTGTCTCCGACAAGGCTGTGCTGGATTATATGGCGGCGATGAAGGCACATCCGGCCTGGAAGGCGTGGGAAACGGCAGCGCTTGCGGAGAGCTGGATCGTGCCGGCGGACGAGGCCTGAACTGCTGGATTCGACGAATCCGGTGCGGCCGCGAAAAAATGCCTGTGGGGACTGGTCAAAGCCCTGACGTGCATGTATAAGCCAGCCCAATTTCCGAGATCGGGACGTGATGGGTTCGGCCTCACAGAGGCCGGATATTACGTTTTGCACGAAGTGGAGTAACACAAATGGCAGTACCTAAGAGAAAAGTTAGCCGATCCAAGCGCGGTATGCGCCGCTCCGCCGACGCGCTGGCTACCCCGACGTTTGTCGAGGACAAGAACTCCGGCGAACTTCGCCGTCCGCACCATATCGACCTGAAGACCGGCATGTACCGCGGTCGCCAGGTTCTGACGCCGAAGGAAAGCGCATAAGCGCTTTTCTCAAGCAGAAACTTTAAAGCCCGGTCTGACCGGGCTTTTTTGTTGCACGAATTTTGATTTCCAAAGCGGCGCCATCAGGCGCCGAGGCTGTCCAGCCGGCTCTGGAGGCTGCGGAGCTGTTCCTTCAACTCGTCGATATCGCGTGCCTCCGCCTTTTTCGGTGCCGGGCTTGCCGGCGGGGCGGAATAGGGCGCGAACATCTGCATGGCCTGACGGAACATTTCCGTGTTGCGACGCACCTGATCTTCCATCATCTGCATCGGGGCCTGAAGGTTTTTGGCCAAAGGCGTTTCGCCGAAGGCTCGTGTCATCTGCTCTCGCATCTGTACTTGCTGTTCGGTGAAGGCGTGCATGGATTGCTCGAGGAATGTCGGCACGACCATCTGCATCTGATCGCCATAGAAAGAAATGAGCTGGCGCAGGAAGGAAACCGGCAGAAGCGTGTTTCCCGTCTTGGATTCCTGCTCGAAAATGATCTGCGTCAGGACGGAATGGGTGATGTCCTCGCCGGTCTTGGCATCCTGCACCGCAAAATCTTCACCCTTCTTCACCATCTTGGCGAGATCTTCCAGGGTGACATAGGTGCTTGTACCGGTGTTATACAGCCGCCGGTTGGCGTATTTCTTGATAACCGTCTCGCCTTCGGCTTTCGCCATCGTTTTGCCTCCCACAGCACGAATCTTATTATTTCAAGGGCAAGTGCCCTTCTCCCAGCCAGAAATGTAAGCTCAACCATGCGCTGAGACAATGTTTTTGTGCGGCGCGACGAAAATCGTGTTGCGCAGCAAATGAAGTCAAAGCCGATGTCGCACGCGTCCATTTGACACCTTGATCGAGCTTTGCCAGTGTCCGGCCAACAATAATGCCGGAGGAAACGCATGCCTCATCCTTCTATTGTCATCGCCGCTGCAGGTCGTACCGCTGTCGGCTCGTTCAACGGTGCCTTCGCAAGCGTGCCGGCGCATGAACTCGGAGCCGTTGCCATCAAGGGGGTGCTGGCGCGCGCCAGGGTCGAGGCAGGTGCGGTGGATGAAATTATCCTCGGCCAGGTTCTGCCGGCCGGTGAGGGGCAGAACCCGGCAAGGCAGGCGGCGATGAAGGCAGGCGTGCCGCAGGAAGCGACCGCCTGGGGCGTCAACCAACTTTGTGGATCAGGTCTGCGTGCTGTTGCGCTCGGTATGCAACAGATTGCGCTTGGCGATGCGAAGATCATTGTTGCCGGCGGACAGGAATCGATGTCCATGGCGCCGCATTGCGCCCATCTGCGCGGTGGAGTGAAGATGGGCGACTTCAAGATGGTCGATACGATGCTGAAGGACGGCCTGACGGACGCCTTTTACGGGTATCACATGGGAATCACGGCGGAAAACATCGCCCGCCAATGGCAGCTTTCGCGCGATGACCAGGATCAGTATGCGGTGTCTTCGCAAAACAAGGCGGAGGCCGCGCAGGCTGCCGGGCGGTTCCGGGACGAGATCCTGCCCTTCGTCGTCAAGGGGAGAAAGGCCGATGTCACCGTCGACCAGGACGAATATATCCGTGCCGGCGCGACGCTCGACCTGATGGCCAAGCTTCGTCCTGCCTTCGACAAGGAAGGTACGGTAACAGCCGGAAATGCCTCGGGTCTCAATGATGGTGCCGCCGCCGTCGTGCTGATGACGGAAGAGGAAGCCATTCGCCGCGGTATCGAGCCGCTCGCACGCATCGCGTCCTGGGCAACGGCAGGCGTCGACCCGCAGATCATGGGGACGGGGCCGATCCCGGCTTCGCGCAAGGCCTTGGAAAAGGCGGGTTGGAAGGTTTCCCATCTTGATCTTGTCGAGGCGAATGAGGCATTTGCGGCGCAGAGCTGCGCGGTGGTCCGTGATCTCGGTCTCGATCCGTCGATCGTCAACGTCAATGGCGGAGCAATCGCCATCGGTCATCCGATCGGCGCTTCCGGTGCTCGCATTCTCAACACTTTGTTGTTCGAGATGAAGCGGCGCGGATCGTCAAAAGGGCTGGCGACGCTCTGCATCGGTGGCGGCATGGGGGTCGCCATGTGCCTTGAACGTCCATGAACGCCCTTGAACCGTGACGCGGTTTTAAAAGAGAAGGAAGAATGATGGGGCGAGTTGCTCTCGTTTCGGGTGGTACGCGCGGCATCGGTGCCGCAGTTTCGGTCGCCCTCAAGGCCGCAGGATACAGGGTTGCTGCGAGCTATCACGGCAATGACGAGCGTGCGTCCCAGTTTCACGACGCCACCGGCATTCCGGTTTTCAAATGGGACGTGTCGAATTACGATGCCTGCGTTGCCGGTGTCGAGGCCGTTGAAAAGCAGATGGGTCCGATCGAGGTCCTCGTCAACAATGCGGGCATTGCGAGGGATAACATGTTTCATCGCATGACGCCGCAGCAGTGGAACGAAGTGATCGGCACCAATCTCACCGGCCTGTTCAACATGACTCATCCCGTGTGGCCGGGGATGCGGGAACGCGGTTTTGGCCGGATCATCAGCATATCCTCGATCAACGGGCAAAAAGGCCAGTTGGGGCAGGCGAATTACGCAGCCGCGAAAGCCGGCGATGTCGGTTTCACCAAGGCACTGGCGCTCGAAGGGGCATCCCGCAACATTACCGTCAATGCGATCTGCCCCGGTTACACCGAAACCGATATGGTGAAGGCCATTCCGCAAAACGTGCTGGAGGAAAAGATCCTGCCGAATATCCCGGTCGGACGACTTGGCAGGCCGGAAGAAATTGCCCGCTGCGTAGTGTTTCTGGCTTCCGACGATGCGGGTTTCATTACCGGCTCGACGCTTACCGCCAACGGCGGCCAGTATATGGCCGGCTGAACAGGTCGAGGCCTGTTGCTACTTGCAGGCAATATAGATCACCAAAAATTAAGGCCGGAATCCTCTCCCGATTCCGGCCTCAACATATTCAGCTGAAAACGTGCCGCTTAGCGGCAACGAGCTTCGTAGGTACGGCCATAGCGGTCGCGATAGACGCAGTAGCCGCGGTGCTTCTGGGATTCGCCGATGGCTGCCCCGATCAGACCGCCGCCGACAGCGCCGACTGCCGCGCCACCCCAGCTATTGGTCACAGCGCCGCCGATAACCGCGCCGGATGCTGCACCGATGGCCGTTCCCTTTTCGGTCGAGGTGCACGATGCGAGAGTGCCGACAAGCGCGGCGATCAGCAAGATCTTCTTCATAACTCGGTTTCCTTCCCTTCCACGTTGATAGTTCAGATCCTGCCCATGAGAAGCAGGATGATGATGATAAGAACGACGAGACCCAAGCCGCCCGAAGGACCATAACCCCAGTTCCGGCTATGCCCCCAGTTCGGCAGAGCGCCGATAAGGAGCAGAATGAGTATTACGAGTAGAACCGTTCCGAGCATGGGTTTATCTCCGCTTTCCTGAAGCCAGGATGAATTTGCGGTGAGAACGTGGCGCTGGAACTTTTGTTCCATTGGCGTGGAAGTCCTTGTTCTCACTCCTTGTTACGGGATGTTAAAGGGCGTTGGGAGATGTCTCCGACTTGCGATCCATCAGAAAAATATGCCGTTTGGACGGGCAATTGACTCTCGCGGCGATACGAGTCCTTGGCTTGTTATGGTCGTGAAAGTCCGTGGAATGTCCTTGGACACAATATGAGGTATCCGTCTCGTTTCTGTATCTATATATTGTGAGAACGGAGCGTGAATCTGATGAGTCTTCGATTCGTCGCCGATTCGTTCACTTTTGTTCCGAAGATGTCTTTAGCCCGGTTTTCAGCCGCCTCAGCGTCTTTCTTCTTGCGTTTGTCGCGTTGCGTCGCCATGTGTTTGCGAAACTTCGGGCGACAATGGAGCCTGTGGTTGATTAGACGTGGAACTTCGCTTTGAATTCTCAGCCCATGATTTTTAGCGGGCGTGGCGTTACCGCCGTGCTTGGCCCCACGAATACCGGCAAAACCCATTACGCGATCGAGCGCATGGTGGCGCATGGTTCGGGCGTTATCGGCCTGCCGCTTCGGCTGCTTGCGCGCGAAGTCTATACGAGGCTGGTGGAAAAGGTCGGACATCACAATGTCGCGCTGATCACCGGTGAAGAGAAGATCACGCCGCATATGGCGCGTTATTCGGTCTGCACCGTCGAGGCAATGCCGCGCGAAACGAAGGCCTCTTTCGTCGCGATCGACGAAGTCCAGCTTGCTGGCGATCTTGAGCGCGGACATATCTTTACCGACCGCATCCTGCATTTGCGTGGCCGTGACGAGACGCTACTTCTCGGCGCTGCAACCATGCGGCCGATCCTCGAAAATCTTCTGCCGGGCATTACGATCGTGGAGCGGCCGCGCCTTTCGCAGCTTTTTTATGCGGGCCAGAAGAAGATCACGCGCTTGCCGCAGCGGACGGCGATTGTCGCCTTTTCGGCCGACGAGGTTTATGCGATCGCCGAACTGATCCGCCGCCAGCGCGGCGGGGCGGCCGTGGTGCTTGGGGCGCTCAGCCCGCGCACCCGCAATGCGCAGGTCGGGCTCTATCAGGAGGGCGATGTCGAATATCTGGTCGCCACCGATGCGATTGGCATGGGCCTCAACCTCGATGTCGACCATGTCGCCTTCGCGCAGGACCGGAAGTTCGACGGCTACCAGTTCCGCAATCTCAATCCCGCCGAGATGGCGCAGATCGCAGGGCGTGCCGGGCGACACCTGCGGGACGGTACGTTCGGCGTGACGGGACAGGTCGCGCCGTTCGACGATGAGCTGGTGGAGCGGATTGAGGGGCATCATTTCGACAGTGTAAAGGTGTTGCAGTGGCGTTCGAAAAATCTGAGCTTTTCGTCGCTGAATGAGCTTCGGCGCAGTCTTGATGCAAATCCGACGATACAGGGGCTGACGCGCGCTTTGCCGGCTACCGATAGCCAGGCGCTCGACTATCTGTCACGTTATCCGGAAGTGAAGGATATCGTCACCACGCCGGAGCGTGTGGAGAAATTGTGGGACGCCTGCGCGCTTCCCGACTATAGAAGAATTGCGCCGGCGCAGCATGCTGACCTCATTTCGACGCTTTTCTTCGATCTTGTGCGTCGCGGCACGGTGAACGAGGACTTCATGGCGGAGCAGGTTCGCCGTGCCGACCGCACCGACGGCGAAATCGATACCCTGTCTGCCCGAATCGCGCAGATTCGAACCTGGACCTATGTGTCAAACCGACCCGGCTGGCTTGCCGATCCGACACACTGGCAAGAAAAGACACGGGAAATCGAGGATAGGTTGTCGGACGCGCTACATGAAAGGTTGACGAAACGCTTTGTTGATCGCAGGACATCTGTGCTCATGAGGCGCCTAAGAGAGAATGCGATGCTGGAAGCAGAAATCAGTGTGAATGGCGATGTGTTTGTCGAGGGACATCACGTCGGACAGTTGGCGGGATTCCGCTTTACTCCGGTCTCGGGGACCGAAGGACCGGATGCCAAGGCTGTTCAGGCCGCCTCACAAAAGGCGCTGGCGCTGGAGTTCGAGGCGCGTGCCGCCCGTCTCTATGCTTCCGGCAATAACGATCTTGCCGTCGGTTCCGATGGCTCTGTGCGTTGGCTCGGCGATCCGGTTGCCCGTCTTGCGGCAAGCGACCATGTCATGCGCCCGCGCGTCATCCTGCTGTCGGATGAACAGCTGACCGGCAATGCCCGCGAACACGTGGCCGCCCGCATCGAGCGTTTTGTCAATCATCATATCGCAACGGTTCTGAAGCCGCTCGACGACCTGTCGCGCGCTGAAGACCTGCAGGGTCTGGCAAAGGGCCTGGCGTTCCAGATCGTCGAAAATCTCGGCGTCTTGTTCCGTCGGGATGTTGCAGAGGACGTGAAGTCCCTCGATCAGGATGCCCGCGCCTCGATGCGCCGCTATGGTATTCGTTTCGGCGCCTATCACGTCTTCATGCCTGCGTTATTGAAGCCGGCTCCGGCCGAGCTTATCACGCTGCTGTGGGCGCTGAAGAACGATGGTCTCGACAAGCCGGGTTATGGCGACCTTATTCCGGCTCTTGCCGCTGGCCGCACGTCGGTTGTTGCCGATCCGTCGTTTGAGCGGACCTTCTACAAGCTCGCCGGTTTCCGTTTCCTCGGGAAGCGTGCGGTTCGCGTCGATATTCTGGAACGTCTTGCAGACCTTATCCGTCCGCTCTTGCAGTGGAAGCCGGGCGCGACGCCGCGTCCGGAAGGTGCCTATGATGGTCGCCGCTTCACCACGACGACGGCCATGCTGTCGATCCTTGGTGCAACGCCTGACGATATGGAAGAAATCCTCAAGGGTCTCGGCTATCGTGCAGATTCGGTGACGGCTGAAGAGGCTCAGACCTATCTCGCCAGCCAGGCTCCAGCACCCGTAGCAGAAGCTGCTGATGCCGACGTTTCCGCGGAAGCGCCTGCCGCAGACGAGGCATCGGACGTAGAGGCTGTGGAATCACAGCCGGAGCAGACGGCTGAAGCTGCTGCTGAACAGGTTTCCGAAGTCGCTCCTGCCGAAGTCGAGGGTGACAAGCCTGCCGAAGCCGAAGAGCCGAAGCCGGTCCTTCTGTGGCGTCCGGGTGGCGGTCGTGAAAACAACCAGCGTGGTGGCCGTCCTCAGGGCGATCGCCGCGGTCATGGCGGTGACCGGGGTGGAGACCGTGGTGGCCAGCGCAATGCCGGCGGCGAAAATGCTCCGCAGGGCCGCCGTGATGGTGATCGTCGTGATACCCGCCGTGGCGGTGATCAGGAGAAGCGCGAAGGCCAGGGTCGCGACCGTCAGAATGACCGTCGTGGCGACAAGCGTCCGCAGGGCGATCGTCCGTTCCGTGGCGAGCGCAACGAGGGCGGTCCGCGTCCGGAACGCGGCGGGCAGAAGAACAATCAGCCTGCTCGCTTCGAGGCCAAGCCGCCGCGCAAGGAAAAGCCGATCGATCCGGATTCTCCTTTCGCAAAACTCGCTGCTCTTAAGGAGCAGATGAAGAAGTAAGACGTCATGAGCGAAAAGCCATCCGGGGATTTGCGGCAACGCATCGACAAATGGCTTTTCTTCACCCGCATGGTGAAGTCCCGCTCACTCGCGCAAGGCCTGCTCAATTCCGGCCATGTGAAGGTGAACGGGACTTCGATCCGCCAACCGAGCTTCCAGGTGAAGGTGGGCGACCGGGTGGAAATCGCGCTCGATCGGCGCGATCTGATCCTGATCGTCAAGTCCGGTGGCGAGCGGCGAGGGCCTTACGAAGAGGCCAAGGAACTCTACGAAGATCTCACTCCACCGCGCGAGAAAACCGAGCGCCTGACGATGCTGGAACAGGCGCAGCGCATCAAGGGATCAGGCCGTCCGACTAAAAAAGAACGCCGCGAGACAGACCGTCTCTTTCCCAATGCTGGTGATGTCGACTTCGGTTCCGGGATCAATTGGGACGATGATTAGAAAATGCGCCCTGTTTCCGCGTTTTTTCGAAATGGTTTATCCTTGCTAAGCTTGGATAAACGCTTTACGTGACGTTCGAAAATGCCGGATAGCCCGCCTCTGTCGTTCCAGCGGTTGCGTTGCCCCCGTCCGGCCCTCGGGGCCCGACCGTTTCCAATCGTGTCCTGATCAACGCGTTGATGTGGAGTGCTTCATGACTTATGTCGTGACCGATAACTGTGTCCGCTGCAAATATACCGACTGCGTCGAAGTCTGCCCGGTGGATTGCTTCTATGAAGGCGAGAATTTTCTCGTCATCCATCCCGACGAGTGCATCGATTGCGGCGTATGCGAACCTGAATGTCCCGCCGAGGCAATCAAGCCCGATACCGAGCCGGGGCTGGACAAATGGTTGAAGATCAATGCGGAGTTCGCCCAGATCTGGCCAAACATCACGATCAAGAAAGATCCGATGGACGGAGCCAAGGAACTTGACGGCGAGGCGGGCAAGTACGAGAAGTATTTCTCACCGGAACCGGGCAAGGGCGACTGAGTCTAGGTTGTCCAGCCAGGATGCGCCTGCCTTGCTGTCGCAGGCGCCAATGAAGCGTTGCTGCTTTCATAGGCAGGGCGCTATAATGTTGCTTTGCGGACTCTGTGAAGCAAATTATTGATTTCCGCACTTTTTTGTGGTAGACAAGAGATACTGTTCCACAAGGCGGCACTCGCGTGCCCAAAAAACATCACGAAAGCACAGATCAATCACACGCGCTCTCCGAGACATAACGTCGTTTCATGTTGTCGGTCGCAGCTCAGCGATGGGATTTGTTTTTTCGCGCGCGTTTTGTCGGACCAGTATGGAGTGACCCGACGGTTTCCCCCGTCTCATCCGGGCCTGACAGACCCGGCTTTCCCCTGACCCAGATGTGGGTGAGTAGAAGGGAGTTTTTGAAACGAATGACGACTCAGCAGAAAAAGAATTCCCCGGCTCGCCAGGGCTTCAAGACCGGCGAATCGATCGTGTATCCCGCTCACGGCGTTGGTACGATCAGTGCGATTGAAGAGCAAGAAGTTGCTGGCATGAAGCTTGAGCTTTTTGTGATCGACTTCGAAAAGGACAAGATGCGCCTGAAGGTTCCGGTCGCCAAAGCCGTTGCCATTGGCATGCGCAAGCTTTCGGAAACGGATTTCGTCGAACGCGCGCTCAAGGTTGTGCAGGGCAAGGCCCGCGTGAAGCGCACCATGTGGTCGCGCCGCGCACAGGAATATGATGCCAAGATCAATTCCGGTGACCTGATTTCCATCGCTGAAGTGGTCCGCGATCTTTATCGCGCCGAAAACCAGCCTGAGCAGTCCTATTCCGAGCGTCAGCTCTATGAAGCTGCTCTCGACCGGATGGCTCGTGAAATCGCAGCCGTCAACAAGATGTCGGATACCGAGGCCGTTCGCCTTGTCGAAGTTAATCTTGCCAAGGGTCCCAAGCGTGGCAAGAGCCTCGATGAAGACGATGCGCAGGAAGAAGCTGCCTGATTTCCTGGATATGCAGGAGTAAAAAACCCGGCCTTGAGCCGGGTTTTTTTATTGGAACTTTTGAGCTGTTGTCGCGTTAACCCGCCGGAACGGCGAACTGAATGCTGCGTAACGCTGCCCTCGGTCCCGTTTAAAACGCTGGCGGCCAGGATGTCCCGGGTCGCTTCTAGAGGGGGCGAAAGCAGCAGTCATAAACTTGCACAGACATTCTCCTCGATTGTCCGTCTGCCAGTTTCCCCGCTGTTTATCGTCATATCAGAACCGTTGACGGAGAAGACGATGACAGCCATGTCCGCAGACCGCACAATGATCAAGATAGCGATGTCAGCTCCCTATCTCGCCCGTGAAGAGGAGCGAGATCTTGCCGTCCGATGGAAAGACAGCCAGGATCAGAATGCACGGAACCAGATCGCACTTGCTCACATGCGTCTCGTCATTGCCATGGCCTCGAAGTTTCGTGGCTTCGGCCTGCCGATGAGCGACCTCGTTCAAGAAGGTTATGTAGGGCTGCTCGAAGCGGCGGCAAGGTTCGAGCCGGCGCGCGATGTGCGTTTTTCTACCTATGCCAGCTGGTGGATCCGCGCTTCGATGCAGGATTATATCCTGCGCAACTGGTCGATCGTGCGCGGCGGGACCAGCTCTGCGCAGAAGGCGCTTTTCTTCAATCTGCGCCGGTTGCGCGCAAAGCTCGCTCGCGGTGACAGCAATCTTACCGCCCGTGCCATCCATGAAGAGATCGCGGTGGCGCTCGGTGTCAGCGTAAACGACGTGCAGACGATGGATGCACGTCTCTCCGCCAACGATGCCTCGCTGCAGGCGCCGACGATTGCCGGTGACGCGGATAGCGGCGAACGGCTGGACATGCTGGAAAGCAACGAGCCACTTCCCGACGAACAGGTTTCCGGCATGATCGACGGCGAACGGCGGCTGAAATGGCTGCAGGGCGCGCTCACCAAACTTAACGACCGCGAGAAGAAGATCATTCGTGCTCGCCGGCTCACGGACGACGGTGCGACGCTCGAAGCGCTCGGGACCGAGCTTGGAATTTCCAAGGAACGTGTGCGCCAGATTGAAAGCCGCGCCATCGAGAAGCTGAAGTCTGCGCTCGTCTCCGCCAATCCGCAGATGGCTGCCGCCGCCTGCTGATTACGAAGGGGTGTTCCTTCACTCCACTATTCGGAAATGATCTTCATCTTCTGGCCGGGCGACACCGTCGCGCCGGCCGGTAGCGCGTTGATGAGCTTGAAAAGATCGAGCTTTCGATCCGTCCCCATCATCCGTCCCGAGAGCGATGCAAGAGTGTCACTCGGGCCAACCGTGACGATACGCACCCGAAGCGGCTTCAGAGAGGCTATTTCTTCCGGCGTCATACGACGAAAACTGTTGCGTAGCGTATCTGCGGTAGATTGCAGTGTCGTGTTACCCTTTGGCACAGCTGTTAAAAAGCGGAAAATCTGCTCATTGAGGCGCACGACGGTCACGTCGAAATCCCAGCGCTCGGCGGAGGCGCGCGCGGTTGCGGCCGGAAGGCCGTTTACGGTGGTCTCACGCACGGTTTCCGGCTGCAATCCCGCAACCCAGCCGCTCGTCAGGTAATTCGTCAGGTTGTTATTGTCGCCGGCGGCAACTCCATCGAAACGGATGGCACTTTCGCCGGGGCCGGTTGCGAGCACTGCCTCGACCTTGTTGTCGATCCGGAAATCCGGTGGAACATCAAAACGGATGCCAAGGCTGCCATGCAGGAACGTCTGGCCTCGAACATAGCCTTCCTGCGGGCTGTCGCCGTAAAGCAGACCGTCGATACCTGCGAGATAATAATCGCGTCCACGGTCGCCGACACCTTCCTGGCCGAAGGCGCGGGCATGGCGGCGCGCGAGATCGACGCGCTGGGCCGAATTCGGGTGGCTGGACAGGAAGTCGAGGCTCTGGTCGTTATCCGGATCGACGGCAGAGTAGCGGGCATAGGCCGCCATGGAATCAAGGAAGCGAGCGGCTGCATAAGGATCATAGCCGGCTTCGCCGAGCATGCGCACGCCAATAACATCCGCCTGCAATTCCTGCTGGCGGGAGAAGGCGGCGAGCCGCAGCTTGCCACGGGCGAGCGCCTGCTTGCCGGCGAGATCGCTCGACAGGACTTCGGCAACGACGCGGCTGGCAATGACTTCCGCCTCTTCCCGCTTCTGGCGTTCGATGCCGTGATTGGCGGTAACGTGGCCCATTTCGTGCGACAGGACAGCCGCCACTTCCGACGCATCGTTGGCGAGCGCCAGCAGACCGCGGGTGACATAGAGATAACCGCCCGGTAGCGCGAAAGCGTTGATTGCTGGCGAATTCAGAATGGTGATGCGGAAGGACTGGGTCGGGTTTTCCGAAACGGCCGTCAATGCGCCGGTGATCCGGGCGACAAGGCGTTCGGTCTTCGCATCGCGATATTCGCCGCCGTAACTTGCGACAATGCGCGGGTGTTCGCGGGCGCCCATGGCAGCACGCGGGTCATTCTTCTGGACCTGGTCGACAGTCTGCGGGTTTTCCGATGGCGAAACGTTCGGCGTATAGGCCTGGTCGAAGATCGACTGGCAGCCGTAAAGCATCGAGGTGGCGAAGAAAAGTGTGGCTGCGGAACGGAATGCGCGGCTACGCTGCCAAAATCTCGGCCACCTGGCACGATCCGTCTTTACAGTCTTCGCCTGCACTACCATCTCCGGAATTACACTTCGGCATCCTGCCGTCGCGTCTGGCCTCGTCTTCCGCCTGTTGTCGCTTACCGTCTTTAGCGCCAACTGCACAGATATTCCTAAATGAATATGTATTGCCTACTGGGTATGAAAAGAAAATAAACTTGAACGCCGATGCCATCGGGCCACGTCCAAATTGTGGCGGTGCCCATGCACGCTTGATGACTTTCGTTCACACAGTGCCGGATAGGGGCGAAACGGGTGCGGCAAATCGCGAAAGGTAATCCGCTTTTGCCTCGTCGGTGGCGATCTGCCCCTTTTCGACATGCAGGATGCGATCTGCAATGCGGGCAATTTCCTCGCGGTCATGGGTTATCATGACGACGGTATTTGCAGTTTCCGTATGCAGATCAAGAATAAGGGCGGACATTTGCAGCCGCAAATCGGCGTCGAGTGAAGCGAAGGGTTCGTCGAGCAGGAGAACCGGCTTGTTGCGCAGGAGGGCGCGGGCAAAGGCGGCGCGCTGTTTTTCGCCGCCCGACAGTGAGCCGGGCATACGCTTGCCGAAGCCCGCAAGGCTGACACGCGAGAGGGCGTTTTCCACGCGATCCCTGTCCTGCGAAGACAGCCGCATCGATGGGCTGATGCCGAGTGCGACATTGGTGAAGATGTCGAGATGGGCGAAGAGGTTGTGATCCTGGAAGACCACCGATACCGGCCTTTCCGACGGATGGCTCGCGGTCTGTTCGGTTCCGGCGATGAAGATGCGGCCTGATTGCGGGCGCTCAAAACCTGCGATGAGGTTGAGGAGCGTCGATTTGCCTGCACCCGACGAACCGGCGATCGCGGTGATGACGCCGGCCTCGATATGGCAGTCGAAATCGAAATCTGCGGTGCCGAGGTTCAGGGCGACCTTATCGAGGACGATGCCGTCACGCATTTTCATGTTCCTTGTCGCCGGATGTGCCGAGGATGGTCAAGGCAAGGCAGATCATGCCGAGGATCAGCGCCAGCCCATCCGCATCATTCGTCCTGTAGCTCGATAGCGTGCTGTAGACCAGCCAGGGCAGGGTGACGAGATCGCTGGAGCCGAACAGGGCGACTGCACCGAGATCGCCGAGGGAGAGCGCCATGGCGAAGGAGAGGGCAGTGAGTATCGGGCGGGTGAGGATGGGGAGATCGATCAGACGCCACTTGGCAGGGCCGGCGATACCGAGTGCTGCGGCCAGCCGTGCCGTCTGATGCCGATGGTCGTTCAATGCCGGTTCCAGCACCCTTACTGCAAAGGGCAGCGCCATCATCGCATTGATGAATGCGACGAGGTAGGGCGCGAACGCGGCGACATTGCCGAATTGCCGAAGCACCAGAAACCAGCCGGTGCCGAGAATGATCGGCGGCACGACAAGAACCAGGGATGATGTGCCGGCGAGCGAGGCCGATAGAAGCCGTGCAGCAAGAACGGGATCGCGCCGGTCCCTGATCGCCTGCCGGGCCGTGATGATAGCGAGTGACGCGGAGACAGCGATCACTGCAGCCGTTACCGCGATCACGAGACTCGTCGTTGCAGCCTGGATGAAACGAGGGCCGGAGATCAGTTTCCAGAGATCGGCACGAAGGCCGGCAATCAGAACCGAGAGGAGCGGCGAGGCGACAAAGATCACGGCGATGGCAATGATCAGGCCATCCCACAGGCGGGATGCTGCCGAGCGCCCGTCGAGGCGCAACACCTTTCTGCCCGCGGTTCTGACCGTATCAGTTGCAGCCGGCAGAAGCGCGATGAGGCCGATCACGGCAGCCGTTACGGCAATCTGCAGAAAGGCGAGTGCGATGGCGCGGGGCGGGTCGAAATCGAAGCGCAGGGCCTGATAGATCGCCACTTCCAGCGTGGTTGCGGCCGGACCTCCGCCCAGCACAAGAACCAGCGTGAAGCTGGTGGCGCAGAGCATGAAGATCAGGCCCGCGACGCCGGGCACGATGCGGGCAAGCGCCGGCCATTCGACAAAGCGGAAGATCGAGACAGGCTTCATGCCGAGGCTGGCCGACAGAAGCCAGTATTCAGCCGGAAGCCGTTCGAGCACGGCAAGCAGCAGGCGCACGGCGAGCGGGATATTGAAGAATGTATGGGCGAGCAGAATGCCGGAAAGGCCGTAGACGCTGACCGGCTGTTCCAGCCCGGCTGTGGTAAGCCAGCCGTTCAGGATGCCCTGCCTGCCCCAGACACCGAGCAGACCGAGTGCGCCGACCAGCGCCGGCAGGCCCATGGGCAGGGCCATAAGGCGCAGGATCCAGGCTCTGCCGACAAAACGGGGGCGGCGGGCAAGTGCCAAAGCGACCGGAATGGCGAAGACGACCGACAGAAGCGTGGAAAGCGCCGCCTGCAGAAGCGTGAAGCGAAGAATGCTCCAGGTATAGGCGCTAAAAAGCCGGGATGCGGATTGATCGCCATCCCAGGCCAGCAGTGTCACAACCGCAGTGCCGACGAACAGAATGACGGCAGCAAGGACGGTCAGGCCGGCACCGATGCCGCGTCGTCTTTCAGCGGTCGTCAGCAAATGCGATTTCCCAAACGTCCCGTCACTTCTTGCTCATGGCGGTCAGCCATTCGTCGATCCAGGCTTGGCGGTTCTTCGCCACCTCGTCGGAGCCGATCAGCAGCGTCTTTGCCGGCTTTACCAGCTTGTCGAAAGCTTCCGGCAGCGGGGCAGAGGTCGCTGCCGCCGGCATCATCCAGTTGGTGGTCGGAATGATATCCTGTGCCGCCGGCGATATCAGGAAGGTGAGGAAGCTCTTTGCCAGATCTCTGTCTCGGGCGTGTTTCAGCATGCCGGCGACCTCGATCTGGATGTAATGGCCATCGGAAAAGCTTGCTGCCTGATACCGATCAGTCCTTTCCTCGACCATGTGATAGGCTGGCGAGGTCGTATAGGAGAGCACCATCGGCACTTCGCTCTTGGTGAACAGGCCATAGGCTTCCGACCAGCCGGGGGTGACGGTCAGGACCCGGTCCCTGAATTTCGCCCAGGCTTCCGGCGCCTTGTCGCCATAGACGGCCTTTACCCAGAGCAGAAAGCCGAGGCCCGGCGTCGAGGTGCGCGGATCCTGAATGGCGATCTTCTGCGAAGCATCCCCCTCGATCAGATCCTTCAGGCTCTTCGGCGGGTTCTTGATCGTCTGCGTGTCATAGATGACGGCGAAATGGCCGTAGTCATAGGGCAGGAACGTATCGTCTGCATAATTGCCGGGAACCTTGACGGCGCCTGCATCGACGCCGTTCGCCTCGAAAAGGCCGGTCGCCTTGGCTTCGGAGATCAGACTGGTATCGAGGCCGAGGGCGATATCGGCTTCCGAGCCTGTGCCTTCGAGCTTGAGACGGGTGAGAAGCGCCACGCCATCGGCGACGCCGACGAAATTGACGGTGCAGGCACAGGTCTTTTCGAACTCGGCCTTGATCTTCGGGCCGGGACCCCAGTCGGAGGTGAAGCTCTCATAGGTATAGACGGTGAGCGTCTTTTCCTGAGCGTTCGCGGCAAGGGGAGCAAGAACCGTGACCGTGGTGGCCAGAAGAAAAGTCGAAATCCCGCGCATCAGCGCCTCCTCAAAATGTCGATACGGGGAATAGGCGCTGGTTGCGAGCCGTCTAATCCCTCCGCCGGTGTTAGCCGGATCAGGTTCCGCGGGTTGGCATGTCGCCTCTCAGCCCTGCAGACGCAGGGCACCCCGTTAGAGCGTGCAAAGATTTACCGGTCTCGCTTCATGCTGGCAAGAGGGTCGAGATATGAAGAAAGTCCCCTCCCAAACCCTTCCCCACAAGGGCGAGGGCTTAAGCCCGCCTTAGCCGCCGGACATTTCCATGTACATGATTTCCCAGACATGGCTGTCGAGGTCCTGGAAGCTGCAGCCGTACATCGGGCCCATTTCCATATTCGGCTTCCATTCGCTGCCGCCGGCGGCAAGCGCCTTTGCCTTGAAGCCGTCGACCTCGTCGCGGCTCGATGCGGAGAGGCAGTTCAGCACTTCCTTCGTCGTCTTCGAATCGGAAATATCGCCATTGATGAACATGCGGAATTTATCGTGGGTGAGCAGCATCACGTAGATCTGCTCGCTGACCACCATGCAGGTCGCGGTGTCATCTGAAAAATCGGGGTTCTTGGTGAAACCGAGCGCCGTGTAAAACGCCGTCGAAGCCTGAAGATCCGCCACCGGCAGGTTCACGAAAATCATCCGCATGTCGATATCCCTCCTTGATTGAAGGACGCCATCAGTTGGCGCCTTTCCTCCGAGGACGAAAGATGCGGCACGGATCCGACAAGTCCATGCCGGAATTTTGGCTCAGTTTGCGTTTCCGCGAAAAACCTTGAGTTCGCGGGGAACGATTGCCATGCCGCCGAGGCGGTTGGCGATCGCATAACCGATCGTCTGTTCGACCACTTCGGGCATGACGGGTTTGGTCAGAACGCCGATCGTTCCATCCACGCCATCCGCGATATCTTCCGGATTGCCGGTCATGAATACGACCGTCAGGCCATATTGTTCAGCAAGTTCACGGCCGATCTCCGGACCGGTCCTGCCATCCGCAAGATTGACGTCGACCAGGGCGATATCCGCATGGGCTGCAAGCGAAAGGGCATGCTTGCGGGCATTCGCCAGCCCGACGACCTTCAGGCCCATGTTCTCGATCGTGTCCGCCACGTCGAGCGCAATCAGAAACTCATCCTCGATAATCAATACACGCTGGTTCATCGCCTCACTTGCCAGCCGACGACGCGATACACTTGTCAGCATTGGACATCTCCAGAGTTCATCTCGGTTTTGCCGGTTGCATGTTTTAGCAACCTGACACGCACCAAACGCGATGAATGCCGGCATTGTTCCGGGGCGAGACACTGATTTCTTCGATTAAATATTTGTTAAGGCTAACAAAAATTTAATTTTAGGATGCTCGTGGCATCGCGCTCAGCCTTCGATTTCCTCGCGCAACATTTCAAGCTCCAGCCATTCCTCTTCCATTTGGGTCAGCTTTTCGCGCAGCTTCTCCATCTCTGCGGCCAGCTTGTTGAAGCTTGCCGGGTCCTTGGTGAAGAGATTGGGATCGGCCATCTTCTTTTCGCGAATGGCGATCTCGGCTTGCGCCTTCTCCATTTCCTTGGGCAGGTTTTCGAGGGCGAATTTCTGCTTGTAGGAAAGCTTTCCCTTGGCCTTGGGTGCGTCGGAGGCTGAAGTCGTGCTCTCGGCCTTCGGCTTTTCGGCTGCTTTTTCCGCTTTTTTCCGCTCTTCCTGGGCGCCTTTGCGCTGTGCCAGCATGTCGGTATAGCCGCCGGCATATTCGATCCAGCGGCCATCGGGCGCATCCGGGGTGGCCGGTGCGATGGTGGAGGTCACAGTGCGATCGAGGAAGTCACGGTCGTGGCTGACAAGAATGACGGTGCCGTTATAACCGGCGACGATTTCCTGCAAGAGGTCCAGCGTCTCGATGTCGAGGTCGTTGGTTGGTTCGTCTAATATCAGCAGGTTCGAAGGCCGTGCCAGCATGCGGGCCAGCATCAGGCGGGCGCGTTCGCCACCCGACAGGTTCTTGATCGGCGTGCGGATCTGTTCAGGCTGGAACAGGAAATCCTTCATGTAACCGGCGACATGGCGCTGTTCGCCATTGACCAGCAGCGTCTCGCCACGGCCATCGGTCAGATAGTGGGACAGGGTATCCTCGGGATCGAGGTCCTCGCGCTTCTGGTCGAGGGTGGCGATTTCCAGGTTGGTGCCGAGCTTGATCCAGCCGCTATCGGGCTCCAGCTGGCCGGTCAGCATCTTCAGAAGCGTCGTCTTGCCGGCACCGTTCGGGCCGACGAGACCGATGCGGTCGCCGCGGTGGACGCGGATCGAGAAGGGGGCGACGATCGGCTTGTCATAGGTCTTGGTGATGTTTTCAGCTTCGACCACAAGCTTGCCGGATTCGCGACCCTCTGCGACCGAAGCCTGGACGCTGCCCTGAGGACCGTTATGGCCACGATAGGCGGCGCGCATGGCCTGCAACTCGCCGACGCGGCGCATGTTGCGCTTGCGCCTTGCGGTGACGCCGTAGCGCATCCAGTGTTCTTCGCGCTCGATCGCCTTGCCGAGCTTGTGCTGTTCGATCTCTTCCTCTTCGAGAACCTGATCGCGCCAGGCTTCAAAATGGCCGAAACCACGGGAAAGACGGCGGGCCGTGCCGCGGTCTATCCAGACAGTGGCGTTGGAGACCTTTTCGAGGAAACGACGGTCGTGGCTGATGACCACAAGCGCGCTGCGCGTCTTGCGCAACTCGTCTTCCAGCCATTCGATGGTCGGCAGGTCGAGATGGTTGGTCGGCTCGTCGAGCAGAAGGATATCGGGTTCCGGCGCCATGACGCGGGCAAGTGCCGCACGGCGGGCTTCACCGCCTGACAAGCGGTTCGGATCTTCCTCGCCGGTCAGGCCCAGATGTTCGAGCAGATAGGTGACGCGATAGGGATCATCACCCGGGCCGAGGCCCGCTTCGGCATAGGCCTGCACGGTCGAGTAACCGGCAAAGTCAGGCGCCTGTTCGAGATAACGGATCGTTGCCGACGGATGACGGAAAACCTCCCCCGACTGCGCTTCGACCATGCCTGCCGCGATCTTCATCAGCGTCGACTTGCCCGAGCCGTTGCGGCCGACGAGGCAGATGCGGTCGCCCGGCTCCACCTGCAGGCTGGCTCCGTCCAACAGCGGCGTGCCGCCGAAGCTCAGGAAGATGTCGTCAAGCTTAAGAATGGGAGGTGCCATGAGGACCGTTTATGCTCCGGAAAAATCGTGGGGACGGGCAAGGATCATCGCCTTGCCGCTCTTTAGATGGAATTCGACAGGCCCTTCCGCAACATTCGAAACCGTGCGAGAAGAGCCGAAGGGCAGCGAAAAATCCTTGAGCGGATATCGTGCGCCGAGAATGTCGAGGCCTGACAGGTCAGAAAAGCCGAGAACGGAAAACAGCGCGCCCTTGGGAAGGTCGATCGTTTTCGTGCCCGGCAGAAAGGGCATGGCTTCCTCTTCACCCGAGGCGAGAAGAACATCGAAGCCGCGCTCGGCCAAACCCATGGCGAGCAGAAAATGCTGCAGCGCGTGGTCGGAACGCTCGCCGCCGAGCGCGCCGATCAGGATCAGGCGCCTTGCGCCGCGCTCGATCGCCTCGGCCGTGGCAATCTCACCATCGGTCTCGTTCTTGGCCGGCGGATAGGTTTTGCGTTCGACTTGAGGGAAATGGGCGATCAGCTCTTCGTCGGAGGAGTCGAAGTCGCCGACCCACAGCTCTGGTATCACGCCAAGTTCGACCGCATGGCGCATGCCGCTATCGGCGGCAATCACACGGCTTCCCGCGATCGCGTGTCTGACGCGATCGGTGACGGCAAGATTGCCGCCGAGCAGGATGGTGAAGGTCGAATTGGCCATGGGCATTGCCCATAGCGCAAAGGGTGGGGCAAGGGAAAGCAGGACATATGCTTATTTCGGTCGCGCCAGGGTGGGGCCGGTAGATTTTGCTCCCATTGACGCCGGGGCCGGCAAGGATTATCTGATAAACCGAACTTCCGTGGTGATTTGGCCGGCCGGCTTGCAGCCACGTTAAAAAAGTCGCTAAAGGGCCGCGAGAAGTTAGACTTCACTTCCCACGGGCCGGTTGCGATTTTTCGTTGCCGGCTTTTTGTTTGTGGGGCCTGACTATGCCGATCAAGATTCCCGATACGCTTCCAGCGTTTACCACCCTCGTTTCCGAGGGTGTGCGCGTCATGACCGAAACGGTCGCCGTGCGCCAGGACATTCGTCCGCTGCAGATCGGGCTTCTCAACCTCATGCCGAACAAGATCAAGACCGAGGTGCAGATGGCCCGCCTTGTCGGCGCTTCGCCGCTGCAGGTGGAGTTTTCGCTGATAAGGCTCGGCACGCACAAGGCGAAGAATACGTCCGAGGAGCACCTCCTCTCCTTCTATCACACCTGGGAAGAGGTGAAGGACCGCAAGTTCGACGGGTTCATCATCACCGGCGCGCCGGTGGAACAGATGGACTACGAGGATGTGAGCTACTGGGACGAGATGCGTCAGATCTTCGACTGGACGCAGACCAATGTGCATTCGACGATGAATGTCTGCTGGGGCGCGATGGCGGCGATCTACCATTTTCATGACGTGCCGAAACATGCGCTCACCGAAAAGGCCTTTGGTGTCTATCGTCACCGCAATCTTGCGCCGGCCTCGGTTTATCTCAATGGCTTTTCCGATGATTTCCAGGTGCCGGTCTCACGTTGGACGGAGGTACGTCGCGAGGATGTCGAGAAGAAATCCGATCTGGAAATCCTGATGGAATCCGATGAGATGGGCCTTTGCCTCGTGCACGAGAAGAAGGGCAACCGTCTCTACATGTTCAACCACGTCGAATATGATTCCACCTCGCTGGCGGACGAATATTTTCGCGATGTGAATGCCGGTATCCCGATCAAGATGCCGCATGACTATTTTCCGCATAACGACGATACGCTGACGCCCCAGAACCGGTGGCGCAGTCATGCGCATCTTCTATTCGGAAACTGGATCAACGAGATGTACCAGACGACCCATTACGACATGGACAAAATCGGCACCGTGTAAGGACTGGTGAGGCTTTGGGGCGGCGTCGGGAAAAGACGCCGCGCGTCGCCGTTTCCCATTGCGAGGCCTCGCCAAATCGCGCAGTTTGCCGCCGATAAAATGGCGGGAGTAACTCATGGTAGGGCAGGCATTCGAGGTTTTCGGCACCACGCAGGACGGCGAGCCCGTCTATCGTGTCCAGATCAGCGGCGGCGGGCTGACTGCCAATGTTATTACCTGGGGTGCAGTCATCCAGGATTTGCGTCTTCAAGGACACGATGCGCCGCTGGTGCTCGGTTTCGACGATTTCTCTTCCTATCCGGCCTATTCTCCCTATTTCGGTGCCACGCCCGGCCGTTGCGCCAACCGGATCGGCGATGGGAAATTTTCGATCGACGGCCACGATTACCAGCTCGAACTCAATGAGCGCGGTGTCACGCATTTGCATGGCGGCTCCGACGGGATGGGCAAGCGCAACTGGGCGATTGTTGAACATCAGGCCGACAAGGTCGTGCTGAAGATTACCGATGCCGATGGGCGCGCAGGTTATCCCGGCAACTGCACGGTGACCGCGACCTATCGATTGAAGGCGGACGGCGTGTTCTCGGTCGTCTATGAAAGCGTTTCGGACGAGCCGACGCCCGCCAATGTCTGCCAGCACTCCTATTTCAACCTCGACGGCCGCGAGGATGTCTTCGGCCACGAGATCATGATTGCCGCCGACAGGATAACGGATGTCGATGCAAGGCTGGTTCCGACCGGCAAGCTCAATGACCTGACTGGCTCGCCCTTCGACCTGCGCCAGATGGGCCCGGTGCGTCGCACGCTCGAGGACGGTCGCCAGGTGCCGTTCGACCATAATTACTGCCTGTCGAACGAGCGCGTGGCCAAGCGATCGGTGGCGCTGGTGCGCAGCCTTTATTCAGGTGTCTCGATGGAAGTGAGGACCACGGAGCCGGGCGTGCAGTTTTATGCAGGCGTGATGGTCAATGTGCCGGTGCCGGGCTTCGATGGCCGCAAATACGGCAATTATGCCGGCCTTTGCCTGGAAACGCAGGTCTGGCCGGATGCGATCAATCACGCGAATTTCCCGAACGCGGTGTTACGTCCAGGCGAGGTTCTGCGTCAGGAAACGGATTACGTGTTTTCGAAGAGCTGAAGACAGCGTGCCAGTTCGACATCTAAAGTCGGACTGGCCGCTTTTAACTCCTCGCTCTGCTCGCCGACAGATTATGCCGCGAGGTCAGCCGTCTCACCATGCTGAGCAATGAGACGGGGTGATGCCATGTCGCCGGTTTCTTCATCGACCATGACTGCGTAAGCTGCTACGCCGACCACACGCGAAGCCATGGCGGCGGCAATCTTTTCCGCCGATACCGCGTTTGAGGCCTGACGCATTTCGCCCGGCACGATATGGCCGCGGTTCTTCTTGAATTGCAGGACGATGAATTTTTCCGCTTGAGCCATTTGATATCCTCTGTTGTTCTTATTTTGTTCCATTGTGAGGCAATAAGTCAATTGGCAATCTCGGAAAGATTTTCCTGATGCAGGCCGAAAAGAATGAGATGGAAAAGGTAGGGATTTTCAAGAAAACGCTTAGCGCCAGGTTTGTCCTGTGCGCCTGGTCAATCTGATCGTCTCTCTTGGGAGGGACTGGAGCGGGCGAAGGGGTTCGAACCCTCGACCCCAACCTTGGCAAGGTTGTGCTCTACCACTGAGCTACACCCGCTCATCAATCCGTCGGTCCGTGTGGTAGTTCGGAGCCGGCTGGTCAGTGGCTCGTTGCCGCCGACGAGGCGCTATATGGCCCAGACGATTTTCAAATGCAACAGAGAAATGACGATACTGGCAAAGATTTTTTCATTTTCCGCTAAAGCCCTTGATTTGCAGGGCTTTTGGCTTTCGGTGATTATGTGGAGAATGTCTTGGAGGCGGACGGGCTTATCTTTATAGTCGGCATTTCCCGCCAATCACGATCCCAGATGTGACCGAAAACATGCCGAAGACAGCCGCCGATCTGTTCGCTTTTCTCGACAGCCTCGATATTTCCCACACGACGAAGCAGCATGACCCGGTTTTCACCGTGGCCGAATCGCAGGACCTGCGGGATCAGATCCCCGGCGGGCACACCAAGAACCTGTTCGTGAAGGACAAGAAGGACCAGTATTTCGTCCTGACGGTCGAGGAGCATGCGGTGGTGGATCTGAAGACGGTTCACAAGGTCATCGGCGCGTCGAGCCGTGTCTCGTTTGGCAGGCCGGAGATGATGCTCGAATATCTCGGTGTCGTGCCAGGTTCGGTGACGGTGTTCGGCGCGTTTTGCGATACGGGCAAAAACGTCACCTTCGTGCTGGATGAAGACCTGTTGAAACACGAGATCATCAATGGTCATCCGCTTTCCAATGATGCGACCACATCGATTGGACGAAACGATCTAATCCGTTTTCTGGAGGCGACCGGTCACACGCCGCTTGTCTTGAAAGTTACGGACTGACATACGATGTTTCGGGCAGACAATTAAAAGGGTTCGCACCCTGATTTCCCGGGAGAACATCCATGAGCGGCAACGATAATCCTTACGCTGGATCTTACGGCGCCGGATCCTATGGCGGCGGATACGGTAGCCAGACGGCAAGCTTCGGTTCGCCCGCGGCAAGTCCTGCTTCCGCCGAGCCGGCGGTGGGTGGTTACGTGAGTGACACGACGACGGCCGGCTTTGCCAAGGATGTTCTGGACGAATCGCGCCGCCAGCCGGTTCTGGTCGATTTCTGGGCGCCCTGGTGCGGTCCGTGCAAACAGCTGACCCCGGTGCTCGAAAAGGCCGTTAACGAAGCCCAGGGACGCGTCAGGCTGGTCAAGATGAATATCGACGACCATCCATCGATCGCCGGTCAGCTCGGTATCCAGTCAATCCCCGCGGTCATTGCTTTCGTCGACGGCCGTCCAGTCGATGGTTTCATGGGAGCTGTGCCGGAAAGCCAGGTCAACGAGTTCATCGACAAGGTTGCAGGTCCGGCCGGTGCCGATCAGGCAGCCGAAATCGAGGCGATCCTCGGTGAAGCGGATGGCCTGCTTGCCGCGAGCAACATCGAGGGTGCTACACAGCTTTACAGCGCCGTTCTGCAGGCCGATCCGGAGAACGCCAAGGCGGCGGCCGGCATGATGCAGTGCCTGATCGCCATGGGCGAAACGGAGCGTGTCGGCCAGATGCTGCAATCCCTGCCTGAAGAGATGACGGCCGATCCGGCCATCCAGGCGGTTTCCAAGAAGCTCGACCAGATCGTCGAAGCCCGTAAACTCGGTGACCCGGTGGCGCTGACGCGCGAGCTGGACGCCAATCCGGATGACCATGCGGCGCGGATGAAGCTTGCGAAGATCCTCAACGTTCAGGGCGAGCGTGAGCAGGCGGCCGATCATCTTCTGACGATCATGCGCAAGGACCGGACTTTTGACGATGACGGCGCGCGCCGGGAACTTTTGCAGTTCTTTGAGGTTTGGGGTCCGAAGGATCCCGCGACGATTACAGCCCGTCGCCGTCTTTCGTCCATCCTCTTTTCCTAAACAACACGTTATCCACTGCCGCCGGTCTTGCGATCGGCGGTTGGAGCCCCAGATATCGGGTTATAGACCTGTAATCAGGAGCAGTCTGCGGGAGGTGCCGAACCGATGCATGTGGGAAACGCGCGGTACGTGAAACGTGAAGACCTGCCGGAAGTCATGCCGGTGTTTCCGCTGACCGGAGCGCTTCTGCTTCCGGGCGGCCAGCTTCCGCTGAATATCTTCGAGCCGCGTTATCTTGCCATGTTCGACGCGGCGCTTGCCGGCGACCGGTTGATCGGCGTCGTGCAGCCTTCGCTGCTGGAGCCATCGGATGCGTCCGATCCGTTGCGGCCGGCGCTTTCCTCTGTCGGGTGCCTGGGGCGTATCACTTCTTTCGCCGAGACCGGCGACGGGCGCTACATCCTTTCGCTCAGTGGTGTGTGCCGTTTCCGACTGCTGGACGAAGCGGGCGATAGCCAGCCCTACCGGATGTTCCGGTTTGCGCCGTTCATGAGCGATCTGTCGGAAGAGGATGATGAGGCTTCCGTCGACCGGCGCGAGCTGCTGCGGGTGTTCCGAGCATATCTCGACGCTAACAAGCTGGAAGTGGACTGGGACAGTGTCGGGCGCGCGGGCAATCGTACGCTCGTCAATTCGCTATCGATGATGTCGCCTTTCGGTCCGGCGGAAAAGCAGGCGCTGCTCGAGGCGCCGGATCTGAAGACGCGGGCGGAAACGCTGATCGCGATCACTGAAATCCTGCTGGCAAGAGGGCTGGCGGATACCGATACGATTTTACAGTGAGGCTCCAAGTGGTGGACGAAAAGCTCAGCAATGTCGATCCGAAGCTGCTCGATCTGCTCGTGTGCCCGCTGACGAAGGGCACGCTTTCGCTGGATCGCGAGCGCAACGAGCTGATTTCGGAAGGCGCACGTCTAGCTTATCCGATCCGTGACGGTATTCCGATCATGCTGGTGTCCGAAGCGCGGAAGATCGAGGACTGAGCCTCCGCAATTCTCCTATATCTGCTGACCAGCCAGAAGCTTCGGATTTCCGTCCGCGGTCGTCCCGGCTGCCTGGGTGATGAAGAAATCCTTCAGTTTCGGCATGCGCTCGACGAGGCCGAGGCCGAAATCGCGTGCGATGCGGATCGGAGTTATATCGTTGGAGAACAGCCGGTTGAGGACATCGGTGGTGACGCCCATGCGGAACGTGTCGAAGCGGCGCCAGGACTGGTAGCGCTCCAGCACGTTGAGCGAACCGATATCGAGGCCGAGGCGATCGGCCTCGACAATGGTTTCGGCAAGAGCTGCGACATCCTTGAAGCCGAGATTGAGGCCCTGGCCGGAGATCGGGTGAATGCCGTGGGCTGCATCGCCGGCAAGCGCGAAACGCGGCGCGACGAAGGCGCGTGAAAGCGTGAGGCCGAGCGGAAAAGCCTTGCGGCCACCGACAACGGTCAGTTCGCCGAGCTTGTGGCCAAAGCGGCGCTGCAATTCATCCTCGAAGATCAGATCATCGGAGGCGATCAACCGGTCGGCATCTTCCGTTCGTTCCGTCCAGACCAGCGACGAGCGATTGTTCGGCAGGGGGAGGATGGCGAAGGGGCCGGAGGGCAGGAAATGTTCTTCAGCCACGCCTTCATGCGGGCGCTCATGGGCGACGGTCGTGACAATGCCCGACTGTCCGTATTGCCAGTTGACTGTGCGGATGCCCGCCATGTCACGCAGTTTCGAGCGCACGCCATCGCAGGCGACGAGCAGTTTTGTCTCGATGGTGGAGCCGTCTGACAGTGTGACGGTTGTGCTGCTGCTCGTGGTCGTGAACGCGGTAGCGGAAAGGCCGTGGCGGATGGCGATGCCCAGCCGTTCTGCGGCACTCCTCAATGCTCTCACCATTTCGACATTCGGCACCATGTGGGCGAAGGGCTTGCCCTCCTCGATCTCGCCGTCAAAGGTGAGGAAAACAGGGCGTACGGGATCGGAGGTGCGGCTGTCGGTGACGATCATCCGGTTGATCGGCTGTGAGTGGACGAGGATCTCGTCCCAGACGCCAAGCACGTCGAGCATCTTGCTGGCAGCCGTGATGATCGCGGAGGCGCGCTCATCCTTCTCCCACACATGCGCCGGAGCCGCTTCCACGACTTCGATGTTGAGGTGCGGGGCGGCCTGCTTGACCGCGACTGCTGCCGCCAGGCCGACATATCCCGCTCCGACCACCATCATGTCCAGCATCTCACAGGCTCCTGTCAGTCTTGTGGTTGTTGATGGGGTGGATATAGATCATCCGGTCGTCGCTTCCTATTGCCGGAGTTCGTAAAAATGTCAGGTTCGCGCCTTAACCCGATGGAACAGCTCATCAAGACGCTCGATCTGGAGCAGCTGGAGCACAATCTTTATCGCGGCACGAGCCCGGATATCGGCTGGCAGCGCGTGTTCGGTGGACAGGTGATCGCGCAGGCGCTGGTGGCGGCGCAAAGAACGGTCGATGCCGATCGATTCGTTCATTCGCTGCATGCCTATTTCGTGCGTCCTGGCGATCCGAGCGTTCCGATCGTCTATCAGGTGGAGCGGCTTCGTGATGGTGGCAGCTTTGCCACGCGCCAGGTGCAGGCGATCCAGCATGGGCGGGCGATCTTCACCCTGTCTTCATCGTTCCAGCGGGATGAGGAGGGCTATGAGCATCAGATCGCCTTGCCGGATGTGCCGTCACCGGAAGAGCTGATGGACGAGGCCGAGTTCAAGCGGATTTTCCTGCCCAAGGCGCCGGAAGCCATTCGCCGTTATTGGGAGCGGCCGCGCCCGATCGAGCTTCGTCCTACGTCGCTCAAGCATTACCTGACGACGGAGAAGCTGGAGCCGCTTCAGGATGTCTGGGTTCGCACGGTCGGTGATGTGCCGGAAGACCGCGGTGTTCAGGCCGCCATCCTAGCCTATCTTTCCGATATGACGCTGCTGGATGCCTCGCTTTATCCGCACGGCACCTCGGTGTTCGATCCGCGGCTGCAGGCGGCAAGCCTTGATCACGCCATGTGGTTTCATCGGCCGATCCGGTTCGACGACTGGCTGCTTTACAGTCAGGACAGCCCAAGCGCTTCGGGCGGCCGAGGGATGACCCGAGGCGGTCTCTACACGCGTTCAGGCATGCTCGTGGCATCGGTGGCGCAGGAGGGTTTGATTCGTAAAAAGGCAAATGAATAATTTTTGTGCGAAAAATTTAAAATGCACAAAATTTCGGCTTCTTTGTGTCGCTCATCTGCCCCATTTGTAATGCCTCTGATTTATATATTTATTTTTCAATAACTTAATTGCCGTTCGAAACTGGCACGCCCTTTGAATGTATAGGCTCAGTCGCAGGCCTCGATGCCGGTGATGAGGAGAGTCGGCCTTGGCCGAAATAAACAAAGGATGGGAAGCCAGATGAAAATCGTGATGGCCATTATCAAGCCGTTCAAGCTGGATGAGGTGCGCGAAGCACTCACGGCTGTCGGTATCCAGGGCCTGACCGTCACCGAGGTCAAGGGTTACGGACGTCAGAAGGGACATACCGAGATCTATCGCGGCACCGAATATGCCGTCAGTTTTCTGCCTAAACTGAAGATCGAAATCGCCGTTTCCGCCGACCTGGTGGAGAAGGCCATCGAGGCAATCGCCTCTTCCGCGAAGACCGGCCAGATCGGGGATGGCAAGATCTTCGTTTATTCGATCGAGCAGGCCGTGCGCATCCGTACCGGCGAAACCAACACCGAAGCGCTCTAAGCACGGCTTACAGGGGAGTTTTCAAACCATGCAATTGACTAAGATTTCCAACCTCGGACGCATGGGCGCAGCTGCTGCAGCCCTGTTTGCGCCGGTTGTCGCTTTCGCGCAGACTGCTGCGGCACCCGCTGCCGAGGCTGCTGCCGCCGCTCCGGTTCCGGACAAGGGCGATACTGCCTTCATGTTCCTTTGCACCCTTCTGGTGTTCTTCATGATCATGCCGGGCATTGCACTGTTCTATGGCGGCCTCGTCCGTTCTAAGAACATGCTCTCCGTGCTGATGCAGTGCACCGTGATCGGTTCCTCCATCATGCTCGTCTGGGTCATCTACGGTTATTCATTCGCCTTCGGCGGCGGGACGTCTGCCTTCTGGGGCGGTACGGCCAAGATGTTCCTTTCGGGCGTCACGATCGAGTCGACAGCTTCGACCTTCTCTGATGGCGTCGTCATTCCGGAATTCATCTTCATGCTGTTCCAGATGACGTTTGCGGCTCTGACGCCGGTTCTGATCGTCGGCGCCTTCGCCGAACGCATCAAGTTCTCGGCTGCTGTGCTCTTCTGCCTGCTCTGGGTCACCTTCGTCTACTTCCCGATCGCCCACATGGTCTGGGACGCAAACGGCCTGATCTTCGGCTGGGGCGCGCTTGACTTCGCTGGCGGCACCGTCGTTCACATCAATGCGGGTCTTGCGGGCCTCATCGGTGCGATCATGGTCGGCAAGCGTACCGGCTTCGGCAAGGACATGATGGCTCCGCACTCGATGACGCTGACGCTGGTCGGTTCCGCCATGCTGTGGCTCGGCTGGTTCGGCTTCAACGCCGGTTCGAACCTCGAAGCTTCGGGCGGTGCGATGCTCGCAACCGTCAACACCTTCCTGGCAACCGCCGCTGCCGTCGTTTCCTGGTCTGTCGTCGAAACCTTCACCCGCGGCAAGGCTTCGCTGCTCGGCGCGGTTTCGGGCATGATCGCAGGTCTCGTTGCCATCACGCCTGCTGCCGGCATTGCCGGCCCGATGGGTGCGATCATCATGGGTCTGCTGGTTTCGCCGATCTGCTACTTCTTCGTCTCCGTCATCAAGAACAAGTTCGGTTATGACGACACGGCTGACGTGTTCGGCGTTCACGGTGCAGGCGGCCTCTTCGGCGCGCTCGCAACCGGCATATTCGCATCCTCGTCGCTCGGCGGCATCGGTTATGCCGAAGGCGTCACCATGGGCGGTCAGTTCATGACCCAGGTCTGGGCTGTCGTCGTCACCATCCTGTGGTGCGGTATCGGCTCGATCATCCTCTACAAGGTTGTCGACCTGATCGTTGGTCTGCGCGTCCCGGTCGAAGCCGAACGCGAAGGTCTCGACCTCGCTGCACATGGCGAATCCGCCTATCACAGCTAAGAAGCAAGGCCGGTTCGACCGGCCTTATCCTTCACCACAATCAGATGGCTCGGCGTTGCGCCGGGCCATTTTCGCGTCTGGAGGCTGTCTGTGGGTCATCTGGTTAAAGCTGCGTTAACCATCCCCGCGTTACCTTGTCTTGGAATTGTGCGACGGCCATTGCCGGATTGCGCACCTTATTTCGTTTCACAGGTGGCGGGCAGATACGATGAGCAGAAGCAGTTCGGCGGCATTGGCAAACCGGTCAACCCGCTCGGTTCTCAGCTCCTTCGTGCTCCGGCAGGCGCTTGCGCTGATCGGCTTCGGCATTTTCCTTGGCCTTGCGCTTGCCGTTGCAGCGCTTGCCACCTGGAATGTCGCCGACCCGAGCTTTTCCTACGCTACCGATAATCCCCCCACCAATCTTCTCGGTTTCGGCGGCGCGGCCTTTGCCGACCTGATGATGCAGTTTCTCGGCCTTGCCGGGCTTATTGCGCTTCTGCCTGTGCTTTCCTTTGCGCTGGCGCTGATCTCCGGCCGTCGTTTCGATCGCATTCCGGCGCGGATTGCTGCCTGGGGCGGTGGAACGCTGCTGGCTTCGGCCACGCTCGGCTGTTTTCCCGCGCCGCAGACATGGCCGATCCCGAACGGTATCGGCGGCGTTATCGGCGACATGATCCTGCGATTTCCGGCACTGTTTGTCGGCGCCTATCCGACAGGCATGGTCGCCATGGTGCTGGGCGGCATCTTCACCGTTCCCTGCATCTGGCTGATGCTGTTCTCCTCCGGTCTCGTAGGCGATCCGCTCGAGCTGGATGTGGAAGAGGAAGACGACGACAAACCGGTTGCGGCCGTCGTCTCTCGCGCGCGGCGTGACGAGGAAGACGAAGAGGAGGATGACGGCGGGTTCCTTGAACGCTTCCTGCCGCTCGGCCTTGCCGCACATTACTGGTACATTACCCAGGCCCGTCTGCGCCGTATGGTGGGCATGAAGCCGCGCGCGCGCCAGACATACGACCAGCCTTACGATTTCAACGAGGACGAGTTCGGCAAGTTGAACGAGCCCGTGCGGGCAAAGGCTCCCGGTACTGATACGCGTCGGATGGAGCCATCGCTCGACGGCGCGGGTGAACGCGTTGCCGGCAATCCGCGCCGCGTGGTTTCCGCTCCGCCGATCTACGGACATGATCACGATGACGATCCGCCATTCGACATGGACGACATGCCCCGTCGGCCGGCTGGTATACTTGTCGATGACGAGGATGATGACGACGCCCCGTTCCTGGCATCGCGAACACCTCAGGCCGGTGGCCGTTCTGCTCGTGTCACGCCTGCAGCGCCCGCGCCGAAGCCCAGTGCACGCGTCTCGCGCGATGCGCAGGGCTCGTTCATTCGTCCGGACGGTTTCCAGCTTCCTTCTGTCCATCTTCTCACAGAGCCGAAGGCGGTTGCCCGCGACGCCTCGCTTTCGGCCGATGCGCTGGAACAGAATGCCCGCATGCTGGAAGGCGTGCTGGAAGATTTCGGCGTTAAGGGCGAGATCATTCATGTCCGGCCCGGCCCGGTCGTCACGCTTTACGAACTCGAGCCGGCACCCGGTATCAAGTCCTCGCGCGTCATCGGTCTTGCGGACGACATCGCCCGCTCGATGAGCGCGATCGCAGCACGCGTTGCCGTCGTTCCCGGCCGCAATGCAATCGGTATCGAATTGCCGAACCGTACCCGCGAGATGGTCTATCTGCGCGAAATGATCGGTTCAAAGGACTTTGAAGGTAGCAAGGCAAAGCTTGCCATGGCGCTCGGCAAGACGATCGGCGGGGAGCCGGTCGTAGCCGATCTTGCCAAGATGCCTCACCTTCTCGTCGCTGGTACCACCGGTTCGGGTAAGTCTGTCGCCATCAACACGATGATCTTGTCGCTTCTCTATCGCTATACGCCGGAGAAGTGCCGCCTGATCATGATCGACCCGAAGATGCTCGAACTTTCCGTCTATGACGGGATTCCGCATCTGCTGTCTCCGGTCGTCACCGATCCGAAGAAGGCCGTCGTCGCGCTCAAGTGGACCGTCCGCGAGATGGAAGAGCGCTACAAGAAGATGTCGAAGATCGGTGTTCGCAATATCGACGGCTTCAATTCCCGCGTCGAACAGGCGAAGGAAAAGGGTGAGATTCTGACCCGCACCGTGCAGACCGGTTTCGACCGCCAGACGGGCGAAGCAATGTACGAGACGGAAGAGTTCGATCTCGATCCGATGCCCTATATCGTCGTCATCATCGACGAAATGGCCGACCTGATGATGGTCGCCGGCAAGGATATTGAAGGCGCCGTCCAGCGCTTGGCGCAGATGGCGCGTGCGGCCGGCATCCATGTCATCATGGCGACCCAGCGTCCGTCGGTCGACGTTATTACCGGTACGATCAAGGCGAACTTCCCGACGCGTATTTCCTTCCAGGTGACGTCGAAGATCGACAGCCGCACGATCCTCGGCGAACAGGGCGCCGAACAGCTGCTTGGTCAAGGCGACATGCTCTACATGGCCGGCGGCGGACGCATCCAGCGCGTCCACGGTCCGTTTGTTTCTGACAATGAAGTGGAAGAAATCGTCGCCTACTTGAAAACTCAAGGGTCGCCCCAATATCTCGAAGCGATCACGGCCGACGATGAGGATGAAGACGGCGGCGGTGGCGGCCCGGCGGGCACGTCCAATCTGTCGGATTCGGATGACCCGTACGACCAGGCCGTTGCAGTCGTGTTGAGAGATGGAAAGGCTTCGACCTCTTATGTCCAGCGGCGTCTCGGTATCGGCTACAACCGTGCCGCTTCGTTGATCGAGCGGATGGAGAAGGAAGGGCTGATCGGTCCGGCAAACCACGCCGGCAAGCGCGAGATACTCGTGCCGACCGAGGCCGACATTATCGAGCGCTAGTCGCCGGTAAGTCTTTCGTGATCACGCCGGCTACGGTTTGCCAAGCCGCCGGCAAGTCATGATGACGCCGCGTTTGCGGCCCAGTGCATTTGGATGGAGACCAGAATGACCAAAGAAAAAACAGCTCTTTCCATCCGGATGGATCGCAGACAGTTTTCCGCAGGCCTGTTCGGCCTTGCCGCATCGGCTGTGCTGCCGTCGATGGCGTCCGCGCAAAGTTCCGGCGGTGCGGCGGCCCAGAAGATCGCCGACCATTTCTCGTCGGTGAAGACGATGATGGGCGAGTTTGTGCAGTTCGGCCCGCGCGGCGAACAGACTGGCGGAAAATTCTATATCGAACGTCCCGGCAGGCTGCGTTTCAATTTCGAGGATCCGTCTCCGCTACGCGTGATTTCCGATGGAAAGAATGTCGTTGTCGGCAATATCAAACTGAAGACCTGGGATCTCTATCCTCTATCAAAGACGCCTTTGACGTTGCTTCTGGCAGACCGGATCGACCTTTCCAACGATGCCGTGCGCGGTGTGAAGGAAGAAAGCGACCTGACGACGATCGTGCTTGGCAACAAGACGATCTTCGGGGATTCTACCATCACCATGATGTTCGACAGCAAGACCTATGACCTGCGTCAGTGGACGATCACCGATAATCAGGGCAAGGACACCTCTGTGATGATTTATAACGTCAAGACAGGCGTCAGCCTCGACGAGAAGGTGTTTGCGATCGACTATGCCGAAGTGCGCGGTCGCGGCTGAGATTTACATCCCGATACTGTCTGAAGGGCTGCGACATTCGCGGCCCTTTTTGCTTCTCATCAATCGCCAAATAACGTAGAGCATTGCCAGCGATCATTGGATCGCCAGCAGTACTCCATCTCCTTTGGTCTTACGCAATTCCGGACGCAAAACCGGTTCCCGCTTTTGCTGGAATTGCTCTAGACCTCGACGGACAATCGAGGTTCTCCATGACATTTTCCCTGGCCACCTGGAATATCAACTCGGTGCGCCTGCGCATGCCGATCGTGCAGCAGTTCATCGTCCGCAACCAGCCGGACATTCTCTGCCTGCAGGAAATCAAGTGCCAGGAGCCGGAGTTCCCGTATCAGCCGCTCAAGGATCTCGGCTACGAGCATATCATCGTGCATGGCCAGAAGGGCTATCACGGCGTTGCCATCGCCTCGAAGATCCCGCTTCTGGAAGATCACCGGCAGAATTATTGCGGCATGGGTGACGCGCGGCACATTTCGGCGATCTTCGAGCGGGGGTCGCGCCGTATTCGGCTGCATAATTTCTATGTGCCGGCGGGCGGTGACGAGCCGAACCGGGAGATCAATCCGAAATTCGGCCACAAGCTCGATTTTCTTGAAGAGATGAAGGTGCTGAAGGCGGATATGCCCGGCGTTTCATCGATCCTTGTCGGCGATCTCAATATCGCGCCACTGGAACATGACGTCTGGTCGCACAAGCAGTTGCTCAAGATCGTCAGCCATACGCCGGTCGAGACGGATGGCATGAAGGACGTGATCGCCAAGGGCGGCTGGTTGGACCTGATGCGCCAGCACACACCGGAGCCGGAAAAGATCTATACGTGGTGGAGCTACCGCGCCAAGGACTGGGAAGCCGCCAACAAGGGCCGCCGCCTCGACCACGTCTGGTCGTCGCCGGAGCTCGGGCCGTTCCTTGAGCGTATCGATATTCTGAAGGAAGCCCGTGGCTGGAACCAGCCGTCGGACCATGTGCCGGTGACGGCGGTGTTCAAGTTCTGATTGATTCACACCGAGCGAACGGCTGCCCCTCATCCGCCTGCCGGCACCTTCTCCCCGTTCTGACGGGGAGAAGGACACGAGCCGCAACCTCGACGGCCCCCGTAACGTAACTTGTGGCACGTTCCCTCGCCCCGCATGCGGGGAGAGGGGTAGGGTGAGGTGCCGATCTGAGATGAGCGGTCGCTGTTAGATGGCGCGCGATGCCGCAAAAATTACCTAAACCGATGTTCCATCGCCGCAGCCGCTTTCGCCAGCCCGGCAATATTCTCGCGGATACGTGCTTCGATCAGGCGGCCGACCTGGGGGTATTCCTCCAACAGGCGCTGGAAAAGCTGGCGGCTGATCTTCATCACTTCGGCATCGGATGCCGCAACGGCGGTGAACTTGCGCTCCACCATCGTCACCAGCGCCAGCTCGGACAGGAGCGTGCCGGGGCCGACCGTCTTCTGGTGGCGGATGTCGCCCATGCGGTCGGTGGCATAAAGGCCGATCTGGCCTTTCGCGACGATATAGGCGCCTTCCGCAGGTGAGCCCTCGCGGAATACTTCCTGCGTTTCGGCAAGCGAGCGGCGTTCCGCGCCGAAGGCGATCAGGCGCAGCTGATCTTCATCCAGTTCGCGGAACAGCGGAACGCTTGAGAGAAGCCTTATGTCGTCGTTCAGTGCCATTTACGGGACGATCTTGTAGCCGCCGTTTTCGGTCACGAGGATCTCGGCGTTGGATGGGTCGCGTTCGATCTTCTGGCGAAGACGGTAGACATGGGTTTCGAGCGTGTGTGTGGTGACGCCGGAATTGTAACCCCAGACCTCTTCCAGCAGCACGTCGCGGGTAACGACCTTCTGGCCGGCGCGGTAGAGGTAACGGATGATCGCCGCTTCCTTTTCCGTCAGGCGGATCTTCTTGCCGTCGTCGGTGGTCAGAAGCTTCTGGCTTGGCTTGAAGATATAGGGGCCGACCGTGAAGGTCGCGTCCTCGCTCTGCTCGTACTGGCGCAGCTGCGCGCGGATACGGGCGAGCAGAACGGCGAAGCGGAACGGCTTGACGATGTAATCGTTGGCGCCGGCCTCTAGGCCGAGGATCGTGTCGCTGTCTGTGTCATGGCCCGTCAACATGATGATCGGCGCCTTGAAGCCGTTCTTGCGCAAGAGCTTGACCGCTTCGCGGCCATCCATGTCGGGAAGGCCGACATCCATGATCAGAAGGTCGACCTGCGCCGTCTTGGCCGTGTTCATGGCCTTGGTGGCATTCTCCTCCTGCAACAGCGAAAACTCGTCGTACAACGACAATTGCTCGACCAGCGTCTCGCGCAGGTCGTTGTCGTCATCTACCAGGAGTATCGTTCTTGCCATACAGCTCTTGCCTTTCGTGTCGCCCGTTTTCGTCCGTCTTATCGGAATCTAAGCGTATTTAGGGCTCCCCGATGTAAAGCCCAAGATGCTATGATTTCAAACAAAATGATATTCAAAGCAAAACCTCGTGAGAAAATGCCGCTTTTCCGTGTGCAAAAGTCCAAAAAACAATCGGTCGTGACCGTCCGGACTGCGCCTCGCAGCCGGCAAAGGGCGATTGTCTCGTTCAAGGGAATCACTTTGCAGGCGGCGATCGGTCGTTCCGGCACCTCCGCCTTCAAGCGGGAAGGGGATGGAGCGACGCCGATTGCGGCAATGAAGCTAATTTCCGGCTTTACCCGCGGCGAGCGGATCAGGCTGCCGCAGACGCCGCTTTCGATGCGGCGAATATCCGGCGACATGTTGTGGTGCGACGAGCCGAAGCATGCGGCCTATAACCGGCTGGTCACTCAACGCGTGGGAGCACCATTCAAGCCGAGCCATGAAGAAATGAAGCGGGCGGACGGGCTTTATGATGTCTGTCTGGTGATGGATTGGAACATTACCTCTCGCAAGCGCTACGGCGGCTCGGCAATCTTTTTCCATCTGATCAAGCCAGGTTACCAGATGACGGCCGGATGCGTGGCGGTCAGCCTCTGCGACATGAAGCGGCTGTTGCCGCATCTGCGAAAAGGGACGTTAGTGAAGGTTTTGGGATAGCCCAAAACAAAATGCCCGGCACTTTGGCCGGGCATCTCAAACATCATCCAACGAAAGCCGTTTACTTCCAGTCGCGGATATCGACGAAGTGTCCTGCCACGGCCGCCGCCGCCGCCATTGCAGGCGAGACGAGGTGGGTGCGGCCCTTGTAGCCCTGGCGACCTTCGAAATTGCGGTTCGAGGTGGAGGCGCAGCGCTCGTAGGGACTGAGACGGTCGTCGTTCATCGCAAGGCACATCGAGCAGCCCGGCTCGCGCCATTCGAAGCCGGCATCCTTGAAGATCACGTCGAGGCCTTCGGCTTCCGCCTGTTCCTTGACGATGCCGGAGCCCGGGACGATCATGGCGGAAACGGTGGAGGCCACCTTCTTGCCTTCGACCACCTTCGCGGCGGCGCGCAAGTCTTCGATGCGACCATTGGTGCAGGAACCGATGAAGACGCGATCGACGGTGATGTCAGTCATCTTCGTGCCCGGCTTCAAACCCATGTAATCCAGCGCGCGCCATTTCGACGTGCGCTTGTTCTCATCCTGGATTTCGTCCGGATTCGGCACTGTACCTTCGATGGTCGTGACGTCTTCCGGCGAAGAACCCCAGGTGACGATCGGCGGCAGGTTTGCGGCATCGAGGACGACGACCTTGTCGTAATGAGCGCCTTCTTCGGTATAGAGCGTCTTCCAGTAGTCGAGCGCCATGTCCCAGGCCTTGCCCTTCGGGGCGCGCGGCTTGTCCTTGATATATTCGAAAGTCGTCTCGTCCGGCGCGATCAGGCCGGCGCGGGCGCCGCCTTCGATCGTCATGTTGCAGACGGTCATGCGGCCTTCCATCGACAGCGAGCGGATCGCCTCGCCGGCAAATTCGATAACGTGGCCGGTGCCGCCGGCAGTGCCGATCTCGCCGATGATGGCGAGGATGATGTCCTTGGCGGTGACGCCTTCCGGCAGCTTGCCATCGACACGCACCAGCATGTTCTTGGCCTTCTTCTGCACCAGCGTCTGGGTGGCGAGAACGTGCTCGACTTCAGACGTGCCGATACCATGCGCCAAGGCGCCAAATGCGCCATGGGTGGAGGTGTGGCTGTCGCCGCACACGATCGTCATGCCGGGAAGGGTGAAGCCCTGTTCCGGTCCGACGATATGGACGATACCCTGGCGGACGTCCTTCTCGGAATAATATTCGACGCCGAAATCATGAGCGTTCTGGGCAAGCGCCTCGACCTGGATGCGGCTTTCCTCGTTCTTGATGCCTTCGTGGCGGTCGGCCGTGGTCGGGACGTTATGGTCGACGACGGCGAGCGTCTTTTCGGGCGCGCGGACCTTGCGGCCGGCCATGCGCAGGCCTTCGAAAGCCTGCGGCGACGTCACCTCGTGAACCAGGTGACGGTCGATGTAGAGAAGACAGGTGCCGTTTTCGTCCTGAGAGACGACGTGGTCGTCCCAGATCTTGTCGTAGAGGGTGCGAGGTGCGCTCATGGCTGCCATTCCGTTCGAGAACAGTTTTCTGAAAAAGGGGGAGTTGTCGCGGCAAAAGCGTGTGCCGCAGCACGGGTCGCGTTTAAGCGACCGTCAGCTAAGTCGGCTGTTGAGAGCGCCGGATACGGATGCGAAGAAGCGTGCCGGCAGACGCTTGTGGTCCTGCAGCACGATAAATTTGTTCGCGAGGCATCCGAATTTCGATCCCATGGCCGGTCTATTACCAGTTTTTTAGAGGGACGGCAATTGCTTCGATTAGGGGCGCATGGCACAAGCGACAGGCAGTTAAAGCTCTTTTTTTGTGTCCTTATTTGCGTGCGGCGGCGGTGAGGAGGACAACGAGGAGGTGCGTATGGCACTTACAGCCCAGCTTCCTGCCAATGAAGCTGATCGTTTGCTTTCCGTCCGGGGGCTGATTTCGGTCGATGGCAATGCGACGTCTGAACTTTCCACGCTCGTGCAACTGGCCAAGGATGTTTTCGGCACCCCTTGTGCTGCGGTCAATATCATAGACGAGGACTGGCAGCGGGTTGCCTGCCAGGTCGGTAGCATTCCGATCGGTGAATGCAGTCGGGACGATTCCGTCTGCTCCCGCGTGGTTTATGCCAACGAAGTCGTCGTGGTGCCCGACCTCAGCCGGCACCCGGAATTCCGCAGTTTTCCCGCAATTCAAGGCGCTCCCGGTTTCCGGTTTTACGCCGGCGCTCCGGTATCGCTGGAGCCTGATCTTCCGGTCGGTTCTCTCTGCCTACTTGATGTCGAACAGAGGGATCTCAGCGATTCGGAGATACGCAATCTGCGCCAGTTTGCCGACGTGGCAAGCGGTCTCCTGCGGCTGCAGAAGGCGAATTTCATGCTGGAGTTTGCCGAGGAGAAGCTGAAGCTTGCGGCCATGACCGATCCGCTGACCGGTTTTTACAACAGGTCGGCACTTGTCTCGTTAATCGACGTGATGCTCGCCAACGCGCTTTCCTCGCAACAAGGATTCGGCGTGCTTTATCTCGACATGGATGGTTTCAAGCAGATCAACGACAAGCTTGGGCACCATGCGGGCGATCAGGTTCTGACCCATGCCGCCAAGCGGATCAGCGAGTGTGTGCGGGCGCAGGATGTGGTCGTGCGCATGGGCGGCGACGAATTTGCGATCTTCGTGCCCGATCCGCCGGATGTCGCAGCCCTTTCCGAACTTTCGGAGTGCCTGCTGAAAGAGTTCCGCCGGCCTTTCGTCGTCGACGACAATCTCGTCAACGCGCGCCTCAGCATCGGTGCGGCTCTTGCGCCGGAGGCCGGGTCGGAACGGCTGGGTCTCCTGAAGGCCGTGGATGAGGCGCTTTATCAAGCCAAGGAAGCGGGCCGCGACCGGTTCGTGCTGCGGTAATCCTGGACGAGGCAAAGGCCTTCCTCGTCTCAAAGAGGCCTGCGGTCTCTTGCCGCATGCTGTGATGCACCTAATTTCCTCCCCACAGATCAGACACGGCCGCTGGCCGGGGAGGAAATCTTGGTCTCTGAAAGCAATACGATCTCTAAGATCACCTGGCGGCTGATGCCGCTTCTCGGCGTCCTTTATCTCATTGCCTATATCGACAGGCAGAACGTGAGTTACGCGAAGCTGCAGATGGTCGATTCACTCGGGATGAGCGAATATGCCTATGGCCTCGGCGCCTCGCTGTTCTTCATCGGCTATTTCATCTTCGAAGTGCCCGCAAATCTCTTCCTGACCCGTTTCGGGGCGAGAATCTGGTTCACCCGGATCATCGTGTCCTGGGGGCTGGTGACGATCGCACTGGCCTTCACCCAGAATATGACGATGTTCTATATCCTTCGCTTTCTGCTCGGCGCCTGTGAGGCCGGGTTCTTTCCCGGCGTCCTCTACCTGCTGACGCTGTGGTTCCCGAAGGATTATCGCGGTCGCATGGTCGGCCTGTTCATGATCTTCAGTGCGCTGGCAAATGCGATCGGCGCGCCGCTCGGCGGCATTCTGCTCGATCTCGATGGCGCGCTGGGGCTTGAGGGATGGGAATGGGTGTTTCTCGCGACCGGCGTTCCCGCCGTCATAGCCGGCGTCTTCACCTTCTTCTATCTCGACGACACGCCCGAAAAGGCAGAGTTTCTGACGAATGACGAGAAGCAATGGCTGAAAGATCGGCTGGCGCGGGAAAATGCCGGAATGGACGAGGATGCAGGCCACGGCTTCAAGGCGCTGATCAATCCGCGCGTGCTGTTGATGGCCCTCTGCTTCATCGGCTTCCCGCTGGCGGCCTATGGGCTGAGCTACTGGTTGCCGACGATCGTCAAGGGTTTTGGCGTATCGAACACGACCAACGGCTTCATCAACATCATTCCCTGGCTGATCGTTGCCGTCGCGCTTTGGGTGGTTCCTTCAGCCGCCGACAAGACCGAGAGAAAGACGCCTTATATCGTGGGGCCTGCGTTTGTCGGTGCCGCAGCGCTGGCGGCTTCCGTCCTTGTCACCTCGCCCTATCTGCAGTTCGCTTTCCTCTGCATTGCCGCAGCAGGCATCTTTGCCGGCCAGCCGGTGTTCTGGAGCCTGCCGTCACGCTTTCTGAAAGGGGCCGGCGCTGCGGCGGGGCTGGCTGCGATCAACTCGGTCGGCAATCTCGGCGGCTTCATCGCACAGAATGTCGTGCCGTGGATCAATGACGCGACGGGCAGCAACATCCTGCCAATGTTCTTCCTGGCGGCATGCCTTGCTATAGCGGGTGTGCTGGTGATCATCGTGGGCCAGATGCTCGGGCGCGAAACGAAGGACGTGCCGCCATCGGCACATGCGGGCGGTCCACGCTAATCGCACAAACAAAAAAGGCGACCCGAAGGTCGCCTTTTTCTCATGCCGTAACTGGCAAATCTTATTCTGCAGAAGCTTCTGCAGCCTTTGCTGCTTCTTCAGCTGCCTTTGCTTCAGCAGCTTCCTGTGCTGCCTTTTCGGCGGCCAGTGCCTGTGCTGCTGCAATCTTTTCAGCTTCGATGCGTGCCTTTTCCTCGGCAATAGCAGCGCGCTCTGCTTCGTTCAGCTTGCGGGCGCGGGTGCCGGTGTTCTCGACGATACGAGCCGACTTGCCGCGACGATCACGCAGGTAGTAGAGCTTGGCGCGACGGACCTTACCGCGGCGAACGATTTCGACGCTTTCGACGAGCGGCGAGTAAACCGGGAATACGCGCTCGACGCCTTCGCCGTAGGAGATCTTGCGAACGGTGAAGCTTTCGTTGAGGCCGCCGCCGGAACGGGCGATGCAGACGCCTTCATAAGCCTGTACGCGGGTACGGGAGCCTTCCGTCACGCGTACGTTGACGCGGAGGGTGTCGCCCGGAGAGAATTCAGGAAGCTTGCGCTGAGCTTCGATCTTGGCTGCCTGTTCGGCTTCCAGCTGCTGGATGATGTTCATCGGTCAAACCTTTTCAGTTCTTCTGAAACAGCCAGAGCGCTTCCCGTCCTTGGTCACCTCATCCGAGGGCCTCGTGACGTGCCTTGTGGGCTAGCGAATTCGCCATTCTTTGTTGCTGGTCGACGGGAGTTTTCCCATTTCCGCGCCGGCAAATACACCAATACGGGGCGTTTGTCATCCCGCAGTCGCAATTTTTGTCGTGGGCATCGTTGCTGCCTTGCGTGGAACGGGATATCTGGATTTCCGGGAAGAGGAAATTGCGAAATGACAATAATGATGGTTCTGCTGCTGGCCGCGGCAGGGTTCCTGTCGGGTGCCGTCAACGCGATTGCGGGCGGCGGCACATTTCTTACTTTCGGGGTGATGACGCTCGCCGGCATTCCGCCAATCTCGGCCAATGCGACGTCATCCATCGTGCAGTTTCCGGGCTATGTGACATCGACGATCGCCTATCGGGCGGAAATTCTACATCGATGGCGGAGCATTGCCGTGCTGGGCGTCGTGTCGCTTGTGGGAGGGCTCGTCGGCGCGCTGATCCTGCTGTCGCTCGACAATCCGTCTTTCCGCGCGCTTGTGCCGTGGCTGCTTGCTGCGGCGACGGCAATTTTTGCGGCGGGGCCCTTGCTCAAGCCGAAGGTTTCTTCCGAGGAGCATAGCGCCAACAGTGCTTCCAGCATCGTCGGCCAGTTTTTCAACGCGATCTATGGCGGGTTCTTCGGTGCCGGGATGGGGATCATGATGCTGGCGGTGCTTGGGCTTACGACCGGCGGCACCTATCATCACCTCAATGCGATGAAGAACCTGTTTGCCATGCTGATTGCCGGCGTGGCGATCGTTGTCTTCATCAGTGGCGATGTAGTGGCGTGGCCGGAGGCGCTGGTAATGATCCCCGCAGGTGCAATTGGCGGTTATTCCGGTGTCTGGTTGGCGCGTCGCGTGCCACAGACGGTTTTGCGATGGTGTGTCGTGGCAGTCGGGACGGCCTTGACGATCTATTATTTTGTCACCGCGTAATCGCGGCTTCAGTCGTCCGCGAGCAAATCCGGGCGACGTTGTTGCGTCAGCTTTAGAGCCTGTTCCAGCCGCCATTTTTCGATCGCTGCGTGATTTCCCGAAGTCAGGACCGTCGGGATCTCCTGGCCTTCGAAAACCTGCGGGCGGGTGTAATGCGGGTGTTCCAGCAGGCCGTGCTCGAAACTTTCGTTGGTGCCGGAATGGGCATTGCCCATGACGCCCGGCAGGAGGCGGATGATGCTGTCGAGAACGGTCAACGCTGCCGGTTCGCCGCCCGACAGGATGTAGTCGCCGATCGACACTTCCTCGAGATTGCGTCCGTCAATGACACGCTGGTCGACGCCTTCGAAGCGGCCGCAGACGATGACGACGCCTTCGCCATCGGCGAGTTCACGCACCCGGCTCTGGCTGAGTGGCTTGCCGCGCGGGCTCATCAGCAGGCGAGGGCGGGTATCGGCGGCGACAGAATCGATCGCTCTCGCCAGAATATCCGCTTTCAGCACCATGCCGGCGCCACCGCCGGCCGGCGTATCGTCTACGGTGCGGTGCTTGTCTTCAGCAAAATCGCGGATCTGTATCGTATCGAGCGACCAGTCGCCACGTTCCATCGCCTTGCCGGAAAGGGAGAAAGCGAGATGTCCGGGAAACATTTCCGGATAGAGCGTCAGGAGGGTTGCGCGGAATGTCATTCTTCGTCCTGGCCGGGAGCTTTTTTGGAAGGTCCCTGGCGGGGCTTGGGCTGACGCTTGCCGACTGCGGTTGGATCCCTGTCGTTCGGATCCTCGATCAGGCCGGCGGCCTCAGGATCGATCAGGATTTTGCCTGCGTCCAGATCGATCTCCAGAACCGCTGCTTCGGAAAAGGGGATGAGCGCCGGGCGTCGACCGGGGCCTTTCAGTTCAAGCAGATCGCCAGCGCCGAAATCAAATACCGCACTGACTTTGCCATAGCTTTTGCCTTCAGCATCGACGGCTTCGAGGCCTTCGAGATCGGCATAATAGAATTCGTCCTCGTCAAGTTCTTCGTCGGGAAGATTGTCGCGTTCGACGAAGAGTTCCAGCCCGTTCAAGGCTTCGGCTGCATTCCGGTCGTTGACGCCGCGGAAGCGGACAACGACGACGTTTTTTGCATCGCGGATTTCGAGGATCTCGAACCGCCGCCCGTCTTCTGCATAAAGATGACCGTATTCGCCAAGGGCTGTCGGGTCCGCGGTGAAGGATTTTACCCGCACTTCGCCCCGAAGGCCTTGGGCGGCGCCGATCGTGGCCATCAGGATTGGGTTTTCTAGCTTCTTCATGCCGGTGTTCCGATTGGTCTGCGCTCATTTAGCCATGAACCGCCCGCTGTGCAACGCAGGCCTGACCAAACAAAAAAACGGGCAGTGCGTTGCCGCACTGCCCGTCGAATAAACCTGTAGCAGAAATTATTCTGCGGCAGCAGCTGCGTCGGCAGCCTTCTGAGCCTTTTCAGCAGCGCGTTCGACAGCGCGCTTGCCCGGCTTTGCCTTTTCCGGGTTGTTCTTGGCGTCGCGGGTTGCGATGCCGGCTTCAGCGAGGAAGCGCAGAACGCGGTCGGTCGGCTGTGCGCCGTTGGCGAGCCAATGCTTGATGCGGTCTTCGTTCAGTTCAACGCGCTTTTCGTTGTCCTTGGCGAGCATCGGGTTCCAGGAACCGAGCTTTTCGAGGAAGCGGCCGTCACGCGGCGAACGGGCGTCGGCAACAACAACGGTGTAGTAAGGGCGCTTCTTGGAACCACCGCGGGCGAGACGAATCTTCAGGGACATTGTTTTACTCCTTAGGTTTCTTTTTGGGCCACCATCCGGTGGTCCGATCTGTTGTTGTGAGGCCGCCGTCAGGCGGGCTCGGGTCATGCTGTTTATTTCGCACCACCGTGTTCGGCGGCGATTGCTTCATGATGCCGGATGACTTCCTTGATGACGAAGTTCAGGAACTTCTCGGCGAAATCCGGATCCAGATTGGCTTCCTTTGCCAGGCGGCGAAGGCGTTCGATCTGGTATTCCTCGCGCGCCGGGTCTGCCGGCGGCAATTCGTACTTGGCTTTCAGGACGCCAACTTCCTTGGTGCAGCGAAAACGCTCGGCGAGCATATGCACCAGCGCGGCATCGATATTGTCGATCGACTGGCGGTAGCTCGAAAGCCGTGCCTTCACTTCAGGATCAACCATTCGCGTCCTCCCTTATTTCTTCTTGCCCGGCAGACCGGGGAAACCGCCTAGGCCGGGAAGCTTTGCTCCGCCGAGACCGGGCAGGCCACCCATTCCACCGGGAAGGCCGCCACCGAGACCCGGCATGCCGCCCGGCTTCAGGCCTGCGGCTTCTGCCTGTTTCTGCAGGGCTTCGAGCTGCTTCGGATCCATTTTCGACAGATCAGGCATGCCCATGCCACCACCAAGACCCATCTTGGAGGCAAGGCCGCCCATCATCTGCTTCATCATGCCGCCCTTGCCCTTGCCGCCCATCATTTTCATCATGTCGGCCATCTGGCGGTGCATTTTCAGAAGCTTGTTGATTTCCGCAGCATCGGTGCCGGAGCCGGCCGCGATACGCTTCTTGCGGGAATGTTTCAGCATGTCCGGGTTGGCGCGCTCAGCCTTGGTCATCGAGCCGATGATGGCGATCTGGCGGTCGAACATCTTGTCGTTCATGCCGGAAGCGGCGAGCTTGTCCTTCATACCGGCCATGCCGGGCATCATACCCATGATACCGCCCATGCCGCCGAGCGATTTCATCTGGCGCAACTGGTCAGCGAGATCGTTCAGGTCGAACTTGCCCTTGGCCATCTTGGCGGCCATGGCGGCTGCCTTTTCGGCGTCGATGTTTTCGGCTGCCTTCTCGACCAGCGAAACGATGTCGCCCATGCCGAGAATGCGGTCGGCGATACGGCGGGGATGGAATTCCTCCATCTCCGTCATCTTTTCGCCGACACCGATCAGCTTGATCGGCTTGCCGGTGACGGCGCGCATCGAAAGTGCTGCACCGCCGCGGCCATCGCCGTCCATGCGGGTCAGAACGAGGCCGGTAATGCCGACGCGCTCATCGAAGTTGCGCGCCAGATTGACGGCGTCCTGACCGGTCAGGCTGTCGGCCACGAGCAGGATTTCATGCGGATTGGACTTCCGCTTGATTTCCGCCATTTCCTGCATCAGCGGTTCGTCGATATGCGTGCGGCCGGCGGTATCGAGGATGACGACGTCATGGCCGCCAAGTTTTGCCGCCTGCACGGCGCGCGCGGCGATATCGGTCGGCGACTGGCCGGCGATGATCGGCAGCGTGTCTACGCCGGTCTGGACGCCGAGCTGGCGAAGCTGTTCCTGAGCTGCAGGGCGGCGCGTATCGAGCGACGCCATCAGCACCTTTTTCTTGTCGCGGTCGGTCAGCCGCTTGGCGATCTTGCCGGTCGTGGTCGTCTTACCCGAACCCTGCAGGCCGACCATCATGATGACAACGGGTGCCGCTGCTGCCAGGCTGATGCTGACGCCCTCGGAGCCGAGCATCTCGACCAGTTCGTCATGGACGATCTTGACGACCATCTGACCGGGCTTGATCGATTTCAGGACTTCGGCGCCGACGGCCTTTTCACGCACTCGATCCGTAAAGGCGCGCACGACTTCGAGCGCCACGTCGGCCTCCAGGAGCGCACGGCGAACCTCGCGGAGCGCTGCGGAAACATCCGCCTCGCTCAACGCGCCACGGCCGGTCAGTCCATTCAGAATGGAGCCAAGACGGTCCTGCAGGTTCTCAAACATCGTGTCTTCCTTCTTCGCTTCCGGTTGGTGTCCGGAAACGTCGGGTCTTTTGCCGGCAAAAACAAGACGCGAAAGCGCGCAAAGCCAAAAAGCACCCGAGGGCGCAACGCGCTGTCGGATGTTGACCTCCGGGATCGATTTATACCTCAAGGGGTCCCGGTCGGTGGCTCCAAGTCTTGTAACTTGTCAGCAGATCGCCGGGCTTAAACAGGAAATGGCAGCGAGAGTCAAGGATTGGAGTCTTTCATTAGGCGTTTGAATCCTTGAATTGGCCAAGATACGAATCCTTGTGACGCTATCGCAAGAGCTCATTTTCAAGGATTCGCTCCAACTCTGGATGCAGCAACAACCTCGAACTTCGGAAATTCTTCAATCTCCGTCTTTCCAAGGGGGCCGCATTCTCTTGCGATTGGCACGGCGCATCCCCTAATATTTCGCCATGAACCGTCGCACATTCTTCAAATGGTCCGGCCTTGCAGCCATCGCGGCACTTGCCGGCGGGGTTACGGCAAGGAGCGCCATGGCTGGTAACAAGTATTATTCCGGCCCCGTCTCCGATCATTTCGACGGCAAGGCCTTCTTCAATCCGGGGGGCGTGGAGCCGCGCGGCGGGCTGGACCTTTTGCGCTGGAAGTTCGGCAACGGTAATATCCCGTGGCCCGAAACATTCGTCAGCCCATTTCCGCAAGCCGTGCCGGGGACGCGCATCGATGGTGATCGGGTCGTGGTGACGATGGTAGGGCATGCCTCGATGCTGATTCAGGTTGCGGGGCTGAACATCCTGACCGATCCGGTCTGGTCCGAACGGACGAGCCCATTCAGTTTTGCGGGTCCGAAACGGGTGAACCCGCCGGGCATCCGGATGGGTGATCTGCCGCCAATCGATATCGTGCTGGTCACTCACAACCACTACGACCACATGGATCTCGAAACGCTTTGGGTGCTGCAGGGGCGTGACAAGCCGCATTTCATCACTCCACTTGGCAATGATGCGATCATTCGTTCCCGTGTGGCGGATGCCAGGATCACGGTGATGGACTGGGGTGGCCACGAGACGGTCGGCCCCGGCGTGACCTTCCATTGCGAGCCGTGCCACCACTGGTCGGCGCGGGGTCTGGGAGATCGTCGCCAGGCGCTCTGGGCGGCTTTCGTCTTCGATACGCCGGCAGGAAAAATCTACCATATCGGCGATACCGGTTTTCACGAGGGCCGCAACTACCGGGCTGTCGGCGAAAAGCATGGGCCGTTCCGGCTCGCCAATCTTCCTTTCGGAGCCTATGAGCCGCGCTGGTTCATGGAGGCGCAACACCAGAACCCGGAAGAGGCCGTCAAAGGCATGCAACTTTGCGGCGCTTCCTACGTTGCCGGTCATCACTGGGGCACGGTGAAACTGACCGACGAGGGCATAGAGCAGCCGGTAGAGGCGCTGCATGCGGCGCTCGACGCGCAAAAGATCGCTCGCGAGCGTTTCAGGCCGATGCGGCCAGGTGAAGTTTTCGAGGTTCCGGCTTCACGTCCTGCTTGACTTGTCGCACCTTGATTTGCTTGATGCCGAAAACATGAGTGCATGGGGAAAGTAATGCAGATTGAGCTAGAGCGTCCGACCGAAGAAACCCGTATCCAGCGACTGAAGGCTCTGACGACCGGTACCCATGACACGCTGGACAAGCGCATCATGCGCGCCGAGCCGTTTGCTAGCCGCGAGCGTTACGCCCTGTTTCTCGAGGTGCAGCATCATTTCCATGCGGATGTCGCGCCGCTTTTTGCCGACGAAGATCTCAATCGCCGCCTGCCCGGTCTGGCCGAGCGAAATCGTTACGAGGCCCTGCGTCAGGATATCGTCGATCTTGGCGGCGCCACGGAAGAACTCAACGCGACGACCGGTCCATTGACGCCGGCTCAGGCGCTCGGCTGGGTCTATGTTGCGGAAGGCTCCAATCTCGGAGCGGCATTCTTGCGCAAGGAAGCGGCAAAGATCGGGCTGTCGGATGATTTCGGCGCACGCCATCTTGCCGGCCATCCCGACGGTCGTGGCCTGCATTGGCGCAATTTCGTCGCCGCCTATAACGACCTGCCGCTGACCGAGGCAGAAGAACTGGAAGCGGCCGAAGGCGCCAAGGCTGCCTTCCGGCGCGTGCATGCGCTGGTTGACGAAATCTTCGGATAATCGATTCTTGCGCCGCTATCAGCGGCGCGTCGCCACCCAGATGACATGCTTGGCGCCGCGCTTGCCGTTGGCGCGGGTGTTGACGACTTCGGCCTCATAGCCTGTATCCTTCAGGCGCTTGGTAAAGCCGTAATCCGGGCCGGATGACCAAACGGAGAGCACACCGCCGGGGCGTAGAGCTTCACGCGCGGCGCGCAGGCCGCGGCCATTATAAAGTGCGTCATTGCTGTCGCGTGTCAGTCCGTCCGGGCCGTTGTCGACATCGAGAAGAATAGCATCGAAACTGTTCTTCGATTCGCGGATGAGTTCGCCGACATCGCCCTGGTGGATTTTCGTGCGGGGGTCGTCGAGGCAGCCCTTAAAGACCTCGGCCATTGGTCCGCGCGCCCATTTCACCACCGCCGGCACCAGTTCGGCAACGGTGACGGTGGCGTCCGGCGGAACGATCGCGAGCGCTGCACGGAGCGTGAAGCCCATGCCGAGACCACCGATCAGGATGGACGGCTTTGAGCGGTCCTTGATCTTCTCCCATGAGAGCGTGGCAAGCGCTTCTTCCGAACCGCTGAGCCGGCTGTTCATCAACTCGTTCGAACCGAGCATGATGGAGAATTCCTGGCCGCGCTGCTTCAGGCGCAGTTCGCCGCCATCATCCGGTATCTTTGCGCTGTCCAGTTGAACCCAGGGTAACATCGTGAAGCCTCTTTTTGCGGCTCCCCTAACACGCGTCAGGGCTTTGCGCCAATCTTTAGGCAGATGCGCCGCCACTGGTAATTTGCAGGACTTTCGGCCATATACGCCTTTAAGAGTGGGCCATTATCGGTTTGAAGGCCCGAAGAGTGGATCAGCATCATGGCAGGACAGGTCGAATTCGCGCGCATGAACGGGCTTGGCAACAAGATCCTGGTTGTCGACATGCGTGGCCGCACCGACAAGGTGACACCTGAAGCGGCGATCGCGCTCGCAGCCGATCCGGCCACCGAGTTCGACCAGATCATGGCAATCCATGATCCCAAGGCTCAAGGCACCGACGCCTGGATCGATATCCTCAACTGTGATGGCACCAAGGCTCAGGCCTGCGGCAACGGCACACGCTGCGTGGTGCAGGCGCTGGCCGCCGAGACGGGCCGCAAGACCTTCACCTTCCAGACGGTTGCCGGCATCTTGAATGCGCAGGAGCATGAAGACGGCACGATTTCCGTCGACATGGGCAAGCCTGTTTTCGCCTGGGACAAGATCCCGCTGTCTGAAGAATTTTTCGACACGAGCCGGATCGAGTTGCAGATCGGCCCGATCGATGCGCCGATCCTGCATTCGCCCTCGGCCATGTCTATGGGCAATCCGCATGCAATCTTCTGGGTCGACAAGGACCCGATGACCTTTGATCTGGAGCGTTTTGGGCCGATGCTTGAAAACCATCCGATGTTTCCGGAAAAGGCCAATATCACGCTGGCGCAGGTCACAAGTGACCGTTCCTTGCGCACCCGCACCTGGGAACGCGGCGCGGGTTTGACGCTTGCCTGCGGTTCGGCTGCCTGTGCCGCCGGTGTCTCTGCCGCCCGCACGGGTCGCACCGGACGCAAGGTCACGATCGACGTTGCCTCCGCCCCCAGCCGGCAGCCACTCGTCATCGAATGGCGGGAGAACGACCATGTGGTGATGACCGGTCCAGCCGAATGGGAGTGGTCGGGCAAGGTCGATCCGGAAACTGGCGCGTTCAGCCGCGATGCGGAACCCGAGGTGAAGGCAAATTGAGCGGCGTCGAGGTCATAACCTTCGGCTGTCGGCTCAACACCTATGAATCGGAAGTGATGCGGGCCGAAGCCGAAAAGGCGGGGCTCAACAATGCCGTGCTGGTCAATACCTGCGCCGTGACCGGCGAGGCGGTGCGGCAGGCGCGGCAGGCGATCCGCCGGGCGCGGAGGGATAATCCGCATGCCCGCATCATCGTCACAGGCTGTGCGGCGCAGACCGAAAAGCAGACCTTTGCCGACATGCCGGAAGTCGATGCAGTTCTAGGCAACGAGGAGAAGCTGAAAAGCACCTCTTATCGCGGCCTGCCTGATTTCGGCGTTTCGGCGGAAGAGAAACTCCGCGTCAACGACATCATGAGCGTCAAGGCGACTGCGCCGCAGATGGTCAAGCATATCGACGGGCATGTGCGCGCCTTCATCCAGGTGCAGAACGGCTGCGACCATCGCTGCACCTTCTGCATCATCCCCTATGGCCGCGGTAATTCCCGCTCGGTGCCGATGGGTGCAGTGGTGGAGCAGGCACGAAAGCTTACCGAAAGCGGCTATCGCGAGATCGTGCTGACCGGCGTCGATGCCACGAGCTACGGCGCGGATCTTCCCGGCAATCCGACGCTCGGTTATCTCGCCAAGACGCTGTTGAAACAGGTGCCAGAAATCCTCCGGTTGCGGCTGTCGTCGATCGACAGTATCGAGGCCGACAGTCATCTCTGGGATCTGATCGCCGACGAACCGCGTTTCATGCCGCATCTGCATTTGTCGCTGCAGCATGGCGACGACATGATCCTGAAGCGGATGAAGCGCCGTCACAGCCGTGCCGAGGCTCTTGCCTTCGTGGAACAGGCGCGGCGACTGCGGCCGGAAATCGCTTTTGGTGCGGATATGATCGCCGGGTTTCCAACCGAAACGGAAGAGATGTTCGAGAACGCAGCGACGCTCGCCGAAGAGGCGGGCATCTCCTTCCTGCATGTGTTCCCCTACAGCCCACGCCCCGGCACGCCGGCAGCGCGCATGCCGCAGGTCGATCGTGCATTGGTCAAGGAACGTGCCGCGAAGCTTCGCGCCAGGGGCGAGGTGCTGTATCGCGCCCATCTCGACCGGATGGTCGGCACCGAGCAGACGGTCATCATCGAAAACAATGGCATGGCGCATACGGAAAACTTTTCGCTGGTTGCAGCGCCTGGACTGGTTCCCCGCGACATTCAGCGCGTTATGATTACTGGACATAACGGCAAACATCTCGACATGCGGATCGTGGCCGACGCGCCTCATGAGCACGCGGCCTGACCGAAACGGATTTTTACATGGTAAGCTTCATCAAACGCGTCTTCACCTTCGGCGATAAACCGGTCGAAAAGCCCGTCGAGGAAAAGCCGCCGGTCATCGCGCCAGAGGTTGCTCCCACGGAAAGCGAAGCCGCCGCCGTGCAGGCGGAGCTTGAGCCCAAGCCGCGTGAGGAAGATCTGCCGGTCGCGCCTGTCGATCCGGTGGCGCCAGCCGAGATGGAAACGGCCGGCGGGCCGTCGGCGGATTTGGCTGATGAAGCTGATGAAGTGGCAGTTCTCCCTGGCGTCGAGGAGACCTCGGATCTCGGTGTCGTGCCGCTTTCGTTGCTGGAGGCAGAGGCTGCGGCTGAAACCGATAATGCCGGTCCTTCGGAAACCGCCGACCTCATTCCCGTCCTCCCCAAAGGCTTCTCCACCTCCAAGTCCGAACCGGACGTCGTGGCGGTCGTGCCCCCCGCGAAGCTCACCTGGTTCCAGCGACTGCGCGCCGGGCTTGCCCGCACCTCGTCGCAGTTGACGGGACAGATTGCGGCGCTGTTCACCAAGCGCAAGCTGGATGACGAGACGCTGGAAGACCTCGAAGACCTGTTGATTCAGGCCGATCTCGGCGTCGAGACGGCGATGCGGATCACGGGCACGCTGTCTGCCGAACGTTACGGCAAGGACGTGACCGGCGAGGATGTGTCGCGCATCATGTCGGCGGAGATCACCAAGGTTCTTTCGCCCGTCGCCAAGCCGCTGCAGCTCGATCTCAATCACAAGCCGCATGTCATTCTCGTCGTTGGCGTCAACGGTACCGGCAAGACGACCACGATCGGCAAGCTTGCGGCAAAGCTTTCGGGTTCGGGTCTCAAGGTCATGCTGGCCGCCGGCGATACGTTCCGTGCGGCGGCCATCGAGCAGCTGAAGATCTGGGCGGATCGCACCAATTCGGAATTCATCGGCACCAAGCTCGGCGCCGATGCGGCGGGGCTTGCCTATGACGCCTATGTGCAGGCGAAGGAAAAGAAGTCCGACGTGCTGATCATCGATACCGCTGGCCGGCTGCAGAACAAGGCCGAGCTGATGGCGGAACTGGAAAAGATCGTGCGCGTGCTCGGCAAGCTCGATCCTGATGCGCCGCATACCGTGTTGCAGACGCTTGATGCAACGACCGGGCAGAATGCAATGAACCAGGTCGAGATCTTCCGCAATGTTGCCGGTGTCAGCGGTCTGATCATGACCAAGCTCGATGGGACCGCGCGAGGCGGCATCCTGGTCGCGATCGCGGCCAAGCATCGCCTGCCGGTCTATTTCATCGGTGTCGGCGAGGGGATTGATGATCTCGAACCCTTCGAGGCGAAGGATTTTGCCGAGGCGATTGCGGGGCTGACGCCCGCGCCGCATTGATGACACAGAAAAACGATTTGGCTCCAGATAACGACGGACAATAAGTTGGGAACCATGCAGACAATCGAAAGCGATGTTACGCCGACCAAGGAAGAGAAGCAGAAACCGGGCCTGAAAATGGCTCTGGAGCTTGGCCCACTTCTGGTCTTCTTCTTCGGCAATCTGCGCGGGGAATGGCTGGTCGGCAAGTTCCCGGCGCTGTCTGCCATCGGCGGACCGCTGCTGGTGGCAACCGCGCTTTTCATGGTCGCGACCGTGATTTCGCTGGTCATTTCCAAGATCGTCTTCAAACACCTGCCGGTCATGCCTTTCGTTTCGGGCATTGTGGTGATGATTTTCGGCGGATTGTCGATCTGGCTGCAGGACGAGACCTTCATCAAGATGAAGCCTACCATCGTCAACACGCTGTTCGGCGTCGTGCTGCTCGGCGGGCTGTTCTTCGGCAAGTCGTTGCTTGGTTACGTGTTCAATGCCGCGTTCAATCTCGACGCGGAGGGCTGGAAGAAGCTGACCCTGCGCTGGGGAGTTTTCTTCCTGTTTCTGGCGATACTCAACGAGGTGGTCTGGCGCAATTTCTCCGACGAGGCCTGGGTCAATTTCAAGGTCTGGGGCACGATGCCGATCACCATTCTGTTCACGCTGTCACAGATGCCGCTGATCATGCGCCACACCGTGCAAGACACCGTTGCCGAAGGTGACAAGTGACGACCGTTACGCCGGAAACCGACGTTTTCTCCCGACGCTGGCTGATTGCGGCACTCGTCCTGTTTCTTCTGCAGATCACCATTCTCTATTTCATGGGTCGCGTGCCGATCTGCGAATGCGGATATGTGAAGCTGTTCGAGCCGGGCGTAAATTCGCCGGGGAACTCTCAGCATTTGGCTGACTGGTACACGCCGTCGCATATCATTCACGGCTTTCTGTTTTATGCTTTCGGCTGGTTTCTTCTGCGTCGCCGTTCGATGTCCGAGCGGCTGGCGCTTGCGGTTTTCATCGAGGCCGCATGGGAGATCGCGGAAAACTCGCCTCTTATCATCGATCGTTATCGCAATGCGACGATGGCGCTCGGTTATTCGGGCGACAGCATCCTCAATTCGGCGATGGACACGGTGTTCATGACGCTCGGGTTTCTGTTTGCCTCCCGCATGCCCGTCTGGCTGACCGTCACGGTCGCAATCGTCTTCGAGCTTTTCACCGGCTGGCTGATCCGTGACAACCTCACGCTCAATGTCCTGATGTTGATCTGGCCGATAGATGCGGTCAGGACATGGCAGAGCGCCATCGGTTGAACCTGTGCAGAGGTATCTTTTGAAGCCCCGCTGTCGTTGAATTGTTAACGTTCTGGGCCTAGGGCTTTTTCATAATCGACAGGATGCATGAAGGCTTTCTGCGCAGGGTCAGATGGAACAGACCGATAATTTCGCCTATCTCTTGCCGTTCATTTTTCTGGTTTTCGGCAGCATTTTTCTGATCGCCGACCGATGGTCCGATGGCTCAGCGCGTTACTGGGGGCTGGGTCACATCTCGGCGGCGCTCGGCTTTGCCTTTCCGATCCTTGCCTATGCACTGCCTTTGCCTGCACAGGCAGTGCTCTCGAACGTGTTCTTCTACGCGGCATTTTTTCTCTATGGCCATGCCATGCTTGTCAGGTTCAGGCGCCCGACATTGTTGCTGCCGCGGCTGCTTTTCACGTTGACGGCGTTTGCGGCCGTCTGCTGGTTTATCCTCGTCGAGGAAGATCTGAGATCGCAGCTTGCGATCGGCGATTCATCGCTGGCGGTGCTGCTTCTCATTGCGATCTTTTCCGTGTGGCAATTTGCAAAATCGGCGATTGATCGTTTGCTCGTGGGCATGGCGTCGATGGTGGTGCTGGAGACTGCCGTCCGTGTGACGGTTCTTCTGCTTTCCACATCTGCCGGCAATTTTGAATCGCTCGACCAGTTCTTGTCGTCGGACTATGCCTTCCTAATGCAGATGGCGGCGAGCATTGTCGGCTTCATCATGGCGCTGGCTGTTTTGGGGTCGGTCGTCTCGGATGTGGTTATGGGCCATCGTGATGCGGCGTGCCGCGATCCTCTCACCGGGTTGCTCAACCGTCGTGGTTTCGAGCTGGCCCTGCCGGAGGTGAAGGGAGGCGCATTTCCTGCAGGTGCTGTTATCGTCGGGGATATTGATTACTTCAAACAGGTCAATGATCGCTTCGGCCATGCGGCCGGTGATCATGTCATCATCGGGTTTGCTCAGATTCTGAGGGCAAACCTCAGAAGTGTCGCGATCGCTCGCTTCGGAGGCGAGGAGTTCGTCAGTTTTCTGCCTGGTATCGGTCGAATGGAAGCGGCGGATATGGTGGAAAAGGCGAGGTTCGGGTTTGCCGCCATGAGCTGGCAAGACCATGGGGTCGATGGGACGATTACAGCGAGTTTCGGTGTTTCGACCACCGCACCCGGAGATCATTCCGTGCATGATGCCCTCGCGCGGGCGGACGCCTGTCTCTATACGGCCAAGAATTCCGGTCGCAACAGGGTCGTGACCGAAGGGCAACGGCCGCCAGAGGGGCCGCCGCCGCTCAGGATCGTTTCTTAAAGATAAAGTTCAGCTCTTGGCTGCGCCCGATGCCTTTTCAATCGCTGGCAGGAGTTGCTGCGTCAGGCTGCGCTCATCGAAAGGGCCGACCTTCTTGTAGAGGATCGTGCCGTCCGGGCCGACCAGATAGCTTTCCGGAATGCCGTAAACGCCCCAGTCGATTGCCGCCTTGCCGTTCGGGTCGACGCCGATTGCCTTGTAGGGATTGCCAAGCTCGCCGAGGAAACGCAGGGCGTTGTCGTTGCGGTCCTTGTAGTTGATGCCGACGATGTTAAGCCGGCTATCGTTCGCAAGCTGCTTCAGGATGGGATGTTCCTGTCGGCAGGGCACGCACCATGAGGCGAAGACGTTGACCAGGGTCAGCTTGCCCTTGATGGCGGCATCCGTCAGGGCTGCGGTGTTCGAACCTTCCAGCGGTGGCAACGCAAGCGATGGCGCCGTCTTGCCGATCAGCGCAGACGGGATAGCGGAAACGTCGAGCCCGTTGACGTCCTGGTCGTAGAGCATCTTTCCGGCGATCGCGGCAAAGCCCAAAAAGACGGCAAGCGGGATCAGCGCCAGCGCGTAACGGCTGCGATTGCGCTTTGGTTTGAGGTTGGCGTCTTCCGTTCCGGATGTCATGACGAGGCTCCGTCTGTCGGGGCAGGGCGAGCGGAGCGGCGGCGAATGCCGGAGGCTTCCAGTTCTGCCAGCTCCTTTTGGCGGGCGCGGCCATCGAGCCAGACCCAGCCGATCAGACAGAGGATGACGATGGCGGCGACGATGTAGGATGCGGAGATGTAGAAGGTATGGGTCATCTTACGCCTCCTTCGCCAGTGTCCGGCCTGCCATGCGCGCGGCCATGCGGCGCTGGGCCGATACACGGCGACGCCAGATCTCGTTGCGCATTGCCGCAATGTGCAGGGTGAAGAACAGAAGCGTGAAGGCAATGGCCATGATCAAAAGCGGCCAGAGGAATTCCTTGTCGATCGTCGGGCCGCCCATGCGGATGACGCTTGCAGGCTGATGCAGCGTATTCCACCAGTCGACCGAAAACTTGATGATCGGGATGTTGACGAAGCCGATCAGGATCAGCACGGCCGAAACGCGGGCAGCACGGCTTGGATCGTCCATGGCGCGATTGAGCGCAATCAGGCCGAGATACATCAAAAACAGCACGAAAACCGAAGTCAGCCTTGCATCCCAGACCCACCATGTGCCCCACATCGGCCTGCCCCAGAGCGATCCGGTGGCAAGTGCGATGAGGGTGAATGCAGCGCCGATCGGAGCCGCAGTCTTGTGGGATACATCCGCCAGGGGGTGACGCCAGACGAGCGTGCCGATCGCCGATATGGCCATGACCGAATAACACATCATCGACAGCCAGGCGGCCGGCACATGCACATACATGATGCGTACCGTCATGCCCTGCTGGTAATCGCCTTTGCTGGCAAAGGTGAGATAAAGCCCGATTGCAAAGAGGATCGCGGTGATGCCGGCCATAAAGGGCAGGATACGCGCCGCCAAGCCGAGGAACCGCGTCGGGTTGGCCAGATCGGAGATTTTCGTGATGGCGAGACTTTCGGGCATGGGACTTTCTAACCGGGTCGTGCGTTTTCGAGAAATTCTAATCAATCGGCCGTGTTTCGCAAAGCGAGCGCCGCGCCGATTGGACCGATCACCGCAAAAAACATCGTGATGGCCACCAATATCAGAAAAGGCGGCATGAAGGGGGCAGGATCTTCAACGGCTGCGTAAGATGCGCTGACGCCGAAGATCAGGACTGGGATCGCCAGTGGCAGGACGAGGATCGAGACCAGCAGGCCGCCACGGGGAAGGGCGACGGCCACGGCAGCACCCACCGCGCCGATGAAGGTCAGCGCCGGTGTGCCGACCAGCAGTGTCAGCATGGTCGCGCCGATGGCGGCTTCGCTCATGTTCATGAACAGGCCGAGAAGCGGTGAGGCGATGACCAGCGGCAGGCCGTTGCCTAGCCAGTGGGCGAGGCACTTGACCAGCACGGTCAGCGCCAGCGGGTGTTCCTGCATCAGGATCAGGTCAAGTGATCCGTCCTCGCGGTCGGTCTGGAACATGCGGTCGAGGCCGAGGAGCGCGGAGAGAAGTGCGCCGATCCAGACGATGGCCGGGCCGATACGGGATAGAAGGTTGAGATCCGGCCCAACGCCGAAGGGAATCACGGCGACAACGGTCATGAAAAACAGGACGCCGATCAGCGCGCCACCGCCGGCACGGACCGAAAGTTTCAGGTCGCGAAGGAGGAGGGCGGTCATTGTAGTCGGCCTTTGCGGGTAGTGGTGCCGGCCGAACTGCTGCCTTGGCGGGTGGAGTTACCCCCCTCTGGCCTGCCGGCCATCTCCCCCACAAAGGGGGAGATCACAAGAGGCGTGACCTTCGCTTCTCCAAGAAATGTGTGCCGTGCGTAAAGGCTGATGTGATGCGCGGAGCATGCCCCCAGCTGATCTCCCCCCTCGTGGGGGAGATGCCCGGCAGGGCAGAGGGGGGCTGTCGATGGGAGACGAGAATGAAGGTTCATCACCACATATCCTCCATCGCGCCGGCAAAGCCCGTCATTCTCAATTCCTGCGCATTTTCCAATCCAAGTGGTTGGTGCGTGGCGGCAAGCACGATGCCACCAGAGGCCAGATGCTGCTTGATCAGCGCCGTAAACACGCTCTCGGCGCTGACATCCAGCGCGGCTGTCGGCTCGTCCAGGATCCAGACCGGGCGCCAGGCGACGAGCAGTTTGGCAAACGCCATGCGGCGCTGCTGGCCGGCGGAGAGATAGCCGAAAGGCAGGTGGGTGATGCCTCCGAGGCCGACCGCTTCGGCCGCCTCACCGATGCCTATGCCGGCATTTCCGTTAAAATCACCGAGGAAATCGCGCCAGAAGGAAAGGTTCTCCGAGACGGTCAGCTCGGCCTTCATCGCATTGCGATGACCGAGATAGTGGCAGGCTTCGGCGGCGCGCATTCCGGCTTCGGCGCCTTCCTGCTCCCATATCACCCGACCGCCGTCGGGCCGCAACAGGCCGGCCACGGTGCGCAGCAGGGTCGACTTCCCAGAGCCGTTTTTTCCCGTGAGAACAAGGCTTTGGCCGCCTTCGAGGCAGAAGGAAACGTCCTTGAAGATCAGGTCTTCGCCGCGTCTGGCGCTCAAGTTTTCGGCCGTCAGCCGCATCACGGAAACCTTGTTTAAGTTCTCAATCATCTAGCGCTAAAAAAATCTTTCGCACGCTGCGACAAAGTGTCTGGAAGGCTTCTTAGAAACTAACTATATAGATGGCAACCACGCCAGCGGTCGGCGTGAGTTCCATCTGTCGCCGGACCTGAAGACCACAAATCTTCTCGTGCGGACAGCGGAAATGGCCGCACCCGCATCCTATAGTGCATTTCTTATGCATAGGCGTCCGCACGCGCGTGTTGGCTCTTGATATCAGCGGGGTTATTTTCCGTGACCAAATCTATCGATAGCTTTCAATGTCGTTCCGTCCTTACCGTAGGCGGTAAGGACTACGTTTATTACAGTCTGCCCAAGGCCGAAGCGAACGGGCTTACGGGTGTTTCCAAGCTGCCTTTCTCTATGAAGGTGCTGCTCGAAAACCTGCTGCGTTTCGAAGATGGCCAGTCGGTCACCAAGGAACAGATCCTTTCGGTCGCCGAATGGCTGAACAACAAGGGCCTGACCGAAGCCGAAATCGCCTATCGCCCGGCTCGCGTGCTGATGCAGGACTTCACCGGCGTTCCAGCGGTTGTCGACCTTGCCGCGATGCGTGACGGCATCAAGGCGCTCGGCGGCGATCCGGAAAAGATCAACCCGCTCGTTCCCGTCGATCTCGTCATCGACCACTCGGTCATCGTCGACGAATTCGGTACGCCGACCGCCTTTGCCCGCAATGTCGAGCTGGAATACCAGCGCAACGGCGAGCGTTACCGTTTTCTCAAATGGGGCCAGCAGGCGTTCAAGAATTTTCGCGTCGTTCCGCCCGGTACCGGCATCTGCCACCAGGTGAATTTCGAATATCTCGGCCAGACCGTCTGGACCAATGAGGAAGACGGCGAAGTCACAGCCTATCCCGATACCTGCGTCGGCACCGACAGCCATACGACGATGATCAATGGTCTCGGCGTTCTCGGCTGGGGCGTTGGCGGTATCGAAGCGGAAGCCTCGATGCTCGGCCAGCCGGTTTCCATGCTTCTGCCGGAAGTCATCGGCTTCAAGCTGACCGGCAAGCTGAAGGAAGGCGTTACCGCCACCGACCTGGTGCTCACCGTCGTGCAGATGCTGCGCAAGAAGGGCGTGGTTTCGAAATTCGTCGAATTCTTCGGCCCGGGCATGGACAACATGCCGGTCGCCGACCGCGCCACGATCGGCAATATGGGCCCGGAATATGGTGCGACCTGCGGCTTCTTCCCGGTTGATAGTGAAACCGTCAACTACCTCAACATGTCCGGTCGCACCAAGGAGCGTATCGCGCTCGTCGAAGCCTATTCCAAGGCGCAGGGCATGTGGCGTGATACGGATGGTTCCGAGCTTGTCTTTACCGACACGCTGGAACTCGATCTCGGCGATGTCGTGCCGTCCATGGCCGGCCCGAAACGTCCCGAAGGTCGCATTCCGCTGGAAAACATTGCGTCCGGTTTCGCCGGCTCGATGGAAAGCGACTACAAGAAGCCGGGTCAGCTCGATAACCGTTATGCCGTCGAAGGCACGGATTTCGATCTCGGCCATGGTGACGTGGCGATCGCTGCCATCACGTCCTGCACCAACACATCGAACCCGAGCGTGCTGATCGCAGCCGGCCTTCTCGCCCGCAACGCCGTTGCCAAGGGTTTGAAGACCGCGCCGTGGGTGAAAACTTCGCTTGCGCCTGGGTCTCAGGTCGTTGGCGAATATCTGGCAAAGTCGGGTCTGCAGAAGGAACTCGATGCGCTCGGCTTCAACCTCGTCGGTTTCGGTTGCACGACCTGCATCGGCAATTCCGGCCCGCTGCCGGCACCGATCTCCAAGACGATCAACGACAAGGGCCTGATCGTTTCGGGCGTACTTTCGGGCAATCGCAACTTCGAAGGCCGTATCTCGCCGGACGTTCAGGCCAATTACCTCGCTTCGCCGCCGCTGGTCGTCGCTTATGCGCTTGCCGGAACGGTGCAGAAGGACCTGACCAAGGAGCCGCTCGGCATTGGCAGCGATGGCCAGCCCGTCTTCCTCAAGGATGTCTGGCCGACGTCCGCCGAAGTGCAGGAGTTCATCCAGAAATACGTCACCCGTGAACTGTTCGAGAGCAAATATGCGGACGTGTTCAAGGGCGACGAAAACTGGCAGGCGGTGCAGATCCCGGATGGCGAGACCTATGCCTGGGACGACAAGTCGACCTATGTGCAGAACCCGCCTTACTTTGTCGGCATGGGCAAGAAGGGCGCTGGCCTGAAGGATATCAAGGGCGCCCGCGTGCTTGGTCTCTTTGGCGACAAGATCACCACCGACCACATTTCTCCGGCCGGTTCGATCAAGGCGTCCTCTCCGGCCGGTGCTTACCTCACCGAAAACGGCGTTGCCGTTGCCGACTTCAACCAGTACGGCACGCGTCGCGGCAATCACGAAGTGATGATGCGCGGCACGTTCGCCAATATCCGCATCCGCAACCACATGCTCGGCCCGAACGGCAAGGAAGGTGGCTACACCATCCACTATCCGTCGAAGGAAGAGATGTCGATCTACGACGCGGCGATGAAGTACAAGGAAGAGGGCACGCCACTCGTCATCTTCGCTGGTGTCGAATATGGCAACGGTTCGTCGCGTGACTGGGCTGCCAAGGGCACCAACCTTCTCGGCGTCAAGGCCGTGATTGCGCAGTCCTTCGAGCGCATCCATCGCTCGAACCTAGTCGGCATGGGCGTCGTTCCCTTCGTCTTCGAAGAGGGCACGACCTGGGCTTCGCTCAACCTCAAGGGTGACGAGACCGTTACCATCGAGGGGCTGGAAGGCGATATCAAACCACGCGAGTGGAAGGTCGCAAAGATCACCTATGGCGATGGCACGGAGAAGGAAATCAACATCCTCTGCCGCATCGATACGCTCGATGAGGTCATCTACATGAACAATGGCGGCATTCTGCAGACGGTTCTGCGGGATCTGGCCGCTTAATATTGATATCTGCCACTCGCCGGATTGTCCGGCGGGTGGTTCTTTTGCCCGCGAGGGCGTCTATTCTCCCTCATTCCTGTGCTTGTCACAGGAATCCAGCCAGCCCAAGTCCTTGGGCTGAAAGGAATCTTCCGACCTGATAGACATCGGGTCGCTGGATTTCTGTAACAAGCATAGGAGTGAGGGTGGAGGGCGTTTTCGCTCTCTCTTCACATCTCAAGGTTCCTACCGCGTGTCTCTCATCATCTTTATCGGAATGGCCGTCACCGTTTTTCTGACGTCGCTGCTTTCCGGCATTTTCGGCATGGCCGGCGGGTTGATCCTGCTCTGGGTGCTGCTCTTCCTCTATCCGGTCGGTACCGCAATCGCGATCCAGGGCGTCATCCAGATGGTGTCCAACGGTTCACGCGCCTGGTTCTCCCGCGCCTATATCGACTGGAAAATTCTCGCCATCCTGTGCTCCGGCGTGGCGCTGTCCGCGGTCATCCTGTTCCTCACGAACTACACGCCAAGCCTGATCGTGGTGCTGATCGGTGTCGGCCTGATGCCGATCCTTGTCTGGTTGCCGGTCAACAGGCTGCAGCTCGATGCGTCGCGACCGTCGCATGCATTCCTGGCCGGATTGCTCTCCGGCGCGATGACGATCAGCGTCGGCGTTGCCGGGCCCACGGTCGATATCTTCTTCATCCGCACGCAGATGGATCGCCGCAAGATCATCGCCACCAAGGCGTCGATCCAGACGCTGTCGCATCTCGCCAAGATCGCCTTCTACTGGGATGCTGCCTCGCAGTTGCCGACTGTGGATGCGATCGCCGTGCTGATTGCGGCACCGATTGCGATCCTCGGCGCACGTGCCGGAAACGGTATTCTGCAGAAGATGACGGATGCAAATTTCCGCGCCTGGACCCGTTGGGTCGTAACCGGCGTCGGTGCTGTCTATCTCGCGCAGGGTTTGCTGAAGCTCGTCTAATCCCTCGGTATTGCCCGAGTTGGTTTTACAACCAAAAGGCGACGATTAATCACATTCTCCGTTCTCACCCCATCGTGACTTTCTCTTGAAATTGTGGATGGTTACTTTCCGCCAGCCCAGAGATTTGTTCTTTCCTGCCGATGGCAACCGCTTCTTGCGATTGCCCTGACAAAAGGTTCGTCATCCATGCCGTTTGCCTTGCGTGCCGTTATCGTCCTTGCGAGCCTGCTCGTTGGCAGTATCGCATCGGCCGGAGAGGTGCGGTCGCCAAAGGGCGTCGTCGAGCTTTTCACCTCGCAGGGCTGTGCTTCCTGTCCGCCGGCCGACAACACGCTGTCGCAGCTGGTGGCCCAGGGTGATCTCGTGGTGCTTTCCTATCATGTGGACTACTGGAACTATCTCGGCTGGACCGACACGCTGTCCTCCAAGGAAAACACCGAGCGGCAATATGGTTATGCCAAGACGATGGGGCGCAGCGGTGTCTACACGCCGCAGGCGATCATCAATGGCCGCGAGCATGTGAAGGGTACCGATCAGACGGTCATCAATGGCAAGGTCAATGATCTGCAGAAAGCCGGCAAGGGCCTGACCGTTCCCGTCGCTGCCACCATGCACGGTGACGAGATCGAGATCGAAATCGGCGAAGGGCAGGGACAGGCCGATGTCGTGGTTGCCTATTTCACCAAGCACCAGCAGATCGATGTTACCAAGGGCGAAAACAGCGGCAAGAACATGGAATATTGGCATGCCGTTTACGACGTGCAGTCGGTCGGTATGTGGAACGGCCAGAAGATGACGCTGAAACTGCCCGGCAAGGCGCTTGGCAAGACCAAGAAGGACGGCTGCGCCATTCTCCTGCAGACATCCGGTTCGGGCGGCGAGCCGGCCTCGATCATCGGTGCGACAGTCCTGATGGCGGGCCGCAAGAAAGACTGACCGGATATTTTTCCGAAGGCATTTCTGCCTTTTTTCGAAACAGGAAATCGCGCCCGGTCCTCGCTTGGGGCGAAACCGGCGGCCGTTTTTTCCGATGAGCTTGGAAAGTTGTTGGATGGCCCGGCCCGGAAACATTGGGGGGCTGGGGGTAAGGGTCAATGCACCTGACCGGGCCAATGGCGCTAAACGCGCCAACCAACAGCCGCAACATGTATGCCGATTTTGGCGCTGTTTTGTCCGAATTTAGGCAGAGAAAAAAATCTGTCGGCCGAACCTGTCGGCGGCGTTTGCCGGGCGGCGGCTTGCATTTTTGCGTGGGTCGGGCACACTGTCATGCCAAAGACATGTAACATTTGGAGCTTTGATGGCCGATCATTCCGATTTGCCAGCGGGCGCGAGGCCTCAAGATGCGGCCGTTGTCGTCAGTCTCAGCGAATATAAGCAAAGTCTCGATCCGGTTCCGGTGACATTCCACCGGCGTGAACTCGACGCAATTCTCTGGATCTATGGCCGAATGGTCGGAGAGGGAGAATGGAAGGATTATGCGATCGACCACCTGAAGGATCGCGCCATATTCTCGATTTTCAAACGATCCGGCGAGATGCCCCTTTTCCGTATCGAGAAGAACCCGAAGCTGGCCGCCAAGCAGGGCGCCTATTCGGTCATCAATACGAACGGCCTGATTTTAAAGCGCGGCCATGAGCTGCAGCAGGTTCTCAAGGTATTTGACAAGGCGTTGAAGCTGATCGAGTGACTATTGGATGCCCAAGGTGCTCAGATAATCCCTCATTCCTGTGACAGGCACAGGGATGAGGGTAGAGCGCGGCGCTGCCGGTCTGCCGATTCAGCCCACAAACAGCGTTCCGGGATAGGCTGCCGGATCCGGGTCGGTATCCGTGCCTTCACCAAGCGCGACTTGCATCAGGACTGTATCCAGCCATTTCCCATGTTTGAAACCGGTGCCTTTCAGCGTGCCGGTCATCTCGAAACCGAGGCTTTTGTGGACAGCAACGGAAGCGGGGCTGGCACCGCCGATGACGGCCACCATCTGGCGGAAACCGAGTGCTTCGCAGCGGATCAGCAATTCCTTCAGCAGAGCCTTTCCGACGCCTTTGCCGCGGGCTTCTGGTGCGAGGTAGATCGAATCCTCGACGAGCCAGCGATAGGCCGGGCGGGTGCGAAATGCCGAGGCATAGGCATAGCCCAGCAAGTTGCCGTCCTCTGCATCCGCCGCGATATAGGGATACCCCTTATCGATGATGCCCGCCTGGCGGCTGGTCATCTCGGTCAGGTCGGGGGGAGTGATTTCGTAACTTGCCGTGCCGTTAAGCACGCTGTCACGATAGATCTCGGTGATGGCCGGAAGGTCGGCCGCAGTGGCATTGCGAATGGAAAATGTCATGGCGGGGAGCAAGCGGGATGTTGGTTTGGAACTGTGTCCAGCCTAGGCTCGCTCGAAAAACCAGGCAACAAAAAAGGCGGCTCGAAAGCCGCCTTCTTCGTAACGATCACTCTTCCGCTTAGTCGTTGCGGTTGCCCAGGAACTGAAGCAGGAAGGTGAAGAGGTTGATGAAGTCGAGGTACAGGGTCAGTGCGCCCATGATGGCCATGCGGCCGGTCGTGGCGGAGTCGTGACCGTCCCAGTACATTTCCTTGATCTTCTGCGTGTCGTAGGCGGTCAGGCCAGCGAAGATCAGCACGCCGATGGCGGAGATAGCGAAGCCCATTGCAGACGACTGCAGGAAGATGTTGACGATCGACGCGATGATCAGGCCGAACAGGCCCATGATCAGGAACGAGCCGAGGCCGGACAGGCTCTTCTTCGTCGTGTAGCCGTAGAGCGACAGGGCGCCGAACGAAGCGGCGGTGACGAAGAATGTCTGAACGATGCTCTGGCCGGTGAAGACCAGGAAGATCGAGGACAGCGAGAGACCCATCAGTGCGGCATAGACCCAGAAGGTCATCTGCGCAGCCGGAACGCTCATCTTGTTGATGCGGAAGCTCAGGAAGAAGACCATGGCCAGCGGAGCCAGCATGATCACCCACTTGAGCGGACCGCCGTAAAGCGCCTGTGCGACAGCCGGGTTGGAGACTGCGAACGCATAGGTGCCGTATGCAGCAACACCGGTGATCGCAAGTCCGAGTGCCATCAGGTTATAGACCCGAAGCATGTAGGCGCGCAGGCCCTCGTCGATCATCGCGCCCGACTGAGCGCGAGACTGCGCCATTCGGTTCTGGTAGTTGTTGAAGTCAGCCATTGTTTCCTCTTTAAGCTCCGAAATTACTACGGTGTCGGGCCCCCTAATACATGACCCAGGCGCCGCTGCGGAGCTCCAGCAAGCCTATAGGCGAATATGATGCGAGATCGCTTTACATACAAGGGGTTCGCCGCCGGAAAACATCAACTGCGCGTGTAATTTAGCAACCTCTGGGATATTATTGCGCGAATTCGACGGATATTTCCAGCATTTTGCAACCTCTGGGTGATCGAGGCGATTTCACGTCTCTTCGAACCGCGAAACCGCCCTATCTCTTTGTTTCCGTAGAACTCCGGACACAAGGCCGGTTTCCGCTTTTGCCGGAACGATCCTAGAGTTCCCGCAAGACCGGAGCCGCCTTCTGGCCGAGAATGCGCCAGGTGCCAATCAGACCGATACCGACCGTCAGAACCAGCGAGATCACAAGCGTGAGTACCGCTACATCCGGCAGGAAAGAGGATGGCATGCGCATGATGCGGGCAACCACGAACCAGGCGGACAATCCGCCCGCAAGCAGAGCGAAGACCGCGGTCGCCGTGCCGAGGATCAGGTATTCGTAACCAAAGGCGCGCATCAGCATGTTGCGAGTGCCGCCAAGCGTCTTCAGCACGACCGCATCATGGGTGCGGGGCCGGTTTCCGGCCGCGAGCGCACCGGCCAGGACCAGAACCGAAGCGATGAGCGCGACTGCCGCTGCCGCCCGTATGGCGGTCGCAAGCTGGCCGACCAGCTGATCGACGAGATCGATCGCATCCTTGACCCTGACGCTGGTGATCGTCGGATATGCCGTGGTCACGGTTCTCAGGATTTCGGCTTCCTTGGCTGCCGAAGCGGAAGGCTCCGTCAGGGTCGCCAGCCAGGCATGCGGCGCGCCGCGGAATGTGTTGGGCGAAAACACCATGACGAAATTGATCGACAGCGATTCCCACTCGACATTGCGGAAGCTGGCGATTTTCGCGGTGATATTGCGGCCGAGCACGTTGACGGTAACCGTATCGCCGAGCTTCAGGCCCAGTTCGCCCGCTTCTTCGGCAGAAAAAGAGACGAGCGGTTCGCCGTCGTAATCTTCTGGCCACCATTCGCCGGCGGTTAGCGTCGAGCTTTCCGGCTTGTTCTTGGCGTAGGTAATACCGCGGTCGCCGCGCAGAACCCAGCGGCCTTCCGGTGGGACGTTCATCTGGCTGACGTCCTTGCCATTGAATGCGAGAATGCGCCCGCGCAGCATCGGCACCTCGAAGACTTTGCCCTCAGGAGCTTGCGTCTTCAACAGCTGCCGGAAGCCGTCGACTTCGGCGCTCTGAACGTCGACGAAGAAGAAATTCGGCGCTCCTTGGGTGATGCGCCCGGTCAGCTGGTTGCGCATGTTGCCGTCGATCAGCGCCAATGTCACGAGCAGCGCGAGACCGAGGCCGAGCGACAATACGACCGATGGCGTCAGTGCGCCGGGGCGGTGAATGTTGCCGATCGCGAGGCGGAGGGCGGGCGAGTTTACTCGCGGGCTCCGGCGGGCAAGCGCCGCAATGCCGGCGGCGACCACTCGCAGCAGAAGGAAGGCACCGGCAACCGCGACAAGGAAGACGGAGGCGATGCGCCGGTCGTCGGCCCAGAAGATGGCGAGTGCGGCGAGCGCTGCCAAAGCCGCACCGGCTGCGAGAAGGTAGGGCCACGACGGCAGGCGTCTCGCCTCGAAACCCTGTTCGCGGAAAAGCGCCGTTGCCGGGACTTCCCGTGCATGGCCTAGCGGCAGGATGGAGAAGGCGAATGTGACGAGAAGGCCGAAGGCGGCGGCGATTGCCAGTGCGCTGCCATAAATGGTTGCCTGTTCGGGAACCGGCAGGACACCTTCGAGATAACGGAAGGCGATGAAGGGCGCGACCGCGCCGATCACGAGGCCGATGACGATTCCGATCGCGGCCAGAAGCATGATCTGGAAAAGATAGATCATCGTTACCACCGAGGCCGGAGCGCCGAGGCATTTGAATGTCGCGATGGTCGTCCGCTTGGCATCAAGGAAAGCGCGGACCGCATTGGCGATGCCGACGCCGCCGACGATGAGAGCGGTCAGGCCGACAAGCGTGAGGAATTGCGAAAAACGGTCGATGTTTTCGGCAAGCGAAGGGGCCGCGCGGTCGCTTGTGCGCACCGACCAGCCGGCATCGGGGAAATCGCGGTTCGCACGAGTGACGATCGAAGCCCGGGTCGAGGGATTTTCGAGGCGGATCTTGTAGGAATGCTCGACGAGGCTGCCGATGGTAATCAGCCCGGACGCAGCCAGGGCATCGCGGCTGATCATCAGGCGCGGGGCAAAACCGAAACCATCGGACAGTGCGTCGGGTTCACTGGCGATCGTGCCCTTGAGGACGAGGCGGGTGTTTCCAAGAAGTATCTCGTCGCCGACGGAGAGGCCCATGCGGTCGAGAAGCAACGGTGCGGCGACGGCGCCAAAGGCATTGCCCTGTTGTGCCACAAGCTGATCGATCGGCTGCTGCGGATCGGTCTGCATCTGCCCGTAGAGCGGGTAAGCGCCATCGACACCCTTGACCTCGACCAGCGCCTGGGCGGAACCGTCCGGTTTACGCGCCATCGAGCGCAGGCCGGTCGAGACGCTGACTTGACCAAGGCTGTTCAGGAACGCTTGTTCCTTTTCGCTCGCCTCGCGATTGTTGAGTTCGAAGCGGATATCGCCGGCAAGCAGCGCCTGGCCCTGATTGGCAATTGCACCCGTGATTGCCGTCGAGACGGAATTCACGGTCGCGATCGCTCCTGTTCCAAGTGCGATACAGGCCAGGAAGATGTAGAAGCCGCCGAGACCACCGCGCATTTCGCGCAGCGCCAGACGGAAGGCGATGGAGATGCGGGCGAGTACCGCACTCATGCCGACACCGCCTGACCGACGGTGCGGGCAGCGCTATCCTCGACGATTTCGCCGGATCTTACGCGGATCTGGCGCGAGCAGCGGGCCGCAAGACTGTTGTCGTGGGTGACAAGAAGCAGCGTCATGCCGCGCTCGGCCTGTTTTGAAAACAAAAGATCGGCGATCTGCTTTCCTGTTTCAGTGTCGAGATTGCCGGTCGGCTCGTCTGCGATCAGGAGGGCCGGTGAGGGGGCGAGTGCACGGGCGATCGCCACGCGCTGCTGTTCGCCACCGGAAAGTTGGCCCGGATAGTGGCTGAGCCTTTCGCCCAGCCCGACTGCCGTCAGTTCGCGTTTTGCGATATCGAATGCGTCGGAAACGCCGGCGAGCTCCAGCGGCACTGCGACGTTTTCCAGCGCCGTCATGTTGGCGATCAGATGGAAGGACTGGAAAACGATGCCGATATTGCGCCCGCGGAATTCGGCCAGCACATCCTCGGAAAAACTGTGAAGCGGTTCGCCCTTGATGAAGATCTCGCCGCTGTCCAACCGCTCCAGCCCGGCCAGAACCATGAGAAGTGTCGACTTGCCGGAGCCGGACGGGCCGATGATGCCGACGGCTTCGCCGGTATTGATCGTCAGGTTGATACCTTTCAGCACATGGACGGAGGCTGCGGCGCTTCCGAGGGTCAGGTCGGCATTTTTGAGATCGATAACGGTTTCAGTCAAAGCGAATAACCCTATATCCATAGTGTGCCGGGCGTTTGCTGCAGCGCGGTCGTCGTGGAAATTTAGGAGACGTGAGTTGAGTTTTAAAGCAAGCCTTCTTCACTTCATCGTCATGGTTGCTCTCTTTGCCGGCTCAGGTTCGGCAAACGCGCAGGAGAAGGTGATCAATCTGGTCGGCTTTGGCGACAGCCTGATGGCCGGATATCAGCTCGCACCGTCGGAATCCTACACGGCCCAGCTGGAGGCCGCGCTGAAGGCCAAGGGGCATAAGGTGGTCATTACCAATGCCGGTGTTTCCGGTGATACGACCTCGGCCGGGCTTTCGCGCATCGACTGGTCGGTTCCGGATGGTACCGATGGTGTCATTCTCGAACTCGGCGCCAATGACGCGCTGCGCGGCATCGCGCCAGAACAGTCCGAAAAGAACCTGGATGCCATGCTGGCGCGGCTGAAGGAGCGAGGCATCCCCGTGCTGCTCGCAGGCATTCTCGCGCCGCCGAATATGGGGGGCGACTATGCGGAAAAATTCAATCCGATCTACAAGCGGCTAGCCGATAAATATGCAGTTCCGCTCTATCCCTTCTTTCTCGACGGGGTGACGACGGTGCCGGGAATGCAGATCGAAGACGGGATGCATCCCAACGCCAAAGGCATTGCCGTGATGGTCGAACGCACTCTCCCCATGGTGGAAGCATTTCTAGGGGAGATCGGTTCGGCCACAAAATAACAACTTGCACGGAACGAGATTGCGTGTTCCGCTATTGATATCTGCAAGAGATTCGAGGAGGTTCTGCGTATGCCGAGACTTTTCACCGCCCTCGAAGTCCCGCGCCATGTTGCCTTGAGCCTGTCCCTTCTTCGTGGAGGAATACCGGGCGCGCGATGGATCGACGTCGAGAATTACCATATCACCCTGCGCTTCATCGGCGATGTCGATAACCGTACCGCCGACGAGATCGTCGATCGGCTGGACAGGATCGACCGGCCCGAATTCCAGGCGCAACTGACAGGTATCGGCTCTTTCGGATCGAAGAAGCCGCATTCCATCTGGGCCGGTGTCTCAATTTCTCCCGACATGCTGGCGCTGCAGGCGGAAATCGAGCGGATCTGCCAGCGGATCGCACTGCCGCCGGATCCCCGCAAGTTCATGCCGCATGTGACACTTGCAAGATTGAAGCACTGCCGTCTTGACGACGTGGTGCACTACCTCTCGGGTCGGGGCAATTTCCAGACTGTACCCTTCAAAGTGTCACGATTCGTACTTCTGTCATCAAAGGAGTCGGTCGGCGGCGGGCCTTACGTTACCGAAGAAATCTTTTCCTTGAGAGATGACAGTTACGCCCATGAATATGCTGACGCGGAAACGGCGAAGAGCTATTTCTGAGAGACGCTGTTTCTGAAAGGGCGTTGCGCCCATGAGTTACGAATTGCTGGAACCGGACGAGGTCAGTCGGGAGTTGGCCAAGCTTGAAGGCTGGGAGCTTTCGGCGGATGGTCTTTCTATACGCAAATGTTTCAAATTCCGATCTTTTGCCGAGGCGTTCGGTTTCATGACCGAATGTGCATTGGCTGCGGAAAAATTCGATCATCATCCGGACTGGAGCAACAGCTATTCCCGCGTTGAGGTGAAGCTCACCACGCATGCAAAGAAACAGCTGACCGACCGTGACTTCCGGCTTGCTTCCTCGATGGACGAGGCTTGGGCGCGTCGCCTTTAAAGGCTGCCGCCTTTGAAAGACCATTGTCGATGCCCATATGGGACTTGTTAAATCGATGAAGGTCTCCAACGGAGCGCTCATGGACGACGTGAAGATCGGTGAAATTCTTCTGCCCGGCGACGACGAGACGCAGGATCGCCGTGAAAAAAAGGTGCGCGCAAAATTCTGGCCGACACTTAAACGCGCCGTGAAGTTTGTGCCGTTCAGCCGTGATCTGGTTGCCGCCTATTATTGCGCAATTGATCCGAAAACGCCGACCAGGGTCCGTGGTGTGCTTCTCGCTGCGCTTGCCTATTTCGTCATGCCTGTCGATCTTATCCCCGATATGTTTGTCATGGTGGGTTTTACCGACGATGTGGCGGTGCTGGCGGCGGCGCTGAGGATGATCCAGGGCCATATCGCCGACCGGCATTATGATGCGGCGGACGAGATGCTGGCCGATAATCCCGACATCGGAAAAGCTCCAGCCTGAACGCACCTATTATGGCGCGACCGGATCTTCAAGCGCGCGGCGCAAGTGCTGAAAGGCAAGCCGGATGCGGGATTTTACTGTGCCCAAGGGCAGTCCGGTCGCTTCGGCAATCTCCGAATGTGTCTGGCCAAGGAAAAAGGCTGCTTTGACCAATTCCATCTGCTCGCCTGGAATCAGGCTTAGCGCATGGCGAACCCTCGCGTCTCGCTCCTCGCCTTCAACAAGAGAGTCGGTCGCTTGCATATCCATCATCTGCCACTGCGCATCACCGAGCGCATCCTTGCCCTTGGCGCGCCGCTGCGCATCCAGGCGGCGATTGCGCGCGATGCGGTACAGCCAGGTAGAAAGCGAGGATTTTTGCGGATCGTAGAGAGAAGCACGATGCCAGAGTACGGTCATCACTTCCTGGACAAGCTCTTCCGCTTCATCGACGGGAATCCGCTGGCTCATCAGCCAGGATTTGAGCCGCGGGGCAAAATGATCGAAGAGCACCCCAAAGGCTGCCTGGTCACGCTCCACGGCGACAGCCCTGGTCAAGCGCGCAAAGTAGTCCCGATCGTTACCCTGCATCCAAACTACGCAATTCTTTCAAAGCCTAGATTCGCATCTATGCGGCCATACTAATGTCATTGCGGGAGTTTGGAAGAGGACAAACTGTTGCCCTATTCCTTGTGTCATTGACAGCACATTACAGCGAGCGCGCAACCAATTCCAATGTTGACGGATTGGTAACCAGAATTAAGTCAAAATGAACCAGATCATGGCCCGCTTCACCCGCCCTTACCGTTGAAGCGTCACGTATAACAAAACTCGGCAGGAAACCATGTCCGCACGCACAGTCGCACTCGCCCTTGCTCTTACCTTCGTAAGCGCAGGCATCGCCTCGGCTCAGACGCCGACCCGCATCCAGCAATTCAAGGCATGGGGTGCCTATTCGTACAAGTCCGGCAACAGCACGGTCTGCTATGTCCTTTCTGTTCCGACCACCAAGGAACCTGCTAGCGTCGATCACGGCGACATTTTCTTCATCGTGTCGCAACGTCCGGGCCAGAGCGTCTCCTATGAACCGCAGGCAATGGTAGGTTATCCGCTGCAGGCCAATTCTAAGGTGACTGTCACCATCGATGGCAAGAACTTTACCATGTTCACCAAGGAAAAGGCTGCCTGGGTCGAGAATGCGGCCGAAGAGCCGGCACTCGTCAATGCCATGAAGACCGGTCATAACATGAGCGTCAGCGCCGTTTCGGGCCGTGGCACGAAGACCAATTACGCCTATTCTCTGCAGGGCATTTCGGCTGCACTGAAGCAGATCGAAACCTGCAAGTAAGCGATACGTCGTCGATTTAAGCGGAGGCCGGTCATCTGACCGGCCTTTCGTGTTTGTTGAAGACAGGGTGACGCGGACCTATTTTGATGCTAAAGCCCGCGCCAACATGGTCGGGCCGAATGTTGCCGCGACCGATACAGGTTTCACGCACAGACATGCCCAAGCCCTCCGCCGATCGCGCGGTGGCGATGTGCATGTGCTCGAACGGGATAGAATATGTCAGTCACAGAGGCCATTGCCCCCGGTGCCATCGCCAAGAAGCCGCTGGTTGCCAATCCGGATCTTTTCACGTCCAAGCCGTCGCTGATCGGCCTGACGCGGCCGCAGATGGCAAAAGCCCTGCATGAAAAGGGCGTGCCGGAAAAGCAGCTGCGCATGCGCGTCAACCAGCTGTGGCACTGGCTTTATATCCGCGGCGTTTCCGATTTCGACGCGATGACCAATGTCGCCAAGGACATGCGCGAGATGCTGAAGGAGCATTTCACCATTGCGCGGCCGGAAATCGTCGAGGAGCAGATCTCCAATGACGGCACCCGCAAGTGGCTGCTGCGTTTCCCGTCGCGCGGCGCCGGCCGTCCGGTCGAGATCGAGACCGTCTATATTCCGGAAGAAGGTCGCGGCACGCTGTGCATTTCCAGCCAGGTCGGCTGCACGCTGACCTGTTCCTTCTGTCACACCGGCACGCAGAAATTGGTGCGCAACCTGACGGCAGAGGAAATCCTGTCGCAGCTTCTGCTTGCCCGCGACCGTCTGGGCGATTTTCCGGGTGCGGACACGCCGCCCGGCGCTTTCGTGCCGACCGGCGACCGCAAGGTCACCAATATCGTGATGATGGGCATGGGCGAGCCGCTCTACAATTTCGACAGCGTCAAGACAGCACTTCTGATCGCCACCGATGGCGACGGCCTGTCGCTTTCCAAGCGTCGCGTCACCCTGTCCACTTCAGGTGTCGTTCCGGAAATCTACCGGACCGGCGAAGAGATCGGCGTGATGCTGGCAATCTCGCTGCATGCGGTGCGCGACGAGTTGCGCGACATGCTGGTGCCGATCAACAAGAAATATCCGCTGAAGGAACTGCTCGACGCCTGCCGGGCCTATCCGAGCCTGTCGAATGCCCGCCGCATCACTTTCGAATATGTGATGCTGAAGGACGTCAACGACAGCCTGGAAGACGCCAAGCTGATGGTTCAGCTGCTCAAGGGCATTCCGGCGAAGATCAACCTCATTCCGTTTAACCCGTGGCCGGGCACGAACTATCAGTGCTCCGACTGGGCGACGATCGAGAAGTTTGCCGATTTCATCAATCAGGCCGGTTACGCTTCGCCGATCCGCACGCCGCGCGGCCGCGATATTTTGGCGGCTTGCGGCCAGCTGAAGTCGGAATCGGAGCGCATGCGCAAGACCGAGCGTCTTGCCTTCGAAGCGATGATGATCGCCGGTCACGGCGAAGACGACGACTGAGCCTTTTTGGCTCAGCCGGCCCGGCGAAAGAAATCCTGATTGGCCGCGACGAGAGCGGCCGTCTCGGTCAGCCGGGCGGCGTCCTGCGGATATGTCGCCTGCAGTTTTTCTGCTGCCTTTGTGAAGGCATGTACGACCCTTTCGGGTTTGCGGGACAGATGAGCAATGCTCAATAACGTCGCGCGAAGCGCCCGTTTCGACTGCGCGTCGATCATGCTTTCGGTCATCATGCAGCGGATCGCATAGAGGCTGTTTCCGAGCTGCAATGCACCCATACCGCCGCTTATGGCAAAACCTCCGCCACTCCCGCTCTTCTCGCTCCAGCGAACCAGCATGACGAGGCGATGATAGATGCGCATGCGCCAATGCCGGTAGCGTTCCGGCTTGTCGAATGCGCCCTTCGCCATCGAGGTCAGCTCATGCACCATCAGCCTTATGACAAAATCCAGCCGCTTACCTGTATCCATGGGCAAGGCGACAAAGGCCAGATAGGCCGTGACGGGGCCGAGCATGACGCCGAAGGCCTGCAGAAGCACATGGCCAGGCTCGGGGTTCGCCGGCACGTGGGGGTTCATCATCAGCAGGTAGATGAGATTATAGTCCATGCCCGCCAGTCCGACGCGGCGATGCGCCATCGGCAACATCCCGACAAGTGTGAAGGGCATGATGAGCAGGGCTGCCTCCATAACGCTACCGGCCATCGGCATGATGACGAGATGGGACAGAACTGCTGCGCAGACACCACCTGCTGCGCCTGCGACCACCCAGCGCATCTGAAGCCCGGGATTCGGAAAAGTCGAAAAGACCGAGGTCATGATGGCTGCGCCCATGACCATGTAAGGGCCTAGCTGCCAGCCGGTTGCTATCCATACAAGGCCGGTGGTCGCGACAGCGCTCATCGATCTCAATGCCGCATAACGTGCGCCGATCCAGTCGCGATGCTGCGGCACGGGGCGTTCCGATACCGGGCCGATCGCGGCTGCGGTCCTGTTCGCTCGCTGCCAGAGCGGGATCATGGCTCTGAGGTGGGCGGCGCGATGCGGAAAATCGGTTTCAAGATTCGCAGCCATTTCGCGCAGGCGTTTGGAGAGATCATCCTGATCTCCATTTGCCGCCAGCGGTTCGCCCGCATCCTCCTCGCGCGGTGACCGGGTGTCGAGCAGCAGTTCGCTCAAAGCAGAAAGAAGACTGCGGATATCGCGGGCCTTCCGGCGGGTGCCGAGTGAACCGGCCGAGACTATGTCGAGGCTTTCGTCCAGTGCGGCTATCTCGAGGATGAGCCGCGAACGTTCGTTTCCATCGCCTTCACCGGTCGCCACATGGTCGAGGCAGATCTGCATGATGGTTTTCACGCGCCTGGATAGATCGACAGACTGTGGTTTCGGAGAAAAGACTAGAGCGACGATCGTGCCGACGGCGGCGCCGAGACAGGCCGTTGCCATGCGGTCGATCGCCAGCATCCAGATGGACGTGTCATGGCCGTAACCAAGGAGCGCAACCATTGCGGCGGAATATCCGGTCAGAAGACTGGTATAGGAGGCCGGACCTGTAAGCAGGTTTCCGGTGCCAGCGCACAGGCCGAGCCAGATTGTAAGGCCGATGATGATGCCGAGCGGATCGTTTCCCGTCAGGACCATGAGACCAACTCCGGCCAACGCCCCCACGATCGTGCCGAGAACACGGGCAAAGCTTCGCTCAAGCCGTTGGCCGCGCGTCGGCAGGGCGGTGATCCAGACGGTCATCGCTGCCCATTGCGGGTGATCAAGTCCGATCAGGGTGCCGATGGCAAGCGCCAGGCACGCTGCGATGGCGGTGCGGGCGGTGAAACGCAGCCGGGCCGGGTCAATATCGAAGATCGTAGTCACTGCTTTCATGATCGCGTCTTCATCTCGGCTTTCGCCTCTTCGATCCTATCTTCTACGCGCTCACAGACGCGCAGAACGGCGGCGATGTCTGTGTCGCTGAAATCCGCCAGTAACTCCTTCTCCAGGGTGACGAGCTGTTCGCGTATGGCGAAAGCCGTCTTCCTGCCTTGGTCGGTCAGAAAAAGCCTGCGGGCGCGGCGATCGTCCGGATCGATCCGGCGCTCGAGAAGGCCGCGTTTCGACAGGATATCGATCAGCCGCACAAGGCTGGACTCGTCGAGGCCGGAGGCGGCGGCCAGTTCTTTCTGCAGCATGCCGTCACCCAGACGGTGCAGATATATCAGCGGCGTCCAGCTGGCGTCGGTCAGGCCGCTCTCGGCCAGCTTCTCATCGATAAACATTCGCCACCTTCGGGCGAATACGACAACGGCGCCGCCGAACACGGCTTTGGGATCGTTCAAATCTCTTTGCATTCAAATTATTTGTATCAAAATTACTTTTCCTGCAAGGGGTGTTCGGCACTAGCTGTGATGCAATTGTTGCAGGTCTAGCCAAAGCAGGTGTCCCTGTGTCGCGGTTTGTGGGCTGTGAGCATGTCGTTGTTGATTTCGGATGCTCGGCTCCATAAGAAACCCGAAAGCTAAAAAATCGCCCGGAGGAAACCTATGCGCGCTTTCATTCTCGCCCTCGCTGCAGCCACGGCTCTTGCCATGCCCGTCAAGGCGGCAGACGTCAGCGTGGCCGTGACGGCCATTGTTGAACATCCCGCACTCGACGCGGTTCGCGACGGTGTGAAGGAAGCCTTGGCCGATGCAGGCTACAAGGATGGTGAGAACCTGAAATTCATCTATGAGTCCGCGCAGGGCAATCCGGGTACGGCCGCACAGATCGCCCGCCAGTTCGTCGGTGAGGAGCCGAGCGTCATCGTGCCGATCTCCACGCCTTCGGCCCAGGCCGTCGTTTCCGCTACCCGCGACATCCCGGTCGTGTTCACCGCCGTTTCCGATCCGGTCGGCGCCCAGCTGGTCAAGGATATGGCGAAGCCCGGCCGTAACGTGACCGGCCTTTCGGACATGTCGCCGGTTGCCGAACATATCAAGCTGATCAAGGAAATCTCGCCGAATGCGAAGTCGATCGGTTTCCTCTACAACACGGCTGAAACCAATTCCGTTTCGATCCTCGCCGCGCTGAAGGAAGAGGCCGCGAAGAACGGCATGACGGTTGTCGAGTCGGTTGCGACCAAGTCGGCCGAAGTACAGGGTGCTGCCCGCGGTCTCGTCGGCCGTGCCGATGTTTTCTACATCCCGACCGACAACACGATCGTTTCCGCATTCGAAGCAGCCGTCGGCGTTGCCGAGGAAGCCAAGATCCCGCTTTATGCCGCCGATACCGGTTCGGTCGATCGCGGTGCGGTTGCCGCCCTCGGCTTCAACTATTTCGACGTGGGCAAGCAGACCGGTGCGATCGTTGCCCGTATCCTCAAGGGTGAGGCTCCCGGCGATATCGCGGTCACTGTTGCTGCGGGCACCGATCTCGTCATCAACAAGGGCGCCGCCACCCGCATGGGTGTGACGTTGCCCGAGGCCATCGTTTCGCGCGCCACGCGCACGGTCGAATAAATCACTGTTACCGACGCACCGGGTGATGTCACAATCATCCGGTGTGACCGACGACCAACCGGCGCGAGACGCGACGGACAATAAGGGGAGCACGACAAGGTGCTTAGTCAGATCGCCTTCTGGGGCGCAGTGGAACTCGGGCTGGTTTTCGCCTTTGTTGCCATCGGTGTATTTCTTGCCTTCCGAGTGCTCGATTTTCCCGATCTCACGGTCGATGGATCGTTTCCGCTGGGTGCTGCCGTTGCGGCCGTGCTGATTACGGTCGGCATCAATCCATGGCTTGCAGCCGCAGCCGCCATGGTTGCCGGTGCCGCCGCCGGCACGGTGACGGCGTTTCTCAACGTGCGCTTCCGCATTCTCAACCTGCTTGCCTCGATCCTGACGATGATCGCGCTTTTCTCCGTCAACCTGCGGGTGATGGGAAAGCCGAATGTGGCGCTGATCAATGCCGATACGATGTTGAGCCCGTTCTTTGGCCTCGGCCTGCGTGAAGTCTATGTGCGTCCGCTTTTCGTCGGCGTGCTGGTGGTCATCGCGGTGATTGCCGTCTGGCGCTTTCTCGAAAGCGATGCGGGGCTTGCAATGCGCGCAACCGGCGCCAATCCGCGCATGTCGCGGGCACAGGGCATCGATACGAGCTGGCAGGTCTATCTCGGTCTTGCGCTTTCCAACGCTCTAGTCGCACTTGGCGGCGCGCTGTTTGCCCAGACCAACGGTTTTGCCGATGTCACCTCCGGTGTCGGCACCATCGTTGTCGGTCTCGCAGCCGTCATCATCGGCGAAACGCTGTTTGGCGCACGCGGCATTCTGCTGGCGCTGATCGGCTGCGTTGTCGGCTCGATCCTTTACCGTATCGCCATTCAGCTGGCGCTGTCGACGGATGCGCTGGGCCTCAAGGCCTCCGACCTCAATCTCGTCACCGCCGTTCTGGTGGCCGTGGCGCTCGTTCTGCCGCGCCTGCGCCGGGGAGCTTCGTCATGATCGATCTCAGCAATATCCACGTCACCTTCGGCAAGGGTACGCCGCTGCAGAAGGAGGCGCTCAAGGGCGTCAACCTGACGATCGAGGAAGGTTCCTTCGTCACCGTCATCGGCTCGAACGGTGCCGGCAAATCGACCCTTCTCGGTGTTCTCGCCGGCGACGTGTTGGCGAATGAAGGCAAGGTGATGATCGGCAGTACCGATGTGACGCGCAAGTCGACATCCGCCCGTGCCGGTCTCGTCGCTCGTGTGTTCCAGGATCCGCTGGCGGGAAGCTGTGGGTCTCTGTCGATCGAGGAGAATCTTGCGCTTGCTACCCGCCGTGGCGAGCGCCGCGGCCTGCGCTCGGCACTTGGCCCGCGCCGTCGGGAGATTTTCCGCGAGCGGATTGCCGAACTCAATCTAGGGCTTGAAAACCGGATGAAGGACCGCATGGATCTTCTCTCCGGCGGTCAGCGCCAGGCGGTGTCGCTGGTCATGGCGACGATGGCGGGTTCGGATGTGCTGCTGCTCGACGAGCATACGGCCGCGCTCGATCCGGGCATGGCGGAATTCATCATGAAACTCACTCAGCGCGTCGTGTCGGAGCGCAAGCTGACGACGCTGATGGTGACGCATTCCATGCGTCAGGCGCTGGATTTCGGCCATCGCACGATCATGCTGCATGGCGGCGAGATCATTCTCGATGTCAGCGGCGACAGCCGCAAGGATCTGCAGGTCGAGGACTTGATCGCCATGTTCCGCAAGATGCGCGGCGAAACGCTGGACGACGATGCATTGCTGATCGGCTGATGCCGATCAGCGCTTTGTCGGTCAACGCGCCTGGGTGAAGAAGATTTTTGCCGCAAAGATCGAGAAGACGCCGGCAAAGGTGTAGTCGATGCCCCGCAAAACTTTCGGGTTGGCCTGAAGCCAGGCGGAAAGCCTGTCAGCTGCCAGCACGACCATGACGTTGATCGGCATTCCGATGAGGATGAAATAAAGCCCGAAGAAGATCAGCTTGCCGGTGACATGCGGGTCGTGGGCCGAGACGAATTGCGGCAGGAAGGTCATGAAGAAGATGATGACCTTGGGGTTCAGGATGTTAACCCAGAAGCCGAGTGAAATGCTGGCGAGGGCGCTGCTTTCCGGCCGGTCGACCTTTTCGACCGAGAGGCTGGAGCCGAAACGGATCGCCTGGATGGCCAGCCACAGAAGATAGGCGGCGCCACCGGTCTTCAGGATGAAGAAGGCGGTCGGTGAGGCGGTGATCAGCGCCGAGATGCCGAAGGCGACCAGAAGCGTATGGCAGACGATGCCGAAATTCGTGCCCAGCACGACAAGCAGCGCCGTCTTGCGGCCCTGGCTGATGGCTCGGCTGATCGACAGGGTCATATCCGGCCCCGGCGTGATTGACAGAAGAAGACCGGCGGCGGTGAAGGCCAAAAGGGTCGGCAGGCTCGGCAGGAATTCCATGATCGTTCTCGAAAGCCGGAGGATTGTCGGTTCCGTTTATCCGGCTTTCGAGCTTATGCCAAATCAATCAATCAACGGTTGCTGATGAATTGTTTTGATGCATCGGCAAAATCCGGATGCCAGCGGGAAAGCGGCGGCCGGTTTTCGATGACATCGCCGATCGCCCAGGCCATACGGCGTTCGTCGGTGGCACGATCCACGTCGTTGTCAGGGCAAAGGATATAGAAATCACCGCGACCGAGGCTCTCGATCATGAAACCGACCGTCTGTTCGGAGGTCCATGCGCCTTCCGGCTTTTCGGTCCGGCCACCCGCGGCAAGCGGGGTGAAGACGAAGCCGGGTATGAGGAGATGTGCGGAAACCTGGCAGCCTTCGGTGTTGCGCAGCTCGTGCTGCAGCGCCTCGGTTAAGGTTTTAACGCCGGATTTGGAGACGTTATAGGCGGGATCGCCGGGCGGGGTAGTGATGCCCTGCTTGGAGCCGGTGTTGATGATGAGAGCCGGTTCGCCATGGGCGATCATCGCGGGGCCGAAGATGCGGCTGCCGTTGACGACGCCCATCAGGTTGACGGCGAGCACATTTTCCCAATTGGCCTGCGGGCCGAAAATGCTGCTGCCGGGCTGGATGCCGGCATTGTTCATCAGCACATGGACGCGGCCGAAACGCTGGATGACGGCGCGTTCGAGTGCTGCGATCTCATCGGGTTTCGATACGTCGGTACCGATCGCCGCGACGTCATGTTCGCCGCCTTCGGCAAGTGCGGTCACTTCGCGACAAGCCTCGACAAGCTTGTCACCTTCCAGATCGACAAGCACGACGGAAAGGCCGAGGCGGGCAAATTCTTTCGCTGCGGCAAGGCCGATGCCGGAAGCAGCTCCGGTGACGACGGCGACATTGTCCTTTTTCAGAGCGGGATGAGTAACGGTCATGGGTCGGTCTCCTCTATGACGCTGCTGTTCAAAGGTCCGGCGGGATATGGTACTTATCGCTATCGCGTCAACATGACGGGATATTGAAGCGGAGCCAAGCCGATGGGCGAGATCATATCGATCAAGGTGGATGATGCCTTAGCCGCTTTTATTCGAGGTTTGGTTGCTAGTGGACGTTATGTGTCCGAAAGCGACGTAATAGAAAAGGCGCTGTACTTGCCCAAGTAGAGTGAGGAGAGCGCAATCGAGGCTTTGCGTGCGGCGGTCGATGAAGGCGAAGCTTCAGGCGAGCCGCGGTCTTTCGATTTCGACAAGTTCCTTGCAGAGAAACGCCGCAAGCATGGACGATGATTCTGCCGCAGGCATGAACGTGCGGCGTCATCTCTGACGGGGTTTCTCCGGGTTTTCCTTGCGCGGCTGTAGAAACTCGCTAAAAACTTCGGCGATCCAATTTCGGCGGAATTGTCTCCGCCGCCACCCGCAGACGGACAAATTTATCATGGCACTCCCGAAAGACGTAAAGAAGGTCGTTCTCGCCTATTCCGGCGGTCTCGACACCTCGATCATCCTGAAATGGCTGCAGACCGAACTCAACGCTGAAGTTGTCACCTTCACCGCAGACCTTGGTCAGGGCGAAGAGCTCGAGCCGGCGCGCAAGAAGGCCGAGATGCTGGGCATCAAGGAAATCTTCATCGAGGACGTCCGCGAAGAATTCGTCCGCGACTTCGTTTTCCCGATGTTCCGCGCCAATGCCGTTTATGAAGGCGTCTACCTGCTCGGCACGTCGATTGCCCGTCCGCTGATCTCCAAGCACCTGATCGAGATCGCCAAGAAGACCGGCGCAGACGCGATCGCTCACGGCGCGACCGGCAAGGGCAATGACCAGGTTCGTTTCGAAATGTCGGCCTATGCGCTGAACCCGGACATCAAGATCATCGCCCCGTGGCGCGACTGGTCGTTCAAGAGCCGTACCGATCTTCTGAATTTTGCCGAACAGCACCAGATCCCGGTTGCCAAGGACAAGAAGGGCGAAGCGCCGTTCTCCGTCGACGCCAACCTGCTGCACTCGTCGTCCGAGGGCAAGGTTCTGGAAGATCCGGCCGTCGAGGCTCCGGAATATGTGCATATGCGCACGATCTCGCCGGAAGCCGCTCCCGACCAGGCAACGACGATCAAGATCGGTTTCCGCAAGGGTGACGCCGTCTCGATCAACGGTGTCGAGATGTCGCCGGCAACCCTGCTCGCACAGCTCAACAACTATGGCCGCGACAACGGCATCGGCCGTCTCGACCTCGTCGAAAACCGTTTTGTCGGCATGAAGTCGCGCGGCGTATACGAGACCCCCGGCGGCACGATCCTGCTTACGGCTCACCGTGCAATCGAGAGCATCACGCTTGATCGCGGTGCGGCTCACCTCAAGGATGAGCTGATGCCGAAATATGCAGAGCTGATCTACTACGGCTTCTGGTTCTCGCCGGAACGCGAAATGCTGCAGGCCCTGATCGACAAGAGCCAGGAGCATGTCGAAGGCGAAGTGACGCTGAAGCTCTACAAGGGCAATGTCATGGTCACCGGCCGCGAAAGCGACAAGTCGCTTTACTCCGACGCGCTGGTCACTTTCGAAGACGATCACGGTGCCTACGACCAGAAGGATGCCGCCGGCTTCATCAAGCTCAACGCGCTGCGCCTGCGCACGCTCGCCAAGCGCAGCCAGATGAAGTAATTGGGTCAACCGATTTGTCCATCAGACCCCGCTGTCATCGCAGCGGGGTTTTTTATTGCCGGCGGCTGATGAAACGATGGGCGAGGTAGGCCGCGACCGCGGTGAATTCCATCACGGGGATGATCGTGCCGAAGGAGGTGAGCGGGCTTGCGAAAGTTGCAGCCATCAGCCCGCCGACAAATCCGCCGCCCATCTGGATGAAGCCCATCAGCGCCGAAGCCGAACCCGCCACTTTGGGAAATGCAGCCAGGCCGGCCGTGACGACATGCGGCGACAGAAAGGCAATGCCGAAGGTGCAGATGCCAACCGGTGCCATGATCGACAGGAATGTCGGATCGAGCAGATGCACGGACAGCAGCATCAGAAGGCCGCCTGTACCGCAGAAGCTGATACCTATCGAAACGGCTGCAGGCCCGGAAATGCGGCCGGATACCATCCGTAGGACGATTGATCCACCCAGATAGGAGCCGGTTTGCGCCAGCATGCCGAGGCCGAATTCGGTGGGGCTGAGGCCGACGACATCGATCAGGACAAAGGGCAACATGGTGCCCTGAGCATAAAGCGCGCCGATAGAGCCGCCGAGAATGAGCGAGGGAAAGAGAAAGCGCAGGTCGGTTATCAGGTCGGCATAGGTTTTCACCAGCGTGACGGGTTGCAGGCGCGAGCGATCCGGAACCGCGGTTTCCTTCAGCACGAAGATGCAGGTTAGCAATGCGCCGCCGCCGAAAGCGATCATCAGCAGGAAGATCGACTGCCATCCGAAAGCGGAAAGTGCAAGCCCGCCGATAGTGGGGCCGAGCGCCGGGCCGATCGCCAGAATGATGCCGATCATGTTCATGATCCGCGCGGCCTGTGCACCCACAAATTGGTCGCGGACGGCGGCGCGGGCAACGGTGACGCCCACCGAAGCGCCGATGCCCTGGATCAACCGTCCTGCAAGGATCCAGTTGACGTCGACCGCCATGGCCGCGATCAGCGAGCCCAGGACATATATGGTCAGGAAGGCGATCGAGGCTTTCTTCCGGCCATAAGCGTCGGATACCGGGCCGGCGAGCAACTGCGCGAGGGCGAAACCGCCGAAATAAAGCGATAGCGAGAGCTTGATGGCCGCTTCCGTCGTGCCGAAAGCGCGAACGAGTTCCGGCATGGCGGGTGTATAGACCGCCATCGATACGGGGCCGATCGCGGTCAGGAGCGCGCCGATGACGGTCGTGCGCCGCTCCGTCATGATTGTCGGGCGGGCGGCGGTATCAGCTTCGCTCATCGGCACTCGATGAAGTGATCGGGGCACCCGTTGGAGCGGCAGGAGAGGTCTCCTGGAGGTTCCTGTTCACCACCGCAAGCGATGTTTCGAGCTGGCTCTTTGCCTCCAGCGACAGGCCTGAAGTCGCGTGGTCGAGAATGACGTGGAGTTCCACACGGATCCTGCGGATCATGTCATCCGACGTTTTCGTCAGCGCAATCCGTTTGGCGCGTCGATCCGCCGAGCATTTCTGGCGTTCGATCAGGCCCAGCGTCTGCAGCTTGTCGAGATAGGTGCAGAGCGTCATCGGCTCGACGCTCATCTGCGAGGCGATGTCGAGCTGCCGGCTGCCTTCGTGATCGGCGATGTGGATCAGCGCCCTTGCCTCGCCGGGGGTGAGGCCCAGCCCTGCCGCGTTGATGCGATTTTCAAATGCCGTTCGCAATGCGCGCGCGGTATCGACGATCAGCAGGCCCAGGAGATCGCCTTGCGGCGCATCATGGGAGATGATTTTGACTGGAAGGCTCATAAGGTTGACTTACTATCTTTCCGCGTGGCCGCAAACGGAAAAGCTTGAGGTTCCGTGGAACGACTGCGTGAAGCTTCGCTTTGTCGTACTTGATCCAGACTTTCGACAACCTATCCTGTAGACCAGAAACAATTTCAGAATCGCAGAAGGATTTCCCTTATGGCCAACGCTTCCGTCAATCGTGCCCTTGTCGAGTGGAGCGGGCATGAAGGCCTGCCGCGGTTTGATCTCGTCAAGGACGAGGATTTTGCCCCCGCTTTCGAGGTGGCTCTGGCAAGTCACGAGGCTGAGATCGACGCCATTGCCAACAATCCGGAAGCGTCGAGCTTTGAAAACACTGTCGTAGCGCTGGAAATCGCGGGCGACGAGCTTTCCCGTGTCTCTTCCCTGTTCTGGGGCAAGGCTGGTGCGCATACGAACGAGACGATCCAGGCGCTGGAGCGGGAGATCGCGCCAAAAATGTCCCGGCATTATTCGAAGATCGGCACCAATGCCGCCCTTTTCGCCCGTATCGATGCCCTGTGGGAAAAGCGGGCGGAGCTTGGGTTGACGCTCGAGCAGGAGCGGGTTCTGGAGCGTCACTGGAAAGGTTTCGTCAAATCGGGCGCCAAGCTCGACAAGCCGGAGCAGGACCGGCTTTCGTCGATCGGCGAAAAGCTGGCCGGTCTCGGAGCGCAGTTCGGCCAGAATGTTCTCGGAGACGAGAAGGAATGGTCGCTGAAGCTGACCGAAGAGGCCGAGCTTGAAGGCCTGCCGGATTTTCTGCGCGATGCGATGGCCGCAGCCGCCAAGGATCGCGGTGAGGCAGGCGGTTACATGGTGACGCTGTCCCGTTCGATCATCGAGCCGTTCCTTACATTTTCCGCTCGTCGTGACCTGCGCGAGCAGGCGTTCAAGGCCTGGGTGGCGCGCGGTGAAAACGGCGGTGCGCGGGACAATGTCGCGATCGTTCGCGAGACGCTGGCGCTGCGTGCGGAAAAAGCGAAGCTTCTCGGTTACGAGAATTTTGCGGCGCTGAAACTCGACAACACGATGGCGAAGACCGCCGACAATGTGAACGACCTGCTGCACAAGGTCTGGGACAAGGCGCGCTCCAAGGCGCTTGAAGAAGAGGCAAGCCTTGGCAAGCTGGTGGCAGAAGAGGGCAAGAACCATCCGGTCATGCCGTGGGATTGGCGTTACTACGCCGAGAAGCTGCGCGAGCGGACTTTCTCCTTCTCCGAATCCGAGCTGAAGCCCTATCTGCAGCTGGAAAAGGTCATCGAGGCCTGCTTCGATGTCGCCAAGCGGCTGTTCGGCGTTACGCTGACCGAGCTGAAGGGTATTGAGGCCTATCACCCGGATGTGCGGGTTTTCGAACTGCGCGACGAGAGCGGTGCCTTGAAGGCGCTCTTCCTCGGCGATTATTTCGCCCGGTCTTCCAAGCGTTCCGGCGCATGGATGAGCTCGTTCCAGTCGCAGCACAAGCTGACGCTGAAGAACGGGGCCGAGGGCGAGCTGCCGATCATCTACAATGTCTGCAATTTCGCCAAGCCCGCGGAAGGCAAGCCGGCGCTGCTTTCGCTCGATGATGCACGCACGCTGTTCCACGAATTCGGCCATGCGCTGCACGGCATGCTGTCGGATGTGACCTATCCGTCCGTTTCCGGAACCGGCGTGTCGCGCGATTTCGTCGAACTGCCCTCGCAGCTTTACGAACATTGGCTGACCGTGCCGGAAATCCTCGAAAAATACGCCGTGCATTACGAGACCGGCAAGCCGATGCCGAAGCAGCTGCTCGACAAGGTTCTGGCGGCGCGCACCTTCAATGCCGGTTTTGCGACGGTCGAGTTTACCGCATCGGCGCTGGTCGACATGGCCTTCCACACCCGCGCCCCGGCGGATGATCCGATGGCGGTGCAGGGCGAAATTCTGTCGGAATTGAAAATGCCGGCGTCGCTCGTCATGCGCCACGCAACGCCGCATTTCCAGCACGTGTTTTCCGGCGAAGGTTATGCGGCCGGATATTACTCCTACATGTGGTCGGAAGTGCTGGATGCGGATGCATTCTCGGCCTTCGAGGAGGTCGGCAATGCCTTCGATCCCGTCATGGCGCGCAAGCTCAAGAACAACATCTATTCGGTTGGCGGCTCGATCGATCCGGAGGTGACCTACAAGGCTTTCCGCGGCAAGCTGCCGGATCCGACGGCGATGTTGAAGAAGAAAGGTTTGGCCATGGTGGCCGAGCTTGCGGGCGGCGAGGCCTGATCCGGCACCGGTCATCATCAGTAACTGTCATCCTGCTGTCATGAAAGTGTAACTTTCCTGTCATGTGGGCTGACTAAGGAACCGGCATCATCTTCTGCCGACGCCGGTTCCCATGACAATTGACAGCCTTAAAAGCAACGTTGCCGTCTCTGCGGCCGGACTGGAGCTGCACTATGGTGCAACACCGGTGCTCAAGGGCATCGATGTAGCGCTGGGCCAAGGCAAGACGCTTGCACTTCTCGGTCCTTCGGGCTGTGGCAAGACCACGCTTCTGAGGCTGGTTGCCGGGCTTCTCGCACCCAGCAAAGGTTCCGTGTCGATCGCCGGTCAGGTGGTTGCCGATGCTGCGAACGGCACATTCGCGCCGCCGGAAAAGCGCAATCTCGGCATGGTTTTCCAGGACTACGCCCTCTGGCCGCATATGACGGTTGGTGGCAATGTTTCCTTTCCGCTCGAAATGCGCGGCATCGGTCGCACTGAGCGTGAGCAACGCACGATGCATGCGCTGGAGCGGGTCGGGCTTTCCGCCTATGTGGGCCGCCGGCCGAGCGATCTTTCGGGCGGGCAACAGCAGCGCGTGGCGATCGCACGGGCAATCGTCGCCGAGCCGCAGCTTATCCTGTTCGACGAGCCGCTTTCCAATCTCGACCGCGAATTGCGCGAAAACATGGTCGGCGAACTTGCCGAGCTGATCGCCTCTCTCGGTCTTACCGCCATTTATGTCACCCACGATCACTCGGAAGCGCTGACGCTTGCAGATCAGGTCGCCGTCATGCGCGGCGGGCTGATCGAACAGCTTGCCAGCCCGGACGAACTGGTGGCGAAGCCCGCGACGCCTGAAGTTGCCGATTTCCTGCGCCTGGGGGGTATCGCCGAGTTGCAAAACCGCGATGCCTGCTGGTTCTTCGGCAATAGCGACGTTGCCCTGATGCGCGCCGATCAAGGCCCGGCCGGTGCCCGCAGCATTCTCATCCCGGTTGCGGCGATCACGCCCGGCGAGATCCAGCCGGACCGGCTGGCGGCCAGCGTATTGCGCTCGCAGTTCCGCGGCGACGGGCATCTGGCAACCGTCTCGCTGATCGGCGCCGATCAGGTCGAGCTGCAGGTGTTGAGCCGCTACAAGCTCAAGCCCGGCGATGGCGTCGGTCTTTCCATCGATCTCGACCAGGTCCGCTGGTTCGAAAATTCAAATCATCCGCATCCGTAAGCATTCACCCCAACAGGAGTTTTGGGACATGTTCAAGTCGTTGAAGAGCATTACACTCGGTGCCGTTGCCGCCGTCCTGATGGCCGGTGTCGCGCATGCCGACATCACCGTCTACACCGCCGGCCCGCAGAGCCTGATCGACAAGATGTCGGAAGGTTTCACCAAAGAAACCGGCATCAAGGTCAATGTCTTCCAGGCAACGACCGGCAAGGTCATGGCCCGTATCGAAGCGGAAGCATCCAACCCGGTCGTCGACGTTCTGATCTCGGCTTCCTGGGATACCGCGACCGATTTCGAAAAGCGCGGCTGGCTGGTCAAGTATTCCAGCCCCAACGCTGCCAAGGTTCCTGATTTCCTGAAGTCCGACTATGCTGTCGCACAGGGCATCTCGGCCCTCGGCATCGCCTGGAACACCAAGAGCGGCACGCCGAAGCCTTCCGAATGGGCTGACCTGACCAAGCCGGAATACAAGGACATGGTCAACATTCCGGACCCGGCACAGTCCGGCTCGTCCTTCGAACTGACGGCTGCTCTTGCCGGCCAGGACGATTTCAAGCTGTTCAAGGACCTGCAGGCCAATGGCGCGATCATTGCCGGCGCCAATGCCGAAGCCCTGAACCCGGTTCTGCAGGGTGCCAAGGCCGCCGTCTTCGGTGCAGTCGACTACATCACGCTTGCCGCCGCAAAGAAGGGCGAAAGCGTCGAGGTCGTCTTCCCGGCTTCCGGCACGGTCATTGCACCGCGTCCGGCGATGATCCTCAACTGGTCCAAGAACCAGGACGAGGCCAAGAAGTTCATCGACTACATGCTGTCTGACGCCGGCCAGAAGATGGTTGCCGCCCAGATGCTGATGCCGGCCCGCTCCGACGTTGCTGCCGACCGTCCGCTGATCAGCGACCTGAAGCTCCTGAAGTTCGACAACGCTGCCGTCTACGGCAAGCGCAAGGAAACGCTCGGCGAGATCACCAAGATCTTCGGCGGCAAGTAATTCTCTTCGCAGCGCCGCCAGCCTTCGGGCAGGCGGCGCTGTTTTGTTTTGGACGTCGCGCATCATTTTTAAGGCCACCGGATCGGGTGGTTTGAAGAATGCTGCGACAGGACATGAAGGACTGAACCATGTCGGCAAAAAGCGTTGGCGGACCGGCTCCTGCCGCATGGCTGGCAATTGCGGGACTGCTTTTGGTCGTCGCCGTCCCGTTTGCCGCAGTCGTCATGCAGGGCATTTTTCCCGAGCTCGGCCAAGGTTCGTTCGCGAAGCCGTTTTCCTCCTTCATCGCCACACTGAATGACGGTGCCCTGATCGGCATGGCAGGCAATACGATCCTGCTCGGTTGCTGCGTCGTGCTGGCGTCTGCGGTCGTTGCGGTGCCGCTCGGCGTGTTTCGCGCGCTTTACCGCGTGCCGGGGGCGGCGCTGTTCGACGTGCTGCTGCTCGTGCCCTTCATGATCCCGCCCTATATCGCCACGCTCGGCTGGATCATGACGCTGCAGCCGCGCGGTTACCTGCAGCAACTGGTCGGCTTCAATCTTTCGCCATTCCTGTTTTCGCTCGCCGGCATGACGATGGTGATGGCGTTCAACACGTTTCCGGTCGTCTATTTTGCCGTGTCGCGCACGGTTGAAGCGGTCGGTGCGCGATATGCGGATGTCGGGCGCGTATTCGGTGCTACGCCTACGCGGGCTTTCTGGCGGATCACGCTGCCGCTTTCCGCTCCGGGCCTTGCCGCCAGCCTGATGCTGGTCTTTGCCGCGGCGATCGAGGAATACGGCACACCGGCAGCGCTTGGCCGCCGCGCCGGTTTCCAGGTTCTCGTCACCGGCATCGATCTTCGCATTTCCGACTGGCCGATCGATCTGCCGGGCGCTTCGATCATGTCGCTGCTGCTGGTCGGCCTGTCGCTGATCACCTTTCTCGGCCAGCGCTGGATCCTGTCGCGGCGTTCCTACCAGACGGTCAACGGCAAGCCGACCGCCAAGGACAAGCGGCCGCTCGGGGCGATGAAGTGGCCGGTGCTGGCGGCATTCATCATCGTGTCCTTCCTTGCGACCGGCGTGCCGCTGCTATCGATCCTTGCCACTGCCATGTCGCGGACGATTTCCGGCGGGCTGGCGCTCGACAATATGAGTTTCGACAATTTCCTCTCAGTTTTCCAGAACAGTGCAGGCGCACTCGGCGCGTTGGCCAACAGCTCTTCGCTCGGCATCGGTACGGCGCTGATTACCGGCCTGATCGGTGTCACGGCCGCTTACACGGTGGTAAAGACGAAAATTCGCGGGCGGCTGGCGATCGACAGCCTGACGATCATTCCGAATGCGCTGCCGGGCATCGTCGTTGCCGTCGGCCTGATCCTCGCGTGGAACATGCCGTGGCTGCCGGCGACGCCTTACAATACGCCGTTCATCCTGCTTCTCGCCTATTGCTGCATCCTGCTGCCGCAGACGATGCGGTATTCGACGGCCGCTTTCCAGCAGATCGGTGACAATCTCGAAGCGGCGGCTCGCGTCTTCGGCGCGTCCGGCATCACAGCCTTCCGCCGCATTCTCCTGCCGCTGGTTTTCCCGAGCCTTGCCTCGGCTATGCTGCTTGTCTTCGCGCTTGCCTCGCGCGAGCTTGTCGCCTCCGTCGTCATCGCGCCGGTCGGCATGCAGACGATTGCCACCTTTATCTGGCGGCAGTTCGAACAGGGGTCGATCGGGCTCGGCATGGCCATGGCCTTCATCGCCATTCTCATCACCACTCTTTTGCCGCTTCTCCTGCTTGCCCTCTTGAGAAGGAGCGGTCTCGTCGCTGAATAGACCCATGGATTCAACCGTTGCGCTTGGCCCCCCTTTCGCATTTGCAAAAAACGGGGTATGAGCGCGCCAACGAAATTGGCGTGGCCAAAGAATTGTTGCGCCCCAACTTCAGAGAACCCCTAATATGGCACTTCGCAACATCGCGATCATCGCGCACGTTGACCATGGCAAAACGACGCTCGTCGACGAGCTCCTGAAACAGTCGGGCTCGTTCCGCGAAAACCAGCGCGTTGCAGAACGCGTCATGGACTCGAACGACCTCGAAAAGGAACGCGGCATCACGATTCTCGCCAAGGCGACGTCGGTTGAGTGGAAGGGTGTTCGCGTCAACATCGTCGACACCCCCGGCCACGCCGACTTCGGCGGCGAAGTCGAACGTATTCTCTCGATGGTGGACGGCGCGATCGTTCTCGTCGACTCGTCTGAAGGCCCGATGCCGCAGACCAAGTTCGTTGTCGGCAAGGCACTGAAGGTCGGTCTTCGCCCGATCGTCGCGATCAACAAGATCGACCGTCCGGACGGCCGCCACGAAGAAGTCATCAATGAAGTTTTCGACCTGTTCGCGAACCTCGACGCCACCGATGAACAGCTCGACTTCCCGATCCTTTACGGTTCCGGTCGCGATGGCTGGATGAACTTCAACCCGGAAGGCCCGAAGGACGAAGGTCTGGCACCGCTGCTCGATCTCGTGCTCAAGCACGTTCCGGAGCCGAAGGTCGAAGAAGGCCCGTTCCGCATGATCGGTACGCTTCTCGAAGCCAACCCATTCCTCGGTCGTATCATCACCGGTCGCGTTGCTTCCGGCTCGATCAAGCCGAACCAGGCCGTCAAGGTTCTGTCTCAGGACGGCAAGACGGTTGAAACCGGCCGTATCTCCAAGATCCTTGCATTCCGTGGCATCGAGCGTCAGCCGATCGAAGAAGCCGTTGCAGGTGACATCGTCGCCATCGCCGGTCTCTCCAAGGGCACCGTTGCCGACACGTTCTGCGATCCGTCGATCACCGAAGCCATGCAGGCCCAGCCGATCGATCCGCCGACCGTTACCATGTCCTTCATCGTCAACGACAGCCCGCTTGCCGGCACCGAAGGCGACAAGGTTACCAGCCGCGTCATCCGTGACCGTCTGTTCAAGGAAGCCGAAGGCAACGTCGCTCTGAAGATCGAAGAAGCCGAAGGCAAGGACTCGTTCTACGTTTCCGGCCGTGGCGAACTTCAGCTCGCCGTTCTGATCGAAACCATGCGTCGCGAAGGTTTTGAGCTTGCCGTTTCGCGTCCGCGCGTCGTCATGCACAAGGATGAAACGACCGGCCAGACCATGGAGCCGATCGAAGAAGTCGTCATCGACGTTGATGAAGAACATTCCGGCGTCGTCGTTCAGAAGATGTCCGAGCGCAAGGCTGAGATGACCGAACTGCGTCCTTCGGGCGGCAGCCGCGTTCGCCTGAAGTTCCTGGCTCCGACCCGCGGCCTGATCGGCTACCAGTCGGAACTGCTGACCGATACGCGCGGCACGGCGATCATGAACCGCCTGTTCAACGACTACCAGCCTTACAAGGGCGAGATCACCGGCCGTACCAACGGCGTTCTCCTCTCCAACCAGTCTGGCGAAGCTGTTGCTTACGCCATGTTCAACCTGGAAGACCGCGGCCCGATGATCATCGAGCCGGGCGACAAGGTTTACATGGGCATGATCATCGGCATCCATACCCGTGACAACGACCTCGAAGTCAACGTTCTGAAGGGCAAGCAGCTGACGAACATCCGTTCGGCCGGCAAGGACGAAGCCGTTCGCCTGACCCCGCCGATCCGCATGACGCTCGACCGCGCTCTTTCGTGGATCCAGGACGACGAGCTGATGGAAGTCACGCCGAAGTCGATCCGTCTTCGCAAGATCTATCTCGACGCCAACGACCGCAAGCGCTTCGACAAGTCGAAGGCCGCTCTCTAAGCCGTCCTGAAATCTAGTTGTGAAAAGCCCGGCCGCAAGCCGGGCTTTTTTGTGTTCCTACAAATCGCACAGCTTGTAACCGAGGTTAAAAAAGCGTTAACTCAATACGCATTGTCCCCATCAGAACTCTGTGGGCAATCCGTCTGGTTAATGAATGACCGATGGCGGAGCCCGCATAGCAGGACCTAAAGTCGCGTTATGAAGACGTTGTCTATCGATGTTCGGCGGGCAGATCCGCAGGATGCCCGAGCCATCTCGGATGTACACCGGCAGAGCTGGGTGCAGGCCTATGCCGGTCTCATTCCGCACAAGCCGCTGATCCAGATGCTGGAACGTCGTGGCGAGAAATGGTGGCGCAAGGCAACGGACGGACCGGCAACGCTTCTCGTAGTTGACGTCGCCGGCGAGATTGCCGGTTATGCGACGGTTGGTCTTAACCGGGCCCGGGCGCTGCCCTATGACGGTGAAATCTACGAGATTTATCTGCGGCCGGAATTCCAGGGCATCGGGCTCGGACGGCGGCTCTTCAGCGAAAGCCGCAAGCTTTTGACCTCGCTCGGCTGCCGCGGTCTGGTCGTCTGGTGCCTCGAAGACAGCGAGCATGCAATCCGCTTCTTCCGCCGTCACGGTGGCAACGATGCCGTTGAGGGGATGGAGGATTTCGGTGGTTCGCAGCTGAAGAAAGTCGGCTTCGTCTGGCAGAATTGATGCGCCCTCAAGGTGTGTCGAGGAATAACTTTCCTCTCCTTGCGTGGCCGCCCCGTCAATTCAATGGCTTATTGCCTTGGAGCCGGATTTTCGCTATCGACGCTTGGTGAATTGAACCTAATTGAGGATCACGATGCGTATCGATGCAATTTCCATCGGCAAGAACCCGCCTGAAGACGTCAACGTCATCGTCGAGGTGCCGGTTGGCGGTCAGCCGATCAAGTACGAGATGGACAAGGAAGCCGGTGCTCTGATCGTCGACCGTTTCCTCTACACGCCGATGACCTATCCGGGTAACTACGGCTTCATCCCGCACACGCTTTCTGAAGATGGCGATCCGTGCGACGTTCTGATCTGCAACACCCGTCCGCTGGTTCCGGGCTGCGTCATCAACGTTCGTCCGATCGGCGTGATGATTATGGAAGACGATGGCGGCAAGGACGAGAAGATCCTGGCCGTTCCGGTTCCGAAGCTGACCCAGCGTTACGACAAGATCAAGAACTACACCGATCTGCCGGAAATCACGCTGAAGCAGATCGAGCACTTCTTCGAGCACTACAAGGATCTGGAGCCCGGCAAGTGGGTCAAGATCGGCGGCTGGCAGGATGTCGACGTTGCCAAGCGCCTGATCGTTGAGGCGATCGACCGCTACAAGGCCCAGAAGTAATCAGGCTATCAGGCCCTCTAGCTTCGCTTTCAAATCCTCCGGGTCGCCATCGATCCGGAGGATTTTTTTACGCGCCGTTTCGCCGGAGACGAACGATACCGAGCTTTTCGGCACGCGCAGCTTCTTTGAGAGAAGCCCGATCAGCGCCTTGTTGGCCTTGCCGTCTTCCGGCACCGCAGAGACACGCGCTTTCAGAAACGCGTTGCCTTCCGCATCCGTCCCTATGCCGTCGATCGCGTCGCGGCCGCCATTTGGCGTGAGCTTGATGCTCAGCCTTATGTGGTCGGCGTGAGCGCTGAAGGCGCTCAAGCGAAGATCGGGTAGAGCGTCGTCCACATGAAGGAACGCAGGAAGAAGATCAGCAGCAGAACAATGATCGGGGAAATATCGATGCCGCCGAGATTGGGCATGATGCGGCGGATCGGGCGCAGGACCGGCTCGGTGACGTTATAGAGAAAACGGCCGATAGCATCGACGAACTGGTTGCTCGAATTGATGACGTTGAAGGCGTAAAGCCAGGAGAAAATGGCGCTGGCGATCAATATCCAGGTGTAGAGGTTCAAGGCCAGATCAATGGTCTGAAACAGGGCGAGCATTCAGGTCTCCAATCTTGTTGCCAGGCCCCATCCTTTAAGGATCGCGGTGGTCGGCCCACAAATTCCAAGTTGACAGACATGTAGACATTGGGGAACTAACGGGCAAGTGTCGCACCCGCCGCAGTTTCAGCATGTTTAACGGTGGCACTCTACGAATTCATCCTGACGGTCCACCGAAAGTCTTTTGCGATGTCCATTCCCGCCTCCGGCGATCGTTTTGCAGCCTTTCGCCATTCGTCCTACACAAAGTTCTTCCTGTCGCGGTTCTTCGCCGCCTTCGCCATCCAGATCATCAGTGTCTCGGTCGGCTGGCAGATGTATGACGAGACCCGCAACCCGCTTTATCTGGGTCTGATCGGGCTGTTCCAGTTCCTGCCTTCGCTGCTGCTGATTCTGGTCACGGGCACGGTTGCCGATCGGTACAACCGTCGCATGATCATGGCGATCTGCATGGTCGTCGGTGCCGGCTGTGCTGCGGCGCTTCTGGGGCTGACGGTTGCCGGCGCATTTTCTCCCTGGCTGGTTTTCGCCATTCTCGTCGTATTCGGTATCGAGCGTGCCTTCATGGGGCCGGCGGTTCAGTCGCTCGGACCGAACCTGGTGCCGGAGAAGGATCTTGCCAATGCGATTGCCTGGAATTCGTCTTCCTGGCAGACGGCCTCCATTCTCGGCCCGGTCTTCGGCGGCCTGCTTTATGGTGTGAATGCGACGGCTGCCTATATCGTGGCGTTCGTATTGCTGACGCTTGCCGCATTTCTCGTCTTCATGATCCCGAAGCCGGCGCAGCGGACATCGGCTGCCAAGGTCGATGTCGCGCATCTGCTTGCCGGCTTCCGTTTCATCTTCAGCGAAAAGGTGGTCCTCGGCGCGATCTCGCTCGATCTCTTCGCCGTTCTTCTCGGCGGCGCTGTGGCGCTCATGCCGATCTTTGCCCGCGATGTGCTCGAGCTTGGGCCATGGGGTCTCGGTCTGTTGCGCGCTGCGCCGGGCATTGGTGCGATCGTTGTCGCCGTGTGGCTTGCATTTCATCCGATTCGGCATCATGCCGGGACCGCGATGTTCGTCGGCGTCGGCTTTTTCGGTCTCGGCACGCTGATTTTCGGCCTGTCCGCAACGCCGTGGCTGTCCATCGTTGCTCTGATGATCATGGGCGCGGCCGACATGATCTCCGTCTATGTCCGTGAAACGCTGATCGCGCTCTGGACGCCTGACGAAGTGCGTGGGCGGGTGAATGCCGTCAACATGGTGTTTGTCGGGGCTTCCAACGAACTGGGCGAGTTCCGCGCCGGTACGATGGCGCATTTCATCGGCGCAGTGCCCGCTGTCGTCATCGGCGGCGTCGGCACGCTTGCCGTCACCGTCATCTGGGCGCTCGGCTTCTCGAAGCTCAGGAAAATCGACACGCTGGAAGCGCCCGAGCGCAACTAAGTCCCTGTGTCCCAGCGGAGCCTTTGCGGGCTCAGCTTTGCGCCACTTCCGTTGCCGGCATCGATGCGCCATATCGGAGCGGTGAGGCTGCCGTTGCGGCCTGTTTCTTCAGGAAAACCATGTCGAGGAATTCCGACAGCCAGGCTTTCAGCGGCGCGTCGAACATCATGCGGCCTTCGAGATGCTCGCTGCCCTGCTGGGCGTTGGGCATGGTGAAGCGCTCGGCGCCGTGGACGACCCAGCGCTGCATCATCGCGCGGGTCAGTTCCGCGTGGAACTGCACGCCCCAGGCATTGTCGCCGTAACGGATTGCCTGGTTGGGATAGGCGTCGCCTTCCGCCAGAAGTTTTACGCCGCGCGGGACATCGAAACCTTCGCGGTGAAAATGATAGACCATTTTCGGCCATTGCATCAGCAGGCGGCCGTGTTCGGTCGGACGAAGCGGATACCAGCCGATTTCGGTGATCTCGCCCTGTTTCGCACCTACCTTGCCGCCGAGGTGGCGCACCATCATCTGGGCGCCGAGGCAGATGCCGAGATAGGGCTTGTTCTCCTTCAAGGGCACACCGATCCAGTCGGTCTCCTGCTTGACGAACGGGTCGGGATCGTTGGCGCTCATCGGGCCGCCGAAAATGACGGCGCCGGAATGTCCCGCGAGTGTTTGCGGCAATGCTTCGCCCAGAACCGGCCGGCGGATATCGAGCGGAAAGCCCTTTTCAAGAAGCATCTGGCCAACGCGGCCGGACGACGAGCGCTCCTGATGGAGAACGACGAGAACGGGAAAGAAATCTGTCTTTCGCGGAGGCATTACGAGCATCAGTTAGTCCTTACTCTCCTCCGTATTTTCTTCGGCGCGGCGCACAGCGGCCTCTTGGCGCTGCAGCACACGATCCCGCGAAGAAATTCCGAGAAGGTCAGCGATCCTCCAAATCACATGATCCTCGATCTCGCTTCTCTGGCCATCGGCATAAACGATGTCCCAGAGAATGCCGAGAAGTTCGACGCGGTCGTCTTCATTGACGAGATGACGTCTTAGATCGGAAGTGAAACGGTAATAGTCAACCGCTTCATGGCCCGCTTCGTGGCCGGCCTCGATCAACGCCTTCAGCCTGTCCTCGCTGAGATCATACCGCTGGCGGATCAGTTCGCGGAACTTTTGCTGTTCCTTTTTGGAGATGGCACCATCCGCCTCCATGACTTGGAAACAGAGTGCAACGAAAGCAACCCGCGGGTCGTCCGGCGCGAATTCCTTGTCTTCATGAGATGTCAGAGTATGGAGAAAGGCCTGTATGCGGTCCAACATCGATAGGCCTTCTCCATCTTCCTAAAATAGCCGTAACCGCGTTTTGGTCGGGTCGGCGTTTTGATCCTTCACACCCGGATCATCCGGTGGTCGCCCGAAAAATGGAACCGGTTCGGCTTCACTTTCTTGCGTTTTAGCAGGCGCTGGTATGACTTTCTCCGGCTCTGTTGTCTTTGCTGCAACAGCAGGCTCGGCTGCCGGCTTTACCGGTTTCCTTTCGATGACGATTGTCGGCTCGGCGGGTTCGTCGCGTCTTGTCGTTTCTGCCGGTTGCCGGTCGGTGATAACGACTGGTGGAAGTGCGGCAATTGCTTCGTCCGCGGCACCCCTGCCTTCTACGATCGGGCCTTCCAGCTGGCTGAACGGCACTTTCCATTCGAAGGCGTCGAGCTTGCCGGTGACCGGTGAAACAGCGAGCCAGTTCTCCGAGACGAAGCCGTCAGCCACCCAGGCTGCATTGCGCGGTGCGCGAAGTGCCTGTTGCATCCAGTGGCGGATGCGGCCCTGATCTCCCGTTTCGGCTTCCTCGATATCGGCCAGCAGTAGGTAGACCCGCTCGCCCGGTTCAACACGGGCCGCAGCTTCCGCCCTTGCCCGGGCCTTGGCAAAATCCTGAGCATCAAGCGCTGCCTGCGAAACGGCGAGAAGCGACTCGATATTGTTCGGACGCATGGCCTCCAGTTTTTCGGCACGTTTCAACCGGTCAAGCGTACTGTCGCCACTGCGGGCGCGGATATAGGTGCGGGCGATATCCGGATGCGGCGAAAGCTTCCACACGCCTTCCAGCACCGATGCGGCCTTTTTGACGTTTTCCTGCCGCAGCAGCGCCTTGGCACAGATGATGGCGGCGGGGACGAGATCCTTGGCCAGTTTCAGCGCATCGGTGGAATCTTCGCGGGCGCCGCTCGGGTCGCTTTCCAGCCGCTCGCCGGCGCGGGCCGTCAGCAGAACTGCTCTCAGGCGGTCGGCTTCGTACCTGCTGATGATATTGGCGGCACGCTGCTGCGCCAGTGTTTCCAAAGCCTCGTCCCAGCGGCCGGATTGGCTCTGGGATTCCAGCGTCGCCTGGGATGCCCAGGGCAGGTAGGGTGCGTGTTCTACGGCCTTTTCGGCATATTGCCGGGCCGCTTCGTTGGCACCGAGGCGGCGCGCTTCCATGTAGAGTCCGCGCAGGCCGAGTTCGCGTGTCTCGGGATCATTCGACATGCTCTCGAACTTGGCGCGGGCGTCGTCGTATTTGCCTTCGATGAGGGCGGCCTGCGCATCGAGAAGGTGGATCAGGGGTTCCTGATCGGCACTGAGCAGGCTGCGGGTACGGATGCTCATCTTGCGGGCAAGAAGCGCGTTGCCCGCGCCGGCCGCGATCAGGCCGGTCGACAGTGCCTGATAACCACGGTCACGCTTGCGAGCGCGAAAATAACGGCGGACCGAATAGGGCGAGGTCCAAATGATGCCGATGATCCACCAGAGAAGCATGACGGCGCCGATCAGCGCGACCACCAGCGTGGCTGCAACCATAAGGCTCGTTTCGATCAGGTGGTCCTGCCAGGTGATGGAGAGCAGGCCGGGACGATCGGCAAGCCAGGCGAAGCTCCAGCCGAGACCGAGAACGACGAGAAGGAAAATGAAAAGTCTGACCATTCCGTTTTTCGTCCTCAGCCTTGAGTGCCGGTAATCGCACGGGTCAACGCACCGCCAACGAGATTTTCAACCTCTATGCGGGCATCGAGTTCCTGCTTGAACGACTGGGATGCCGTCTTGGCAGCGTCGGGAAGCGTGTCCCATTCGCGGGCGGCAGCGGCAAAATCGCCGGAGCGAAGCCGGTCCTCGAAACGCGCGACGATATCTTCGGGCGTGTTGCCGGTGACGTCGCCGACCTTGCGGACCTTCACGACCGACAGGGCAGATGAATAGAGCCGCGCGGCCAAGCCCTGATCAGGATCAGGCTGGGCGACCGCTTCGACCATGCTGTCCGCGACGCCCGAGACCTGGCGTTGAAGCTCAATGCGCGACAGGACGCCCTTGGCGGCAAACGGCTGGAGGTTTGCAATTGCAGGATCGTCGCTGGCGACGGTCTGGTAGGTCTGCAGTTCGGCCTCGAACGAGCCGCCGCGATCGACCGCGCTCTTCAGGGCTGCTGCGGCCACGGCGCGCGCTGCCTGCTGCTCGGGGCCCTTGTCGGCGATCTGGGCTTCCGCCTGCTGCAGGCGACCGGCCAGTTGGGTCGACGTTGCTGCAGCCGCTGCGTTTGCCGATTTCAGGCTGGTGAGCTCTGCTTCGAGGGCTGCGATTTTCTGATCCGTATCGGCCGATCCGCTACCACCCGTCGAGGCGCTGCTTTCGAGCGCTGCTAGACGGCTTGTAATATCGGCCGATGGTTCCGTCGGCCGGTTGGCCAGAGTGGCGATTTCCTGGCGAAGCGAGGCGATCTCTGCGGAAACGTCACTGTCGCTCGTTGAAGACGAGGATGCGCCACCCGGCAGCAGACCGGCATATTGCATGCTGCCAGCCAGAAGCAGGGCGACGATGCCGCCGAAAATGCCGGATGCAACGAGCGTCGAGGTTGCGGGTTTGGATGTCACCGGGGCTGTATTCCTGGTCGAATAGTCTTCAGTTCTGGGCGTTGGTCGGAAGGGGGCCGGTTCTTCTTCCTTGGTTTTTTCTTCCGCAGGCTCGGCAGATGCCGTGACCGGCTCGGGATCCGGTTCGTCGAAGCGTGGCGTTTCCGGCGTTACAGCTTCCGGCTCGGCCTTTGTTTCGGTCACTACCGCTTCCGTTTCCGGCACTTCTTTCTCCGATATTGGCGTGGCGTCCGGAATATCCGAGGTTACCGGTGTCTCGGTCGGATCGTTCTCACGCGCATCGATGACATCATCGCTATCATTGGCGCGGACGGGCTCAGCCACTGCGGCGGTTTCCTCCGCCGTCAGGTCGATCGTGACCGGTTCCTTGTTCGGTTTGGACCGGCGCGGTGGTTTTTCGGATACCATCTCGACCTCTTTTCTGCATGCGTTCACTAAAACCTAGTCGGTGCCCCCGGTTAAGGAAAGGGGCGTTGCCGGAATTTGGATCAGGCGCAGGTTAAAGAAGCGCGAACAGGGCGTTTTCGTCCGGGCTTTCGGCGACCCTGACACGGGGACGAAATGCCGCGGGCACGGCATCGGCGGTGCGGGTGCTGATACAGAGGAAAGCGGTTTCGGGAAGAGAGACTGCGTGTTGCTCTGCGATCTCGAAAAATCGGAGGGTGTTTTCCCGCGAGTAGAGTAGCACGGCATGAGGTGGGTGGGCGCGCAGCCGTTCGTCAATTTCCTCCGGTCGATAATCGACCGGGATCATTTCGTAGATTTCCGCCACCCGGACTGGCAGGCCCAGTTCTTCGAGCCGGAGTTCAAGCGATCCGGCACGTGGTTTGCCGGCGAGATAGAGGAGCGGCAAATCCGGCTGATCGAATTTCGAAGCGATGAGATCGGCCAATCCTGCTCCATCGCCTGAGCCGATATGAATGTTGCGGAAACCTGCCGACCTTGCTGCCGCCGCGGTTTTCTCGCCGACGGCGAAGAGCGTCGTTCTGTCGTCGATCCCGGCATCGGAGCCGATCTCGGCCAGTGCCCGCAATGTTTCGGCGCTGGTGACGATCAGCGCCGAATGGGGGGAGGCCAGAGCGTCCGCCGCAAGCTGATGGTGATGCATCGCGTTGCTGAGCGGCAGAAGCACCGGGTCATGCTCCATGCGCTTCAGCCGCTCGGCCGTTTTTGCGGCCGAAATTTCCGGTCGGGTGACGACGACCCGCAAGGGTCAGCTCCAGCTTTCGAAGAAGCCGGGGCCGGCTGCGGCACGGACGGCTTCGCCGGCGCGCAGGCCGAGTGCCTCGGCATCCGAGCGCTTGCCCTCGACTTCGATTGAGTGCTCGCGCCGACCGTCGGGTGTCAGGATCAGGCCGGAGAATTTCAGGTGATCTCCGTCACAGATCGCGAAACCGCCGATCGGCGTACGACAGGAACCATCGAGCGCGGCCAGGAAGGCGCGTTCACAGGTTACGGCGTCATAGGTCGGGTGATCGTTGATCGGGGCGATGAGAGCGTCCGTGCGCGGATCACCGATACGGCTTTCCACGCAGATCGCGCCCTGAGCGGGAGCGGGCGGAAAATCGGTCGGGTCGAGAAGTTCGGTCACGACCTCTTCCATGGACAGCCGTTTCAGGCCGGCAAAGGCGAGCAGGGTCGCATCGACCGTGCCTTCATCCAGCTTGCGCAGGCGCGTGCCGACCGAGCCGCGGAAGATCGTCACCTGGATATCCGGGCGAAGACGGCGGATGAGCGCCTGACGCCTGAGCGAGGCGGTGCCGACGATCGCGCCATCCGGCAGGGCCTTCAGGGTCGATGCGGTGCGGCCGATGAAGGCGTCGCGAAAATCCTCGCGCGGCAGGTAGGCCGCGATATGCAGGCCTTCCGGCAATTTCGTCGGCATGTCCTTCGACGAATGCACGGCGATATCCAGCTCGCCGGAGGACAGCTGTTCCTCGAGTTCCTGGGTGAACAGGCCCTTGCCGCCGATCTCGGAGAGCGAGCGGTCGGTGATGCGGTCGCCGGTGGTCGACAGCACGACGATCTCGAACATCTCTTCCGGCAAGCCATGGGCCGCCATCAGCCGTGACCGCGTTTCGTGGGCCTGGGCCAACGCCAGCGGGCTGCCGCGCGTGCCGATCCGGAAAGGTTTTGTTTGCATCCGTCTCATTCCGTTGTTACCGGAAGCTCTCGTAAACCGGATCATCCGGCATCGCAATGAACAAGGGCCAATGACCTCATATCTGCGCATCCTCGGCATTGAAACAAGCTGCGACGAGACCGCCGCTGCGGTCGTCGCACGCCACGAGGACGGGCGCGGCGAGATTTTGTCCGACGTGGTCCTGTCGCAGCTCGACGAACACTCGGCCTATGGCGGTGTCGTGCCGGAAATCGCGGCGCGTGCGCATGTCGAGGCTCTGGACGAACTGGTCGAGGAAGCGCTGCGCCGTGCAAACGTGACGCTCGATGATGTCGATGCGATTGCCGCGACTTCCGGCCCCGGCCTGATCGGCGGATTGCTGGTCGGCCTGATGACGGCGAAGGCGATCGCCCGCGTCTCGGGCAAGCCGCTTCTGGCGATCAATCATCTCGAAGGCCATGCGCTGACGGCGCGGATGACGGACGGGCTTTCCTTTCCCTATCTGATGCTGCTCGTCTCCGGCGGCCACACGCAGCTGATCCTGATCCGCGGCGTTGGCCAATATGAGCGCTGGGGCACGACGATCGACGATGCGCTGGGCGAGGCTTTCGACAAGACGGCCAAGTTGCTCGGCCTGCCTTATCCGGGTGGGCCGGCTGTCGAGAAGGCCGCGCTTTCCGGCAATCCGGACCGGTTCTCGCTGCCGCGTCCGCTGGTGGGTGAAGCGCGGCTCGATTTTTCCTTCTCCGGTCTGAAGACCGCCGTGCGGCAGGCTGCGACCGAGATTGCGCCGCTGAGCGAGCAGGATGTCGCCGATATCTGCGCCTCGTTCCAGAAGGCGGTGTCGCGCACGCTTCGTGATCGCATCGGCCGTGGGCTTGCCCGTTTCCGCGAGGAATTTGCCGGTCTTGAAACCGAACCGGCGCTGGTCGTTGCCGGTGGCGTTGCCGCCAATCAGGAAATCCGCCGTACCCTGCAGGCGCTTTGCCTCGAACACGGGTTCCGCTTCATCGCGCCACCGCTGCGCCTCTGCACGGACAACGCCGCGATGATCGCCTGGGCGGGGCTGGAGCGGATGGCGGAAGAGTTTCCGGCCGATGATCTCAATGTGGCGCCGCGTTCGCGCTGGCCGCTGGACAAGGATGCCAAGACTTTGTTGGGATCCGGCAAACGGGGGGCGAAGGCATGAGCCAAGAACGGATCGCTGTGATCGGCGCCGGTGCATTCGGGACGGCGCTTGCTACGGTTTTTGCGCTTGAAGGGCGTCATCCGGTGACCCTTGTCGGACGTCAGCCGAACCTGATGGCCGATCTGCGCGACGACCGCATGCATGATACGGCGCTGCCCGGCGTGCCCTTGCCGGATGCACTGCAGTTTTCTGCCGAGCCGGATGCGGTGGCAGAAGCGAATGTCGTGCTTTTCGCCATGCCGTCTCGGGCGCAGCTCGATGCGGCGCGTCATTATGGGCCTTATCTTTCGGACGGTGCTTCCGTCGTCATCTGCGCCAAGGGGCTTGACCGGGCCGAACGGTTGCTGACCGATGTTATCTCGGCGGAATTACCGAAGACGCCTTTGGCGGTGCTTTCGGGGCCGGGCTTTGCCTCCGATATCGCGCGCGGCCTGCCGACGGCGATGTCGCTCGGCGCGCAGGACCCGGTGCTGGCGGAACGGCTTGCGCAGGTTCTCTCCAGTCGCAGTTTCCGGCTTTACGCCTCGTCAGATGTGATCGGCGTGCAGCTTGGCGGGGCGCTCAAGAACGTGCTGGCGATTGCCTGCGGCATCGTCGAGGGCGCGGGGCTTGGCGAATCTGCCCGTGCGGCGCTGATTTCGCGGGGCCTGGCCGAGATGTCGCGACTGGTCGAGGCGATGGGCGGCAACGCGGATACGGTGCGGGGCCTGTCCGGCCTCGGCGACCTCGTGCTGACCGGTACCAGCCATCAGTCACGCAATCTGAGTTTCGGCATTTCGATCGGGAAGGGTGAGCCGGCGCAGACCGTCGGTGGGCCACTGGTCGAAGGGGCGTTTGCGGCCTCGGTCGCGGCCCGGCTCGGTCGGAAATTTTCGGTCGATCTGCCGATTACGGATGCAGTCGCAGCCATTATCGACGGACGTCTCGATGTGATGACCGCGATGGAACAGCTCATGACCCGGCCGATCAAGGCCGAGTAGTCCATTTAAAACTCAGGAGACCCCAATGCTGTTTGCCTTTCTCTGCACCGACAAGCCCGGCCACCTGCAGGTTCGCATGGACACCCGTCCGGCGCATGTGGAACATCTGAACAAGCTCAATGCCGAAGGCACGCTGAAGTTTGCCGGCCCGTTTCTCGATGACGACAGCAAGCCGAATGGCAGCCTTGTCGTGGTCGAGGCTGCCGATATCGCGGCAGCCCGGACGATTGCGGAAGCAGACCCCTATTACCTTGCCGGCCTGTTCGAGAAGGTCGACGTGAAGCCGTGGAACTGGGTGTTCAACAACCCGGCCAACGAGCAGAAGTGAGGCAATAGATGGCCTATTGGCTTTACAAGTCCGAGCCGAATGTCTGGTCCTGGGAGCAGCAGAAAGCCAAGGGCGAGGTCGGCGAGGAATGGACCGGCGTGCGCAACTATCTGGCGCGCAACAACATGCGGGCTATGAAGATCGGCGACAAGGGCTTCTTCTACCACTCGAACGAGGGGCTGGAGATTGTCGGGATCGTCGAGGTCTGCGCGCTGTCGCATCCGGACAGTTCTGCCAAGGGCGATCCGAAATGGGATTGCGTCGATATTCGCGCCGTCACGGACATGCCGAAGCCGGTTACGCTGAAGGACGTCAAGGCCAACCCGAAATTCGAGAAGATGGCGCTCGTCACGTCCATGCGGCTTTCGGTGCAGCCGGTGACGGAAGAGGAATATTTCGAGATTTGCCGTCTCGGCGGTCTCGACAATCCTCCCAAATCGCCTGCCTGAGTTTGCAATGTGAAGACCGATCCGAAGGCCTTCATCCTCGGAAATACCGATCTCATGCGGCCGCCGCATGTGCCGGAGATCCAGCTTCATCTGGCAACCGAGGCGCATGATCTCTGGCTGAAGACCGAAGAGGATCTGGAGGCGATCGGCCTGCCGCCGCCGTTCTGGGCCTTTGCCTGGGCGGGAGGGCAGGGGCTTGCGCGCTATGTTCTCGACAATCCCGAAACGGTAGCCGGCAAACGGGTTCTGGATTTCGCCAGCGGCTCCGGACTGGTGGCGATCGCGGCGAAATTGGCCGGGGCTGCGGATGTGCTGGCGGCTGATATCGATCCGTGGACGCAGACGGCGGTGAAGCTGAATGCTGCCGAGAACCGGGTAGAGATCGGTTTTACTGCCGAGAACCAGATCGGCCGGGAGGTCGATGTCGAGGTCGTGCTGGCCGGGGATGTCTTCTACGACCGGGATTTCGCGGCGGCGTTGGTGCCGTGGTTCACGCAGCTTGCGGATCAAGGCAAGGTGGTTCTGGTCGGCGATCCGGGCAGAAGTTATCTGCCGAAGGAGCGGCTGGAGAAGCTTGCTGTCTACGAGGTGCCGGTGACGCGGGCGCTGGAGGATAGCGAGGTCAAGAAGACGACGGTCTGGCGGTTCGGGTAGGCGCGCGTTTTCCAACCGCTAGCCTTTCCCCTCACCCAGAGCGCAGCAAGCTGCGATCCACCTCTCCCTGCACGCGGGCAAGGGGACGTGCCTCACTCGATGTTTGATGAAAGCGGAAAGGTTGCGGTTTGCTTCCTTTTCCCTGTCATTACTCGGAAAAGTGCCGGCAGGCGGATGAGGGGCTTTTTCCCCGCACACATCAATCCCACCCCGCGCAACACCGTTGCCGTGGTTGTCAAAGATCATTCCGGAGAAGCGCACGCATATGCGGGACCTCTGGAAAAGTAAGTATTGTGGCTCCGCATATGCGTGGCCTTCGGCGTTTTCTCGGGACTTCCGGTCCCTACGGGTGATCTTCTCGCCTCGCTGCACATCGGCTTCCGCGGATGCTTGGACGGCTCAACCGAACCCGGCATGGCTGCCAGGGGGAGGCTTGATAGGGAGAGAGTTGCCGCTCTCCCATGCGTTTCACCCCTTCCGCCCTTGCCGCACGTTACGGATCAGACGAAAGCGCCGGCTCCCGCCTGCCCGCGAACGTCTCGCGCAACACTCCGGCGACGGAAGCAGGCGGATTGTAGGCATGGTGCGTGAGGGTGGGGATGACAAAAGGTGTAAGTCATTGATCCGACGGGACCCAGCCTCGGTATTATCCCCACTTTCGGAACAGCCTGGCCGGTCGAGGCGTTTTTGCCACCTCAACGACGGAGCCGGAGGAATCGACAGGGATGCAGGATCTCGAGCAGATTTACCGCAGTTACATTGACTGCCTGAACCGGCAGGACTGGTTGCGGCTCGAGGATTTCGTTGCGGCCGATGTCGTCCATAACGATCGAAGATTTGGACTGGACGGTTATCGCCGGATGCTGGAAAGCGATTTTCGCGCCATTCCCGATCTCTATTTCAAGATCGATCTTCTGGTCGTCGATACGCAGAAAGTGGCGAGCCGACTGGTCTTCGATTGCACGCCGGTCGGGCAGTTGTTCGGCCTGCCCGTTAATGGTCGGCGGGTGCGATTTTCCGAGAACGTCTTTTACCTGTTCTCCGAGGGGCGGATCGTGCAGGTCTGGTCGATCATCGATACAGGCGTGATCGAGGTGCAATTGGCCTGAAGCGGTGCGGGGTTTGCGGGTGCTCAGCGGTCCCCGCGGATGACGCAGACGCCCATTTCGTAACTGCAGCCGTTGACCGGCCTGAAGCTGCCGTCGGCGAGTTCCTGCGTCACCGTGATGATCTTTGCCTTCGGTGCGGGATAGGAGAGGGTCGGGCGTGAGGGCTCCGATGCATATTGGCCCACATATATTTCCCGATATCCGTTGCTGTAGATGATCGATGTGCCGGAAACAGTGGCGTAGGAACCTAGCTGCTGTATGGACCCCGTGTCGAAGCGGCTGCTGCGTGTCGATGAAACGACCCGGCTGGCACCGCCGAGGCGCTGGTCGGAAAACAGCTTCAACTCGCCGCGTCGACCATGATGACCGTGACCGTAATGATGTCCCCGATAGCCGTTTTGGCTGCTGTTGAAATCCGGGGAAGGACCGCGCGCCGTGGCGATGGAAGCGGAGGCGCTGACAAGTGCAACCGCAAAAAGGACAGGTTTCATACGATCCGCTATCATGGCGAACTCCGAGATCATGGTTAACCAGATGTTAACACGATCTCTTCGCAAGCGCACGGGTAGTGGTCAAATCTTTGGAATCGATGGTTAACCTGTTGCGGCGATTTGTCCGATGCTTTCCCCCTTGCAATTCCCAATCGATTAAATTCGCGCCACGTCGGAATTGGCCTTGTCGTCAGGGAATTCCAAGACTAAACCACGCCGATGATGCAATGCACATTTTCTCGGCATGGTGCATTGCCGGGCGCCCGGCCCGTTTGACGACGCCGCGAGGTAATGATGGCGAATATAACGAATAATCGGCCTCTGTCGCCGCATCTGCAAATCTACAAGCCAATCCCCACAATGGTCATGTCGATCGTCCACCGCATCACCGGTGGCGCTCTGGCGGCCGGCACGATCCTGCTCGCCTGGTGGCTGATCGCCGCCGCATCCGGCAAGCCCTATTTCGACTGGGTCAGCTGGCTGTTCGGTACCTGGATCGGTCTGCTGGTCCTGTTCGGCTATACCTGGGCTCTGATCCACCACATGCTCGGCGGTCTTCGCCATTTCGTGTGGGACATGGGGCATGGTTTTGAGAAACATTTCGCGACCAAGGTCGCGCTGATCATGCCTGTCGTTTCGATCTGTCTGACCGTGCTGGTCTGGATCATCGGCCTGGCCATCTGAGGAGGAAACATCATGGATATGCGTACTCCCCTCGGCAAGGTTCGTGGTCTCGGATCAGCAAAGGACGGCACCGAACATTTCTGGATGCAGCGGATGTCGGCTGTGGCTCTGGTGCCGCTCGCCATCTTCTTCATCATTTTCCTGATCCGCTATGCTGGCGCTCCTTACGAGGATGTCGTCCGCGCGCTGTCGAACCCGATCATTGCCGTGCTGTTCGGCCTGATGATCATTGCCGGTCTCGTGCACATGCGCATCGGCGTTCAGGAAATCATCGTCGACTACGTGCATCACGAAGGCATCAAGTTCCTGGCCGTGATGCTCAATACATTTTTTGCAATGCTGATCGGTGGCCTCTGTCTCTTCGCCGTTCTGAAAATTGCGTTCGTAGGATAATCCATCATGGCATCCGTCACTCCTATAGCCCAGAACGGCAAAGCGTATAATTATGTCGACCATTCCTACGACGTGATCGTCGTAGGTGCCGGTGGCGCCGGTCTCCGCGCCACGCTCGGCATGGCCGAGCAGGGTTTCAAGACCGCCTGCATCACCAAGGTTTTCCCAACCCGCTCGCACACCGTCGCGGCGCAGGGCGGCATTGCCGCCTCGCTGCAGAACATGACGCCGGACAGCTGGCAGTGGCACCTCTATGACACCGTCAAGGGTTCTGACTGGCTCGGCGATGTCGACGCCATGCAGTACATGGTCATGGAAGCGCCGAAGGCCGTTTACGAACTCGAGCACTATGGTGTTCCTTTCTCGCGTAACGAGGAAGGCAAGATCTACCAGCGCCCGTTCGGTGGCCACATGCAGAACTTTGGCGCCGGCCCGCCGGTACAGCGCACCTGCGCTGCCGCCGACCGTACCGGCCACGCCATCCTGCACACGCTTTACGGCCAGTCGCTGCGCAACAACGCGGAATTCTTCATCGAATATTTCGCCCTCGACCTGATCATGTCGGACGATGGCAGCCGTTGCGAAGGCGTCGTCGCCTGGAACCTCGATGACGGCACGATCCATCGCTTTGCCGCCAAGATGGTGGTTCTGGCGACCGGCGGTTACGGCCGCGCCTATTTCTCGGCAACCTCTGCCCATACCTGCACCGGCGACGGTGGCGGCATGGTGGCGCGCGCCGGTCTTCCGCTGCAGGACATGGAATTCGTCCAGTTCCACCCGACCGGCATCTACGGCTCCGGCTGTCTGATCACCGAAGGCGCACGCGGCGAAGGTGGTTACCTGGTGAATTCCGAGGGCGAACGCTTCATGGAGCGTTACGCACCTTCGGCCAAGGACCTTGCCTCGCGCGACGTCGTTTCGCGCTGCATGACGATGGAAATCCGTGAAGGCCGCGGCGTCGGCAAGAACAAGGACCACATCTTCCTGCATCTCGACCATCTGGATCCGGCCGTTCTGCATGAACGCCTCCCGGGCATTTCGGAATCGGCGAAGATCTTTGCCGGTGTCGACGTGACCCGCGAGCCGATCCCGGTTCTGCCGACGGTTCACTATAATATGGGCGGCATTCCGACCAACTATTGGGGTGAAGTGCTCAATGCCGATAGCAGCAATCCGGAGCGGATCATTCCGGGCCTGATGGCTGTGGGTGAAGCGGGCTGCGCCTCGGTTCACGGCGCAAACCGCCTCGGCTCCAACTCGCTGATCGACCTTGTGGTCTTCGGCCGTGCCGCCGCGATCCGCGCCGGTCAGGTCATCGACCGCGAAGGCGCCATCCCGGCGCTCAACGTTGCCGCCTGCGACAAGATCATGGACCGTTTCGACGGTCTGCGTCATGCCAAGGGTGCGACGCCGACTGCCGTGCTGCGCGACAAGATGCAGCGCACAATGCAGGACGATGCCGCGGTGTTCCGTACGCAGGAATCGCTGGAATCGGGCTGCAAGCGCATGTCGGAAATCTGGAGCGAGCTGCCGGACGTCAAGGTCACCGACCGTTCGATGATCTGGAACTCGGATCTGGTCGAGACGCTGGAACTGCATAACCTGATGGCCAATGCGATCACCACCGTCTATGGCGCCGAGGCCCGCAAGGAAAGCCGCGGTTCGCACGCCCGCGAAGACTTCACGGAAGGCGCATTCGCCGGCCGCGACGACGTCAACTGGCGCAAGCACACGCTTGCCTGGGTCAACGAGAAGGGCGACGTCAAGCTCGATTACCGTCCGGTCCATACGGACCTGATCGCCGAAGGCATCGATCCCTACAAGATCGAGCCCAAGGCTCGCGTGTATTGATCCGGAGGGAATTGGACCATGGTTGAACTCGCTCTCCCCAAAAACTCGCAGATGTCCGAAGGCAAGGTCTGGCCGAAGCCGGAAGGCGCCACGAACGTTCGCGAATACCGCATCTATCGCTGGAGCCCGGATGACGGCAAGAACCCGAGCATCGACACGTTTTATGTCGATCTCGACGATTGCGGCCCGATGGTGCTCGACGGTCTTCTCTATATCAAGAACAAGATCGACCCGACGCTGACACTGCGCCGCTCCTGTCGCGAAGGCATTTGCGGTTCCTGCGCGATGAATATCGACGGCACGAACACACTGGCATGCACCAAGGGCATGGACGACATTTCCGGCACGGTTAAGGTCTATCCTCTGCCGCATATGCCGGTGGTGAAGGATCTCGTTCCGGACCTCAACAACTTCTACGCCCAGCATCGCTCGATCGAGCCGTGGCTGAAGACGGTGTCGCCGACGCCGGCGAAGGAATGGAAGCAGAGCCATGAGGATCGCCTCAAGCTCGACGGTCTTTACGAGTGCATCCTGTGCGCCTGCTGCTCGACGTCCTGTCCGAGCTATTGGTGGAACGGCGACCGTTATCTCGGTCCGGCAGTTCTGCTGCAGGCCTATCGCTGGCTGATCGACAGCCGCGATGAAGCCAAGGGTGAACGCCTCGACAATCTCGAGGATCCCTTCCGGCTCTATCGCTGCCACACGATCATGAACTGCGCCCAGGCTTGCCCGAAGGGTCTGAACCCGGCCAAGGCGATCGCCGAAATCAAGAAGATGATGGTCGAGCGCCGCGTCTAGTCGAAAAACATCAACTGAGGCCGTGGCGTGATCGTCGCGGCCTCAGGCTTATCAGCGACTGCCCGGCAAGCACGCCGAATTGAACGTGCAGATGGTCGCGATTGTGCCGGATTGGCCGGATACCCTTGATTAACCAAGTGCGTTTACGATATTCCCGGCCAAACTGTCGTGCCCAAGTTGTAGGGCAGTGTGAAATAATCCGGACAGGAGTTTTTGATGCAGTTCAAATATGTGGCAACAGGTCTGGTACTGACCATCGCGCTGGCCGGCTGCCAGCGGACATCCTACAGCCCTTATAGTGATCTGCCTTCGCAGCCCGCTCCACTTCAGGCCCAGCCCGTCCAGGGCGTTCAGGGCGGCCAGCTTCCGCCTCCGGGCGGCGCCTCGCAATATCCTTCCGCACCTCAGGGCGGTCAGAACATGGCCATGGCTAACCCGAACGCGGCCGCTCCTGCCAGCGCGCTCGACGTCACCAAGGAGCAGATGGTCGGCAACTGGCGCGTTTCCAACGGCGGTGCGTCCTGCGACATGTTCCTGACGCTGACCAATTTGGGCAGCGGTTCACGCGGCGGTACCCGCGGCTGCTCCGGCGAGCTGACGACCATGGGTTCCTGGGAAGTTTCCGGCAAGATGGTCCAGTTCAAGAACCGTGCAGGCGACGTGATCGGCCGTGTCTACAAGAGCGCCGACAACCGCTTCGACGGCACGACGAATTCGGGCCAGCAGGTCAGCCTGAGCCGCTAATACTGACATAAGGGGCGTCCCTCGGTGGAACCCATTCCAGAATATACGTCGAGCGTCTGCGAAGAGCTCAAGGCGCTGGCGGCGTCCGGTGTGCTGACACCGGATGCAGCCCAGATGGAGGTTGCAGCAAAGCTCGACCGTGTGCTCGTTGCGCTGCGTGAAGCAAAACCTGCGAAAAAATCGAGTGCGCTTGGCTGGCTGTTTGCCCGGCGCGGCAATGGCCATGCTGAAAAGGTGCGTGGTCTTTACGTCTATGGCAGTGTCGGCCGCGGCAAGACCATGATCATGGACATGTTCTTCAAGAAAGCGCCCACGCAGAAAAAGCGTCGGGCGCATTTTCATGAGTTCATGGCCGACGTGCATAACCGCATCCACGAACAGCGGCAGAAGCTGAAGCGGGGCGAGACGAAGCAGGCCGACCCGGTGCCGCCGGTTGCTGCCGCGCTTTATGCGGAAGCCGAGCTTTTATGCTTCGATGAATTCTCCGTGACCGACATCACCGATGCGATGATCCTGGCGCGGCTCTTTACCGAGTTGTTCGATCTCGGCTGCGTGCTGGTCGCGACCTCCAATGTTGCCCCGGAAAATCTCTACAAGGATGGGCTCAATCGCGGCCTGTTTACGCCGTTTATCGGGCTGCTCGGTCACCATGTCGATGTCGTGACGCTGGATAGCCCGACCGATTACCGAATGCAGAAGAATGCCAATCTGCCAGTCTATCTGACGCCGCTCGATGGGCGTGCGGATGCGGCGATGGAGGCTGCATGGCATCAGGTCACCGATGGCGACAAGGCCGAGCCGGTCGAATTGCCGATGAAGGGGCGCAGCATCCATGTGCCGGCGGCCGTCGGACGAGCTGCGCGTTTCTCCTTCTCTGATCTGTGCGAAAAGCCGCTCGGTGCATCCGACTATCTGGCAATCGCCGCGCGGTTCGACGTGGTCTTCGTTGATCACGTGCCGCAGCTTGGCGCGGAAAAGCGCAATGAAGTGAAGCGCTTCATCAATCTTGTCGATGCGCTCTACGATCATTCCGTCCGGCTGTTCATTTCGGCCGCAGCCACGCCCGATGCGCTTCTGACGGAGCGGAGAGGGACGGAAGGTTTCGAATTCGACCGCACGGTTTCGCGACTTTTCGAGATGAGAAGTGCGGAATATCTGTTGCTCCATAATGAGAAGCGGCAGCAAGTCTGACATATTTATGGCAGAAATTCTTACGTTTACGTAACTCAAATCATATCTAACCGATTGAAAAATATAGTCTCAAAATAATCGTTTGCCATTTTTGGCAGATGAGGCTATCCGTGCTGCCGCAAGATGAGCCTGCGCTAACTTGCCGCAGGTCAGGATTTGAAGAGGAAGCATTTCCATGTCGCGTAAGAAGATTGCACTTATTGGTTCGGGCATGATCGGTGGCACGCTGGCGCATCTTGCCAGCCTGAAGGAGCTGGGCGACGTCGTCCTCTTCGACATCGCCGACGGCATCCCGCAGGGTAAGGGTCTCGACATCGCTCAGTCCGGTCCGGTTGAAGGTTTCAATGCGAAGCTGACCGGCGCCAGCGACTATGCTGCGATCGAAGGTGCCGACGTCTGCATCGTTACCGCCGGTGTCGCCCGCAAGCCGGGCATGAGCCGCGACGACCTGATCGGTATCAACCTCAAGGTCATGGAACAGGTCGGCGCAGGCATCAAGAAATATGCTCCGAACGCTTTCGTCATCTGCATCACCAACCCGCTCGACGCGATGGTATGGGCGCTGCAGAAGTTCTCCGGCCTGCCGAAGAACAAGGTCGTCGGCATGGCCGGCGTGCTGGACTCGGCTCGCTTCCGTCTCTTCCTCGCTGAAGAATTCAACGTTTCGGTTCAGGACGTCACTGCATTCGTTCTCGGCGGCCATGGCGACACGATGGTGCCGCTCGCCCGTTACTCGACGGTTGCCGGCGTTCCGCTTACCGATCTCGTCAAGATGGGCTGGACCACCCAGGAAAAGCTCGACCAGATCATCCAGCGCACCCGTGACGGCGGCGCAGAGATCGTCGGCCTCCTGAAGACCGGCTCTGCCTATTACGCTCCGGCTGCTTCGGCGATCGAAATGGCTGAATCCTACCTCAAGGACAAGAAGCGCGTTCTTCCTGTCGCTGCTCACCTCTCCGGCCAGTACGGCGTCAAGGACATGTATGTCGGCGTTCCGGTCGTTCTCGGTGCCGGCGGTGTCGAGCGCATCGTCGAAGTCGAATTCAACAAGGACGAAGAAGCCGCCTTCCAGAAGTCGGTCGGCGCTGTTGCCGGTCTCTGCGAAGCCTGCATCGCCCTCGTTCCTTTGCTGAAGTAATCAGCTTCCAAAAAGTTCGGCGCTGGCTTTTGCCAGCGCTCACGTCATTCAAATAGGGATCAAGCCCCATGAATATCCATGAATATCAGGCCAAGGCTCTCTTGAAGGGTTACGGCGCACCGGTTGCCGAAGGCGTCGCGATCCTCAAGGTCGAAGAAGCCGAAGCTGCTGCCAAGCAGCTCCCAGGCCCGCTCTACGTCGTCAAGAGCCAGATCCATGCCGGCGGTCGCGGCAAGGGCAAGTTCAAGGAACTTGGACCCGATGCCAAGGGCGGCGTTCGCCTGGCCAAGTCGATCGAGGAAGTCGTGGCTCACGCCAAGGACATGCTCGGCAACACGCTGGTAACCGCGCAGACCGGCGAAGCCGGCAAGCAGGTCAACCGCCTCTACATCGAAGACGGTGCAGACATCGACCGCGAACTTTACTGCTCGCTGCTGGTCGACCGTTCCGTTGGTCAGGTTGCTTTCGTCGTTTCGACCGAAGGCGGCATGGACATCGAAGCCGTTGCCCACGACACGCCTGAGAAGATCCACACGATCGCCATCGACCCGGAAACCGGTGTGACGGCTGACGACGTTGCCAAGATCTCCAAGGCTCTGGAACTCTCGGGCGCAGCTGCCGAAGACGCAAAGTCGCTGTTCCCGGCGCTCTATAAGGCGTTCGGCGAAAAGGACATGGCTCTTCTCGAAGTCAACCCGCTGATCGTCATGAAGGACGGCCATCTGCGCGTTCTCGACGCCAAGATGTCCTTCGACGGCAACGCGCTGTTCCGTCACGACGACGTCAAGGCGCTGCGCGACGAGACCGAGGAAGACTCCAAGGAAATCGAAGCTTCCAAGTGGGACCTCGCTTACGTTGCCCTCGACGGTAACATTGGCTGCATGGTCAACGGTGCCGGTCTCGCCATGGCGACGATGGACATCATCAAGCTGTACGGCAAAGAGCCGGCTAACTTCTGCGACGTCGGCGGTGGCGCCGGCAAGGAGAAGGTGGCTGCAGCCTTCAAGATCATCACTGCCGACCCGAAGGTCGAAGGTATTCTGGTCAACATCTTCGGCGGCATCATGCGTTGTGACGTCATCGCCGAAGGCGTTGTCGCTGCCGTGCAGGAAGTTGGCCTGAAGGTTCCGCTCGTCGTTCGCCTCGAAGGCACCAATGTCGAGCTCGGCAAGAAGATCCTCAACGAATCCGGCCTTGCGATCACGGCTGCTGACGATCTGGACGATGCCGCCAAGAAGATCGTTGCGGCGATCAAAGCCTAATCTGAGGAACCTGATACATGTCTATTCTCGTCAATAAAGACACCAAGATCCTCGTTCAGGGCCTGACCGGCAAGACCGGCACGTTCCACACCGAACAGGCGCTTGCTTACTACGGCACCAAGATGGTCGGCGGTATCCACCCGAAGAAGGGTGGCGAAACCTGGTCGTCGGGCGTCGACGGCACGGCGCTGCCGATCTTTGCTTCGGTTGCCGAAGCCAAGGAACGCACCGGTGCAGATGCGACCGTGATCTACGTTCCGCCGGCAGGTGCTGCCGACGCAATCATCGAAGCGATCGAAGCCGAAGTCCCGTTCATCACCTGCATCACCGAGGGTATCCCGGTCATGGACATGGTGCGCGTCAAGGCCAAGCTCGACAAGTCGAAGTCGCGTCTTCTCGGCCCGAACTGCCCGGGCGTTCTGACGCCGGAAGAATGCAAGATCGGCATCATGCCGGGCTCGATCTTCCGCAAGGGTTCGGTCGGTATCGTTTCGCGCTCCGGCACGCTGACCTACGAAGCCGTTTTCCAGACGTCCAACGAAGGCCTCGGCCAGACGACGGCTGTCGGCATCGGCGGCGACCCGGTCAAGGGCACCGAATTCATCGACATGCTGGAAATGTTCCTCGCGGACGAAGCCACCCAGTCGATCATCATGATCGGCGAAATCGGCGGTTCGGCTGAAGAAGATGCAGCCCAGTTCCTGATCGACGAAGCCAAGAAGGGCCGCAAGAAGCCGATGGCAGGCTTCATCGCCGGCCGTACGGCTCCGAAGGGCCGCACCATGGGTCACGCTGGCGCTGTCGTTTCCGGCGGCAAGGGCGATGCGGAATCCAAGATCGCAGCCATGGAAGCAGCAGGCATCAAGGTTTCGCCTTCGCCGGCACGCCTCGGCAAGACGCTGGTTGAAGTCCTCAAGGGCTAAACCACATTAAGGTCACTCGCCGCCGATAGACAGGCGGCGATGGACCTCTAGGTTTCAGACCCGCAGGCAGATGCTTTTTTGCCTGTGGGCGAACCGTCACAAGACGGCGCCGCAAAGCGGCAATACGAGACGACACACAGAGAATGCGGAACCGTCGAGGTCTTCGGTTCCGACCACGTGAGGAGGCGGGCGCGGCGCCCGCAATAGGCCATGTCCCGGCAAGAAGCCAACGAGCAGTTTCTGATCACTTCGTTCCTAGATGGCGCGAACGCCGTCTATATCGAACAACTTTATGCCAATTACGAAGCCGACCCGAATTCGGTTTCCGAAGAATGGCAGGCCTTTTTCAAGGCCCTGGCCGACAGCCCCGAAGACGTGAAGAAGGCAGCGCAGGGCGCTTCCTGGAAGCGTTCGAACTGGCCGATCGCAGCCGGTGGCGACCTTGTTTCCGCTCTCGACGGCAACTGGCCGGTAGTGGAAAAGGCAATCGAAACCAAGGTCAAGGCAAAGGCTGAAGCCGCTGCTGCTGCCAAGGGTGCTGTCGTCAACGAAGCCGACGTTCATCAGGCGAGCCGCGACAGCGTGCGCGCCATCATGATGATCCGCGCCTACCGCATGCGCGGCCACCTGCATGCCAAGCTCGATCCGCTCGGCATCGCAAGCCCGGTCGAGGATTATAACGAACTGTCGCCGAAGTCCTATGGCTTCGAAGAGAGCGATTACGATCGCAAGATCTTCATCGACAACGTTCTGGGCATGGAATACGCGACCGTTCGCGAGATGATCGCGATCCTCGAGCGCACCTATTGCTCGACGATCGGCGTCGAATTCATGCATATGTCGAGCCCGGAAGAAAAGGCCTGGATCCAGGAACGGATCGAAGGTCCGGACAAGGGCGTAGCCTTCACCCCGGAAGGCAAGAAGGCCATCCTTTCCAAGCTGATTGAAGGCGAAGGCTACGAGCAGTTCCTCGACGTCAAGTTCAAGGGCACCAAGCGTTTCGGCCTCGATGGCGGCGAAGCACTGATCCCGGCGCTCGAACAGATCATCAAGCGCGGCGGCCAGCTGGGTCTTGAAGAAGTCATCGTCGGCATGGCTCACCGCGGCCGTCTGAACGTTCTGACCAACGTCATGGGCAAGCCGCACCGCGCCGTGTTCCACGAGTTCAAGGGCGGTTCGTTCAAGCCTGACGAAGTCGAAGGTTCGGGTGACGTGAAGTACCATCTCGGTGCCTCTTCCGACCGCGAATTCGACGGCAACAAGGTTCACCTGTCGCTGACCGCCAACCCGTCCCACCTCGAGATCGTCAACCCGGTCGTCATGGGCAAGGCCCGCGCCAAGCAGGACATGCTGGCCAAGGTCTGGGAAAAGGACAACATCATCCCGCTCTCCGAGCGCTCCAAGGTTCTGCCGCTGCTCCTGCACGGCGATGCGGCCTTTGCGGGCCAGGGCGTGGTTGCCGAAATCCTCGGCCTTTCCGGTCTGCGCGGTCACCGCGTTGCCGGCACGATGCACGTCATCATCAACAACCAGATCGGCTTCACCACCAATCCTGGCTTCTCGCGTTCGTCGCCTTATCCGTCGGACGTTGCCAAGATGATCGAAGCGCCGATCTTCCACGTCAACGGCGACGATCCGGAAGCGGTTACCTATGCCGCCAAGGTTGCGACCGAATACCGGATGAAGTTCCACAAGCCGGTCGTGCTCGACATGTTCTGCTACCGTCGCTTCGGCCATAACGAAGGCGACGAGCCGGCGTTCACCCAGCCGAAGATGTACAAGGTCATCCGCGCCCACAAGGCCGTGGCCGAGATCTATGCCGAACGTCTGGTCGGCGAAGGCGTGATCACCGACGCCGAATTCGACAAGATGAAGGCCGACTGGCGCGCGCATCTCGACGCCGAGTTCGAAGCCGGCCAGGCCTACAAGCCGAACAAGGCCGACTGGCTGGACGGCCAGTGGTCTGGTCTGCGTTCTGCCGACGATGCCGACGAGCAGCGTCGCGGCAAGACCTCGATGCCGATGAAGAGCCTCAAGGAAATCGGTCGCAAGCTGTCGACCATTCCGGAAGGTTTCAACGCGCACCGCACGATCAAGCGCTTCATGGAAAACCGTGCGCAGATGGTCGAGACCGGCGAAGGCCTCGACTGGGCAATGGCGGAAGCATTCGCTTTCGGTTCGCTCTGCGTAGAAGGCACGAAGATCCGTCTTTCCGGCCAGGATTGCGAACGCGGCACCTTCTCGCAGCGTCACTCGGTTCTCTACGATCAGGACACCGAAGAGCGCTACATCCCGCTGTCGAACCTGCAGCCGGGCCAGGGCAAGTATGAAGTGATCAACTCCATGCTGTCGGAAGAAGCCGTTCTCGGTTTCGAATACGGCTACTCGCTGGCCCGTCCGAACGCGCTGACCCTCTGGGAAGCCCAGTTCGGCGACTTCGCCAACGGTGCGCAGGTCGTGTTCGACCAGTTCATCTCGTCGGGCGAACGCAAGTGGCTGCGCATGTCCGGTCTCGTCTGCCTTCTGCCGCATGGTTATGAAGGTCAGGGTCCGGAACATTCGTCGGCTCGCTTGGAACGCTTCCTGCAGCTCTGCGCGGAAGACAACATGCAGGTCGCTAACGTCACGACGCCGGCTAACTACTTCCACATCCTGCGCCGTCAGGTGAAGCGCGACTTCCGCAAGCCGCTGATCCTGATGACGCCGAAGTCCTTGCTGCGCCACAAGCGTGCAACGTCTTCGCTGGCCGAACTGGCGGGCGAAAGCTCGTTCCACCGCCTGCTGTGGGACGATGCCGAAGTCATCAAGGACGGCCCGATCAAGCTGCAGAAGGATGCCAAGATCCGTCGCGTCGTGATGTGCTCGGGCAAGGTCTATTACGACCTTCTCGAAGAGCGCGAAAAGCGCGGCATCGACGACGTCTACCTGCTGCGTATCGAGCAGCTCTACCCGTTCCCGGCCAAGGCTCTGATCAACGAGCTGTCGCGCTTCAAGAACGCGGAAATGGTCTGGTGCCAGGAAGAGCCGAAGAACATGGGCGCCTGGTCGTTCATCGACCCTTACCTGGAATGGGTCCTGGCGCATATCGATGCCAAGTATCAGCGCGTCCGCTACACGGGCCGCCCGGCAGCAGCATCGCCTGCAACGGGCCTGATGTCGAAGCATCTGGCACAGCTGGAAGCCTTCCTCGAAGACGCTCTCGGCGGCTGATTTTTCAGCCGTCTACCCTCATTCATTCGAAACGAAATCTGACAAAAACGGAAACAGATCATGGCCACCGAAATCCGCGTCCCAACCCTCGGCGAGTCCGTCAGCGAGGCGACCGTCGGCACCTGGTTCAAGAAGGTCGGCGATACGGTCAAGGCCGATGAGCCGCTGGTCGAACTGGAAACCGACAAGGTTACCGTCGAAGTTCCGGCCCCGGCCTCCGGCGTCCTGACCGAAATCGTTGCCCAGAACGGCGAGACCGTCGGTCTCGACGCGCTGCTCGGCCAGATCGCAGAAGGCGCTGCCGGCACGGCTGCTGCCGCTCCTGCTGCAAAGCCTGCCGAAGCCGCTCCGGCACCTGCTGCTGCAGCACCGGCTGCCGCTGCTCCTGCTGGTGGTTCTTCCATGCCGGCCGCTCCGGCTGCCGCCAAGGTTGCTGCCGACGCCAACATCTCGACCGCCGATATCGACGGTTCGGGCAAGCGCGGCCAGGTTCTGAAGGGCGACGTTCTTGCCGCCATCGCCAAGGGCTCGTCCGCTCCGGCACCGGCTGCCGTTCCGGCTGCTCCGCGCGCGGTTTCCTCGGCCGAGGATGCGCCTCGCGAAGAGCGCGTGAAGATGACCCGTCTGCGCCAGACGATCGCCAAGCGCCTCAAGGATGCACAGAACACCGCCGCCATGCTGACCACCTATAACGAGGTGGACATGAAGGCGGTCATGGACCTGCGCAACCGCTACAAGGACGTGTTCGAGAAGAAGCATGGCGTCAAGCTCGGCTTCATGGGCTTCTTCACCAAGGCCGTTACCCACGCCCTGAAGGAACTGCCGGCCGTCAACGCCGAAATCGACGGCACCGACATCATCTACAAGAACTACTGCCACGTCGGCATGGCCGTCGGCACCGACAAGGGCCTCGTCGTTCCGGTCATCCGTGACGCCGACCAGCGCTCGATCGCCGGCGTCGAAAAGGAACTCGGCCGTCTTGCCAAGGCAGCGCGCGACGGTTCGCTTTCGATGGCCGACATGCAGGGCGGTACGTTCACCATCACCAATGGTGGCGTCTACGGTTCGCTGATGTCCTCGCCGATCCTCAATGCTCCGCAGTCGGGTATCCTCGGCATGCACAAGATCCAGGAGCGCCCGGTCGTCGTCGGCGGCCAGATCGTCATTCGCCCGATGATGTATCTCGCGCTCTCCTACGATCACCGCATCGTCGACGGCAAGGAAGCGGTCACCTTCCTCGTTCGCGTCAAGGAAAGCCTGGAAGATCCGGAACGCCTGGTTCTCGATCTCTAAGCCTTACGTCCTGATCTAAGGGAGAGCAGCATGGAACCCGCTTCGGCAAATGCAACCCATCTCGTGGTCGTGCTTTGTCTGAGCGTGGTCCTGCTGCTCTTTCATATTCTGCTGCAGGGATTTCTGGCCACGCGTGAACTGGGTTCCAAATGGAATGCCGGACCGCGCGACGAGGATATCGCGCCGAAGAATGCAGCGGCCGGGCGTGCTGCACGCGCCTCGAAGAATTATCAGGAAACCTATCCGGCCTTTATCGGCCTGCTTCTCGGGCTTGCCTTTATCGGCGACCCGACCGGGCTTGGCATCGGCGGCGCCTGGGTGTGGCTGATCGCGCGGATTGCCTATGTTCCGCTCTATCTGGCGGGCATTCCCTATGTCCGCTCGATGGTCTGGCTCCTGAGCCTTGCCGGACTGCTGATCATGATGGCCGCGCTGCTGCTCTGAGGGATATTCAACATGCATGCCTATATGATCGAACTGATCTCGCTGATGGCGATCTTCTCCTTCGCGATCGTTTCGCCGGGTGCGGATCTCGCCATGGTGATGCGGCAGGCTTTGGTCCATGGCCGCCGACAGGCGATCATCACCAGCTTCGGGATCGGCACGGCCTTGATGTTCCATGTCAGCTATACCATCCTCGGCCTCGGGCTGATCATCTCGCAGTCGGTCTATCTGTTCAACATCGTCAAATGGCTGGGCGTTGCTTATCTGATCTATATCGGCGTCAAGGCGCTGAAGGCTGGCCGGACCGAGATTACCGTTTCGGCGGAGGCGCAGGGCGAGACACCACGGAAGCAGTCTGCGGCGAAGGCATTCATGCTTGGTTTCGCGGCCAATGCGCTCAATCCGAAGGCCGTTTTCTTCTTCCTGTCGATCTTCTCGACCATCGTCAGCGCCCATACGCCGATGGCGATCAAGTTCGGCTACGGGACAGTGATGGCGACCTGCCTGATCATCTGGTTCGTGGGCGTCAGCGCGTTCATGACGACGCCGCGCATGCGGGCGGCATTTTCGCGCGCCAGCAAGTGGATCGATCGGACCAGCGGCGTGGTATTCATCGCGCTCGGAATTAAACTCGCAACTGAAAAAGCGGCCTGAGGGCCATTCTCGAAACGCTGGCGGGAATGAGCCTGCCAAAACCAGAAATCAGGAATTAGAACATGGCTTATGATGTCGTCGTTATCGGAAGCGGTCCCGGTGGTTATGTCTGCGCAATCAAGGCAGCGCAGCTCGGCCTCAAGGTCGCTGTCGTCGAAAAGCGCGCCACCTATGGCGGCACCTGCCTGAATGTCGGCTGCATTCCGTCCAAGGCTCTGCTGCACGCGTCGGAAATGTTCCATCAGGTCGCCCACGGCGTCGATACGCTCGGCGTTGAAGTTGCCGCTCCGACGCTCAACCTTACCAAGATGATGGCGCACAAGGATGCGACCATCAAGTCGAACACCGATGGCGTTGCCTTCCTGTTCAAGAAGAACAAGATCGACGGCTTTATCGGCACTGGCAAGATCGTTGCCGCTGGCAAGGTTTCCGTCACCGGCGAAGACGGCAAGGTGCAGGAACTGGAGACGAAGAACATCGTCATCGCCACCGGTTCTGACGTTGCCGGCATTCCGGGCGTCAATGTCGAGATCGACGAGAAGGTCATCGTCTCCTCGACCGGTGCAATCTCGCTGGAAAAAGTTCCGCAGAACATGATCGTCGTGGGCGGCGGTGTCATCGGTCTGGAACTCGGCTCGGTCTGGATGCGCCTCGGCGCCAAGGTCACTGTCATCGAATATCTCGACAAGCTGCTCGGTGCGATGGATGCCGACGTGTCCAAGCAGTTCCAGCGGATGATCGCCAAGCAGGGCATGGATATCCGCACCGAAGCCAAGGTCACCGCCGTCGAAAAGACCGCGACCGGCGCCAAGGTTACCTATGAGCCGGTCAAGGGTGGTGATGCCGTCACCGTCGAAGCCGACGTGGTGCTGATCTCCACCGGCCGCAAGCCCTATACCGAAGGTCTCGGGCTGGAAGCTGCAGGCGTCGCACTCGACAATCGCGGTCGCGTCGAAATCGACCATGGCTTCAAGACCAATGTTGCCGGCATCTATGCGATCGGCGACGTGGTGAAGGGCCCGATGCTGGCGCACAAGGCGGAAGACGAAGGCGTTGCTCTCGCCGAAATCCTTTCCGGCCAGCATGGTCACGTGAACTATGACGTCATTCCTGGCGTCGTCTACACCCAGCCGGAAGTCGCTTCGGTCGGCAAGACCGAAGAGGAACTGAAGGCTGCAGGCGTCGCCTACAAGGTCGGCAAGTTCCCGTTCACCGCCAACGGCCGCGCCCGCGCCATGCTGGCGACCGACGGTTTCGTCAAGATCCTCGCCGACAAGGAAACCGACCGGGTTCTCGGCGGTCACATCGTCGGCTTCGGCGCCGGCGAGATGATCCACGAGATCACGGTGCTGATGGAATTCTCCGGTTCGTCGGAAGATCTCGGCCGTACCTGCCACGCGCATCCGACCATGTCGGAAGCCGTCAAGGAAGCAGCCCTGTCGACTTTCGCCAAGCCGATCCATATGTAATCGGTCCGAATATCAGAGATGCGAAAGGCGGGATCATCATGGTCCCGCCTTTTTCTTTTGCGCATCCGTCCTAAACTTCATGTCTATTGCTCACTCAGGAAGGTGACGGACATGAAGACCGCATTCTCTCTGTCGCAGCGCATCCTGCATTGGCTGATGGCCGTGCTGATCCTGTTCAATCTTCTGTTTTCCGATGCGATGACGGTGTTCGGAGAACTGTATTTCGGTGACAAGCCGATTCCGCCCGACATCATGACCTCGGCGAATATCCATGCCTATGTCGGGATCGCGATCCTGGTGCTGGCGCTGACACGGCTCTGTCTTCGCATCGCGACGGGTGCTCCGCCGCATCCGCCGGAAGAGCCAGCCTTTTCGCGCATCGTTGCGACGATCACCCATTGGGCTCTCTACGCAATGTTCATCATCATGCCGCTTGCGGGGATCGGGGCCTTCTATTTCAAGAACAGCATGGCGGCATTTGCCCATATCGGCTGGATGAAGACGGTCCTGTGGGTACTTATCTGCCTGCACATTCTCGGCGTGCTCGTGCATCAGTTTTATTGGAAGACCAATATCCTGCGCCGGATGACGAGCGGGCGGACGTGATTTAGAATTTCGGCAGCCTCAAGTCTACAGACACTGTCTTCGATCTCATCGGAGGAGTTGGACATGATCGCAAATGGTCAGATCGCAGGCGTGACTTTGAAGCCCTGTTTTCTGAATAGCTCGACCAGGCCGTCGTCTCCTTGGACATGAAGCGCACCAACGGCGATGAAGGCGTTGCCGTCCTGCAGGAATGGCTTGGCTCTGTCCGCCATGGTGTGGTTTCGCCGGGTGATGACCTCGTCTTCGAATTCCGCGAAACTGTCAGCCGCCATCGTCGTGTCGTTTTGGGAAAACCATCTCAAAAGCGGTGCTAGTGGCCTGATATCACTGCTTAAATAGAGCCTGAGCATTGTCTCATCGATGTTCGCGAACTGCTCGGGATGGGCGATAGCAGAGATGAGGTTCTTTACCTGTGCCTCGAGCGACATCTTGTTCAGAGCGCCGTATTGCTCCTCCAGTGTCTCCAGACCTTTCAGGGGTATGTTGTTCTCGATGGCATCAAGTGCCAGCTGCTGATCCAGAACCGGTGTTCTGTCTTTGGCGCGTGATTGCTCACAGGCCGAGGCAACGATGCTGGTGACCATCCAGGGCCTCAGATAGTTTACCGCCGAAAGCGGTGCGCCCCTCGCCGTCAGGGCCGTATCGACGACGCCGCGCTGCTCTGGAGTCAGAAAATCTTCGATGCGCTTGCCAGCGGGCATCATCATCATATCCGGCTTGGTGAAGGCCAGAAGGCGGGCCTTGCCGAGTTCCAGCAGCTGGTCGGATTCCAGGACAATGACCTTGGCCTTGAGATGCGCCTTCTTGACGGTGTGGGGTAGTTTGATCACCCGCGGATCCGACACATGCATCGTGCCAAACAGGTAGGACGGTTTGACGCCGCGTTTCTCGATCTTCCAGAAGAGGCCTCGCGCATTCGGTATCTTGCGGCCTTCGGCAAGAATCTGGTCGTAGGTCTTGCGGTCCTCGCGTTTCATTTTCGCGAGGAGATCGATCCCGCCGCATGATACCGGCTCGGCGTTGGCAATAGTGGACAGGCCAAGAAGAAGGCAGAGACTGGCGGCCAGGAAAACAAGGTTACGATGCAATATATGTGCGAACATGGGAACCGTCGAAAGAGCTGCTAATATAGCTTTCAGGCTCCGAACCATCGTAGAGTTTTCCAGCCGGTGCAATGACCAAATCTCACTGCTCCGGGCCGAGCGTCAAAAAGTATCTAGTCGGCTTTCGATAGGGTGAAACCCTGTTTGCGCAGCAGTTCCACCAGGCCGTCCTTGCCCGGCAGGTGAAGGGCGCCGACGGCCATGAAGACGTTGCCTTCGCCGAGGATAGGTGCTGCGCGTTCGGCCATGAGGTGGTTGCGCTTCGTCACGATCAGTTCCTCAAACTCGGCATAACCGGCATTGTCGCCGCCGTCAGGCGCAACCTGCTTCAGGAAAGGCATGGTGAAGCCGATCTCGCCAGTGAGATAGAGCTGCGTCATCGTCTCAAAAACGTCATCCATTTTCGGGCCGAGCTTGATCGTTTCGACAAGCGACTTCAAATGCATCTCGGTCGGGATAGAAGCCATGGCGGTGAGCTGTTCGGCGAGCGTTTCCAGGCCTTTGACCGGTTTTCCCTCGGCTGCGGCATCGAGCGCGATGCGCTTGTCGAGAAAGGCAGTGTTTCCCTTGCGGGCGAGTTCGCAGGCCGGCAGCGACACGAGCGACATCAGCATCCAGGGCTGCATGCGCGAGACGGTCGCCAGCGGAACGCCGCGCTTCTTCAATCCTTCTTCGAGCACGGCAAGATCATCCGGCTTCATCAGCTTTTCGATCGTGTTGCCGTTGGTCAGCATGGTCAGTTCCGGCTTGGCGAGAATGCCGGCCATGGCCTTTTTGTCATCAAGGATCTCGTTGGATTCGATGATAATAGTCTTCGCATCGGCAAGCGCCTTGTCGGCTCCGGGCGGCATCTTGAGGACGCGTGGATCGGTGACATGCATGGTGCCGAGCAGATATGAGGTGGCGACGCCCGGCTTTTCTATTCTCCAGAAAATTCCCTTGGCGTTCGGGACCGTTTCGGCTTCCGCAAGCGCCTTGGCATAAGCATCCGGATTTTCTGATCTCATCTCGTCGACGAGATTAACGCCATTGCAGGCTTCTTCCTGTGCATCGGCGGATGACAACATGCCGAGGATGAGGATCAGCGAAGCGAGGGCCGCGACATGCAGCAATGCGAGCAGCCAGAGAGCAAAACCCTGCAGGCGTTCGAAAAGGGGGCTCTCGAGGAATGAAGAATTCATGTCATGGATCCGGATTAATCGGCCCAAAATGTATCACTGCCGCTTCGATAGGTACTTAACGAGGCTGGTTAATGTTCGGTTCACAAGCCTCTGCCTTACGCGCGTGGGTGTGCGCGGTCGTAGACTTCCAGCAGGCGCGAGGTATCGACGCCGGTATAGACCTGTGTCGTTGACAGGCTGGCATGGCCGAGCAGTTCCTGGATGGTGCGCAGGTCGCCGCCGCCGGCCAGCAGATGGGTGGCGAAAGAGTGGCGCAGCGCATGGGGCGTTGCCGTATCCGGCAGGCCGAAGGCGCTTCTCAATTTCTGCATTTGCCGCTGGATGATCGCCGGCTGCAACGGGCCTCCACGTGCGCCTCGAAAGAGAGGCTTTTCGTCGGTGAGATGGTAAGGGCAGATATCGCGATAACGGGTCACGGCTTCGGCGACGACGGGCAGGAGCGGCACGATGCGGGTCTTGCCTCCCTTACCCTTGATCCGCAGCGTTTTGGTGCCAGGCTCGATCTCACCGGGGAGAAGCCCGAGCGCTTCGGAGATACGCAGGCCGCAGCCATAAAGCAGCGCCAGCACGGCGGCGTCGCGTGCTGCGATCCAGGGCTCATCCTGAAGCTGGGTTTCGGTCGTGGTCAGGCTGGTCGCCTGCCGGTCGCTGAGCGGCTTGGGAAGCGATTTCGGCTGTTTTGGCGCACGCACCGCGCCGGCTGCTGCGGCATTCACCAGGCCCTGGCGTTCCATGTAGCTCAGGAAGGAACGGAGGCCTGCAAGGTAGCGGCCGAGCGACCGGGAGCCTGAACCGTCACGACGGCGGGCAGCGAGGAATGAGCGCAGATCTGCCGGGCGAAGCGTGCGGATGTCGGAAATCTTCGGCGGGCCGGCGAGATGGCCGGTCAGGAAGGTGAGGAATTGCCTCGTGTCGCGCTCATAGGCATCGAGCGTGTTGGGCGACAGCCGGCGCTCGCTTTTCAGGCTTTCCAGCCATTCATGGCGCTTGGCGGCAAGATCGGGCGCGGCGATGATCAGCAGTTCGTTCAAACGTCTCGACCGTTGATTTTGGTGGAAAGGAGCACCAGATTGCTACCGACAGCGTTACGGAAATACTAAGCCGGCGCCATCTGACAAAGTTATATCATACAGGGCTGCCACAAAGTTGCCCTGCGCAAGGAGTTTGTATGGCCCGCCGTGACAATTCGACGACCTTCAGTCAATTCGCGGAGACCATTACCCTCAACTCTCGCGGCCGGCCGGGCCATATCGTCGACACGCTGATCGGCGAGCGCGGCCAGCGCATCGTCGGCAGCCCGTTCTGGCCGGTCATCCGGCCGTTTCTCTACACTCTGTTGCGCTATGGAAAAGCGATCGAATTCGCCGATGACGTGGCACCGAAAAGCGGGTTCCAGTGCTTCGAATATATGAGCGATCTGCTGAAACTTGAGATCGAGGCGCGGAATGTCGAGCGCATTCCGGAAAAGGGCGGGTTTATTCTGGTCAGCAACCATCCGACAGGCATTGCCGACGGGGTTGCGGTCTTCGATCTGTTGAAGGCGAAGCGGCCGGACCTGATGGTGTTTGCCAATCGCGATGCGGTGCGCGTCAATCCGCGCTTTGCCGAGATGATCATTCCGGTGGAATGGCGCGAGGAATACAAGAGCAAGCTGAAGACCCGCGAGACGCTGGTTCTGACGAACAAGGCGGTCGAGGACGGCAAGGTGATGGTGCTGTTTCCGTCCGGCCGCATCGCCTATTGGGAAGGCGGCAAGCTCAACGAGCGGCCGTGGAAGACATCAGCCGTCAGTCTGGCGCGCAAATACAATCTACCGATCCTGCCGATCCATATCACGGCGCGCAATTCCGGCCTGTTCTACTGGTTCGCCAAGTGGTCGACCGAGTTGCGCGACATGACTGTGTTCTACGAGCTGCTCAACAAAAAGGGCAACCGGTTCGATTTCACCGTGGGTCACATGATCCAGCCGGAGGAGCTGGAGGGCGATCCGGCGGAAGTGACCAAGGCACTGGAGAATCATACGGTTTTCGACCTGGCCAGGGATGGCGATGCTCGTTTCGAGTTCCAGACCGTGCCGCCTCTTGCCGCCACGGCCTGATTTTCTTCATCTGACTGTTCACTTTTGTTCCGTCTTTCGGCATGGTCGCCGCGCATGGGCAAGGATTCTTCTGACATGATGGCTTCGCTGTTCGGTGACGCGCTTTTGCCGTCGCCGAAACCGGTTCGCGTCGTGCCGGTTCTGGTGCCGCTGCCGGTTCCAGTTGCCTATAGTTATGCAGTGCCTGAGGGCATGCATGTCGAGCCGGGTTCCGTCGTACAGGTACCGGTCGGGCCGCGGCAGGTGATCGGCGTCGTCTGGGACGGCGAAAACGACGAACGTCTCGATCCCAAAAAGCTTAGGCCGATCACGCTCGTGTTCGATTGCCCGCCTTTGTCGAAGGACATGCGCGATTTCGTCGACTGGGTGTCTGCCTATACATTGTCTCCGCCCGGCCTTGTCGCCCGCATGGCGATCCGCGCACCGGCTGCACTCGATCCCGAGCCGATGGTGGAGGGCCTGCGTTACCTTGGCGGCGAGCCGGATCGGTTGACGCCGGCAAGAACGCGTGTGCTCGATCTGGCGAAGGAACAGGACGTTCCCTGGACGCGCAGCGGCATGGCAAATGCCGCCGGCGTGTCGCTGAGCGTCATCGACGGGCTTATCAAGCAGGGGATGTTCGACACTGTCTTTCTGCCTCCGCCGCCCGTGGTGGCGCGGCCGGAGCCGGATTACATCGCGCCGCGCATTGAGGGGCCGCAGAAATATGCGGCCGAAGAGATCGTCAGTTCCATCAAGGCGGGCGGGTTTGCCGCCTCGCTGATCGATGGCGTTACGGGTTCGGGCAAGACGGAGGTCTATTTCGAAGCGGTGGCCGAAACTTTGCGGCGCGGCAAGCAGGTGATGATCCTGTTGCCGGAAATCGCGCTGACGCCGGCTTTTCTCGAACGGTTCGAGCAGCGGTTCGGGGCAAAGCCAGCCGAATGGCATTCGGATCTTTCCCCGCGCATGCGCGAAAAGGTCTGGCGCGGGGTGGTGACGGGTGAGGTGAGGGTGGTTGCCGGTGCCCGCTCCGCGCTGTTTTTGCCATTCGAAGAGCTTGGCCTCATCATCGTCGATGAAGAGCATGACCCTGCCTACAAGCAGGAAGATCGTGTTTTCTACAATGCCCGCGACATGGCGGTGGTGAGGGCCAGAATCGGCGATTTTCCGGTCGTGCTGGTGTCCGCCACGCCATCGGTGGAAAGCCAGGTCAACGGATTGTCGGGACGTTACAATCTGGTGCAGCTGCCGACCCGTTTCGGCGATGCGGCATTGCCCGACCTGCATCTGATCGACATGCGTCGGCATCCGCCCGAGCGCGGCGGGTTTCTGTCGCCGCTGCTTTTGAGGGCGATGGCGCGGACGCTGGAGAAAAAGGAGCAGTCGCTGCTGTTCCTCAATCGTCGCGGTTATGCGCCGCTGACGCTCTGCCGGGTGTGCGGCCACCGGTTCCAGTGTCCGCAATGTTCGAGCTGGCTGGTCGAGCACCGGTTCAGAAACCAGATCCAGTGCCATCAATGCGGTTATCACCAGCCAACGCCGGAAGCCTGCCCGGAATGCGGCACGCTCGATCATCTGGTTGCCTGCGGGCCAGGCGTGGAACGTATCGCCGAAGAGGTCGAGAAGCATTTTCCCGATGCGCGCACGATCGTCATGTCTTCCGACATTCTCGGCGGCGTGAAGCGCATGCGGCTGGAGCTTGAAGCGATCGCCAAGGGGGATGTCGATATCGTCATCGGCACCCAGCTTGTCGCCAAGGGGCACAACTTTCCGCTGATGACGCTGGTCGGCATCGTCGATGCGGATCTCGGCCTGTCGAACGGTGACCCGCGGGCGGCCGAGCGGACATTCCAGCTGCTCAGCCAGGTGACAGGGCGCGCCGGGCGTACGGGCCTGAAAAGCCATGGCCTGATCCAGACATTCCAGCCGATGCATCCGGTGATGCAGGCGATCGTCTCCGGTGATTCCACCGCGTTTTACGAGCGCGAGATCAATGAGCGCGAGAAGGCGCTTTTGCCGCCGTTCGGGCGGCTGGCATCGCTGATCGTTTCTGCCGACACGCGGGCCGACGCGGAAAACCATGCCCGCGGGTTGCGCGCCGCCGCCCCACATGTTTCCGGCATTGCTGTGCTCGGGCCGGCCGAAGCGCCGATCGCGCTCGTTCGTGGTCGTTATCGCTTCCGCCTGCTGGTTCATGGGCGGCGGAATTCCGACATGCAGGCATTTTTGAAATCGATGCTTAGCAACGGCCCCAAGGCACGCGGAACCGTGCAGGTCCAGCTTGACGTCGACCCGCAGAGTTTTCTCTAGCCTGCCGGTTTTGACGCTTCTCGCATCTTTCATAAAATGCGATGCATGCGTTATTAGGACCAATCTTTGCGACTTGTTTACCCTGTTGGCTAGAATCAGTGCGATTCGAGGGGTGCGACGGCATGGAATTCTACTTCCCAACTGAACTGAACGAACAGATCGCTTTTCTCGGCTGTGCCGTAACGGCGTTGCTTGGCCTATTCATCTTTCTGCTTCCCGGCTCCTGCCTGCGTCTCTCCGCCTTTCAGATCGGAGAGATCAGGCCGGAGGGGTATGGCTCGGTCAGGGCCGCGGGCGCTCGCTACATCGGTCTTGGCGTTTTGCCGATCCTGCTTGCACAGGAATGGTTCTATATGGCGACCGGGGTGGTGCTTGCGCTTGGCGCGCTGGGCCGACTGGTTTCGATCTTCGTGGATCGCGGCGTAACGCCGCAGAATATTGCGTTTTTTCTACTTGAGGGTGTACTGTCTCTCGCGCCGCTCGCCTACGTGTTTGGCTACATCTAATGTCGCATATCGCCGCGCCCGAATGCCGATGGCCCGGATTTGCTGGCGAAAGCCGCAAATAATCTCTGCATCGCCTTGTGGGTGCGGCTTTTTCGGCGTCTCGGCGTGTTGCGAGTCCCTACATCCTATGCTAGACGAACCGCGAACGTCGGAAACGGCGAGCGGAGGCTCTGCGGGTTCTGATGGAAATTCAATAAATTTCAAGGTCTTGTCCGATCGTCATTTTCGGACTTGGTGCTTGGGGTGTAATTCAGGGAAACTATGCCTGTGGCCGAGACATCCCCGCTTATTTCCGGTGTCGCGGAGCGTTACGCTCTGTCGCTATTCGAGCTTGCATCGGAGACCGGTTCGATTGATGCCGTCGGTGCCGATCTTGATCGGTTCCAAGCGCTGATGGACGAAAGTGAAGACTTGCGGCGCCTCGTGGCGAGCCCGGTCTTTTCTGCAGATGAGCAGCAGAAGGCGGTCAGCGCCATTGCTGCAAAGGCCGGTCTTTCTGTGACCGTTTTGAATTTCCTCAAAGTTGTGGCTGGCAATCGCCGCCTCTTCGCTCTGCCGGGCATGATCCGCGCCTACCGCGCGATCGCTGCTGAGCATCGCGGTGAAATTTCCGCCGAAGTCACTTCGGCTCATGCGTTGACTGCAACGCAGGAAAAAGAACTTAAGTCGGCGCTGAAGGGCGTAACCGGCAAGGACGTAACCATCGCCGTTACGATCGATCCGTCGATCCTCGGCGGCCTCATCGTCAAGGTCGGTTCGCGTCAAATCGATACGTCCCTTCGCACCAAACTTTCCACCCTTAAGCTTGCATTGAAAGAGGTCGGCTGATGGATATCCGTGCAGCGGAAATTTCCGCAATTCTCAAGGACCAGATCAAGAATTTCGGCCAGGATGCCGAAGTTTCGGAAGTCGGCCAGGTTCTTTCCGTTGGTGACGGCATCGCCCGCGTCTACGGTCTCGACAACGTGCAGGCTGGTGAAATGGTCGAGTTTCCGGGCGGGATCCGGGGCATGGCTCTGAACCTCGAATCCGACAATGTCGGCGTGGTTATCTTCGGTTCCGACCGTTCGATCAAAGAAGGCGACACCGTCAAGCGGACCGGCGCCATCGTTGACGTTCCGGTTGGTCCGGAACTGCTCGGCCGCGTCGTTGACGCGCTCGGCAACCCGATCGACGGCAAGGGCCCGATCAACGCGACCCGTCGTTCGCGTGTCGACGTCAAGGCTCCCGGCATCATTCCGCGCAAGTCGGTTCATGAGCCGATGTCGACCGGCCTCAAGGCCATCGACGCCCTGATCCCGGTTGGCCGTGGCCAGCGCGAACTCGTCATCGGCGACCGCCAGACCGGCAAGACCGCCATCATTCTCGACGCGTTCCTGAACCAGAAGCCGATCCACGACAACGGTCCGGAAAACGACAAGCTGTTCTGCGTGTACGTTGCTATCGGCCAGAAGCGTTCGACCGTTGCCCAGTTCGTCAAGGTTCTCGAAGAGCGCGGCGCACTTCAGTACTCGATCGTTATCGCTGCTACCGCTTCGGACCCGGCTCCGATGCAGTATCTTGCACCGTTCGCCGGTGCAGCCATGGGCGAATATTTCCGCGACAACAGCCAGCACGCGCTGATCGCGTATGACGACCTTTCCAAGCAGGCCGTCGCATACCGTCAGATGTCTCTGCTTCTGCGTCGTCCTCCGGGCCGCGAAGCTTATCCGGGCGACGTCTTCTATCTGCACTCGCGTCTTCTCGAGCGCGCTGCCAAGCTCTCCGACGAGCGCGGCGCCGGTTCGCTGACGGCTCTGCCGGTCATCGAAACCCAGGGTAACGACGTTTCGGCCTTCATTCCGACCAACGTGATCTCGATCACCGACGGCCAGATCTTCCTCGAAACCGACCTGTTCTACCAGGGTATCCGTCCGGCCGTTAACGTCGGTCTGTCGGTTTCCCGTGTTGGCTCGGCCGCTCAGGTCAAGGCGATGAAGCAGGTTGCCGGTTCGATCAAGGGCGAGCTTGCCCAGTATCGCGAAATGGCCGCGTTCGCACAGTTCGGTTCCGACCTCGACGCCTCGACGCAGCGCCTCTTGAACCGCGGTGCACGTCTGACGGAACTCCTGAAGCAGCCGCAGTTCTCGCCGCTCAAGACGGAAGAACAGGTTGCGGTGATCTTCGCAGGCGTCAACGGTTACCTCGACAAGATCGCGGTTTCCGATGTCGGCAAGTTCGAACAGGGTCTGCTCTCCTACCTCCGTTCGGAAGGCAAGGCAGTTCTCGACACGATCCGCACCGAGAAGCAGATCTCGGACGACACGAAGGCGAAGCTCAAGTCGGCGCTCGACGCCTATTCGAAGTCTTTCGCCTAAAAGTACGGATCTAGCTTAAGGACCGATAACGGATGCCTTCACTTAAGGATCTGAAAAACCGGATCGCCTCCGTCAAGGCGACGCAGAAGATCACCAAGGCGATGAAAATGGTCGCCGCGGCGAAGCTGCGTCGTGCGCAGGAAGCGGCCGAAGCCGCCCGTCCTTACGCAGAGCGGATGAACAAGGTATTGGCCAGCCTTTCGGCTGCCAACGCCGGCAATGCGGGTGCACCGCTTCTGCTTTCCGGCACCGGCAAGGATCAGGTTCATCTCCTGGTCGTTGCCACCGGCGAGCGCGGCCTTGCCGGCGGTTTCAACTCCTCGATCATTCGTCTGGCGCGCGATCATGCCTTGAAGCTCATCGCGCAGGGCAAGACAGTCAAGATCCTGACGGTCGGCCGCAAGGGCAATGACGTTCTGCGTCGTTCGTTCAAGGACAATATTGTTCACTACATCACCTTCCGCGAAGTGAAGCAGCTCGGTTTCGTCCAGGCTGATGAAGTCGCGGGCAAGGTGCTGGACATGTTCAATGCCGGTGAATTCGACGTTGCGACGCTGTTCTTTGCACGCTTCCAGTCGGTGATCTCGCAGGTCGCGACCGCGCAGCAGATCATTCCCGCCAAGTTCGAGGCGGCTGCTACGGATGCTGCTGCGCCTGTGTTCTACGAATACGAACCGAGCGAAGAAGAAATCCTTGAAGAACTGCTGCCGAAGAACATCGCAGTCCAGATTTTCCGGGCACTGCTCGAAAACAACGCTTCCTTCTACGGTGCGCAGATGTCCGCTATGGACAACGCAACGCGCAACGCTGGTGACATGATCAACAAGCTGACGCTGTCCTACAACCGTCAGCGCCAGGCACAGATCACCAAGGAACTCATCGAAATCATTTCGGGCGCGGAAGCGCTCTGACCGAAAAGAAGAGGGTAAGAATCATGGCTACCGCAACGGGCTCGTCCCTCGGCAAAGTGACCCAGGTTATCGGCGCTGTCGTAGACGTCGCGTTCGACGGCGAACTGCCGGCGATCCTCAACGCACTCGAGACCGAGAACAACGGCAACCGCCTGGTTCTCGAAGTCGCGCAGCACCTTGGTGAAAACCAGGTCCGCACCATCGCCATGGACTCGACCGAAGGTCTCGTCCGCGGCCAGAAGGTCACGGACACGGGCGCTCCGATCTCGGTTCCGGTCGGCGATCAGACGCTCGGCCGTATCATGAACGTCATCGGCGAGCCGGTTGACGAAGCTGGTCCGCTGGACCGCTCCACGCTGCGCGCCATCCACCAGGACGCTCCCTCCTATGTCGAGCAGTCGACGGAAGGCCAGATCCTGGTTACCGGTATCAAGGTCGTCGACCTTCTCGCTCCTTACGCAAAGGGCGGTAAGATCGGCCTGTTCGGCGGCGCCGGCGTTGGCAAGACCGTTCTGATCATGGAACTGATCAACAACGTCGCCAAGGCGCACGGCGGTTACTCCGTATTCGCCGGCGTTGGTGAGCGTACCCGTGAAGGTAACGACCTTTACCACGAAATGATCGAATCGGGCGTCAACAAGCACGGCGGCGGCGAAGGCTCCAAGGCTGCGCTGGTTTACGGCCAGATGAACGAACCGCCGGGCGCACGCGCTCGCGTTGCTCTGACCGGTCTGACGATCGCTGAAGACTTCCGCGACAAGGGCCAGGACGTTCTGTTCTTCGTCGACAACATCTTCCGCTTCACCCAGGCTGGTTCGGAAGTGTCGGCTCTGCTCGGCCGTATTCCTTCGGCCGTTGGTTATCAGCCGACGCTTGCTACCGACATGGGTCAGATGCAGGAACGCATCACCACGACGACGACGGGCTCGATCACCTCGGTTCAGGCCATCTACGTTCCCGCCGACGACTTGACCGACCCGGCACCGGCAACCTCGTTCGCCCACCTGGACGCAACGACGGTTCTGTCGCGCTCGATCGCTGAAAAGGGTATCTACCCGGCCGTCGACCCGCTCGACTCGACCTCGCGCATGCTCGACCCGCTGGTTGTCGGCGAAGAGCATTACGAGATCGCCCGTAAGGTTCAGACGACGCTGCAGCGCTACAAGTCGCTGCAGGACATCATCGCCATCCTCGGCATGGACGAACTGTCCGAAGAGGACAAGATGACTGTTGCCCGCGCCCGCAAGATCGAGCGCTTCCTGAGCCAGCCGTTCTTCGTCGCTGAAGTCTTCACCGGTTCGCCGGGCAAGCTGGTTGCTCTCGAAGACACGATCAAGGGCTTCAAGGGTCTCGTCAACGGCGACTACGACCACCTGCCGGAAGCTGCCTTCTACATGGTCGGCTCCATCGAAGAAGCGATGGAAAAGGCAAAGAAGCTGGCTGAAGCCGCTTAATTAGAAATTGTAACGGCGCGCCGGATATTTCGGCGCGTCATTCCTGCATAAGACACGCAAGCCCACGTTAAGATATTCATCCACGTGGGAATTAGGGGAAGTGGACCTTCATGGCCGACGCTTTCAATTTTGAACTGGTTTCGCCCGAGCGCCTGCTCGTTTCGGAAAAAGTATCCGAAGTGGTGATCCCGGCGACGCTTGGCGAAATGACGGTGCTTGCAAGCCACGCGCCGACGATGACGACCATCAAGCCGGGCGTCGTTTCGGTGAAACTTGTTTCGGGACAGGTCAAAAAATACGTGGTGTTTGGCGGTTTTGCCGACATCCTGCCGGATAGCTGCACGCTGCTGGCGGATGCCGCCATCCCGGCTGCCGAACTGACGGTCGACACGCTGCAGAGCCGCATCGATACGACAAAGGCTGAGCTCGACAGGGCCAGCGGCGACGAACACAAGACCCGTGTTGAGCAATTCCTGACGGACCTGACTCAGCTGAACGGCATCGTCGTTCCGGCCTGATCGGCTACGCGATATTCCTGTTTGAAAAGCGGTCCTTGCGGGCCGCTTTTTGCGTTTCAGGCTGCGGCGTCACCTGCTCAGGGTTCCGATAGCAGGTGCTGGTGCAGGCGTAATCCTACCGCCGTCAGCGAACGGTAACGTGGCATGCCGAGGTGATAGCCGTAGCCGGTGTCGAGACGTTGCAATCCAAGCTCAACGAGGGCACCCGAGGCCAGTTTATCGGCGATGAGGCCGATGCTGCCGAGCGTGACCCCTTCGCCGCGCAGCGCGGCATCGACCGCCAGTGAATAGGTGGAGAATGAGAGGCGAGGCGCAACGCGCGCCTTGGGCGGATCGGGCAGCCGCGCGAACCATTGGCGGAAAGAAATCCAGTGGGCGTTGAAACGCTCATAGTCGATCAAGTCGAGACGGGTGATTTCGTCGGGCCGGATCGTGGTGGGGTCGAGACCGTTTCTTTCGATGAAGTCCGGTGAGGCGACCGGCACCAGCACTTCCTTCATCAGCGGCGTCAGGTTCCAGCGCGGGTGCTCGCCGGTGGAATAGAGAATGACGAGATCGTTGGCCTCCGAGGCAAGTTCGGATGGGGCGTCTGTGGTCAGCAGCCTTATGGAAACGGACGGATTGCCGTTGTCGAAATCCTTGAGACGCTTGGCGAGCCAAAGATGCGAGACCGAGCCGCTGGCGGCAATCGAGATGGTCTCAAAGCCACCGCCGCGAAAAGGCTCAAGGCTTTCTTCCAGATATTCAAGCGTGGCGCGAACCCGCTGGGCCAACCGTTCTCCCTCAGACGTCAGGGCAAGGTTGCGGCCGCGGCGGGTGAAGAGCTTTGCTCCGAGCTGTTCCTCAAGGCCCTGAATACGGCGGCTGACCGCAGCCTGGGTTATGTGCAGTTCACGGCCGGCTCGGGAAAAGTTCATGAACCGACATGCGGCGTCATAAACCCGGAAAGCCTCCAGCGGTATGCGGTCCAGCATCTATTCCTCCATGATCCCAGATCATCAAATATGCCGAGATTTCGACGGATTTGAAGAGCTGAGATTGTGATGCAGAGTATGGACGTTCGTTTCACCACCGCGGGCCGCCATGCAGTTCTCCACCTCCTTCATTCCCGATATCCGTTTCGGGGCCGGCATTTTCGGCAGCCTGGCGGATATGGTCAAAAACTTCGAGGGCACACGTGCTGCCCTTATCGTCATGGACGGCTTTCTCGCTGCGAGAGGTCTGGCGAAGGACCTTGCAGGGGAACTGATGGAGGCCGGATTCGAGCCGCGGCTTTATTCCGATTTTTCCGGTGAACCGAAGCTTCAGCATCTCAGAGCCGCCAGCGAGATGGCGCGGGGAGCCGACATGGTGATCGGTGTCGGTGGTGGTTCGGCGCTCGATATTGCCAAGGTAGCGGCCTGTTGTGCCGCCTCGGGCGAGGACCCGATGTTTTATGCGCTGGCTGCCAATCCCTTGCCGAAGAAGCCGCTGAAGAAGATCATGGTGCCGACGACGGCCGGGACGGGGTCGGAGACATCCGCCACCAATATCTTTGCCGGGCCGGAGGGGAGAAAACTCTGGATCTGGGGGCCGGAAACCAAGCCGGATCTGGTGCTGCTCGATCCTGAACTGACGATCTCGCTGCCGCCGAACCTGACTGCATGGTGCGGCATGGATTCCTTCATTCACGCTTTCGAGGCAGCGACCAACCGCAACTCTCCTGCATGGGTCCATGCAGGAGCAAAGCTCTATGCGCACGAGGCGTTGCGGTTGGTCGCAGGCTCGCTGGAAGCAGCGGTCAAAGCGCCGGGCAATCTGAAGGCGCGGGGCAAGGTGCTGCTCGGGTCCTGTTATGCCGGCATTGCCATCGACAATTGCGGCACGGCGATCGCTCACAACATCAGCCATGCGCTTGCAGGGCTCGCCCCCGTGCATCACGGGCTTGCCACGGCGCTGGGTTTCGAGGCGACGCTTCCGTGGCTGGTCGAGAAAGATACGACCGATCTCAACGAGGCAGCGCGGGCCATCGGGCTATCCGGTGCTACCCAACTGCCTGCTTTCGTGTCCAAGATGATGGATCGCTGCGGTGTCGAGCGGGCTTTGCCGAAGGTGTTCGGCGGGTTCTCTGCGCAGGATCTGGCTGCGGAGATGCGAGCGCCCGAAAACCAGCCGATGCGGCGCTCGACCATTCGAGAGGTCACGGATGCGGATATCGACGTCTTTGCCGCGGAGATCATGACGCTGCCGAAAACGCTTTGACGAGGTGCTGCGATGACAAAGACCTACAGCCGTGACTACTGGGAAAACGCTCTTTCCGATCTCAAGCTTGAAGGCCGGCATTTCATCGACGGTGAGTATCGCGATGCGCTGTCTGGTGAAACATTCATCCGCTGGCAGCCGATGGACGGCAAACCAGGTGCGGTTTTGGCACGCGGTGGCGTGGGTGATATCGATCTTGCGGTGGCTTCCGCGCGAGCTGCCTTTGAAAGTGGTGTCTGGCGGAGGCAGGAGCCGCTGGAAAAGAAGCGGATCATGCTGAAATGGGCGGAGTTGATCCGCGCTGATGCGCAAGAACTGGCGATGCTGGAAACGCTGGATGTCGGCAAGCCGGTTCTGGCGTCGTTGAATGTCGACGTCCGGCTTTGCGCTGACGGTATCCAGTTCTATGCGGAAATGATCGACAAGCTTTATGACGAGATCGCGCCGACCGGACCAAATGCGAGGGCTTTGGTGCGCAAGGTGCCGCTCGGTGTAATCGGGGCGATTACGCCATGGAACTATCCGATGATCATCGATGCGTGGAAGCTCGGGCCGGCGATTGCTGCCGGCAATTCGGTGGTACTGAAGCCGGCAGAGCAATCGTCGCTCACAGCCATCCGGCTGGCGGCGCTGGCGCTTGAAGCGGGGCTTCCGGCCGGTGTCTTCAATGTCGTGACCGGTTACGGCGAAGAGGCGGGCAAGCCGCTGGCGCTGCATATGGATGTCGACATGATCGCCTTTACCGGCTCGACCGAGGTGGGCAAACTGATCATGGGCTATGCGGCGCAATCCAACGTCAAGCGAGTGGCGCTGGAACTTGGCGGCAAGTCGCCGCTCGTCGTGTTTGAAGATGCCGATCTCGATGCGGCGGCCTCGGCCGTTGCTTGGGGCTGTTTCTACAATTCCGGCGAGACCTGCCATGCTTCGACAAGGCTTCTCGTTCAGCGCTCGGTGCAGGAGAGACTGATCGACAAGATCGAAGTTGTGACGAAGAGCGATATTACACTCGCGCATCCGTTCGAGCCGTTGGCGCAGATCGGCGCGCTGATCGAGGAAGCCCATATGCGGAAAGTGCTCGGCATGATTGCCGATGGCGAGAAGGGTGGTGCACGGCGTGCCTTCGGAGCCGAGCAGGTGATGTCGGAAACCGGCGGCTATTACATCTCGCCCGGCGTGTTCGTCGACATGACCAACGACATGAGACTTGCGAGGCAGGAGATTTTTGGTCCGGTTCTGGCGGCGATCCCGTTCGACACGGAGGAGGAAGCCTTGCTGCTCGCCAATGACACGATCTACGGGCTTGCCGGTGCAGTGTTCACGAAAGATATGGACCGGGCGCATCGCTTTTCCGAAGCGCTGCATGCTGGCACCGTGTGGATCAATACCTACGACATGTCGAATTTCTCGACGCCGTTCGGCGGCTTCAAGCAGTCTGGTTTCGGGCGAGATCGCTCGGTGCATGCGATCGACAAGTACTGCGACTACAAGACGATCTGGCAGCAGTTCGGGTGAGGGGCGACGCAGGCCGTGGTTTGTGACGCGAGCAGAAGACAAGCAGGGAAGAGAAACCATGACCCGCATCGCAGCTATAGAGATCACCCATCACCGTCTCCCTCTCGATCCGCCATTCAAGGCGAGCTGGGATGGGCGCGCGCGGGGCCACTTCGATGCGACGATCGTCAGGGTGAGGGATGATGAGGGCCGTGAGGGGATCGGCTCGGGCGACCTGATGAAAGGGTTCGAGGGGCATGAAGACCTTTTTATCGGTGAGGATCCGCGGCATCTGGAGCGGCATTACGAGGTGCTGTCGCATATCAATTTCCACTATGGCCGCTGCTGGCCGCTGGATCTGGCGCTGTGGGATCTTTCCGGCAAGATTACCGGCGAGCCGGTATGGAGGATGCTTGGCGGGCGATCGGACGGGGTGAGGCTCTATGCGTCTTCCGGCGTGTTGCGTGAGCCTTCGGCGATGGCTGATCAGGCGGAGCGCTATATCGACGAAGGTTTTCCGGCAATGAAGGTGCGCTTCTCGTCTTCGGCGGGCGGGCGGACCAGTTGGCGTGATGACGTGAGGGCGGTGGAGGCGATCAGGGCACGCGTGGGCGGCAGGATGGAATTGATGGTCGACTGTAACCAGGGCTGGCGCATGCCCTGGGATACGACATTGCCCTGGACCTTCAAGGATGCGCTCGCCGTGGCCAAGGAGCTGGAAAGGCTCGGCGTCTACTGGATGGAGGAGCCGCTATTCCGTTCCGACAGAAAGGGGATGCAGGCTTTGAAGGAGGCGACGTCTGTCAGGATCGCAGGCGGCGAGATGACTCGTGAGCTTTACGAGTTTCGCGACATCATCGAGGAACGCGCCTTCGATGTGATCCAACCGGATGTGGCGCTTGTTGGCGGCATTACCGGTTGCCGCCGGCTGGTCTATCAGGCGCGGGAGGCGGGCGTGATGTTCACGCCCCATAGCTGGACGAACGGGATCGGGGTTCTCGCCAATGCGCATCTGACGGCAGGTGCGGGCGATGCGCCCTTCCTCGAATATCCCTATGACAATCCCGAATGGAGCGAGACGCGGCGGGATTATCCGATGGCCTCGTCACTCAGACACAGCCAGGGTTGGCTGGAATTGGGCGATGCGCCGGGGCTCGGTGTGGTGCTGGATGAGGAGCGTCTTTGCGCCACACAGATCGGCTGATTTCGCCATGGCGCCGTGATGCCGACCTGCTATGGTTGAGGCATTTCATGGAGTGATTGCGATGAAGATTGGCATTGTCGGTGCGGGCATGGTGGGCAGTTCGGCGGGTTTCGCGCTTGCGATTGCCGGTTATGCCAATGAGATCGTGTTCGTGGACAAGAACGAGGCGCTGGCGGTGGCTCAGGCGGAAGATATTTCGCATGCCGTGCCGTTCATGTCCGCCACGCGGGTGCGGGCTGGCGGTTATGCGGATCTCGCCGGTGCCGGGATCGTGGTGCTTTCCGCTGGTGTCGGGCAGCGGCCCGGAGAGGGGCGGCTTGAACTTCTGGAACGCAATGCCGTCGTCATTCGCAGTATCGTCAGCGAGATCCTGGCTGTCGTGCCTGATCCAATCCTGCTGGTCGCGGCCAATCCCGTCGACATCATCACCCATATCGCGGCAAAGATTTCCGGCCTGCCGCCTCACCGGGTGATCGGGTCGGGGACTATCCTCGATACGGCGCGGTTCCGCAGCCTGCTTGCCCGTCATATCGAGATCTCGCCGCAGTCCATTCCGGCATTCGTTATCGGCGAGCATGGCGACAGCGAAGTGCTCGCATGGTCCGGTGCGGTTGCAGGTTCTGCCGATCTCATCTCGTTTGCCGCGCAGCTCGGCAAGCCGATCACCGAGGATGTCCGCAAGGCGATCGATCACGACGTTCGCAACGCCGCCTACAAGATCATCGAGGGCAAGGGGGCGACCTATTACGGCATCGGTGCCGGCATTGCCCGGATTGTGAGGGCAATCACGCGGGACGAAGGCTCGGTGCTTTCTGTCGCAATCCATACGGACCATGTCGCTGGCGTCGACAATGTGACGCTCTCCCTGCCGCGTGTCGTTGGCGCCCGTGGCGTCACGGCTGATTTGTTGCCGGATCTCGAACCGTCCGAGCAGCAGGCGCTGACCCGCAGCGCCCAGATGCTCAAGGAGCTTTCCGACTCCCTGCATATCTGAGGCATCGTCGAAACAGGTGTGGCCTGCGGGTACTGGCGGATTTGCCTGTTGGCAGGTTCGAGCAGGAAGAGATAGAACTTGTCCTGACGATGTCGAGGACGAGATGCTCGCAGGCCTACCCATGTATGACTGGCCGGAAATTTCGGCGGCCACGGACGAATTCTGGACCATGCTCAGGGGCTGTCTGCTGCGCCGGGGCATTGATGCGCCCGAGGCGTTGACGCGGCAGGATGATCTGGCTGGGATGTGGCATTCTCCCGATCTTGTCTTCGGGCAGACATGTGCGCTTCCCTTTGCCATGGATCTTAACCGCCATGTCCGGCTGATCGGATCTCCCGCCTATGATATCGGCTGCGCGCCCGGCTGTTATTACAGCCTGCTGATCGTGCCGAAGGGCAGGTCCACGGAGCTTGAGAGGTTTCGCGGGCCTGTCGTGATCAACGAATTCAGTTCCCAGTCCGGCTTTGCAACGCTGATGCTGTCGCTCGTAGCGGCCGGCGTGGATATGAACGAGGTGAGTGTCCGCGCATCCGGTGCGCATCGCGCCTCGATCCAGGCCGTGGCGAACGGCGAGGCGGAGCTTGCGGCAATCGATGTCGTCTCCTTCACCCTGGCAGAGCGGTACATGCCGGAGGTCTCTGCGGTCGAAGTGATAGGCTGCACGCGTCCGACGCCGGGAATGGCGTTGATCAGCGCGTTGCCGGAGGTGGCGACCGACGGTCTTGCCAGTGCGTTCGAAGAGGCTGTTGAAATGCTTGCCCCTTCGCTTCGCCGCGAACTTCTGCTCATCGGTTTCCTGCGCCGAAATGCAGAAGATTACGTCGGCGTTGCCGAAGCGTGGCGTTCCATCGAGAGCCGGCTGCCATCAGATGCCGCCTATTCCCTCAAATCTTTTGCGGTGCCGCGATGATCGACAAGCTGGAATTCTTCATCGTTCTGGCGCGTGAAGGGCATTTTGGGCGTGCGGCCGAAGAATGCGGCATTGCCCAGCCATCACTTTCGGCCGCCATTCGTCAACTGGAGGAGCAGCTCGGCGTTCAGCTGGTGGTGCGCGGTTCGCGTTATCAGGGGCTGACGCCGGAAGGGCAGCGCGTGCTGGAATGGGCCAAACGTATCGTCGGCGATGCCCGGACGATGCGCGAGGAAATGCGGGCGGCGAAGAAGGGGCTGGCGGGACACATCCGGCTTGCCGTCATTCCGACCGCGCTTGCCATGGTGCCGCGGCTGACGGAGCCTTTTCAGGAAAAGCACCCGAAGGTGACCTTCTCGATCGTCTCGCGCAATTCGTTGCAGGTGCTCTCACAGCTCGACGATTTCGAGATCGATGCGGGCATCACCTATCTGGATAATGAGCCGCTTGGGCGTGTGACCAGCGTTCCGCTTTATTCGGAAAACTATACGCTTGTTACGGCTGAAGGGACGCCTCTCGCTGACCGGGAGAGTGTGAAGTGGGCCGAGATGGCGGATCTGCGGCTGTGCCTCCTGACGCCGGACATGCAGAACCGGCGGATCATCAACCAGCATCTTTCCAGTGCAGGCGTGTCGATCACGCCGATGCTGGAATCGAATTCGATGGTCGTGCTGCTATCGCATGTGGCGACAGGCCGATGGGCCAGTATCATGCCGCGCAATGTTGCAAGATCCTTCGGCTTCACGCAGAGCCTCCGCATGATCCCGATTGTAGAGCCGGAAGCGAAACACATGGTGGGGCTGGTCGCGCCGTATCGGGAGCCGTTTACTCCCCTGGTTTCTGCCCTGCTGCATGAGGCGAGGGGCCTCGGCAGGGACATGGCAGAGATATAGTTTTCAAGGGTCCACGATCGGCGGTATGCGACTGGCGATCGATCACGGAAGCACTACGTGATAGTGGTGGCACCGAACGTAAATAGATAAGGCAATCGAGGAGAGGTCATGACCGGCTTCGGGACGACGATCGTGGCGCAAGAGATCATTCGCCGGAATGGCGTGGTCCGCGCAGGCTCGCGTGCGGTGCCTGCAGAAGTGCCAATCGCCTTTTCTTATGGTGGCTCCACCCATGCCGTCATGATGGGCACACCGGCGGATCTGGAAGACTTCGCCATCGGTTTCAGTCTGACGGAAGGCATCATCGCCTCAATGGCCGAGATTGAGGAGGTCACGGTTCTGGACGAGGGGCAGGGCCTCGACGTGCAGGTGCGGCTTGCGGAAAACAAGGAGGATGCCTTGCGCGCCCGGCGGCGGCATATGGCCGGGCCTGTTGGCTGCGGGCTCTGCGGCATCGAGTCGATCGAGCAGGCCATGCGGGTCGTTCCGGATGTCCGTGATGTTGGGGTGGTACTGACGCCTGAAGACATTACGGCAGCGATGGCGGCTTTGAACGGCGCGCAGCCTTTGCATGCAGAGACACATGCGGTTCACGGAGCAGGTTTTTTCATTCCCGGTGAGGGATTGATCGCGGTGCGTGAGGATGTCGGCCGGCATAATGCGCTCGACAAGCTTGCCGGAGCGGTGATCCGCGCTGGGCGAGAGGGTGGTCAGGGCATCGTCGTCGTCACCAGCCGCATCTCGGTGGAGATGGTGCAAAAGACGGCAATCCTTGGAAGCTCGACACTCGTGGCGATCTCGGCACCGACAGCGCTTGCCATTCGTACCGCAGAAGAGGCCGGGATGACGCTCGTGGCTTTGACGCGTGGTGAGGATTTCGAGATATTTGCCGGTGCGGAGCGCATCGACACGGGATCTGTCGCCGACGTCGCGTGATGATTTCGACCTGAGTTCGGATTCAGGTCCATTTTTATAAGCGGAGCTGCCTCCGTTTATATTGCCAAACCGGCCAAGGTCGGTTATTGATGCACCGTGCCTTTCGCGGATTGTGCAATCCTGCGGCCGGGGCATCTTCTCATTTCACATACCATATCTCCCAGATGGAGCCGTTCATGCGATACAATCAATTGGGCAATACAGGGCTGTTCGTGTCCGAACTGTGCCTCGGCACGATGACCTTCGGCGAGGCCGACAACGCCGCCTTGTGGGGCAAGATCGCCGGCGTCGATCAGGATGCAGCCGACCAGATCCTCGACCGTTCGATCAAGGCCGGGGTCAATTTCGTCGACACGGCCGATGTCTATTCCTTCGGTACTTCGGAACGGATTCTCGGTCAGGCCATCCGCAATGTCGGCGTCGCCCGCAAGGATATCGTGATCGCCACCAAGTTTTTGGGTCAGATGGGCGACAAGCCCAACGACCGTGGCGCCTCGCGTGGGCATATCATGGATTCGGTCGAGAAAAGCCTTGAGCGACTGCAGGTCGATCATATCGATCTCTACCAGATCCATGGCACCGACACCGTCACGCCGATCGACGAGACGTTAAGGGCGCTCGACGATCTCGTTTCACGCGGGCTCGTTCGCTATATCGGGCTTTCCAACTGGGCAGCGTGGCGGATTGCCAAGGCGCTCGGCATTTCGGAACGGCGAGGTTTCGCCCGGTTCGAAACGGTGCAATCCTACTACTCGATTGCCGGCCGTGACCTGGAGCGTGAGATCGTGCCGCTGATGCAGGAAGAAAAGCTCGGCCTGATGGTATGGTCGCCACTCGCCGGTGGTCTGCTTTCAGGCAAATACGGTCCCGGCGCGCCCGGCAATGGCGAGGGCCGGCGTCAGGAATTCGATTTCCCGCCGGTGGACAATTACCGCGCCTGGGCCTGCGTTGCGGCCATGCGCGAGATTGCGGCCAGGCATGAGACAAGCGTGGCTGCGGTGGCGCTCGCCTATATCCTTGCCAAGCCTTTCGTCACCAGCGTCATCATTGGGGCCAAGCGGATCGAGCAGCTGGATGAAAACCTGAAGGCCGTTTCGGTCAAACTCGATGCCGAAGACCTGAAAAAGCTCGACGAAGTCAGCGCGCTGATGTCGGAATATCCGGGCTGGATGCTGGAGCGGCAGGGTGTGGGTCGCCGCCCGGCTCCTTTCGAGCCGAAGGACTGAGATCGTGAGGGAGGCCGGATCGGCCTCCCTTTTTCCGTTTCAGCTCAGAAATCTTCCCAGCCGGCTGCCCTCTTGAGATTGGCATGCGCCATTCGCAACGGGGCGGTGCCCACATGGGCGGTTTGAGGAGCGCTGTGGGCGGCCGGTCGGGATGCGAGCCGCTTGCCTTCTCCGATATCGAACTGCATCAGAAGATCACGCAGGCTCTTAGCCTCGCTTGCCAGTGAGTGGCTGGCCGCGGTCGTCTCTTCCACCATGGCGGCGTTCTGCTGGGTCGCCTGATCCATATGGTTCACCGCCTGGCTGATCTCGCGTAGGCTCGATGCCTGTTCGCGGGAGGCTTCGACGATGGCGGAAACATTGTCATGAATGCTGGCGACCTGACCGAGAATATCCCGCAGCGAGCCGCCCGTGCGACCGACCAGTTCGACGCCGCCGGAAACCTGATGGCTCGAGGTGTTGATCAGCGTCTTGATCTCCTTGGCGGCCTTGGCGGAGCGTTGCGCCAGCTCGCGGACTTCCTGTGCTACGACCGCAAATCCCTTGCCGGCCTCGCCTGCACGGGCGGCCTCGACGCCGGCATTGAGCGCCAGCAGGTTGGTCTGGAACGCGATGTCGTCGATGACGCTGATAATGTTGGTGATCTCGTTGGACGATTTGGCGATCTCGTCCATGGCGGCGATTGCCTGCTGAACGACAAGGCCGGACTGTTCGGCATTCTGGCGGGTGTTGGTGACAAGCCGCCCGGCTTCTTCAGCGCGGTGACTGGAATCGCCGACAGTGCGGGTAATTTCCTCCAACGCCGCGGCTGCCTCTTCCAGCGATGCGGCCTGCTGCTCGGTGCGTTTTGCCAGTTCTTGAGACGCGTCGCGGATTTCACTCGATGCAGAGGCGATACCGGAAGCGTTCTGCGAGACGACCTTCATCGCGTCGCGCAGCTTGGCGGCGACCGAGTTGAAATCCTGGCGGGTCGATTCCATGCTGGGCACGAAGCGGGTTTCGATCGATTGATCGAGCTTGCCGTCTGCCAGATCGCGAAGACCCGTGCCGAGCATGCCGATCGCGCTCATGCGCGGGGTCACGTCGGTGGCGAATTTCACCACCTTGCAGACCTTGCCGTTCAGGTCGGTAATAGGGTTATAGGCCGCCTGGATCCAGATCTCCTTGCCGCCCTTGCCGTAACGGACGAATTCATCGGCGATGAATTCTCCATTCGCCAGGCGTGGCCAGAATTCCGCGTAGTCCTGTGATGCGGCGTAGCCGGGTTCACAGAACATCCGGTGATGCTTGCCCTTGATCTCCGACAGGTCATAACCGAGGCCGGCGCAGAAGTTTTCGTTTGCCTCCAGGATCGTGCCGTCGGGGAGGAATTCGATGACGGCCTGCGAGCGGCTGATGGCGGAAAGCTTGGCGGCGTCTTCGGTTGCCTTGATCTTCGCTGCGGTTATATCGGTTGCGAGCTTGATGACCTTGTAGGGCTTGCCACCGCGCGAAACAGGGTTGTAGGAGGCCTGGATCCAGATTTCGCGGCCCGACTTGGTGATCCGCTTATATTCTCTGGCGTCGAAATTTCCGGCTGCAAGATTGGCCCAGAAAGCCTTGTATTCGGCCGATGCTGCGTAATCCGGCTCACAAAAGATACGGTGGTGCTTTCCCCTGATTTCGGCAAGCGAATAACCGAGCGCTTCGCAGAAATTAGGATTTGCGTTTAGGATGTTTCCGCCAAGATCGAATTCGATGACTGCTTGCGATCGCGATATCGCGGCGAGAGTGTCCAGCGCACCTGCCGTCTTGCCCAGTCCCAGCATTGAGTGTCCCTCAGACGTAACCTTGTGGCGGTTACTGCCATATAGTCAATGGAGGTTGCGCTTCAGACAACGCGCTGAACTTCCAGCTATATTAGGACATCAAAAAATTAATGTGACCTTTATTAAAACTACAATTATTAGCCAGGAAAAATAAGAGCCGCATTTTCGCGGCTCTTTGACTTGGTTTTGCTGTGAAAGCCTGCCTCAGGCAGCAATATCTTCCATCTCGGTGCCCTTGAACATCTTGGCGAGGTTCAGGAAGCAGATCATGCCGTGCTCGTTGGCGATGATCCCTTCGGAGAAGGACTTGTCGAAGGAGGCGGAGACTTCCGGAACCGGCTGAACCTGGCTCGAGGGAATGGTGAGGATGTCGGAGACGCGGTCAACGAGCATGCCGATGACCATGTTGTGTACTTCGGCGACAACGATCGCGCTGCGTTCGTTGGCAACAGTGCTCTTCATGCCGAGCTTGTATGCGAGATCGATGATCGGAATGACCGAGCCGCGCAGGTTCATGACGCCGATAACGTCCTTCGGTGCATGCGGGAGCGGCGTGGATGGCGCCCAGCCTCGGATTTCGCGGATCGTCGTCGTCTTGACGCAGAATTCCTGATCGTGAAGACGGAAGGCGATGATCTCAAGCATTTCGCCGCTATACATGGTGGAATTGATCGTGGTCGCCATCAGAAATGCCCCAGCTGTCCGTTGCCCGCATGACGGTTACTGCGCCCGATGAATTCAGGTGCAAGTCCCATCACGTCGCAATCCGGCGCCGAAGCACGGCGAATCTCAGATTGCGCGATGCCGACTTTAATCGAGGATTATTTCTCAAACATAAATCATAGAACGCAAAATCGCGGTCTGGAGGCTAGGGCCTAATATTCTTTCTCATAGAAGATACCGGCCTTGCCGCCTTCGGTGCCGGCTCCTGCCTTGAGCTTCACGCCGCGGCCGACATCGAGATTGATCGTTGCCTGCGCCCCGCCTTCGCCGCCCTGCTCCACCTGAAGATAGGTGCGGTTATTGATGTAACGGCCAACCGAAACGGTCGTCTGGCCTGTTGCATCGGTGTTGACGTCCAGATCATCGACGCCGAGATTGCTGCGCAACGTCTGCAGAAGCGAGGTCGAGCCACCGCCGGCAAGCTGGCTCACGGCATCCGCCAATTGGGCGATCTGCAGCGGCGACAGCCGCGACATGGATTGGCCGAAGATCAGCTGTGCCAGAACTTCATCCTGCGGCAGAGAAGGGGAGGACGTAAAGGCGATGGTCGGGTCGTCGGCCATTCCGGTTACGCCGACTGTGATCGTGGTGGAGCCTGATGTCGTGTCCGCCGACATGTTGAGGACCGGGATCAGGCCACCGCCGAAGGTGATATCGCCCTCGGTGAAATCGAGACGTTTGGTCAGGATGATGATACGGCCGCGGCGCATTTCGAAGCCGCCCGATACCTGCGGCTCGATCGCCGTGCCTGCGACGGTCAGTTCCCCGCCAAGTTCCGCATCGATGCCGCGGCCGCGGACGAAGATGCCGTTTGGTGCGCGTACCTTGAGTTCGAGCCTGATGGGGTTGGAGCTGCCTGATGCCTGTTTCGGCCTGATCTCTTCCATCTGTCGCAGAACTGCAGCCGGTGCGTTGCGGTGCCGGATATCGATCGAACGCAGCGAGGTCGGCAGCTTGGCCGGAACGGTGATCGAAGCCTTGGTCAGCGCGATGTCGCCGCCCAGTACGGGGCCGGACATGACCGGACCCTTGAATGTGAGAGTGCCGTCTGCCGTGATCGCAAACAGGGTGCCATCGGCATAACTCGCCTGGGCCAGCCTGATCGTCAGGTCTGCGGGGAAGCCGGATGCGGGTTCGATGCCGACGGTGCCATCAACTGTGACGGTTCCGCCCCCTGATAGCGAACCCGAGATGCCCGAGAGACGTGCGGTCTTGCCGTCCAATGCGATATTGGCGGTAAGCGAATTGATCGCGAGGTTTCGGCGGACATCAATGAAGCGCGAGCCGGATGTGACAAGCGTGCCGGTAATCGCCGGAGACGCTGCATTGCCTCGTACTGCGATGTCGACATTGCCGGTGCCTTCCAGAATGAAGCCCTGCGCGGAAAGCTGGCCTGCAAGAATGGAGAAGGGAAGGTTGCCGGAGAATTTGAGATCGAGCGGCCGGTCACCGGTAATCACGGCTGTGCCCCCGCCCGAGAGCGCGATGCCTCCTCCGCCGGAAAGGCGAGTGTCGACGGTAACGCGGCCATCCTGAAATGTGCCTTCAGCGGTTATGTCTACTGCTGCAACGCCGGCAGTCGAGGTCTGGCTGACGGCTGCATTGTCCCAGCGGAGATTGTAACGGACTGCAGGTGCCTGGGGTGTGCCGGTGGCTGTGACAGTGCCGGAAATCATGCCCTCGGCGCCGAGACTGGGAACGAAGGCATTGGCGATGCTGGCGGGAATAGCCTTGGCGCGGGCATTGATGTTCAGTGCCGGGCCACCGTTCGCGTTGAGAAGTACCTTGCCGTCGGCGGTGATTTCCATGCCGCCGCTGCCGGCAATGCGCGTTTCGTCTAGTGTGACTGCGCCATCTGCAAAGGTGCCGGTCGCAGAGATGCGAAACGGACTGATGCCAGCGTCGCGCATCTGGCGAAGCTGGGCATCACTCCATTCTAAATCATATCGTATTGCGGGAGCAGAGCTTGTGCCCGTTGCATTGATCGTGCCCGAAATGTTGCCTGCCGCGTGGATGGTGGGCAGGAAGGTGTTGAGCAGGCTTGCCGGCAGCGCATTGATCGTTGCGGCCACATCGAGCGTTGAGCCTGCCGTGCCGTTTACAGAAACGCTGCCGGTGCCGGTCGCAAGGGTGAGGTTCGACAGGCGTGCGCCGCCGTTCTCGATGACGATGCGTGTCGGATTTTCCAGACGTACCGGGATCTTGCGCGGTGTTGCCTCGAAATTTTGCAGGCCGATGGCAAGACCATTTGCGGTTTCGATCGTCGCCTTGGTGGTCAAAGGCGCGCCGTCGTAATTGGCTGACAGGTCGATCGAGGTCGTCGTGCCGGAGTGATCCAATCCGACATTCAGGCCTTCAAGGAAGATGCTGTCGGTTCCAAGACGCGCGGCACGGATAGAGCCCTGTGCGGCGATGGTCTTGATGTCCGGTATGGTCAGGTCGATTGCCGGCTGCACCAGGCCCGCATTGCCGCGTCGAATTGCCGAACCGTTCGCCTTGATGACGGCACCGGTTGTCTGGCCTTCGCGATTGAAGGTGACGGAACCCTTGAGATCACCCTGGGCCTGCTGAGCGGCCAGCGCTGCAAGCAGCGATACGTCGGGGAAATCGAACTGGAGCTGGCCGGACGGCATGAATTCGGGCGAGAAGGTCAGGGCACCGGTCAGCTTGTTCGGACCGATTTCGGCATTGATCGCCGGAGCCTGGGTTTCGCCGTTCGCCGATGCCAAGTCGCTGCTGATGCGGATCGGCTTGCTGTCGATCGAGCCGTTGACGGTAAGGCGGCCCTGCGGCGCATCGGGATTTGCCGTGCCTTCGAGGATGAGGCTCAGGTCTTCCAGCCTGCGGCCGGCAAGCCGGGCTTCGGCTGAATTGATGACGGCTCTGACATTCGCGCCGGTCAGCGGGCCCTTCGCGGAAATGTCGAAGCCTGCGGCGCCTTCCGCGTCACCCAGCCAGCGCTTGATATCCGGTAGGCGACCGGCAAGCCGGCCGGAAACGTTGCCGTTTTCCATCAGCACGTTGCCATGGGCTTCCAGCGCGTTCGACTTGATAACGAGGTTTTCCAGGCTCATGCGGCCGCCTTGAACGACGTCCACATATCCTTCTGCAGCGATGGCGCCTTCAAAGCGCGGCGCGAGTGCCGGCGGCAGGATGCTCGGATTGGCCGAGAGGCGGAAATTGCCGGTCACCGCCTGCTTCGACGTGTCGTAGGCACCGCTGACGGTGCCGTTGAAGCCTGCGCTTTCGAAGGTGGCGGCATCAAGCCCGATCGCCGGCGGCGCAAGGCGCAAGGGTGCGTCGAGCGTTACCGGACCCCGGACCATGCGGCCGATATCAGGGTTGGCGAAGTTCAGTTCGCCGACGGTAAAACGGCTACGAATGCTGCCGGCGCGGGCAATGAGATCGAGATCCTCGCTTTCCGCCTGAAGCCGGATCTGGCGGAAGCGGCCTTGCGGAAGCTCGGCATAGGGAAGCGATGCGGTGGCGTTGAAGCGCGCGGCCGCGGCTGCTCCGGTCAGGGTGAAATTTAGGGTTTCGAGCGAAAAGCGGCTTGGCTGGCCGTTGATCGGCCATGCCACTTCGACCGGTCCCTTGGTGCCGGCAAGGCTTGCCGTCAGGCTGTTATCACCCTTGGGGTCCCAGGCTCCCTTGGCGGAAATGCGTACGGCACCCGAGGTCAGCTGGCCGCGCTGGAAATCGACGCGGCCCGATTTCGAATAGGTTGCCGCGATATCGATATCGGTCGTGCCGTCGAACAGGTCGCGAAGTGCAGGCGGCATCAGAGTGGCAAGCTGGCCGCCGCCTTTGACCTCGACGCGGTGCCCGCCATTATCGACCATCACATGCCGACCATCGACCGAGATAACCGGCTGGCCGTCGACATTCCCGGACAGCTTGCCGGCCCAGTTGGACAAGGGGCCCTCTCCATCGAGGGCGAGTTGCACGGCCGGAGCGCCGGGTAGCCGCAGCAGGCGTGCGAGAAGCCCGCCCTGCGGCTCGGATACCGATGCCTTGAGTGTCAGGCGATTTTCGGAGGGAGCATAAACGATGTCGGCAAGCGCTCTGGCATCCGGCTCATCCTTGCGGGTCGCCTGAAGATCCAGCGCGATATTCGGCCCCGTCGCATCGATCGACCCTTTCAGGGAAAGTGCGAAGTCGCGGCCCGATAGCGCCTGAGCGAGATTGATGTCCGGCAGGTCGAGTTGTGCGACCCTGATGCCGACGGGCAATGTCGTGCCTCCCGACGAAGTCGTGGTTGTGGCAGGCTTTGCAGCGGTTGGTTCCGGTGGACGATAGACATCGATCGCGCCTGCGGTGATGCGGTCGGCGCGGAACTCGCCGGTGATCAGCGCCGTCGGCGACCAGTCGATCTCGATGCCATTGATCTGGGCGTAAGGGCCTTTGCTGTCGGACAGCGTCAGTGCGCCGACGCGAAGATCACCGGTCAGCAGGCCTTCGGGCCGCGTGAATGTGATCGAGCGATCGGGAGTGGACACAAGTGACGATATGCGGCTGGCAGCCATATCGCCGCCGACAGGCGTGAAGGCGACGAAGAGAACAACGCCGAGCGCCATGACGAAAAGGACGCCGATTGCCGCGATCGCGGCTCTCAATGTCCATTTCAGAAGGCGGACGATGAATGTCATAATAGTGTTGCTGCCTCTTTAGAAAGCCTGGCCGATGCCAGCGTAGATACCGAAAGAATTTCCACCGTCATAGCGCCTGAGTGGAACTGCGAAATCCAAGCGAATTGGACCAAAGGGTGTTGCATAACGCAAACCCAATCCTGCACCCGCGCGAATATCAGAGAAATCAGGCACGATTTCGGTTGCTACCGTTCCAACGTCTATAAACGGAACGATGCCGATATTCTCTGACACTTTTATGCGCGTTTCGAAAGACGCCAAAACGTAGGAGCGGCCACCTACCGCATCGTCATCGTCATTATAGGGCGATATCTCGCGATAGCTGTAACCACGCACTGATCCGCCCCCGCCCTGGTAGAAGCGGCGGGTTACCGGAATGTCCTGCAAGTCGCCGGTTCCGACCAGCGTGCCGGCACCGAGCCGGGCTGCGAGAACCACCTTGTCTTCGGCGCCAAGCCCATAATAACCCGCGATAGAGCCCTCGAATGACGAAAAGACGTTACCCTTCAGCGCCTCATAACTCGGCTTGGCGGAGACTGTTCCGTAATAGCCCTCGGTCGGATCGAGCTTGTTGTCTCGTGTGTCGCGCTCGAAGGATACCGGCAGGCTGAAGGTCAGGTAGTCATTGCGATCAAACGCGTCGTCGGCCCGGATGTAGGAGATCTCGCCGCCGCCGGTTACCTTGTCGGTGGCGTTGAGTTCGTAAGCGATGCCGGCGGAATAGGTGATCGACTGGGCTTCGTAGATGTCGTCCGGGTTTTCGCTCTTGGCTTCGAGCTTGGAAATGAAGGTCGCTTCCGGCACGTAGAAGCCGGGTTTGGTGAAGGTAATGCCGGCGGAATAATCGAATGTCGTCACATCGGTCGCGCCGATGCCGGAGACGGAGCCTTCGAGCCGCAGCGATTCGGCCTGGCCGAACAGGTTGCGGTGTCCCCAATATCCCTGAACCCCTGCGCCATCGGTCGACGCGTATTCAAGACCGAAGCCGAAATAGCGAAACTTGCCTTCCGATACCTCGATCGCAAGCGGCAGGGAACCATCGGGAGCCAAGCTGTCGGCCTCATGGATGGTGATGCTGGAGAATACGCCAAGCTGGCGCAGACGTTCCGAGGCTTTTTTGAGCTGTTCCGGAGAGTAGCGTTCGCGTCGGTCGAGACGGGAGTAACTCTGGATGAAGTCAGGATTGACGGCCCGAGCGCCCTTGACCGTTACTGTGCCGAACGGCGCCACAGGTCCGCCGACAGCGCCAAGCACCACATCGACTGTCCTCTTTGCATGATCTGCCGTGATCTGTCGCTGGAGAGGGTGGGCCAGCGGACGTCCCTCTTCCTTCAAGTCGACAACGATCTTTTCGCCGGCTTTCAGGATGATCAGCGAGCCGGCCGGTCCGCCCGGTTCCAGATCGTAATCAGCAGGGTTTCTGCCCGCCGCGTCTCCCTCGAATCGCACTGCGCCGAGCTTGAATTCGGGACCGGGCGTCACATTCACGGTTACCGGAACAGGCTTGGAATGGTCGAATGTCGGATTAGGAGGGAGCTGGTCGATATCGGTTCCGGCGATCGATATGTTGACGATGCCGCCGTATCGGGCTTCTTCGTAGAGAACGGCCACCAGACGGTCCCGGTCCTCCCGAGCCTTGACGATGATGCCGAGATCACCGGAAACCGGCTTTTCGTCGTCATTCACAAGTGCGGCGGCCGATTTCAGCCGGTCAGCAAGGTCGCCGTCCGCGTCGCCCGTTTCGATCGTTGCTTCATAACGAACCGGGTCGATGACCTCGACGGTTTCCTCGTCGCTGCCGAACAGGGTGATGCCGAAAATCTTGAATGCGTATGCTTCGGGCGCAAAGACGGGCGAAAGAGCCAGGCTACCAGCCAGCAAGCAGGCCAGGCTTCGCCGCCGGCTGCTCCAGTCGCTCATCCTCCCAGCTTTTCTCTTTTCCATACGCAGACTTAAGTATCGCAGCTGTCGGTGAAGACCCTCATGGTCGCTTGAAACCTCTGTACCCGGAAAATCCTAAAAGGGGTACCCTTGATCTCGGCTGCATGATGATTTGATGAAATAAAAGGCCCCGAAGCTGGCTTCGGGGCCACATATTTGAAATATCTGACGTTATGTCGCTTACCGCGCTTTAATAACGGCGCGGGCAATCGTCGATGTAGCGGCGACCATAGCGGTCACGATAGTAGCACTGGCCCGGCTGTTCGGAGACATTGCCGATCAGCGCGCCGGCCACGCCGCCAACGGCTGCGCCGACTGCCGCGCCACGAACGTTGCCGGTGGCAACGCCACCGATAATGGCGCCTGATGCAGCTCCAATGCCAGCTCCCTGCTCGGTCGCAGTGCAGCTTGCGAGCGATGCGCCCACCATCAACATAATCAGAGCCTTCTTCATGGCTTTCTCCGGTTTCGTTTCGTCGCAACCATTCTCTGATGGCGCTACGTTTCCGTTGGAACAATAGGTCTCGCTTGTAAAGAGTCCATATGAGCAATGTATTTTATTGTTTGGATTGCCGAAAACGATGAAGAATGCTGCCTAGGATTGTGGCGAGGCCGGTTGTTCAATCACTGTCTGTCAACGTTGCTTGTGTCCAATTCGGGCAGATTTTTTCACCAGGCGCTTGATGTGGGTCAATCTTCACATTTCGGCTACCACTAAGATTAGGATTGGAATAAATCTAAAATGGGCCTATTGCCGCAGGCAAGCGTGAACAGCCTCTTCAGGCTTGACGAAGAAGCTGGCAAAAATCAAAAAAAGCCTAACGCAGTTTTTGGAGCGTAAGCATGGATTTCGAGGCATTTTTCAAAAGCGAACTGGACGGACTGCATCAGGAAGGCCGTTACCGCGTGTTCGCCGATCTCGAACGACAGCGCGGAAGTTTCCCGCGAGCGACGCACCACACGCCCGATGGCACGAAGGATGTGACTGTCTGGTGTTCCAACGATTACCTCGGTATGGGCCAGCATCCGGCCGTGATCGCGGCCATGCACGAGGCCATAGATCACTGTGGCGCGGGTGCGGGAGGCACCCGGAATATTTCTGGCACCACCCACTACCACGTTCTGCTTGAGCGCGAGCTCGCTGATCTGCACGGCAAGGAAGCCGGCCTTATCTTCAATTCCGGCTATATGTCGAACTGGGCAACTCTCGGTGTGCTAGGTCAGAAGATTCCCGGTCTCATCATCTTCTCCGACGCGCTCAACCATGCCTCGATGATCGAGGGTATCCGTCACGGCAAGTGCGAACGGGTGATCTGGAAGCACAACGATCTCATCGACCTGGAAGCCAAGCTTGCGGCCGCCGATCCGAAGGCGCCGAAGATGATCGCGTTCGAAAGCGTCTATTCGATGGATGGCGATATCGCGCCGATCAAGGAAATCTGCGATCTGGCCGACAAGTATGGCGCAATGACCTATCTCGACGAGGTTCATGCAGTCGGCATGTACGGTCCGCGCGGCGGCGGTATTGCCGAGCGTGAAGGCCTGATGCATCGTGTGACGATCATCGAGGGCACACTTGCCAAGGCGTTCGGCGTGATGGGTGGCTATATCACAGCGTCCACGGCACTTTGCGATTTCGTCCGTTCGTTCGCTTCCGGCTTCATCTTCACGACATCCTTGCCGCCGGCTCTTGCTGCTGGTGCGATTGCCTCGATCAAGCATCTGAAGGTCAGCCAGATGGAGCGTGCGCGCCATCAGGAGCGTGTCCGCAAGCTGCGCAGCATGCTCGACGCCAAGGGCATTCCGCATATGCCGAACCCCAGCCATATCGTGCCTGTCATGGTCGGCGATGCCGCCAAGTGCAAGTGGATTTCAGACCTGTTGATGGATAACTGCAATATCTATGTGCAGCCGATCAACTATCCAACCGTGCCGCGCAAGACCGAGCGTTTGCGCATCACGCCGACGCCGCTACATTCAGATGCCGATCTTGAGCATCTGGTCGCCTCGCTGCATCAGCTCTGGTCACGCTGCGCGCTGGCGCGGCATGTGGCTTGATCCAAAAATTCTGAGTTAAAGAAAAATGGCCGCTTATGCGGCCATTTCCTTTTGGGCAATTGCTTCAGCAGCACGACGTCGGGCTTCCGCGTCGGCAGCAAAGACGTCGTCCATGGTGATGGCGGAACCGTAGCCGACCATGTCTTCCATCACGTCCTCGGCGATATCCGCCATCTGCAGGAAGCCGATACGCTTTTCCAGGAAGGCGTTGAAGGCGGTTTCTTCCGCCGCATTCATCACCGCACCCTGCACGCCGCCGCGATCCATGGCGGTGCGCGCAAGCCGCAATGCCGGAAAACGCGTCTCGTCCGGTGCTTCGAAGTCCAGCCGCGCCAGCTTGGCGAAATCCAGTCGTTCGACATCGAGCTTCGGGCGATCCGGATAGGTGAGGGCATAACCGATGGCGGTGCGCATGTCGGGGCAACCGAGTTGGGCAAGCACTGAGCCATCGGTGTAGCCGACCATGGAATGAATGATCGACTGCGGATGAACGATCACCTCGATCTGGTCAGGGCGGACATTGAAGAGGTGTTTGGCCTCGATCATTTCAAGCGCCTTGTTGAACATTGAGGCGCTGCCGATCGAGATCTTCAGGCCCATCGACCAGTTGGGATGGGCGCGCGCAACATCGGCGGTCACATTCGCCATCTGCTCGCGGCTCCAGGTGCGGAAAGGCCCGCCGGATGCGGTGAGCACGATCCGCTCGACTGCGTGACGCTGATCATCCTCCAGCGACTGGAAGATCGCGCTATGTTCGCTGTCGACCGGAATGAGCTTGCCGCCGCCATCCGCGACGGCCTTGACGAAGAGTTCGCCGGCGGAAACCAGGCATTCCTTGTTGGCAAGCGCGATATCTGCGCCGCGTTCGGCGGCAGCGACCGTCGGCGCGAGGCCGGCGGTGCCGACGATCGCAGCCATGACCCAATCGGACGGGCGCTGGCCTGCTTCCACGAGTGCCGCGCGACCGGCAGCAACCTCGATGCCGGTGCCGGCAAGCGCATCCTTCAGCGTCGCATATTGCTTGTCGTCGGCCGTGACGGCGAGGCGGGCGCCGAACGTCACGGCCTGTTCTGCGAGCAGCGTGACATTGCTGTTGCCCGTGATTGCGACGATGTCGAACGCATCCCGTCCACCCAGCTGCGCTACCACGTCGAGCGTGTTGACGCCGATCGAGCCAGTCGACCCGAGAATGCTGATGCGGCGTCTATCCATGTCTGCCATGCCGTTTCCATATTCACTGTTGCCGTTGGTCTACAAGTGAACGATGGCGGCCACAAGACCGGTTGCGATGCGGCAGATGTGATCTGATACGACTTGATCCGGCGGCTGATCGGAGCGAAATGGAGCGATGAGCGAAATCGTGAAGATCAAGACGACCTGTGTCATTGCCGGTGCCGGCCCTGCCGGGCTGATGCTCGGATTTCTGCTGGCGCGGGCCGGGGTCGATGTCACCGTTGTCGAAAAACATGCGGATTTTCTGCGGGATTTTCGTGGTGACACCATCCATCCCTCGACGCTTGAAGTGATCGATCAGCTTGGCCTGATAGACGCATTTCTCGCCCTGCCGCATACGCGGGCTGAAAAGCTCTCGGCCGAGATGGGAGGAAAGACGATCACGATTGCGGATTTTTCCCGACTGCCGGTGAAAAACCGTTTCATCGCCTTCATGCCGCAATGGGATTTTCTGAATTTCCTGGCGGCATCCGCGCAAGACTTTCCCAATTTCCGGCTGATCATGAATGCCGAGATTACCCGCGTCGTCGAAGATGGTAGCAGGGTCTCGGGCATTGTTGCCCGAACGGCAGAAGGCGACATTCAGATTGAGAGTGATCTTGTCGTCGGTGCCGATGGCCGTAATTCCGTCATTCGCGCCAAAGCTGGGCTGCGTGTCGAAAATTTCGGCGTGCCGAGTGAAGTCGTCTGGATGAAGCTTTCGAAACAGGATGGCGATCCCAACGAGGTCATGGGCCATGCAGGCCCAAGGCAGGGTTTCGTCCTGATCGATCGCGGTGACTACTGGCAATGCGGTTATGTCATCCGTCGGACGACATTCGCTCAAATCTGCGATCATGGCATCGAAGCTTTCCGAAAGATGGTGGCGGATGTCTCGCCGCTTCCGGCATCACGCATGGATGAAATACGGTCATTTTCCGATACGAGCCTTCTGACGGTGCGGATCGATCGCCTCAGGCAGTGGTGGCGGTCAGGATTGATCTGCATTGGCGATGCGGCACATGCCATGTCTCCGATCGGCGGGGTGGGCGTGAACCTCGCCATCCAGGATGCCGTCGCGGCTGCAAATATCCTCTCGCGTCCGCTTCGCGAAGGCAGGCTTGCCGATGCTGATCTCGCAGCCGTCGAAAAACGCCGCAGCTTTCCCACTCGAGCGACGCAGAAGTTGCAGTTAATGATGCGCAGCAGCCGGCGGGCGGATCAGGCGAATGAGCACAAGCGCAAAGGCCCACCCGGTTTCATTCGCGGGATCGCCCGATGGCCGGTTCTGGCCCATCTTTCCGGCCGGTTGATCGGTCTCGGGTTCAGGATGGAGCGGGTGAAGGAGCCGCGTCCCACACGATAAGGCTTAAACTTGCAGGTATCGGCTTACTTTGAATTGCAACCTTTGCGATCCGGATTCGTTGACGACTATGACGAAGCCGAGGGTTAGCCGTGTTTCTTGTTCGCCGGGTGCTGGCAGTGCTGATTGTTGGGTATTTCGCCTTGATGTTTTCTCAGGCGCCGGAATTCGCCCAGCAATATCGTGAACGTCTCGCCGGCGCGGTAGACGAGCTTACAACTGCCATCCAAATTTTCGACGAACAGGCAAATCATGCCGGCCTCGATCGGCAAACGGCATTGAATATTTACGCCTCCTCGAACGAGAGCTCTCTGCACCAGCAGGTTGATGCAATGCGGCGAAGCGTAGCGCGATATCAGTTGCTTTCGGACCAACTTGAAGATCTTGCGGCTGCCTCGTCTGTCCTGAGGCCTCTGGTGATCGCAAGGCAACCGGATGACAGAATTTTCAGCGATGCCTGGCGGGGCTTCATGCCGTCTTTCCCAGTCAGTTTAGCCGGAGTGATATGGTGCGGAGCAGGTCTCTTGATTGGCATATTTGGTGCGGCGAGCGTCAGTGCGCTGTTTGGTGCGGTCGCACGGTTTCGTCGTGAGGCGCTGTCGAGAGCGTCTTCCCCCATCAAGGGTAGAGCGCTGCAGTAATCCGCGCTTCCGTGCCTTCAGCATTCCAGCCTGCGGTTGATTAGCATCAAGGTGACATCCTTTGGGTGCGTCAAAATAGCTCGGCTGTCATCTGATCAACAATAAACGTGCAGACGGTGCGGACGAATCGAATGGGCTACAAGATCGGCACACTTAGCCCCAGAGACGCATTGCGTGCCTATGCACTGATTGAACGAGCCATGCCGGGAGTCGATCTGGAGCAGTGGACCGCGCTCACGGCCACGACATTGCTGTGCCGCTGCTGGTTCATCGTCAAGGACAGCATGGGCTATATCCGGGGCATAGCCTATGTCGCGGTTAGAGGTGACGGGGACCTTCGACGCCAGGTCGAAGTCCCGCTCTTCGTATCGGTGAGCCTGGTCGACAACAGGCAGGTGCTGGGCCTACTTTTTTCAGCTGTCAGGAATTTTGCGATCAGAGAGAAATGCCGAACGATCCACATATGGACAGCCCTGCCTCCGGATTGGTCCGTACTGACCGGCTTTCTGGAGCGCGGACCATGGGACCATGGGCTGATTTGCGGGGTCGATGACGAGGCCCCGCCGGATTATCCTATCTTGCCGGTGAAAATGTAGCCCACGCCGCGGATCGCCTTGATGAACTGGGGATGTTTGACATCCGCCTCGATCTTTCGTCGAAGCCTGACAATCTGGGCGTCGATCGTGCGGTCGAACGCCTCAAGCTGTCGGCCGCGTGTCATGTCCATGAGGAAGTCACGCGTCAGAACACGTCCGGCGTGGTTGAGAAACGCTGCGAGCATGTCGAATTCGCCCGTCGTCAGTTCGATTTCGGCCCCAGCAGGATCGAGCAGCTGTCGCCGCGAAATATTGAGGGCCCAGCCTTCGAAGCGGATAACCTGATCCTCTTCCTGCACAACCCGCGGTGTGGCTGGCTGCCGCCTCCTCAATATAGATTTCAGGCGGGCATGCACTTCTCTCAAATGGAAAGGTTTTGCGATGTAATCATCGGCGCCGATCTCGATGCCGATGATGCGATCGACGACGTCGTCGCGGCCGGTCAGCATCATGATCGGCACGTCGGATTTGGCACGGATATCGCGCGCAAGGTCGAGTCCGTCGCGTCCACCCGGAAGCGAGAGATCGAGCAGCACGGCGTCGATACTATTTTGACGCATCGCAACGTTCATCTCGACGCCATCGGGTACGGTTGTAACCCGATAGCCTTCACCCTCGAAATAACGGGAAAGCATCTGGCGGATACGAGGATCGTCATCGACGACGAGGATGTGTGCCGCATGGGCTGGGTCAATAGACATAAAAACTAGCCGGGCTGTTACAAACTGTTACCAATTCGAACCGTCTTTTACGGCCGTAGCATTCGCGTGTTACTGCCGACAGGTCAACTACCCCTATCAAACGACGGGGTTAATACCATGCTTCTCACCAGCTATAATCGCGAACGCACAGCAGCAACTCTTCTTCATGAAGCAGAGCCGGAAACGCTCAATGGTCTGTTCTCGCGGCAGCCGGTCGAGTTTATTCACCCCGGCCAGTCGATCTTCTTCGAGGGCGACGAAGCAAAGCACGTTTTCGAGGTCGTCGAAGGCGCATTGCGCATCTTCCGGATCATTTCGGACGGTCGCCGGGTCATCACCGGTTTTGTTTTCGACGGTGATCTTCTCGGCGTGTCGCTGAAGCGCAATTACCTCTACAGCGCCGAAGCAATTGTCGGGACAAAGGTTCGCCGGCTGACCAAAAAGAATTTCGAGGCAGCCGTACAAGATTCGGAAGAACTGCGCCCGCAGGTGTTCGAACGGGTTTGTGATGAAATGGCCGCTGCCCAGGACCAGATGGTACTGCTTTCGTGCAAGAGCGCTGAGGAACGCCTCTGCACATTCCTGTTGAAGCACCTTCGCAGGGCAGCGGCCAAGAGCGACGTCCAGTCGATGGTGCAGCTGCCGATGACACGCCAGGACATGGCGGACTATCTCGGCCTGACGATCGAGACCGTCTCGCGCACGATCACCAAACTCAGCACAAAGGGCGTCCTGGGCTGCGTAGGTCGCCATTCGGTGAAGGTCATCAAGCCGATGTTGCTTGCACAATTGGCTGGAGACGACGATGAATACGGCTGGGGAGATGCAGGTGCAGCCGAAGATCGGCGCCACCACTAAGCCGCAGCGCAGCCAGGATATTTGATGCCACATAAAATAAGAAACACTCTCACGACCCAGGCTGAACTGGATGCGGTTCTTCACCTTCTGGACGATGCCAATGTCATCGTCCACGGGAGTGACGGTATCATCACCCGGTGGAGCTCGGGCTGTGAGGCGCTCTATGGCTGGTCGCGGGAGGAGGCGGTTGGCCAGTCCGTTCACCAGTTGCTGCAGACGCGCTTTCCCAAGCCGCTCGATGAAATCAGGCAGCAGCTGGCATCGGAGTATTCGTGGCAGGGAGAGCTGGAGCACCGCACACGCGACGGCCTTGCCGTTTTCGTTGCGACGCGTCTGGTTGCTGTCTCTCTGTCGGTCGACGGAGCGCCCATAATCATCCAGACCAACAACGACGTGACCGCGATGAAAAGGGTACAGACAGATCTGGCGGAAAGGGAAGCGCATCTGCGTTCGATCCTCGATACCGTTCCGGAATCCACGATCGTCATTGACGATAGAGGGACGGTCACTTCGTTCAGCGCCGCCGCAGAGCGGCTGTTCGGATACAGCGCTTTGGAAGTCTGTGGCCAGAATGTCAGAATGCTGATGCCCAATCCCGATCGCGATGCCCATGACGGTTACATTTCCAATTATATGGAAACGGGGGAGCGGCGTATCATCGGTTACGGCCGCGTGGTGACCGGGCTTCGCAAGGACGGCACGACCTTCCCGATGGAACTTGCTGTTGGCGAAGCGCGCACTGGCGGCAAGCGCATCTTTACCGGTTTCATCCGCGACCTCACCAGCCGCCAGAAGATCGAGGAAGAGCTTCGTCAGTCGCAGAAGATGGAAGCGATCGGCCAGCTGACCGGCGGTCTTGCGCATGACTTCAACAATCTCCTGACAGTCATCAGCGGCAATCTCGAGATGATGGAATACAAGCTCGAAGACCCCAATCTTCGCGTCCTGTTGCAGGAAGCCCAGGCGGCTGCGGATGATGGCGCGAAGCTGACCGGCCAATTGCTGGCTTTCGGGCGACGCCAGCCGCTCAACAACAAGCTGGTGGATGTCGGGCAGCTCGTCTCAAGCTTCTCCGAGCTGATGCGCCGCACACTGGGCGAGGCGATCGAATTCAGGACGATCATTGCAGGGGCGCCGAACGAGGCGCTTGTCGATGCGTCGCAACTGCAGAACGCCATCCTCAATCTCGTCATCAATGCGCGTGATGCGATGCCGCGTGGCGGCAAGCTGACGGTCGAGATTTCCCGGATCAAGCTCGATGTCGATTATGCGCAGATGTATTCCAACATGCGGACGGGCGAGTTCATTCTGGTTGCCGTTACCGATACCGGAACGGGCATGACGCCGGAGGTGAAGGAAAAAGCCTTCGAGCCGTTCTTCACCACAAAGGGTGTGAGCGCCGGCACAGGGCTTGGCCTCAGCATGGTCTATGGTTTCGTCAAGCAGTCGGGCGGCAATATCCAGCTCTACAGCGAGCCGGGACAGGGGACGTCCGTGAGGATGTTCCTGCCTGCCGCAAAGAAGAAGGTCGAGCGGGAAAATCTTCATGCCGTAGTGAATCAGGCGCAAAGCCCGCTTCCCGGTGGACCGGAGAAAATTCTGGTTGTCGAGGATGATCCGCGGGTGCGCCGTGTCACGGTCTCACGTCTGACGAGCTTCGGCTACGAGGTCATCGAGGCAGAGAACGGCAGCCAGGCGCTTTCCCAGCTCGATCGCCACCAGGATATCGCGCTCCTGTTTACCGACGTGGTAATGCCGGGCGGTATGACGGGTGATGAACTGGCCAATCGCGTCCGCTCGGAGAAGCCGCATATCCCGGTTTTGTTCACCTCGGGTTACGCAGAGCCGGCGATTGCGGGTCGGGAACTTGCCCTTTCGGGAAGCTGGCTGAAGAAGCCCTATACCGCGCGAGAGCTTGCCGTTCGGATTCGCGAGCTACTAGACTGATGATCGGCTGATCGTGAGTTTGCCGGCTTAAGTCTGGCTGTCTGGCCGCGGTCCGGTTTGAGCTGCGTCTGCGGTCGCGATTGAGGCCATTTTCCGGCCATTTTGTGCCTTGCCGCCTTTGTTTCAAAAGGAGGCAAGAACAAGCCTTGCTCTTGTGCAAAACCGGCACAAATTAACGAACCGTTAAGCTGCTGCGGACAAGGTCCCACCCATGACTATGTAGTTTTGGAGTTGGTCATGCGCATTAGTGGCGGCGTTGTGCTTCTCGTCATCCCGATCATCGCGATACTGCTTTTCGGCGTATCCGTCTCATGGACGCGTCTTCAATCGGTCGACCGGACGTTTACGAGTTCGATCGGTCCGCACAGCGACATGCCGCAGCCGCCGCGGCCTTGAGGGCGGCGTTATCGACAGGATTTTGTGGGGAAGTGGTGATCCCAGATGGATTCGAACCATCGGCCTCAGGATTAGGAATCCTGCGCTCTATCCTACTGAGCTATGGGACCACTTGCGCTCATCCATACAAAAGCCGTTTGGATTAGCCAAGCCTTTTTCGGGCGATCATTCCGATAGCCGCTTCTCGGCAAGTTTTACCCAGTACGAAATGCCGTAGGCGATGGCTTCGTCGTCGAAATCGTATTTCGGGTTGTGAAGCGGGGCGGTGTCGCCGTTGCCGATGAAAATGAAGGCGCCGGGGCGCTGTTTCAGCATGAAGGCGAAGTCCTCGCCGGCCATGGTCGGGTCGACGTTCGGATCGACATTGGCGGCTCCCACCACGCCTGTCGCCACCTCGATCGCGTGGTCGGTTTCCAGGTCGTGATTGAAGGTAACCGGGCACTGCCGGTAATATTCGATCTCCGCCGTTGCGCCATGGGCGCTCACCAGCCCGTCGACAATCTGCTTTATGCGGTTCTGTGCGAGATCGCGGGTGTCCTCGCTCAACGTGCGGACCGTGCCCATGATCGTTGCCGTGTCGGGGATGATGTTATGGGAGGTTCCGGCGTCGAAACGCGTCACCGAAATCACCACCGACTGGACCGGGTCGGCATTGCGGGCGGCAATCGCCTGCAGGCTGCCGACAAGCTGGGAACCGATGAAGATCGGGTCGATCGTCTTGTGCGGCTGGGCTGCATGGCCGCCGCGACCGGTAATGGTGATGGTGAAGCGGTCTGGCGCTGCCATGATGCCGCCCTTGCGGATGGCGAACTGGCCGACGGGAATTCCCGGCATGTTGTGCATGCCATAGACTTCTTCGATGCCGAAACGGTCCATCAGGCCGTCTTCGACCATCGCCAGCGCACCGGCGCCGCCCTCTTCGGCCGGCTGGAAGATGACGGCAACGCTGCCGTTGAAATTACGGGTCTCGGAGAGATATTTTGCAGCACCCAGAAGCATCGACGTGTGGCCGTCATGGCCGCAGGCATGCATCTTGCCAGGGGTTGTCGAGGCGTAGTCCTTGGCGGTCATTTCCGTCAGCGGAAGGGCGTCCATGTCGGCGCGCATGCCGATCGTGCGCGTGCCCTCTCCCTTGCCGCGGATGATGCCGACAACGCCGGTGCGGCCGATGCCGGTGACGACCTCGTCGACGCCGAACTCGCGCAGCTTTTCCGCCACGAAGGCTGCCGTATTGTGAACATCATAGAGAATTTCGGGATGCTGGTGCAGAAATCGTCGCCAGCCGGTCACTTCGCCCTGAAGCTCGGCTGCGCGGTTCAATATGGGCATAGTATCTCTTTCCTGAACGTCCAGAGCATTTCCGGCAAAGATGCTGATGCCGTCAATGCTCCTCCTTTTGTTTTCCGCCGTCGCGGCCGCAAAACCCCCTCGCATTCCTGCCCGATGCGATCCGGCTTCACGTGGTTATGTTCACCCTCCGCTTTGCATAGTGCGCCGGGTGATTGACGTAATCAATCTTCTTTGCCATTGCTTCGACATATAGGCCATCTAATGGCCCCACTCGTTAACATTCGGACGAGGACGATCTTGCCGCACCTAAATATCCGCCACCTTACCGCCAGACGGCTTGCCTGCCTCGTGACCGCGATCGGAGTTGTTGCTTTTGCCCAGAGCGCGGTTGCCAACCCACGCATGATCATCGACGCCAATACCGGCCGCGTGATCGCCCATCAGGATGCTTTCCGGAAATGGTATCCGGCTTCGCTGACAAAGCTGATGACGGCCTATGTCACGTTCCGGGCGCTGAAGAGCGGTCGCCTGTCGCTGGACAGCACGGTGACGATGAGCAAATTCGCCACCGACCAGCCGGCCAGCAAGATGTATTTCCGGCCCGGCTCGCAGCTGACCATGGACAATGCGCTGAAGATCATGCTGGTGAAGTCCGCCAATGATATGGCTGTTGCCGTGGCGGAGACCGTCGGCGGCTCTACCGACCAGTTCGTGGCGATGATGAATGCCGAGGCGCAGCGGCTCGGCATGTCCTCGTCGCATTTCATCAATCCGCACGGATTGCCCGGCAAGGGGCAATATACGACGGCCCGTGACCTCGGCATCCTGGCCATGCAGATCAAGCGGGAATTCCCGCAATATTCGACCTATTTCACCATCGAGGGCATCGATACCGGCAAGAAGCAGTATCCGAACTTCAACACGCTGATCGGCCGTTTCGACGGTGCCGACGGGATGAAGACCGGTTTCATCTGTGCTGCGGGCTTCAATCAGGTGTCTTCCGCCACCCGCAACGGGCGCACGGTAATCTCGGTCGTGCTCGGGGCAGATAGCCTTGCCGGCCGCGCCGATGATTCCGCCAATTTGCTGCAGCAGGGACTGACCACGACGGGTAGCCAGGGCACGCCGCTGGCGTCGCTTGCCCCTTACGGCGATACGGCCGAGGTCAACGATCTCACCCAGGACATCTGCAATCCGAAAGCCGCAAAGGTTCGCAGCGAAACGCGTGACGATGCCGGCCGGACAATCATGCACTCGCCCTATCTTCACGAAATGACGCACCCGCCGGCCTATGTGTTCGCCGGCCTTATCCCGGGAACCGAGCCGGTCGAAACGAAGATCGGCGAGAAGAGCTACGCCAATATCCCGATCCCGGTACCGCGTCCGACATTCTGATTGGAACAGCATATGGCCATCGGTCAGGACCGGATCCCGGTCTCCATCATCACCGGCTTTCTCGGTGCAGGAAAATCGACCTTGCTCAACAGGATGCTTCGCGATCCTGCAGCCAAGGACATCGCCGTCATCATCAACGAGTTCGGTGAAGTCGGGATCGATAATCTGCTCGTCGAGGCCTCGGGCGATTCGATGATCGAACTGTCGAACGGCTGCCTGTGCTGCACGGTGCGTGGTGAACTGGTCGATACGCTGGCCTCGATGATGGATGCGATCCAGACCGGTCGCGCCAAGCCGATCACCCGGGTCGTCATCGAAACCACCGGCCTTGCCGATCCGGCGCCGGTGATGCAGTCGGTGATGGGTAATCCGGTGATCGCCCAGAATTTCGAGCTTGAGGGTGTGGTGACCGTCGTCGATGCGGTCAACGGCCTTGCGACGCTCGGTGCGCATCCGGAAGCGGCGAAGCAGGTGGCGGTTGCCGACCGGCTGATCGTCTCGAAACAGACGCTGGCGGATGCCGGACAGCTTTCGGCCTTGCGTGCTCGGCTTGCCTCGCTCAATCCGCGTGCGCCGGTTTCCGATGGTGATGATGCTTCGGTCAGTAGTTTGTCGATGCTGGCAAACGGGCTTTATGATCCATCGTCGAAAATTGCCGATGTGGATCGCTGGCTGCACGACGAGATAGCTGCCGATCAGCATGACCATCACCATCATGACCACGATCATGATGGTGGGTGCGACTGCGGGCACGACCATGGAGACAATCACGGTCATCACCACCACGCACACGACCATGGGCACCACCATCATCATCATGATGTGAGCCGCCATGGCGACGATATAAGGTCCTTCTCTATCGTGCATGACCGGCCGATCGATCCGATGGCGATCGACATGTTCGTCGATCTCTTAAGATCGGCGCATGGCGAGAAGCTTTTGCGGATGAAGGCGGTGGTAAAGCTGTCGGACAATCCGGAGCGACCACTCGTTCTGCATGGCGTGCAGGCGATCTTCCATCCGCCGCAGCGGCTGCCCCGGTGGCCGGAAGGCTCCGACCAGAAGACCCGTATGGTGCTGATCACCAAGGGCCTGACCGAGGAGTTCGTCGCCGATCTCTTCGCGGCCTTCACCGGAGAGCCGCGTCTCGACCGGCCTGACCGGGCAGCGCTGGAAGACAATCCGCTGGCCGTGCCCGGCTTCAGGCGGTAACCGAGATACCCTTGCGAATGATGAAGCGGTGGCCCTCCGCCGTCTTCTCGCTCTCGATGAGCTCGTGGCCTTCCTGACGGCAGAAATGCGGAATGTCGATGCCGGCCAAGGGATCGCTGGTCTGCAGAACTAGACGATCGCCATCATGCAGGGTTTTCAACCGCCGACGCGTCTTCAGCACCGGCAGAGGGCATTTCAGCCCCCTCAGGTCATAGATCACGTCTGTCGGCGAGGTCACTGCTTGTCCCAGAACTTCCAGAACGGCTTCTTGGCTTCACTCACAGGTGCAGCGGGTGCCGCATAGGCGAGCGGGTTCATCGGGTTCTGTTCGGGAACCGGAACGGTCGTCGTCCTGCCTTCGGCTGTCTGGATCGTCGGCACCGTCGTGCTGGCGACGGTGGCGCCTGTCGCAGCCGGAATTGCACCGGTCGTTGCCGGCAGGCGGTCCTGTTTCATCCGTTCGGCGACGGTTGCCGTCTGCGGAGCGGCAGAAAGCGAAGCGAGCTGGGTCGATGCAGGCTTAGGCTGGCCGGCAGCCATGCGCTTCTGCATCATTTCCTGGAATTCCGACTGGCTCATCAGCTTGCCGGCTTCGAGCGAGGTTCCGGTCGGCGCATAGGCGAGTTCACGGCCCTTGCGCTTTTCGGCAACGACTGCCTTGCGTTCGGCTTCGCTCGGCTCGTACCAGACCTTCTTGCCAAGCTTGTCTACGGCCTTTTCGAAGGCGAGATCATAAGTCTTGTTGTAGGAGGAAAGAGCCGAAACCAGCGCCGGCGGTGTAGACATGTCCGGGCAGGCGGCGGCTGCGCTGAGCGGCCCCTTGGATTCCTGGTTGAAGACGTATTTCTTGCCGCAGACCGCAACTTCCGGCGGGCGCTTGGTGACTTCGAAATTGTCGTAGCCGACCTTGATCATCTTCCAGAAATCGGAGTGTTCGCTGTCGCGATGGCGTGCCATGTTGTCCGCCGTCATGCGGAAGGGCAGGGCCTGCAGTTGTACGGAAGTCTGACCACCCTTGAAGGCGTCGCGGGCAAAGGCGTAGATCTCGAGGATCTGCTGGTCGGTCATCGAATAGCAGCCTGAAGACGAGCAGGCGCCATGGATCATCAGGTTGGTGCCGTTGCGGCCGTTGGCGGCGTCATAACGGTTCGGGAAACCGGTATTGATGGCAAGGTAATATTTGGAATTCGGGTTCAGGTGCGCCGGCGTCAGGCTGTAGAAACCCTCGGGTGCCTGGCGGTCGCCTTCCTTGATCTTGGGGCCGAGTTTTCCCGACCATGCGCAGATGTCGTAGCTCTTGATCACGTCGAAGCGGTTGTCCGCCTTCGCCTTCCAGACCTCGAGCTTGCCCTCTTCCTTGAGGATGCGGATCATGATCGGCGAATTGCGCGGCATGTTCTTCGCCTGCATGTCGGCGATGATCTTTGCCGGCAAGGGCTGGTCGACCTTGTTCTTGACCGTCGAGAGGTCGACGCCAGTGGCGGAATCAAGGGTGTCGTTACAGCCGGTGAGGGCTGTTGCAACCAGAAGAGCGAGGGCGATGTGCTTCAAACGCATCGGAACGGACCACATATCTAGTTCGGCATCAAACCGGGGCAGAGGGTGCAATAATAATACGGTAAGCTTTACATTTTCTTAACCGCTGAAAATCGCCTGTCCAGCAAACCCTCGTCGCCCACTGTTATGATCAATGTGGCCGAAATTGGCAACCTTCAATGAGAAAGGCTGCGATTAAAGGTTCCGGCCGATTTCCAGGAATTTCTGGCGACGTGCATTGCGTACTTCTTCGCCCGAAAGCTTGGAAAGATCAGTAAGGGCAGATGTGATCACCTTGCCGGCAGCATCCATGACCGTGACCGGCTCGCGATGCGCACCGCCATTCGGTTCCGGAATGATGTCGTCGATAATGCCGAGGCCCTTCAGGTCCTGCGCGGTAATCTTCATGTTGGTCGCCGCTTCGCGGGCGCGGGTCGAATCGCGCCAGAGAATGGAGGCTGCACCTTCCGGCGAAATGACCGAATAGATAGAATGTTCGAGCATGTAGACGCGGTTGCCGGTAGCGATCGCGATTGCGCCGCCCGAGCCGCCTTCGCCGATGACGATCGAGATCATCGGAACTTTCAGGCCAAGGCACATTTCCGTCGAACGGGCGATGGCTTCCGCCTGGCCGCGCTCTTCCGCGCCAACGCCCGGATAGGCACCGGCCGTGTCGACAAGGCTGATGACGGGAAGGCCGAAACGATCGGCCATTTCCATGATACGGATCGCCTTGCGGTATCCTTCCGGACGCGGGCTGCCGAAATTGTGCTTCAGGCGGGTCTTGGTGTCGCTGCCCTTTTCCTGGCCGATCAGGGCGACCGGAATGCCGTTGAAGCGGGCAAGGCCTGCCTGGATGGCGGCGTCCTCGCCGAAATTGCGGTCACCGGCGAGCGGCGTGAACTCGGTGAACAGATGCGCCGCGTAATCGACGAAATGCGGGCGCTGCGGATGACGTGCAACTTGAGTCTTTTCCCAGGCGCCGAGCTTGGAATAGATCTCGCGGGTGGCTTCCTTGACACGCGCCTCGAGCCTGGTGATCTCGTCCGACGTGTCGATGCTCTCGTCTTCGGTCGCGAGCTTCTTCAGCTCGTGAATCTTGCCCTCGAGGTCCGAGATGGGCTTTTCGAAATCGAGATAAGTCTGCATCAGATCCGGTTTCCCGTTGTTTTCCCATGGGAACGTAGAGCTCCCATTTTTCATTTGGGGCTTCTAATCCCGGTTTTTGGCTTCTTTTGCAAGGGGGTGATGTGTTTCCACCAGTTGACGAAGCCTTTCTTCCAGCACATGCGTATATATCTGAGTGGTCGAAATGTCTGAATGTCCAAGCAGTTCCTGTACCACGCGCAGGTCAGCGCCATGCGCCAAAAGATGGCTGGCAAAGGCGTGGCGCATGACATGCGGCGATATGGATGAGGTTTTTATGCCGGCTCTTGCCGCCAATCCCTTGAGGTCACGGGCAAAGACCTGGCGCGGCAGATAACCGGCGCTGCCATGGGATGGAAAAAGCCACGGGCTGGGCTCGCCATCGTTTTCCTCAGCCTTTTTCGCCTCGCCATAGGCTTTCAGTGCTGCGATCGAAGATCGCGACAGGGGAACGAGCCGTTCCTTGTTGCCTTTTCCGCGGATCATCAGAAAACGCCCGTCCTGTTCAAGCACTTTCAGCGGCAGGGAGACGAGTTCGCTGACGCGCATGCCGGTTGCGTAGAGCAGTTCCAGCAGCGTCAGCATGCGAAGGCGGTTGAGGCGATCCTTTACTGGTTCGACCGCTTCCAGCGCAGCGCGTTCCAAAAGCCGGGTGACATCCGCCTCGCTCAGGTTTTTCGGCAGGGCGCGCTGTTTTTTCGGTGCATCGAGCACTGCGGTCGGATCGTCGCCGCGCAGGCCTTCGGCGTACAGAAACTTGTAGAACTGGCGCATGGCTGAAAGCCTGCGCGCCTGGGAGGAGGGCGCAAAGGCGCGTTTTCCCAGATTGGCAAGATAGGCAGACAGGTTGCTGCTTTCGGCCAGAAGCGGGGTGGTTTTATGGGCGATCAGGAAATCGTAGAGATCGTCCAGGTCGCGTCGGTAGCTTTGAAGCGTGTTTTCGGCGGCGCCCCGTTCGGCGCTCAGCATTTCCAGAAACGCTTCTATGTGGGCCGCGGACAGATCTCGCATGAGAGTTGGCCTCGCCTATTGCTGCGCTGGCGGGTTGAGCCGTTCAGAGGGTACCCTGACGGTGATTTCGCGGTCTTTTGGCTCGACGAGCACAACCAGCGCGACCATGCTTCCATAGATCACGCCGGCAATGGCAGCCAGGATGAACAGGAAGCGGAAGAGAGTGGGCATGAAAAGGCTCCGTATCGTTACGGCGCACTATAGCCCGAATGGTTTACAGATCGACAAGAACTGCATCTTCGGCGTGATCTTGGGGGATCTGGTTGCGTGCGTGGCTTGACGCTGAATGAACATTTGTTGATACCGTTTTTTGCGAACGGACGGCATCATGAGTGAAGAACTAACAGTCGAGCGACAGACATTACGGGACCAGGCTCGCGAAGCGCTCGGCGACCGCAACCTGATTTTTGTCGGCCTGATGGGTGCGGGCAAGTCGGTTATCGGCCGGCTGGTCGCTCAGACGCTTGGAATTCCGTTTGTCGATACCGACGCGGAAATCGAATCCGTTTCCAGGATGACAATCGCGGAACTGTTTTCACAATATGGTGAGACGGAGTTCCGGGCGCTGGAAACGCGGGTCGTTGAACGGCTGCTGAAACAGGGGCCGCGGGTCGTATCCACAGGCGGCGGCGCCTTCATCAATGAAGCGACCCGCTCCCAGATCAAGCAGGGCGGCCTGTCGATCTGGCTGAATGCCGATCTCGATACATTGTGGGACCGGGTCAGCCGGCGAGACCACCGTCCGCTGCTTAAAACGGAAAATCCAAAACAGACGCTGGAGAACCTGATGATCCAGCGTTACCCGATCTATGCCGAGGCAGATCTGACGGTGATGTCGGTGAATATCCGCAAGGAATTGATGGCCAATGCGGTTCTGGAGGCAATTACCGGTTTGGCTCAGACCGGTGTGACCCAATTCGATCCGGCCCAACAAGGTGATACAGAATGACAGTGCAGTCCCGATCCCCCGAACGCCTCGTGCATGTGCCGCTCGGAGACCGGGCCTACGATATCCTGATCGGTCCGGGATTGCTGGCCCGTGCCGGCGGCGAGATCACTTCGCGGCTCAAGGGACGCAAGGCTGCGATCATCACCGACGAACATGTCGCCCCGCTCTATCTCGAAGCATTGATGGATGGGCTGCAGACCGACGGTATCGAAGCCGTGTCGCTGACGCTTCCGGCCGGCGAAAAGACCAAGAGTTTCGACCATCTGGCAACCGTCTGTGACATGGTGCTTGCGGCCCGTATCGAGCGCAATGACGCGGTGATCGCGCTCGGCGGCGGCGTGATCGGCGATCTTGCAGGCTTTGCCGCCGGTATCGTGCGCCGCGGCGTTCGCTTCGTGCAGATCCCGACTTCGCTTCTCTCACAGGTCGACAGCTCGGTTGGCGGCAAGACCGGCGTCAACTCGCGCCATGGCAAGAACCTGCTCGGTGTGTTTCACCAGCCGGATCTGGTTCTGGCCGATACATCCATTCTCGATACGCTTTCGCCGCGCGAATTCCGTGCCGGTTATGCGGAAGTGGCGAAATACGGGTTGATCGACAACCCGGCCTTTTTCGAATGGCTGGAGAAGAACTGGCAAAAGGTTTTTGAAGGTGGGCCGGAGCGGATCGAGGCGATTGCCGTCAGCTGCCAGTCCAAGGCCGATGTCGTCGTCGAGGACGAAAGGGAGATGGGCCGTCGCGCGCTCCTCAATCTCGGTCATACATTCGGCCACGCGCTCGAAGCCGCGACCCAATATGACAGCAAGCGGCTGGTGCATGGCGAAGGGGTCGCGATCGGCATGGTTCTGGCGCATGAATTCTCAGCTCGCCTCAATCTTGCAAGCCCGGATGATGCCAAGCGTGTCGAAGAGCATCTGAAAGCTGTCGGCCTGCCGACAAAAATGAGCGATATTCCCGGCGAACTGCCCGGCGCGGACGTGCTTCTCGATGCGATCATGCAGGACAAGAAGGTGAAGGGCGGCAAGCTGACCTTCATCCTCACCCGCGGCATCGGCCAGTCCTTCGTCGCCGACGACGTTCCGTCTTCGGAAGTGCTCAGCTTCCTGAAAGAAAAGCTCGCAAAATGACAGCTGCCGGTGGCCTCCTTTCGCGCAGCATCAACGCGGTCATCCGTGGGCTGATGCGTGCGACCGGGACGTCGCTCAACGCCCAAACGCTCACGCTTTGCGGCCATGACGAGTTGCATGCCGCGCTTGATGCCATGCACCGAGAGGGCAATTTCGGTGCGGAGGATCGCGACCGGCTGAGCGAACTGTTCGATCTCACCGAACTCGAAGTCTCCGACGTCATGCGCCACCGCATGGCGATGGTTGCAGTCAATGCGGATGATCCGGCGGATGTGATCGTGCGCACCGTGCTCGAAAGCCCCTATACGCGCATGCCGGTGTGGCGCAATTCGACGGAAAACATCATCGGCGTCGTCCATGCCAAGGATCTGCTGCGTGCGCTGCTGGAGCCGGATACGACGCCGGCCGATGTCGATATCCTGAAGATCATGCAGAAGCCGTGGTTCGTGCCGGACAGCACGAGCCTCAAGGATCAGCTTGCGGCCTTTTTGAAGCGCAAGGTGCATTTTGCCGTCGTGGTCGACGAATATGGCGAGGTGCAGGGCATCGTCACGCTGGAAGACATCATGGAAGAGATCGTCGGTGACATTGCCGATGAACACGATGTCGAGCTACAGGGTGTGCGCAAGGAAGCCAACGGCTCGATCGTGGTGGATGGATCCGTGCCGATCCGCGATCTCAATCGCGCACTCGGCTGGGACCTGCCGGATGGCGATGCGACAACGATCGCCGGCCTCGTCATCAACTCGTCCATGCTCATTCCCGAAGAGCGGCAGGCTTTTACCTTCTACGGCAAGCGCTTCATCGTGATGAAGCGGGAGAAGAACCGGATCACCCGGTTGAGGATCAGGCCGGCGGAAGATGCGGTACCGATTACGGAGTGATTCCGGTCGAGCCGGTGTTCCCAATGCTGACAAATGATCACAAAAGCTTAGTTCAATCTTCAGTTTTGTAACCTAACGCCGGCACTACCGTATGTTTAAGGTATTGCCATGAGTATCGTGACATTGGAGCAGGTAGAGGCTCAGATAGCGCACCGTTTCGCGCTTCTGCGTTTCAAGCCGGAAATCGAATTGCTGTTCAGGCAGGACTATGTCGCGGAGCGCAATCGCCTCATCGGCATATGGGCCGTGATCGGCCTTCTTATCTATGATCTGGTCTATTTCGGCGATCGGGCCATGATCCCCGACGTATTGACCGAAGTGACGGCGCTCAGACTTCTCGTCTTCACGCCCGCCGTCATCGCATGCGCTTTCGTGGTGCGCCGTTGGCCGAGTTCACGTCTTTATGATGCCTTGAGTGTGCTTGTCGCCGTGCTTGGCGTCAGCCTGCCGATGGCGGCTGCCGTCGGCAGCCAGAGTTCCTATCTTCTGATCTATCAGAACTACAATGCCGCGGCGTTCCTGTTTTTCGTCATCGCCCTGCGGCCCCTGTTTCCCGCCATGCTGGCCGGGCTGGTGTTGATGTGCCTCTCACACCTTTCGGCAGTTTATCTCACTGGCGCGTTCGACGCCGTCACCTTTGGCGGCATCGTGACATTTTACATGATGCTGTCGATATTCCTTGCCGCCGCCGCCTATTTCCTCGAGCGCACCGACCGGCGGAATTTCCTCAATCAACTACGTGCCGGCCTGCTTTATCGACGGCTGGAGGTCAATGCCGAGCGGGATGAGCTAACCGGGCTTTTGAACCGTCGGTCGCTGGCGCGTATAGGGCGCGAAATCTGGAATAGGGGTCGGCAGCTGGAGCCGCCGGTCGTTTCCGCCATCCTGCTCGACATCGATCATTTCAAGCGGTTCAACGATCTCTACGGCCACATGGACGGAGATGCCTGCATCCGAACTGTTTCGCAGCATATCTGTGCAACCGTGGGCAGGGCGAACTCCGTCTTCCGCTTTGGTGGAGAAGAGATGCTGGTTTTGTTGCCGGGGCAGGGGTCCCTGCAGGCCTTGGCCATGGCTGAAAAAATCCGCAGGGCGATAGAAGAATTAGCCATTCCACATGGCAAGTCGGATCATGGTGTCGTGACCGCAAGTCTCGGTGTCGCTTCCGCCATGCCCGTGCAGACAGAGATCGAAAAGCTTCTCCAGCGGGCTGACGAAGCGCTTTACGAGGCCAAGCACCGTGGGCGCAACATGGTCGTTATCTCGGAAGAGCCGCAGGTAGCGGCTTAGTCAGATACGGTGCGGTCTATGAGCAACTCTTCATGGCGATCGAGATGCCGCAGCCATTTTCGTTCGATGGCGGCTTCGATATCTATATCGTTGGCGCGCAGATAGAGGACGAACTGGCCGAAGAGGTCTGCCGCTTCGTTTTCCAGTGCCTCGCGGGTTCCGCCTGATCCATCGGCATTGGGTTTGGATCGGCCGTTCAGCAGGAGATGCTCGGCGGTCAGTTCGCCGAGCTCCTCCGTCAGCTTGAGCAGATACCAATCGGGATCGCGTGGAATATTGTGCGCCTGTGCGTAAAGTTCGCCGACACGACCGATGCGTTCACTCAATTCGGAAAATGTAGCGCTCATTTCTGCCGCTCCCCAGCCATAGCCGATCGTACTTTTGGCCATGATCTAAGCAGCAGCTTGTGACAGGGATGCAGCGTATCTTGGCGTTTCGCCTTCCAATCCCTATCTATCCCCCATCACCAGCGTGTCGGTTCTCCCGGTGCTGCGGCCTCCACCGCCAGCGCGTGAAGACCGGCGTCGAGTTCCGGTTTCAGGAGAGCATTTACCGTCCGGTGCCGGTCGATCCGGCTCATTCCCGTGAAGGCCGCTGCGACGATACGCACACGCATATGTGTTTCGCCGTCTCCATCCATGCCTGGCTGATGGCCGGCATGCTGATGGCTTTCGTTGATCACGTCGAGCCTTTCGGGCGCGAGATTATCGCGAAGTGTGGCTTCGATATGGGCTCTGATCGACATTTTTAGGCTCCGGTGGTCGGCGCAAGAGGGTGATCCAGAAACCAGTAACAAACCGCTTTGTCAATTCTTGTTCGGCCCTCTCTTGGGCCCCATAATGTGTGCCTCATGAAACTCGACTCCAAATATTTCGACCGTATCCGGACGCGCCGGAAAAGGCAGCAAGATGCCCCGCCGCAAGCGCCGACCTGTCAGTGGGACGGATGCGATCGGCCAGGTGTGCATAAGGCTCCGGTCGGACGGAATGCCGAAGGCCAGTTCTTCATTTTCTGCTTCGAGCATGTGAAGGAATACAACAAGGGCTACAACTATTTCTCCGGCCTGTCGGATGGCGAGATCGCGCGTTATCAGAAGGAAGCGATCACCGGTCACCGCCCGACATGGAAGGTCGGCGTCAACAAGGACGCCAAGGACACGCCCATCCATTCGTCCGCACGATCGGGTTCCGCCTATACGCAGCAGCGTTTCAAGGATCCTTTCGGCTTCGTCGCGCAGGCGCGCGCTGGCGGCGGCGGGCGATATGAAACGCAGGGGCGAAAGCTGAAGACGCTGGAGGCCAAGGCCTTCAATACGATGGAGCTTGGCGCGAACGCCACGTCGAGCGAGATCAAGACCCGTTACAAGGAGTTGGTGAAAAAGCACCATCCGGACGCCAATGGTGGCGACCGCGGGTCGGAGGAACGTTTTCGTGCCGTGGTGCAAGCATATCAGTTGTTGAAGCAGGCGGGTTTCTGCTAAGCCTCAAAAATCAAGGCAGCGTTGATGATGGCCGGGCGGTTGCCCGTGCCCTGGAGTTATGATGAGCAAGATTGACCTGGATATTACCAACCTCCCCGACACGACGGTTTCGGTTCGGGAAGTTTTCGGCATCGATACCGATCTGAGAGTTCCCGCCTACAGCAATGGCGACCCCTATGTTCCGGATCTCGACCCGGACTATCTCTTCGATCGCGACACGACGCTCGCCATTCTTGCAGGCTTTGCCCATAACCGACGCGTGATGGTCTCCGGCTTCCACGGCACCGGTAAATCCACCCATATCGAGCAGGTCGCTGCCCGCCTCAACTGGCCTTGCGTGCGCGTCAACCTCGACAGCCATGTCAGCCGTATCGATCTCGTCGGCAAGGACGCTATCGTTCTGAAAGACGGCAAGCAGGTCACCGAATTCAAGGACGGTATCCTGCCTTGGGCTTACCAGCACAATGTGGCGCTGGTTCTCGACGAATATGACGCCGGTCGCCCGGACGTGATGTTCGTCATCCAGCGCGTGCTGGAAAGTTCGGGCCGCCTGACGCTGCTCGACCAGAGCCGTGTTATTCGTCCTCACCCCGCCTTCCGCATTTTCGCAACGGCGAATACCGTGGGCCTCGGCGATACGACCGGCCTTTATCACGGCACGCAGCAGATCAACCAGGCACAGATGGACCGTTGGTCGATCGTGACGACGTTGAACTACCTGCCGCATGAAAAGGAAGTCGATATCGTTGCCGCCAAGGTGAAGTCGTTCGGCGCCACCAAGGAAGGCCGCGAGACGGTTTCCAAGATGGTGCGCGTTGCCGATCTCACCCGTTCGGCCTTCATCAACGGCGACCTCTCGACCGTGATGAGCCCGCGTACCGTCATCACCTGGGCTGAAAATGCCGAGATCTTCGGTGACGTGGCATTCGCCTTCCGCATTACCTTCCTCAACAAGTGCGATGAGCTGGAGCGGAGCCTTGTGGCCGAGCAGTATCAGCGCGCCTTCGGCGTCGAGCTGAAGGAAAGCGCCGCCAACATCGTATTGGGAGCATAACGCAGAGGAAGCGAAGCCGATGGCAGGTCGCGGAGACAATTCCAAGGGCAAGCCCGCCGGTCCGGTCGATACCGAGCCGATGCGGCGGGCTATAACCGGCTGCGTGCGGTCGATCGCCGGAAAGCAGGAGGTGGAGGTTTCCTTCGCCAACGAGCGTCCGGGACTGGCCGGCGAGCGTATTCGCCTGCCAGAAATTTCCAAGCGGCCGACGGCGCACGAGCTTGCGGTGACGCGTGGTCTTGGCGATTCCATGGCCCTTCGGATCGCTTGCCACGACACCAATGTCCACGCGACGCTTTCGCCTCAAGGCTCGGATGCACGCGCGATCTTCGATGCCGTTGAGCAGGCGCGCGTCGAATCGATCGGCGCGCTACGCATGGCCGGTGTCGCCGCTAACCTGAATTCGATGCAGGAAGAGAAATACGCCAAGGCGAATTTTTCAGGCATCGAGCGTCAGGAAGAAGCGCCGATCGGCGAGGCGGTCGCCATGCTGGTGCGCGAAAAGCTGACCGGCCAGAAACCGCCGGAAAGCGCCGGCAAGGTGCTCGACCTCTGGCGTCCCTTCATCGAGCAGAACGCTTCTGGCGATCTCGACAATCTGAAAAATGTGATCGAGGACCAGCAGGCTTTCGCCAAGCTCGTCCGCCACATGTTGTCCTCGATGCAGATGGCTGAGGATCTGGACGGCGACGAGAACGAGCCGGAAGAGATCGAGAACCAGTCGGAAGAGGATCAGCCGAGCAGCGGCGAGACCGAAAACGAAGAGGTCGAGGAAGAAGCCGGATCCGATGCCGCGCCCGCCGAGCAGAGCGAAGCGGCCGACGAGGAGATGGACGAAGGCGAAATGGACGGCGCGGAAATGTCGGACGACGAAATGTCCGACGAGGCCGACGACCATTCCGAAACGCCCGGCGAAACCCGCCGGCCGAACAGCCCGTTCGACGATTTCAACGAGAAGGTGGATTATCACATCTTCACGCAGGAATTCGACGAGGAGATCACAGCGGAAGAGCTTTGCGACGAGGCTGAACTCGACCGCTTGCGCGCTTTCCTCGACAAGCAGCTTGCTCACCTGCAGGGTGCCGTCGGTCGTCTGGCGAACCGCCTGCAGCGCCGCCTGATGGCACAGCAGAACCGGTCCTGGGATTTCGATCTTGAAGAAGGTTATCTCGATCCGGCGCGTCTGGTGCGCCTGATCATCGATCCGATGCAGCCGCTTTCCTTCAAACGGGAGCGCGACACGCAGTTCCGCGATACGGTCGTCACGCTCGTTATCGACAACTCCGGTTCGATGCGTGGCCGGCCGATCACGGTTGCAGCCTCCTGCGCCGATATTCTGGCGCGCACGCTGGAGCGTTGCGGCGTCAAGGTCGAGATCCTCGGTTTCACCACCAAGGCGTGGAAGGGCGGACAGAGCCGCGAGAACTGGCTTGCCAGTGGCAAGCCCGCGTCGCCGGGTCGCCTCAACGATCTGCGTCATATCATCTACAAGTCGGCCGATGCGCCGTGGCGTCGTTCGCGCCGCAATCTCGGCCTGATGATGCGCGAAGGCCTGCTCAAGGAAAACATCGACGGCGAGGCGCTGATGTGGGCGCATAACCGGCTGATCAACCGGCCGGAACAGCGCAAGATCCTGATGATGATTTCGGATGGTGCACCGGTTGACGACAGCACGCTTTCGGTCAATCCGGGCAATTATCTGGAACGGCACCTGCGCGCCGTCATCGAGCAGGTCGAGACCAAGTCTCCGGTAGAGCTGCTGGCGATCGGTATCGGTCATGACGTGACGCGTTACTACCGCAATGCCGTGACCATCGTTGATGCCGACGAGCTTGCCGGCGCGATGACCGAGCAGCTTGCCGAACTGTTTGCCGACAAGTCGGCGGGTGGTGCTGCACGCGGCCGCCGCATGCGCCGGGCCGGCTGACCCATTGTCGAAGCTCTCGCACGTTCTTCTGGCCGGCGTCGTCCTTGCGATGATGCCGGCCATATCATTTGCGCAGGATGCGGTGCGCGTGACGGCAAAGCCGATCTCGCAATTCAAGCCGAGATCCGATCAGGTAAAGTTCGGACCGCTTGAGTTTATCGGCGGAATCGAGTTCAGCTCGAACGATAGCCGTGTCCAGTCGCTGTCCAGCATACGCTTCCGGCCGGATGGCGCGCATTTCGTTTCCGTCCTCGATACGGGCGAGTGGCTGACCGGGCAGATCTTGCGGGATACATCGGGTAGGTTGTCCGGGCTTTCCGACGTCGCCGTCAGCTCCATGCTGATGCGCGATGGCCGTGCGGGTTCCAAATCCGCATCGGACGCCGAAGGACTGGCACTGCGCGACGGCGAGGCTTTTGTCAGTTTCGAACAGCGGCACAGGATTGAAGCCTATCCTGATCCCGGCTTCGAGACATCAAAGCCATTACGCAATGTGAATTTCCTCATCCCGCTGCACGAACTTCGGCGGAATGCCGGCATTGAAACGCTGGTTGCGTCGCCCGCTGCAGGCCCACTTCAAGGTGGGCTTGTGGCGATTGCGGAGAGCAGCCGGGATGCTGCGGGCAATCTGCTTGCGGCGATCATCGATGGACCACTCAAGGGGGAATTTACGGTGGTGCGCCATGATCCCTATGATGCGACGGACGGTGCTTTCCTGCCGGACGGCGATCTTCTGCTTCTGGAGCGCCGTTTCAGCTTTGTCGGCGGAATGGGCATGAAGATTAGACGCATCAAGAGTCATGATATCCGTCCGGGTGCGGTGGTCGATGGTGAGGTGCTGATCGATGTCGGGGCAGATCATGCGATCGACAACATGGAAGGCATTGATGTTGTGGCGGGGCCGGATGGCAGTCCGCATCTCATTGTCGTCTCGGATGACAACGGACTTTTTCTCCAGCGCAATCTGATGCTGGAGTTCAAGCTCAGCCAATAAAAAAGGGAGCCGAGGCTCCCTTTGATGTTCAGGCCGTCTTTGCCGCTGCCTGCGGCATTGGCTTCAGCACGTTCATCAACGCGCCATAGGGCAGAAGCAGGACGACTCCGACCACGACCTTGACTACGAGGTCGCCGAGGCCCCAAGAGATCCAGCGCGGCGCTTCCGTGGACATGACGCCGAGGATCGGGGCGGAAGCGGTGGCGAAATCGAAGTTGGGGCCGATGAAGGCAAAGACCGGGGCAAAGGCGATCGAGAAGAACAATACCGTATCGATCACCGTGCCGATCATCGATGCAGCAAGCGGCGCCTTCCACCAGGTCTGGCGGCGCAGTTCGTTGAAGACCGAAATGTCGAGAAGCTGGCCGATCAGGAATGCGGTGCCGGAGGCAATCGCGATGCGTGGTTCCGAGAGCCAAAAGGACAGGGCAACGCCGACGACAAAGCCGACAAACACGATGCGGCGGGCAATGGCCGGGCCGAACTGGCGATTGGCGAGGTCGGTCACGAGGAAGGCGACGGGATAGGTGAAGGCGCCCCAGGTGAGGATGTCGCCGAGAGCGATGCCCCACAGAGTTCCGGTCAGGTGGAACTGGACGAGGATATTGGAGGCCACGACGATGGCTGCCATCGCGAGGGAGTAGATAAGGGTATAGCGTGCGACTTGCATTTTTTTATCCTGGGGTATGCCACCAGTTGCGGATAGGCCAAGAGAAAAGGCTTGCCCGGTATTATCCGGTCAAGCCTTTTCCAAAGCCGGTGAAGTGTTGAAGGCGCTATTAAGCGGCTTCTGCAGTCTTCTTGGCGATCTGGCGACGCAGCAGACGAGCGCGCATCGACAGTTCGGTCTCGTCGGACTTCAGGAGGAAGGCATCGAGGCCGCCGCGGTGTTCAACCGAACGCAAGGCGTGCGCGGAAACGCGCAGACGGAAGCGCTGGCCGAGAGCGTCGGAGATCAGAGTGACCTGGCACAGGTTCGGCAGGAACCGACGACGGGTCTTGTTGTTGGCATGGCTGACGTTGTTGCCGGTCATTACGCCCTTGCCGGTCAGTTCGCATACACGAGACATGGCATTCACCTTTGTTTTCTTCTGCAATCGGAGGCTCATCCGGACAATGTCCGGCATGCCGATCCAACTGGTCTTGATTGGAAAGTTGCGGTTCTATAGTCAGTGAGGCTCGGCGCGTCAAGCCAAAACCTTGGCTTTCGTGCGCCTTTGCACCGCGACTAACTGCAACCATGGCTATTTTCTTGCCACGATGCGCCTCTTATATCGGATTCATGGAATTTTCAAATCGGTGCAGGCAAGCCATGTTTTCATCCATACGCCCGCTTGCGGGAGTTTTGCTTCTCCTCGTCGCTGGTATCTCACCTGCGCTGTCTGCTGACAGGCATGTCACCGATTACGACATCACGCTCGGTATCCTGCCGATCGGTACGGCAAGCTTCTCGAGCGAGTTCGACGGGAAGGGCTACAAGATCAACGGCATCTTCAAGTCCGGTGGTATCGTCAACGTTATCAAGAAGGTGTCTGCCGAGACCAATGTGGCGGGACGCATCGAGGGAGATCGCCTGCAGGCCGATCGCTACAATCTGGTCTACAAGCTCGGCAAACGGACGCGGATCTATGATGTGGTCTATACCAACGGCAATGTGACGGACACGACGATCACACCGGCTCCCCGCCGCAAGGCGGAAAACTGGGTGCCTGTCACGCCGCAGGATCTGCGCTCGGTGCTCGATCCCTTGAGTGGGCTGATATTCCCGGAAGGCGCTACGGTCTGCCCGAGCCGTATTCCTGTTTATGACGGCGAATCGCGGATGGATCTGCTTCTCAAGCGGGAAGGGACCAAGCCTTATGAGACCAAGGGCTTCAAGGGCGAAGCCATCGTCTGCACTGTCCGCTACCAGCCGAAATCCGGTTACCGTAAGGGACGCGATGACATCGAGTATCTGCAGAAGACGCCGATGGAAGTGTGGTTTGCCAAGGCTGGCGGGTCCAATGTATATGCCCCTATTTATGCCCGTATCCCGACGAGAATGGGACCGCTCTATATAACGGCTGCCCGATACGGCGGCTGAGGGCGTGTCTCGGGCCTGTGGGGATGAGGCCAATAAAGAGGGGAACTGGGGTTGAAGTTACGGGGTACCTTGATCGGTTTTACGGCGATCCTGATGTGGTCGCTGCTGGCACTCATGACGGCGGCTTCCGGAAGCGTTCCGCCTTTCCAGATGAATGCGATGACATTCGCGATCGGTAGTCTGCCGGGGCTGGTTTTGCTGGCCATCAAGCCGGAGCGTATCAAGCTGCTCAAGCAGCCGGCGAAAGTGTGGATCATCGGGATCGCCGGTCTCTTCGGCTATCATTTCCTCTATTTTACCGCGCTTCGTAACGCGCCGGCTGTTGAGGCCGGATTGATCGCCTATCTCTGGCCGCTATTGATCGTTGTCGGTTCGGCGTTTCTGCCAGGGGAAAGGCTGCGCTGGTATCACGTCGCCGGGGCACTTGCCGGACTATGCGGCACTATCGCTATCGTCTCGCGCAATGGCGTATCCTTCGACCAGTCCTATCTCCTGGGTTATGGCGCGGCTCTGCTTTGCGCCTTCACATGGTCCGGTTATTCGCTGCTGACGCGTAGTTTCGATCGGGTGTCGACGGACGTCGTGACGGGCTTCTGCCTCTCAACGTCGCTCCTGTCGCTCGTCTGCCATCTGGCGCTGGAAACGACGGTCTGGCCGGCGAGCGGTGGCGAATGGGCGGCAGTGGTCGGCCTTGGCCTGTTGCCGGTGGGTGCTGCCTTCTATGCCTGGGATTACGGCGTCAAGAATGGCGATATTCAGGTGATCGGGGCTGCAAGCTATGCCGCGCCACTGCTTTCGACGTTGATCCTGCTCGCCAGCGGATTTGCCGAACCGAGCTGGCGGATCCTGATCGCCTGCGTGCTGATTACCGGCGGGGCAGTGCTGGCCGCGAAGGAGATGATCAAGCCCAAGCGGAAAGCGGCAGAGGCGCCCGCGGAATAGTTTATCGGCCCGGCTCCCAGCCGGGCTCTGCCATCTCAAAACTCGAAAATTCGAATGCTGGTGCCACGGTGCAGCCGACGAGCGTGAAGCTGCCCAGCGGTTCGGCTGACTGCCAGGCATTTGCCGGCACCACCGCCTGCGGACGCTCGCCGGAAGCGAAATCCGTGCCCAGGCGGATTTCCTCAACCGTCGTCCCATCCGAAATCTTCAGAAGCAGCGGATCTCCGGCATAATAATGCCAGACCTCGGCTGCATCGCGGACGCGGTGCCAATGCGACCGTTCACCCGCCTGCAGCAGGTAGTAGATCGCCGTCGAGGCGCCACGGCTCCTGCCGTCGCCATCCCGGAAGGTCTCGGAAAACCATCCGCCTTCCGGGTGGCGCTGCATGTTCAGCGTGGCAATGATTTCTTCTGCTGTCTGCTCGACGGGATTGGGTGTCATCGGTCAGAAATTGTCCTTGCGCTTGCGGATTTCGGCAAACACTTCCTCGTTCGTCTTGCCTTCCATGATCAAGTTGCGGCGGATTTTTGGATCTTTGGCACGCAGGAAGGGGTTGGTTTCCTTCTCCAGCCCCATCATGGTCGGAATGGTGAACTTGCCCTCTCTGCGCAGTTCCTCGATCTGGGCGGCGCGGCGCTGCAGCGGCTCATTGTCCGGATCGATCGTCAGCGCAAATCTCGCGTTGGACAACGTGTATTCGTGGCCGAAATAAATCGCGGTCTCATCCGGGAGGCCTGCCAGTTTCTGCAGCGAGTGCCACATGTCGGCGGCGGGGCGCTCGAACAGGCGTCCGCAACCGAGCGCAAACAGCGTATCGGCGGCAAACAGGATCTTGTCGTCAGGGAAATGGAAGCAGATATGGCCGGCGGTGTGGCCGGGCGTTTCGATCACCCGCACGAGATGTTCACCGAACTGGAATTCCTCACCGTCCTCGACACTCCTGTCGAGCCCGGGGATGGCGACCGCCTCGTTGACCGGTCCTATAATCTCCAGCCCATAACGCTCCTTCAGCGCCAGATTGGCTTCCACATGGTCGGTGTGGTGGTGGGTGGTGAAGATATGGGTGAGTTTCCAGCCGCGGCGATTTGCTGCCTCGACGATGGGTTTTTCCTCAGGCGCATCGATCGATACCGTCAATCCGCTTTCCGGTTCATGCACCAGAACGCCGTAATTATCGCTCCTGCAGGAAAAAACTTCGATTTCCAAAGGCTTCATCAGAATAGACCTATTGCTCAATGCTTCTTGCGCAACAATGTAGAGAGAGGCATGTCCAAGTCCAACCACTGAACACGAGCATTTGCGTTTTGTCTGTCGATATTGTTGACCTCCGTGAGTTCTATCATTCCGCGCTTGGCCGTCTGGCGGAGCAGTCGATCGCGATGGCGCTCTCCTCGCTCTGGGCACGGCTGCCGGAAGAACGTCTGGTCGGTCTCGGTTATGCGGTGCCTTATCTCGACCGGTTCCGGGCCGATACGGAACGCACCTTTGCCTTCATGCCGGCGGGGCAGGGGGCCGTGAACTGGCCGGTCGGCGAAAATTCCTCGACTGCTCTGGTTTTCGACGAAGAACTGCCGCTGCCGGACAGTTCTGTCGATCGCGTGCTGATGGTTCATTCGCTGGAATTTACCGAAAATCCGCGCGAAAGCCTGAAGGAAATCTGGCGGGTGCTCGCTCCCGGCGGACGGCTGGTCATCGTCGTGCCGAACCGCCGCGGGGTCTGGGCGCGGATGGAACACACGCCCTTCGGTTCAGGCCGGCCCTATTCGCGCAGCCAGCTCACGACCCTGCTGCGGGAGGCGAATTTCACACCCGGTGCATCGGCCGAGGCCCTGTTTTTCCCGCCGTCCAAGGTCCGTACGATCCTGAAGTTTCGTAACCTCCTTGAACGCCTGGGTCGGCGGTTCTGGCCGGTCTTTTCCGGCGTCATCGTCATCGAGGCGCAGAAGCGGCTCTATCAGGGGCTGCCGGTTGCCGCGCGTGCATCACGCCGCGTTTTTGTACCTGTGCTGGCGCCGCAGGGCGTCAGGACCACGCGCGACCGTAATCAGGGTTGAAGGTCGAACAGGCCGAGTGGCTGTCCTTCCATGGAGAAGGGCACGGATTCGTGGATATGGGCAATCAGCCAGTGGCCATCTTCGCGGGAGAAGGCGACAGTCAGCCGGAACCAGAACCCGTTTTTCTCTCCGTCTTTTTTCGTGCCTCCCAGCCAGGCAAGAGCTGAGCACCAGGCAATGTCGCCACCGGGCCTCAGGTCCGTGTCACGAACGTGGAATTCCAGCGGCCCATCCCAGGTGTCAAACCAGGCTTGAAGGCCGGCTTTGTCGTTTCCTGTCTCCTGGAGTGGTGGGGCAAGGCCGAATTGGCGGACAGTTGCGGACTGGCAATTGATGATCCCGTCTGCGTCCTTGTCCCTTAAGGCCCGCATCCATTCTTCCAGCAAGGCTCTGATATCGTCGTGGTCTCCGGTTGCCATGATCTCCTCCTTCTGTCGTCGATCATCTGAAAGACGTTTTGGTTCCGATCGTTCCGACACTTGCTCTCGACAATGATCGTTTTCGGCTTTAATCCCTCTCACATCCCTGCCAGAGCAGGCATTTCCAAGAAGGTTGATCCGATGAGCATCGTTGTGAGTGAGCCCGTTCCGCGTCCAGGCATTCTGGATATCGCCGCCTATGTGCCCGGCAAGGAACATGCTCCCGGCGTTGCGCGCGTCTTCAAGCTTTCCTCCAATGAAACGCCGCTTGGTGCCAGCCCCAAGGCAATCGAGGCATTCCGTCAGTCGGCCGGGCATCTGGAGCTTTATCCGGATGGTCAGGCGCTGGCGCTGCGCGAGGCAATCGCCTCCGTACATGGGTTGAATGTCGCGAACATCATGTGCGGCAATGGCTCGGACGAACTTCTCGGCCTGCTGTGTCACGTTTATCTCGGCGCCGGTGACGAGGCGATCATCACCCAGCACGGGTTCCTCGTCTACAAGATCCAGATCATGGGTGCGGGTGCTGCGGCGATCGAAGTGCCGGAGAAGGATTATACCGTCGATGTCGACGCGATCCTTGCTGCCGTCACGGAAAAGACCAAGCTCGTCTTCATTGCCAATCCGGGCAACCCGACCGGCACCTATGTTCCGGTTGCCGATATCCGCCGCCTGCATGCCGGTCTGCCGAAGAACGTCATTCTGGTTCTTGATGCGGCCTATGCGGAATATGTGCGCAAGAACGATTACGAAGCGGGTGTCGAACTGGTTTCGCAGAACAAGAATGTTGTCATGTGCCGCACCTTCTCGAAGGTCTATGGGCTTGCCGCGTTGCGTATCGGTTGGATGTATGGTCCCGCCGGCATTCTCGATGCGCTGAACCGCGTGCGTGGTCCGTTCAACATGAATGCGCCGGCAATCGCCGCCGGTGCTGCTGCCGTTCGCGACCAGAATTTCGTCGGCGATGCCGTCGAGCACAACCTGCTCTGGAAGGACAAGCTGACCCATGCCTTCGAGACGATCGGTCTGACGGTCACGCCGTCGGTCACCAATTTCGTGCTGATCCACTTCCCCGACATCGACGGCAAGCGTGCGCCTGATGCCGACGAATTCCTCACCAGCCGCGGTTACATCCTGCGCATGGTGAAGGGTTACGGCCTGCCGAATGCATTGCGCATGACGGTCGGCTCGGAAGAAGCCAATCGCGGCGTCATCGAAGCGCTCGGCGAATTCATGGGACGCAAATGATGAGTGACGTGCATTTCGAGCGGATCGCGCTGATCGGTATCGGCCTGATCGGCTCGTCCATCGCCCGCGACGTCAAGCAGCTCGGGCTTGCAAAACATGTGGTCGTCTCGACGCGCAGCGAGGACACGTTGACGCGTGCGGAGGAGCTGGAGCTCGGTACCGAATACACGGTGTCGGCAGCCGATGCCGTGAGGGATGCCGATCTCGTCATCGTCTCGGTGCCAGTCGGTGCTTCGGAAGCGGTTGCCAAGCAGATCGCCGGCTCGCTGAAGCCGGGCGCGATTGTCACCGATGTCGGTTCGACCAAGGCTTCCGTCATCGCGCAGATGGCGCCGCATATGCCGGACAATGTGCATTTCATTCCGGGCCACCCGTTGGCGGGTACGGAAAAATCCGGTCCTGATGCGGGTTTTGCCGGCCTGTTCCGTGATCGCTGGTGCATCTTCACACCGCTGCCGGATACCGATACTGCCGCTCTCGACAGGCTGAAGGCCTTCTGGATTGCGCTCGGCTCGCGGGTGGACGACATGGATCCGGAGCACCATGACAAGGTGCTGGCGATCGTGTCGCATCTTCCACATATCATCGCCTACAATATCGTCGGCACGGCCGATGATCTGGAAACGGTGACGGAATCGGAAGTGATCAAATACTCCGCTTCCGGTTTTCGCGATTTTACCCGTCTGGCCGCATCCGATCCGACCATGTGGCGCGACATCTGCCTGCATAACAAGGATGCGATCCTCGAAATGCTGGCGCGGTTTTCGGAAGATCTCGCCTATCTGCAGCGGGCGATCCGCTGGGGCGAGGGCGACAAGCTGTTTGAGCTTTTCACCCGCACCCGTGCGATCCGCCGGTCCATCGTGCAGGCCGGCCAGGACGTGGATGCGCCGGATTTTGGCCGCCACGCGCTCGAAACCAAGAAATAAATCTGTGTCATGAGATCATCCGACGCCGGTGCCGGCTTCGGATGATGGTCCTCAGATCGGCGGGATTTCGCCGATCGGTATCAGTCCGCCGGCAAACACCTTGCCGCGGCGGATGGTGAGGTCGAGCGAGGCCTTCTCTCCACCACCGAGCGCCTGCAGCATGTTTGCCGCGGTGCCGATCGTCGATTCGAGACCCGGAAATGCGCGGCTGAGGCTGTCCTGCCAGGCCGGAATGTCCTCGATCCTCAATTTCAGCTTGCCGGACATGCGACCCCTGTCGTCGAATGAGAACGGGCCGGCTAGTGTCAGCACCTGACCCTGGCCGAGATCGGCCTTGAATTCGCGCAGATCCCCTTCCGAACCATGCAGCGCAAGCCCGCGGCGGTCGCTTCCATCCAGTACACCGGCGCGGTCCTTGAACGTCACGTCGATGCTGGTGTTGGTGGCGGGCAGAAGCTGCGGCAGCCCCTTGGCGGTTGTCGTGGCGTTCTGCAATTGGATGGCGGCATCGAGATCGGTACCGTTCTGGCGCAGGTGGATCTCCGACTGGTCGGCGGCGACATCGAAGGCCTGCCCGCTGGCCGACGACAGGATAGTCGTCTTCGGCTTCTGGATCACCATCGAGGCGCGCTCGACGCCCTTCAGCTTGGTGACGAGGCTGGATTGCAGGCTTTCCCAGGTGCTGGCGACGGAAAGGCCATGGCCGGTGCGCACTTCCGATGGTGCATCTAGCTCCCAGACTATATGGCCCGGATTATAGACCTGAGCCGCCGAGCGCAACGAGCCGAAGCTTGCCGAAATGCCGTTGACGGTATCGTCGACATCGACCTTCGAGCAGAACAGCCCGATGCGGAAGGGATAACCGCGATATTCGGCATTCTCGCAGTTGGCCGAAATACCGGCATCCGCCTGGCTGCCGAGCAGAAGCAGCGTCCTTTCGCGCAGGGCCGAGGCGGCATAAAACCAGCCTGCGGTATACAGTGCGATGACGAGCACGACGGCACTCGCAAGAAACCAGAGTTTTCTGCTGGTGCCGGATCGGCTTGACGCTGCCATGTTGTTCTCCCAATGGTGCGACGCAAACTAAAATGATGGCATGGCGTGCGATATGGACGAATTTTGGGTGTTTGGCTACGGATCACTGATGTGGAACCCGGGATTTCCCTATGTGGACCGGCAGGCTGCACGTGTTCACGGGTTTCGCCGCTCGCTTTGCATCTGGTCAACGGCGCATCGCGGAACAGCAGAAAATCCAGGTCTCGTCATGGGGCTGGACCGGGGTGGGTCCTGTCGTGGCATGGCATTCAGGGTTGACGACAAGGATCGTGACGATGCGCTGGATTATCTGCGCAAGCGTGAGCTGATCACCAATGTCTATCTAGAACGCATCGTTCCCATCGGCCTGCCGGACGGGCGGCGGGTGAAGGCGGTCACCTACGTCGTCGATCGGCTGCATCCGCAATACGCAGGCAGCCTCGGCGTGGAAGAAGCCGCCGCCGTCGTGCTTCGGTCACATGGCCAGTCGGGCCCGAATGATGCCTATGTGCTCAATACTGTGACGCAGCTGAAGCAGATGGGCATTCGTGATCTCTGGCTTGAGGCGGTCGGTGCGGCTGTCAGTCCGAAATCGGCTCAGACGGCGGACTGAGCCCGCAGTTCCGCCAGGCGCTTTGCCGCCGTCGGTGGCAGCGGCAGGTTCGGGTTGGCTTCGACCGTCTCGATCAGCAGTTCGTCGCTCGCCTTTTCCAGCGTCTCGATCAGATACGCGTAAAACGCATCCGGATCCATGCCGGGCTCGATCGGCGGCAGGATGCGGACCTTGAAGCGGCCGGGATGTTTGATGAGCTTGCGACGGCCCCAGAACAGGCCCCAATGGGCAACGATCGGTACGACCGGCACCTGAACGTCACGATAGATGCGGGCGATGCCGTAGCGGTATTGTGGTTCATCGCCAGGCGCGCGGCGCGTTCCTTCCGGGTAGATGATCAGCTGGCGGCCGTTTTCCATTTCCTGCCGGGTGCGCTTCATCACCTCGACCATGACCTTGCCGCGGGCGCCGCGATTGACGGGGATCATCCGTTGCTTGGCCACATACCAGCCGAAAAGCGGGATCCACATCAGTTCGCGCTTCAGGATATAGACCGGATCGCGCTGGTAGGGCAGTAGCGCAAACGTATCCCAGGCCGACTGGTGTTTCGGCGCGAAGATGCAGCCGCCCTCGGGAATGTTTTCCATGCCCTCGATCTCGAAAGTCGCACCGACGATCTTTTCCATCAGCCAGTTGTTGGATGAAGCCCAGGCTTTCGGAACGCTAAAAGCCGCCTTGCGCGGGGCGAGAAAATAGTACGGCGACAGCAGGATCATGCGCAGGATGGTGTTGGTATAGAATGCGGTATTGAACAGGATCGAGCGCAGCAACAGCATGATGGGTTCCTTTGAGGATTGCGCGTTGCCTACACGAGATCGGGCACGGAAAAAAGAGTTCTCGGTGCGAGATCAGGGAGAAGAATTCTTGGTTTTGTCAGGATCTTCTTCTGTCCGAAGCCCGGTCCAGCGCGCCATGCCGAGCCAGTCCCGCAGTGAGGCGAGCACGACCTTTCCGTATTCCGACAGCATCGTGCGCAGCGTGTCGGGTTCCGCGAACCAGGCGCGACGGGCAAGGTCGGCGTTGACGACCGGATAAGCAATGAATTCGGTTGCGGGATCGGCGCGGCGCAATTCATGCAGGCTGCGCAGCATGTGATAGTTGTTGGTCACGACCAGGACGGATTTGTAACCATGGTCATGGATCCAGCGGGTGATCTCGTTGGCATTGCCGATCGTGTCGATCGCATCGTAACCGATATCGACACAGCATTTGAACAGGTCGGCGGATGCCTGGGTCGCCTTGCGGATCTGGGTCGGCGTGGTGGAGGGATGAGCGCCGGAGATCAGCAGACGCTTACCCGCGCCGTCTCGCAACAGGCCGACTGCCTGCTCGATGCGAAGATAACCGCCGGTAAGAACCACAATGGCGTCGGCTTTTACGCCGTCGGGGGCGCGCAGCGACGTGACCGAATCAGCGAACCATAAAAAACCACCGCCGAGGATAGCCGCACAGATAAAGACCAGCATGATCAGTCGCCTTGCGAACCGCCGCAAGGCGCTCTGGCGCGACAATAGCCCGATTTCCGGCCTGCCCGGAGGGCGGCTTTCGGGCGTCCAGCGATTGCTCCAGCCGAATTTCATGACCTGTCATTAGTCGCAGATTGAGGCGGTGAATAGTCCTCGAAACGTTACCAGGTAATATGATTGAATGTCATGATGGTGGCAGTCCATCTGAGCGAGATGGATCGGATCTTACGAGGTCGATTTCGTCGATCGTCCGCATCACGGTGAAACGCGCCGTCAACGTGGTCAGAAGCGCGATGATCAGCATTGTGGCAAAGATGCCGAGATAGCCGTTCCAGCCGATCGTGAAAGATCCGAAAAGCGCCATAGCCTGCTCACTTTCAGGTGTCGCACGGGAATTTGACTGCCAGAGGCTGGCCGTGGCGAAGAGGAGCGCTGCCACCACCCCGCCGACCGCGGAGCCTTTCAGGCTGATCTTGAGGAAGTGTTTCTGAAATTCGTTCGCAACGAAGGTGCGTTCGGCGCCGACGAAATGCAGCACTTCGACGATATGGCGGTTGCCCGAAAGCGCGCCGCGAGTGGCGAAGATTACCGTCAGGATCATCGCGGTGAAAACGAGGATCAGGACGCCCGTGCCGATCCAGACCGTGGTGCGGGCCATGGAAACGAGCCGGTCGACCCAAGTGCGGTGATCGTCGAGAAACGCCTGCGGCACTTCCGTCTTCAACAATGCGCGCATCCCCTCGAAATCCGGCGGATTGCTTTCGTCGATAGTGATGATGACGAGGCGGGGCACAGGCAGGTCGTCTAGCTGCAGGTCTGAGCCGAGCCAGGGTTCGAGAAGTCTCGCGGTTGCGGCGTCATCCATGATCGTGCCGGACTTGGTGCCGACGAATGTCAGCGCCAGGTCCCGCGCCTTTTTCAGCGCAGCATCCATGTCCAGCCCTTCGGCCGGCTTGATCTGGATGGTGATCTCGCGGGATATCTGGCTTTGCCAGCCGGCTGCCGTGGCGCGCACCATGCTGACGGCGCCGAGCGTGAGACAGGCGAGAAAGGCCATGATGGCGATGACGACCATCAAAGCATTGCCCTGGATGTTGGCGGGCGGCAGGATTGCGGCTGTCGAGCGGACGTGCATTTCCGTGCGCCGCCGTGCGGTGTCCTGGCGTCCGTTTTTGGTGGTTTCCTCTTCGGGAAATTGCGACCTTCCCATTCGGTCTGCTTCACTCATAGATGTCGAGCCGTCCATCTGTCAGGATCATGCGTCGCGCGTCGACCTGATCCATCAATGCGAGGTCGTGCGTTGCGATAACGACGGCGGTGCCCAGTCGGTTCAATTCCAGAAACAGGCTCAGCAGACGGCGCGCCATCGGCGGGTCGACATTGCCCGTCGGTTCGTCGGCCAGCAATATTTCCGGGCGGTCCATCAGGGCGCGGGCGATCGCCGCACGCTGCTTTTCACCGCCCGACAGGATTGCCGGAAGCACGTTGATCCGCTCGCCAAGACCGACCCATTTCAGAAGGTCGATCACGTCATTGCGATAGGAGGCCTCGTCCTTGCCCCTGACCCGCAGCGGCAGGGCGACGTTCTCGTAGGTCGTCAAATGGTCGAGAAGACGAAAGTCCTGAAAGACGATGCCGACGCGGCGGCGCAGCATGGGAAACTCGTCACGCGGGATCTGCGACAGGTCGCGCCCGAACATGCGGATGATGCCGCGGGTCGGATTGAGCGACATAAACAACAGCCTCAGCAGCGTCGTCTTGCCCGCGCCCGAGGGGCCGGTCAGGAACTGGAAGGATCGTTTTGGAATGTCGAACGTCATGTCCCGGAGGATTTCCGGGCCCATGCCATAACGCAGACCGACATTTTCGAAATGGATCACCGGCGACCTTGTCTTGGCTGTGTGAAGCTTCAGCGGCTATCTCTTAACGCCGCGGGTAAACGAAGGGTAAATCAAGCAGTCAAAAGGGCGATTTTCAGGCCGAATTTGGAAAGCGTTAACCATGTCAGTTTACGACTGGGGAGAGTTTGTTTCAATGCCCGACCTCTGAAGCCTGATCGAGACTGATCACGGGGTAAAGAGGAGGTAGGCGGAGAGGGCACCATGAGCACCTTCCAGGACCGTCGCCAAGCCCGTGCCGAGATGCCGGTCGATATTCTTCCGCCCGAGGGTGACGAGAAGGACGGCAAAGGGAAGGTCATCCGTTTTCCCAAGCCATTCGTAAAGGCGTCCCAGGTCGAGGACGCGCATTTCGTGCCGGTCAACGATTGGGCTCGCCGCCGCGCTGCTACCTCTTCGAACGATCGCCGACCGCGCAAAGCCGAAGCCATGCCTCGCCAAACCATTGCCGGCGGCATGATCGGCGCGATCGAACGAAAACTGCTGCGTCTGTCGCCGGATGCCTTCGTTGCCGTGGTCGCAAGCGTCGTGGTGACGGTGTTTACGATCTTCGGCGGTTTCTCGCTGCTTTCGGGCCCATCGGCCGAGCCGGGCCCGGCGCTCGATATCACCCATGTGACGATGACTCCGCAGGACGCGAATGGTATGCGGGTGCTCCTGATCAACGGGATCGTTGAGAACCGCACGGAGGGCCGCCTCGACATGCCGTCGATCCGTGCCGACCTTCTTTCGGGTGAAACCGTGGTGACAAGCACGCTGATCTCGACCTCTGCCTCGCAGATCGGTGGCCGCGAAAGTTATGGCTTTTCCGTGCGTGTACCCCATCCCGGTGGAAAACTTCCCGATCTGAGGCTCTCATTGGCCGGGCGCGGAGCCTGAAAGCTTTCTTTAGCAGGGCCGATTGTGCTATCGCGGCGTCTTTGAGAGACACGCAGGAGAGCCTCATGCCAGTCGTGCGCGGCAAGCAGATCGAACCGCTATTTTCCGCCGAGCAGATTGCAGAGCGCAATCATGCCATCGCTGCCGAGATCGCCAAAGGTCCGACCAAGGACCTGCTGGTGATCGCGATCCTCAAAGGATCATTCATTTTTGCAGCCGACCTTCTGCGTTCGCTGCATGAGACCGGCCTTGCACCGGAAGTCGAGTTCATCACGCTGTCCAGTTATGGCACGGGCACGGTGTCGCAGGGTGTCCGCATCGTCAAGGATATCGACAGCGACGTGCATGGCCGCGACGTGCTTCTGATCGATGATATTCTCGAATCCGGCCGCACGCTGAAATTCGCTAAGGAACTGCTCTATGAGCGCGGCGCGCGCAACGTGACGATCGCCGTGCTTTTGGACAAGAGCGTCAAGCGCAAGGAAGAGCTGGAAGCCGATTATGTCGGTTTCGAATGCCCCGACTATTTCGTCGTCGGCTACGGCATGGATGCAGCCTATGCCTTCCGCGAACTGCCGTTCGTCGGCGTCGTTACCGGCGACGCCTGATACTGGACGGGCGTCGGGAAGCAGGAAATAGCATCCCGGCGGTGGCAAGGCGTTAACCATCCGGAGCCTCCGCGGGGGCTCCGTTTACTCCTCGAAAAGGAAAGTCTGGTCATTTGCTCCCGAATTGAAACACAGGGAGCGATGATCGCTATGGCCAGAATCCTTATTACCGAAGACGAGGAATCTCTCCGCCGCTTCGTCGCACGCGCGCTGCGTCTTGACGGTCACGAGACCTTTGAAGCCGGTGATGGGGCAGAAGGACTTGAGAAGCTCGACGAGGGCTCCTACGATCTGCTTCTTTCCGATATCCGCATGCCGGTCATGGACGGGATCGAACTGGCCCATCAGGCTTCCGCCCGTTTTCCCGATATGAAAATCCTGCTGATGACCGGTTATGCCGAGCAGCGGGAACGCGCCGATGACCTCGCCAGCAAGATCGTCGACGTCGTGCCGAAGCCGTTTGCGCTGCCGGATATCCGCAAGGCAGTCGCAAGAGCGCTTGCGGGTGTGTCGTCGCACGCTGCTTGAAATCTATCTGAGAGAAGCTACCACTGACCCTAGCCCATGCCAGGGCTAGCCACGGGTCTCACCCGTCCTTCGGCCCGCAAGCGGGGAGAGGAGACTTGCTCCGCTTGACGCCAGAGATGGAGACATCGCCGCATATGTCATCCCCGTCATGGCGGGGAGAAAGTGCCGGCAGGCGGATAAGGGGCAATGCTCGCGCCGCCTTTGCCTTCTTCACCCTCACCTGATTTCCAGCAGCCGCTCCAGATATTGCCGCTCCGCATCACCCGAGAGCGCACCACCCAGCTTTTCACGAATGGCGTCGAGGATTTCGCGGGCGCGTTGCACATCGATCTCGTCCGGCACTTTCACCTGATCGCCGAAATCCGGGCCTGACGTGGCGCGGGGGCGGCCAAGGGGGTCACGGCCGTTCTGGCCACCCTGGTTGGCCATGCCTTCACCCTCGCCATTCTGCTGGCCCTCTTGTCCCTGGCCTTGGCCCTGCATGGCCTGCATCATCTGCTGCATCATGTTCTGGGCGCCCTGGCGCAGGGCATTGAGCGCATTGCCCTGTCCCTGCACAGCCTGTTCGCCCTGACCCTGACCCAGAGCCTTGCCGGCATTGCCCATTTCGCGCTCTGCCTGGCCGAAGCCTTCGCCGGGTTGCATGCCAAGACCCTTCAGGCCCTGCTGCAATTCGCCGAGCTTCTTGCCGAGGCCTTCCTGCTGGGCGCGCAGGTTCTTCAGCGCCTCGCGCAGCTGTTCGGCGGTCATCTGGTCGGTGTTCTGCTGACCTTGCTGGCCCTGGCCTTGTTGCCCCTGTTGGCCTTGCTGCTGCTGGCCCTGTTGACCCTGCTGCGACTGTTGCTGCTCGCCTTCGCCCTGCTGGTCAGGATCGCCGCGCTGCATGCGGTCGCGAAGTGCCTGATCCAGCTTGAAGGTCTGGTCCATCAGGCGCTGCTGTTCCTGCATGATTTCGCCAAGCTTGTCGATCTGCTGGCGCATCTGGCTGTTTTGCTGCTGCTGGCCCTGCTGGCCGCGCTGCGGGCGTCCGGCCTGCAGGTTGTTCATCATCCGCTGCAGCTCGTTCAGCATCTGCTGGGCGGCGTCACGATTACCGGAACGGGCAAGGTTCTCGATCTGGTCCATCATGTTCTGCAGGTCGCGCTGGCGGATGACATTCTGCGCCTGCATGTTCTGCTGCGCCCTTGGAGCATTCTGCATCCGCTGGGCGAGCTCGTTCATATATTGCTGCATCGCCTCGCGCATTTCCTGCATCAGGCGGGCAATTTCCTGATCGTTTGCGCCATTCTGCAGGGCTTCGGAAAGATTGCGCTGCGCATCGCGCAGGCGGCGTTCTGCCAGCGACAGGTCGCCGTCTTCGATGCCGAGCGCGATCTCCCACAGATAGTCGGCCGTTTCCTTCAACTGCTCCTCGCCCCGGGCAAGTTTCATGCGGCCGCGGGCGGATTCGATCAGCAGGAAATGGCCGAGGTTCGGAATGGTCTCATCGGGGCGAATGGTCAGGGCTTCGTTGAGCGCGATTGCCTTCGGCATCTGGCGGGTGTCGAGCGCGAATACCTGCCGCTGTTCGGCAACGGCTGCGGCGAGCGGCTCGGAGAAGCCGCGGCCGGGAAGGATCATTTCATGCACCGGGCTGCGCCCCGTCTGGCCTGCGCCATCGGTTGCGACCAGCGTCACGCGAACACGCTTTCCGGCAAGCGGATGCTCGATCACGCTGCGGCTGGTCAGGCCCTTGATCTCCTGGCCTCTGGTCTGGCGAGGCAGGTCGAGCCGGTATTCGGGCAACGGATAGAGCGGCGTGGTTGCCGGGTCCTGCGGACCCGCAGGCTCGATCAGCGCATGGGCTTCGCGAATGCCGTAATCGTCCTTGGCCTTGAAGCCGATTTCCAATGCACCATTAACCGAGCGCTTCGGCTGGCCTTCGAAGGCGATTTCCGGTGGGCGATCGGGGATGACGTTGAATGTCCAGTTCTGGCCGTTGACGGTCAGGTTGCCACTTTCGTTGACTGCCATGGCATAGGTGCGTGGCGCAAGCGGCTGGTTGCCATTTGCTGGGGCAGCCGGTGGCTGAGGTGCCGTCGTCTGGGCGGCCGGTGCCTGCGCGCCATTCGAGGCCTGCTCGGCGGCCTTTTTCGCAGCAGCCTTTGCCTCTTCCGTTTCAAGCACGGCATTCTGCTTGTCGGCGGCGGTCGTGAAGACCACGGCCTCTTCACCCTCGCCGCCGGTCACGCGGACCGTCAGGGCGGAGTTCTGCGGTATCGATACGGTCCCGTTATTGTTCTGCGCCTGCTGGCCTGTCAGGAACACCGGTGCGCGCCCGGTATAGGAAGGCGGGGTCAGCCACGCATCGATGCGCAGGTCGGGATTGATGCTGGGTGCCGGAGGTGCGGGAATAAAGGCATCGCCCAGGCTGCCGCCGCGGTTGGAATAGGAAAAGGCCAGCGCCACGGTAAAGATCAACGCCGGGATGGCGCGCAGGCCGAAACGGTCATGCTTGGCGATATCCGGTTGCGGCAGGCCTGCATCGAGCGCTGCGATGCGCTTCGCCATGCGGATCTGGTGTTCCTTCCACAAGGCGCGGGAGAGGGGGGTCTCGAAGGCAGGTTCATCCTCCTGCACGCCCACCGGCTGGTGTGGAAGATTGTTGCGATCCTCCAGCAGACGGTCCGCTTCATTGGCGCTCGGCCAGCGAATTCGAGCCAAGGGCAGGAGGGTTGCGATCAGTGCGAAAAGAAATGCGGTGAGCAGGACCCAGCGCAGCCAGTCCGGCGACAGGCGGAAAATGCCGAACCAGGACGCGGAGAAAAACAGGGCAACGATGCCGGCCGGGGCAAGCGCCCGCGGCAAAAGACGCTCGAAAAACAGGACGATACGCGCGAAGGAACGCTTCAGGGCCACCCTGCGGGCAAGCGCGGGATGGGTCTCGAAAGCACCTTTGCGGGTAAAGCTCATGCGGTCCGTCTCCGATCGTGGCGGCGCAAACAAGCCTCTAAGATAACAGTCTTTGTGGCGAAGACGAGGGCAGGCTTGGGCCGGCCCTCATATTTTAGGCAGTTTCCCGCAATTGTGAATGTCACGTCAAATGCGCATCCGGGCGTTTATCCGCCCTCAGCTGAGCCATGCCGGGACGGAATCGAGCCCGATAAGCTCGTCATAGGTGCCGCGCGGGCGGATGACGTGGAACTCCGAGCCCTTGACCAGAACTTCCGGCACGAGAAGGCGGGAATTGTAGGTTCCGGCCTGCACAGCGCCATAAGCACCGGCAGATGCGACTGCGATCAGGTCGCCCGGCTTGGGTTCGGCCATCTCGCGGTCGAGCGCCAGATAGTCGCCGGTCTCGCAGACCGGGCCGACGATATCGCCACGGATGCGCGGTGCATCGGTCGCCGGCACGACGACCGGGCGGATCATGTGATAGGCCTCGTAGAGCGTCGGACGGATCAGGTCGTTCATCGCGCCGTCGACGATGACGAAAGTCTTTTCGCCGCCGTCCTTCACGTAGATGACCTCGGTCACCAGTATGCCGGCATTGCCGACGATCAGGCGGCCCGGTTCGGTAACGATCTTGCAGTTGAGGGAGCGCAGCTGGCGCTTGACCGTATCTGCATAGGCATCCGGCAGCGGGGGAGGCGTGTTGTCGTCCTTGTAAGGAATGCCCAGACCGCCGCCGATATCGACATGGTCGATCCGGTGGCCATCGCCGCGCAGCGTATCGACCAGTTCGCGCAGCAGGCGGAAAGCGTGCTCGAAGGGTGCAAGCTCGGTGATCTGGCTACCGATATGCATGTCGATGCCGGTAACTTCGATGCCGGGCAGCTCTGCTGCATGCGCATAGACCGCGCGGGCGCGTTCATAGGCGATGCCGAACTTGTTTTCCTTCTTGCCGGTCGAGATCTTGGCATGCGTTCCCGCATCCACATCCGGGTTGATGCGGAAAGAGACATGCGCCTTCTTGCCGGCCTTGATGGCGCGAAGGTTCAGCACTTCCAGTTCCGGCTCGGATTCAACGTTGAAGCAGTAGATGCCGGCTTCCAGCGCCAGATCCATCTCGCCGACCGTCTTGCCGACGCCGGAAAACATGATGCGGTTTGCCGGAATGCCTGCGGCCAGCGCGCGGCGCAGCTCGCCGCCCGAGACGACATCGACGCCCGCGCCGAGACGGCCAAGCGTCTTCAGCACAGCCTGGTTGGAATTCGCCTTCATGGCGTAACAGACCATGGTGTCCACGTCAGAAAACGCTGCTGCGAAGACCTTGTAATGGCGCTCCAGCGTTGCCGTCGAATAGACGTAGAACGGCGTTCCGACAGCCTTGGCGATGTCGCGAATGTCGACGTTTTCGGCGTGCAGAACGCCGTCGATATACTGGAAATGGTTCACGTCAGGTCCCGGAAATTACAGAAGCTTGTCGAGGATGAAGGGGCGTTCGGCAACCGGGTCTTTTTTTGCCGCGTCCGATTTGCGAACGTTCTGCTGTTCCACGGGGGTGCTTGGGCGGTCCAGCTCGCCTTTGCGGCCGCAGCCAACGGTAATGATGCCGGCAAGGCCAAGCACCAGGGCGACGCGGGCGGTATTCATCAGCGACTTGGACATTCTCTTCTTTCTCCGGCACGGACAGGCGGAACTTTCATAACGAAGTTCCAGCCTTTTGTGCAGTTCATTTCCGTATCAATCGGCGATCAATTGATATGGGTTCAATTGCGGCCGCGCCAGTAAGCGATCTGCTTCCGCACTTCGGACGGCGCGGTGCCGCCAAAGCTCTGACGGCTGGCAACGGAGGCGTCGACGGTCAGAACATCGAAGACCTTCTCGGTGATCGCCGGATTGATCGCCTTTAGTTCGTCGAGCGAAAGTTCTGCAAGTTCGCAGCCCTTCTTTTCTGCCAGCGCCACGGCATGGCCGGTGGCATGGTGGGCATCACGGAAAGGCAGGCCTGCCTCGCGCACCAGCCAGTCGGCCAGATCGGTTGCGGTGGAATAACCCGAGCCTGCAGCGGCGCGCATGCGGTCGGCGCGGATGGTCATGTCGCGCATCATGCCGGTCATGGCGGCAATCGCCAGTTCGAGGTTCTCGGCAGCGTCGAAGACCTGTTCCTTGTCTTCCTGCATGTCCTTTGAATAGGCGAGCGGCAGGCCCTTCATAATGGTCAGAAGCGCCACCAGCGAACCGTTGATACGGCCGGTCTTGGCGCGCACCAGTTCGGCTGCATCCGGGTTCTTCTTCTGCGGCATGATCGAGGAGCCGGTCGAGAAAGCATCCGACAGGCGCACGAAGCCGAATTGCGGCGTCGACCAGATGACGATTTCTTCGGCAAGGCGCGACAGGTGGACGGCGCAGATCGAGGCGACCGAGAGGAATTCCAGCGCAAAATCGCGGTCGGAAACGGTATCGATCGAGTTGCGGGTCGGCTCACGGAAACCGAGGGCCTTCGCCGTCATGTGGCGGTCGATCGGGAAGCCGGTGCCGGCGAGCGCTGCCGCGCCGATCGGGCTTTCGTCCAGATGGTCGATCGCATGGCGCACGCGGGCGCGGTCACGGCCGAACATTTCGACATAGGCCATGCAGTGATGGCCGAAGGTGACAGGCTGGGCGGTCTGCAGATGGGTGAAGCCCGGCATGACGGTGTCTGCATGCTCTTCGGCGCGGTCGAGGAAGGCTGCGATGAGATCGGTCAGCATCTTCTCGGTCTTGGCAAGCTCTTCCTTCACCCAGAGGCGGAAATCGAGCGCCACCTGGTCATTGCGTGAGCGGGCGGTATGCAGGCGGCCGGCCGCGGGGCCGATCAGCGTCGCCAGCCGTGCCTCGATGTTCATGTGGATGTCTTCGAGCTTGCGCGAGAACTCGAACTTTCCGCTCTCGATCTCTGACAGGATCGTGTTCAGACCTTCGACGATCTTCTCTTTATCTTCGCGCGAAATAATGCCTTTTTCGGCCAGCATGGTTGCATGGGCGATCGAGCCTCGGATGTCCTGGGCGTAGAGCTTCTTGTCGAAACCGATCGAGGCATTTATCTCCTCCATGATCGCGTCCGGCCCGGAAGCGAAGCGTCCGCCCCACATCTGATTGGAAGAGGTCGCGTCCTTCGTATCGGCCATGATGCTTAGTCCTGGAGTTAAGTGATGACGTCCAAAAGACCGCTTGGTCTCCCATCCGCCCGATTGATCATGATTGCCGCCGTCGCGGGGATCACCGCCGGCGCCGTGGCGGTATACGTGAGGAGCATGGGGTCTGGCAATGGCATGGAAGGCCTGACGACGGCCTCTGCCGGTCAGTGCGAAGGTTCTGCCGAACTGGCGAAGTCAGTTTCCGCCTTTTCCAAGGGCGAAGTGGCCGCCATGGCCGCAGCGCAACCGCCGCGTCCGTTGCAGCTGGCATTCAAGGGGCCGGAAGGCAAGGACATGAAGGTAGCCGATCTTGCCGGCAAGACCGTGCTCCTCAACCTCTGGGCCACATGGTGCGTGCCCTGCCGGGAAGAGATGCCGGCGCTCAACGCCTTGCAGAGCACGATGGGCGGGAGTGATTTCGAGGTCGTCGCCGTCAATATCGATACCGGCAGCGACCAGAAACCGAAGAATTTCTATCAGGATTACAAGATCGACAAACTCGCCTTCTACAGCGACAGCTCGATGGGAGTGTTTAACGCGGTGAAAAAGGAAGGCCTCGCCTTCGGCCTGCCGGCAACCCTGATCCTCGATAAAAAAGGCTGCCTGATCGGCTCGATGAATGGCCCGGCCGCCTGGGACAGCGAGGATGCGAAAGCGCTGATCACGGCAGCGAAGGGGAGCTAACCCTCATCTTTGTATGGATGACGTTGGTTGCTTGTAATGATATAATGGCGCTTCCATTGATGGAGTGGCTCCATGACACTGCAAATTCGCGATGAACGCGCGAGAGAACTTGCCGAAAAACTTGCGAAGAAACGCAATGTAACGATGACGGCCGCCGTCATTCAGGCACTTGAAGAAGAGTTGAGGCGGGAGAGCGTCAAGGCGCCTCTTGCGAAGCGGGTTGCCGAAATCGCGCAAGACCTGAAGAGGCAGGCAGGCCCGAACGGGCGTGTCCTGAGCAAGGATGAAATCGATGACATGTGGGGACAGCCCTGATGTTCATCGACACTTCGGTGATCGTCGCTCTCCTCGCCGATGAGGCCGATGCAGCAGCATATTCAGAGCGGATCGAGCATTCGACAGCCAAATTGACCTCAGGCCTCGTCATTCTCGAAGCGTCGATGCGTCTTGGCACGATGCTGGATATCGATCCTGTCGCAGTAGAGCGGCGTATCCGGGATCTGCTCGTTGCAGCCAATATCGATGTGGTGCCAATCGACGGTGTTATCGCAACCGAAGCCGTCGCAGCTTTCGCAAAATACGGCAAAGGGCGCGGCCATCCCGCCCAGCTCAATTTGGCGGATTGCATGTCCTATGCCTGTGCGAAGGTTCATGATGTGCCCTTGATGTTCAAGGGCAACGATTTTTCTCACACCGACATTGCCAGGGCCTGAGTCTTACCGCGTCGGAACCGGAACCTCGCCGCGGTAGTCATAAAATCCACGGCCGGATTTGCGGCCGAGCCAGCCTGCTTCGACATATTTCACCAGAAGCGGGCAGGGGCGGTATTTGCTGTCAGCCAAGCCATCATAAAGAACCTGCATGATCGACAGGCAGGTATCGAGACCGATGAAATCGGCGAGCTGAAGCGGGCCCATCGGATGGTTGGCGCCGAGTTTCATGGCTGTGTCGATCGCGTCCACCGAACCCACGCCTTCGTAAAGGGTGTAGATCGCCTCGTTGATCATCGGCAGCAGGATACGATTGACGATGAAGGCCGGGAAATCCTCGGAGACGGTAACGGTCTTGTCGAGCGAAGCGACATATTCCTTGGCCGCCCTGAAGGTCGGCTCGTCGGTGGCAATGCCGCGCACCAGTTCGACCAGCTTCATCACCGGCACCGGGTTCATGAAGTGAATGCCCATGAACCGCTCGGGACGGTCGGTCGCGGAAGCAAGGCGGGTGATCGAGAGCGACGAGGTATTGGTGGCGAGCAGCGCCTCGGGCTTCAGGACCGGGCATACATGCGCGTAGATCTTGCGCTTGACGCTTTCGTCTTCGGTTGCCGCCTCGATGACGATATCCATCGGCGCGAGATCATTCACGTCTGCGGAGCCGGAGATTTTAGAGAGAGCCGCGTTGCGTTCCTCATCGGTGATCTTCTCGCCGGCGACGAGGCGGGCGAGCGTGCCGTTGATCGTTGCAAGTGCTGCCTGGATCCGGTCCGGGTCCAGATCGTAGATCTGCACCTTGTAGCCTGCGAGAGAGGAAACATGCGCGATGCCGCAGCCCATCTGACCTGCGCCGATGATGCCGATATTCTGGAAGGCCATAACGCTTACTCCATCCCTTGGGCTTTGGCGCACTTGTGGTGCACGCTTTTTATTTGAAAATTCTTATTTAAAAAATGCCGGGCCACGTGCAGCGGTCCGGCATTTTTCTATTCGCCTGGCCATCATTTTGCCAGCTTTTTTCGCTGCCGCGAAGGCGGCTCGTCTGTCAGAGCGCCTTTTCGAGCTTTGGCAGGATGTCGAAGAGATCGCCGACGAGGCCGTAATCGGCGACCTGGAAGATCGGGGCTTCCTCGTCCTTGTTGATGGCGACGATGACCTTCGAATCCTTCATGCCGGCGAGGTGCTGGATGGCGCCGGAAATGCCGACCGCGATGTAGAGGTCAGGCGCGACGACCTTGCCGGTCTGGCCGACCTGCCAGTCGTTCGGGGCGTAACCGGCATCGACCGCGGCGCGTGATGCGCCAACGGCGGCACCCAGCTTGTCGGCGACCGGAAGGATGACCTCCTGGAATTTTTCCGAAGATCCGAGTGCTCGGCCGCCCGAGATGATCACCTTGGCGGAGGTCAGTTCCGGACGTTCGGACGAGGCGAGTGCGTCGGAGACGAAGCTCGATACGCCCGGATTGCCGGCAGCCGAAACGGTTTCAACCGCTGCCGAACCGCCTTCGCCTGCTGCGGCAAACGATGCCGTGCGCACGGTGATGACCTTCTTGGCATCGGTGGACTGAACGGTCTGGATGGCGTTGCCGGCATAGATCGGGCGCTTGAACGTGTCAGCCGAGACGACCTCGACGATTTCCGAGATCTGCATCACGTCGAGCAGGGCTGCAACGCGCGGCAGGACGTTCTTGGCAGACGTCGTGGCTGGTCCGACGATCACGTCATAGGAAGCGCTAAGCGAGACGATCAGGTCGGCCAGCGGTTCCGCGAGATTGTTGGTGAGGCTCGCATCCTCGGCCACGAGAACCTTGGAGACGCCGGAAAGCTTGGCGGCGGCGTCGGCAGCAGCCTTTGCACCTGCGCCAGCGACCAGAACATGCACGTCGCCGCCGATTTTCGATGCGGCGGTGAGCGCCTTCGCGGTCTGGTCGGACAGGCCGGATGCGTCGTTTTCTGCCAGAAGAAGAATGGTCATGATTGTTGTCTCCTGTCTTCCGTTCTCAGATCACGCCGGCGGTCTTGAGGCTGGAAACCAGCTCTTCAACCGACCCGACCTTGACGCCAGCCTTGCGGCCGCCCGGCTCTTCGGTCTTCAGCACCTTGAGGCGAGGCGTGGTATCGACGCCGAAATCGGCAGGCGACTTCTTGTCGAGCGGCTTCTTCTTCGCCTTCATGATGTTGGGCAGCGAAGCGTAGCGCGGCTCGTTGAGGCGCAGGTCGGTGGTGACGACGGCTGGAAGCTTGACTTCAATCGTCTGGGAACCGCCATCGACTTCGCGGGTCACGGTCGCCTTGTCGCCGGCGATCTCGATCTTGGAGGCAAAGGTTGCCTGTGCAGAGCCGAGCAGAGCCGCCAGCATCTGGCCGGTCTGATTGCTGTCGTCGTCGATCGCCTGCTTGCCGACGATGATCAGGCCAGGCGCTTCGGCGTCAACGACGCCCTTCAGGATCTTGGCAACGGCGAGCGGCTCGACGGCATCGTCGGTCTCGATCAGGATGGCGCGATCGGCACCCATGGCGAGCGCGGTGCGCAGCGTTTCTTCCGCCTTGGCCGGTCCGATTGACACGACCACCACTTCTTCCGCCTTGCCTGCTTCCTTCAGTCGCAGAGCCTCTTCGACGGAGATTTCGTCGAACGGGTTCATCGACATTTTCACATTGGCGAGTTCAACGCCCGTGCCATCCGGTTTGACGCGGATTTTCACGTTGTAATCGACGACTCGCTTAACAGGCACCAGGATCTTCATGGGGTCCTTCCTTGACTATCTCCGACGGCAAAATGCGACATTTGCCATCTCCTCATGTGTCAGTGGGCGACATGGATACGCATTTTTCACCCGATTACAACGCCGTTTCCATGCCGACACTTGCGCATTTCTCATATCCCTATTCGACGCGTGCCGGTACCTGCGGAACGCTCTGTTTGTGATGTACGGCGCGAGGGGTGACGATCTGTCGGTCGAAGAGCGGAACCCCGGGACGGCGCATGACGAGAACCAGAAGCGCGCCGGCGATGATGCCGCCCACATGCGCTCCCCAGGAGACGGCGTCATCCATGTTCAGCGCCAGCATGACGAATTGCTGGGCAATCCAGAGCGCCAGCGGAATGAAGGCGGGAAGCGGCAGGGGAATACGAAAGAGCACCAGGACCCACACCCGTACCCGCGGATGCAGCAGAAAATAGGCGGCAACCACGCCGGAAATCGCACCCGAGGCACCGATCAGCGGGCCTTCCGATTGAGGGGTAACGAAACCATGGAGTGCGGCTCCCGCTGCGGCGCAGAGAAGATAGAAGATCAGGAAACGGAAATGGCCGAGCGCATCTTCGACATTATCGCCGAAGACCCAAAGGAAAAGCATGTTGGGGGCGAGATGCCAGAAATCGATATGCAGGAAGGCGTAGGTCAGGAAGGTCATATCTTCCGGCACCAGGACCAGTGATGGATCGAGAACCGCGTGGTCGAAGATCAGGGCAGGGATGAAGCCCAGGCCCAGTGACGCACGCTCCGCCTGTTCCACCGGAGCGAATGTGGTGAACAGCCATGCCAGCACATTCAGCACGATCAGGCTGATCGTGACCCATTGGACGCGGATATATTTCAGTTCGTTCGTGTCATGCAGCGGGACGAACATACGCGACCTCCTGGAGTGGCGTTTAGCGGTGTTTGCCGGGTACCCACAAAATGTCAGCCTGTCCGCGATCATTGGCGAAGCGGGCGGCGACGAAGAGGAAATCGGAGAGGCGGTTGATGTATTTCAGCGCCGCGGCGCCGACCTTTTCCTGTCGCGACAGCTCGACCATCAGCCGTTCGGCGCGCCTTGCGATCGTGCGTGCCATATGCAGGTGTGCGGCCGCTGCCGTGCCGCCGGGCAGCACGAAGGATTTCAAGGGATCAAGCTCGCCGTTCAGGGCGTCGATCTCCCGCTCCAGCCGCTCCGCCTGCGCCTCGATGATGCGCAGTGGCTCGTAGCTCAACTCCTCGCCGGTGTCGGGTGTCGCAAGGTCCGAGCCGAGATCGAAGAGATCGTTCTGAATGCGGACAAGCATGATGTCCAGTTCGTCGAGGCCGATGGTATGAAGCCGGGCGAGGCCGACCGCCGAATTGGCTTCGTCAACCGTGCCGTAAGCTTCCACCCGCAGGTCGAATTTTTCGCGGCGCGGACCAGAGACAAGCCCGGTCGTGCCTTTATCGCCGGTGCGGGTATAGATCTTGTTCAGCTTGACCATGTTTTCTTTTCCTTAGCTTGGCCTTCCCCCGCCGGTGATCCACAGCGTCAGCATGATAAGCGCAATCGCCACCGCCTGCAGGATGACGCGCAGTTGCATCAGCTTGTTCGAGCGGTTGGCGTCTGTACCTTTCAGCATGTTGATCAGACCGCGGATCAGCACGAGCACGACGAGACCCATCACGATCAGGGTTAGAAAGGTAGTGAAGCTCGACATGTCCTGCCTCCCGTCAGTTGTCAGTCGATACGGCGCATCAGCGTATAGAAGAGCTGCGCCGGGAGCAGTCGCTTCAGAAACGCACCCCGCTTTGCAGGTCTGGTTACCAGATAATGCGGCTTTGGACGAGGCGCGTTCAAGGCATGATCGAGCACCTTGTAAACGGCTTCCGGACCAAGCTTGTGGCGGTTGACGGGGCCGCTGCCGTCTAGGCGTTGCAGCTGCCTCGCGTAGTCGGCGGCATGTACGGAGCCGGTCAGATCGATATTCTCGCTGATCTTGGCGAGTGCATTGGCGGTGAAGCGGGTGGTGATCGGGCCGGGCTCGATCAGGCTCACCTCGATGCCGCTGCCGGCCAGTTCCATGCGCAGTGTCAGCGTCAGTCCTTCGAGCGCATATTTCGAGGCCGTGTAAGCCCCGCGATAACGATAAGGCAAAAGGCCGAGGATGGAGGAGCAGTTTACGATGCGGCCGCGCCCTTGAGCTCGCATGAGGGGAATGATCTGGCGGGTCAGTTCGTGCCAGCCGAAGAGATTGGTCTCGAACTGGATGCGCAGCACATCCGTCGCCAGATCCTCCACCGCTCCCGGCTGACCATAGGCGCCATTGTTGAACAGCGCGTCGATCCTGCCATCGGTGCGTTCGACCACGGTTTTTACCAGCTGATCGATCGTATCCTGCTTCGTGTAATCGAGGATCAGCGCCTCTATGCCGTCAGCTTCAAGGGCAGTGAGATCTTCGCTGTTTCGAACCGTTGCGAAGACGCGCCAGCCGTCTGCCTTTAATGCCCTTGCCGCATAAGCGCCGATGCCGGAGGAACAGCCGGTGACGATGATCGTTCTTGTTGCAGTCATTCAGGAATTCTTCCTCGGCACTCACCTGTACAAGTGAGAATGTTCCTCCCATATTTCGCCTTAAGTCACAACGGAGCAGACCTTGCAGGAAGAAATACGCCGGCCGCGATGGCACCGATTGGCCTTCAAGGTCCTGTGGGATGCCTATTGGCATTTCACGGAGGATGACGGCTGGGCCATGGCCAGTCATGTGGCGCTTTCCGGGCTCCTGGCGCTGTTCCCGTTCCTGATCTTCGGCACTGCACTTGCCGGTTTTCTCGGCGCCGGCGGATTTTCAGAAACGGCGATCCACCTGATGTTCGATGCCTGGCCGGCGGATATCGCTAATCCGATCGCGTCGGAAATCCAGCGGGTAATCGACATGCCGCGCGGCGGGCTTCTGACGGTTTCCGTGCTTGCGGCCGCCTACTTCGCCTCCAACGGCGTTGAGGCCCTGCGCATCTCGCTCAATCGTGCTTATCGGGTGACCGAAACGCGGGCATGGTATGTGACGCGCCTTGCCAGCCTCGGTTACGTCATCGTCGCGGTGATCATCTTTGCGGTGATCAGCATCGTGCTTCTGGCGGTGCCGGTGGCGCAACGCTTTGCCGAGACGAAATTCCCCTGGCTGATGAGCGACCTCAATGCGCTCGCCAATTGGGGCCTCGTCGGCACCGGCCTGCTTCTGATGCTTGGCCTGCTCTTTTCCCACAAATGGCTGCCGGCTGGGGACCGGCGGATCATCGATGTGCTTCCGGGCGTGGTACTGACCATCGTCATCTGGACGATCTTCGGTTTCGGTTTCGCCTATTACCTGTCGAGTTTTGCCAATTACGCGGCCACCTATGCAGGCCTTGCCTCGATCATGATCGTGCTCGTCTTTCTCTACATGGTCGGCGTGATCTTCATGCTGGGTGCCGAACTCAATGCGGCGATCCTGAAATACAAGGTCTATTCGGTAGTCAATCAGGTCAACAAGAAGCGCAAGGCAAAGCGCGCCGGCCGCTCAGAGCCCGACGAGGCGGCGAATGTCGCCGGGCAGGAGGCCCTCGTCACGAAGAACCGCAATTCCGGTTGAGCCTTCGCTTTTCGACAGTTTTCGCCCGTCGCTGCCGACAACCAGCCGATGGTGATGATAGACCGGCTCGGGCAGGCCAAGCAGTTCCTGCAGCAACCGGTGGATGGCGGTTGCTGTATAGAGATCTTCACCCCGCACCACATGGGTAATTCCCTGTAACGCATCGTCGACCACGACCGACAGATGATAGCTCGACGGCGCATCCGAGCGCGACAGGATCACATCGCCCCAGATCGTCGGATCAGCCGGGATTGTCTCGGGGTGGCCGCTGCCGGTTTCCTGCCATGAAAGCTGCTTGCCGACCAGAGCCATCGCCTTCATCACATCCATTCGCCACGCGTGTTTGATCCCCTTGGCGATAAGGTGCGTCCGTTCCGCCTCGTTGCGCAGCCTGTCGTCATCCGGATAAAGCGGCGAGCCATCGGGATCACGCGGCCAGTTTTTTCCACCTGCTTCATATGCCGTAACGCGGGCTTTCACCTCGCCGCGGGTAAGAAAGGCGGGATAGACGATGCCCATGCCCCGTAACCTGTCGAGCGCGTCCCGGTAGGCATCGAAATGCTCTGACTGGCGGCGCACCGGCATTTCCCAGTCGAAACCGAGCCAGGCGAGATCGCGATAGATCATCTCCTCGAATTCGGCTGTACAGCGCGTCAGGTCGATGTCTTCGATGCGCAGCAGACACCGCCCGCCACTCGCCTTCGCCATGTCGTGGTTCAAAAATGCCGAAAGCGCATGGCCAAGATGGAGAAAACCATTCGGGCTGGGGGCGAAACGATAAACGGGACGATCTGAAGTCTTCGAAGGCATGAATCCGTGCTTGCGTTTGGACCCCCGGGGCAAGCCCGAGGATGACGGAAGAGAAGTCTGCAGATAGAAGCCTAAAGAGACATTTCAGCAAGCTCCCTGTGCCGCTTTTTGTCGAGCGCGTTCCTGAAGCTCGTCATCCTCGGGCTTGACCAGAGGATCCAAAGACAGCCAAGAAAACCCCATGGGCGAAAACCACTTCAGCATCATCCGTAACGACGCCGATATCGAAGCCGGGCTCAACCAGCTCCTGCAACTCGACCCTCGCCTTGTCCCGATTGCCGAGATCGCCGGCCCGCTGCCGCTCAGGCTTGCTGCGCCCGGCTTTGCCGGTCTCGCCTCGATCATCGTCTCGCAGATGGTGTCGCGGGCAAGTGCGGATGCGATCTGGCGGCGGATCGAGGCGGTGGGGCCGGTCACGGCGCAAGCCTATGCCGCGCTTGATCCCGAGATTATTGCCACTTTCGGCCTTTCGCGCGCCAAGGCCTCGACCCTGCGGAAGCTTTCCGAAGCTGTGCTCACCGGTGCGATCGATCTGGATGCGATCTGCGTGATCGAGGGTGAGGTGGCGCTTCGGCAGCTTGTGCTTCTCCCCGGCATCGGGCCTTGGACGGCGGAAGTCTATCTGATGTTCTGCGCCGGCCATGCGGATGTCTTTCCCGGCGGCGACGTGGCGCTGCAGACATCCGTGGCTCGTGCCTTCGCAATGGAGCAGCGGCCGGCGGCAAAAGAACTCGCCGAAATCGCCCGGTCATGGGCGCCTTACCGGTCAATCGCGGCCAGACTTTTCTGGGCCTATTACGCTGCGACGATGCGTCGCGAGGCTTTGCCCATCGTATAAATGCGGGGAAGTATCCCGCTGCATTTATAGGGCTTCACAATCCTGTAACAACGGACCTAATATAGAGGAGATAGATGCCGAATCGGGTAGGAGCGTCACTTGACGATTGCAGTCTCCCCGCAGGCCTTGCCGGCGCTCGTCTTGAACGCTGACTACCGGCCGCTGAGTTACTATCCCTTGTCGTTGTGGTCCTGGCAGGACGCGATCAAGGCGGTCTTCCTTGACCGTGTGAACATCATCGCCGAATACGACCATTCGGTCTGCTCGCCCAGCTTTTCGATGAAGCTGCCGAGCGTCGTCAGCCTCAAGACCTACGTGCAGCCGACCCGAAACCCGGCCTTTACCCGGTTCAACGTCTTCCTGCGCGACAAGTTCGAATGCCAGTATTGCGGCGCGGATGACGAACTGACCTTCGATCACGTCATTCCCCGTGCCCATGGTGGCGAGACGACCTGGGAGAATGTCGTGGCGGCCTGTTCCCCTTGCAATCTGCGCAAGGGCAGCAAATTGCCCAAACAGGCCGGCATGATCCCGCACCAGAAACCCTATGCACCGAGCGTGCAGGATCTTCATAACAACGGCCGGCTCTTCCCACCGAACTATCTTCATGAAAGCTGGATGGACTATCTCTACTGGGATACTGAGCTGCAGCCCTGATTACACCAGTCGATCTGATCGCACGAAGGCCGCTTAAGCGGCCTTTTTTGCGCCGATGAAGGCAACGGCTGCGAGGAAAATACTGGCGACGACATTCCAGCCGGCAAAAGACAGGCCGAGCACGCGAAGGGCAGCGTCGGCGCAGGACGGGCCGTGGACCGTGTTCAGGTCGCCGAGCAGATTGCCGGCATTGGTGGTGACGGCCGTGCTGCCGCCGCAGGCGGTGGGACCGGGCCAGAAGCCCCATTCGACGCCAGAGTGATAGACGCCCATGCCGGCACCGACCAGCATCATGATGCCGATGACGATCAGAAGCGAACGGGTGATCCAGGAGGGCAGGCCGAAAGCTGCCGAACCGACCGCAAGAATGCCGATCGGAATGCCGAAATAGTAAGGGTCTCGCTCAAGCAGGCAGAGGGCGCAGGGAATGTAGCCGCCGATATGCTCGAAGCCCAGAGCGCTGCCGACCGTTGCGGCCATGGCAAGGGTAAGGAAGCCGGCATAAGCTACTCCCGTGCTGAACCTTGTGGTGGAACCTGCCAGCGCCATGCGCATCTCCTTCATAATCGCCATCGAACTCTGTCGTTCGATATTGTGCCGATTGGGCCAAATTGGGCCGAAGCTGTAGAGCACAATCCGCCAGTCTGTAAACGGGTGGACATGTCAGCGTAACACTCTGCCTTCGGCAAATTGTCGTGATCGACCTTCTCGTCTTTCGGAACGCTAGCGGGGGACGCAAGAACTGCAAGGCTCGCTATGGCCGCGCGTCATCGTGTCAGCGGCCCGGACACATGTGTTTAGATTTTTACCACTTCGTCTCGCCAGAACACGATCACATATCCTCCCGTCGGCGCCGCGCCTGTCGCCCAGTTCTTGAGTTGCGACATATACGGCTCATGACGCCATAGGTCGGTTCGATCCGGATCAGCAAGGATGGTGATCTGTCGTCCCTGTCCATAGACCATCATGTGGGATTTCAACGGATCCCACTCGTCGCCCAGACCGTCGTCGAGCATCCAGCGGCAAAGGAAATCACGACAGAGTTTCGGGCGATCCAAATAGATGGAGCAGCCCCGCCCGGCAATGCAGTGCCTGCACCATTCGTCTGCAGGCTTGTCGAGGTCATCGATATCGGGCAATCGGCAACAGAGCGTGCAACCATCGCATGAACGGCTGTCGAGAGGCGCCAGGGCAGGGGGCAGGTTCAAATCTCTTGGGCCTGATTGTTCAGCCGGAGCGGTTCAGTCGTCGCCGGCATGTGCTCAGTGTCTTTGGATACGTTCATGCAGAGCATCTGCAAGAGCCTGAAGAAACTCCTTACGTCGTGCGTCGGAAGCCTTTTCCGCTCCCAATTCGACCGGCTCGCGGATCTTTTGCATGAACCCGAGATGATTGAAACTATCGGCAGCCACGTTCACTTCGACCTCATCCATGAAATGTTTCAGAAAAGGCGCCAAGGCGAGGTTGGTGTCTTTCTGATATTGGACAGCCATTTGCTGAGCAAGAGTGCACATCTGGACGTAGGGGCCGAATTCGGCGCTCATCTAGTTCTTCTCCATCTTTCCTCGATGCCAAGTCATTTAGGAAAAATTACGTGCATCGCAACGGGGAGCTTGAAGATGCATGCCGGATATTGTCTCTCGGCCAGTCGTTTTACCGCAAATACGGGAAAATATCTGCACGGCTTTAATCGGGCAGCTGACATTTTATATGTCTATTTCGGATAATATGGTGCCCCGTGCCGGAATCGAACCAGCACTCCTCTCGGAACCTGATTTTGAGTCAGGCGCGTCTACCAATTCCGCCAACGGGGCACAGTAGATGTGGAACGCGCTTACCATGCGCGGCCACGAAGATGCAAGGCGCAAGTTCTTCAAATGTGATCCGCAACGATCCGCGTCCCGGAAGAACGCGAGGCGCGAAGCGGCGTCGTCATAAACCGTTAATATTCGCGAGTCTTATATTAGAATAATCTGAAACTAATACTGGCGATTGGAATTCGAATCCGTGGGTTCTGCAGGCAGACCCTCAAGGAGGAGAGTGTCATGAAAAAACTATTTGTTTCGGCATTGATGTCCACATGCATCACGGCGGCCGGGCTGACGCCGGTCTATGCTCAGGGATTATCCATCGGGGGTGATCGGGGCGTCAGCGCCAGCGTTGGCAGAAGCAGCAGTGGCGGGCTCGGTGTAGGGGCGTCGGTGGGAGGGCGTGACGGCGTCAATGCCGGAGCCAGCGTCGGCGGCAGCTCCGGCGGTGTCGGTGCCGGGGCATCCGTTGGTGGTCGCAATGGTGCGAATGCCGGCGTGGGTGTTGGGCGAAATTCCAGCGTGGCGAGCGCCAATGCCTCGGTCGGAGGAAGCCGTGGTGTAAATGCCGGTGCAAACGTCAACGGTTCACGTGGGCTGAATGCCGGTGTTGCCGCATCCGTGGGAGGCAGCGACGGGGTGAATGCGCGGGTCGGCGCCAGCACCTCGAACGGCATCAATGCCAGAACGACCGCATCGATCGGCGGTACAGGCGGAATCGGCGCGACTGTCGGGCTCGGTGTCGGAGGCACAACTGGCGTCGGCGTGGATGTGGGAGTAGGGATCGGAGGCGGCACGCCCGGAACAGGGCCGGGGACGGGTGGTGGTGGTGCCGGAGGCGGATTGACCGGTCCTCAGCGGGCTGCCTTCAACGCCATGTCGCCGAGCGAAAGGCAGAAGCTGTTGAAGCGGTGCGTGGATGTCTCGGCCGGCGATTATGATCCGGCGCTCGTCCAGCTCTGCCGCATGTTGCGCATGACCGCGTCGCGTTAGCGGCCACGGTTCCTCGGGGCTGGCTGACACGCCGGCCCCTTGAGTGTGTTGCATCGCCCGCGCGGTTTCTCGTCACGTATCACGGCCGGCCAGATTCATGATCTTTTCGCGCAGGATACGGGCTATATTGCGGGTGTTTCGATAGAGATGAAGCTGGGTTGCAACCTGGCGGACATCACGGTCGCTATTGGGTGTCAGGCCGATGATGAGGCTTCCCATCTCATCGCGTTGTTCCCACATGCGGCTCATGATCGGATGATCGGGCACGGCGCAGCTGTCGGTGCGCAGGATGTTGGCATCGTCCAGATGCCACTCCGTCAGCTTCATGATCAGCAGCTTGCCAGGCGAATGGCGGCCCAAACTCTCGTCATAGGCGGTTTTCCACGTATAGGCCTCGCCGGCCATGATGAAAACGATGATCGAGGCGATCGCGCGGCCATCGAGATCGACCGTGTGAATGCGCACCGCGTCGATTTCGGCGAGGTTGGTTATCGCTTCGCGGGCGAAGGCGGCACGATAACGGTCGTTGATCAGCGCTGACCGCTTTTTGCCCTTCCAGCCTTTCGCTTCCAGGGCAAGGAATTCCTCCATTCGCAGGCGGACCTCTTCCGGCTGGCGGGCAACGCTGTAGGTCAGGGTGCCAAGCTTTTCCAGATTGCGCCATTGGCGGCGCATCTCGCGATAATGATGGGCCGATACGGATTGCTTCAGGTAGCTCTCACCATCGAGATAGCTTTCCAGCATCGGGCGCCGGAACGTGTCGGTCGTGGCGACTGAAAGATCGCGGGCAATAGCGACGGCCTTCGCCAGTTGAGCGAAGCGACCGTTGAGGCGAATATCCGGCAGAACCAGAACCGATGGCAGTTTGGTCCGGGGCTGGGTCAGAACTTCAAACAGGTTGTCGATCGTCTCGGCGGCATCCTCTGTGTCTAGCAGCGGAGTTCCAAGCGGCCCAAAGGGATTGGCCCAGGTACGGATGATCGGAGCGCCGACCGAAAAGCCCGGCCGCTCGACGGTAAAGGGCATCAGCAGGCGCAGGCGCGAGCGCATGCCGTTGTCATCGCGGATCAGCGCGAAACGCACCTGCTTGTCTTCCACGCGCGGCATGGCAGGAGCCAGAAGGCGGGCAGAGAAAAAGATGTTGGGTTCCATCGCCCGATGCGACAGGAACTCCAGCTCTTCCTGCAGCTCATAGCCGAGAGTTGCGGGATAGAGCGAGAATTCGCGTCCGGCCCGGCCGACAGGCAGGTTGAGATCAGCTTCGGGCAATTCCTGCCTATCCTGTCCCAGGGCAGCTTGCTCCTTCGCATTTTCGATGCCCGGTGGTGGGAATTGCATGGTCAATTCGCTCCCAAACCGGCAAGAGGTTTGCGTGCGAAAGCAAATAGCGTGATGCCGAGTGTGCGGCGGACTGTCAGATGAAGCAGCAGGGATTCGATCATAATTGCAGTAGCAGCCGCAACGGCTGCTCCAGTCAAGCCGAATAGCGGGATCATCACAGAATACAGGATTACAGCAGCGATCAGTGTTGCAGCATAAACTCCAACGCAGAGTTTCTGGTGTCCGGCCATAGTGAGCAGGACTTCCGCCGGGCCGACGGATGCCTTGGCCAGGATGCCGGCAAAAAGGATGGCCATCAGCCCGTAGCCGTCGGTAAAGTTCGGGCCGAAGAGGGACAGAAGCAGCTCGCCGGCGGCAAGGGCGCAAAGGCCGATGATGAGCGACGGCCAGAAGGTCCAGCGTGTCGACTGGGCTGCGAAATCGGCAAGCGCATCATGGTCTGCAGCGGCAATGATGGCGGAGAAACGTGGGGCGGCTGCAGCCTTGACCGAGAAATAGACGAATTGCACCAGCACGATCGTTTTTGCTGCGGCGAAATAGATGCCGACCTGATCGGGCGGGAGATAAAGGCCGACCACGACCACGTCGGCATTGGTCAGCAGAAAACTGATGCCGTCAACGAGAAAGAGCGGTAGCGAATATCTCATCCAGGTGCCTAGCTGATACCGGCGCGGCGCCTCGCTCCTCTCCTTGCGGATCAGCGCGGCGAGCTGCACGAGATGGGCAAGCGTGGTGACGTAGGTCGCGGCGAGTGCCGCTCCCATTGCTGTCGTCGCATCATGCGGTGCGTCGATGAATTCCGCAGTCGCCATGAAGACGAGGATGAGGATCGGTCTCAGGATGAAAGTCGGCGCCAGTGCCGAAACGGTCCAGCCGCGCGCCCTTGCCATGCCGTCGAGAATGTCGCCGAGCGCGATCATCGGGATGATGAAAAGCGCAATACCGATCGGAACGAGATAATAGGAGGCGATATCGTTGCCGAATACGGCCAAGAAGGCGAAGCCCAGTGTGCCGACCAGCGTTGCCGTCAGAAATGCAACAAGGCAGGATGCCACGTTCAGCCCGCGCGACATCGCGGTTTCGCCGCTTGCAAGATGCTGATGGTAGAAGCGGATGATCGAGGTGTGGAAGCCGAGGCAGGAGAGATTGCCGGTCAGGATCACGATTACCCAGACGAAGGCGTAGAGACCGTATTCGAATTCCCCCATCAGCCTTGCAAGAGCGATCTGGGAGAGAAAGGCGATTGCGGCCGAGGCGATGCGGATGGCGAAAGCCGTCAGAGCCTGCCGCTGGGCCTTCGCCGTTTCGCTCTTGTCCGTCAGTACGATGCCGATTTTTGCGATCAGCGGTACGATCCGGGCGCGCAGGCCCGGCGGAAGCAGTTTTTCCGCTGTTTCGATAACCGCCATGAAGGGCAAGGGATACTCGTTCCGCCGCACAAATACTGATGAAAAAGCATGGCAGGTCGCGGTTAAGAAACGGTTGGCAGCGACGATAGACTGATGGATGCCGTTGGCCTCAAAAGCAAAACGCCGCCCGTTGGGCGGCGTTTGTATCAGCTATTTCCAGATGCCTCAGGCCTGTTCGAAGGCGCCGTGGCAATGCTTGTATTTCTTGCCGGAACCGCATGGGCAGGCCTCGTTGCGGCCGATCTTGCCCCAGGTCGACTGATCTTCCGGATGGCGATCCTCGGGGGCGGCAATGAAGTCTTCATCGTCGCGGCCGGTAATCTGGTTTTCACCGGTCATCGGGTCGAGGTGATGTTCCTCATAGGTCTGTGGCGGAACCGGAGGCTCCGGGTTCTGCATCAGCTCGACGCGCATCATCTGGGCGGTAACCGCTTCGCGAAGGTTGGCCAGCAGCGCCTGGAAGAGTTCAAAGGCTTCTGCCTTGTATTCCTGCAGCGGGTCACGCTGGGCATAACCGCGGAAGCCGATGACGGAGCGCAGGTGGTCGAGATTGACGATATGCTCGCGCCACAGGTGATCGAGCGTCTGCAGTACGATCGAGCGCTCGACGTAATTCATCACCTCGTTGCCGAAGCGTTCGCGGCGATCCTTGGCAGCAGCGTCGGCTGCCTCGGTAATGCGCTCGCGGATATCGTCTTCGCCGATGCCTTCTTCCTTGACCCAGTCCTCGATCGGAAGTTCGAGGTTGAGCAGGCGCTGGACATCCTGGTGCAGGCCGGGCGCGTCCCACTGTTCGGCATAGGCGCGTTCCGGGATATGCTTGGCGACAATGACCTCGATGACTTCGTTGCGCATGTCTTCGATTGTCTCGGAAACATCTTCCGAATCCATCATTTCAATACGCTGTTCGAAGATCACCTTGCGCTGGTCGTTGGTGACGTCGTCGTATTTCAAAAGGTTCTTGCGGATGTCAAAGTTACGGGCTTCGACCTTCTTCTGGGCGCGTTCCACGGCCTTGTTGATCCATGGATGGACGATCGCCTCGCCTTCCTTGAGGCCCAGCTTCTGCAGCATGCCGTCCATGCGGTCGGAGCCGAAGATGCGCATCAGGTCGTCCTGAAGCGACAGGAAGAACTTGGAGCGGCCGGGGTCACCCTGACGGCCGGAACGGCCGCGCAGCTGGTTGTCGATACGGCGGCTTTCGTGGCGCTCGGTAGCGATGACGTAGAGACCGCCGGCTTCGAGTGCCTTGACCTTGAGTTCCTTGATCTCGGCGCGGATTGCCGCTTCCTTGGCATTGCGCTCGGCTTCGTCCTCAATGCCTTCGAGCTCGCGCTCAAGACGCATGTCGACGTTGCCGCCGAGCTGGATGTCGGTACCGCGGCCGGCCATGTTGGTGGCGATCGTGACGGCGCCCGGCACACCGGCCTGGGAAACGATATAGGCTTCCTGCTCGTGGTAACGGGCGTTCAGAACGTTGAACTTGTCGAAGCCAGACTGGCGCAGCATGGTGGCCAGAAGCTCGGACTTTTCGATCGAGGTCGTGCCGACGAGAACCGGCTGGTTGCGATCGTGGGCGGCCTTGATCTCGACGATGATCGCCTTGAACTTTTCTTCGAAGGTCCGGTAGACCTCGTCGTCCTCGTCAACACGGGCGATCGGCAGGTTGGTCGGAACTTCGATGACTTCGAGCTTGTAGATGTTGCCGAATTCTTCCGCTTCGGTCTGCGCCGTACCGGTCATGCCGGCGAGCTTTGAATACATGCGGAAGTAATTCTGGAAGGTGATCGAGGAGAGCGTCTGGTTCTCCGGCTGGATCTGAACCTTCTCCTTGGCTTCCAGTGCCTGGTGCTGGCCTTCCGAATAACGGCGGCCCGGCATCATGCGGCCGGTGAATTCGTCGATGATGACGATTTCGTCGTTGCGGACGATATAGTCCTTGTCGCGGGTGAAAAGCTTGTGGGCCTTCAGCGCGTTGTTGATGTGGTGGACGATCGCGACGTTTTCGACGTCGTAGAGCGATTCACCCTTCAGGAGGCCTGCCTGGCGCAGCAGGTTTTCCAGCTTCTCGGTACCGACTTCGGAGAAGTTGGCGGAACGCTGCTTCTCGTCGATCTCGTAGTCTTCTTCCGACAGAAGCGGGATGTAGGTGTCGATCGTCGTGTAGAGATCCGAACGATCGTCCAGCGGGCCGGAAATGATCAGCGGCGTACGGGCCTCATCGACGAGGATCGAATCCACTTCGTCGACGATCGCATAATTGTGGCCGCGCTGAACCATCTGGCCGCGCTCGTATTTCATGTTGTCGCGCAGGTAATCGAAGCCGAGTTCGTTATTCGTCGCGTAGGTGATGTCGCAGGCATAGGCCGCGCGGCGCTGCTCGTCGTCCAGGCCGTGGACGATGACTCCGGTCGAAAGGCCGAGGAAGCTGTAGAGGCGGCTCATGATGCCGGCGTCGCGCTGGGCGAGGTAGTCGTTGACGGTAACGACATGGACGCCCTTGCCCGACAGGGCGTTGAGATAAACCGGCAGGGTGCCGACCAGCGTCTTGCCTTCACCGGTCTTCATTTCGGCGATCGCGCCGTCATGCAGGATCATGCCGCCGGTCAGCTGAACGTCGAAGGGACGCATGCCGAGCACGCGTCGGGAAGCCTCGCGCGCCACGGCAAAGGCCGGGATCATGATGTCTTCGAGCGTCTTGCCGTCGGCCAGCATCTGGCGAAACTCAACCGTCTTGTGGGCCAGTTGTTCGTCGGTCAGCGCCTTGGTCGCTTCCTCGATGGCATTGATCTTGGCAAGGGTCGGCTTGTAGCCGCGAACGCGGCGCTCGTTGGCCGAACCGAACAGTTTGCGGGCGATGCCGCCGAAGCTGACCATGCGAATGGTCCTTTCTGATCTCAGTGCCATGGGATTGCAGGTCGGAAGAGGTTGGTTCCATGCCGGCAAATTGTCCCGTAACGCCCGGAAACTCTTCTGGACGCCAAGTTGCGTGACAGATAAGAGGGGGTCCGAATTATGTCAACGGTTGCGGCCGATACACTATGGCCACATTCCGGTGTTTGTGAAGGATTCAGGCCGGATCCAAACCCTGAGACCGGCATCCATGCGAAAGGTAACTTATGTTGCGTCACAAACTTCTCGTAACGGCGGCAATCGCCGCTGCGATCTCGTTCCAGGCTCCTGCCTTCGCGCAGGAAGACAAGGTCGTTGCCAAGGTCGGCACGCTCGAGATCACCCAGTCGGAACTTGATCTTGCGGTTCAGAACCTCGACCCGCAGCTGGCCCAGCTGCCGGACGAGCAGAAGAAGGTCGCAGCCCTTTCCGGTGCGATCGACGTCAAGCTGCTTGCCAGCGGCGCGCTTGCCGAAGGCGTCGACAAGACCGACGACTTCAAGAAGCGCATGTCCTATATCGGCGACCGCGAACTGCATAACGCCTTTTTCCGCAAGCATGTCGTCGAAGCAACGACCGATGAAGAGGTCAAGGCTCGCTACGACAAGGAAATCGCTGCTCTTCCGAAGCAGGAAGAAGTGAAGGCTGCCCATATCCTGGTCAAGACCGAGGATGAAGCAAAGGCGATCATCGCCAAGCTCGACAAGGGTGAGGATTTCGCCAAGCTGGCCAAGGAAAACTCGCAGGACAGCAACAAGGATGACGGCGGCGATCTCGGTTGGTTCGGTCCGGGCCGCATGGTTCCTGAATTCGAAGAGGCCGCTTTCGGTCTCGAAAAGGGCGCCTATACCAAGGCCCCGGTCAAGACCCAGTTCGGCTTCCACATCATCAAGGTCGAAGACAAGCGCGATGCACCGCCGCCGGCTTTCGACCAGGTCAAGGACCAGGTGAAGCAGCTCGTCATGCGCGACAAGTATGTTGCCATCCTTGAAAAGGCCAAGGCTGAGCAGAAGGTCGAGATCACCGACGAAGCCCTGAAGAAGGGCTATGAGGAAGTTGGCAAGATGCAGGACGGCGCCGGCGATGCGGCTGCCCCGGAAGCTGCCCCGGCTGCAAAGCCCTGATCCATTGATGACAACGGGGGCATTCGTGCCCCCGTTTTTTCTATCGCTTACTGAAAACTTTTCGCGCAGGTATTGACCATGTCCGCTTCCGTCTCTCCGCTCGCACCGAAATCCTATCCTGAAATGCCCCTGGTCCGCGGTGTGCGGATGGCGACTGCTGCCGCCGGCATCAAGTACAAGGGCCGTACCGACGTGCTCCTGATGGTTTTCGATAAGCCCGCAGCGGTTGCCGGCGTGTTCACCAAGTCCAAATGCCCTTCGGCCCCGGTCGATTTCTGCCGCTCGAACCTCTCTCATGGCGTGGCTCGTGCCGTGGTGGTCAACTCCGGCAATGCGAATGCTTTCACGGGTATCAAGGGTAAGGCTGCGACCGCTCTGACGGCGAAATCTGCATCCGAAGCTGTCGGCTGCGGCGAGAACGAGGTTTATCTCGCGTCTACCGGCGTCATCGGCGAACCGCTCGATGCCACCAAGTTTGCTGGTGTGCTGGGCGACATGAACAAGACCGCTACCGGCGATTTCTGGCAGGAAGCCGCCAAGGCGATCATGACGACGGACACCTATCCAAAGGTCGCGACCCGTACCGCCGAGATCGGCGGCGTGAAGGTGACGATCAACGGCATTGCCAAGGGCGCCGGCATGATCGCGCCCGACATGGCGACAATGCTGTCCTTCGTCGTTACCGATGCCGACATTTCTTCTGCCGCTCTGCAGTCGATGCTGTCGGCCGGTGTCGAGCCGAGCTTCAATTCGATGACCGTCGATAGCGACACGTCGACCTCCGACACGCTGATGCTGTTTGCCACCGGCGCTGCTGCCGCCGACGGCCAGAAGCAGATTACCGATGCCAATGATCCGGCGCTCGCCTCCTTCCGCGAGGCGCTGAACGCGCTCCTGAAGGACCTGGCGATCCAGGTCGCCCGCGATGGCGAAGGCGCCACCAAGATGCTCGAGATCACCGTCACCGGTGCGGAAAGCGATGCGGCCGCCAAGACGATCGCGCTGTCGATCGCCAATTCTCCGCTGGTCAAGACCGCTGCCGCCGGCGAAGACGCCAACTGGGGCCGTATCGTCATGGCCGTCGGCAAGGCCGGCGAGGCTGCCGATCGCGACAAGCTGGCGATCTGGTTCGGCGACATCCGCGTTGCCGTCAATGGCGAGCGCGATCCGGGTTATTCCGAAGAGGCGGCCTCTGCCGTGATGAAGGGCCAGGACATTCCGGTAAAGGTCGAACTTGGCCTCGGATCTGGCAAGGCGACTGTCTGGACCTGCGATCTGACCAAGGAATATGTCGCCATCAACGGCGATTACCGGAGCTGATGCGGGTGATGGCAGCAGCATCCGTCAAGCCCGATCTGCCGCTGGTCCGCAGGCTGGAAGCCGTCGGGTTTCGTGCATGGCCTGCTGCGTCCGTCGTCTATGACGGAAGCTGGCAGGTGCGGCTGACCGGCGGACATCCGTCGAAACGGGTCAACTGCGTGGTTCCGCTCGATCCATCCGATCATCGGGATCTCGATCTCAGACTCGCAAAGGCTGCCAAGCGTTTTGCGGATTACGGCAGGACGCTTGTGCTGAGGGAAACACCGCTTGCGCCGCCGGTACTGCTTGAACATCTGGCACATAGCGGTTGGGAGGTCTTCGAGACGGCGGACGTCATGACGGTCGACCTTTCCCGGCTGGAGCTTCCCGACACGCTCGATTATCTGCCAAGCCACGATATCGGCCGTTTTGCCGATGCATGCCTTTCGGTAGCCGGTGACGATCCGGCCTTGAAGCCGGCGCTTGCCGAGATACTCAGTGCAATCAAGCCCACATCCGGCTTCTTCATGAAACAGGATCCCGGCAATGGAGCCGTGGCGACGGTGTTGTGCGTGCAGGACAACGATCTGGCCGGCATTCTCTCGCTCGCCGTTGCACCATCCCATCGCCGCGAACGGCTTGGCACAGACATGTTGTCCTCGGCGCTTCGCTGGGCGCGGATCAGCGGTGCGCGCACTGCCTGGCTGCAGGTAGAGTCAACCAACGAAGCTGCCATCGCGCTCTATCAGAGGTTCGGCTTCACCAAGGCCTATTCCTATCGTTACTGGCGGAAATCATGAGCGAACCGAAAAAGCTGCTTCTTGTTTCCGCCTGCGCGCTGATCGATGCCGACGGACGCATCCTGCTTGCGCAGCGGCCGGAGGGAAAATCGCTGGCGGGGCTGTGGGAGTTTCCGGGCGGCAAGGTCGAAGTCGGTGAAACGCCGGAAGAGACGCTGGTGCGGGAGCTCCATGAAGAGCTTGGGATCACGACGAAGGTGGCCTGCCTTGCGCCGCTCACTTTCGCGAGCCACACCTACGAGACCTTTCATCTTCTGATGCCGCTCTATGTCTGCCGCCGCTTCGAGGGCGTTCCGACCGGTCGCGAGGGGCAGCAGATCAAGTGGGTCAGGCCCAACGCGCTTCGCGATTACCCCATGCCGCCGGCAGACGAGCCGCTGATCCCGATGCTTCAGGATCTGCTTTAGAGCTTTTGCCCCGACGAAAACCTGCTCCGGCAGAACGCTCCAATTTCACCAGGAAAGGCTCTAATTAAAATTAGAGCTGTCGGATTTATCTCGCGTTAACAGTTCGTTCAACGGATTCTGGCATCTTTGTGGCCAGGCACGTAATGATCTGACGAGGCTTCGGGGCAATGGACGACGAGTTCTGGAAAACTGTGCGCAATCGCCAGCGGGCGACGTACAGGTCCGGTAAGACCGGAGCGCTCAATATTGCGCTGCTTTTCGGAACAGCCGTAATTGCCCTGTCGCTGATCGTGACGCCGATGCTGGCGGAGCGGTCGGACCAGAAGCGCCTTGCGCATGTGCAGGAAGACTTCGACATGCTGACGACGGGATCTATAAAGCCCGCCGAAGGTGGTTCGAAGCACTACACGATCCGCAGGAGCGTTCTGCAGGAGACTCCCGGTTCGGTTTGCATCGTTCAGGGTTACGGAGCGGACGGCGATTGCTGAACCACTCCGGCGCATGATCGAACCGCTTACATTCCAAGGACGACCTATGCGCCTGTTCCGCAGCTTTATCAGGGATATCAGTGGTGCAACTGCAGTGGAGTACGGCTTGCTTGCCGCGGTCCTCGGCATCACGCTTGCCGCTGCGCTCGGCAATTATTACGAGGCGATGGGCAATATGTTCAACACCATCACCAACACCTACACCGATGCGTCCAAATAAGACGGCTTGAAGCCGTTTCCTCTTTTGCCTGAAGCTTAGCCGTCCAGGCCCTTAAGGGCATCTGCAAGACGCACTTTGGCAGAGCCTGGTTTCAGCGGTTGCTGCTGGCTCTCATGATGCGCCCATCCGGAGGCGTAGATGATCGAGAACGTGGCCCTGATCCGGCCATCGGGATCAGAATAACGCTCTGCATAGATTTCCGCTGCCCTCAGGAAAAATGCGCGCCCAAGGGGTTTTCGGCTGCGACCCCTTAAGGGATTGGCCATACCCATGGCGCGCAAGTCGCGCATCAGCGGAAACAGGCTGTCATATCGGACCGTGTAGTTTTCGGCGTCCACCACAGGAAGGGCGAAACCTGCCCGCTGGAGAAGACCGCCTATATCGCGCACATCGGCGAATGGGATAACGCGGGGGCTTGCGCCTTGTGTCAGCTCGGCCTCGGCTGCAAGCAACACATCGCGCAACTCAGACAGGGTTCCCGCACCGGGAATAGCGGCGAGGAACAGGCCATCAGGCTTCAGGCCGCGGCGAATGCGCACCAGCGTGCCTGGCAGGTCATTGACAGCATGCAGCGCCATCGGGGACAGGACGAGGTTGACCGATGCCGGCTCGATGGGCACGTCATCAAGACCGGCGGACAGGATGTGCTCTCCTGCATTGGCGAAGCGTTCGCTGGTTTCTGCGCGCTGAATTGTTTCGATCTTGCCGGTTTCCATCGCCTTTCGCGCGGCGATCCCGGTTCCTCCGTGCAGTTCGATGGCAAGAGGAAACTGCCGCTCCACGACCGAAAGACGCTCGGCCAATTCGCCTGCCGCCAGATCCAGCAGGAAATCCGCATTGCCAGTCTGATTTGCCAAGGCTCGTTCGCGTCTGCGGGCCAGCAGGTCTTCGTCGAAGAGAAATTCCATCATCACCACCCGATTATGCTTCGCTAAGGCGTATTCCGTCGCTTATTGTCAAGTCCATGCCTGGCAATTTGGCCAATAGTCTCGTGAAAACGCTTTCGCAATCCGCTTCGGCCTGTCTGCAGCGGATCGCCGATGTCGTGTACCCTCCGGTATGCCTCGGTTGCGGCGTTCTGACGGGGCGTCATGGGGCAGTCTGCGCCTCCTGCTGGCGCGAGGTCCGCTTCATCGAGAGGCCCTATTGCGACATACTCGGCCTGCCATTCTCCTATGATCCAGGGCCGGGCATGCTCTCGGCTCAAGCTATCGCACATCCTCCGGTTTTCGATCGCCTGCGCGCAGCCACTGTCTTCGATCGTACCGCGCGCAACATGGTTCATGGGCTCAAATATAGGGACCGAGGCGATCTTGCGCCAATCATGGCGGGATGGATGGAGCGCGCGGGGGGCGATTGCCTGCGCAGCTGCGATGCAATCCTGCCGGTGCCTTTGCACCGGACGCGTTTTGCGCTCCGGAAGTTCAACCAGTCAGCCGAGCTCGCGCGGCATCTCGCAAGATCGGCGGGGAAGCCCTATCTGCCGGCGGCGCTTGTGCGGACGAAGAGAACGAAGCGACAGGTAGGGCTGACTGCACGGGCTCGCGAAGACAATGTCCGGGCGGCTTTCGCCGTCGCCGACGGACGGGAGGCCGAGGTGTTCGGCAAACACATCGTGCTTGTCGACGATGTCTACACGACCGGTGCCACAGTTACCGCTGCGACACGCGCGTTGAAGAAGGCGGGTGCCGCCTAAGTCAGTGTTTTGACCTTTGCAATGGCACTGGCCGAAACTATATGAGAGACAACAGTCGGCGCGTATTCCTCCCAGCGCGCCTGGAGATTATCATGACGGATGTTACCATCTACACCCGCGAATATTGCGGTTATTGCTCACGTGCGAAAGCTCTGCTTCAGTCCAAGGGCGTCGAGTTCGTCGAGCATGATGCGACCTATAGCCAGGAGCTTCGCGCCGAAATGATCGCCAAGTCGAATGGTCGGTCGACCTTTCCGCAGATCTTCATCAACGGCGAACATGTCGGCGGCTGCGATGATCTGCATGCGCTTGATCGTGAAGGCAAGCTGGACTCGATGCTTGCGTAACAGGACGTTTAGATGATGATCAAGGTCGCTGCAGTGCAGATGCGTTCCGGTGTCGATCCGGTCAAGAACGCGGCCGACATGTCCCGGCTGGTTCGGGATGCGGCGGCACGCGGGGCGACTTACGTCCAGACGCCGGAAATGACCGGTATGCTGCAGCGGGACCGCAAGGCTGCCCGCGAGGTCCTGCGCGGCGAGGCGGATGACATCATCGTGGCGACGGCGCGCGGACTTGCGGCGGAGCTCGGCATTTTCCTGCACGTCGGTTCGACGGCAATTGCTCGTGATGACGGCAAGATCGCCAATCGCAGTTTTCTCTTTGCGCCCGATGGCCGCCTGATCTCGACCTACGACAAGATCCACATGTTCGACGTGGATCTCGACAATGGCGAGAGCTGGCGGGAGAGTTCCGCCTATGAGCCGGGCGGTGTCTCCAAGGTGGTGGAGCTGCCTTTCGCAAAGCTCGGCATGTCGATCTGCTACGACTTGCGGTTCCCTCAGCTGTTCCGCGCCCAGGCTGTCGCCGGAGCGACGATCCTGACGGTGCCGGCTTCCTTCACGCGACAGACGGGCGAGGCGCATTGGGAGATCCTGCTGCGGGCTCGGGCCATCGAGAACGGCGCTTTCCTGATTGCGGCAGCGCAGGCCGGGGTGCACGAGGACGGCCGGGAGACCTATGGCAATTCACTCATCATCGACCCCTGGGGCAAAATCCTCGCACGGGGTGGCGATGCGGGTGAGGAGGTTCTCGTTGCCGATCTCGACCTGGACAGCGTTGTGATTACTCGCAAAAAGGTGCCTAATCTGAAGAATGCACGCGAGTTCGTGCTGGAGGATGTTGCCGGCCCGGATGCTGACCGGGGTGCCGGTGGAGTGGCAGTGTGATCAAATATTCGCTGTGCTGCGACAACGCACATACCTTTGAAGGCTGGTTTTCCGAAAGTGCCGATTTTGACCGGCAGGTGGAGAGCGGCTTTCTGACCTGTCCAATCTGCAATTCGGGTTCGATTTCCAAGTCGTTGATGGCGCCTTCCGTTTCCACCGCGCGGAAAAAGGAAGCCAAGAAGCAGATGGCGATGGATCTCGCCCGGCAGGAAGCAATGGTTAAGCTTCACGAAGCTGTCGCCAATATCCGCGCTAATTCCGAGGATGTAGGCGAAAAATTTCCCGAAGAGGCGCGCAAGATCCATTATGGCGAGGCGGATGCCCGCGGGATCATCGGTCAGGCGAGTGCGGACGAGGTTCGCGACCTGATCGACGAAGGGATCGAGGTGGCGCCATTGCCGGATTTTACGGACGATACGAACTGATATGGCCAAGTGAGATGACCAGCGCGGCGAAACTGGCGATCTACAATTTTGGCCTTTTCGTTGCGTCTTATGACAGTCCCGCGGTCGAGGGTTTTCGTCTGCGGGAACCCGCCAATTTTTCGGCTGCCGAATGTGCCGAAGGGTTCATCGGCCGCTCCGGTTATGAGGGCGAACCGGGACCAGAGAGCTGGGGAACGCAGGTCTTTCCCCGATTCATCAATGGAAGCGGGTTCGAGTGGGCACCTTCCTCGCTTTCGCTATGGGCCGATCTGGAATCGCTTATGGCGTTTTCCTATTCCGGCGTTCATGCCGATGCGCTGAAGCATGCCAAGAACTGGCAGGTTGAGAAACAATGGCCGGCTCTGGTTCTCTGGTGGTCCGAGGGCCGTCCTGATTGGGCCGAGGCTGTCGAGCGGTTCGAATATCTGCACGACCATGGGCCGGGGCCAAGGGCTTTTCATTTCAAAGATCCCTACGGGTATGATGGCGAACGGATATCGATCGACCGTACCCGCGTGCGCGAACTCGCCGCGCTGAACGCCGAAAGACACAAACACCTGATGTCTCATGTGCTTTCGATGAAAGTATAGCATGATAGCCGGGGAGGGGGACGGTCAGTCGATCGGCAAGCCGTTCGCAACTCTTCGACATAGGATCGTGCCCGAACCTGATTGTGAACTGATATGTGTCGCGCGACATCCGCGAGGTCCTGGCGAGCCTCCCGGGTAAAGATCACCTTCATCGGGCAGGGCGTTTCCAGCCGAGTTCATCATAGACGCTGTCGAAGGCTTCTTCGAGCGACATGACGCGCCCGGCCTCGATATCGTCGATGCCCTTCTGCAGCTCTGCGTCGAGCTTGCGTCTGGCGAGATCACGTTGACGGCGTTAGAGGATTTCGTACGCGGCGAGGTGAAATCAGCCCTCGCGCTTTGCCAGCAGCATGTAGTTTACGTCCATGTCGGGCGAGAGGTTCCAGCGATCCTGCAGTGGATTGAAGAAGACGCCTGTGCGGTGAACGATGTGCAGACCGGAGGTCTGGAGCGGGCGTTCGATCTCTTCCGGGCGGACCAGCTTTTCATACTGATGCGTGCCGCGGGGCAGCCAGCGCAGGACGTTTTCGGCGGCGAAGATCGCGAGTGCGCGGGCCTTCAGCGTGCGGTTGATCGTCGCCATGAACATCAGACCACCGGGGCGCACCATGGACGCGCAGGTGGTGAGGAACAGGTTCACATCGGCTACGTGTTCGACGACTTCCATGTTGAGGATGACGTCGAATGTTTCGCCTGCCTGGGCAAGATCCTCGGCGGTGACGGCACGGTAATCGATCTGCGTGCCGGTTTCCTGCGCGTGGGTCGAGGCGATGCCGATATTCTTTTCCGACGGGTCGGCGCCGATGACGGTCGCTCCCATGCGGGCGACGGGTTCGGACAGAAGGCCGCCGCCGCAGCCGATATCGAGGATGCGAAGGCCCTCAAGCGGGCGATGCGCCTTCGGGTCACGACCGAAATTCTGGCAGATGCGTTCGCGGATATAGGCAAGGCGAACCGGATTGAACTTGTGCAGCGGGCGGAATTTTCCGGTCGGGCTCCACCATTCGGCAGCCATTTTCGAGAACATCTCGACCTGATCCTTGTCGACCGTCGTCCTGGCTGCTTCCGTCATCGTCTTATCACCCTTTACATTCGAAACCTGAAGTCGGCTGTCGGGCCGGAGAAGTCAAGTGCGCGGTGCGTTTCTGTGCTGGCTGCGCGCTTGCATCTGAATGAGGAATACGATGTCCCAGAATGTAAGGTGCTTCAGCTCGCCGTTGCGCGCTTCGGTGATCTTTTCCAGTGCACCGCGGACATAGGCGTAGCGATCCAACGTGGCATTGGCCATACACATGGGTAGACGGGCACAGGCCATGCCGCTCAGTCCGATCTCCTTATGGGCGCTGATCACGCTGCGCTGGTGTTCGGAAGGCAGCATCGGGCCGCTGCAGAACTGGGAACGGCGACACATCCTGTAGTGGCAGTGGCGGCTGTGTATGTTCTCCAGCGTCGCCGATAAACGCCATGCTTCTTCATGATCCTGTGCGCGGCGCTTTTCGTATTCGGAAAAATCGTTTCTTTTCATTGGTCACCTCTCCTTGTCTGTATGGGGGGATGGAGTCCTCCCTTGGTGCCTGAGAGTTTCTTGTTTCGGCCGGGACACGTCGGGTGCCTCGAATTGAATTTTTATATGTGACACTCGGCGTGTCCCGTTCGGTGTGTTTTTCCGCGCAACTCCGGTCCGTCTGCGGCGGTCGGGCTTATGTCCTCATCGAACTGCCGGCCGGTATGTGTGCGACACACGCACGCCTTATTCAGGGGCAGACCATTTTCTGCGCGGCTCCGGAAGGTCCGTCTGCATAAGGGCGGAACATCCGATCACCGGTTCCGCCTCGCCGGTTATGCGGACCGGTGTAGCCGAAGCGGAACGGGTTGATTTTATGCTCAGGCATCAAGAGTGGGGACGGCAGTGCGCCGTCTTTTCGGTAACTGTCTGATTTCTAATGGTCTCGTGAGATCGGGCTTCCCCGCCTGTGGTGATATTGCGGGAGTGAACGGATGCCCAATAGATCATTCATGACCTATTCAGGCGGATGCTGGAACAATTGGGGCCAGTCGACATTTTATGGCGATAAAAACTCGATACGGAACAATGTCCGTTTCGATAATTTCCTCAGGAGGAAGCCCGTGAAAAAGTTCCTGATGAGTGCTGCGGCTTTCTGCACGCTCCTGGTGGCGCCCGCGATCGCCGAGGCGGCGGTGCGCGGTTACGCCACCGCAAACGTCAACATGCGGTCCGGCCCCAGTACCGGTTATCCGGCGGTTACAGTCATTCCTTACGGCGCGCCCGTGACGATCAACGGCTGCATGAGTTCGGTCAACTGGTGCGACGTCTCCTTTGCCGGCGGGCGCGGCTGGGTGTCCGGCAATTACGTGCAGACATCCTATCGTTCGAACCGCGTTTATGTGGCGCCGGATTACTATGGCGGTCTCGGCATCCCATCGGTCACGTTCGACGTGGACAATTATTGGGGCACCTATTACCGCGACCGCAATTTCTATCGGGATCGTGATCGCTGGCGGGATTACAACTGGCGTGCGCAGCGTCCACTTCCGCCCCCGCCGCGCTGGGATGATGGTCGCCGTCCGTCTCCGGGCTGGGATCGCGACCGTGATCGCGATCGGTGGGACCAATCCCGTGATCGGGATCGCTGGGATCAGTCCCGTGATCGCGACCGGTGGGAACGTGACCGAAATCGTGACAGAGATCAGGCCCGTGACAGGGACCGTGATCGGCCGCGCTTTGACGGCAACGATCGGCGCCCGCCTCCCGGTTGGGATCGCGACCGCGAGAGAGAGCGTGATCGTGACAGAGACAGGGATCGTGCCCGTGAAAGAGAACGGGATCAGGCCCGGGATCGGGATCAGGCGCGCGAGCGGAACAGAGATCGCGATCGTGATCGCGAAAGAGCCCGCGAGCGAGACCGTGAACGCCCGCAGCGCGAGGAACAGCAGCGTCCGCAGCGTAACCAGAACTGCGTCGTCGGGCCAAATTGCAACTGACGATTTCGAACAGATCGACGACAGATCGGCAGGGGGTCGCGCAAGCGGCCCCTTGTTCTTATCGACTGCCATTTGCGTATGATGACCGCTTCTTCAGTTTTATGACAGGCGTACTGTTTGCCCATGATCCGGCCATTGCGTGTGCCCCCCCTTTTCGCTAAGAGACCCCAACTCGATATTCAGGCAGCCGCCGGGATATCCAGCGTTAGCAAATAGGCGCCCCGGCGTGGCCGAGGGCGAGTTGGTGGTTTTCGTCGTATGGCTCGCATCGTCATGAAGTTCGGCGGCACGTCCGTCGCCAATCTCGAACGCATTCACAATGTCGCACGCCATGTGAAACGTGAAGTCGATGCAGGGCACGAAGTGGCCGTCGTCGTCTCCGCCATGTCCGGCAAGACCAACGAACTGGTGGGCTGGGTTCAGGACATGCCGAAAGTGGCAGGCGCCAATTCGCCGTTCTACGACGCGCGCGAATATGATGCCGTCGTTGCTTCCGGCGAGCAGGTGACATCCGGTATCCTGGCGATCGCGCTGCAGTCGATGGGCGTCAATGCCCGTTCCTGGCAGGGCTGGCAGATCCCGATCCGCACCGACAACGCACACGGTGCTGCACGCATCATGGAGATTGACGGTTCCGACATCATCAAGCGGATGGGCGAAGGCCAAGTGGCTGTTGTTGCCGGTTTCCAGGGGATAGGCCCTGACAACCGGATCGCGACGCTCGGCCGTGGTGGCTCCGACACGTCCGCCGTGGCGATTGCCGCTGCCGTCAAGGCCGATCGCTGCGACATCTATACGGACGTCGATGGCGTCTACACGACCGATCCGCGCATCGTGCCCAAGGCTCGCCGGATGAAGAAGGTGTCGTTCGAGGAAATGCTCGAAATGGCGTCTCTCGGCTCCAAGGTGCTGCAGGTGCGCTCGGTCGAGCTTGCCATGGTCCACAAGGTCCGCACCTTTGTGCGCTCCAGCTTTGAAGATCCCGATGCACCGGGCATGGGAGACTTCTTGAACCCGCCCGGTACTTTGATTTGCGACGAGGAAGAAATCGTGGAACAGGAAGTCGTCACCGGCATCGCTTATGCCAAGGATGAAGCGCAGATTTCGTTGCGTCGTCTGTCCGACCGTCCGGGCGTATCGGCTGCGATCTTCGGGCCGCTCGCGGAAGCCCATATCAATGTCGACATGATCGTCCAGAACATTTCCGAGGACGGTTCCAAGACCGACATGACCTTCACCGTGCCTTCGGGCGACGTGCAGAAGGCGATGAGCGTTCTGGAAGCCAACAAGGAAAAGATCGGCTTCGATGTCGTGCAGACCGAATCAGGTCTCGCAAAGGTATCGGTCATCGGTATCGGCATGCGCAGCCATGCCGGCGTTGCGGCGCAGGCTTTCCAGGCACTTGCCGAAAAATCGATCAACATCAAGGCGATCACGACCTCGGAAATCAAGATTTCCATTCTTATCGACGGTGCATATTCGGAACTTGCGGTTCGGACTTTGCATTCCTCCTACGGTCTCGATAAAAGCGAATAATGTCTAATCCGGCATGATGCTCCTTTCGGTGCGTCGTCGCCGGGTCGGCGATGGTTGGGCTGTAAGGGGAGCATTATGCCGATTAGAGACCTGTCGGCCGGTCCGCGCGTTTTGTTGAAGCGCCTGCGCGAACTGATGGCCGAACCGCTGGATCCGCAGGAACGCCTTGATCGGATCGTCAGCCAGATTGCCAGCAACATGGTGGCCGAGGTTTGCTCGGCCTATGTCCTGCGCTCTGACGGTGTTCTGGAGCTTTACGCGACCGAAGGCCTGAATAAAGAAGCTGTCCACCTTTCGCAGCTGCAGATGGGACAGGGTCTCGTCGGTACGATTGCCGCATCCGCCCAGCCGTTGAACCTTTCCGATGCCCAGGCGCATCCGGCCTTCCGCTACCTGCCGGAAACCGGCGAAGAGATCTACCATTCCTTCCTCGGCGTGCCGATCCTGAGGGCCGGGCGCACGCTCGGCGTTCTGGTCGTGCAGAACAAGGCGAGTCGCAACTACCGCGAGGACGAGGTCGAGGCGCTCGAGACCACCGCGATGGTGATCGCCGAGATGATCGCCACCGGCGACCTCAAGAAGATTACAGCACCTGGGCTGGAGCTCGATCTTACCCGCGCGGTGACGATCCAGGGCAATGGTTACAACGAAGGTATCGGGCTCGGACATGTGGTGCTGCACGAGCACCGCATCGTCGTGACCAACCTTCTGAACGAGGATTCGGAAAAGGAAATCATCCGGCTGGCGGAAGCGCTCGGCTCGCTGCGCATCTCGATCGACGACATGCTGTCGCGCCGCGACGTGGCGCAGGAAGGCGAGCATCGCGAGGTGCTCGAGACTTACCGCATGTTTGCCCACGACCAGGGCTGGGTGCGCCGCATGGAAGAGGCGATCCATAACGGTCTGACCGCGGAAGCTGCCGTCGAGAAGGTGCAGAGCGATACCAAGGCGCGGATGATGCGCATGACGGATTCGTATCTGCGCGAACGGATGCATGATTTCGACGATCTGGCCAACCGGCTGTTGCGCCAGCTGACCGGATATTCCGGGCGAAGCATGGACGAGCTGCCGTCCGATTCCATCGTGCTCGCGCGCGCCATGGGTGCGGCGGAACTGCTGGATTATCCGCGCGCCAATCTGCGTGGTCTGGTGCTGGAAGATGGTGCTGTGACGAGCCATGTGGTGATCGTTGCGCGCGCCATGGGCATTCCGGTCGTCGGTCAGGCGACGGGTCTCGTGGCGCTTGCCGAAAACGGCGACGCGATCATCATCGATGGCGACGACGGGCAGGTGCATGTGCGGCCGATGCCGGACCTGCAGAACGCCTATGAGGAAAAGGTTCGCCTGCGCGCCAAGCGGCAGGAGCAGTTCCGGGCGCTCAGGTCCGTCGAACCGCTGACCCGGGACGGGCGTCATATCAGCCTCAACATGAATGCGGGCCTGCTGGTGGATCTGCCGCAGCTTTCGGAATCCGGCGCGCAGGGCATCGGGCTTTTCCGTACCGAGCTGCAGTTCATGATCGCCTCGACCATGCCGAAGCTGGAGGAGCAGGAAGCCTTTTATCGCAGTGTGATCAAGCAGGCGGCGGGGCGTCCGGTGACTTTCCGAACGCTCGATATCGGCGGCGACAAGGTGGTTTCCTATTTCCGCGCCCAGGAAGAGGAAAACCCGGCGCTGGGATGGCGGGCGATCCGGCTCGCGCTCGACCGGCCCGGTCTGTTGCGCACCCAACTCCGCGCGCTTCTGAAGGCTTCTGCCGGTGCCGAACTGCGGATGATGATCCCGATGGTGACCGAGGTTTCGGAAATCCGTGCGGTGCGCGACCTGTTGCAGAAGGAAGTGCAGTATCTCTCCAAATTCGGCCACACGCTGCCGCGCAAGCTGCAGTTCGGTGCGATGCTGGAAGTGCCGGCGCTGATGTGGCAGCTCGACGAGCTTATGGCGGAGGTTGATTTCGTTTCCGTCGGGTCGAACGATCTCTTCCAGTTCTCGATGGCGGCCGACCGCGGCAACGCGCGGGTTTCCGAGCGTTTCGACAATCTCGGCAAACCGTTTCTCAGGATGCTGCGCGATATTGCGCGGGCCGGCGAGCGCAACCGGACGCTGGTGACGCTTTGCGGCGAAATGGCCGGCAAACCGCTTTCCGCCATGGCGCTTATCGGCGTCGGTTTCCGCTCCGTGTCGATGGCGGCGACCTCGATCGGTCCGGTCAAGGCGATGCTGCTTGGTCTCGATGCGGGCCAGCTCGAAGCGGAAATGAATGCGGCGCTGGACGACATCCGCTCGCAGGAGCCGATCCGGGAACTGCTGTTGAAGTTCGCGGAAGCGAATAACATTCCGCTGTAGGCCTTGAATGGGGGCCATTGGTCGAGCTATGTGCTCACCGTCATCCTCGGGCTTGTCCCGAGGATCTGCTGACCTCTCTGCGTGGATAGATCCTCGGGACAAGCCCGAGGATGACGAGCGGCATATCTGGAGTTCTTTAATTGGCTAAGCTTCCTGTCGAAAAGATGCGCGAGCTGGAACGCCGTTTTGGCGAGATCGAGGCGCGTATGTCGGAAGGTCCGGCTGCCGATGTCTATGTGAAGCTGGCTTCGGAATATTCCGAACTGCAGCCCGTCGTCGCCAAGATCCGTGAATATGAGAAGACCATCGCCGAGATCGCCGATCTGAGGGCGATGCTTTCCGACAAGGGCACCGATCGCGAGATGCGGGAACTGGCCGAGATGGAGCTTCCGGACGCGGAGGAGCGTATCGAGGCGCTGGAAAAGGATATGCAGATCCTGCTCCTGCCGAAGGACGCGGCCGACGAGAAGAGCGCCATTCTGGAAATTCGCGCCGGTACGGGTGGCAACGAGGCGGCACTTTTTGCCGGCGATCTGTTCCGCATGTACGAGCGTTACGCCAGCGCGCATGGCTGGAAGGTGGAAGTGCTTTCGGCCAGTGAAGGCGAGGCGGGCGGCTATCGCGAAATCATCGCGACCGTGACCGGACGCGGCGTGTTTTCCAAGTTGAAATTCGAAAGCGGCGTGCACCGGGTGCAGCGCGTGCCGGATACGGAAACGCAGGGGCGCATTCACACGTCTGCGGCAACGGTTGCGGTCCTTCCCGAGGCAGAAGAGGTCGACGTTGAAATCCGTCCGGAGGACATCCGCATCGATACGATGCGTGCATCGGGCGCCGGCGGGCAGCACGTCAACACGACGGATAGTGCTGTGCGTATCACCCACCTGCCGACCGGGATCATCGTTGTGAGCGCGGAAAAATCGCAGCATCAGAACCGCGCCAAGGCGATGCAGGTCCTGCGCTCGCGTCTCTATGACATGGAACGGCAGAGAGTGGACAGCGAACGCTCTGCAGACCGCAAGAGCCAGGTCGGTTCCGGCGACCGGTCGGAACGCATCCGCACCTATAATTTCCCGCAGGGTCGTGTCACCGACCACCGCATCAACCTGACGCTCTACAAGCTCGACCGGATGATGATGGGTGAAATCGACGAAGTGGTCGATGCGCTGATCGCCGATTATCAGGCGGGGCAGCTGGCGTCGCTTGGCGAGCAGCAGGGGTGACCCAAGGGGATGTCGGGCCGATGATTACACTGGGTGAAGCCGTCGCCGATGCGAGAGCCCGGTTTTCGGCAGCCGGTTTTGCCGATGCGGCGATCGAGGCGCGGATCCTGGTCGGCGGCCTCCTGGAGCTTTCCTCGACTGAGGTCTTCGTTGGTGGCGATCGCGAGATCGATGCCGCTTCGGTTGCGAAAATAGAAGATGCCGTTGCCCGCCGCTTGAAACGAGAGCCAGTGCACCGCATATTAGGTAAACGAGAATTTCATGGCCTGGATTTGCTTCTTTCGAAGGAAACCCTGGAACCAAGACCGGATACGGAAGTTCTGGTTGATAGTATTCTCGATGAGGCCCGGCAGTTTGCGGGCGACAGAAGCATCCGCATTCTCGATATAGGAACAGGCACGGGCGCGATCATTCTGGCATTGCTGGATGGTCTACCGTCAGCCACCGGGATCGGGAGTGATATTTCCGCCGATGCGTTGAAGACGGCGGCGGAAAATGCACGGCGGCTAGGCCTTGATCAGCGGTTTCAGGCGGTTGAAAGCCACTGGTTTGACAAGATTGACGGGTGTTTCGACATAATCGTGTCAAATCCGCCCTATATACGTAGCGATGTCATTCCCGACTTGGATCCTGAGGTCCGCAACTTCGATCCAATGGCAGCATTGGACGGCGGGGCTGATGGATTAACCGCCTACCGCGAGATTGCAGACCGGGCCGGGGAGTTTCTCGCGGCTGATGGTTGCGTCGCTTTAGAGATCGGTTTTGATCAGAAACATGCGGTGACCGAGCTATTCGAAGCAGAGGGTTTCAATCTGTTGCTGGCACGTAAAGACTACGGCGAGAATGATCGCGTGTTGATATTTGCCAAGTCTGTGGTTGATGTTGCGAAGCAAAAGAAAAAGCTTGGAATTCCAAAGGAAGCGGGATAGTTTGCGCCTACGCATCGGGGCAGCTGGGAATGAACAGCGATTCGTTCGGGTTACGGGTCAATCCTTAATTGTGCTTTTTTCGAAGAGCCGGCGAGGTTGAGCACTCTCGATGCGTGAATCAGGTAATTTGACTTTGAAAGCGGCAGGCCGCGTTGGTCGACCTGTACGTAACACGCGAAGTCTTGTACCGGCTTTGACCGGCGAGCCGCGTGGCCCCTTATCAGCGAAGACAGAGAGTTGGTGAACGATAAATGAGGCCAGGACAGCAGAACAAGCGTGGTCGAGGGCGTGGTAACAACAATAACGGCGGCGGCGGTGGTGGTAATAACAATTTCCAGCGCAAGGGCGGCAATCCGCTCAGCCGCACTTATGACAGTTCCGGACCGGATGTAAAAATCCGCGGTACTGCCCAGCATATAGCAGAAAAATATGCGACTCTTGCCCGCGATGCGCAAAGCTCCGGCGACCGTGTTATTGCAGAAAACTATTTGCAGCACGCAGAGCATTACAACCGCATAATCGCAGCTGCGCAGGCCCAGATGCAGGATCGCTTCCAGCATCAGGATCGCGGCGAATTCCAGGATCGCGATGGCAATATTGTCGATCAGGACGATCTCGACGGCGGTGACGGCGACGATCTGGGTTATGCTCCGCAGCCGATGATCGAAGAGCAGCAACCGCAGCAACGTCGTGAGCAGAATGCCCAGCAGGGCAGTGGTAGCCAGGACCAGCAGCCGCGCGAAAACCGCCGTGACCGCAACGATCGCCGTGATCGTCGCCAGGATCGCCCGGAACGTGGCGAGCGTGCAGAGCGTGGCGAACGTTCGGCCGAACCGCGGGCTGTCGAGCCGAAAGCTCCGGTCGCACCGCAGGTGGCGGAAGCTGCCGAGATTTCGGCACCCGTTGTCGAAGACGGTTCCGGTCCGCAGCCCGTGATCGAAGGTACCCCGGCTGAAGTTGCTGTCGAGGAAGAAGCGCAGGCAGAGGCTGCTCCGCGCCGCCGTCGTGCTGCCAGCACGCGTCCCCGCCGCCAGCCTCGCAAGAGTGCTGAAGCTGCAGAGGGCGATGATACTGCGCCTGAAATGGCGGATGTGGCCGGCGAATAAGCCAGGTCCCATGAAACAAGATGGAAAAATCCGGCCTTTGGCCGGATTTTTTCGTTTTAGGTAAAAATCCGCTCTTTGGTGGGGTAAAGCCGCATCGAAACGATTGAATGGCGAGTTTTGCGCCGATAGGGTGCGATCGTTCCTGACCGTTTATATATATCCTGATTTTTCAAACGATTATAATGTCTTACCGCACTGCGGAAATTCGTTGCGTTGTCGCAAAATTCCGCTCTAGATAGATTTTTAGACGGCATAGAGCCGCGATTTTTCCAAAAAATCCGCAGGGAGCGATTTCATGACGACATTCGAAACCTACCTTGAAACCCGCAACGGCACGGTTCTGGACGACGATCTCGTCGTTGTTCTCCGCAACATCGCCGAGGCGACACGGGAGATTTCGGACAATCTCAGAACATCGTCCCTGGACGGCCTGACGGGTGCTACGGAAATCACCAATGTGCAGGGCGAGGCGCAAAAGCCGCTCGACATCCTGTCCAACGAGATCATGCTGGAGGCCTGCCGCAAGTCACCATCGGTTTCCTTCGCAGTATCGGAAGAACTGGATAGCGAAGTCGCCATTCATAGCGATGGCAAATATGCGGTGATCTTCGATCCGCTTGACGGTTCCTCCAATCTCGACGTGAACGTCACCGTCGGCACGATCTTTTCAGTGATCAGAGCTTCCACTTCCGGCGAGATCTTGAAAAACGGCCGTGGCCAGCTGATCGCGGGTTATGCTGCCTACGGGCCGCAGACGACTCTCGTATTGACCATTGGTAAAGGCGTGCAGATCTTTACACTGAGTGCTGACGGCATTTATCTGATGACCAGCGCCGATGCGAAAATCGTGCCGGAAGCCAAGGAGTTTGCAATCAATGCGGCACGCCGGTCATCCTGGGATGACGCTGTCGCCTCCTATATCGAAGATGCAATCGACACAGGCCACAACATGCGCTGGGTCGGTTCCATGGTTGCCGACACGCACCGCATCTTCAATCGCGGCGGCGTATTTCTCTATCCGGCCGATCGTAACAAGCCGGCCTCCGGCGGTCGGCTGCGGCTGCTTTATGAAGCTAACCCTATTGGTCTTCTGGTCGAAGCTGCCGGCGGTGCCGCAATCATCGGAACAAGCACGATCCTTGATATCGAACCCACCTCGCTGCATCAGCGTGTGCCGGTGATTTTCGGATCAAAGAACGAAGTCGACAAAATCAGCGCCGCCTACAGGGAACGTGTTCTGGACGCCGCTGCGGCAGAATGACCGTGCCTTGAGCGCTTGACCTTTGGAAGGCCGGGATATCCGTTGGTATCCCGGCCTTTGATTTGCAGGCTGCGAATTATTGGTACTTATTAGTACTCAAAATTAACGGATGGCTGCGATAGTTGCCCCGGTTCAACTCGGGGATTCATCATGATCAGTTCCGTAACAAGTTCGACGACCTCTACGCTCCTGTCTTCATCATCGACGAGCAGCAGTACTGCCGCAATCGAAAAACAGATAACCGCGAAGGAAGCTGAACTCGAAGAAGCGAAGGACGCGGAGGAGAAGGCTGACATTCAGGCGGAGATCGATGCGCTTGAACAGCAGCTGCAGGCCGCGCAGCAATCCAGCAGTTCATCAGAAAAGCCTTCCGCCGAAAGTAGCCGCTCAGCTGAAAAGTTTTCGGGCGAGAGCAGCAGGATCGGGACCGGAAACTTCGACGAGACAACAGAGTTCGGAGAGCGCGTTCTCTACGTCTGAGATCTGATTGCTTTTGCACTGCAGGATCAAGTCGACCTCGTTGCACAATCAGCTTTTGTTGTATTTCGAGGTCGACGAGATCTCCGCGACTTTCGGTATGCGGGGTGGCGGGGAAAAATCCGCGTCTTCCGCAGCAGGTGGCAATTCTTAAGGCTCGCTTGCCATGCCGTAGCTTTTGGTTTTTGCACATGTCTCCATCGAGAAGCCGGCTACAGCTTTCGGGAGAGATGTTTCAGGGGCTGTTCGACAGTTTTTCTTCGATTACGTCTACTCGAATCGATACTTTGATGATTATTGTCTCAAGATCATCTTTGAGATCGAATAAATGTTTTGCGCGATCAAGTATCTTATCGTCTGGCCAATCTCGATAACCAACAAAACAACAGACTGGGCGCCGGCAGTATTCTTGCGCAAAAGGCGCCTGATCAGCGGTGAATATGCCGCCGGGTGCCTGATGATGCGCTTTGTCAGCGGCAAGCCTATCTATCGTGCAATGACTGCAGAAGAAGAACAGGACTTCAGGGAAGAGACATCCATCTGAACTCTGATCTCATGATCGCGTTCTGCAGGCGCTGATGGGATGATTGCGATGGTAAGTCGCGATGCTCGGGGGCTCAAGCCCAGGCCGACTTGGCTGCCGGCCCGGGTGAAAATCAAAACAGGGTGAGAGCGCTCTCGCATTCGTCGCGGGCTTCATCGAACTCATCGACATGAGCTGCGGCCAGTGCCTGGAAATCGGGATCGGTAATGTCCGCTATGGCCTGCGGCATGCCGTGATCCATGATCAGCGTTTTGAATATTCCGATAAGCTGGGTGTTCTTGTCTTCCGACATGGGATTTACCTCTGATGATAATACGAAGCTCACCCCCGAAAGCCTCGATAACGAGATAGGTGTGCGCCACCTGCGACAAAATGGCCAGTCACGAGTTTCTGATCCATAGATCACGGCGGGGTGATCGGAGACGGGCCAGGCCGGCGGCGATCCGGCCTGTTTCGACAAGCGCTAAAAGCTTCAACATGCTCCTTTAAAAGCGGGAAAATTGCTCCCATATCTTGGCTGAAGCCGGACGCTGCGAGATAGCATCGAGCCGGCAGGGCCTGCCTCGACGAGGGGGCTCAATCTCAATCATCGGCCTGTGCCTTCTGAAAGGGCAGGGCGATTTCAGGAGGTACGGTATGAATATCGAAAAATATTCCGAACGGGTGCGCGGTTTTCTGCAATCGGCCCAGACGCAGGCTTTGTCGGATGGCCATCAGCAATTTGCGCCCGAACATGTTCTGAAAGTGCTGCTCGACGACGACCAGGGCATGGCTTCGTCGCTGATCGAGCGTGCCGGCGGCAATGCGAAGGAAGCGCGGATCGCCAATGATGCCGCACTTGCCAAACTGCCCAAGGTTTCGGGTGGCAATGGCGAGATTTATCTTTCGCAGCCGCTCGCCAAAGTGTTTTCCACTGCCGAAGATGCCGCCAAGAAGGCGGGTGACAGCTTCGTCACCGTCGAACGGCTGTTGCTTGCGCTTCTGATCGAAAGCTCTGCTTCGACCTCGGCCAGCCTGAAAAAGGCGGGACTGACGGCGCAGGGTCTCAATCAGGTGATCAACGACCTGCGCAAGGGGCGCACTGCCGACAGCGCCAATGCGGAACAGGGTTTCGACGCCTTGAAGAAATATGCCCGCGACCTGACCGCCGATGCGCGCGACGGCAAGCTCGATCCGGTGATCGGTCGTGACGACGAAATCCGCCGCACGATCCAGGTTCTATCGCGCCGGACCAAGAACAATCCGGTGCTGATCGGTGAACCGGGCGTCGGCAAGACGGCGATCGCCGAAGGTCTGGCTCTGCGTATCGTCAATGGCGACGTGCCCGAAAGCCTGAAGGACAAGCAGTTGATGGCGCTCGATATGGGTGCCCTGATTGCCGGTGCGAAATATCGCGGCGAATTTGAAGAGCGGCTGAAGAGCGTGCTCAACGAAGTGCAGGCCGAAAACGGCAATATCATCCTGTTCATCGACGAGATGCATACGCTGGTCGGCGCGGGCAAATCCGATGGCGCGATGGATGCGTCGAACCTGTTGAAGCCGGCGCTTGCGCGCGGCGAGCTTCACTGCGTCGGCGCGACCACGCTCGATGAGTACCGCAAGCATGTGGAGAAGGATCCCGCTCTTGCCCGTCGTTTCCAGCCGGTGATGGTGGACGAGCCGACGGTCGAGGACACGATCTCGATCCTGCGCGGCTTGAAGGAGAAGTACGAGCAGCATCACAAGGTGCGGATTTCTGACTCGGCGCTTGTCGCCGCTGCAACCCTGTCGAACCGCTACATTACCGACCGGTTTCTGCCCGACAAGGCAATCGACCTGATGGACGAGGCCGCTTCGCGGCTGCGCATGCAGGTGGACAGCAAGCCGGAAGAGCTGGACGAACTCGATCGCCGCATCATGCAGCTGAAGATCGAGCGGGAGGCCTTGAAGCGGGAAACCGATTCAGCTTCCGCCGACCGGTTGCAGCGGCTTGAGAGCGAAGTCACCTCTCTGGAAGAAGAGGCCGATGCTCTGACGGCCCGCTGGCAGGCGGAAAAGCAGAAGCTTGGACTTGCTGCAGACCTGAAAAGGCAGCTTGACGAGGCCCGCAATGAACTGGCGACCGCCCAACGCAAGGGTGAATTCCAGCGCGCCGGCGAATTGACCTATGGCGTTATTCCGGATCTCGAAAAGCGTCTGGTGGAAGCCGAGGCACAGGACAGTTCCGCCAATACGATGGTGCAGGAAGTCGTCAATCCGGATGCGATCGCACATGTGGTTTCCCGCTGGACCGGCATCCCGGTCGACAAGATGCTGGAAGGCGAGCGCGACAAGCTTTTGCGGATGGAAGACGAGCTGGCAAAGTCGGTCGTCGGTCAGGGCGATGCGGTTCAGGCCGTGTCGCGTGCCGTTCGCCGTTCGCGCGCCGGGCTGCAGGATCCGAACCGGCCGATCGGCTCGTTCATCTTCCTCGGTCCGACCGGGGTGGGCAAAACGGAGCTGACCAAGTCTCTGGCCCGCTTCCTGTTCGACGACGAAACAGCGATGGTGCGCCTCGACATGTCGGAATACATGGAGAAGCATTCGGTCGCCCGGCTGATCGGCGCGCCTCCGGGCTATGTCGGTTACGAAGAGGGTGGCGCGCTGACCGAAGCGGTCAGGCGTAAGCCCTACCAGATCGTGCTGTTCGATGAGATCGAGAAGGCGCATCCGGACGTGTTCAACGTTCTTCTGCAGGTGCTCGATGACGGGCGTCTGACGGACGGGCAGGGACGTACGGTCGACTTCAAGAACACGATGATCATCATGACCTCGAATCTGGGGGCCGAATATCTGACTGCGCTCCGCGAGGACGAGGATTCGGAAAGCGTGCGCGAGCAGGTGATGAGCGTCGTGCGTGCATCGTTCAGGCCGGAATTCCTGAACCGCGTCGACGAGATCATTCTCTTCCACCGCCTGAAGCGGAACGAGATGGGTGCGATCGTCGATATCCAGCTGCAGCGCCTCCTGAAGCTTCTGGCCGATCGCAAGATCGAGCTGGAACTGGATGGCGACGCCCGCGAATGGTTGGCCGACAAGGGCTACGATCCGGTCTATGGCGCACGTCCGTTGAAGCGGGTGATCCAGAAATTCGTCCAGGATCCGCTCGCCGAACAGATCCTCGGCGGTCATATCCCGGACGGCTCGACCGTCAAGGTGACCTCCGGCTCCGACCGGCTGCTGTTCCGCATCAAGGGCAGCATGAGCGAAGCGGCGTAACTAGCGAAGATCAACAGGGCCGCCCCTCGGGGCGGCCTTTTTCATGAGAGCTTGGCGGTAGGGGCATGACAGGTTCGGGTCGACACGCGGATGTCAACTTTCATGGCCGGGTGAAACCGGGTGATCGGATACGCTTCGTCTCACCGGCAAGCATGCCGGATCGCCAGCGGGCTTTCGCGCGGGCGCGAGCCCTGTCCGATCTCGGTTTTAAAGTCGATTTTGGCGACCACGCCTTTGCGAAACACGGTCCGTTCGCTGGTACCGACGAACAGCGTCTCGGCGATCTCAATGCCGCCCTGCGTGATCCTGACATTCGGGCGATTTTTGCGACACGTGGCGGCAAGGGATCATACCGGATCGCGGATCAACTGGATTTCGGCGCGGCGCGGCGCGATCCCAAACCGCTTGTCGGTTTCAGCGATATCACCGCTTTGCATCTATCCCTGTTTCGACACTGCCGGATCACCAGTATTCACGGCAGTCTTTTTGAAGATACCGCCGGCTGCCCGGATACGGAAAATCGCGATATCCTGCTGCGGATATTATCGGGACCGGGGAAGCTGGCCTATGGCTCCCGTTCAGATGAGGCGACTTCAGCGCTTTCGACTGGCGGCGCGGCCGAGGGGCTGCTGATCGGCGGAAATCTCGACATGATCGTAACCACGGCCGGGTGGGCGTTGCCTGATCTTGCGGGCGCGCTGTTACTGATCGAGGCTGTCGATTGCCAGCCGGGCGGGATCGACCGTGCCATGACGCTGTTGCGCAAGGCGGGCCATCTCCGCGACGTGGCCGGTATCGTGGTCGGACAGTTCACCACGGCTGAACCACATCAATCGCCACGGATCATCGATATCCTCGGCGACAACCTTACAAAATTGGGCGTGCCGGTTATCGGCGGGCTGCCCTTCGGGCATGGGGCGCGGCCGCTCAGCGTGCCGATCGGCAGCATGGCGAGTTTCGATACAGCGTCAGGAACACTGGTTGTTTCGCACTGAAAACGATCAGCGGCTTGCGACTTGGTCGGATCCTTGCGTGTTCAGCAGGGTATCGATGCGTTTGCGCTCATCCTCGAAACGGGCCAGCGCCTTGCCTTCCAGCGATTTGCCGCCGGGAAGGCGTACTTTCATCGCATCCACCTTGGTACCGTTGACGATCAGCTCGTAATGGAGATGGGCGCCGGTGGACTGGCCGGTGGAGCCGACATAACCGATGACCTGGCCCTGGGTGACCTTGGCGCCTTCGCGCACACCGCGGGCAATCGCGCTCTGGTGGTTATAGGAGGAGACATAACCGTTTGCGTGGCGGATCAGCGTCTGGTTGCCGTAACCGCCACTATCCCAGCCTGCCTTTTCGACGACACCGTTGCCGGTGGCGATGATCGGTGTTCCGCGGGGGGCTGCCCAGTCGGTGCCGGTATGCATGAGCGCGCGACCGAGGATCGGGTGGCTGCGCATGCCGAAACCGGATGTCATGCGGGCGTTCGGAACGGGGCTGCGCAACAGGAACTGCCTTATGCTGCGACCGTCCTGGTCGAAATAGTCGACCGAATTGTCCTCGTCGGCATTCTGGAACCGGTAGAAGCGCGTGTCGGTATCGCCGAAATGGGCGTTGACATAGAGGAGCTCGGAGTCCTTGGAGGCCTGTCCCTTTTTGTCTGCAACCGAGAAAAACGCCTCGATCTTGTCGGTCGAGCGTAGCTGCGCCTGAAGATCGACATTGCTGGCAAGCAGTTTTACCAGGAGCGCTGTCATGTCGGTGCTCATGCCATAGGAAAGAGCCGCACGATAAATGCCGTCATAGACGCTTGGCAGGTCGCGGCCCGCCATGATCTGGGGCGGCTGGTCGCTAAAGGCGGATGCAACCGCATCGAGCATTGCCGGCTCTTCTGCATCGACAAAGCGGCTATGGTCATCGAGGCCGATGGTGACGCGGTGCTGGCCGCGCTGATAGAGGCTGGCCCTGACGACCATGACCATCTGGCCTTCCTGGATCACGCCGATGCGGATGACATCGCCGGGGGAAACCTTGTCACTGCCCAGGCGCGCCTGAAGATATCCGGAGAGTTCCTTCGCCTTGCCTTCCGGATAACCGACCTGGGTCATCGCTTCTGCGATCGACATCGGTCGGCGCACGGGAATGATATCGTCTGCATATTCTCGCGTATGCGGTGTTATCGGCTCGGGCGCGGTCACCGACATGTTTTCTTCGACAACGCGGGCGCTGAGGCCGGATGTCAGATCGACATCTTCAGATGTGGAGAAGCGTTGCGGGTCGACATAATAGAGTGCGGAAAGCTGTGCGTCGCCGGCGGTCAGGACCGAGCCGTTCGAGCGCACGTTTTCCTCTACTTCCTCGAGCGTCATCGGCGCGGCGTAAGCGTAGGTGCTGCCCGATATCGGGAATGCGAGCGTCTGAAGACTGACTTCGGATTCGACGTTTGACCCGTAGATCAGGCCGGTTCTGTTGCCCGGCGGGGGCGGTGCTTCGCTCGAGGCGAAGATCGCAAGAGGATCGAATTTCGGATATGCTTCCGGAGCGACATGGTCTGCGGCAAGATTCATCTTCACATGGGCGAAGGGGCGTCGGCGCACGAGCTCGCGATTGCCTTCGTGGACCACGGTCGACACTTCCATGATCTTGCGATCCGTCGGCATCGCGACGATCTTGCCGCCGAGCAGGCGTTTGCCGCGCTGGACTGAATCGCTATCGTGGTCGCTGGGAACCGAGGCAGATGCTTCTGCCGGGATGGCGAGCTGCTGGCGTCCATCGAGTGCTGCAAAAAGTGCGACACCCATCAATACAGAAGAGGTGATGCCTGTCAGGAACGTGCCGGAGAGCCAGCGGACCGAAATCTCTCGCTTGTCCGGCGCGCGCCGACCATCAGCAAGGATGGGCGGTTCGTTGCCAAGCGATCGGATCGTGTTGCGGGCCGTGTTCATGCCGACTTAGCCAGTCCCTATATACGCGTTATTGCCATAAGCAGCTTGATGCTGCCTGCAGGACCTTGGGCCAACCATGTGCCCTTTTCCTCGAAATGAGTCAAATCCGCCGCTAACTGCTGTCATATGGTGAGATGTCCCAAGACGATTGCGAACGCCCTGTAACGCTCTTTCCATGGGATTGTGAATTTGTCGGGGCGGTTTTGAGGCGGGGCGTCACCATCCCGCTAATTTGGCTAGCCTATATAAGAGGACTGGTCGGTGAAAATCCGCCGAATTCAGAAAAATATCGAAATTTCGCAGTGAAATCATTTGCTTGTCATTTTTCTGTAAAATTTCGAAGTCGGCCTGTTGACGTTTTCGGGGGCGTGGGACTATAACCCGCTCACTGACGAGGGCGGCGGCGCTGCTAGCGACGATGTCCTTCGTTCTAGAGAAATCTAGGAAAAATTGCTGAAAAGTTGGCTGAA
>NZ_JACHEG010000006.1:0-49805 GCF_014201355.1 Aliirhizobium wenxiniae
ACCGTATCTCGATTGCGGTAGCGGGCTTTGCCCAGAACGATCTCGACATCACCTTCCAATCCAATCTGCTGACCGTCACCGGCAAGAAGCAGGAAGCCCCGGCAGAAGGCTACCTGCACCGTGGCATCGCCGGGCGCCCGTTCGAGCACCGCTTCGAACTCGCCGATCATGTGCGGGTGACAGGAGCCGGTCTTCAGAACGGCCTGCTTTCCATCGATCTTGTTCGGGAACTCCCAGAGGCGCTGAAGCCACGCAAGATCAACATCGGCACGCCGAAAAGCGTGAGCGAGAAGAAAAACAATCCGGTTCAGATCGAAGCTGCACGAGCAGCGTAACTTGTCGTTCCGGGGCGCTGACGCGTCGGCGCCCCTCCATTTCAACAATCGGGCTTGGAACGGAGAGACAATCATGAAACCCGATACGTTCAACACCCCCGTGACTATCTTAACCGGCCTCGGCATTCCGACGCCGGTCAGGTCGGTATCACAGGCTTATCGGGTGCTGATGGACTGGCCAGCGCCCGGTCGAGACCGGGCTCATTCTATCGCCACGAATGCCTGTCTCGCAGCACTGAACGGCCATATAGAAGTGGAGACCGCGCGCGGCTTGTTTGCCGCGTTTGCCGAACGGCAGGATATACTTGTGCCCGACTTGGATATGCTATTGGCGATCCGCGGCAGGTCCAGCAGCGACCCTCATATCAGCTAACAGGTTAAATCGCGATGCTAGCGACGGATATCCAAGATATGGTCAGTGTATTGTGAGCTTGACCTTGATGGATCGGAAAGCCTGGGAGAAATGCGTTGATTGAGCATGACAATGAATGGAGCAGAAAGAGCGCCGAGGAGCATATCGCCGATCTCCTCGACGCGGCAAAGAGCGGGACCGTTCAGACGATCGTCGATTTTGACGGTAATTTCGAAATCAGGTTCACCGCACCACTCGTCAAGCCGGTAGCTCTTGAGCTCAACCCACCAGCTGAGGCGCAAGCGGAACCGGAGCGGTCAGACGAACCGCAGATCCCGACAGATCCGGCTTTCCCTCCCAGCGACTGAACGAAGCTGCTGGTTCCTCGAGGCGCGGGCTATCTTTGCCGCCGCCTTAGGCGCCCAGCTTCTCGCCCGGATCCGTTCGACCATACCGCACTTGGATTGGTCGGAGTTCATTTCTTGAATGCGACTGGCGCAAACCACCGTCCACAGATTGTCGATCAATATCGAGCCACATTATTTGATGATGCCGCACGGGTATTTGACAATTTAAAGCGAGCGCTGGAGGCGGTTCCATAAGGACTGCATTTAGATAGCTCTCAAATAGTACATATCACAACATCGCGTCATATGGACGTTTGATGGCTTCGTCCTAATTGTACAGCGACTAGAAATCGGTCCTCAAATTGGCGACATCGAGCTATGAAAGTTGGCATACGGATAGACGCGGGCACTACGCCGCATCTTGCGAAAATACGACCAGACACCATGGTTGATATTGCTCATAGATCAGTTTCCGAAGCTGAAGTCATTTCCGCCCATCGCGAAGGAGCCGACGCTGCCCTTAGCGGGGCCCACGCTTTCAGCTGTCCCTATCTCAACGACTTGGAGAATGCTGCGAAGTACGCAGCTTGGATGGAAGGCTTCGAAGAGGGTAAAGGCAGATAACGGATCTTTCAGCCTGCAGGATGATGCCAGTTGAGCTGAGATCAGAAGGTGTCTGCCTTCCCGTATAACCGATAAAATGATCGTAATCTGTTACGTGTTGAACCGGAAATTCCGATGAGTCATTTTTGTAGAGGGTATGGTCTTGGACAGCGTGAATGAGCCCGCAACCGTAGCCTCGGTCTCTCAGCTGCTGGAAACGCTGGACTGGGCCTCGGGTCACTTGGGTCCGAAATCCGAGTGGCCATCCTGTCTCCATGCCGCGATTAATATCGCGCTGCCATCGCAGGCGCAGATCGTCATGTTTTGGGGGCCGGATTTTGTTGCGTTCTACAATGACGCATACACGCCGACGATAGGCAACAAACATCCGCACGCGTTCGGCAGACCGGCCCGCGAATCCTGGAGTGAACTTTGGGACGACCTCGAGCCACTCCTGAAGCGCGTCCTCGATACAGGCGAGACGGTCGCCTGGGCGAGAGCTTCGAAATCGAGAAGCGATACGTTCGCGGCGACAACAGTCTCGTATGGGTTTCGAACTCGGTGTCGGCAATCCGGGACGGCCATGCAAATATCGCACAGGCGGTCGCTATATCCGTAGATATCGGCGAGCGACGGCACGCCCAGGAGATCGAGCGGCATCTCGCTTCGATGATCGCATCTTCCAACGATGCCATTCTTGGGATTGATCTCGGCATGACGATCACGAGCTGGAACGCCGCCGCCGAGAAGCTGTACGGTTACTCGGAGCGCGAGGCCGTCGGGCAGACGGTGTTGATGCTTGTCCCGGATGACAGGAAAGAAGAAGAACCGACAATTCTCAGACAGATCAAGGCCGGACAACTCGTAAAGCCGTACGAAACCCGGCGCCTGCGCAAGGATGGGCGGCTCGTTGAAGTCCTTCTCAGCGTCTCGCCGATCCGCGACGCCAATGGACGTGTCATCGGCGCCTCGAAGACGACGCATGACATCGGCAGCCGCAAAGAGGCAGAGCGCCTAAAATCCATCCTGGTCAACGAACTCCACCACCGCGTCAAAAACATCCTTGCCACCGTGATAGCGATCGCGAGACAGACGATTGGCCGCGACAAGGCAATCAAGGAGGATGTCGTAGCCTTTGAAAACAGGCTGCTATCGCTCAGTAAGGCGCAGGATCTGCTCGTTCACGGAGAGGGGCAGCAGGCGGACTTGGGTGCAGTTGTGAAGCAGGCCACCTCGCCGTACCCCTGCGAAGTCTTTCAGATAGACGGAACGAGCGTATCCATCCCGCCGAAAGCAGCGGTGTTGCTTTCGCTTGCTCTCCATGAACTGGCGACGAATGCAGCCAAATACGGTGCGCTTTCGACCCCCGAAGGCCGGGTGTCGATCTCGTGGCAAGATGAGACGCGTGCGTGTGGCCCGCTGCGGATCATTTGGAGAGAGCATGGAGGACCGGAGGTAACGACGCCCCAGCGCAAAGGCTTCGGTTCGACGCTGATCGATAGGCTCCTGTCGTCAGAATTGAGAGGACAGACCAAAGTTTCCTACGAAAAGAGCGGCGTGATCTGCATCATCGAGGCAGATCTTTCAAAGATTTCCGAGAGCTCGATCTAAGTCATACGAGGACCGGGAGGGAGAATTACTCTACCGGTCCATTACCGCCAACGGGATGTCGAGGGTCGCCACCAAGCCGTCGCGTAGGAAGCGTCTCTCGATCTTTCCCATCAGCTGCGCTTCGACAGTCCTGGCAACCATCCTAGTCCCGAACCCTTTCCTGGACGGCGTTTCAGGCACGGAAGGTCCGCCGACCTCCTGCCAGAGCATCCGGAACATGTCCCCTTCACAACTGCATTGCAGATCAATGTGGCCGTCGACAGCAGACAGAGCACCGTATTTTGCCGAATTCGTCGCCAGTTCGTGTATGACCAGGGACAATGCCGCAGCTGTCTTCTCACCCACAGCCAGTGACGGACAGGAACACTTCACCTGCCGAGCATCCCGCTTGAACGGTGCAAGCAGCGCATCGATAAGTCCCGGCAGGCCGCTCATAGACCCACCGCTATCTGATCTGACGTTGACGATGAAGTCATTAGCCTTACTGAGCGCCATTATCCGTCCGTTGACGCTTTGCACGTAACCGTCGAGATCGGTTTCGGTCTTTGCCGATACGATAAGAAGGCTCGAGATCACCGAGAATATGTTTTTGATCCGATGAGCAAGCTCGCCCTGAATGAGCGATCGCTGTTGGTCAAACCGCGCGAGTTCCCCTACCCGCTCCCGCAGGGCGATCTGTTCCTCAACGAGCGTGCCGAAGTCGGCGAGTATAGCCTGCTCCCGTTCCGTCCACTGACGCGGGCGGGAATTGATCGCGCATAGAGATCCCAAGACATGGCCATCGCCAGTCAACAAGGGAATACCAAGATAAGCGCGGACCTTGAGATCAGGAATTGCAAGATTGTCGCAGACGAGAGGATCAAGTGTCGCGTCATCAATGACGAGGGGCGCGGCCCTTGAGACGACGTGCTGACAAAACGAGTGCGTCAGCGGAGTTTCGCGCTCCGTCTTCCATGGCTCAGGAAGGCCGAAGGTACTCTTGAAAAACTGCCGTTTGCTGTCGACGAGAGAGACAAGCGAGACGGGCACCGACAGAGTGGTTGCAACCAGTCGTGTCAATCGGTCAAAGCGCTCCTCTGGACCGCTGTCCATCAGGTCGGTTTGGTAAAGAGCGTTTACCCGATCACTGGCGACATCACCCGGCGCTGGTGCTTCAATTGTCGGGGATGACGAAAAGTCTGGTGAGTGGGTCAAGTATGTTCCTTGGACAGTGCACGAAATTCACACGAGCTGTTACGGTCAGTTGCCCACGATAAGCAGGTTACTATACATCAGAACCTAGCGAAGCAAGCGAAGGCGCCGAGGGAGTAACCGGACGACAGAGGACGGTCCTGTCGGACAACCATGGCTTTCGATCGGTCCAGCATAAAATGGCTGACATGCATCATTTATCCCACGTGGCTGCAAATGCCGGCGAGGCAGTAAAACTATTAGGCTGCTGGACCGTTGGCGGCGGGTCGCAAACACCCTCCTGAATGTATTTCATCGCCGAGAGAAAACCGCTGCGCGACAGCGGCTTCGGCATGACGCCGTGGGCGCCAGCAAAGTCGTCTGGAATTATTTTCGGATTCGCGGTGACGAAGACGATAATCGTGCGCGGCCAGCGCTTCTGAATCAGCTGCGACACATCTAGGCCACTCGTATCCAGCGCGAGCTGGATATCGACAAACGCCAGATGCGGCTGCAGGTCATCGTTCAATTCCTCAGCATCGTAGAGCGAAGTCGCTTCCGCTACGACCGAATGACCCGCGTCCTCCACCATCATTTCCAGATCCATTGCGATCAGAGGCTCGTCCTCAACGATCAGAATGTTCAGGGGCGGCTTAGGTCTCTGCATGGTTACTGCTCACTGGAATTCGGATTGTCGCGCTTGTACCATCTAGCGTTCGATCCCATGCTACATCTGCTTCAAGCTGCGCCGCCAACCTTGCAATCAGTTTTGCGCTAATCGCGGGCATTTCGTGGTGCGGTGTCTTACTCAGCAGCCGAGTGCCGATCGTGACGCTTATGGTTTTCCCGTCTGAGTGGCAGTCGAGTTTCACGGCGGCGAGCGGAAGGTAGGTCTCGAACAGGTTTAAAAGTACCTCGTTTATAAGAAGCCCGGCAGATGTGGCTTTTTCCGAAGGCAGCACGGTCCGTTGGACACTTGAATCCAACGTGAGCGAATTATAAGCACTGGCGTTGACTGCATCCTGGATCAGGTTGACAACGAATGACGAGAGCTCGAAATATCTGACGTCGTCCGCTTGGTATAACCGGCGGTGAATGGCAGCCATTGCATCGACGCGCTCCATGGTCGACCTGAGGGCACGCCTGACGACGGGCTCTTCGGCTCCACGGATCTGCATGCGTAACAAAGAACCGATCACAGAGAGGTTGTTTTTAACCCGGTGGTCGACCTCGTGCAGCAGCAACGACTGCGCCTCCAGCAATGCCTCGAGGTCAGCCGTCCGTAGCCTGACCTCATGATCAACCTGCTCTTTTTGACCGGCTATCCTACGCTGGCTTTCCACGCGCTCGGTGACGTCCAGCTGTGAAGCGAAGAAGAATTGCACTGCACCGTCTTCTCCCCGCACTGGGCTGAGGTACAGGGCGTTCCAGAATGTGCTGCCGTCTTTTCGGTAGTTGAGGAGATCGATTGCTATATCGTCTCCGGCCTCAACCGCCTTGCGCACCTTCGCCACCGCAACAGGGTCAGTGTTATCGCCTTGTAGAAAGCGACAGTTTTTCCCGATGCATTCCTCACGGCTATAGCCTGTCAGCAGCTGGAAAGCCTCGTTTACAAAGACGATGGGGTTGTCGGGTTGTGCGGGATCGGTGATCGCCATCGGCATGCGCGTTGACCTCACAGCCGCAGCGAAAGGATCTCCCCGACCCCTTTCGGCATGCAGCAGGTCGGTCAGATGCCAATTATCTCGTTGGTCCATGATTACCGCTGGTTTTGTGACTACATTCAATGGCCAGGAACGCTTTTTGTTCCACAGGGCCAGCCAATGTTCCCTCGGGACAGGCCGGTTCTGCAACTAACCGGCAGTGAGAGAAAAACAACGCCGGCAGCTTTTCACCAGTCTTTATTCAATATGAGAGACTGGCGAGGTCTCGGGTTATCGATGACCTCGAGTTTTTATAAAACTACTGAGATATTTCTGCCTGTCGGCGGTTCATATCGGTTCACGAGCTTTGCGACACCATGCCAGCACAGTATCGCTCTTGGGCCGCTGGACGAGATTTTGCCCGCACGCCGATCGTTGTGAACCCTACCGCTATCGCTTCACCGCGACGCATTTCACCTCAGCGAGCAAGCCAGGATGCGCGAGTTCGGACACGCCAATGCGGGTCCACGCGTAAGTTCCTTTTGGAACGATTTCGTTCTTCGCCGTCCGGAAGACATCCATGTGCTTCGACATCTCCACATGATAGCTGGTCATCTCGACAATGTCGTCGAAGTTGCAGTTCGCGGCCGCAAGGACAATGCGGAGGTTCTCCCACATGGCCTTGAACTGCTCGCGCGGGTCCTGGATCACCTGCAAGTCCCTCGTACGACCGACTTGCCCTACGACGTAGATTGTTGCGCCGACCTTAACTGCCGGGGCATATCCAGCGCGGTCGACGATTTCGCGCATTTCCTCCGGAATAATGACTTCGCGATCCATAATTCTGCACCTTTTCCTGAAAGAGAGAAGCGGCCCAATTCGGGAAGGCCGTCGCCACGACTTCACGGCCATCTCCCTAGCGTCAGGAAATATCACTTGCAATGGGAACCGAATGGTTCCATATTGTCGTCATGGTAAAAAGCACTCTGACATCCCCGTCCGTCGGCCGTCCTCGTGAATTTGAGCTTGATGATGCCGTTCGCAAGGCGATGGGTGTATTCTGGGACCGCGGGTATCACGACGCATCTTTGCCTGAACTGCTCGAAGGCATGGAGTTATCGAGAGGCAGCTTTTACAAGGCTTTCGTGGACAAGCGGGGTGTCTATCTTCGTGCGCTTGATGTCTACATCGATGATGCCATTCGCAAAACGGGGGAAATCCTGCATTCCAACTCATCGCCGAAAGCCGCGATCAGAGAAGCCTTCTCGCGGCAGGCCGAAGAGTCCTCTGGCAAGGAGGGGCTGCGCGGATGCTTTGTCGTGTTGTCGGCCGTCGAAATGCTTCCCGCGGACGACGAGGTTTCCGCTCGAATTGCGCGCCTGTTTCGGCGACTGCAGGACCTATACGCGGCAGCGATCATACGAGCCCAAGCGTTGGGTGAGATTGATCCTGGTCTGGATGAGCGAACACTGGCAAGGTTTCTCGTGTGTCAGATCCAAGGTATGAGAGTGCTGGGGAAGGCAGGAGCCGCTCGCGACGCCACCAAGGCGATGGTCGACTTCGCGCTGAAACCGCTCGACTGAGTTCAATTAGGAACCAATAGGTTCCAAATAGGCGCATTTTGAAACACGCGTGAGCGGGTTCGCTTCTCGAGATGGAGAGAGATTTGACACATTCCAATCAGGCCAAGGGCAGTCTTGATCCGCGCAGGTGGACGGCGTTGGCCATCTTATTAACCGGCGCCTTTCTGCCGCCTTTGGATTTCTTCATTGTCAACGTGGCGCTGCCTTCGATCCGGGAGGACTTTCATGCCTCCGCCTCGACCATGCAGCTGATCATCTCAAGCTACGCCACCACCTATGCGGTCATGCTGATCACAGGCGGCAGGCTTGGAGACCTCTATGGTCGACGAAACGTGTTTCTGGCTGGGATGGTCGCGTTTGCCGCTGCCTCTGGCTTATGCAGTTTTGCCTGGTCCCCCTCGGTTCTGATCACCGGTCGTATCCTCCAGGGGTTCGCGGCAGCAATCATGGCGCCGCAAGCTTTGGCATCCATCAATGCAATTTTTCCCGACCACGAAAAGTCGAAGGCGCTCAGCTTTTATGCCCTGACATTTGGTCTGGCATCGATGGCTGGCTTGTTTCTCGGTGGGACGCTGATTGGCCTGAATGTCTTCGGCCTCGGATGGAGATCCATTTTCCTGATCAACCTGCCCGTGATCGCGATAGCCGCGCCGGCCGCGCTAGTAATGTTGCGTGAGACCCGGTTGGAGCACGCAAGGAAACTGGATCTGGGTGGAGCAATGCTGATCGCGCTTGCGCTGTTTGCGCTGATCTCGCCGCTGATCGAGGGCCGGGAGCAGGGTTGGCCGAACTGGTCTATCCTGATGCTTTCGGCTTCCCTCCCGCTTCTTCTCCTGTTTTGGCGGTATGAGCAGAAGGTGGGCGCCGCCGGCGGAGATCCGATCGTCGAGCCTCGACTGCTCCAGGTTCCGGGCTTGAAGCGCGGGCTTTTCTCAGCACTGTTCTTCTATGCGTTTGCCGCTTTCTGGCTGACATTCTCCGTCTACCAACAGGGCGGCCTTGGGCGCACGCCTTTCGAGGCCGGGGTTGCAATCCTTCCCGCGACGGTCGGTTTCGTCCTGGGGCCATTCGCGAGCGGGAGCATCCTGCGGGTTTTTGGCAGATATTCAGCCGCCGCGGGCATGACCCTGGAAGCGGCCGGGTTGTTCGCGACCGCTGCCTTGATCTCATTCGGTACACCAGAGTACCTATTCGTTGCCCTGTTCTTCATTGGCGCCGGGCAGGGAATTGCGCTCCCAAATCTCGTGAAGACTGTCGTTCAGCGGGTTGATCCGGCGAGGTCCGGTCTGGTCTCCGGTCTGGTCAATTCGATGCTCCAGATAGGCGGCGCCTTGGCAACAGCGCTTATCGGAGGATTGTTCTTCTCAATCCTGGGCTCATCATCCGATGCGGGATCCATCGGCCACGCCTATAGCGTCGCAGCCGTCGCGATTGGTCTTTGTCTTCTCATTGCAGGTTGGCTTTCTGCCGACCTTCCATTGAACAACAACGTCCACCGATGAGGGCCAACATTGAAAGTCCTGGTCATCGGCTCGTCCGTTGAAGGTGTGACATCTCCCCCTCTCTGTCGGCCACTCTCAGACTATCCACTTCTCTGCCGATCGAATTGCAATCTTTTGAGGTAACCCCATGAACAAAATTCCAACTCCTCCGCTTGCAGGAAAGCGAGCGCTTGTCACCGGTGCGGCGCGCGGTATCGGTGCGGCCATCGCTCTGAAACTGGCCGAAGATGGCGCCGACGTCGCGATCACCTATGAGAAGTCGGCAAGAAAGGCAGACGCCCTCGTCGCAGAGATGCGAGGGATGGGCCGCAAAGCCATCGCCATTCAAGCTGATGCTGCGAGCCAAGAGGCCGCGAGAGCTGCGGTTGAGCGGAATGCGGCTGAACTCGGCGGCCTCGACATTCTAATCAACAATGCCGGCGTCTTGTTCGCAGGTGATTTCTCATCACAGCCGCTGGACGAAATCGACCTGCAACTGAACGTCAACGTGCGCGGCGTGTTTCTAATCACGCAGGCGGCGCTGAAGCACATCCCGAACGGCGGCCGCATCATCAGTACCGGCAGCAATGCAGGTCTAGCTGTTCCGTTCGCAGGGATTGCTGTCTACGCAGCGACCAAGTCCGCCCTGGAAAGCTTTACGCGCGGTCTAGCGCGCGAACTGGTCCGCGGGACATTACCGTCGATCCTGTCCGGCCTGGCCCAATCGACACCGACATGAACCCCGCCGATGGCGCTCTCGCACCGGCGATCCTGCCAAGTCTGTCGATTGCCCGCTATGGTCAGACCCGAGAGGTCGCAGAGGCCGTTGCCTTCCTCGCCGGACCGGGCGCAGGTTACATTACCGGGTCGGGCATTCTCGTGGATGGCGGCATAAGTGCTTGAGCGGGACAACCCGCCGCCTGAAAGGCCCCGAAACATACAATTTCCCCGAAGAATTGGAGATAGTCATGGAATACGCGCGCCCTGGAAACACTGGCCTTGAGGTTTCCCGGCTCTGCCTTGGGTGCATGAGCTATGGTGAGCCCGATCGGGGAAGTCATCCATGGACACTGACGGAGGATCAAAGTCGGCCCTTTCTACGTAAAGCAATCGAAATGGGGATCGCGTTCGCGACGTGTTCCGACACGGTTGAGATCAACGCACGAAGATGCTGGGACCTCGTAGGTCCGGCAATGTCCCACCCTGAAGTCTCGCACCGGCGGTAAACTGGCTTAAATCTAGATGTTACGAGATTTGACTTCACCGCCGACGGTTCGCTTCCTCTCAAAGCCGTAAGTTGTTGTTGCATCCACTATTCGACAATTGGTCGCTCAGCGCCATCGGCTGATAGTCAACTCAGGCGTTGTATCTCCAGAGACGGGTCACAGTTCATCTCTGGAGGATCTGGTCTACACTGTGACCAAAGGTGTAGCTTAGATGCTTTGGACGCCCGTTGTGAGGCTGGCGTCAGACCTGTGCCATACCCCCGTCGACAACGAGCTCTGCACCCGTCGTGAAACTACTCTCGTCGCTCGCTAGGAAGAGGGCGGCCGCTGCCACCTCTTCGGGCCTCCCCATGCGTCCAAGAGGGATCATGCTGGACAGTGCATCTCGCAACTCCTGCGAGGTGCTTGCCATCATCGCGGTGTCAGTCGGTCCAGGGCTGACGACATTGACGCGAATGCCTCTGGTAGCAAGTTCGTTGGCCCATGTACGCGTAAACGAACGAACTGCTGCTTTGGTCGCTCCATACACGCCATAGCCCTTCGTGCCGATGTCGCCCGCGATTGAGCCGATGAGTACAATGGTTCCGCCGGATTGCATGAGGTCAACCGCACCCTGCGCTGCGAATACCAGGGACCGCACGTTCAGGCCGAATGCCCGATCGAAATGGTCGTCCGAAATCTTGGCAAATCTTTGCGAGATGGCTCCGCCGATGCCACCGACGCCTCCGACAACGAGTGCGATCTTATTTGCTAATCTATTCATGCTAACTCCATCATTGATGATGGAATTAGATATATTCTCTATACCTACGGTCAATTACGCACTATAGGTAAAGCAGATATCGCGGAGTATACCTATGTCGTTGGATGACGGAGTTTTGTCCACCAAGGCCAACATGCCTCGCCGGCCCAAGCCTGTCTCGGTTGAGGCTCTGTTGGACGTCGAGAAGGCGCGGCCGGTGCTGGAGCAGATCGCCAACAAGTGGTCTGTGCTGATCCTGACTGTATTATGCACCAGACCGTCGCGGTTCAACGAGATCATGCGGCGCCTCGAAGGGATCACGCACAAAGCGCTTTCCGAATCTTTGAAAAGACTGGAGCGCAACGGGCTTATCCGCCGTGAAGTTCTGACTACGACGACGCCGGTCGGCGTCGAATATACTATCACCGCGCTCGGCCGCTCGCTTCAGCAGCCGTTCGAGGCGCTGTACGCCTGGTCCATGGCCTACGGCCCAGAGCTCGAGCGCGCACAAGAAGAATACGATCGCCAGCGAGACTAGCCTCGCTGACGATCGCGCTGCGTTCTACTATTGCGTCTACACCCTAACTATAAGCTTGCCGAAATTGCGCCCTTCAAGAAGACCTATGAATGCTGTGGGGGCGTTGTCGAGACCGTCTACGATGTCCTCTCGATACTTCAACATACCGTCAGCAACCCAACCAGCGGCTTCCTCTAAGAATGTCGTGTGCTGCGCAATGAACTCCACGTTCATGAAACCCCGAACCGTGATACTCTTCTGCTGGATGACCTTTATGGAAGCAGGAAGCCGGTCAACGGATGGCGGTCCCAACGCTTCGTCATTGTAGTGGGAGATCGTCCCGCAGAGTGGCACCCGCCCAAAATTGTTGAGAAGTGGCAGGACCGCATCCCAGACGGCGCCGCCGACGTTTTCGAAATAGACATCGATCCCGTCTGGGCAGGCCTCGGCGAGCTGTTGCGCGAAGTCTGGATCACAATGATCGATCGCGGCGTCAAAGCCCAGTTCGTTTTTGACGAACGCACATTTCTCAGCCCCCCCGGCTATCCCAATGCGCGCCCCGTCGATCCTGGCGAGCTGGCCAACAACTGAGCCAACCGCTCCGCTTGCTGCGGCGACGACAACAGTCTCTCTGGGCTTCGGGCGCCCGATGTTGCGCAGTCCTGCATAGGCTGAGAAACCGGTCATGCCCAAGACACCCAGTCCGGTCGACATCGGAGCGGCATGCGGATCGATGCCTCGCAAATCGCTTCCGTCGGAGATGGCATGGGTCTGCCAACCCGAGGAGCCAACAACGATGTCGCCTTCCTTCCAATTCAGGTTACGGGACTGTTTGATCCTGGAGACCGTGGCGCCTACCATCACGTCGTCGATCGCGATCGGATCAACATAGGACTTGGCGTCGCTCATGCGTCCCCGCATGTAGGGGTCGAGCGAAAGGTAGATGGTCTCGAGCAGAACGTGATCATTGGGTACCTCGGGCATAGGCACTTCTTCGAGACGAAAGTTGGCAGGCTTGGGCGGCCCCACCGGCCTGGATGCAAGTACGATCCGTCTGATGGATTGTGACATGGGTGGATTCCTCAAAGTGTCATGGCAGACTGGCGCATTTCTAAGCGCTCGCGATTGCGCTTCAGTGTGCGAATAGCTGCTTCAGGAAGCTCATAGTGTCAGGCTGCGCGGCCCGGATGACGGTGAAGTGGTCCGTGTGCGGATACTCGTTGTATGTCACAGGTGTTCGGTCTGCCTTCAATCGCGCGACCAGCGCCCGCGTCGTGTTCAAAAAGACAAAGGCGTCGTCGGGGCCAAGCGAGATGAAGGTTGGCTTCTTGAGACTGAAGGTCGGGTTTGCCGCCGGATCATTTGCAGCGAGAAACGCGGCCATCTTCGGATCACTAGCCCAATCTTGCCTGAAGCCAATGCGGGTCCGGCGCTCAGGCGTCATAGTCAACGTCAGCTCCGCCGTCACGATAAGACCGTTGCCCGCTCTCTCGGTCTACAGCGCCAGCAAGGCGGCGCTCAATGCCTTCACGGAGAGCCTCGCGCTCGGTTGTTTCCCGACCGTCGCTGAAACACGCTCTTCCTGTCGAGCCTGGTGACGAGCATGTCGGTTAGTGAATCGGCAAGTACTCAGTCGCCGACAGCGTAATCAGCGGTATTGCTGTTTCCCGACAGCTCCAGGCCAACAGGCCCCATCACACCGATCGCCTCGAGGCGTGCGCGATGGAAAGAGGCGATACGCCGGGGAACGAGGTCCGTCTCACCGGGCCCGACTTGATCCGCAAAAAAAACGTGGACCAGCCGAGCTGTTCCAGGGACGAAGGACTTGGGTCCGCTCTCAAGGTTTGTCTCGCCCACTTTGTACGATGCATTTCGGCAGAGAGTTCGCATAGGCAGCGGCTTCCCCGGAATAGGGAAACTCGTCACCGATCTGACGATCGCCGTCGAAGACTTCGAAGGTCGGCCCTTCGAGCTCGACGATCTTGTAGCCGTTTACATAGTCGGACTTCGGCGTTTTCCAGACCATCGGAAACCCTTCAGTCGGGCCACCATCTCCATTGCCGAAATGGTGGCGTGTATTACATCCACGGAAGCTTGCTAGTATCAGGTGGATGGGCAAAAAACGATCTGTAAAATGCCGTGGCTCCGCGATCCAGTTGGCAGGGCGCCCGATCGATCCTAACGGGCCTGGACAGAACAAGGGAACGAGGCTTGCGCGTCGCTCACCAGAATGACGAATTTCAAATGTTGCAGGGACCATTTTGCCCCCCGACCCGTTAGCAGGCCAAGGCAGTTTTCGGCAGGAAAGACGATCATGTCTCAGCGTTTGAAAGTGAAGGAAATGGTGATGCAGGTTCACGAGAAGAACCTTGTGCTGATAAACATTCTTCGCGATATCGCCGAAAACGAGATTGGGAGCGTTGCTCCGGGCGCGACTGAGGCGGAGATCGCTCGGTCTCTTGCGGACAGGGCAGCACGGCGGGCAGAAATTGTCGGCGAAATTCGTCACGTCCTCGATAAGGAAAACCTGGCGCGCCGCGTGCAGGCATAAGCCACGACACGGTAAGCGCTGCCGGTGGATTTTAACATCCCAGTATATCGAGCAGCGCCGTCGGGTGATTTAAACGCTGGAGGATCCAAAAAGGATTGTCGTCCTAACCGGTCGCCAAGCGCGGGTCTTCTGCGGGTGGACAACCACAAGACGAATGCGGCGATTTTCGAAACTAACCGTTGACGTACCTGGTCACTTTCAATATAGAGGACTTATCGATCTTTTGCTTGCCGAGCTTTGTCTACCGCGCGATTGGCACCGCGCTTTAAGCGAACTTCCCTCTCAAAAATAGTCGGTTTTCGTCTGCGCAGCACATGCTTCGCGGTCGCTCACTCTATGCTTTGAAAGGGTTCATCATGACCACTGGCACAGTAAAATGGTTCAATTCCACTAAGGGCTTCGGCTTTATCCAGCCTGACAACGGCGGCGCTGACGCCTTCGTTCACATCTCTGCCGTCGAGCGTGCAGGGATGCGCGAACTCGTCGAAGGCCAGAAGATCGGCTTCGAACTCGAGCGCGACATGAAGTCGGGCAAAATGTCGGCCTGCAATCTGCAGACCGCTTAATCGATATCTGCTTCCCTTTGACCACGGATGTACTGGCACTGCCGGGAGCGATTATCAGTTTGAGGCCAGGCATTACGCCTGGCCTTTTTCGTTTTGGCCTGATGGCCAACGTTGAGGACACTCAATGACAGAGACATATAGTAAATCTCGCCAAAAGGCCGAGACGGCCTTCGGCAATCTCCAGACGGAGTTCTTTGCCAAGAACAATGCGGCGGAAGAGCTCCAATTCGTTGTCCAGGCACGTGATGCCAAAACTGTCAGGCTGCGCGAGGCGCGGCTGGCCAAGGAGCAAGCCGACCGGTTGTCTGCAACATCCAAGCTGCTTGCCAAACGATGCAAGGCCAGCTGATCATCCCAAACACAAAAGTTAGGAAGTAAATTTGAAACACGCTAGAAACAACGAACTCACCGATCGGCGCTCCGCTGCTGCGGATGCCAAGGCAGCTCTCCTCACAGCCTACCGCGCAGCAAAGAACGCGGCAGAGCCGACGCACGCCGCCAGACAGGCGGAGCGCATCTCACTTGTTGAAGCTCGCGAAGCGCGCCGTGCGGAACGGGAACGACTGAAGCATGAGGAGCGCACCCGCCTCGAAACGATTGCGGCGCAAGAGCAGGCAGCGATTGTGGCAGCCGCCGCAGCCGAGATTGAAGCGCGACAGACGGCCAAGAATGCCAGGATATCGCGTGTCCTCAAAGACGAGGCCGCCCGCAAGGCTGAACGCGACCGGCGTTATGCCGCCCGCAAGGCCCGGCAGGCTTAGCGCCCAGCCGTCCGCCCCCTTGGTGGATGCGGCCACGGAATAGATCAGGACGCGATATACAGTCGCGCTCGAACTTACTCATTCCTGAGGAGCCCTTTGATGGCACCGGACACGAACGAGCTGCAGGCAATCAATACCGCCTGGCAGATCGCGATCCAGGAAATCCTGCGCATGGTCATCCGTGACATGTACCATGGTGGTGGCGAAGCGGCCTTCAGCGCCCATATCAGCCGCATCGAAGAAGCGGCCGTCGACAGCATCCGGACCGACTTGAGGCTTCGGGGCACCAGCGAGTGGACGGAAATGCTGGTCAAGGAACGGGCCAGCAATTTCGTGACGACGCTCTTGACGTCCTTCACTTATGACCGTGCCTGAACTTTCTTATGGTCTTCGAGGTTGAACTGCGATGGGATTGCCTAAATCATCCCCACGTAAGCAGAATAGCCAAGCGGTCGGGCATGGATGAACACAGCGCAGAACGCCTCGCAGCCATCGTCGAATCTTCCTTCGACGCGATCATCAGCAAGGATCTTTCCGGCACGATCGTCAGCTGGAATAAGGCCGCCGAACGCATGTTCGGCTACGCGGAAAGCGAAGCGGTCGGACAGCCGATCTATCTGATCATCCCCGAAGACAAACGGGATGAGGAGGCGGATATCCTGCCCCGGCTGAAGCTGGGGGAGCAGATCGAACCGTTCCAGACGACCCGGCGCCATCGAGACGGGCGGATGGTCCCGATTTCGATCACCATTTCTCCAATCAAAAGCGGGGTCGGTAGGCTTGTCGGTGCATCGAGCATCGCCCGGGATATCTCGGAGACGCGCGAAAGCGATCGCCGGCTCCGCCTTCTGATGCGGGAAATCAATCACCGCGTGAAAAATCAGTATGCGGTCGTTCTTGCCGTTATCAGGCAAACGGCGACACGCTCGCGCTCAATCGATGAATTCGAGCAGCGGGTCCGCGAACGTATCATGGCGCTTTCTCATTCACATGATTTGCTGTCGCAGGTCGATTGGGCCGGGGTGAGGCTTGCGGATCTCGTGGCGCATCAGATCCAACCCTTTCACGCTTTACAGCCGGTCCAAATTCTGGGCCCGGAAATCGTGCTTGACGCCAACGCTGTCCTTAATCTTGGCATGGCGTTCCACGAACTGATCATGAATGCGATGCGCTTTGGGGTCACGGATCTTGGCGGCATATCCGTTACCTGGGGGCTGACGAGAGATCAAGGCGGCGATATTTTCGAACTCGTCTGGTCTGAACCGGCCGTAGCTTACGTCGATCTGCTGGCGCAGGAGGAGGGCTTCGGCGCCCTCGTCCTCGGTAAGCTTGTGCCCACCGCTTTGTCCGGCCATGCGCAATGGAGTTTCACGGACGAGCGGATCGTCTGGAAGCTGGCAGCGCCGCTGGCGCGCATCCAGATCGGGCTGGGGGCTTCGGCCTCGTCTTGACGCTGCTCGGTGGGCAAGTTGACCGGATGTCTTGAATAATCGGCACAGCTTGGCGAGCGATCCAAGCGCAATCCCGCCAAAGAAACGCTTCACGGGCACGGCACTCCAAAATCAGGATTCCCTTAGCTCACCGCCATCCGGCATGATAAGCAGCGGACGAATATGGTCGTGAGTCGCAAATGACAGAATCCGAAGAATCGCCAATGAGCCCCGAAACGGTAGCCGACCTTCCTCAACTTGGGGAGGCGCTGGATGATGACCGCTTCCGACAATTCCTCGACCACGTCCCGTTCGGAGTGGCCGTGGCAGAACTCGCGTCGGACGAGGTGCTCCTATACGCCAATCTTGAATTTGAGCGATTAATCGGCATTTCAGCTGAGGACGTGCAGGGCAAGCCATGGTCATCACTCCCGTTGGTGCGCTCGGTGAGTGGAGACCAGGATCTCACGACTGCCATTGTGGCTGGAGAGGAGTATCTGGGAACATTTGCGACATCTTCCGGGACGGAGCCCGATTCGTACATTGACGCGTGGTCAAATACGATCGTCAATGACGCAGGAACCCCTCTCTTTCGTCTTGTTGCTATCGCGACTGCGAACACTGGACAAACCGCCACTGACCTGGCCACCACGCTGGGAGAAAAGGATGTGCTGCTCAAGGAGTTGCAGCACAGGGTCAAAAACAATCTTCAGATGATCACAGCGCTGATCCGCATGGAAGCCCGAAACGCGCAACATCCGGATGAGGGTGAGCGTTTCAACCGACTTGCAGGCCGGGTAGACGCGCTGACGATCTTGTATCGCTCTCTTTCCGACACCAACGCGGATGAGACTGTCGACCTCGGGACCTATGTTAGCCAGATTGCCTCGGCGGTAATGGCAGCGCATGCGGTTCAGGGTATTCGCCTCGATATGAAGGTCGACACCTGGCCAGTCTCCGTCAATATCGCGATGCCCGTCGGTCTGGTCATCAATGAATTGATGACGAATGCCCTCAAACATGCGTTCAAGGGACGTGATGGCGGTGAGATTGTCTTGCGCTGCGTCGTGGATGACGCGGGCTGTAGGATCTCGGTTGCAGACAATGGCATCGGTCTCAGCCATCCGTCCGACTGGCCAAGACGCGGAAAGCTCAGCGCGATGATCGTGCAATCGATCAAACATAACGCAAAGGCTGATGTTGAGGTGGAGTCGACGACCGGGATGGGCATGAAGGTCACCATCGTCTTCGAAAAGCGAGAAGCAGGTCAAGCTTAGAGTGGCGTTTATCGCGCTGGGGAAATGGCGCAGACGCCAGGGATATCGATCGGCCCATTTTCCAGTTCCGCAACTGGTTGGGGATTTCCTCCTTCTTCAAGGCTGCTAGGTTCGGCGAGGGCGTAGCGGAGCGCATCACCTTGGGGGTGGTGGCCCGCGACCTTTAGAAAGTCATCCACTGACCCTCTCGTCTCAGTGCCGCCGGAAGCCGGGTTCGCGCGGTGGACGACGGTCGGTTCCGTTGCGTTTCCGTCGCGCTCCAGAAACCACCTGTCTCCGTTGGCGCTTATAAAAAACTCTGATTTTGTTTCGTTCATCGCACTCTCTTTTTCACCTTAAAGCAATGTAGCCATCCGATTGAGTTCAACTGTCACGGCGCCAACATCGTAAGGCTTCGAAAAAAACACCGCACGGGTACGGAGGTCGCTATCGACGGGACGCTTGTGGCCAGACACGATAATGATTTCGATAGATGGCCAACGGTCTCGAACAGCTCGTGCGAGCTTCATTCCGTCCATGCTACCTGGCATGTCTATGTCGGTGAACACGATCCGTATATCGGCGCGTGCCTCCAGGATAGCGATTGCCTGATTTGCATCGCTCGCTTCCACGACATCAAAGCCGGCATCCTCAACGAAAGCGACTGCGAACATCCGCACAAGTGGCTCATCCTCGACGACAAGCACAAAGCCTTTGTTTCGTACAGGACCGTTGGCCATCAACCTAATCACCGAATAAACGCTTAGCCTATATCAACACTCTGCTCGAAACACCGCGAGGGCATTGAATGCTCCGGCGCCCTAGATGTTCGATGGGCTTGATAACGATCGGGCATACGGGGTGTTGTTTGCAAGGTTGGACAAGCAATAGCCGCTGTGCGGAGCACCATGTCGAAATACCGGCGACAAAAGTCGTGCGGTACGCGCCTCCACTCTGCGTCAGGACATCAAGGAGAAGCGGTCGCCAATGCTCGTCTGGCCTCAGTGCTCGAAAACAGACCATCAGCGGCTGCCGAACATTTCTCGAGCGAATCACTCCATGCGGGACCCGATTTCCGAGCATGCCGCAACCAGGTCCGCGCCTGCGCAGGCGTTTCGATCGTAATCAGCAAACCGTCTTCCGTCGGCCGCACCGGTCCTTTCCATTGGCCCGTCAACGTCTTCTCCCGTTTTAAATCAAACCGACATAAACCGTTAGACTTTCGCCTAATAATGACGATCGTTAGGCCGCTATTCGACGAGCGGCCTTATGAATGGCCTTTGCATCGTCTCCATGCTCGGCCACGATCGCCTTGGCGTCTTCCAAGTCAATCCGGTATTTCTTGGCGACTGCAACGGCGCTTAAAGGCGCGCCAGCACCTTTTTCATTGGACATTTCGCTCTCCTGGGAAAATTGACCGTGCCGACCGCAAAAAGTCTGGCACCTTACCAACCTAGATGGGGTGGCTGATCGCGAATTTCCACACCAGTCCGCCAACTATCGCTTCCTCCAGCCTAGTTTGGTTTTGATCCCTGACGGCACGCGGCCATTAAACCAAATCCGAGCGCGGGGTCGTAACTGATAAGTTACCTTGATCCGCATGGGAGCATTGTCTTGGGAACCAGCCTCTGACCAAAACATTTCCTCGCTGAAATCGCAGTAGGACATCCACTTGAAACGCTTCATCACCAGCCCCCTCTTACCGGCGCGCACCGTTCCATCTGATCAACGCACCCACGTCGGCCCCTCTGAAACTCTTCCCGCTCGCTAATACACCTTACCGTTCGTAATCATGCGTGGATCGCCACGCTTTGCTCAACGCCGAGCGATCCGGGCTCGACGGGAAACTATCGCCACCTACAGGATAAACAGATTGACGACCGAGCATTCTACCGAACCCAGGAAGGAAAGCCTGGCGGAGCAACTGGGAGATTGGCTGCGAGAACGCCCGGTCGGCCAGCGATGGGCGATCCTGCTCGCCGTCACTCTGGTTGCCCTGCTGCTTGACGTCGGCACCTACCAGCAACAGCTATCGATGGCGGCGCTTTATATCGTCCCAGTGACCATCGCCTGCTGGACGCTAAGCACGCGACAAGCCCTTCTGTTCACAGTGGCTGTCGCAATAGTCGCTGGGCTACGTTACCCGATGTTCAGTCCCGACCCTGACTTCTGGATCGGTTTCAACAACAATGTCGGGCGATTGATTTCGTTTGGTGTCAACGCGGCGGTCGTCATGGGTCTCAAGCGCTCACATGATCGAGTAGCTTACCTGGCTACACATGATCCGCTGACTGGCGTGTATAACCGCAAAGCATTCGAGGACGAACTGAGACTGCGGTTGTCCAGCACGATCGGACCGCGCCGACCGCTCCTCATAGCCTACATTGATTTGGACGGGTTCAAGGGCGTCAACGATCAGCATGGCCATGCTGCAGGCGATCTGGTGCTGACGGCATTTGCAGCGTCTGCTAACAGCTTCACGTCCGAGGCGCAGATTGCAGGGCGGCTCGGCGGCGACGAGTTTGCGATCGCCATAGCCGTCGCCGACCATGGCGAAGCGATCAGAACGGCGCAAGACCTTCATACCGAATTGACGGCGGCGCTCTCGTCGACCGGTTATCTGGTAGGTTGCAGCGTGGGGGCACTCTTCGTTGACGTAAGCGATGGTCGCTCAGCCGAGCAGTTGATCATCGCCGGCGACAATCTCATGTATGCGGCGAAAAATGCCGGCAAAGGCAAGGTCCAGTTGTCCATGGGACCACACGCGAGCAGGTACTCGTCGAACCGAGACTTTGGAACTGCTATCAGGAGGAGCGCAAGCCCTGCTCCTTCACTAGAAACAGCGCTTAAGTCGAGCTCGGCTCCTGAGGGCGGCTACGGTCACGCTGAGTACCTCCGGCCGAGTCACGCGGCAGCCCACAGAGGTTCCCCGACAGGAAGTTTCGGCTAAGTACTCTGTCAGGTCAGCTGGGCGATGAAGACATGTATGTAATTGTCCCGCGCAGATGACGCCATAGTCTCAACCTTTGATCCGCCAAGCTGGCACGTCCACTGCGGTCTCGATGAGGTACGTCTGACCAAAGGCCGCCTCGCTGTGCTCGGCTCGATCGGCGTCCGCAACGGCCGCATCGTTTCCTTCCCCTGTGCGTTTCGCTTCCATTCCTCGCAATGCAAAGAAAGCTTCCCCTTGGCCGTCCTCCACCTTGTTTCAGCCTTTCAGATGCGGGCCGCTCGTCTCCGGTCCTATCGACTGCCATGAAGCCGCGATGGACGCGGCCCGAACAACCGAAAAGGAATCCGACGTTGGCAACCATCCGGACCGTCGAGCGCACGTCTGATAAAGGACCCGACTACCGCATCCTGGCGGGGGCAAGGGAGTTCGGCGCAGCCTGGAATAAAACTTCGAACGAAGGCCGCGACCATCTCTCGGTCAAGCAAGAAGCCCCGAGCTTCCCGGCCCCGATCTGCGCAACGGTGATCGAGGTCGAAGGCGAGGAAGGCCTCACCCTCATCTGGTCCCGGTCCAACAGGGACTGATCCGGAGTGCCCCGCCCGTGAGGGCAGGGCTCTCCATGTCAGAGATCACTTGTTTAGTTTATCCTTGAGCGTCTTGGCCGGCGCGAAGGTCAGTTTGTCTTCCTCAAGCACTGCATCAAAATCCACTTCGACGGCAGGTCCGCTCGCTTTGCCTTCTTCCCACATCGCACGTAGCTTAGCGATATCGTCGCGCTTCTGCATCCACTTGGCCGACCAGTCACGCATGGCCTCGCGTACAACCTCGCTCGCGCTGGCATACGCGCCGCTATTAACGGCATCGCGCAACAGCTCTGCGTGTTGCGGGGTCATCGAGACGCTGACTTTTTCAACATTGGGCATAGCTACATGACTTCGTTTGGTAGTAATTATTACCACCAAACGTATGGCGCGGCAACTTCTCCGTTACAGCGCACGTGTACCGGCTCGCTTTAGCGTCACTGGGGCAATCCGTCGGATGGAGCCGGAACTCTGCCGGTCCAATAGCCGGATCGCTCGAAACGTCCATTACGATCAACGGCACGCTTCGGTAGCGGGCGTCCATTGTATGAACACCGAACTGATGGGAGGTAAACTGGTGGGGAAACTCCGACCGTCGCACGACCGTCGTTGGCGGACGGTCGCACGAACTGGGCGTGGATGGTGCCGGTCTCCGCACCCAGAGCGCCATCCACTTCAGCGTACATTGCTCGATCGACGCCCAGAATGTCCCGTGCGTCTAAAATCGGCCTCAGGGCGACGCTCAGCTCAAGCAAAAAAGCTTGTTTCTTCTCCCGTGCGCGATGCGCGGCCTCGGTTGTGGCGAGTTGCGCCGCTGCCTCAGCCAGACGGTGCTCCAGCAGCCTGATATTTTCGGACGTCTGCACTGCCTGCGCCTCCCGCTTCGAATGCTCGAGAATGCCCGAAGTTTCCAAACATTCCTAACTGTCATCGCGAATGAGATATTGTCGGAAGAATGTATTTCCAATAGTGTATTTCCCGGGATGTCCGTTGACCGCACGGAGCTCAAAACCGCTTTTTTAGCTTTCTTGGCTAGGCGGGCGATCCGGTAACGGCCCCCATATCGGTCGCTCCGACCAAGTGGTTGACAAGGTGGGATAAAGCCAACAAATGACGGGTAGGCGGTTCGTGTCCTTTAAGGCTTTTGAGATCCGGACCTCAATGTGGCCAAGGCTTCCCTAAGTTCCTCGACCTTGAATGGCTTCGTCAGTCTGGGCACATCAGGTGCGATACCCCCAACGTCCGCATATCCTGAAATAATCAGACAGGGCAGTTCCGGCCGGGTGAGCTTCACACGGCGCGCCAGCTCTACCCCATCCATGCCCGGCATCAGATGGTCCGTGACAAGCAGTTTCAGGACCGGCATACGGTCCAGCGCCGCCAGTGCGGCCTCTCCGCTGGACGCTTCCACGACCTCAAAACCGAGCTCGTCCAGCATATGGGCTGCACTGCTGCGGACAACATCTTCGTCGTCGACGAGCAATACTGTTCCGCGATGGGTAGGAGACGCAGCGGTTGCGTCCACACTCTTCGGAAAAGGAACAGGGGCAACGTCGGCCTCGGGCAACCAGAGCTCGACGTTCGTGCCTACCCCCTGCCGGCTGAAGATACGGATGCCTCCGCCAAGTTGCTGAGCAAGACCGTGCACCATCGACAGGCCAAGTCCGGTCCCTTGTCCCAAGCCCTTTGTCGAGAAAAAGGGCTCGATTGCGCGAGCCATGGTTTCTTCGCTCATCCCCTCACCGGTGTCAGCTACCGAGATTGTCACGTAGCGGCCACGTTTCAGATCGCTCTCCGCATCGGCCAGAATTTCGCGGGAACTCGCAGTGATGCGCAATGTGCCGCCAGTCGGCATTGCGTCCCTTGCGTTGACGCTTAGGTTCAGGAGCGCCATCTCCACCTGGTTATAGTCGGCGCGTGCAGCCGGCAAATGTTCTGGGGTATCGATTGCGACCAGGATTTGCGGACCCGTGGTGCTACTGACCAATTCACCCATGCCGGTTACCAACGTTTTCACGTCAATCGCAGTCGGCTGAAGCGGCTGTCGCCGAGCGAACGCGAGAAGTCGCTGGACGAGAATTCGGGCCCGCTCGGCCGACTGTAGCGCGCCACCGATCAGTTTGCGCTCCCGATCGTTGCCAATCTGTCTGCGCACGAGCATGTCGAGCGAGCCGATGATGGGGGTCAGCAAGTTGTTGAAGTCATGCGCGACACCACCGGTCAGTTGGCCGAGTGCCTCGACCTTCTGCGACTGTCGAAGCTGTTCCTCTGCATCCGCCAGGCGACGTTGCTCTGCCAGGCGCTCGGTGACGTCGTATGCGATCTGATAAGCGCCGATCTGATGTCCCGCAGCATCTCGCAGAACATTGAAGTTCAGCTCGAACCAGCGCTTAGACAGGTTGCCGTCTCCGAACTCGTCCAGCAGTGTAAATTCTTCACCCGCAAGTGCGCGAGACCATGTGCGACGCACATGCTCGCGCTGCTCAGGCAGATGATCGAGCACGTCGAGCATGGACGCCCCGATCACCGGGCGCACGCCATAGACCTGTTCGAAAGCTTTGGCCCCCGCCTTGTTCATCGCCAGCCAACGATATCGATGGTCCGCCACAAAGATGATGGCTGTCGTATTCTCAACGACATCGGCCAAGAGTTTAGGTTCGGCCAGACCCTCGGCGACGCGAGCTTCCAAGGTGTCGTTGAGTTCGCGTAAGGCTACTTCTGTCTTTTTGCGTTCGGTGATGTCGATCGCAGTTCCGATCACCCGCAGACAGCGGTCGCCCTCGAATACACCACGCCCCTTTGCTGCGACCCAGCGGGTAATACCGTCCTCCTTGCCGATCGTCCGATACTCGACGTCGTAAACGGCGCGAACGTCCGGGTTCGCCGCAGCCGCGTAGGCGATTGAAGTCCGTTCAAGGTCGTCTGGATGAAGGCCGCTATAGTAGTCTTGCATGGAGACAGGCACGTCTGGCGAAATCCCGAACATTGCCTTGACGCGCGGCGGCCAGAACAGAGTGCCCGCAACCACGTCCACGTCCCAAAGGCCGATTTCCGCCGCATCGATGGCGAGCCGCAGTTGCTCTTCGCTTGCGCGAAGGTTGGCTTCAGCCCCGACGCGCTCAACATGCGCCCATGATCTTTCCGTGACTTCGCGAATAAGATTCAGTTCATAGCCGGACCATTTATGCGGCTTCCTGTCATGAATAGCCATCAAAGCGGCTAACCGGCCGTTTTTTACCAGCGGCATGCAGATCGTCGCAGTGATGCCGATATCCTGAAAAGTCTTCGCCTCTTCAGGCGCAATCTCATTGAGATTGTCGTTGATGATCAGGGAGCGGCCTGCCGACAATTCCTGAACCGCAAGCTTGCCGAAATCGGCAAGGCTGTAATGTCCAATGATCGAGGGCGATCCAGGCGCGTGCCAGTTGCCGCGGATTGTAAAGCCGTCCTGATCGGGATCCATATCGGCGTAAGCGCAATTGGAGAGGTCCAAATGCGCGGCGACCATACGTGTCGTGACGGCGAGGACGTCGTTAGCGTCCTGCAGGCCGGCGATAGCCTGGCCAAGATCGTCGAGGAACCGATATAGTTCTTCGCTTTGCGCCAGCCGCCGTTCCGCGAGCACGCGCTGCGTGATATCGAAGACCATGGCAAGCGAGCCGATCGGCTGGCCGCTGCCGTTTCTTATCGGAAGATACTCCAGGTCCATCCAGACCTGTTCCGCCCTGCCATGCCTCCAGAGCTCAAGCTCCTGAGCATGGACGCTCAGCGGTTGACCACGCAATCCTGCAGCAATCACGCGTGCATTGAAGTCGGCGGCTTCAGGCCAGACGTCCAGCAGCTTGCCGCCCAGCGCCGCCGGGTGGCGCGGTCCGCAAATCGCCGCATAGCCATCGTTATAGATGAGAATTCCTTCTGGACCCCAAATAATTGCCATCGGCACTGGTGACGCCAGCATTGTCTGGGCGTTCGCCCTCAACTCCGCGGGCCATGAGCCAATTGGCCCAAGCGGTGTCGACCCCCAGTCCATCTGCCTGATGGCATCACCGGCTTGTCCGCCGCCAACGAGCCCTGAGCCATCGAGGCACTGTTTCGCATCATCCATCGTTCGAAGCCTGCGTCCTACTGGTTGACCAGAGTGCTTATAACTGATCGTCGAGTTCAAAAACGACGGAGCGGAACAACCTTGCGGATGCGCCCGGGTACCGTCTGTCATGGAACATTTATGGCGGCAACAGCTTCACGTGTAGAGCAAGAGAAATAACGAGCCCGAGTTGGTCCCCTCGTGCACGGTCGCGATGATCCGTTGGGCGTCTAAGGGCGCACAGTTGGATTTTTTTGGTTGGAAGCTGGATCCTTATGTCGTCGGTTTGGCGGGTGCCGGATTTCTCATAGCGCTTGTGGTCTGGTTGCCACTGGCTCTCCGGCGCCTCCCGTTGTCGCTGCCCATCGTTTGCCTGCCGATTGGTGGACTAATCTATACCGTCCCTTATGTTGGATTGGACCCACTCCCGAATTCTCATCAGTATGCCACCGAACGCCTCACAAAATTCGTCGTGATCATAGCCCTCATGGGTGCTGGCCTGAAAATCGATCGGCGCTTCTCGTTCAAAGGATGGGAAATAACCTGGAGGTTACTACTGATTACGATGCCGTTGAGCATTCTGGTCCTTCTCTTCATTGGAGTGGGCTTTCTATGCCTCAGCGTCCTCGGCGCGCTGCTTTTGGCGGCAAGCCTGTCACCGACTGATCCGGTTCTTGCTGCCATATCCAGGTTGGCGGACCGCAGGAGGGAGGAGAAGACACCGTCGGTTCGCTCTCACTTCGGAAGCGGGACTAAATGACGGTTTTGCATTTCCGTTCGTACATCTGGCGATTGTTCTGAGCCTCGCCGACAGTGGGGAAGACTGGTTCACCAGTTGGCTCACATTGCACGTATTTTGAGAAACGATCGCAGGCATCGGGTGCGGCTGGATCGTAGGGAAAATCTTTGGGTGGATAACGTTCAGGATGCCCGGCGATACCTGGCGAAAACCGGTGATGGTCTCGTCGCGATTGCCGCCACCTTTGTCTCCTATGGCGTGTCCGAGATTCTGCAGTGCTAGGGGTTCTTCGCCGTTTTCGTGACCGCGCTGACTTTGCGAAACTCACATCGGGACCATGACTTTCAACGCGATATGCATGATATCACCGAGCAGATCAAGCGCATTGCGATGATGCTCCTTCTGCTTGCCTTTGGTGGTTCAATCACTGTGGGCCTGCTGGAAAACGTTGGCTGGACTGAAATCGCGTCAGCGCTGCTAATCCTTCTCGTTCTGCGGCCCGTGGCCGGGCGCTTCATCGGCGTGCCTGAGCCGAATTCGGTAACCTCTTCCGGCTCCTTGTCGCTCGGATTGAGCGTCGACCAGACAGGGCCGGGCGAAACGCAATTGACACGGATGCCTTTCCGGAATGAGCTGCGATGCCAGTGACTTCGTGAAGGCATGAATGCCGCCCTTGGTCATGGAGTAATCGAGCAGCGTCTTTTCGCCATCGAAGCCGGTGACAGACCCGGTGTTGATGATGGCCGAACCGTTTCTGAGATGCGGAACGGCGGCGCGTGCCATATGAAAATACCCGTAGAGATTTGTCTTCAACGTCTCGTTGAAATGATCCTCGGTCAGATCGGCGATGTCGTAGGTATGGACCTGGAAGGCAGAGTTGTTGACGAGGACATCGAGCTTTTCGAATTCGGCGACAGTCCGTTCGACAGCGTCGCGGCAGAAGGCCGGCTCCTTCACATCTCCTTTGATCACCAGGCAGCGTCCGGCTTCTTTCTCGACAGCGGCGGCGGTCTGCGCAGCGTCCTCATCCTCATCAAGATGGACGATCGCGATGTCGGCACCCTCGCGGGCGAACAGACCCGCCACGGATCTTCCAATGCCGCTATCGCCACCAGTGATGAGAGCAACCATGTCCTTCAGCTTGGCCGAGCCGATATAAAACGGCGCGTCATACATGGTCGCCGGCACAAGTGCTGCCTCGCCGCCGGGCTTGTCCTGGTGTCGCTGCGGGGAGGGCGGCTCAGGCTATCGCCGGGCGCCGGCCTGCATGGCACGCGGCTCAGGTAACACCTCCTGCTCATCTGCCTCGGCGACCTGTTCCTGGATCTCCCGTTGCTTTGCTGCGGTCATCATCCTGTCTCCATCCATCGTCCGTTCCAAACGATTATCCAGCGGATTGGTTCGCGAAGTCGGGCAATGCCGATCCAGCTAGGCGCTCCTTTCGAGGAACTTGTTGGCATGTGCGCACTTATGCTCGCAGGCGAATGCCATGACTTCAGGGTGTCTCAAGAGGTTGGACGATGGCCAGGGATCAATACGAGCGCATTCAGCAAAGAGCTTATCAGATCTGGGAAAACGAAGGGCGGCCCGAGGGGTCGGCGGTCCGGCACTGGGATCAGGCTCTGGATGAACTGGCCGGCGAAGACGAACACGAAACCCTTCAGGACCTGATCGATAAAGATGACCTGGCGGATGACAAGCGTCGAGAACACGCTTCGCCCAGCCCTTCCTCCAAAGGCCACGAGCATCCCTGAGGCGCACCTGTCCTGGCCATCTCTGACCAAAGGCATAGATTTCGGCGCGCTAGATGGCGGCGGAAGAGCCTTTGGTCCTTTTTCTGGAATCGAGAATTTCCGTCAAACTGACTGGCTTCAGTCCTTGCGAATCGACGCCGACATCGAACTGGCGCGGTGCGAGCTTCAAGCGGCCATGCGAGTGGCCGTGTAGATTGATCGATCCCTTGCCCATCTGGTTCCATGTCCGGAATGCGTAGTGGCAAAGAATCAGGTGATGGCCGCCCTCCCGGATTTCGGCGTAGTGCTGGACGCTGTGCCATCCATCGGAGCCGGTGGTCGTCCCCGGATCGTTATTGCCCACGATCAGGTGTTTCCTGCCGTTTAGCTTTGCAAGCAGAGCCGCGCACTCTCCTCCTTTCACCGACATGAAGTCGCCGAGATGCCAGATGTCGTCATCTTGCCCGACGACAACATTCCAGTTCTCGACGATTGCAGCGTCATGCGATGCCATGTCCGGAAATGGACGACGATCGATGCGCAATACGCGGGGATCTGCAAAATGCGTGTCTCCGGTGAAGAAGATCACAGCCCGTTACCCGAACTGACGGGCTGCCGCGTAACCGCATGCGCTCCCAGCGGCTGTCAGGACCGTGCCCCAAACCAGATCGACGATCGTCAGCGGGGCCGGCCAGTTCTTCAAGGTCGAGAGATTGGTCATGTCGTAGGTGCCGTAGGCTGCAAGACCGAGTATCGCCCCGTGACCAACGGTCGTCCACAATGAGCCTGCTTCGAGACCCGGGCGGACCGCTAGGAGCACGATAGCGATCGCGAAGAATAGATAAAATACCGCCGCAACCGCGAAGTTCGGGGTCGACAGCATCATGTCTCCGAGCTGGTCGCGATAGAAGTTCTTCGCAAGGACGCCAAGCCAGATCGCATCGATGAGCAGAAATGAAATGAGCGTTCCGGCGTAGGCGATACCAAGTGTCTTCATCCGCTATGTCCTTTAATGGGTAGCCTTATCGAGGGGAACACGGTGGCCGCTCTGTTGTTCCGGACCACAACTCGCGTGCGGTGGGATGAACCGCTGCATCCGACGCCGCGCACTCTTGCAGGGCGACATTATGAAAGGTGGCGATCAGCTCTTCAGCACGATCCAGGCAAACGAACGCGCCTTCCATCACCGTTGACCGCGGTTGCTTTTCCTTGAGATCAATGACCGCGTTGCCTCAGATGAGCCAGCGTGCGCTTATGCTGGAATAAGGCGACGAAGATTAAGCGTAGGCGTTGTTCCTGACGTTTGAGACCATCGCGGCATCGGTACGTTGCCGTACGAGGTTCGCACTTATGGCTTCGGAAACTAGCGCTCCTGCGCGCCACCTAAGGACAGATGGATGACCGGCGATCATCCATTCAATCCGTGATACCAGCCATTTTTCATTTTCTTTTCAGCTTCAGTTTGCCGCCAGAGGTGCAACGCCTGCTTTTCTATCGAATGGCTAAGGTGCCAAGCATTCGTTACAAATGCCGCAGCCGTCTTCGTCCATGGCGGAGTTGGGACGCTGGCGACAGCAGCAACGGCAAATGGCCGTCTCGTGTTGAGTGGCGTGATGCGGAGGCAAAATCTCAACGTCGGCTTCGAAAAACGTTTCGGTCATTCCATCATCCATCCCAATGCTCCCAAGTCAAAGATCGCGACTCGAAATAGGATCGGATGTCCAACGAACAAGATGGCTTTGGGGAGCCCGAAAAATTTTCGATAGGGGTCTTGAACGACAAAATCTCAAAAACCAAATCGGTCAACGCCGACGGCCAATGAGGGGTCGGCTGACCGAGGAGGCGGATTTCCCGCTTCCTTCCATGTTGCTTTACGGAGGATATGGTTATGAGAACTGAACTTGATTTTGCCCCGCTCTATCGTTCGAGCATTGGTTTCGACCGCCTGATCGATCTGCTCAGCAATACGCAGCGCCTTAACGCAATAGAGACCTGGCCGGCCTATGACATCGTCAAGACCAGCGAAGACGACTATCGCATCACGATGGCGGTGGCAGGTTTTGGCGAAGGGGATCTGGATATCACTCAGGAGCGCAATGTCCTGGTGATCAAAGGCGGGAAAGCCGAAGAGCTGCAGGGCGAATATCTCCACCGCGGCATCGCCGGTCGTTCTTTCGAGCGAAAGTTTGAGCTTGCGGATCATGTGAGGGTGGAAGGGGCCGATCTGAAGAATGGCCTGCTGACAATTGCCCTGAAGCGTGAGGTGCCCGAAGCCATGAAACCGCGCAAGATCGAGATCGTAGCCGCTTCATCCGCCGGCGAGCCGCTCCGGCTCGAAGCCGATCGCAAGGTCGCCTAACCCGAGCACCGAGGACGAATCAAAGCGTGCTATTAGCCGGCCCGATCTGGGGCCGGCTTCAGTGATCAGTCTGTTCCGAGCAAAAAAAGGAGGTCGGTATGTTGCTCGCTCAATTCGACCAGCCCATCTGTGCACAGCGCCGGTATCTTGCGCAGGAAATCGTCGGACTGAATGATGTGTTCGATTTTCTCGACGAGTGGCCCCGGGAGAAGCGCAACCTCACTTACGAGACCCTTGTCCGATATTATCGTGAAGCGGCGGGCGGTCACCGGCCGATCGACGCGGCCCGCGAGAACTTTCGGGTTTTTTTTAAAGCAGAACAATAAGCTCGCTGAGCTCGAAGATGTCCCGCCTCATCTTCGGCGTCGAACGGACGCGAAGATCGGTGGATTGTGAGGCCGAGACCTGTCCGCTCTGGCGATTATGGACCCCTTGAAGCACCGCTCTTGGGGCAGGCGAAGTCTAACCCAGACCGCGGCACCATCCGTCGCTCAGGTCGCGGGTTCGACGGTCTTGCGGGACGCGAAGATCTGTGTAAGTGAGGCCAGGATCGTGGCCACGCCTTCGTTCTGCGACGAATAATAGACGGTCTGCGCGTCCCGGCCTGCACTGACAACCTTGAGATCCCGCATCTTTTTTAGATGCTGCGACAGCGAGGACTGGCTCATGTTCGGTTTTTGAGCAAGGGAACTCACGTCCCACTCACGCTGGCCGATGAGCTCGAATATCTCGAGGCGCTTGGGATTTGAAAGGACGGACAAAAGGTCAGATATACGTTCGACACCGAAAGAGTGATCGCCGCTGGTGATTCTTGCTCCTGACGAACCCTAACCAGCCGGCGAATGGGCTCGCTCTTTTGGCCGGGGCCATACAGTATGACCAGCTGCTTTATTATGAAAATGACAATGTGACAGATATGGTGAATGGCCGTTGATCTAACGGCCGGTGTAGATACGGTGCATCGTTTCTGCGGCGACCTTTTCAACTGGGATCTCGAAAAAAATGTCCGGATTGCTCGCCAACGCCTGAAACGTTCGTTCGATCAAGTCATTTTTCTCCGGGCCGGCGAGATGGTATCGCGCGGCGTAGCGGCCCAACAGCATTCTCAGTGTGCGCATGTCGCTCGTGGAAAGACCCCGGCTCCCTCTGTTCATGTTTTCCTCCCTGATCTAACCGGCCTCGAAAGTCGACCCATTTCAGCGGCTTCGATTATTCCGATAAGCCCCGAGATAATTTCGAAGGTGTCTGACATCAAGAAGCCGGCGCAAATGCAGGCTGCCGTTGTGTGGTAATGCTGGCCAACACCTTGATTATCATCCCCTAAAACACACGTATCTCCGTGATGCTCTTGTCTTTGGAGGAAAGATGGTAGCGGAACCGTATACGGCCGACGACCCTGAAACCCGGCTGGCGCTGTTCGACTTTGCGTTCGAGAATGCTCCGATAGGGATCGCTCTGGTCGATTTAGAGGGGCGCATTATTCGCGGCAACGCAGCTTTCGCCAAGCTTCTGTCGCTTCCGCTCGAAAAGGTACTGGGAACGCATTTCAGGGACTTTACCCATCCGGACGATATCGAGGCAGACCTCATCCTCTTTCAGCAGGTGCTGCAGGGAAGGCGAGACGGCTACACGATCGAGAAGCGATACGTCCGGCCATCTGGCGAGATCGTTCACGTCCTGATCCATGTTGCCGCGATGCGCGATGCCGAGGGCAAGGTCGTACGCTTCATATCACAGGTCGAGGATATCACCCGCCACAAGGAGCATGAGCGTCAGCTCGCCGAGCGGGCAGCGCAGCTTGAGCTGGCGCTTGAAGCCGTTCGGGGCGGTTTCTGGCAGATGGACATCCTGACAGGCAAGTTCGAGACCTCGGATCGACTGGCTCAGTTCATCGGAGGCCCGACGGCCGCGCGCCTCGATCTCGAGCGCTATGTCGACAGGGTCAATGTCAATGACGGCGCCCAAGCCGATCTTACACCGCTGATCGCCGGTGAGCTCGATCAGAACGTCGCCGAGTACCGCCTTGATACCGTCCACGGCGAACGGTGGATGCGTTGTGACCGAAGGCTTTTGCGCGACAGTGACGGACGGCCGGTGAAGATTGTCGGCATGGCAATCGATTTTACCGACGAGCGACGTCGGATCGAGATGCTGGAGGAGACGGCGCGCACAGACGTGTTGACCGGATTGCTGAACCGGCGTGGGCTGTCGACGGAATTTGCGGCATTAACTTCTGCTGACGGTTTCGCTGTCCTTGCACTCGACCTTGACGGCTTCAAGGAGGTCAATGATGCTCATGGCCACGCGATGGGAGATGTCGTCCTGCAAACCACAGCCGCGCGCCTGACCTCAGCCGTAAGACAAACCGATCTTGTGGCACGCACGGGCGGGGATGAATTCGTTGTGGTTGTTGCGGGCGATCGGTCCACAGGCGAAGCGGCCGCTGAGCGGATACTCGCACGGATGAGGGAGCCTATCCCAATTTCCAATAAGGTCGCCGACATCCGCACGAGCATAGGCGGGATTTGGACAGGCGAGAAGCGTGATGTGTCCGAGCTCCTGAATGAGGCCGACGCGCTTCTTTACGATGCAAAGGCTGCCGGAAAAGACGCCGTCAGGTTTCAATCGGCATCCGGGTCGGTATCTTGAGGCAGTTCATCATCGACTCCATTAACAGACTTTGATCGCCGGGTTCGACATGTCACGAGGTCATTGTATCGAGACCTGAGGTCGGACATCTCGTACTCGCCGCTGATCCATAGATCGACCCAGGCCAGGAACTTTGGGTTATTGTCGATAGGCATGCCCCGCGACATCGCTTTGGCGCGAACCTGATCGAAAATCATTCGCCGTCTGTCGCTGTCGATCGCCAATCCCAGTTCCTCGATAAAGTCGGGAGGCGCTAAAGGAAAACCGAGATCCCCTCCGTATTGACGACATAGATGAATTCTTCCCATGCCTCATGAGCTGACGCGAAAGATTCATTCCAGTCGGTGAGCTGATCTTCTAAGCTAGTCACCTCCATCCGCCAATCATCTGCGCCTGCGGGCCGGAAGATTTCCACAATGACGGTGATGCCGTTGTCGGTATAGCGGCCGGAGAGTTCGGATCGTTCGGGTATTTGCTGATGCGGGTTCATTGTCTATCACCGGACGTATATGGCGATGCTTTGGTTGGCCGGGTGGCCAGCCCTATAAAATCAGGCGGCGATTATTTGGATCGTGATGGTTTCGACTTCTTCGCCGGACCAATGCCCAACTCCTTGTTCAGCTTTTTCTGAGCGAGTTTGCGGGCGCGGCGGAAGCCTTCTGCCTTTTCTCGTGCGCGCTTCTCCGACGGCTTCTCAAAGTGCTCGCGCAAGCGCATTTCCCGGACGACGCCCTCCTGCTGAAGTTTCTTCTTGAGGACACGCAAGGCTTGGTCGACGTTGTTGTCTCGGACGAGGATAAGCACGGTAGCTCCTGGTGTAGTGAAATCAGCTCGGAAAACCGATAAACGCAAGTTCGCGTGGATTGCAACGGTCGATCCTAGACGACATGTACTTTAGTGGAGCTTCGGCTTTAGCCTCGCGTCGGCCTGCCGCACTTTTTCCCGCGGGAGGCTTGTTCGTTTCAAATCATGTCATTCGGGAGCACAGTTTCTTCGGGTCGATAGTTACCAGTATGAGGAGGTAAACGTTTGGTCGAATGAATAACCTTCTGGAAGTTAGCCGCCAAAATGACGGGTCAGTGGTTCGTATCGGCTCAAGAGCTTAAACAGCGTATCCGTACCATTCTAATTTCCTCTCCCTTAAAGGCAGGCGAGGGCATAAACCCGTCGACTTTGCCAGAATTTTACAGGATAGGCGATGTGGCCATAACATCTTCAGCCGGTATTCTGATCGAGCATGTTACACCAGAGGGAGCAAAGTCGATTTGTGCGCCACCGGCGGGTGAATATTTCAGGCTACGTTCGATGACCGTATGACCGAATCCTTTTCGTGTCGGTGGCGAGACTTCAGGTCCTCCACGCTCGACCCAGCGGATGATCCGGCTTTCGCCCTCGACATTCGGATCCAGCTGCACAGAGATTGTGCCACTCTCGCTCGTGAGCGCGCCATATTTGGCGGCATTTGTTGCCAGCTCATGGATGATCAGCCCAAGGGGTACTGCTGCCCGCGGCAAAATCTCAACGTCGCTTCCGTCGATGGAAAATCTTCGGTGATAGTCGGCAACAAAGGGCGCAAGCTCCGCGGCCACTAGTTCACTCAGCCGTATAGATGACCAGGACCGATCAGCAAGAATGTTGTGAGTAGCAGCCAATGCATGGATGCGGCCTGAGAATGCTTCACGAAAGCCTTCGATACTGTCTTCGGTCGATGCTGTCCGGTTCGATATCGACACGACAAGCGCGAGGGTGTTTTTAACCCGATGATCGAGCTCGCGCATCAGAAGAAGTTGCTGGCGCTCAGCAGATTTTCTTGCCGAAAGGTCAACTAGGGTCGCCACTGCGCCTTTCGTCTGGTTTTCAGCAACGCGCAAGGGAGCCGCACTGACGAGAACATCCTGTGTTATGCGTCCGCGCGGCGCCAACGCTTCAACCCCTTGGACGGATTGGCCAGCTACAGCGAGCGCAATGAAATCGTCGCCCTGCATCAAACCGGTGGCTGCTGAAAATTCCAGGCCGAAGGCTTTATCAAAAGACAGACCGACGGGATCACAGGATGCGAGGGCAATCGCTGCGGCATTTGCGTGTGATACAATGCCATCTTCGTCGGTAACCACAACCGCCTCAGCCGCGGAGGCGAGAATAGCAAGCGCCGTTCGTTCCGCCTCCTGATTTCGTTCGGCCTGGATGCGGTCCGTAATATCCGTAAACGTGGCAGCGACTGCATCGTTGACACCAAGCTGGAGGGCGTCTGAATTCAGTAAAAGGCGGCGAAGGGAACCATCAACGCTGATCTGCACCTCGCAGGTGGTCTTTTGATCGCGAGCTGCCCGCAAGGCGTTATTGACGGCGGCGCGATTTACGTCATCAAAGGCGTCCCAAAACCCGCCTTCGGCGACGGACTGTTTGGACACATCAAGCAGCGTGCAAAGAGCGCCGTTGCAATAGAGGAGGTTACCATGGCTATCGAAAGCAGCAGCCCCGATGTCCATTGCCTCCATAAATGACCGATAGGAATCGTTGCCATCAAGCGTGAAGACTTCGTCGGAGACAGAGCTCTTTCTTATCACAAGAGCATCAATCTCACCCTCGCGTATGGCGCGAATTATGTCTTCCGCCTCCTCCAACCGACGATAGAGTTCATCTTTCGAAAGGTCAGACCTGCCATTGCTCATTCGTTTTCGCTTACCTGAAGATTGACCAGTACCTTTTCCGAATTTGAAAGATCGCCGATGATTTTTCTGATCGGTGTCGGCAATTCCCTCACGAGGGTCGGGATTGCAACAATATTGTGCTCCCGCGCAAGGTGCGGAGATTTCTTGAGATCGATGACCTCGATTACGTACTTGCCCGGCAGATTCTCGGAGCAAATCTTTTCAAGGTTTTTGATCGCCGCAAGCGATTTGGGTGTCTCTCCAGCAACATAAAGGACGAGTTTCTTAGGGCCGCGAGCCTCTAGTGTTTCGTTTGTTTCCATAATCGCCTAACCATCTACACGACGGCTTTTCTCCATTTCCTGTTGATCCATTGCGGACTGCTCGAGATACATATCTTCCGCATCCGTAACCTTATTCAGTTCGATCTCATCAGCATCAAGCTCCGCCTGCAAAGCTTCGATCTGTGCGAGCGCCTTTCGACGCCGATGCTTGATGCGTTCAGCCTGCCTTGCCACTTCAGCACGCCGCTCGACTTCATTACGTCGTGCCCTAGCCTCTTCTGATTGACGCATCGATCCCGTCAGGGCTCTGCCATCACCAATGTAGGGCGCAAGCAGCTTGATTCCTCTGTCAGACATCACGAATTCGCGGACCTGGTTTGAGTGGGATAGCCCGCGCGCTTTTAGCAAGTAGAGTTCACGATTGAACTCGCCGCCTATCTCCCGGTTCAGTAACAGGATCCATGCATCCATCAATGACGAAAGCCCGACATCGGTTTCGGTTGTGCCGGCCTGTGAATGCATCAGATGGGTAAAAACCGCTGTCGTTCCGCGTGATTTGAGAAAATCGACCATCCTAAGCAGCATCGATTGCACCTCGGGCTGCTCGCCACTGCCCATAAAAGCCGAAATTGGATCAAGGACGACGATAGACGGCTCGAAGCGCACGATCTCGCGCAACATGACCGCCAAGTGCATTTCAAGGCTATAGAAGGTCGGTCGGGCAGCGACGTAGTGAAGAAGACCGCAGTCTATGTGCTTTTGAAGGTCAGTTCCGATGGACGTCATGTTTCGCACGGTCTGATCAACCGATTCCTCGAAGGAGAAATAGATCGCCTTTTCGCCACGTTCACATGCAGCCGCCGCGAATGAGGCCGAGAGGGAGCTCTTACCCGACCCTGCGACACCACTTAGCAAAATGCTCGTTCCGCGGTGGAAGCCGCCGCCTGACAGCATAGCGTCCAGGTCTTCGACACCGGAGGAAATACGCTCGTCCGATACTTTGTGGTTGAGGCCAAGACTGCTGATCGGAAGCACGCTGAATCCATCCTGGTCTATCAGGAAGGGCACCTCATTGGTGCCATGCGCCGTGCCGCGGTACTTGACGATACGAAGACGCCGCGTAGAAATTTGATTTTGCACGCGATGGTCGAGAAGGATCACGCAATCCGAGACATACTCTTCCAAGCCTTGACGCGTGAGCGAGCCATCGCCGCGCTCACCCGTTATAATTGTTGTTAGACCCTTGTCCTTGAGCCAATCGAACAACCTGCGAATTTCAGCACGCAAAATGGCGGGGTTAGTAAAAGCGGAAAAGAGGCTCTCTATTGTATCAAGAACAATTCTTTTTGCTCCGACCTGGTTAATGGCGAGCTCAAGCCGGAGAAATAGACCTTCGAGATCGTAGTCACCGATTTCCTCAAGTTCGGACGGATCAATCGATATATGTTCAAGGTAGATTTTCCCTTGATCCACTAGCTGCTCGACATCAAAGCCCAACGACTTAACGTTACTTATGATATCTGAAGGACGTTCTTCGAAAGTTACAAAGACGCCCGGCTCGTCCATGTCACGCGCGCCATTCAACAGAAATGTGGATGCGAAAAGGGTTTTGCCGCAACCTGCGGTACCGCAAACAAGAGTCGGGCGGCCCGTCGGCAAGCCGCCCAGTGTCAACTCGTCGAAACCAACGATCCCCGTGCGAGATTTGCCAATACCTTCGAAAACAGTCATTCGTGTATCCATCAACTTACATATGTGCTCAATATCCCAGAAAATCAGTCGCGGCAATTTGCGAAACCGTACCATAAGGAACAACCAGGTTGGATAAGGGGCGACAGTTGACGCAGCAAGGGAAAGGGTGAACCGCTTTCCCATCTTGTAGCGGCATTGATCCGTAAGCTTGAAAACCTCGGCTGCGCAGAGCCATTGAAGGTCACTGATTGTCTTGGCGGCAATGGGTCACGATTATGGCTCATATGGGGCCCGGGTGCCGTAGATCATTTTGTTTATTGAATATTAGAAATTCCCGGGCGGAGAGTACCGTTCGTTTCCGTTCATGACCGCAGTTTTGGTAATTCAACCGGCCAATCGTCTTCCGCTCAACGAAGAGCAGGACCGTTTCCACAAAGCCCCTGTCGCGGATCGAAAACGCGGGAGACGTTGCCGATCCGCATCTGAGGGAGAGGTAGGACAGAACCTGTCCTGAGACATTGCCCCGACGCTCATCTGGGTAGCCAGGTCTTGAACTCTTAATCCGGAAAAACCATTTGACCGGCGATTTCTTTGTCGATGGAGGTTTCAATGACGGGAATTGAGGAACGGCAGCCCGAGCAACACGTATTCGAGGCCGATGTCAGCCGGCTCCTGCACATGATGGTGCATTCGGTTTACTCGGACAAAGACGTGTTCCTCCGTGAGTTGATTTCGAACGCGGCGGATGCTTGCGAAAAGCTGCGGTACGAGTCCGTTTCCCAGCCTCAGCTGTCGTCCGATCGAGCCCAGCCGGGAATTCTTGTGACGCTCAATGAAGAGGCGCAAAAGCTCGTTATTGAAGATAACGGCATCGGTATGAGCCGTGACGAGATGATTGATGCTCTCGGCACCATCGCGCGCTCCGGGACAAAAGCTTTTATCGAGCGACTGGAGGCGGCCAAAGCTGGAGAAAAGGCGGAGCTTATCGGTCAGTTCGGCGTGGGCTTCTATTCCTCGTTCATGGTCGCTGATCGGGTTGATGTAATTTCCCGTCGGGCCGGCGAGAGCGAGGCTTGGAAATGGTCATCCGACGGCAAAGGAAGTTATCAGGTCGTAGCCGTCGATCTTGCCGAAGCTCCGGCCAGAGGAACGCGTGTTGTGCTCCATCTCATGCCGGATGAAAAGAAGTATACCAGTAAATGGACCGTCGAAAAAATCATCCGTGATCAATCCGGACACGTGCCTGTTCCTATCCATCTCGCTGAAAAGGACGGCGAAGAGCCGTCACAGGTCTCAGATGGTGCAGCTCTCTGGATCAAGCAGAAGGGCGAGATATCCAAGCAGGATTACGACGATTTCTATAGAAGCGTCTCTGGGCAGTACGACGAGCCACTAGCTAACGTGCATTTCCGCGCTGAGGGCCGCCACGAATACACGACGCTTGCCTTTATCCCCGGCTCCCAACCGTTCGACCTGTTCGATCCCGACCGGCAGGGCCGGATGAAACTCTACGTGAAGCGGGTCTTCATAACCGACGAAGCCGAGTTGCTGCCGCGTTACCTGCGCTTCGTCCGCGGCATCATCGACACCTCGGATCTGCCTCTCAACATCTCCCGGGAGATGATCCAGGAAAGCCCTGTACTTGCTGCCATCAAAAAAGGTGTCACGAGCCGAATCCTTTCTACCCTGGAGAAGATGGCTGAAGGCGAAGCCGAGACGTATTCCAAGATCTGGGATCTGTTCGGCGCAATTATCAAGGAAGGAATTTACGACGACTTCGAGCGTCGCTCGCAGTTGCTCAAGCTGGCGCGCTTCCGTAGTACCGTATCTCACGAGGCAACTCGAAGCCTGACCGATTACTTGACCGCAATGAAGGAAGGCCAGTCGGCGATCTATTACATCAGCGGCTCCAGTCTGGACCAGTTGAAATCGTCGCCGCAGCTTGAGGGTTTCCGAGCCAAAGGTATCGAGGTGCTTCTCCTGACTGATGGCGTGGACAGTTTTTGGCCGACCAACGTCCCGGATTTTGAGGGCAAGCCATTCAAATCGGTTACCCAGGGCCTTGCCGATCTAAACGCTGTGTCAAGCGAGGGCGGCACTGATGAGAGTGGCCGGGAAGCCTCTACCGAAGTGAAGGCTTTTATCGAATTTGCCCGTAGCGCCCTTGGTGAGGAGGTCGCTGACGTGCGTGTTTCCGATCGGTTGACGGAAAGCGCGGTCTGCCTTGTGGCGTCTGAACATGGGCCCGATCGCCAGCTCGAAAAGCTCCTCCAGGGCGCGGGGCGTTTGCAGACGGCATCTAAGCCGATCCTGGAGATTAATGCCCAGAGCGAGCGCATTAGAAGCATTGCATCGATCGGCGATCCGGCCTTCCGCGAAGATGCGGCGTGGCTGCTGCTTGACGAAGCACGTATTCTTGATGGGGACAAACCAGCTAATCCGCGCGCATTCGCCGACCGTCAGGCAAGACTGTTCGCATCTGCGATTGGGCACGGCAAGTGACAGGTTTGGGCGAGGTTAGTCTTTGGCTACCTCGCCAGAAAACCTGGGCAGAGGAGGTGGATCACGCGTTCGCTGAAAATTTCGTAATGGACAGCGAACTCCAAAAGTTTTGTCGGCCACTCTAATCCTGCCTTTTTTCTTTAGAGAAATGGATTATGAGTGGCCGCTCCATTAGTTGATTCTCATGAGGATGAATGTCGTGGTCGCAAAAGACACGCTTGAACACCATACGAAGCTACTGTCAGCACTCGCCAACAGCAAGCGTCTCCAGATTATGCGAATCATTTCCGAACGCGAGGTTGGCGTGGGCGATCTTGCTGAAAGAGTCGGGCTTAGCCAGTCGGCGCTCTCTCAACATCTGGCGCGACTGAGACACGACAAGTTGGTAGCAACGCGGAGAGATGCCCAGAACGTCTACTATTCGACAGACCATCCAGGTGTTCGAAAGATTTTAGAAAGCCTGCAGTCAATCGAACTGAGCGCCAAGGACCATTGAGCCTCCAAACTTACCTGGCTCAGTCGGACCTAGTGTGAGTAATGTCTCGGCGTTGTCTGAACGTATGTTGGCACGACAATTCCCACGTAACGCACGATATCTCCTTCCTGGTTTCGGAAGCCACGGCCAAAACCGGTGACGAAAACGTAGCTTCCTTCAGTGTTCATGACCCGGTAGGTCTCCTGCTGTGGCCGATCCGCTACGATGCTGTCGCGGATCGTCTTTGCCAATCGAGGTCTATCTTCTGAGTGAACACGGTCTAGGTACGTCTCGATAGGCAATCCTTGCGACGATACGGCTGGATCCAGTCCGAAAAGGTCCGCAAGCGCGCCATCCGCGTAAAGTACGTTTTCGGGAACGTCCCATGTGAAGAAGCCGACTTCGGGTGGAGCTTCACCGGTCGTCTGAGCTACATATAAGACTTCGTTCAGACTGCGCATTTGTATTCCAGGCCAAATTCGATAATTGAATTTTAGAAATGCCGCACTCAACTTCAAGTGCAATTTGTCCCCGTCTCCAGATATTTGGCGTACCTTTGTTTGGTCAAAGGGCCAGTACTTCCACCAATCTGCGCGCAGAGACCCGCGAGGTGACCTGATCGGGGTGTCAAGTTAGCGCGATACACGAGAGACGTCTGGGAGGCGTCGGTGAGCCAACGCGGACACCCGAAGCGTATCGAATTGTCGCGATTCGAAGAAGCTCATTTGTGCGTACACGCAATGAGTGGCCGGTCGGCTTTTCTGCTGTTGAGCATCTCAAAGGGTCCAGCGACTGTTTACCTATCGTTGGCAGTCCAACCGCTGCTTTATTAAGAGGTCATGGCCTTTTCGAGTGACGTAGAAGAGTGTTGCGGGTTCCTTCATACTCAACCTTTGCAAGAGGCCAATCGGCTTGCGGGTGGTGTCAACTGCACCCACAGCGACGAGAGAGGATATGGCGTCGGCCACTGCTTGCTCCCCTGCTGACGATCATGTCATCAGCTCTTGCCATGAGAGTGGCGAGTAACGGAACCTCTCCCCGCGATGGATGACAGCCGTGCGTCGATCCGGATGACCCGGCTGCATCATTCCAGTAGGCGAAGTTCCAGGTCGGACAAGGTCTTGCACGGTACTCCTTTTGCCGCCATCTCATCTGTCAAACTCAATTCAATCACCGCCGGCCTTCGTGTGCCGGTTCTTCCCTCGCAATAGCTGCATATCATGCGCAACGATTCTGTTCTCGGCGACCTCGATCCACATGATCTTGTTGCCGAGTTGGATCTCGCATTTGGTCTTTTCCTTCCCGTCAGCGAGCTGCGCAAAACCCGATGTCTTGATGATCCCCAGACCGAGGTAGCGCAGGAATTCATCCTTGGTCAGACTGAATTGCTCGTAAATTCGTTGAGCCTGAGGCTCGTTTCCAGCGAATGCGTAAAAGGCTTCTAGAGCCCCACTCTTATTGAATCTGAACATTCGTAACCCAAGACAAGCTTCGTCATCGACCAAATTGCCGTTGTCCTACGCAGGCACAAGTGGAGAAACGGAAAGATCGCAATTCTGCTCGACGAAACCCCGCCAAAACAAATATCGTGACGCGCTATATTAGAAGGTTGATGGCTGGGGTAGCCGCAGATGCAGAGAGATCTAAGCAGCTCGAAAACTTGATCGAGCACTGTAACGATAGTGACACACCGTAGCAGTCCGACGCGCCTACCAGCGGATCCGCACAGGCTGGCAGAAAGAACTGCGCAGACACATGCCACGCTGCCGACTTTACCCTTTCAGCTTCGGCTTAAAGTTCACGAGGAGAGATTTCAGCTCCACCTCCCGAACGCGGCGGGCTGCCTCGTCTGTTGATACCCAAGCGATCCGACGCTGTCCGCGTTCCTTGTAGTCCTCCACGAGGTCTTGGACGTCGATCTGAAACACCTCTACGACACACGGGGCGACGTCAGCCGATCATCGTGATAGGCCGCGTATCCTTCAATGCCCGAAGTTTCGCCGCAAGCGCAAAGCCCGCCTGCCCTGCCCCGACGATTACCAGCCTGCCTGTCACTTGCTTGCTCCATTCCTGTTCGACCGCCAAGAGATAGCACCTCGAACGGCCGCAAAGGCGTATCGTCGCGACGCGTGGGCGCGGGCCGAAGACCTAGCACAGCCAGATCCTTTGCCTTTGCTCGGTCGTTCGGGGTGACACCTATGCCGACGATGACGAAATCCACATCGATGACCGTGCCATCGGAAAGTTCGGCGGCACGTACTTGGTCATCCTCGCCGATCAGGCGGGTAAGGCCGGTCTTTTCGCGAATCACGACACCGCGCTCTTTATGTATCGCGCGCATGATGTCTGCAGTCTCCTTCGAGGCAACACGGGCGAGGATACGGTCGGCCATTTCGATCAGCGTCACGTCGAGACCGAGATGGCGTGCAACGGCCGCCGCTTCCAGCCCGATACGCCTCAGTGAGGGCATTCCGACGGATGGAGCCGTCGGCATTCTCCCGGAAGGTTTTAATCAGCGTCTGTGCGGCCACTCGGTCATGCTCCGTTGCGTCGTTGAGACAAGCAGCCAATGAATCCAGTTGTTCAATAAGCAAGTCATCGTCCGATCCGTGCTTGCGCGTCACCGCGAAAGCCATTCGTACCATAGCTATGCCAAATCGCGCTGCGAGCAGCGATGCCGAACTGCCGCTGATCGATGGTTCGGCCCGTCCTACCAGCGAGAGCAGTTCTTCTAGGGGCGTTTCTTGCAACGTCATGTTCTCTGTCTCGCCTTATGGGCCATGCCCTCAACAGTAACTGAAAACCTGCATGGTCAACTCTGCGCCCCGGCTCGCAACTTCCGTATCAGAATATAACCGGAGAGGCAGAAGCAGATCGAGTTGGTAAGGATGATGGGCCACTCGGTCTTAAAAATGCCGAAGGCAGACCAGAGGGCGAAGCCGATGACCGTGAGCGTGTACATTCGACCCGAGATAGCGGCCGTATCGCCGGTCCTGACGACCTTCCAGACTTGTGGCACGAAACTGGTTACGGAGCAAAGGGATGCCAGGTAGCCTACCAGCAGCACTATATCCATGAGTAGTCCTTATCGTCGAATGCGTGGCTTTGATGTCCTGTCGATCGCTGGCATGACCACTGATGCCACTAACTTCAGAAATGCCGACTGGTATCGCGACACGTTGTGAATGTAGAACTCATCGATCCGGTAGGACTTCACCTGTCGATGCTGTCTTTAACCGGCGGTGAGGTCATCAGTTCCTGGAACCGCTCGCATTGCTCTTGGTTCTGTCCCTAAAATGGAGATGTGACATGCGGAACGACAATCACGAAACAGGTGTGATGAGCAGCATTCTGACAGAGCTAGGTGTTCTTCCTCCGGAGGGCAGCGGCCAGGAACCAATGACGGTAGAACAGCAAGAAATCATCGCGGCTTATCGGACCGGCCGGATGACAGAAGAGCAATTTCAGGAACACCTGTCCGACGATCCTGAACTGGCAAATTATCTTACGCAAACGAACTCCGCGCATCCGTGACCGTCGGTCATAACAACCTGTCTTTCAAACCGCTGTCGTCTCTCAATCATACGTTTCTGCTTGTACGTGGGGTGAGGACAAGTAGATAATGCTCTTGCGTTTCTTCTTCAGGCAGTTTCCCGCCACAGTGTGCCCATTGCAGACGGCGTTCGTCGCTGTAAAGGATCGACGACCATCGACGGACCTGGTGGACCATCTTGGCCGACTCGACCGGATAGCCTTTCACATCTCCATATTTTGACACAGCACGCGGTAGATCGTGGTTTCCCCAAAAAAGGGAATTCCAGCCATCGTTCGCGAGGGCATATTGCCACTTGCTGAGCGTTGACTTCAATTTGACAAGATCGAATGGTCGCGATCGCCATTTCCAGTAGACCTCGTGCCATTGCTGCGTGACTGTTCGAACTGGAACACCATCGATGGTTCGTGCCGGTCCCGGCCGGAATAGAGAAGGGCGGAGCCCGGCTGGTGTCCAGAAAACCACCTGGACGAGAGACAAGACGTCGGGCGAATACTACTTCATCGCTTTTATGACTTCCAGCCGACCTCAACACCCCCAATCCCCACGTCCAGGCAGAAATCCTGAAGATCATGGGGTTCTGGCTGCAACTCGGAGTGTCTGGTTTCCGGATGGATGCCTTCCGTTTGTGATTGCCGAGAAGGCGCAGAGGTGAAGAGGCCGAAGGAGCAGTTCGACATGCTTCGAACCTTTCGGGAGTTCCTTCAGCGGCGGATGGGAGACAGCATCATCCTGGCGGAGGCCAACGTCGTGCCAAAGGAGAGCCTGCAATATTTCGGCGATGACGGCGACCGTATGCAGATGATGTTCAACTTCCATGTCAATCAGTCATTGTTCTACGCGCTGGCCAGCGCCGACACCCGTCCACTTACAAAGGCGATGGATGCGACCAGAGAAAGACCACATACCGGTCAGTGGGGGATATTCCTGCGCAATCATGATGAGCTTGATCTTGGGCTCCTCAGCAAAAACCAGCGCCAGCAGGTCTTTTCTGCGTTCGGGCCGGACAAGTCGATGCAGCTTTACGATCGTGGGATACGCCGTCGATTGGCGCCGATGCTGGGTGGAAATGAACGGCGCCTCAAGCTTGCCTACAGTCTGATGTATTCGCTGCCCGGAACGCCGGTCCTGCATTACGGAGACGAGATCGGCATGGGCGACGATCTGTCACTTCCGGAGCGCAATTGCGCGCGCACACCGATGCAGTGGTCGAACGAGCCACAAGGCGGATTTACGAAGGGTGACAAGCCTGTTCTGCCGGTGATCGAGAAAGGGCCCTACGGTTTTGAGCATCTTAACGTCGCCTTCCAGCGCCGCGATGCCCAGTCGATGCTGAACTGGGACCGAGCGAATGATCCGCATGCGCAAGGAGGCGCCAGAGATCGGTTGGGGAACATTCGAAGTCCTGGATTGCGGCGACACCGGGGTATTGGCGATGTGGTACGACTGGCGCAATAATGCCGTCGTCATCATTCATAATTTTCACGACAAGCCGGTGGAGATCACATTCGATGCAGGCATCGGCGATGATGGGGACATTCTGATCGACATCGCGGACGGGACAAATAGCCACGCGAGTGGCGGTAAGCACCACATGGTCTTGGAGCCCTGTGGATATCGGTGGTACCGAGCGGGTGGTCTGGATTACCTTCTGAACGAAGTGACGTTTAAGCTCTAAGAAAATTAGGTCAGGTACCAAACGGTAAAGTAGCTTATCTCACGCCTGGACGGCAAGCAAAACAGGTTCTCGGTACTTTGTCGCGTTGAAAAAGACAAAGCTCTCCTCGCTGCGAGCCAATAGCGTGTGGAAACAAGCTTTGCCGTCGGATGTCTCTTGCAGCAGCCGTTTTCTGACATTTTTCGGCCGGCCAGGCGCGCGGTAACGGATGGGCGGAACGCGCACGGTCCCTCAGCCCGGAGAGATCCGCGCGTTCGCTTTCCACGTACTACATGGCGTCCGCGGGAACCCTTCCCAACGACGGGTAGCTGGCGCGGGTACACCCCCGCTGACCGCGCCAGCACCTCATATGACGCCGATCGGATACCGCCACTTTTCCAGTTGCGCTGTCGCCTCGTACATCGGACCAGGGTGTGTTGTTCGGCGGCGGCACCTGCGCAACTTTCGGCCGGAAGCTGGCTTCGGGAGAAAGCCGATCAATTCATGCCGCGGAGGATTTGGCGGATCTCCAAGTCAGCTATTGCGGTCTGCCCTGCGGGACGACCTGTCAAAACCTCTAATGAAGCTGATCCCATGCGGCTTGAAAAGAACTTGTGCCCTCGCGGTTGGCGGCAATGGGCTTAAGTCTTTCGAATAGAAGTTGGTCTGGTCAGAGATTAGGCCTAAAGGCGTAACGATCGGCAAGAGGTTGGGCACAAAGTCCCACCAGGGAACTTGTTGGATAGCTTCTCCATTGGTTGGGCGAGGAACACCTCGGTCAAAAGGGAGAAAGCAGATGAACAAGAAACAAGCCGTAGTTTTTGCCACCGCGATGTTCGTGGCAGGTGGTGCCATGGCACAGCAGTCCACGGTAAACGGCGCTGCCGGCGGCGCAGTGACGGGAGCAATTGTCGGCGGTCCGGTTGGTGCAGCTGTTGGCGGGGTTGTCGGCGCAGTCGCCGGAACCGCTATCGACCCACCGCCGGAACGCGTTGTAACTTACGTTCGTGAAGCTCCCATGCCCACCGATACCGTCGTTGTGCAGGAAAAGGTGGTCGTCGGTGAACCACTTCCATCGACTGTCGTCGTCCAGCAGGTTCCGGAAAATCCCAATTATTCCTACGCCATCGTGAACAAGCAGCGCGTCATCGTCGAGCCTTCAAGCCGCAAGGTGATCCAGGTGATCAACTAACCGGTCGGTTTGGCCAAGATGGTGTGGTGGATAGTATCTGCCACACCAATTTTCTTATGGAGGTGGAAGATGAAGTCGCTTGTGGCAGGCATCCTCGTCATTATGGGTGGAATGGTTGTGGTGCTCATAGGCCTTAACGATCCCGTTAAGCAGCCACGGGTCGGCTTCATCCCCGAGGCCCCGGTGAGCGGCTCAAGCCTGTCCTCCGGATTAATCCGCTGATCATATATGTAGGTCTTCCGATACGCGGATCTTGGAACTTGGAACGGACCGGTGACGTCAGCTCTAGATTTCTTGAACTCCCTTAGTCTCGCCAAGCAGTTTTTTCTGGCAGGTGGTATAGTTACCGCAATTGCCACGATCATCATCGGGCTTCATGTCACAGAGCAGATCGCACAGACGGTTACCCGGAATGCTGCCGCTACCACAGCTTTATATGTCGACAGCATTATCGCTCCGGTTCTGCCGGACCTGACCCGCGAGACGAAGCTTGATGAGTCCATAGAGCGGACGCTCGACGAAACCCTGGGCCAGGGCGCGCTCGGAAAGCGGCTGGTCTCGTTTCGCCTATGGCGCAAGGACGGCATGATCCTGTATTCGAATGACAAGAAGCTTATGGGCCGTGTCGTACCTCCTGGCGAAAATCGGAAGCGGGCCTTCAATGGCGAACTTGTGGCGAAATTCGACGATGTCGATGATCCTGAAAGCACTGCAGAACGAGCGGTTGGTGAGCCTCTGCTTGAGATTTACAATCCAATCCTTCAGCCCTGGTCGGGCCAGGTTGTTGCCGTCACAGAGTTTTACGAAAGGGCGGGAGAGCTCGAGCGCAGCCTGACACGGGCGCGTTTTAGAAGCTGGGTCGTGACCATCACTGTAACGGCCGGTTTTTTCCTGATCCTCTCGGCAATCGTCCTGCGCGGAAGCCGAACCATAGAACGTCAGCTCCAGGAAAACCTCGATCTTACCCTCCGTGTCAAGAAAGGTTCTCAACGAGCGGTCGCCCTCAATGAAAAATTTCTCAGAAGGGTGGGCGCGGACCTGCACGATGGGCCAGCACAGCTGATGGCCTACGCTGCTCTACGCATGGATAGCGAACAGATCCTCAGCGACGACAGCAATAGAGCCACCCGCGAGGAAGAGATTGCGACAATCAAAGAGAGCCTGGACGAGGCTATACGCGATATCCGCATCATCTGCCGCGGCTTGATCTTACCTCACATCGAGACCTTGTCAGTCAGCGAAGCGGCCCGCCGGGCAGTCGAGCACTACCAATCACGTACAGGCGCATCGGTGGATAGTGCGATCGAGCCGTTGAATGACGAGATACCAGTGGCGGTGAAAATTTGTGTCTACAGATTCATTCAGGAAGGCCTAAATAACGGCTGGCGACATGCTGAGGGCAACGGGCAACGTGTTGACTTGAAGCTTCTTGGCAACGAAATCACGGTAGTCGTTCAAGATGCCGGCCAAGGTTTCAAAGCAGAAAACGCGTTTCTCGGCCTGGGGCTGTCAGGGTTACGTGAACGCGTCGAAAGCCTTGGCGGCAAATTCGAAATAAATTCGTCTTCTGCCGGAACTACTCTAACTATGTCCCTCAATATCCAAGATCCGATAGTGTCATGACCGAGAAAATCCGCCTTGTGCTCGTCGACGATCACCCGATGTTTCGCGCGGGGGTCTACAAAAGTTTGGGAGATCTGGGCTTCGAAGTCGTCGGAGAAGGGGGCTCGGCGAGCGATGCCGTGTCACTGGCCACAATGCACTGTCCTGAGGCTGTTTTGCTCGATATATCGATGCCGGGAAATGGACTCTCAGCGGTCCAAACTATCCTCGCCAACGCTCCTGCTACCAAAGTGATAATATTGACTGCGTCAGAAGACGGGGACGACGTGCGTGCCGCGATGCAGTCAGGAGCTTGTGGCTATGTTCTGAAAGGAATCGGGTCTCGCGATCTGGCAAGCGTGGTTCGAACGGTTGTACTTGGCGGAAGTTATGTTCCCCCCAACCTGAGCGCAAGACTGATTTCAGAACGCAAGCCGCATCCAGCCGCTATGCAAGCGCAAGATGGGCTTAGCGCGCGCGAGCGTGAGGTCATGGATCTGATCGCGGTCGGTATGAGTAACAAGTTGGTTGCGAGAAAACTTGGCCTTCACGAGAAAACGGTCAAGCACCACGCAACCCGCATCTTCGCAAAGCTTAGCGTCTCAAATAGAACCGAAGCCGCCCTGCGCTGGCGCAGGTGATATCCCTTTCTCAATTTAGAAGAGATTGAATCCGAGCTCGATCGTCAGATGTTGCAGGGCGGTCCACAATTGTGCGCCCCCGCCGATCAGTCATCGAGAAGCGCCGATTGGTGAGGCGTTCCAGGATCCCGTTTGCGTAGCGAATTTCAACGGTGCTGCCTCTGACGGAAACTGAGTAGCTGCCCGGCTGCTGATCGGCTTCGGTGACACCAGCAGAATTATTAAAACTGCCCTTGCTATTATTATCTCCTGCGGAATTTCTTCTTCCGAAGCCTTGGTTGCCG
>NZ_JACHEG010000006.1:49904-329568 GCF_014201355.1 Aliirhizobium wenxiniae
GTTTCCACCGCCGTTTCCACCGCCGTTTCCACCGCCGTTTCCACCGCCGTTTCCACCGCCGTTTCCACCGCCGTTTCCACCGCCGTTTCCACCGCCGTTTCCACCGCCACCCCTCGCAAGTCCTGGGCTAGCCGTCGCAACAGTCTCGAGCGCGATGAGGCTGGCTGGTCGCGCAGCAGTATGCAAAAAAGCCATTGCTGCCATGAGCGATCTGCGTGAAATCATCGGTCACTCCATCTCAGTCTACTTCCCGCTCGCTTGTCGATGATTATGGGCGTGGCTCTGTTCCCCTTTTCACATGGAAAGTTTCTCGTCGCTCGAACAAAGTCGTTGCTTCCCTGTTCGAGAGTGCAGTGCCTTGAGGATCAGTGTATGGTCGAGTTCGCGTTCTCATACTCTGATGGGATCGCTTGAATGGTGAACTCGCAGGCAAGTTCCACGGCCTTAACCATCGAGCAGCCCTCGGCGTCGTGAGGCACACGCTCGAAGAATTCTAAGATTTCAGTGAGCTTCTGGGCTGAGGTGGCCCATCGTCCTCGTGCTTGAGGATCGAGCATGTAGAAGCTGCGATTAACCTCATTTTTGAGCCCCGCGAAAAGTAACTGTCTTTGCTGATAAGAGAGACAGGTAAGGGCCGTCCGCTTTGCATTTTCCAGCTGCACTTCCGTTTCTCCCCTGTAGACCATCTGCATCTTAGCAAAGGTATCGGTGTTCGATAACCGACCAACGTCTGAGCTAGGATAGCTGATGTGCCCATACCGCCTACATAGGTAATTGGTCTTCGAATATGTCGCACTGCCGACGTTGTACGAGATGAGATCAGCTGTCGGGCGGCGAAAGGGGCGCCTCTTCAGGCGCCCCTCAGCTGAGTCAGATACCGCCACGGCGGTAGCGAAGCCTTTCCTGTTCAACCTGTTGGGCGTCGTAAGGGTCGAGCGTTTCGTCGAACCTTGTCCAGCCTTGCTGTTCATACGAAACGCGACGTTCTGCAGGATCGACCCAGTTGGAGCGTTTAAGGATAGCTTCAGCTTCCGGCGCCAGAGCGTCCTCCACCTTGGCAGTCACAAGTGTGCCACCGCGACGGACGCCTTCTGCATAGAAATGCGCATCGCGTTCCGAGACGCCGGAGCTCGTCAGCCCACCGATAATACCGCCGGCAGCCCCACCAGCAACTGCGCCGGCTGCAGCACCGGCCGCCGTCGCGGCAAGCCAACCTGCTGCGACAACCGGGCCAACACCTGGGATTGCCATCAGACCGAGACCGGTGAGCAGGCCACCCGCGCCACCGACGACCGCGCCGATCCCGGCGCCGGTTCCTGCTCCTTCTGCGGCGTTGGAGTCGCCATGCCGCCGATCCGCGTTGTTCGAAACAATGCTGATATCTTTGGACCGCACGCCCGCGGTTTCCAGCTCGCCAACCGCGGCGCTGGCATCGGCATAATCGTCAAAAAGTCCAGTAACAGTTCTCATCGATAGTCTCCCTTCGCTACTTGGCGACGACATTGCCTTGGTAGTCGAGTGCGATTGAAACGCTCTTGCCGTCTTTCATGCCGGCGGCATTCCAGATGCCCTTGTCATCCTTTTTAAGATCCTTGACGCCGGTGTAGCCGGCCTCTTCGATCCGTTCCTTGGCTTGGTCTTCTGTAAAGCTGTTGGCGCCTTCTACAGGAGCTGTCGGGTTCTTGGTGTCGGGCGTAGCGACAGCAGGCGTGTTCCCCTCGCTATTGGCTGCAGGCGCGGTCTGCGAGAATGCTGACAGAGCTGAAACGGAGACAAAGGTGGCGGTCAGAATAAGTCTACGCATGGTTTCCTCCTAGCTCGGATCTTCATCGATGAGATCCGAAGTGGTAAAATTCCTTGATGTTACGATAGTTCCAGCGTCGGACTTAAGGCCGAAGCTGTGGGAGAAGCCGCGGCCGCGAAGCAGCCAGGTGCCTTTCACGGTGCGCGGCACGTTACCGGCCTGCGCCCATACGCCAGACTTGTGGCATCGCACGGTTGCGGTAACACCACGTTACTGTCTGTGGTGCTCTTTACCGGCTTTTCGCCTGGCACATGGGACATGCTGCGTGTCCTGCTCTGAAGTTCATCACCCTTCACGCGAGTCTTTGTCTGCGACTTACTAAAGGTGCCCTTATCCATCGCCTGCGCTCTGGATTGCGCGCGCAACTGTTTCGGGTTTTCGTTCACCTTCGTCTGGCTTTTCGACTTGCCGTCGGCGGCGGCAGCACTCGAGCCTGAACCGATCGAGGCTGTCGTACCACTGTCTGTCTGGCAGGCACCCGCTGTGCCAACTGTGCTGGCGGAGGTTCCGCCTGCGGCGCCGCTGCCAGCAGAACCCACAGTGCCCGCGGCACTACAATCTTGTGCGAGTACCGGCGTGGAGAACACCGAGGCGAGCAGGGCGATAACTCCCATCGTGATCATTTTAGGCATAATGATTTCTCCTCTATTTCGTGGGTTTCATGACGTCGCAGGTCCCGTCGGAGCGGCGAGTGATGATGGTCCCGTCAGGACGGGTGACGCTCGCTGTCGAAAAAGATTGCGTACCAGCCGTGCCGGTCGTCGACGAACCCGCGCTTGAGGATGTTGAGCTATTGCCTGACTGTACTGTTGTCGTCGTGCCGCCGATCGTCGTCGAAGACGACACGCCACCGCCGCCAGCAGTAACTGATGTCGATGACCTATTTCCCGCCGAGCTGCCGCTTTCAATGACGCTACACGTAGTACCGTCGTTGAGCTTGATGGTTTCGTTGGCCAAAGCCGCACCGGCGATCAGTATCGCGAAAATCAGCGGCAGGGCGAAGGCGCTCTTATGTGAGAATGATGCCGAGGTCATACCCGGTCCTCCTGAAGAGAGAACGGAAGCGCTATGGCTTCCGCCCATTGATGATTAGCAGGAACTGCCGTCCTTTTTGGCTTGGCCAGGAGGGCACCCTTTTTTGCCTTTGCCATGATCGTCGCCGGATGCTCCCGCCGAACTCCCGCCAGTACCGACCGAGCTTGAGGACTGGCCGCCGCCAGCCGAGGTGCCACCAGTTCCGAGCGTGGACGCCGAACCAGATCCACTACCTGATCCCGCAGCCGAACCGCCGGTTCCGACAGAACTGCTAGACTGCCCGTCACTGGCAGACGTGCCACCGGTACCAAGCGTCGAGGCGGAGCCCGAACCGCTGCCGGAGCCTGCGGCCGAACCGCCGGTGCCCACGGAGCTGCTGGAGGTGCCGCCACCCGCTGAAGTGCCCCCGGTACCGACCGTGCTGCTGGTCTGGGCATAAGCCGACAGGGCTGTACCTGTGAGAAGTGCTGCGGCCAACGCCGCACGTATTGCGATATTCATGCTCATCTCCTTGGTTTTCCTCCAGATTCTGACGTACATCGCGTTCTCGAAGCTGTTTGGGAAACAGGAAATAGAGACTGTTGTTCCTACTCTGGGCCGTCAGTCGGACCGACGGTGAGACCTTAGGCCCAGCTGTACTGACCAACGTCCGAACGAAATTATGCTCCTGAAAACGGTGTAATTGGGAGTTCGTCGGAGCCGTAATCTCAAGCATCCAATCAATGAATTCTGCCAATGTTAGATTCCGGCACCACCAGTCCTCAGGACGCCCCAGGAAGTTCTGCAACTGTGTCTGCGCGACGAATACCATCCGGAAGCGTTTTTATCGGATGGTAGGCCAGCTAGGGTCCTTTGGAGGATACCGGATACGCGGATCCGCTATCCTTTTAAGGTCGCCGGCCTGTGATAGCCCTGACCATAGGGATTTTGGATTTGGTTTAGCGTGAGCGATCGACTCGATGCTAGCGCAAAAGCGAGATTCTAGCCCGGAATACGGGAGACGGACTATCGTCGGCGCAATAGCCACTTGCTCCCTTCCAAAATATGACGGATGGGAAAAGTTACCGCGAGGTCGTGAACGAAGCGGATCTCAGTTTGCGCTCGCGTCGCAAGTTTGCGGAGGCTCGTAGAATGTCGATATCGGTACTCTGCAATCAGCGATCCAACCCTGTGGTAGTTGCTCGACGGCGAGGTTTGTGTATTAGCGAAGATAAAGGCACGTGAAGCGTCTGCCTCACATGCCCTAGGTCGCTTACTAGTTAGCAGCGGTCGACATAGCGGCGTCCATATTGGTCGCGGTAGTAGCAGCGGCCAGGCTGCTCTGCGACCCTGCCGATCAAAGCGCCCGAGACACCGCCAATTGCGGCGCCGACGGCGGCGCCGCGGACGTTGCCGGTGGCGACGCCGCCAATGACAGCACCTGTTGCCGCTCCAACCCCCGCCCCTTGTTCGGTTGCCGTGCAGGCTGCAAGAGATGCTGCCATAAGGCTGATGATTACGATGCGTTCCATGGATATCCTCCCTGTTGAACCCACCACGCCTGTCCCAGTCCTCGATTGGGGGGCAGTGCCGATGCACTTGGACATATGTTGCGGCAGGACTCAAAGTCCATTCCCGCTGGACTTTTGGCCCGAAAGCTCAACCGAACGGGCGACAAGCGATGGCAAAGGTCTGGAGGATGAATCGAAGCAATTCCAACGCGGCCTTGTCGATAGAACGAGAGAAAAGCGAAACTTTTCAACAAGGCGACCGGGCTCGCCGAAACCTTGGCTTTCCAACGGGGTCCTCGTAGATCGCTCTTGCGGTATCGCAGCGTGAGGGTGGGACTGAAGTCCTAGTCTGGAACGAGCTGTGAGCGTCGCACGTTCAAGGTAAAGGAGGTTGGGACCAGGAGCAACGTTATGCGAAACGACCTTTGGGAAGCCACTTATGAGATCAGCCTTGATTGTGGCGACCACTTCAAACGCGTTGGCAATAGCCGTGAAGCCTTGGAAGTCTTGATGACCTGCTGGCCCAAACCCGCCGGGAAGAATTTCAAGGTCGCGAAAAGAGCTTGCCTCGGTGCGCTTAGGGGCAACGTCAGCTCTGTGGTCGCGGCCCAAGCGTTTCTGAATGCGGCGAAAGAAGTTGGGTTGCTAACACCTTAAGCGACCGGGCCAGAACCATGATGAAGCACTGATGAAGGGCCTGCCGATGTCGGACTTTTGGCCTAGGAACAAACCGGTCTCTATCGACATTTTGGATAGCGAATCCATGAGGTTGATGTCCGATGCGCGAACTACTAACAGGTCTCGTTTTAGTTTCTTGTCTCCTGCCGATTGCAGCGGCTGGGATGCGAGTGTCTTCCCATCTGGCGGCACCTATTGCTCCGCATCGATTTACGGATATTTTTGGCGAGCCACTGTGGTCACCCGAGGTACGGAGGGTTGATCCCAGCTTGCAGGCTTACGATAGGCTTCCCGCTGCGTTGCCCGAGAACACGCTCGTGGCCGAAGCGAAGTCCGAGCAGCGCGTGAATGTACCGCTAAGCTCCACGAACAAACACGGTGTGATCGGGACGCAGGTTGCTTTCCTGTCCGAAACGCTGTCTGCCAAGGCGCAGGAGTGGTGTAGTGCTCGGTACCGCTCATATAATGCTGCCGACAACACGTATCAGCCATATGGTCGCGGGCCGCGGCGCGCCTGTGCCGCTCCGATCGAAGCGGCCTCAGTCCCCATTCAGGAGGTCGCCGACGGCGGTGCGAGCGAGCCAAGCGTGAACGAGCGGTGGTGCATGGAGCGATACACCTCATATCGGATCGAGGACAACACGTACCAACCTTTTTCGGGTGGCAGGAAGGTATGCTCCGGGCCGATATCGCAGTCAGCAAACAACTCGATCAAGAGTGCTGCGGACGCTACTGTTGCCCAGTTCTAAACTCTCGCGGCTCGCTGGAACCGGGGATACAGGAACTCGGGCCGTCACGACGCGAGTTTTTTCTCAACGGTGAATTCGTCAGATGCCCACCAAAACGAATGCTCGAGCCGTACCCGCACGGAAGGCGATGGCGAGCAGGCAGCCAATGGATTCCGCTCGGAGTATTTTCGTGAAATGCCCGCAGAGAAACGGGCCTATGGAACATCTCGCATAATTATTTGACTTTGCAGCCGCCGACGCAATTGCGGACCTGCTAAATCTTGTACTGGAACCTCCGCGTACATGCTGCGGGACGGTAAGATCTTTCGAGCTGGTTCTTATTTCGACTTTTATGATCTGCGGCAGCAATTGAGTGCGTAATACAGCTCGCCTGGGGAATTGCTCCAAAGGCGGACAGCTGGCGCGGACACACCCCCTCTGGCCGCGCCAGCTCCAGGTTCAAGTCTCAGCTGTTTCACGGGGATCCTGAAGGTCAGGAGATCGAAGATCATTTAGGATGCGCCTGTGCCAAAGGTACAGAAACGGCCAGAGGGTATCCACGAGCATAAAGCTCAATCCGATCAATCGTTACGCTGGCCGCTTTACTTCGTCGCCAAATCGCAACGAACAGAGGACAATGCCGTCGTCGCGCGGTTCGAGGACGACGGCCCGCTCCCTCCGACCGATCACCAGCTTCGAAATACCGACGGCCTTGTCGGCCTTCATGGCATCTCGTATCACTGCGAAGCCTCATGCCCGACCGGATCGTCTGGCATGAGGTAGTGCGGTTTTTCCAGATAGACCCACTCGATGCTGTCGGCTGATGCGAACGTCTTGATGTCGATTGTCTTCACGGTGTCGAGCGCCACGGCATCGAGATCGTCGTCGGTCAGTATGACGTAGTCGTTTTCGCCGCGAGCATAACCCTTGGCCTCATTGTCGTCCTTCACCGGCTTGCCCGTCACGGAATCGATATACTGCGAGACGACGCGGTTACCGGTCTCTTTGTTCAAGGCATGAAATCGCACCTTTTCCGCTTCCGACGTCGCTGGCATCATCGACACCGGGCAAGTGACGAGCGACAGTTTCAGATAGCCTTTCCAATACCTGCCAGCACCTGTGTTGGCATTGGCGGCTGCGTTTCGGTTTGTCGTCCTTGGTATTGCCAAGACGTGCGCTTTCGCGCAGTGCCGCGAGCAGGTCGTTCGGCTTGGACACATGCAGTAGACATAAAGACTGCAAACCTGATGAGCAGGTCGACGGTTATTGCTTCAAGAGCAAGTTCGCTTTGTGCCAAACCCCGACGCCAATTGAGCTGCTGGAGCCGTTCCAATCACTTATCAAGCGATTGAAAGATCGGCAGTGTCACAGCTACATGTAACCCTTGTTTGGTTGGTACCAAGCAAATGCTGCCACCGTAGAGCTCGATGAGCTCTTTCGAAATGCTCAAGCCGAACCCGTCGCCGGGTGTAATTTCGTCAAGGCGAAGACCCGGTCGGAAGGCTTGTTCAATTCTCGCATGTGGAATGCCTGGCCCATCGTCGCGGATGCTGATCTTCGCGGCCGGGCCTCTCCTCACTGCCGAAATCTGGATCTTACCCGTGGCCCATTTGAACGCGTTGTCCAGGATGTTGCCGAAGATTTCGTCGAAGTCTTCCTCCGGACAGGCAACGGAAAACGAAGGGTCTACGTACTGGTCGATCGAGAGCTGCTTGTCTGCATATATTCGCTCGAGCACTAGGACCAGGTCGTCAATGCGGCGCTTGGCGGGAGATGACGTGCGAACCACGTCGCCAGCACTCGCTCGCCGGCCATCGGCGAGGTGGTTACGAATACGCCGCTCGATTCGATTGATCAACTGCCGCATGCTTCCATCAGGATCGTTTCGATCATCGAGGGCGAGCATCATGCTGGCCACCGGCGTCTTGAGCCCGTGAGCCATGTTGGCGAAATGCACGCGCGTTTCCGCAAGACGCTGCGCATTGCGATCGATCAGTCGATTGATCTCGAATGCGACAGGCCGAAGCTCGTCCACCTCGGGCTTCGGGAGGTTCGATCGATTGCCGGTCACCACTGAACCAATATCCGCCGTCATCTGGCGAAGGGGCCGCAGGCCATATCGGACCTGCAAGATCGTGCCCGCGATAAGGCTGCCGGCAAGCAGAGCCATGACCGGCAGCAACCACATCAATGATCGAAAGGCAGGGGCGGTGAGAGCCGACTCCGGCGCTGTGGCGGTGATCGTCACGATCTTGTTGCCGACTGTCGCATCCGTCACTCTCGAGTGCAAAGCCTGTCCCTGCAATTCCGTGGCGCCGCCAGGCCGAGGTATCCTTCCGAAAAGCTGACGCCATTCGAAAGCATGACCCGGCGTCTCGATGGTCCCCCCGGAAAGGGAACGCGAGGCGAGCTGGACGCCCTCTCCGGAAACCTGCCAGTACCAGCCTGATCCAGGTCGATCAAAAGGCGGCCCATCGAGCTGCACGGTGAGCGTGGCCGCTCCATCAGGACCGGAGGTAAGGGCGCTTCGCAACGCCTCGATCTGCACGTCAAGGCGCTGGTCGACCTGCTCACGAACGACACCGGCGACGACAAGCCAAAGGATGGCCGAGGCCACGAGGATCGCAACGACAAAGAAGACCGTGGAAAAGGCGATCAATCGGCCGGATATTGTCGCGCGCTGCATGAGCTTGCCAGTTTTCATGACGCCGCTGTCAGCATGTAGCCACGACCCCGTACCGTCTCGATATGTTCTGGTCCGATCTTTCGGCGCAGGCGCGCAACGATCACTTCGATCGAATTGGAATCCACTTCCGCGTGGCCGTCATAGACCCTCTCGATCAGCTCCCGTCTGTCGACAACCGCTTCCTTTCGCAGGATCAGGCAGGAGAGGACCCGCCATTCGAGGGCCGTGAGCTTCAGCGGCACGCCATCATGCTCAAATGTGCCCAGCTGCGCGTCGAATGTTATCGGACCACAGCTGACCCGGGCGCTTGCATGGCCGTTGGCACGCCTCACAAGAGCGCGAAGCCGCAGGACGAGCTCCTCGACCTTGAACGGCTTCGCCAAGTAGTCATCGGCGCCGGCCTTGAAGCTCGCCACCTTGTTGGGCCAGCCGTCGCGCGCAGTCAGGACCAGCACCGGGAAGGATCGATCTGCCTCCCGCCAGGCGTTCAGGACTGAAACCCCATCGATCTTGGGAAGTCCGAGATCGAGCACGGCGACGTCGAAGATCTCGGTTAGGCCGGCATGCTGGGCGTCCTCGCCATTGCGTGCGATATCCACCACGAAACTCTCGGCCCGGAGGCTAGCTGCAAGGCGGCTGGAGAGATCGCTGTCGTCCTCGACGAGAAGTACGCGCATGCAATAGTCCGATCCGTGCTGAGATTGACAAAATCTATGTGTTTCCAGCTTAACTCAAGCTGAACCGATTGGTTCAGGCTGCGGGCGGGAAGAACGGCGTAAAGCGGTGTTGTCAGAAACAAAGGAGACACCGATTTCTACTTCCGATAACACCCACACCGTCGATGCGACCGAACCGCATCGGCCCCACCATCCCCGGCGCGGACGCGAGCACGCCGCTGCATTTGGACTGGCCGCGCTCGGGCTCGTCATCGGCCTGGCAGGTGGCGCCGGCGCCATGAAGCTGGTGAGACCGAGCGTCGAGATGGCTCCTATGACGCCAGTCGCGATCTCCACGATAGCGGATGACAGCCTGGTCACGATCAAAGGCAAGGTTGCCGAGATCTTCGGCAACAAGTTCATTGTGCAGGACGACACCGGCCGCGCGCTTATCGAGACCGGGCCGGAGGGCGAGGGCGGTAAACTTGTCGCTTCAAACGAAATGGTGACCGTACAGGGCCGCTTCGATGACGGATTTCTGCGTGGCAGCTACCTCGTTCATGAGGATGGTCGCACCGAGGCGCTCGGGCCTGCAGGCAGGCCCCCACATCACGGACCGATCGAGATGCTGAAGCCCCTCAAGCCCTAATGAGGTCAATCGATGTAAAGGGGGCGGAGCTTGGAACCCGTCCCTCCGATCCGTCGTTTACGGCGGCCATCGCGTAATTCCACACATATTCTTCCTTTCGGAGGCCGGCATGCAGCGCTCTCGATATCCCCACCTTGCCGGCCGCTCGCTCGTCGCGCTCGCCGTTTTGAATTTCTTTCTTGCAGATGCCCGCGACGGGCTCGGGCCATTTCTCGATGGCTTTCTTGCCACCCGCGGATGGTCTCCGATGACCCTTGGAATGCTGGCGACGATCGGTGGCATGCTTGGGATGATCGCGACGCCACTGTTCGGCGCCTGGGTCGATTCATCGCGTCACAAGCGCACTTTGATCGTCATTCCGGTCGTGCTGGTCACGGGGGCGGCACTCTGGACATTGTTTACGCCAAACAACTGGTCGGTATTCGGCGGGCAGTCTGCGACAGCCGTGGTCGGAGCGATCGTCGGGCCTGCTTTGATGGGCCTGACGCTTGGGCTCGTCGGCGAGAAAGCGTTCTCCCGTCAGGTATCGCGTAACGAGTTCTGGAACCACGTGGGCAACGTGTTCTCTCTTGCCGGCATATATTTTGTGACCATTGCTTTCGGCATCAACGGGATCATCGGCCTGATGATCGTAACGGCAACTGCCGCGATTACTGCTGTCGTGGCGATCAATCCTGATCAGATCGACCACAAGGTTGCACGCGGGCTCGGGCATGATGACGGCGCAGCTGGACCATCGGGGTTTTCGGTACTCGCTGGCAGCAAAGGCCTAATCCTGCTTGCTGTAACGCTGATGATCTTCCACTTCGGCAATGCTCCGATGAGCCGGCTGATCGCCCAGGACTTCTCGATCCAGCTCGGCACGCCGTTCAGGACGACGGCCATTATCACCGGCATTTCTCAGGTCTCGATGATTGCCATGGCGCTGGCGGCGCCCCTGCTTATCCGGCGTTTTGGACTTGCCACAGTGTTCCTAATCGCCCTGATGGCCCTGCCGGTACGTGGTATGATCGCTGGATTGTTCACCGGCTTCGCGTCCATCTATCCCGTTCAGATCCTTGATGGCGTGGGTGCAGGGCTGATCGGTATAGCTACACCGATCGCAGCCGAACGTATCCTTTTCGGAACAGGTCGCTTCAATGTTGGGCTTGCCGCGGTCATGACGGTCCAGGGTGTCGGGGCATCGCTCAGCAATGTCGCCGCCGGATGGCTGACGAATATCGGCGGGTATGGTCTGGCCTATTGGGTGCATGGCGGCGTTGCAATCTTGGCTCTTGCAGCATTTGCTGCTGCCCATAAAAGCATTGCTCCGCCGGCGAAGGACGATGACGATGCCCTCACCACCTCGGTGGCACTGGTCAACTAGCCACATTACTGAGACGGGAAGCAAACGATCATGATCCTGACCTGGGGGATTTCGGCACTGACAGTGCTCGGCGTGGTGACGCGGCCGTTTCGGTGGCCGGAGGCAATCTGGGCGGTTGGTGGCGCGCTGCTTCTGCTTGCCGTCGGTTCGATAGGTTATGCCGATGTGTGGTCCGGTCTTGCCAGGGGTTTCGACGTCTATCTCTTCCTCATCGGTATGATGATGCTGTCGGAGCTTGCTCGTCAGCAAGGGCTGTTCGATTGGCTCGCGTCCGTCGCAACCTCCCATGCCCGCGGGTCGCCGAGGCGCCTGTTCGTCCTGATCTATGCCGTCGGTATCGTAACGACCGTATTCCTGTCCAACGATGCGACCGCCGTCGTGTTGACGCCAGCGGTACACGCGGCTTGCAGGGCCGCAAAGGTCAAAGACCCTTTGCCCTATCTTCTAATTTGCGCCTTCATTGCCAATGCAGCCAGTTTCGTTCTGCCGATCTCCAACCCGGCAAACCTCGTCATCTTCAGCAATGGGACAATGCCGTCACTCACGCACTGGCTGTCGATGTTCGCTCTTCCTTCGGCTGCGGCGATTATCGTTACCTTCATCGCGCTTTACTGGACACAGCGCTCGGCACTCGCCGCCGATACTCTCTCCGTTGCTCAACCAATTGCCCTGTCAAGCCGTGCCCGCCTCACGGGGATTGCGTTGGTCGCTACGGCGATTGTCATGGTTGGATCCTCCGTGCTCGGCTGGGATCTTGGACTGCCAACCTTCGCCTCGGGTCTTTTGTCGACAACCCTTGTCCTTTTGCTCGAACGCAAAGGGCCGAAGATGCTTCTGCGACATATTTCCTGGAGCGTGCTGCCGCTCGTCGCCGGCCTCTTCGTTGTCGTGGGGGCACTGGAAAAGTCCGGATTGGTTGATCGGCTATCATCGCTATTAGTCAATGTCGCTTCGGCATATCCGGCATCAGGGGCATTGGGCGTGGGCGCGATGGTTGCGCTCGTTTCGAACCTCGTCAACAATCTGCCGGCCGGGTTGGTTGCGGGCGGCGTCGTCCAAGCCGCTCAGGCCACCGACAAGATGGCAGGAGCGGTCCTCATTGGGATCGATCTCGGCCCCAACCTCTCGATAACCGGCTCGCTTGCGACAATCCTGTGGCTCAACGCGCTGCGCCGGGATGGGATTGATATCACAGCCTGGGCGTTCATGAAACTTGGCGCCATCGTGATGATGCCAGCGCTCATAGTCTCGCTGTTTATGCTGTGATGGTAGAAGGGGTGTTATCGATTTAAGAAGAAGCAAGCTACGATCGCGTTCCGGTGGACCGGACGCGGCGCGACCTGCTGTGTGGAGATGGTCCAAGAGGGGCGCAAACGCCCCTCCTGTCTTTTACCGGCCGAGATTGTCGCGGCACGGATCATCCGCACGGGGTCGGGGTCAGCCCTTGATGAAGGCCAGCAGGTCCTGGTTGAGCATATCGGCATTGACGGTGAGCATGCCGTGCGAGAAACCGGGATAGGTCTTGATCTGGCCGTTCTTCAGAAGCTTGATCGACTTCCTTGCAGCATCGGCTATCGGTACGATCTGGTCGTCTTCGCCATGCAAGACGAGCGTCGGCACGGTGATCGCCTTCAGGTCTTCCGTCTGGTCGGTTTCCGAAAACGCCTTGATGCCATCGTAATGGGCCTTGGCGCTACCAATCATGCCCTGGCGCCACCAATTCTGGATCACGCCTTCCTGGACCTTGGCGCCATCGCGGTTAAAACCGTAGAATGGACCGGCCGGAACATCGCGGAAGAACTGTGCGCGATTGGCGGCAAGCGCTGAACGGAAGCCGTCAAAGACTTCGATCGGCAGGCCCTCGGGGTTTGTGGCGGTCTTGACCATCAGCGGTGGCACCGCCGAGACGAGGACAGCCTTGGCAACGCGGCCGGAGGGCTGGCCATGTTTTGCGACATAGCGGGCAACTTCACCGCCGCCAGTGGAATGGCCAATATGGACAGCGTTTTTCAGGTCCAGGGCTTCGACGACAGCAAAAGCGTCGGCGGCATAGTGGTCCATGTCGTGACCGTCGGCAACCTGGGCAGACCGGCCGTGGCCGCGCCGGTCGTGAGCGACGACGCGGTAGCCCTTGGAGAGGAAGAACAGCATCTGTGCGTCCCAGTCGTCCGAAGACAGCGGCCAGCCGTGGTGGAAGACGATCGGCTGCGCATCCTTCGGACCCCAGTCCTTGTAAAAGATTTCAGTGCCGTCCTTGGTTGTTACAAAGCCCATGTCGATATCTCCTTGTGATGAACTGTTCGTCGAAGAGTTGTGTGAGAAGGCGAGCGCCGGAATGCTCACGCTGGCAAGTGCGATACTTCCGATCAGTACGCTGCGTCTCGACACGAAAAACCGATCTGTCTCGGATGCCATTGCTTGTCTCCTGTCGCGCTGTGATTGCGAATTCCGTATTTGACAAAGAGAGAGTATCGCCATCATCTGTCGAAAACACGTGGCAGAAATGACTTTATAAGAGGCAAAAGTGGCAAAAGGTAAAGAAGCAGATTTCATAGAAGTGGGGTTGCTTGTTTACCCGGATTGTCAGTTGGCCGCCGTCTATGGATTAACTGATCTGTTTCGCGTCGCCAGCGACTGGTCAACGGATCTGCAGGTGCCGACAAGCCTCCGCACCATCCGCGTCAGCTACTGGAAGATGGGGGATGGGGCTGTATCCTGCACATGGGATACGCATCCAGGGATTCCGCATTCGCTGAGTTACGTTATCGCGCCACCAAGCATCATCATGCCGGAGAAAATGCAGAGCATGAGCCCCGCATCGCAATGGCTCGCGTCCCAACATGCGCGTGGTGTAACCGTCTGCTCGATCTGTGCCGGAGCGTTTGTCCTTGCCGAGACCGGGCTCATCGACGGCCGGCGCGCCACGACCCACTGGGCTTTTGCCGAAAGGCTTGCCGAACAGTTTCCCAATATCGACGTCTCACCAGACAATATGATCATTGATGACGGTGACGTCATCACCGCGGGCGGTATTCTCGCCTGGGCGGATCTCGGACTGCTGCTTGTCGAGAAGCTGCTGGGGCAGGCGGTGATGCTGGAGACAGCTCGCTTTCTCGTCGTCGATCCGCCGCGTCGCAGTCAAAGCCAGTACAAGGCCTTTCTTCCGCGCTTCGACCACGGCGACAAGGAGGTTCTGCAGGTCCAGCACCAGTTTCATGCGACACCGGAGCTGCAAAAGTCGATTGGCGAATTGGCAGAGAGCGTGCACCTTTCAGAACGAACACTTCAGCGTCGATTTCTCCGCGCGACACGACTGAAGCTGACCGAATATCTGCAGAACGTTCGCATCATGAAGGCGCGGCAGCTGCTCGAAACGACGAATGGTTCTGTCGAGAGCATTTCATATGCGGTTGGCTACACAGATCCGGCTGCGTTCCGGAAAATATTCGGCAGATTGACGGGCGCGAAGCCAAACGTCTACCGCGGTGATGCACGGCTTTGATTTAGCGGTGTTTCGAACTTGTGGGGCGCTGGTTCGTACCCGTTCAAGAGCTTTGCGACACCATTCTATCACAGTATCGCTCCTGGGCCGCTGGACGAGATTTTGCCCGCACGCCGATCGTTGCGAATCCTACCGCTATCGCTTCACCGCGACGCATTTCACCTCAGCAAGCAAGCCAGGATGTGCGAGTTCGGACACGCCAATGCGGGTATCCGCTGATCGTCGGCGACGGCGCGCAGGTCGCCGAAGAGCTGATCCGGTGGATCGACGAAAGCGGTGCAGATGGCTTCAACCTGACACGAACGGTGGTACCGGAAAGTTACGAAGCCTTCAAAGAGCATGTCATTCCTGAGCTTCAATCGCGAGGAGCTTACAAGACGGCTTATTTGCAAGGTACTTTACGGGACAAGCTCTTAGGCAATGGCGATCATCTGGCCCCCGGTCATTACGGATATCAGTTTCGCTAGCCTTTCGTCAAAGAAGGGTCGCCGCGATTTCACCCAAGCCTTTTTGGTTAGGCTCCGCTAATGCGTTTAGCGGGCTGGGCGGTCTATAAGTATATGGTCTTGCCTAGTGCCGAGAGCGCGGGTCGATGGTTCGGATCCCGTCAAGTCCGAACTTGCGGCAATAGCCGCTTCAATGTCGAACGTCTCTACTACTAGCTAATATTACGCTAAGTTTCGCGCGTCGAAAAATCAGCATCGACCGGTTCTGCTATCCCGCGAGAGACATATGTTCTTCGCCCGTGTCCCAATTTAGCAAAGTGTTGTTAGGGCGAGGAACCTTCAGCGCATATAAACGTCGTAATCTCGTCATCCGCTAGGGGGAATACATGAACTTAAAATCACTCGCCGTCACAGCCGTCACCTTGCTTGGTCTGTCGATACCCGCGTATGCCCAGGCCGTCAAAATTGGGAGCAAAAACTTCACCGAACAATTCGTTGTAGCGGAAATCTACGCGCAGGCGCTGGAAAAGGCGGGCGTCGAAGTCGAGCGCCGTCTCAATCTCGGCGCCACGCTGGTCGCCCATACCGCGCTGACGAATGGCGAGATCGATCTGTACCCCGAATATACCGGCACCGCGCTCGCGGCCGTCGTGAAGGGTGACCTGTCCGGTAGCGCCGAGAAGATCTACGGCGAGGTCAAGGATTATTACGAGAAGAACCTGAAGCTGACGCTTCTCGAAGCGACCAAGATCAACAACGGCTATGCGATCATCACGCTCCCTGAAACGGCAGACAAGTACAAGCTGAAGACGCTGACCGATCTTGGGCCCGCCTCGAAGGACCTGACCTTCGGTGCCGAAGCCGGTTTCGGCGAGCGCAAGGACGGCCTGCCGGGTCTGAAACAGACCTACGGCATCGAGTTTAAGGAGTTCAAGATTTTCGCGAAGCTCGGCATCCGTTACAGTGCCCTGACAAGCAAGGATCTCGACGTCTCCTACGGCTTTGCCACCGACTGGCAGATTTCGGAAAACAAGCTCGTCGTGCTCCAAGACGACAAGAACCTGTTCCCGCCCTACTATCTCGTTCCGGTCGTTCGCCAGGACACGCTGACCAAGAACCCGAAAATCGCAGAGGTTCTGAACAAGATCAGCCCGCTGCTCAACAACGAGAACATGCGCGAGCTGAACGCCAAGGTCGATCGCGACAAGGAAGAACCGGCGGACGTCGCCGCCGAATTCCTTGAGGCTCAGGGTATCTGAAGACCTTGATATGATTGCGCGACGCGCAACTTGAAATGGGATGCGGCCGGTTCTCGAAGCTGTGCCGCATCCATTCCCTTTTCTTTTTCATGATCGCTTCAGAGAAAGTTCCTGATCGTTGAAGTGGGCTCCCAGACATATTCCCGAGATCGCGCTTGCCGTCTGGCAGCATCTGGTCCTGTCGATCTCAGCGGTTCTGATCGGCCTGGTCATCGCACTCGTCATCGGCATCTTCTGCGCGCGCCGCCAGAGGCTCTATGCCGTCGCATTGACCATCGCCAACGTCATTTTCGTCATCCCGAGCCTGGCGCTCTTCGCGCTGCTCATCCCGCTGGTCGGGCTTGGAATGAAGCCGGCGCTGATCGGCCTGTCGTCCTACTGTCTGCTGATCCTGCTGCGCAACATCGTCACCGGTCTGCGTGGCGTTCCCGCAGACGTGCTCGATGCCGCAGACGGCATGGGTTACGGCCGCTGGCAGCGACTGTTCCGCATCGAACTGCCGCTTGCCGCACCGCTGATCCTTTCCGGCGCCCGTATCGCATTGGTGACGACGATCGGGATTGCCACGGTCGCGGCCTTCATCGATGGCGGCGGGCTCGGCACGATCATCCTCATTGGCATCGACCAGGAATATCCGGAGAAAATCCTTGTCGGCGGCATTCTGACGGCGCTGCTGGCGATCTCCTTCGATCTCATCCTGACCCGCGCCGAACGGCTGCTGGTCCGGTGGCAGTGAGGGGATCGTCATGCTGAGCAATGCCGTTTCCTGGGTCGCCAACAATCCCGACGTGTTCATGCGGGCGCTCAGCCAGCATCTGGTCATGTCCGGCGTGTCGCTGGCGATCGCGCTCGCCATCGCGTTGCCGCTGTCGGTGGCGATCGTCAATTACGGGCGCTTCGCCTTCGGCGTGATCAACACTGTCAACGGGTTGCGCACCATTCCGAGCCTTGCGATCCTCGCCATCATGATGCCGCTGCTCGGCATCGGCCTGATGCCGTCGATCGTGGCGCTGACGATACTTGCGCTGCCGCCGATCCTGCTCAACGCCTATGTGGGCCTGAGGGATGTCGATCCCGATGCCGTGGAGGCGGCAATCGGCATGGGCATGAGCCGTAGCCAGGTATTGTGGAAGATCCGCATACCGCTCGCCGCCCCTGCGATGTTCGCCGGTGCGCGCACCGCAGCAGTGCAGGTCCTGGCCGGTGCGACGCTCGCGCCGTTCATCGGCGGCGGGGGGCTGGGAGATTTCATTGCCGGCGGGATCAGCATGATGGACATGTCGCGCCTGCTCGTCGGCGCCGTACCGATCGCCATCCTTGCTCTCGGCACCGAGTTCATTCTCGGCTTCACCGAGAAGAAGCTTTTTGCAGAAAGAACAGCCGCATGATCCGCATGGAGAACGTCACCAAGCGTTATTCAGAAGGGGCCGCACCGTCAGTCGACAACCTGACGCTCGACGTTCCGGAGGGATCGACCGTGGCGCTGATCGGCCCATCGGGCTGCGGCAAGACCACGACGATGCGGATGATCAACCGCCTGATCGAACCGACCGAGGGGCGCATCATAGTCAACGGGGAAGACGTGACCCGCGTCGATCCGGTGCAGTTGCGCCGCCATATCGGCTACGTGATCCAGAATGTCGGCCTCTTTCCCCACATGACGATCGCGGAGAACATCGCTGCGGTGCCGAACCTTCTTGGCTGGGATCAGCCGCGTATTCAGAAGCGAACGGCAGATCTGTTCGATCTCGTCGGCCTAGACCCGACGGAAATGCTGAACCGCTACCCGCGCCAGCTTTCGGGCGGCCAGCGCCAGCGCATCGGCGTCGCCCGGGCGCTCGCTGCAGATCCCGCCGTTCTCCTGATGGACGAACCGTTTGGCGCGATCGACCCCATCGCCCGCGCGCGCCTGCAGGACGAGTTCAGGCAGATCCTCAGCCGGGTGCGCAAGACGGTGGTTCTCGTCACCCATGATCTCGACGAGGCGATCCGGCTCGGCGATCGCATCGCCATCATGCGGGATGGCCGGATCGTGCAATACGACACGCCGGACGCCATTCTCTCGCGACCGGCGGACGATTTTGTTTCCAATTTCGTCGGCGTCGACCGTGCGATCAAGCGGCTCAGCCTGTTTTCGGTGGCGAAAGCCGCGCTGGCCGGGCCGCCGCCGGAGGCCGCAGCCAGCGTCGCCGCTTCGATCAATCTACGCGATGCATTGTCGCTGATGGTGGCGGGCAATACCGATATACTGGCGGTGACCGCAGAAGACGGCAGCGTGACCGGTCACCTGACACGCGAAGCGATCTTCTCGATCTGACCGGAGAAAGCCGATGTCCCTTTCCTATCGTTCATCCGAAGTGCCGGCTGTGCTGATCGAGCCCACCCATCGCCGGATCCGCCTGAAAAATGGCGAGAGGGCGATTGCCGACACGACGGGCGCGATCGTGATCTACGAGAACGGCGGGCATCCGGTCTATTACCTGCCAAAGGGCGACTTCATTGCCGGCGTTCTGTCACCGGCGGCCAAGGGCGAGGCCTCGCCGCTTCTCGGCGAAAGGCATGTCTTCGATGTAGCCGGAGTCGGCGCATCCAAGGCATGGTCGTTCGACGGATCGACCATCGGACGCGACGAACTTGCCGGTTTCGTCACGGTGGAATGGTCGGCGGTGCGCTGGTTCGAGGAGGACGAGGAAATCTTCCGGCATGCCCGCAACGTCTACAAACGGATCGATACGATCACGAGTTCGCGACTGGTCGAGGTCTTTGTCGACGGCCAGCTTGTCGCGCGCAGCAACCGCGCCGTCTTTCTGTTCGAGACCGGGCTCATCCCCCGCTATTATTTTCCGGCCGAGGATATTCTCGCCGGCCGCCTGGTGGAGAGCGACCTCACGACCTATTGCCCCTACAAGGGAAACGCTTCCTATTTCCATTTCGAGCTGGACGGGCACCGGCATGACAACATCGTCTGGTATTATCCCGAGCCGGTCGACGAGAGCCTGAAAGTCGGGGGGCTGATCTCCTTCTACAACGAGAAGGTGGACGAGATCCGCGTCAGCGCAGAGGCTTCGACCTGATGCTGCTCGGATATTCGCTGACGCCCTTTGGCCATGACCCGGACGCGTGGACAAAGCCGCGCGATCGCCGACGTCTCGGTTTCGATGCCTTGCTGGATCAGGTTGCGGCTGCCGAAGCGGCAGGTTTCGACTTCGTCCTGCTCGCCGACCGGCTGAGTATCCGTCCTGCCGATGATCTGTCGTCGGTGGCGGTTCCTTTCGAACCGACATTGCTTGCCTCGGCACTGGCGACGCGGGCAGATGGGATCGGCATTATCGCGGCTGCATCCGCGGCCCAGCACGAGCCCTACAACCTCGCCCGCCGCTTCGCCTCTCTGGATCTCGTGAGCAAAGGGCGCTCGGGCTGGCTGGTCCTTCTTGATGACGGCGATGCCGCTCGCGGAAACGAATATGTGGATGTCGTGACGGCGCTCTGGGACAGTTTCGAGGACGATGCGTTTCTCTACGACAAGGTGGAAGGCCGTTTCTTCGATCCGTCGAAAATGCATGTCGCACACCACAAGGGCGCGCATTTTTCCGTACGCGGACCGCTCAACGTCAACCGCTCATCGCAGGGGCGGCCGGTCCTGACGCATTTGCTCGAAGAAGGCGACGAAGCTCTCGCAGCGCGAACGGGAGAATTGCTTCTTCTGCAGGCGGGCAAAGTCGAGGGGTTGGTCGCAATCGCGGCTCGCGCGATCAGGTCAATCGAGGCTGCCGGTCGCCGGAGAAGCGATGTCCGGCTTGTCGCCAATGTCGTTCCGGTCGTTGCGGGAAGCCCACAGGCCGCCGGGTACAAAGTGACGGCGCCGACGCTGGCGGGGGTACGGACCATCGGAACACCGGAGATGATCGCGGATCGATTGCATGAACTGGCGACGGCTGCCGACCTGGACGGATTCACGATCCTGCCGCCAACGCTAGAGACGGGGGAGCGTTTCCTGGCAGACGTCGTTCCCGAACTCGGCCGACGCGGCTTGATCGGTGGCAAGCGGCAGGTAACGCTGCGCGACCGGCTCGGCCTCGCGCGGCCGGTGCATCCGGCCATATCGGGCAAGGAGGTTTCGCGATGAGCGAGCGTCACATGAAGCTCGGCGCCTTCCTGATGGCGGGCGGCCACCATATCGCGGCGTGGCGCCATCCCGACGCGCATGCGCCGGCCGGCAGCGATATCGACCATTTCATCCACCTCGCGCGGGTCGCCGAACGCGGCAAGTTCGACATGATCTTCATCGAGGATGCGGCGGCCATTCGAGAGCGCAATCCGGATCTCGCGAGCCAGGCCGCCCGCTCGACGGCCTTCGAACCGCTCAGCCTGCTTGCGGCGATCGCCGTCAACACGTCCCACGTCGGCCTCGTGGCGACCGCCTCGACCAGCTATACGGAACCCTACGGCCTTGCCCGCAGCTTTGCAGCGCTCGACCAGTTGAGTGGCGGACGCGCCGGCTGGAACCTGGTGACTTCCGCAAGTGAGCTGGAAGCGGAGAATTTTGCAGCAAGCGGGCTTCGTCCGCACTCGCAGCGCTACGAACGAGCCGAGGAATTCGCCGATGCGGCGCTGGCACTGTGGGACAGCGTGGAAGAAGATGCGTATTTTCCGGACGGTGGCGAGACCTTCGCCGATCGCTCGAAGCTGCACGCCGTCCATCGGCACGGCAAACATTTCTCCGTCGATGGAATTCTTGAAAGCCAGCGTTCGCCTCAGGGCAGGCCGATCATGGTGCAGGCAGGCGCATCGGATGTGGGCAAGGATCTGGCGGCACGCACGGCCAATGTCGTGTTTGCCGCTTCGCAGACCAAGGCAGAAGCTCAGGCCTATTATGCCGATGTGAAATCGAGGCTCGGCAAATACGGCCGCTCGCACGATGACCTCAAGGTCATGCCCGGCATTTCACCGATCGTCGGTGCGACCGAGGAAGAAGCGAAAGCGAAATACCGGGCGTTGCAGGAGCTCATACCGGATGCTGTCGGCGTGGCGCTGCTGGCAAGCTATCTCAGCATCCGGGATCTTTCCGCCTATCCGCTGGACGGTCCCCTGCCGGACATGCCGCCGACCAACCTGATCCAGAGCCGGCAGCAGTTGATCGTCGATCTTGGCAAACGCGAGGTTCTGTCGATCCGCGAGCTGGCACGGCATTTCGCCGGCGCGCGCGGCCATTGGCAGGTGGCCGGTACGCCTGCCCAGATCGCCGATGCCATGGAAGACCGTTTTCTCGACGGCGCTGCCGACGGATTCAACGTCATGGCGCCGCTGTTTCCCTCGGGGCTCGAGGATTTCGTCACGCTGGTCGTGCCGGAGCTGCAACGTCGCGGGCTCTTCCGAGAAGAATACGAGGGCCGGACGCTGCGAGCTAATCTCGGCGTCTCCCCGCCTGCAAAATCATGAAGCGAGATGACAATGGACCCGATCTATATCGACTATCTCAACGCCTTCGACATCGACGCGCTCGATCTCAGCGATGACGAGATCCTGAAGGCGATCGAGACATCGCTCGGCGCCCAGGGCAAGGGCGAGACGGTGATCGAGCCGCGCGTGCACCTGGAGCCGGATGCGAGCTTTCATGGCCACTTCAACGTGCTGCGCGGCTATGTGGCGCCGCTGGGGCTCGCCGGCATCAAGGTCGTCGGCGACTATGTCGACAATTACAAGCTCGGTTATCCGTCGGAATTCGGCGTGCTTAACCTCTTCGATCCGCGCACCGGCGTGCCGAAGGCGATCCTCGACGCGACCGCGATCACCGACATGCGCACCGGCGCGGTGACGGCTATGGGCGCCAAGCATCTTGCGCGCAAGGGTTCGAAAGTGCTCGGTCATATCGGTGCCCGCGGCACGGCCTACTGGAACGTGCGGCTGCTCGACCACCTCTTCGACTTCGACGAGATCCGCGTCCATTCGCGCCGGCCGGAAAGCCGCGACGCCTTCGGCGCCAAGCTCGAAAAGGACCTCGGCAAGAAGATCACCGTCACCGACAACTGGCGCGATTGCGTGGCGGATTCCGATATCGTCGTCGAGGCATCGCGGCTTAACGCGCCGGAGCCGATGCTGAAGACTGAATGGATCAAGAAAGGCGCCTTCGTCGTGCCTTACGGGACGATGAGCGCGGTCGAACTGTCGCTAACCGACATCATGGACAAGCTGGTCGTGGACGACTGGGGCCAGTGCAAGGGCGGCAAGCTCGGTTCGCTGCGGGCGCATGTGGAGGCCGGCAAGCTTTCCGAGCAGACGCTGCACGCGGAACTCGGCCAGATCGTCGCCGGCCTGAAGCCCGGCCGCCAGAGCGACGACGAGACAATCCTTCTGTGGCATCGCGGCCTGTCGCTGAGCGACATCGCGCTCGGTTCGGCGCTGCTGGAAAAGGCGAAGGCCGCAAATATCGGACAGAGGCTGCGTTTCGCATGACAACGATCCGGTTGGCGGGTTCGGACGTCACGATCGCGGATATTACCGCCATCGCAAGAGGGCAGGCGCAGGTCATCGCTGGCGAGCGGGTGATTGCCCGGCTGGTGGAGGCGCGGCTCGTTCTCGAAAGCGTGGCCGCATCCGGCCAGCCGATCTACGGGATGAATACCGGCCTCGGCGCCAATCTGAAGATCGCGGTCACCGACGAATTCGCGGCGTTTCAGCTGCAGCTGATACGGGGCAGGGGAATGGCGGTCGGCGAAGCGCTTCCGCGTGACGTGACCCGCGCAGTCATCGCCGCGCGGCTTGCAATGCTGGCCGTCGGCGGATCGGGCATATCGCTCGGCGTGTTCGAGGCACTGCTGGATCTACTCAATGCCGGCGTGCATCCCGTGATGCGCTCGGTGGGTTCCATCGGTGCCGGCGACCTCGTGCTTCTGTCGGCCGTTGCGCGGGTGCTGGTCGGCGAGGGGGACGCGGAATATCAGGGTGAGACCCTTCCTGCCGCCACCGGGCTCGCTCGCGCCGGGCTGACGCCGGCAAATCTTCAGCCGAAGGATGGGATTGCCCTTCTCAATGCCTCAGCCGTATCTGTGGGGGAGGGGGCTCTGACGCTGCATGACCTTCGCCGTCTTCTCGACCGGCAGAGGCAGGCGGCGGCGCTGAGCTTCGAGGCACTGGCCGGCAATCCGGCGATCCTCGCACCGGCGATCCAAGCGGCGCGGCCGGCCGCCGGGCAGGTCGGGGAAGCCCGGTTGATCGAGGAGGCATTGCGGGGCTCGTCGCTGTTCGACGGCGGAGCGTCGATCCAGGATCCGTTGAGCCTGCGCTGCGTGGCTCCGATCCAAGGCGCTCTTGCCGATGCGCTGGAACGGGCCGAACATGCGGTGGAGCTCGAGCTCAATTCCGCCGCCGATAATCCTCTGGTCATCGTCGACGAAGGCCGCGTGCTCTCGACCGGCAACTTCCACACGCCGGCGCTTTCGCTCGCCTTCGAGAACCTCGGCCTGGCGCTGGCACAGGCGGCTTCCGCCTCCGCCGCTCGCTTCATCCAGTTGACCGGTCCGGGTCGCAACGGGTTGCCTCGCTATCTTTCGCCGATCGGCGGTCCGTCTGCCGGCTTCGTGCCGATGCAGAAAACGGTAACAGCCCTGATGGCTTCGATCCGCCACAAGGCAAACCCGGTCATGCTGGATTTTCTTGCCGTCTCCGAAGGTGTCGAGGACCACGCGACCCAGTCGCTACTTACTGTCCGCAAGCTCGGCGAGATGCTGACCTCCTGGCGGCTACTGATTGCATGCGAAATGGTGGCGGCAGCCCAGGCCGTCGATCTGCGGCAGGGTCATCGATGCGGGGCCGGGAACCAGGCAACCTATGAGATGATCAGAAACAGGATGGCGGTGATCCAGGAGGATCGATCGCTTGGGGACGACGTATCAGCTCTCGCAGATTATTTGCTGGACGAATGACAGCCACCTGAGATGATACACCTATGAGCATTGAATATGATGGCCTCTCGCGTTGTATATTCAGACTATCGCCAGGAGAAACGGAAGTCGAATGAGTGAAGCCGAGCAGCTGTGGAATTGGCGTCAGACGATCGCCAACCTTTATCATGATGTGCGTTCCAACCCGGACGCCATCGTGGCGTGGCAGCTTTGGTGCAATACACGCGCCACGCTGTTTCGTACCCATCCTCAATCACCCATAGACCCAGGAGATCGCGAAACTTATGGAGGACCGGCGACCTTTGCGTATGATCCGGCACTTCGTCTTACGACGAGGCTCGCTTCATTGAAACCCGAACGGTTGACCATCGCCACAGGCGCGGATGGAGAGGTGTCAATTCGAGCGTTCGCCCGCACTGAGGGGCTTGACGCGCGATTGGGAGGCGAACTTACACTCTACTGGATCGAGGGCTACGGAGGGGGCGTCTTCCTGCCCTTCACCGATGCTACCTCGGGGACAGAAACTTACGGCGGCGGCCGATATCTTCTCGATACGATCAAAGGAGCGGATCTCGGGAATATCCGCCCGGACGGCTCGCTCTTGCTAGACTTCAACTTTGCTTATTTTCCGTCATGCGCTTATTCTTCACGCTATGTTTGCCCTTTGGCGCCTCCTCAAAACCGGTTGACCAGAGAGGTAAGAGCGGGCGAACGACATCACCCGAAACAATCGTAGGCTCCATCGATTGCGGAGCTTGAACCGGAAAGTCGCGCCTTATAGTTCGGTCACATACGAGTCTGATGTGTAGGTCAACGGTTAGACATCGCTCAAGAACTCTGCGATCGACGCCCCCAGAGATGCGCTTCGGATCAGATCATGAGCGGAAGCAACTGGCTGCCTTGCCTTTGGATCTCCGCCAGGTAGGGCGTGTCGGAGAGTACGAAATGGCTGATCCCAAGCGCCCGATATTTGCGTAGCGAGCGTGCGACATCCTCCGCCGAACCGACCAGCCATGTCGTGCCAGCGCCACCGCCGCCATATTTGCCAGGCGCGGTATAGAGATTGTCGTCCAAGACGTCGCCTTTCCCGGCCAGATCGAGCAGTCGCTGCTGGCCGACGGCCACCCCATGGCGGTGGTCCTGCCAGCTTCCTGCCGAACCCACCGCCATGTTTGCGACTTTCGCCTCGGCATCAGCCCAGGCTTGTTCTGTCGTGTCGCGAACAAGCGTGGTAATCCTCAGCCCGAATTCCAACGGTGCCAGGTCGCGATCGAGCGTCTTGCTCAATTGCTTCAAACGCTCGATACGCTCTCGAACGCCATCAAGCGGCTCGCCCCAGAAGAGCTGCACGTCGGCCTCGGTGGCGGCAACTTGCTCCGCTGCCGGCGAGGCTCCGCCGAAGTAGAGCTTGGGATGGCGACGATCGCCGATCGGTTCCAGCCGCGGCACGACCGTGGAGCCTTCGACCTCGAAATGCTCGCCGCGGAAGGTGACGTCTTCCTCCGTCCACAGCCGGCGGGTCAGCCGCATGAATTCCTTGGTGCGTGCGTAGCGTTGGGCCTGGTCGCCTTCCTTGTCGCCATAGGCCGCGAGCGCATCAGGTCCCGAAACGACGTTGACGCGCACGCGCCCACCGCTCAGGTGATCGAGCGTTGCGGCGGCGGACGCAAAATTCGCCGGCTTCCAGTAACCAGGCCGGACCGCAATCAGCGGTTCGAATGTTTCGGTGCGCGCGACAAGCGCGGTGGCTAGCGTAAACGTGTCGGGCCGGCCCCAGCCCGTGCCCAGCAGGGCACCCTTCCAGCCATTGTCTTCCATGGCTTTTGCCTGGAGGGTCAGCGTATCCAGGCTGTTGTGGTTCGGATCGACCGCATCGCCCCGATGGCCGGACTTGACGTCATTTGGGATGTACCAGAGAAATTCGGATTGGCTGATCATGATATGTCCGTAACCTGGTTTCGAAGCTTGCCCTCGTTGAGAAGTATCCTCACCGTCTTTGCTGCATTGCGACACATCTCGACTGCCGCGTGATCGGAATAGAAGGCATTGTGCGGGGTAATCACTAATCGCCCGGCAAGCCAGTCTTCGCGATTGCGCCATGCCGTCAAAAGGGGATGATCGTCGGGAGGCTCCTTGACCAGAGTGTCGATCGCGGCAGCCGCCAGATGGCCGCTGCGCAACGCGGTATCGAGCGCACCCAGATCGTCGATCAGCTCCCCGCGGGCGGTGTTGACGACGATCGCGCCCGGCTTGAGCCGGGAAAGACCGTCCGCATCGAGAAGCCCTCGTGTCTCGTCCGTTGCCGGGCAGTGAAGCGTAACGACATCAGACTGGGCGAGAAGGTCTTTAAGCTGGTCCATTCGTTCGTAGCCGATCGCCTTTTCGTGGCCCGGCGGCTGGCCCGGATCATAACCGAGGATGCGGAAGCCGAAAGGTTTCAGCCGGTTTACGACAGCCGTGCCGATCCTCCCGACACCAACCACGCCGACCGTCGCTTTGTTGGAACGAGAAAGTGGCTTGAGGCTATGGACCTGCCAGCCAGAGGCATATCCGCGGGCATGGGCGTCATGTTCCCAGAGCCGCCGATGCAAAGAGAGGATCATCGCCAGCGCATGATCGGCAACTTCCTCGGTGCCGTAATCCGGATTGTTGGCAAACGGTATGCCGGCGGCAGCGAGCGCCGCACGATCGATTTTCTCGTAGCCGACGCCGTAACGCACAACACCCTTACAGCGGGCAAGGTGAGCGATGCTTTTCGGTCCCAGCCGCGCGCCCCAGACCATCAGCGCATCGAGCCTTGCCAGACGGCCAGGCGCAAAGGATGTCTCGTCGGTGCTAGCGAAGAAATCGATCTCGACATCGCCGCCAAGCACGTCTGCTTCGAGATCAGGCTCGCCGATCATATGGTCGGTAATGCCGACTACATATTTCCGTTCTGATGTCATAATTATCCCGGCGCTAGCGCGTCATCCCCCACTTCACTACCGTCCGCTTCTCAAGTTCGCGGAACAGCACATTTTCGACCAGGAGGCCGAACAGGATGACCATGATCAGGCCGGCAAAGACCCGGTCGGTGTAAAGTTCGTTGCGGTTCTGGAAGATGTACCATCCCAGGCCACCCCGGCCTGAGGAGGCGCCGAAAACGAGCTCGGCGGCGATCAGGGTGCGCCAGGCAAAAGCCCAGCCGATCCTGAGGCCAGCGATGATCGAAGGCAGCGCTGCTGGGACAAGGATCAGCAGGACGTAACGCAGACCTCGCAAACCGTAATTGCGGCCCGCCATGCGCAAGGTTTCCGGCACGCCGGTAAATCCGGTATACATGTTGAGTGCCAGCGGCCAGAGAACCGAATGGATGAGCACAAAGACGAGGCTTGCCTGACCGAGCCCGAACCACAGCAGGGCGAGCGGCAGAAGCGCGATCGGCGGAAGCGGATTGAGCATGGATGTCAGTGTCGATAGCAGATCCCGTCCTATCTGGGTGGACACCGCGACGGATGTCAGCACGAAGGCGAGTACGACACCTGCCGCATAGCCCTTTATCAGGACATCCAGCGAATTCACGGCGCGCGCCGGAATGACGCCGCTGAGCGTGTCCTCCACCAGTGCCTTGATCGCCGCGGAGAAAGGCGGCAGGAGCAACGGATTTGCTTGAAGCCTGGCGGTGATTTCCCACAGCAAGGCAAGACAGAGAAGGATCAGCGTCTTGCGCAGCCATCCCCGCTGCCAGAGGCGCCGGTGCAGCGGCAAGGCCTGGGAGCTTGTCGTTTCAGCAAGCTGTTCAAGCGGCCGCTCATATTCGGGCCGGACCGGTGGTGCATGCCGCGCCTCCGGCTCAAGGCGGTTGTGCAGAGCTTCACTCATCGCCGGCTCCATTCGTCGCCTCGGCCTCTTCGAACAGGAGCCGGTGAATGCGGTTGGCAGCGGCCTGGAATTGCGGACTTCCGCCGCTTTTCAGATCCCACTCGTGGCTGTTGATCTCCGCACGCATGCGCCCCGGATGCGGTGACAGGAGCGCGATACGATTGCCGACTACCAGGGCTTCCTCGATCGAATGGGTCACGAACAGCAGGGTAAAACGCACTTCTTCCCAGAGCGCCAGAAGCTCTTCCTGCATCTTGCGCCGCGTCAAGGCATCCAATGCAGCAAAGGGCTCGTCCATCAGCAGCACACGCGGCTCCATGGCGAGCGCCCGGGCGATCGCGACGCGCTGCTTCATGCCGCCGGAAAGCGTGTTCGGATAGGCATCGGCAAAACGGGCCAGGCCTACTTTTTCGATATAATAATCGGCGCGTTCTTTGGCCTCGCTGCTGCTCACGCCGCCGGAAGCGCGCAGCGGAAAGGCTACGTTTTGCCGAACAGTCTTCCACGGCGGCAGCTGGTCGAATTCCTGAAAGACGACGACCCGATCGGGGCCGGGGCCATGTATCGGTTGTCCGTCAAGCAGGATCCGGCCTTCGCGAGGCGGGATGAAGCCGCCAACCGCCTTCAACAGTGTAGACTTGCCGCAGCCGGAGGCTCCGAGCAGCATGAACCGATCGCCTTCCCACACGTCGAAGCTGACATTCTGGGTGGCGCGCACCAACCGGCCCGGAGCGTGATATTCCAGCGTCACACCTTCGACGACAAGAAGAGGCAGGAAGGGCGGTGCCGAATTTTCCCTCAGAGGCGAAGGCATGACGTCCATTCTCGGTTCCATCAAATTGCAAGCTCGGGACCGGCTGCATCAGCAGGCCGAGCCTGGGTCGTGAAGGTTGGGAGAAGTGGCCTTAGCCGCCGTTCCCGCCATGGGCTTCCGGGAAGAAATAATCCTTCCAAGAGCCGGCCTCGGTCTTCAGGACGCCAAGCTTGTGCAGCTCGCTCGCGTACACGAAGGTGTTTTGCGGCGCGATGGTGAAATCGTTCTCGGGATCATTGATGATTTCGACGATGAGTTCGGGTGAAAGCTTCGAACCCTGCTGGCGTATGAAGATTTCCGCAGCCTTATCCTTATTGGCATTGATCCAATTCGCCGCTTCGCCCAGGGCGGCGTAGAAGGCCGCATAGGTTTTCGGGTTTTCGTCATGGAAGGCCGTAGTGGTGTAGAGGGCGTTGAAAGTCGCAGGTCCCCCGAGGATGTCGTAGGAGCTGATCACCTTGTGAACTGCCTTGTTGCCCTGCAGGGCCTGGTAATAGTATGGCGCCGAGGAAAAGTGCGAGTTGACCTCGGTCGCCCCCGAGATCAACGCCGCGGTCGCGTCCGGATGCGGCAGGCTGATCGAGATCTGGTCGAGCTTCTGGAAGTTGCCCTGGCCGAAGAGTTTCGCCGCCTCGATCTGCAACGTACGTGACTGGAAGCCGACGCCGGCCGCCGGCACTGCAATGCGGTCCTTGTCGCTGAAATCCTTCAGCGTCTTGACGTCGGGATTGGTGGTGATGAGATAGTTCGGAAGGGAGCCGAGGGCCGCAACCAGCTTGACGTTACCTCCAGTTCGATCCCACATCGTCAATGCCGGGGGCACACCCGCAGACACGATATCGAGATTATTGGCGAGAAGCGCTTCGTTCATGGCAGTCGCGCCGGAAATGGTCGCCCAATCGACCTCGATATCGATGCCAACTTCCTTGCCATGTTTTTCGATCAGCTTCTGGTCACGAACGACATCAAGGATCAGGTAGGCGATGCCGAATTGCTGCGCGATCCTGATCTTTCCTTCGGCGAGAGCCTGTCCTGCCATCATCGTAGCGGCGGTCAAGAATACGGCCCCGTAGGCCACACTGCGACTGAATTTGGTGCGACGCGCCGAAAGACTAAATGCGCTCATGAGTACCCCATTATGCAAAATAGGCTGGTGAACACGACGAAGCGCACGCTTCTTCGCAATGACATAGCGAACGCCAGAGCCGCGCGGAGGCGAGTTTGACGCCACTGCGAAAGGCTAAGTATCGCAATTGCATCTATCAACATGGCCGCGTTCTATTCTGCTGCGTGAAATGAGAGCAGAATCGCGTTGATCGGGCGAAATGTCGAAAAATCTTCGCATGAGGTTGTCAGCGCCGAAGGCTCAGGAGAAATCCCTGTCCTTCCGATGAATCTGACTGCGGCAGAGGCACCGGACGCAATACGCGAAATCATCTAATTGCTTAGACTGATCCTTGGATGTCTGCGCTCAACGGTAGACCCTGGGTCGAGCACAACTAGTTATAGCCAAGGGTGAGGTCCCGTGGCCGCGCGCTTTATCATAGAGCATATATTGATCCTTCTCTCCCATCAACATTTCTCGCACAAGCCCCCAGCCAAATCGGCCGATCAGAACAGGGGCTAGGCGATCGTCTCGCTTGCGTCGCAGCGCGGCTAGGCCGAGTAATAACGTTGGAATGCTTATACTCATAGTGACGAGCGGTGGTCACGCCTAGCTGGTCGGGAACTGCTAGGCCATCGCCCTTCATGTCCGCGCTGACATCATGTCGGTCGGTCTCAAAATGCGGCAGCCGCTTCTCGACGGCTGCCTTCGTGGACCAATTTTCGGAATCCACGATCGCTGAGCCAACCCAAAGCCGCGCTCACCCCCCATGGGAGACGATAAAAGCATTCACGGAACATGGAACTGCTGAGACGCCGAAGGTGTGAGGGTCTAGCAGTGGCGAGGCCAAACAGCAGTGCCTCTCTAACGCGCTAGCAAAAAACAAACCTCTTCAATGACGAAAATTTAGACGACTATATCTATAGAGTTCGTAGGCTAAAGGATACGGTTTCGCGGTCAATTCAGAGGAGCCGACGATGTCCGACACGCTTTACCGCTTCACATTATCACCCAACGGCCCAGTCTTCGATCTGCCGATCTATGTCGCCCTTGAGGAGGGCATCTTCGAGAAGAACGGCTTGAAAGTCGATTTCGTCGATAAGTACGATCCGGCGAGTTCATCCCAGGATCCGTTCAAGCGTCAGAAGGAAGCGCTCTATGAAGCGGGTGCGGCATCGGCCTACAATCTCTGCGAATGGGCTGGCCTCGACCGTTCGGAAAAGAGCAGCCGTGGCAGCCAGGTCTTCGGATTGCGGCCGGCGGTCGCGGCGCAGGCGATCATCACATTCGACGAGGATATCCAGGAGCCGCGTGATCTCGAGAACGTCGCCGTCGGTATCAACGAACTGACCGGATCCCACTACACGACCCTCCAGCTTCTGGAAGGTGCCATCCCGCGCGATACGATTATCGTCGAGCACGCTGGCCCGCCCCATGAGCGCTACCAGTCTCTCAAGGACGGCAAGCTCCATGCAATCGCGATCATGGAACCATTCATCAGCTTGGCGCTGAAGGAAGGCGCTCATATCGTTGCGGTCAATTTCTACCGCGGGGCCGAGGTGATATCTCCGGACGTGCCGACCGACAAACGCGAGGCGTATGTCGCGTCCGTCAACGAGGCAGCGGATCTAATTCGGGCCGATTTCAACAGATACAAGCATCACGTCGTCGCAGAACTTAATGGACGGCTTGCTCCAGAGGAACTCGCCTCTCATTTCGTCCATTACGCACACTCGCGGCCGCTCGATGAAAAGCGCTTCGATTACACCTACGAATGGATGAAGACCTGGAACCTGACAAAGGGAACGAGCGAATACAAAAGGCTTGTTGCCTGATGACGTCGTTCCTGAAAATCGGAAACATCGGCGGCCCTGCATTGGGCCGTCGGCAGGTGATGATGGGTCTGGCAGCGACTGCCATCACGTCGGGCCTGTTTTCGCCGGCGATCGTCAGAGCGGCAGACCGTTTGCCAGTCCGCATGAGCAAGGCTGGACCGGGCACCGCAGGCACGATCCAGGACGACCTCGTCGCGAAATTCCCCGAACTCGACCCCGGACTCGACATCGACTGGATTGATGGCTCTCCGGGACAGTTCCAGATGCTGCTCATCAGCGGAGCGCTCGATTGCGGTCCGTTCGGCGCGCTCGGCCTGGCAGAGGCTGCACAGAAGGGCGCGGAACTCGTGATTTTCGGATCACGCCTGAACAATCACGGGTCCTGGATCGTGAAGGGCGACAGTCCGTACCAGCATCCGTCAGACCTCAAGGGCAAACGCATCGCGACGCAATTGCCGACGAGCGACACCTACCGGCACGCTCGAATGGCTGCGGCCCTCCACAAGTTGGACCTGGAGAAGGATTTTCAGGTTTCATTCGGGCCGTCGGTCTCGAATGTCGCCCTGTTCAACAGAGGTGACGTCGATGCCGTGATTTCGATCGAGCCCGTGTCGACACAGTTGATTGCACAGGGGCATCGCGAGATCGCGCGGGTGGCGGATCAGTGGCGGGATGCGACTGGCGATAGCACCACGCTTTCACTTGTCGGTGTATCCGCGACCGCAAGGTGGGTCGACGAAAACCAGGAGACGGCCCGGCGCGTTGCTCAGATGACGCTCGGGGTAAACAAGCGGTTTGCTTCAGAACCCTCGCTCATCCGGGATCCTGCAATACAGGCCGGGATGGGACTAAAGAACCCATCCGAGGAGCTTCTTGCGCTTCTCGAAGAGCGTCTTCCGAGGGTCTATGCAACGGAATGGAACGAGGCTGTTATCAATGACTTCAATCGACAGCTCGAAGTCGCGATCGATCTCAAGATCGTCGAGAGCCGGCCGAACTACACCTACACTCGGGTTCTCTAGCCATTCCGTCCTCGGGGCGTTGGGGCTGCCCATCACTTTCCTTGTTCTGCTGACGCTGGGCTGGGAAGTGATGGCACGGCGCCTGGCAAACCCACTGGTCCCGGATGTGGCGGAGGTGGCGACGGAACTGGTCGACATCTTCGCGAGCGGTATGTTCTTCAGCCACATGACGATCACGCTTGGAAGGGTGGCGCTCGGGTTTCTGGTTGCGTTTGTCGTGTCTCTTGCCCTTGGCATCTTCATGGGCCGCAACCGATACGCCCGACAGTTCTTCGAGCCAGCGATCCTGATCGGGCTTACCGTGCCCGGTCTGGTGTGGGCGCTTCTCTGCGTCATCTGGTTTGGCATTTCGCTGACGACATCCACTCTCGCAGTGGCGCTGAGCCTTTCTCCGCCCCTGGCATTAAGCATCGCGCAGGGCATCAAGACAGTGAATGCCGATCTCCAGGAGATAACCGCGGTCTACCGCCTTTCCATCTGGTCCCGCCTGCGGTTCCTTTTCCTTCCCACGCTCACGCCATTCCTTTTGAATGGAATTCGCATCGGCCTGTCCATGGGCTGGAAGGTTATCGTACTCGTCGAGATTTTCGGTCTGTCGAGTGGGGTCGGCTACCGCTTGAATACCGAATACAGCGCCATGAATGTGGCCGGTGTCCTTGCATGGACGATCGGTTTCGCAGGTGTCATGGCACTACTCGAATACGGGGTGATCGGAGGCATCGAACGATATGTGACCCGCTGGCGGCGGGTGGCGACGGTTTAAGGAGCGCTTGCGATGGATCAGATCACTAACCGTGCAATAATTCCTCCTATCGACCTGAAGGACGGCGGTCTGACCGTGGAGGGCGTCTCCAAGTCCTATGAGGCCAAAGGAGACACGACGGAGGTTCTGCGGGATATCTCGTTCAGTGTGGGTGAGGGGGAAATCCTTGGCATCGTTGGCAGGAGCGGGTGCGGCAAGTCGACATTGTTGAAACTGATCGCTGGACTGGATCGTGATTTCGTTGGACGCATCACGCTGGATGGTGAAGAGGTTATCGGCCCGGGCGTCGAAAGAGGAGTGGTATTTCAGGAACCGCGCCTTTTCCCTTGGCTGACGGTCGAACAAAACGTCGCGATCTCCATCCATGAAACCCGAATGCCCTCAGGTGAAAAGCAAGAACTCGTCGCGAGCAATCTTGCCTTGGTTGGACTGGCTGGGTTCGAGACGAAGTTTCCCCACCAGATCTCTGGTGGGATGGCCCAACGTGCGGCTCTGGCTCGCGCCTTGACTTCCCGACCGTCACTCCTTCTGCTCGATGAACCCTTTGCTGCCCTGGACGCTCTAACGAAAATGCAGTTGCAGGATGAGGTCATCCGGATCTGGCAAAGCCGGAAGATGTCGATCGTCCTGATCACGCACGACATCGACGAGGCGATCCATCTCTGTGACCGCGTCATCGTGATGTCCCCACGTCCTGGAGAAATCAAGTCCGTCAGCTCCGTAGAAATTGCGCGGCCCAGGCCGCGGATTGGCGCGGCTGCTGACGCAATCCGATCGCGTCTGATGTCGGATCTCGGGCTTTTTTAGTCAAACCGAACGTACCAGTCGCGGTGCTCTGCCGTCCGCAGCCCGCAACATCTCTCTCTCAGGAAACGATCCGCTCGCCTTGGAAATCACCCGATTTTCCCTAGATCAGACATTCGCCTGGATCATCAAGGAGTAGCCCATGACGTTAGCTCGCCACATCGTCCTACAAAGCAGGCCAACTGGTCAGCCAGGACAGGATAACTTTCGTCTGGAGGAGTTCGATCTTCCGGAGGCTAACGAAGGCGACGTCACTGTCAGATCGCTCTATCTCTCCCTCGATCCCTACATGCGCGGCCGCATGAGCGATGCCAAGTCGTATGCGGCGCCAGTGCCCGTTGGTGGCGCGATGGAAGGCGAGGCCATCTCCGAGGTGGTCAAATCTCGGCACAATAACTTTGCGCCTGGCGATATCGTCCGTGGTCGCACCGGTTGGAGCAGCGGTGCGGTGATCAACGGTGACCAACTGCGTCGCGTCGAGACCCATGGCGCGCCGATCACGACGTCACTCGGTTCGCTGGGCATGCCTGGCTTCACGGCCTGGAGCGGATTGAAATTCATCGGAAAACCCACGCAGGGAGAGACGGTTGCAGTGGCAGCCGCTTCTGGCCCCGTCGGATCGATGGTCGGTCAGCTTGCAAGACTTACGGGAGCCCGAGCCGTCGGCATCGCGGGCGGCGCTGAGAAATGCGCTTTCGTGAAGGGCGAACTCGGCTTCGATGCTGTGGTCGATCACCGCTCGGACAGCTTCGCTTCGGATCTGCAGGCTGCTTGCCCCGACGGTATCGACGTGTATTTCGAAAACGTTGGCGGGCACGTCTGGAATGGCGTCTTGCCGCTTCTCAACCAGTTTGCCCGCGTTCCGGTCTGCGGCCTCGTCGCGCACTACAATGGTGCAGGTTCCGCCGATACCGACCAACTGCCGGCGACCATGTCGACGATCCTTCGGCGGAGCCTCCTTGTTCGTGGCTTCATTCAGACCGAGTTCGCAGCTGATCATTTTGACGAGTTCTTGGATGAGGTCGGGCCCCGGGTGGCTTCAGGAAAAATCAGGTACCGGGAGGACATCGTCAACGGCCTCGAGAATGCGCCAGAAGCCTTTGTTGGCATGCTGTCTGGTAAAAACTTCGGCAAGCTGATCGTGAAGATCGCCGAGTAAACTGAACGGACAGGGCGAGGGGACCGAATGACGAAGATCGCGATTTTGGATGATTACCAGAACGTCGCCCTGCAGACTGCGGACTGGTCTGTCCAGGCACGAGCTGATGTCATTGTCTTTAATGATCACGTGGCCGATGCGGACGCGCTTGCTGCCCGGCTGGCGGCGTTCGAAGCGATCTGCGTGATGCGCGAGCGAACCCCACTTCCGCGATCAATGCTTGAGCGCTTGCCCAATCTCCGCTTCATCGCATCCACAGGCGCGCGGAATGCGTCGATCGATCTTGAGGCCGCTCGCGATCTCAACATCACGGTGTCGAGCACTGGAGCCAATGGCAGCGGCGCGCCTGAGCTGACCTGGGCGCTGATCCTGGCTGCCGCGAGGCAGATCCCTGCCGAGGTGGAATCACTTCGCTCCGGAGAATGGCAGACGACCGTCGGACGTGATCTCAATGGCAGCACGCTGGGCATTATCGGCCTTGGCCGGATCGGCTCGCAGATAGCGCGCGTCGGGACGGCGTTCGGCATGAACGTCATTGCATGGAGTCAGAACCTGACCGAAGAAACAGCCCAAGCCTCAGGTATCACTCGTGTGGACAAGGAGGAGCTGCTTCGGAGGTCAGATTGGGTCACCCTCCATCTCGTCCTCTCAGATCGCTCAAGAGGTATTATAGGTCGTGACGAACTCGCCCTGATGAAGCGGTCGGCTTGGCTCGTGAACACGTCGCGTGGCCCGCTCGTAGATGAGGATGCGCTCGTTGCAGCTCTCGCCGACAACAAGATTGCGGGTGCCACCATCGATGTGTTCGACGACGAACCTGTTCAACGCGGGCACCGCCTGATATCGCTCCCAATGTGATTGCGACACCGCAATCGGCTTTGTCACCGAGCGGTCGTTCCGGATTTTCTATCGGGAGACTGTCGAGAGCCTACTGGCGTGGCTCGACGGTGCTCCGATAAGAACCCTTTAGGGCGATCGAGCCGCCGAATATGAGAAGCGGGGATTTTCCTGAAGCCATTGATCACAATAACAGGTCGCCGGTTCGATCCCATTCAAGTGCTTAAACCATGAGTAACGGGCTGCCTCGCTCTGGCACCGAGCGAAAAACATCTAGCAATTACTCGAATATGCCTTTCACTTCACTGCCGCGGTCGATCCCCTGTCGGATTTCAAGACAAGATTTAGCTTGTAGCCAAGTGCGTCAGCTACCTTTGCGATCGTCCCGAACTCTGGATTACCATCCCCACTTAATGCCCGGTAGAGAGCAGGTCGTGTAAGTCCGGTATTCTGAGAAAGATCTGTCATGCCGCGCGCGCGCGACAACACCAAGAGCGCGAGCAACATGATTTGCGTCTCCATCTTCGCTAGCAGCTAAAAGATATTCAGCAATCGCTTCCTCACTTCCAAGGAATTCGGCGGAGTCGTACTCAAACGTCTCAAGTGGCATATGGTTACTCCTTCAATTGCTGTGCTAGTTTTTTAGCTAATCGAATGTCTTTGTCCTGGTACTCTTGTCGCCACCACAGAGAAGAACATAAACGATCGACCCGTCTCGGACGAAATAGACTCGATAACCAGGCCCATTTAATGCGGAATTCGCTCACACCTTCGCCGACTGGCCTTACATCCCCAGGATTTCCTGCAGCGAGACGATCAATGCGGTCGGCAATTCGAGCTTGGGCACGACAATCCTTCACATGATCCAACAGGTTCAATCATTATCACATCATGATGAGTACTCTTTTTTTGCTGTGGCTGTCGGTACGCGTTTTGGCGTCTTCGGGCTCCTAAGGTGGCCCTTCCAAAAGAAAATTGCAGAAAATGTAACTGATCTGGACGACGGGTCGGCGGTTCGTATCCGTTTCAAGGCGACTGTAGGAATCTTGCGCAGCCTTTGACTGCAGGGAAGGTTTCCGATGTCGCGGAAAAGCGTGGCCGTCCTCAATGACGGCCACGCCTGTGGGAAGTGCGTCAGGCGATCGCGCCGCCGTCTGCGGTAAGCGTCGCCCCCGTGATTATGCTCGCAGCGGAGCTTGCCAGAAATACCACGGCGTTCGCGACTTCCTTCGGCTCGCCGTAGCGCCCCAGCGACGTCAGGCTCCGCTGGAAGTCTGCAGCCGCACCGCTTGCCGGGTTGGCGTCCGTGTCCGTTGCGCCAGGCTGGACGAGGTTCACGGTGATGCCAGACGGCCCCAGTTCGCGAGAAAGGCCACGCGTGAAAGAGGTCAGTGCCGCCTTGGACATTGCGTACGGTGTGAGCCCAGGGAAGGGTACCCGCTCACCCAGCGCCGAACCGATCGTGATGATTCGTCCGCCGTCGTGTAGACGCGGGATGACCGCCTTTGCGAACAGCACCGGCGCGCGAACGTTGACGTCCATGAGTGTTTGATAGTCTTCCAGGTTCAGATCGGCGATGTTTCCCGAGTGGCCGATCGCTGCGCTGTTGACGAGAATGTCCAGCCCGCCGAGAGCGGCCACGGCGTCTTCGACCGCCTGCACGATAGCTTTCGGATCGGCGCTGTCGGCCTGGATGGCGACGGCTCGGCGGGCGCGCGCTTCAATTGACCGAACAATCGCCGCAGCCTTTTCGGTCGCGCGCTGATAGGTGAACGCCACATCGGCACCATTCTCCGCAAGCGCCTCGACAATGGCCGCGCCGATGCCGCGCGAGCCGCCGGTGACCAAAGCGCGCTTTCCACTTAAATCAATCATATGCGTCGGTTCCTTTCTTCGTCATCAGTCGTGAAGTCGGGAGACCCGCAGTTGCGCGGATGCGCCCGACATGGTGTCCGGCCTATTTCGTGGCTCCATCGCAGCGGTTGAAGTGGCGGTGAATGCGACAGCTTGTTGCGTGGTGGGGAACAGCGACCGCTTTCCATCCCGCCCGTTGCAAGTCACGGAACATAGTGTTCCCGACAGGCGCCCTTTCTCAGGACTGTGGACTACCTACATGTCTCCACACGTTTCCTCTGAGAATGGAGTGAAGATGAAGGCCGCCGTCTACGACAATCCGGGACCACCGTCTGTGCTCAAATATGTCGACATGTCTGATCCGGTCTGCGGGCGGGACGAAGTCCTCATAAGGGTGGAAGCGATCTCCATCGAAGGCGGAGATCTGATCAACCGCAGATCGACGTCCCAGGCACCTCGGTGGGTGGTAGGCTACGCAGCGGCCGGGTTGGTCGTAAGTGTGGGCAAAGACGTGACCACTCGTGCCGTCGGCGACAAGGTCGCTGCCTTCAGCATGCAAGGATCGCACGCAGAGCTCTGGGCTGTCGCTGCTTCGCGAACATGGCTGGTTCCCGCGGGCCTGGACATTGCAAAAGCCGCCGTGCTGCCCATCTCCTTCGGCTCCGCCCATCACAGCGTGATCACCCGAGGCGGTGTCGGGGAGGGCGAAACCGTCCTCATCCACGCGGCGGCGGGAGGCGTCGGGTTGGCGGCCGTACAGCTTGCCAGACAGGCCGGAGCGACGGTCGTTGCCGTCGTAAGCGGGAGCGAAAGACAGACCCGTCTGATCGAACTCGGCGCCACCTTCGTTGTGGACCGAATGCAGCACGACGTCGAGGAAGAAGCGCGCCGACTGACCAATGGAACCGGCGTCGATCTGGTCATCGACCCGGTCGGCTCAACATTGCAGGCTTCGCTTTCCGCACTCGCCCCGGAAGGGCGTCTCGTCTTCCTCGGCAATGCCGGCGGCGGAAAGCTAGATGTCGATCTATGGCAGCCGATGCAGAACAATCAGACGCTTCACGGGGTATTCATGGGATCCATCTTCGAACGGCCTTCGGTGCACGGCACCGTCGACAATCTCCTTGCCGCCGCCGCAGCCGGACAGATCGACGTCGTGATCGACCGATCTTTCGCACTCGAAGACGCCGCCAAGGCACACGAATACGCCGAGGCCGCCAAGCCCCTGGGGCGGGTCGTAATGACCCTGTGAACAGAAGAAGGAGGAGCACCGTATGATCAAGCGGGTTTCGTTCAGGAACAGAGGGATCGAGGTCGTGGGTAATATCCACCTGCCGCCGGACTTCGAAGAGGGTGGCGCATATCCCGCGGTTGTCCTTGCGACGCCGGGCAGCAGCGTGAAGGAACAGATCGGCGCGATCTACGCCGAGCGACTCTCCGCAAAGGGCTTCATTGCGCTTACGTTCGACCCGTCATACCAGGGCGAGAGCGGCGGCGAACCACGTGATCTCGAAGATCCGGCCGTTCGTGTCGAAGACATTCATTGCGCTGTCGATCATCTGGCGACGCTATCCTATGTCAATGATGCGCGGATCGGACTCCTTGGGATCTGCGCAGGTGGCGGCTACGCGATCAAGGCAGCACTGACCGAACGGCGCGTCAAGGCGGTGGGCACGGTCGTCGCCAACGACATAGGCGAAGCGATGCGCCGCCTGCTTCCCGACTACCGTCAGACCCTCCTGGACGTCGCGGTGGAGCGCACCGCGCGGGCCCGTGGTGCCGAGCCGCGAAGAGATCCATGGATTCCTGATAGCCTTGCAGAAGCCAAGGCTGCAGGGATAACCGATCCCGAGCTTCTGGAGGCCGTCAAGTTCTACCGGGAGTCGGAGTATCGGCATCCGAATTCGACGAACCGCCTGCTGTTCGTCAGCTATGGCGCCTTACTGGGTTTCGACGCATTCAGCCTTGTGCCCGAGTTACTGACACAGCCGCTGCAGGTAATCGTCGGCGGGCGCCAAGGGCCGACCGGACAATACGAGGCGGGGAGGCGTCTGTTCGACCTCTCTCCCTCGAAAGCGAAGCACTTTTTCGAAGTCGACGGCGCGGGCCACTACGACCTGTATTACAAGCCGGAATGCGTCGGCCCGGCGGTCGCAAGGCTGGCCGAGTTCTTTTCGGAGCATCTTGCACCGTAGGATTCGACGGGCTTCTAGGAGGAGCCGGAGTCGAAGCATTCGATCAGCATCTCGGTCAGCACGCGGACCTTCTTGGCAGGGTGCTGTCCAGGAGGCCTGACGACGAAGATGCCGGCGGTGGGAGGCGGATACTTGGGCATCACTTCGACGAGTTCCCTCGAGGCGACATGCTGATCCGTGAGGCCGTTCGGAAGTCTGGCGATGCCAAGGCCTTCCAAAGCGGCTGCGAGCAGTGCCACTCCGTTGTCGGCCTTGAAGCGGCCTTGCGGTCGGATGTTGAGCACCTGGTCGCCATCGGTGACCTGCCAGGTCTCCGTTCCCTGCATGAGCGCCTCATGCTTGAGAAGTTCGTCCGGCGTTTCTGGTGAACCATTCGCGGCCACGTATTCCGGGCTTGCGACAAACCTTCCATAGAGAGGTCCGACGCGTCTGGCTACGAGGTTGGAATCCGGCAGATAGCCGATCCGGATGGCGCAATCGAAACCTTCGGTGATGAGATCGACGAAGCGGTCAGTGTAACACGAGATGACCTGGAGCTGTGGGTGTCGCCGTGCCATTTGAGAGAGGACGGGGGCGAAGTGGGTCGGCCCAAACGACAGAGGGGCGGCGACCCTGATGCGCCCGCGAAGCTCGCCCGCAGGCAATATCGTCTCGCGGGCCGCGTCGATCTCCGCCGAGATTCTCGCCGCGTAATCTCGGAAGGTCGCCCCTTCCTCGGTCAGTGCGATGCCGCGGGTCGTTCGCGCGACGAGCTGAACGCCCAACTCCGCCTCGAGACGAGCGATACGCCGGCTGACCATCGATTTGGAGACGCCAAGTCGCTGCGCGGCGGGTGTCACCCCTCCTGCGTCGGCGACTTCCACGAAGGTCCTGAGATCGTCGATTTCCATCTTGCGTTCCCCTTTTTGCAACACAGCTCGCGTTTCCGAGGGCTACCGCATTAGGGCTGGCGCTGACAAGGTTTTCGTGGATCGAGGTCCCACGGACGCGTTCACACTGTCGACGAACCATCAAAAAGGATATTTCATGACCTTTCGTAACGGCCTCGCCACGCTTCTGCGCCCCGAAGACTCGGTGCTCGTTCTTATCGACCATCAGCCATATCAGCTCGCGAACGTTAACAGCCACGAGCCAACGATGGTGGTCAACAACACGGTCGGCCTGGCGAAGGCGGCAAAGGCCTTCGACGTCCCGACCATTCTCACCACGGTGATCGCGGAACGCGGCGGCAACCTGTTTCCGCAGATCGCCGACGTCTTTCCCGGCCAGGAAATCATCGACCGGACGCTCATCAACACATGGCAAGACCCGAAAGTCGTTGACGTCGTGAAGGCGACGGGCCGCAAGCAATTGATAATCGCCGGCCTCTGGACGGAGGTATGTGTCGCCATGCCGGCAATCCAGGCCGCGGGTGAAGGCTGGGATGTGACCGTCATCACGGATGCATCGGGAGCGGTCTCCTCCGAGGCGCATCAGGTTGCACTCCAGCGTATGACGGCAGCCGGGGTTAACATGATGACGTGGCTTGCGCTCGCTGCCGAATGGCAGCGCGACTGGGCCCGTGCCGAACAGGCTGCGAAGATCACCGATGTCATAGTCCAGCATTCTGGCGGGAGCGGCATTGCCTATCTGTGGGAGCAGCAGCTGCTCAACACTGCCGCGCCTAAGGCTGGCGCTGGAGCGTAAGCGCGCCTAAAAAGAGGGGCGGGTGTACCATAGGTCTCCGCTCCTCGCTATAATTGGATGATCATCCGCCGAAGAAGAGGACGTTACATATGAGCTGGAACCCTGCGATCGGCTCAGGATGCCCGGATGACGTCGGCGTGGACGCGATCGAAAAGATGGTCGTTCCCTGCGCCCGCAACTTCGGCGGCTTCGAGGTCCGGCGCGCGCTACCTGCGCCCAATCGCCAGATGGTCGGCCCGTTCATATTCTTCGGTCAAGCCTGTCCCGCCGGGTAGGGCGTCGACGTTCGACCCCATTCGCATATCGGTCTTGGCACCGTGACCTACCTCTATCGAGGTGGCTTCCATCACCGGGACAGCACGGGTGCGAACCCGATCATAAGGCCAGGCGAGTTGAACTGGATGGTCGCAGGCAACGGCGTATCGCATTCGGAGCGCACGAGTGCGGCGGCAAAGGTCGGCCCGAACAGCCTGCTCGGAATACAGACGTGCCTCGCCCTGCCTGATAGCCACGAGGACGTAGTGCCTTCCTTCGAGCACCACGGCAGGAACCCGCTTCCGATGATTCAAGACCGTCGCTTGTACTAGTCGTGCGAGGACAAACTATTTTGAAACTTACGGATCATTTTCGTGGCGGCGGAGTTATGGAAAACTTGAGCGAAGCCTGAATGAATAAGTAATACGATGGAGCTTTAAGTATGAGCGACAACGGCATGACAGTCCTCGTCGTCGAGGACGAGGTTTTTGTCCGAATGGATATCGCTCAATCGTTTGAAGACCATGGCTTCCGAGTCCTCGAAGCGTCCAATTCCGACGAAGCGATCGTTCTTCTCGCTGGCCATCCTGAAGTTCTTCTGATGTTTACCGATATCGATATGCCCGGCAGCATGGACGGGTTGAAGCTTGCTACTGCCGTTCGAGACCGATGGCCGCCGATCAAGATAATCGTCACATCTGGCCATCGTGCGATGAGCGACGAAACTCTTCCAGTAGTCGGGCGATTTTTCAGCAAACCCTATAATCCGTCGCGGGTTATCGTTGCGATACGCCAGATGATCTGACCCTGCGACGCGACTGGGTTACGCATCAGAACCTTACCTAGATGTGGTCGTGCTCGCTCCATCCGCTTTCGAGTGGCGCAACTATCATGCAACTGACGCCACATGTGTCATAATCCAAGTGTACCTTACCCCCGAGCTGACCGGCTGACAGGGCATGTATCAATCGCGAACCGAAGCCTTTGCGGGTCGGGGGGACAACTTGCGGACCGCCGATTTCCTTCCAGGAGATGATCAGTTGGGCGTCGGAGGGCGAGACCTCCCATGACAAGGCCACCCTTCCAGAGCTCACTCCCAGGGCACCGTATTTTGCGGCATTCGTAGCAAGCTCGTGCAGGATGAGCGCCAAGGCCAACACGGCCTTCGGCGATACGTCGATATCAGGACCGCTTACATCGAAATGTTCGGGCGGATAAGCAGACAATGCTTCGGACACCGCGGTGCGAAGTCCGGCAGCTTCCCAACGTCCTCGTCTGAGCAGGTCGTGCGCCTTTGCAAGGCTTTGCAAACGGGCGTCGAACGCGGCTCGTTCGGTTTCGATGTCCTGTAGGCCGGTGAAAGTCTGACGGGCAATCGCGGCCACCGTTGCAAGGACATTCTTGACGCGATGGTTAAGCTCGCCGATCAGCAGATCCTGAACTCGCTCCGCTTCCTTTCGCGCGGTTATGTCTCGCGCGATCTTCGAAGCGCCGACGATCTTGCCATCTGCATCATAGATCGGTGAGACGGTCAAAGAGACGTCCAGGAGACGCCCGCTGCTATGTCGCCTGACTGTCTCGTGCGTGTCCACGCGCTCGCCCGCTTTGATCCGGGCGACAATGCGCGCCTCCTCATCTATACGGTCATCAGGGACAAGAATAGTGACCGTTCGACCTACGATCTCCTCGGCTGAGAAACCGTAAAGCTTCTCAGCACCCGCGTTCCAGTCGGTGACTGTCATATCGAGGTCGATCCCGAGGATCGCATCTTCTGACGATGAGATGATCGCCGCCAGCCGTTTCAGCGTCGCCTCGTAGCCGACCCGCTCAGTCGTCTCGTTGACAATACATAACACCGCGAGGACCTGACCCTGCTCATCGGAAACCGGCGAATAGGAAATGTCGAAGTACACCGTTTCGGGTACACCGTGCCGTTCGATATAGAAAGGTCTATCCTTGGCCACAACGGTTTCGCCGCGCTCGCGAACTTTGAGCAACAGAGGTTCGAGATCGTCCCATAGTTCAGCCCAGTTCTCCTTTGCGGGTCTCCCAAGCGCACGGGGATGCTTGGTGCCGATCGAAGGCGCGTAAGCGTCATTATAAATGGCGGTGAAGTCATCACCGCAAAACAGCACGATCTGTGCGCCCGAAAGGATTGCGATATCGACAGCGCACTTCAACGGAGCCGGCCACGACGACATGGGCCCAAGACCGGTGCTTGCCCAGTCATAATCGCGGATTATGTTAATCAGCGAGCCCTGGTCGGAGGTGCCCGGACAGTTGGTATGCATGAATTCCTCCCTCTCCCAAGTTTTGATTTGTTTCGCCTGATCGTAGGCGTCGATCACTGCAAGCCACTCTATTACATGCAAAATTATGCAGTGCTTGTGAATAGTGCAACTGTGCACACCGTTAGGATAGGCCCGTGCTTTCAGATAAAAACGTTATCGGGTTCGCTGATCCGTGGTAGACTATCGTGTTTTTTGCTCACTCGCCGAACTGCAAAGGAAGCATCACAAGCGATGCAAATTTTTATTGCTGGATCTTGAATCTTAAATTCCACAAAACCAAAACGTTTGCCGCCAGCCGCTGAACCACGGGTTGGTGGAGCGGCGCTTTTGGCGTTCCCGTCCCATGTTGCTCCAAGGAGGATATGGCTATGGCAACATCTACGACTACGCACCTCTCTACCGCTCAAGCGTGGGCTTTGACCGAATCTTCAATCTTCTGGAAAATGCTCAGCGCGCCCGCTCGACCAATGACTGGCCGCCCTATGAAATCGCCAAAACGGATTACGACACCTATCGCATCTCGATCGCGGTGGCGGGCTTTGCACAGGACGATCTTGACAACACCTTCCAGTCCAATCTCCTGACGGTCACTGCCAGGAAGCAGGATTCCACACCGGAGGGCTACTTGCATCGCGGAATTGCGGGCCGCCCGTTCGAGCACCGCTTTGAACTTGCTGATCATGTTCGGGTGAGCGGGGCGGATCTGAGCAATGGCCTCCTGACGATCGAGCTTGTCCGCGAGATTCCGGAAGCTCTTAAACCGCGGAAGATTTCGATCCAGAACGCGCCTGCGTTGACCTCGGTCTCTTCTACACAAATCGAAGCGCAGAAAGCGGCTTGATGAAGAGGTTCTATTGAGACAGGGCGCCGTTATTGGTGGCGCCCGTCAACATTCCGGGTTGGGAGAGAGAGAGCTATGAAACCCAATGTGTTCAGAGAGCCCGTAACTGTTCTCGTCGGCCTTGGCTTCCCATGGACGCTTACCGACACCTCGTAGAATGGCCGGCGTCGTTCAGGGACGCGGTACACTCTGTCGCCCTGAAAGCATGCCAAGCCGCGCTCCGTGGCGAGATCGAAGCGGACACGGCGCGAGGTTTCTTTGTGGCGTTCGCGCAAAAGCATGAGCTACTTTCAACCGAAACGCCTGCGGCCGTGGCATCCCGATCGCGTAGCGACAGCGATCTCACGTCCAGTGAGGCCGTGCCATGAGCAAGATGATGTTGCAGAAGTTCGTCGAGAGCGTGGTGGGCTACGGGGCAGATTGTTCTGATGCGAGGTATGCAGCTTCGACGCCCGATTGATGTGGTGAAGGCGCCGTTTTTTTCTAACAAGGATATTCGGACTATCCTCGCTGCCCGGGCATCCGATTTCTGTGCCATCCATTCGAGGCCGGCACTGCGGCAATTGCCAGGAACACCGACACCTGTGTCGGTCGATGAGGTCCATTCGGCACTCAAAGAACTTGATGGAAGGTGTTGCACCTAGAACAAACGCGTCGGTTTTTCTCTTGGGCGGATCGACGTGCCAAGCTCTGGCGGATAATGAGTGCTGCGCCGACCGTCAGCCCTCCAAAACGCAATCAGAGAGACATCGATCGGTTGGCCTCCGAAGGACGAAATCAAGGATCGGTGGCGGTTGGACAATCGCGAGGCGCCCTTCAACATCGACCAGACAAGCCGGTTCCGGCGGGGTGCGAACAGGCCTGTGCAGCACGCGGCTAGAGGACAGTAAGGAAAATGTCGGCGAGAAAGGCTGCCATCAAGGCTGCGCCTCGCGGATTTAACCGGCTTGGCGAAGACATTGCCGCCAAGCCTAGGGATGGCCAGGGGCAGGCGCCACCTGCCGTCGGCTCTCAGACACTATCGGCGCCACTGGTCTTCTTGGTAGGAGGGCCCTCATTTACCGAGGACGTCCGCAAGTCCCCGAGCTTTTTGCGGGCGGTGGCCCGGGATGCTTCGACGCCTTCGGCAAAGCCGCTCCGGTCACTGTAGCTACGTCGCTCACCACTGTGGCGAATATGGCGGACCGTGTGTGCACCTGTGGCGACAAAATCGAGGAGCGTGACCCCAGCAACCATAAGCATAGCCAGGACAGCATTGTCGCGCTTCGGATTTTCGGGCCGTATGGCCGTCGCCAGCGTGGCAATATCAAGCGCGTCACCGGCGATCCTGCTGTTGAGCCCGGCTCGCTTGTCGACCGACAGCGTCATGACCCCGGAGGCGATCTCCCGTATTCCATAGGCACGAACAAGATTCTCCTTGCCGCGCATGCCGAGCGCCCCTGTGACTTTTTCGGCGGCAATGAACTCGACAATCCCGAGATCGATGCTGAACCAACCGAGATTTCGCGCTAGACGATCTGAGGAACTGAGCGAGCTCGGCCCTGACCGAAGAACCTTTGGATCGCGCTCCGATCTGGTCATGTTGCTGGGAAACGCCATGTCAGAACCTCCTTATGGTTTCAGCACCACTTTGATACAGCTGTCCTTCTTGTCGCGAAACACCTTGTACATCTCGGGTCCTTCTTCGAGCCCAACGGTATGGGTGATCACGAATGACGGGTCGATCTGGCCCTCCTCGATGCGGCGCAGAAGATCGTCTGTCCAGCGGCGCACATGGGTTTGCCCCATTCGGAAGGTGAGGCTCTTGTTCATGGCCGGCCCCATCGGGATCTTATCGACGAGCCCGCCATAAACCCCGGGGATTGAGATGATCCCACCGGGCCTGCAGACATAGATCATCTCACGCAAAACATGCGGCCGGTCACTCTCGAGCATGACCACCTGCTTGGCGCGGTCCAGCAACGTATCCGGCTGACCCATCGAGACGTGGCTTTCCAATCCTACCGCATCAATGCATTTTTCCGGTCCCTTGCCATCCGTCAACTCGTTGAGCCGCTCGACAACGCTTTCGTGCTCAAAGTTAATGGTGATCGCGCCGCCGGCTTCAGCCATCGAAAGACGTTCCGGAATGCAGTCGATAGCAACTACCTGCTTGGCTCCCAGAAGCACGGCACTGCGGATCGTCATCTGGCCGACCGGACCACAGCCCCAGACGACCACCGTATCGGTCGGCTCGATATCGCACTGTGCGGCCGCCTGCCAACCCGTCGGGAAGATATCGCCGAGGAATAGGACCTGCTCGTCCGTCAGACTGTCCGGTACCTTGATGTGGGTCTTGTCGGCAAAGGGCACTCTGAGGTACTCAGCCTGACCACCGGGATAACCTCCGGTCAGGTGCGTATAGCCAAACAGGCCCGCCGTGGTATGGCCGAAAGCTTTGTCGGCCATTTCCTTGTTGCGGTTGGTCCTCTCGCAAACTGAGAAGTTGCCGCGCTTGCATTGATCACAGTCACCGCAGTTAATAGTGAACGGAACAACAATGCGATCGCCTTTCTTGAGGCTGCCGTTCATCTCAGAGCCGGTTTCGACCACCTCGCCCATCATCTCGTGTCCCATGATGTCGCCAGGCTTCATCGCCGGAATGAAATTATGGAAGAGATGAAGGTCAGAGCCGCATATCGCGCAGCTCGTGACTTTGATGATCGCATCACGGGGATGTTCGATTTCGGGATCCGTTACGGTGTCGCAGCGGATGTCTTCCTTGCCGTGCCAAACGAGTGCGCGCATTGCCTTCTCCTGCGGTTGTTGCAAAAAAGACGATGGTTTGATCTCGCTAGCGCTACGTTGGGCAGGCACTGCCAAGTCATCGCCTGCTCCGCCAACACCTGCGGGTGATGGAAGTTCCCCGTTTATTTGAGTAAGGCTGACATTGAGCGCTCCGCAGTATGTTCTTTGCAAGTGTTACAAGGCTTTTTGCGAGCTTGAAATGGACATATCACAGGTAGCGTGCTTACGTTTAAGGGACTGCAGCTTGATTGAGCGCCCACGGCGATAATCTGCCTTGTTATATCCGAACGAGCGCCGAGGATCCGCGCCGGCCAGGGCGCAGCGTAGTTATGTCGCAATGCCCTACGGCGCTTAAATTGTCCTGCAGCGGTTCATACATGCAGTCCAGCCAGTGAAGCCAAAAAGCTACCCAGTGTTATTTACATATAACTAATATCAGACAACTCGTCTCCGCGCTCGAATCAGTAAGCGCCAATGATCAGATCAGAGACATTTAATGACACGCACCTTCGCGTTTCAGGCCGCCCCCGGCATCACCGCTTCTTTCTCTCTTGGGCAACGAGAAAAGAATCCAAGTCCTAGGTTTGATTGCAAAGCGATAATGGGACGTCCGCTCTTTGGCAACCCAGGTCGGGTTGAGCCAGTCCGCATTATCGCAGCATCTCACGAAGCTGCGTGATGGCAAACTTGTGACTGTCCGGCGTGAGGCGCGGACGCTTCACTATCATTGCTCTTCGCCTTCCGTCATTCTCATTCTCGGCGTTCTGAAAGACCTTTTCTACGAGAATGCCGACCTTGCTTACGCAGCTTAATCGGTCTTAGGCGCGCCCGGATTTCGTTTCGGTCGCGCCCAACCTTGCTCGAGAGGCGAAGGCGACGGCCGCGTCACGGGGCAGAGGCCGCGACAGTAGAAAGCCTTGAAGATCGTCACAGCCGAGGCTTTCCAGAGCTGCACGCTGTTCAGCCGTTTCGACGCCTTCCGCAGTTATTTTAAGTCCTTTTGCACGCGCCATATCGATCATGGCTATGACAAGCGCTCGGCTATCGCTGCGATCCATTTCGTCGATGAATGACTTGTCGATCTTTACACGATCAACCTCAATCTTTTGAACCCGGGAGAAGGAAGAGTAGCCGGTCCCGAAGTCGTCGATCGCGAACCGAACACCCGCTGTCCGCAACTTTGCAATCGTTCTTTCGAGGTCGCCAGCATTATCTGTGGCTGCCGTTTCCGTCATCTCGATTTCGAGCCTCTCGGGGCTAATGCGCCACTTATTGAGAGTGGTTAGAACGCGGCGCGCGTAGTCAGTTGAGCCAAGCTCGACCGCGGAGGAGTTGACTGCGATCGTGATGTCTGGAAGTGCAATCATCGTCTTGCACGCGTCGTCGAGAACAAATGCACCGATTTCGCCGATCAGACCGATCTCCTCAGCAAGAGGGATGAACTGGTCGGGACTGATATAACCGAGAGTAGGGTGCTTCCACCGAGCGAGCGCCTCCAGCGAGCAGAGGGTCCCGCCGCTCGTAGAGAAAACGGGTTGGTAGAAAACCTCTAGCTGGCTGCGAGTCGAGACGGCCGACCTGAGGTCATTCTCCAGCCTTCTGCGATTGCGCAGCAATTCGTCCATGTGCTCGCCGAATATCGCGTAGTTGTTTCGGCCCGCAGCTTTGGCGTGATACAGCGCGATATCGGCTTGGCGGGTCAGCTCCAACGGGTCGCACGGCCCGCTTGCGCAGGCTACGCCCACGCTTGCTCCTATTGCGATATGGGCCGTTCCGATCTCAAAGGGCGTCTTCAGGGAGTGCACGAGCTCGTCTGCCAGAGTCGCTGCATTTTGCGCGTCGTCTGCCTGCAGCAGGATTGTGAACTCGTCACCGCCAATTCTCGCGATCAGAGCTTCCGGCAGCAGTTCACGCATGCGAGCTGCGGCCAAGCCAATCAGCTTATCGCCGACAGGATGGCCAAATGTGTCGTTGACGGCCTTGAAGCGATCGAGATCGACGAACAACACGCAGCTAAGATCGGCCTCTGGAACGTCAGCCAGCCGTCGATCAAGTTGCTCACCAAAGTGGGCACGGTTTGCAAGTCCTGTGAGCCCGTCGTGAGAAGCTTGATGCTTTAACTCGGCACGGCTTGCGGCCAATCGCTCCGACCGGCGCCAGATGGCTCCGCCAGCAAGGCTTCCGCCAGCGAATAATGCGACAAACGCGAGCAGCAGCGCAGGGGTGGTCGCCGCAAACACATGATGCCCAGGCCGGAATGGCTTCCACCGGAAGTAACCGAATGTTCTGCCGCCTTTTGCTTTCAAAGGTACGAAAGCGATTGTCCGATCTTGTGGTTCATTTGCGGTGAACTCGAGCTCCGTAAATTCGTATTCCTTTCCTATCTCAGCAGGCAAATCGCCGTCGAGATAGCGGACAGCAATGTGGAGCATCTCTTGTCCCGGGACCTGGTTGATGTCGCCCGTGTCGGACACGATAGGCTTAACACTGACGATTGCCGGCCGAAAACCAACGTAGGAGAGATCGGCCTCGCCGATCGAGAGGATCCGGCCATTCGTGCCTCCAGTGTCTTCTGCAATGAGCCGTGCACGTAGTGCCTCTGCAAGCGGCAGATACGCATTCCGAAGGTCGTCAGGTGAAGGGGAATAATCTGCGTCTGCCGTAAATCGATACAAAGTCGTAAGGTCGGACGTCAGGACAAGCGCCGCATCGTGGCCGAAATAACTGTGCATCCACGAACCAAGGTTGGTTTCAATCCATTCAAGGTTTCCGATTTGCGTGTTCTTGACGGCGTCATCCCAGACAGTAGCGCTCTCCTGGTCATGAGCAATGCCTGCCTTGAGTTTCGCAACGGTCAGTGTGACGAGATCGCGTTGCCTTGACACTGCGACTTCGTCGCTGCGCGCTGCTGCCCAGCTCAGGCTCAGAAAAAGCAAACCGCACAGCAGAAGAGAGGCACAGGCCGGAAGAATCCATCTTAGAACAAACTGGGATTGCAGCTGCATTGTCATTCTGGGGGCACGCCATCTGTATTTGACAGCTCCGTAAAACAGCAGTTGTTAAAACGTCGGCAAGCAAACTGGTTAGAGGCCGGTTAATGGCGGATTGTACGCAACCGTACGGTCTGAGCCAGCAATATGATCTGAGGCTTGCTGTGATCTCAGGTAAGCTTCACGCAAGCCTTGATCCGCAGAAGACGCGGTGTTTAGGCGGGAAACTCCATAACGATCATGAGGATCGGCGATGAACTTTGACATTGGGACCATATTCGACTGGCAGCAGCGAGGAGTGAACGCTCGGGTACTGGGTCTCTCGGCAAGCTGAAACCCTGTCGCCCCTTACGTTGAAAAAGCGAGCTGTCCTCAGGAGAGAAATTGCTGGCTTCAGAAAGCAGAAGTTTGGCTATTCGGCTGGAATATTGAAGATGCTGCGCGAGTGGGGCTCTGACTGTTTTTCGCGGCCAGCACCGCGTGACCAAAAAGTTCGCGTTAATAGCTCCTACGACATTGCCGGCGTATATCGTCGAGCTAGGACCGAGGCGTATTTCAAACATATTCAACGATAGGTTTGGTGACGTTGACGGCAAAGCACGGATCACCGACCCCGAGGTGATTAGATCCACCGCCGGCCCACCGCCCTGACATCACGTGGCTGGCGACTAGGGGACTGAACGGGGCCGTGCTTTGGAAGCCCGCCTTTCGCCGGAGTTCTTCGAGTGAGGTGCTTCATCCAGCAGCAGCACCTCACACAACTTCACACCTATGGGTAACTTCCTTAGGAAAGCGATATTTTCTTCAGCTCCTCGGCGAGCACGTCAAACACGATACGGCAACATGCGCTACCACGCAGATCCTCGTGCATGACGACCCAGGTTTCCAGGTCGACGTTAAACCCGTCAGGAAGCACCCGCACCAGATCAGGATCCGCGGCGGCGATGGGCACTTGGCAGATGCCGATCCCAAAGCCCGCGCGGATCGCCGCTAGCTGCGCGACGTCACTATCGACGCGCAACGCGAAGGCGCTTCGGCTAAGACCGGGGTAGCGCTGCGCGATCTCCCGGATCGCGGGCGTCTCAGTATCGAAACCAATCAGGTCATGGCCCGCCAGCGCCTCCATGCTGTTGGGCACGCCCCGGCGCTCCAGGTATCGGCGATGCGCATGCAAACCGATTGGGATCACGCCGATCCTTTTCGCAACCAAGGCCTGTTGTTCAGGTTGAACCATTCGGATCGCGATATCCGCCTTGCGCTGGAGGAGGTCATCCACGGAATTCGAGAGTGATAGTTCGATCACGATTGAGGGGTAGTGTTCACGTAACCGCGTCAGAATCGAGGGCAGATGTTCGATGCCCACGACTTCGCTCGCGCTGATGCGCACCGTGCCGCTGACTTCACCGGTGCGCCCCTCGGCCATGCGGAGAAGTGCCGCCGACACGGAGGCCAATGATTCCGCGAGCGGCTGTAGCTCCAACGCGGCGTCGGTCGGCGACAGACCGCGCTGGGTGCGGACGAAGAGTGTCGTTCCGAGAGCATGCTCCAGCGCATCGATGTGACGCGCGACGCTTGGCTGCGTCAATCCAAGCGCTCGCGCCGCGCCCGACAGCGACCCATCTCGTAGCACGGCATGAAAGGTTCTATAGAGGTCCCAGCTAGGATCTGAGTTCATATATATCCGTATAGCATATGCAGAAATTTCGGCAATTTCATTAGAGCTGGATTCACTCGATGATCTCCATATCAAACGATGGAGATCGAGATGGAACAGAAGATTGCATTGGTTCTGGGTGCGACAGGCGGCATCGGCGGCGAAGTCGCCGCGCGCCTTTCCGCCTTTGGCTGGCAGGTGCGCGCGCTTAATCGCAAGCCCGAGCGGGCAAAGAATGGTGGTCTGGATTGGATCAAAGGAGACGCACTTGTCGCGAGCGACGTTCTGACTGCTGCACAAGGCGCGTCGCTGATCGTACACGCCGTCAACCCGCCTAGCTATCGGGATTGGGAAAAGCTGGTCCTGCCAATGCTGGAAAACACGATCGCGGCGGCAAAGGCAAACGGTGCGCGGATCCTCCTGCCGGGCACGGTCTATAATTACGGCCCCGACGCCTTTCCCGAGATCACCGAGGACGCACCGCAAAACGCTCTCACTCGGAAAGGGCAGATTCGTGTGGAGATGGAGCGCCGGCTGCAGCAGGCGACCCGGAACAGCGCGGCCAAGGTGCTGATCGTGCGCGCCGGCGATTTCTTCGGCCCGGGGGCCGCGAATAACTGGTTCAGCCAGGGGCTCATCAAACCCGGCGCCCGTCCGAACACGATTACTTATCCCGGCAAACGCGGTGTTGCTCACCAATGGGCCTATATCCCCGACGTTGCTGAGACGATGGTCCGGCTCCTCGAACAGGACGGTCTCGCAGACTTCGCGACCTTCCACATGGACGGGCAATGGGATGCCGACGGCACACGTATGACCGACGCCATCCGCCGTACGCTTGGCTCACCCATTGTGCCCGTCAAGCCTATGCCCTGGTGGCTGATGCGAATTGCCGCGCCGTTGGTGCCGTTGATGAGGGAATTGTACGAGATGAAATATCTCTGGGCGTACCCTATCCGCCTCGTCAATACGAAGCTCGAAGCGGCGATCGGTTCCGAGCCGCGCACGCCGCTCGATGAGGCGGTTAAGACCACGCTGGTGGCGATCGGATGCGTCCAACTGCCCGCCAAGCCAACGCCGCAAGCGCGGGAGCCAGCAATTGCGTGAGCGGTCCGCTCCGGCCTGCGGCCGGGGCGACCTATTCAGTCAAAAAACGGAGGAAGAGAAATGCGCTTACAGGCGAAGAGACTAACTGTTGCAGCGCTCACGCTCGCCACAGCGTTTGCGAGGTGGCTGCTGCGCACGGCCTAAGATCACCACCGGCCCGGGGTGGGGGTTCGAACCCGTTCGACCCCCCTATCTTGGCCTTCGCTCAAATCTAGTTTCAAATCAGCTTTCGGCTTCGGTTGATGAAAGCGCCGGTTTGCATCACTTCTTCCCGGATGAGCCGGATCGTTTCGCCGAACTCCATTTCCCCACGGTGGCGAGATCGATTGCTGGCTTGCCTGAAGAATTCGCTGACGAAGACGCGTTGTTCCGGGGACAATCGTCACCGAGTGCCTGGACGTCAGCCGGAAATTCAACGACTACCGGTTACTCTCGTCAGAGCTATCTGCTGCGCAAGTCTTACGGTGCCCAACTCGAGCCTGACGTTTTGCTTCGCGGACTCGACTGATATGGCGAGATAATGCAGAGGACGGAGCCCGATCTTCGTCGGGTGATGGCACCAGATTTAGGTCGTTTTTCCACCGCTCTAAACGGGCCGCAATAGTCTCATCCATTTCGATACCTTTCAGCATTTCATGCGCAAGTCTTGTTGGCGTGCATCCGGGCCGGTTATCAGGTCTTTTGTATGTTCGAGACAGAATTACTACTCTTAATCGCGTATTATGACAAATTGTCAGTTAAATAGTAGGGCGAGACATTTTTTAAACGATTAGCGTGAGACTACTTGCATTTCTTCCAGCCGGCCTACCTCAGATAGTAATGTGCGCTATCGCGCCCAGCTGCAGGACAGGTGGTCGGAAGAGGAAGCGGCGCTGCCAGGAGGAAGTTCGTGAATTTGGTAGAGCGGGAAAACCAACAACACGCGGAAGATTTTTTGGGGCCCACTGAAGCCGGTATTTTCACATGGGTTGTGGAGAGCAACCTCATTTTTGGAGATACCTTGGTCGCCTCGCTATTTGGGCTCGATCCCAGGCAGACCGTTAGAGGCCTTCCATTCGAATCCTATTTTGCTCGCGTACATGAAGAAGATCGAGCTGAAACCAAGCGTCTGATTAAACAAGCTATCCTCGACGGCCAATCATATCACGCAGAGCACCGGCTGATGGACGCCTCAGGTGCGTATCGCTGGTCGGTTGCTATGGGACGCTGTTTCCAGAACGAGAATTCGATGCCGCTATTTTTCTCTGGCATAGTTTATCCCATCGACCAGTTGGGAGAAGCTAGCCACGAAGCACAGGTCGATGGCTCCTAGACGCCGCCCTGACACCGCTTAACTCCCGTCACCGTTTGCAAACCAGCGGCGGCGATCTCCATGGACCCTTTGCAACGGGAGCCGCTTCCTTTTTCGAAATTTGGAAGGCAGAGATTCACAGAGCTGCCATCCCAGAAGGGTCATGATCGACCACATTGGCCTGAAGTGGAGCCTCGATTTTCGGCAGGTTGAGCGGTATATTACCGCGGATGTCAGAAGAAGAATTTCATCGGCGTTTCGTGCAGGCAGTCGTCACAAATTTCTTCCAGACCGGAAAGCTTCCATTCGGGCGAAACCCCGGCGAGTATGCCGAGGTCGCGGCGAGCTACTGGCTGGAGTACTTGGAGGACGGCAGGCCCCCTGAAGAGTTCGTTGACGAAGACGCGTTGTTCTGGGGGACACAGCCACCCGCTCCGTGACAACTAGTGAACGGAGCCAGCGTGAGTGGTCCGCCAGAACCAGATGCGCCAGCCGATACCCCGATACATTCCGCAAACAGAGTTTGCTTGGAGCATCGCAGCTGCGTCCATCGCCTCCGTATATATATCGATATTATCGGTGATGTACTCGCTCATTGCCGACCACTTGTTGGCGGCTCGTTTGCGAGTGATCGTGTTTCTCCCGGATCGCTATTTGTCGCCACTGCCTCCGCATGCCGTAGTCTCTCGTGCACACTCTGCAAGGTTCGAACAGAAGCGCGATATGCGATCAAGCTCCGTGCATCTTCATCGTCACCCGTGGGGTGAATATCCTCGGCTGTGAGATCGGGCCGGCGGCTCTGTATTTCAGCGATCCCACCTTGATAGATAGCGATTTGCTCTTCAAGAAATTTCTTCATGAAAATTCGATGTTCTTGCCTTCGCTGCCTTAGTGAACGAAGCAGCAGCCGAATGAGCTCCCCGTAGCGCCTGCGCCCACCCTACTGAAAGCCATGCTAGATGGCCTGGGCGGCACATGTCAAATCGCTACCACGAGCGACTGCATCGCGTGGCTTTGAAAGCCCCGCTGCGACTTTGGGATTGCAGCGGGCCGAGGAACCTTCCTAGAGACCGATAGAACAAACCTTTAGCTGGGGAACCGGACGGACCGAGACGGTCCAGTGCCGGCCCAACGCGTACGCCGCTTTTGGACGTAACTAAGAGGAAATTAACTGAGCTGGAAATTCTGCCTTGATTGCTCTGTCTTGTTCGACTCTGCTTAAACTTCCGGGTCGATGTGAAGGTGTGGCTCATGAATGAGTTAGCAGAGCGCCTTGCTCAAAATAAAGAGATTTCCAGTGACCGATTGGTGTCCATCTCAGCCTATCTGAAGGCTAGACTTCGCAAGCAGATAGAAGAGCAGCGTCCAGTAACGTTCGTGGTTTACAGAGACATGAGAATAATCGAGCTGGCCCTTTGTATACGGAACCCCAAAAGACATCATCGCTGGTATCTCTAACCAACCGCTCAGCTCAAACGGCTTAGGATCTTATGGAATGGTTGAAGGTTCGAATCCTAACAAGAGCCGGAATGGGCCATTATGCTCATACCGGCGTCTTCTTGAGAGCGTAGCGCCGCATGCAGCTGTTTCTCAAGCCATATAGGCTGATCATCGAACGGGAGCTTGAAACGAGAAAAGCCCGCTCAATGGCGGGCTTTCGTTTATTCAGGTGGACTTTGATCACGCGTCAGTTTCGCCGACCACGATAATCCGGGACAGGACGCGGTCATAACCGACGATTTCGCGAGCTACCCGAAGAGCACGAGCGTGGTCGCCCACCGAATGGACTACGCCTTCGAGCACGATATAGTCGCCTGTCACATCGACCGACAAATCCTTACCATTGAAATTGGCGAGATAGCTCAATTCGGTTTCGATCGCGGTTTTTTCCATGGAGATACCATGGTCACGGGAGAATTCGAATGTGGAGGAAGGCTGAAGGGTGCTCAGAAACATCTGTCGTATCCTTGAACATGAATGCACGATGAACAAACCGTTGCGCGACGTTTATGTTCCTGTACGCAAGGACTATTTTCTTTCCATTGCCTAAAGTAAACATTCGTGGTGGAGTGCGCTCCTACCGGTTGGAGAAGATGACCTGAGACCCTGAACTTCCTCCAGATTTTGGTAGAGTCCGTCGTATCAAGGAGACGGACGGAATGAAGCATTCACGGTTCACGGACGAGCAGATCATCGGGATATTGAAAGAGCAGGAGAGCGGCATGCGGACGGTCGATGTCTGCCGCAAGCACGGGATATCCGAGGCGACGTTCTACAAATACAAGGCGAAGTTCGGCGGCATGGAGGTGTCCGATGCCCGCAAGCTGAAGGCTTTGGAAGACGAGAACGCCAAGCTGAAGAAGCTGCTGGCCGAGACCATGCTGGACAACGCCATTCTGAAAGATGTTGCTTCAAAAAAGTGGTGACGCCCGATGTGAAGCGGGACGCTGTGGCTCATGTTTGCAAACAACATGGGGTGAGCCAGCGTCGGGCGTGTAAGGTTTTGTCCGTTGATCGGTCGGGTGTGCGATATCGTAGCATTCGACCGGATGACGCTGATATCCGTGAGGCGATGAAGCTGGTGGCGTCCGAACGTCGTCGTTTCGGCTATCGGCGCATTCACGTCATGCTGGGTCGGCAGGGCATCATCATGAACCTGAAGAAACTACGGCGTCTCTATCGCGAAGAGAAGCTGACTGTGCGCAAACGTGGCGGACGCAAACGGGCTTTGGGGACGAGATGCCCTCTGGCGCTGCCGTCTCGTGCCAACGAGCGATGGAGCTTGGATTTCGTCAGCGATGCCTTCACAGATGGTCGTCGCTTTCGGGTCCTGGCCGTCGTCGACGACTTCACCCGCGAATGCCTGGCGCTGGTCGCCGACACGTCGCTCTCAGGCAGGCGACTTGCACGGGAACTCGATGCCGTAATCGCCCAACGAGGCAAGCCGCGAACGATTGTCTCCGATAATGGCACGGAGATGACCAGCATGGCCGTTTTGGAATGGTGCCAAAGCACTCACGTCGAATGGCATTATATCGCACCGGGCAAACCGATGCAGAATGGCTTCGTCGAAAGTTTCAACGGCAGCTTCCGTGACGAATGCCTCAACGAAACACTGTTCTCGTCACTGACGCAGGCCAGAGCCGAAATCACAGCATGGAGGGAAGACTATAATCGAAACAGACCAAACTCTTCATTGGGCAATATCACACCCAGTGAATTCGCAGTGAAAACCGCTATGGAAAAACAGGCCGCATAGGGCCAGATTGAAAACCCAAGACTCTCCTGAAAACTGGAGGGACGATGGGGCTCAGGTCAAAGAGCATGGAACGCTTTGAAGAATTGGTGAAGGCAGTTGTAGTAAGTATGCGTGAGATCACTCCCCGCGAGACTGTTGAGCTTGGAGTGATCCACGGGTTTTGTATCGATGCTGCCGAGACTGAAGCACCTGACCTGATCGCGTTCCTAAGCAGCGTGGCAGGGCTGGAAGCGATTACTGCTCAGTTATCGCGACTACCGCAGTACCTTACCGCGACAGCGGTTGACGGAGCGACATGGCAGTTCGTGCCAATGGTCAAAGCTTAAGGTCACCTGTTCGTAGCCATTCTGAGAGCGCCGATCGCGTTCCAACTTGCGGCCTGCTCCATCGCAGTCGCCATAAAGCTGCGTAATGGCTTTTGGTTGGATGCAGCAAGAGTTTTGACATCGATAATCATTTGGGCAATGGTTTTTCGTTCGGTTCGACGGCATCAGTCAGGCGAGCTTTTCAGCCTTCAGCGTTTCGATCGTCGCGGCATCCCATGACCGGTTGAGATACCAGCCGCAGCCCAATATTAGTACGAGTGCGAGAAGACCGATAATGAGGAGAATGTTGATCTGATTCAGTATCGGGTATTTATCTGACGAATGACAACCTCCACGCTAACGGAAAACCAGTTCTCTGTCTTCGCTCGTAGCGGATCGTGGATTGCAAGCCGCATAAAGCGCTGTGGATCAAGTCTCAGGAACGAGGCGGTCTACGTCGGAAAGGCGAGGGTGCTCCATCGCCGCCTTCGCAATTACTTACGAGGAGCTTTTCGGAATAAGATTAGAGCGCCGCGCGTTGCTTACACCTCACTGGCTGATGGAATGGCCAACTGCCTTGAGATCTGGGTATACGTGAAGGTCATACCGGATGTGGACGACACCGCTCTTTCGCAGCGGAAACATCGCTTATCCGAGACATACATCCGATTTGGTACCGCACCCACCTTTCGAAGGCGATTTCGTCAAAGGGGTGAGAAGTCCGTACGATAGCGTACGGCAACCCTACTGCCTGCGTCGCGTTCCTCACGCGAACGCGGGAGTGGTTAATTGTCAAAGCATATTGATACGAATGAATTGAAGGTCGAAGGCGCTCAACAGGTAATGACGATCAAGGATTTTGCGCTGAAATACAAATTAACCAGCGATGAGCAGCTACGTCTCACCAAGCTTTTCGGGATGTTCGCTACGAAGCAAGAGCTTCTGATGAATGCCCGGCTCAAGTCCCGAATTCGTCACTGACAAAGATGTAAGTCGATCGGCTTCATCATAGCCTTCAGTTCGCAAGAGCCGCGAAAACCCGCCAGCCACAGATTGACCAAATCGCGTGCCAGTTCGTCCAAGCCTGGATCAGGCGCGATGATGCCGCGATCCAAGCGCAGTTCTTCGAGCACGGTCTTCAGTGTGGTAAGATCTCGTGGTTCCAGCGCTTCAAATGCCGTGAAATACATCTGTCGTTCCCATTTTCGCCATAACCTAGCAGAGACGGTGAGGCAGCGAAAAGATGCGAGAAGTTGCAATAGCTTACAGGTGATCCAATTTCACTAAATTGACCGGTTGCGATGAGGGAACATATAAGGAACGTAGTCACTCGATGCGGCTTACCAACATGGAACCGACAGACGCACTCCTTGAGCAACCAGGCTTGCTGAATTCAAAACAGACCAGCCCCTCACAGGTTTGACATCGGCGTCCCATTGATCGGATTACGCTACAGACAAGACCGAATCCTCAACGCACTGTTCTACCTCGAAAGCACGAAACAAATCGAACTGCTGCCAGATAATCGGTAGAGGATCGTCAAGCTGTTGTGACGGATACAACGCATACGCTCAGGACGCCAACCGCGAATACGACAGACATAATCGCCAAGACAAGCCTCCGATAGCTGGTGACAGGCTTTGGCGGCCGTTGAGCTTCAGGTGAATGGCGGCTCGCGAGGTATGGCATATCGTCTCCTTTACAGCAGGGAAACCGATCGGAAGTCAGCTTAGTTCCGCTTGATCCCGCCATACAGGCTCTTTTTAGCGTTGCCCGCTGCCGTCAGGCGATATTTCGAGATGGCAGAAAATTCACCGTCCGTTTTGACCAGACCTTCGTTCTTCGCTTGGATCGCGGTCTTCAAATCGACGCCCTCGGGCAAGCTTTTGAACGCGCGTGGACCAAGAGACATGATGAGGATGCGTAATCGACTGTATGCCATGCTGTATCGCTATGTCTTTTGTGTTCCAGCTACGGCAACCCCCACCGGGATCAGCCGGTGAGGGGAGCAGTACAGAGGACAGCCGACGTCCATGCGAAAGGCGTCGGCTGACTGAGAAACCACGACTTTTAGCAATTTGTTCCGAGCAAAATTTGACAAAAGAAAACCCCGCTGCGTTTACGGGGAGGGAGCGCGCAGCGGGGTCTAGTTTGAACCGCTAGACGAGGGGGAAGCCGTAGCGATAACCCGAAAACGATGCTTCTATTGTTTGGTTCCCACGTGAATGCTGGTGTGAAGATCAGCAATCGACAATTCACTGTTTTTGTTCAGTTCTTCCGCCCGAATAAAATGGTAGACGGTCGTACGGCGGACGCGAACGAGGCGCCCGAAAATGTATTGCCAGACTGCCGATCTCAAAGGGTGTAGGGTTCATCGGTTTGCGAGTTTCACTATCGAAAAACGCTGCCGCGACCTACTTTATGCAGATTTCGCCCGACTGTTCTTATTGTGGAGGCGGCGCGCTGATGCCGCCACCACGCCTCGCTCGCATCTCGAAGCAAACGATCGCAAGCCAGACCGGCAAGTGGCGAGGTATCGTTGAAGGACCGCTCTTTCAGAAATATTTCCCGAACGGTCTGAACGGCGGACATGATGTAAGTGCCAAAGGATATCTCAAAAACCATGACGCTCTCGATCTTCTCAATCTAAAGAATTCCGGCGCATGTCGCAGCGTTTCGAACGAAATGTTGATGTCGACCAGCCTGGTAGAGGAAACAGTAAAGTCCTTCTCAGCCGCCCATGCCCTGGTCGGTTACATCAACCGTGCCACGACGAGGCTCCCTGACGCTGGATGACCATATGGCTCTTCACGCATGCTCATCGAGCCGAAACTTATTTACATGGATCCGACCATTCGTGACCAACCCATGGTCGCGAAGTGCTTGCTTACTTTCTTGACGCTAGGCTCCTAGAGATCGCGAGGTATTGGAAAATTTCGCAACTGGTGGATCCACCGCTCGCGGGAGACTGGCTCAAGGAAAAGCGTGACACGCCTGTAATGGCCGGACAGAAAGGTGTCGCCATGAGGGCGAACGGGCGTTCGGCCGACTTCGGAGCGCCATGATCATCTAAGGGGTGGGCGGTGGCTTGCGCATACTGTTATGCCGGCAGGCGGTAAGGTTATGCCAATCCATGCCTCGGACCTTCTCTATGCGAGCGGTTATTCGGTAAAGGCCCGCTCGCTCGTTCATCACGACTGATTTCCATGTAGGGGTTATTTCTCTGCGCGCAATCAAGACATCCACCGCCTCATGGACGACCGGCATGAATTTCCGCCATTCGAGCGGGCGTTGTGATCCATCGCAAGACTGCGCGCCACTTCGCTCGGACATGTTGTGCGAACGGGCCGGCCTGCGACCAACTTCAAAATCGTCGTTTCAGTATTCTCGATCATAGCGTGGCATCGTGGTCTCAAGCACTGCGATATTAAACAGATATAGCGCTTGCGGCTGAAAGATGCACCAACCTCCTAACTTAGAATAGGTGGGGAAGGCCTGCGTAAGTCCGCGTAACAGCGGTTCAGATGTCATCAAGACCTCAGGACGACATCAATATCTTCAGCCTCCGAGGCCGACCCGGGCCTATTGACGGTGCCATGCAGGAGGCGACCAGAAGGCGGTAGCGAACTAATCCTTCGACTTAGCCATTTTTCCGACCGCACTTATTCGGTAGGGGCCTTCTCGCTTTTTCATCACAACGGATTTCCATGTCAGCATGATCTCTCGCTGCGCAACGAGAATATCCACTGATTCATGCACAATTGGCATGTATTCTCGCCACTCAAGCGGCGAGTTTTGGTCGTTCGCAAGGCTGCGTGCGACTTCGCTCGGGCACGTCGTGCCATTTGGTCTATTTACGACGAAGCTTAAAATCGTTGATATCGCTTGCTCGCTCATAGCTCAGCTTCACTATCTGGGAACGGCCTCAGCTTGATTGCGACGTGGACTCTGCTAAGTACCCGCCGTCCGCCGCGACGAAACCACGATTGTTGCGACTGAGGTCTTTAAGGACTTATCGGTGATAGTTGAAGCAAACTAAGCCGGGCGAGCGCCCGGCATTGATGAAGGGCTTCCTTTCTATCGAATCGACTGAAAATGGCTGGTCCGCTTGCGGCGGGACCAGCCATTTGGTCAAGCAACGTGATTATTCGTCGTCGTATTCGGCTGCGGCAGCGTTAACCGAATCCTCAGCGAGTTCCGTAAGATTGGCGTCGGCAGCTTTTTCCTGCGCGAGTATGTCATCGATGAGTTGCTTGGCTTCATCCATACCAAGAGCGTCGGCAAAAGCACGCATCGAACCGTAACGTGTGATTTCATAGTGTTCGATCGCCTGGCAGCTGAAGATGATCGCGGCGTCCGCAGCGACGCTTGAGCCAAAATCCTCAAGCAGGCTTTCGCTTTCTTCGAGGATGCCGTCGATGGCGTCGCACTTTTCAGCTTTGGCGCGTTTACCGAGAAGCTCGAAAATCGCTTCAAGTTTTTCGATCTGGCTGGCGGTTTCTTCACGATGCGAGGTTAGAGCCTCGACAAGCTCAGGTTGGTCGGCTGCCTTGATCATCTTTGGCAAAGACTTATAGATTTTCTTCTCGGCATAGTAGATATCGCCGAGGGCATGCTCGAACAAGTCAGAGAGGCTCTTGTCGTCCTTTGTGGAGGCCCGTGTCGCTCTGCGAGCGGCGGACTTGGTCGCCACCGCTTGGGCACGCTTCTTGCGCGTATCGCTGTTTGCAGAGGTGCTCTTCGTTCCAGAGGCGCGCGCGATTTTCGCAGCGGCGGTCTTCGAAGCTTTGTCGGTCTTGGCAGACTTTTCGGCAGTAGCCATCGTGATCTCTCCCTTGTGATGCCATCAACTACGCGGGTCAGAACGAGAGCGCTTAGCCAAGGTTCCCAACAATAATCAGCGGGGTACCGTTACGCCACCGTGGCCATCTCGCTCCGTTTGAGAATAAGGATCGGTCAGGTCGGCGGAAGGAACATCTTACCGTCCACGCGAGCGATGGTAGCTCCCCTCCCACTATTTCAAAATGACATCAACGATACTCGAACTGCAGCTCCGTAGCAGTTGCAGCGGTCGTTTCGAGCAAACTCATCCGCGCCCTGCCACGATGCTTGAGATGGGATCCGCGAGATCAGAACTGCGGAACCATTCCCAATCTGAAATGTCCTCTCGCTGCATTCGAAGAGGATGCAGGATTTGGGAGTAAGACTATGAAAAAGACTGCTTTTGGCGTTGCCGCCGCCTTTCTTTCCGCAAACGCAGCGTTCGGGTAGACTGAAGCCCTAAGACCTCACAGACGACACCTGCAGTGGCGACATCGGGCGAGCAGAATCCCGGCGCGCCTGTCGCTGGCAAGAACAGCTTCACTGAAGCTCTGGCGAAAACTCGCATCGAGGAAGCCGGTTACACCGACGCATCGGGTCTCAAGCGCGATGATCAGGGTGTCGGGCGCGCGATGGGCAGCAAGGATGGAAAGCACGCCAACGTCCCCCTCGACTTCCAGGGTAACATCACGACGGCTCAGTAAGCCAGCTTCTAAACAAACAAGAGTACGAGGAATCACCCGTGCGCACGATTACAGGTCTCTACGACCCCTACGAATATGCCCGTGAGGCCGTGAATCCTCTTGATGATGCAGGCGTACCGTCTGATCACATCAGCATCATCTCGAACAAGGACGGCAAGGAAGATAGCCATATTTGAAGGCCACTCACCAGAGTGGCCTTTTCGCATCTGAGCCCCCTGAGAATTTACTAGCTTGGCCAACTAAGGAACGCCACTCGTTTCCTTTCGAGACCTGATCTTGGCCGCGACATCTATCAGCGAAGGTGATCGACGCCTCCGCCCTTTGTAACGGTGCCCTTAACGGAGCATCCTCCGTGAAATCCTAGCTACCCTCTATCGTCAGCGTACGGTTTTAGACGCTCTGATTGTTTTGGGAACTTTGGATGCCAGTTCCGGTTGGGCCAACGTCTCCAATCGAAAGGAACCCTCATGTTCATGAGAGTAGACCAGCTCCAAGCGGAGTTGCCCGCGCCAAAAGCTGCGGATCCCAATGCTGCAGCCGCCCTTCAAGAGCTCCTTGGGGGGAAATACGGCGAGATGTCGACTCTGGGCAATTACATGTTTCAGTCCTTCAACTTCCGATCAAAATCGAAGCTGAAGCCTTTCTATAGCCTCGTCGCCAGCATCACTGCCGAAGAGCTTGGCCATGTCGAACTTGTGAGCAATGGTGTCGCCATGCTCAACAATGGCCCTGACATTCCCGACTCTGATGAAGGCGACGGCGGTGATATTTCCGGAGCCCCGTTCAAGGATATGGCCGACATTCGGCTCGCTGCGAGTTTTCTGTCTGGGGGCGGCGGAGCAATGCCGATCAACAGCAACGGCCAGTCGTGGAATAACGACTTCATCACGACGACCGGAAACGTAGTCCTCGACTTGCTGCACAACTTCCATCTAGAATGCGGCGCCCGGCTGCACAAGTTGCGCGTATATGAAACGGTGACAGATCCAACAGGTCGTGAAGTTTGCGGCTATCTTCTCGTCCGGGGTTCCGTGCATGCACATGCCTATGCCCTCGCACTGGAGAAGATCACCGGCGTCGATGTGAAAAAGTTCTTGCCCACTCCGAACATACCGCTGGGTAACATACCGGAGTGCCAGAAGTACCTGGACGAGGGATCACATCGCCGCCTTTATACGTGGAGCCCGAACGACTACAAAGAAATCGCCGGCATCTGGAGCAATGACGAGGTTGCGCTTCCAGGAGATCCTCCGGGTGAGCTTGAGGTTGTCGACGGTATGCCCGAAGGCGGGAAGATGCAGCAGCTCGTTGGCGTGCCTTCGGCCTTCACCCCGGATTACGCACCGGAAGAGATGTTCGAGATTGCTGAAAAGCTCTACAAAAAATCTCGCTGAAAGAACGCTATCGAGATTGTGCGAGGCCCCGCAGTGGGGCCTCGAACGCCTCTGTCTGTTACCGTACAGATCGGGAACACACAGGTTGGTAAACCGTTTAGGAGACAAGCAGCGCGTTCTGGGCTGCAGGAGCTCCCAATGCGTAAACGCGTCGCTATCGTCGGGGCAGGCCCGACAGGTTTGTATGCCCTTCAGGAACTGATCACCTCCAAACACCCACTAGAGATAATCGTATTCGAAGCCGAGGACATCGCCGGTAAGGGAACGCCTTATCAGCGGGGTATTAATGACCCTGCAATGCTTTCAAACATCCCGAGCATTGAGATACCCGAGCTGCCTATGACCTTGGTCGAGTGGCTTGGTGCGCAGCCAAAAAAATATCTCTCGCAGTTCGAGAGCGGACTCAACCAAATCTCCGAACGAGCCTTTTATCCTCGCGTGGTCCTGGGGGACTATTTTCGAGCCCAGTTCGAGATGATATTAAAACGTGGCTTGGGCGCAAACCACGAGATAGAGATCCGGGAGAGCGCCGCCGTTGTGGATATCGTGCCTTCGGATGCACGATTTGGCATTCGGCTCTCCAGCGACACGGGCCTTGAGCTCTTCGACTACGTGATTGTCGCGACCGGCCACAGCTTTCAGACGGCGCCGGAAACCTCGCAAGGATTTTTCGAGGCACCATGGCCCGCAACCGCGTTGCGAACGGTTCCGTGCGGCGAGGTCGGCGTCCTTGGAACGTCGCTCAGCGCGATTGATGCCGTCGTGACCGTTGCCGCATCGTTTGGGATGTTCACGCGCCGAGCCGATGGACGCCTCGGCTATGTGATCGACCAAGCCCATGAAAGCTTTCAGGCGACGATGATGTCACGCAAGGGGCTTTTGCCGGAAGCCGACTTTTACTTCCCAATCCCTTATGAGCAGCCCAGAATATGCACAGCGCAAGCGGTAGCCAGCCGCCTTGCGCTCGGCAGCAGCGGTTTGCTCGATGACGTCTTCGACCTCTTTCGCGCCGAGTTGGCACTAGCGGACCCAGACTACGCCAGGCTCATCCGCCTCGACACACTCACGGTCGATACCTTTGCAGATGCCTATTACGGCGTCCGCGACCAGCATGATCCTTTCGAATGGGCGGCAATCAATCTGGCGGAAGCGAAGCGAAACTATGCGAAGAAACACACGGTTGCTTGGCGTTATGCGATTCTTATTACCCACGAAATCATAGAGAGTGCCGTCGGTTCGCTCACGGCGGATGACCTCGCGCGATTCAACAGAACCTTCAAAAGTATCTTCGCCGATGACTATGCAACCGTCCCGCACCTCTCGATTGAGCGCCTTCTCGCGCTCCATCAGGCGGACAGATTGCGGATTGTCGCACTCGGCGATAATTCGGCGATCTCGTCTGAAGGCCTTGAACGTGGCGCCGCGGTGAAGAGCGATAAGATTATATTGCGCTTTGACACGTTTATCGATGCAACCGGCCAGAAAACGCAGTCCGTTGAAGATCTGCCCTTTCCATCACTTAAGGAGCGGGGTTTTGTCTCAGATGCTCTTACGATAACGCGAAAAGGCAACTATCGACGCACGGGTGGAGTGGATGTCGACGATCATTGTCGCCCTCTCCTTGCCGGGGTTAAGCCGGTCCGACGGCTTTATCTACCTGCTATATCATACCTCCTTCACAAACGCCCATTTGTACAAGGGATAACCAGTGCCGCTGAACTCGGCCAGATGGTAGCGAGGTCGATCAAAGAAGATATTATGCGGCCGGTTCGTAGCCGGAGAGCGCGCCCCCCCCGGCGCCGGCCCGATGTATCGGCGACTGCGGCATGATAGCTACCGCCCGTTTGAGCTCAAGCGTCTAGCATAGTTGCCTATTCAGCCGCATGACGGATTTCAGGCGCATGCCTTCGAGGACATTGCCGTACTCGTCGGTAATCTCAAACGGTTGCCCATTGAAGCCCTGCAGCGAGACACCAAGGTATTGGCGTCTCTCGCTGCAGGGCTTCGACGATTCCGCCATTATGCGCGCGATGCGAATAGCTGCGACAACGCCTCCATGATCGCACGGTGGAAGCTACCCAGAGTGTTGGTCAGTGCCTTAATCTCAAATGGGCTGTTTTTGTTGATATGTTGTCCCTAACTTCGAAGAGACCGGACACAACGTTTCGAAAGCCCCTTAGACCTGCCGCAGACTGCCATCAACGCAGAGTTCAGCACCAGCGAAGTAGCTCGCTCGCGCCGGCTTATCCGGAGAGTTACAATACAATAAGACCTCTACCCGCATCCGGTTTGTCGGGAGCGACCAAGAACTATATATTGCCGCCAATTCCGCGCGATTAGGTGCATGAGATGCAACGAAACCTTAATTGCATGCAGTTTAGTGTCTCCTCTCAATGGAGACCCCTCGATCATGCCTCTCAAATGCAACGGTTGCCGTGATGGCGCAGATTTTGAACTGCCGTTCTCAATGGCGTTCCAGCCGATCGTCGACATCCGGAGCGGTGATGTTTTCGCCCATGAGGCACTTGTGCGCGGACCAAATGGCGAGGGTGCAGGCTCTGTGCTTGCTCAAGTCAGCGATACTAATCGTTACGCGTTCGATCAACAATGCCGTGTGAAAGCAATTCAGCTTGCATCCGAACTCTACGACCGCGGGACGGATGTAAGGCTGTCGATCAATTTTATGCCGAACGCCGTTTACGAGCCCCGTGCCTGTATCCGGTTGACACTCGCGACCGCAATGAAAACAGGGTTTCCGGTTGACCGCATCATCTTCGAGTTCACCGAAGACGAGCGGCTCGACGCTACACACGTTTTGAACATCCTCCGAACCTATCGAGACATGGGCTTCCAGACCGCAATTGACGATTTCGGGGCGGGCCATTCGGGACTCGGGCTTCTGACACATTTTCAGCCCGACATCGTAAAACTGGATATGGACCTGATCCGAGCAATCGATACTGACCGGGTCCGCCGGACGATCGTCAAGCACACGCTTGCCATGCTCGACGACCTTGCCATCACGCCAATCTGCGAGGGTGTTGAGACCGTGGACGAGCTGGCCGCATTGCATGATCTTGGCGTCGTTCTCGTGCAGGGTTACGTACTGGCAAAACCAAGTTTTGAGAAGCTAACCGTCCCGGTTGTAGCAGAAGCTCTTCATACGCGGGCGGCTTGACCGTATTTGCAGCTGACTTAATCCTACTCGCCTAACCCCTGCGCTGCTGAGACAATTTTTTCAAAGAAACACAGTTGCTCTTTGCCGGTTTTGCCTTCGGTTTCGAATATCCATCGATCCTCTCGCTGGACTGCTCCGGCGTTCTTCGTCCATGCCGCAACAACCCTCGATGGGACCTTCGCCGTCAGCGTCATCGCCGACGCTTTTGGCCCGGCCTCGAGCTTGGCAATACCCAGCCACCCCGCGACAAGTTGCAGGCGGCTCGTTCGCAACAGCAGTAAGACGTCCTCGGGCGGCTCCCCAAACCTATCCTCAAACTCATCACTTAGTTCGTCGATTTCATTCAGTGAGGAGGCTTGCAGTAGCTTGGCGTATAGATTGAGCCTGGTGCCCGGATCCGTCACATAGTCCAGCGGTATTGTGCCTGCAACGTCGAGGTTGAGGATCGCGCGTTGCTGTTTGACGGAGGCTTTTTTGCGCAAGGTCGCGACCGCTTCTGATAGCAGTTTCTGATACAGTCCAGTGCCGATAACCTTCATATGCCCGGCTTGATCCTCCCCCGCGATGTCACCCGCACCCCGAAGCTCGAGATCTCGAAGGCTGATTGCTAGACCAGCGCCCAGGCGGTCGTTCTCTACGAGCGATAGGAGCCGCAAGTGCGTCTCCTCAGCCAGCTCAGTGCCCTCTTCGGTTAAAAGGGTTGCCATACCTTGAGCAGCGCCGCGCCCGACACGTCCGCGCAACTGATGAAGTTGTGCCAGCCCGAAGCGGCCCGCGTGCCATACGAAGATCGTGTTTGCGCGGGGGACGTCGAGTCCGTTCTCGATTAGATTGGTGGCAAGCAAAACATCGCCGTCGCCGTCGGCGAATCCCACGATCGCTTCGTCGATAGCCGCTGCTGGCATTTTGCCGTGTGCAATCTTGATCGATAGTTCCGGAACGGTTCTCTCAAGCACCGTCGATACGTCGTTTATGTCCTCGATGCGTGGAACTACGATAAAACTCTGTCCTCCACGGCGGTATTCACGCATAAGGCCTGTTCGCACAGACGTTGCGTCAAATTCCATCAGTGATGTCCGGACTGGTCGGCGTTTGGATGGCGGTGTTGTCAGAAGGCTGACCTCCTGAACCCCGATCATTGCCGATTGCAGTGTCCGCGGGATCGGTGTCGCCGACATTGAGAGCGTATGAAGAGATGGTGCCAGAGCACCCATCGTCCGCTTTTCCTTCAACCCGAACCGGTGTTCCTCGTCAATGATCAACAGGGCGAGATTCGCAAAGCCGACATTTTTCGCAAGGATTGCCTGTGTCGCTACGACGACGCCGATTTCACCCTCCGACAGCGCGGCCTTGACCTGTTTTGCTTCGTTTGGCTTGAGAAGACGAGATAACAATCCGACCTGAATGCCAGTCTGCGCAAAACGTCTTTGAAAGGTGTCGTAGTGTTGACGGGCCAGCACGGTGGTCGGAGCGACGACGGCCACCTGGCCGCCAGAAAGCGCAACCGCAGCCGCGGCACGCAACGCGATTTCGGTCTTGCCGAAGCCTACATCTCCGCAGATAAGGCGGTTCATCACCTTCCCAGATTCGAGATCGGACAAGACCGCTTTGATAGCTTCAACCTGATCACGCGTTTCGGCGAAAGGGAAGCGCCGGGTGAAGGCTGAATATTCCTTCCTTGGGGGGATGAACTTCTTTGCTGGTAAAGCCTGCCTCTGCTTTGCGATAGTCAAAAGATGACGCGCGGTGGATCGAATGTCTGCTGCGATCTTTCCGCTCTTTTTCTTCCAGGCTTCGGTGTGGAGACGGTCAAGGGTTACTGCCTCGGGTTCGGCGCTGTAGCGCCAAATTTTTCCGAAATCCTCCATCGGGACCAGCACGGAGTCGCCATCTCGATATTCCAGGCGGGCGGCATCGCGACCAACATCCCCGACTACGACAGTTTCCAAATCTTTGAGGATCCCGACGCCATGCTCCTCATGAACGACAACGTCGCCTATCCGAAGCTCTGGCTCTGCTAGAAGTGTCGCTTGCTCGCCGAGATTGGTTACCGTTTCAGCGACTGCGATCATAGCGATGTTCAGTGCCGCATCGACAAACCCATGATCGAGATCGACGGGTAGTTTGAGAAACGCTCCGGGATCGGCTTGCTCTACTGCCCGCCAGGTATCGACCGAACGATGCGCTATCCCGGTGGCTTTTTCCACTCGTCGGCAGAGCCCATCCGAGCCTTTTCCTGTGCCACAGACGACAACCGTTAGTCCTTGCCGTAATTGATGCTGCGCCAGCTTGGCCAATTCGGCACGTGGGACGGCGTCGCATGGTCCCCCCTGCAGCTCACCATGTTCGTCGAGATCCAGTCCGAGGGATGAAACGTGGCCAGCGTGCTGTTCCCATTCGGTGCCGTCTAGGTAGAGGGAACGAGACTTGTTCTGTCGGTCGCGGATATCGTTTTGGGACTGGCAAGCGTCTTCGACTATCTCGAGATAGCGCTCGACCCGCCGGGCGCCGCCTGGGGCGAGAAGCACGGTCGCATCCCCGATCGCCGCAAACAGTGTAGGCATGTCGTGATAGAGGCGCAGCAGCTGTCTCTCCATGGTTTCCGGCTTCGGCGCAATTTCCTCCGTATCTGCTTCCGATAGAACGGCTTCGGACGCGGGACCAAGGATCACCCTTTCCAGATAGCTCTCCGTCCGTTGAGTGATACGATCAAAACCCCGCAACTCCCGAACAATGTCGTCCTTCGAAATTACGATACGCATTGGTCCGGGTGCACCAGCCGGGTAGATGTCTATCACCCCATCCCGGACAGCCAATTCGCCGGGATCATCTGCAATGCCTTCTTCGACATAGCCTGTGCGTTGGATGAAGTCAGAAAATGCGTCGCGATCGAAATCCTCGCCAACCACCAGTTCGAGGTTACTATCCGCAATGACGTCAGCCGGAGGAATGCGTTGGAGTGCTGCGTCGAGCGACGTCAGCATCAGCTTCGGTGCATCGCTGGGCGTGTTCCAGATCCGCAGTGCGTCCATTCGCCGACCCATACAGTGGCGCGATGGCGGCACCCTATCGTAGGGCAGGCAATCCCATGGCGGCAAAACCACCAGCTGGACCTCGGGGAAAAGGGCAATGAACACTTCCGCTATATCGCTGGCGGATTCTTCGCTGAGCGCCAAATAGCAGATCGATCGGCCCGATCCCTTTAATATTGCAGAGAGCCTGACAGCCACGAGACCGGGCGGCGGCTTGAAGCCGAGTTGGTGTGTCGATGGGTCGCGAAACGGGGAGGGGGCGTGGTCGGGATACTCGGGATTGCGCACGGGAACCTGCTGATGTCTCGCCGGCCCACTGCCGGTCTGCAAGAACCAGATTTCCGCCAACTTGTTCCCTATTTCGAGGCACACGGCACATGCATCACTCCGGAGAGAGCCGCCCCGGAGTCGTCAGGCATCTCCGAATTCCGTCCACAAGCGGCGCTGCCCACTCAGGCTTTCACGACCCAAGCAAGGGGCGGCGTGCGTTAAGCCGGCGAAGCTTGCACACAGCCTGAATACGTTCACACCGGTATTTCTCCGGCTCTACAGCTTGCTCTATCGCGATCCTTCAGTCGACTTCGAAGATCATGATCTGGCGATCTGCCCGCGAGTTGACGCAAAGTCAGTCTTGCTGAGGTTCGAACAGTCGTTGAGCACTTGAAGCGTCTGGGCAACGGGACAAGGTTATGTCCCACCTCGGCAACACCTTTTGAAAACGGTAAAAACAACCTGGGCCCAAGGGAACTCCAAGGCGCTGCCTCGGTTTGTTGCTGTCAGATCCGTGCCCACCCAGTTGGAGGATTTTCATGACCGAGAACATGTGCGTTCGACAAAGCGGACGTTTGCGTCGCGGCCGCTTTGGCATTATGCGCGAAGCGTCTGCGGTATGCTGATGAAGAGCCTCACCGGAGAGGACCGAACCGATCGTCGCCGCGGCACGGGCACGGGCACGGATGAATTCGAGCCTGAAAGACCATCACCGGCCGGCCGGGAGGTTCCGGTCGCAGGCAGCGGTCGAGATGCGATCCTTGCGGCTCTCAATGCATGCCAACAAGGCCCAGCGGTCGCCGACTTTATCGGCCTCAACCCGTTGCATGCGCGATTGACCGCCGCACCGGAGCGCTGCAGCCCGTACGAGCCGTCGAATAGGCGGTTCCTAAACCCGCTGTACATCGCGGTCGACCAAGTTGCAGGCTTCGTCGGTCAACGGCAACGTAAGGCACGCAGGGGCGAAAAGCAAAAAATGCTCGCCGCTTTCAAGGCGGCGGGGCTTTTGACGGCTTCCTCAAAAACGGAATCGGATGGAAAAGGCCTGCCAGCCGCCGTGCATCGCCTTATAGCCCGGACGCCGTCCATGCTCATGGCGGTTAGGCTTGCGGATCTAACGGATGAAAAACGGCCGACCAACGTTCCGAGCACGAAAGACAGTTACCCCAACTGGAAACCGAAACTCTCTGCGACGATTGCGGAGTTGAATGCTGTGTTTGGTCTTACGACCATCATCTCTGCGGTGACCGACGAGCGCGCCGTTCGCCGAGACCTCGTAAATCGGAGTGAGCGCCATGAGCGGTAGCCCATCCGAGTCTAGAGTTCGAACCTATACCGGTCCCGCAGGTGGATGGGGCTCGGCCAAGTCAGTCACCGAAATTCTGGTTCGCGAACAACTTCCGGTCCGAGGCGCCAACCTCCTGCGCCACCAGAACAAGCCGGAAGGTTATATGTGTGTGAGTTGCGCCTGGGCGAAGCCAGCAAAGACCCATCCACTGGAGTTCTGCGAGAACGGCGCGAAGGCAACGGCCTGGGAAGTCACCAGCCGCCGTGCCGACCGGTCATTTTTTGACGCCCATACATTGACCGAGCTGGAAAGCTGGCGCGACCACGATCTCGAAGAGCAGGGTCGCCTGACCCATCCGATGAAATGGGATGCGGCCACCGACAAATACGTTCCCGTCCCATGGGAACAAGCATTTGTTGAGGTCGGTCAGGAGTTGCGGGCGCTGGCACCCGAGCAGGTCGACCTTTACACGTCCGGACGCGCGTCGCTCGAAACCAGCTACATGTACCAGCTGTTCGCCCGGATGTATGGCAGCAACAACCTGCCCGATAGTTCAAATATGTGTCACGAGAGTTCGTCGGTGGCTCTGCCCGAAAGCATTGGTGCGTCAGTTGGGACGGCGATCCTGTCGGATTTTGAGAACACGGACTGCATTTTCTACATCGCCCAGAATGTCGGCACGTCGTCGCCCCGGATGCTGCATGACCTTCAGGACGCTGTCGACCGGGGAGCTAAGATCGTCACCTTCAACATGCTGCGTGAGCGGGGACTCGAGCGCTTCGTCAATCCACAGTCTCCGACCCAGATGTTAACCGGGAGCGAGACGACGATTTCCTCTGACTATTATCAGGTCAGGAACGGCGGCGACATCGCAGCCCTATTCGGCGTCTGCAAGGCTCTGATCGAAGCCGACGATGCGCTGAAAGCATCCAGTGTGTCGCAGGTTGCGGGCGAGGACGACAAGCCAGCCGATCCCGGGAACGCGGCAATGGTGGCTTTTGCCGCCTCAATGGCAGCCGCGGACAAAAAGCATGTTCTCGATCATGATTTCATCAAGGAGCATACGACCGGCTTCGAAGAGTTTGCAATTACGGCTCGCAGACATCCGTGGGCCGAGCTCGAGAGCATTTCCGGACTGACCCGGGGCCAAATGACCGAAGCGGCCGCGACCTACGCGAAGTCGAACGCTGTGCTGACAATTTACGGGATGGGGCTCACCCAACATCTGATGGGCGTTCAGAACGTTCATATGGTGGTGAACCTTGCTCTGCTGCGCGGCAATATAGGCAAACCCGGGGCTAACATCTGCGCCGTCCGCGGCCACTCGAATGTCCAGGGTCAACGAACGGTCGGCATCACGGAAAAACCGGGCCTAGCGCCGCTCGACAAGCTGGCTGAGCTCTACGGGTTCGAACCGCCGCGCTGGACGGGCCGCTCGACCGTCGAAACCTGCGAGGCGATCATCGACGGCTCGAGCCGCGCCTTCGTGAGCCTCGGCGGCAATTTCCTGAAGGCCATCCCGGAAACCGAAGCAGTGGAAGCGGCATGGCGGAAACTTCGCCTGACGGTACAGATCGCCACTAAACTCAACCGCAGCCACGTCCTGCATGGCGAGGTCGCATATCTCTTGCCCTGTCTTGGTCGCATCGAGGTCGATCAGCAGGCGAGCGGTCCCCAGTCAGTATCAATGGAAAGCTCGATCGCTTACTTCCACGGGTCGCGCGGGAAAACAAAGCCCGCCAGCCCCGAACTCCTGTCCGAGCCGGCGATCGTAGCAGGTATCGCCAAGGCGACACTCGGTGAAACCCGTGTGCCCTGGGATCAATGGGTTGGCGACTACGGAACCGTTAGGGATGCGATCGAGGCCACCTATCCGGAGACCTTTAGGGACTTCAACAAACGGCTGTTTCAGCCGGGCGGCTTCCCGCGTCCCCTGCCTGCGCGGGAGCGCAAATGGGTGACAAGTAGCGGCAAAGCCAATTTCATCACGCCGGACAGGCTGTTTCCTCATCTTTCGACATCCGGCAGAACCGAGGTGCTGCATTTGGCGACGCTGCGCTCGAACGATCAGTTCAACACGACGATCTATGGCTATAGCGACCGGTTCCGCGGTGTGGACGGGACGCGTAAAGTGGTGTTCATGAACCGGGAAGACATTGCCGCGATGGGGTTGACCAACGGCGTAAGCGTCGATCTCACCACGGCGATCGAGGAGGAGACGGCACGCAAGGTTATCGGCTTCCGGGTTGTCGAATACAATATTCCGAAAGGCTCATGCGGGGCCTATTTCCCCGAGACGAACCCGCTGTTTCCTCTGGAGCATCACGACGCTAAATCGAAAACGCCATCCTACAAGCTCCTTCCCATTCTGATTACACCGTCGTCCGAACTGCCTCACGACTAAACCGACTGGCCAAGGATTGTGATGATGTCGCCGGATACACGCAAAAGCTGGTCGAGTTTGGTGTTCTGGTCTTTGACCATCGCAGCAGGTGTTGCCGTTGCAGCGGCGGTATCTGCACGGATGTCGAAGACAGGTCAGAGGCTCCATCGCGACATGCTCGTTCGTGGCCCGGAAATGAAATTGGAGCAGACCGCGATTTCTGGTCCCGAGGCTAAGACGCGTCACTGGCTTGGCCTCCTGACCGCTATGGTGTCGTGTCTGGGTGTGGCTGCTGTGCTCGGCTATACTGGGGAACCTCTGCGGTTGCGCCAGGATCCTGCCGTCATCTCGGAGCTGGAGCACATCCGACTGATGCCGAACGGGGTCAGCGGCGCGCCCCCGAACGTCTATTTCGCGCTCAACCAACCCTATGAAAACGCGTCTTACAACCTTGCCCAGGGCAAACGCCTGTATTCCTGGTTCGGATGCGCCACGTGCCATGGCGACGGTCAAGGCGGGAAGGGTCCCTCGTTTCTCGATGGGTGGTGGCTTTACGGACCGGAGATGGTGTCGATCGTCGCCTCCATCCGCGACGGGAGACCGCACGGCATGCCGCCTTTCAGGAACAAGATACCGATCGAGCAGATCTGGCAGCTGGCCGGATATGTCCAATCGATCGGAGCCTATCAGGCCAAGGTTGCAGCTCCTGGCCGCAACGATGCCAGGCAAACGCGCCCGGCTGAAAATCGCGCACCAGCAGTGATCCTATTCGAGCCAGTCCCGACCCGTGTTCATCCCGACCAGGGACCGAGCCCATGAAAGTGGTCAAGCTCCTGTTGTATCTTGTCTTGTCGGGCGTTGCTGGATGCAGCGGTTTGCAATCGGCGCTCGACGTGCACGGCATGCCCGCAACCCACCTCAAGCACTTGATGACAGCGTTCTTTTGGATCTGCGCGATTGTCTGGCTGCTAGTCATCGTTACACTGATTTACGCGCTGGTGAGGTCACACACCGCGGACGCATCAACCCAATTGGACGGCCCCAGGACGAGGATCGCCGTCTCCGGTGCGGTTGCGGCGACCTCCGTTATCATCACCGGACTGACGATCGCAAGTTTTTACACGACTCGCTCCATCGACACGAGAATGGGCGACGCTATCACGATCGCGGTCAAGGGCGAGCAATGGTGGTGGCGCGTTCGTTACCCAAACCCGGATTGGGTGCTGGAGTTCGAGACCGCAAACGAGATTCATATTCCCGTCGGGCGGGACGTACGCCTGCAACTGGAAAGCGCCAACGTCATCCATTCCTTCTGGGTCCCAAGTCTGGCTGGAAAACAAGACCTCGTTCCCGGGCGCAGCAACACTCTTCTTATTCGCGCCGAGCGGCCGGGGGTATATCGCGGCCAGTGCGCCGAATTTTGCGGCTTGCAGCACAGCCATATGGGAATATTGGTCGTAGCGGAGGATGAGGCCTCTTTTTCGCGGTGGCTCGCGTCGCAGCGGGTCGTCCGGTCGCGCACCATGGATGATGAGGCGGCAGCTGGCGAAAGAGTTTTCCTGGCCAAGCCTTGTGCCGCCTGCCACACTGTTCGCGGCACGTTCGCCACGGGAATAAGTGGCCCCGACCTGACCCATGTCGGGAGCCGCCGGACGATCGGTGCCGGACTTCTTGAGACGACCCGAGGCTCGCTTGCAGCCTGGATCGCCGACCCTCAAACGCTGAAGCCCGGCAACAACATGCCGATGGTGCCACTTACGAGCGACGAATTGCGCCAAGTATCCCGTTACATGGACGTTCTCAGATGACGGTTGGCTCACCAGAGAGGGATACCAGGGACAGCCGCCTCACAGACAGTGAGCTTCAGCGACAACTGGCCGTGACATGGGGTTCGGCGGGCGGTTTGTGGAACGCCCTGTCGAATGTCGATCACAAGGTCATTGGTCGGCGCTACATCGTCACGGCTTTCGTGTTCCTGGCGCTGGGTGGCGTCCTGTCACTCGCTATGCGGCTGCAACTCTCCCAGCCGGAAGCACGCTTTATCGGCCCCGATCGCTACAACCAGATTTTTACCATGCATGGGACGAACATGATGTTCCTGTTCGCCGTGCCGGTGATGGAGGCGATGGCAGTCTATCTCGTGCCGCTGATGGTCGGCACCCGCAATATCGCCTTTCCGCGGCTGAACGCCTTTTCCTACTGGATGTTTCTGGCAGGGGGGATTTTGCTCTGGGTCGCCTTTGCGATAGACACCGGTCCTGATGTCGGATGGTTTGCCTATGTGCCGCTGGCCGGTCCGCAATATGGAACGGGAAAACGAGCCGACATCTGGGCGCAGATGATCACCTTTACCGAAATCTCCGCCCTTGCGGTTTCGCTCGAGCTGGTCGTCACCATCTTAAAGCAGCGCGCTCCCGGCATGGCGCTCAATCGCATCCCGCTGTTCGTCTGGTCGATCCTGGTTACATCATTCCTCGTCATCCTCGCCATGCCGGCCATCATGATCGCCAGCACGTCGTTGATCCTCGACCGGCTGGTCGGTACACATTTCTTCAATCCCGCCGAGGGCGGTGACGTGTTGTTGTGGCAACATCTTTTCTGGTTCTTCGGCCACCCGGAGGTCTACATCATTTTCCTGCCGGCGGTTGGGATGGTCTCGACAATTATCGCCACTTTCACGCAACGGCCGGTCTTTGGATATTTGGCGATGGTCATGGCGCTGATCACTACCGGTGTTCTGGCGTTCGGGCTTTGGGTGCATCACATGTTCGTTGCCGGCCTGCCGCGGCTGGGCGCAAGTTTCTTTACAGCATCGAGCATGGCGATAGCACTTCCCGCCGGCTTGCAGATCTTCTGCTGGTTGGCCACGATCTGGTGGGGCCGGCCGATTTTCAGGACACCTTTCCTATTTGTCCTCGGGTTCATCTTTACGTTCGTGATCGGCGGAATGACCGGAGTCATGGTGGCCTCGGTTCCATTCGATACCCAGGTTCACGACACCTATTTCGTTGTCGCCCACTTCCACTATGTCCTGGTCGGTGGCGCGCTGTTTCCCTTGCTCGGCGCAATCTATTACTGGTTCCCGAAATTCACCGGTCGGATGATGAGCGAGCGGCTGGGGAAGTGGGTGTTCGGCCTGATTGTCCTCGGCTTCAACCTAACCTTCTTCCCGATGCATATCCTTGGCCTCCAAGGCATGCCGCGAAGGATCTATACGTATCAACCCGAGATGCCCTGGGGCGGGTTGAACATGTTCATCAGCCTAAGCGCCTTGATCTTGACCACCGGTTTCCTGCTGTTTTTTATCGATGTCATTCGAAGCGCTCGTCACGGCAAGTCCGCCGGAGCCAATCCCTGGCGGGCATCGACGCTAGAATGGGCGACGCCGTCACCTCCGCCCTGCTACAATTTCCAGCGCATTCCAGTGGTTGGCGACAGCACGCCCGTCTGGACTGACTGCGAAGTCCTGACCGTTGCAAGCGGTTTGCGGGTCGATCGACGGGAATTGTTGATTACAGGGGTTGTCGATGCTTCGCCGGAGGCCCGCGAGTCTTCACCGGATCACTCGGTCTGGCCGTTCTGGACGGCAATTGCCACTGCCCTCGTGCTGATCTGGTCAATCTTCACACCCTGGGCGGTCGTTTGGGGGGCGGTCCCCGTCGCCACAGCCTTGACCGGCTGGTTCTGGCCCAAAGGCAAACCGGAGGACGAATCGTGAAAGAGATCGTGGTTCTGGACGTCTCTCCCCTGACGGGGCATTGCGACGGCAGTGCGAGTCCGGCGTGGTGGGGCACTCTCGCCTTCATGCTCATTGAAGGCACCGGTTTCGCACTGGCTATCGTGATTTATCTTTATCTCATGAGCCTCGCGCCGATGTGGCCAATCGGTGTCGGACCGCCCGACCTGGGTGCCGGCACAGTCATGACGCTTCTCCTCGCGACAAGCCTTATTCCCAATCTCCTCGTCTCCCGGTGGGCCAAGCAGCGGGTCACGTTAAAGGTGCGTATTGGTCTAATTTTCATGTCGTTCTTCGGGATTGCGCCGCTTGTGGTCAGGATCTTCGAGTTTCCGGCCATGCATATCAAGTGGGATCACAATGCCTACGGATCGGTCGTGTGGCTGCTGCTCGGTCTGCATACGACGCATATCCTGACCGATCTCGTCGAGACCCTCGTTCTCACCTGCCTGATGTTCACCCGGCATGGCGACAATCCACGACGCTTCGGCGATGTTGGCGACAACGCGATGTACTGGAATTTCGTGGTCGCCGCTTGGATCCCGATCTACGTCTGCATCTATTGGGTTCCGCGGCTATGAAGATCGCGATAATTCAATATGGCGCTTTCCTCGTCCCATTTGGCCTCTGGGGCGTAACCACGCAGTTGGGGCAGGGGCAGCTCGTTCCCGATGTCGATTGCGATCGCAACACCGCTTTGACCCTGTTCGCCTGCATCTTGGCAGTGATCGTTTCCCTATCTGCTGTTGGTGCCGGAGCAATGGCTTTGAGGCATCGAGGTGTCCCGCTCGGAACCCTATGCTGGTGTGGTGGCCTCTTGTTTAGTTTTGCGGTCCTCCTGAGGGAGCAGCAGCTTTGCTGATAAGCCCATGCGAGAGATGATCGTTGTCCTTATGATAGTCATGGAGATCAGCCCCGCGTCGGCCCATGGTAAAGACGCGCATTCCAGCGGCGCGACCTGGACCTTCGACCCCTGGATTGTCGCACCTCTCGCGATCATGGCGGCTGCCTATGCATTTGGATCTGTGAAGATCCTGCGTCGAACAGCACTTGGGGACGGCGCTTTCGCCTTGCAGCTCGGATTTTTTGTCAGTGGCTGGGCAGCGCTTGCTGCGGCGCTCACATCGCCTCTACATTGGTTGGGCGAGCACCTCTTCACGTTCCATATGATCGAGCACGAAGTGGTCATGGCAGTGTCCGCCCCTCTGCTCGCCTTGTCACGTCCCGTGTCGGCCTTTGTTTGGGCGCTGCCGAGGCGTGGGCGTCACATTGCGGGCGCCGCGATGAACAGCGCAGTGATGCGGAGGATCTGGGACTGGTCGACCCGTGGGCTGAACGCCACGCTGATGCACGGGGTGGCGATCTGGGCCTGGCATCTGCCCTGGCTGTTCGATGCCTCCGTCACCGATATCAACCTTCATCGGCTGCAGCATCTTAGTTTCCTGCTTACTGCCCTGCTGTTCTGGTGGTCGATCCTTTGGCGTTGCAGCCGAGGCCTCGCCGCATGGCACCTGTTCCTGACGATGCTTCACACTGGTATCCTCGGAGCCCTGATGGCGCTTGCCCCAAGGGTTCTTTACGTCGCCCAGACCGCGGACGCGCTGGCGTGGGGACTGACGCCTCTGCAGGACCAGCAGCTTGCCGGCATGCTGATGTGGGTGCCGACTGGCACCGTCTATGCGGGCGCGGCGCTGATCATGCTGGCTCTTTGGATCAAAGCGTCTGGCTCACGGGATTTTAGCCATGTCTGAACTGAACACTTCAAACTGGCTAACGTTACCTTTATCGATATCTGCAGGCCTGTTAGCGGTGGTCACCGTCTTTGTGGCTGCCGGCATGTTTGTCGACCGTCAAGAGCGCAAGGGAATTGCGCAGGCTTTGACAAGCGGTGACGCCTCACGGGCATTGCCGCTCTTGCGGAAATTTGGGTGTTCCGGATGTCACACCATTCCAGGCGTGCCAGGTGCGGACGGCCAGGTGGGCGGACCCCTTTCCGGCCTTTCCGCTCGTGTCTATATTGGGGGTGTGCTCACCAGTTCGTCTGATCATCTGGTTGAGTGGATCGTTACTCCGCAACGATTCTCCCCGAACACCGCGATGCCAGTCACGGGCATTACCGAGTCCGAGGCGAGGGACGTCGCCGCTTACCTGTACCAGCGCTGAATTACGGTTCGGGTGTCGGCCGCGCAGGCAGGGACTTGATGTAATCGGCAATCGCTTTGCGGTCCTCATCGGACAACATCGAGGCATTCTTGACGACATCGGCCATCGATGAGCCGACACGTCCGTGATTGGGGGTCTCACCTGTTTCTAGCATTTTAACGATGTCGTTTTCGCTCCAGTCGCCGATCCCCTCCGGGGTGATGTTCGGAACGAAGCCCGTGCCCTGTGGATCGAAGCCGCCGGCGAACCGCGCGCTCGAGATGATGGCTCCAAGAATATTGCGGGTCGAATGACACTCGGCACAATGCGAGAGCGTCTCGACGATATACCGGCCGCGCTCGATGCCGACAGACGCAGCGCTGGGTCCCGGCTGTGTCAGCGCTCGCTTAAAGAAAAGCTGCTTCCAAAACCCAACGGATCTCCGGATCGCAAATAAAACACTTGGATGGTGCGGCGGTGCGCGGCCGGCCACCGCTGGCAAAGTCTCCAAATATGCGAACAGGTCGTTGATGTCTACGGCTGTCATGCCGGTATAACTAGTGTATGGAAAGGCCGGATAGTAATGACGCCCGTCGGGCGATACCCCCGCAACCAGCGCGTTTGCCAAATCGGAAACGCTCCAGCCGCCAATTCCGTCGACGGGGTCGGGAGAAATGTTCGGGGGTCGAAAGGTGCCGAAAGGCGAGGCAAGCGCCAGTCCGCCGCCAAGCCTCAGTCGATCCGGCTGGCCAGGAGTTGCGTGGCACGACGCACAATCGGCTGCGTTGAAGACATCCCGACCGCGTTCGGCACTAGCGTCTGCGATTGGGAACGGGTTGCTCGTCCCGAATTCAGGGCGAGGGGTCGTCAGGATCCACGCGCCACAAAGGCCCGTCAGTGGTACAGATATTAGTGCGGTCAGGACAATCCAAAAACGCATAGGAGACATCCGCTTCAGCCGATGCGACGGTCGGGACTATGTCCGCGACCCCACCTGTCGCCAGTCGACTCGCGCCGCGAAACTCACCCTCGTCCATATCGGACGGATCATTGTTCAGGTCGAAATCTTTCTTGGGCTTTTTCCCGGCGGGTCGCGGTGGACGGTTGCGTCTTCCGATCCGGTGATAACCGTTGGCTTGGCGCTTGCGACACCGCTTGCCTTGGAGTCCGCTTGCGATGGTGCGTATTGGCCTTTGGCGTCGTCTTCGGGGTTGACCACTATCAATCTCCTTTATTTTTACCGGCGTCGGAGATTTTTCTCGCGACGGATCCTGATTGTTTTCGCCGACCGCGTCTCGATCCGTGTCTGGATCGTCTTTGGCCGGGAGGTGACCGCGCGGTAGTGTTTCTTCGAAGCCCTCCCATCGCGGTACTGGTCAATGGTACCCGGTGCACGGGGGCGGCGTCGTCATGCCCATGGTCAAGTCTGCCGCGTTACGTTGGGCTAACCGGACGGGTAGCGGATAGTTCCTTTCTTCCGCCCGCCGGTGCGGGATAAGGCCGTAACTCTGCATGCCCGACCATCTGTTTCCGCTGACGGAACTATTCGAACTTTCTCCGGTTCGACTGCTGGTCGCATGACGACCAATCGTTCAAGGGAGAGATTCATGACGGACATCAATCAGGGTTTTAGCTCCGGCGGTGCCGCCCCTGGTCCTGGCAAGGACGCCCCTTCCAAAGCCGATGAAAATGCAGAAAGCGCTGGTGGGAGGGTCGGCGACATCAAACAAAAATTATCCGACGACGTTCATTCAGCCTCGCAGTTCGCGCGGCAAGGACTGTCTGACGCCTCCGATCACGCCAAGGAGGCCGTCTCGGGCCAGAAAAACGTTCTCGCCGGCAAAATGAGCGGCGTCGCCGCGGCAATCTCTAAGGTCGCGGACGAACTTGAACAAGGTGACGATCGGGATCTCGGGAAACTGGCACGCAGTATCGGTACATCGATGAAGTCGTTTTCAGACGACATTCATGACCGCAGCCTTGGCCAAATCGCTGCAATGACTGAAGATTTCGGCCGCAAGCAGCCGCTCGCTTTTCTAGGTGTCGCAGCAATTGCTGGCCTCGCCGCTAGCCGCTTTTTGATCGCGTCATCAGCGCATGGCACAGGTAGGGCTCCGAACACTCGAACTGAGCAGAAACCCACAGCGACCGCCTCTATTGGCATCGCCCCGTCTAGTACTGCCTCTAGCAGTCCGGTGAACAGCGAGGGTCGCACCAATGGCTAAGTCATCTGACGAGAGATCGCTTCCCGAACTTGTGACCGGCCTTGTGGGCGATATTTCTGGGCTGTTTCGCAAGGAAATCAATCTTGCGAAAACCGAAGCCTCCGAGAAAATGACGCTCGCCATGGTCGGTGTCGAGGCGTTTGCAGCAGGCCTCGTCCTCGCAATCTGCGCAGTCGGTGTGTTGCTTGCTGCCTTGGTGAATGGGCTTGCCGCATTTCTGGTGGCGCGCGGCATGGCAGAACGCAATGCCGACGCCCTTTCATCCGTTGTCGTCGGCGTTGTCGTTGCGTTGGTTGCGTGGGGCCTCATCTCACGGGGACTAAATGCGATCAAGGGCGAAAAGCTCAAACTTGAACGCACCTCCGCCTCACTTCAGCAGGATGCAAAAATCGTGAAGGATAGAACCTGATGGCCTACACTTCTGAAAACCCAAGCTCCGCGGAGATCGAGCAAGAGATTGCAGAAGACCGCCGGCGAATCGAAGACCGGCTCGACGCGATCCAACAGCGCATGTCCCCTGGCCAGTTGGTGGATGAGGTCCTGAGCTACGCCAAGTCCAGTGGGGGAGGAGAATACGCATCCAATCTTGGCGCGGCGGTTAAGAACAATCCTATCCCGATGGCACTGGTGGGCGTTGGACTTGCATGGTTGATGGCAGGTCCGAAGTCAGGTCCGGCATCCTATGCCAGCCAAGAGGAGGAAAAATATCCGCTTGCAATGGTCACGGGTGACCTCCGTCGGTCCGGGCCAGTTACGCTTGAGGGTGACAAACGTTACAGCCATTTCGCAGACGGTGGTGGTAGCCGGTATAAGGCGCTGACAGATGAGACAGGCCGTCGAGCCGGGCATTTCGTCGACGAAAGCGGCAAGACGTTTCGAGGCTTTACCGATGCGACCGGGCGGCAATATCAAGATCTGCGTGACGAAGCAGGCAAATTGTTTGACGAAGCGTCCGGCTGGGTTTCAAACACCTGGAGCGATCTGACGCGATCGGCGGACAAGGCAGGCGATACACTGTCGGGGGCCGGACAGAGTGCGGCCCAAACGGGCGCACAGCTGAACGATGTGATCCTAAAACACTTCAGGGACCAGCCCCTCGTCGGCGGGGCACTGGCGTTTGCCGTGGGAGCAGCGATCGGCGCCGCACTTCCGCATACCCACGCCGAGGACGATGTAGTGGGAGAGGCGGCCGATGATGTTAAAACTCGTGTCTCCGCAGAGGCTTCCAAAACCTTGGACAAGGCTGAGCACATGGCTTCCGACGTGTATGATAAGGCAGTGTCGGTTGCCGGCGAGGTTCATGACGTCGCCCGCAATCGCATCCTTGAGGAAACGCAATCGCTGAAGGACGGCAAACATTCTCCGTCAGGAGGCTGATATCTCGATCCGCCTCAACCAGGGAGACCGTCGTTCGGCCTCCCTGGCCCCTAAACGTGCATTGCGTCAGATCATGATTTTTCCGTTGGTCATAGGAGTGACAGCTCCCGTCGTGAAGTGGCGGACGTCCGAGCCAGAAGGGCATAAGCACCAAGAATTTCTGCCAGCTACCGCCCAAACTTGCCAAGACGAACAGCCTAAAGGAAGTTTATGGATATGATTTCGGGTAACCCATACCTTCGCTACCTGAGATCCTTGAAAATTTTGAGCGTCTTTCCGATAACCGCGCGTTGCTTTATGCCTCTGGGCCACTCGCTATCCTCAGTTTCCGGAGTCGCTCGCTCTTCTCCTCGCGCAAGCAGCGTTCCTCTTTTGCGGCGTCAGCCGCGACCCTATTTGTATGCTCGAAAATTTCCGCGCGTTCGCGCTCGCTCAGCTTGTTTCTAAGCCTGCTTACCGTAACCATCATCCTTGAGATTTATCTCACATATGGTGGGCTTGCGGGGGCGACTTCAACGCGGTGGGTATGCTGGTCAGGCAGCGTACTGACACACTCTTTTCGTTATTTCTATGCGGCCACAGGCACTAAACCCGACGTCACCGTTTGCCTCAGGTGCATGGAACCTGTGGAAAAAAATGCATCGAGCATATTGAACTCCATCGCCATCCATTTGTTCGTGGGCGCGACGGAGGTAACCCATGATGCGGCTGTCGATTTGCTCGGTTTCCGCTTCTCTGTGCAGATCGAGCTGAAAACGACAGAAAGTTCCTCTCAATAGCCCACATCTCAGCGGTATCGGCTCGATCGTTCTTCTCACAAAGAGGCAGTTCCGGCCGGAGTGTACTAAATGGCATTGACCGCCGCCATATCATAACGAAAGGAAAACATGATGCCCATCAAGGCCCTGGCCCTCAACAGCACACTCAAATCATCGTCCGTGTCGGAGCCCTCGTCGACCGGGCGACTGATCGACCTCATTTCTGAGGAGTTCAAGAAACACGGTGTCGAAACAGAAACGATCTGGCTCGCCGATCACAATATCAAGCCCGGCGTGACTTCGGACGAAGGCGACGGGGATGACTGGCCGTCGATCCGAGAGAAAATCATCCAAGCAGATATTCTCCTAGTGGGGACGCCGATCTGGCTCGGTCAGCCCTCAAGTGTTTGCAAGCGGGCCCTTGAGCGAATGGATGCGTTTCTGGAGGAGACAGACGGTGAAGGGCGCAGGGCATCTTTTGGCAAGGTCGCGGCCGTTGCCGTTGTCGGAAACGAAGATGGCGCCCATCACGTTTCCGCCGAGATCTTTCAAGCGCTTAACGATGTCGGATTCACACTTCCTGCCAATGCCGTTGCTCACTGGATCGGGGAGGCGATGGGCTCGACAAATTTCGTTGATCTGGGGGAAACGCCTGAGGTCGTGCAGACGATGATCAAGATGCTGGCACACAACACGGTTCATCTCGCCAAGCTTTTGAAGGCTGCGAAATATCCCGGTGAATAAAGCTGATCCTCACCGTCGACGGAACTTCTTCCGATCGGAGCGGTTCATCCTCGCGTCCAACGCAGCGTAACGACGCCCGTTTGCGCAGACCAACCCTATGCGCGCAATGACCGATTGGTGGGAACCACCCACTCACTATCTGCGAGGTTAGACATGACAAACATCAAGGCCAGAGGGTTCGAGAATGCCGAACAGATTTGCGAGAACCTCGCAGAGCTCGATGACGAGGCTTCGGTCTACAAACCGGCCGTCGAGGGAGAAGGGGGCGATCTTCACGAACATATCAACGCACTACGAAGACACGTCGCCGAGCTGCATCAGCGGCTTTCATTGAGCCGCGATTATACCGATGGCGTATCGATGCCCACCGAGATCAATAGTCCATGGCGGCGAGTTGCGGTGACTGTCGCTGCAACGTTCGTCCTTGGACGAGTTGTACAAAAGTTGAGAGTCGGGACGGAGGGCGCTGCCGCTGTACCGCTCATTGCAGCCCAAGTCGGTCGCCGTTTCTGAGCGTACGATCTTCCAGAGCATGATAAGGCATTGCAATATGGCTTCCGTCAATCAGTTTGATATTCAACAACCCCGATACCTGCAACTTGAACTCACCACCGCTGAGGTAAGTAGCGTCGTCGCCGTGACCGGCGGCAACACGTTTCACTGATGTTGGGAACTCTCCAACCGGAACGCTCGGGCGGTTTTTTGCCCCTAGAGCATTATGCCGCCATTGGTGAGGGCAGGTCGGTAGCGCTGGTTGGCGCCGATGGCTCCATCGACTGGTGGTGCGCGCCAGACATGGGCTCTCCTCCCCTCTTTAACCGCCTGCACGATGCTGACGGCGGACGGTTTTCCCTCACCCCCGTTGAACCTTTTGCCATTGAACGGCAATACCGGGAGGACAGCAACGTTCTTGAAACAACCTTCGTTACGGATACCGGTCGGGCCAGGGTGACAGAATCCATCAATAGTGGCGCAGGCGGCAGGCTGCCTTGGTGCGAGCTCGCAAGAAGGATTGAAGGCATTTCAGGCGATGTGGAATTCGAGATCGTCATTCAGCCTATCTGCGCTCGACGAGAAGTCCGTCGCGCCACCCACCCTAATGCCTCCATACGCTACATCGGGGATCTGACAACGACATTCTGCCACCCTGTTGAGGTCCTGATCGTTGATGATGGGGACCACAAGACAGTCGCACGCTATCGGACACAAACGGGTTCGCAGATCTGCATTGCTTATCTTGTTGCCGATGAAGCGCCACTTGCTATCCCCGACTTGTCGGAGATCGACAGTCGCATTGACTTTAGCGATCAAGAGTGGCGGCGCTGGTCTCAAAAGCTGTCTTACAAGGGGCCATTCAAATCAGACTTTGTGCGTTGCGCCCTATCGCTCAAGTTCCTGCTTTACGCGAAGACTGGCGCCATTGCTGCCGCCGCAACCTCCGGGCTTCCGGAAAGGATCGGTGGCGACAAGAACTACGACTATCGATATGCTTGGATCCGCGACGCGGCGTATACAATCAAGGCTTTCCTGCGGGCCGGTGCGCTATCGGAAGCGATCGGCGCGTTTGGATGGTTGGTTCGCACCATAGATGACCATGAGCAGTTTCCTGCGGTCGTCTACACGCTTGCAGTCGGAGAAGTCCCTGACGAACAGGTCATCGATGTACCAGGCTACAAGGGATCAACACCGGTACGCACAGGCAATCGCGCAAAGACCCAGGTACAGCTCAGTTGCTATGGTGACCTGCTGGAGACGGCCTTCTTGTTTGCCGAGATGGGTCATGTGCTGGACCCGTCGACCGCACGTCTCATGGAACGATTGGCAGATCAGGTCGTCGCTCGTTGGCAGGAAAAAGATTCAGGTCTTTGGGAGCTCGAGGATCAGGAGCATTATACTTTCTCTAAAACGGGGTGCTGGCTTGCCCTCGTCCGCGCAGCGCATCTTGCCCGCCACGGTCACATAGTGGGGAATGCAAACCGGTGGGAGTATGAAAGTCGAAAAATCTGCGACTGGATCGATACCCACTGCTGGTCGGAGGAGAAAAAGGCCTACACTTTCTATGCCGGCACGGACAAACTCGATGCAGCCCTACTTCTGACCACCCGCTTCGGATTTGAACACGACGGGCGACTCAAAACGACCCGCGATGCCATCGAAAGAGAGCTCACGATCGGACCTCTGGTGTATCGCTATAGCGGCGCATCCGATGAAGAGGGCGCTTTCGTTGCCTGTTCCTGCTGGCTGGTCGAAGCCTACGCTTTTCTTGGGGACGTTGATCGGGCGGAAGAGATGCTGACGACACTCCTGAAACCGCTGGGAAACAACTTTGGCATTCTATGCGAGCAAATCGATCCCCAAAGCGGCTCAGGACTCGGCAATCTGCCCCAAGGTCTCAGTCATCTCACCCTTCTTCATGCGATCTTCTCACTTCAGGAGAACCGATGAAAACCGGAAACGCACTCCCACTCGACCTGAATCTGCCAGTGTCGCAGCTTGGAGAAGGGATCCATTGGGATGCGCAAACCTCATCTCTCTGGTGGGTCGATATCTCTGGCAAGAACATCCACCGATACGATGCTGAGGCAGGAAATCATCGATCCTGGTCCGTGTCGAAGGAGGTGAGCTTCGTCTTTCCCCAAACTGACGGGCAATTGTTGATTGGTTTGAGCAACGGCGTCCACGTCTTTGATCCTGAAACAGGAGAAGAGCGCCCGGTGGCGTTGCTCGACCTGCCTACCGATAACCGGCTGAACGATGGAAAGCTGGACCCCGATGGCCGGCTCTGGGTCGGGACAATCAACACGTCGGCCGAGCCAATGGAAACAGCTGCGCTGTACTTCCTGCAAGGCGATTGCTTGGTAGAGGTCGAACGCGGATACAAGAACGCGAATGGCAAGGCGTGGAGTGCAGACGGCAAGATCATGTTCCATGCCGACACCGGTCGCGATACGATCTGGGCCTACGACTATGTTGGCCCTTCAGGTACGGTGACGAACAAACGGGTCTTCGCAAAGACATTTCACGGTAGTCCGGACGGTCTGGAGGCTGACGGTGATGGCAACCTTTATGCTGCAGTCTTCGGCGGCTCCCGTGTCGAAATTTTCTCGCAACGCGGTGATCTCGCTGGTCTTATCGATCTACCGGTCCCCAATGTGACGAGTTGCTGCTTTGGCGGTCCGGACCGGAAGACGCTGTTCATCACGACTGCATTCGACGGAATGAGCCCTGAAGCGCGGCAAAAGGCTCCGCTTTCCGGACATGTCTTCAAGGTTCTTTTAGGTGCTTGAGGCCACGCCTCCAAATTTAACGACACAACCCACATTGTCAGATGGAATGCGAGAGCGGCAGATTATGGATGTCTCAATCAGCCTTCAAGGGGGACGAGTCTCCAACTCGATGAGCATCGCTGCTTCCAAGAAGGTTTCCGGAAGGCCAAGCGTACGACTTAAGGCATCTATGCACGTATCATTGTGGCTGGATGGCGGGGACCCTTCCAACCCGGGCCGGAACTTTTCGTCAGTGCGCCTGTTAGTGCCAGCAATTAAGGAGACTAAAATGAAAAAGATCGCACTAGCCGCCGCCGCTCTGATGACAGCCACCGCTGCTTTTGCACAGTCGGCAACCGAGTCTATAGGCGTTAATTCCGCTTTAGGCCTCGCTCCCAAGACCGAGGAGTTTGTCATGCAGGCATCCGCCAGTGATGTCTTTGAAATCGAGTCCAGCAAACTCGCCATGCAAAAGGGCGACGAAGCCGTGAAAAAGTTTGCGACGCAGATGATTGCCGACCATGAGAAAACAACGGCAGAACTGACTGCGCTGCTTGACAGCGGAAAGGTCGAGGGGAAGGCTGAGACCACGCTTATCGACGACCATAAGGAAAACGTCGACGAGCTTGCCAAACTGGACGGCGCGGAATTCAACGAGAAATACATCGACGATCAGGTCGAGGCTCACGAGGATGCCGTCGATCTCTTCAAGCGCTATGCAGAGGAAGGCGACAACGCGGATCTCAAGGCATTCGCTGCCAAGCATCTTGCCGCCCTCGAGCATCACCACAAAATGGCTCAAGACATGGATAACGATTGATCCTCCCGTCGATTTCAAAGAAAAGGCGGCATATCTCTGCCGCCTTTTTTTTAAAGGCTTGTAGCCTCCGGCCGTTCTTGCGCGTTCCGCTTTGGATATTAACGCTCTTGCTGCGGCGTCTTGGTTGTGTCGCCGCTTTCATTAAGAGGCACGGAAACTGAGTCATGTGGGGCCAATTGGCCCTCTCCATCACCATACGTACCGTTATGAAGTAGATTTATTCAAATCATGATCTCACCACCTGTGACCGGGATAACCGCTCCAGTCATGTAGCTTCCAAGCTCTGAAGCCAGCAGGACATACGCTCCGGCCAGTTCCGCAGGCTGGCCCGCCCGTTTCAACAGGGTCTGTTCGCCGAACTTAGCTGATTTTTCCGGCGACATGGTTGAGGGAATGAGGGGAGTCCAGATCGGTCCTGGCGCTACGGCGTTCACGCGTATGCCCTTTGCGGCGAGCATCTCCGCCAAACCTGCTGTGAAATTAGAGACGGCTCCCTTTGTTGAGGCGTACGCAAGGAGCTGAGGAGACGGTTGGCGGGACTGGATGGATGTGGTGTTAATGATAGCGCCGCCAGGTTTCATATGAGGTGCGGCGGCTTTTGAAAGGAAAAACGGTGCATAGATATTTGTCCGGAAGGTCTCATCCCATTCAACGGCGCTGATGTCGCTGATGTCGGCATAGGTCCTTTGGAAAGCCGCGTTGTTCACGAGGACATCGAGGCCGCCAAGTTCTGCCACCGTTCGTTCCACCAAGTCGATGCAGTGATCCTCTGATTTGATGTCGCCGGGAATCACAAGGGCTTTCCGGCCGGCATCTCCCACCCATTTGGCCGTATCGTGCGCATCTTCATCCTCGTTGAGATAGGAAATGACAACGTCAGCCCCTTCGCGGGCAAACGCGATTGCAACTGCTTTACCGATACCGGAGTCAGCGCCTGTAATGAGGGCCACCTTGCCTGCCAGCCTTCCGTTGCCTTGATAGGAATGCTCTCCGTGATCGGGCACAGGCTTCATAAGCTTTGTTTCGCCAGGGGGCTGTTGCTGCTGCTCAGGCTGCGGCGGGGAAGGGCGACGTTCTTCAGTCATGGCTTTCTCCTGTATTTTCACAACAGGGCGCTAACCAAACAAGTGCCTCACAGTTCCAGATGGTCCCCGACTTTCGCCCGTCCGTCACGGGGCGCCATTAAGATCAGATCGGACCCATCTTCAATCTGGTTATTGGAACTTCCAAACCCGCTCCCTGTTCGCTGCCCGATATCTTTCCGGGTATCGGAATTCCACACGAGGAGATAATCATGTTTAGTTTCGACAAGCGTCTGCAGTATCCGGTCAAGGTCGGTTCTCCCGACCCCATCTTCGCCAGGATGCTCCAGCAGGCGATCGGCGGCGTCGAGGGCGAGATCCGCGTTTGCATGCAGTACTTCTTCCAGGCTTGGGGCGCACGCGGCCCGACTACAAAATACCGGGACATGCTTCTCCACACAGCGACGGAAGAAATCGGCCATATCGAAATGCTGGCAACAGCCGTCGCCCTCAATCTCGACAAGGCCCCGGCCAGCCTCGCTGAAGCCGGCGCTGCAGACGGAATTGTCGGCGCAGTCATGGGGGGCGAAAACCCCCGCCACGTCGTTGAAGGCATGCTGCACCGTCACATTCTGTCTACCGGCATGGCGGCCTTTCCAGGCAATTCGGAAGGTGTGCCGTTCGACATGTCGCATATTTATGCGAGCGGCAATCTGGCAGCGGATATGTACTGCAACGTAGCAGCCGAAAGCACCGGCCGAGTGTTGGCAACACGTCTCTATAATGCCGCTCATGATGAGGGCATGAAGGACATGCTTCATTTCATGATCGCCCGCGACACCATGCACCAGCAACAGTGGCTGGCGGTTATCGAAGAGCTCGGCGGACATGAGGGCGCGCTGCCCATCCCCAATAGCTTCCCCCAGGAAAAGGAAGATCAGACTCACAACTACGATTTCTTTGCCACCGCTTCGGATGGCTCCGTGCCACCTCCCGCGCGATGGAATGACGGCCCCTCGATGGATGGTAAAGGTCAGTTCACGGTGTTCCAGAACGTCCCGATGGGTGACGAACCAGTTCTTGGACCGGCGCGACCGGATAGTGGTGCGCAGAACGAGCAGATCGGGAAAGTGTAAACCGTTAGCCGGCCCGGCCGCGCTGGGCTGGCTCATTCGCTTGCAAAATCTCAAAGGTGACGGATGGCAAAACTGAACCGCCGAGCAATGGGAGCACTCGCGCTTGGCTTCAGTCTTGGAGGCTTCTTCGACGGGATACTCTTGCATCAAATCCTGCAGTGGCACCACTTGCTGAGCGGGCTTGAGCAGGCTCGCCTCGATATTAGCTTTCTCATCCTGACTGACGGCCTCTTTCACGGCCTCATGTACGTCGTAGCGATAACCGGGCTGTATCTGCTTTGGACGTCACGCGCTCCGACAACACAAAGCGAGACCGAGCCTTTGCTCGCACGCGCTATGATAGGTTTTGGGATCTGGCATCTTGTTGACGCCGTCCTTTCGCACTGGGTTCTCGGCATCCACCGTGTCCGAATGGACGTCGAGCAGCCCTTGCTCTGGGACCTCTCCTGGTTGGCTGTCTTTGGATTGCTTTCTCTCGCGACTGGCTATCACCTGATGAAGAGGCGCACAGGCAGCACATCGTTTCTTTGTTCTCCTGTCGCACTCGTTCTTGCCACCTTGATCGCGGGATCGATAGCAAGTTTCCCGGCGCCCCGCGGAGAGAGCGTCATCGTCTTGCTGCGTCCAGGCACGAGCGAGACCGCGATGATGGCGGGATTAGACGCCGTCGATGGGCGCCTGGTGTGGACGGACCGGTCAAGTAAAGTATGGGCAATTGACGTGCCGGCCGATGCCGAGCTCGGTCGCCTGTATGGCTACGGTGCGTTGCTGGTTAGCAATTCGAACGCACCTGTCGGATGCCTCAACTGGATTAGAATGAACTGATCCAAACCAACGCGAGCGCTGCGGCCAGCAGCAGTACTCCTAGAAGTATAGCGGACCGCACGATACCGGCTTTGGCATTCTGAGCCCCGATCAAGCGAAAATACCAGTCTGGGCCTTGGTTTCCGGAATGAGACATGGCGTCAGGTTTCTGTGACCGGGCCACAGACGGCGATGAAAATATAAGGAGCAAAGGCTGCAACTACGAATGCCTCCAGGAAACCGACCGCGCCACGTCCCATTACAACCTTGCGCTTCCTGTCTTGCGGCGAGTCATTCGAGGGGGTTAGACCCGTCGGCGTGTGCGTGCATTTATGTCCTGTCACTGCGTTACTCCCTCGTTATGCCCAGCGAACCGACGCATGAGGGGAAAGTTCCCTCATGTGGATGGAACTAATGACGTTTGCTCAGGTTAGCGCGGCTCATCAAAGATTCATGAGGGGCCAGTGCCAGAACGTATCCTAATAATCGGAGGAGGCTTTGGCGGCCTTGCCTGTGCGCGAGAGCTTGGCGACACGGAGTACTCGGTCACTGTGATTGATCGTCGCAATCACAACCTTTTCCAGCCATTGTTATATCAGGTAGCAACCGCGGCACTTTCCCCCGCAGATATCGCCGAGCCCATCCGCAAGACCTTGGGTCGTTATCGCAACATCAACATGATCATGGCCGAGGTGGTCGGGATCGATGTGCAACGGCAGCTTGTTCAGCTCGAGGGCGGCGACCGGGTTGATTATGACCGTCTGGTCATCGCCACTGGGTCGGAATATAATTATTTCGGCAGAGATACCTGGCGCGATAACGCACCGGGCATGAAGACGATTCACGAAGCCCGCCAGATCCGGCAGCGTCTCTTATCGTCATTCGAGAAGGCGGAGAGAGCCCACAACGAACAGGAGAAGCGCAACCTTCTCACTTATGTGGTGATCGGAGGCGGGCCGACCGGCGTCGAGATGGCCGGAGCGATATCCGAGCTTGGTCGCTTCATGATCAACAGGGACTTCAGAAACATCCAACCCGACCAGCTCAGGGTGATCCTGATCGAGGCGGGTCCCCGGATCCTCGCCGCGTTTCCGGAAAAGCTCATCGACTACGCGCGCCACTACCTTGAGAAGATCGGTGTAGAGGTGCGCACAGGCGAGAGGGTCCTTGATGTAAGATCGGATGGCGTCACGGTTGGGAGTGAGTTCATTCGAACCGGCTGCGTCGTCTGGGGCGCGGGCGTCAAGGCGTCGCCCGCGCACCGGTGGCTCGGGCTTGATGCTGTCCCAGGCGGTCGTATTCCGGTTGATCCTCAGTTGCAGGTCGTAGGCCACCGAAACATTTTTGCCCTTGGAGACACCGCCGATTTCACGGGAACCGATGCAAAGCCGCTGCCCGGCCTGGCGCAGGTTGCCAAGCAGCAAGGGGTCTACCTTGGGCGTCTGTTGAAAAATCAAAGTGCCGACCCGGCGGCGTTTGTGTTCAGGAACCGAGGCAACACAGCGGTTATCGGACGAAACGCAGCCATTTTCGATTTCGGCAAGTGGACCTTGAAGGGAAGAGCCGCCTGGTTCCTGTGGGCCTTCGTGCACGTGTACCTGCTGATCAATTTCGAAAAGCGCATCCTCGTGAGTGTTCAATGGATATGGCGCTACCTCACCCGGCAGCGCGGCGCGCGCCTGATTGAGGAAGGCTCGATCGGGGGGGCCGATGTAACCGTGCCCTCTGTCGTTTACCCAGTGACCAGGCCAGGAGGTGTTAGATGATGCAGTTCGGGTTTTTTGCTCTGGTGGCAGGGGCAACGCTTTTCGCTATCGCGATTTCCGTCGCATCAAAAAAGATGATGTGGCTCGGCGTGGTTCTGTCCATCGTCGGCGTGCTCGGGGTTGGCTTCTATTTTTTCAACGGCAGCCAAGCGGGACCTGATGACCCACCCGACGTTTCCGGCTCTACCCAGTGAATCCGATTTCTAAAGCGAGGATGCTCCATGGCTCAACAGGAGAAGGCCGCAAGCGGGATGATGATGTTTGTTGCGCTCGTTATGGTCGCGGCGCTGGCCTTGGCCGCGCTCTATTTTTTCGTACTAACTCCAGGGAGTCCAAACAGCAGTACTATCCAACGGCCGCAAGAGGGGACATTGGAGCAACACACGCGATGATGTGCCAGCTGGAACGTTTCGCAGTGAGCACAGCGCCGGAACTCTGGGAGGGGAAAGCAGTTCGCTGTTGGTTAAAAGGAGGCAATGATGTCTGAAGATAAGACAAGAGATATCTTCATTACAGGTCTGAAGAACGCTCACGCGATGGAGAACCAGGCGCTCTCCATCATGAAGCCTCAGGTCAAGCGGATCGAGAACTATCCCGATGTCGCAGCGAGGCTCGAAGAGCATATCCGAGAGACGGAAGGACAAATCAGACGTCTGGATGAGATCCTGACATCCCTCGCCAAGGGAAACTCCTCGTTAAAGGATGCTGCCCTGTCATTCACCGGCTCGATGGCAGCACTTAGCCATACCGTCGCCGGGGATGAAATCCTCAAGAACAGCATGGCCAGTTTCGCATTCGAGCACTTCGAAATTGCGGCTTATAAATCGCTGATCACGATCGCCGAGCTCGGCGGCTTCGCAGCGTTGGTCAATCCCTTGCAGGCTAGCCTCAACGAAGAAATCGCTATGGCTGCATGGCTTGAAGAGAACCTCCGTCCAACAACGATCCGGTTCGCCAATCTCAAGGAAGCAGGCGTCTCGGCAAAGATATAAACGTCTGATCTTATTCATAAGCACGTCTTAGAAAGGGAACACAAATGACTGATCCCGCGAAATCAAGCCCGGAAAGCGATGCGGCACGCTCTGACGCGAAGACTGCCGATGAGGGCCGGAAGGATCTGAAAAAGCGCGCTGAGGAAAGCCTGAAAAAGGGCAGGGGTGAGCAATTGGACGATAGAACATGAACCCGGTGAGGGAGGGCCGGAAAGGCTTGATCACCATTCTTGCGCTTGTTGCAGCCTTGGTTCTGATCGTTGCTGTGATTTATATGATCCGGATGCCGTCTGCGGCCCCGCCGGAAGCCCAGCCATCTCCTCATGCCATTGATCAAGGGGGTTGAGGCGGTGGGATAAGGAACGATGGCGGAAACCGCCATCGTCTCAAGTTCAGCTTCATATAGATCGGCGACGCTAAATTTAATACTCTTCGTCGTCCCAGCTTGCAGCTGTGCTATCGGTGTTATTCTGTCCCTGGCCGGCATCCCACTCGGCGCTGGCCTGCGCCCATTGCTCGGCATCCTGGCCATCGGGACGCCCAGCCTCTTCCCAGAGCTGATAAGCTCGTTTTGATATCCACTCCTCGCGATCGGTTCCCATACCTTCCTCCTGTAAATGATTATGCGGCCGGCGAGCGTCGAGCTCGCCGGCCGAGATCGTCACGCGCTCTTTTTGGCGCCCTTGGGATTTGCAGACGCCTCGCCAAGCTGGGTGAGAAGCTGATCAGTCTCGAGCTCCTCCTGAAGATTGGCATCGAGCAGGGGAACAATGTCCTTCAGACTAAGCTGGCCCGCCCAGCTTTTCAGGGTGCCGTAGCGGGCAATCTCGTAATGCTCGACGGCCTGGGCCGACGCGATAAGGCCAGCATCGAGGGCGACGGAGCCTTTGAATTCGTCGATGATTTCTTCGGCTTCGGCAATGATGCCCTGGATGGCTTCACAGGTCTTGCCGCGGGCTGGCTTGCCAAGGAGTTCAAAGACCTGCTGCAGGCGTTCGATTTGCCCTTCGGTCTGCTCCTTATGCTTTAGAAAGGCCGCTTTACCGTCTTCCGACTGCGACGCACGCGCCATCTTTGGCAAGGCCTTCAGAATCTGCTTTTCGGCATAGTAGATGTCCTTGAGCGTATCGAGGAACAGGTCGTCTAAAGTCTTCTCAGACATGATAGCTCCTTTTGATACTGAAATTAGCGCTCACGAACTTTCGAGGAAAATGAAAGTTCCAGGCGCTTTCAGAAGAAATTTAGAGTCAGTATTGCCCTGCCTCGCCGGCCTATTGGCATTGGTTCAAACCCACTTATCGGGCTTCGAGAGATTCGGCTCGCCGACATGATCGGAAGAGTGATGGAGGTCGTTCTCGGACCATCGTCAAAGAAGCGAAGCTCTAATCCTTGAACCGCCACCCGCTCTGTCATGAGCTCTGCCACGGCGTCGAGGAAACCCTCGGCGCCATGTTCCTTTTCAAATCTGCGGCAGGCAGTTTTCCGATCTTCGACTTCCATCTGTCATTCTCACGCTGTCAAAACAACCTTGATGCAGTTATCTTTCTTGTCGCGGAACGTCTCGTAGAGCTCCAGTCCCTGATCAAGCGTTGCGCGATGGGTACGATGTCCGTCGGTTCGATCTCGCAATTGGCAGCCGCCATCCATCCGGTCGGAAATTATCTCCGAGGAGAAGAGCCTGCTCGTCCGTGATGCCATTCGAAATGATGATGGGCGAGACATTCCGCATAGGGCACGCGCACGTATTCCGCTTGGCCGCCAACATAGGCGACTAAGTTCCAGTAACTGAGGATTTAAAAATCCGGGTCGGAACTCCGAAGTCCAGCGTCTGTTCGCCCAAATGTCAGAATTTGATGAACCTAGTCCGCTCATTGCGATGTGAGCGGTCGCATCCTTGTCGTGGAAAGCAATCCACACTAGGCTGAACCCGTAGCGAGGTCGAATTGGACAATTCCGTTTATCTAAGCCTTTTCGCGGGCAAGCATATTTTGGTCGTCGAAGACGAGTATTTTCTCGCTGATGAGACCCGTCAAAAGCTCGAACAGCTCGGTGCCACGGTTGTCGGTCCCGCCGCAAATGTGGAAGACGCCCTTGAGCTCATCGCATCTTCAAAAATCGATGGCGCGATCCTGGACGTGCATCTGGGAGACGAATTTGTGTTTCCCGTCGCGGAAGAACTTGAGCAGGCGGACGTGCCGTTCGTCTTTGCAACGGGCTACGATCCTGACGTCATTCCGGCAAAATTCTCAGGCTTTGCCCTTTGCGGGAAGCCCACGGAGCTTGGAAAAATCGCGTCCGCCTTGTTCAATCCTGGCGGTGGCGTTGCGCTGAATTGAGTTCAGATCAGCTGCGGTCGATCGCGGTCCAGAGCTGCAGCCTGGCGCGGTTGACTCGACTTTTCATTGTTCCAAGAGCACAGCCACACCGTTGCGCTGCGTCCTCATAGCTCAAGCATTCGATGAAAATCATCTCAATCGCTTCTCGGTGGTGGTCAGGTAGATTTGAAATCGCCCGTTCGAGTTCTTGGCCGCGAAGGCTCCATTCCTGCGTAGCAGGAACGCTCACTTGCAGGGCGGTATCGTCAGCGAGACCAACGTCTTCTCGCCGGGTCAACCCAAATTTGGTGCAAAAGGTATTGCGCATAATCGTGAACAACCAGGACCTCAGTCGGGTCCCTTGCTGAAACTTCTGCGCATTTGCGATGGCCTTTGCGTACGTTTCCTGCACCAGGTCATCGACGTCGGTCGGTGAGGAATGAAATCGGCGCGCAAAGTTTCGAAGTGCCGGCAGATGCTCGAGAAGCTCGAATTCGGTGAAGCCAGTCTGATTGGTCCGGTGTTGCATGGCATCCTCCCATCAGTTTGCCAAACAGTGATTTCCCCGTATCGTTCCGAGAAGTCTTGCCTAGGGGAGGCTAGGTACGGTTGCGTACCGACCGACGCGCCGCGTCTCATTGGGCGGAAGCGAGCCTTAGACGGCTGACCATCTCAACGCCGGCCATCCAGCAGAAGTGCACACTCTGTACGTGTGACAGTTGGCTACTGCCGATTGGTGGCGGAGCCGCCTCGTTTCCCAAGCATGCTGAGCCGGCCGCAAAAAGTCCGGGAGGGAAGAGCATGCCTTCGGCGGTTCCAATCCTGAGCCAATGTATTTTTGGGCTTAGACGCCGACGCAAGTCGCCTTTGAGGGCGCTGTCCGATTTCCGATCGTGGTTTCCCACCTCTTGGATAACGATCTAAAACTTCTAATATGTTTTGGATTTTTGTTGGAGCGTCGAATGTCGGAACAGCCGAGCCATTCAGATACTGCTGACCAGAGGCTCGCCAATTTTGACTGGAACGCGAGTGCTCTCGGGACCATTGAGATGTGGCCTGCACGAATTCTTGGGCAAGCGGAGCTAGTTATTGGTTCCCGGCAGCCGATGTACATTGCCTTGAGACAGGATTTGCGCTTCATCTACAACGATGCCTACCGTTCCATCCTCGGTAATCGTCATCCCGGGGCCTTCGGCGCTCCGATGCGCGAGGTATTTTCCGACATCTGGACGGAGCTCGACGAACTTTTTGCGGATGTCCTGTCAGGAACGCCGAGAGTCGTGGAAAGTACCCGGATTTCGACGCCATGGAAGATCGGCAGGGTGTGCTGGTTGCGGAGCTCCAGCACACCCTACCGATCTTGACGATTTTCAGGAGAGGTTCAGGGACCGATTGGAGGCCTTGGCGCGTGTGCAGGGCCTGCTTTCAAGGTCGAACGCACATGATCGCGTGGATTTCGATGATCTGATCTGATCCGAGCTGAGCGCAATGCAAGCGGATACAGGGTGTAATCATATCAGGGCCACGAGGCGTTCGCCTCCGCTCATCGACCGTCCAGACCGTCGCCATGGCTCTTCACGAACTCGCGCCAAACGCCGTAAAGTATGGGGCTTGGGGCAGGACGATGCACATCTCAGTGTGATGTGGTCGTTCGAGAGTGAAGGCATAAGAGAGAAGCCCACCCTTTACATCGACTGGCAGGAGAGCGGCGTCGAAATGTCATCCTCGGACAGCCCTCGGGGCAGCGGACAGGGCAGGCGCTCTGCCCTACCAACTAAAGGCGCGTGTGACCTATGAACTAGGGCAGGACGGAGTTCGCTGCACGATTGCGCTTCCAGTTTCGGAAACCTCGACTATGGAGACCCGAGATGCGTGAAAAGTCACATAGCGGCCTAGCCATCCTCATCGTTGAGGACGATTACATGTTGGGGGATGAACCCAGTCTTGAACTTTGCGCCCAAGGTGTGGAGGTCATCGGTCCGGCTGCATTCGTCGATGACGCAGCAGGGATCATTACCGAGAGCGAGAGGATCGACTCAGCGATCCTCGACCCAGATCTCAGCGGCGAGAAAGTGTTTCCCGCAGCCGAGCTGCTGATGGAACGCGGGATCCCGTTCGTTTTTACGACGGGCTACGATGACGATGCCAGGGCTATCCCCGCGAAATATGCCCAGAACACGCTATGCGAAAAGCCAGTGAGACTAGCGGAGGTGCGCTCTGCGATAGGGCGATGATGCAGTGCTCTTTCCTACCGCTGTTCGGCTGCTGGTCCGATTTGTTTTCTGGCGGATATAGCGCTCAACGCTTCCACAAGGTCCGCCTCAGCCGTCGGCTTGGAAAGGCACGGAGCGTCAGCGAATTCCTTGGGCATCGAAGCACAATCATATCCTGTGACGAAGATGAATGGCGTGCCGCGCAGGAAAAGGAGTGCCGCGGCCGGATAAACCATTTCGCCGTGAAGATTGATGTCGAGCACAGCGGCGTCGAGTTCAAGGCTCGGCTCCGAAAGAACCTCCATTGCTTGCTGAACGTCCGATATCGGCCCGAAAACTTTCGCCCCGGCGCTTTCGAGCATTGTCAGCATATCAGATGCGACCAGATATTCGTCTTCTACCACGAGGTATGTGCGGCCAGACAGAGCTTCGTTTGGCATGATCAAATCCTCCTTGGTCTTCGAACTTGAAAAGCTGTAAGAAGTTCGCGCTCGCGGAGTATTTGCTTTGCGCGACGTCATTATGCAACCCGAGTTCACGGCGCGCCACGTCATGAAGAAGCATCCAGAGATGCCTTGCCCAAATCGGTCGCCGTGACGAGGTCGGAGTCCTCGGACGCAGCGTAGATCGCGACGCTCACAATGCGACGTCTGATGGTCTCGAGCGGCGAGTATCTTGAAGCTTGCACGTAGTAGGAATCGCCGAGGTTTGTGAACCGGGCCCGTGCATCCATGAGTGGCCATCCTCATCATAGGGGGCGGGAGCACGTGATGATTCCCAGCCGTTAACGCCTACTTTGCATTCGCAACGACAAAATAATCATACGGGGATAGCGCCCGGAGTCTACGATCAAATGAGGTCGCTCGGCTGAGTCGCTCCGATTGCCTTCTTTCCTCCGACGACCAAGCACGAGGCAAGCGGAAGAAATTGCCGTGCACCTTATCGTCCAGAGATCTCGACCATCACCGATTTCAGAAATTCGGGGGAGGGCACGTCAGGAGACCGCTAGCTGCAATCTTTAACTAAATTCAACTACAACTTAAACAATGGGACTAGGCAGATGCCCAATACATTGACATCCCAGTGGCTGGCAGCATGTTAATAGGTTTGGCGGAATTTAGTCGCGGAAGTCGAGGCCGATGTGTCGTTCATATTCGACCTCAGGTATCCCGTAGGTCGAACCGGCGATCTCCTCGAGCTTGCGGCGGTCGCGAACGACTATCAGGCTTCTTTCGGCCTTGATTGCTTGCACACCTTCAAGACGATGTATGGCATCCGTGACGCTCGGCCTGCGAACTCCAAGCATGAGAGACAGGAAATCATGAGTCAACGGGAGCTCGTCGCCGATGCGATCCTGGCTCATCAAAACCCATCGCGCGAGGCGCTGTGTAACCTCGTAGCGGCTATCGGCTAGCGCGGTCGCAGCAATCTGGATGAGAAACACATGAGCGTATTTCAGGAGCAACTTGCGCAAGCCATGGCTGTCGTCCATTGCGGCGCGAAGACGAGACACCTCGATGCGTAAGGCCGGGCCGCCGCACTGCATGAACGCGTGATGCGGCGTGCTATCAACACCGAGCACTGCCGGGACAGCTGAATACCCCTCAAATCCGATGCAGCCTACCTCGGTACTCCTGGACTGCTCTAAGCCGGCGATCTCTGATGACAGCCCGCCCTCGAAGAAATGGATGTGGCTTATCGTTTCGTAGGCGCCAAACAGAACTTGCCCTTGAGTGAGAGTGACCGGCTCGAGGTCGGGGCGAAGGATGTCTGCGTCTTCGTTTGGAAGGCACGACAGGAGCTTGTTGCGTGTCCAAGGCATTCGTCGGGTTCCCTTCGATATCGTTCATCGCAAACTATTGCAGGTGTCTTCGATATCCAGAGTCTGCACAAAATCGCATGCTTGATGAAACCTATTCACCTGCGGGCAAGTTTTGTGAGCGATCAAATTGGAGGTGATTGATGCCGCGGTATTACTTTCACATTCGCGATCATAACGGACTGCGAGAGGATCTTGAAGGGGCGGAGTTTGCGACCGTGGAGCAGGCGCATGAAGAGGCGGTGCGGTCCGCGCGTGAATTGCTCGGCCAGCGCGTTGCCCGTGGCGACATTGTTGACGGCGACGCGTTCGAGCTGACCAGCGATGATGGTACTATTCTTGCCACTGTGAAATTTAGAGATCTCCTGCGACTGGAATAACCCCGAAGGAAAAAGTTGCCCAGCTTCGGGCGCGTTTGGTGCCAGCGCCTAAGGGCCAGACTTCCATCGCCCCGCTTGTTGGTCTGGGAGGTAGTTCAGATGTTCCGTGACTGCCGCTGATCTAGGCTCGTCCCGTCTCTCTGGCTCGTCGTCGATCGGCATTTCCCGCCAGATCGCCTCGCGGCGCATCTGCTCAAAAATCATCCGTCGTTTTCAATGTCGATCTTCGATCGCGCAATCGCCGAAGATGGCGGCCGCCACAAACACCGGTCGACAGGGGGCAAATCTCAGAGCCAGACATCAGCTCTTCGTACGCTAACGTACGAGCATAAAAGGCTTATTCAAGTCGAGCCTTGGGAAAATCTCAGATAGGGTTTCCCAAGCTTTGATTCGCGGGACGCCGCGGCACTTCAAGGTTTGACAGAATGATAAAGCGATCATGAGGATCGAAAATGAATTTGGATGTCGAAACTATGCTTGATTGGCAACAGCGCGGGATCAACGCGCGAGTGCTTGGCCTATCTGCAGGCGACAATCCTTTGGTTCGCTATATTCATAAGGCAAGCTGCCCGAGAGAAAAAGACAGCCTGATGCAGAAAGCGGACGCCTGGTTGTTCGGCTGGAATATCGAACATGCCGCGCGCCTCGCGAGTTGAAGGCCGCGCGGTTGCTAGCGCGTGATCGATAGCTAAGCTGGTTATGGGCATCTCCAGCCATCCTGCCTCGCGTTGCCAACCGGTCCTTCTCGCGTGACGCTCAGAACGGGTTACGAGGCGGAAGCATCAGAAGACCGTGAAGTTATTGCAGCGCTTAAAGCCCCAATGGAGGAATGCTCGTAAGTCGCCTTATCATCGCAGGCGCTGCCCTCCTCATCGCAGGCTCTGCTTTCGCATAAAATTCCACGGTGACCGGCGCTGCAGGTGGGGCTGTGACGGGCGCGGTCGTAGGTGGCCCAGTCGGCGCAGCTGTCCGCGGCGTGGTTGGCGCTATCGCTGGAACCGCGATCGATCCGCCGCCGGAGAGGGTCGTAACATATGTGCAGCAGGCCCCAGTTCCCACCGAGCGCGTCGTCGTTCAGCGGATCCCTGAAACCCGAACTACGTCTATGCTGTCGTCAATCAGCAGCGCGTAATCCTCGAGCCTTCCTCGCGTCGGGTTGCTCAGGCCATCGACTGATTTATTGTGGCCGAACTTCGTTGTCCGGCCATCTCTCATTTGGCTGACATCATGATTGCTCCACGGTGACCAAAGGTATCCGTCATGCCCGAGCAGGACGGCAAAATTTGCGCGAGTGGGGTGGTCTTTTCGGCATCGGCAACTTCTGCTCAAAGATAGGTGTCAAAACTCGGGTTGGTCCTCGCGCCCTTCATCCTTCGAACCGAACTCTCTCTACGGCCGTCGGCGAGACGGGTAGATAAGTTACCGCAGGGTGCCTGCTCATCATTAGAGTGATTACCGAGGAAACGATTCAGCCGCGTCTGCACTTTTGAAAGCAAAATCATTGGGTTGTTTTCTATACGCGGACTGATCACGGGCCTCCTTCTCGCTTCCTGTCTGCTATCGGTAGCGGCTGGCGGTATGAAGCTAACATCCGAAATCGCGCAGTCGTCCGCGCCTAATGCCTTTGCCAGTCCGCATGACGAGCCTCTCTGGACATCGGGAGTAAGGCGGGTGGATCCGAACCGGCAGGCATATCAGCGCCTTCCTTGCGCCGTGTCTGCGACTACAATGGTGGCTGAGGTCAAACCGGTGGAGCGCGTGAACGTCACGCTTGGGTCATCGGAGGCTCCCAGTGCGTCCGGAGAGCGTGACAAGTCGACAAACATGATCCTTGCCGAAATGCAAGCGGCGAAGGCGCAAACTTGGTGTAGTGCGCGGTACCGCTCGTTCGATCCGGTCAGCAACACATACCAGCCATTCACGGGAGGTCGGAAGCAGTGTCCCGGGCCAGAAACGCAGTCGGCCAGCAACTCAGTCCGAAATTCTGCGATCGCCCAGTTCTGAGTACCCGTCAACGCGTGCCTTGAGTACGGCACAGTCTGATGGTGGAAAGGCCGGCGAGCCATGATTCCAACACAACCCACTAACACAAACCGAGATGAGCGTGGCTACGGTGCTGTCGATCCGACGGTTGAGGTGACTGCAGATATGGCGCTCAACTCGCCCGGATGCTCGCCATGTCCGAGGCGCTGAGTATCCGGTAGGCTCCATGTAACTTCAAACGTCGAATCGCCAACAGCGCGCTCAAAAGACAGTAGAAGCAATGACTGCGAACATGATGAGGAGGTCTACGGCTCGAGTTGCTTCAACAGCTTGATCTGCGCGATAGAATTCTGCAAAACGGCTATCCTCTCCGGACCCGCCCTAAGCGAAATCGCCTATCATGCCTGACCGGAAGACGATCTCAGGTTCACCTTCCTCTCCGACGACCGGATCGCCCTCTCGCTTCCATACGACTACGCCGGCGTGCCGCTCATCCAAATCTTCGGCTTCCTTGATGGCCGCCTTTTCAGTCGCCGCGGGGCGCGGTTCGAAAGCTCTAACGGGCTGGTCGCGGTCATCGAGATCGAATGCCAAGACATAGATTGAGACGAAGGTTCCGGGCATTCTACAAGCTCCTAAACGCCGCAACGTCCTTTTGACCACTTTGTTTCGCCAGAGCATAAAGGCTCTGGCCGGATTTGCTATTTGTCGACTGCCAGTCTTTGCTGCCGCTTAACATCACTCATCGCGTTCTGCTGATCAAGGAGATATCGCTCCACGTCGCCCCCGCAAGCCTCCTTGATCTCCGCGACGGAGAACCCGTCGGCTCTGGCGCTCTCTACCAAGACTTTCGCTTGGTCGCGAAAATCGGCCTTGTCGTCGTGCAGAGCCGGAGAGCGAATGATTTCCTGTATTCGATCATCTAGCCAATCGGCGATAGCAGTCATGTTCTTTTCCTTTCTGACACAGGTCTAGGTCGGACTGGAGATTCAACATTGGTTTTGCTGCTGGGATGGTCAAGGCGCCAGACATTCATCGCAAATACCGCAGCGATCCTCGTCCATCATGGAGCGCGGACGTCGGCGACAACAACAGGCGCAAATGGCCGTTTCGCTTCCAGCGATGTGCTCCGGCGGCATGATTTCCAGGTCGGCATCCGGAAACGTGTCACTCGCTAAGTCGTCCATCTCGATGCTCCCAAGTCGAGGATTGGGAATCGAAATAGGATGAGATTTGCGACGAACAAGACGCCATCAAAATCGCTCGAAAAATTTCCCCATGAGGTCTTGAACGGCGAACCTGAGAAACCAAATCGATCGGCGCCGACGGCCCAGTGAGGGGTCGGCTGACCGAGGAGGCGGATATACCGCTTCCTTCCATGTTGCTTTACGGAGGATATGGTTATGAGAACTGAACTTGATTTTGCCCCGCTGTACCGTTCGAGCATCGGCTTCGACCGCGTGTTCAATCTGCTCAGCAATACGCAGCGCCTCAACGCAATAGATACTTGGCCTGCCTATGACATCGTCAAGACCAGCGAAGACGACTATCGTATCACGATGGCGGTGGCGGGTTTTAGCGAGGGCGATCTCGATATCACCCAGGAGCGCAACGTCTTGGTTATCAGAGGCGGCAAATCCGAAGAGCTGCAGGGCGAACATCTCCACCGCGGCATTGCCGGTCGTTCGTTCGAGCGGAGGTTCGAGCTTGCTGACCACGTCAGGGTGGAAGGTGCCAATCTTCGCCACGGGCTGCTGACGATTAGCTTGAAGCGCGAGGTGCCGGAGGCGATGAAGCCCCGTAAGGTCGAGATCGGCCATGGATCGTCCAACAGCGAACCGCTTCGGTTGGAAACCGACCGTCAGGTCGCCTGAGCAAGAACGCGGCAGTCGGCGAGGTCATTCGCTTGATAGCCCTCATATCATGAAAGGATGACGTTCGACCGAAAGGTCTCGGATCAACCACAGTACGGCCGGCCTCATCGGGGTCGGCTACCCCCTCTCATGCAGAGCACAGAAGGAGGTTCCAATGTTACTCGCTCTGTTCAATAAACCGCTCTATGTGCAACGCCGGTATTTCGTACAAGAAATCACCGGGATCGATGACGTGTTCGACTTTCTGGATGAGTGGCCGCAGGAAAAGCGCAACCTGGCTTATGAGACCCTTGTCCGATACTGTCGCGAGGCGGCAAACGGTCGCTGGCCGATCGACGCGGTTCGCGAGAACTTTCGCGTGTTTCTGAAGCAGAATGGTAAACTGGCAGAACTGGAAGATGTCCCGCCGCATCTCCGGCGTCACGCTAATGCCAAGATTAGCGGAATGTAAATGCTGTTTATCTCTGTGGTGCGGGAATGACACCGGCACCTTGATTATCATCGCCTAAAACACACCTATCGCGGTCAAATCCTTGTCTTCGGAGGAAAGATAGCAGCGCAACCTTACACCGCCGATGATCCTGAAACCCGCCTTGCGCCGTTCGACTTTGCCTTCGAAAACGCCCTGATCGGCATCGCCCTGGTGGACCTTGAGGGGCGCATCATCAGAAGCAATGCGGCGTTCGCCAAGGTGCTGTCACTTCCTACCCAGGAGGTGCTTAGAACGCATTTTAAGGATTTTACCCATCCGGATGATATCGAGGCGGATCTGACCCTCGACAGGTGCTGCAGGGGAAGCGGGAAGGTTACACGGTCGAAAAGCCGTACTTGCGGCCGTTTGGAGAGATCGTACATGTCCTCATCCACGTGGTCGCCATACGCAACGCCGACGGCAAGGTCGTGCGGTTCATATCTCAAATTGAGGACATCACTCGCCACAAGCAGCATGAGCGGCAGCTTGCGGAGCGGGCAGCGCTACTTGAGCTGGAAATCGAAGCCGTTCGTGGAGGGTTTTGGCAGATGGACATCCTGACCGGCATGTTCGAGACGTCGGACCGGCTGACTCAGTTCATAGGTGGGCCGACCGCCGCGCGGCTGGATCTGGAGCGTTACGTCAATAGGGTCAATGTAAACGACGGCGCCCAGGCGAGCACCTTACCTGTACGCCGCGACCTCAATTCCCCCAAAGAATGATTGTGGCAACAGGTCGAGGCCACGTTCAGAGCGGGTTGAGCTCAGGTTTTCCTTCGGATCGAGTGGAATTCACGTCTCGCGAGACGGTGAAACTCCAGTAAGCCATCAAGATTCTGCTTCCCGAGAAGCTCGTTTGCTCGGGCTCCGCTTGTCGAAGGATCGAGCCATTACTCGTACGCTGCAGGATCGAGGATAGCCGGATGGCTGTCGTGCAGCCTGTTCATCAGCTCTGCCGCCGGCATCGTGACGATCGTGCAGCTGGTGATTCCAAGCTTGTCATTATGCGCCCACAGACCGGCAAATGAGAATGGCGTGCCACCCGGCTGGTGGATCTGCCATGGGTCCTTTTTGCCGTCATCGGAATTGACGGTCCATTCGTAGAACCCGTGAGCCGGAATCAAGCATCGTTTCGACTTGAACGCGTTCCGAAAGGCTGGTGACGTCCCGATCGTTTCGATCCGCGCATTGAACATCGCGCCTTTCGGCAGTTCTTTGACCCAGAAGGGCACCAGCCACCAGCAAGCGGTCTCCGCTTTCTGATGGCCGTCGGCATCGGTGTGAACGATCAGCACGTCTTGTGTCGGGGCTATGTTGAAGCGAGCCTGAGTGTTTCGACCGCGTTCCTCGACAGGCAGCTCGTAGAGATCGAGAAGAGCCGGCCACTCATGCTCGAACGCAAACCTTCCGCACATCGGGTCATCCTCTCCTTAAAGTCGAGCGGTCTCGAGCAAGGTCGCGATTGGCGTTCGTGGATCGGCCAGTTCCACCATGGCCGAAGCTACCTCTTCAGGATTCCCGCCCGCTTTGACAGCCGCCGTTGCGACATCCGCAAACGCGCCGGCCATCGCTTCCTGACATTGCAGAAAGCGATCGGGATGCTTGTCGGTCGTAGGCGGCAATACGCGTTTCATAGCCATGAGATGTCGTCTGCCAGTCACCAGTCAAGGCACTGAAGAAGCAGAATTCGCGGCGCATCCTGTGGCGGAACTTTTCAGCCGTGACAGGGGTTCGGCAGGTAGAGGAGATAGGACGATGACCGACCCAAAAGACCACCCTGAACAGGATCCAGCGGAAGGATCACGTGAGACGATCGAGCGCGATTTGCAGCGGCAACACGAGAAAGCTGGCGAGGCCAAGATCGCGCCCCGCGAGGACCAGGCAAAAAACGGACAGGCCGGCGCAGAGGCGGCAGAGCCGTCGCCAGGCAGCTGAGGACGTGCCGTGACAATCGGGAGAGATCAGTTTGCGCGACGAGGACCGACCGAACAGCAGAATAATTCGTATTGCGGCGATCGCCATGGGGGTTGTTGTCGCGGCGGTGGCGGCGGGCTACCTGCTTGGCCCGGCATCAGATCCTCGGACGACCGCATCCGTATCGGCGCCTGTACATAGCGAGCCAGAGAACCTTGCGGCACCACCCAACCCGTCGGGCGGATCAAAACCCTAAATAGAACGCGCCATCTTTTGAACCATTCTCGATAGGACGTGGCGAGCTTCCGATTGTAATCCGGCTCGCCGTCGCTCCACCAAACGGGGCCACGTTCTCCAAGGCCAATTTTCGCGGCGTCCACGCGCTGGCGGGCAAGCTTCATTCCTTCGGCGTCGCCCTTGGCAGCCTTGACTGCCCTTCGTACATCCATCAGCTCCGAGACCAAAGCATCTCTTTTGGATTCTGCAAGCTGGGGATTGCTGAGCGTCCAAAGCCGTCCTCGCACAACCATATACCGGCCGTCCTGCGTCTGAGGGAATGGCTTGGGTTCGTTGCTCAAACACGATCCAGTGTATGAATGTTCTGGCCTCGCACTCCATGTGATTGTCGGGCGGCGATCACATCGCTTTCGCGCACCCAGACTTTGCCGTCTACATCATCGCCACGTCGAATGGCTGCAGCCGCAAGGTCGCGATAGAATTCGGCATAGCGGACTAGCCGTCTCAGCGATTTCTCCGGCGGAGGCGCGGTCACCCTCATCGCTTCGCAGGTGACGATGACCAGCCATACGGTCGAACCATCTGTCACGGCGATCTGCCCGTTTTCGAAATAGATAAATGGTGCGGGTTCACACAGACGGATCTCGGTTTCCTGCATGTCAGCTTACTTTCTTCTTTTTGAGATCCGCTTCGACGCTCTTGCGCAAAGCGTCCATTATGTTCACGACATTCGAAGCTGGCGCAGCATCCGCCTTTTTGCCCTTCGCGGCCTTCTTCGGCTTGAGCTGCTTCTTCTTCTGCTCAATCAGAGCAAGGAGTGCATCCTGGATCGGATCGCTGACCATATTAGGCGACCAGCGCGCGGTCTTCTGCTTGATCAGCTTCTGGACAAACGGAATGAGATCCTTGTCAGCCTCAGCTTCGATATCCTCAAAGTAGTTCTCTTCAGGCCGAACTTCGTCGCCAAATCGCAACGACCACAGGACGATGCCGTCATCGCGAGGTTCGAGGACCACGGCCCGCTCGCGGCGGCCGATAACAAGCTTCGAAATGCCGACGACCTTGTCGGCCTTCATCGCATCCCGGATCACAGCAAAGGCTTCGTGTCCGACAGGATCGTCTGGCATCAGGTAGTGGGGCTTTTCCAGATAGACCCACTCGATGCTGTCGGCCGGTGCGAACTTATCGATATCAATCGTTTTCACCGTGTCGAGGGCGACGGCGTCGAGATCGTCGTCGGTCAGGATGACGTAGTCGTTTTCGCCGCGAGCATAGCCCTTGGCCTCATTGTCGTCCTTCACCGGCTTGCCGGTCACAGAGTCGATATACTGCGAGACGACGCGGTTACCGGTCTCCCTGTTCAGCGTATGAAACCGGACTTTCTCCGCTTCTGACGTCGCCGGCATCATCGAGACCGGGCAGGTAACGAGCGACAGTTTCAGATAGCCTTTCCAATAGGGGCGAAGTGTCATGATCTCGTCTCCTCACCCGGCCTTGCGCTGCGGGGCAGCTTTCGAAGAGGCGGTCTTTGATGCCGCCCCGCGCGCGGCGCGCTGCCGGCCAGCACCTGTGTTGGCGTTGGCGGCAGTGCGTTTCGGTTTGTCGTCTTTGGTTTTGCCGAGACCAGCGCTTTCGCGCAGTGCCGCGAGCAGGTCATTCGGCTTGGACACCTCGACCTTCTTGCGGCTCGGCAGTGCCTTGCCTTCGATCTTCGCTTTTACCAGCTCCGCCAGCGCCGCCTCGTAACGGTCATCAAAGGCCGCGGGATCGAAATCGCCCTTCTTCGTCGAGATGATGTGCTTGGCAAGATCCAGCATTTCCCCCTGGATCTTGATCTTCGGCATCTCCTCAAACGCCTTCTTCGAAGAGCGAACCTCGTAATTGTAGTTCAGCGTGGTCGCGATGAGGCCCTTGCCATGTGGGCGAATGAGAACGGTGCGCATCCGTCGAAACAGAACCGTCCTGGCGATTGCAGCGACCTTGGACTTGCGCATGCCGTCTCTCAAGGCGGCGAACGCATCCGTGCCCATCTTGTCGGGCGTGAGGTAATACGGCTTGTCGAAGTAGACATCGTCGACATCGGAGCAGGGAATGAAGGCTTCGACCTCCAGTGTCTTGTTGCTCTCAGGCATAGTGGCCGCCACCTCATCAGGATCGATGATGATGTATTGGCCGTTTTCGATCTCGAAGCCTTTGGTCTGGGCTTCCTTCGGTACCGGCTCTTCCGTGTCGCTGTCGATGAATACTCGATTGACGCGGTTTCCGGTCGCAGTGTTGATCGTATTGAAGGTGATCCGCTCCGAGGTCGAGGCCGCTGTGTAAAGCGCCACGCCACACGACACCTCACCGAACTTGATGAAACCTTTCCATTGAGCACGCTGACCGGCCATATCGAACTCCTCTCACAGGACGCAACCTATGCGATTCAACTGCGTCATCGGCGACTCAGTTCCGATTCGAAAAATGAATCATTTTCAATGGTTTGATTCAATTTTCTCCTGCAACCATGAGATTCAAATCAAGCCTATGGATTCGATGCATCTTTTCGGGCGCGCGCGAGTTATTCGCTTATCGCAACCGAAGGAGAATTCAGATGTCGAAGAGAGAGCTGATCGATACCGGGACCGACAAGCGCTACGTCCGCCGGGACGAGAAGGGCCAGTTCAAGGAGAGCGTCGATGTCGGCCGATCGCTCTCAGCCGACAAACGACAGAAGGCCAAGACGGTCGCGAAATCCGGCGAGGGCGACAAGGGCGACCATCGTCCCGCAAAACATTGAGGGCATCACCATGACCGGTATCGCCGGCGACCTTCGCCTCAAGCTCGAACAGCTCGTTGACCACTACGTAACCGCAGGCTCAGAAACGCCTGTGGTTATCGCAGCCATGGAGAAGGAGCTGGCAGATATGCGGCGCGCATACAGCCAGGATCCGGATCCTGCCGATGCTCCGGGTGAGCTTGACGAACCAGCGAACGATTGGCCGGCGGCGACCTGACCGCTTGGTGTCGATATGCGATTTGAGCATGGCTGTTCTGTTGCATTGCATATTTCGCAACACCATTGTGCCGCCACTGAGCGAGTAACTATGTTATAGAGTGGGGAAATCAATGGACACCAGTACTCCAGCATGACCAAGCGGCATGTGCCGGCGTCCCAGCTGCTGGGTGAATACCCTGAAGCCGACCTTGCTGCGCGACGCCGTCCGCGAAGCCGTTCAGGTTCGCGCTCCTCAGGCCATACCGACCCATGAGCAATGACTGGTCACCCATCGGATCTACACCCGCAATCAAGGAGTTTTCGTCGATGTATCCGATCGTTTTCGGGGTCGAGAACGCGCTGCGGTCCGTTATGGCGGATTATCTGGAAGAAACGTTCGGGCGGATGGACTGGCGGACCCTGATCCGCGATGCGCGTGCGAATGGCCTTGATTACTGTCGAAGTCTGAATGCGAGCGACAGAAAAGGGAACTGACAACAATCAGAGAAGCCATGGAGACGTATAATGAGAAGCTCGGTTTAGGCTCCATTACCTGCATACCGGCGTGGGCACAGATCCATTGATCTTACGGCGGTTCGGGTAAGTCATTCCCATAAATGGGCATCTTCGCGCGCGTAATTTTCTGGCGTTTCCCCGTGCGCGAGATAACCGCAAGAATAGGTTGCAGCCACGCCCAGAACGCAACTCATCGGGTCGCGACCGAATGGAAACTTCTTCTCTCGGAAAGATATCTTGGGGACTTCTTCGGCGAAACGGCGCGCGAATTCTGATTGGGTCATATCGAGACATATATGCCTCGGCACCCGTACAATCTAGGGTGTGGGGCAACGTCAGCGATCCGGAGAGCGGGTCCGGACTGTCGTCCGGGAGCCTAATTTGCGTGCCGGAAAGATAAACTAAACGCAATCAGAAACCTGTTGAACGCTCCTTTACTACCGCGTTGAGAGAGAACGTCGATTTATTTTTTCTGCGTAAGAAAGTATATTTAGATTTATGACAGCAAATCACAAAAATGCAGCGAGAATTTTCGAAGCCGTTTCACATCCCGCTCGTCTCCAGGTGCTAACAGAGCTGTCTGAGCGCGATCTGATGGTGTTCGAGCTCGTTCAGCTTACTGGTCTTCAGCAATCACCATTATCTCAGCATCTTAGGCGGTTAAGAGACTTGAGGCTCGTCACCAGCCGCAAGAAGGGAAAGAACATCCAATACGCACTTACGCCAGGCATTGCGGAGAAGATCGTGTTGTTCACGCTCCGAAACTTTTCGACCTGACGCTGAGCGTGACCACTGCATCACGCCCATCGCGGAGAAAACCGCTTTCTGATTTGGACAAGTAACCGCAAGAGCCGGCTGCCCGTCTCGACACGGCAATGGAATTGTCTCAAATCAACCACTGCTGTTGGGGGACCAATCATTTTGAAGACAACGATCTTTATGCCGCGGCCTTCGAAGACGGTTGTTGTGCAGCGCGCGTCGGTAAGTTCGTTACCGCAAATTCGTGTCTCGATCGAGACTCAGTAGAGCTTGCAGCGTGGGTTGACGGCTTCGCATCGATAAATACGGCTGAACTCATTCCGCTGGAACGCATGGAAATTTGGCTGATGGGTTACGTGCCGCATTCGCAACCCAACGAGGCAGACATCGCCCATTTGCAACCATCGTATTCTCTATAACTATATTATTCTCTGTTTGCGCTGTGCAGACTTGGATGACGGATAGCTTCGGTGACGTCGACGGCAAGGCCCCGATCACCATGCCGCAGACTTGAACAGATCGTTTCTGCCTGAGAGGGGGGATCGCAAGCCCATGCAACGCAGCCAAGCGTTAACTCGTGCCTCACTCCGTAGAGCCAACTGATTTTCGGTATCTTTCAGTGATGCTTGCTGACCAGAGCCCTGAACGTGTTCTAGATTTTGGTAGACTCCGTGGTATCAACGTGACGGACGAAGCACTCACGGTTCACGGACGAGCAGATCATCGGGATATAGAAAGAGCAGAAGAGCGGCATGCGGACGGCTAATGTTTGCTGCAAGCACGGGAAATCCGAGGCGACCTTCTACAAATACAAGGTGAAGTTTGGGGCCTGGAGGTGTCAGATGAACGCAAACCAAAGTCTTTGGGAGACGAGCATACAAAGACAGAAGGCGCTGCTGGCCGAGACCATGCTGGACAATTCCGTTCTGAAAGATGTCGCTTCAAAAAAGTAGTGACGCCCGATGTGAAGCGGGACGCTGTGCCTCATATCGCAAACAAGAAGCTGGTGCGTCTAAGCGCCGTCGTTTCGGCTATCGCCGCATTGACGTCATTCTGGCTCGGCAGAGCATCATCATGAACCTGGAAACTGCAGCGTCTCTCTCGCCAAGAGAGCTGACGGTGCGCGAACGTGGCGGACGCAAACGTGCTTTAGGACGAGAAGCCCTTCGCCCTCGCTTGGGTTTTGTCAGCGACGCCTTCACAGATGGTCGTCGCTTTCGGGGTCTGGCCGTCGTCGACTTTTCCCGCGGATGCCTGGCGCTGGTCGAGGATTCGTCGCTCTCAAGCTGGCGTTTTGCGCGGGGACTCGATGCCGTCATCGCCCAACGAGAAACGCCACGCCGACCGATCCGGCCGGCGAGCAATTAAAAATCGTGAGAAGCAGTTCCATAAGGTATCTTATGCGATCTTTCTGTATGGATCGGGCAGATTCCATTTTCAAATGCAACGAAGACAATAATGGCCATGGTTTCAGGAGGATGGAATGGCCCGCTCTTTTGTGCAGCTGAGTTTGGACGAACGCCGCATCATTTCGCGGATGTATGAGAAGAAGATCAGTCAGGCCGAGATCGCACGTACCCTCCGCCGCGACCGGTCGACGATCTGCCGGGAGCTGCGGCGGAATTTCTGGCACGACCGCGAAGTCCCTATTGCTGAAGGATACTGGCATGTCACAGCGCACGGAATGGCGTCTGACCGGCGGCGCAGATACCGCAAGCTTCTGCGTGATCCCAGCCTGTGTGCTGCCGTCATCGATCGCCTCAAGGACGGCTGGTCGCCGGAACAGATTTCTGGTCGATTGCGGCTTGCCAGTGGCGCAGCCGCTCGGTTGAGCCATGAGACAATCTACCAGTACGTCTATTCCCAGGAAGGTCAGGATCAGCAGCTGGGCCGGCATCTGCCTGAGCGACGCCGCAAGCGCCGATCGCGATACGCACGCAAACCCAGAAGCCTCGTCTTTCCAATGGAATGCGCCATTCGCAACAGGCCGGAAGCGATCAATTCGCGAAGCGAGTTCGGTCACTGGGAAGCAGATCTGATGATCTTCAGGAAGGAGCACGGTGCCGCCAACATCACGACCGTCGTCGAGCGCAAGAGCCGCTATACCCTGCTGTTTCGCAACAACGACAGGCGATCGAAGCCAATCATGAGCCAGTTGATCCGCCATCTGGCGCCCCTGCCCGCGCTGGCCCGCCAGAGCCTGACATTCGATCGAGGGCTGGAATTCGTCTCATGGCGCGAGTTGGAGCACGGCATGGGAACGGCAGCCTGGTTTTGCGATCCGCAGGCGCCTTGGCAGAAAGGGACGGTGGAGAACACCAACAAGCGCGTCCGCCGTTACCTGCCACCGGAAACGATTGTGCTTGAGGTCAGCAATCAGGAGATCCGCTCTCTATGTGACCGACTGAATGACACGCCGCGCAAGTGCTTAGGGTTTCAGACGCCGAAAGAGATGTTCGGCCGACATCTATTGGCTCTTGAACGGCAATGCGTGTAGATTTTCGAGCAGCGTTGCATTCAAGCTGGAACCAGCATCGGTACATTCTATTTCCAAGTGCGACATGCCTGTCGCTTCCAACAAAATGATTCCCTAACCCGCCTCTGGGAAATCTAGTTTGGAAATTCCAGGATAAATTTCCCCAGCGCACCCCAATGTGGCGCTCCATCCACGACCCTCAGACTGGTTATGGATGCGTCAGTCCGATCCACGGAATGAGGAATTCAGTGGCGAGCTCAGCAGCCTGCAACACATCAAGGATGCCATGAGCGAGAAAGAAGAACGGGAAAGTAACTCCCGACCGATCTCAAACCCCAATCGCAAACAACCTTGCGATCGCGTTCGTGCAGTCGCCAGTGCCCTCGTCGATCTGGTTCCAGGATGTGATCACCAACAAGACGGACGAGCACTCCCAGACGCTCTCTGACTTCAAGTCTCAGTTCAAAATCGCAGATTCGTTCACCGTCATAGCAGACAGTGAGGCCCAGGCTTTTGAAAAGCTGTACTCAGCACACAAAGCTGGGATCAAATCCAACGGGCCCTGGTTCTCCGAGAGTATGTTTCCGCCGGATGTCTTTCCGTACTGTTGATTTCCACTGAGAGCTGACCCGGCGTTTCCACCGAGAAGTGACCCGCCTTTAGGTATCGTTTGTGGTGGTCGTAGTGGTCAAGGTCTTGCGTTTCTCCTTCGTTGTTTTGGGCTCATGCGCAGAGCTGTTCTTGAAGCGGAAGCTGTCATTTCCGGTTTCAAGGATGTGGCAATGATGGGTAAGCCGGTCGAGCAATGCCGTGGTCATCTTGGCATCACCGAAGACGCTGGCCCATTCGCTGAAGCTGAGGTTGGTCGTGATGATGACGCTGGTCCGCTCGTAGAGCTTGCTCAGCAGATGGAACAGCATCGCACCGCCTGACGCGCTGAACGGCAAGTACCCAAGCTCATCGAGGATGACGAGATCAGGGTGGACGAGGCGGTTGGCGATCTGGCCGGAGCGCCCTTGCCCCTTTTCCTGTTCCAGCGCGTTGACCAGCTCGACCGTCGAGAAGAACCGGACCCGCTTATGGTGGTGCTCGATGGCTTGGACACCGATCGCCGTAGCAATGTGCGTCTTGCCCGTGCCGGGACCGCCGACCAGGACGATGTTGTTGGCGTCGTTGAGGAAGTCGCAGCCATGGAGTTGCTGCACGAGCGCCTCGTTGATCTCGCTGCTGGCGAAGTCGAAGCCGTTCAGATCACGATAGGCCGGGAAGCGTGCCGTCTTGAGTTGATATGCCGTCGATCGGACCTCTCGTTCGGCCGTTTCCGCCTTGAGAAGCTGGGACAGGATTGGAATGGCAGCCTCGAACGCCGGCGATCCCTGTTCGGTCAGATCACCGACGGCGTGGGCCATTCCGTGCATCTTCAGTTGCCGCAGCATGATGACGATCGCGCCGCTTGCCGGGTTATGACGCATGGCGAACCTCCGTCTTTCTCAAGGTATCGTATCGTTCGACATTGGCCTTGGGCTCGTTGGTGAGCGTCAGGGCCTGAGGTGCGTCGAGGGTCGGCGGCGTGAAGGTTTTTCCGTCGACGAGGCGATGCAGCAGGTTCAGGACATGCGTCTTCGTCGGCACACCAGACTTTAGCGCCATGTCGACGCCCGAGAGCACTGCCTGTTCGTCGTGCTGAAGAACGAGTGCCAGGATATCGACCATCTCGCGGTCGCCACCTGGCTTCTTGAGCAGATATTGTTGCAATGTCCGGAATGCCTCGGGAAGCTCGACGAATGGAGCACCGTTGCGAAGAGCACCTGCCTTTCGCTGCACCACCGCCAGATAATGCCGCCAGTCGTAAATGGTCTGTCCCGGCCGGTCATGGGAACGATCGATGACGCGACGGTGCTCGCAAACGATCTGACCTTCCGCCGCGACGACAACACGATCTGGGTAGACGCGAAGGCTTACCGGTCGATTGGCGAAGGATGCCGGAACGCTGTAGCGGTTGCGCTCCAGATGCACGAGGCAGGTAGGTGTGACCCGCTTCGTGTATTCGACAAACCCGTCGAACGGCCTGGAAACGGGCATGAGGGCTGGAGCCTCCTCAGCTCAGATGTCGGCGATAGTGCCACGCATCTGGCCATGCGGTGTCTTCGCCCAGAACTCCTTGCACCGAAGCTCAAGCCAATCATTCAGGGCTTCCAATGATGGAAAGCGAGGGATCGGTTGAAAGAAGCGATGACGGGCATCCTGAACGTTCTTCTCGACCTGTCCCTTTTCCCATCCGGACGCTGGATTGCAAAACTCGGGCTCGAACACATAATGGCTGGCCATGGCCATGAAGCGCACGTTGACGTCTCGCTCTTTGCCACGGCCGACCTTGTCGATTGCAGTCTTCATGTTGTCGTAGATGCCGCGGCCGGGGATGCCTCCGAACACGCAGAATGCATGATTGTGGGCATCAAACAGCATCTCGTGCGTCTGCAGAAGATAGGCCCGGACGATGAAGGCCCTGGAGTAGCTCAGCTTCGTATGAGCGACTTGGAGCTTGGTGCGCTCATTGCCGATGATCGCCCAATCTTCCGACCAGTCAAACTGGAAGGCTTCACCAGGCTCGAACGCCAAGGGGACAAACGTGCCACGGCCGGTCGTCTGCAATTCCCTCTGACGATCATCCCGCCATTCCCGAGCGAATGCCGCAACCCGATTGTATGACCCCTCGTAGCCGAGGCTCACCAGATCGGCATGCAACTGCTTCATCGTTCGCTTCTGCTTGCGGCCCTTCTTGGATTCCGTCTTCAGCCAGGCAGCCAACCGATCCGCAAATGGATCAAGCTTGCTCGGCCGATCAGGGACCTTGAACTTAGGCTCCACGCCGCCGGCGCGCAGGTATTTGCGGATGGTATTCCGGGACAGGCCGGTCCTGCGGCAAATCTCCCGGATCGAGATATGGTCTCGAAAATACCAGCGTCGGATCACGCTCAGTAATGCCATGTCGATCACTCCAGAGCCCCCGCTGAAAACACGCGAGAGACGGTTGAAACATGGGTCAATTCTCAATGGAAATATCGGGCTGCGCCGGGTCAGCTCTCAGTGGAAATCAACACACATGCGCTCTGCTCGCGTCAGACAAAAAAGCTATGCACTCAGAACGGAGGCTCTTTTGGGCAGCCGCCAGTTGGGACGGGGAAAGTGGCAGGTGTAGCCGTTGGGGATGCGTTCGAGATAATCCTGATGTTCCGGTTCGGCTTCCCAGAACTCTTCAACAGGCACCACCTCGGTCACCACCTTGCCCGGCCAAATTCCGGAGGCATCGACGTCCGCAATGGTGTCAGCCGCGACCTGCTTTTGATTGTCCGATGTGTAAAAAATCGCCGAACGATAGCTTGTCCCGATATCGTTGCCCTGGCGGTTCAAGGTGCTTGGGTCGTGGATCTGAAAAAAGAACTCAAGAAGGTCGCGGAAGCTGGTCTTAGCCGGATCGAAGTTGATCTCAATCGCCTCGGCGTGGCCTTCGTGATTTCGATAGGTAGCGTTTTCAACGAAGCCTCCAGTGTACCCGACCCGGGTCGAAACGACACCAGGGAGTTTCCGGATCAGATCCTGCATTCCCCAAAAGCAGCCACCAGCTAAAACAGCGCGTTCTGTCGTCATGTCAAATCTCCGAGTGAAAATTCTGACGAGAATATGGGTTGTGCCGAGGCCTTCCGCCAGTGCTATGAGGTGTTGGCAACGACTTGCTCAAAATACGGAACTATCCCTCGCTGCTGGCGGTTCAGTCATCGTCAAACAGGAGACCTCAATGAAACACGCAGATCATGCTCGACTGACCACCACAGAACTCGTCTCATCCGTCCTTGAACGCGCGATCCGTGTATGGAGCAGACAACAATAAACTAGGTAAGGTCGACCATGTCCACGGGGCTGGAACCAATAGCACGGCATCGACGCCGTCGCCGGAGCGAAAAACCCACAGACGCTCTCCCGTTTCATCCTCGATAACGAAGTAGTCGCGAACCGCGACCCACTCGGAAGATCGCTCCCACCACTCGCCAAAAATCCGCTCGGGGCCGTCTGCGTTCTTGACCTTTCTGCGCTTGCCTCTCCAAGTGACGCTGACCGGGGGGTGGTCAGGCATCAGCGCAATGACGTCAGCGAGTTCCGGCCGAGCGAGCAAGCGGACTGGCCTTCGCCAACGGGCAGTCCAGGAGAACTCAACGTCTTCAGCTGTAGCCGCAATTTGACGAACACTCCGCTCAGGCACGTCGGAGGCGACCGGGGCCAAGCGGTAAACCCGCTGGCCGCGATTACCGAAAATGTCGATCAGAGGGGTGATATCTTCCTCTTCTTCTTCGACGAGAGATGAGGTCCGTTGGCTCTCTTCGAGGACTTCGGACATGACCGCGACGAGAACGAGCTTTTCGATGCCAAAGCCAGGTTCGATTTTTTCGGTTCGGTCCTTGAACAGCTTTGTCAACCAAGCGACGTCACGAGCGGGCTTGGCGGTTCCCGCTCGAATGGATTGATTAGTGTTATCAACCTTATGGACGATCAGGTCTGTACGCCGAACGCCAAGGCCACGCCGCTCCAGTTCTTCACAGAGCTGAATCACCAAGCGTCCAACGTATTTGTTGATGGTCTCGGCAGCACCAATGGGCTCGGAGAACGATCGGCTTACCTCGATCTGATCGGGAGTACGAATGGGTTCGATTGGTTCCGGCACTCGGCCGAACATTTGATCCAACCGTCGCCCGATTTCCGGCCCAAAGCGAAGCGCAAGCGGAGCACGCGGCGTTGCCGATAGCTCGCCGACCGTCTTGAAGCCCAAGGTCCGTAGATCACCGACGATTTTTTCCGGCAAGCGGAGCATGGAAATCGATAACCGCTCCACTGCGCGGACCACCTGACCAGGCGGCACTATAATGACTTGGCGATCGGTGGACCGTGCGCAAGCATGAGCGGCACCCCAGGTATCAGCGACAGCGACCCGAGCGGTCAGTCCCTTTGCAAGAAAAAGGTTGACGATGCCAGTGAGCATTGATTGCTCGCCGCCGCGCAGGTGATCCGCACCCTCAGTATCCATGACGATTCCGTCAGGTAGGTCCATCGCGACAATGGGCGAATACTGCGTCAGCGCCCAGTGCGACAACCTTTCCAGGGCCAAATTATATGCGTCCAGGTCGGCATCGATCAGCATCAGACCTTGGAAAAGTGCTTGGGCTTTGGCGGCAGGCATCCCAACCCGCACTCCGGCTGCCCGAGCGGCGGCATCGGCAGCCGATACCCAACGCTTTGATCCACTCTTCGCAATGACGGCCATAGCTTGCTCAACCGGAATTGATGGATCGGCGCGACGTATCCAATCCGTGGCCAGATTCGGCAGCTAAATGGATACGACCCTTGTCATCACATGCTCCTACGCAATACTCCGCACACTCCCCCGCCTTCACTCTCATCAACTCTAAGAACCAGCGGGGTCTTCCCACGCCCGGCACCGGCAACGCTTCGCTACCAAGGACACTGATCCGCCAGCGGGTCGTTGACGCCGTCGGCTGACCGAAGTCATTTGCCTCTGTCTGCCTCCGCCAACGCCTCACAACGAGACCCATAGTTCCTTTCTTCTCGGCAGCGAGCTGCAGTCGCCGGGAAGCCGTCATCGGAAGACGCACGAGTTCGGCAATAACGGCTCCAAGCCCGCCGTACGCAAGCGCTTCCTCCATGCTTGCCAAGACCTCCTCTTCCCGGTCCGATTCCACGAAGATGACCCGATTGGGATTCAATCCCGCTTGGGCTATGGCGGGAAAAAACAGGTCAGGGCGCGTTAGGCACCACACGATCTTTCCCTTCGTGCGAGCTGCAATTCCGGCTGCGAACAATGCGGCCGCTGCGCCATCAATGGTTCCACCGCCCCCGCCCGCAAATTCATGAATGGCGCCGTAAGCTAGTCCGCCGCCCGGCAGACGCGTGTCGATCTCGGGCACTCCGAAAGGCAAAGAACACTCTGGATAATATTTTATTTGTGGCCCAGGTGGTCGGTGAAGCTCCCCCTGAAGCAGACTTCTTCACATGGGATGTGCCGGAGAATATTCTTTACGCAGACGGTGCGCTCGCCAATCTCTTCGGCTTGAACCCAGTCGTAGCGTCACAGGGTCTGCCGATTGAGTCATATTTGGACCGGGTGCACCAAGAAGATCGGCCTCAACTGGCGAAGACGATCCGCGACAGCATCGTGACAGACAGGCCGCAAAATGAGACCTATCGGGTTATGAACGCAGAGGGGCACTACGCCTTCGTCACGGGTTACGGTCGTGGCTTCCGAAACAAGGACGGAGATATCATCCGCTATGTGGGGATTGTTGTGCCTATCAACGCGCCGATGTCTCCGTCAAAGCACACCCACTAGAGTTCACTGACCCGTTTCGATGAGGTTTGTTTTTGGTTTGTCTTCTGGAGCACTTCGCTCGATCGATTTCAGGCTATTCAGAATGGTGCGAACACCTGCGTGGTTCGTCGAATAATAAACATTCTGAGCATCTCGACGAGTAACCACTAATTGCTCGTTCCGAAGCCTTGCCAAATGCTGTGACAGGGCTGACTGGCTCAGTCCCACCTTTTTAGCCAGATCACCGACGCCAACTTCCTGCTCAGAGATGATTTGCATGATCTGGAGCCTCTTATGATTGGCAAGCGCCGATAGCAGTTTCGAGTGAATTTCTAGCGCGTCCTTGGAGCGCAAAACGATCATCCTGACATGAGAATCAACTAATGTAGAAGCAACCCATAGATCATTTATCTCTATATTAAAGCGGCATTTTTTAGTCACGCGCGTGACTACACTTATCCCCCGCCGGATAGGTGGCCCCACCTAACGGATAAAATCGTCGAGTGGTCTTCTCGCCAAGATGACGCACCAAGTGAATTCGCATCAGAAAAGTTCGGTGGCAGCAGCTTCCTGCAAAATCACGCCTCGCGATAAGGCGGGACCACATCGCAAGTGTAGCCGACATACAAGCCTGACCCGACCTCGGCACAACAAGGAACGCCAGTCGCGACGTTACAATCAATCGCTGTTCTTTGCCGCCGAGATAATAGCTGCCTTGTCGATCTCTTCGTACGACAATCGGGCCTCTCAGAGAGGCTCACTCGATTCACCCAAGATTTCGATTGAGACCATGTTCATCGGCGGACAGGGCAGTCCGTCTGCGGTGACATCCGTCAGCATACGAGCCGCCTCAATCTTTGCCTCGTCGAGCGAAGCGAAGTCGCCCTCACCCTCGGTGACGCTTCCGTCGCGCTCTAAGATTTCGAAATAGAACTTTGGCATTAGAAAATCTCAGCCTCGTCCTGCATTGCTCTCGTCGCCATCACCTGCGGCGGGCCAATCGTTCGCTGGCTCCTGAACTTGTTCATTTTCAACCAGACCGGTGCTGGTTGGCGGAGACACCCCGCCGCCACGATCAGCTGACCATGTCTGAGGGCTATTACCGTGGGACGCCTCATGCTCGGCTTCTCGCCAATGACGATCTTGTTGCCCTTCAGGTCGGCCCTCAGCTTCCCACTTGGCGTGTGCGAGCTTACGAATTTGCTCTAGATCCATAGATTACTCCTCTTCGTTACAGCCGAACAAATTTCGCGAAAGTCGGTTCCCGATAGTGTGAGGAGCAAGTTCGCTCCGTCCATCTGTACGGTAGCGGACATTGATGTGCGGCGGCCGCGCCCCAAATTCGAGACCTCATTCGCAGAGGAAGACTTCTTGGAAGATCGAGACGCTTGGGTTACCCGAAGAGCTTATGAAATATGGGAGCATGCTGGCCGACCAGATGGTGCTGATCAAGCGCATTGGCAGCGAGCGCTTGAGGAGTGGAATGCTCAGACCCACCAAAAGCTCACCGATGCGGCAAGGTGGGATGATGAGGAGGAAGAATGGTGAAGCAGGTTCACCCAGCCTCCTCAAAAATCCCAGGATCGTGCCGATCCAGTTCCTGGTCTCCAAGAAGATATTGAACCAGATTTTCGTTGACCCACTCTGGCTCTTCGAGATGGAGCCAGTGGGTCGCATTTCGGTGAGTGATCATGCTGCCGTTCGCGCATTGAAGCAGGCTTGCCTCCGCCAACTTGTAATCAAGGGCAGTGTCCTTGCATCCCCAGATGATAAGCGTTGGCGGCACGATCCTACCCAGTATGGTTGGTCTTCGACGGACTAGCGCTCGGTAATAGCTCCCAGCCTTCCTGGCCGTTGCCATTCGGTCTGGTATGCGTTCAGTTCCGCAAATGTAAACGTCCCTGCCCTCGCAGTTTGGGAAAGGGCCGTTCGGAGGATCTTGAACGACATAGCCGCCAACATGCGCTCAGGCAGCAATGGGAGCTGAAAAAAATCCGATGTAGCTGCTTTTCAAGATCTGGGTCGGGCGCTCCTTTAAAACAGTTTGGACGATGTCGAGATGAGGGGCGTTCAAAACCACGAGCCGATGAACCAACACCGGATGTCGAGCTGCGAGTGTCCACGCGATAATGCCGCCCCAGTCGAGCCCAACAAGATTGAACCGGCCCACCCGTAATGCCGCTGCCAACTCGACAACATCCGAGACTAGCTTTTCGACCGTATAGTTCTTCCATCCGGGCAGCGCGGAACTTTGCCTATATCCGCGCAGATCTGGGGCGATCACACGGAAGCCTACCTCAGCCAGAGCGGATATCTGATTTCGCCAAGCCCACCAGAATTCGGGAAACCCATGGAGCAACAGGATCGGCTCTCCATCAGACCGACCCGCCTCCATCACATGCAATTCAATGCCATTGATTTCTACGATGCGTTCGGTCTGCTCATGAGGCATGTCGATCCCCTGGGCTGTAATTGCAACTCCAACAGAAGGAAGGACCTCTCGTTCCACGGCAGATAGCCCGGGACGGGCGAATACTCGGCGAGTATCATTAATATCACAGGTCCCCGCCGTGGTCCCTAGGCGCGGAGCCATCCTACACTCAATCTATCAGCTGCCTCACCGCCATCGACGCTCGGTACGGTAGTGTACATGCCGTGATCGTGTGGAACTGACCAGATCGCTATTGGTTGTTCGATGCGACAAGGGGGCTCGAATGCGCTTTGACACAGGTCTGCTCCGTACTGGAGACGGCAGAAAAGATCCGGCATTTATCATTAGCCGCCCCTCCAAGCTGGAAGAAGGCTCGGCCTCTTTGAAACCTTCTGACCATTTAGTGCAGGGAGTTGGGCGCTCTGCCCCTGTCGCACCCCAATTGTCGAATAGGAGATAGCATGTCGGACGAATCCCGCCCCGAACCAACCTACCCCGCTCCGGAACAGGACCCGCCCGGCCAAACCAAACTCATGGATCCCCTGCCCGATCACGGTGAGCAGACGTACCAAGGCGCAAATCATCTTTCCGGAAAAGTAGCTCTAATTACCGGCGGTGATTCCGGTATCGGCAGGGCCGTCGCGATCGCTTTCGCCCGAGAAGGCGCTGACGTCGTCATCTCGTATCTTAACGAGGACGAGGACGCTCAGGAGACCGCTGAATGGGTGAGAAAAGCTGGCAAAAGGGCGCTTTTGGTTCCAGGGGACATCAAGAGCGAAGACCACTGCAAAGAGCTGGTAGCGAAAGCAGTTGACGAATTCGGCCGCCTTGACGTTCTCGTCAACAACGCTGCCTTCCAACGGTCGCGCGGATCGATGGATGAAATCAGCACCGATGAATGGCTCGAAACTTTCCAGACGAACATTCACGGGATGTTCTTTCTCTGCAAGGCAACCGTTCCACATATGCCGGAAGGCAGTGCTATCATCAACACGACTTCCATTCAGTCCCGCCAACCGTCGCCGGAACTGCTCGCTTACGCGGCCACGAAGGGTGCGATATCTAATTTCACAGCTGGGCTAGCACAAATGCTGGCAGAGAAAGGCATTCGCGTTAATGCTGTTGCGCCGGGCCCTATCTGGACGCCTCTTATCCCGTCGACCCTGCCGCACGAAAAAGCCAAACGTTTCGGCGAGAAGATGCCGCTAGCCCGGGCCGGTCAACCTGCTGAACTTGCTGGAGCTTACATTCTGCTGGCATCGGGTCTAGGCAGCTACATGACAGGCGCCGTCATCCCAGTAACTGGCGGATCCATAATGATTTGAGGCCTTGCAACACTCGACACTACGCAAAGGTGTGGCGAGCGCCTTTACCTCACCAAGTGCGGGTCTCGGCCCGCGAGCACCATCTAGGAAGGATATCAAATGCCGATTACTTATCACGTTGCCGAGCATGATGAAGGGTACGCTTACCGTGTTGGTGACGTCTGGTCAGAGAGTTTTCCAAACCACGATGCGGCATTGGCTGCTGCCCGGTCAGCCGCAGAGCGCCAGCAAGTTGGTGGCGACCCGGCAGAAATTACCTTCCAGCTCTCCGATGGGACTTGGCAAACACAGATGGTTGACGGTGGTGACCGACCAGAAACTGACGTGGTCGACGACGCTCGATAACGCCGTTCTGACACCAAATCACCTCTCAGAAAAATCGTAAAGGTCGCCGGGCTCATGAGCATAGAGCAAATTGTTTTTCATCCAAGCGACTGGGTCCCAAACAATCCGACCTTGCCAATGTTGATATACCGGCGGGCGATCTTTGATGCGACCTCATCCGATTTTGAGGCGGCATTTTCGGAGAATGGTTGGACTGGCATCTGGCAGAATGGCGTATTCGACTACCAGCACTACCATTCCGGGGCGCATGAGGTGCTCGGCGTCGGAAGCGGCTCGGCGAAGCTGCTCATCGGCGGTCCAGACGGCAAGACCTTCGATCTCATCGCAGGTGACGCATTGATCCTCCCTGCTGGGACCGGACATAAAAACCTTGGGTCCTCGCCGGACTTTCAAATCGTCGGCGCTTATCCTGAGGGGCAGAATGCGGACATCCAGACCCAGGCTGCTTCCGACGCCATGTTGAAAACTATATCATCGCTTCCGGTACCGAGTACCGATCCCATCTGCGGATTAGCGGGTGGCCTAAACGACTATTGGCGGTAGGCTGCTATTCTCGCATGAAGAGGAGCGATATCGACCAGCCTCCGAGGAAATCCTCTAAGACAGCGGACGAGTGGCGGAAGCTCGCGGACGCGGTCATTTTGGACACGAAGACGAGGAAGCAAAGGGTCGACGCACCCGTAGGGTCCCGCTTCGGCTTCAAACTCACAAGGGCTACGCGGCCATACGATGGGCTTCTTCGAGGAGATCGGACGGCTTGCACGGCTTCGAACAAAGCTTTGACTGAGGATACCTGACGTTCAGCTGCGCATTATCGGCATGTCCAGAGTGGAAAACGAACGGCACATCAATGGCTGCTAGGGCGTCCGCGACAGGATAAACATCGCCATCGGCGAGCCGGACATCTAGAACTGCACAATCCGGCTTGTTGACCGCAAGATACTTAAGAGCCTCTTGCGTTGACGGGAATGGCCCCGCAACCTGCCAGCCACCGTCTTCAAAAATCATCTGCAGATCGAGCGCGACAAACATCTCGTCCTCAACCAGCAAAACCGTCTTATTCATATTTACCTACCGAGATTGGCATTTTCAGTTTTTGAGTAAGGGTGTGGCCATCCGCTTCAGTGTCTAGGGTCGCCTTCAGTTGGCGAGCGGCTGTCGAAAGCAAGACCGTTCCGAAGCCCTTGCTATCAAAGTGACCGATTTCCGTTGTTCTGTGCTCTGACCACACTATCACCAGGGAACCTTCATTTGCGTCCCATCTGACTGAAAGTGACCCTTCGACTGCACCCAACACCCCATGCTTGACTGCGTTTGTTGCCCACTCATGGAAAATGAGGGTCAGCGGCGTGATAAATTCTTGTCTTACTGTAAATTTATGACCTTCGATCGCAATTGCAGACTGCATCGAATATGGCGCAAGGATCACATCCAGCAACTCCGCAAGCGAAATTCCACTCTCGCGATCCTGCCTCGTCGCAAGCGAATGCGCTTGGCCTAGAGCCAGGATTCGTCCCTCAATGTCGGCAACGAATGTCGGAACTTCGCTGTGGTTGCGTGATGCAATGCGCATGATGCCAGCGATCATCGCAAACAGATTTTTGACGCGATGGTTCATTTCGCCAAGCATCAGATCTCGCGCCTCGGCTCGATCGTTCTCAGCGGTCACATCGATGCAAACCCCCATTACACGGCCGCGCCTTCGATGAGTAACCGGTCGGGCAAAGACTTTCAGCCACCGGGTGATCGATGCGGTGGGCTCCAATTTAAGTGTGAGATCAAAACCTTGGTGTGTGTTAGAGGCCATTCGGATGGCTTTTGCCACGTCGTCCCGTTTCGACTCTGGAATAGCGTTGAGGAATTCCTGGAACTTCACGTTCTCGGCTCTAAAGCCGAAAAAATCGCGCATTGTGCTGTTTAGCGCGATGCTGTCGTCCTCGGGGAGGAACTCCCAAACGCCGATCCCAGCGGAATGCACTGCCAAGTCCAAGCGCTCCTGCTCTGAAGCAAGTTCGTTCTGGACGTCTAAAGCTTGAGTTATGTCGTTCAGTACGATGGTGGCGCCGTCAATCGTTCCGTCTGATGTCCGGTACGGAAGGATACGTAACGTAAAAGTCCGCGAGTGGCTCCTGTCTGGAACGGTGTCGAAAGCGTCCCAGCCCTCCGTCATGACTTTTCGAACGTTTGTTACATAATCATAATCGAGAACATGGCTGGCAACATCAGTGAAAGGACGCCCCTTATCGCTCTGCTGCAACGGAAACAGAGTTGTCGCCGCCTGGGTGAACGACCTGACGCGCAGGTCTTTGTCTAAAACAACGACAGCTAGGCTCGTTGATTCGAAAAAGTTTCGAAGATCCGCGTTGGCCGTTGTGATCTGGTCTATTTTGCCTTTTAGCTCGTCATTGACAGTCGTGAGTTCCTCATTTGTCGATTGAAGCTCCTCGTTCATCGACATCATTTCTTCGTTTGAACTCTTCAGCTCCTCGTTCGCTGTTTCGAGTTCCTCGATCGCCGTCCTGAGCCTATGCTTCGTAAAGCGAAGTTCGCTTTCGAGTGCCTCTACATGCCCATCACCAGGCTCAAGGTCGATCAAATCATTTTCTACGGGAACCGCGATCTTCCCCTTTTCCTGGAATACGAAGAGAAGGGTGCCGTCCGGCAGCGGATCGCATATGATGTCGACCGTGAGAGTTCCAAAATCTGTGACCGCATCGACATCACGAGCGACTACCCGTCTGCCAGCTTTCCCGGCTTGCCTGAGAAGTGGTCCGATATTCTCTTTTATCCCAGGCCTGGCGAGCGCGGTTGCACTGCTCTCGTTTGAACGGGACACAGGAAATTCGAGAAACCGGCTCAGGGGGCCGTACGCCGCCACGATCTGTCCATCGGTATCGAGCACCAAGCAAGCCGGGACGTATCGATCGACGATTTTATTGACCGCGAGGCTGTCGTCAGCACGAGTTCTGGGGGGAGCGACCGATGGCGTCTCTCGTCTGGTGGAATCCCGCCGGTTGCTTGCTGGAAGCGGAATTGGATACGCAGGTGAACCTGGCATCCGCTCAAAGAGGCGCGTTTTCTGATCGATCGCGCTGAAGAGCTTTTCGAACCGGCCAACGCTCTCAGAAGTTCCCAAGAATAGGAAGCCGCCCGGTCTCAGCGCGTAATGAAGGAGCGGCATCACCGTCTGCTGCAGCTTGTCATCGAAATAAATCAACAGATTGCGGCAGGAAACAAGATCGACCTTCGAGAAGGGTGGATCCTTGACCAAGCTATGAGCCGAGAAGCGGATCATACCTCGAATTGCCGAGTTGAAAGTAAACCGCTCCTTTAGCGGGATGACGAACTGCTCTTGGAAATTCAAAGGGATATCTGCGAGAGCAGCGAGGGGGTAGCTCCCCTCTCGTGCAATTTGCAGCATGCTCTCATCAATATCGGTCGCGAAAATCTGAATGTTGCAGTTCAAATCGAGGGCCTTCGCCGCATCGGCAAAAAGCATCGCGATTGAGTATGCCTCCTCGCCGCTTGAGCACCCCGGAACCCAGACTCTAATCTCTTCATCATTCTTCTCTGCCTCGCGCAAAAGCGGAACCACCGCCTTGTCCACCAGAGCATCAAAGGCTGATTTGTCTCGGAAGAAATTTGTGACATTGATCAGGAGGTCGCGGAATAGCGCCTCGCACTCATCATTGTCCGCTTTAATCCGCTGAAGATAGGCGGCGGCCTTGTCGATGCCCAACACATGCATTCGGCGCTCGACGCGCCGCACGACCGTGGACCGCTTGTAGTTCGAGAAATCGTGACCGATGGCGGACCGGAGGACACGGCATAAATCGTCAATGTGATCTGCGACCAACGACGCCTTATCACCGGTCGCCCCGATCGGCCGTCTAAAGAAGAACTGGTTAAGGCAGTCCAGGATCTCGGAAGGCGCCTTGATATAATCAACCAATCCGGTGCTGACGGCTGACGTTGGCATTCCATCGTACTTTGCTGTCTCGGGCTCCTGTACAACGCAAAGCCCCCCGTTCTCTTTCACTGCCCGCAGGCCGGTTGTTCCGTCGGCCCCGGTCCCAGACAGGATTATGCATGCAGCATTCGCATGCTGATCGTTCGCCAAAGAGATGAAAAAGTCGTCGATTGGGCGACGAAGGCCACGAGGTTGAGTGAACGGCGCCAATTCGAGGCGACCCTTTCGAATTGCGAGCCCATGGCCTGGAGGAATGATGTAAACACACTCGGCCTCGATCTGCTCGCCGCCCTCGCATTGAAGGACATTGAGGCTCGTGTGCCGCGCGATAAGCTGCGCCAACATGCTTTCATGGTGAGGGTCCAGATGCTGGACCACAACAAATGCTAGTCCGGTTGGCAACACTGCCGCTGAGAAGAGGTCTCGCAAAGCCTCAAGGCCGCCAGCAGACGACCCGATCCCCACTACCGGCACGACACCCATACCGGCTTTTGTTTCGTCATTCATATAAACAGGCGGCACAGAAGACCTTCAATGACTAGGATTGCGATCAAGCTCGGCAAGGGTCACCTTTGCCTGTGCGATGGCATTTGTTGAGTTTGCGATCGTAGACAGGGTCCCCTCAAGCATCACGTTGTGACCTTCGAGTAATGGGCGTATCCGAGAAAGTGCACCCCCAAGATCTTGGTCGTACTGGTCCAGCAGGTGCGGGCTCGATCTGCTGATATCGAACTGGGATGCAAAGATATATCGCGTCGCCCCACCTGAGGTCGTCAGTCGGGACATGAACAGAAGGTTCACAAACGGTCTTCCATCTTTTCGAAAATTGACGATTGGCGTCCTCACAGTCGTTCCCTGACCTGTGAGAAATTGGCGAAGCTTCGTCTTCGCCTCAAGATTATTCGCCTGCCGACCGTCTGAAGTAGCCTGGAGAAGGCGGCAGTTTTTGCCGACCACCTCCTCCGCGCCGTAACCTGTCAGCTCCGAGAACCGGTCGTTCACCATAAGGAGATGATGGTCTTCCTTCACTTCAGCAAGCGCGAGCGCAATGGAGGAATTCTCGAAGAAGTTGATCAAAGGGGGGGCAATCTCGATATCAGGCAAGTATCTAATCCGACGCGCGTTTCTGGTTCGCATCTAGGTAACGCGCGGACGCCGTTATTCAAAAGAAAATTGACGTTATTATCAGCGGACAGCGACCATAAGCTATCGATCACGCCAGGCAGCGTCGTCCCCCTTCGACTTCGCACGTCCCGCCGGGCAGCCATCAGCTCTCTTTTGAGCATGGTGACTGGCGATGGCAGACAACGCCACGAAGAGACCCCATCGACATGTGGATTTTGCGAACTGAGCGGCGTGAGAGCGGGGGCTAGTATGGGGGGCATCCGGCACAACAGGGTTCAACCGCTATTTCGCTCGGAACACCTACACCAATTAGGATTTCTCTCTGCCGATCGAGGGATAGCCGGATTTATTATTGGGGTCGTATTTCAAATTGAGACGGAAACTCTACTTTTCGTCTTCACACGCAGCTTCTGGGGGAAATGCATGCAGTTACCTAATCCCGATTGCGGTCGGCTTTTCCGCGATCACAACTGGCAGAAGTCCCAGCTGGGGCCTGTCGAGACCTGGGCGGTCGAGCTGCGGACCTTGGTAAATGTAATGCTGGGCTCTCTTCAGCCAATGCTTATCGTCTGGGGGCCTTCGCAAACAACATTATATAACGACGGATACGCAGAGATGTGTGGCTCAAGGCATCCATCCGCCTTCGGCGGCAGTTTCAAGAGCCTTTGGCATGATATTTGGGATCAGGTGGAACCCATCATCTCGGCTGCCTTCGCCGGGCAAGGGACTGCGATGGACGATATCGAGTTTCTGATGCACCGAAACGGGTACCCTGAGGAGACGCACTTTGCCTTCTCTTATACGCCTGTCCGCGATCCGTGGGGCACAGTGTTGGGAATGTTCTGTGCTTGCACGGAAATCACTACACAAGTCGCAATGAGAAGGGCCGAGAAGACCCAACGTGACCGCATGCTTCAGGTCTTCGAACTTAGCCCAGGCGGCATCGCAATGTTGGTCGGGCAAAACCACGTATTCGAATATGCGAATGAGGAGTACCACTCGATCATCGGCGTGGGTCGGGAGATCATTGGGCGCACTGTTAGAGAGGCTGTGTCCGAGGTCGTCCGTCAGGGCTTCATCGACCGTCTCGACGCGGTGTACAATACGGGCGAACCCTTTGTAGCAAAGAACCTGTCCATCGAACTGAACCGTGGTGCTGACGGGGAGAAGCAGACCAGGATTATCGATCTAGTGTATCAGGCTATGCGAGACAATGGAGGCTGCGTAAACGGCGTTTTGGTGCAAGCTCGCGATGTTACAGACCTCCGAGCAGAGGAAGAACGGCAGGAACTTCTTTCGCACGAGCTTGGTCATCGTTTGAAAAACCAGCTTGCTATGTTTCAGGCGATCGCGTCTCAAACGCTACGGAACGCCCACGATTTACCGGCGGCCCGAAAAAGCCTTTCAGATCGGATTGGAGTTTTGAGCGCAGCTCACGACACCATTTTGGAAAGCGGTCGAGGGTCATCGAAAGTCCGTCGATTGGTCAAGCAGATGATCTCTCTTCATGACGATCCTGAAAACCCGAGGTTCTCAATCTGCGGCCCCGAGCTGAAGGTCGGATCCCGCCCATCACTATCTCTATCTCTGATTTTGCACGAGCTTGCTACGAACGCATTGAAATACGGTGCTCTTTCAACTTCCGAGGGAGCCGTCAAAGTCGCCTGGAAGGTAAGCGGTCCGAACAATGACCGCTTTGAAATGACATGGGAGGAGAGTAACGGCCCGGCCGTGACGCTACCGCGTGAGCGAGGCTCCGGCACCAGGCTGATCGCGGCCGGTCTGAACGGAACCTTGGACAGCAAAGTTGAACTCGATTTTGCATCAACGGGACTTCGGTGTCTGATCACCTCAGACTTGGAAACCTTCCAGAAAGAACACTGATGCCGAAATCTTTGCTTTTAGTTGAAGACGACGGCTTGATCAGGATGGATCTTGCCGACGCACTCTCGGACATGGGATTTGATGTGGCGGAAGCTGCCAACGCCGACGAGGCGCTGAACATATTTCGTGGATCACTTGAGTTCGACGGAATCCTGACTGATATCGACATGCCGGGCTCGATGAATGGCATAGCCCTTGCGCATCAGATCGCAAGCCAAGACGCCCAATGCCGCATTATTATTATTTCAGGTCGGTACCATCCCGGTCAGGGAAAACTGCCTGATGGTGCCTCTTTTTTAGGAAAGCCCGTATCGCAACAGGCGCTGGAGGCCGTTTTGAAGGAAGCGGGTCTTTCGTCATAGGCCGAGCGCCCCTGTCGAGCGATAGCCGAACAACTGCCCAGCAACATGGAAGCTCCGGTGGAATCATTTGGCAAGAATTTCCGCGCCCTCGTCATAGGGGCAAGCGGCGGCATTGGCCAAGCGTTGGCGGCCACCTTGCAGCGTCACGATGCCTGTCGCTCGGTCATCGGGCTTTCTCGAAGCACTGATGGTCTCGACCTCCTGGATGAGGACAGTATCGCAGCACATGCTGCAAAGCTTGCCGATCAGCAATTTAACCTCATAGTTTGTGCCACTGGCGCTTTGACGATCAATGGCGTCGGGCCGGAAAAGTCTATCAAGCAAGTAACCATTGACGCCATGGCCGCACAGTTCGCGATCAACGCCATCGGCCCTGCCCTGATCCTCAAGCATTTCACACCCTTGCTGTCTGCATCAAAGCGATCGGTCTTCGCGCTTCTGTCTGCCCGCGTCGGCTCGATCGGCGACAATCGGTTAGGTGGCTGGATGTCGTACAGATCCTCAAAGGCGGCGCTGAACCAGATCATCCGCACGGCGGCGATCGAGATCGCAAGAAAGCGGCCGGAGGCTGTTGTCGTCGCCATACATCCGGGAACCGTAAATACGACACTGTCCCGACCATTCGCTTTGAACCACAAGTCTACAGAGCCCCACGAAGCGGCCTCCATGATCTTAACAACCGTGGACGGTTTGAGGGCCTCAGATACCGGCGGCTTTTTCGCCTACGATGCCCGCCCAATAGAGTGGTAGGCCAGCACCAATAAGCCGCTCGTACTGGAACCAAGCTGCCTTCGTTTAAGTTCAACATCTCAGCAACTTGGAGGCAGTTATGACCGCGCACAGGGCTCAATGGAAAGGCCATCTAAAAATAGGCGAGCTGACGTGTGCCGTTGGCTTGTATACGGCTGCCTCGACCTCCGAGCGGATCAGCTTTCATATGATCAACGAAAAGACCGGCAACCGTCTGAAGCGAGAGTTCATCGATGGCGAGACCGAAGAGGTCGTAGAGCGCGACCAGCAGGTCAAGGGCTTCGAGACCGGGACCGGCGATTACATCATGATCGATCCCGAGGAAGTGGCGGCGGTAGTGCCTGACTCCGACAAGATGCTTGAGGCAGAAGCCTTCATTGCTTGTGGCAAGATAGACGACGTATATTTCGACAAGCCCTATTATCTAGTGCCAGTCGATGATGATGCGAGTGAGGCCTTCACCGCAATCAGAGATGCGCTCGCCAACACAGATGCTACCGCCGTAGCTCGCACGGTACTGTTCCGTCGGATACGGACAGTTCTGATCCGCCCGCATGGCAAAGGCCTGATCGCGACGACACTCAATTTCGAATACGAGGTTAAATCGTCTAAAGAGGCGTTCAAAGGCGTGAAGAAGGTGAAGGTTGAAGGCGAGATGCTTGATCTCGCCAAGCACATCATCGACACGAAAAAGGGCGAGTTCGACCCAGCGAAAACGGATGATCGATACGAGACCGCGCTCGCCGCTCTGGTGAAAGCCAAAGCCGAGGGCAAGTCCCTCCCCAAGCCTAAGCCGATCAAGGTATCGAAACCGAACGATCTGCTGAAGGCTCTCCGAGAAAGTGCTGGTGCAGGAAGCGGAAGCTCCAAAAAGCCGAAGGCAGCCAACGCTAATTCCGAAAAAAAGAAGACAACACGAGCGAAGACCAAGACCACTTCGAAGTCTGAACACAAGAAAGCGAGCTGACAATGGCACCTCGTCGACCGTACTGGAGAGGCTATCTGAAGCTCTCGCTCGTCACCTGCCCTGTCGCAATGACCCCCGCCACGTCTGGGTCCGAGAAGGTCCGCTTCCATACGCTCAACGAGAAAACCGGAAACCGGGTGGTGTCTCAATACATCGACAGTGCGACAGGCAAGCCCGTTCCGGATGAGCAGCAGGCGAAAGGTTACGAGCGCGGTGAAAACGACTACGTCATCCTGACGGACGAGGACCTTGCATCTGTTGAGCTGGAAACGGTCCGCACGATCGATATCGAGAAGTTCGTCCCCAGAGATCGGATCGAATGGATCTATCTCGATACCCCCTTCTATCTCACAGCTAACGAGAAAATAGGGGACGAAGCCTTTGCGGTGATCCGCGAAGCAATGAACGCTCAAGATGTCGTCGGCGTGTCGAGGGTTGTCTTGGGTCGCCGCGAACGAGCGGTGATTTTGGAGCCGCGCGGCGACGGTATCGTAGTCTGGACACTGCGGTTCGGTGACGAAGTGCGGCCCGAGTCCGAATATTTCACGGGGATCGGCAATAAGTCTGACGCTAAAGGCGTCGCTGCCCTTGAAAACGTTATAAAAAAGCGGATGAAGGACTGGTCCCCGGCGATGGTCTCCGATCCCATCCAGGATGCGCTGCTGAAGCTGATCGCTAGCAAGAAAAAGGCTAAAAAGCCGGGAAAGGCTTCTTCAAATTCGGACAAGGGCAAGAGTGGCAAGCCGAGCAACGTAGTCAATATCATGGATGCGCTGAAGAAATCGGTGGCGAAGGAACTGAAGTCTCGCAAGGCCGGATAATTTTTGCCCGTTGTAATCAAAATTTTGGATTGAACGTATGACATCTTCGCGCGCCGTCGTGCTTCAATGCCCTTGACCTGAGACCCATCGTCCCTCCAGTTTTCAGGAGAGTCTTGGGTTTTCAATCTGGCCTTACGCGGCCTGTTTTTCCATAGCTATTTTCATTGCGAATTCACTGGGTGTGATGTTGCCCAACGAAGAGTGCGGCCTGTTTCGATTGTAGTCCTCCTTCCATGCTGCGATTTCGATCCTGGCCTGCGTCAGCGACGAGAACAGTGTTTCGTTGAGGCATTCGTCACGAAAGCTGCCGTTGAAGCTTTCTACGAAGCCATTCTGCATCGGCTTGCCCGGTGCGATATAATGCCATTCGACGTGAGTGCTTTGGCACCATTCCAAAACGGCCATGCTGGTCATCTCCGTGCCATTGTCGGAGACAATCGTTCGCGGCTTCCCTCGTTGGGCGATGATGGCATCGAGTTCCCGCGCAAGCCGTCGACCTGAGAGCGACGTGTCGGCGACCAGCGCCAGGCATTCGCGGGTGAAGTCGTCGACGACGGCCAGGACCCGAAAGCGACGGCCATCTGTGAAAGCGTCGCTGACGAAATCCAAGCTCCATCGCTCGTTGGCACGCGAGGGCAGCGCCAGAGGGCGTCTCGTCCCCAAAGCCCGTTTGCGTCCGCCACGTTTGCGCACCGTCAGCTTCTCTTCGCGATAGAGACGCCGCAGTTTCTTCAGGTTCATGATGATGCCCTGCCGACCCAGCATGACGTGAATGCGGCGATAACCGAAACGGCGGCGCTCGGACGCCACCAGCTTCATTGCCTCACGGATATCAGCGTCATCCGGTCGAACGCTACGATATCGCACGCTCGACCGATCTACGGACAAAACCTCACACGCCCGACGCTGGCTCACCCCATGTTGTTTGCAGACATGAGCCACAGCGTCCCGCTTCACATCGGGCGTCACCACTTTTTTGAAGCGACATCTTTCAGAATGGCATTGTCCAGCATGGTCTCGGCCAGCAGCTTCTTCAGCTTGGCGTTCTCGTCTTCCAAAGCCTTCAGCTTGCGGGCATCGGATACCTCCATGCCGCCGAACTTCGCCTTGTATTTGTAGAAGGTCGCCTCGGATATCCCATGCTTGCGGCAGACATCGGCAGTCCGCATGCCGCTCTCCTGCTCTTTCAATATCCCGATAATCTGCTCGTCCGTGAACCGTGAATGCTTCATTCCGTCCGTCTCCTTGATACGACGGACTCTACCAAAATCTGGAGGAAGTTCAGGGGCTCAGGTCACCCTGTCCCCAACAGCGATCGCCTCCAAGCACTTGTTGAGCAGTGGCTAGTGGATGACGTTGTAGTCGTAGCCATCAGCGGTCGAAACGCATTCAAATTGGAAGCTGAGATCGACTGGTTGATTATCGATGACGGTTCTACGCCAGAGCGAGCCATATGCACGTCTGCCCACGATAGCGAAGAAGACGCGGACGGACTAGGCGATGCAATCTGCTTGGCAGGCTCATTCTCCGCAGGGAACGGCTTTATCGACCGCGTTTTTGTAATCGGCCAAGCGTTCGTCAAATACCGAGCCCCATCTTAGCGGGTGCACCACGCCCCAGGAATACGCGCGGAACGAATCGGCTGGTCATCGATTGAGTCGCGTAAGATGTGGACCGGTGATTGGTCCTGCTCGTGGGGTCAGTAATGCGTAGTCGATCCAAACCTCTGCTGCACGGCGATCAAGTTGCCAAATCTCGGCCAAGAAAGCCACGGGACCCTGCCCAGCCTGACCTACCGTTTGACAAGATGCCAGAGCGAGTTGAACCCGCCCTAGCACTGCTGAAACCGAAGACTCCAAACGGTCCCGACTGGGCGTTCGAGATAAAATTCGACGGATATCGGTTGGCTATCCATGTCGAGCCTAAAGGTATCCGCATTCTTAGCCGTGGTGGGCATGATTGGACTGCACGCTTCCCGGCAATTGCGGATGCTGCGGGAAAGCTGGGTGTCGGTTCAGCAATTCTGGATGGCGAAGCGGTTGTTCTGGACGAAGAGGGGCGATCCGATTTCGGCGCCTTGCAACGTTCACTCGGTGGGCGGGGAGGAAAGCGGGTTTCAAAGGAGGCGGTTTTTTATGCCTTTGATCTTCCCTACTTTGATGGGCACCTCCTCACAAATACAGAGCTATCCGTTCGTCGCCATCTCCTGGCCGATTTCCTCCACGGCGCGAGCGGTGCAATCCAGCTCTCTGAGGAACTCGACGGCGAAGGGGCCGAATTACTGGAAGCCGCATGCTCGATGGGTCTCGAAGGCATTATTGCCAAAAACCGTGACAGCAAATATCGATCCGGACGCACCGGTGACTGGCTGAAGATCAAGTGCGTCGAGAGCGAGAGCTTCGTTGTCATCGGCTATGAGCAATCCGCCGTTGCCCGAGGCGGGATCGGTAGCTTGTTATTGGCAGCACGGCGGGGCGACAGCTGGGTGTCGGTCGGGTCAGTTGGCACCGGCTTTAAAGAGAAAGACGCGGTGTACCTGAAGACAACACTCGACAAGCTCAAGACCAAAAAGCCCGCTATCCCAATGAAGGGAAAGAACCTGGTGTTCGCGCAGCCGACCCTCATCGCAGAAATACATTTCCGAGGTTGGACAGACGACGGCAATCTGCGTCACGCATCTTTTAAGGGTTTGCGCGAAACACAGGATAATGCAGCGATTTTCGAGATGCCGAATTAGCTACTCCACCCCGCCTGCCGCGCCACTCATAAGATCTTCGGGAAAAGCGGCGTTACATTGGCGGTCCCTACGGTAGCGGTCAGCGGCGCCGTTCCAGCATTGGTCCGCTCTAGGGCATGCAAAATCTTGGCCAACCCTTCAGCCTGATGGTAGTAGTCGGGCTTGTCGGGCAGCGTCAGATCGAATTCGTTGCAGACCCTCGCAATCAAATCCATCGCCCGCGCGGCAAGCCGCGCATAACCTTCAACGCGGCGCTCGAAGAAGCTATCATGGTCCTTGCGAGCAAGATCTAGGCTTTCAAGGGCGTTCTCATGATTTCTGACCCGGTTTGAGAACCACAAAATCTCCTCGCCGAGGTCATCTCCGAGCGATCGCCACTCCACATCCTTGGGAAGGTTAAGGACAGGCTCTGGCAGATGAAACGCGAACTCAACCTGGTCCGCAGGGTTGAATTCGGGCTTGTCGTGGACGGCCGCATAGCAGGCTCCGACATAATCATCTAGCGCCAGGACAGTCAGCATCGCGAGGTTGCGAGCATTGCTCTTCTTATCTCTGGGGCGGAAGAGACCTGGAATTTTGGACATGGATCCACCTGCAGCTCCAAGAGCAAAACTACCGGCACCGATAAGCGCCCCCAATGTCATGAAGCCTTGCGTCGTACTGAAGAAATCAACCACCGAAAACCTCGTTTGCTTAGCGATCAGGGCAACGACTCAGAGATGTGCGACCGGAGTCGTTAATCCAATGACAGTGTGACCTGATGGCGAAAGAACGCAACGGCCACAGCTCTCACCAATCGAAATCCACAGATCGATAGGATTTTGTTGTCAGCTAGATGTGGCTTCGTAGGCGAGCGTTCAAGTCACGGCCTTTTTCAGCGATTGAATACAGTCGGGGCGTCGCAACAAGAGGGATGTCAGCGCGTTGTGACGTCAGCAGACCGGGAGATCAGTATGTTTGGCTACGCGGCCTGGGCGATGCCTGCGTAGCTGCTGCCCGGTACACGGACGCTACCACTTATTCTTGGAGACTATCATGACCACATCGGGCGCTTTTGACGTCACCCAGCTCAATTCGCTTAGAGACGCGCACCTTGACTGGTGTGCGGCCAATTCCGTCGATCCAAAGAGCGAACTGGGTGGAGAAGCGGCTACCTACCTCCTGCAAGCGTTCAACGCAGGCTCTCGTAGCGCTGACCAGATGATCGCAGCGCTTGATCAATTTATCGAAGAACGCGCCAATCGCGTTCAGCTCGGTTCATCCGTCATACCGTCGACAAGTGATCGGCTCCCAGGCTAGGTGATGGCAGATCCCAAACCCTCGATCTCACCCCATGTCACTCCCGACGGTCGCTATTTCGTCGTCCGCGGCAGGCTTTGGCGTGCAACCAATCCAAATCTCTCCGACGATGAGCGCGAACGGCTGGTGAAGGATTTGATGACCGCTCGCCGCGCGGTGAAGTCCGCGAAGGGGGACGCTGAATACCTCCGAAAGGCGAGATCAGACGTCGATGTCGCTAAAGTGCTTCTTGGAGAACGCGGTCCAGTCTGGTGGACTGACGGATCACCAGACTTCAATAGAAAGATGGTCAAGAACACGCCATACCGGGGTTGGTATAAGGCGATTTCGAAGGATGAACCGCCTCCTTGAATGTTAAACGCCTCCGACACCGCCACTTCAGCGTAAAATCAGGCTTGGCGGGATAGCGCACCAAGTCGATTGTGGACTGCAAGCTGGTAGATATGCTCCAGGACACTTCTGTCCTGTACCCGAGCGTCGGCCAATGCCAGCAAGGACGCGCGGCAAATGCGTTTTTCTGAAGCGTGCTGGCAGTTGTACGTCACATACTCATATAGCGCTGATCCCGTCAGCCCTTCCGAAATACCCGAGATCATCGTGCCATAGACAGATTTCAACTTCTTTCCCATGGACCGCCCTCCCGTGAGATGCACGATGGCAAAACGCATATGCATACGTTTGGTTCGCCAGAACCATCCTTACTACGATTCGAAGGCTGCAGCACGGTCAAGCCGCCCGCTTCATCACCTTGGCCAGTCGCTTGATTGCCTGCTCCAACGATCTCTGGCCGTCACAGTAATCCTGCCAGGCGGTGCTATCTTTCAAGAGGCCGGGCACCGTTCGGACTGTGAAGCGTTTGGGGTCGAGCCCCTTCTTCACCTGACTCCAGTTCAGCGGCATCGAGACCGTCGCCCCCGGTCGAGCACGAGGCGAGAGTGGAGCAACCGCCGTCGAGGTGCGGTCATTCCTCAAGTAATCTAGGAAGATACGGCCCTCGCGCTGCGCCTTCGACATCTTGATCAGGTAGAGATCGGGATTGTCTCGTGCCATCTGCAGGCAGACGTCGTGAGCGAAAGCCTTGCCCTCGTCCCAACTGAGCTTCTTTCCTTTAGAGACTGCAAGGGGGGTCACCACATGGAGGCCTTTGCCCCCGGTGGTCTTGCAGAAACTTACCAGGCCCAGTTCTTCAAGCCTGTCACGGATTTCGCGGGCTCCCTCGATCACGGTATCGAAATCGACATCTGGACCAGGGTCCAAGTCGAACACCAGACGACCGGGGACTTCCGGCTGATCGGGCTCGCAATTCCATGGATGGAGTTCCGCTCCACCGATCTGAGCGACGGCTGCCAATCCCTCGACGCGGTCAATCTGCAGGTAAGGCTGCTTGTCACCCCTCACCTTGACCTGTTCGACAAGATTCGATGTGCCTTGCATGGCATGCCGCTGGAAGAACTGCTCGCCGCCGAGGCCGTCGGGAGTGCGAATAATTGAACAAGGTCGACCTTTGATGTGGTTGATTAGCCAAGACCCTACTGCCTCGTAATACTCGGCGAGATCGACCTTGGTGACGGGTTCGTCATCGAGTGCATCCGGCCACAGCTCTTTGTCGGGACTGGATATCAGGACTCCCATAACGTCGACCTTTGCGCCCTTCCGAAGACGGGACGGGGATTTCTTGGCCTGCGATGGTTTGGAGGCCGCCTCCGGCTCTGGCGTCTCAACTTCATTTGGTTCAGCTGGTTTTTCAGCCTCGACCTCTTTGGCAGGCTTATCTTCCCGCAGGCCTTTGAATGATGCCTGCCGCACTTGCCCGTCAGCTGTCCAGCCAGCAAATTCGATTTCCGCGACCAGCTCGGGCTTCAGCCAAACGATGTCCGGCGACTTTTTCGGGGCACCGATCCCAGTGAAAGGCGACTTCGCTGCTTCCAACTTCTGAAGCTTCGGCAATATCTGATCGACCACTTTCGCGCCGAACCCGGTCCCGACCCGGCCTACATGGACGAAATGGTTGCCTCGATAGACACCGACAAGCAGAGAGCGGAATGCGCCGTTGGTCGTGGCATATGCCCCGATAACCACCTCGTGGCCCGCTCGGCATTTCGACTTCGCCCAAGTGTCTGTGCGGCCTGATCGATACGGAGCGTCTGCTTTCTTGGAAACGATCCCTTCGAGAGACAGGCGGCATGCCGACTTCAAAACCGCGTCCCCGCCCGTCTCGAAGTGCTCGACGAAACGTAGGAGCGGATCGTCACCCCCCTCCGACAGCATTGCCGCCAACCGCTCTTTCCGATCAGCGAGAGGGTGATCGCGAAGATCCTCGTCGCCATCGTACAGGAAATCGAAGGCGAAATAGACCAGATCATCGGTCTTTCCTTCTGAAATCGCGGCCTGAAGCGCTGCGAAATCCGGCGCCCCGTTTTCATCGAGAGCACAAATCTCGCCATCGATGATCGAATTCGGCAAGGCGGAAGCGGCTTCAGCGATTGCCGAGAATTTTGAGGTCCAGTCTAGCCCCTTGCGGGTCTTGAGCGTCGATTTGCCGTCCTCGACCCTGGCCTGAACACGATAACCGTCGAACTTGATCTCGTGGATCCATCCCTTGGCACCAGGTGGACGGGCCAGCGTCTCGCACAGCTGTGGAGCTATAAAGTCCGGCAACGTCGTTCTCGGTGGGGCCTTCGCCTTTTTCGTTGGCTTGGCTTTTGACTTGGTACCTGCCTTCCGCTCTTCGGCCGCCAACCCTTCGCTGCTGTCCCAGACAGCGTCGGCTTCGACAGTCGCCCCCTCTGTCATGAAGGGTTTGGGCTTGCGGCCCTTCCCTGCAGCAATAGCCTCCATGGTCCTGCCGGACGCGACGGAGGTGTCATTTTCTTCGAGCACTGCCGCACCGTCCTCTTCGACGGAATAGTCGTCCCGATGCTTTATCAACAGCCAGTTCGTCCGTTTCTCTCCTTCGCGTCCACGCATTCGGACCAGCACGAAGCTGCCGTGGAGTCGTTGACCCTCCAGCGTGAATTTGAAGTCACCTTTCGCCAGCGCCTGCTCCGGGCTCTTATTGCCTTCCGGTTCCCAATACCCTCGGTCCCAGAGCATGACTGTTCCACCGCCATACTCACCTTTGGGAATCGTGCCTTCGAAGTCGCCGTAGTCGAGCGGGTGATCTTCGACCTCGACCGCTAGCCTCTTATCGCCTGGATCAAGTGACGGTCCCTTCGTTACGGCCCAGGATTTGAAGACGCCATCCATCTCTATGCGCAGATCATAGTGAAGCCGACTGGCGTCATGTTTCTGAATGACAAAACGGCGGCGATTTGACTGCTTCACCACAAGCTCGCCGCTCGGCTCAGACGTCTTCTTGAAATCGCGTTTCGCTCGATATTTTTTGAGGTTGTCAGCCATAACGGTTCTCGATCTCGATCGAGACTCGGAATGCATGAAAAGCCGCGATTGTTCCTACAGGATTGGGACCGCCGCGAAATTTGCCCTTGTCTCCGAACGCCGGATGACTAGATTTCGCTCGTTTTTGAAACCTTCAGGGACTTCCAATGGCTACAGGCACAGTAAAATGGTTCAACACGGAAAAGGGGTATGGCTTCATCCAGCCCGATAACGGCTCGCCGGATGTCTTCGTCCACATCTCGGCCGTTCAGCGTGCTGGGCTCCAGGGTCTCAGCGACGGTCAGAAAGTGAGCTTTGAGCCTACCCAGGATCGTCGCTCGGGTAAGACCGCAGCGGAAGACCTTCAAGCTCTGTAAAAAAGACTTGGCCGCACCCGTTGCGGCCAATTTTCTTGTCGGTGGTCGTGCACGGGAAGCGAGATCAGGCTGATGGCAAGTGAACCCGGCGGCACTGTCGACTAGACATGTCATCTGCTGTGGCGAGACTTGGAAATTAGCTCGCGTCGGTCGACAAATAAGTCGGCGGCGCCAGCTGCCTGCTCGGGATGCGAAATCTTTGCATCGATCTCGTCTGGAAGCGCTAATGCCTGATCGAGGTTCATGATCCCAATTGGGACAAGACCACTATCCGACTCGACTGCAACCTCTACGACTCTTTTCCGGTCCATGACTTCCTCGCACCGATCTCAATCATAGTGCGAGTAACTGCCAATACTCAGGCTTGTTCCTTCCCGAGGATGCCCACCGTCAGGGGGCGCCACGAGCGCATGTTGGGCAAATGCCGGAACGATCCTCCCTAGCGATTGTTTTACCGCTATCACGGAGGAAAAAGTGATGGGAACAACGCCTAAAGACGGTGCAGCTGGCACCACGGCTCAGACCCCGCGTTGGGAAGGACCGCAGGAAAACACTCCGCGTGGCTATTTAAAAGCAGAGGATGATCCTGACCAGACAGAAGACGCGGTCGGCGAAACGAACGCTAACCCGAAAAAGACAAATCTGTCCGATGCTTTCAAAACGAAGGATGACTGATATGGCCAACCCGGAAGATGACGCCAAGGGACAGTACGCGCCCTCTCAGGCTGATAGAAAAGCTTCAGGCGTGCACAGCGCGAAGCCGACCGTTATTACTGGATCAGAGGATGCCACGGTCCACCGCGATCCACCTGGTAAAAAAGCTGGAAAAGACTGGGATGTAAATTACGACCCGTCGGAATCGAATGAGGGGAGCTTTAGAGGTTCTCGTTAATGTTGTTCGGTGGTGGCCCACGAAGAATGCCCGGCCACCTCGCGCAGGCAGCGAATACAACCTTCAAATCGGCATTCTAAACGTGAACGCGGTTTCAGTGTCATCCGAACTCACGGAGATAATGCCGCCGTGTCCCTTAGCGATCTCGGAAGCGATGAAAAGTCCGAGGCCAAGCCCTTCCATACCAGTTGTCGCACCGCCGCGCCGAAACGGCATAAAGAGTTTGTCGATATCGGAGGAAGGGATCGGTCTGCCACCATTGCTGACTCTGACTTCGAGTTGCCCCGCGTGTATCCGGCTGTCGATGAAAATAGGTTCGTCCTCGGCACCATGGGTGATCGCGTTTGAGACCAGGTTGGAGACCATCTGCGCAAACCGGTCCGGATCAAAACTTAATTCGTGCAGTATATTTAGACTGGTCACCATCTCCCGGTCGGGATTAGCAATATTAATCTCTTCGACAACTTGGTTTAGGATGGCGGCCACGTCACCTGTGGATTTGGTGACGGTTATTCCTCCACCTAATCTCGCCCTGGCGAGATCAAGAATGTTATCGACCAGACCGGACATCCTTCCCAGGCTCGCCTTCATCAGGCCGAGAATGTGTGGGCTTCGGTCGGTCCAGCCATCTTTCAGAAGTTTGTTGGTCCCAGCATCGATAGCGGCGATCGGATTACGAAGATCGTGGCCGAGAACTGCAATGAACTGCTCACGCAGCTCCGAGAGATTGCGTTCAACATCGAGTGCCGCTCGCGTCCGATCTAGGCTGTCGCCCGCGTGAAGATGATGCCCTATGAGTTCCGCAAACAACGTGAAGGCGCCGAGTACCTCAGGGTTATTTACTTTCGCCGGGTTCGGATCGATCGCGCACAATGTCCCAAAGAATTGGCCATCAGCGAGGATGATGGGTACGGAGATGTAACCTCTGAGACCATAAATCCGAGGCGTATGGTGATCGCAATATTTCGGATCACTAGACGCATCATTGAAAACGACCGGCTGGCGATGATTTCGGATCTCGTCGCAGAGTGTGCTCTTAAGTGGCAACTCACCGCCAGGCTTCAGTCCGAAGCCAGCATGATCGAGAACTTGGCAGGCAATCCAGCGATCTTCAGTAACCCGAGCGACGGCAGCGAAACCCATACCAGTCATCCGTAGCGCTACATCAAGGATGCGGGGCACGGCAGCGATATCGGTGACACGAGCTATGTCTGCCTCGTATATACCGGACACTTCCGTCGGCCTGGCATTCAGAGCGAAGTCGGACGTGCGCTTCAGTTCCGCAATCAGTTGCATTGTATCAGCAGCCGTTGCCGCTGCGCTAGCTAGTGCTTCCAACACCTCGATCTCCCATTTACTGGGCTCGTAGGTTTGGGACCAGTACGCACCGATGGCTCCGACCGGATCATCCACCTTGATCGGGGCCATCGCCACAGCTTTAACGAAAGTCGATGCATAAAGCTCGTACGGGATGCGTTCGTCTTTAGACACATCCGCCACGACAACCGTTTGGCGGTTCAACATCGCCCAACCGCTTATACATGCCGACGCTGGAAACGTGTGCCCCTTCCACAGAGGACCGATCGCGTCCTCTTCGACGTAATGACAAAGCTCTCCTTCCAAACGGATGATGGCGATACCCTCACATCCGATCAAAGAGCGAGCAGTTGATCTTACTGTTGAGATCACATCGTCTAGGCTACGAGCACGGCTAATCCGGGCCACAGCATCAGTGAGGCTGGAGAGCGGGGTAGAATACTGACTTCTTTCGATCTCGGCCGTCATGGCTTAGGCAAATTTCCTATCTGGAAAAGCAGGGGGCACATTCGCACGAACCGTGAACACGATCTACCCTCTCCTACCGTACAATGGCGAAAGCCGGGATAGCAAAGGAACCAAAATTTCGAACCCTTGCATTTGCCGGTCACCTGCTACCGAGCCAGGAACCATGCGCAAACTAATTGGTTATCGGTCCTCCGAAGAAGGAGGTCCTAATGTCAGACAATGCTACCCGGGATATTTTCATTACCGGCCTCAAGAATGCTCACGCCATGGAAACACAAGCACTGAGCATCATGAAGCCACAGGTCAAGCGGATCGAGAATTATCCGGACGTCGCGGCGCGGTTTGAGCAGCATATCGCTGAAACCGAAGGCCAGCTCACACGAATCGAGGAAATACTATCAAGCCTCGATGAAGATCACTCCAAGCTCAAGGATATGGCGCTTTCTTTCACCGGCACGATGGCTGCGATGGGCCATACGGTCGCGGGTGACGAGATACTAAAAAATTCATTTGCGAACTTCGCGTTCGAAAACTTCGAGATCGCCGCATACAAGTCGTTGATCACAATCGCCGAAACAGGCGGCTACAATTCTGGAGCAAACAGCCTCAAACTGAATCTCGCAGAGGAAAAAGCTATGGCGGACTGGCTCGATCAAAACCTTCCGGCCGTCACGAGCCGCTTTCTCAGCCTTCGCGAGGCTGGCGATAAGGCAAAAGTTTAACGACCTCGGTCAGGAGGGGCAGAGCGCTCTTCCTGACCAACAATAGGTATCCGGGTACGAGGCTGGTGAATGGTAGACGTTGATAGAGAGAACTATCAGGACATCGTTCAAGATCTTTCTGGGATCTTGGCACAGCCCGGCACGTATGACCAAGTGGTCTGGAAGCTTGAATATCTCAGCCTTCACGGCTGGTATCACTTCTATGGACTGATAAGGAATGGCGAAAGCTCTGGGATAGGGCATCGATACGACAGCATTAGGGGTGAGGCTACAAATCTCTCACCCGACGAATGCATTTCAGTGGCACTGGCTTTCAATACGAATGCGTCCATCGTTGCCTATTCCGGCAGTAATGCCACTTCGACCGCCATCCTGGAAGATGCAGAATCCGAGGGAGCCGTGGACGTTGATGTGATTAGGGTCGCCATTGAGACACGAGAGACAGAACCCAGCGGCCGCCGAGTAATGTCCGTAACGGATACTGCGTTCATTGGCCTACCCCTCCCCAATCAGATTTCGTCGGTGAAACGCTTATGGGTAGATCGCGGTCCGTCGCTCAAGTGGTGCCGAGATAGGCGCTTTATCAGTTCGCTGCCGGTTTTCGCAAAGGATGCTGTAGGGCCGACCTGAAGGTATTCCGTTGTGTGAACCCCGAAGGACCCGTCACCGTCTATCGCGAGCAGGCACGGGGTTACCGAACAGGTCAAGCGGATCAGGTCTAGTCGAAGCCGCATCTTTCTGAGCGTCTGACAATCGACCGCCGAATGAGCGCGAACTGTTCGGCTTCCCGGCCCACAGGGCGAGTTCGACCTTTTCTCCCGCTCTTATGTCCCGGTGCGCTATGAAATAGCCGCGATGATCAGGGGCGCTATCGTGTCCTGCTTTTTCGTTCTCAAACAAGCTGACGTCGCCAAGCTTTGCCTTGTAGCGCATGAAAGGCTCCTTTTGTGCAATCACTGACGCGTCCGTTAGGCAGTAACTCAGCGATTTGCTGGCTGTTCCGCCGGATTGTGTTCGCATCCCTGGAACGGGAGCCGCGAGCCCCAAGGTGAGTTTCCATAATCCAAGCGCGAAAAGTCGGGAACGCTTTCAAATAATGCCGGTTCGATCTCTTGAGGCATGTGCCCCGAATAGAAATCCATAGGGAGTGAATATCATGGCTAATCAGGGTGGCTCGCACGAGCAGCACGTCAAGGCAGGTCAGCAGAGCGGCAAGGGCTCTAGTTCCGCCAAAGAAACCCCTGCCTCCGAGGCTGCAGCGGAAGCCGATGCAGGAACCTCGAATAAGAAATCGTCATCGTCCTCAGGCAAACAAGGCGGGTCTCACGAACAGCATGTGAATGCTGGAAAGCAGAGCCACAAGAATAGCCATTGATCATTGAAGCTAGGCTCGGATTTTCCGAGCCTTTTCCCATTCAAGGCTTCTTATCTTCACCTTTTGTCAGGCGCTTTTCGCAATCACGGGACAATCTTAGCAGCCGAAGACGTTCCGTCTTCAGTTCTCGCGCCTCGGCTTCTTTATCCAGGATCTCATAGGCTACCCGGTCCGTTTCTTCTCTCTTCGCAATTCTGTCAGCTTGCTTCATGGGGGCTCCGATTGCCGATTCAACTGACGTAGCGCGACAAGCCCATTTTCAAATGCACGACCGATGAAAAGTTTCGGACCCTATACCTGGTAGTCTTCAGCAGTCAGGCACTTGGTATCCATATTGCGGACGTGTCATCGCCGTGTGCTGTCGCCGTCCCGTCTACAACGCAGGCACCTACCCAGGCGCACACAAAAGCGTCCAAAGCATCTTCAAACGCCTTCAATTCATAGGCTCTGGAGTTGCGGCCTGGTAAAGGCAGGGCTGCGGCGACGCCTTTTATTTTGGTCTCCAGGACCATGACGATACGCTCCCAAGTTTCGAAGAGCTTCAGACGGCGGACCGTCGTCCGGCCAGTATTTGCGAGATTTCGAGTGTTTGTAAGGAAGCCTGCGCGTGGCAGCCGACAATTCGATTAACGCTGGGTGTGGATACACCTCGATAAGGCCTGGCAACCTTACCTCTGATGTAAGCAGCGGATACCCCTCCTGCTTGAAGCCAGCTGTCAGTTCGTCGCTTACCTTGCCGGGACGCAGGGCGCTCCGCGTGTGGGTACCAGAGTGCCGTGCGCCATACACAGAAGAGATCATATTATCGGATGCCCGGCGCCCGATGATCGGTGCGGTCGATAGCGGCATATCGATCGCACCGATAGTGACCGGCGCCTGAGCTATCGCGAAAGATTTCGCCAGAAGCGCGTGGGGGTCAGGAATTGAGCCGCAATGTCTGGCAGTCGGTGCGGAAGCTTCGGACAGGAATGCCTCGTATGAGGAAGCAACCTTCAGAAGCCTCCACGCCTTGGCATCGTTTAAAACCAGAGCCACACCGCTCGGCTCCTGGGAGGTCCATGCCGCATCGATACCAAGGACTGTTTTCATAAAGCTTCGCTCGATGAGATATTCGTCCCATGCAACGTAGCACCACTAGATCGCCTGGGCGACAATCCCGTTCTGAGCCGGAGCCCCAAGGCGGCTTTCAAGGAGCGCAAGTATCCGATCCAGACTGTATGGTTTAGGCATGAAACTCCAGCTCGGACTGACGCAATCACTGACGTCACGACCGGAAGCAACGATAATCTCAGTTCGAGGTGCCACGCTCGACACCATGGCGGCCAGATCGAGTCCCGTTAGAGAGCCGGGCATATCGACGTCGGTTATCATCGCGTCGAAAGTCGGGTTCCGGCCGATGGCTGAGATAGCTTCTAGGACCGTCCCGGCTTGAACAACGTGGTAGCCGTCGTCAGTTAGGGCCTCGACCAACATCAACCGGATGAGGATATCATCTTCTGCTACGAGCACGGTACGCGAGGACATGGCAGGCTCCATCGTTGTCGATCATCCAACTCGTCCACGCCCAGTTCGATCAGCCCCGACTAATGAGTATTTGCAAACATATTTAATAAAATCCGAATGAACGAGAAATTCGGCAGGTTGATAAGCGGTTCGATATGACGAATTGCATGGGCGGCGGAACGATTGGAACGGAGGTGGGTTTTTCGAGCAACGAGCAAACCCGGGATCAAGGCAATGAATCTAAGACACACGCGAGTCCAGCATGAAGGCGCCGGTAATTGGGTTGTGGACTTTATCGGAGATGACGGCGAGGCTGTCTCAGTGAAAGTTCGCGAGCACAAATTGTCGAACCAAGACGAGGTGGTCGAACAGGCGAAGCGCGTGATGATCGAGCTGACTGGCTTCGGTACCCGAGGCGGCAAGCCGCCGGTGAACCGCTATGATGCTCTGAGCAACGGTGATCTCGAAGCTGAAGTTTCATTGCCGAAAATCACACATTGATCTCGCGGGCGCAGCTGTGAAAATTGCGACGTACAATGTCAACGGCATAAACGGCCGCCTCGAAATTCTACTCCGCTGGTTGAAAGAGGACAAGCCGGACGTCGTTTGCCTTCAGGAATTGAAATCAACCTCGTTTCCAGAAAAGGAGATCGGCCTCGCGGGCTATGGAGCTGCTTGGCTCGGTCAGAAATCGTGGAATGGTGTTGCGATCCTCGTCCGAGGAGCGGAGCCGCTCGTAACGCGCAGAGGCCTTCCTGGCGATCCAGACGACCAGCAGTGTCGTTATATCGAAGCAGCAATCGACGGCATCTTGGTCGGATGTCTTTACCTTCCAAACGGCAATCCGGCTCCTGGGCCGAAGTTTGATTACAAGTTGCGCTGGTTTAAACGGCTTCATCGATATGCCGCTGAGGTCTTGGAACTGGACGTCCCTGCCCTTCTTGTTGGGGACTTCAACGTCATGCCGACTGCCCTCGACGTGTATAAGCCGGAACGTTGGAGCGATGACGCTCTCTATCGACCGGAGGTTCGAGAGGCTTATGCCGATCTGGTCAAGCAGGGCTGGACCGATGCTGTCCGCCATCTCCATCCCCAAGAGCGGATCTACACATTCTGGAAATATTGGCGAAACAGTTTCCAGCGCGATGCGGGGCTTCGTATCGACCACTTTTTGTTGTCACCGGCCGTCGAGCCCTGGCTAAGGTCGGCATCAATGCGCAGGACGCCCAGAAGTTGGCCTCATACCAGTGATCATGCCCCGGTCATGATCGAACTCGACGTGCCGCAAAATTAGGAGTCAATGATGGCCACCTCCAAGACTTCGGATACGCAGGAAAGAACCTTGGCGTGGTTTAGGACTCTTGAGCCGGTCAATGCGGCCGACATGATTGGACTTTGGAGAGGTTCGGGGTGCCCGTCCGGGCATCCACTGGACGGTGTGCTCGAAAATCTCGGATGGTTTGGAAAGAGATTCCATCCTAATTTGCGGGCCGACGCCCTTCTCTTTGAAAAAGCGCCTGGCAAGCTCATCGCTATTGAGCCCGCTTACTTCCCGACCCGGTGGGCTTTGAGTTTCTCGGGTATTGGACGCAAAGCGTTTGCGCCTCGCTTGTTCTCGCACATTACTCCCCGGCTCGGTGCCCAGGGGACCACAGCCGTGCTTCAATCGCGTATGGACGATGAACTGATAACGGCCGCTTTGGTCTACGACCGGCAGACAATTGGAGAAGTCTTCCGTCGATCGAAGGATGGCCAGGTAATCGGCAAAATGATTGTTAACGGTGATCCACGCCACTACTTTTTCGAGTTAGCGAAAGTTGAGGGCGCCACCTCTCCTATGACGTCTTCTTAAGAGCGCTCGGCTTGTGGGCGGCCTTAGCTCCGCTCTTCGAGCTTTCTACAATCATCTGAGGATCCGATTTCGAGGCCTTAACCTCGCGACCTTTAATCTTCGTCGGGGTGGTCTGCTTTTTGACGACCTTACCTTCCGTCTCACCCTGGCTGGTTTTCCAAGCTACATGGTCGCCCTTCTTCAGATCTGCGGTCATCACGTCGATCCGTTTTCGTGTTCCGACTAAACTCGGACGCTTACTCCCGGTTCCAAGGCTAAGAAATCTGGCGGCCGATGTTCGCGATCTTGAAAGTCCAACTCGAAATCATCATCTGAACATAGAGAGAACAACTTGTGGAGCTGTCATGACGACGCTTAGTAAAAAGCAGCCCTCTAGAGCATCAGTTGACATCTTGTCGGCAATCAACCGGTATCGTCACCAACGACGCTTGGGCCGGGCTTGGTCGGTCGGAGACAAGCGCATTGCCGCCTCCACCGTTGCAGGGCTTGAGCGAGACGCTTACGTGCGAGAGATCGCTTTCAAGGGCTCGCCCTATCTTGTCCTCACTGACGAAGGGAAGCGCCTGGTCGGGGCTCGCGCGGAGTAACCAGCGGATCGCAGAGCCTCTTCATTTGGCGGTGACGCGTAACGCGCCAAGATCGCCGAACGCGCGGTGAAGTGCCGCAGTCTTGTTCGCGGATATGTCGGCGGACACTTCGATCTCGCCGCTAAGCCGAGCGTCGCCGCGCCCGTCTTCATTCACTGCTGGAGCATCGCCGCCGCTGACGTGCGCGCCAGAAGAATTATCCTGGCCAACGGGCTGAACGAAAATGTCTGCTCGATCTACACCAACCTGCTGAACCAGGTGCTCGACCGCAAGGTCCGCTGCTTCGCGCGTTTCGAAAGTCGCAATGATGGTCTTGTTGCTGCTATCTGACATCGGCTTCTCCTTGTATCCGGAAGCAAAAGCGTCACCTTCGAACTAAGTTCCTGCGGATGTCGATTCTCGCGTGTGATTCTTGCCTTAATGGCAACACGTGTGCAAAAATTATTGCTCGAAGCGCTCCAGCATTTCCCGAAGCAGTCTATTTTCGGATTGCAGCTTTTCCACCAACAGATGTTTAAGCGTCCTGTTTTCCAGCTCTAGTGCCGAAAGAACATCGCAACTGTCTGTCGCAGGATCCGCGTATCGAATTTCCGTCGGCGTATGAGGTGCGGATTTGGGGCTTTGGATGACACGTCTCACGCCGGCGGATCTAGAGCGGCGCTGGGTTTTCGGTTTAGCTGCAGGCATCGCAGCCCGCACTTCGTCCGCCCTGTTCACCGGTGCGAGAACGGGCTCTGACTCGAACGCCACTTTGGCTTCTGCTTCGCAGCTTTCAGCTAGCTCGGCTACCGGTGTTTCAGTCATAGCGGCGTTTTGGTTGGTGACCGCATTTTTTTCGATACTATCCGTAATGTCTTGTCGCGGCGCTGAAAAAGGCATGTCATCAGCGACCGCCTGTGTGAGTGTCTTCAGATCCGTGTCGCCCCAGATCGACTTGACTACTGGCTTCGGTTGTCGACGGCTTGATTTGTATTCAACGACGAAGCTGCGGAGCGTTCTGGGCGGGCTATTTTTCAACTGGTTTCCTTGCTCAGCTTTCAGTGCCGTTCTGGCCGACCGACAGATCACTCATCTGTCGGTCGGCGCGGTTAGAATCAAGGATATCTGAAGCGCGGAGGCATTGCACTCCCGCAAGCCATCGAACGGCAACAGCGCTCATCCTGTCAGGTGAATGTGCTCACCTCGAGTAGCGGAACTCAAGTTTGCGAAACAGAGCTTGAAGGTCCGGCTCGGCAACCATTCTTGTTGCCTCAGCTGGCGACACCCAATCGAGTCTTCGTTCACCACGCTCGGGGAAGTTCTTTTTCATATGCTTCACTTCCATGACATGCACGGCGACACACGCCGGAACAGCCTCATCGCCTGCAAGCCACTTGATATAAGTGAAATGTCCGAGAGGTTTCCGCTTTGCTCGGCCCTTCGCCCCCGCCTCCTCCCAAGCTTCGCGTTGCGCGACTTCGTGAGGCTTAAGTCCTTTAATCGGCCAGCCCTTTGGAATCGTCCATCGCCGTGTTTCGCGGGTCGTGATGAGCAGTATGCTCAACCTCCGATGGCATCTTAGCGAAAGCAAAGCGCGCCGTACTGGCTGATCTCCCCTGTGTCGGGATGGAGATGCGCTGGCCCCATTGGCTTGGGACGTTCGATCACGTTGGGCATCTCTAAATTATTTACCACCGCGCAGGTCGAAACAAGTCCAAGACAAATCGTTGCTTCAAAAGCTCTCTGCCCACAGTTTCCCTGTGGTGCCGCATCCTTGCGGCATCCTAACCAGGATGTGTAAGCTCGCTTAAGCAAAGCATTCGAAGTATGTCGAGGTATACGAATGACCGATACCGGCCAATTGTTGCGTCTCATCCATGGCATTGCGGATCCGTGCGAAGCCATTCGTAGCCGGGCAATGATAGTTTCTAAAGATCCAGCCGTCTCCGCCGATATTCGTCAGGCAACGGCGGATCTCGGGAAAGCGATAGAGCACGTGTTCGAGGCGGCGAGCTACATCATGGAACGCGAGAGCAACCTTCGTTAGTAGCGATCGAGCAAAGTCTTCAGTTGCGCGTTCTGAATAATGAGTTTTTTCGACAGAAGCTGCCTCAGTTCAAGGATCTCCTGATCTAGTTCGATCATCTCGTCGTAGGCCGTTTTCTTGACACTGGATTGGTCTGGTTCCTGCTCACGAGGCAGACCAATCGGAGACGCAGCAGGAGCCGCCCTCCCTCTCCGCTTCGTGGCTGTTGCCTTCGGGGCCGTTGCGAGAGCGGCATCCTCAGCGACATCACCTGCATCGTCGAATTCGCTGGCTTGTTCTTTCGGCAGCGCTTCGGGCTCAGCAGAGAAATCCATCTCGACAGGTTCGAGTGACTGCTCGATAGCATCGCCTTCGACCACTGGAACGGCAAGAGCGATTTCCGTCGCTTCTACTTCCTGGGCAGCTAGATTGGTTTCAGCCTCAACCGGATTTTCAACCGAAACCGCACTAGAGGGTGGGACTTCTTCCTCAGGATAATGCTCGATCGCTACAACAGCAGAAGCTTTGGTAATCTGCTCGACTGGGCGGTCCTCTGATTTTCGCGACACCAGGTCCGAAAGAAATCTCCATGGTGTTTTCATCGGATCACAACCCTTATCGTATTGCAGCTGTCGTTGCCGCTATTGAAATTCGAAATTTGTCGGGCTCAGGGAATGAGCCCGACAGTTACGTGTGAACAGACGTCTCTGCGGCTGATCTTCGATTTCAACCGCCAGGTAGAATCACTTCTGCCCAAGGCGCTTGCGAAGGTCTGCGTTCTCGTCGCGCAGCTTGGTCGCCAACTGTGCGCGAAGGTTCTTGTTCTCTTCTTCGAGCTTGATCAGTTCTGCGATGTCATCAGTTGCCACAAGCGGTGCTGCCTTCTTGGCGACTGCCGCGCCACGAGCGCCTTTTTTAGCCGGCTGTTTCACTTCCACTGTTTTGGTGGATTTAGCAACCTCGGCTTTTGGACCACGCTTGGCGCGGGGAGCCTTAGCCGGCGTTTCTGCGGCAGCGTGAGCAGCGGCAGCGGTGGCTACTGTTTCAGCTGCGACGGCTTTCGGGAGCCGCGGTGCGCGCTTCTTTTTTTCTAAGACAGGTGCAGTCGTGGTTTCAGCTCCAACGCCATCGGCAATTTTGCCAGCAGTATTCTCATCAGCCATGAAAGATCTCCTCTGTGGGCCGCACGTCACTGCTCTGTTGATCCAATCCGTCAGGGATTGGGACAGAGCTACATTACCGCATACACGATTAAACTTGCGCGGCACTCACGTAATGACAGAAACCGTAACCCGTTTCCACGCTACTCTCGTTGTTCTGACTTGTGATCGTCTACTCATTAGAGCTTTCCCCACGAATGATGCGCGACTTCTATCTGGTTCGGTCCAAGCATTCGCGTACGCGATATCCCGACACTTAAGTCAATCTGGCGAAAACGATAGATTGCTGCACTTATCGTCCGAGGTCACAAATTGTGGGAGACCTAACGCGGTGTGCGCCGCGTGCGGACAAAGTCAACATGCCAGGGAGGTTTTCTAACCGCGCAAACGGAAGGATGCGGCCATGGTTGAAAAACAAGTGATCGACGAATGGCAAAACGCCCCTGATTGACAACGCTTGCGGGTTTTTTCGAACGGACAGCAAGCGGAATAGGCGGCGCGCCTAAACGGAGGGAGCCGGATGTGGACCTTAGCCTCCTGGACTTCGATCTCGATTGCACAGTTTTCGCATCTACCCACCGGCGGCTAAGGGATGCGTTCGATAGTCACTACTTTGCGAGCATACCATTCCGGCTCGAGGAGGAATGCCGTAGCGTCCTCCACCTACTATCGCGACAGTCGGTGTTCGTCGTCGATCAGGATCAGGCGGCTCGGTGCCGCGTTACTCCACGCCCACAGGACAAGATTGAGATCATCGTCGGTTGCGGCGGCTGCGTAGCTCTTTACGATCAGCCCGCAATAGCCGTCGGCGGCAAGCTGACGCGCGAAGGTCTGCGTTCTCGCCTCTCCGGCAGACTTCATCTGATCACGCCAGGTATGATCTGCGAGCGCCGCCGCATCGATGCCTTGCGCCTGAACGGTCGTGTCTTCCCGACAGTCGAATACACGTTCGAGATCGGCATCATAGGAGACCAGCGTCGTCGGTTGCAGATTGCCGACCTGATTGGCTTCTTTGAGCGCCGTCATGATCGTCAGCGATGTGTAAAGGGCAGGCACGCCTTTCGCGTTAAACCGGCCTCCGTATAGTTCCGCGCCGCGTCCCGAAAGAGGTTCACAGGCGTATATCGGGTTAAGCGCCCGATAGAGCTTTCCTTGATAGTGCATACGCCGAACTTATGCGTGAACGCCGGCGTCGACAGCGTCGATATAGTCGAGCACCTCATCGGCCCGACCGCTGCGGACCAGTTGCATTGCAGTCTGTCCGGAGAAACCGGACAGCGGCTCCGAGCGATACCAGGCATAGGCAATCAATGCCGATCCAAAGCGTCGCTCAACCTTGTTGACGATTTCGATCATCTCGCGAAGGCGCCGCTGCGTTCTATCGGAGCGAATACGATCCTTGCGCTGGATGGCGTCTTTTCCGAGTCCTGCAGTGCGGGCGATCTCTTCGCTAGTCGTGCGAAACGCATCGGCGATCTTGCGCGGTGCGAACAGTCCGTTATCTGCATATTGTGCGAGGCCCATGATACACCTTCAGTCCAGAGAGCCGATAATATAGACGCAATATAGCGTCAAGAATGGCGTGTTTCAATGGTTCTCGGTAGAAGACGATTAACCGCTTTTACGTGAGCTTTCGCATGAACGCGTCAACATGGGCTATCAGGTTCATTCAGTTCCTTCTAATTTGGCTGCCCCGAACAAAGGCTCCTAAACAACTAACTATCAGCCATAGCGCTCAATATCGATCTGGACGGTTGGCGCGAGCCGCGATTGGCACGTCAGCACCATGACGGCTTTCGGCCGAGGCTGTGTGAAAACCTGGTCCTGATGTAGAATCATCTTCGTCGATCGGAGGTGGCAATGTCAGGCTATATCGAAGGCATAAGTCGTGATCAGGTTACGCTATCTCCGGACCGCCTCGATGATTGGATCGACGACGATCACCCCGCTCGAGTGATAGAGGCGTTCGTTGAGGCGATGGATTTGGCGGGCACAGGTTTCGGCCACATGTCGCCTGCGCAAACCGGACGTCCCAGCTATCACCCTTCGGTGTTGCTGAAGCTTTTCATCTATGGCTACCTGAACCGCATCCCTTCAAGTCGTAGGCTGGAACGTGAAGCCGGGCGTAATGTTGAGGTGATGTGGTTGACCAGGCGGCTGGTGCCTGATCACAAAAGCATAGCCGACTTCCGGAAGGACAACGGCTCGGCAATTCGTAAGGCCTGCGCCAGATTTGTCGAGTTATGCCGCCAGATCGGTGTGTTGAGCGGCGGCAATTTCGCGATCGATGGAAGCAAGTTCAAAGCCGTCAACAACCGGGATCGCAACTTCACCTCCAGCAAGATCGAATTGCGGATCAGCCACCTCGAAGCAAGCGCGTCGCGGTATTTGGAGGAAATGGGCAGAGCTGACGCCTTGCAGCAATCTGACGCAACGCTGCGCAAAGTCACACGGCTGAAGGAATAGCTCGCTCTGTTCGCCAAGAAGACCAAGGCCTGGAAGGTATCGCGGAAACGCTGAATGATAAGCCTGACAGCCAGATTTCGCTGACTGATCCAGACGCCCGATCCAAGGCGACATATGGCAGAGGCACGGGTCTGGGTGGGCTACAAGGTGCAGACAGCGGTTGATGTCGAGACGCATCTTATCGTCACGCACGAGGTCACCAATATCGGCAATGATCGATCGCAACTGGCTCCCATGGCCAAGGCGGCAATGGAAGTACTGAAGGTCGATAAGCTCGATGCCATCGCCGACCGTGGTTATTTCAACGGAGCTAAACTGTTGAGCTGTCATGAGGGAGGGATTAAGGCAACGGTGCCGAGACCGGAGACGTCGAACAACCGCAAGAAGGGCATGTTCGTGAAGGCTGACTTCGTCTACGACGGCGCCACAGACACGTATGTTTGCCCTGCCGGAAAGGCGCTGGCATACAGATATACCAGGGGGGGAAGGACTGATGCTTCGGCGATACTGGCGCACGGATTGTCCGTCATGCCCCCTCAAGGCACAATGCACATCGCGCAAGGAACGGCGGATCACACGCTGGGAGCACGAGCATCTGACCGAAGCTATTTATTCCCGAATGGACGACAATCCGAGCCTCATGCGAACCCGGCGATGCACGGTCGAGCATCCGTTCGGAACCATCAAGGCTTGGATGGGCGCAACTCATTTCCAGATGCGCAGACTGAAGAACGTGAGAACGGAAATGGCGCTGCACGTGCTGGCCTACAACGTCAAACGGATGATCAATATGATTGGCGCAAGAGCGCTCATCAGAGCCATAGCCGCTTGAAATGGGGGCTAAACGCCCTTTTGGCCCCAAAAGCCGCCGAACTAAACCACCGGGACTATTTGCGACGCCTTCCAGCATTCGATAGGCGCAACATAGAGCCAATTCCGCCAGCCCAAGCTCGATTACGAATTGCTACGGGATGCGCTGGTTTTCACACAGCCTCGGCCCTGGGATAGACCAAAGCAATTTAAATAAGCTACGAAATAGCGATAACCTCAGACACAGCATATGGAGAGCTAGTTGCCGAAATCCTCTTCGACAATGGTGCCAAGAGCGATCTACGGATCAGTTTGAGGTAAGCATTTATTCTCGCTACCGAGACAGCGGCGGAGCAGTAACCAGTCCTCTCGCCATCGACTTTGAAAAATTTACCACTGCCTTAGTTGACGCGAAGCAGAAGTTGATTTCCTTTTCCTCTCGGCGGGCCTAGCGTCTTCATTTGGCGCGAGGCAGAAGTCGGCCACCGGCCCGAAGCGGTCATACAATCGGCAAGCAACTGATCTAAGCTTGCAGGATGCGTGTGCCGTCGTCGCTGACTGCGATAAATTTCTACAAAACTCCTGGCTATGATAAGATTGAAGAAGCGCTTCTAGTCAAAGAAACGACGCGCCTGATGGAAACGCCCGCCTATGACCTCTAGCGCAAAGTTACGGTCGATAGAATGCGATCTCCGTCGGCTCCGTCTATGCCGAACACTACATATCGTTGACCTGCGGGTGTGCTGCCCCCATCTTAGGGCGATGCCAAAGATCGCGAAAACAGACATCGAGCTGCTGAAAACATGGACGCTTTCGCCAGCGGCCACCCTGGGATCGTCCGTACGAGCAAAGGGAATATTGCAGGAGATCCAATCGCGGCTCTCGGGTACAACGAAGAAGTCGTTAGTTCTGGAGGGCCGCGACCTCACCCTTGCGATGCCCGCCAGCGATAAGACCGCTTTCTTAACAGCGGTGGCTGTCGTCTCGAAGGCGATGAAGGATGTCGAAACTCTTCCGGTGATCCCTCGTGAAATACGGGATATCCTGACTATAAAGACGAGCGAGCGTCATCGATGGCTCGCAGACGGGCGACTACCGAGCGCCGGGACGCGAACGGTCCGGTTGAATGGTCGCGCCCGTCAGATCACGTTCCATGTATTCGATCCCAAAATCGTGGAGGACCTTCTCGACCGGGGTATAGTCGACGAGTGGCGGGGGGAAGATGCTGAGGCGAAAGCTGAAAAACGGCGGCGGGCCGCTCATCAGAGAAACCTGAACCGTTCTGTTAAAAAGGCAACGAAGGGACCCAAGAAGCCAGATCGTAATCCCGATGATCCGGCGCCACAGCTTCGCGGTTGGGAAGATTTCGATGTCGACGGGCTTCTTCGGTAAAGACACCGCATCATAGATTAGCGCTTCTGCGTCATGGCGGCCATCGGCACGAAGCGGAAGACCGCAGTCGGCCCGAAGCAGACGTTTGAGCACTTAAACCGGAAGCGCATGTTGCTAGTGGACTAAATGTTTCTAAGTGAGAAATGGCAGAACTATGTCGAGACTTCCTACATTCAAAACCGCTCGCCTCTTGCCAAGCCACGCGAACTAGGAGGCCTTGCCGCTTGTCTGGGCAATGCATCGTGACCCGGAGTGACGAAGTTCATTCCCGGTCCTTGGTCAGACCCGGAGCGTCATGAGGCGTTTGTTCGAGAGCGGATCGAGGCTACCTTCGGGTATGGACTTGGTTATTGGTCTGTTTTCCAGCACGAGCACCCCGACCTTTCCCTCGGGTGGATTTTGCTTATTCCCACCGACAACATCAACTCCGAAGTCGAGATCGGCTGGAGATTCAATCGCAGTGCTTGGGGGAAGGGATAGGCAACTGAAGCCGCCAAGGCCATTCTGGATTACGCACTGGAAACCCTCGATCTCGATGGTGTGATCGCGGACATTGATCCTGAAAAATTCGGATCGATCCACGTCGCTGCGAAGATCGGCATGACGGATGAAGGCTTACAGGAGTGTGACGGCGACGGCCCCTCCCGCGTTTTTAGAGCGTGGCGCGATACAACCGCCAGCGCTGAATAAACAAGCTATGAGCGGCACAGGACAATGTCTGCTTCTCTAATCGGGCATTTGGGTCAAGCTCTTTCTTTCTGATAATTAACGGCCTGATCGTTCACGCGGGTCACGCTTCTCTTCGCAGTCTGTTGGCTCCGTTTCGCTTGGAGCCGCTGCGCGCATGCATGGGATCAGGGTCTGGAGAGCCTCGCTTTTGGACGCGCTCGAAGCGCAGCAGTCATAGTCGGCTTTATCCATCCCGTCGTCCGCATGGGACGATCCGGGCAGGATCGGTTTCGGTCGCTGTTTCAATTCATGCTGCAGCCTCCGATCCAAACCGGAATTCTGTGCCGTCAAGCCACATGCGATGGAGCAAGACAGCAATTTTGCGGGCAACAGCGACAATGGCTCGCCGCCTTCCTTTTGTTTTCATGAGGCGTACACCCCAGGCTTTCAGGCTGCTCCACGCGATCGATCGCATAAGCATTGCGTTGGCCGCGGCGTAGAGCGTCGCGCGCACATCGGCATCACCAGCGTGTGAGATGCGACCGGGATTATCTTTTTCTCCAAACTGGAAGCGCCGTGGCGTTAATCCGAAGTGAGCTCCGACCGTTCGTGAGCTCTTGAAACGGGCTGGGTCATCGACTGCGGCCTTGAAGCTCAGAGCCGTGACATATCCGACGCCCGGAACACTCATGAAACGAGTGGTTACGGCATCTTGATTGGCGGCCTTTCGGACACGTCGATCCAGCTCGAGGAACGTCTCCAGAAGCATTTGCCTAGCCTCCAGCATTGGCAAAAGCGCATGACTGAGCGCTGGATCGTTTTCGATCGGTCGCGGACGGCCTTTTCAAATGCACCACCAGACAGGCGTATCGGCAGCTTGACGCCGAAGACCTTGAGTAGCCCTCGAAGCTCGTTTTCGAGATCAAGGCATTTTCGCTGCACTACCTTCCGGCTGCTAAGAAGCGCTCGGGTATAGTGGCTTCCAACACTCTTCACGTGTACCCTGCTGTACCAACCCGATCGAAGCAGTTGGGCGATACCGCGCGCATCGTTTTTGTCCGTTTTATTCCGCATGGCCGAAAGAGCAGCATTGACTTGGCGAGCCTCCATGCACACGACATCGAAGCCAGTTTCCGTGAGGCCGTACGTCAGGTGTTGGGTCAACGTGCCAGCTTCCAGTCCGATCTGATGGATAGGTTTACCTAACTCCTCCAAGCAACGGACAATATCAGGTACGTCTGATGGCACGGACCGTTCGAGCCTGACTTTTCCGGCCTCGTCGATGATGCAAATTGCCACTGAGCGCAGTGACACGTCTAAAGCAGCGTAGAACATCGTCATCTCCCTTCATCCCGGTTGCACCAGGATTGTACTAGGAGCTTGCCTCTCGTGGGACCGCCCGATTACGCATGCTAATGGCGCAAAGCCGACGATGTCAGGGCGGCGAGTTACGCTCGTAACCAAAGGGGATGCCCTAAAAAGCTCATGAGGGCGCGACGTTGTCATTGGCGACGATGTCCGGATCTATGTGGGGCGCATAACCAATGAGCCAAATTTCCATTCTCTCTGGGTTTTCGTCCTCGGTATATGGACAAACAGATGCTGGATCTCCAAGCTCGGCGGCTTCCCTGCCTAGATGAAATAGGTGGATACGTTCAGTCGGTATGATCTCGGAGTTGCTAACTGTCTCGAAGCCTTCAACCCAAGCATGGAGACTGATGCCGGCGCGGTCTAGGTAGGGATTGGAATGCCGTGGCATCCCTATGCAAGCTGCTCTTCTTCCCTCGTTGAAACATTGCGAGTGCAAAACGTCTTCAGCGGACATAAACGGTACCCCGGCTTCGCCCACTAAACTAAAAATCGCAGATGAAGTTCCTTCAACACCGAGTTTCATTGCCGACTGGGGCCGCTATGGCAGTCCGCGCGGGTTTTTCGATCAGCAGCCCCTGGATCGCTCTCAGAAGCCACGAGATCGTAAATCAACGTATAGCATCTGGAGGTAGGAACATCGCCGTTTCCACACTGTTAGGATTGCGCCTCGGTAACGAGGAATATCCCATAGGAGGAGTTTTGACATGGGAAATGAAAATCAGGAACGCCCTGACAAGGGTAGAGACCAGCAGCAGCAGCAGCGGACCGCAAAACCGCAGGATCAGCAGCAGCACCGGCAGACCCGGGAGCAGAATGAAAAACAGGGCACCGAGCACCGTGACGATCAGGACAAGCAATCCGGTAAGGATCGCTAACCAGATATGGACAGGGGTGGAGGCCCTTGGCCTCCCTTTGATGGATGCTATGCGATTAACTCTCCCGTGAGGCCCGCCATGAAGCCAGTCAACGAGCAGTTCCCGAATATTCCACTACCGACACGCAGCGTGGGCGATGGGAAATTCGTGATTGTTTCCTGTATCATCGCATGTTCGATTATCAGTGTGCTGGCAGTAGTCGCGATCTTATCCATCCATTTTTGAAGCCTTATGCACGGAATGGCGTAAATGATGTCAGGGCAGCGCTCTGTCATTTGATCACGAACCGGTGATCATCCTGGACGAGCGTTCTCACAAACAACTCTTCCCTATCGAATTGATGAGGAGCGGTTTCAATAGTCTGGTGGGATGACGAAGATTGGCTGAGGTAAAAATCAAACCCGTACAGAGTGATCTGTCGCGCCATCGATGATGAGAGAAGATCGATTGCCGCAAGACCTGTTGTTGGCCTCATGACATTCGACCGTTCTGCAAGTGCATCGATCATCCCAGTCGGATGGAGGTAGAGATTGTCAATCGACGCCGTTTCCCTGGGGATTTTCCTACGGTAACGAGACAGCCAGAGCACATGACTGGCCCCAAGAGAAGACAATCGCTGCTGATTGATCGGAACCCCTGTCGCAACCCAGGTGGTACGGTAACCGTGCGAACCACGAGACACGATTGGCACTCTATTGAACCGAATAACTATGTCGTGCGAGTCGATCTCCCGACCGAAGTCTTGACAGTTCAGAGAGCGAGCGTTTCCTACAACAGCAACACTCTTGCCGTCTAACAGCGCTAAAAGATCGTTTCGGCGCACACATTGCCCCGTAAGGGATCTCCAGCCAACTTTTGTGCGACTTATCAGGCGGGACAGCTCTCGCCTAACCGACGATACCTTTCCAACACGGGCAAGCCTCAACCGCGTTCCTTCGGACACTTTGAAATTGGTCCACAAAAATTCGCTCCCGCGATGCGAAGCCACAAATTCAGTTATTAAAAAATGCTTCTCCAACAAAGCTTTCCACCAGTCATCTGGCATGACTGTTCGATAGAGATTTAATCCGTCCTCCCGCATTTGGTTCGAGTAGTAAGGAGATATTACTCCCATTGCCCTTTGTCCGGTAGAAGCCAAGTCGATCAATAGAGGACCAAGCTCATCAGACGATAGCTGTGGCAGCATATCCTTAAAGTCTAGAAATCCTCGACTGACTGAACCAGACTTCAACTCCCCCAGAGATGGAGTTAAAATTTGAGATCCAGCGATGGCCTGATCTGCAGCAATTATTTCTCGTAACTTCTGGTAGTCCTCTGATTGGTCCATCCAAAGGGTTTCTCCCGTTATAGCTGCACCCTAAAATGAAAAGCGCTCGGATCAACAGAAGAGTTGTGTACGGTATCGTACGCAACCTAGTGCGTTGCATTTTCCATATTGCCGTACTAACAGGTGCGAAACGTCTGGGGGGCCGATGAATATTCTCGCGCTTGAGTGGTTAAGCAACAACATCGGCGATGACGTCCAAACCGTCGCGGTCATGCAGCATCTTCCGAGGGTCGATGCTTTCATCGATAGAGACCACCTGAGCAAGTACGACGGACCTCCGGCTATTCTCGTTACCAATGGATGGTTCCTCGAAAAGCTAGACAATTGGCCGCCGAGCCAGAGCATCAAACCCATATTCTTCGGGTTTCATGTCCAAGACAGGGCCAAACCAACTATTGCGCGCCACGCCCAATATTTGAAAAGACACGAACCGATAGGTTGCCGCGATAGCGCAACCGTTGACTTTGTGAGGTCTCTCGGGGTCGATGCATATCTATCTCTTTGCTCTACGCTCACTTTTGAACCTGTAGCCGACAGGTCGCCCGATTCGATTTATTTGGTTGAGGCAGACGAAAACGCGTTCACTCGTTCGTTCAGGAAGAACCACGGGTTGAAATTGAAATCTATCAGCCACCGCGTCGTGGAAACGCCGACCCTCGTTCGCCTGGCTTTCGCTAAAAGCATGATCGAAACTTATGGACGAAAAGCCGCATTGGTAGTCACGAAACGAATCCATTGCGCAATGCCCTGCATAGCGATGGGAATACCAACAGTCTTCATAGGCCCAAAAACTGAACGTACTGCTGTTGTGGAAGAGATAGGCCTTAAACGGCGAGACAAATGGCATCCGCTAATTAGCCCGTTTACCCCTCGAATTTCAGAGATCCCCACGCCGTTGGACATCGCGGACATAAAGTCGAGAGTGCGGCTAGACCTACAGAAAAGGATTGCGGCCGCACTGACCTGACACCCCGACCGACGATGTCAGGGCGGTGGGCCTCTATCGGCCTGAAGCGGACTAGTTTTCCCGACACTCCGATGCTAGAGCCGGTCTGTTTCCACGCAAAAACGAAGCGCATCCATGTTGATCGGCGACCCCAAACGTTTGCTGTTGAGAGCGAAATCACCCAAGCATATCCGTCCGAAGGCCAGATGGCCGGTATGACGGCTATGCGATAGCAGAGCAATTCCTGAAGGCCTGTTACGGAGAGCCGCCTAACCCGGGCCTCACGGACGCGATATTGGCCGGACATATTCTCTGGGCTCCGGACGGTGATGCAGCGTTTGATGAGGGAGGGCACGTCGTCCAGTTCGATGTTGGTAACAAGTCCGACTTCTCGGCTGCATCAACAGCCAACAAGCGCCAGACCGTTTTTCGGAACTATGGCTTGATGGAGGGGATTTCTCCTGGGTGCTTGGAGCATGGCGTGATGCCTTCTTCGAGAATTGGCAATGCGCCTTAGCCAGCCAACGCCTGAACCATTGACAGCTATTTGCCCTAAATGTCATCAGGTATCGAGGAAGCCCCAACCATCCGCGCAACCTCGATGGAGTTCAGCAAGCGCACTAAGCTGGGCTTCAGATTCGCACCGTATTCATCGGTTATTTCGAACGCCTTCCCGTCAATTTTCTCCCCTGAACCTACCTTTGATACCATCATTTCCCTGGCTGCCAAAATGATCTTCTCGCGGGCTTCTTGAGAGAGGCGAATTCTCCGCCCTCGGGATCTTTCTCGAATTTGTGGCCATCACGCAAATTGAAAAAATAAACGGGTATCTGCTCCACCATCATCGTTCTCACGGCGTCCAAATCTTGGAGCGGCACTCAGTTCCCGGCCGGAACCGGAACGAGGACATTTCCGATGAATGTGAGGGAGAATCGGAAGGCCGCGGTTAACGTCGGAGAGCCCGAAGCGTGCTGGCCGAAGCTCCAAGGGCCAAGGACTAGTGCACCCAGCGCTACGATTTTCACGTTCATCCATCTCCAATATTCAAGTTCCAAACCGTTCGAAGGAGATTTGCTAAGGAACTTCCGTTTCTTAATAACGTTCGGGCGCTGTGAACTTTCAATTCATTGGAGGCCTCTCATGGGTCGCGGTATTCTTCTCTGGCTTCTTGGCATCCCATTGCCGATCGTCATCCTGCTAGTCCTGTTCATGCGATAGGAGGATGAAATGCCTATCTACCAATCTGGTGTTTCCGATGTCGGCGTTGAATCTTCCGTATCTGCGCTTAGTTGGGGACCCGTTATAGGCGGCGCAATCGCGTCATCCGCTATCGCTCTTATCTTGCTTCTTCTAGGCGCCGGCGTCGGGCTCACGATGGTGTCGCCTTGGGCTGGCGAGAGTGCGTCATTCACAACGGTGAGCGTGACCGCGGCGATATGGTTTGTGGTGGTACAGTGGTTGGCCTCCGCACTCGGTGGATACCTGACCGGCCGTCTCCGCACGAAATGGGTAGGTGTCCACACGGATGAGGTTTTCTTTCGCGATACGGCGCATGGCTTCCTTACCTGGGCGCTCGCGACAGTTGTGATTGCCGGTCTTGCCGGATCCGCGTTCACATCACTTATCGGAGGCGGCGTGCAGGCTATAACACCGGCAGCCTCTACTGCCAGCATCGCCGGGGCGTCGGCCTCTAAAGGTGATGATGTCGGGCCAGATATGGCAACAGGTTACTTTACGGATGTGCTTTTGCGTCCTCAGGATCTTCGCAACCGAGCGCAGTCCGACGATGCAGCCGCAGCGGCCGAGGTCTCCCGGATACTCTTAAAATCCGCAGCGGCAGGGAATATGCCTGAGGAAGACAGAACCTATCTCTCCGCAGTCGTCGCGTCTCGCACTGGTTTGACGCCGGATGAGGCCAATCAAAGGGTCGCAGCCGTACTTCAGAGCATAGAGCGGACAAAAGTGGAAACGCAACGGGCCGCTGACGAGGCGCGCAAGTCGGCATCGACCACGGCAATGCTCGGAGCTGTATCGCTTCTGATTGGCGCCTTCATAGCATCCGCTGCAGCAGCCATCGGTGGCCGTCAGCGCGATGACGAAGAAGCAGCGTTGATAACAAAGCTTTAGTCAGGGCACGCTGTGCGAATACGGCTGTACTCAAAGCGAGGCGGCTTATTCGCATTTTAGGGGTTTGGACTGTGCGGCAGCCGAAGCCTGCATATTGAAGGCACTGGGTGGTCGGGCGTCGCGGGATGAAGCTCTTGTACTGTTTGAGATCACGTTGCAACCTACAGATCTCAGCCGGATCTCCCCCGATCTTAAACTGGCGAGCTAACATCTTCTGGCAGATCCCCACGACCCAGTGGGCAGCGTTGCGGAACTCACTCGCCAGAACCGCAAGTTGTGATCGACCGCCTCTGCTCTCGCAATCTTGTGAATAACGCCGCCAACGAGGTCTCATACTCGGGGCAACGGCGTCGCCCCTGACCGCAGCCACAGCAAACGACCCCGAACCTATCCCGCTCATGAGTACGGCGCTCCTTTCTGCGTCGAAAATCCGTCGGCGTTCACCAGAGAGGAATTTGACCGCTGGGCCACGGTTTAAGTCTGGGTCCAGCTCTTGAATAAGCGCGAGGCACCGGTGCCCTTGTATCGACCGGTCCTGCGATGAAAAATGACAGGTCAGCCGTGATTGGGACGCATCCAGGTTCGCATGTATTTAAGGGAGGAAGCCATGAACCATTTCATCACCGAAAAATCCAAGCTCGTTGAAACGGCATTGGTTGGCGTTGTCACGACCGCGAGAGGTCGAAACCTTGCTCTTCTGGAAGGTTATCCCGACATCAAAGTAGTCGTTGCCAAGGATGTGGATAAACGCAAGGTTGCGGTGATTTCGGGCGGCGGGTCCGGGCACGAACCCGCCCATGCCGGTTTCGTCGGCAACGGACTTTTGACCGCGGCCGTATGTGGCGAAGTGTTCGCCTCCCCAAGCGTCGACGCGGTCTTCAGCGCGATCACCGCTGTCACTGGGCCAGCCGGCTGCTTGCTTGTCGTAAAAAACTATACCGGCGATCGCCTGAATTTCGGACTTGCCGCTGAAAGAGCACGCGCGCTCGGATATCAAGTTGAGACGGTTGTTGTCTCCGACGATATCGCAATTCCAGGGTCGGCCCAGCCGCGTGGCCTTGCAGGAACGCTTTTTGTTCACAAAGTCGCCGGACATTTATCGACGCGCGGCGCTTCACTTAAAGCTGTGGCGGCCGCCGCCCGTAAAGCTTCATCGCAGCTCGCAACGCTTGGACTTGCGGTTGACACGTGCACCATTCCCGGTGCCCAAAAAACTGACCGCATCAAACAGGGGCACGCGGAGCTAGGGCTTGGCATCCATGGCGAACCAGGCATCGAACTGGTAGAGAACCGCCCGATCGGTGAACTCGTCGGAACCGTCTCTTCGCATTTGGCGAAAGGGTTGCCGGCCGACGCGCGCGTCGCGCTGCTTATCAATAATCTGGGGGGCATGACGGAGCTGGAAATGGCATCGGTAACAGACGCCGTTGTCGCCACACCGCTTTTTGAGAGCGTCGATTATCTCATTGGGCCAAGGAGGCTAATGACCTCGCTGGATATGAAGGGGTTCTCGTTGTCATATCTTGTTTTGGACGCGGAGTTGGAGGAAGCGATCACCTCCGATGTCGAACCATTAGCCTGGCAGGCCGCGATTCGCCCGTCAATACTGGAATTCTTGCCGATTGAAAGTGGCAGCTTGGCCCGGACATTCGAGCCTTCGGAAAATGCCGCGATGAGGACGATCCTTTCGACGGCGACCGCGTTGTTCATCGAGAAGGAAGCATTTTTAAACGAACTCGATAGCCGCGTGGGAGATGGTGACACTGGCTCCACCTTCGCAACGGCTGCCCGCACGATTGCGGGCGAGCTTGACGGCCTTCCCCTTGATGCAGGCTCAAACCTTTGTGCCCGCCTGAGTGATATTCTGTCTCGTAATATGGGCGGATCGAGCGGAATTTTGCTAGCTATCTTTTTCGCTGCCGCTTCAGATGCCTACGGACAGGCCTCCAATTGGCCTAAAGCCCTGAAGGCTGGCCTAGATAAGATGAAGTCCTATGGAGGAGCAAACCTAGGCGACCGCACGATGATCGATGCGCTTCAGCTGGCAATCGAAAGTCTGGTTGGCGGCTCCAACTTGCAAAGTGCTGCTCTAGCTGCGCGGCATGGCGCCAACCTGACGGGAAAGATGCAGTCTGCAAAAGCCGGGAGATCCGCCCATGTCGCAGCCAGAAATCTCAGTGGAAACGTCGACCCTGGCGCGGAGGCTGTCGCGATCCTGTTTGAGCGCCTGGCGTCCGCAAAGCCATAAAAATCGGCGGCACCATTTCAGTTGCGCGCTTAATATGCTTTGCCGCGCCGATCGGGAACGCCGCCTAGGGTGTGCATCGCGAGCAGGTTGACAGACTGCTCCTCCACTTCACCATCGCGATGCCCCTCGATCGCACGGGCATACCCGTACGTATTACCCCAGCGCATGGTATCCAAGCTTGGTCGTTTGACATCAAGCCATTCAGGTGGTTGGTTTTGAATGTCCGTCAATTCAAGCAATCTTTGAATAGAGAAAAGGAGGAAAAATATGGTGATCAAAAAAAGCGGATCGGCGCACTGGACTGGCGGCCTGAAGGATGGAATGGGGGAAATCTCGTCCGAGAGCGGAGCTCTTAACGCCCATCCTTATGGCTTTAAAACACGTTTCGAAGGTGTGAAGGGAACAAATCCCGAGGAATTGATCGGTGCGGCCCATGCCGCCTGCTTTACAATGGCGCTTTCCCTGATCCTTGGTGATGCGGGCTTAACGGCGACAAGTCTAGACACGAAAGCGGTTGTCAGTCTTGATAAGGTCGGAGACGGTTTCGCGATCACGGCAATCGAACTGAACCTTAGCGGTACTGTGCCAAATGCTGACGAGGCGCGTTTCACCGAGCTAGCCAACAAGGCGAAAGAAGGATGCCCTGTGTCAAAGGCACTCGCGACGGTCCCGATCAGTCTGAACGTTACCTTTTCCTGACGCTCATAATCCGCTCCTGTACTTTCGCGGTTAGGAGTGACAGTTGATGTTGCAGGAGCAACCGCTATCTCGCCGAAATCTTCTTAAAACGGCTAGTGCTGTAACGGGCTAGCCGTTTCATCGGCAGACAGTTTGGAACGGCTCCCAGTGCCACACCGACACTGTAACGCTCCTTGGTTGTTCACGCAGGATGAAACACGCAGGAAGTGATGAGCGAATTTATATTAGACTTTACGTATATCTTAAACGAGAATTCAAGGCTGTGAATGTAACATCGGCTCCAACTTGGGGCCTTGTAATGACGCTGCAGCTGCAAAACGTAATTCTGGAACAGATCGCTCGAGGCGAGCCCCTTAAAATCACGATTGGTAGTCTTTGCAGAGCAGTCGAGGCGATCGCCACTGACGCTGTCTGCTCGGTCCTTGCCGTGGACGAGGGTCGGTTACAAACCCTGGCGGCCCCCACCCTGCCGGACGATTTTTCCAACGCCATCAACGGATTGCGGGTAGGCCCCCTCGTCGGTTCCTGTGGTACTGCAGCGTTCCTAGGAAAGCCTGTCGTCGTCACCGACATCGCGACCGATCCCCGCTGGCGAGACTTTCGTGATATGGCATCACCGCTCGGGTATCGGGCGTGCTGGTCTTCGCCGATCATAATCGATGAGAAAGTGGTCGGGACCTTCGCCTTTTATTTTCGCGAGCAGCGCGGCCCGTCCCTGCGCGAACAGGAGATCGTGGATGCGAGCGTCCATTTGTGCGCCCTTGCAATCGAAAGAGACCGGCGCGTGGCGGAGCGTGAGCGACTGAGCTACACGGACTGGATGACAGGCCTGCCAAACAGGCTTCGTTTTCAGCAGCGGCTGTCGGATCTGACGACATGCGCAAACAACTGGGGGATCCTTCTTCTTGATCTTGATAACCTTAAACTGGTCAACGACACGTTTGGGCATACCGCCGGTGATGACCTGATCCGGATCGTCTCGCAACGGTTGTCGGCGGTCGTTGGTGCTTATGACACATTCCGGTTGGGAGGCGACGAGTTTGCGATTGTCGTTACCGGAGCGGCAGAGACTGTCGACCTGAAGGTGCCTGCTGCCGAGATCCTCGAGACGCTGAAAAAAGCTGCCGATTGCGCGGGTCATGTGGTTTTTCCCGCAGCAACAATTGGTGGTTCGCGACGGGATCAAGCCGCATCCGCTGAAGGGGTGCTCAAGAATGCCGACGTCGCACTCTATCATGCTAAGGACACACGACGGGGCAACTTCTTTGAATATGCTTCTGGGCTTGGAACCGCGATTACCCGGCGATTTCGTGCTGTTCGAGATACCGAACTCGCGCTTCGGGAAGACCGGATTAGAGCGTTCTACCAGCCTATAGTTCGACTGGATACGCGCGAGGTGGTGGGGTTTGAAGCGCTCTGCCGGATGCAGACCCATAGTGGTGACATCATTGCCGCCGCGATGTTTCATGAGGCAACCAAGGATGCAAAAATTGCCTCAGACCTCACACAGCGAATGCTGCTTCAAGTGGCGGATGATATCAGCTCCTGGCTGGATGAAGGCCTTCCCCTCCAGCACGTCGGGATCAACATTTCTGCGGTCGACCTTCACATAGGTAATCTGGGAGAGCGGTTGTGTGATGCGTTTGCGGCCGCATGTCCAGCTCGATCACATCATCCTCGAAGTGACTGAGTCGGTCTATCTGGGACGGCTTGCAGATGAGATTGCCGGCCAGATCCGAAAGCTTCGAGAACGCGGCCTGCGCGTCGCGCTCGACGATTTCGGCACCGGGTACGCGTCGCTTACCCATCTGCTGACAATGCCGGTCGATATCATCAAGATCGACAAATCCTTCATCGACCAGTTGGGGCCGCTCGAACCCGCTTGCTTCATCGTGGAGGGGTTGGTTCAGATCGCCAAAAAGCTCGGCATACGGGTGGTGGCGGAGGGGATTTGAAGACGAAGCCCAACTGGAAAGGCTTTTGTCTCTTGGATGCCTCCTTGGCCAAGGTTTTCTTTTCTCAAAGGCTGTGGACAGGGATGCAGCGGCCGCGTTGCTCTTACGATATGGCCAAACGAGGCCAATCAGCGATCGGATCAAGAGGGCGTAACATCGACGAGCCGCGATAAGTAAAGCACCGACCTCTCCTCCATCACGTGCGGCTGGTCGATGGCCGTCACGTAAATGGTTCCCCCCCGGCTGCCAGCGCGAAAATTTAACGCGGTTATCTAATCGCTCCCTCGAAGCTTTGAGTGACTTCATGCAATGCGCGCTCGCAGTACGGGCAGGTCCAAATAGACCTAAAAAATCTTTCTTTTCTCCGGAACCATTTTTACGCTCAGGCATTACCGGGCTCAAAGTGAGACAGTGTAAGATATAGATTGGTTCTTTGAATGGTGCAGGCAGGCCCGGATTGCGGGATAATATTCCGTAACCACTCTGGCACGGGCGACCCGCAGATACGTCGAGCGTTGCTGCGCCTTTCAACTCCCTTGAGTTTACCTCCTCATCTCGAGCACTTCTCTTTTCGGTGTAGCCGTCGTTTTGCCGTTCGAAAATCACTACATAATTGCGCCACGACGTCGATCCAGCTACCGGTCTCACCGATCAGATTGCTTCCTCTTTCCTCGAGATATCCATGATAAAGTCCAATGTCGCGACACCGTCGCGGCGAACCGTCGGCCTCGACCCTTCCGTCGCATTTAGCCTTGCGGGAGCGTTGGCGTTTTTCATCATCAGCGCAGCAGTCTCCTGGTATAATGTCCAGACCCTTCGCTCGAACAATGAGCGTGTCGTGCACTCGCATGAAGTCATTGTCGGCCTCTCCGATCTGCTTTCCAATATCCAGGACGCCGAGACGGGGCAGCGCGGCTTTTTATTGACCGAAAGCGAACGTTACCTAGAGCCATACACGTCCGCTCTCATGGCCATTCCGCGACGTCTTGAAACGATCAATGCGATGATCAGCGACAATGTCTCGCAGCGGCAAAGGCTGGGAGTCTTGAAATCTCGGATCGAAGGGAAACTCGCCGAGCTGCGCGAGACGATCGATCTGCGGCGCACACAAGGCGAGCAGGCAGCGCTCGCGCTCGTCAATTCCGATCGCGGCAAAGCAGAGATGGACGCTGTTCGTGAGCAACTCACGGCAATGCGGCAGGAAGAGACGCGGTTGCGAATGCTGCGGCTTGCGGAAATGGACAGTGCCTACACCACAGCGTTTGCCAGCAGCGTGCTGGCCGGATTGCTCGGTATCTTGCTGACCGTCGCGATCGCATTCTTGATGCGCCAGGCAACCCTTTCGCGGCGGCGGCAGGATTGGCTGCAATCCGGTGAGGTCGGCCTCAATGCCGCCGTCACCGGAGACCGACGCATTGAAGATCTCGGCGACAGCATTCTGGAGTTTCTTACCCGATATACTGATGCCGTGGCGGCTGCGATTTTCGTGAAGGATGAAGACGATTTCCAGCGTGCATCGAGCTGGGGCGTTCCCAACGGCGCAAACGTGCCCGCCAACTTCAAACCTCGGGAAGGACTGCTCGGCCAGGCAGTATCGAGTGCAAAGCCGATCCTGGTTGCCGATGTACCTGACGGTTATCTCGCCTTCGGGTCGGCACTTGGGGCCGACAAGCCGCGGCATATCATCATTTCTCCTGGAAGCATTGATGGCGCGGTCAATTGCGTGATCGAACTCGGTTTTCTGCACCCTGTCGATGACACGGTTCTTACACTTCTCGATCAGGCGTCGGCATCGATCGCAACTGCCGTACGCTCGGCAAAATATCGCAGTGACCTTCAGAACCTGCTTCGCGAGACCCAGCGACAGGCCGAGGAATTGCAGGTCCAGGGTGAAGAACTGCGCGTTTCCAATGAGGAACTTGAGGAGCAGGGCCGCGCCTTGAAGGAATCGCAGGCTCGCCTGGAGCAGCAGCAGGTTGAGCTGGAACAGACAAACTCGCAGCTGGAAGAACAAGCTCAGCAGTTGGAAGGCCAGCGCGACGACCTCGAGAAGGTCAACGCTTCGGTCCAGCTCAAGGCTCGTGAACTTGAACAGGCCAGCCGGTACAAGTCCGACTTTCTTGCCAATATGTCGCATGAATTGCGCACACCGCTCAATTCCTCGCTCATCCTTGCCAAGCTTCTCGCCGACAACCCGGATGACAACCTGACCGCGGAACAGGTCAAATACGCCCAGACCATTCAGTCCTCCGGCAACGACCTGCTCAATCTGATCAATGACATCCTCGATCTATCCAAAATCGAGGCCGGCCATGTCGACATCAGGCCTGAGACGATTTCTCTTGAGAGACTTGTTGGTAGCATCAGGCAGCTGTTTGATCCCGTCGCGAGATCGAAGGATCTCGCGTTCGAGATTGACATCGCACCTGACGCGCCGACCGTAATCGAGACGGATCCTCAACGCCTTGAACAGGTCCTCAAGAACCTGCTTTCAAATGCGTTTAAATTCACCGAGAAGGGCAAGGTTACCCTGTCCATCCGAAATGACAATAACGGTCAGGTGGCTATCGCGGTCTCTGATACCGGGATCGGTATCGCCGAGGATCAGCAAAACAGCATTTTCGAAGCCTTCCATCAGGCTGATGGCACGATCAGCCGACGTTTTGGCGGGACGGGCCTGGGGCTCTCGATATCCCGAGAACTGGTACGATTGCTCGCAGGTTCCATTCACCTGACCAGCCGGCACAATGTCGGAAGCACGTTTACCGTCGTTGTCCCTGTCTCCTATGATCCTGCACAGGTTGCCTCGCGCGACATCCGTTCGGCGGTTGCGGTCGCATCACTGGAACCGGCTGTCGCCGACGTGAGCCCTTCGCCTGCTGAACGCCGTCAGATTGTCGAGGACGATAGGGCTGCCGCCAGTGACGGCCGTCGTACATTACTGGTGATTGAAGATGACGACAGCTTTTCCGCAATCCTGAGGGATCTTGCTCGGGAAAAGGGCTTCCGCGCGCTTGTTGCGGGAACGGCGCATGAGGCGCTGGAACTGGCCAAACAGCATATGCCCAGCGCCATTGTTCTCGACGTCGGATTGCCTGATCAGTCCGGTCTGTCTGTCCTTGACCGGCTCAAGCGTGACGTGCGCACGCGACACATTCCCATTCATATCGTTTCGGCGGACGACTACACCGAAACGGCGCTTTCGCTTGGCGCGGTCGGCTACATGATGAAGCCTGTCCAGCGCGAGCAACTTATCGATGTGCTTGAAAAACTGGATGCGAGGCTGTCCCAAGGTCTGCATCGGGTTTTGATCGTCGAGGACAATGCCGTCCAGCGCGAGGCGGTCGAAAAACTTCTCACCTCCCATGATGTTGAGACGATCAGCACCGGAACGGCCGCGGAATGCCTGACGCTTTTGAAGGAGCAGACGTTCGACTGCATGGTCCTCGATCTGTCGCTGCCTGACGCTTCCGGCTATTCACTTCTTGAAACCATCAGCGCGGACGACAGCCATTCCTTCCCGCCGGTGATCGTCTATACCGGCCGCGTCCTGTCTGCTGACGAAGAACAGCGACTTCGTCGTTATTCGAAGTCCATCATCATCAAGGGAGCAAAGTCGCCCGAGCGTCTTCTTGATGAGGTTTCGCTGTTTCTGCATCAGGTGGTTTCAGATCTGCCTGATGAGCAACAAAAGATGATCCGCAAGGCGCGCAATAGGGATGCGCTTATGGAAGGTCGCCGGATCATGGTCGTCGAAGACGACGTTCGTAATGTCTACGCGTTGACCAATATCCTTGAGCCCCGCGGCGCACTTATCGAGATTGCTCGTAACGGCCAGGAGGCTCTCGACAAGCTTGAGCGGTCTCAGAACGATCCGGCGACAGCGGTCGATCTGGTGCTGATGGATGTGATGATGCCAGTCATGGACGGATTGACCGCGACCCGTGCGATTCGCAGAAATCCAAATTGGAAGAAGCTGCCGATCATCACCCTGACAGCAAAGGCCATGCCGGACGATCAAGAGCGCTGCATCGAGGCCGGCGCCAATGATTATATGGCAAAGCCGCTTGACGTGGAAAAGCTTCTTTCTCTGGTACGTGTATGGATGCCGCGGTGATCGAGACATTCGAAAAAGTGGAGGACATCGAGATCCGGCTCCTGCTGGAAGCACTTTATGTCCGGTATCACTATGATTTCCGCAACTATGCGATGGGATCGATCAAACGCCGGTTGAGACAGGCGCGTGAGCAGCTCGGCTTTGCAACAATCTCTGCGATGCAGGAGCGTCTACTCCACGACGAAACCATGCTCCCAACGCTGCTTGGCTATCTCACCGTTCAGGTGAGCGAGATGTTTCGCGACCCAAGCTATTTCAAGGCCATCCGCGACAATGTCGTTCCACATCTGCGGACCTACCCATCCCTCAAGGTCTGGATCGCCGGATGCAGTTTCGGCGAGGAAGTGTATTCCCTGGCGATCCTGTTCAGGGAGGAAGGGCTTGAGGACCGCACGATCTTTTACGCCACCGACATCAACCAGGATGCGCTGCAAGGCGCTGAGGCCGGTGTTTATGATCTCGACCGGATCCAGCTGTTTACAGAGAACCATCGCAGCTCGGGCGGCAAATCCTCTCTTTCCGACTACTACAGCGCGGGCTACGGCCGCGTCACGTTTGACCGGACCTTGAGAGACCGTGTGGTGTTTTCAGACCATAGCCTCGTCACCGACGCGGTTTTCGGTGAGATGCATCTGATATCATGCCGCAATGTGATGATCTATTTCGACAGACCTCTGCAGGACCGCGCCATTGGCCTGTTCAAAGATTCACTGGCGCGCAAGGGCTTTTTGGGAATTGGGGCCAAGGAAAACCTGCGATTTTCTGCGCATGCCGATGATTTTCAGGAGTTTGTGCGCGAGGAGAAGATTTACCAAAAGGGTGGGAAATGATCAGATCCTTGCCGAGGGCAATCGTGATTGGCGCGTCTGCCGGAGCGCTCGAGGCGCTGTCGGTAATCCTTCCGGCGCTTCCCGAAGATTTTCGGCTGCCGATTTTTATTGTCGTGCATATTCCGCCCGACAAGCGCAGTGTGCTAGCCGAACTGTTTCGCGCGAAATGCAAAATCCGGGTGTCCGAGGTCGAAGACAAGGAACCGATACGGCCATCAACCGCCTATTTTGCGCCGCCGGATTATCATGTTTTGGTTGAGAAGGATCATACTCTCGCCCTCACCAATGAGGAGCCGGTGCTGTTTTCCAGACCGTCGATCGATGTGCTGTTTGAAAGCGCCGCAGACATCTACGGACCAGATGTTGTCGCTGTGCTCTTGACCGGTGCAAATCACGACGGCGCGAAGGGCCTTCTTCTGATCGCGAGGGCCGGCGGAGAGGTGATCGTCCAAGATCCCGAAACAGCATTTGCCGCCGCGATGCCCCAAGCGGGACTGGATCTTTGCCCGGACGCGGCGGTTTTATCGCTTCAGGGCATAACTGACTATTTGAGGAGAGTGGGCTGAGATGGATCAGGTATCGTTTCTATTGGTCGACGACCTCGAAGAGAATCTGCTCTCTCTTGAGGCCCTGCTACGCCGCGAAGGGCTGAACCTTTTAAAAGCGCGATCGGGAGACCAGGCGCTGGAGCTCTTGCTGGAGCATGATGTCGCCCTCGCTCTGATCGATGTTCAGATGCCAGGGTTAAATGGCTTCGAGCTTGCCGAACTTATGCGTGGCAATGAGCGAACCCGGCGTGTCCCGATAATTTTCGTCACGGCCGGCAACACCGCAGATAGCCGCTGGCGGTTTCAGGGTTATGAGGCCGGCGCGGTCGACTTTATCCAGAAGCCAATCGAGCCAGACGTCCTGCGCAGCAAGGCTGAGGTGTTTTTCGAACTCTTCCGTCAACGGCAGCAAATCGCAGAACAAAGGGACGAGCTTCAAAAACAGGCCGAGGCGCTGAAGGAAGCCGACCGCCGTAAGGACGAGTTCCTCGCCACGCTGGCGCATGAGCTGCGCAATCCGCTGGCCCCACTTCGCAATGGTCTCGACATTCTCCAGCGTAATCCAGCAGGCGAAAATTCCGGCGAAATCCGCAACATGATGGATCGACAACTTGTTCATCTCGTCAGGCTGATCGATGATCTTCTTGATGTTTCCCGGGTCAGCCAGGGAAAAATCGAACTCAGGCGAGATACGGTGCGGATTGACGGAATCATCAGATCGGCGATTGAATCAAGCCGCCCGCTAATTGACGCGGGAGGGCACGAGCTGATGGTCGATCTGGCTGAGGCTTCGCTCTGGGTTGACGGCGATCAAATCCGCCTGTCGCAGGCGATTGGCAATCTCCTCAACAATGCCGCCAAATATACTCCGCGCGGAGGTCAGATCAGCATTGTTGCCGCAGCTGAAGGGCAGCAGGCCATAGTGAGGGTGACCGATAATGGCGTCGGAATACCGGAGAACATGAAGGCCAAGGTCTTCCAGTTGTTCACACAGATCGACGACCATCTCAATCGTGCACAAGGCGGCCTCGGAATTGGCCTTGCTCTCGTCAACCAACTCGTTGAAATGCATGGCGGCACGGTTGACGCCCACAGTTCCGGGCCAGGAACAGGCAGTACATTCACGATCAGGCTTCCTCTTGTTTCCGCGCCACAGATCATCACGACCAGTGAGCCGCAGACTATCGAACTTTCCTCGTTCCGATCGTTGAGAGTACTGGTGGTCGACGACAATCCGATCATCGCCGATACGCTCGGAATGATGCTTGAGGATATCGGCCATCAGTTCGAGGCGGTGCATGACGGCAGAGAGGCGCTGGATGCCGCGATGGACTACGGTCCCGACGTCATCCTGCTCGATATCGGACTTCCAGGCATGGACGGGTATGAGGTCTGCAGGGCATTTCGCAGCCAAGCGCGGTTTCAAAATACCCCGATCATCGCGCAGACCGGCTGGGGTCAGGAGCGCGACAAGGAATTGGCAAGTGAGGCAGGTTTCAACTTCCATCTGACAAAACCGGTTCCATTGGGGCAGCTTCAAAAAGTGTTCGCCGATCTGGCCTAACGTGCCACTAGGCAGTGTCCCCATAAACAGGGTTCATCTTGGCAACGGTGTGTGATTCAATCTCTTTGAAAGGAGATTGCCATGCGCCGTCACGAATTGAGCGACGAAGAATGGACTATCATCGCACCGCTTCTGCCGACCAATACCCGTGGAGTTGAACGTGTTGACGATCGCCGAGTATTCAATGGCATCCTTTTGGCGCTTCAGAACCGGATCGTCCTGGCGCGACGTGCCGGAACGTTATGGCCCGCGCACGACACTCTACAATCGGTTTTCCCGCTGGCGCAAAGCAGGTGTCTTGGATGCCTTCTGGGTGCCGTTTCAAAGTGTTACGACGGCGATATCGTGATGATCGAATCATCCTGTGTCCGCGTTCACCAGCATGGTGCTAATGCTAAAAAGGGGGCTGCCGATCCTTGCATGGGACGTTCTCGCGGAGGCCTGACGACGAAGATCCATGCTCTTGTCGATGCTGATGGCTTGTCGGTTCGCCTGGAGCTACCGCATGTCAGGCGGCCGATGATCCTATGGCTGAGAAGCTGTTGAGCGACCTGAAAACCGGCGCGACGATCTTTGCCGACAAAGCATACGACACTGATGCAATTCGTAATTTTGCCAAGCAACGCAAATGCTGGGCGAACATCCCCAAAGGCCAATCGAAAGCAGACATTCAGCTCCAGTCGCTGCGTCTACCGTTAGCGCAATCTCGTCGAACGGTTCTTCAACCGCATCAAGCAGATGCGCGCCTCGCGACGAGATACGACCGGCGTGCTGACAACTGCCTCGCAGCTCTCAAGCTGGCAGCGACAAGGATATGGATTGCCTCAGCTAATGAGTCCGCGTCCTCGGATGTACTTGAGACTTCCGTTTATGTTTGTAGTGGCCAGACCCGCCCAGGGATTGGCTCCCGCATTGCCCTTGCCGAAACTTATTCAGCAGCTACCTCTAATAAAAGGAGTATATAGCCGGAAGAATGACATCGCCCGTGGTCGCTTTTGTCCTGTCCTTGGCGGAATCGTTTGTCGTATGGAACGGTTTTGCCGGTAGCAGTCGGTCCCGGCTAGCTTACGCTTAGCCTCCTGCGGCTGCTTTTTCTCCACCAAAACCGTGTCGAGAATTCCCGGGTTCCTGCCCGAACCGGGCGTTGCTATGCTGAACGCTCCGATATTCTTCAATGTCCTTCCCGGATCTCGGCTTGCCGCCGGTTGATCCGTGCGAGCAGCAACTCTCTTCGATCTGCTGTCGTGCTGCTCGTTGCTCCAGCCATCTTCCGAGGCATTACCGCGGACGAGCCCTTGTCCGCACCTCGCCGCCGGCTCTATCCGAGGTGGCATAATGCGCCCTCTTATGATCGTACATCAATGCGTCCGCGCGCCGAACGACCGCCTCGATCGTCTCACCGATTTCGCTGGTTGCGACTCCGTAGGACATGCTGAGCGGCGCGTTGGAGTAAAACTGAAATTGTTGATCTTTAGGAGTTCCATGATCGTATCGACCATCGAGCCTGCTGCTTTTGCGTCGGCTCCGGGCACGAGTACGGCAAACTCGTCACCGCCGATCCGGCACGCATGGTTCGATACCGAGACGGCACCATTGAGGATCTCGCCGAAACGCCTCAGCAGGCCGTCACCGGCATCGTTACCGAGCTGATCGTTAGCTTCCTTCACCCCGTTGAACTCGATAATGATGGCCGACACCGGGCGAAGCGACCTGCGCTCCAACCGGTTCATCTCGTCGGCGTAAAAGGCGCTATTATATAGTTTGGTCAGCACGTCGTGCTTGCCGAGATATTCGAGATAGGCATCCGCCTTCTTGCGTGCCGTGATGTCGCCAAGCGCCACCTGCACGCGTGACCAATCCATCTCTTGGCCCGGAAAGACCGAGAAATGCAGCAGGATATGCCGTACGGAGCCGTCGAGGGCGCAATTTATGCCTCGCGATGATGAAAAAGGTTGCCGCTCCAGAGCTCTTCCGCCTTAATCAGAGACGTGAGCAGCCTCCCCGGGCTGATCGACTGGCACAACGATGCCACATATCGGACGGGCACCCCATCCTTGTCCCTGAACCCTTTTCCGAACAAACAAACGCTTACAAATTGACCGTCCAAATTTAGAACCCGGCAATGCTCCTGTTGTGCTGTGTGCTCAACGAGGCTTTCGCGAATCGCTTTGGCCAAGCGAGGCAAGTCGTCAGGCTGAACGAGAGCCAGATAATCCTCGATCGGCAGCCCTCGTTCAGCCGAGACCCCGGTTATCCCAGATAAACGCGCCAGCGCGCCATCTGCCTAAAGCAAGTTGTGTGGCAGGTACCAGGTAAAAGAACCGGCGTCTGGCGCTCTATAGAGCAGGACGTTACTGCCTGTGCTGCGCCCGCATTCGTGCTTGTGTCGTTATTCTGTTCGGATTGCGCAGCGCCCTGGGTGCCGCCCGGAGCGCCACAGTTTGTGTTCGAGCTATCGCCGGTCTGGCTACCATCCTGCTATCACCGCCAGAGTTATTACTGCCGTTAGATTCGCTGTCGCTACTGGTAGCGCTGCTGTTGCCACCGTCACCGCTGTTGTTGCCGCGACCGGTTCCGCTGCTTTGAGCCACGGCCGGAGTTGCCAGATTCCGTTCCGCTGTTCTGTGCGCTCCGCATCCGGAACCTCCGGAATCTCCTCCTAATATGGTGATGAGCAGGACTTAAAAATGGTCGGGCCACAAGACAAGAATTTTCTTCAAGAGAAGACAGAAGCGCCCGCCGCGAGAGCTAAGAACGCAAAGTTGGGCCGCGGCTTCATCATAGTACTGAGCTGTTTTGCAGCCTTCGTATTTTTGCCTTGGTTAATAACGCGGTCTTTGGGCTTAGCTTCGCGTGGGGGCGTCTCCGTACACGGTCTTGTCATCAGCCAAAAGTAGCGCACCTGCACCTGTGTTTCGCCAGACAGGATCCCCTCCCGGACCTTAGGCTCCTTTTACAAGAGCGGACCTTTTGTCGTGTGTGCTCCTCAAGCTTCGTTCCAGTTGGTTTCCTGTCGACCGTGAGGATTAGGGTTGTCATAGGAAGGGCGATTGAAGTGGGAACTTGCATCTTTAAGTTTTATGTCATTAACTTGGGGATTTCATCGTGTCTGCTGAGGATGTTAAATTTTCACAATGCTTTGACTATGGGCGCAGAGCTGCGAGGATCGGGATGCCTCGCACAACAAATCCCTACCTTGAAGAAGGCTCGATTGAACTGGATGCATGGATCGAAGGGTTCGAAACCGTGGCCAACACGGAGATAATCCCGATCGAGCGAGTGCATCTTTTTCATCGCGGCAAAGAAGCGGCCGAACGGGGCGAACCCGCATCGGTGTGTCCATATACAAATGACGACAATCCTGAGCGGATGGAAATATGGCTTTTGGGTTATGCGCCACATGTCGAACCGCAACCAATTTAATAGGACGGCGTGTGCCACGGCACGCCCTTCTGAGCCGCAGGAATTCAGCCGTCGCTTGGAGGCCCTATGTTTCTAAGCTGCCAAACTGTCTTGTGATTGTAGAAACCTCCGCCCTTTGGCGGCCAAAAGAGGTTGCCAGGGACTATCCATAAGGCCAAGGGCAATGCCCAGCAGGCTAAAGTCTATGTGAAAGATGTTGTCGACAGGGCCTTACCTACAAACAGAACCCCGGCACAGTATGTCGAGGTTTTCTTCGCACGCGATTAGATTGTTCCCGGGAAATATTCTGGTTGGGCGCTATCGCCAGGATCTTCGGCTACCGCCAACAGTGCGACAAGCGCATCATGTTGTGGCCCGGCAGGGCCTGCGTTGAGAACGTCCCGAACCGTCGTAACTGTCGCATGGCCACCTGACGGCAGGTTCCCACGATGAAGCACGACGATTGCACCGCGATCATTTTTCCCGATCGACCAAGTGTCACCGTTTGAACTTCGCGAGAATTCTTTGACGTCTGAGAGGTCAGATGCCGCGGGCAACATTTGGGCTTTCTCCAAATGCCCGTGATCTGCGGAACGCAGATTGGCCTGGGCCTCCTGCAAAAGAGTTTCACGGTTTTCGTCTGCGTGTTCGCCGGTCCGCGCAGCATCACTGGCCAGGTCGAGCTCTTCTGGCATATTAAGTCCTCTCTCAATAGTTGAATATCCGGTCCACCACCCAGTTAACCGGCAGGGTCGATAACGGTTCCGAGGTTGCCGGAGAGCAAGAGAATCCGGGACCATCCACGATCGAAACTTCCCTTGCTCGATCCCGCTTATGCGCTGCAAGTACCCTGGCCCTTGATGGCGCGGAGTCTATTTAAGGGAGGTGGTAATTTCGCATTTTGAGGAGAAGCGGCATTGAGTATCGCGACGAGCGGCCGGGATTTCGACACCTCCAAATTTTTCGGAGGAATTGCACGCGGTATTGCAGGGGCACTCCTCTTCGCACTACCTATGCTCATGACAATGGAGATGTGGGAACTGGGCGTTTATATGGATCGCAGCCGTCTCCTGCTCCTGCTCCTCCTCAACATACCTCTGCTGATCGTTCTTTCCGATAGGGTGGGCTTCGAAGAGACCTCGACATGGAGGCAAGCAATCCGCGATGCGAGCATTGCCTATGCTCTTGGCATCCTTTCCAGCGCTTTGATCCTTGTCGCGATTGGGGTGATCAAGGAAGATCAGTCAACGCACGAAATAATCGGCATGATCGCGCTCCAGGCCGTTCCTGCGAGCATTGGTGCGATGCTGGGCCGGAGCCAACTCGGTGGGCAGTCGGGCGATGACCATCACGGAGACGGAAGCGCCGATGATGACCCTGTTCACGAAAGGGAGACAAGCTACGCAGGTGAGCTGTTTCTCATGGCTGTGGGTGCCTTGTTTCTGAACCTTAACGTCGCCCCCACGGAAGAAATGATCCTCCTGTCGTACAAGATGACGCCTTGGCACGCCCTTGTCATCATCGTCGGCTCGCTAGCCGCCATGCACGGCTTCGTGTACGCATTGTCGTTCAGGGGAAGCCATGATCTTGCCGAGGGAACGCCAAGCTGGCATGCCTTTGTTCGTTTTACATTGCCTGGGTACTTGATCGCTGGCTTGATCAGTGCCTATTGCCTTTGGACGTTCCATAGAACCGATGACATGGGATCCACCCAAATCCTGATGATTGTCGTCATTCTGAGCTTTCCCGGCGCCATTGGCGCGGCGGCGGCTCGACTAATCCTGTGAGGCTCCGATGACGAAAATCTCGAACGGCAGAAACATCGAAGCCAGCGCGCCCCACTGGATAGAATGGGTGACAGGTGCGATATCGGCGATAATCGTTCTTACCGTCATCGTCTGGATTGGCAAGGATGGCATCCTGGACCGCGACAGGTCGCCGGACCTCCATGGGCAGGTCGTGCAGACAGAAGAGCGCAGTGATGGCTTTCAAGTCCTTTTCGAAATCCACAACGATTCCAGTGTCACAGCGTCCCAGGTGAAAGTTCGAGGAGAATTGAGAGATCAAGGCTCGGTACTGGAGAGCTCCGAAAGCGTATTAGATTATGTTCCCGGGCACTCGAGAGCTGGTGGAGGGCTGATCTTCCGGCAAAATCCAGCGGGGAAAGAGCTGACAGTCAGACCAACGGCTTTCGACGAGCCGTGATCCGAAATCGTGCTGGGTACATCCGCAGTCAGATGCGTTGGTCATTGCGTTCAGCGAACGTAGGATCACTGCCCCCGGCCTCATTTTCGGGTCCGAGGCACTTTCTAGCGAGCCGGCGGCGCTAATGAGAGAACCGTGAACCGAACACGCGGAGTGCTCATGATCGCTGCGGGTCTGCTGGCTACAGAAAAAAAGGCGCCAATGCGCCGTCAACCAAACCTATGGTGGGCGACCAAGGAGATCAGAGTGGTTGACGATCGCATCGGAGCTGTCGCTATTCTGGCTGACGCCAACTAACCTGTCACGTCCCCCGGCCCAACATGAGGCGAACCCAGTTATTGACGTCATTACACCCAAGGCGAATACCACCACCGACGGCCGGCTCTGGAACTATGGCTGGCTCAGACAGTTCCTCCTCCCGATAAAGCGTGAGGTGAATAAATTCGATGGAAAACGCATCAAAGAATTTAGCCGATCAATACCGGCGACTTGGGGGTCGTCGCGTCGCTGTGATCGACGACAATCTCGGTTCCTCGCGCGACTGGGATGGTGACCCGCCAGAGGCGGCCAAATTCTGGAAGGAGCGCGTAGCCAGTTTGACTGATCGGGGGCGCCGCGATGTGGAAAGCTTTCTTCCGTCTCTGAATGACGAGAGCGACGAGCCTGCATCGAGCTGAACAGGAATAACCATGGATGTTGATGCCATAGTGTTCGAAAGCAGTGACTGGGTGCCGAACAATCAACGGTTGCCTGTATTGCGCTACAGGGTTGATGTGGCTGAAGCCGAAGAGGTTGACGCGTTGTTTGCCAAGTATGGCTGGTCCGGGATCTGGACAAACGGCGTTTACGACTACCAACACTACCATACGGGAGCTCACGAGGTGCTGGGCGTGAAGCGGGGCTCTGCTAAACTGCTGATTGGCGGACCAGATGGCCACGCGTTTAGTGTTTTGCCAGGGGACTGCCAGGTCCTTCCGGCCAGCACCGGGCACAAAAATCTCGGCTGCTCGCACGATTTCCAAGTAATTCGGTGCCTACCCTCCGGGCCAGCACGCGGACATACAGCACTCGCCCCCGCCGAAGAGATGTTGTCAAGGATCGCCTCCCTTCCCTTACCTCGCACCGACCCGGTTCAAGGCATATCCGGCATTCTGCTCGATAAGTGGCGATGACCTTCTGTTCCGATGGGGCGTCAAACCTTTCCTTGACAGACGCGCTTAATGCTCTCCCTCCCGAAACGTAAAAAGCCCCACGCTTGATGAAATCAGGGGCATCGTTGAACAGAGACCAAGCGACGTTAGCTTCGTGCCGGACTGCGAGCGCGCCGATGATGTCGCGCGCTGCTGGCGGAATGGTGTGCCAGCGGAGCCGGTATCGCCTACTGCCAATCGGGGCGGTCACAGTGATCGCCCCGGGAGCAACATCTGATGTTTGACCTAGTTTCGGTCTGACGCCAAGCTCCGACTTCACATGAAGACCACATCCCTTTTTGTGGCTGTGAAACAGGAACTCACGTGCCGCCCTGATCATCCCCGGTGGTTAGGTCCCAGGGCTTGAGACCAACATCTGTCGGCCGTTCAGATCGACGGTGCGTCGCACCGACACCCCCTTCGCAGTCAGCCGACGCCGACCATGTCTGCGGCATGCCAGAGTCCTTCAGATCGTCGCCAGCCTCTTACCAATGACGGTCCTGCTGGCCATGTGGTCGACCCGCCCCTTGCCATCTCTCATATGAGCGCGCACGGCTAATATTCTTCGTCTGTCATAATGGTCCTCTTAGAATCATCAGAGGAAACGACGATTGACTTCGTTGCTTATCATTGGGATCGCGACAGCGGTTGCTGTTGGGAGCCTGAGGGCCTGGATCAGCCTCCCCAACGCGAATGTTAAGCCGACCGTTGTCGCGATCCTCAACCAAGGGTGCGGGTCAGTCGGGGCGTACTCGACGTCAGACACACTACGAATTTCCGCCAGCCTTTCCTGGAGATCAGCCACCTTGGCGCGTAGGCGACGTACCTCGCTCATCGCATCCTCCCCGTTCAAGTTGTTGTTCTGCAAAATCATCCGCTTCCTCCATGTTTCATCACGGAAGAAACGATGCATGAAGGAAAAAGATGCATAGTACCCCCTTTTGAAACAGTGCTCAGATCCATATGACAAGCGAATAGCGAGCACGCGGGACAGAGCGTCGAATCGGAAAATCTTTGATGTTCACAACAACGATCGGTAATTCAATGCGGTCGCAATCAACAGACGAGGAAATCACGGCAACCGGTGCGGTGAAATTTTTCGCACAGGACAAAGGCTTTGGGTTCATCACACCAGACAACTGGCGGTCCGGACGTATTCGTCCATATTTCGGCTGTCGGGTTCGACGGTTTGCTGACGGATGGTCAAAAGGTGAGCTTCGACGTCGGACACGACCGCAAGACCGGCAAGTCGAAGGCCGAGAACGTGACCGTCCTCTAGAGACCGAACGGCCCCTGCGATAGTGGGGCCGTCTGACCTTGGCGCATGCCGGAAAGTTTTGCAGCGATAGGAAGGCCGAATTGCCAGGAGCGATCACGATAGACCACGAGGACCTCCGTGCCGGGTCGTATTATTGGGCTCGCAGCAGTGAAAGCAACGAGGCGGAGATTGTGCAGGTCTCCGACATTTTTGGGTCCGCCAAAGAATACTGGACTGTCGCGACCATTGGGTCCGATCAGCACCGCAGCCTGAATGAGTTTGATTTCCTCATCCGCCTGCTTAAGCCATAGGTGAACACAGCCTCAAAAGGACATCGCAATAGCGAAAGGTAATACAGCCTTGCGCGTTCGGGACGCGCGTTCTGCCCTGACCACCGCACGAACAGCCGGAACAAACAGGCCATGCGCGGCTTAACTGCTCATGAAAAACCATCTCATGATCACCGCCCTGGCTGCTGCCGTTTTTTGCTTTGCCCATCGCTCGCAGCGGCCATTGATGCTCAGGCGGTAACCACTGCGAAATTCCAGAGCGTGCCTCTGAAGAAGCCCATGCAGATGCCGCCAGAGCCCGATGCGGCGATCGTCAAGCTCCAGGTCCTTCTTGATCGTGCCGGCGTCTCGCCCGGGGTCATCGATGGATATTTTGGCGACAACTTGATCAAAGCAGTTGCCGGCTTCGGAGCACAGCAAAAGCTTGCAGTCGATGGAACGCTGGATCAGGAAGTGCTTGCGCGGCTGACGGATGCGGTGCCTGCCGTGCAAGCCTACGCGATCACAGCCGAGGACGGCCAAAATCTCGTCTCAAGCATACCGCAGGACTATGCCAAGCAGGCGGAACTGCCGCAGCTCGGCTACACTTCGATTGCCGAGAAGCTGGCCGAACGCTTTCACATGGACATCAACCTCCTGAAGTCATTCAACCCGACGGCTTCCTTTGCCCCTGGCGAGACGATCGCTGTCACGATAGCCGGCAACCCAAAGAGCGGCGTTGTGAAGCGCATAGAGGTCAACAGGACGTCCGGGCAAGTGGTCGCGCTTGCTGAGGATGGTTCGCTGGTCAGCGTTTATCCGGCAACAATCGGCAGCGATACCCCCTCCCCGACGGGAACTCACGAGGTGAAGGGCGTATCAAAGATGCCCGTCTACACCTACAATCCGGAGATCAGTTTCCAGCAGGGTGACAACAAGAAAGTTCTCGAGCTACCCGGTGGTCCAAATGGGCCGGTTGGAAGTGTTTGGATTGATCTTACCGAACCAACCTACGGCATCCATGGTACGCCGGATCCGGAACTGATCGGGAAGGCTGGCTCGCATGGGTGCGTGCGTCTCACAAATTGGGACGTCGAAGGGCTTGCGGAGATGGTGAAGCCAGGCGTCGTGGCGGAGTTTTGTCAAGTGACTGTAAACGCGCGATTATAAACCATAATGAACGTGCGTGTCTCGCGACGACGGAAATCCAACGAAATTCCCCGCCTTGGTCTTCCGCGGAACAATATGGAGATCGCGTGCTCATTCCAGGCCGGACATTGTGCCGAGTGCATTCGTTAGAACTAGAGATTTCAAGCAACACCGCATGGCCGGCCCCGATGTAGATCTCGGGCCCGACGTCTCCCCCAAATTTGCTCACATCGTCCACGAGCTGGCCGCGCCCTGGGGTACGGCGCCATAGGACAACCATCCGCCCTTGGTCGTCGGTCTCTTCGAGGAAGGCGTCCATGCGTTCGAGGACGCGAGATGCTGTCGGGCTGCCCCATGCAGGGTGCCGAGGATGAGGATGTCGGCCGCAAGCAGCTTCTTACGGACGGCCGGCCAATCGTCGCCAGGCCCCTCGTCGGAGGTGACGCCCGGAAGGATGTTGTGATCGGCGAGACGGATGGTCTCAGTCTCGACGCCGGACTTCGCCATCTCGGCTGCGATGAGTTCCAGCATGCGGTCGGTCGAGGACGGTTCACCGCCGCTGCGCTTGAGCGTCGAATTGAAGGCAAGTGCTTTCAGGGACATGGTCATCTCCGCTTGTGGAGTGGGTGTAACCATGCGCGATAGAGGTTGTTCTGATACGGGTCGGGAATGAACGACCTTATTCGCTCAGTGTCATCCGGAACGAGAAGCGCGTCTCTTCGTCATCGGAGGTGACGTGGATTTTTCCACCATGTGCCGCTGCGATCTGCGAAGCGATGTAGAGGCCTAGCCCCAGGCCCTCAACGCCGGGCTTCGCTTCTCCCCGCTTGAACGGGAGGAAGAGCTTCTCGATCTGCTCCGGCGGGATCGGCAGGCCACCATTGATGACCGAAAGCTCCAGCTCGCCGTCGGCGATGCGACCGTCGATGCAGATCGGCTTGTCCTCGGCCCCATGGGTGATGGCGTTCGCCAGAAGGTTGGAGACCATTTGCGCCAAGCGGCTATGGTCGACGGTGGCTTGGCCGGCGAAGGTAAAGGATGCCTTGATTTCCCGCTCGCTGTGGGTCGAACGCAGCTCGTCGACGACATGCTGAAGCGTGGTCGCCAGGTCGGCGCTCGAAAGGTCGAGGACAACCCCACCGCCCAGGCGCGTGCGGGCGAGATCCATGACGTTGTCGACGAGGGCCGACATCCGCGAGATGCTGGCCTTCATGAGCTTGAGGATGACCGGGCTTCGATCCGTCCAACCTTCCTTGAGAATGCGGGAGGTTCCGGCGTCGACCGCGGCGAGCGGATTGCGCAGGTCGTGTCCCAGGACGGCGATGAACTGCTCGCGGAGTTCGGAAAGCTCACGCTCGTAGTCGAGCGATGCCTGCGTGTGGACCAGCCGTTCCGCTGCGTCCAGATGGTGGGCGATCAGCTCGGCGAAGAGCGTGAGGCTGCCCAGCACCTGTTGATTGTTGACTTTGGCAGGGGCGGCGCTGATGGCGCAGAGCGTTCCCCACATCGTTCCGTTGGACAGCAGGATCGGAACGGAGATATAGCTGCGCAGGCCGTAGGTCCGGGGCGTATGATGGTCGCAGTAAGCCGGATCGCTCACCGCGTCGTCAAACACGATTGGTTGGCGATGGTCGCGGATCTCGTCGCAGAGGGTGCTCTCAACTGGGAGTTCATCGCCAGGACCGAGGCCGAAGCCCACATGATCTAGAGACCGGCAGGTAATCCAGCGGTTTTCGGTCACGCGCGCAACGGCCGCGAACCCCATCCCGGTCATGCGCAGAACGACGTCCAGTATGGTGGGAACGGCAGCGATCCCGGCAATCGTCTCGATGTCCTTCGAGAAGTCCTCATTCTCCTCGTAGGCCTTCACTGCGGCATTTGAAGCGGATGCGACCCGGCCAATATTCTCCACCGCCGTCGCGGCAGCTTCTGCGAGCGCCTCGAGGATCTCGATCTCCAACTGCGAGGCGGAATAGTTGCTCGACCAGTAGGCGCCGATTGCGCCGACGGGATCGTCAGGCCGGATCGGTACCATTGCGACGGCCCGAACGAAGGTCTCGGCGTAGAGGTCGTAGGGAATCCTGTCGTCCTTCGCGATGTCAGGGACGACGACAGTCTGCTTATGAAGCATCGACCATCCGGAAATACAAGACGTCGCCGGGAACTTGCTGCCCTTCCAGAGCGGCCCGACGGCGTCCTCATCGACGTAGTGGCAAAGGTCTCCGTCCTTGCGGATGATCGAGATCCCCTCGCAACCGATCAGCGACCGTGCGGTCGAGTGGATGGTCTCGACGACCTCGTCCATTGTCCGCGCACGCGCGATCAGGGACGTTGCCTTGGTGAGGCTGGCAAGCGGCGTGGATGGCGACGATACGTGATCGAGCAAACTCTGTTCTCTTCATTGTTCGGGCATGCTGCCGCAAGCTGGAAGGTCGCATATTTTCTTATAAATATCAAAGTATGAGAACTGGCTCCGGGCCAGCGCGCCGGCCACTATTGCTATGCCCACGGGTTCTATGCCCATGTGCGGACCGCGAGATAACCGCAGCCCCTTGCTCCTGCGGTCAAAATCGTTCCCCAAGCCCACATCGAGGCTAGCGCCGACGCAACATAGGGTATCTGTGCCACGCAAGATGATTGGGGGGCGTCCGATACCGTACGTCAGCACAATGCCGCGCCAGCATCTGGAACATTTGTTGGCATCAATGCTTAGCCTCGTCAGTCCAACGCGGTGGATGACCGCCGCGGCGTTTCAAGGAGGATAAGAGCGCTATGAAATACGACCCTAATCTCGGCTTACCCGCACAAGTTGAGGATCTGGAAACGAAGGACCTGGCCATTCCAGTATCGGCTAAGAGCCCGTCAACATCAGTTTCCCGTCCGCTCCATACCTCGGATGCACCACGTGTCGATCAGGCGCTGCGTTCCGTTCTTGAACATCGTAACGACCCTTATGTTGAGCCCAAGGAGAGGTTTTCGGCACTGCAAGAAGAGGTCGACAGTCTTCGGTATCGCGCATCGGATGAAGTGCGCGTTCAAATTCGTAATAATCCCTGGCAGGCAGTCGGGATTGCTGTTCTCGCCGGATTTCTGTTAGGGATCGCGCGATAGGTCCACGCTCGCGGGGGCGAGCGGTTTCCCATCTGATCAACATCGATGAGACACTCGCGTCCGAGGTCGCTCATCGGTGGCAATGGCCGCCACGCCGGAAGCAACACCGGCGGCCAAAGCAACACGACAAGATCTTGAGCCGTCCCCGGCACTCGGTATCGTCGAGCGTGAGCCGAAGCGTTTCGAAAGGCGCAAGCTTCGCATTCTCATCACCGACGGTGTCGATGCGAAACTGCTGAAGGCTCTGACGAGTGCTGCCTTGAAAGGAAAGGCTTGGGCAAGCTTATCGCACTGAAGGTTGGCGGCGTGACGGCATCCGACCGAAGCTTTTATCGCGGCACACCATATGATCGAGCTGGCCCCTCGGTGCTCATCGACGCTGTTGCCCTACTTCCCGCCGATGCAGGTGTGGAAGATCTGCTGACTGATGCGACCGCACGGGATTTCCTGGCAGAGGCGTTCCAACATCGCAAGTTCATCGGCTATAACCACGTTGCCCTGCCATTGCTTGAGAAAGCCGGTATCGCGAAGCACATCGACGAAGGTGTCCTGAAGCTGTCCGGCGGCGTCGCGACTTTGACAAATTTTGTCGAAGAGCTTGGCAAGCTTCGCCTATGGGGGCGTGAGCCGTCAGTTAAGCTCGGCTCGGCATCGGCAACTAATGCTTAAAGACAATTATTCGGCGCGGGTCTTGGACTTGCGCCGATGTCTTTGACGTCGACCTCGGTGCAGGTAACGGTCACCTAACTCGCTGAAAGGCCCGCGGCGCCGTGCCACTGTAGCACTGACCGTTTACGCGAGCCACGTGCCTCGGAAAAATCCTCGGCCGCGTTGGTACGGCATCGTACCCTCGGCCTACTTTTCTCTTTTGTCAGGAACCCGACGAAGAGTAATCTGAAGGTAGCTGTGGAGGCGGGTGATCGACCTCACCCGCCTTGCATGCGCATTTCTTACTTAAGCGGATATTTTAACCCTGGTGCAGCCGAAGCACGTCGCGAAATTTGACGGTATCAACTACAGCACCACTGTCGTCTGTTAGCTCAAACGACTGCCCATCTATCTCTTCTCCATTCAAAACACGCTGTGACAGAAGTTCGCGAGCCGAGCGAACGGCTTCCGCACGTGCCGTTTCGACGTTCTGAAACTCGGCACCTTCCGGATCCTTGAACAACCGATCCCCTTCGCGAATATGGAAATAAAATCGGATCATAGCTCACTCCCTGATAACCCCTGCATAACTTGAGAAAGCCTCATAGGTTGCCTGCGAACCTTTTGTTTTTATGGATATCTCGCTTCGTCGCACTAGGCAGCTGAATAGATGCACGCAGGACACAGGGACTGATCTAATGAGCTGTATGACGAATAGGATCCTATCAATGCTTTCGAACGATGTCGTTACACGGCTGAGGCCTCATCTCGAGCCAGTCGAGTTTCAGCGGGGCGAGCACCTGTTCCAATCCGATCAACAGCTAGGCCACGCGTTCTTTTTCAACGGAGGACTATCCTCTGAAATCTCGGTGGTAACGGCGACAAAACCATTGAGGTCGGGTGTGCATCGGGTTGGAAGGCCTTCGGAGCGCTCCGGCGGTTCTCGGTGTCGACAGCACGCCGCATTTCGCGTTCATGCAATGCGGGGCCCCGGATTGATAACAGAGATTGGAAGTCGTCAATCGTAAACCAGCGGAACTCCGAATGCTCGTCTCCGAGCTGGCGCGGAGTACCCCCATCCCGTATCCGCACCCTGAAAATGTGGAAGGGAGATTTTTCTCGGGATCGTCGTCTTCATAGAGAGTGGCAACATGATCGAAGGCTCGAAGCGCGACATCGAGCCCCTCACCCTTTTCGACATGGCCGCCGGCCAGATCCCACTTTTTCACACACCATTACAAGCAGCACCCGTCCATCGTCGATAAACGCGGCACATACAATTTCCGACATGAGCAGACCTTTCAGGGCTTCATCTCAGTCGGGAACTCGAAGGCCGTAGGCGGTGTTCCACACTGGCGATTACAACGATGAGGACCTGAATGAGTGAGACTTTTGGGACAATCAAAGAGATCTGGCGCTTTCCTGTATCTTCAATCGGTGGTGAGGGGCTAGGTGCAGCTTCGGTCGGCTTCGATGGGATCGACGGGGATCGCACGCACCTGCTGATCGATCTCGATACTGGCGAGGTCGCGTCACCAGAAACCCAACCACGTTGGCGCCCAGCCCTGATGCTGTCGGCCTGTCGATCCGGCGACGACGTACTGGTTTCATCAAACGCATGGAAAATGATGCCGGTTGGTCCAGAGCTTGACGCGCGACTAAGCGATTTTATGACATTTCGCTGCGGCGTGCGGCCAAGAGGCACTTTCCTGGAACGTGACGTATTGCAAGCCAGTAGTGTCCAACCGCGGTATGACGTCGCGCCACTCCACTTTCTAACGCTCGACAGCCTTTTAGATCTGGCGTCATTGTTGCCCGACAGCGCGATAGATCACCGGCGTTTCCGGCCGAACGTTGTCTTGGCGGCGGACAGTCGTGAAGATGGTTGGCCAGGCTTTGACTGGGCAAGCGGCTCCGTCGCGGGAACAATAACAGAAAAGACCAAACGCTGCGGTATGACGATGGTGGCACAGCCGGCCCTGCCTGAAGACCCGGAGATCCTGCGAGCGATCGTGAGGCAGCGAGCGCGACGCCTCGGCGTTTACGCCTCTGTGACACGGGTTGGGGAAGTGTCGGTTGGCGACGCATTCGTTCTTTCGTAATCCGGCTCGACAAGCAGAAGACGGTTTGGCTGCTCAACCGACCTGACGATCGCACTCGAGACGATATCTCCCATGTCGCGTGCGCTCGTAATGCCCTGGATGAAAGGGAGCTTGTGGAGCAAGAACGGGACGGAAACGCAATGGAAAAGGCCGGACGCAGGGCAATCCTGGTGCCCGGCGACATTCAATACGCCCCGCACTGCAAGGAAATCATCGACACGGCAGTCTCGCAGTTCGGGGGCATCGATGTCCTGGTCAACAATGCCGCTCACCAGGCAAGTTTCAACGACATCGGGGAAATTCCGAACGAAGAGTGGGAAGTGACCTCCGTACCAACATCCATGCGATGTTCTATCTGACGAAGGCTGCTGTGCCGCACATGAAGTCGGGAAGTGCGATCATCAACACCACGTCGATCAATGCCGATAGTCCGAGCCCGCACCTGCTCGCCTATGCCACGACGCAAGGCGCGTTCCAGAATTTTACGGCAGGCCTTGCTCAGATGCTGGCCGACAAGGGTACCCGAGCCAACTCCGTCGCTCCTGCGCCGATCTGGACATCCCTTATCCCATCGACCATGCCGGAGGAGAACGTCAGGAACTTCGGCAAGCAGGTACCGACGCAGCGCCCAGGCCAGCCCGCCGAACTCGCGACCGCCTACGTCATGCTGGCCGATCCAATGTCGAGTTACGTCTCTGGCGCGACGATTGCAGTTACCGGCGGCAAACCGATCATCTAACATGAGAAATCGCAGGACGAAGGAGAAATCAAATGTCCAAACCACAGGATGATGCAAAGGGTCAGTACGCCCCTTCGCAGGAAGATCGCCACGCGACCGGCGTCCACAGTGCCAAGCCAACCGTCGTGACAGGTTCGGAAGACGCAACCGTCAGCCGGACCCCGCCGGGCCAAAAGAAGGAAAAGGATTTCGATCCAATTTACGACCCGATAGAAACAAGTGGCAAACCTGGCGCGTAAACCTAACCCAAAAGTCTGAGCGAAGAGTTCGGCATGAGCGATGCAAAAGAATTTTCGATAAGCAGCAATGGAGACCGTTGGTCCCTCGAGGAAATCGGCGGTAATATGTTTGTCCTCCATAAGGCAACGAGGCATCCAAAGGACATGAGACCCGCACCGCGCTTACGGCTTTTCTCGAACGATGTGCCGGAAAACCAGAACACGCTGCGCTGCTTCAGGTGCTTGGAACATGTCCCTTCAAGGCTGGATGAATGATTGGCGACTGACGATAGCGCGCCTGATCTATGCCACTATCCGTTTCGAACCTGGAACCAGGCGGGGCCGACGAACCGGGATTCGCTAGATTCCCGATCCGTCGAGCTCTTCTTCGCTCCTACCCTGCCACGCCGGTACAGTCATATGATCGAGCTCGGCTGAAGGCATCGGCATCCAACACTTCAGTTCGGGTTCAGTGTATTCGATGATCAAACCAGGTGCAGAATCAGAGGAGCGCCAACCTCCCTCGCCGAATTGATCGCCCTTAGACCAGTAAGCCAGATCAACCGCTCCCGGCCCCTGTTCTGAGGGACGGATTGTCACAAGGATCCGGCTGCCATCTCTCGGCGCGGTACGCATGTTTTGCCAGCGATCATGTTCTGCCATTCGTTCCTCCTTGTCTGCCGAGGGAGTGTCTTCCAGCGATGTCAGTTGGTCAACAAGGAGAACCCTATAGTTTGATGAAGCCTCAAGCACGGGATGAGGCAGACAATCAGGTCTCGATTTTAGCCGCGTCCCTTTTTGTGGCAACGACAGTCGTCCTTGCGCGTTGATGCCCCGAAGAAATCTGGAGGTGCAAATGCCTAGCGTAATTCGTTTCGAGCTCCTGGCAAAGTTGGGCTACGCCGCACGAGGCATTGTATTCCTACTGGTCGCGGTGCTCGCAGTGTTCTCGGGGGTAACTGGGGGCCAACCAGAAACAAAATCGGCGATCTCGACACTGCTGCAGCAACCCTTGGGACGCGTTTGGGTGGGATTAATCGGCTTTGGGTTACTCGGTTTTGTTGCTTGGCGATTGGCGCAATCGATTGCGGATGCGGATGGACAGGGCAATAGGGGTAAAGCGATAATCATCCGGGCTGCGCTCCTCGGAAGCGCTGTCACCTACCTCGGTCTTGCCGTCTACGCCCTTGGACACGCGTTAAATGCGAGTGGCGACAGCGGCGGATCGGGGGAAAAAGGGCTCGCCGAATGGGTAATGTCACAACCGTTTGGCTCGTATATCGCAATAGCAATAGGTATGGGCCTAATAGTAGGAGGCATTGTCACGGGAGCAAAAGGTGCTCTGCGCAAGTTCGAAAAATACGTCCGCATCCCGTACCGGAGCGGTCTCGTCAGCTACGTCTGCATGTACGGGCTCATCGCGCGAGGCGTGGTCTTCTCTGTGACAGGAGTACTATTTGCATATGCGGGTTTCAGTGTCGATCCAGACCAGGCCGGAGGGATCGCCGACGCGCTGGAGTGGCTACGAGGCATGCCGTTCGGCTCAGCGCTCTATCTTGTCATGGCAGTTGGATTAGCTGCTTTTGGAATCTACAATTTGGTCGCTGCGAGGTATCGCACCGTGAAAGGGCCAAAACTCGATGATGTAAAGCGAGCAGTATCCTTGAACAAAAACTGCTAGGTGGCATTGACCTTTGGAGCATCCTGTTCTTGGGAGGAGCAGAAAAGCATGAGTTCGTCGTCAGTTTTCAATGTGGATCAACTTAACGCGATCAGGGACGCTCATTTGGAGTGGTGCGCTGAGAATTCTGTCGACCCCAAGAGCCCGCTAGGGATAGAGGCGGCAGCCTTTCTAATTAGAGCGTTCGACGTTGATCATGACGACGTCGAGGGTCTTGTCGCGGCACTCGATCGCCATATCGAAGAACGTGGAAGCCATGTCCAGATCGGATCGACAAGGATACCGTCGACTGATGAATAGCGGTATCGGTCTGCAACCGTGCAGGTTCCGCTTTGTCGAAAATGCTGCTCCAGGACATCCGCGGTTATGACTACCCGCCATCATCAGGCTCGTCCTTGGCTGACTTGAAGCTCGCCATAATTCTCAGGGTAGCGAACGTCACGATGGAGAGGACGATTGCTGTATCATAGGCTCCCAGCCCGACCGCAGTCCCAATCGCACCGGTCGCCCATATACTGGCGGCAGTCGCCGTTCCTCTAGTCCCCAGCTTTCCGATAAGAATAGCTCCGCCGCCGATGAACCCGACCCCGTTGATTATCCCCTCGACAATACGGGCTGTCGCCTCGGCATTCCCAACTGTCACAGTTTCTGCAGCCTGGATGAAGCCGCAGGCAGCGATCGCCACGAGCGGGAATGTCCGCAACCCCGCGCTCCGCTCATTTTTTTCACGATCCCAGGCGATCGGTAGTGCCAGAAAATAGGCGACCAACAATGCGATCAAATGCGGGAGGATGTTGAGTTCTACTCCCATCGAAGCCAACAACTCGCTCACGTGCTCTCCTTTTTGAAGGTCACAACCCGGTAGATGTAGTAGCCGACCAATATGATGAGGACCGTGGTGGAGACCGGATCCACATAGTCCTGGATGGTGCTGTATGCCTGCCCCAGCAGATAGCCAGCCAACGCCAGTGCAGCCGTCCATAGAAGCGTACCGATCGAGGAAAAAAGAAGAAAGCGCCTCAATGGCATGTTGGCGACACCGGCGGGTACGGAAATGAGCGTCCGCACAGTAGGGATCAGCCTCCCGAGCATGACTGACGAATTTCCATGCCGCTTGAAGCGGTCAGAGGCAGCATCGACATCTGACGGCGACATCGTGAGCCAACGTCCGTGGTTTTCGGCAAGACGGCGCACTCCGTCATGCCCGAGCCGCCGTCCCAGATAATACCAAGGCAACGTCCCAAGAAGAGAGCCGACAGTTCCTGCGCCAATCACAACGAAGATATTCATGTCGCCGCGCGTGGCCAGGTAGCCGGCAAGCGGCATGATCAGTTCTGATGGGATAGGCGGGAAGACGTTTTCAAGGAACATGAGGAGCCCGATCCCGAACGGGCCAAGGCGCTGCATTATCGCTTGGACGAACGCTTCCATGAAAACCTACGTCGCAAAGGCGTATGGACCGCCCTTTTCTAACGCCGTAATGTAGGCAGGCCGAGCATGGATACGGTCCAGCCAGGCGGTCGTAAATGGTCGAGCGCTGCCCAACCTGCCTCGTGCTCGAGCCGCTTCAAGCGGAAAACTCATCATGATGTCGGCCGCGGTAATCCGTTCGCCTGCGAACCACTGCCGCGAAGCAAGCTGGCTTTCTACAAAGTCGAGATGCGTGTCCAGCATCGGCTGAACACGTTTTATCGCCGCTCGCCCCATTATCGGGATTTTGGACGCAACCAGCATGGCAAGCAGGATCGGCATTACCGAACCTTCGGCATAGTGGAGAAATTGACGATACAGGATTCGGTCACTTGCATGGTCTGGTCCGAGTCGGCCGTTTGCTCGCTCGACAAGATAGTCGCAGATTGCTCCCGTTTCCACGACAGCCGTCCTTTGCCCGTCCGCGCTTATATCTTCTAAAATCGGTGACTTGCCCAACGGATGAATGGCCTTCAGCTCTTTGGGCGCTGACATGTCGGAGTTCCGGCGATACCGCCGGATCTCGTAGTCGAGGCCAAGTTCTTCGAGCATCCAAACAATGCGCTGAGATCGGCTGTTATTGAGATGGTGGACAATCAGCATCCGCTTGGTCGGCCCTACATCTCGACCTTGGCTGTTTCGCCCATGTCCGGCCGAGAATTGCTGACTGCAGCCGCCGCCATCTTGATATAGCTTATGATGGTGCCCGGGCTATCCCAGTATTCGGCGAACGAGGGCGTTACCTTGAGGATCCTGATCGACGGATCATCGGCATTATCCCACCATGCCTTGGCAGGCGTCGCCCACAGATCGCGGATTTTTTCGCGGTCGTTCTGGATTTCAGCGGTGCCGGACACCGAGACATATTTCTGCCCCTTGGAGTCGGCGAATGCCAGGCAGACACTCGGATATCGCGCGATCTCCTCGTCCTTGTGGCTGGCCACATCTGTCAGGAAGTAGAAGGCATTGTCGATCCGCTCCGAATATGCCGACATGGGACGAGCGCGAAGGTCAGAACCGCTCTGGGTGGTTAGCATGCAAAAGCCGATCTTCTCAGCCAGGTCCCAAACCTTTGCCGCGTCGTCTTCGTCGTGTGCCATGATGTTCTCCTTGGTGACGCGAGAAAACGAAAGCTACGGACGAATGTTCCACACATTGAGCCACATTGGTGGCCTCGCTCGCGAGCGAATAAGTTGCCCCCGGCTCACCTCCTAACGAGATAGGACATTCCAACGGAGCGTGGCGCGGTCGGTTGGAATCCAAACTGCTCGTACAATCTGTTGGCAGGAACATCCGCGATCAGGCTCACGTAGGCGGATGTTGGCAGCACGCTCTCCACATACTCCATGATTGATGCCATGATCATTTTGCCAAGGCCCCGACCTTGATGCTCGGGATGGACAGCGATATCGGTCACCTGGAAGAAACACCCCCCATCGCCGATCAAACGTCCCATGCCGACCGCAGTTCCGTTGTAAGAAACGACGCTGCCGAAAATGGTTCCCTTCAAGCCGATCTCTGCGGCATCTCTTTCGAACGGCGTAAGGCCGGATATTTTGCGAAGACGCATGTAGTCTTCGATTTCGGGCGGCTGTTTCACAAGCGTGTAAGTGCTCCTGTCGTCGTCAACGGCCATCAAGTTCCTCGCGGGTGGAAGATCACTAGAGCACGAGTTCATAGCCGTTCATCCAGCTTTAAAGATAGCCCCGATCATCAGGTTGCCCGAACCGCAGATCCCAAGAACGGTGTTTCGATGATCTCAGCGGAGCGTTCCAGGTCCACGACGCCGACCTGCGTCCTCCGAAGGGGAGAAATGTTGAAACACCGCTAGCAATCTCGTATTTTCTTCGAGACACTCGTGGGGCCAAGTCTGGCCGGAGCGGCAAATGTGCTGCTCTGGCCGCTTCTCACGGAACGAAATCGCAAATGCGGTGTTCTTCCCGCGTCGCGAGAGTAGCCGCCGTCCCCCCGCATGAGTTTAAGTCCCCTCTCAAACTCACTCTCGCGACACCCATTCCCTCGGATCGCTTCTGTACTTCTATGTTGACTCAACGTCAAAACGGAACATAATAAGAACAAATGGAGCCGCTTGGCGGCAGTCGCTCCCTTGCCCGCGTAATCGCAACGGAGAAAAGATGTTCACGATAGGCGAGGTGTTTCCTCTCGAAGAGGAGCCTGATCCAGATCTGGTTGTGCAGATCGGCTGGAAGGCCGACCTTTATGATTTCGAATTCCTTGAAGCTGATATCTTGACGGATGAAGGGCCGACCGCCTCCTGGGTAGAGATCGCATTCAGTCGCCAGTTGGGCGGTGCTTTCGTTCTGTGGCGCAGCGGCGTGTCCGCACTGGAAGCTGCGAGGAGCGCCAGTTATGGCTGGATTGAAGGCAATGACGTTGTCTCAATCCCTCAAGGCATAGAGGCAAAGGCCAAAGCTTACGGCCCTACCCTGGACGGCTACTATTTCGACACGCTGGAATTCTACCGAATGTATCCTGGTGAGTTTGGCAGGGGGAATAGCATCCAGCCGATAGCAGATTGCCCAGCGACATGAGCCTGCCTTGCCTCAAGGACTACCACGCTAAGAAGATAGACATGTCCTGCAGTCGCTGCGACAGACATGGTATCTACGACCGTAAGGCGCTGGTGAAGAAATTCGGCGCAGCCATCAAGTTTGTCGAGTTGCGGCGCATTCTGGCGATTGGTTGTGATCGACGTGGCACGGATGGTTGTGAAGCCTGCTTTCCGTGCTTGCTGACAGCAAACATTCTGATCGAGGAACGCCATGAGCGATGAAGGACGAACCGTCCGCTCCGGGGGGCATCAGATCGTGGAGCATTACTGCGAATCCGACGGCTGCAACGAATGGGGATGCTATGGTTTTGAGGAAAGTCGTACCGTCACGCGCTGGTTCTGCTCCGAGCACCAGCCCCGCCTGTATCGCGGACTGCCTCGGCACGGTGAGGCAAGGCTCGCTGCGGCCGAGATCGCCGACATGCTAACGTGACCCTATAAGGCAGAAGTCTTGCGGGCTGACTTACTGATGTTGAAATCAAAGTAACTGGTTGCCGTTCATTGCGGTCACGGTCACGCCATCTACCTGAAGATGAGGGACATCAGATCACTGCGCGATCTTGCCGATCGGCATTGAGTGTCAGCACGCTCAGGAAACATCCTTCCATGAGGGTATCGACCATGCCGTAAGTGCGGGCTGGGCCGTGCGGGAAGCCATTGGCTCCCTTATCGATCGGGCCGAGAACCATATGCTGGCAACTCAGTCCCTCGAAGATGATCACGCAGTTTTAGTCGTGTTGCGCCGGAGGACATGACATCCTAGCGGTGAACCAAACTGTTCATGCGAAGTGATTATTCGCGTTACGAGGAACCTCGGATCGCGGGGATGGTTAGAAGCGCATGAGACATTTACGCTATCACCACATTCTGTCCACTTTCCTCGTCAGTCCAATAATCGTCGCGTTGGTCGCGGGCCTCCAATGGTGGATGACCGATCGATCGGGCAATGTCGATCAGAAGTCCAGTATTGCGGCTCCTCCTGCGTAAGTGATGGGGCCTTGCAGTGCGGGATGCAAGTCGCGTTTCTTGCTTCTTCCCTTTCAATGGCCGAGTTCAAAACCGCAGCAGCTTCCCATTCGTGGCACGGTTATTGCTCGGTAAACGTTTGATGAAGTGCACCAGGAGATTGTGTTTTGGAACGAGACAATTTGCACATTTTCAATCCGGTCATAGTCTCTCTCGGGGACGCACACGCTGATCTGACGATCAGTTCTGTAGAGGAAGCTGCCGAGGAGCTTTTAACAGAATGGCCCATCGACGACAGTGACCGCTATTATGAAGCAGTGAAGGCGTGTCTCGACTGCATCACCTCGGATGCTGATCCAGATTTTGCCCGCACCGCATTCGTTCAAGCCGCCGAAGAGGCTGGAATGTCGATCAAAGGCATAATTTCAGATATCGGTAGCTTTCAGGCTGTCTGACCAAACGCCGATGGCGTCCCGAAGCAATCCATGCCTCGTGACGTGAGAGGGAAGGACCAGCCTCCCAACTGAACCTTCCCGCACACGACCAGCCTGACAAGACGGCCACCGCACTCAATCGCCTTTGGCAAGAGCGCGGACCGAATATGATCGTGAGATCGATTTGAGAGCAAGCTTATACTACTGTCTGATACCGTACGGATCTGTGGATATGCGATAGGCCGAACAAATCAGCAGGCAGCGGCTCTTCACTCGCAATCGTCGCCCGACGATCAGATCGCCCTGCCCAACAGCACGCCGATATTCAATTTCAGCTGCACGTGAGCAACTGCTTTTCCGCGTAGCCTTCATACAAGCAAATTCTCGCGCTTCGCGATTTGCGTATTAGAGTTGCCGAGTCTCTTTATTCGGCAAGGCCGACGTACCGGATGGAATACTCCTCCCCGAGACGCTGCGTTTGACCGATGGCCTGCTCGAAGCACATAGTGAATAAGGTCCGGCATGATGTGCTCCAAAGATATAAACCCACGACCCCTTTATTGAAAATTCCGGCTCTTCACCTTCAAAGTGTCGATATGCAGATCCCTGACAAACATATCCCGCGGCTGCACGACCGGTTTGGGCCTGTCGCGCGGATCCGGCCCACCACCATGGGCAAACTCATCCCCTCGACCGGCCGGCAGCTTGAACTCCGTATCGCGGTCGGCAAGGGCTGAGAGATCACCGGACAGGTCGAACAACTGCTGCGCAACCAGATGAACGACCTCCCCTTCCCGCTGGATCTTTCCATTGATTGCCATCATCGATGAGCCGAGCACGACCCGGCGCCGCTTTTCGAACAGTGACGGCCAGACGACGATATTTGCCGGCCCCGTTTCATCCTCGATGGTGATGAACATGACGCCCTTGGCAGAACCCGGTTTCTGGCGCACCAGAACCAGGCCGGCGGTATAGACCGATCTGCCGTCACGTGCGCTCATAGCCTCGGAGCAGGTGACGATATTGCGTGCGTCTAAGTCCTTGCGCAGGAAGGCAATCGGATGCTGCCGCAAAGTCAGCCCGATATGGCTATAGTCCTGGATGACGTTATGGCCATCTGTCATCTGTCTCAGCTCGACACCGGGTTCAAGCTGCTCGGGCATCGCCTGCAGCGCGCGCTCGTCGGCCGCAGCAAACAGAGGTAGAGGCTCGTCACGCAAAGCCTTTATCGCCCAGAAGGCATCGCGACGTTCAAGCTCGAGCGAGGGCCGAAACGCGTCAGCCTCGGCAAGTTGCACCAATGCATCGGACGGAACGCCGGACCTCCGCCACATATCATCGACGGAGGCAAACTCGCCATTGCCTCTGGCGGCGACGATGCGGGCTGCATCGGCTGCTGCCATCCCTTTTACCCGCCGGAACCCCAGCCGGATCGCATGCCGGTCGGAATTGCCGATGCGCTCCAGGGTACAGTCCCATCTCGAATTGTTGACGCAGACCGGACGGATCTCGACCCCATGCGCTCTCGCATCTCCGACGATCTGGGCCGGCGCATAAAATCCCATGGGCTGCGAGTTGATCAGCGCGGCACAGAAGGCTTCCGGATAGTGTCGTTTGATGTAGTTCGAGGCATAGGCAATCAGCGCGAATGACGCCGCATGGCTTTCCGGAAAGCCGTAAGAGCCAAACCCTTCAAGCTGCGAAAACGTCTTTTCGGCAAATTCCGGCGTATAGCCGTTCTTCACCATGCCCGAGACCAGCTTGTCCTTGAAGCGGGAAACTCCTCCGGTGAACTTGAAGGTCGCCATGGATTTTCGCAACTGGTCGGCCTCGCCACCGGTAAATCCGGCGCAGACCATCGCCACCCGCATGGCGCTTTCCTGAAACAGCGGCACACCAAGCGTCTTGCCAAGCACGGCCTCAAGCTCCGGTGTCGGGTATTCGACCGGTTCCTTACCCTCACGGCGGCGCAGATAGGGGTGTACCATATCGCCCTGGATCGGACCGGGCCGTACGATTGCCACCTGGACCACAAGATCATAAAAGGTGCGCGGTTTCAGGCGGGGCAGCATCGCCATCTGGGCCCGACTTTCAATCTGGAACGTGCCGAGCGTGTCGGCACGCCTGATCATCGCATAGGTTGCCGGATCCTCCTGCGGGATTGTCGCCAGATCGATCGGCTCGTCCTTGTGTTCACGAATGAGTTCAAATGCCTTTGCCATGCAGGTCAGCATCCCGAGCGCCAGAACATCGACCTTCATGAACTTCAGCGCTTCGACATCGTCCTTGTCCCATTCGATAATCTGGCGGTCCTTCATTCTCGCCGGCTCGATCGGCACCAGATCGTCCAGCCGATCATGGGTCAGCACAAAGCCGCCGGGATGCTGGCCGAGATGGCGCGGCGCTCCCATCAACTGCTGGGCCAGTTTCAGGGTAAGCGCCAGGCGGCGATCTTCGGGATTGAGATTGAGTTCGCGGATGTTGCGGTCCGGCACTTCTTCCGACCAGGACCACATGCCAGACGACAAAGCCTTGATCACGTCTTCCGGCAATCCGAGAGCCTTGCCGACGTCGCGGATTGCACCCTTGGCCCGGTAGCGCGTGACGGTGGCGCACAGGGCAGCCTTTTCCCGCCCGTAGGTCTTGTAAATCCACTGGATGACCTCTTCGCGCCGCTCGTGCTCGAAATCGACATCGATATCCGGCGGCTCGTCGCGTTCCTGGGAGACAAAACGTTCGAACAGGAGATCGTTTGTTGACGGGTCGATCGAGGTAATGCCGAGAATGTAGCAGACGGCGCTGTTGGCGGCCGATCCCCGGCCCTGACAGAGAATGCCCTGACTGCGGGCATAACGCACGATCGAAAACACCGTCAGGAAGTAAGGAGCGTATTTCATCGTGCGGATAAGATCGAGCTCGTGGCGCACGGTCCTGATCACTTCAGGCGGAAGGCCTTCCGGATAGCGGTCGGGAACACATTGCCAGACATAATGCTCAAGCGATGCTTGGGCGTCCATTCCCGGCACGATCGCCTCCTCCGGATACTGGTAGCTCAACTCATCAAGCGAGAACTTGCATCGGTTGACGATCTCCATGGTCCGAGCGAGCGCTTCGGGATATCTTGGAAACAGCCGCTGCATTTCTTCCGGTGGCTTGAGAAAGCGGTCGGCATGCCGCTCACGCTCGAACCCGACATCGTCGATCGTCGTGTTGTTGCGAATGCAGGTGACGATATCCTGCAATTGCCGCCTGCCCGGCTCATGGAAAAGCACATCATTGGTGACAACGGTTTTGATCTTGAACCGCGTCGCCATATTGGAAATCTCATGCAGTCTCATCTGGTCGTTCGGCCGACGGCGCAAGCAGAGCGACACATAGGCCCGATTGCCAAAGACCTCTGAGACCTTGCGCAGTTGCACGGCGCATACCTCGTCAGCGAGATCAGGCACGAGGATGCCAATCATTCCATCTGAATACGCCACCACATCGTCCCAATGGAGGACGCAGTTGTTCTTGCCGCCGCGGGATTTTCCGAGCGTGATCAGCCGGGTCAGCCGCGAATAGGCGGCACGGTCCATTGGATAAACCAGGACCGACATTCCATCCTGCAGATCAAGCCGGCAGCCGACCACAAGACGCAATCCGGTTGCCCTTGATGCTTCCAACGCACGCACGATCCCTGCCAGGCTGTTGCGATCGACGACGCCGATGGCATCGATGCCGAGCTCAGTCGCTCTTGCGAACAGTTCATCGGCCGAGGATGCGCCGCGCAGGAAGGAAAAGTGGGTTGTGACCTGAAGCTCGGCATAGCTCATGCGAAGATCCCGTGGCAGAACCATCGGTGATCCCCGGTTTCGGGATCGACACCATCGCCGGCCCGAAAAATCCAGAGCCGCTCGCCGCTTTCATCCTCGATGACGAAATAGTCCCGCACTGCCTCCATCTCGGCATCGCGCTGCCACCACTCGCCGAAAATCCGCTCTGGCCCGTCGGCGCATTTGACCTTTCGGCGTTTGCCGCGCCAGGTAATCGAAGCTGGCGGGTGGTCAGGCATGAGGGCGATGGCGGTGATCGGCTCCGGTCGCGGCAGAAGCCGGACCGGCCGGCGCCAGTGGCCAACCCATGCAACGGTGAGCGGATCGGAGGCCGCGGCAATCCGCTGAACCGAGCGTTCAGGTACGTCTGATGCAACTGGGGCCATGCGATAGACCCGTTGGCCGCGATTGCCATAAACGTCGATCAAGGGAGTAACATCGGTGATCTCGTCCTCGATCAGCGACGAGACCTTCTGAACATCACTGAGCGGCTCTGCCATGACGGCGACGAGCGTCAATTTTTCGATGCCGAAACCGGGTTCGATCTTTTCCGTCCGATCCCGAAACAGTTTGGTCAGCCAGGCGACATCGCGAGCCGGTTTCGCGGTGCCTGCTCGAATGGCTTGCCTCGTGCCATCGACCTTTTCGACGATGAGATCGGCGCGACGGACACCGAGACCACGTTTCTGCAGTTCTTCGATCAATTGCACGACGAGGCGGCCGACATATTTGTTGATCGTTTCTGCCGCCCCGATCGGTTCGGCAAAAGCACGAGAAACCTCGATCAACTCTGGTGTGCGGATCGGATCGATCGGTTCGCCAATCCGGCCGAACATCTGGTCGAGCCGCCGGCCGATCTCCGGGCCGAAGCGCAGGGTCAGGGGAGCGCGGGGTGTGTTGGCAAGCTCACCGATGGCCTGAAAGCCGAGCGTGCGCAGATCACCGACGACCTTTTCCGGCAACCGCAGCAATGTGATCGGCAGTCTTTCCATCGCTGCAGCTGTCTTGGCCTTCGGTACGATGACCGTTTCACGGCTGATCGCCCGTGCGCAGGCATGGGCCGCGCCCCAGGTATCGGCGATCGCAACGCGCGCCGTCAGTTTTTTAGCCAGAAACTGATTGGCGATCTTGGTGATCATCGGCAATTCGCCGCCCTGTAGGTGGTCTGCGCCTTCGGTGTCGAGAACAATGCCATTGAGGCCATCGACCGCGACGATCGGGGAATATTGGGTCAAAGCCCAAAGCGTGATCCGCTCAAGTGCTGCTGCATCAAGATGAGGCTCGGCATCAACCATCATCAGCCCGCGAAACAGAGCCTGGGCCTTTGCCGCCGGCATGCCGACGCGAAGGCCGGATTTTCGCGCAGCTGCGTCCACCGAAGAGACCCAGCGTTTCGGCCCGCTTTTGGCGATCACGGCAATAGCCTGCTCAGCCGGAATGGACGGATCGTCGCGCCGGATCCGATCGGTCGGCAGATCCGGTAGATAGATCGATACGACCCTGCTCATCACACGCCCTCACGAGAAACTCAGCACACTCACCCGCTTTCACGCGCATCAACTCAAGAAACCACTTTGCCCGTCCGACTCCTGGCACCGGCAGTTCTTCCGACGGCATGACGCTCACCCTCCACCGTGTCGTCGAGGCCGTCGGTTGGCCAAAATCACTGGCCTCAGTCTGGCGTCGCCAGCGCCGGACCGCGAGCGCCATCGTGCCTGTGCGCTCAGCCGCAAGCTGCAGGCGCCGTGAACCGACCATCGGCAGGCGCACAAGTTCGCCGACGACTGCCCCAAGCCCCCCGAAGGAGAGTCCCTCCTCCATATTCGCCAGCACATCCTCCTCCTTGTCGGACTCGACAAAGATCACCCGGTCGGGATGAAGTCCGACCTGCGTCAGAGCCGGAAAGAAAAGGTCCGGTCGCGTCAGACACCAGACGATCGGCCCTTTGGTGCGCGCTGCGATGCCGGCGGCAAACAGTGCAGTTGCGGCTCCATCGACGGTCCCTGCACCACCACCGGCAAACTCATGAAGGGCGCCATGGCTGAGACCGCCACCGGGCAGAACCGCGTCGATCTCAGGGACACCGAATGCTAGACAGCCGGCTTTTCGGGTCGACGTGCCCTCCAGTGCCGAGATCCGCTCACGCAGATCGGCGATCACGTCTGAAGCACCATCTGACATCCCTGGAGCGCGGGCAGCAGTCATCGTTCACGGCTCCCTTCAAGGTCGTGTTGCCAGGCCGACATCATGTCGTGCAGAAGTATTCGTTCACTATCTGTTCTGATGGCGGAGAAGAGTCAAGCGGTGGAAGGCTAAGGAATATAATCCTGACATTAGGAATTCGAAAAATTCCCATAGGATTCAGAAATATAGCTCCACCGAAAAAATTTCGGAAACTTTCTCCGCCACCACTTTCCACGCGCGAGAGTTGCTTCGGTGCTTCGCGTCCATCCATGCGTGCTCGCCGATACGCCTGCAGCCACTGATGGAGCCGATATTATTATCGCCAGACGGATGGTCAGATAGCTATCGGCCCGATTATCCGCTTCAGGTCTGTCGGCGTGCGCACTCCGAAGAGCCACCAGTTTACCAGTTCCCGAGCAGCAGCCTCGGCTTCGGGGCCGCTGATGCCAAGCTGTTGTTCCTGGCACAGTTCATCGAGAACCCCGCGCAACATCGTCAGATCGTCGGAACCCAGCACATCAAACGACGAGAAAACCATATCCTTTGCCCCAGCCTAACTCATTTGTACTGAAGCGGACGTGAGTGCATAGATGCTAAATCTAGCAATCGTCGTTTGTATCCGCCCACATGTTCAATTCCCGGGGTGCTGCGTCATCATCGGTGGAGACATGGCCGGCTCGCGACGCTGGTAGAGTCTATGAATGGCGTTTAGAACTATCCTTGGCCAAGCTGCTGTTACTCTCGGATGGATCTGTTTTGTGTCACAGACAACGGACTTTGTTGCTGAGTTGATCTACGCTGCAAATACGATCGATGAGGTCACGCCGTTTGAGCGCAGACGGCTGCTGGAGAGGGGCATGGCGATCGTTGCAGCCCAGCGAGAGCTCCTGGAGCTGCGTGGCAATATTGTTCCGCTCCAACCGGATTTCATGCGGGAGATGGGCAGGCTGGCGGAGATCGCCGGTCGGAAGAATGGCATCTCGCTCCTGATCGGGTCAGGCATGCTCATGCTCGCAGATGAGATCCGAAGACTGCGCGTCCTCTCCAAGGCTGCCGAGGCCTAAGGTCTCCGCCTATTGAAACGATGCGGACATGCTGGTTCACTGCAGCCGAGGAGGAGCCGACATGTGCAACCTTTATCGCATGGAAGACAAGGACTGGGTCTCGCAGTGGGCTCAGGATGCCGAGCGGCTGATCAACCCGATGCCGGCCTATCAGATGAATCCGGATCAGATGGGGCCAATCCTTCGCAACACTGCCGACGGAGGCAAGCAGTTCGTCCACGCCCGATGGGGGCTACCCTCCCCGCGCTTTGCGCTTGAAAAGGCAGCAAAGACGAAAGCCGATAAACTCACCGCCAAAGGCAAGCCGGCCAACATCGAAGAATTGATCCGCATGGAAGCCGACCGCGGCACGACCAACGTTCGCAATCTCACATTCCCACACTGGAGGCGATGGTTCGGCATCGAGCATCGATGTATCGTTCCGGTCACCAGCTTTGCCGAGCCGGACCCGAAAGCCCAAGTGCCGGGCGGCAAGGTCCCGAATGCCTGGTTTGCGCGTGACGCGCAAAAGTCTTTGATGTTCTTTGCCGGCATCCACGTGCCGCAATGGCAAAGTGTCAGGAAGGTGAAGGACGGACTGACGACCGACGATCTCTATGGTTTCCTGACGACCGATCCGAATGCCTTGGTGAAACCGATCCACGATAAAGCGATGCCTGTCCTTCTCCTGACCCAAGAGGAAGTCGATGTCTGGATGCAAGCACCCTGGGATGAGGCAAAGGCGCTTGCCCGGGCACTACCGGCGGGTGCCCTGATCATCTCGTCGCGTGAGCCCTATGGGTCGTCGATCGTCGCAAAGGACGGAGAGCCGCTCGAGCAGCCAATGCTGCTCTGATCGTCGGTGCCGTATGAACTTGCCATGATTTGACTCTCACCGCGATTGTTCTTATTTTGTTCTTTTCAATGTGGAGAGGATATGGACATGAGCTGGCTCAAACTCGACCCTGCAAAATCGTCGATGTCGTGATTTCCATCTTGCTGTCCAGCATCACTATCTGGAACTGTTTCTACCGCATCTGGAAAGCTTCGACTGGGATATCGCTGCATTCTACCGGAGCCAGGAGGAGCCGCTGGTCTATTACTTTTCGCCGGGCGCCGCTGATCTGCTTTTCAGGTTCGGCAAGTTCTCTTACGAGCCATGTGGCCGGCCAGAATCCAACGCAGTTCAATTGCAGGTCGGGACCTCGCTTGCCTACGATACCGCCTGGGTGGAACTGCCCGATGAAACCCGTCCTTATCCGGAATTCGATCAGGAGCTCGCGGACGCCGAGGCCGATTACTGGGACACCGTCTGGGGGACGGGCGGCGAATGCGGACCGATCGAAGATGAGCATGATGATCGCCAGGAGCGTCGTGGGTGACGCCAGTGCTGACCAGCCGCTGAGATTGCATCGATGTACGCCATGATCTCTCCAGCCACCCGAAAGATTATCCACGTCGACATGGATGCCTTTTACGCGTCGGTGGAACAGCGGGATAATCCCGAGCTGCGCGGCAAGCCGCTTGCGGTCGGCGGTGCTGCCGCACGCGGCGTCGTTGCGGCTGCCAGTTATGAAGCACGGAAATTCGGTGTCCATTCTGCAATGCCTTCGGTCACGGCTGCACGAAAATGCCCTGAGCTGATTTTCGTAAAACCTCGCTTCGAGGTCTATCGTGCCGTCTCGCAGCAAATCCGGGAAATCTTTGCTGAATACACGCCACTGATCGAGCCGCTGTCGCTCGACGAAGCCTATCTCGACGTGACCGAAAATCTCAAAGATATGCCGATTGCGACCGAGATCGCGCTGGAGATCCGAGCGAAGATCAAGGCCGTCACCGGACTGAATGCGTCAGCCGGCATCTCCTACAACAAGTTTCTGGCCAAGATGGCGTCCGATCTCAACAAGCCGAACGGTCAGGCTGTCATCACACCGAAGAATGGCCCGGCCTTCGTCGAGGCGCTTGCGGTGAAAAAATTCCATGGTGTCGGGCCGGCCACGGCCGAGAAGATGCATAAACTCGGGATCGAGACAGGTGCAGACTTAAAAGCCCAGTCGCTGCAGTTCCTTACCCAGCATTTCGGAAAGTCAGGCCCTTACTTCTATGGCATCGCGCGTGGCACCGATGACCGCCAGGTTCGACCTGATCGAGTGCGGAAGTCGGTCGGCGCTGAAGACACGTTCAGCCGAGATATCGACGATCTCGACCGCGCAACGGGCGAGCTGAAACCGCTTGCAAACAAGGTCTGGACCTATTGCGAGGCCAAACGCATCTCCGGCAAAACCGTAACGGTGAAGATCAAATATTCGGATTTCACCCAGGCCACCAGAAGCCGAACTGGCGCCCTGCCCTTTTCGAGTGGCCAGGATGTTCTCGATGCAGCTTCGGAGCTGCTGAAAACGGTCTATCCGTTCAAGCGATCGGTGCGATTACTTGGGGTGACACTTTCATCGCTCACAGGCGCCCAAGATGATGATAACAGCCAGGAGCAGCCGGAACTGGATTTCAGCATGTAGGAGAAAACGAAAAAGCCTGCCGCGGGAGGAGGAGCGGCAGGCTTTTCGAAAAGAACCGAACAGCGACTGGGAGGAGGAGTGCCGCTGTTCACTCAGGCAACCTCGGGAGGAGGAGTGGGTCGCCTGAAATACGAAGCTCTGTGGGGGGAGGTACATCGCTTCGTTGGGATTGTTTATACAGCTTCCCGCAAAACGAGTTAGATGGCCCGCCGCAGTTCAGCCATGCGTCAAGCGCAGATCTCTAAAGCCGACTGCCTAATTTCGAACCGTTAGCCGCGAAACCGGTCGAAGGCTGTCAGGAACCTGGTCGGTGGGTACCGCTTCCGGATAGCGATAGATTTCGGTGCGCAGATAGTGAAGCTCGCCAGCCAGATCTGCCTCATCCACCTCGATCCAACAGGATTTGGGCCGCCCCTCGCTGCCGTCCGACCACCGATAACCGCGCGCCTTGAGGTGGTCCTTCAGATCAAACGGACTGTTTTCGGCAAAGATGCGGACGCGAGATTTCTGGCTGTTGCGATATAGCTCTGCAAATGGAGTGAGGGCATCACGATCAGTCTTTCGATCAAGCACTTCGAGCAGGGCGAAACAATCGTCGACCGCGCTCTAGCAAGCCTGGTCTGCCATTTCGTGTAGCCGGGGCCCTCACCTTCAAAGTAGCGCGTCACCACATTTCTTCCGGCACTGCGTAATGCGCTTTCGTATTGTCGCGTCTGCTCCACACTGACGATCGGATCGGATACCGACGCTGTCAGAAAAAAAGAGCCATGAGCCCCTTCGACCTGATCTAACGGTGAATATTCTAAAAGTGCTTCAGCGTCGGTACCGCTCGCCGCCCCGAAATATTGTTCTACCTTATCGGTAACCATCGCCCATGCCAGCGGATTGTTACGCATCTGAAATGGCAGATCCAGGACGGCGCAATCGATAATCGCGGCAGCAAACAAATCGGGGTCGCGACACATTGCGAGGGCCGCGATTGTACCGCCAAAGCTCACCCCCTGAATTACGATCCGGCCCGCCTCTGCTGCTCCGGCGCCGCGCATGAGTGTTGGCAGTGATCCTGTGCCACCCGTTGTTTCACCAGATCTTGCGCCAACGATAGGAGCCCTCGACCACGTGGAGTGAATCCGCTCATAGCCAGATGTCCCTGTCTTTGGTATTTGCCTCGATCCACGTCTAGCCTTCCTAACCGCTAGCAACTCGAAGCGATTGTTATTCATTCCCGGCTCGCAGCCACTCCTATCGAAGACTGAACTTCCGTCTACGAAGACAATGAATGCCCATCCTCCTCTCCATGATGCTGCGTTAAACGAGCCGTCGCTATAGATTTGAAGCATCTTTGACAGGTCACGAGCATCACTGTGAAAGGATCGCGCCGCCCAGTCGGAAAGGAGCCGAGATCGCTCCGCCAACACCGTTGAGCACCAAGGCCCCAGTCCCGGCAACCGGATTGCTGAATCCCTGACGCAACTGCGGATAGATCGCAGCGAGTGATGCAAATCGGTCGTGGTTGGTGCCGTTAAGCGATGGGATGCTCGAGATATCGACTACCTCGATGTTCTCCTTGAGCGCGAGGTCGCGCGTGCGGGGATCGTCAATATCGAGGGATCCGGCAGTGGCGGCAGAGCCGGCAAGGCGTTTTGAAAGTGCTAGCGCGAGATCGTCCTTTGATGCCAGAACGACAATCGGTTTCGAAAGCTTTTCAGAGACGGACAACTGCTTGCGCAGCAGATCTATGTCGATGTCGGGAGCAGCAAGAATCATCTGATCGATAGAGCTTACTGCCTTAGTATTTCCAGTCAGCGACAGCTGTCGAACAGATTCTACGGCAAGCCAAGCCCCCATGCTGTGGGCGAGGATGGTTGTCTTCACCCCGCCCACGGACAGGTTCGAAAGAACCGTTGTCAGATCGTCCCGTGCAAAGGCAGCCGAATCCTTGTCAGCGACGTAACCGGTCACTTCCGCCTGTGAAGGCCAATCGAACAGGATCGCGCGCGCTCCAACCCTGGAGTCCACCGTCATCTGTGCAAGCCTGAATAGGGCCTCCTGATGGCTGTAATTGTAGCCATGAACGAATATGCCGGCGTGTCCGTAAGCGGGGGACTTTGCGGAACCGCGAGCTAGGACTGCAAACTCCCGCGCCGTCAGTTCCCGCCGTGCAACAACAGCGAAAGTGGTCCGCGGGTCTGGTTTATATGTCGGCCACTCTATCTTGGACGGACTGTGGCCTGGAGGAATCGAAATGGTGATTTCCGCATAGCGTAATGTGTCGCCCCTGCCCGCCGTGTACTCGCCCGGCCTGCTCTGGTCGGGGACGCGATCAGTTGCCACAAGGATCGAGACGGCAGTAGCCGTCGCGACAGGTGTTACAATGGTCAGGGTCTCGGGACCGGGGCGAGCACATGAAGTCAGAGTGAAAAGTGCGATGCAAAGCGTGACTAGGGGGCGCAAACGGAAACGAGCTCGTGATTCTGATGTCAGCAACCTAATGGGAATCAGTTTTTTGGATAGTCGCGAGTTCGCCTTAGTACTGCTATCTCCACCGCTTTCACACACTCAAAACCTCTTGCCAACGCAGACTGGTCGTGAGTTATAGGAAGACGTTAGGAACACGGCTTCGAGTTGTTCGGTGGTGATGTCATGGCAGTCGGCCAGGCGCTGCGCAAAATCAGTAATCATCTTCCCCTCCCATTCCCCCGTATCTATTGAAACACAGAAGTCTAATTTTAGGTAGTTGTTTCGAATCAGAAGAAAATTAGGGTTTATGAAAAATTACGTTTTCTGCAATGCTTCCAGATTCGAAGCATCGGCAAACATATACTTAGAGTTGTGCTGCCCAACCCCGCAGCGATTCGACCCGATAGGCAGGAATATTCATCAGGTCCATGACTTCAACGATCGTGACATTGGTCCGTTCGACTGAGCCAGATTCGAGTTCGGCATCATCATCTTTCGATCGACGCTATTAGGCGCTTCACCTTGGCCGCAGCTATGACCACGTCCTTGCCGATGGCGATGATTACCGCCGCAATCCAGAACCCCCGGGCAGTCAGTTCTGCCGTCATGGGACGGTTTCTTCCGGGGTGATAACCGGTGAGATGAATGGATCCTCTGTCGCGAGACATTGAGCGAAGAGGTGGATGCTGATGAACCTGCCGCATTCGTTCCCAAATTTTCGCACGATGTGAGGAGTCCTGAATGTCCGTCGAACTGCGAAAAGTATGGGTTGAACGCGCACGCGAAAAGCTTGCGGCTCCGGGTTGATGTCGCACCCTGATCGACGATATCTGACGATGGAAGAGCGCGGGATAAGTGGTGAAATCAGGCTATCCGGGTTTCATCGTGAATATCTCGAACTGGTATTGCAACGGCAGGAAGTCAGCTGGCTGAAACGTGCATTTACTCGAGGAAAGGCGACCCTTCTAAAAATCCCCGCAGTAGTCGATCTTAATAGGATTTGAACCAAGAGCCCACGATTGTGATTTATCTGGCTCGTCAGCCGAGCCCAACCATCCTTTCTCCAAGCGACTTGCAGAGATCGTCGTATCTGGCTATATTACTGGAAATATCCAGAGGATCCGATGGCTAGCTCTCAGACACGTGCAATTCAGAATTACAGAAGCCGCTTGGGCGACCGCGGCCTCGCTCGTTTTGAGGTACTCGGACGTGATAGTGATCGCGGTTTAATTAGATCACTTGCGCGCAAATTGGCAGAAGATGGCCCTGAAGCAGCCAATCTGCGTGCCGTTGTCAGCGAAACGCTTGCCGGAGAGCCGCCTAAAAAGGGTGGTATTCTCGCGGCGCTCCGCCGATCGCCGATGGTTGGAGCCGATCTCGACACACTCCGTTCACGCGAGGAAGGTCGCGCGATAGATCTGTGATGCGCTACTTGCTCGACACCAACATTCTTAGCAATATCACCAAGCCAGAGCCTTCGACGTCACTGATGACATGGATGGCCGAGCAAGCCGACGATGATTTGTGCATCGCTTCGCTTACTGTTGCCGAGATACGCCGAGGAATACTTGAAAAGCCGGCAGGAAAGAAACGGGCCGCACTCGAAGCGTGGTTTGCCGGCAATGAAGGCCCGCAATCGCTCTTTGCTGGTCGCATCTTTCCGTTCGACGAGAAGGCAGCTCTGATCTGGGGCGAGCTAATGGCACACGGCAAGGCGACGGGCCGCCCACGGAGTGCCTTGGACACAATCGTGGCAGCTATTGCGCGATCCAATAACTGCATCGTTGTCACCGATAATGATCGAGATTTTCGGGAGATCGACATTATCAATCCACTCCGTGCGTCCGTAATTTAAGTCACTCGCCAAAGTTTTTTGCTCTTGAGGGGATCAGGACCTATGTCCTGGATATTATAACGTCAACCTTTATAGAGGCTTGCCTTATCGATCGTTGCTAACATCCCAATTGCAACCTTTGATCGAGATCAAAATGACAAAGGAGAGCCGACAAGCTACCGGCCCTCCTGTCCGTTTTTTTAGAACTACATTTTCGGCAAAAGAACCTTGTCGATGACATGGATGACGCCGTTGGACTGTTTGACGTCAGCGATCGTCACATGGGCCACGCCGCCCATTTCGTCGGTCAGCGTGATCTTGCCCATGCTCTCCTTCGCCTTCAGGATGCAGCCACCGACGGTCTTGACGTCGTGCGTGCCTTTGTCGTCCTTGATCATCTTTTCGATGGTCTTGGACATGGCATCGGCGGCAACGACATGGCAGGTGAGAACCTTGGTAAGTTGGGCCTTGTTTTCCGGCTTCAGAAGGTTGTCGACCGTACCTTTCGGCAGGGCTGCGAAGGCTTCGTTGGTTGGCGCAAACACGGTGAACGGGCCTTTGCCTTCCAGGGTTTCGACGAGGCCGGCGGCCTTGACCGCAGCAACAAGGGTTGTGTGGTCTTTCGAGTTCACGGCATTTTCGACAATGTTCTTGTCCTCATACATGGCGGCGCCGCCGACCTTCGGATTAGCGGCAAATGCGCTGCCGGCCGCGATCGAGAGTACGGCGATACCTGCTGCGAGACGGATTGCATTGCGGGACATGATCTTCTCCTCCTGCCGACTGCCCAGGCACGGTGCGTGCCTCCTAAAGCTCGGCTTCCCTAAGCGGGACAGGACAAGAGACGAGAACCGCGGAGAAATAGTTTCAGCCGGGGCAAGCCGGGAGGGATTTATTTGAGGTATCGAGCACGGTTGGCACATACTGACCGCAAAGGCCATGTCACAACCTCTCCGGCAAAAAGGGCTGTCCAGGCGATGACGGGCTGAAGCGGCAGTCGAACAAGGTGATAGGCCCATTGCCAGAAGGTCGGATCGCCAGCTCCCAAACTGTCTGATGCATGTTTGATATTGGCCGGGAAAACGCAAAATGCGTAAACAGCCAGCGCCACCGCGGCCAACCGCTTCAGTCGTTGCACCCGAAGACCGATAGCGCCGACGATCTCGCAAAGCCCCGTCAGAAAAATGATGGTTTCAGGATACGGGACCCATGCGGGTGTGATCGCAAGAAAGGGCTGCGGCAGTGTCAGATGCAATATCCCGGCGACGGCATAAAGGATCGACAACGCAGCGGCCATCCGCTGGCGACAGACGCTAGTCGCTGCGGTCATTCGCGATCCTCTTCTCGACTGCGCGAGCCATGCCGAGAAGATCCACCTTGCGACCTGCAACGCGCTCGATGGCGGCAATCGCGAGATCATTGGCGATGTAGTCTGACTTGTGTCCGAGGTTGTGGACCACGATCAATCTGGCGCCGGGAATATCGCGCGCCAGATGCCGGGCATGGATGTCCGGTGAAACGATCTTGTCAGTGTCGCCGGTTATGATGATCGTCGGAGCCTTGATATACCGGTATTGCTTGGCAGCGACCTTGGCCCAGTCACTGAGAGCCGCAATTTCCCTTGCGTTATGTCGGAAAGCTTGAGGGCGAATAGCTTGCAGCGCCTTCGTCTTCTCGACATAACCGGCGGGTGGCTGGTTCGGAGCAAAAACGGCCTTTGTGGCGCGGTTGATTGCCAGAAGGCCCAAGGGCGGAACGATGAATGCGCTGAACAGCGCCCCGGCGACGGGAGCACTCGCTGCATCGTAATACCATGCGACGCCGCTGGACCACGGGTAAACGGCCGGGGAAAGGAAAACGAGACCGCGCACCTTGTCGGGATGCCGGATCGCCAATGCCGCGGCAATTGCGCCACCGAATGAATGCCCGACAATGATGGCCCCGCCGATACCGTGTTTTTCCATCAAAGTGGAAATCGCATCAGCCTGTCCGTCGGGAGACACGTTCTCACTCCCACCGGCATCCGATCGGCCATGCCCCGGCCGGTCTACGAAGAGGAGCGTGCCTCTGCCTTCCAACCTTTCGCGGAAGGAGAGCATCGGATCATAAAGGCTTGTGCTGGCACCGTGGATGAAGACGATCGGCGGCAGATCCTTCTTGCCCCCGGCTTGGATGAGAATGCTGTTGAGCCGATATCCACCGACATCAGTCAGCAGCGGCTGAGCTTCGGCATCGTGTGCCGCAGGCTGTCCGAAACTCGCAGAACACCAGATCAACAGGGACATGAAGAATATGACGGAACTTCGGATTGTGGCCTCCTCACCGCTCTCGACCGCGATTACAGGTTGCGGGCCGAGCCGCTTGCGATCACTGGCCCTGTCGGCAGGCCGGTCGGCGAGCCTCCGAGCGGCTCGACGCTGACGGCAAGGGTAGCGCCCTGGCCGATTCGGGACCGCAATTTTGCCGGGATCAGCAACTCTCCATCCGTTCCCGGCTCGAAGACACCAAGCGAGGTCGGATTGCCGCTTTGCGGTACGAGCCAGAGCTGCAGGGATTTCTCAGTGCTTTGATCCGCAATCGGAATGATACGCAGACGACCATCGGCCGGGTTGAAAGATACACGAAGCGCGACTGGATCATTCGGTGCGCTGAGTTCCGCAACGATATTGTTTGTGGTGGTTGGCCTGAGCTGCACTGTCGCGATGTACAGCAGGGCGACTGCTGCAATCGCGGATGTTGCGAACGACAGGCCACGCCAGAAGCCGACCGCATCCCATAGGCCCTGCTTCACTTCAACCCTTCGGTTCTCTGTAAAGAGGCGTCTTTCTATTGCCTGAAAAACAGCGGTGGAAGGCTGTTGCTCCTGATAATCTCCGTTGAACGAGGCCATGTTCGACTGCCAGCGCGCCACCAGCCGCGCAAATGACTGATCGGAGGCCATCCGTGCTTCTATCCGATGGCGAGCCTCGAGAGACAGAACGCCAAGCACATATTCACCAGCCAGAATTTCATCATTCTCCGGTCTGCCTCCATCTGGCGGATTTCTGTCGAGCGGTTCCGTCGTCATCGCTGCATGCACTCCCGCAATTTCAGCAGGCTACGCCGCAACCAGGTCCTGACGGTATTTAACGGAACCCGCAGATCATCTGCCAGTTCGGCATAAGTCAGGCCTTCGACATAGGCTCGCCGGACCGATTGTGCATGGACCTGATCCAGTTCGCCCATACAGGCATCGATGCGGCGCCCATCGTCCGCCATTGCTACGGACTGCTCAGGATTGGGCATCGTTTCGTCGGCCAGATCGAAAACCTCGTCGATATCGTCATTGACGGGTTTTCGCGCGCGAATGATGTCGATCGCATGGTTACGCGCTATTGTCGCGAGCCAGGTGGTCGGCATTCCGGAGCCGATCGCGAAGGACTTCGCCTTCTGCCAGACCTTGATATAGACCTCCTGAAGCGCCTCTTCGGCCTCGCCTCTGTCTTTCAGGATCCGCAGGCAGATCGCAAAGAGTTTCGGACTCGTCACGCGGTAGAGATCGGTGAACGCCTGGCGATCCCCGATTGCGACGCGATTGATCAGGCCAGCCATCTCACTATTTTGCATTCGAAATAACCTTGAAGACCTCAACGTATAGAGATCGGCAACATTAAAAAACAAGGAGTGCCCCGGAAAACTGTCGCCGCCATGGACGCTGCCCCGCATTGCCGAACACACAACGTGGGTAGGTGATCCCATCACAACCTGTGCCCTCCCGAAGTGGGGCCGCCGAATAGACGCGCGGTTATCCAGTAACCGGCACCACTCGCGATGGCAGAAAGGAACGTACCCCAGCAAAGATCAGCGAGCGTCAATGCCGTCGACCATCGTATCAATGTTGCCTGATTGGTCAGGTCATAGGTTCCATAGGCGGTAAAGCCCAGCACTGCACCAGAGAGGATCGCGGCCGAGAGCCCTCCTTGCCTGAGCGCGGGCCGAACTGCCAGAAACACCAGTCCAGCAGGATAGATCAGATAAAAGACTAGTGCAGGAACCAAGGTGAATTGCGGCGCCAGCATGTCGCCCATCACCGGGCGATAGAGGCGATCGGCCATGGTGCTCAGCCAAACGGCATCGATCAAGACCATCACGATCAAAGCTATAAAATAGGCGACAAGATACCTCTTCATCGGCTTTTCCTCTCTAGGCACGCTCAATCGATCCGGGTCCAGTCAATGCCCTTGCACAACAGGCCGGCAACGATACAGCCCTTGGTCGTCATACTGTTTCCCTTGACTGTCACCGTGATCCGGTAGGTCAGGTCGCGCTGCGGATCGAAAGCGCTGCCGGAATAGACCCCTTCACCATCGGGCTTGATGCTCATGACCAGCTTGTCGCCTTCCTTCTCCTTCGGTGTACCCGGCTTGATCCAGGTATTGACCGCGCAGATGTCGGAGCCGCATGGCGCGATCGTTACCTTGGCGTTTCCATCGCCGCGGGCCCATTGGCCATCGATGTCGGCGGCATGGGCGACCGTTCCCCATGCAAGTCCCCATGTGAGGAAGGCACCGATCATCACTACGCGCATCTTCTTCATGACAGGCCTCCTTGTCCCGGCACCGACGCGTGCTCGATCGTGTAGAGCCCGACATTGATCGTGCCTTCCTCGAACCCTGCCTGGCAGTAACAAAGGTAGTAGAGCCACAGACGCCGAAATCGCTCGTCGAAACCCTGTGCGGCGATCTGCGGCCAATGCTCCTCGAAACGAATTCGCCATTCCGCTAGCGTCCGGGCATATGAAGCCCCGAAATGTTCGATCTCGCAGACAGCCAGGCCAGCGTGAGCCACAGATGCCGACAAGGCTTTGTCCGATGGAAGGAAACCGCCGGGGAAGACATATTGCTGGATGAAATCGGTACTGCCCCGATATGTCCTGTACCGCTCTTCTTCTATCGAGATGATCTGCAGAACCGCACGACCGCCGGGCTTCAGGCAGCGTTTCAAACAATCGAAATAGCTCGGCCAATAGGCCTCGCCGACCGCCTCGAACATTTCGATGGAAACGATGCGGTCAAACTGCCCATCGATGTCGCGATAATCCTGGAGGCGGAGCGTGACGTCGCTTGATAGACCGGATTTTTCGACAATACCGCTCGCCCGGGAAAGCTGCGAGGGCGACAATGTGATCCCGGTCACCTTCGAGCGGTTCATTTTCGCAAGATGCGTGGCAAGCGCGCCCCAGCCGCAGCCGATCTCGAGGACGCTCTCTCCACCCGCAAGCCCGAGCTTCTCGGCGATCCGCGCCAGCTTTCTGGTCTGCGCCTCCTCCAATGTTCGCGTCGTTTCGTCAAAGATCGGCGAAGAATAGAGCATCGAGGGATCAAGCCACAGCGCATAGAAATCATTGCCGAGGTCATAATGCGCTTCGATATTCTTGCGGCTGCCACGCTTCGTATTGGCGCGAAACAGATGCCTCATGCGGTTCACGACACGCATCAGCAAACCGCCTTCGATCGCTGGCGCCAGTGCCTTACCATTCCTGGCCGCAAAACGGATAACCGCCGTCAGATCGGGCGTTGTCCAGTCACCTTCGATAAAACCTTCCGCAAATCCGATATCGCCGGCTGCAATCACCCGACGCAGCATCCGCCAGTTTCGGATCAGGATGATTGCCTCCGGACCGGAGTGAACCCCTTGTTTGTTGATGACCTGGCCGGATGGAAGCACGATCTTGATATGGCCGTAGCTCACGCCCGTTAGGAACCTCTCGAGCATGGTGCCCGCCCAGCCGAATTCTGCGGGCGCCTGCGAAAGATCAAGCTGCGTTCCGGTGACCTCGTCTGACCAGCTCATGCCATCTCCCTCCATCAGTTGCGAGGATTGCGTCGATGCATCTGCAAGAGGTTACGAGCGCTTCGGGCTTTTAGTTTCTCGGGAAAGAACAAATTTTTCGATTTTTTCCGATCGGCATGAAACTGGATGGGCTTTTGCTCCGTAGATCTCAAGGAAGGCACCAAGACCTTGCCTTGGGAGGAGCCCATGAACATGCTTCTGCTGATCATCATCGCATTCTGGCTGTCCTTGGCCATGGCTGGCGCTTGGGCTATCCAGCGTGTGACCGGCCTTAACGGATGGATAGATACGATCTGGTCATTTGCTGTCGGCGTCGGAGGAATCATCGCCGCACTCTTCGCCGATGGAAATCCCGACCGGCGCGTCGCCATTCTGGTGATCGTAGCCGTCTGGGCACTCAGGTTGGGTAGCCATATCGGGTCGCGAACCAGGGGAGCAGGCGAGGATCCCCGTTATGCGAAATTCATCGAAGAATGGGGCGAAAGCGCCTCCTCGCGCCTCTTCTTCTTTCTGCAGATCCAGGCACTCGCCGCCTTCATCCTGGTCTTGGCGGTCTACATGGCAGCCACGAACGGAGCGCCCTTCCCTCGTATTCCCGACCTTGTCGGCATCATTATTGCCGTCCTGGCGCTCGCAGGCGAAGCAATCTCGGACCTGCAACTAAGCCGTTTTCGAAAGACGCCGCAGGCTAAGACCGAGGTCTGCGAGACGGGCCTTTGGCGGTATTCGCGCCATCCGAACTACTTCTTCGAGTGGATGTTCTGGTGCTGCTGGATTCTGTTTGCCGCCTCGCCATCCATTGCTAGCTGGTTGTCGTTGTTGGCGCCGCTCCTCATGTACTGGCTGCTTGTGCATGTCTCCGGCATCCCGCCCCTCGAAGATCATATGCTGCGCTCACGCGGCCAGAAATTCCGCGCCCTGCAGCGGCGCGTGAATGCTTTTTTCCTCGGCCCCAGAAGGCAGGATATCCACCCAGAAGGAAAGTTGAAATGAACATGCTGGCCTTCGCTATAAACACCGCCGAACGCGCGCCTCTGACCGACGGCATGACGCTCGCGGGTATCGACTTCCTCTGTGGCCGCACCAAGCGCCGCCTCGCCGCCACGGCGGCCACCCATGAAAATCTGTTTGTCGACGCCATGAACCAATACCCGGTGGCCATCCACGCGGACGAGGCCAATCGTCAGCATTATGAGGTACCAGCTGCTTTCTTTTCGCGGGTTCTTGGGCCAAGCCGAAAATACTCCTGCGGCCTCTATCCGACCGAGCATACGACACTGAAGGAGGCAGAGGTCCATGCACTCGCGGAAACCGTCAAACATGCCGCGATCGAAGACGGCATGACGATCCTTGAGCTCGGCTGCGGCTGGGGCTCGCTTTCGCTTTATCTGGCGGCGCAGTTCCCGAACTCGCGTATTGTCTCCGTCTCCAATTCGGCGTCTCAGCGCGCCTTCATCCTGGCGACGGCCAATCAGCGCGGATTTACCAACCTGTCGGTGATAACGGTCGATATGAATGACTTTTCGATCGACCAACGCTTCGATCGTGTCGTCTCGATCGAAATGTTCGAGCACATGTCCAACTGGCGAAAGCTTTTCGGGCGCGCCCGCGACTGGGTGAAGCCGGAAGGGCGTCTCTTTCTCCATATCTTCACCCACAAGGACCGTTCCTACCGCTTCGATCATGATGACCCGTCCGACTGGATCGCCCATCACTTCTTCACCGGCGGCATCATGCCGGCGCATGATTTGCCCCATCGTTTCGGTGATCTGTTTACGGTCGAAGAGGAATGGCGGTGGTCCGGTACCCATTATCGTCGCACCGCACTCGACTGGCTCGGCAATTTCGATCGCGAAATCGATCGCATTCAGCCGATATTCGCCGAAGTCTACGGCAAAGACGCCTCAATCTGGCAGCGCCGCTGGCGCCTTTTTTTTCTCGCGACCGCCGGACTGTTCGGTCACGATGACGGCGACATCTGGGGTGTCGGCCATTACCTGCTGAAACCGGCAAGGCCATGAAGGCTCAACGGGCTCTTCTCGATTCTCTTACCCAGGCGACGGTTACGATCGCCTGGGTCATATGTCTGAACAAGCCATTTTACCCGGTCTATGTCTGGTATCTCGTCGGAGATGGCGTCGTCGCGTCACTTGGTTCGCTGCTTGCGGCTCCCGCCTTTCTGGCAATCCCGTTCATGGCCCGCCACTCGCCCATAATCGCGCGGATTTCGCTTCCTATCGTGGGGGCATTCGACACTCTGCTCGAGACGCAATTATTCGGCCAAAGCTCCGGGACGGAATTGTTCTTCGGCGCCTGTATCATGCTCGCGGCAGTCTCTTTCCATAGGCAAGAGAAATGGATTCAACGCAGTGTGGCGGCCCTCGTCTTCGCCGTCTTCCTTCTATCGCGCCATACCGGCGGACCGCCACTCCATGGCTGGAGCGATGCCGACCGGTCCACTCTTCTCAATCTCAACATTTTCGCGGTCGCATGCCTGATGGCACTCATCGCCATGAGATACGCAGGCGTGGCGACAAGCCCAGAACCCGCGACCGGGGAGAAAAGCTAAGAAATACAGTGGAGGATGACATGAAGAACCTTTGGAAATGCCTTGTCGGCGTTCTCTGGCTCGCCGGAACACTTGTACCGCACACCACTGCGGCAGCTGAGCTTGAAGTGGTCAAGGTCGGCGCTGACCATTATCGCGGGACATGGCTCGAGATAGGCCGTCGGCCAATGTGGCTGACAAACGGCTGTGTCGCCGGTTATTCGACCTATCGCCGCGGCAAATCACCTAATGAAGTGCTTGTCGAAGATGGTTGCCGCGTCGGAAATCCAAAGGGTCGATTGAAGACTATCCGAGGAACAGGCCGCATAGTCGACTTTGACAGCGAAAAGGCGAAGATGCGTGTTCGTTATCCTCTGCTGATCACCTTCAACTACTGGGTACTTTACAAATCACCGGACAAGAGCTGGTTCATCAGTGCCGATCCGGACATGACCAATCTTTGGATATATGCACGCACTGTCCCTTCCAAAGCCAAACTTCACACAATGGTTCGAAAGGCGAGCGAGCTTGGCTATGATGTGAGAAAGCTGGAATTTCCCGAAACGTGAAGACACGCTCCGGCCTTCCATCGCCGGAACGTGCAACTTTTGCCAAATGCTCACATCGGAGGAACGATGCCGTTGGTTCCGACGACGACGCGTGAGGTGGAAATTGAACCGTCCGATGCCTTTTCGGAAGGGACGAAGACAGTTGCACCGCTCTTCAGATCCGACACTTCGGCCGGAGCGAACGTAACAACCGGCGTGCCCTCCGGGATCGAAATCTTCTTTTCTCCGCCCTTGTAGGTCACGGTCAGCGTATGGCCATCGACCGACTTCACGGCATTGGCGACCGTGGCGTTGGTCATCGAGCTGTTGGGTTTCAGATCCCAGGCATAGCTGCCTTCACCGGTACCCTTCATGGCGGCCGGGAAGATCAGAACCTCAAGAGCACCGTTGCCGCCATCGGCAGTCGGCAACGAGGCGATGCCGACGAAATCACCTTCCTTGATGTCGTTGACCGAAGCTTTGGCGACGCTCGAAACCTTCCAGCCATCCTTGAGCATGATCTTAGCATCCGTGCCTTCGCGGGTCTTGACTGCGAGGGTCGAGCCGTCAAGGCTTTCGACGGTGCCGCGGACACGGATCTGGTCGGCAGCGTGGGCGGAGAAGCCGACCGTGGCTGCGATCAGCATGCCGGCGAGCACCGGAAAACCGGCCTTGTAAATAGATGACATAGTCTTTTTCCTTGTTGAAAAACCCTGTCGTTTCAATCACCAGCGAATGCGGGATGAAAATCCGCCGGCATCGTGGGACAAAGCCTTCGCGGCCTGCCCCACGAACTCTCAGATCCCGGCGTACCATTCGTAGCCGCGGTCTTCCCAGAAGCCGCCATTGCCGCCATAAAGGCCGGACAGATCTGCAACAGCTTCGATGCGCATCAGGTATTTGGCCTGTTTGTAACCAAGCTGCCGTTCGACCCTTAGCCGTAGCGGCGCACCGTGTGGAACCTCCAGATCACGGCCGTTCATCGAATGGGCGAGGATGGTCTGGGGGTGGAAGGCATCGACCAAGTCTATGCTCTCGTAATACCAGCCGCTGCCATCGAGCGTCTTTTCGTATTCGTCGGCGCAGTGGAAGGCGACGTAGCGCGCCTCCGGCTTGAGGCCGACCTTGTTGAGAACGGCGCCGAGCGGCACGCCGGTCCACTGCCCGATGGCGCTCCAGCCCTCGACGCAGTCGTGGCGGGTAATCTGCGTACGCGACGGCATCGCCTTCAACGCCGCAAGCGACAATTTTGTCGGCCGCTCCACAAGACCGCCGACCTCCAGTTGCCATGTCGAGAACTTCCGGCTGAGCAGATCCTGATATTGCGCGCCGTCAGGCATGCTTGTGCCGTTGGCACGGAAGGTCGGCGAGATGTCGGCCATGGTGAACTCTCGCGCCAAAGTGTCGTCGCCAATCAGGGCGCGCTGTGTCTTCATCGTCATGCCCTCGGCGATCTTCAGAATCGACTGGACCTTCGGGCTTTCAACCAGCGCATCACAGCCGCTGAGACCGAGTGCCGAGGCGGTGAGCGTCGAGCCGATCAGGAACCGACGGCGAGTGATGATGCGGCTCATGGCTTTACCTCCGTCAGGTCGTCGATATCGATGGCATAACGGCCGGTGATCATCGAGCGCATATTGTTGAAGAGGCCGGACACCAGAACCATCGCTACATGCACGACGACGAAGGCGACCAGCGCGCTGGCAGTGATGAAATGCAGCGTGCGGGCCGACTGCCGGCCGCCAAAGAGATCGATCAACCAAGGCGCGAAGGCGTCGAAGCCGGGCGACATGGTGAGACCGGTTGCGATCATCACCGGCAGGAGAAGGAAAATGACGAAGAGATAGGTGAGCTTTTGCAGCGCATTGTAATGCCGGGCCTTTTCGCCCTTTGGAAAACGCAGGCGTGCATGATCGACGATTTCGTGCCGAAGATTGCCCGGCGTAAGTTCGGCCTGCGCGGGCAGAAGATCCCGTAGAAAATGACGGGCAATGACCCCATAGGCCATGTAGATCAGGCCGTTGATGACGAAAAGCCAGGCAAAGAAGAAATGCCAGCGCCGGCCAGTCGCGAGGTCCTGATAGCTCGGCAACGTGATCCAGGCAGGGAAACCACGCGCCGTCGCCTCGCCGTCGACATTCGAGATGCCGAGGACGCCGGTGGTATCGAAGGACAAGCCGCCGATCCGGGTCTTACCCTTGATGGCATCCCCTTCTTCGACCGCCTCCATCGACAGGACGGACGGATCGTTGTCGGCGCCATACTGACCCCAGTACAGGGCCGGATGCGCGTTGAAAATCTGCAAGCCGCTGAACAGCAATACCGTCATGCAAAGGACGTTCAGCCAGTGCGACAGGCGCACCGTCAGGCTGTGCCGGCGGATCAGCACGCGCCTGCCGCCGATCCCGTGGGTTAGCGCATCGATGTTTTCCATGAGTGGCCTCCGGGCAGATGGTCTTCATGCTGTACGGTGCGCCCTCGCCGAAGTCTCATCCGCGAGGGCGCACCCAGCTTATTTCATCGCGTCGCAACGCTTCATCATCTCGGCCTTCCTCATGCTGTCCTTCTCCATGCCGGCCTTGTGCGTGCAGTCGGCTTTCTTGCCGATCTTCATGCTGTCGGTCTTCATCGGATCGGACTTCATGGTGTCCGTTTTCATCGTGCCCGATTTCATGCTGTCAGGCTTGCTCATGCTGTCCGTGCTGGTCTGCGCGCTGGCGCTGCCGACCGCAACACAGAGGCCGAAAAGGATTGCACCGGCTGCGATAGCGTATGAACGATTGGCCATGTTGGTTCTCCCGTTTTTCATCTGCTCGCCGCAGTGTTGCGGTGGGCGTTACGGAAGGCTCATTCGCTGCCAGCCAGGATCGGTTACAGGCATCATTCCGATAATCACGCCCATGTGATAGCAGCAGCTGTCTCGCTTTTATTTCGAGCGGCATGTAACGGTTTCACGCTGCCTGCGTATGAGGCTTCGATAACATGAAGCAACTGACCGAGCCCGAGCTGAAAGCCCTGATGCTCTCGTCCCTCGACGGGAACGAGCCGGCCTACCGCTGCCTGCTCGACATGCTGAGGCACCTGCTCGTGAACTATTACGGTCGGCGGCTTGCCCGCTCGGCGCCCGCGGACGTGGACGATCTGGTTCAGGACACCTTGCTGGCGCTGCACCAGCGGCGGATCACCTATGATCGTGGACGGCCCTTCACCGCCTGGTTCTTCACCATCGCCCGCCACAAACTGGTGGATCACTTCCGCCGGTCGGGCGACAGGCAGAATGTAGGCATGGAGATGCTGGAGGACATGGCCGACGAATACCGCGAGGACGCCGTCTCGGCCGGCATGGATGTCAATCGGCTGCTGGCAAGCTTGCCCGCGTGGCAAGGCGAGATGATCCGCCAGGTCAGGCTGGAGGGACATTCGGTGGCCGATACGGCAATGAGGAGCGGACGCAGCGAGGCGGCGGTCAAGATCAATGTTTTCAGGGGCATTCAGGCGATGGCCGCGAAACTGAGAGGCGAACGCAGTGAAGACGGATGATCTGATCAACAGGCTGGCAAGTGATCTGCGGCCGGTGCCGCGCGGCGCGCTGGGGCGTCTGCTGTTTTTTGTTCTTATCCCCGGCCTCGCTTTGTCGGCCGCGATGATCCTGTTCGGACATGGCCCGCGGCCCGATCTGGCCACAGCCATCCATCTACCTGCCTTCTGGGTGAAATCGATCTATCCGCTTGCCTTGACCGTCATTGGTATAACAGCGCTGATGGTGGTTGCTCGCCCCGGAGGCCGACCAAGAAAGGCAGGCCTCGCATCGCTCGCCCTCTATCTCGTACTCGTAGCACTCGGAATGTGGCAGCTCCGCGTGGCGCCTGCCGAAGACTATCCGAGACTGATTTTCGGAATTTCCGCCTGGATCTGCCCGTTCATCATTGTTGCAGCAGCGCTTCCCGTTTTTGCCGTAATTGTTTTCTTCCTGCGCCGAAGCGCGCCAACCAACCTGCCTTTGGCGGGCTTGATCGCTGGATTGGTAGCAGGCTCGGGAGGCGCTTGGACCTATTCCTGGGGCTGCATCGAAAACGGGCTCCCTTTCGTCGCACTCTGGTATACTTTGGGGATCGCTCTGTGCGGTATGCTTGGATTGACTTTCTCGCGCCCTTTGCTTCGTTGGTAAACGGCGGGCGGGCGCGAACTCGGTCCGCATTGATCGCCGGTCTAAGGTCTTGAACGGATATGAACCGCCGGCCACGCTGTTTCGCTTGATATTAAACTGAAGCAAAAGAAGAGATGGCGGCCTAAGCTTCAATGCGTGGCCGCCGCCTACTTATTTGTTGAGCGTGTCCTTGAGCGCCTTGGCTGGCGAGAAGGCCAATTTCTTCCCAGCAGCAACTTTGATTGTTGCTCCGGTCGCTGGATTGCGAGCTTCACGCTCCGGTGTGTCTTTAACCTTGAATTTGCCAAATCCAGGGATGGACGTCTCAGCGCCCGACACCGCTGCTGAGGTGATTGCGGCGAACACCGCCTCGACAATTGCTTTGCCCTGGGCTTTTGTCAGGCTATTGTCGGATGCGATCTTGTCGGCGATTTCGTTTGTTGTCGTCATAGCAGTCCTCGTTTAGTTGATAGACAAAGCATTTCTCCACTTTGAGCGAACTGTCAGCATCAACCGCAATCTACGAGCCTTAGAGGCGAGGATGTCCACAGCTAAAGAGCTCGAAAGGCCCTGGACACGGACGGAACGCGCCACATCAGGCCGAGCTGCACGGCGGACCGGAACTGTTTTCCCTCGGCTAACTTGAATCGTGTGCGAGTGACAGGAGTTTTGTAAATGCGTCAGTACCAAAAGCGTCGCTCCAACCCACTGCTGCAGAGCGACCAAGTTGCGCTGTCGCAGCTGCGTCGCCCGCGCGACCCCGCTCAACCAAACCTGCCATTCGATCCACTGCCGGACCGGATTGAGCCTTGTCTGGCGCTCCTGAAATCGTCACCTCCTAGGGGCCCCGACTGGTGCGAGCGGAGGAGAACTACTTCGAGGATATCGAGGCGGAGGCCAACAAGGAACTGATCCCCCTCGTCCAGAGGCTTATCAAACAAAAGACGACGCGTTGGTCGCCAGACACGGTCAGCGGTCCAATCCAGGATCGCGCTCCATGCTCTGATCGAGCAAAAGAAAAAACAGCTCAAGCCGAAGATGGCCGCGAAGGGTAAAAAAGGCGGATGCCGCACCAGCTTCGAACGTCGTGAACATAATGGACGCCCTACGCAAAAGCGTTGAGGCGGATCTTAAAAAGAAAAAGGCTGGCTGAAACGCAGGAGGAAACTGAAATCCGTCTGTGTGAACCCGCACCGTTTATCTATTTTCGAGGACGGGCGGATCGCCGTGACCGATGGATATTCCGTCTGGCTAGTCATAGTCACCTGCGAAGCAATGAAGGCCACGGCGCCTCCGCCGGAGAAAACGCTGAGGCGGCTCGTCCGCTACGCCGAGTTCTATCGCGACCTTGCGGCGACGATCATACGGCGTTGCGAGGATGTAGACGGCAAGGTTTGGGTGCGCGAAAGTGATGTGGTCGCAGCTCAAGGGGCACGCGGTGTGCTAGGCCAGACCATTCAAACTCTGGATCGCGTTTAAGCAGCGAAACCAAGCCACCTCGGACACCGGACGGCCGCTGCGGGGTCGGCTTTGGAGGCTAAGCAACCCAGCTTCCAGATTTCAAAAGACAAGTACTGGTCACTGATCTGATGGATGCAAGAAGAGCGGTCAAGGATGCGAAGGACGATGCGTGGTGGGCAATCCCTTCATAGAAAAAGCCCCGTATAAACGGAGCCCTCTCTTGTGCTTTCGAGCTGAGTTAGCAGGATGTTCCAGCTGTCCCGGCGCCCGGGTTTGTGCTGGTGTTATTGTTCTGATCGGACTGCGCGGCACCCTGTGTACCGCCGGGAGCACCGCAGTTAGTGTTCGAGCTACCCTGATCAGCGCCCTGATTGCCGCCACTATTGCTGCCACCAGAATTATTGCTACCGGAGGAGTTGCTGTCGCTGCTGGTTCCGCTGCTGTTACCGCCATTTCCGCTGTTGTTTCCACCACCGGAAGTCTGAGCCATCACTGATGTTGCCAGACCGATAGACAGCGCTGTTACCGCGAGAATTTTCATCATTATTTGTTTTCCTCACCTGACCCTACATGCCCCGAACCTTGCCCGCTGAGAATAGTTCCGCGACACTGGCTCGAAGAGGAAGATGTCACCGCGGTGGGATTCGACTCTCCGTTGAAAGCGCGTATGCTTGAACAATCGTCGGCAACCGAAGAGGTAGGCGTCGGCGACTGAGAGTTACGCTTTGCTCCCGCCTGCATAAGGAGGGATGCGGCATGAAGCGCTTTCTCAACCAGAACTTGACCCACCTACTCGAAGACCGTTCAACACTCTATAGCGGGAGCCGATCCGTACGTGCAGACCTTGTCCGAAGAACCTTGCTTGCTGCGCATGAAATCGAAATCGGTCTCGCGTCTGATATCGAGGAAGATATTTTCCTCCTGATGCACCGTATCGCTGAAGCCGACGAACGAGACGCTGGCATGATCGAGTGATGTCTAGGGCTGTGGGTATAAGGAACGATTTCCGATCGCGCATTGTTCTCCCTTGATAAGGAGAAATCAAAATGCGCCCACAGGACGAACCGAGCCTTCAAAACCACGCCGAACCGATGAAAGATCAGAAGCAGAAAGCCGTCTTCGGGAGGTCCACTCTGACACTCCTCGCGATCTTAGCAGTCATCGCCGCTCTCGTTTGGATTGGTATCGCGGTCTATGGTATCAGTGTCGGCACATAAGGATGGATAACGACATCCCACCGCAAAAAGGGTACGGGCGCGGTTTGGTCGTGCTCTTGCTCGGCATAGTGCTTCTGATCGCGATTGCCGGGTTCTGGATTTTCTTTTTACCTCAAACGACCTGAGCCCAGACCGTCAAGCCAGTGGACGAATACATGGCCCGTGTCACGGCGGTCGAATAGCCAATCTTGCGCCGTGACCGACTGACCGGTACCCCAAGCGTATGAAGCAATCATCACGACGAGAACTCTTTTTCAGCCTTTTGCTGTTTACCTTCGTGGCAACTCTCACGACGTTCGGCGCGATATGGTTGTCATCAATCGCTATCTGGTTTCTTTGAAGCTAATGATGCCACAGCAACTCCAAGACTTAAGGTTGAGATGTCACGCGTCTGACAGGGGACCCCCTCGTACGGTCTCAGCGGATGGAGAAACGTCAATTTTTGCGACCTCATAGTTGTAAGGCGCTTTTGGTGCGCCTCTGACTTGCAGTCTTTGCTCGCCTTCGGAACCACCCTAGGGGCAATTTGCGTGTACGGTGTCGTACTCTTTCTCCGCAGAGCATGCCAGCTATATCAACGATCTGGGTGCGATGGAGGCCGGTCCCCTTCCGACTACGGTTTATCCACGGAATTGACATGGTGCCGCAGCAACCGAAGCGGTTTCGGCACCCAATTGATACCGAGACAACAGATTGCGCAAATGAGCGAAATTGTCCACGCTGCTTAGTATGCCTCTTCCCTATCATTTATCAGGGTATCACCATTAAAGAACTCATCGACCATATCGCGGAAAATGTTGCCGCGCACACAGAGCCAATAGAAGCTGCAGCGACGCTCGAAATACGCGCCATAGCGGGCATCTATAGTGGCACAGGATCGCACGTCTCGTTTTGTTGAAGATACCACTTTGGCGCAATACGTTGAGCTTGACGCCGACACACTGCGAGATCGGCCACGTCAGCGGAACCTTTTGCTACCTTTCCTATTTTATAGCCGCCAGATTCTTGTTGCGTACACACCGAGAATAAGGCGAGCCCCGCTACTTCCACGAAGTTGTAGCGGGGCTTTTGATGCCAGGGCGGTGGGTGTTAGCCGACGATCTGGTCTCACGTGTTTCTTCCGCCGCCTCTGACGCGCCTTTGGCTTGCAATCCCTATTCTTGAAGACTGCTAGAACCACACGGCGGGCTGCGTTTCGTTTGACTATGCGCGTCCACGAGCATCCAGAGCATACCGACCCGGCTGAAATGCGTCGATGTTATCGGCAAGCCAATTCGCGACCGATCGTGGCTCCTGTCCAGTGAACATTTTGTACGTGTCTGTCGTCTCGGAGAGAACCGATTCGCGGAAAATCCGTTCAAGACCGAGGCGCATGTTGGCCGTCATCTCTGTCCAACCGATCTGAATGAGATGTTCGCGTTGCGCCTCGGGCGTCCGATGTTCATAGGTGACCTTGCGGTCAAGCAGACCCGTTAGCTCTTCAGCAATTTCGGTCATTGTGACGGCAGCAGGTCCGGTCAGATGAAAAGCGCGTTGTGCATCAACATGATGGTTATCCAGCAAGGCCTTGAACGCCACGTCCGCGACGTCCCGCGTGTCAACAAGATTAACGCGACCCTCTTTCGATGAGCCACCCCAAGTTCCTGACGCGACGGAGATAGCATCGCGAGTAAGGATGTCCACGAAGGTGCTAGCCCGCAAAACCGTGTATCCGATGTCATAGGTCGCCAGATGGGCTTCGATCTTCATGTGCCAGTCGAACGGATGAAGTTTTGACGCTGGCCCCATCGCGGATACTTTGACGATGTGAGACACACCAGCTCTCACCGCCGCATCGATAAGCGCAATCTCGTTTTCGGTCTGCTGCGGTGAAGTTCCATGCGCAAGAAACAACCGGCTGGCTCCTTGCATTGCACCTTCAAGCGTTGCCTGATCGGCGAAATCGACAGCTCGACGCCGCAGGTCAGCGGGAAGTCGATCAGTGTTCACATCTCTGGTGAGTGCGACAACTTCAACGGGCGCTTCTACCAATTGAGCAATAAGTGCGGTTCCGATCCGTCCGGTCGCTCCGGCGACGGCTATTCGATTGTCTGACAAGGCTGCCTCCATAATGGAAAATTCGCTGCCTTACAGACGCTATTCGAGCCATCATTGATTGTCAGTTTCGCGCATTTCTCCCGATCGATGTCAGGGCGGTGGGGTGCGCTTTCGGCCAAAACCATGCGTAATCGGGCGGCCCCGCAAGAGGCAAGCAGTACAATCCCGGTGCAACCGAGATAAGGGAGATGACGATGTTCTACGCTGCCTTAGACGTGTCATTGCGCTAAGTGGCAATTTGCATCATCGACGACGCCGGAAAAGTCAGGCTCGAACGGTATGTGCCATCAGACGTACCGGATAGGCGTTTGCATATTCGAGACGTCTCACCTGACACCCTGAGATTTTCGATACGCGCGCGGACATTCGCATGGGCACCGCGCGGTCAATGTGGATAGGCGCGTACAGCAACCTTTTCGAGGCGATGATGGTTATCTAAAATACACATACTGAGGGCTGCAAAAGGAAGCCGCCAGCAAGAGCCGCACCGCCGTGGGTAGAGGGCGCGCGCTGTCATGTTTCCGCAGGTTATTTCGAAAATCCAACCACCATGCCTCGCGCTGTTTACATGGAATGTTCCAGAAAACATTCTGTTCGGCGATGAAATCTATGCGCGTATTCACGGAATACCCGATGGAAGACTAGCGGAAGGCGCGGAGATCGAAGAGGTCATTGGATTGATGTTGGGGAGGCAGATCGCGAGCGAGTGGCACCCTCGCTTCATGCGTCCATCCTGGGCGGGAATATGGGCAGGATCGACTACCGCGTTACGGTCGACGGCACACTGCGCCACCTGTCGCCGTACGCTCGATGTCTCCGCGACGAAGAAGCCGTTCCTTCATTCTTCACGGGCGGTGTGGCGCTCGATCTATCATTTTCGTTCGCTGACAGTCTGAAGAGCCAAAATCACTGATCTTTATGCTTCTCCAGCCGCCCGACCGTCCAAAGCCTTTCGAGTGTTGCGTCGACTTTGGCTCTGCGCTGTTCAACATCGAGTTTTGGTTTGACGTTCTTATCGCGAAGTTGATGCAGCAGCCGTATTAACGGCTCGTAAGTATCCATCGATCTTCCGTCCCAGCCGGATATCCTTTTTAGTAATAATCGAGCAGTTTGTCCGCTAGGTTGATCGTTACATTCGATGGTACGATGAGAAGCGTATCAAATTGTCATTGGGGTCGCTCAGCCCGATCGAGGATCGCAGAAGTCTCGGCCATAACGTCAAAATCAGTCCAAGTTTTTATCCGCATCCCCGCCGGGTCAGCTCTCAGTGGAAATCAACACTGACTGGTTTGACACGGTCCGACGCACTTTTTGAAACTGAGCCGAGATATATACTCACCGCCTACCCATCACAGGTGACCACTTTCCCCCAGTGCCCGAATACGAAGAGGCCACCCCATGGGGTGGCCTCTGATGGCGTTACAACATGGCAGGCGTCAGACGCGCGGAGCGGTGCGATAGCGGGCCCGCTCAGCAGCGATCTGATCTTGGGTGTAGGGATCGGCGGTGTCGTCGAAACGGTTCCAGCCTTCAGTTGTGTAGTCCTGGCGGCGCGCGGTGAGATCGACGGAACGAGAGCTGCGAAGGATAGCCTCCGAAGCGGCAACCTTGTCGTCCTGAACCTTCGCCGCGACGACTGCGCCCCCGCGACGGACACCCTCAGCATAGACGTGCGCATCTTCTTCTTTGACGCCGGATTCGATCATCGCACCGACGATGCCGCCAACAGCTCCGCCGGCGACTGCACCTGCGACTGCACCTGCTGCGGTTGCCGCGAGCCAACCAGCGGCCACGACAGGACCTACGCCTGGGATTGCTAACATACCGAGACCCGTTAGCAGCCCTCCAGCACCACCGGCGACGGCTCCGATCCCCGCGCCAGTACCCGCGCCTTCGGCAGCGTTGTTGCCCTGACCTTCGATGTCCTCTTTACCGTCCTTGTTTGAAATGATGCTGATGTGATCGGACGGCACACCTGCGTCTTCAAGAGCCTTCACGGCGAAGTGGGCATCGTCGTAGGAGTCGTAGAGACCTGTGATCGTACGCATGGGAGTTTCCTCGTTATCTTGTTCTTAGTTTTAAGGTTCTGGCTTACTGCGCCATCGTAATGTTGCCCTGGAAGTCGAGCGCGACAGTTCCGTGCTTGCCGTCTTTGGTGCCCATCGCGCGCCAGATACCCTGGTCATCCAGCTTCAAGCCGGACACCTCGGTATAGCCAGCTTCCTCGATGCGCGACTTAGCCTGAGCTTCGGTAAAGCTATTCTTGCCAGCAACAGGTGCGCCCGGGTTCTGCTCACCTGAAGTCGAGACCGCAGGGGTCGTCTGCGAGGTCTTCGGCGTTTCGCTCTGAGCAAAGGCAGCAGAGGTCGAGAGAAGAACGGCGGCAACGCTAAAAGCGATTTTTTTCATAGTCTTACTCCAGATTCTTGCACCCGGTTCGAATGCAATGGAAGAACTGCCGAGGTTCAGAATTGTTCCGCGGACTTCCTTATGGTTTGAAGATCAGCGGAGACGGCATGGTAGGCCGACACTCTTACTCCGACTACGCTCCAGAACTTTCTTGAAAACGGACGACACGAGCTCCGGTCTTGAGCGGAATCGAGCCATCGACCTGCTCATCAGATCCTCTGAGCAACTGAAACATCGATCCCTTAAACGCGCCGATCGATGGAGCGGCATAAGCTGCCGTTATGGAATCTGCAGCCGATACGACCATCATCATCGAGAAACGGATGGAATGTTCCAACCTTTTCATGCAGTAGATCAGCTTTGATCATCGCCGGTATGCAGCGACTTCCTTCACGCGTTCAACTGGTGAGGCGCGGCGAGGACACGATCTTGAGAAAAAGAGCATTCATTGCTTCGGAAATGCCCTGCGATGGGCTAACCTCAAAGAAGTAACCGGCAGTAGCGCACTCCGCCATCTTGGTTGAAATCTCACTTTGAAATGGCTTGATCCATGAGTTGTACCAGCTGTTTGTCGGCAATGGCAAATAGGTCGTATACAAAACAGCGATCTTGTATCCCTTCTGCTTAAGCGCGGTGCAGGCCTTTACGTCGATCGGCTCCTGGCACCGGCTTCCGGTAAGCATTTTTGTGCAGCCATTGGGCTTTTTGCTATCGCCAACCCCGTCCGATACGAAGAACAGGATCTTTTCCGGGCTCGCAGCGCTTAGGCCAGTGCCGGGTGACCCCATCTTCTCGCCAATGCTCTTGAATGAAAGATCGAAGTCGGTTTGCTGGTCGTTATTGTAACCCTGATATGGGATGGACATTAAATCTATCAGTGACGCCTTGCCTTTGGCAGCGGCGAGGTCGTCGGTGAGGGACGTCACCTCCAACAGCTTGGTATCCTCGGCCTTCTGTCCAAATGTGTAGACCGCCATGCGGAACTGGTTGGGGCTAGCTCGTGTCGAAATCGCCGTGTCCATGAGCGTTGCTGTTGCCTTGGCTACGACGTTGATCCGGATCGTAACGCCAAGTTTCTTTGCGAGATTGTAGTAACTACCACTGTCCTCCTTGCCATTATTAACAATGTGGCAGGCGAAGGCGCATTTGTCCGACGTGTTCGCTACCATTTTGTTGATATCGGCCGTTGTGGCGCCAACACCCATAGATGGCGTGTTGTCCAATAGGAGGTAGAAGTCCCGAAACGTCTGCGTCTGGAAAACAGCCGAAGCCTGACCAGCTACTGTTATTTCTTGCTGGCCAAGGACTCGCATCAACGTGGTTGGAATTGTCGCTGAGTAGTTGAATACTGCTGTCAGTTCATTGTCGTTCCGCACGACGGATGCGGAGCTACTCTGAAGCTGATAGCCTGCGGCAGCAATTTGCGAGTCGAAAACTTTTTTTGCATCTTCGATGCCGGCCTGCACGCTGCCGTTGCTCGTCATCAACATTGCTTTGACCGCGCCGGGTGATCTCTCGGCGATAGCGCCCAATGCTGCTGCGTCAGCCGCCGCCTGAAGTGTAGCTTTCGCCGTCATCGCATTCGTCAGATCGATAGCAAGGCCAGCCGCCCCAATGAGCGGAACCATAAGCAGTGCACTTATGATCCCGAAATTTCCTGCACGATCACGAATAAATCTCTGCAACATGCACGTCCCCCCGAAAGTCCCGGTACTTCGGGCCAGAGACGTGAAATGTTTGATAATACTGGCGTAAACGCTGCCTTGGAAAGCGAAGAAGTCAACAGGAGGGTAAACCATGTGATCCCAAACATAATTAAGTCATTGTTACTGATCAATTGACGGATGCTTCCCTCGCCTAGTGGCTACCTCTGACACAGCGTCATCGCTCGCCTAGCACTAGGAATTCAACGCCCATATTGAAATCAGCGTCGCAAATGCCGACCTTCAGGATAACCTTGGAGGCTTGCATGTTTTACGTCCTCATTGCGCTTTGCGTCGTCGTCGCAACGCTTTTTTTCGTACGGCACCACGCGATCAAGACACGCTTTGTCGAGAGAGAGATTGATAAGGTTATCGCGAGGAAGCTTGCTGCGAGCGACTATGTCCTGGAGTTGTCACGGCTCAAGGACGAGAATGCTGTTATGCGCAATCTTTTGATGGATCTGGTTGAGAACGAATCCGAATCACCGATGTCGCAACCCAATGCGTCCAAAGAGGATCTGCTGCGGTCGAGAAATACAAAGGTTCAAAGGTACCGGGAGATACTGGCGGAGAGCTTACACGTTCTCAAAGGCTGCCGCGCCCATTACACGGAGGCCCCCACAAGTTCATCCCGGCCGACGAAATCCGAGAAGTCGTAGGATAAGACCTTCCGCGCATCAGATCTAAGGCACACTTTTCGGACCCAGAGCCGTCCGGATGTTTTCAAACCAAAGTCAGCTTGGGCCGAAGTCCTCAGCAATGAATATCAGGCGTTTTAGCTGTTGATGGGAGCTGAACAGCTGACCTCAAAATTTCGAAAAACTCAACGAAGTTCCTGCTGAGCTCGCAGAAACAATTTCGAGGCATCCCGCTCGCCGGTTCTTAGGCCAAGGGTCTACGAGAACAACGCCCGTACCTTGGAAATCTTGAATATTGCGTGTGACAACCGTTAGCCCATGCACGATCGATGTCGCAGCGATGAGTGCATCAGCTTCATTGCGGCTGTCCGGAATGTGCAGGTGAGCACATCGTGTCGCAATTGCTTAATCGATAGAGATGATGCGCTAAGCGAACTCCGGTCGAACTCGGCTATCCATCCAGGCGCGTACGCGAGAGCCCTGCTCGATGTCACGCCGCTGGATGCTGAGTATCCTACGCTCAAGCTCTAAGATTGTTGTGGCAGAAATGTACAGATCACGGGAATCCTGCGCACTCAACCAAGCTATCACGTTCAGATCAGCCTTACCGCACCCACTTTACGGAGCTCGGAGACAACGTTGTGTCGAGCAAATATTTCAAGAGAGATCAACGTCGCGAGTTGCAAAGACCGACCGAGACGGATCGAAATCGATATTCGACAATCCTGCCATTGTAAGCGCATCGACAAGATTGTGGCGCTTACCTGTTAGACGCTCAAATTCGCCACACGTCATCAACACATGCGAAGGTTTGTCTCGATCGGTGATGACGACAGGTCCTGCCTCGGCAGCTTTTTTCGCTCTACCAACATCATGATTCAGTTCGCGGCTCGTCAAGCTGGTAGTAGCCATAGGCGCCTCCATGTAGAAATGTATCTACCATAACGCCTTCATTTTCAACGCACAATTGCTTTTTGGCACCGCGTGGCTGCCAGCCTTTCAAGCTCTTGTGCGGATACGAACCCGCGACCCATATGTTCTTGAAACAAGCAAGCCACTGAAATCTTTAGGCCAACGGCATAGGCATCTTTAGCAACTTTGCCTGAAAGATTGGCTGCAACTACTCACCACGACTACAGAGTTCTCCTCCTGCAGCCAATAGGTCCTGAACGGTATCAATGTCTTTTAGCGCAGCTTTTCCAATGTTGATCATCGTGACCGGGACTTCTCGTCGTTGAAGCGCTTCCTTACCGCCATGGTCACCATCTAGCTTTTTCATCTGCGAGCAAATCGCGGATGGGACGATCACTGGGTGCCCGGGCTTTTCCCCGTCCGCGCCGCGCACGAGCGCATCTTGGCCTGATCGAAAAGCCGACAAGAGCTCGGCGATATGTGCTTCGGTGATCTCCGGCATATCGGCAAGCATGACAAGAACACCATCACAGCTTGCGAGAGATGGGTGCCTAAATCCACAGGCTAGCGATGTACCCATCCCTTCTGCGAAATTCTTGTTGTACGTCGTGAAGACCGGCAAACCGTTTAGCGCCATTTGGATCTCTGGTGATCGATGCCCAGTTACGACAGTCACAGATCGGAGGTCAGAACGCAACATTGTCTCCGCGGATCTTCGTACCAGCGGAACACCATTAAATTCGGCCAGAGGTTTGTGACACCCTTCCGGCATCCGGCTCGATCGACCCGCTGCCAAAAGTAAACCGCCGATGGTCTTCATAGTGAATTGCCCTCAGCCGCCTGTCATGCTCATGTGCCGCGATACCGCCGGCCGGTTATTCCGGTCGATGATAAAATCATGGCCTTTTGGCTCGCGGGCGATCGCCTCGTCTATGGCGGCCGGCAGATGCGCCGGGTCGTTGCTTTCGCGCAAGACGTCGCGCAGATCGGCGGCGTCGTTCTGGCCGAGGCACATATAGAGCACGCCGGTGCAGGTGAGACGGACGCGGTTGCAGCCCTCGCAGAAATTATGGGTCATCGGTTTGATGAACCCCATGCGGCCGCCGGTTTCAGCAACCTCGACATAACGGGCAGGGCCACCGGTCTTGAATGGGATCTCCCTGAAGGTGAACTGCTTTTCGAGCGTTTCGCGCAAAACAGAGAGTGGCAGGTAACGATCGGTGCGGTCTTCCTCGATCTCGCCCATCGGCATGGTTTCGATGACGGTAAGATCCATGCCGCGGCCATGTGCGAAGCGCATCATGTCTGGAATATCGTCCTCGTTGAAACCCTTAAGCGCCACGACATTGAGCTTGATCTTCAGCCCCGCTTTCTGCGCCGCGTCGATGCCTTCCATGACCTTGGTAAAATCGCCCCAGCGGGTGATTTCCCTGAATTTCTGCGGATCGAGCGTATCGAGCGAGACATTGACGCGGCGCACGCCGGCATCGAAAAGTTCCTGTCCGAAACGAGAAAGCAGCGAGCCGTTGGTGGTCAGCGTCAACTCGTCGAGATGGCCGCTTTCGATATGGCGTCCGATCGAGCGCACCAAATGCATGATATTCTTGCGCACCAGCGGCTCGCCGCCAGTCAGTCGCAGTTTGCGCACGCCCTTGGCGACAAAGGCAGAACAGAGCCGGTCCAGCTCGTCCAGTGTCAGCAAGTCCTTTTTCGGGAGAAACGTCATGTTTTCTGCCATGCAATAGGTGCAGCGGAAATCGCAGCGGTCAGTAACGGAGACGCGCAGGTAGGTGACCGCACGACCGAACTTGTCGATCATGGGTGCGTCCTGGTCCTGGCTCATTTCGACAGCTAATCGGGACCGCGCCCTGTCTAGTAGCATGGCAGTCATCCAAAGTTCTCCAGTCTTGCAGCGGCAATGTCTGCGAGGACCGAAAGGGCCAATGACGCCGACTCTCGTGTCGGACCAAACAGGCCAATTGGAGCTTTTATTCGATCAAATGCTTCTGAAGAAACGCCAATCGATTGCAGCCGATCGATGCGTCGACGGTGCGTCCGGGTGCTTCCCATAGCTCCTATGTAGAACGCAGGGGATGCAAGGGCTTTGATGAGCAAAATTTCCTCCAGATCCAGATCGTGATGGAGCAGCGCGACCGCAGTGAACGCGTCAATCGCAATAGTCTGCGATGTCGCTTTGGGATCGACAACGTCTACCACGTACCCGGACGCTTCCGCCAGCCGGCGGACAGCCTCCGCCTCCCCCACCTGGCCAGAGATCACCACGCGTGTTTTGGGCCGATAGACCGAGATGAAATCCTTACCCCGCCAACCCGGCCGCAAGGGTACTTTATCGAGAGGAATAAGTCTCTGTAGTTCCGGCCTATAGGCCAACGCCACCGATCTGCGACAAGCCAACTCTTTCAATGTATCGTCCAACACGTCTGTACTGCGCAGAACATGGATGGCGATGGTAATGCCGCCGCCGCAGGGCAGCGTGATGTCGAAGAATGGTGAACCCTCGCCAAATTTCACCATCCGGTCCCGGCCATCGGTTATGGCTTGCAGTGCCTCGGCAGCCACCGCCGCTTCAACGCAGCCACCTGAGACATAACCGCAAAACCGCCCGTCGGACGCAACGGCAACATGCGCCCCGAGAGCACGTGCCGCCCCGCCCCGTATCTCAACCAGCGTTGCTAGGGCCGCGCCGCTGTGCTGCGCAGCCTCGATAGCAAAGCCAAGAATATCAGCAGGGTTTTCTACCGAGCTTGTCCGCACCGGGTTAGGCATCATCGTGATTGCAGTGTCGCTCAACTTATGTCCTCGGGAGAGTGCGGTGGCCGTGATCGGCCACCGCCTATCATCAGGCAACGTCCGGCAAATCGCCAATCAGCTTGTCGAGCGTGATCGGGTAATCCCGCACACGCACGCCGGTAGCGTTGTAGATCGCGTTGGCAATGGCCGCCGAGACACCACATAGCCCGAGTTCACCCACGCCCTTCGCCTTCATAGGTGACGAGTACGGATCCGTTTCGTCCATGAAGATGACCTGCTGGCGCGGGATGTCCGCATGGACGGGTACCTCATATCCGGCGAGATCGTGGTTGACGAAGAAACCATGCCGGGTATCGACGGCTAGTTCCTCAGACAGGGCACCACCGGCACCCATCGTCATCGCACCGATAACCTGGCTGCGGGCGGTGATCGGATTGAGGATGCGGCCAGCCGCGCAGACGGCAAGCATGCGACGAATGCGGGTCTCACCGGTCGCGATATCGACACCAACCTCGACAAAGTGGCCGCCAAAGGTAGACTGCTGGTGCGTCTCGGTGAGATCGCCCCACTCGATCGTATCCTCGCCGACAAGACCCCCGTGCCCGGCCGCTTCCGCAAGCGCGACAGCGCGGTTGCCAGAACGGACTTCGCCGTTCTCGAACACGACATCCGCCGAGTTGAAGCCAAGCTTGCTGGCCACCGCGTCGCGCAGCTTGACGCATGCAGCATAGACACCCGATGTGGCAGAGTTCGCGCCGAACTGCCCGCCCGATCCTGCCGAGACAGGAAACCGGGAATCACCGAGTTGTACTGCGACCTTGTCCACACCGACGCCCATCATTTCGGCGGCGGTCTGGGCGATGATCGTGTAGCTGCCGGTTCCGATATCGGTCATATCCGTCTCGACGGTGACAACACCATCCTGATCAAGCCGAACTCGTGCCCCGGACGGCATAACGAGATTATTGCGGAAGGCAGCCGCGACACCCATGCCGATCATCCAGTTTCCCTCGCGCCGTGTCGCAGGACGTGCCCGTTGGTCCCAGCCGAACTGTTCGGCACCAAGTTTCAGACACCCGATGAGATCGCGATGGGAGAACGGCCGCTCCGGGTTTTCCGGATCGACTTGGGTATCGTTCTTGATACGGAACTCGATCGGATCCATGCCAAGCTTTTCTGCCATCTCGTCGACCGCGATCTCGAGCGCCATCAGACCCGGTGCTTCGCCGGGGGCGCGCATGGCATTGCCTTCAGGTAGGTCTAGCGTTGCAAGCTTCATCGCGGTCATGCGGTTTTCGCCAGCATAGAGCAGACGTGTCTGCATCACCGCCGTCTCCGGCCCGCCGCCCCGCAGATCGCCAGACCAGCTTTCGTGCGCAATTGCCGTGATCTTGCCATCGCGCTCGGCACCGATGCGGATACGCTGAACCGTTGCCGGTCGATGAGTGGTGTTGTTCGAGATCATTGGGCGCGGCAGCGCGACCTTGACCGGACGCCCGATCGCCTTGGCCGCGAATGCCGCCAGCACCGCATCGACGCGCAGAAACAGTTTGCCGCCGAAGCCGCCGCCGATGAAGGGTGACATCAAATGAACTTTTTCCTTATCCATGCCGAGCGTGATGGCAAGATCCGAGCGCCACCAGTCGATCATCTGGCTGGACGTCCAGACCGTAACCTCGTCGCCGTTCCACGCAGCAATCGATGCATGCGGCTCCATCATCGCATGCGACTGATCGGGGGTTGTGTATTCGGCATCGATCGCCACTGGGGCCGCGGCAAAGGCTGCCCGAAAGTCACCGGCCGAACTTTCTGGTTCCGTGGAAGGATCCGGGGTCTCGGCGTTTGTCATTGCTGCCTTGAGGTCGAAGGCACCCTTTTCCCGCACATAATCGACCCTAATCAAAGCTGCTGCCGCACGCGCCTGTTCGAAGGTTTCGGCCACCACGACGGCCACGGCCTGATGATAATGCTGGATCTCGCTGCCACCGAACAGTTTGGCGGTATTAAGCTTGCCCTTCTGCAGATCGCCGACGTCGAGCGTGGTGACGACGCCGAGAACACCGGGCGCCTTTTTTGCCGCGGCGCTGTCAATCGAGGTAATTTGCCCCTTGGCGAAGGCGGAGCCGACCGGATAGCCGTAGGCATAACGCAAGCCGGGATCGTGCCATTCATAGGCGTACATGGCGCGACCGGTGGTTTTCAGCTCGCCGTCGATGCGGTGAACGGGCTTGCCAACGACCTTGAGCTGGTCGATTGGATTGGTCGTGGCTGGTTTGTCGAACTGCATGACTTATCCCTTCGCCTCTGACAGGACGGCACCAAGCGTGCGCTCGGTGAGGCTGATCTTGAACTTGTTCTGCTCGGTCGGGCGGGAATCGGCCAGCAGCGCGGATGCCATGGCCCGCGCGCCTTTCGGCAATTCGGACTCTGCCGCTTCGACGCGCCACGGCTTGTGGGCAAGGCCGCCGACGGCGACCCTACCTTGACCATCGGGCTGGATGACGGCCGCGATCGATACCAGCGCGAACGCATAAGAGGCGCGATCACGGACCTTGCGGTAAATCTGCTTGCCGCCAACCGGCGCCGGCAGAACGACGCCCGTGATAAACTCACCCTGCTCCAGCGCCGTCTCGATATGCGGGGTATCGCCCGGCAGGCGATGGAAATCGGCGATCGGGATCGCGCGCTCGGCGCCATCCGGCTTAACGGTTTCCACCACCGCGTCCAGTGCCCGCATCGCCACTGCCATATCACTGGGGTGGGTGGCAATACACGCATCACTCACACCGACAACGCCGAGTTGGCGAGTAACGCCGCCTATGGCGGAACAGCCGCTGCCCGGCTGGCGTTTGTTACAGGGCTGGTTGGGATCGTAAAAGTAGGGACAGCGGGTGCGCTGAAGCAGATTGCCGGCAGTCGTCGCCTTGTTGCGCAATTGACCGGATGCGCCGGCGACCAGCGCGCGAGACAGAAGCGCGTAATCACGGCGCACCGTCTCATCGGCGGCGAGATCGGTGTTGCGGACCAGCGCGCCGATGCGCACGCCGCCTTCCGGCGTCTTTTCGATCGTGTCGAGGCCGAGGCCGTTCACATCGATCAGATGCGACGGCTTTTCGATCTCGAGCTTCATCAGGTCGAGAAGATTGGTGCCGCCGGCGATGAATTTTGCTTCCGGGTTGCCGGCTGCCGCCTTTGCCGCAGCGTCCACCGTGGGAGCCCGTTCATAGGTAAACGCTCTCATGCCGGCAGCCCCGCAACTTCGTTGATCGCTTCGAGAATGTTGGAGTAGGCCCCGCATCGACAAATATTGCCGCTCATGCGCTCGCGGATTTCTTCGGACGTAAGCGCCGCCTGCTGGGTGAGATCTTCGGTGACGTGGCTCGGTATGTTAGCCTTGATCTCCTCAAGCACAGCCACGGAGGAACAGATCTGTCCGGGCGTACAGTACCCACACTGGAAGCCATCGTGCTTGACGAAAGCGGCCTGCATCGGATGCAGATTGCCGGGCTCCCCAAGTCCCTCAATCGTGGTGATCTTGTCGCCCTCGTGCATGACGGCCAGCGACAGACAGGAATTGATGCGACGTCCATCGACAATCACTGTGCAGGCGCCGCACTGGCCGTGATCGCAACCCTTCTTGGTGCCGGTGAGATGCAGATGCTCGCGAAGAGCATCGAGCAAAGTAGTTCTGTTATCCAAAGTTAGGCTCTGGGATTTTCCGTTGACCTCGAAGGATACATTGGTGGTTTCTTGCAAGGCTTTCCCCTTTGTGTCTGCCGCACGGACACCCGTCGCGGCACCAGCGACCGCTGCTGTTGCAGCTGACGACACAAGCAGTTCTCGTCGGGAAAGTTCCAATTGGATTGGTGTTGGCATCTCAAGCTCCTTGCTGACGACACGGTACGTGGAGACACAAAGCCTCGGTGTCGCTGCTCTTTAAATAGAACCTCGGTCAAGAGGGATTACCCCTTGAAATCCGGATGCACCTATCTGCGGAGTTCATAAATGCGTTCTGACTTCGCAGCCTGGAAACTAGACGCTATGGACTGCTGACCTGTTTCAACCTTGTCACCGCACCTCCCCTAAAAAGCGCTGATGGCGCTGGTCGCGATAGCGCGGTCGCTATGGTGAACATGCGGTGGGCGCTGTTATCACTTCGCCGAGAACAGCGACGTCGTTAGCCTTGCAGGGGTACGGAACCCAATTCGTAAATGTACTAGGCCTCTGTTTTCATTGTTACCGCCCGCTATTTCTGGTTTTTTGGCAACCTCACACCCGTCCATGCGGCCCTAAAACCATCGCAGCCTAAGATCTCGCTATCCATTTCGACACATGGACAAGTGACTGGTTGATGACCTGGTGCATATCCAGATACTGATAAGTGCCGCACCTCCCGATGAAAAACATCTGATCATCGGTGGCAGCTCTGGCGGCGTATCGCTCATAAAGGCTTTGGTACATTAGATCCCGATCTTTGATCGGATAGTAGCGCTCGAGACTATTTTCGCGATAGCAGCAGGGCTCTTCGATTGTTCGCAGCACATTTGAAGTTTCGTGCACTCGATGTCCGGGGAGCGCATGCCACCATGTCTCTCGTGTGTAGGGACCAGCATCTGTGTAGTTGATCGTTGCCAGACCCTCAGCCGTCGCAGCCAGATGGTGACTGACGTGAAAGCGAATAGACCGATAGGGCAGCTCGCCGAGATCGAATTCATAAAATTCATCTATCGGCATGCTGTTGAAGCAGGCATCGTAGCCAGCCATATCGTCCTGAGAGAACGATGTAGTCAACCGGACGGATATTCGGTCATGATCGAGTATCCTTTCGAACGCTCTCGTATAGCCATCCGTTGGCAACGCCTGGAATGTGTCGCTGCGAAAATAGCGCGGATCACGATCGGTGCGTATTTGCAAACGACGAACCACGGCGGCATCCATTTCGGACAGATCCAGCTGCCACATCTTCTTGGTATAGGGACGGAAAAAGAGATCGGTCAGCTCCTTTCCGATCGTGGAATAGAGATGATCTTCAGCGCTGATGACCGGTGACCGTGGAAGGGCTACCGAAGCAAGATAGGACATCGCGTCATCTGCCGTTTCAAGTCTGGTGCCAAACACGGCATTTATCGTATCGAGATTCACCGGCAAAGGTACTTTGCGACCGTCGTCTAGGAGCGCCACAACTTGATGCTCATATGGCAGCCACCCGGTGAATTGCGATAGCCATCCGACAACCCGATCGTTGGAGGTATGGAACAGGTGCGGCCCATAACGGTGAATGCGCACTCCGCAGTCGTGGACATAGTCAAAGCAGTTACCGGCGATATGGTCACGTTTATCGATGACATCGACTTGGTGGCCTGCGTTCGCGAGCTCCCGAGCATGTACCGCACCGGCGAAACCGGCCCCGACAACAAGAAGCTTGGCCATCGCCTTATCCTTTCATGTATGAGGCAACGATGGGATTACGCCGGCGATCGGCAAGATCAAACTTTGGCTTAAAAATCCGGCCTTCGCAGCATGCTTGACTGCAGCAAACCACCTGACCGGCTGAGATCTATTTGTGAGCCGGAACAGGACGTCCAATCCGACCCGACGCGCCAACGCCAGCCCACTGAGATGGCGACCGCTACGGATCGTACCTGACAAGATGCGAATGCGAGGAACACTGACACCGTTGATCCTCGCACCACGCGCGTCCTTTATCCATTCCATCGTAGCGTCCATCTCGTCCATGGCACTGTGTCTTTGAGTGTCACGCATGAACTGGTGAAGATTGCCGCCTACGGGTCTAGTGTGGCACACCGTGATCGCGTCAATGATTGCGACGCCACGGTACGCCTCCCTTTCTATCTCGCGAACCATCTGAGGCCAAAGGAAATCAAGCCCAAAGCCGCTGGCGGTTTTCTCAATGAAGGGAAGCGAACGAACGAGTGTTTCGCGGCTAATGAAAGGTACCATCACTTCTACGAAGTTTGTGTACCGGACATCAAAACTTGGATGTCGCAGCGTGATGAGATGCGAGTAGTAGGAGTGCTCATCCAGTGAAGGCTGATAGACATGGTAGTTATTCTCAAAACCAAGCGCGAAGAGTCTATCGACATCGGCGGCCATCGCATCAATGTCATCATCTGGAAGCCAGAAGTAGTCATAACGGTCGGTCACTTCGGGAAACTGTTGGAAGAAGTGAAATAGGCCATCCCACTTGCCGCCTTTGCAACGATGGACGTAGTCAGCTTCTGGAAATTCGACCGCGGAGTCTGATCCATAATAACTGACCCCAACGTCGAAATGGCGCCGACCCGTGACCCAATTCCGATGTAGACTTCTGTCTCCACAGCGAATCACAGCCAATCCCCGTGGCGACTTTTCATTGATCGTTGAGCCGAGCATTAAGCCGCCGGCAGGCATTGAGTGACTTTCCATAAAACACCAAAATCTAACATGGACGCGGTTGAGCCGCTCTCTAAACGTTGAACTGGAGGTGAATGTTGGTTCGTCGAGCGGGCAATTTGATCGCCCACAAAGACGAGGTTGGCTAATAGAATTAACTATTCAGTAAAACCATGGGAAAACCTGTCCGTTAAATCTCGTCCAATAATTCAGCTGTTCACTGAAAGAGAGATTAAGTTGCCCAGCGGATCGGCGGCTGGGATAGCCACCCACGTGATGTGGGATCCAGGTTCAACGAAAGAATACATTACGTGCACTTCGCTGCAAGTATTAAATTAATATTTATTGGAACCGCCGAACACGTTGGACAAGCCGATCAATCGAGATTGATCGAGCAATAATACTTCATAAACGACAACCATCCCGGAAGAGTAGATAGTGTCATTGAGGCACGCTAGTCAAAAACGACCTGAGACTTCAGTACAATCTCTTCCCGTGGCTGACTGACTCATGGCTTGAGATCCTCGTCCAGCGACTCGGTTATGAGCATTATCGATTTCCCGGTGAACATCGTAGTCAGCTTCTCACGCTCCATCGTGAGCAGACTAGCCATCGTTCGGATTTCGGCGATGGTCTTCTAGTCTTGATGAGGTTCGAACCTGTGGCCGGCTAACCGATTAGTCCCGGATTATCCAACATGAACCTTTAGTTTGAGAGTGATAGCAAGACCCGTCAATTCGGATCGGCTATGGCGGACCTAGCGTTGGTGAAGCCAAATGCAATCGCAGTGGTGGAGTTCGCCCCGCCATAAGAATCGTGCCCGCTTTTGAAGACCAGCCGCCTCTGCGCCTGCTTACGATTGAGTAAGACACCGATGGATCAATGACGTAAATCGGTGAGCACAGCGCGAACGCAAATTCTTACTGGATATCGGATCCCGAGCGGACAATTCTGCCCTCACGCTGCCACGGCTACCGTCTTGCCAAAACCGGTGTGCGGGCAGGGCTTTAAGCCGCGACTGAGCCTTAGGAAGCGATAGCTGGTGGATCGGGTGTTTAAATTCGCGGTCTGGCGCCCCATTTAGAGACGGATGGTGCCCGCCTCTTCTAGCGGCCGGGCACAGTCAATTTTCTCTGGAGATCAAAAAATGACTAACGAAAAAGGTGCCAGCGCGCCTTTAAGCGCTGTTTCAGTCGCCAAGAAATATCGGATTACGCTGGAAGACGCGAAGGTGATCGTGGCCGAGCATGGGGATGATGCCAAGGCCATTCATAAAGCCGCTCGTCGGATAGCTGCATAACGGTCGGCGTTATTGCGCACAATTCTCACGCATTGTTTCGTCTGATTTTGCCCCACCGCTTGGCCCGCTGCTGAGTCGGAATGACTTAGACAGCACCCTGGCAGACAACCTCGAAGCTCGTGAAAAAGTTTAGGCGCGGTCATAGGTAAAGGGCGTCAAGAGCGTCGGCACGAAATTGCTGGCCCGCGACTTTACCAACATCTCGGTCCACTCGCTGGTGCCGCGAAGCCTCAAGTTTGTATCGATGCTGTCGACGGCCGCTTCTTCAATGTGCTTGATGTGGGAGCTGAAGGCCGCTTCACCAGCATCATGATACATGTCCCGTATGACCCCTGCACAGGATTTCCTGGATCGCCATCTGTCAGGCGGTATCGATTGCCTGGGGTTCGTTCATGTCCTGTGCCATCAGAGGCTCCTAAGGAGTGAGTAGTTCGAGCGCGACTTTATATCACGCCCTGATCTATTCCGTGGCCCCATCCATTCAAAGGCGAGCGCCTGGATGTTAAACCTGCCGGGCCTTGCGGGCAGCATAGCGTCTGTCGCGCTCAGCCTTGCGGGCTGCCTCGTCTTCCACGACACGCGAGATCCGGCATTTTCGGCCGACCGCCGTGCCTCAACCTCCGCCGTGGCGGCGGCCTCGGTGGCTGCCTGCTCTTGAACCGCAAGGGTTTCTATCCGGAGCCGCTCCTCGTGCTTCAGTCGTTCCCGTTCCGCACGGCGGGCTTCGCGAGCTTCAACAAGCGAGATGCGCTCGGCCTGTCTGGCGGATCGTGACGGCTCTGCCGCCGTCTTTGCTGCGCGGTAGGCCGTGAGAAGAGCAGCTTTGGCGTCTGCAGCAGCCGAGCGTCGATCGGTGAGTTCGTTGTTTCTGGCGTGTCTCAAATCTTTATCCTGATTTAGCGTTTGGGAGGATCAGCTGGACTTCGATCGCTTAGCGAGCAGCGCGGATGTTGCAGACGCTCTGTCGGCGCGTTCCCTGGCGAGGCGCGCTTCGCGCAGCCTGATAGTCTTGGCGTCGCGCGCCTGAGCCATCGATGCGAGCTCTTCCGCCGCATTGTTCTTGGCGAAGAACTCCGTCTGAAGATTGCCAAAGGCAGTCTCAGCCTGTTGTCGAGATTTACTGTATGTCGCTGTCATTTTTCCTCTATGTGGCAATGAGCCGAAATGAAAAAGGCCAGGCGGACTGCCTGGCCTCAGACTGATACGTGCTTCCGGCGATGCCAGTACATCCGTGGTCAAAGGGAAGCAGATATCAGTTAAGCAGACTGCAGATTGCAGGCTGACATCTTGCCGGATTTCATATCGCGCTCAAGTTCGAAGCCGATTTTCTGGCCTTCAACCAGTTCGCGCATCCCCGCCCGCTCAACGGCGGAAATGTGGACGAAAGCGTCAGCGCCTCCGTTGTCGGGCTGGATAAAGCCGAAGCCCTTGATGGAATTGAACCATTTTACTGTGCCGGTAGTCATGATGAACCCTTTCGAAGCATAAAGTGTGGGACCGCATGACAAAGGTCACCCGGACAGAAACCGAATATTTTTGAAAGAGAAGTTCGCTTAAAACGCGGTGCTAATCACGCCGTAGACAAGCTCGGCAAGCAAAAGATCGATATGCGGGATATAGGGCGCGAACAGAGCGACGTCAAAGCTTTTGTTTTTCCACGAAACGAAATACCACTTTCGGTTGATTTTGCTCTCGACGTGGGTGGGCGTACCTCGAACTCTGCTAGCGCACCCTTCGCGCATACCGCTTCAAAGCGCCGTCTTCTCCTTCAAGGATATGAGGTCGGTATGAAACGCCTATGGCGAAGACACATCAGTCAACGGGCGGGAGGCATTGAAGGGCAGCCTCGTGCTACTCGTTCATTGCATTACGTATCGACGTGACGACAAGGTCGAAATCGTAGGGTTTGGCAAGAAACGGCACGCCGGACGGCAACTCGTTTGGCGCAGGTATCACTCTGCCAGATGTGACAATAATCTTGATCGGCGGCCATCGATCGCGAACAAACGCGGCAAGTTTCAGACCATCCATCGTGCCGTGCATGTCGATATCAGTGAAGATCATCCGGATTTCGGCATGCCGTTCAATAATGGCGATTGCGGCTTCGGCACCATCGGCTTCGTACACCTGGAAGCCAGCTATTCCCAACTCGTCAACGATGGCAAGACGGATAAGGGCCTCATCCTCGACGACGAGCACTGTGACGGGATCGGAATGCACGAGCCATCTCATTTCGGTTAGAGCGAATTAGCGTTCCTGAAGCCTTCAAAACATATTGTCTGATGTTCTACCGAATAGAGTGCGGACGAGTTCGTTCCAAAGGAGGAAGGAGAATTTCTCCGCACGGAACTCGTCCTGATCATGATTGCCCTATGTTGATGGAGTGAAGACCATCGCAATCGCCCGGATGAACCAATCAGTCGGTGGTGGTCGGGAGCCAGGCGTCCCACTCACCGCTTATCGATTGAGTGGTGAAAAAGAAAGGCCGGACGTCATGCGCGCCTTTAGCAGGCGCGTGGATTAAAAACGTGGTCCAAGATTTCTTGATATCGGCGTATCGCGCGGGGCGAGAGATTTCGCATAAGCCGCGGCCTCACCGGAATATGGAAAATCCTCGCCGACCTGCTCCGATCCGTCATAGACCTTGAATGTCGGCCCGTCGGTTTCGACGACCTTGTAGCCATTCACGTATTCGAATTTCGGTGTTTTCCAGCCCATTACCGATCCTTTGTGCACGGCTTGTCGCCCGATGTCCCCGAGCACTTAACATGAATTTGAGGCAGAGCGGACTCGCTACTCTACTGCGATGTTCCGACTTTTGCTCGTCATCGCAGCGATCGAACGTCGTCGTTTTACCTGTAAAGCTTGCTGGCGCCTGGTATGTCTCAAGTCAGCTAGGCGGACGACGGCGAGGAGGAGTTTGTCTTCGGTTTGCGAAATGGACCGTGCCTAACGAGTCTTTCTCGCAACAGCTGAGCGAGAACTGCGAGGTGACACGGATTTTGTTAGGTGACTGCGTTAGAGATGCGGTACCTCTACAGCTGCAGAGCGATTTGCTCGAGCGCGATTGAGAAGTCCGCGTTCTTACATCTTATGGCGGGACCTTTATGAACGCGGATATGATAGCCGCCTGGGCGGTTGAGAATGGCTTCCTCAGGGTCGGCCTGAGCAATTACCGTCGCCATGATGATGCGGGCGTGATCACAATCGAGATAAAGAGACTGTCATATCTCCTCATCGACGAAAGACAGGGATCACGACCGCGCCTGCTATCACGGTTGTTCAAAGATGTATCTCTTCCCCGCGCCGGCGAAAGTCTCCAGGTTCTTCCTCTAAATCAATAGCCAAGCATTGCGCCAACCCAGGCGGGAAGTGAAATGTACTTAGGCCAACGCGTTACCGAGGCGCGCGGTCTTGGTGGTCTCGTCGTCTCGACGATGCCAAAATCGTAAATTTCTTCCGTACGAAACAACGGCGGACCTCTTGCTACCTTAAAGTTCGAGTTACGACATGAACTTCCGCAACATTTCTTCCTCGGTCTCCGATCCGCTAAACTCCGTGAGTAAACGCCTCGCGACGCGCATGCCTTCTGCGCTTGTCAAGGCTAAACCGCGCAGCGTGCAAATTCTGACTTGCACACTATAGATCCGATGCAGTTGTTCGGCAGTATATGTCTTTCCCGTCTTCATAAGGGAGATATAGGGCAGACCTTCCTAAGATTTAGCCGTGCAAGCGAGCTGTCTGCCATAATCCTTTGTCCTTGTGAGCAGGGGAACAGCTCGATATGACGGTGAAGTCGTATTCATTCAACGAGGGCATTATGGCAACCGGTACAGTTAAATTCTTCGCGCAAGACAAGGGCTTCGGCTTCATCACCCCGGACAACGGTGGCCCGGACGTATTCGTCCATATTTCCGCCATTGGCGTTGGTGGATCTTTGTCTGAGGGCCAGAAGGTAAGTTTCGACGTCGGACAGGATCGTAAAACCGGCAAGTCAAAGGCCGAAAACGTGACGATCCTTTGATTGACTCTCGGGCCCCGTCGGATAGGCGGGGTGCGACTCCTCAAGCCATTTATGGGATTGGGACAACCGAACTAGTTTCATCAGCAACATATGCAGAGCCTTGGCGGCTGCTAGGGCGGTGCAGTGCGCCTAGCCGCAAAGTTGTTTAGCCGCCTAGGTCTTTATTCACTTACCAGGCGAAGTGAATTTACCTCGCGATTGGGCGACCTCGAAAGAAATCAATATACCTCACCATTTAGATAACGCATGAGTGACCAGCGCTTGCGACCGGATCCGCTCATCTGCCAACCGCCCAAGCAGTGCCCTCGACAAAACCATTCGTTGGTTCCAGCAACAGCCTCGCCTTCGTGATGCGCACGTTCTGCAGATACTCGGTCAGCTTCAGCCGTGTCGCGCGGTGAAAGCGGCGCTGGATGGTCCGTTCCCAAAGATGCACGCTCTCTGCCAGTTCGCGCGGCGCATGGGCGACAAAGCGAGACGTTTGCTTGCCAGCACATCGTCGAAGATCTTGTTCGACATGAGAGGATGGGCTTTTTTGTGTGCGGGATCCTAGTCCCTACCCGGACGCCTGGTGCGCAGAATGCGAGGAACGGGTCGAACTCACAGTCGAAAATGGGTAGACGACGTAATAGAGCAATCAGATGCGAGAGTAATGTGCGCCGAGTGCTATCTCGCTGCAAGTGCCGTGCCCGTATTCAGGTGCCGGCAATTAGCGTGCCGCAGCGTTACCGACACGATTGCCGGCGTCCTGGGTCGCGTTCACTGTGTTGGCCACGTCCTGCCCCTACTCCTCGGACTGAGTTGCCCCACGATGGGAGCGGCTTCTGCGGTGGTAATTACTCTTGTCATATCTCTCCCCTCTTCAGTTGCTACACTGCAAAGATAGTGACGCAAACGAGAAGACCATGGCTACAGCGTCAATTCCGCACCAGCCCCCTCAGCAGCCACAGATGTCAACTGCCGCGACATGATATAAGCGACAATGTCACCATCACATGCCTCAACCAGGCTTTCTACGCTGTATCCCGCCGCGTCGGCTTCCGCCCTAAGCACACCCGCAAGTATCGCGAAATCGTGCTCCTCCCCAGCTGGCAAAGCGGCGAACCGACGCTCTTCAAGGCGATCTTCAATCCAGTCGTCGATTATCATCATCACGCAAACTCCCATCAGTGACCGCCATAATCAGCAACGGCGCGTTTCGTTCCCCGGCAAAACAAAAAGGCCGGCACGAGTTTACGCACCGACCTTCGTCTCGAACGGAGCCCGGCGCCATGACATCCGTGGTCGCCGGGGAGAGCCCGATAATTACTTCTTCATCTTGTCGTAATCGAACTTCGGAGCCTTCGAAAGGTCATCCTTGTTGGTGTCGACGTAAGCCTTCCAGGTGCCGTTGTCGTCAGCAAGCGCTATTGAGGCCGGATCGATCACGACGTAACTTGCGCCCATGCCAAGGAAGCCACCGACGCTCGCAATGACGCCGATGACAGACTTTCCATCACCGATAACGACGTCGGAAATCTCGCCAACTTCTTCATTCTCCTTGTTGTAGATGTTCAGGCCGACGAGCTTGGAGGTAACAAGGTCGTTGCCCTTGATCTCAACCGTCTTGAGCGGCGCCGTTGCTGCCGTGCCCATGGTGATGCCTGGACCGACGATCGTCGCGTCGGCGCCGGAAGCAGCCGTTGCTGCGGGCGCGGTTGCTGCGGGAGCAGCTGGCTGCTGAGCAAGAACAGCGGTGCTCATCGTGCCAAGAGCAAGGGCGGCGGCGATAATCGTTTTCATTAGTATATCCTCGTATGCAATTGATCCCACGAGTTTTTCGTGGCGGTCAGAAACGACCCGCCCCTGCTTTTGTTCCCTCAGAAAACGAATATTACAACAAAATAAAAACCCCGCCGAAGCGGGGTTTCGCGATTACCAGGACTGGCGGCCATACCAGTCGTCAACGTCCTTCTTCGTGCGGTCCTTTTCGTATCCGTAACGCTCCTGGATCTTGCCTTCCAGCTGGTCGCGCTTGCCGGCGATGACGTCAAGATCGTCGTCAGTGAGCTTGCCCCATTGTTCCTTGATCTTACCCTTCATCTGTTTCCAGTTACCTTCAACACGATTCCAGTCCATGTCTTTCCTCCCTTTGTTCTACGCTTGGAGAATAAACCGACAAGTGTCACGAATGTTCCGCTATGCCCGCCTTCGAACGCAACGGCGCATGAACCTGTCGATGCGGCGTTTCTCGCCGTCGAATTTATCAATTATTTGGGCTGCCTGCGGTATGCTTAGCTCATAAGTTTCCTGCAGCTCTTCCAGTGTGTATCGCGGCGCTGGCTTAGCGAGTTTCATTGGGATCTCCTTACGCAATCGGAATGCGACAGATCCTCAGATGTTCCTTCACCACACTGGACCACCATTCCCCGCAAGGAACGTTCCGCGACCGTGCCCGTTTCTGTGCCGATTGAATGGAGGCTTACCTAAATGTTGAAGAAGTCATCGACGCTCGCCGCAGCAGCCATGGCCTGTCTCACGCTGGCCGGATGCGTCAGCGAGAGCGGCTATTCAACCTACGACAGGGGCTACAACCGCTACGACGGACCATCTTACGTCTATCGCGCTGACCGGCCACGTAGGGATTGGAACCGCCGACATAATGACCGGCGTGACTGGAACCAAGAGGCGCGACGGGATGACCACCGAGGCAGTCGCGAATGGGCAAGAAACGAACGCCGACGCGAAGATCGGCACGGTACTGCCGACCGGTCGGATCGTCGCGATGTGAGGTCTGACCGGGATGGGAGAACTGGCCGCGACAGCCCGATCTGGGTGCCAAACAACTAGCATCTAAACGCGGGAGGCGACACGTTGCCTGCGTGTCGCGCCTATCACTCATCCCGCCTGAACGGACACCGCCGTCTCTCGCCAACAATCGACAGGAAAATTAGCAACCTGCCGGCCGGGAACAGAATCATATCTTCAGAGTTCTTGCCGCGCTTAAACGAGAGTGCGCATGAAATGAAGTATGAGAATTTCGACACTCGAACCGATGCGCGATGGCTCGCTCCCGTCTGGATCCGTGTCGGGAGTGGCGCCGCCGAGGCCGTGAGAAGCCCTAGCGATGCGCTTGAAAAGCTAATCTATCGTTGGCCAAGCGAGAAGGGCATGCATTACTCATCGGCCAAGTCCCGCTGTATTGAGGCCCTCAGCCAAAGGCACAAATTTGATGCATCTCGCGAGGCGTTCATTCGAGCTGCGATAGAGGCAAAGATGCTGGATTGAAACCCAACCGGCTGGACCGCCACGAGATGTCACACAGAAAAGGCGCCCCTCGCCAAGCAACGGCTTCTTAGCCGGTGGTTATTACGCGTTAAGCGTTTGCTATGCCAGTGACCGCGCTTTGTCATCATGAACAACGTCAATGATCGGATCAAAGCTATCTGCCGCCGCGTCGGCATCGAACACAAGTCTGCGCACGTCTGCGGCCGCGTGACAAACGCAAATATGGCGATAGATATGGGTATCGACAGGAGGAACGCCATGTGAGGAACGCCATGGCTGGCGGAGGATGGCCGATGCTGCTTTCTCCCTCCCACGAAGTTCCACAACAATGGATTTCTCGGCCATCAGAAAAAAACTGAGTAGAACTCGTAACAAATAGGGAGCCCGCGCGTTTCCGGTCCAGACGGAGGCCGATTTATGACCGAAACACAACGGGCGGGCGGAAGTGTTTATCGTCGCTTCTTATCAGACCAGGAGGGCACAGTCACTGATGCGCCAAGAACCCTGATTTCACCCGCGGTTCCCGTCACGGCGCTCTGGACCGCGGAGCGCGGCCTGTCGCCTGTTATCGCAACGGCAATTCATGAAGGGCATTTCGCTCGCCCGGACTTGGAAGCGCTTTATGCTCTCGGTCATGAAGAGCGACTGCGCGAAGAAGATCCCTATACCGAGTTTACCATCCGTGATGTGCCCAACCGTGTTGTCTTCCATCGATCGCGGTTCGAGGTGGACATCAACCGCAACCGCAATGGGGCGATCTACTTGACGCCGCAGCAGGCTTGGGGACTGAATGTGTGGGAAGGTGCGCCCTCCCAGCAGCAAATGGACGCCTCTCTCCAGATCCACGACAGCTACTATCAGATGCTACTGGCTTTTCTCCAAGGCATAGAACGGCAATATGGCCGGTTCGTTGTGCTCGACATACACAGCTACAATCATCGTCGCGGCGGTCCGACTGCCTCGCCTACATCACAAGAGCGAGCACCTGATATCAATATCGGGACCTCCTCTATGGATCGAGTCCGCTGGGCGCCAGTCGTTGATGCCCTCACCGCCCATTTCCAGTCGTTTAAAATCAAGGGGCGCCCATTAGATGTTCGGGAAAACGTCGCCTTTCAAGGCAAGGGTGAGCAGACGCGGTTCATCCATGAGCACTTCCCGACAACAGGATGCGCGATTGCCGTTGAATTCAAGAAAATCTTTATGGACGAGTGGACAGGGGAACCGGACCTGGAGGCTCTAGGCGAACTCCGGCACATGATTGCGGCCGCGGTCCTCTTGATTGAGAAGACACTCGAAGGCCAGCCATGACAACTGCTTCGTCGCGCAACCCCAACAGTGAGGATAACTGGCTCGAAGAAATCGTGTCCTGCCTTGCCGATGGCAAATCGATCCGACGCGACCTGCCCGGCGGCGGACGCCTGCATATTGACCGTCCTCTTCCCTTTCTCTGTATCCACATAGCCGAAGACGGCGCAGAGCCGGTTGCACGTGACGTCGCGCAGGCAAATGCATCCTATCTCGTCGCTCCCAATGCAGCTATCGCGCTGATAGTTGTCGAGGCAATTGAGGTATCCCTCCGCAAACAATTCGGCGTGTTCATTCTATTCGATATTGGCGAACTGAAGCAGGATCGTTTCCTGACGGAAGACGCGCCTTACCTACCACCGTTCGAGATTGCGATATGGGCAAGCGCTGACATGATGGAGGCAGCCGAAACCTTTTCTGCAGCTATCAAAGACAGCGAGGCCAGGTTCCGCACGCCGCGCGTAGAGCGTGTTTCAACTCCGCCCACACACGTCGACAAAGCGTCGCGCGATCTGGAAGCCTCGACGCTCGCTGTCCGGTTTGCCCCAGTCTACCGGCAGCCCGAAAGCGAGCAAATCTATCCGGAACTGCGTGATCAACTGGTGTCGATGCTGTTTGATGCAGGTCTGCGGGCTGTCACACACCGTGTCGAGACGGCGAAAATCCTCAAACTCAAAACACATAGAGCGCTCGGTCGCAGAGCGTTCGTGGATGCGGTGACGCGGCTCGATCGCAGTATTGATGACGTGGCATCGACCTTCGATTTCCTTCTCGCGGTCACCCCAATCAATGCGGGAGCGGCATTCGAGGCATTTAAGGACGGGGAGCAGGAGCCTGTTCTTCTGTATCGTCCCCTCACCTTGCAGGTCGAGGCGGCAAAACAGAAGCTTTTTTCGATTTCATTTGATCACCTTGAAGATCCGGTCCTGCATCAGCTTTATCGTGAAAAACAGCAGGAGCTCGATCTTCAGCTTTCGCTGATTTCGTCCCGTCAGAAATCACAGTTCATAGAATTCGGACGCGCACTTTACGGCCCGGTCGAACCGCATCTGTTGAGTGAGGCCAAAACAATCCTTACACACCTCAACGAGGGTGAACCGAGTGGAGATGATGACGCAGGATCGCGAGGAAAAATCGCCGATTGCTATCAGATAGAACATCGTGCCCGTTCGATGATTGCCGCCTATCATCGACAGTTGAACGATTTCGAAGTTTCCGTCGAGATCCGCGACGACTTGCCGTCCGGCCTGATGGTTTCCGGTCATCGGCTGCTAATCGCCCGCAGCACGGTGATGGACGCGCGCCGGGTAGAACCTTTATTGTCGCATGAGATCGGTGTTCATTTGCTCACCTATTTCAATGGATCGGCGCAAGGGCTGCGGCTGTTCCGCTCCGGTTTGGCCGGATATGAGGGCATGCAGGAAGGCTTGGCGGTGTTTTCCGAATACCTGTCAGGCGGCATGACGCCGGCGCGGCTGCGGTTGATCGCGGGACGGGTTGTTGGCTGCGCGTCCATGCTTGATGGTGCGACTTTCCGGGAAACCAATTCTCTCCTAATCGAGGAACATAATTTCTCGACCTCTGCTGCATTCAATGTCGTTCTGCGACTTTATCGCGGCGGCGGTTTGGCAAAAGATGCAATCTATCTGCGCGGACTTCTAGCCCTGCTCGATCATTTGCGTGGGGGCGGCGCGCTCGAACCTTTCTGGATGGGCAAGATTGCTGCCTCGCATTTTGGGGTGATGCAGGAACTGGCGGAGCGAGGCCTGCTGCACCTTCCTGCCGTACGTCCGCTTTTCCTTGAGACCGATGAAGGTCGCACCCGATTGGCCCGCGCCAGAGACGGCATGCGACCGCTCGACATGATCCAGCGACAGGAGACGTGATGCGAATTGCATTTTTCGTAAATTCGATCGCCGAAGAGACGGCCATCTACACAACCACCGCTTTGGCGCTAGCCGCAATCGCTCGCGGACATGATGTCTGTTATGTTACACCCGGCGATTTTGTACTGCGCCCTGACGACAGCTTATTGGTGCGCGCGACGACTTTCAAAAGTGGAAAGATCAAAAAGCCTGATTCGTTTGTCGCTGCTCTGCGGGGTGAGCAGGCCGAGATCCAGACGATCCCGATCAAGGACATCGATGTCCTCTTTCTCCGCAACGATCCCTCGCAGGACGCGGATGAGCGGCCCTGGGCAGCCCATGCCGGAATTATCTTCGGTCGTTTGGCAGCCGAGCACGGCGTGCTTACCGTGAATGACCCAGACGGCTTGGCACGGGCCCAGAACAAGCTATATTTTCAGGGATTTCCCGACGCAGTTCGCCCGACCACTCTGATCTCCAAGAGTATTGAAGAGATCCGTTCCTTCATCGACGAGCAGGAGCAGGGTATTATCCTAAAACCTCTGCAGGGCTCCGGCGGGAAGAACGTGTTCAAGATCGCCTCTAGCAAGGAGTCAAATCTCAACCAGATTTTCGAGGCGGTCAGCGGCGAAGGTTACTTGATTGCGCAGGGCTATCTTCCGGACGCGACAGCCGGTGACATCCGCCTGTTCCTGATGAATGGTCGCCCTCTGCAACGAGACGGTACTTACGCTGCCCTCCGTCGTGTCCCTGCCGACGGTGAGGTACGTTCAAACATGCATGCAGCGGGCACCGCAGCGACAGCCGAGATAACACCAGAAATCCTTGCGGTTGCTGAAATGGTTCGACCTAAACTGGTCGAAGACGGGATGTTCCTAGTTGGCCTCGACATCGTTGGCGACAAGATCCTTGAGATCAACGTATTTACTCCGGGCGGCCTGCCCGACATCGCAGCGCTTCACGGTGTCGATCTGTCCGTGGACGTCATTGTCTCACTGGAGCAGAAGATCAACATGCGCGAGAACTATGGCGGCAAGCTAAGTAATCGGGCACTTGCGACTCTTTGATGGGTCTTTCGCCTTGAAGGGATTGGAGCCCGCGACCTGTAGAAGAGACGCCGTCTAAACGCTGACCGGTGGTGAGAGCCTCCAGAATTGCAGACGTGGATGCGAGGGGGAGGCAAACAGCACTCGCCTCTCGCTTCGACGTCCAAGGCCTCCGGTCCTCGCCGACTCGCGTTGCTGGCTGCTGTCATTAAGTCGAGGACGGTAGGTTTACGGATTGTCGTTGCGCGCGAAAAGGCTATTGCTTGGCTTTCGGTCATCGGCAGGAGAACGAACCATAACATCCATGGTCTTGAGACAGCTGAAACAAGCGGGCGTATTTCCTCTTCGTGCCTTGGCAGTGTGGCTATTGATGAGCCTTGCCACCATCGGCCTATTGGTTGCCTATCAATACGTGTCCGGTCTTTCTGCTCTCTCGGAGCGGGCAAGGAGCATGGAAATGCTTCTTGCCGAAAGGCTGGCGCAGCACGACGCCCACCTGTCCGGGCTCGGCGCAGTCGTTCGCATGTCACCTGACGAGCCATCAACGAGCATCCAGGGCCTGGCCGAGAATATCATTGCCCGCTATCCCCGCATCACCAATATAACGACCATCACAATCGGCAATGGAACCGTAAGGGCAGTATCTTACGGAAGAGCTCAAAATCCTGAAATCGCGGACCTACAGCCGAACCTGGATCTGACCGGCCTTGATAAAATCGGTGATACGTCAGCCCGCCCTGCTACGACACCGCACGCTTACGAGATCTTCAAACTGGTTGCGCCCAAGCGGATCCTGCGCCTGCGTATCGACACGGACGCCTTGCTGGATATGGGCGATGGCGGTGCGGACTATTCGTCCACGCTTTCACTGGACGGCGCAGTGCTCTTAGAAACATCCCGCGGCACCCATGCATTGTTGACAGCGTCCAATGCGCTGGACACCAGCAATCACAGCCAGCCCCTTCATCTGACGGTGAGCCGCGGTTTTAGGCCGAATGAACTCGCTCCCCCGCACCTGGCCTTGCCCTTGCTGGCAGCATTGGCAGCGATCACATGGCTGATCATGCGGTATCGCCATGCCAGCCGGGAGCGCCAGTCGCAGGAGCGGCGTGCCACGTTGTTTGAACAGGAGGCGAAACTCGCCCAGGCCGGTCGCGTAAACGCAATGGGGGAAATGGCGTCAGGCATCGCCCATGAACTGGCTCAGCCGATTGCGGCCATGCTCAGCCAGAGCCAGGCGGCAAAACGCGCTTTGACAATCGATCGCCCCGACATCCTGGTAACTGCGGTCGATGCGAACATTCGCGACGCAAGGCGTGCCGGGGAAATCCTTGCCCGCATGCGCGCCTATGTTTCCGGGGCGCCGGCCCGGATCGAAGAAATTCCCCTGACCGAGGCAGTCACCGACGCGCTGCGGCTCGTCAAAGCCGATTTGGCACAGCGCGGCATCACCCTCGTGGTGACGCAGTCCGACGAAGTCGGAACCGGCTGCATCGATGTGATCTCGTTTCAGCAGGTTCTTCACAATCTGGTTCGCAACGCTGCCGATGCCGTTGCAGGCCGACAGAACCCGAGGATAACGGTCGATGTCCGGCGCCTAGGAGATGAGGTGCTGATCATCGTTGCAGACAATGGCCCCGGCATCGAACCCTCGTCGCTCGGCCGCATATTCGATCCGTTCTTCACGACCAAGACGGACGGCATGGGCCTCGGGCTGCCGCTCTCTGCCCGTCTCTTGGAAAAGATGAACGGATCGATCGAAGCATGTAATGATGGTGGTGCCCGTTTCACCATCCATCTCCCAACCTGTGTGTTACGATGATCCATCTGGTAGACGACGATCCTTCCGTGCGTGAGGCCCTGACGCTTCTGCTTGCGACCTATGGCAGGGAGGTCACGTCATATCCGGACGCGGCCCACCTGCTGGCGAATATCGAAAAGGCGCAACCCGGCATTCTCATCCTGGATCTGAGGATGCCGGCGACGAGCGGTCTTCAGCTGATGAACAAACTGACGGATCTGCGCATCGGATGGCCCAAAATCATGATCACAGGGCATGGCGACATTGAAGCCTGCCGTCGTGCGTTCAAAGCTGGCGTTTCGGATTTCCTGACAAAACCTGTCGACGAACATGTCTTGATGGAAGCGATCACGTCCTGCGAGGCAATGCTCGGCGAATTTCTGGCGTTCCAAGAAAACAGTCATTTGATCGACCTTTTGACGGCCCGCGAGCGAGAGGTGATCGAGCTGGCATCAAAGGGTTTTTCAAGCAAGGACATCGCCGCCGCACTCGAAGTCTCCGTGCGTACGATCGATAGCCACCGCGCCAACATTGCCATGAAATTCGGGACCTCCGCTGTCGCCGAACAGACGCGCATCTGGCTTGCCGGGCATCAGTAATCTTACCGATACTCTTCGGTGGCGATGCGAATTTCGTGGTGTCTTTTGTCCGGCTAGGTTGGCTGCAGTCCACTCACCAACCGAAAGGCTGACACCATGAAAACCGCCCTGCTTTCGCTTGCACTTGCTACGTCTCTCACCACTTCGGCTCTCGCGCAGGATGTCGTCCAGCAGACCAGCCTCGGCACGCCGCTGGCTGTCGAACTTGCACAGGCAGCAGTGGCCGCGTGCTCCGCAGATGGCTACAATGTCGCCGCCGCTGTCACCGATCGCTTCGGCGGGCTGCTCGCGCTCGTCCGCTCCGACAATGCTGGCGCGCATACAGCAAATGCTTCAACCGCAAAAGCCTTTACGTCAGCGTCTTCACGCACGCCGACAAGCGCGATGGCAGAAAACGTCGCCAAGAACGCAGGTGCGGCAGGCCTTGTGGACATTCCGGGTTTCCTTGTTCTTGCTGGCGGCGTACCCGTCAAGGCTGGTCGCGCGACAGTCGGCGCAATTGGTGTGGCCGGTGCGCCCGGCGGCCATCTGGACGAGACCTGTGCCAATAAGGCGGTCGAAAAACTCTCTTCCCGTCTAAAATAGGTCGGCCGGAGGACTCTGACGCCCCGGGCTAAAACTCGGGGCTTCGCTATTTCGGCAGCTTTCTGTGGGCCTGATGAAGTCCATTGTAAAGCTTTTGATTGGAGACGAGCCTTTGGCCCAGTTATTTGTCACGAACTGAGAGGCAGGGGATCGGTACCTTCGCTTAGAATTGCAAGGTATCGTCGATAGCTGAACACGCGTCCACGCTTGCGGCCGGTCACCTCATCGACGATGCCCAATCGCTCTAGATCGGTGAGTGCCGCGTTGACCGTTGGTGCGGACAGACCCGTGATCTGCACAATCTGGTTCGCCGCTGAAAAGGATTCTGCTGGAAAAGCTCGTGAATACGTAGAGCCGATCCCGCTCTGTCACTCCCTATCGTGATCCGCTCCCGGTCTTCCTTGAAAAGATCAACGATCTGGCTCGCAGCCTCAAACGCCTGATTGGCAGTGTCGGCGACGCCGGCAAGGAAAAAATCTAGCCAGGCTATTTCATTGGCGGCGATCGTCTCAACGAAACGACCCAGACGATGTTTGGACTGGGGATCAGACATAACCGATTACCGGCCCGACTTCCTATTTAAGCAAGACGCGCTTAATTTAAATAAGCAGTGGACTTAAATAAGCGCGCTTAATTAACGCGATTACATCGAACTGCCGAGCGCTGAGCTAGAGTTATATGCCTAGCACATGTTTGCGATGGTCAGGCAGTGTTTGAATTGCCACGCCCGATACATCCGTTCTTAACGCTCGCCCCCTAATTCCGCTCGCCCTCGGCATTGCCGCCGAGAGAAACGGAATGATTATGACCAACGACATTTCATCACGCCATTTTCAGCGAAAGATATCAAAGTTCTGCGAGCTACGTATCGCGCCGATTGTATCCAGGCGGGTGCTGGAGAACATCCGGCCCTTCCTGCTCAGCTTGACTATCTACCGGAAATCGCCCCCGCTCCTGAATGGCCATATCGACTGGACGGCGATTAGTCAGGCCTGCGGGATTGAAGCCGATTTGACGCCACAAAACTGAAAAAGCAGGTGCGGCCAGGCCTGGATGCAATCATCCGGTGGCTCGGTGTAGCACCAGAAGCAGAACGCGCGGCTCATAGACCAGCGCCCGGCAGATCGCCACACGCTGTTGCTGGCCGCCGGAAAGTTGGGACGGAAAGCGATCTGCGAGATGGCCGAGCCCATGCGGTCCAGAATTGCTTGCAAGGCCTCGCCCAACGTCGAAAAGGTCAGGTCTCCGTCCGAGATATCCTGGGTGATGAAAAAATCCGCTTTCGCTGTCGTCACCTCTCCTCGTTCGGAAGAGACGAGAGGCAGTATCGGAGAGGCCGAATTGCTTGACCTGGGCCCGGATAGTTTCTTGATCAATGTGGGACGTGGCCCCATCATCGACGAAGGCGCGTTGTTCAAAGCTCTAAGAGAAAGAACAATCGCCGGCGCGGCCATCCGTCTGGTATCAGTGCCCCGGCGGGAAAGGCGTCCTGTGGTCGCCGACCCAATATGACTTCGCGGCCCTACCAAATGTCATCATGACGCCGCACCATTCCGGCCAGGCGAACGAAAATTTCGCTAGGCGGATCGAGAATTTTGCATCCAACATCAACGCGTTGGCTGATGGCAAGGCGTTTAGAAATCAGCTCGCGTGAACGAGTAAAACGATCGTTGACATTAACAATCCGAGCAGACCTTGAGACGTTAGCTTAAGCCTTCCAGACTCTATCGCGTGGGGCGTGGGAAACAACCGTTACGTCCCCGTTTCGGTCACAGCTGCTTACGATTTCAAGCGGTCTAGCTCCTGATGAGACTCGAACCAGCGCCCCGCATTTCTGAAGGCCTAGGCGACCCAAGGATTGATAACTCTCAATCCTGCTGCCTCAAACGGGCTTACATCTCGCGTTGCGACTGCGAGATGGTTTGCTGCTGCCGTAGCAGCAATGTATCCATCAGCCTTCCCGATCGCCTTTCCGGATGTTCGGCCGCCGGCCATCAGCTCCGCGTAGAACTTCGAGGTACCTACATCAAAGGGCAGAATTCGGGCGTCAAAGAGCGGAAGAACTTCTTCTTCAAGCCGATCGTGGAGAATTGTCTGACGCTTCCCTAAGGGCGTTGAGGCGATCCCGAAACGAAGTTCGGCAATTGAAATCGCGGATATGAACAGCGTCTCGATGGCTTGTGCGTCCAGCCAAGTCAGGACAGCATTATCAGGAGCCGGCTTCCAAGGCTCAGATATAACATTAGTGTCTAGTAAGATCATTCAAAAGTCATCGGTTCTGCCGGGGTCCTGTCGCGCTGTCGGTGCAGCGCTTCGACGTCACTGTTTGACAATTCGGCATCACGGCCGATTGCCGCAAGCAACGATCCTAGTTTCACGCGTCCAGATGGACGAACCGCAGCTTCAAGGATGTCACGAATTTCGGCTTCGGTGCTACGGCCATGGTGAGCTGCTCGTGCGCGTAACGCTCGATGCGTTTCATCGGAGATGTTTCGAATGGTGACCGCTGCCATGAACACTATCCTTATCTATCGTCTCGCTGCGCTATCAACATAATGAAAATGATATCATTCTTCAAGTCACGCTCCGAGCGCGAACTGTTAGTTTGAGCTCTTCAGCAGATCTGAACCTTCGACCCGTACCTATTTATCCGTAAGCGATTGAGAAACCGCTCATTCCACGAAAACGGCCGATTGCTCTATGACGCGGCTGCAAGTTCGCTTCGCACTCATAGTTCAAATCGCGGTATGAGCGCGTAGTTAGTTGAGGCGGGTATCACCGTCCTCAGAGAACAGGTGAATGGAGCCGACCTCAGGCGAGACGTGTATCACTTCGCCAGGCGCACCATTGATCCGCTCACGGAAGACGCCGGTTACCTGAGTTTCCCCAAACTTCATTGTCACTTGCGTCTCGGGTCCCATGGGCTCGATGAGAACGATTTCGGCAGGAACACTTGCGTGGCTGGGATGGTCAGACAATCGAAAGTGTTCGGGACGAATGCCGTAGACGGCAGTCTGCCCCATTTCGCTGTTTATCAACTTAGGCAGGGGCAAAACCCCGCCCGATGTTTGGAAGCCCGCCTCCGTTATCTTGCCCTCGAGAAAATTCATCGACGGCGATCCGATGAAACCCGCAACGAACTGGTTGGCCGGGCGGTCGTAGAGATCGAGCGGCGCACCGATCTGCTCTACCCTGCCGCCGTTCAGCACGACGATCCTGTCGGCCATGGTCATCGCCTCCACCTGGTCGTGGGTGACGTAGATAGTGGTCGTCTTCAGCTTCTGATGCAACGCCTTGATCTCGCCGCGCATCACGACACGCAGCTTCGCGTCGAGGTTCGACAGCGGCTCGTCGAACAGGAAGACCTGCGGATTGCGAACGATCGCGCGGCCCATGGCGACGCGCTGCCGCTGGCCGCCGGAGAGCTGTCGCGGATAACGATCAAGAAGACTGGTAAGGCCCAATATGCCTGCCGCCCAATTTACCCGCTCGGCGATTACGGCTTTGCTGGCACCGCGGTGCTCCAGCGAAAAGCCCATATTGGTCGCAACCGTCATATGCGGGTAAAGCGCATAGGACTGGAACACCATGGCGATGTCGCGGTCCTTCGGGTCGAGGTCATTGACCACACTGCCGCCGATATTCAGGGTACCGCCGGTGATCGTTTCCAGACCGGCGATCATTCTCAGAAGTGTGGATTTACCGCAGCCTGACGGCCCGACCAGCACGACGAACTCGCCGTCTTTGATGTCGAGATCGACGCCGTGAACGGTCATTACTGCGCCATAGCTCTTGCGGATATCGGAAAGGGTGACGTCTGCCATGATGTGATCCGGTTGTTCAGCCCTTGAGGCCTGTATGGGCGAGGCCTTCGACGAATTGCTTCTGGGCAATGATGAAGACGATGAGGACGGGCAGCGCCGTCAGGGTGGCGGCTGCGAGCTGGATGTTCCACATTGGCCCGCCATAGGCGTCGGTATATTGGGTAAGCGCCTGCGGCAGCGTGAACATCTCGGCGCTGGAAAGAAATACGATAGGCTCGAGGAACAGATTCCAGGAATGCAGGAAGGTGAAAATGGCCACCGATGCCAGTGCAGGTTTTGCCAACGGCAGGGCGATCCTGGTAAAGATCTTGAACCGTCCGAGACCATCGACGCGAGCCGCCTCTTCCAGTTCGGCCGGAAGCGTCACGAAGAACTGTCGCATGACGAAGGTGGCGAATACGCTGGGCGCGCCGAAGATCGGCACCAGGATCAGCGGCCAGTGAGTGTTGACCATGCCGGCCTTCAGAAACATCTGGAATAGCGGCACGATCGTCACTTCGGACGGGATCAGCAGGCCGAGCAGCACGATCATGAAGATCGCATTCGCGTAAGGAAACCTGATCCGGGCAAAGGCATAACCCGCCATAGACGAGATGATCATCGTGCCAACGGTCACCACCGCCGCGATATAGGCGGAATTCCAGTACTGCCGGACAAAGGGCTGCAATTCGAAGACCTTCGAATAAGTCGTCCAGTCGTAGCTTTGCGGCACGAGTTGCGGCGGGAAGGCGAAGATATCGCTGATCGGCTTTATCGACGACGTCACCATCCACCATGTCGGGAAAACGAAGGGGATGAGCAATACGCACATCACTCCGTAGAGCGCCACTTTTGCGCGCGGGGAAATATCAGCTCTCATAAAAGACGATCCTCTTGCGCATCTGCCACTGGGCGAATGTCAGGATGGCGACGATGGCAAACAGCAGGATGGACAGCGTCGAGCCGTAACCGAAGAAGTGAAACTGGAATGCCTGCTGGTAGAGATAGTAGACCAGCACGGTGGTCGAGAGGCCCGGCCCGCCCTGGGTCAGCACCGCGATCTGGGCAAAGACCTGCAGCGACCCGACGATGGTGATGATCGAGGTCAGCAGAATGGTCGGGCTGATCAGCGGCAGGGTGATGCGGCGGAACTGCTTGAAGGTCGGCGCGCCATCGATCCGCGCCGCTTCGTAGAGTTCCTTCGGCACGCCCTGCAAGGCGGCCAGGAACAGGATCATGTTCAAACCGACATTCTTGAACACCTGCACGACGATGACCGAGATCATCGCGGTGGTCTCTTCCCTGAGCCAGTTCGGCCCTTCGATGCCGAACGTCAGGAGCATGCCATTGATGCCGCCGTTTTTCTGTAGGAGAAAACCCCAGACGATCGTCCAGGCAACCAGCGAAACCACGACTGGCGAAAAGAACAGGGTGCGGAAGACTGCGATGCCGGCGAGCTTCTGGTTCAGCAGCACGGCCAGCAGCAAGGCCAGCGCCAGGTTGAAGATCACCAGCCCGGCGGAAAAGATTGCCGTCGCGCCCAGCACTTCGAGAAGGCCCTCGTCCTCCATCAGCATCCGGTAATTCTGCGCACCGGTATAGGTGAAGGTGTTCGCGAGCACGTTCCACTCGTGCAGCGAATACCAGAAGACCAGCCCGAGCGGGATCAGTACGAAGACGATGATCCCGATCAGTTGCGGCGCGATGAAGAGGAAGCCGGCGAGGCTGTCGCGCCGGGCGATCGTCCAGAACGGCGATGAGGAACGGCCTTCCGGACGAGCGTTTTCCTGCGCGACAGCCATTACCAACCTCCTTCAGCGCTTCAGCAACGGGCCGATCTGGCCGCAGATTTTCTGGAGAGTAGCCGGCACGTCCGCCTCCGGCCGCCATACGGCGTCGAGATTGGAGCGAACCATCTGCTGGATCTGTGCAAAACCGGTATGACCGGGCATAACCTTGCCGGTAGCAATCCCTGAAATTACGACCTTTTCGATCTGTTCCTGACTGAGCAACGGATTGGTCTTTTTCAGGATATCGGCATTCAGAAGTGACTTTCGCGCAGAGGGGAAGAACTGGCTGAGCTTGGCTGAGTTTTCCGGATTGGTCATGTATGCGACGAATTCGGCAGCCGTTTCAGCATTCTTGCCTGATTGCATGACGCCGACACCCGCCTGGCCGATCAGCGCATATTCACCTGCCGAGCCCTTCGGCAGCGGCACGAGATCCCAGCTGAACGGCTTTTCTTTAGGCAATAGCGAGGCGCGACTGATCTGGGTGATCGTCATCGCCGCATTGCCGGCGAAAAAATCGACTGTCTCGCCCGGGCCGGGGATCGCCTTCTTGGCGAACACGGCGTCGTGGATGAAGGTCAGCGCATCCGCCATCGGCTTGTCGGCCATGGTGCAGGTCTTGCCATCTTCGCTCCAAGGCGATGCGCCCCAGCCGTTCCATACAGAGGTAAGGTATTGCCATGCCTGATAGTTGAAGTCGCGCACAACCAGCCCGCCCTTGCCGGATTTGGCAACGGCGGCGGCCGTTTCGATCGCGTTGTCCCAGGTCCATTCGCCTGCAGCGATCATCTCGGCCGGTGTCTTGGCGCCCGCAGCCTTGATCAGGTCGTTGTTGACGAAAACGGCGAACGGCGAAGTCGAAAACGGATAGGCGTAGAGCTTGCCGTCTTCAGTCCAGCGTTCGGTGGCCCCGGTACCGACTTCTTCGAGATTATAGCCTTCTGCCGCCTTCAGCGTGTCGGTCAGCGGATAAAGCGCACCGGACTTGACGAAGTCATAGGCAGAGGTCTCGAAGATCCAGGCCATGTCGGGAGCGTTGCCACCGGCAATCTGGGTGGTCAGCGCTGTCGTATAAGTCTCAAACGGCAGCGACTCGTAGGTGACGCTGACATTCGGATGATTCTGCTTGAAGCCCGCGGCGATCTCGTTGAACAGCTTCAAATGTGCTTCATTGGCGCTCCAGATGGTCATCCGAAGATTGACCGCATCCTGCGCCTGGGCAGTTCCGCCCAGCGCAAGCGATCCGAGGATCGCCAGCGCGCAGGCGGTCGATTTCAAAGTCCTTTGATAAAGCATTCCCAGTCCTCCTCCAAAGATGGGTTCGATCAAAAATCAGTAGGCGGCGATCTCCGGCCAGCGGAACTCGATGCCTTCACGGGTCAGTACCGCCTGGAATTCCGCCAGATGACTGTCGGCTTCCTGCACCTGATGCGGCGTCAGTCCCTTCTCCAGGCACCAGGCCGCCAGCATGCCGGCCACCTCGCCGACATTCCATTCGACCGGGTGCAGGCGGTAGCAACCGTTGGTGATATGCGTCGTGCCTATATTCTTGCCGGCGGGAATAAGGTTCTTCATCCGTTGCGGCAGCAACGCACCGAGCGGGATCTCGAACGGGCAGGATGGCACGTCGACATAGTTGTCGCCGCCTGTCGAGGGATGCAGGTCGATGCGGTACATGCCGATGCCGATGCTGTCGCGATACCGCATCGCGCCCTTTTCCCCGCGGACGGTAAAGGACAGGTCCTGCTCGACGATCCGCGTCACCGGCTTGATACGCCGGCCTTCGCGGATATAGGGCGCCATGGCGAGGCCATGTTCGGTGCCTGTGATATCACCACGTAGACGCAGGCCGCGGTAACCCTGCGCCCCATCAAGACGCGGTGCTTCCGTCTGCAGCCAGTAGAAGACAGAATAGGAAAGGTCAGCCGCCGATTTCAGATGCCGCGCCTTTTCCTCGTCCGGGACGTCGATGATGGTGCCGTCCATGTAGTCGATCATCGGCCAGTTCACGAGGCAGATGTCGGACTGATAGAAACCCGGCGCAAAGTTCCGGCGTGCGGCGATGCGGCGGAAGATCCAGAGGTTTTCATCGCCGCCGCCCTTGCGCTGGTCTGCATCGACGAGAAGCGGATCATCATCCGGGTTCGGCGTGAACGAGCGTGTCGTATGCTCCAGCGTGCGCGGATGCGGCGCCGTCAGGCCGAGCAGCGGCCCACCCCAGAAATGCGGCTGGTACTTGCGCCAGTAGTCATAGTTTTCCGGCTTGTCGATTGTCTGGTCGCCATCGACATGATCGATCGCAAAGCAGATCGAGACCGCCTGAACATTGTCGGGCTGGGCTTCTGCCGGCGCACTCGGTTCGCCTGTGTCGGACTGCGGCTCGAAGCCTTTGGCGTATTCCGTACCCGTCATCGGCAGAAGATCGCCGAGTTCGGTCGCGTCGAGAACGTAGTCGGCGGAAATGACGATCTCGGCATCCGTATCGCGGTGGCGGACCGTAATCGAGCGAACCGTATCGCCCTCGACATCCGCGGCAACCGGCCGGTAGGGTTTCAGCACCGTCAGCCGGCCGGCACCGATATAGGGCATCAGCATGCTTTCCATCACCGCCAGGCTGACGCGCGGTTCGGCGCAGATGCGGCTGACCCAGCCGCCTCCGGGATTGAGGTCACCCCAGGCGCGAGCGCCTTCGGTCAGCGGATAGTGGTCACGATAATACTGCCGAACACCGCTGCGCAGTTTGCGATAGGACCGCGTGATGCCGAACTGCTCGACCCAGGTATGCTCGTCGGAGGGGACAGCCTGACTGGTCAGCTGCCCGCCGATCCAGTCGAATTCCTCCGTCATGATGACGCGCTTGCCGGCGCGTGCTGCGCCCAATGCTGCTGCCACGCCACCCAGGCCGCCGCCTACCACGAGAATATCTGCTTGCAACTCTTTCACGTCATCACATCCATTTCGTTGATTGGCGTTTCTTCGCGGGATCCGAAGGGCATGGCCCCAGTGTTTCGCCCGCGACGGGCTCACATGTGAGAAGAATCTGGCTGCCCAGACTGCCGGTCTCGATGCGGTTGACCAGCATCGCCGTTGCCTGCCGTCCCATCTCCTCGCGGGGAATTTCGTAGGACGTGAAGCGCACCGGGCTGCGTCCCGCGCGGATATGGCTGCCAAGCACGATCATCGAGAAGTCCCGTGGTACCGAGAGCCCGCGTTCGCGTGCGAGTGCTTCGACGCGAACGGCATCAGCCAGCTCGATGAAGAAGGCGACAGTCGCACCGCTTGAAAGTATCCCTTCGAGAATCTCGTCCGCCGGCCTGTTGACGGCATCAACATGCAGGGCAAGCTCCGCCCCCTCACCTAGCGCAGAAGCGAAACCCCGCCAGCGATCGGCAATGGATTCCGCCGGCCCCTCCGGACCGACATAGGCTAGCTTCGAATGGCCGAGCGAAACGGCCTTCTCGACGAGTTGCCGGGTGCCGGCCGCATAGTCGCCACCGACATAGGGAACCGGCCCGCCGGCATCATCGCGACGGCCGATCGCCACGAACGGGTAATCCTCCGCCACCAGCCGGGCGAGTTCCTTGCGGTCGAATTCGCGGCCGAGCACGAGGCAGCCGTCGGCGATGCGGAGCCGGTTGTTCTCGGAGAATATCTTGCGGTTATTGCCGACACCGGCGCTCGTCAGGAGCAGGAGATCGTAGCTCTGCTGCTGCGCCTCCTCCTCGATGCCGAGCAGGAAGGGTGTGAAGAAGTCGGCCTGCGCGCTCGGAAAAGCCGGCTCGTAGGTGAAGACGCCGAGGATGCGGTTCAGCCCCTTCGCCATCCGCCTCGCGATCGGGTCGGCGACATAACCGGTCGTGCGGATGACGGCTTGGACCCGGTCGCGGGTCTCGGCAGGGATACGCGCCAACGCGGTAGGCGCCCCATTGAGCACAAGCGAAACCGTAGCCTGGCTGACGCCGGCAAGCTTGGCGATATCGTTTTGGGTCAGTCGCTTGTGGCCAGTCACGCGATGCCCTCCCAAGCATCAAAATATCTGCTAATGCGTATTAGCGCTAATACGTATTAGCACGACAGTCTGGCGATTTGTCAAGAGGTGATTGGTGGGCGACCAAACTACTTCGCCTGCAGTTGAAGTTATCGCGACGGGAAGGAAATAAGCCCGCCAATTCGCGAGCAGGCTTACGGGTCAGTAGTCTTTGCCGGAGGCGTGCTGTGCGCTGGCGAGCCTCTCCCAATATCGGCCGGTTTTACGGTCCTGATGGGAATCGAACCGGCGACCCGCGATTTGCATGGTGGCAATGGTCGGCTTGAGAGGCGTAGATTATTGCACCAATTGGTGCTATAAGCGTTTCAACATCTGGGAGCTGCCTATGCGATCTACTATTAATCTTGACGACAACCTCATGGAACGGGCCAAGTCCCTTACAGGCACAAAGGAGACGGCGGCTCTGGTGCGTCAAGCACTCGAGACTTTGGTACGCGTCGAATCCGGCAAACGGCTGATCGCCCTTGGCGGCACTATGCCCGAGGCCGACGTAGCACCTCGCCGACGGAGCGAAGTGAGCAAGTGATCCTTGTCGATAGCTCGATCTGGATTGATCATTTTCGACACGGCGACCCGGAGCTGACCAAAATCATCGGAGATGATCGGTTGCTTTGCCACCCTTTCGTTGTCGGCGAACTGGCCCTAGGCAGTCTGCGAGATAGGGAGGCGGTATTAGCGTTTCTTGCAGCTCAGCGTGAGGCAGTGGTCGCGACCCATGCAGAGGTAATGACCGTCATTGACCGCTATTCGGTATTCAGCATGGGGATCGGCTATACCGATGCACACCTGTTGACTTCAACCCTCCTCGATCGCCGATCGAGCTTGTGGACGAGAGATAAACGTCTGACGGCTGCGGCTCAGAAGGTTGGCGCGGCGCTTTATCCTTCCGCAAATATTCCTCAGTAGACATCCAGCGAGGAGCTTGCAAGCGCTGATAGCTTAAAGCTCTTGACCGGAATCGAACCACAAACCCGGAGCTTGAGTTATCGTAATCGACTGAGCGTCATGGATCAGGCAAAGGCTACAGTCTACCTGGAGGGGCACGATGGCCGGAGGTTCGCCCCTGCTCACCACGTAATGTGTTTTACGTTCGCTGATATAGTGGCGGCTTAAGTCACGTAGGAGTGCGTAGACACTTTAGCCTGCGTTGGGCAAGATCATGTCCTTGAACAACCGAGATACGAGGCGGGGTCGTGATCCCTGCCTCTCATCGATGAGTAGATAGGACATTCTCTTTATCTCGATTGTCATCACGCCTTCATTGTCACTGCGACGATAGTTGCCCATTCCAATTTGAAGGTACCCGTTTTCTACCGCCCAGGCAGCTATCATGTCCGCGTCCATCAAAGGTCCTGCTGCCAGAGATCCGGGAGCGCAACTCTATATCGCTCCCGTACAAATCATCTCGGGATCCTGATACCTTATTCGGGCGCGCCGAGTTGGCTAAATCATCCCCCTATGAAACTCGCTGCTAGACTGTTGCAAATAAGACTCGTAGCCCCTCTGGCTCTTTGCTGTCATCCAGACAATGCTCGAAAATCACCAAAATGATGCCGACTGTCGAGGTGGGTAATAGACGTCCGGTCGCCATGGATCGGTTGCGCCAACACCGAATTCGGCATGTGATGTACCGCCGGGCACAGCGCCCACAATTGCCTTAATTGTCGCCTTTGCAGATCGGCGCGCTATCTGCTTGTTTTTCAGGAGCGCAAGATGCGAACTATGTATTGGGACAAGCCAGTAGATCTAGATGGTCGCCTTATCTTTGGACCTATGGAGGCGCATCGCTATATGATGGGCTCGAGCTGGAGCACGATCCGTGACCGTGCATTTGCTGCTGCGGCAAACAGTATAAATGACGCTCTGAATGGTCGTGCGTCGCCTGATTTTGCTAGAGAATTGTTCGAAAAGGCCCTGAAGGCCCGACGCGCACTTCCTCTTTAAAGGCGGCATGAGTCGCTTGTCAGGTAAGACACCTTCATCTCAGCACGCTCGAACGCTGTCAATGGCGCCTGTTGGGACAACCGCACTGGCGCGCTGGCTCAGATGACAGTTTGTGTAGCTTGAACGAAAGCCAATTCAGTGAAACCAAACTGTTTTCGACCAGCACTAACGGCGATCGGTGGTCATTAGATACGACCGATGGAGCGACAATTGTCGTCCACACGGGCAACGCGCCATCCGGTGGGCATCAAACCCGCACGTCTCTTGCTGTTTTTCTCGAGCAAAACGTCGGCAAGCCGGAACATACCGCACTCCTCCAGGTTCTCGGGCAATCTCAGGAGGAGGTAGAACAACAGCTTCAGGCCGACGACACCGAGACGCATTCGCACAAGACCGCGATGGAGTATCTACGGCTCGGCGGTCGACGCCTCGCGAAAGTTGACGACAATATTGTCAGCGTCCGGTCTTGGGAGGACGACCCGTCCGAAGCCGAGGCCTACTGGCAAGCACATGTAGAACCCATGGATCGTGAAAAGCGTTAGGAAGTCGCTCTTCATCTGCCTTCAATCAGCGATCGATGAGCTCCAAAATAGGTACACCATGACTGACGACAGAAGAGATTGTCTGCTACTTTTGAAAAATACTCGCTGATCGCCGGATGTGATGGCAAACGCATGAGAATGGCGCCGCCGCGCTGCTTGCTGCCGGATTGTGCAAGCCGGGTTTCCCGCGTGTACGGCAGGTGGACTGTGAAGATGACTTGATGCTTGACTGCAAGGAGACAGGTGGGCCTCCTGCCTTTGTTCCTGAACGAAAAGGCTTCGGGCCGAAACTAATCCGTATGGTGCTGCTTGGTACAGATGGCGTCGACGTTAGTTTTCCTCAATCAGGCGTTGAAGCCGAATTCAACGCACCGCTCGCTCGGGTGCAAATGTCCTAGAGCGAACGGAGTGTTCCTATGCCCCCTGTTACCGCTCTCGTTGTTGATGACAAGCCGCTTTTGCGAATGGCGGAAATTCTGCAGAGCCGCGTGGCTATCTGCATTGTCTTCACCGATATCGATATGCCGCGCGGTATCGACGGGCTGCGCCTCGCCGCCCTCATACGGGACCGTTGGCCGCCAGTCCGTGTGATCATCACGTCCGGCCACACGAAGCCACCACAGGCAGCTTGCCGTCGGACATGGTGTTCTTCTCGAAACCGTATCGCGAGAACGAGGTGATCGCAACGATGACGCGGATGGCTGCTTAGACTCTTGAATATTGGGTGCCTAAACTTCGATGCCCATAGACTAAAATAGAGAGGGCTCCGTTCGTCGGATTTTTCTGGCGGGCCGCCTCACCGCCCTGACATCTCCTGCCCACACAATGGGGGATTAAACAACGAGGGCTGCTAAGTTCGTACGACTTGTTATTGAACAGAGAAAGAAAATGCGCACTCGACACCGTTCATCCGGGCAATGCGGTTTTGGAAGAAGGAAAGGGTGAAGGTCTCCCCATCCATTGTCTTGAAAACTCTCTCACTTGGAAAGCGATCCAATTTAGGAAGGTACCCTAACTGAGAGGTCGTCTGAATTTCAGCTCCGCAATTTTCATTGTTCCCGCGAAACTCAAACCGTATCGAGCCAGTATCTGACGCTTTGATTGCGTACGTCACTCGGTC
>NZ_JACHEG010000007.1 GCF_014201355.1 Aliirhizobium wenxiniae
GATTTCTCTAGAACGAAGGACATCGTCGCTAGCAGCGCCGCCGCCCTCGTCAGTGAGCGGGTTATAGTCCCACGCCCCCGAAAACGTCAACAGGCTATTTTCACAAATCTGCAAAAATCGAACAAGTTATTGATCATGTTCAATTTATTCGAATGGAAGCGAAGACCCAGCCGGTTTGCCCCACCAAACACCCCGCCAAGTCCCGCAGATAAGACGGCAGCGGCCACAGGTCTGTCTGAGTGCATCCTATCGCCTAGACCCCTGCAGATTGCCTTAGGTCTCTTTCGGCCCGTTCGATGGCGCTCGCGTTCAAAACCTTGCGTGAAAGTGCTACCGCGACTGCTCTCGTACGAAGGTTGAACCAACCTTCGCTCCCCTGCCCCGGCGTCTCATAAACACCGAGCTTTTCATAAAGCTGCTGCAGGCGGTTCTGTACGCTGCGCAGTGACAGATGTTTTCGCTTAGCGATCGCCTTGTCGGTCAACCCCAGCGCCACATCGACGAGGATTTCGTATTCGACGTCGGTAAGGCCGAGGGAATTACCAAAAGTCTTCTGCTGAATACCACGCACTTCCCGGTCGATCACACACTGGGATTCAACGAAGACGCTGCGCAGTGCAAGTTTCAGCCGTTCTTCCGAAGCCGACTTCAGCACATAGCCATAAGTCGCGCCTTCAGGCACTATCCGCGCCACGCCCCGCACATAGGCTTCGTCGGAATAGTTCGACCAGAAAAGGATTTTGGTATCTGGACGCTCGCGCCAGATCGTGCGTGCCGCCTCGATCCCGTTGCGTTCGCTCATCTGCAGATCCATGACGACATGCTCGACGCGCAATGTGCGGGCCTGTCCTTCGCCCTTCAGACCGTTTTCCGCCTCGATCACGTGCCCGCATTCCGGCAGGGCCGCACGGACTGCCTCATTGAGAAATGCGCGGTGAAGGGCATCGTCCTCGACAATCAGCACATTCATCGTCACACCTCAACCAAAACCGGGAAATCCGGCGAGAGGGTCAGCCGCATCCGGGTTCCCCTCCTCTCGCGGCGACCGGCCGGATTGCTGCCAATTTCGAACCGAGCCGCAATCAATCGAGCGCGGGTCCTCATGTTGTCGATACCATGTCCGGCCGTTTCCTTGATATCGGCGAGGCCTCGACCATCATCTTCGACCTCGATGCAAAGTGATTGGCCGCTCCGCGCGATCCGCACCGTGATATTGTCCGATTGCCCATGACGAATGGCGTTATTGACTGCCTCCTGGACGATACGGAACAGCGCCACAGCAACCGTCGGATTGAGATCACGAAGGCTGCCGCCGCTCTCATCGATCATCCTCCATCCTATCGGCTGGCCGCTTTCCCGAACCGACCGTTCCAGATGGTTCTCAATCGCTTCCGCAACACCGAAGAGCTGCAATACAGTGGGCTTGGCCTCTTCGATGATCTGGCGAAGGTCATGCATACACTGCTGCATCGCCCGACATAGTGGTTCCAACGCGTCGCCCGAGACTGCAGGCAGATGGGTCAGTCGCTCCATGCGGCGCGTCAGCCTTGTCAGGTCAGCAAGCGTCTGGTCGTGCAGATCCATGCCGATGCGCTGGCGCTCTGCCTCCAGTGCTTCCGTTAGCTTCAGCGCGCCGAAACGCAGCCCCTCTTCCCTAGCGCGCGCTTCCGTTTCTATGACGGCCGAGCGTTTCGCCTGCTCGGCTGCACGCAAAGCAAAGAAATAGGGCGCCAGAAGATCGGCCACGGCACGGGCGTTTTCGACATCTTCCTGGGTATAACAATCGCTCTGCCGGCTGGAGCAGCTTAGCGCACCGATCACATCACCCTGCACTTTCAGCGGTACATGCAACCGGCTATGCAGCGAAAGCTCGATGATCGGGCTTGAAAACGCGCCTTTGAAATGAAATCGCGGGTCGGTGCATGCGTCGCCTGAAAGCAGGAAATCCACCTCGCCCGAAAGCAGTGTGCGAATAGGGCTTCCGGTCAGAAGCGCCGGCGGGTGCTGGCTCCAGGCGGTATCCAGTCCGCTCTCATAGGCAATATGGTATTTTCCATCCAGCATCTTGATGCAGACGTCGAGATGGTCATGCGGGATGATATGGCTGATCTCGTCCGCCACCGCCTTGATGATGGAATCGAAATCGAGCTGGCCCGCCAGAAGCCGGGAAATCCCCAGATAGCGGTCGAACAGCGAGTTGCGCGCCGGATTGAGCATGGGCGGACCTCCTCCAGTCCTTCAGCCGTCAATTAAGCGTGAGCTTTTCAAGTCTGTCCTGCGGGAACCCGCAGATTTTGCGCGCAAACCCGCAGAAAGCCTGCTTGGATGCGCCTGTACTTTGTCAAGAAACTCCTCCATCCTCGATTTACTGAGCAAAAGGGGCTCAGGGCAATCATTATCTCCGGATCACCGTTGAGGAGCGGCCCGGACGATATGCAGGGAGCTATTTGGGAGGAAATCATGACCATCAGAACGATGCTGGCGGCATCCGTCGCCTTTGCATGCCTGTGCGCACCCGCGCTCGCCGATACGTCATCGAAAAAGATCGCGCTGTCGAACAACTATGCCGGCAATTCATGGCGTCAGGCGATGCTGACAAGCTGGGACAAGATCACCAAGGAGGCCGTCTCCAAGGGCGTGGTCGCGGCAGCCGACCCGTTCACCACCGCCGAGAACCAGGCGACCGAGCAGGCAGCCCAGATTCAGAACATGATCCTGCAAGGTTATGATGCGATCGTCATCAATGCAGCTTCGCCGACCGCCTTGAACGGCGCAATCAAGGAAGCCTGCGACGCCGGTATCACCGTTGTTTCCTTCGACGGCGTCGTTACGGAACCCTGCGCATGGCGCATCGCGGTCGATTTCAAGGCGATGGGCGAAAGCCAGATCGACTATCTCGCCAAGAAATTGCCCAAGGGCGGCAATCTTCTCGAAATCCGCGGTCTTGCCGGTGTCTCGGTCGATGACGAGATCCATGCAGGTATCGCGGCGGGCGTTGCCAAGAACTCGCAGTTCAAGATCGTCGGTTCGGTCAATGGCGACTGGGCACAGGATGTTGCCCAGCGCGCTGTCGCCGGTATCCTGCCGAGCCTGCCGGAAGTGGCGGCTGTCGTCACCCAGGGCGGTGACGGATATGGTGCAGCCCAGGCCTTTGCCGCCGCCAAGCGCCCGACGCCGACCATCGTGATGGGCAACCGCGAGGACGAACTCGTCTGGTGGAAGGGACAGAAGGACAAGGACGGTTACGAGACCATGTCGGTCTCGATCGCGCCCGGCGTCTCGACGCTCGCCTTCTGGGTGGCGCAGCAGATCCTCGACGGCAAGGAGGTCAAGAAGGACCTTGTCGTGCCGTTCCTTCGGATCGATCAGGCCAATCTCGAGGAGAACCTTAAGAATACCCAGAAGGGTGGCGTGGCGAATGTCGAATATTCGCTGGAAGACGCCCAGAAGGTGATCGACGCCAAGTAGCGTCGCCTCCCGCGTGCCGGGGCGCGAAGGCGCCCAACCCTTCGCGTCCCGGCATTGTCCGACACAACAGAATCGACAGCGATTGCATGACCAAAACCTTGAAGCGAGAAGAGGTTGTGGCAGCGCGTGGCGTCCGTGTGACGTTCGGCGCCGTCAAGGCGCTCGATGGCGCAGACCTCGTGATCCATGCCGGAGAATGTATCGGGCTGGTCGGCCATAACGGTGCCGGCAAGTCCACCATCGTCAACGTCATCAATGGCGGGCTGACACCGCATGACGGTTCGCTCACCTATAGCGGCCGTGAAATTCACGGGATCTCGGCGGCCCGCGCCAATGGCGTGCGCTGCGTCTTTCAGGAACTGTCGCTTTGTCCGAACCTGACGGTCGGCGAAAACGCCCGCATCATGCATGCGGAACTCAAGGGCTGGACCTGGCGCAACCGCGCGCTCTCGCTTGTCGAGACCCAGCTCAAGGACATATTTCCCGGTCATTCGATCGATTGCGACTCGACAGTCGATGATCTGTCGATTGCCGAGCGACAGATGGTGGAGATCGCCATCAGCTTTGCCGGCATCGACAAGCGCCCCAAACTCGTCATCCTCGACGAACCGACATCCTCGCTGGATGCCGGGCTTGCAGCACAATTGATGGCCTATATCCGCAAATTCGTCGGTGAAGGCGGTTCGGTTCTTTTGATTTCGCATATTCTCGGTGAGATTCTTTCCACCTCCGACCGCATCGTGGTGATGAAGGACGGCCGCGTGGTCGCGGACCGGGCGGCATCCGAGTTTTCGACCCGCAGCCTTGTAGAAGCGATGGGTAATGTCGTGCGCGAGCAGGAATTCTCGCGCTCAGTCGCTGCCCGGGCAGGCGATGCGGTCCTTTCCATGCCGCCGCGACGTGGCCACGGGCTTGCCTTTCAGGCCTGGCGTGGCGAGATGATCGGCCTTGCCGGCCTCGGTGGCCACGGCCAGACCGAAGCCCTGCTCGACCTCTATCTCGACCGCAACAGCAACTGGTGGCCGAAAAGGCAGCGGGAGATCGCCTTTGTCGCCGGGGATCGCGGCTTGAACGGCACATTCCCGCTGTGGAGCATCCTCAAGAACCTTTCGATCGCCTCGCTCGGTCAGCTTGCGACCAACCGCATGGTCGACAGGGCGCGGGAGGAAACGCTGGGGGCCGGATGGAAACAACGGATCGAAATCCGCACGCCGAATATGGAAAACCGCATCCTGTCGCTCTCGGGCGGCAACCAGCAGAAGGTTCTTTTCGCCCGGGCCCTGGCGACCACAGCCAGCACCGTGCTGATGGATGACCCGATGCGCGGCGTCGACATCGGCACCAAGCAGGAGGTCTACGAAATCCTCCGCTCGGAAGCCGCCAACGGACGCACCTTCATCTGGTATTCGACGGAAATGGACGAAATCCGCCTCTGCGATCGGGTCTACGTTTTCCGCGATGGCGCGATTGCGGCCGAACTTGTCGGCGAGGAAATCACGGAGAAAAACGTTCTGGCAGCCTCCTTTCACGAAGGAGACGCCGCATGAAGCTGTCTTCCGGCACGATCCGCCTGATCATCCCCGCCGCATCGCTGGTGCTGCTGCTCGCCGCCGTCTTCTACATGCAGCCGCGCGCCATGAGCTATACGGGGCTCAATCTTCTGTTCAATCTCGCGGTCCCGATCGCACTCGCGACCATCGCCCAGATGCTGATCATGTCGGTCAACGACCTCGATCTGTCGATGGGCACATTCGTGAGCTTCTGCGCCTGCGTTTCCGCTACGTTCCTGCAGTCGTCACCGGCGCTCGGCATCCTGATCTTTCTCGGCGCGATTGCCACCTATGCGCTGATCGGCGTCGTCATCTATGTGCGCGACCTGCCGTCCATTGTCGTAACACTCGGCATGAGTTTCGTCTGGGGCGGAATTGCCGTTCTCATCCTCCCCTCGCCCGGCGGCACCGCGCCGACCTGGGCACGATGGCTGATGACGGCCAAGCCGCCATTAGTGCCGATGGCAATCGTCGCCAGCATCCTGATTGCAGCAGTCACGCATTATATCGTCATGCGCTCGTCCTTCGGCGTGCTGATGCGCGGCGTCGGCGGCAATGACCGCTCGGTGGAACGTGCCGGCTGGTCGGTCCTCGGCCTCCGCGCTGCTACCTATGCCTTGGCGGGCTTTTTCGCCGTGCTTGCCGGCATCGCACTGGTCGGCCTCACGACTTCCGCCGACGCCAATATCGCGCTCCGCTATACGCTGCTTTCGATCGCCGGCGTCATTCTCGGTGGCGGCCAGTTCGTCGGCGGCAAGGTTTCACCGATCGGCGCCGTCATCGGGGCGCTGACACTGACGCTCGCGGGATCCTTCCTGTCCTTCATGCGCATCTCGCCGGACTGGCAGATCGGCGCGCAGGGCGCGATCCTGATCGTCGTGCTCGCCCTGCGCCTTGCCCTCAACCGTCTGGAAAAGCGGGAGAAGAGCCAATGAGCCTCAATCGCCTTCTGATTGCCAAGCCGTGGATCTGGTCGTTTGCCGCAACGATTACCGTCTGGATCGTCACGGTGCTTTTCACCGGCGGCGCAAGTTCCTTCGGCCTGTCACAGGCAGCGCTCACCTTCGCAGCCTTCTCGGTCGTCGTCGGTATCGGCCAGATGTTCGTCATCACGCTCGGGCCAGGAAATATCGATCTCTCGGTACCCGCCACGATGACGCTGTCCGGCACGCTCGCCTTGAAACTGATGGATGTGCAGGACGGCATGATCGTCGTCGGATTGCTTGCCTCGATCGGTATCGGTCTCATCATCGGGATAGGCAATTATGTGTTGATCAAGGCGCTGCGCATACCGCCGATCATCGCCACGCTGTCGATGAGCTTCATCGTCCAGTCTGTGGCGATCTGGAGCAATCGCGGCCTGCGCATTAAACCGCCGGAAACGCTCGCCTCCTTCGCCACATCCAGCCTGTTCGGCATCCCCAATGTCGCGCTCGTGGCACTGATCCTCTCTATCATCGCCTGGGTGCTTCTGGAAAAATCCATCTATGGCCGCTGGATTTCGGCGATCGGGCAGAGCACGTTCGCGGCCCGCATGGCTGGCATCCCGGTCGATGGGACGCGGCTTGTCACCTATATGCTCTGCGCCGTGCTCGCCTCCGTCTGCGGTTATCTGCTGGCGAGCTTTTCCGGTGGTGCCGCTCTCAACATGGGCTCGGAATATCTGCTGATGTCGATCGCCGTCGTCGTCATCGGCGGCACGGCGGTGGCCGGCGGCAATTCCAATATCCCGGGCATCTGGGGCGCCTCGCTGTTCATGTTCCTCGTCGTCTCGATGCTGAATACCTACGGCTTCGGTGCCGGTTTCCGCCTCATCCTCACCGGCCTCATCATCATCGCCGTCATCCTGCTTGCCGGTGGCCGGCAATCGCTTCGCTAGTCGATAAATCCAACCGGACACAATGCCATGTCACAGACCTCATCCATCTACGAAATCCACGATGATCGCTTCCGGTTCCTGATCGTTCCGACCTCGCCATTGGACGAGCTTCATTCCGAATGCCGCTGGGCGGAGGGGCCGGTCTGGTTTGCCGATCAGGGCTCATTGATCTGGAGCGACAATCCGAATGAGCGGATGCTGCGCTGGGTCGAAGGCGGCGGTGTTTCCGTCTTTCGCAGCGCATCGAATTTTTCCAACGGCAATACGAGAGACCGGCAGGGCCGACTGGTGACCTGCGAACACGGCACCCGCCGTGTCACCCGCACCGAGATCGACGGCTCGATCACCGTGCTTGCCGACAGCTATCAGGGCAAACCGCTGAATTCGCCCAACGATGTGGTGGTGCGCTCCGACGGCAGCGTCTGGTTCACCGACCCGACCTACGGCATCATGTCGAATTACGAGGGTTATCGCGCCGATCCGGAACAGGAAACCCGCAACGTCTATCGGCTCGATCCGCAAACCGGCGAGATTGATGCTGTCGTCACCGATTTCGGCCAGCCGAATGGCCTCGCCTTTTCGCCGGATGAAACCATCCTCTATGTGGCGGATTCCTCATCCAGCCACGATCCAGACAGGCCGCGCCATATCCGCGCCTTCGACGTCGTGGACGGCCGAAAGCTCACGAACAGCCGCGAATATTGCACGATCGACACCGGCCTGCCGGACGGCTTTCGCGTTGATGTCTATGGCAATGTCTGGACCAGTGCTGGCGACGGCGTGCACTGCTTCGGACCGGAGGGAAAGCTGCTCGGCAAGATCCTGATCCCGCAGACGGTGGCGAATGTCACCTTCGGCGGACCACGGCGCAACCGCCTGTTCATCACCGCCACCAGATCGCTTTATGCAGTCTATACGGCGACGATCGGCACGTCCCTCGGTTAGTCGATGTTTACGCGCTTCGCTCGGAAGCGCCTACTCTCGAAAGCAGAATGACCGGCAGGACACTGATCGCGACGATGGCAAGCGCCGCGATCGATGCTTCCTCATAAGTGCCGCGCGCCGCTTCGCCGTAGAGATGGGTCGCGAATGTTTCGACATTGAGCGGCCGCAGGAGAAGCGTCGCCGGCAGTTCCTTGATGCAATCGACGAAGACAAGCAGGGCTGCCGCCGAGATCGCGGCCTTCGATAGCGGCAGATGCACATGCCGGAACGTGCCGGCCGTCGATTGTCCGAGCGTGCGCGATGCATGATCGAAGGACATGGGAATACGCGAAAGCCCCGCTTCGATGCCGCCGGCGGAGATCGCCAGGAAACGGACGGTCAGTGCATAGACCACGGCCGCGCCCGATCCCATGAACAAAAGCCCCGTCGAGACGCCGAACCAGTCAAGCGCGGTGCGATCGATGAAACGATCGAGGCCGGCCAGCACGATCAGCACTCCGATCGCAACAACAGTACCCGGTGCGGCATAACCGACGGTCGACATGCGAAGCAGCGTGGCGGAGGTCCTGCCCGGGCGCAAACGGGTCGCATAGGCAACGACAAGCCCGAGAGAAATGGTAGCGACCGTCGCCAGTATCGCGATGGTGAGCGTGCTGATCGCCTCGCCGACAAGGCGCGAGGAAAGGCCGGCGAACTGGTAGCGTTTCCAGGCTTCAGTGGTGAGATAGAGCGCCGGAGCGATGAAACCGAGCAAGATCGGCACAGCTCCGGCGACAAAGAGCAGCAGGCCCTTCAAGGCTGGCACCTTCGCGGGTGTCAGGCCGCGGCTGCGGCGGGCATCGGTCGCGTAACGCTGTTTTCGCCGCGCCCAGCGCTCGACCGCGACCAGCGCAACCACGATCAGCAGAAGTGCGAGCGCGATCTGCGAAGCGCCCGGAAGATCGGTGCGGGTGATCCAGGTCGTATAGATCGAGACCGTCATGGTTCTGACCCCGAGAAACTCGGCTGCCCCGACATCGTTGAGCGTTTCCATCAGGGCAAGCGCGACGCCGATCGCTACGGCTGGCCGCGCCAGCGGCAGCGCAACGCGCCAGAAGATCGCCCGGCGGGACACACCAAGCGTGCGGGCCGCATCCACGAGATTGCCAGATTGGGTGAGAAACATCGCTCGTGTGGGAATGTAGACATAGGGGTAAAGCACGAAGCCAAGCAGCAGGATGCAGCCGGTCATCGAGCGGATATCGGGCAAGCGAAATTGCCGCGGGGTCTCGTAACCTAAAAGCCAACGGATAGCCCCCTGCACCGAGCCGATCGGATGCAGGATATCGAGATAAGCATAGGCGATGATGTAGGTCGGCACCGCAAGCGGCAGCAACAGCGCCCATTCCAGCACTCTGCGTCCGGGAAAATCATAGGCGGTGACCAGCCAGGCGGTCGTCGTACCGAGCACTGCGGTAACCACCCCCACTCCGAGAAGCAGGATGACTGTATCGATCAATGCCACCGGCAGTATGCTGGAAAAAAGATGCGCCCAGAGACCGACAGATCCCTTCAGCGCCTCGACAGCCAGACCGGCAATCGGCAGGATGACGATCAGCGCGACGATGGCGGAAAGAGCAAGCCAGTTTCTGCCCGAACGGCCAGCATGGCTGACGACCGATGGTTCAGCGACCGGGTTGCTGGCAGGCATAGACATATCCATGAAATAAAAGACGCAAGGCGCCCCGTTTTCCAGAGCGCCTTGCAAATTCCTTAGTTGTCGAAGCCGACCTTGTCGACCAGTTCGCTTGCCTGCTTGCGATGGCTGACGATTTCGGAAAGCGGCTTGTTGTCGATCTTCAGCTCGCCGAAGGAGGCGATAATCGGATCGGCGGCAACGCCGGCCTTGACCGGGTATTCGTAATTGGCCTCGGCGTAGATCTTCTGGGCTTCGTCGGAGACAAGATATTCGAGGAACTTCACGGCTTCGGCCTTGTTCGGCGAATTTTTCGCGACAGCCGCGCCGCTGATGTTCACCTGGGTGCCGCCATCCTTGAAGGTCGGCAACACGACCTTGATGGCTTCGGCCCACTTGACCTGTTCCTCGCCGCCCTTGCCGGATTTCATCAGGCCGACATAGTAGGAATTGGCAATGCCAATATCGCAAATACCGCCGAGAATGTCCTTGGCCGCGTCGCGATCACCACCGGCAGCCTTGCGCGCGAGGTTGGCCTTTACGCCAGTCAGCCACTTTTCGGTTTCTTCCGCGCCGTAGTGGGCAATGTAATCGGCAAACAGCGCCGTATTGTAGGGATGCTGGCCAGAGCGGATGCAGACCTTGCCCTTCCACTTCGGATCAGCCAGATCCTCGTAATTGAAGGAGGCGAGGTCGAGATCCTTGGCGGCGTAGAGCACGCGCGCACGGTAGGAGAGACCGAACCAATGGCCCTTGCCGTCACGCAGCTCGGCCGGAACGGCGCCGCTCAGAACGGAGGATTCGATCGGCTGTGTCACGCCCTTTTCGGCGAGATCAACGAGATTGCCGGCATCGACCGCCATCAGGATATCGGCCGGAGAGCTTGCCCCTTCCGATGCGACGCGTTCAGCCAATCCATCCTTCAGGAATACCGTGTTGACCTTCGTGCCGGTCGACTTGGTATAGGCTTCAAGAAGCGGGGCGATCAGGGCCGGTTCACGCGTCGTGTAGACGTTGATCTCGGCAGCCGATGCCAGCGACGGAGCCACAAACATAGAGGTGGCCAGAAGCGTGGTGGTGAAGAAAGTGTGCGGGTTCATGGTACTCCCCCTTTGGAATGAACACGCAACGCTTGCAGCAGTTCTTGACCTGATTGGTCAAGTTTAAAGTTCAACCGAAGATACGCATCACGCAAACTTTATCAAGCCGCAAGGCACCAAGACAACCAATAGGAGCATTAGAATGCCAGAACGCGCTCTGCAGTAATGGAAATCCTGACTGTGTCCGTACCTTCCGGCAGGCGATCGAGAGCAATGGCCCTCAACGGCATCTCCACTCCCTCGACGGCGAGCAGGATATGTTCGGTTTCCCCGTGGAAGATCCGTTGCTTGACGCGTGCAGGAATATCGCCTTGGTCGAGCGAAATGGAAATTGCCTGTGGCCGGATATGGACGGTAGTCTTTCCGTCGTCTGCGGCCGCGTAGTTCAGCCGGAAGCTGCCGATCGCAGTCTCGATCCTGTCGCCTTTACGAATACCCGGCACCTTGTTCGAAAGGCAGAAGAAGTCGGCCGCATAGGCGCTTGTCGGCCGGTCATAAAGATCATAGCCGGATCCTGCCTGCACGATTTCGCCTGCGCGCATCAACACCACGCGATCACCGGTGGAAAGCGCTTCCTGCGGATCATGGGTAACCATGATAACGGTCGTGTCGAGCGATTTCAAAAGCGACAACGTTTCGGCCCGAACCTGCCCACGCAAGCCCTGATCGAGGTTGGAGAAGGGTTCGTCCATAAGAACGATGCCGGGCCTCGGCGCCAGCGCCCTTGCAAGCGCCACACGCTGCTGCTCACCACCTGAAAGCGTGTGCGGAAAGCGTTCCAGCAGATGCTCAATCCCGATGCGCCGGATGACATCCTCGGCATTGGCAGAAGCCTCCGTCTGTGCGTGTCGCTTCAGGCCGAAGAGGATGTTTTCGCGGACGCTGAGATGCGGGAAAAGTGCGTAATCCTGGAAAACGAAGCCAACCCCGCGCTTTTCCGGCTCGACGAACTGTCGGCCGTCAACCTCCTGACCATCGAGAAAGACCTGGCCGGAATCGACGGTTTCCACTCCCGAAATGATACGCAGCAGCGTGGACTTTCCGCAGCCCGAGTGCCCAACGAGAGAAACGACCTCGCCTTTGCGAATATCGATCGATATGTCGCGGACGGCTGGTGTCGTTGCGAATGAGCGACTGACATTGACAAGCTTTACGGCGATATCTGTTTTCATGGCGTTCCTGCCCCCTGTGGCGTGGGAAACTGCCATAGCGGCCAGACAGAGTGAAGACCAACACAATCACGATGAGGCGAAATCAACATCGCCTCGTTCGTTCCTGTCCGGTTTCTACCCCAAAAAACCGTGATGCGGTTGGGCGTCTGTCGGCCAGTTCTGAAGCGTGTGGATACGCTTTGCCTCATGCATCAAGGGAATTGAGCAGACCACAAGCACGAGAACGGCAACATAGATCATGCCGGGACGGGTTCTAAATGCATTCACGAGACGCCAACTCCTACTCCGATTGTCGCAAAATGCAGCGCCAAGCTGACATCCGGCTGAACGCGACGCGCGCAGGAGAAGATTTTTGACATTCAGGTGACAGTCAGGATCGGATGCGATTTCGCCGGCAACAGAAACTGCCGGGAGCCTTCTCCTTGTCCATTACCAGCATGTCCCGCCCTGCCCGTCGCTTCATCCGACCACAGATCGGCAGCGTCACTCTCGCCGTCCTCGGGGCTCTCTACCTGATTGCCTTTACCAACCGCATGTTCTTCACGCGCGCCTATAGCTATTTCGACAGCCACCTGGCGTTTGGCGCTTTTGCCCTGGGTCTGACGTGCCTTTTTGCCGCCTTCATGATCGCGGTCTCGGTCAAGTATCTTCTGAAACCCGTCCTGATCCTGATGATCTTCAGCGCCGCCTCGGCCTCATGGTTCATGGACCGGTTCGGCACCATTATCGATGTCGACATGATCCGCAACGCGGCGCAGACGACACCGTCCGAAGCCGGCCACCTGATCACCCCCGCCTACCTGCTGCACATGACGATATTCGGCCTGATACCGGCGCTGCTGGTCTGCTGGGTGCGCATCGAGCACCGCAGGTTCTTGTCCAAGGTGGGCTGGAATCTCGCGGCGATCGTGCCGCTCCTGCTTGTAGCACTCGCCTGTGGCGTTAGCAGCTCGCGCAGCATCGCCGCCGTCGCGCGACTGCACAAGGACATGATCCTGACGCTCAACCCGTTCCTGCCAATCGGAAGTGCGGTTGCCTTCACCCTGGCCAGCGAAGCAGACAAGAATATCGTGGCAAAGCCACTCGGTACCGATGCGAAAGTTGCCTCCTCCCCGGCATCGGGCAAGCCACGCGTGCTGGTCATCGTGACCGGAGAAACAGCTCGCGCCGAAAACTTTTCACTCAGTGGTTATAACCGCGAGACCAATCCCGAACTCAAGAAGCGTGACATCACCTATTTCCCGCAAACCTCGAGTTGCGGCACGGCGACGGCGGTCTCGGTGCCTTGCATGTTTTCCAACCTGACACGGCACGGCTATTCCCATCGCGCCGGACTTGCGAACGAAAACCTGCTCGACGTGCTTGGCCATGCCGGCATCAAGACCGAATGGTGGGACGACAATACGGGCAGCAAGGGCGTCGCCGACCGCACCGTTTACAGGTCCTTCTCCGATGCCAACGACCCGCGTTACTGCAAGGATCACGAATGCCTCGACGACGGCATGGTTGCCGAACTCAACGGCTGGCTTTCAAATATCAAAGGCGACAGCGTTCTGGTTCTGCATCAGCTCGGCAGTCACGGTCCGGCCTATTACCAGAGATACACGCAGGAATTTGCCCGTTTCACGCCGGAATGCCGCACAGCCGAACTCGGCACCTGTGATCGCCAGGCAGTCGTCAACGCCTACGACAACAGCATTCTTTACACCGACCATATCCTGGCCTCGGTCATCGACATCCTGAAGGCGCGCGAAGACAAGATCGCTCCCACGATGATCTATATGTCCGACCACGGCGAGTCGCTCGGTGAAAACGGGCTCTATCTGCATGGCGCGCCCTACATCATAGCCCCGTCGCAGCAGACCCATGTTCCCTTCGTCCTGTGGCAGGGATCCGAGATGAAGGCCTCGGTCGACGCTTCCTGTGTCTCGAAACGAGCGGGCGAAGAAGCCTCGCACGACAATCTCTTCCACACCGCACTCGGCGTCATGGCGGTGAAGACCTCCGTCTACAATCCCAATCTCGATGTGCTCGGCGCGTGCCGCAAGACGGAAGGAAAGCCAAACTCATGACTGTTCCCGATTATGCCCCCATCGGAACGGTCGGAAGGCCGGTCACAAAAAAGGCTGATGAACTGCCGCCTGTCTCCATCAGCCCCTCGTCCCCCATCGAGAAAGTGACCGGCAGCCGGCACCTCAAGGCAGCGTTCGGTTATTCGCTGAACGGTGCCTTGAGGTTGCTGCGCGAAACCGCATTCCGCCACGAGATTATTGCCGGCGTGGCAATATTCGCAGCTTTTGCCGCAGTCGGTGCGAGCTTCTCCGATTACGTGATGATGGCAATCGTCATGCTGGGCCTCTTTGCGGCGGAAGCGCTCAATACCGCCATTGAGGAGATCATCGACCGCATCTCGCCCGAATGGTCCGACACCGGCCGGCATGCCAAGGATCTCGGCTCCTTTGCCGTCTTCTGCCTGCTTGTCGTGAACGGCCTCACCGCCGCTTTCGTCATCATCCCGAAATTCGTCTCGTCATGATCCCGCAGACGCCTCCTTCCCCTCTCGAATTTTATCCCCCTACTCTGCTAAACGGTGGGTATAAGATAATATCGCGATGGGACGGAGCAGGCAGTTTGAGGGTTCTTCTGGTTGAAGATGATGCAACGCTTGGAGAAGCGGTGCGCGATCATGTTGCAAGTGGTGATCATGCAGTCGATTGGATGAAGACGATCGACACGGCGACAAGCGCGCTTGCAACCACCAGCTATGGCCTGATCCTGCTTGACCTTCGCCTGCCCGATGGCAGCGGGATTGCTCTTCTGAAGGAATTCCGCGCCCGTGGGGTTACCACGCCGGTAATTATCCTGACGGCACATGACCAGATATCGGACCGTATCGAGGGCTTGAATAGCGGCGCAGACGACTATCTGGTGAAGCCGTTCAATCTCGGAGAACTGACGGCCCGGATGCTGGCGGTGAGCCGCCGTTACAGCGGCCGGCCGGTGTCTCTGGTGCGCATCGGGGATATAGAGATAGACGCAGCGACCCGCCGGGTAACGGTGGGAGGCGAAGTCATCGATCTGTCCAGCCGCGAATGGGCGGTGCTGGACAGCCTTTCGGCGCGACCGGGCGCCGTCGTGTCCAAGCCTCAGATCGAGGAAGCCCTTTACGCCTTTGGTTCCGAAATCGAAAGCAACACCGTCGAGGTCTATGTGAGCCGGCTGCGCAAAAAGCTCGGTCGGGATCACATCGCCACGCTGCGCGGTATCGGCTACCGGCTGGGACGCGAACAATGAGCCTTTTCAGCCGGGCAACAGGCCCGTCTATGACCCGGCGGCTGATCCTGTCGCTGACATTTGCAATGACATTCCTCTGGCTGCTGGCGGTAGGCCTTGGTCTTGTCGTGATGGAGGAAGAACTTGCCGAAATCTTCGATGGCACGCTTCAGGATACGGCCGAACGGCTCGTACCACTTGTCGTCGACGATCTCGAACATCGCGGGATGTTGGGGGTCCCCTCTGACAATAGCCCGGGAGCAGCACCACAACAGTTGCAGACAGCCAGTTCAAGCGGCGATCACGAGTATCTGATCTACCAGGTACGCGACCCATCCGGCCGTGTGCTGATAAGGTCCCATGACGCGCCGGAAGGGGCATTCGAAACGCCATTGAAGGCCGGTTTCTGGAAAAATGCGACCTACCAGTTCTACACGGCCACAAGCGAGGATCGCCGGATCTTCGTTCAGGTTGCCGATGCCTTCGAGAACCGCGAAGAGGCCGTCCGGGAAGGCGCGATCGCGCTGTTTCTTCCGCTTATACTGCTGATACCGGTCAGCGGCATGATGATCTGGCTCGTGGTTCGCCGCGCCGTGCGGCCTGTCGGCGAACTGCGCCGCGAGATCGAGACCAAGGATGGCGGCAACATGGAGCCGATCGATGCTTCCATCCTGCCGCGCGAACTGCAGCCGATCGCGGTTTCCGTCAACCTGTTGATGACACGGCTCAGAACCGCGCTCGATGCCGAGCGGGAGTTCACCTCCAACAGCGCGCACGAACTGCGCACACCGATCGCCGGCGCTCTGGCGCAAACGCAGATGCTGATCGCCGAGCTGACCGACAGTCCCAGCCGTCATCGCGCCGGCCAGATCGAGGCATCGTTGACACGCCTCAGCCACCTTGCCGAAAAGCTGCTCCAGCTATCGCGTGCCGAGGCGGGTATCGGCATTGCCGACAAGCCGGCTGATCTCGGCCGCATATTGGAAATGGTGCTGACCGATTTCTGGCGCGGCATGGCCAACCCTTCGCGCCTGATATTCCATCGCGCACCCGGTGCGCAGCTGACAGGTCCGTTCAGCGAAGACGCCTTTGCCATTGTCCTGCGAAACCTGATCGAAAACGCGCTTGTACATGGCAGACCAAAAGAACCGGTCGAAGTGTTTCTCGAAGACGGCGGGCCCGTGCGCATCGTCAATGCTGCGCCTGCCATGACGGAAGCCGACCTTGCCTCAATCCGCAGACGTTTCAGCCGCGGCAAGACAGAAGCTGCAGGCTCAGGGCTTGGCTTGTCGATTGTCGAAAGATTGCTCGGGCAGATGAACGGCCGTCTCCAACTGCTATCACCGGCGACAGGCAGAGATGACGGGTTCGAGGCAAGAATCGTTCTGTCTTAGAACGGCAAACGCGACCGGATATGATACCGGTCGCGCCATTTTCAGCTCGACATGTGAGACTGTTATTACTTCTTGATGGCTTCAACATCGATATCGAGAGCAATCTCCGGGCCGATGCCGAAATCGTTCATCTTGGCGATGCCGAAGTCGACGCCATTGAACGAACCGGTTGCGGAAAAGCCGGTCTTGATCGTGTTGGCATCCCAGGGCAGCGCGGATTCTGCATTCCAGGTAACGTCGAGAACGATCGGCTTGGAGGTGCCGAGCAGGGTCAGGTCACCGGTTACCTTGGCGGTCTTGTCGCCGGTCTTTTCGATCGAGGTGCTCTTGAAGGTGATCTGCGGGAATTCCTCGGCGTTGAGGAAGTCCGGGCTCTTCAGGTGCGTGTTGCGCTTTTCGTCATTGGTGTCGATGCTTGCGGCTTCGAGGGCGATTTCAACCGTGCTCTTGGTGACGTCGTCCTTGTCGAAGGAGATGGTGCCGGATACGGCCTTGAAGGCGCCGTGAGCCTTCGCCCAGCCGGCATGGCTCGTCTTGAAGCCGACCCAGGCATGCGTCGGATCGATTTCATAGCTGTCAGCTGCGAATGCAGCGCCGGTCATGAACATGCCGGCAAGGGCAGTGGCGAGAATCAGGCGTTTCATGGTTTTTCCTTATATGTGTTGAAGGTGTTCGTGATGAGGATGGTGTCCGGCAAGCCGGATTGGTGAAACTGTGAGCTCAACCGCCGGCAAGCACGGCGACAAGAATGGCGGCGATTGCAGGAATTGCGGTCAGCGCGCCGATGATCAGCGGCTGCAGGAACCGCGCGCGGTTCGCAAATCCGACTTCTCGCCAGTTGAGAACCGCGAAGATGGCGACAGGCAGAAGCGAAAGAACGAGCGCGACCGGCGCAGCACTCGGCGACAGCAGCACAGTCATCGTGGCGCCCATAGCGGCGGTCCAGATAAAGGAAAGCGCGGCAAAGTCCCCAAGAACGAAGGCTGCATCGTCGCCTCGGATATAGGAAATGTAGCGAACCAGCAGCCAGCCACCGAACAGGGCAGCCAGCGCGCCGTTCATCTGCGCCATGCCGATATAGCCGCCCATGATCGCAGTCAGTGCCGTTCCGATTGCGGTGGCGAGCAGCGCAGCCGGCAAGGCTGCCGCGGAGGATTTTCTGGCCTGCGGCCCTGACACAGCCGCAATCTCGATGGCGACGATGACGAGCACGATCGCAAGTGTCGTCGCCTTCGTCGCGTTGGCTGCGAGAACGTTCTTGCCCAACCACCAAGCGGGTGCTGCAAGAGAGACGACACCCACCAGCGCGATGATCCATCGGTTCACAAACTGCCGGAGCAGAACGGCAAGAATTGCGAAAACAACACCACCGATGACCAGCAACAAGGGCAGCTTCTGTTTTGCTGCAATCGGCGGGAATGGCGGCAGGCCTTCGATCGAAACGCTCGCGATGGCAGCGGCAACAGGTATCAGCAGTGCCGTTAGCAGAACGGCTCGAGAAGTCGTTCCCTTACCAGCCAGTGCGATGACCGCGCCAAGAACGAGCGGCAGCAGGACGGAGGTCAGGAGAATTTGGGTCAGCATGCGTATCAATCCCGAATATTTGCCGATTGCGGAGAATGTCTTGAGCGGCTTGCCTAGATCGCAGCCGATGGCCCGGAGGTCAGCAGATCCTCGAACTCCAGTGCCGGGCCGACAGGAATGATCCCCGTCGGATTGAGGCTCTCGATCGAATAATAACCACATTTGATGTGATCGATGCTGACCGTCTCCGCGATGCCCGGAACGGACAATATCCGGCGCAGGTAGCGGCTGAGGTTGGAATAATCCGCAATGCGACGGAGATTGCACTTGAACAGGCCATGATAGGCCGCGTCGAAACGCACCAGCGTGACAAAGAGGCGAATATCGGCCTCGGTCAGTTGCTCGCCGACCAGGAAGGTCTTCGTCGCCAGCAGGCTCTCCAATTCGTCGAGCATGCCGAACACGTCATGAAAAGCCTCTTCATAGGCTTGCTGCGTGGTAGCGAACCCCGCGCGATAAACGCCATTGTTGAGGCGCGGATAGATGCGCTCGTTCAGGGCATCTATCTCATGGCGAAGAGCTTGCGGATAAAGATCGACACTCTCGTCTGCCAGAGAACCGAAGCCGCTGTTGAACATGCGCAGAATGTCGGCCGACTCGTTGTTGACGATCGTGCCTGTCTTCTTGTCCCACAGGACGGGAACCGTCGCGCGGCCGGTAATATGCGGATCCACCCGTGTGTAGAGCTCGTGCATGTAACGGGCACCGTTGACCGTGTCCTCCGTAGAGCCAGGATAGGTGCCGAACCGCCAGCCTTCCTTTGTCAAAGCCGGCTCCACCACCGAAACGGAGATGAGGTCATCGAGCTTCTTGAGCTTGCGGCCGATCAACGTTCGCGATGCCCAGGGGCAGATGAGTGCGACATAGAGGTGATAACGGCCCGCTTCGGCGGCGAACCCGCCTGCTCCGGTCGGACCAGCCGATCCATCCGGCGTGATCCAGTTCCGGAAGCTGGACGTCTGGCGTACGAATCCGCCCTTCGCATCCTTGGCCTGTACCGGTTGCCAGTCAGCAGTCCATTTGCCATCTACGAGCACGGTCGTTTCCCAACATAGTTATATTGACGGCGCGAAGCCATCATCGGCCACACTATGCAATCACTCCGGTAACATGATAATCAACTATCTGAGCATTACAGCTCACACCTGTGGAGTGATGTAACTATGCTGGATCGCATCGCCGGAATGGAAGTTTTCGCCAAGGTCGCCGCAATCGGCAGCCTGTCCGGAGCTGCAAGGGCGCTCAACATGTCGCCAACCATGGCCACCAAGCACATGGCAGCGCTGGAAGACCGGCTCGGCGTTAAACTTCTGCATCGCACCACCCGCAAGATAACACTCAACGAAGCCGGGCGGCGCTATCTGGAAAGCGTCGAGCGCATTCTCCTGGAACTCTCGGAAGCCGACGCGACGGCGGCCGCCGAACGTATGGAAGTCGGCGGAACGCTGCGCGTCAATGTTCCGGTTTCCTTCGGCGTTCGGGAAATCGTACCGTTATTGGCGGAACTGGCAGACCTGCATCCGGCATTGAGTGTCGATCTGGGATTGAGCGATCGTACCGTCGATCTCGTCGAAGAGGGCTGGGACGTTGCCATTCGTATCGGCAGGATAGAAGATCAGAGCCTGATCGCGCGCAGGATCGCGCGCTGTCGCATGCTCCTTGCCGCATCTCCCGCCTATCTCGCCAAGCGATCGCCCCCCGCATCGGTGTCGGAACTGGGGTCGCATAATTGCCTCGGCTACACCCTGTCGAGCTCGGTTGGACCCGATCGTTGGCGATTTGGCTTCGATGGTTCGATCATCGTCCCGGTTACGGGAAACCTCCATGCCAATAACGGTGACGCCCTTGTGGCGGCCGCCCTGGCAGGTCAGGGCATGATCTACCAGCCGACCTTTCTGGTCGGCGATGAAATCCGCGCCGGCCGGCTGGTGTCGATCACGCTCGACGAACCTCTGATGGAATTGCCTGGTGTGTTCGCCATCTATGCAAGCAATCGGAGACCGCCGGCAAAGGTACGCGCTTTCATCGATTTCCTGGCCGGAAAATTCGCGCCTGCTCCCCGCTGGGATCGCAATCTCCCAATTTCGGCCGAATAGATCGTAATCCAGCTACAGAATTCGACAGCCGGAAGTCGGTGGCCTACCAGGCGTTGATGGTGAAGGCGTCGATCGGGATTTTCAGATAGCTCGTGCCATTTTCTTCCGGAACCGGCATCCGCCCGGCATTCAGGTTGATCTGCAAGGCATGCAGCATCAGGCGCGGAAATGGCAAGGTCGCATCCCGCCCCTCGCGCAGCCGGATAAATGCCTCCCGCCCTTCACCAACATGCGGGTTTTCCGCCTTCTGCTGGCCAACCGTGCTCTCCCACAGGGCCTCGCGTCCGCCCGGACGGTAGTCGTGCCCGGTGAACAGCCGCGTATCGTCGGGAAGAGCAAGAATCGCGTCGACCGAAGACCAAAGACTTGCGGCACTGCCGCCGGGAAAATCTGCACGGGCACTGCCGCTATCCGGCATGAATAAAGTGTCGTGAATGAAAGCCGCATCGCCGACGACATAGGTCACTGATGCCAGCGTGTGGCCCGGCGAATGGATGACCCTGCAGACCATGTTGCCGATCCGGAAGTTCTCGCCATCGGCGAAAAGCCGATCCCATTGCGATCCATCCGTCTTCATTTCAGGCATGTTGTAGATTTTCTGCCAGAGTTTTTGAATATCGACCACTTTGGCGCCGATCGCGGTCGGAGCGCCTGTCTTTGTCTTCAGATAGGTTGCCGCAGAAAAATGATCCGCATGAGGATGCGTATCCAGAATCCATTTAACCGTAAGCCGCTCATCTTCGACATAGGCAAGGATGGTATCCGCGCTCGATGTCTTTGTGCTTCCCGATTTCTCATCGTAATCGAGCACTGGATCGATGATCGCGCAATCTCTCGTGTCCGGATCGCTCACCACATACTGAATGCTGCCGGTGCGCTCGTCGTAGAAACCTTTGACCAGAGGATTGGCGTTCATGACGTGAGTTCCGGACGGTTGAAAAAATCAGTTACGATATGCGTATTCTTTCGACGACTTTTCCATCCGGAACAAGGCCGGCTTATCTACTCTGCTTCTCGTTTCCACTGTCGTCTGGACGAGCTGTCAGCGCCTCATCCCTTCGATGACTGAGCGGAGACAAACGCGTCATACTGCTGAATGAGGGCCTTCACGGCAGCATCGACAAACCGACGATCGATCCCCGCAGCAAACTCAATCCGGCTTTTCTTGCCATCAGTATGTACCTGCGCGAAAATCTTTCCCTTGTTGTCCTTCAACAGCACAGGCTCTGCAGGCTGGCGTTTTTCTGGCTTGGAGAGATGATTGAAGACGAGCTGGAACCGGTCATCGCTTACGGATGACTGGAACTCGGTGCCGGAAATCTCGGCCATTGCTGAGGCCTGAGCTGTCTTCGAGGTGAGCAGTTCACCAAGCTTCATCCACCGGTCACGGCCAGCCTTCGGAGCTGCGCCGATCGCCCGGATGAGTGCATCCGGCACGGCCTCGACAACCTGTAACAGCCGCGACAATTCGCTTTTCTGAACCGACAGCGCTTCACCGATCACCTTGCGGTCGAAACCGCCGGCGAGAAGGTTTCTGGCAAAAACGGCACGCTCGATGAAGGAGAGATTGCGGCGTTCGGCATTTTCCTTGCCCTGCGCCAAGACCAGTTCGTCGTCAGACAACGACCGAACAATTGCCTTGACCTCGATCCCGAGGCGCGAAGCCGCACGGATGCGTCGATGGCCATAGGCCGTCTGGTATCGGCCCGGCTTTTCCGGATGATTGCGTAACAGCACCGGCACCTGCTGTCCGCTCTCGCGCATGCTGTCGATGAGGGTCGCAAGATCCTCATCATCCTGATCATCCAGTCGCAACCGGTCTTCGACGAAGGAAGAATCGATCTTGTCGGGATGAATTGCGACGACCCGCTCGCCTTCGCTGAGCGCCTGGCGCAGCAAACGTGCCTCTTCGGCCTCCCGGGTCATGGCATTGAGCGAAAGGCCCATCGCCTTTACCGCGCCGGCAGAACTGCGACCTGCCGGAGCTGCAGCGGGAACCGGTACTTCGGTTTCCGGCTTCGGTGCCGATTGCGCCTCGGGCGCTGGTGTAGCGCCGGGCGCAAGACCGCCTCCAAACAGCGCTCTCAGTTCGTTTTTTCGGCTACCCGCCATGATCTGAAACCTTTCCTTCTGTCCTATCGGCCCCAGGCCGCGTGGATCAGAGCCTCCAACTCGCTGTTGACGGCATTCATGGCCTCGACTGCGCGGTCATAGGTCGAGCGCGTGAAGTTCTCGCGTCCGACCTCGTACAATGTCTGCTTCGTCAGGCCGGCGTCGGAAACCGCAGTGGATTTCAACATCGGCGCAGTCAGAACCCGGTCCCCGAACAGCGAGCGCATGAAACCGACGATCTGGGCCTGAGGCCCGTCATTGGGCTCATAACGGGTCACGAGATACCGCAGGAAGTCGAAATTGAGCGTGCCTCCCGCCTCGCGGACCACAGAGAGAAGATCGGATGTCATGAACAGGAACTGGTTCATCGAGGCAACATCCAGCATCTGCGGATGCACCGTCACAACAACCGAGGTCGATGCACAAAGAGCCGACAAAGTCAGGTAACCGAGCTGCGGCGGGCAATCGATGACGACGACGTCGTAATCCTGCTCCACTGTCGCCAATACGGCCTGGATCCGTGCGAAAAACAGCGGTCCGCTATCCTTGCCGCTCTGCCGGTTCGCCAACGCCTGCGGGGTAACATGCTCGAATTCCTGCAACTCGATATTGCCGGGAACGAGGTCGAGGCCCGGAAAATAGGTGCCGCGAATAACCTCCGAGAGCGGGCGTTGCTCGTCATCGTAGCGGATGGCGCCGTAAAGCGTGTCATTGCCGGTCAGGTCGAGTTCCGGCTGATAACCGAACAACGCCGACAATGAAGCCTGCGGGTCGAGATCGATCGCAAGCACCCGGTGTCCCGTCAGGGCCAGATACTGGGCCAGATGCGCGGCAGAAGTGGTCTTGCCTGAGCCACCCTTGAAATTCGTGACCGAGATGACCTGCAGATGCTCGTTCTGCGCCGCATCCCGGCGCGGCAGATAGGATTTCGCCTTGGCGATATTCCCTTTGGCCACCGCCTGCTCTGCAAGATGACTGCGCAAGGCATTGATGTCCGAGAGCGAATAGAACCGGCGTCCACCTATACCGGTCTCGGGCTGTGGCCCTTCTCCGGCTAGGGACAGCTGGCGCAGGTAACCATCGGACACACCGATGAGCTTGGCGGCCTCACCGGAAGAGAAGCTACGCAACGTCTTGCTTGCGAGCGGCGGGAAAAGCCGCTCCCGCATCGCCTTCAGCTGCTCGGAAAGCGCGCGTGCATCGCTTGCGATGGCCTCGTCGGCAAGTTGCCGAGCGCCTGGCACGAAGTCGCCTTTCGAGGCTCGCATTTGTTCAGCCGATCCGGCCATCCCACACTCTCCCTGATGTTTGCCGACGAGATCGGCATTCATCGTTATGATCGACCAGAGAGCAAATTGTCCCGGCAGCCCAATACGCCGCTCTACTCGACTTACACCGAAGACTGGCAGTAACGCCAAGTTTCAGAAAATCCGCAAGAAGCCGTTACAAGGTGCTCGCATCGGTGATTCGCGTCAAGGAATTTCTGCGAGAGGGACAACTGGCCTCTTTTGCCGGAAGAGTGCGTATAGACTGATCTGATTCGGTCAATCATGATTGGAGACAAGCAATGAAGCCTATCTGGGCGGTCGGGCTGATGACCGGAACGGTACTCGACGGCAATATCGATGTCGCGCTTATCAAGACGGACGGAGAAAGCGTCGAAACCTTCGGCGCCTATACGCTTGCGCCCTATTCAGAAGAAACCCGGCTTCTGTTGGAAGAAACCTTGCGGCGGGCGCGAGGCTGGAATTTCGAAGGTCCGGAGCCTCTGATTTTCAAGGATGCGGAAGAAGCGCTGACGCGTGCCCAGTCCAAGGCCGTTCAGGAGCTTGTCAAAAGCGCCGGGCTCACCATCCAGGAAATCGGTGCCGTCGGTTTCCATGGTCAGACCGTGCTGCATCGCGCTCCGACCGAAGAGCGCTTGGGCGATACCCGCCAACTCGGCAACGGCCAGCTGATGGCCGATATTCTCGGAACAAAGGTCGTCTATGATTTCCGCACGGCAGATGTCCGCGCCGGTGGTCAGGGCGCTCCTCTGGCCGCCATCTATCACACTGCCCTGTTGCGTGATGTCGATCGAAGCGGCGACACCGCAATCCTCAATCTCGGCGGTGTCGGCAATATTACATGGTGGGATGGCGAGGATCTGGTGGTCGCCTTCGACACCGGCCCGGCCAATGCACCGCTCAACGATTTCATCAAGGGGCTAGATCTCGGCGAGATGGATCGCGACGGCACGCTCGGCGCGTCGGGCAAGGTGGACGAAGCGCGGCTCGAACGCCTTCTGCAACATCCATACCTGACCGCCGCTTATCCGAAATCTCTCGACCGGTTCGATTTCACCGCCGCAATGGCGGATGGTCTGAACCCTGCCGATGGTGCTGCCACTCTTTCCGCCTTCACCGCATCCGCCGTCGGCAAGGCGCTCGATCTTCTGCCGTACAGGCCCAAGCGCCTGATCGTCAGCGGCGGCGGACGGCGCAATCCCACGATCATGTCGATGATCGAAGAGAGGGCAAAAGTTCAGGCTGTTTCAGCCGATGGTTTCGGCTGGCGCGGTGATGCCGTCGAGGCCGAATGTTTCGCATTCCTTGCCGTGCGAACTTTGCGCGGCCTGCCGATCAGCTTTCCGACGACGACCGGTGTTCCCAATGCTCAGGTGGGCGGCCGGATCGCCAATCCTTGAAAGATCAGACCAGTTTTTCCCATCCTACCGAAAACGTGACCATCGCCAAAAATAAATCGATTTAAATAACTTGAGGCCTGCGACACATAGTCCTAGTTATCCTGACGATTCTAAAACTGCATCGAGAGGCTTACACATGCAGATCGGAATGATGGGACTGGGCCGCATGGGCGGCAACATGGCACGGCGCCTGATGCGTGCGGGCCATGAATGCGTCGCCTACGACGTCAACCCGGCAGCTGTTGAGGCACTTGTCGGCGAAGGCGCCATCGGCATTTCGTCCATCGAACAGTTCCTTGAAAAATTGACACCACCGCGTGCCGTATGGATCATGCTTCCGGCGGCGATCACACCCGGCATCGTCGACAAGCTGGCAGCCTTCATGCAGCCCGGTGACATGATCATCGATGGCGGAAACTCCAACTACCGAGATGCGGTAGACCAGAGCGCCAAGCTTGCTGAAAAAGGCATTTCCTACATCGACGTCGGCACGAGCGGCGGCGTCTGGGGCCTTGAGCGCGGCTTTTGCCTGATGATCGGCGGCCCGGACGAAGCGGTCAAACATCTGGATCCGATCTTCGCGACACTGGCGCCGGGAGCGGATCTCGATCCGTCGCTTCGCCCAGCTGAGCGCGGTTATCTGCATTGCGGCCCGAGCGGCGCCGGCCACTTCGTCAAGATGGTCCATAACGGCATCGAATACGGAATGATGCAGGCCTATGCCGAAGGCTTCAATGTGCTGAAACAGGCAAATGTCGGCCATGCCCATCGCGAGGCGGACGCGGAAACGACACCGCTGCCGGACAAGCAGTATTACCAGTTCGACATGGATATCGAGGCGATCAGCGAAGTCTGGCGCCACGGCAGCGTTATCGGCTCATGGCTGCTCGATTTGACGGCGGACGCCCTGAAGGTCGACCCCTCGCTCAGCAACTTCGGCGGACGCGTTTCGGATTCCGGCGAAGGGCGCTGGACGATGAAGGCCGCGATCGACATGGGCGTGCCGGTGCCGGTTCTCTCTGCAGCCGTATTCAGCCGCTTCGACAGCCAGGGCAATGCCGAATACGCCAACAAGATGCTGTCGCTGATGCGCAAGTCCTTTGGCGGTCACGTTGAAAAGCCGCACGGCAAATAAGACGACAAAACAACTGTTGACACAATAAACAATTGTCTGCATGGGTTTCGCAAGGAGCCCATGCAATGACCCAGCCGCTTGCACCACAGGAAAGCGCCGTTCTGGCCTTGATCCGCGAAAACCCTTTCGTCGGTCAGCAGGAGATTGCCACCGCTCTGGGGCTCGCCCGCTCGACGGTTGCCGCTCATATCGCCCAATTGATGAACAAGGGATATATCCTCGGGCGGGGTTATGTTCTCTCATCCGAGGTCCGCGCGTTCTGCATCGGCGGCGCGGTGCTGGACCGCAAATATCACGCCCGTACCAAGATCGTGCTTGAAACATCCAATCCCGTAGAAAGCACCCGCAGCCTCGGCGGTGTTGCCCGCAATGTGGCCGAGAACCTTGCCCGGCTCGGCTCGGCGACCGGCTTCATATCGATTGTCGGCGATGATGACGGCGGGCAGTCGCTGCTCAAATACATGCGCGAAATCGGGATCGACGTCAGTCAGGCCGTGACGACCAGTGAACGCCCGACCGCCGAATATGCGGCGATTCTCGATGCAGAAGGCGACCTCGTTCTCGGCATTGCCGACATGAACATATTCGACCTGTTTCAGCCGGATCACATCGAGCGCGCCTGGCCTCATCTTGCGGCTTCGAACTGGGTCTTTGCAGACTGCAATCTTCCGGCCGAAGCGCTTTCGGCGCTAATCGATCGTTGCAGAAATGCGTCCTGCCGGCTGGCGATCGATGCCGTATCGACCCACAAGGTCATGCGCCTGCCGAAAGACCTGAACGGGATCGACCTCCTGTTCATGAATATCGACGAGGCGAACGCCATTCTCGGCCAGACAAGCCCGCACACGTCTGAAGGCGCCAAACAGGCCGCATTGGCGCTGCAAAAAGCAGGTGCCGGCATGGCCGTGGTCAGCGCCGGCGCTCAAGGGATGGCGGTTGCCGGAGCGGACACGATAGAATTCATCAATGCCGTGAGGGCTGCCCCCGTCGACATGACCGGCGCAGGCGATGCGATGATCGCCGCGACCCTTCACCGGCTGCTCGAAGGCGACGAGATTTTCGATGCGGCCCGCACCGGCGCGCTTGCCGCCACACTCACCACCGAATGTAATGCCAGCGTGCACCCCGACCTGTCTGCCGAGCTCATCGAAGCCAATCGGCACAGGCTGACGAACTGAAAGGACAAGACGACATGCAACTGATGAAGCCTAAGCTCAACAAGGAAGTCGCCGACGCGATTGCGAAGGGCGGACCGGTCGTGGCGCTCGAATCCACCATCATAACCCATGGCATGCCCTATCCCGCCAATCTCGAAACCGCCAAGGCGGTCGAGGATGTCGTGCGTGCAAACGGCGCCGTCCCGGCAACGATCGCTGTCATCGATGGCGAGCTGCGCGCCGGCATCGACGCCGATGAACTCGAAAAGCTCGCGCAGGCCAAGGATGTCGTGAAGGCCTCCGGCCGAGACCTCGCAGTTGCCATGGTGCGCAAGCAGACGGCCGGCACGACCGTTTCCGCAACGATGCTTTTGGCTGATCTCGCCGGCATCGAGATTTTCGCCACTGGCGGCGTCGGCGGTGTTCACCGCGGTGCCGAGCAGACCTTTGACATTTCCGCCGACCTGACCGAGCTCGGCCGCACGAAAACCGCCGTTGTCTGCGCCGGCGTCAAGTCCATCCTCGATATCGCCAAGACGCTCGAATATCTGGAAACCCAGCGCGTTCCCGTCATCGCCTACGGAACAGACGAATTCCCGGCCTTCTTCACGCGCAAGAGCGGTTACAAGGCCGATCACAAGCTGGACAGCGCCGCCGAGATTGCCAAGGCCATGTGGCTGCATCACCAGCTCGGGACCGGCACAGGTCTTCTGATCGCAAACCCGATCCCGGAAGCTGCGGCTCTGACGCCGAAATTCATCGATGGCACGATTGCCGACGCGGTTCGCGAAGCCGATGAACGCGGTATCGGCCGCAAGGAACTGACGCCCTTCCTGCTTGCGCGCATCAACGAGCTCTCCAAGGGCGAAAGCCTGAAGGCGAATATCGAGCTGGTGAAGAACAATGCGACGCTGGCCGCCAAGATGGCTGTCGCCTATTCGGCCTTCAAGAAAGGCTGACCGCCCAAGAGATACGGCTGGGTCTCAACCCAGCCGTATGTGAGGGACCTTTCCCCGCTCGGCGGCCTCGACCGCATCTTCATAACCCGCATCGGCATAACGGATGATGCCGAGCGATGTGTCATTGGTGATCGCCATGTCGAGCCGCTCGGCTGCGGCTTCCGTACCGTCGGCCACGATTGTCACCCCGGCGCTGGTCATATAGCCGGCATAACCGCCGCCTCCCGAATGAATGACGACGAGATCGGCCATGGACGAACAAAGCGCCATGGCGTTGATCAGCGGCCAGTCGGCAATCGCATCCGAGCCATCCTTCATGTTTTCGGTCATGATATTCGGATGCGCCATCGCTCCGGCATCGAGATGGTCACGCGAGAAGGCAATAGGCCCCCTGAGCTCGCCATTTGCCACCAGTTCGTTGACAGCAAGCGCCAATTTCGTGCGTTCGCCATGGCCAAGCCAGGCAATCCGTGCCGGAAGCCCCTCAAACGGAACGTTCTCCCGCGCCAGCCGGATCCAGTTCGTGACGATATGATTGTTCGGGAAAAGCTCAAGAACGAGATCGTCGATACGACCGATATCGCTTTCCTCACCGGATAACGCCATCCAGCGGAAGGGGCCGATCGCACGGCAGAAAAGCGGCCTTAGATAGGCTTCGGTAAAGATCGGGATGTCGAATGCATTTTCGACCCCACCCTCCCTGGCCTGGGTGCGGATGAGATTGCCATTGTCGAAAACCTCGGCTCCCCTCTCTTGCAGGGTCAGCATGGCGCGGACATGATCGGCGATCGAGGCGCGGCTCGCCGCCATCAACTGCCCCTGCCCTTCCTTTCGAAGCCGCCGTACTTCCTCAAGGCTCATGCCTTTCGGGACATAGCCATAAACCAGATCATGCGCCGAGGTCTGGTCGGACACGACGTCCGGCACGATGCCGCGCTTGACGATCTGCGGATAGATATCGGCGGCGTTGCCGACGAGGCCGATCGACACCGCCCGCTTCTCTTTCACTGCCTCATCGATCATCGCAAGCGCGGTGTCGAGATCGGGCGCGACCTCATCGAGGAAACCGATCGCCTTGCGTTTGGCCACGCGTTCGGGATCGATATCGACGACAAGGATCGCCGCCCCCGCCATGCGGCCGGCAAGCGGCTGCGCACCACCCATTCCACCGAGCCCCGCAGTCAGCACGAACCGGCCGGCAAGCGTGCCGCCGAAACGCTTTTCGGCAATCCGCATGAAGATCTCGTAGGTCCCCTGGATCACGCCTTGGCTGCCGATATACTGCCAGGCCCCTGCCGTCAGCCCACCCCAGCAGATCAGTCCCTTTTCCTGCAATTGGTAGAAATATTCCGCCTTCGCCCACTGGCCGACAATATTGCAGTTCGCCATGATCACCAGCGGCGCCTTGGAATGGGTCTTCAGCAACCCGACCGGTTTGCCGGACTGGATGATCAGTGTCTGGTCTTCATCCATCTCCTTCAATGCCCTGACAATCGCATCATGCGCCGCCCAGTTGCGCGCGGCCTTACCCAGCGCCGCATAAACGATGAGATTATCGGGATCTTCGCCGACCGAGAGAACGTTTTCGAGAAGTCTCAGCAACGCCTCCTGCCGCCAGCCTTTGGTCCGCAACTCCGGCCCTCCGGGGATCGGGAATTTAGGATGGCGCGGATTGGGCTTCGGCATGCTGTTCTCCTGATCGCTCTGCTGTTCAGCTCTGCCCCTCATCCGCCTGCCGGCTCACCCCAGTGCGTAATCGGCAATGCTGATCCCGAGCGCCTTCTCGACGATCGGGTAGACCGAGGGATCCTTGACGCTCGACGACAGCGGAATGATCGTCTTCGGCACATGCAGAAGAAATACAGGCATGCCGATCTGCAGCTGCCCGACGCTCATCGGCTCGCCCTCCGGAGACAGCGTCGAAATGATGTCGGGAAAGGTCGCGAGCCGGTTTCCACCGGCATCATCCACCGCCATGTATTCGTTCATTACATGCAGCGTCACTGCCCTGTCGCCGCGACCGACCGTGATCGTGCCGACATCGAATGCTTCCTTCGTATAGACGACCGATTTTGCGCTGATCTCGCCCTCTGCGATGATCGAGCCCCCGGTCGTCTTGACGATCGCGTCGATGATCGCATGCCCTCCTCTGGCATCCGCCTCGATGATCGCTTCCCCGAGTTTCAGCGTGAGACTGATGCCACCGAGCGCCGCATTCCGGCGAACATAGGAGGCCCGTAGCGGATTGCGGCAGGAGGCAATGAAGCCGCCCGACATGTCGGAAGCCGTGCGCAGCACCGGCGAGACCTTGGCGGTCGCACCACGAATAACCAGCTCGATGTAGCGGTTCTCGGCACGATTGCCGCCGACAGCCGTCTGGATCATCTCGTCCGGCGAATTGGCCATGCCGATCGAGCCCATGTCGCCGGTCGGATGGGCACGCACATCGCCGACAGCATCCAGCACCTTGGTGCCGAGAATGGCGGAAGGCAGCCAGCCGTTCAGCGTCGAGGACTTGCCGTTCTGGCCGATCATCAGGGCCGAAACCTTCTCGCCCAGCGCATCCTGCAGAAGCTGCACCGCCTTGACGTAGTCGACGCCCTGCATTTCCCATGCGGTTGTGGAAGCCGGAGCGCCGATCGCAGCCGCAGTCGCGACCCAGTCGTCATCCCGCAACTCGTCGATCGTGATCAGCTCCGGCCTGCCGATCGAGACCGCCGCATAACCCAGCATGCGGCCATGATCAGACCAGCCACCGCCACCGGCCGCATAAACGGAACCTCCGCGAACGGCGGCTTCGACATCCTTCTCCGTCAGTATGCGCCCCATGCAATCTCCCTATCTTTTATCCAGATCCAGAACTGCCTCGTATAAAACAGCGGCCCCGAGCGTTATCGCGTCATTCTCAGACCATTCTTCCGCCGCATGGCTGCGCCCGTCCTTGCTGGCGATGAAGATCATCGCAGCCGGCGCCACCTTGGAAAGGAAGGCGGCGTCATGGCCGGCACCGGAAACCATCGGCCTGCTGGTGGCGCCGATACGAGCCGCACTCGATGCCAATATTTCCGTCACCATCCCGGACATAGGCGTCGGTGCCGCATTGGAAACCCTGCGGGGCTCAGCAATCGTGACCTTCCGTTTTGCAGCGGTCTGCACACAAAGCGCAGACAAGGCCGCAACGAATTCATCCATGAGAGCAGGATCGACCGCCCGGGCGTCGATCAGCATGCGAACATGGGACGGAATGACATTCGCGGCATTCGGCTCCATCGAAAACTCACCGACAGTGCCCGCGAAATAGCTGGATCCGAGAGCGAGTTCCTTGGCGATACGCTCGATGCCGAGCACAAGGCAGGATGCGGCCCCCAAGGCGTCGTAACGCGCATTCATCGGTGTCGTGCCGGCATGGTCGGCACGACCTTCGACCAGGATCTCGAAGCGGGAAATGCCGGTGATCGCCCCGACGATGCCGATATCGATACCTTCCCGCTCGAGCACGGTGCCTTGTTCGATATGCAATTCCAGAAAGGCCTTGATGTCATCGCGGCCACCGGTCTGTATCGGATCGCCGCCAACCTCGCGGATGCCTTCGGCAAGATCGACACGTTTTCCTTCGATATCGGCAGTCCGCTCAAGCCATTCGCTTGGCCGAACACCGGTCATGCCCCGGCTGCCGATGCAAGATACGCCGAAAATCGACACTTCTTCCGCAAGAAAATCGACGATTTCCAGATCATGCTCCAGCTCGATGCCGGCGTCATCCAGCGCGCGCGCCACTTCGAGAGCAGCGATCACACCAGCGATCCCATCGAAACGACCGCCATTCGGCACTGTGTCCGTATGTGACCCGAGCATCAGCGTACCACCACCCGTTTTTCCACGGCGTAGGCCGATCAGGTTACCGGCAGCATCAATGCGCGTTTCAAGGCCCGCCTCTCGAAAGACCTTTTCCACATAGGCACGTCCCCTGAGGAACATCGGTGTGAATGCACGGCGCGTCCAAGGCCGGTCGAGTTCGGTGATATTGGCCAGAGCATCGATATCCGCCGCGATACGGCCGGCATTGACGACGAGATTGGAAGTCATATGGCATGATCCTGAAATGAAATGCTGGCAGTAGATCGGGCGAAGTATTCGCGCCGGCTCGACACCTGGCTTCGCCCTTTCCTCGATGAGTATCCAGAGAAGATAGGTTCACGAAACCTGGCAAGGCAAGCTGATTTGATCGGAAATCGGCCTACCGATCGCGGCAATCATCGGCCCGACGCGACACGCGGGAAAGCCCGATTGAAGCCGTTGACGGCTCAGAAAACATCGGTCATTTGTATAGGCAATAATACGAACAGCGGAAAATTCGCTGTCACACGGTGGGAACAGCCGAACTGCGGTCCTTAAGGTAGAACAACGCGGAGAAATCACCAATGCTCAAAAGACAACTGATGAAGGCTGTCGCCGCCGGCGCCCTTCTGCTTGCCACATCTTTCTCGGCCCACGCGGAAGACGTGCTGGCCAAGGCCAAGGCTGCAGGCGTGCTGAAAGTCGGCACGGAAACGGCTTTCGCCCCCTTCGACTTCATCGATGCCGGCGAACACAAGGGCCTGAACGTCGATTTCTTCGAGGCGCTCGGCAAGGATCTTGGCGTCAAGATCGAATGGGTAGAACTGCCCTGGGATAGCGTTCTGCCAAGCCTTGAAGCAGGCAAGTTCGATGTCGTTGCCGGCCCGGCAACCATCACCAAGGCCCGTATCGCGCGTTATCGCATGAGTGCCCCGGTCGCAGAAGCTTCCGTCGCCATCCTGAAAAAGGCCGGTGACACCTCGATCACCAAGCCGGCCGACATTGCAGGCAAGGCCGTCGGCGTCGGCAAGGCAACCGCACAGCTGGCACAGCTGCAGGAATATTCCGCGACGCTTCCGGAAAAGGTCAACGTCCGCGAATACGTCTCATTCAACGATGCTTACGCCGACCTCGCAACCGGCCGCGTTGTCGCCGTCGCGAACTCCCTTCCGAACATCGCCTTCGTCGCCAAGCAGCGCAACGGCGCATTCGAAGTCGTGACGCCTGCCTTCGGCAAGAAGACCTATTTCGGCTTCATCGGCACCAAGGACGACGATCACAAGTCGCTGCTCGATTATATCGACAACGAAATCATCGCGATGAAGAAGGACGGACGTCTGGGCAAGCTGCAGGAAAAGTGGTTCGGCACGACGTTCGACACGCCGGACTCGGTGCCTGATCCGGCATTCTGAGCTTCAGTCGATAGGGGGATGTGCCTTGCGCATCTCCCATCACTCGTTCCTTCCGTTTCGCCCTGCGCTCTGCGCCCGCGACCAACGAAGCGTAACCGATGACACCGAAACTTTTCACGCTGCTCCTGGAGGCGGCTCTCTCGACCCTTGGCATCAGTCTGATCTCTATTGCGATCGGGTTCGTGATCGCCATGCTGCTTTCTGCCGCGATGCTGACGGGCAAGTCGATCTATGTTCTGCCGGCAAGGCTGTTCATCAGCTTTTTCCGCGGCGTGCCACTGCTGGTCCAGCTTCTGCTTATCTATACGCTGTTGCCGGTGATCGGCATCAACGTTCCAGGCATCGTTGCCGCGATCGTCGGTCTGTCACTCTGCACGGCTGCCTATCAGGCTGAAAACCTGCGTGGCGGATTTGCCAGTGTCCCGCCTGGGCTGATTGAAGCCGCCGATGTAGCAGGCTTTACCGGTGCTCAGACATTCATCCGCATCCGAGCGCCGATCGCGCTTAGGCTCACTTTTCCTGCGTTGGTAAATGAGGCGATCATGATCCTCAAATCCTCATCGCTCGTCTCGGTGGTGGGGATCATCGAAATCACCAAGATGGCGCAGGATCTTGCCTCCAGCACCTATCAGCCGATCCCGATCTTCGCGTCCGCAGCGCTCATCTATTTCATCATCAACTCCGCAATCGCGCTTCTTGGGCGCTATGCCGAACGATCCCTGAAGGGAGCCTCGGCATGATGTTCGATCCGCAAGTCATTATCGAAAAACTGCCGGAAATCGGCAGCGGGTTGTTCGTTACCCTGTGGCTATGGATCGCTGGCGTTCTCGGCGGCGTCATTGCTGGTTTCATCGTCGCCACGGCGCGGCGCTTCGGAGGCAAGATCGTCAATGTGGTGCTAGGCGCCATCGTCGAAGTGCTGCGTGGCACGCCGTTCCTGATCCAGATTTTTCTGCTTTATTATGGCGGCCCGTTCGTCGGCCTGATGCTCGATCCCATCCCCTGCGGATTGATCGGGCTTACCGTCTATAGCGCCGCCTATTACAGCGAAGTCTTCCGCGCCGGTTACGCATCGGTGCCGGTCGGCCATGTCGAAGCCGCCGCCTGCCTCGGCATGACGCGGTTCCAGACGATCAGCCGTATCCAAGTGCCGGAAATGGCGCTGATCGTCCTGCCGCCCGCGATCAATCTCGCAGTCATCCTGCTCAAGGAATCCGCCGTGTTGTCGATCATCACCGTGCCGGAACTGACCGCCACCGTCAGCGCCATCGGCTCGCAGCAATACGCATTCCTCGAAGCGATCTTCATCCTGGCGATCGTCTACTGGATCATCGTTGAACTCACAGACCGGCTTGGCCGCATGGCCGAGAACCGTCTCTCCCGACTGAGGTTTTCGAAAGCATGAGTGTACCCGCCATCGCCATCCGCAAACTCGTCAAGCGGTTCGGAGAATCCACAGTGCTGCAGGACATCGAGCTGGAAATTCCGGAAGGCAAGGTCTCCTGCCTGATCGGCCCTTCGGGTTCCGGCAAGAGCACATTGCTGCGCTGCCTCGCCTTTCTGGAAGAACCTACCAGCGGCATGATCACCATCAACGGGGAGGCATTGGGCTTTTTCGAAGACGCCAACGGCCGCCGCGAACGTCTGCCGGCCAACCAGATCCGCGCGGTGCGCACAAAGACCGGCATGGTCTTCCAGCAGTTCAATCTCTGGCCGCACATGACGGCACTCGGCAATGTCAGCGAGGCCCTGAAGCTCGTCCGCAAGGTACCGAAAGCCGAGGCGGAAGAACGCGCCATGGTGCAGTTGCGCAAGGTCGGTCTGGAAAATCGCGCGGGGCATTACCCCTCACAGCTATCCGGCGGCCAGCAGCAACGCGTGGCGATTGCCCGGGCGCTCGCGCTCGAACCGAAAATCATGCTGTTCGATGAGCCGACATCTGCGCTCGATCCGGAATTGACCGGCGAAGTCCTGAATGTCATGCGGGATCTGGCGAGCGAGGGCATGACGATGGTGGTCGTCACCCACGAAATCGGCTTTGCCGCGAGCGTCGGCCAGCAGATCAGCTTTCTCGATCACGGACGGCTATTGTTCTCAGGGCCGCCGGCGGAAATCTTTGCCAAGCCGCGCCACCCACGCCTGGAGCAATTTCTCGACACCTATCTCGATCGCGGCGCCAGCATGCTCGCATGATTGACGCGGATATTACTGCCGACACTATTTCCGAGACGCCGCTTTCGCTTCATCAGCGAATACTTCTCGATATCGAGCAGAATATCCTGACCGGCCGCTGGCAACCCGGCTTCAAGATCGCATCGGAACAGCAACTGGCCTTGGAATACGGCTGTTCGCGCATGACCGTGAATAAGGTCGTGACTCAGCTGGCACGCGCCGGGCTGATACAGCGGAGGCGCAAGGTCGGCAGTGTCGTTCTCCCCCAGAAGGCGCAAAGTGCAATTCTCGAAATCTACGACATTCGCGAAGAGGTGAAGGCAACAGGTGAAATCTATACCCACCGGATTTTGAGCCGCACGGTAAGGACAGCCAACAGTGAAGAGGCCGAGCGCCTCGACATCCCGCGCAAGAGAGCGATCGCCGATATTACCTGCCTTCACTATGCGGGCGAACACCCCTTCTGCCTCGAGCAGCGTCTGATCAATCTGGAAGTCGTGCCGGATGCCAGGGGAGAAACATTCGAAACCCTGTCTCCCGGTCCCTGGCTTCTCGATCATGTGCCATGGAGCGCCGCCGAGCACCGGATTGCAGCCCGTGGCGCCGGCCCCGCGGAAGCTGCTCATCTGACGATCCCCATCGGTAGCCCCGTCATGGTTGTCGAGCGTCAGACATGGCGGCTCGATCAGTCGGTGACGGCTGTTCGGCTGACCTATCCCGGCAAAAGCCACACTCTCACCGCCCGCTTCACCCCATCTCAGGCGGGCTGAAACACGAAGACTATCAAGAGGAGTCGAGGAACCATGGCCCGCGAAGACAAGCTGAAACTTGGAACCTTTGTCTATACGTTTGGCTTCAACCCGGCGAGCTGGCTGCATCCGGCAGCCGACGTCAATGGTGCGAACAGGATCGAGCACCTGCTCAATGTCGCCCGTATTTCGGAACAGGCCAAGCTCGACTTCATGTTCGTGGCAGATTCGCCGGCGGCTGCGATCGGCGATCCGGAAGCTCTCTCCCGCTCACCGACAAAGATGAACCGGTTCGAGCCCCTGACGCTGATCACTGCCCTTGCAGCCATGACGGAGAAGCTCGGTTTCGTGGCAACAGCCTCGACCAGCTATTACGAGCCTTACAACATCGCTCGCATATTCTCGTCCATCGATCATTTGAGCGGCGGCCGGGCATGCTGGAACGTCGTCACCTCCGACCACGACGAGACCGGCTACAACTTCAATCGCGAGGGGCTCGATCCGCATGCGATCCGCTATGAACGCGGTGAAGAATTCGTCGATGTCGTTTTCGGCCTGTGGGACAGTTTCGAGCCAGACGCGCTGCTGCTCGATCGCGAGAATGGCGTCTATTACGACAAGGACAAGCTGCATACGCTGAACCACAAGGGCAAGCATTTCCAGGTCCGCGGACCGTTGAACATTGCCTCAACCCCGCAAGGGCGTCCGGTCATCGCCCAGGCCGGCGGCTCCGAAGCGGGCATGGAGCTCGCCGCCCGAACTTCCGAAATCGTCTTCAGCCTTGCCTCCAGCATCGAGCGCAACGGTGCATTCTACCGCAATGTCAAAGGCCGCATGGCAAAGTATGGCCGCATCGAGGACGACCTGAAGATGATGCCGGGCATTGTCGTCAATGTCGGCGAGACGAAAGCGGAAGCCCAGGCCAAGGTCGATTTCCTGATCGACAACCTTCACCCCGATGTCGGCCGCTGGATGCTGGGCGAATTTCTGGAAACTGATCTTTCCGGCGCTGAACTCGACAAGCCCTTCCCCATGGAACGCCTGCCGCAGCAGCCGAAGGGCTCGAAGGCGTTGTTCGAGGAACTGACCGACTTCATCAAGCAGGGCCACACACTTCGCCACCTGATCCACCACTATGCGGAAAAGAGCACCGGCAACGGCATTACCGGCACTCCGAAGGAAATCGCCGATTTCATGGAAGAGTGGTTCGAGGCGCGCGCGGCCGATGGTTTCATCCTGATGTTCCCGACCCTGCCGGCAAGCCTGACCGACTTTACCGAACTCGTTTTGCCGGAACTCCGCCGTCGCGGGCTTTTCCGTGAAGAGTACGAGGGCTCAACACTTCGCGAGAATCTCGGTCTTTCAATGCCCGCCAATCGCTACGCTGCGGCCCGCCAGAAGGGTTGAGGCAAGTCATGAGAAAAGGCGCCCGCGATGTCACGAGCGCCTTTTTGATCTTCGACTTAATATCAGTTGAGAATGCGAACGACCGTGTGTGTCTGCGGATCAACGATAACGCGTTGCTGGTTGACCACCGCATAGGCATAGGTCGGATCTTCCGGCACGGGCGTCAACACCACCTGCTGCGGGATGGGGCGGCCGACGACCACCTGTTCCTGGACGACGACCGACTGTGCCGGCATCGGCTGGGTCTCTACGTAATGCACGACGCGTTCCGGCGGCGGGTCGATTGCCGTGCCGGCTGCAGCGCCAACGATGCCGCCAACCGCAGCGCCGACCGGGCCGCCGACGATTGCGCCAGTGACGGCACCACCGACGGCACCATTTACAGTGCTCTGCTGGGCCAGCGCGCCGGTGGCGAAGGCTGCGATGGCAGCGGATACCAGAATCATCTTTTTCATCACAGAACTCCTTGCTTGCGATGGCAGGAAAACGTGAAGCATGCTGAGCCGTTCCCCATCCGGGACCTTTGCGTTTGAGGATGCGACTTTGGTCCCGCCGGACAAATTAGTGGTGATGCGACCCCATTGACGCCATGAAGCCGAGCCTTAATTATCTTCTTCTGATGCACCCACCGAGGCTTTCGTGCGCCTACCCAACGTTATTGCTTTTTGGACCGGACAGTCGCTCGCCCGCCAGTTTCTGCTCGCCGGCGGGTTAATTTCGATCATCGCGACATTGATCGTGGGTACTTTCGTTGCCAGCCTGATTGAAGAGGCCGTAACGAGGAACTCCGCCGCATCGACAGCTCTTTACGTCGACAGCATAATCGCTCCGATCTTGCCGGACATGACGACCACGGAAAAGCTCGACGAGTCGATAGAACGCGTGCTCGACGAGACGCTGTCGCAGGGAGCGCTTGGTCAACGCCTCATTTCCTTCCGCCTCTGGCGCAAGGACGGCACGATTCTGTACGCCAATGACAAGACGCTGATGGGGAAGAGACTTGCTCCAAGCGAAGACCTGAAAGCGGCCTTTTCCGGTAAGATGGTGTCAGAATTTAACCGGATTGATCCGGAAGAGGCGGAAGCCCTCGGTAACCAGACACAGCCGCTTCTGGAAATCTATAATCCCGTGCTGCAGCCATGGTCAGGCGAGGTCGTGGCGGTATCGGAATTCTATGAAGTGGCGACCGATTTCGAGCGAAGCCTCCAGAGCGCAAGACTACGTGCCTGGCTGGCGGTCATTGCGGTGATCGCGGCAATCTTCTCGCTGCTGTCGCTGATCGTTTTTCGCGGCAGCCGGCTCATCGAGCTGCAGCGCGGCCTTCTCAATGCCCGGGTCGGTGAGCTTTCGCATCTTCTCAAGCAGAACCGGGAACTGCATTCGCGCGTTCAGAAGGCAAGCCAGCAAACGACCGCCATCAACGAACGTTTTCTAAGGCGGCTGGGAGCCGATCTCCACGACGGGCCGGCGCAGCTTATTGCCTATGCATCCCTGCGGATAGACAGCCCCGCCATTCTCGGCGCCCAGGCACTTCGCGAAGCGCGCGAGGCGGAGGTCACCTCGATCAAGAAGAGCCTGCAGGAAGCGATGCGGGAAATCCGCAGCATTTGCCACGATCTCATCCTTCCGGAGATCGAGGCTGCGAACTTCCAGGATGCGATCCTGCAGGCCGTTCAGCGCCACCGGGAAAGGACCGGCGTTCCGATTGCCCTTACAATGGCCGCAGTCGAGTGGCAGCCAAGCCCTGCGGAAAAAATCTGCGTCTACCGCTTTGTTCAGGAGACGCTTAATAATGGCTGGCGGCATGCGGGAGGATTGGGCCAGAAAGTGCTGCAACGTTTGGAAGAGGATTGCGTTGTGGTGGATGTCATCGACACCGGCCCCGGTTTCGATCCGACACAGATCAAGCCGACGAGCCTTGGCATCGCCGGTCTGAGGGAACGGATCGAGAGCCTCGGAGGGCGCTTCGAGATCGTTTCGAATAGCAGCGGTACGACAGTGACGATGACTTTGAAGATTTGCGAAACGGAGAAAACTTGATGACGGATCTGCGGGTTGCCGTATGCGACGATCACCCTCTTTTCAGGGAAGGCGTTGCGCGCACATTGACCGAACTCGGCTTCGACATCGTGGCTGAGGGGGGAAGCCGCGACGATGCAATCGAAATCGCCCAGCGGCACCAGCCCGACATTCTGCTGATGGATATCTCGATGCCGGGTGGCGGCCTTGGTGCAATCGGCCCCATCCTTGCCGAGCGGCCCGACCAGAACATCGTGATGCTGACGGTATCGGAAACCAGCGATGATATTCGCCAGGCGCTGCAGGACGGCGCGAAGGGTTATGTCCTCAAAGGGATCGGATCAGGCTCACTTGCGGAAATCCTCCGCTCGGTCGCCGCCGGTGAAGGATATGTGGCGCCGGCGCTTTCCGCCAAACTCCTGGCAGAGCCGCCGGCATCAGCCATCGAGGACAGCCTCTCCGTCGCCATGCGCGACCTGACGACACGCGAACGCGAGGTCTTGGGTCTTGCAGCAGAAGGTCTGAGCAACAAGGCGATCGCCATCGAGCTCGACCTGCACGAGAAGACGGTCAAGCATCACATGACGCGCATCTTCGCCAAGCTGAACGTGACCAACAGAACCGCCGCGGCAATCGCCTGGAATGATGCGGCACGGGAAATCTCCGGGCGTACGCTGTACTCGTAGCAGCGAAACCAGCAACATGGCGGGCCGTCCGGAAATGATGGCTCGCAAATCACTCACTTTATCAATGAACGCAATCTGTCGAGATCGGATTTGGTGGCGGCGCGATTGACGATCGTCCTGCCGCTTCGATCGCGCATGACATAACGGCCTCGATCATTCACCTCTTCGGCAATACCGCTACCGTGCCTCACCCTGATGCCACGATTGTCGACATTGACGGCGTCTTTTTGAGAGAGGCTATCCGTTGTTCTCGCCTCCACCGCAGTATCAGTGCTGCGACCGCGATTGCCGCGGCCGCGATTACCCTCGCGGCTTTCCGCCCCACCGCTCCTGCCGGAATTTCCGGAATTGCCGCCGCCTCCTCCTCCGTTGCCACCACCCTGTCCGCCATTGCCCTGTCCGCCATTGCGCGCCATCGCGGACTTCGCGCCAAACGACACCAGGCCCGGGATAAAGGCGAGCATCAGGCCTGAAATGATCTGTCGGCGGGAGCGAATGGCAACCTCCATCGGACAAGCGTCAGTAATTGAACCCTACTATCATTCAACATTTGCGCCCAGCCATAGTTCCGCCATGGGACCTTTGCGAATGCCCGAATTGGACCATGGTCCAACCATGTTTACAGATATTGTGTTTCAATCAACAGCATTCCCGCCGCCGCCCCGCTCCTTTTCAAAAAGCGACCATGCCGCAATGAAGAGCGCTGCAATCAGCGGGCCAATGACAAAACCGTTGACGCCGAAAAGAGAAATCCCGCCAACGGTCGAGATCAGCACGACATAGTCAGGAAGCTTCGTTTCCTTGCCGACCAGCGGTGGCCGGAGAATATTGTCGATGAGGCCGATCACGAACACACCGACTGCAACGATGACAGCAGCCTTCAAAACCTCACCCGTGACGGCAAGATAGATCGCCGTCGGCACCCAGACGAGGGCAGCGCCCACCGCGGGCACCAGTGACAAGATGACCATCAGGACGCCCCAGAGAAGTGCCGGCTGCACGCCCAGCAACCAAAAGGTAACGCCTCCGATGACGCCTTGAATGATGGCGATGATGATATTGCCGCGAACCGTCGCTCGCACGACCGAGGCAAATTTTGCCATGAACTGAGTCGTGTGCTCATCGCTCAGAGGCGCCGCGCTTCGGATTGCGGCCGCCAGCGAGCGTCCATCACGAAAAAGGAAGAAAAGCAGATAGAGCATCAGACCAAAGGCAATGAAAAACTCTGCAGTGCTCTGGCCAAAATTCAATGCGCGCCCCGCAAAGAAGCTTCCGCCTTGCATCAGCGACGACGAAAAGCGATCGCGCAGGGCGGCGAAGCCGCCGGTCTCTATGGTCTGCAGCCAGTCCTGCATGAAGGCGGGAAGAGCCGTTACTACCTCGTTGAGCATCCGGTTAAGATCGATCTGTCCGCTCGAGATTCTCTGATAGAGACCGGTCCCCTCCTGAATGAGCGAAGCCAGGATGGCCATACCCGGCAGGATCACGAGGCAGAGGCAAATCAGCACGGAGAGAACGGCAGCACTATTACGCCGCCCGCCAAGCGCTTCTTCCAGCTTGGCATAGAGCGGGAAGAAGATGATGGCGAAGACTACCGCCCAGAAAACCGCTGAATAAAACGGGATGAGGATTGCGATGAATGCCAGCGTCACGAACACAAGCAGAATATAAAAACTGACACGCTGAACCACGAATATCCCATCCTGCATCTGAACGTTCTTTCGCAGACAGAGATAACGCGCAAAAACGTTCCGTCTACAGAGCTTACTCTGCAGACGGATCGCTCACAGGTCTTTTACATTTCTACAGCCGCAACGATTGCGGCCATCATCAGGCCTGAGTGTAAGCCGTCTTTACAACGGTGAAGAATTCGGCGGCATATTTGCCCTGCTCGCGCGGGCCAAAAGACGAGGCCTTGCGCCCACCGAAAGGCACATGGAAATCGACACCCGCCGTTGGCAGGTTGACCATCACCATGCCGGCTTCCGAGTTGCGCTTGAAATGCGTCGCGTATTTCAGGCTTGTTGTCGCAATACCCGCCGAGAGGCCGAAAGGCGTATCGTTGGCCATGGCCAGCGCCTCGTCATAATCCTTGACGCGAATGAGGCTGACGACCGGGCCGAAAATTTCCTCGCGGCTGATGCGCATCTGGTTGGTCGCTTCGGTAAACAGCGTCGGCTGCAGGAAGAAGCCGGGTGTGTCACGCTCCAGGCGCTCACCGCCAAACGCGAGCTTGGCACCTTCCTTGACGCCGATCTCAATATAGTCGGTGTCCTGCTTCAACTGGCGCCCGTCGACGACCGGGCCGACATGGGTCTCGGGCCTCAGCGCATGCCCTACCTGAATGCTCTTCATCCGTTCGGTCAGCGCGTCGACGAACTTGTCATGGATGCCTTCGGTGACGATCAGGCGCGAAGATGCCGTGCAGCGCTGGCCGGTAGAGAAGAAGCCGGAGTTGGCAGCAGCCTCCACAGCGACGCCCAGATCGGCGTCGTCGAGAACGATCATCGGGTTCTTGCCGCCCATTTCCAGCTGGAACTTTCGATTATGCTCGATCGAGGCCGCAGCAACACGTTTGCCCGTGCCCGTCGAACCGGTGAAGGTAATGCCGGCAATATCCGGGCTGTCGAGCATCGTCTGGCCGACGACCGAACCTGGTCCCATCACCAGATTGAGTACGCCCTTGGGAAGGCCTGCGCGGTGCAGGATATCGACGATCGCCCAGGAGCAGCCGGGCACGAGTTCCGCTGGCTTGAAGACCACCGTGTTGCCGTAGCAGAGCGCCGGCGCGATCTTCCAAGCCGGAATGGCGATCGGAAAATTCCAAGGGGTGATGATACCTATGACGCCGAGAGGTTCGCGCGTGATCTCGACACCGATACCGGGCCTTGCCGATGGCAGGACTTCGCCCGCCAACCTCAGCGTCTCGCCGGCAAAGAAATCGAAGATTTGTGCTGCACGCGTGACTTCGCCGATCCCCTCGGGCAGCGTCTTGCCTTCCTCGCGGGAGAGAAGCGTGCCGAGTTCCTGCTTGCGCGCCAGGATTTCGTCAGCGGTCTTTTTCAGGATCGCGTGGCGTTCGAGAATTCCGGACCGGGACCATGCCGGAAAAGCAGCCTTTGCTGCGGCAATCGCCTGGCTCACGTCATCGGCCGTTGCCTGCGCGTAAAGCCCGACAATGTCATTGGTATCGGATGGATTGACGTTTTCCGAGCCGGTGCTGCCGACCCATTCGCCGGCGATGAGATTTTGATGGATCGTCATGCTTTTTCCTTCCCAAGCGGCTTTTCAATCCAGCGGATATGGCCGCGACATATGAATGGAGGGCATCTTTGATGCGATGTTATAAGTTGTCGTCGGGATGACCAGAGCCGGCGAATGCCCCGCCCTGGTAGATCACCATGGGATCGTTCGGATCCTGCTCGCCGGTTGCAGCCTCGACTTCGGCGCGCCATTTTTCCGAACTGTCCTGCGGCTGCCAGCCGAGAAAATCAGCGTTGCTATTGTCCCACCACGTGGGCTGGTTCGCAGATGCGCCATAAACGATCGTGTGCGCGAGTTTCGGGGCAAGGAAGGCCCGCTCACACAAGGAAACGAAATCGCGATAACTCAGCCAGCTTGCCAACATGCGCGGATTGAGCGGTCTGTCGAAGCAGGAGCCGATGCGAAGCGAAAGCGTCTCCTGCCCGAACTTGTCGTAATACATGCTCGCGACAGCCTCGCCGAAAACCTTGGATACGCCATAGAGTGAATCGGGACGCGGATAGACCGTATTGTCTATCTTTTCATCCTGCCGGTAGTAGCCGACGACATGGTTGGAACTGGCAAATACGATGCGGGGTTTGCCCTGATGCCGAGCGGCCTCATAGAGATTGTAGAGACCGATAATATTGCCCTGAAGAATAATATCGAAGGACCGTTCGACAGATACTCCGCCGAGATGGATCACGCCGTCCACGCCTTCAAGAAGTCGCAAAACCCCTTGGGCATCGGCGAGATTACATCTGACGAATGTTTCCTTCGGTCCGAGGTCAAAGACGTCACCAAGGTCTGATAATACGACCTTTTCCGCCAACTGCGACAGCAACGGGCGGATGTTCTGACCGACACCACCCGCGGCGCCCGTCAGCAACAATTTCTTCAGCATATATCCTCCCCAGGACAGGCATCACCGACACTTTATCGGCGTTGTCATACATGACGGCCAAATAGATACTACAAGTGGGAGGGATGGCGTCAACAAGTTTATCATTGACGCCTTAAATTCATGCGGAAAGCAGGGCTTGCCGCCTACCAGAGATCGGCGTGGCGGTTGACGTCCTTGTAGAGGAGGTACCGGAAACGGCCGGGACCACCGGCGTAACAAGCCTGCGGGCAGAATGATCTGAGCCACATGTAATCCCCGGCTTCGACCTCAACCCAATCCTGATTGAGACGATAGACGGCCTTGCCTTCGAGCACATAGAGGCCGTGCTCCATGATATGGGTTTCCATGAACGGGATGGCCGCGCCCGGCTCGAATGTAACGATGTTCAGGTGCATGTCGTACCGAACATCCGACGGATCGATGAAACGCGTCGTCGCCCAGCGGCCCTCGGTATCCGGCATCGGATCCATGACGCATTCGTCCTCATGCGTGAATATCGCCGGCGGTGCCTCCAGACCTTCCACGACCTTGAATGCCTTGCGCACCCAATGAAAGCGGCAGGGCTTGTCGCCTTCACCACGCAGGGTCCATTTCGAACCAGCAGGAAGATAGGCGAATGATCCCTCGCGCAGATGATGCGAGGCTCCCTCGAATTCGATCGTCAGATCGCCTGTCACCACGAATATGGCTGCCGAGGCCCGGATATCCGGCTCCGGGCGCAGGCTACCACCACCCGGCAAAACCTCGACGATATATTGCGAGAATGTTTCGGCGAAACCGGAGAGCGGACGGCTGATGATCCATGCCCGCGTCTTTTCCCAATGCGGCAGAACGCTGGTGACGATGTCGCTCATCACCGTCCTGGGAATGACCGCGTACGCGGTGGTGAAAACGGCCTTGCTGGAGAGGAGTTGCGTCTGAGGCGGCAGTCCGCCCACCGCACTGAAATACTTGCTGTCAGTCATGTCTGTTCCCTGATTATGCTGACTAAGGTTTAAGCGCGCCTCCCCGATTCATCAATCGGCAAACCACTGCCCCTTCGCACTTGCTAAGAGGTTGCCGCACCCGAAACAGCATCTCAGGCGGGCTGAACAAGATTGGCCATAAGCCGGAAGGCGCCTGGAACGAGGCGATCCATCTGGTGATGCAAGGTTAGACTGACATGCGTATGCCTGCCCTTGCCAATCTCGGCGGAAAGCAGCGCGCCTTTCAGTGGTTGCTCATTGACATCATGCATAGAGAGAAGCGGCACATAACACTCGTCCCAGCTCGACGCAAAATAGAGACCGCGCTCCTTGTTCCATCCCTCCCAATCTCCAGGGTGGATGGCATTCGGGCCGGAGAGCAGCACATGGTCAGGCGAAAGCACCGTAACTTCGGCGCGGGGGTCGGTAACCCGCCAACGGACGGAAGGAGATCCGATCTGCAGAGGAAGAACCGGTGTCTCATCAGGATGCCAGCCGTCAGAGGGACGATGGTACAGCGTAACCAGGTGCCCACCGTTTTCCACGAACTGATGCAGCCGCTGCGTTATCGCTGCCAGATCCTCGCGAAGGCCGAAGGCAAATATGCCGACGACGATTGTGGTGAATTGCGAAAGATCTCCCGCAAGACCAACGGCATCGAGGTCGATTACATCAAGCCCCATGCGGGCTAGCCAGAGACCAACCTTGTCGGCACCACCACCGACATAGGCAATGCGGGCTCCTTCGGGAAGTTGCAAGTCCAACGCCAGGACGTTCAATACCGCAGGCCGGCGGAACTCGGCTCTGCCGATATGGGGATAATAGATCGTTTCAGCTTCAAATGCCGGATGACTGCCTATGCGGGCTCTAATGTCGAACAAGCCCGGTTCAATTTTCCCTTGGGCCGCAGCAATCCAGTTATCGCCATTTGCATTCATCGCCCAGCCAGCGGGCGCGTCAAAGGCTATCGTTGCCGGCGCGCCGGCGAGATCGGCCTTGATCGGCCATTCCCGGCATGCCGTTCCAACGGGGATGATCAGGGCATCGGGATGCAGCGCCAGCGTCTGTGCAGCATTGACGGCAAACGACTCCTCCAGATCGAACAGCCCGACAACGTTGCGGCCCTCGATTTCCGCTGAAACCTGAATACAGGCATGACCATTGCCGCCCAAGGCAGCCCATCCGGGCAAAAAATGGCTCGAGAGAGATGTATGTGTTTCCGCGGTCAGCAGAAACGTTGGCTCCTGGCCGAATGATGCCGGTTCGGCAGCAATGCCGGCAGGCAGCAAAGGCGAGATACGGATCTTGTATTCGCCGGCATTTTCGCCCAGCTCGGCTGTCAGCACCGATCGTCCACCCGGAGCAATCGAGCGCGGATCGGCAGATGCGCGCTCAAATACGGAAGCCGCCTCCAAGATCGCCGCGTCTATCTCGATGATTTTGCGTTCAATGCGATGGCCGTGCAATCCCAGAAACGCGTCGGGAGCATTCGCGGCGACCCTTTCGAGGTGCCTCGCGGCATGTGTCAACATGGAAACGATGGCTTCACGATGTGGGAAAGCCTCGATGGCCGCGGCTATTGCAGTGTCAGCGGAGATGAGCGCCGCCGCGACCTCGTCCGGCAGATCAGGAAACGCCGCAAGCTGCTCAAGGAAATTTGGCAGTCCATCGGAAATGAACCGCTCTTCGCTAGCGGCAATCGAAGTCAGCTTGAGGTGGAGCGGCCAGACTGATTTTGCCTGCATCGGCCAATCGCCCATGCCCTGCGATGCGTGAAAATAACGTGACCACTCGCCGATCCGGCCATATTCCGCACCGGTAGCCTTGTCGCGACTGCAAGCCTCCACAGTAATGGTTGCATCGGGTGGCGGCAGCGCATCGTCATATGTCCCGCCCCCGCCGGACCAGGCTGGCAGATAGTATTTGGCAACCCTCCAAGGTTTTAGGCCTTCAGCGAGATGTTCGGGAAACGCAGTCGCATCTGCAGCAAGCACAATGGCGGCCTCGGCTGCGCGGGTCATCGCCCTGTGGTGGCCGTGCTGTCCCGGTACGTCGAGAAAAGTCGGGATGACGATATCCGGCCTCTCTTTGCGATAATCTCGCACAAGGCGCTCGACGATACGCGCCTCACCCCAACGGGCAAAGGTCGCATCCCCGTCCTTGGAAAACCCGAAATCGTGGATCGTATCGTCCGGACCATGCCCAAGCCAGGCGACATCCGCATCAATGATCCGGGCCGCCTCCTCCATCTCGCGCGAGCGCAGGACACCGAGAGCACCATGTCGCTCCGGTCCGAGTGCATTCTGCCCTCCCTCGCCACGCGTCGAGCAGGCAACGATCACCCGCATGCCATGTTCGAGCCGCAAAAAGGCGAGCAGGCCGTTCTGCTCATCGTCAGGATGGGCGCCGGTATTCATCACCGTGACAGTCGATTTCAACCGGGAAAGCTTGCGGTGGAGCCGGACCAGAGCGGGAGCGCCCATCTGTTTTTCGATACGTTCGCGCGCGCTCAGCATTTTGGCTATCACCTCATTATGCGTTCAGGCTGAAATCGTATTTCCTGGTGAAATCTCGAGTTTCGGTGTGACGATGTCGAACAGGGGAATGGCTGCGGCGCCGAGAGCCGCGGTCAGTTGCCCGGTCTTTCCGCGGATAACGCGCGGCAGTTCGCGCTGCCTGCGGCTGGCGACGGATGTTGGAAGCGGCCCCATGCGAACCACGATCTCGTCGATGATCGCATCCGGCAAAGCCCCCCCGAGAATGACGGTCTGCGGGTCGAGAATGTTTTCCAGCATGGCAACCATCGGACCGAAATAGGTGGCTGCATCCTCTATCCATGCCATGAGGGTCGGATGGCCTTCCGCGTGCAGTCGCTCAAGGTCGGAGAATTCGCTATCGGCGATCCCGACCGCAGCCAGCTGCTGCTTGAGCACATAGACCGAGGCATAGGCTTCGAGGCAACCACACTGGCCGCAGGACGGGCACAGCCGCCCTTTCGGCACAACGGTCACGTGACCGATTTCTCCGGCATTGCCAAAGGCGCCACGATAAGGCGCACCGTCCTGGATGATGCCAAGACCGAGGCCGACACCGAAATAGATCATGCAGAAATTGGAAATCGAGAGACCGGATCCGAACAGCCGTTCACCCACTGCCGCAGCCGTCGCATCATTCTCGACCACAACGGCATGGCCGCAAGCCTGGCTAAGCGCCTCAGCGGCATCGACACCTGCCCAACCGGAAAGCGTGGTAGGCCCGACGGACGTCATGCCGTCGATCTCGAAGGGACCGGGCATAACCGCACCCACGCCAAGTAATTTGCTGCCAAGCGATCCTGCCAACCCAGAGAACTCTCGCGAGAAGGCAGATATGATGGAGCCAGGCGTCGTATCTTTGAGTGGCGTAATTCGCTGTCCGCGGAGCCGGCCGGCAAAATCGAGCGCGACCGTTACCATATGGTCTGCCGCGATCTCCACACCAATCGTAACACCACCCTCCGGGTTAACCGCGAACTGGATCGGCGGCTGACCTCGACCAGAACGCAGCCGGCCGGTCTCCATCAGAAGGCCCTCACCCATCAGCTCATCGACTATGTTGGCGACAGCCTGCGGCGTCAGTTGCGTAAGTTTGGCGATGTGAGCACGACCAAGCGAGCCGTGACGACGCACAATATCGAGCACCACCCGGCGATTGTGATCGCGGCTTCGCTCGGGATTTTTCCCGATGGCCACTGGATGAGCGCCGATCGTGTGAATCGTCATTTCTGCAACCTCTTCCGCTTTCAACCACAGGATCCCGACCGACGCCACCACAAATACAATAACTCAAGTAAATTATCTTATTGACAAACCCGGCCGCTCAGGGAAGCCTACGGTAGCCGGGAAAGTCCCCGCGATACCGGATGATCCGTTGGATCCATCCGCACGGATAACAACGCATCGGGCGTGACACGGCCGAATGCAGGGAACAATCGAACCCTTAAAGCCGGAAGAACCGGTGGGGTAAATGGAGGCTCACATGCGTAAGTCAGTTCTGCTGGCCGGGCTCGTCGCCGGATTCAGCACTTTCGCGTTCAACGCGGCACAGGCAGTGGAAATCGAATACTGGCAGTATGTTTTCGACACGCGCGTAAAGGCGATGGATCAGCTCATCGCCGACTTCCAGACGAAGAACCCTGACATAACGGTCAAGCAGGTTACCTTCCCCTATGCCGACTACCAGACGCGCGTGATCGCCGCCAATATGGCAGGCAACGGTCCCGACGTGATGCAGCTTTTTTACGGCTGGCTCGACAAGTTCGTCGCCGGCGGCATTCTTCAGCCTCTACCAACCGATGCGTTCCCGCACGAAAAGATCGAGAAGGATTTCTTCCCGATCGTCAGCGCCATGAAGCGCGACGACAACTATTACGGCCTGCCGACCGCCGTGCGCTCGCTCGCCGTCTTCTATAACAAGAAGCTGTTTACCGAAGCAGGCCTTGACCCGAACAAGCCGCCGCAGACGCTGGATGAATTCGTTGCCGCGGCCGAGAAGATTGCCAAGCATGATGCCGCCGGCAATGTCACCGTTGCGGGTTCAACGCTGGATATGACCGGACAGGATCACCAATGGTGGCGGGAAGTGCTGATCCGGCAGTTCGGCGGCGAACCCTATACCGACAACGATACCAAGGTTGCCTATAACAGCGAGGCAGGCGTTCAGGCGCTGAAATTCTACACCAGCCTGCAGACGGAAAAGAAGGTCGGCGCTGTCGGCTTCATGGACGAGGGACAGGCCGCGTTCCGAGCCGGCAAGGCCGGCATGACGATCGACGGCACATTCCGTCTCGGCGCCTTCTCGACTATCAAGGATTTCGAGTGGGGCGTGACCGAGCTGCCGGCCAACAAGGATGGGTTGCGTTCCAACTATGCCAGCTATTTCGCCAATGGCATCGGCGCCAAGACCACCGGCGAGGAACTGGAGGCATCGAAGAAATTCCTCACCTATCTCACTTCGCCGGAAGCGATGGCCATTTGGCTAAAGGTTGTTGGCGAACTGCCGGCCCTGCGCTCGGCGGCCTTGACGGACGCCAACCTAAAAGACCCGATCTACGGGCCGTTCCTGAAGGGGCTGGATTACGCCCATACGACAATGTTCAAGGATGAGCTCGGCCAACGCCAGAACGCCATCGACATGGTCAACCGCGTTCTCCTCGAAGGGCAATCGCCCGAGGATTCTCTCAAGCAGGCAGCAGAAGCCGAGCAGGAAATGATCGACGCGGCAAAGCCATAAACGCCGATCAGCGAAAGCGGAGTTGATGATGGAATCGGACAATCTGCGGGGGGCGGCGGGCGGCCGCCCCGGCGGGACTGCGGCAGCCATGCCCGCGGACCGTCTCTCGATGCGCACCAAAAGGCTACTCTGGGTATGGGGATTTCTGGCAATCCCTGTCCTGTTTTACACAGTCATCCGCTTTTATCCGACATTTCAGGCCTTCTACCTGTCGATGACCAATTGGGATCTGGTGCGGCCGGCAAAATTTGTTGGTTTCGCTAATTACGTCAAACTGTTCAAGGATCCGCAATTCTGGAAGGTTTTTCGCAATACCTTCACCTATCTCATCATCGGCACGCCACTCAGCCTGCTGATCGCGTTCACGGTCGCATTCTTCCTCGACCGGGTGCGGTTCATGCACAACTTCATCCGGGCTCTCTATTTCCTGCCTTACCTGACCACCGCCGCGGCCATGGCCTGGGTATGGCGCTGGTTCTACCAGCCCCCACCGATCGGCGTGATCAACGACGTTCTGGCTCTGATCGGCATTCCGCAACAGCCCTTCATCCGATCAACCGACCAGGCGCTGTTCTCCATCATGGTCACGGCAATCTGGGCAGGGCTCGGCTTTCAGGTCATCATTTTCATGGCCGGACTGCGCGCCATCCCAACCACGTTTTATGAAGCAGCCCGGATCGATGGCCTCGGTGAATGGGCGATCCTGCGCAAGATCACCCTGCCGCTTCTGAAACCCACCACCGTTTTCCTCGTGGTCTTTTCATCGATCGCGTTCCTGCGGATTTTCGATCAGGTCTACAACATGACCACGAACGATCCCGGCGGTCCGCTGGGCTCGACCAAACCGCTGGTGCTGATGATCTACCAGACTGCCTTCGGTTCCTACGCCATGGGTTATGCGGCGGCACAAACGGTCGTGCTCTTCACCATCCTGCTGATCGTGTCGCTTCTGCAGCTCTGGATTTTGAGGGAAAAGAAATGACCGATACGCCAGCACTTTCCCACGCCAATATCCGCCCAGGACGGATCATCATCTGGACGCTGCTCTTCATCGGCGGACTGATCATGATCTCGCCGCTCCTGTTCATGTTTTCGACCTCGCTCAAAACCGCCGATCAGGTCTATGATCTTCGTCTGATCCCGGCAGCACCCACACTCGCCAACTACATCTCGGTTCTGGCCGATGGCCGGTTCATGCGGTGGTTCCTCAATTCCATGTTTGTGGCCGTCACCGTCACGATATCCAACTGCTTCTTCGACAGTCTGGTCGGCTACACGCTTGCCAAATTCGAGTTTCGTGGCCGTTATTTCGTTTTCATCGCCATTCTGTCGACACTGATGATCCCGACCGAGATGCTGGTCATTCCGTGGTACCTGATGTCCAGCCAGCTCGGCTGGCTGGATAGCTACTGGGGCATCATGTTTCCCGGCATGATGACCGCCTTCGGCACATTCCTGATGAAGCAGTTCTTCGAGACCGTTCCCAACAATTTCATCGAGGCTGCGCGCGTTGATGGCCTCAACGAATTCCAGATTTGGTGGAAAGTGGCGATGCCGCTGGTCACGCCGGCACTCTCAGCACTTGCCATCTTCACGTTCCTCGGCAACTGGACTGCCTTCTTCTGGCCTTTGATCGTCACCACCAGCAAGGAGCTCTATACGCTGCCGGTCGGTCTTTCGAGCTTCGCCGTCGAACAATCCATCCAGTGGGAAATGATCATGACGGGTGCCGCGATCGCCACCCTTCCCACCCTCATCGTCTTCCTCGTCCTGCAGCGCTACATCGTCCGCGGTGTGATGCTCGCCGGCCTGAAAGGATAAAGCCATGGCGGACAAAGACCCGCGCCTTTCCGACACAAGCAAGTTTCCCGATCCGGTCTACAAGGAAACGGTACTGCGCCCGCTCTTCGATGGTGCAAGGAACCATCATGTCGACGGCTTTCGTCGCATCGATCGCGCCCATCTGGTGATGCTTGCCGAAACCGGTATTCTTGATCGGACAATTAGCGCAAGGATCGCCGAAGCCCTCGTTGCAATAGACAAAGAGGTCGACCCGGCGACGCTGGTCTATACCGGCGAAGTCGAAGACTTTTTCTTCCTGATCGAGAAAGAATTGAAGGCTCGCCTCGGCATCGATATCGCCGGTCGTCTGCATACGGCACGCTCGCGCAACGATATAGACCACACGCTCTTCAAGATCGGCCTGAAAGAGAAGATCGACGTGCTGATGTCGAAGGCACGGACACTTCTTGCCGCGATGATCGATGCGGCGGACCGGCAGAAATCGACACTCATCGTTGCCTATACCCACGGCCAGCCGGCACAGCCTACGACGTTCGGACACTATCTTTCCGCCGCAATCGAGGTGCTGATCCGCGATATCGAGCGGTTCTCCGACGCACGGCGCATTGTCGATCTGTCGCCTATGGGTGCTGCGGCGATCACCACCTCGGGCTTTCCGATCGACCGGGCGCGGGTCGCGCAACTGCTCGGCTTTTCCGCACCCTTGCGCAATTCCTATTCCTGCATCGCGGCCGTGGACTACACGACATCGACCTATTCGGCGATAGAACTGATGTTCCTGCATCTCGGCCGTCTTATTCAGGATTTCCAGTTCTGGACGAGCTTCGAGGTCGGCCAGATTTACGTACCGAACGCACTGGTGCAGATTTCCTCGATCATGCCGCAGAAGCGCAATCCGGTGCCGATCGAGCATCTGCGGCACCTGGCAAGTCAGACCTTCGGTCGTGCCCGCACCGTACTGGATGTGATGCACAACACGCCATTCACCGATATGAACGACAGCGAGGGAGAAACCCAGGGCATGGGCTACGAGGCATTCGCCTCGGCCGCCCGCGTGCTCGACCTTCTGGCCGCATTGATCGCCCAGATCAGCATCGATCCGGAGCGGGTGGACCAGAACATCCGCCGCTCCTGCATCACCATCACCGAACTTGCCGATTCCCTGGTTCGCATCGAGGGTCTGTCCTTCCGTGAGGCACACGAAATCGCCGCGGCCACGGCCAAAAGCGTCGTCGCGGCGAAGGGCAGTCTGGTGGATGATGGCTACGCTCCGTTCACTGAGGCCTTCAAACATTCAACTGGCCGCAATCCATCCCTGTCTCTCGGTAAATTCGAAGAGATCGTCTCGCCGGAGCATTTCGTCGCGGTGCGCAGCCGCTTCGGTGGTCCGGCACCCGAACCGATGCAGGCAGCGCTTACCGCCTATCGCGAGCGCCTCTCGTCCTTTGATACCGAGGCGAAACAGATCGAGCGCAACGAGGCCGCCGCCGCCGCCGAACTTGAAGACAAATTCGCCGCACTGATGGGAGACCGCTGATGTCGACGATTGAACTGACAAAACTGATCAAGCGCTACGGCAAGGTCGAGGCGGTCAAGGGCATAGACCTTGCGATTGCCGATGGCGAATTCGTCGTCTTCGTCGGCCCGTCCGGCTGCGGCAAATCCACGACGCTCAGAATGATCGCAGGGCTTGAGGAAATCTCAGGCGGCACGCTGAGGATCGGGGATGAAGTGGTCAACGAGCGCGAGCCGAAACAGCGCAATATTGCTATGGTCTTCCAGAATTACGCGATCTATCCGCATATGACGGTGCGCCAGAATATCGGCTTCGGGCTTTACACATCTAAACTCGACAAGGCCGAAAAGAACCGCCGGATCGAAGAAGCCGGGCGTATTCTGGGGCTGGAAGCCTTGCTCGATCGACGCCCTGCGGCACTTTCCGGTGGCCAACGCCAACGCGCCGCGATCGGCCGCGCGATGGTGCGCAATCCATCCGCTTTTCTCTTCGATGAGCCTCTTTCCAACCTGGATGCGCAACTCCGCTCGCAGATGCGCATCGAGATAAAGCGTCTGCATCAGCGGCTTAAAACGACCACTGTCTACGTCACCCATGACCAGGTCGAGGCAATGACCATGGCCGACCGGATCGTGGTGATGAGAGATGGACATATCCTGCAGGTCGGCACGCCCACAGAGCTTTACGAGAGCCCGGTAGACATGTTTACCGCCCGTTTTATCGGCAGTCCGTCGATGAACCTGCTGCCGGGCAGCAAGTGTTCCATAATGGCCTCAACCGCAACGGAAGGCGATATCCTTATCGGCGTTCGCCCGCATGACCTTATCGCCCGCGCGACGGCAACGGATGAGAAGACGGACCTTAGTTTAACGGGAACGGTCACCGCAGTCGAACCGCTCGGTCCCGAGACACTGGTTCATCTGGATATCGATGGCACGGCAATCATCGCCACGGCAAAGGACAAGTTCGTGCCAGCGGTGGGCAGCACCCTCACCTGCACGGCCGCTCGCGGTAGCCTTTACCTCTTCGACGCCAAGACAGAGAAACTCCTGAGCCGCTCATGATGACCGATACAGACAAGCGGTCCGCGGTGTTAAGCATCGGGCGGATCTATTGCGACCTCATCTTCACCGGTCTCGAGGAGCTTCCGGTGCTCGGGCGCGAACTCTTTGCCGACAATATGAGGATAGCAGCCGGTGGTGGCGCCTTCATTTCGGCTGCCCATATGATCCATGCCGGGCGTAAGGCCGCGCTCGTGGCGAGGCTTGGAACCGACGCGCTTTCTTCCGATGCAGGTAGACAGATTCAGGCGAGTGGTGTGGATCTGCGTTTTGTCGAACATTCGGCTGACGCGGGTCCACAGGTGACGGTGGCAGCTGTCATAGACGAGGAACGGGCATTTCTGACCCGTCGGGCTGGCGCCGCCATGCCTTCAACACTGGATGAAGCCCTGAACTGGCCTGAAGCGAAGCACCTGCACATCGCCGAATATGCAACGCTCCATGAAATCCCTGCACTTGTCCATCTGGCCAAAAACAGAGGCCTTAGCGTCTCGCTCGATCCGAGCTGGGACGCCGCACTGATCTATGACAAGGGCCTGCTTCAGGCCTGCACCGGTGTCGATCTTTTTCTGCCCAACCTCGAAGAGGCGGAAGCCATCACGGGCTCGGCCTCTCCGGAAAAAGCAATGCTCATGCTCTCCGCCACTTTTCCACACGTCGCCCTGAAGGGTGGCGCGCAAGGGGCATGGAGCATGTCGGACGGCGTGGTACTTCATGCGGCGGCCGAAGCGGTACCTGTGGTGGACACAACCGGCGCCGGCGATGCATTCAACGCCGGTTTTATCCATGCATGGCTGGACGGCAAACCTCATCTCGCCTGCCTGACAGCCGGCATCCAATCGGGGAGCCTTGCGGTGCAATCGGCAGGCGGCTTCGACACGTCGCTCGGGCAGCCGTAGCGACGAAGTGCGCGTCGTAGCCACCTCAGGCGCATGCTATAAAGTTACTGTTGAAGAGGCACGCCACTACGACAGGAGGAAAAAATGGGTGTTCGAGTCAAGGATATCATGACGCGGAACGTGGTCACGGTCTCGCCGGATGCTACGTTGAAAGAGATCGCGGGGCTTCTCGTGAAGCACTCCGTCAGCTCTGTCCCGGTTTGCGACGAAGCCGGACGGGTTGTCGGCATCATCAGCGAACGTGATCTCCTGCGCCCCTTTGGCAAGACTATCGCCCAGCGCCGGGACTGGTGGATTTCGGTACTCGCCCAAGGCAATGATCTTGAGCCTCAGTTCGAAACGCTGATCGGTGTCGACCAGCATCGTGCAGCTCTTTTGATGACACAACCGGTGAGGACGATCGAAGAAGAGACCGAACTCAGCGATCTCGCCGAAATAATGTCGCAGCACGATATCAAACGCCTACCGGTCCTTCGTGACGAACGCCTCGTCGGCATTGTAAGCCGCGCAGACGTGGTCAGAGCGATTGCGGGTCTGGATGCTGCGTAAGCCAGCGATACTCAGCAGTCATTTTGGCAGACGACCTGCTGAGCCGCTCAGCGAACCGCACGCAGCCGCTTGATTTCATCGACCAGACGCTGCGGATGATAAGGTTGATCCAGCGGTCCCTGTTCGCAGAGATCGCCGGCGACCTGCGCAGTTTTAACCAGAGATTGCGTCAGAATGATCTCGATATCTAAATGTCGTGAACGGATATAGGTAGAAAGATCGAAGCCGGTCCCATCCCGCATCTGGGTATCGGAAACAACAACATCGACCTCGTAGTGTCCGATCGCAATTCTCGCATCGTCAAAACCGGTTGCCTCGATAACGCTATAGCCGCACTCACGCAGATATTTGGCGATCATCGAGCGCTGCAGGGCATCGCTGCTCGCAACCAGGATCGTCTCGACTTCGTCAGCCTGCATTTCGGTCTGCCTCCATCAGCTTGATCAGGGTTTCACCCACATTCCAAAGCGGCTTTACCACCATGAGTTCAAACAAATGCGGGTCGATAGGCCGATCGGCACGATCCTCCGACATGATCACTATTTTCATTTCGGAATGAGCTGATCGCACATAACGCGCCAAATCCAGCCCGTCCGCCTGTCCCGGCATATCGATGTCGGTCACAAGAAGATCAAAGGTCACTCTGTAGCGCAGCAGTTCCATGGCCTCGTCAGCGGAAGATACTTCCACGACTTCCCAGCCCAGCCGCCGCATGCTGTCGGCGGCATCAAGGCGAAGGAGAAACTCATCTTCGGCAATGAGAACGCGTGTAAGATCTTTCACCGCCCCCACTGACCCGGAAAAAAATGCAGGTAACATTCCGCCTAGCCCTCACGTTCAGGTATCAGAATTCCCGAAACCATCTTTGGTTCCTCAACTTTGCGACCGAGACTATCTCGAGAATGACGTTGCCCCGAAGCCGTGAGCCGGGACGTGGATCAGTAGGGCACGATCATTGGCCGCCCGGTTAACGGATCCGGCATGACCAGAGCTCTCAGCCCGAAAGCAGCTTGCAGATTGTCCGGCGTGATGACCTCTTCCGGAGTGCCTTCCGCCACCAATCCATTCGCACCGAAAAGAAAGAGGTGATCGGAAAACCGCACGGCCAGATTAAGATCATGGAGTACGGTGACAACTGTCGTTCCATGATCGCGATTACGTTTTTGCAACAGGGAAAGGACTTCCAGCTGATGTGCAAGATCAAGCCAAGTCGTTGGCTCGTCGAGCAAGAGATAAGGCGTGTTCTGTGCCAGCACGAGCGCGATCCATGCCCGTTGGCGCTGGCCACCGGACAATTCGTCGATAGGCCGCTCGGCCAGATCGCTCAGCCCGACCTGTTGCAATGCCTGCGCGCAGATCGAGGCGTCCTCCTCGCTCCATGGCGCAAGCAGCCCGCGCCAGGGTGTTCGGCCGCGTCTGACAAGATCCGAGACAGTAATACCTTCCGGCGCCTTGGGCGATTGCGGCAGGATGGACAGACGGCGCGCCAGTGTACGCGTATCGATCTTGCCGATATCGTCTCCTGAAAGACGCACCTGACCGGAAGCCGGAGCAATAAGCCGCGCGAGGGCCTTGAGAAAGGTCGACTTGCCGCAACCGTTGGGTCCGAGGATGGACGTCACCCGCTGATCGGGCACAGCAATCGAAAGCTCGCGGATCACCACACGCTCGCGATAACCAAGCGTGAGGGACGTGGTGGTCAGCCCGTTTCCGGTCATAGTTCTCCTGCCTCCACTTCTTTCCAGAGAAGCCACAGCAGATATGGCGCCCCCATTATTCCGGTCATGACACCGACGGGCAATTGCAGTCCGGGAATTGCCGAACGTGAGATGACCTCCGCAAGAACCGTGATCGTGGCGCCCGCGATGGCTGCTGCCGTGAGGCGCGAAGCCGGATGTCTGACACCGGCAATCCGCATGCCGAGCGGTCCGGCCATCATCGCGACGAATGGCACAGGCCCCGCAACTGCGACGCCGACAGCAGCAAGCAGAACGCCAGTGCAGATGAGCCCGTATCGGGCTCGCTCGACATGCGCACCAAGACCTGCGGCGAGTTCATCGCCAAGCTCGAGAAGCGCCATGGCCCGAACCTGCAATGCGAGCACCACAAAGAGCAGCGCCCCCAGCCCGAATACCTGCAGGACATGACCCCAATTGCGTGCCGTCAGAGAACCGGCGAGCCAGCGCTGTGCGTCAGCGGCCTCCTGAGGCGGCATCCGAAGCACCAGGAAACTGCTCACCGCCGACGCAAAGAAACCGATGCCGATGCCGACCAGGATCAATGTCAGCGGCGACTGCCGGCCACTTCGGTGAAACGCCAGTCCAGCCACGAGCAGAGCCGCGACAAGCCCTCCGATTGCGGCAAGGATGGGCAAGGGAATGAACAGTCCGAAGGCAACACCGGCGACCACGGCACAGCCTGCCCCGGACATGAAGCCCATGACATCTGGGGCCGCCAGTGGGTTACGCAGCAGGATCTGGAAAATCGCTCCTGATGCACCCAGCACCGCCCCGGCTCCAACAGCTGTCAACGTGGAGGGACCGCGCAATACTCTCAGCGTCAGCGAACCCGGTCCGGCTCCGGTCATCAGCCCGCGCAGAAGCTCGGCCGGTGTTATCATGATCTGTCCAACCATCAGCGACAGAAGAATGGCAGCAGCCAGAAGGCCGCCGAGCAGCAACCATCCTCCCACGATCTTTCTCGCGGAACCTTCGCCACTCATGTCAGTGCTCCGGGTCTCAGGCGGCGTACGACAAAGATGAAAACAGGTGCCCCGACGAGTGCGGTCATGATCCCGACGCGAATTTCCGCAGGCGCAACCACGAGCCGACCGGCTGTATCCGCGAGCAACATCATCGATCCCCCAAGAACCGCAGACACGGCAAGCTCATGACGCAGCACGTGTCGCCCGATACGCCTGGCCAATGGAGGCACGACCAGACCGACAAAGGCAATCGGCCCGGCTACGGCCACCGCAGCTCCAGTCATCAACATGATTGCCAAAAGCGCGCAAAGCTGCACGGCGCCCGGCTTGGTTCCAAGACCACGCGCCAGAGAAGAACCGAGGGCAAGCGCTTCGATGCGTGGTGCGATGATCACAGCTATGGCAGCGCCCAGAACGAGCGCGACGAACATCGCTTCGAGCGGACGGGTATTCGCCTGCGCGAGCGAACCGGTAACCCAGAAGCGAAAAATCTCGAGAGTTTCGTTGCGGGAGAGAATGATCGCCGACACGAGGGAAAGCAGCAACGCGTTGATCGCGACGCCCGCCAGCGTCAAGCGCACGGGACTGCCTGCACCGCTTCGAGCGCCACCGACAAGGAAGACGGCGACAGAGGCAATCGCGGCTCCCGGAAAGGCGAGGGCTGCCATCATGCCACTGTCGGCATAACCGGTCAGCAGCGCCCCGACAACGACCGCGAATGCGGCACCAGCATTGACACCGAGCAGGCCGGGATCAGCCAGCGGATTGCGTGTCACGGCCTGCATCACGGTGCCCGCCATACCGAGACCTGCACCAGCAATTAGACCGGCAACAAGGCGAGGCACACGAACGGAGCGGATGACGGCATGCGTGGGATCGTTGGCGTCGAAAGCGAAAAACGCATTCCAGAGATCGGAGATACCGGCATCACGAACTCCCACGACTAGCGTCAATGCCATCGCAATGAACAACAGGAGCGCAAGCCCGACAACAGCCTTCAAGGCGCCAGCCCCGCCGCAGTACTTGAGGCAACCGGCGTTTTCGGATCGCCATCGAGCGCCAGAACGATATCATCCTTCAAGCCATCGAGAGCATAGGGCAAAGAGAGGATGCTGCCGAAGCTCAAGGCCGCGGCCATCACTTCACCGGCAAAGACCTCACGCCCCTCGATATGAGCACGGAGGGTCCTGCGCAGCGGCAGAGCTTGAATATCAGGCACCTTGTCCGTGGTAGACACCCAGATCAGCAGGTCCGCATCAAGCGGTGATAAATCCTCAGGCGACAGGCGCGCATAGAAACCCTGCGTTTCGGAAAGCGACTGGATTTTCAGCGGCGGCTTGAAACCGAGTTCCGCCAGGAACGTGGCGCGGGTATCGGAACCGATGAAAGCGCCAGTCTCGCCGCCGAAATTATAGGCGCATACTGCGGTCATTCCACTCCATTCAGGATGGGCGGCACGCACCGACTGAAATTTCGCGTCAACCTCCGCAATGCGTTTTTCGGCGAGTTCCGTTTTGCCTACGGCCTTACCGACCATTCGGGCCAGCTCATCCCATGTCGTACCATAAGCTGGCTTGTCCTTCGGCTGCATCAGAACGGGCGCGATCTGCGACAGCACATCATATTCGTTCTTCGATATGCCGGCCCCGGCAGCAACGATCAGATCGGGCTGCAGGCTAGCCACCACTTCCATCGAGACTTCGCCGGAAATCAGCTGCGGCTTGGCATCACCCAGACGGGACTGTGCCCATGGCCACACACCGTAGGGCTGGTTGCCGAACCACTGACGGATGCCGACAGGCACGACATCGAGCGCCAGAAGCGCATCGTGGACGTTGTATCCCAGGGACACGACACGTTCCGCCGGCTTCGACAGAACGGTCTCGCCATAGACATGCTCGAAACGCAGTTCCTCACCGGCAGCAAAGGCCGTGCGGGTAGAAGAGAAGACAGGGGCAAGACCCGAACTCACGACAACCGCACCGGATACGCCTGCGGCCATGCGCATCAGGAACTCGCGGCGTTTCACGTCATTGCCGGCATCCACCGAGCCTTCGCCAGAACCGCCCTTTCGCATCGCTCTTCCTATCATCATCTGCCGCGACGCTCCGTTGGCAGAAAGCCAAAATCACATCGCAAAAATAAAGGCATCCCTCGACTGCGCCGAGGAATGCCTGAACTTGAGCGGATTTACCAGGTATATTTCAAGGTCGCCAAAACCTTGCGGCGGTCGCCGTAATAGGCGCTGTAGCTATAGTTATCGACCTGGCTGATATATTCCTTGTCGAACAGGTTGGTGGCATTAACGGCCAAAGTGGTGCTGTCGGTAACCTTATACCTGATCGCAGCGTCGAACACGGTACGCGACGGCAGAGAGATCTGGTTCGACTTGCCGGGGCGGCTCAGAGTCGCGTTGTCGGCATATGTCTGCCCGATAAAGCGGGCACCAAGACCAAGCGTCAGGTCACCCAGAATACCGTTTCCGGGGATCGTGTAGTCGGCCCAAAGCGACGCCATGTGCTTCGGAACAAGCGCCGGACGCGTCCCTATGTTTTCCGAAAGAATGTCGTCCTCAATCTCTGCATCCCAATAGGAATATCCTGCAGTCAGGTTGAGACGATCGGTCAGCGCCATCTTGCCTTCCAACTCGATGCCGCGAACGTTTATCTTGCCCACCTGGTACTGCGCATAAGATGCATCATACTGCGGAACATTCGTCTGTGTCAGGTCGAAGAGTGCCACAGTGAACATCGCATCCATGCCTTCCGGCTGATACTTTGCTCCGATCTCGTACTGGGTGCCTTCCTGCGCCTTGGGTTCACTGACATAAGACGAGCGACTTGCCCCTACAGGAAGGAAGGATTCCTGGTAGCTGGCATAAAGAGACAATTCGTTCGTCGCCTTGTAAGTCAAACCGGCGCGCTTGGTGAACTGCTCATCGACCGATGTGTCGTCTGAAAGAGTGGAGGAGGCAGACAAATAGTCAGTATACAGGCTTCTGGAGTTTGTCTTCACGTGATCATATCTAGCACCAAGCGTCGCGATCCAGCGATCGTCGATTGTCAGCTCTTCCTGAAGATAGACGCTCTTGGCGGCCTGTGAGCCATTGTCGTCGAAATCCCGATAAAAGCCAGAAACCACATTATCGCGACCACTATAGGTCGGATCGTAAGGGTCAATCCCGTTCAAACTTCCATCGTAGCGACGCTCTTCCAGCTTGGCTTTCTGGTAGCTGACGCCAAGCAAGGTCTTGCTGTCGAACTGGCCAATGCTGGCATCATATTGCAATTGGTTGTCGACATCGAAACGCCTTGAGTGGCCGTAAATGGCGAGAGAACTTCTGCTGCCGCCGATGCTTGTATAATCACCGATACCGGTCGCGTATGGCGCGAAAACACCTTCGTACGTCAAGTCGAGGTCCGTGTAGCGTGTGTTTTGCCGAAACTCGAGACCGTTGCCAAAGTCATGACGGAACTCGTAGCCGATGTTCCGTTCGATCGTATCCATGTTGTCGAAATCGGGTTCGCCCAGATAAGTTTCCGAATCGATCTGGCCGCGCAGGCTGTAGGGAGTACCATGCGACGTGCTGCCATTGCGCTTGTTATAACTCGTCAGCAGAGTGAAGTCGGTATCGGCAGATGGGCTGAAGGTGAGCGCCGGCGCAATGTAGATGCGGTCATCGTCACTGTATTCGATACCCTGTTTGGCATCCTGCCATTTGGCGGTCAGACGGTAGGACCAAATCCCATCCGGGTCGATTGGACCACCGAAATCGGTTCCCGTTTCGATATGGTCTTCACCGAATGTCGTGTAGACCTCGCCGAACTTGTAGTCCTGCGGCCGCTTGGAAATCGCGTTAACGACACCACCCGGCTGCGACATGCCGAACAGCGTGGAATTCGCGCCCTTGAGAACCTCAAGACGTTGCAAGCCATAGGGTTCCATCCGGCTGCCGGTGAAGTTGTCGCTACGCACCTGCAGACCGTCCTTGAACGTGCTCTGCCCGGTAGAGTAGAAACCGCGGATCAGATAGTGGTCATAACGATTGTCCGAACCGTAGATATCGGTGGAAACACCCGGCGTATAAGACAGCGCCTCATCAAACGTCTTCACCCCGCGCTCATCCATCTCCTTCTGCGTCACCACCGAAACGGCTGCTGCCGAATCGAGGATTGGCGTATCGGTCTTCGAACTCGTGCGTGAACTTTTTGCAACGATCGTGGAATCAGGCCCGACCGGTGAGCCGTCGCCCTGCAAGATAATCGGCTTCAACGTCGTGCCGGCATCGGTCTCTTCGGCATTCTGAGCAAAAGCGTGCAGCGGCAGAACAATGGCGCAGCTGGACAAAAGCACGAGAAAATGACCGCGATTGCGGGACTTTTTTGCAAAAGCATTGGGAACAATAGAGCCAGACATAAGAGTGCTCCTTCAGTGTACGCGAGCAAAATCAGAGGCTTCGCGGCATCAAACGCAAAGCCAAAAAAATATGATTGATAAAATCAGGAATTATCGGTCGCCGGAAAGTGAGTCAATGCGCGAAGACTTACACCGGCGGCGTATCAACAATATCTGCGGCCGATATGCCACAGGCTGATCGATCAGCCTTCGCCGGAAGGCACGTCCGGCGTTTTCAGATAGCTGACGACTGCATCCGAAATCATCTGCTTGTGGCGCGCCATCAGCCCTACCTCGGAAAGATCGCGCCTGAAAATCGCGCCGAACGTATAGCGATTGGAGACACGGAAGAAACAGAAGGCGCTGATCAGCATGTGAACATCGATTGCATCCGTGCGGCGCAGGAAAACGCCATCGCGCCCGCCCCTGTCGATGATTTTTTCCAACATCTCAATGATCGATATGTTCAGATCGAGAAGCGTTTCCGACCGGCGCATGTGAGCGGCACAATTGATGTTCTCGCTGCTGACGAGGCGGATGAAATCGGGATGTGCCTCGTCATAGTCGAATGTTTCGGAGATCAGCACCCGCAACGCGTCTTCCGCCGGCAGGTCCTCTAGCAGAAGATCAGCTTCCAGCGTTCTGATCTGCCGATAGGATCGCTCCAACACCGCCAGATAGAGGTCTTCCTTGCCGCCGAAATAATAGTAGATCATCCGCTTGGACGTGCGCGTCTTCTCGGCGATCGCATCGATGCGGCCACCAGCCAGACCATGGGTCGCGAACTCCTCGGTCGCAGCATCGAGAATGTCTGCCTTCGTCCGTTCGGGGTCGTTTTTTCGGCGCTGTTGCGGTCTGGCAGACATGGAAACGAAACTCCGGAGCTCCACCGGCCGGAGCGAATTCATACCCGTCTCGTACTCCGCTTGAAACGGTCATTCAACACTGCCCTCTTGCAAGTGCTGCATCATCTGATCTATCAGGGGCCGAACAGGGGTGCTCCGTATCGCCGGGGTTGAGATTCGGTCGTCATGACCGTGGACCCTAAAGCTGATCTGGATAATGCCAGCGGAGCGAGGTGCAAGATGTTTTCCGGCGCGCAGATTTCCCTTTACCCGATGTCCGACGATTTCGCCGACGTCATCCTCGGTGCCTTGTCCGCGCTTGATCCCTATCGGGATCAGTTGAGGATCGAGACCGACGACATTTCGACGCTTCTTGTCGGCACGCCGGATGTCGTCATGGCCGCGATGCGCGACCTCTTCGTTGCCGCCGCAAAATCCGGCAAACATTGCGTCATGCATGCAACGCTGTCGCGCGGCTGCCCAGGCGAGCCGGACGATCCGATCTGCCATGTTCCCGAGATGACCGGGCCACTCGCACCCCTTGAGGAGCGCAGGGCACAGGCATTGGCCGCAGTCTCCTCGATTCCGCTTGCCGGACAGCCGACAGCCGCGCAATTTTCACTCTACACGCTCGGCATCGGCCAGCACATGGACGAGATCTACGGCTGCATCGACTTCATCAAGTCGTCTGGCGTGTTCGACAAGTCGAAGAACTTCTGCACAAAACTGCGCGGCGATGCCGCGCCGGTTTTTGCAACGGTTGGCGAGGCTTTCGTCCGTTTCGGGCCGCCGCAGGGCCATGTCACCATCGATCTGACCGTTTCGGCCAACAGCCCGAGCGCCATCTAACGCCCTCACGGACAAGTCGATGTCGTCGAGCACTTCGCCCATGCGCGGACGTATGCTCCGCAATCATGCCTTCCGGGCATTGCCGGCTCTCGTTGCCGCGAGCAGCCTGCTTCTCGCATGGGAGATCTATTGCCGCGCCTCCGGCATTTCGGAGACAACCCTGCCCGCGCCATCCCAGGTGCTTCTCCAGGCATGGCTCAATCGCGAAGCCCTCTGGGCCAATACCGTGCCGACCCTTCGCGCGACGCTTCTGGGCTTCTCGTTATCACTCGTCCTCGCTTTCCTGCTGTCGATGGCGATCGATTTTTCCGCCCTGATGCGGCGGGCGCTTTTTCCGATCTTCATCGCCAGCCAGACCCTGCCGCTGGTGGCAATCGCACCGCTGGTCGTCTTGTGGTTCGGCTTCGGGCTTTTGCCCAAAATCCTGCTCGTGGCGCTCGTCACCTTCTTTCCGATGCTGGTCGCCCTGGCTGAAGGTTATGCCTCCACCGAAAATGAAGTCGAGGACCTGCTCGCCTCGATGGGCGCATCCCGCTGGAAGCGCTTCCTGCTTGCCCGCCTGCCCTCGGCGCTTCCCTATTTCTTCGCCGGTTTGCGCATCTCGATCACCTATGCCGTGGTCGCGGCGATCTTCGCCGAATATGCCGGGGCAGCCAAAGGGCTCGGTATCTACATGCTCAATGCGAAGAACAATTTCCGGCCGGACCTCGTGCTCGCCGCCGTGCTGGTCAGCTCACTGCTGACCTTGCTTCTGTTCAGCGCCACCTGGGCCGTGCAGCGACTGGCTGCACCGTGGATCGACAGCACATCGGGGCGACGCCCATGACCGAACCGCTGCTCCGCCTCGACAGGATTTCGCTGAGCTATAGCGAAATCGATGTGCTGCAAGACATTTCGCTAGATGTCCTGCCCGGCGAATTCGTCTCGATCCTAGGGCCTTCCGGCGCGGGCAAATCGACCATCTTCAAGCTCCTCACCGGCGCGGCAAATGCCGGCAGCGGCGAGATCCAGTTTGCCGGCAAACCGCTTATTGCCACCGATCGGCCGTTCGCCTTCATGCCGCAACGCGATGCACTGATGCCCTGGCGGCGGATCATCGACAACACGACGCTCGGGCTCCAAGTACAGGGAATGCGGAGAAAAGAGGCTCGAAAGCGCGTCGCGCCGCTGTTTAAGGAGTTCGGCCTTGGCGGTTTCGAGCAGCATTATCCGCAGGCGCTTTCCGGCGGCATGCGCCAGCGCGCCGCCCTGCTGCGCACCGTTGTCCAGGACAGGCCCGTACTGCTGCTCGATGAGCCTTTCGGCGCGCTGGATGCGCTCACCCGCAACCAGATGCAGATCTGGCTCGAAGCCATGTGGCTCAAACATCGCTGGACCATCATCCTGATCACCCATGATGTGCGGGAGGCCGTGATGCTTTCCGACAGGATCCACCTTCTATCGCCGCGCCCCGCACGCGTTGAACGGACGATCGCGGTTCCCCTGCCGCGCGCCCGTTTCAGCCACCCCACGGCCCGTGCCGAGGCTGCAGCCATAGAAACCTCGATACTCGATTTTCTCCTCTCTCCTCAGATCCGGGAACCGGAAGGACTGTTGCCATGAGCCAATTATTGTTGAGCCGACGCGCCACGCTCGCGGCACTCGCCGCACTCGCCGTGCCGGCGCTGCCTGCCCGATCCCAGGCCGCTTCAAAGGTTACGGTCGCCCTCGATTGGACGCCGAATACCAATCACATCGGCCTGTTCGTCGCCCGGGACAAAGGCTTCTACAAGGATGCCGGCCTCGACGTCGAAATCCTCCCCTATACGGACACCTCGGCCGGAACGCTGGTTGCCAATCACGTGGCCGATTTCGGCATTCTCGGCTCGATCGCTCTTCTCACCCAGCGCACGGCAGGTGCAGATCTCGTCGGCACCTATGCCATCGTGCAGACCGAAACAGGCCGCCTCGTCTTCAAGGGAGGCCGTTCCGACATCACCCGCCCGAAGGATCTCGATGGCAAGACCTATGGCGGTTTCGGCTCTGCCTGGGAAAATGCGCTGATATCCTCGATCATTCGCCATGACGGCGGCAAGGGCGAGTTCGAAACGATCACGCTCGGCACATCCGCCTATCAGGCCCTGGAAAACGGCGCCGTCGATTTCACGCTGGAAGTCTATACCTGGGAAGGTGTGAAGGCTGAACTGGAAGGCTTGAAGCAGGGCGCGTTCCGTTATGCCGATTTCGGCGTGCCGGACGAGCACACGGCCCTGATCGGCTCCAGCCGGAAATTCCTCGACGAAAATCCGAAAGAAGCAGCGACCTTCCTCCAGGCGACCCGCAAGGGCTATCGGTTCGCCATCGAAAATCCGGATGAGGCGACCGACCTGCTGATCTCGGCCAACAAGGATGCCTTGACCGATCGCGCGCTGATCCGGGCGTCGCTTAAGGCGCTGATCGAAGGCAAATATCTGGAAAGCGCCGAAGGCGCGATCGGCACGATCGATCCTTCGAAATTCGAAGCGATCGGCGCTTACGCCTATAAGGCAGGCATTCTCAAGGCCGCCGGCGGCAAGCCTCTCGAAGCGAAACCGGATTTTACGAGCTATTACGCCAACGACTTTTTGAAATAATCCCCAAGTGTCAAGGGTGCCGGCGATCCGGCACCCTTGACACCTCCCCCTTGGCCGCCAGCCTGCCGACAGGCCGGATATGGCATCAGATGATGCCCCAGGCACGAAACCGCCCTCGCCCCGTCAGCTCTCTCAGATGCAATTCCGAAGCGATCTTCAGCGCGCCTTGCGGCGTCACGCAAAGCGATTTTGCGATCATGCCCGAAGACACGATCGGTCGGGAGAGAACAAGATCGACAAGCTGGGGCAGTTTCGATGACTGACGCCGTCCGGCGATCCGGTGCTGCATCTGCTGCTGCGCCAGCACAAGGCGATCATGTTCCTTAAGGCCTGTCTGGCCGGCTTCGGTGATCGCCTCGAGAAAGGCCAGGATACGAACCTCCTGCTTCGGACTTGTCCGCAATTCCCGCCCGACCTGTTTCAGCCCCAGATTGAACGCCGCCAGATGTGCCGTCGTGATGCCCTCTTTCCTCAGAAGCGAGGCGGCGAGCAACCGGCCCAGCCATGGAGCATGCTGAAGCACCTGCAGCTGGTTCCAGGCATCCAGCAACAAGACGGCCCGAAGCACCGGCGGCAGGCTCGCACTTGCGTCGACCACATCCTGCCATTCGGCAAGCCGCTCGTCCTCGTTCCAGTCCGGTTCGTAAAGAAGTGCTGCGCGTTCCTTGGGATAAGACGGCGCAGATGGCCTCAGAACCTGAGAAAGTGCTGCCTCGCTTCTGGCGACGGCAGCGTCGATTTCGGCCAGATATTGCGCCAGCGGATCATCTTCATCCTGCAGACCGGCGGATTTCGTCTCCAGTGGCGTCTCCGCGGGCATGGCAGATGGACGCTCCACCGCCTTTCCCCGCAACTGGTTCAGCCCTTCCCGGCTCAGCGCCCAACCGGGCTCATTCTCGATGATGCGCCGCCTGGTTCGCAAAATATCGTGGGCTATCGTCAGTTCATGCGTCGGCGCACGAATGCCCATCGCCGCATCGTGCAACACCAGATCTTCCAGATGCACAAGTTCGCCATCGATCCAGAGCGACGCCACCGCATCGACGAAATGTGATCTTTCGCTCCAGCCCGGACCGACTGCCGACCGAGAAATCCGCTCGTCGAGACGCGTGATCGCTGCAGTCGCCCGGCAGGCCGGCTCCATCAGCCGATGCAACGGCAGATCCGCGAAATTGTAGCGCATGCTCTTTACCGATCCCAGAATCGTTACGATCATCATAGCGAATGAAGCGTGCTGTAAGAACAATCATGTCGGTAAACCGGATGCTGGCTGTCTCGCCCCGCTCAAACCCGGCCCTTTCACCACTCAGTGATTGAATTAGAACATCGGCCTAACGTGATAGACGCGCGGTTATCAAGGCGTTATCACCTCCATAACCCATGCCACACGAACCGCAATCTGCGGCACGCTCCGAAGGAGGAATACCATGGATATGTCGTCTCCCCGTCTGACCGAGCTTGCCCATGGTGGCGGTTGCGGCTGCAAGCTTGCACCCGCCGTCCTGCAGAAACTGTTGGCAGGCCAGCCGGCCGCGCAGCCTTTCGCACAGCTTCTGGTCGGAAACGAGATGTCCGACGACGCCGCTGTCTGGCAGATCGACGACAATACATGCGTGATCGCCACCACGGATTTCTTCATGCCGATGGTGGACGACCCCTACGATTTCGGCCGCATCGCCGCCACCAACGCAATTTCCGATGTCTATGCCATGGGCGGAAAGCCGATCATGGCGCTTGCGATCCTGGGTATGCCGATCAACAAGCTGGAGCCGGAAAAGATTTCCAGAATCCTCGAAGGTGGCGCATCGATCTGCGCTGAAGCTGGCATCCCGGTTGCGGGCGGTCATTCCATCGACAGCGTCGAGCCTATCTATGGTCTTGCCGTAATCGGCATCTGTCACCCTAGTCAGGTGCGCCGCAATGGCGGAGCAAAGGCCGGCGACAAGCTCATCCTCACCAAGGGCATAGGCATTGGCATCTATTCCTCTGCTATCAAGAAGAATGCTCTCCCGAAAAAAGCTTATGACGAGATGATCGCCTCGACGACACTGCTCAACAAGGTCGGCACAACGCTTGCCGCCGATCCCGACGTTCACGCCATCACCGACGTTACTGGCTTTGGCATTCTCGGCCACGGTCTGGAAATGGCCCGCGCCTCCGGGTTGACCCTGAGGCTCAGCCTTGCCGACATCCCGTTTCTGACGAAGGCCGAGGAACTTGCGCAACAGGGCTTTATTACCGGAGCGTCGGTCCGCAACTGGGCGAGCTATGGCGATGCGATTACGCTGCCGGAAGATATGCCGGAATGGCAGAGAATGTTGCTGGCCGATCCGCAGACGTCTGGCGGCCTGCTGGTCGCCGTCGCGGCCGACAAGGCAGATGCGTTGGTAGGTCAGGCGCGGGATGCGGGTTATCCCCTGGCGACCGTTGTCGGCACGGTAGAAGACGGCGCAGCCGGCATTGTCGTCAACCGCTGATCGACTTCATCTGATCCGTTCACCCAATCGGATTATCCAAGGGAACTCGCCTTTGTGCACAAGCGTTGTGGGCAAAGGAAGGAGTTCCCATGATGCCCGTTTTCCGCGCCACACTTCTGGCCTCTCTCGCCGCCTCCGCCTTGGCGATGGCAAGTGTTCCGGCGATAGCCCAAACACCTAATAGCGGCTCTCCGCCTTCGGCCCAAAGCCTTGAAGGCAAGGGCAACTGCAATTCAGCCAATAAGGCAGAAGCAGCAACTGCGCCAGATCGCCGGAGTGCTGATGGGACCGCGCCCGGAAATATAGGTTCGACCGGCTGGACCGGCGGTACAGGCGGCGCCCATATGGGAACTAATCCCCAAGGCGCGCTGCCGGAATCCAGAACATGGCAGCCACCAACTGCGCGCGGTCTTGATCTCGCCATGGCAGTACCCAGCGAGCAGCCCGCAGGTGGTGGGGCAGAGGTCAGACAGGGGTGCTGATTTCCGACTGAACCGCTCAAAAAAGCTTGAAAATTGCGATTCCTGTTTCGCCGACTGCGGCAAAGGAGTAAGTCCAGGCGACATTATATCGCAATTTGAGCCGCGCATTGTACGCCTTGAAACAAGTTTGGTTCAGCGTGATGCGCAGTCGACAGGAGTTGGACCCATTATGTTGAACCGTCGCCGTTTTCTCAGCCATGCCGCAACTGCCTCTGTTGCCGCTGCATTCGCTTCCCGCGGCGCCAGCCCGGTTTTTGCTGCCGACAAAGTGGCTGATACCGGCGCATGGCGCACATTCGAGGTAACCACCAAGGTGGACCTCACCGACACGACAGGCTCGGCAAAGCTGTGGCTGCCTGTTGCCCAGTCGGCCGGCGAATACCAGAAGGCATCTGCGCCGCACTGGATGTCCGATTCGAAGCAGATCGCAATCAAGAAGGATTCCACATCCGGCGCTGATATTCTTTCTGTCGAGTGGCAGGCTGACGGAAAGCGAAGCATCGAATTCACCCAGACGGTCCAGACACGCAATCGCACCGCCGACGGCGTTTCGGTATCACGGGCCGAACTTGATGCCGCTCTCGTCGCCACGCCGAGCGCGCCGATCGACGGCATCGTCAAGGATACGGCGATGAAGATCGTCGGCGCCCGTGAGAAAGACGAGGACAAGGCCCGCGCCATCTATGACTGGGTCGTCGAAAACACCTTCCGCGATGCCAATGTCGCCGGCTGCGGCGTCGGTAATGTGAAGGACATGCTGGAAAGCGGTTATTTCGGCGGGAAATGCGCCGATATCAATAGCCTGTACACGGCGCTTGCCCGGGCCGCCAGCCTTCCTGCCCGTGACGTCTTTGGTGTTCGCGTGGCGACATCGGAACAATTCAAGGCGCTCGGCCGCGCCGGCGACATTACCGGTGCACAGCACTGTCGCGCCGAAGTCTATCTTGAAGGCCAGGGCTGGGTTCCTGTCGACCCGGCCGATGTCCGCAAGGTCGTGCTTGAAGAAAAGCTGCCGCTCGACAACGATGCCGTCCAGGCTTTCCGCCAGAAGGCTTTCGGCAACTGGGAAATGAACTGGATTGGTTACAACACAGCCCGTGACATCACCCTGCCGGGCAACGAAATCCGCCAGAATTTCTTCATGTATCCCGCAGCCTTCACATCGCGCGGTGAAGTGGATTGTCTAAGCCCGAAGACATTCGCCTATTCGATTTCCTCCAAGGAAATCACGGTCTGATACCCGTCTCCTGATCGAATAAAGCCGCCTTTCGGGCGGCTTTTTATTTGAGGAAGTATGCTGCGATCAGTGCGGTTTGATTTCCTCAATCATCAGCCGAAGCCCATCCTTATTGAAAAACTCGCCATCGCGGATCAGCGAGCGGTCCTCTTCCAGCTTACGCACCAGTGAAGCCAAACGCACCTTGGCCTCCCGATCTTCGACAAGCCCCTCACGGCCGGCACGGTAGAACACGGCGCCCGACCAGTTGACACCAGCGCCCTTAAAAAGGTTCGTCATATCGGGCCAGCGCAACTCGTCGCCCACCACATGCAGATAAGCGGAGCGCAGCAGTTCCACTTTGATTTCCGTGATCGAGACCAGAATGAAGAGCATGGTGAAAGAGCCGGTCTCGGCATAGGTGTCGATCACCCAGTCGTCGAAATCGCTATCGGCGGGAGCACTACTCATGACTTTCTCCTGATGGCGGAAGAGAATGGGAGTCGAACCCACCCAAGACAGCGTCGCTGCCCCACCCGGATTTGAAGTCCGGACGCCCCACCGGGGACGATTCTCTTCCATTTTCGGCATCAGGACCGGACAAGCCGAACAGGTCGAGCCGATGCGGGTTGATACGGCGAAGATCCCCTCGCCGCAAGGTCACACCATGGCGATCGAAAAACTCGAGGATTTCGATCGCGACCTTTCTACCGTTGTTGACACGGTCCCGGAAGGATCCGGCAACGAATTCCCCATGTTCCGCCACGGTTGCCAGCTCGCGCACGAACCGCACCATCTCCGCCGTGGTTTCGCGGGTGAAGAAGTGGTCGTGGCGGATCTGGTCAACACGACCAAGCCGGGCACAAAGTTTCAGTACACGCCGGATCTCGCGCTCTTCGGCACTGATCAGTTCGACAAGATCGCGCACGCGCGGCGGGCGGAAACGGTTTTCACCGGTGAGATGCGGCAGAATTTCGGAATAAAGTGCTTCCTCTTCCTCCCCCAACTGCGCCACATGGGTGGGCAAGCGTAGAAACGCGCCTTCAAGCACGATATTGCCGACCGCGGCTTCGGCGCGCATGACGGCGAGAAAAGCAGGTGCCGGAAGACGCGGCGTCATAGCCATGCGCAGCCGCTCGCGCCCTTGGCCCTGCAACTCCGGGTTTTCCGCGTGGAAGGTCGTCAACAGTTCGATCAGTTGGGTGGAGAAGGCCGCGCGATGGGCGGCCGACATGGCGTAACCGACACCTCCAGCTTCGACCAACACGATACCGGCTGCGTCCGTCACGGCCGTCAATTGCGGTAGTGACATCGCACGGTCGCGGGCAAATGCGTCGAGATCGACCAAATAGGGCGCGGTATCCAGCAATGCGGCAAGCTGTTCGGCTGCAGTGGGCCTGCTCGCGGCCGTTAACTGTTCTAGCCGCTCAGGCGTGCGCCGTTTTCTGGCGGGCGGCCTCAGGTCGATGAGGTATCCACCGCCAATGGTGCGTTGAGCCGAGACATCGCGCAGGATGAAACGATCACCAACCGCTGCTGCGATCGCACGATCGAGCACAAGCTGCACGCGACCGGTCGTGCCCGGCGCCACCGGTCCTTCGAGCGGCACTATGCGCACTCCGGTTTCAACGCTTTCATGATGAAAACGCGCCGAAAACCACTGGCCGATCGCCTTGGGCTCGTTCGCCAACACCGAGAGCTCGGCATCTATCCGGTCAGTCGGAGCGTGCAGGAGAGGATCGACCACCATGTCGCCGCGATGGATTGCATCCTTGGCGATCGCCTCTCCGGCGAGATTGAGCGCGCAGCGTTGCCCGGCAAACCCGCGCTCGACTTTCTGGTTTTGCGCGTGGATGGAGCGGATACGGGCCGACAGGCCCGAAGGCGACACGGTCACCGCATCGCCAATAGCAACAGAACCGGAAAGAACCGTGCCGGTGACGACGGTGCCGGCACCCGAAAGCGTGAAAGAACGGTCGACGGCAAGACGGAAGCGGCCCTCGATCGCAGTCTCAACAGTTGCCCGCTCCGCCTCGGCAAGGATCGACTTCAGCTCCTCGATGCCCTGACCTGTCAGCGCAGAGACCGGCAGAATATCGATACCGCTCAAGCGCGTAGGGGCAAGCAGGTCCTGGATCTCATTGGAAACCGTGGCGGTCCGCTCCTCATCCGCCAGATCAGCCTTGGTCAGCGCTACGACACCACGGTCGATGCCGAGCAGGTCCAGAATGGCGAGATGTTCTCGGGTCTGCGGCATGACCCCGTCATCGGCCGCCACCACCAACAGCGCGTAGTCAATTCCACCTGCACCCGCCAGCATGGTGTGGATGAAGCGCTCATGGCCGGGCACGTCGATAAAACCGGTGACGGCATCGCCTGAAAACCTGGCATAGGCAAAACCGAGATCAATGGTGATGCCGCGCGCCTTTTCTTCCTTCAGTCGGTCGGCATCGGTACCGGTCAGCGCTTTAACAAGCGCCGTCTTGCCATGATCGATATGGCCTGCGGTTCCGATGATCATGACTTGTCTCCCGCAGCTATCATCTCCGAGAGCGGCAGTTTCGCGCGGCGTTCAGCGTCCGTCGTTTCGGCCAAAGTGAGGTTTTCGCGAGCCGCATTCAGAAATGGCTGGGCCAGAGCGCTGCCGCCAGCCAGGGCACGAAGCAGCCATGCGAGTGCAGCAACGCGGTCGGCCGGCACTCCTGCACCCATATGGTAGGCAGCTCCCAGCATCGCCTGCGCATCCGCGTCGTCTCCTGCGGCCCCCTTGCGCCACCAGGAGACGGCCTTGACAGGATCGCGATCGACACCGATGGCGTTGTGATAGAGCATGCCGAGCCGGGTCATCGAAGTGGCAACACCCGCTTCGGCCGCGCGTTCGGCCCAGAGCTTTGCCTCTGCCGGATCAAACCCAATGATTTCGCCCTCAAGCAAAAGCCAGCTCAGCATATCCTGCGATGGCGCGTCATCCTGTTCGGCCGCAAGCCGATAAAGTACTGCGGCTCTAGCTGGATCGGCATCCAAGCCAGTGGCATCCGAACCTTGCATGTAAAAAGCCGCGCAGTTACGCTGACCGACGGGATCTCCAGCTTCCGCCGAAAGCGTCAACCATTTCAACGCCAGCGGACGATCTGACGGCACGCCAAGCCCTTCGGCGAAACAGGCCCCAATATTGTTTTGTGCGCGGGCAACGCCCATACGCGCCAAGGGCTCCCAAAGCGCAAGCGCCGTATCGTAATCTCCGCTATTGGCCGCAGCCAGAGCATGTTCCATCTTGACAGAAACCGTATCAGCCGCAGTTTCCGTCGCCTTGCCGCGCAGCCGGTCAAGCCAGCGCATGACCGGTCCCCTCGGAAAGGCTCGCGATGAAGGAATTTTCATCGGTAAGGCAACGCAGATCCAGCACCATGGCGCCATCCTGCAACCGCCCAAGGATCGGCCGCGGCAACGAGCGAAACAGTGACGCCAGTCCTTCCAGCGCACTGCCCGATGCGGCAGTGATCCGCAACCCGGCACTCGGGACAGTATCGACCGGCAACGCCCCGGAGCCGATCTGGCTCGAGCACGGGCAAATCTCGACACCGTAACCTTGTCGCTGCAGCAGCGATGTGACTTGTGGCAACAAACGCTCCGCCTGCGCCCGGATTTCCGGCTGCTTGCGCGACAGCATGCGCAGAGTCGGCAGGCGTTCGCCCAGTCGGTCCGGATCACGATAGAGTTTCAGAGTTGCGGCAAGCGCAGCGATGCGGATCTTGTCGACCCGCAGCGCCCGCTTCAGCGGGTTACGGTTGATTTCGGCGATCAGGTGCTTGCGGCCGACTATGAAGCCCGCCTGCGGCCCGCCAAGCAGCTTGTCGCCGGAAAACGTCACGAGATCGGCGCCTTCCGCTACAGCCTCGCGCACGGTCGGCTCCTTGGCGAGCCCGTAGCGAGAAAGATCGACCAGCGTGCCGGATCCGAGATCGTTCAGCAGCGCAACCCCCAGATCCCTGGCGATCCTCGCAAGCTCGGCACCCTCAACCTCCGCCGTAAACCCTTCGATCCGGTAGTTGGAGGTGTGAACCTTGAGGATCAGCGCCGTCTCCGGCCCAACCGCCTTAATGTAGTCTCGCGCGTGCGTGCGGTTGGTCGTGCCGACCTCAACTAGCTCAACCCCGGCGCGCTCCATAATGTCGGGCATTCGGAATGCGCCGCCGATCTCGATCAGCTCACCGCGTGAAACGATCGCCTGACGCCCGGCACCGATCGCATTGAGCGAAATCAGAACTGCCGCTGCATTGTTGTTGACGATCGTCGCATCCTCGGCGCCGGTCAGTTCACAGAGCAGTTCGCGCAGATGGCTGTCACGTTCACCACGCCGGCCGGTATCGAGGTCGAATTCGAGCGCTGCTGCATCCCGCATCGCGTCAACTGCCGCGGCGATTGCTTCTTCGGCGAGTAGCGCCCGTCCGAGATTGGTATGCAGCACTGTGCCTGTGAGGTTGAACAGCGGCCGAAGGTTTGATTTATCCAGATAACCGAGGCGGCTGATCAGCGAGGCGAGCACACCCGCCTCATCCGGAACATCGGCGCCGGCCTTCACCGCTTCCCGGATATCGACAAGCACGCCCCTCAACTCGTCGGTCACCACGACGCGGCCATGGCGCTCTAGCAAAGGCGCAATTGAATGCAGGTTCATCATCCGGTCAACTGATGGCAGATGGCGAAGATCGGCTAATCCCGGCATCGGCTCAGTATCCGATCAGAAAGGGATTAAAACCCGCACGGCGATAGTCGGTTTCCTTCATCAAAAGGTCGAGGCCGAGGCTTGAAACATCATCGGCAATCATTTCCAGCGTCGGGTTCTTATTCTGGTAGAGGATCTTGCTCCAGCTGTTGCAGCTGTCGCAGGTCTCGGCCTTGATCACGGCGTCCTCGCCGCCATCGATCTCGACCGCGCGATAGCCGACACCCTTGGTTGAGCCGCAGACGATGCATTTCACCCGGACTTCGTTCCACATCGTCGAGCAACAGGAGCAGCACGCGTAACGCGCTCCTTCCGCCCCCTGCACGCCGATCACCATCGAGCCAGCCGGTTTTCCCCCACAGGAAGGACAGACACCGACCGATACCGGCACCAGCGCCTTGCCATCAAGCCCTGCTGCGAGACGAGCCGCATGAACCTGCGTCGCGGCTGCAACATAGAGATGGTGCGCGAGGCTTTCGACCGGCAGGCTGTCGGCAATGACGTTCTCCGCCATCCAGCCAACCGTCTCTTCATCGGCGGCGCTCACTGCTTTCAGCGCTTCCGCCGCTGCTGCCGGCATTTCCAGGGCCTTTGCACGGTCGAGGAACAGCCGCAAGGTTTTGCGGTAATCATCCGACCGGATCATCGCAGAACGATCGATCGGCGGCATGGCGGCTTCGCGGGCACGAGCAATCTGTTCGGCCTCGACCGGCTCCACCGGCTCAAGCTCGGAAACGATATCCGCCTGGATACGTGCGATACTTGCGAGGAATTTGAGATAAGGCGCGAGATTGCTGGTCTCGGCCAGAACCTCGAAGCGTGTCGCCCGTTCCCTGAAAAAACGGGCCGGGTTCGGCATCAGGGAGAAAGGCGCCTTGGAGATGCCCCCGATCATCGAGGGATCAGGCTGTAGGGATGATACGGACATTCTACCTCGCAGGGCCGACCGGCCACAGCTTCCTGTCGCGCATTGCTTTGATGGCAAAGAGCCTCACAAGCAGATGCGTCATTGAAACCTATGGGGGCGTCGCACGCACAGGCGCGCAACGCCCCGTTTTCATTCTGCCGGATCGATCCTGCCGCGTCCAGCCATGTCCTTGAACCACTTGCGATGGTGGCGCCATGCCCAGCCACCAGTCACGGTTCCCCGCGTCATGGCGCTGATCGTGCCACGCGTCCAGATCGCCGCATAGACATGCAGTATGAAGACCAGGATGATCGCAACCGCTGCAAGCGAATGAACCAGAAGCGCGATGCGCTGGGTCGGAATGCTTGTCAGCAGACCGAAATACTGTTCCCACGCCATGATGCCGGTCGCAATCAGCACGATGATCAACGAGGCCATGCCCCAGAAGATGAACTTCTGACCGGCATTGTATTTGCCGAGTTCCGGCAAACGCTCCTCATGTCCGCCGATCACGTCGCCGATCTGCGAGGCCCATTTCACATCGTCCCGGTTCGGCAGGTTCAGCTTCCACAACTGTGCGAAGAGGATGAAGAACGAGAAGAACAGCACGATGCCGATCCATGGGTGGATCCAGCGCGTCATCTGCCCACCGCCGAAGAGTTCGGTCAGGAAAAACAGCGACGGATGGAACATGGCGAGGCCGGACAGCAACAGTAGGATCAGGCTGATCGCCGTGATCCAGTGGTTGATGCGCTTGCCGACGCCATAGCGAACGACCTCGACTGGCGGGCCACGCCGGATCGTGTCTTCGGCACCAGCCTTGGCGGCTGCGACGTTGGCGGAGGTGTTATCCGTTAGACTGCTCATCAGGCGTTCTCCTCACGCTTGTCGGCGTGATCAACGGCTTCCTGGGCTTCCTGTTCCTCGTGTTTCGACACGCGATTGGCCTTGGCGAACAGGCCGTGCAGGATTGTGCCTGCCGCAGCAAGCCCCATCACTGCGAGGCCAGCATATTTGGTCGCCCCCTTCCACGTCTGCACGACGGCGGAAATGGCAGGGTTGTCCGGCAGGTCCGCATAGATATGCGGCTTGTCGTTATGGTGCAGCACATACATGACGTGTGTGCCGCCGACGCCCGGCGGATCGTAAAGACCGGCATTGGCATAACCGCGCGACTTCAGATCGGCGATGCGGCCTTCCGCATGTTTCTTCATGTCTTCCTTGGTGCCGAAGACAATCGCCTGCGTCGGGCAGGCCTTGGCGCAGGCAGGCCCCTGACCGACGGCAACACGGTCGGAACAGAGCGTGCATTTGTAGGCACGGTGATCCGTCTTCGAGATGCGGGGAATATTGAAGGGGCAGCCCTTCACGCAATAACCGCAGCCGATGCAGTTCTCATGCACGAAGTCGACGATGCCGTTCGAATACTGCACGATCGCACCCGGCGAAGGGCAGGCCTTCAGACAGCCAGGATCGGCGCAGTGCATGCAACCGTCCTTGCGGATCAGCCATTCCAGATTGTCGGTCTCAGGGTTTATCCATTCGGAGAACCGCATGAGCGTGAACATATCGGCGGAAAGGTCGTGCGGGTTGGTATAGACGCCGACATTCTCGCCGATTTCCGGATTGGTGTCGTTCCACTCCACACATGCCGACTGGCAGGCTTTGCAGCCGATGCATTTCGACACGTCGATGAGCTTTGCGACGGGAGTGAGCTGCCGCTCGGGTTGCGGCAGCTCGGATGTTGCAGAGCGCCGGATGAGGTCGCGCTGCGTGAGGTTGGTCTCCATCGGTTGCACCGGCGGATTGCTGACGGCGGTGCGCGGGCTGTCCATGGTATTGGCCATCAGACGCTTGCCTCCTTGTCCTTGGGTGCGGTCGAAGGCTCGATATTGACGAGGAACGCCTTCGATTCCGGGGTCTCGATATTGGCGTCACCGACAAAGGCTGCGAGCGAGTTCGGGCCAAAGCCCTTTTTCGCCGAGCCGGTAAAGCCCCAGTGCAGCGGTATGCCGACGATATGAACCGGCTTTCCGTCGCAGATGAGGGGCCGGATGCGCTTCGTCACCACGGCCTTGGCCTTTACCGAACCACGTTTCGACCACACGCGGACCCAGCCGCCATGTTCGATCTTCTTTTCCGCGGCCAGCTCTTCCGAAATCTCCACGAAGAATTCCGGCTGAAGCGCCGAGTTCACCCGGTTGTGCTTCGTCCAGTAGTGGAAATGTTCGGTCAGGCGGTAGGAGGTCGCCGCATAGGGGAACTCCGCCGACGTGCCGAGCTGGGCTGCATCCGATGCGAATACACGGGCAACGGGGTTGCCGCGCATCTTTCGATTGAAGACGTTTTCGACCGGGCTTTCGAAGGGCTCCATATGAGCCGGGAAAGGACCGTCACGCATCATGCCGCGAGCGAACAGACGCGAGACGCCTTCCTGGTTCATAATGAAGGGGCCGACATCCTGGGGTTTCGCCGTGGGGGCGATATCCGGAACGTCATAACCGGTCCACTTGGAACCATCCCATTCGAGTAGCTTGCGGGTCGGATCCCACGGCTTGCCGTTGATGTCCGCCGACGCGCGGTTATAGAGCGTACGGCGGTTCAGCGGCCAGGCGAAGGTCCAGCCCAGATAGGCACCGGTATCGTCCGGATCGTGGTTGTCACGACGGCCCATATTGTTGCCCTGCTCGTTCCAGCAGCCGGAATACACCCAGCAGCCGGCCATGGTCGAACCGTCGTCGCGAAGCTGCGAGAAGTTGACCACTTGCTTGCCGGCGGCAACCAGAACCTTGCTCGGATCGGTCGGGTCCATGAGATCGCTCAGCGCACGGCCGTTGATCTCCTTCGCCAGCTCTTCCGCCGTCGGTTCGTTCTCGTCCTCGTAGTTCCACGACAGGTTGAGGATCGGATCGGGGAAGGCGCCGCCTTCCTTGCGATACAATTCTCTCATGCGCAGGAAAAGCTGCGCGATGATCCAGCTGTCATGCTTGGCTTCGCCCGGAGGCGAACTTGCCTGCCAGTGCCACTGCAGCCAACGGCCCGAATTGGTCAGCGAGCCGTCTTCTTCTGCAAAGCAGGTTGTCGGCAGCTGGAACACTTCGGTATTGATGGATGCGGTATCCACGTCGTTGAAGTCGCCGTGATTTTCCCAGAACCGCGAGGTCTCGGTTTCCAGCGGGTCCATGGTGACCATGAACTTCAGCTTCGACAGAGAAGACGTGATCTTGGCCCGGTTGGGGAAGGCCAAGATCGGGTTGAAACCCTGGCAGATATAGCCGTTCACCTTACCGCTGTTCATCAGTTCGAACATGCGAAGGACATCGTATGCCGGAACGTCGAGTTTCGGTATGTAGTTGAACGCCCAGCCATTTTCGGCTGTCGCAGCGTCACCCCACATGGCCTTCTGGAAGGAGACCATGAACTTCTTGTAGTTCTGCCAGTAGCTGGTCTGACCCGGACGAAGCGGCTTGAACTGACGCGTCGACATATAAGTGTCGAAGTCGGTGTCCTTCTCCGTCGGCATCGTCAGATAACCGGTCAGGAGATGGGACATCAGGCCGAGGTCCGTCAGACCCTGGATGTTCGAGTGGCCGCGAAGGGCGTTCATGCCGCCACCGCGTACGCCGATATTGCCGAGGATCAGCTGCAGCATCGCCATGGCGCGGATGTTCTGCGAACCCTTGGAATGCTGGGTCCAGCCGAGCGCATACATCGACGTCATCGTCTTGGTCGGCGTCGAGCATTCCGAGATCATCTCGGCAACCTTGAGGAATTTCTCCTTCGGCGTACCGCAGACCTGTTCGACCAGTTCCGGCGTGTAAGGGGCGAGATGCTCCTTCAACAGGTTCCAGACGCAACGTGGATGCTCAAGCGTCGGGTCGGTCACGGCAAAGCCGTCATCGCCCAAGACATAATCCCATGTGGATTTGTCGTAGTCACGCTTTTCCTCGTCATAGCCGGTAAACAAGCCATCCTTGTAGCCGAAACCGTCTTTCACGATGAACGAGGCGTTGGTGAACGCCTTCATGTATTCCCACTGCACCTTGCCGTTATCGATGCAATATTTCATCACCCCGTTGAGGAAGGCGATGTCGGTACCCTGGCGGATCGGCGCGTAATAATCCGATACGGAGGCCGTACGGGTATAGCGCGGGTCAACGACGATCAGCTTGGCGCCGCGATGGGCCTTTGCTTCCGTCACCCATTTGAAACCACAGGGGTGAGCTTCCGCCGCGTTGCCGCCCATGACGACGACGAGGTCGGTATTCTTGATGTCGGTCCAAGCATTCGTCATTGAACCACGGCCAAAAGTTGGGCCCAAACTGGACACCGTGGGGCCGTGTCAGACGCGTGCCTGATTATCGAAACCGACTATACCTATGGACTTGGCGAACTTGAAAGTTGCCCAAGCCGTTTCGTTGGAAGTGGCCGACGCTGCAAGCATGCCCGTCGTCGTCCAGCGGTTGACATCCAGTCCCTTCTCGTTCTTGGCGAGGAAGTTGGCGTCGCGGTCGTCCTTCATCAGCCGCGCGATGCGGTCGAGAGCCTCGTCCCAGGACATACGTTCGAACTTGTCCGAACCGGGCTTGCGATGCATCGGGTACAGGAGGCGTGTCGGGGACTTTACGAAGTCCTTGAGCGCCGCCCCCTTGGGACAGAGCGTCCCGCGATTGGTGGGGTGGTCGACATCGCCTTCGATGTGGACGACTTCCGCATTGCCACCCTTGCGCACATCGCCCTTCGAATAGATGATGATGCCGCAGGCGACGGAACAGTAGGGACAGGTCTGGCGGGTTTCCGTGGTTGTGGCCAGCTTGAATGGCCGCACATGAGCGATTTCAGCGGCTTCAGCTTCGCTGAAACCCAGAGCGCCCATGGAAGTCGCCGCAACCCCTGCCCCAGCGAGCTTCATAAAGCTGCGCCTCGAGAGGTCCATATTCATCGTGAATCTTTCTCCATTCTAATAGAACGAACCAGGTGCGACATTATGCCGGAGCAACCTCATGTCAAGTTAACGGCGACCCGAGTGCCGACATTGTGACGGATTTCGACAACCAACTTTCCAGTGCACCCCCTTTCGCCTTAACTCGATAAAAAAACGAAGGTTTTTCCACTTCCGGGCATTCGTTAGTCGAATCGTCCTCGACACTTTTGACCGGCGCTCTAGCTTTCCTGCGAACCACTTCATCAAACGCGCCGGCATTGCGGCCGGTTCCAGGAAACCAGGGAAGTTCCGATGTCGCTCACCACTAAGTTCGCGGGCTTTATACTCGCCTTGTCCCTCTCTGCCACGGCGGCATCGGCACAGGTCGTCGTCTCGTCGAAGATCGACACCGAGGGCGGTGTCCTCGGAAACATCATCCTGTCGGTCCTGAAAGCCAATAATATCGAGGCGACCGACCGCATCCAGCTCGGTGCTACGCCCGTGCTGCGCAAGGCGATCACCGCCGGAGAGATCGACATCTATCCGGAATATACCGGCAACGGCGCCTTCTTCTTCGAGAAGGCCGATGATCCCGCCTGGAAGGATCCGGCACAGGCTTATGAGACCGTCAGGAAGCTCGATCTTGACGCCAACAAGATCGTCTGGCTCACACCTTCGCCCGCCAACAACACCTGGGGCATCGCCGTCCGCCAGGATGTTGCCGAGGGAAACAAGCTGAAGACGCTCTCTGATTTCGGCAAGTTCATCGCCGGCGGCGGCGAGATCGTGCTGGCGGCATCCTCCGAGTTCGTCAATTCGGCAGCCGCGCTCCCCGCCTTCCAGACCACCTATGGCTTCAAGCTCAAGCCGGAACAGCTGATCACGCTTTCGGGCGGCGACACCGCGGCAACGATCGCGGCAGCCGCCAATCAGACGAATGGCGCGAATGCGGCTATGGTCTATGGCACGGATGGCGGCATCGCCCCCTCGGGCCTCGTCGTGCTCGATGACGACAAGAAGGTGCAGCCTGTCTATCAACCGGCCCCGATCATTCGCCAGGCTGCGCTCGAAAAGAACCCGAAGATCGCCGAATTGCTGAAACCCGTCTTCGAGAAGCTCGATCTCGTGACACTGCAGGATTTGAACGGCCGCGTACAGGTCGGCGGCGAGCCGGCAAAGACTGTCGCCGAGGACTTTTTGAAGAAAAACGGCTTCCTCAAGTAAGGCCGACAGGGCTTCGACACGATAGAAGGGGCAACCGCTTGCACAAAGGCAGAGGGCTGGAAAAGACGGGTGTGCTGATGGCCGCTCTTATCTTGGTTTCGACCTTTTTGCTGCCCTTCATCGTGGTCAAGCCGAACCGTATCCTTGAGGGTCAGGGGCAGATGCTGATCGATGCGCTCCCTTCCGTGAGCAGTATCGCGCTTGCTGCTGCGCTGGTTATCGTCGGCTTGTGCCTGCTTCTTCGCCTTCCGGCTTCGGCACGGCTGGCAATCGTGACGGCCGCGTTGCTTGCCGTGATACTGGCCCTCGGTAGTGCCGCCAATGCGGGACTGCCGCCGGGCAATTCCTATGCACGCGTGTCACCCGGCTCTGGCTTCTGGCTGCTTCTCTTCGCTCTCTCGCTGGCCTTCATCGATGTCATCGCCAAGCTCAAGCTCTCACCGACCGTCCGGCTGATGCTGCTCCTCATCGCGATCGTGGCCGTTGGCGGCATATTCGCATCCGGCATTCTCGCCGATATCTCGGTAATGAAGGAATATGCCAACCGGGCCGACGCCTTTTGGGCAGAGATGTCGCGTCATGCGATGCTCGCGCTCGGCTCCATGCTGGTCGCCTTCCTGATCGGTCTGCCGCTCGGCGTCGTCTGCCATCGCGTATCATGGCTGCGTGCGGCAGCGCTCAATATGCTCAATATCCTGCAGACCATCCCCTCGATCGCGCTGTTCGGCCTTCTGATCTTGCCGCTTGGCTGGATGGCGGCGCACATTCCCGGTGCTGCGGCAATCGGCATATCCGGCATCGGCACGGCTCCGGCCTTCGTAGCACTTGTGCTCTATTCGCTTCTGCCGGTCGTTGCCAACACGGTCGCCGGTCTCGAAAACGTGCCGCGCGAGGCAAATGATGCGGCCCGTGGAGCCGGCATGACCGACCTGCAGCGTCTCTTCTCCATCGAGTTCCCCTTGACCTTTCCGAGCCTGCTTGCGGCAATCCGCATCGTCCTCATCCAGAATATCGGCATGGCGACGATCGCGGCGCTGATCGGCGGCGGCGGCATGGGCGTCTTCGTCTTCCAGGGGCTGGGTCAGTCGGCGATGGATCTTGTCCTGCTTGGCGCGCTCCCGACCGTCGCCATGTCCTTCGTCGCCGCCATCGTGCTCGATGCGCTGGTGGATTTCAGCAAAGCACCCGGCAGCGAGGTCCGTCCCGCATGATCGATATCCAGTCCGTCACCAAGCGTTATGGCGGCAAGGCCGTGGTCGACAGCGTGTCATTCGCGGTTCCCGAGGGCACGATCGCCGTTCTTGTCGGCACATCCGGCTCGGGCAAGACGACGCTCCTGCGGATGATCAACCAGCTCGTTTCGCAGGACGAAGGTACGATCCTGATCGGCGGGGAAGACACGCGAAACATCCCCGGCCACGAACTCAGACGACGGATCGGTTATGCGATCCAGGGCCATGGCCTGTTTCCCCATCGCACGGTGGCCGAAAACATCGCAACCGTGCCGCGCTTGCTCAAATGGGACAGGACGCGGATCAACGCCCGGGTTGACGAACTTCTTGATCTCTTCCAGCTCGATCCGGCCGCTTTCGCCGACCGTTATCCGCATCAGCTCTCCGGCGGCCAGCAGCAACGTGTCGGCGTTGCCCGCGCGCTTGCCGCCGAACCGAAAATCCTGCTGATGGACGAGCCCTTCGGCGCGCTGGACCCGGTTCTGCGTGGCAAGGCGCAGGACGAGTTGCTGGCGATCCAGAAACGCTTCGGCACGACGATCGTCGTCGTCACCCATGATATCAACGAGGCATTCCATCTCGGCGACACGATCGCCGTGATGGACAAGGGCATGCTCCTGCAATACGGCCGCCCCATCGACCTCCTGAAGGCACCGGCGACACCCTTTGTCGAAGGGCTGGTCGGCGCGTTCGACCGTCCGTTCCGGCTTCTTGCGCTCGACACTGTCGCCGGGCTCATCGAACCGGGAGAGGCTCAGGGAGAACCTATCGAAGCGGTTAGAACCCGGCAGGACGCTCTGGCGGCCCTGATGTGGAGCGGCGCGGATGCGCTTCCTGTCGTCTCGACTGACGGAAAACCGCTCGGTCGTGTGAGATTGCAGACACTGTTGCGCCAGGCGGTCAGGCCGCAATGAGCCTTGTTCGCCTTGCACCCCGCATCATTCTTCTCCTGCTGGTGGTCGGCTTTCTCGCCTCACCGGAGAGTTTCGACTTCGTCTTCAGGCCTCTGGTTCAGGCCAATGCACCGGCAATCTACAATCAGGGCGATCTTGCCGCCCTGACGCTGCTGCATGTGCGCATGGTGTTCATCGCCACGCTTTTCGCAACCATCATTGCGGTGGCGCTGGCGATCCTCGTCACCCGCCCGTTCGGTGCCGAATTCCTGCCGCTTGCCCGAACCGTGGTGAATATCGGCCAGACATTTCCGCCGGTCGCGGTGCTGGCACTGGCCGTTCCCGCCATGGGTTTCGGCAACGGGCCGACGCTGGTCGCACTGTTCCTCTACGCTCTTCTGCCGATTTTCGAAAATACGATGACGGCGCTGACGACGGTGCCGCCGAACATAACCGATGCCGCCAAGGGCAATGGCATGACGCCCATCCAGATTTTTCGGCAGATCGAACTGCCGCTCAGCCTGCCGATGATCGTCGGCGGCATCAAGATCTCGACCGTCATCGGCTTCGGCACCGCCACGATCGGCTCGACGGTGGCGGCAAAGACGCTCGGCGAGGTCATTATCGCAGGATTGCAGTCGAACAATCTCGCCTTCATCTTACAGGGCGCGCTTCTTGTCGCCGCCCTTGCGATCCTCGTCTTCGACCTTCTGTCGATGGCCGAACGATCACTGATGAAATGGAAAGCCGCCTAAGCGGCTCTCTGATAAATCCTATTCCTCAGCGGGACGCGGCTGTACCTGCTGTGGGCCAAGGATTTCGCGCTTGCCGACATGGTTCGGCGCGCCGACGAGGCCTTCCTTCTCCATCCGCTCCACCAGCGAGGCGGCGCGGTTGTAGCCGATCGACAGGCGGCGCTGGATGTAGGAGGTCGAGCACTTCTTGTCGCGCTGGACGATCTTGACGGCACGCTCGTAAAGATCGTCGCCATTGTCTTCCGCACCCATTGACGTCTGGTCGAAGACAGCTGCATCTTCCTCCTCCTCGACGCCATCCTCTTCCTCGTCCTCGGTGACGCTGCCGAGATAGGAAGGCTGGCCTTGAGTCTTCAGATGCGCGACGACCTTCTCGACTTCGTAATCGGAGACGAACGGGCCGTGGACACGGGCAATCCGCCCGCCGCCCTTCATATGCAGCATGTCGCCCTGGCCGAGAAGATGTTCGGCACCCTGCTCACCGAGGATCGTGCGGCTGTCGATCTTCGACGTGACCTGGAAGGAGATACGGGTCGGGAAGTTCGCCTTGATCGTGCCGGTGATGACGTCGACGGACGGACGCTGGGTCGCCATGATGAGGTGGATACCGGCGGCACGCGCCATCTGCGCCAGACGCTGGATCGCGCCTTCGATTTCTTTGCCGGCAACCATCATCAGGTCGGCCATCTCGTCGACGATGACGACGATATAGGGCAATGCCGTCAGATCGAGAGCCTGTTCCTCGAACACCTGCTCGCCGGTCGAGCGGTCGAAACCGACCGGCACGCTGATCATGATCGTCTCGCCCTTGTTGCGCGCTTCGGCAACGCGGGCGTTGAAGCCGTCAATGTTGCGAACGTTGAGGCGCGACATCTTGCGATAACGCTCTTCCATCTCGCGCACGGCCCATTTCAGCGCCAGAACGGCTTTCTTCGGATCTGTCACGACCGGCGTCAGCAGATGCGGGATGCCGTCATAAACGGAGAGTTCCAGCATCTTCGGGTCGACCATGATCAACCGGCATTCTTCCGGGCGAAGATGGTAAAGCAGCGACAGGATCATCGTGTTGATGGCGACCGACTTGCCGGAGCCGGTCGTGCCGGCGACGAGAAGATGCGGCATCTTTGCGAGTTCGGCGATGACCGGTTCGCCGCCGATCGTCTTGCCGAGGCAAAGCGGCAGACGGTAATCGGTGCCGATATAGGAATTGCTTTCGACCAGTTCGCGCAGATAGACGGTCTCGCGCTCTACATTCGGCAATTCGATGCCGATGACGTTGCGGCCCGGGATCACGGCGACACGGGCGGACAGAGCCGACATCGAACGGGCGATATCGTCCGACAGGTTCATCACGCGGGAAGATTTCACGCCCGGAGCCGGTGCGAATTCATAGAGCGTCACGACCGGACCGGGACGAACGTCGATGATCTCGCCCTTTACGCCGAAATCTTCGAGAATGCTTTCCAGGAGCCCGGCGCTCTGTTCCAGCGCCTCCTGGCTCATCGTCTGCTCTTCGCGCGGCTCGGCAACCTGCAGCAGATCGATATCCGGGAATGTGTAGTCCTCGGCAAAGGTCAGCATCCGCGGCTTGCGTACGGCAACCGGCGCGGGGGGCTGGATCTCGACCGGCTCCGCCACCAATACAGGCTGTTCAACCACTGCTTCGACCGGCGTTGCAAGAGCGACGGTATCGATGAATGGGACGGCCTGAGGCTCGATAGCGATCCGAGCGGGTGCCGCCTGCCTGATCGCAATCTGGCGATAAAGATCGATCGCGGACGGCGCTTCGTGAACGACAGGAGCAATGACCGGTGCGGCCACGACGACAGGCGCAGCAGGAGCATGCACGGGGGTCGGCGGCACGAAACGGGTGACGGTCGGCTTCAGCGCCGCGGGAACTGGCTTCGGCGCGACCTGAGGTGCGGCAGTCAATGCGCGCGGCGAGGCTTTCTGCTCGATGTTTTCAGAAGCGCCAAGGCTCATCATCTCCCAGATCAGGTGATCCGGGATCGACGTCACGCGGCGGACGGGTGCGTTTTGCGCCGGCATGCTTTCCGGCTGCACAGGGGCAGGCGTCGGATCAGCGGCAACCGGCTGGCGATAGATCGGCTGTTCAACGACCCGCTGCATGGCTGCCTCGATCGGCTGCGAAACGGGAGCGGCAGGCGCGGAAGATGCGAATGCCTGGCCGATGCGGCGCTGGAGATTAGTCACTTGGGAACCTGTATTTGCATGATGTGGAGCCGGCTGGCCCGCGGGCATGGAGATGGCGATCGGCTGCGGCGCCTGCGCTGGAGAGATGTTCTCAGCATGGCCGGCCTCCTCGACGATAACGACGTCCTGCTTGGCAGGGCCGCGGCCGGGCGTGCGGGTAAAGCGCACATTGGGCGCCAGAATGAAAGCGCGCTGCCATGTCGGCAGCTTTTCCGGATCAAGCTCGACCGCCGGTATCGGCTCCGGCAACGGCAGAGGCTGCTCCGCATCATTGGCGGCCACGAACTCCTGTTCGTCACTCCAATTTGCGTCTTCGACTGGGGAAATGTCTTTGCGGGAAGGCGGAAAATGCATGTACGCGAAACCATCAAACAACGTGATCACACCGGTCCCTGTTAATAAAAAGAAAACCTTAACCAGGTGTTTCCGAGACCAGTCTTTTCCGCATCATTTTAGGCCGAGCGAAGATTAGGCCATCCCGTCACCCCACGCGACAGCGCGGTAAAAACCTCGCAAATCCAGGGCTTTCAGCGGCGTTCCGCGTAGTCACTTCGAACGATTCCATGACGTTGAAGCTTGTCATAAAATGTCTTGCGGGGGATGCCGAGCGCCATGATCGTCTGCTGAACGTCCCCGCCGAACTCGGTCAGCGTCTCGCGAATGATATCGGCCTCGAAACGCTCCAACCGCTCCGGCAGACCCACACCATCTTCGGCCTTGGCCATCGGTGCCGACAGCGGTGCAGACGGTTCGAGACCGAGCACGAATCGCTCTGCATAATGGGAAAGCTCGCGGACATTGCCCGGCCACGCATGATCGCGCAGGTGATCGACCACCTGGCGTGGCAGGTCCGAAACCTCGCGACCAAAACGCTGTCCTGCCTTTCTGGTGAAATAGTTGAACAGGAGCGGAATGTCTTCGCGCCGTTCCCTCAGCGGCGGGATCGTCAGCGTGACGACGTTCAGCCGGTAATAGAGATCTTCGCGAAAGACCGCCCTTTGGTCAGGGTGACCAAGATCGACCTTGGAGGCTGCCACGACGCGCAAATCTACCGGGCGCACCTCGTTTGTGCCGAGCGGCGTGACCTCGCGCATTTCCAGAACCCGCAGCATCTGCACCTGGGTGGAAAGCGGCATGCTCTCGATCTCGTCGAGAAACAGCGTACCGCCGCTCGAATGCTCGATACGGCCGACCCGCTTCTTCTGCGCCCCGGTAAAGGCCCCCGCCTCATGGCCGAAAAGCTCGCTCTCGATCACCTGTTCCGGAAGAGCGCCGCAGTTCAGCGCAACGAAATTGCCGGCCGATCGCCGGCTCCATGAATGGAGAATGCTTGCAACCACTTCCTTGCCGCTGCCCGTTTCTCCGGTCACCAGCACATCGACGTCCGTATCGGCGATCTGGCGAAGCATATGGCGCAACCGCTCCATGACCGGTGTCTGGCCGATCAACGGCAGGCCTTCGTCAGCTTCGGCACCGGCAGTCCGCAACCGCCGGTTTTCCATCACAAGGCTCCGCTTTTCCGCGGCATGCCGGACACACTGGATCAACCGTTCGGTTGCAAACGGTTTGGCGATGAAGTCGTAAACGCCATTCTGGATGGCCTTCACCGCCATCGGTATATCGCCGTGACCGGTCATCAAAATAACCGGCAATTCACGATCGAGGCCCGAGATCCTGTCGAAAATCTGCAATCCGTCCAGCCCCGGCATGCGGATATCCGAGACGACCACGCCTGGAAAACCGTCGCCGAGTTGCGACAGGGCCTCGCTGCCGGCAGAAAACGAGTGGACATCGAAACCGGCCAGGCTCAGCGTCTGGGCGGTTGCCTTCAACAGGTCCTTGTCGTCATCGATGAGAAAAACGGGAACGGCTGCGGTCATGTTCAGGCTCTTTTCAGATGAACGGTAAATCGGGTCCCGGCGTCGCCGGTCTCGACATCCAGCTGACCGCCATAGTCCGCCACGATGTCCTTGCAGATGACCAGCCCGAGCCCCAGACCTTTTTCCTTGGATGAATTGAACGGCTGGAACAGTTCGGCGAGAATGTCGGACGCGATGCCCGGACCATTATCCGCCACGCCGATCGAAACCTTGTCATCGGTCGCCATTGCCGAAACGGTGACCTGTCCCGTCTCACGTCCCTCGACCGCTTCAAGCGCGTTCTGCAGAAGGTTGATGAAGATCTGCTCCAGCCTCAGCCGGCTTCCCATCACCTCCAGATTTTCCGCAATCGGCTCGATGACCAGCATGTCCAGCGACCCGGTGAACCGGCTCTGCAGCAAAAGGACCGCACCTTCGAGCACTTCCGAAAGCGATACCGGTTCGGCCGCCGTGCGGCCGCGCCGCGAAAGCGCCTTCAGATCGTCGGTAATCGCGCCGATGCGTTCGGTGAGTGAGGCGATCAGATCGAGATTTTCCTGCACCGGCTGTATCTGCTGCCGTTCGAGAAAGATCTTTGAATTGTCGGCATAGGCGCGGATCGTCGCCACCGGCTGGTTGATTTCGTGCGCTACGCCGGCGGCAACCTGCCCGAGGATGGCGAGACGGTTGGCCTGTACCAGATCCTGCTGCACCGCCTGCAGCTTCACTTCGGTGGATTTGCGATTGGAGATTTCCGCCTGCAGGTTGTCACGCGTCAGGCTGAGATCGCGCGTTCGTTCATCGACACGCCGTTCGAGCTCCTCACGCGCCGCCAATGCGCCGATGATCTGCGCCTGCGCCATCTGCCGGCGGCGGATCCAGACCGCCGTCAGGGCCAGCACGGCGAGAAGCACGAGGGCGGCAATCAGCCGGAACTCGCGCATATCCGCGGCAACCGCTCCGTCGATCGGCAGAAGATACTGGAAGTGCCAGCCGGTCGAGGCGACGGGTATGGAGATCTGCAGGTAGCGGATCTGCCCGCCGCCCGGCAGAAGAACCCGGATAATATCCGCATCCGGCGCCAGAATTTCCAGCCGCGTCACCGGCAAGGGGAGAAGCGGCGCATCACCGAATTGCAGGCTTTCACGAATGGACGAGAGGCTGGATTGCGGCAGTGGTTCCGTGGTCATGAAACGCCAGGATGGTATGGTCGTGATCAACACGACATGATTGTTGTCGGTGACGAAAGACGGCCGCTGCGTATCGCCCCAGTCAGCCTCAAGCTGATCGAACTCCATCTTGGCGACGACGACGCCGAGCGGCTTTTCCGGCGGACCGACCCGGTATGAAATGTAGAGACCCGGCCGGTTACTGACGGAACCGAGCGCAAAATGCTCAGCTCCGCCCTCCTTCATGCCGCGGGAAAAATAGCTCCGGAACGTGTAGTCATTGCCGACAAAGCTCTTTTCCTCGCGCCAGTTGCTGGCCGAAACCGCGATACCGTCGGCTGCAACGACATAGATCACCGCCGCCTTGGTCGGTGCGATCAGTTCCTCGAGCTTGCGGCTGAGGGCAATCCGTGCAGCAGGATCGTTGGAGGATAGCGTGTCGACCACATCGCGATCCTGCGCCAGGAGCAGAGGCAGCGCGCGCGGCCGTTCAAGCACTGCCTGCAGCAACGCCACTTTAAGGCTTGCTTCGGTCCTGCCCTGCAAAGACAGGCCGGCAAGTGCCGTCGCGCGTCCATAAACACCCGCGACGTAAAAAGCCGCGCCAAAGGCCGCAAGAGCGACAAGGCAGAAAACGATCCAGGTGCGGCGCATTGCCGGCAGGCGCTCGGCTATCTGAGGAGTCGACATAAATGAACTTGAGCATAAATCCGCACGCAATACAAATATGCCCGTGCGGAAATCCGCTCAAATTCAAGCGAGCAAATGACGAAATGCAATTTAATCGATTGTAATCAAGACTTTATGCCGCAGGCGGCAAACTGGCACACCTCTTGCTGCCTTCATTCCGACATCAATGCGCCCGGGAAGAGCCAGCTGGTTGGTTGTGGCGCGATGGAGGACAAAATGATTGCAATACCCGAATCCACGCAGCCGCGTGCCCCCGTGCCGCTGTACCGCCAGCTTTATGTTCAGGTTCTGACCGCCATCGTCATTGGCATGCTGATCGGCCATTTCTGGCCTGATTTCGGCGCCAGCCTGAAGCCGCTCGGCGACGCGTTCATCAAGCTCGTCAAGATGATCATCGCACCGGTGATCTTCCTGACCGTCGCCACCGGCATTGCCGGCATGTCGGACCTCAAGAAGGTCGGGCGCGTCGCCGGCAAGGCGATGCTCTACTTCCTGACCTTCTCGACGCTGGCCCTGATCGTCGGCCTCATCGTGGGCAACGTACTGCAGCCCGGCGCCGGGATGAACATCGATCCGGCCACGCTCGACGGCAAGGCTGTTGCGGCTTACGCCACCAAGGCGCACGAAACCACGATCACCGGCTTCCTGATGAACATCATCCCGGACACGATCGTCGGCGCTTTCTCGCAGGGCGATATCCTGCAGGTGCTGTTCTTCTCCGTCTTGTTCGGCATCGCGCTCGGCATGGTCGGCGAAAAGGGCAAGCCAGTCCATGACTTCCTGACTGCGCTTACCGCTCCGATGTTCCGCCTCGTCGCCATCCTGATGAAGGCAGCTCCGATCGGCGCTTTCGGCGCCATGGCCTTCACCATCGGCAAATACGGCATCGGTTCGGTTGCCAACCTCGCCTTCCTCATCCTGTCGTTCTACATCACCGCGATCCTGTTCGTTGTCGTGATCCTCGGCGCGGTTGCGAAATATAACGGCTTCTCGATCTTCGCCCTGCTGCGTTACATCAAGGAAGAACTGCTTCTCGTACTCGGCACCTCCTCCTCGGAAGCTGCCCTGCCGAACCTGATGCAGAAGATGGAACGTGCCGGCTGCAAGCGCTCGGTTGTCGGCCTGGTCATCCCGACCGGTTATTCCTTCAACCTCGACGGCACCAACATCTACATGACGATGGCGGCTCTGTTCATCGCCCAGGCAACTGGCATCGACCTGTCGCTCGGCGACCAGATCCTGCTTCTGCTCGTGGCAATGCTCTCCTCCAAGGGTGCGGCAGGCATTACCGGCGCAGGCTTCATTACGCTCGCTGCAACGCTTTCGGTCGTTCCGTCCGTTCCGGTCGCCGGCATGGCGCTTATCCTCGGCATCGACCGTTTCATGTCGGAATGCCGCGCGCTGACCAACCTCGTCGGCAATGCGGTCGCCACCATCGTCGTTGCACGCTGGGAAGGCGAACTCGACAAGGACATGCTGGACGCGGCGCTTGCCAAGGGTTCCAACGTCAACGTGCCGGGCAACCTGCAGCCCGCCGAATAAGCCTCCCAAGGCTTGGATGGGGTGAGATCCCCCACCCCAATCTGCCGCCTCCGGGCGGCAGATCTGTTTTTGTCACCAGTGATCAGCCAAGGCTCTTACCGAAGCGCGCAAAGCTGTCGGCCAGCACCGTCGTGCCGGCACCCGGCTTTTCGGGCCGCTTGTAGACCCCACCCACGACATCCGCCGGTTCTTCGAAGTGATCCTTGATCCAGGGAATATATTCGAGAATGGTCGAGGCCGGATGCCAGTAGCTCAGGTGCACATGCACCTGGCTCATCTCGCCCGCATGCGGCACGACCGGCAGCCGGTTCGCCAGCGCCAGATCGGCGACCTGGATATATTCGGTAATCCCGCCAAGCCGCGTCACATCGGGCTGCACATAGGCAACCGCCCCGGCATTGATGAAGCTGCGGAACGCATCGACCGTATAAAGCTGCTCGCCGAGCGCCACCGGAATGGTCGAGGATCTCGCCAGCAATCTATGGCTCTCGACGTCGTCATACCACATCGGCTCTTCGAACCAGTAGATATCGAGATCGCGCGCCCGTTCGCAGAAGCGCAGGCAGGTCGGCAGGTCCCATTTGCCGTTGCCGTCGATGGCGATGCGGACATCCGGCCCCAGGCGCTTGCGCACGGCCGCAAGCCTGCGAACATCGACATTCGGATCGTCGTGACCGACCTTCAGCTTGATCCGGGTGAAGCCGTCCTCTTCGACGGCGCGCGCCGAGCCGGACAAAAGGTCGTCCAGCGAAAAGGACAGCCAGCCGATATCGGTGTTATAGGCTTCGAGCCTATCGGTTCTGGCGCCACCGAGATAAGCCCAGAGCGGCAGGCCCGCCTTCTTCGACTTCAGATCCCAGATCGCCACATCGACCGCGGCAAGCGCCAGATGCGTGATGCCTGCCCGGCCAACCCATTGCAGCGAAGGATAACGTGCAAGCTTGGTCCACAGCCGCTGATGGTCATTGGCATCCTCGCCGATCAGAAGCGGCGCGTAGCAATCCCGAATGCAGGCCGTGATCAGCCGGTCGGATGCCAGATGCGCATGCGTTCCGGTAAAACCGTAGCCGGTCAGCCCATCGGTCGTGGTGATCGCCACCCCGACCACGCCCCAATGGGTGATGCTATGGGTCGAATCCGAAATCGAAGCCGATGTTAGCGGCAAGTGAAGGATGAATGGTTCCAGGGACTTGATCTTCAATGTCGGCTCCTCCCGATGATCATGATCACAAACTGAATTCGACGTCGCGCAAGTGCTCCAGATAGGCCACATCCGGCAATGAAAGGTCGCGCGCGGTATTGGCGATGCGCAGCATGGCGCGCTCTCGCGAAATCTTGAGGTGGTTTGAAAGCGCCGCGCTGGCTTCCGCGATCCGGCCCGCCACCAGCCGCTCGAAAACCTCCACATGCTCGAGCAGGAACGGCTCGTCGGTGATCGGCGGCGTCTTCGGCTGGTAAAGCCGGTGATGCGCGACCAGAATGGCCTGCGGCAGGCTGATTGCCTGCATAAGCGGGGCATTGTCGCAATAACCGAGCAAATGACCGTGAAGCTGCTGCTCGACCGCGTCCAGCATTGCCCCGTCCGCGGCATCTCCCGCCTCGATCGCCTGCTGCAGATCGATGAACAGGGCCGGCAGCAAGTCATCCGGCAAATGCGGAAAGGCCTGCTCCAGCGCCAGCGGTTCAAGCGTCCAGCGCAATTCGTAGAGCTGGTTTACATGCCTAGCGGTCAGTGCCGGCGCATGCCAGCGACCGGCATCATCCTTGCTGACGATGCCGCGCTGCTGCAGCCTGGCCACAACCTCGCGGGCAACCGTGCGGCTGACACCGAAGGATTTCGCCAGCGCCACCTCGTTGATGCGCCAGCTGGCGATCGATGTGCGGGAGACGATCTCCAGCTCCACCTGCCGGTAGATCAGCTCCCAGCTTGCCAGAAAATGAAGCTGCATGTCGTCCGGCCCCGAAGGACCGGCCGGGTCGATGACGTCCTGGCCAACGGATCCGGCCCCCGCAACGACCTTGTACCCGCGTCCCTCGGATTTGCGCACAAGCCCCAGCGTCTCCAGTTCCGCCAGAGCCTGCCGCGCCGGTGCGCGGCTTATCCCAAAGCGTTTGGCAATCGCGGTCTCATTCAGCCTTGCGGCGTCATGCCACCCGCCGGAGCGGATTTCCGACGCGACCACCGCAAGCGCTCGCTGGTAAAGTTTGGGCGAACGCCCCGATACGGCATCACTAGGCCCCTCCGTCATTTCACCTTCCTCATGATGCCGCCCTGGCGAAAATCGCAACCGATCGTCTTTCATTCATTTACATTCACGAAGAAGAATGTCTAGTGTACACAAAAGACAATAATTTTGAGGAAATGCCATGGACGCCGCCCATCACACAGTCACGCTTTCAGATCTCGACCGCTTTTGCCGTCAGGTGTTAGCGGCTTGTGGTGCAAACGATGCGACGGCTGACGCGACAACCCGCGCCCTTATGCACGCCACACGCTGCGGCGTGGATAGCCACGGCGTGCGGCTGTTGGCGCACTACATCAAGGCCCTCGAAGGCGGTCGACTGAACAAGACGCCGGACATCCGGAAGGTCTCCGGGTTCGGGGCGGTTGAAACACTCGATGGCGACCATGCCCAGGGCGCGGTCCCTGCCTATGCCGCCATGACGAGAGCGATCGATTTGGCCGGCAAATTCGGCATCGGCGCCGTCGGCATCCGCAACAATTCGCATTTCGGCGCAGCCGGTGCCTATTCGGTGGAGGCGGCCAGACACGGGCTGATCGGCCTGTCCTTCTGTAACTCCGACAGTTTTGTCCGGCTGCATAATGGTGCTTCGCGTTTTCACGGCACCAATCCGATTTCGATGGCCGTCCCGGTTCCCGGCGAAGATCCCTGGTTCCTCGACATGGCAACCAGCGCCGTCCCCTTCAATCGAGTACTTCTCTATCGCAGCACCGGCGCCAAGCTGCCGGAGGGGGTCGCCTCAAATGAACTCGGCATCAACACGACGGACCCGCATCTGACCGAAATGCTCGCCCCTCTCGGCGATGCCTTCGGCTTCAAGGGCGCGGGCCTTGCCGGCATCGCTGAAATTTTCAGCGCGGTGCTCACCGGCATGCGCCTCAGCTTCGATATTCCGTCGATGATGGGTGAAGACATGCAGACGCCCCGCCAGCTCGGCGCTTTCGTCATGGCAATCCAGCCCGAGGCATTTGTCGACAGACCGACCTTCGAGGCCGGCATGAAACGCTATGTAGAAACGCTGCGGACATCGCCTGCCCGTGCCGGCGCATCCGTCATGGCGCCTGGCGACCGCGAATGGAAGGTCGCACGCCATCGCGATGCCCATGGCGTCGAGCTCGATCCGGTAACAAGATCCGCATTTCTGGAGCTGTCCGGGACCTACAACGTCCCGATGCCGGCCTGAACAAGTTTCTGTGAGGGAGCCACTTGACGAATGATAATTGGTAAGACAATCTGACCACATGACGCGGGAGGAGAGACGCGTCAGGAGGTTTTCATGTTTGTCGCGCTTGAACCACGCCGGCTTTATCGCCAGGCCGCGGAACAGCTTCGTGTACTCATCCAGTCGGGAGAGATCGCCGTCGGGGAGCGGCTGCCTGCCGAACGCGAGCTGGCCGAGCGCCTCGGCGTATCCCGTCCGACCGTGCGGGAAGCCTTGATCGTTCTTGAAGTCGAGGGTCTTGTGCAGATCCGCATGGGGTCCGGTGTCTATGTCAGCCCCAAGGCTGCAGGAGCGCCGAAGGTTCTCGCCGCGGACGACAGCGAAGCCCCGTTCGAAATCCTCCAAGCCCGCTGCATCATCGAAAGCGCTATTGCGGAAGAGGCCGCACGTTGCGTCGACGAGGCGGGCATTCGAAGCCTCGACGTCATTCTGGAAGAGATGGAAGGCGTACTGGAAAACTCCGAGCGGGCGTTGGCGCTGGACCGCGCCTTTCATACGGCAATCGCCGACATCATCGGCAATTCGTCGCTCAATGTCTTTATCGGCCTGATCTACGACAAGCGCGCCTCGCCTTTCTTCGAAAAGCTGGCGAGCTATTTCGAAGGCCCCCACACGTGGCGGGCAGCACTGGATGAACACAGAATCATACGCGATGCGCTGGCGGCAGGAGACCCGGCAGCAGCGCGCGAAGCGATGCGCATGCATTTGACGCTGTCGCAAAAGAGATTCTCGGAAAGCTTCGGAGAGGAGCCAACGAGAGAGGAGTGACCGAGACCGCGAGGAGGCGGCCGGTTGGGGAGTAATCTGAACGCTATTCGGGAGGACAGAATGAGTTCAAGATTGAAGACGCTGCTTGGTGCAGCGGCAGTCATCATCGCGTCGGCAATGTCGGCACACGCGGTGGAAACGCTAAAATGGGCGCATGTCTACGAGACATCCGAACCCTTCCATACGGAATCGGTATGGGCCGCCGGAGAAATCGCCAAGCGCACGAATGGACGTTACAAGATCGACGTCTATCCGGCATCGCAGCTCGGCAAGGAAGCCGACATCAACCAGGGCCTCAAGCTCGGCACGGTCGACATGATCATCTCGGGTTCGAGCTTCGCCGCCCGCGATTTCAAGCCGATCGGCGTTACTTATTTCCCTTATATCTTCCGCGATCCGAGCCATCTGATCACCTATACCAAGAGCGATGTCTTCAAGCGCCTTGCCAAGGGGTATGAGGACAAGACCGGCAACGTCATCACCGCCGTCAGCTACTACGGCACCCGTCACACGACCTCGAACACCGCTATCACCAAATGCGCCGACCTGAAGGGCGTGAAGATGCGCGTGCCGGACGTGCCGGCATACCTCGCCATGCCGCGCGCCTGCGGCGCCAACACCACGCCGATCGCTTTTGCAGAAGTCTATCTCGCGCTGCAGAACGGCACGGTGGATGCCCAGGAAAACCCGCTGACGACGATCGAAGCGAAAAAATTCTTCGAAGTTCAGAAGAACATCGTTCTCTCCGGCCATATCGTCGACCACCTCAACACGGTCATCTCCAAGAGCCGCTGGGCGAGCCTCTCTGACGAAGACAAGCAGATTTTCCGCGACGTAATGCAGGAAGCTGCCGCCAAGACCACGAAGATCATCGAGGAGCGTGAAAAGGCTCTGGTCGACGACTTCAAGAAGCGCGGCCTGAACGTCGTCGAGGTCGACAAGGCCGACTTCGAGAAGAACGTGCTCGAAAAGGTCAAGTTCGAGGACTTCGGCTACGAAAAGGCCGATTGGGAAGCGATCCGCGCCATCAAGTGATCCCGTTCGGCGCGGTCGAAAGACGGCCGCGCCGGCTTCTCTTTAATGGGACAAACTCATGTCGACAGCACAGGAAATTCACACTCAGGTCACTCCTGAGGAGATAGCGCATACCTTTGACGAGGCCCCCGCCGAAGTCGATCTCAAGGTCTACGCCTTCGAAGACTGGATCACGCTCGGCCTATTCTGGCTGATGACGGGCTGCGTCTTCCTGCAATTCTTTACCCGTTACGTCCTGAACGACAGCTATGCCTGGACTGAGGAAATCGCCGTCAACTGCCTGATCGGAGTGGTGTTTCTGGGCTCCGTCATGTGTGTGCGGATGTCGCGCCACATCCAGGTGGACGTGCTTTACCACTATCTGCCCGCCCGTGTGACACGCGTCATGGCGACGATTGTCGACATCATCCGCATCGGATTCTTTGCCTACGGCTCCTGGCTGATGTGGCGGTACATGGAAGTCGTTGCCGGCGAGGAAATGGTCACGATCGACCTTCCGCGCGACATCATCTTCTATTCCGTGCTCGCGGCATTCGTTCTGATGCTGTTCCGTTCCATTCAGGTCTTCATCGCCAATATGCGCCGTGGTTACTCGGTGCTTGAGCGACCCGAAGCCTTCCAGAGCGAGGGCTGAGATATGCTTCTTCTTATTGGATCCTTTCTGGCGCTGATGCTGCTCGGCGTGCCGGTCGCCATCTCGATGGCCGTGTCGTCGGTGTCCTACATCATCTTCTACGGCGTCGCGCCGGATATCATCGCCGCGCAGCGTCTAATCGCCGGCGTCGAAAGCTTTCCGCTGCTCGCCGTTCCCTTTTTCATCCTTGCCGGCAACCTGATGAATGTCGCCGGCGTCACCGGCCGCATCTATTCCTTCGCCGTCGCACTCGTCGGCTGGATGAAGGGGGGCCTTGCGCAGGTCAACATCATCGGCTCGGTTGTCTTTTCGGGCATGTCCGGCACGGCGCTGGCCGATGCCGCCGGCATCGGCACGATCGAAATCAAGGCGATGAAGGACCACGGTTATCCGGTCGAAGCCGCGGTCGGCGTCACCGCCGCATCGGCAACGCTTGGGCCCATCTTCCCGCCGTCGCTGCCCTTCGTCATTTACGGCATGATGGCAAACGTCTCGATCGGCGCCTTGTTCATGGCCGGCATCGTGCCCGGCGTCGTCATGACGGTGCTGATGATGATCACGGTCGCCGTCTTCGCTTTCGTGAAGCGCTGGGGTTCGGATACGCCGTTCAACATCCGCAACCTGTTCGGCGCCTCGCTGGAAGTCATCGTCGTCATGATGGTGCCGCTCGGCATCTATCTCCTGACCCTGATGGGCCTGTCGCTGAACTTTGCGGTCGGCATCGCCCTCATTGTCCTGATCGCCGCCGATTGGTATTTCGACTTCTCGGCCGTGATGGCGCTGATGACCCCGGTCATCCTGATCGGCGGCATGACGATGGGCTGGTTCACACCGACGGAAGCGGCGGTCGCAGCCGTTCTCTGGTCGCTCTTCCTTGGCCTCGTGCGTTATCGCACAATGACGTTCAAGAGCCTCGCCAAGGCGACCATGGACACGGTGGAAACTACCGCATCGGTTCTGTTCATCGTAGCAGCTGCCTCGGTTTTCGCCTGGTTGCTCACCGTCAGCCAGACCGCTCAGCTGCTTTCGACGGCCATCACCAGCCTTACCGACAGCAAATGGGTGTTCCTGATCCTCGTGAACCTGCTGATGCTCTTCGTCGGCTGCTTCCTTGATACGATCGCGGCGATAACCATCCTCGTGCCGATCCTGCTGCCGCTGGTGCTGCAGTTCGATATCGACCCGGTGCATTTCGGCCTGATCATGACGCTGAACCTGATGATCGGTCTCTTACATCCGCCACTCGGCATGGTGCTGTTCGTACTCTCGCGCGTCGCCAAACTGTCGGTGGAGCGTACGACGATCGCCATTCTGCCCTGGCTGGCACCGCTGTTCATCGCGCTGATCCTCATCACCTTCATCCCGGCCATCACGCTCTGGCTGCCGACCGAAATGGGCCTGATCCGCTGACGATAATCCGCCTGCGCCGTAGAACGGCGCAGGCACCCCATTCCAATCGAAGGCATACATCATGTTGACGAAGATCGTTCGTCTTTACGGCAAGCAGGACTTGCACGTCGAAACACAGGAATGCCCCGAACCCGGCCCCGGCCAAGTCCGGCTGAAGATGGCCTGGGGCGGCATTTGTGGCTCCGACCTCCACTATTTCCAGGATGGCGGTTTCGGCCCGGTGCGCGTCCGCGAACCGATCATTTCCGGCCACGAGGCCTCGGGGCATATCGAGGCGATCGGCCCCGGCGTCACGGGCTTTGCGCCCGGCATGCTGGTCGCCGTCAACCCATCCCAACCCTGCGGCCATTGCCGCTATTGCGACATCGGCCAACCGATCCATTGCCTCGAGATGAAATTCATGGGTTCGGCCATGCGCCTTCCACATGAGCAGGGCATGTTCCGCGAACAGCTTGTCGTCCCGGCGATCCAGTGCTTCCCGATAGAGGGCGAAGCCTCATCCGCCGAAGCCGCCTGCGCCGAGCCGCTGGCCGTCTGCCTCCACGCGGTTGCACAAGCCGGTGACCTCGTTGGTAAAAACGTGCTCGTCACCGGCGCCGGCCCGATCGGCCTGCTGGTCGTTGCGGCTGCCCGCTACGCCGGTGCGGGTCGGATCATCGTTACCGATCTCGCCGATGCGGCCTTGTCCCGTGGCCCAGCGATGGGCGCAGACAAGACGATCAACGTTTCAAAACCCGATGCGCTTGCGCCTTACCAGACGGACAAAGGCTCGTTCGATGTCGTGTTCGAATGCTCGGCGGCCGGCCCTGCTCTCGTCTCGGCCTTCCAGAGCGTCAGGCCGCGCGGCACGATCGTGCAGGTTGGCGTCACCGGTGACCTGTCGATCCCGGTTAACATGCTGGTCGGCAAGGAAATCACCTGGCGTGGCTCGCAGCGTTTCCATGAGGAATTCGCCCGCGCCGCCGAACTGATCGGCAGCCGCGCAATCGATGTTCGCCCGATCCTCTCCCACACATTCCCGATCGACGAGGCGCTTGCCGCCTTCCTGCAGGCCGGTGATCGCACCGCCGCCTGCAAGGTCCAGATCGCACTCGGCTAAAAGGAAAAACAGATGCGACACACATGGCGATGGTTTGGCCCGGTTGACAAGGTCACGGTAAGGGATGCGGCCCAGGCAGGTGCCGAGGGTATCGTCAGCGCCCTGCATCACATCCCGACCGGCGCGGTCTGGCCGGTGGATGAAATCGAAAAACGCCACCAGGCGATCCGCGACGGCGGGCTGTTCTGGGATGTGGTGGAAAGCGTTCCCGTCTCCGAAGAGATCAAGACCCAGACCGGCGACTGGCACGAACATGTGAAAAACTGGCAGGAAAGCCTGCGCCGCCTTTCCGCTTCCGGCATCAAGACCGTCTGCTACAATTTCATGCCGGTTCTGGACTGGACCCGCACCGACCTGCGCTGGGAAACGAAACACGGCGCCAAGGCCATGCGTTTCGATCTCACCGATTTCGTCGCCTTCGATATCCATATCCTGAAACGTCCCGGTGCAGCACAGGACTATCCTGAACGGCTGCAGGACGAGGCTGCCAAACGCTTCGCCTCGTTCGACGACGCCCGCATCGTCGCGCTCGGCAAGAATATCGGCGCCGGCCTGCCGGGCTCTGCGGATGGCTACACGCTCGACCAGCTTCTGGAAAAACTCCGCACCTATCAGGGCATCGACGCGAAAAAACTTCAGTCGCATCTCGTTGACTTCCTCTCGCAAGTCACGCCGGTCGCCGAAGAGGTCGGTATCAACATCTGTGCTCATCCGGATGATCCGCCGTGGCCGCTGCTCGGCCTGCCGCGCATCCTGTCGACCGAAGCTGATTACGCGCATATGCTCACCCAGGTGGACAGCCGCGCCAATGGCGTGACGCTCTGCTCCGGCTCGCTCGGCGCGCGCGCCGACAACGACTTGCCGGCGATCGCCAGACGTTTCGCCGATCGCATCCATTTCGTCCATTTGCGCAACGTCACCCGCGATGAAGACAGCCTGCCCTGCTCCTTCTTCGAAGACGAGCATCTGGAGGGCGGTACGGACATGGTGGCAGTGATCGCCGCCCTCTTGGCGGAGGAAAAGCGCCGCAAGGCGGAAGGCCGCGAAGACCACCAGATCCCGATGCGCCCCGACCACGGACAGGAAATCCTCGACGACCTGACCCGCGGCGCACAGCCCGGCTATCCCGCCATCGGTCGCCTGAAAGGGCTGGCGGAACTGCGCGGCATCGAACGAGCACTCAGCCACAACCAGTTCGGGATCGGTCGATGAGCAACCAACTCTCTGCTGAAACACAGCTCCCGCCGACCGTCGCAAAACCCGGCTTCGATCGAAGCGCGCTGAAACCGGGCATCCTGCATTTCGGCCTCGGCGCTTTCCATCGCGCCCATCAGGGCATCTACACCCAGCGCGCGCTTGAGAGCGACTTCGGCCCGTGGGGTATCGTCGCCGTCAATCTGCGCTCGCCCGAGCCGGTCGATGCACTGGCAATGCAGGATGGTCTCTATTCGATCACCGTGCGCGACAGCAATGGCGAAACGAGCGAGGTCGTCGGTGCCACAGTCGACTGGCTCTGCGCCGCAACCGATCGCGACCGGGTACTCACCTATCTCGCCAGCCCCTTCATCCACGTCGTTACCCTGACAGTCTCGGAAAAGGCATATGGCCTGCATCCGTCAACCGGCGGGCTCGACGAGGCGCATCCGGCCATCACCAACGACCTCGCCAATCCCGGCGCTCCCGTTGGCGCGGTCGGTTATCTCGTTGCGGGCCTTGCCTCCCGCCGCGAAAAGGGCATGCGCCCCTTCACCATTCTCTGCTGCGACAACTTGCCTTCCAACGGCAAGGTCGTCCGGCGGCTGGTCCTGGAAATGGCCGAGAGGCGCGACCCGCAACTGGCGAAATGGATCGAAGAGGAAGTGACCTTCCCCTCCTCCATGGTCGACCGCATCGTACCCGCCGCGACCGACGAAACCCGCGCCCGTGCCAAAAGACTGATCAGCGTGGATGATGCATTGGCGCTCGATACCGAACCCTTCATGCAATGGGTGATCGAGGACGAATTCGTCTCCGGCCGTCCCGCCTGGGAAGCTGGTGGCGCTCTGTTCGTCCAAAATGTCGAACCCTATGAGAAGATGAAGCTTCGGCTTCTCAACGGCTCGCACACGATGATCGCCCATCTCGGCCTGCTCAAAGGGCTGGAATGCGTGCGCGACGTGATGGCAGTGCCGGAATTCGTGGCGATGACACGCGAGCATATGCGAGCGGCAGCCGCGACGCTCGATCCGGTCCCCGGCATCGATCTCGATCATTACATGAACCAGCTGATCGAGCGTTTCAGCAACCGCGCGATTGCCCATCGCAACATCCAGATCGCCATGGATTCCAGCCAGAAGCTGCCTCAGCGCATCCTTTCACCGGCGGTGGATGCATTGGCTTCAGGCTCAGACAGCGCAAGCTTTGCCCGCGTCGTCGGCCTCTGGATCGCCGCGCTCATCCGCTTCAAGGATTGCAACGATCCGCGTCGCGATGAGCTGTTGCAAGCAGCTCAGGCGGCCGATCCTCAGGATTACACGGCAGGCTTTGTCGCCATCGACGGCCTCATTCCGCCTTCGCTCGCCCAGTCGCGCGCCTGGCGCGATCGCGTCAACGCAGAGGTCGCGAAATGGTGCTGACGGAGAGTTTTAAGACACCCCAAAATCATCCCAGGAGTTCATCATGAAGGCGCTCGTCTGCATCGAGCCCGGCCGCCTTGCGCTGGAAGACCGTCCCGAACCGGCACGCGACGAAGGCGAGGTCAAGGTCCGCATCCGCCATGTCGGCATCTGCGGCACGGATTTTCACATTTTTGCCGGCAAGCATCCCTTCCTCGAATATCCACGGGTCATGGGTCACGAACTCTCCGGCACAGTCGCGGAAGCGCCGGCCGGCAGCAAACTCAAGGCCGGCGAGCCTGTCTATATCGTTCCCTATCTCTCCTGTGGCACTTGCCAAGCCTGCCGCCGCTGCATCAGCAATGCCTGCCGCAACATTTCCGTGCTCGGCGTCCATAGTGACGGGGGCATGGCCGAATATCTCTGCGTTCCCGAGGAGAACGTCATCCCGACGGGTAATATCCCGCTGGAGGATGCCGCGATGATCGAGTTCCTCGCGATCGGCGCCCATGGCGTCAAGCGCGGCGGCATCACCGCTGAAGACCGCGTGCTTGTCACCGGCTCCGGCCCGATCGGCATGTCGGCGATCATCTTCGCCAAGGCGCGCGGCGCGCATGTCACGGTCATGGACACGCGCGAGGACCGGCTCGCCTTCGCCGTCGAAAAGCTCGGCGCCGACGAAACGATCTTTGCCGATGCCGACGCGGAGCAGGTGGCCGAGCGCCAGACCGGCGGCGAATGGTACGACGTCGTCATCGATGCCACCGGCAATGTCATTCCCATGCAGCGCGGTTTCCATTTCCTCGCCCATGGCGCGCGCTACGTGCTGCTTTCGGTCGTCCGTCAGGACGTCACCTTCTCGGACCCGGAATTCCACAAACGCGAGGCGACCCTGATCGCCAGCCGCAACGCCCAGCCGGATGATTTTGCCGAAGTCGTGCGCCAGATCGAAGCCGGCAAGGTCCCGACCCGCGCCCTCAACACCCATCGGGCGCCGCTTGCCGATGCGGTTAAACTCTTTTCCGAGTGGTCGAAACCGGAAGCCGGCGTGATCAAGGCCATTCTCGAGGTCTGATACCTCCGCATCTCATAGAAAAGGCGCCGAAAGGCACCTTTTAGATATCCCGATTGCAGTTCCGATCACGCCGCCTTGGGCCGTCCGAACTGATAGGCCTGGATCGACTGCGGCTTCATCTCGATCGAAAATCCGGCCCGCAACGGTGGCATATAGGCGGCATCCTTGATCACGCAGGGATCAAGGAAATGTTCGTGCAGATGGTCGACATATTCGATCACCCTGCCCTCTTTCGTACCCGACACCGCGATGTAGTCGATCATCGACAGGTGCTGCACATATTCGCAAAGGCCGACGCCACCCGCATGCGGCCAGACCGCCTTGCCGTATTTGGCCGCGATCAGCAGCACAGCCAGCACCTCGTTCAGCCCGCCCATGCGGCAGGCATCGATCTGCACGATATCGATCGCGCCCTCGGCGATGAACTGCTTGAACATGATGCGATTCTGGCACATTTCGCCGGTCGCCACCTTCACCGGCGCGATCGCCTCGCGGATCTTCTTGTGCCCCGCCACATCATCCGGGCTGGTCGGCTCCTCGATGAAGAAAGGTTTGGCGAAAGCGAGCGCCTTCACCCAGTCGATCGCCTGATCGACATCCCAGACCTGGTTGGCATCGATCATCATGTAGCGATCCGGACCGATCACCTCGCGGCAAATGGTGAGCCTGCGGATATCGTCTTCCAGATCACGTCCGACCTTCACCTTCACATGGCTGAATCCGGCGTCGACGGCCTCCTGCGCCAGGCGGCGCAGCTTGTCGTCGGGATAACCGAGCCAGCCCGCCGAGGTCGTGTAGCAGGCATAACCTTCCTTCTCGAGGATGGCGATCCGCTCCGCTTTGCCCGCTTCGGCCTTGCGCAGGATGTCGAGCGCCTCGTCGCGTGTCAGCGCATCGGTCAGATAACGGTAGTCGACGATATCGGCGATCTCTTCCGGCGACATGGTGGCCACGAATTTCCACACCGGCATGCCCGCTTCCTTGGCAAGCGCATCCCAGAACGCGTTGACGACGGCACCGGTCGCCAGATGCATGGCCCCCTTGTCCGGGCCGATCCAGCGCAACTGGCTGTCGCCGGTCAGGTGCCGCCAGAATTTGCCGGGGTTGGCGCGCATTTCCGACAGGTCCTTGCCGATCACCAGATGCCGCATCGCCTCGATCGCCATGCAGACGATGTCGTTGCCGCGGCCGATGGTGAAGGTCAGGCCGTGACCCTCGATCCCTTCGCGATCGGTTTCGAGGATGACATAGGCCGCCGAATAATCCGGATCGGGGTTCATCGCATCGGACCCGTCAAGGCTTGCCGAAGTCGGGAAGCGAAGGTCGAAAACACGAAGATTGGTGATGCGGGTCATTGCGGCCTCCTCTGCCGGCTTAATTCTCATGAAATCGGCGCGCCAGCCTCCAAACCGGCGCGCCGATCAGTCGTCTTAGATATCGGCGACGAAGGTCTGCTTCTGCGTACCGAGACCTTCGATGCCGAGTTCCACGACATCGCCGGCCTTCAGGTAACGCGGCGGCTTCAGGCCCATGCCGACGCCCGGAGGCGTACCGGTGGAGATCACATCGCCCGGATGCAGCGACATGAACTGCGACAGGTAGGAGACGAGGAAGGCGACGCCATAGACCATGGTCTTCGATGAGCCGTCCTGCTGCGTCTCGCCATTCACCTTCAGCCACATGGCAAGGTTCTGTGGGTCCGGAATTTCATCCTTCGTCACCAGCCACGGACCCATCGGGCCGAACGTGTCGCAGGATTTTCCCTTGGTCCACTGACCCGAACGTTCGGTCTGGAAGGCGCGTTCAGAGACGTCATTGGTAACGCAGTAACCGGCAACGTAGTCCAGCGCTTCCGCCTCGCTCACGTATTTTGCGGTCTTGCCGATAACCACAGCGAGTTCGACTTCCCAGTCGGTCTTTTCCGAACCGCGCGGAATGGTGACATTGTCGTTCGGGCCGACGATGGCCGAAGACGCCTTCATGAAGATGATCGGCTCCGGCGGCACCGTCGCGCCGGTTTCGGCAGCGTGGTCGGAATAGTTGAGGCCGATGCAGATGAACTTGCCGGTGCCGGCAACGCAGGGGCCGAGACGCGGATTGCCTTCGACCAGTGGCAGGCTCTTCGCATCGATCGCGCCGAGCTTCGCGAGCGCATCGGGGGCAAGTGCTGCGCCCGAAAGATCGGAAACATGGGCGGAGAGATCGCGGATCTTGCCGTCGGCATCAACGATCGCTGGCTTCTCAGCGCCGGGCGCACCATAACGGAGGAATTTCATGGAATAGTCCTTTCAGTTCAAACTTCGCTTTTCAAAATGGCTCAGATCGACCAGCCGCCGTCGATACCGACAGCCTGACCGGTAGTGTAGGTAGCGCCGGCGAGATAGACCGCCAGTTCCGCGATTTCTTCCGGGCTGCCGAGGCGTCCCATCGGCTGACGGGCGATAAAGGCCGCGCGAGCCTCCTCGTAATTCCCTTGAGCGCGCATGCGCTGTTCCAGCGACGGGCTTTCAACGGTACCGGGGCAGATCGCATTGCAGCGAATGCCGCGCGTCACATAGTCGGCGGCAATCGCCTTGGTCAGGCCGATCACGGCTGCCTTGGTCGTGCCATAGGCGCAGCGGTTCGGCACGCCCTTGGAGCTCGATGCGATCGAGGCCATGTTGATGATCGCGCCGTCGCCGCGCTCCAGCATGCCCGGCAGCACGGCCCTGATCGTGCGAACCATGGCGCGGACATTGAGATCAAAGGCGAAATCGAGATCCTTGTCCGACATTTCCAGCACCGAGCCGCCATGCACGACGCCGGCGCAGTTGAACAGAACATCGACTGCCCCGACGCGCTCGAAAAATGCCGTCACCGACGCGCCGTCCAGCACATCGAGCTTTGCCGTCTCGATACCGGCTTCACCGTTCAGCGTCGCCAGTGCTTCATCATTGATATCGGTCGCCCAGACCTTGGCACCGGCGCTCGCATAGGCCAATGCGCTGGCCCGCCCGATTCCCTGACCGGCGGCAGTCACCACGACCACCTTGCCTCCTAGCTTACCTGTCATCTCTTCTCCCTTTCAGTCCAGATGGAACACCTCATCCATCGATGCCCACCATTCCCCATCCTTTCGCGTTGCGAAAGGCCTTTGGCAGGGAATACAGTACGACCACCATTCCTGGTTCTTTTCACTGGCCGCCATTTTCGCCATATCTGCAGCGAAATCAGTGCCATGATACTCCCAATAACCGAACAGCAAATTCTCCGGCTCGCGCAGGAATATCGAGTAGTTGGAGATATTGCAGCGCGATATGAGATCAAGGACCTCCGGCCATACGGCCGCATGCAGCGCCTTGTATTCCTCGACCTTGTCCGGCGCGAGGCCGATCACCATTCCCATCCTCTGCATGTCATTTCCTCACGGCCGATAGAAGCGCCGGGCGTTGCCGCCGAACACTGCCTCATGATCCAGCTTCGGCACGATCTCACGGCACTGTTCGATCCATCCCGCATAACTTCCGGCCAGATTGACGACAGGCCAATCGCTGCCCCAGATCACCCGATCAGCCCCGAACAGGTCGAGGATCGTCTCGATATAGGGCCTCAGCGCTTCGGGTTTCTGATCGCCCGCCTCCGTCAGCAGGCCCGAAAGTTTGCAGCAGACATTGTCGAGTTCCGCCAGCCGCAGCATGGCATGCCGCCAGTCGCGATAGTGACCGAATGCGATCCGTGGCTTCGCCCCATGATCGATAACAACGGGCAGGCCGGGATGGCGGCGGGCAAAGGCATGCAGCGCCGAAAGATGCGGCTCCAGAACCAGAGCATCGAAAACCAGGTGATGCGCCATCATCGCCTCGACAGCCGGCTCCAGCGCCGGATCGTCGATCCAGTCGGGATCGGCAATCCCCTGCAGCATCGGCCGCAGCCCTTTCAGCTTCGGCGACGTCGCAAGATCGGCGATCACCGCCGGCGCATCCGCGGCCTTCATGTCCATCCAGCCGACCACACCGAGGATGGTGTCGCTCTGTTCTGCAAGCCCCAGTATGAAGCGCGTATCCTCGACGCTCGGCAGCGATTGTACGAGGATCGTGCCGTCAACACCGGCTGCCTCGATCTCCGGCACCAAATCGGCCGGCAGGAAATCGCGATGGATCGCGGCGAGTTCCGGCGGCGGCCAGCCGCCCTTGCGGTCCTTCATCAGCCAGAAATGCTGGTGGGCGTCGATTATCATCGCCTCAGCCACCCGCAACCGCTGCATCGGTCGATATTACGCCCTTGTCCTTCAGCCGCGTCCAGAAGGATGCCGGAATCGCCTGCTCAAACCAGCCGACATTGGCCTTCATCTGTTCGGCGTTGCGCGCCCCGGAAACGACGGTGACCACGGCCGGATGCAAAGCCGGAAACGCCAGCGCCGCTGCCTGCATGGCTACACCTTCGGCCTCACAGGCCGCTTCGATTTCACCAACACGCGCTAAAATATCGGCCGGCGCCTCGGCGTAATTGAACTTGCGATTGCCAGCGAGAAGCCCGGAGTTGAACGCGCCGGCAACGACGATGCCGACACCTTCACGATGGCAGCGGTCGAGCAGCGCCAGGCTTTCCTGCTCCAGCAGCGTATAACGTCCGGCGAGCATCGAGACATCGATATCGCATTCGTCCATCGCGTCGGCGATGACCTGCCATTCGTTGACGCCGAGCCCGATCGCCTTGACCAGACCGGCCACGCGCAATTCGCCCAGCGCGCGGAACCCGCCGCCCTTGGTCAGTTGATCCCAGTAGTGCTGATGAAGATCGCCATGGGTCGCACGGCCGATATCGTGGACAAAAAGCACATCCGGCGCGAACATGCCGAGACGCTGCCGGCTGTCCTCAAAGGAGCGCATGATCGCATCATAGCTGTAATCGTATTTCGGCCGGAACGGCAGCGGTGCAACGAACGCATCCTCTTCTGCGCCCACCGTATTGTCCGGCAGCATCACCCGCCCGACCTTGGTGCTGAGCACATACTCGTCGCGCTCATGGTCCGTCACCATTGTTCCAAGCCGACGCTCCGAGCGGGTATAACCGTAAAATGGCGCCGTATCGAAATAGCGGATGCCCGCGTCCCAGGCCGCCTCGAAGGCGCCGAGCGATTCCTGATAGGGGGTGAGCCGGTAGAGATTGCCCATCTGGGCACAACCGAGCCCCATGAGCGTAAACGAGACGTCGCGATTGCGCAGTCTGCGCTTGTCTGAAACCTTCATGATATCCTGAATTCCCGATCGTGATCGAAAAGGAGCGCGCGAGCGAAAAACACCCGCGCGCCGGTCATTTTAGTAGAGAACGTTCTTGGCTTCCGGCTTGTCGATATTGTCCTTGGTCACCACGACGACGCCGGTATCGACGGTCTTTTCGACCTTCTGTTTGCCGAGGATGGAAAGCAGCGTCTCGATGCCCTTCTCGCCCATCTGGTAGGAACCCTGCACGACGGTCGCGGTCAGCGTACCGTCCTTGACGAATTCCTGCAGGTCTTGGTTACCGTCGAAACCGATCGCCACGACCTTGCCCGCCTTGCCGGCCTGCTTGATCGCCCGGCCCATGCCGATCGCGGTCGGTTCGTTGGCGCCGAAAATGCCCTTCAGGTCGCTATTGGCGGCCAGGACGTCGGTCGTCTGGTTAAGCGCCGTCGCCATCTGCGACTGCGAATAATAAGGCCCAACGACTTCGAGCTTGGAATTGGCCTTGATATAATCGGTGAAACCGCCGACGCGGCCGATCTCCGAACCGGCACCGGCAACATAGGACATGACGGCGATCTTGCCGGTCGTGCCAACCTTCTCGATCAGCGCCTTCGCCGCCAGTTCACCGGCCTTGCGGTTATCGGTGGCGAGGAAGGACTGGTAATATTTGTCCGAACCTTCGGAAAGCTGGCTGTCGATGATGACGACCGGGATACGGGCTTCCCAGGCCTTCTTCACCGCCGGCACAAGCGCATCGGGGTCGGACGGCGCAAGCAGGATCGCCGCGACCTTACGGTTCACGGCGTTTTCCACCATGTTGACCTCGTCGGCGATGGCCGATTCCGCCGCCGGGCCCTGGAAGGTCATCGTGTGTTCGCCCTTGGCAGAGCCGATCGCGGCTTCGGCACCCTTCTGCACGTTCTGCCAGAAGGTCGAGTTGACCGTCTTGACGATCACGGCGATTTCGCCGGCCGATGCGGCGGAAGCTCCGGCAAAGGCAAGTGCCGACGCCATCAGGACCGTTGCAAGTCTACGCATGTCTTTCCTCCTCGAATGGCCCCGAAGGACCTGTTGTGAGGGAAGGCTCCTCCCCTTCCCGTGGCTTGGCATTTTCAGGCCCGGCCCCCGGCCGTTCCCTTTTCTTCAGCGGCGGTTGCGCAGCTGGTCGATCCAGACGGTGACCAGAATGACGAGGCCGATGATGATCTGCTGGGTGAAGGCGGAGACGCCGTTCATGTTCAATCCGTTGCGCAATATGCCGATGACGAAGGCACCGATCATCGTGCCCGAGATCGTGCCGACCCCGCCGATCAGCGACGTGCCGCCGATCACCGCGCTGGCGATCGCATCGAGTTCATAAGCGACGCCCTCGTTCGGCTGTGCCGTCACGAGGCGGGACATCAACACGCAGCCGGTAAGACCCGCAAGCGTGCCGGAAACAACGTAGGTAAAGGCCGTGACGCGCGAAACATTGACGCCGGAAAGCCGCGCCGCATCGGCATTCGAACCGATCGCATAGATGTAGCGGCCGAGCACCGTGCGGTTCAGCACGAAGGCGGCAATGAAGGCAATCACGATCATCAGCACGACCGGATAGGGAATGCCGGGAAATGTCACGACCGGAAAACCCTGATCATCGATGGATTCGATGCGGAACAGCGAGCCGTTGCCCAGTTCGCCAAAAGCCTCGCCGAGCCCCGAAACAGCCCGCGCACCGGTGATCTGCAACGCCACGCCACGGGCAATCAGCATCATACCGAGCGTCGCGATAAACGGCGGCAGCTTGAGCTGGGTGATGACGAAACCGTTGATCAGTCCGCAGAGCGAACCGGTCAGGATGCCGAGAAGCATGCCGATCCAGATAGGCAGTTGCAGCTCCTTCACCGCAAGCGCTGCCACCACACCGGCCAGCGCCAGAACCGAGCCGACCGACAAATCGATACCGCCGGTGATGATGACATAGGTTGCGCCGATACCCAGAAGCGCAATCGACGTCACCTGCAGCGCGATCGTCATGCCGTTGCCGACAGTGAAAAAGGCGCTGCTGGTGGCAGAAAACACCGCCGCCAGCACGAGCAGACTGCCGAGGGCGGCAAATTTCTGGATGATGTCCTTCTGCCGCTCACTGAGACGGCGACCCTGACCTTTCGTGGTCTGGCCGGAAGACGGGGCCGGCTGCTGCGCCGGTTTTTCGCTGGTCATGTCGGCCATGCTCTCACAATCCCTGTTCGCCGCGCCGACCGCTGCCGGACGCGTAATGCATGATTTCTTCCTGGGAGGTGTCCCGCGTTTTCAGCGTCGCGGTGATGTGCCCGCCGTGAAAGACGGCAACGCGATCGGACATGCCGAGCACTTCCGGCAATTCCGAACTGATCAGCACGACGCCGATGCCGCGCGCCGCAAGCTCGTCCATGATCTGGTAGATGGCGAATTTCGCCCCGACATCGATGCCGCGCGTCGGCTCGTCGAAGAACATGATGCGCGGCTCGCGAAACAGCCATTTGCCGATGATGATCTTCTGCTGGTTGCCACCCGAAAGCAGGCGAACCGGCTGGCTGAGGCTCGGCGTGCGAATGTTGAGGAGATCGACATAACGCTGCCCCGCCTCACGATGCCGCTTGCGGTCGATCACGCCGAAGCGGTTCGCTATCGCCTCCATCCGCGCCATGACCAGATTGGCATCGACCGGCATCTTCACCGCCAGCCCCTGCGCCTTGCGGTCTTCGGAAAGATAGGCGATGCCCGCATCGATCGCGCTGCGCGGATCGGAAATCTTCAGTTCATTTCCATCGAGCGTGATCGTGCCCGCATCGAGCGGATCGGCCCCGAAAATGGCGCGCGCCACCTCGGTTCGCCCTGCCCCCATCAGCCCGGCGAAGCCCAGAATCTCGCCACGGCGGATTTCGAAACTGATGTCGGAGAAAACACCGCGTCTGGTCAGGCCGATTGCCGAAAAGATCACCTCATCGCCCGGCACCCGAGTCGGCTCGGGAAACTTGTCCTCCAGCGAGCGCCCCACCATCCGCGCGACGATGTCGTCGACGGTAAGATTGTCGAAATCGTCGGTGGAGATATAGCGTCCGTCCCGCAGAACCGTCACCCGATCGACGATCTCTGCCATCTCGTCCAGCCGGTGCGAGATATAGATGATGCCGGTTCCCTGAGCCTTCAGATCCCGGATCACCTTGAACAGAAGCTGCGCTTCCTGTTCGGTCAGAGACGAGGTCGGCTCGTCCATGATCAGCACGGTGGCGTCCAGTGAAAGCGCCTTGGCGATCTCCACCATCTGACACTGAGCAACCGACAGCGTGCGCACCTGCACATTCGGATCGATGTCGACGCCAAGCCGGTCGAGACAGCGCTTTGCATCCGCGACCAGCTTTTTCCGGTCGACGAGAAAACCGCGCCGCGGCTCGCGGGCGAGATAGATGTTTTCCGCTACCGTCAGATGCGGGACGAGATTGAGTTCCTGATGGATGATGGCAATACCGGCAGCCTCGGACTGCAAGGTCGAGGCAAACTGCACGGGCTCACCCTTGAAGGTGATCGAACCCGAATTCGGCTGGTAGACGCCGCTGATGATCTTCATCAGCGTCGATTTTCCGGCCCCGTTCTCTCCACAGACGGCATGCACCTCGCCGGCGCGCAGATCGAAACTGACGCCCGAAAGAGCCTTTACGCCCGGAAATTCCTTGGACACACCCTCAAGCTTCAACAGCACGGCATGCCCAAGGGCATGACCAGCCATGCCTGCAGGTTGCGGCACTCCTCCCATCGCGATCTCCTCTTCGCGCAAGAGCTTCCCAGGGCTCTTGCCGATTATCAAATCGCGGCTGCGCCATTTGGTCAAGCCAATTTGCAGATTTTTCTTGCGCCGTACCAATTTTTAGCGCCAACTGGACGGGAAATGCCTGTTAATTACGCAATTGGCCAGACCTCAATGACGGATACACGACGCCTTTACCAGCAGACAGCAGACCGCGTCCGGCAGCTTATCGCCAAGGGCGACCACCAGGCCGGCGCGCGTCTTCCCGCAGAGCGCGAACTCGCCCAGCAACTCGGCGTCTCGCGCCCTTCGCTTCGGGAAGCGCTGATTGCACTCGAAATCGACGGTACGATCGAAATCCGCATGGGGTCGGGCATCTATGTGCTCAACACGGCAAAACCGGCCGGCAACGGTCGCTCGCTGGGAGAAAGCCCGTCGGAACTGATGCAGGCCCGTGCGGTCATCGAAAGCGCCATCATCGTCCAGGCGGCCGCAACGATGACAGAAGAAACGCTTGCCACTTTGCGCGCGACTCTGGAGGCGATGGCTGACGACATCGCCAACACGCGAAAACCGATCGAGCAGGATCGCGCCTTTCACCTGATCATTGCGGAGAGCACCGGCAATACGCTGCTTGCGGAGATCGTCGAGAACCTGTTCGACGAACGCCACAGCCCGCTATCTGCCGGCATTCGCGGTCATTTCGAAACGGCCGACAGCTGGACGGCGGCGCTCACCGAACATCATGCCATATTGGCGGCGCTCGAAGCCCGCGATCCACTGGCGGCACAGGCGGCGATGCATTCGCACCTTACCGCTTCGGGCCGCCGCTGGCTTGAGAACTAAACGACCTTAGAGCGCGCGGATATAGCCGCTCAACCGCTCGGCCGCATCCTCGATCTGTTTCGGATCGCGCAGATAACAGGCACGCATGAAGGTCTCGCCGCCCACACCGAAAGCCGTGCCCGGAGCCAGGCCGACACCCGTCGCATCGACGATCTTGAACGCTTCGGCACGCGCATCCGTCACGCCGTCGATCTTCAGGAAGGCGTAGAGCGCACCCGGCGGCCGGCGGGTCTCGACCCGGTTGGTCGCCACCAGCGCATCGCAGAGAATGTCGCGCGAGGTCCGCGCCCGCTCGATATTGGTGCGGACGAAATCGTCGCCCTGATCGAGCGCCGCGATCGCGCCCTTCTGCATGAACTGCGCCACGCCGGACGTGGAATACTGGATGAGGTTCGTCAGCGTCTGGCCGATTTCGGCAGGTGCCACCATCCAGCCGACACGCCAGCCGGTCATGCACCAGTTCTTCGAAAACGACTGGGCAAAGATGATGCGGTCATCCTTGTCCATCACATCCATGAAGGACGGAGCGCGGGCACCATCGAAATAATAGAGACCATAGATCTCGTCGGCGATGATCCAAAGACCATGCTTGCGGGCAAGATCGAGCACGGCGGCCAGATCTTCCTTCGTCGCCGTCCAGCCCGTCGGGTTCGATGGCGAGTTGATGAACAGCGCCTTGGTCTTCGGGGTGATCGCAGCAGCGAAACGATCGATATCGATCTTCCATTGCCCGTCGACGAAATCCAGCGCCACCGCCTTCGGCTTTACTTCCGCCACCAGCGCGGCATGCATGGCATTCGGCCATGACGGCGAAAAATAGATGATCTCGTCACCGGCCGAAACCGTCGCCTGGATTGCCAGCACGATCGACTGCATGCCCGAACCGGTCACATAGATATTGTCGACCGAAAGATCGGTTGCGTAATGGCGCTGATAATAGCGCACGATCGCCTGACGAAGCTCGGGTATCCCTTGCGTCCAGGTATAGAAGGTCTCTCCCGCAACAAGCGCATCCGCTGCTGTCTTCGTAATGAAATCCGGCGTCGGCAGATCACCCTCACCGATCCACAGCGGCAGCAGGTTGTCGCGCCCCCTGGCATAGGTGACGATTTCGCCAATCCCGCTGCGAGGTGCTGCTGCGGCACGGGCGCTGATATCCGGTCTGATAAAGTTCATGAAAGGCGTCTCGACTTGAAGAAAATCAATTGCAGGGCGCAAGGACTAAGCGCGTCGATTGTGGCCGTCAACGGGCAGAATCTTAAGCCGGACGCGAAAATGCTCAGAGCCGCGCCCGTGTGCTGCGCGGCGTTGCCAGAAGCAGGTTCGTCTCGCTGGCGGTGATGCCCTGAACGAGCCTGATGCGGCGCAGTACATTGTCGAAGTCTGCAAGCGTTGCCGTGCCCAGCTCGACGATCAGGTCCCAGCGACCGTTGGTCGTGTGGATTTCGGAAACCTCGGGAAAACCGCCCAGCGTCTGGATCACCCGGTCCGCGACGCGGCCCTCGATCTCGACCATCATGATGCCGCGCACCGGCAGTTCCACCGCATCCGCCCTCAGGATTACCGTGTAGCCGAGAATGTCGCGGTTGCGCTCCAGCTTTTCCATGCGCGCACGCACGGTCGCTCTCGACGTGCCGAGATTGGCCGCCAGATCCGAAATGCTGCGGCGGGCATCGTGACGCAAAAGCGTCACTAGCTTGTGGTCGAATTCATCCATGGACAGATTGATAGATCATGCTGCCGAAATGGGAAGCTATTTTATCAATTCTGGCAAATCGATCCATTCAATCCGCCACGGACTCATGATCATTTTCAATAAACGGAGTAGACTCATGCATTGCAGACTTATCGGTATTCCTCTTCAGGACGGCGCTTCCCGGCTTGGCTGTGAAATGGGTCCAAGCGCGCTGCGCGTTGCGGATCTGGCGGGCGCGCTGAAAGAACTCGGCCACGAGGTCACCGATACCGGCAATGTGGTCATCGGCGAGCTTCCCGATATCCGCCATCCGAACCCGGCCGTGCGCAACCTGCCGCAAATCGCCGCCTGGACAAAGCTCCTGACCGAGGTCGCCTATCGCGAGGCAGCCAAGGGCATGCCGATCTTCATGGGTGGCGATCATGCGCTCTCTGCCGGCACCATCGCCGGTGTCGCCCGCCACGCGGCCGACCAAGACCGTCCGCTTTTCGTTCTCTGGCTCGACGCGCACACGGATTTCCATACGCTCGATTCGACCACGAGCGGCAATCTGCATGGGCTCCCCGCCGCTTACTATACCGGTCAGGCCGGCTTCGAAGGTTACCTGCCGCCGCTTTCCCACGCCGTCGATCCCGCCAATCTGTGCATGATCGGCATCCGCAGCGTCGACCCGGCCGAGCGCGAGACGATCAAGCGGAATGCCGTGACGGTCCATGACATGCGCACGATCGACGAGCACGGCGTCGCCGTTCTGGTGCGCCAGTTTCTCGAAAGGGTCGAGGCAGCAAACGGCATGCTGCATGTCAGCCTCGACGTCGATTTCCTCGACCCGTCGATCGCGCCCGCCGTCGGCACCACGGTTCCGGGTGGCGCCACCTTCCGCGAGGCGCATCTGGTCATGGAAATGCTGCATGACAGCGGCCTCGTCACCAGCCTCGATCTGGTCGAGCTCAACCCCTTCCTCGACGAGCGCGGCCGCACCGCGACGCTTCTCGTCGATCTTACCGCAAGCCTGATGGGACGCACCGTCCTAGACCGACCGACAAGGAGCTACTGATGCCGGCCGAACAGAACCTCAACATCGTCCCCTTCATCAGCGTCGAGAACATGATGGATCTCGTGCTTTCAACCGGCACCGAGACCTTCCTGAAGGAACTCGCCGCCTATGTGGAAGAGGATTTTTCCCGTTGGGAACTGTTCGATAAGGTCGCCCGCATCCCCGCCCATTCGCGTGACGGCGTCATCGAACTGATGCCGGCAAGCGACGGCAAGCTCTACGCGTTCAAATATGTCAACGGGCATCCGAAGAACACGAAAAGCGGCCGCCAGACGGTGACTGCTTTCGGCGTTCTTTCCGATGTCGAAAGTGGCTATCCGTTGCTTCTGTCCGAGATGACCATCCTGACGGCGCTGCGCACCGCCGCCACGTCCGCCGTCGCGGCAAAGCACCTTGCCCCGAAGGGTGCCAGAACCATGGCCCTGATAGGCAACGGCGCCCAGAGCGAGTTCCAGGCGCTCGCCTTCCGCTCGCTTCTCGGCATCGAGAACCTGCGCCTTTACGATATCGATCCTGCTGCCACCGATCGCTGCCGCCGCAACCTTGCCCATCTCGGCTTGAACATCACCGCCTGCCGCACCGCCGAAGAAGCGGTCGAGGGCGCCGACATCATCACCACCGCGACGGCAGACAAGCGCAATGCAACGATCCTCACCGACAACATGATCGGCCCCGGCGTGCATATCAATGCTGTCGGTGGCGATAGCCCCGGCAAGACCGAACTGCACCGGGATATCCTGACACGCTCTTCGATCTTCGTCGAATACCCGCCGCAGACCCGCATTGAAGGCGAGATCCAGCAGCTGGCCCCTGATTATCCGGTCACCGAACTCTGGCAGGTGATTACCGGCCAGACGACAGGCCGTAGTGACGACCGCCAGATCACCCTGTTCGATAGCGTCGGTTTCGCAACAGAGGACTTCGCGGCCCTCCGTTACGTCTACGACAAGCTGCGCGGCAGCACCTGTTACGAAAAGCTCGATCTGGTCGCAGACCCCGACGAGCCGCGCGACCTGTTCGGCATGCTTCTGCGCCGCCAGGCGGCAGCGCAGAAATCAGCGGAACCGGTTATCGCTTAATTCCGTGTCGTCGGGTTGCGGCCGGCGTCGATCATACCCGGCCGGCCATCGAGCTGAAGATGCGAAATCTTCGGCTCGGTGCGGGCGATCACCTTGCCGCGACGGATCACGGCAAGCCGCGTCGGCTTCAGTCGCAGCGCTTCCAGCACGTCTTCCGCCTGCAGCATGACGAGATCGGCATTGCAGCCGACCGACAGGCCGTAGTTTTGCAAGCCCATCGTCTTCGCCGAATTGACAGTCAGCGCATCAAAAATCTGCTTTTTGTCTTCAACGCCGGACATCTGCGCCACATGGATCGCCATGTGGCCGACTTCCAGCATGTCGCCGGAGCCCATCGAGTACCAGGGGTCCATCACGCAGTCATGGCCGAAGGAAACGTTGAGGCCCGCCGCCATCAGCTCGCGCACCCGCGTCATGCCGCGACGCTTCGGATAGGTATCGTGCCGGCCCTGCAGCATGATGTTGATCAGCGGGTTGGGGATGACGTTGATCTCGGCCTCCGCCATCAGCGGAATGAGCTTCGAGACGTAATAATTGTCCATCGAATGCATCGAGGTCAGGTGCGAACCGGCAACCCGGCCCTGCAGGCCGAAACGCACGGTCTCAGCCGCCAGCGTCTCGATATGGCGGGACATCGGATCATCCGTCTCGTCGCAATGCATGTCGACCGGCAGGCCGCGATCAGCGGCGATGCGGCAGAGCGCTTCAACGGAGGCCGCACCATCCTGCATGGTCCGCTCGAAATGCGGAATGCCGCCGACGATATCGACACCCATGTCGAGCGCCCGTTCCAGCGACTTTACCCCATCCGCCGCGCGATAATATCCGTCCTGCGGGAAGGCGACGGTCTGCAGGTCGATATAGGGCGCAACGCGCTCCTTCACTTCCAGCATTGCCTCCGCCGTCACCAGCCGCGGATCGGATGTGTCCACATGGGTGCGGATATGCAGCAGCCCTTGAGAAACGGCCAGATCGCAATAGGCGAGCGCCCGCTCGACCAGTGCTTCCTTCGTCAGCATCGGCCGAAGCTCGCCCCAGAGCGCAATGCCTTCCAGCAGCGTGCCGGAGGTGTTCATCCGGGGCAGGCCGAGCGACAGCGTGGCATCCATATGGAAATGCGGATCGACGAAGGACGTGCTGACCAGCCGGTTCGTCGCGTCGATTGTTTCGCTCGCCTCACCTGCAATATTCGCCTCGATCGCGGCGATCTTGCCGCCGGTCACGGCAATATCCACGCCCTTGCGGCCGTCCGGCAGGTTGGCGTTTTTGATGATGAGATCGAACATGAAAAACTCCTCGGAATTGAAAACTCAGCGCTCGCCGCGCCGGTAAGGCTGCATCAGCGCCTGCGGCACGCGCGCACGCCGTGCCATGACGGCAAGGGCTGCAATTGACAGCAGATAGGGGATCATCAGAAAAATCTGATAGGGCACGACACCGCTCAACACTGTCTGCAGCCGAAGCTGGAAGGCGTCGAACAGCGCAAACAGGATCGCCCCGAGCAGCGCCCGTTCCGGCTTCCAGGAGGCAAAAACGACGAGTGCGATACAAATCCAGCCGCGCCCCTGCACCATGGTCGGGAAGAAGCTGTTGAAAGCCGAGAGCGTCAAAAACGCCCCGCCGACACCCATCAGCGCACTGCCGAAAATCACCGCGCCATAGCGGATCGCCATCGGGTTCAGCCCTTGCGCTTCGGCCGCATGCGGGTTCTCGCCCGTCATGCGGATCGCAAGGCCCACCGGCGTGCGGGCGATCAGATAGGCAAGCGCAATCGCCAGCCCGATCGCCAGATAGGTCGGAGCGGTCTGGGTGAAAAAGGCCGGGCCGAAGAAAGGCAGATCGGAAAGAGCCGGAATGTTAAGCGGCCGGAACGGCTCGATCGTCGGCGGCGTTCCTGCCACCGGCACCATCAGCCGGAAGACGTAATAGGCGAAGCTCGAGGCAAACAAGGTCACGCCGAGGCCGGAAACGTGCTGCGACAGGCCGAGCGTCACCGTCAGCACCGAATGCAACAGCCCGAACATCGCCCCGCCGAGCGCCGCAACCAGCAACCCGACCCAGAGATCCGCACCGTTGAAGACCGCCAGCCAGCCGGACATCGCGCCAAATGTCATGATCCCCTCGATGCCGAGGTTCAGGACACCCGCCCGCTCCGAAATCAGTGCGCCGAGCGTGGCAAGGATCAGCGGTGTGGCGATACGCAGCACGGCGGCCCAGAGGCCGGCAGAAGCGAGGATGTCGAAAAGCGCGCTCATCGGCGTATCCTGTATTGCGTGAAGAACACCGCGACCAGCATGGACAGCAGCGACAGCGCTACCGTCACATCGGCGATATAGGTCGGAATACCCATGCTGCGGCTCATCCCGTCCGCGCCGACGAACATCGTCGCGGTAAACAGCGCCGCCAGCACGACCCCGAGCGGATTGAGATTGGCGAGCATGGCAACGACGATGCCGGAATAACCGTAACCGGGCGAAAGATCGGTCGTCACGTACCCCTTTACGCCCAGAACCTCGATCGTGCCGGCAAGACCGGCGAGCCCCCCGGAAATCATCGCGACGATCACCAGCGTCCGCCCGAGCGGAACACCGGCGAACACGGCACCCGACGGGTTGAGACCCGCAGCACGCGACTGCACGCCGAAAACCGTGCGCGTCTGGACGAAATAGATCAGGAAGGCGATCACGACTGCAATGCCGAGCCCGATATGCAGCCGCGAGCGGGCGAGCATCTTGGGCAACCGTGCCGCCGCATCCACCGCTTCCGATTGCGGCCAGCCAAATGCCGCCGGATCCTTCAGCACGCCATCGATCAGCATCGAGACGAAGAGAAGTGCGACAAAATTCAGAAGCAGCGTCGTTACCACTTCATCGACGGAAAAGCGCAGGCGCAGCCACAGCGGAATAAGCAGCAGAACCATGCCGGCAAAAGCCCCGACCACAAAGAGAAGCGGGATCTGCAGCAGCGACGGCAGGCCGGCAAACAGATGTGCGCTTGCCGCTGCGGCCGCAATCGCGCCGAGATAGAACTGCCCTTCCCCGCCGATATTCCACAACCGCGCCCTGAAGGCTACGGCAGCGGCCAAGCCCGTCAGGATCAGCGGCGAAGCACGCGTCAGCGTCTCGGTCGCCGAAAGCCGCGAACCGAAGGCGCTGGTCAAGATCTTCCAATAAGCCTCGAAGACGGGCGCACCGGCAGCCGCAATCAGCAAACCGGCAATGGCAAGCGCTGCAATCACCGCGAGGATCGGTGTTGCGATCACCAGCAGCGTCGAGCGATGTTCGCGCCTCTCAAACCGCATCGGTCGCACCTTCCCATTCGCCTGCCATCATCAACCCGAGCCTTTGCGCATCGACATCCTCGGCATTGACGGAAGGCGACAGCCGGCCGCCGACGATCGCCTGGATCCGGTCGGCCAGCGCCATCACCTCGTCGAGATCCTCGGAAATCAGCAGCACTGCCGTGCCTGCCTTGCGCGCCTCAAGAATACGCTCATGCACGGCCGCGACCGCGCCTTCGTCCAGCCCGCGCGCCGGCTGGGCCGCAAGCAGGATTTTCGGGTGCTCGATCAGGTTGCGACCGAGGATCAGCTTCTGCATGTTGCCGCCCGACAGAAGGCGAATGCGACTGGTGGGTGACCCTCCGCGCACGTCAAACCCTTCGATGATCCGTGTCGCAAAGGCGATCCCCGCCTTCCGATCGACCAGACCGCCCTTCGAAAATTCCGGCAACCGTTCCAGAACGGCATTTTCCCAGATCGCCATCTCGCCGATCGCGCCATCGCGATTGCGATCCTCGGGAATGCGGCCGATGCCGGAAGACACGGCATCCGCCACCGTCAGGTCACCGCCCCCCTTGCCGAACAGCACCAGATCACCGGCGCTGCGACCGATCGTGCCGCTCAAAAGCTGCGCCAGCACCGCCTGTCCATTGCCGGAAACGCCGATAATGCCGAGCACCTCGCCGGCCCTCAGCCGGAAATCGATCGCCTTCAACCGGTCCACACCGCCGGAGCGCACGGTGATACCGGCAGCTTCCAGCACGACCTCTCCAGGCGTCGAAGCCTCGCGCACCGGCCGGGTCACCTTGCGGCCGACCATCAACTCCGCCAGTTCAGCCTTGCTGGTGTCACCCACCTTGCGCTCGGCCACCTGCCTGCCGCCACGCAACACGACGATGCGGTCGGCGGTCGCCATCACTTCGTCCAGCTTGTGGGAAATGAAGATCAGCGACAGCCCCTGCCGCGCCATGTCCTTCAGCGTCGAAAACAGCGTTTCCGCTTCCAGCTTGGTCAGAACCGCAGTCGGCTCATCGAGCACCAGAATGCGCGCATCGTTATAAAGCGCCTTCAGAATTTCCACGCGCTGCTGCTCGCCGACAGACAGATCGCCGAGCCGCGCATCGGGATCGACCTTCAACCCGAAACGCTGCGAAATCTCGATAAGCTTTTTTCGCCCGGCAGAGACATTCGAACCGAAAGACCAGAGGCTTTCCGTCCCGGTCATGACATTTTCGAGCACGGTCAGGTTCGGCGCCAGCGAAAAATGCTGGTGCACCATGCCGACGCCGGCGCGGATTGCGGCACGCGGTTTTCCTGGCGGCAGCGTCTGCCCCATCACCGAAACCGACCCGGTATCCGGCACGTAATGGCCGAAAAGAATGCTCATCAGCGTCGTCTTGCCGGCACCGTTTTCGCCGAGCAGCGCAGCGATCTCGCCTTTTCCCAGCGACAGCGAAATATCGTCATTGGCGAGGTTATCACCAAAACGCTTGCTGACATTTCGAATGTCGAGAACGATGTCCGTCATCGGTCGAGGCCTGTGATTGGGAAAGGGTGCGACCAGCGCTCCTCACCCTCAAGCCTTGCGGCAAGGGCCAGAAGCAGCGCCTCATGCCCCATAGGAGCAATCATCTGCACCGGCAAGGGCAGACCGGCTCTATCCACCCCAAAAGGCAGGGTGATCGCCGGAAAACCGGATATGTTGGCAATTGCCGCCAGCGGCGCAAACGATCCCATGCGGGCGAAATGCAGGTCGGTATCGCGGTGATCGCTCGGGAAAGATCCGGTAGGCCTCGGCGCAGAAGCAAGCATCGGCGTCAGCAGGCAATCGAAACGGTCGAACAGCGCATGCAGATCACGGCTGACATAGACCATCGCCTGCGCCATGTCCCAGACCTCGACGCCGCTCATGCGAGCACCTTCTTCGGCAACCGCCTGCGTCATCGGCTCCCAAAGGGACGCATCAATACCCGGCAACTTCGCAAGACTCGCGAGATTGATGGCAATCACATCGCGAAACGCCCTGCCCGATGCTTCGACGACTGCACGAATGTCATCCCAAGCCAACGAAACGATCTCATGCCCTTGCGCTTCCAGCGCCCGCGCGGCATCCGCGACGGCCTTGGCGCGAACCGGGTCGATCGCAACATCCGATCCAAGTTCCGTCAGCAGCCCGACCCTGAGCTTCCCACTCCGCGCTACGGCCTGCTCGACCGGCGGATAAGGACCTCGCGCAGAACCGGACAGAACGGAAAACGCCCGTTCCGCATCCCGCACCGAGCGACAGACGGCAAGCTCGCTGGCAATGCCACCGAGATGATTGCCAAACAGCGGCCCCGCCGCCATTGCCCCGCGTCCGGGTTTCAGGCCGACAAGACCACAACAGGCGGCCGGAACCCGGATCGAGCCACCGGCATCCGTCGCATGCGCAATCGAAACGATGCCGGCCGCAACAGCCGCAGCCGCACCACCGGAAGACCCGCCGGGTGTCAGCGATGGATCGAGCGGATTGCGCGATATCGGGCCAATGGCAGGTTCGCTTGCCAGCGAAAGCCCGAATTCCGGTGTCGTGGTGATGCCGAACAGGCAGAAACCGCCATCGCGAAAACGGGAAGCAAGATCGGAATCTGCTTCGCCGCCCTGCCTCGGCAGGGATTTCGATCCGGCACTGACCGCAAATCCCCTGAATGGCCCGCCAAGATCCTTGGCAAGCGTCGGCACGCCGCCGAAAGGCATGGATTTGCGCTGATCCACGGGAAGCGCATCGAAGGCATCGGCCGCGGCCAATCCCTGCTCGGCATCGAGATAGCATATGCAGCCGAGCGACTCATGCTGTTCGGCTGCGGCAAGCGATCTCTCCATCGCCTGCCGCGCCGTCATTTTTCCGCAGCCGATCGCTTCGGCAAGTGCTGTCGCATCGGCATGCATCGGTCCGGCTTACTTCGGCTCGTTCATGTTGCGCGGCACTTCGAACGTGCCGGCCTTGATCTCGGCGCGCTTGGCCTCCATTGCAGCTTCCGCTTCGGCCGGGGCAACGCCCTTGACGAAGGCGATGTCGCTGCCGCCTTCCTTCAGAAGACCGAAGGGCGTGTAGTCCTTGCCGACCGGCTTTCCTGCAGCAACATCGGCAATCGCCGCGTTGAGGATCGGGCGGAAGCCCCAGAGTGCATTGGCGAAAACGGTTTCCGGATAACGCGGCGTGTAGTCGATCAGCGAACCGACGGCCTTGATGCCGCGTTCCTTGGCGGCGTCCGCCGTGCCGATACGCTCGCCGAACAGGATGTCCGCACCGGCATCGATCTGCGCCAGACCTGCCTCGCGCGCCTTCGGCGGATCGAAGAAGGTGCCGATGAAGGAGACGAGCACCTTGGCATTCGGGTTGACGGCCTTCACGCCTTCACCGAAGGCATTGATCAGCATGTTGACCTCCGGGATCGGCATGGCGCCGACGGCACCAACCGTGTTGCTCTTGGTCATCTTGCCGGCCAGCATGCCGGCCAGATAGGCGCCGTCATGGTTCCAGGTGCCGAAGACACCGAAATTGTCGCCGGCCTGTTTGCCGCTGGAGCCGAGCACGAAAGCCGTTTCCGGATATTCCGCGGCCACTTCGCGGGCTTCGCTTTCAACGGCATAGGCTTCGCCGATGATCAGCTTGTTGCCCTGCTCGGCATATTCGCGCATCGCTCGGCCGTAATCGGTGCCCGAAACGCCTTCCGAGAAGACATATTCGATCACGCCTTCCTTGGCGGCTTCCTGCAGGGCTGCATGGAGAACCGAGTTCCAGGCGTTTTCCACCGGTGAGCCGTGAATACCGGCCACCTTCAACGGCGCAGCACGCGCAATGGAAGGAAGAAAGGCGCTTGCGCCGACGGCGGTGGCCGAAGCGATCAGCGTACGGCGGGACAGTTTGAATTCATGCGTCATGGACGGAAATCCCCTCTTTTTGTATGGTCAATTCTGTAGGCAGCGCACAAAACAGTGTCAAGCAAACTGACTGCTCATCAAATGAGCATTCATGACTTTATTCATCATTGCGCCGGAGGGACGCTTAGTCTCACCACGGCACGATTGCCATGCGACCAAGAGGGGTCGAACAGCCATATCACGGCTTCGTGATCGATTATTTTTGGCCTCGGCCTGACTCCCTCAATCCCCTGTTATTTAAGGGCATCGTCACACAAAGGAACAACAACTCCAAGGCCGCGGCCTAATAGAATTGTGTTTTTTTATGGACATCTAGACGCCTCCCCCCTACCTTTTGCAGCATACCCGGTCGATCGATCGTATTATCGAGAATAGATCCTGATCGATGCGGTAAACATGTTTTTCGCGGCCTATTTTGATGTGTTTCTTCGCATCGGCTGCGTCCTATATCCGCGGCGGCGATATTGTTTCGCCGCTTTTTGTTGTCTTGATATCCTTAGCGCCGGCTCCGCCAGGCGCTGCATTCGGGAAATCACAAAAGGAGAATGCCTGCGCTATCGAGCCCGGGCCCAGATTGTATGGCTTTTACAACTGAAAATGACGCGTCGGCTGTGCCGGCTTCGACCAAGATCAGTCTCAACAATGTCTACAAGGTTTTCGGCGAGCGGCCTGAAAAGGCCATGGAGATGGTCCGCGCCGGAAAGACGAAATCGGAAATCCACGCCCAGACCGGCTGTTCGGTAGGCGTCAACAATGCAAGCTTCGACATCAAGGCCGGCGAAATCTTCGTCATCATGGGCTTGTCGGGCTCCGGCAAATCCACCCTTCTTCGCCTTCTGAACCGTCTGATTGAACCGACTGCAGGTTCGATCGAGATCGACGGCCGCGACATCACCAAGATGTCTCGCCGGGAACTCATCGATGTCCGCCGCCGCGATATCAGCATGGTGTTCCAGTCCTTCGCGCTGTTGCCCAATCGCACGGTGCTCAACAACGCAGCCTTTGGCCTGGAAGTTGCCGGCATCGGCGAAGCCGAACGCAAGGAAAAGGCGCTGTCCGCGCTCAAGGCCGTCGGCCTCGACGGTTATGCCGACAGCATGCCCGACCAGCTTTCCGGCGGCATGAAGCAGCGTGTCGGCCTTGCCCGCGCACTAGCCAGCGAGCCGACCATTCTTCTGATGGACGAGGCGTTTTCCGCCCTCGACCCGCTGATCCGCACGGAAATGCAGGACGAACTCGTTCGTCTGCAGTCAGAGCACAGCCGTACCATCGTTTTCGTCAGCCACGACCTCGATGAGGCGATGCGCATCGGTGACCGGATCTGCATCATGCAGAACGGCAATGTCATCCAGGTCGGTACGCCGGACGAGATCGTCATGAGCCCGGCCAACGATTATGTCCGGTCCTTCTTCCGCAATGTCGATGTAAGCCAGGTCTTCAAGGCCGGTGATGTCGCGCGCAAGACGCAGATCACCATCATCGATCGCCAGGGCACCACGGCTGCTGCGGCACTCGAACGTATGAAGCATTATGACCGCGAATACGCGATCATTCTCGGCCGCGACAAGACCTATCACGGCGTCGTCAGCCAGACCTCGCTGATCGAAAAGATGCGGGCCAAGGCCGCCGACCCCTATCGCGGTGCCTTCCTCTCCGAGATCGAGCCGATCCCGGCCGATGAACCGCTGTCGAACGTGCTCGGCAAGGTTGCAGCCAGCCCATGGCCGGTCCCCGTCATCGACGACGGCAAACGCTATCTCGGCTCCATCAGCAAGTCGACACTGCTCGAAACGCTCGATCGCGCCAGCTGATCCATCCGCAGGATCTTGAGCCCTTCCCATAACCGGCCCACCACCGGAGACAGACTTATGAATTTCGATATCGGAGACGGCATCGACGCCGCCGTCAATTACGTTCTGGACAATTTTTCTCCCGTCCTCGACTTTATCGCCAGCATGATCGGTTTCGTGACCGGCAACATTCAAAACGCCCTCGTCGGTATCCCCTTGCCGGTCGGCATCGCCATCTTCGTCCTTCTGTCCCTCTGGAGAGTAGGTCTCGGCTTCGGCGTCCTGACAGGCGTTGCGCTGTGGCTCGTCAATCACATGGGCCTGTGGAGCGCGATGATGGAAACCCTGTCGCTGGTCATCGCATCCACGCTGATGGCAATGCTGATCGGCCTGCCACTCGGTATCGCCATGGCGCGCAGGGATACGGTCGCAACCATCGTTCGCCCGATCCTCGACCTGATGCAGACCATGCCGGCCTTCGTCTACCTGATCCCCGCCGCCATGTTCTTCGGCCTCGGCGCAGTACCGGGGGCGATCGCCACCGTGATCTTCGCAATGCCGCCTGTGGTGCGCCTCACCAATCTCGGCATCCGCCAGGTGCATGCCGAATTCATCGAGGCCGGTAACGCCTTCGGCTGCACCTCGACACAGCTCCTGTTCAAGGTGCAGCTGCCCAATGCCATGCCGTCGATCATGGCCGGCATCAACCAGACGATCATGCTGTCGCTGTCGATGGTGGTCATCGCCTCGATGATCGGCGCAGGCGGCATCGGCAACACGGTGCTCACCGGCATCCAGCGACTTGATGTCGGAACCGGTTTTGAGGGCGGCCTTGCCGTCGTCATCCTGGCCGTCATTCTAGACCGCCTTACCCAATCCCTCGGAAAGCCGCGCGCCGCCTTCTGGAGCGTGCTTTTCAAAAAGACCGAGCGCGAGGAGCTGGCAACGGCAACCGCCTGAGCCGATCCCGCGCCTGCCCATGCGGGTGCCGAACCCGCGAATTCAAACTCCCAAGAAGGAGCATCCATGTTCAAGTCACTTTCCACCACCCGACGCACGACGCTTGCGGCAACGCTCGGACTTGCCGCGGCACTCGTCGGCGGTTCCGTCATGCCGACCATGGCGCAGGACGCCAAGACGGTGAAGCTCGGTTTCGCGCCGTGGTCCGACGCCGAATTCGTCACCAAGCTTGCAGCCAAGCTGATGACCGACAAGCTCGGCCAGAAGGTCGAACTGGTCCAGACCGACGTGGCGCCGCTCTATCAGGGTGTCAGCCGTGGCGATATCGACGCGATGATGATGGCATGGCTGCCGGCAACCCATGCCGACTATTACGACAAGGTGAAGAACCGCGTCGAAACGCTCGGCACGGTTTATGACGGCGCCAAGCTCGGCTGGGTCGTGCCGACCTATATCCCCGAAAGCGAGATCGCCTCGATCGAGGATCTGAAGAAGCCGGAAGTACAGGAAAAGCTTTCCGGCACGGTGCAGGGCATCGATCCGGGTGCTGGCCTGACACGCCTTTCGCAGCAGGCCGTGAAGGATTACGCACTCGACGACTACAAGCTGCAGATCTCCAGTGAAGCCGGAATGCTGACGACCGTCGACCGCGCCATGCGTGGCGAAAAGTGGTTCGTCGCAACGTCCTGGAGCCCCCACTGGATGTTCGGCAAATACAAGCTTCGCTACATCGACGACCCGAAGAAGTCGCTCGGCGAGGCCGAACATGTCGACATTCTCGCCTCGAAGGATTTCAAGACCGAAAACCCGAAAGCCGCAGAATTCCTGTCGCGCATGAAGGTGCCGCTCGATGACCTCGAGGCCGCCATGTTCAACGCCCAGGAAACCTCTTACGACGAGGCCGTGGCAAAATATATCGAGGACCATCCGGACCAGATCAAGGCCTGGGTCGGCGACGAAGGCTGAATAGCGGCGGCCGCTCGCCGGACGAGCGGCCGCACTTCACCTGTGGGGACACCTGATGAGCAATCGCAAATTCCAGCCCGCCTACGGCATTGACGACACACTGGGGGGCCGTATCTCCCTGGCGCGCGATGCGCGGGATATCTCGGTAGAGGAGGCGGCGCAGACCCTCGGGATTGAACCCGTAACGTGGTCAGATTGGGAAAACGACCGTTCAGAACCCCTCTCCGACCGCCTCGAGATGATGGCGAGCGTTTTGCAGGTCAGCGTCGTTTGGTTGGCGGATGGCCGGGGAACCGGACCGCGCTGGAGTTGATACCGGCGCATCACAGCAAATGCCGGCAGCTTTCCGGTTCTACGGCCCTAGACCGTGTTGCTGCGAAAGCTGGCCAACAATCTCCTGACCTTGTCACTGCCGTCCTTGCTAAGATCGAACTTCTGGCCGTAAAGCAGCCAGTCCCAGCAAATACCCTTCATCAGCCATTTGAATGTCTTGCTGGCCGAATGCGGCGTCCACGCAGCGGCGAGCCGGTTGTCGTTCGCGGCTCGCTCCAGAATGCTCTCCAGATAGCCCGTATGTTCACGATCGAGCTTGTCCAGCTCGTCCATCACCGGCTGGAATTCTTCCGTGAAATTGGTCCGCAGCAGGATGGAAAGCAGCCGCTGGCGATGCCTGTCCTCGGCCAGCACCTGTAGCCAGTCACATGCCATATTTTCCACGAGAGACAACGGATCGCGGCCGTCATCGCATGGCGCATCGACATCCGCCATGTTAACACGCGGAAGATCGGCCGCGTTGTAAAGCTCGAGAAACAGATCGCTCTTGCTGTTGAAATGCCAATAGATCGCGCCGCGGGTCACGCCGGCTGCCGTCGCGATTTCATCAAGCGTGCTGGTGGCGACGCCCTTCTCGAAGAAGAGTTTTTCAGCCGCCGCAAGGATCGAGCAGCGCGTCTCGGCGGCCTCTGCCTTGGTTCGTCTCATCCCTCCTCCTTTCCATCATGCCCGAATACTCCACGCTTTCGGGCCAAGGTGGTGGTTGCCCCCGGAAGACCGAGCTTCCGGGGGCAACAATCTTAATGTGTCGACGTGCCACTCTTGGCTTCGTACTTGCCGCCCATCGGCTCTGCGCGGGCGCTCTTGCTGAACAGCCTCATGACGAACATGAAGAAGGCCGGCACGAAGAAGATCGCGAGAACGGTGGCGGAGATCATGCCGCCGAGAACGCCGGTACCGATGGCGTTCTGGCTGGCAGCACTTGCGCCGGTGGCAATCGCCATCGGCACGACACCGAGGGTAAACGCCATCGACGTCATCAGGATCGGGCGGAAGCGAAGATGCGCCGCTTCCACAGTCGCCTCGTAAGTCGTCTTGCCTTCAGCGCGCAGGTCCTTGGCGAACTCGATGATCAGGATCGCGTTCTTGGCAGACAGACCGACGATCGCGATCAGCCCGACGAGGAAGTACACATCGTTGGGCATGTTGCGGATCATCACCGCGGCCACGCAACCGATGACACCGAGCGGAACCACCAGCATGACCGCAATCGGGATCGACCAGCTTTCGTAGAGTGCCGCCAGAAGCAGGAAGACGAACAGGATCGAGAGCCCGATCAGCGCGGGAGCCTGCGAACCGGACTGGATTTCCTGCAGCGACTGGCCGGTCCATTCGTAACCGAAGCCGCTCGGCAACTGCCCGGCGAGGCGCTGCATTTCCGCAATCGCGTCACCCGACGAGTAACCCGGACCGGCCTGACCGGCGATACGGACCGACGGATAGCCGTTGTACCCGACGACCTGGGACGGACCACGCATCCATTCGACAGTTGCGAAGGACGACATCGGCACCATGCCGCCACTGGCATTGCGGACGTTCAGCTTCAGAAGGTCCGCCGTCTGCATGCGCTGGTTGCCGTCCGCCTGCACCGTCACGCGTTGCATGCGGCCCGCATTCGGGAAGTCGTTGACATAGGACGAGCCGAGATTGGCGGTGATCGTCGAGTTGATGTCACCGAAGGTCACGCCGAACGTGTTGGCCTTTTCGCGATCGATCAGCAGGTTCACCTGAGCCGCATCCGGCATGCCTTCGATGCGAAGGCCGGCAAGGATCGGGCTCTTGCGAGCTTCCGCCATCAATTGGTCACGCGCAGCGGCGAGCGCCGTCTGTCCCACACCTGCGCGGTCCTGCAGGCGGAAGGTAAAGCCGGACGAGTTGCCGAGACCCTGGATCGGCGGCGGCGACAGCGAAAACGCGATCGCATCGCGAATGCCGAAGATCTTGCCGTTGATCCGCTGCGCCAGCGCATTTGCGCTGTCTTCCGGTCCGCGTTCGCTCCAGTCCTTGAGCGTGATGAAGGCGAGACCGGCGTTCTGACCGGAACCCGAGAAGGAAAAGCCGTTGATGGCGATGATGCGATCGACAGCCTTTTCCGCCATGGCGATCTTCTCGATCTGCGAGATGACGTCGATCGTGCGGTCGGTGCTGGCTTCTGCCGGCGCCTGCACGTCGACGATCAGAAAGCCCTGGTCTTCGTTCGGCAGGAACGATGTCGGCAACTGGATATAGGCCCAGCCGAGACCGGCAACCAGCGCGAGGTAGATGATCATGAAGCGGCCGGAGCGCTTGATGATGCCACCGACAGTACTGGAATAACCGTGCGATGCCTTGTTGAAGCCGCGATTGAAGAGACCGAAGAAGCCCTTCTTCTCGTGGTGGCCTTCCTTGATCGGCTTCAGGAACGAGCCGCAGAGCGCAGGCGTCAGCGACAAAGCAAGGAAGCCCGAGAAGAGGATCGACACGACCATCGTCAGCGAGAACTGCTGGTAGATGATGCCGACGGCGCCCGGGAAGAAGGCCATCGGCACGAACACTGCCGTCAGCACCAGCGTGATGCCGATGATGGCGCCGGAAATCTGCCCCATCGCCTTGCGTGTCGCTTCCTTCGGCGACAGCTTCTCCTCGGCCATGATGCGTTCGACGTTTTCGACGACGACGATCGCGTCATCGACGAGAATGCCGATCGCCAGAACCATCGCGAACATCGTCAACACGTTGATCGAGAACCCGGATGCATACATGACGGCGCAGGTGCCGAGCAGCGCCACAGGCACGACCAAGGCCGGAATGACGGTGTAACGGATGTTCTGCAGGAAGATGAACATGACGACGAAGACGAGAATCATCGCCTCGATCAGCGTATGAATGACCTTCTCGATCGAAACCGCCACGAACGGACTGGTGTCATAGGGAATTTCATACTGGACGCCAGCCGGGAAATACCTCGCCAGTTCCGCCATCACGTCCTTGACGCCTTCCGAAGCCGCAAGCGCGTTGCCAGTCGGTGACAACTGAATGCCGATGGCAGCACTCGGCTGACCGTTCAGGCGGCTGGAGAAGTTATAGCTTTCACCCCCCACTTCGACACGGGCAACGTCGCGAAGACGAACCGACGAACCATCGGGATTGGCGCGCAGCACGATCGCACCGAACTGCTCGGGCGAGGTGAGCTGTCCTTGGACATTGACGGTTGCCGAAATCTGCTGGCCGATCGGGTTCGGCGTCGCACCGATGCGTCCACCTGCAACCTGAGCATTCTGAGCCGAAATCGCACTGACGATATCGGCAGAGGTCAGGCTGAGGCCAACCATCTTGTCGGGATCCATCCAGATACGCATGGAGCGCTGGGTGGCAAACAGCTGGGCGCTGCCGACGCCATCGACACGACGGATTTCGCCGATAACGTTGCGCTGCAGGTAGTCGCCGAGACCGATCGCGTCAGTATTGCCGTCCGTCGAGGTCAGGGAAACGACCATAAGGAACGACGTGCCGGCGCGCTCGACGCGAATACCCTGCGAGGTGACGGCCTGCGGTAGGCGCGGCTCGGCGCGGGCGATACGGTTCTGCACCTCGACCTGCGCTTCACCGATATTGGTGCCGGGGGCGAAGGTGACGTTGATCGAGATACGACCGGAGGATTCGGACGTGGATTCGAAATAGATCAGTCCCGGAACACCGTTCAGCTCGTCTTCGATCGGACGCGTGACACTCTGGTAGATGTTTTCGGGAGACGCACCAGGATAGCTGGTGGAGATGGAGATCTGCGGCGGCGCGACATTCGGATACTGCGCGATCGGCAGCATCGGGATCGCGAGCACGCCCGCCAGCATGATGAAGATCGCGACGACCCACGCAAAGATCGGCCGATCGATGAAGAAACTTGCCATACGATCGGATCCTTACTTCTGTGCCGCCGGGGCTTCGCCTGCCGCTGCTTCAGCCGCAGGCTTTTCCGGGCTCCAGGGCTGCGGGTTGACGGTGGCTCCGGGTGCAGTCTTCTGGAAGCCGTCGGCGATGACCTTGTCGCCGGCCTTCAGGCCCTGCGAGATGACCCAGCGATCGCCAAGCGCACGGCCGACATTGACGCGGCGCTGCTCGGCCTTGTTGCCTTCACCGACGACAAGCACGCTTGCCTGACCGCCCGGATCGCGCTGAACCGCCTGCTGCGGAACCGCAAAGGCTTCCCTCTCGACACCCTGCTGGATCTGGACGCGCACATACATGCCCGGCAGAAGGTCGCCGTCCGGATTGGGGAATTCACCACGCAGCGTCACCTGGCCGGTCGTTTCATCGACGGCGGCTTCGGAGAACAGCAGGCGTCCCGTCTGGGCGTAAGGCGTGCCGTCATCGAGAAGCAGCTTCACTTCCGCCTCATTGTCGCCAGTCATCAACTTGCCGTCTTCGAGCGCCTTGCGCAGGCGGATCAGGTCAGCAGCCGGCTGGGTGAAATCGGCATAGATCGGGTCGAGCTGCTGGATGGTTGCAAGGTTCTCGGTGCTGTTGGCGCTGACAAGTGCGCCTTCGGTGATCAGCGCACGGCCGATGCGGCCGCTGATCGGCGCGGTGACCTGCGAATACTGCAGGTTGAGATTTGCCTGTGCGAGGCCGGCCTCGGCAACGGCGACTTCGGCATCAGCCTGTGCCAGCTGCGAGATCGCGTTATCGAATTCCTGCTGCGAAGCAACGTTGGAGCGACGCAGCTGCTGCTGGCGATCGGACGTCTGGCGCGCCTGCAACTGGGCAGCCTTGGCCCGTGCAACCGTTGCCTTGGCGCTATCGACCTGCACCTGGAACGGCGCCGGATCGATGCGGTAAAGGACATCGCCGCGGTTGACCTGCGAGCCCTGCTCGAACACCTGCTCGACGACGATACCGGCCACACGCGGGCGAACTTCTGCAAGCCGGGTCGGCGAGATGCGTCCCGGAAGTTCGTTGATGATCGGCAGCGATTCAGCCGCAATCGTCACGACACCGACAGGACTGGGCGGAGGCGCCTGCTTGGCCTGCCCCTGCTGCTCCTGCTGGCACCCTGCCAGAAATGCGAGACCAGACAAAAGTGCGAGAGCGCGCAGCGGCGTCTTTTGCATCGGAAAGCTCCAACTGAGGGGGAGAGAAATTTACATACAAACTAATACGTATATAAATTATCGCAAATTGATTTTGAATATCACGGTGGTTGAGGAACGGCATATCACTGCATGCCAGAATTGCTCAACCGAGAAGCGCTGCGACAATCCGTAAAGGCATGCGTCATTACCGCCCAAGCGATCCGTAAAACCAAAAACAGACAACTAAAATAATGAAATCAATATCTTGATCAGTACCATCGAGCGACTACAATCGCCTCGACAGCATTGGACACGGTCATGCCGCCCGATGCAACAGCCTGCCGCCAATCTAACATAGTTTTGATGAAAAGCAGCCGCAAATTTGAAAACGAGCAGACCGGTTACTGCGGGTGAATGGCCATACCCGCGCCAGCATGAACATCATTTAATCTTCGCTGCGTTGACAGGCCGGCAGTGAAAAACAATATCGGTACTCATCGGTTTTAAAAAGGTTGAGTATCTCGCATGCGTCTCAAGACGGCCCTGCCACTCCTGCTTATCGCGCTTGTCATCATAGGTGTCGGCACCGCCTTTACCCTGTCGTCATCGGCCTCCACTGCGGCAGTGCTGACGACGCCCGTGGCGCGCGGCAATGTGGAATCGACGGTTCTCGCGACGGGCACCCTCAAGCCCTCGCGGCTGGTCGCAGTCGGCTCACAAGCATCAGGTCGCATCACTTCGCTGAAGGTCGCCGTCGGTGACACGGTGAAGGCGGGCGATCTCATCGCACTCATCGATTCCACCACGCAGGACAACGCGCTGAAAACCGCCAGGGCAGCGCTCGCCAATGTTCAGGCACAACGCAATGAACGCGTTGCAGAGCTGGAAAACGCCAACCTCACCCTCGCTCGCCAACAGGCGATCTACGAGAAACAGGCAGGCTCCCGCGCCGACCTGCAAACCGCCGAAGCGGAAGTGAAGGTCGTCACGGCACAGATCGAGGCGCTCGACGCGCAGATCACCGAGGCCGAGGTCGCCGTCGAGACAGCGCAGGCGGATGTCGGCTATACGCGGATCAGCGCGCCGATGGACGGCACGGTTCTGGCGATCGTCAACCAGGAAGGTCGCACCGTCAACGCGACGCAATCGGCCCCCACCATCGTCGCTCTCGGCGACCTCACCCGGATGACGGTCCGTGCCGAGATTTCCGAAGCCGATATCACCCGCGTCGAAGCCGGACAGAAGGTGCGTTTCAACGTCATCGGCGACCGGGCGAGATCCTATGACGCGACGCTTGCGGCGATCGAGCCTGCGCCGGAAACGATCGTCGATGACAGCAGCGTCGCCACATCCAGCACCGGCTCATCATCCTCCTCGTCCTCATCCTCCTCCTCGGCGATCTACTATATCGGCGTCTTCGACATCCCGAACGACGACGGCCGTTTCCGCACCTACATGTCCGCCGAGGTCAACATCATCCTCGGTTCGGCAGCAGATGTGCTCACCATCCCCTCCTCCGCCCTGCCGGAAACAGCTGCAACGGGCGAAGCCCAGGTCCGCGTCGAGAAGGACGGCAGGATTGAGACCCGCCAGGTCGAGATCGGCCTTAACAACAAGATCACCGCCGAGGTCAGGTCCGGCCTTTCCGAGGGCGAGCGGGTGGTGATCGGCGAAGGCTCGGCTGCACCATCGACATCCAGCAGTCGCGGCGGTCCGCCGCCGATGTTCTGACGGGAGCAAGTCGATGACAGACCCCTTGATTTCGCTCGCCGGCCTGCGCCGCGACTATGCCTCCGGTGACGGCACGATCACCGTCCTGAAAGACGTCGACCTGACGATCGAACGCGGCGAGATGGTCGCGATCATCGGTGCCTCCGGCTCCGGCAAGTCGACGCTCATGAACATTCTCGGCCTGCTCGACCGGCCGACCGCCGGCACATACAAGATTTCCGGCCGCGAGACATCCGCCCTCGACAACGACGACCGCTCGGCGCTGAGACGCGAGCATTTCGGCTTCATCTTCCAGCGCTATCATCTGCTGGACGAAATCTCGGCGCTCTCCAATGTCGAGATCCCGGCGGTCTATGCGGGCCGCGACCGCAGCCAGCGGCGCGAGCGAGCCGCCGCCCTGCTCGGACGCCTCGGCATGGCGGATCGCACCGAACACAGGCCGGGACACCTCTCCGGCGGCCAGCAGCAGCGCGTGTCAATTGCTCGCGCCCTGATGAACGATGCCGACGTGATCCTCGCCGACGAACCGACCGGTGCGCTCGACAAGGCAAGCGGCGAGGAAGTGCTGCGCATTCTCGACGAGCTGCATGCCGAAGGCCGCACCATCATCATCGTCACCCATGATGCGACAGTGGCCGCAAGAGCCGAGCGCATCATCGAGATCTCCGACGGTCGCATCATTTCCGACACGCGCTCCAGAGCCCTTCCCGTTTCGGCTCCGGAAACAAAACCGCGAACCGTCGCACCGGCAAATCGCGTCGGCGCCGGTTTCGACCGTTTTCGCGAAGCCTTCCTGATGGCCTGCAAGGCATTGAAGACGCATCGAATGCGCTCGTTCCTGACAATGCTCGGTATCATCATCGGCATCGCCTCGGTGATCTCGGTCGTGGCGCTCGGCACCGGCAGCCAGCAGAAGGTGCTCGCCAATATCAGCAGTCTCGGCACCAACACGCTGGAAGTCTTTCCCGGCAACGGGTTCGGCGACATGCGATCGGGCCGGGTGAAGACCCTGGTGGTCTCCGACGCCAATGCGCTTGCGAAACTACCCTATATCGCCGCCGCGACGCCAACGGTCTCGACCAGCACCACAGCACGTTTCGGCGCGACCGAAGCCAATGCCCTGATCAACGGCGTCGGCAGCAAGTATTTCGAGGTCAAGGGCTCGAAGCTCGTCGCCGGCCGTTTCTTCGACGATGCCGGCGTGCAGGCCATGGAACAGGATGCGGTCATCGATGAGAACACCGCAAAAACCCTGTTCGGCAGCGATACCGCTCAAGCAATCGGCCAGGTATTTCTGGCAGGCAGCGTGCCGTCGCGGGTGATCGGCGTGATCTCGTCGCAGCAGGGCGGTTTCGGCTCCAGCGACAATCTCTCCATCTACCTGCCCTATACCAGCGTGCAGACCCGTTTCACCGGCGACCAGTCGCTGCGCAGCATCACGCTCAGGATCAGCGACGATGCCGACACCAGCGTTGCCGAACAGGCGGTCACCACCTTCCTCACCGGCCGCCACGGCACCAAGGACTTCTTCGTGCTGAATACCGACGACATTCGCCAGACCATCACCAGCACGACCCAGACGATGACGCTGCTGATCGGCGCGATCGCGGTCATTTCGCTGATCGTCGGCGGTATCGGTGTGATGAACATCATGCTGGTCTCGGTCTCCGAACGGGTGGGCGAAATCGGCGTGCGCATGGCGGTCGGAGCCAGACGGCAGGATATCCTGCAGCAGTTCCTGATCGAGGCCGTGCTCGTCTGCCTGATCGGCGGCGTGCTCGGCGTGGCGCTCGCGCTTCTGTTCGGCGCGACATTCAGCCTGTTCGGCTCGAGCTTCAGCCTCGTGTTCACCACTGCACCCATCGTTCTTGCAGTCGTTTCGTCCTGCCTCATCGGCATCGCCTTTGGCTATCTTCCGGCCCGCAACGCGTCGCGGCTTGATCCGGTGGCGGCTCTTGCGTGATACCGCCGGACATAAGACACTGCGATTGATGGATAGCGACGACACGATGCCCGAAATGAAACGTTCAAGGGGACGCCCGAAAACGCAGAGCGACGATGAACGCCGGCAGGCGATCGTCGAGGAGGCCCAGCGCACCTTCGTCGAACTCGGCTATCGCGGCACCACGACCGATATCGTGGCGGCGCGATGTCGTATCTCCAAGCAGACCCTCTATCGGGTATTCGAAAGCAAGGCGGATCTATTTCTCGCGGTCGTCGGCTCCCATCGCCGGATGATGCTCGCTCTCCCGCGCCCCGAGAATGAAGACAGGCCCGTCGATGAGGTTTTGGCAGATATCTTCATGATCGACATCGACGAGGCGGCGGAACGGGAACGCGAAGCCTTCATCTCCTTCGTCATAAGGGAATCGCAGCAGGTTCCCGAACTGGTCGATATTTTGCACCGGGAGGGTGTCGACCGATCACGAAAGCTTCTCGCGGAATGGCTCGATCTTCAGGTTGGCCGCAGGATGCTTGCGATCGACAACACATTGAGCGGCGCCCGCATGCTGATGGACCTTCTGTTCGGGGGCATGGCCGGGCCGGGCAGCCGTGACTGGAAGGACCGCGCGGATCGCAACCGCCATCTACGGCGCTGCATCGGCGTCTTCGTCCGGGGAAACCAGCCTCACTGAATGCGGGCACCAACATTCAGCAAAAGGTTGCATTGACCGTGGTCAATTCGCCATGACGCCATAAGTCTATCGTCACGGGAACATTTGCAATTGCCTGGGGACAGTGATGACGAAATCCGCAAGGGGATGGGTCTGGGGCGTAATCGCCCTCGTTGTAGTTGCTTGCGGATATTATGCTTGGACGGTTTTCCGTGGCGATAGTTTGGCCGCGGGCTTCACCTCCAGCAACGGCCGCATCGAGGCCGTCGAAATCGACATCTCCACCAAGACCGCCGGCCGGCTGAAGGAGTTGATGGTTCGCGAAGGCGATTTCGTCAAGGCGGGCCAGATTCTCGCCAAGATGGATACCGCCCAGCTGGAAGCCAGCAAGCGTCAGGCGCAAGCGCAGCTTCGCCGCGCAGAAATTTCCGTCGATACTGCCCACAGCCTCGTCGCCCAGCGCGAGGCCGAACGAAAATCCGCCCTTGCGGTCATCGAACAGCGCAAGGCCCAGCTCGACTCGGCGCAAAAGACCAACGCCCGCTCGCGGCAATTGCTCGCCAACAACACCGTCTCGCAGCAGGTGGTCGATGACAGCGAGGCGGCCGAACAGGCGGCACGCGCCACGCTCGCCTCGGCGGAAGCGTCACTTGCGGCCTCCGATGCGGCGATCAACGCCGCCAAGGCGCAGGTGGTGGATGCAGGAGCGGCGGTCGATGCCGCAAAAGCTGAGATCGACAGCGTCGATACGGATATCGCCGACAGCACATTGACATCGCCGCGGGACGGTCGTGTCCAGTACCGCGTCGCCCAACCGGGAGAGGTTTTGTCCGCCGGCGGCCGCGTTCTCAATCTCGTCGATCTCGGCGATGTCTACATGACCTTCTTCCTGCCCACCGCGCAGGCCGGCCAGACTTCGATCGGCTCTGACGTCCGCCTCGTCCTCGACGCGGCGCCCCAATACACGATCCCGGGAAAAGTCTCCTTCGTTGCCGATGTCGCGCAGTTCACGCCGAAAACGGTTGAAACAGAGGAAGAACGCCAGAAACTGACATTCCGCGTGCGAGCCCAGATCCCTCAGGAACTGCTTCAGAAATACATCCAATACGTCAAGACCGGCCTGCCCGGCATGGCCTATGTCCGGCTCGACCCGCAGGCCGCATGGCCTGAACATCTCGAACGCAACCTCGTGAAGTGACGGCGCCGAGATGGACGCCGCCGACAAACAAGCCCCAAGCGACAGCAAGCCCGTAGTCCGGCTGCAGCAGGTATCGCTTGCCTACAAGAAGACGGTCGCGCTCGATGACGTGTCGATCGATATTCCGCCCGGCTGCATGGTCGGCCTGATCGGGCCGGATGGTGTCGGCAAGTCGAGCCTGCTGTCGCTCGTCTCTGGTGCCCGCGCGATCCAGAAAGGCAAGGTCGAGGTTCTCGGCGGCGACATGTCGGATGCCCGCCATCGCGACACCACCTGCCCGAAGATCGCCTATATGCCGCAAGGGCTGGGCAAGAACCTCTATCCGACCCTGTCGGTCTTCGAGAATGTCGATTTTTTCGCCCGCCTGTTCGGCCAGGACAAGGCCGAGCGCGAGGCGCGCATCAGCGAGCTTCTGGAAAGCACCGGCCTTTCCCCCTTCGCAGACCGGCCCGCGGCAAAACTTTCCGGCGGCATGAAACAGAAACTCGGTCTCTGCTGCGCCCTGATCCATGACCCGGATCTGCTGATCCTCGACGAACCAACGACCGGCGTCGACCCGCTTTCGCGCCGGCAGTTCTGGGAACTGATCGATACAATCCGCGCCGGCCGTCCCGGCATGAGCGTCATCGTCGCCACCGCCTATATGGAAGAGGCCGCAGGCTTCGACTGGCTGGTGGCGATGAATGCCGGCAAGGTGCTCGATACCGGCACACCGGCCGAACTTCTGTCGCGCACCACAACCGACAATCTCGATGCCGCCTTCATCGCGCTTCTTCCCGAAGCCGAGCGGCGCGGCCATGTCGATGTCGTCATCCCGCCTCGCGAGCATGACGGGGCGGAAGACTATGCCATCGAGGCCAGCCACCTCAGCATGCGCTTCGGCAGTTTCACCGCAGTCGACAATGTCAGCTTCCAGATCCCGCGCGGCGAGATCTTCGGCTTCCTCGGCTCCAACGGCTGCGGCAAGTCGACAACGATGAAGATGCTGACCGGGCTTCTGGCGGCCAGCGAAGGCGAGGCAAAACTCTTCGGCCGCACGGTCGATGCCAGCGACATGGCCGTGCGCCGCCGCGTCGGTTACATGAGCCAGGCATTTTCGCTCTACAGTGAACTCACGGTGCGCCAGAACCTCGACCTGCATGCCCGCCTGTTCAAGCTGCCGGAAGAGAATATCCCGGCACGGATCGATGAGATGGCCAGCCGTTTCGGCCTGGCCGATGTCATGGAGACGCTGCCCGACGGCCTGCCGCTCGGCATCCGCCAGCGCCTGTCGCTCGCCGTTGCCATGATCCATGCCCCCGACGTGCTGATCCTCGACGAACCGACCTCCGGTGTCGATCCCATCGCCCGCGATGCCTTCTGGCAGATCCTTGCCGATCTCTCCCGCAAGGACAATGTCACCATCTTCATCTCCACCCATTTCATGAACGAGGCGGAACGCTGCGACCGCATCTCGCTCATGCATGCCGGCAAGGTGCTGATCAGCGACACGCCGGAAGAGATCGCCAAAAGCCGGGACGCCGCCTCGCTCGAAGAAGCCTTCATCGCCTATCTGGAGGAAGCGTCCGGCATCACGCCAACGGCAAAGACCGAAAAGAGAGCTGATCCAGCCCCAGCAAAGCAGGTCCTCTCGCACGACACCCATGCGCCGAAAAAACGCCGCGTCTTCGATTTCCGCCGCATGTTCAGTTGCACGCGGCGCGAAACGCTGGAGCTGCAGCGCGATCCGATCCGCGCCACGCTCGCCGTACTCGGCAGCGTCATCCTGATGTTCGTCATCGGCTACGGCATCAACATGGATGTCGAGGATCTCACCTTCGCCGTGCTCGACCGCGACGACTCGACCATCAGCCGCGACTATGTGCTGGATATCGCCGGGTCGCGCTATTTCATCGAGAAGGAGCCGATCCGCGATTATGCCGACATGGACAAGCGCATGCGCGAGGGAGAGATCAGTCTGGCGATCGAGATCCCGCCGGGATTCGGGCGAAACGTACTGCGCGGCGATACGGTCGAGATCGGCGCCTGGATCGACGGCGCCATGCCGCAGCGGGCCGAAACCGTCAGCGGTTACGTCCAGGGCATGCATGCCAACTGGCTGAACCGCAAGGCGAAGGAGATCAACGGGGCAGCCGCCACGCAGGGCACGTTCTCCATAGAAACCCGCTTCCGCTATAATCCGGACGTCAAAAGCCTCGTCGCCATGGTGCCGGCGGTCATCCCGCTTCTGCTGATCCTCATCCCCGCCATGCTTTCGGCCCTCAGCGTCGTACGCGAAAAGGAACTGGGATCGATCATCAATCTCTACGTCACGCCGGTGACGCGGCTGGAATTCCTGTTCGGCAAGCAGCTTCCCTATATCGTCCTCGGCATGCTGAACTTCCTGCTGCTGGTCGCCTTCGCCACGCTGATCTTCCGTGTGCCCTTCACCGGCAGCTTCGTCACCTATGCGACGGCCGCTCTTCTCTATGTCATCATCGCCACCTCGATCGGCATATTGATGTCGACCTTCATGTCGAGCCAGATCGCCGCCATCTTCGGCACGGCGCTGCTGACGCTGATCCCGGCCACGCAATATTCCGGCATGACCGACCCGGTCTCCTCGCTGCAGGGGGCGGGCGCCTTGATCGGCCAGATCTATCCGACCAGCTATTTCATGACGATCTCGCGCGGCACCTTCTCCAAGGCGCTGGATTTCGCCGGCTTGGCCGGCTCCTTCGTCCCGCTTTTGATCGCCATCCCCATTCTGGCCGCGCTCGGCGCGGTGCTTCTCAAGAAGCAGGAGAGCTGACCCATGTTCTCGTCCAACATCTTTCAGCTCGGCCTCAAGGAATTGCGCGGCCTCGCCCGAGATCCGATGCTGCTTCTCCTGATCGTTTATGCGTTCAGCCTGCAGATCTATACCGGCTCCAGCGCCATGCCAGAGACGCTCAACAATGCCGCCGTCGCTATCGTCGACGAGGATCAGTCGCCGCTTTCGGGCCGCATCAGCACCGCCTTCATGCCTCCCTATTTCGTGCCGCCGAAACAGATCTCGATTGCCGAGATGGACAGCCGCATGGATGCCGGCCTCGACACGTTCGCGCTCAACATCCCGCCGGATTTCCAGCGCGATGTCCTGGCGGGCCAGCAGCCCGTCATCCAGCTCAATGTCGATGCAACCCGCATGAGCCAAGCCTTCAGCGGCAGCGGCTATATCCAGACGATCGTCGGAAACGAGGTCGGCGAATTCCTCAACCGTTACAGGGGTGCAAGCAGCGTCCCGGTCGACCTGACGCTTCGGGCACGCTTCAATCCGTCGCTCGACAAATCCTGGTTCGGCTCGATCACCAACATCATCACCTCAATCACCATGCTGTCGATCGTCCTGACCGGTGCCGCCCTCATCCGCGAGCGCGAACACGGCACGATAGAGCACCTGCTCGTCATGCCGGTCACGCCGACGGAAATCATGATCAGCAAGATCTGGTCGATGGGCCTCGTCGTGCTGCTCGCCTCGAGCTTCGCCCTGTTCGTCATCGTCAAGGGACTGCTGGCGATCCCGATCGAAGGTTCGCCCGCAGTCTTCCTCCTCGGCACGGCGCTGTTTCTTTTCGCCACCACATCCATGGGCATATTTCTGGCGACGGTCGCAGGCTCCATGCCGCAATTCGGCCTGTTGCTGATCCTCGTGCTCCTGCCGCTTCAGGTGCTTTCGGGTGCGATGACGCCGCGCGAAAGCATGCCGGACATCATCCAGTATATCATGCTGCTTGCCCCCAACACGCATTTCGTCATCCTGGCCCAGGCCGTCCTCTTCCGCGGCGCGCAGATCGACGTCGTCTGGCCACAGCTGCTCGCGCTAATGGTAATCGGCTCGGTCCTGTTCTGGCTGGCACTGCGCCGTTTCCGGCGCTTCCTCAGATAGCGGACACAGTCACTCCGCAGCGATCGCCGGGCGATGATCGTCGTTCGTCTCGCTCCGCTCCTCATCCTTCCGGCGACCAAACCGGCTGAGGAAACGGCCGAAACGGTCCATCTCGACAAAGATCACCGGCGTGATGAACAGCGTCAGCGCCTGGCTAACGATCAGCCCGCCGACCACCGCGACGCCGAGCGGTTGGCGAAGCTCCGAGGACGCGCCGCCGCCGATTGCGATCGGCAAGGCGCCGAGCAACGCACAGAAGGTCGTCATCATGATCGGGCGGAAACGCCGAACACTCGCCTCATGGATTGCGGCAGCGGCACTCTCACCCTTCTCCCGCATCGTCTCCACCGCCACGTCGATCATCATGATGGCGTTCTTCTTGACGATGCCGATCAGCATCAGAAGACCGATCAGCGCGATGATCGAGAGATCAAAACCGAACAGTTTCAGCGCCAGAAGCGCTCCGAACGCCGCCGCCGGCAGGCCGGAGAGAATGGTCAGCGGGTGGATGAAGCTTTCATAAAGCACCCCGAGCACGACATAGATGGTCAGAACGGCGGCAAGGATCAGCAGCGGCGTATTGCCCTGGCTCTGTTGAAAGATCTGCGCCGTGCCGCCGTATGAGGTGAACACGTCTGCCGGCATGTCGAGCGATGCCTTGATCTGGTCGATCGCAGCGGTCGCATCGCTGAGCGACACGTTTTCGGGAAGGTTGAACGAAATCGTCGTCGAGACCAGCTGGCCGGTCTGGCTGATCGTCACCGGCGCGGTCTTTCGTTCCACATGGGCAAAGTTCGACAATGGCACCAGCGTACCGTTGGATGACATGACCCGCACCTGCTGCAGCAACTGGTCGTTCCACTGCCGGCTGGTATCGAACTCGACGATGACCTCGTAACTATCGCCCGTCGACTGGATTTCAGCGGCATTGTAACCGCCAAAGGCCATCTGCAGCGATTTGCGCAAGGTGTCGTCGGTAATGCCGAAACGGGCGGCCTTTTCCGTATCGACCTTGATATCGGCCTCGATCGCGTTGTTCTGCGCATCGGAGGTGACGTCGGTGAAATGCTGCCGGTCCTTGCGCATTGCATCCAGCAGCTTGCCCGACCATTCGTTCGTATCGTCAACCTTCAAGGCCTGGACGACGAGCTGGTATTGGCTGGCGGTGCTGCGCCCGCCGAAGCGAAGGCTCTGCTGCGGCGTGATGAAGGCGCGGATACCGGCAATCCTGCCCGTCGCCTGCCGCAGCTCCTGCAAGGTCTGCTGCAATGGCGGCCTCGCGTCGCGGTCCTTCAGTTCGACGAAGACCGTGCCGTTATTCAACGGGCTTCGGCTGTTACCGCCGACCGTGGACGTCACATGGGCAACGGCCGGGTTGGCGCGGATCGCCGCCACGACCTGCGCCTGCAGATCACGCATCGCCGCATAGGAAATGTCTTCTCTGGCGCGTGTCGAAACCGAAAGCCTGCCGATATCCTCGGTCGGGAAGAAACTGCTCGGAAGAGTCTTGAACAGATAGACGGAGCCGCCGACCGAAGCCAGGAAGACCAGCATGATCACCATCCGGTTCCTCAGGCACCAGCCGACCGAGCGATCATAACCGCGCAGCGTCTTCTCGAAGCCGCGATCGAATATCCTGACGATCAGGCTCGGGCGATGATGCCGGTCGGACATGCGCGACCCCAGCATCGGCGTCACCGTCAGCGACACGATAGCCGAAGCGACGATCGCCATCGCGACCACCATGCCGAATTCGTTGAACAGCCGCCCGACCACGCCGCCCATCAGCAGGATCGGAATGAACACGGCAATCAGCGAGATCGACATCGAGACGATCGTGTAGCTGACTTCGGACGCTCCCTGCAGCGCGGCCTGCCGCACCGGCATGCCATCCTCGATATGCCGCATGATGTTTTCGAGCATCACGATCGCATCGTCGACCACGAGGCCAACGGAAAGCGTCAGCCCCAGAAGTGAGATGTTGTCGATGCTGTAGCCGAGCAGATACATGGCGCCGAAGGTCGTGACCAGCGACAGCGGCACAGCAAGCGCCGGAACGATGGTCGCGGAAACCCGTCCGAGGAACAGGTAGATCACCAGCACGACCAGCGCGATCGTCAGCCCGAGCGTGAACTGCACGTCGGAGATCGACTCGCGGATCGATACCGAAGAATCGTTCATCACATTGAGCGACACGGATGCCGGAAGTTCGGCCGTCAGCGCCGGGAGCTTGGCTCTCACCGCATCGACGACCGCAACCGTATTGGCATCCGGCTGGCGCTGCACGGCAAGCACGATGGCCGACTGGCCGTCATACCAACTGCCCGCATCGAGATTTTCGACACTGTCCTCCACCCGCGCGATATCGCCGAGATGGATCGGCGCGCCGTTGGGCGATGCGATGACCAGCGAGCGGAATTCTTGCGCATTGGTGCGCTGGGTGTCGGCATTGATCGTCAGCTTCTGGCTGCCGTTCTGCAGCGAGCCGACTGGCGCCTGGCTGTTGGCGGCCTCGATCGCGTTCGTCACGCTCTGGACGCCAAGACCGCGTGCCTGCAGCTTGTCGGGATCGACCTCGACACGAACGGCATAGGTCTTCGCCCCGAAGATCGACACTTCGGCAACGCCCGGCAGCGTTGAAAGTGTCGGCGAGATGACGTTTTCGGCAATCTCGTCCACCTTGCTCGGCGGCAGGCTGTCGCTTTTCACCGTCAGAAGCAGAACCGGCGCGTCGGCCGGGTTGGTCTTGCGATAGCTCGGCGCCGTCGTCATATTGTCCGGCAATTGCCGACTTGCCTGCGAGATCGCCGCCTGCACGTCGGCGGCGGCCGCATCGATATTGCGGCTCAGATCGAACTGCAGCACGATCGAGGAACTGCCGAGCGAGTTGGTTGCGCTGATTTCGCTGATACCCGGAATGGTCTCGAATTTCTTGATCAGCGGCGTGGAAACCGCCGTCGCCATCGTCTGGGGCGAAGCACCGCTCAGCGACGAGGAGACGTTGATCGTCGGGAAATCCACCTGCGGCAGCGCCGCGACCGGCAGCATCCGATAACCGGCAAGCCCGGCCAATATGGCCCCGATGGCAAGAAGCGTGGTGGCGACGGGACGCCTGATGCAGAATTCGGAGATCAATTGCTTGCCCCCGTTTCAATCACGGTATTGACCGAGGCGGTCTCCCGGCCGGCATTCGAGAAATCCTCGTGAACCGTCGCACCATCGGCAAGCTGCGATTGCCCTTCCACGACGACATGAGCACCGTCCTCTATCCCCTTGGTGATTGCCGTGTCGCTGCCATTGGAACGGGAAACCGTTACCAGCGTCTTGTGGGCCTTTTTGTCATCCCCGATCGTATAGACGAAGGGACTGTCGGCCCCCGGATTGACCGCAACGGTCGGCACGACGACGTTCTCTTCGCCGCCGTTGAAATGGACAGTCACGTTGACGGACTGGCCAGGCCATAATTCTCCGTCCGGATTATCGAACTGCGCCTTTGCCAGAATGGTACCGGACGCCGTGTCCACCGTATTGTCGAAGAAGCTGAGCTTGCCGGAAACGATCTCGTCCGAGGACGACTGAGGCAACGCATCGACTGCAATCTCACCACCTGAAAATCCCCGGCGCAATTCACCGAGATAACCTTCCGGCAGATGGAAGCTGACATAGATGGGATCATATTTCTCGATCGTCACCACGGTGGATCCGACCCCGAGATAGGCACCGACGCTGACCGCGATATCGCCAAGACGCCCTTCGAAAGGCGCGCGGATTTCCGTGTGCTCTAAATTGACCTGATCGGCTGCGATTGTCGCCTTGTCGCTTTGAACCGTTGCGGCGCTGGTATCGCGCGTGGCCTGCGCCTCGTCGACCGATTGCTGCGTGCCGGCACTGCGATCGACGAGCGTTTTCGCCCGGGCAAGCGCAGTCTCTGCCCCCCTCAGCGCTGCCTCATCCCGTGCCAGCAGTGCCTTGTCCTTGTCGAGCGCCGCCACGAGGCTGCGATCATCCAGCTTGGCGATCAGGTCGCCGGCCTTGACCACATCACCATCACGCGCGGTGATGGAAAGCACCGTTCCAGCTTCCTGCGCTGCGATCGTGGTGTTTTCATCGGCAACGGCTGCACCCGTTGCAGTGACATCGAGCGGCAAGGTCATCTTCACGGCGGCAACGGTCTTGACTGCGGCGGGCTGGCCATTGCCGCGCCCACGCTGCCCGTTGCGACCGCCATCCTGCGATTGCCCGTTTGCTGCCGTCTTATCCGCCGAAGCTTGCGGATCAAGCTGATCGAGATAGGGAAGCTGCGCTCGAAAATGCCAGCCGGCAGCTGCCGCCACGGCAAAACAGGCCACGATCCAGATCTTCTTCATGCCGGTAGTTCTCCATCAGGGCCTTGCCTCTGTGGAGGAGGATATTGCGCTCAAAACGGCGAAAAGCCAGCGAACACAGCGGCCTGCGGATTAAATCTTGGTAAGGATGCGCAGGGCCTCATGAAACGAAAAACGTAACATTCGATCAGTAAAGATCGCCAAGCTCTTCATGGATTGCCGCGATGATCTCGGTGCGTTGCTGGGCCGAGCGACCGGCATGCGCCGCATAGGTCAGCGCCAACAGCCTCACCGTGCTCAGGATCGTCGTATGCGACGGGCCGAGTGCAAAGCTCGCCACATGGCATGGCAATACGACATTCGAATAGCGCTGCGCCTCCAGCATCGAGTTGCGGTCGGTAATGGTGATGATGTTGAGACGGCTCGTCGCCGCGTGGCTGAGGATCGGTTTCAGGATCGGCTGGTGCGGCGGCAGCGTCACCAGAAGCAGCACGTCCTTCGGCCCGGTCATCGCCAGATCTTCCGCCCATGAGCCCTGGTTGATGCCGAGAATCATCACGCTGTGCCGCAACCGGGAGAAAACGAGCCGCGCATAACGCGCCACGCCCTCTTCCACACCAAGCCCGAGAACCCACACTTTCGGTGCAGCACCGATCATTTCCGCCGCCTGCCTGACCTTGTCGGAACGCATTTCCTCAAACGTTTTGGTCAGGTTTTTCAGCTCCAGCTCCAGATGCGCGCCGATCGTGCGCCCCAGCGCCACCTGCTCGGATTGCGTGACGGAATAACCGTAAGGTTCCGTGCGGTTGCGCTCTTCACGCGCCTGCAGCTTTACCTCGTTAAAATCCGCATAACCCAGATGCTGGAAGAAACGCGCAGCCGTCGCCTTGGAAACGCCGGCCATCTCGGCGATCTCGGTTGCCGAATGGGTCAGGATGTCGTCCTGCCGGTCGAGGATCAGCTGGGCGAGTTTCTGCTCGCCGGCTGTCAGCCGCGCGTAGCGTTCCTGAATGCGCAAGACGAGACGCGAGGCCATGATCTCTCCGGTTTGCCGCTCTGCATAAAAAGACTAGCACCCCTCTTGCAACAATGAAACTATTGTTTCACAATTATGAAACACTGAAACAGAGGCCATGATGGCACAACCACGCGTGATCCGGCAGAGAATTTGGGACAGCCTGAAGGCTGTCGCTCGCCCCGACACGCGCTTCCATTTGAGCTTCAGCGAATTCATTCCGGATTTCGAAGGCGTCGAGCAGGCGACCGACCGGATCGCGGCACTTCCCGCTTTTGCAGACAGCAAACTGGCCTTCGTCACGCCCGACAATTCGATGACCGAACTGCGTCGTCGTCTGATCGTCGAGGGCAAGGCCTTCGTCATGTCGACCTACAACATGCAGCGCGGCTTTCTCTATATGGCACCGGGCATCGTCCCGCCGGATGCCGCTCCCTTTGCCGCATGGCTCGACGGCATGGAGCATTTCGCTCGCCCCATCAATCTTGAGGAACTGACCACGATCGGCCGTTTCGACCTGCTCGCCACCGGTGCATCGGCGGTGACGAAGGACGGCATCCGTTTCGGCAAGGGCCATACGTTTTTCGACCTCGAATGGGGCATGTTCACCGATCTCGGTCTGGTCGACGAAAAGACGCCGGTCGCGGCCATCGTCCATGATGTCCAGGTGGTCGATGAACAACTGAGCCCCAGCGAAACCGACATTCAGGTGGATTTCATCGCCACGCCGAGCCGCCTTGCAACGGTCGAGCGCCAGAGCCGGCGTCCCCGCGGCATCAAATGGGAGCGGCTGACGCGCGACGAAATCGTCGACACGCCGCCGCTCAAGGAACTTGCCCGCATGCGCGGCGTCGCCTGACAGACCGCTTTGAAGACTTCACCCCGACAATAAGGAACAGCCCGATGCATCTTTCCCTCAATCGTCGCCATTTCATGGGCCTGATGGGCGCCGCTGCGACCATGCCGATGATGGGCCGCATGGCCTCTGCCGCCACGCCGTTCAATTTCCAGGCCTCGTGGATCAACGATGCCGAATTCGCCGGTTATTTCCTCGCCGCCGACAAGGGCTATTACAAGGAAGCCGGCCTTGAGCTGGAATATCTGTCGGGCGGCCCGGACGTCATCCCGGAAAGCTCGATCATCGCCGGCAAGGCCGACCTGACCCTGACCACACCGGACACGACGATCAAGGCGATCGTCGAACAGGGCGCACCCTTCAAGATCATCGGCGCCCAGTACCAGAAGAACCCGATCGGCATCGTGTCGCTGGCCAAGAACCCGATCAAGCAGCCGAAGGACCTGATCGGCAAGACGCTTGCCGTTCCGCCGGTCAACGTCATCTCCGTCGAAGCCATGCTGAAGATCTCCGGCGTAGACCGCGCCCAGGTCAATATCGTGCCTTACGCCTACGACCCGACCCCGCTGATCAAGGGCGAGATCGACGCCTCGGTCGATTTCACCACCAACGTGCCTTTCACCATCAAACAGGCCGGCGAAGAGGCAACCTCCTTCCTGCTCTACGATTTCGGCTTCACCATCTTCAACGACACCGTCGTCGTCACCGAAGAGACGCTCAAGGCCAAACGCAAGGAAATCGTCGCCTTCCTCAAGGCCAGCCGCAAGGGCTGGGAAGAAAACCTCAAGGATCCGGCAGCCTACCCGAAGACCTTTGCCGACACATGGTTCAAGGGCACCGGCCGCTCGCTCGAAAACGAGGTCTATTTCAACACCGCGCAGAAGCCGCTGATCGAAAATGCAAAGGGCATCTATTCGATGAGCGAGGAAGCGATCGCCGCCAATATCGAGGCGCTTGCCGCCGTCGGTATCACCGCCAAGCGCGAACACTTCGACACCACCGTTCTCGAAGAAGTTTGATGACCTCTACAACCGGCATTACGCTTGAAACCGTCTCGCGCTCCTTTCAGGGGCGCGGGACTGTCGTTCAGGCGCTCGACAATGTTTCGCTCGATTGTCCCGCAGGCTCGTTCACGGCGCTGATCGGCCCGTCCGGCTGCGGCAAGTCCACTATGCTGCGCCTCGCGCTCGGCCTCGATGACGCGACTTCGGGCGATATCGGCATTGCCGGCATGAAACCGCAGCAGGCAGCCAAGGCCGGCCTCACCGGCGTAGCCTTCCAGGATGCCGCCCTGATGCCCTGGCGCAGCGTCGAGGACAATATCGCACTGCCGCTCGATGTGCTCGGCCGCAAACGCGCCGATTTTTCCGCCAAGATCGCCGAACTGATCGCCCTTGTCGGCCTGAAGGGTTTCGAGAAGGCCCTGCCCGGCGAACTATCCGGCGGCATGCGCCAGCGCGTGGCGATTGCTCGCGCCCTCGTCACCGATCCCAAGGTTCTCTTCCTTGACGAACCCTTTGGCGCACTCGACCAGATCCTGCGCCGCCAGATGAATCTCGAGCTACAGCGCATCTGGATGGAAAGCCGCGCCACGACCCTGCTCGTCACCCACGGCATCGACGAGGCCGTTTTCCTTGCCGATCGTGTCGTCGTCATGCAGAGCCGCCCGGGCCGTATCGGCAAGGTCGTCGACATCCCGCTAGCCCGCCCGCGCCTTCCGGAAGTCTTCACCACGCCGGAATTCCACGCGCTCGAAGATCAGGTCGCGGAGGCGCTGGATGGCCACTGAGACGGCGCTTGGAGCTTCGCCCGAAACGACCAGAGGAACTACCGGCTTCCGGCATTGGTCCGCGCTTCGTAACGCGGCGATCCTGCTCGTCCTCTGGGAAATCCTCGGCCGCTTCAAGCTCGTCGCCGGCGGCGCGCTGCCTGCCCCGACCGAAGTCCTCATCCGCTTCTGGTCGGATCGCGGCGATTATCCCGCCCATATCCTTTCTACCTTTCAGGGCGCATCGCTCGGTTTCCTGATCGGCAACGGCCTCGCCATCCTCGCCGGCATCCTTTTCGCCGTCTCGCCGGTTGCCGCAAGGCTCGGACGCGGCCTCAATGTCGCGATCTTCGCGCTGCCGCCGATCGCCATTTCACCGATCCTCGTCCTTACCTTTTCCGGCATGACGCCGCGCGTCGTGCTTGCGGCCCTCGGCTGTTATTTCGTCACCATGAGCGCCACCGTCACCGGCATCAGCCAGACGGACAGGCGAATGCTCGACGTGGTGCGCGCCTATGGCGGCGGGCGGCTTGCGCTTCTGCGATTGGTCGAGATCCGCGCCGCCCTGCCCGCCATCCTCGCCGGCCTGCGCGTCGCGGCACCGGCCGCCGTGCTCGGTTCGATCCTGGCGGAATTCGGCGGCGGTGGACGTTTCGGCCTCGGTGCCTATCTCATCGGCTCGCTCGGCCGTGCGGACCCCGCCCGCCTCTGGGGCATCGGCCTTGCCGCAACGGCAATGGCACTGATCGCCTACGGCATTTTTTCACTCATCGAGGCCCGCCTTACCCGCTCGACCCGCGCTATCACGGTTGCAGCAACACCGCCCGGCATCCGCTCTGAAGGCAGTCTCCTGTCGACGATTGCCATCACGCTTGCCTCGATCGCGCTCCCCTTCATCGTCTGGTGGCTGCTCCTGAAAATTCTCGGCACGCCGGCGATGATCGCCAAAACCCCGGCCGGCGTCTTCGACTATCTCTTCCTCGCCCCCTCGGCGACCTCGGCGCAGACCCGTCTTCTCGCAGCGCTCGGCCAGACCCTGCCGATGACCCTGATCGGCATGGCCGCCGGCCTCGCCTTCGCCTTCCTGCTGGCGCTCGCCTCGGTCGTGCGCCCCAGCATCGTCCGCTCGTTCATGCCGGTGGCGCTCGTCACGCAGACCATGCCGCTGGTGGCGCTGACGCCCCTGCTCGTCCTGCTTCTCGGCCGTGGTCCTTCGGTCATCCTGTGGATCACCATTTCGGTCACCTTCTTCCCGGCCTTCGTCACGCTGGCGCAGGGGCTCGGCATGGTGTCGCGCGGCGCGCTCGATGTGGTGCGCGCCTACGGCGCCAGCCCCTTCACGCAGTTGCGCCTCGTCTCGATCCCGGCGTCGCTGCCCTATCTCTTCGCCGCCATGCGGCTTGCCGTTCCGCGCGCGCTTCTGGGCGTCATGATCGCCGAATGGCTCGCCACCGGCACCGGGCTCGGCAATCTCCTGAACCAGTCGCGGGGTTATCTCGACTACGGCATGATCTGGACGGTCGCCGTGGTCTCGGTCCTCATCTCGGTTCTCTTCTATCAAATCGTCATCGTCATCGAACGGCATGTGCTGCAAAAGCGCGGCATGCAGCCGGCCGCCTAGTTACAAGGAGCCCCCAATGTCCACTCACGCAGAAATCGCAGATCACAAATCTTCCGTACGCGAGCGCGTCTGGACCGAACTGCGCAAGGTCGCCGTCGCCGACAGCCGCTTCCATTTCGATTTCGGCGAATTCATCGCCGATTTCGAGGGCGGCGAAGCTGCCGTCAACCACCTGCTCGACAATCCCTATTACCGCGACGCCCGCCTGATTTTCATCACGCCCGACAATTGCCTCGATCGCCTGCGCTTTCAGGCGCTGAAGGACGGCAAGCTGGTGCTGATGACTACCTATTCGATCAAGCGCGGCTTCTGGCTGCTCGATCCGAAGAAGATCGCTCCGGACCTCTATCTCTACGCCTCGACCCTCGACGGCATGGAACGCGTCGGCCAGCATATGACGCTTGCCGATATCCAGACGAAGCTGCCGAATGTCGATTACATGGTCACCGGCACCGGCGCGATCAATCTGGATGGCGTGCGTTTCGGCAAGGGTCACGGTTTCTTCGATGCAGAATGGGGCATGCTCTACCAGCTCGGCAAGATTTCCGTCGAAACCCCCTGCGCCGCCGTTGTCCACGATTGCCAGGTTCTGTCGGAAAAGCTCAACCCCGATGTCTATGACACCGTCGTCGACGTGATCTTCACGCCGACCCGCGCGATCAATGTCTCGGGCCCGCACAAGCCGACCTGCGGCATCATCTGGGATCGCCTCGACCAGCACATGTTCGACACCATCCCGCCGCTGCAGGAACTCAAGGCCATGGGCCTCTGATCCTTCATCTTCCGGCTATCGGCGGCAGCGCCGGTAGCCATTCACCACGGGCCAAACTTGACTCAATAAGTATATTTTTAATTCCCCCATGGATTGCATCGCCAAACAGGGGTAAAGCACCGCCAGAATGCGGTACAGTGACAGTGTCGCCGCGCCTATCCAATTCGCGAGCACATCCATGGTCTCTCTCCGGCATATCCTTACCGTCGCAACCCTGATCGCATCCTCCTTCACCGCCTCTGTCAGCATGGCGCAGGACGAAAAACCGCTGCGCATCGCGCTTGCCACCAGCATTTCCAATCAGGCGGCGGAAGTGGCTGCCGAAGAGGCGAAGGCTCAGGGCCTCAACGTCGAACTCGTCGAGTTCAACGACTGGAACACGCCGAACATGGCGGTGGCAGACCGGGAAATGGATGCCAACCTCTTCCAGCACATCCCCTATCTCGAATTCACCAATCAGGCCGGCGGCCGCGATCTCGTCGCCGTCGCCCCTGCCTACGCCACCCCGTTCGGCCTCTATTCGAAAAAATACAAGTCACTGGAAGACCTTCCCGACAACGCGCAGATCGCCTTCTCCGGCGACGCAGTCAACACCGGCCGTTCGTTGCTTCTCCTCCAGCAGGCGAAGTTCGTCGAGCTGAAACCCGGTACCGGCCATCGCGCCACGCTCGAAGACGTCGTCAAGTGGGTGAAGCCGCTGCAGATCACTCAGCTCGATGGCCCGCAGATCGCCCGTGCGCTCGATGATGTCGACGCCGCCGCCACCTATCCGACCTTCGCCAAGCTTGCAGGCCTCGATCCAGCCTCTGGCCTGATCTTCGAGAACGACCCGATCTACGCCTTCCAGTTCGTCACCCGGCCGGACATGCGCGACGATCCGCGCCTGCGCAAATTCATTGACATCTACCGCGGTTCTGACGCTGTAAAGGCAAAGCTCCGCTCGCTTTACGGCGACCTCGTCTCGTTCCCTTAAAAGCGCGCAGCAAAAAGCAGTTATTCAGGTTGGGAAGCTAAAAGATGCACGGTGAATACAAGGTTCAAGGCGGAAAGCTGGTTGTCGTCGATCTCGATGTCCGTGACGGCATTCTCGCCAATGTCCAAGTCTCGGGCGACTTCTTTCTCGAACCGGCAGAAGCACTCGAGGACATCCGCGCCTCTCTCGAAGGCCTGACCGCCTCCTCCGCGGTGGAAGACATCATCGCCGCAGTGCGCACAGGCCTGCGCCCCGGCGCGGAAATGATTGGCTTCAGCCCGGAAGCTGTCGCCATCGCCGTCCGCCGCGCACTCGGCGTCACCGGCACATGGCGCGATTACGAGTGGCAGATCATCGAGACCCCGGCGCTGACCCCGGCCCTGCATGTCGCCATGGATGAGGTTCTGGCCAAGGAAGTCGCGTCCGGCCGTCGTGGCCCTTGCCTGCGTTTCTGGGAATGGGAGCGTCCGGCCATCATTCTCGGCGGCTTTCAGTCGCTCCGCAACGAAGTGGATATGGAAGCCGCCGCGGAATTCGGCATCGAGACAGTCCGCCGCATCACCGGTGGCGGCGCCATGCTCGTCGAACCCGGAAACAGCGTGACCTATTCGCTTTACGTACCGGGCGAACTGGTGCGCGACATGAGCTTTGCCGATTCCTACGCCTTCCTCGACGACTGGGTGCTGAAGGCGCTGATCTCGCTCGGCATCGACGCCTTCTACAAGCCGCTCAACGACATCTCCAGTTCCAAGGGCAAGATCGGCGGTGCGGCGCAGAAGCGTTTCTCCTCCGGTGCCGTCCTTCACCACGTCACCATGGCCTATGACATGGACGCCGAAAAGATGGTCAAGGTCCTGCGCATCGGTCGCGAAAAACTCAGCGACAAGGGTACGACGAGCGCCGTGAAGCGCGTCGATCCGCTGCGCAGCCAGACCGGCCTTCCCCGCGCGGAGATCATCCGCCGCATGAAGGAAACCTTCATCTCGCTGAACGGCGGCACGCCGGGCACCATTTCCGACGAGGAATATGCGGCAGCTGAAAAGCTCGCTGCAGAGAAATTCAGCAGCGAAGAGTGGTTGCGCCACATCCCGTAAGGTGACATCCCGGCGCGGAAGCGCCGTTTCACCTCACCGCGTCACGGTAAAGACCGCAAGGTTTTCCGGCATCTCGACACCCGTCATGATGGCGTCCAGATGAGCATGGATGGCCTCGGCCGCGCGGTCGGGGTCATGGTCGCGTATGGCGTTGAAGATCGCCGTATGCTCCTTGATCAGCCGCGCGATCCGGCCCGGTTTCGGCAGGCTCAGGTGGCAGTAACGATCCACCTTGATCTTCACCGACTTGATGATGTCCCATATGCCCGGATAACCCGCGGCTTCCGCAATCAGCGTATGGAACGTGTCGTCGGTCCGGCGGAACCCTTCGTAATCCGCCTCTGCCGCCTGCACCTTCTGCAATTCGAGATTGGCGCGCAGCGTCGCGATCTGCGTCCGGCTGGCTTTCAACGCCGCCGCCCTGACCGTCACATCCTCCAGCGCCTTTCTGACAACGATCGCCTCCGGCAGCGTATCGAGCGCGATACGCGCGACAAAAGTTCCAGATTGCGGCAGGATCTCGATCAGCTTTTCGTTCGACAGCCGCAGGATTGCCTCGCGCACCGGTGTGCGGCTGACGCCAAACTGCGCGGCGATCTCCTTTTCCAAAATAGGATCGCCCGGATAACGACGCAGTGAAACGATGTCGTTCCAAAGGACCTGATAGATCAGCGCCGAGGTACTGGCACTGCGCAGGTCCAGTTCGTCGCGTATGCTCGCCAGGCTTTTTCGCTGCTCCTGCGGGGGATTATTATCCTCCATATCAACCTTCTCACGGCTTGTTCTTGGTATTCGGGATCGCACGCGCGAATCCGCCCCTCTTTGCTGCCGAGCATGGCCCGGCAGCGATCGGCTTGTCAAAGGTGCAGCGTGTTCAGATCACAGCATGGTTTCGAGGATTTCGACCATGGTTTCCGGGGTCAGCTTGCGCGGATTGAAATCCGTCGACCGACCAACGCCATTCCTGACGATATCGGGGATAGCCTCGCGGGTAACACCCAAGGTCGAAAGACGCGTCGGCGCTCCGAGCTTTTCCATCTTGGCTTCGAAAGCCAAAGCGAATTCCTCGACCGTGCCGAACCCCAGAACCGTCAGAAGGTCATCGAACCAGGGACCGAGCTCCGCCTTGTTGAAGCGCAGGAAGGCCGGCACATAAATCGCGCAGGCCAGTCCGTGGCGCAGGTCGTAGTCCAGCGTCAGCGGATAGGAAAGCGGATGCAGCGCCGTATTGCCGATCATCGCCATCTGCGTGCCGCCGATCACGCTGCCGAGCGTTACCTTTTCGATCGCGTCACGATCCTTGTCGAGGCAGGCAGCCTCGATATTGCGGAAGATCAGCACGATGGCGCGAAACGCCATCGCCCGCGTCATGTCGTTTGCGCGCGTCGACCAGAAACCTTCAAGCGCCTGGGTCATCGCATCGAGCGAGGTGGAAACCGCAACCGCCGTCGGCATGCTGAGCGTCAGTGCGGGATCGACGATCGCATGGTCCGGGAAGGCCTCGGGATAGGCAATCGCTGGCTTGGCATTCTTTTCCCTGTCGGTGACGACGGCAAAAGGCGTAACCTCGCTGCCGGTACCGGCCGTCGTCGGCACGGCGATCAGCGGCAGCCCGCGTCCAGCCGGCTTCCTTTCGCGATAGAGATATTCCCGGATGGAGCCTTCATTCTTCTGCAGAAGTGCGACACATTTGGCCGCATCCAGCACACTGCCACCACCGATCGCAACGATGATATCGGCACCACTCTCCCGGCAACGGGCCGCCGCCGTATCGACCGTCCCGATCGACGGATTTTCCTCGATGTCGGTGAAGATCGTCAGGTCGGCCGAGCCGACCAGTTGCTTCAACCCCGCCTCGCCGACGCGATTGAGGAAACTGCGTCCAATCATCGCAAATACATGACGGCCACCCAAATTCGAAATCATATCGGGTAGGGTCGACAATCGATCCCAACCGAAATGGACCGCAGTCGGCAATCTGAAATCCCAATTTGAACCCGTCATCATCGTCACTCCAATATCTTTTATACATGCTTCAAAAACCAATAGGCCGCCGGTAATTCCGCTTTTCCGACAAGGCAAAGGAGCGGAGTTGGAGAGGTGATCAGCCCCGCCCGTTTCCGCTCCTCCGATCAAGCCATCAAAGCGCTTAGGGGTCGCAAAGACAGCCTATTGGATTTTAATATATCACTTAGGGCCCTCAATTGGAAGGCCGTGCTTGGCCATCAGCTGCAGGTAGTCTTCACGCGGCGGCACGAAGATGTCGATACCGCGGAAACCGGTCGTCGTGCGGCCGCCATGCGGCACGTTCGACGGATGGACGCAGACATCGCCGGCTTCCATCAGGAAGGTTTCATCGCCGCAGGTATGTTCTTCCGTACCTTCGAGAATGACCAGGATCTGCACGGCTTCATGGCTGTGCATCGGGAATACGCATCCGGGAGGATTGGTGATGAAGCTGAGCAGGGCGGGGCCTGCAGCGACGAAGCGCGTGCTGGATTGTTCTGTCAGCGGCACCAGCGGAATATCCTCGATCGTGTAGCAGTATTTCGATTTGTTGGTTGCTTTGTAGACCATAGCTGGTTCTCCTATTTTCAGTCATGTTCGAGGCTTTATGGAAGCATCCACGAAAGCACAGGCGTCGTTTGAAGGAAGACGATCGCGCAAAGGACGAGCGTCAGTGCGATGCTCCAGGGAAGCGTCTTGCGGAAGATGTCCCCTTCGCGTCCGATGATGCCGACCGCAGCAGCGCCAATTGTCAGGCTTTGCGGTGAGATCATCTTGCCGAGCACGCCACCGGAGCTATTGGCTGCAGCCAGAAGCGACGGTGACAGGCCGGTTTCATGAGCCGCCGCGACCTGCAGAGCACCGAAGAGCGCGTTGGCTGAATTGTCGGATCCGGTGATCGCCACGCCGATCCAGCCGATGGCCGGCGACAGGAATGCAAACGCATGTCCGGTCGTGGCGAGCCAGCGCCCGAGCGTGATGGTCTGTCCGGAGAAGTTCATGACGAATGCGACGGCAAGTACGCACAGAACCGTCGGAATGGCCCATTTCAGCTGCTTGAGCGTCGCACCATAGGTCTCGACAGCGGCACCGGCGGACACCTTTAGAAAAGGCATCGAGAAGATGCCGGCAATGCCGAGAAGCGTGGCAGTGCCAGGCAGCCAGGGTAGCGACAGCGACGTGCCGATCGCCCCCCCTGCGGGGCTGGTTATGGCAAGCCCGGGCCAGGCAAACTTGCTGACACCGGCAGACAGCGCCTGAGCGATCGGCCCGATCTGCGAAAGCGTGAAGATCACGATGATCGCGACATAGGGCAGGAAAGCGATCGACACGCTGCGGCTGCTGAACGGGATTTTCGAATTCTCCCCTTCACTGACGATGGCGCATTCGATGGTTTCCTTCGGCTTCCAGACCTGCAGGAAGGCGACGAGTGCCGCGGCCCCGGCAAGCGCTCCCAGAACGTCGGTCAGCGGCACGGAAATCCAGGACGAGCTGACGAACTGCGTGACGGCATAGGCAAAACCGGCGACCAGTGCAGGCAACCATGTCTGGCGAAGACCTCTGCCGCCGTCGACGATCCAGACGAGGATCAGCGGAATGAACATTGCAAGGATCGGCGTCTGGCGGCCGATGATTGCGCCGAGTTCGTCATAAGGCAGGCCGGATACGGCAGCCAATGTGGTGATCGGCACGCCGAGTGCCCCGAAGGCAACCGGCGCGGTGTCGGCAACGAGCGCGCAGAGTGCGGCTTTCAGCGGATCCATGCCGATTGCCACCATCATCACGCCGGCAATCGCGATCGGCGTACCGGCACCGGCAAGCGCCTCGAGCAGGCCACCGAAGCAGAATGCGATGATGATCGATTGCACACGCAGGTCGGTGCTGATCACCCCGAAACTGCGCCGCAGGATGTCGAAATATCCCGACTTCACCATCATGTTGTGGATCCAGATGGCGTTGATGATGATCAGGATAATCGGAAGAATACTGAATGCCGCCCCGTACAGGGCGGAATTGGCGGCCACCGACACCGGCATGCCGTAGATGATGATGGCAACGCCCATCGCGACGATAAGCGAACATAGACCGGAAAGCTGCGGCGAAAGCCTGAACCCTCCGAGCATGATGAACATCGTCAGAAGCGGCAAAGCCGCAAATATGGAACTCAGCCCGAGCGACTGAGCGACCGGATCATAAACCTGTTGAAACATTTTCGGCGCGTCTCCCCACGCTGCCCGCAAAGGCGGGCACAAACCCAAAGCCTTGCACCCGCCAAAAACGCCTCCCCTAAAAGCGGTCCAGGTCGATGAGAAAACTCATCTCATGCAAGATGTGTATACTTATATATCAGTTGGATTTGATCGAAAGTGCGCAAGCCGCCGCAGCCGTGAGGCAAGTTGACGCTGGGAGACGGTTTGAGATCAAGACAGTCGATATCATTCGGACAGCACGCTAACCGCCCGGAATGTTCGCATATCGCGCAGAGACTAGCGAAGGAATGAAAAGCGTTAGACGCGGCTCACTGGCTCAGATCGATTCTGCTGGTCACCACAGACTTACCACTTGCCGGGTCGTTATCGATGGTCTGCAACCGCAGTCGGTTTTCGCCAAGTTTGGCGATTGTCATCGTCGCCTTACGGTCGCCGTTGATATTTCTCGCCCAGCGCACGGCCAGATTTATGGAATCACCCTGCCGGGTTCCCGAAAGCGAAGATGGCTGGCCCGAAGGCCCTGTGTAGGTTCCGCTATAACGCGTCCCGGAGGCCTTCAGCGCTGCGGAGATGGATCGGCTGACGACAGCAAGCGCGCGACAGGAACCCTGCATCGCAAGATCGTCAGCGCCTACCGAAAAATTTACATTACAGCTCACATTGAGGGATCTTCCGCCGATCCGGGTCAGAACCGTTCCCTTGCCTGACCACTTTCCATCGATGGATTTCAAAAACTCTCCTTCGGCGGCCGTTGCCGAACCGGCCATTCCCAGTGGAAGGACCAATGTTGCTGTCAGAATTGCGAGGAACTGCGCATGCATGACAACCTCCATCAAAAGATGCAGGCCTAACGTTCACTTTCAGTACAAGTTCCCGATGGCCAGAACGCGCCAGAGCGCAAGCAGAATATCCGCTGCGCAATTCTTTGCCGGGCAGCAGTCCGACTTAGATCCGGCCATGTTTGTAGAGGCTACGGGAAATCACGACATTTATTATCAGCAAATAAGCTGAGCATTAACCAAGCAAAAACCATGGCGTGCAAAATATAGACACATTGTCACATCTCCACTTTTCAGTTCAGGATCTGCAAGATGATACCGGCACAGGCAGAAAAGCAGCAGCATGCAGCAACGCCCCGTTCAATGCAGGTCATAACTGACGGCATTGGCAATGATCTCGAGCGTTTCAGCGCCGACAACACTCATGTCGTCAAGCAGATCAAGCTCCTTGCGATCAATGCACTGATCGAAGCTGCGCGTGCCGGCGAGATGGGCAAGGGATTTGCCGTCGTCGCCAATGAGGTCCAGAGGCTGGCGCAGATCGCCTCCGACATTGCCTCCAAATTCGAAAGCAATGTGCTCGGCCGCATTGGACTGACCCGCAGCATGGCCGATTCTCTGGTTCACGAGATGGAGGGCATAAGGCTCACGGATCTTGCGCAGACGCTCGTACAACTGATCGTCCGCAACCTCTTTGAACGCACTGCCGATGTCCGCTGGTGGGCGACTGATACGGCGCTCTGGCAGGCCCTCAATGATCCGTCCGCCGAGCGCCGCACATTCGCAGCGGAACGCCTGGGTGTCATCAACCGCTTTTACACCGTCTATCTCGATCTCGTCATGACCGACCTCTCCGGCAAGGTGATCGCCTCGGCCAACCCGAAATTCCAGCGAAAGCTGATTGGTACATCGCTGTCGGATGAACCGTGGTTCGCTGCCGCCCGCCGTTGTGCCTCGGGGGACGATTATGTCGTCGATGAGGTGAAGCGCTCCGGTCCGCACGACAACCGCACCGCCCTTGTTTATGCCACAGGCATCCGAGATGGGGGAAAAGTCGACGGTGAGCTTTTGGGTACACTCGGCGTCTACTTCGACTGGGAAAACCAGGGCCAGTCGATTGTCGAGAAAGAAGCAAACCTTCCGCCGCATGTGGCAGACAAGACCATCGTCCTTCTTCTGGACGGAAACAGCCGCGTTATCGCAACGACCAATCCCGCCCTGCTGTTCACGCATTTCGCACTTGCCAATCCGGGTGGCCAGTCCGCCGGCAGCTACTATGACAACAGCGGCTCGATCGTCGCCTATGCCAGGACCCTCGGTTACGAAGATTACGACGGCCTCGGCTGGTATGGTGTGGTCGTTCAGCAGCTGGAAAACGAGAATGACATCCGCATGGCGCTGAATATCCGGTAATCCGGGGCTTCCGGTCAAAAATCCCAGGGCGAGATAAGGTCGAGCCCGCAAGGCTGGAAATCCTTGATGTTACGGCCGGCCAATCTTCCGCAATTGACGAGCGCGATTGCGGCGATCACCCCATCCTGCACGGACATCGAGCCTCCCTTCCGCACGGCTTCATCCATAAATTCAGCATAGGCCAATGCAGCCTGTTCCGTGACCGGGAATATCGGGGCTGCAAAGCCAGCGCTTCGAACGGAGAGCTGCGGTTCTGCCATATCACACTCGCTTTCCATGATCAGTTGCCACCAGGATGGCCGCTGATGGCAAGCTGGCAATATTTTGGCTCTGGCCGCAGCACACATAGGCGCTATCTCAAGCCTGTGAGGATTGAGGAGGCATCATGATCATCCGTTCCGGAAGCTGCCTGTGCGGAAAGGTCCGCTATAAGGTTAAGTCGGATCCCATTCGCATCGGGCTTTGCCATTGCATGGATTGCCGCAAGGAAAGCGGTTCGGTCTTTGCCACGTTCGGCATCTGGCCCGCACATGCCTTCGAGGCATCGGGAGAGGTTCACTATTATGAAGGCCGTGGCTTCTGCGTGAACTGCGGCGCCCGCATCTTTTCCGAACCAGCCGAGGATGAGGTCGAAATCCGGGTCGGCACGCTGGACATGGCTCCGACCGACATCCAGCCAACCTATGAATTATGGGTAAAGCGCCGCGAAGACTGGCTGGCACCGCTGGATGGCGCCGAACAGTTCGAGGAAGACCGGCTCTGATCCGTATCGCCATTTGTACGTTGCTTTGATATGCCTGCTCGCCAGCAGAAAACATGGCACGGTTGAGATCCCGATGACCTACGAAGCACAACTGAAAAAAGCGATCGACATCGCCACGAAGGCGCATGAAGGACAGTCGAGCAAAACGGGCGGCCCGTTCATCGATCATGTGCGGCGTGTGGCCGAGCATGTAAGGGGAGAGGATGAAACGCTGGTCGCATGGCTTCACGACGTCGTCGAAAAGGGCCCCGGCTGGACTTTCGGGCGGCTACGCGAAGAAGGTTTTTCACAAAGGGTCATCGATGCTGTCGATGCGATGAGCAAGCGTGAGGGCGAGGACTATTTCGACTTCGTCCGCCGTTCGATCGCAAACCCTTTGGCCCGCCCGGTCAAGCGGGCCGACCTCACTGACAATCTCGCTCAGATGCGCCAGATGGGCGGCGATGGCGGAAAATTTGCCGAGGGCCTTCGCATTCTCGGTGATACCTATCCGGCATAGCCGGAACTTTGGCCTGTCTCTTTCGTTGCGGCGGTTGAACCACTGCCCGAAACGGAAGGATCGCCGATGGAACTTCAGTCGAAAGTCGCCCTGGTCACCGGCGCAGGCTCGGGCATAGGCCGCGCTTCGGCAATCAAGCTGGCGGAGGCCGGAGCGGTCGTGGGAGTTCTGGGCCACACGCCCGGCAAACTTCATGAAACAGCCGAATTGATCGAGGCTACAGGCGGCAGAGCCATTTCTCTGAATGCCGATGTCGCGGACGAAGTAGCTATGCACCACGCCGTGGAAACGCTGGTCGCGGAGACCGGCAGGCTGGATGTGGTGGTGGCGAATGCGGGCATAAACGGCGTCTGGGCGCCGATCGATGACCTCAAGCCGGAGGAGTGGGACCAGACAATCCGCGTCAACCTGCGCGGCACCTATTTGACGCTCAATGCCAGCATTCCACATCTGAAGAGGCAGGGTGGCTCGGTGATTGTTGTGTCGTCCATCAATGGCAATCGCACCTTCAACACGCCGGGTGCAACAGCCTATGTCGCGACAAAGGCGGCTCAAGTTGCCATCGTCCAGCAACTGGCGCTTGAACTGGGCCGTCACCGGGTTCGCGTCAACGCGGTCTGTCCGGGCGCTATCGAGACCAGCATCAATAACAACACAAAAGTTCGTGGCGAAGACGAGACTGCCGTTCCGGTGGAATTCCCCGCAGGCGACATTCCCATCACCGGCGGCAAGGCGGGCCAAAGCGACGACGTCGCCTCCGTCATCCTTTTCCTCGCCTCCGACCAGTCGCGGCATGTCACAGGAACTCCGGTTTATGTCGATGGTGGTCAGGGACTTTTGCGCTGACCCGATAAGCTCGCTGACGCGTGAGCAAGCAGAAATTCTTGCGACCTATGCAAATTCTGGAGGCCTGATTTGCGCATGGTCAAGGATTGAAAAGAGATACTTTGGGTGCTAACTAATGTCGTAGACAATCTTAGTGTGCTAACCATTATGCCATATATCGATCAAACAGCCTCGGAATTCCTTGAGGAGCTGACCAAGGTCAGCCGCAAGATCCGCACGACTTTCAACAAGAAGGTGACCGCCCACGGGCTCACCTATCCCCGTGCGCGTGCGCTTTTCCGTCTGGCGAAAAAGCAGAACATGACCCAGACGGAGCTCGCCTGCGATCTGGAGCTGGAACAGGCAACGCTTGTGCGCCTGCTTGACCGGATGGAAGAGAACGGGCTGATCGAACGTCGCCCCGATGCGAACGACCGGCGCGTCAAACTCATCGCACTGACCGAACACGGAGAAGAACAGGCTGCCTTCGTGCGTGCGCTGGCTGACCAGATCCGTCACCAGTTCTTTGAAGGCATTGACGAGGCCGAGTTGAAGCAAGCCATCGCACTGATGGAGACCATCTCCGAAAACGTCTCGAATGTGGAGATCGATGATGTCCACGCGTGAGGCAACGGCCAGGAACGAAGATCTACAGACAGAACAGCTGGAAACTGCGGCAACCGACGTGCAGGCGCTACCGCCGGCCCCGGCTCCCGCAAGCCCACCGCCTTTCGTGCCGAAACCGTTACCGATCGCACTTCTTTATGCCCTTACCTCGCTCACGGCCGCCGTCATGCAGGGGCTTGGCACGGCGATGATCTCGACCAACCTGCAGCAGATCGCCGGACCGCTTGAAGCGACCCAGAACGAAGCTGCATGGCTGATGGCAGCCTATCTCTTCCCGAACGCCAGCCTCGGCCTGTTCCTGTTCAAGGTCCGCACCCAATACGGCATCCGCCAGTTCTGCGAGTTGGCGATCATCCCTTACGTGATCGTCAGCCTCGCGCATCTGTGGGTCAATGATCTCGGCCTGAGCATCGCACTTCGTTTCTTCGCCGGTGCGGCGGCAGCGCCGATCTCCTCGATGGCCTTCCTCTACATGCTGGAAATCTTTCCGCCGGAGAAGAAGCTCAATATCGGCCTTTGCCTCGCCCTGATCGGCCTGTCGCTGTCGACGCCGATCGCCGGCCTCATTTCGCCGTCGCTTCTCGATATTCACGACCTGCGCGGCCTCTATCTCGTCGAGCTCGCCCTGGCGCTGATCGTCTTTGGCCTCATATATATTCTGCCGCTGACATCGCCGCCCCGCGCAAAGGTCATCTCGTCGATGGACTATGTGAGCTACGGCCTGCTCGCCACATCGATGGGCTGTCTTGCGGTCTTCTTCACCATGGGCCGCCTCTATTGGTGGCTGGAAGCCAATTGGCTCGCCTGGGTGCTCATCACCGGCATCGTCAGCGGCACGCTCTGCATCATGCTGGAGCTCAACCGCAAGAACAACCTGATCGACGTGCGCTGGATAGGCTCGTGGGAGATCGTCCACTTCGCCGGCGTGCTGCTTGTTTTCCGCATGCTGCTGACCGAACAGTCGACTGGCGCGATTAATTTCTTCCGCCAACTCGGCCTGTTCAACGAGCAGATGGCTCACCTCTACTGGGCGGTGCTGATTGCGAGCGTCGCCTCAGGCCTGCTGTGCGCAGTCTTCATGAAGCCCGGTCGTGAGGCCGCCATCCATCTGCTCGCATTGATCCTGATTGCCGCCGGCACCTTCATGGACAGCCAGTCGACGGTCCTGACCCGTCCTGATCAGATGCTGCTCAGTCAGTCGCTGATCGCCTTCGGCTCGGGCCTCTTCCTGCCGCCAGCCATGGCCGTCGGTTTTGCCGCCGCGCTGAAGAAGGGCCTGACCTACATCATCAGCTTCATCGCCGTATTTCTCTTCACCCAGAAAGTCGGCGCCTTCATCGGTAGCGCCTTGTTCGGCAGCTTCGTCACCTGGCGGGAGCAATATCATTCCGCCATCCTGACCTCGCGCCTCCTGCCCACTGATCCGCTCGTCGTGCAGCGCATCAACCAGTACGTCTCCGCCTATAGCCGCACCGGCTCGGATGCTATGCAGCACACGATCCAGGGCACCAGCACCTTCGCCAAGCAGGTCCAGCAGCAAGCCTATGTGCTTGCCTATAACGACGCCTTCTTCGCGACATTCGTTCTCGCGGCAGTGGCCATCGGCATGCTGCTGTTTCACATCCTATGGAATAACCGCCACCGGTTCCTGCACAGAGCAGACACCCCGCAAACTGCCTGACGCTCGCAACCTGGCCCAAAACACAAGTCAAAGACCATGAAATCCGTATTTCGCTCTCTCGCCACCTATCTCGCGGCTGCCGTCGGCATCGCCGGTGTCCTCATCGTGCTCTATGTCTGGAACCTGCCGCCGTTCAAGGGCTCTATCGAGACCACCAATGATGCCTATGTGCGTGGCCAGGTTACCCTGCTCAGCCCGCAGCTCGCCGGCTATGTCGTGGAAGTACCTGTTCAGGACTACCAGAAGGTCAAAAAAGGCGATCTGATTGCCCGGATAGACGACCGAATCTATACGCAGAAGCTGGAACAGGCGAAGGCCACCCTGGCATCGGCCGAGGCTTCGCTTGCCAATTCCGAGCAGAGCCGCAAGTCGGCTGACGCCAAGATCGTTTCGGCCAAGGCAGCCGTCGAAAGCGCCAACGCCGCCTTCGATGCGGCCAAGACCGCCTATAACCGCACCCAGTCGCTGCTGAAAAGCAATGTCTCGACCCAGAGCGATTTCGAAAAAGCCCAGGCAACCTATGATCAGGCCCAGGCAGCGGTTCACCAGGCAGACGCGGCCGTCCTCGTCGCCGAACAGGACCTCAATACGATCGTCGTCAACCGCCGCACACTGGAAGCAACTGTCGAGGGGGCCAAGGCTTCCGTCGCGCTCGCCGACATCGACCTGCAGAACACCCGCATCACCGCTCCGCAGGACGGCGAGCTCGGTGAAGTGACGGGCCGCCTCGGCCAGTACGTCTCGATCGGCACACAGATCGCATCACTTGTGCCCAATCATGTCTGGGTCGTCGCCAACTACAAGGAAAACCAACTCGAAGGAATGAAGCCCGGCCAGCTGGTCACCTTCACGGTTGATGCTCTCGGACACCAGAGTCTCAAGGGCCGTATCGAGCGCTTTGCGCCGGCGACCGGCTCCGAATTCTCCGTCATCAAGTCCGATAACGCGACCGGCAATTTCACCAAGGTCGCCCAGCGTATTCCCGTCCGGATCGCAATAGAGCCGAACCAACCACTTACCGATAGCCTCGTCCCCGGCATGTCGGTCGTTGCCAGCGTTGACCTCGCGCAGCAAAGTGGACCAGCTCTGGCGCAGGGCAACTGACCTTTTCGTCAGTCCGCCCCGCCTTTTCCGGACAAAAAGAAGCCCCGCGCCCTGTTCAGCATCCCGGCGCGGGGCTTTCTCTATCTTGTCTGCTTGTTGTTTTTAGCGCTGAGCTACGGCGCTCACGGCACCGGTGGATCGCTCCACCCAGTCATGCCAGCCTTCGACGCCGCCATTGAAGACATTGAGGTCGATCTTGCCCTCGACACCTTGCGACAGGCCCGATCCCGAATACTGCCAGAACAGCCATTTGCGATCCGGATAGATCTTTGACGGGTGAGCGGCCACAGACCTTAGCCAGAAAGGATAGTCGCGGAACTGACCGCGCAGGTGATCCTTGTAGAAATCCGGTGCAGTATAAATGACCGGGCGCTGGCCGTAATGCCGTTCCAGCTTGTCCATGAAGACCTGCATCTTCTCGAGCACCCGCTCGGTCGAAAGCCGCATCTTGCAGTCGGACTGGTGATTGTATTCCACGTCGATCACAGGCGGCAGCGCATCGGGATCGCGCGGCACGTTACGGATGAACCAGTCTGCCTGCTCGCCGGCGGTACGGCACCAATAGAAGAAGTGGTAGGCGCCGCGACGGATACCCGCCTGCTGCGCGCCGCGCCAGTTGGTCCTGAACATCGGGTCGATATGGTCGCCACCATCCGTCGCCTTGATATAGGCGAAGTTGGCGCCCTGGGTGCGCAGTTTCGCCCAGTCGATATTGGCCTGCCAACGCGATACGTCGACGCCATGTACGGCAAAGTGTCGGGGCGCGACCCGGCCGAAATTCATCGGCTTGGCATCACTGAAACGGTGGCCGTAAACCTTCAGACGCTGAAAGCCTGCAGAAGGCGGCATTGGCTGGCTGTATGAAGGCCGGTTGAGCGAAGGATTGAGTGCCGGCCTGAGCGAGGCGACAGGGCGTTCGGCGGGAACCGGCATGCCGACAGTGGTTGCCAAGCCGTCGAATGCTTGTGTTTCGTGTGCACCGCCATTCCATGCCAGCTCATGCGGATCCCTCAAGCCGGCCGGCGGCGTGATCGCCGCAACCGGGGTCGGATCGATTGAAGGAACAGACGCTGCCGGCATTGACGGCGGAACGATTGCCTGTGACGGCGCGACCCGCGCGGTCTTGACTGACGCGGGCGGTACGGTCAGCGCTGTCTCTGTGCTGGACGAGGTACAGCCGGACAAGCCGATACAGGTGGCGATGATCGCCGAAGTGGCAGCAGAAAAACGCATGATAACCCGTACGCAAAACACCGATCCCGCCCTGACTGCCTCTTTTCAGGCGCAACACGGGATTTGACTAACGGGACGTTACCGAAAAAACCTAAATGCAATCTTTACGAGTCGTTCACTTCGCCGGCATTCGCCAGCGGAAGCTAATAAAATAATCGGTGATTATCGCGTGGGCAGGCCCGATAGTAACACCATTGTTAAGAACTCGCGTCCGATACTCGCCTTATTGACATAAGCCAATTCCCAACGGCGTTTCCACTCTCATGCGCTTCATTCACTTCAGGCTCGTTGGCCCGGCCATCATTGCGGTGGCGGTGCTCATCGCTGGCATGGCGACCATCCCTTATGTGGGCATTGCCCAGATTGACGCGGATCTTCGCCAGCGACAGGAGATGCTGGTCAAACACAATATCGACCTGTGGATCAGCGACATCGAATTCTCGCTGACCGCATGGACCATATGGGATGAATCCATCTCCAAGATCGATAACAGCTTCGATCTCGAATGGACCGACCGCAATATCGGCGCCTCTCTCATTGGAACATCCCGTACCCGCTTTGTCGCAGTACTCGACCACGACAATCAGCTGATTTATTCCCGTGCCGACGACAGTGTGAAGGATCGCGGCTTTTTCACCCGCGGCATTCCTGCCGTCGTCAAGGATGCGGCTGCCTTGGTTGCAAATGTCCGATCAAGAGAAAGCGGACGTGTCGTCGAGGGCATCCCGAAACCGGTCAGCATCAGCCGTATCGAAGTTCTGGGAGACGATGCGGTCCTGATGACGGCTGCGCTGTTTCAGCCGGATTTCGGAACCGCCAGGCCGAAGGGCGAACGCGCGCCGATCCTTATCACCGCTATGCCGATCACCGGCACCATTCAGGAATTCTTCGGCACCCGCTTCCTGCTCGACGATTCCCGGATCGGGACGCTTGCGGGTATCGCGCCGGATCGCGCTCATGTCGAGATCGCAGTCGGCCCGGGTGGCGAACCGCAGGTCCTGTCCTGGCGCCCGCCAAGTCCGGCCGCCGACCTTATGTACCGCTCGCTTCCGTTGCTCATCACCGTCGGCATACTTTTGCTGGCCACGGGCATATTCGCGGTCCGTATATCCAGAAACGCCGCACGCACGCTGCTGTCGCGCGAAAAACGCATGCGCCACGCCGCAACACACGACTTCCTGACAGGCCTCGCCAACCGGGCGCTGCTGCAGCCGGAATTCAGGTCGCTGAGCGAAAAGGCACCCCTCGCCGTTATTTGCCTCGACCTCGATGGCTTCAAATCGGTCAACGACACTTATGGACACGCGGCCGGCGACGACTTGTTGAAGATCGTGGCTTCTCGGCTACGTACGGGCATACGCGAGGCTGACAGGCTCTTCCGCCTGGGTGGTGACGAATTTGCGATCCTCATGCCGGAGGTTTCGGCAAGTCAGGCCGAGAGCATCTGCCGGGATCTTTCGCATTCGCTGGCACAACCGATCGGACTATCTAAGGGTGATGTATCGATAGGGGCTTCATTCGGCATCAAACTGGTCGAAAAGGGTGAGACTTCCTGCGATACGGCGCTAGGTGCAGCCGACGCCGCACTTTATCATGCCAAGGCGTCCCGTCGCGGCAGCGCGATCCTTTCGAGCGATATCCCGCTTGCCCGGCCAGAAGCCCCCGTTGTGATCCGTCGCAGCGCGTAGATACCAGCTATCGCCGCAGCAACCTCAGCGCATTGATCGTCACCAGCACGGTCGCCCCCGTATCGGCTAGGATTGCCGGCCACAATCCGGTGACGCCGATAATGGTGGTCACCAGAAACACGGCCTTCAACCCGAGCGCGATAGTGATGTTCTGCCAGATGTTGCGCATCGTGCGCTTCGACAGGTCGATCATGGCTGCAATGTCCGAAACCCGGCCATGCAGCACGGCCGCATCGGCCGTCTCCAGCGCCACATCGGTGCCACCGCCCATCGCGATACCGATATCAGCCGCCGCCAGCGCCGGTGCATCATTGATCCCGTCGCCAACCTTGCCGACGACAAATCCCTCGCGCTTCAGCTCGCCGACAATGCGGCTCTTGTCTTCCGGCATCAGTTCGGCGCGCACCTCGATCCCGAGATCCTTGCCGATTGCTTCCGCCGTGCGGGCATTGTCGCCGGTCAGCATCACCGTCTTGACGCCCACATCGGCGAGCAGCTTCAGACCCGCCTTGGCATCCACACGCGGTTCATCGCGCATGGCGATCGCGCCCGCCAGAACACCGCCGACGATCAGCACGGAAACCGTCTTGCCTTCATCATTGAGAGCGGTAATTCGGCGTGAATGCGCCATCGGCAGCGACACGCGCTCCACCGCCGCCTTCGGCGACCCGAGAAACACCTCTTCGCCCTCGACGATTGCCGTCACGCCCTTCCCACCCAGTGCCTTCGCCTCGCTTGCCGCTGGAAGGTCCAGCTCGTATTCGGCAACCCTTGCCAGGATCGCCATTGCCAGCGGATGGCTGGAACCGGTTTCCAGCGCCGCAGAAATCCGCAACACGTCGTCGGCATTGCGGCCGAAGGCGATCACGTCGGTCACCTGCGGCTTGCCCGATGTCAGCGTCCCGGTCTTGTCGAAGGCGACGGCCGTCAGCTTGCCTAGCGTTTCGAGCACGGCGCCGCCCTTCAGCAGCAGGCCCCGGCGCGCACCGGACGAAAGCGAGGCGGCGATTGCGGCAGGCGTCGAGATGACCAGAGCGCAGGGGCAGCCGATCAGAAGAATGGCCAGGCCCTTATAAACCCATTCACTCCAATCTGCGCCGGCAACGAGCGGCGGCAGGATAGCAACGAGCGCCGCCACGACCACGACGCCCGGCGTGTAATAACGCGAAAAACGATCGATGAAGCGTTCGGTCGGGGCCTTCTTTTCCTGCGCTTCTTCCACCAGCCGCACGACGCGGGCGATGGTATTGTCCTCGGCTGCAGCCGTCACTCGGATGCGCAAAGCCGCATCGCCATTGATAGTACCGGCAAACACCTGCTCGCCTTCACTCTTGGAAACCGGTGTGCTTTCGCCCGTCACCGGCGCTTCGTCGATCGCACTTGTCCCGGCAATGATGATGCCGTCGGCGGAAATCCGGTCGCCCGGCCGCACCAGAATGACCGAGCCGACAGCAAGGTTTTCCGCCGGCACCTCTGGTGTCTTGCCGCCCTCCTCCAGCAAAGCCGTCTTCGGCACCAATGCCGTCAGGCTCTGGATGCTGGAACGCGCCTTGCCGGCGGCAACGCCTTCGAGAAGTTCTCCGACCAGAAACAGGAAAACGACGGCGGCCGCTTCTTCCGAGGCATCGATGACGACGGCACCGACAGCGGCAATCGTCATCAGCATCTCGATCGAGAACGGCGTGCCTGCAAAAGCCGCCATGATCGCCCGTCGCGCGATCGGCACCAGACCGATCAGCATCGCGGCAGTGAAAACATAGCTGTCATAAGCCGGAATGAGATGTCCCAGGCCGTAGGCAATGACAAGCGCCAGCCCGACGACGATCGTCAGCCGCCCCTTCTTCGATTTCCACCACGGCCTATCCATCGGCGCATGATCGTGGCCATGCAGACCTTCGATTCCTTCTTGGTCATGGTCGTGGTCGGAGTGATCGTGTCCGCCGCCATGATGATGCACATGGTCATGCTCTCCATCGTGGTTGTGATCGCAGCCGGGGCCATGCTCGTGATGATCGTGCGGCTGGCTGATCTCCCCCCTTGTGGGGGAGATGCCCGGCAGGGCAGAGGGGGGTATGCCGCGCTCTGCCTTACTCTTCTTCCCCAAAGCCCTGAGCGAATAGCCAAGCCCGGAAACCTTCTTCTCCATGGCAGCAAGATCGGCACTGCCATCGTGGCTCACCGTCATCGTGCTAGCAGCGACGGAGACGGAAACATCCTCGACGCCCGCAATGCGCCGCACCGCCGTGTCGATCTTCGCCGCGCAGCTGGCGCAATCCATGCCGCCAACCTTGTAGCGCGCCTGATGCGAGGTTCCGTCTTTCGTCCGGCTATCCGACATGTCACTCTCCGCCATAACTTCGAGTAGCTCTTCTAGGACCTCTAGTGACTAGAGCTGCAAGGGGCTTTTTGCGAAAAACTTTCTCCTGCCGACAAAAACCGCAGTAAATGCGCCTTGAAAAAAGTGGACTGCCCGCCAAACAGGCTTGCGAGCCGATCGCTCAAAAAATAGAATTGCCCCCAAAGTCCGGGGGGTATTCCCGGTCAACCGGTTTTCCGAAAGGTCTTCGTCCCGTGAACGTCTCCCGTCTTCTTCGCGCGTCGGCTGTCGCCGTCATCGCCTCCCTCGCCGGCGCGTCCGCCGCCAGCGCCCAGTCGAAGACCCTCACCATTTCCTGGTGGGGCTATAACGGCGAGAAGATGAACGCCAATATCATCGAGCCTTTCAAGAAGATCTGTGGCTGCGACATCGTTTTCGAGACCGGCAACAATGCCGACCGCTTGAACAAGCTGCGCCTGCGCGACGGCAAGGGTGTCGACGTCATTTATCTCTCCGACAGTTTCTCGCAGCTTGGCATCGAACAGGGCCAGTTCCTTGAAATCGACCCCGCCAAGATCCCGAACCTTGCGGAAATCTACGAACTCGGCCGCCAGCCACAGGGCAAGTATGGCCCGGCCTACACGATCGGCCGCGTCGGCATCGTCTACGACAGTGCCAAGGTCAATCCGCCGATCACCTCGTGGAACGATCTGTGGCGCGCCGATCTCGAAAAGTCGATCTCGCTGCCGGGCATCACCACCACGGCCGGCCCGATGGTCGTGCTGCAGGCTGGCAAGCATGGCGGCACGGATGCGTTCGAGGATAGCGAAGCGGCCTTCTCCGCGATCGAGGAACTGAAGCCGAACGTCGTGAAGAACTACAATACCGGTTCCGAACTGGTGAACCTCATCTCCACCGGCGAAGTGCGCGTCGCGATCGCCCAGGACTTCACCCTTGCCTCGATGCAGGCTGCGGTCCCGACCATGACTTGGGCAAAGCTTTCCGACGGCGATATCGCCACCGTCAACACGGTCAATATCCCGAAGGGCTCGGAAAACGTCGAACTCGCCTACCAGTTCATCAACTTCGTGCTGTCGAAGGAAGTCCAGCAGAAGGAAGCCGAACAGGGTGTCGACGCTCCGATCAACACCAAGGTCGAGCTGACGCCGGAACAGGCAAAAATGTGGACCTACGGCGCCGAACAGGTCAACAGCCTGTCGCGTATCGACTATGCCAAGATGAATGAGGCCAAGACCGACTGGATCGACCAGTGGAACGAGCTGTTCGCGCAGTAAGCTCGGCGTAAAATTGCCCCTCACCCTAACCCTCTCGCCGCTTGCGGGGAGAGGGAACGTGCTCTACTCGACGTTTAAATGTGGCAGAACGGATGCGACACCCGCCCTTCTCCCCGCCTGCGGGGAGAAGGTGCCGGCAGGCGGATGAGGGGCCGAGCGAAATCGAGACGAAACTTATGAACAAATTCGCCAAATGGGGACTGACGCTGCCGGCGACGATTGCGGTCGTGCTGCTGCTCGTCATTCCCGTGGTCCTCACCATCGCCACCACATTCGGCGAGCCGAAGGGCGTATTTTCCACCTATACCGCCTTTTTCAACAGTGGCTTCCGCACCAACATCCTTTACCGGACGCTCAGGATCGCGCTGATCACCACGGCGATATCGCTCGTCATCGGCTTCCTGACGGCTTACGTCATCGCCCAGATGCCCGGCCGGCTGAAATCGATCGCCATCATCGCCGCCGTCTTCCCGCTACTGACCGGCGTCGTGGTACGCTCGTTTGCCTGGCTGATCATTCTCGGCAAGAACGGCATCCTCAACAGCTCGCTTCTGTCGCTCGGCATCATCTCCGAACCGCTGTCGATGCTCTATACCGAAGGTTCGGTCATCGTCGCGATGGTCTATCTCTTCGTGCCGCTGATGATCCTGACGCTGACCGGCGTACTCGAAGGCATTCCGCGTGACGTGGTGGAAGCCTCCGCCTCGCTCGGCGCAAAGCCTATCGCCACCTTCTTCCAGGTCATCCTGCCGCTCGCGGTCCCCGGCCTCATCGTCGGCGCGGTGCTTGTCTTCACCGGCAGCTTCACCTCCTACGCCACCCCGCAGCTTCTGGGCGGCGAACAGATGATGATGATGGGAACACTTCTCTACCAGCGCGCCATGGTCACCTTCGACTGGGTTGGCGCTTCCACCATCGCGGCAATCATGGTGGTCATCACCATTGCCATCGTTTCGATCATGAGCCGCATCGCGCGGCGTCTCAACCCGATGGCGGTGTAAGTTCCATGACAGCCCGTATCCACCCGCTTCTCGGAGCCCTCGCCATACTGGTCTTCCTGTTCCTGCTCGCGCCGCTGGTCATCATCATCGGCGCCTCGCTCAGCAACACGACCTATCTCACCTTCCCGCCGCAGGGTCTGACGCTGCGCTGGTTTGCCAATATTTTCGAGATCTCGGCATTCCGCAACACGGCGCTCACCAGCTTCCAGGTGGCGATCCTCGGCACCGGCCTGTCGCTGCTGATCGGTATTCCGGCAGCCTATGCACTGAACCGCTACCGTATCGGCCTGCCGAAATGGCTCGGCACCCTGTTCGTCCTGCCGATCCTCGTGCCGGAAATCGTCTTCGGTTTCTCGCTTTTGAAATCGGTCACGATCGGCATGGGCCTGCCGGTCTATCCGAGCCTGATCATCGGCCATGCGCTGCTCGTGCTGCCCTATTCGGTGCGCGTCGTCGGCGCTTCGCTCGCCTCCTTCGACTTTTCGGTCGAGGAAGCCGCCATCAGCCTCGGTTGCCCGCCGCTCAAAACCTTCTTCACGGTGGTGCTGCCGAATATTCGCGCCGGCGTCATTGCAGCCTTCATTCTCGCCTTCATCACCTCGATCAACGACGTGTCGATCTCGGTCTTCCTCACCGGTCCCGGCATTTCCACCCTGCCGATCCAGATTCTGGCCCATATGGAACAGTTCTTCGATCCGACCATCGCTTCCGTGTCCGTGCTCCTGATGCTCGTCACCGTCGGCGTCATGGCCATCGTCGAGATGACCCTCGGCCTCACCTTCCTGACCAAATAGACAAGAACGCCCCGATCCCATGACCGTATCGCTGACCATCGAAAACCTCTCCGCCCATTACGGCCAGACCCAGGTCCTGAAAGACCTGTCGATCTCGGTCGCGGCCGGCGAACTCGTCTCGCTTCTCGGCTCGTCCGGCTGCGGCAAGACCACGACGCTGCGCATCGTCGCCGGTTTCCTGCAGCCAACCTCGGGCAATGTGAAGCTCGGCGATCGCGACCTCACGACCCTTCCCGCCCATGCCCGCGATATCGGCCTGGTGTTCCAGAACTACGCGCTCTTCCCGCATCTCACCGTGCAGGAAAACGTCGCCTTCGGCCTGAAGCAGCGCGGCATCTCTTCCGCTGACCGGGCCAAGCGCGCAACCGCCATGCTGGAGCGCGTCGGCCTTGCAAACCTTGCCGACCGCCTGCCCGGTGCACTCTCCGGCGGCCAGAAGCAGCGTGTCGCGCTTGCCCGCGCGCTCGTCATCGAGCCGCCGCTGTTGATGTTCGACGAGCCGCTCTCCAACCTCGACGCCAAGCTGCGTGTCGACATGCGCGTCGAAATCCGCCAGCTGCAGAAGGCGAACGGCACGACCTCGCTCTACGTCACCCACGACCAGGAAGAGGCGTTTTCGATCTCTGACCGCGTGGCGATCATGAATGCCGGCCGCATCATGCAGCTCGATACGCCGGAAGTGCTCTATCAGAAGCCGGCCAACGCCTTCGTCGCCCGTTTCGTCGGTTTCGAAAACCTGATCCCGATGAAGACCGTCGCCCGTGATGGTGCGATCGTGACAGTGGAAGCCGCCGGCGGCGCAAGGCTGCATCTGTCGCAGGATGTGTTCGGCCCGATCAAGGACGATTTCGTGCTTGCCACCCGCCCGGATGGCCTGGTTGTCCGCCAAGAGGGGGAAGGCATTCCGACCACGCTCGGCACCCGCACCTATCTCGGCCGCGCGTACCAGTACAAATGTGAGACGGCCGCCGGCGAGATCACCGCGAACGGCGCCCTTTCGGAGCTGTTCGAACCCGGCGCCAAAGCTGTTCTCGTCCCAGTACCGGAGCAGTGCTGCATTCTCGCTCCCGAGAAATAGGCCGTCCTTCGCGCTCTGATTGAAACTGCGCCGCGCAAGCTTCGGTCAATATCGTTGTCCCTTGCCTTCACGCAGATGGAGGCATCTGGATACCATTCAGGCTTCCGCCTCGTGGTTCCTGCATAAAAAGGGAGAAAACATGGTCTACGAGTGGGATGCTCGAAAGGCGCGCCGGGCACGGCTCGTCAGGACTGCGATCGTTTGCCTTGCGATCACGATTGCATTTCTGCCGCTGTCCTACATCACCCTGGGGTGAATGTGGCGCTTATTGCAACTGCGTCACCTGTTTGGGTGACGATTTGCTTATGTTACTATGCTGTCATAAAGGCGGAGTTACCTGAGCTCCGATCTGACTTTCCAGCCTTTCGCCCCTCGCCCAACCAGCGAGGGGCTTTTTCGTTTGGCGACATCAGGCTGAAATGACCACGCGTTGCATCAAGAAAATATGCGCATATAATCTGCGTATATTCTGGAGGTTCTTATGCCGACATCCGCACGCAAAGCCGCCAACCTCTCGCTCGACAGCACGCTTCTCGCCCAGGCGCGCGAGCTGGATATCAATCTCTCGCGTGCCGCCGAAGACGGCATCGCCAAAGCCGTCAAGGCCGAGCGCGAACGTCGCTGGCTGGAAGAAAATGCCGAAGCGATCCGGGTCTACAACGAATATATCGAGAAGAACGGTCTGCCACTCGAAGAATATCGCACGTTCTGATGACCCGGTTCCATATCCACAAGCTCAAGGGCCGTGATGGCTTTATCATGGATCTGCAGGCTGATCTTCTCGACTCCATAGAGACCCGTGTTGTCGCGCCCCTTGTTCCTGTCGCCCAGATTGGACCTGTATTCGTTAAATTGAGTCCTCGTGTCGAGATAGACGGGCAAGCTTATTACATCCTCATCCCTTCGATGGCCTCGGTACCGAAACGGCTCATCGGCGAGTCCGTCCTTGATCTCTCCCACCACTCGGCCGAAATCACCGCAGCCACCGACTTTCTGTTCCAGGGCTTTTGAGAGGCCGCGCCGCGGGTAAACTCTCTCCTGCGTCAAGGAAGGCGACCAGAGCAACCGGATCAAGGCTCTCCGATAAAATTCGTAAAATCAATGACTTGTACTATTTTCGGAGCTGTGAGCAGGCATCAATAAACGCTCGCAACTTCGGCTGACTTTGCGCTGCCTTGGTAAAATACAGAAAGAGACCGTCGCTGCCGGGTGAGTAATCGAGCAAAGCGGGTTCGAGCAGACCACGGGCGAGTTCGCGGGAGGTGTGAAACGTGGACGAATATATGAGGCCGAGACCCTGACAGGCGAACTGGCGCATGAGTTCCCCATCATTCACAGTCATTGGCCCATTAGGTTCCAGACGGACGGTTTGCCCCTGGTCGAGAAACTCCCACCTGTAGATATCCCCCTTTTCCGGGCGTCGAAATCGAATGCACCGGTGTTGGGAAAGTTCGCCAGGTGTTTTTGGTCTCCCCTGTGCCTCGAAATACTCCGGAGAACCGAAAACGGCCCAGTTGAACGGTGGCGACAGCCTGATCGCGATCATTTCCTGCGGCACATAGGATCCGAGCAGGATACCCGCATCATACCCTTGAGCAACAAAATCGTGATGCTGATTGCTGACAGTTATGTCGACATTCACCAGCGGCCAGGCTTTCCGAAACACGGGCATGACCGGCTCCAGGATGTGCGGAATTGCAAGCCTTTCCACGATGAGCCGAAGCGTGCCGGAGGGCTCGCTTGAAGATTGAAGCGTCTCCTCGAAGCTTGCCTCAATCAAATGAGCGGCGGGCGCTACTTTTGCCAGGAGTCCCTCACCTGCTTCAGTCAGCGATATTTTTCTTGTCGTGCGATGAAATAGAGGAGTTGAAAGCCTGCGCTCCAGCTTCTGCAGCGCCTGGCTGATCGCTCCCGGCGTCACGCCAAGCTCCAAGGCTGCCCTCCGAATACTCCTGTGTTTTGCAATCGTCAGAAATTCAGACAGTCCGTCGAATGCATCATTACGCGTCATCTCATCTATCCAATCACATCGTTTTCAGAAGCATCCGTAGAACGCGATAACGCAGTTTCGCTAAACAATTCATATAGAACAAACGCGCTTATGTTTTCAATCAAAGTTGGACATATCACGGGGTGTCAACAACTTGAGGAACGGATATGTCCCTTTTAAACCACGTCGCTAGCATCTGCGTCGCGCTCGCCACCATTGTCGCGTTGCCTGGGAACTCTTTCGCCCAGACGACCGAAACCGCGAAGAAGAAAATTCTCATTGTTGTGTCCAGCCTGGACAAGAAAACACCCGAACTCGTCGGTGGCTACTGGTTCCCGGAGCTGACACATCCGGTGGAAGTGTTCGATGAGGCGGGCGTCGATTTCGATATCGCAAGCCCCAAGGGCGGGCTTTCCCCTTTCGATGGGTTCGACCTGAAGGATCCCGCAACACTCGCATTCTGGACCAACCCGGATCACCGCAACAAGATCGCCAACTCGATCAAGCTTTCTGATGTCGACGCCTCGCAATATGCGGCTGTCCAGCTTGTCGGCGGTCATGGTCCGATGTGGGACTTTACCGACGATACCGACCTACAGGATATTGTCAGGAAGATTTACGAGAGCAACGGCATCGTCAGCGCTGTATGCCATGGTCCGGCAGGCCTTCTGAACGTCAAGCTGAGCAATGGCCAAAGCCTGATCAAGGGGCGCAATCTCACAGGTTTTACTGCCGAAGAGGAAGCTTTTCGCCAGTATGACAAGATCGTCCCTTTCGAGCTCGAGGGCGCGCTGAAAGCCGCAGGTGCAACTTTCGAAGAGGCACCGATTTTCGAGAATAAGGTCGTTGTCGATGGTCGCCTCATCACCGGCCAGAACCCAGCATCGGCGAAGGCTTTCGCCGAGGCCATCGTGAAGGCACTCGAGACCAAGACGCAGTAATCCGAAACTGCCCGAGATGTCACGTCTCCTGCTTTAAAGACGTGACATCAACGCCTGTGAAATATTCGTCGGTTCAGGAATGCGCCACGGATTTATCTGCACGGCAAACAAATCGAGACTGCCTGCAAATCCGATGATGTTGTCTCGTGGCCTTTGTTCGCAACATCTGAAGGCGATGAGGCACCGCAGCAATCAATCCATCGTTGTCGTTCGTCGCAACCGTTGTTGCGTTTGAAGCGCCTCAAAACGCAAGTTCTCCAACAGGTTGCTGGAACCTGGACCGGCCCCAATGAGCGAAGGAACCAAGGTGGCATTTTCGGGATTTCAGATTTTCGTTGGAGCGGCTTTGGCGTTCATCGTGAGCATAGGGTGGCTTGTGCATTGCTGAAACATTCGCCAGTTGGCGTCTCCGGCAAACTCGGGGCGGTTCACATCGCCTGACCAGCAGACGCCGGATCAGGCCTACATCAATGCGCTTTCACCGATGATGGTGGCGAGATGATCGAGGCAGAAATCCACTTGGCGAAATGCCCGGAAGTGTTCAGACAAGCCGTGCCGCCTCCCACCGTTGCAAGCTCTGTTGAGGCGGAAAACGAGACTTCGGTTATGTATCGGATCTTTAGTGATGTGCGGGTTATGCCGGTTCCGCTTGCCAATATGTCCGTAAAGGATTTGATAAGGCTTTTCCCTCAGGCAGGGGCATGATCAGAACAAATAGATTACGATTGCGACGGTATTTTCAGCGTTTGACCCTAGCCTGTGCCTGGGCTGCATCCTTAAACGCCGGAAGTGCGATGGCGGAACCTGTCAGCATGACGGCGGATAAGCTTCTCGACATCTGTGCGTCAATGGACGCGCGGATCGCAAGCCAAAGAGGCGACGCGCTTGGTTGGCATAAGTTGACTGTTGAAGAGACAGAAGATTGGATCAGCACATATATCACCTATGATGCCCAGTCGGTTGAGATGGTCGGCTGGCAGAATACCGAAGGTGGGCAGCGCGAATCCCTTTTATTTTGGGCAACTACCCGCTCAAACGGGCTGAAGACCTGTTCCTATTCATCGTCAAATGTCGGAGATCTGCTCGACAATCTGACAGAACGATTAGGCTCCCCTCACAGCCTCGACAGGGACGACACCAAGAAGAACATCACGGCCAGGTGGGTGCGGAACGATGTCGAATATTCTTTCGTCCAGCTTCGTTCGTCAGTGATTGTGACCATAGGGCCCGCTCGCTGATACAGAAAGTGCGCCGGGTAAATTCTCGAGCGAGATTCAAAGCCCATTGCATTTGATCAAAGTGCGTCTCTCGAGTTAATCGACGTTTTCCTCGCACATTGAACCAGCAACATTGACGGCAACAATGCGCCACTAGCGGACATTGATGACCTCAAAAATCCCAGTCCTCATCTTCCGTGGCAACGGCCTTGCCGATGACATAGGATGACCCTGATCCAGAGAAGAAATCATGGTTCTCATCAGCGTTGGGAGATAGCGCGGAGAGGATTGCCGGGTTCACCTTGCAGGCCTCGGCTGGGAACAAGGCTTCATAGCCAAGATTCATCAGCGCCTTGTTGGCGTTGTAATGCAGGAACTTTTTCACGTCCTCGGTTAGACCGACCCCGTCATACAGTGCCTCGGTATATTTCGCCTCGTTATCGTAAAGTTCGAGCAGGAAGTCGAAAGCGAAATCCTTGATCTCCTGGCGCTTCGCCTCAGGTAGGAGTTTGACGGCGCGCTGGAACTTGTAACCGATGTAATAGCCATGCACGGCCTCGTCGCGGATGATAAGGCGAATGAGATCGGCCGTGTTGGTGAGCCTCGCACGGCTTGACCAGTACATCGGCAGATAGAAGCCGGAATAGAACAGGAAGCTTTCGAGGAAGACGGACGCAACCTTCTTCTTCAGTGGATCGCCTGATGCATATTGCTCCATGATAAGCGCCGATTTCCTCTGCAGGAACTCGTTCTCCTCCGACCAACGATAGGCATCGTCGACATCCGGTGTCGAGCAAAGCGTCGAGAAAATCGAGGAATAGGAGCGTGCATGCACCGCCTCCATAAAGGAGACATTGGATAGCACCGCCTCTTCATGCGGAGTGACCGCATCTTCCATCAGCCGCACCGCGCCGACACCGTTCTGGATCGTATCGAGCAAGGTCAACCCGGTGAATACCCGGATGGTCAGCTGCTGCTCGTTCGGTTTCAACGCCGCCCAGGATGGAATGTCGTTGGAGAGCGGTACCTTCTCCGGCAGCCAGAAATTGCTGGTCAGCCGGTTCCAGACTTCGAGGTCCTTGTCGTCCTCGATGCGGTTCCAGTTGATGGCGCGGATTGCGGATACGGTTTTCGGATTTTTTACCTGGATGTTCATGTCGGTCACCGGATTTAAAGAGCACAGGATACGCAGCCCTGCACTTCCGTGCCGGTCAGCGCCATCTGGCGAAGGCGGATGTAGTAGATGGTCTTGATGCCCTTCTTCCACGCGTAGATTTGCGCGCGGTTGATGTCGCGGGTCGTGGCGGTATCGCGGAAGAACAGCGTCAGCGACAGGCCCTGGTCGACATGCTGCGTGGCCGCCGCATAGGTGTCGATGATCTTTTCCGGGCCGATCTCGTAGGCATCCTGGTAATAATCGAGATTGTCGTTGGTCATGAAGGCAGCGGGATAATAGACGCGGCCGATCTTGCCTTCCTTGCGGATCTCGATCTTCGATACGATCGGGTGGATCGAGGAGGTCGAGTGGTTGATGTAGGAGATTGATCCGGTCGGCGGCACGGCCTGCAGATTCTGGTTATAAAGCCCACCCTGCATGACGGCGGCCTTCAGCCCAGTCCAATCCTCCTGTGTCGGAATATGAATGCCGGCAGCTTCAAAAAGCTCTGCGACACGTTCGGTTGAAGGCAGCCATTCGGTCTCGATGTATTTGTCGAAATATTCGCCGGTGGCGTATTTCGAATTCTCGAAACCCTTGAAGCTTTTGCCCTTTTCGACAGCGATACGGTTCGAAGCGCGCACGGCGTGATAGGCCACGGTGTAAAAATAGATATTGGTGAAATCGATGCCTTCGTCCGAGCCGTAGAAGATGCGTTCGCGGGCAAGATAACCGTGCAGGTTCATCTGGCCGAGGCCGATCGCATGGCTGTCGTCATTGCCCTTGGCGATCGACGGCACGGATTTGATGTTGCTCATCTCGGAAACAGCCGTCAGCGCCCGGATCGACGTTTCGATCGTCTGGCCGAAATCGGTGCTGTCCATCGCGGCGGCGATGTTGAGAGAGCCGAGATTGCAGGAAATGTCCTTGCCCATATGCTTGTAGGAAAGGTCGTCGTTGAACTCGCTTGCGTCACTCACCTGCAGGATTTCCGAGCAGAGATTGCTCATGGTGATGCGCCCGGCGATCGGATTGGCACGGTTCACCGTGTCCTCAAACATGATGTAGGGGTAACCGCTTTCGAACTGGATTTCGGCGATCACCTGGAAGAACTCGCGCGCCTTGATCTTCTTCTTGCGGATACGGCCATCCTCGACCATTTCCTGGTATTTTTCGGTCACCGAAATTTCCGTGAACGGTACGCCGTAGACGCGCTCCACATCGTGCGGTGAGAACAGGTACATGTCCTCGTTGTTGCGGGCGAGCTCGAAGGTGATGTCGGGAATGACCACGCCGAGCGACAACGTCTTGATCCTGATCTTCTCGTCAGCATTTTCCCGCTTGGTATCGAGAAAACGCATGATGTCGGGATGATGGGCGTGCAGGTAAACGGCTCCTGCTCCCTGACGCGCACCGAGCTGGTTGGCATAGGAAAAACTGTCTTCCAGAAGCTTCATGACCGGGATGACGCCGGAGGACTGATTTTCGATCTGCTTGATCGGCGCGCCCATTTCGCGAAGATTGGTCAGCGAAAGCGCCACGCCGCCGCCACGCTTGGACAGTTGCAGCGCCGAATTGATGGAGCGGCCGATGCTCTCCATGTTGTCTTCCACACGCAGAAGGAAGCAGGACACGAGTTCGCCGCGTTGCTTCTTCCCGGCATTGAGGAAGGTCGGTGTCGCAGGCTGGAAACGTCCGGAAATGATCTCGTCCACGAGATCACGGGCAAGCTTCTCATCGCCACGGGCCAGCGCCAGCGCCACCATGCAGACACGGTCCTCGTAGCGCTCAAGGTAACGTTTTCCGTCAAACGTCTTCAGCGTGTAGCTGGTGTAATATTTGAAGGCACCGAGGAAGGTCGGGAAGCGAAACTTCTTGTCATAGGCATGACCGAAGAGGTCGCGGACGAAATTGAACGAATACTGGTCCAGAACCTCCTGCTCGTAATAGCCTTCGACCACGAGGTAATCGAGCTTCTCGCGCAGGTTATGGAAGAACACCGTGTTCTGGTTCACATGCTGGAGAAAATATTGCTTGGCCGCCTGCCGGTCGCGGTCGAGCTGGATTTTGCCGTCTTCGTCATAGAGGTTCAGCATGGCGTTCAGCGCATGATAGTCCAGCGCGGCTTCGGCGCTTTTCTTCGGCTTGTCGAGCACTAGCGTGTCCAAAATCGTTCCAATCCGTGTCTGACGTTGTCGACATCCTCCGGCGTGCCGAGAAGCTCGAACCTATAGAGGAACGGCACTTGGCACTTGGCGGATATGATGTCTCCGGCAATGCCATAGGCCGCGCCGAAATTGGTGTTGCCCGCGGCGATCACGCCGCGGATGTGGCTGCGGTTATTCGCATCGTTGAGGAAGCGGATAACCTGTTTCGGAACGGCCCCCTTCGCTTCACCACCGCCATAGGACGGAACGATCAGAACGAAGGGATTTTCGGCGTGCAATGTCTCGTCGCTGCTGATCGGAATGCGCCGAGCCATCAGCTTCAGCTTTTCAACGAACCGCCGCGTGTTTTCCGACTTGCTCGAAAAATAGACGATCTCGCCCATGATCTCAGGCGTGTGCTGCCGCCAGACCGCTGATCATGTCCGGACGAAACCCGGCCCAGTGCTGTTCTCCTGCGATCACGACGGGAACCTGACGATAGCCGAGACCCTGCACGAGCTCGTAGGCTTCGATATCGGCGGAAACGTCAACGACCGTGTAGTTAATGCCCTGGCGATCCAGGGCGCGGGTGGTCGCAGTGCATTGAACGCAGGCAGGCTTGCTGTAGACGGTGATGGTCATGGTTTTCCTCGTGTCGGAAGGCGTGCGAAAGCGATCGGACAGCCGCCGATGTCCGGGCAAAAATGATGGGAAATGAAGGCAGGCGTTGGCGATTGCCGGGCGTTTATCTGCCCGTCATTCGCGCTGACGTGTATCGAAACTCAAGATCATAAGACTTCACCCCGAAGTGGCTCATGCGGGAAATCAGGGGAAGCGCACGCACGGCAACATCCCGCACGCATACGCGACCTTCCGGACACCCCGCCCGTGGACGTTTTCGTTTGAGGCAGGTCTCCTGGCTCGCGGGTCGTCGCATCCATCTCACCTTCCCGAAACCAGATGGTTTCAGTGGTTACCGAGCGGATGCTCGTCGCTCACAGTTGCGGGGGCAGCTTCGGCATTGTTCCGCCTGTCATAGGCATCACGCACCGTATTCCCGTCTTAGCTTCCGACGCGAATCGGAAGAACCTCGAACACTAGATATAGTAGACGACATGAAATTTCCGTCAACGACTATGATGTTCGAGTTTCGGAAAGTCTGGGGATTGTTTGGTGCAGATATCAATGGCCGTGCAGGACCGACGCTCGCGCCAAGTATAGCAACATCAAAATGGGGCCGACTGCCAAACTGCAGACTCGTACCGCTGGTGCGATAAAGAGGATGTTTGGAAGATTGTCGCGTTCAGGCGGCAAACTGCGAGCTTGGCCAGTATGCCGTCGCTAACCACGACCTGCCGCCGACGATCGACGGGCCACCTCGTGTAAAGGGGGCCGTCAGACCGCAATCCTGCGGTTAGCGCCACTGGCTTCGGCTGCGAACTTTGCGGCCTCGTGTTCCAGCAGTGGTGGAGCGAACAGATAGCCCTGAACACTTGTCCCGCCCAATGCTGTGAGAGCCGCGAGTTCTTCTTCAGTTTCGACACCCTCGATCACGCAATCCAACCCCATGTCTGCACTTAGTGCCAGCAGAGATTTCACGATCTTATAGCTGGACGGCCGCAAATGCAGATCCTTGACGAAGCTGCGATCAATCTTGAACTTTGTCAGCGGCAAGGCGTGAAGGCGCGTGAGGCTTGAGTATCCGGTTCCGAAATCATCAAGCGAGATCCCGCATCCCAGTCTTCGAAGGGTCTCGACGGATTGCGTGACCTGTTCAAAATCGTGGGCGAAAGCCGTTTCGGTAATTTCGAGATCAAGGCGCGTTGGATCAAAGCCACTTCTCTGAATGATGCCCACCAGCATTAAGACGCTGTCGTTGGAGTTCAAGTCGTGGGCAGACAGGTTGAACGACAGGCGCAGAGATGGTCCCCACAGCGAGGCCGCGGCCAACGCCTTCCGGAGGAGCGGCTTCGTAAGTGAGCCGACGATTCCCGCTCGTTCTGCGATAGGGATGAAGCAGGCTGGAGAGATTTTGCCAAGCTGAGGGCTATCCCAGCGTGCCAGAGCTTCAAAACCTATCGTCTGTGGGCCACGGACATCGATAATCGGTTGGAAGACCACTGACAGCTCGTTTTCGAGATCGGCCTGCTTCAGTGCACTTTCTATCTTCGCTTCGAAATTGATTTGATATTCATGATCAGAGTCGAACAACACCGCGCCACCGCGCTGCCTCTTCTTGGCGTGGTATAGCGCATAATCGGCGCGCTCGAAAAGCTGCTCGCAGTTCAGAGCAAGCTCGGGAAACACTGCGATCCCCATTGAGGCCGAGATATGCACCGTACCTTCCGGTAAACGGTAGGGCTCCCTCAGCTTGGCCGCGATGGCGTTGGCATTTATTACTAACTGTGTATTTTCCGGTGGCAGAGGAGCGATGATGGCGAATTCGTCACCACCTAGTCTGAAAGCCGTGCTGGCTGTCAAAGTGGTTGATAGGCGTGCGGCAACCTCGGCCAGGAGACGATCACCAACCGAATGGCCGTAAAGGTCGTTGACGGGCTTGAAACCGTCGAGATCCATGACGCCAAGAGCCAACCGTACTCCATTAGCTTGCGCTCTCGCCAGTTCGGTCTCCAGTTCTGCAAAAAACGCACGCCGATTGCCCAGTCTGGTCAAGCTATCGAGGTTGGCGAGCTTGAAGTTCTCGCAACTCAGTGCCTCGCTTTGCTGTTTCGACACCACCATGCTTTCGAAGTTTCGGTAGTTTGTCAGAAGTATGGACATCATGCCGGTGCAAACGAGCAAGACGTTGATCGCAATGGCAACAAATGTTGGCTGTGCCGTCGAGGCGAAGAAAGCGATAAACGCGCCATTGACGATGAGTGTCACGATAAAGGCCGCCGAACGCACATACATCAGGCAGAAGATGCAAGAGATGACGGTAATGGCCATGTAGAAGGCGACATGCGAGCGGGTATAGGCATCGCCATATGGGATCAGCGCGAAAGACCAGAGTGTGAAAGCCACGGCAATGCCGCCCGCAAGCCGATTGGTGCGCAGGAGTGCAGCATGCGCAAGTTCTGGAGATGGATCTGAATTTTTGGTTCGTAACCAGAAGATCACTCTTAGCAGGCAGCCGCCCGTAAGCAGCGACGGTACACCAAGCGTCAACCACGCGGGCGCGATCCGCATGTGCGTCATAGCAAGCGCCCAGGTGCTAGAGAGCAGGATGAAATACATCATCGGCATTTGTCGCGTGAAGGCCCGATATTGAGCTTTGAGAAGCTCAGGATTCTCCTTTTGCACCGACATGAAGTTCCGGATACCGCGCCACGCAATGTGTGTATTCATAAGTTCGCCCATCAACTGATGAGCGGCTCCTAACATACGCATCATTACAATCGCGCAAATTAGCACGGTTAATCAAACTTGCAGGAGGCCGGTGCCACCTTGCCCACCCGTTACGGGATCCGAGGTCCAGGTGCATTGATCCAATGACCGCATTGGGCCGAAAGCCGTCACGGCAGGAATGCGCCAACAGCGAACTTTCCGGACGCGTCGAATCCCGTATAAAGCAATTTGAGCAATTTCGCGGAGATGGCGATGGAGACTGTAACGCTGTGGCGGCCTGTGGGTCCGGTCGAGCTGAATTTGATGAAGCAGAGTGGTATGAAGGCGTTTCCACCTCGGCTGCCTGATCAACCCATTTTCTATCCTGTTCTTTCTGAAGATTATGCCATTCGGATCGCAAGGGATTGGAATGTCAGCCGGGATGGCGCTGGTTATGTGACGCGCTTCGAAGTCCTGACGGCGTTCCTGACTGCCTACGCTCCGCAACATGCGGGCGGCCGAGCGTTGAGGGAATACTGGATACCGGCTGAAGACCTTGAGAGTTTCAACAAAGCCATTGTTGGTGAAATCGTTGTGACCAAGACGTTCGAACAAAATCCGAATGGCGTCGACCACAACTGATGAAAGTCGACTTGGGGCCGAAAGCGGACCCCACCGCCCTGACATCCTTCACTAGGGGACGATGAAGTCAACGCGCTCCGCGCCGATGTAAAAATCGGAGGAGCGAACCTGTTCAACTGTACGCTCTGTATCGCCTAGGCAGTCAAAGTCGACAAACGTGATGCCGCCTTCAACCGTGATCGCTATTCCAAAAGAAATCACGCTTTGGGTTGATTTGGTGCGCTGCTCGATTCTAAATTCACGAGCATTGTGGAAGTCGATCCGGCAAGATCTCCATGTCGGCTCGTCTGCATCGTCGTCCTGGCATGTCAGCGTGATTTGGATATGCGGAAGAGTGCGCTCCGCATAGTCTACCGATATTGCTCCGAGAACTGAGTCATTGAAGTGGTCAAACCGGCAAAGTACGTCGGATGTCGAGTACGGGATTAGCATTCGGGCGCCTGTCTAAAGATGAACTTGATCAGAGCAGCACAATCCTGTGGCGCCTGCAACCAAGTGATTGAACACCCGCACCCTAACATCTTCGTCGTGACGGTTTGACCGCTTTGCGCCACAAGCGGACATCATATAACCCATGGTAGCGCGTAAACATTCTCGCGAGCTATCGAAAGGTCAATATGCCCAAAGAGGCTGCAGTCATCTCGCTCAAAGAGAGCTTGAGTTCTCACAATATTGAACTCTTCAAATTTGGCACGCCGCTCCTGTCCATCGCAGAGCGGCTTGGGCCACCGAAACGCTGGATAACCAATGCATTCGATCAGCCGGTACCCTTGTATTGGCTCTATCCTGGTGGTCTCGAACTGTCTTTCGAACCAGAGCCGCCCTACGTGTTGACAGCATACAAGCTTTCTCCAGTGGGTGCCCATAAAGGAAGGACAACAAACTTTAGCTACTATGTTCGTATGCGCAACGATTTTCCCATGCTTGAGACTTCGGTTTCGGGCTTCTTGCGAAGTGGTTTATGGGACTTAGAAAGGGTGAAAGTCGGCATCTGCGCCGAACCAAATTATCCCGTTCTTGATATTTGTATCGGATGCCTACGGATACCTTTCCTCATGAGTTCTGAAAACGAGGAGGCACTTGAAGATCAAATCTCCGACTGCGGAAATGATCTAAAAAGGAGGATCGCCTTACTTGATCCGGCTTGTGATTTCTTCGGAGCCTACTTTTCACTTGAAGACGTGGAAGCTGAACGGTTCCCGAGAGATGGCTGGACGACGATTAGCGGTGAAGAATACCTTCGCCAGCTTGACTTAGCGTGACAAGCGTCCACTTCGGTCGGGCCGCTTGTTGTCATCGAGCTCGATAATCTCGCGGCCAATGCAGCGGAACGGCCCTGTTTGTCGTCATATCCACGGCCTTCGAAGCGTTCTCTTCAACAAAGCGCAGCGCCTCTTTCAGAGTTGCCGGGTACTGCACACCAAGCCGATAGTACGGAAAGACGTTTGAAATCAGGAATGATGCCACCGCCCACCCCTTCGTGTCATCTGCAGATCGTGGACGGAAATCTGAGCCAGCCCTATAGGTCATACCAGAGCATCGTGGACACGTTTTCTGCGTCGCATCGGCGGGGCACTTGAAAACCCGCTTGCAGTCCAGACAAGCATATTTGGTAAGCGAGACTTTCATTTGGATACCGTAAAGTAGGTGGCCGATAATTGCTCAACGATCACCTTCGCACAACTGCGGAACGACTGCTTTGGGCCGATACCGGTCATCGCGGGCAACTGCTGCCCAAGACCCAGCAAAACGAGATGCCGGCTAAACGTTCCGAAAGACGGTCTCCTTGAGATCCGGCACAAGGCCGGGGATGATTTCCAACTTCCATGCAATCATTTCAATATCTTGGACAAAATTTCATCCCCTCCCTCGCGCCCCGTGCCTACAATCTCCCCGTTCCGTCACGGATACACCGGCAGTCGTGTCGGCGAGGCGGGACCGGCGCTGGTGGTGAAGGGAGGACGTGAACCGTCACCACCGGGGTCTGCGGAAAATGGTCTCCCTCCGGCGACACGGGGGAAGCGGCAAGGTTTTCGGACCGGCCTGCCGCTTCTGATGCCCGAACGGCGCGTCGGACGTGCCTGTGCGGCACACATGGTGGCCTCAAGGATGGTTTCGCCGGGCGTTCAAGTCCGCTCGTGAAAGCGGGAATCCCGGCGGCGGCGACATGGAGGGTTGGCGATAAGTCGTTTCGCCCGTTTTCCATCAAGCCAGACGAACATCATCCGGCAAGGCAACGGCAGAGGGACCGAAGTCGCGGATAAAAACTGCCGAACGGGGCGCTGAGAGGTGTCACCTATAAACTAAACTCAAGAGGCAGCTTTCAGCGCCCCGACCGACTTCTGGCCCAGGCCAGCGATAAAAATCCGATGATCGCCAAGGGCTTATTCCGTTTTGGAAACCATACCGAAAATCAGGCGTCCATCCTGTCCACATCACACCAATAAGTATGACTTTATTGACGATTGTTCTCGACAGCCGCACCGCCCCCGCGCTATCGAAGGGCGCAATAAATCTCGGGAGGAAATCCGAAATGCCTAAGCCTGTGTCGATCATCCTTGACTGGGGCACGAGCTCGCTGCGCGCAGCGCTCGTGTCGGAAACGGGCGAAACGCTCGACACTCGAGACACGACGAGCGGCGGCATCCAGTTCGTTAAGGACGGCGCTTTTGAGGCTGCGCTGATGGAAACCGTCGGCAGCTGGTTTGCCTCCCACGGCCCGCTTCCGGTGATCGCCTCCGGCATGATCACCAGCCGCAACGGCTGGATCGAAGTGCCTTATGTCGATGCACCTGCCGGGGTTGCGGAACTTGCCGCCGGCACGAAACAACTGACGCTTGAGAACGGCGCAACCGTCACCTTCCTGCCCGGCATGCGAGATCCGGCGGCAAAGCCGTTTCCGGACGTCATGCGCGGCGAGGAAACCCAGATCGTCGGTTTCGGTCTGGACAAGGATTGCACCGTCGTCCTGCCTGGCACCCACAGCAAATGGGCACGCGTCGAGGGAGGCCGCATCGCCGGTTTCCAGACCTACGCGACGGGCGAAGTCTTTTCGCTTCTCACCAAACATTCCTTCATCGCCAAGGCGCTGGAACCTGCCCCCGGAGCCGAACCAGTCTGGTCTGCCTTCGATCTCGGCGCAGAGTTTGCAGCAAGTGACGCCCGCGCCGCCGATGCCTTTCTGTCCGCCGTCTTTTCCGCCCGTACAGGCGTGCTCGCTGGCGTCCTGAAGGCCGAAGATATCGGCGACTACGTCTCCGGCCTCGTCATCGGTTCCGAATTCCGCCAGGCCCGCGCCGCCGGCTGGCTCGTTCCCGGCGAGGCGATCGGCATTGTCGGCAACAACGTGCTGAACAGCCGCTACGGCCGTGTCGCCCCGCTCTTTAATCTCACCGTTATCCCGAGCCCGGCAGATGCCGCCAAGCGCGGCGTGCAGCGGATCGCCGGCCAATTGCAATTGACGAAATAAGGACGTTTCCCATGAACCTCCACGACGCGCTGAAAGAATGCAACCTGATCGCCATCCTCCGCGGCATCAAGCCGGAAGAGGTCGAGGCCGTCGGCGAAACGCTGATCGAAGCCGGCTGGCGCATTCTGGAAGTGCCGCTCAATTCGCCCGATCCGCTGAAGAGCATCGAGAAATTGCAGAAGCGCTTTGGCGACAAGGCGCTGATCGGCGCCGGCACCGTGCTGACGCCTGCCCAGGTTGCCGATGTCGCCGCCACCGGCTCGAAGGTCATCATCTCGCCGAACGCCAACCTGTCGGTCATCGAGGCGAGCGTCGCCAAGGGCATGGTCAGCCTGCCCGGTGTCGCCACCCCGACGGAAGCCTTTGCCGCGATCGGCGCAGGCGCGACCGGCGTCAAGGCCTTCCCGGCCGAAGCCATTCCGCCTTATGTCATCAAGGCCTGGAAGGCCGTTCTGCCGAAGGACATTCCGGTTCTGGCCGTCGGCGGCGTGACGCCCGATAACATGAAGGCTTTCGTTGATGCAGGTGCCGCCGGTTTCGGCATCGGCGGTTCGCTCTACAAGCCCGGCGACAGCGCTGAGGCGGTCGGCGCGAAGGCAAAGCAGTTCATCGAGGCCATGCGCGCCATCAGATAGTCGTTTCACCTCTCGCTTCCTTCTAGCTTCCGACGCAATCGGCAGATAATTTGACTGCCGATTCGTCGTCCCTGAGAGACGACAGGAAGATTTGAAGGAGCCTAAGGTTGACGGATATGAAAAGCGGCCTGGTTGAACTGAAACCGCAGATCACCGTCATCGGTGTCGGTGGTGGCGGTGGCAACGCCATCAACAACATGATCGAAGAGGAACTCCGCGGTGTGGAGTTCGTCGCGGCAAACACCGATGCACAGGTTCTGGCGACCTCCAAGGCGTCGCGCCGCATCCAGCTCGGCGCCCAGATCACCGAAGGTCTCGGCGCGGGTTCGCTGCCCGATATCGGCCGCGCTGCAGCTGAAGAATCCATCGACGAGATCATGGATCATCTTGCCGGTTCGCATATGTGCTTTGTCACCGCCGGCATGGGCGGCGGTACCGGCACGGGTGCGGCACCTGCGATCGCCCGCGCCGCGCGCGCCGCCGGCATCCTCACCGTCGCTGTCGTCACGAAACCCTTCACCTTCGAAGGCCAGCGGCGCATGAAGACGGCCGAAGCGGGTATCCTGGAATTGCGCGATGCGGCCGATACCGTCATCGTCATTCCGAACCAGAACCTCTTCCGCATCGCCGACGCCAAGACCAGCTTTGCCGACGCCTTCATGATCGCCGACCGCGTGCTTTTTTCCGGTGTCGGCTGCATCACCGACCTGATCGTCAAGGAAGGCCTGATCAACCTCGACTTCGCCGACGTGAAATCGGTCATGCGCGGCATGGGCCGCGCGATGATGGGCACCGGCGAAGCTTCGGGCGACAATCGTGCGCTGGCAGCGGCGGAACTGGCGATTGCCAATCCGCTTCTCGACGACATCTCCATGCGGGGCGCCAAGGGTGTGCTGATCTCGATCTCCGGCGGTTCGGACATGACCCTGTTCGAAGTCGACGAAGCGGCAAGCCGCATCCGCGACGAGGTTGAGGCGGATGCCGATATCGTCGTCGGCGCGATCTTCGACCGCAATCTCGACGGAAAATTCCGGGTTTCGGTGGTTGCGACCGGTCTCGACGGCGATCGCGGACCAGCACCGCATCCGGCCGGCTGAAGAAACAGCCTTCGTGACGTCCCCAGACGTCACGCCCGTGTTATTGTCTTACACCGAACAGATCGATCATCTGTTCGGTGTTTTGTTTTGCGGCGCTCCGCCCGGTGGCTTCAGCCCGTCGAAGGAGGTCAGTAAATATTAAAATATTCTAATTCTTCCTGTGGCTGAAGCCAGAAAGACACTTCAACCAAACATGACTGTGAATTACAAAATCTTCATTTGACGCTGCAGCGTCAAATATTCACCGTTTACTCCAGCCGCCATGATGGCGGTTAGAGGCCCGCACGATGTCATCATGTCATCGTGCGGGCTTCGTCCTCTGACCGCCTTCCAGCGCAGGTCAGATTTCCTTGATCAGCTGCTCTGCAATACGAACGCTGAGTGCCGCACCCGTCAGTGTCGGGTTCATGCAGGATGCGGAAGGCATGACGCTGGTGCCGGCGATGAACATGTTCGGATGGTCATGCGTGCGGCAATCGCGGTCGACGACCGAATCCGTCGGATCGTCGCCCATGCGCGTCGTGCCCATCACGTGCTGGCGGTTCTGCCATTTGACGTCGGTCGACAGGACTTCGGCATCCAGCAGTTCGGCGATCTTGTTCAGGTCCTGCAGGCCACGGTCACGGCCGGCATTCCAGTAGTCGGTGACCGAATAATAGAGAACCGGAACCGGGATACCGAGCGCATCGAACTTGGTCTTCGAAGGCGTGACGCGGTTTTCCGCCAGCGGCAGCGGTTCGAAATCGATCGCCCAGTTGAGCGAACGGGCCGAATATTTGCGGATCTGCTCGTCCAGCTTGGAGCCGAGAATGCCCTTCTTGATGAAACCCTCGGTCATCTGCTGGGTCGGCACGGTATTGCGCACCTTGATCTTGTAGCTCGGATAATCCTTGCGGAATTCGCCGTCACGCTGGTTGAGATAGACTAGAAGTTCCGTCGGGCCTTCACCCGGCCACATGTCTTCCTTGGTCAGCATGTTCATGCTGATACCGGTATGGTCCATCAGGTTGCGGCCAACCTGGTCGGAGGAGTTGGCGATGCCGTTCGGATACTTTTCCGAGGTGGAGATCAGCAGAAGCTTGGCGCTCTCGATGCCGTAGGCAGCAAGCACGAAATACTTTGCGGTCAGGCGATGTTCGGAATTATCGGGCTTCTTGTACCAGATCGCCACGATCTTGCCGTCGTCGCCGGCTTCGATCCTGTAGACCGGCGAATTGTCGAGCAGCTTGGCGCCATGACGTTCGGCCTCGTCGATATGCATCGAGCCGTCATATTTGGCGCCGATCGGACAGACCGGATTGCAATTGTTGTTGCCGGCGCAGACCGGGCGGTTGCCATAGGGACGCGAGGCGCGGCCATGCGGTTCGAGCACCGGATTGAAGCCGCCGACCGAGAGCTTTTCCGCCAGCGTGTCGAACATGTAGCTGGTGTTGAGCTGCTTCATCGGGAAGGGCATCGAGCGCGGCGGCATCGGTCCGCCACCCTGACCGCTCTCGTCCTGGCCGTCCGTACCGGTGACGCCGAGTTCCAGTTCGGCCTTGTTGTAATACTGCTCCAGATCGTCGTAACCGATCGGCCAGTCGCGGCCGCGGCCGTAGAGTGACTGGAGCTTGAAATCGTTCGGGATCATCCGCCACAGAGCCGAACCGAAATGCCAGGTCGTGCCGCCGACGACGCGCAGATAGGAGGTGTTGTACTTCACCGGCCCTTCATATTGCAGGTAGTCGCCATAGGTGGATGGCGCCCAAGGCATGCTCGGGAAGGGCGAACCCGCACCTTGCAGCTTGGCATTGGCAAGCGACAGCTTTACCGGCGCATTACGATAGGTCTCGACGATCTCGCGGCGATTGACGCGCGGACCGGCCTCCAGAACGATCACCTTCTTGCCGGCCTTGGCGAGATTGGCGGCAACGATGCCGCCCATGACGCCCGAGCCGATAACGATCAGGTCCGCATCATAGGATGTGTTAGCCATTGTCTTTGTTCCTGTCAGATCTTGCTACCGGGCTTAGGTCCCCAGGCATTCGGGCCGGGACCATAGGACGGGACGGTAAGGAGGCCCTTGGTCGGGCGGTACATGAGCGAATCCGCGTAGGTGATCAGCTCCGCGTCTTCCGGCTCGCCGACAACACCGAGATACCAGGCGGAAACCACTTTGGTGGCGGTCTTCATCAGCGCCGGATCGGTACCGGTCAGCGCCAGAAAGCCGTCCATGTTCGGCACGCCGGATTGCTTGATAAGCCCTGAGAGTGCCGCAAGGCTGGCATCGAGATCGGCATCGCGCTTCTTCAGTGCCGCAAGGAAGCGGGCGCCGAGAACCGGGTCGAGCGTATATCCGGTCAGGAATTCCGACAGCTGGGTGAACGAAGCGACACTGTCGTCGGCGGCAAAGGCCGAGACCGGGCCGGCGAAGCTGGCGGCAAGGGCCAGACCGCCGAGGGCGGCTGTGCCCCGCAGCAGGCTGCGACGGGAAAGAGCTTGGCCGAGAACGGCCGGGGAAGAAGGATCAAAAGGCATCAGGATCTCCGGTGGAGCGTTCAATGCTGAAAGATGAAAGCGATACGAGGCTCAGCCGAGCGCCGGGCGCGAACGACGGCGGCGCGACAACAGCCAGACGATTACGGCAAGCACGATGACGGCGGCGGCGATTGCAGCAGGTGCCGCCAGCGGCGCCAGTTTGACGATCAGAGGCTTCTCGCCACCATCGCGGATGCGTGCCACATCGGCGACTGTGACCTTGACCGACGGGTTGCCGTAATTTGTCAGAACATAGTTGCTGACATCGGCAATATCCTTGTCGGACAAGCGATCCGTGTAGGACGCGTCGGCGCCGAAGGCCGGCATGAAGGCGACGTGATCGCCAACCTTACGGTGCAAGCCGTAGAGGATGGTCGAGACGAGATTGTCGGGACGGTCCTCGCCGGTCGCGGTGTTGTGGAACAGCGACGGATAATGATCGTTGCCCTGCCCTTCAACCTGGTGGCAGGCGGCACAGCTGCCGCTGAAGATGTGATATCCGTTTTCTTCCGGCGACTGGCCGGGAAGGCCGCGCAGCGAAGCTTCGACGACGGCCGAAGCCTTGCCGAGATCGGCACGCGAGGTCTTCTCAGCCGACCCGATCGCCGGAACGTCCTTGAGATAGGTGACGATCGCCTTAAGGTCGTTGTCGGAAAGATGCTGCAGGCTGTTTTCGACGGCTTCCGCCATCGGGCCGGCGGCCTGCGCCTTGCCGGGGACATTGCCGGTCTTGAAATACTGGATCAGCTGATCGTCGGACCAGCCGCCGATACCGGCATGTTTGTCTGAGGTGATGTTGGGCGCATACCACGAACCGACCGAACCACCGGCAAGCGCCTGGCTTGCATCTTCGGCCATGAAGGCGTTGCGCGGCGTATGGCAAGTGGCGCAATGTTCCAGCGCGTCAGCGAGATAAGCGCCGCGGTTCCATTCGGCGGACTTGGCCGGATTGGGCTGGAAGCGCGTCTTGTCGAGGAAGAGCAGGTTCCAGACCGCCATGGAGGTGCGGATCGAGAAGGGGAAAGGCAGCTCGGTCTTCTGCGGCTTGTGATCGTCCGGCTTCACTTCGTTCATGAAGTAAGCGTAAAGCGCCTTCATGTCGTCATCGGTGATCTTGGCATAGGCAGTGTAAGGCATTGCCGGATAGAGATGGCTGCCATCCTTGGCGACCCCTTCACGCACCGCGCGCGAAAAATCCTCTTCGCTGTAATTGCCGATCCCGTCCTGCTTCGACGGCGTGATATTGGTCGAGAAGATCTTGCCGAGCGGCGTGTCGATACCGTAGCCGCCGGCAAAGGGCGTGCCGCCATGCGGCGCGGTATGACAGGCGGCACAGTCGGCTGCCGTCGCAAGATAACGACCGCGCGCCACGAGATCGGACGCATCGTCTGCGAAGCTCGCGCCGGCCGATGCGACCAGCGCGGAAAGACAGAGAATGGCGGGGCGGAGCGAGGCGGAAATCGGCGCAAACAAAGTGCTGCCGAAAGACGTACCGGGCGAGACAGGAGGCTTAGGCATATATCCCCGTGCTTTCATCAAGCATGAACAATCGATATCGGTTCCAGACATGCCTCCCACACGCAGGGCCGATTTTCATCGCCGCAAACCGGGGTGGCACATCGAGAAAATGCCACTCGTATTGAAGCAATTCTTGAACAAAAAAGCTTGATTAACGGGTTCAGGATTAAACCTGAGGCGTGTCGATGTGTCGCGGTGCGACTTGATCTGTGTCATAGCGCCGCAAAAGATGGCTTGTGTAGTCAGTTTGTCGTACAAACAGCCTTCACCAAATGTGAAAGCTCCGTGTCATGAAATTCGACCTTACAGATCTCAGGATATTTCTCTCGGCCGTCGAGGGCGGAAGCCTTACCGCAGCGGCCCAGCAGAACAATGTCGTGGTGGCTGCGGTCAGCGCGCGGTTGCGCAAGATGGAGGAGTCTTTCGGGCTTCCGCTCGTGGAGCGGACCGGACGAGGCATCAAGCCGACCCTGGCCGGCGACATTCTGGTCGGCCATGCGCGCAAGGTACTTGATGATACGAGAAAGCTCGAAGTGGAACTCGATGCCTTTTCGGAAGGGCGTGGCGGCACGATCCGCCTTCTGTCGAACACCAACATGCTTTCCGAGCATATGCCTCAACTGCTGGGATCATTCCTGCGGCAGAACCCGGACATATTCGTCACCGTCACGGACAAGCCCAGTCTCGAAGTGGTCAACCTGCTGAGAAACGGTGAGGCCGATATCGGCATTGTCGCATCATCGGCCGACATGACCGGTCTCGAGCGCTGGCGCTTCGTGCCGGACAGGCTGGTGCTGATCGTTCCTCACGACTGGGCTCTGGAAGGACCGGTTGCCTATGCGCGAATTCTGGATCATCCGCTGATCGCGTTGAGCACGACGGTCGCCCTGTCGCAATTCCTGCGGCGGCTGGCCACCGAGCTTGGCAGACGAGCGAATATCCGCATCCGGGTCGAGAACTTCGAGTCCCTTTGCCGAATCGTAGAATGCGGTGCAGGCCTTGGAATCGTGCCGGAAAGTGCTGCCCGGCGGTATGGCCGTGACATGGGTTTTCGGACGCTTGAGATTGCCGACGGCTGGGCGGAACGCGAACTGTATGTCTGCGTGAGAAATCAGCAACAGCTTCCCCTCTACGCGCAGAAACTGCTGCTGCATTTTCAGACCTATGCCGAGGAAGCGAAAAATGCGGCTTTTTGCGAGGACGTAATCATTAAAGTTTGAAACATTGTCGCAGATTTGACCATCGTCAGTTTCGATCAAAATCCGGAATGACAGTAGTTCATTTCGATGCAAGAAACCCAATCGGGGAATAGGGAGGGTATTTCTTACGGCGAAAGTTTAATTCATGGATGTTTCAGAGTTTCACGATCATTCGCAATTATATCGCGAAATAGAAATCCCGTTCGATTTCACCGAGATCTTCTTCTCCAGGACGGATACGCGGGGAAAAATCCAGTCCGGCAACGAGGTGTTCCAGCGCATAAGCGGCTATTCCTGGAGCGAGCTTGCGGGAAAACCCCATAACATCATTCGCCATGAAGGCGTGCCGCGTGCGGTATTCTGGTTGCTGTGGGACCGTCTGAGACAAGGTCTCCAAACCGGCGCCTATGTAAAGAACAAGAGCAAGGAGGGCCGGTTCTATTGGGTTTATGCCATCATAACTCCGTGCGAAGGCGGTTATCTCTCTGTTCGCATCAAGCCGAGCAGTCCGATATTCGGTATCGTGCAGGCGGAATATGCCGCCCTTGCCCGGATGGAGATTGAAGAGAAACTGTCACCGGCGGAAAGCGCAACGCGACTGATGACGCGCCTTTCGGCTCTCGGTTTCGAAACTTACGATGCCTTCATGGCAACAAGCCTTTCTGCCGAATTCTCGCTGCGTGACGAGAACCTGCAGAAACAGTCGAGGCAGACACTTGCGCTCTATGGACGATTGATGCCCTCTGCCTCGCGGCTTCTGACCGCGGCGCGGCAGATCTCTGAAGGGTATCTCACCTACCGGTTCGTGCCGCTCAACCTGCTGGTTCATGCAGGCCAGATCGGGGAAGCGGGTGCGGCGATCGCAACCATCTCGACGAATTACAACACGCTGTCGGAGGAAATAGAGCGAGGGCTGGACGGCTTTCTGCATGCCGCCCGAACGGTCTCCCACACCATCAATGTCGGGGCGTTTTTACTCGCAACCTCCTACGTACAGCAGGAAATCGCCTGCAGTTTCAGCGCGGAAATCCCCATCGAGGGAGTAGACCATGCGACCGAGACGAATTTTCTGGACCAGCAGAAATCGACCTACCAGGCGGAAGCACTAAAGAGCCTGACCGGCATCGAGGACGAGTTGAAGATCTTCTTCCAGATGGTCTCCGAGATGAAGCGGCTGGCCTCCGGGCTTGCGGCAATCCGTATCATGGGCAAGGTGGAATCCGGGCGGCTGAGCGTTGCCGTCGTCAACGATCTGATCATGGATCTGGAAGCATTTCAGGATATCGTCCAGCGCGGGCTTTCGGATATATTGCAGGCCAATGATGCGCTCAGGATGGATACGTCGCGGCTGCTTGAGGCCTATGCCGCCGAAGACGCCTGACATCGGGCGCAGCTGAAAAATACCGAAACAAACCCGAAATCCGGCTGCGATAAAGTCGGGCGATAAGGCTCCATCGTTTCAGCGATCGGAGCCTTTTCCCTCTCCGGAAACGAGAAGGCCGTGTGAGCGGCCAAATCCGCGAAACCTCGATACGAGAGGACAGACAATGTTGAAATACGCCACCATACTTCTGCTGATGACGGCTGCTACCGCCTCTGCGCAACAGCTGTCGATGAGCGACAAGCTGGCGCTGCGCGACAATTGCAAACAGGACATCCAGAAACTGTGCGCCGACATCAAGCCGGGCGGCGGCCAGCTCATGGCCTGCGTTCAGGAGAAGAAGGCCCAGCTTTCACAGGAATGCGCCGCAACGCTTGCGGACCTGAGGGCCAAGGCGGCCAGGAACTAACCTGACATTTCTACCCGCCACCAGACCGGGCCTTTCGAGCCACGCGGTCTGGTGGCCTGGTCCGTGCTTAAGACACTCAAGCCGGCGAACATGGATCGGTGACAGGAGATCCCTAATGAATATCATCATCAGCATCACCGCCTCTGCATTGTTTGGCCTTGCTGCCCTTCCTTCACCCTCTACCTCCTTCGAAACGACCCAAGCCTCATCTCTTCGGGCACAATCCGGTGAGGCTGATATTGCCTGCGTCGCCGAAGCCTCGGCCTTTGTCGAGGTTGCGGATCTCGCCTATCTCTACCGCGAGAACGGTGAGGTCTTTGCCGGTGCGATCGAGGAACTGCGTGATCAATTGCTGGACTGCCTCGCGACCTTCTATGATGGCGAGGGGCAAAGCGCCTATCCGGCCGGCGACCGGTTGAAACTGATCTGACAGGGGAGCGACAGTCTCAGCGCCCCATTCCTTCGACCGGCAGACAGACGGTGGCGACAAGACCTGAACCTGCCGTCCTGTTTTCAAGCGTGATCGTGCCGCCATGCGCATCGAGGATTTGCCTGACGATGGCAAGGCCGAGGCCAGTGCCGCCATGGCTCCGGTTTCGCGACGGTTCAGCGCGGAAAAAGGGTTCGAAGACGAAGGGCATGTCCTTCTCCTCGATCCCCGGCCCGTCATCCTCGACGATCAGGCAGGCCATGCCATCACGTCTTTCGGTTCTTATCCAGGCATGCGTGCCGTAGCGCAAAGCGTTGGACAGAAGATTGTCGATCACCCTTCGCAGCGCCTTTCGCGGCAGCCGGACATTGAGGGGATCAGCAGACAGGGCCAGGTGAACGGTATCTCCGGCGGGAGCGACTTCCATGGCCGAGGTGCCGACCGCTGCATTCAGCTCCACCGTTTCCGCTTCGGATCCGGCCGAGCTTTCATTGGCGAACAGAAGCACGTCGTTCAGCAACTGCTCCATGGTCTCGACATCAAGGATTGCCTTGTCCCGATGGGTGCCTGCCGGCATCATTTCCAGCCGCAGGCGGAAACGCGTGAGGTAAGTCTTCAGGTCATGCGAGATCGCCCCGAGAAACAGGGTGCGGTTGTTGACGAGGCCGAGAATGCGACCCTGCATGGCATTGATCGCCCGGATCAGGGTTCTCAGTTCCCTTGCCCCCCGCTCCTTCACTTGAACCGGCTCGATGCGGTTTCCGAGTTCATCGACGGTTCGCGCCAACTGGGCAAGCGGCCGCGTTTCGCGCGCCACGGCAAGGACGGCGATGATCGCGACGACGATGCCGAAGAAACCGGCGAGAAAACCGACCGGCAGGTTCCAGACCCGCAATGTCGTCTCGTCGGAAACCGAAAACCGGGCCATCTCTCCGGACTTCAGCCCGACGACAAAGGTCATCAGCGACGAATTGCGCCGATGCTCGCCGGAACTGACCACCCCCACCCGGACACTCCGCCCGGGTTCGAGATCATCGATCATCTTCTGAGTAAGCACGCCCATACGTCTCAGGCTGAAGTCATCCTCGAAGCCTTCGGGCATGGTGGAAATAACCGAGACCTGGAACCCGGAGACGCTCGATACAGCAAGCACGTCCTCACGGTTACGGATATCAGTTTCATCGAGCAGGCGAACGACGGCGACAATACGCTTGGCGATGGCGAAAGGCGGCGGGGGCGATCGCTCGCCATGCAGATAGGAGATCACCACGACCAACTGGCTGACGAACAGCGCCGCCGTGACGATCAGCGCAATACGGGCAACGATGCCGATTTTTCTCAACATTTAGCCGTCCGTCACAGTCGGGTTGAACAGATAGCCGACATTGCGCACGGTCGTGATCACCCGGACATCCGGAGGCAGGCAGGCGGCGAGCTTGGTTCTCAGACGCGAGATCGTCACGTCGATCGTCCGGTCATAGGTTTCAGCCGACGATCCACGGGTGAAATCGAGCAACTGGTCGCGTGAAAGAACCCGCTTCGGCCGTTCGAGGAAACAGGCGAGAAGATCGAATTCGGTGGTGGTGAGCGGCACGCTCGAACCGTCTTCCGTCATGATGCTGCGGGCCTGCGGATCGACGACGAGACCGGCGAAGCGTTTGACCGAATTGCCATGTTCCGATGCCGTTCCCCGCCCCGTCGTGCGGCGCATGACTGCCCGCATGCGGGCAAGCAGTTCGCGCGGATTGAAGGGTTTGCCGAGATAATCATCGGCGCCGAATTCCAGCCCGACGATGCGGTCGATCTCGGCGGTCTTGGCTGTCAGCATGATGATCGGCACCTGGGAGCGCGCCCGGATGCGCTGACAGAATGACAGCCCGTCCTCGCGCGGCATCATCAGGTCGAGAATGATCAGATCCGGCCAGCGACGCTCGACCAGCCGGTCAGCCGATGGCGGGCTGTCGGCGGTCTGCACCAGATAACCTTCGCCGGTGAGGAACTCGTCGAGCAGGTCGCGAATTTCCGGATCGTCCTCGACCACCAGAATTTTCAACTGTTCATCCATTTAACACTGCTCCATCACCCCACCGGGCACGAGCCTATCAGACAGCGCTGCGATTTCGAGACGATTTCGGATTTGTTGCAATTTGTTGCAGGGCCGCCCCGGTGCTGGGCCGATTTGCATGACTGCCTGCAAAATTCTGTAGCAAAGTTGAAACAACCGTTCAAAACTGGCGCGGGAAGATGGCGGCCTCTTCAACACAAGGAGCCGAGCTTTCCATGTCTGCAACTCACCTCTCAAACGACATCCGGGCGGCAGAAGTCCTCGCTTTGATGCCCGCCATGCGGAAGGCCGCGTCTTTGACGATACTGGCGCTGCTGGTGTTCTTCTCTTTCGCAGGCATCAACAAGGCTGCCGCGGCGATCAACGGCGTGGCGGTGACCAGCGTCAACCTGCGCGCCGGGCCGAGCACACGCTATCCGGTGGTGATGGTCATGCCGCAGAGTGCATCGCTTGCCGTCTACGGCTGCACCGGAGACCGGTCCTGGTGTGATGTCAGCTGGTCGGGCGCCCGCGGCTGGGTCGCCGCGAGCTATATCCAGGTCTTCTACAACGGTCGCCCGACCGTGCTGACTGCATCCATCGCACCGGTGGTCGGCATCGCCACGGTCGCCTTCAGCGTCGCATACTGGGACGCGCATTACCATTCGCAGCCCTGGTACGGGCACTGGGACCGCTATTACGTCGGCGGCGGATCGCGTTCGGTGGTTGCCGGTTGCGGAGATCGCGGCTGCGGCGCTGCGGCCGTGACTCGCGGTCCTTATGGCGGCACACGTGCGGCGGCCGCCGGATGCCATGACGGGAATTGCGGCGGGGCTGCCGTGACCAGAGGCCCGAATGGCGGCGGGCGTGCAGCCGTCGGCGGTTGCGGTCCGGAAAAATGCGGCGGTGCGTCGGTCACGCGCGGGCCGCTCGGCAACACGCGCATTCGTCACGGCTCATTCGACCGGCCGTGATGGGATAAAGCGGTTCCGCTTTTCTTGCGAAACCGCTCTATCCATCTTTTTCAACGCAATTCCGGACGCAAAACCGGTTCCCACTTTTGCTGGAATTGCTCATAGCCCGGCTGCGGAACACCAGCCGGGCTATCTAACGCTTTTATCCGTGTGCGAGATCGAAGACGTGATGGTGGATATGCCCGTCGAACATTTCCAGCAGGCCTTTCGTCATCTCGCGGCTCTCGTAGCGAACCGGAGAATCCAAGGCAGCGGCAAGCGCCTCGCGGCTGTCATAGGCGGTCCACAAAACCATCGGAAAGGGCGGAGCCCCCTCGTCCCGTTCGACGGCGTAAAGAACCTTGACCTCGCGGATGCCAGGAAAAGCCAGCCACATCGGCATCAGCTTTTCCGCCACATAGGCCTTGAAGGCGCCTTCCTTGCCGGCATGGATCGAGCCTTCGAAAAATGCCTGACGGATGATCATCGCTGGCTATCCTCAGTTGACGGTGGTCGGCGGCTTTTCGCCGGCAAAATAGGCGGCAAGGTTTTTCAAAACCATCTCGCCCATGCCCATCCGCGTCTCGACCGTGGCGCTGCCGACATGCGGCAGAAGCACGGTGTTCGGCGCGGTGAAAAATTCCTCGCGGATGTTCGGCTCGTTGACGAAGACGTCGAGGCCGGCACCGGCGATCTTTCCGGCAGTCAGCGCGGCGAGCAGCGCATCTTCATCGACCACGGTGCCGCGGGCAATGTTGATCAGATAACCATTCGGACCAAGGGCTTCGAGCATCTCGGCATTGACGATATTGAAGGTCTCGGCATTGGCGGAGATGACGACGCAGAGGACATCGCTGTCCCTGGCAAGATCGAGCGGCGAAGCACAGGCCTTCCAGTCCGTGTCGGTGACCGGAGAACGGTTCCAGTAGCGAACATCCATGCCGAAGGCTTCCGCCTTGCGGCCGACGGTCTTGCCGATCTGGCCGAGGCCGAGAATGCCGAGCCGCTTGCCCTTGGGGCTGGTTGCGAGCGGGAAACCGCCCTTTTTCCAGTTGCCGCTGCGGACATAGCTATCGCCGGCGACGACCTTTCTGAGGACAGCAAGGATGAGGGCGATGCCGACATCGGCGACATCATCGGTCAACACGCCGAGCGTGGTCGCGACATCGACATTACGCTCGCGGGCGAATTTCAGGTCGATCCTGTCGGTGCCGACGCCGTTGACGGCGACAACGCCGAGGTTCGGCAGCTTTTCGATCCACTCGTTGGAGATACCGCCGCCGCCGCCGGTCGCGGCCGCACGGATGCGCGGCAGAGCTTCCTCGATCGACTGTTTCTGGCTCGGGTCATAAGCGCGATGCACGGTGTAGAGGGCATCGAGCTGCTCCTCGATCGGCTTCATCATCTGTTCGAGAAGCAGGAGGTCCGGTTTCATCTGCAGTATCCTTGTTAAGCTTGGATCAGGCGATCTGGCCGAGGAAGTTCTTCAGACGCTCGTTCTTCGGGTTTTCGAAGAATGTATCCGGCGGCCCCATTTCCAGAATTTCACCGCGATCCATGAAGATCACCCGGTCGGCCACCTGACGCGCGAATCCCATCTCGTGGGTTACGCAGAGCATGGTCATGCCTTCCTTGGCAAGGTCGATCATCGTATCCAGGACCTCCTTGACCATTTCAGGGTCGAGTGCGGAGGTCGGCTCGTCGAACAGCATGATTTTCGGGTTCATGCAGAGCGCACGGGCGATAGCCACACGCTGCTGCTGGCCACCGGAAAGCTGGGCCGGGTATTTCTCGGCCTGTTCGGGAATACGGACACGTTCCAGGAAACGGCGGGCGGTCGCCTCTGCTTCCGCCTTGGAAATGCCGCGCACCTTCATCGGCGCGAGCGTGCAGTTTTCGAGCACGGTCATGTGCGGGAAGAGGTTGAAGCTCTGGAAGACCATGCCGGTTTCCTGGCGCACCAGATCGACATTCTTGCCACCGGCGGTCAGGTCGTGACCGTCGACGACGATACGGCCCTGCTGGATGACTTCCAGCTGGTTGATGCAGCGGATCAGCGTCGACTTGCCGGACCCGGACGGTCCGCAGATGACGATGCGCTCACCGCGATTGACCTCAAGATTGACCTCTTTGAGGGCGTGGTAGGCGCCATACCACTTGTTGACGCCTTCCATATGCACGGCCAGATCGGAAGTCCCGCGCACGGCCGCCGCAGTTGCGTTCGCTTTTGCCTCGGTCATGCGAGGAACTCCTTCAGTCTTGAATTACTTCTTCGCTACGAAATCCGGCAGCGGCGAACCGAGCCACTTTTCATGGATCTTGTTGAGTTCGCCGTCAGCCTTGGCCTTTTCGACGAAGGCGTTGACAGCGGTCAACAATTCGGCCGAACCCTTGCGAACGGCGATACCCTGAACCTGCTGGCTCAGCTGCAGTTTCTGGTCGAAACGGCCCGGAGCTGCCTGCTCGATCTGGGTGGCGACGACGTTGGAAACGCCGATCAGCTCGACCTGACCGGACAGCAGTGCCTGAACGGCGCTGGCATCGTCATCGAAACGCTGGATCTTGGCGTCCTTCGGAGCGACCTTGGTGACGGCCGTATCCTGCGTGGATGCACGGGCGACGCCGATCGTCTTGCCCGACAGGTCTTCCGGCTTGGAAACCTTGGTGTCGGAAGCGCCGAAGACGCCGATCGAGATGCCGGCATAGGGCTGCGAGAAATCGACATTCTTGGCGCGTTCCTCGGTAATGCCGAGCGAAGCGACGAGCAGGTCGACCTGATTGCTCTGCAGGTAGGGAATGCGGTTCGGGCCGGTGACCGGAACGATCTGGACCTTGACGCCCCATTCCTTGCCGAGCAGCTTGGCGACGTCGGCGTCATAGCCGTCTGGCTCGTTCGACGTGTTCATGATGCCGAATGGCGGGAAGTCGACCATCATGCCGATCTTGACCGTGCCGGCCGACTTGATGGTTTCGACCGTCTGTGCCGATGCGAACGAAGCGGTTGCCCCGATGACCAGTGCGGCGCCGATGCCGGCCATTGCCATGCGTCTCGAAATGCTCATGTTCCTACCCTTTCTTGTCCACCGGCATCCTCCCGCCGGCAAAGGACCGGTCAACGCGTTGTCGACCGGGAAAACTTCACTTCCATGCGACGTGCGAGCAGCGACAGCGGCCAGCACAGGATGAAATAGACTGCAGCCACGGTGCCGAACACCATGAACGGGCTGAATGTCGCATTGTTGATGATCTGGCCCTGACGCGTGAGCTCGGTGAAACCGATGATCGCGGCAAGCGAGGTGCCCTTTATCAGCTGCACCAGAAAACCGACCGTCGGGGCAATCGCAATCCGGCTTGCCTGCGGCAGGATGATGTAGCGCATGCGGTTGAAATAGCGCAGGCCAAGGGCGGTTGCCGCTTCACGCTGGCCGGGCGGGATCGCCTCGATGCAGCCGCGCCAGATTTCGCCGAGAAACGCACTGGCATGCAGGGTCAGCGCGACGGCTGCCGCGATCCACGGATTGATCGCGAAGCCCAAAATGTTCATGCCGAAGAACACCAGGAAGAGCTGCATCAACAGCGGCGTGCCCTGGAAGATGCGGATGAAACCAGTGGCGAGCAGGCGAGGCCATTTCGCATCGGAAACGCGGGCAAGCGCGATCAGAAGACCACCGATACCACCGCCGGCAAAGGCGATTGCGGAGAGCGCAATCGTCCACTGCGCCGCCATGACGATGATCCAGAATTCGTTGATGCCAAAAGGTCTGATAAGCATGGTCCAGTCCTCCTCAGCGGCTCAACGGATATCGGAAGGCGGCTTTCTCGATCATCGAGAAGACTGCCGAAAAACCGATCGACATGACAAGATACATAGCGGTGATGACGATATAGACTTCGAAGCTGGCGAAGGTCGCAGACTGCAGATCGTTACCGGCGGCCGCCAGATCGTCGGCCGAGATCGCGGAGACGACGCTGGAGGTCAGCATCAGATAAATGAACTGGCTGGTCAGGGCCGGATAAACGGTCCGAAGCGCCGGTTTCATGATGATATAGCGGAAGATCTGCAGCTTGGAGAGGCCAAGCGCCGTGCCGGCCTCGACCTGGCCCTTTTGGATCGACTCGATGCCGGCGCGGATGATTTCCGTGCCGTAGGCGCCGAAATTCACCACCAGAGCAACGAGCGCCGCGCTGTTGGGCGACAGCCGGATGCCGAGAGACGGCAGCCCGAAGAAGATGAAGAAGATCTGCACCAGGAACGGCGTGTTGCGGATGATCTCGATATAGGCATCGATCACCCAGCGCAGCGGCGCAACCCGCGAGGTCTTGCCGGCGGCACAGAGGATCGACAGGATCAGGCCGATCACCATCGCCGCGCAGGACAGCTGCACCGTTACCCAGGCGCCGAGCAGGAGCTTGTCAAAACCCGCCAATACGGGCTCGAAATTGAAAGTGTACAAGGGCTCCTCCGCGCTCGCATGCCGCACCTCCATGCGACGATTTAGATCGATCTAAATCAGTTGTCCGACAACGTCAACCCGATTCTTGGCGCCTTCCCAAGCTGCTTCCACGCCAAATGGCGCTTGATTGGCGAATATGCAGTTGCGGTGCGTTCACGAGTTTGCGAGGCGCCAGATCCGGCTGGGCCAGGCGATCCAGAAGCAGCTTTGCAGCTCCCTCCCCGATCGCTTCGGGAAAGGTTGCAACAGATGTCAGGCGCGGGCGCATTGCCTCGGCATCCGCGACATCGTCAAAACCCACCAGCGAGAAATCGCGACCAATGCTGATGCCGAGATCATAGAGCCCGGCAGAGAGGCCGAGAGCAACGACATCGTTAAAGCAGACAACTGCGCTCGATCGACGGGAACCTTCGGTAAACAATCCGGCCGCCTCCGCGATAGCGGCAATCTGGTGCGGCACGCGGATGACATTTTCGGGGTCGAGCCCACGCGCCTCCATTGCGTCACGAAAGCCGTCGATCCGCTCCTGGTAGGCCGAATGAATCGGACCATGCAGGGCGAAAGCGATATCCCGGTGCCCGAGTTCCGCCAGATGATCCACCGCCTGGCGCATGCCGAAAGCATAATCGACACCGGCATAGTCACAATCGTCGGTGACGCGCCGCAAGACCTGAACGAGTGGCAGGTCCCACTCGACCATCTTTTCGACCAGCGACATCTCCGTTTCAGCGGCCGGGCAGAGGATAATGCCATCGACGCCGTGTTCGCGCATGCGCGTCAGCAATGTTTCCTGACGGGCAACAAGGTCTCCGCTGTTGACCAGGATCACCACCATGCCGGCCGCGTCGATGATCCGATCAATGCCGGCGAGCAATTCGGTGAAGAACGGATTGACGAGGTTGGGAATGACCACCCCGATTGTCAAGCTGCGATCGGCCCTGAGCCTTGCCGCCCCCATATTGTAGACATAACCGAGCTCCTGCATCACCGCCTCGACCTTGGCACGGGTCTCGGTGCTGACCAGCGGGCTCTTGCGGATAACGAGCGACGCCGTTGCGCGCGAAACGCTTGCATGACGGGCAACATCAAGCAGCGTGACGCGATTTTTCTTTCGGCCTTCGGATAACATGGCTGTGCATCGCCCTCCCGAGCCGAAGCAGTATTGCGCCTATAGATTGATCGCTATCAATCTTCGGTCAATCCTTTGGCGAGCACGAAAATGGATTACCCTCAGTTTCCGACAGTCTATCCTATCGCTCCAGAGCGACCGTCTTGATCACCGCAAAAACTGGTTTGCCGATGACAAGCTGTAGCCGCTCCACCGAGAGCGTGGTGATGCGGGCAAGCACGATATCGGCACCAGAGCGGATGTGGATACGCGCCATTCCCTCGCCATCCGGCTCGATTGCCGAAACATGGCCTTCGATGATGTTGAGCGCGCTCAGGCCTTCCGGGCGGATCGTCGCGACCATCACATCCCGTTCCGGAATATGAATGCGCACGCTCTGGCCGGCGACAAGCCTTGCGGTCGGCACGGTCATGCTGGCCGCCGAGAGATTGACCGTTGAAAGGCCGTGCGCAGCATCAACCATCTGGACTGTGCCAGACAGTACTGCACCAGCTTCCCGACGGTCGGTGGATGGCAGGGAGAGAATTTCGGATGGTGTACCGGTTGCTTCGACCCGGCCATCCTTCATCATCACCACCTTATCGGCGAGCTGCGCCACCTCGGCAACCGAATGACTGACATAGACGATCGGCGTTGCTGTCTCGTCGCGCAATCGCTGGAGATAGGGGAGGATTTCGGCCTTGCGGGCTTCGTCAAGTGCTGCGAGCGGCTCGTCCATCAACAGCAGGCGCGGCGCTGACAGCAGGGCCCGGCCGATTGCCACGCGCTGCTTTTCGCCACCCGACAGGCCGCCGGGCCGCCGTTCCAGCAATGCGTCGATGCCGAGCATCTGGATGATGCGGTCGAACTCGGCTGCTTGCGCATTCTTCGGCGCGAACCAGCGGCCATAGGTGAGGTTCCGACGGACCGAGAGATGCGGGAAAAGCCGGCCTTCCTGAAAGACATAACCGAAACGCCGCCTGTGCTTGGGCACGAAGATGCGCTTTTGCGTATCGACCAGCACTTCGCCATCGATCACCAACCGGCCATGATCGGGTTTCGAAAGACCTGCAATGATCCGCACCATCGACGTCTTGCCCGACCCCGAGCGGCCGAACAGCGCGGTGACCCCGCCTTCGGATGAAAAGCCGGCATCGAGCGAGAAGACGCCGAGTTTCTGTCTTGCTTCGACGAGAAGGGTCATTCGGGGCTCACCCTTTTTCCGACGACATGAGCAAGCAGTTCCGAGGCGAGCAATGCGGCAAAGGAGATGACGATCGCAACGATGGTGAGGCGCATGGCACCTAGATCGCCGCCCGGCACCTGGGTGAAGGTGTAGATGGCCGCCGACAGCGTCTGTGTTTCGCCCGGGATGTTGGAGACGAAGGTGATCGTCGCGCCGAACTCGCCCATCGCCTTGGCAAATGCGAGGATCATGCCGGCGATGATGCCGGGCAGGATCAGCGGCAGCGTGACAGTGAGGAATACCCAGGCAGGGCTTGCGCCGAGCGTTCCGGCGGCCTCCTCAAGCTTGCGATCGACGGATTCGATCGACAGTCGGATGGAGCGCACCATCAGTGGAAAGCCCATCACCCCACAGGCAAGGGCAGCTCCGGTCCAGCGGAAGGACAAAACGATGCCGAGATATTCGTTGAGAAAGGAGCCGATGACACCGCGACGGCCGAACAGCACGAGCAGGATGAAACCGGTAACGACCGGCGGCAGGATCAGCGGCAGGTGAACGATGCCGTTGAGGATCGACTTGCCCCAGAATTTTCCTCGCGCCAGAAGATAGGCGGTGACGATGCCGAACGGCAGGCTGACGATCATGGCAATGCCGGAGACCCACAGACTAAGCCTGATTGCCACCCATTCCTCATCGCTCAATACCAGCCAATCCAACGCTTCACTCCGCATGAAAACGGCCTCCGCTGAAGCGGAAGCCGCAATTTCCTGTTATTCAAGACGTTACTTCAGAACCGTAAAACCTTCCTTCTCGAAGAAGGGGGCGGCCTTGGCGGACTTCAGATAGTCGAGATAGGCGGCAGCATCCGGCGCCTTGGATTCGGACAGGATGGCGATCGGGTAGATGATCGGCGCATGGCTTTCTTCCGGGAAGGTGCCGACGACGGCGACACCCGGATCGGCAGCGGCATCGGTTGCGTAGACGATGCCGTAAGGCGCTTCACCGCGGGAGACGAGCGCAAGGGCGGCACGCACGCTTTCGGCACCGGCAACGCTCTTTTCGACCGAAGCCCAAGTACCGAGCTTTTCGAGTGCAGCCTTGCCGTATTTGCCGGCCGGAACGCTGTCCGGCGCGCCCATGGCAAGCTTGCCGCCGTTCAAGAGAGCGGCGAGGTCAAAACCCTGCTTGATATCAACCGGCTTGGCATTTTCCTTCGGTGCGACCAGCACGATGCGGTTACCGAGCCAGTTGGACTTCGTGTCTTCCTTCACGAGCTTCTTGTCGGAAACATATTTCATCCAGTCGAGGTCGGCCGAGATGAAAATGTCTGCCGGCGCACCAGCCTCGATCTGTTTTGCAAGCGCCGAACTTGCTGCATAGGAGGCAGTCACGTCCTTGGCGGTTTCAGCGCTCCAGGCCTTGTTGGCTGCGTCGAGCGCGTTTTTCATGCTGGCGGCGGCAAACACGGTGACTTTTTCCTGCGCGGAGGCAGGCGTCATGGCCGATCCCATGACGGCGAAGGTCATTGCGGCCGCAACTACGGCTTTATTGATCCAGCGACGGTCAACGATTTTCATTGTAAGGCTCCCTCAATCATCGAAATATCCCGGCAAATATATCGAGACGCGCCACCTTGGCCAGCGTTATATTTATCGGGATATAATGATTTTTCGAGGAGTGCTTTTGTCGATCGCCACGCACGCAGCAATCCCGGCTTGGCGGGCGAGCGTATACATCGCTGGAGGAGGTCGAGAAACCTCCTCCAGTAGTCGATGCTCAATCCTTCCATTCGATCCGGTTGAGGAAAATGCTTTCGTTCGGCGTCGGCGTGAAGGAGACCTGTTCGGCGGCTCCGTAGACGACTGAAGCCTGATAGAGCGGGATGATGAGGTTTTCCGCATTCACCTTTTCATGCACCTTCTTGTAGGCAGCCAATCTCTCGTCCTGCGAGAGCGACTTGCGGGCCAGATCGAGCGCTGCATCGATCTCGGCATCCTTTATGCTCGACCAGCCGCTAGAGGAATGCAGCAGAGGATAGAGAATTCCGTCGGCATCCTGGCAGCCGCAGCTCCAACGACTGAAGGCGATTGCGGGGATGACGCCAGGCCCGCCCTGCATCTGCTTCAGCCAGTTGGGCATGTCGGTCATCTCGATCTCGATCTTCATGCCGGCATCGTTGAGCATCTGCTGGATCGCCTGCACGACGCGCTGGTCGTAGACCGGAGAGGTCAGCAGCTTGATCGGTGTATCGGCGCCCGGCGTGGAGGAGATGATCTCTTTCGCCTTGGCCGCATCGAAAGGCGGCGCCTCGATGCCTTCGACCCAGCCCATATGGGCGGGTGATGCGATTTCCGGAACCGGCTTTTCTCCGGTCGCCAGGATACCCTCTGCAATGCCGACCTTGTCGATCGCCATGGCGATTGCCTCGCGAACCGCAGGCTTGTCGAGCGGAGCCTTGGTGACATTCATGCCGAGATAGGCGACACGCTCCGTATTGCCGACCAGTGCCTTGCCCTTGCCCGACGACTGGATCTGCGCAACGAGGTCGCCGTTCAGATAGGTCGCAAGATCACTCGCACCGGCCTGCAGATTGGCAACGCGGGTAGCCGCATCCGGCACGGCGCGGAAGACGGCTTTCGGGAAGGCTCCCTTGTCACCCCAATAGGTATCATTGCGCGCGAGCGTCACCTCGACGCCGCGCTGCCATTTTTCGAACTTGTATGGGCCGGAGCCGACAGGGCTGAGATTGAAGGCGTCCTTGCCTACTTTCTCGACCACGGCCTTCGGCACGATCGACAGTTTGACCAACTGGGCGAAGAGAGGCGGATACGGGCCGTTGGTGGTCAGCGTCATCGTCGTCGGATCGTCAGCGACCGCATCGGTGATCTGGTTGAACTGCCCGAGTTGGGGGCTGGCGAAGGCGGGATCGGTAATGCGCTTCACCGAGAAGGCGACATCTTCGGCCGTCAGCTTGGTCCCATCATGGAAGGTGACGTCATCGCGAATCTTGAAGCGGATCTGCGTATCGGAAAGATAATCCCAGCTGGTGGCAATCTGCGGGACGATCTTGCCTTCGTCATCACGCGTGACGAGATTGTCGAAGACGTTGCGGTAAACGTTGTAGCTGTCCGGATTCCACTGGACATGCGGATCAAGCGACGAGGGCTCGCCCGGCAGATCAATCACAAAAAGATCCTTAGAGGCGTAAGCCTGTAACGGTAATGCAATGCTGGTTGCGGCGAAAATGATGCCAGCGAGAATATGCCTGTGTGATCGCATGAGTTGTTCCCCTTATCAGCGAAAATCAGTTCTCGAAACGCCTTAGCTTGAACTGCAGACCGGCGCAGGTCGTGCAACTTTATTCTAATTCTGAGATGTCAATTAAAATAAATGACATTTCATAAACTCATGTTGACATCTTAAATTTCGCTATGCAATCCTGATTGTCGAGGTGAACAGCCTGACGCCAGAAAGCCGGAAGAGCTGAAGGTGAGAAGGCATGGCCGGACACGGTCGGCTCCAGGAATCCGCTTTGACAAGTTTCGTAAATCTGACGATGAAGGGATCAGAGGACGGCCATTTCGGCTGCCAGAATATAGAATTGAGATACCAGAATGCTTGATAGTGATGCCTATTCGTCGCCGGTGCCCGGTCTGGGCAAAGGTCTCTCTGCCGAACAGACGCTGCGCAGTGCAATCGTGCATTGTGTATTGAAGCCCGGCGAAGTGCTTTCGGAAGCCCGGCTTTGCGACGAGTTCGCCATCGGCCGCGGTGCGGTGCGCATGGCCTTGCAGCGCCTGCAGGCGAGCGGCCTTGTGACGGCGGCACCCCGAAGCGGCTGGCAGGTTGCCCCGGTTTCTGCCGGAGAGATTCGCGAAATCGTTGCCGGCAGGCGTCATCTGGAAGCCATTCTGGCGGAGGTGAAGCTGATCGAGGCGGACCAGGCACATGTGGCGAAGCTCTGCGACATGTATGCTGCCCTTCACGGCCGCAGCGACCCGTCGCTCGATCTACAGGGAACGCTGCGGCGCGCCGAACGCGACCTGCTTTCGCTGCTGGCGACACGGCTCAACATGCCGACGGTGAGCGGCTGGCTTTTCGATCTGTGGGATCGTTCGGCGCGGCTCGTCACCTTCTTCGAGGCACGCAGTGCGGCAAAGCTCAGGGGAGCCGACCGTGCGGCACTTGGAGCCTGCCTGCTTGCCGGCGACCGCGAGGGCGCCAGAGCGCATTTCGCCGCTGCGACCGACCTGCTGGAAGCCTATCTTGCAGCACGTTTTCTTGAATCCTCGGCCGTCCTCAACGAACCGGTCACCCGCCGGAAGCGGGCCGGAAGGACCAAGGCCGAGACAAATGAATTTCAACCGAACCAGGAACGAACAAGGACGAACTGACAATGCCAGGTTTGAGACGTATTACTTCGGCACTTCTGCTTGCTGCCGCTCTGGGCGGCGCAACTTTCCTTAGCGGCCCCGCGAGCGCCAAGGACATGTTCGTCGTCGATCTGGTGAACGAGCCATCCTCGCTCGATCCGCAGAAGCAGTGGAACCCCGACAGCTATTACGTCTACCGCAACGTCTTCGACAACCTGATCACTCGCGACGATGCGGGAAAGATCGCACCGCAGATCGCAACAAGCTGGGAATACAAGTCTCCCTCCGAAGTCGTCTTCAAGCTGCGCAGCGACGTAAAGTTTCATGACGGCGAGAAGCTGACCGCCGAGGATGTCGCCTTCTCGGTCACGCGGATCATCGATCCAGCCTTCAAGAGCCCGCAGCTCAGCCAGTTCAACAAGATCAAGTCGGCGGCCGTTACCGGCGAGAACGAGGTCACGATCACGACGGATGGACCTTATCCGGTTCTGCTTGCGCAGCTGGTAAAGATGTCGATCGTGCCGAAGCATGTGGTCGAGAAAATCGGCGACGACGCCTTCAATGCGGCACCCGTCGGTTCCGGCCCCTACAAGTTCGACCGCTGGGATCGTGGTTCGCTGGTCGCGCTCACCCGCAATGCCGATTACTGGGGCAACAAGGGACCGTTCGAAAAAGCCGAGTTCCGCGCCGTTCCCGATGCCGCTACGCGTCTTGCCGATCTTCAGGCCGGCAATGCAGACCTTATCGTGACACTCGATGCCGACCAGGCGAAACAGCTGGAAGGCAGTGGTTCGGCCAAGGTTCTGAGCGCGCTGACGGAGCGCATCGCCTATCTGAAGCTCAACCCGACGCTTGCGCCGCTCGACAACCCGAAAGTCCGTCAGGCGGTCGCCATGGCGATCGACAAGCAGGGCATTGTCGAAGGCCTGCTCGGCGGCTTCGACAAGCCGGCGTCCCAGATGGCGAACGATACCTATTTCGGTTATGTGCCGGACCTGAAGAACGTGGAATTCGACCCGGAAGGCGCCAAGAAGATCGTCGAGGAGACAGGCGCCGGCAAGACCAAGCTTTCGTTTGCGACCTCGCCTGTCTTCGACCAGCGTATCGTACAGGCGCTCGCACAGATGCTTTCCGATGTCGGTTTCAATGTCGAGATCCAGCTGACCGACATGGCGGCGTATCTGAAGCGTGCCCAGAGCGAACCGGCGCAACAGGCAAACTTCGCCTTCGGCCGCTGGTCCTGCGCTTGCCAGGATGTCGACGGTGTCCTCTTCCCGCTTCTGCATTCCTCAAGCTCGTGGTCGTCACTGCGCGATCCGAAGATCGATGCGCTGCTCGTCACGGCCCGCAACACGCTTGACGAGAAGGAACGCCAGCAGGCCTATGACGGCGTCGCCAAATTTGTCGCCGACGACGTGCCGATGGTGCCGCTCTACGAAGCCGCCGTACTTTATGGCGGCGCCAAGAACCTCGAATGGCAGCCGACCGCCAACGAAAGCATGTTCCTGAACCGCATGTCCTGGAACGACTGATGGAAGCCGGCCGCGATCCGCAATTGCCGAATCGCGGCCTTCCCTACCAGCGGAAAACCCAGCGGGAAACCAAGTGCCGATCTTCTTTGCCAAGCGCCTCTTGCAAGCGCTGATCGCCATCTTCGGCGTGATGACCCTGATCTTCTTCCTGCAGCGACTGGCGGGCGACCCGGTGCTGCTGCTGGTGCCGATGGATGCCTCGCAGGCGGATATCGATCGGATGAGGATCGCGCTCGGCTTCGACCGGCCGGTCGCCATCCAGTATCTCGAATATGTCGGAAACCTGCTGTTCTTCGATCTCGGCCGCAGCTACGTGCAGAACATCCCTGTGGCAGAGCTGATCTGGACCCGTGTGCCCTATACGCTGATGCTGGCCGCTGGCGCGCTGGTGGTGGCCTTCGGGATCGGCATTCCGGTCGGCATCACGCTTGCGATCCGCCGCGGCAAGCCGATCGCGCGTTTGCTTTCCGCCCTCGTGCTTGCCGGACAATCCATGCCGACCTTCTGGAGCGCCATCCTGATGATCATGGTGTTCGGCGTCTGGCTCGGCTGGGCGCCGCCATCGGGTGCGCGTGAACTGTCGAGCATCGTCATGCCCTCGATCGCGCTCGGTCTTTTGTCCATGGCGACCTTCGCCCGTGTCGCACGAACTGCCGTGCTCGATGAGCTGGAAAAGGATTATGTTCGCACCGGCCACGCCAAGGGCTTGCCGATGCGCCGCATCATCTTTCGCCACCTTCTACGCAACGCGTCGATCCCGGTTGTGACGGTCTCGGCGCTGGAGATCGCCAATCTTCTGGCGGGTGCAGTCATTGTCGAGACCGTGTTTGCCTGGCCGGGTCTGGGCCAATTGACCATACAGGCGATCACCGCACGCGACTTCATGGTGGTGCAGGGTGTAGTTCTGCTCGGCGCCATTACGGCCATCGGCCTGAACCTCGTTGCAGACCTGCTTTACAGCCTGATCGATCCGCGCATCCGCATGGGAGCCGGCTCATGAATGCGCAACCGCAATCCGCCACGCCTACCAAACCGGCGCGGTCCTCCAATATCCCCTGGGCTGCCCTGCCCTTCCTCATAATTGTCATAGCCATGGTGCTGCTCGCGATCGCAGCCCCGCTGGTGGCGCCGGTCGATCCGAACACACAGAACCTTCTTGCCCGGCTGAAGGCACCCGGCACCGTTTCGCGCGGCGTCACCTATATTCTCGGATCGGACGAACTCGGACGCGATGTGCTGAGCCGGCTAATCTACGGCGCGCGAATTTCGCTATTCGTCGCCTTTTCCTCGGTTCTCCTGTCCGGCACGCTCGGCAGCATTCTAGGCATGATCGCCGCCTTTTATCGCGGCTGGGTCGAAATCGTCATCATGCGGCTGGTCGACATCGTGCTTTCGGTGCCGGCAATCCTGTTTGCCATCATCACCGTTGCGGTGATGGGGCCGGGCCTCGTCAACGTGGTCATCGTGCTGGCGCTGACCCGCTGGCCACGTTATGCCCGCGTCGCCTATGGACAGACGCTTTCGGTCGCCAACATGCCCTATGTACGGCTTTCGCATTTCATGGGCGCGAGCTGGCTGCGGCTTCTCGGCCGCCATGTCCTGCCCAATATTGCAGGCTCGCTTGCTGTCGTCGCGACGCTCGAATTCGGCCTGATGGTGCTTTTCGAAGCCGGGCTCTCCTTCCTCGGGCTCGGCGTCCAGCCGCCTACGGCAAGCTGGGGCGCGATGCTTTCGACCGGCCGAAACTATGTGGCAACGGCATGGTGGATCGCCACCTTCCCGGGTCTTGCGCTCTTCCTTCTCGTTTTATCGATCAACCTGATCGGCGACCACGTGCGTGATCGCCTCGATCCGAAAGCAAGGTAATCCCGACATGGATTTCAAAAATGAATTTGCCGGCAAGAAGGTCATCGTAACCGGTGCCTGCGGCATCATCGGCGGCTGGATAACCAAGGCATTCGCGGAGGCCGGCGCAGAACTCTGCCTCACCGACCACCGCGCCGAGGCGCTGGCTGCGACCGTTGGCATCTACGGAGATCAGGCTTTCGGTATCACGACGAACCTGATGAGTTCGCCCGACATGGATCGTTTCGCCGGCGAGATCGCCAAGCGCTGGGGCGCGCCGGATATTCTCGTCAACAATGCCGGCATCTATCCGTCGGGCTTTCTGCTCGACATGGACATTGACGATTTCGACGCCATCATGGGTGTGAACCTGAGAGCGCCGTTCTATCTCTCCAAGCTGTTTGCCCGACAGATGGTCGACAAGGGCGTCAAGGGCTCGATCGTCAACATCTCTTCCGGTGCCGCCCGCAAGATGCGGCGCACCGCCGTGACCTATTCGACGTCCAAGACAGCACTCGACCGGCTGACCAAGGGCTTTGCCATCGAGCTCGCCGAATACGGCATTCGCGTCAATATCGTCGAGCCGGGTTTTGCAGCCGGCAGCAACGTCAGCGCCCTGAGCAAAGAACACATAAAGACAGTGACCGACGCCATTCCGCTCGGCCGTGCCTCAAGCAGCGACGATGTGTCGAATGCCGTGTTGTTCCTGTCGTCTTCCGCTGCATCCTACATTACCGGTGCGACGCTTGCCGTTGATGGCGGCAATTCGATCGGCTCGCTCGCCGTCTATCAAGACAAGAAGAAAGCCCTCTAGGCCGAGGAGGAAGCCATGCCAGAACAGAAGCAGGATCCGGCCGCACCACTTTCCGCCTTCCCTGCCTACCAATGGCCGGAGGGAAAGCAATCCGCTGTGCTTTTGTCCGTCGATGTCGATGCCAACTCGCCGTTCTTGTGGTCGCAGGGTGATAGTGCGCCGCAGCGGCTCGGCACCCACGAGATCCGCAATTTCGGCCCACGTACCGGACTGTGGCGGCTGGTCGAACTTTTCGCTCGTTTCGACTTCAAGGCCAGTTTCTACGTGCCTGGCCATGTCGCGGAACAGCATCCGGACATGCTGCCCACCCTGCTGGATGCCGGGCACGAGATCGGCCTGCATGGCTATTTCCACGAGATCGTCTCGGAAATTTCCGATGAAGAGTTTACCGGTGCGATCGAAGCGAGCCTCGAACTGTTCGTCAAGCAGACAGGCAAGCGCCCGACAGGCTTTCGCTCGCCCGCCTGGGAAATGACACCGCATATGCTGTCCGAGGTCAGGCGGCTGGGGCTCAGCTATGACAGCTCGCTCTCCGGTTTCGACCATCCTTACGAGATTGAGGGCGTGACGGAGATCCCGGTTCAATGGGCCGTCGACGACGCTATCTTCTTCAAGTTCGAGGGCGGCGGGCGGGATCGTTTTCCGATGCAATCCGGACGCATGGTGCTGGAGGACTGGAAATCGGAGTGGCGCACCCTGCACCGTTTCGGCGGTCTCTTCACCCTGACCGTGCATGACTGGATTTCCGGTCGCGCCCAGCGCATCGCGCTGCTCGAAGACCTTCTGCAGGAAATTGCAGACGAACCGACCGCCTGGGTCGCGACCGCAGACGAGATCGCCCGTTTCCATCAGGGCTCTGCCAATCAAAACCGCTTCGCCGTCGAGGCAAGAATACCGCAGCCGATCGGCGCGCGGCGATTTGGAAAGAACGCATGACCGAGAGCTGGACCATCCGCAAGGGCGAGACCCGCAGCCGCAACGGGCTGGTCGCCTGCCAGAACCGACTCGCAGCCGAGGCTGGCGCCGCAGTGCTTTCGCGCGGCGGCAATGCCGTCGACGCGGCGGTCGTGACCACACTGGTGCTCAGCATCGTCGAACCCTGGCTTTCCGGCATCGGTGGTGGTGGTTTCATGCTGCGGGCGGACGGCGCAACCGGCGTGGTCGATACGCTCGATTTCAACGTGATTTCGGCGCAGGAACTCGATCCGGAAGATTATCCGCTGACTGCCGGCCGCGACGGCGACTGGTTCAACTGGCCATCGATTACCGGTGACCGCAATCTGATCGGTTATTCGTCGATCTGCACCCCTGGCGCCATCGCGGGACTGGCGGAAGCGCTGGAGAAATTCGGAACACTGACGTGGGAAGAGGCGCTGCAGCCGGCGATCGAACATGCGCGTCGGGGAACGAAACTCGACTGGTTTACCGTCCTGGCTCTGGCAATCGATGCCGCAGGCTTGTCGCGTTTCCCCGCGTCGTCAGAGATATTCCTTGTCGATGGCCGTCCGCCTCGTGCGCCCGAACGCGGCGTCGAGGCTTTTCTGCCGATGCCGGTAAAGGCTGTAACGCTGGAGCGGCTGGCAAAGGCCGGGGCGCGCGACTTTTATGAGGGCGAGACGGCCCGCAAGATCGTGGCGGATCTGCAGGATGGCGGATCGCGCATCGGTGCCGGGGATTTGGCAAGCTACCGTCCGCGCTGGCTCGAACCGCTGAAACACGGCTATCGCGGCCTCGACATCTACGCCATGGGTGGCCTGTCCGGCGGGCCGACGATGATCGACGCGATTTCCGAACTAGACAAGACCTTGCCGACAGAAGATGCTTTGTCCGGCAAAAGCGCGCTCGCCTTTGCGCGAGCGCTGCGCCGGGCATCGGAACATCGTCTGCGCAGCCTCGGCCATGCCGGTGGTGGAAGCTGCACCACCCATGTCAGCGTCGTCGATTCCACCGGTACGATGGTGTCGCTGACCAATACGCTGCTTTCCCGCTTCGGCTCGAAAGTGGTGCTGCCACAGACCGGGTTCCTGATGAACAATGGCATGATGTGGTTCGATCCGCGCAAGGGGCAGCCGAATTCGATCGCACCGGGCGTGCGACCGCTCGCCAACATGTGCCCGATCATCGCTACCCGCGACGGGAAACCCTATATGGCGCTTGGCGCCGCGGGCGGGCGGCAGATCATGCCTGCCGTCGTACAGCTTCTCTCCTATGTTGCTTGTTTCGGACTGTCGCTGGAAGACGCCTTCATGAGCCCACGCATCGATGCAAGCGGGGTGACGATCATGGTCGATCGCCGGGCGCAGGCAGATGTTGCGAACCGGCTGTCCGGCGAGTTTCCGGTCGAGATCGTCGAGGACACGCTTTATCCCGTCAATTTCGCCATCCCTTCCGCGGTGATGCGCGATGGCAATGAGTTCGTCGCCATGGCTCACCCGAACCATCCCTGGGCTGCGACGGCCGAGGAGGCCCGATGACCGGACCTGTCCTGGACGTCAGCGATCTTTCAGTCTCGATCCGCGGCAATACGGTGGTCGACGGGGTCTCGCTTGCGATCGGCGCGGGAGAGATCCTCTCGCTGGTCGGAGAATCCGGCTGCGGCAAGTCGATGACCGCCTTTGCCGTGATGGGGCTGCTTCCCAAGGTGGCAAAGATAGACAGGGGCAGAGTGGAGCTCGGCGGCTCCGATCTTGTCAGCATCAGCGAGGAACGGCGACGGCTGTTGCGCGGCGCGGAACTGGCAATGATCTTCCAGGAACCGATCGCCTCGCTCAATCCGCTGATGCCGATCGGCAGGCAGATCGAGGAAAGCCTGATCATCCATCGCGGCGTGTCCTCGCGCGAGGCAAAATCCGCCGCGATCGACATGCTGGCGGAGGTCGGCATTCCCGAACCGCAACTGCGTTACCGCCAATATCCTTTCGAGCTTTCCGGCGGCATGTGCCAGCGCGCGATGATCGCCATGGCTCTGATCTGTCGACCGAAACTCCTGATCGCCGACGAGCCGACAACCGCGCTCGACGTAACGATCCAGGCGCAGATCCTGGAACTGATGAAACGGCTGAGGGACGAGACGGGCACGGCCATTCTGCTGATCACCCACGACATGGGCGTGGTCGCGGATATGGCAGACCGCGTTGCGGTGATGTATTCCGGCCGGATCGTCGAGGAGGCACCGGTCGAGACGATCTTTGCCAGCCAGCGCCACCCCTATACGCGCCTTCTTCTTTCCACCATTCCCCGGCTCGATGGACAGGCGAAGACCGAACTGCCGGTCATCGAGGGCACGGTCCCCGATATCGGCGCATGGCCAGCCGGATGCCGTTTCAACCCGCGCTGTCCGGTGGCCGGCGACAAGTGTCTGACAGAATTGCCTGCACTTGCGCCACGGCCCGACACCGGCCGCGCTGCCTGCTGGCATAGCGATCGCGTGGAGGCGCTTGTCTGATGGCTCCTCTTCTCTCCGTCCGTGGACTGAAAGTCCATTTTCCGATCAGCAGAGGCCTGTGGGGCCGCGATATCCGTTACGTGAAGGCCGTGGACGGTGTCGATTTCGATATCGCGCCCGGCGAAAGCATGGCGCTGGTCGGCGAAAGCGGCTGCGGGAAATCGACGCTCGGCGCCGCCGTCCTCGGCATGCAGATCCCGACAGCCGGCACGATCTCCTTTGCCGGCGAGGAGGTCAGGCATGGAGAACGTCAGACCCGCATCCGGCTTTCCCGCGATATCCAGACCGTGTTTCAGGATCCGGTTTCGGCGCTCAACCCGAAAATGTCGGTCGGCGACAGCATTGCCGAACCGCTGGCGATCCATGGCGTGGGCGATGCGAAGTCGCGGGCCGAGCGGGTAGCCGAACTGCTTTCGCTTGTTGGCCTGCATCCGCAGCATGCCGAGCGGCGGCCGAACGCCTTTTCCGGCGGACAGCGACAGCGTATCGTCATTGCACGGGCGCTCGCACTGCAGCCGAAACTGCTCATTCTCGACGAGCCGGTTTCGGCGCTCGACGTCTCGATCCGGTCGCAGATCCTCAACCTGCTTCTCGACCTGCAGCGGCGCTTCGGCCTCTCCTACCTGTTCATCAGTCACGATCTTTCAGTCGTGCGTCATTTCGCCGATCGCGTGGCGGTCATGTATCTGGGAAAACTGGTTGAGACCGGGCCTACGGAAGCGGTTTTCGCGCGGCCAGTCCATCCCTATACCGAGGCGCTTCTTTCGGCGGTGCCCCTGCCCGATCCTGTTGCGCAAAGAGCCCGCAAGAGAATCGTTCTGACGGGTGATCTGCCAAGCCCGGCCAATCCGCCGGCCGGGTGTTCTTTCGTCACCCGCTGTCCGCTGGCTGAAGAAATCTGCCGGCAGGCGCCGCCGCCACTGGTGAAGGTTGGTGAAAAACAACAGGCCGCATGCCACGTGCGCGCATACAGGATTAACGAGGAAGGGACGATAGCATGGGCGGAGGACTGAGGATCACGCCGGTCAATGCACAGAATGCACCGCAATCCCTGCATCGGCGCTATTCCCAGGCGGTAGACCTGTCCGGTCACAGCAGGTTGCTGTTCATCAGCGGACAAATTCCAGCCGACGGGCAAGGCAAGGTTCCGGCCGGCTTCGAAGAACAAGCACGGTTCTGCTGGGCCAATCTCATCGCGCAGCTCGAAGCTGCCGACATGGGCCTATCAAACCTGGTGAAGGTTACGACCTTCCTCAAGCGCTACGAAGACCGCGATATCAACGCAAAGGTGCGCTTCGAGGTGATGGGCGAACATCTTGTCGCTCTCTCGACGATCATCACGGATGTCTACGATCCCGAGTGGCTGCTTGAGATCGAGGCAATCGCCGCCGCGTGAGGTTAGGCCACAGATTGTGCGCAGAGGCATGTGCGGTTCAAAGCCAGTTCAGTGGAACTGGCCGCGGCCGCTCAGGCCACCCTCACGGAACAGAGGCCAGGAAGCCATCCGATCTGCCGCCCCCCGGTCCCGATATTCTGGCCGGCACCTTATCGAGCCTGCGGACGGATTTGAAACTTTCGTCGGTGCGAAGATCCGGCATGCTGTGCATCGTTTCGATAAAACGCTGCGCAACCGGCTGGAGTGAACGGTCCGCCTTACGGATAATGCCGACACGGCGATTGAACCAAGGAGCATCCACGAGCTTGTAGGCAAGACCTGTCATATTACCTGCCTCGACAGCAGATGTCGGCAGAATCGCGACTCCGACCCCTGCCCGCACCATGCTCAGCGCCGTCGACATGTAGTTGGCTTCCATGACGACGCTCACCTCGCAGCCTTCACGCTCCATCGAACGCTCGAAAAGCACCCGAACGGTGCTGTTTTTTCGTGTCAGCACCAGCGGATAGGAGGCAAAGTCACTGATCTGCAGGACCGGCGCAGCATTGGCCAGCGGGTGACCGACAGGAAAGAACGCACAGAGGCTATCCGACACATAATCCTCGACCTTGATCGTCCGGTCGGAGCTGATGCGCGTGCCGATGCCGAAATCGACCTCTTCGGCTTTCACGAGCTTGATAATGTCTTCACCGACGACATCCCAGACATTGATCTCGATGCCGGGGTTCTGATCGCGGAAAACCATGATCGCACGCGGAAGGAAACTTGCCGCAACCGATGGCAGGGCGGCGATCTTGACGATACCCCTGCGGGCATAGGTGAGATCCGTCGCGGCGAGCAGGATCTCGTCCATATCCATCGACAGGCGCTCCATCAGCGGCAGGATGTTGCGCCCGGCCGGTGTCAGCTCGACGCGCCGCTTGTTGCGGTCGAAGAGCTTGATGCCAAGCTGCTCCTCGAGCTGGTTGATCTGCACCGTCAATGTCGGCTGGGAAACGTTCAGTTCCTGGGCAGCGCGGGTGAATTTCAAATGATGGACAAGGGCCAGAAAGGCGCGCACCTGGCGGGAGCTGGGAGGAAGGGCCATGGGAACCGGGCTCTTTCGCATAGACGTTTCATTTCGATCGCCTGAGGGCGGGCATTGCGAAATGCCGTCCGCCGAGGCGGGGGATCGAAATCATGGCTAAAGCATCGAGAGCAGGGGGAGATTGATCGTTGTCATGAAACGCCGACAAATCTCTCACTGCACACTATCCCGGTATACAAAAGGGCCGCGGCATTGCACTGCCGCGGCCCACTATTCAGAAATGAACCAGTTCAGCCCTTGATGAAGGCGAGAAGATCGGCGTTCAGGACGTCGGCGTTGACGGTGAGCATACCGTGCGAGAAGCCGGGATAGGTCTTGATCTGGCCGTTCTTCAAAAGCTTGATCGACTTCAGGGCCGCATCAGCGATCGGAACGATCTGGTCATCTTCGCCGTGCAGCACCAGCGTCGGTACGGTGATCGCCTTCAGGTCTTCCGTCTGGTCGGTTTCGGAGAAGGCCTTGATGCCGTCGTAATGGGCCTTTGCGCCGCCCATCATGCCCTGACGCCACCAATTCTGGATCACGCCTTCCTGAACCTTGGCGCCATCACGGTTGAAACCGTAGAACGGGCCGGCCGGAACATCGCGGAAGAACTGCGCGCGATTGGCGGCAAGGGCGGAACGGAAGCCGTCAAAAACTTCCATCGGCAGGCCTTCCGGGTTCGCATCCGTCTTCAGCATCAGCGGCGGGACGGCGGAGACGAGAACCGCCTTGGCGACACGGCCGGCCTTTTGGCCATGCTTGGCGACATAACGGGCAACTTCGCCGCCGCCGGTAGAATGGCCGATATGGACTGCATTCTTCAGGTCCAGATGCTCGGCGACGGCGAAGGCGTCGGCTGCATAATGATCCATGTCGTGACCTTCGGAGACCTGGGCAGAACGGCCATGGCCACGGCGGTCATGGGCGACGACGCGATAGCCCTTGGAGAGGAAGAACAGCATCTGCGCGTCCCAGTCGTCCGACGACAGCGGCCAGCCGTGATGGAAAACGATCGGCTGGGCATCCTTCGGGCCCCAGTCCTTGTAGAAGATTTCGACGCCGTCCTTGGTGGTTACATAAGCCATGGTCTTGTTTCCTTCAGTGGGGTGCTTGGTGGATGCAGCATTGGCTGCAAGGGTGAACGAGGTTGGAATTGCGAGAGTTGCAGCAGCGGCAGCACCGGAGAGCAAAGCGCCGCGGCGGGTGAGAGGGAGGATCGGGTTGGTCATCGTGAACTCCGGGGGTGTCCGTGTGGTTGTGAAAGCCAAGGTATGCGCGTCTGATGCACCGAATATTGTCGAAAAATATTGCCGCCAACAATTGCATCAATAATTTAGAATTAATTGCGATTTTTGAAATTATCGCGAGAGGCGGCGGATGCCGCCTCTCCGTCTCTGCTCAAGCTGCACCGGGCCGGTTGATCGTCAGGAAGTGGCGCACGACAGGCTTTTCCGGGCCGGTGTGATAAGCGAGCACCTTGCCCTGCAGATCGGCATCGGCATTCGAGACCCGCTTGTGCTGGCGCAGATGCTCGGCCCAGGATTCGACCATGAACCATTCGACCAGTTTTTCCGGATCGGCCGAGTCTTCCGTCACGCCCCAACCATAGGCACCATCACGGCGGCGCTCCTGGGAGAGTTCATCGAGAGCATGCAGGAAGGCAGTGCGATGGTGCTTTTCGACATGGTATTCGATGAGGATCAGCACGGGACCACGATCGTGGGCGACGGGTTCGGCGACAAGCGGCTCGGGCCAATGGTTGGACGGGATCATGTCGGCATCGCCGGTGGGCAGTTTCAGGCGATGCATGATGAAACCGGCGACCAACAATCCGGCAGCGCCGATCAGCAGCGTACCCTGAATGCCGGCGGCTTCACCCACCGCGCCCCAGCCAAGGCTGCCTGCCGTCATCGCGCCGTTGAAGACGGTGAGGTAGACGGCGAGACCGCGACCGCGCACCCAGTTGGGAAGGACTGCCTGCGCGGTACCATTCAGCGTCGTCAATGCGGTGATCCATGCGGCACCGAGGAAGAGAAGAGCGACAAGCGCCACCCACTTCGGCGGAGCCAGAGCAAGAATGCCCATGACGAGCGCGGTGACGATTGCAGCACCAAGCAGAAGCCCATCGGCATTCAGTCGGTCGCGCAGTTTCGGCATGACAAGGGCACCACCGATGGCACCGGCACCGACCGCACCGAGCAGGATGCCGTAGAAGCTGGCATCACCACCAAGAAGTTGACGGGCAACGAGCGGCAGAAGCGCCCAGACGGCACTGGCAAAGGCAAAGAAGATCGCGGCACGGGCAAGCACGACATGCAGCGGGCGGCTGGCGCGGGTATAACGAAGGCCCGCCCGGAAAGCGCCGAAGAAACCTTCCGCCAGAGCGTCATTGGCGCCTTTTGCACGCGGCCACCAGACGAGGGCGGCGATAACGACGAGATAGCTCGCAACGTCGGCACCATAGGTGACGCCTGCCCCGAAGGCGGCAAGCAGCAGACCACCGGCGGCCGGGCCGATCGACCGGGCGATATTGATGCCGAGCGAGTTGAGCGCCACGGCGCTTTTTACATCCTGCCGCGGCACGAGTTCGGGAACGATCGCCTGCCATGTCGGCCCCATCAGGGCCGCACCGATGCCGCCGACGAATGTCAGCGCGATGAGGGAGCTGATCGACAGAAGGCCGGTATGGGCAAGCGCCATCAGTGTGAGGCTGACCGATGCCAGCAGGATCTGCACCGCGATCAGGAATTTGCGGCGGTCGAGAATGTCAGTGAGTACGCCCGCCGGAATGGCGAGGAGGAAGATCGGCAGTGTGCCCGCCGCCTGAACCATGGCGACTGCGGCTGGCGAGGCGGAAAGGTCCGTCATCAGCCAGGAACTGGCGACATCACGCATGAAGCTGCCGGTATTGCCGAGAACGGTCGCGGCCCAGAGGACTGCAAAAACCGGTTGGGCGAGAGGGGCGAAGCTACCCCCAGAAGACTTTGGAGCGCTCATTTGCCCTCTCCCTTGGTGAGATCGATTGCGGCGACGATGACGAAAGCACCAGCGAGGCCGAGATGTTCAAAGAAGGCATTGGTCGCCATCATGCGATCCATGCCGGGGGCCATTTCCCAGAAGCGAAGGGCGATGAAGGTTGCGAGAAGCGTGAAGCCTGCAAGCGCCAGAGCACCGACCCAGCGCAGAAAGCCAGACACGACCATGGCGGAGGCCGTCAGTTCGAAGACGATGACGGCGACCGCGAAGAAGGCTGCCGGGTGCAGACCGAAATGATCCATCTCGGCCAAAGCACCGTTGAAATCGAAGATCTTGGTGAGCGGCCCCTGGATATAGGCGGCGCAGAGCGCGAGAAGTGCTGCCGTGCGTGTTGCAGGTGCTGCAACGATGCGGGCGAGCAAGGCCTTCGGCTGTGTTGCGGATGGGGAGTGGGCGGTCATGTCTGCTCCTCTAAGGTTTTGCCGGTCGAAGCGAGCGGCGCTGTTGTCGGCTGATGGAGCGATATTGGCCGGAAACATTGCCGCCAACAATTGCATCAAAAATTGATATTTAATTGCGATTCACGCAATTAAATGGAGATGGCTGCTCAATGGAATTGCGATGCCTGCTTTGTACTCGGCGTCATCCTCGAGAGCTTGTCCCGAGGATCTAAGCCATTGGCCGATTGCGCATTGGTCGACGTGGACAGATCCTCGGGACAAGCCCGAGGATGACGTTCCAGTTTGACGTTGCGCTCCACGAAAGAACGACCTTCTTCCTCACACCGCCCAGCAGGAGCAGCCGAGCGCCCCGAAGAAGCCCTTGAGATCTGCAATCGGCAGTTTCGAGGTCCAGGCACCGGCGTGGTCATGGCCATGGACGCCGCAATCGCTGGCGCAGCCGCAGGTCGAGATCGCGGTGCGACGCAGCGAGCGGGCACCCGCCCCTTCCGGCTCGCCCCAGGCGGCGTAACCGCCGAACTTGCGCACCGGCGACCAGTCGGGCATGGCAGGCGGAATGTCGTTTTCGTCCAGCGCCTTGAAGTCACCGGCACCGTAGACGATCTTGCCGCCGACCATGGTCAGCTCCGCCGTGAGGAAGGAAATCTCGTCCTCGGCGCAAGCGAAGAAGTCCTTGTCCGGCACGACGAGGTCAGCGAACTGCCCCTTCTCGATACGGCCCTTCTTGCCTTCCTCGTTGGAGAACCAGGTGACCTTTTCGGTCCACATGCGCAGTGCGGTTTCGCGGTCGAGGCAATTGGCGCGCGGATAAAGCTGCATGCCGCCGACCGTCTTGCCCGTCACCATCCAGGACAGCGAAACCCAGGGGTTATAGGAGGCGACGCGGGTAGCATCCGTGCCGGCCGAAACATTGACGCCCTTGTCGAGCATGCGGCGGATCGGCGGAGTGGCTTCGGCAACGCCATGACCATAACGCTCGACGAAATATTCGCCCTGATAGGCCATGCGGTGCTGGGTGGCGATACCGCCGCCAAGTGCCGCAATGCGGTCGATCGAACGTTCCGAGATAGTTTCGGCATGGTCGAAGAACCAGTTGAGGCCTTCGAGTGGAATATCCTTGTTGACCTTTTCGAAGACATCGAGCGAACGCGAGATGGTCTCGTCATAGGTGGCGTGCATGCGCCAGGGCCAGCGGTTTTCGGCAAGAACCCGGACAACCTCTTCCAGTTCGCCTTCCATTTCCGGCGCCATTTCCGGGCGCGGCTGGCGGAAATCCTCGAAATCGGCAGCGGAGAAGACGAGCATTTCACCGGCACCGTTGTGGCGGAAATAATCGTTGCCCTGCTTGTATTTGACCGAAGACGTCCAGTTGAGGAAGTCCTGCTTCTCTTCTTTCGGCTTCTGGGTGAAGAGATTGTAGGCAAGCCGGACGGTGAGCTGGTTTTCGTCCGACAGTTTCTGGATGACTTCGTAATCGTCCGGATAATTCTGGTTGCCACCACCGGCATCGATCACGCCGGTAATGCCGAGGCGATTGAGTTCGCGCATGAAATGACGGGTGGAATTGACCTGATAGTCGAAGGGCAGCTTCGGGCCCTTGGCGAGCGTCGAATAAAGAATGCCGGCATTCGGCTTGGCGAGCAGCATGCCGGTCGGGTTGCCGTTGGCATCGCGAGTAATCTCGCCGCCCGGAGGGTTCGGCGTGTCGCGGGTGTAACCGACGGCGCGAAGGGCGGCGCCATTCAAGAGCGCGCGGTCATAAAGATGCAGGAGGAAGACAGGCGTATCGGGGGCGACCGCATTGATCTCCTCGATCGTCGGCAGGCGCTTTTCGGCAAATTGGTGTTCGGTAAAGCCACCGACGACACGCACCCATTGCGGTGCGGGCGTGATTGCCACCTGGCGCTTGAGCATGTCCATGGCGTCGGCAAGCGACCGGACGCCATCCCAGCGCAGTTCCATATTGTAGTTCAGACCGCCACGCACGACGTGGGTGTGGTTGTCGATCAGGCCAGGCATAACGCGCTTGCCCTTTAGATCGACGATCTTCGTCTGCGGACCGGCAAGCGCCATGATCTCGGCATCGGTGCCGACTTCCTGAAACAGGCCGTCCTTGATGGCGATTGCCGTGGCATTGGGATTGGTGCGGTCGAGCGTGGTGACGCGGCCGTTATGGAGAATGGTGTCGGGATGCATCATATCGGTTCCGGTTTTGACGGGATCGGCAGCGCGGGCCGACGAGAAAAGCGACGGGAAGGCGAGGCTGGACGCCGCGCCGAGAAGGGTTCGACGTGTGGGCATCAGCTCTTCTCCTCTACGGATGATGTCTGGTGGGTGGCGAGATCGGCGGTCCGCTCACTGCCTTTCGGCAAATGGCCGAACATGTGCGGCTTGATCTGGTGGATCCACGAGATCGCCGCGGGCTCCTTGCTCCAGAGCGTTTTCGCAAGCGGGATGATCTGCTCGCCGACGAGAATGCCGAGCAGGCCGACAAGGGCGATGACCGGCGGAGCGGGCGAGCGGACATTCAGAAGGCTGTAGACGATACCGACCAGAAGACCGGCGCCAAGCGACAAAAGATAGACTTTCATGGAAACCTCCTCGGTGATGCGGAAACCGCTCCGATTGGGGTTATCGGAGCGGTTCCATCAGGCCTTACTTGCCGTTGATCTGGGCCGGGTTCGGGCCGATGCGCTTGCCGTGGGTGACGCGCTCGGCGGCATCGTGAACCATGGTGTAGGCGTAATCGATGCCCATGCCGTAGGCGCCGGAATGTTCCTTGGCGAGCGAGGTGACGGCGTCATAGGTTTCGCGGTGTGCCCAGTCGCGCTGCCATTCGAGCAAGACCTGCTGCCAGGTGACCGGGATGACACCGGCCTGAACCATGCGGTCCATCGCGTATTTGTGGGCGTCGGCCGTCGTGCCGCCGGAGGCATCGGCAACCATGTAGATTTCGAAGTCGGAACGATCGTTCATTGCCGACAGCGCGAAGGTGGTGTTGCAGACTTCGGTCCACAGGCCTGAAACGACGATCTTCTTGCGGCCTTGGGCGGCGTGTCCGTCGAGCGCGTCGCGGACATTCTGGTCGTCCCAGGAATTCATCGAGCTACGCTCGAGGATGTCGTTCTCCGGGTAGACGGCGAGCAGTTCAGGAAACGTGTGACCGGAGAAGGAAAGGGTTTCGACCGTGGTGATGGTGGTCGGGATATTGAAAATCTTTGCTGCCTTGGCGAGGCCGACGACATTGTTCTTCAGAACCTGGCGATCCATGGACTGGACACCAAAAGCCATCTGCGGCTGCTGGTCGATGAAGATGAGCTGGCTGTTCTTCGGGGTCAGGACTTCGAGCTTGGACATTTGAGGTTCCTCTGTGCGTTTGTTGAACCGCTGATGCGGCAGGTTTTGACTGGGCAGCACCTGCCGACCGGGCGCCGGGGTGTCGGCGCTCGTCTCAGGAGGTTCGTGAGTGTCTGGAGCCTTTTTAAGCTTTGCAGCTCCGTCCACTCTCGTTCGTCTTGGCTGCTGAAAACAAACCTAAAGCGATTTCGAAATTCACGGAATTGCAATATTAATTGCGAGTGAATTGCGATTTCTGAAATTATCGCCTTGCGTTTTTCCGGCTCCTGTCGTGTCTTGGGCTGAAGCTCCAATGGTGATCGTTCGACGGTGCAGAAAATCGCTCAATTGAAGAAAATGGTCTTGTCTCAAAGTCCGGTGAATTGGACGTAAGGAACGTTAGATTTGCCAAATGGCAAAAACAGACGGTCGCCGGCGGACTTGCGGGCCAGCCAGCGGCAACGATTAAACGGATGGAGAAGTCGCCTCAGGCGTTGCGCCGCCAATGGCCCGGCGTGGTCCCCACGACATTGGTGAAAACCCGGGTGAAATGGCTCTGGTCGGCAAAGCCGCAGGCGATTGCCACTTCGGAAAGCGGAGCCTCGGAGCTGCGCAGCATTTCCCGCGCGCGGGTGATCCGCTCGGCAAGAAGCCATTGATAGGGCGTCACACCGGTCGTTTCGCGAAAGGCGCGAATGAAATAGCCGCGTGACAGATTGCAGGCGCGCGAGACATCCAGAATGGATATTTGCCCATCGAGGTTTTCGAGTAGGAGGTTCTTGGCGAGGACCTCGTGTGAGCGCGACAGTTTTCGCGATCTCGTCGAGGATGCCTGCGTCTTGCCGCCGTAACGCTGAACCAGATGGGTACCGATCGCCGTTGCCAGCTGGTCGACGAACAGCCTGCTCGCGTCTTCCGGTCGCTCCAGCGCCGGCACGAGCGCTCGGACGAGATTGGCGAGGACGGGGTCGGTCGACGCGGTTTCCGCGTTGAGCATGGTCACGCCGGAAAAGTCGGCTTCCTGGGCAATTTTGATGAGCGAAGCCGGGGAAATCTCGAGCAGGAGCATGTCGAAAGCCCCGTTGAGATCCGCTTTGTAAGGCTCCGCGAGATTGCGAATGTAGAGAGCGTCCTCCTCGAACACATGGGTAGTCGCGTGATGTTCGTGAAAAATCCGACGCGAGTGGCCGGGGACAGTCGATATGCCGATGGCAAAACCGCGGTCGCTCGCCGGTGTCACGACCTGCTCGATCCTGTCGTCACGCGTGCCCTTGCGGAAAAACGAGATATCCGCACCGTGAAGCGATTGATCCTTGTAGAGCTTGTCGAACGGGCAACCGAAACTGTCGGTCGTCTGCCCGACAGAAGAGTTCGTCCCGCTAATGGATTTACGGAGCAAGGGCCCTACTTTCTCTTTCAACCGTTCAAGGACGACTATGGAGCAACCAAAGGGCAACAAGCGTTTTGATGCCATGGCTGCGAGATTTGGTCTATTCCGTTCTATAACGCTTATGATTGTCGATTATGATTGATTTCGCCATACCGCTTAAGTCGAAACTACTGATTGGCAGTTACAACTTTTCCCAGCACCCGGTTCGAGCTGTACGCCGATACGGGAACAAGCGAGACAGATGTGAGTGAAGCATTGCCCGCAGGCGAGAAGATCGCAGACTATTTCGGGACAGATAATGCCCGATCTCTGACGACCAGGCCGCTTCGCAGAGCCGAACTTTCCATCACTCACCTCTGGCGTCACTACGAGGATACGGACCACCCCGTCATCCTGCCGGCCGATGATGCGTTTCTCGTCGTGCTTTACCTGATCGATGTCGAGCATCGCGATGTCTGGCCCGATCGGCCGCCGGCACCGCTGAAACTCTATCCGAAAGGATCGATCTGTCTGATCAGCCTGAAACACGGCGCCGGCATTGCCATCCGTGGCAGTTTCGAAGCGCTCGTCTTCCACGTTCCGCGCCAACATCTGGCGGAACTTGCAGATGAGGCCGGCGAGCCGCGTGTCGACGACCTGGCGATCTGTCGCGGGATCGAAGACCCGACGGTGCGGGATATCGGGGCCGCCCTGATGCCACTTTTCGACATGGCCGACGATGTCAGAGACCGGCTTCTCGTCCATGTGGCGCTGGCATTCAACGCCCATATCGCACAGCGTTACGGGCGCTCCAGGCATAGGCACTAAAACGCCGCGGTCGTTAAGACACGCGGCGTTTTGCTCTCTCTACCGAACCCCGTCAGGCGGCCAGCGGCTCAAGATTGGCTTCGATCCGGTCACGGAACGGCTCATACTGGGTCGGCAGCTTCAACACTTCGCCCAGATGCGCCGTATCTTCATCGCGGTTGAAGCCCGGCTCGTTCGTGGCGATTTCGAACAGCACGCCGCCCGGCGTGCGGAAGTAGATCGCCCAGAAATAATCGCGGTCGATGACCGGGGTGACCTGATAACCGGTATCCATCAGGGCTTTTCTCACCTCCAGCTGCTTTTCGCGGTTATCGACGGCAAAGGCGATGTGGTGCACGGAGCCTGCACCCTGCCGGGCAAACGGCGTCTTGGGCAATGCGGCGAGATCGATCGTATCGGCGCCGTTACCGCCTGGGATGATGAAGCGGGTGACATCACCTTCGGTTTCAGCGCGCTGGTAGCCCATGAAACCGAGCAGTTCTTCCGTCGCAGCCGTGTCATGCAGATTGAAGCGTGCACCGGCAAAACCGCGGATCGCCGCATCGTCGGGAATGCCTTCCGCCAGCCAAGGCTTGCGGTTGTCATCGGCGGATTCGATCAGCGCAAGCCCATCGCCATCCGGCCCCATGAACTTCAAACGCTTGGCACCAAAGACCGTATCGCTTTCCAGCCCATCGACGCCCTGCGCTGCAAACCGGTCCTGCCAGAATTTCAGCCCGCCCTTGGGAATGGAGAACTGGGTTTCGCCGACCTCACCGACGCCCGGACGACCGAGCATCATGTGCTGGAAGGGGAAATAGGTCATCACCGTGCCGGCAGAGCCGTTTTCGTCACCGTAATAGAGATGGTAGACGCTCGGGTCGTCGAAATTGACGGTCTGCTTGACGCGGCGCAGGCCAAGCGTATCTGTGAAGAAGCGGTTGTTCTGACGGGCATCCGACGCCATCGACGTGACGTGGTGCAGTCCCTTGATATCCTTGATCATCTGAGTGCCTTTCTTTCTCGGCGTTTGTCTGTGTTCGTGGACAGAGATTTAGGCCGATTGATCAGGCTGCGGAATTGCAATATTACTTTTGATTGAATTGCAAATTTTGAAATAATCGAGATGAACGACTATAAAGCCCTCAAGATCTTTCTGCTCGCTGCCGAAAAGCGGAACTTCGCCCAGGTCGCCCGCGAACTGGACATGACGCCGGCGGCGGTGACACGCGCCATCGCGGCGCTGGAAACAGATCTCGGCGTCCAGCTTTTCGTCCGCACCACACGGCAGGTTTCGCTGACGACAGACGGCGCGATTTTTGCCGCACAGGTTCAGCCGGCGATCGAAGCGCTCGAAAATGCCCGCAAGGACGTGATGAACGCCCACAAGGCGGACGAGGGGCGGCTGCGGATCAGCGCTCCGACATGGTTCGGCAAGGCGGTGCTGCCGCCTATCCTTTCGGGTTTCAAGGAACGGTATCCGAAGATGAGTTTCGAGATCTCGCTCTCGGACGGTCTCGTCAACATCGTCGACGACGATTACGATCTGGCGATCCGCATCTCGTCGCAACCTTCCGACAAGTTCACCATCTGGCGCAAGATCCGCGTCGTGCCGCGCATTCTGGTTGCCGCCCCCGGCAGCCGTTTCGTCGACATGCAGCATCCGAGCGAGCTTTCGCCCGATGACTGCCTTGCCTATAGCGGCGAAAGCCGTCGGGAGAACTGGGTTCTGTCGGATGGCGGATCGAGCATGACGATCTCGGCAGGCCGGGCCTTCAGCGCCAACAATGGCGAAGTGCTTGCCGACATGGCGGCCGATGGCGCCGGCGTTGCGATGCTGCCCGGCTTCCACATCGCCGAACATTTGAGGACCGGTCGCCTCGTTCATGTCCTGCAGGGCTGGGCGCCGCCGGAGCTCTGGCTGACGCTTTATTATCCACCCTATCAGGCCCTGCCACCACGCATCGCCTCCTTCTCGAAATTCTTCGAGGAACAGGTCGCGTCGCATATGGTCATGCTTGATTGAGAACCGGCCGACGGGCGGGCTAAATCCCCAGCCCGGCAGCGCGGGTGCGATGTACGCCTTGCGGCACGAAGGCGAACTGCTCTTTCAGGCCTAGAAGGTCGGCGGCGAGATGCAGCGTCGAAAGCCACATTTCGGTGCCCTGCAGGCTGGCCTCCTGGCCATCCGCAAAGGCGAAACCGGCTCCGGCCTGCCAGCGTTCCGGCGCGCGCAGGATGATGCTTTCGGACACGGCTTCCGCCTGGGCGCGCATGAAATCCGTCTGCTTGAGGCAAAGCCAGAGGGGGTGGATCGTATCGAGCAGATTGCAGGCGGTGTAGTTGTCGTCGGAAAAACCCTCATAATTCCGGTAATGGGTCAGAACCGAATTGATCGCCGCATCCGGATGCGGAACGGGCAAGCCGAATTGCGCATAGCTTCCGCGTGTGAGGCGATAAAACCCATTGATCGGCTGCAGAAGCCCCTGCTCCGCGGTCGGCCTGCCCCAGAGGCCGGTGGCGCGGTCGACATGGGTCGCCAGCCATCCGAACAGAACCTCGCGTCCCCTCCCACTTTCGAAATATCGCGCATTGAAATAAAGCGCCGTGGCGATGCCATCGATACGATCGCCGCAGCGCCAGGCTCGGTTCTTCCACGGCAAAGCGTCCAGCCAGTCGCATAGGGAAACCGCATCCATCTCCGCACTGGCGATCGGGTATCTCGGCCTGGACCCAAGAACTTCGAGGGCATAACCGGCGGCAAGGACATTATAGAGGGAGAGGTTATCTTCCAGGACGGGTTGGGAAGGATCCGGGGGCGTAAAGGGATCGGGAAACAACCCGGTCTGCGGGTCCTGCATCGACTGCAGGCGATCGATGATCGCCTTCGCCTCGTCACCAGAAGGAGCCTCTCCAAAACCTGCGGCAATTTCTATCGCATCACATTGATGCCGGACGCTCTCGCGGGCGGCACCATTCGCATCGGGAGAGACATAACCTTGAGACCGGCGATAGTGGCTCAAAACATCCCGCCACTGGCCTTCCGCCATGTCGCTAATCGCACGAAGCGCTTTTTCCACTTCGCCACGGCGGGATTTTGCAGCGATCGGCTTTTCGCCGCGGCGGCGGATAAGTTTTGCCGGCACGCCGGCCATGATCGCCAGCGGCGGAACATCCTTGTTGACGACCGCGCCTGCCGCGATCACCGCGCCATTGCCGATCGTCACGCCATCGAGAACGACCGCATTTGCGCCGATCCAGACATCGTCGCCGATGACGATGCCCTTGATCTCGTGCGGTTGATCATTGATGGGCGTATCGGGGTCATCGAACCCGTGATTGAAGCCGACGATCGAGACCAGCGAGGCAATACGCACGCCATCACCGCAGCGTACCTTTCCCGAGATGCAGGCATAGGCATTGACCGAGCAGTTCGAGCCGAGTTCGATATCTCCGCGAACCAGCGCATGGGCCGCGATCCAGGAACGGTGGCCGACAGTGAGCGACGTGGTGAATATACGGGCGTCTTCGGCGATATAGGCCGTGTCGGCAATCCGCGCATTGGCGGAGCGCGCAAGCTTCTGCTTCAATGCCCTCTGGCCGGCACTATCGGTTTCGGCCGGCTTGCGCTCCCAGGTCATGAATTCCAGCCGAGCCTTGCGATCCAGAACCGCCTCGTCAACATCGGAATCTTCGTGCATTGCGTGGGTCATCCGATTTTCCTGTTCATGCCTGCAGCATCAAGTTCAGTCTGCCGGAGCAACGGCGGTCAGCCCAGGATGACCTGCGGCTCGCTAACGCCGCGCACCGCAAGTTTGCGCTCGAAGGTCATGCCGGCCAGCGGTTCGGCTTCGCGTGCCTCGACGCTCATGCCCTGGCAGGCCGAGGTTGCAAAAAGGCTTTGCATATCCGCACCGCCGAAAGCCGGGCACGATATGCGCGTCGCCTCGAAATATTCGGCGGCGATTTCTTCTCCACTCTCCCATGCGTAACAGGCGACGCGACGCCCGCCCCACTGCGCGCTCCACAGGTTACCGGCGGCATCGATCACCGCGCCATCAGGATTGAGGCCGGCCTCGGTCAGGTCGACGAACAGGTCCGGCTCGCCCGACGGCCAACCTTGCTCATCCAGCCGGACGCGCCAGATCTTTTTCTGGCGGGTATCGGAGAAATAGGCGAGCGAGCGCTCGGCGTCGAAGCAAATGGCATTGGTGATGCTGATCTTGCCGAAGACGATGCGGAACTCGCCGCGCCAGTAACGCCATATCGCCCCGGCTTCCTGTTCCGAGCGCTTACCCATCGTGCCGATCCAGAAACCGCCATAGGGGTCGGCCCGCCCGTCATTAGAGCGCAGGCTTGGATCATGCGGGAATGCAGCCACAGACCCGCGTTTTCCCGACACAAGATTGAAGCTCGAAAGGCCGCTCTCTCCCGCAATCAGCAATTCATCGGTGGAAAGCCAGCCGGCCGCCGACACATTTTCATCGAACGCCCATTCAAGCGGCTTGTCGCCTTCCCGGCTCAGGAGCAGATTGTTGACGATATCGAACCAGAAAAACTGCTGACGCTGCGGATGCCAGAAGGCACCCTCTCCAAGTTCGCAACGACGCTGATCGAAAATATCATTCATGGGCATGACGCCTGCATCCTCCCGAAATGCTGCCGCGCATGTCATCATATGACTAAAATGGCTGCGCTCGATTTCGAGAGATACAGCAGACAAATACCTGCGTCCAGCCTTCGTTTTCCTCAACTTAAAAGCGTCAATTGGACGCAAAACCTCTGTAGATCGTCTTTCTGTGATTGATAATAATTGAAATTTGTCATACCTATTTAGGAAGCATGCGGATACGCCGGAAATCGGTTCGACTTATCCGCTGCATCGCGAGGAACAGCTGTGACGGTCCAGACCAAGGTTCGGCAAAAGGGACCGGGATCACTGGTTTCAAAAGTGGGGGCAAGCCTCCGGCACGCCATTTCGAGCGGCCAGTATTCGCCCGGGCAGAAATTGCCAAGCGAAGTGGAGCTGACCGAAACCCACAAGGTGAGCCGCACGGTCATTCGTGAGGCCGTTGCTGCGCTCAAATCGGATGGCATTGTCGAGGTCAGGCAAGGGGCGGGGATTTTCGTGCTCGATCCAGCCTTTCAGGTGACACCGGCCCGAACTGTCGACAAGGCACGCGTATCGTCCGATCTCGAAGTACTTGAAGTCCGCGCGCCTCTAGAAATCGAGGCGGCCGGCCTCGCCGCCGCGCGTCGCTCACCGGCGCAGGAAGAGGCCATCTTCGAATGTCACAGGCAGGTTCTGCGCTGCATCGAGGAGAATGAATCGATCCGCGAGGCCGATCTGGCGCTTCACGTCGCAATCGCCGAGGCGACCAACAATCCGCTGTTTCGCCAGCATCTGGAATTTCACGGCACCGCCGTCATTCCTCAATCACGCCCACTGCCGGACCCGGACTTTGCCGAACAGACCGCCTATCGCCGCCTGATCCACAAGGAACACGAGGCGATCGTCATGGCGATTTCCGATCGCGACGAAGAGGCGGCACGCAATGCCATGCGCGATCATCTGAGAGGCAGCCAGGCCCGCTACCGCGAACTGCTGCGTAACTCGCGCGCCATCCCCGGCTGATCTGCAGATCAACCGGGAAACCAATCCCATCAGCCTATATCACGACCCCAGACTTCGATCTGCGTCAATGCCGGGAAGGGCGACGGGTCTTCGGCCTTGATCAGGCTATGCAGCTTGACCCACTCGACCTGCTGCTCCTCGATCCGAAAGCTCTGCGCATTGCCGGTCTTGACCAGAGGAAAGCTGTGCACCGGCCCGCTCGAGAGCGTGACGCTGGCATTTTCCCACCAGGCATCATGCGGGAAATCGGCACGCAGATAGAGCACGATCTCGTCGACCGTGACGGGCCGGCCGAACTCGACCGTCAGCTCCGCCGCCGGATCCATGTTGATGCCCCAGCTCGTATAGGGCCAGCGGCCATGATCATCATTGGCCTTTTCGCCATCGATGGCATTTCTCGCGGCAAACTGGGTCTCGCCGCGTGTCTGGACGTTTGCTTCCGCATGCGGAAACAGTGTCCTGTTGCCCTTGTCGTCCCAAGGATTGAGCGCGAGATTGCGGCGCTGCCCTACCTCTTCCGGGCGGGCCTTGCGGACATGCAGGCGATGCAGCTCGCCTGTGAAAGCGCGGGGCGAATAGGGCGCGCGACGGATGTCGAACGGTACGGTCAGAGCGTAATCGGTGCCCTTCAGATAAACCAGCGTCGGGCTCATCGCATCATCGAGCGCAAGCAGGACATGCCCCGCTTCCGAGGCTTCGACAATCACATGATCCCCATCTTCGTAGGCGCCGCGAAAGATCAGAAACGCCTCGTCGCTATTGGTCGCCTCAGCGCGCACCACGCCGCTTGCGCCGATCACCTTCAGTCTCAGTTCCATTCCGTCCTCCTCAGACGATCTGCAATTTCAGCTGCCTGCCGACAAGCGGAATGCGCAGCCGATAAATTTTCGAGGGCCACGAAATCGCCAGGCGTGCATCGTCGATCTCGATTGTCTCGATCTCGACCTCGCCGCCTCCCTCGATCTCGATGGATCCCAATTCGCCCACATGAACCGAGCCGCCGCGAAGGACCGGCTCATCGCGGACCATCAGCGACAGTACGGCCGGCAGGTCTCCGTCGTGGACATCGGCGATCTCCACACCGCGGCCACGGCGCAGGTTGACCTTGCGGCGATAGGCGCGCAGCCTTGCCGTTTCCGGATAGGCGGGTGCGATATCGAGCGAGATTTCCGCAAGTTCGGCCGAAAATTCCGCCCGCATGTCGCGCGCGGCAAAAGCTGCGCCGTCCGACTGCATCACGTCACCAAATGTCGGAAGGTTGTGAAAGGCGGACTGAATCGTCCAGATTTCGTAACGTCGGGACGAAAAGGTTCTGGCCGTATAGGTCTCGACACCGACATCGATCAGGAACGGCTGGCCGTCCTTGTAGAGCGTGACGCTGCCGACATCGTTGTGATTGTGGCTTTCGCCGTTGTTGCCGCCCTTGACCGCCAGCGCGAAGCGATCGTCTCGCGCGATATAGAGGCCGATACCGGGATAGGAGGCATCGGCGACGGGTAGTTGCTCCGCTTGGGACAATGGCACCTTGGTTAGCAGTTCCTGAACGCGATACCAGAGATTCCATTCCTCGGGCAGGTGCGGCGTCTTGCTGGTCGCCCGATCCCCTGCGGCAAAGGCCGCCAGCGCATCCGATCCGACAGCCTTGCCGAACAGATATTCGCGAACCGTGCAGGGATCGATGACGGCGGCGGAATCGGCGAAATTGAAATAATAGCGGCCATCCACATGCATATGGAGGATGTATTCCGCCATGTTGCGGATCTTCGGTGCGCTCCAGAGCGACGACATAGAGCCGGGTGCGACCGTATCGAGGATCGTCATGGCGCCGAACATGCAAAGTGCCGCGTGGCGATAATAGACCACGCCCTCCTCGCATGCACCGTCTTCGGCATAATCCTTGATGAAACAGTCGAGACTGCCGAGCGCCTTTTCCACGACACGGCGCTTCAATTCATCATCGGTATCGAGGCTGAAGGCCGAAAGCAGGACGTTCTGGGTGATCCAGGCCGTCCAGTTGTTCATCCGCTCCGCGCCATTGCCCATCCACCAGAAATGCGTGCCGAGATAGGGCTTGAGAATTCGAACATGCACTTCATGCTCGATGCGGCGTCGTATGATGGGACTTATCTGATCCAGCGGCCCGCCGAGGAGCGAGGCCACCGTGGCAAGCAACGCACCGGTTTCGGCGGCGAAGAGGTCGATGACCGGACGCTCGACATCCGGCAGGGGATGGCGCATGGCGCCGCGTTCATAGGAATTATGCGCCGGTAGCTGCCATCCGCTTTCTTCGCAGATCAGCATCACGCCATCGACAATCGACGGCAGGAAACGGCCCTCGCCCTCGACCAGTTCGCCGAGCACAAGATCGTTCAGCATCCGCCGACGGGAGAAATACAAGGCCTCGAAATCCGCCCTGTTGCCCGTAATCGAGAACTGCCGGTAATCCTCGGCCGTGATCATCGACCAACTGCGACCGGATGCCGCTTCGGCATCCCTCAGCACATGCGCCTTCAATTCATCGGCGACGCCCCGCCATGCATTTCGATCATCAAACCGAGCACCGGGGAGAAACTCTGGGAAAACCGAAGGGATGTGCGCTGCAGCCTCGCAAAACATCGCTTCCTCCTGCCATCAAAACTGCGTGAGACATCGCCTATCATATGTATTTTGGCTTTTCTACAGAATTCATATTATCCATTTAGAAGTTGTTTGACCAATGTCGTGGATATGATATGTCGATCGTGGGAGGAGGCACGGAAGGCAGATCAATTTTTTGCCGTGCATCTGCGGATAGGCTCACGAAGAAGCACTGTCTGCGGCATCTTTTCTCGGAGGAGTATGATGGCTAACTCTACCATTGCCGCCGGCGATACGCCGGTCGTGACGAGACGACGCAAGGTCGTGTCCAGACGTCGCCGCAGGGTGCAGGACGCGCTCGTCGCCTATTCCTTCATTGCTCCGAATTTCCTTGGCTTTGCCGTTTTCACGCTCGGCCCGATCCTTTTTGCCTTCGTGCTGGCCTTCATGCACTGGGACGGCAGCAATGCCATGACCTTTGCCGGGCTGGACAATTTCTGGCGCCTGTTCGAAGACAAGGCATTTATCGACGCCTTCTGGAACACGATCATCTATACGGTGGTCTCGGTACCGGCGACGCTTGCCTGCGCGCTCGGCCTTGCCATCCTTCTGAACCAGAAAATCCTCGGTCGCGATTTCTTCCGCACCGCGATGTTTTTCCCCTACGTCGCCTCGCTGGTGGCTGTGGCCGTCGTCTGGAACATGATCTTCAACCCGGAAATGGGTCCGGTGAACATGCTTCTCTACACGCTCGGCCTCGATCCGAAGGACATGCCGGGATGGGCCGCCGACCGCCACTGGGCGATGGTCACCGTCATCCTGTTCGGCGTGTGGAAGAGCATGGGCTATTTCATGGTCATCTATCTGGCCGGCCTGCAGGGCATCAATTCCGAGCTCTATGAGGCCGCCGATCTGGATGGCGCCAATGCCTGGCAGAAGTTTCTCTACGTCACCGTGCCGCAGCTCGGCCCGACGACCTTCTTCGTCACCGTCATGCTGACCATCCAGTCCTTCAAGGTGTTCGACCAGATCTACATGATCACGCAGGGCGGTCCCGGCACATCGACCCTCGTGCTTGTCTATCACATCTATAACGAGGCCTTCGTCTCCTGGGATCTCGGATATTCCAGCATGATCGCGCTCGTCCTGTTCTTCCTCGTGCTGGGTATCACCGTCATCCAGTTCCGCCGCCAGAAGGAGGACTGAGCCATGCGTATTGCCGGCCAGAAACTCACCGGGAAACTCGCCGCCATCTATGTGACGGTGATCCTGATCACCATCATCATGCTGCTTCCTTTCGCCTGGATGCTGTCGGCCTCGCTGAAACTGAGCAGCGAAGTCTTCGTTTTCCCGATCGAATGGATCCCGTCCAATCCGCAGTGGCAGAACTACGTCGATATCTGGACCAAGATCCCGCTGGCGCTGTTCATCTACAACACGTCGAAGCTGACGATCATCGTCACGCTGATGCAGCTGTTTACCTCAAGCTTTGCGGCATATGCCTTTGCCAAGCTCGACTTCCCCTACAAGAACGCGTTGTTCCTGGGTTATATCGCCACGATCGCCATGCCCTGGCAGGTCTATATGGTGCCGCAGTTCCTGCTGATGCGCGAATTCGGCCTCAACAACACGCATCTGGCGCTGATCTGCCTTCAAGCCTTCACCGCCTTCGGCGTGTTCCTGATGCGGCAGTTCTACATGTCGATCCCGACCGAGCTTTGCGAAGCGGCGCGTATCGACGGCATGAACGAGTACCAGATCTGGGCCAAGATCATGCTGCCGTTATCCAAACCGGCACTTTCCACGCTGACGATCTTCACCTTCGTCACCACCTGGAACGATTTTCTCGGGCCGATGATCTACCTGACCAAGACCGAGCTGAAGACGATCCAGATCGGGTTGCGCATGTTCATCTCGCAGTATTCCGCCGAATACGGGCTGATCATGGCCGCCTCCGTGGTGGCGCTGATCCCGGTCCTGATCGTCTTCCTGTCGCTGCAGCGCTTCTTCGTCGAAGGCGTCGCATCCTCCGGCCTGAAGGGTTAAGTTCATGAATGCCGTTTCCCTCATCGCTCCGCAGCCGATTAACGATGAAGAAGTAAAAGCCGCCCTCGACGTCGCTGTGGCGCAGATCCGCCGCAATCTGCCGGAATTTACCTACAGCGCCCAGAACCATTCGAGCGTGAACAACTTCTATCCGCCCGTTGCCAACAACCAGTGGACCGCCGGTTTCTGGCCGGGCGAAATCTGGCTGGCTTTCGAACATACCGGCGACAAGACCTTTCAATATGCGGCACAAATCCAGGTGCAGAGCTTTCTGCACCGGATCGAAAACCGCATCGAAACCGACCACCACGACATGGGTTTCCTCTATTCACCCTCCTGCATCGCTGCATGGAAACTGGTGGGTGACGAGGATGGTCGCAAGGCAGCGCTGCTGGCCGCCGACCAGCTGATCGAACGTTACCAGCCGATCGGCCAGTTCATTCAGGCCTGGGGCCGAAAGGGCGTGGCGGAAGAATACCGTTACATCATCGATTGCCTGCTGAACCTGCCTTTGCTCTATTGGGCAACGGAACAGACGGGTGACCAGAAATACCGCGATATCGCGCTGATCCATGCCCGCACGACGTTGAAAAACTCTGTACGGCCGGATGATTCCACCTATCACACCTTCTATATGGACCCGGTTACCGGCGCACCGGTGCGCGGCGCCACCAAGCAGGGTTACGCCGACGACAGTTTCTGGGCGCGCGGTCAGGCCTGGGGCGTAGCCGGCATGGCCTTTTCCTATCGTTACGAGCGCATCGACGAATATCGCGATACGTTCGACCGGTTGCTCGCCTTTTACCTGAACAAGCTGCCGGCCGACATGGTGCCCTATTGGGACATGGTATTTTCCGATGGCGACAACGAACCGCGCGACACCTCGGCGGCCTCGATCGTTGCCTGCGGGTTGCTGGAAATGGCCGATCTTGTCGGTGGCGAGGCGGCGGATCGTTACCGTGATCTCGCCCGCCGGATGATCAAGAGCCTTGCCGATCATTATGCCGTCAAGGACCCGTCCGTCTCCAATGGGCTGGTTCTGCACGGCACCTATTCCAAGAAATCGCCCTACAACACTTGCCGCGGCGAAGGCGTCGACGAGTGCGTGTCCTGGGGTGACTATTATTACATGGAAGCCCTAACGCGCCTGTCGCGTTCGTGGTCTTCCTACTGGTGAGAGAGTAAACCGATGGCCAGCATTTCACTGAAGAAATTGAACAAGACTTACGGTGCACTGACCGTTGTTCATGACATCGATCTGGAGATCGCCGACAAGGAATTCATCATTCTGGTCGGCCCGTCCGGTTGCGGCAAATCCACCACGCTGCGCATGATCGCAGGTCTCGAGGAAATCTCCGGCGGCGAACTGATCATCGGTGGCGATGTCGTCAACGACGTGCCGTCGAAAGACCGCGATATCGCCATGGTATTCCAGAACTATGCGCTTTACCCGCATATGACCGTCTACAAGAACATGGCGTTCGGCCTGCAGCTGAGAAAAGCCTCGCGTGAGGTCATCGACCAGAAGGTGCAGGAAGCGGCAAAGATCCTCGACATCACGCATCTCCTGAACCGCAAGCCGAAGGCGCTTTCCGGCGGCCAGCGGCAGCGCGTGGCGCTTGGCCGCGCCATGGTGCGCAATCCGGAAGTGTTCCTGCTCGACGAGCCGCTATCCAACCTCGACGCAAAACTGCGCGGGACGATGCGCGCCGAGATCACCAAGCTGCACAAGCGACTGAACTCGACCTTTATCTACGTCACCCATGACCAGATCGAAGCCATGACCATGGCCGACAGGATCGTCGTTATGGCCGACGGTCACATCCAGCAGGTCGATACGCCGCAGAACCTTTACGATCGCCCGATCAACATGTTCGTGGCGGGCTTCATCGGCGCACCGCAGATGAACATGCTGCCTTCAAAGATCGAGAAGCGCGGCGAAGGGTATGTGGCAATCTTCGACGGTCGCGTGTTGCCGATCCCGGCGAATTTCGACAAGGCCCGCATCGTGCCTTACGAAGGCAAGGAAGTCATTGTCGGCATTCGCCCGGAAAACTTTCACGAACTGGCGCCGGGCGATATCAACCCGGACAATATCGCGCCGTTCGACGCCGTGGTCGATCTTGCCGAACCGATGGGCTCCGAGATCCATCTCAACATCACCGCCGGGAACAAGGCCATGACCGTGCGCGTCTCGCCGCGTTTCAAGGCGAAGACGGGCGAAACGGCAAAGCTGGTCGTCGATACGACAAACATGCAGCTGTTCGACAAGGAAACGGAACGCTCGATCCTCTATTGAGGACATCGAGCCTGGAGGAAGGCCATGCAGTGGCTGCGGGACATGTGGACGAAGGAAGGGCCGGGCATTTCCAAGAATGCACCGAAAAAGACCGGCCTTGCCCTTTTCGGCCAGACATTCGCCCGTGAATGGTGGGAGATGGTCAAGCTGAACATCCTGTTCATTCTGGCCGCCCTCCTCATCATCCCGCTGCCGGCCGCACTCGCAGCAATGGCCTTTGTCTGCGTCGCCTTTGTCGAGGACCGCAACACTTATCTGCTGCGCGATTTTCTCGAGGCTCTGCGCCGCTATTTTTGGCGCGCGACTATCTGGGGGCTGCTTTTTGCCGTTGCCATCGGTCTGGGCGTCTACGCAATCGGCACCTACGCCTCGGCAGCGCGCGATAATCTGATGATGGCGGTGCCGCTGGCGATTGCCTTTGTCGTGACCGTTTTCCTCAGCCTCATGGCCTGCCATCTGCTGGTGCTGATGGTGATGGTGATGCGCGATATGCCGGCCAAAACGCTGTTGCAGCTTTCGGCTATCGCTTCGATCATCCGGCCATTGCCGGTGATGGCGGCACTGCTTTTCGTGGCGGGCCTGTGGCTCGCCCACATCGCATTTTATCCGGTGTCGGTGTTCATGCCGGCCACACTTAATTTTTCTCTCGGCATGTTTGCCATCGCCTTTGCCGCGCACAGAGCGGCCGTGATGGTGCTTGCCCTGCCTGTTGCGACACAGCCCAACCTTCAAACAAAGGCGGCAGCCGCAAAGCATATCTGAACCAGAGACAATCCAGGGAAGGAGAAACAGGATGTATTTGGAGACTTTCGGGAGAGGCATGAAGCTCACACTCGCGGGCCTTGCCTTGGCGGCTTCCACTGCCGGTGCAGCCTTGGCGCAATCCGGTGACGCGGTCACGCTGCGCTGGGCGCTGTGGGACTGGGACAAGGTTGCTTATTACAAGCCGCTGATCGAAGCCTACCAGGCCAAGAAGCCCAATGTGAAGTTCGAGCATATCGACCTCGGCTCGCAGGATTACCAGCAGATGATCGCCACGCAGCTCGCTGGCGGTTCGAAGGACATCGACATCGTCACCGTCAAGGACGTGCCGAACTACACGAACCTCATCCGCGCTGGTTCGATCATGGACCTGTCGTCCTACATGAAGGAAGCCAATATCGATCCGGCCTCCTTCGGCGGTCTGGCCGAGGAAATGACGGTCGACGGCAAGATCTATTCGCTGCCGTTCCGCTCGGATTTCTGGGTCGTCTATTACAACAAGGACATCTTTGACAAAGCCGGCGTGCCCTACCCGACCAACGACATGACCTGGGCACAGTTCGACGAGACGGCGACCAAGCTTGCTGGCGGCATGGGTGTGAACAAGACCTATGGTGCGCTTCTGCACACATGGCGCTCCACCGTTCAGCTGGCAGGTATTCAGGACGGCAAGAACACTCTGGCGGGCCCGGATTATTCCTTCCTGAAGCCATGGTACGAGCGTGCTCTGAAGCTGCAGAAGGATGGCGTCATTCCTTCCTACGCAACGCTGAAGACCTCGAACACCCATTATTCGGGTCCTTTCTTCAACGGCACGATCGGTATGCTGCCGATGGGTACATGGTTCGTCGGCACGCAGATCGCCAAGGTCAAGTCGGGTGAATCGAAGAGCAAGAACTGGGGTATCGTCAAGTTCCCGCATCCGGAAGGTGTTGTTGCCGGCACGACGGCGGCACAGATTTCCGGCCTGTCGGTGAACAGCAACTCCACCCACAAGGAAGCGGTTCTCGACTTCATCAAGTTCGTCACCAGCGCGGAAGGTGCCTCGATCATCGCATCGACCGGCACGATCCCGACGGTGCGTACGCCGGAAGTGACGGCCAAGATCGCCTCGCTTGACGGCTTCCCGCAGGACGAGGGCAGCAAGGCGGCACTCGAACCCGGCAAGTCCTATCTGGAAATGGCCGTGACGCCGAATGCTGCCCGTATCGAGGTCATCCTCAATCGTGCTCATGACTCGATGATGACCGACAATACTTCGATCGACGACGGTCTGAAGGAAATGACCGATGGCGTGAAGGCCATCAAGTAACACTCCCTGCCCCCGCGGTGACCTTGGTTGCCGCGGGGTTTTCTTTTGTCTGCGTAACACTCTCAATGCCCGACGAATGACTGGAAGACCGATGATCTACGATCCCGCCCGCGCCAATCCGCTTCATGGCAATCCTCTCAAGACACGCGATGACATCGCGAAAGCGGTGATGGATCTGTTCAAGCCGCTGCTTCCCTATTTTTCCGAAGGCGGTGCACGGGTGCGCCTCAGCGGCACCGGCGCCCATTTCGACCGCGCTGCGGCCGATCTTGAAGGGCTTGCCAGGCCGCTCTGGGGTATCGTACCGCTGGCGGCAGGCGGTTATGATTTTCCGCATTGGGAGCTTTATCGTCGTGGCCTTGCGAACGGTACCGATCCGTCTCACCCGGAATATTGGGGCGATGTTTCCCGCACCGACCAGCGGCAGGTGGAACTTGCCGCGATCGGCTTTGCCATTGCCATGGTGCCGCAATTCATCTGGGAGCCGCTGAGCGAGAGCCAGAAGAAGACGATTTCCGCATATCTGATCTCGGCTAGGGACAAGGAATTTGTCGACAACAACTGGAAATTCTTCCGCGTTCTGATCGATCTCGGGCTGACGCAGGCAGGTATCGATTTCGATCGCTCGCTGACCGAGAAATATCTCGATGAAGTGGAAGCTTTCCGTCTTGGCGAGGGCTGGTATCGCGACGGGCCGGTGAAGCGCGCCGACCATTACGTGCCCTTCGCACTGCATTTCTATGCACTGATCTATTCCGTGATCGCCAAGCACGACACGAAACGCGCTGCCTCCTATCGCGAGCGCGCCAACGTCTTTGCCAGGGCTATCCGCCACTGGTTCGGCCCTGATGGTGCGGCACTCGCCTTCGGTCGCAGCCAGACCTATCGTTTTGCTTGCGGTGGCATCTGGGGGGCGCTCGCCTTTGCCGGTGTCGAGGCCCTGCCCTGGAGCGAGATCAAGGGCTATTACATGCGCCATATCCGCTGGTGGTCCGAGCTGCCGATCGCGGATCGCGACGGCGTGCTTTCCATCGGTTACGGCTACCCGAACCTGATGATGAGCGAGAGCTATAACTCCGCCGGCTCGCCCTATTGGGCGCTGAAATTCTTCCTGCCGCTGGCGCTGTCCGCCGATCACCCGTTCTGGGCGGCGGAAGAGACCGCTGCCCCGCAATTCCCCGAGCCTGTGCCGCTGAAGGAAGCCGGCATGGTTGCAATCCACACGCCGGGCAACACGGTCATCCTTTCCTCCGGCCAGCAACATGACAAGATGCTCGGCGCCAACGAGAAATATTCGAAATTCGTCTATTCGACGCGTTACGGCTTCAATATCGAGCTCAACGACCGACATTTCGTCGCCGCAAGCTTCGACGGCATGCTGGGCCTTTCCGATGACGGCGTGCATTTCCGCATGCGCGAGACGCTGGAAGAGGCATCGATTGCCGGCGACAAGCTCTATTCCCGCTGGAAACCATGGAGCGATGTCACGATCGAGACATGGCTGCTGCCGGCCAATCCATGGCATATCCGCCTGCACCGTATCGTGACACCTCGCCCGTTGCAGACCAACGAAGGCGGCTTTGCTATCCCGCGGGCCGATTTCAATGTCGATATCGCAGAACAATCCGAAAGGCAGGCCGTATGGCACGGCCAAACGGATAGCAGCGCCATTTTCGACCTGTCGCCGGCCTTCAGGCGCAATGGCACCGCCATCAGCGCCATTGCCAACAGCAATCTCATCCACGCCAAGACGCTGGTTCCTCAGCTTCGCGGCGAGATCGCTCCCGGAACGACGGTGCTTGCAACCGCGGCTATCGCATTGCCGAAGGCCGATTTTGGCCCGGATCTGTTAGCGAACCCGCCGAAATGCCCCGACATCGAGGAGTTGGAGCAGCTTTTCCGCATTGAGGGAATTGCCGTGCCGGTGTTCGGCGACTGAACCGAAACCAGTCTCCCCGGATTTCCTCCTGGGGAGACTAACGCGTCGAAAAATCGACAAGCGAGATATCGACGAACCAATTATAGTCTTCGGGGGTAATGGTCGCGGGTCTTGGCGAGGCGAAGCCGAGCGGAAGCAGCCCATGGCAGGTGACGACAGCCTGACCCGGCTCGATAATCGTATCGTCCCGCACAAAGCCGCGATAGGCGACCGACGAGTGCCCTTTCACGCGCCCCAGGAGACTGAAGGATAGCCGCTGAACCGACGCATCATTACCATTGAGAAATTCGATCGCGACGGGTTTTGACGGGTCGGTGCAAGTGATCGGATCTACCGACGCTTTTGCCGTAACCGCTTCCCTCGTGTTGTGGCGTGTCGAAGGTTGCAGTGCCGTTGCGATGGCAACAGTGACGCCGATGATCGCCACCAGCGCCAATGCGGGATAGGCGGCGCGTCGATTGAAGATAAACAGCAATCCCACCAACAGGATCGCGACGGCAGCGGCCAAAGCCATCACTTCACCTGTGTCATCGAGCCTTGTGTAATCGAGATTGTCTCCATGTCCCGGAGATAAGCATCTCTCGCAAACAGGCAATAGCCCGTGGGCAAATTGTGCTGAATAGCCACACACTTGGGTGTGAAGGCGGTGACGACGATATGCTCAGCCAACCGCCAGGCACTTCTGCAGGTATTCCGCTCAGAGGTCAGGGGCACCGGGCAACCCTACCAAATCGAGTTGCCCGGTACATATCCCGCGGGGACGCTGAGGAGAGACGCCTGCGAGATGATCAACGGCCTTGGGAAACAGCCGCTGACCAACGAGATCAGAAGCTTTCCACGCAAAGCGCGATGCCCATGCCGCCGCCGATGCACAGCGTTGCGAGACCCTTCTTTGCGTTACGGGCCTTCAGCGCATGCAGGAGCGTGACAAGAACGCGTGCACCGGAAGCACCGATCGGATGGCCGATGGCGATCGCGCCGCCATTGACATTGACCTTGGCCGGATCCCAGCCGAG
>NZ_JACHEG010000008.1 GCF_014201355.1 Aliirhizobium wenxiniae
GCTCCGTCCGACTGCCCAACTTCGCCATGCCGCCGCTGATGAACAACCACGGTAAGTATATCGTCTCGCTCGGCAATGTCTGTCGGTGGCTTGCGGGTAAGGCGGAAGAACTCGGTGTCGAGATCTATCCGGGCTTTGCCGCAAGCGAAGTGCTTTATGATGATGCAGGCAACGTTATCGGCGTCGCGACCGGCGACATGGGCATCGAGAAGAACGGCGAGCCGGGCCCGAATTATACCCGCGGCATGGCGCTCTTGGGCAAATATACGCTGATCGGCGAGGGCGTGCGCGGCTCGCTTGCCAAGCAGCTGATCGAGAAGTTCGAGCTGTCGAAGGATCGTGACTTCCAGAAATTCGGCATCGGCATCAAGGAACTCTGGGAGGTCAAGCCCGAGAACCATAAGCAGGGTCTGGTCCAGCACTCCTTCGGCTGGCCGCTCGACATGAAGACCGGCGGTGGTTCCTTCCTCTATCACCTGGAAGACAATCTTGTTGCCGTCGGCTTCGTCCTGCACCTGAACTACAAGAACCCCTATCTCTTTCCCTTCGAGGAGTTCCAGCGGTTCAAGACCCATCCGGCAATCGCGCCTACCTTCGAGGGCGCCAAGCGCATTTCTTACGGCGCCCGTGCAATCACCGAGGGCGGTTACCAGTCGGTGCCAAAACTGTCCTTCCCCGGTGGCGCGCTGATCGGCTGCTCGGCAGGCTTCGTCAACGTGCCGCGCATCAAGGGATCGCATAATGCCGTTCTCTCCGGCATGCTCGCCGCAGACAAGCTTGCTGCCGCGATTGCCGACGGCCGCGCCAACGACGAGCCGGTCGAGATCGAAAATGAATGGCGTTCGGGCCCGATCGGCAAGGACCTGAAGCTGGTCCGCAACGTCAAGCCGCTCTGGTCGAAATTCGGCACCGTCATCGGCATCCCGCTCGGCGGGCTGGACATGTGGACCAACCAGCTGTTCGGCTTCTCTTTGTTCGGCACGCTGAAACACGGAAAGACCGACGCCCAGTCGCTCGAACCGGCGGCAAAGCATAAACCTATCGACTATCCCAAGCCGGATGGCGTGTTGACCTTCGACCGCCTGTCGTCCGTCTTCCGGTCCAACACAAATCACGAGGAGGATCAGCCGGTCCATCTCAAGGTGAAGGACCTGGAGCTTCAGAAGCGCTCCGAGCACGACATCTATGCCGGTCCGTCTACGCGTTACTGTCCGGCAGGCGTCTACGAGTGGCGCGAGCAGAATGGCGAGGAGGTCTATGTGATCAACGCGCAGAACTGCGTCCATTGCAAGACCTGCGATATCAAGGACCCCAACCAGAATATTAACTGGGTACCGCCGCAGGGCGGTGAAGGACCTGTCTATCCGAATATGTGAGCTTGCCGGGAGTGCTGCCGTCAGGTTTCGGGATCGGCAGGCTCGTCCAGCATGACGCCGTAGCGGGTGAGGCTCTCTTCGAGATGCTGGCTCATGGCGCTGCGTGCCGCTTTTACATCCCCTTGCGTGATGGCCGACAGAATGGAGGCATGCTCCTTGTTGACCTGGCGGAGATAGGTGGAATAGGCGCGCGCCGACTGGCGGTGCTTCAGTAGCAGGTCGAAATTGATGCTGTCCATGACGGCTTCGAGGAAGCTCGGGAAATGCGGATTGCGGGTGGCGCGGGCGATGGCGAGATGGAACTCGAAATCGGCGCGGGCCTCTATTTGGGCATCGTCCGTCTGCAGGGCTTCGAGATTATCGTAGGCCCGGGCGATTTCCGCCAGAGCCTCCGGCGTGCGCCTTGCGGCCGCAAGCGCGACCGATTGCAACTCGACACCCAGACGCAGTTCGAGGATCTGCATGGCCGAGCGGATGTCCTCGGTGCGGCCGATCTCGTAAGCGATCGGCCGGGTTTCCTTCTCCGTGACGAACACGCCGGCGCCCTGCCGTGCCGTAACCCGTCCGGCGAATTTGAGCGAGGTCAGCGCTTCGCGAATGACGGTACGCGAGACGCCGAATTCCTCGCACAGCATGGCGCTTGACGGGATTTTCTCGCCGGCCGCGTAAAGCCCACTCTCGATCCGTTCGTTCAGCTTGGCAGTGACGATCTCGGCCAGATTGCCGCGTTGGGTAATGATCGACAACATATCCTCCAGCGAAATTCGCCTGATTAAATGGGTAAAGTCACATGTCACATATCATGTAATCCGGGGGCGACCATGTCATTCAAGGAGCGCTGCCAGGATTTCGAACGGATGAGGGATGCGTCTGCCCGCCATTTCCTTGACCTGTGACCGACAGGAATAGCCGGTCGCCATCGGCACATCGTCGGATCCCGCATTTTCCAGAGCCGGTTGCCAGCTCATGGCATAGAGCGTTTCCGATGTGCCGCGGTTCTGTGCCTGATGGCCGAACGTGCCGGACATGCCGCAGCATCCGACGTTGTCGGTGACATAATCCAGCCCGAGAGCCGCGAATATCGACCGCCATTGCCCGGCAGCGGCCGGCGCATTCGTCTGTTCGGTACAATGCGCCATCATCCGGTATCGCTTGCCTGTGCTGGGGGAGGTGCTGGTCGGCAGATGGTCGAGCCGGGCGGCGAGCCATTCCTGCGGCAGAAGGACGGCAGGTGTCTTCTCTGCGCCGGGAATGCCCTTGTATTCGCTGCGATAGGCAAGCGTCATTGAAGGATCGATCCCGACGATCGGAATGCCGGAACGGGCGATATCTGCGAGCAGGCTCGCGCCGCGCCGGGCAAGGCGGGCGAAGGGGCCGAGATAGCCATGCACATGCAGCGCCTTGCCATTGGCAAGCGGCGGCGCGAGTAGGGGATGAAAGCCCAGCCGCCGGGCAAGCCGAAGCGCGGCAAGCACGACTGAGGGATCGAAATAGCCGGTGAATATATCGGGCAGGAAAACCACCGCGCGGCGGCGATCCTTTTCCGAGAGGATCGCGATGGATGCGGCGCTGGCCACAGGAATGCCGAGCCTTTCTGCTTCCCGATAGAGGCGGGTCGAGGGCAGGGGCGGCAATGCGGTGAGGCCGACAAGCCGCGTCAGCCTTCGGCCGATCGCCGTGCCGACCAGAAGGTTGTAGGCGGGCCGCAGGCGAGACATCCACGGCAGTGTCGTCTCGATCGAAGCGACCAGTGGATCCCGCAGCGGCCGCAGATAGCGTCCGTAATAGAGTTCGAGGAATTTCGAGCGGAAGGCCGGCACGCTGACCTTGACCGGACATTGCCCGGCGCAGGCCTTGCAGGCGAGACAGCTATCCATGGCCTCCCGCACCTCATGGGAGAAGTCGTTGCGGTTGGCCGGGTTGAGGCTGTTGAACAGTCGCACGGGCAAGGTCGCAAGACCGTTCTTGCGGCGGAGGCTTTCTGCTTCGTGGCGCGCATCGACATTACGTTCCGCCAGAAGCCGCAGCCATTCGCGCATCAGCGATGCACGCCCCTTGGGCGAGAAGCGCCGGTCGCGCGTCGCCTTGTAGGAAGGGCACATCGGGCTCTGGGCGTCGAAATCGAAACAGGCGCCATTGCCGTTGCAGTAGGCGGCATTGTCGAACGCGCCACGTATTTCGTTGCCGAGGATCAGGTCATGGTTGCCACGTAGCGGCACCTCGTCGATCCTGAGAAGGGCGCCGCCTTCCGGTGAGGCGATCTTGCCGGGATTGAGGCGATTTTCCGGGTCGAAGGCGCGCTTGATATCCTGCAGGCAGGGATAGAGATCGCCGAAATAATCCGGCACATATTCCGACCGGACACCCTTGCCATGCTCGCCCCAGAGCACACCGCCATATTTGCGCGTGAGCGCCACGACGGCATCGGAGATATCGCGCACGAGCGGAACGTGATCGTCGCGGGTAAGATCCAGCGCCGGGCGGACATGCAGCACGCCGGCATCGACATGGCCGAACATGCCGTAAGACACGCCGGCATCATCGAGAAGCGCACGGAACTCGCGAATATAGGCCGCAAGGTTTTGCGGCGGAACGGCGGTATCCTCGACGAAAGGCACGGGCCGCACCGGTCCATCGACATTGCCGAGAAGGCCGACGGCGCGCTTGCGCATCGACCAGATCCTCTCGGCGTCGGCATGGCCTCGCGCAATCGTATAGCCCCTGTGCCGCCCGATGCCATCGGTATCGAGCGCATGGCTGACCTCAGCGAGCTTGCGGTCCAGCGTTTCGGCTTCATCGGCAAGGATCTCGACGATATTGATGCCGTTGGTGGCGCCGTCGGCATCCTCGGGGAAAAAGCGGGAAATGCCGCTCCAGACGATATCGTTCTTGGCAAGCCCGAGGACTTTCTCGTCCACCGTTTCGACCGAGGCGACTTTCAGTGCGGTGAGATAGCGGGCATCCTCCAGGGCGGTGTTGAAGTCGCTGTAGCGGATATTGATCAGCGCCACATGGGCCGGGATCGGCAGGAGATTGACCTCGACCTCGGCCAGCATGGCAAGCGTGCCTTCCGAGCCGCAGAGAATGGCGTTGAGATCGAAGAGCCCATCCTCGCGGCGGATATGGGCGAGGTCGTAGCCGGTCATGTAGCGGTTGAGTTTTGGAAAGACCTCGGCGATGCGTTCGCTCTTCCCGTCTGCGATGGAGGCGACCGTGCGGTGGATATCGCCGATACGGTCTCGGCGTTGCATGATGGTGGCAAGCGTATTGTCATCCATGGCGCGCGACCACCAGTCCGTGCCGTCGGAAAGCACGATCCGCAGGCCAAGCACATGGTTCGATGTCTTGCCGTAGAGACAGGAGCCCTGGCCGCAGGCGTCCGTCGAAACCATGCCGCCGATCGTTGCGCGGTTCGAAGTGGAGAGTTCGGGGGCAAAGAACAGGCCGTGAGCTTTGAGTGCCTTGTTGAGCTGATCCTTGACGACGCCGGACTGCACCCGCGCCACGCGCCGCACCGGGTCGATCTCGATAATTCGGTCCATGTGGCGGGAACAATCCACCCCAAGCCCGGATGTCAGGGACTGGCCGTTGGTTCCCGTTCCGCCGCCCCGCGGCGTGACTGGCAGATGAGCGAAGGCCGGTTCGGAAAGTACCCTTGCGACGATCTTGAGATCCTCGATGTCGCGCGGGAAAACCACTCCCGCAGGCTCGAACTGATAGATGGAATTGTCGGTGGAAAATACCGTCCGCGTGCCGGGTGTGGCGCCAATATCTCCGGTGAAACCCGCTTCGACCAGGCGCTCGAAAAGGCCCGCCGGCGGCAGCCTGGCAGGGTCATCGGAAGGGGCTTGTGGCAGAAGACGCGGAATCATGATTGCGACTTTCAGAAAGTGCTTGAGCTTCGCCAAACTTGGCATATAAGTGATAACATACAAATTGAATGGTGCAACGTTCATAAAGAGGTGGAACTTGAAGAACCAAACGACAGTCATCGTCGGTGGAGCATCCGGCCTTGGTCTCACCACGGCTAAGCTTATGATTTCCTACGGCGCGACGAAGATCGGCCTGATCGATCGCAACGAGGCGGCGCTTGCTGCCGCAGCGGAAACCCTGCGTGGCCTCGGTGCCGAAGTGGCGACCGCTTCGGCCGATATTTCACGGGCAGAGACGGCGCATGCGGGCTTCGCCACCGTCGCGGAACAGCTCGGCCGTATTCATGTTCTGGTCAACAGCGCCGCCATCTATCCCCGCCGTCCGATCCTCGAGATCACCGACGAAGAGTGGGATCTGGAAAACGCGATCAACGTCAAGGGCACCTATCACATGATGGTGGCTGCCATTCTGCACATGCGCCAGTTCGTCAATGCGCCGGAAGTCACCGGCCGCATCGTCAACGTGACTTCGGTTGACGCCTTCAAGGCGCATCCGCAGAACGCCCATTACGCCGCGACGAAGGCCGCCGTCGTCAGCCTCACCAAGTCCTTCGCGCAGGAATGCGCCAAGGATCAGATCCTCGTGAACTCTGTCGCGCCTGCCGGCTTTGCGACGGACCGCGCCAAGGAACTCGGCTTCCTGCCGGAACTTGCCAAGGCAAGCGCTCTCGGACGCGCCGCAGAACCAGTCGAAATGGCCGAGTGGATCGTCATGATGGCATCGAGCCGCAACTCCTATGCGACCGGCGAAAACGTCGTCGTCAGCGGAGGCTATATCTATGTCTGATGCATCGCGGGTGGCGGTCGTTACCGGTGCCACGAGCGGCATCGGCAAGGCGACCGTACAGGCCCTTCGCGGCAAGGGCCTGACCGTCTATGCGGTCGGCCGCAACGAAGAAGCGCTTTCCGAACTGGCGACGACATGCGGTGCCAAGACGATCCGCGCGGATGTGCGGGATACGGCGGCCATCGTCGCGGTGTTGAACGGCGTAGAGGTCGATATTCTCGTCAATAATGCCGGTATTCTCTCGACCCGCGCCGTCTTCCAGGACATCGATCCGGCAGAGATCGACGCGATGATCGACGTCAATCTCAAGGCGCCGATGCATCTGACGCGGGCGCTTTTGCCGGGCATGGTCGCACGCCGCCGCGGCCACCTGATCTTCATCGGCTCGATCGGCGGCCAATCGGCTTTCCCGAACTCTTCGGCCTATGGCGCATCGAAGGCCGGCCTCTCGCTGTTCTGTGACAATCTTCGCCTCGACTTGCTCGGTTCATCCGTGCGCGTCAGCGAGATCGTTCCGGGGCGTGTCGAGACCTCGCTCTATCGCACTTCGATCCCGGACAATCAGGCGAGCGCCGTGCTCTATGATGGCTACCGCTCGCTCCAGCCGGAAAACATTGCCCGCGTGATCGAAAACGTCATCGACCTCCCGGTCTTCGTCGATGTCGCACGCGTCGAAGTCTACCCGACGGACCAGGCGTCGGGCGGTGGCACGATGGTGAAGTTTCAAGCCTGATTAGCGGTTGCTGGACAAGCAATGGCCCGGGCAAGGAATACCTGCCCGGGCCATTTCTCGTTTTTATGTTGTGGCGATTAAATCAGCCCATCCAGGCGCTGACCGGCACGGCCGTGTCTTCGAGCGGCTGCGACAAGATATCGACGAGGACCGGGCCATCATGCTCGATAGCCTGCTTGAAGACCTTCGCGAGGTCGGCAGGATCGGCAACGGTAAAGCTCTTGACGCCGTATGCGGAAGCCACCTTGGCGTGGTCCGTGCGGTGGAAGTCCACCGAGTAATAACGCTCGTTGTAGCCGAATTTCTGGCTTGCCTTGATCCAGCCGAACACGGAATTGGAGAAGACGATCATCAAAAGCGGGATCTTCTTGCGGACGATCGTCTCCAGCTCGCCGAAGCTGCCGTCACCCATGACCGACACGACCTTGGAGGACTGCCGACCATACCATGCGCCCATGGCGGCCGACACCGAATAGCCGAGCGCCCCGTGGGCGCGGTTGGTGATGAAATGCCGGCCGGGCTCGAGGAAGTCGTAATAGCCGGAAAAATAGGGGCAGGGCGTGCCGGGATCGGCGACCACAACGGCGTCACGCGGCAGGAGCTTGTGCAATTCTTCGAGTACCCGTTCCGGGCGGATCGGGGTGTCGTTGCTGAAGGCAAGCAGTTCGAATTCCGCCCGACGCTTCGCCTTGGCTGCTGCCGTTACCGCGCGCCCGTCGATATCCGTTCACTTGGATCAGGTATTTTCAAACTCGACATGGACGACTGAAGCTGAGGTACGGCCAGAACGCGAACGGTAATGAGGCCATTGCTAAAACGGAAGGGTCCAGGCCGTACGTCGCTCGGCGAAGCGATGAGGCGGCAGATTGAAGGCATTTGGGAGATAATGCGTGGCGTCCGAGGCGAGCACAGAAGCTCACCGTGCGGCGTCTTTACCCGAACAAGTTCGGCCGGTGGCCAGGCAATTTGTGCATCGTAACGAGACTGACGGAGTTCCATAATTGTTATTATGACACTAAGTATCTGATTTAATTATCCTTTTTCAAACTTCGCTGTCATCCAGTTTAGAGATTAAGGTTGAACCACACACGCCTCTTCCCGCCGTTCTCGTCTGGGATATCGAAATAATAAGGATCTGCCCTGCGAGGGCGCGGTTGAGAGACTTTCACCTCGCAGCCACCTCCTGTCCAGTTGTCGCGATTGTTTTGTATCGGCGTGATGGTAATGCCATTAGGCGCATTCGCATTCTGATCGCCGTACTGGCTTTGGAATGCGGATCGATCCTGGCATTGGTTGACCACCTTGATACACTGGCTTAGCTCGGTGCCAGCAAAGCCATCACTGCCACGCCCATTCGGTGTTGCGGCCGGCGTCATGCCCGCGGGGCAATCCTCATATTCCTGATGACCGGGTTTTCCGGAATTGGCGGCATGGCATACCGGCCAGGAGAAATGCGGCTTCGACATTGCCGTGATCAGTCGCTTCATCGGCGGAACGCAGTAAGGGACACCGTGCCACGACGGGGACTGCGATGCGGCACACAGCAAGATCTGGCAGCCCCACTCCGCGTCTTCTGCATAGGTCGGTTGCGACATCGAGGCGAGGCCGGCGATAATGCCGGCGGCGAATGCCATCTGCTTCAAAGGAGCTCCCCTTCCATTCAAGTTCAAAATTCTGCAGACCGGGCCAACGGGGTCCCGATCTCCCGATCACCGCTCTATCGATCTGTTCTTTTCGGCTTGCTGCGTGCGTCGGCGAAGGGCGGCGAGATCTCGGTTTCCCGTTCGGCAAGCAAATTAAAGTCTGCCGGCGGATGCCGAGAGAGCGTCTTATACACGGCCTTGCGGCGCCACTCGTTCATATCAAGCACGTAAGTGGCCCACATGCCGTAGCGAGACGCCATGGCGTGGCTCTGAAGTGCCGCATACCGAGAATTGGAGCCGGTTTCCGCTACCCGCGCCCAGCCGACCCGAAGCATCTCCTCCGCAATGTCCCGGCCTCGAACCACGCACCGTCCTTGGGCGACGCCGTCTGCGCCATATCCAACGACACTGCATATCGTTGACCGGTTTCCGACCGTTCGCTTCAGCCACGCCTTCGCCAATGGCCCGCAAGGCACCGGTGACGGAGCCAACTGCTTGGCGCGGTCAACCCATTTTGGATCGAGCGCCCATTGCGGCAGTTCACAGGCATCGATACCCGCGAGGCGCAGCCTGACGCCCCCGCCAAGCCATCCGAACCACAGAGTTCGTCCGTCGATCACCGCGACCGGTCCCTTAAATGTCGGATATTGGACGCCAGAACTCGTATGCAATTTCTCGGCTACCCCAATTTTTCCTATAGGATCGGCAGCCATGACCGGCTGCACGAGTGTCATGCCGACTGCTGCAACGGCAAGGCGCTTGATCATCACTGATCTCCCTTCGCACGGTGATTGGCCTCGCGGCTTAGAAGTATGGCGGGGTGCTGGACGTCCGTGAATTGCCAAAGGCCAGCTTTCCTTCGCTGGGCCAGCTGCTCGGAAACGGAGTACGGCAGATGATAGGGCATCCCCCTGTTGTCGAGAGATGCGAAGGCATAACCGCTTGTCACCATCATGTTGGCGAGATCGAGCCGCTTCCCTCCGACGCTGGCGTAGCAGACGACATAGGAGAGGCCACCGGACTTCGCGACAGGTGCGCAGACTGGATTGGTGTCTTTGATGAAGGCGGCGAGCATCGCAAGAGATGCCTCCCCGCAATCGCGCGCGCGTCCACCCGCGCCCGTGTAGTTCGTCCCGCGCAAGCACGATTGGATCCCGTAGAGGCGAAACCGTTCGCCGTTTGACGTCCAGGTGTCCCCTGTCTCAAGCGTCACGCGTGCAGCGAGATCGAAGTACCCGGCGGGCGCGGCCTGCGCTCCACTTGTCACCAGCATCCCGATCACCAGCGCGGCCGCTCTCATTGGCCTTTGATCCGGGGATCGGCCCACATCCCATAAGAGCCTTTTCTGCCGATTTTTTCTGCCTCAGCCAGGTCGGGGCGATCGAGAGAGCCATCTGCCTTCTTTGCAAGGCGAACGGCACCAAGGGACAGCAGCTGCTCTTCGAGCATATCGACTGAATCCAGGCTTCCTGGGAAATTATAATAGCCGAAGCAAGTGACGTTCTGAGTGGGCGCATTCTGCTCGCTCAGGAAAGCCCGGCAGAACAGCACTTTCGGATTTTGCAGCATCACCTGCAGCTGACGCTGTGCGAAGTCAGAACAAGCGCCGGCGTAGTCTTCAGACCTGTTGACCATTTCACCCTTGCAAGCCTCGACGCCGTAAAGACGGAGCGTTGTCTTGTCGTCGACACGAAACTCGGTTGGCGAGATGGCCTTGAACCCGGATGCGCTGGCATAGCCCTTCCTATCCACGGGTTTCCCGCCACCGTCGTAATACTCGACCACAAGGACCGTCTTTCCGGGCGCAGCAAGCGATCGAATGTAATCCTTGTCGATCCCAGAAGCCGAAAGCGCCGGCGACGCGAACGCTGAGCCCACAATCCCCACCCCCACAATTCGCATCAGCATCGCAAACGACATCATATTGATTCCGCCCTTCAATTACAAAAATGGCTTTACACCGATTCAAAACCCTGTAAGCCTGCATCAAATCGGTAACATATTTGAACCAGCCTAATTGCTTTTTGCGGCGACCACAACAGCGTTTGTGAGACGGGGACAATGCTATCAGTGGGTAAAACTCATCGGGGCAGCGGTGCAAGGGTGATCGTTATCGCCTCTGTGGCGATACTGGAAAGCCTCCACCCCTCTATCGCGCAAGAAGTCGCCAAAACTCAGATAATTCCGAATATTTCGTCGGAAGATAGCAGCTCTGCGCACGGAGATCTGGCGCACAACTTCACCGAACGACGGCTCGGAAACAAGGGGCCTGTAGCAGAATTCACGATCGGATCCGATGGCGTCGCCAAGGAAAGCGAGCTAAGCGAAGCGGTACGTATCAACACAGACAATCAGAATCATTTTGATGCATTTTCCGATGAGGCGCGAACACAAGCAGCAGCCATCGACGCACCGACAGATCCAGAAATATCGCATCAATTTGATTCTATAAATGGGTTAGTATCGACAGATTTTTCCGGCCAAGAGGTCAGCGTGGCAAGATGCGGCCCCTCGCCTCTGGATCCAGAGGCTGTTCGATCGCTCGTCGCAACAACCGCTAAAGCCCAGGGGGTAGATGAAACGTTTGCTGTCGCCATCGCATGGGCAGAGAGCGATTTCGACCGTTCACGCAATTCACCCAAAGGTGCGCGAGGACCGATGCAGCTCATGCCCGCTACGGCAAGGCGGTTCGGCGTGACCGACGTCTGCGACCCAGCGCAGAATATCGCGGGCGGCATCAGGTATCTGCGGGTTCTCCTCGACCAATTCAAAAATCCCCTGCTCGCGGCTGCCGCTTACAACAGCGGCGAACAGCGCATCTATGAGTATGGCGGTGTTCCCCCCTTTGCGGAGACGGTCGGCTACGTCGCCAAGGTCGTCAATTTCCAGATGGGCCTGCCAATGCCGGCCCGAGGTCGGAAGGCGCCGTCAAGCAACAGCACGGCCCCCCTCATCACCAGCAGCAGAGGCGTCATTGCCGTCAGAAAAACCGCCGGGTTCGGCGGCGGCGTCATGCATTTTTAAAGGAGAGAGAAATGGACACACTGAATTCGGGTCGAAAGGGCCAGGTGCTCAAGACCGCAGTCGTTATCGGCACGCTCGCAGCCCTTCAGATCGCTGGAGCAGATTTTGCCGCGGCGGCGACCGGCGACGCAAGTGGCGCCTTTGCTCCGCTTCAGACAGCCGTTCAGATGATCGTCGACTTCATCACCGGTCCGTTTGGGCGTTTGCTGGCGATCATCGCTGTGATCAGCCTCGGCTTTCTTGCGTTCGCCGGCAGGCTCTCATGGTTTGCAGCCGGCGGCATCATCCTCGGCATAGGTCTCGTCTTCGGAGCGCCGACGATCGTGGACGAAATGATCTCCTCGGTTAGCGGCTGATGAGCGAGTTTTCGGACGAGAAGCCCGCGATGACGCCACTGGTGATCGGTCTCACCCGGTCACCCACCCTATGGGGCGTCCCGTATATGGCGGTGGTGCTGATCATCGGCGCCACGATCATCGGCTGGTTGGCGACGAACAGTCTGCTGGCCCTGCTGACCGCGCCGATCGCCTACGTGTTTCTATTCTCGCTCTGCACCTGGGACGCCAAAATCCTTGAGGTCCTTCAGGTCACGTCGCGCAAGACACCCCGCACTCGCAACAAGCGCTTTTGGGGCACAAACTCCTACGGACCCTGATCATGTTGAATGTCGTCAAGGAAGAACTGGGGTTCGGAAAGCAGGCTGCGAATGAGCGGCCGATGGCGGTCCATATTCCTTATCTCCGCCACGTTGCCGATACCATCGTGGGGCTTGAAAACGGCTCTCTCGTCAGCGTCATCAAGCTGGACGGGCTATTTTTCCAGACTGAAGATCAAGCCGAACTCAACATGCGATCCGTGGTCCAGAACACGATGATCCGCGCGCTTGGCTCAAGCCGGTACTCGCTCTGGTCGACCGTCATCCGCAGAGAGGTCGATCCGATCATAGGCGGCGAGTTTGACGAGCCCTTCTGCGACATCCTCAATTCCCGGTATATGGAGCAACTGCGCCGCAAGCGCATGTTCACCAACGAGATCTACCTGACGATTGTGCGGTCGGGCATGCGTGGTGCCCTTGGCATCAGCGACAGCCTGAAACGTTTGCTTGAGCGCGCCAACAAGGATGGCAGGGCCCAGGCCGCCCGGGAAGATATCACCGAGCTCGAAGAGCTTGTCGGAAACGTGGTCCGCGATCTGCACAAATATGGCGCCCGCCCACTCGGCATCACCTATCGCGGTCAGAGCGATCTCGCCGCAACCGATGATGGCCTGCCGAAGGGCGAGCCATATTCAGAGCCTTGCGAATTCTTCAATGCCATCCTGACAGGCGGAATATCCCGCAAGATGCGCCTCCCGCGTATGGCGATCCGCAATTACATCGGCACCTCACGTCTCCATTTTTCGAAGCGCACAATGCAGGCTCGGGCAGCCGTAGACGAAGAGACGCGCTACGGCGCGCTTCTCTCCATCAAGGAATATCCGCCCTTTACTGGACCGGGCATGCTCGACGGGCTTTTGCAGGTGAACCACGAGTTCATCCTGACCCAGTCCTTCACCATCGCCGACAAGCCGATCGCTCAAGAGCGGATCAGCCGCCTGCAACGACAGATCCGCGCCTCGGACGAGGCCGGCAGTTCCGTCGAGCAGGATATCGATTTCGCGCTGAACAGCCTCATGAACCAGGAGGCTGTGTTCGGATTTCATCATCTGACGCTGCTGTGCCTATCGCGCGATCTCGACGGGAACAGCCGCACCGTTTCAGAGCTTGGAGCCTGCCTGACCGACATGAATATCAACTGGCTGCGGGAAGATCTCAATCTCGAGGCCGGTTTTTGGGCGCAGCTGCCGGGCAATCATTCCTACATATCGCGCAAAGCAATGCTGTCGAGCGCGAACTTTTCCGGCCTGTCGTCCATGCACAATTTTGCATCTGGACAGGCCGACCGCACTCATTGGGGCGTGCCGATCACGCTCCTGGAGACGACGTCACAGACCCCCTATTCGTTCAATTTTCATCGCCGGGACATCGGCCACTTCCTGGTCACAGGTCCAACCGGATCTGGCAAGACCGTCGCATTGACGTTCCTTCTTGCGCAGGCGCGCCGCGTCTCTCCAGCGCCGAAGGCCGTCTTCTTCGACAAGGATCGCGGCGCCGAGATCTTCGTTCGCGCCATTGGCGGCGCCTATGAAGTTCTGTCGCCAGGAACACCGACGGGCTTCAATCCGCTGCAACTCGACAACACCGGCCCAAACCGCGAGTTTCTGGTGCGGCTGCTCAAGGCCATGCTTGGCAGCGATCGTCGTGACTTCACTCAAGAGGACGAGGACATCCTTGAGAGGGCGATCGTTCGGCTGATGCAAGAGCCGGTCTCCGAGCGCAACCTACCGAACTTTGCGGGTCTGCTGGTCGGTCGCTCACGGGCCGATGCAAACGACCTGCACTCCCGGTTACGCCCCTGGATCGATGGCGAGAAGGCCTGGCTGTTCAATGCGCCTCACGACGTGCTGTCGTTTTCCGGCAGGTCCGTCTTCGGCTTCGACATGACCAACATCCTCGGGAATGATGAGCTTCGAACACCGGCCCTGATGTATCTCTACCACCGCCTCGACGAGTTGCTGGACGGCAATCCCGTGATGTTCTTCATGGACGAGGGCTGGCAGTTGCTGATGGACGAGACCTTCAGCGCTTTCATTGTCGATAAGATGAAGACCATCCGAAAGCTGAACGGGATTGTCGGTTTCGGCACCCAGTCGGCCGCCGACATTGCAAAGGCGAAGGCCTCCCATACCCTGATCGAGCAGTCCTCGACCAACATCCACTTTCCGAATCCCCGCGCGGATGAGGAAAGCTACATCAAGCGGTTCGGCCTGACCGTCAAGGAATTTGGCTTCATCAAGAACACACCGCCGGAAAAGCGGACCTTCCTTATCAAACACGGCAACGATTCCGTCATCGCCCGGCTCGACCTCTCCGCAATGCCGGATCTCGTCAAAGTGCTGTCGGGCCGCAAGGAGACGATCGAGGAATGTGCCGCCTTGCGTGCCGAGCATGGGGATGAGCCGGAAAACTGGCTGGCCAAGTTCTGCGGCTGGGAGCCGGCCCAATGAGGAGGACCCCGACTTTCTGGCTTGTTGCTGCCTCCTTGTCCCTTTGCCTTCGGGCTCCGGCATTTTCCCAAGTGCCGGTTAAAGACGACAATCTCACCAATTCGGACGACGAGCGTGACACGACGACCTCCGAGATCAAGAAGACGGACAGCGATCGGTTCACCGTCTCGAAAAGCGTCACCTGCTCGATGTATCGGCCAGGCCGCAGCGGCGACGCGGCCTCGGCGGCAGAAGCGAACCCGGAGATCGTCGGCCTCGTGAAGCGCGTGGCCCAGGAAGAAGGCGTCGACGAGCAACTGTTCATGGCGCTGGTCTACCAGGAGAGCCGGTTTAATCCCTGCGCGCGCTCACCAGTCGGGGCTATCGGCCTATCGCAGCTGATGCCGGGCACTGCCTCTGGTCTTGGCGTCGATCCGCATAACATTGAACAAAATCTCCGGGGTGGAGCGCGCTATCTCAAGCAGCAGCTTCGCCGCTTCAACGGCGACACCAATCTCGCGCTTGCCGCCTACAATTCCGGCCCCGGCAACGTGCAGAAGTATGGTGGCATCCCTCCTTTCAAGGAGACGCAAGGCTATGTCGCCAACATTACGCAGAAATGGTTGCCGGCCTTCGGCGGGTCCGATGTCGCCAGTATTCCGGTCAATTATGGCGGCGGGTCTTCCTCCTATACCGGTATGCGGGATGCCACGATCAACTCGATTGCCACCACACAAGCCGTCAGCGAAAGCAGCGGAAATGTCTCGTCGTGGCTCCAACAGCTCGGCCAGATGCAGAGCGGCACCATTCAGGACAGCTGGGATCACAATTCCGGCGCGCGCAACGCCAATCTCGAAATGATGAACCAGGTCATTCGCCTCGGCAACACGATGGCCGAACTGATGAACACGAGAAACTCCGTAAACCTCAGCGCATTGTCGGGATCCTCCCAATCGAGCGACGTCAAGACTGGCGATGGTAGCGATCAGCCCCGCCAGACCACAGGCCTGTGCGATCCCCGAGAGGGTCTTGAATGGAGCGAGGTTGAGAAAGCCTGCGTTCAGAAGCGCGATAGCACCGCTGATGCCGGCCTATTGCTAACCCCTCAATGAGGAATGCTCCCATGAGAAAGCTGCTTGCAACATGCGCGTTTCTAGGTCTGGCGCCGGGGGCCTACGCCCAGGTTCCGACGATCGACAAAGCCAACCTGAAGGTTGCCGAGGAGACATCCAAGACCACCGACGAGATCCTCGACACCAATAAGAACGTGCTGAAGACGGTAGAGGAAACCTTGAAGGCCGTCACCGGCGACCGCGGGAGCGATGCCAACCAGATGCAGAACCTCGCGGTCGGCAATGGTTTCAGCGTGTCCTCGATGCCTTCTTTCGACAGCCTGATGAGTGGCGGTGTCCCGAACTTTGGCAGCATGGGCGGCGACGTCGGCAAAATCGCGACAACCTTCATCAACGGCTTGCAACTGGTCAAAAACCTGTCCGGGAAGGCTGATAGCGCTTTCTCTGGCGACAAATCCTACGAGGACATGGTCAACACGGTCCTCGGCGTCGCAGCACTCGTGACCGGATCGCAGCAGGCAGTCCAAACCCGCAAAACCTCCTTCGAACAGGCCGGACAGAACATCGGCCAGGCCAAGGACATCAAGGGCTCTATCGATCAGAACACCCAGCTGCAGGTCCAGTCGGGTCTGACGATCAACGAGCTGATCGGTGTGATGAACGGGGCGGTCTCCTCCATGCAGACGGAAAACCAGCGCCGCCTGACCGACATTTCCAATACCCAGAAGGCCCTCGATTACGATGACTGATAGCCAATCACTCGCCGTGAAGGCCGTTATCGCAGTGGCGCTGGCCATCAGTCTTACCGGCTGTGGAACTGCGGCCAAGGAAAAGACCGCACCCTGCAAGCGGCCGGCCAATCTCACGGCCTATGGGCCGGATCCCCGGCGCGACTGCCCATCGATGACCAGCGTCAACGGAAATCCGCCGCAAGCGCTGGCGGCGATCAATGCGCTGACGGCTCAATGAAGGCGGTTCCGTAGATGGAAGACTTCCTCGGCAAGCTGCTCGATCGGATCGAAGAAACCGGCACGAACTTTTCGGAGCGGGCATACCAGATCGTCGGCGATCAGGTATCGCCTTTGCTCAAGATCATGTTGGTGGCGTTTGTCGCCTATTATGGCCTGCAGCTTGTCATGGGCACCGCTCGCTTGAGCATCGGCGAGATAATCGGGCGCGTCGTCCGCATGATGCTGATCGTCGCCTTGGTCAGCAACTGGAGCTATTTCGACACGCTCGTCTATGCCTGGCTGAACAACACGCCTGAGGACGTCGGCCGAGCGATCCTGACCGCAACCGGGACCGGGATCACCGAACCGACAAATGGTCTTTCGATGATCTGGAATACCGCCAACAAGGCTGCCTCGGCCTTCGCTGCCCAGTCGGGATACCTCACCATCCTGCCATCTATGGTCGGCTTTCTCATCATGTTTGCGGTCGGCGTCTTCATTGCCGTAGCACTTGCGATCCTGCTCCTTGCGAAAGTAATGATGTGGGTTCTGGTCGGAACGGCCCCGATCTTCATTTCATGCTTGCTGTTTCAGCCGACGCGGCAAATCGGCATGGCCTGGTTTCAGCAAGTCCTGATGTATGCGCTCATTCCGATGTTCGTTTACGTCGTGGCGGCCTTTCTCATTTCCGCGATGGATCCCGAGCTGACAAAGGTCGCCAACGCGGCAGATGCCAAGCTCCTCAAGCTGAGCGACGTCTCCGCCTTCATCCTGATCTGCGGCGCCGGCGCCTTCGTTCTCTTCAACATCCAGGTCCTCGCGCAGGGCATCACCGGCGGGGTTGCTGCCGGTATTGGCCATGCCGCCAAGTTGGTTGGCGGAGCTGCGGGTGTCGCACTTCCGGCATTAGCAGTTTCGGGCGGCCGTACTGTAGCTGGCAAGGCCGGCACTCTCGGCATGGCGCTTCGGACCCGCACCCACGAGGGCATGAACGAAAACATCCGCAATGCCAGTGCCGAGGCCATGCAGAACCGCATCAGCAACAACAGCACACCCCGATGATTTCACCGATCGTCGATATTTAAGGGCTAGTTTGAATGGCAGATACCAAGGACGCCGCGCTCCGCAGCTATTTCCAGGATGGGGATCGTTGGGAACAGGAGATCGTCAAGAAAGCGAAGCGGTCCCGGACGTTTGCATGGTTCGTCACCATGATATTCGGGGTTATCACCCTTTTGTCCCTCACGGCGCTTGTCATGCTCGTGCCCCTGAAGAGCTTCGAACCCTACATCGTCGAGGTCGACCGGAATACGGGCTATATCGAAGTGAAAACCGGCCTCACCCGCCCGGCAAAGCTGACGGATCAGCAGGCAGTCACCCAGGCCAACGTCGTCCGCTACATCCGTTCGCGCGAAGGATATGATCCCTTTGCAATTCAGGAGAACTTTGGCATTGCCGCTCTCCTGTCGACCGGGGACGCAGCGCGAGAGCTTCAGGAACTCTACAGTGCCGCAAATTCACAAAATCCGGCACGCGTGTTGGGCAAGAACAAGCGCGTCACCGTCGACGTGAAGTCGGTGACTTTCTCCAATGCCAGCACAGCGCTAGTCCGTTTCTCCACCACCGAGAAATCTGATACCGACGCCGTCACCCGGCATTTCATCTCTGTCGTGCGATATCGATACACCGAGACACCTGCCACGAACGACTGGCGGTTCGAGAACCCCTTGGGCTTCCAAGTCTATAATTATCGCCGCGATCAGGAAACCGTGGCGCCGGGGGATGCGGGATGATCAGGCGCCTTTCGATAGCGGTCACTGCGGTGGCGACATTGATGACTCACGCCCATGCCGCACAGGCCCCTCGCCCCGGCAGTCTCGATGCACGCGTCACAAGTGTGGTTTACCAGCCGAACAACGTCGTAAAAGTGTCTGCGACCTATGGCATTTCGACCATGGTTATCTTTGACGAGGACGAGAAATTCGAAACGATCTCGCTCGGCGACACAGACAGCTGGCAGGTCGCCCCCTCCGAAAAGGGCAATATCCTGTTCATCAAGCCGATCGCCAAAGGCGTGTCGACGAACATGAACATCGTCACGTCGAAACGAATTTACTTCCTCGAGCTCAACGATTTCGCACCGACCGACGGTAAGGAGGTTTTCGGAATCCGTTTCGTCTATCCGGAGAAGGACCTCAATGCTTCGCTTCGCAAGGAGGCCGAACAGCGAGCCGCCAATCCGAACATGGCCAGCATCGACAAGGCCAATGTGAACATCGACTACTCCTTTTCCGGCGATCCGGAACTGAAGCCGACGATGATTTTCGATGACGGGAAGAAGACGTTCTTTAAGTTTCGGAGCCGTGCGCCTGCGATTTTCGCGGTGCAGTCGGACTTCTCGGAGACGCTCCGGAATTTTCGGAAAGAAGGCGAGTACATTGTCGTCGATGGGACGGCCACGCAGTTCACGCTTCGAGATGGCGACCGCTGGACCTGCATCTTCAATCTTCGGAAGCCCGACTTCGGCGCCCCCGATCCCGATATCATGGCGCCCAAACCGGACCCCGACGCCACAAAGCGTAGAAGGAGCGGCAACTGATGAAGCGCGCACCTGAGCTCGACGCAATGCTGTCCGCTGACGAGACCGATGTCAGCAACAAGAATACCAGGCGCAACCAGACAGCCGGAATGGTGGCCCTGCTCGCAGGCGGTGCTTTCGCTGCCTACCTCGTGCTCACCACGTCCGGCCAGCGTCCGCACGACAATCCTCAAACTGATGAGGAGTTTCGGACAACGACGTTCCGTCCGCCGTCATTTTTGCGCGATGGACAACAAGAAACTCCGCCGCCCGCGCAACCGGTCATCAACCTGCCACCGCCACCTCCCCCTCCTCCGGTCGAACAGAAGGCCGACACGACGACCTTTGAAGTTCCACCGCCCCCGGAGGTCGTTCAGCCCCCGCCCGAGGCTGCAGCACCGGAGGAGGAATTTCCGAAGCGCTTCCGCTCAAAGTTGCTCACCATGGACAGCAATCGGAACTCTGCAGGTGCAGGTAGCCTTGATGGGAGCGGCACTTCCACTGCGACGGTCGCCAGCGAAGACCGCAACAGCCAATACCTCTCCGCTGCGAGCGGGCTCGGCGACCGAAGTGCTAAGGCCCGCAAGATTGAGCGTATCGACGCGATGATCCCGGAAGGAACGTTGATCGCCGGCATCCTGGAAACCGCAATCGTCAGCGACCTCCCCGGACAGATCCGCGCGATCACATCGCAGGACGTCTATTCGTTCGACGGTCGGCGCGTCCTGATCCCGACTGGCACGCGTCTCATCGGCGAATATCAGTCGGAGGTTACGCGCGGGCAGAAGCGTATCTTCGTTGTCTGGACTCGCCTCATCCGTGATGATGGCGTGACGATCCGCCTGAATTCGATTGGTGCCGACAGTCTCGGTCGCTCAGGGTTGACCGGGCATGTCGACAATAAGTTCCGCGAGCGGTTCGGCGCATCCATCCTCTTGTCGATCGTGGGAGGTGGTGCGAGCTACCTCAGTGGCTACGGCAGCGATTCTTCCGGCTCGTCGAACAGCTCCAATTCAGATCGCGCTTCGGAACTGGCTCGAGAGACGATAGCCCGGACCTTCAGCGACATGGCCAACACTGTGCTGTCGGAGAACCTTAAAATTCCCCCGACGATCAGTGTGCCCCAGGGGGAACGCATTTTCATCTTCGTCCGCCAGGACCTGGATTTCAGCGCCATGTATGACGACCCGGTCACCGAAGCGATGAAGGAGATCAAGCGTGAACGCAGCGGCAGGTAAAGTGGCGGCCGCGCCGCGAAACCCACACTATTTTCTCGATCGCGCTCTCGAACCGCTACGGGGTTTTCTGGAAGATCCTCGCGTGGTCGAGATCGCCGTCAACAAGCCGGGTCACGTCTATGTCGAGCGGTTCGGCGCCGACCACATGGAGCACCATAGGGTGAACGCGCTGACCGGCGAGGAGATTCAGAATATCGGCGAGCGAGTGGCGGCGGCAACCAGCCAGTTCATCAGCCGAGCCGAGCCGATCTTAAGCGCCGCCCTTCCCACCGGGGAGCGGATCCAGATTGTGCTCCCGCCAGCTTCCGCCGACGGCGGATCGATCTCGATCCGAAAGCAGGTCGTGAACAACTTCACATTAGAGGAATATCGCGACAACGGTTCCCTGGATAAGGTCTCCGTTGCTGTCGGAGGCCTGAGTGATATCGATCGCGAGCTCATTACCCATCTTCGCGCCGGTCGGATTTATGAGTTCATCCACACCGCAATCATCAAACGCGTGTCGATCCTTATCAGCGGCGGCACCTCGTCAGGCAAGACCACGTTCCTGAACGCTTGCCTCAAGAGCATCGATCGGCACGAGCGCATCCTCACCCTGGAAGATACACGCGAACTGTTTCCGACCCAAGAAAACACCGTGCATCTCATCGCCTCCAAAGGTGACCAAGGCACCGCCAATGTCACGATCCAGAAGCTCCTCGAGTCTGCTCTGCGCATGCGGCCCGACCGACTGTTCGTTGGTGAAATCCGTGGCAGCGAGGCCTTCTCGTTTCTTCGGGCCATCAACACGGGTCACCCAGGCAGCATGTCGACCGTTCACGCCGACACCCCGATGGGCGCCTACGAACAGCTGGCCATGATGATGCAGCAGTCCGGGCTCTCAGCTGGCTTTTCCAAGCAGGATCTCATGTCGTATATCCAGATGGTCATTCCGATCGTCATCCAGCTACGGCGTGACGGCGGGACGCGCGGAGTTTCCGAAATCTATTTCGCGCGAGACGAGGCATGACCAAAGGGCTTGCCGCCTTCTACCTTATCTTTTGCCTGACGATTGCCTTTGCTGTCTGGATGCTCTGCTACGGCCTCGGCCTGCAGCTATTCTTCAAAGACGGCCGGATCCTGAAGACGACCATCACGAGCAATCCTTTCGCACCGGTCCAGCAGTTTTGGGCCTACAGCTCAAGCCCCGCCTTGCAGAAGGTCGCACTTGGTTCGATTGTTCCCTCAATACTGATCGCGGGTGTCGTAGCCTATATCGGGCTGAAGCCTGCCAGCAATCCTCTGGGTGACGCCTCTTTTCAAGACACGGCTACCCTCCGGCGAGGGAAGTGGTTTCGAGAACAGGGCCACATCTTCGGCCGCGTCGGCGGGAATGTCCTGCGGGCGAGCGATGATCGTCACCATCTCATCATCGGCCCGACCCGATCCGGCAAGGGAGCCGGCTATGTCATTCCCAACGCATTGATGCATTCAGGTTCGATGATTGTCACCGATCTCAAGGGTGAGGTATTCCGGGCGACCGCAGGTTTTCGGAAGCACAGCGGCAGTCAGGTCTTCCTGTTCGCGCCTGGCTCCGAAAAGACCAATCGATATAATCCCTTGGATTTTGTTCGCGCCGAACGCGGCAACCGCACGACCGACATCCAGAACATCGCGGGCATTCTGGTACCGGAGACGGCGGGCTCCGACAACTCGGTCTGGCAGGCGACCGCTCAGCAGGTGATGGCCGGCGCCATCAGTTACATCCTCGAAAGTCCCTTTTACAAGGATCGCCGCAATCTTGGCGAGATCAATTCCTTCTTCAACAGCGGGGCCGACCTCCAGGCACTGATGAAGCTGATCAAGGAGCGAGAGCCTTACCTTTCAAAGTTCACGCTCGACAGCTTCAATTCCTATCTGGCTCTATCCGAGCGAGCGGCCGCCTCTGCCTTGCTCGATATTCAAAAAGCCATGCGGCCTTTCAAGAATGAGCGAATTGTTGCGGCGACCAATGTGACAGACATGGACCTTCGCGCCATGAAACGGCGACCGATAACCGTCTATCTGGCCCCGAACATCACTGACATCACGCTGCTGCGCCCGCTCCTTACCCTGTTCGTGCAGCAGGTCATGGACATCCTGACCCTCGAACATGATCCCAATGCCCTCCCCGTCTTCTTCCTCCTCGATGAATTTCGGCAGCTGAAGCGGATGGACGAAATAATGACGAAGCTGCCCTATGTTGCCGGCTACAAGATCAAGCTCGCGTTCATCATCCAGGATCTAAAAAATCTCGACGAGATCTATGGTGAGACCTCGCGCCATTCGCTTCTCGGCAATTGTGGCTACCAGCTGGTGCTCGGGGCCAACGACCAGGCAACCGCCGAATATGCCTCACGCGCCCTTGGCAAACGGACAATCCGCTATCAGTCCGAGTCCCGGACCATAGAACTGCTTGGCCTGCCTCGCCGCACGAAGGTGGAGCAGATCCGCGAGCGGGATCTCATGATGCCTCAGGAAGTCCGGCAGATGCCCGAGAGCAAGATGATCCTCCTCGTCGAAGGGCAGCGTCCGATCTTTGCCGACAAGTTGCGGTTTTTCAACACGCAGCCGTTCAAGCAGGCGGAGGCATATGCGCAGGCTCACATCCCGTCAGTCCCCGAGATCGAGTACCTGCTATCGGCAGCCGTCCCGGCAACCACGCCAGAATATGAGCGAGCTTGCCGGATCGCTGAAAAAGAAGCGCACGAGCCTGGTCCGAAACAACCCAAGATACAATCTGCTGTGGAGGCACCAACAGCACCTGTCGCCAAGCCCAATTCAGAGGCCGGTGCCAGGCGCGTTGTGAATAGTGTCGCAATCGCACGGGTTGGTGCAGCAGTGCCGTTCAGAGCCACGAAAGATCGGGAACGGCTAAAGGAACTTGAGGGTGACCATTCCGCGGCAGCCGACCGACTGAAGGAAATCGTCGAGAAAACCGCAACCGGCAAATCGCCGGCCAAACGGAAGAACGTCATGGACGTGTTTCTGGCAACCGTTCCAGACTCGGAACCGGCTTCAACACCGAAAGACGCTTAATTGGACTCGGATGGCGGAAATAGCGCGTGGTCAGAATGGCCAGAAGCTTGTCAGGTAGTCCGCGGCATGGACCATCCAAGCCCCAGCAGCGTGATACCATCCAATGACTGTCGTATAGGCATAGGAAATTGCCGCCAAACCAGCGATCAGCGCCATTCCAGCCGCTATGAGCTTGCCCGCGGCTGCGTCGGCCTTCGAATTATCAGTCTGGATAACGAACTTGTTTTCAAACATGGTCACCGCTCCCGATCGTCCCGGTCGCGCTCCTTCTGCTCTTGCTGCTCACGCTCCAGCTCCTCCAACCGAGGAATATGCTGCTGAGCCGGATCGCTTCTCGTGGTATCGCCATTCCGCCCTGCAGTATCTCTTTCTCGGTTCGAACGATCAAGATGTCGATTGGTAGCATCGGCGGCGGCTGCCAGATCATGAGCCTCGCGTTCGCTAAGATCGTCCGCGCTTAGCTCGTCTGAGGCCTCTGCGGGGTTGCGCTGCTGCTCACCGACGGTATCGACGTCTGCCGAATTCGTCTGGTTGCTATCGTTAGTCTGGCTCTGCGGCTCTGCAGCCGCCTCACTTCGGTCGATGGCTGCTCGAAGGTCACGATCCTCCTCCGCCACTTCGCGCAGATAGCTATTGCCTTGCGCTACGAGCTTCGCAGCTTCTTCCAACGCGTGGGTTAGCCCGGCGCGATAAGCGTCCTCACTATCATTCGAGAAAGTCCCTGCTTCGACCTGATCAAGGGCCTCGCGATAATGCTCGATCGTTAGCATCGCCTCATTACCTGCATCGACGACCGCCTCGCCATGCCGCTCGACAGCGGCAGCCCACCGGTCGTTGGCACCATCGCGAGCCTGATCGCCTTGCCCTGATGCCGGACGATCGCTCGCCTCACGGTCGCTATCTCTTTCGTGGATTTCCAGAAGCTCGCGTCGAATATCCACGATGTCGCGGGCCGCACCCGAAACCTCTTCAAAGCTCGCACGCTCGCCAGCTTCGGCGCTCCGCTCAAGTTTGAACAGAGCGGACTCTACCGACTTTTCATAGGCCTCGAATTCTGAACGGGACTGTTGACGCAAATCTTGACCCTCCAAAAGCATGTTCTGGAGCGACATCATATTGGTTCGGAAACTAGATGTAAAATCGGGACGCGCCATTTCGGCATTTTCTGCCGATAAAGGCCTGGAAATGCCTTTTGATAGCGCGGCGTATCGGGATTCGGCAAAAGCCGTAATGTTTCCGTCTCCACCGACGGAAGCAATCTTCTGCCAAGTTTCCTGCACCATTTTGGTGTAGATAACGCTACGTTCACTGGATGCCACTGTCCGTCGCTCCCGACGTTTGGCGCCATATCGCGCCTGGGCGGGCAAGCTCGTGCCGACATGCTCGGTGCGACCGTCGAGGTTTACTGCCCGGACCTGGTTGCGAGTAAACGCCGGTGCGCTCGCGAATTCGCGTCTATCGGTCATCTCCATCTCGATGCCGTGTTCACGCGCCTTCTCCGCCATGACAGCCCGCCAGTGCCGAAACACCGCAGGTGTCGTTTCGATCCGATCACCAGCCTCCGATCGCATGGTGATGATCGCATGCGCATGCACGTGCGGCCGCTTTCCACCATCCGTCGCCTCTTTTGGGTCATGCTCTGCATCGTGCATGGCAAAGACATACCGGTGGCTTGCAAACTGCTGGGCGAGGAAATCCCGGACTGCGCCCTCAAATGCGGTTGCATCCGTGCCAGCCCTAGCCGACATGATCACATGCATCAGATCGCGGCCTTTTCGGCTATGCATCTCGCGGCGCCACTCCTTTTGCACCAGATCGCCGGCATCAGTGCCATTGGCAATAAGGCGCCCCTTCTCATCCTTCACCTCGGAGCCAACCTCCACGAGATCACGCAGCCGACTAACGCCATATTCGACGCCGTTCCCGTGTCCGGTAAATGTGAACATCGCCGACTTCGCGACACCGGCATCGCTTGCATCGTAACGGGCTTGCACGATCTCCGATGCCTTGGCATCCGCTGTCATACGCTCGCCCTTTCCGCTCCTAAGAACCACCACGCCCGACACCTTAGCCGAGCCATCCGGCCGCGAAGCGACCGCATAGGCGTATCGACGATCGCCAAACCCGCTCTGCAACACGTCATTGATATGGCCGTGCATATCGGCACCCGACGGCATTGCGGCAAATTCCACGGCAAAACTGCCGATATCTCGGCTCTCGGTTCGGTTTTGGAAGAGGTGATCCCAGTCATCCCGCACGCGAGCAAGCTCGTCGCGGCCACGCAGCGTCTCGCCGTTTTCGGTTTCGACTTTCAACTCGCCGCTTCGCGCCACATAGTTCAGCATCGCGCCCAGCCGAGCGCCGCCCCCGTATGAGGCCATCTTCACGACCGCCGGCTGGCTACCCTTGGCGATGCCCGTCAATCGAGCTTCCATCGAGCGACCAGCACCGCCCGAGAACATCCCGGCTGATGGCGGACCCTTTAAGCCGCGACCGAAATCCATCCAGATGGACCGGCCTTGGCCGCCGCCGCCGCCTCCGGAGCCGCCAAGCTGCTCAGCCCGGTTCAGGCGTTTCTCCAGATCATCGAACGCGGACCCTCGGCCGTTCGCCATATCCTGCAGCAAAGCTGCTCGTCGCTGCTCCCACTCACTGGTGAATGCCCCGAAAAAGAGCTCCATTCCTCAACCTTCCCCACGCCGTTGATGGCCAGCTCGCCGAGCGAGCGAACTTAGTTCGCTCATTACCGCTGCCTGAACGCGCTGAACATTGGCAAGGTTTATGTCGAGTTCGCTCGGATGAACGCCCTTTCCACTGTTCAGGGTACGGGCGACCTGGTTCAGGTTTATGCCGATCATTCGCATGTCTTCGAGCAACGCAGCCATGATCAGGCGATCCTCGCGGGTCAATACCGGCCGCACGCCAGCCCCCTCCAACAAGAGTGAGCGGAAGAAGCCAGAGACGCTCATTCCAGCGGCAGCAGCTGCTGTCTCGATTGCATCATGCTCGGCTTCGGTGACCCTAACGTGGACCGTTTTGCCTTTTCTGCCGGGCGCCTTTGGCGTCGCTGATGCTTTTTCATCCATTGGCCAAAAGGCCCTTTCGGAGCGTTGCGACGAAGATCGAGGACGCGTTCCTCGATCGCAGATAAAAATGTAGCACATTTTTACGTATCCTGCCATCCTTAACGTCTAGAAACTAACCTCACTTCAACCCAATGCGTCGAAAAACTTAAAGTTGAAAACGCTCACCAAGTTTCTCATCCAAGGCCGCTCGCGACTGCCCTTTCAGCCCTTCGTCCTCGCTCCCTAGAGACGCTCTCCTCTTCACCCTTGCGGTCTCCGGGCGACCGGCAAATTCGCCCGCACGCGGCTCCGCGGTTCACCGTCAAGCCCGACAGCGTGGGTCGAAGACACACCAAAAGTCCGTGTGCTCCCACGAGGTGAAATTCAGCCGTCATTGTTTCACACGACGAAAACCACCGCCCGAGACGATGGCAATCTCACACCATCTTCGCATATCTGCGATCGATGACTTCAATTCGTGTGATCGATCTTTCACACGCGCTAATCACACGACACGTTCCTACGATGTGATCGATTGGTCAGGGCGTTTGAAAAAGAGTGCAATCACGATGCCCCAAGTGCCGCCGGCACTTGCCGTTCAACCAGTGTTTGATTGCGCGAGTCCCGGCGGTTAGAACTGTCAGCGATATTTTTGAGGATTGAACACGGGATTATTCGATGACGATTTGCATTTCCGCCGTTAGCGGCAAAGGTGGTGCGGGAAAGACGACTGCAGTCATCCTGCTTGCTGGTGAACTCGCGCTCCAAGACAAGCGGGTCCTGCTGATAGACGCAGATGGCCGTCAGAATTTGCGAGAATGGTGGAAGCGCTCGTCTGACAAAGATAACCAGCCGGTCGGCATCGATCTCGTCACGGCCGCGCGGCAGCAGTCAATTCAGCAAATCCTCGAAAATGACGCTGAGAAATACGACGTCGTCATTATGGACTCCCCGGGACAAGACACCGTTCTCCGCGACACGATTATCGCAGGGTCCGACGTCGTGCTGACACCGATTCAGCCAAACCAGGACGAAATCCTTGCAGCTGGCCAGGCAGCGCAGGATATCGCGGACACGGCAGATAGGACCGGTCGGGCAATCCCTCATGTGAACTTTGTCACTCGGATCACGGTTCCGGCGCGCGCACTGGAGGCCTATCGGCTGATCCGGCCGTTCATCGCGAACTTGCAGGAAGGAGGATACGACTCTCACCTGCTGGAGACCGAGCTCTACGAGCGCAACTGCTACAGGGAGGTCCGCAATGGTTACGGAACAGTCCAGATGCTGGAGGTGACCGAGCCAGTCCGCAAAGCTCGGGTCGAGATCTTGAATCTGACCCAGGAGATCGGAAAATTTCTACCTCAATCTGCAAGGAGCTAAACCATGGCGAAAGGCCAGACGACGATCTCGGATTTCGCGGTCGCCCCACGTCGGGCACGCATCGATCCCGTTACGGAAACGCTGACACCCGAGAGGGAGACTCCTCCGCCAGACGAAGCCGAGCAGACAAGCGGCCCCAGCTTGATCGCGCCAGATTCTGAGACGCGCAAACGGCGCGCGACCGCGAGAGCGCTCGAACAGGAAGAGTCACGCGTCCGGCTGAGTGATCTCAAACGAGCCAAGGCGCGTGAGAGCAAGCACTATGTGAACTGCCCGCTCGATTACGATACGAAGAAGCGGCTCGAGCGCGCCGCCTCTGAAAATGACTTGAAAATGACGGTGATCATCAAGGCAGCGATTGATCAGTACCTTCGCGACAACGGTTATTGAGCTTGCGTCAGGGAGGATCAAGGTAACGGATCCTACGGAATCACACCCAGCGCGGCACAACTCCGCGCACCACGGCCTCGATCAACGTTACTCTCTTTGCTTGCATCCGAGGCGACTATACCTATTCATCGCAACCGGAGGGGCCATTGTCAGCCACGACCCCAAATAGGTTATAAAAGGCAAAAGAATCGCACGAAACGAATGATGCCAAAGTGAACCGATTTGGTGCATAGTATCCACCTAAGGGTGGGATAGGGAAAAAGACTGAAAATGCCGAAGTTGAAGGACCTTGATAAGTTCAAGAATGCCAAAGGCCTTGTAGAGACGACGGATTCCCAGTCTGAAAAGCCGCTATATCGCCGATCTGGTTTCGAAGGGATCGTCAGCTTCGAGACAATGGATGAGAGGATTTCATCCTATCTCACCAACGCCCGCGAACACGCTGGTATTTCGCGGGCCGATTTCGCGGCCATGATTGGGCTTGCGACTGCCGTCTACGGCCGTTACGAGCGCGCCGAATCTCGCATGACCGTCACGCGAATGATTCATCTATGCGAGTTGCTGGACATTCTCCCGATCGACATCATCAGCGTTGTGGCACCGCACCTTTACGGCCGAACACCGGAAGAGGCGAAAGACTACGTCGAACTGACGCACATCATCAGAAATCTGCCACACGACACCGTGCGCGATCTCATGGGTTTGTTAAAGCGGATGACCCCAGACACGACGGCCAGCGATCAAGCTTCCAACGGCTAAGAACCTCGTCAGCCCCCGGTGCGCCCATGCAAAAGGGGATCGCTTGGGCCTTGGCAGTCTCGGAGGAAAACCCGAGACTTGAGATTCAGCCTATAGGGCCGAAGCTCACCTGCTCATACCGAGCTTGTGGCCTTTGCACGGCACTTTAGGTGGCGTAGAAGAGCCGCAGCTCGACCGCAAATAACGGACATCCGTGAAGGCAGTCGTCCCGCTTCGGTTTACCACAAGACTTCGGCCGGCACTTCGGCGCAATTTGAATAAGCGCGTTCTGGCCTTCGTCTGCTGCGCCCACCCCTAAGGGTGGGCTACGGCCCTACGGGCTGGAAACCAAACCGGGCCAAAACCCGGTTCTTGTAGCCGCCCTTAAAACGGGGCGGCCCTGCGCTGATGATTGCGTCGAATGCAGCTTCTTCCGCGGCGTTCTGCTGCTCAGCTGCCGCTGACAGCGGGGACAAGTCCCCAATCGTCACAATCTCCTTAACGTTTTTTTGTTGAACTGTCAGGATGACGAAGCCTCCGAGACCCAGACCACTCCTTCGCGATACCGAGGCCCCGATCCGTTCGCGGCCGCGCGGTCATGCTGATCTGTGCGATGAACACAAGAAACTTAGCGCGCTTATGCACAATAACGCCTTGATATGATCCGTTTGGGGCTGGCACCGCCGGCAACACGAGGCCAGCCGCCTGAAGTCTCTGTCTAACGATACACATTTTCAGACCCTACGAGTGCGAAATGCTCATTTGAACGTCGCCTCCGATGAGGCACCCTATGGGCTTCCCTCCCGAGAACCCGAGCCGAGTAGTTCCGAAGACTTCGAGCTAGCGCATCGTCAAAGCCTCGCTGTTCGCTTTGTCAGATCCGGATGTCAAAGACCGCAATGTGCTTGAAGCCATCTATGGCCTTGCCATTACTTATAGGCTCTCGTCGCTCGGCGTCGAGGCGGACGCCCACGAGGTCGATGACGAGGATGATTCAGCGCCCTCCATATCTCAGGCGCTCAAAAAGAGGCTGGAGACAACTGCCTCGACAATCTCGTCTACAAATGCGGATAGGGCTCTGGCTGAGATGCCCAAAGGCGTTCACTGACAAGATTGCTGGAGCACTACTGCGGTCAGCCCTCATCTCGCGTGTCCATTGCAATGTGCCGGGCGGTTAATCCCCGCCGCTGCATCTTCTTCAACAGGCACTGAGCGCCCAGGCGATCTTGCCGACAACCACTGGTTCGAGGCCGGCCGCGACGAAGCATCGATGCCCTCCACCTACCACACCGGTCGTTTCGTCCTCCGGCTGACGGCTGACGTCATCCTCCGCATTTGTCGGCATCGTGTTAACATATGTGGTGGAGCGCCCTCGCCACGAGCATAGCTTGGACATGGCCGTGTGCTCGGCCAGGAGGAGCATATGCAGACTCACGCGCCCCTATGTCTTGTCGCCAAATGATCTCTCCAACGTGGCTCTCGCTCATCGCGGGGGCGATGGCGAGCCCAGCTGCGCCGATCTCGACCCCCGACGATGTCGCCAGGACTGCGCTCCGCTTTTACCAGATGGGACTCGACGACAGGAAAGTGGCCGACGCGAACAGGTCCCCCGCCCTCTCGCGGGTTGTACCAAGCTGAACCCCACTTTTAGCCAACGCCATCCATGCTCGAGAGGGGATGTCATGAGAAGCATCGGAACAGACGACGCCATCCAGGCAGAGATGGTCCAGACCATCCCCGCGCTGCGCAACTTCGCGACGAGATTCGTTCGTGATCGCAGCGAAGTTGATGACCTCGTCCAGGAAACGCTCACGCGCGGTCTTGCCAATATCGACAAATTCCAGCCGGGGACCCGGTTGCGATCATGGATGTTCACGATCATGCGAAACACGTTCTGTACCGGATATCATCGGGGACGTCGTGAGGTTGCCGGGTTGGACGACTGCGTCTCGTTGCAGGCCTCCGTGCCGCCCGCGCAGGAATGGGGCGTGCGGATGCAGGAGTTCTCGGAGGCTGTAGCTCGGCTTTCTCCCGAGCACCGCAAAGCTTTCAATATGGTCTTGATGGACGGCTTGTCCTACGAGACCGCCGCAAGCTGCTGCGGGTGCCCCGTGGGCACGATTAAAAGCCGCGTCAGCCGCATACGTCTTGCACTCGCCCAGCAAACGGGAGGCGTCTGGTAGAAGGACAGCAGCTCTTCCAATTGATGCACGGCGGTGCCGGTTAACTTATGTGCTGGCGTGGAGGAGTGTTGTCATGTCTAAGCGAGCGATCGACGGCATCCTTTAAGGCCAGCCGTTGACCGAGAGACGGTGCGCTCCCGCCAGGATCAGGAGCAACGCCACATGGCGCAGTATTTCTTTCATGTCATGAATGGCAAAGCCATCATTGACGACGTCGGTATAGAGCTACACGATATGGACCAGGTCCGCACTGAAGCAATCCGGGCCTCAGGTCAGATGGTTAGCAACGGGGAACACGCCTGGAAAGGTCAGGCCTGGCAGATGATCGTGACTGACTCGGTCGGTACGATTGTCTTCGGCGTCAATTTTTCGGTCGACCGTCACGGGCTTTGAACCGCTGGTAGCCCGTCATTTCGAACTGCCACCGTTCGCAAGACCTGGCCATCGGAGATGCAGGTAGGATGGATCGAAGTCGGAGTATTCCGCTAAACGTCGCACGTTCGGTATTACGATTCGCTCGTTTTTTAATGTCACCAAACCCGCTTCGCGTAATTCCTTCAGGCTTCGGTTGGCGTGAACGATCGACAGGCCCATCGTGTCGCTCAGTTCGGCTTGAGTCAGCGGGAGTTCAAATGAACCGTCGTTGGTCAGGCCGACGGCTTTCATCCTTTCATGCAGTTCGCAGAAAAGGTGCGAAATGCGGTGTGGCGCGGAGCGTTGGCCGAGGTTGACAAGCCATTCCCGCAACGTCGCCTCGTCCACCAGGGAACACATCCAAAGGGCACGGGCGAGCGACGGTCTGCGCTCGGTGAGTTCGAGTATCGTGGCGGGCGACAGGTAGGCGACGCGGCACGGGCTCAGCGTTGCGATGCTGTGGTCCATCTTCTTCAGCAAGGCGACGTGCGGGTCGCAGAAATCTCCTGGGATCAGATAGGCGAAGATGTGCCTCCGACCGTCCGAGGTCACCTTGTAGCGCATCGCGAACCCCTCGAGGATCAGCAACACGTTCTCGGGATTGTCTCCCTCACTGATGAGGTCCTTATCAGCATCCACGTCCCTCGTTCGGCTGGAGATCGACTTTAGCCACTCGCGATCATCGGAGTGCAAGGGTTCGAAACTGTCTAGCTTTCGCAGGAATGCGTTCGGCACGTTCAGCCTTTCCTCGGGTTGCATGACAGGCGAGCGGATGCACACTGCCACGTCCCGCTCTGGCAGCTCGCCAAGCCAGCCAGACCACCTCAAAATCCGATTGAATATAAACTATGTAAACCCGTGCGGCGGTTTCGACAATTATATCGTTTGAAGCTGCTTCTCAAAAATCAACGCCTCCGGTTTGTCCGAAACCGTACCAACCGCCTTATCTTCGATAGTCGTCGCAAGTCAGCTGGAACCAAGTCGTCCGCCTTCGACTTTCCTGGTCATCACAACCCGATGGAGGATAACGAATTGGCTGCGACCAAAACGCTCGATGACCTGTTTCTTGATACCCTCAAGGACATTTACTTTGCCGAAAAGCAGATCCTGAGGGCTCTCCCGAAGATGGCGCGTGCGGCGCAATCGGAAGAGGGAAAGGCGGGCTTCCTGCAGCACCGCGATGAGACTCAGGGCCAGATCGAACGCCTCGAACAGGTCTTCGAATTGCTGGGCAAAGCTGCTCGAGGCAAAACCTGTGAAGCGATCCAGGGGATCATCGCCGAGGGCGAGGAGATCATGGAGGAATTCAAGGGCTCTCCTGCACTCGACGCCGGTTTGATTTCGTCGGCTCAGGCAGTCGAACATTATGAGATTGCCCGTTACGGCACGCTGATTGAATGGGCAGGTCAGCTCGGACTTGCCGATGCTGTCCCGCTGCTGCAGGCCAACCTGCAGGAAGAAGAAGCAACGGACCAGAAGCTCACGCAGCTCGCCAAGGCGTCGGCGAACGACAAAGCAAAGGCCAAGAAATCCGCCTGAGATTCAAACGTTCAGACAACAAAGGTCGCCCAAGAGGCGGCCTTTTTGCGTCGCCTCGTTACCTCCGGCAGAGCTGGATGACCTAGAGCCCGCTGCAACGTAGCATCATCACCTCCACATCCCATCACAGGGTTCACTGCGCAATTCGCCTCTGTTAGTCGTGTCCCCGAAACCCTCACGCGGTTCCGAGTGCGTCGTGGGCTAGATGGTCACGAGAAAACTCTCGCACCGCGACCAAGACAGGCATGAGCGCGTGTCCCGCACGCGAAAGCCTGTACTCAACGCGCGGACGCTGCTCAGCGTAATCCTGTCGCTCGACAAGCCCGTCCTTCTCGAGGTCTCGCAGATGCTGTGTTAGCATTTTTTGCGAGATCCCTGGCATGTCTCGAAGGAGTTGCGAGCTGCGCATCGAGTGTGTCGCGAAGAGCCGGAACAGGATCGGTAACTTCCACCGTCCGCTCAATACCCTGAAAGCACGGCCAACGTGAGCAACAGAGCCATCTGGTCCAAGGCATATGGCTCGATCCTCATCTGCTATGGGCACTTTTAAGTGCGTAATTGTCTCGGCCATCACCCTTCCTCCATAACATTCTCGGCTCTTAACATGGGAATACCGCGATGGATTTGAAACTGGATGGAAAGATCGCGCTGGTGACGGGCAGCAGCAAGGGCATCGGCGAAGGAATTGCGCACGGTTTGGCACGCGAGGGCGTCGTCATCATTGTCCACGGACGTGATAAAGCGAAAACCGAAGCGGTGGCGCACAACATCATTGCAGAAGGAGGGCGCGCGCACGTGGTCCTTGGTGACCTGACGCGCGAGGAAGAAGTGCAGCGTCTGGTCGATGAGACCAAAGCCTTGGGAGCCGTCGAGATCGTCATCAACAATGCGGGCGGCTCCGGCGAAACGCAGACCTGGGAGACGACGCGACCCGAGATTTGGGCGGAAGGATATGATCGCAATGTGCTTGCAGCCGTCAGGATTACTACTCCCCTGCTGCCTGCCATGCGTGCGGCCAAGTGGGGCAGGATCATCAATGTTTCCAGCCTCGCGGGATTGATGCCCCCTGCTGGACGCCCTGACTACGCTGCCGCGAAAGCGGCAATGATCGCCATGACCGCGTCGCTCGCCAAAGCCGTCGCCCTCGATGGCATTACCGCAAATACCGTATCGCCAGGAACGATCCGCAGCATCAGCCTCGATGAGGCTTTTCGCAAGGCGGCGGTAGGACAGGGCTTGGCCCCCGACGCACCTTGGTCGGAAGTGGAGCGGCAAGTCCTGCCTCTTTTTGCTCAAGTCCCCGTAGGGCGCGTCGGCACGCTCGAGGAGATCGCTGACGCTGTCGTCTTTCTCGCAAGTCCCCGCGCCGGCTACATCACCGGCGTCAATCTGAGGCTGGATGGCGGCCTTTGGCCCGGGCTTTAGGAGTAGGCCAGCTGGTAGGCTTCCAGCAGAGCTTCCTCCAGATGCCGTCCCTCGCGGTAGGATTCAAGGGTGGTGGCCCGCTCGACGCCGGGTATGATGCGAGGACAGGGTTCGGGTGTGCCGATCACTGTGCGGATCGGCAGGCGTTCGGCATAGATAGGCAGCTCATAATCTTCCTCGTCATCGACGACGCCTCTAGCGCGAATTTTGGCTGAGGCCTTTTCGATCTCCATCGCAATTACGGCCGTCGCCTTCGTCTCCTGTCCAGTGGTTGGGCGCAGCAGAGCAGTCCTGTCTGGAAAGAAACGGTCCACCATCATCGTCAGCGCGCGGTCTTTCTCCACCAGATCCGTCACCAGCCGTGCTGTTCCGAAAGCCATGACCGAACGGTAGTCGGCGGAATGGTTGAAGCCGGACCGGGCTAGGACGATGCTGTCGAAATGTGTGACGGTAAGACAGGCGGGCTCCCCCTTTGAAAGATTGCGCAACATTCTGCTTGCGCTGCTGCCATGCCAATACAGCCGCGTACCTTCCCGCCAGAAGAGTGTTGGCGTGCAGAACGGGCGCTCATCGATCACGTAGGCTACATGCGCGAGCGCGGCAGAATCCAGCAGTGCATGCACGGTGTCATGATCATAAAAGCCGCGATCATGGCGACGCTTGACCTTGTTCGTCGCATCGACAGGATATTGATCTGAAGAGTGGTCGGGCATGATCTGGCTTCCTTCATAACTTGTTGTCATCATCTTCCACCAGTAACGTGGTCGCGAGTAGGTCCAGTTTTGAGCGATTTATGCCAACCACTTTTCAGGCCGAAAAATCTTCCATGTCGCTTGTGGCCGAAGGTGTTGGGCAGCTTCGTCTAGATACCTCGATCCGCAATCAGGCACAGCGAGTGCACAGTGCGCTTCGCCTGGCCATCCTCGATGGACTTCTGCCTTCTGGCACGGCTCTACCGTCCAGCCGGACACTGTCGCATCAGATCGGCATTGGCCGTAACACCATCGTAACCGCCTACGAGCAGTTATTGAGCGACGGGCTGGTCGAGGCCCGGCATGGGTCCGGCACCTTTGTTGCCGCCATTCCGCCGCCCCTGGCAAAGACCACAGCGCAGTTCGGTATCGGGGCTAAAGTACCTCCAGGCCCTAAAAGACCCTTCGCGCTTGGCCAGCCACGCGTCGAGGCGGCGCTACTCGCCCGCCTTGCATCTGCCAGCCGCCGCCGCATCTCTGAGGCCGACCCGTTGGATCTGGGATATGGTGATCCCCGCGGCAGCCTACATCTTCGTCGTCAGATCGCTGCCGCACTCGCAGTGGACCGCGGTTTACGTTGCGATCCCGACTGCATCGTCGTCGTCAGCGGAACGCAGCACGGTCTACGTCTTTGCGCCGACGCACTTCTTAAGCCAGGAGACAAGATCTGGATGGAAGAACCCGGATATGCGGCGGCACGCGCCACGCTTGCTGCTGCGGGAGCCGCCCCGGTTCCGGTTGTCGTCGACGACGAAGGACTGGACATTCGAGCCGCTCGCGAACGCGCGCCCGAAGCGAAGGCTGCCTATGTTACTCCCTCGCATCAGTTCCCGTCCGGCGTCACGATGTCTATGAGGCGCCGGGTAGAACTCCTCGAATGGGCAGAGAATGCGGGCGCCTGGGTGTTGGAAGACGATTACGATAGCGAGTTCCGGTATACCGGACGACCGCTGACCCCGCTTGCTGGCCTATCAACCACCCGGGTAATCTATCTCGGCACTTTTGCAAAAACTTTGTTTCCGGCATTGCGCATTGGCTACATGGTGGTGCCGCCAGACGCTCTCGGCCACATCCTGTCTGCCCGGGCCGCGATTGATCGTTTCCCGCCGGCCTTCATGCAGGACGCAGTCGCAGATCTCATGTCCGATGGCACCGTTTCCGCGCATCTGCGGCGAATGCGAAAACACTATTGCAACGCGCGCAATCAGATTGCGAAAATCATCACCGAAGACGCTGCTGGCGTTCTTATACCCGCCGTGCCGGCGCAGGGTCTGCATATGATAGTTCGCTTAGCGTCAGGCCTCGATCGTGATGCTGGGCAAGCGATCCGAGCTGCCGCCGAGGTGGACGCGATGCTGCTGTCTGAGACGCGAACGGAATCCGCAGGAACGGAAGGGTTCATCCTTGGTTTTTCCGGTTTTTCACCCGAACTCCTGTCGGAAGCGGCTATATCGTTAGCGCAAGCGGCGAGGAGATATGTGAGATGAGGCCCTGACCCAGGCTCGGCCAATGCACAGCACTCAGACTTCGCCGGAGGAAAATTTCCGCTACACAGGGTAAGGTAAGCTCTTGAACGGATACGAACCTAAAACCCGCGGCAGTAGATACTAAAGCTTTGGATTGTATTAATTTTTTAACACATCGGCGGCCGATACCCGATCGTCCACCTTACTGGGCCAAAGCGGGCGTCTGAGCATGTCAAGGAGTCCGCGTATCGGACTCTTCGCCTTGAGCGAAGCGATCATCCAGACGCATACATGAACACGGATCGTTCACGGTGGGAACGTTAGCGCCCCTAAGGGCGCTTGTAGGACAAACGCACACTTGGCAGTTAAGGCGTCGGCCCTATTGCGGCGAGAGATGTTATCTCAGAGAGAACCGCTTAACGCGCTGCGGTCGGTGAAGAATTTCGAGAAAACTCATTCTTCTCGCCCGCAATTTCCTTATGCCGCTCCACGACGGTACCGACAATCAAATGCATAAGATTTTCCACGAACTGTTGGTCTAAGTCTAAATTAGCAGCGATGTCTCGCAGCCGAACCATTTGTCGCCGCTCGCGCTCATTGTCAGTCGCCGGCATCTCGTGTCTTGCTTTTAACTCGCCAACCTGCTCGGTACACCGAAAGCGTTCAGCTAAAATATAGAGAAGAGCTGAATCCAGATTATCGATGGTCTTTCGATAGAATCCAAGTTGCTCCACCGCATTATATGTGGTCATAGGGCATCTTCCAAGTTGCCGTCGGCGATCGGACGCAGGGCTGAAAACTGGCAGCGGTAAACGAAGCCGCTGCCCCCGCTCCCTGCCTGTTAAGGGATGGTGCTAAGTTTTTTTGGTTGAACATGGAGCCATAATGCTCCCTGCGTTCAACGTACTTCAGTCCAAGATGGGGTCACTATTAAAGGTTACCATACAGCCGCCGTAAGCCACGACTGAGCGCTGCGCCCATGATCGATTCGTGGCTTTCTTCGGGAAAAACATGTGCTTCGATTGAAAACTGAGTGCCAACCCAAGGCTGCAGCAGGCGCTGCATGACGAACATGTCGCCCATCATATCGGCTTTTTGCATTGCGCTGGGTAGCTGGCTTTTGACAGCAGCGAATTGCGCTCCAAACCGGGCTTTGTTTTCGAGTTCGCCAATGCACATGTAAACAGTTGCGGATGGCGCCGGAAAAGTAACCGCGGCTCTCTCTGCCATTCGAAGCACAGCGCCGTCATCCCACCACAAGGATGGGCTGACGGCGAGATAACGTCGAAATGCATTCGGACGTCGAACCAGGGCACTGAGCACAAACAAGCCGCCAAAAGATTGGCCAGTCAAGGTGACGTCATCGGGATCAATAGGAAAATGTTCGGCGAGCGCAGGCCGAAGCTCTTCATCGATAAAGGCGAGAAATGCCTCGCCTTCACCTGTGGCGAAAGTTTCACTAAGACCTGTCAGACAAGGAGTTGCCGATGCAAAGGCAGGCCAGGCGGTCGGCGTCAAATCCCTGTTTCGTCTCAATACGAATGGGGGAGCTGCGTCCAGAGGGTAGCCGATGCTCACGGCCAATAAAGGAGGCAGATCAAGGCCCACGGCACAGCTACGTATAGTGCTGATCAATGCGCCTGCGCTGAGTTCTGCATCGGTCGCGATAACTGCACCGCAGCGCTTTCCCTCGGGCAAATAGCGGGGAGACGTGATGCAAATTCGCAGGATGTCATCAATGTGTTCCGGCTTGACCATCCATACTTCACTGCCGGCAACCAGAGAATCTTTGTGTCTTGAAACGATCAACATTTGTAGCTCTTGATGAATTAATTAAAGGTTGGGGCCGCAGCCGCATTCAATTAAAAACGGCGGCTACGGCGGGGCTCCGTTGCCATAGTGGCACTTGATTTCGGATCTTGATCGCAAGGGGACGATGCTCGTTAGTCAAATGAAGATGACGACGGGCGGAGATCGTTCAAACTTCTGATCCACTCTCGCGCCGTCGCGAGAGCGTCACGCTCAGCCATATTGCCGAAACCAGAAAATAGAATGCCCCGACACCAGCGTAACCGGCCACAGTTGAGATCGACGGTTCTTGAGGCATCTGCGCCTGAAGCAGGAAGAGCGCTCCCGCGACAGTTGACTGGCCACCGCTCAAGATCATCGCCCACTGACCGCCACTTGTTTTCCAGCGCCGGAGAGCGGTGCCAAGTTGAAGCAGACCCGAAAAGATCGCCCATAGGCCGAATGCGCGGAGAACCCAGTTCATGCTCATCGTCAGTGCCAAAATCACGGCAATCGTCATCACCGCGCTTGTTGTAACGTTGATCCCCTGGCTCCGGTTGACCGCCAGACCTCCGCTCCTTGCCGCATCGACCACATTGGCGGCAGCGTCCCAAGCCGGATAAATGATTAGCAGCGTGGCAGCCACCGGAAACGAATGCTGGCCGGCTGTCAGTGCAGCTGCGACCCACACTATCGAGAATGCTGCCCGGGCAAAATAATATTGCTTCAGCCATTGTTCGTTGCCGCTCGCGGCATAGGCATTTTGGTTGTCTGACATTGTTATCTTCCACATTCTTCAATGATGAAATTGCTTGCTCGGATTATTCAGAAGAAACCGACATGTTCGCCAAATGGCGTATTGTTGTTCCATTCACGTCGGCCGATCCGCTCGCTCTCGCCAGACAGTCTGCCGGATACCTCGTGTGAGGAGCCATCCTGTGTGCCGCCGCAAGACGCTGTCTTCGATCCACCCTGTTGGTTGCTCACTGATCGCATGCGTTCCTCGAAACCTTCATTGATCGCATCCTGCCGCTTCGCGACCCATCTGCCGTCCGGGTCGGAAAAGATCGAATTGGTTTGATCGATCTCGACCCGGCGTGGAGACGCTGTCGCTGAAATCGGCATGATTTTCTGAACTTTGCGACTGCTCATGAACTGTCCCGCTCGGTTCACCGGTCGACCGAATTAAATGCCGGCGTACCATTCGTATCCGCGGTCTTCCCAGTAACCGCCGTTTCCGCCCCAAAGGCCTGTGAAGCTGTCGACCAGTTCGACGCGCATGATGTATTTTGCTTGCTTGTAACCCAGCTGCCGCTCCACCCTGAGACGCAAGGGTGCGCCGTGGCCGACACTGAGGTCATCGCCATTCATCTGGTAGGCGAGGATGGTTTGAGGATGGACGGCGTCGATGAGATCGATGCTCTCGTAATAACGGCCGCTCCCATCGAGCGTCTGTTCCAGTTCATCGGCGCAATGCAGCACGACATAGCGCGCGGTCGGCTTGAGCCCGGTCAGACGTAACAGGCTCGCAAGTGGCACACCCTTCCATTTGCCGATGGCGCTCCAACCCTCGACACAGTCATGGCGGGTGATCTGGGTACGCGCTGGTAGCCCCTTCAGATCGGCAAGCGAAAACTCTCGTGGACGCTCAACAAGGCCGTCTACCTTCAATCGCCAGGCGGAAAAATTACCTTCGGCCAGTTCAAGATAGTCTTCGCTGTCAGGAGCGCTCGTTCCATTCACCCGAAACGAGGGGGATATGTCTTTTTCGTCAAACTCCCGCGCGAGGGCATCGCGACCCTGAAGAAATCTCTGTGCCTTCATGGTCAAGTGTTCGGCTGAGCGAAGGACGTTGGCGACATCTGCGTTTTGATCCAGCACATCACAACCGGAAAGAGCCAAGGCGCTAGCGCCCAGTGTGCCGCCGACCAGAAAGCGGCGTCTCGTAAAAAGCGTGCTCATGATTTCGGGCCCTTTAGCTGGATTGCATAGCGCCCGGTAATCATCGAACGGATGTTGTTCCAAGTACCGGACAGGACGACCATTGCCACATGAACGACGACGAAGATGACAAGCGCTGACGCCGTGATGAAATGGATGGTGCGCGCGGACTGGCGTCCGCCAAAGAGATCAACAAGGGCCGGAAACGCAGCATCCACTCCGGGTGACATGGTCAAACCCGTCAGGACCATAAGAGGCAGCAAAATAACGATGACGGCCAGATAGGTCAGTTTCTGAAGTGCATTGTAATGCCTGGCCTCATCCCCTTCAGGGAAGCGGAGCCTGGCGTGGTCAAGGACTTCACGACCAAGATGACGGGGTGAAAGCTCGTGCGTCGCTGGAGCGAGATCGCGCCGGAAATGCCCAGTCAGCAGGCTGAAGCCAAGGTAGAGAATGCCGTTGATGACAAACAACCAGGCAAAAAAGAAATGCCAGCGACGTCCGGCCGCGAGATCCTGGAACGACGGGATGGTAGCCCAGGACGGAAAAGCTCGTGCAAATGGTTCCCCATCGACATCAGAAACGCCCAGAACGCCGGTCGTAGGGATCTGAACCCCTCCGACACGCACGAAGCCGCTAGGCGTGCCACGATCATCGTCAGAGCCGATCGTCAGGACAGCAGGGTCGCCATTGGCGCCGTAGTGACCCCAGTAGAGCTCCGGGTGGGCATTGAATATCTGGAGTCCACTCAGAAGGAGGAAGCTCAGGCAAAGGACGTTTAGCCAGTGGGTAAGCCTGGTGACAACAGAGTGGCGGCGGATGAAGATCGTCCGGGGATATTGGACATTGTCATTGGAGGCGGATTCGCTCATCTCAGTGTCTCGTGTCTATGACGTCTCATGGCTGCAGAGCAGCAAGGATCCAGTTCCTGGCCGAAGCAGTGGGGCGGCTACTCCGGCCAGTGGCGACGTGGTTTACATCGGTGGAACCACGCCATCCTTGCCAACGACCACCTGGTGAGCGATCGGACCTGCTTCGGACTTCTCGGCGGTGATAAAGACCACGGCGCCTGGAATGAGGTCATCCTTGCTGGCCGCAGCAATGGTCACGACAGGGGTGCCATCAGGAATGGCGATTTTCTTTTCCTTGCCGTGATAGCTGACTGTGACGTTGCGGCCATCGACGCCTTTGACCGCATCTGCAACAGTCGCATTGGTCATGCTGCTTTCGGGTTTTAGATCCCAGCTATAGCTACCCTCTCCCGTGCCCTTCATTGCCGGAGGGAAAATCAGAACCTCCAGCGCACCATCACCACCATCAGCCTTCGGCAAGGACGCAATGCCGACGAAATCACCCGGCTTGATGTCGGTCACCTTGGCATTTGCTACGCCCGCCACCTTCCAGTCATCAGCAAGCGCAACATCGACGGTCTCACCTTCGCGTGTCTTCACCTTTAGCGTGGATCCGGCGTAGGTGACGATACTTCCGCGAACGTGGATCGGCGCGGCCTTCTTATCTTCAGCATGAACAGGCGCCGACAGGACGGCCGTAAGTCCGAAAGCGAAGGCAGTGATAATTCTTTTCATCGTATTCTTCCTACTAGTTGGTAGTTTCCAAAGGTGCAATATGACGCCGGTGGCGTAGCCATCGGCGGATTAATGAGAGATGGAGGGCGTTAGTCGGCTGAGGGCGGGCTGTAGTATTACTGCGAACACTTCAGGTTTGCCGTAGGCTCTTGCTGAGAGCATTGCTCCGTAGACTGTCGCCAAAAATGCCTCGGCCTCGATCTCAGGCGCGTTTGCAAGAATGAGCGTGCCCTGCTGGGAGCCCCGATCCATTACTGACGTGAGCCAAGACGAAATGAAGCGAAAGAATGCCGTGACCTCTGTTGCGACTTCCGCCGGAAGGGATGGCAGTTCGCTGGCGAGCAGCGCGCACACACAGTATGGCCTGCTGGCATCCTCGATACATTTTGCCCAATGGTTTGCATAGACGCTGAGGATGCCCAAAGCATCTGGCACATTTTGCTCAAGGGTGGCGACGTTCGTCTCGCCGTCTTCACGGTAACGCTTGACCAGCTCACGCACCAAATCGACCTTGCTCGGGAAATGGTGGTGGATACTTGCCTTGCGGATTCCAACGACTTCCGAGATGTCAGCGTAGCTAAATCCATTGTAGCCTCCGCTCATGATCAGGTTGCGGGCGGAGGCCAAGATTTCGTCAGAAGTGCTCGAAAGATTGCTCATAAATCTCATCTACCTTCTAGTAGGCAGAACGTCAATGGCAATCTTTTCGGAATTTTCAGATTAGCCGTCGGTGGAAACTGTAAGGGCCCTCCAAGCGTCGATCTCCTGCTGTAGACGATCGATCCGTGCCGTCACATGCTTGAGAGCATCGCTCCCGAGCAAAAGTTGCGGTGGAGGATTTTCGGACGCGATCAGCGTCAGTAACGCCGTAGCCAATTTTTGCGGATCGCCCAGTTGCTTTCCGCTGACTGCCTGGCGCGCCTCGCGGATCGGATCAAAAAGACTATCGTAGTCTGTAATCGAACGCTCTGTGCGCACCATAGAGCGCCCTGCCCAGTCTGTCCGAAACGAGCCAGGGCACAGCGTCGTCACATGAACCCCAAAGGGAGCCATTTCAGAACGCATGACCTCGGAGATACCCTGAAGCGCAAATTTGCTACCGCAATAATAAGCTATTCCAGGCATCGTGATCATGCCGCCCATCGACGTAACATTCACGATAAACCCGCGGCGGCGCTCTCGAAACCGTGGAAGAAAGGCCTTGGCCACCGCGACCGCGCCGAATACGTTCACGTCGAATTGGCGACGCATCTCCTCGATCGGCGATTCCTCAAGCACGCCCTCGTGCCCATATCCTGCATTGTTGATCAAAACATCGACTGGCCCATGTTCCTCTTCCGCCTGTTGGACCACCTCCGGAATGCGATCGAATTCGGTGACATCAGCAAGAACGGTATGAAGCGCGGGAAGCATTTTGGACAGCATGTCTCGCGAGGCTTCGGAGCGGACAGTCCCGATGACGGTGTGGCCCGCGTATGCCGCAGCCGTGGCAATGGCGAGGCCGAAACCGGAATTCGCACCGGTGATGAAGAAGGTTTTGCTCGACATCTCTGAAACTCCTTGATCAATCTTGCATATGACAGATATTCTAGGAGTGACGCTCGTTCGATTGCAGTTCCTCTCAGATCATTGCCAAATCCTATGAATGATAAGAAAAATCGATCCACGCGCGAACAGCTTTCCGCCTTCGCCGGGCAACTAGCTCCTCGTCTCGGCTACAATCACACCGCCCTCGAGAGCGTCCGTATTCTGCGGACAGAAGCGGTGCTCAATGACATTCCGGTTCTTTACCGACCGGGGGCAGTCTTCGTATTGCAGGGAAGCAAGCACGGCATTCTCGATGGGGAAATCTACCTCTATGATGAGGACCACTATCTTGCCGTGTCGGTACCCGTTCCCTTCCGGATGACGTCTACGGCCAGTCCACAGCGACCACTGCTGGCGGTGTACCTCCAATTCGACATGCAGATGGCCGCCGAGATTGCTTTGCAGCTCGAACAACACACCGATCCCAAAACGACCGAGCCGAGAGGCCTCTTCTCGAGCAGAATGGACAGCGATATCGAAGACGTCTTGCTGCGCCTCCTAAAGGCGTTCGGGCGCTCGGTCGATGTCGCCGTGCTCGGCGCTTCGATCCTGCGCGAATTGCACTACCGCATCATGGTCGGTCCGCAAGGCGGAGCGGTGATTGCGGCGCTTCAGCGCAAAGGAACGTCCGGGAAAATTACTGATAGCGTGACGTGGCTGCGAGACAACTTCGGCTCCGAAATTGCGGTCGCGGATTTGGCCCGAGATGCTGGCATGAGTGTTCCTTCCTACCACGTTCATTTCAAAAACCTGACCGGCTCAAGCCCGATGCAATATGTGAAGGCGATGCGCCTCCATCAGGCAAGACTTATGCTCGCCGGCCAAAGCGGGACCATCGCAACGGTGGCCGCTTCAGTCGGCTATGCCAGTCCGGCACAGTTCAGTCGCGACTTTAGGCGGCATTTCGGGCGCACGGCCTCGGAAGAAGTGAAATGGGTTCGACAGCACCTTGGAGAACAGATCTGATGCTGCCCCTTCGGCATTCTCGAGAGCGGAGCGCACGATCGCAATGGCTGGCTTCTCATTGCAAAGCAGCCTGAAGCGCAGCTTTGCAATGAACAAGGGTCGTGTCGAAGACGGGGACGCTCACATTATCCTGGCTTAGCAGCATGCCCACCTCGGTGCACCCGAGGATGAGACAATCGCACCCCCGGGCGATCAGCCGCTGCGCAATTCGTTCATACGCCAAGCGGCTTTCCTCTCGGATAATATCGCAGCAGAGTTCATCATAGATGATGCGATGGGTTTCCACACGATCGTCATCCTCTGGGATTAACGGCAAAAGTCCTTGAGCGACCAGTCGGTCGACATAAAAGTTCTGCTCCATCGTGAATGCGGTGGCCATCAGTCCTGGCCTCCGGAATCCGCGCTCAAGGATCGCTGTCGCGGTTGCATCCGCAATATGCAAGAACGGGATCGACACCCCGCTCAAGATCTGGTCGGCGACCTTGTGCATGGTATTCGTCGCCATGATCAGGATGTCGGCACCTCCCCGCTCCAGAGCGATGGCCTTTTCATTCAGGATGTTTGCCGCAGCGCCCCACTCAGAGGACGCCTGTAACCGTTCAATTTCGTCGAAATCGACAGAGCGTATGAGCAGCTCAGGAGAATGAAGTCCACCGAGGCTGTCGCGGGTAAGCCTGCACAATTCACGATAATAAATTTGGGTCGAGGCAGCAGACATTCCGCCCAATATTCCGATCGTCTTCAAATTCCAGGTCCGTCTTCAGATGTTTCAGTTTGCCGTCGCCAGCTCTGTCGTCAGGAGAACCCGACGACAGGGTGAGGAATGTAACTGATTTCAAGATCTCTGATTTCAGCAGCACTGAACCTGATGGTAAGCGCTGCGACAGCGTCATCCAAGTGATGCAATTTGGTCGCGCCGATAATAGGCGCCGACACTTCGGATTTCGCGAGAAGCCAAGCGAGTGCAATCTGCGCTCTGGGAACCCCTCTCTCCTTCGAGATCTTTGCCACAGCCTCAACCACGTGCCTATCGGCATCCTCGGTCATCGATGTGTAGAGGCCTTTTCCAATATCGTCGGTCTCAGAGCGATCACTTCGTGCATCCCAGTCGCGGGTCAGACGGCCACGTGCGAGGGGGCTCCACGGGATGACACCAATACCCTCGGCTTTGCAGAGTGGAAGCATTTCTCTCTCCTCCTCGCGGTATAGCAGATTTACGTGGTTTTGCATGGAGACGAAGCGCGTCCATCCATTAGCCGCGGAAATCGCGAGCATTTTCGAAAACTGCCACGCGTACATGGACGACGCTCCGATGTAACAGGCTTTTCCGGCTTTGACGACGTCGTGCAAAGCTTCGAGTGTCTCCTCGATCGGTGTGTGATGGTCAAACCGATGGATCTGATAGAGATCCACATAGTCGGTCCCCAAACGCTTCAGGCTTGCATCGATTTCCGAAAAAATGGCTTTTCGGGATAGCCCGGCGCCGTTTGGTCCTGGCTTCATCCGACCATTGACCTTGGTGGCAATGACGACGTCATCTCTCTTTGAGTGATCCTTGATGGCGCGGCCGAGAATTTCCTCGCTCGTCCCATCCGAGTAGACATTGGCGGTATCGAAAAAGTTGATACCCATTTCGATCGCTTGGCGGATGAATGGTCGACTTTGATCTTCCGTTAGTGTCCATGGATGACTTCCCCGATCGGGCTCGCCATAGCTCATGCACCCAAGGCAGAGCCGGGAAACCTCAAGGCCAGTGTTTCCAAGGCGCGTGTATTCCATGACTATCTCCAATTCTGCGGCGACTTTGTATGTTTTGGGGTCCTTTCAGACGGCGGATTGTCCCGCTCAAGCACTTATGCCGCCATCCACGAGAATGCCCGACCCGGTAATGTATGCTGCGCCCGGTCCGGCAAGGAAGGCTACGGCCTCTGCGACCTCGCGGGTCTGACCATAGCGGGCAATTGACAGACTTGGCAGGATCGCCGGTGCGAGAGCGCCATCGGCGGGGTTCATGTCGGTATCAATTGGGCCTGGTCGGACCAGATTGACGGTAATGTCCCGCGGGCCCAGTTCGCGCGCGAGACCACGGGTAAAGCTTTCCAGAGCGGATTTCGTTGCCGCATAGACAGCAATCCCCGCGAACGGAACAGCCAGACCCGCATTGCTGCCGGTACTGATGATGCGGCCGCCGTTCGGGATATGCTTTAGCGCCGCCTGCGTAATTAAAAACACGCCGCGCACATTGACGTTCAGCTGCAGGTCGATTTCCTCCAGTGGCTGTGTGGAAAAATCACCTGCGAACAAGACGCCGGCATTGTTGACCAGAATGTCGAGGCCGCCGAGGTCAGCCGCAGTCCGCTCAACCGAAGCTTTTGCGGCCTCTAGGTTCGCGGCATCAGCTTGAATGGCAATGGCATTGCGGCCCATCCCTCGAATCTCGGTGACGAGGGCTTCTGCCTTTTCTGCCGACTTATCATAGGTGATTGCGACGTCGGCGCCATCTTCGGCCAGTTTCAGAGCAATGGCCGCACCAATGCCGCGCGCCGCACCGGTGACAAGCGCTCGCTTACCAGCAAGCGGAGGAGTTTGAACTTTGCTCATGAGGTTACCTCAAAATGTTGCAATTCGATCAGCAGTGAAATGGATAGTCTGAGGGTGGGCCGACGAGAGGGAAATGTCACACCGTCAACGGACGAGCCGATGTCCAGGACTCACAACGTTTGCACTCATCGGTGGACGCCGTTGTTGAACGGAAGGTCGGCAGAAAGCCAACCTGCAACGAGAAGACAAAGACCAATCGCGACGGCCGCGACGCTATAGGCATGACCGATGGATCCCACATCGGATGATGAGCCCAGGATTGAGAAGAACAATCCGCCGATCAGCGCTGTTGCCAATGCGCCCCCTATCTGGAGCATCGAATTGACCAGGCCGGAGGCCAGACCGGATTTGGCCGGATCAACCCGCGCAACGACAGTCTTCACGAGATTTGGGAGCGCAATTCCCTGCCCGGCGCCAATGAAGAACAGGGCAACGAACAGGTACTCTGGTGCCCCGAATGAGATCAGGGCAGCGGTCGCGAACAACCCGGCCGCTTCCAGGGTCATGCCCGCGGCGGCAGAATATCTGCCGAAAAGGCGAAGGATGCTCCCGCTCGCGAATGGTCCCAGGACGAAACCGACCGCCGCAGGCAGGATTGCAACCCCGGCCTCGAAGGGCGTGCGCCCAAGGCCGCCCTGTTGGTAGACAGAGAATGTCAGCCAGAAAGCGGCAAACGCATAGAAGAACAGTGCTGAGAGTAGACCGCGCTTCAATCCCGGAACCTGGAGCAGTCTAGGTTCGACGATCGGATCTCCCCCGGCGGCCCCCACCTTCTGCTCATAGCGCCAAAACAGGAGAAGAAGCGGCACGGAAGCCGAAAGCATCAGGATAGACCAGTTCGGCCAGCCGTGCTCCCGGCCCTCGATCAGCGGCGAGATCAACGCAAACAGCGCAAGCGCGATCAGCGTTGCTCCACCCAGATCCAGTTTCCTCGCGTTCTCCGACCGGGTCTCACGCAACAATACAAGCGCGGCCGGCGCGGCTATCGCGATCACGGGCAGGTTGATGAGGAATATGGATCTCCATCCGAGACTGAAGACATTCAGTGCAATCAGCGTCCCACCGAGAAACAGGCCTGCCATCGATGCCACGCCAAATGTTAAGGCATAAAAGCTGAGTGCCTTCGACTTTTCGTGCTCGGGAAAAATTGCATTGATGGACGCCAAAGCTTGCGGCGCCATGATCGCTGCTGCGAACCCTTGGAGGATACGACCCGCAATCAGGACCGCGGGGGACCAGGCAAAGCCGCATAAGGCAGAGGCAGCGGCAAACGCGACCATCCCAGCCAGAAACACGTTTCGTCGACCATAGAGATCTCCAAGCCTGCCGCCTGTGATCAGCATGACCGCGTAGGTGGTGGCGTAGCCTGAAATAATCAGCTGCATGGTCGAGGCGGAGGCATGAAAGTCCTCCCGGATCGAAGGCAGCGCCACGTTGACGATGAAAAAATCCAAAGGCGGCAGAAAAGCGCCCGTTAGCAAGATGGCCAACGCCGTCCATCTGCGCGGATCAAGACTACCCTTGGCCTGATGGGAATGTGTCAAATCTCTCTCCATCTCGAGAAGTGAAACCGCTCAAGCGGGTTTCAAAAAGCGCTTATTTGGAACCTATTGGTTCCTAATTAAAGTCAGCCGAGCGGTTTTAGCGCGAAGTCGACCATTGCCTTGGTGGCGTCGCGAGCGGCTCCTGCCTTCCCTAGGACCCTCATGCCCTGGATCTGACACACGAGAAACCTTGCCAGCGTTCGCTCATCCAGATCAGGATCAATCTCACCCAACGCTTGGGCTCGTATTATTGCTGCCGCGTATAGGTCCTGCAGTCGCCGAAACAGGCGCGAAATTCGAGCGGAAACCTCTTCGTCCGCTGGAAGCATTTCGACAGCCGACAACACGACAAAACATCCACGCAGCCCCTCCTTGCCAGAGGACTCTTCCACCTGCCGCGAGAAGGCTTTTTTGATCGCGGCTTTGGGCGACGGGTTGGAATGCAAGATTTCGCCGAGCTTGCGAATGGCATCGTCGATGTAGACATCAAGCGCACGGAGATAGACTCCCCGCTTGTCCACGAAAGCTTTGTAAAAACTGCCTCTCGATAGCTCCATGCCTTCGAGAAGGTCGGGCAAAGACGCGTCGTGATACCCACGATCCCAGAAGACACCCATCGCCTTGCGAACTGCATCGTCAAGTTCGAATTCACGAGGACGGCCGGCCGATGGAGATGTCTGAGTGCTTTTTGCCATAACGGTAATATGGAACCATTCAGTTCCTATTGCAAGTGATATTTCCTGACGCTACGTAAATGGCCGTGATGTCGTGGCGACGCCCTTCTCGAATTGGGCCGCCTCTCTTTCAGGAAAAGGTGCAGTATTATGGATCGCGAAGTCATTATTCCGGAGGAAATGCGCGAAATTGTTGTCCGCGCTGGATATGCCCCGGCAGTTAAGGTCGGCGACACAATCTACGTCGTTGGGCAAGTTGGCCGCACGAAGGACTTGCAGGTGATCCAGGATCCGCACGAACAGTTCACGGCCATGTGGGAGAACCTCCGCATCGTCCTTGAAGCGGCGAACTGCACCTTCGACGACATCGTCGAGATGACCAGCTATCATGTGGAGATGTCGAAGCACATGGATGTCTTCCGGACGGCGAAGAACGAAGTGTTTCCAAAAGGAACATACGCATGGACACGCATAGGCGTTTCCGAGCTCGCACATCCTGGTTTGCTTGCCGAGGTGAAATGCGTCGCGGTGAAGCGATGAGAGATGGGCAACACTTATCTAGCAATGAGCGATGCACTCGATGAGCCGCGCCAGGGCGATAACGAACCGGAAGAGCCGGTCCCGAAGGTCTTGAAGGGATCAGGACCTTCGACCCGGTTATTTGAGGAGCGCTAACGCGCTGAATTCGCTCAGCGGCGCGAAGGTGATCAATGCTCTGAAAGACGCCGGCTTCGAAGTCATGTAGGCCAGGACGGCGGACGAAGCTTTAGATATTCAGCGAGCAAGCCATCCACTTCCTGTTCACTAACGTCCAGATGCGGGTTATGGCGACCGCGGTAGATCTTGCCCATGAGGTTGCCGCTCGATTTTTGGAGGCTGGCATCATCGGCGCTTCTGGCCGCATCCCACCAACGGAAATCGAGCTCCCGTTCTCGGCAGACGCCGATGCAAGACGGATGAATGACGATTAGATCGTCAGTCAGACGGAGAGACGGTTCCCATCGATGGTCAGCGTAACCTGAGCTCCGCTCAGTGTCCAGTTGTATGCTATCGTCCCACCTAGATGAGCGGACATCGTTCGCTTGAGCAGTCGGCTGCCATAACCGCCGTCCCCATCAGGAGCGACGACCTCCGGACCGCCCTGCTCTGTCCATGTCAAAACCACGTCCTCGCCGGCATTTTTGCCCGAGAGATCCAGCGTCCCAGTCGCTGACGATAATGCACCGTACTTCAGCGAATTGGTCGCGAGCTCGTGAATGACCAACGCCAGCCCTGTTGCCGCGCCTTCACCGACGCCCATGCGCGGAACCGCCACTCTGATGCGCCCAGAAAACGCAGCGGTCTCGTCGTATGGCGCAAGCAGGATCGTGATTAGATCTCCAAGCAGCGCCGCCTTCCCCTGACCGCCAGGTAATGGGCGGACAAGGTCATGGGCGCGCCCTAGCGCGGTCAGGCGCTGGGTTAGCTGGAAGGTCATATCCGTTATCGAGCTCGCGGACCGCGAGGTAATCTGTGTGAGCCCGGTTGCGATGGCGAGCAGGTTCTTCACACGGTGGCTCATTTCACCTGCAAGAAGCTCGTGTCCTTCTTCGGCCTGCTTGCGAGATGTCACGTCGAGAAAAATCCCGGTCATTGATCGGGCCAAGATGTCTTCGTCGTTTCCTTGTCCGCGCGCCGATACCCAGCGGATATCGAGGCCACATAGTATCCGAAAATCGATCTCATAAAGTCCAACGACCGCACGTGTTGCGATGAATGCCGCTCTTACCCGGTCACGGTCAGCCGGGTGTATTTTGTCCGACAGATCCTCAAAGGACAGGGTGCCATCAATCCTGACGTCCCAAAGTTCGTACCCGCGTCGATCCATCACGAACGCGTCGGTATCGACATTCCATGTCCACAAAGCCACCCCCGCAGCCTTTATGGCGCGCTGGAGTTGACTTGAATTCCACTCTGCGTTTTCGTCGTGATTGAGCAATGCCTAAACCTTGTAACTCCGTTCTGACGGCCGCGCTTCGCTGCCAAACCATCGGGAACAATTGCAATTTCGTATGCTTCCTTCGCCAGGCCTGCTTCCCGCAGCCGCACGGTATTTTGCCTCGCGATCCTGGACAATGGAGTCCAATTTCTCGATTGCTTAGTTACGTGCGAAAAACCGCGATTAAGTGTGGCTGAAGGCGATTTCTGCCTGATGCCCTGGATTTCAAATTGGTCTGTGCCATGGACAGAATCCTAGAGAGTACGCACTGAGTGTGAGCAACAAAAAAGGCCAGGCTATTCGCCCGGCCTCGTAGATAACTCGGTCTCGTCAGTGCCAGTACATCCGTGGTCACGGACGAGCCCAGTTATGATTAGGCGGCCTGAAGGTTGCAGGCCGACATTTTGCCCGACTTCACGTCGCGCTCGAGTTCGTAGCCAAGCTTCTGACCTTCAACGATTTCGCGCATTCCGGCGCGTTCGACGGCCGAGATATGGACGAAAGCGTCAGCGCCGCCGTTGTCAGGCTGAATGAAGCCAAAGCCCTTGGTGGAGTTGAACCATTTTACTGTGCCTGTGGTCATGATGATATAGCCTTTCACAGCATGATCGATTGACCGCGCAACAGGTGCGACGCGGATGGTGACAACGATGTTTTTGAAAGGAGGGTTCGCTCAAGACGCGGTGCCAATCGCGCGGTAACCAAAGCTCAGCAAGCAAAATATCGATAACCATAAATAGAGACGTCAAACATCAAAGTCAACCTTTAGTTTTAGCAGGTAGCTAGTGGGGCTTTTCCCCGCGCTATAACATCCGAACGAAAAAATGCAGATCGACGACCGCTACGAGAGGCATCGCTCGACTGTGGCAGCCTCTCATCGATCAAAGTACCCGATAAATTGCGATATCCGTCACGACTGCCAACCCTCTATAAAGGGTGAAGCCTTGCAATCGGATAAATTAGCACGACCTAGGGCTACACGAACTGGTTGTTTCCATGTCGCTGTAGCCAAGGACGCAGAACCTTGCTCTAGGCGAGGAGGACGGCATGTCTTCCAATCCAGCTGTTTAGTACAGATCGATTATGCCGGCTGCATGTTGGTCAGGTACGCCCTCAGGCCGGCGGTCTTCAGCAGTAGATGCCGATGCGAGTCCCGACATGGAACGTGACGCGTTAGCTGCCGTTGGCAGACAAAACGGTTAACGACCACATATTCGCCCTTCAAAACGAAAGGATTAGCAACATGATGTCAGTGAACGAGTGGCTAGACGATAAGTATGATGAAATGGCCACCACTCCAGGATTCTCCAGCGAGTTTGTTGATTTCGAGGAGCAGGCTCGCATCTTAGTTAGTAAGGCCCAGACAGACGGCTACACTGCTCGAGACCTTGCGGATCATTGTGGGGGCAATGTCACCGCTTACATTATGAACAGGGTCAACACGATGAACCGTGCCGAGGACCGCCGCGCAGTGGAGAACGCTCCTTACGGAGGGTGAGCATTGCAGCTGACTTAGGTCCCATTGCTTTTCTGACAGCGCCCGACGTCGGGTATAGCCCAACGATAACAGCAAACCATTCGGTGTTGTTCACATCAGCGACCGATGCTCGGGCTCAGTTCTGATGACTTCAGGTATCGCTTAACCTTTTGACAGGAGCAATCATGAGTAAAGACAAAATTGCGCAGGAAGCCATTGAGGAGACGGGAAAAGAGGTACCGATTGCCTCGCATAACCCCGCCGCAGGTCCTCATGCCAAGCAGCATTTGATGGACAAAAGCAAAACGCCGGGAACTGGTTCGTTGCCGGACGTTGAAGACGATAGCGTTTCGCCTGGCGGTGGTTGACGTTGAAGTGTCTCCTAAACACGAGAACGGGATCACTCAGCACATACAGCGAGCGCACCGCGCTTCTATTTTTTGACTGAATACAATTATTGTTCTCGGCGAACTTGGTCGGCTTCCTGCAGTTTGTCATGCGACCAATTAGCGACGGTCGTGACATCACAAGATATCGAGTCGGTGTCGTACTTCGGGACCTGCCAAGGGCTCGGAGGTCTGGCAATCAAAATGGCTTGGCAAACGGGGGGCTAAGCCCCCCGGTCTTTAGCGTGATGCTTTGTAAAGTTTCTCAGCAATCTCGAACATTTCTTCCGGGGCATAGTCAGGCGTAAACGCCGATGGAACCCCGATAAGCTGCTGGATTTTTCCGCCTTCAGGCATGCCATCGACGACCTCGAGCTCACCTGGTGGATCCGTAGGCAAAGCTACTTCGCCATTACCCCAGATTCCCGACATCTCCCTGTAATCGCCTGGGCTGAACGTATAAAGACGGCGGTGAGAGCCCTCATCCAAATATTTCTGGCACTCGGGAATCTTATCGAGCGGAATGTTCGGTGTCGGGAGGAATTTCTTCACGTCGACGCCGGTGATCTTTTCAAGCGCCAGTGCGTATGCGTGTGCGTGGACGGACCCACGCACAAGAAGATAGCCGCAGACTTCACGACCGGTCGGATCAGAGAGTGTCTCGTAGACCCGCAGCTTGTGAAGGCGCGCGCCGCATTCGAGGTGAAAGTTGTGCAGGAGGTCGACCACCACGTTGCCCGTGGTTGTGATGAAATCGTTATTCCATGAAACGCCGTTGCTATTGACGGGCATCGCACCGCCGCCACCAGACAGGAATGCCGCAGCGAGGCGAATATCTTTCATCCCTTCCCACGGAGCGCCAGAGATATCGCCTCCATCGCCTTCGTCACCGCCCGGAATGTCCGGACCATTATTGAGCATGGCAACGCCATTGCTAACGAGCTCGACGTGGCCAAGCTCCTCCGCCGTAATGCTGGCGACGAGGCTATAAAACGGCTTGAGCTTTTCCTTGCTGCGGAAATTGAAGCTTTGGAACATGTAGTTTCCGAGCGTGGACATTTCTCCGTACTTACCGCCGAGAAGCTCCTGTAGAGCGGCGGCGGCATTTGGGTCCGCGCGTGCTGGAGCTGGCAGGTTGGCCTGCAGCTGGTCTACTCTCATGAACATGTGCTGTTCCTTCTTGGTTGGATGAAGCCAACGAACAAGGCGACGTGGATCGAGTTCCCTAGCGCCAAAAAGAAAAAGGAAGGGTGGGCAACCATTGACGATCGGCGAACGCGCGCCTGCATCTCGTCAAATTGCACCAAAAAAGCGTGCGTTGGCATCCCATGCATATGGGCCTGGCGGCAAAATAGCATCGCGAACGTCCGTTTATCCTGGACAGCTCTCCGAATGGCCGACAAGTCTCGTCTCCGGTCGGAAAAGAAAGGACTTAAAGAAATAATGCAGGAACTCTTCCTGAGATCTCTTGTTCAGAATCCTCGGCTTGGACAGACGGGTCAGACCACCGACTCCTCGGTAACCAAGAAAATAACCGCAACGCCTGAGAGGCTGTCCGAGAATTGAGTTGAGTGATCGGGTCGATGATGATTCCAAGATGGTGTTTAAAGCCAGAATGGAAGAGCCATGTGGAACCCGACCACCCGGCGGCAGTATAGTCGCAAACAACCCCGATATGAAACCGATCTGACGGACAGCGAATGGGAGGTGCTCTCGCCGCTGTTTCCTCCGCCCGCGCGCAGAGGTCGCAAGCCAGTTTGGCCTGTGCGTGAGATCGTCAATGCCATCTTCTATGTTTTGCGCGGCGGCATCCCCTGGCGGCTTATCCCGAAAGACCTGCCGCCCAAGAGCACCGTGTTTGGTTATTTCTTCCGATGGCGCGATACTGGGCTGTTCACGCGGATCAACCGTCGCCTCGTCACAATGGATCGCGAGCGGATCGGACGGCAGGCCTCGCCGAGCGCCGCTGTTCTGGACAGCCAGAGCGTCAAGACCACCGAGAGCGGTGGCCCGCGCGGCTATGATGCAGGCAAGAAGATCAAGGGCCGCAAACGGCAAGCAATGGTGGACATGGATGGCCGTGCACTTATTCTCGATCCTCATCCTGCCGACATTCAGGACCGCGACGGAGCGATTCCTGTTCTGCGGGTATCCCGCAGGTCCTTTCCCTTCGTGGAGAAGGCGTTCGCCGACATGGGATATTCAGGCGACAGGCCGCAGAATGCGACGCTTGTCGATGTCGAGATCGTCCGCAAGCCCAAGGATCAGGTCGGCTTTGCCGTTCATCCCAAGCGCTGGGTCGTAGAACGCTTCTTCGCCTGGATCAGTCGAAATCGGCGACTGTGGAAAGACCCGGAGGCGACGATAAAGTCCGCCGAAGCCTTCCTCTATGCTGCATCCATCATGACGCTGACCAGACGCATCGCACGGTCATAATGAACTCTCGGACGGACTCTGAGTTTACCGCGAAACTGCAAATCCGCGAGACCATCGCATTCGAAACGAAGAAAGCGGAATTTGTGGAAAAATTGCTCATCCTGACAATTGGCCCGAACACGTTCGTTGACCGCGAAACGGTCTATGCGTGGCGGGAAGCAGGAGTCGAACTGATTGGTCCCGTTCTGTCTATTAGTCAGATCTCTCCTGTAGCAGTTGCCTTAGTCGTGGGCGCGATAATCGACCTAGACCTGGACATTGACGCGCTCATCCTCCTTACCGATCAATTGGATGGGCTGGGAATCCCGGCCATCTTTGCGGGATCGCAGACAGGGAAGGCACAAACTAGCGGCTTCTGCATGTCACGCGAGCGCGAGGCGATCGCGGCGATTATGGCTGCGCTTCTCGCTCAGCATAAAGTGACAAAGCATTAACATATGTAATTGAGCGGCCAATAGGAGAATATACGCTGAGTTGTACCGACCGCAAAGCCGAACAGGAGGAGCGATCAGTGCAGGCAAATCCCGAATTATTTCCAACGGTCTTTTACCCCTCGGATATCCGGGCAATGGCGGCCGCGTATCGAGTGGCCGTGACTCGTCCGATTTGCGCGGATGTCGACCCTGTATTTCTTGCAAGGGCGGTGTTGCATTTCTACGGCCGAGGCCTGGTAGACCCTGATCGCCTCAGCGAACTGACGTGCAGCCTTGTAGGCAAACGCCGCGATGAGGGCCGGGAGGCTCATCGCACAAGCACACCAAAGGCATCCGGTCTAGCACAGCCCGGGTCCCTTCCTGTCAAGGACGGCGCAACACGTGGAGGTGGTTCCAATGGATCGTAATACAGACGATGTTATACGCGCCGACATGATCAGGCTCATTCCTGAAATCCGGAATTTTGCGAAACGCTTCTCAAACAATCCCAACGACGTCGATGATCTCGTCCAGGAAACGCTCCTGCGCGGCCTCGCCAATCTCGACAAGTTCCAGCCGGGCACCCGCCTCAGATCGTGGCTGTTTACGATCCTTCGCAACTCGTTCTGCACTCGCTACCAACGAGGCGTGAGAGAAGCGCCCGGTCGTGAAGATTGTGTCTCGGTACAATCATCTGTTCCTCCCGCGCAGGAATGGGCAATCCGGATGCAGGAATTCAACAGGGCTGTCGCAAACCTTTCTCCCGAGCACCGAGGGGCATTTAATGCGGTTCTTGTCGACGGCGACAGCTACGAGGCTGCGGCTAAGAGATGTGGATGCCCGGTCGGCACTATAAAAAGCCGGGTGAACCGGGCTCGACTAGTGCTCGCGCAGCAAACGGGTGGCGCCACATGATTCTAGCCCCGTATTCTGCCCGACCTATCATATGTGCTGGTGTCCGCCGGGGTTCGCATATCTAATCATCGCATCACCCGCACCTTGTTGGCCAGCTCGTGACAGAGAGACAATGCGCTCCCGCCATAGCACGGGAGCCTAGCCATATGCCGCGATACTTTTTTCACATTCTTAACGGCAAAGCGGTCATTGATGAAATCGGCCTTGAACTTACGAACTTGGACCAGATGCGCACTGAAGCGATTCGAGCCGCTGGGCAAATGCTGAGTGACGGCCAGCACAGCTGGAAAGGTCAAGCTTGGCAGATGGTCGTAACTGATCTCGACGCAACGATCGTTTTTGGCGTGAACTTCTCAATAGACCGCCACGGTCTTTAGGTTGTCGGATAGGCTAAGAGGAGTTCCTGGCACCTTGTAGTGGCCATTTCAGATGAAGGTAGCTTGCATCGAACTCGGCGTAGTCCTTGAGAACCGCGACGTCCGGAATGATGATCCTCTCATTTCGAAGTGTGACAAGTCCTGCTTCTCTCAGCTCTTTCAAGCTTCTGTTAACATGCACAATTGAAAGGCCCATGGTGTCGCTCAATTCCGATTGCGTGAGCGGCAATTCAAACGAACCATCGTCAGTTAGACCGACGGCCAGCATTCTCTCGTGAAGCTCACAGAATAAATGAGAGATCCTATGGGGAGCTGATCTCTGGCCGAGATTTACCAGCCATTCTCGAAGCGTAGCCCCATCGACAAGCGAACACATCCACAGGGCGCGCGTCAGAGAAGGACTGCGCTCCGTCAGTTCAACGATCATTGCGGGCGTGAAGTGAGCGACGCGGCAAGGGCTGAGGGTGCCTATGCTGTGGTCCATCTTCTTCAGTAAAGCAACATGTAGATCACAAAAATCGCCAGGTATGAGATAGGCAAATATCTGTCTCCGACCGTTGGAAGTCAGCTTGTACCGCATTGCAAATCCGTCGATGATTACCAACACATTTTCAGGGTTGTCGCCTTCACGAATGAGGTCGCAATCTGCACTGACCTGCTTCGCTCTAACGGAAATCTCAAGAAGCCACGCCCTATCATCTGGGGTTAGCTGCTCAAATCGGTCCAATTTCCTGACAAACGCGTTCGACAACGAATGCTCTCCCTCAATTTCTGGCGCGACCGATCGTGACGCTCGACTGATCAGAAATCTCGATCTGTATTAACTATGTAAAGGTGGGACAAAGGTTCCAGAACTAAGGTGCGCCATATGCCCCTCGCAAGGGGCTGTACCGGCTAGAACTCGGGCAGGTCCCATTCTAGCAGATAAGGAACCTGCCGTATCCGCCGCAAGGACTGTTCGTCGTCTCGGCGTTGGGGTGGAGGAGCAGTGGGTCGCCTCGGGCGCGAGATGGCAGTCCAAGTCGTCATGAGAGATCGTCGCCGCTCTGAAGGAGATTGGGTTTGTGAGCAACCTCGCGGAGTACCGCGGAGACACAATGTCTCCCGACTTCAACTAACCATCGTGCCAGGTTCCGACTGTCACTGCTGATAAGGATTGAACGATGCATTACCCCCGTATACCAATGATAGCTGCTTTCGCCATCACCTACTCCTTCACAACCATTAGCATAATTCCGGCCTATGCTCAGGACGCTGCGAGCACAGCGTTCGCTCAAAAGGCTGCGCAGTCCGACATGTTCGAAATCGAAGCGGGCAAAGTCGCTATTGCGCGTGGCAAGGATGATGCCGCCAAACAGTTTGCCCGCGACATGGTGATGGATCACACCAAGTCTTCAACGGATTTGAAATCGGCTGTCGAGGCCGAGAAAATCGAGCTCCCAACGGGCCTGACACAGGAAAACACCGACAAGCTCGCCGCCCTCGAAGCGGCGTCAGATGTGGATTTCGACCAAGCGTATCTGGCAACCCAGGTCGCGGCCCACGAGGAGGCTGTCGCCATGTTTACCTCGTATGTCAAGGATGGCCCTGACGGTCCTATTAAAAACTTTGCGACCGCAACGCTTGGGACGTTGAGGACACATGCGATCAAGGTTCACGGTTTGACCGATAACAAATAATCGCGCTCAAAGAGGTGGAACTTATTACGCGGCTACGTGTTCGATGGCCGCAATTTCAACCCCAGCAACAATGGAGCCTATGATGGCAGAGAAGACTTTGGACGATCTGTTCCTTGATACGCTCAAGGATATATATTTTGCCGAGAAGCAGATCTTGAAGGCATTGCCCAAGATGGCACGTGCCGCCCAATCCACTGAGGGCAAGCAAGCTTTTCTGACCCACAAAGACCAGACAGAAGGTCAAATCGAACGCCTCCAACAGGTGTTTGAGCTGATCGGCAAGCCGGCGCGTGGCAAAACCTGCGAGGCGATCCAGGGCATTCTTGCTGAAGGCGAGGAAATCATGGAAGAATTCAAAGGATCGTCCGCCCTTGACGCAGGATTGATCGCATCGGCGCAAGCCGTCGAGCACTACGAAATCGCGCGCTATGGCACGTTGAAAAGCTGGGCCAATCAGCTGGGCCTCGCGGACGCAGTCCCGCTGCTGGATGCCAATCTGCAGGAAGAATTGCAGACCGACGAGCTGCTTACCCAATTGGGGGAGGCCTCAGCCAATCCCAAGGGCGCCAAGAAAGTCGCTTAGATACTCTTCCGACCTCACTGATCAAAGGCCGCCGCACGGCGGCCTCTCTTTTTTCTGAAGTGCGTTCGCTCAGAATCAAACTTGATTTCGAGGGCATGGAACTCCTTACTTGGCTGCATGTTAGCGAGCTCCGAATATCGATAGCGATCCAGGAGAATTCTTATGACAGTTCCCATTTCAGCCCATGATAACGATAGCGGCTTCGGCTCTGGCGTAGCGTTGTATAAAATATCCTGGGGAGCGGTTCTCGCCGGTGTTGCGATCGCTCTTGCCGCCCAGTTCTTGCTCAACCTCCTGGGCGTTGGTATCGGCGCTGCCGTACTCGACCCGACCACCTCCGATAACCCGGAAGCGTCCACTTTTTCGATAGCAGGGGGCATTTGGTTCGTGCTTGCCGGGATCGTTTCAGCCTTCATTGGTGGCTATATAGCCAGCAGGCTATCAGGGCGACCCAACAAGTCGACTGGTGGTTTCCATGGTCTGACGACCTGGGCTGTGACCACGCTAGTCGTCTTATTCATGTTGACCACGTCAATTGGCGCTTTGATCGGCGGCGCGTTTTCAGGGCTTTCGAGCGTTATCAGCGGAGCCGGACAATCGGCTGCGACCGCTGTGGCAGCAAGTGCCCCGGCGATTTCCAGCGCAAACGGTCCGATGGCCGGAATAGAACGGCAGGTCCGCGGATCGACTGGAAATGATCCCAAGGCCCTGCAAGACGCAGCAGTTGCTGCTGTCCAGGCGGCCATAACGGGAGATCAATCAGCGGGTGAGGACGCCCGGACACGCGCTGCCGATGCCGTCTCACGCGCCCAAGGTATCCCTGTGGATCAGGCCCGACTGCAAGTTGAACAGTATGAGAAGACCTACCACGACAACATTGAAGCCGCCAAAAAGCAGGCCGCGGAGGCCGCCGATATCGCTGCCACGACGGTAGCAACAGGCGCAATCCTTGGATTCCTTGCCTTGGCACTCGGTGCTGCCACGTCATGGTTTGGCGGGGTTTCCGGCACGAGGGCCATTTTGCGGACCGACGAAAAGCGTCACATCGCAGGCGTCTAATAGCAGGTTTCGATGCGAAGCATGGTTCTGCAGATGGCGCCGATCATTTGGCACATCCCCGACTTCCCGTCGGGTCTCCGCTTGCCAAACTCCACCATTCACTTGGTCGCACTCTCGTACCCACCCCGTAAATCCGCGCATTGGGCGCCGTTGGATCCAATGCTCAAAAGGAGACATTCAAATGAAGGCACTTTGCTGGCACGGTAAGGGCGATATACGCTGCGACAGCGTCCCTGATCCCAAAATTGAGGATGGCCGAGATGTTATCATCAAGATGACTGCTTGTGCGATTTGCGGCTCGGATCTCCATCTCATGGACGGATACATTCCATTTATGGAAAAAGGCGACATACTTCGCCACGAATTCATGGGTGAAGTTGTCGATGTCGGTCGGGACAACAAGAAGCTGAAGGTCGGCGATCGCGTCGTTGTACCTTTCACGATCTGCTGCGGCGAATGCCAGCAGTGCTTGAAAGGCAACTGGTCGGTTTGCGAACGGACCAATCGAAACGCCGACAATGCTACGAAGGCCTTCGGATATCCAACGGCCGGCCTCTTTGGTTACTCCCATCTCACAGGCGCATATCCCGGCGGCCAGGCGGAGTACGTCCGCGTTCCCTATGCAGATGTCTCGCCGATTATCATTCCAAACGGTATGAGCGATGAGCAGGCTTTATTCCTCGGCGATATCTTTCCGACAGGTTGGATGGCGGCAGCCAACTGCGAAATCGAACCGTCAGATATCGTTGCCATCTGGGGCTGCGGACCCGTGGGTCAGTTCTGCATCAAGAGTGCTCTGATGCAAGGTGCCGCTCGCGTGATTGCGATCGACAATGTCCCCGAGCGACTTGCAATGGCTCAGGAAGCTGGCGCCGAGATCATCAATTTCGACGATGAGGATGCGACCATTCCAGACAGGATCAAGGAATTGACCGGCGGCCACGGCGCCGACAAGTGCATCGACGCTGTCGGCGCTGAATCCCATGCCACAGCATCTTTCGACGCCGTGATCGATAAGGTAAAAGCCGCGACACTGCTTGGGACCGATCGTCCTCACGCACTGCGCGCCGCGATCATGGCCTGCCGTCCGGGTGGTATCGTCTCGGTCCCTGGCGTTTATGGTGGGTTTCTAGACAAAATTCCCTTTGGAGCAGCAATGAACAAAGGGCTGACCATTCGAACCGGGCAGACGCATGTCAATCGTTACTCGCTCGATCTCCTACGGCGCATCGAGGAAGGCGAGATCGATCCGAGTTTTATTATAACCCACCGTGCCAAACTTGAGGACGGTCCAGCCCTCTACGAAACGTTCCGGGATAAGAAGGATAACTGCATAAAAGTGGTTCTAACAGCATGAGCCGCGGTTCATGATGTATGATTGCCTGGTCATCGGCGGGGGACCAGCCGGTCTTACCGCCGCAATCTATCTCGCGCGTTTTCACTTACGTGTCCTGGTCATTGATCGTGGCCAGGGACGCGCCATGTCTATTCCGATGACACATAATCAGGCAGGTTATCCCGACGGGATCGCCGGCCGCGACCTCGTCATGATGATGCGCAGGCAGGCAACACGCTATGGCGCGGAGTTTCGGATAGGAAACGTTACCTCTCTCACGGCCGGTCCTTCTGGCTTCTCGGCCTTAACCGGCGGAAGACTTATCCATGCGCAATCGGTTCTTCTGGCGACGGGTGTCGTAAACCACAGGCCGGCCCTGGCGGAAAGCCTTCACGAAGAAGCTTTGTCGCGAGGATTGCTCCGATACTGCCCCGTCTGCGATGGATACGAAGTGACTGACACGGTCGTTGGTGTCATCGGTACCGGAGAGAACGGCTTCACTGAGGCGACCTTCCTTCGAAGCTACACTCAGCACGTCACATTGATCTCGCCGGAGGAGAACCATCTCCTATCCGACGAGCAGCTTTCGAGACTAGTTGCCTATAAAGTTAGACATGTGATCGGACCGATCAGTACGCTTGAGATCGAGGCCGACAGGATAGTCGCTGAAGTGTCAGGTCGAAAGCTGCCGTTTTCGTCGATATACGCGGCAATGGGATCGATGGCGCAATCTCAGTTGGCGAAAACTCTAGACGCTAGCCTCACCGATGCAGGCTGCATTCAGGTCGACTCTCATCAAAGGACGACCGTTGCTGGGCTTTATGCTGCCGGAGATGTGGTGCCCGGCCTTGATCAGATAGCCAGCGCCATGGGGCAGGCGGCGATTGCGGCAACAACCATTCGAAACGATATGAGCGCCTCGCGTACGCTGTTGAGGTAGATGACGAGACGCGGTTTTATCCGCTTTCGACCCCCGGAGTTCATGACCTGCGATCGAGCAAAGATATTTTCGGAAGCCGCGGAACTCGTGAACCAATGGGATGTTCGACGTCTCTAACGTGGAGATCGAAATATGAGCAACCCAAAAGACGATGCCAAGGGCCAGTACGCGCCCTCACAGGCAGACCGTAAAGCGACCGGCGTTCACAGTGCAAAACCTACCGTGATCACGGGTTCGGAAGATGCGACAGTTCATCGTGACCCACCCGGGAAAAAGCCTGAGAAGGATTTCGATCTGAACTACGATCCCGCCGAGCCAAACGAGCAGAATTCTCGCGGCTAGCAGTCATCATGAGCGGGAGCGAGAGCTCCCTTCTCTCCCCAATACCGTCGCAAGCCGTTACGGCGCTTCGCGCATGCCGCATGCGAACACGAGACGGGATGTAACACTGGCATCGTTGCGTATCGTAGTTGGACTAAACCGCACCATCTTTCGCACCGAGTAAAGTCTTGCGCGCTAAACGGAATTTCGTCCACAAACTGAGGCAATTTAATAATGAGTGCGACTAGCACATCAGATCTACAGTCAGGCTCAAATGAAAAAGCTTGGCTGAAGATCCTCGCAAAATATCGACAGCCGGATGTAGGTCGCGCCGTCTATGAGCTTGCAGTCACAGTCGTACCGTTCCTGCTGCTTTGGCTCGGGACCTGGTTTGCCTTCTATTTTGAGTTCTGGCCAGGCATGGTTCTGATCGTGCCGGCGGCCGGATTTCTGCTGAGGCTTTTCATGCTCCAACACGACTGCGGCCATGGCTCCCTCTTCGGTCGTCGTCGCTGGGACGACTGGACCGGAAGAGTGATCGGCGTCCTGACGTTGACACCTTACGATTACTGGCGTCGAGCCCACGCCGAGCACCACGCCTCGGCCGGCAATCTCGACGAACGCGGGGTTGGCGATATTACGACCCTCACTGTTCGCGAATATCATTCCCTGTCTGCACGGGGAAAGGTCGGTTATCGGCTCTATCGGCATCCTGCCGTAATGTTTGGTCTGGGCCCAGCATTCCTGTTTCTGTTCAAACAAAGATTACCTTTCGGACTGATGCGCTCAGGCGCCCTTCCCTGGGTGTCGACACTCGCCACGAACGCCGCTGTTGCAGTGGTCGCTGTCGTGGTGATCTGGGCGGTGGGACTTATACCTTTCCTCTTGGTTCATCTGCCAATCGTGTTGATTGCCAGTTCCGCCGGTGTCTGGCTTTTTTACGTTCAGCATCAGTTCGAGGATACGCACTGGTCGAGGCCGCCGGATTGGAATTTCCCTTACGCAGCTATGCATGGAGCGTCCTACTACAATCTCCCCGCGCCACTGCGATGGATCACCGGAAACATCGGAATGCATCATATCCACCATCTGTCGAGCAAAGTGCCCTTCTACAGATTGCCCGAAATTCTTCGGGATTACCCCGAACTGGCGAATGTGGGGCGGATCAGCGTTCGTGACAGCCTTGCCTGCGTAAAACTCGTCTTGTGGGACGAGAGAACACAGCGACTAATCTCTTTGAATGAAGCTCGCGCACAACAGACAGGTGCGCCAACAGCGTCGCCGCCTGAAGCTCCACGTCCCGTGAAAGGATGATAGCAATGCACAATCTGAAAGAATTTGCCACGAGTTCCAACGGTGACCGATGGTTCCTCGGACGTAACGAGCAGAGCAGTGCAGCATTTGTTCTCCATCGAGGCAATCCTGCGTCGGGGGGGCATGAAACACGAAGCACTGTCGATTCATTCTTGGCGCAAGAGCCGAGGGGACCACAACACGACAGGCTCGCCGCAGTTCTTGCAGCTATCGAAGCGCCAGAAACTGCGGACGGCGGGGAGGAGGAAAAGACTCCATCACTGAAATTGGCCGAGGAATATCTCCGGCTAGGCGGCAAACGGCGAGCTAAGGTCGACGACAACATCGTCAACACGCGGCTATGGGAGGACGAACCCAAGGAGGCTTCGGAATTCTGGGATATCAAGGTTGAGCCGATGGAGGAGAAGCAGCGCCGCGAGGTCGAACTCCATCTGCCCTCGATCAGCGATGACTGACGTCTCTATCCTGCTTTCTCGTTTAACATCTCCGCAAGGCGTTGCGCGTTCCTGATGGAATGGCCGTCGCGATCATTGTTGAAATACACCCAGACGGTTTTCGCAGACGAGCTCAATATTCGGTCCGACCAGACCAGCAGCTCTTGATCACTGTAGTCGTGCCGATACCACTGGCTCACACCGTGAAAGCGGACATAGATGTCATCGGCGGTTTTCACGAGTTCGTCCGGCAACCTCGGACCACTGCAGGAGCAGAAGATTACACCCGCGGACGAGAAGGCTTCGTACACCGTCGCATTCCACCAGCTTTTATGACGAAATTCCACGACATTGCGACGCCGCGGATCAAGCTGAGAAAGGATCGAGTGAAGAGTTTCGGCTGAATATCGAACGCTCGGCGGGAGTTGGAACAGGAAACACCCCATTTGAGGCCCGAGTATATCGGCGATGTAACCAAAATCCTGGATCAGGGTTTCCGTTTCATCGAAACGCTTGATGTGGGTAATGAGCTCACAGACCTTGATCGAGTAAACGAATCCCGGATCGGCCTGGCGGATCCACGTCTTAACCGCACCCACGGTCGGCCAGGAATAAAACGGCGCGTTCAGCTCGACCGTTTTGAAACGGCCCTGGTAGATCGAAAACCATTGGCTTGATGGCACGTCGGAGGGATACATGGCCCCTTTCCAATGCCAGTAATACCATCCGGAGCAGCCGATATGGACGCATCCGGATACCGGGTCAGACGCCACTGGTTCGAGCGTTGGCCGCAATATGCGAAGTTCGTGCATTCTGGCTGCGCGCGTGACATTGGCATCGCGCTGTTTTTGACGGCGCTCGGCTCGTCGGATGCGGCGCGCAGCGATCTCGTCTTCCGATAGTTCACTCACCGTGCTTCTCGCGGTCCGACAAGGCAAGAGCGGTCATTCGATATGATGACCCAGTGGGGAGTTGGCGTAATCCGACAACAACGCAGCGACGTCATCGTAGATGGCAATCGCGCCAGCATTCCGCAGGAGCACATCCGCAAATCCTCCGGACCGCAACGCCACTGTGGAAATGCCAATTTTGCGAGCCGCCTCGACGTCGTAGGGCGAATCTCCCACCACCATCACTTCCTCGGTCGTTACATCCTTCAATTTCGCCAGCGCGGTCGAAAAGATATCGGGAGACGGTTTGGTGTTTTCCACTTCGCCGCCACTTGTCGTGGCGGCCACGAGCTCCCTGATATTCAGTTCGTCCATATAGTGGCTGAGATCATCCTGCGAAGCCGAAGAGGCCAGCACGACCTGCTGCTGACACTCACTGGAATGTGCAAGCAGCTCGAAAGCGTGCCGGAACGGTTTGACAGACGCGCGATACTTGCGACGGAAAATCCCGCCCTGCAACTTTCCCAGTTCCTGACATGTCGCGGCATCAAGGTCCGGCTTGAGCGCGGGTATCAGCATATCGGCACCCTTGCCGATCTGAGCATGAATTTCCGGTTCTGAGAAGGTTATTCCGATGCTCTCAAATGCCTCGCGCCAGGCAAGCACGTGCAGGTCGTTGCTGTCCACGAGCGTGCCATCGATATCGAAAAGGATTGCCTTGACCAGCACTTGAGATCCCTATCATCTAATTTGTTTCAGATATCCGCGACGGTTGGCGTGACGGTTTCGCAACTGCGCAGACGGCTAGGCATGGCCGGCGCAAAAGTCGTCATCTTCAACGCCAGTGGAATATTTTGTCTTCGCTTGCCGTATTGAAGCGAGATGGACGGAGAGCGCTGATCTAAAAGCCAGTATCTCTTGCCGTCGTATGTGGGCCGCAGCAGCACGCAACAGCATTTTCGAACTTTCGTCGACCATGAGACCTTCTTGTCCACCAATCACGAGGGTAAATTTGAGCAGAGCTGTTCGTCTCAGGTGTGCATAGCCGTGGACAAATAACTTTGGCGGAGGGTTGATACCCATCTCGATACTAAGAAGATGAGGGTGGCTTTCTGCCCATTGCCCTGTCGATGCCCTTCTTCGCCTCCTCTGCGAGTTTTTTGCGATTTTCGTCAGCGTTCTCGCCAGTCCGGCCGGCATCACTTTCCGCGTCAGGCTTTTTATCGGTCATTGGTCCACCTTTCATTGCGGTGCGAACCGCCGCGGGCAGCCATAGTTCCACAAGGGCTCATGATATTTTGAGTTGAGGCGAGAAGTTTCGGCTGTTGAACACACATCGCGGAATCACAACAGCAGGTTGCTGAGCGTCTCGACCGGCTAGTGACTATCGGTCGGATCAACCCTCCAGCGAAAGTGACAACACCTCACGAGCTGCGGGTCAACTCTTGGGGAAGGTGAATATTGATATGAAGTCCACTGTCACGCCAGTTCCAGGCCACCTGCCCATGAAGTTGTCGTTCGACGAGAGTTCGTACAATCTTGGTCCCAAACCCTTCATTGGGTTTATCGCCGCTAAAAGGCTGGGTTTGCTCGGCCCAAGTTATATCGACGCTCCCACCCGGCTGAATGTCCCATGCGACGGCAACAGACCCCCTACCGACGGCCGCGGTCCCATGCGTCAGTGCGTTGGTTGCCAATTCATGGAAAGCGAGAGAGAGCGGCTGTACCGTGTCCGGCGTTATAAAAAGGACGGGCCCTTTGAATTCACAGAAATTCTGCTGGGGATCCGGAAACTGCGCCAGGATCAGTCTACGAAGGTCGACAGCTACCCAACCCGCTTCAGAAAGGAGAGTGTGCGCCGCTGAAATCGCATGAACGCGGCGCTGCACCGCCAGCGCATAAGCCGCCGGCTCAGTGGCTCGCCTCAGACGCACAATGCTTTCGACGATCGCGAGGGCATTTCGCGCTCGATGATCTACCTCCATGAGCAACCGACGCTCGGATGCCTCAAGTTCCTTCATCTTCCGGAAATCACTCACATCCAGCTGAGAGGCGAAGTAGTAGGCAAGCTGCTGATCGTCATCTCTGATCGGGCTGATATGCAGCTCGTTCCAGAACGACGTCCCGTCTTTCTTATAGTTCAGAATGTCGACCGTAGCCTCAAGCTCATCGGCTATGGCGTATCGAAGTTGGTCGACAACAGCTCGATCCGTATTCTCTCCCTGCAGAAACCTGCAGTTACGTCCAAGTACCTCTCTACTCTCATACCCCGTCAGATTGAGAAACGCCTTGTTGGCAAGAATGATCGGGTGATCGGGGTGGCGGGCATCAGTGAGCACAAGCGGCATACGCGTTCGCTCAAATGCAGAAGCGGATAGCTCCTTATAGTCACGAATCCCCTGTGGGGCAGCGGCCGTCGGCTTGTCGCCATGGACTGGGATATCTGGCACATGCAACCTCATTCAAATGCTGAGCGAGTAACTCCACAACGAGGTTATTGTTTCATGGGATATTTTAGGCCCACATCACCAGGAGTACCATTGCTCCAGCAAGACCCTTGGCCCAGGAATCAGCGTTGACTGCCAGTTAGGATCTGGTTGATGGCTTCGGCTCATGAGGATCGCAGCGTCACCGCCGACGCAACTGACTTGCTCTTGAACAGATTCGGGCCACTGTTATCCTTTAGAAAAGTCTAAGCGTCTGAGTTTGCAGGAATATATACCGCGTCAGTGGACTCGACGGTTGAAAGCTCCCGAGCACCTAAGGCTACTGTACGGTTTTAAAGGCTCGCGAGGCCTGAATTGCACCTGCAAAAATTATCCGGGAAATAAAAAGAAAGGGAGACATGAACGGACAAGCGGAACTTGCGGGTAGTAATCAGAACCGCGTCTATGTTAGCCGCATAGGAGATTGCGAACTTGTCGTAACCTGGATTTTCAACGCGCCGCCGAGCTTGGTTTACAGGGCTTGGAGCCAGCCTGATCTTTTCCAGCTCTGGTGGGTACCGAAATCCGCTTCCGGCGTTTCGCTTGTATCGTGCGCTATGGATGTCCGTACCGGGGGAAAGTACCGGCTGGAATTCGGCGCCGGTGGTTCGGACACCATGGCTTTCTACGGTAAGTATCTCGACGTGACGCCGAATGAGCGCATCGTCTGGACTAACGACGAAGGCGGAGAAGGTGCGGTCACCACCGTGTCCTTCTCGGACCAGGGCGACAAGACGCTACTGAGCTTCCACGAAGTCTACCCATCCAAAGAGACGCTTGAGAAAGCCATGCTCGGTTCTGCTTCAGCACTACCGGAACAGCTCGAACAACTCGCAGCATTGCTTTCAATCAATGCCGGGTAGCTGGCGACAAACAGACCCGCGAATTCCATGTTGTTGAAAGCCCAGCCCCACCTGCTCTCCGGCAGGTCAGATGCGTGAGGCTGCAATTCGAATGCGACGAGCGACCCAGCCTCCTTCTTATCGCGGTTTCGCTGGCGATCAATTACCACGACCCAGCCTTGTAATCGAATATAAATGCACGACTTACAGTGTAGTGACGGCATGTCTTCAGGGCGCTGTCGCCAAGGGTGCAGAACCTTGCCCCAACAAAGGAGGACAGCATGTCTTCCAATCCAGCAGCAATCACGCAGATCGAAAAAGCCGGCTTCAAGCTGATCCGGGACGTCTTGAGGACCGCCGGCCTTCGGGGTGTGGAAGCCGAGGCGAGTTCCGACATGAAGCGCGACGCACTGATTTTTCTCACCTCCGAATTTCGCGATGGGGTCAGGACCAAAGCCAGCCTTTTGGAAGCGCTCACGCGGCGGAGCCGACCTTCAACGGTCGGCGCCCGGTTCGGACGCTCGTCGAAGGAATACGCCATCGACCGGTGGCGGGATGAAGGTGGCCGTTGATGGGCGTCAGGTTTCCAAATGAAGCTCGGAGTTTTGATGACAAGAACCGATGCGTCCGATTCAGTGGCTATGACGGAATGTTCGAGGTAAAGTTCTATCTGGCGACCGAGGTATTCGCCTGTGAGAAATCGCACCGGAATGCCAGCGAGTGCGACTATCTGACCTCCTTCGACGCGTTGCGGCCCAGAATTCTGAAAGTGGCCGCGAGTGCTTACTCGAAAGCGCAAACAAGTGCCATCTCCCTGAGCTTACAGGATTTCCGTTGAGCAGACCGTCTTCTTAAAGGATATGATCATGCGTCAGCCAAGCATTCCAGGAACCAGAGTACCGAGCACAGGAAAAATGGTTCTCGTCAGCGACTTCGCCAGACGGTTTCGGCTCGATCGGGTCGAGGAGAATAGATTGCGGAAGCTCCTCGGTCCGATCGCCAAGGAAATTGACCTCCTCAGAAACGCAGGCCGATAGGCGAGGAGCGGTGGTTTCGCCCTTTCGGGATCAGTCGCATGTCCACTCTGGTAGCCGTGGGCTTTGATGACCCTACAGTGCCTCGTTACTGTTATCGCCCCTCCGACCCGATGGGTTGTCCGTGTTGTCGAAAAGGATCACGGTCATGAAAACCACTACGAAAAGCATCACCATCCTTCAACCTTTCCAGCTTGCAGGCATGCGTGAACCGCATGCGCCTGGTACGTTCGAGCTGCAGATCGATGAATATCCGATCGATGTTGTGTGGGAGGCCTACCATCGGACGATGACGCTAGTCTTGAGCTCGAATGGCCTGACCGAAATGTGGCCGATATCTGACGAGGAACTTCAAAGAATTTCAGGTGTCATTTCGCCGCCTTGATGAGGTATGAACCGAAGCACGTATATCGATGGCGAAGTGTCTGATTCTTTTCGATCCCCTGGTGGCGCTGGAGAATAGCGCTCTCCGTCACTTCAGAGTAGGTCGATCTGCCCCTGTTAAGCAGGCTTTGGCGTCACTGTTTGTTCTGCAGTTCGCTGAGAGGAACTGCAGCAGTGCATCGAAGGCCTGTCGGTTCGTAGTTAAGGCTCACCTGACTTCCCACGCCGAGGCCTGCCATGATTAGGCGGGACCCTGCGCCCCGCCGGCTCGGCTCGGCCACTTGTGGCCCGCCGATTTCCTGCCAAACAATTTCGAACACTGGCTCAGCCTCATCCGACACAGTCCACCGGATTCCGACCATACCTTCACAGGTCGATAAGGCACCGTACTTGGCTGCATTCGTTCCGAGCTCGTGAAGGATAAGCGAAAGGGACAGTGCTGAGCGCGGCGCGATCTCCACTTTTGGACCAGAAATCTTTAAGCGAGTATCGTCATAAAGAGCGAGCGTGTCGCCGACAATGTCCTCAACGTATGCATGTCCGGTGGCACCATGGATCAACATGTCATGCGCCTTACCCAAAGCACTAATGCGGCCATTGAGGGTCGTCGCTAGGGTTTCCATGTCGGTCGCGGATCGTAGAGTCTGGGACACGATCGCCTGAACCAGTGCAAGCTGGTTCTTCATGCGATGGGCGAGCTCCAGGCTCATCTCTTTCTGATAAGCATCGTTTTCAAGTAGCTGGACATTTTCGCGCTCCTTTGTGGCCGCAAGTGCTGCTAGCGCCTGTCGCTCCTGCCTTAGCGAAATCGATGTGACGCTGATCGTGTGGATAATGAATATGTCAACGCTGACGATGAACGCATAAAACAGCAGGGCCAATACAGACCCCGGGGTAAGTTCAAAGGTGTAGGCTGGCGCGATGAAGAAATACCATGACGCAAAACCACTGAGGATGGCGCTTATTATGCCGGGCCACAATCCACAAATGAGAGTCGCGATAATGACTGCTGGAAAAAACGTCAGATAAGGAAACCCAGAGGGAAGGTCGTCGTTTATGATCAGTCTCACGATGAGCGCCACTGCGAACAAGGTCAGGGCGAGCGTCCACCGAAACGGCGCAGACCTCTCGCGCGTCACGAGATCCTGCAGACGAACGATCAGTGACCTTCGCTGCAGTAGTTGGCTGACTTCGTTCAATCCATCACTCAAAACAACAATGTCTTTCTTATTGACCTGACTTTAATATGATCGCCTAGGGGTCATACCATGTGCCTGAGTGCCCTCTTGCAATTCATGCTCGGTTTCCGACGGGCTCACGTAGAGGCCCTGCTCTCGAGCTAGTCGCCGTCGACCAGAAATTGCGACGCGATTGTGTCTTGACCGTTCTGGCTTGCGCTCAAGCGGGACACATTTTCTTTCGGCAGACCGCCGCCCAGAATTATCGAGACCAACAACGCCCAATTCGCCTTTTCACGCATTGCCTTTGACTTCTTTTTAACGGATATCGGATCACGGTGGGCATCGCTTGATCTCAAGTATGACTTAAACGAACGGCTAGACCTCTTCGCCCTCGTTATTCTTCTCACTGCAGCCCTGCACCTTCATTCGGTCATCGGTTTGCGCGTCGGCGATAGCCTCGGCAAGGTTAGCCGCGTCGTAGGGCTTGGAAACAACAATCGCATCCTGTTCACCACGAACGGAGGACGGATCACCAGTGGCGTAGACGATCAGAGTGGATGGTCTAAGCTTCCTGGCCTCCGCAGCAAGCTCGGAGCCGGACGCACCGGGCAAGTTGAGGTCGGTTACAAGAACATCGATTGCCATAGTCTGAAGAGCGGCTTTGGCCTCCTCGGCACTGCCCGCTTCCACAACAATCAGCCCGGCATCCTGCAGCATCTCAGCGGTGTTCAAGCGGATGAGCGCGTCGTCTTCCACCAGCAGCACGGTCTGGCGTCCGACTTTCTCGGTACCAGGTGTCGCTGTCACTTCGAGCGACACATTGCGTGAGTGTGGCTCAGCAGGTGGAGCCACCGACGGACGTCTGATTATGGGACTCGAACGCTGTGCCTGATTGCCGAGGACGTGACGGAATTTCCGCGCCAGGGCTTCCCGCGTGTAAGGCTTCGACAGGAGTTCGACGCCGGCATCCAGCTTGCCGCCGTGAACAATCGAGTTTTCCGTGTAACCCGACGTGAACAGCACTGCGATATTCGGCAGCCGCTCTTTGGCTTTGCGCGCAAGCTCGGGGCTTTTCAGCGTGCCCGGCATGACGACGTCGGTGAAGAGGATGTCGATCGGTATCCCACTATCGATCACGGTCAGCGCGCTTCCCGCATCAACGGCTTTCAGCGTGCGGTATCCAAGATCGGTCAGTAGCGCGATGACGGTTTCGCGCACTTCCGCATCGTCCTCGACGACGAGTACCGTTTCCGTGCCACCGACGATGGGACCGTTATCGACGGCAACTTCGACGTCTTCCGCTTCGATTGCTCGTGGTAGGTAGAGCTTGATCGTCGTACCATGACCGACTTCCGAGTAGATTTTCACATGGCCGCCAGATTGTTTGACGAAGCCATAGACCATTGACAAGCCGAGACCGGAACCCTTGCCTTCAGCCTTGGTCGAGAAGAACGGCTCGAACACCTTTTCGATGATTTCTGGAGCCATGCCAGTCCCCGTATCGGTTACCGCCATCATTACATATTGACCGGGTATCACCTCGTCATGCGTGCGGGCGTAGGCGTCATCGAGATGGGCATTTGACAGCTCGATCGTCAGCTTGCCCTGCCCTTCCATCGCATCGCGGGCGTTGATGGCAAGGTTCAGCAACGCATTCTCGATCTGCGTCGGGTCGATAAAAGTATTCCAAAGTCCGCCGCCAACGACGGTCTCGACCTCGATTGCTTCGCCAATCGCACGGTGGATCATCTCGTCCATGTCACGGACAAAGCGACTGATGTTGACCACCTTCGGCTCCAGCGCCTGGCGCCGGCCGAATGCCAGTAGCTGGCTGGCGAGCTTGGAGCCGCGCGACACCCCTGCCATAGCATTATTGATCTTGGCCTCAGCCCGTAGGTTGCCGGCGACTTCCTTCGACAGAAGCTGGAGATTGCCGGATACCACCTGCAACAGGTTGTTGAAGTCGTGCGCCACCCCGCCGGTCAACTTGCCGACGGTTTCCATCTTCTGCGCCTGGGCCAATTTGATCTCGGCCTGGCGACGCTCTGCGATCTCCGAGATAACCCTCGTCTCCAGGTTCTCGTTGAGCAGCTTGAGTTGTTCTTCGGCGCGTTCACGATGGCGGACCTGCCTCGAAAGGTTCTCCGCCTGCTCACGCAGGGCTGCCTCGGCGGCGCGCTGATGAGTGATATCAGTGTGCACACCCACCCACTCGACGATGTCACCCTTCGAGCCGATGATCGGCAATGCCCGGATGGCGAACTGACGCCAGACACCGTCATCCCGACGAACCCGGTGCTCGTGCACATACATGGATTTTGCCTCGACAGCGGCATTCCAGGTTACGACAGACGCTTCCATGTCGTCGGGATGCACCGCTTCTGCCCAGCCAAAGCCTTGATACTGATCGAAGCTCTGACCGGTCAAAGCGGCCCAGCCCGGTTGCTCGCCGACCATTCGTCCATCGGCACTGTTTGTCCAAAGGACGCCGTGGACCGCGTTCATGGCAGTGTGGAAGCGGCTGTTGCTCATTTCGAGCTCGGCTTCGCGCACCGCTCGCTCTTCGATATCGATGCCAAGGATGTAGACACCGGGCACTGATCCATCTGCCTCGACGTGCGGTACGTAACGAATTTCCAGGCGCCTCGGCGCGCCACCTAGGACCGGCATATCGGTCTCAGCGGTAACGACCTCACCGGTGAGCGCAAGATCGATATCGGGTCGGCGGTTTTCGTACGGCCCATCACCGATCACCGCGGCGATGTGTTTACCGATCATGTCATCTGGGTTCATACCAAACCATGACTCGTAGGCGCCATTGGCAAAGCGGTAGACGTGGCTGCGATCAACATACGAGATCAGCATCGGCACGGCATCTGTCACCCGCCGGAGTTCACCCTCGCTGTCGCTGACACGCTTTTCCATCGCGACGCGGTCGCTGTTATCGACGACAGTGCACATCACGCCGCCAATCTTTCCGTCGGCCTCGTATACCGGCGTGTAGAAAAGATCGAAGATGAACTCCTCGGAACGACCATCCCGGATGAGCGTCATGCTTTGATCGTGGTATGAGCGAAGCTCGCCGCGGAGGGCGGCTTCGATCATCTCACGGTTCCAATCCCAGATCTCCGGCCAGACTTCTGCAACATTGCTGCCAAGAGCGCTTGGGTGTTTTTCTCCCGCGATCTTGGCATAGATATCGTTGTAAACCATGACATGGCCCGGTCCCCACATCAGCACCTTCGCGACGGGCGAATTGACGATGTTGGCGACCGTGGTGCGTAATTCGACGGACCATCCGATCATCGATCCGAGCGCCGTCTCCGACCAATCCTTTTCGCGGATGATCCTGCCGCATTCTCCGCCCCCGATCGGCCAGGCTTGCGCCTGCATCGTGGCTGGCTTCACCCCGTCACGCAGCATACGAAGCCCCGACCGAACTACCTCGCTGGCGTTACCGTAGTCGCCGGAGATCAGGCAGTCGGAGATGAAACCCTCAAGTTCAGGGGTCAGCGAAAAATTGCGTGTGAGACGTTTGGCCATGGCCGCTCGTCCCACAGAATAAGGCCTGTGTCAATCTGTGTCACACCGCGAGCAATGGCTCGGTCAATGCCGGCTCATACGGCATTAAAGAAAGGCTTAGGCGTCCCTGATCTTCACTTTCGACAATGGAGCGGCCAAGGTCCATGTCAAAACGTCATCGATGATCTTCCACTCGCTGACACCCCCAAGAGAAGAGGCTACGATCCGTCTCAACACGAGCGACCCGAAGCCATTGCCTTGCGCCAGGAGATCAGGATTTCGGATCGCTGTTTCTCTCCAGGCGAGTTGGAAGGTCGGCTCGTCGAGTGTGTCGCCCTGACAGGCTTCCCAAGTCACATCGACGCTTGATCGATCAATATCTGCGAATTGAACCCGGTTGATGATCAGCTCGTGAAGCGCCATCCCAATGTTGAGCACGGCGTTGGCATCGAGAAGCATATCGGGGCCGGACAGCCTGAACTCGCCGGCACCATTGAACGGCTTCACTTGATGGGAAAGCAGAGACCGCAACTCAACACCCGCCCAGTCGACGGAGGACAAAAGGTCGTGGGAATGCGAAAGTCCCATGATGCGCTCTCGCACACGTCTCTCAAACCCCTGGATATCATGGCTCCGAGCCGCGGTCTGAGAGATCACTGACAAGATCACGGCGTATTGGTTTTTGACCCGGTGATTGATCTCGCGCATCAGCAGGCGCAGCCGGCGTTCGTTTTCCTTGGCCTCGGAAAGATCTCTGGCGATCTTCGAGGCACCGACGATTTTCCCGCGCTTATCGGAGATAGGCGAGACCGTGATGGAGACCTGAACGGGTTCGCCGGTGCTCTTCATCCTCACGGTTTCAAAGGTGTCGATCTTTTCTCCCAACTTCAGTCGCCGGACGATGTCGACTTCTTCATTGTAACGGTCTTCCGGGATGATAATGTGGATCGACTGTCCGATAGCTTCATCAGCAGACAGCCCGAAAAGGCGTTCAGCTGCCTTGTTCCAACTTGCGATTGTCCCGTCAAGATCGTTACTGATGATAGCATCAAATGATGAGTCGACGATCGCCGCGAGCCGTGCGGCGCTATGGTTTTTCTGCCGACGCTTCGAAAGCTTCCTCTCAGACATTCACTCGACCCGCACTCCGTAAGCGGCTTCCTCCCCGCTGAATCGCATCTGCCGCGCAGATACCGCTCCAAAGAACTGATAATCGTTAAGAATGTTTCCTTGGCACGACGATGATCTCAGGTCAGATTAGACCTTATGCAGCGTGAGCCAGCTTTCTGATCGACGCCGAGACCTCTTCGAGATCGTACGGCTTCTCGTAGAAAACGGCGTTGCTCGGTAGCGTCGATCGCGCAACCCGCACCATGCCCGAGGCAATGATAATGCCGATCTCAGACTGCAATTCTCTCACCCGCTCGGCAAGTTGCAACCCATCCATAGATCCGGGCATGTTTACGTCTGTGAAAATGACGTCAACGTCGCTTCGCTCGGAAAGGATTTGCAACGCCTCATCAGCATTCGCAGCCTCCAAGGTGGTGATATCCGGCCTGGAGATATAATCCGCCACGTCCATGCGTATCAACGCATCGTCCTCGACGATGAGGACCACGATTGGCTTTTCATGCGTGTTCTGCTGCAATCGCTCTGCTCCTCAGTGTCCGACCGTGAGCTTTCTAGCTGCGCGTCAAAGGTCATAAAGAAAAGGCTCACCAACGGCGAGCCTTAGTTCGTGCTCAATTAGGAGGCTTCCTCCAGTTGTCCATAGCCAGGAAAGACGTTGGAGAACGAGATTCTCCGCGAAGTTCTTCCAAAGCCCACTCGATCCGAAGCGGTCATTTCTGGCGGCCGTAAACAAAGGTCGCTACCGCAACAAGTTGGATCGCCGCCGCCAGTATAAAAACGCCAGGTTCGGAGATTGTCCTGACGATGCCGAACACGGCGGGTGCAAGGGCATACGTCGCTTGACTAAGAGCCACGATCAGCGGCACGACTCGTGAAACATCAGCCTTGTCAAATTCCACCTGTGCGATGAGAGGCGGGAGCGAAGTAGCGTTGCCAATGCCCAGTCCGAAAAGCAGGACCCCGGCAATCATCGCCGCATGGTCTCCACCTGCCAGCAGAAGCGTGATGGAGCCGATCACCTGGACGCCGTAACTTGCGGAAGCGATAAGACGGCGGTCCGCCGAAATCGGCATGAACCAGCCGATGCCAGTGCGCCCCGCAACTGCAGCAGCGGTTGCGCCACCCATCATTACGCCCGCGCCTTGCGCACCAAAGACCGGAACAACAATCGAAAACAGATGTGCCAACAGTCCTATCTGCGCAAACAGTCCGGCGGCCATACCCGCTGAGAGCGTTATGAAGCGACGATCGCGCCACAGTAAACTGCGTGGCAGGGATGGAGCCGGCGAAGACGCTGCCAACGTCTCCACTTGGTTTGACTTCGCTCCGTCTGGAGACTGCCCCAAGGCTTCAGGCGATTTGGAAAACACCAGAGCAGACAGGACGGCGACTGTGGCGGTCATGGAAATCCCGATAATCATCGCAGCCTGTGGAAACCCGCTCCAAGCGATGAGAACGACCCACAAGGGCGAAAAAACTACGCCACCCACGCTCGCTCCATTGTAAGCCACGGACAATGCTGCCGGACGTTTGCGGATAAACCATGGAGCGACAATTGCATTCACCGCCGCAGCTCCCATGGCAACCCAACCTGACCCACTCAGGAGAGCGGCCGCAAAAAGGTGCCAGGGCTGGCTGGCCAGCGACCACCCGCCGACACCGATGGCAAGCACAACCGCTCCGGCAAACGTTGTCACTGGAACGCCCCAACGCCGATAAAGTCGAGGCAGGTTTGCGACGACGACCGCTCCAATGAGAAAATGCATCGTGACAGCGGCGGATACGAACGCGACCGGCCATCCAGTCCGCTGAACCACCATCAGCAAGTAGATGGGCGGTCCATAAAAACCGACACCCCAGCCAAACATGGCGACGAGGAATGTGGCGGCGACCACATGCCAGCCGAAAAATGATGAGGCTTTAGATGTCATGAAAGCGTTCCATTGGTTATTGAGCCCTTATCGCAGGCTCAACGACCAGAAGCTTCGGTCATGATCGAAGCGTTCGCGTTGATTCGCCATTGGCGCGATGACGAATGAAGACGCTTAACCGACATCCGAGGTTATGGTCTGGCGTGCCCTCTTCCAAAGTTGCGCAGGCCGACCTACTCAGCCGTCCGCTCTTACGCGAACGGAACAAACTCCCGTCAACACGAGGCCCGCTCTCAAGTCGGTCGCGGCGGCTTGACTGACCGACTCGGCCGCCCAGAGCGTAAGACGCCTTTTCAGAGCTTGCCTGTTGGCAGCAATTGGGCTCTCTAGGAACTAACCGCTTTGCAGGGGATGTGCTGAGCAAGTCCGCTAGTCGTCGTAAGGAGACACCGTTGCAGAGTCTTGAAAATGGACGGTGGCTCAATGAGCCCACAAAAGCAGAAGCGTCGAATACCGAACTTTCCGTAACGACCGACGCCAACACGGACTTTTGGCGAGAGACCCACTATGGCTTTGTGCGCGACAGCGGCCACTTCTACGCATTCCAGGCTCAACGCGATTTCACCGCCCAGGTTCGGATCCAGGCACATTTCAAACATCTTTACGACCAAGCTGGCCTCATGGTCAGGCTCGACGAAAGACGGTGGGTAAAGACCGGGATCGAGTTCTCGGACGGATATGGCTTACTCGGCAGTGTGCTGACTAATGAAACCTCCGACTGGGCAACGGGGCGATATGACGGCGACCCATCAGATTTTTGGATCAGGGTAACAGTCCAGAGCGGCGTTCTGAGAATACAAGCCTCATACGATGGGCAAGCTTGGCCATTGGTCCGCCTCTGCCCATTCCCAAAAGCGGATCATTACCTGGTTGGCCCAATGTGCTGCACTCCAGAACGTGCAGGTTTGGAGGTGAGATTTAGTGAGTGGCAATTGGGGCGGGCTTTGGGCAAAGACCTCCACGATCTGACGTAGCCACCAGAGCGCTCTATACTGAAGCCGAGCGTCTACTTATGTTGCGAAACCGACGATACTTAGCCGAGAATGATGACGGCTCTCAGAAACGGCAAAGGACGGCGTGTGCAGCTGGTGTGGAGGTGGAAAGCCACCGTCCAGCGTGAACGCCAGAGAAGCTTAAGCCATTTGCCCGGCGGGCGCCTTCGCCTTGAATTAGTGCGAACCAAAGGTCCGTTGTTTCTCAGCACCGAGAACAAAGTTTAGCTCGTTCACAAAGTGTTTGGCCATTCCGCACAAAACACTCTCCCGAACTTTTCATCGGATCGTGGATATCGATGGGATAGCGAGCTTCAGGCAGCGTCCGACCGAGACCCCGCCCAGATGCGGCACTGGATTTCATCACGGAGCACACCATCCATCTGCTGTTTACCGCATCCAGATGCCCGGCGAAAACACCGGTCGATTTCTCCCACGCAGTTGCCGAGCGATTTCCACGTGTCGGCATAATCGGCGCATCAGGCCGCCTGACGCCGCCGCATCGAACTGCCTGCTTCAGCGGACCTCTTTGCCAAGCTTCTATGATTTCTCGGCCATTATTCGTCGCCTTAACAACATGCCAGAGAGCCGCGGATAGACTTCAATCATGCGCGATCGTATGTGAAGGATGTTAGAAGCGTGGTTACGAAGCTGCTCGCCCGTTCCTTTACCAGAATCTCTGTCCACTCGGACGTACCTCGAAGCCTCAAATCCGTGTAGATGCTGTCGACGGCAGCCTCTTCTATCCGCTTGACGTGGGCGTTGAATGCAGTCTCCCCACTACCGTGGTACATGTCGCGGATGACCATCCGCAGTATTTCCTGGATCGCGATCTGCCAAGCCGTATTGATGACTTGCAGGTCTTTGGTGTCCGGTTCCATGATCGCGCTCCTGAGTATGTATAATCGAATGACGGGTGCGCTCTGATTAAGAGAGCAGCTGGATCGGCCGGTGGATAATCAGGCATCTTAAGGCCTAGGCCTGCTTCGCCTTGCGGTTGGCGTAGCGACGGTCACGTTCGGCCTTGCGGGCAGCCTCGTCTTCGACCACACGTGAGATACGGGCGTTCTCGGCTGTCATGCGTGCCTCTGTTTCCACCTTCGCTGCCGCCTCGATAGCTGCCTGCTTTTCAGCCACTTCCCTCTCGTGCCGGGTGCTCTCTTCAACCTTGAGACGCTCCCGTTCGACACGACGGGCTTCTCGCGCTTCAACCTGTGAGACGCGCTCCGCTTGCCTGGCGATGCGAAAAGGCTCGGCGGCCGTTTTCGCGGCTCGATAGGCGTCGAGAAGAGCCGCTTTTGCGCCCAGCGCGTCGGACTGTCGGTCGGCGAGTTCTTTATTTCTAAGTTTTTTCAATTGTGCATCCTTACAGTGGTAGACGGCAGTGATCAGCGGAACTTGATGCGCTTGGAAGCAAGCGTTGCGGTTGCAGTCGCTTGGTCAGCATGCTCCTTCGCAAGCCGCGCTTCGCGAAGCCGTAAGGTCTTGGCATCACGCGCCTTCTCGACCGACTGAAGTTCTTCCCGTGCGTTGTTTTTGGAAAAGAACTCGGTCCGGACCATGCCGAAAGCGGTCTCTGCGTCCTGACGAGTTTTGCTGTATTTTTCTGTCATTGTGCACCTCGATATTGGCGATGAGGCCGAAATGAAAAAGGCCAGGCAAACTGCCTGGCCTCAAACTGATAGCGTGCTTCCGGCGATGCCAGTACATCCGTGGTCAAAGGGAAGCAGATATCGATTACGCGGACTGCAGATTGCAGGCCGACATCTTGCCCGACTTCATGTCGCGCTCGAGTTCGAAGCCGATCTTCTGGCCTTCGACGAGCTCGCGCATCCCTGCGCGCTCAACAGCCGAGATGTGTACGAAGGCGTCAGCGCCGCCGTTGTCAGGCTCGATAAAGCCAAAACCTTTGGTGGAATTGAACCATTTTACTGTGCCTGTGGTCATGATGAACCCTTTCAAAGCATAGAGTGAGGAGCCGCGCAGCAGACGCCACGCGGATGAAAACCGACTATTTTTGAAAGAAAAGTTCGCTTAAAGCGCGGTGCCAATCGCGCGGTAGACAAAGCTCGGCAACAAAAGATCGATGACGCAGATCTACCGAGTAAAGAGCGCTGCGTCAACGTTTAGTTTTCAGAATGGCGCATTTACACCTTCAGGTTGCGCGATCTTTATCTCGGTCTCGTCAGTGCCAGTACATCCTTGGTCACGGAGGGACCCAGTTATGATCAGGCGACTTGAAGGTTGCAGGCCGACATTTTGCCCGACTTCACGTCGCGCTCGAGTTCGTAGCCAAGCTTCTGGCCTTCAACAATTTCGCGCATTCCGGCGCGCTCGACGGCCGAGATGTGGACGAACGCGTCAGCGCCGCCATTGTCAGGCTCGATGAAGCCAAAACCTTTGGTGGAGTTGAACAGATTCGAACCGTTGCGCTGACTTAGAAATAACTAAGCATCTGAATTGCGTACGAGTAACTGCCGACTATGATTTGAATTGCGCCGAGCAACCGGGCCTCCTTTTCATTCGCGGTTTCGAGGGCGATCAATTACCACGAGCCAGCCTTGTAATCGAATATATTAGCACGACTTATAGTGCAGCGACGGCTTGTCTTCAGGGCGCTGTCGCCAAGGGCGCAAATCCTTGCCCCAACTAAAGGAGGACAGCATGTCTTCCAATCCACCAGCAGCAGCGCAGATCGACAACGACGGCTTCAAGCTGATCCGGGACGTCTTGAGGACCGCCGGTCTTCGTGGCGTCGAAACCGATGCGAGTTCCGATATGAAGCGCGACGCACTGATCTTTCTCACCTCCGAATTTCGCGACGGGGTCAGGACCAAAGCCAGCCTATTGGACGCGCTCACTCGGCGCAGCCGGTCTTCAACGGTCGGCGCCCGGTTCGGCCGTTTTTCGAAAGAAGATGCCATCGACCGGTGGCGGGACGAAGGTGGGCGTTGATGGGTATCAGGTTTCCGAATGAAGCTCGAAGTTTCGATGACAAGAACCGCTGTGTTCGATTTAGCGGGTACGACGGGATGTTCGAGATCAAATTCTATCTCGCGACTGAAGTACTCGCCTGTGGGAAAGCGCACAGACACGCCAGCGAGAGCGACTACCTGACCTCGTTCGATGCGTTACGACCGAGAATTATAAAAGTGGCCACAAATGCTTACTTGAAAGCGCAATCGAGTTCTATCTCCCTGAGTTTGCGGGATTTCAGTTGAGCAGACTGTCTTCTAAAGGATATGATCATGCGCCAGCCAACCATTCCAGGAACCAGCTCACCCGGCACAGCGAAAATGGTTCTGGTCAGCGACTTCGCAACACGGTTTCGACTTGATCGGGTTGAGGAGAACAGATTGCGGAAGCTTCTCGGACCAATCGCCAGAGAGACAGATCTTCTCAGAAACGCGGGCCGATAGGCGCGGATTGTGATGGATTGGTTTGCCGTTACAGGACGGATCGCATTTTCACTTTGACAGCGGCGACTGCGATGACCTTGCAGGACTTCGTGATTGTCACGTATCGGGCTGGAAATAATTCCAATAAACCGGGCGCCTTGCAAACCATGAAGGCGCGATGCGGATCACGGCTTCACTAGACAGTTCCATCTCAAAACGGATCGCAGCCATGAAGACCACTGTAAAAACGGTTACCATCGATCGACCGTTCCAACTGCCTCGGATGGCCGAACCACATCTGCCAGGGACGTTCGAGCTTCAGATCGATGAGGAACCTCTCGATGTGGTGTGGGAAGGCTATCACCGAACGGTGACGCTTTTCCTGACCTCGGATGGCCTGACCGAGGCATGGCCGGTGTCTGAAGAAAAACTCGCCAAGGCGATGGCGTCGCATTGATTCTGACCCTCTGTTTTGGCCGCCTCGCACGAGACCTTTCGGTCGGCAGACCGAACCCGGCAAGCTGCGCGTCTGGGGTCGCGAACCGTCTCTGAAACTCTGGAAGGCATCCACGCCGTTCAGGTGAATTAATGGGGCGAGGCGTGGACGCCCGGTGCACTCTGCAAACAATACAAGCCGAACCTGGAAGGAAGTATGTCGGGCATTCCGACAGCGCTCTGACGGGCGCTGGCAGTCATTTTCTTAAACTCGTCGCGAATGAGTTAAGCGCAACAGATAATCATCTGCCGTGGGAGTTTAGTGTCGTTGGGCGGCCACAACATTAAGCCGCAATGAGAGCTTAGTCTCTTCAGCTCATGACGCCGCGCCGATGCGGCTGTGTCATTGGCGCGTTCGCCGGCATTCGTGGCACTCAATCATTCTCAGAAATAATTCCGTTTAAGAGGCAAGCCTTGTGAGGCTTGAAGTGTTCTTTTGAATTCATCACACCGAAATTCCCGCCCATCGACAATCAGGCCTGCAAAGGCTCGCCTGACCGCAACCGAAACTCCTAACTGGCAGAGCCTGACCAAGCGATATGAGCAATACCTCGCTCTGGCGCGGGAAACTGCCCAGGCGGGAGACAGAATCGAGGCGGAGAATCTCTATCAGCACGCAGAACACTTCTATCGGACGGCAGCCCTACAGAAAGCGCGTAAGCAACGATTAACGTGAAGTCAGCTGAAACCGGCCCGCAGGACTTTCAAGAAAAAGCTTGGCTACAGGTCCTCACGAGACATCGCAATCCGTATGCTGGCAACGGCATACACGAGGTAATTGTTACAGCTGCCCCTTTCGTCAGCCCCTGGACGCTGACTTAGCTGACGGTTGATTTCGTCTTCTGGTGGGGCATGACTTTGATCATTCCGGCGGCGGGGTTTCTGCTTCGGCTACTTATGATCCACTTGCGACCACTGTGAACTGCGCCTTCTTCGACCGCCGGCGCGTCAATGATTAAACAGGCTAAGTTCTCGGTATCGTCGTTCTCACGGCTTATGACTACGGATTGAGAGCCAAGGATGTTTATGGTGGCCAGAAACGCGAATATTAGGCTGCAAAGGCAGGTATTTCAGCGCACAAGCCTAGTCAAAACCGCCTGTCGCTCCATGTACTGTTTACGCTGTTCTTGTGCATTAGCAACGCCCTCGTGAGCGGATGCTGGCGGTCCTACGAAATATCTTGCTGGACTGGTGCTTAGCACAACAGAGAACGATCCAATGCGTATAGCGCAAGTCGCACCACTAGCGGAATCAGTTCCGCCCAAACTCTATGGCGGCACCGAGCGCGTCGTCTCCTGGCTCACGGAAGAACTTGTCGAGCAGGGTCACGATGTTACCTTGTTTGCCAGCGCAGACTCAGAAACCTCTGCTGAACTCGTGCGGGCCGTGCCTCAGGGCTTGCGCCTGGCGGGCATACGGGATCACACCGCAAGTCTCCTCGTGATGCTGGAAGAGGTTCGCCGCCGGGCTTCGTCATTCGACGTCATCCACTTCCATGTCGATTTGCTTCAGTTTCCCAGCTTTCGAGATTCTTCGACACGGTGTTTGACGACGTTACACGGGAGGCTTGATCTGCCGGATTTTCATCCGGTCTACCGCGCTTTTCCGGAGATGCCGCTGGTCTCCATCTCCAATGATCAGCGTTTGCCGCTGCCAAACGCAAACTGGCTTGCCACCATTCAGCATGGACTTCCACAAGGACCTGCGCCGAAAAATATGCCAAAGCGTGATTATCTCGCCTTTCTGGGCCGAGTAGCGCCTGAGAAACGGCCGGACCGCGCAATCGAAATTGCAAAGCGAACCGGAATTCCGCTGAAGATTGCAGCAAAGGTCGATCCAACGGACCAAGACTACTTCGATCACGTCATTCGTCCGCAGCTCGACCACCCACTGATCGAGTTCATCGGCGAGATCGGTGATCATGAGAAACGTGATTTCCTTGGAAACGCCATTGCCCTTCTCTTCCCAATTGATTGGCCTGAGCCATTCGGATTGGTTATGATCGAGGCAATGAGAGAAGGCACGCCGACCATTGCTTGGCGGCGAGGGTCAGTTCCAGAGGTTATGGATGAGGGTGTCACTGGGTTTATCGTCGAGACGATCGAAGAAGCTGTCACAGCAGTTCATATGTCCATAACTCTTGACCGCACGGCGGTGCGGAAGCGGTTTGAACAGCGGTTCACATCTACCCGGATGGCATCGAACTACGTCGCCGAATACGAACGCCTGTCGAAACCGTCGCCCACTATGTTTCCAAATCACCGTCCACCGGAATATGGTCTTCCGACACCCGTAGGGCCACTGACTGCCGCGACAAATCTTTCCGCTGGCGCTAGCTTGGCTTCTATTTACCGGTCCGTCTCATGACGATGGATAGTGAAGCATCGAAGAATTTAGCGGAGGAGCTCGACACCGCTCGGTACGATCTCGTTGTGGAAACCTCTCTTGTCGGTGAGTCGCTCCAAAACCTGAAGGATGGGGATAGCTTTGTTGTTTTAAACAGCCACGGAGATATTGGCAGCACAAATACCGCAGAAGGGCTATTCTATCGGGATACGAGATTCCTCTCGAAATTAGAGCTTCGCTTTCAGGGGCGTAAGCTTTTGCTGCTCAATTCGTCCAGTCATGATGACAAGGCGGCGCTCTCCGTTGATCTTACAAACCCCGAGATCCAAGATGATTTGGGGACGCTTCCCCGAGAAACGATATTCCTGCAACGCACAAAATTCCTGTTCAAAGGCGTCTTTTACGAGCGGCTCAGCTTACGGAACTTCACGACCTGCGATCGCAAGTTGACGATTGATTATAGGTTCGATGCTGACTTCCGCGACTTGTTCGAAGTCCGCGGCCTAAACCGGGAGAAGCGGGGACACGAGACGTCCCGTATAAGTCCGCCTGACAGAGTTGAGTTTCTGTACACGGGCCTTGATGACGTTGAACGGCAAACCTCGATCGCCTTCGCTCCTGTTCCGAAATTCCTTGAGGCAAACCGGGCAACTTTTGAGCTCGTACTAAGACCGGGCGAGAAGACTTCGATATTTTTGACGGTTGCCTGCATTGAAGGGGAACAGGCGCTTGTGCTGGATTTCTTCCGCGCCTACCGTGCGAGCCGTCGCGCCAGGCGAGCCCAAACACGTGATATTGCGACCGTGGAGAGTTCAAGCGAGCTCTTCAACGAGGTCGCATGTCGTGCAACCTCTGACGTCTATATGCTAACCACCTCAACCTCATTCGGCTCCTATCCATATGCGGGGGTTCCTTGGTTCAGCACGATTTTTGGACGCGACGGAATTCTCACTGCAATGTTCATGCTGTGGATGGATCCCTCAATTGCGCGGGGCGTCCTGCGCACCCTAGCTTTGATGCAGGCCAGTGAAGTGGACCGCTCGTCGGATGCGCAGCCGGGCAAGATCCTTCACGAGATGCGCCGTGGCGAGATGGCCAATCTTGGCGAGGTTCCATTCGGCCGCTACTACGGAAGTGTCGATTCAACGCCTCTTTTTATAATGCTGGCGGGAATGTATCTGGACGCCACGGGCGATTTGGAGACCGTAATCGAGTTGTGGCCCAACATCTGCGCTGCGTTGCGTTGGATGGACGACTATGGAGACCGTGACGGCGACGGTTATGTTGAATATCAAGCCGAGAGCAACGGTAGCCTTAAGAATCAAGGCTGGAAGGACTCCCACGACTCAATCTTCCACGAAGATGGTACCGACGCAGTTGGATCAATCGCTTTGTGCGAGGTTCAGGGCTATGTATTCGCGGCCAAGCGGTTTGCAGCTCAGATGGCTGCACGGCTCGGGCACCACGATATGGCTGCCGAACTAAAAGAAGCAGCTTCAAAACTGCGTCTCCGTTTTGAAGCTGACTTCTGGGACGAGGACCTTGGGACTTACGTTATGGCACTTGACGGGATGAAGCGGCCCTGTCGAGTGCGAAGCTCTAACGCCGGACATGCACTGTTTTCCGGGATCGCTTCGCTAGAACATGCCAAGCGAGTGGCGGCAACACTTTTGAGCAGGGATGGATTTAGCGGTTGGGGGATCCGGACGCTTGCTCAGGGTGAAGCACGATATAATCCTATGTCATACCATAACGGGTCCATATGGCCGCATGACAATGCCGCGATCGCAATCGGCTTTGCGCAATACGACCTTAAGGAGGAGGCGGCGCGCGTGTTCGAAGGTCTTTTTGACGCTGCCAAAGGGCAGGAGATGCGGCGTCTGCCTGAGTTATTTTGTGGCTTTATCCGGAAACCAGGTCGAGGTCCGACGCCATATCCGGTTGCCTGCTCTCCGCAGGCATGGGCCGCTTCAGCCACCTTCGGAATTCTGGGGGCGTGTCTTGGTCTCGAGCAGGCCCACAGTGAGAATGAAATCCGCTTCCGTAGACCGACCATGCCACGATTCTTGGATGAGATTGTCCTGCGGAACGTTAAGATCGGTTCATCTTCAGCCGATTTTCGAATGCATCGGTACGGAAACGACGTGGCAACCAATGTTCTGGATCGAAGGGGAGATGCTAAGATCCACATCGTTAAGTAGCGCGTTGGTAGTGGCATACTTTGGATCGTATTCTACCGGTCAGTGTGGTGCTGCTATCAAATGTAGCGGCAAGCGTGCAATCCTGATCACGGTAGAGCGATAAAAGCTGCCCCCTCCGTGAGGGGGGCGGGCAGCCCTTTGCGCAGACAATGCTGCAAGCTCTGGTCGCGACGGCAAGCACAATTCCCGGTTTATTTCGGAACGAAACTGCTCGGCAGAGGTTAGATGCTCACGGGTCTGTGAATACGGATTCGATACGAGAGGAAACTTCAGTGAAAAACATAATTCTTGCCGCGGCGCTCATCAGCGCGTCCGCTTTGTCTGCGCATTCCCAGACGACACCGGCCGCTAACTCCAGCGGTGACACCCCGGCCGTAGCAACGCCCGATACCAAGAATGCGACCGCACCCGTCGAGGGCGCCAATAGCTTCACCCAGGATCAGGCGAAATCCCGCATTGAGAAGGCAGGCTTCTCCGACGTCAAGAACCTGATGAAGGACGACAAGGGCATCTGGATGGCCACCGGCATGAAGGACGGAAAGTCCGTCAACGTCGCGCTCGACTACCAGGGCAACGTCGTTGCCAAATAATTCAACACATTCAATAGGAGATTTTGATCATGAAACCTGTAACAGGACTCTTCGATGACTATTCCGACGCTAGTGCCGCTGTCAGCGCGCTGGAATCCGCCGGCGTGCCATCCAAGGATATCAGCATTGTTTCCAACAATGTCGACAACCGCCATGCGGACACGTCGAACGCGGCAGAAAGTGCCGGCACGGGCGCTGGTATCGGCGCAGCCGTCGGCGGTGCGGGCGGTCTGCTGGCAGGTCTCGGCCTGATGGCCATTCCCGGTGTAGGCCCCGTTGTGGCGGCAGGTTGGTTGGCGGCAACCGCCGCGGGCGCTGTCGCGGGTGCGGTTGCCGGAGGTGCGACGGGCGGTATCATCGGCGCCATGACGAACTCGGGCGTGTCTGAAGAGGATGCGCATGTCTACGCCGAAGGTGTTCGCCGCGGCGGTTCGCTGGTAACCGCAAAGGTGGACGATGCACTCGCTCCCGACGCCGAGGTAATCCTAGAGCGGTCGAACTGGGTTGATCCGGCTGAGCGCCGCGCGTCCTATAAAGAGCACGGCTGGACCCGGTTTGACGATACGCTCGATCCTTACAAAGCCGACGAAGTCGAAGAGGAACGCGGTCGTTACCGCAACGCTGCACTCTGATCCAGATCGCGCCCCTTACGGGCGCGACATCTAGCATTCGTATAGATTTTCAACCTAAGGATACTCAAATGGCTACCGAAAAGACATTGAACGATCTCTTCCTTGATACGCTCAAGGACATCTATTTCGCCGAGAAGCAGATCCTGAAGGCTCTGCCGAAGATGGCGCGAGCCGCTCAGTCGGAAGAAGGCAAGGCCGGTTTCCTTACGCACCGCGACGAAACCCAGGGCCAGATCGAACGTCTCGAGCAGATCTTTGAACTCATTGGCAAGCCGGCCCGCGGCAAGACCTGCGAAGCCATCCAGGGCATCCTCGCTGAAGGCGAAGAGATCATGGAAGAATACAAGGGCACAGCGGCGCTCGATGCCGGCCTCATCTCTTCGGCTCAGGCCGTCGAGCACTACGAGATCGCTCGCTACGGCACTCTGAAATCCTGGGCCAAGCAGCTCGGCATGAAGGAGGCTGTCACCTTGCTGGACGCAACACTGCAGGAAGAGATCGCCACTGACCAGAAGCTGACGGTCCTCGGTGAAGGGAAAGCCAATGCCAAGCGCGAAGGCTCGTCCAGCGCCAAACCTGCGCTGAAGAAGGCCAGCTAAACTCCCTCCGCAAATGATCAGGCCGCTTTTCGAGGCGGCCTTTTTTGCTTTCGAAGTCGCCGTTTACCCCCTATCCGGGAGCTTGACCCATGGCCAAAAAACCAGCGACTGCGTCGGCAGAGCCGAAGCTTGTCACCCCGGCTATCCGCGATCAGACACGGAAACGTGGTGCGGGTGCCGGCTCAGACTACGTCCGAGCCAACCTCGTCGTTTTGCTCTAGAACCGCTGTGAACCGACGACCCGGCTGTTGCAAGTATTACCCAGCAGGCGGTTCTGAAGCAGCCATGCGTCCATCGCGGGAAGGAGCTCCGTGGGGGTGGTCTCCGACATCTTCAATTACATGCCAAGCCAGTGAGCTTTATTGCGAGATGACTTTTGATCTAGAATTTGGCTTTCAATATTCCGCATCGAAGCGGGTACCGCCGTCTTTACTGTCGAATCGGGCTGGGAACGTTCTCATAACCGCGGCGGAAAGACGGCAAAGCTATTGGTCCGATTTCGGACAGAAGCCCGTTTCCGGCACATCATACAAGTCTCAGCTTTTTTTAGCCTAGCACCTGCAGCGCAATATTAGCATTCACAAATACTCGCGTGAGTTGTTGCGAATGGACAGAGAACAAGAAACAAACAAACGGTGGATTAGGTGTTGTGCGATGTGCTTAACGTCGATTAATCCACGCCGGGCAACCTAGATCACCAACGTGCCGCCTGAACCAAATTTATTCTTTTGGCCGTCACCCTTCAATGTCCGTTATCGGACATTGAAGGGTTAGACCTTGCGTGCCTTTCTCTTCAGTGGACATACATCCGCCACGCTGGGAGCAAACGATGCGAGATCGTTCGTAACTGCGTGGCGCGAACGGCTAGGAGATTATCATTGCTCTTGCCCTCACTGAGGTTGAGAGAATGACCATCGTCCCACAATTAATAATCCGGAACAGACTTCTTTCCTCACTCGAGCCGCATGATTTTGCTCGGCTGGCACCGCACTTGGAAGCAGTGGAGTTGCCAAGGCTCTATGAACTGTCATCTCCTGGGAAGATCACTAATTACTGCTATTTTCTCGATACCGGCATAGGTTCGATCGTTGCTGAAACGAGTGGTGGGCACAAAGCCGAGATAGGTATTTTCGGGCACGAAGGAATGTCACCGACCTCTATCGTGATGCAAGTGCCCACGACACCCTTCGCAGCATTCATGCAGGTTTCGGGACGCGGCTACAGGATACAAAGCATCCAGCTGTCGCACGCAATCGAGGAGAGTTTCAATCTTCGCTCTTTACTGCTGCGATTTGCCCAAGTTATGTCTGTCCAGACATCCTATACGGCACTCTCTAACGCCACTGACAACATCGAGCAGCGTCTCGCCCGCTGGCTCCTGATGTGTGACGACAGATCAAACGGAGAGACGATCGATCTGACCCACGCGTTTCTCTCAGTTATGCTTGCGGTGCGCAGACAAAGTATCACTACATCGCTCCATGTCTTGGAAGGGAAACATCTCATATCATCGGGACGAAATCGTATAAGGGTCCGCGATCGAAAGGGCTTGGAAGGCTTCGCCAGCGGCACGTATGGTCCTGCTGAGGACGAATATCGTAGGCTGATAGGTTCATTCGGCAATTAGAAAGATTTGCCGCAGACATGAACAAGACCTATGGCTCCAAATTCGCAAATGTCCGGTACCGGACAAATATAATAGACGTTTCTAATTTTATGACGTATAAGAACTGGATCGTCAGCAAATCGTTTCAACAGGGCGCTGGCGGCTGAGAGCAACGCTCCCGCCTGCGAAAAACTGGCGGTCCTATGTCATCCAACATAACGAACACCCAATCCGCCTTGATATACCTTATGGTCCAGCTGCGCGGGCTAAAGCGGAACCCGAAAACTGAAAATTCAATACCGGCTCCCGACAAAATTCGTTAGCTTCGGCAATGGGCGAGGTTGTTGCGATATCCTTCTCATTGACGTGGACAAGGCCAGTCTATGTAGGCGAAGCGGATTTGCTTGACACCACAATCACCGGCCCAGCCGACGCGCTCCGATGGATGAACAGTCACTTCAAATCCAAGCACGGGCCAGCTCACTGGCGCGCACGTACTCTTTGTCACCACGCGCTTTTGAAGCAAGTAGACGTTGAATTCGCACGCCAGCCATTCCTGGACGCTTGGCTCGAAGAAAGTAACTTCTAAAGATTGGAAGTCACCAACACGCCCATTTGAATGTGCCGGATCAGCGCCCCTGAGACAGATTTGGTTTAATTGAGAAGAGAGGATTTTAGGCTCATCGTAGCTCCATCGAAGGAAGCGAAGATGAGACAGAAAACCAGGCCGCAGACATCGGCGGCTGAGAAGACGATCAAGGACATTCGCCGCGCGACGCGCAAGCAACATTCTGCGGAAGACAAAATCCGCATCGTGCTGGAAGGGCTGCGTTGCGAAGACAGCATAGCTGCGATCTGCCGCCGTAAGGGGATCCCCGAGAGCCTGTATGATAGCTGATCAAAGGAATTCCTCGAAGCGGGCAAGAAGCGGCTCGCGGGCGATACCGCTCGCTCGGCGACCAGCGACGAGGTCAAGGCGCTGCGCCGTGAAAGCCGCGCCCTGAAAGAGGCGCTGGCTGATCTTACCCTAGAAAACCGCCTACTCAAAAAAAGCATGTTCGCGGATGGGGGCGACGACGAATGAGATATCCCGCCACCTAGAAGCTTGAGATCATCCGGTTGGTCGAGCAATCGCACCTGTCGGCCAGACAAACCCTCGACCGGCTCGGCATTTCAAGGCCGACATTCTATCGCTGGTATGATCGTTTCCTGACCCATGTGTCAATCGGCGCGGAATATTGACCCCTTGGGGGTGCGGACGAAAACTTGGACTCACAGGAGATAGTTCATGTATTCGTACGAAGACCGCATGAGGGCTGTGCAGCTTTATATCAAGCTCGGCAAACGGGCGAATGCCACCATCCGTCAGTTAGGCTAACCGGACCAGTCCTGCAGCTATCCGAATGATCTTGTCGCGCAATCGCGGCTACATCGGCAACCTGCAGCAGCTCGGTCGATGGCGGGAAATTCAGATCCCGGAAGCGTTCGTCCGGTTTCGAAAGAGCTAGCCAGATCAATCAGCTCACTGTTCGATCGCAAGAGCGGCCTCCCCCTTACCAGATTGCCGCTGAGGCAAATGCGGATTGACGTCGGATGGCGGTAATTTAGGGGCCTCCTAAGCGCTTGTAACGAATGCCGCATTGCGTGCGACGGCAACTTCAGAAAGTCCCCCATGCCCGAAACCTCCCCCTCCCCGTCATCTCGCGCAGGCCGAGCTCCGTCACGATCCGCCGCGCCGCCTGCGGCGTGACGTCGAGCGTTTTCGCCACCATCCCGGCCGAGACGAGGGGACGTGCCATGACGAGCTCGACCAGTCCCGGCAGTTTTGAAGACGTTCGCCGTCCTTCGAGCTTTCTGTCCATCATCGTCTTCGCCAGCATCAGCCGGTCATGCTCTTTCATGCCGATCTCGGCGGCCGCCAGCAAACCATGGGCGATGGCGAGCAGCCGGGTTTCGTGGTCACGATGCCGGCGCCGATCGACGGGTATGGTTTTGAGGCCAAGGTTAATGGCAACGAGATGCGCGCCGGTGGTGAGGCCGGCCTGCCGAAGGATCGACGCGGCAAACAGCCGGCCAAGCCACGACGCGTGCTGCAGCACGGACAATTCGTTCCAAGCATCGAGGGCAATGATCGCCCGCGACACCGCTGGCAGATTTTCGGCCTGGCGCAGTACGCCACGCCATTCGTCGAGTCGGGTATCCTCGTCCCATTCCAGATCATAGATCATCGGGTCCTTTTCCGGACGGATGGCCGTCGCGCGGCCGCCGGCTCGGCCGGGACGTGTTGCGTCCGCGATCGCGGCCGACGATCGCGCCAGCGTCGCATCGATGGCGACATAGTCGACGCCCGGCAGATTTTTTTCGCTGTCATCATCATCGTCACCCTCCCCTTCCTGCCCGACCGGGACCGCGGTCCGAGAGACGCCGGCCGGCTTCATCGCCTCTATGCCAACCAGGTTGACGTCCGATGTCTGCCGGAGCGCGCGCAAACCGTCCGGCGATAGTGCCCAGTCCGGCGACTGCCCAGAAATCCGCCGACGGGTGCGCAGCACGTCGTGGGCGATGGTGAGTTCGTGGGTTGGGATGCGGGTATCGCGAAGGGCGTCGTGGAGGACGAGGTCTTCGAGATGGACGAGTTCGCCGTCGATCCACAGCGAGCCGCAGGCATCGGCGAAATTTTGCCGTTCGAGAAAGCCGGCGCCGACCGGCGAACGAGCAATGCGCTCATCGAGACGGGTGAGCGCAATGCCGGCGTCGAAAGCCGGCCGCATCAGGGCTGTCATGCTGATTTTCGCGAGATCGTAAGCCATTGAAATTATGGTAAACGATCTCCTAAGCGAACGCCATATCGATATTGCAGTTCGTCACATCCGACAAAGCTGCCCGCGGTGGCTCACCGCCGATAAGTATCGCTTATCGGAAGTGATTGATCTGGAGTCGCAAATCAGCGAGAATCGACCCACGACATGGCCTCAGCGCCGTTTGAAACCGCTCGATTTGGCCTCGGAAACGCACGATGGATCCCACCGTTCAACTCGCTACCTATCCCGTGCTCGACGAACGCATCATCATCCTGCGGGCGGGTGACGAGGTGGATGCGGTCTTCATCCGAACTGCGCGCTACAACGTGTTGGTCGATACGCTCGCAACGCCCGCCTTGTGCCGGCAGGCGCTTGGCCTGCTCGCCGAACACATGGCAGCCCGCCCTCTCCTGGTGATCAACTCGCATATGGACTGGGATCATTTTTGGGGCAACGCGGCGCTCGACCGGGGCGTGCCGATCATCGCGCATGCCACAGCTTCGGACCGGCTTCGCCAGCCGACAGCACGAAAAACCCTCGAAGAGAAAAAGCGGAAGCGGCGCTTTCAGGACGTCGAGATTTTTGCCCCGACGATGACCTTCACGGGTGAGATCATGACAGTTCATGGTGGCGACCTGACCCTGGAGCTCATTCATACACCGGGGCACACACCGGACCACGTCGCCGTCTGGATCCCTGAACTGCGCACCTGCCTGGCGGTCGACGCTGTCGAATTCCCGATTCCGGAAGTCTGGAGCAGCGATCCTGCCGACCTGCGCGCCCTTTGCGCTTCGCTGACGCGGATCCGTGACCTGCAGGCGGATTACGTCGTTCTCGCCCACGGCCAAAGCGCTGCCCCCGCTGTCGTCGATGCGAACCTCCGCTATTTTGCCCGGCTACGCGGCCGCGTTGCCGGCCTCTCGGATGTTCGGACCGATGCGTCGGTTCTTGCCGGCAGAGAAGGCTTTCGGCTGCAGGATATGGTCACCATGCCGACAGATATGCCGGACGAGACCCGCGCCTTCTACGAAGCCTGCCATCGATCAAACCTTGCAGCCGTCCTGCAGGCATGCAGGGCCGGTGTCGCATTTATCGGAGACGATTTTGATGCGTAAAAAGCTGACCGGGGTCGAGGCCCGCGCTGAAGAGCTTGATACCATCGCCGCCGTTCTGCCGATGGAGCGGCGTGACGAACTCGCCGAGTTGCTCACTGACCAGGATGTCGAAACGCTACGCCATCTCGTCAACGAAGGCATGGGCGCAAATACCCTTCGGGCACTCACGTCTGATCTCGCTTATCTCCAGGCCTGGTCGCTGGCGTCGACAGGAAAGTCTTTGCCGTGGCCGGCGCCCGAGGCGCTGCTGCTAAAGTTCGTTGCGCATCATCTGTGGGATCCGGCAAAGCGCGAAACCGATCCAGAGCATGGCATGCCCTCGGCCGTGGAGCAAAACCTCCGTGGCCAGGGGTTTCTAAAAGTGACCGGCCCGCATGCGCCCGATACGGTGCGCCGACGGTTGGCCACCTGGTCGACCCTGACGAAATGGCGCGGGCTGACCGGCGCCTTCGCCTCCCCTGCCCTCAAGTCCGCGATACGGCTCGCCGTTCGGGCCACGCCGCGGCCGCGAAAGCGAAAGAGCGCCAAGGCGGTCACCGGCGATGTTATGGCCAAAATGCTGGCGACCTGTGCGAGCGACAGTCTGCGCGATCTCCGCGACCGGGCGATCCTGATGGTGGCGTTTGCCTCTGGCGGCCGTCGGCGCAGCGAGATTGCCGGTTTGCGCCGGGAACAGCTGACCGTCGAACCGCCGATCGTTGTCGACGGTTCCCCTCCCCTCCCCTCTCTCGCCATTCATCTTGGCCGCACCAAAACCTCGGGCTCCGATCATGACGAGGTCGTCTATCTCACTGGGCGGCCGGTTGAGGCACTCGATGCCTGGATGACCGCAGCAAGGATCGAGATGGGTTCCGTGTTCCGAAAGGTCGATCGATGGGGCAATGTATCGAAGCGGGTGCTCGATCCGAAATCGGTCAATGATATCGTCAAGCAGCGCGCCGCGCTGGCCGGGTTGGAGCCTGGGGAGTTTTCGGCGCACGGGCTGCGTTCGGGATACCTGACCGAGGCTGCCAATCGCGGCATTCCCCTCCCCGAGGCTATGGAGCAATCTCGTCATCGCTCGGTGCAGCAGGCGTCGAGCTATTACAATAACGCGACGCGGCGAAGTGGGCGTGCGGCACGCCTTCTGTGATACGCGCCAAACGCTGCACTTTTGACCATGGGGCGGGGCAGCCGGAGAATAATTCTGCTCTTTTGATGCAGCGTAGAGAACGATAACTTCGAATTCTGGAGGCCCCGCCCTGGAGATCGGCGGGTTTCTGAAATCTACACAAAACTCCGCGCAATGTCGCGAACGTGCTTTCACGATCAAGGATAGCTGTCATTGGAAGAAATCATCGGTTCAACTGCGGTGTTTTTCATTTTGATCAGTGCGGCGTTCGGTGTCATGTGGCTTTGCCCGCGGCTTCCGGCTCACCACAGAGACGACGAGACAAACACCATCGTCAGGCTGATCGCGAATATTTTTGCGATTATGACGTCGCTGGTGTTCGGACTGATGATCAATTCATCGAAGGCGACCTACGAAACGATTGACCGCAATGTCCATTCCTACGCCACCCAGATTATCCTCCTCGATCGTAGCTTGCGGACGTATGGCTTGGGTGCTGTCCAAGCACGGCAAAGCCTGAAAGACTATTTAGCCGCGGCAATCGATGCGCCCGAGCGTGCCAACCAAGCACCGGGCTCCAGATCGGCTGAACAACGACTTGCAACGATTGGCGATCATCTCGCCATGCTCCAACCGACCGACGGGTATCACCTTTCCCTTGTAACCGATGCGCAGCGCCAGTATCGGCAGATCGTCGAGCAACGCTGGTCCCTAGTAGAGCAATCCGAGGGGATCATTCCTACACCGTTGGTCGTCATGCTGATCGCCTGGTTGACGTTGATCTTTGCGTCCTTTGGATATCGCGCACCATTCAACCCAGTGATAGCGGGCATGTTCGTGGTCTCTGCCGGTCTCATGGCGGCGTCAATCTATCTTGTCCTGGACATGGACGTTCCCTTTGCTGGCGCGATTCAGATTTCAGATGCTCCCCTCAAAAGAGCGCTTGTCCAGCTCGAGCTCTAATCGACGAGATTGCCGCGGAAATTGTCGCAGTGGGCCGGCAGCGATGCTCCGCTGGCGGGCGACCGGAACAATCAGTGTCCTACCGCTGTTTAGCTTATGTGCCGCTACAGCTGCCGTAGATTTCACATCATAGACGATTGAAAGAGGAGCCAACTAACGCGTTCATGCTGCCGTTGGACCCAAGCGCGTCAACCGCAGCACTGCATTGCCTCTGTCCTCAGCACCCTGTTGGGGCAGCTCTCACCGATAAGGAAGCCGGAATATGACTGACGGCAAAACATTTTCGCTCAGCGCCAATGGAGACAGCTGGTCGCTTGAAACCGATCCATCGACCGGTGAGGCGATGGTTCTTCACAGAGCGAACGCATCGTCTGGCGGACATGAGACCAGGAGCTCTATAGATCGGTTTCTCGAAGTCAGCGTCGGCAAGCCCTAGTATTACTCCCTCCTCCAAATCCTGGGCAAAACGGACGATCATGACCCGCAGCCGCTCGCCGACGAGGACCGACGGACACCATCTTACGATACGGCGATGCGATATCTGGAGTTAGGTGGCCGACGGTTGGCGAAAGTGGACGACAACATCGTCAATATTCGTGAGTGGGAAACGGACCCGATGGATGCGGAAGCATTCTGGCAAGCGAACGTCGAGGCCTTGGCCGAACGCGAGAAGCGTGAGGTCTTTCTGCATTTGCCGTCTATCAGCGATGCTGACATCGACGAAGGGCGTCACACGGAGCAAGGCCGTACGCAGCAGACACCCGACACATCAGCCGGCGGTGTGCAGCGACAGACGCAGTCCAGCGGCGGAGATGACAAGGCCCTCAAGAGAAGCGGTGAAGCGAGCGGGCCAGCCCGCGGGCGGCCCTGAAGCCGCCGAGCCTTCGCCCGAGTGACATAAAAATGGCCCGCATTTGCGGGCCATATCTCATTCTCCGGCTGTAACTATCAGGTCTTGTCGACGACCTTTTTCACCGCGTCCTTGGCTTCACCCTTGGACTGCTGTGCATCACCCTTTGCTTCCTGGGCGGCACCCTTTACCTGGAGCTTGTTGTTGTCGGTGGCGCCGCCGACGGCCTGCTTTGCCTTGCCGGTCATTTCATTCGCCTTGCCGGAAACTTTATCTGCTGTGGAACCCATAATGGGATCTCCTGTATCGAGCGGGCACGCACGGTCTTCCAAATCGCTATCCGGTCATATGCCGGGGAAGTCCATTGCCAGACAGTTTAACGATCCGCTTGATGAGAGAACCCTCGGGGAGACACATCGTTCCCGATTGAGCGGGCTATGCCGCCAAAGGCCGTCGGTTGGCGAGCTGCCGCCCATTGTTTGTTTACATGGACGAGCAACCCGAAACGCAATAGTCTGAGGAGACTTTCCATCCGAACGTCGAGAGGTGGCAAGATCCTCTTGATGGAAAGCCAGTGTCAGTTCTCAGCAGAAACAACGTAAAAGTCGCCGGCTCAGGCGATCGCACCATGGTCTTCGCCCACGGGTTTGGCTGTGACCAGGCCATGTGGCGGTTCGTGGCGCCTCATTTCAAGAAGAATTTCACAGTCGTAACCATAGATCATGTCGGTGCTGGCCAATCCGATCTGACAGCTTACGATCCTGCGAAATATGCATCTCTGGATGGCTACGCCGCAGACATCGTCGATCTCTGTCGTGAGCTCGAGATCCGAAATGGAATCTTCGTCGGACACTCGGTGAGCGCGATGATCGGCGCGCTAGCATCGCTCAAGGCCCCTGAAATCTTCGATACGCTGATCATGGTTTGCCCCTCCCCGCGATACATCAACGACGGTGAGTATGTTGGTGGGTTCGAGCGATCCGACATCGACGAGCTGTTGGCCTCGTTTGCCGACAATCCTCTCGCGTGGTCTGCGACCATGGCTCCCGCGATCATGGGTAACGCCGAGCGGCCGGAGCTTGGCCAGGAACTCACACAGAGCTTCTGCCGGACCGACCCGCAGATCGCGCTCCAGTTTGCGCGCGCCACGTTCACGTCCGACAATCGTGCCGATTTGCCGAATGTCACGGCGAAAACTTTGATCCTTCAATGTCGCGACGACATCATCGCCGGGGAAAACGTTGGCGAGTATGTTCGAGCCCACGTCGCGGGCAGCAAGCTCGTCCTTCTCGACGCCACCGGACATTGTCCTAATCTAAGCGCACCCAACGAGGTCACGAGGGCGATCATGGACTTCGTTGAAACACCGGCATGACGGAGCAGCTGGCTAAACTGAATTATAAGCAACTGTTCGACGATGCGCCATGCGGCTACCTTCTGGTCGCCCCAAATGGGGAGATTATCCATGCCAACAACTGGATATCGACACTCCTCGGATATCAATCCGGTGGGATAGATGGGAAGCGCCTGCGCGATATTCTCAGCATTGCCGCGCGCATTCTTTACGAGACCAATCTCGCACCGCTGCTGAGGCTGCAGCAGGCGGTAAGTGAGGTCACCATTGATCTCAAGAGACGCGATGGCAAGGCCATTCCCGTGATCATGTCTGCCTCGCAGACATATGATGCGGCCGGTCTGCCGGACACGACGCGTATTGCTTTCGTGCTGGCTGCCGAGCGCCGGTTGTATGAACGAGAGCTGGTCAGCCAGAGAGACAGTGCTGAGGAAGGATTTCGGCAGGAGCAAGCAGATGGAGTTCTTCGGGAGCAGTTCGTAGCCATTCTCAGTCACGACCTTCGAAATCCTGTTGCGTCGATCACTGCCGCGACACGTATGCTGGCCAAGGAAGCGCTCAGCGACCGCGGCAAGCAGGTCCTTGGACTGATGCAAGGCAGCGCGCTGCGGATGTCGAGCCTGATTGAAAACATCCTCGACTTTGCACGTGCCCGGCTAGGAAGCGGTATCGGCCTGAGCCTGCATACCGAACAGTCGCTGCAGCCCTTGATCGATCAGGTCGTTTTGGAACTGCGAGCAGTTCATCCTGACCATGGAATTCTCACGTCCTACGAGTTCCTCCAGCCGCTGACCTGCGATCCCCTGAAAATTGGACAGTTGGTATCGAACCTTCTCGGCAATGCCTTGACCCATGGGGACGAGACCAAACCCATTCGCCTTGATTGTCAAACGCGAGATGGCCAACTGCGCCTGTCCGTCACCAACGGCGGCAAGCCGATCCCGGATGCCGTGATCCCAACTCTCTTCGATCCCTTTGTTCGCGGGCAGCCTAACAGTTACACGAACGGCCTCGGCCTCGGACTTTTCATCGCCAAACAGATCGCAACGGCGCATGGCGGCGCTTTGGACGTATCCTCTGGAAAGGACGAGACCAGGTTTACCTTTACAATGCCGTTGGGAGGACCTGGCGGGTCGGTTGGGGAGAGATAACAATCTGCGGCAGTGAGCTCACCAAAAGGATTCAGGATTATTCCGGAACAAACACGCGGATGTCAGCTTATGACTCTACACAACCGAGGTCAAAGAGGACATTCAATGTACTCATCCTAGAAGATCAGGCACGGATAGCGATGGAGATTGAAGATTCCGTCCACTCTCTCGGCTATCATGTGGCAGCCGTCGCGGCTTCTAGGGCCGATGTCGCACGCGTGTCAGGGGTGCCGGACATCGCCCTCGTCGACGTCAATTTGCTTGACGGCGCGACGGGCCCGGAAATTGGAAGAAATCTCGTGCTCAATGGGTCCACCGTTGTATTCATGACCGCTAATCCCGAGGTCGTCGTGACGGCATAGAAGGCGCTGTCGGAGTGATGACCAAGCCTGTGAGGGATTTTGATCTGGTAATCGTCATCCAGTTCGCTGCCGATCTCCGCGCAGGGAGGGCAGCCACGCCACCGTTGGCTCTTCTGCCCTTCGCCTAACCGAGACAGCGAGCGGCGATGGCGCCATCCATATGTAATCATTGGCAAAAGTACGCCTTTGTACGGCTGACAACCTAATTTTACGGTAGCGTTTGGGTGCCGTCCTACTCGAAGCGGTCATGCCAACCTCCGCCCGCTGGTCTCATTTGCCCGAAGCAGCGCCATCAACATCGGGCCGAGAGAAAACTCCGCTCGTTCCGTGCGCCTTGTCAGGTCGCGCAGGTATCCCCCTGGTGAGTTGATGTGCCCTGCCCGCTCTAGTACACAGGCCATCGCGACCGCGGCGTTCTCCGGCCCCATCGCCTCGCAGGCCTCCTGATATGCCGACGGACTGACCCCGAGCATGCTGCGCACGACAACCGCAGCCGTCATCAGGTCGCGCCAATTCGATATTACGCCCCCCGACGCGTAATCGGAAATCTGCGGGCAAGCCCGAAGCACCATGCCCAATGGGAAAGCCTTTATCGGCACGGCAGGCGCCCTCGGCTTTTGCACCGCCCTCTCGCCCTGCTCTTTTCCAGAGCTAGGTTCAAGTTCATTTAAGGATTCGGTATTTGAATTCTGTATGTGATGACGATTTCCGCTATCATTGGTGTCGGATTCTTGAGGAATAAGCTGAACTTCCAGCATGTTGACGGCTTCTTCGCTCAGCAACGTCAGTTCGTCGAGGCAAGCCTCCAGCGAAACAGCGGTCTTTGCTGTCTTGAGGCGCGCTATGGCGGACACAAGGGCATCTTCGACCGACTGCCAGTTGCCCGCCGCACCCTCCTCCATTGCTGCTGAGATGAGCTTGCGGATATCACGACGCGTGATGGTGATCCGCTCTTTGATGACGCGTAGCCGCCGGCTCTCCTCGGCAACCTGGTGAGCCATGACCGCGAGTTCCTCTGAACGCGCAAGGAGCGGCGCCAGACTAAACCCGTATGCAGTTTCGATTCCGCCATCGTTGCTTTTGCGAGCGTAACGCTTGCCGTTGGGACTGTCGTTGCGCTGGATTAGTCCAGCCTGAACAAGGAGAGCCAGGTTTTCACGCAGGGTCGTGCCTGCGATACCGTTGGCACGGATCGCCAGCTGCGCATTTGACGGGAAGACAATGAGGTTGCTCTCCTCGCTCAGCTCTTGTTCGGGGTAGAACGTCAGCAAGGCGTTCAGGACCGCAAGCGCGCGATCACGTAGACCGAGCATCGCCCTCGCCTCGCAAGCGCTACGATAAACCTTCCACTTGTCGACGGATTTTCCCGCCTTGATGTTGGCCGTCGCTAGTTGACCTTTGACCAAGGCAAGCGTCATCGGCCGCCGCCCGAACGGCGTCGTCACATTTCCTGTTTGCATGTCCCTCTCACCTTTCTAAAGGCAAAAGAAATCCGCTCACCAAACTGGCGCCAAAGACTCTTGACTGCGATTCATGGAAATGCGATTCTCAAGCTGCTTAGGAATGAGGAAGGCTTCCACGACGGTGACGTTTGGGGGCCTTTTTCTTTGCCGCTATTTTCCTTCTGTTTCAGTTGCTTTCAGAAACTCCTGATGCAAACGATCAAGGTTTTCGGCAATGAACCGACCAAACCTTCCCGCATCATTTGCCTTCAGCGCGATCGAGTAGCTTTTACCGCTACCCTTGAACTCTGCCCGCACGCTCGAATCATCTGCGCGCCATTCGCTCGCGTTGCTCGGGCGCTTTGCGGGCTTCGCTGCTTTTTTGAACGCCTTCGCCAAAAGTTCGAAACGCGCATCGGACGTGAGCGAAGGGAATGCCGGATCGTCAACAAGGGTCCGCGCCAGTTCAAGCGTTGCCGGCCTCTCGATGTGCTGTGCGAATTCGGTCCAACGATCACGGCCGACGGATTTGGCCGCCCCGATCGCAGTTGCGATTTCCGCCGGAACACGACCCGACACCGACAGCATTCGCGTCAACATTGGTGCATCGACGGATAGCGCGGTTTGAATCGTCGAGCGATCGTAAGACAGCTCTACCAGCCGCTGAGCGAACATTGCCCGCTCGATAAACGAGAGGTTCTCACGCGCGGAATTTTCCTGCCCCTGGGCAATGACATGGTCTGCATCTGAGATTGCTTTGACCACAGCGCGGACCGGCCGGCCGAGATCCTTTGCCGCGCGCGCGCGACGATGCCCAAAGACAATTTGATAGCGGCCGTCGGCCGTCGGGTGAGGGCGGACCTGTATTGGCGAATCCTGACCGCGCTCCCGGATGGCTTCGAGCAGCTCGGCGTACGCGATGTCATCAACCCCCATTCTGTCCGAGACGAACGAGGAGTCGAGAAGCTCAGGATCGAGCTCGATGATCGTTTCGCCAGGAACATGTTGTTCCGCTTGCGCAACCTTATCCCGAAGCTCACTCAGCGAACTGATCATGGACCGCGAGGCACCGTGGGTAGCATAGCCTGGTGTGGCCTTGCGCTCGGTCACTTCGTTCGAAGGAGAAGTGATGTTGGCAAATACGTTTTTACGCGCCATGGGAGCATACTCCGTGTTCGACAACACAGCTGTTTTCGTTGGGAAATCTCGCGATCTGTACGGCTGACAATTGATTAGCCAATACGCCGCCCCCAAGCTTTCTGAAGCTGCTCGATAACTTCGTTGTTAACAGCATCCATCGACTCTCGGGCTCGATCATATGTCGTAGCCGTAAATTGGGCGCGCTCGACTTCATACAGGCTCTGCTTGGTCAGGCCCGCATCCGAAACCGCGGTCGACTTCACCATATGGTTCTTCATCATATGCTGAGCGAACATCGACTGCATGAACCCGACCATCTGCTGTTGCGGAATGTCAGTCGGTTCGTAGCGCGTAACCAGATAACGAAACCAATCAAGCGAAACGTCGACGCCCACGGCCTCGACGCTTTTCAGGATCTCGCCGAGCATCAAAAGAAACTGAGACATCGACATGATGTCGAGCATCTGCGGATGCACCGTGATGAGCACGGATGTCGCTGCAGTCAACGCGGTCAGTGTGAGATAGCCAAGCTGGGGAGGGCAGTCGACGACAACGACGTCATAGCGATCATCGACTTCCGCCAGCGCATCGCCAATACGGGTGTAGAACATTTTGCCGGCCGTGGAGTCCTTGCGCTGCATAGCGATCGGTGTCTCGTACTCATATTCCTGCAGTTCGAGATTGGCAGGCACGACATCGAGATTGGGGAAATTGGTGGGCTGGATCACGTCCTTGATCGACTTGCGCTCGTCGTCATATCGCAATGCCTCGTAAAAGGACTTCTTCTCGTCCAACTCTGGCTGGATACCGTAGAGCGCGGTGAGCGATGCCTGAGGGTCGAGATCAACGGCAAGCACCCGATAGCCCTTCAGGGCGAGGAACTGGGCAAGATGGGCCGAGGTTGTGGTCTTACCAGAGCCACCTTTGAAGTTGACAACTGCGATGACCTGAAGCTTCTCGTGGCCTTGTCGATGCGGCACGCGATCGAGAAGATGGCGAAGCTCGTTGACTTGGTCGGCGGTGTAATAGCGCCGGCCAGTCGAGGTCGTACTGGGCTCGACGCCTTTGCCCTGGAGGTGCAGCTTCTTGAGGTAGCTCTGCGACACGCCGACAAAATCAGCGACCTCCGCCAGTGAAAATTGGCGAAGCGTCTTCTGCGCGTTCGGCGGGAATTTTTCCAGCCGCAGCATGTCGAGCTTTGAGGATATGTCCCCGCCCTGTGCGAGGATTGTATCCGCGAAACTCGTCACTTTCTCCGAAGCGGCCATTTTCACGTTCATTGAGCTATTCGCCTTCAGTCACGATAATTCTGAGAATTTGATCTAATTATCGTGACAATTGCCCGATTCCCAGAGCGTGGCAAGGAATTTAGGGTAAACGAACCCTTAACAAGCGCTTGTTTCTGCAGCACTTCTCGGCCTTCCGCGATCGTAAAACCCAAGCGGAACAAGCGATTGCGGGGAATCGTCGCGAGCACCAAGGTATCACGAAAAAAGAGTCGAGAACTTTTAAGGCCGACGGATTCGCTTATCCCCTCGCGCTGCAGGAGCAGGAATCATACGACTCACCCCGTGGTGAGTCGTCTATTGCGACAGGGATTTGCGTCATGGGTAGGCCGCTGACCAAGGGCCATGCAACCCGAAGTGAGAGGCCGCTAAGCGGCCTCCACCCGATCCCCGCCAACGAGGCTTTGGAGGTAATCCGCCACGGCCTGAGCCTTTGCTGCGGCCGTGACGATCGCACGCTTGTCCGCCTTGAGGATCTTCAGCCAGCTGTCGATATAGCTGGCTGTATTGTCGCGTGGATCGTGAGCGATCCCAAGGTCTGCGCAGACGAAGGCAGCAGACATTTCTGCAACGAGCTCCTCGGCTGCGTAAGCTGCACTTCCGAACCGACCGGAGAGATCTCGATCGAGACGATGTTTGACGCCACTCCAGTGGCCAATCTCGTGAAAGATTGTGCTGTATAGATGGACCTCGTCGTGAAACCGCTCACGGGCAGGGATCAGAATGTCATCGAGTGCCGGCCGATAGCAGGCCTGCGTGCCGGTGTAAGTGACCGCCGCACCCGTCATTTCGATGAAGCGCTCGGCCCGGTCGTCGACCGGAACGGGCGCGGCAATAACCGGCTCGACCGGGGCGGTGAAGTAGTCCGGCAGGTTGTCGATCTGCTCGACGTTGAAGACCGTGTATCCGCGCAGATAGGGGATTGTCTGCTCGTCGTCTTCGCGTTCCTTCGGAGTGAAGGTTCCGTATTTGACGACGAGGGTGCCCTTTTCGCCCTTGCGGACCTGTCCGCCGTGCTCGGCCGCCTGACGATATGTCATCCAGGTGTTTTCGTCATAGCCGCTTAGCTGGCCGGACAGCCAGAGCATCAGGACATTGATGCCGCGATAGGCTTCGCCGCTCGCGCGCCGCGGGATCAGGGAGCCGCGGCTGTTGCCACGCCATGGCCGGATCCAGGGCTTGGTGCCGGCTTCGAGCTGTTCGATGATCGCGTCGGTGATGCACTGGTAGGTATCGTTGGTCTGCATGGCCGTCTCCTGTCTCTTGGTTGACGGCAAGAACCGGAGATAGCCAAAGCGATGCCGTTCACCCAAAGGGCCGCAACGGAGAGGAGGACCGCGCACGCGGTTGAACGGGGGAGGGGCTGTCGTAGCTTGACCGTCAAACAACCCAAGAGACAGGGGAGGGCGCAGACCAGTGGCTGCTGCTTTGCCGCCACTGAGCCATCATTGAACAGCTCGACGCCTTACCGCCATTACCGATCGAAGTCGTCGGCATCCCGGCCGCCGTCACGGCCCGCACCCGGCGCCCGGTTAGAAACGCTGTGCTCATCCGCAGCCTGCTCTGGCGCAACCTGCTGCTGGTGCTTTGCATCTTGGACCTGCTCTGCACAGCCGAGCGTGGAAAAGTCGGAGCGCGCCGTAAAGCGCACGACGTCCTCTTCGGAGGGAAGCTCGCCAGGGAGATCGGCGCGATTGGCCGCGACGATGCCGTGATCGGTCACAAGGGTCGCGACACGATCGTCGCGGCCCAGAACCTGGCCAGTGACTTCTTCACCCATCCGGGCCGTGCGTACATAGTGCTCCAACGGATCTTCGCCGGCCTCGTGGAGATCGGAAAAGGCAGCCTCCAATGCTTCGCGCCGGTTCGGCTCGATCGCATCCTCGAGAACATGCCTGAGCGCCGGGCTCGACGGATCATTGGTCGAGGCAATCGAGGCTTCGATCATGCGCGTCTTGCTGATGACGGTCAGATCGATGTCATGCCCGTACCGTGCCCCGAGCATGGTGATGAAGGTTTCCTGCGTGCGGCCATTGCCTTCGCGGAAGGGATGCACATAGTTCAGTTCGCCGAGAGCTTGCGCCGCCCGCGTCATGAATTCTTCCTGCGACGCATGACGAAGAACATTCGCATCGCTGATCGGCTTCAAGGCTTCATTGAGGCCCATCTCAATACGGGATCCGTGAAGGAAGGCGGTTTCTCCTTTTGAAAGCCCGCCGATCGGCTCGACACGATGGCCGTCGACCATTGGGCTTTCATTGCGGGTATGACCCGCCCATTCATAGACATCCTGAAAAATGTGGCCGTGGATCGCCTTCAGGTGAGCCGCGTCAAACCTGCCGACCGGGCCTTCGCCTTCGAGGATTTCAGCGATCCGAAACGCCGTTGCCCGATACTCGAATGTGCGCAGCTCCGCTTTCGACCGGATATCCTGCTTGTTGCGCAGCACGTCGCGTCTGTCGGGATCCTCGGACGTATTGGGATAGGTGTAGGACCCTGTCGGGCGATCTTCGGCCATTGCGCACCATCAAAAGAAAACCGCCCGCGAAACGCGGGCGGTCAACGCCACCTCGTGGTGGTGGTTGTCAGCGAGAGGATGCCGGCATGATGCGGGCGCGATATTCATCGCGTGTGAGATCGCCGGCGACATAAGACGCAGTGGCATCCTCAAGAAGCGGATCATGGACATAGCCTTGGCGAGCGTTCATGGCACGCGCCTGGTCGGTTGCGCGCTTACGGGCGGCAACTGCCTCCGGGGAACGATCCGGGCGAGGGGAATGAAGGTTCATCGGGCATACTCCAGTTCTGTGGCACACTATCATGAAGCGGGTGGAAAATCCACCATTGCGGGATTTACGATCGGGCCTTATGGCCCGACTGACGCCGGGCCATAAGTGTCATCAGGTCCGCGGTTCCCATTCGATAATCGCCTGCAGGGCGATGTCATCCTGGCCGGGATAGCGGCCCAGATTGGCATTGAAGCCAAGGCGCTTGATCGACAGCTGGTAATACGGCCGCTTTTCGGCATTGAGCTTCTTCCAGATGCCGCCGACCTCGATGTCGTGGCCGCGCGGAGACTTGGCGTAGACCCGATGCGTCGGGGCGTTTTCATTGGCGCTGTCGAAAGGCGTGACCTTGATGTCGAGATCGCGATCAATCGTCGAGATGAGGCCGGAACCGGTGGCGGTGTCGATGTCGTCGGCGGTGAACTGGATATAGTTGGTCATGGTCATGTGTTTCACTCCTTCTGGGTGGTTGCGATGATCGTTAGGCACGGCATAGGCGGTGCGCACCGAAGGCCAAAGCGAAGCGGAGGAGGCCAGACGCGAACCAAATTTGGCGCGCGAGGAGCCGCAAGGCGGGGAAATTTGGGCTCACGGCGGCATTGCGCACAACCGCGTAGCCGTGCGAACGGACATCAAAGCAACTGCCTTGAAGGGGAAAGCACCTGAGCAGTCCGGCACATCCGCCATTCATCGCCATACTGACACCGCCGCGTTTCGCATCATTATGATGTCGCAATTTCAGCATTTCAAGCGAATTTCACCACACATCGCCAGTAAATCGCACCAAATTGGTTTCGCCTATTCGTTGTCGCCAGCCGCTGTGGGGTGTATCGCGTGATGCTTTCGCCGATAAACCGCCGGCGGTTCCACGCTTGCAGCCCAAACGCCGCGCCGCGATCGACGGGCATTGTCCTCGGCCAGATGATATCCAGCGAGGTTGAGCGGATGTGATGGTGGCAGATAGCGCAGCAAGACAACTGCCTGTCCGAGCTTGACCATCTCGAGGCCGATATCCTCCCCTCCAATGAAGCACTGGCCGACAACCCGCCGATACTGATCGGTGTCGACTTGTACGCATCGAACGTGCCGGCCGTCGATCATTCTCGCAAGACTGCCGCGCGCCTCGATCCCGCATGCCCAGATCTGACCGTCCTTGAGCCCGGTCTGATCTCGTTCGCATGCGTCGATCGCTGCAATCCGGATGCGGGTCTTTCGAATGCTGAATGTGTCACCGTCGATCACACGTGCCCGGCCGGCAATGTCCGAAGACAGGGCAGGGGAGGCGAATGTAAACACGATGACGAGGAGGCTTAATATCGCTGATCTCAAGGGCATATCTCCATGCTGTTGCGGGCGGCGAGCCCAAATACGGATCGGGAAAGGTGAAGCCCACCGGAGGCGGCGCGCTTCGTCATGGCGCGCAGATAGCCGCCGGGCGAGCTGACCTCCTGGCGATGATATTTCTCGAAGGTGATCGCAATCGCCACGTCCGCCGCCTGCTGGCCCATGGTTTCGACCGCGCGCAATCGCGCGTCCTCCGAGACGCCGGCAATCCGGCAGGCCTGAGGCATAAGGCGCGCAAGATCAGACCAGTTGCGGAGAGGGGAGGGGAAATATGCAAACAGGGATGGCGCTGCCCGGCAGACATCGTCCAACCCGACCAGGGCTTGTCGCACGGCAGGTTCGTTGTTGCTTTCGCCGCAGCCTCGCCTCAGGCTTTCCTCCAAAGCCCCATTGCTGGCAAAGCCAGCCAGATCAGATTCCACTTGTTCGGCGTAAGCCGAACGCATTTTCGTATTACTCTCTTCAAGAGGATGAGGAGTTGTAATCTGTCTGTGCGTGTCGTTTCCGGCATTCGCGCATGTCATATCGTCGTCTGTTTCAGCACATCCTTGGCGATCTGCCCCCAGCAGTCTGGCGACGAGGCGGTCAAGAATAACCGTCGCCCTGCGAAGCAGATCGACGCCGGCTCTCGCGGCCATCCCAACGAAGTCCGCAATTCGATCGACCCGCCGGGCGAGCTTCGCAATCTTGCTGGCCGAAACCCCTTGCCCATTGGCAAGCGATGATCGAGCCCCCCGCAACGCGGCCCGAAACCGGCGGGCGGCCGCGTCGCAAACGCGTCGTTCCTGCCGGCTCTGCTTCACGCGGGCGGCAAGCTCCTCGTATCGCGCGATGAGAATGCGCAGATCAATTCCGCAGGCATCCGCTATGTCACCGTCTTCGTCACGGATCGGGTAGCGTTTCAGGTTGGCGCTGTCCTGCATTGTGATCATTCCGGCGTCGAACAGCCGAGACAGGATGCGGCTCACCCGACCGGGCGAGCGATTGATCTCGAAGGCGAGCTGGCGGTTCGATTTAAAGACGATCGGACGGCCGGACCGATCGAAGGCATCGGTGCGGGCGGTATTGATGATGACTGTCAGCAGATGGCTCTCAGTTGCTGTGATCAGCCCGGTGCAGGGTAGGCTCTGTGCAAGAATCGCCAACTGGCCGCGCGTCACCGATCCGACTTCCGTCGACTGCGCCAGTTGCCGGAACTCGGCTCGCTCGCGCGTCATTTTGCGGCCAGCGCGCCGCTTTGGTGCAAGGGTTTCTCCCATTGTCTCGTCTCCCGTCCTGGGACCAGACAAAGCTTCTCCGTTCACCGAAATGGCGTCACGATGTTGACATGGGAGGGAGGGTCTGCGAAAACAGTTTTGGCATATTTGTTATCTACAGACCCGCTTCCGGATTTTATTCGGGAGCGGTTTTGCTTTTCTGGGCCGGCTTCAATCTCCAAAATGAGTCACTGCGTGAGTCGCGAACCTCGATGTTCCCGAACCGTATTTACATAGCCCGAATAATCAAATTGGTGCAACATTTCCGAGGAGCGTTGGCGTCTCGGGCGAGAGAGGCCGGATCTTCAGCGCAAGTAACTTAGCATTTACAGTACTTTATGCGAAAATGTGAGACACCATTTCGGGACACAGCGACTGAGAAACGACGCCAATATGGTTCTATTTTTCCCATGGGTGGGGAGGAGAGTTTGAGAGGAAGGGGTTCGGGCTTCCTCTCAAGGCCGGCGAGCAGCAGCCCAAGAACCGAGACGACAAGCAAAAGGCCCGCCATGGTGAAAGCCATGACGGGCGGTGATACAGTGCTGACGGTTATGGGGCTAATATAGCTTCGTTGGCATTCGCGCGCGGCAGGCCAAAGGCGGTCAAGGCGATGTCGAGTGCCTTCTCGACCTCCGTCCACTCTACATCTGCGTCTCGTCTCAAATAGGCTTTTATGAGCTTGCAGCATCTCTCTGCCGCATCCGTAGGATCACACTCGTCGTCGACCATCGGACATCGTTTCTCGGATGGACCGGCCATGGCGCAGGCCACGACCGGCGATGGAACACGACCTATTCGGCCGCGACGGAGAATGCCTCGGACGCAACCGTGGCTGCAGCTTCGTCACCGAGGTCCTGCCCGATACGGACCATCGGCGGGAGCCAACCCGATCCTTTGATTGCACGTTCGGCATAGGCAGCGGCCTCCGCCTTTTTCATGCCCGCAATCCCAGCGGCATAATCTGCCCCCCGCACCTCGGCGACCGCCGCCTGAATGCTCGGACGGTTGAGATGCCCGAAATACGTCTCGGCGGTGGCCTCAAACCAATCCCCCATATCGACACCGAGCGCGCGGCCCAACTGGTTTGCCTGATCAAGCTGCTTGCGGTCGGTGAACTTCTTCTCCACGGCGTTCAGGCTATGCGCCGCCGCAAAGGCCATAAGCATCAGCAGCTCGTCGCGGCTCTGGTCGAGGCACCAATCGAAGAGATCAGCGGGGTTGCCCGGGATCGTATGGCTGTAATTCTCCCGCAGATTGTCGAAAGCGTCCGATGCGGTGCAGGCAGAGGGCTGCTTCATCAACCCTTCGACACGCTCATGGGTCAACGACAGCTGCAAGGCGGTCTGGTTGGCTACATAGCCGTCATAGGCGACACGCAGCAGCATGGAATGAACCACCCCCACCAGCGCGATATCAGGATTGTTGGCCAGCTCGACGCGCAACGCCGCCGTCTTTTGCGCGGTCAGATCCTCGATCAAGGCTCCCGAATGCTTGAGCCTCGATCTATCATCCTCTTCGACCACAGGGGCCACAGCATCGCCCGTCATGTGGTCGTCCAGACCTGCTTCCTCGCCATCCTCACCGGGCTTGACGATGCCCTGCATGGTCTCAACCTTGCCGTAGTAACCGATCACCACCACAACGCCGCTGCGTGCCTTGTCTTCGTCGGTAAAGGCCTGCTGCTTTTCATCCAGCACATCGAGCCGCGCATTGATGGCATTGATACGCTCGTTTGCATCCGCGTCGGCCGTCTCACCATCGACGGCTTCGACCAATGCGTCATGCTCAGCGCACAGCCGCAGGCGTTCGCTCTGCTCGTCGGCAGAAAGCTCCACTTCGGTCGGATAGACGCCCGGCACGCTGTAAATCCAGTCGGGACGCTCAAAGCCGACCTCGACGAAGCCCCAGCCCTGCGACCGGAAGGGTTCAGCTTCGGCTTCAAGCCGCTCCATCGCCAGACGATCGATCAGCGAGACATCCAGCGCATAACCACCACGGTTTTCATCGAAAAGATCGCGGCGGACAGTTCCCCCCGCCTTCTCATAGACGTCGAGGCCACCGATCAACTTGATCCGCTTGTCGCTGCTCGCCACCTCGTCGGTCACAAGCGCCGACTTGATGTGATGCGCGTGACGGCTCCAAGACCCGAGAGAGTTCCAGACTTGCTCCTGACGCTCGTGGTCGTCGGAGAGGGTGAAGGCGCTCAACTGCTCGAAGTCCATCTCGTCGTTGCGGAAGAGGTCCAGAAGGACCGGCGAGACTTTCGCCAGCGCCAACCGACGCCGCACGATGATCTCCGTCACCCCGAAACGTGCCGCAACATCGGCTACAGATTTGCCCGCATCGACCATCACTTTGAAGGCCTCGTACTGGTCGACAGGGTGCATGTCCTCGCGCATGACGTTTTCGGTCAGGCTGATCTCGGTCGCCTCATCCACATCCTTCACCAACGCATTGACCGGATGATCCATGGCGATCTGGTCCCGTTCTGCAAGAAGCTTCAACGCAGCGTGACGTCGGCCGCCAGCGGTGACGAAGAACCGACCTTTTGTCGCCTTCCTCACGACGATGTTTTGAATGATCCCGTTGGCCAAGATCGAGGCGGCAAGGCCCTCAACGCTCTCCGTCGAGTAGGTTTTGCGAACGTTCATCGGGTCGGTGTCGAGCTTGTTCAGGGCAATGGCAATGATGTCGGTCATGTTCGATCTCCAAGGTTTGTAAGGTCTTGGAAGCAAGTCCCGCCAGTGGGCGAAGCCTTTCAGCCTTCGGCTCCGAAGGATGTGCTCCCACATCCGGCGGAACGAAGGGGGAGGGCGCAGCCCGCTCCCGCCAGGTTTCCGGTCGGGTCATGGGACGTGATGCTGGAAAAACGGAAGATTTGGCGGCCTGACGCTGAAAGCCGTTTTTCCAGCAGCGCGACGGCGCTTGCGCGCTTGCCCATTGGCGCGATCGGAAGCCTGTCGTAAGAGCGGTAAGGAAATGGAAGAAATGTGCGTCCGGCGTCCGGGACGCGCTATGCGGAAGTGAACCGGCAGGCTGGTTCTCCATCGACTGATCTGCCCGCTGCGCTCCGAGTGATAAGCGCTCCGCGCCTCGGGCAGCTCGCTTTCAACTCGATCCCACCTGAGGAGCGGCGATCGCGCCGCCACCACCCGGATCAACCGGCGCAAGGCCGAGATCCGGGACAGAAGATTAAGAACATCGGAGAAATCAGCATAGCGCCGCGAAGCGGGATTTCGGGAATTCTCGACACGTCATCGGCGGATCGAGGGCAGCCGCAGGAGCCTTAGCATCGCGCCGCGGAAGCGGAAGGCGGGACCGACTGCCCCCGCAGAGGGCGTTCCGTGTTCCGGCGCGATAGCGCCTACCAGCCGAGATCCGTCTCAGCGAAATCGTCACCCTTGTAAGCGATCCTAGTGCGATAGGCTTTCGCGCAGGCGTAGGTGAAGCAATCGCCGAGATTGAGTTTGGCCGGGTGATTGACGATCTTGCCGTAAAGCTGGGCAGCATCGAGCGCTTTGGTTCCGACGTCGCCCGAAATCATCGCTTCGCGTGCTTCGAGGTCGGCGATAAATTGATCGACGAGCCGGCGGGCTTTCCCGACGATCTCCGGCGTTGCCGGCTTGTTGCGGCCCTGGGCTTCGGCCATCTGGCGGGTCAGCGCCAGCGTCGCCTCCATTCGTACCAGAGCGGAGACGTAAAAGGGACCGTCGTCATCGGACAGCCGATCCATCAGGTGCTCGGCATCGTCTTCCTGGCCGATGATCGCCACGATCACGGACGCGTCGATGAACAGCATCAGTCTTCGCCCCACATCTCGTCTGTCAGCTGCTTGTGATCGAGATGGACCATCGGCCCCGCCTCCTTCGCCATGGCGAGGGTCTTGGCGAGCCGTTCGCGAACCGGTAGCTTGTTTTTTCGGTTGGCAATTTCATGCCTGAGCGCCGCCTTGACCGCATCGACCTTGGACGTTTTCGTCAGCCTGATGAGTTCGGCGGTAAGCTTGTCGACTTCCGGGTCCTTGATATAGAGCGGCATGGCAGCATATCCTTTTGAGGATATTATAATATCCTATCGAGCATATGCTTGGCAAGGAATGCCTGCCTGTCATGGGTCAACATCTTCGGATCCATTGTACCGCTGTCCCTGGCCGCTAATGAGCCACGACACATCGACGTCATATCGGTCGAAAAGCGCCCTCAGCAGCTGCGTGGGCATCTCCTGTTGACCGGCCTCCCACGCGAGGTAATCCTGTTCAGTCGCGTCCACGCTGGCGGCAAACTGCGTGACTGGCAGGCCACTATCAGCACGAACCGTTGCCAGTCGTGCTCCCATTTCAGCGGTGAATGTCTGTGGCTGTCTCATGAGGAGTTCTCCTGATCGAAGGGTGGGGCGGGGAGCGCGAGGGGAGGGGGGCGGGCTCCCCTCGTCCAATGAAGCAGAGGCGACGTCGGGACGCGTTGGGTGACCGACCTCGCCGGGTGCCGGCATGGAACGCTCGATGTGTTCGATGCCGGCCATGTCTACCGCACGATACCAAGCCGTTCGCCGACGCTCGGTGGCGTTTGAATGCCTGCTTCCTTCGTCATGGCTATGATCGCGTCCTGCCCCAAGCCGCGAATTTCGAAACCCCGCGAACGGGCCATTTCGACAATTGCTTCGAGGCTGGGAAATTCATGAAGAGTCGCACCAAGCCATAGGGCGCAGGCATCGGTTTCCGGATCGGGAAACGCCTGCAGAAAGAAGGTCCGTAGGGGAGGATCATATCCAATGATGGCGTCCCGATCCGTCCGGGCTGGCCCTATCACGGTAACGATGTGACGGCTCATCTAGCGTCCACCTTCTTGTCAGCGGCCATTGCCTCGCCGGTGCGGGCGATGCGTTCGAGTGTGAGAATGATGGGCGATGCCTCCGCCGCAGCAACTGCGGCGAAAGTCGCGGCGACGGCGGTTGTCATCCGGCGTCCCCCTCAATCACGGTCGGCATTGTGCTTTCCAGACGGGTCTCAAACCCGTTCAACATGGTTCCGATGACAAAGGCGTCGGCGCGATCCTCATTGACGGTTGCGAACACCGGGTCGAGGACCGGCCGCACGCAGCGAAAGCGCTTCGCCGCGTCCTCAATCGAAATCTTTGGAGCGGCAAAGAAGTCGCCGTCATCTTCACCGACGAGGACGAGCTTTCCGGCCAAGGCCTGCGGGTAACCGTCGAGCATTGTAAAGGCAGAGATTCCATCATGCAGACCCTCCTCATCTACAATCAGCTTGTGATGGGTGTCGAAGGCGACCACCTCCACCAACCGGCAATCGATAAGCTTGTAGGTCTGAGAGAAAGCGCTGCGCGCTTCGATCTCAACGGCCTCGATGGTCGCAGATGCCGGATCAATCACGTAAACGGTTGCGGTCTTGGTCATGGTATTATCCCTTTCATGTCCGCGAAGCGGTCTTCTCGTGCCCCTCGTGGGCAGGAGCCCCGCCTCCTGCTTCCGAGTTCGCGCAGAGCAGCGGGAGAGAGGGTGGCAAGGGAAAAAGCGGAGGGGGTTCGCCCGCCCGAAGGCGCAGCCGACGGGTCGTCACCATGGTGGCGATCCTGCACGACGCACGCCTGGAAGAGCGGGCGGCGGAAGGACGGGGAGACCGCATTTTTCGCTTGTGAGGGAGAGAGGGCAGCGCCGTCTTTCCCTCCTGAAAAGGATCTGACCGGGCCGCGACCGCGGCCTCCGCTGGTGATCTGGACCAAGGTGTCACGGCCGTGGCGCAAGTTGTATACATCTGAGTTGGAGGGATCTCAGCAGATAGGCATTTTGGGCTTGTCCCTTTCCACTGGCGGGATCAAAAGTGGTTCATGGGTCGCGAGCGTACCTCGTGTCGCAATCAAATACGCCGCCAGATAGGTGAGTTTCAGCTTGGCTTCACGATCGCTTTGGGGCCGGTATCTGAGGACTGCCAGCCGACTGGCTTCCTCCTCCTCCACGACGTCTGACAGAAGGTTTGCGTAAGCAACGCTCACCGGTTGACCGGTTGCCCGTCGTTGATCCCAGGCTCGGACCGCATCCAACTTTTTCAGGTGCGCCGGAATGTGCCGATCGATCAGGTGGTCAAGGGACGTGTCCTCGACCTTGAAACTGTGACTTGGCTCTGACCAGAGCGCGCGATCGCTACCGAGAGGCCGAATTGGAGTACCCGCATCGGTGCGACGAGATGCAAACCGAGACGCCGGCAGCTCCGCCAAATGCTTCACATTGCCCAAGAGACCCTCCGTCCGTGAGTTGCACGCTGCGCACCGGGTTCGCTTCCAGTTGCGTCGGGTCGATAAAGCCTTGATTGAGAGGGAAGGCACGATAAAATACGAAACATTGAGAAATGAAACGAAATAAAATTTCACAAGATTTTGATTAAAAACAATAAAATATTCGTCCCGCCGCCGAACGGCGACAGCGACATCAAGGAATTGTTCAAACAGATCGCCGCGGCGGGAGCGGGGCGACCCCTAGATAATGATGGATTTCCGGCCGGACCATGGACGCCGGAACTTCTTTCTGAAGCGATTTTGCACGTCGATCCGAACCGTAACGGTGTGGATTTGCGGACCGTGCAGCTTTGGTTTCAAGACAATGACAAGGGAATAAGCACGACAAACATAAAGTGGCTGGCGAGGATTTTGGGGTGTGACGACCGCGAGGCGACCAACCAGTGGCAAGTGGAGCTTGTCGCAGCCCAAATACGCCTGACGGCCAAAAGACGAGATGCAAAAAAGGCCATGAATGCCGAGCCGTCGGAACCGCAAGACCCGGTTCCCGATGTGCCTCCAGATAATGTCACGCCGCCCTCAACGGCTCCGACATCAATCCCCGACACAGATATTGGCCGACCAACAGTCCGTCACGGTTTGGCCAGGAAATCTGAAGCCATCTTCACGCGCGGATCCCCCCTGGATTTGCCTGCTTCCGTGTTTGCGGGTGCCACCGCACTGGGATTTCTCTCTTTTATGGTCGGCATCCACGATGCCACCTACATGCGATCGGACGGCCTTGTTAAGCAGGTTGGCTTCTTCTGGGCACCGAACTGGACCATCCTCTTCATGGTGTTCCTGCCACTTTATTTTGCCTTCCTCGTCGAGCTACTGGCGTACTGGAAGAAGGACGGGCGCCTGAGGCTCGCAAACCCCGCCAGCCGTTGGGAAAGCGACGAAGCGTGGGCGAGAAACGTCGAGGCATCATCGAACACGTTCTGGGCGGTTTTCCTGATCTGCGTTTTGGTTGCCGGCATTGTCCAATGGATTGGGGTCAGCTTGATCCCGCTGATCAAGGGTAGCGGCAGCTACGCCATTGACTGGGGCAAACTGACCCTTGCCCGCCCTGAGGTCATATCCGTCCCGACCACCCTTTTCTTTACCGGCTTGGCATACCTCTACATGTGCTTCAGCTTCTATATCTTCTTCGCCGGGCTTATACTCCTCTACACGCTCGTTCAGGATCTCTGGAGGACGGCGCAAGCCGCGAAGGCAAATCCAGGGACAGAACACGAATTCGCCAAAGCGAGCCTACGGGTGATGAGCGGGGTGTTTCGATGTACGATTTTGGGGATCATCGTCGCCATCTGCATGAAGGCCCAGAGCGCCTATCTCGCATCGAATGGCCAAAATATCGTGACCTGGTTGGTCGATGATGGATTTACGCTATTCAGCAATGACGAGGATATTGGCAGGACATTCACGTACAGGATGCCGACACACTATAGCAGCCTCCTGATCGCTATCTCGACCTGCGTCGTTTTCGGGTACGCCGCCCTCCGGCTGGGCGCCACCTTCAAGTCCCATTTGCAGATGTGGAAAAGGTCAGCGATCGTGGGATTTCTCCTGGTTGCCTATCTGGTGATCGATGCATTTTCTGGCTTTTCGCTCCTCTTGGGTATAGCCGCGGTGCTCGCGGTTTACGGCCTTATAGACCCGGAGCTGCGGGCTTGGCGACCCACTACGGTAAAGGACCAACCCAATGTATTATAATTGGCTTGATCGTTGGGATGAGCGGCGAGCGCAGCGCGGAGAAGAATGGAAGCTGAAGACCAATTTTGCGCTTGGCGGCGAGCTTGCGTTTCCGGGCAAGGAGCCAAGCACAACGCTCTCGGAATTCTGTGATCTCGCAGATCAAGCCGTCGCTGACGCGGCATACTTTGCTGGTCCCATCAGCGGAGATGACGCGTTCGATAGGCGAGACGGCTGGCTTCGGTTTCGCTCCGATATCACGACTGACGTCGAGGAGAACAACGTTGTCGTGGCGAAGATCACGGACGGCGGATGCCAAGACCGCGCGCTGGTCGTGTTTCATCATTGGAATGCGACGTCATGGAACCATCAGCTTGCGAATTTTTTCGCAAAGCGTGGCATAACGGTCGTCGAGATTGCGATGCCCTATCACTTTGAACGCAGCCGTCCCGGGTCTCGATATGCCGATTTTATGCTCAGCGCCAATATTGGTCGGACCCTCGAGTCTATGAAGCAGGCCGTTCTGGATGGGCGAAAGCTCATTCGTTGGCTGGAGAGCCAAGGATATCGAGAAATTTCCCTACTCGGTATGAGCCTCGGTTCGTGGGTCGCCGGTTTGATCGCTGCACATGACAGAGCCGTGTCAAAGACATCACTACTCCTCACAGCCGGAAGCCTTGCGGACATGGTCTGGACCGGGCGCGCGACACGATCGATACGCAAAAGTCTTGAACCAGCAATTTCACTGTGTGATTTGAGGCAAGCTTGGGCCCCTTTGAACCTGGGGAACTATTCGAATGGTTTTTCCCGGCCAGATCTCAAACTTCAGGTGGTGCTCGCCACGCGCGACACGGTTGTTATCAATGACCTATCGCGTTCGTTCCTTCAGAGCTTGTGGGACGCCGGCGTAACGCCGGCAGTCTTGAAACTGAACTGCGGCCATTATTCGCTTGGCCGTCCACCATATATCGTGATAACCGCATTAAGTCTGAGGCGCTTCCTGGTCTCCGGTAGAACATGTCCAATTCACCGAGGTCCATGTCGCCGACATTAGACACCGTTTAAGTCGCAGCTTTGCCAAGATATCCGGAACGTCGTCAACGGGCGGCGCAACGCAAGCGGACTTATGGCGTTTCTGCCAACCTCATCCGATCACGGCTAACATAGTTCGATCGGCGAACTGAACGATGACAAGGCTGAAGCCAGCGTAATCGTCGAGTGCGACGCTGTCGCAACGCGTGAACGCAAGGTCGGCCAGCTCACCATGGAGCTGGATCTAACAAAATGATGTAGCCGACTGCTTGCTCAGGTTCATCGAGAAGGATCTATGATGCGACGTCCCTACTGGCTTTTTCTAGTTGCTCTTTCGATGTGACGTTCTTTGCATCCAGTTGTTCGATCCGGCTAAGTGCCTGCATGGCAAGCGTCAGTTCGGCCTCGGCGGCGTCGCGGTCGCTATCACATTCCAACAGCGTCGATTTAAGATCATCAGTCTCGAAGCGGAGAATGACGTCACCAGCCCTGACGCGCTCGCCTTCCCGAACAGCTAGGTCGAGGACCTTGCCGGCGCTTCTTGCCCGCATCACCACCCGGCTGATCGGCTGAAGCTCACCGCTGACGCGCAGACGCTCTGCCATCGAAACCGGCTCAACACTCGTCACTTCAGTTTGTGCCAGCTCAAGCGGTCCGCTTGCCTGCAATGCGGACGCGGACGCGACGATATCCTTGACTCGCTCGTTGGCATCGACCGTGCCACGGGTAGGATCGAGATACATAAAAAACAAGAGTGCAGCCGCCCAGGAGCATTCCTGACTTGGCAATTCTCACAGTCCATTTGAAGGCCATGATGCGCATCGTTCCTCATCGAGTTCAATACGGCCGCATCGTTGCGGCCTCGTCGCACATCTCGGCGACCGGTTGTTCTCATGATTAGGTCCCGACAATTGCACCAGCATTACCGGCTCCAGTCGGGGTTACGTAATTCTGCCGCAACGTTCACAATAGAAAAGAAGACGTGGAAAAGGCGGTGAGCAGGATGAGACTTCTACTGGTGGAGGACGAAAAGGAACTGGCTAATGCCTTGATGGCAGCGCTCAGCAAGCAAGGCATTGTCATCGATCATGCGATGCGGCTCGCAGACGCAGGTGAACTCTCCCGACAGAATACGTATGATGTAATCCTCCTTGATCGTCGTTTGCCGGATGGGGAGGGCCTCACGTTTATTCCAACGCTGCGGCGGGCAGCCGTGTTGACCCCCGTGATCGTCCTCACCGCCCGAAACGATCCGAAAGAGCGGATCGAGGGTCTCGACGGGGGAGCAGATGACTATCTCGGCAAACCCTTTCGCGTCGACGAACTGATGGCGCGTGTACGCGCCGTTCTTCGCCGTCCAGCTTCTGTCGTAGAGGCGCTGATCGTCGTCGGCCGCATGACGATCGATCCGCTCAATCTCACGGTGACCATGGACAAAAGTCCGTTTGATCTTCCGCGACGCGAACTGCTGGTGCTGATTGCGCTTGCCAAACGTCAGGGCAAAACCGTGCTGCGATCCGTTCTTGAAGCGGCCGTCTACAATTACGAGGAAGAGATCAAGTCAAACGCACTCGATGCGCATATCTCGCGGCTGCGCAAGCGCCTGGCGGATTGCTCTGCTGGCGTGTCCGTCCATAATATTCGCGGCGTCGGTTATTTGCTGAAGGATGAGGTTTGATGCAAACAACCCGCCCAAGCGCCTCACTCTGGTGGAAGTTGAGCTGGCAACTAAGCCTCGTTTTCGTCGCCGTGGTGGCAGCCGTAATTGTAGGATTGTGCGTCTACGGCGCAATGATCCTCTCGCCCAATGTCGGGCTGAAGGACAGGCTGACGCATGCGCTTGAGGGTTCGCTCACACGCGATCAACAGGGACGGCTCGTCATCAAAGAGAGCGCCCAACTTCGATCGTTCAAAACAGAGAACGACCGCCTATGGTTCGTCGCCGCCACTCAGGACGGGCAGTTGGTGAGTTTCGGCACCACTCCCGACTATTATCAAGGTCTAGCGCCATACGTTCGCTTGATCAGAGATGGCGACATTCGAGGCGCGAGCGGAACGCAGGATAAAGCCTCGATCGACGCCATCGAAACTCCTCTCGGTGAAGTCCGTCTCATGTACGGCGGCAATACCAGCACGACCGACAATATCCTGACGATGCTGACCAGCCTTGCGCCCATCTATGTACCGCTGCTGGCGATCGCCCTGCCGGCATTGTTTCTGACCATCCCGCGCATCGTCGGCCGGGGGCTCGCAGGCTTGAAAGACGTTGCGAAGATGGCTCCGGAAATCGATCCCCGCCGACCGGGGACGCGGCTTCCCGTCCGCAAGGTGCCAAAAGAGGTTGCGCCACTGATCGTTGCCTTTAACAGCATGCTCGAACGACTGGAAGAGCAGTTCCTGGCCAGGCAGCGCTTCCTGATCGACGCTGCGCATGAGTTGAGGACGCCGATCACCATCATGCAGACCCGCATCGAAGGCATGGATGAGGGCAGGGAGCGCCGGCGTCTGCTCGACGATGTTGCGCGGCTTGCCGACACGGCCGAGCAACTTCTAGCCTTCGAGCGCAACGATCAGACCGATGACCTGCAGGAAACCATGGATCTCGTCGACATAGCGCGCGCAGTGGTCGCAGATCTCGCCCCGGTCGCTATCGCGGCGGGCTATGACATCTCGTTCGAGAGCGAGATTGAGACGCTGAAGCGACAGGGCAGCCCATCAGCGCTTAGGCGAGCCATCACCAACCTCGTCCGAAACGCGATCGATCACGGAGGAAACACTGGCGCGATCGTCGTCTCCGTCACCTCCGATGCGGTGATTGCTGTTTCCGACGAGGGGGCGGGTATCCCGAAAGACCAGCAGGATCTGATATTCGAGCCCTTCTACCGGGTTACTCCCAAGAGCAAGGGAGCAGGCCTCGGTCTGGCGCTTGTCAGGCAAATCGTTTCAGGCCATGGCGGAAAAGTGACGATCGACAGTTCTTCTGCTGGGACCACGTTTGCAATCTGCTTGTAGCACGTCAACGGACCGAGCGCCGCAAACGATTGGCTAGGATGGAAGTGTTACCATTTCAATTCCTGTAATGTTGCCGCAATTCTTGTCGCGCATTCTCCGCCCTCTGCGATATGCAAGGGGACAGCATTGTGAACAACAGACACGGTCAGGAAGCGACGATTTCCGGAGCAGACAAATTGAGCAGGCGTCGCTTACGATTGGCGTGGCTTGTACTGCCAACGGCAGCTCTTCTCGCCGGCTGCACGTCCGTTCCTCTAAAGGAGGGCGGGACGTTGACGTCTTATAATCAGCTCAGCCCGCCGAAGGGCAAGTTTACCAAATCCCGCACCTTTGTTGATGCACGGGGCTTAGCTGGCGTGAGAACAGTCTCGATCATACCGACGACTTTCTCCTTTGATGCCACCTCGCGAATTAAGTCACCGCAAGACAGGGCACTGGTCTCCAACGCGCTTGACCGTGCCGTTTGCGTTTCGCTCAGCGATAGGTACCAGATCGTCCCCACGGGTCAGCCTGCCGATCTGACCGTTCGAACCGTCGTGACCGATATTGTCGCGACCAACAAAACCATGGCCGGTGTTTCTACCGCGGTTTCGCTTGGCAGCAGCCTTGCCCTGCCGGTGGGGATTCCGCGACTGCCTGTCGGGCTCGGCGGCCTTGCGGTCGAGGCCGAGGCGGTAGACATCAGCGGCACCCAACGGGCAGCTGTCGTCTGGTCGAAGGGCGCCAACTCGATCACCAACAATGCGCGCGTGTCAGAGGTCGGGGACGCTTACAGTCTCGCCGCTAATTTTGGAAAATACCTCTCGCGCATGCTCGTTAGCGGAAAAGAGCCGAAGGGTTTCGACCTGTCGTTGCCATCCGGGCAACGGATGAATTCTGCACTTGGCGGCAAGCCTAAATACGCGGCCTGTGATCTGTTCGGTCGGTCGCCGGGTCTCGCTGGTATCGTAGCCGACAAAGTCGGTGCGCCACCCGAGTGGACCGACAAGCAGCCGAAGACCCCGACACAACAGGCATCGAAATTCTGAAATCGGCCGGCTTTGCCGGGCGGTACGACGGACGGATCAAGGGCCAGTCCCCAGACCTTCCGTCCGTCTCAAAATCTCGGCCGCAATATCACCTTGTAAAGGTTCATTCGCGAAGGTGGAGTTGCCCCCAAAAGACCGGACATGCTCAGGTTTGAGATTGCGAGCTGATGAACTCGCGTGGGGACTGATATCCTAACGCGCTGTGCGGGTGAAGATTGTTGTAGTGCTCGAATTAAAACGGCAGTTGAGCGATGACGGTTTCAGCATCCGGGGTGGGATTGACCGAGACGTAATCGCGCTTGAAGGTTTTGACGAACGCCTCGGCCATGCCGTTCGATTGTGGACTGCGCACCGGCGTCGTGCACGGCTCCATGCCGATATCGCGAAGCAAGGATGCGGTGTCTCTGGCGACGAAGCAGGAACCGTTGTCGGTGAGCCATTCGATGGGCTCGGACAACATGTTGATGCGGCCGAAGCGGTTCTCGACGGCGGTGATCACGAGGTCCTGCACGTCCTGGCTCTTGATGCCCTCGGTGGTGGCGACATGGGCGATTGCTTCACGGTCGCAGCAGTCGAGGGCGAAGGCAACACGAACCTTCTCCTTGTTGTCGCAGCCGATCTCGAAGCCATCGGAGCACCATCTGATGTTCGAACGTTCGACGGCGACCTGGCCGTCGTGAAGGCGATCATCGACCGGCCCGGTATGACGCACTAGCAGCAGATTGTGTAGCTTCATCACCCGGTAGACGCGCTTGGCATTGGGCCACGGACGCCCCGGTTTCCGGGCATTCCGGCGCAGGATGGCATGGACACGCCGATAGCCGTAGGTGGGCGTATCGGCGATGACGGCCTTGATGTCCTCTACCAGCTCGCGATCAGGGAGTGGCGGGCGTCCTCTGGCTCTGGAAGGGAAGCCTGTGGCACGCGCGGCAATATTCGAGCGGGCGACACCCAAAGTTTTGCAGACGGCCTTCATCCCAAAATCCCCCTCGGAAGAGAGAGCGAGCGCAACATACGTTTTTTTGGGCTCCCGGCGATTTCGAGGGCTTCCTTGAGGATTTCGCTCTCCATCGTCTTCTTACCTAGCAGGCGCTGTAACTCCTTCACCTGGGCCTGAAGCGCCCGGTATTCGGAAGCGGGAACCACCTCTTCCTCAGCGGCCGTCGCTGTCAGTGCCCCTTGGGACGCCAGTTTGCGCCACGCGAACAACTGGTTCGGCTGGATGCCGTGCCGTCGCGCAACGATGCTCACCGTTGCGTCCGCCTCATAGGTCTCGTGAATGATCGACAGCTTCTCTGCCGTGCTCCAGCGTCGCCGACGTTCTGGGCCGGAGAGGACTTCCATCTTAAAATTGCTGCTAGTCATATTACCAACATTACTCCTACCCACTTAGCTAAGTGGTGGAGCATGTCCGGGCCTTTCGGGGGCTAATTCAGTTCGTTCGCGAAGGTTTCTCCGTAAGGTGATGCTTGGCGACGACCAACGCCGCCGCAACGTTTTGATCGTATCGATCGGCACCTCGAATTGCGATCAGCTTTTCCTAAGCTTCCTCAGCCAGCAGCGCGACGATACTATCAGTACTGGTGTATGTGGAATGCTTCACTTTGAGGCCGTTGCGTCAGCCTTTAATCCAATTTCCATCGCCTTGAGCATCGATGGATATATTGAACGTTTGAATGTGAGCGGCGATCATCCTGTAATACCCGATGACGATGATCGCGTCACTGAGTTCCTCCACAGAGAAGTGCTGCAGGGTATGTTTGAACAGGACGCCTGGCGCCTTCCCCTTCTGTATAATCGATTTGCCGAAACGCAGAAGAACGCGCTCACGTTCAGTAAAGGCTTCTGTATCATCAAGCCGACCCTCGGCAATTGCGACGAACTGATCTGGCCGAACGCCGGCAACCTGCGCGATGGTGATATGCTGCTCCCATTCATATGTCACGTTTTCATACGCGCCGACCATTAAAACCATCAGTTCCTTATGATAGTCCGAAATGGTCAGGTCCCTGAAGATCGCATTGGTAAGATCGATGACGGGAATGAACGCGCCGATGCTGTGCCCTAACATCTTGAAAAAATTGACCTTCGTCGGAAGGCTTTCGAATTTTTCCCGAACATGCGAAGGGGCCTTGGAGAAATCAGGGTATTCAACTGAGACGTTCGAACTAATGAGGTCATCTTTTTGCGATAGTTTAGGCATTAAAAACTCCATAGTCCAAACGAGACATGCTTGGAATGAGATCGACGGCAACTTGCGTCGAGTCTGTCAAGAATCCGATATCAGTTTGTTGAACTCGCGGTATCGAGATGGTCTGCGATCCAATGGTGCACAGACGGACGTTTTGGCAGCCAACCTAGCTCGGCCGCCCGAATGCTGCGAACTCTGCTGTTCGACGCAAGTGAATAACGCGCGCGAGCATGCCCCCATCGTGCCTCCGCTGCGTCAAGGGGCATTGAAATTGGCTCACCCAGGTTGAGCGCTTGCGCGATTGAAAACGCCATGTCTTTAAAACAAGCTTCTCCGCTTTCTACGAAAGTAAATGTTTTCGCAGGTGCTCGCTCGAGTGCAAGCAAGTACAATTCGACGACGTCGGCGATATGGACTGTTGACCAGCGATTAAAGCCTCGTCCTATGTAGGCGGCTTTGCCTGTTTCTAGTGCATAGTCAATCAACAACGGAAGCTGGACGCTGCGTGCTTCTGGTCCGAGCGCATCCCCAAATACGAGCGAATTACACAGAACAACTGAGCGAATGTCGGGGGCATCTAGTATTGCCTGGTCAAGAGCCACACGAGCTGCTTTATCCTTAGTTGGTTCAGGTAGGTGGTCCTCGTCGACGATGATTTCGCTTGGCTCACCATTGGCATTGTCCGCAACGATGCTACTGCCGCTAGTATGAAGCAGAACTTTACCGGAGCCGGTCATAACCGCCAGGATTGTGTCGATCGCTTGGCGATCGTCACTGCTTGCTGCGTTGACCACAGCGTCAGCGGACCTTGCTTCTGAGGCCAGGATGTCATGATCTTCGAGGTTGCCATGGACCGGCGTAATTCCGAAAGTCTCGCAAGCTTGGGCTTTTTCGGGTGATCGTACGAGACCTCGGACTTCGTGTCCTCGGCGGACCGCCTCAGCGGCAAACGAACCCCCTATGAAACCGCTTGCGCCGGTGACGAAAATTTTCACAGCAATTCCCCTATATCTAGATCATTCGAACACTGTTTCGGTGTGATCCACCAAAGGGGGGCTTGCAAAAAAGCTTCCAACAAGTTCGCGCCAACGCCTATGATCATCCGAATTACGGAACCCGACTATGTGATCCTCCAAAGTTTCCCAAACGATGATGATCAGGTACCGTTGCGGATTCTCGACTGACCGCTCCAGTCGGACGCTGCGCCAACCTTTCGCGCGTTCGAACAACGGAATAGCCGTTACGAAGTTTCGCTCGAACGGCGTTTCAGAACCCGGTTTGATCAGCACGGTGGCAATTTCGCGTATCATATCGCGTTGACCTCTGCTCTAGCTTGATGAGCAAAAGGTAGGCGGAAGCATCCCATATTTAAGGCCCCCGGAGGTCTACTTAGTGTAGCTCTGCAGGATACAAACGTACCTGCGGCTCCGAAAACATATCGAGACGGAATTTTACAACCCGCGGCCAGCGAAAATTCTACGGCCGTTATTTCATGAGCGTAGCGCTACCCCCGATTTAAAACGCAGTGCGAGTGGAAGATTTCGTGCCTCTTCAACGGCCCGCACGCCCTTTAGGGGCCTATTTTTCTGCTCCTTGGCTTTCTTTTCCAGGCGTTTCTTAGCTGGTCAGGACGGGCAGTAGGTTTTTGTGATCAGCCCCAACGACTGCCCTGCAACATCAAGGATCCCAATCAGAACATCAACTGGGCGCCCCTGCATGGCGTCGTGGGGCAGTTCACCAAATAGGTAAGGAGCGAGAGGCGCTTCTCGCCGGCGCGGGGACACCTCTCATTCGATCCACATCTGAGACATGGAGTGTCTCGAAATCCACAATTGCTCGCGATCAGACGTGATGGTCCTCTTAAACTACATACCGCAGCAATTGGGAGGAATACTATGCGCGAAGACATCTATTGGGTTTGTATCGTCAAGGTTAAGCCAAACTATTTCGAGGCTTTCAGGGAAGTGGTACGCCCGCTTGTTGAAGAAACTAGAAGGGAAGAGGGTTCGCTCGCCTATGAATACCACGTCGATGGTGGTCGAACGGCGATACATATCATCGAGCACTATCTCAGTTCGGCCGCCGTGGTCTATCATGTCACAAAGACGTTCTCGCAGTTCGCCGAACGCTTTACTGCGCTCGCTTCGGTATCCAGCTTTGTGGTTTATGGCGATCCGAACCTGGAAGCCCGTGCGATTCTCGACGGCTTCGGTGCCGTCTATCTCTCCAATTTCGACGGGTTCACCAAGTAGGAGCAAGCGTCATGCGCCCCGTGATGGGCGCATGACCCTTCTCAATCTTCCGCAGCCTTGACGACCCCCACCTTGATAAGTCGCTTTATCTCCGCTTCAGGATATCCTGCCTCGGACAACACATCTACCGTATCCGCCCCGAATTTTGGTGGCGCTGTGCGGACGCTTCCGGGAGTTCGGCTCATCCGGGCGGGAACGCCAGTTCCCCTGTAGTTTCCGACCGAGACGACCATCTGGCGGTGCTTCGTGTGCGGGTGTTCCAGCGCTTCGTTCACGTTGCGGACCACACCAGCGGGTACCCCGACCGCCAACAAGGCAGGCTCAAGCTCCTCCGCGTTGGCCACAACGAGCTTTGCGGTGATCGCCGCAGTCAGTGCCTCGCGATTGCGCAACCGTTCCGCGTTGTTGGCGAACCGTGGATCGCCAGCTAGTTCCGTCAGACCAAGATGCTCACACAATTTCGCAAACTGTCCGTTGTTACCCACAGCGAGATAGATGGGCTTCGTGCGCGTCTTATACATGTCGTATGGTGAGATATTCGGATGGCCATTGCCGGTGGATACCGGAACTTTGCCCGACATGAGTGAGTTCGCCGCCTGCGGATGGAGCATACTGATTGCGCTATCGAACAGCGGCACTTCAATGGCTTGTCCGAGCCCAGACCGGCCACGCTCAATAAGCGCCGCGAGGATTGCGTTGCAAGCGATGAGTCCAGTTCCGATATCGGCGATTGGGGTCCCCATACGCATCGGGCCACCGTTGGGGTCGCCATTGATACTCATTATGCCCGTCATAGCCTGGACGACGGCGTCGTAGCCTGGAAATCCGCCCAACGGCCCATCGGCTCCAAAGCCGGTGACGTGACAAAGGATCAATCTAGGAAACCGTTCTTTAAGGACCTCATACCCAAGATCCCACCTTTCCAGAGCGCCAGGCTTGAAGTTGTGCACCAAAACATCCGCATGCTCGAGCAAGCGGAAGATGATGGCGCGTCCATCGTCGCTGCCGACATCGACAGCCATTGATCGCTTGTTGCGGTTGGCGCCAGAAAAATAAGCGCTGAGGCCATCAATGAATGGCGGTCCCCACCCGCGCGTTTCGTCACCTTGAGGCGGTTCGACTTTGATGACCTCGGCGCCATAGTCCGCCAATATCTGGGTACAGTATGGACCGCCAAGAACTCTGCTGAGGTCAATGACCCTGATGCCCTTGAGGGCGCCACTTGCTGTGTTGGTCATCGTGATCTGTCCGTCGCTCACGCCGCTGCATCGCTGATCATGTTGCGTGCGATGAGAAGTTGTTGAATCTGCGAAGTGCCCTCGTAAATACGGAACAGCCTGACATCACGGTAGAACCGTTCGACTGCGTATTCCGCCATGTATCCAGCACCACCATGTATCTGGACCGCTCTGTCGGCCACGCGACCAACCATCTCGCTTGCCATCAACTTGCAGCAGGCTGCTTCCGTGGTGACCTTGCGCCCCGCATCCTTGCGACGCGCTGTCTCCTCGATCATGCATCGTGCACCGTAGGCCTCAGCCTTGCTGTCTGCGAGCATCGCCTGGATGAGTTGTTTGTCGGACAGGGGGCCGCCAAACTGTTTGCGGTCCATTGCGTAGGCAAGGCTGTCCCGGATCAGTCGTTCCGCTGCGCCGACACAGACGGCAGAGATATGCAGGCGGCCTCGGTCGAGAACCTTCATCGCGGTCTTGAAGCCTTGCCCCTCGGCACCCAAGATCGCCGAGGCGGGCACGCGACAATCGTCGAGGATGACGTCCGAAGTGTGTGATCCCTTCTGCCCCATCTTCTTGTCGATAGCTCCGAGCGATAGCCCCGGCGTGTCGGCCTCAATCAGAAAGGCGCTTACCCCCGCGGACGTCTTCGATGTCGGATCGGTTCGCGCAAATACGGTGAAGAGCCCGGCATGCGGTGCGTTCGTGATGAAGCGTTTCGTGCCGTTCAGGACGAAGTCATTACCGTCTCGACGTGCCGATGTCTTCAGCGATCCGGCATCCGATCCCGCGTCCGGCTCCGTGAGAGCGAAGGACGCAATCATCTCGCCAGTCGCCAGACATGGGAGGTACATCTGTTTCTGCTCAGGCGACCCATCGATGATGATGCCCTGCGAGCCGATCCCATTGTTCGTGCCAATCAAAGAGCGGAACACCGGGGATGCTTGACCCAGGATGAAGGCGGCGGCCACCTCCTCAGACATGGTCAAACCAAGGCCGCCGTATTCCTCTGGAATCGATAGACCGAAGAGGCCAATATCCTTGATTTCTTGAATCAGACCCATGGGGATTGCGTCCTCTTCGGCGACTTTGTGCTCGTTTGGAATCAGTCGTTCCCGAACGAAGCGGTCGAGCGTGTCGAGAAACTGCTCAAGGGTATCTGGGTCCAGGCTCATTTCTCCAAGTCTTCCTCATACTCTGGCCGAGACGACGCAGTCTCGGCCTACAGACTGTGTGGTCTGCAGAATTACCAATCCTTCGCGTCGCTGCGTACTGGCATAGTTGTATCAGCGCCTTAGGCGTTCCTTGTCGCAAAATAGACAGTTGCTCGAACGCGTTGCTACGCCTCAACAATCTATCAATTTGAAGAAGTCGGAGGCCCGCCGTGCAAGCGAACGAGTATCCCAAGATTGAGCTATTCGTCGGTGGCGAACGGGGTGGAACGAAGAGCAGTAAGGCAAGGCAGTTGATCAAACCAGCTCCCGACAAAAAGGCTGGTCGGCTGTCATGCGCCACGAACGATGGTCTCTTTAACGCTGCACCCTCCCCAACTTTCCAAGGTAGGTGATGACATGTGTCTACATATCGAAATCGAAGACGGTGTGGCTATCGTCACCGTCAACAACCCGCCGGTCAACGCGATCAACAAGAATGTCCGCTGTGGCCTACTGGAGGCAATGGACGTTGCTTTAGCCGGTAAGGCGAAAAGCATGGTCATCACAGGAAGGGGAAAGGCGTTCGTCGCTGGTGCCGACGCGAAGGAATTCGATGCGCCACCACAAGAGCCTCACCTAAATGATGTTCTATCGCGACTTGCGTCACTCCCCATTCCTACCATATGCGCTATTAACGGGGTTGCCCTTGGTGGAGGACTGGAAATTGCATTGGCCTGTCGCTACCGCGTCGCGTCTCCATCGGCCAGCCTCGGACTGCCAGAGGTGACTCTAGGTATTGTACCGGGCGCCGGCGGAACGCAACGGCTTCCACGCGCAGTAGGCCTAACCAAGGCTATTGAGCTTGTCGGCTTCGGGAAAGCGATCAGAGCGTCGGAAGCCTTGGCGATTGGGCTTATTCATGCCGTCGCAGACGACCCGGTGGCCTTTGCAAAGGCAGTCGATTTGACGGTGCTGTCAGAAATCGAGCCGCTCGATTTGATGCCCACGCCCACTAGCGATACCGCGACCGTCCAGCACGCCGTCGAACAGGTTGTTCGGAAGTCGGCCGGTCAAATCGCGCCAAAAAAAGCTGTTGATCTCGTTTTGCTCGCCGGATCGTGCGAAATCAGTGAAGGCCTAGCAAAGGAGCGGGCGACATTCCTGGAGCTCCGTGGCTCAGAGCAGGCCCGTGCCTTTCGACATGTTTTTTTCGCTGAGCGTGCGGCCGTATCTCGGGGAAGCAACTTCCCATCACCGGAGAGGGAGTTGCGAACCGCTCTGGTCGTCGGCGGCGGCAACATGGGCGCGGCGATCGCATATGCTTTGGCGTCCAGTGGCTTGAGTGTCACCATTTTGGAAACTGACAACGGCGCTTCTGCTAGGGCAAACGAAAATGCAGACCGGATTTTGGAGCAGGGCAGGTCGCGCGGTCTGCTAACCGATGGAGAAGCGCAGGCTCTGAAAGCGCGGATAAGCCACCGGGTCAGACATGAGAAACTCGAAGTGGTTGACATAGCGATCGAAGCCGCATTTGAGGACATGGCCGTAAAAAAGGCAATTTTCGCTTCGCTAATAGCTATCCTTCCGGATACCACGATCCTCGCGACTAACACGTCATATCTCGATGTCAACGAGCTTGCCTCGGAGATACCAAACCCGGGCCGTTTCGTTGGACTGCATTTCTTCAGCCCCGCTCACATCATGAAGCTTTTGGAGATCGTACGCGGAGATCATACGTCGCCTGAAACGCTCGGTGTCGCATACGCATTGGCCAAGGCCTTGCGGAAGGTGCCAGTTCTCTCTGGTGTTTGTGATGGCTTCATTGGCAACCGCATCCTAGCCCGCTATCGTCAAGCGGCCGATATCCTGCTCCTTGAGGGAGCAACGCCGTATCAGATTGATGAGGCCATGCGCGCGTTTGGTATGGCCATGGGTCCTTATGAGGCGCAGGACATGTCTGGCCTTGATATCGCCTACGCAAATCGTAAACGGCAAAATTTGCGCAAGCGGACGGACGTTCGCTATGTTCCAATTGCGGATAGGCTTGTTGAAAACCACAAACGACTCGGACGCAAATCTGAGGCGGGCTGGTACGACTACGAAGGGGGCAAGCCTGCTCAATCGCCTACAGTGATCGCATTGCTTGAGCGCGCATCGCATGAAGCGAGAGTCGAAAGGCGGGCTTTCAGGCTCTGCGACATTCAAGAGCGCACGATGATTGCGATGATCGCTGAGGCAGCGTCGATCTTGGAAGAGGGCATAGCCGAGAGATCCGAAGACATCGATCTTGTTTTGATGCACGGCTACGGATTTCCCCGCTGGCGAGGCGGGTTGCTACACTACGCCGACACTATCGGTTCGAAAAAGCTCTTGGCTCGAATGGAAGAGCTCTCAGCTCAAGACCCGATTAGCTGGCCGATCCCTGATATTATCGGGCGGCTCGCGTCGTCGAATTCGAGTTTCTCCGGCATCAGCGAGACAATCGTTTGAAACGGCAAAAGCCGAAGGCAGCACGCCTTCGGCTTCATTGGCAGTTCTGTCACAGTGGCTACTGCTTCAGGTCGATCAGTATCTTCAGCTGTGTTCCCGCCGGATCGAGTAGGGCGTCGAACCCATCCTTCACCGCATTATCAAGCGATACAGTTTTGGTGACGACCTTCCGGGCAGGGATTTGGTCGGAGGCTAGGAGACGCATCACACGGGGCCAAAGCCGACCGGGATAGGCCCATGACCCGCGAAGATCGATGTCTTTGAACACAACCGTGAACCAGTTGATCGGCGCTTCGCCCTTATGCAAACCGACCTGAACCACCACGCCCTGCTTCCGAACGGCGTCAACGCAAGTCTGCAGCGCGAGTGTGTTGCCAACGCATTCCAAGGCAACATCGCAACCTACACCGCCTTCGGTCGCCGCCCTAACGGCATCGCCGACGTCCTGATCTTTGGGGTTTATCGTAACCACATCAGGCAGGATTTCCTTCGCGATCGCCAACCGCGTAGGATTCACATCTGAGAGAAAGAGCTGAGCGGCGCCGGCTGCTTTTGCGGAAAGAAGCGTCAGGAGGCCAATTGGTCCTGCTCCGGTCACCAAGACTGCATCACCAGGCTTTATGCCACCCCTGTCGCAGGCATAGACCGCGACGGCAGTCGGCTCGACGAGCGCCGCATCTTCATCCTTCAATTGATCCGGAATCTTGTAGACGTTGTATCCCTTGAGAAGAGATTGCTGAGCCATTCCCCCGCCGATCCAACTCAGTCCGGCAAGCGCCATATTGTCGGAGAGCTGAAAGTCAGCGCGGTCCACATAATAGTCTCCGCCGCGAGGGGTGATGAACGGCTGGACCGACACACGGTCACCGACAGTGACATGTGTTACATCCTTGCCGACTTTGGCGACTACGCCGCCATATTCATGGCCCAGCACCTGCGGGCCAGCTGCCTTAGTGTATGGGTGAGGCTCGGTTGGAACGAAGATTGGCCCGTAGGCATACTCGTGCAAATCCGTTCCGCAGATACCAACGAATCGGTTTTCGATCACGACCTCGTCGTCTGCTGGCGTTGTGGGGTCATCTATCTCCTCCAGCAGCAATTTCTTTGCTTCATGAAAACGAAGAGCCTTCATCGACTTTCCTCCCTTTTGGTGACGACTATGACGATCGCGAGATGCTCCAATTCCTTCAGCCGCAAGCGTCCTCCGCTCATCAATAGGTTGTTCGCTTGGCTCGTTTCCATTGTCTCTTGTGAGACACGCGACATGCGCTCAGCTGGTTCATCTGGTCCAGTTTTCATGGCCTGACCAACTGATAATTTCCGGTATGCCGTAGCGATCACAGCGAGATGATTCCTGGTATCGCACGGAAATTAGAGGAGGTCGCCGTGATGATGGCACTTACTGGAGCGCCGGAAACTGTGAAGGAATCCTTCCGCGCGAGCATGCGGATCACGGCGGCAAGTGTCTCGCTGATCACCACTACCGATGGCGAGGGCGCCTATCACGGGATGGCCGTGACCAGCGCGGTTTCACTCTCGATGGATCCCCCGTCTATGCTCGTTGCGGTCAATCGTTCGGCTTCGATCCATCCGTTCATCGTGGACAACAGGCGGTTCTGCCTCAACCTGATGGGCGATACCCACTTCAACCTACTTGAGAGTTTCTCAAGAACCGATCTGCGAGATCGCCGCTTTCTCCCAGAGCATTGGCTCGAAGGTCCAGGCGGTATGCCTGTTCTCCGCGGTGCTCTCGCATCGCAGGTCTGCTCCGTAGCAGATGCGCATCACTACGATACGCACACCATCTTCGTCGGGATGGTCGAGCACGTCCTTCTGCCTACACCGAGCGAGGAACGGCTTGTGCCGTTGGTCTGGATGAATGGCTGCCGGGCATCGTTGGCCTCGTCCCAGCAATCGAAACCGTAATTCCATGAACGCCCCCGTAGGGCATCTCAAATCAAAGGGAGGTTACATTGAGACTAGGAACTTTCGCTATGCCGCTTCACCCAGCTTCACGTCCGCTTGTTGACGTGCTGGCTGAGAACACCGAAAAAATCATCCTTGCCGACAAGCTTGGTTTCGATGAAGCCTGGATAGGCGAACACATTTCATGTGTTACAGAGCCGGTGTCCGCGCCAATGATCTTCCTGGCGTCGCTTATCTCCCAGACCAAGAATATCAAGTTTGCGACCGGCGTTATCGCTCTCCCGAACCATCATCCTGCAATCGTTGCAGCTGAAGCGTCGTTGTTCGATCATCTTTCCAAGGGAAGGTTCATCTTCGGCGTCGGGCCGGGCGGCCTTGCGTCCGACATGGAACTCTTTGGAAATCTGGACGGCGACGTTCGCAATGAACGTATGGCAGAATCCATCTCGACCATTCTCACGATCTGGTCACAGGACCCGCCATACGACATTCCCGGCAAGCACTGGCCGATCAAACTCACGGAAATGATCATTCCGGAACTGGGCGTTGGCTCCATGGGCAAGCCCTACCAGAAGCCCCATCCGCCCATCGCGCTGTCGTCGATGTCGCCCGGCAGTGGAAGCGTTTCCTACGCCGCGAAGAAGGGTTGGATCCCGGTTACGGCGAACTTCTCTCCCGAAAGCACCGTGATCAGCCACTGGCATAAATATGTCGAGGGATGCGAGGCTGCCGGCAGGGAGCCGACAGGCAAGAACTGGACGGTGGCGCGTAATATTTTGATCGCGGAAAGCGACGCTCAGGCCGAGGACTGGTTGCTCGATCCAAAGGGGAGCAACATCTACTACTTTGATTATCTGTGGGAGGTGTTGAAGCGCGCGAACTACACCATCGTTGCCAAGCCCGATGTGAACATGCGCGATGAGGATGTCACGGTCGAAAGCATCGTCAAAGCGAGCGTCATTTATGGGTCTTCCAAGACCGTCGCAGAGAAACTTATCGGCCTGCGTGAGCGTTCGGGTCCGTTCGGCACGTTGCTCATGGCGGGGCTGGATGGGACGGGCGACAACTTGGAACGCGAGAAGCAGTCCATGACACGGCTCGCGCAGGAGGTTTTGCCGGTCGTGAATGCGGCCTGATATTGGCTCGAAATTAGGGAGAATTTCAATGCTAATGGATTGGGAGATTTCTCCCGCATCAAAAGACCTTTCTCCGCCCGAAAGGGCGGAGAGTTCATCCATCGATGACGCAATCGAGATCGTCGCATCTGGTGGTATGGTCATTGTTGTCGACGACCATGATCGTGAGAATGAGGGCGACCTTATCGCCTCGGCGGCGACGATTACGCCCGAAATCATTGCCTTCATGGTCAACCACTCAACTGGTATCCTCTGTGCATCGATGTCAGATGAGCACGCCGATGCATTGGCGCTTCCCCCAATGGTCGCGAGAAATGACGACCCTCAAGCGACCGCATTCACAGTCACATGCGATGCAAAAGCCAGTGGGACGGGTGTTTCGGCCAAGGATCGTGCCTTGTCCTTCCATGTGCTCGCCAAGCCGACGCCAGACCCCGCGCTTCTTCGCCGACCCGGACACATCTTTCCGCTTCGTGCTCGCCGAGGCGGTGTTTTCGTAAGGCAGGGCCACACCGAGGCTGCGTACGACATCGTCAGGCTGGCCGGCCACACGCCGGTGGGCGTATTGTGCGAGCTGGTGAATCCTGACGGATCCATGATGAGCGGGGTGAGATTGGACGAGTTCGCACGGAAATATGGGCTCCTCAAAGTGTCTGTCGGGCAACTGATCGACTGGCGTCGCACCAACAAGGATATCTGACCAGAGTGTCTCAACAGCCCTGTCTCAATTGAGACAGGGCTGAACCTGCTTGAGTTTCAGAATATACATGGAGTGGACCGTGGGCCCGCGATATAAGTGGGTTTGGGAGGAATGACATCTTCATGCAAATTGAGGTGACAAGATAAAGCGCGCCTAAAAAATTCGAAGTTTCAAAATCTTATCGTCCCTGCCTTCGAAAGGCTGGTGGTGTCTTGCCGCATGCGAAAGGTAGTCGATGGGACAGTCGCAGTGGTAGGGTTGTCGATGCGCTGGCAATTCGACTAGCTTTACGGCGCCTGTTATTACGTGTCTCACTGAGACAACGCCGCAATGTCTGCTTTGGGAGGAGCACATGTTGAGTTATGAATTCCGAGCCGAGGACAATCTCGTAAGAGAACCGGTTTTGGACGAGATCGCACGCCTGCGGCTTCTCAGAGGCTTCGAGCCGACCAGTCCTTTACCCAACATCGTTGCCGATTCATGGAAGCGTTGCCTTTCCGATTACCATCTGACGCCCGATCATGTGCCCCGAGCCGAGGTGCTCACGCACTACGAGTTCAGGTCTCTGGAACAAGACTACCAGGATCTGCTCGCCGCGGCTGAGCCAGAGGTAGAGAAGCTTTTTCTTCGCTTGGTCGACAGTGAATACCTGGTTTCACTCGCTTCGGCGCAGGGCGTTATGATGCTCTTCCGATGCGACCACCAGTTTTTGGGTGACATGTCCCGTCTTGGGGTTCTTCCGGGCTCGGTCTGGGCCGAAGAGCGGCAGGGGACGAATGGCGTCGGCACTTGCCTAACCTCAGGCAAATCGGTCGTCATCTCGGGCAAGCAGCATTACGGCCTGGCTGCACAAACTCTCTCATGCATCACTGCACCTGTCATGGGACGACGGAACATGCTGCAAAGCGTGATCAACGTAACCACCGCCAGAGACAGTGATGATCGGACCAATCGGGTGGTGCTCGATATTGTCGAGCGAACCGCAAGGCGGATCGAAAACCGGTATTTTGCGCGGACGCACCGCAACAGCAATCTTCTCCGGCTATATTTCGGCTCGGACGGCACTGATTTGGCCGAAGAGGGCAGAATTGCGGTGGATGATAAAGGTTTAATCATAGACGCCAGTTCGCAAGTTGCATCGCTAACGGGAATGCAGCCGGAGCAGCTCATTGGCAAAACGGCCGAAGATGTTTTTGCGATGGAGACGTCACTGGCGGACATCCGGCTAGATCGACCGTATCGACTGCCTGGCCGCGATCTGCAAATTGCGATCAGCGGCCGCGACGCAACGCCGTCCCATGGTCGTTCGACCGGCGTTCGTCGCGGCGCTGCGATGGCGGAAGCATCAATTTACTCCCCAATGATCGGCAGCAGTGCCTTTTCCGAGGACAACTTCCGGATCGACCCCATTTTGTCGCAACTGCTCGCTAGAGCGGAGCGGCTTTATCGCGCGGGTATTCCGCTCATCGTCAGCGGTGAGACGGGGACCGGCAAGACGGCATTTGCTCATATGGTAGCGCGTCGATGCCTCGGTGATGAAACCGAGACGCTTATGATCGATTGCGCGGCCGTGTCCAAGCAACAAGCCGGAGCTGCAGTCTTCACGAGCAATCTTCCGCTCCGCGGGACGACCTGCCTTATTTTGGATCGGCTGGAGGAACTCGACGACGAGGGCCAAATAGCACTTCAAGCGCTTATCGAGAACCGGAGCGCTCGCTCGGATCGACGCTTCGGCGTTATTGCGCTGACGGATAGCGAGTTCGACCAGCTTACGAAAAGTGACCGATTGAAAGCTAGCTTGCTCCATCGGCTCAAGGGTGGGACAATCTCATTACCGTCGCTGAGGACCCATCCCGAATTGGAAGAGGTCGTGTTTGGGTTGTTGAAAATGGAGTGTCTCGACTTAGGACGACCGGACATTCGGCTAAGCGATGACGCCCGCCTCGTGCTGCTGAATTACCACTGGCCGGGGAATGTTCGGGAGATGCGGAACGCACTGCGCCACGCTGTGGTTCTTTCGGATGCCGGTGCTATAGATCTTGAGCATTTGCCCCAAGACATGGTTTGCGAGATCGCCAAAACGGATTTGACGGCCCGTTCGAAATCTCAGGCCTCGCGCATTGAGGCGGCCCTTCGCCACAACGGCGGAAACGTTTCGCTGACTGCCCGGTATTTGGGCGTCTCTCGAGCGACCCTTTACCGAAAGATCCAGATACAAAATTCGAGAGAAAGGGTTTCCTGACCTCAAAGGATCAGAATGGATAAGGCCCGGGAGCATAACGTTCCCGGGCGATTTAAGCGTGACCCTAAAGTGTTGCTTTACAGGGAGAACCCTCCGTCAACCGCCAGCGCCTGTCCTGTCACATGTTCCGCAACGGCCATATAAACGACCATCTGCCCCATATCTTCAGGTGTCTGAGCCACACCCTGCGGTAAGAAAATTTCCTGGTGACGTGCCCAAGAAGCTTCCTCTGTCTCCCCAGGATCAGCCCAAAGACCGGAAAGACCGGTCTCGCCACGCCACATTCCAGTGCCGACGATACCAGGGCAAAGGGCATTCACCGTGATTCCGTCTTTTGCTACTTCCTTCGCAATAGCGTTGGTGAAGCCGATAACCCCAAACTTTGACGCGCTATAGTGAGCAAGATTGGGAAAGCCAACTTTTCCTGCAATCGACGACGAGTTGATGATGCGACCAAATTTCGCCTTCCTCATCAATTTGATTTCGGCCTGGCAGCTTAAAAACACGCCGCGCAGGTTGACGTCGATCACCTCGTTCCATTGCTCGAAAGTTAGCTCCTGAACACCGCCAAGGCTAACCACTCCGGCATTGTTCACCGCGATGTCAAGCCGACCGAACTCCTTCTCAACGGCGTTGATCATTGCTTCCACGCTATCCGGCTTCCTGACGTCGACCTTGATGGCCATCGACCGTCGGCCAAGCGCCGTTATGGCCGATGCGCCTTCTTCTGCGAGCTGATCGGTGTAATCTGCGACCAGGACGTTCGCGCCCGCCCGTGCCAGGCTTTGTGCAATCCCGGCACCAATCCCCCTGCCGCCACCGGTGACCAAAGCGATACGGCCGTCTAGTGAGAAGCTACCCATGTTTCATCCTCCTTGGGCTAAACTGCAAAGGATCGTAGATCCTTGCGTTCGAGTGAAGCATTCGGAAGCTTTAGATGACACTGGCTCACTTGCGTCGGAGCTATCGAACCATAGTGTCGCGGATGGGAGAGAGCTGCAGTTTTCGTCCCGCGGGCGTGTAAGCGCTATTGCGGTCACTGCGATCCGGCAGTTCGGTCAAAGCGGATTGAGACAACGCTATCGTGTGTCTCTTCGGAGAGGTGCAGATTAATGGTGGTGATCCTCTAAATGAGGGGCTTCGCCAATCTGCGTTTCTGTCCCGTATATCTATGAGACGCGAGATAGACTAATTTGAGAAGCATGCGACTGAGAAGTCCAGAAAACTGCGAAGCTTGGGTGTGAGGCGCCGGTCCGGCGCGTAGAGGACGTGCAATGGCCGTGTCGGAGCTGGATATTCGGGTAGCAACTCAACGAGCCTGCCGTCCAGTAGAAAGTCCTGAACCATTTCCAGCGGCTGCAGCATGATACCCAACCCCTGCAATGCGGCGTAGAGCAGTGGCTCGCCGTGGTCAACCATCAGTCTGCCGGCCACGGGCACAACAACGCGGCCTTCGGGGCCGTCAAAGGTCCAATGGGTCCTGAGCGCCGTGTGAGAAAACCCCAGGCACTCATGTTTTTGCAGATCCCACGGAGACATCAGCGTCTCGTGCGCCATAATATAGTCAGGCGAAGCACAAAGGATCAGTCGATAGGGTGCCAACCGTCGGGCAATCAATCCCGTATCCGACAACTCACCTACCCGGAAAACCGCGTCGAATGCCTCCTCAATGAGATCAACCGCCCGATTGGAAAGGCTGAGCTCTACGGACACGTCGGGATACATTTTCATATAGTCGGGGAGGCAGGGGGACAGCGTTCGCATCCCAAAACTGACCGGCGCATTGATCCGAAGGCGACCACTGGGAACCGCACGCGTTTCCGCCGCCATTCCCTCTGCCGTCTCGACCTCCGACAGGATGATCCTTGCCCGCTCGTAGAACGTACGGCCAAAATCGGTCAGGCTCTGGCGGCGCGTCGAACGATGCAGCAATTGTATGCCAAGGTGCTGCTCCAGCTTCTGTACATGCTTGCCCACAAGCTGCGACGACATCTGAAGGGTCTCTCCGGCAGCACTGAAAGAGCCGCTGTCGACGGCGCGAACAAACACCTCCATGGCTGTCAAACGATCCATTTGAAACAATCCGTTTCAGGTGACGCGATGTCATCGCGATTTATCTTGTTTCATTTCAAGGTCAATATCTCCTCGACCGAACAATGAAGGAAAAGACAATGAAAATCGCTGTTATCGGAACAGGAAATATGGGCGCCGGCTTCGTACGCGCATTTGCTGCTGCTGAAGGTACAGAGGTTGTCGTCGGCCATCGCGATCCGGCCAAGGCAGCAGCGCTCGCCGCCGAGATTGGAAATGGCGTTGAAGGTGGCGGCATCACTGCCGCCATAAAGCATGCAGATGTCGTGCTGCTTGCCCTGCCTTATGAAGCCGTCGCCCCGGCACTGGGTTCAGCCGGAGATCTTGCCAGCAAGATCCTGATTGACATCAGCAACCCGATCACCGCCGACTACAAGGAATTGCTTTTGGGCCACACGACCTCGGCCGCCGAGGAAATCCAGAAGGCGTTCCCCGCCGCAACCGTGGTCAAGGCTTTCAACACGATCTTTGCGGGCCTGATCGGTCCGGAAGCGCGCGCCGACAAGACTCTTCAGGTCTTTGTCGCCGGTGATGACGAGGCCGCAACCGCCAAGGTGCGGGCGCTGGCTGAAAAGCTATCGTTCGAAGCCATCAATGCCGGCCCACTCAGCAACAGCCGTTTCCTCGAGCCGATTGGCGAGATGAACATCCAATTCGGCTTCTTCCTCGGAATGGGCCCGACTGTCGCCCCATCCTGGGTCCGCGTATAAGCCAGAAACAAAGGGGTGGCCCCGCGCCGCACCTTACGACGGAGTAAGATACATGAGAAAGAATTTCGTCCTCACAACTCTGGTGGGTGTGATGATGTCGATGACCAGCCAGGCGTTTGCCGCACCGGCAATCGATGTTCTCGGCCGCGATTTCACGTTTCCGAACAGGATCGAAGGACTTCCCGCCAAGCTTTCCGACTTCAAGGGGCTGCAGATCAACAGCTTCGAGACCAATGACGGCGTAAAGCTGAGCTATTGGGAGGCGGGCGAAGGCAAGCCGATCATCTTCGTTCCCGGATGGGGCGCAAATGGCGCCGAATATGTCAACGTGATGTTCCTGCTTGCCAAGAAGTATCGGATCCTCGTTCTTGATCCGCGTAATCAGGGCCTGTCAGAGAACGTCCCCTACGGCACGCGTCTTGCGCGCTATGGCATGGACCTCAAGGAATTCGTCGATCATCTGGGCGTGGAGCAGGCGGACTTCTGCGGCTGGTCCATGGGGGCTTCGGTCATCTGGAGCTATATCGACCTGTTCGGCACCAAGTCGATCCGCAAGGCGGCATTCATTGACGAGCCGATCTCGATCTACACGCATGCGGACTGGACGGAAGAAGAACGTCTGAACGCCGGCGGCATGACCACGTCGGCTGAGCGAATGATCGCCGCCTTCGGTGGCGCCCCGACCAACGAGCAGGTCGTCGACATGAACGTCATGCGCCGGGCCATGGAAAAGGGAACTGCGCATTTCCAGAACTCGGAAGCGTTCGCGCGCGAATTAGTCAAGAACGATCCCAAGTTCATGAGCCTTGTCCTGTTCGACCATGCAACCAATGACTGGCGCGACGTCATCAGCCACAAGATCGACGTTCCGACCGCCATTTTCACCGGCGATCACAGTAACAACGTGCCGAGCCAGAAGTGGATGCAGTCGCAGATCAAGGGATCGGAACTGTTCGTCTACTCGGCGGAGGAAAGTGGCGACCATTTCCTCGCCTTCAAGAATCCCGTCAAGTTCACGACGGACCTGAGCACCTTCCTCGAGCGATAGCTCGCCACGCAATGCAAACGATACGGCCGGCACCATCCAGACATCACCACTCTGGCGATCTCAGTGCCGGCTTCTTCCTCAAGCCAAAGGAGACAGATCATGGGCGTGATCAAGGCATTCCCCCTGACGCTCGGCATATTGCTGGCGGCCGAAGGCCATTCGTTCGGTACGTCTCAAGGTGCCGCAACCACCGATTTCCGCCTCTCGGGCGTCTCGCTGGAAGAGACCCGTTATCAGGGGCAAGCGGCATTTAAGATGACGATGCCTTCCGACAAGATACAGGACCCCGCCAAGGAGGCGCTGGCCGACCGGGATTTCATGGCCTGGCTGCCGGTGGATTTCACGGATGGTACGATCGAAGTGGACGTCGCAAGCGAACTCGTTGCCGCCGCGCCGGCCTATGCCCGAGGCTTCATCGGCCTAACGTTCAGGATCGACGATAAAGGCCGGTTCGAAAGCATCTATTTGCGGCCGACCAACAGCACCGCCGATGACCAGGTCAGGCGCAATCACAGCGTCCAGTACGTTGCCTACCCGGACTTCAAGTTCGACAGGCTGCGCCGGGAATCTCCCGAAGCCTATGAGACTTATGCAGATCTCGACCTCGCACGGTGGACGCACATGAAGATCGTGGTCGCCGGCGACAAGGCAAAGCTTTATCTCGACGGCAAGCCGCTACCCGCTCTCATCGTCAACGACCTCAAACTCGGCGCAAGCCAGCGCGGCGGCGTCGGCGTCTGGCTGGAATCCGGCACGATCGCCTATTTCAGGAACCTGGTCATCACGACGGCGCGCTGAGGGAACATACTTTGTTGAAGGGAAGGCGCTGCCTTAAGCGGCACCGCCAACCAACTGGGCCGCATGCGACCTGCCCGCAATCCATCCTTGCAGGAGATTAGATTACGGGCACCAAGTGGCCTCAAAATGCACCGTTCGATCGCCGAAGCGGGTTAGAAAGGCCTGGGTGTCCAATGGCACCACTGCTTTGGTGCAGTCTTCGCCCGCGAATGCAACGATCGTTTCCATAGAATCCCACAAGGTGATCTCGACCAACTCGACCTCGTTGTCTCAAGCGTGCGACGCATGAAATACGATCCCTTGTAGCCGTCGATCCGGTGGAGTGCCGGCAGCGTTTCGGTCGTCAAGAGCTTTTCATACGCGTCCGCGGTTTCAGGCTCTGCCCAACCGCGCCGTACACGACCAATCATCTTCAGTTCCTTTTCTGTGGGAGAGGGGGTGAGTCTGCAAGCAGCGTCAGTCGCTCAGCGGGTATGGAAAGTTCAAGCTTTTCACCGACCTCGAACAACCGATCGGTGGGTACGAGGCGTCTGACCGTCTGTTCGCCAAGATCAACGACATATCGGCGCGCGACTCGAGGAAGACCCGGGTCAGGACGTGCCGGTGAGGCCGTTGTTTGCCCCCGAAGGCAGAAGCCTAATATCCTCTTGCCGGACCATGACCGTCCTTGGACCGCGGCTCGCAGCCTGTTCGGCCAATGCGATGACCTGGCCGCTCTTGAGGAGGGCTATGCCGACGCCGGCATCCTGGCCCAACTGTATCTCCAGCAGATTGGTCGATCCCATGAATGACGCAGCAAACCGCGTGCGCGGTCGGGCGTAGAGTTCCGAGCGGGCTGCCGCTTGTTCGATGTTGCCTGCATTCAGGTGAACAATCCGGTCGGAGAGACTGAGTGCTTCCTCCTGGTCGTGGGTCACGAAGACGGTGGTCAGGCCGTCTGGCGATGCAGCTGGATCAGCTCTTCCTGCATGCTTTCGCGCAACCGGGCGTCTAGGTTGGACAACGGCTCGCCAAGCGGGACTTGCGGCTGGGAGACCACAGCGCGCGATGGCGACGCGTTGCTGTTGCCCACCAGAAAGCTGAACGAACGATCATGGCGAGATGCCGAGGTGATGCGCAGGCGAGCAAGCTCGCAGACGTCGGTTACAGCATTGTGGTGCGCGGCAGTACCGGATAAGCGTTCTAGCCTGCAAAAAAAGCCATGGGTTCTGCTTTACGGAATAGCGCGACGTTTGGTCTTATCGGTAAGACGGAAGGTAAGATTGATCCGCTCTCCAACGCTCTCTGTCCGACGAGCAATCCCGTGCTGCCAGTTTTTCTGCGTGCCGCCGCCCATTATTAAAAGGCTTCCATGCTCAAGAAAGATGCGCGCAACCTTCGAGTGATCATCTCGACGCCGCAAGTCGAAACGCCGCTCAGCGCCGAGGCTGATCGAAGCGATCACAGGCTCCGGCCCCAGTTCTGGCTCGTTGTCTGAATGCCAGCCGATCTTGTCACCGCCGTCACGATAAAGATTGGCGAGCATCGAATTGAAACGGGAGCCTGTAATGCTTTCGAGGCGCTTTCGTAGCGCGTCCAATATCGGGATAAATGGGTGCGGCTGGAGAACATTCGCGAGGGTTGAGTAGGTGTGAACAACATCACCATACCAGCTGCTCAGCCGAGGCTGCGGTATAATGCGGTCCTCGATGCGAATGGAATGCTGCTCCCAGATGACCTCCCTGCGAAGAGTCTGAAACAGCTCGTCCGGCGAAATCCCAATATCGGGCCTAGGATGATATACAACGTCCGCGTCTTTCAACGGAAGCCGGCGTGGTTCGCTGAAAAGATCCATCGTTTGTCCTCTCTGGCCCTGCTCGATACAACTAACACCCGGATCGGAGTAAAACGGGAACCGTATCTTTTGCAAGGCGCAGGCGCTGAGCCGATCAGCATTGGGAACCGCGCGAATTCCGCCTGCCAAAGCTTCTGGAGTATTCCAGCGAGAATGCAGTCGTCCTCGATCGTTTGCAGGTAGAAAGAACTTCGACTTGAGACCAGGAAGGGCGAAGCACATGCGGCCTGATCAAGATTCTTTCTGGAAACGTCGCCTGCCAGAAAGCGGCTCACCCGTTTTGGGTCAGTCGCTTGGCATGCCACCGGACATGATCGACAATAAAAGTCGAGATGAAAAGGTACCAGTGATCGTAGCCTTCTCTCATGTTGAGGGTAAGGGGAATCCCCGCGCTATCGCATGCTTGCTTGAGAAGTTGCGGGCGCAGGCCGGTTTCCAGAAATGGGTCTGCTGTGCCTTGATCGACGAGAATTTCCTTTACGCGGTAGCCGTCTTCGATCAGCAGCGTGCTATCATAGGCGCGCCACGCGGCCTGATCCGTTCCGAGATAATTTTCGAGCGCCGGGCGAGACCAGTCGGCCGTGGACGGCTGGGCGATCGGGGCAAAGGCCGAGACCGAGGCAAAACCCACCGGGTTTTTCAGCGCCAAAGTGATTGCGCCATGGCCGCCCATCGAGTGACCGAAAATGCTCTGGCGGCCGAAATCGAGTGCGAGGTCGCTATCATCGAGAAGTAGCGGAAGTTCCTCGAGCAAATAAGTCTGCATGTTGTAATGCCCGAGAAGGGATCCTGCGTGGCATCGAGACAGAAGCCCGCGCCCTTGCCGAACTACCAGTTGTCGGGCTCGTCTGGAACGTCTTCGCCGCGCGGACTGGTGTCTGGGCAGATGATGGCGATACCAAGTTCGGCGGCAACCTAGCGATATTCCCCCTTGTCCATCACGTTCTGATGCGTGCAGGTCAGGCCCGAAAGATACCACAGCACAGGCACTTTGGCGTTTCGGCCTGGGGTGGCATGAAGACGGCAAAGGTCATGTCGCCTCGGCATGCGTCGGACGCATGCGAGAAAACGTATTGCGTGCCGCCGAACGATTTGCTGGCAGAGATTTGTTTCATCACGGCCTCGGGGATTGGCAGGGTAAGGCGGGCCACGGAGGCGGCCCGCCCTATCCATCAGGCGGCGAGAACGCCGGCCTTCTTGGCGGTCCAGGTGGCAAGGAAGTCCATCAGCGCCGGCGACAGGCAATCGTAGGGCTCAAGTCCGATGTCCTTGAGCTTGGCGCGGATGCCGTCCATTTCGGAAGGATCGACGCCGCCTTCGATGACCGACGAGACGAAGGCGGCAAAGCCGGGGGCCGGCCAGCCACTAATTTCAAACAGTTCTGGATGGATGAAGGACAGGCCCTTGAAGGCGTGATCGCGTTCGACCGGGCCGTGCATGTGGGTGCCGCATTCGGTGCAGGCATGCCGCTGAATCAGTGCCGAGGCGTCGACCACGGCGAGCTTGTCACCGTTTTCGAGGATAGTCACGTTTTCGCTCGGCGCAACCGCCACGACCGAGAAGGCCGCGTCCGCGGGCTTCCAGCATTGGGTGCAACCGCAAGCGTGGTTATGGGCGATGCCGCCCGATACCTTCACCTTGACCGGACGACCATGGCACTTGCAGGTCAGAACGCCGCCGGCAGACGCTGCCCTGCGTCAGGCCGTTCTGAATGGACGAATGGAGAAGTCTTGTCACTGGTCTCTTCCTTTCTGGTCGTAGCCAGGCGCCCGCGGTCGTTTTCGCGACCCCGTTTGCGGGCATCTGCGTTTGACCGCCCGTACGGGTATTCAGAACTCGATGACGGAGCGGATAGACTTGCCTTCGTGCATCAGATCGAAGGCCGTGTTGATTTCCTCAAGCGGCATCTTGTGGGTGATCAAGTCATCGATGTTGATCTTGCCATCCATGTACCAGTCGACGATCTTCGGCACGTCAGTGCGGCCGCGCGCACCACCAAAGGCCGATCCCTTCCAGACGCGGCCGGTGACCAACTGGAACGGCCGGGTGGAGATTTCCTTGCCGGCTTCGGCGACGCCGATGATGATCGATTCACCCCAGCCGCGATGGGCGGCTTCCAGCGCCTGGCGCATGACATTGACATTGCCGGTGGCATCGAACGTGTAGTCTGCACCGCCATCGGTCAGGTCCTGGATCGCCTGAACGACCTTGTCGTTGCCGACTTCCGTCGGGTTGATGAAGTCAGTCATGCCGAACTTCTTTGCCATCGGAACCTTGGCGGGGTTGAGGTCCACGCCAATGATCTTGTCCGCCCCGACCATACGGGCACCTTGGATGACGTTAAGCCCAATGCCGCCCAGACCGAACACGACGACAGTCGAGCCTGGACGAACCTTGGCGGTGTAGATAACCGCTCCAATGCCGGTGGTGACACCGCAACCGATGTAGCAGATCTTGTCAAAGGGCGCATCTTCACGAATCTTCGCCAGCGCGATTTCCGGCAGGACGGTAAAGTTCGAGAAGGTCGAGCAGCCCATATAGTGGAAGATTTCGCCGGCATCGCAGGAAAAGCGCGAGGTATTGTCCGGCATCAGGCCCTGGCCCTGGGTCGAGCGGATCGATGTGCAGAGGTTGGATCGCTGCGACAGGCAGGTTTTGCACTGGCGGCATTCCGGCGTGTAAAGAGGGATGACGTGATCCCCAACCTTCAGCGAGGTGACACCCGCGCCGACTTCCCGCACGATGCCGGCACCCTCATGGCCAAGAATAGCCGGGAACTTGCCTTCTGAATCGAGACCGGAAAGTGTGTAGGCGTCGGTGTGGCAAACACCCGTGGCCATCACCTCAACCAGCACTTCTCCGGCCCTTGGACCACCGATCTCGATGGTCTCGATGGTGAGGGGCTTGTTGGCCTCCCAGGCGACTGCGGCTCTGCTCTTCATCTCGCATATCCTTTCAACTCTGCTGCCTACTTCAAATAGGCGCGCAGGATCTTCATTATGTCATCCATCTGATCTTCGGCGACGGATGAGGTACGGTTCTCGGGAACGGCCATCGTCTCGCGTAGATGGATTTCTATTACTTCGGCCATAAGCCCACCGGCAGCGCCACGCATCGCGGCGATCTGCTGGAGGAGAAGTTTGCATTCCAAGCCCGCATCAACGGCGCGCTCCAAAGCCTCGACCTGACCTTTGATACGCCTTAACCGCGTCGTCGCCCGTTTTTTGTCTTCGATTGAGTATGGCATGCAGTCTCCTGACGTTGAGAAAGACATACTGGGTGGAGTATGTCAATATACTGGTGGCAGTATCAAAATGAGTGGTTCGTATGTTGAGTTTCCTGGTATATTCCTTGAATGGCGCGAAGTGCCTCGTCCTCAGTCTCCTTCGGTGTACTGCGGTGTAACGGAAATCCCAACTGTAGAGCTCTGGGATACCCTTAGTTGCCTGACACGCTATTTATCCCACGAAATCTTGCCGTTAGCAGTTAGCTCGGTCGCCGTCTCCAGCATCATCATGTTAGGAACGCGTCTGCGCAAATGGACCGAACGCCGCCCTTTTTACGCTCACAATTCCTGCAACGCGTGAGCGTCCTCGGTTGGCCATCCTCAACACCCAAGGGACGAACCAGATCGCCTATGAGGAAGCCTTTGCTGGACGTGTTCGCGATACTGAACGGGGGGGAGAGCGGTTAGCAGGTCGGAGGCGGATCCTTTTCGGCGGCAGGCTCGGGGAGGCGGATTTGCGCTTGTTCACGACACTCGTGCGCTTCGATGCGGGCTATAATGGCCTCTTCAAGTGCAATCTTTGTCGCCTGGCCGACTACACCGCGCTCAGCCGTTACGTCCAGAACGTGATCGAAACGCCCGGCGTTCGCGAGACAGTCAATATCGATTATATCAAACGCGGCTATTGCTCGATCACGGCACGCAATCCGAACGGAATCGTGCCGGTAGGCCCACAGCTGCCCTTCGTCGCGGCATAAAAGGACACAGGATCATGTCGAACATCGCAACCAATATTCTCGTCATCATGCTTCACGGCGTCGGCTCCAACGGCGCTGATCTCGCGCCGCTCGGAAATGCCTGGAAAAGCGTCCTGCCGGATGCCGTCTTCGTTTCGCCGAATGCACCCGCCCCCTCAAGCTTCGGGTCGGGTTACCAATGGTTCAGCGTTGCCGGCGTCACGGAAGAAAACCGCAGCGACCGCATCAAGGATGCACGGGCTGCCTTCGACAAGACGATTTCCACGATCATCGAGGAACACGGCTTTTCCGATAAGCTCGACAGGGTCGCTTTTGTCGGCTTTTCGCAGGGCACGATCATGTCGCTCGATGCCGTCGCTTCCGGTCGCTGGCCGGTTGGCGCGGTGGTCGGCTTTTCCGGCCGCCTTGCCTCGCCGCTACCGCTTTCACCCGCCACCGCAACACCGATCCTGCTGATCCACGGTAGCGCCGATCCGGTCATCCCGGCCGCGGAGACGACCAAGGCTGCCGCCGCGCTCGAAGCGCTCGGCATGAAGGTCGAAACGGTGATCCAGCCCGGCCTGCCGCACACGATTTCCGGCGAAGGTGCGGCCAAGGCCGGCAGTTTCCTGGCCGAAATCCTGAAATAAAAGCAGACTGGACGGAAGCGATACCGCCATGGAAATCGGACTTTACACATTCGGCGATCTGCCGATCGGAACGCGTGGCCCGGAAGCCTCGCGACGCCGCCTTTCCGAGATCGTCGAGACGGCAAAACTTGCGGATCAGGCGGGGCTGAGCGTCTTCGGCATCGGCGAGCATCACCGTCTCGACTACACGATCTCGGTTCCGGTCGCCCTCATGGGGGCGATTGCCGCTGTGACGAAGAATATCAAGATCACCACGGCAGTCACCATTCTCTCCTCTTCCGATCCCGTGCGGATCTTTGAGGAACTGGCGACGATCGATCTTCTGTCGGGCGGGCGTGGCGAACTGACGGTCGGCCGCGGAGCCTTCATCGAGTCTTTCCCGCTGTTCGGTTACGATCTCTGCGACTATGACGCGCTTTACGAAGAGAAGCTGGCGCTGCTGCTGCAGATTGCCGAGAGCGACGATGGTGTGACCTGGCGCGGCCGTTTCCGGCCCGCCTTGGAAAATGCCGAGATCGCACCACGCCCTTACGTCGAAAATCCGCCGATCTGGATCGGCGCCGGCGGCACGCCCGAGAGTGCGATCCGTGCGGGCAGAGCCGGTGTGCCACTCAACTTTGCCAATATCGGCGGCGAGCCTGCACGGTTCCGGCCTTTCATCGATCTTTATCGCCGCAGCTTTCGCGATGCGGGCCATGACATCGCCACGATGAAGGTCGGCATATCCAGCCATCTCCATGTCCAGAAGGACAGCCAGACGGCGCTCGATGAATTCTACCCCCACTATGCCAGTTATATCGGCCATAACCTGCCGAACGGAGACAATGGCTGGAAGGTCTCGCGCGACGATTATCACCGGCTTGCCGGTCCCCGTGGCGCTCTTTTCGTCGGCAGCCCGCAGCAGATCATCGACAAGATCCTCTACGAACATGAGATGTTCGGGCACGACCGTTTCATGGCTCAGATCGACATCAGCGGCCTGCTGTTCGAAAAGGTTGCGAAGGGCATCGAGCTTCTTGCGACAGAAGTTTCGCCTGCTGTCCGTAAGGCGACATCCGTCTCCAGGGAGACCTGATCATAGATCGAGCCTGACGGAAAATGTCCGCGGGCTCGATCCAATCCGGTCCGTTCAAGCTTTCTAAACGAGAATGACGATTTTTCCCTCGGCAGCGTTCGCCTCCATGCAACGATGGGCATCGACGATTTCGTCGATGGAAAACACGCGACCGATCTTGATATTGAGACGTTTGCCAGCGATATCGTCCAACAGATCCTGAAGCGGCATGGCCATGAAGTCCTCCGGTTCGCCGCTGTATGACGTCAGTACAACGCGGTTGGGAATGGCATCCATCGGTGCGAAGTTCGGCATGGTCCAGGTGTTTCCGACGATGCCGGCCATGCAGACGAGGCCACCACGATCCGCACATAACAGCGAATCCTCCAGCGTCGTTGCTCCGACAAGCTCCAGGATCCTGTCGAACCTGTTGCCCGATTTCGACAGGTCACCGTCATCGATCAGCACGCGATCAGCGCCCAGCATTTCGAGCAGTCCGCGCCGGTCCTGGCGTCGTGTCGTCGCTGTGACATCGGCTCCGGCTCGTCGCGCCAGGGCGATCGCCGCCATGCCGACGGACGTCGTGCCGCCTCGAACCAGAAGGCGATGTCCCGCCTGGAGGTTCAGGGATGAGAATAGAGCTCCCCAGGCCGTCTGCAGCATTTCAGGAAGCGCGCCGAGAACTTCCCAGTCGAGCGTGGATGTCAGGCGACGAACCTGCGTTGCGGGTACGCAGGTGAATTCGGCATAGCTGCCGTCGAACTGCCGTCCCATTCCACCCATCACCGTGGCGACCATGTCGCCCTGCGCGAACTCGCCGCCAGGCGCTGCATCCACGATGCCGACAGCCTCGATACCCAGAATGCGGGGGAAAACGACGCTGGGTGAATGTCCCTGGCGGGTGAAGAGCTCCGACCGGTTGAGGCCGAATGCCTTGACGGCGATACGCACCTCACCTTTGCCGGGTACGGGCATCGGTCGACTTTCCAGCTTGAGGACCTCCGGCCCGCCGGCCCCATGAACCACCACAGCCTTCATCATCTCTTCTCATCTCCTGCCGGGCCGCCAGATCCGCTGCGGCCGATTGCATGGCCTGCCTTGATACTAGAGCCCGCTGCTTGCGCTCAGCAATGCACAAAAGCCCGACCGGCTGCGTGCCGGTCGGGCTTTTGTGATCATGACCGATTAAAGGATCAGGCAGCGATCGTCGGACGTGCAAAGCCCGCGAGAGGCGCCATGAAGATGGCATTGAACGATGCGAGCTTTGCCTTCATGTCTGCCGGCGGCTCGCCATAGACATAAAGCGTCTCGATCTTGGCCAGCTTGAGGAAGCGGTCGGCAAACGGTCCGAACGTTTCCTCGATGTGCGGCAGAACGCCTTCCGTCAGGTACCGTTCGACGATGTGAACGGTGCGGCCATCTTCGCCAAGCGAGTATTCATAGATCAGCGTGCCCGGCTCCTTGTTAGCCAGCGCGATGATTTCAGCAATCAGGCTCTTGAATTCTTCGAGAGCCGCAGGCTCGACGGTCATGTGGAATACGTTGGTGATGTAGCTCATCGGGAATGTCTCCATGTTGATGTGATTTTCGGGATATGCTGGCCTTGCGACGCCGTTTCAGTCGGCACCGGCCTCATCGAGGCGTCTGACTGCGTCATGGGACAGTGAAAGGCCGGCGGCATTGATCAGGCCGTTGACCTGCGCGATGCTCGTGGCGCTGGCGATCGGCGCAGTAACCGCACTCTTGGCCAGAAGCCAGGCGAGCGCGACCTCTGCCGGCTTTGCGCCACACTCGATTGCGACCTGATCGAGGGCTGCGAGAATACGAAGCCCCTTGTCGTCGAAGTATTTGAGCAGCCCCTCCCACCGAGGACGTCCTTCGACATCCGCTCTGGACTTGTATTTCCCAGATAGAAAACCCGAGGCCAGGCTATAGTAGGTGATGACTGCGACATCTTCCGTGGCGCACAGATCGGCAAGCGAACCTTCAAAACCTGCGCGATCGTAAAGGTTATATTCCGGCTGCAGCACATCATAGCGGGAAAGGCCGTTCGACTTTGCAGCATCCATTGCATCCTGCAACTGGATCGCATCGAGATTTGAACCACCCGAAGCGCGGATCTTGCCCTGCGCCTTCAGTTTTTCGTAGGCGCTCAGCGTGTCTTCGTACGGTGTCTCGGGATCATGCCAGTGCGACAGATAGACATCGATGTAATCCGTCTGCAGGCGGCGCAGGGACGCATCGACCGCCTCCTGGATATAGGCAGCCTTCAAACCCTTTTTGCCGTCGCCCATGTCCGAGCCGACCTTGGTGATGAGGACGACCTTGTCGCGGGAAACATACCCCTGCTTCAGCCATTTCCCGATGATCACCTCGGACTCGCCACCGGCATTACCCGGAACCCAGGAAGAATAAACGTCGGCGGTGTCGATCGTGTTCAATCCGGCGTCGAACGACGCATTCAGAACGTCGAAGGATGCCGCTTCATCAATCGTCCAACCGAAGACGTTGCCACCGAGAATGACCGAGGAAACCTCAAGGCCCGTTTTTCCCAGACGTCTTTTCTTCATAGCGATCTCCGTGCAAATTAGTTTCAGGTGAAATTCGCGCTAGCCGTGACGGTCGAAGACGTCGATTCCCGGTCCGGAGCCACTTCACAAATGGTCAACCGGGATGCGCGCGGCGGTATCAAGGATACGCGCAGTGAAAACCACGCATATCCTGGAAACCGGACAGTCGGCGTCAGGAGGCGTCCGTCTCTTCTCCGAAGATCTTTCCGGCACCAGCCCAATCGGACGGCGCAACGTCTTCGAAGATGACGTAAATGTAGTTCGGATCGGTTCCGGTGTTCTTGACGATGCTCTCGGTGATCTCGGCAGCGACAGCCTTCTTGGCCTTAGCATCCTTACCGCTGAACCAGCTTACACGTACGACAGGCATGACAGTCTCCTTGATTGGCGGCGGTTGGCCGCAATGGTTTGATCTTCTCGGCAACCACCCAATGAGATTGCTTGCCTTGAGACTTTCCCTACTGTAAATCCGAAAAGCGATAAACAAGCTGAATAATACGCTGAGTAGAGGAAATTTCTACAATGGCTCATCTGGAGCAACTGAATGGGATAGTCAGTTTTGTGGAAGCGGCGACCTTGCTAAGTTTTACGGCAGCTGCGGAAAGCCTGGGTGTAACCAAATCCGCCGTCGGCAAAAGCGTTGCGAGGCTCGAGGAAAGGCTCGGCACCAAACTTCTGCACCGCTCCACCAGAAAGCTGACGTTAACCCCCGATGGGGAAGCGTATCTCGCCAGCTGCCGCCACGCTCTGGAGGAGATCGGAGGTGCCGAACAAGTGCTTCTCGCCAAGAATCAGCAGCTCGGAGGACGACTACGTGTTGATGCGCCGGCGGCCTGGGGTCGACAGATCCTGTTACCACTATTGGCCAATATCGCGAAGGAACATCCCGGACTGACGCTGTCGCTGTCCCTGACGGACCGGATCATAGATCCGGTGGAGGAGGGTGTGGATCTGGCGATCCGGTTCGGCGAGACAAAAGATACGAGCGGCCTGATCGTGCGCAAACTGACCGAGCAACGTGCATTGATCGTTGCTTCGCCAGAATATCTTCTGGCACGTGGCACGCCTCAAACCGTGGAGGACATACAGGACCACGACTGTATCGTGGGTTTCCGCCGCGACATCCCGAATGCATGGCGCGTGCGTAACTCCGAGGGAGCGGTATACCGGGTTACGCCACCCGCCACCCATGAAATCGGCGATGGAGCGGCAATCGTCGATTCGGCCATCGCCGGGCTCGGCCTTGCGCAAATGCCAAGTTCTCTCGTGAATGATCACATCAGGAGCGGCCGGTTGATTGCGGTTCTTGAACAGTTCACCGGAGCAAAGATCGACATCTCTGCAATCTGGCCCACGACCAGGCACCTTCTTCCTCGAGTTCGCCATGTGGTCGAGGCACTGGCAAACGAAGGCCGTCGCGGTGGTTTGGGCAGTTAGAGTTCTCAATGTAGCAAGGGGCACGATCATGTCGATCATGCCCCTTTTTGAATTTGGACCAGTTACGCAGCGAACTTGCGGCGCCCGGGCGCCGACGCGCCGACCGGGGAATACCCGTGTTCTTCCGCACGTGCCATCAACGTAAATTTGGAGAGATAACCGTCAAGCGCCACACACTCTTCGGCCAGCCCGGAGCCGGCGGCACTCATTTCCTCCACCATTGCAGCATTCTGCTGGGTGGTCTGGTCGAGATGATTGATTGCAGAGTTCACCTGAGTCAGGCCTGAAGATTGCTCCTGTGCCGCGATGGCAATGGCTTCCATATGGTCGTTCGCTGCCCGCACAAGCGTTTCGATCTCCGCGAGGCAGGAGCCGGTGCTATCGACCAGATTGACGCCCTCCCCGACTGCAACCTCAGACGTTGCGATAAGTTGCTTGATCTCCTTGGCAGCAGTCGCCGAGCGCTGTGCGAGTTCGCGCACCTCCTGCGCCACAACGGCGAAGCCCTTGCCGGCGTCTCCGGCGCGAGCCGCTTCGACCCCTGCATTCAGGGCGAGCAGGTTCGTCTGAAACGCGATCTCGTCGATGACGCCTATGATCTGTCCGATCTGCTGCGAAGAGCGTTCGATGCGCGCCATCGCCGACGTAGCGTCCTGAACGACAGCGCCCGACTGGTCGGCCTTCAGCTTGACGTTGCGAACGACCTCTCTTGCATCTGCCGCACGATGCGACGTCGACTTCACGTTCGAGGTGATCTGCTCCAGTGCCGCGGCAGTCTCTTCAAGCGAGGCTGCCTGCTGTTCGGTGCGACGTGCCAGATCGTTGGATGCCGTGGAAATCTCACCGGCGCCGGAGCTGACAGTCGTAACCGAGCGCTCGAATTCGACCAAAGTTGTTCGCAATTGCGTGACTGAGGTGTTGAAGTTGTGCCGCAGCGCCTCGAACTGAGGGGCGAACGGCTGGTTGATCTCGCAGAGCATGTTGCCGGCTGCGAGCGCCTTCAATCCTTCGGCAAGTGCTGCGGTTGCCTGGTTCAGACGACGATCGGCATCTTCCTCGGAAATACGCTGCATCTCGATCCGATCGTTTTCGGCCTTGGTGCGGTTGGCTTCGGCTTCCTGTTCAAGCTGCCTGTTCCTGATCGATGCCTGTCTGAAGATTTCGACTGAACCAGCCATCTCACCGATTTCATCGCTACGACCAAGTCCGGGCACATCAATGCCGGAGTTGCCGTTGGAAAGCGCGACCATGCAGTCCGTCAGAGCGCGGATGGGGCGAAGGACACGAATGACGATGATGGCGGTGCCACCCAGTCCGATCGCCAGTGCAAGGATTGCTCCGAGCGACATCAGGACGGCATTCATGGTTGCCGCGCTGCGCATCTGCGCGGCCGTGTCATCCAGTTCGGCCATTGCCGCCAGTGCGACCTGAGCAACAACGCCGAGGGCGGCGTTGGATGTCATCTGCCAATCATCGACCGTAAATACCGTCGAGGGTCCGGTCGAAAGGTCGCGGAGCAAAACTTCGCGCCTGTCATTGAATGCACCATCGAAATAGGCGGAAGTGCCGGCCGCATACTTGGCCTTGATGTCGGCAGACGTGCTTTCATGCGCAACCAGCCCGCCGACCGCGTTCCAGGCGAAACTTGTAGCCGCATCGGTTTTGAGAAGGGCCGCACGCTCGTCGGACGTCAACGCCCGGTTTGCGCCTATAAGGGACGTGACCGTCACAGCAGAAGTGCCGCCATTGTTACGGGCCGCCCATGCATAGGCACGCATTTGGATCAGGCCGGTGAAAGACTGGTCGAGCGTCCGCACACGATTTTCGAGTGCCGTCGAGGTCGCATCGAAAACCGCAAGGACATTATTTCCGAAGGTCAACACCTCGTCGCGAAGGCCAGGCTCTCGCTGTGCCATCTCACGCGAAAAATTGGAATCGACGCGGGTGCGCAGGGCCTTCAATGCCTCGTAGGCATCGATCGCCTGTTTCAGATGCGGCGTGATGCTGCCGTTGCTCACGGTTGCGGCTTCCGCGTCAAAGCGTTGCATGGCCGCATCGATGACGGTACGGGCTGTCTCGACGCTTTTTCTTGATACAGCGCCGGCAGCAGGCGACTGGACGAGCGCTGCTGCACTGTTTCCGCGTTCAGAGCGAAAATTGATGAGCGCTTCGAACATGGCGCGATCCAGCGATACCAGTGATGCAACCTCCGAATATGACCGGTAGTCTTTCACGGATGAGACAGCCAACGTGGCCATGACCACCGCCAAGGGGAGGCTCACGACAAGAAAGAGAAAAATAAGAATTGTTCGCAGTTTAAACGTCATAGCCCCAGCTCCAAAAATCGATGCGCGAAACATGATTTCCAATTGTGAACAATCCGAAAATGTAATCTCGCCCAATGGGTGTGGCTGACATGGTGACGGATGTTGAATGCGCGTCCGGTCTTGCTTGCTTCCAATCCGAGAAAAACGCTCAGTGCGTGTATTCGTGATGAAAATCGACGTCAGAAGTGTCCCGCTCGCGACGAGCGAGAGCGGTATTCAACGCGTGAAAAATCCGCGGACGCCAATGAATTCATTGTCTTTGAGTCACAGGCGAGTCCCGGTAGGCATTTCATAGGCCGGTCACGTCACCAGCTCTAGGTTGCTACTGCGACGATTGGTCGTCAAGACCGCTCTTCGTCTCGCCACTGATGACGACTGGCCTGCCGAGCTCAAACGAACGCATGGATTCCTGCCGCTCTACGCTGTGTTTCCGTGTGCTCTACAATAATTTCGAAACTTCCGACAACGTCGGCCGTAAAGCTAATTTCAGCCCGCACTGTGGCGACGAAAACGAAAAAGACCGGCAGGCTGCCCTACCGGTCTTTTCGATCCATCATGCAAGTACCAGGAGATTTAAGGGGAATTGGCCCCGCCGGTATTGCCGCTCCTGGGCAGTGCGAAGGCGATGATATAGTCACCGAAGTCGGGTGCTGCACGCGCGCCATTGGCGGTCACGACAACATATTGCCTTCCATCTTCAGGCGATATGAACACCAGCGGTGTCGAGCCTGCTCCCACAGGAAGCGGGCTCTTCCAGACGACTTCGCCAGTCGCCACATCGACTGCGCGCAGATAGTAATCCGAGGTCGCGGAGAAGAACACAAGGCCGGATGCCGTCGGCGTCGCACCACCAAGAGTCGGCATGCCAAGCTCGATAGGAAGGTGCGTCTTCATGCCGAGCGGGCCGAACTGTTCGGGCGTGCCCATCGAGCGATGCCACAGAATTTTCTGGGTCTTCATGTCGACTGCAGCCATCGTGCCGAAGGGAGGCGTAGTGCAAGGGACGCCAAGGAAAGACTGAACCATGCCGCGCTCGGCACCGTAGGGTGTCTCTTTCATCGGAACCACACCACCGGTGCTGTGCGAACCCTTGCCCGAGGCCTTCGTGCGGGCAATCTCGTCCTCGCGGCTCAGAAGGCGGCCCTTCATCGCAACGCGCATGTCGTTGACGATCATGATGTCCCGGCTTTTGTCGATCGCCTGGCCACCCCAGTTTGTTGTGCCGTACCAAGACGGGTTCTGGAGATACCACTGCATCTGCGGCGGTGTGTAGTCGCCGACATAATAAAGGCTCTTGAACTGGATTCGGCAATTCAACTGATCGATCGGGGTTATGCCCCACATTGTCTGCTCGGTCAGGACGTCATCGCGGAAAGAGGGCATGCCAACCGAGTAAGGCTGCGTGGGCGAGAGCTTCTCGCCGGGGACGCCATTGGTCGGGACAGGTCGTTCCTCGACGGCAGTGATCGGCTTGCCGGTGCGACGATCAAGAACGTAAATTTCGCCGTTCTTGGATGCCTGGACCAGAGCTGGAATGCGGCCGCCCTTGCCGTCCGGCATGTCGTAAAGCACAGGCTTGGACGGGAGATCGAGGTCCCAGACGTCGTGGTGAACAAGCTGAAAGGTCCAGCGCTCTTCGCCCGTCGTGGCATCGACTGCGACGACAGAGGAGCCAACACGATCGGTCTCCGGCGAGCGCTGGCCGCCGAACAGGTCCGGCGTTCCATTGCCGGTCGGAAGATAGACCATGTTCAGCTTCGGGTCATAGCTCGGCGTGGCCCACATGTTCGGGGTGCTGCGCGTATAGCTCTGGCCGTCGGCTGGGGGATTGGGCTGACCAGGACGGCCGACATCCCACGCCCAAACGAACGCTCCAGTCGTTGCGTTGAAGGCGCGCACCACGCCAGAAGGCTCGTCGGCAGACTGGTTATCCATCACCCAGCCGCCGATGATCAGGTTCTCGCCAGCGAGGAGCGGACCAGAGGTTGGATTGTAAAAGCCTGGGATAACGGCGCCCATGCCGGTGGCGAGGAATACAGTGCCCTTGTCACCGAAGGATTCGACCGGCTTGCCGGTGGCAGCATCAAGGGCGATCAGGCGCATGTCGCCGGTGGACACATAAAGACGCTTCTTACCCGGTGCATCCTCGGCAAGGCCTGGAACGTCGTAATAGGCGAGAGAGCGGCAGCGCATCCAGTGCGCGGTGGCATCCGGCTTCACGCCCGGATCGAAATGCCAGAGCTGTTCACCGGTATCGCCGCGCACGGCGAACACCTGGTTGGTCGGTGTGCACGGGTAGAGAATATTGCCGATCTGCAGTGGCGTATTCTGATTCTCGCTTCCGTTTCCTGTGATGTCGCCGGTGTGAAACGTCCAGGCGATTTCAAGGTCCTTCACGTTGCTCCGGTTGATCTGGCTGTAGGGGGCAAACTGCTCGCCGGACGGCGTGCGACCGAAGCCGACCCACTGATCGGGTTCGCTTTCAGGCTTGTAGTCTGATGCAAGAGCAGGCGTCGATGTTGCCTTGACCAGCCAGATCGGACTGAAAGCACTGATGAAGGCCGCAATGACGCCGACAGCCAGCACAGCCGAAATGCCGTAAGATACCGGCCGGATGCGATTAATCCCAGAAGCACCGCGCAGACTTGGGACGCTAAGACCGATCAAGAGCCCAATGACCGCAAACATGCCGAGCCTTGCCGCAAGCGGCCAGAATTGTAGCCCACTTTCCCATAAAGCCCAGACGAGTGTCACGACGAAGAAAGCTGCGTATAGGTAACCCGCACGGACATCCGCACGGGCAAGGAGGTATGACGTCGTGATCAGCACGATGCCGGCGACGAGATAGTAGAACGACCCCCCCAGCACCATCAGTTGATAGCCGCCGTAGAGGAAATATGCTCCTAATGCGAGCAGGGCGAGACCAATGAGAAGGGCGAACAATCTCGCCCCTAGAGACACTTGCGTGCTATTGATGCTTGATACGGGCGACAAGTTACCCTCCTTTGAGCAGCGATGAAGGGCAAGCACGACGAAGCATCCGATCAAGCGGGCATCGCCAGTCGATGCTTTCGGGCATTGCCAGAAATGTGGGCGTGAAAGGTTAGGCAGGCTGTCCAGTCGCGCAGACGCGTGCCGTGCACATAGGTGTCCGGAGCCAGCGGCCGCGATTGAGCTACTGCCAAAATGTCGCAGAATATATGGGCCACGAGGCTACGGAGTGTAGCCTCAGACTCTACAATGAAACTCATTTCTAGCAGATGTGCCGGAGCTTACCACTTTTCCGATCCCGTCATCCCGTGTAATTGCTCCACCTAATAATAGGAGATGACGGCATCTGAAGACTTGATGACGTGGCATCCAAGGAAAGGTTTGTCATGCCTCGTGCCAATAGAAACGCAGAAAAGGGTGAGCTTACACGTTCCGCGATCCTTAAGGCTGCTGTCGAGCTATTTGGCGAGAATGGCTTTCGCGCGACGACAATGAACCAGATCGCTAGCCGTGCAGGTGTCGTTCAATCGGCATTGCACCATCATTTCGGGGGCAAGGATCAACTTCTCGATGCCGCCTTGAAGCTGCATTATCCGCCAGCAGCAAGTCGCCCAGATATCGAGGCGGTGGCGGAGGGCAAATCCAACTTCGTCGACGAAGTCCTACGAGCTGCCAATCGGAACGCACAAGATAGGGATCTCGTGCGGTTTTTCTCAGTCATGACAGGGGAGTCTCTGACAGGCGATCACCCCGCTCATGAGTTCTTTGTCGCGCGCTACGAGCTGGTACGACAGGGATTTGCCGATGCTATTGCAAAGGCAAAGGGCGTCGAGAGTGAGGAGTCCAGACGGCTAATATTGTTGCTCGTTTCAATATTGTTCGCTGCTTCGGATGGGCTGCAAATGCAATGGCTCCGCAATCCTTCCTTCGATTTCACAGGCGCTATTGAACTTGCTGCCGCACTCACACGCGAACAGCTCGATGCCATAAACTGAAAGTTAGTTCTTGTCGGAACATCCGCCATTCGCTATTAACAGGTCGGTCAGCCGACCTGTCTCTTGATCAAGTGTTAGTGTAGGCTAGATCATCAACTGTCATCACCTTGGAGGAGGGAAAGATGCTTCAGTCCGTAGACCCAATATCAATCCAGGCCGAAACCACACCGGAACGTCACATGCGGCTTACCGGCCAGTCGATCGACGGCCTTTTCGTGGTTCGCTATATCGCGGCCATAATCGGAATTTACGTCGCTCTCATCACACCGGCATCGGTAACGATCGCCCTGAGGGTCGGCCAGATCGATCCTGACGGGAAAGCAAGCTCATTTGCTTTAGTATCCAGCGTCGGCGCAGCCGCCGCACTTATCTCGAATCCCATTTTCGGAATGCTGAGCGACCGGCTCTCATCACGATGGGGACAGAGGAAGCCGTTCCTTTTGGGCGGCTTCCTTGCTGGCGCGTTGGCGATATATTTGATTGCGATCGCCACAACTATACCTATGGTCGCTCTAGGTTGGGCATTGGCGCAGGCAAGTTTTAATGCCGCGGTTGCCGCAACCATAGCCATCTTGCCTGAGCGAGTGCCGCTAGCATTGCGCGGCCGTGTGTCGGGCCTGATGGGAATGACCGGGCAAGTTGCCGTCGTGAGTGGTGTTTTCCTGATCCAACTGGTGGGTACCGATGGAATAGGGATGTTCATGTGGCCAGTTCTTCTTGGCGGACTGCTTGCCGCCCCATTCCTGTTCACGTTGCGGGAGGCACCGCTCCAATCGGCTCCCACCAAGCGCCTGACGCTGACTAGCCTTCTGGGAGCGCTGTGGATCAACCCGTTCGTCAATCGTGATTTCGGGCTCGTTTGGATGGGCAGGTTTCTAGCCTGGACATCTCTCTACTTGCTGACAACCTACAAGACTTACTTCCTGATCGACCGTCTCGGCTATACCACGCAGACGATTGCGCCTATCCTGACGGTTGCTATGTTCGTTCTGGCAGTCGCGGTTGCCATTGCCAGCATCGGTGGCGGTTGGCTTTCAGACTATTTCGGTCAGCGCAAGCCATTCATCCTGCTCGCATCACTATTTTTCGTCATAGCGATGGGGATTATTGCCTTCACTCACAGCGTCGAGATGTTTCTTCTCGGCATTGCCATCGCAGGGCTTGGCAACGGTCTTTATCTGGGCGTCGACTATGCGCTCGTCTCCGAGGTTCTGCCGGATAAGGACAGCTCCGCGGGTAAGGGAATGGGTGTCTTTAATCTCTCAAGTACAATTCCGCAGACCGTAGCGCCCATTCTTGCGCCGGCATTGCTGCTCATCGGCGCAAATGGTCACGGAGGCAACTATACCAGCCTCTACCTGTTTGCCGCCGCCCTCGCGATAGTGAGTGCAATCTTTATCCAATTCATAAGAGGTGCCAAATGAACGAACATGTCGGTTCGCAAAAAGGGATGACCCCTTTAATTGAAGAGGCCTTGGCCCTGACAACCGGTGTCGACTACTGGACCACGCTCGATGCGCCCGCCAATGGAATTCGCTCGTTACGCTTCGCCGATGGTCCGCACGGATTGCGTGTTCAGGATGACGAAAATCCCGACCACCTCGGCTTGGAACGAAGTGCACCTGCGACCTGCTTTCCGCCTGCAGTGACACTGGCTTCTTCGTGGGACATGGAGCTTACGGCAGCGGTCGGAGAAGCCCTTGGACGCGAAGCACGAAAGGCTGGCGTCGATGTTGTTCTTGGTCCAGGCCTCAACATAAAACGAAGCCCGTTATGCGGGCGAAATTTCGAATACTATTCTGAAGACCCGTTTCTCGCCGGCATGCTTGCCGGAGCCTCCGCGCGCGGTATTCAGGCACAGGGCGTTGCAGCCTGCCTCAAGCATTTCGCCGCCAACAACCAGGAGACCGACCGACTGCGTGTTAGCGCGAATGTCGATGAGCGGACTCTGCGTGAAGTCTATCTGCGCGCGTTTCAGATCGCTCTGCGGGAATCGGGCGCGTGGTCCGTAATGTCGTCGTACAATCGCATCAACGGCCTCCACGCTTCGGAGAATCGCTGGTTGCTGACCGAGATCCTCCGCGACGAATGGGGCTTTGACGGTGTCGTGGTCTCGGACTGGGGTGCCGTCCGCGATCCGGTCGAGGCACTTGCGGCTGGCCTCGATGTCCGCATGCCCGGGCGTCAGGATGATCCGCGTGTTCGGGATGCTTTTGCGAATGAAAAGCTGAACGAAAAAATCGTCACCAGCATGGTCGAAAGACTGCGCCTTCTGGCCGCCCGAACTACCCATCATAGCGATGCAGAAGCTATCGATTATGAGGCGCATCACCAGCTCGTTAGGAAGGCAGCCTCAGACTCTGCGGTGCTGCTAACGAACGATGGCAGCTTGCCGCTTTCACTGTCTTCCGGTCTTCGTGTCGCCGTTGTCGGCGAGTTGGCCCGGACCCCACGCTACCAGGGAGCCGGCAGTTCGCGCGTCAACGCGGTTAAGGTCGTCAGCGGCCTTGATGCTCTTTCAGCCCGTGCCAAGGGAGCCGGCGCATCGCTAGCGTTCGAGCCCGGTTATTCCCTTTCCAAAGGCGTCGATACGGCGGTCATGATCGAAAACGCAGTGAACCTTGCGAAGCGATCCGACGTCGTGGTCATCTTTCTCGGACTGCCAGGTGAGTACGAGGCGGAAGGCCGGGACCGAACCAACATCGATCTGCCGCCGGACCAGCTTTCGTTAGTGGACGCGCTCCGTGCCGCCGGCAAGACGACGGTCGTGGCGATGAGCAACGGCTCTGCCGTGACGACGGCCGCGTGGCGGGGTTCGGTCAATGCGATCGTCGAGTTTTGGCTCACGGGACAGGCACACGGCGATACGATCGCTGATGTGTTGCTTGGCGATACCAATCCCGGCGGCAAGCTCGCGGAGACCATTCCCCTGGTTCTCGAAGACACTCCTTCGTATCTCAATTTTCCAGGCGCATACGAAAACGTAACTTACGGCGAGGGCATTCACGTCGGCTATCGATACTACGATGCCCGGAAAATGGCAGTCGACTATCCGTTCGGCCACGGCCTTTCCTATACGACATTCGCCTATTCCGATTTGGAGCTTAAGGTACGACCTTTGGCCGATCCAATCGCCTTCGATGCCAAGTTCACCATTCGCAATACAGGCACGAGACATGGCAGTGAGGTCGTGCAGCTGTACGTGCACGATCACGGCGAAGTCGTCATCACGCCTCCGGTGGAATTGAGGGGGTGGAAGAAGGTCAACCTGGCGCCGGGCGAGGCCCAAACCATAGAGATCACGGTCGCGCGCGATGAGTTGAAGCACTGGCATGAAGGCACCCAATCCTGGATCTTTCCGGGGGGCTCGCTCACTGTGCACGTTGGTGCATCGTCCCGCGATTTTCGCCTTGAAGCGACCGCTGAGATTCCAGGAGAAGCCTTGGTCATCTCCCTCAACGCATGGTCGACGCTCGGTGAATGGCTGGACCATCCACATCTCGGTCCCCGCCTTCTTGGTCTTTTCAGCGCGCGGGGCGGTGTTAAGGGTCGCGTTGGCGATCTCCTCGCTGATGAAGCAGGTCAGGATTCAGTCCGCGGCATTCCACTAGGAACAATCGCTGATTTCCCCGGCGTACCGCTTGAGATGTCGGATATCGAGGACCTGTGCGGTCAGGCTGCCTGACCCACGACTGGTCGGTAGCGTTGAGCGATGGCCTGGCGCTCGTTACTTTTGCGAGGAACAGATTGATGCACGATATGCCTTCGCTGGAAGAGCTGCAGGAGGAGCAGAGAAGCCTCGAGCTTCCTGAGTTCCACTATGATTTCGTATGGCAGCTCGGCAGCCGCCTCTATCAGCGAGCACGGGAAAATCACTTTCCGGTGGCTATCGAGATACGTCATGGCTCCGATCTTGTCTTCGCCATGTTGGCGCCGGGTGCAACCATCGATAATTTTGACTGGACGCGCCGCAAGTCTGCTGTCGTTCACCGGTTTCACCGCAGCTCACTCTTCGCGAAGCTGGAAGCACAGAGCAAAAATTACGATTTCAACACCCGATTTCGGTTGCCGCCCGGGGATTTCGCCGCGGGCGGCGGTGGCGTTCCGCTCATTTTGAAGGGCGGCGTCTTTATCGGTTCGGTCGGCATCAGCGGCTTGCCGGACATTCAGGATCACAAGCTCGTAACTGGTTGTCTGGCGGAATTGCTGGCGGCTTAAAAAGCGGCGCACGATGCCTGCCATCGCGTCAGGCGCAGCGCCTCACATAGTGGCGGAGAATATAGTATGAAACCGGTCGTCATTGGAATTATCGGGTGCGGCGTTATCAGCGACGCATATCTCAAGGGGGCTGAGGGCTCCAGCCTCATTACGGTCAAAGCCGTTTCCGATCTTCGGCAGGATATCGCTGAAGAAAAAGCAAGGACCTACGGCTGTGAAGCAATGTCGGTCGATCAGCTCCTAAGCGACCCGGATATCGAGATCGTTCTGAATCTGACGATCCCGGCGGTCCATGCAATAGTTGCCCTCGATATCCTGGAGGCTGGAAAACATCCTTATTCGGAAAAGCCGCTAGCGATCTCGATGAAGGAAGCAGACACGGTAATCGAAAGAGCAAGTGCGCTGGGCTTACGTGTGGGTTGCGCGCCCGACACCTTCTTCGGCGCCTCCCACCAGATAGAACGAAGGATCGTCGATGACGGCACATTGGGGCGGATCGTCGGGGGCAGTGTCACGATCGCATCGCGTGGCATGGAACACTGGCATCCAGATCCGCGCTTCTTTTATCAACCAGGCGGCGGCCCGCACGCGGATGTTGGCCCCTACTATATTACTCAACTAGTGAACCTGCTTGGCCCGGTTCGATCGGTATCAGCCTTTGCAACCAAAGCCTTCGATCAAAGGACGATCACGAGCGAAAAGCTGAATGGGACGACATTCGAGGTGGCCGTTCCCACCACCATCAACGGCACGCTTCTCTTTGCATCTGGCGCCAATGTGTCTCTAACAATGTCTTGGGACATATGGGCATCGAAGCGACCCAAATTCGAGATTTATGGGAGCGAAGGAAGCCTTCAGGTCGCCGATCCGAACCACTTCGGTGGGGTGCCCGAAGTCTTAATCCGCGGGGGCAACTGGGAGCCAATTTCGATAGATGATTTCGCCTTCGGCGCAGTTAACCGCACGACAATATTCGGCCACGAAATTGCCGACTACCGCGTCGTCGGCTTAATCGATATGGCCGTGGCCTTGAGGTCAGGGCGCCCACACCGGGCAAATGGTGAACTGGCATACCATGTCCTCGAAATCATACAGGCGCTTGAATTGTCGAGCACCGCGGGAAATCATATACGATTGAAGAGCACCTGCGTTCGCCCGGCTCCCCTGATGCCAGGTAAGGACGAGGCTGTCCTGCTCGAGCCCGCTGCCTGATTTAGATTGCGAAGGGAATCTAAAGCTTCCATCGGTGAGGGGTCGATCCACAGCACCTTTCGCCATGAACGCCATCTCCATCATTGGAGGACCAAATGACAACCCACGTCAAATCCAGCCCCGCCACTGAGCTGGCAGTAAAAAACTATGGCAGACAGCTTGTTCCTGGGCAGCGCTCGCTGCTGGCCATTCACGATCTCGCAACGGGCACGCGGCGGGTCATTTTGGAGACCAATCATCTGATTGAAGCTCCAAACTGGACACCTGACGGCGAACAACTGATTTTCAATGGCGGTGGCCAACTCTGGCGTATCGGACTCGATGGCTCGGACCTGCAGTTGATCCATACAGGACTGCTGGCTGACCTCAACAACGATCATGTGCTTTCGCCGGACGGCCGCTCAATCTATGTCAGCTCCAATGACGGCCATCTCTACAAGATACGCTTGGATGCGGGCGCGCCGGTAAGGGTGTCAAATCAGCATGACAAACCTTTCCGCTATTATCTTCACGGCGTGTCACCAGATGAGCGCGAGCTTGCGTTTGTCGGCATTGAAGGGTCGGGGCCGGAAGCGCGTAGGAACCTCTATGTCATAGCATCCGAGGGCGGGACCGATCGGCGTCTTCTCGACTCGGCCAAGCCGAGCGACGGACCTGAATATTCGCCGGATGGCAGATGGATCTATTTCAGTTCCGAACTTCGCTCGTCCAAACCTGGCCATGCGCAAGTATTCCGCATGGACCGAAATGGCGGCGAAATCCGCCAATTCACTTTCGACAACCGAGTTAACTGGTTCCCGCATATCTCGCCGGATGGCAGTACAATCGTCTTCCTCAGCTATCCCGCCGGTACTATCGGCCACCCGCCCGACAAGGATGTCATCATCCGGTCGATGACGCCAGAGGGCGAAAATGTCACCGACGTGGCGGCGTTCTACGGCGGGCAGGGAACGATCAACGTCAACAGCTGGGCGCCGGACAGTCGACGCTTCGCTTATATCGAGTATCCGATAGGGAGGAGCTAGCTTATGCAAGGTGGCGCACTAGAGGTGCGAACTGAGCTGTTGTCGCACACGTTCCAATGCGAGCGCTTTAAGTTGGCCAACGCCGTTGCAGATGGTGGCAAGCAGTCGCCGGCTACATGAAGTGCCGGATCCAGCTCCCCCGTCCCGGCCATGCGCGTGCCGGACATGCCATGCGAATAACCGAGCGCGATCGCCTTTTTATTGCGGTTGACATGCTCCGCGTCCTCGGGAACGCGCGAGGTCGCGGCGCACGACGGTGACGTGGCAGGCAGTCTTCATTCATTTCTACATGAAGAAATCCTGAGACACCCGCTGCCGCGTGACTTAAAATGCACGCGATCGGCGTGCTGTCGAATTTCCTTCCGGCTACTTTGAAAGCGATGACCAGGCGGAGCCCGTTATTGATGCCGGATGCATCGCCGGCGGGCGCTGTACCGCCCTCGATCTTGTCTATCGGCTTGACGTCACCAGCGCCTTGAAGCTGGTTACGCGGGGGTGACGGCAAAGACCTCATCCCCGCACAACAAGTCTTAAGCAATCGCTAAGTTATCGCAACTTTCCGGCACGGAACCGACGCCGTATTGGTCCCTCATCAGCGGATTCGCAAAACGCCAGCCGCTCGCCGTGTCGGAGATTTAGGCATTGCCCGTGAACTTCGACGCCACTCAAGTTCACCTACCGCGATAAACGAATGCTGGCGGTTCTGCTAGGCTGTCTGCATCGGCCTGTTCGCTCAGCAGCTGCCGAAGTGGCGAGCGGATGCAGACCGGATCGGTGGCCGACGCATCGCCGGTCAGAGCCATGGCCTGGCAGCGGCAGCCGCCGAAATCGATCGCCTTGCGGTCGCAGCTGCGGCACAGTTCCGGCATCCAGCTATCGCCGCGATAGGCATTGAAGGCTTCGCCTTCGTACCAGATCGCCTCAAGCGTTTTGTCGCGGACATTGTCGAAGCGAAGCGAAGGAATGGTTTCGGCGGCGTGGCAGGGCAGAACCTTGCCGGACGGCGTGATGTTCAGTCCCGTGCGTGCCCAGCCGCCCATGCAGGCCTTGGGATAGGAGGCATGATGGTCGGCGCCGACATAGTCGATGACGATGATGCCTTCGAGGCGCTTGCGGGCTTCGGCAACAAAGGCGTTTGCCTTGAGAAACTGTTCCCTCGTCGGCATCAGCGCCTGACGGTTCCTGTCTGCCCAGCCGTGGAACTGCACGGTGGCGATCTCGATACGCCGCGCACCGAGCCGGACCGCTAGGTCTAGCATATCGCCCATCTGGTCCATGTTCTGCTTGTGACAGACCGCATTGACGGTGAGCGGAATGCCGGCGGCATGGGTCCATTCTGCAACAGCGATCTTGCGGCCGTAACCTCCCTTGTAGCCGCCGACCTTGTCGGCAAGCTCCGGCGTCGCTCCTTGAATCGAGAGCTGCAGATGATCGAGCCCAGCCTCGGAGAGCTCGGTGATCCGCTTTTCGGTCAGCCCGATACCTGAGGTGATGAGATTGGTGTAAAGGCCCGCCTTGGCAGCGGCCGCGGTCAGTTCAACCAGGTCGCGACGAGCCGCCGGTTCGCCACCGGAAAGATGCAAGTGCAGCACGCCAACCGATGCCGCCTGCTGGAAGACGCTGATCCATTCCTCGGTCGATAGCTCGGTCTCGACGCCTTCCAGTTCCAGCGGATTGGAGCAATAGGGGCAGGCGAGCGGGCAACGATGTGTCAGTTCGGCAAGCATGGCGATTGGCGCCGGAATGCGGATGCGCCGCACAACCCCGTCCTGATCCGTCCATTCGCTTGTCGGCCGCACTGTCACATGCTCGTTCAAGATTTCAGCTCCAGCATTCTGCGTTTGGAAAACTCGTCGACGAAGGCGATGACGTCCGCGAGGATCTGGTCCTTCGGCGCGTCGAATTTCGAGGCGAAGTCGGAGGCGATCGCATCGAGGTCGCGTTCGCCGTCCAGCGCGTTGACAATCATGACGGCTATGTCATCCAGTGCCAGCGCCCGCTCGGGTGCCAACAGCACGTTCAGCCCCCGCACGGGGTCTTCCCGCAGCCGGACGCCACGCGCCAGTTTGGCAACGGTGCTGCCCGTCACGGTCACGGCAACAGGTTCGCTCATATGGCTGCTCTCTGTACGTCCTGCTTCAAGGCGGGCTGGTCGAGATCGCCGATCACGCCTTCCTTGCCGTCCCAGCCACCCGGCGGCAGCAGGGCAGGTGACACGTAGGCATGGTGCAGTGCATCGAGCTGCGCCCAGAGCACATCGGTCTTGAAGGTAAGAGCCGCCGCCGCCGCATCCTGTTTTTCCCTCGTGTCGGCATGGTCGAGCACGTAGTTGAGGCCGAAGGCGACATCGACCGGCGCCTCGTCGAGACGGTTGCGGAAATAGGACAGTGCCTGTTCGTTGGCGAAGGCGTAATGCTCGATCAGCCCGGCAATACGGTTCTTGTGGATCGCCGGGGCGAAAAGCTCGGTCAGCGAGGCTGCCACCGCATCGACCATCGGCATGTCGCGGACAAAGCGGACATAGGCGTCGCAGGCAAAGCGCGTACCCGCAAGCACGCCACGATTCGAGGCGACATAATCCGGATCGAGGCCGACGGCTTCGGCAAGCTTCAGCCAACGACGAATACCACCGCCTTCTTCGACACCGCCATCATGGTCTTCGATACGCTTACGCCATGCGCGGCGGATCGAAACGTCTTCGCAACGTGACATGAAGGCCGCGTCCTTCACCGGAATACGGCTCTGGTAATAGAAGCGGTTGATCACCCAGGCACGCACCTGTGTGATATTGCAATGTCCGCCATGCAGCATGCCGTGAAAGGGATGTTTGTCGTGGTAACGCGCATCGCCGATGGCGCGCAGCCGTGCTTCGAAATCGGTACGGTTTTGAGCGGTGTTATGAATATCAGGCAAGTTCGATCTCCATGCCGTCACATCCGACGGCAAAACCGGCCGCCTCGACGGCCGCCCGCTCTGGCCCATTGCGCCAGATCGGATTGGTGTTGTTGATATGGACATAGACAAGCCTGCCTATGTTCAGGCTGGATAGTTGCGCCAGACTGCCATCCGGTCCGTCGATCGACATGTGGCCCATGCGCTGTCCGGTCTTGGCGCCGGTTCCTGCTTTGACCATCTCGTCGTTGGCAAACAGGGTTCCGTCGAAGAAAACGAGATCGGCGCCGCGGATACGCTCAGCCAGCCAGTCGGGCAATGTGGCGCAGCCGGGAATGTAATAGGCCCGCTTGCCGCCGGCCGTGAATTCGACGCCGATCGTCTGTTCGCCTTCAAGACCGAGCTCGGGTTCGCCCTCTTCCAGAAACAGGGCAACCTTGCCGGGAACGGCGAAAATGCGCACCTGCAGACCTTCGAGCGGAGAAAAATCGCTGTCGAGCCTGATCGTTTGGCGCGTCACGTGATCGGGATCGAGAACCCTGAAGATGGGGTTGCCGTCGAGTACCTTTTCGATTGCGGATGTCGCAAAGAGCTTGAACGGCTGCTTCTCCCGGACGGTCAGAAGACCGCCGATGTGATCGACATCGGCATTGGTGATGACGATGCTGCGGATCGGGCTTTGGCGAAGTGCCTTCGGGTGGAGCTGCGGCGTTTGTTGGATCTGCTGGCGTATATCCGGCGAGGCGTTAAAGATCGCCCAGTTGTCCCCGTCGACGCTGACCGCGAGCGAGGATTGCGTCTGTGGTGAAAGTCCCGACGAGGGATCGCGGGCTGCGGCGCAATTGGCGCAGTTGCAATTCCATTGCGGCAGTCCACCGCCGGCGGCTGCGCCAAGCACGAGAAAACGGATCTTGCTCATCGGACCTATTGCCGGGCCGCCGAGGCCGGCTGGAATTCCGTCTCGATGATGACCGTGACTTCTTCGCCCGCCGACTTGATTTTCGGTGCCAGTCCCCATTCGCTTCGCTTGAATTTGAGGATGCCGGAGAAACCGATCTTCGGGCTTTTTTCCATTGGCTGCTCGGCCATTGAACCGTTGAATGTCACCTCGATCGTTGCCGGGTGGGTCTCGCCGCGCAAGGTCAGGTCACCCGCGACAATGCCCTGGTTCGCTCCGGTGATCTTGACCGAAGTGGAGGTGAAGCTGATGGGCTTGCCGGCCAGGAACGGCTCGGACGTGCCGATCTTCTTGTCGAAATCCTCTTTCTCAGGAAAAGGAAAGTCGGTTCTGACCGACGTCGGATCGATCGTCGCTGTGATCCTGGATTGCTCAGGATGCTCGGCATCCCAGGCCAGCTCTGCGGTCATCTGCGTAAAGCGCGCGGTATAGTTGGAAAGGCCAAGGTGAGTAACTTTCCACAACACACTCGAATGAGCAGGGTCGGAAACATAGGCTCCAGAAGGCGCAGGATTACTGGCACTCCATGCAGGCAACGCAAAAAGAGCGGCAAACGCGAGAGGCGGCAGGCACGCTCGAAAAAACGGGATCGGCATTCTTTTCCTATCTCGGTTCTCTGCGATGCAGAGGGCACCTGGATGCTAGGTGGTTACAGGCCTATCTCAGGCTGTGATGTTTTCGTTCGCGCGCGGGGCGAACTGCGTGCCGGAACATTAGCCGGCGGCAACAATCAGCTCGATCATATCGCTGCCACCGACTAAACAGCTTGCACAAGAATTTAGACCGTTAAGGGACCGTCCTTGCTAATGCTGATCAAAACAGGACGGGTTCATCCCCATCTGACTGCGCGTAACGGTTGATTTCCATTCCGCAGCTGACTTCAATAAATTTGGGGGCTGACCATTTCATGTCAATCTTCCTTTCTAAGTGCGCGGCTTTGCCGCTGGCTGAAATATAGGTGTCGGCCACCTTGCTAGAACCGACCCTCACGAACAAGTTACGCAACGACGACATAACTTGGGTTGATGCGGAGGGTGATGGCCCATGAAGCATGGGCGATCCGACCTCCGCGACCGCTCGGCGACATCGCCACGCAGCATTCCTTAATGGGAGACGTGAAATCCCCGGGTTCAGCGAAGGCAACACTCATGGCAATTTGTAAGCCATGATATAATCGCCAGCTTTGGTGCCAACCGATCCGTGTCCCCCAGCGACGATCACGACATATTGCTCACCGCCGGTAGTATAGGTCATAGGAGTAGACTGACCGCCTGCGGGGAGGCGGGTTTCCCAGAGCTGTTCGCCACTTGTGACGTCATAAGCCCGGAAGTAGTTGTCGACGGCGGCCCCCAGGAAAGCGACGCCCGAGCGCGTGATCATGGGGCCGCCGATACCGGGGACGCCAAGCTTGATTTTCAGGGGCAGCGGCGTCATGTCGCGGACGGTTCCGTTGCGTAGCTTGTAGACAACATTCTCACTTCGAAGATCGGCGCCTGCCACATAGCCCCACGGTGGAGCGACGCAGGGAACCCCCAGTGCAGAGAGGAACGGTCCCATAAATACGCCATAGGGTGCCCCATCGTTGCGGTTCAGGCCCTGCTCACTGGCTTTTTCATCCGCACCCTTGGGCGGAATGGTGCTGGCTGGGACGAGACGTGAGGTAAACGGGAGATAGGTCGGCATGCCGAACATGATCTGGCGTTCTGGATCGACCGCGACGGAACCCCAGTTAAAGGTGCCGAAATTACCCGGATAGACGAGCGTGCCTTTCAGCGACGGCGGCGTGTACTGGCCTTCATAGTCAAGCGACTTGAACTGAATTCGGCATGCGAGCTGGTCGAGCATTGTCGCGCCCCACATGTCGGATTCCTGCAGCGTCTTTGGTCGGAAAGTCAGCTTGCTGACGGGCTGTGTTGGAGAGGTCCAGTCTCCCGCGACGGCACCACCAGGAGCGGGCAGCTCCTCCTGCGGCGAAAGCGGCTCGCCTGTGCGGCGGTCGAGCACCCAGATGTCGCCCTGCTTGGTAGGGCCCACAAGAGCGGGAACCACTTTGCCTTCACGGGTCAGGTCGATGAGTACAGGCTGTGCGGGAACGTCCATATCCCAGAGGTCATGGTGCACGGTCTGCCGTACCCATCGCTTCTGGCCGGTGCGGATGTCCAAAGCGACGATGGCAGCGGAGTGTTCCTCCACGGCTTGGGATCGGTCCATGCCCAATTGGTCAGGAACACGGTTGCCCATGGGCACGAACACCATTCCAAGTGCCTCGTCATAGCTGAAAACAGACCAGCTATTGGGCGAGTTCGTTGTATAACGCTCGCCAGCGGCGACGTTTATCGGGGTGGTGACGTCAGGATTGCCGCTATCCCAGTTCCAGACCAACTCACCGGAATCCACGTCGAAGGCGCGGATGACCCCGGAAGGCTCTTTCGTTGAGAAGTTGTCGTTAACAGCACCGCCGATGATGAGCTTACCGTCTACAGCGACCGGAGGCGAAGTCGAGTAGTAGTAACCAGCAGGATTGAATTCCATCCCGGACTGCAGATGCAGCGTGCCATTGTCCGCGAAAAACGAGCAAACCTTGCCATTGTCAGCGTTCAACGCGATCAGGCGCGCATCGGCAGTAGGAAGGTAAACGCGGCGCGGGCACTCGACCAAGGCCCGGTCGTGCAGGGCGATTTGCTCAGGTGTAGAATCGGTAGGAGCAGCAACCGGCGTCTCCCACCATGTGACACCGCGGCATGTCTGGTGCTGACGATCGGGATTCATGCCCGAATTGGCATCATAGCGCCAGTTCTCGCTGCCACTCGCGGCGTTAAGCGAAATGGCCAGATTATGTGGGGTGCAGACGTAAAGATTGTCACCGATCTTGATTGGCGTAACCTGATAGGTCGTTTCTCCGACATCATCGGGGCGGCGAACGTCACCCGTCTGGAACTGCCAGGCAAGCTCTAGGCTTCCAACATTTTCTGGTGTCACGAGAGAAAGCGGTGACCAACGCTGACCATAGCCAGTGCGACCGTACTGACGCCACTCGCCGTCACCAGCCTCATTGCCGGAATTGACAGAAGCGCGCATCGGAAACGCGACATCTTTCGTCAGCTCACCGTGGATAGCCGACGGATCCTGGAACACAGAATAGCCTGCCACGGCGCCAGAGGCAGCGACAACGCAGGCTAGCACCCATGGGAAGCGCGCGGCCCTTTGACCATCAAGCTTTTTCCAGACTGCCGGCAGAAGCATGACGATACCGAGAAGCACCGGAATTCCACCGCGCGGTCCAAGTTGCCACCAGTCGAAGCCGGCTTCCCAAACTGCCCAAACGAGAGTGCCACCCAACGCCAGCGAAAACACCGTAAGTGCAGACTGCTGTCTGCGCATCAGAAGGATTCCGGTAAGGATAAATACTAACCCAATTAGAAGATAATAAGGGGACCCGCCGAGGGACAAAAGCCACACACCGCCTGCGGCTAGTGCGATGCCAAGCAACGTGACGATGAGGCTTAGAACAGTAACTACCATTGCGGTGTTACTCCTTTCATGGATTTTTGGTTTTGGAGGCTAGCCGGGGTGAAGCCAACAAACTAATTCGAGTTCTGATGAAGCACGCTGGACCGCACTATATTGCCGGCTAGTTCTCAAGAGGCGTTGTTCACAGCGACGCTCATCGGAAATCCTCTCGAAACCACCTTCAGCAAATGGCCGACCTAGGTCAAACCATGGGCAACAGCAATTCCATTTCCATGACGTCGGGGCGTTTGACGCTAGCACTCCAAAGCACAACAATGGTATCGGTAGTTACCATTGTGCAACAATCTGTCAAGCGCCGATATGTGAACAGTTCGTCCTGCAATCAGTGCCAGCGAAAAAACTACATCGACGTGGCTAGGGTCACGCTCCGGGCAAGAAAGGAATTTGATGTGACAAGAAATAATAAGGGTGCAATGTCCTCTCGGACGACCCAGCCTAGGAGACTTTTGCCAGTGGCTCAGCAAAAGGATGTGATCGTATCGATTGCCTCAGAGCTGTTTCTTGAGCGCGGGTTTGATGCTGTCACGATCGGAGCAGTAAATGCCATTGCTGGGGGATCCCGACGCGATATCTATGCACTGTTCGGCGACAAATCGGGGCTGTTCGCCCGATGTGTCGAGCTGCTTGTCGCTGAGCGAGCAGCATCACTTGGGCCGATCACGCCCACGGACGATCTTCGCTCTTGCCTCGTATCAGTCGGGAAGCGGATCCTTGACCTGTTTGTTGACCCTCGAACGCTGGCGCTGCACAGACTGATCGTCTCGGATGTCGCTCCTTTGTCGGACGCTTCACGATCTTTTCTTGTCGGAGGCCCGCAACGCGTCTTCGACGAGGTTGTTTTGCTTCTCAATTACTATGAAAATCTTGACCTTATCCATGTTGACAACATCGAGGTGTCGGCCAAAATCTTCGTCGGTGCACTGACCTCGGATCTGCAGGTGCGGGGCCTCTTAGGAGAGGTAATAACCGAGATGGAACGAGAGGAGAAAGTGGACGCAACAGTGGAGCACTTCCTGTACGGGGTTATGCCGAGGCTAAACGTAGATCGAGAACAAAGAGCAAAACTAGGATTCTAGGCGGCGGGATTACCACGGGGATATCATCAGCGCTCCGGTTCGCGGTCACTGGCGTGAAATTTGAGCCGTATATCCTTGATTGCACCCGCGTTTGTCCGGCGTACTGCTATTGCAATAAGCAGCCCGGATATCTCTTTAGTCAGTCTCGTAGCGGAAAGGCTACACGATTGCAGAGCAAACGGTTTCGAGCAGCTGTTGCGGAGGGCAGCCTCACGAAGGACGACGACGGATCTCGCCATGTCGCCAATTTCATCACCTCGCTGCGCACCGGGCACGCTGACATCCAGCTTTCCCTGAGACAGGCTGACCATGCACTGGGTCAGCGCGCTAAGTGGCCGGCTGACACGGAACACTATAATCGCAGTCCCGCCAATGCCGACGAGAGGCGTCACCAGAAGGATGCCTGACATTGCAATGGCCGACTAGGTGGCGGCGTTCTGAGCGTCCGCCGCCTGAGTGTCGAGTTCATCATGGCGTAGGTGGCGACGGCCGCGAGGTTGCCGAGTGCGTTGTTGGACGTCGTCTGCCAGTCGTCGATATCGAAGACCGTAGATGGTCCGGCAAGGAGCCCCTTGACCAGTTTTTCACGGCGCGCCGCGAACGAACCTTTAAAATAGGCGGATTGACCCTGCGCATACATGGCCTTCAACGACGGCGACGTGCTTTCATGCTTGATCAGCCCGCCGACAGCAGCCCAGCTCGATTTCGTGACGGCATCATAAGAATTGACAAACGATCGTTCTTCGTCCGTCAGGGCGCGCTTTTCCGACAGTGCGCCGCTGATCGAAACACTTGCCGTGCCACCATTGTTGCGCGAGTTCCAGGCATAGGTCCTCACCTGGATGAGGCCACTCAGGACTTGGTCGAGTGTACGGATCCTACTCTCAAGCAGAACGGACGTATCGTCGAAAGTCTTCAATGCCTTGGAGCCGAAGGACAAGACTTCTTGATCCAGGCCTGCAGGTCTGTCGCTAACGGCCATCGTCAGGCTGGCATCGACGCGCCCGCGCAGTACCTTCAAATCTTGATAGACATTCTGAGCCTCCGCAAGGGCGTACCTGATATCGGCATTGTCGATATCAGGTATGCCTGCTGGGAATGTCGCCATGGCCGCGTCGATCGCTGCGCGGGCGCTGGTGACGTTGCCGACAGCGGACGTGGCTGCTTGCGCGGCCAATTTCAATGCCGCCCCACTGAAGCCCCGTTCGCCGCGAAACTTGGACAGTGCTTCAAACATCGCCTTGTCAAGCGATACCAGTGCTGCGACCTCTGAATAGGCCCGGTAATTCCATAGGCGGAGACTTCCGCGTCTCCGGCCAATGCCGCCAGTCCTACGCTCACCGCAAGAACAGGCCACCTAAAATTCTATGAAGGTTGAAAAACATACTTCGCCCCAAAAAAACTCACACGCGAAATATGTATTTCATATTTAAAAGCCGTGATAATAACCGATGATACATTCAACCGTTAGGGGATAAAAAGGCATGGCGGTTGAAGAGGGGGCGCCCCGATAATAAAGTAGGTTTATCGACGCCGCGGCATCGTTCCCGACATGCTTGTCAAGCTCGCTCGAGGACTATTGCAATGCCCTGTCCCACGCCGATGCACATGGTCGCGAGCGCATATCTGCCCTCGCCAAGCGAAAGCTCCAGGGCCGCGGTGCCTGTGATGCGTGCGCCAGACATGCCGAGCGGGTGGCCAAGCGCGATGGCGCCGCCATTGCGATTGACGCGGCTGTCGTCATCGACAATGCCGAGTTCCCGAAGCGTGGCAAGGCCCTGCGACGCGAAGGCCTCATTGAGTTCGATCACGTCGATCTGGTCTTGCGTCATGCCAAGCCGCATCAACAGCTTTTGCGAAGCGGGGGCGGGTCCGATACCCATAATGCGCGGTGGAACACCCGCCGAAGCGCCGCCGAGCACGCGCGCGAGCGGTCTCAGGCCGTATTTGTTCACGGCGGCTTCGGAGGCGATAATCAGCGCGGCGGCTCCGTCGTTGACCCCCGAAGCATTGCCTGCCGTCACAGTCGCGCCATCGCGCCCGTTGACCGGCCCGAGCTTGGCAAGCGTTTCCAGGCTCGTCAGTCTCGGGTGCTCGTCTTTTGTGACGATCACCGGATCACCCTTGCGTTGCGGCACGCTGACAGGCGTGATCTCGCGGGCCAAACGACCACTTTCCTGGGCTGATGCCGCTTTTTCCTGCGATCGGACGGCAAAGGCATCCTGATCCGCGCGGGAGATACCGTATTCTACCGCCACGTTGTCGCCCGTATCTGGCATCGAGTCGACCCCATAAAGCTTTTTCATCGAGGGGTTGACGAAACGCCAGCCTATGGTCGTGTCGTAGATTTCGGCGTTGCGGGAAAAGGCCGTCTCCGCCTTTGGCATGACGAAAGGCGCACGGCTCATGCTTTCGACGCCACCTGCAATCATCAGGTCCGCTTCACCGGATTTCACGGCACGAGCAGCGGTGATCACGGCATCCATACCGGAGCCGCAGAGCCGGTTGATTGTCGTTCCCGGCATTGAGACAGGCATTCCGGCAAGCAGAAGCGACATCCTGGCGACATTGCGATTGTCTTCGCCAGCCTGATTGGCGCAACCGAAAACCACATCGCTGAGGGCTTCCCAATCGATAGCTGAGTGGCGCTCCATCAGGGCTTTGAGCGGAATAGCTCCGAGCTCGTCGGCCCGAACGGCAGACAGGGCGCCACCGAAGCGGCCGATCGGGGTGCGGATGTAGTCGCAAATGAAAGCGTCGGGCATATTTCCTCCTCCTTGTATGTCAATCAGGCTCGTGTCATCCGGCGGGTCCGCTGTGTGCCTGAGGGCCAGTGCGGGTCAGGACCGAGTGCGGAATGAATGGCTGTACCCGTCGCCACGAGATCGCCGATCAACTCGTGATCGATTCCGATCTCCTCGAGAATTTGCAGTGTCTCCCAACCCTTGGGCTGGGCGGGGCCTCGCGGAGCGGCGTAAGCGTTGTCACTGCGGATCGTCGAGCGGATCACCGCCACCTCGCCCTCGGTGGGGTGGCTTTCGGACGATATGAGGCCAACGGCGCGGATATGCTCGTCCGACCTGAGGGATGTCAGCGTGTGGCAGGGCATCGCAGCGATGTCTGCAGCCCGGAAGATATCGAGCCATTCGGCCGTCGTCCTGTCCGACAGGGCAGCTCCGCGCACCTCGAACCATGCTTCGACGTTTTTCGCCCGCGAAGCCACCGTTGCGAAACGTGGGTCGGCCAGAAGACCGTCTCGCCCGACAGCCGTCAGGAATGCGCGGACCTGCGGATCGGTATTAATCGTCACGGATATCCAGCCATCGGCCGTCTTCAAAGGCTTGTTATGGGAATTGAGCAATCTCTTGTCTCCGGCGGTTCCGACCGGGGGATTGAAGGATTCTTGTGCGAGATGTTCCTGCAGCACGAAAGCCGCCATCGTTTCGAACATCGGGATTTCGAGACTGCCGCCGCCGCCGCCGGCATTTCTCTTCAGCACAGCCGCCAGGATCGCGCCGGTAGCGATCTCGCCGACGACGTGGTCGCAAACGACCAGAGGCACATAGGCAGGCGTGCCGTCCCTACCAGCGAACAGCCCGCCTATGCCGCTAACACCCTGAACTACGCTGTCATAGGTCGGTCGGCCTGCATACGGTCCGTCGGTGCCATAGCCGGTGATTAGGCAATGTATCTTCGAGGGGTGTTTCGCCAGAATGCTGGCAGCATCGAGGCCGAGACGCTCTAGCGCCTTGGGCCGCATATTGGCGACGACCACATCGCACCACTCCACAAGTTTCTCGATGACATCCGCCGCACCGGGCTTCTTGAGGTCCAGGCAGATATTCCGTTTGCCTCGGTTGAGGTGGAGATAGGTTCCGGAATGCTGGCCGGTGGGGGAAAGCCCACCCAGTCCCCGCATCAGATCGCCTTCGGGCGACTCCACCTTGATCACCTCGGCGCCATACTGCCCCAATCGCCAGGTGCAGGTCGGTCCGACCACAACACTTGTCAGATCGAGAACGCGAAGACCGCTCAGTAATCCGTCAGTCATAGAAAAAACCTCCCATTTCCATCTTCAGCCAAGGCCTCCCAGCCTCAGGATGCTCATCAGATCGTGCGCTGCCATCGACGAAAGGCACTGCCTGTCCCGAGGTGACATTGGTAGATCGCCAACTGATTTTCGTCAATAAATAACTCGCATATGAAACGTTGACATCACATATGAAATTGATAATGATCAATCGCATGGAGTTCTGGAGGAGCTTTCCAAATGCTATTGAAAGATAAGATCTGCGTCATAACCGGCGCAGCGTCGTCACACAGTATTGGGCGGGCGACAGCGATTTTGCTGGCCGAGAACGGCGCAAAGATTGCCGTGCTGGATGTGCATGGCGGGGTAGTCGATGCCGCTGCTGCGCTTGCCGAACAATATCCCGCGTCGGGGTGCATGGCGCTCCAATGCGACATCACTTCACAAGAAGAATGCGAGGCAGCGCGAGATGCCGTGATTGCGAGGTTCGGCCGCGTCGATGCGCTGATCCATTCCGCGGGAATCATGAAACCCGCCAAATACAACGAGATATCACCCGCCGAATACGAACTGGTGATGGGTGTGAACCTGCGCGGCACGTTCAATATCGTTACCGCATTTGCAACCACGATGGCTGCGCAGAAATCCGGATCGATCGTCAATGTCGCCTCGGTCGCTGCCCAACGCGGTGGCGGCCTGTTCGGCGGAGCGCACTATGCGGCGTCAAAGGGCGGCGTTCTCAGCTTGACAAGGACACTTGCAAGAGAACTCGGCTCCGCCAATGTCCGCGTCAATGCCATCTGCCCATCGCTGATAGCTACTGATTTCGTCTCCGAGGCGATGTCTGCCGACCGTCTCGATGAGCTTTCAACGGCTATCCCGCTCGGGCGGCCGGGGCGCCCCGAAGAGGTTGCCGGTGCATGCATGTTCCTTGCATCTGACCTTTCGACCTACATGACTGGCGCGACGCTCGACGTCAACGGCGGCATCCACATTCACTGAAATTGACGCTTCGGCGTGATGTGCCGCCTTCCATTGGGTGGCCGATAAAAGGAGGAAGATTATGGCTACGCGTTTTCACCACGTAAACTTCACTGCCAAGGATGTCACCGACCTTGAGAACTTCTACAAGGATGTCCTCGAGCTGGATCAGACCTATTACGGTGGGCACGATGCCGCGGACCAGATCAAGGATCGCGGTTACGGCGGTCATGTGACTTTTCTGACCGATGGATCGACGGAAATGCATCTCGCGACACGCGACCTGAACGTTGCGTTCAAGACGGGCAAGGGCGTCAACCCGCTCGACCGCGGACATATTGCATTTCGCACGGATGACATCGAAGCCATCAAGAAGCGACTGACCGAACGTGCCGTCCCTTATGCCGATTACGGTCAGTGGGCGATCAAGGGATGGCAGCAGATCTTCTTCCAGGACCCCGAAGGCAATGTCGTCGAGGTGCACGAGATCAAGGGCGACGCCGAATAAGGCGTCGGGGGCAACCCCGGTCGGCTGTCACCGTGCAGCCGACACCTTCCGCTCTAGGGTGACGCGGAAGATTGGCGTGTCTGGCGAGAGCTACGGACGCGCCTCAGGATGGAGGAAACATCGTGGTATCTCCTGAAGACAAGGCTGATTTCGCCTTCACGACCTCGTATGCGGTTGGCGAAGTAGGCGTCATCGTCATAAACAACGCGCCGCTCAACCGGCTTGATCGCGCGGTCGTGGACGGCGTGCTACAAGAGGTAGTCCGGCTGGACGCCCGGTCCGATATTCAAATCATCGCCGTTTGCGGGATCAATGGCGTTTTCGCGACAAGTCCCGCGGATAACGATGGCAACTACGATAACGCTGTAAGCATTTCGCCGGTGCTTCAGGCCATTGCTTCGGCCGGCAAGCCGGTGCTGGCCCTAATCGACGGAAAAGCCGAGGATGGCGGCCTAGCGCTGGCGCTGGCATGTGACTGGCGTATCGCATCGGCACGTGCCACCGCAGCACTCCCCTGTACCTTGCTCGGGATCGTTCCAGGAGGTGGCGTGACCCAACTGCTGCCACGCCTAACGGGAACGATCGATGCCATCAAAATGGTGGCGCAGCCGGCGATCTCTGCCGCAGCGGCGTTGCAGTCGGGCCTTTTCGACGAGGTGCTCGACACATCCGATCTGGTGGCATCCGTCGTCGCAAAGGAACCGGTCTGGCATAAGCGGCATCTCCCTGACGTTACGATAAAGCCGGTCACCGTGACGGACATAGAGACGGCGTCCAGAGATGCCGTCAAGCGCGGCAAGGGCAGCAATGCGGTCCTGCAGACAGTTGATCTGATGCGCTCCGCAACCGCGTTGACGTTCGCCGAGGGGCTGGAACGCGAAGAATTATCGCGTAGGCAATCGCTGGCATCCGAAGAGGCCAAAGCGCTTCGATATCTCGTGCGGGCGGAGGTGGAGTCCGCAAGGGGGTTCGGCGGCAGCCATGCGGATGCAAGGCCCGTCAAACGGGTCGCCGTGATCGGTGGCGGCACAATGGGCTCCGGCATAGCGGTCGCGTTGGCGGTCGCCGGCCTGCAGGTGGATATCATCGAGCAAAGCGCCGAAGCTGCGTCCGCAGGCAATGACCGGGTGGAAGCCATCCTCCAGTCTCAGGTCAAGGCCGGGCGCGTGAGCGAAGAAAAGGCTGAGGCGGCAAGAGGCCGGTTCGAGGCTAGTGATGTGTGGGAGCGTGTCGGAAACGCGGACCTCGTCATCGAGGCGGCTTTCGAGGACATGGATGTCAAGCGCACGATCTTCGAACGTCTCGACATGCTCGCCAGACCGGGCGCCGTTCTTGCGACCAACACTTCATATCTTGATGTCGATGCGATTGCCGCCATGACGGAGCGTCGCACGGACGTTTTGGGGCTGCATTTCTTTTCGCCTGCCCATGTCATGCGCCTGCTCGAAGTGGTCAAGGCGGACGCGACTTCACAAGACGTCTTGGCAACGGGCATGGCCCTGGGGCTCAGGATCGGCAAGCTTCCGGTCGTTGCCGGTGTCTGCGATGGCTTTATCGGCAACCGGATTTTTTCGACCTACAGACGTCATGCCGAATACCTGCTCGAGGATGGAGCATCGCCGGGCGACATCGACGCAGCGGTCGAGGAGTTCGGTTTCGCCATGGGGCCATTCGCCGTCGCCGACATGTCGGGTCTCGACATCGCATGGGCCATGCGCAAACGCCGTGCGGCCACCCGCAATCCTGGCGAACGGTATGTCGCCATTCCCGACCGCCTGTGTGAAATGGGACGGTTGGGTCGGAAGGCCGGAAAAGGCTGGTACGATTATCCGAATGGCAAACCGTTGGCCTCTGACGAGGTCTCGGCAATAATCGTCACCGAACGCAAGCGTTTGGGCCGCCCGATCCAGGTGTTTAGCTGCGACCAAATCCAATTGCGTCTTCTGAGCGTTATGGTCAACGAGGGTGCCAAGGTTCTAGAGGAGAAGATCAGTCCGAGAGCCTCCGATATCGATCTCGTCTTCGTCAACGGATACGGTTTTCCAAGGTTGAAAGGCGGACCGATGTTCACCGCCGACAGGATCGGCCTGCCGCAAATACTCGAACATGTGATCGAAGCATCTGCCGTCGGCGGCGCCGGGTCCGAGCCATCGGCCCTTCTCGTCGAACTGGCGACGTCGGGCCGCAGTTTCCAGGACTGGCAGAATGATCGCCAGGCGTCGAGTGACCAGCAAGGGAGAGTGCTTTGACTACCGACCAACCTGAATATGGCAACTTGGTCACGCGACAGGAGACCTGTGCGCTTGCCACGGTGCGGCGGGTGGCGGCGATGCTGGATGTCGACCCGAATACGTTCGCCAATGGAGACAGCCTCCCACGCGGCTGGCAATTCATTCTTCTGGCGGCTGACAGCCGACGGTCGGAGATCAGATCGGACGGATTTCCCGGACTGGGCGTGCCATTGCCTGACCTCGGTCTGCCGCGGTTGCTGCTCGGCGGACGTTCGGTCGAATATCGACGCGACATTCCTATCGGAAGCAACCTGCTCCGAAAGAGCCGCATCCAGAAAGTCTCGCACAAGGAGACACTAAGCGGTCAGATGGCGATCGTAACGATCGAGCATGAATTGAACACGGTGGACGAGCCGGAGCCAGCACTTGTCGAATTCCAGACCTATATCATGATGAGTGCCGCGACGAACAGAACTCCAACGGCCCCGGCGGAAGGGGCCCCTCCGGCCGGTGCCGTGTCTGTGACGCCGGACGATACGCTGCTGTTCCAATATTCCGCTCTTGGCTTTAACTCTCACAAGATCCATCTGGACCGCGCCTATGCGCGGGAAACCGAGGGGTTTACAGATCTCGTGGTCAACGGTGGGTTGGCCACTCTGCTTTTCACCGAACACTTTCGCAAGGAGGTGGGGCAGAAGATGACGACCCTTAGGACAAAGCACCTCGCGCCATTATTCTGCGCCCGCCCGATCTCCATTCTCATGGATCGCGATGGAGAAAGCTGGCGCCTGGAAGCATTCGACGATCGAGGCGTGAGAGCCATGGAAATGCTCGTGACGACAGCTTGAGAATACTCTTGACTATCATCAAGTTTTATATTTGAAATTTGTGTTGTACCTGTCAAATGACAAATGCTGGGAGGAGTGCTCGGTCAGAGCAACCGGCATGGGACATTAGCTCCATGAGAAGGGGCTGATGAGAGGATTTCGCGGAGCAAGTGCTTCGCGACGGTGCGTGCGGGAGGAATTGCATGGCACATGCAGCAGATGACGACTTCTTCGCTGAAACCCAGTCGGAGGTGATCGACGCCAGGCCCGGATCGAGATTCATGCGACCGGTCGAAATCGTGTCGGCCGGACTTCTGATCCTGATCGTCGGGCTGTTGCTCGGGGGCGTCTTCAGTCGCTACGTGCTCTCTACCCCAATTTTCTGGATCGACGAAGTGGTGTCGATCGCGTTTCTGTGGCTTGCCATGCTCGGATCCTCGATTGCGATCGACCGCAACGAGCACCTGCGGCTGACGGTCGTTCTTCTAGCGCTGCCCCCACGGGCCCGCAGCTTTGTAGAGACTTTGGCACTCGTGCTTGTCGGCGTCGTGCTAGCCTCTCTTCTTTGGCCGGCAATCGAACATGTCCAGCAGGAAGCGCTCGTGCGCTCGGTTTCGCTCGGCATATCGCTGGGCTATCGCGCCTCCGCGCTGCCGGCGGGTATCTCATTGATGGGCCTTACGCTTGCCGTCAGCCTGTGGCGGAGCGCATCCTCGAAGGATTTTGGTCTTTCCGTTCTGATCGTCGCCGTCGTCGGGGGGCTGTTCTGGCTGGTTTCGGACCGGCTGGAGGATCTCGGAGACCTCAATATCCTGATCTTCCTCGTCGGCTTTGTGGGAATATTCCTGCTTCTTGGCGTGCCGATCGCCTTCTGTTTCGGGCTGGGTACGCTCAGCTTCCTTCTCTACAGCACCTATATACCGACCGTGGTTATGATAGGCCGCATGGACGAGGGCATGTCCTCGCTGATTCTTGTTTCGGTGCCCATCTTTGTTCTCCTCGGTTGCGTTCTCGATGCCACCGGTATGGGCAAGGCGATCGTCGATTTCATGGCGTCTTTTCTCGGGCATGTTAAGGCCGGAATGTCCTACGTGCTGCTTGGCTCGATGTTCCTAGTATCTGGCATCTCGGGATCGAAGGTTTCCGACATGGCGACGGTGGCGCCGGCTCTGTTTCCAGAAATGAAACGCCGCGGGCACAAGCCGAAGGAAATGATCGCGCTCCTTGCCACCGGCGCCGCCATGGCAGACACGGTTCCGCCATCCATCGTTCTGATTGTGCTCGGATCGATTGCCGGCGTATCGATCGCGTCGCTTTTTACCAGCGGTTTCGTGATCGCCATGGTCCTGCTGATCGTGCTGGCAATCCTTGCCAGATGGAAAGCCCGCGACGAAGACATGACAGGCGTGCAACGCCCTTCGCTCAAGCTCATACTTCGCTATTCATTGGTGGCTGCTCCGGTTTTGCTGCTGCCTTTCCTGATCCGCGGTGCGGTTGGCGGTGGCATCGCAACAGCCACGGAAGTGTCAACCATTGCCGTTCTCTATGCGATGATCATCGGCATAGTCCTCTACGGGGGAATTCGCCCGACCAAGATCTACGCGATGCTGGTGGAAACCGCGGCATTGTCCGGTGCCATTCTGGTGATCCTCGGCACTGCCTCGGCCATGGCCTGGGCCCTGACCCAAACCGGCTTTGCCGGACATATAGCAAACCAGCTGACCGAACTTCCGGGTGGGGCGTTTATCTATCTTCTTGCTACGATCCTGGTGTTCATGATCCTCGGATGCGTGCTCGAAGGCCTGCCCGCGATCGTGCTGATGGCACCGCTGATGTTCCCGATCGCCCGCCAGCTCGGCATCAATGACGTGCATTACTCGATGGTCGTCGTGACCGCGATGAATATCGGCCTCATGACACCGCCGATCGGTATCGGTTTCTACATTGCCTGCAAGATCGGCAATGTTCCACCCGATGAAGCCATGGGGGCGATCTGGCCTTACCTGCTGGCACTGCTCATCGGATTGTTGGCGATTGCGGCCGTACCTGCACTGACCACTGCATATCTCTGACCCGCCGTCAGGGATCAGGCGCAATACCGTTCAAGGTGAGACCTGCGTGATCGCACAGGCGGCGAAATCCTGCCTGGAGGTAGGTATTGCAGGTCCGACTAATCTGAAATCAGAAGCTACGCGCATTTCGCGCTTTGGAGGGAGGAAGACATGAAAGACATCGAAAACAAAAAAATGGCAGGAACGGTCGATAAGGCTCGCCGGCGGACATTGAAGATCATGGCGGGCACTGCAGTTGCCGGCATCGCCGGACCAAGCGGGTTGTTCTCGCCGGGTATCGTGCATGCGCAACAGAAATTCCGATTCAAACTCGGGATATCTCTGCCGGCAGCTCACCCCAATCCGAAGAACCTCAAGCTCGCCGCAGAAAAAATCCTCGCGGCTACCGATGGCCGGCTTTCCATCGAGGTGTTTCCGGCCGGCCAGTTGGGGAGCGATACGGACATGCTGTCGCAGGTTCGCTCCGGTGCGCTCGAGATGTTTTCCACTGCGGGTGGCGTCTGGGGGACACTGATCCCGGCCTGCTCGATCAATGGCGTGGCCTTCGCATGGCCCGACGAGAAGACCTTGTGGGCCGCCTATGACGGTGACCTCGGTGCTTATCTGCGCAAGCAGTTTGAGCCGCTCGGCTTGGTTGCCCAAAACAAGATCTGGGATCACGGTTTTCGCTTCATGACCACAGGAGCCAAGCCGATCACAAAACCCGATGATCTGGTCGGCATGAAGTTCCGTGTGCCGAATTCGCCTTTGGCCGTTTCGCTGTTCGAGATGCTGGGCGCCTCTCCGACCAATATCAATTTTGGCGAACTCTATACCGCCCTCCAGACCGGTCTTGTCGATGGTCAGGAAAACCCTGCCGTTCTGATCGAGACGGGAAAACTTTACGAAGTCCAGAAGTACTGCGCCCAGACCTCACATATGTGGGATGGTTTCTGGATTGTTTCCAACAAGCGCCGGTGGGACAGCCTGCCCGACGATCTTCGTAGCACCGCATCTCGGATCTTCGACGAGCAGGCGGTGCTCGAGCGCAAGGAGCATGCGGAACTGGCTGTGTCGACCGTCGAAACCCTAAAGGGCCACGGCATGGTGTTCAACCAAGTCGATCCGATGCCTTTCCGCGAAAAGCTCAAGTCAGCCGGATTCTACGCCAACTGGCAGAAGAAGTTCGGTGAAGAGGCATGGGGCCTGCTCGAAAAATATGCGGGTAAGCTGGGTTGACCCTCGAAATCTCACCGGCTTCAAGGCGAAGCCGGTGGCGTTCCATGCGACATCCGCAGCGGCGATCAACGCGCCGCTGCGGACTACCGCACCCGGAGAGCCTGATGAATGCCGATATCGTAAAACTCGTCGGGGATGCGCAAAGACTGGGTTTGCGCCGTAATGAGGAAATAACGCCGGGGGAGGCGCGAGCAGCCTTTGCCGGCGGCTGGCATCGTCTGCAGGTGCCGGCACGTCCGACCGCCTCGGTTAAAGACCATACAATAGGGACGAGCCGTCACGCTTTAGCCTTGCGGATCTCTCGTGGGGAAGGCACGCGAGACGAAGTACAACCGGGCCTGCTGTTCCTTCATCGCGGCGGCTGGATGCTGGGGAACGTCGAGAGGCACGAGCGGATGTGTCACATTCTCGCCACTCTGGTAGGTATCGCCGTGGTCGCGGTCGATTACAGGCTCGTGCCCGACCATCCTATCCCCGCCGCGATCGACGATGCAGCTAAGGCGTTGCGCTGGCTATCGGGCAACGCCCGAGAGCTTTCGATCGACCCGGATCGGACTGCGGTCGGCGGCGATAGCGGGGGCGGAAACCTTTCCTCCGTTCTGGCGATCATGGCGCGTGTGGACAGGTTCCTGCTGTCGTTTTTCAGGCATTGGCCTATCCGGCTCTCGATCAAGCGGCGCAAAGCGCCTCTTATGAAGCGTACACGCAAGGGGTGCCGCTCACCGCGCATACGATGGGCTGGTTCATTCAACTGCTTATCCGACGACGCGGTCGGGCTCGACTGGCGTACCTTCCCGATCCCTGTTGCATCGGTTGCGGGTCTGGCGCCACTGCTGGTGATCACCATGGGCAATGATCCGCTCAGGGATGAAGGCCGCGACTATGCAAAAATTCTGAAATCCGTAGGTCCTTGCTCGAACGTGTTGGAACTGCACTGAAAATGTACCTCCCGCGCGCTCATAAACCTGACAGGAAAGGTGAACACCGATGATGGAATGTGGGTTCACGGGATGCTAGATGTTCACGAGGGCAATTATGAATGCGACTGATCGAATGGATTTTCCCGTGGCGCAGAACGACGACAATAACGATGAAGCTATTGTAAGCGCAAAGGTCTATTCTGCGCCCGCTCTCGAAAAGGGTCTCGATATCCTTGAGGTCCTCAGCAATTCGGAGGTTGCGCTCACGCAGAAGGAGCTCTCGGTTCTTCTCGGACGCAGTGTCAATGAATTTTATCGCATGCTGACCTGCCTCGTTCGACGGGAATATGTCTCAAGCTATCAGGACAAATTTTCCGTCACCACCAAGATGTTCCGGCTCTCCCAGATCCATCCGCCCATGCGCAGATTGCTCACCGAGGCGATGCCGATGATGCAGGACCTGGCCCGGCAGGTGAATTTTTCATGCGATCTGCGGGTATATAATCAGGGGAGCCAGACCGTGATTGCTTCCGTCGAGGCTCCAAGCGGTATCGGGTTTGCCGTCCGGGTCGGATCGGAAATCTCTGTCGGCCCCACGGCATCCGGCCGGGTCCTGATCGGATTTCAGGCCCCAGAAGTGATGGAACTTAGGATTCGGGAAAGTCTGGCTAATAGCTCCGCAGCCGAAATGAAGGCCTTTCGACGTGATGTGCACGAGGCGGCGGTTAAGGGCTTTGCCTCGATCGACAGTCATCAATACGCCGGTGTTCATGCCGTTTCCTTCCCGGTGCTCGATAACAACCGCCACGCAATCGCAGCCGTCACCGTCCCCATGCTACCTCGCGTCGACGGCCAGCCGCAACTGTCCCAGCGCGAGGTCGAGCAGATCATGCGCCAGTGTGTATCCCGGCTGAGCGAAAGGGTCGGCTAGCCCGGCAGACTCCAATCTCCGCATAACAATATATGCGCCAGTCGTAGGCGCGCTCATGCTGACGGGTGAGCGATCGTTCCTGCCGCCGGTGGATGCCAGCGATCATCAGTAGCCCAGTGGCCGTTTGGAGTGAATTCAAGGAGAAAGTCTTGATTGCTGCGTTTTTGATCGTCATTCCGATTTTCGCGTTGATCTTTGCCGGGTGGGGCGCTGGCAGGGCAGAGATACTTGGTCCGAACGCGTCGCTGGAGATCAATAAATTCGTCGTCTGGCTGGCTGTTCCTGCGCTGCTGTTCGATGTCATCAGTTCCGCGCGACCGCAGGATCTGGCGCAGTCAGGTTTTATCGGCGCATTCGGCGTCAGTACAATCATCATTTTCGTGATGGCCACGCTTGTGGCGACAAAGGTTCGCGGCAACTTGGCGGATGGTGCGATCGACGGCTTGAACGGAGCCTATTCTAATATCGGTTTTGTCGGATTGCCGCTGCTGATCATGGTTCTCGGCCGAACGTCCGTTATCTTCACGACACTGGCACTGCTGATTACCATGTGCCTCGTATTCGCGGCAGCGATCGTCCTTGCCGAACTGTCGATCAATGCCCGCGGCTCAAATGCCCGCCAAATCGCCGGCAAGGTGTTCAGAACGCTGATCCGCAATCCGATCCTGCTATCCTCGCTGGCCGCGCTTCCCTTTCCCTTCCTTGGCTTGTCCTTACCGGGGCCGATTAAGACGTTTCTGGAATTGCTTAGCGCTGCGGCGTCTCCCTGTGCATTGGTGGCACTGGGTCTGTTCCTGTCGCAGCCGCGTCCTTCGCGCGGCCTCGACATGCCTTTCATCGGATTTCTAGTGCTGACAAAACTCGCTATCCACCCACTTCTGGCATGGGCGGTCTCGACCTTCGTTTTCGAATTGCGAGCGCCGGAAACCGTCGCCGTGACCTTGCTCGCGGCACTTCCCGCGGGAACCGGTTCCTTCATGGTCGCGGGTTTCTATGCGCGCGATGCGACCGTCACGACCTATGTGATCATTGTCTCGACCGTCGTTTCAATTCTAACACTTGCTATTCTAATTTCCGGATTGCCGGTTAGCCTTTAGGGTGAGATCCCGAGTCGCTACGCGTGAAACTACTTGCAGTTTCCGCATGGTCCCAGAATACGTCCGTAAGAGAATCGAGCACCCACCGAACCTTCAGAGGCAGCAGTTTGCGTGTCGGGTAGACAGCATAAACTGTCAGTTCGGTCGTCTCCATCTCCGGAAAATCTCGATCAGGCGGCCGTTCGCGATATTCCATTGACCATGAAGTCCGGCTGCATGACGACGCCCCGATGCGCCAATCCCTGGCGTCCTGCATGTATCGCCGTTGTTGGCGAAGATTTTGGGTCGCGTCGTCACCGTCATGGCTTTCCCGTCTCTGGACGTGAAGTTGAGTCGGTTCTGCCCGTTATCAGCCTGGCGATCGTAGAACTAGGTGGAGCACTCGTCCAGGAGCCCCGCTTTATTCCTTTCGACGAGCCATTCGACGGCGTCAATCCCGTCCTCATCGAAGAGCTTTGGACCCTTATAACCGAGCTTTGAAAACGCGGGATCGGTTTCCTAATCATCGAGCACATCCCGCATGGTGGCTCTAGACGGCGGGCGGGTGATTGGAGACGGGCTCGCCACAAACGGTGCTGTCCTCAGAGAGTGTCAGAATGGCTTATCTCGGAGAGGGCGCGTAATGCTTTTGCTACTTAAGAACCTTGTTGCCTGGGACGTTGATGTCGATAACGTTCGCGGCATTGATCTGACGGTATCCGAGCGCGAGATCGTAACCATCGCCGCTGGGAACGGTGCGGGAAAATCGACCTTGGTTAAGGGTATCATGGGCTTGCTGCCGAGAGTTTCGGGAGACCTCAGCTTCGATGGTCAAGACTTACTGAGCTCTCCTTTAGAGAACGGGCCGGATTGGGTATAGCTATTTCCCGCAGGTATTTAAAGTGTTTGGAAGTCTTACGGTAACAGAGAACTTCAAGGTCGTCGATGCTCGCGGAAGTCAGCGGCATCAACTCGACCACATGTTCAGCGTGTTCCCGGACTTGTCGTCCCGACGTAAGACATTAGCACGCACTTTGTCGAGAAGAGAGCGTCAACAGCTCGCATTCGCACGAGCTTGATCACAAATCCGAGGCTTATAATCCTCGATAAACCGACCGCTGCACTATCTCCCGGTCTTCGCACACAGTTATTCGGTCGGGTCGCGGAACTACGAGCGCATTCGGTGGCGGTGCTCATGATCGAACAACGAGCGCGTAAAATTCTTCGGATCAGGGGCTACATTCTGGATAGCGGAAAGGTTGCCACGACGGGCCGTGCGAATGAGTTGCTTGGCGGTGCCACGATGACTGACCTCTCTCTGGCTATTCATGACGGACACTGATGCAGGTCGAAAAGATATTTCAAGGAATTTCAGGACGGTCTTAGACGTGAGCTGCAGCAAACATTTTCGACTAGCAGTCAACCGTTAATCGTTCAGACGCCCGCGGAAGCTATTGCCTCGGGTAAGCCGCGCGGGCTTGAACTTCAGGCCAAGGGTCTCCTGTCACCATACATTGCCTTCTCATTCGCCCCCGACGACATCGCGACCGCGCATGTCGGCTGTATCCTCAGGCCGGATGGACTGACTATCGGCCTTCATCTGGTTGAACCTCATATCCAAAAGCGAGGGCTGCTCTAACCGGCGTGAGCCTCGCCGTCGGTCTGCATCTTCACGATGTGCCCCAACTCAAGGAACTCCAACTCAACTTCGAATTCGCGCAATCCGAGATCGGATTCGAAGAAGCCTGCGCAAAGGTGAAGCTCCTTCGCATCGTTCTAAGGGAGCTTTTGAATAACGATCGGCTCTTGAGATTTTGCAGGAACGCGTTTCCGAGTCGTTCGGTATCAATGACTAGCGGGGCAAGGTCGATAGATGGATTGGAGGTGACGCGACCTCGGATGATGGCTTCGATCAGTCCAAACTTTTTTTCGGCACAGAAGCCAGAGCGCACGCGTCCAAGAGACTTTTCATCAATCCGGCCCTCAGCGCCAGCAACACGAGGCGCGGCCCGCCGCGGCTGGTGTATCGCGGTCAGAAACAAGCATTACTTGTCGAAACCTTTCCTTTTCTTGATATCGCCTGTGCCCGGCTATGGGCATCATCCTCACAAAGATGAGGGCGATCAATGTCGAGGGCACTTGTAACAGGAGCAACTAGGGGAGCAGGCCGGGCGGTGGCAGCAGCGCTCGCCCATGCTGGTTACGAGACCTGCGCTCTCGGACGCGACAGGCTGGTGTTGGACGAGTTACGCAGCGATTTCGGCGTGCTTCCCATGGCGATCGACCTGACCGATCGCGACGCGGTTCGCATGATCATCGAGGGCATGCGCCCCGATATCGTTGTCCATGCCGCCCTGCGCTGGCCCGCCGAAATGGCGTTCGAAAAACTTACAGAAGCCGATATCGACATGGCACTGGAGGTTAATCTCTCTGCAACCTTGCATCTGACTCGTGTGGTACTGCCAGTGATGAAGCAGCGCCGACAGGGCGCGTTTTTTGTCATATCGCCCGGTTCGGGTGAAGGCGGGCCGCTCATCGAAAGGACGGTCACAGGCGCAAGCCAAACCTTTGCCAGAGCCCTCCAGGATGAGGTTGCGGGTGAAGGTGTCGTCGTGGAACACTTCTTTGCCGGCGAGCCCCCTTTCACTTCGGTGGTCGCATCCATTCATAACAAACTGAAAACGGATAGGCTGATGCCTGTGGGACATACTCAAAACCATCGGGGAACTCACAATGCTACGTAATGGTGGCCAGCTATTGGTCAAATGCCTTTTGGCGCTCGGCGCGCAAAAAGGATTCGGAGTGCCGGGCGAGAGTTATCTTGCCGTGCTCGACGCGCTTCATGATACGGTCGGCAAGCTCGACTATGTCGTGTGTCGCAACGAAGGTGGCGCGTCCTTCATGGCGGCGGCCTATGGCAAGTTGACCGGTAAGCCAGGCATCTGCTTCGTCACGCGCGGCCCCGGTGCCACCAATGCCGCGATCGGTGTGCATACGGCCATGCAGGATTCCTCGCCGATGATCCTGTTCGTCGGGCAGGTTGGCACCGACATGAAAGGCCGTGAGGCCTTTCAGGAAGTGGATTACAAGGCCACGTTCGGCACGGTCGCCAAATGGGCCGTCGAGATAGACCAGGTGGAGCGCATCCCCGAGATTGTCTCACGAGCTTGGACGACCGCGATCTCCGGCCGTCCCGGTCCGGTCGTCATCGCGCTTCCGGAGGACATGCTAACCTCGCTGACCGAAAAGGAACCGCTGTCCGGTCCAGCCGAACTCATCGAGGCCGCGCCATCGGCTGCCGCGATGCAGCGCATGTCCGCGATACTGTCGCAAGCCCGCCGCCCTGTCATACTTTATGGGGGCTGCAACTGGGCGGAAGGCTCGGCCAAGCACCTTCAGGCTTTCGCGGAAGCGTCGGATATCCCGGTCGTCTCCGTGTTTCGCTATCAGGATCAGTACGACAATTCCTCCGTCACCTTCTGCGGTGAGGCCGGGGTCGGAATGGCTGCCTCGGTCAAGGAGCTGCTACGCGATGCTGACGTAATCCTTGCGATCAACAACCGCTTCGGTGAAAATTCTACCAATGGCTACACGTTGTTCGATGTGCCGCAGCCGCGCCAGCGGATCATCCACGTCCATGGCTCTGACCTGGAGATCGGCAAGGTCTACCGGCCCGAACTCGGCATCCATGCCGGTCCTAACGCTTTTGCGGAGGCGCTTGGCGCGCTTGCGCCGGCCAAGGGGCCATGGGCTGATTGGCGGGCGAAGGGCCGTGCCGCCTATGAGGCGGGTTTCGAACTCAAGGATCTGCCGTCGCCGGTGGATATGGGCAGGATCACCGCGCATCTTCGCGCTATCCTGCCGGACGATGTGATCCTCACCAATGGTGCCGGCAACTTCACCGTCTGGCCGAACAAGTTTTTCAAGTTTGGACCCAAGGCCCGCCTTCTGGCGCCGCAATCCGGCGCAATGGGATATGGCGTGCCGGCGGCCGTTGCCGCCAAGGTCGCCTTCCCGGAGAGAACCGTCGTCTGCTTCGCCGGTGACGGCGATTTCCAGATGAACTGCCAGGAACTGGCGACGGCCTTGCAGCATGGCGCGCAGCCGATCATTCTTCTCTTGAACAACGGTATTTACGGCACGATCCGCGCCCACCAAGAGCGTCACTACCCGGCCCGCGTTTCGGGAACGGAAATGGTCAACCCGGATTTCGTGGCGCTCGCCAGGGCCTATGGCTTCCATGCCGAACGGGTGGCGGCGACGGCTGATTTCGCCGCGGCCTTCGAGCGGGCGCTGGCATCCGAAACCGGCGCGCTGCTCGATCTCGATATCTCGCCGGAAGCCCTGACGCCCCAACAGACCCTTTCCGAAATGCGCCAGGCCGCGCTTGCCAAGAAGGAAAACGCATGACCATCGGAAACGACATCCGCCTGGGCGCAGATATCGGCGGCACTTTTACGGATATCGCGCTGGACGTGCGTGGGGCGCTGTATTCGACCAAGGTTCTGACAAACTATTCCGCGCCTGAACAAGCCATTCTCGACGGGATCGACGTCGTGATCCGCGATGCCGGTATCGAGATTTCGCAGATCGACCTGATCATCCACGGCACGACGCTTGCCACCAACGCCCTGATCGAACGGCGCGGCGCACGCACGGCGCTGGTGACGACGGAAGGCTTTCGCGATGTCATCGAGATGCGCACAGAGAACCGTTTCGAGCAATATGATCTCGATCTTGTACTGCCGAAACCGCTGATCCCGCGTGAGGATCGGTTTCCGGTCAAGGGTCGTATATCGGCGCAGGGCACGGAATTGCAGCCGCTGGACGAGCAGACGCTGGAAGAGATTGCCAAACGCATAGCTTCTGAGGATTTCGGCGCCGTCGCCATCGGTTTCATCCATTCTTACATGAACCCGGAGCACGAACGCCGCGCCCGTGACATCCTCGCCCGCACACTTGACCTGCCGATCTCGATCTCCAGCGAAGTCTCGCCGCAGATGCGCGAGTTCGAGCGTTTCAACACAGTCTGCGCGAACGCTTACGTGCGGCCACAGATGGCCGATTATCTCAACCGGCTGCAGGTCCGCCTCAAGGAAATGGGGTCCAATTGCCCAGTTTTCATGATCCATTCCGGCGGCGGTCTGGTGTCTGTCGAAACGGCTGCCGAATTTCCGGTACGTCTGGTCGAATCCGGTCCGGCCGGTGGCGCGATCTTTGCCGCAGATGTGGCGCGCCGTTTCGATCTAGACCGTGTGGTCTCCTACGACATGGGTGGAACCACGGCAAAAATCTGCCTGATCGAGGATTTCCAGCCGCAGACGGCGCGGAGCTTTGAGGTCGCGCGCACATATCGCTTCTGCAAGGGCTCGGGCATGCCGATCTCCATCCCCGTCATCGAGATGATCGAGATCGGCGCGGGCGGCGGTTCAATTGCATGGGTCGATGCCATGGGCCGCATTCAGGCTGGGCCTGAATCGGCGGCGTCCGAACCCGGTCCGGCCTGTTACCAGCGTGGCGGCGAACGTCCGGCAATCACCGATGCCGATCTCGTGCTCGGTAAACTCGATCCCGACAATTTCGCTGGCGGCAAGCTCAGGCTGTCGACCGAAAAGGCATCCGCCGCGATTGCTCGCTATGTCGGTGACAGGCTGAAGCTTGAGCCTCTTTCTGCAGCCTTCGGCATCGTCGAGGTTGTCGACGAGAACATGGCGAACGCTGCCCGCGTGCATGCGGTCGAGAACGGCAAGAATATCTCGGAAAACACCATGATCGCCTTCGGCGGCGCGGCTCCCCTGCATGCCGCGCGGCTTTGCGAAAAGCTCGGCGTCGATCGTTGCCTTATCCCGCAGGGTGCGGGCGTCGGCTCGGCGATCGGCTTCCTCAAGGCTCCCTTCGGTTATGAAGCCGTTGGATCGCAGATCATGAGCCTGTCGGTCTTCAACACGAGCCGGTTGAACACTCTGCTGGACGACCTGAAGCAGACGGCAGAAGGTTTCGTACGCGCCGGCACCGCCGGTGAGATCAGCCGCGAGATCGTCGCCTTCATGCGCTATCGCGGGCAGGGCTGGGAAATCCCGGTGAGCCTGCCGGATCGGCATTTCGAGGCGTCCGACCGCGCCATGATCGAGGAGAACTTCAAGGCACGGTATGCCCAGTTCTTCGGTCGTGCCGTGGAAGGGCCGGAAATCGAGTTCGTCACCTTCTCGGTCAAGGCACAGGACGTGCGGCCCGGCGGCGAGCGCCATGCGCTGATCGCGACAGACGATGCGATTGAACCTACGGTCAAGCGCGCTGTGTTCGATCCGGCAACGGGCGCTGCCCTGGAAACGGCCATCGTCGAACGCTCGACGATCAAGGTCGGCCAGCGCGTCATCGGTCCGGCGGTGATCGTCGAGCGCGAGACATCCACCATCGTCACATCGCCCTTCGATGCCATCGTCCAGACGGACGGCACCATCCTTCTGATCCGAAAGGGATTGTAATCCATGAGCCAGCTTGACGAAATCCGCATGCAGGTGATGTGGAACCGGCTGATTTCCGTTGTCGAGGAACAGGCAATGACGCTGTTACGTACCGCGTTTTCGACCTCGGTTCGCGAGGCAGGCGACCTTTCCGCCGGTGTCTACAATGCCAAGGGCGAAATGCTGGCGCAGGCCGTCACCGGCACGCCGGGACATGTCAACACGATGGCGGAAGCCGTGCTGCATTTTATCGAGGAAATCCCCCGCGACGAGATGTATCCGGGTGATACCTATGTCACCAACGACCCCTGGAAGGGTACCGGCCATCTTCACGACATCACCATGGTTTCTCCCTCCTTCAAGGGAGAGGAACTGATCGGCTTCTTTGCCTGCACGGCGCATGTGGTCGATGTCGGAGGTCGTGGTTTCGGCGCTGATGGCAAGTCGGTTTACGAGGAAGGCATCCAGATCCCGATCATGAAGTTCGCCGAGCGCGGGGAGGTGAACAAGGATCTGCTGAGAATCCTGCGCCTCAATGTGCGCGAACCGAACCAGGTGATCGGCGACTTCTTCTCGCTTGCCGCTTGTAACGATGTCGGCCATCGCCGCCTAGTCGAAATGCTGGACGAAATCGGCCTTCCCAATCTCGATACGCTCGGCGCCTTCATCCTGTCGCGCACCCATACCGCGATCATGGAGCGAATTGCGGGCTTGCCCAAAGGCGCATGGAACAACGAGCTTCTGACCGACGGCTACGATCAGCCGATCAATCTCGCTGCGGAAGTGACCATCGGCGAGAAATCCGTCGATGTCGATTTCACCGGCACTGATGCGATGAGCCGCTGGGGCATCAACGTACCGCTGATCTATACGAAGGCCTATGCCTGCTACGCGCTAAAATGCGTAGTGGCCCCCGACATTCCGAACAATGCGGCGTCGCTTGCCGTCTTCAACGTCTCTTCCCCGGTCAACATTCTCAACGCGGAGCGGCCGGCACCGGTCTCTGTTCGCCATGTGATCGGCCATATGGTTCCCGATCTCGTGCTTGGCGCGCTTGCCAAGGCGCTGCCGGGAAAAATCCTCGCCGAAGGCGCGGCGGCGCTTTGGAATATCCATATTTCCGCTCGGCCGGCGGCTGGCGCAAAGGGGCGTCGCGCGGAGGTGCTGATGTTCAATTCCGGCGGCATGGGCGCGCGGCCGGGCCTTGATGGACTGTCTGCGACGGCCTTCCCCTCTGGCGTCCACACGATGCCGATCGAGGCGACGGAACATACCGGACCGATCGTCGTCTGGCGCAAGGAATTGCGGCCGGATTCCGCCGGCGCCGGCGAATATCGCGGCGGTCTCGGCCAGGTCATCGAGATCGCCCCGGCTGATGGTCACGAGTTCGACTTTTCCGCCATGTTCGACCGCATCGGAACGCCTGCAGCGGGCCGCGATGGCGGTGAATCCGGCAAGCCCGGCAAGGCCATGCTGGATGACGGAACGCTGCTGCGGCCGAAAGGATGGCAGCATGTGCCCTCCGGGCGCAAGCTGGTTCTGCATCTGCCGGGTGGCGGTGGCTTCGGCGATCCAAAGAAGCGCAGCGAAGCGGCGAAGGCAGAAGATGTCCGCAAAGGTTATGTGACGGAGACGAAATGATGACGAGGATTGCAGGCCGTCTTGCGGCGGTGAAACCTTCGGCCTCGATGGCCGTATCCCAGGCGGCCAAGGATCTGGCCACCACTGGTGTCGACGTAATCGATCTCGGTTTGGGCGAACCCGATTTCGCCGCCCCGGCGCATGTGACCGAAACGGCATTTAAGGCCGCGCGCGAAAACCGGATGCTCTATACGCCGGCACCCGGCACCCCGGAACTGCGCCGTGCCATCGCGGCCAAGTTCAAGCGCGAGAACGCCCTTGATTTCGCCCTTGACGAAATCGCCGTTTCCAACGGCGCCAAGCAGATCATCTTCAACGCCTTGATGGCAACCGTCAACGACGGCGACGAGGTCATTCTTCCCGCGCCCTATTTCGTCTCCTATCCCGAAATGGTGAAGCTTTTCGGCGGCGTGCCAGTGACCCCGGCCTGTGGTGCCGAAGACGGTTTTCACCTGACGCCCGAGGTGCTGGAGGCGGCCATCACGCCGAAGACGAAATGGCTCTTTCTCAACCTGCCGGGCAACCCGTCCGGCGCGGTCTATAGCGAGGAACAGCTTCAAGCGCTTGGCGCAGTTCTCGCCCGCCATCCGCATGTGCTGATTCTGTCCGATGAGATCTATGAACACATCATTTTCGATGGCCGCGCTTTCGTCAGCTTCGGCAAGGCCTGCCCGGACCTGCGCGACCGCAGCCTTATCGTCAACGGCGTTTCCAAGGCCTATGCGATGACCGGCTGGCGCGTTGGTTACGCAGCGGGTCCGAAGGATCTGATCAAGGCGATGTCGACCGTCCAGAGCCAGTCCTGCACCTCGGTTTCTGCGGTAGCGCAGATCGCGGCCCAGGCTGCCCTTGAAGGACCACAGGGAGAAGTTGCACGCTTTCGTGAGGCGTTCGAGCGCCGCCGGGACCTCGTCGTGAGCGCAATCTCCGCGATCGACGGCCTGACACTAGATCCTCCCGAAGGCGCGTTCTATGCCTACATCGGGTGCGCGGCTGTTATCGGGACCACGACGCCGGACGGCGCGATGATTGCCAATGACAGTGATTTCGCTACCTATCTTCTTCGCGAAGCCCATGTCGCGGGCGTGCCGGGTGCTGCCTATGGCCTGTCGCCTTTCTTCCGTATTTCCACCGCGACATCCGAAGCCGTTCTTAAGGATGCCATCGCCCGTATTGCGGCCGCTGTCTCCAGACTGAAACGTTGAGAGTACTCCAAGGACCCCCCATGACGAAACCCTTCAAGACCATCCTGATCACCGGTGCAGCCGGCCGCCTCGGTACCGAGCTGCGCAAGGGTCTAGCGCATTTGGCCAGTACGCTGCGCCTCGCTGACCGGGTCGCCATCGAGAATCTCGGCTCCAACGAAGAAGCGCTGACATTTGAGCTTTCGGACGCGGTTGCCGTCTCGAAGGCTGCCGAGGGCGTCGACGCCATCGTCCATTTTGGCGGAGCGCCGCTTGAGACCGGTTGGGCTACGATTCTCGATTCCAACATTCAGGGTAGTTACAACATCTATGAAGCTGCCCGCCAGAACGGTGTAAAGCGCGTTGTCTATGCCTCATCGGTTCATGCGATCGGCTATCATGAGCTGGAAGCCCATATCGATGTCGACGCGCCGGTGCGCCCCGACAGCCTTTATGGCGTGTCGAAATGTTTCGTCGAGGCGTTAAGCCGCTTCTATTGGGACAAGTTCGGCATCGAATCCGCTTGTTTGCGCATCTTCTCGTCCTTCCCAGAACCGGCAGACCGGCGCATGCTCTGGTCGTGGCTCTCGTTTGGTGATTGCGCCCGGCTTGTCGAAGCTAGCCTGACAGCGCCGCGCCTTGGTCATACGATCACCTTCGGCTTATCCGACAACAAGGTATCGCCGGTGGACAATTCGCGGAGCGGACATATCGGCTTCAAGGCGCAGGACAGCACAGAGAGCTACCGTGCGGCAGTTGAGGGCCGGACGGCGCCGAACGACGCTAAGGCGCCCGCCACCCGCTGTCTCGGTGGCTGGTTCGTCGATCTCGGACATCCTGACGATGAGGTTTCCCAGTGAAAGACACATATGACGTGGTGATCGTCGGCGGAGCGGTCATCGGCTCAGCCGTCGCCTATTATCTTGCCGCCAATCCTGACTTCAATGGCTCCATTCTGGTGGTGGAGCGCGACCCGACCTATCTCACGGCATCGACATCGCTGTCTTCGTCCTCTATCCGCACGCAGTTCTCTAATCCTATCAACGTCAAGATCAGCCAGTATGGATCGGAGGTGATCCGCAATTTCGGCGAAATCATGCAGATCGGCGATGACAAACCGGATCTGGCATTTCATTCCGGGGGCTATCTTTTCCTGGCCGGCACGCCGGATCAGGTGGGGGTTCTGCGTGAAAATCATGTGGCGCAGAAGGCCTGCGGGGCGGACGTGGTACTGTGGAGCAGGGATGAGCTGGCCGAGGCTTTCCCGCATCTCAATGTCTCTGACATCGAGCTCGCCTCTTATGGCAGATCCGGCGAAGGCTGGTTCAATAATACCGGCCTGATGTACGGTTTCAAGAACAAGGCTCGCTCGCTGGGTGTTGAGTATATCACCGACGAAGTCGTGGCAATCGGCCGCAATGGCGATGCCGTGACATCGATCACGCTGAAATCCGGCGCGGTGGTCAAAGCCGGAACGATCGTCAACGCATCCGGCCCCCGCGCCGCGCTGACGGCGCGCATGGCTGGCCTCGACATTCCCGTCGAGCCGCGCAAGCGCACGCTCTTCGTCTTCGATTGCGCAAAGACGCCAGAAGGCACGGCGACGGTCAACCAGGGCCGTTTGCCGCTGATGATCGATCCGAGCGGCGTCTTCTGCCGCCCGGAAGGCCGCTTCTTCCTGACCGGCTGCCCGCCGGTCGAGGATCCTGCCGCGGACTGGGACGATTTCGAGCCGCGTTACGAGGAATTCGAGGAGATCATCTGGCCGGCTCTTGCCGAACGCTCTCCCGCTTTCGAAGCTATCAAGGTGGTCAACCAGTGGGCCGGACATTACGATTTCAACACGCTAGACCATAATCTCGTGGTCGGCCGCCATCCGCAGGTGCGCAATTTCGTCTTTGCCAACGGCTTTTCGGGACATGGCCTGCAGCAGGGACCGGCTACGGGACGCGGCGTTTCCGAACTGATTGTCTATGGCGAATACCGCTCACTCGATCTCTCGGAAGTCGGCTTCGAGCGCATTGTTGAAAATCGCCCTTTCCTTGAAAAGGCGGTCATCTAATATACGAGGCCTATCCGGTCGCCGACAACCCGGATAGGCATCAGCATCCAGTCGGCGCAGCGGAGCAGAAAATTGGTCGGGCAGCATACGAGACTTCCCCCCTTGAACGCGCTGCGCGCCTTCTGGGCCGTTATGCGACAGGGTAGTTTCAGAAGCGCCGCGGACGAGTTGCTGGTCACGCCGCAGGCTGTCAGCCAGCAGATCAAGCTGCTTGAGGACATTCTTCACGTCCCGCTTTTCGAGCGCAAGGCGCGGGTGATTGAACCGACGGAACAGGCGATCGTCCTTTCTCACTTCATCGAAGCGGGCTTTGACGAATTCACCGAAGGCATCCGGCGCGTCACCAATTCCACCTATCGCAACCGCATCAATATCAATGTCAGCCCGTATTTCGCCACCCGCTACCTGATGGAGCGGCTGGAGCGGTTTCGCGAACTGATGCCCGGTGCGGATATCCGCATGACGACCATGGTCAGCATTCGCGACTTTGCAGCCGACGAAGTGGATGTCTGCATCCAGTGGGGCTTCGGCGCCTGGAAGGATTACGATAGCCAGCTCCTGGTGCGCGATCCGAAAATCATCTGCTGCGCACCGGAGCTTGCCGAGCGGATCCGTGAGCCGAAAGATCTCACTACGCTGACGCTGCTGCATCCAGTCATGGCGCGCAATCTGTGGGGCAAGGTGCTGCGGCATCTGGAGCTGGAACCGACCGAAATCGCCGGAGAAATCGAGTTCCAGGACGCGGCCACGATGCGTCGTGGTGCGGTATCGGGCCTGGGAATCGGGCTGGTGTCGAGAATGGATGCCCTGTCCGACATCAAGGCCGGCCGGCTCGTTGCGCCTCTGGGAACTGACATGCTGGACGGCATGGACGAACGGGACGTCCCGGGCTTCTATCTCGTGGTGCCGCGCGCTCATAAGCGCGTCAAGATCATCTCGACATTCTGCGACTGGATCTGTGCCGAGGACTGGTCCACTAGGCGTGAATTAGACTGACCGTTTCCTATTGTAATCCTAAAGTCTGAGCATCGCCGAAGGCGGTTTCGTCGTTGCGCGTGCATGAGCGGCACTGAAAGTAAATCTTGTCTATCCCCGTTGTTTCTTGGTTTGGGCTTGGCGGCAAGTGATGCAGTCTTTCTCTTGGCCGGACGGACGGATTTCGAAGTAATCCCATCTCAAACGAGCCCTCGACAAATTTTATCTGCCCGCGAAGCCAGTCATGAGGCGCCGTGGCGGGTGACTGTCGCAATAAAGAAAAGAACAGATCTATAGGCATCTAATGATCACTCAGCCTAAACAGAGGGATAAACAATGGGTTCTATTTCGAAGATTCTCACGGGTGCCGCCTTTGCTTCGGCGCTCCTCGTCTCCGGCGCTTATGCCGCTGACACGATTAAGATCGGCGTTGCCGGCCCGATGACCGGTGCCAACGCGACGTTCGGCGAGCAAGTCTGGACCGGTGTCTCGGCCTACGTCAAGAATGTCAACGACGCGGGCGGCATCGACGGCAAGAAGGTGGAATTGGTTAAGGGCGATGACGCCTGCGAACCGAAACAGGCCGTTGCGGTTGCCAACCGTTTCGTAGATCAGGACAAGGTTCAGGCGCTCGTCGGCCATTTCTGCTCGTCCAGCACCATTCCCGCATCGGAAATCTATAACGATGCGGGCATCCTGATGGTCACCCCGTCCTCGACCAACCCGATCGTCACCGATCGCGGCTTCGAGACGGTATTCCGCACTTGCGGCCGTGACGACCAGCAGGCAGTGGTTGCCGGCACGTTCATCCTCGACACGCTGAAGATCGACAAGATCGCCCTTATCCATGACAAGGATACCTATGGCCAGGGTCTCGTTGATGCGCTGAAGAAGACGCTCGCCGACCGCAAGGTCGAGCCGGTCCTCTATGAAGGCCTGACGCGCGGCGAACGCGATTTCAATGCGCTGGTCACCAAGATCAAGAGCTCGGGCGCCAAGGCGGTCTATTTTGGCGGTCTCATTCCTGAAGCCGGCCCGCTGATCCGCCAGATCCATGAGCAGGGCCTCGACGTCGCCTTCGTCAGCGGCGACGCGCTTGCCCAGGCAGAAATTGTCACCGCCGCCGGCGGACCGCGGAACCTCAAGGGCGTCTATTATTCGTCCGCCGCCGATCCGAAGGAAGACCCGGCATCCGCAGATGCCCTGGCCGACCTGAAGAAACAGAACATCGCGCCCGATAACTACACCCTGTTCGGCTATGCCAGCGCCCAGACCATCGTTGCCGCCATCCAGGGCACCAAAGACGGCAAGATCGAAGATCAGGTTGCGTGGCTTCACGCCAACAACGTCAAGTCTGCTGTCGGCAACCTCGCCTGGAACGAAAAGGGCGACGTGAAGGACTTCAAGTTCGTCTTCTATTCCTTCGACGACAAGGGCACTCCGGTTCGCAACTGAGCGATCCTGACAAGAGGGGCGGGCCGGCATGGTCGAGCCGGCCCCGCCTGCCCAATCAAAAAAACAATCTAAAAGGGGTTCGCCATGGATTTCTACATCTTGGCGCAGCAGCTGATCAACGGGATCACGCTGGGCACCATCTATGGTCTCATCGCCGTGGGCTATACCATGGTCTATGGCGTCATCCGGATGATCAACTTCGCCCATGGCGACGTCTACATGGTCTCCGCCTATGTGGCTGCGATCGTGCTCGCCGTCATCAGCTTCTTCGGTATCCAGTCGGTACCCTTCGCGCTGATCTCCATCCTTATCATCACCTGTTTCGTCACGGCCGTTTACGGCTGGGCGATCGAGCGGGTCGCCTACCGGCCTTTGCGCGGCTCCACCAAGCTTGCACCGCTGATCTCGGCCATCGGTATTTCGCTTATGCTGCAGAGCTATGTTCAGATTGCCCAGGGTGCGCGTGACCAAGGCGTTCCGATCCTGATCCAGGGCGCCCTCCGCTTCGGCGGCGAAGAACACTTTGCCCAGATCACCTATATGCAGGCCATCATCCTGATCGCCTCGCTGGTTGCCATGGGCATTCTCACCTATGTCATCAACCATACCCGGATCGGCCGCCAATGCCGCGCCACCCAGCAGAACCGGCAGATCTCCGCGGTGCTGGGCGTCGATACCGACCGCATCATTTCCACCGTCTTCGTCATCGGCGCATCTACGGCCGCCGTCGGCGGAACGCTGGTGACGTTCAATTACGGCTCGTTCAATTTCTTCATCGGCTTCGTAATGGGCATCAAGGCGTTTACCGCCGCCGTGCTTGGCGGCATCGGTTCGCTGCCCGGTGCGGTTCTGGGCGGCATCCTGCTCGGCCTGACCGAAGCGCTATTCGCCGGCTATGTCAGCACAGACTACAAGGATGTCTTCGCCTTCGGCCTGCTGATCGTCCTCCTCTTCTTTCGCCCCTACGGCCTGCTCGGCCGACCTGAAATTCAGAAGGTGTGAGGAGACCAAAATGAACACGCATGAAAATCTGTTCCCCAAGCTCGGCAAGGAAGCCCTGCTGACCTTCTGTGTCTCACTCGTGCTGGTCGGGCCGATTTCCGGACTGGTGCTGGAAGGCTTCACGTTCCGCAACGAGCTCGTCCATGCCGTGCTGATCGCTGCGGTCATCACCGCCGGCAGGCTGGTTCTTTCGGCAGTAATGGTGACGCCCTTCGGCCGGCGCATCTCTGGCGTGCTCAGCCGCAGCGGCGGGGGCGTGACCGTGCGTTCCGGCAAGGAGCGTTCGTCCCTGCCGCTTCTGGCTGTCCTTTTCCTTGCCGGGCTCGCGCTGCCATTCGTCGCCGACAAATATTTTCTCGGCATCGCCATCCTGGCGCTGATTTACTGCCTGCTCGGGCTTGGGTTGAACATCGTCGTCGGTCTTGCCGGATTGCTGGACCTTGGCTTCGTCGCCTTCTATGCGGTCGGTGCCTATCTTCTGGCGCTTGGTTCGCAATATCTCGGCCTCGGCTTCTGGAGCGCGCTGATCATCGCGCCGTTCCTCGCCGGCCTGTTCGGCATGGTCCTCGCCTTCCCGGTGTTGAAGATGCATGGCGACTATCTGGCCATCGTCACCCTCGGCTTCGGCGAAATCATCCGCCTCGTGCTCAATAACTGGCTAGCCTTCACTGGCGGCCCGAACGGTGCTCCGGTCCCGCCGCCGACCCTATTCGGCTTTGAATTCACCCGTACGGCGCGCCAAGGCGGCACGCCCATCCATGAGGCGCTCGGCATTCCCTATAATGCCGACTACAAGTTCTGGTTCATCTATCTGGTCCTGTTCCTGGTTGTCTGCGCGGTCATCTATGCGGTGCAGCGCCTGCGTGTCATGCCGCTCGGGCGCATGTGGGAAGCCCTGCGCGAAGACGAGATCGCCTGCCGTTCGCTTGGCGTCAATCACGTATTCACCAAGCTGTCCGCTTTCATGCTCGGGGCTTCCACCGGTGGCCTGGCAGGCGTGTTCTTCGCCGTTCATCAGGGTTTCGTGAACCCGACCTCATTCACTTTCTTCGAATCGGCGCTGATCCTCGCGATCGTCGTGCTCGGAGGGCTCGGCTCCACCGTCGGTGTCGTGCTTGCAGCCCTGGTGCTGACCATTCTTCCGGAACTGCTGCGCGATTTCGCCGAGTACCGCGTCTTCGTCTTCGGCGTGCTGATGGTGGTGATGATGATCTGGAAGCCGCGCGGTCTCGTTCGCGTCACCCGTCCGGCCTTCTTCCCGTCGAAATCTGCCGAACCGACGTCTTCTCCCGTTCCTAGCGCCAATGCGGAGGTAAGCCGATGACCGCACCGCTTCTCGAAGTCAACAACGTGACGATGCGCTTTGGCGGGATCGTGGCCAACCGAAACGTCAACTTCTGTGTCGAGAAGGGAAAGATCACCGCGCTGATCGGCCCCAACGGCGCCGGCAAGACGACGATGTTCAACTGCATCACCGGTTTTTACCGAGCAAGTGAAGGTAATATCCTCCTGCATGGCGAGGACGGCACGCAGGATATCGGCGGGTTGATCACCCGCCCGATTACCGGCGGTTCGCATCTGGCGACCCGCGCCGGCATTGCCCGGACGTTCCAGAATATCCGCCTGTTCCGCGAAATGTCGGTGGTGGAAAATCTTCTCGTTGCCCAGCACCGGCAGACTGCCAACAATCTGTTGAGCGGCGTCTTTTCGACTCCCACCTATCGCCGTGCAGAACGCGAGGCGGTCGATCGGGCATACTACTGGCTGGAGCGCATGCACCTTGCCGGAGATGCGAACCGGCTTGCCGGCGAGCTTCCCTACGGCCGTCAGCGGCGGCTGGAGATTGCCCGGGCCATGTGTACGTCGCCGAAGCTGATCTGCCTCGACGAACCGGCCGCCGGCCTCAATCCGGCGGAAACAAGGGAACTTTCCGAAGTGCTGCAGATCCTGCGGGCCGACCACGATCTGACCGTTCTGGTCATCGAACACGACATGGGCCTGGTGATGCGTATTTCGAACCATATCGTCGTGCTCGACCACGGCGAAGTCATTTCCGACGGCACACCAGAGCATGTGGCGAACGATCCCGCCGTGATTGCAGCCTATCTCGGCGTCAGCGAAGAAGAAGTCCAGTGATGCAGGAAAACGCACTTCTCGAATTCGTCGGCGTGCATGCCCATTACGGGCCGGTCGAGGCATTGAAATCCGTCGACGTGCATATCCGCACCGGCGAGATCGTCAGCCTGATCGGCGCCAATGGCGCCGGCAAGACGACGCTTCTGTCGACCATCTTCGGATCGCCGCGGGCGACCGGTGGCCGCATCCTGCATCGCGGCGAGGATATTTCCCGCCTGCCGACCAATCGCATTGCCCGCCGCGGCATCGCGCTGGTGCCGGAAGGTCGGCAGATCTATCAGGACATGTCGGTCGAGGAAAACATAATGATGGGCACGACGCCCATCGGCATGGAGCATTTCAACGAGGACCGGGCGACGATGTTCGAACTGTTTCCGCGCCTGAAGGAACGCCGCAACCAGATGGCCGGCACGATGTCGGGTGGTGAACAACAGATGCTGGCGATCGCTCGCGCGATGATGGCACGGCCGGAACTGATCCTCTTTGACGAACCTTCGCTCGGCCTCGCGCCTCTGGTCGTCAAACGGGTGTTCGAAGTGCTGTCGGAGATTGCCGCCATGGGCAAGACCATTTTCCTGGTCGAGCAGAACGCCAACCATGCGCTTAAACTGTCACAGCGGGCCTATGTGATGGTCAACGGACATATCCATCTGTCAGGCGAAAGCGCTGCACTTCTCGACAATGAAGACGTCCGCAAGGCCTATCTCGGCCTGCATTGAACGGAGACCGACATGCTGCACAAGAACCTGATCGCCGGAGAGTGGATCGCCGGTGATGTCTCCGCCAACATCAATCCCTCGAATACCGCCGAGGTCGTGGGGGAATACGCCAGCGCCAGCGCCGAGGATGCGCGTAATGCCATTGCGGCCGCAAAGGCGGCCTTGCCTTCATGGTCGCGTTCGCCCGTTCTCGAACGCCATGCCATATTGAAGCGTACCGGCGACGAAATCCTTGCCCGCAAGGCAGAGCTAGGCGAGCTGCTGGCCCGCGAAGAGGGCAAGACGTTGCCGGAAGCGATCGGCGAGGTGATCCGCGCCGCGCAGATCTTCGATTTTTTCGCCGGTGAGGTGCTGCGGCTTTCCGGTGAGCTTCTGCCGTCCGTGCGGCCGGGCGTCGGTGTCGAGATCACCCGCGAACCGGTCGGGGTCGTCGGCATCATCACGCCATGGAACTTTCCAATCGCAATTCCGGCTTGGAAAATCGCCCCGGCGCTTGCCCATGGCAATACGGTGGTGCTGAAGCCTGCCGATCTGGTGCCCGGATGCGCCTGGGCGCTGGTCGAAATCCTGCATCGGGCCGGCACACCTGCGGGCGTCATCAATCTCGTCATGGGACGCGGCAGCGTCGTCGGCCAGACATTGCTCGACAGCCCGGATGTCGATGCGCTGACCTTTACCGGATCGACCGGTACGGGCAAGCGCGTAGCGCTCGCCTCGGTCGAACACAATCGCAAATCCCAGCTGGAGATGGGCGGCAAGAATCCGTTCGTCGTGCTGGACGATGCGGATCTCGGTGTCGCCGTCGAGGCCGCCGCCAATTCCTCCTTCTTCTCCACCGGCCAGCGCTGCACCGCGTCGTCGCGGCTGATCGTTACCGAAGGCATCCATGACCGCTTTGTCTCAGCCCTGACAGAGCGCCTCAAGGGGCTAGTCGTCGACGACGCGCTGAAAAGCGGCACGCATATCGGACCGGTTGTGGACGAGAGCCAGCTGAAACAGGATCTCGATTATATCGATATCGGGCTCAAGGAAGGCGCCAACCTCGTCTTCGGCGGCGAACGGATCGAACGCGACACGCGTGGCTTCTATCTCCAGCCGGCGTTGTTTACCGAAGCCACCAACGACATGCGGATCTCCCGCGAGGAAATTTTTGGTCCCGTCGCCTCGGTAATCCGGGTGAAGAATTACGACGAAGCACTTAGCGTAGCCAATGATACGCATTTCGGCCTGTCTTCCGGCATCGCCACGACCAGCCTGAAACATGCGGCGCATTTCAAGCGCAATTCGGAAGCCGGCATGGTGATGGTCAACCTGCCGACCGCCGGTGTCGATTTCCATGTGCCCTTCGGCGGGCGCAAACGGTCTTCGTACGGTCCACGTGAACAAGGCCGCTATGCTGCCGAATTCTACACGACGGTCAAAACCGCCTACACATCTGCCTGAGGATAATGCCATGAAAATTTTCGTGCCGGTCAAGCGAGTCGTCGATTACAACGTGAAGATCCGCGTCAAACCGGATGGCACGGGCGTTGAACTCGCCAATGTGAAGATGTCGATGAACCCGTTCGACGAAATCTCCGTCGAAGAGGCTCTGCGGCTGAAGGAAGCAGGCAAGGCGGAAGAAGTGGTGGTCGTGTCAATCGGACCGGCCAAGGCGGAAGAAACGCTGCGCACGGCGCTCGCCATGGGTGCCGATCGCGCCATCCTGATCGAGACCGACGATGCCGTCGAGCCGCTCGCCGTTGCCAAGATCCTGAAGGGCGTCGTCGACGCTGAAGCGCCTGGCCTGATCATCGTCGGCAAGCAGGCGATCGACGACGACAGCAATCAGACCGGCCAGATGTTGGCGGCTCTGCTCGGCTCTGCACAGGCAACCTTTGCCTCCAAGATCGAGATCGCCGGCGACAAGGCGACCGTGACCCGCGAGGTCGATGGCGGCTCGCAGACGATCGAGGTCAAGCTTCCAGCCGTCGTCACCACCGATCTGCGCCTCAACGAGCCACGCTACGCTTCGCTGCCCAACATCATGAAGGCGAAGAAGAAGCCGCTCGACAAGAAGTCGCCTGCCGATTTCGGCGTCGATACCGCGCCGCGCCTCAAGGTGCTGAAGACCGAAGAGCCGGGCGGCCGCAAGGCTGGCATCAAGGTCGGGTCGGTTGAAGAGCTGGTTTCCAGCCTCAAGATCGCCGGCGTGATCTGAGAACGGAAGACAGGAGACAACAATCATGACCATTCTTCTTCTGGCAGAAAACGACGCATCTGGCCTTTCGGAACAGACCGCCAAGGCGCTCACCGCTGCATCGAAAATTGGTGGCGACGTGCATGTTCTGGTCGCCGGCGCAGGTGCAAAGGCTGCTGCCGACGCCGCCGCCAAGCTTTCCGGCGTCTCCAAGGTTCTCGTGGCCGAGGATGCGAGCCTCACCAACAATCTCGCGGAACCGCTGGCCGACCTGATCGTCTCGCTTAGCGCTTCCTATGACGTGATCGTCGGACCGGCCACGACGTCCGCCAAGAACGTCCTGCCGCGCGTTGCAGCCCTGCTCGACGTGATGCAGATCTCGGAAATCGTCGAGGTCGTCTCGGCTGACACGTTCAAGCGCCCGATCTATGCTGGCAACGCCATCCAGACCGTCCAGTCCACCGATGCCAAGAAGGTCATCACCGTGCGCACGGCATCGTTTGCCGCAGCAGGCGAAGGCGGTTCGGCAGCGGTTGAAACCGTTTCGGCTGCCGGAAATCCGGGTGTATCGAGCTTCGTCTCCGACGCACTCGCCTCGTCCGAACGCCCTGAACTGACCTCGGCCAAGGTGATCATCTCGGGCGGTCGCGCGCTCGGATCTTCGGAAAAATTCCAGGAGGTCATCCTTCCGGTCGCAGACAAGCTGGGTGCAGCCGTCGGCGCATCACGCGCCGCGGTCGATGCCGGTTACGCCCCGAACGACTGGCAGATCGGCCAGACCGGGAAGGTCGTCGCTCCCGATCTCTATATCGCGGTCGGCATTTCCGGTGCGATCCAGCACCTCGCCGGTATGAAGGATTCGAAGGTCATCGTCGCCCTCAACACGGACGAGGAAGCCCCGATCTTCCAGGTCGCAGACTACGGCCTCGTCGGCGATCTGTTCGACATCCTGCCGGAATTTGAGAAGAAGATCTGAGGACATGACCGGGGAGGAACTACCCGAACGGGAATCGATGCAATTCGACGTCGTGATCGTCGGCGCCGGCCCGGCCGGCCTGTCCGCAGCAATCCGGCTGAAGCAGATCAATCCTGATCTTACCGTCGTGGTGCTGGAAAAGGGCGCGGAAGTCGGTGCCCATATTCTCTCCGGCGCGGTGGTCGATCCGGTCGGCATCGATGCGCTCATGCCGGGTTGGCAAGAGGAAGAGGGGCATCCGTTCAAGACCAAGGTCACCGACGACCAGTTCCTGTTCTTAGGGCCAGCAGGCTCCGTCCGACTGCCCAACTTCGCCATGCCGCC
>NZ_JACHEG010000009.1 GCF_014201355.1 Aliirhizobium wenxiniae
ACTTTTCAGCAATTTTTCCTAGATTTCTCTAGAACGAAGGACATCGTCGCTAGCAGCGCCGCCGCCCTCGTCAGTGAGCGGGTTATAGTCCCACGGCCTCGAATGAGTCAACAGCCATCTTTAAAAAAATGTCATTTTTCTCCAATGCCATGCGAGCAGATGTTTGTCGCTTAAATTGCGTGCATGCATAGATTTTCAGCAGTCGAAACGGCGCCCCTGTTCACTGGTGCGTTTCGCGCTGCTATGGCATTGCAGAGCCTCCAGGACGTCGCCGACCTGATGAGGTTCAGACGCTCGAAACTACCGAAAGCTCACATATATATGGAAAAGAAACCCCAAGAGGACAGCCCCGATAACAGCGCGCGTGCGCCTCTCCCTATTGTGGAGGTGCTGGGCGAACTGACCTTGGCGCTTCGCCAGACCTCCTGTGCGGTCCTTTCCGCCCCACCGGGTGCAGGCAAAACGACCATGGTGCCGCTCACTCTGATCAAAGAGCCATGGTGCACCGGAAAGGTCATCCTGCTGGAGCCGCGGCGGCTGTCGGCGCGAGCTGCCGCTTCCCGCATGGCGGTGCTCAAGGGAGAGAATGTCGGGCAGACAATCGGATACAGAATGCGCCTCGACACGCGGATCTCGCAGGCGACACGGATCGAGGTCGTCACGGAGGGTGTATTTTCCCGCATGATCCTCGACGATCCGGAGCTTGCAGGCGTTTCCGCGGTGATCTTCGACGAATTTCACGAACGCTCGCTCGATGCCGATCTCGGACTGGCGCTGGCGCTCGACGCACAGGCGGCGCTTCGAGAAGACCTGCGGATAATTGTAATGTCGGCAACCCTTGATACGGATCGCATCGCGGCATTGCTGAACAACCCTCCAGTGATAAAAAGCAAGGGACGGAGTTTTCCTGTCGAGATCCGTTATAATGAAAGAAGCCAGCAGGAGCGTGTCGAGGACGCAGTCACGCGCGCGATCGAAAGCGCACATCGCGACGAAGGGGGCTCCATCCTTGCCTTTCTACCGGGACAGGCGGAAATCAGACGGGTAGCCGAGCGGCTGCAGGGCCGGTTCGACGCAAACACCGCGATTGCGCCACTTTACGGCAATCTGACACAGCACGACCAGGATCTGGCAATCAAGCCGGCGGCGCCTGGCAAGCGCAAGATCGTCCTTGCCACATCGATCGCAGAGACATCCATCACGATCGACGGTGTGCGGATCGTCATCGACAGCGGATTGCAGCGTCTGCCGGTCTTCGAGCCCTCCACCGGAATGACCCGGCTGGAGACGGTACGGGTATCACAGGCTTCCGCCGACCAGCGGGCCGGACGCGCCGGGCGAACCATGCCGGGTATCGCCATCAGGCTGTGGCACACAGGCCAAACCGCTGCATTGCCGGATTTCACGCCACCGCAAATACTTGCGAGCGATCTCTCAGGTCTGGTGCTCGACCTCGCGCATTGGGGCGTGGTTGATCCGATAACGCTCGCCTTTCTGGATCAACCACCCGGACCTGCGTTTTCCGAGGCAAAAGGCCTGCTTGTCCTTCTCGGCGCATTGGACGACACCGGCCGGCTGACGCCGAGAGGTCATCTTATCCGTCAGCTGGCCTTGCCGCCGCGGCTGGCGGCAATGGTCATCAACGCGGACAAGGACGGACGCGGGCTCGAGGCGAGCCATCTCGCGGTTCTCCTAACCGAACAAGGGCTTGGAGGAAGCGATATCGATCTCGATGAACGGCTGCGGCGGTTCCGGGCCGATCGCAGCGAGCGGGCGCAAGCCAGCCGAGGCCTGGCCAGCCGGATAGCCGACAGTCTGCCAAACAAGGCAGCACGACAGACAGGCGGGTCAGCAGGCCCACTTCTTCTCCATGCCTATCCCGACCGGATCGCGCTGCAGCGCGGCGGCAAAGGCCGGTTCATCATGGCCAACGGCCGAGGAGCGGAACTGCCGGAAACCGAGCGGCTTGCCAGCGCCTCCATGTTGGTGATTTCCGACGTGAGCGGGAAGGCTGCGCGGCCGCGTATTCTCAGCGCCGCGGAAATATCACGCTCCGAAGTGGAAGCGGAGATGGCCGGCGCAATCCGGTCCGCAGAAGAGTGTTTTTTCGACCCGGCCAGCCGTCAGGTTCGTGCGCGCCAAACCACCCGGCTCGGAGCAATCGTATTTAATGAAAAACCACTACCTAAACCGACCGGCGAACAGGCGGCACGGGCGCTGGCCGACGGCGTAAGGCAGTTCGGATTGAACAGCCTGCCGTTTTCGAAGGAAACCCTGCAATTCAGGGAAAGGCTGGGGTTCCTTCATCGATCGCTTGGCGAGCCATGGCCAGATGTCAGCGACGATGCACTTGTCGCCCGCCTTGATGACTGGTTCGTCCCCTATCAAGGTCATGCGTCCGCACTTACTTCGATATCGGCGGCGAGCCTTTCGGATGGGTTGCGTTCGCTGGTTCCACACGAGTTGCTGCACAATATGAACCGGCTTGCGCCGACCCATTTCGAGGCGCCGACCGGCCAACGCCATCCGATCCAGTATGATGGCCCAGAACCGGTGCTGACAATTCGTGTCCAGGAGCTGTTCGGATTGAAAAACCATCCCGCGATCGCGAACGGCAAACTGCCGCTGCTTCTAGAATTGACTTCGCCGGCACACAGGCCGATCCAGACGACACGCGATCTGCCCGGCTTCTGGTCCGGATCATGGAAAGATGTTCGGGCGGAAATGCGTGGCCGATATCCCAGACACCCATGGCCGGAAAATCCGGTCGATGCCGCTCCGACAAGCCGCGCAAAACCCAAAGGTACGTGACAGGATGTCACATGCCATGAAATACTGGGTCGATTTTAAGAGGTTTGATCACTTTAAGGCACATATAAACAATGTCCGAAACAATATTGCATAGTACAGACATGACTCCATCGCAGGACGGCAAGATCGGCCATGTGAGCCGCAGCATCCGCCTACAAACCCTCGTCAGGCTGAGGTGGCTGGCCGTGGCGGGGCAGACGATAACGGTCCTGATCATCTGGGGCGTACTCGACTTTCCGATGCCTATCGCCCAGGCAACCATATTGATCGCAGCCCTTGCGGTCGCAAATCTCATTTTATCCGCGTGGTTTCCAGCCACCCACCGGCTTGGGCCGAAATCAGCGCTCGCGCTGCTCTGCTTCGACCTCCTGCAAATGGGCGCGCTATTGTTCATCACCGGCGGGCTGGGCAATCCCTTCGCACCGCTGATCTGCGTGCCGGTCATCATTGCCTTTGCATCACAGCCATTGCGTCATTCGCTCGTGCTGCTTGTCTTCGCGCTTGTGTGCACGACGGTTTTGTCACTCTCTCCTTACCCGGTCCCGTGGTATGAGGGGGAGCATTTGCGCATCCAGCCGATCATGCAGCTCGGGGTATGGTTCTCGATCGCCTCGATGATGGTTTTTGCGGCTTTCTACGCTTACCGCGTTTCCCATGAGGCCAGCCTGCTTGCCGACGCTCTGGTGGCGACGGAAATGATTCTGGAGCGGGAAAAACATCTTGGTCAGCTGGATGGTCTGGCGGCTGCGGCGGCCCATGAACTGGGAACACCGCTTGCGACGATCAGCGTCGTCGCCAAGGAAATGGAACGAGAGCTCGGGCAGGACGAGCGCTTCAAGGAAGATGTGCAACTGTTGCGCAGCCAGAGCGAGCGATGCCGCGATATCCTGCGGCGCTTGACCTCACTGCCAGCGGAGGGCGAGGAACATTTGCGGCGCCTGCCCCTATCATCGATGATGGAAGAGGTGATCGCTCCACACCGTCAGTTCGACATAGACATCAGACTGGTGCAGAAAACCGACGGTGGCCATGAACCTATAGGCGTGAGAAACGCAGGAATTCTCTATGGGCTTGGCAATCTGATTGAAAATGCGGTCGATTATGCCAAGAGTGAGGTGGTCATATCGGTGGAATACGATGACCAGCGGGTGGCGATCATGATCGAGGACGATGGTCCGGGCTATTCCGCCGTTATCCTTTCGCGTATCGGCGAGCCTTACATGACATCCCGGACACGCGAGCGGAGTGAGCATGCCGGCGGCTTGGGGTTAGGGCTCTTCATCGCCAAAACCCTGCTGGAGCGCTCCGGCGCATCGATCCGCTTCAGCAATCGCGGCGACGGACAGGTCGGTGCACGCATTCGAATAGAATGGCCAAGATCAATTATGGACAAGCCAATTTGATCTAGCTCCAATTTTATCGCGTTCTATATGATAATTGGGGTCCATCGATCCCGGAGAATGAAGATGGAAACAACACTGCAGCAATCCAATCCTCAGAATGAGGACTTTATTGGTTCCGACCCTTCACTGTTGATCGTTGACGACGATGGACCGTTTCTGCGTCGCCTGGCGCGTGCCATGGAAACACGAGGATTTACCGTAGAGGCCGCGGAAACAGTCGCCGAAGGTATTGCCAAAGTGCGCCAGCGGGCACCCAAATATGCCGTGGTGGATCTTCGGCTGGGTGATGGCAACGGCCTAGACGTCATCGAAACCATCAGGCAGTTCCGCCAGGATACGCGCGTCATCGTGCTGACCGGATACGGAAACATTGCGACTGCCGTCACTGCGGTCAAGCTTGGCGCCGTCGACTATCTTTCCAAGCCTGCCGATGCGGATGATGTGTTCAACGCCTTGACGCAGCGTCCCGGAGAAAAGGCAGATCTGCCAGAAAATCCGATGTCGGCAGATCGCGTACGCTGGGAACATATCCAGCGCGTCTACGAAATGTGCGAACGCAACGTTTCGGAAACCGCACGACGCCTCAACATGCATCGCCGCACATTGCAGCGCATCCTGGCAAAGCGGGCGCCTAAATAAGGCGCTCGCCGCGACTTGCGCGCTGCGGGATTTATGTAATTGCGGCAGGGAAGCCGGCCGCCTTTGACTACGTCTCTATGTCGTCGAAGCTCTTGCCGGTAGACCATTCCGCCATCATCAGGCGGTGGGCCGCTGTGCGCGAAAAATCGAGCATCAACGCCTTGCGGGTCGCCGGTGCAAGCTTGTGTTGGGATGCGTCACGCAATAGATGCGCCCCATAACCATCCGACAACATCAGGCCGCAGTCTTCGGGGAAAATTTCGAGCGGCACATCCCTGTGCGTTGCAAAGATCAGCCGGTCGCAATAAGTCCGATATTCCGGCCACTTGCGGTCGATGCGGAAATCCTCGATCGAGGTCTTTATCTCGACAATCCAGATTTCTCCCTTATCGGATACGGTGATAAGGTCGGCCCTTCTGCCATTCGGCAAGACAAGTTCGGGCAGAACAGCATGCTTCATATCGTGAAGCAGGATTTGCGCGCCCTTGCGGACCATCATCGCGCGGGGCGACTGACGGCCATCGATCAGAGGGTTGTCGTTCACGACATTCAATATCGTCATGCCTTTTCCTTAGCCATCATAGGTGGGCAGCATTGTGAATGTTGCAAAAAGACAATGGGCTTTTCAATTCGACTGCTGCCGACGCGCTGAGCGCTTGCGCAACTTGCCAACCGCAATCGAATGGAAAATAACGGTTTCGACGGCGGCTTGACGCCATTTCAATCGATAGTTTCACCAAGAGATATCCATGCGCTTTCGCAACAGCATGCTCGCACTCGGCCTGTTGGCAACCGCCGCCCTGGCCGGCTGCTCGACCACGTCCGAAACAGCCAAGACAGATGCACCGGTTCGCATCGAGACGGCCCAGATCTTCACCGATTCCTACGGATCGGTGACCGATGCAGGCTATACCCTGCCGGCCATTCCGATCAACCGGGTCAAACAGGAGTTCGTCCGCCAGATCGTGAACTACGAAACTGCGGAAAAGCCGGGTACGGTTATCGTCAATACCCGCGAACGCCATCTCTATTACATCCTGCCGGGCGGTCGTGCTGTGCGCTACGGCATCGGCGTCGGCAAGGCTGGTTTTGCATGGTCGGGCACGGCCTATGTTGCCTGGAAGCAGGAATGGCCGACATGGCATCCGCCGAAGGAAATGGCCGCGCGCAAGCCGGATGTCGCCAGATACGTCGAAAACGGCATGGGTCCAGGCCTGAACAACCCGCTTGGTGCACGCGCCATGTATCTGTTCAACGAAAAGGGCCAGGACACGCTGTTTCGCCTGCACGGCACGCCGGAGTGGGCCTCGATCGGCACGGCTGCTTCATCCGGCTGCATTCGCCTGATGAACCAGGACGTTATCGACCTTTACAGCCGGGTGCGTCCGGGCAAGGCAACCAAGGTCGTCGTGATCCAGTAAGACTGACGGAATACAAAAATCAAAAAGCCGCCGAGGTCATTCCCGGCGGCTTTTTTGCTGCCATGACATGAGCCTGGATCTACTGGCCGTCACCCTTTCCCGCCCCGTCGCTTTGCTTGCGAGCTAACGGGTATCAATGCGCGTAAAGCCCACGGCGGTTCTGTCAGGATTGTGGATGTGCCATCCGCGGGCGGCCCGTTGCGGTGGCAACGATGCGGGCTTCAACGAGTTTTCGTCCGCCTTCAACTTCGGGTGCCATAATCTCCTTTTCGATGGAAATCAGGATGCCCTGGGCCCCTTCCTGTCCGGCCTTGCGCCGTGCTGCACCCACCGCCCGCGCCTCAGCGGTTCCCAGCGCATTCGCTTCCCCGATTATCGTGGTCGTCTCACCGGCACCGGTTACAATATAGACGCCTTCTTCCGGCGAGGTGATGGTGACTGTCGCCGTAACCCTTATATGGCCGACGACAGCGCCGATGGCGTTGGCAACATCCGCATCAGAAGGGATGATCGATTTGGCTCCAAGCATATCGGCAATTGCAGGATAATAGACCGGTGCCGAAGCGCCTAGGCCGACAAGCGGACGGTCAAGCGAAATGGAAAACTGCGCAATACCCGGTATGCGCTTCAACGCCCGATCAACCGCAAGCGAAACCGATGGGTTGATCGATTCGGCGCCGTCTTCCGCAAGACAGGCCGAAAGCAAGACCTCGGAAGATTGCCGGGTCAGCCTCGCGACGATTTTGTCGGCCAGATCTTCCGGTGAGGTAGCGATCTCGCGTCCCGCGCCGGTCTTCCTCCGGGCTGCGATCTGCAGCCCCAATCGTGCCGCATCGGCATTCCACTGGCCCTGGCGGCCAAGAACATGCAGCGCATCAGATGGTGTGATGCCGCTCAAGTGTACGAGACCGCGGCCGACAAGCCGGTCGAGAACCGATTTCTGGGAATTCATTGTGAGCAATGCGTTCAAAGCCACAGGCGTCGAGCCGATCCGTGCAAGAAGCGCCTTTTCCTGCGGTTGAAGGCTCCCAACCAAGGCTTCGTTCATAGCGATCCGGACGGCGAAACGGCCATCATGGCGACCAGTATGTGTGGCGCGTAGCTGCATATCGATAGCCGACAGAACACTATCGCCATAGGTGGCCGCCAGAAGGCTGAGAGGCAGAAGACGTCGAGGACCGAGCGTGATTTTTGCCTCTAGCCCGCGATCATCAATATGCACCTCAGAATCACCGCCAAGACCAAAAGTGCGCAATGCAACCGCCTCGACCATCGTGTGGTGGCCGCCGACATTGGCGCCATCCGATGCGAGCTTCGGCCTGCCGCCCTGCAGGACGGCGACATCAGTGGTCGTACCGCCGATATCGGAGACGACTGCCTCATCCAGCCCGGTCAGGTACCATGCGCCGACCAGGCTTGCGGCAGGGCCGGACAGGATGGTTTCGATCGGGTGCAGGCGCGCTTCCGAGGCTGACATCAGCGCACCGTCACCGCGCACGACCATGAGAGGCGCATGGATGCCGGATTTTTGCAGAAATCCTTCCGTCGAGGTGATCAGGCGGTCGATGATCGAGACCAGACGGGCATTGAGCAATGTCGTCAACGCCCGGCGCGGGCCGCCGAGTTTCGAGGAAAGCTCGTGGCTGCACGTCACAGGCCTGTGGCTGATTTCGCGAATACGGTCCCTCACGCGAATTTCGTGAGCCGGATTCCGGACTGCGAAATAACCGGCGACGGCGAAGGACGAGACTACCGATCCGAGTGACGGCAAGGCATCATCGAGCGCGCTCATATCCAGCGGTGTCTCGTTGCCATGCACGTCATGGCCACCGGGCAGAAAGATAACCGGATCGCTCCCGAGCGCTTCGGAAAGGCCGCCTCTGGCAATATCCTCGGGGCCAAAACCGATCATCACGAGTGCCGCCCGACCACCCTGCCCTTCCACCAGTGCATTGGTAGCAAGCGTGGTCGATAGCGAGACCATGGCGATTTGCGATGCGGGAATGCCGCCGTTTTCAAGGGCTGCACCAACCGCGCCGGCGATGCCTTCCGAAAGATCATGCCGAGTGGTGAGCGACTTCGCCTTGGCGATCACGCCTTCTTCGTCGCGGAAAAGAACGGCATCCGTGTAGGTGCCGCCGGTATCGATGCCGAGAAGAAGAGGTGAAACCACGCAAGAAATCCCGAATGCCTATTCGGAAGAATCAATAGCGCACGGAGCGTCAGGATCAATCGACCGCCAGAGACGTGGGCTGTCGCAGTTTGGTTTTGTGCATCGTACTTTGCGAAAACGGGATCCGGTTTTCGTCTCGAGGCGTCAGGGTCTCAGGCTCACCCGCATCGGCATGCCGTCGCGCGGCTGGGTCGTCAATTTCTGCACCGGCCAGATTTCGGTACCAGGCAGGGCATCGAAACGGTAGCGCTTCATCAGCACAGCAAGCGCGATCACCGCTTCCTGCATGGCGAAGGTCGCGCCAATGCAGGTTCGCGGACCGGCACCAAACGGCAGGTACTGGAACCGGCCGATCTTGCCGCGATTTTCCGGCAGGAACCGTTCCGGCAAAAAGGCACGCGGCTTTTCCCAATAAAGCTCGTGGCGATGCAGCGTCCACGGCATGACGAGGATGGTGACGCCCGCTTCGATCTCGACGCTCTCCCCCGTCGCGCTCGTCCACCTGTCGTCTGCAATCGCCGCGCGGTTCAGCGATGGCGCTGGCGGATAGAGCCTCAGCGCCTCCTCGAAGGAAGCGCGTACCCAAGGCATCAATTCCAGCCATTCAACCGGCTCCGCACCGGTTGCCAGGACTCGATCGATTTCTTCTTCCATCGCTTCGCGCACATGGGGCGAATGAGCGACACAATACAACGTCCAGGCAAGAGCCCGCGCCGTCGTTTCGTGCCCGGCACCGATGAAGGTGAGGATATTGTCCTCGATCTCGTCCAGCGTAAGCCCGTCGGGGCCTTCGAGTTGGAGGAGCAACGTCAGAAAATCCTGCGGCACGTCGTTCGGCATCTCCCGCATCCGCTTCTGCCGCTCTTTCATCGTATCGGCGACGATATTGCGGAATTTGTCGAGTACCTTGCGACCACCGATGCGGGTCAGGCGCGGCACCCATGCCGGCGCACGCAACAAATCCATTGGATCGACGCGGCCCATGCGGTGAAGCAGGCTGTCGACGTCATCGGAAAAACTGTTGCTCTGTGTTACGATCTGGCCCGAGAAAAGGGTTTCGGACAGGATCGAATAGGCCATTTCCGTCATGTCTACGGAGATGTCGTGGATCGCGCCATCCCTGCCGACCGTCGCATATTTTTCCACGTATTCTTCAGACTTCGCCAGCATCTGGCCGGCAAAGCCACGGGAGTGGCGGGGTGTGAAGACCGGCGCCATCGCCTTTCGCGAACGCTTCCAGACCGGGCCTTCCGCCGTCAGCAATCCGTCGCGCAGGATAGGCCGCAGGATCAGCTGGCGGATTTCCGACATCTCGTAATTTGAGGCGTTATCGACGAGGACATGGCGGATCAGCCCGGGATCGTTGACGATCAGCGTGCGTTCCTTGAAGAATTTCGTCTTGATCCAGGGCAGCGTGTAGGACGGTACGCCCCAGAGTTCCAGCGGGTTGAGCATGACCGTGCGGATGATCTCCAGCCGCGACGGTGGGACGGTGCGTGGTATAGGTGCCGGCGGCACAAAGGGGTCGGGGCGCATGTCCAAGGGCAACCCTCCTCTTCTGTTCCTGTCATTGGCGCAATTGCGGACGCAAACCGGAAAACACTTTTGCTGGAATTGCTTCCAGAAGATATCAGGACTTAGAGCAGCGATTTCAACTCGGCGATCTTGTCGTTGACGAGCCAGCCGTAATAATTCTCTTCCGGCAGGCCACCGCGGGCTTTCAGCGCCGCAGCGCGCTGAGCCGAACCGCCGGTATTGTAAAGCGTCGAGGTGATGCCGGGATTGCGCGAAATATCGACATCAGCGATCTGCTTGTAGTCATCGATCGAACGGCGGATATTGGCGGCCATATAGGCGAGCGACTTGTCCGGGTCCATGATCGCCTCATAGACTTCCGCGGCGTCGTTCTCGTCCAGCTTCGAATAACCGGATGTGCGCGAGACCATGTCCGACAACATCATGGCCGTCAGCGGATTGACCTGGCCGAGGCCAAAGGTTTGCCCGGCATAAAAGGGCTGGAAGAAGACCGCGCTGAAACGGTTGTCGGGATAAGCTTTTCCGTCGACCTTTTTGCCGCGGAACGACTTTTCCCATACGCCTTCGCGGCAATTCCACAGCGCGTAGGAGCCCGACTTGCCCTCACAGGCGGAAAATTGCGGATGCGTCAGAAATTCGGCGATGGTTTCGCCGTCATAGGCGAAGCGGAAAGCATTGCCTGCATAAGCGGCGGCCTTGACGTAATAGCTCTGCAGCCTGTCATAGGCATCGACATTATAGGTGTGCTCGCCGACGATCGCGCCGACCATGTGGATCGGATCTATGCCATAGGCCGCCGCGGTGGACTTGATCTTGCCGATCAGAGCCTTGTCGGTCGCCAGAAGCTCACGGATCTTGTCGTATTTGTCGTCGAAGGTTGTGCGGCCCGCACGGGTGCGGCGCACGGAAGCACCCGGGATCTTGGGCTGCACGGCATTGCGATTGCCTTCCGGCACGATGGTCATGGCCATAACCGGACCGGTCGAGGAAGCCGCCCAGGCGACAGTCAGCAGCAATGCAATAAGAGTGCGTTTCAAGATTTTCCGTGTCCCAGCGTTTTATCTGCGCCACTGCCGGCTCCAGAAACTGTGACAGGTCGATCTGGCAAGCCGCTCGCGTCTTCGCGAAAGCGCGTCACCCATACGTTAAGACATATTGGAATGTCGAGATAAAGACATTCAAAAAGGCGTCAAGACAGAGATGCGTGGCAACCGAACGTTGCCCGGTTGCCACGCATGGGGATTAGAGAATGTAGCGCGACAGGTCGGTATCGGCCGCCAGATCGCCGACATGCTTGCGGACATATTCGGCATCGATCTTCACCGACGTGCCGCCCTGATCCGGAGCGGTGAAGGAGATTTCATCCAGCACGCGCTCCATCACCGTCTGCAGGCGGCGGGCACCGATATTCTCGACCGTCGAGTTCAAGTGAACTGCGACATCCGCCAAGGCATCGATCGCATCCTCGGTGAATTCCAGGGTCAGGTCTTCAGTGCCCATAAGCGCCTTATACTGGCGGATCAGGCTGGCTTCGGTTTCCGTCAGGATGCGGCGGAAATCTTCCTTGGTCAGCGGACGAAGTTCGACGCGGATCGGCAGACGGCCCTGAAGCTCAGGCAGCAGGTCCGAGGGCTTCGATACGTGGAACGCGCCAGAGGCGATGAAGAGGATGTGATCCGTCTTTACCGGGCCGTACTTAGTCGAAACCGTGGTGCCTTCGACGAGCGGCAGAAGGTCACGCTGCACGCCTTCACGTGAAACACCGGCACCCATGCCACCGTCGCGGGCCGCGATTTTGTCGATCTCGTCGAGGAAAACGATGCCATCGTTTTCGACAGAACGGACAGCTTCACGCTGAATGACTTCGTTGTCGATCAGCTTGTCGGATTCGTCACGGATCAGTTCGCCATAGGACTTCGCGACGGTAGTCTTCACCTTTTTGGTGCGGCCGCCCATGGCCTTGCCGAACATTTCCGACAGGTTGAGCACGCCGATATTGGCACCGGGCATGCCTGGGATGTCGAAACCGCCGGGCATGCCGGATCCGCTGTCGGCCACTTCGACTTCGATTTCCTTGTCGTCCAGTTCACCGGCGCGGAGCTTCTTGCGGAAGCTGTCGCGGGTGGCCGGAGAAGCGGTCGAGCCAACCAAGGCATCGAGCACACGTTCCTCGGCGCTCTGATGCGCCTTCGCCTGTACCTCGGTGCGCTTCTTTTCGCGCACCAGACCGATGCCGATCTCGACCAGATCGCGGATGATCTGCTCGACATCGCGGCCGACATATCCGACCTCGGTGAATTTGGTGGCTTCCACCTTGATGAAGGGCGCGCCGGCAAGCTTGGCGAGACGGCGGGAGATTTCCGTCTTGCCGACGCCGGTCGGGCCGATCATCAGGATGTTCTTCGGCATCACTTCATCGCGGAGGCTCTCGTCGAGCTGGTGGCGACGCCAGCGATTTCTTAGGGCGATCGCGACCGCGCGCTTGGCATCGTGCTGGCCGATGATGTGGCGATCAAGCTCGGAAACGATTTCGCGGGGAGAAAAATTGGTCATGTGATCCTCTCGGCTTTCCCATTGCGACCGGCCATCTCGGCCCGGTCCGCGGGACCCTTTCAGGGATGGAGATTATTCGGCGTCGAGTGTTTCAACGACGAGATTGTGGTTGGTATAGACGCAGATATCGGCTGCAATATCGAGTGCCTTGCGGGCGACGTCTTCGGCTGATTTGTCGCTATCCATCATGGCGCGGGCTGCGGCAAAAGCATAATTGCCGCCGGAGCCGATGGCGATCGTGCCGTGTTCGGGTTCAAGCACGTCGCCATTGCCGGTGATGGCAAGCGTCGTGGATTTATCTGCGACCAGCATCATGGCTTCGAGATTGCGCAGATATTTGTCGGTGCGCCAGTCCTTGGCGAGTTCGACGGCGGCGCGCATCAGTTGGCCGGGATATTGTTCGAGCTTCTTTTCGAGACGGTCGAGCAGCGTGAAGGCGTCGGCCGTGGCACCAGCAAAACCAGCAATCACATCGCCCCCCTTGCCGATGCGGCGCACCTTGCGGGCATTGCCCTTCATCACGGTCTGGCCGAGGCTTACCTGGCCGTCGCCGGCCATGACGACCTTGCCGCCCTTTCTGACTGTAATAATCGTTGTCATCAATACACCTGTCTGCCCCTTTAAAAGCGGGCTCTTGCACCGAAGAAATCCCGCCAAACCGCTCTGGCTTTGCCGGGATCGTGTTGACACCTATGTAAGTGACCAACGAACGAATACAATCTCGCAGCTTCCAATCGACAAGGTGTCGCAAAGCCCCGTGCTTTTGCTGGATATTTCAGCTTCCGGCTGATAAGGAGCGGCGAGAAAAGCATGGAGCAGAGCCTGATGGGCGAAACCGCAGCCGCACGCGTGGGAAGCGTTTCCCGCAAGACCAACGAAACTTCCGTTTCCGTTTCCGTCAATCTGGACGGCACCGGCGTGGCCAAGATTTCGACGGGCGTGGGCTTTTTCGACCATATGCTCGACCAGCTTTCACGACATTCGCTCATCGACATGGAAATCGATGTGAAGGGTGACCTGCATATCGACGATCACCATACTGTCGAGGATACGGGGATCGCGATCGGCCAGGCGATTTCCAAGGCGCTCGGCGACCGGCGCGGCATCACCCGTTATGCCTCGCTCGACCTTGCCATGGACGAGACGATGACCAAGGCTGCGATCGACGTATCGGGCCGCCCTTTCCTTGTCTGGAACGTTGCGTTTTCGGCGCCGAAGATCGGCACGTTCGATACGGAACTGGTGCGCGAGTTTTTTCAGGCGCTGGCGCAGAATGCTGGGATCACCCTGCATATCCTCAACCATTACGGCGCCAACAACCATCATATCGCCGAGACCTGCTTCAAATCCGTAGCGCGTGTTCTGCGTACTGCGACCGAAATCGATCCGCGACAGGCCAACCGCGTTCCGTCCACCAAGGGAACGCTTGCCTGACGCTTCCGGGAGATCATCCTTGAGAAGCTATCTCGTTCTGACACCGCCGGGTGGTCCTGAAAAGGATCATCGTTCGACGCTTTTCTTAGCCGACGGATTTTCGTGGATGGCACTGCTGTTTGCGTGGATCTGGCTGATCTGGCATCGGCTCTGGCTTGCGGGAATTATCGCGCTTGTGCTGCAGATCGGGAGTGTCTTGCTCCTCGGTATGTCAGGTTTCTTTCTTGCGGGTTTGCTGCTCGGCTTTGCGATACATGTTCTCATCGCGCTCGAAGGCCGCAACCATTACGCAAACTCTCTTGCCCGCCGCGGCTGGACGCTTGAAAGCGTGATCAGCGCCACAGACTTAAGGACCGCTGAAGAGATCTATTTCTCCGGTCTGCCACAGCCGGAAACACATCCCCTGCCCTCCTCTTCGGACTGGGCAAACAAAGCAAAACAGCCGTCCGTTTCGGGCTGGCAGGGTCCGGCTCTCGGACTTTTCGACCACGGAGGACGCTGATGCGCGTCGCAATCATCGACTACGGCTCGGGCAACCTGCGCTCGGCCACCAAGGCATTCGAACGGGCCGCCCGCGAGGCCGGCATCGAGGCTAAAATCGACCTCACCGACAAGCCGGACATCGTTGCCGCTGCCGACCGCGTGGTGCTGCCGGGTGTCGGCGCCTATGCGGATTGCCGTGCGGGCCTCAATGCCGTTTCCGGGATGAGCGAAGCGCTGATCGATGCGGTCGAAACGAAAGCACGTCCCTTCCTCGGCATCTGCGTCGGCATGCAGCTGATGTCATCGCGCGGCCTGGAAAAAACCACGACCGAAGGCCTTGGCTGGATCAAGGGCGATGTCATCGAGATGACGCCATCCGATCCGGACCTGAAAATCCCGCAGATCGGCTGGAATACGCTGGAGCTGAATAGCCCTCACCCGCTGTTCGACGGCATTGCCACCGGGCCAGAAGGCTTGCACGCCTATTTCGTGCATTCCTACCATCTGGCCGCGACCAATCCGGCCGAAGTGATCGCCACCACGGATTACGGTGGCGCGATGACGGCCTTTGTCGGTCGCGACAATCTTGTCGGCGCGCAGTTCCACCCGGAAAAGAGCCAGAAGCTCGGCCTCGCCCTGATTTCCAACTTCCTGCGCTGGAAGCCCTAAGGCTCGCGCATCTATTCTAGGACCAAGAAGATGATCCTTTTCCCGGCTATCGACCTCAAGGACGGCCAGTGCGTGCGTCTCAAGCTTGGCGACATGGAGCAGGCGACCGTCTACAATCCCGATCCCGGTGCCCAGGCCAAAGCCTTTGAAGACCAAGGGTTCGAATGGCTGCATGTGGTCGATCTCAACGGTGCGTTTGCCGGCGAAAGCGTCAATGGCGCGGCGGTCGATGCGATCCTGAAATCGACCAAGAACCCGGTGCAGCTCGGCGGCGGCATCCGCACACTCGACCATATCGAAAGCTGGCTCAGCCGCGGGCTGGCGCGCGTCATTCTCGGCACCGTTGCGGTGCGTGATCCGGCGCTTGTCATTGAGGCCTGCAAGCAGTTTCCGGGCAAGGTCGCCGTCGGCATCGATGCCAAGGGCGGCAAGGTTGCGGTCGAGGGCTGGGCGGAAGCGTCCGAACTCGGCGTGATCGAACTTGCGAAGAAATTCGAGGGCGCGGGCGTCTCGGCGATCATCTATACCGATATCGACCGCGACGGTATTCTGGCCGGCATCAACTGGGCTTCGACGCTGGAGCTCGCCAATGCCGTTTCCATTCCGGTCATCGCCTCGGGCGGACTTGCCTCGCTCGACGATATCAGCCGGATGCTCGAGCCGGATGCGGCCCGTCTCGAAGGCGCCATTTCCGGTCGCGCGCTTTATGACGGCCGTATCGACCCCACCGAAGCACTGGCGCTGATCCGCGCCGCGAAAGGTCGTGCAGCATGACCCTCAAAGCCCGTGTCATTCCCTGCCTCGACGTGAAAGACGGCCGCGTCGTAAAAGGCGTCAACTTTCTTGATCTCGTCGATGCCGGTGATCCGGTGGAAGCGGCAAAGGCCTATGATCTTGCCGGTGCCGACGAGCTTTGCTTTCTCGATATCACCGCCTCTTCCGACAATCGCGAGACAATTTTCGATGTCGTGGCGCGCACGGCAGAGCATTGCTTCATGCCGGTGACGGTCGGCGGCGGCGTTCGTGCCGTCACCGACATCCGCAAGCTGCTGCTTGCCGGGGCTGACAAGGTTGCGATCAATTCCGCTGCCGTCAACAATCCGGATTTCGTTGCCGAAGCGGCCGACAAGTTCGGCAACCAGTGTATCGTCGTGTCGATCGACGCGAAGAAAGTGTCTGTAACCGGCGACGCGAACCGCTGGGAGATCTTCACCCATGGCGGCCGTAACGCAACCGGTATCGATGCCGTCGAGTTTGCCGGACGGATGGTCGAACGCGGGGCCGGCGAATTGCTCGTCACCTCGATGGATCGTGACGGAACCAAGGTCGGCTACGATCTGGAACTGACCCGCGCCATCGCCGATTCGGTCCGTGTTCCGGTGATTGCATCCGGCGGCGTCGGCGATCTCGACGACCTCGTGGCGGGTGTCACTAAGGGTCACGCGACGGCCGTGCTGGCGGCATCGATTTTCCACTTCGGCACCTATACCGTCGGAGAAGCCAAACGCTATATGGCCGATCACGGCATCGCCATGCGGCTCGACTGAGTTTCGAGACCGGAGGACAAAGACTTGAGCGAATTCACTCTCAGCGATCTCGAAAACATCGTCGCTATCCGGGCGAAAGCCTCGCCGGATGAATCCTGGACGGCGAAACTGGCCGCCGCAGGCCAGACCAAGGCCGCAAAGAAACTTGGCGAAGAGGCTGTGGAGACGGTAATTGCCGCGCTTTCGCAGGATAGAAAAGACCTCACCTCGGAAAGCGCCGACCTTCTCTATCACCTGTTAGTCGTATTGAATATTGCAGGGATTCCATTGCAGGATGTACTGGATGAACTTCAACGCAGGACCGTTCAATCGGGCCTGCAGGAAAAGGCGAGCCGGCCCAAGTCATGAGTATCGTAGCGCAGCCCGCCGATGAGCCGGAAGCCGGCCCGATGACCGAATTTTATTCGCCCTATCATCACTTTACGGCAAACGAATGGGCCAAATTTCGCGCCGACACGCCGCTGACGCTGACGTCTGACGAAATCGCGCGTCTTCGCTCGCTCGACGACCCGATCAATATCGACGAAGTGCGGCAGATCTATCTTTCGCTGTCGCGCCTTTTGTCGACCCATGTCGAAGCCTCCCAGCAGCTTTTCCGGCAGCGAAACCGTTTTTTGAGCCTGCCCGACGTTTCCAAGACGCCTTTTATCATCGGCATTGCCGGATCGGTGGCGGTCGGCAAGTCGACGACGGCGCGCGTGCTGAAGGAGCTTCTGGCGCGTTGGCCCTCAAGCCCGAAAGTGGATCTCATCACCACCGACGGTTTCCTTTATCCCAATGCCGTGCTTCAGCGCGAAGGCCTGATGCAGCGCAAGGGTTTTCCGGAAAGCTACGATATCGGCCAGATCCTGCGCTTTCTGTCCGCGATCAAGGCCGGTGAGCCGAATGTCAAGGCGCCGCAATATTCGCATCTGACCTATGATGTGCTGCCCGACGCCCATATGCTTGTTGACCGGCCGGATATCCTGATCTTCGAAGGCATCAACGTTCTGCAATCGCGTCCCTTGCCGGCAGATGGCAAGATCGTGCCGATCGTTTCCGACTTCTTCGATTTCTCGATCTATATCGATGCGGATGAAGAACAGATCCATCAATGGTATGTGCAGCGCTTCATGAAGCTGCGCGAGACCGCCTTCCGCGATCCGACCTCGTTCTTCAAGAAATATGCGGCGATCGATGCGGATGCGGCGCTCGCCGTTGCAGAAGGGCTTTGGGAAAACATCAACCTGAAGAACCTTCGCCAGAACATTATCCCGACCCGCCCGCGCGCAGACATCATCCTGCGCAAGGGTCGTAATCATTTCATCGAGACTGTCTCGCTGAGGAAGCTTTAGCCGGATTCCTGCCTATGGATTCACGCGGCGGAGCGTCAGATTGATCCGCCCTCCGTTTTTCAGCAGTGTCGAAGTACTCGGATAAATCCGATCGACACCGTGAAAAGCGAGTCTTCCCTCCCCACCAAGCAGGACGATATCGCCGCTCTGCAGTTTGAAGGATCCGGTCGGATCTTTGCGATCCAGCCCTCCGACACGGAACAGGCAACTATTGCCAAGCGAAATCGACAGAACGGGTGCTGCGAGTTCCGTTTCATCCTTGTCCTGATGCAGGCCCATTTTCGCATCGTCGGAATAGAAATTCACCAGGCAGGCTTCGGGTGGTTTCGAATAACCGGCCAGCTTTTCCCAAAGTGCCATAAGTTCTGTCGGTATGGCAGGCCATGGTTTGCCGGTGGCGGGATGCGTGGACTGATAGCGATAACCGCGCTCCTTGTCCGTCACCCAGCCGAGCTGCCCGCAATTGGTCATCCTGACCGACATCGGCTTGCCGGTGCCGGGCATGGCAGGTGTATAAAGGGGTGCTTCGGCAACGATCCGGCGGATGATCTCGACCAGGTTTTCCTGTGCGGGACGATCCAGATAGCCGGGCAGATGGCGAATTCCGTTCAGCAAGGTCGCCATATCCGTCTCCCTTTTCAGTCGCCAGTTGGCTTGCCGCGCATTTTCTTCACATCCGAACGGCCAGATTTCGCTTTCAGCCGTCGTTCCACCGAACCCTTCGTCGGTTTCGTTGCCTTGCGGACGGGCGGCGGCGGCTTGGCGGCTTCGAGGATCAGTTCCTTCAGCCTTTCGCGCGCGTCTTCGCGGTTGCGCTCCTGGCTGCGGGAGCGACTTGCCTCTATCATCAACACGCCATCCTTCGACACCCGTTTTCCGGCAAGCTTCAAGGCATTCGCCTTGACCCGATCCGGCAGCGACGGAGAGTTTGCGATGTCGAAGAAAAGCTGGACGGCGGTCGAGACCTTGTTGACGTTCTGGCCACCCGGACCGCCTGCCAGCACGAACTGTTCGGTCAGTTCCCATGCAGCGATGGTGATGCGGCTGTTGATGATGAGGGGATTGCTGGCCATGATATTCTCCGGCGCGCATCTTTCCCACAAACGTGGACAAAAGAAAACCGCCGGTCAGGTGTTACCCGACCGACGGTTCCACGTGAATCACACGTTTTGCGCTTATTCGGCGGCGATCAGCAATCCAGGCGCGGCATCCTTGACCTTGGCATCGACGTGAGCCTCGAACTTCTCGAAGTTCTTGATGAACATCGAAACCAGCTTTGCCGCCTGGTTGTCATAGGCCGCGCTATCTGCCCAGGTCGAGCGCGGATCGAGGATCGCGGTTTCGACACCCTCGACCGAAACCGGGACGGCAAAGCCGAAATTGGCATCGGTGCGGAATTCGGCATTCTTCAGGCTGCCGTTCAGGGCAGACGTCAGCAGCGCACGGGTGGCCTTGATCGGCATGCGGCGGCCGGTGCCGTAGGCGCCACCGGTCCAGCCGGTATTGACCAGCCAGCAATCGACGCCGTGCTTGGCAATCAGCTCCTTCAACAGGTTACCGTATTCGGCCGGATGGCGCGGCATGAACGGTGCGCCGAAGCAGGTCGAGAAGGTCGCTTCGGGTTCGGTCACGCCCTTTTCCGTGCCGGCAACCTTGGCGGTATAGCCGGAGAGGAAGTGATACATGGCCTGTTCCGGCGTCAGCCGTGCGATCGGCGGCATGACGCCGAAAGCGTCCGCCGTCAGCATGATGATCGTCTTCGGATGCGGCGCAAGGCCGGTTTCCGACGCGTTCGGGATGAAATGCAGCGGATAGGCGCTGCGGGTGTTTTCCGTTAGAGAATTGTCGTCGAAATTCGGCACGCGGTTTTCGTCGAGCACGACGTTTTCGAGCACGGTGCCGAAGCGACGGGTCGCGGCATAGATTTCAGGCTCGGCTTCAGCCGAAAGCTTGATCGCCTTGGCATAACAACCGCCTTCGAAATTGAAGACGCCGTTTTCGCCCCAGCCATGCTCGTCATCGCCGATCAGCGTGCGAGCCGGATCAGCCGAGAGCGTGGTCTTGCCGGTGCCCGAGAGACCGAAGAAGACGGCGGTATCGCCTTCCTTGCCGACATTGGCCGAGCAATGCATCGGCATGACACTCTTGGCGGGCAGAAGGTAGTTGAGCACGGTGAAGACCGACTTCTTGTTTTCGCCGGCATAGGACGTGCCGCCGATCAGGACGAGGCCATTTGCGAGATCGCAGGCAATCACGGTTTCCGAGCGGCAGCCATGGCGCTCGGGATCGGCGCGGAAGCTCGGCAGGTTGATGATCGTCAGCTTTTGCTCGAAAGTGCCAAGTGTGTCGCGCTTCGGGCGGATCAGAAGATTGCGGATGAAAAGCGCATGCCAGGCAAATTCGGTGACGACACGGGTCGGGAGCGCGTTGTCGACATCGGCACCGCCGATCAGATCCTGAACAAAAAGCTCCCTGCCCGCCGCGTGGGCCAGCATATCAGCCTTCAGAACGGCAAAATGCTCCGGAGACATGGGCTTGTTATTGTCCCACCAGATCTTGTCTTCGGTCACGGCATCGCGCACGACGAACTTGTCCTTCGGCGAACGGCCGGTGTGCTGGCCGGTGACAGCGCGCAACGCGCCATCGGCGGTCAGATCGGCCTCGCCGCGGCGGATGGCTTCTTCGTAAAGCTCGACCTCGGACAGGTTGTAGTTGACGCGAGAAACCTTTTCGAGGCCGATCGCCGCTACGCCATTTGCCGGGTTATAAAGTCCAAGCTGCTCCATACGCGCTCACCTCAGGTTACATTTGAAGGGATTGGGTGTGAGGCGGGAAGCTAGTTACTGTTTTTCAAAACGGCAAGCGGCATCACCAGAATATATCAACGAAATCAATTATTTAATCGATTTAAAGAAATTTATTTCTTTTTAAATCGGTTAGCCGAGCGTTTTAATGCGCTTGATAATAGGCAGTTTTGAGGCGTCGAGACGTGCGATTGAACACGAAAGCAGATCACCACCCTTTAACTTTGCCACAATTTGTTCCACCTTTCTCCTCATGAAGCGCATGGCGAGGGCTGGGGGTTGGCGAGATGTCATTACCTGGAGATGCGCACGAAATGGCAATGGAGATGGACGGTATGCAGACAATCGCGCTCGTAGACGATGACCGGAATATTCTGACTTCGGTGTCGATCGCGCTCGAGGCGGAGGGCTACAAGGTCGAGACTTATACGGACGGCGCATCGGCGCTGGACGGTCTGGTCGCCCGCCCACCGCAGCTTGCCATTTTCGACATCAAGATGCCACGCATGGACGGCATGGAGCTTCTTCGCCGCCTGCGGCAGAAATCGGACCTTCCGGTTATCTTCCTCACGTCGAAGGATGAGGAAATCGATGAATTGTTCGGCCTCAAGATGGGCGCCGACGACTTCATCACCAAGCCGTTCTCGCAGCGCCTTCTGGTGGAGCGGGTGAAGGCCATTTTGCGTCGGGCCGGAAGCCGTGATCTTCAGGCGCCGGGCATGAAGCCCACGGCCGATCAGATCGCTGCCCGCACGTTGGAGCGCGGGCAACTGGCAATGGACCAGGAGCGGCATACCTGCACCTGGAAAGGCGAGCCCGTCACGCTTACGGTTACGGAGTTTCTTATTCTGCACTCGCTGGCCCAACGGCCCGGCGTAGTGAAGAGCCGCGATGCGCTGATGGATGCAGCCTATGACGAGCAGGTCTATGTCGACGACCGCACGATCGACAGCCACATCAAGCGACTGCGCAAGAAGTTCAAGATGGTTGACACGGATTTCGACATGATCGAAACGCTTTACGGTGTCGGCTATCGCTTCCGCGAAGCGGCCTGACGCGTTGCGTTACAACAGGTTAACTTGAAGCCACGACCGGGTCGGCGATAGACTGGCCCGGTGGAAGGATAAGACGTGGCAGACAGACTGCTCGAAAACCAGGAAACGGAGACGGCACCGGCGAAGCCCAAGGCGCGCCGACACTGGCCGCATGTCTTCACCATCATCCGGCGGCTTTTTGGTCATGCCGTGTTTTCGAGCCTTACGCGGCGTATCCTGTTCTTCAATATCGCCGCGACCGTCGTTCTCGTGGCCGGCATCCTCTATCTGAACCAATTCCGCGAAGGGCTGATCGACGCCCGCGTTGAAAGCCTTCTGACCCAAGGCGAGATCATTTCGGCAGCGATTTCGGCCTCGGCTTCGGTCGACACGAATTCGATCACCATCGACCCGGAAAAGCTGCTGGAACTGCAGGCAGGACAGAGCATCACGCCGGTGCCGAACGACGAGGATCTCGATTTTCCGATCGATCCAGAGCGTGTTGCGCCGGTTTTGCGCCGGCTGATTTCTCCGACCCGCACCCGCGCCCGCCTGTTCGATGCGGATGCCAACCTGCTGCTCGATTCGCGGCATCTCTATTCGCGTGGCCAGGTTCTTCGCTATGACCTGCCGCCGGTCGAAAACGAGACGCAAACCTGGAGCGAGTGGATGTCGGGCATGTTCAACCGGCTGCTTCAGCCAGGCAACCTGCCGATCTACAAGGAAGCGCCGGGCGGCGACGGCTCGATCTATCCGGAAGTAATGAATGCGCTGACCGGCGTCCGCGGTGCGCTGGTGCGCATTACCGAACGCGGCGAACTGATCGTTTCCGTTGCGGTTCCCGTCCAGCGGTTCCGGGCGGTTCTCGGCGTTCTGCTTCTTTCGACACAGGCCGGCGATATCGACAAGATCGTTCACGCCGAACGTCTTGCGATCATGCGCGTCTTCGGCGTGGCGACACTCGTCAATATCGTTCTGTCGCTGCTTCTGTCGTCAACCATCGCAAATCCGCTGCGCCGCCTTTCTGCGGCCGCCATCCGGGTGCGCCGCGGCGCCAAGCAGCGTGAGGAGATTCCGGACTTCTCCTATCGCCAGGATGAAATCGGCAACCTGTCCATCGCGGTGCGTGACATGACCAATGCGCTTTACGACCGCATCGACGCGATCGAGAGCTTTGCCGCCGATGTCAGCCATGAGCTTAAAAACCCGCTGACTTCGCTACGCAGTGCTGTCGAAACACTTCCGCTAGCGAAATCCGAGGATTCGAAACGGCGGCTGACGGAAATCATCTTCCATGACGTGCGCCGGCTCGATCGCCTGATCAGCGATATTTCCGACGCGTCCCGTCTCGACGCGGAACTCGCCAGGACGGATTCGGCACCGGTCGACATGGAGACCCTTCTGACCAATCTCGTCGATATCTCCCGGCAGATCCGCAGTGGACGCAAACCCGTGGAAATCGATCTTGCTATCGATCACAAGGGCGGCGACCGCCATATCTATGTGGTCAACGGTCACGACCTGCGTCTCGGACAGATCGTCACCAACCTGATCGAGAATGCGCGCTCCTTCGTACCCGAGAAAGGCGGCCGGCTTTCCATCCGCCTCACCCGGAACAAGGACAAGGTAGTCATCACGATCGATGACAATGGCCCCGGCATCCAGGCTGAAAATATCGATCGGATTTTCGAGCGTTTCTACACAGACCGCCCTGACGGCGAGAGTTTTGGTCAAAATTCGGGGCTTGGGCTTTCCATCAGCCGGCAAATCGCAGAGGCGCATGGTGGCAGCCTGAAGGCAGAAAACCTGCAAGACAAGGCGCAGGAAACGACCGGCGCGCGCTTCACTCTTTCTCTTCCCGCAGGCAACGCAGCATGACCCGAAACGTCCACGGCACAGCCATTGTTGTGGGCGAACGCGGGCTGATCTTTCTCGGCCCATCAGGTATCGGCAAATCGATGATGGCCTTTACCTGCCTCACCATCGCCCGCCGCGCCAAGGCTTTTTCGGCGCTGATCTCGGATGATCAGGTTTTCCTCGACCAGAAGGACGACCGGATCTTTGCGACCTGTCCGCCCAGCATAACCGGGCTGATGGAACTGCGCGGCAGCGGCATTGTTAAAATGGACAATGTCGCTTCTGCACCGCTCGACCTTGCCGTTCAACTGGTTTCAGTTGCCGGGACGGAACGGCTTCCGCCGGAAAACGAGTATTGGCAAATCGGCGATTTGGGCAGGCTTCCGCTTGTCAGAATTGCCGATACGGCAGCCGATCCGTTGGCAATTATCGGCGCCCTCATGCCCGCCTGGAGGCAGGAAGCGCCTTTTTGGTGAGCGGCGCGCCCGATTTTTTGACTTGAACTTCATTTCCAGTTGGCGAAGATGGCATCCCGCCGCTTTACGGCACCAGTGCGTTACGATATGGGCCGCGAGCTTTGAAATCAGGGGGCGTATTTTCATGATCGGACTGGTGCTTGTCACCCATGGCAAGCTGGCTGAGGAGTTTAGACATGCGGTGGAGCATGTCGTCGGACCCCAGAAATTCATCGAAACCGTCTGTATCGGTCCCGAGGACGACATGGACCAGCGTCGGCAGGATATCGTTGATGCGGTTGGCCGCGCCAATGCGGGTAAGGGCGTCATCATCCTTACGGACATGTTCGGTGGAACACCGTCCAATCTTTCGATCTCCGTCATGGAAAGCGGCACGACCGAGGTGATCGCCGGCGTCAACCTGCCGATGCTGATCAAGCTTGCCGGCATACGCGGCGAGGACAATATGGAAAAGGCGTTGGCGGAAGCTTCCGAAGCCGGGCGCAAATATATCAACGTCGCCAGCCGCGTGCTGAGCGGCAAGTGAGAACATGAACCCTATGTCCGCCTCCTCCCGCCAATTCGTGATCGTCAACAAGCGTGGGCTGCATGCCCGGGCATCCGCCAAGTTCGTGCAGATGGTGGAAGGTTTCAACGCGCAGGTGACCGTTTCGAAGGACGGCATGAGCGTCGGCGGCACTTCGATCATGGGCCTGATGATGCTGGCCGCCAGCACGGGCTGTTGCATCGACGTTTCGGCCGAAGGGGTTCAGGCCGGTGAAGCGCTGGACGCGCTCGAGGCGCTGATCGCCAACAAATTCGGCGAAGAAGCCTGATTAACGACGTCACATAAACATATAAAGACCTCTTTATATCGCCGTTGCAAGCGGCCGGGAAGCCTGCTACACCGCTTGGGAGTTTTGAGCCAGCGGGGTTTCTCACCCGGCTTGAGCGCCATGCAACGTGATCGGAGAGCTTTATGAGCAGTGAAAAGGACTACATCGTCGCGGATATCAATCTTGCCGGCTATGGCCGCAAGGAACTCGACATTGCCGAGACGGAAATGCCGGGCCTGATGTCCTGCCGCTCCGAATTTGGCGCTTCGAAGCCGCTGAAGGGCGCACGCATCTCCGGCTCGCTGCACATGACGATCCAGACGGCCGTCCTGATCGAGACGCTGAAGGAACTCGGCGCCGATATCCGCTGGGCATCCTGCAACATCTTCTCCACCCAGGACCACGCTGCTGCGGCCATCGCTGCCGCCGGCATTCCGGTCTTTGCGGTCAAGGGTGAATCGCTCACCGAATACTGGGAATATACCGACAAGATCTTCCAGTGGACCGATGGCGGCACCTCCAACATGATCCTCGATGATGGCGGCGACGCCACCATGTATATCCTGCTCGGCGCGCGTGCCGAAGCCGGCGAGGACGTTCTCTCCAATCCGGGTTCGGAAGAAGAAGAGATCCTGTTCGCGCAGATCAAGAAGCGCCTCAAGGCTTCGCCGGGCTGGTTCACCAAGCAGCGCGACGCGATCAAGGGCGTGACCGAAGAAACGACGACCGGCGTTCACCGCCTTTACGAACTCTCCAAGAAGGGCCTCCTGCCCTTCCCGGCGATCAACGTCAACGATAGCGTCACCAAGTCGAAGTTCGACAACAAGTATGGCTGCAAGGAATCGCTGGTCGACGGCATTCGCCGCGGCACCGACGTGATGATGGCCGGCAAGGTTGCCGTCGTCTGCGGTTATGGCGACGTTGGCAAGGGTTCTGCCGCTTCGCTGCAGGGCGCCGGCGCTCGCGTCAAGGTCACTGAAGTCGACCCGATCTGCGCATTGCAGGCCGCCATGGACGGTTTTGAAGTCGTGGTGCTGGAAGACGTCGTATCTTCCGCCGACATCTTCATCACCACCACCGGCAACAAGGACGTCATCCGCATCGAGCATATGCGCGAGATGAAGGACATGGCGATCGTCGGCAATATCGGCCATTTCGACAACGAGATCCAGGTTGCGGCTCTGAAGAACCTCAAGTGGACCAACGTCAAGCCGCAGGTCGACATGATCGAGTTCCCGAAGGGCAACCGGATGATCCTTCTGTCGGAAGGCCGCCTCCTGAACCTCGGCAACGCGACCGGTCACCCGTCCTTCGTCATGTCCGCCTCGTTCACCAACCAGACGCTGGCCCAGATCGAGCTGTTCACCAAGCAGGGCGAATACAAGAACGACGTCTATATCCTGCCGAAGCATCTCGACGAGAAGGTCGCACGCCTTCACCTCGACAAGCTCGGCGTGAAGCTTTCGACGCTTTCCGATGAGCAGGCCGCCTATATCGGCGTTCCGGCCCAGGGTCCGTTCAAGGCAGACCACTACCGCTACTAATCACTAGCCGGTTAATCCACAACATCTTGTGGCCGCAGCCTTGACAAAGGGCTGCGGCTTCTTTTTTGCCTTCATCCCTTCCCGCCTATCCGCCGAACACGTATTGTTTTGGGACTTGATTCGACCTCTCGGCCATTCGGCTTCGGGCAAGGTGCGAAGTGGTATGTCTTGTCGATGAGCGGCAATTGGACGGAGACACACCGGTCATGGCGGTAAAAAAAACGAGCCTGTTAAAGCAGGCCGATCCAGTTTCTGGCTTGCGCATGCGCGCTCTTGGAAACCCGTATTTCGCGAATGGCGGATACGGCAGAAGAACCTGTATCCGGCTTGCGCGGATCGCCCGTTCCCTTCTTTCCGGAACGGCGCTGGTTGCGTTGCCGACAGCTGCATTGGCGCAGGAAGAAACGGCTTCCCAGCTGTTTTCCTCAGCGCAGGTCATCGTCTCCTCCGTCGTTCTGGGCGCACTGGGTGCTGCCCTTCTTTCCACCGTCTGGCTGGTGCGCCAGCGTGGCAATATGGAAGTCGAATCTGAAGAGATGCGTGGCGCGCTGTCGGAAGCGCAGCAGCGGATTTCGAAATACGAGGCACTGATCGCTGACAAGAACCGGCGCATCGTCGTGTGGGAAAGCGGCTCGCCAAAGGCTGAATTCCTCGGTCACCTCCCCGTCGAGACGGGTGCTCCGCAGGCAGATCGGGAATTCCTCGCTTTCGGCCGCTGGCTTCGTGCCGGTTCCGCAGCCGAGCTCGAAAAGGCTATCGACGTGCTCAGAAGCCACGCCCGAAGCTTCGATATGGTCATCGAAACCAATCGGGACGAAGTTCTAGAGGTACAGGGCCGGGTCTCGGGCGGAAAGGCTTTCGTGCGTTTCCTCGCCCTCAACAACCTGCGGGCAGAACTTGCCGAGTTGAAGATCGAGCGCGATCGGCTGGGAAGCTCGATCTCCATGTTCGAATCGCTGCTTGACACGATCGAACAACCGGTCTGGCGCCGTGATGGTCAAGGCAAGCTTGCCTGGGTCAACCATGCCTATGGCGAGGCAGTCGACGCTGTAAGCTCCGCACGAGCGGTGGAAGAAGGCCGGGAACTGCTTGGCACGGTCAGCCGCGAAATGATCAGGGCCAGAGCGACCGTGACGTCGCCTTACCATGACCGGCTTTCGACCGTAGTACATGGCAATCGCACCGTGCTGGATGTGGTCGATGTGGTGACGACCGACGGGTCTGCCGGCATGGCGATCGATGTGTCCGAGGCAGAGGCCGTGCGCGAAGAGCTGAAGCGGACGCTGAAAAGCCATGCCGAAACGCTCGACCATCTGGCAACACCGGTCGCCATTTTCGACAGCCAGCGCCGCCTGCAATTCTACAACCAGGCCTTCATGCAGCTCTGGGATCTGGATCTACCTTTCCTCGAATCAAAGCCGGATAACAGCGAACTTCTGGACAAGCTGCGCACCAACGGCAAACTGCCGGAACAGCTGAACTGGCGGAACTGGAAGGATACGGCGCTTGCTGTCTACCAGTCGCTCGATACCAAGACAGATACCTGGCATCTGCCGAACGGCCAGACACTGCGCGTTATCGCCACCGCCCACCCGCAAGGCGGCGCGACATGGGTATTCGAAAACCTGACCGAACAGGTCGATCTCGAAGCGCGCTACAACACGCTGGTGCGTGTCCAGGGCGAGACGATCGACCATCTGACCGAAGGTGTTGCGGTTTTCGGCCCCGATGGCCGCATCCGGCTGTCAAACCCGGCCTTCCGCGCACTCTGGGGCATTACCGCCGAACAGGCCGAACCCGGCACGCATATCAAGACGATCGAGGCTGCATGCGCCGCATCCTATGCCGAGCCGGATGGCTGGCGTAGGTTTGCCCAGGCGCTCACCGCTTTCGATGACGAAAGACCTACACTCGACGGCACGTTCGAGCTTTATTCCGGCCTGATCCTCGATTACGCGGTCACACCGCTGCCGAACGCGCAGACGATGCTGACCTTCGTCGACAAGACGGCCAGCGTGCAGGCCGAAAAGGCGCTGAAGGAAAAGAACGAGGCGCTGCGCAAGGCCGACGAGCTGAAGAACGATTTCGTCCAGCACGTTTCCTACGAGCTGCGTTCGCCGCTGACCAATATCATCGGCTTTACCGATCTTCTGAAGACGCCAGGCATCGGCACGCTCAACGACCGGCAGGCCGAATATATCGACCATATCTCGACCTCGTCTTCGGTGCTGCTGACCATCGTCAACGACATTCTCGATCTCGCGACCGTTGACGCCGGTATCATGGAGCTGAACTATTCGGAGCTGGCGATCGAGGACCTGTTGGACGACGTGGCGATGCAGATCGCCGACCGGCTGCAGGAAAACAACATGACGCTGGAGATCATCGCGCCCGCCGGCATGGGCACGATCGTAGCGGACCAGCAGCGACTGAAGCAGATTCTGATCAAGCTCCTGACCAATGCGACGAATTTCTCGCCGGAGAATTCGACGATAACGCTGAACTGCTGGCGCGATGCGGCAAGCGTGTTCTTCTCGGTGCGCGACCGCGGCCCCGGCATTCCTCCGGACATGCTGAAAACCGTGTTCGACCGCTTCAAGGCGCAGGCCAAGGACGGCAAGCGCAGCGGTGCGGGGCTTGGCCTTTCGATCGTGGAAAGCTTTGTCCACCTGCATAATGGCGATGTCTCGATCGACAGTCGTGCCGGCGACGGCACAACTGTAACCTGCCGCATTCCGACCAATTCCTCATTCCACTCGGTCGCGGCCGAATGAGTGACGGCCAGTCGCTGACGCTGATACTTGCTGGTGAGCGGGACACGATAGAATTCGGCGAGGATCTGGCACTGGCGCTGAAGCCGGGCGATTGCGTGGCGCTTTCGGGCGATCTCGGCGCCGGCAAATCCACCTTCGCACGGGCGCTGATCCGCGCCATGGCGGATGACGTAAATCTGGAAGTGCCGAGCCCGACCTTTACGCTCGTGCAATCCTATGACGAGCTGCGCATTCCGGTCGCGCATTTCGACCTCTATCGGCTGGGAGATTCCTCCGAACTCGACGAGCTCGGTTTCGACGAAGCGCTTTTATCCGGGATTTGCCTTGTCGAATGGCCGGAAATGGCCGGTGAACTTCTGCCGCCCAGCCGGATCGTGATGAAGCTGGAGCATGAGGGCACGGGACGCCGGGTGACCATCACGGCACCGGCCCCTGCCCTTTTACGCATCCGCCGTGCGCTGGCGATCCGCGAATTTCTCAATTCACGTGACTATGGCGGTGCGAGCCGGCGGTTTCTGACCGGCGACGCCTCGATGCGCGCCTATGAGAGCGTCACAACATCAGTCGGCGAAATTCTGGTCCTGATGGACTGGCCGAAGCGGCCGGAAGGCCCGCCGGTTCTGGATGGCAAGCCCTATCCCAAGGTTGCCCATATTGCCGAGGATGCCTATCCGTTCGTCGCCATCTCGCAATATCTGCGCGGCATCGGGCTGACCGCGCCGGAAGTGCTGCATGTCGATTACGATCAGGGCATTCTTCTGCTCGAGAACCTCGGCAACCAAGGCGTGCTGGATGAAGACGGCAGGCCGATAGAGGATCGCTACCGCGAAAGCGTCGTCTGCCTCGGTTATCTGCACGCCCACGCGATGCAGCAGGACCTGCCGATCGAAAACGGCCCGATCCACCATGTGCCGGATTTCGATCCGACCGCGATGAAGATGGAAGCCCGGCTTCTGCTCGACTGGTACCTGCCGTGGAAACGCGGCGAACAGCCGAGCGAGGAAGAGCGTCGAGACTATCTTGCGATCTGGGACGGGCTGATCGGCGAACTGGCGAGCGCGGAAAAGAACCTGCTGCTGCGCGATTTCCATTCGCCCAATATCATCTGGCAGCCAGAGCAAGCCGGTGTTCGCCGCGTCGGGCTGATCGACTTCCAGGATGCGATGATCGGGCCGACGGCCTATGATCTTGCCTCGATCGTGCAGGATGCCCGCGTCGACATTCCCAAGGCGCTGGCCGACCAGATGATGATCGACTACCTGACGCTTCGCCGCTCGCTCGGCAAATTCGACGAAGCCTCCTTCCTCAAATCCTGGGCGATCATGGCGGCGCAGCGGAACTGCAAGCTTGGCGGCCTGTGGGTGCGGCTGAAACAGCGAGACGGCAAGCCGCAATACCTTCAGCACATGCCGCGCACGTTGCGTCATCTTTCCACGGCGCTTTCCCATGAGGCACTCGCCCCCTTGCGCGATTGGTGCGCACGGGCTGGAATAGACTTTTCCGAATCATAAATACGGCTTTCGATGATGACTTTGGTTCCACTCACGCAGGCCGTCGTGCTTGCCGCCGGGCTTGGCACGCGCCTGAGGCCGATCACCGATACGATGCCGAAACCGCTGGTGCCGGTCGCCGGAAAGCCGATGATCGATTACGGGCTCGATGCACTGGCGGATGCGGGCGTTTCGCGCGCCGTCGTCAACGTGCATCATTTCGCAGATCGGATGGAGGCGCATCTTGCCGCCTATCCGCGCCTCGACATCATAATCTCCGACGAGCGCGCTGAGCTGATGAATTCCGGCGGCGGGTTGAAGAAAGGGCTTTCGCTGCTCGATCCCGGCATCGCCTATGTGATGAATGCAGATCTGTTCTGGATCGGCGAGAAGCATGGCTCACCCACCAACCTGCAGAAATTAGCCGGATTCTTCAATCCCGAGCGGATGGACATGGCGTTGCTCTGCGTGCCGCTGGAACGCACGACCGGCCACAACGGCAAACGGGATTTTCAGCTCGATCAGGACGGGCGCTTGAGCCGATATGTGGATGGCGACAACCCGGTGGTCTATGCCGGCGCGATCGTCCTGCATTCCTCGCTGCTTGACGACGCGCCGGATGATGCCTTCAATCTCAACATCTATTTCGACAGGGCCATTTCCAAGGGTCGGCTTTTCGGTGTCGTTATGGATGGCGAATGGATCACGGTGGGCACCCCGGACGCGCTTCCAGAGGCCGAGGCTGTGATTGCCCGCCATAGTACAGGGGTGTGACCCATGTCCGAAGCCCGGCAGAAACGCGTTTTTTCGATCCCATCGGGCGTGCCATTTCTCAAGACGCTGGCTGCCGCACTTTGCGACGGGCGGCTGAACGAGGATTTTCGCTACGATCCTGCCGATCCGATATCGCTGGCCGATGTGACGATCTTCGTGCCGACGCGGCGTTCCGCCCGTGTTCTGCGCTCGGAATTCGTCGATCTGCTTGGCGGTCGTGCCGCGATCCTGCCGGTGATCCGGCCGCTTGGCGAAACGGATGACGACAGCGGCTTTTTCGATCTCGTTGCGCCGGAAGAAATGGACATGGCGCTGCCGATCGGCGGGACATCCCGGCTGCTCGAACTTGGCCGACTGATCCTTGCCTGGCGCAACCAGTTGCCGAAGATCGTGCTCGACGTGCATTCGGAATCGCCGCTCGTGGCGCCGGCGAGCCCGGCCGATGCGATCTGGCTTGCCCGCGCGCTTGCCGAACTGCTCGATGCGATCGAGACGGAAGAGCGGGACTGGGCCGATCTCGACAATCTGCAGACCGGCGAGCATGCGCTCTGGTGGCAGCTGACCGCCGAGTTCCTGAAAATCGCCAGCGCCTTCTGGCCTGTCCGGCTTGAAGAGTTGAAGCGCTCCTCCCCTGCCAAACATCGCGCCGCGATTCTCAGAAGCGAGGCGCGGCGGATCGGTGAGCGCGAGCATAAGGGGCCGGTCATCGTTGCCGGATCGACGGGTTCGGTGCCGGCGGCGGCAGAACTGATCGCGGCAATTTCCCGCCTGCCGAATGGCACGGTCGTGCTTCCGGGCCTCGACACATCCATGCCGGATGACCAGTGGGCAACTGTCGAAGAGGAAACCTTCGACGGCAAGCCCGATCCCGCCAGCCGCAGCCATTCGCAGTTCGGTCTTTCCAAGCTGTTGAAGAAGATCGGTGCAGTGCGGGATGATGTCCGTATCATCGGAGAGGTTCCGGTCGATCTCGCCTTCCGGGCGGCCGCGATCTCGCAGGCGCTGGTGCCGGCCAAGGCGACCGACCGCTGGAGCGAGTGGCGCGACGATGCTGATATCGAGGCGCTTGGTGCAGCCTTTGCGGATGTCTGCCTGATCGAGGCTGCCAACGAGCGGGAGGAAGCAGTTGCGATTGCCATCGCGCTTCGGCTGGCGCTGCAGAAACCTGGCCGAAATGGCAATGCCGCTCAGGCGGCGCTGATCACGCCCGACCGAGCGCTTGGCCGGCGGGTGACGGCAGAGCTTGCTCGATTCGGCATCCTTGCCGACGATTCTGCCGGTTCGGCGCTTTCCGGCACGCCGCAGGGAACCCTGACCCAGCTACTTCTGGAGGCGGCACTTCGGCCCGGCGATCCGGTCGCGATCGTCGGCCTGATGAAACATCCGCTGATGCGGCTTGGCCTGCCCGTTGACGAACTCAAGACCGCGATCGACGCGCTTGAGGTTCTCGCACTGCGTGGTGGCGTCGGCGAGATGGATATTTCCACGCTCGAATCGCTGCTCGAAACCCAGCTGGCGGTGCATGCCGAGGACAGGCACACCCCGCATTGGATCGACTCATTGCCGGAAGGCGCGATCGAGATGGCATGGGATGTTGCCCGACGGATCACGCAGGCGGTCGAGCCTCTGGTCAGCTCCTTCATTCACCGGCGCGCCGATGGTCGCGGGCTGACGGCAAAGCTGCCGCTTTCCGAATGGGCAAGCCGCACCGGCAAGGCGCTGGAAGCGATTGCGATCGACGAACGCGGCGATCTTGCGGCTCTCTGGTCTGGCGAGGCGGGCGAGCAGCTTTCGAGCCTGCTTGCCGAGGTGATGGAAACGGACGGTCAGATCGATGCCGATGGTCCGCAATGGATCGACATCGTCATGGCGCTGACGACGGGTGGTGCGGTGAAACCCCGATCGCTTGCGCATCCGCGGGTGTTTATCTTCGGTACGCTGGAAGCGCGGCTGCAGAGCGTCGATACGATGATCCTCGGCGGATTGAACGAAGGATCGTGGCCGGGGCAGACGGTCAACAACCCGTTCCTGTCGCGCTCGATGAAAACCGATATGGGGCTGGAGCCGCCGGAGCGGCGGATCGGCCAGCTGGCGCACGATTTCGAAATGGCCTGCGGCACGCGAAACCTGATCTTTTCACGCTCGCTGCGACAGGGCGCAACACCAACGGTTGCTTCCCGCTGGCTGCAGAGATTACTGGCGCTGGGCGGCAAGGCCTTTGCCGACGGGTTGAAAGCGCGCGGCGAAGACTATCGTCACTGGGCCGCGCTGATCGATAAAGGCGAGGACCAGAAGCCGGCAAAGCGCCCTGCCCCAAGGCCGCCGGCGGAACTGCAGCCGGTAAAGTATTCCTTCAGCGAGGTCGGCCGGTTGCGGCGCGACCCATACTCCGTTTACGCCCGCCGCATCCTGAAGCTCGATCCGCTGGCTCCGTTCAACGAGGACCCCGGCGCTTCGCAGCGCGGTACACTCTATCACGCGATCATCGACCGCTATACGCGTGAGGGCCACAAGCCGGGCAGCAATGTTTCACGTGAATCCATGATGCGGATCACTCAGGAACTGTTCGATGCCGAGCAATTGCCGCCGCATATCGACCGGGTCTGGCGCCCGCGCTTCGTCGAGGTGGCGAAGGCGTTTCTCGACTGGGAAGAAAAACGTGCGCCGGAGGTGCGTAGCACGGTGACGGAAACCGGAGCCGGTTTCGAGGTCGAGACGGCCGGGATAAGGGTCACCGGCATTGCCGACCGGATCGATCTGATGCGATCGGGAACTGCTGACATTATCGACTACAAGACGGGCTTGAGCCCCTCGGTTTCACAGGCCCGCGCACTGCTCGATCCGCAGCTCGCGCTGGAGGCGGCAGCACTTCAGGCCGGCGCGTTCAAGGCGATGGGCGTTCAGCAGCCGGGCGATCTTCTTTATGTGCGGTTGCGGCCCGGGGACCGGTTCAGGTCCGAGCGGGTGAACAACGAGGGATCTTCCGCCACCGCCAAGAAACAACCGAAATCAGCAATCGACCTAGCGCAGGATTCGATCGATCAGCTGACCAAGTTCGTGCTGAAACTGCGAAGCGGCGATGCCGGTTTTGCCTCGCGGCTGGTGCCGTTTGCGCAGGGTGATTTCGGCGGTGAGTATGATCACCTTGCCCGGGTTGCGGAATGGTCCACTGCGGATGACGACGGAGAGGGTGAAGCCGATGAGTGAGACCCTCACCGATGAGCTGCCGGTTGGCGACGAGCCGAAACAGTGGATCGACTGGACGACAGTGCAGCAATCGCACGCTTCGGATCCGGCAAGCTCTGCCTGGGTTTCGGCCAATGCCGGTTCGGGCAAGACACATGTTCTGACCCAACGGGTGATAAGGCTGTTGCTTGCCGGCTGCCGCCCCTCCTCCATTCTTTGCCTCACCTATACCAAGGCTGCGGCATCGGAAATGTCGAACCGGGTGTTCCAGCGGCTGTCCGAATGGACGGTGCTTTCCGACGAGGAATTACGCAAGCGGATAACCGGTATCGAAGGTCATGAGCCGGATTCCGCCAAGCTGGCAGAGGCGCGCCGGCTATTTGCCAAGGCGCTGGAGACACCGGGTGGACTGAAGATCCAGACGATCCACGCGTTTTGCGAAGCGCTGTTGCACCAGTTTCCGCTGGAAGCCAATGTCGCGGGGCATTTTTCCGTGCTCGACGACCGGGCGGCTTCGGCGCTTCTGGCGGAAGCACGGCGTTCGCTTCTGACCGCGACATCTGCCGAGGACGACGCTGATCTCGCGGAAGCCTTTGCGCATGTGCTCGATCTCGGTGACGAGTTCGGGCTGGAGGCGCTGCTTTCCGATATCGTGGCAAACCGGACGGCGATTCGGCGTTTCGCGGCGAATGCGGAGCGCCATGACGGGATCGGACCTGAGCTCAAGCGGATGCTGGGGCTTGATGTGAGAGATACCGAAGCGAGTATCGCTGGCAGTTACTGGCCGCTTCCGGGTCTTTTTGGTCTTACGCTCGATCTCTATCTGTCGCTGGCCGACCAGAAGGGTGGCTCTACTGTTCATGCCGTCGCTTACGGATTGCGCGTGGCGATGAAGGAGGCCGATCCGTTCAAGCGGGCGGAACATCTCGATTCGATATTCTTGACTGCGAAGGGAACGGTGAAGGCGGATCGCAGCCTGATCGCCTCCGCGATGACCAAGATCGCCCCGGAATTGGCCGCCGCCATCGATGAGGCCCGCAACCATGTGCTCGCGTGCCAGGACCGGCTGCGGCTGATCCGGATGTTCTCCGCGACCAAGGCGGCGCTGACGCTGGCGGCGCGGTTGACCGAGGATTACGAGGAGCTGAAGAGAAGGCGCAGCCTGCTCGACTTCGAGGACCTGATCGCAAGGACCGCCGATCTTCTGACCCGCGACGGTGTCGGCGCCTGGGTGCATTACAAGCTCGATCAGGGCATCGATCATATTCTGGTCGACGAGGCGCAGGATACCAGCCCGATCCAGTGGACGGTGATCAAGTCGCTGGCGGAGGATTTCTATTCCGGCACCAGCGCCCGCGAGACGCTGCGGACGATCTTTGCCGTGGGTGACGAGAAACAGTCGATCTATTCCTTTCAGGGCGCGCGGCCGGAGCGGTTTGCCGAGGAGCGCAGTGCGACGCAGAAACAGGTGAGCGGCAGCGGCCAGCCGTTTCACGCAATCCGTCTTCCGCTCTCCTTCCGTTCCACGGCGGATGTGCTTTCCGCCGTCGACCAGGTGTTTTCGCTGGAAGAGAACGCCAAGGGGCTTTCGGCAATCGGCGATGCGGTGCAGCACCGCTCCAATCGGATGGGCCATGCCGGGGCCGTCGATCTGTGGGATGTGGTGGCACCGGAAGTATCCGAACAGGAAGAGGACTGGACCGCGCCCTTCGATTCGACGCCGGACAAGGCACCGGCTGCAATTCTGGCGGCACGGATCGCCGACCGGATCGGCGAGATGATCGGCCGGGAAACGGTGATCGAAAAGGGCGTGGAACGTCCGATCGAGCCGGGTGACATTCTGGTCCTGGTGCGCAAGCGCGATGCCTTCGTCAATGCGCTGACCCGAGCCTTGAAGCGGCGCGACAATATTCCGGTGGCAGGGGCCGACCGGTTGCGGCTGACCAGCCATATCGCGGTGCAGGATCTCCTGGCGCTCGGGCGTTTCATGCTGTTGCCGCAGGATGATCTTTCGCTGGCGGCTTTGCTGAAAAGCCCGCTTTTCGATCTTTCCGAAGAGGACGTGTTCGAGGTCGCGGCGCTGCGGGCGGAAAACACCAGCGCCTGGGCCGAACTCAAACGGCTTTCCGAAGAGCAGCCGCTGCGGTTCCGGGATGCTGCGGAGCGGTTGCAGCATCTGCTTGCCCTTTCCCGGCTGCTCAGCCCGCATGATCTTTATGCGCGGATCCTCGGGCAATATGGCGGACGGCGGAAGTTTCTCGGGCGGCTCGGCACGGAGGCCGGCGATATTCTTGACGAGTTTCTGACCTTTGCGCTGGACCATGAAACATCCGGCCTGCCGGGTCTGCAGGCTTTCGTCTCGACGCTGGAGCTCGAAAGCCCGGAGGTGAAACGCGAACAGGATGGCGGGCGTAACGAGGTGCGGATCATGACCGTACATGCCTCGAAAGGGCTCGAAGCGCCGGTCGTGTTTCTGGTCGACAGCAATTCGAAATCCTTCATCTCGTCGCATGTGCCGAAATTCCGTTTTTTGAAAACGGCGCAGGGCGACGTTCCGGCCTGGCTACCGGGCAAGACGCTTTCGAACGCGCTGACCGGTGCCGATGAAGAGCGGTTGAAGACGCTTTCCGAAGAGGAGTATCGGCGGCTGCTTTATGTCGGCATGACACGCGCGGCCGACCGGCTGATCGTCTGCGGCTATCGCGGCGTACGGGACAATCCGGACAGCTGGCAGGCGATGATTGCGCGGGCGCTTTCGCTCGACGAGCAGCATTGCAGCGAAGTCACGTTCAGTGGGCCGGATGGCGAATGGAGCGGGTTGAAATGGCGGCTGCCGGTTGCGGGCGGAGCAGTCGAGCGGGCGAAGCGTGAAGAGCACAGGGCCGCCGAAAGGCCGGGTCTGCCAAGCGACCTGTCACGCCCCCTGCCCCCGCAGAAGATATTGCCGCGACCGCTCAGCCCATCGGGCGCCGGAATGATGATCGACGACGATGCGGATGACCTGATCGTCACCTCTCCGCTGTTCGGCGATAAGACCGCCGGAAGCCTGGCGCTGCAGAAGGGCAAGCTGGTTCACCGCATGCTGCAGATGCTGACCGAGTTTTCCGATGCGGAGCGTGAAACGGCCGCCTATCGTTATGCCGAGCGGGCTGCGCGATACTGGCACAAGGTCGAGCGGGAAAAGCTGGTCGACAGCGTCATGTCGGTGCTTTCGCATGGAGGCCTTGCGCCGGTGTTTTCGGCCCGCAGTCAGGCTGAAGTGTCGATCATGGGCACGCTTCAGCTGGAGGGCCAGGATTATGCGATCTCGGGACGGATCGACCGGCTGGTGGAAATGGACGACCGGGTGATCATTCTCGACTACAAGACCAACCGCAAACCGCCGGCTGAGGTTGAGGCCGTGCCGCTGACGCATCGGGCACAGCTCGCCATCTATCGCGAGATCCTCAAGCCGCTTTATCCCGGCAAGGAGGTCGCGTGCGTGCTGGTCTATACCGAGACGGCAACAGTCATGAGATTACCTGTCGAGCTGATGTCGCGCTCGCTTGCGGAGCTCAAGACAAAGTGACATGACGGACATTGAAAATGATCAATGCCGATCTCACATTTGCAGCAACGAAGAATCGTAAAGGAGAGCCCTATGGCTACCGTTAAGGTCGATACCAATAATTTTCAGGCCGAAGTTCTGAACTCCGCCGAGCCGGTCGTCGTGGATTTCTGGGCTGAATGGTGCGGCCCGTGCAAGATGATCGCTCCGAGCCTTGAAGAGATCGCAACCGAGCTTTCCGGCAAGGTGAAGGTCGCCAAGCTGAACATCGACGAAAACCCGGAACTGGCTGCCCAGTTCGGCGTTCGCTCGATCCCGACGCTTGCCATGTTCAAGGGCGGCGAAGTGGCCGACATCAAGGTTGGCGCTGCTCCGAAGACCGCGCTTGCCGCCTGGATTTCCGGCGCTGCTTAACACTTAAAAAAGTGTTTCACGTGAATCCAAAACCCGGCTGGGAAATCAGCCGGGTTTTTTGTTTGCCTATTTTGAAGCTGGCTTCCGAATGGACACAGTCCGCCCTTGGTGATCTGGATATTTCTTGTTTCGGCCGGGACACGTCGGGTGCCTCGAATTGAATTTTTATATGTGACACTCGGCGTGTCCCGTTCGGTGTGTTTTTCCGCGCAACTCCGGTCCGTCTGCGGCGGTCGGGCTTATGTCCTCATCGAACTGCCGGCCGGTATGTGTGCGACACACGCACGCCTTATTCAGGGGCAGACCATTTTCTGCGCAGCTCCGGATGGTCCGCCTGCATAAGGGCGGAACATCCGATCACCGGTTCCGCCTCGCCGGTTATGCGGACCGGTGTAGCCGAAGCGGAACGAGCACATTTTAGGCACGCGGCGCGAGGGCGGGGATGAAAAACCAGTTAAGTGATTGGGATTGTTGGAGCGGGATTGTGATCTCGTCCCCGCTTGTGGCGACGCTGGTGACAGTGCCAGCCCCTCATCCGCCTGCCGGCATCTTCTCCCCTTTTCGACAGGGAGAAGGACGCAAGTTGCCCCCCTCTCCGCGTCGCGCTGAACTTCAGCGTAACAAGTCCCCTCTCCCCATTTACGGGGCGAGGTGGAGGCAAGCTGCCCCTTGGGTGAGGGCCATCCGTAGGCCCCTACATCACGTCGGCGGAGTGCCGTTATCTGCCAGAACATTACCCGCAAAATAGAGGGAACCGCCAATGAGGATGCGTGGTGGCGGGCGATCGGGGATCTGGCGGAGGGTGATTTCCTGAAGCGCTTCGGCGACCGAGGCGGACGGTTCGGCGACCAGCCCCGCATCGAAAGCGGAATGGGCGAGCACCACAGGATCAAGGCCGGCTTCGCTGTCGCGGATGCGGACGGTAAAGACGTGTTCGGCCAGATCGGCAAAGGCACGGAAGTAACCGACCGGATCCTTGGTGTTGATCATACCGGTGATGAGATAAAGCGGGCGCGGCTGGCGTTCCTCGAAAGCTGCGATCGCCTCTGCAATGACTTCGCCGCCAGCGGGATTATGCCCGCCATCGAGCCAAATCTCGGCTCCCTTGGGCGCGAATTCGAGAAGCTTGCCCTCGGTGATCCGCTGCAGGCGTGCCGGCCATTCGACGCTCGTCATCGCCTTTTCCATCATCTGGTCGGTGACGGTGAAATCGGCTGCCTTGACGGCGCGGATCGCGGCTGCGGCATTGGCGTATTGATGTCGGCCCGGCAGGCGCGGCAGAGGCAGATCATGCAGACCATCCTCGTCCTGATAGATCAGGCGGCCGAATTCCTCATGGGCGGAAAAATCCTGACCATAGACCGAGAGTGGACAGCCAAGGCGATCCGCCGTCGAGATCAGAACTTCGCGGGCGGCTTCAAATTCCTGGTGACCCACAACCACCGGACGCCGGCGTTTCATGATGCCGGCCTTCTCGGCGGCGATCAATTCGACACGATCTCCCAGATAAGCCTGGTGATCGAGCGCGATCGGCATGATCACCGAGACGGCAGGATTGGCGATGACATTGGTGGCATCGAACCGTCCGCCCAGCCCGACTTCCAGAATGACCGCATCCGCGGGCTGTTCGGAGAACAGCAGGAAGGTGGCAGCAGTGAGGATCTCGAAGACGGTGATCGTTTGGCCGTCATTGGCGGCTGCGACACGGCGCAAGGCATCTGCAAGCAGCGCGTCATCCACCAATTGTCCGCGACCACCCTTGACGCCGATGCGGAAACGCTCGTGCCAATTTACCAGATGGGGGGACGTATGGACGTGGACCGAATGCCCGCCGGCCTCCAGCAGCGCCTGGCAGAAGGCGGTGCAGGAGCCCTTGCCGTTAGTGCCGGCGACATGGATAACCGGCGGCAGTTTCAGCTGCGGATTGCCGAGCACCTCTAGGAGGCGGGTGATACGTTCAAGCGACAGATCGAACCCTTTTGGATGAAGGGTCATCAGCCGCTCGATTTCCTGAGCGGCCTCGCTTGCGACGGGCTGGTTCATGGTCGACATCCCGTAGCTCCGGCTCTGGTCGTTTTTTCGAGCAGCCTCACCCTTTTCCGATAGTAAGGCCACCCAGTCTTTTGGTTTCAGCGCAATTCCGACAAAACCGGTTGCCGGAATTGCCTCAGGTCAGGCCGTCGCAGCGACCGGTTCCGGCTGCGGCTTGGGCGCAGGCAGCGCTTCCTGCACCGGCTGCTTCATCAGCATGCGGATGATGCGAGCGAGCGTCTCCGGGATATCGTGGCGGTTGACGACCATATCGACCATGCCGTGTTCCAGCAGATACTCGGAGGTCTGGAAACCTTCCGGCAGCTTTTCACGCAGGGTCTGTTCGATGACGCGCTTGCCGGCAAAGCCGATTTCCGCACCCGGCTCGGCAATATGGACATCGCCCAGCATCGCATAGGACGCGGTGACGCCACCGGTGGTCGGGTTGGTCAGCACGCAGATATAGGGAAGGCCGGCTTCCTTGAGCATGTCGACGGCAACCGTGGTGCGCGGCAGCTGCATCAGCGACAGGATGCCTTCCTGCATGCGGGCGCCACCCGAGGCCGGGAAGATGATCAGGGCGCATTTTTCCTTCAGCGCACGTTCGGCCGCCTTCACGATCGCCTCGCCGGCTGCCATGCCGAGCGAACCGCCGATGAAGTTGAACTCATGCACGACGGCAACAAGCTTGACACCCTGGACCGTGCCGAGGCCCGACAGGATCGTGTCTTCCTGCTCGGTCTTGAGGCGGCTGTCCTTGAGGCGGTCGGCATATCGCTTCGAGTCACGGAACTTCAGCGGATCCTGGGCGACCTTGGGCTGCGACAGGGCTTCAAACTCGCCACCGTCAAACAAATCCCGGAGGCGCGCCTTGGCCGGCATCTTCATGTGGAAGCCGGAAGCGGGAATGACCCACTTGTTCTCTTCGAGGTCCTTGTGGAAGACCATCTCGCCGGTTTCAGGGCACTTGATCCAGAGGTTTTCCGGAACTTCGCGACGACCCAGCATGGAATTGATGCGCGGTCGAACGTAATTGGTGATCCAGTTCACTTGGGGGTACTCCGATAAAACAGTGTCAGGACTGAAGCGTATCGCGATCCTTCAAACCGCGTGCCACGCTTCAGGTCTTTAATTCTCAGACATGCCTTGCTCTCGAAACCGGTGGCGACTTTCGAGAAGCATGCCTTATGTGGGTCAGTTATTCGGCAGCAACAAGGCGGGCGGAACGCACGCCGGTCGACAAGCCGCGAACGAAAGTGGAAACGGCGGAAACCGTATCGGCGGTTGCAGCGCCATCCTTGGTGAGGCTGCCAGCGACCTGAGCAACGATCGCCGTGCCGACGACGACGCCATCGGCCGCAGCACCGATCGCCTTGGCATGGTCGGCCGTCTTGACGCCGAAACCGACGCAGACCGGCAGGTCCGTGTGGTCCTTGATGCGGGCGACGGCGCCGGAGATCCGCGACGGGTCCGGCAGAGCCGAACCGGTGATGCCGTTCATCGAGACGTAATAGACGAAGCCGGAGGTGTTGTTGAGCACGGTTGGGAGACGCTTCTCGTCCGTGGTCGGTGTCGTCAGGCGGATGAAGTTGATGCCCTTGGCGAGCGCCGGGATGCAGAGTTCATCATCCATTTCCGGCGGCAGATCGACGATGATCAGGCCATCGATACCGGCTTCGATCGCATCATCAAGGAATCTATCGACGCCGTAGATGTAGATCGGGTTGTAATAGCCCATCATGACGATCGGCGTGTCGCTGTCGCCCTTGCGGAAATCGCGGGCGAGGTCGAGCGTCTTTGCCAAAGTCTGGCCGCCCTTCAGGGCGCGCTGGCCGGCGAGCTGGATGGTCGGGCCATCCGCCATCGGATCGGAAAACGGCATGCCGAGTTCGATCACGTCGGCACCGGCTTCCGGCAGGGCCTTCATGATGCCGAGCGAGGTTGCGTAATCCGGATCGCCGCCCATGAAATAGGTAACGAGAGCGGGGCGGCCTTCAGCCTTCAGCTTGGCGAAGCGTGTGTCCATTCTGGAAGTCATGATTACAGCCCCATTCCAAGGATCTTGCCGACGGTGAAGATGTCCTTGTCGCCGCGACCGGACAGGTTCATCAGGATGATCTGGTCCTTGCCCATCTTGGGCGCACGCTTGATGACTTCGGCAATCGCGTGGCTGGGTTCCAGTGCCGGGATGATGCCTTCTAGCTTCGTCAGCAACTGGAAGGCTTCAAGTGCTTCGTCATCCATGATCGGCACATATTCGGCGCGGCCGATATCGTTCAGCCAGGAATGCTCAGGGCCGATGCCCGGATAATCGAGGCCAGCGGAGATCGAGTGGCCTTCGAGGATCTGCCCGTCCTTGTCCTGCAAGAGATAGGTGCGGTTGCCATGCAGAACGCCGGGTGAACCGGCGGTGATAGAGGCACAGTGTTCGTTGCCGTCGAGACCATGGCCACCGGCTTCGACGCCGACGATCTTGACGCCTTCGTCATCAAGGAAGGGATGGAAAAGGCCGATGGCGTTAGAACCGCCGCCAACGGCAGCGATGACGACATCCGGCAGGCGGCCTTCGGCTTCCAGGATCTGCTCACGGGCTTCCTGGCCAATGACGGCCTGGAAATCGCGAACCATTTCCGGATAGGGATGCGGGCCGGCGGCGGTGCCGATCAGGTAATAGGTGTCGTCGACATTGGTGACCCAGTCACGCAGCGCCTCGTTCATGGCATCCTTCAGCGTGCCGGAACCGGCTGTGACGGCCTTCACTTCGGCACCGAGGAGCTTCATGCGGAAAACGTTCGGGGCCTGACGCTCGACATCGGTTGCGCCCATATAGACGACGCAGGGCAGGCCAAAGCGGGCAGCGACGGTGGCCGAGGCCACGCCGTGCTGGCCGGCACCGGTTTCGGCGATGATGCGGGTCTTGCCCATGCGCTTGGCCAGCAGGATCTGGCCGATGCAGTTGTTGATCTTGTGGGAGCCGGTATGGTTCAGCTCTTCGCGCTTGAAATAGATCTTTGCGCCGCCGAGATGTTCAGTCAGACGCTCGGCATAATAGAGCGGGCTCGGACGGCCGATATAATGGGTGCCGAGATCGGCCAATTCCTTCTGGAATTCCGGATCGTTCTTCGCCTTTTCCCATTCGGCCTGAAGATCCAGGATCAGCGGCATCAGCGTTTCCGCGACAAAGCGGCCACCGAAAATGCCGAAACGGCCGTCCTCATCGGGGCCGGAACGGAAGGAATTGGGTTTGGGCGTCTCGTTCACTCTCTGCTCCTTCAGCGCTTCGAAGCCTTCGCATCAGCGACGGCATCAAAAAACGCATCGATCATTCCAAGATCTTTCACGCCCGGGGCGCTTTCCACTCCGGACGATACATCGATACCCGTTGCGCGCGTGGACGCGATCGCATCAGCGACATTATCCTTGTTCAGCCCCCCGGAAAGCATGTAATTCACGCTTTCGTCAAGCGAAGCCATCAGGTTCCAGTCAAAGGAAACACCGTTTCCGCCCGGCAGTTCCGAACCCTTCGGCGCCTTGGCATCGAAAAGAAAACGGTCGGCCACACCGATGAGCGGGTCGACACGATCCAGATCAGCGGCCTCCCTCACGGAAAACACCTTCATGACCGGCAAGCCATAGAGCGCCTTGATATGAAGGATGCGCTCCGCCGTCTCGTGTCCGTGAAGCTGGAGAATGTCCGGGCGCAGAAGCGAGACGATATCGTCGAGGTCCTCGTCATTCGCATCCACGGTAACGGCAACGATCTTTACCCGCCCGCGTACCCTGTCAGCCAGCTCGCCGGCGATCTCGGGCGCAATATTGCGCGGGCTCTTTTCGAAGAAGATGAAGCCGATATGGGTTGCGCCGCGTTCAACGGCGCGATCCACGGCATCCGCCGTCGACAAACCACAAATCTTGATGTCGAGTTTCATGAGCGCGGAGTGACACGAAATGCCTGCGGAGTCGAGAATCTTTTACATGGATGGACAGCGGCGGATCGCCGGATACGAAGAATTAACCGTGATGTCTCATATACGAATCGTAACATGCTCACGCTTGATGAATGTGTGAAATATCAGTTTTCGCTCATGAACGTTTGTTGCGGCCAAAATCGAAAAAGGAATGGAATTTCCGAGGTTTGGCGTGTCATGAAAGATAATTGATAAACTGTATGAATTGAGGTAGGTTATTCCTCAACCAGATGATTTTTGAAATTTTTTGGCGGGGTACCATGACGAGGATTACGACAGCTGCCTGGCGGGCAGCTTTATGTCTGACGGCTGGGGGGCTGCTCTCTGCATGCACCAGCACGCAGACGGTCTCGTCAGTGGACGCTAAAGACAAAACGACCAAATTGGCGTCAGCACAAACTGGCTCACAAAAGGCTGTCTATAGCTATACCAACAAAGATCGCGAATGCCTGAAGCGCGCGATGTATTTCGAATCCAGGCGGACGAGCGAAAACGGCTTTCTGGCCGTTGGCAGCGTGATCATGAACCGGCTGACCTCGGGTATCTACCCGGAGACGATCTGCGGCGTCGTGGCACAGAAGAACCAGTTTGCTCCGGGCGTGATGACCCGCAAGATGGACGAGGCCACCGCGCCGGATCTCAACACGGCGGCAGACGCCGTATTGAAGGGCGCGCGCCATCCCGACGTGAAGAACGCGATGTTCTTCCATACCGAGGGATACAGCTTCCCATACAACAACATGCATTATGTCGCCGCAGCCGGTGGCAACGTGTTTTACGAAAAGCGTGACGAGGACGGCAACCTGCAGACGGCGGCTCCGAAGCCGGCCAACAGCTACATTCTCGCCTATGCGTCGAACGATCCCGAGCAGAACCCTGCCCTGTCGTCTTCGATCATCGCCGAGGCTGCGAGCGCTGCAGCTGCCAGCACGCAGGTGGCAATGGCTTCGACGCCTGCTGCTGCCCAGGCTGCTGCAATGCCGGAAAAGAGTGGACATAACGGTTCGGCACAGCCTGCCGTCGCCTCCAACAACCCGCCGCTTGCGCCGGTGATTACGGCAGCGGTTGCGCGGTCCAGCATGGAAGAGGCATTCGATACCGCCTATGCGGTGCCGCAGAACGCTTCTTATACCCCTGCCCGTCTCTATCAGGCGAACCTCGAGAACGGCGCGAAAGTTCCGGTCCCCACGGCACGTCCGAACGTGCAGAAGCGTCCCGGAGCCGGGATGGCAATGGCTGACCAGGCCCCCGGTCTGAGCCAGGAAAACTGGGCCATCCGGACAAGCAACTGGCAGTGAGCCGAGGAATATTCCTCAGCCCTGTAGTTCACTTCCTTCAACTGAAATCTATCGCGTGAAGCTGCGAACCGTGCAGCTTCAGCCAGCGGCGTGCCTCGTCCATACGCGGACACAGAGCGCCGCAGAGCGCCCAGAATTTCGGGCCGTGGTTCATCTCTTTCAAATGCGCGACCTCGTGGGCCGCGAGGTAATCGATGATCAGCGGCGGCGCCATGACGATGCGCCACGAGAAGCTGAGATTGCCGTCCCAGGAGCATGAGCCCCACCGGCTGCGGGTATCCTTCATCGATACCGATGCAATCGGCTTACGGATCGAGGCAGCATGACGGCGGGCGAGCGCTTCGAGATCGTGACGTGCTTCCTTCTTGAGGAAGGTCGAGATCCTTCGGCCCATATGCTCCTCCAGGCCGCTTACCTTGAGGACGTGTTCGCCATCGATGACAAGCGCCTGCGTGATGCCGCGCAAGGACCCGGTATGTTCGATGCGGTGTTCGACGCCGCGAATGGATATGGTGCCGCCCGGCCGGATCGGATTATCGAGGGAGAATTTGGCGAGCTTGGTTTTCAACCAGCCTTCATGGCGGGAGAGAAAATCATCCACCTCGAAATGTTTCAGGCCCACCGGGATGGTGAGGTTGAGCGCCCTGCCACCCGGCTCGATCCTGAGCGTGATGCGGGTTGCGCGGCTGTTCTCCTTGATGGTCAGTGGCATGGCGCGGTCTCCTACAGCCAAGGTGCGCTTGACCGTCTGGAGTGGTTTGGGTGACCGGCGAACCGGCTTCTTCAAGAGCGCGAACATGACTATTCCTTACCCGATTCACCGGGATTCTGCCCATCAAAAAAGCCGGCGCTCCGAAGAGCACCGGCCTTCATCACATCAGAGCCGATATTCAGGTCAGACATCGACCACCGGCTGATCGCCCGAAGGACGGTTTTTGCGGTCGCGCATGAAGCGGTCGAATTCTTCCTGATCCTTGGCGCGGCGAAGCTCACGCGCATAGCTATCGAACTCTTCCCGCATCTCATCAAGCTTGCGGCGTTCTTCGTCCAGGCGATCCAGTTCGGCCTTGCGCCAGTCGTCGAAAGCGACATTGCCGGTCGAGAAATGCGTGTTGTAGCGACGGCTTGCCTTGCGGCAACCGGCGAACCACTTGCTGGCCATCTGGTCGGCGCGATCATTGGCGTCGCGCTTAAAGCCGCGAAGCCGATCCCCGAAAATGATATAGGCGAGCATAGCAAGGCCGAGCGGCCAGAAAACTATGAAACCGAGCACCATGAGAGCAATGGTGGCCGGCGTCCACTCCGGACGTATCAATGCAGACTGGTTCATAGGTCACACCCTTAGGGTTAGAGCGGGAGGCCATATGCCAGCCCGACGGGAATCGATTTGGTGAGCCCCCGATCGCGCTTCAAGAAGATCAAAGATTAAATCCGCTAAAATGCGGAAATCGATAGTGGAATTCGATCTATTCCGGCTTCGGAGCGCTTTTCCTGCCGCTGCGCTTCGGCTTCGACGTCGGATCACCTGGTCGGCTTCCGGAATGCAACCGGGTGAATTCGACGATCCGCGGCGCAATCTCCTGGCGGAAGCGGGAGCCATTGAAAACGCCGTAATGGCCGACATCCGGCTGCATGTAATGAAGGCGCATCGCGTCTGGAATATTCGGGCATATCGCGTGGGCGGCATTGGTCTGGCCCAAGCCTGAGATATCGTCATTCTCGCCTTCGACCGTCATCAGCGCGACGTTGCGAATGGTCCCGGTGTCGACCGGGACATCGCGATGCATCATCTCGCCCTTCGGCAAGGAATGGCGGATGAAGACGGTATCGACAGTCTGGAGATAGAACTCCTCCGTCAGGTCCATCACGGCGAGATATTCGTCGTAGAAATCCCGATGTCGCTCCGCCGACTCACCGTCATTCTTGACGAGGTGATCGAAGAATTCGCGATGCGCCATCACGTGGCGGTCGAGGTTCATCGACATGAATCCCGAAAGCTGCAGGAAGCCGGGATAGACCGGACGCATGAAGCCGGGCTGCGGAAAGGGTACCGTCATGATGACGTTATCCTTGAACCATTCGAGCGGATGCTCGTTTGCCAGCTTGTTGACCGCCGTTGGGTTGATGCGGGTATCGATCGGGCCGCCCATCAGGATCATCGAGGCGGGCAACATCGGATCCTTCCGCGTCTCCATGATCGCAACGGCGGCGAGGACCGGGACGGAAGGCTGGCAGACGCCGGCGACATGCGCACCGGGGCCTATCTCGTGCAGCATATCGATGACGTAATCGATGTAATCGTTAAGATCGAAACCGCCTTCGGTGACCGGCACGATCCGCGCATCGACCCAATCGGTGATGTAAACTTCCGCATGGGGAAGAAGCGCTTCGACCGTTCCACGCAGAAGCGTCGCATAATGCCCGGACATGGGCGCGACCAGCAAGATTTTCGGATCCGCCTGGTGGGTAGGCGGAAGGTCGCGCTTGAAATGCAGCAGCTGACAGAACGGCTTCGACCAGACTATCTCTTCTTCCACCGCGACCGTTTCGCCATTCATGATGGTTTCGTTGAGGCCGAAATCCGGCTTGGCATACCGTCGTGTCGCCCGCTCGAAAACTTCGAGGCTTGCCGTCAGCGTGCGGCCCAGGACGGTTTGCGACATGGGATTAAGCGGATTGCTGGAGACATAACGAAGTGCTTCCGCGCCGGCGCGAAACGGCGCGAGCGCGGCGTGGTTCAACTCATACAGCTGATAAAACATGATCGCGCTGCCTTTCATGGCGGTGCACTCCTCTCCTCATGCGCTCCGCAGAGCGCCTCCCTCCCCTTGTCCATCTATGACGGATGTGTGGCCGATTGTCACCTGCGTCAGGGTGATTGCCAAAGGGCGGGCGAGGCATATGTTGGGACAGACCAGCAAGGAGCAGTTCATGACCAGCAGCAATTCACGCACGTCCGAGTTTCCGATCGACGCCTATTTTCTCGACCGCTGGTCACCACGCGCCTTTACCGACGAGACGATGGATCGCGAGCAGATGCTGACCATCCTCGATGCGGCACATTGGGCACCCTCTTCCGGCAACAACCAGCCCTGGCGCTTCATCTATGGTCTGCGCGGCACGCCCGCATTCGAGGCGATCCTCGATCTTCTCGTTCCCGGCAACCAGCGCTGGGCCAGAAATGCCGCCGCCCTGATGATCATCGTTTCGAAGAGTTATCGGGTTTCATCAAACGGCGAACACAAGCCCGCCTATACGCATTCCTACGATACGGGCGCGGCGTGGTTTTCGGTGATCTGCCAGGCCATGAAGCTAGGCTATCACGCGCATGGGATGGAAGGGTTCGACAAGGAAAAAGCCGTCGATGTGCTTGAATTGCCGGAGGGTTTCAGGGTGGAGGCTGCGGCCGCGCTTGGCCGCATGGCCGCGAAGGAGACATTGCCGGAAGACCTGCGCGAGCGCGAGGTGCCGAGCGGACGCAAAGCCGTTTCCGAGATCGCCTTCGAGGGAAAGTTTTCCGGCGATCCGTGATAGAAAGCGCGACCGTGCAAAGGTTTCACGTGAATCCTTAGCCGGATGCAAAAACGGGGCCTTTCGGCCCCGTTTCAATTTCGGGCTGAGCGAAAAAACTCAGATATCGAGGTTTGCAACGCTCAATGCGTTGTCCTGAATGAACTCGCGGCGCGGCTCGACTTCGTCGCCCATGAGCCGGGAGAAGAGGCCATCTGCATCGGTCGCGTCGTTGACCTTGACCTGAAGCAGTGAGCGAACATTCGGGTCGAGCGTGGTTTCCCACAGCTGCTCGGCATTCATTTCGCCGAGACCCTTGTAGCGCTGCATCGACAGACCCTTGCGGCCTGCAGCGAAGATCGCATCGAGAAGCGCACGGGGACCGGAGATTTCCAGCTGGCCATCCTTGCGGGCAAGGATCGGCGAGGTCGAATAGATTTCCTGCAGACGGCTCGACAGCTGATCGATATGGCGAGCGTCGGCCGAGCCGATCAGCGCGTTATCAATGAAGGCGACTTCGCGAACGCCGCGCACCATGCGTTCGAAACGCAGGCCACCCTCGTCCGTCACGTGACCGGTCCAGCCGCGTTCCGTCTCTTCCGCGATCATGTCCAGGCGCTGTGCAACGAGATCGGCGGTCTGCTGGGCACGTTCGCGGTTGTCGGTAAGGTCCGGATTGAGCGCGCCGGCAATTGCCGCCTGCTCGATGATCGAACGGTTATAGCGGGAATGAAGACCGTCGACGAGCGAGCGCAGGCGCTGTGCATCGTGGATCACTTCGCGCATGTCTTCGCCGACACGAACCTCACCGGAACCGACGATCAACCTTGCTTCCTCGATACCCATGCTGATGAGGTATTCCTCGAGTGCCGCCTCGTTCTTCAGGTACTGAACGGACTTGCCGCGCGCGACCTTATAGAGCGGCGGCTGGGCGATGTAGATGTGGCCACGCTCGATCAGTTCCGGCATCTGGCGGAAGAAGAAGGTCAGGAGCAGCGTGCGAATATGCGCTCCGTCGACATCAGCGTCCGTCATGATGATGATCTTGTGATAGCGCAGCTTGTCGGCGTTGAACTCGTCCTTACCGATCGATGTGCCGAGCGCGGTGATGAGCGTGCCGATTTCCTGGCTGGAAAGCATCTTGTCGAAACGGGCGCGCTCGACGTTCAGGATCTTACCACGCAGCGGTAGGATTGCCTGGTTTTCACGCGAGCGACCCTGCTTGGCGGAACCACCTGCCGAGTCACCCTCGACGAGGAAGACTTCGGATTTTGCCGGATCACGTTCGGAGCAATCGGCCAGCTTGCCCGGTAGAGATGCGATGTCGAGAACGCCCTTGCGGCGGGTCAGTTCGCGCGCCTTGCGGGCGGCTTCACGGGCGACAGCGGCTTCTACGACCTTGCCGACAAGAACCTTGGCTTCTGTTGGATGCTCTTCCAGCCAGGAGCTGAGAGCCTCGTTGACGAGGCTTTCGACAACGGGGCGAACTTCCGAAGAAACCAGCTTGTCCTTGGTCTGCGACGAGAATTTCGGATCCGGAACCTTGACCGACAGCACGGCCGTCAGTCCTTCGCGGCAGTCGTCACCGGTCAACGAAACCTTCTCGCGCTTCATGATACCCGAGGTTTCCGCGTAGGACGTGATCTGCCTGGTGAGCGCTCCACGGAAACCCGCCATGTGGGTTCCGCCGTCACGCTGAGGAATATTGTTGGTAAAGCAGAGAACATTCTCGTGGTAACTGTCGTTCCACCACATGGCCACTTCAACCGTCATCCCGTCCTTCTCGCCCTTGATGGCGACAGGCTTGTCAACGAGCGGTTTCTTCGAGCGATCGAGATAGCTAACGAAGGCTTCGAGGCCGCCGTCATAGATCATTTCCTCTTCCTTCACGTCCGGCTTGCGGCGATCCGTGAGCCGGATTCTGACGCCAGAATTCAGGAAGGCGAGTTCGCGAAGGCGGTGTTCGAGCGTGTTGTAATCGAACTCCGTCATGGTGAAGGTCTCGGGGCTGGCAAGGAAGGTGACTTCCGTGCCCGAACGGCCTTCGTATTCACCGATCTCCTTCAGCGGCGCATCGGCGACACCATGGGTGAAGCGAATTTCATGGACCTTGCCGTTACGGCGGATCTTAAGCTTGAGCCAGACCGACAGCGCATTAACGACCGAGACGCCAACGCCGTGCAGACCGCCGGAAACCTTATAGGAATTCTGGTCGAACTTGCCGCCGGCATGGAGCTGGGTCATGATGACTTCAGCCGCCGAGACACCCTCTTCCTTGTGGATGTCCGTCGGGATGCCGCGACCGTTGTCGGTCACGGTGACGGAACCATCGGAATTGAGCGTGACGGTGACGATGTCGGCATGGCCGGCCAGTGCCTCATCGATCGCGTTGTCGACGACTTCGTAGACCATATGGTGAAGACCGGAGCCATCATCCGTATCACCGATATACATGCCGGGGCGCTTGCGAACGGCATCCAAGCCCTTCAGCACCTTGATCGAATCGGCACCATATTCTGCACTCGCACCATTTTCGCTGGCGGGTAGATCGGTCATTCAGCTTCTTCCAGTTGGTTCTTCTCGGTGACGCGCGAATCACCGCTTTTTCCGTTTTCAATATAGGAAATCGCGGGCGGCTTCTAAAGGTTGAGCACACCATTATGGCAGGAAAGCCGTGGTTCTTCCCGAGAAAAATGACTATTGCGGGCTCTTCAAGAGCCGGTTGAGCTCTTCTACCATCTCCGGCGTCAAAGTGCTAATCCGTTTCGACAGCTGATTGGCCAGAAACGTGTATTCAGGCGGCAGGCCTGCGGTATCGATTACCACCCTGGGATCGGATGCATCCGCCAGGCGGAAGAGATCATCCGCCTCGTCCCAGATGATGTTGAAATAGCCGGCAATGCGTTGCAGAAGCTCGAAGGTCGGGCGGCCGCGATGGCCGTGTTCGAGCGCGGAGAGATAGGCGGGCGTGACACCGATTGCCTGCGCCAGGGTGCGCTGGGTGACGCCCCTGCGCTGGCGCAGTTCGCGCATCGCCTGGCCGAACGGCGTCAACGCTCGGTCCTCTCTGTACGCGCCAGCCTTACATAAAGCGCACCTTCGCCGCCGTGATGGCGGGCTGCCCATTCATAGGACGAAATCAGGAAACGAAACTCGGCCTTGGAGAACCAGAGTGGGACTGCGCGGCGAAGCGCGCCTTCGCTGCCCATCGAGCTGCCCTTACCGGTGATGACGAGAACATGGCGCAGGCCCCGTTCATGCGCCCGATAAATGAAATCGAGCAGAAGATCATGCGCCTCACCCTGGAACAGGCCATGAAGATCAAGGCGCGCCTCGATCGCAAGCCTTCCCTTGGCGAGTTTCTTCTTCGTCGGCTTTTCCAGCGGATAGTGATAGCCGGCAGGTTTTTTCGCGGTGCGGCTCTGCTCGGTTACCGGTTCAGCCACTTCGCGCGGAAGTGCAGGTTTCGATTTCTCGACCTCTGCCGCATGGGCTTCCTCTTCCGCCTCGAAGGCGGCAAGGTCGGTCCAGCGTTCCTTGAAGGCGCGCGTGGATTTTGCCACCTTGCCCCAGAGTATCCGCTCCTCGGAATTGAGTTTACGTCCGCCGCTCATGCTCCAAACCTGCCAGCCGCCGCCTTGGGAATCAGGATATAGAAATCGGCTTCGTTCCTGACCGTTCCGGCGCGTTCTCCCGCTTCGTAACCCGAACCGGTAAAGATATCGCCGCGGCTCGGGCCGACAATAGCCGATCCGGTATCGAGCGCCAGCATCAGCCTGGCAAAGGGTTGACCGTCATCGAGATGAAGCAGCGTCGGAGCATGAATGAAGAAGGGATAGCCGAATGTGTGGATCATACGATCCACCGCAAGGGAGCGCCCGGCGATGAGCGGCACCTTGGCCGCTGCGACAGGACCGAGCATGTCGTCGGAAACATCGGCATCGCGGAAGAAGATATAGGACCGGTTATGCCAAAGGATTTCGTCAACCTTAGCCGGATTCTCTGCCAGCCATCTGCGAATGCTCTGCATCGAGATTTCTTGGCGCGGTATTTCGCCGAGATCGATCAGGAGTTTTCCGATGGGCGAAAACGGATGTCCCGCCTTTGCGGCATAGGTGACACGGCGAATGGCGCCCTCCGGATAACGGAGGCGGGCAGCGCCCTGGACATGGGCGAAAAAGACGTCGACCTTCGATCGTGCCCATGCAATCTCAAGACCGCGGCCAGTGAGAAAGCCCTGATCGATTTCCTTGCGATCCGGGTATTCGGTCACGCCCGATGCGATCGCTCGACCAAACATGTAGCCGGAGTCCATGTCGGAGGGACGATTGGTTTCGTCGAGATCGACAAGGTCGTGCGGGCGGAAATAAAACGGGTGTGCGAAGGTCTCGTCAGGTTTTTCCGAGACATCGACTTCCGGCTCGTAAAAGGCGGTCACCAAACCCGGCTGGGCGTCGTCGCGCTTGATACGGAAGGGAATGCAATTGTCTTCAAAAAAAGCACGCGCCTGCGCGGCGGTCATATCCGTCGATCGCATGCCGGCTGCTGCCAGAAGTGGCTTGAGATCATCTGCGGTGAAGCCGAGAGCACCGGTGCGATAGGGCTTCACGTCCCGAATGTGGGAGAGACACCGCGCCATTGCGTCAAACAAGGCGCGGGGATCGTCCCTTTCCCAACCGGGAAGATCGCCGAAGGATACGGCGGACAGGCAGTATCCTGGCGAAGTCGGGCTCATTGTTCGGATTCGGTCGCGATCAGTTTCCAGTTCGGATCCTTGGAGCGGACATCCCTTGCGAAGGTCCAGATATCGGTCACTTCGGCAACGGCTTCCTGATCGCCATCGATCAGCTTGCCATCCTTGTCGAAGGTGGCGGAAATCAGCTGGCTGACGATGCGAACCGTGACCTGAGCTTCCGATTGTTTGAGCGCAGCCTGAGTGAAGGCAGCCTTGTCGATGCCGACGAAAGTGGACTTGACCACTTCGCCGCGGGTCTCGCGTTCACGAATAGCGGCATCGAAGCCTTCAAAGACTTCCTTCGACAGAAGGCCCTTCAAGGTTTTCCGGTCGCCATCGGCAAAGGCCATGACGATCATCTCATAGGCCATCTTGGCGCCGTTCAAGAATTCCTTGGGCTGGAAGGACACATCGGCCTTTATCAGCGACTTCAGCGCGTCGTTCAACTCTGTGCCAGGCTTTGCCAGCGCATCGACTTCCGTCAGTCGCTGGTCCTCTTCGCCGGCTTCGCGACGCGGCAAAGTTACAACCTTCCCGTCATCCGCAGCTGCGGGAGTTTTCAGCGCTTCACGCGAGACATACGTCTCCGGCGGCTTCTCATTTCCCGTCCGGCGGCCGAGCACACTGCGCAGTTGCAGGAAAATAAGGACCGCAGCAACAAGGAAAAAGAGTGTAATGAAGTCGTTGGAGCCCATATTAACCCACGATTACCGTTTAAAAGTTGAATTCACATCATCATATAGTCTGCATTAAGCCATCTTCAAATAGCGAAGGCGTGAGCCTTCGAAACGACCTCGCTCAACACACATTGGATCATGCGCCCATTTATTGCTTTTAGCGTGCTGCTTGCCTGGCCTTTGGCCGAAATCGCCGGATTTGTCGTGGTCGGGCGTGCGCTCGGCCTTTGGTGGACACTTGGCCTTGTCATCGGCACCGGATTGCTCGGCGCCTTCATGATGCGGCAACAGGGCCTGCATCTCCTAAAGAAGCTTTCCGAACAAAGTCAGCAAGGGCAGATCCCGGCGAGCTCCGTTATCGACGGGGCAATGATCGTGGTTGCCGGCATACTTCTGCTTCTGCCCGGTTTTGTCACCGACATTATCGGTATCGCGCTGTTCATTCCGTTCGTGCGACGTCTGCTCTGGTCTGCGATCGGAAAACGCGTCGTGGTGGTCGGTCCCCGCGGCAGCCGGGGCGGTTTCAGCCATCCGTCCGGCGGCGCGCGCGAAAACCCGAATGCGACCGGCAAGGTCGTCGATCTCGATGAGGAAGATTTTCACCGGAACTCGGATCCAAACCCATCTTCACCATGGTCAAAAGGCATCGACCGCGATCCGTGACCATAAGCCAGAGCCGCAACGGGTTGTAAGCGAAAAGCCTAGATGTTATGCGGCCACAACGCATCAGTCCTGAGGATATCCCATGGCAGACGAAAACACGCAGTCGGCGAGCCCTTCGCTCAACATTCTCGCCCAGTACACCAAGGACCTTTCCTTCGAAAATCCTGGTGCACCCCGGTCGCTCCAGGCACGTGACAACGCGCCGGCCATCAATATCGGCGTGAATGTCAACGCCAACCCGCTGTCGGATACCGATTTCGACGTGGTTCTTTCGCTGAACGCCGAAGCCAAGGAAGGCGACAAGGTCGTGTTCGCAGCCGAATTGGTTTACGGCGGCGTCTTCCGCATTACCGGTTTCCCGCAGGAGCACATGCTGCCGGTTCTGTTCATCGAATGCCCGCGCCTGCTGTTCCCCTTCGCGCGTCAGATCATCGCAGACGTGACCCGCAACGGTGGTTTCCCGCCGCTGATGATCGATCCGATCGATTTTGCCCAGATGTTTTCGCAGCGCATGGCCGAAGAACAGGCCCGCGCCAAGGTTCAGCCACTCAACAGCTGATCAGACAAAATCAGAAAAGCCCGGGAATTCCCGGGCTTTTTTATTGCTCTGTCGCTATGTCTCATGCAGTTCCAGGCGCAAGACCGTTTTACGCTTTTGCTGGAATGACTTTATTCCTGACCATATTTCAGCCAGATCGCCTTGCCCTTCATGGAGGCGATCATTGATGCATGGTGCTCCAAATCCTGTGCGGTCAACCGGTTCGCAAGTGCGCGCGGGCGCACATGGTCCGTGATGACCACCGTCTCTTCAGTCTCGGCGACTTCCACCACCTGATCTGAGCCAACCAGTCCCAAGGCGGCCTGTCGGCCACCATTCATTTCAATATAAACTTCGGCCAGTAGTTCGGAGTCCAGCAATGCGCCGTGTTTTGTACGGTGGGTGTTGTCGATCCCGTAACGACGGCAAAGAGCGTCGAGCGAGTTCGGACCCATTGGGTGTTTGCGACGCGCCATGGCCAGCGTATCGACAACCTGATCGGTAGGTACAGGCGGCAAACCTATCCGCTCGAATTCTGCGTTGATGAAACCCATGTCGAAGTTGGCGTTATGGGCGATCCATCGTGCCCCTTCGAAAAAGTCCACGATCTGCTGCGCGACTTCCGCGAAACTCGGCTTGTCTTTCAAGAACTCATCCGTGATGCCATGGACAGCCAAAGCATCGGGATGAACCTTACGATCACCCGGATTGATGAAGATGTGGATCGTCTTTCCGCTCGGGAAATTGTTGATCAGCTCGACACCGCCGATTTCGATGATGCGATCCTGCTTGGATTCAAGCCCGGTCGTTTCCGTATCGAAAATGATGTCACGCATGTTTCTCACTCCGTATGCCCGACCGTAGAAGATTGATGATCTGCTCTACTCGCTTTTTTGCCTGGTCGAGGCCGCAGCCCGTATCGACCAGAAAATCCGCACGTTCGCGTTTCTGCGAATCAGGCAGCTGACGGTTCAGGATCAGCTTGAACTTTTCTTCCGTCATGCCCGGTCTGGCAAGAACTCGCTGCCGCTGTATCTGTGGATCACAGGTCGCGACCACAACCACATCGACGCGTTTCTCAGCGCCGGTTTCGAAAAGCAGGGGAATATCGAGGAGGACGAGATCAGCGCCTGCCGATCTCTGTCTTTCGAGAAACTGCTTTTCCCTGTCTCTCACCAGCGGGTGCACAATTGCTTCAAGCCGGCTAAAACCACCGGGATCGAGTGAAAGTTGCCGAGCCAGCTCCACCCTGTCGATGGCGCCTTCACGAATTGAGCCGGGAAAAGCTTCGCCTACCGGTTTAACGGCGTCGGTTTTATAAAGGTCATGCACAACAGCATCGGAATCGTTGACCGGGATACCCGCATCCCCGAACATGCCGGCAGTGGTCGTCTTTCCCATGCCGATCGATCCGGTCAATCCGATAACAATCATGCCGCCGCCTGAATATCCTGAATGATGAGTTGTCGCAGAACACTGTCGACCACCGGGCGATGACCAAACCATCTTTCGAAGCCTGGCACCGCCTGATGCAGAAGCATCCCCAATCCATCGGTCGTCGGATAACCCTGCTCGCGTGCCTGCCTGAGAATAGGCGTTTCAAGCGGGACGTAAACGATATCCGTCACCAGTGCACCTGACTTCAGACCTGAAAAGTCGAAGGAAGCAGATTCCGCTCCATCCATACCAAGCGATGTGGTGTTCACGAACAAGCCGGCACCGGCCATGACTTCTTTCAGGGCAGGTAATCCATGCGCATGAATTTTCGGACCGAAACGGTCGGCAAGCTCCCTCGCACGTGGCACGGTGCGATTAACGATGTGGATTTCGTTAATGCCACGATCACGGAGAGCCTGGACGACAGCACGGCTTGCTCCGCCCGCACCGAGGATAACTGCGCGATCGACTTTATCCCAGCCGGGATGTTTCCCGTCGAGATTGGCTGTAAAACCATATCCATCCGTATTCGTCGCATGAAGCTGGCCGTCCTGCAGCCAGAGCGTATTGGCTGCACCGAGTTCCGTCGCCAGTTCATCCGGCCGGTCGCTGAGGGCGAAAGCCACTTCCTTGTGCGGGATCGTGACATTACCGCCGGACAAGCCCAGACTACCGTTTTTCAACCCATCGATAAAGGCGGCGAAATCCCCTTCGGAAACAGCGACCGCGTTATAGCTGCCCGGCAAGCCATATTGTTTCAGCCAATGGCGATGAATGATCGGAGAGCGGGAGTGCTTGATCGGCCAGCCGGTCACAAATGCAGCAGGCGGTGAATTTTCGCGTCTATCAGCCATCAATCGCTCCCAGGCGACGGAGTTCCTCCAGAAGCGGAAGCATTGGGAGGCCGAGAATGGTGAAATAGTCACCCTCAATGGCGGAAAAGAGATGGATGCCCTCTCCTTCCAGCTGGTAACCGCCAACGCTCGAAAACGCCTTGTCGCCAACTCTATCGAGATACCGGTCGACGTAGCCCTCGGTCAGTTCGCGGGCTGTCAGCTCGGCATAAGCTACATGCTCCCATACCACCGTACCGTTTTTTACAATGGCAACGGCGCTGTTAAGCCTGTGGGTTTGATCAGAGAGAGAGATCAGGTTATCGCGGGCCTCGGCGCGGCTCTTTGCCTTGTGATAGACGCGATCTCCAAGCGACATCGTCTGGTCGGACCCGATTACGAGCGCATCGGGAAAATAACGCGATACATCCTGCGCCTTCGCCCTGGCCAAGATCCCGGCAACAGCTTCGGGGCTAGTGTGTTTTTCAGAGGCTTCTATCTGCCGTTCATCGATGTCAGCGGCCCGCGATTCGAATGTCAGGCCGGCATTTTCGAGCAGCATACGGCGAAAGGGACTTGAGGAGGCAAGGACAAGTGTCACTTCAGGTATCATCTCCGACAAACAGTTCGGGCGAAAAACAGTTCGGGATTACCTGAGCCTCGGTCGCAGAGCAAGAATAGCGGCGGCGGTCTCCTCGATCGAACGGCGGGAAACATCGATGATCGGCCAATTGTTTCGCCCGCAAAGAGCCCGGGCATATTTAAGCTCTTCATTGATGCTGGCGCGATCTGTGTAGGTGTTCCGATCAAGCCCCTGAGAATTGCCGAGTTCACGGTTTTCCCTGATCTGGGAGATCCGGTCGGTGGTGGCGATCAGGCCAACGATCAATGGACGCGTGGCACTATAAAGAGCGTCCGGCAACTCGACTCCCGGCACGATCGGGATGTTTGCCGTCTTGATCCCGCGGTTTGCCAGATAGATGCTGGTCGGCGTCTTGGAGGTTCGGCTGATGCCGATCAGAACAACGTCAGCTTCATCATAGCTCTCGGGCATCTGGCCGTCGTCGTGATCCATGGTGAAGTTCAGCGCCTCGATCCTGGCGAAATATTCCTCGTTCAAAGCATGCTGCGCGCCAACACGACGACGCGACGGTGCACCCAGATAGGTCTGGAAAACAGCCAGAACCGGCTCCAGCACATTCACGGAAGGAACGCCCATTTCGCGGCAGCGAAGGTCGATCAGCGAGGCCAGATCCTGGTCTACGATCGTATAGAGGACGATGCCGGGTTCCGCATCGACGGCATCAAGTACCGCCACCAACTGTTTGCGGTTCCTGATCAGCGGATAGACGTGTTCAAGCGCATAGCTGTTCTGGAATTGAGCGGCGACAGCTCGTCCGGCGGAGATAAGAGTCTCGCCGGTCGAGTCAGATACCAAGTGCAAGTGGAAGAAGTTTTTCCGGTTCTCCACGTTATTCTCTACCGTTTGTTGATAACTCGGGACAGACGAGCGCTCTCACTGGGAAGAAGGATGGGCCTTGGGAAAACCGCCCATTTTTCCACAGTCTGCGATCAGCTGGATTGATGGAACGAGAGGATGTGATTTGCGTGGACAAATGTCATATCCGATAAACTTATCCACATATTGCCCACAGATGAAGACCTCTTTTCGGATCTTTCATCTCATTGATTTTTCATATAAATTCAGAATATTCCAGATAATATCGCGTTTTACGCAGATGGTTTTTATCGCAAGCTGCGAATGACAGCGAAATTCTGGTTAATCTGGGGTTTAACTTTAATCCTTGATACACACCGACTCTAAGAAATAGAAACCAATTGAAATTGGATTCTTTTATTAGGGGATAGATGCCAGTGCCTGTGAAAAGGAAGATAATCGAGGTGCTGGAGGGAAAGACGATCACCCCTCCTCCGGTCTGGCTTATGAGACAGGCAGGTCGGTATCTTCCCGAGTACCGTGAAACGCGCCAGAAGGCGGGTGGGTTCCTAGATCTCTGTTATACGCCTGATCTGGCCGTGGAGGTCACTCTCCAGCCGATCAGGCGTTATTCCTTCGATGCTGCCATCCTTTTCTCCGATATCCTGGTGATTCCGGATGCACTGGATAGAAAGGTTCGCTTCACCCCCGGTGAAGGGCCGCAGATGGATCCAATCGATGAGGTCGGTATTCGCTCGCTGAAAGCAGAGGGTGTGCTTGCGCATCTTTCTCCGGTGCTGGAGGCGGTGAAGCGGCTCAGACAGGAGTTGCCTGCCGAAACCGCTCTTCTTGGCTTCTGCGGCGCTCCCTGGACTGTTGCGACCTATATGATCGCCGGTCACGGAACACCGGACCAGGCCCCTGCGCGTCTCTTCGGGTATCGAAATCGGCAGGACCTCGAACATTTGCTGATGTTTCTCGCCGAGATTTCTGCCGATTATCTGGTTGCGCAGATCGATGCAGGCGCCGATGCGGTTCAGATCTTTGATTCCTGGGCAGGTGTTCTCGGTGAAGCCGAGTTCGAGGCGTTTGCAATCAGGCCGGTTGCGAGGATGATCGAAATCGTGCGTAGCAAGCGACCGAACGCGCGCATCATCGCCTTTGCCAAGGGGGCGGGAATGAACCTGCGCAACTACCGGCAAAAAACCGGGGCCGATGCGATCGGGCTCGACTGGAGTGTGCCGCTTTCTTTCGCCGCTGAGCTGCAGAAGGATGGGCCGGTACAGGGCAATCTCGATCCGATGCGCGTCGTGGCCGGCGGTCAGGCGCTCGTCGACGGCATTGACGCGATTTTGCAGGCTTTGGGCAATGGGCCACTGATCTTCAATCTCGGCCATGGCATTACGCCTGAGGCAGATCCGGACAATGTTTCGACCTTGGTGAAGCGCGTCAGGGGACAAAAATGATGAGCCCGCGTGTGGAACCCGGCAACGAAGGCGCCGGCGGAAAGGCCAAGACGCGCGCCTTCATCGCGCTAGGGATATTCCTTCTCGTGCTGGCGCTTACCTATGTTCTGAGGCCGGATGATTTCATCCGCTATGTGACGGCATTTCACGTCGTAGCCGTGATGTCGTGGATGGCGGGGCTTCTCTACCTGCCGCGACTGTTCATTTATCACACTGATGCACCGATCGGTTCCGAGCGATCGGAAACATTCAAGATGATGGAAAGGCGGTTGCTCAAGGTCATCATGAACCCGGCGATGATGGTGAGCTGGCTGCTTGGACTTTATCTCGCCTGGGAGGTTTATGGGTTTCAGGGCGGCTGGCTTCACGGCAAGATCGCCATGGTCGTGGCATTGACGGGCGTACATGTGCTTTTTAGCCGCGCCGTTCGCGATTTTGCTGCAGACAAGCCCAGACGCTCGGCAAAACACTGGCGGATATGGAACGAAGTCCCGACAGTTCTGATGATTGCGATCGTTATTCTGGTCATCGTTAAGCCGTTCTGAGAAAAGGTCTTGCCTTTTTCTGAATAAGCCTCTTGCGGGGTGCGGAGGGAATCGCTATTTTTGCGACACCTCCATCTCGTGGCATGCGTGTAACCGACGTTGTCCCCGGACTTCATCCGCGGAAGCGAATTCCACCGACACGCCCAATTCCCTTATATTTTCTCAAGTGGTCCCCTCTTCATGGCTGAAATGAAGCTTCAAGAACTTAAGAGCAAGTCTCCGACTGATTTGCTGACCTTCGCAGAGTCGCTGGAGGTCGAAAACGCCAGCACGATGCGCAAGCAGGAGTTGATGTTTGCAATTCTGAAGGTTCTTGCCAGCCAGGATGTCGAAATCATCGGTGAGGGCGTGGTCGAGGTTCTGCAGGACGGTTTCGGCTTCCTGCGTTCCGCCAATGCCAATTATCTGCCGGGTCCGGACGATATCTATATCTCTCCCTCGCAGATCCGCCGTTTTTCTTTGAAGACGGGCGATACCGTTGAAGGACCGATCCGTGGCCCGAAGGAAGGTGAGCGTTATTTCGCGCTGCTGAAGGTCAATACGATCAATTTCGACGATCCTGAAAAGATCCGTCACAAGGTTCACTTCGACAACCTGACCCCGCTCTATCCGAACGAGCGGTTCAAGATGGAACTGGACATCCCGACGTCGAAGGACAATTCCGCGCGTGTCATCGATCTCGTTGCCCCGCTCGGCAAGGGCCAGCGTGGCCTGATCGTTGCGCCGCCGCGTACCGGTAAGACTGTTCTTCTGCAGAACATTGCCCACTCGATTACCGCCAATCATCCGGAATGCTATCTGATCGTTCTCCTTATCGACGAACGTCCGGAAGAAGTGACGGACATGCAGCGCTCGGTGAAGGGCGAAGTCGTTTCGTCGACCTTCGACGAACCGGCAGTTCGCCACGTGCAGGTCGCTGAAATGGTCATAGAGAAGGCCAAGCGCCTGGTCGAACATGGCCGTGACGTCGTCATCCTGCTCGATTCGATCACCCGTCTCGGTCGCGCCTACAACACGGTCGTGCCGTCTTCCGGCAAGGTTCTGACCGGTGGTGTCGATGCAAACGCCCTGCAGCGGCCGAAGCGCTTCTTCGGTGCAGCCCGTAATATCGAGGAAGGCGGTTCGCTGACGATCATCGCCACCGCGCTGATCGATACCGGTAGCCGTATGGATGAAGTCATCTTCGAAGAGTTCAAGGGTACGGGTAACTCGGAAATCGTGCTTGACCGTAAGGTTGCCGACAAGCGTATCTTCCCGGCCATGGATATTCTCAAGTCTGGTACGCGTAAGGAAGACCTGCTCGTTCCGCGGCAGGATCTGCAGAAGATCTTTGTTCTTCGCCGTATCCTCGCTCCGATGGGAACGACCGATGCGATCGAATTCCTGATCGACAAGCTGAAGCAGACGAAGAACAATGCAGACTTCTTCGACTCGATGAACACGTAATCCTTAGCCGGATTCTTCGACGACTTTGCAGGCGCCCGACATCGGGCGCCTTTGTCTTTTGTGGATATGGAACGAAGACATGACACAGGCAACAATCTTCGCGCTTTCCAGCGGTCAACCTCCAGCCGGGGTGGCGGTCATACGTATAAGTGGCCCGGCAACCAAAGCCGTTATGACCGAGATTGTCGGCTCGATACCTCTGCCGCGGCAAGCCAGTCTTCGAACGATTCGTAACCGAAATGGTGAGATGCTCGATCAGGGCCTGGTGCTATATTTCGAAGCACCGCATTCCTTTACCGGGGAGGACTGTGCTGAATTGCAGGTTCATGGAAGCCGTGCGGTTATCAACGCTATCGCAGGGACACTCAAGGAGCTGGGTTTACGGTCTGCCGAAGCCGGGGAATTTGCCCGCCGAGCTTTTGAACATGGTCGGATCGACCTGGTAGAAGTCGAAGGCTTGTCTGATCTCGTGTCCGCAGAAACGGAGATGCAGCGAAAGCTGGCGCTCCAGACCGGAATGGGTACGCTGTCAAATCAATATGTTGGATGGGCGGATCGTCTGACCTATGCGCGGGCAATGATCGAGGCCGAGCTCGACTTTGCGGATGAGGACGATGTACCGGGCTCTGTTGCCAATATGATAGGCGTTGATCTCACTGCGCTTGTGGCTGAAATGTCCGTTGCCTCCGTGTCGGCAAAATCTGCCGAGATCATTCGCAACGGGTTCAAGGTTGCGATTATCGGAGCTCCGAACGCCGGCAAGTCGAGCCTACTGAATGCGATGGCAAAGCGCGAAGTCGCAATCGTTACCGATATCGCGGGAACCACCCGCGATGTGTTGACGGTCGAACTGGATATGGAAGGTTTTCTTGTTCGGCTTTACGACACTGCGGGCATTCGAGAAGCAGATGATGTTGTCGAGCGCGAGGGGATACAACGTGCTATATCGGCTGCTCGCTCGGCAGATATGATCCTTTATCTCAGGGAGGCGGGGTCCACTGCAGATATCTCTTACAGGGACTTCGGTGTTCCCTATCTTGAAGTGGAAACAAAAGCGGATCTCTATACGAACGGTGGCGTCGAGGCAGTCCGTATTTCGTCTGTCACCGGTGAGGGCCTGGACGAAATCCATCGGGCTATTGTGGACATGGCGCGAGACAGCTGGAATGCCGGGCTGCCGGCGAGCAATGAAAGGCATCGCGAACATATCGCCTTGGCTTCCAAATTCATTGAAAATGCATTAGATGAGCCTCGACTTGAGTTGAAGGCCGATGCGTTACGAGCGGCTGGAGATGAGCTCGGCAGGATTACCGGTCGCGTCGATGTTGAAGATCTCCTCGATGTGATCTTCTCGAAATTCTGCATTGGCAAATGATTCACGTGAAACACAGAGGCTTCCATGGCTGAACTGACCTTTGATGTGGTCGTCGTTGGTGGCGGGCATGCCGGATGCGAAGCTGCGAGTGCAGCCGCGCGCGTTGGGGCCTCCGTTGCCCTGGTAACGCATAAGCGCGAAACGATCGGTGTCATGTCCTGCAACCCGGCAATCGGCGGGTTGGGCAAAGGTCATCTCGTACGCGAAATCGATGCTCTTGATGGACTGATGGGACGCGTCGCGGACGCTGCAGGCATCCAGTTCCGTCTTCTCAACCGCAAGAAGGGTCCGGCTGTGCGTGGACCGCGCACCCAGGCTGACCGCCGGCTTTATCGAGAGGCGATGCAGCGTGAGATCGAAAACCATGCCAGTCTGACTGTCGTCGAGGGAGACGCATTCGATATTGAGATAGGACAGGACGGGGCTGTAAGAGCTCTTTTGCTTTCGGATGGGCGTCATATTTCCTGCGCTTCGGTTGTCCTTGCCACCGGTACCTTTCTCCGCGGCCTGATCCATATCGGTCAGAAAAAAATTCCAGCCGGCCGGACCGGCGAAGCGCCGTCGTTGGGCCTTTCAGAGACATTGAAACGTCAGGGATTTGCGCTTGGTCGCTTGAAAACCGGAACCCCTGCCCGGCTTGACGGGCGTACGATAAACTGGTCGTCGATTGATCGTCAGGAGGCGGACGACGTTCCGACGCCATTCTCTTTTATGACCGATCGGATCACCAATCCCCAGATCGCCTGTGGCGTAACAAGAACGACACCCGAGACCCATAAGATTATTGCTGATAATATCCATTTGTCGGCTATGTATTCCGGACAAATCGAAGGTGTCGGCCCACGTTACTGCCCTTCGATCGAGGACAAGATCGTCCGCTTTGGTGAGCGTGATGGTCATCAGATCTTCCTTGAGCCGGAAGGTCTCGACGATTTTACTGTTTATCCGAACGGTATCTCGACCTCATTGCCCGAAGATATCCAGGAAGCCTTCGTACGCACCATTCCTGGGCTGGAACAGGTTACAATCCTGCATCCGGCTTATGCGATCGAATACGACCATATAGATCCAAGAGAGCTGCATCCCTGGCTTGAGACGAAATCGGTGAAGGGCTTGTTTCTAGTCGGCCAGATCAATGGAACGACGGGTTATGAAGAAGCGGGCGCTCAGGGTCTCGTCGGCGGACTGAATGCGGCGAGGCGTTCTCAAGGGCTTGAACCCCATATTTTCAGCCGGACTGACTCCTATATTGGCGTGATGATCGATGATCTTATCAATCGCGGCGTGACCGAGCCATACCGTATGTTCACCTCAAGAGCCGAGTTCCGACTTTCGCTTCGCGCGGATAATGCCGATATGCGTCTGACAGGCCTTGGAATTGAACTCGGTCTGGTTGGCAGGCATCGGGCAGAGAGGTTCTCCGCCTATGTGGAAGCATTTGATTCCGGGCGGAATCGGCTTCGATCACTCAGCCTTACACCGAACGAGGCCGCGCAGCATGGGTTGCATCTCAACAGGGATGGTCAACGCCGAAGTGCTTATGAAATATTGTCCCATCCCGAGATGGAGATCGCCCGACTCGCGCAGATATGGGGAGAGTTGTCCGCAATATCGCCCAAGGTTGCCGAAGCCCTGGAAATTGAGGCTGGGTACGCTGTTTATATGGAGCGCCAGGCGAACGATATTCGCTCAGCCCAACGTGACGAGGCCTTGGTAGTGCCCGACAATTTTGATTTCGATAGTGTATCAGGTTTATCGAACGAGCTGAAATTGAAGTTGCGCCGCGCCCAACCCCGTACGATTGCGCAGGCTGCAAAGATAGAGGGCATGACGCCAGCTGCTGTCACATTGCTATTGGCGTTGGTTAGGAAGGCAGAAAAAAATATGAGGCAGGCATCTTGATTCTTGGTGTTTCACGTGAAACGCAAGATCGGCTTCAGCAATTTGCCGACTTGTTTCAGAAATGGGCCAAGACGATCAATCTTGTCGCGCCTTCTACACAAGAGGATATGTGGCAGCGCCACATAGCTGATAGTGCTCAGATATTCAGGCTTGCCGATAAGGTTGGGACTTGGGTCGATCTTGGTTCAGGTGGCGGATTTCCTGGTGTGATCACGGCTATCCTCTTGTCTGAATATAAGGATGGTTGGGTTCATCTCGTCGAAAGCAATCAGAAAAAAGCAGCATTTCTGCGCGTCGCATTGGCCTCAACCGGTGCAAGAGGCACTATTCACGCCGTACGTATTGAAGAGGCACCGAAGCTTATTCCTCAATGCGATTTCGTGTCAGCGCGTGCACTTGCCGACCTCGACAAGCTTCTTGGCTATGCTTCCCCGTGGTTACTGAATAAGCCATCAACAGCTTTCTTCCATAAAGGTCGGGATTATGAATCCGAATTGAAGAAAGCACATGGCAGCTGGAGCTTTGATTTGGTAAAACACCAAAGTTCAATCCAGGCGGATTCGGTTATCCTCGAGATCGGTAATCTGCAACGGACATAACCGTGGAGCGGGTGCTAGATGTTTGATAAGCGTCGGATCATCACAATTGCAAATCAAAAAGGTGGTGTCGGCAAAACGACGACGGCCATCAATCTTGCCACTGCGCTGGCCGCGATCGGCCAGAGTGTTCTGATTGTCGATCTGGATCCCCAGGGCAATGCGAGTACCGGGCTTGGGATCGATCGCCGCGACCGCAAGGTGTCGTCCTACGATATTCTGGTCGGCGAGGCGTCGGTCGGTGAAGCTGCTGTTGAGACAGCCGTTCCCAACTTATCGATCGTGCCGTCGACGATGGACCTGCTTGGCTTTGAAATGGAAATTTCGCAAGCACAGGACAGAGCTTTCCGTTTGAAGAAAGCGCTGGTTTCCAACGGTGCAGAAAAATTCAATTATATCCTGCTGGATTGCCCACCGTCGTTCAACCTGTTGACGATGAATGCGATGGCTGCTGCAGATTCGGTTCTCGTTCCCCTGCAATGTGAATTCTTTGCGCTGGAAGGTCTGAGTCAATTGCTCGAGACGGTTGATCAGGTCCGCCGTACGGTCAATCCGAAGCTCGATATCCAGGGTATTGTCCTGACCATGTTTGATGCTCGTAACAATCTGGCACAGCAAGTCGTTAATGATGTGCGTACCTATCTCGGGGAAAAGGTCTACCAGACACTGATCCCACGTAATGTTCGCGTGTCGGAAGCCCCTTCATATGGTAAGCCGGCTATCCTTTATGACCTGAAATGTGCAGGCAGCCAGGCGTATCTGCAGCTCGCTTCTGAAGTTATCCAGCGCGAGAGAATGCGCAAGGTTGCGGCATAGACGTATTAAATAGGGTAAGCGTATGAACGACGATGTATCGAAGCGCCGGCTTGGGCGCGGTCTGGCAGCCCTGATCGGCGAAATGGATCAGCCGATGCCGACGGGCACTGCGCCGGTCAATGTCAGTCCAGATCGGATGGTGCCGATCGAGAACATCACGCGCAACCCGCGCAACCCGCGCCGTCATTTCGACGAAAGCGAATTGCAGGATCTGGCAAGTTCGATCCGCCAGCATGGGATTGTTCAGCCGATCGTCACGCGTACGTTGCCGGACGGCCAGTTCGAGATTATCGCGGGTGAACGCCGCTGGCGCGCTTCCCAGCTTGCCGGCCTGGTCGAGGTCCCTGTCATCGTCCGCAACGTGGACGACAGGACGGCACTGGAAATCGCGATCGTCGAAAACGTTCAGCGCTCCGACCTAAATCCGCTGGAAGAAGCTCTGGGTTATGAGCAGCTTATCGCCGAGCACGGATATACGCAGAACGATCTGGGCGACATTATCGGCAAGAGCCGGAGCCATGTGGCAAACAGCCTGCGTCTTTTGAAACTGCCCTCCCCCGTTCGGGACATGCTGTCATCCGGCACGCTTTCCGCCGGTCATGCGCGCGCGTTGATCCCGACGTCGGATCCGACTGCGCTCGCAAAGGCGGTTGTCGCAAAGGGCATGTCGGTTCGTGATGCAGAACGATTGGCGCAGAACGATATCCGTTCGCAGTCGGAACCGCAGAATGCGACGAAGCCGGAGAAAGATTCGGATACGGTCGCACTTGAAAGGACGTTAACGGATTCGCTCGGGCTTGAGGTGAAGATCAACCACAAAGGTGGCCCAGGCCAGATCAGGATCTCTTACAAGACGCTTGAGCAGCTTGAGGAAATCTGCCGGCTGCTGGAGCGTCGCTGAAGCACGCAGACATAGATTCCAGTATCTGCCGTTATACGCCGCGCAAACCTTTGTTGTTGCGCGGCTTTTTACTGTTTTGATGCCTGAAGTGCGGCGCCTAGCAGAGCATGAAATACAATGCTCGGCTCAAGGCTTTGTCTCTGACGGGACATCAGTACGGCGGACTGGATGCGTGCGGCCTCCCGGCTGGCGGCTTCGGGCCTCCAGACCCTGAGAGCTTTTTCAAAGACAGGTTTGCGCTTGAAGTGGATATGGCGGCCGAGGGTCGCCATAACCTGGCCGGCCTGTGTTCGCTTTTCCTCCATCTCGATCTTCATTGCATCAAGCAGTTGAAATTGCTTCAGGCATGATTGAAGGATCAGGAAAAGTGGGGTCTTGGAGGTGAGGATCCTCTGGAATGCGCGATGAAAGGCCGGAAGGTCGCCGGTCAATATAGCATCGACAGCGTCGTCCGCAGAAACACTGCTGGCATCCCCGATGATCTCATCGACATGGTGCTCCTCGATCCTGCCCATTCCGCGGCAGTAAAGCGCAAGCTTGCGGATCTCGTTGCGTGAGGCCACGCGATCACCACCCAGCTGGTCAATCAGGTGCCGCCGAGCTTCGCTGGTGATCGTCAGTGAATCACTTGCCAGTTCCGTATCGATGAGCGCGTTGAGTGCGCGGGCATCGTCGGCGTAACAGGGTATCACCGCGACAGTCCGGGACGGCTCGACGATCTTTCTGAGACCGCTTCCCTTTTTCAGGTCGCCTGCCTCGATGAGCAGCGTATTGGCAGGCGCGCCCTGCCCCAGAATGGTCTGGATGGCATCCAGGACAGGCTTTTCATTGTTCACGCCACGCAGCCAAATGAGCTTCTCGCCGCCGAAAAGCCCCAATGCATTGACTTCGTCCAGAAGCCGTCCAGGATCACCTTGAAGGTCGGATACGTCGAGCTTCAACAGCGCGAACGGGTCGTCGAGTGAAACCCCAGTGTGCTTGGCAATGAGGTTTGCTCGTTCCGATACAAGTCCGCGATCTGGTCCGTAAATGACGTAGAAGCGATAGAGCTCGGCGCCCTTTTCAACAAAGCGCTCGAACTCATGCGACTTTATTTCTGCCATGCGGGTTGCTGCAGCGGTGGTTCCTTGGAGAGCACGATCGCGACATCCGCGCGGATGAACTCTGCCAGTTCGCGCGCCGCGCGGTTTTCACCATCCCTGATGGCACGCAGCTTAGCGAAGCTCTGGCGGGATACGTCGATCAGCGCGACGCTGGAATGTTCGCTGCGTTTGAGAACCTGGCCGTCGGCGCTACGGGTGAGTGTGTAGGAGCCGGTTACCTGGACACGGCCGGCGACGGGAACTCTGGCTTCCGCCAGTCCGTCATCGTCGAGAACGTTCGATGCCGTGCTGGAAACATGCAGGGTGAGATTATAAGCCGGATTCAGAGGCTCGCCGGCACCGCCGGCAGCCAGGAACACCAACTCGTTGCGAACGACCTGCTCGACGCGGTTCTTCGGTTCGGAAAAGCCTACAGATGCAAGCTTCGGAGCAGTTCCACCGGCTTGCGAATACAGCGGGCGAACCTGGCAGCCTGCCAGGCCGACGCAGAGCGCCAGGCCCAGCAGCAAGGCGCTACGACGTGGCAGTGATGAGCGGTCAGGCAACAATGTTCACGATCCTCTGTGGGACAACGATGATCTTCTTCGGCGCGCGGCCTTCGAGAGCGGCTTTCACCACGTCCAGCGCCAAAACTGCAGCTTCAACAGCACTTTGATCCGCGTCGCGGGCGATTGTCAATTCGCCACGCTTCTTGCCGTTGATCTGGACAGGCAGTGTGACATCGTTCTCGACGACCAGCGCTTCATCGAAATTCGGCCAAGCCGTTTTCGATACCATTTCGCCATTGCCAAGTACGGTCCAGCATTCCTCGGCCAGATGTGGTGTCATCGGCGCGACGATCTGGATCAGGATTTCCGCAGCGTTGCGAACGGCAGCGCGATAGGCCTCGTCACCCTTTCCGGCTGCGACATCGGTGAGCGGGGCTGCAAGGGCGTTTACGAGCTCATAGATGCGCGCCACTGCCTTGTTGAACGAAAGCTTGTCCAGATCACCCTGAACCGCCTGCAGCGTCTTGTGGGCGAGCTGTGAGATCGCCAGAGCGTCGCCATTCTTGGCTGGTGCGGGGGAAACCGTCTTGAGGTTGTCGGCGGCTTCCGAGATCAGGCGCCAAAGTCTCTGGGTGAAGCGATGTGCGCCTTCGACGCCGGCTTCCGACCAGATCACGTCACGATCGGGCGGGCTATCCGACAGGACGAAGAAACGGGCGGTATCGGCACCGTAGGAGGCGATGATATCGTCCGGATCGACGACATTCTTCTTCGACTTCGACATTTTTTCGATCGAGCCGATGGTGACTTCCTCACCGCTCTTCAGCAGTGTCGCCGTGCGCTTGCCGTCGATTTCCTCGATTCTGATGTCGGCCGGAGCGACCCATTCGCCCTTCTGGCCTTCAGCGCCGAGGCGATAGGTTTCATGCACGACCATGCCCTGCGTGAAGAGACCCTTGAAGGGTTCCTTGACGCTGACATGGCCGGTCTCGCGCATGGCGCGGGTGAAGAAGCGGGAATAGAGCAGGTGCAGGATCGCGTGCTCGATACCGCCGATATACTGATCGACAGGCAGCCAGCGGTTGGCGACTGCAGGATCGGTAGGCTCGTTCAGCCACGGTGCCGTGAAGCGAGTGAAATACCAGCTGGAATCGACAAACGTGTCCATCGTGTCCGTCTCGCGACGGGCATCGTGGCCACATTGCGGGCAGGATACGTGGCGCCAGGTGGCGTGCCGGTCGAGCGGATTGCCCGGGAGGTCGAAAGTGACGTCGTCGGGCAGCTTTACCGGCAGGTCCTTCTTCGGCACCGGCACGACGCCGCAGACTTCGCAATGGATGACCGGGATCGGGCAGCCCCAATAACGCTGGCGCGAGATGCCCCAGTCGCGCAGGCGGAAATTGACCTTGCGCTCGCCCTGCGGAGCGTCTGCCAGCACCTGCTGCGACAGCTTGTCTGCGACGATCTGGAAGGCTTCTTCCGTCGTCTTTCCGTCCAGGAAGCGCGAATTGATCATGACGCCGTCATCGACGTAAGCGGTTTCACCGACTTCGAAGGTTGCGGCATCGCCATCGGCGGGCATGACGACCGGGACGACCGGGAGATCGTATTTACGGGCGAAATCCAGGTCGCGCTGGTCTCCGGACGGGCAGCCGAAGATTGCGCCCGTGCCGTATTCCATCAACACGAAGTTCGCGACATAGACCGGCAGCTCCCAGGAGGGATCGAGCGGATGTTTGACACGGATACCGGTATCGATGCCCTTTTTCTCAGCCGTTTCGAGTGCGGCGAGCGACGTGCCCTGACGGCGGCATTCTTCGGCGAAGGATTCGATAGCCGGATTCTTTTCCGCTGCAGCCTTGGCCAGCGGATGATCGGCGGCAATCGCCAGGAAGGACGCGCCGAACAACGTGTCGGGTCGGGTGGTGTAGACAGCGACTTCGGTCTCACCGGCCGGGGCAGTCGAGGAAACGAGCTCCCAGCGCACGGCCATGCCTTCGGAACGGCCGATCCAGTTCTTCTGCATCAGGCGGACCTTCTCAGGCCACTGATCCAGGTTATCCAGTTCATCCAGCAGGTCCTGGCTGAAATCGGTGATCTTGAAGAACCACTGAACCAGCTCGCGCTGTTCGACCAGCGCACCGGAACGCCAGCCGCGGCCGTCGATCACCTGTTCGTTGGCCAGAACCGTCTGGTCGATCGGGTCCCAGTTGACCTTGGACTGCTTGCGGTAGACCAGGCCCTTTTCCATCATGTCGAGGAAGAGGTGCTGCTGCTGCTGGTAATATTCGACGTCGCAGGTGGCGAATTCACGCGACCAGTCCAGGGACAGGCCCATGGCCTTCAGCTGCTTCTTCATCGATTCGATGTTCTGGTAGGTCCAGGACTTCGGATGGGTCTTGTTGTCACGCGCAGCGTTTTCCGCCGGCATGCCGAATGCGTCCCAGCCCATCGGGTGCAGGACGTTGAAACCACGGGCGCGCTTGTAGCGGGCAACCACGTCACCCATCGCATAATTGCGCACATGGCCCATGTGGATGCGGCCGGACGGATAAGGGAACATCTCTAGGACGTAATATTTTTCCCGCGGGTCGGCGTTGTCGGTTTCGAAAACCTTCGCCTCGTTCCATTTCTGCTGCCAACGGGGTTCAGCATCGCGCGGGTTGTAACGTTCAGTCGCCATCTGGATGATATTCCGGGAAATCAGGATAAAAGTTTCGGGCAGACCTTCACCATGAATGGCCGCAAGCGTCAAGTTTTTGAGGCTTGCGGGGTGTCAAACTTTGATGCGGAATACCCTTGGCAGAGCCTCATATGGGCTTTAATCGCTGATCTCACAAGAAATGCGGAAAAGGATGCGGGCAATGGATATCGAAGAACGGCTTCAGGACGTGAAAGGCAAGATCGCCAAGGCGGAAAAATATGCCAAACGTCCGGCGGGTTCCACGACACTGGTTGCCGTTTCGAAAACCTTCGATGGTGATGCAATCCGTCCCGTAATCGCTGCAGGCCAGCGCGTGTTCGGCGAAAACCGGGTGCAGGAAAGCCAGGGAAAATGGCCGGAGCTGAAGGCCGAGACCGCCGGTATCGAACTGCATCTGATCGGGCCGCTGCAATCCAACAAGGCTGCTGACGCGATTGCATTGTTCGACGTGATCGAGACGGTCGATCGCGAGAAGATCGCCCGGGCGCTGGCCGAGGAAATGGCAAAGCAGGGCAAGTCTCCCAAGCTCTATGTGCAGGTCAATACCGGGCTCGAACCGCAGAAGGCGGGGATTGCGCCGAAGGAGACGAAAGCTTTTGTCGAATTCTGCCAGAAGGATCTCGGGCTTTCCGTCGAAGGACTGATGTGCATTCCACCGGCGGAGGAAAATCCGGGTCCGCATTTCGCGCTGCTCGAAAAACTCGCCAAGGAATGCGGCGTCGAAAAGCTCTCCATGGGCATGTCTGGGGATTTCGAAACGGCTGTCGAATTCGGCGCGACCAGCGTCCGTGTCGGTTCGGCCATTTTCGGGGCGCGCTGAGATCTAACTCCTTCGTCGGGCTTTCCGTACCTCCCTCCCCGGCCTAGATTGCCTTTATCAGGCTAGGCTCATGTAACGGGAGGTGCATATGCAAAGCCGCTATTTCGACGTTTATGGTGCGTGGCAGCAGGATCCGGAAGGTTTCTGGAGGGAGGCTGCCACGGCGATCGACTGGTTCAGGCAGCCGGACAGGATTTTCGACCCAGAGCAGGGTGTCTATGGCCGCTGGTTTGTCGGGGCCGAGACGAATACCTGTTTCAATTGCCTCGATCGGCATGTCGCTGCGGGGCGAGGTGAGCAGGCCGCCTTCATCTACGACAGCGCCATGACCGGCACCAAAAAGTCCTTCACCTATGCCGAGGTTCTCAACGAGGTGAAGGCGATTGCTGCAGTGCTTGCCGATCTCGGCATCCGCAAGGGTGACCGGGTGGTCATCTATATGCCGATGGTGCCGGAAGCGGTGTTTTCCATGCTCGCCTGCGCCCGTCTCGGCGCGGTGCACTCCGTCGTTTTCGGCGGGTTTGCGGCACAGGAACTGGCGGCGCGGCTAAACGATTCGCAAGCGAAATTGGTCATCTCCGCCAGTTGTGGTCTGGAACCTGGCCGGGTGGTTGCCTACAAACCGCTGGTCGACAAGGCGATCGAACTGGCGGCGGTTAAGCCCGAAAATAGCCTCATACTGCAGCGTCCCCAACTCGTTGTTCCGCTTGATGCCGAACGGAAGGAATTCGACTTCGCCGAAATGGTCAATGCAGCGCGGGGGCGTGACGTTGACTGTGTACCGGTCAAGGCGACGGACCCGCTTTACATCCTCTATACATCCGGAACGACCGGGCAGCCGAAGGGTGTGGTGCGCGACAATGGCGGGCATATGGTGGCGCTGTTGTGGACGATGCCGAATGTCTTCGGTGTCTCACCGGGTGAGGTGTTCTGGGCGGCATCGGACATCGGCTGGGTCGTCGGTCACTCCTACATCGTTTACGCGCCACTTCTGAACGGCAATACGAGTGTAATCTTTGAAGGAAAGCCGGTTGGCACACCGGATGCCGGGACATTCTGGCGCGTCGTCGCTGAGAATGATGTCAAAGTCTTTTTCACAGCACCGACGGCATTTCGAGCGATCCGCCGCGATGATCCTGAGGGGGAACTGGTCGAAAACCATGATCTCCTTGGATTGCGGGCTCTGTTTCTTGCCGGTGAGCGCCTGGACCCGGAGACGCTCAAATGGGCCGAGCAAAAGCTGAAGGTACCGGTAATCGATCACTGGTGGCAGACGGAAACCGGCTGGCCTGTCGTCGCAAACCCGGTGGGGCTGGGTCTGATGCCGTTCAAGCCCGGTTCGCCGACGCGGGTTCTGCCAGGATATGAAATCGATGTGGTCGATGACGCCGGCGCGCCTGTGCCGAAGGGTGTACTCGGCAATATCGTCATAAAACTGCCCCTGCCCCCGGGTTGCCTGCCGACATTCTGGAATGCCGACGAACGGTTCCGCGAAAGCTGCCTCGAAGAGTTTCCGGGTTATTACAAGACGGCGGACGCCGGTATCATTGATGACGACGGCTATATTTTCGTGATGGCGCGAACGGATGATATCATCAATTGTGCCGGCCACCGGCTATCCACGGGCTCGATGGAGGAGGTCTGCGCAAAACATCCGGACGTTGCCGAATGTGCGGTCATCGGCGTGAAAGACAGGGTTAAAGGTCAGATCCCTTGCGGCTTTCTGGTGCTGAAGAACCATGTTTCACGGGAAACCTCGGAAATCGCCGCGGAAGTGGCTGGCATGGTCCGTAACGAGATCGGGCCGGTTGCTGCGTTCAAGACCGTTATGGTGGTTCCGAAACTGCCCAAGACGCGCTCAGGCAAAATCCTTCGTGGCACGATGCAGAAGATTGCCGATGACATGCCATGGACCATGCCGGCGACGATCGAGGATCCGGCGACGCTCGATGTGGTTCGGGAAACCTTATGGAAAAACGGCTTTGCTCATGAAGAGAAAAGCGTGGTCGCTCCCGCTGGATAAGCCAAAAGAAAAGCCCCGGAGATGATCCGGGGCTTTTGAATTCCTTGAGGGAAGGAGAAGCGCTTAGAAGCGGTCGTCCTCGTCTTCTTCCTCGGTGCGGGTCGACTTGAGCGAGGAAAGCTTGGCGAAGACTGCGTCTGCGTCGATTTCCTTCTCTTCCTCGCGCTCGCTGCGGTAATCGCCGAAGCCGAGGTTTTCGGTTTCGGAGGCAGGCTGCAGGGAAGCACCGAGTTCGGCAGCGGTCGGCAGCGGACGGTTCTTGGAGGCCTTTTCGACTTCAAGGTCGAGGTCGATCTGCGAGCAGAGGCCGAGCGTTACCGGGTCCATCGGGGCCAGGTTTGCAGCATTCCAGTGGGTGCGCTCGCGGATCTGTTCGATGGTGGACTTGGTGGTGCCGACGAGACGCGAGATCTGGGCGTCCTTCAGTTCCGGATGGTTGCGAACCAGCCAGAGGATGGCGTTCGGGCGATCCTGGCGCTTGGAAACCGGCGTATAGCGCGGGCCACGGCGCTTGGATTCCGGAACGCGAACCTTCGGCTCGGAAAGCTTCAGTTTGTGATTGATGTCCTTTTCGCCGCGCTCGATTTCATCGCGGGAAAGCTGGCCGGTGGCGATTGGGTCGAGGCCCTTGATACCCTGGGCGGCTTCACCATCGGCGATTGCCTTGACCTCGAGCGGATGCAGTTTGCAGAACTGTGCGATCTGGTCGAAGGAAAGAGCCGTATTGTCGACAAGCCAGACTGCGGTGGCCTTCGGCATGAGCAATTGTTGAGCCATGGATATAGTTCCTCTGTCCGTCCGCGCCGGTGTCGCGGGCCGTGGGTATCAACCACAATTTCCGGGAATTCATCGCCGTATAATCGAATTAGGACAGAATTGCAATTCTCTGAAACAGGATCGTTGTCGATCGCTTTTCAGACCCTCACAGCCATTTGTCTAATTGCCGCTTCCGCCCCAATTGCTATGAATGCCAAAATGTCGCACCGATGACGAATGTCAGGTCGATGGTGCAAGTGAGGGAGGAGTCACATGTCCGAAAAAGTCTATCCGGTTCTCAAGTCCACCAAGGCTAAAGCGCTCATCGACAAGGACAAATACGAGAAGTGGTATGAGGAGAGCATTGAAGATCCGGACAAGTTCTGGGGCAAGCATGGCCGCCGGATCGACTGGTTCAAGCCCTACACCAAGGTGAAGAATACCTCCTTCAAGGGGCGGGTTTCGATCAAGTGGTTCGAGGATGGACTGACGAACGTTTCCTATAATTGCATCGACCGCCACCTAAAGACCCATGGCGAGCGCACCGCGATCATCTGGGAAGGCGACAACCCTTATATCGACAAGAAGATCACCTATAACCAGCTCTATGATCAGGTTTGCCGAATGGCGAACGTGCTGAAGAAGTACGGGGTCAAGAAGGGCGATCGCGTCACCATCTATATGCCGATGATCCCGGAAGCGGCCTATGCGATGCTGGCCTGTGCACGCATCGGTGCGGTGCATTCCGTCGTCTTCGGCGGCTTCTCCCCGGAAGCGCTGGCCGGCCGTATCGTCGACTGCCAGTCGACGTTCGTCATTACCTGTGACGAGGGTGTGCGTGGCGGAAAGCCGGTGCCGCTCAAGGAAAACACCGACAAGGCGATCCATATCGCGGCGCGCCAGTATGTAACGGTGAACAAGGTTCTGGTCGTGCGCCGCACCGGCGGCAAGACCAACTGGGCGCCGGGTCGCGATATCTGGTATCATCAGGAAATCGCCACCGTGAAAGGCCATTGCGAACCGGTGAAGATGAAGGCGGAAGATCCGCTGTTCATCCTCTATACGTCCGGTTCGACCGGAAAGCCGAAGGGCGTGCTGCATACGACAGGTGGTTACCTCGTCTATGCGGCGATGACCCATGAATATACGTTCGACTATCAGGACGGCGATATCTACTGGTGCACCGCGGATGTGGGCTGGGTTACCGGTCACTCCTATCTCGTCTACGGGCCGCTGGCGAATTGCGCCACGACGCTAATGTTCGAAGGCGTGCCTAATTTCCCCGATCAGGGGCGGTTCTGGGAAATCGTCGACAAGCACAAGGTCAACATCTTCTACACGGCGCCGACCGCGATCCGTTCGCTGATCGGGGCGGGTGATGAATTCGTCAAGCGGTCTTCGCGTGAAAGCCTGCGGCTGCTCGGCACGGTTGGCGAACCGATCAACCCGGAAGCCTGGGAATGGTATTACAACGTGGTCGGCGAGAAACGCTGCCCGGTGGTGGATACCTGGTGGCAGACGGAAACCGGCGGTCACATGATCACGCCGCTGCCGGGCGCCACCGATCTGAAGCCTGGATCGGCCACCAAGCCGTTCTTCGGGGTAAAGCCGCAGCTGGTCGATAACGAGGGCAATGTTCTCGAAGGGGCAGCCGACGGAAATCTCTGCATCACGGATTCATGGCCTGGGCAGATGCGTACCGTTTACGGCGATCACGAGCGTTTCATTCAGACCTATTTCTCCACCTACAAGGGGAAGTATTTCACTGGTGACGGCTGCCGGCGGGACGAAGACGGCTATTACTGGATCACCGGCCGCGTCGATGACGTGCTCAATGTGTCAGGTCATCGTCTCGGCACGGCCGAAGTGGAATCTGCGCTTGTCTCGCATCATCTCGTGTCAGAGGCGGCCGTGGTCGGTTATCCGCATGGCATCAAGGGCCAGGGCATCTATTGCTATGTAACGTTGATGGCAGGGAATGCCGGCACCGACGAATTGCGGCAAGAGCTTACCAAGCATGTACGCAACGAGATCGGGCCGATTGCAGCGCCCGACAAGATCCAGTTCTCGCCGGGTCTGCCGAAAACCCGTTCGGGCAAGATCATGCGCCGCATCCTGCGCAAGATCGCCGAGGACGATTTCGGGGCGCTCGGCGATACATCGACACTTGCCGATCCTGCGGTCGTGGATGATCTGATCGCCAACCGGCAGAACAAGGTGGACGCCTGATCTTCCGAAACTTCAGCTGCCGCAAGTCTCTCTCGGCTTGCGGCCGCCGTCATAGCTGCGGACAAGGCCGGCGAGCAGCAATCCGTCCGCGACGCTATGGCCATCCGACAAGATCACGTCGGCAACGATACGGCCGAAATATTTGTCACCGGAAATCCGCGTGAGCTGGATGGTGGGTGATTGTGCGGCCATGATTTCAAGTGATTGGCGAGCGTCCTGCCCCGCTGCTCGTACCGCTTCACATTTCGACTTGAGTTCCGGTGCGTCGATACCGCGGATGCGGACATAGACTTCCATCTTCTGCTGCGGCCAAGGCTGCGCTTCGACCAGCAGCGTATCCCCATCGACGACACGGAGAATTTCTGCGGAGACCGGGCCGGAGATTTCATCGCGTGCCATCGCCTCGGTGGTGAAGACCGACAGAATAGCAGCGATGGAAAACAGCGTCCTGATCATGAAAGGAATAAATTCCGATCATCGATCGAAGTCAATAGGAATTTTATCTTATAATTGGCGCAAAAGTTTCAGAAATCGATGGCGCGGCCATTGATTTCCCAGTCGCCGAAACGAGCCGGATCTGCGCCGCCGCGGCCGCCGAATTCTTCCGGCATATTGGCTTTTGCCTCTGCCTGGCGTCGTTCTTCAGCTTCCTTTAATGCGCGCTGAGCTGCTGGTGACAGCGGCTTTTTCACCGCGTCTTCTTCTGAAGTGTTTTCCATGTTGTCGTTGTCCGCGCTTTGCATATCCCGCATCACCGCAAGGTTTATTGAAAAATCAGGTCGAATTGACCACATGATAGGGCGTTCATAACCGCTAGAAAACCCTTGGGCGATTATTCGGATCTCTGAGGGATGAAATCGGCAACGGAGAGATGACGATGAATGTGATGCGCACCGCCATGCTTCTGGCCTTCATGACTGCCCTATTCATGGGGGTCGGATTTCTGATCGGCGGCAAGGGCGGCATGATGATTGCACTGGTGATCGCAGCCGGCATGAACCTGTTTTCTTATTGGAACTCTGACAAGATGGTTCTGTCCGCCTATCACGCCCAGGAGGTGGATGAACGGACGGCGCCGGAATTTTACCGGATGATCCGAGACCTTTCGGCCAATGCCGGCCTGCCGATGCCAAAAGTCTATATCTACGACAATCCGCAGCCCAATGCGTTTGCGACAGGCCGTAACCCCGAAAATTCTGCAGTCGCGGCTTCCACAGGACTTCTGCAGCGTCTGACGCACGAGGAAGTCGCGGGGGTCATGGCGCATGAACTGGCGCATGTGCAGAACCGTGACACGCTGATCATGACGATAACCGCAACTTTTGCCGGTGCTATCTCCATGCTCGGCAATTTTGCCTTTTTCTTTAGCGGCAATCGCGAGAACAACAGCAACCCGCTGGGCTTTATAGGCGTTCTGGTGGCGATGATCGTCGCGCCCTTCGCCGCCATGCTGGTGCAGATGGCGATCAGCCGTACGCGTGAATATTCGGCCGACCGTCGTGGTGCGGAGATCTGCGGAAACCCGATGTGGTTGGCCTCGGCGCTCGCCAAGATTGCCGGCTCCGCACATTCGATCCCGAACTACGAGGCGGAGCGTAATCCGGCGACGGCGCATATGTTCATCATCAATCCGCTTTCCGGCGAGCGCATGGACAACCTGTTCTCGACGCACCCGAATACGGAAAACCGCATTGCGGCTCTTCAGCAAATGGCGAACGAGTTTCGCGGTGGTGGGTCGACGGGATCGTTTTCGGCTGGTAGACCCCAGCGCACCGCGCGCTCCGTGCCGAATGCAGGCGCAAACAACCCCTGGGGCCGCGGATCGGATGAACCGCGCAAAGGTCCCTGGTCTTGAACGAGCCAAAAAACAAGAAACCACATAAACACTCGCCCAAGAAGCCGGCAGCCGATCGCGCAGGTAGTGAGCCGAGAAAACCCGGATTCGAAGTGAGGGCAACGGCCGCGAAGCTGCTGGCTGCTGCCGTCGACCGCAAGACGTCGCTCGACGGCATGCTGGATCTGACCCATGGCAATCCTGCCTACAAGGCGCTGAACGATGCCGACCGGGCGTTGACGCGCGCCATCCTGACCACCGCGCTTCGCCATTTGCCGCGGCTTGAGGCAGCTATTGCCTCTATGATCGAAACACCGCTGCCGGAAGGCGCGCGTGCACTCCAGCATGTTCTGGTCGTTGCCGCCGCGCAGATCCTGCATCTGGACGTGCCGTCCCATGCCGCGGTCGATCTTGCCGTCGAGCAGGCCAATCGCGACCCGCGCAATCGCCGTTTCGCGAAGCTGGTCAATGCAGTTCTGCGCCGGCTGGTGCGGGAAAAGGATGAGGTTCTGGCTGCCACCGCCTCCATTTCGCCGGTGCCGGACTGGTTCCGTGCGCGGCTTGTGAGCGCCTATGGCGAAGCTGAGGCAACCCGGATTGCAGAGGCGCAGCTTACTCCGCCGGCCATCGATCTGACGGTCAAGGATAATCCGCAGGCATGGGCGGAAAAGCTCGGGGCAAAGGTCTTGCCGACAGGCAGCATCCGTCTTGGAGAATTCGAGGGATCGGTCACTGCGCTCGAAGGTTTCGACCGCGGCGATTGGTGGGTTCAGGATGTTGCAGCCAGCATTCCGGCAAAACTGTTCGGGGATCTGAAGGGCAAGCGCGTGGCGGATCTCTGCGCGGCACCCGGTGGCAAGACTGCTCAGCTGATTGCAGCCGGTGCCGCGGTGACGGCCGTCGAGCAGTCATCCAACCGCCTTGCGCGGCTGAAGGAGAACCTTGCACGGCTCGGCATGAGTGCCGAGTTGGTGGGCGGGGACCTCTTCAAATATTCACCCGATGAAAAGCTCGACGGCATTCTTCTCGATGCGCCCTGCTCGTCTACCGGAACGACACGCCGGCATCCGGATGTGCTCTGGACCAAGGGCATGCAGGATATAGAAAAGCTGGCGGCGCTTCAGGAAAAGATGCTGCGCCATGCGGTGACGCTGGTGAAAAGCGGCGGCGTGATCGTCTTTTCGAACTGCTCGCTGGACCCGATGGAAGGCGAAGAGCTGATCGAACGGGTTCTTTCCGATACTCCATCGGTGAAACGGTTACCGGTCGATCCGGCAAACTGGCCCGGGCTTGAAAACGCAATCACGGCTCAGGGCGATTTCAGGACGACGCCGGCGATGATCCCGCCTTCGGATGGCTTTGCCGGCGGCATGGATGGTTTCTTTGCCAGCGTGCTGCGCGTCGAGTAAGGTTTTATTCACGATACCGACAGCATAGTTCTCATCCATCTAAAATTGATTCAGCTGATCTAGCGACAACCATTCCGGCGGAGAAACCAGAGTGACCATGCGGCTCGCCGATCGCCGAAGGCTTCTGGCTTCCGGTATGAAGGAAATGCGACGGCGTTTGCGCCTCCGCATCGCGCCTTATCGCGTCGCCTTGTCTGCTCCGCTGACATCCGTTCCTGAACGCCTGATCGTTGCCCCGACCGACCTGCGCCCGGTGGATCCCTTCATCGCGCATGAAATTCTCGAAGGGCGCTTTCCGCTCGCGGGACGGGTGCTTGAGACGCTAGGAGATTCACCGTTCGAGCTGGAATTGCCTTCGCGGGCTTTTGCCGAGCGTCTGCACGGTTTCGGCTGGCTTCGACATATCAGGGCAGACCGGACGGAAGCGGGTTGCGCTCACGCCCGGCATATCGTGTCGGACTGGATCAACATTCATGGCCGCAGGCGCCGGGGTATCGGCTGGGAACCGAATGTCGTGGCGACCCGCGTGATTGCCTGGCTGTCCCATTCGACGATCATTCTGCATGCAGCCGAAGCGGGTTTCTACCGACGGTTCATGAAGAACCTCGCCTATCAGATCAGCTATCTGAGAAAGATTGCCGGCAGTTGTCCGGATGCCGAGAGCCGGCTCAGGGTCAGAACCGCGCTCGCGATGGCGTCACTCTCCCTGCCGACGCGCGTAAGCGGTATCAAGCGGGAATCGCTGCTGCTCGATCGTGAGCTCGATCGCCAGATCCTCGCCGATGGCGGGCATGTTTCGCGTAATCCGCGCGCCATCCTCGATATCCTTATCGACCTCCTGCCGCTCCGGCAGACCTATATAAATCTCGGCCACGATGTGCCCCAGAAGCTCATTCCGGCGATCGACCGCATGTATCCGGCCTTGCGTTTCTTCCGCCACCAGGATGGCGATCTCGCGCTGTTCAACGGTGCCGGCTCGACTTCGGCCAGCGAGTTGATGTCGGTTCTGCGTTACGACGAATCCGCCGGAAAGCCGTTCAAGGCCTTGCCGCAGATGAACTATCATCGGCTCAGCGCGGACAATACGATCATCATCGCCGACACTGGATGCCCGAGTTCGATCGCGGCATCGCGGGGCGCTCATGCTGGTTGCCTCTCGTTCGAAATGTCGTCGGGCCGCAATCGCTTCATCGTCAATTCCGGTTCGCCGAAATTCGCCAACCGCTTTTACAAGCATCTTGCCCGTTCCACTGCGGCCCACTCGACCGTCATCATCGAGGAGACATCGTCCAGCCGGGTGATCAGCTCGTCCTTCGCCGGCTCCATCCTGATACCGGGTGTTTCAAAGATCGATTTCGAGCGTTGGGACGACAAGCACGGCAATGACTGGCTGCGCGCCCGGCACGACGGTTACGTCGAAAGTTTCGGTTATACCCACGAGCGCGAGATCGCGCTCAGCGCAGCGGGCGACAAGATCAAGGGATGCGACCGGCTTATTCCCGAAGAAGGGAGGGGCAAGGACAGCCTGACGGCGATCGTGCGTTTTCATATCCATCCGGCGATCAATCTGTTCCGCAGGGATGGCGAGAGCATCGTTCTGGGCGCCCCCGATGGAGAAACCTGGATTTTTGCAGCACCGGGCCTCGACGTGCTGATCGACGAGGACGTCTTCTTTGCCGACGTTTCCGGGATCCGGCCAAGCCAGCAATTGGCGATCGAAGTGCCGGTTCTGGGGCTTCGGGAAATCCGCTGGATGCTGCGACGGAGCGAATAGGCGTTTCTTCTTTGCGCCAGCTGTGCTAACCGCGGCCCATCCCCTTCCCGCCCCTCTGTGGCAAGCTCTTTCAGGAGAGACCGATGGCCGTTGCTTCCAAAAAAATCCCCGCTCCCGACCGCGTGAAAATCCGCACCGCTCTGCTTTCCGTGTCGGACAAGGCCGGTATCATCGAACTGGCAAAGGCACTCACCGAACAGGGCGTCAGGCTGCTGTCGACCGGCGGCACGCACAAGGCTATCGCTGCGGCCGGTCTCGCCGTCACCGATGTTTCCGAGGTGACCGGTTTTCCGGAAATCATGGATGGCCGCGTGAAGACGCTGCATCCGAACGTTCATGGTGGCCTGCTGTCTATCCGTGACGACGAGGAGCATGTCGCGGCGATGAAGCAGCATGGCATCGAGGGCATCGACCTTGCCGTCATCAACCTCTATCCGTTCGAGGAAGTGCGCGCCGCAGGCGGCGACTATCCGACTACGGTCGAAAATATCGATATCGGTGGCCCGGCGATGATCCGTGCTTCTGCCAAGAACCACGCCTATGTAACGATCGTTACCGATCCGGCCGACTATGCGCCGCTGATCGAGGCGCTCAAGGCCAATGGCGGCGAGACGGAATACGCCTTCCGCCAGAAGCTGGCCGCCAAGGCCTATGCCCGCACCGCGGCTTATGACACTGCGATTTCCAACTGGTTTGCCGAAGCGCTCGAAATCGAGACGCCGGCTTACCGGACGATCGGCGGTGTGTTGAAGGAAGCCATGCGTTACGGCGAAAACCCGCATCAGAGCGCCGGTTTCTACGTGACCGGCGAGAACCGTCCCGGCGTTGCGACCGCAACGCTGCTGCAGGGCAAGCAGCTTTCCTATAACAACATTAACGATACGGACGGCGCCTTCGAGCTGATCGGCGAGTTTGCGGCCGATCAGGGCCCGGCCTGCGCGATCATCAAGCATGCCAATCCGTGCGGTGTTGCCACCGGCTCGACCCTCAAGGACGCTTATCTGCGGGCGCTTGCCTGCGACAGCACCTCTGCCTTCGGTGGCATCATTGCGCTCAACCAGCTTCTCGATGGCGAGACGGCGGAAGAGATCGTCAAGCTGTTCACCGAAGTCATCATCGCACCGGAAGTCTCGGAAGAGGCGAAGGCGATCATTGCCAAGAAGCCGAATCTTCGCCTGCTGGTTACCGGCGGCCTGCCTGACCCGCGTTCGCGCGGCATTACCGCAAAGACGGTTGCCGGCGGCCTCCTGGTGCAGAGCCGTGATAGCGGCGTGATCGAGGACGTCGAGTTGAAGGTCGTGACCAAGCGTGCCCCGACTTCAACCGAGATGGAAGACCTGAAGTTCGCCTACAAGGTTGCCAAGCACGTCAAGTCGAACGCCATCGTCTATGCCAAGCAGGGCCAGACGGCGGGTATCGGCGCCGGGCAGATGAGCCGTATCGACTCCGCGCGTATCGCCGGCCTGAAGGCTGAGGATGCTGCCAGGGCCATGGGTTGGGCAGAGCCGATGACCAAGGGTTCGGCTGTCGCTTCGGAAGCCTTCTTCCCGTTTGCCGACGGCCTGCTTTCGGCGATTTCGGCGGGTGCCACCGCCGTCATCCAGCCGGGCGGTTCGATGCGCGATGCCGAAGTGATTGCCGCTGCCGACGAGCATAACGTCGCCATGGTCTTCACCGGCATGCGTCACTTCCGGCACTAAGCCAGCAACTACTTAGCCGGTTGCTCTCCGGCTTTGCCGGCCGGGTATGGCGTTGCTATGAGCAGCGCTAAGCCGGCCACCAGGAAGATCAGAAGCGTTGCCATGCCGAGATGGGCGGAGCCCGTGGCATAGGTGACGAGAGAAAAGGACAGGGTGGCGAGAAAGCTCGTCGCCCGTCCCGACAGCGCATAGATGCCGAAATAGCGCCCGGCTTCACCGGGTTCGATCGATCGCGCCAGATAGGAGCGCGACGACGCCTGTACCGGGCCGAAGGCAACGCCGATCAAAAGCCCGAACAGGACATAGGCTTTTTCCGCCGCGGTGCCGAACCATCCCTGACTGTCTTCCATCGACAACGGCATCATCCCGAACAGCACACTGCCCGGATTGGTGGAGATGATGCCGAGCGTTGCCGTGAGCAACAGGAAGAGGCTGATCAGCACAACGGTTTTGGAGCCGAGCACCCTGTCCAGCGCACCTGCCGCAATGCAGCCGAAGATGGCGACGATATTGAGGATGATGCCGTAGAGGCCGATCTCGATCGTTGCCCAGCCGAACATGCCGGCGGCGAAGACACCGCCGAGGATGAGGAGGCCGTTGACGCCATCCTGATAGAGCATGCGGGCTACCAGGAAACGCGTGATGCCCTGACGCCGTCGCAGTTCGCCGAGCGTGCCGCGCAGCTCCATCAGGCCGGAGCGGACGGCGGCGGCCAAAGGCAGGACTTTCCTGGCGTCCGGCGTGAAAATGAACATCGGCAGGATGAAAATCAGATACCAGATTGCGGCGATCGGGCCGGTGATGCGGGCATCTTCGCCCAGTGCCGGATCAAGGCCGAAAAGCGGGGGAATGCCGATCAGCGTCAGGCCTGTTTCGGGATTTGCCGCAAGCAGGGTTACGACGGCGACCAGCACGATCATGCCGCCGAGATAACCAAGACCCCATGCGATGTTCGAGATTTTGCCGACCTCATCGCGGGAGACGAGGCGCGGCATCATGGAATCGTTGAAGACGATGGAAAATTCCGCCGCGATCGAGGCCAGGATCATGAAGGTGATCGGCAGGATCAGTGGGGAACCGGGTGCTGCAAACCATAACATCAGCAGGCTGGCGATCTTCACGACGGCGAAACTTGCGATCCAGGGTTTACGGGCACCGGACTGATCGGCGATCGAGCCGAGGACAGGTGACAGGATGGCGATGACGATCGAAGAGACCGTCGCCATGTTGCTCCATGCCGCCTGGGCCGAGATCGGGTCGTCGGTCAGCCTTGCGACGAAATAGGGGCCGAAGACGAAGGTCGTGACAACGGTGAAGAAGGGTTGGGCCGCCCAGTCGAACAGCATCCAGCCCCAGATACCGCGCCGGCTCGTTTTCGCCGGCGCTTCATCGATGTCGTGACCTCCCATCCGTTAGCCCTTCCTCGGCCTTACGTCAGCCGCCCGTGCGCCAGATCCCCGAGCAGGCCCGCTGCAACGGAAATCTTCGGCAGGGTCAGGTCGCCGCTGTCGCTGAGTGCCATCAGTTCGGCTCCTATACGGTTCACACGCACGCGGTCAGCAGCAATCCAGGCCTGCACCGGTTTCTTGTCCGTCCGGTGTTCCGTGAGCGCCGTGATGACGATGTCACGCCGTGCCGAGGCAAGCTGCTGCAGACCGCGAGAAAGCGCCAGGCTCTCGTAATGGTCCGACGTGACGATCCTCTCTCCTGCAACGATCAGGCGGTTGACGCGGAAGGTCTTGGTGACGCCGAAATAGCTTTCTGCAGCACGCGCCATGCTTTCACCGGTACGGTCGGCGATCAGCATGATTTCTGGAGCGATGACAAGAGCCGACAGCGTGCGGATCTCCGCGATCAGGCTTGCCGGAGCGCCCTGGGCCTCGAGTTCGGCTGCAAGCGGTGCGGTCTCGGCAATCACCTCCTCTGTCATGGCGCCATGCAGGCCCTTGATCGCAGCCTTGAGCCTCGCAACGGCCTCGGTCAGCGGTGCAGCGCTGATCTGCGTCTGAAGGGCGAGATAGGTGCCGATGGTAATGATGCGGTTGATCTGCGCATGCAGATCGTTCTGAACCGATCCCGGGATGCGGTTGTCCAGGGCGTCGACCTCAGCCCATAGGCGAGGCAGATCGAAGCCGTCACGGATGAGGAAGATCGCCTTGACGACATTTGCCGCAGTCGCGCCGGTCATGTCGCTCATCATCTGGATGAAGCCGGGACCGCCGCGGTTTACCGCTTCGTTTGCAAGAGCCGTCGCGACGATCTCGCGATGCAGGCGATGGTTTGCGATATCGCCGGCATAGGGTTTCTGCATCTTTGCTGGGAAATAGGCCTTGAGGATCGCCGCAAAATACGGATCGTCCGGGATGGCGCTTTCGAGAAGCGCGTCGAAGAGGACGATCTTCGAATAGGAGAGCAGAACGCCGATTTCCGGGCGGCTCAGGGGCCGGCCGGCAGCGTAACGCTCGGCGAGCTCCGCATCATCAGGCAGCGTCTCGACCTTGCGGTTGAGCTTGCCCTGCCCTTCCAGCACGGACATCAGACGGGAGAGCTGTTCGCGGTTAGTGACGCCCCTGCGCTCGATCAGCGATATCGACAGAGGCTGGAGGTAGTTGTTGCGAAGAACCAGTTCCGCCACTTCATCGGTCATCGAGGCTAGAAGCTTGTTGCGCTTGTCACGAGGCAGACGACCGTCCTGCATGGCTGCGTTGAGCGCGATCTTGATATTGACCTCGACGTCGGAGGAATTGACGCCGGCCGAATTGTCGATCGCGTCGGAATTGCAGCGTCCGCCTGAGAGCGAATAAGCAATGCGGCCCTTCTGGGTGACGCCGAGATTGGCGCCCTCACCGATCACCTTGGCGCGTACTTCGCCCGCCGTGACGCGGATGGGGTCATTGGCGCGATCGCCAACTTCCGCATCCGTCTCGGCTGTAGCCCGGATATAGGTGCCGATGCCGCCGAACCAGAGAAGGTCGGCTTCGCTCTTAAGGATTGCCGTCATGATCTCGAACGGGGTGGCCGTCGTCTTGTCGAGCCCGATGGCTGCTGCCGCCTGCTTGGTCAGCTTTACCGATTTTTCCGCGCGGGAAATGATCATCGCGCCTTCGGACAGCGTGCTGCGATCATAATCCTGCCAGCTGGAGCGCGGCAGGGCGAACATGCGGCTGCGCTCGGCAAAGGACTTGTCCGTATCCGGGTCGGGATCGATGAATATATCGCGGTGATCGAAGGCCGCGATCAGCCGGATTTTTGGCGACAGCAACATGCCGTTGCCGAAGACGTCGCCGGACATGTCGCCGACGCCGATGACGTTGAAGGGGGTCGTCTGGATGTCGACATCCATTTCACGGAAATGCCGCTTTACCGCTTCCCAGGCACCGCGAGCGGTAATACCCATCTTCTTGTGGTCGTAACCTGCCGATCCGCCTGAAGCAAAAGCATCGTCGAGCCAGAAGCGGGCTTCCTGTGCGAGGCCGTTGGCGGTGTCGGAGAAGGTTGCCGTTCCCTTGTCGGCGGCGACGACGAAATAAGGGTCGTCACCATCGATACGGATCGTGTCTTCCGGTCCGACGATCTCGCCTTCGACGATATTGTCCGTGATCGACAGAAGCGTGCGGATATAGGTCTTGTAGGCTTCCTTGCCGGCATTGAAGATCTCGTCACGTGATCCGCCAGCAGGCAGCATTTTTGGGAAGAAACCACCCTTTGCGCCGACAGGCACGATGACGGCGTTCTTCACCTGCTGGGCCTTGACGAGGCCAAGGACTTCGGTCCGGTAATCCTCGCCGCGATCCGACCAGCGCAGGCCGCCGCGGGCAACCTTGCCGAAGCGCAGGTGTACGCCCTCAACCTCGGTGCCGTAGACGAACATCTCGCGGAAGGGACGGGGCTGCGGCAGGCCGTCGAGAAGTTCGGGATCGAACTTGAAGGCCAGCATTTTTTTGGGTGCGCCGTTTTCATCGCGCTGGAAATAGTTGGTGCGCAGCGTCGAATCGATGGCGTTGACGAAGCGTCGCAGCGTCCGGTCCTCGTCGAGGCTGGGCACCGCCGAAAGGCTTATTTCTATGGCTCCATGCAGTTGCAGCAGCTTCTTGGTTCTGGCTTTTTCAGCGAGATCCGGTTCGAAACTTGTCTGGAAAAGCTTGAAAATGGTGGCGGCCGCTTCGGGGTATTTTACCAGCGTGTCGGCGATATAGGCCTGGGAATAGACGATGCCGGTCTGGCGCAGATAGCGGGCATAGGCGCGCAGAACGGTGGTTTCGCGGGCGGAAAGGCCGGCGAGGAGAACAAGGCGGTTGAAGCCGTCATTGTCGACCGATCCCTCGAATGCCAGAAGAAACGCTTCTTCGAGCAGCGGGCCTTCCTGCGCAAGATCGATCTCGCGTCCATCGCGGAGCTGCAGCTCCATGTCATGCAGGACGATCAGCTTTGCATCCGGACCGACGTGAATTTCAAAAGTCTGCTCGCTTACCACTCGGAAGCCGAGGTTTTCCAGTAGCGGCACGCGGCGAGACAGCGAGAGATGATGATCGCCGTGGAAAATCTTGAGGGAAATGCTGTTGGCCTCATCCGTCGGGCGCTTGTAGAATTCGATACGGATGGCTTCGCCGGAGGCGCAGGCGGCGATGTCCGGCAGATCGGCAAAGGTTTCCTCTGGGGTGAAGGCTTCCTGGAAAGCATTGGTCACCGAAAGCCGGGGGCCGTTTTCCGCCAGAAGGGAGAACTGCTCTTCCCACGGGGTGGAGATCAGGCGGATTGCTTCCTCGAGCTTCGCCTGGGCTATGCGGGGCGTCTTGCCGCCGCGGCGCCCGATGATGAAATGGACGCGTGCCACACCGCCTTCGGGGAATGCGGGATAATAAGCCGATACATGGCCCTCAAACACGCGGGCCAGATAGGCGCCGACCTTTTCCCGAACCAGCGAATTATAGTCTTCACGCGGCACATAAACGATGGTCGAAACAAATCGGTCGAAATGATCGATGCGGGCGAGAGCGCGAACACGCGGCCTTTCGCTCAGCTCCATGATCTGTTCGCAGAATTTCGCCAGAAGGTCCGTATCGATCTGGAAAAGATCATCGCGCGGATAGGATTCGAGCGTGTTTTCCAGCATGCGGCCGGAATGACTATAAGGATCGAAACCGAAATGCTGGTCGATGCCTTCGACCTTTGTTCTCAGCAAAGGGATTTCGCGGACGGACTGGGTATAGGCTGTTGCAGTGAAGAGGCCGACAATCCGCAACTCGCCGACGACATGGCCGTTCTCATCGAAGCGTTTCACACCGACATAATCCATATAGGCGCGACGATGGACGACGGATTTTACGTTTGCCTTGGTGACAATGAGAAACTGTGGCCCATCGAGAAATTCGAGAATTTCCGGCGTGGTTGTTACCTGATCCTTGCCCTGGCGCAAAACCAGCACATCCGGATCGGAGAGCATGCCGAGGCCCCTGCCCTTGCCGCGCTCCACGGTCGCCTTGGATCCCTTGCCGGAATAGACGTATTCGCGCATGCCGAGAAAGGTGAAATTATCGTCCCGCAGCCAGTCGAGGAAGGCCAGTGCTTCTTCGCGATTGGCGCCCTTGCGCGGCTTGGCATTCAAGAGCTGCTTGGCCGCACCATCCATCGTGTCCAGCATGGCGGACCAGTCGGTGATCGCCAGGTGGACCTGATCCAGGATGAAGCGGATGCGCTCGATCAGATTATTGGCCTGCTCCTCGTTCAACTGAGCGATATGGAGCTGAATGAGGCTGACCTGATGAGCTGGATCGGTCGGCTCATCATTGCTGCGCAGTACCGGCTCCTTGCCCGGCTCGATCGTCAGGATCGGATGCACTGCCATGAGGATGCCACGGTGGCTGGCTGTCACCTCGCCCATGACGGAATCGAACAGGAACGGCATGTTCCGGTCGATCACGGTCAGAACCCAGACGGGTATTCCGTCCGGTTCGACACCCGGTATCTGGGTTACGGTGATATCGGCCCGGACACGGTTCCACGCCTTCACACGGGTTGCAGCATGCGCCGCGGTAATACCAAGCATTTCAGGGGAGTAGCTTGCGAGATCGTCGTCGCTTGCGCGCCCGAACAGGATGGCTGGATCGAGAAAGTCCTTGCCGGCCTTGCTCGCGAATAATCGCGCCCCATCCATCTGCTTGCTGCGCTTGGGGCTATTCTTCCAGACCATGATCTCTCCCTTTTCTGGCTGAATGCTGCAGAGAACGGCGCGAATCCGTCCACGTTGGAGCAATTACCACTGTTTTGCTCAGCAATCTTGACAGGATTTGGCAAAGAATTGTTGCCACGACAATAAATTCGAGTTTTTCAGCATGTTATAATGAATATAGGCTTTTATCGCCCATACCCCCATAGGATATGCAAATAAGGCCAATCCAAAATGCTATGAGGTCAAAGCGAGTAAGGCGCCGGGTTGCGCGTAGCGGGCCGTTGATCTTGGCTCGAAGGCGTAATATTCGTAGCCCTCATGACCTATTTTCCAGCCAAATTGCTTGCGGGCTACCGCAATTTCATGAGCGGACGCTATATCGACGAGCGCGAGCGTTACCGTGTTCTTGCCGAAAACGGACAGAAGCCGCACACGCTGCTGATTGCCTGTTGTGACTCCCGTGCCGCACCGGAAACAATTTTCGATTGTGGTCCGGGAGAGCTTTTCGTAGTTCGCAACATCGCCAACATGGTGCCGCCCTATGAGCCGGACAGCCAGTTCCATGGCACCTCCGCCGCGCTCGAATATGCCATTCAGGTTCTGAAGATTCGTGACATCGTGGTGATGGGCCATGGTCGCTGCGGCGGTATCCAGGCAGCGCTGGATCCGACGCTTGAGCCACTTTCACCCGGCGATTTCATAGGCAAGTGGATCGGGCTTGTCAGGCCCGCGGCCTCGCAGATCCAGAGTAATGACCTGATGACGGCGTCGGAGCGTCAGACGGCGCTCGAGCGGGTCTCCATCCGCAATTCGATCGCCAACCTGGCGAGTTTCCCGTTCATCAAGGCGCTGACGGACAAGGGTGAACTCTCGGTTCACGGCGCCTGGTTCGATATATCGAGCGGAGAACTTTGGGTGATGAATGAGAAGGGCGACTTCATGCGCCCTGATCTGGAAGCAGAACTGGCGCCCTCCCCGGAGGATCAGGCGCCGTCACCCTGACGTTACCTGCCGTCGATCTCAGCGCCCATATAAGCTATGGCGCGCTGATAGACCGTTGCCGCATTCCAGCCCTGGATGGCTACGAAGCTCGGTTCACCGGGCTGGTAGCCGGCGCCGGAGACCCAGCCGTGGCCCTTCAGGAAGTTCGCGGTCGATGCAAGCGCATCGGCACGCGAGCCAACCATATCGATATGGCCGTCGCCATCACCATCGGCACCGTAACGAATGACGTTGAGCGGAAGAAACTGGGTCTGGCCGATTTCGCCATGGGCGGCGCCCTTGGCGGTCGTGCTCAGATCGCCGCGGGCGACAAGTTTGAGCGCAGCATAGAGCTGTTCGGTGAAATAATCCGAGCGACGGCAATCATAAGCAAGCGTTGCCACGGCGGACAGTGTGTGCTGGTTGCCCATGAAACGGCCAAAGCCGGTTTCCATGCCCCAGATGGCGATGATCGGACCGGCGGGCACGCCATAACGGCGCTCGAGGCGGTCAAAGAGTGCTGCATTGGCCGACTTCATCTTCTTGCCTTGCGAGATGATGGTCGTGGCGCCACGCTTTTTCAGGAATTCGTCGAAGGAAAGCTTGAAGCTCTTCTGGCCGCGATCGGCGCTGATGGTCGGGCGATTGTAGGAAACGTTGGCGAACGCACGATCAAGCACAGCCGGGCTGATACCGTTTGAAGGAGCGACGCTCTTGAAATCCTGTACCCAGCGATCGAAGCCGGATGAATCATTGCCGCATTGCTGCGCAGCAGCTGGGCCTGCAATAGCCAATGTAGTGAAGGCCAGTCCTGCGAGTAGAAGCTTTTTCATGCTTTAATCCGTGTTTGCCGTTCAGCGGCGGTGCATCCGTGCCCCACTATTCGTTGCAAACGCGGCAGGTTGCAAGAAAACACCGCTCCGGCACGCATGAATAGTTCGTGAGGATATTCTTACAAAAAGAAAACCCCGCCAATGGCGGGATTTTCTAAATCGATATGCTTAATAATTTCTGATTTTTCAGGCTGCGGCCTGGCGCGGCTTGATAAGGCCACGGTTGACCAGCAATTCTGCGATCTGGATGGCGTTCAAGGCGGCGCCCTTGCGCAGGTTATCGGAGACGACCCAGATGTTGAGGCCGTTCTCAACCGTCGCATCCTCGCGAATACGGGAGATGTAGGTCGCATCTTCGCCGGCGGATTCGATCGGCGTGATGTATCCACCGTTCTCATGCTTGTCGATGACGAGGCAGCCCGGTGCTTCGCGCAGGATGTCACGCGCCTGATCGGCAGTGATCTCGTTTTCGAACTCGATGTTGACCGATTCGGAGTGGCCGATGAAGACCGGAACGCGTACGGCCGTGCAGGTTACCTTGATCTTCGGGTCGAGCATCTTCTTGGTCTCGGCGAGAACCTTCCACTCTTCCTTCGTGTAGCCGTCTTCCATGAAGACATCGATATGCGGAATGACGTTGAAGGCGATGCGCTTGGTGAACTTCTTCGATTCGATCGGATCGGCAACGAAGACAGCGCGCGTCTGGGTGAAGAGCTCGTCCATGCCTTCCTTGCCGGCACCGGAAACCGACTGGTAGGTGGAGACGACGACACGCTTGATCTTGGCAGCATCGTGCAGCGGCTTCAGCGCGACGACCAGCTGGGCAGTCGAGCAATTTGGATTGGCAATGATATTCTTCTTGGTGAAGCCGGCGACCGCATCCGGGTTTACTTCCGGAACAATGAGCGGCACTTCGGCATCGTAACGCCATGCAGAAGAGTTATCGATGACGACGCAGCCCTGGGCACCGATCTTCGGCGACCACTTCTTGGAAACGTCGCCACCGGCGGACATCAGGCAGATGTCCGTGGTTGAAAAATCGTAGTTTTCCAGGTTGGAAACCTTGAGCGTCTTGTCGCCGAAGGAGACCTCAGTGCCCTGACTGCGGGCGGATGCGAGCGCCACGACTTCATCAGCCGGAAAACCGCGCTCTGCCAGGATGTTCAGCATTTCCCGGCCGACATTGCCGGTAGCGCCGGCGACTGCAATCTTGAAACCCATGTCTATGCTCTCTTTCTGTCTCTCCTCGGTCGGTGAGGGGGAAGCCGTACCTCACGCGGTACGGTGTTCCTTGTCCCCGGCCTTGCCGGGGAGAGAGCGGCGGGCCAGAGACGTCAGACGGTTTTCGTCGTCGTTTTGGCCATGGTTTTGGAGAAAGCGAAAAAACGCTGTCCGGCTTGTTCAGCCGGCAGGCAAGATGCAGCGATGTCAAAGTCGCAGGCGATCATTTGGGCGTTTTCCCGTTCGCGCATGTGTTTAGAACATTTTGGAATGGAGTCAAGGCAAGTTGAGGCCGGAGTTGTATCTCCGCTGAGCTGCACTTTAGACGAAAGTCATAATCCCAAAGCATCACTCACCGGATGTCCTGATTTCTGTCAATCTGAGAGCATCGCGTCACGGTTGTTTTGGCAAAGGAGGAAAGGCCAGAGCAGTTACCGTTGAGCGGGTTACACCTTGTTGGGAGGACGACAATGGCAAACGTCACGACGACGGCCGGTACGAAGGCCGCACCTATGACGCGGGAAGAGAAGAAGGTCATCTTCGCATCTTCCCTCGGCACGGTATTCGAATGGTACGACTTCTATCTCTACGGTTCGCTCGCCACCTATATCGGCGCGACCTATTTCACCCAGTATCCCGAGGCTACGCGCAACATCTTCACACTGCTCGCGTTTGCAGCAGGCTTCCTGGTGCGTCCGTTCGGTGCGCTCGTCTTCGGTCGCCTCGGAGATCTTGTCGGACGCAAATATACGTTCCTCGTCACCATTCTGATCATGGGTTTTTCGACGTTTCTCGTCGGTATTCTGCCAGGTGCGGCGACGATCGGCATTGCCGCGCCGATCATTCTCATCATTCTTCGCCTGTTGCAGGGGCTTGCGCTCGGCGGTGAATATGGCGGCGCCGCAACTTATGTGGCGGAACATGCGCCGAATGGCAGGCGTGGTTACTTCACCTCCTGGATCCAGACGACGGCAACGCTCGGCCTGTTCCTCTCGCTGATCGTTATCGTTACCGTGCAATCGATCATGGGCAACGAAGCGTTTGCCGCATGGGGATGGCGCATTCCATTCCTCGTTTCGGTCGTTCTTCTCGGCGTTTCCGTCTGGATCCGTGTGAAGATGAACGAATCGCCCGCCTTCCAGAAGATGAAAGCCGAAGGCAAGGGTTCAAAGGCTCCTCTGACGGAAGCTTTCGGCACTTGGAAAAATGCGAAGATCGCCATCATCGCCCTGCTCGGCGCGACGATGGGTCAGGCGGTCGTCTGGTATGGCGGTCAGTTCTACGCGCTCTTTTTCCTGCAGAACGTGCTCAAGGTCGATTTGCAGGCCGCAAACATCATGGTGGCGATCGCGCTTCTTCTGGCAACACCGTTCTTCGTGATCTTCGGTGCGCTGTCCGACAAGATCGGCCGCAAGCCGATCATCATGGCGGGCCTGTTGATCGCGGCGGTCACCTATATGCCGCTGTTCAAGGCGCTGACCCATATGGCGAACCCGGCGCTTGCCGAAGCCCAGGCTTCGATCCGTGCTACCGTCACGTCGGACCCAGCAGATTGCAAATTTCAGTTCAACCCGACAGGCACGGCGAAATTCACCAGTTCCTGTGATATCGCAACGGCCTTCCTGACCAGAAACTCGGTGCCCTATGAGGTCGTTCCTGGCCCGGCCGGACAGCCGGCGACGGTCAAGATCGGCGACAATAGCGTGACCAGCTATGATGCGATTACAGCCGGCGCCGACGCCAAGGCCAAGCAGACGGCGCTGGAAAAGGGCATTAACGTCGCTCTTCACGATGCCGGTTATCCGCTTACCCGCGGCGCTGCCAAGGTGCCAGATTCCAAGCTCGATAACTTCATTGCCGCCAACCCGGAGCTTGGGCTGAATGCCGAGGCCGTACGTGCCGGCGACAAGGCAACGGTCAGCTCTGCCGATCTCGTTTCCCAGAAGCTTCTGACGGCGGATGAGGCGAAGACTGTCACCGACATGCCCGTTTACACGGTCGCAAATGGCGGTGCGTTTACGATGAAGGCCGATCCGGCACGGGTGAACTGGTTCGGAACGGTCGCCGTTCTCTTCGTTCTGGTTCTTTACGTGACGATGGTCTACGGCCCGATCGCGGCGCTTCTGGTCGAACTCTTCCCGACCCGCATCCGTTATACGGGTATGTCGCTGCCCTACCATATCGGTAACGGCTGGTTCGGCGGCTTGCTTCCGGCAACGGCCTTCGCCATGAGCGCGGCTGCGGGCAACATCTACTATGGCCTCTGGTATCCGATCGTTTTTGCGGCGATCACACTGGTTGTCGGGGTGTTGTTCCTGCCGGAAACCAAGGATCGTGATATTCACGCTGAATAGTCGCTGGGAGACTGTTTAGATTCGACAGATTGAAGCCCGGTAGGCCGCACTACCGGGCTTTTTTATGCCTGCGCAAATCGCGGCCGATAGTTTGCGAGAGGCGGAAATTCGGGTTTGCTGTAGCCCATGCCATGTGACCTCAGGGAAAGTGGCAAGGGATGGCGAAGGACCGGCATTCCATCCGGCCTCTGCCGGAACAAAAGCTTATGACGTGAAAATACAATCGCAGTGGCGAGCGAAAACCAGGTGCCGAGCGCCAAGCCGGCGATCACATCACTCGGGTAATGTGCCCCGACGATGACGCGCGAGAAACCCAGCCAAAGGCCCATGCTCAGGAAAATCAACCGATAGGGCGGTGCAATCAGCGCCATGGCCATCATCAAGGCCCCGGCCGTTGTAGCATGGCCCGAAGGGAAACTTTCGAAACGTGCGCTTCCGGACAGGCTGTCGAAGCTCAGAAAACCAAGTTCGTCAAAGAGGGTAGGGCGAGCACGGCCGATGATCCGCTTCAGGAGATTGGCCAGAATGCCGGAAAGGCTGACACAAATGAAAACGTAGATCGCCATGTGGCCGACAAAAGCAGCCTGGAAGCGCCCCCTCAATGTCGGTGAAAGTCGATAGGCTACCAGTGCCTCGGCAAAGATGAGCAGGCTTCCGTAGATGATCCAATCGGATTTGCCGAAATCGGTGATCGTCCTGCCGATCGGCTTCAGGACCTGGGAATTGTGCTGTGCGTAGGACGCGACCGGGGAATCGAGAAGGAAAAGGGCAATCACGATCAGATTGATGGTGATGAACGCCCAGGTCCAGATGCAACAGATCGAGAAATTTGGCTTCTGGCAGCGTTGGCGGCGGAGGCGCAAATTCTTGATCGTGCTCTTCATCGGTCCGAATATCTTGCACATCGTGGCTGATTAGGCCGAGCATATTCGGAGATGATGACAGGCGAAAAACGAGGCCTCCATTTTCATGGAGGCCTCGTAGATTTTGATCAGGCGGAAAGTGCCTGGAATTCCTTGAGAATGGTATCGCCCATTTCGGTTGTGCCGACCTGACGGCAACCTTCCGCCATGATGTCGCCGGTGCGGATGCCCTTGTCGAGAACCGTGGCTATCGCCTTTTCGAGATGATCGGCTTCCGCAATCATGTTGAACGAATAACGCAGGCACATGGCGAAGGAAGCGATCATCGCGATCGGGTTGGCGATGCCCTTTCCGGCGATGTCCGGTGCCGAACCGTGCACGGGCTCATACATGGCCTTGCGCTGTCCGGTTTTGGCATCTGCAGCGCCAAGCGAGGCGGAAGGAAGCATACCGAGCGAGCCGGTCAGCATGGCGGCCACATCCGACAGCATGTCGCCGAAAAGGTTGTCGGTGACGATGACGTCGAACTGTTTTGGCGCACGAACGAGCTGCATGCCGCCGGCATCGGCCAGCATATGTTCCAGCTTCACGTCGGAATAGGAGCGCTTGTGGGTTTCGGTCACGACCTGGTTCCACAGAACGCCGGATTTCATGACATTGCGCTTTTCCATCGAGCATACGGTGTTCTTGCGCGTGCGGGCCAGTTCGAAGGCGACGCCGGCAATACGCTCGATTTCGTATGTATCGTAGATCTGGGTGTCGATACCGCGCTTCTGGCCGTTGCCGAGATCGATGATTTCCTTGGGCTCACCGAAATAGACGCCGCCGGTCAGTTCACGAACGATCAGGATGTCGAGGCCTTCGACGAGTTCCGGCTTCAGCGACGATGCGGATGCCAGTGCCGGGTAGCAGATTGCCGGGCGCAGGTTGGCGAAAAGCTCCATATCCTTGCGCAGGCGCAGGAGGCCGGCTTCGGGGCGAACTTCATAGGGAACCGTATCCCATTTCGGGCCGCCAACGGCGCCGAACAGAACGGCATCGGCCGCCATTGCCTTGGCCATGTCCTCTTCGGAAATCGCAACGCCATGCGCATCATAGGCGCTGCCGCCGACAAGGCCTTCGTCGAGCGAGAAATCGGCCTTCATCGCATCGTTCATGTAGGCGATGATCTTGCGGACTTCGCCCATGGCTTCAGGGCCGATGCCGTCACCGGGAAGAAGGAAGAGGTTCTTTGCCATTCGTCTGCTGTCCTTGCAGTTCTTACAGGCTCACAATAGCTAACGCAGCCTTGCTGCGCCTAAAAACCCCTTGTCCGAGCCTGTCGCAGGACAAGGAGCCTTGTCCATCAGAGCCAGGGACGATCGCTGCGGTTCTTGGTTTCGAAGCTTGCGATTGCGGCATCGCTTTTCAGCGTCGAGGCAATGTCATCCAGGCCTTCGAGAAGGATCTGGCGACGACCGGCGTCGATATCGAAATGAAGACGACCGCCATCCGGACCGGTAATTTCCTGGGCTTCGAGATCGACCGTCAGGATGGCATTCGAGCCACGTTCTGCGTCATCCATCAGCTTTTCCAGATCTTCGGGGCTGACGACGATCGGCAGGATGCCGTTCTTGAAACAGTTATTGTAGAAAATGTCGGCGAAGCTGGTGGAAATTACGCAGCGGATGCCGAAATCCAGCAATGCCCAAGGAGCATGCTCACGGGACGAACCACAGCCGAAATTGTCGCCGGCAACGATGATTTTGGCATCGCGATAAGCCGGCTTGTTCAAGACGAAGTCCGGGTTCTCGGAACCATCCTCGCTATAACGAGCCTCGGCGAAAAGGCCTTTTCCAAGGCCTGTACGCTTGATCGTTTTGAGATAGTCCTTCGGAATGATCATGTCGGTGTCGACATTGACAACCGGAAGGGGGGCAGCAACGCCCGTCAGCTTTTCGAATTTTTCCATGATCGGCCTCCACGAAGACTTTATAGCGTTGCCATAAAGTATTTTCGGGAGAATTTGAAGTCCGATTCAGTACCAATCGGTACGCCGCTCGGCGGCGATCACGACGGGGCTGATTTCAGGACTTACATGTCGATGATGGTGCCGCGACCGTCGTTCCATATGCGCATGTCGCTCTGCTTGTTCTTTGCGCGAACCGGTACAGGTTTCAGCTTGCTCGAAAGCATCTTTCCGATGGAAAGAATGGCAAGCGTTCCCATGAATGCAATCGTCAGCGATGCCGTCAAAAGAGCCGCTGCAGCAAGCAGGGCAATAGCCGTGGCGATAACGAAAAAGGACCGAATGTTTTGCATGTCCAAACCTTTCTTCGTGTGAAAATGTGGGCCTTGTTGTCCCGGCTTGCAAGAGGTTCATGCGGGTTTGATTGCCGGGACCTCAAAATATTGGCAAAAGAGGGTGATGGAGTTCTTGAAAAATCATATCGCGCCGGTTCGCCGTTCGCTTCTCAGCGTTCCGGCCGACAACAGGCGCGCCCTGGAAAAAGCACCGGGTCTTGACTGCGATGGCCTGATCTACGACCTCGAAGATTCCGTTGCGCCCGAGAAAAAGCCGGAAGCACGCGACAATCTTGCGAATGCTTTCTCGCAGCCGTGCCAGTCGCAGCAGGAGCAGATCATCCGCATCAATCCGCTCGAAAGCGGGTTCGGGGAAGATGACCTGAAACTGGCTGCACAGATCCTGCCGGATGCCGTTGCTCTTCCCAAGGTCGAACATGTCGGTGAAATCGCTGCGGTGGCCGACATGCTCGCCCGGCTTGCACCTGCAAGATCGATCGCTTTGTGGGCGATGATCGAGACCCCGAAAGGCGTTCTGAATGCAGCTTCCATTGCGGCGGCGGAGAACGGCCCGAAATGCCTTGTGGTCGGCTCCAACGATCTGCGCAAGGAGACCGGGGTTCTGGCGCAGCCTGGGCGGGCTTATCTGGTGCCATGGCTGATGCAGATCGTGCTTGCGGGCCGCGCCCATGGTGTCGACGTGATCGACAGCGTGTTCAACGATTTCAGGGACGATGCCGGCTTTGCTGCCGAATGTGCGCAGGGTCGGGCAATGGGCTTTTCAGGGAAAATGCTCATTCATCCGGCGCAGATCGACATTGCCAACCGGCATTTTGGACCGGACCCACAAGCCGTCAGCGATGCGGAGGCGATCGTTTCGGCTTTTGAACAGCCGGAGGCGCAAGGCCTCAACGTTATCAACCTTGATGGAAAAATGATCGAGCGCCTTCACTTCGAGGAGGCTAAAACACTTCTGGCGCAGGCCGCCATGATTTTTGCAAGAAAGAAGCCCCAATGAAACTTTATCGACTGCTGACCGCTCCGGACGACGCCTCATTCTGCCACAAGGTAACGGCCGCTCTGAACAAGGGATGGGAACTTTACGGTTCGCCGACCTATGCTTTCAATGCTGCAACCGGGATCATGCAGTGCGGTCAGGCGGTGACGAAAACCGTAGAGGGCAAGGATTATCATCCGGATATAAAGCTCGGCGAGCAATAAGATGCCGCGGGTCAGCGCTGGGTGGCATTCTCGGCGCTGGCTTCGATCCGCTCCATGTCTTCGTCGCTCAGACCGAAATGGTGGCCGATTTCATGGATCAGGACATGGGTGATGATATCGCCTAGGGTTTCGTCGTTTTCAGCCCAGTAGTCCAGGATCGGGCGGCGGTAGAGCCGGATCCTGTTCGGAAGCTCTCCCGTTTCCACGGTAAACCGTTCGGAAATTCCACGCCCTTCGAAAAGGCCAAGCAGGTCGAACGGCGTTTCCAGCGCCATGTCCTCGAAAACGTCATCGTCCGGGAAATCTTCAATCTCAATGGTGAGATTGGTGGTGAGGGCCCTGAATTCTTCTGGAAGATGACCATAGGCATCGATCGCAAGCGACTCGAACGTGCTTATCGTTGGCGCATGGCGATCCTGCCAGTCGTCTGTTTGGTCAATGCGAGCCATTGGTTCTCCCTTTGTGAGAGACATATAAGGCCGATGATCCTTTTTTTCGAGATAAGAATCATCGCTATAGCAAATGAGGAAAAGATTCCTGTCCAGTGATGATTGACTCTCCTGCCGGGCTCTGGAATCTATAAGAACATAAAGTGAACATTTGAAATGGAGAGCTGACGCCATGGCCCATGCAGCCGCGGCGCAGGAGAAGCTATTTGCCCTGCGCGAACAGATCGCCAGATTGGAAGGCAGAAGCCTGCCGGCAATGGCGGCGGCGAAGATGGAGAGTTTTGTTTCCGGATCGAGCGGTGAAGAAAGATTGTCCTTCGACATCCCGGCTCTCGACGACGCGCTAAGCGGCGGTCTGCCGCTCGATTGCATTACCGAGATCCGTTCCGGATCATTCTCCGATGCCGGCGCGGCAACCGGTTTTTCCTTTTCGCTTGTCGGGCTGATGAAGGCACGCAAAGCCGCTGCAGGTCCGATGTTATGGATTGCGGACAGCTTTTCTTCCGGCGAAATGGGCATTCCTTATGCCGGAGGGATCAGGCAGTTCGGCATCGATCCTCGGGCGATATTTCACGCATCGCCTCGCAGGCTGGAGGATGCCCTGTGGCTTGCGGAAGGGGCGCTTGAAAGCAAGGCGTTTATCGCAACGATCCTTGAAGTTCATGGAAATCCCAAATCCTTTGGCTTGGCTGAAAGCCGAAGGCTCAGTCTTCGGGCAAAGGCGGCAGGGCAGCCGCTTTTCCTGCTGCGGCATGCAGGGGAGGAGGAGGCCAGCAGTGCTTCCGTGCGTCTCCTTGTCGAGCCGGCTCCGGCTCTGGAGCGATCCCTTCCGGATGGCAGCATGCTTGGCGGCAGTATCGGCCATCCGGTTTTCAACATCACCCTGGAGAAGAGCCGAAACCCGGCCCCTCTCAGCTTTCGTCTGGAGTGGAACCTTGATGACCGCCAATTTCACCTCGCCCGAGATCCAGGCAAATCTTCTTTCCACAAGTGGCCAGCGCATTCTGGCGCTTCACTTTCGGCATCTGCCGACCGACAGGATCGCCCGAAAGCTGTGGGGGCTGTCGTGGCGTTCGAAAGGGCGTCCTGACCATCCTCCGATAATCTGTGCCGGCAGACGCGATAACGCATTGCGACTGGTTGCAATCGATGAAGTGGCGCAGACATGCAGCCTGAAGCGAGGGCAGGGGCTTGCCGAAGCGCGGGCCATGTATCCTGACATCGATGTCTTCGATGAGGATGAAAGAGCCGATTTTGCCCTTCTGGAAGCGATTGCCGATTGGTGCGATCGTTACACACCGCTTGTTGCCCTGGACGGAAAGGATGGGCTCTTTCTCGATATCACCGGCTGCACCCATCTTTTCGGGGGAGAGGAGGCGATGCTTCGTGACGTTCTTGCCCGGCTTTTTCAGATGGGTTTCTATGTGCGCGGATCGATTTCGAGCACGCCGGGCCTGTCAAGCGCGATCAGCCGGTTTGGGCCCGGCGGGGTGATAACAAGAGAGGATATGTCAGCAGCGCTGGGTGCCTTGCCCGTGCACGCGCTTCGTCTCGATGAAAAAGCGGTTGCTTCGCTTTTGAAGCTCGGCCTGAAACGCGTTGCAAATCTGATGTCTATGCCAAGGGCGCCACTTGCCCGCCGTTTTGGTGCGCAGTTGTTGATGCGGCTCGATCAAGCACTTGGAACGAACGAGGAAGCCATATCGCCACGGCGCCCGGTGGCGTCGCTTTCCGCCGAGCGCCGGTTGGGCGAGCCGATCCAGACGGAGGAGGATATTCTCGGCATGACAGCCGAGATTGCGTCATCCCTCAAGCTCAGCCTGGAAAATCGTGGTGCGGGCGGCAAGGTGTTTGAACTTGTTCTCTTCCGCGTCGACGGGCGGGTGTTTCGGATTTCGGCAGGCGCTTCGCGTCCGTTGAGAGATCCGAAGCGGATTTCCGGCCTGTTTTCAGAGCGCCTCAATGCCATTCACGACGATCTGGATGCGGGTTTCGGCTTCGAACTTTTGCGTCTCAACGTGCTGCAGCATGATGTTTTCGATGATCTTCAAGCGGATTTTTCAGGAGAAGAGAGGCGGGAGACATCGCTTGCGGATTTCATCGACAGGGTTTCCGCCCGGTTCGGTGCAGGTTGTATCCAGGTCTATCAGCATCGACAAAGCCATATTCCGGAACGTGCCGAAATCTTCCTTCCGGCGATTGCAGCACCGGAAAGGCAGCCTCAGTGCAGCGAAACCCTGCAATTCCTGCCGCGGGCCGATCGCCCCTTGCGGCTTTTGCGCAGCCCGGAGCCTGTCGAGGCTTTTGCAGCTCTCGTCCCCGATGGTCCGCCGCAGCAATTCCGCTGGCGGCATGTGCTGCATACGGTCACCCGAGCCGAGGGACCGGAGCGGATCGCACCGGAATGGTGGATCGACGACGAAAACGCAAAGGAACGTGATTATTTTCGTCTCGAAAGCGAATTGGGACGGCTTTTCTGGGTTTTTCGGCTTGGTCGTTACGGGGATGACCCGCCCCCGACATGGCGTATCCATGGGGTCTTCGCATGATGGATGAACCCAGATTTTTCGAGATCGGCGCCAAAACGAATTTCTCTTTTCTCGAAGGAGCGGCGAGGCCAGAAGAGATGATCGTGTCCGCCTGCATGCTTGGTCTTTCCGGATTGGGAATTGCCGATCGCAATTCCGTTGCCGGCGTGGTGCGAGCCTATAACCAGACCAAGGAGATGACCGCACTTTTCGAGAGGCAGAGGGAAAAGGGCAGGGAGGCTGGTGAAGACGAAGCCATCGAGCCCTGCCGGTTTCATCCCGGCGCCAGGCTCGTTTTTGCAGATGGTACGCCGGATGTTCTTGCCTACCCGAAGAACCGGGAGGGCTGGGCCAATCTTTGCCGACTGCTTAGTACCGGCAACCTGAGAGCGGAGAAGGGGGCCTGCATTCTGGAAGAATGGGATCTTCTGGAATGGTGTCATGAGATGATGCTGGCGGTCGTGCCGGATTTTTCCCGTGCCGAGGACAAGGTATACTTGGCGGAACTCGATGAGCGGCTTGGCCTTTATCGGGAGAGGTTTCGCAAGAATATCTACCTTGCCCTGTCGCCAACCTATGACGGGCGCGATCCCCTCGTCTTTGCGGTTTTTGCTCAAATCGCGCGACAGAACCGCGTGCCGCTGATTGCGACGAACCTTCCGATCTTCAGCCTGCCCTATCGGCGGTCTCTGGCGGATGTGGTGACCGCCATTCGTCATCATGTGACTATACAGGAGGCGGGATTTCGGCTTGCCCCGCATGGAGATCGGTATCTCAAACCGGCATATGAGATGGCGCGGCTCTTTCGTGCCTATCCGGATGCCGTGGCGAATACGGCGACATTTTTCGGCAGGCTGAGTTTCTCACTCAAGGAGCTTGAGCACAATTATCCGGACGAAAGCGTGCCGGGAGAAACCGTTTCGGAAACACTCGAGCGGCTGACATGGGAGGGAGCGAGGCGCCGTTATGGGCGAAAGATACCGGAAAAGGTTTCTGGGCAGATCCGGTACGAACTCGATCTCATCAAGGAGATGAAATACGAGCCCTATTTCCTGACTGTCCGCCATATCGTGTGGCATGCGCGCTATGAGCTGAAAATTCTGTGCCAGGGACGGGGATCTGCCGCCAATTCGACAGTCTGTTACTGTCTGGAGATCACGGAAGTTGACCCGACTTTCACGCCGCTGCTTTTCGAGCGCTTCATTTCAACGGAGCGGAACGAGCCGCCGGATATCGATGTCGATTTCGAACACGGACGGCGCGAAGAAGTCATCCAGTATATCTACAGCCATTACGGTTATCGCCATGCCGGGTTGACTGCAGCAGTGACGAGTTACCGGACCCGCATGGCTGGTCGTGAAGTCGCCAAGGCCTTCGGATTGTCGGAAGATGTTCAGGCTGCACTTTCGAGTACGGTCTGGGGCTGGTCGGAGGACGGGCTATCGGAGCGGGACGCCAAGGTCGCCGGTCTCGATGTCACTGATCCCCTGACGAAAAAGGTCATTGCCCATGCGCGGGACCTGATGGGTTTCCCTCGGCACTTGACCCAGCATGTCGGCGGTTTTCTCATTACCCGCGACAGGCTCGACGAAGTGGTGCCGATCATGAAAACGGCAATGCCGGGCCGCTACATGATCGAATGGGACAAGGACGATCTCGATACGCTTCATCTTTTGAAGATCGATGTTCTGGCTCTGGGCATGCTGACCTGCCTGAGAAAAGCATTCGAGCTCCTGCTGCACCACTACGGTCGCGAAGAAACGCTGGCAGGCCTTCTGAAGAAAGATAAGGACCCCAATGTTTATGGAATGATCTGCCGGGCTGATACTATCGGTGTCTTCCAGATCGAAAGCCGGGCGCAGATGAGCATGTTGCCAAGGCTCCGACCCGAAAAATTCTACGATCTTGTCGTCGAGGTGGCGATCGTTCGACCCGGTCCCATTCAGGGTAACATGGTTCACCCCTATCTCAAGCGTCGCGAGGATCGGCGCCTTGGAAAACCTATAGATTATCCCAGCCCGGACCTTGAGCATGTTCTCAAAAGAACGTTGGGCGTCCCGTTGTTTCAGGAGCAGGCGATGCAGATCGCCATCACCGGAGCCGGCTTCTCGGCCGCAAAAGCAGACCAGTTGCGCCGATCAATGGCGACCTTCAAGCGTTCGGGACGTGTCAGTGAATTCGAACAAGACTTCATCGCGGGCATGCGGAAAAACAAATACGGGGAGGAATTCGCAAAACAGTGTTTTGAGCAAATCAAGGGATTTGCTGAATACGGGTTTCCGGAAAGCCATGCGGCGTCCTTCGCCCTCCTCGTCTATGCATCCTCCTGGATCAAGACCTATTATCCGGATGTCTTCTGCGCGGCCTTGCTGAACTCGCAGCCCATGGGCTTTTATGCGCCGGCGCAGCTTATCCGTGATGCGCGTGAACATGGCGTGAGCGTGTTTCCCGTCGATATCAATCGGTCGGAGTGGGACTGCACCCTGGAAGCGGTACCATTCGATCCAGGCAGGGTCGACCGGCGTCATGAAAGCATGCGGCATGTCATCAAGACTCGCCATGGAATAAGACTCGGCTTTCGCCAGGTCAAAGGTTTGAGCGAAGATGACATGTGCAACAAGCTCATGGTCAATCGCGGTGGGGGCTATCGGAGTGTTCATGACCTCTGGCTCCGGTCCGGACTGGACAAGGCCAGTCTCGAACGGCTTGCCGATGCCGATGGTTTCGGTTCAATCGGCCTGAGCCGCAGGCAGGCATTATGGGCGGTGAGGGGGCTGGATGTGAAAACGGCCCTCAACCATGACAGCTTGTTCGAGACGGCTGGTCCTGCGGATCTTCGGCCTGAGCCTCAGGCTCACCTACCCCTGATGCTGCCGGGAGAAGAGGTGATCGAGGATTACCGTCATCTGTCGCTTTCCCTCAAGGCTCATCCGGTCTCCTTCCTGCGCGAGGAATTCCTGTCGATGGGCGTTACGCGAAGCGTTGATCTTCTCAACATCCGAAATGGCCAAAGGGTCACGATCGGTGGCATCGTGCTGGTGAGACAGCGTCCGGGGTCGGCGAAAGGCGTAATCTTCATCACACTCGAGGATGAAACGGGTGTCGCCAATGCGATTGTCTGGCCGAAGATCTTCGAGAAATACCGGTCCGTGGTCATGGGCGCACGATTGGTGAAGATCCGGGGAAGGCTGCAAAGCCAGAGCGGGGTCATTCATACGGTCGTCGAACATATCGAGGATCTGACGCCGATGCTGGGCCTGCTTCAGAAGGAAGCCAGACGTTTCGGAGACCCAAGATCCGATGAGGCTATTAGGTCCGGCGGTGGATCGTGGAGACCCAAGGCGCATTCCATTGCCTTGCCCCTCAAGCAGATTTCCGATCCCACAGATCCACAAGTGACCGATCCGGCGCAAGTCATGCCTAAAGGGCGAAATTTTCATTAAATTCTCTTATCGCCGCATTCCTCAATGTAACAGATCTTGGGAAACAAAAGGCCGATCCAGAATCCATTTCGAAGACGTGCCTAGCAGTCTGAATGGACTGTGTTTGATTGGATTTGTATGTGCTGATGTGCTAATTTAAAGAGATGCTTTGCACCTGGGAGGCTTCGATGCGTGAACCGGATATGCAGAAACTCGACACATTGGTCAGCCGGCTTGTTGGTGATGTCGGTGCAGCCGTGACGGGAGCGCTGGTCGTGCTGGGTGACCACGTGGGTATTTTCAGGGCAATGGCGGATGGCAAGCCTGTCCAGGTGGCTGAACTGGCGGCCCGAACAGGTGTTAAGGAGCGATATCTGAGGGAGTGGCTAAGTGCCCAGGCTGCTGCCGACTATATCTGCTATGACGAGCGAACGGAGCGCTTCAGCCTGTCGCCGGAACAGGCCATGGTTTTCGCCGAAGAAAACAGCCCGGCCTTTTTCGTCGGAGCGTTCGAAGTTGTTCAATCCATGTGGATGGATGAACCGAAGATTGCCGACGCGTTTCGAACGGGTAAGGGCGTCGGTTGGCATGAGCACAGCAATTGCCTCTTCCGAGGGACCGAACGGTTTTTTCGTCCCGGTTACAACAGCTACCTCGTTGCCGACTGGATTCCAGCTCTCGATGGCGTAGAGGCAAAACTCAAGGCTGGGGCCAGTGTTGCGGACATCGGATGTGGCCACGGCGCATCGACGATTCTGATGGCGAATGCATATCCGGCCTCGCGGTTCATCGGGTTCGACTACCATGGACCATCCATCGAGAGGGCAAGAGCGACCGCCGAGAGCGCAGGAGTGGCGGATCGGGTAACTTTCGAGCAGTCATCCGCTGCTGCTTTCCCGGGTCGTGACTATGACCTCATTGCAATGTTCGACTGCCTCCACGACATGGGAGATCCGGTCGGTGCAGGGCGGCATGTTCGGGAAACACTTGCGCCGGGCGGAACATGGATGATCGTTGAACCCTTCGCGCATGATCACCTCAAGGACAATCTCAATCCGGTGGGTCGTGTCTATTATGGAGCATCAACGATGATCTGCACGCCGGCTTCGCTTGCACAGGAGGTCGGGCTCGGGCTCGGCGCCCAGGCCGGCGAGGTACGGCTTCGCAGGGTTGTGCTCGATGCCGGATTTACGCATTTCCACCGAGCAACGGAAACGCCCTTCAATATGGTATTTGAGGTAAGAGCGTGAGCTCTGTTCGCTATTGCAAAACTCATGCGATATCGGGCGCAAGCCTTGAGGGTGTGTCCTCCGTTTTTCGCTCAATCACACACGCCGGTTTTCGCCATCGGCCAGCAAAACCGGCCAGCAAAACAATGCGGGAAACTGTTTATTTGTCTGCCAGCCACATTCTTGAATGTTTCAAGCGTGTTATCCTCTGCGAGAATTTGGGCCGATAAAGACAAAAACTGACAGATATCACGATCCAATGGCAAATATGGCGGAGAGGGTGGGATTCGAACCCACGATACGGTTGCCCGTATGCCGCATTTCGAGTGCGGTGCTTTCGACCACTCAGCCACCTCTCCGCTTTGCTGGTCGGCGCATGATAGCGCGGGCTGTCTCATAGCGGCGAAAAATCGGGCTGGCAATTTGCGTCTTGGGCGCCGGTAGTGTGCCCTTACTGCACTGTTTAGACCACCTCTCTTATAGCAGCCGCAATACCTAGCACGGCTCCGAGCGGCACGCCATCTGTCACTCTCAACCAGTCCTGATAGCCCGTAGAGCTTCGGCCTTTAACGAGAGCAGAGGCCGGTGAAGGTTTCGAAAAGGGGATGTCTTTGGTCAGTTCCATGTGATCACCAGCCTCGATAAGCCCACCATCTTCAATCAACTGCTCACGTAGCTTTCGCACGTTTGATGGCAAACTCTCCGTGATCCTCGCGTTGATTTTAGAGCCAGATATCAAAACGTAGGCTCCATCCTCGTAACGAAGATACGCCCGATCATCGATCCGCTTTGGCAGTGTGGCATAGAGGTCGAGAACCAAGTTCTGCGCCTCGTCGTTTTGCTGCTCCACCTGTCCGGCCGCTGATGCAGAGGTTCTCTCCTTTACAGAGAAGAGATCATATCCGAGCGCCTCCAGAACATAAATCATGTTCCCAAGATAGGTTCGCATCGTCGCAACATCGGCGCGAGGCAGGTTTGAGCTTGTCGGCTTGTTCGCATTGGCAACGACAGCCTTGCCACTGTTGCCTTTGAGGATGGCCCACAGCTTCTCTTCGAGCCATTTGACGTGCGCGCGCGTTAGGTTGTCGTCCTTGCTTGTGAATATCAGGAACGTGTCAAACTCGATGGGAAATTTGCCGTTCGTATAGCGCTGGGAGAAATCGTCGCTCTCGCCAACATAAATCTCTGGCAGGTCGTCCTCGGCACCACTCTTGATCAACAGGTAGACGCAGGAACGCGCCAAAACCTCCGCTTCAAGTGCTTTCTTGAAGAACTCCGGTTGCCCTGTAATCGCGACGCCGGTCCAGTTGTCGAGTTCGACAGTTCGGAGGCTTCGCGGATCTTTGCCGGTGATAAATATCTTCACGACCCGGCCGATCTGTTCATCGAAGCTCATAGCTTTCGGTTCTCCCTCACGTTTGATCGGTGCTAGACGCAATGCATAGCTTAAACATCCCAACGCAACTCCAGCCGCCCTCCCTGAGCTCTCGCATCAAGTATCTGCACCAATAGGGGGTAGTTCTCCAAGACGATACTGGCGCTGAAAAGTGCTCGACGGACATCTGCTGCAGTGATGGCCGGCGGGATTGAAGATGAAGTTCCCCGTGCGAACTCGAAGGCGCTTGCCGCCATGGCGTAGACCGCAGCCCAGCCCAAGACTTCCGAAATTGCGTTATGGGTTAGTAGCTGGCCTTCCGTGACTAAGGGTTGGAGCACAGCAGTTTCGGTTCCGGTCCGCCTAGCCTCGAACACCTGGAAATGACGAAGGATATTGCTTAGTCGGTCTTGCGAGGCCGGGTCGGCATACTGAATCACTTCCTTGAGCACAGGAATCACGCTCTCAGGCATCGATTGGAAGACCGTTGCGGCTGGTAGCTCCGAGCCTATTGGCCCGTGGCCGGGGACGAAACGTAATCGCAGATTATTTTGCGCAACTTGGCAGATCTCAGACAGGACAGCGGGCAGCATGGCTCTGGCGGCGGCAAGAGATCGACGCCTCCGCTCCTCCTCTAAGTCCGCCGCCTGCTGCAGCTGCGCCTTGTTGCCTTGCAACGCCAGCCATGCCGCGCCGATGGAGAAAAGAGCGACGACGATGTTCCCGAAGAAGCCGACCCAGTCATCATTCGACAGCTTGAAGTCGATTAACATAAAGGCGAACAAAAACGCTAATGTCGCTAGAAAGGCCCCGAGGGCCACTCCTTCAAGATAGCTCACCTGTTTTCGGCTCCGACAGCTCATAGCTGGCGAAACCCGGTTCCAGCATGAGCAGCTGGAAATAGTGCTACGATCTCAGTATGTGACACGAAGCCATCCCCAAAGTGAAACAATTTGATATCGTCAAGATTCACCCCGGATGTGACCGCAGATTGCGCCCCAAATTTCTATTCGCTTTGCAGCCCTTGTCCAGATAATTTGCCGGTGCGCGGCGATTTGGTAGGATCGGCCTGCGGCTGATGTGAGGATGAGCATAGATGACGACGTTGAGCCTGGCGCAGCTGGAAAACCATCTCTGGCGGGCGGCGGATATACTGCGGGGATCGATCGATTCCGGCGATTACAAGCACTACATTTTCGGTCTTCTGTTCTTCAAGCGCCTCTCGGATGTCTGGGAGGAAGAGTATGAGGAGCGGCTGGCGCGTTATCATGATGCCGATCTCGCCGCTGATCCGGATGAGCACCGCTTCGATATTCCCAAAGGCCATTTCTGGAAGGATGTGCGCAAGCACACGACCGATATCGGCACGCATCTAAACGCCGCCTTCCGCGCCATTGAAGACGCGAATATGAAGCTGCGCGGCGTCTTCCAGGATGTCGATTTCAACAACAAGGAGCGCTTTCCAGATGCCATGCTGGAAAAGCTGCTGCAGCATTTCGAGACCTACCGACTGCGGAACTCCGATGTCGAGCCGGATGTTCTCGGCCAGGCCTATGAATATCTGATCGCGCAGTTCGCCGATGATGCCGGCAAGAAGGGCGGCGAGTTCTACACGCCAAAGATGGTCGTGCGGCTGATCGTCGAATGCCTGAAGCCCGAAGAGGGCATGTCGATCTATGACCCCACCTGCGGCTCGGGCGGCATGCTCCTCGAGGCTGTGCATCATCTGGAAAGGCAAGGCAAGAACCCGAAAAGTCTGTCTCTGTTTGGCCAGGAGCGTAACCTCAACACCTGGGCCATCTGCCAGATGAACCTGTTCCTGCATGATATTGACGATGCGCAGGTGGCGCGCGGCGACACGTTGTTGGAGCCGAAACATCTGACCGGTGACAGCGTGAAGGCCATCCGCACCTTTGACCGGGTGCTGGCCAACCCGCCGTTTTCGCTGAAAAGCTGGGGCCATGATGTCTGGTCGAAGGGCGATGCCTATGGCCGCGACCGTTATGGCTGCCCGCCGAAATCCTATGGCGATCTCGCCTTCGTGCAGCATATGGTGGCGAGCCTCAAGGAAGACAGTGTCTGCGGCGTGGTGCTACCGCATGGGGTTCTGTTTCGCGGCGGGGCCGAAGGCAAAATCCGCGAGGGGCTGATAAAGGACGATCTGATCGAGGCCGTTATCGGCTTGGCGCCTAACTTGTTTTATGGCGCGGGCATTCCGGCCTGTATCCTGATCCTGCGCAAGCAGAAGCCTGCGGCGCGCAAGGGCCAGATTCTGATCGTCAACGGTGCCGAGCATTTCGTCGAAGGCAAGGCGCAGAACCATCTGTCGGAGGCGAATGTCACCATGTTGGCCAAGGCTTTTGGCGATTTTTCCGATTCAGAGCGGTTGGCGCGAGTGGTGCCGGTCAGCGAAATCGAGGCGAATGATTTCAACCTCAACATCAGCCGCTATGTGCATCTGGGCGAAGAGGCGGACGAGGTCGATGTCGCGGCGGAAGTGCAAAAGCTGGTCGAGCTTCAGGCCGAGCGGGATGCGGCCGAAGCGCGGATGATCGGCTTTCTACGGGAGCTTGGCTATGTCGCGTGAAGTGCCGAGCGGGTGGAAGCTTGCAAAGCTATATGAGCTTGCGACAATGAAAGCTGGCGGGACACCCGCACGCGACAAAATTCAATACTACAACGGGGATATTCCTTGGCTAAAGTCAGGCGAAATCAATCGGGGACGGATTTGGGCGACTGAAGAGACGATAACCGAGAAAGGACTCGCGGAGAGTTCTGCAAAGCTGATCCCAGCCGGGACGCCGGTAGTCGCAATGTATGGTGCGACGGCTGGAGTGGTTGGGTTTCTCGAAATCGAGGCTGCAATAAATCAAGCGGTTCTCGCTGTTCAGCCTACAGGAGGACTACTCGACGCGGGCTTTTGTCTGCATATGCTCAGTTACAAAGCGGTCGATTTGCTGAGCTTAACGCAGGGTTCAGGGCAGCCCAACCTTAGTAAGGCCCTGATCGAAAATCTGGAAGTCTCCCTCCCCCCTCTTCACGAACAGCGCCGCATCGCCGAAATCCTGTCCAGCGTCGATGAGGCCATTGCGGCAACTCGGGCGGTGATCGAGCAGACCAGAAAGGTCAAGCAGGCGAGCTTGGGCGCTCTCTTTCACCGAGGCAACTGGACTGACGAAGAACTGCCAGCCGGCCATCGCCTTACAAGTCTCGAAGACATTGCACGGCGTGGAAGCGGCCACACACCAAGCAAGAAGTTCAGCGAGTATTGGAATGGCGGCGTTGCCTGGGTCTCACTCCAAGATACCAAGGCGCTTGACCGCCGCCATGTCAACAACACGGCAGCCAACATCTCAGATCTCGGCGTGAAGAATTCATCCGCAGAAGTCCATCCCGCCGGGACAGTCTTCGTTTCTCGCGATGCAACGGTGGGCAAAGTTGGCATCATGCAAAACCCGATGGCGGTGAGCCAGCACTTCATCGCTTGGACTTGCGGGCCCAGGCTGGACAATCTCTTCCTCTATTATTGGCTCCTAAACATGAAGCTGGTTTTCGAACGGATCGCCGCAGGTAGCACCATCAAGACCATCGGCCTTGGGTTCTTCAAAGAGCTGCAAATTGCCCTTCCGGATATGGCAATCCAGAAGCGCATAGCGTCACAGATGATGGCAATTGACGATGCGCTTGATCAAAGCGAAGCTTCGTTGGATGAATTGAAAGCGCTCAAATCCGCCCTGATGTCCGACCTCCTCACCGGTCGCAAGCGCGTCACCGACGCCCTTCCCCTGGCAGCGGAGTGAGCGCCCCATGAGCCAGGGTCCCGAATGGCATTTTGCCGAGCGCCCCACGATCGAGCATTTCAAGGCCATGGGTTATGGCTTTGTGGCCCCGGCGGCGCATGCCAGCTTGCGCGAGGGCGAGAACCAGGTTCTGTTTCGCCCACATCTGGTCGAGGCGCTGATGCGCATCAATGGGATCGACCGCGCATCCGCAGAAGCCGCCTATGGCGAGCTTGCGGCGATCAGCGACAACGAGGCCTGGCTGAAAGTGCTTCGCGGCGATTATGCCCGCAAGGTGACCGGACAGGAGACGCGGCAAACGTTGCGGGTGATCGATTTTCTCGACCCCAGCATCAACCAATTTTCTGTGACGCATCAGCTGCGGGTGAAGGCGGAGCATACGCGCAAGCCCGACGTCGTGGTCTATGTGAACGGCATTCCGCTTGTTGTCATCGAGGCGAAGAGCCCGCTGAATGTGAAAGACAAGACCGGCGAGGCCTTTGAGCAGATCCGCCAATATGAGCAGGACATTCCGCGCCTGTTCTTCTCCAATGTCTTCAATATCGTCACCGACGGGGCACTGGTGCTCTATGGCGCGACCGGCTCCGGCTCGAAATACTATGCCGAATGGCGCGACCCCTGGCCGAAGCTGGAGAGTGATTTTCCCGATCCGCTGGCCAAGGGCCTCTGGTGCCTGCTGGAGCCGAGCCGGCTGCTCGACCTGATCGCGCACTATGTCGTGTTCGAAAAGACCGAGACCGGCACGATCAAGAAAATCTGCCGTTACCAGCAGTTCCGCGCCGTCAATCGCATCGTTGAGCGCGTGATTGAGGGCAAGCACCGCCAGGGGCTGATCTGGCACACGCAGGGCAGCGGCAAATCGCTGACCATGGTGTTTGCCGCGCTGAAGCTGAAGACACACCGGACGATCCGGTCCGAGGCGCTCACCAATCCGAACATTCTGGTGCTGACGGACCGGGTGGACCTGCACAGCCAGATCAGCGGCACCTTTGTCGCCTGCGGCCTGCCGAACCCAACGGCGATCGAAAGCATTCGGGATCTGCACGCGCTGATCCGCAGCGGCAAGGACGGGCACACCGCGCTTTCCACCATCTTCAAGTTCCAGGGTTCAAAGGAAGCGATCGCCAATTCCGAAAACTGGATCGTGATGGTGGATGAGGCCCACCGCACCCAGGAAAAGGATCTCGGCGCATACTTGCGCGCGACGCTGCCGAACGCGCGCTTCTTCGGCTTTACCGGCACGCCGGTGAAGAAGGACGACAAGAACACCTACGAGAATTTTGGTGTGCCGGGCGAAGGCTATCTGGACAAATACGGCATCGACGACGCCGTGGCCGATGGCGCGACCGTGCCGATCTACTATACCGGGCGCAAGACCGACTGGCACATCGACGAGGCAAAGATCGACATCCTGTTCGACACCTGGTTTGCCGAGCTTGATGATGACAAGCTCAACGAGATCAAGAAGCGCGGCGTGCAGATCGAGGATCTGGTCAAGCATCCGCGCCGCATCGACCTGATCGCTTACGACATCTGGACGCATTTCAAGCAATATGCCCGGCCTGATGGCTTCAAGGCGCAGATCGTCGCCATCGATCGCGAGGCGGTGATCCTCTACAAGCAGGCGCTGACCAAGGTCATTGCTGAGGACCTCAAAGCCAAGGGCATGGAGCCGGCCCTGGCGTTGGCCAGCGCAGATGCCATGTCGGCCTGCGTCTATTCGATCAATCAGGAAGACAGCAAACCGAGCGAGGATGCGCACAAGCAGGCGATCCGCACCGAGCTGAAGGCGCATTATCTGGATGCCGAAGCCGAGAAACTCGCGAAGAAGGCCTTTGGCCGCAAGGGCGATGATCCGCAGTTCCTGATCGTCTGCGACAAGCTTCTGACCGGCTTCGACTGCCCGATCGAAAGCGTCATGTATCTCGACAAGCCGCTGAAGGAGCACGGCCTGTTGCAGGCGATTGCCCGCACCAACCGCGTTTCTGACGCCAGGAAACGCAACGGGCTGATCGTCGATTACATCGGCGTGTCCGGCCATCTGGAGGAAGCACTCTCCTCCTACCGCGCCGATGACGTGAAGAACGCCATGCGCGACCTGGACGATCTGCGCAACCAGCTGCGGGCAGCCCACTCCGCCGTCGCGGTTTCGATGAAACCGCTGAAACGCAAGGCAAACGACAGGGACGCGCTGAAGGCGGAATATGATGCCTTCGTGAAGCTGCTGAGCACTGAGGACAAGTGGTTTGAGTTCAAGGCAAAGGCCCGCAGCTTCATCGCCCTCTATGAGACGCTAAGCCCGGATCCGAGCGTTCTGGAGTTCACCGCCGATCTGAAATGGGTCGCCAATTTCCTGCTCTATGGCACCCAGCACTTCGAGAAGCGCCAGGCCTTCGACCAGATGAATTACAGCGAGAAGATCCGCGAGATGCTGGAGAAGCATCTGGAGGCGACGGGTCTGAGCGTCACCGTGAAGCTGCGCCACATCACCGATCCGGAGTTCTGGGAGGATTTCGATCCTGAGGGCAAAACCGAGGAAGACCTGATGACGGCAGCGATCCGCAAGACGACGGAGCTGCGCAAGACGGTGACCGAGCGGATCGACGATAGCCCGCATCAATACGGCAAATTCTCCGAGCGCCTGCGCCAACTGCTGGAAAAGCTCGAAAGCGCGCAGCTCTCTTGGAGCGAGAAGCTGAAAGCAGCCGAACAGCTGGCGAAGGACATCACCGCTGAGGACGCCGCGCATGTCGAAGCGGGTCTCTCTCCCGGCGCCTATGGCATCCTGCAGATCCTGAACGGCTTCACCTCGGGGCCGGAAGGCGAGGCCCTGGCGATCCGGCTGGAGGGGCTCTACACCGATCCGGTGTCCGCGCCATCAGGCTGGTGGGCGAAGGATGGCCTGCGTAAGAGCCTGCGCCAACAGGTGCGGTCCATGGCCCATGTGGCGGGCCTGACGCAGCTGAGGGAGATTCCGGAGGAGGTCGAGACCTACGCGCTCAAGCAATTCGCGGGACAGTGACATGCCCATCTATCGCATCGGCGCCCAAGAGATCGAATACACCCTGCGGCGATCGCCCAGGGCCCGCAAGGCGAGCCTTAGCGTTACGCCGAAATCGTTCGAGCTCCTGGTGCCGGACAGCGCCACCGACGAGCAGATCAGCGCCGTGCTGGACCGAAGGCGCGGCTGGATCATCGAGACCGTTCAGCATATGGCGGAACGCGCCAAGGCCCAGATGCGCGTCTACCAGTTCGTGACCGGTGCCAAGATCCCCTATCGAGGGCGGATGACCAGGCTCACCATTGAGCCCTTCGACGGCTCTTTGGTCGAGGTCAGCTTCCGCAACGGTTTCCAGATCCGCAAGCCCGTCGACCTCTCGCCGGAGTCGTCCGACACCATCATCGAGAGCGCTCTCCGGCTCTGGCTGAAACGCCGCGTGCGCGACGACGCCCGCGACTTCGTCCGCAAGCATGGCGAGCGCCACGGGCTGAAGCCGCGCGGTGTGCAGATCAAGGAGCAGAAACACATGTGGGGCAGCTGCGGCCAGGACCGTCAGATCAATCTCAACTGGCACCTGATCTTCGCGCCAAAGCCCGTGCTGGAATACGCCGTGGTCCACGAGATGTGCCACCTCAAGCACCGCAACCACGAACCGGAATTCTGGGATCTCGTGGGGCGCGTGCTGCCAGACTGGCAGGAGCGTAAGGCATGGCTCGACAAGAACGAGCATATGCTGGGGTGGGAGAAGGTGGAGGCGTCGGTATAACAAGCAGTATGCATTCTGTGACTCGAGGATGGTCACTGGCTGGCTCGACGGTCGCAAGTGCTGCTTCGCAGCTCTCGACATGCCGAACGCTCAGGTGAGTCTCTCTATCGATCCCGACCTGCTATTAGGTCCGGGCACTCCGTAGAACGCGAGCCAGCGTTTTCGGATGGATCTGATACCTTGCAGCGACCTCAGAGATGGGCTCCAGGTCGATCTCAACAGCATGCCTTGCAGCGCCGGTCTGCACTTCGGTCATCGACGGGCGGCGTCCTATACGAGATCCTCGTGCTCTTGCCGCTTCCATCCCAGCCTTGGTGCGCTCGCTTATGATGGCTCGTTCAAATTCTGCCATCGCGGCCATCATGTGAAAAACCAACCGCCCGCCCGACGACGACGTATCAATACTCTCGGTCATCGATCGGAAATCACATCCCCGCTTCGATAGGCCGTTCACGGTCTGAATTAGGTCGACGAGGGAACGTCCCAGCCGGTCAAGCCTCCAAACGACAAGCATGTCACCGCGCTTGATTTGCCTGAGAGCATTGCGAAGGCCAGGGCGCTGGAAGTCGGCACCGGATAGTCCGTGATCGGTAAAGATCTCCGTGCAACCAGCCGCCTTCAACGCCGCAATCTGCATATCGAGGTTCTGCTCGATCGTTGAAACGCGGGCATAACCGACCAGCTTCATTTCCTATATCCTCACGCTCTGATGGCTCCTAAGCGATTGACATAAAGGAACCTTTTCGCTCTGTCGGTCATTAAATGGAGCTTCTCCGGAAGCCCTTGAAACCATAGGGTGCGACCGGATCAGCAGTTACAGCTGAGCTCTATCGGACAAAGGTTCCCTTTCGCTCTTGCAGGCACATCCAGACCCGTTTTGCAGCGAGGAGCGCATGGATCTTTGGTTGTTGATGTTCGCATCCGGCGTCGTTTTCGGGGGGGCGTGCGCGATTTTAGCCGCAAACAAGAACCGGGATCCGTTGGGCTGGTTCGTTCTTGGCTTCTTTTTCAGCATCATTGCTCTGATTCTGATCGCCGGACTGTCGCCCGCAGAGAAGACTTCTGCCGATAACTGGTCGAAACGAGGCCAGGGCGACGGCGAGTTTGCTTCTAATCCGAAAGACCCGGAGCGTCCCTGGCTGGGATAAGCCGCTCCGAGCAGCCGTTAGCATGTGGATCTCTCACCTCGGTCCGACGTCGCACGAAGGAGTGGGTGCCGACCCGCCTCCGAAGAACGCCGCACGTCCCTCGTCTTCGGCCAGCTTCTGGTTCACCACAGCGACCACGTCGCCATAGGTGCGGCGCTTATCACGCCACAAGGGGTAGAGACTGCCGGACAAAATCCGGAATTCAAGCTCGTATTCGCGAGGGAAGGGCTCCGGATCAAAAGCGAGGTGTTCGCACAACTGGCGCAGCGTCAAGCGGCACCCGTCGTGGACGCCTACGCAGTGGCTGTCACGAACGTAGGCATAGTAATCTACCCGGTTGCGAAAAAACCGGCGGATATCAGTAAATTCCATTTGGGATTCCTTAGGTAACAAAGGACTTCGAGCGTGCCGAACCGGCACGCTTTCTAAAGGTTCGGAGTCGTTGGCTGAAACGACCGGCCGGAGGGTATCAATCTGTAATCACGCCCTATGTTTACTCAATCTTTTAAAGAAGGAGCTATGATAGGGAATGATTACATCCCGGTTCGGCGTTTAGTGGTCGGAAGACGTGGTCGCAGCAGCACTTACCTTCCTGCGAAAGTTCGCGACATTAGTGGAGATCCGCTTCCGGTCTGCGTCTAGAACAGGTGATGCTGATCCGGTCGCCTGGACGGTGATATTAATGGCCTCAATAGCCGCCGTCCTGCAGGTGGCCACAATCGGGCAGACGTCGCAAGGCGCACGATTGACATCGATGGTTTCGGCGATACCGAAGCAGCTGGGGAGCAGATCCGCCCGATCGAGCTTAATTACAGTCCTGGTCTCCCAAGCACGATCATCGGCTCTAGTCTTCGCGCACTTCGCAAGCTCTACGAGATCAGCGTCCGGCGGTGCCAACGCAAGCCCCTGCTCCAGCGTCAGATGACGCTTAACGAAGACGCTGTCCGCAATCTGGTGTGCGAGCGGCCTGTGCTCGTTCCGAATCTCCGACATCATCAGCTCGCGAAAATGATCCTGGGCCGGCAAGACGAGATAATTCTCGGCCCGATAATGGGGGATGTCAGCAACGCTCTTCATACGAACCGGGAGCACATCCTCAACGCGCTCGTCGAACAACGACCACCATGCCTCTCGATTTCTCTCCGAGGCATGAAGCTGGCCCGGACGCATGGTCCAGAAACGCTTGCGCCGTGACGCAAAATCAAAGCTGAAGTCGACCAACAAGTCATACGGGACAAAAATCTCGTCCGTCCGAGCGCGGGCACGCCAAAGCTCAGTATACCAGGCAGCGCGAGTAGAAGGGACACCGCTCTTGATCACCGAAACCTTTTCCGCAAGCGCAATATCGATGTTGCGGCTGACATAGCGCCGGAGCCCAGCAATGTAGTGCTCCGCGAAAGTCATCGTCGCTTGCACCGGAGACAGGAAGCGATAATCAAACCAGCGCTTCATCATCAGCTGGCTCTCGTCCTTCCAGTCCCTGGGGTGAAGGACGGTCCGCATTCGCACGACATCATTAATGCGGTTATAAATCTTTGCCTTATCCATTGACACAGGTTCTCCTTCGGGCGACAGATGCCGTCCGGCTGGTGTTCTTCGATGATGGTCAAGCGCTTACTCACTTACAGTTATAGCGAGATCCCGAGGCGAGCGCATAAGATCGCAAAAGAATTTTCGAGCCTCGACGTCTTCGCCTCGACTCGACGTTTCGCCTGGGCGCGTTCCTTTGATCAAAGGTGGTGAATTTACTGTGGCGTAGATGACGCTTACCCGGGAGCTTGCCTGTCGATTTTGCGGTATGGGAGGATACGTCCGCCCCATCGTCGCCGGCACGGAAGGGACTCCCATCGTGCAACTCAATTTTTTCTAAGACTTCGATGCCTGCCGATCGACCTGGATCTCGATTGATGATCGCGGTAGGCAAGCCAGAGGAGGTCGCGCGGCACCGGATTGCCGCGAACAAGACGCGGACGCTCCGCTGGTGATCGTCCGCAGAGAGTTGAGGATATTGTTAGCGCTCGACGACTGTCAGCTCCTTGTCGAATTTCACGGCAATCCCGTCGCCCTGGCACACGAGATAGATTGATCGCCTCAAGGATACTGACGCACCGCGGGATATGTTTTTGCCACTGGCCCTCAAGGGATTGATCACGTCTACCAGTCGGCTCACCCGTCCGGCGGTTGCGAAGTCTGCCAGTCAAGGCTGCTTAACTGACACAGACCGACGCGCAAAGCGCATGGTGCAACTAAAACGGGTTCCGCAACCTTTACATCAGCAGCAAAAATGCGAAATCCAACCGAATCCCGCAAGATGATGTAAACATCATGACAAGGTTAGGTGCTAATTCGCAGTGATTTCAATGTTAAAGGCAACGTGGAATGCAACCTAGAATGTATATTGCGGGGCGTTTTTGCCCCGCAACCTTGACGAACCCTGCTCTCAGGCAAGGCGGATGTAAACGTCGCGCAAGTTAATGCTCGGGCGTCGATAGATCTACGCCAGGCGAGTTACAAGATCGTCGGCAGACAGGTGCGTGTAACGCTTGAGCATCCTCAGCTCCTTGTGCCCGGATATGCTGCTGACCTCGATCATGTTCAGACCGCGCTCAAATAGGCGGCTGACACCTTCGTGGCGAAGATCATGGAAACGGAGGTTCTTGATCCCAACGCGAACAAGAAGACGACGCCAAGTCTGCTCTAACGCTCCTGGGCTCATTGGGAAAACGGTAGATTCGTCTACTTGATTTTGCGCCTTCCAGCTCATCAGGGTGTCAAATGCTCGTTGCGACAGCGGCACCTCTCTACCAGATCCATTTTTGGTCATGGTCAGAGTGATCACCCGGCGATTGTGCGAGATGTCTGTCCATTCCAATCCGAGGATCTCTCCACGGCGCATCCCTGTCTCAATCGCTAAGATCACCAGCGTCCGGAAGAAGGGGATCTTACCGGCATCACAACCGTCAAGCAGTCTCTGCTCCTCGTCCCCCATCAGGCGTCGGCTGCGCTCGTTTCGGATCACCGGGCGGCGCACCAGTTTAACGACGTTCCTCGCGAGCGGCATTCCCCAATCACGGGTAGCAACCTCGAGGACATGGCTCAAGATCGCCATTTCACGCACGGCGGTAGATGGAGCTACGGACTGCAGGCGCTCATCACGGAACGTCGCAACGTCTTGCTGGCTGAGCCCGATCAGCGTCCGGTGCGATAGATCGTGACGTCGAAGGACATCGATGCGCTGCCCTTCCTGGACAGCTCCACGTTTCAGAGGCGTAACCTCGTTCTGATAGCGCTCGAGGAGCTCTCCCAGCGTCGTGGTCTCAAGGATCTTTGTGTCCGGAGCCATGCCGAAACGATCGACCTGCGTCTCAAGGTCTCGCGCCCACTTTTCCGCCTCGGCTTTGCTGTCGAAGCTCTTGGCCCTAGGTTTCATGCCGCGACGGCGCACCTGGGCCTGCCATCTTCCTCTGAGTTTTCTGATCGTTGCCATCTCAATCTCCGTTTGTGATCGAGATGATGCGTAGGATGCCCCGTAAACGGGGCCAAGGGTAATTCCGGCACGGAAACGCGAATCGATCAGTTGCGGCAAATTAATTGCCGGGAGCTTTGACGACGCTCGTAGTTTTCTTCTAGAGAACTCGGCGACGGTAGGCCATCTTTATCTCGGCAATTACCTGCGCCCCATACTTCACAGTGAGGCGGGCCACAAAGTCAGGCTCGATATCTTCTGCGAACGCCAAGTGCCCCGCTAATCGACATGTGTCTGCTTCGGAAAGGTTGCCTAAGATCCACTGATGGACGCCAGCTCTCATATTTCGTTTGCGGAGTTGACCCAAAGAAACCTTGCCATCATTCGTTAAAATCAAACCCGTTACCATGCGCTTATACTTTTTCGTCGCTAGGACAGTTTTATTTAAATTCAATTTAATTCGGGGATGATCGGCATCCTTTATTAGTTTTACCAAGAATTTTTCGACCCCATTAAGAAATCCCGTTCTCTTTGCCGAAAATGTCAGATCATCAGCATATCTTGTATAAGTTATTTTCTGCGAATCGCAGTATTTTGCTAGATTTTCATCGAAGTCGAATAAAAGTATGTTCGACAGCAACGGAGACGAAGGCGCCCCTATTGCTAGCCGAAGCACAGAAGACCGGCGATTTTTTCTCCTGAACATTATCTTAGAGCTCAGCTCGATATCTTCGTCATCTTTGAAAACTCCATGACGGCGGCAATAATCTTCCCAATCTTCGGCCCGAAGTGATGGAAAAAAGTCCTGAAAGTCGAACTTTAAGATCGGACCATTGTGGGAATGAGCCTGAGCATTTCGACGCAGACTGACGCCAGGACGGTAAGCCATCGCAGCGGGATGCACCGGTAACTTCGAGAGGATACTGTCGTTTAGCGCGCGCTGCAACACCTTGAGCTCGCGGGCCGGTTGAGCAATTTCGCGCCGACCACCCTTTCGCTTAGCAATGTAATAGACTTTGTAGCGATCGGGCGCGTTACTGATTATTGCGCGAAGATCAAAGTCGCTTAGACCAGTGGCCTGAGATAAAACCGATATAAGCTCACTCATTCGACGCTACCATCAATCGGGTTATAACACTGTAGCGAAGCGGATCCTTGTCTTTCCAATGTTGACGGATGGCGAGACGACGACGGACCTTGTTTTGCACAGACCTGGTGGTCTTGGTAGTGATGACGGCGGCATCAGGAAGGGGATTGGCGATGAAGAACTCGTCCAGTCCCTTCTTTCTACGAGCGATCCAGTCTACGGATACGGCGCACAACAGATACCCCTTCAAATCCAGAACGGGCACGTATACGCCCACAATCAGAAGTAATTCATCAATCTCATTGAAAGTGAGAGCTCCGTATTCCTGTATTAGGCCAACGATTAGCTTAATGATGTGACCCGGCCTTTCTAGGTTGAACGTCGTCGGATCTCGCGTGCTTTCCAATCTTGTTCTCAATGGCGTCTGTAGTTGATCTTTCAGCACGTCGACTTTGATACCCCCTGGTGACGCCACTTCGCCGACATCGGCGTCATCAATTACAAAAATTGATTTCTGCCCGTGCTTGCGCTCGAGGGAGCGCAAAGGTCCCAGACGAATGAAAGAGGTCTCTCCCTTTCCTCGCCAATGCCTATCTCTGACGACTACAAGCAGCCTCGAGGCAATTTCTTGGATTACGCAGAACGCTCCTAGCTCGGCCATGCTTCCCTCGCTTTCACAAAAAAGGAGGATCAGCTCTGATATTTCTGCCAGATCGGTTTCGAACTGAAGAACATCCTCATATGCGTCCGAAAAAACGTGGAGCTTCGTGATGTCCTCGGCTTGGATTATGACTTTTCCTCGCAGCGCCGGGTTGTCGAGTATCTTGAGGAAACCATCTCGCAGCGAAAGCGGGACCGGCTTGTCGATATCCGAGTATGGTCCACCGCAGAGGAAAACCACTGCAGAAGGAGATTGAACATGGATTTTCTCCACATCCAACTCCTCTGCAAATGGCAACATAGCTTACCCTTAAAGCCCTGTAAGGTAGGGATTGATTATCGAGCGGAGCGTCCCGAAGGGCGATGTTCAATCGCTACCTTACAGGGCACCAAAATTCCGCAATATGATGAGGTCCAGACGAAACGCTAGACCAAGTGCTAATATGCACTCAAGACACGTAAGCCTATCAACGATAGCCGGCCGGGATTCGTTGTCAACCGAATTTGCCAGGACTAGGTAGGTCTAAGTCTTAACCGGCTTGCCATACTAAAGACACGGCTAAGCGCGCTCTCCTTAATAATTCGACAAGCCGTTAACGCTTAAAATTAATGGGCGTCACCGGCAGAGGCGGCGAAGCGGCTGGACGGCGGTTACTACGAGCTGATTACCCAGGCTGCCGAAGTGCTTTCCGCGAAGCATCCGCTGGCTGCGACGATCGTCTTGCGATCGATGATTAACTTTCCCCTGGAGAGTGGGCGCTCAAGCCGATACAAACACGCAGCACGTCATCTTGCCGAATGCAGATCCTTGGCGAGCCAGATCGATGATTTCGGCGGTATCCTGCCGCATGAAGCTTATGTGGCCGAGCTGAAAAGGGAGCATGGGCGGAAGTCGGGGTTTTGGAGCCTTGCGTCGTAATGATGTCACCTGCACCTGCCAGCGTCCTCCGAGCTTTCTGATCGTCGCCATATGATCTCCAATCGATGTTGACGATCACGCCTAGGACGCCCCGGAAGGGTGCCAAGGATTTTCCCGGCACGACTCGCACGAGCGTGACTCAATAGACACGGCCATTGAAGAATCGGCGGCTGTCACCACATTTCACGTGACGAGTCAAGGCTTCTATGAGATAGCCACAACATGAGAGAAACGATGTTGCGATTTCAGTTTGACGAGAAGAAAGGTGTGGAGGCGATGACATACATCGCATCGCGCTGGCCGGACGTCACTGCCTTTTTCGCAGCGAAGATCCTTTTTTTCGCAGAGAAGTATCACCTCAACCGATACGCGCGACCGATCGTGGCAGATACCTTTATCGCCATGCCTAATGGTCCGGTGCCTTCGACCATATACGACTTCATCAAGGGGCGACTGCACAACGCTGGCGACCCAGAAGCCGTAACCAAGGCATTCTCAGTCGCTCAAGCTCCCTGGCCTAGGGTCAATGCGCTCAGGGACGCGGATACTAGCGTGCTCTCGCTGAGCGATATCGAATGCCTGGATGAGGCTATCCATTTCTGCAGACACAGGAATTTCGGCACTCTTTCTACCCTGACCCACCAAGAGCGGTCCTGGCTTGAGGCACCCGCGAATGGCGTGATGGACTATGAGGCCATGATTGACGATGACAACCCTGGTCGTCAGGAGATTATTGAAGAGGCAAAAGAATTCGCGGTTTATGGTGTGCTGTGATTGTAGGCTCGGTCTACATAGTCAACACCACACTTGCGCGACCAGCGAAGGACAAGATCACGCTATGCGTTTGTGCTGCTGACAACTTGTTTTTCTGGATTAACACCAACGCCCGAGGACATGGTGTCGGACAATTCCAGCTGACAGCGGCTGATCATCAAGCCCTGACTCACGACTGCTTTCTCGATTGCTCGAGGCTCACCACATTTCTAGGGCACGAACTCAGAGCTGCCCAGGATCGCGGAGTTATCTCCTCGAAGCTAGCGAAAGCTATCACGGAGTTCTTAGTCGCCAACCCTCCTAAGACATTGCCGCCCGCCCACGTGCAGCTGGCGATCGCTAATCTTCAAACTCTCTGCGAGTGACTGCTAAAATTGCAGGGGCCTCAGGATGTGCCTCGGGTGTGGCCCTAGCCAATTCCGCCACCACCATCTCTAGACGGTGGAAATCAACAAATCTCGAGGAAAACCTTACGGCTGCAAGTTCAGAATGGCGGAGAGGGTGGGATTCGAACCCACGATACGGTTGCCCGTATGCCGCATTTCGAGTGCGGTGCTTTCGACCACTCAGCCACCTCTCCGCTTTGCTGGTCGGCGCAAGTTGTGCGCGGGCTGTCTCATAGCGGCGAAAAATCGGGCTGGCAAGGGGCGAAATGCAAGTCTTCATATCCTTTTACCTTGACAGTTTTTTGTCGCTCGCGTAAGCCCGCCTGCGTTCAGGTGTGGAAATGCGTCCGCGTCTGACGATCGCGAGAGATCCTGGTGGTTTTCGCGCGATTTCACCGGCAGATTAGTTTTGAAAAGATATCTCTTTCCTGACCCCCTGCTAAAGACCGACTGATAAAAAGACGGCCCTTCTCGTCGAGAAGAGAGCCGGAACGAACATGAAAGGATATAAAATGTTCGCAGTCATCAAGACCGGCGGTAAGCAGTACCGCGTGGCCGCCAACGACGTGCTGACCATCGAAAAGCTGGAAGCCGAAGCTGGTGCAGTAGTAGAATTCAACGAAGTCCTGGTCGTCGGCGTTGGCGCCGATGCCAAGATCGGCGCACCGTTTGTTTCGGGCGCGACGGTCAAGGCCGAAGTTGTCGAGCATAACCGTGGCAAGAAGGTCATCTCCTTCAAGAAGCGTCGCCGTCAGAATTCCAAGCGTATTCGCGGTCATCGCCAGCATCACACGGTCGTCCGTATCACCGACATTCTCGGCTAATCAGGTTTCGAAGGTAAAGGAGAACTCCCATGGCACATAAAAAAGCTGGCGGTTCGTCGCGTAACGGTCGCGATTCTCAGTCCAAGCGCCTTGGCGTGAAGAAGTTCGGTGGCGAAGTCGTCATTCCGGGCAACATTATCGTGCGTCAGCGCGGTACGCAGTGGCATCCGGGCGCCAATGTTGGCCTCGGCAAGGACCACACGATTTTTGCGCTCACCGCAGGCAACGTGAATTTCCGCACGAAGGCGAACGGCCGCGTATACGTGTCCGTAATGCCGAAAGCGGAAGCCGCAGAATAAAGCCGGCAAGCGTTATGCAACCGGCGTCTCATCGACCCGGTTGAACGTTCAAGGTTCAGTCAAAGAAAAGGGAAGATGGGGCGCTACCCCAGCTTCCCTTTTTCTTTTTACCCCAGAGGAGACTGAACCATGCAAATCGAATTGTTGAGGGCGAGCCAATCCCGGCCGCCGGAAGAACGGCCGCGGCCGGACCGGTCCGAAGATCGGTCGAGAAGCGAGTGCCCCGTCTTACTGTCGCCGAGACTGGTTCTCCGCGCACCCCACAAAGAAGACATCGACGCACTTGCCCATCTCGCCAACAATGCCGCCATCGCAACGATGGTGTCGCGCATGCCGCATCCCTATACGGCGACAGACGCAGCCGATTTCGTGCGACGCACGAATGCCGGCGAGATTGGCAAATGCGTCTATGCCATTACCCGAGGAAATGACGGCGCCTTCCTGGGATGCTGCGCACTGGAGCCGCAGGCAGACGAACGCACTCTCGAAATCGGCTATTGGCTCGGCGAGCCCTATTGGAACGAAGGATATGGCACGGAAGCCGCCCATGCGCTGATCGACATGGCCTTCCGCACCAGAAGCGAAATCGACCAGATCGATGCACGCTGCCGGGTTACCAACATACCGTCCAAGCGGGTGATCCAGAAGTGCGGCTTCCAGTTTCAGGGATCCGGCATGATCGATTGCCTTGCGGAGGGCGCCATGGTGCCAGTCGAGTGGTTCCGTCTGGATCGCAAGACCTGGATATCGTTGAGAAGCTGGGGAGAGCTGAGATGAACGCCGCAGTTGTTGAAAGAGCCGTCGAAGTCCGGCTTGCGCCCGGCCCGTGCCCGGTCATCCAGTCCCGCCGGTTGACCTTGCGTCCTCACCGGCTTGCCGATGCGGATGCAATCGCGGCATCGCTTGCCGATTTCAAGGTTGCCCGCATGCTGTCGCGCGTGCCGCAGCCTTATCATCGGGATGATGCACTCGATTGGCTGGTACGCCAGACTTCCGGGCTGATGCCGGACTGGAGCCTTGCAATCACCACCGGCGACGACGTCCATATCGGTGTCGTCGGTATGGAGTTGCGCAGGGACGGCTGGCATCTGGGATATTGGTTGAACCGGTATTACTGGGATCATGGCTACATGACCGAGGCTACCGGTGCCGTTCTGGAGCGTTTCTTTAGGCGCATGCCGGACGCCGTAGTCCATTCCGGTGCCTTTGCCGACAACCTCGCTTCGCTTAATGTGCAGCGAAAGCTCGGTTTCAGGATCGTCGATGCGGGAGAGGTTTTCTCTGTCGCACGCAACCGCATGGCTCCGCATATCGACACGATGCTGGAGGCTGGCGATCTGGTGCGGCCACAGGCCTGCTAAAAAATGCTGATGGCCATCGGTATCCGCCGGCGGCCATCAGTCTATCTCAAACGACACGGGGTTGATCGGGCCAGGATGTCCATTGCGGTCCCGAATACCCTGGCGGGCCATGTCCGCGTCCGCCCATTCCGCAGAACCGTTCGTGCCGGAGCCGCATTGCAGCTTATGGCTGACGAACTTCATGATAATCTTTGACCTTAAAGGCAACGAACGGTATCGAAACGCTAAAGAAGGCGTCCAGAAACCCCTGATGACGTTGCGTAACACAAGACTGACGGCAGCAAGATGAAATTTCTCGACGAAGCAAAAGTCTATATTCGCTCCGGTGACGGTGGCGCGGGTGCAGTCTCGTTCCGGCGGGAAAAGTTTGTCGAGTTCGGCGGGCCGGATGGTGGCGACGGCGGACGCGGCGGCGACGTCTGGGTCGAGGCGGTGAACGGTCTCAACACCCTGATCGATTTCCGCTTCCAGCAGCATTTCAAGGCGGCGATCGGCATTCATGGAATGGGCCGCAACCGCACCGGCGCCAATGGCGACAGCGTGACGTTGAAAGTGCCTGTCGGCACGCAGATCTTCGAGGAAGACAACGAAACGCTGATCGTCGACATGATCAAGGAAGGTCAGAAATTTCGTCTGGCCAAGGGGGGCAATGGCGGTTTCGGCAACACGCATTTCAAGTCGCCGACCAATCAGGCGCCAAACTGGGCGAACCCGGGCCTTGAAGGCGAGGAAAAGACAGTCTGGCTGCGTCTGAAACTGATTGCCGACGCCGGTCTCGTTGGTCTGCCGAATGCCGGCAAGTCGACCTTCCTTGCGTCGGTCACCCGTGCCCGGCCGAAGATCGCCAATTATCCGTTCACGACGCTTCACCCCAATCTCGGTGTTGCGGCCATTGATGGACGCGAATTCGTGCTTGCCGATATTCCAGGCCTGATCGAAGGCGCCCATGAAGGGATTGGTCTCGGCGACCGCTTCCTCGGCCATGTGGAGCGCACCCGCGTTCTGCTCCATCTCGTCTCGTCGATGGAAGAGAAGGTCGGCCAGTCCTACAAGACGGTGAAGGCGGAACTTGAGGCCTATGGCGGCGGCCTGACCGACAAGCAGGAAATCGTTGCTCTGTCGCAGATCGATATCCTGGATGAAAAGGAACTGAAGAAAAAGGCGAAGGAACTGGAGAAGGCCTGCGGCCAGACGCCGTTCCTGATTTCCGCCGCGACGGGCAAGGGCATGACGGAAGTCTTGCGTGCCCTTCGTGACGTCATTCTCGAAGCCAGTGAAGGTGACGAGACGACCCTTCCGGACAGATCCGCATCAGTGCAGGACTATGACGAGGATGAGGAGCTATGACCGGCGGGAATACCAATAACCGCAAGGCGCTTTCCAGCTATCGCCGGGTCGTCATCAAGATCGGCTCGGCGCTGCTCGTCGACCGCAAGACCGGGCTGAAATCCGCGTGGCTCGATTCCATCTGCAGCGATATCGCTGCGTTGAAGGCTGCGGGGGGCGATGTTCTCGTCGTGTCCTCGGGCGCAATCGCCCTGGGCCGTACCGTTCTCGGCTTTCCTGCCGGTGCTCTGAAGCTGGAGGAAAGCCAGGCGGCCGCTGCGGTTGGCCAGATTGCGCTTGCGCGCGCATGGTCTGAAAGCCTGTCGCGTGACGCGATTGTCGCCGGCCAGATCCTGCTGACTTTGGGCGATACGGAAGAGCGCCGCCGTTACCTCAACGCCCGCGCAACCATCAAGCAGTTGCTGAAGATCGGTGCCGTGCCGATCATCAACGAGAACGATACCGTCGCGACCTCGGAAATTCGTTATGGCGACAATGACAGGCTGGCTGCACGTGTCGCGACGATGACCGGGGCCGATCTGCTGGTGCTTCTGTCGGATATCGACGGGCTTTACACCGCGCCTCCGCATCTCGATCCTGATGCGAAATTCCTGGACATCATTCCCGCAATCACGCCCGAGATCGAGGCGATGGCCGGTGGAGCTGCTTCGGAACTGTCGCGCGGCGGCATGCGCACCAAGATCGATGCCGGCAAGATCGCGACCGGTGCCGGCTGCGCGATGATTATCGCATCCGGCAAGACGGACCACCCGCTGCAGGCGATCGAGCAGGGAACACGCTCCTCATGGTTCGCGCCGTCCGAAGCGCCGGTTACCGCGCGCAAGACCTGGATTGCCGGGCAGTTGCAGCCGGCGGGTGAGCTTCATGTCGACAGCGGTGCGGAAAAGGCGCTCGGCCTGGGTAAAAGCCTGCTACCAGCGGGCGTTCGTCGGATCGAAGGTCATTTCCATCGCGGTGATACGGTTGCCATTATCGGTACGGATGGGCTTGAGATTGCCCGCGGTCTGGTCAGTTACGATGCCGATGAGGCGCGCCAGATTACAGGCCGGAAATCTACCGAGATCGAGGCGATATTGGGGTATGCCGGCCGTGCCGCGATGGTTCATCGCGGCGACTTGGTGATGACGGGCGGGCTTCGGGCGAAGGCGAGCCGCAAAGAGGGTGTAGTCCATGCTGGATAAGGTTTCGACGGTCGATATCGACAAGATCATGGCCGAGATCGGTCGCAATGCCAAGGCGGCTGCGCGTCAGCTCGCCATTGCATCGACGCAGTCGAAGAACGAGGCGCTTCACGCCATGGCGGATGCGATGGTCGCTGCCACGGCCAGGATTCTTGCGGCCAATGCCGAGGACCTGAAGCAGGTGGAAGGCAAGGGACTGCTGCCATCCTTCATCGATCGCCTGACATTGACGGAAAAAGGTATCTCCGGAATGGCGCAGGGCTTACGCGAGATTGCCGAATTCAAGGACCCGGTCGGAGAGGTAATTACCGCCTGGGATCGCCCGAACGGATTGAATATCGAGCGTGTCCGTACGCCGCTTGGCGTCATCGGCGTGATCTATGAAAGCCGCCCCAATGTGACAGCGGATGCCGGCGCATTGTGCCTGAAGGCCGGCAATGCGGTTATCCTGCGCGGCGGTTCGGATTCGGCGCAATCATCGCAGGCTATCCATGATTGCCTTGTCGCAGGCCTCAAGGCTGCCGGTCTTCCGGAGCATGCGATCCAGATCGTGCCGACGACCGATCGCGCCGCCGTCGGTGCCATGTTGTCCGGCCTCGATGGTGCGATCGATGTCATCGTTCCGCGCGGTGGCAAGAGCCTTGTCGCCCGCGTTCAGAATGAGGCGCGCGTGCCAGTCTTTGCCCATCTTGAGGGTCTCTGCCATATCTATGTCGATGCATCTGCCGATCTCGACATGGCAAAGAAGATCGTCGTGAATGCCAAAATGCGGCGCACCGGTGTCTGCGGCGCAGCGGAAACGCTGCTGGTCGACAAGGCCGTTGCCAGCACGCATCTCGTACCGCTTCTGCAGGCGCTTAAAGACGCAGGCTGCGAAATCCGTGGATCGGCTGAAGTGTTGCTTGCCTGCCCGACGGCTGAAGCTGCAACGGAAGAAGACTGGCGCACGGAATATCTGGATGCGGTCATTTCCGTCGCGGTCGTTGACGGCATCGATGGAGCGATCCGGCACATCAACACCTACTCTTCCAGCCACACGGAAGCGGTGATTGCCGAAGACCCGGCCGTTGTGGCGCGTTTCTTCAACGAGATCGATTCCGCCATCCTGCTGCATAATGCCTCCACGCAATTTGCCGATGGCGGCGAATTCGGCATGGGTGGCGAGATTGGCATTTCGACCGGCAAGATGCATGCCCGCGGGCCGGTTGGCGTCGAGCAGCTGACTTCATTCAAGTACCGGGTGCATGGCACCGGCCAGATCCGTCCATAGAGCTTCGGCCCGACGTGGAAGAAGAGAAGATAGATCGCCGATATCTGACCATGCCGCATATTGAGCGCGGCATGGCCGTCGGGCTTTTCGGCGGGTCTTTCAATCCGCCGCATGAAGGCCATCTGCTGGTCGCCGAAATTGCGTTGCGCCGTCTCGGCCTCGATCAGCTCTGGTGGATGGTGACGCCTGGAAATCCGCTGAAAAGCCGTAGCGAGCTTGCGCCTCTTGGCGAGCGAATTTCGCTGAGCGAGCATCTTGCCCGCGATCCGCGCATCAAGGTTACCGCCTTTGAAAAGACACTCGGCGGCTCCTATACGGCCGATACGCTTGCCCATGTGAAAGCCAAAAATCCCCAGGCCCATTTTGTCTGGATCATGGGGGCAGATAGCTTGCAGTCCTTCCACCTCTGGCAGAAATGGCGCGAGATCGTCTCGATGTTCCCGATCGCGGTCGTCGATCGGCCGGGTGCAACCCTGTCATTCCTGTCGTCGAAAATGGCGCGCACCTTCGATTACGCTCGGGTGGATGAGGACGATATCGGGACGCTGTGGAAGAGGCAGGCTCCGGCCTGGACCTTCATTCATGGTCCGCGATCGACACTGAGTTCGACCGCGCTTCGCGCGAATGGCCGCAAGACTTCACCTTGATCCTTTCGGGAATTTTGCACATGACAGTTTCGCGTCATGCGTTCACTTCTGGTGGTTCTCCCTTGAAAGATTAACCATTCGGTGCCACCTTCACCAAAGCGGCCGACCTTGATCGGATTCGCTGAAAGTGCTTGTTGCTGTTACCTGGTAAGAAAGGACAAACCCTGACAACAGTACACGCCAAGGGAAAGATGGTTTCCATCCTCCCGCAGAGTTCCGAACGTGGCGCCGATGCCGCAGCTCGTGCTCTCGAACTGATCCTCACCAGCCTTGAGGATTCAAAAGCAGAAGATATCGTCACCATCAATATTGCCGGCAAATCGGCGCTGGGCGACTACATGGTTGTGGTCACCGGGCGATCGAGCCGTCATGTCATGGCGATCTGCGACCATCTTGTCACCGACCTCAAGGACGAGGGGCTTGGATCCCCGCGCGTTGAGGGCCAGGAAAGCGGTGACTGGGTTCTGATCGACACGGGTGATGTGATCGTGCACGTGTTCCGTTCCGAAATCCGCGAGTTCTACAACATCGAAAAGATGTGGGCGGCTCCGGAGATCGAAGAAGGACCTCTGCTGCACTGAGCGGTTTGGGCTTGGCCTGAACCGTCGGAAGCCGTTAAAGCAAGACTGGCGTCACGCGCCGGTACAGTGGTTTTCGGCTGTTCGAATTTAGACGGATCAGGACATGCGTATTACTCTTTTTGCCGTGGGACGGCTCAAGGCCGGCCCGGAGAAGGACCTTGCGTCCCGTTATCTCGACCGTTTCGCCAAGGCCGGCCCCGCCGTGGGCCTGGAACTGGCGAAACTAGTGGAGGTGCAGGAGAGCCGCGCATCAAATGCCGATACCCGCAAGCGCGAGGAAGCCGGCGCCCTGGAAAAGGCCCTGCCGGAGGGCGCCATCCTCGTTTTGTTGGACGAACGCGGCAAGACGCTGGACAGTCAGGCTTTTTCGGATGCGATCGGTCGTTATCGCGACAACGGGAAGCGTGACATGATGCTGGCAATCGGCGGTGCTGATGGTCTTGACCCGGAGCTTCGCGCCAAGGCGGACCTGGTTCTCAACCTTGGGACGATGACCTGGCCGCATCAGCTTGTCCGCATTCTCATCGCAGAACAATTATACCGCGCCGTGACCATCCTTTCCGGCCACCCCTATCACCGCGTTTAACCTTTCGTTCAGGCTCAAACACGATGTTGTTTGTGGCGTGGCTTAGCAAATCAGCCTAGCCTTCGCATTCTATCACTCGGAGCGGACATGGACGCCAGTCGGAAAAGACCTGCCAGATATGGATCAGGCTTGGTCAGCACGCTGGCCGTTGCCGGTCTTCTGCTGGCAGTTCCGCAGGTGCTTCATGCGCAGGATGCCGCGTCGCCCAGCGATGGCATCGTGAGTGCGGCACCGGTCGAGGCTGCCGGGCCGACTGCCGAATTGCAGCAGAAGCAGGAAGAGACGCGCAAGGAACTCGAAGCGCTCGGCAAGACGATGCAACTGTCCGGAGACAAGATCTCCGATATCGAGAAAAGCATTGCACAGACCAACAAGGATAGTGCCGATATCCGTCAGGCCCTAATCGATTCTGCGAAGAAGCGGCAGGATCTGGAGCGGAAGATCCAGGAAAGCGAAAAGAAGATCGCTGCCCTCGGCGTGCAGGAAGACGGAATTCGTGCGTCCCTTCGCAGTCGCCGGGGTGTACTTGCGGAAGTGCTCGGTGCACTTGAGCGGATGGGGCGCAACCCGCCGCCGGCACTGCTGGTGAAGCCGGAGGATGCGCTTGCTTCCGTGCGCAGCGCCATTCTTCTCGGTGCTGTCGTGCCGGGCATGCGTGCGGAGGCCGAACGTCTCGTCGCCGACCTGAAGGCCCTGAGCGAGACGCGCAGTGCCGCAGCAAGTGAAAAGCAGGCCGTGTCGGACACGATTGCGGCAAGCCTTGAAGAAGACAAGCGGATGGATCTTCTTCTGGCTGAAAACGAAAAGTTGAACGGCCGGAATACGGCGGAACTCGAGGCTGAACGGCGGCGTTCCGAGGTGCTGGCAGGCCGTGCGACCTCGCTCGAAGGGCTCATTTCCTCGCTGGAGAGCGAAATATCTTCGGTGAGGGAAGCCATGGAAGCGGCCAGGGCTGAAGAAGAGCGACAGAAACGTCTCACACAGGCCGAGCGTGAGAAGGCCAGGGAGCTTGCCGAAAACGGTGTGCCCGACAAAAACCGCATTGCGCCAGCATATGCGTTTTCAAGTCTGAGGCAGAAGTTGACCTTTCCGGTGGCAGGCGATGTCGTACGCTGGTTCGGCGATCCCGACGGGACAGGCCATACGGCGCGGGGCATCACCATCGCTTCCAATGCCGGGGCCATCGTGACCGCGCCGGCGGATGGTTCGATCGTATTTGCCGGAGCGTTCAGAAGCTACGGCCAGACGATCATTCTCAATGTCGGTGACGGATATTACGTGGTCTTCACCGGCATGAAGGATGTGAACGTCCGTCAGGGAAGTTTTGTCTTCAGCGGTGAGCCGATCGCCGTGATGGGCGAGAAAAGAGTGGCGAGTGCAACTGCGTTGGCGCTGGAAACGGATCGCCCAACGCTTTACATTGAATTTAGAAACGGCAACACCACGGTTGATTCCAAGCCATGGTGGTCAGCGAAAGAAACTGGAAGGGCGCGAAATGATTCGTAGGGCTTCGCTTGTCATCGTCGGTGCACTCATGGGTGCTACAGCGATGAGTGTCATCTATTCGGCCGGCGTGCCGGCCCAGGCAGCCGGAGCGTCGACCTATAAGGAACTTTCGATTTTCGGTGACGTCTTCGAACGTGTTCGCGCCCAGTATGTGACGGCGCCGGACGAAGAGAAGCTTGTCGAAAACGCGATCAACGGCATGCTAAGCTCGCTCGATCCTCATTCGAGCTTCATGAATGCCAAGGATGCCGAAGACATGCGGACCCAGACCCGCGGTGAATTTGGCGGTCTCGGTATCGAAGTGACGATGGAGAACGAGCTGGTCAAGGTCATCGCGCCGATCGACGACACGCCCGCTTCGAAGGCTGGTATCCTTGCCGGCGACTTCATCTCTGAAATCGACGGCCAGTCCATTCGTGGCCTGAAGCTTGAGGATGCCGTCGAAAAGATGCGCGGTGCGGTCAATACGCCGATCAAGCTTACCGTCATCCGTCAGGGCGCCGACAAGCCGCTCGAAATCACCGTTGTTCGTGACGTTATCGCAGTGCGTGCGGTGAAGTCCCGTGTAGAAGGCGGTAACGTCGGTTATGTTCGCGTCATCTCGTTCACCGAAAAGACCTATGATGATCTAGAAAAGGCGATCAAGAAGATCAAAGCCGATGTTCCGGCCGACAAGCTGAAGGGTTACGTTCTCGACCTGCGTCTCAATCCGGGCGGTCTCCTGGACCAGGCGATCAACGTGTCGGACGCCTTCCTGGAGCGTGGTGAAGTCGTTTCCACCCGCGGTCGCAATGCCGACGAAACCCGCCGCTTCAATGCTGGCCCGGGCGATCTGACTGACGGAAAGCCGGTTATCGTGTTGATCAATGGCGGTTCAGCTTCGGCTTCGGAAATCGTTGCTGGTGCGCTTCAGGACCTGAAGCGGGCGACTGTCGTCGGTACTCGTTCCTTCGGCAAGGGCTCCGTCCAGACGATCATTCCGCTTGGCGATGCTGGTGCATTACGCCTGACGACTGCGCTTTATTACACGCCATCGGGCAAGTCGATCCAGGGTACGGGCATCAACCCGGACATCAAGGTCGAGCAGCCGCTACCGCCGGAACTGCAGGGCAAGCTGAAGGCCGAGGGCGAATCCAGCCTCAAGGGCCATATTCAGGGCAATGCCGAGACGGAAGAAGGCTCCGGTTCCGCGGCCTATGTGCCACCGGAAGCCAAGGATGACATCCAGCTGAACTATGCTATGGATCTTCTCAATGGCACAAAGACGGATCCTAGCTTCCCGGCCAGCCCGGACAAGGCTGCAGCCGCCGTCAAGAAGTAAGAACAGTACCGGGGGAGCCTGAGCGGGTCCCCCGGATTTTTCATGACCGCGGGATAGCACGGATATTAGCTTGGGTACTGATCTCCATGCACCCTTGGGACAAGGGCGGCCATCGAAGACGAAACGGTCGTGGCGTGGCTACAAGGCCGTTTTATGCGCCGGTGTGTTGATAGTCTGCGTTATCGCTCTTTCCATCTACGTCATACAGGAAGACGACGGGCTCAGGCGGGTTGCCGCCAATGGCGCGCAAACGGCGTCCGAAGGCAAACCCGATCCTTCGAAAGAGGCGGATAGTGCTGATCGTGCCCCGCAATCGGCCACGTCTCCCGAACGTACGGCGTCGGGCGCCAATATAGAGCGCATTCCCACGGGCGACGGAAACTACGTTACCAAATATACGCCGCGTGACCGGACCGGGCCACTGGTCATCGATGCGCAAAGGATGGGCCAGGATCCGCGGATAGCCGGCCAGCCGAACCCCGATCTTGTCGAAGAAACCGAGAACGGAAAGCTGCCGATCATCGGCGCCGACGGTCTGCGTCCCATGGACCAATATGCAAGGCCATGGTCGGGCGAGAGGGGCGCACGGGTTGCGATCGTCATCAGTGGCCTCGGCCTCAGCCAGACTGGCAGCCAGAAGGCCGTCCAGCAATTGCCGGCGGGAGTGACCCTAGCATTCGCGGCGAGCGGTAACAGCCTGCAGCGCTGGATGCAGGAAGCGCGGCGCAAGGGGCATGAAATATTACTGCAGGTTCCGTTCGAGCCGTTCGATTATCCGGCGAACGATCCGGGGCCCGGTACTCTGCTGACGGCGAGTTCCGCCAAGGACAATATCGTTCGCCTGCACCAGGCCATGGCGCGGGTCACCAATTATACCGGTATCGTCAATTATCAGGGCGCACGTTACCTTTCGGATGAAAAGGCGCTGCGCCCGGTGCTGCAGGACGTGGCGAAGCGTGGACTGCTTTTCCTCGATGACGGGACGTCTTCTCTTTCAAAGACGAATTCCGTATCCGATGCCGTCAAGCTACCTCATGCCTTTGCCGATGTCGTTCTCGACGGGCAGGTTCAGACCCAGGCCATTCTTCGCAAGCTCGATGAACTCGGCCGCATCGCAGACAGGCAGGGAACGGCGATCGGCGTTGCTGCCGCTTACGACGAGAGCATCGATGCTGTAAGGAAGTGGGCGGAAGAGGCGACCCAGCGCGGCATCGAGATCGTTGGCGTGTCTGCGATCGTGCGCGATAAAAGCGAACCCTGACGGAGAGTGAAGCATGGCCAAAAAAGACGAGGCCAAGAAGAGTGGAACGGTGAAGGCGGAAGACCTGCCGTATCGGCCTTGTGTGGGCATCATGGTGCTCAACCGTGGCGGACTGGTCTGGGCCGGCCGAAGGATCTCCGAAGGCAACAGCGAATATGATGGCTCGCCGCAGCTTTGGCAGATGCCGCAAGGCGGCATCGACAAGGGAGAAGACGCACTGCCTGCCGCCTATCGTGAGCTTTACGAGGAAACCGGCATGAAGACGGTAACCCTGCTTGCGCAATCGAAGGACTGGATTAATTACGATCTGCCGGCGCATCTCATCGGTATCGGGCTCAAGGGAAAATATCGCGGGCAGACCCAGCGCTGGTTTGCCTTCCGCTTCGAGGGGGATGAAAGCGAGATTGCCATCAATCCGCCGCCGGGTGGCCATTCGCCGGAATTCGACGCCTGGGATTGGAAGCCCATGGCCGAGCTTCCCGGCCTGATCGTTCCGTTCAAGCGACAGGTCTACGATCAGGTGGTTGCGGAATTTTCATATCTGGCAGCGGCCTGAGTCCCGGCGCTACCGTGAACAGCAAAGACGAGAGAAGACCCGGCCCGAAAGCCGGGTCTTTGCTTATTTACTCTGCAGCGTCGGCCGATTCCGCGTTGAGCTGGCCGTAACGTTCCTCACCGATCTTCGTCAGCAGGTCGAGCTGCGTTTCAAGGAAGTCGATATGACCTTCCTCATCCATCAGCAGTTCTTCGAACAGCTTCATGGAAACGTAGTCGCCTGCCTCGTGACAGAGATCACGAGAGGCTTTGTACGCTGTACGGGCGTCGTATTCGCCGGCAAGATCGGCTTCCAACACTTCCTTGACATTTTGGCCGATACGCAGCGGCGCAACCGTCTGGAGATTGGGGTGGCCCTCAAGGAAGATGATGCGATCGATCAGGCGATCGGCATGCTGCATCTCTTCAATGGATTCGGCGCGTTCCTTCTTTGCGAGCTTGGTGAAACCCCAGTCGCTCAGAAGACGATAGTGCAGCCAGTATTGATTAACGGCCCCAAGTTCGAGGAACAAAGCCTCGTTAAGCCGCTCGATGACTCTTTTGTCGCCTTTCAATGTCCGCTCTCCTGTTTTCCTCATGGAACTGCTTCAAGCGAGACAAATATATAACGACTTCGTCCTCCGTCGAGTGACGCAGGGCATGATATTCTTCGGTCGTGCGGATAATCAGATCCACCACGTTCGGGAAACAGCCGCAACAGCGGCCGCGTTTGCTCATGGCGTGATAGACTTTCGCCGGTACGATGAGCTGCCAACAGTCTTCGTCAAGAAGCTGGACGATGACGTCCTTGATTTCCTTGTCCGTGATGTAATTGCAGCTGCAGACGAGCATTTCCGGTAGACCTGTCAAACATGACCAACGCTATCTTCTTTTGAGAAAGAAGACCGGGGATGTCAAGAAAAATCCTGTTCTGCTTAATCACGAGCTGCTAAATTGCCAAGCCTCGCCACCATGGATATGGCGCAAAGCGTTTCAACCTTGCAATCCAGCCTCAGAGTGGCTTTGCAATGCCGTTGCTTGTCCCGGGTTTTGCCTGCGAGGATGGTCGGTGGATCAAGGTTGACGCTTCGACCACCAGCGGCATCAGTCCGTCTGCACCTTCATCCAGGCATTCGAACAGATGCCTGCGCATCCGTGGCTCCCAGAACTTGTTAATGTGGGTGGCAACGCCTTTTGCTCTGTCGGTTTCCGGCTGTGACATGAAGAAAGTGGCGATCTGATTTGCCATTCTGATCAGCTTTTCCCGCCCCTGATCATGCGACATCGATGAGCTCCTTTGTATCCGCAAGGCGGAGGATTTCCGAGGTTAACACGGATTCGGTGCGATCCTGACCGGCTCTACTCCGCTGCCTGTATTTTGCCTGCGATGCGACGTGAGCGGTTGGACAGATCATTGTAGTCCTCCTGCCATTGCGTCGGGCCGTTGGACGGAGAAACCTGTACTGCCGTCACCTTGTATTCCGGACAGTTGGTTGCCCAATCGGAGAAATCGGTAGTGATGACATTGGCTTGCGTATCCGGGTGGTGAAAGGTCGTATAGACGACGCCCGGCGATACCCGGTCGGTAATCTGTGCCCGAAGCGTGGTATCGCCCGAGCGGCTCGCAAGCTTGATCCAGTCGCCATCCTTGATGCCGCGTTGCTCTGCGTCATGCGGATGGATCTCCAGCCGGTCCTCGGCGTGCCAGATGACGTTTTCGGTCCGACGCGTCTGCGCCCCGACATTGTATTGGGACAGGATACGCCCGGTGGTAAGCAGCAGCGGGAAGCGTGGTCCGGTGCGCTCGTCGGTCGCCACATATTCGGTGCGAATGAATTTGCCCTTGCCGCGCACGAAACCGTCGACATGCATGATCGGCGAACCTTTAGGATGCGCCTCGTTGCACGGCCACTGTACCGAGCCCATTTTGTCGAGATAGTCGTAGGAAACCATCCCGAAGCTCGGCGTCGTTGCGGCGATCTCATCCATGATCTCGGATGGATGGGCATAGTTCCAGTTCAGCCCCATCGCCTGTGCAAGCTTCTGGGTCACCTCCCAATCGGCAAGGCCGTTCTTCGGGGTCATCACCCTGCGTACGCGGTTGATGCGGCGTTCGGCATTGGTGAAGGTTCCATCCTTCTCGAGGAAGGTCGAGCCCGGCAGAAAGACATGGGCGTAATTGGCCGTCTCGTTAAGGAAAAGGTCGTGCACAACAACGCATTCCATGGCTTCGAGCCCGGCCGAGACATGTCTGGTATCAGGGTCGGACTGCAGAATATCCTCGCCTTGAATGTAGATGCCCTTGAACGTGCCTTCGACGGCTGCATCCAGCATGTTGGGAATCCGCAGGCCCGGCTCGTTGTTCAGCGTCACGCCCCAGAGTTTTTCGAATGTGTCGCGCGTGGCATCGTCCGAGATATGGCGATAGCCCGGCAATTCATGCGGAAACGAGCCCATGTCGCAGGAACCCTGAACATTGTTCTGGCCGCGCAGGGGGTTCACGCCGACGCCCGGCCGGCCGATATTGCCCGTCGCCATGGCAAGGTTGGCGATCGCCATCACCGTCGTCGAACCCTGGCTGTGCTCGGTAACGCCTAGGCCGTAATAAATCGCGCCATTGCCGCCGGAGGCAAACAGCCGGGCGGCGCCGCGTAGAAGATCGGCCGGAACGCCGGTAAAGCTTTCCGTCACTTCCGGGCTATGGGCTTTGTCGGAAACAAAAGCGGCCCAGTCTTCGAATTCCGACCAGTCGCAGCGCTCGCGGATGAACGCCTCCGCAGCCAGGCCCTCGGTGACGATGACATGTGCCAGCGCCGTCATGACGGCGACATTGGTGCCGGGTTTCAGCGGCAGGTGATAGGCTGCTTCCACATGCGGTGTTCTGACGAGGTCGATGCGGCGCGGATCGATGACGATCAGTTTTGCACCCTGTCGCAACCGCTTTTTCAGCCGCGAGCCGAAGACCGGATGCCCATCGGTCGGGTTGGCGCCAATGACGATGACCACATCGGACTGCTCGATACTGTCGAAATTCTGCGTGCCGGCCGAAGTGCCGAACGCCTGTCCGAGGCCGTAGCCGGTTGGCGAGTGGCAGACGCGGGCGCAGGTATCGACATTGTTGTTACCGAAACCGGCGCGCACCAGTTTCTGGACGAGAAAGGTCTCCTCATTGGTACAGCGCGACGAGGTGATGCCGCCGATGGCGTCGCGGCCATATTGGTACTGGATGCGGCGAAACTCGGTGGCGATATGCGAAAACGCCTCTTCCCAAGTCACTTCCCGCCATGGGTCGGAGATGTTCTCGCGGATCATCGGGTTAAGGATGCGGTCCCTGTGGCTGGCGTAACCATAGGCAAAACGTCCCTTGACGCAGGAATGGCCGCGATTGGCCTGCCCATCCTTCCACGGCACCATGCGCACCAGTTCCTCACCGCGCATTTCCGCCTTGAAGGAACAGCCGACGCCGCAATAGGCACAGGTGGTGACGGCCGAATGCTCCGGCTGACCGATCGCGATCACCGATTTTTCCGTCAGTGTCGCGGTAGGACAGGCCTGCACGCAGGCTCCGCAGGACACGCATTCGGAATCCAGAAAATGCTCGTGCGCACCGGGCGAGACCCGGCTTTCGAAACCGCGCCCCTCGATCGTCAGCGCGAACGTGCCCTGGACTTCCTCGCAGGCGCGCACACAGCGCGAACAGACGATGCATTTCGAAGGATCATAGGTGAAATAGGGATTGGATTCGTCCTTCGGCATCCATTTCGGGTTGATGGCATCGTCGTTGCGCGCGCGCACATGATTTTCCCCCTGATAACCGTAACGAACGTCACGAAGCCCGACGGCACCCGCCATGTCCTGCAATTCGCAGTCGCCATTGGCGGCGCAGGTGAGGCAGTCGAGTGGATGATCTGAGATATAAAGCTCCATTACACCACGGCGGATATCCTTCAGCCGGCCGGTCTGGGTATGGACGACCATGTTGGGTGAAACGGGCGTAGTGCAGGAGGAAGGCGTGCCATTGCGGCCTTCGACCTCCACCAGACAGAGGCGGCAGGAACCGAAGGCATCCACCATGTCCGTGGCGCAGAGTTTCGGGATCTGGATGCCCGCCTCCATCGAGGCCCGCATGATCGACGTGCCTTCAGGAACGGTGACGGCGCGGCCATCAATCGTCAGGGTCACCTGTCTTTCAGAGCGGGATGCAGGCGTGCCGTAGTCGATTTCATGGATGAGAGACATGACGTGCCTCCTTGCTGGAGATCGGCATTCGTACTGTCCAGATGATGGAAGTAAGCGGCGCTGAAAAGAAAAAGTCCAACCTCATCATTCCGCAGCCTCCGCCAACGGCACTGGGGAGAAATCCTCCGGGAAATGCGTCATCGCGCTCATCACAGGGTAGGGGGTGAAACCGCCGAGCGCGCAAAGCGAACCGAACTTCATCGTATTGCAGAGATCGGCGAGCAGCACCTTGTTCTTGTCCGGCTCGATGCCGCGGCCGATCCTGTCGACCGTTTCGACGCCACGGGTGGAGCCGATCCGGCAGGGCGTGCACTTGCCGCAGCTTTCGATGGCGCAGAATTCCATGGCGAAGCGCGCCTGTTTCAGCATGTCGACGGTATCGTCGAACACGGTAATGCCGGCATGGCCGATCAGTCCGTCCTTGGCGGCAAAAGCCTCGTAATCGAATGGCGTGTCGAACAGCGCGCGCGGAAAATAGGCACCGAGCGGGCCGCCCACCTGCACGGCTTTCACCGGTCGTCCCGTGGCCGTGCCGCCGCCGATATGATCGACGATCTCGCCAAGCGACAGGCCGAAGGCCGTTTCGAAGAGCCCGCCATATTTCACATTGCCGGCGATCTGGATCGGGATCGTGCCGCGTGAGCGCCCCATGCCGAAATCCCGGTAGAAAGCCGCGCCGCGGTCCATGATGACCGGGATGGATGCAAGCGAAATGACATTGTTGACGACGGTGGGGCGTCCGAGAAAACCCTGCAATGCTGGAAGCGGTGGCTTGGCACGGACGATGCCGCGCTTGCCTTCCAGCGAATTCAGCAGCGAGGTTTCCTCACCACAGACATAGGCGCCTGCACCCGCACGTATCTCGATGTCGAAGGCGTGGTCGGAGCCAAGTACGGAGGGGCCGAGAATGCCGGCCTCCCGGGCGATGCCGATCGCCTCGCTCATTGTGGCGATCGCGTGCGGATATTCGGAGCGGGTGTAGACATATCCCTTGGTCGCGCCGGTCGCGATGCCGGCGATCACCATGCCCTCGATCAGAACAAAGGGATCGCCTTCCATGATCATCCGGTCGGCAAAGGTGGCACTGTCTCCCTCGTCGGCATTGCAGACGATGTATTTCCGGTCGGCCACCGCCTCCATCACTGTCTTCCACTTGATGCCGGTGGGGAAACCGGCACCGCCGCGCCCTCGCAGCCCGCTTTCGGTGACCTGCGCCACAATCTCCGCCGGTGGCATCGCAATCGCCTTTTCCAGCCCTTTTAGTCCCTGGTAATGGCGATAGTCCTCCAGTGACAGTGGATCGATTACTCCGCAGCGAGAGAAGGTCAGGCGGGTCTGCTGACGAAGAAAGGGAATTTCCTTCGTCAGCCCAAGACAGAGAGGATGAGCCTTGCCGGACAGAAAACCAGCATCGAACAGGCCCTTGATATCCGAGGCTTTTACCGGTCCGTAAGCGACGCGGCCGTGATCGGTACGCACCTCGACCAGCGGTTCCAGCCAGAACATGCCACGAGAGCCGTTGCGCACGATCCTGGCATCGATACCGCGGGCTGCGATCTCGCTTGTGATTGCTGCCGCAACCTTTTCGGCGCCAAGCGCCAGGGATGCGGCATCGCGAGGGACGAAAATCGTTATCGTCATCGACCTAACTCCCCAACGATTTCGGAAAGACAGTGCTCGTTGACCCGGCCATAAACCTCGCCATCCAGCATGGCGGCGGGCGCACAGGCGCACAGGCCCAGGCAATAGACGGGCTCGAGCGTCACCGCTTCGTCAGGTGTCGTCTGGTGAAAATCAATTCCGAGCAACTGGCGAACGCGATCTGCGAGATCGTCACTGCCCATCGACTGACAGGCTTCGGCGCGACAGATTTTCAGGATATGCCTCCCTCCCGGATGATCACGAAATTCGGGATAGAAGGTTATGACGCCATGGACTTCCGCGCGGGAAATGTTGAGTTCATCGGCGATGACCGGTTTGACGATATCCGGGATGTAACCGAACTCTGCCTGAAGCGCATGCAGAATGGGCAGCATCGGCCCCTCCAGATGCTTCTGGCCACGAATGATCTGGCGTGACCGCTGGGCGATCTCATCAGCGGAATTTCGCATGGTCATGAACATGGCCTCCCGGCAGATGCCGCAAGCCTGTCCTCCTCGACTGTCTTCGGCATCCAATCCCCGATGGTAAACTCATTCGGGGGATGTGAGAAAATGTCGCAACATGAAGCCGGCCCGTCAATAAACGAGATCGGTTACGCGATAGCGAACACCTATCAAGCCATTTTGGCAAATCATAACCTTGTGGAGTATCGGTTCTTTTTGTTTTGCCACGGCATGCCTGACATACACGCAAAAAGTGTCCCTTGGCCGATTGCGAATGCCGCCGCGGAACATCGTTGCATACACCCATGAGCAATAAAATTTCGCCAACTCACCTAAAGCGAGAGAAATAGCTATCTTCGGCGTTTCTTCCCTATACGTAAGATGTCTATAATGGTCCCGGCGGCCAATCGGATGAGATGAACATGGCGGATGACTTTCATCAAGTTCACATTTCTCTTGTGCAACCTTGACGTTTTCCTTGCGTGCCGCGGTTGTCTCTTTCGGCCGTGCGGCGGTGAGAAAAACCTTGCAGTCCATGCCTTTCTGTCATTCATTCCCGCAACTGATCCGGAATAAACTGGGAAAGGATACCGATCATGACTTCTCGTCTTCTCAAACTTTCTGCGGCCGCGCTGCTGGGCTCGGTGCTGTTTGCCAGCGCTCCCGCATTCGCCGAAGCAGTCCTTCACCGCGGTAATGCCGGCGAGCCCCAGACGCTCGATCAGGCGCAGACCTCGATCAATATCGAAGCTTTCATCCTCAAGGATCTTTATGAAGGCCTGACGATTTACGACGCGGCCGGCAAGATTATTCCGGGTGCTGCCGAAAGCTGGACAGTTTCCGAAGACGGCGTAACTTACACGTTTAAGCTGCGCGAAAATGCAAAATGGTCGGATGGCACGCCCGTTACTGCGCAGGACTTCGAGTTTTCCTTCAAGCGCGTAGAAGATCCGAAGACGGCAGCGAAATATGCCAATATCCTCTACCCGATCAAGAATGCCGAAGCGATCAATAACGGCAAGGCTGAAATCGCAACGCTTGGCGTCAAGGCCGTGGACGACAAGACGTTCCAGATTACGCTCGAACGCCCGACCCCGTTCTTCCTCGAACTGCTGGCCCACCAGACTGCCCTGCCGGTTTCCAAGGCAAGCGTCGAGAAAAATGGCGCCGATTTCGTCAAGCCGGGTGTGATGGTGTCGAACGGCGCCTTCAAGCTCGTCAGCCACGTGCCGAACGATAGCCTCGTTGTGACAAAGAACGAGAACCACTGGGACGCCGCCAACACCAAGCTCGACAAGGTGATCTTCTACCCGATCGACGATCAGGCTGCTTCCGTCCGTCGCTTCGAAGCGAAGGAAATGGACCTCGTGTTTAATTTCTCTGCCGACCAGATCGAGCGCCTGCGTGGTGCTTACAAGGATCAGGTTCACGTCTCGCCGACGCTTGCGACTTACTATTACGCATTCGATGGCGCTCAGGCCCCCTATGACGACGTGCGCGTCCGTCAGGCGCTTTCCATGGCCGTCGACCGTGACTTCCTTGCCAAGGAAATCTATAGCGGCTCGCAGATCCCGGCCTATTCGCTCGTGCCGCCGGGTATGGCCAGCTATGGCGAACCGTCCAAGGCGGACTTCGCCACACTTTCGCAGCTCGATCGTGAGGACAAGGCACTCGAACTGATGAAGGAAGCCGGTTACGGTGAGGGTGGCAAGCCGCTCGAAATCGAGATCCGCTACAACACCAACCCGAACCACGAGCGGGTCGCCACGGCCGTTGCCGACATGTGGAAGAACACCTTCAACGCCAAGGTGACGATGACCAATCTCGATGTCTCGTCGCACTATGCCTACCTGCAGGAAGGCGGCAAGTTCAACGTTGCTCGTGCGGGCTGGGTTGCCGACTATGCGGATGCCGAGAACTTCCTGGCGCTCAATCTGTCTACCAACAAGACCTTCAACTACGGCAAGTACAACAACCCGGAATTCGACGCTCTGATGCAGAAGTCCTATGCGGAAGAGAATCCGGAAGCCCGCTCCAAGCTGCTGCACGAGGCAGAAGCACTTCTGTCGCGTGACCAGCCTGTCGCTCCGCTGCTGACCCAGGCTGATCTCTGGCTCGTGTCCAACCGCGTTTCCGGCTGGAAGGACAATGCTGCCAACGAGCACCTTAGCCGCTTCCTCAGCGTTTCCGAATAATATCCATCATCGAGACGGCGCCCGCCTAACCGCGGGCGCCGTTTTGCAGGAGACACCCGCATGCTGGCTTTTGTCCTGCGCCGCCTTGCGAGCGCCGTACCGACGCTGTTTATCGTCGTCACCATTTCCTTCTTCCTGATGCGCTTCGCGCCAGGTGGGCCGTTCAACCTGGAGCGTCCACTTCCCCCCGCAACGATGGAAAACATCATGCGGACCTATCAGCTCGACCAACCCCTGTGGCGGCAATATGTGACCTACATATCCAATGCCGTTCAGGGCGATTTCGGCCCGAGCTACATCTACAAGGACAATACGGTCGCCGAACTGATCGGCAAGGGCCTGCCCTATTCGATGGAACTCGGCTTTTTTGCCCTGCTCCTGGCTCTGGTCGGCGGCGTGACGCTCGGCACGATTGCTGCCCTTCGCCAGAACAGTGTGCTCGATTTCTCCATCATGTCGCTCGCGACCGTCGGCACCACCATTCCGAATTTCGTCGTCGGCCCGGTTCTGACGCTGATCTTTGCCATCGTTTTCTCGCTGCTGCCGGCCGGCGGCTGGGGTGACGGATCCTTCCGTTATCTGCTCCTGCCGATGATCGCGCTGGCGTTGCCGCAGCTTGCCGTTTTTGCTCGTCTTACCCGCGGATCAATGATCGAGGCGCTGCATGCCGACCATATTCGCACCGCGCGGGCTTATGGCTTGCCGCCGCGGATTGTCGTCATCACCCATGCGATGCGCGGCGCGCTGCTGCCGGTCGTATCCTATCTCGCACCATGTGCTGCGGCGCTGATGACCGGATCGGCAGTGGTCGAAACGATCTTCACCATTCCCGGCATCGGCCGCTATTTCGTGCTCGGCGCGCTGAACCGTGACTATACGCTGGTCATGGGCACGGTCGTGCTGATCGCCATCTTCGTCATCGTTTTCAATCTCGTGGTCGATCTCATCTACGGCCTGCTCGATCCGAGGGTTCGCCATGACTGATATCGTCAATAATCCTGCGCCCGCGCAGCCAGAAAATCCGGATAACAAAAGCCGCAGCCTGTTTCAGCTTGCTGCCCTTCGCTTCCGTCGCAACAAGGCTGCGATGGCCGGCTGCGTGATGATGGTGCTGATCGCGCTGTTTTCATATATCGGCCCTTTCTTCGTGCCGCACAGCTATGATCAGGTCTATTCGTCCTATGTGTCTGTCGGCCCAAGCCTGGAGCCACGGCCCGATGAGGCGTCGCTGGAAGATGCTATGCGTGGCGTTGCCACCCGCGCCCGTGTCAATCTCGATGAGTTCAATGTCGAAGGGCAGACCTTCACGGCGACACTGAGCGCCGAAAGCCCGATCGATCCGCGCGCAACCCGCTATTTCGACCGTGCCAACGAGTTCAACAATACGGAGGTCGTAGCTACCGAAAACGACGGACGCGTGCTGAAGGTTCAAGGCAATGTCAGCCGCGAATATTTCTTCTTCGGTACTGACCCGAACGGGCGTGACATGCTTGCCCGCGTCATGCTCGGCGGCCAGATCTCGATCGCTGTCGGACTTCTCGCCAGCCTCGTCTCGCTCGGCATCGGCGTGCTCTACGGCGCAACATCGGGTTATCTCGGTGGCCGCGTCGACAATGTGATGATGCGTTTCGTCGAGATCCTCTATTCGCTGCCCTTCGTCTTCCTCGTCGTCGTGCTCGTCGTCTTTTTCGGCCGCTCCTTCATCCTGATCTTCCTCGTCATCGGCGCGGTGGAATGGCTGGACATGGCCCGTATCGTGCGGGGCCAGACGCTGGCGTTGAAGCGCCGGGAATTCGTCGGTGCCGCCCAGGCTCTGGGCTTGAGCGACTGGCAGATCATCCGCCGGCATATCATTCCGAACACGATCGGCCCGGTCATCGTCTTCGTTACCGTCGTGGTGCCGAAGGTCATCCTGCTCGAAAGCTTCCTCTCGTTCCTCGGTCTCGGTGTTCAGGCGCCGCTGACGAGCTGGGGCGCGCTGATCTCGGAAGGTGCCAGCAACATCCAGTCGGCTCCATGGCTGCTGATCTTCCCGTCCATCTTCTTCGTGGCAACGCTGTTCTCGCTGAATTTCATCGGCGATGGCCTGCGCGATGCACTTGACCCGAAGGACCGCTGATATGACCGGGACACAAGAAAATATCCTCTCCATCCGCGATCTGAAGGTCGATTTCTCGACGCCGGACGGCACCGTGAATGCGGTCAAGGGCATCGGCTTCGATATCAAGGCCGGTGAAACGCTTGCCGTCGTGGGCGAGAGCGGTTCCGGCAAGAGCCAGACCATGATGGGGATCATGGGCCTGCTCGCCAAGAACGGCACGGTCACTGGCTCTGCCAAATATCGCGGCAAGGAGCTTGTCGGTCTGCCGAAGAGCGAGCTGAACAAGGTGCGCGGTGCCAAGATCACCATGATCTTCCAGGAGCCGATGACTTCGCTCGATCCGCTTTACACGATCGGCCGGCAGATTGCCGAGCCGATCCTCTATCACCGTGGCGGCTCAAGGGCGCAGGCACGCGCCCGCGTGCTGGAGCTTTTGGAGCTCGTCGGCATCCCCGATCCGGCGCGCCGGATCGACAGCTATCCGCACGAGCTTTCCGGCGGCCAGCGCCAGCGCGTGATGATCGCCATGGCGCTTGCCAACGAGCCGGACGTGCTGATCGCAGATGAGCCGACCACTGCGCTCGACGTGACGATCCAGGCGCAGATCCTGAAACTCCTGCGCTCGCTGCAGGAGCGATTCGGCATGGCGATCGTGCTGATCACCCACGATCTCGGTATCGTGCGCCATTTTGCGGAACGCGTCGTCGTCATGCGTCGCGGTGAAGTGGTGGAGCAGGGGACAACGGAGCAGATTTTCGAAAGCCCGACCTCTTCCTATACCCGCATGCTGATCGATGCCGAGCCGCATGGCCGCAAGGCGCCGCCGGCAGACGATGCCCCGATCATTCTCGAGGGCCGGGGCGTGGTCGTCGATTTCGATATCGGCAAGGGCTTTCTGTCCAAAGGGCCGCGTACTTTCCGCGCCGTCAATGGCGTGACCGTGAAGCTGCAGGAAGGCCAGACGATCGGTGTCGTCGGCGAATCGGGTTCCGGGAAGTCGACGCTCGGGCGCGCGCTTTTGCGACTCCTGCCGAGCGACGGTGCGTATCGCTTCGGCAAACAGGATATCTCGCGGCACGACCGCCGCCAGATGCGTTCGCTGCGCAAGGAGATGCAGCTCGTCTTCCAGGATCCCTATGGCTCGCTTTCGCCGCGCCAGACTGTTGGTGAAGTCATCACTGAAGGGCTTCTTGTTCACGAGCCTGGGCTCAGCAAGGGCGATCGCGATCGGCGCGCCATTGCGGCGCTTCAGGAGGTCGGCCTCGACCCTGCAGCACGCAACCGCTATCCGCACGAATTCTCCGGCGGCCAGCGGCAGCGTATCGCGATTGCCCGCGCGATGATCCTCAAGCCGCGTGTCGTCATCCTCGACGAGCCGACCTCAGCTCTCGACCGGTCGGTTCAGGGGCAGGTTATCGATCTGCTGCGCAAGCTGCAGGCTGATCACAATCTCTCCTACGTCTTCATCAGTCACGACCTGTCGGTGGTCAAAGCCATCTCTGACTATGTGATCGTGATGAAAAACGGCGAGATCGTCGAACAGGGCGAAACGGACGCGATCTTCGAGGCCCCGAAGGCCGATTATACGAAGGCGCTGATCGGCGCGGCTTTCAGCGTATAACAGCGTTCAATCGGGAAATTTTTAAAGGGGCGCGCATCGCTGCGCCCTTTTTCATGTCCGGATGTCGGTGTTGCCGGTTGTCGGAACGCTTGGTTCTGCGGCTGTCGGGGCCACGTGATCAGGTTGTCGATCGCGCCTGTCGATCCTGCAAATCTGCTGCAATTTTCTGGTCTTGAGGTGTCTGAATCGAGATCGTGATGCCGTAGCTCCGTCGATTGCCACATTTGTGAGCATCGAGGCTTCGCTAGGGGGTTAGCTAAGCGCTCAGTGCATGGCTCTGCTGCAGCAATATCGCTTCTACAGAATCGGTTTGCCTGTATGATGACCACATCAGAGCGATGCTCCTCCTCCCGCAGACCTCTGATTTTCAGGCGACCTACTCCTCCTCCCAAGGGCGCCTGATCGAGCAGCGGCACTCCTCCTCCCAGTCGCTGTTCAAATCTTTTCGAAAAGCCTGCCGCACCTCCTCCCGCGGCAGGCTTTTTCGTTTAATCCCTCAGAATGATATCTGCACCACGGCAATGGTCTCTGACCAGGGCGCCATTCTTCAGGTCGTTACCCTCGGTTTTCGCCCGGGCCGCTTCTTCGCTCAATCCGTAACCGCGCCAGCGATCCATCAGTCGCTCCTCAAGGGTCGCGACCGGCGGAGAGATAATGATTGCGTAGTCGAACTGCCCTTCCAATGAAGACCAGGGAGTGCGATCGAGAAGCAGATAGTTTCCCTCGACAAGCACGAATCGTGTCGAAACGTCGATGATGCGTGCGGCAGCGATGGCGAGTTCCCGGGATCGGTCGAACACCGGCACGAGCACTTCTCCTTCAGCCACTCTGACCGCGCGGATGATGTCGAGAAAGCCGCGGACGTCAAAAGTTTCGGGAGCGCCCTTGCGGGAGAGCAGGCCCTTTTGCTGCAGGACGCCGTTGTCCATGTGAAAGCCGTCCATCGGCAGGACTTCTGCGCTGTCGCCAAGCGCTTGCAACGCTGCTGAAAGCGAGTCGGCGAGAGTTGACTTGCCTGCGCCTGGCGGGCCGGCAATCGCGACAATAAAGCGTCGCCTGTCGCCCGCACGGTCGATAAGTGTGCGGGCGATATCTTCGGTGGTCATTGTCATGCGGCAAGCGGTTCCGGCGCCTTGGCGCCGGTCATGAAAGCGACGGCGTCCGACATCGTGTAGTCCTTCGGATTGATGACCGTAAGGCGTTTGCCCAGCCGATGGATATGGATGCGATCTGCGATCTCGAAGACATGCGGCATGTTGTGGGAAATCAGCACTATCGGGATGCCGCGCGAGCGCACGTCGAGGATCAGTTCCAGCACACGCCGGCTTTCCTTGACGCCGAGTGCTGCGGTCGGTTCATCGAGAATGATGACCTTTGAGCCGAAAGCCGCCGCCCGAGCCACCGCCACGCCCTGACGCTGGCCACCGGATAGTGTTTCCACTGCCTGGTTGATGTTCTGGATGGTCATCAGGCCAAGTTCGGAGAGTTTTTCACGCGCCATCTTTTCCATGGCCCCGTGATCGAGCTTGCGCAGAACCTTGCCCATGAAACCCGGCTTGCGGATCTCGCGGCCGAGAAACATGTTGTCGGCGATCGAAAGCGCCGGGGATAGCGCGAGGTTCTGGTAGACGGTTTCGATACCGGCCTTGCGTGCCTCTATCGGCGATGCGAAGTGGACGAGTTCTCCGTCCATGCGGATCTCGCCCTCGTCGGGTCTGATCGCGCCGGAAATCGCCTTGATCAGCGAGGATTTCCCGGCGCCGTTGTCACCGATCACGGCGAGGATTTCGCCGGGATAAAGGTCGAAATCGGCATTGTCGATGGCGGTCACGCGGCCGTAGCGCTTTACGAGGTTGCGGCCGGTGAGGATGGGTTTTCTCGTGTCGGTCATCAGCGTGATGCCTTTCTGATCCATTGGTCGGCCGCCACTGCGACGATGATGAGGACGCCGATCAGGAGGTAGGTCCATTGCACGTCGGTACCCAGAAGCCTCAAGCCGAGTGAAAAGACACCGACAATCAGAGCGCCGAACATCATGCCGAGAATTGAGCCACGCCCGCCGAAGAGCGAGATGCCGCCGATGACCACCGCGGTGATCGATTCGATATTGGCAAACTGGCCCGCGGTCGGCGAGACGGAGCCGATGCGGCCGATCAGCGCCCAGCCGGCCAGCGCGCAGATGACGCCGGAGAGCACATAGACGGAGATCAGCATGCGCTGGACATTGACGCCCGAAAGGTCGGCTGCTTCGGGGTCGTCACCGACCGCGTAAAGATGCCGTCCCCAGGCGGTATGATTGAGCACATACCAGAGCACGCCAACGAGCAGGATCATGGCGATGACGCCATAGGTGAACACGGCGCCGCCTATTCTAAACGTCTCGCCGAAGAATTGCAGGATCGGTGCCGTCGTTTCGATTTCCTGCGCGCGGATCGTCTCGTTGGCCGAATAGAGGAAGTTGCTGGCGAGAACGATCTGCCACATGCCGAGCGTGACGATGAAGGGCGGCAGTTTCACCCTTGCGATCAGCACGCCGTTGATAAAGCCGCACAGCGCGCCGGTGGCAAAACCACAGAGAATTGCGAGTTCCGGCGGCAGGCCGTAACGGAAGGTAAACTGGCCCATCACCACCGAGGACAGGACCATTATGGCGCCGACCGACAGATCTATGCCCGCGGTCATGATGACAAGCGACTGGGCAGCCCCGACGATACCGGTGATCGCCACCTGCTGCAGGATCAGCGTCAGCGAGAAGGCTGAGAAAAACTTGCCGCCAAGTGTCAGGCCGAAAACGATCAACGACACGACCAGCACGATCAGCGACACGGCAGACGGGTTGGAATGCAGGAAGTGACGGAATTTGTGAAGGGCGGACGGTGTGTCGTGATCGAAGGACGCCACGTCTTTCGAACTGTCCTTCAGCACTTTTTCGTAGTCGTTATGCGGTGTGCTTGCCACTGGCTCGCTCATGAAATCCTCCCGCTTTATCGTGTGCCCGGTTCAGGCCGGTTGCCGTGGCAGGCCGGCGGCGGTTTGCCACCGACCCGCAAGATCTGGCTAGAGGGTCAGCCCCAGCACTTGTTCAGGCCTTCCTTGGTGTCGATCGACTTGATCGACGGGACAGGCTTGTCGGTAACCAGCGTCACACCGGTGTCGAAGAAGTTCTTTCCTTCGGTCGGCTTCGGCTTTTCGCCGGTATCGGCGAATTTCTTGATCGCTTCGATGCCGAGCGCTGCCATCTGCAGCGGATATTGCTGAGAGGTGGCGCCGATCGCGCCTTCGGCAACGTTCTTGACGCCCGGGCAACCACCGTCGACAGAAACGATCAACACGTCCTTTTCGCGGCCAACGGCCTTCAGCGCTTCATAGGCGCCGGCAGCCGCCGGTTCGTTGATCGTGTGGACGACATTGATGGTAGGGTCCTTCTGCAGAAGGTTCTCCATCGCTGTGCGGCCGCCTTCTTCGTTGCCATTCGTAATATCGTGGCCGACGACGCGCGGATCATCCTCGTCGCCGATCTTGTTAGGGTCCTTCGGGTCGATGCCGAAGCCCATCATGAAGCCCTGGTCGCGAAGAATGTCGACCGAGGGCTGCGAGGGCGTGAGGTCGAGGAAGGCCACCTTGGCATCCTTCGCCTTGTCGCCAAGCGTATCCTTGGCCCATTGGCCGATCAGCTTGCCGGCAAGCAGGTTGTCGGTGGCAAAGGTCATGTCGGCAGCATCGATCGGCTCCAACGGCGTATCAAGCGCAATCACCAGCAGGCCGGCGTCACGCGCCTTCTTGAGGTTAGGCACGATGCCCTTGGTATCGGAGGCGGTGATGAGGATACCCTTTGCGCCATCGGCGATGCAGGTTTCGATCGCCGCCACCTGGCTTTCACTGTCACCGTCGATCTTGCCGGCATAGGATTTCAGCGAGACGCCGAGTTCTTTTGCCTTGGCCGTCGCGCCTTCCTTCATCTTGACGAAGAAGGGGTTGGTATCGGTCTTGGTAATCAGGCAGGCCGAAACGTCCGCTGCCTGAGCGGGTGCCGAAAAGACGACGCCAAGCGCCAGTGCCCCGAACGACAGGGACAATACGGATTTTCTCATGATCTCCTCCCAGAGATGAAGTCCGCTCGCTGCGGACGGGTTCGCTGAGAATGCAGGCCGGATCGTGCCTCAGTGCCTCCTCCGGGGCATTCCTGCATCCTTACAATCGTCAATAATCGCGAAAGAAAATCGTCTGTCAATAATTAATTCCGATTGAATTATTTATTCTGGCTTGTCATGCTAGGTCCGACGTGAGAGAGCGAAGGCAAGGGAGGTGCTGGATGTCGATCACCGATGGCCCGCTTTCCGGGTCTGCTTCTTCTGCCGGTTTTTCCGGTGGTTCCAACCAGACGCGGGTGCGCGCCTATAACGAGCGGCTGGTCCTGTCGCTGGTGCGGCTGCATGGTGCGCTGTCGAAGGCGGATATTACCCGGCTCAGCGGCCTGTCGGCACAGACGGCCTCAGTCATCATGCGGGCACTCGAGAAGGACGGTCTGCTGCTGCGCGGCGAGCCGGTGCGGGGCCGTGTCGGCCAGCCATCCATCCCGATGCGTCTCAACCCGGATGCCGTCCTGTCCTTTGGGGTCAAGATAGGCCGCCGCAGCGCCGATCTGGTGCTGATGGATTTCGTCGGCAATATCCGCAAGCGCTATCACGAGCCCTATGCCTATCCGCTGCCGCAGGAGATCCTGCGGATCATAACCTCGGGCATCGCCGATATCGAAACGCAGATGAGCGGCGGTGAACAGGCGCGTATTGCCGGTATCGGCATTGCGGCTCCATTCGAACTGTGGAATTGGGCGGACGAGATCGGTGCGCCATCGGGCGCCATGGAAGTTTGGCACGGCTTCGATCTCCAGGCGGAAGTCGCGTCGCGCGTCGCTCACTCCGTGTATCTGCAGAATGACGCGACCAGTGCCTGTGGTGCGGAGCTGGTATTCGGTGTCGGGCCTACCTATCCGGATTTCATCTATCTGTTCATCGGCTCCTTCATCGGTGGCGGCATCGTGCTGAATTCGAGCATATTTTCGGGCCGTACAGGTACTGCCGGTGCGGTCGGCCCGCTGCCGGTGCGGGGAAAGAATGGCGAAAACCGCCAGCTTCTCGATATCGCCTCGATCTTCGTGCTGGAAAACATGTTGCGAGAGCGCGGCATCGATCCGCAGCCGCTCTGGTATTCGGCAGACGACTGGGTCGATTTCGGTGAACCGCTGGAACTCTGGATCCAGGCGACCGCTGCCGCTTTGGCGCAGGCCATCGTTGCTGCCGCCTCGATCATCGATTTCGGCGCAGCCGTCATCGATGGTGGCTTTCCGGGTTGGGTGAGGAAACGCATCGTCGATGCGACGATCGAGGCGGTTGCCCGGCTCGACCTTCGCGGTGTCGTCATTCCCGATATTATCGAGGGAAAGGTCGGCTCACAGGCACGTGCGATCGGCGGTGCCAGCCTGCCGATTTTCGCCCGCTACCTGACGGATCAATCCGTGCTGATCAAGGATTTCAACGGGGAGTAAAAGTCGTTCTCACCCTTGCAGCATACCGTCATCTTGCCTAGCCTTTGGCCCTCGGAAAACCGGATGGATGAGGCCATGGAGAACAGCGAGACACATTCGCCGATGCCGAGCGAACTGGGTATTCTTGAGTTTCTCGGTGTCTGCAACAGCTTTTATCCTCCCGACGCCGTGAATGCGCCGATTGCGCAGCAACGTGCCTGGTATGACGCGCTCTGTGCCCGTTTCGACCGGCCTTTACCCGATGGCCTGATCTTTCAGGATGAAGTTCTGTTCGTGCCGATCCGGCGTTATCGGCCAGCACTCGTCGCCACCAAAAAAGTGCTTCTCTATCTGCATGGTGGCGGCTTTGTCGTCGGCTCTTTGGAGAGCCATCATGCAATCTGTGCCGAGATTGCCGAGTTCGCCCAGGCTGAACTCATTTCGGTCGATTATCGTCTCGCGCCCGAACATGTCTGGCCTGCCCAGACCGATGATTGTTACGGGGTGCTGAAGCAGCTTGTTGGGCAGGATAAACAGGTGGTGGTGATCGGTGACAGTGCCGGCGGCAATCTTGCGGCCGGGCTCTCACTTCGGGCGCGTGACGAGAACCTTCCCGGCATTATCGGTCAGGTGCTCATTTACCCCGCGCTTGGCGGCGATCTTACTTCAGGTTCGTATCGGGAAATGGCGAATGCGCCGGGGCTGACGACAGCCGATGTCGCCTATTATCGCGCGGTGCTGAAAGCGCCGCAAAATGAGCCGGTGGCGCATCCGCTTCTATCAAGTGATCTTTCCGGGCTTCCGCCTGCCTATATCACCGTGGCGCATTTCGATCCGCTACGTGATGATGGCTGGCTTTACGCGCAGCGGCTGAAGCAATCGGGTGTTCCCGCGACCTTCCGCGACGAGCCGCAAATGATACATGCATGGCTTCGCGCCCGGCATATGAGCGAGGGCGCACGAGATGGCTTCAAGGCGCTGTGCGAAGCGATACGAGGGTTTGCCGCCTAGGTCTTCGCCTTGGAGACAAGTACCGGATTGGCCCTGAAGGCTGCCGGGAAGATGGTCTTCAGATTGTCGATCTTCGGCATGTCGTTATAGACGATATAGGGGTGGTTGGGATTGAGCGTCAGGAAATCCTGATGGTACTTTTCCGCCGGATAAAAACCTTCCAGCTTCGAAAGCTTGGTCACGATCGGCGCGTGAAACAGCCCGGTTCTGTCCAGTTGGGCGATATAGGCTGCGGCAACTTTCTGCTGTTCAGCGCTGGCGGTGAAAATCGCTGATCGGTACTGCGTGCCCTGATCCGGCCCCTGATAATTCAGCTGGGTCGGGTTGTGGGCGACGGAGAAAAACACCTGCAGCAGTGTTCCGTAGCTCACCTCGTGCGGATCGAAGGTCACTTCCACCGCCTCCGCATGGCCCGTCTCGCCAAGGCTGACGGTCTCGTAACTCGCCGTTTCCTTCGCTCCGCCGGAATATCCCGAGACGGCGTTCTTCACGCCCTTCACATGCTGGAACACGGCCTGAACACCCCAGAAACAGCCGCCGGCGAAAACTGCGGTTTCGCTGCTGCCCTTGGTTGCCTTATCAATGGCTGGCGCCGGGATAACCACTGCTGCTTCCGCCGCAAACGCGGATGTTGCCGGAGCGGCAAGCAGCAATAAGGCGAATGTCATTCCAACGTTTTTGCGCGCAAATATCGTCATGGCAGCTTCTCCAGTTGCCATGACTGTGTTCCTCGTCAAGCTTTCGGTCAACTCACATCGATGTGGTGAACCTGACCGTTTACATGAGGTCACGCGATATCGTCTTCTCGAATGTCTTTTCGAAGATCTGCTTTTCCCCGTGATAGGCCAGAACCTTGGCGCTGATCAGCCAATCCTTGTCCGTGCAGGCTATATTGGCGGTAGACACGGTACGTATCGACCAGTTGGAGCGGCTCATGTCGCAGATCCAGACGCATGCTCCTGTCATAGACAATGGATCGTCCGGGCTGATTGACCAGGTCTCCTCGCGGCGCTGGCGGGTGGCAAGACCGGTGTCGGGATGTTCGAAAAGCCCGGTATCCTCCGTCACCTCATAACGTGTCTGGTTGGCAGCAAGGTCGCGGGTGACACTGCGGCGTGTTTCCGACGGCGCGTGTTCGATATATTTCGGCAGCGGATCCAGATTGTCCGGCTGCTTCATCTCGAAGGTTTCGTGGTCGCCGAGAAGCGGCATGGCGAGACCCAGCGAGGCAATATCGATCGTCACACCGGGATCGACCGGTGGCGGCAGTACCATTGGCCAGTAGGCGGTGGAAATTGATAGCCGGATTCTGTGACCCTCGCCGAAGCGGTAACCGCAGGCATCAAGCTCAAGCCGGATCGTTACCGGTTCACCGGGTATAAGCGGCTTCGGTTCCTCATTGCCGTCCCGATGGGCAAGATTGATGACGCCGAAGGAAACGCGGGTCGCCGTGCCATCGGGATGGATATCGACGATACGGGCACAGAGATTGGCAAGTTCGGCATCGGCGCTGAGCGTCAGCGTGATGACCGGCCGGCCGAGATAGGTTTTCTCACCTTTGAGAAGAGCCGTCTCGAAGGTCAGCGAGCCGGCATCGTCGCACCGCTGGTCGCCAGCCAGTTCCGCATCCGGTTTCAGCGTGAACCATTCACCGGCGGCCGTTCCCGTGTCGAGCGGGGATTTCAGATAGACGTCATGCTTCGGCGCATGCGGGATAGGCATGCCTTCGAGCAGCGTGCCGAACTGATCGACATAGAAGCACTCGGCTTCCGGTGTGCTCCAGCGGTCTTTCGAGACCCAGAAACCTGGATCGGCATCGCGTCTGACAGCCGGCTTCGGACCGTCGAGAATATAGGCACGTATCTGCGGTAGCTGGTCGATGCCGTTGTCTTCGCCGCGCAGCCAGCGGTTCCAGAAAGCGATCGCTTCGCCATGGAAATCGGCGCGTGGCTTCGGCCAGGCAAAATGCGGGTATTTGTGGACCCATGGGCCGACAAGCGCCTTGGCCTTGTCGCCCAATCCTTCGACCGCCAGAAACGGCGTGTTGCGATAGCCATCGGCCCAGCCGGCAATCACTAAAGCGGGGATTTCGAAAGCAGAATAGTCCTCGCAGATCGAACCGTGTTTCCAGAATGCATCACGGCGCTGGTGCGATAGCCATTCCTCCATGAAGAAAGGTTCGTTTTCCAGCCTCTCCATCCACATGTCGAGCCAGCGGTCGCCGACGATGTCAGGATCGGGCGAGCGGGACTGATAGGCGAGCATGGTGGCCGCCCAAGAGAGCTGCGCCGAGAGATGGCAGCCGTTCTTGTAATGGATGTCGTCATTGTAGCGGTCGGTGGTCGAGGCGATCGAGATTACTGCCTTCAAGGCCGGGGGGCGAAGGGCTGCCACCTGCAAGCTATTGAAGCCGCCCCAGGAAATCCCCATCATGCCGACCGAACCGTTCGACCAGGGCTGTTCGGCGATCCACCCTATCAGTTCGCAGGCATTGGCAAGTTCCAGCTCGGTATATTCGCCGTCGATCACGCCATCGGATTCACCGGAGCCACGGATGTCGACGCGCACGCCGGCAATGCCGGCCGCGGCAAAGACCGGGTAGGTGGATTCGTCGCGCGGGCTCGTCCCGTCGCGCTTTCGATAGGGCAGGAATTCGAACACGGCCGGCACCGGATAAGCCTCTGCGCCGTCCGGCATCCAGATCCGGGCGGCAAGCCGGGTCCCGTCCTTCAGCCTGATCCACTGGTTTTCGATGAGGGTGAAGGAACGGTCTGCCATGCTCATTCTACTTTCAACACTCGATGTTCAGTTTCCGGCGCTTTCCATGCGCCGTGTGGCGAGCACCTTTTCCAGCCAACCGAGTTCCATTTCTGGCACGGATTTGAGGAGGAGGTCGGTATAGTCGTCGAAGGGCGGCGAAAGTGTCTGTGATTTCGGGCCGAAGCGGACCAGCCTGCCGCGATGCATGACGGCGACCGAATCGGCGATTGCCTTCACGATAGCGATGTCATGGGTGATGAAGACATAGGAGAGTTGCTGCTCTTCCTGCAGTTTCATCAGCAGTTTGAGAATACCTTCGGCGACCAGAGGATCGAGCGCCGAGGTCGGTTCGTCGCAAAGGATCAGTTCAGGTTTCGCCGCCAGCGCACGGGCAATCGCCACACGCTGCTTCTGTCCGCCGGAAAGTTCAGCCGGATAACGATCGATGAAACCGTTGCCCATCTCTATCTGCTCAAGCAGTTCCTTCACGCGAGCGGTCTTTTTGGCGCCTCTCAGGCCGTAATAGAAGGTCAGCGGTCGGCCGATGATCTCGCGCACCGTCTGGCGCGGGTTCATCGCCGTATCGGCCATCTGATAGATCAGCTGAATTCGGCGCAGATCGTCGCGCGGGCGGTTTTTCAGTGCCGGCGTCAGCGGCTTGCCCTCGAAGGTGATTTTGCCCTCGCTCGGCGGCAGAAGGCCGGTGATGACACGCGCAAGCGTCGACTTTCCTGAGCCGGATTCGCCGACGATCGCCAGCGTCTGGCCCTTGCAGAGATGCAGCGAGACGCCGTGTAGCACCTTGAAGCCGTTCGAATATTCCGCACTGACGTTGTCCACCTTTAGCAGCGGATTGGACTGGTCGGCGGCCTCCTCGCGCGCTGTCTGGCGCACGTTGACCAGCGCGCGGGTGTAGTCCTGCGTCGGTGTTTCGATGATTTGCTGTACCGGGCCATATTCCACCGTCTTGCCATGGCGCAGCACCATGATGTCGTCGGAGATCTGGGCGACCACCGCGAGATCATGGGTGATGTAGAGCGCGGCCGTATCGGTTTCCTCGATCGCCTGCTTGATCGCGGCCAGAACATCAATCTGCGTCGTCACGTCGAGCGCAGTCGTCGGCTCGTCGAAGACGATCAGATCCGGGTTGGAGCAGAGCGCCATGGCGGTCATGGCGCGCTGAAGCTGACCGCCGGAAACCTGATGAGGAAATCGGTCGCCGAAGCTTTCCGGGCTCGGCAGGCCGAGCACCTGAAAGAGATAGAGCGCCCGCCTGCGCGCCTCCTGCTTGCTCATCAGGCCATGCTTTACAGTGGCCTCGATCACCTGGTCACCCAGCCTATGGGCCGGGTTGAAGGCGGCTGCGGCAGACTGAGCCACATAGCAGATACGGGCACCGCGCAGCTTGCGAATGCCGCCCTTGCCGAGCTTCAGGATGTCGGTGCCGTCGAGTTTCACTTCGCCGCCGGTGATTTCCGCGCCGCCGCGACCATAGGCGAGGGCGGATAGCCCTATCGTCGATTTGCCGGCTCCCGATTCGCCGATCAGGCCCAGAACCTTGCCCTTTTGCAGATCGAAGGAAACGCCATCGACGATGGTGATCCGTTTCGGCTGTTCGCCGGGCGGGTAACTTGTGGCCTCGATCTTCAAATCGCGGACGGAGAGAAGATTGGTATCAGGCATCGCCACGGCCTCCCTTCAGGCTGGAGGTTCGTTTCAGCAGCCAGTCGACCACGAGGTTGACGCAGATGCAGAGTGCCGCAATCGCGGAGCCGGGCACGAGTGCTGCGGGGATGCCGAAGATGATACCGTCCTTGTTGTCCTTCACCATGCCGCCCCAGTCGGCTGTCGGCGGCTGGATGCCGAGGCCGAGGAAGGAGAGGGTGGAGAGGAAAAGGATGGCGAAGGCGAAGCGCAGGCCGAATTCGGCAAGCAACGGCGACAGCGTATTGGGCAGGATCTCGCGAAATATGATCCAGATCTTGCCTTCACCGCGCAGTTTTGCAGCCTCGACGAATTCCATCACCGCGACATCGAGCGCCACGGCGCGGCCGAGGCGATAGACGCGGGTGGAATCGAGCACCGCCATGACGAGGATCAGCACGAACAGATATTGCGGCAGGACGGCCAGCACCACGAGTGCGAAGATCAGCGTCGGGATCGACATCATCAGGTCGTTGAAACGGGAGAAGACTGTGTCGATCACGCCGCCGGAGACGGCTGCGATGAAACTTAAAATGATGCCGAGCGAAAACGAGATCACGGTTGCCGCCAACGCCACGAACAGCGTCGTGCGGGTGCCGTAGATCAGCCGCGAGAGAATGTCACGGCCGAGATTGTCCAGGCCGAAGAAGAACTGGCCGTCGGCCACCTGCCAGACGCCACCGACGACCTCGGTTTCGCCATAGGGTGCAATCAGCGGGGCGAAGAGGGCGCAGAAGATGGCGAGCGCAATGCCGAAAAGGCCGATCCAGGCGGTGATGGGGATTTCTCTCAATCTCATCGCGGATGCCTCAGGCGAGGATTGGCGACGATCGCAAGAATATCGGCCACCATGTTGAGGAGGATGTAGACGGCGGCGAAGATCAGGCCGCAGGCCTGCACCACCGGCATGTCTCGCACCGTCACCGCATCGACCATGTACTGGCCCATGCCGGGATAAACGAAGACGACTTCGACAACGACAACACCGACGACCAGATAGGCGAGGTTGAGCGCCACGACGTTGATGATCGGGGCGAGCGCATTGGGCGCGGCATGCTTGACGATTGCTCGCCAGCTCGAAAGCCCCTTCAGCTCGGCCGTTTCCATATAGGCGGAAGACATGACGGAGAGGATCGCCGCGCGCGTCATCCGCATCATGTGGGCGAGAACCACCAAAACCAGCGTTGCCGTCGGCAGCGCAATCGTCTGGATACGTTCGAGGAAGCCCATGCCCTCGTAAACCGTTGCCGGGAAGGTGGCGATGCCGAAATTGACGGCGAAATAGAGGATCAGCAGGTAACCGATGAAGAATTCCGGCAGCGAGATCGCCGCAAGCGAGATGACGTTGATGATCTTGTCGGGCATCCGGTCGCGGAAATGCACGGACAACATGCCGAGACCGATCGCCAGCGGTACGGCGATGATGGCGGCGAAGCTGGCAAGAAACAGCGAATTACCTAGCCGCTTGCCGACCTGTTCTGAGACCGAGTTGCGGCTTGCCCAGGAGGTGCCGAAATCACCCTGGACGACACCGCCCAGCCAGTCGAAATAACGGGTGACGACGGGGCGATCGAGGCCGAGTTCGGCGCGGATGTTGGCGATCGTCTCAGGGGTGGCCGATTGGCCAAGATAGGTGGAGGCGAAATCGCCGGGCAAAGCTTCCACACCGGCAAAGATCAGCACGGAAACGGCGAAGAGAAGAAGGAGCGAGAGGAGAAAACGCTCGAAGATGAGGGTCAATAGCGGAAACCGCTCCCTCAGGCTGCGGGCAGGCGTGCCGCCGGCCTCTGCGGAATTTGACATCTGGCGCGATCCCGTGTCCGAAATGAAGGGTGAGACCGCAGGATCATCCTGCGGTCCATTTTCATCGGTGAGCCGCAAAGCTCATTTCAAAGATCAGGCTTCGAGCCAGACGCGGGTCGCGACATAACCGTTCGACATGTCGTTGCCGATGTCGTTGACGTAACCTTTTAGTTTCTTCGAACCGGCATTCACGAAGTCGTTGAACATCGGCAGGATCGTGCCACCTTCGTCACGCACCAGCATCGCCATTTCGCGATACATCTCGCGGCGCTTCTTCTCGTCCAGTTCGCCACGGGCGGAGATGAGAAGCTTGTCGAATGTCTCGTTCTTGAAGCGTGTGTCGTTCCAGTCTGCGGTCGAAAGATAGGCGCCGGAATAGAACTGGTCCTGGGTCGCGCGGCTGCCCCAGTAGGAGGCAGAAAAGGGCTGGACGTTCCAGACGTTCGACCAGTAGCCGTCACCCGGCTCGCGCTTGATCTCGATGTCGATGCCGGCCTTCTTGGCGCTCTGCTGGAAAAGAACCGATGCATCAACGGCGCCAGGGAAGGCGACTTCCGAGGTGCGCAGGAGAACCGAGCCGCTATGGCCGGATTTCTGGTAATGGAACTTCGCCTTGTCGGGATCGTAGGTGCGCTGCTCGATCCCTTCCGGGAAAAGCGCATAGGTGTCGTTGATCGGGAAATCGTTGCCCACCTTGCCGTAACCGCCGAGAATGCGCTTGACCATTTCTTCGCGATCAATCGCGTATTTCAGCGCCATCCTGAGGTCGTTGTTGTCGAACGGCGCCTTGTCACAGTGCATGATGAAGACATAGTGGCCGCCGCCGGACGTTGTCAGCAGCTGCACCGTTGGGGCGCGGGTCAGAAGCGGCACCGTCTTCGGATCGACGCGGTTGATGAACTGGACCTGACCGGACGAAAGTGCCGCAATACGGGCCGTCGCGTCGTTCATGGTGATGATTTCGACCGAATCGACATAACCGCGGTCGGCGCGCCAGTCATTCGGGTTCTTCTCGAAGGTCATGCGAACGCCAGGTTCGAAGCTTTTGACCTTATAGGCGCCGGTGCCGACACCCGCGGTCGGCTTGTCTGCGCCGCCATTGGGCTGGATGACGAGATGGTAATCGGTGAAGATCGCCGGTAGGTCGGCATTGCCGGCATCGAGCGTAACGACCAGATCGCCGCTCTTGTTTTCGATCGAGGTGATCGACTTCAGCATGCCGGCTGCGCCGGATTCGGTTTTTGCGTCGCTGTGGCGCTTCAGGGTGGCGACCACATCGTCCACCGTCATTTCCTTGCCGTCGTGGAACTGCACGCCTTTGCGGATCTTGAAGGTCCAGGTCTTGGCATCCGGCGAAGGCGCCCAGGATTCGGCGAGCGACGGGATGGGCGCACGGGTTTCAGGATGTGTCTCTACCAGCGTGTCACCCCAGGTGCGCACGGCGGTGAACATGACCTGGGAGGTTGCCTTGGCGGGGTCGATACTGTCGGTTGCCGCACCGCCTTCGAGGCCGAGTTTCAAGGTGCCGCCCTTCTTGGGCGTTTGAGCTGCGGCGCTGGTGGCGAAAAGATTACCTGCTGCTGTCAGTGTCAGTCCGGCTGCCACGGAGCGGCCCATGAATTCGCGGCGGTTCATGCCGCCTGCCGTCACGCGTCCGGCCAAGTATTTGGTGAAATCGTTCATTTCCCTTGTTCCCCTTTATCCGATGCAGAGTTGTGTTCTTGTCATCGACACCCCGTCGCGCGGTTTCCTCTTCCATCGAGAGGGGTGTTTCATGCTGTCGATCGTGGGAAATGGTTCGGTTGCCGCCGACATAACTTCCTTTCTTGCGCAGACCCCGGCTCATCTTCGTGAGCTCGTGCCTCGGGGAATTTCTGCCTAGTGATCGAAGGCCCGTTGAGGCTTGATGAATGGTAAGGGCGCGGTGTCGCGCGGGTGAGCCTTCGCTACGACATTAAGTGCCTTTGATGCGACACATTTGGCAACCTCCCATGGGTTGCGAAAATTTAACACCTGTCAGGCAGGTGTGCGATCGGCTCAATCGCGCGCTATTGCATGGAAAAACGTGCCGGTCACAGACCCTCGTTTTCCGCCGGATGGACCTATTTCGACGCCGCGACCGTCTGCAATCATGGCGAGAGGTTCGTCGTTTCCAACATCGATCACGCGTGCGTAATGGAATTCATGACCACGGATCAGGTCGTTGAGCGAACCAATCGCGGAAGGCCTCAGAAGGCGCGCCTGGCGGTAGCCGAGATTCATCTTGCGCTTCGCAAAGCTCGTGGCATGGGAGAGCAGCCCGGTCATGGCATGGGTCACGCCGTCGGCATCCTCCAGCGCCTCTCCCAGCACCATGTAGCCGCCGCATTCGCCGTGAACGGGTTTTGTTTCGGCGAAGATCTTCAGGCCCGCCTTGAAATTGTCGGCGGCGGCCAGTTTGGCGGGATACAGCTCGGGATACCCACCGGGTAGCCAGCAGATATCGCAATCGGCCGGCGGCGCTTCGTCGGCCAGCGGTGAAAAGGTGATGATCTCCGCCCCCACGGTGCGCCATTGCCGCTTGATATGCGGGTAGAGGAAGGTGAAGGCCGCGTCCTCGGCAAGCGCGATGCGCTGGCCCGGCGGTCGAAGTGACTTTTCCGTCGAACCCATTGGAATATCAAAGGGTTTTGCGGCGGCAAAAATCGCATCGAGATCGAGCGAGCGCTCCATCGCATCGGCCAGACGGTCGATATGGGCATCCATTTCCGGGTGTTCGCTCGCCTGGACGAGGCCGAGATGGCGTTCCGGCAGCGTCAGCGTCGGATCACGCAGCACGGTGCCGACGACCGGCAGGCCAAGCGCCTCGATCGCGTCACCGGAAAGCTTCTTGTGTCGCTCGCTGCCGGCCCTGTTCAGCACGCAGGCGGCCATCTTCACATCCGGGTCGTAATGCATGAAACCGCAGGCAATTGCGGCCGCCGTCTGGCTTTGGCCGGAAACGTCGAGCACCAGAAGCACGGGCAGGCCGAAAAGTCGGGCCAGATCGGATGCGGCGCCGGAGCGATTGGGTTCGGTAACGATGCCGTCGAACAGGCCCATGGCGCTTTCGATCAGGATCAGTTCGGCGTCATCCGCCTGTTCACGCGCCAGATGGCGCAGAAGGCCGGGCGCCATCGCCCAGCTGTCGAGATTGAGACCGGGCAGGCGGGTCGCCGCCTCGTGGAAGCCGGGGTCGATATAATCCGGCCCGGTCTTGATGCCGCGCACCTTAATGCCGCGCCGCTGAAACGCCCGGAGCAGGCCGATCGTGACGCTTGTCTTGCCGGAGCCGGAGCGCGGTGCGCCGATGATGAGGGCGCGGGCGGTCATGGGTTTTCACCCGAAGACACGGCCTGCCCGGACAGGACGGCCTGCATTGAAACGATCCTGCCGATGACGATCAGCGCCGGTGCCGAAAAGTTCTGGCGCTGGACTTCCGCCTCGACGGTAGCAAGCGTTGCCGTCATCGAACGTTCGTCCGGCGTTGTTGCGGCCATCAGCACGGCAACGGGCGTGTCGGCGGCAAGGCCGCCTTCCATCAGCAATCGGGCGATCGTGCCGATCGTGCTCACTCCCATATAAACGACGATCGGCTCGCCGGTCTTCGCCAGCGCCTTCCAGTCGAGATCGCCGGGCGTGCCGGCAGCGTGTCCGGTTGCCAGCGTGATCGAACGGCTGATGCCGCGCATCGTGGCGGGAATGTTGGCGGAAGCGAGGGCCGCCAATGCGGATGTCATGCCGGGCAACACGCGGAAGGGAATGTTTTCCTTCACCAGCGCTTCCGCTTCCTCACCACCGCGACCGAAGATGAACGGATCGCCGCCCTTTAGCCGCAAGACGCGCTTGCCGGCCTTTGCCAGTTCGATCAGCTTGGCGGTGATATCGTCCTGCGCGACGGAAGGCTTGCCGCCACGCTTGCCGACGAAGATCAGATCTTTGGTCGTCGCCAGCGCCAGCACGCCGTCAGAAACCAGCGCGTCATGCACGATCACATCCGCCTTTTTCAGCGCATCGGCCACTTCAAGCGTCAGATAACGCGGATGACCCGGTCCGGCACCCGCCAGCCATACGTGGCCGGGGGCGAAATCCGGGGCATCGACGATCGTTTCCAACAACTCATTCACGGACATATTCAAACCTTTTGCCGGCCGGTGGCGGCCGGGCTATAGAAACGGCCATGGAAGCGGCCATTGAAACAGAAAGCAAGAACCTGCGTCGTGGATGGACGACGGGCACCTGTGCGGCGGCAGCCAGTAAGGCCGCCTGTCTTGCGTTGATGACCGGCGAGTTTCCGGCCATGGTCGAGGTAACCTTGCCTGGCGGCCAGCGCCCGGCCTTCGCTCTTGCCATGGAAGAGAAGGGCAGCGGATTTGCCAAGGCTGGCATCGTCAAGGATGCCGGCGATGATCCGGATGTCACCCATGGCGCGCTGATCATGAGCACCTTGCGCCGTGGATTGCCCGGCACCGGCATCACCTTCAAGGCGGGACCCGGCGTCGGCACCGTGACACGGCTCGGCCTGCCGTTGCCGCCCGGCGAACCGTCGATCAACCCGGTACCGCGCAAGATGATCGCTCAGGCGATTTTGGAGGTCTGCCATGGCGAGCGGGATTTCGAAGTCGAGATCTCGGTTGCCGATGGCGAGAAGATTGCCGAACGCACACTCAATGGCCGGCTCGGCATCCTGGGTGGCATATCGATCCTCGGCACGACCGGGATCGTCATTCCGTTTTCCTGCGCGTCGTGGATCCACTCCATCTGGCGCGGCATCGATGTGGCGCGGGCAGCCGGTCTCGACCATGTTTCCGGGGCGACCGGCAATGTCTCCGAAAAGGCGGCGCAGGCGCATCACGGCCTCACCGAGATCGCGCTGATCGACATGGGCGATTTCGTCGGCGGGATGCTGAAATATCTGCGCAGCCACCCGGTGCCAAAGGTCACGATTGCCGGCGGCGTCGCCAAGATGACCAAGCTTTCCCAAGGCATGCTCGATGTGCATTCCAAGCGCGGACTTGCCGATCTCGAGGCTTTGGCCAAGGTTGCCGCCGAAGCCGGTGCTGCGGCCGATCTCGTGGCGCGCATTACCGCGGCGAATACCGTGTCGCACGCCTTCCAGCTTGCCGATGAAAGCGGGCTTTCGCTTGGCAACCGCATTGCGGCACTCGCCTGGAAAACGGCGGCCAAGGCGCTGCATACGCCGGATATCGCTCTGGAAATCCTGGTCTTCGATCGGCAAGGCCAGCTTGTCGGCAAGACGCAGTTCACGCCCTCCGATCATTCCGAACCCTTATCGGCGTGATCCTTGCTGAACTGGTCCCAACCGGGGCGAAACCGTCTTACATAGTCAGCATTGTATAGCTGGCTCTCGACGAAATCGGATGCGCCCAGCCCCTTGCCGACAAAGATCAGCGCCGTGCGTTCTGCCGGTTCTTCCGCCAGTTTCGCCTCGATATCGGCAAGCGTGCCGAGGATGATCCGCTCTTCCGGCCATGAGGCGCGCACAACGATCGCGACCGAGCAATCGGCGCCATAAAGCGGCGTCAGTTCCTCGACGATTTTTCCCAGCGCATGGATGGCGAGGTGGATCGCCAGCGTTGCGCCAGTCGCGCCGAATGCCTTCAGCGTTTCGCCTTCCGGCATTTTCGAAGCGCGGCCGGAAACGCGTGTAAGCACAAGGCTTTGCGCCACTTCCGGGATGGTCAGTTCGCGCTTCAGGGCGGCGGCTGCGGCGGCGAAGGAGGGCACGCCCGGCGTCAGCGTATAATCGATACCGTGTTTTTCCAGCCGGCGGATCTGCTCGGCAACCGCGCTCCAGACGGAGAGATCGCCGGAATGCAGCCGTGCGACATCCTTGCCGGCTTTATGGGCTGCAACATACTCGGCCTCGATCTCGTCCAGCGACAGAGAGCCGGTATCGACGATCCGCGCATCCTTCGGGCACCAGTTGAGCAGCTCCTTGGGCATGATCGAGCCGGCATAAAGGCAGACCGGCGCGCGGGCGAGAATATCGCGACCGCGCACGGTGATCAGGTCTGCGGCACCCGGACCTGCGCCAATGAAATGGACGGTCATACTTCTTCTTTCATTTCTGCCAGCGCGCATGTAGCACCCTGCGATATCAGCCTCGGCACGATGATTTCCGACGTCTCGCCGGCTGCAGCCAGTGCCGCGCCTTCCGAAAGGCTGGAGGACAGCGTTTTCGCCAGGCTGTGCCGTGACACGGTTTTCGTCCGCGGTTCCGCGTCCATCAGGGCATCGTCCGCCACGATATGGAGCGGCAGGCCCAGCATTTCGGCCAATTGCAGAATACCGGCTTCCTCGCGTTTGATCTCGCCGGTTGCGAGTGCCGTGATGGATTCACGTGAAATTTTCGCTTCCACACAGGCGGCATCGAGCGCCGACAGAAGTTCTTCGCGCGTGCTGCCCTTGCGGCAGCCGAGACCGGCAACGATCATGATTTCATTCCTTTGGTCCATGTCCATTGGGTCACCGGCATTGCCGGCTTCCAGCCCTGCATCGCGCCCACCGGCGCTGCGCGTGAAACTTCCATGCGGATCAGATTGCCGCCGAGTTTAGTCTGTGCCGCCAGCAGCACCGCTTCCATTTCCAGCGTCACCGCGTTTGCGACCATTCGACCGCCGGGCTTCAATGCCGATACGGCTGCGTCGAAAACGCCAGGTTCGCTGCCACCGCCGCCGATGAAAATCACATCGGGTTGCGGCAGGCCGTCGAGCGCTGCCGGTGCATTGCCCTCAACGAGCATCAGTCCCGGCACCCCGAAGCTGGCAGCATTGCGCCTGATCCGTGCGGCGCGTTCCGGATGAGCCTCGATTGCAATCGCTCTCATCGACGGGTCGACCAGCATCCATTCTATGCCGATTGAGCCGGAACCGGCGCCGATATCCCAGAGCAGCTCACCCCGCCGAGGGCTGAGCGCCGACAGCGTCAGCGCCCGGATTTCTCGCTTGGTGATCTGTCCATCGTGTTCGAAAAGCGCGTCATCCAGCCCGAGACCAAGCGGCAGGATGCGCGCATCGGCACTTGCGACCACCTCGACGGCCACGACATTGAGGGCGTTGATATCCTGCAGTGCGAAGTCCGCAGCCTTGCAGGCGCGGGTCCGTTCAGCCTCGCCGCCCAGCGCTTCCAGTACGATCATATCGGATCGGCCAAACCCGCTTTCCGTCAGCAGTGCCGCCAGCTCCCGAGGGCCTTTTTCATCGGAGGTCAGCGCAATGATCCGCCGGCCCGGATGCAGTAGCGGCCGGATCAGATCGATCGGGCGGCCATGCAGAGAAACGGTTTCGATATCCTGCAGTGCCCAGCTAAGCCGCGAAGCCGCCAGCGAGAAAGCCGAGGGTGATGGGTAGGTGATGAACTCGTCAGAGCCGATGTGACGCGACAGGGTGACGCCGACGCCATAAAAGAACGGATCGCCGGATGCGAGCACGCAAACCTTTTGCCCTCTCAGCGCCATGACATCGCGCATCGCCGCGTCGAAAGGCGTCGGCCATGGCCGCGCTTCGCTGGTTATCAGCGGCGCTGCAAGCTCCAGATGCCGCTTGCCGCCGAAGACGATTGAAGCATCGGTTATCGCCCCCCTGGCGCGATCGCCCAGCCCTTTCACGCCGTCCTCGCCGATCCCGACAATGGACAGCCAGCGGCTTTGGTTTAAAGCTTGTTTTTCTGATTCAGGAGGCAATTTGACCTACTCCATCCTCATTCTGGGCGGTACGGCCGAAGCCAAGGCGCTTGCCGCCCAGCTTTCGACGAGCCCCGATTACGATATTCTGCTGTCGCTTGCCGGCCGCACCAAGGCCCCGGCCGAACAGCCTGTGCCGGTTCGCATCGGCGGTTTCGGCGGTGCCGATGGGCTTGCCGCATTTCTTGACGAAAAGAACGTTGATCTGCTGATCGATGCAACACATCCGTTTGCGGCGAACATCTCCCGCAACGCTGCCCAGGCGGCGGCGCTGGCGGGCGTTGGTATTCTCGCTTTGCGCCGTCCGGCATGGTCGCGACAGAAAGGCGATCATTGGCAGGAGGTCGCCGATATCGCGGCCGCCGTCCAAGCCCTCGACATTGCCCCGCGCCGGGTTTTCCTGACGCTCGGCCGGCAGGAACTGCTGCCTTTCGAAGCGATGCCGCAGCATTCCTATCTGGTGCGCAGCGTCGATCCGGTCGAGCCGCCGCTGAAGCTGCCGAACGTGTCCTATATCACCGCGCGCGGTCCGTTCTCCGAATGGGACGAGATCCAGCTGCTTGAACAGCAAGCGATCGATCTCATCGTCTCGAAGAATAGCGGCGGTGCCTCCAGCGTCGGCAAGATCAGCGCTGCCCGACGGCTCGGCATCGAGGTCGTGCTGATCGAACGCCCCCGCCTGCCGGATGTGCCATCGGCCAGAAGCGTTGAGGAGCTTGCCGGCATGGTGCGTCACTGGAAGCTCTCCCGCAGAAAACGGGGCGAGTAGACGATCGGTCTTTTGTCCGTCCGCTCGATCAGCCGGGTCTCGGCCGTGCCGACGATCACGCAGGTCGCCATGTCGGCCATCTCGCCCTCAGCTTCCGCGAGCGGCACGATGCGGATCGCCTCGTCGGGGCGGCCTGCTGCACGGCCGAAGATCACCGGCACGCTGCCGGGCAGATGGGCACGCAGAATGTCGAAAGCTTCGTCCAGTTGGTGCGGACGCGCCTTGCTGATCGGATTGTAGAAGGCCATGACGAAGCCCGCTGTCGCAGCCGCCACGAGACGTTTCTCGATGATCGCCCAGGGTTTCAGGTTGTTCGATAGCGAAATGGCGCAGAAATCATGACCCAGTGGTGCGCCGGCCTTTGCGGCAACCGCAAGCATGGCGGTGACACCCGGCACGACGGACAGCTCGATATCACGCCATTCGGCCGGGCCGTCGTCGATCGCTTCGCAAACCGCCGCAGCCATGGCAAATACGCCCGGATCACCGCCAGAAACGACGCAAACCTTGCCGCCCTTGGCCGCCATTTCCAACGCTGCCTTGGCGCGAACCAGTTCCTCGCGGTTATCGGAGGCGTGGCGGTGCTGGTCCGCTCTGAGGTTCAGGCGGTCTATATACGGGAAATAGCCGAAAAAGTCGGTAGATGCCGTAACTGCCGCGAGAGCTTCCGGCGTCATCTGGTCGGGATTGCCGGGGCCAAGGCCGACAACGGTCAGCGACCCGGTCATTTCTTTTCCCCTTGCGGTCGCGTGGTCCAGCCGGGAACGAGCACGATGGAAAAATAGGGTGCAGGGCTTTCGTCACGCGTTTCCAGTCGCTCGGCTGCGCCATTCGCCATGGTGCCGCGCTCGACATAAAGCGCGCCGGAAAGCTTTCCGACCGATGCCAGTGCACGGCGGATTTTTGGCAAGTTACGGCCAACCTTCATAATCACGGCGCCATCCGTAACTGCGAGCCGTTCCGCGAGTTTTTCTTCCGACAGCGTGCCGGGCAGCACGCTCAGAATGTCGTCGCCCTGCACCAGCGGCAGGCCGGTCATCGACCAGCATCCGGACATGGCGGTAACACCTGCAATCACGTCGGCCTGATACCGATCCTTCAGCCGCAGATGCAGGTGCATGTAGGAGCCGTAGAACAGCGGATCGCCTTCGCTCAGCACGGCAACATTCTTGCCGGCATCGAGATAGGCGGCGATCTCTTCGGCCGATCGATCGAAGAAATCGTTGATCGGGTTCTTGTAGTCGGCCTCGTCCTTGTGGGTTTCGATCGTAACCGGATAGACGAGCGGCAGTTCGATCGTGCCGGGGCGGATATGCGCCTCGACAATGGCGCGGCCATTACCGGTCGAGCCCTTCTTGCAGAAGAAGGCGACGACATCGGCCTCGTTGATGGCGCGCACCGCCTTCAGCGTCATCAGCTCCGGATCGCCGGGACCGGTGCCTACGCCGGTAAGCTTGCCCTTGATGATTGCCGCGTTCACAGTCCTGCCCTCGCAAGCGCATTGACTGCGGCGGCAGTCATGGCCGAACCGCCCATGCGGCCGCGTACCACGGCATAAGGAATGTCGTGGGTGGATTCCATCAGCGCTTCCTTGCTTTCCATCGCGCCGACAAAACCGACCGGCATGCCGATGATCGCGGCCGGGCGCGGCGCGCCGGCATCCAGCATTTCCAGAAGACGGAAGAGGGCCGTCGGCGCATTGCCGATCGCGACGACCGCGCCTTCCAGTTCGTCCCAGAGGTCGAGGGCGGCGGCGGAGCGAGTGTTGCCAATGGTTTTTGCCAGTTCCACCGTGCGGCTGTCGCGTAGGGTGCAGATCACCTGGTTTTCCGCCGGCAGTCTTGCGCGGGTCACGCCATGCGCCACCATTTCGGCGTCGCAATAGATCGGCTTTCCGGCCCTCAGAGCGCCACGGGCCGCCTCGACGAAATCGCTTGAGAAACGGAAATGTTCTGCCGCCTCGACCAGTCCGCAGGCATGGATCATGCGCACGGCGATATCGGCCTGTTCCTCGGTGAAGGCGGAAAGATCTGCTTCCGCGCGAATGATCGCGAATGACTTTTCGTAGATCGCATCGCCTTCGCGAATATAGTCGTAATTGGTCATGATCGTCCTGTGGCTGCCGCTGCCAGCCGGTCGGAACCGATCCGGGCAAGGCAGGCGGCTGAGTTTTCGCCTGGCCGTCTTTCCGATCCGACGAGATCGGCGAGGCGGCGAAGCGTGGCGTTGGTATCGGCAAAGCTTGAGAAAGCAAAGGGTTGGTCTGCAGCTTTTCCCTGCGCAATGAGAGAAACGCGATCCGCGGTGCCGCAGATCGCAAGTGCCGCCGGTTGCGGATGGGCGCAGCCTTTTGGGCAACCGGTTACATGCAGCTTGAATGAGCCGTCGAGCAGATCAGCGCATTCGGCGGCCGCTGCTGCGGCGATCTCGTGGGTAGCGATGGTCGCCGAATTGCAGGCCGGGCTGCCCGAGCAGGCGGCAATATGACTGCGGGGATCGGTGACGGACGTGATGAACCCGTTGTCGTGAGCGAAGTCCCGCAATGCCCGGAAGGCGATCTCGGTGCCGAAGAAGAGCAGCGAGTGATCAAGCGCCGGTTTGAGCGACCTTATTCCCAGGCGTGCGGCTTCGCCACAAAGCGCGATTAGATGTTCTGCCTTTGCCTGCCCGAAGGCCGGACCTATGCCGACGGCGTGGCGGTGATTTGAAAGGCGGAATAGATCAAATGGGGAGGCAGCCACTTTTCCAGCCGTCATGCTCGGGCTTGTCCCGAGCATCTGCGACGGATCAACTGTAGCAACGCTGGCAGATCCTCGGGACAAGCCCGAGGATGACGATGAGGTATGGGGCGTGGGCTCGTTCACGGCCAAGTCGCTGGCCAGATCCCGTCCGCGAGCCTTGTTTCCCAGGATTGCCAGCCGTTTCAACATGTCGATTACCGTGTCGACAACCAGTGTTTCACGTAAAACATTGAAAACATAAGCTGATTGTTCAGTGCCACCGAGAAGCAACTTCCAGTCGTGTTTCCCGATCGCGACAAGCCGGATATCCGCCAGCAAATCAGACAGCCGCAAAACCCCGACACCGTCGACCACAACGGCCATTTTCGGCGCCAGTCCGGTGATGTTACGCGCGGCATCACGAATAGCCTCTGCCAGCGGTCGGGGATCGGCGATCTCGCTGTCATCCATCCCGGCAAGCGGCGGCACTTCGACGGCAAGACCCTCGCGAAGCGGCAGGTTCATCGCCCGCACATCGGCATCCAGATGCGGCGCGGATGTTTCACTCAAGCCTCGGACCTGAAGATTGCCGCGGGCGGAAATATCGACCATGCCGTTGCCATGTGTCAGCGCCAGTCGGCAGATATGCGCCAGTTGTTCGGGCGAAATCGTCTCGATCAGCGAGATGCGCGCCAACAGGCCGTCGCCGGTCATCATCGGGGCCGAAAGGGCAGGGCATGCACCGCGTTGCAGGTCGAGCGGGAGAGCCGTCATGCGACCTCTCCCATCAACATCTCAAGCTCGGCATCGACCGCATTCCGCCGCGGATGCCAGAGGCCACGGTTGAGTACTGAGCGGAACCGCTCGCCCATATAACGAGCGCCTTGCGGGTTCTGTGCCACCAGGAATTCCCGCACGGTCTCGTCACCTAGGTAGGCGTCATAGGTCGCATCGATAAGCGATTGCGGGATTGCGTGGGTGGTTTCGGCAAAACCGATCAACCGGTCGACGGTCTCGACAAGTTCGGCAGCACCGCGCGGTCCATGGCGCATCTGCCCGGCGATGAAGCGCGGATTGGTGGCCCGCGCGCGGACAACCCGCGTGACGGCCTCGGAAATCGAGCGTGCTTTCGGTTTTGCAGGATCGGTTGTGTCGAGCGCGATCACGTCCGCCTTGCCGCCGAGCGCCGCCACCGCTGCAGAAAAACCGCCGATAAAGGCAACATCGGCCGATCCGTCCAGAAGATCGCGGCCGGGATCGTCGCCGGTATGGACGAGCAGGTCGGCATTGCCGATCCGTCCGGCAAATTCGCCGGGTACGTGGCTTGCCATGCCGTCCGCGCCGCTGAAGGCGTGGCTGGTGGCGTCGAGATAGATGCGGCCGAGTTCTTCCCGCTCGCCCCAGGATCCGTCGGCAAGCTTTTCCTCGATACCGGAGCCATAGGTGCCGGGCGCCGAGCCGAAAATGCGCGGCGGAACCGAGCCGGTTTTCTGTGTCTCTTCAGCAAGCGGATTGTCGCCCGGTGCTTCCTCGCGTGCTGCAATCGCCCGCATCGCGGCATCCAGTAGGGAGATCAGCGCCGGGAACATGTCGCGAAACAGGCCGGAAATCCTCAGCGTCACATCCACGCGCGGACGGCCGAGCTGCGCGGGAGGCAAAACCTCGATACCGGTCACACGGCCGGTCGCCATATCCTGAACCGGCCTTGCGCCCATCAGTGCCAGAACCTGCGCCACTTCCTCGCCGCCGCTTCGCAGCGAGGCGCTGCCCCAGAGATCGAAAACAAGGTTTTTCGGCCAGTCGCCATGATCCTGAAGATAACGGCGCAGAATTTCGTCGGCGGCACGTTTACCCAGCTCGAAGGCGGTCGGCGTCGGCAGGGTGCGCGGATCGCTGGCAAAGAGATTGCGCCCGGTCGGCATCACATCGCGGCGGCCACGTGCCGGTGCACCGGAAGGGCCGGGGCGGATATGCCGGCCATCCAGCGCGTCGAGCAGCGCCTGCTTTTCCGTCCCGGCGCTGGCGATCCGCAGCGGGTCATCGTCGCCTTCAGCCACTTCGCCGAAAACATGCTGGCCATCCTTGATCGCAAAGTCCTTGAGATCGCAGAGAAACGCATCGATCCGGGCGAGCGCAGTATCCGGGTCGTCGTCACGGGAAACACCGGCATCGGTGGCAATCGTGGTATCGCGGGCCGCATCGACGATCAGTTTTGCCAGCCGGTCGCGACGGCGGCGGTCCAGGCCATCGGCCTGGGCATATTCGTCGACCAGCAGTTCGAGCTTCTTCTCATCATCCGAAAGACCGGCGCCGGTCAGAACCGGAGGCAGGTGGCCGATGGTTACGGCGGAAATCCGCCGTTTGGCGACGGCTGCCTCGCCGGGATTGGAAACGATGAAGGGATAGATGACCGGCAGGCCGCCAGTCACCAGTTCCGGGAAACAATCCTTCGACAGCGCCACCGTCTTGCCCGGCAGCCATTCGAGCGTGCCATGGGCGCCGACATGCACGATCGCATGGGCGCCAAAGGTATAGCGCATCCATTGCCCGAAGGCGATCAGCGCGTGGCGCGGGGGCAGATCAGGGCTGTGGTAATCGGTGCGGCGATCGGCATTGCGACCTCGATCCGGCGCCAGCGCCACGGTGATATTGCCGAACTGCGCGGCGCGGAAGCGGTAAACACCATCTTCGAGATCCGAGTCGTCTTTCGCATCGCCCCATGCTTCGTCGGCACCGGATGCTGCGACGTAGTCGCGAAGCGGCAGGGAGCCAGTCTTCCCGTCGAGACGATCAAGGAGGTCGCGGGGCGTTTCCGGAATATCGTCAACCGAATAACCGGCGAACGAAAGCTCGCGCAGCATGGCAAGCACGCTTTGCGGCACATCCAGCCCGACTGCGTAACCGGTGCGGCCCGGTGCGCTCGGATAATCCGGCATCAGAATAACGATTTTTCGCTCCGCGCGGGCCGTCATCTTCATCCGCAGAAAGGCTGCGATCCGCTCCGCCACCTGGTCGACGCGATCAGCTTCAGGGCTGTTGACGAGTTCGGCCGAGCCGCTGCCCTGCTTGAAGGAGATCACGCCGGCCAGAATGCGGCCATCGAGTTCAGGCAACACGACATGCATGGCAAGGTCGGCAGGGTTCAAGCCGCGCCTGCCCTCGGCCCAGCCTTCACGCCTCGTGGTCGCGACAACGATCTGGAAGACCGGGATGCCGGAGCGATCGAAAATCGTCTCGTTCCTTTCATCCGTGCCGCTGGCAAAGGCAGTGGTCGTCAGGATCGCAGCGGGCCGAAGCTCGGTTATCGCCTGTTCGACAAAGCTTATCGCTTCGGCATCCTTGAGGCCGCTGACGAAGAGCGGTACGGGGGCGAAACCGCGAGCCTCAAGCGCTTCGAAGAGTGCATCGATCGGTGCGGCATCGTTGGCGAGCAGCATGGACCGGTAAAACAGGATCGGCAGGCACGGCGCATCGGGCGAAAATCCGGCCGTCAGATCTTGTCGATCGACGATGCCTATTCCGGGACGATAGAAACCTGCCTTCGGCATGGCTATTGCAGGCGGAAGCTCAGTCGTATCATTGCTTGCCAGGGCTCCCAATCGCTGCACCAGAAGCCGCATATTGTCCGGTCCGCCCTCGCGAAAACAGGCCAGGATTCCTGCAAGGTTTGCCTCGGAAACCGTGGAGGCGGCGGCCAGCCGCTCGTCGCGCATGCTGCATTCGCCGGGCAACATGGCGAGCGCGATCTTCTTCCGCTTCGCCAGCCGCGACAGTTCCTCGACGCCATAGGCCCAGCGATCATAACCGCCGAGAATGCGCACGAGGATGACTTTTGCATGGGCTGCGGTCTTTTCCAGCCACAGATCGACGGACATGGGGTGGCGCAGGTCGGAGAGGTTGGTGAGGGCGAGGGATGGGGAATGGTCGTCGCGCCAAACGTCACCCCCCTCTGCCCTGCCGGGCATCTCCCCCACATGGGGGGAGATCGACTCGCGGTGAGGTTTCGCGCCATTTAAGGGCTGGGAATTTGGTGATGTCGGTGCGTCTTGCTGATCTCCCCCCTTGTGGGGGAGATGGCCGGCAGGCCAGAGGGGGGCATCAAGACCACCAGCCCCAGCCGTATCCTGCTCGACACGGCCAACCGCCTCCCAAGCCGCCGCAATCCCGTTCAAATCGCTGCCGGAAAAGGACAAGACCACCACATCGGCCGGTGACTGGTTGAGGTCTACCGGTTCGATCAGGTCGTCGAGCGACGACGATGTGGTGGCGAGTATGTGCATCCTTTTCCTTTGTCTGTCGCAATTCCGGAGGGAAAACCGCCTCGCACTTTTCCCGGAATTGCTTTGCTCGGCTTTTATGCCGCCAGCATCTTCTCGATCGCGGCACGGTCGATGCCCTTTTCGCCGATCACGACGAGGCGGCTCTGGCGGGTTTCGCCGGGCGCCCAGGCGCGGTCGAAATAGTGGTTCACGCGCGATCCTACAGCCTGAACCTGCAGGCGCATCGGCTTGTTCGCGACCTCGACAAAGCCCTTTATGCGCAGCACGTTTTCTGCTTCGGCGGTCGCGGAGATACGGGCGGCCAGCGCTTCGGGGTCGGTTACCGCAGCCAGATCGATGACAAAACTGTCGAAATCGTCGTGGTCGTGGTCCAGTTCGTCGTCATGATGGGTCTTGCGGTTCTCGATATCGTCCTCGACGGCAAGGCCGAGGCCGATCAGAACGCCCGGATCAACCGCGCCATTGGCAGCCGGCACGATCTTGACCGCACGCGGCAGATGCGCCTGAACGCGGCCCTTGGCGGCTGCAAGCGAAGCCTGGTCGAGAAGGTCGGTCTTGGTCAGCACGATCATGTCGGCACAGGCGACCTGATCCTCGAACACTTCCTCGACCGGATCGTCATGGTCGATCGAGCTGTCAGTCTGGCGCTGGGCTTCGAGCGCATCGTGGTCATCGGCAACACGGCCTTCGGCCAGGGCCACGCCGTCGACTACGGCAATAACGCCGTCCACGGTCACGCGCGCCTTGACCGCAGGCCACTGAAAAGCCTGCACGAGCGGCTTCGGCAGCGCCAGGCCCGAGGTCTCGATCAGGATATGATCGACGCGCGGCTCGCGGGCAAGAATCTGGTCGATCGCCGGCACGAAATCGTCTGCCACCGTGCAGCAGATGCAGCCATTGGCCAATTCGATAATGTTGTCGTCCGGGCAGCTCTCGATGCCGCAGCCTTTCAGCACCTCGCCATCGATGCCGACATCGCCGAATTCGTTGACGATGATCGCCAGCCGCTTGCCGTCCAGCTTTTCGATAAGGTTGCGGATCAGCGTGGTCTTGCCGGCGCCGAGAAAGCCGGTAACGACGGTGCAGGGAACCTTATCGAACTTAGGGGCAGAGTTTTCGCTCATGAAGGCATGTCCTCGTGGTGATGAAAGGGTGGGATACGGGCCGTCATGCCCTTGCCGCGCAGGCACATGGGGCGACCGCGAAGGGGCAGGAAGCCGCGCTCGTCTTCGGCCAGCATCATGGCGCCGGTGACGATATCGTCGACATTGTCGGTGGAGAGATGGCCAAAAACATAGGACCAGCCGGAGCGGTGGTTGAAGGCCGCACTCGGGCTCTTGTCGCAATTGGCAAGGCAGGTGACCGGCTTGACGGCGAGCGGCTTGCCCTCGGTAGCCAGTTTCAGCGCTTCGATCAGGCCTATACCGGGGCGGGCCTCGCTGTCCGTCGCCTCGCGGCAATTGGTGCAGACAAAGATCGTCACGTCCACGTCGCCGGCATTGCCGGTGGCGGTCGTTCCGGTTTCGTCTTTTCGCGCATCATCTGTCATCAGGCCGCACTACCGCCGGGTTACTCAAGTCGGGGTGCGGAACAGGAAGGCCAGGCCATCCTGCAGCGATGATTAAAGCCTTTGCCGGAGCACCCCGCCCGGAAAAGCATGATTTCTGTACGGCAGGTCTCCTGGCTCGCGGGTCGTCACCATCCGCCTGCCTTCCCGGTTTCCCAGTGGCGTCTCTGGCTGGATGGCTCGCCGCACACAGTTGCGGGGGCAGCCGCGGCATTGGACTGATTTTGCAAGTCCGCACCGCATTCTCTCTTAGCCCCTGCCGTTGCCGGCAAGGGACCGTCGTGGCGCTCAAGTAAGCGTTCCGCGGTCAAACTGTCAATGTCGCAAAGGCGATTGCCGATGCAACCGAATTGGCTATAGTGGACCTGTCTTTGGTACCCGGAAGGGTTACTCAAGGGAATGCGGTGCGACGATCCTTCGTCAAACCCGCGGCTGCCCCCGCAACTGTAAGCGGAAAGCCTTTACCCAAAACGGCCATCCGGCCGTCAAGCCACTGGAGCAATCCTTTTCGGATTGATCTGGGAAGGCGGGTGAAGGCGCCCGATCCGCGAGCCAGGAGACCTGCCAGAGAGATTTGGAAATCTAGAACAGCCCTCGGGTGGAGGGCAGAAAGACGCAATCCATGATTACGAATTCTGCTGCAGGTGCAGTCAGCGTTTCCGCATCAAAAATCATTCCTCTGAGCATGTCGGCCCTTCTCGGCCTGTTCATGGTCGGTTTCGTCGGCTTCTCGCATCTGGAAGTCGTGCATAACGCCGCCCACGATACGCGCCATTCGCTGGCCTTCCCCTGCCACTAAGAGGAATTTCAAAATGTCGTTGTTTCGTAACATCGTCCTTGCGGCGGTGGTCGCCGGGCTATTGTCCGGCCTGCTGATGACCGTGATGCAGAGCTTTTCCACGGTGCCGCTGATCCTGCAGGCGGAAACTTTTGAAAATGCCGGCGGCGAAGAGGCCGGACACAGCCATTCGCATGACGCAGCGCCGCCTGTTGCCGGTACCGCCCAACCAGCTGCCGCCGATCACCATCACGACGAGGAAGCCTGGGCGCCTGCCGATGGTTTCGAGCGTTTCATCTATACCGCTTCGGCCGATGTGCTCGCCGCCATCGGCTTTGCGCTCGTCGCGATCGCGCTGGCCGAAGCGCTCGGCGGTTTTGGCGGCTGGCGGGGTGGTTTGATGTTCGGCATTGCCGGCTTCCTCACCGTCAGCCTTGCGCCGGGTCTCGGCCTGCCACCGGAACTTCCGGGCATGCCTGCCGCCGAACTCGGTCCGCGTCAGCTCTGGTGGGTCTCGACCGCCATCTGCACCGCTGCAGGTATCGGCCTTCTCGCCTATACCCGCTCGGCCCTGCTGGCGGCTCTGGCGATCGTGCTTCTGGTCGCTCCGCATCTTGTCGGTGCGCCGCTGCCGCCAAGCCATGAAACGGCTGTGCCGGCCGAGCTTTATGCCCGTTTCGTCAATGCCGTTTATGCCACTAATCTGATCTTCTGGGCGGTTCTCGGTGTTGCCGCCGCCGTGCTAAGGCAGGCATTTCGCAGCGGAGAACATGTGTCTCTCAAAACCGAAAGGGAGCTTGCAGCGCGTTGAAGACTGTAGACGAAACCACCGAGGAGCGCCATCGCGCCAAGATGGCGAACCGCAAGGCGGTTCAGGATGCCGAAGTCGCAGAGAAGACCCTGGAAAAGGGTCTTCTCATCGTCCATACCGGCCCCGGCAAGGGCAAGTCGACGGCGGCCTTCGGGCTGGCGCTGCGCATGCTCGGCAATAATCGCCGTGTTGGTATCGTGCAGTTCATCAAGGGTGCGTGGTCGACCGGCGAACAGCCGGCACTTGCCGTGTTCGGTGATCGTGTCGTCTGGCATACGATGGGCGAGGGGTTCACCTGGGAAACCCAGGACCTGAAGCGCGATATCGCGGCTGCGGAAAGGGCCTGGGAGAAAGCGCTCGAACTGATGGCCGACGAAACCATCGGGCTGGTCATCCTCGATGAGTTGAACATTGCCTTGCGCTACGATTATCTCGATCTTGAAAAGATCGTTGCCGCATTCCAGGCCCGACGCCCCGACCTGCATGTTGTCGTTACCGGCCGCAACGCGAAACCGGCCTTGATCGAGGCGGCGGATCTGGTGACGGAAATGTCTCTGGTCAAGCATCACTTCAAGGCGGGCGTCAAAGCCCAGGCCGGCATCGAGTTCTAAATCATGGTCGCTCGCTCGCTGATGTTCCAGGGAACGGGCTCCGACGTGGGCAAGTCGCTGGTCGTGGCCGGTCTTGCCCGCGCCTTTACCTTGCGTGGCCTGAGCGTCATGCCGTTCAAGCCGCAGAACATGTCGAACAACGCCGCCGTCACCGCCGATGGCGGCGAGATCGGTCGGGCACAGGCGCTGCAGGCGCGGGCGGCCGGCGTGCCGCTCAGCGTTCACATGAACCCGGTCCTCTTAAAACCGCAGAGCGAGATCGGCTCCCAGGTCGTGGTGCAGGGGCGGGTCGAAGGCAATGCCAAGGCCTCCGAATACCAGCATCTCAAGCCACGACTGCTTTCCCGCGTGCTCGAAAGCTTCGAGATCCTGCGCGCCAAGGCCGATCTGGTTCTGGTCGAGGGTGCCGGCAGTGCCTCTGAAATCAACCTGCGCCAGAACGATATTGCCAATATGGGTTTTGCCCGCGCCGCCGATGTGCCGGTTATCCTGATCGGCGATATCGATCGCGGCGGCGTCATCGCCAGTCTTGCCGGCACGAAGCTGGTCATCGACGCCGATGATGCGGCGATGATCCGCGGCTTCATCGTCAATCGGTTCCGCGGTGATCCGGCGCTGTTTGCCGAAGGCATGGATCTGATCGGCCGCTTCACCGGTTGGCAGTCGATCGGGCTTCTGCCGCATTTTGCCGATGCCGCACTTTTGCCCGCCGAAGATGCGCTGGGCCTTTCCCAGTCCTTTGCCCGCAAGCCGGGCGCGAAAATCCGCATCGCGGTGCCGATCCTGCCGCATATTTCCAATTTCGACGATCTCGATCCGCTGGAAGCCGAGCCGGATGTGGAACTGATCCGCGTCCACCGCGGCCAGCCCATTCCCGGCGATTGCGATCTCGTGCTGCTGGTCGGCTCCAAGGCCACGATTTCGGATCTTGCGGCGCTGCGCGAAGCCGGGTTCGATGTCGATATCGCTGCCCATTATCGCCGCGGCGGGCGGGTTCTCGGTCTCTGCGGCGGGTATCAGATGCTTGGCAAGCGGCTTTCCGATCCGGAAGGGACGGAAGGACCGCCCGGCTCTGTCGATGGCCTCGGCCTGCTCGATGTGGAAACGGTTCTTTCCGGCGCCAAGCGGCTTGAAGCCGTTTCGGGTACCAGTTTCGACGGCATTTCCTTCGCCGGCTATGAAATGCATATCGGCCGCACGTCCGGCGCGGATTGCGCCCGACCGTTCTCGATGATCGGCGGCCACGCGGAAGGGGCCTCCTCCGCGGATGGCCGGGTCATCGGCACCTATGTGCACGGGCTGTTTTCCGACGACAGGCAACGTTCCGCCTGGCTCACCCGTCTTGGCGGCTCGTCCTCAGGCCTCGATTACGAGGCGAATGTCGATGCCATTCTCGATCGTCTGGCCGCCCATATGGAGCGGCATCTCGATCTGACAGGGTTGCTCAGACTTGCCACATGAGGATCGCCAGAACACCGAAAAGGCCGATCAGCAGCATGTCGGCGATGCGGGCAATCTTCAGCGCGTCGTAGATGTCCTCATAGACCAGTTCGCTGCGGCCACCTTCACCCATATAACCCGCCTCGATCATCTCGCCGCCATAACTGCGCGGGCCGGCAAGCGCTATGCCCAGCGCCCCCGCCATCGCCGCTTCCGGCCAACCGGCATTCGGCGAACGATGGTTCTTGGCATCGCGGCGGATCGCCCTGATGGCATTGCCGGGCGAGGCATCGCGAACGAAAAGGGCGGCAACCACGAAAAGCGCTGCGGTCAGTCGCGAGGCGGGCAGGTTGACCAGGTCGTCGAAACGCGCTGCCGCCCAGCCGAAGGCCTCGTGGCGGGCAGAGCGGTGGCCGATCATGCTGTCGGCGGTATTGGCGGCCTTGTAGGCCGCACCGGCAGGCAGACCGCCGATGCCCATCCAGAAGGCCGGGGCGACCACGCCATCCGAAAAGTTCTCTGCGAGGCTTTCGATCGCCGCCCGGCAGACCGCCGCTTCGTCCAGCTGTTCGACATCGCGTCCGACAATTCGGGATACCGCTGCCCGTCCCGCCGGCAAGCCATGATGCTTGAGCGAGGAAGCGACATCGCGCACATGCCGTTCCAGGCTCTTCTGGGCCGGAAGGCTGGCGGCGACGAGGATGAGCAGGATCGGACCAAACGGGATTACAAGCAGCACGTCCTGCAGCACCGCAGAGACCAGAATGACGACCGCCATCAGAACGGCGAGTGCCTGGATCCCCATGCGTTTTCGCGTGGCGAAGTCATCCGCTTCGCGGTTCCATCGGGTGTCGAGTTGAGATATCAGCCGGCCGATCCATGTCACGGGATGGCCGATCAGCTTGAACAGCCAGTCCGGATAGCCGGTAAAGCGCTCCACGATCAGCGCGAGAAATGCGAGAAGGAACATTGCTGTGGCAAACCCAATGGATAAAAATGTCGTTGGCGATCCTATCCAGCACGGCGGCAATCTGGCCAGGGCGCGGGCGCTTTTTCCTCAGGCGCCGGAACCGTGGATCGACCTTTCGACTGGTATTAATCCGCATTCCTATCCGCATTCGCCGATCCCTAGCAATGTTTTTGCACGGCTGCCGGAGCCGGCATCGCTTGATGAGCTGAAACTGATCGCGGCCAATGCTTATCACGCGCCATCCGCAGCCCATGTCGCAGCCGGACCGGGTACGCAAATCCTGCTGCCGATCGTCGCCTCGCTGATCGGTGGACGCAAGGCCGCGATCCTGTCTCCGACCTATGCCGAACATGCCCGCGCGGCAAAACTGGCCGGCTTCGAGGTTACCGAAACCGATGACATCGATCAGCTCGCAACGGCGGATCTCGCCGTCATCGTCAACCCCAACAATCCGACCGGCCGCATCGTGGCGAAGACGGATCTCCTTTCGCTTGCCGACGCCATGCGGGCCAAAGGTGGACTGCTCGTCGTTGATGAAGCCTTTTCGGACGTGTCTGAAGCCAAAAGCGTTGCCGAAATGGTCGAAAGCGGTGGCCTTCTGGTCTTGCGTTCATTCGGAAAATTCTACGGCATGGCAGGCCTCAGGCTCGGTTTCGCGATCTCGCATCCCGATGTGGTGCGACGGATTGAAGACAGGCTCGGTCCCTGGGCGATATCCGGCCCGGCGCTGCATGTGGCAAGCGAGGCACTGGCCGATGGCTGGTGGCAGGTGATGATGCGCCGGCGGCTGGAAGACGAAACGGCTCGTCTGGAGACGCTGCTGACGACTGCCGGCATTTCCATGCATGGCGGCACATCGCTGTTCCGGTTGATCCGGGATTCCAAGGCCCAGGCACTTTACCGACATCTTGCCAGCCATGGCATCATCACCCGTCGCTTCGATGAGCGACCGGACGATCTCAGGATCGGCCTGCCGGGTAATGACGGTTGGGTGCGTCTGGAAAACGCGCTGGCGTCTTTCGCCGCAAGCTGATCCGTCCCCTAAACGGGCCAGATCTGCCGTTCGAGATTGAAGGCGCGGCGAATGAAATTGGCCGGTTCCACCCATGTGCCTTCGGGATCCGGAAATGATGGCTTGGCGTCGGACGGCGGCAGGTATTCGCCGTGATCGTAATCCAGTTCTTTATCGATCTGCCAAGGCTGAACGGTATTGCCGATTGCTCTTGGCGGTCCGCGAAAGCCGAGCGCACCGGAGAGCGGATTGCTGGTCGGGTCGAGAACATGCCCGAAGAAATTGCCGAACGGAAAAGCCAAGCGAAGCACGAGGTCCTTTTCGGATGCAAGCACATAGATGTGTCCGGTCTTTGCGAATGAATCGGCATATTCCTTCTCAAGGCAGGTTCGTTCTATGGCTGCCGCCATCAGGCATGCCGAGCGTGTTTCGCGATTCAGCCGTCTGATCGTTTCCAGAACCACTCTGGCGCCCAGGCTGTGGCTGGCGAAGGAAAAACTTGCGGCCTGCCGCAGTTCACGATTGCAGAATGCCGCCAGCCTCTGGCCGGTCAGATTCGCCGTTGGTTTTTCCACCGGGTAGCTGATGAAGCCCGCCTGGGAATCACCCGGCCATAAGATGCCGATGAAAACAGCAGAGGGCGGCAGGTCGAGAAGTGTCTCGAGCCGGGAGAGCGCATGCACGCCATCGCTCTGTCTGTTATTGTAGCCGTGAACGGCGAAAAGGACATCACGGTCGGCTGTCTGCTGCCTGAATATATCCGGTCTTACCGGAGACAAGGCAAAGTCCGTATCAATCTTCTGCATTGCCGGCGTCATTGCGATGGCGCCGCCAATTGGTGAAACCCTGAAATTGAGGAATAGCGTCACGGCGAAACCCTATCCTCTTACTGCTTTGAACGCCCATGCGGCTTTGGAAATGGCCGAGGACAGATCCTTGGCTATCGGAGCGACAGGAACGGCGACGAGCCCGATCAGGAAGGCCAGAATGAAATGCGAAGATTCGAAATCCTCGGTGACCACCGCCATGCCCACCTCAGCCAGCACGATCGCAATTGCAGCGGCGACGAAGCGTGACGTATTGCGGAACTGCTGTTCGGCGCGCTCGAAGGCTGCGTTCAGCCGTGCGTCGATGATCGCGTCGAAGCGCGCCAGAATGGCCAACTCAGTCTCGTTCGGCGTCTCGCCGATCTCCATCTTCCGGGCGATCGTGGTAAGAAGATTTTCGTCACCCGGCAGAACATAACCGGCAATCGGTGCGGCTGTCTGCGAATTGAAGCCCAGCCTTATCAGATTTCTGGCGGCGGCCTTCTGCTCGGCCTTGTCCATTCCGTTCAGCCAGTTTGCCTTTACGACCGCATAAGGCTCTTCCGCATTGATCGTCTTGAGAGCGGCTTCAAACGGCTGAAATGCCGATTCGATGAAATGATAGCCGACATTGGAAATTCCGCCGTTAAACGGCTTCGTTACATCCACAAGCCCGAATGCTGCCGTTCCAAGGGCGGCGACCGCCGAGAGAGCGGTGCCGAATTGACCGAGGTTGATACTCCCGATTTCCGCGATATCCATAAGTCCCCCATCTGGCGGCCGGACACATGTGGCAGTGTCTCCCGGCGATATTTTCCAGTGAGAGGAGAGTGAAGTAATTTTCGCTTGGTTGCAATTGAAATAAATACAACCTTTGGTTATTTGTATCTATCCCGCCATGCCGCCTGCGCATTCTGCACCGGCAGAGTGGTTGCCTCATAGACACCACGTGCCACTGCGCGTGCCGTTACCAATGTCGCGAGGTGGCAAAGCTCGGCAAAGTCGGACGGATCGCCAAGAGATTTTCTTCCCGTTGCGGCGGAAAATATCGTGTCGCCATCGCCGGGAAGATGTGCCGGCAGAACGGCGCGGGCCAGGCCGTCATGGGCCATGATCGACAGGCGATGCGCCTGCGCCTTGGTCAGCACGGCGTCAGTCACGACCACGCCGATCGTCGTCGCTTTCAGCTTCACGCCCTTGATGCGCATCGCCGTATCCTCGTCGGTGATCCGCTGCGGAAAACCGAGGCCGCCGAATTCGCCGTTCCTCTCGAAAGGAGCAGCCCAGAAATTCGGGCCATTTCCCATGGTTGTTGAGCCCATGGCGTTTACGGCAAGCAGAGCGGCAATCCTGTGGCCCGACTGGGTCACGCCGCTGGCGGAGCCGATGCCGCCCTTGAAGGTCGCGGTCGTTGCGCCCGTTCCGGCACCGACAGTGCCGAGTACGAATGCTCCCTTTCGGGCAGCCTGAAAGGCAGAATAACCCATCTCGCGATAGGGCGAGTGCAGGCCCCAATCCTTGTTGCCGCCGTTCAGCAGGTCCATGAGGATCGCCTGCGGCACGATCGGCACCCTGGCCGCACCCACCTCGAAACCCCGGCCAATCTGGCGCAGTCCCGACTGTACGCCGCCTGCGGCATCCAGTCCGAAGGCCGAACCGCCAGACAGCACTAAGGCATCGACCGCCTGAACCGTCATTGCCGGGTCAAGAAGGGCTGTATCACGCCCGCCCGGCGCGCCGCCCAGCACCGAGCCGGAGGCAATCGCCGGCTCATCGAAGATGATTGCCGTGACGCCCGAACCGAGCGTGAGGTCGGTGGCATGGCCAACGGCCACGCCCTCGATATCTGTCAGAAGGTTCAGATCCGCCACGGTGCTACCGTCACTCGATGTCGAACTTGACACCTTGTGCCAGCGGCAGGGTGCGTCCGTAGTTCAGCGTGTTGGTGGCGCGGCGCATATAGGCTCTCCAGGCATCCGAACCGGATTCGCGACCGCCGCCGGTTTCCTTCTCGCCGCCGAACGCGCCGCCGATCTCGGCGCCGGACGGGCCGATATTGACGTTGGCGATGCCGCAATCGGAACCACGGGCAGACACGAAAGTCTCAGCCTCGCGCATGTCGTTGGTGAAGATCGACGAAGACAGTCCCTGCGGCACGTCGTTATGCAGCGCCAGCGCCTCATCGAAGGTCGAGTATTTCATCACGTAAAGGATCGGCGCGAAGGTTTCTTCCTTCACGGTATCGGTCTGGTTCGGCATTTCCACGATTGCGGGGCGGACGTAATAGGCGTCGGCTGCTTCCGCATCGAGCACACGCTCGCCGCCGACCACCTTGCCGCCGGCTGCCTTGGAGGCCTGAAGCGCTGCCTGCATCTTGTCGAAAGCCTGGCGGTCGATCAGCGGTCCGACAAGATTGCCATCTGTGAGGGGCGAGCCGATCGTAACCGACTGATAGGCCTTGGCGAGGCGCGGAACGAGCGCATCATAGACGCTGTCATGCACGAAGAGGCGGCGCAGTGTCGTGCAGCGTTGGCCAGCGGTGCCCATGGCGGCGAAGGCGACACCACGCAGGGTCAGATCGAGATCGGCCGTCGGGGTGACGATCGCGGCATTGTTGCCGCCGAGTTCGAGGATCGAGCGGGCAAAACGCTGTGCCAGCTTCGGGCCGACTTCGCGGCCCATGCGGGTCGAGCCGGTGGCGGAAACCAGCGGCACCTTTTCATGGTCGACCAGAGCTTCACCAATGTCACGACCGCCGATCAGAAGCGTCGAAAGGTTCTTCGGCGCCGAGCCTCCATTGGCGATATAGCGAGCCAGCGCCTTGTCGAAGATCGCCTGGGTGGCGAGCGCCGTCAGCGGCGTCTTTTCAGAAGGCTTCCAGACGGTGGAATTGCCGCAGACGATGGCGAGCGCCGAGTTCCACGACCAGACCGCGACCGGGAAATTGAAGGCGGAGATGATGCCGATCACGCCGAGTGGATGCCAGGTTTCCATCATCCGGTGTTCGGACCGTTCGGTTGCGATCGTCAGTCCGTAGAGCTGGCGGGAAAGACCGACCGCGAAATCGCAGATGTCGATCATTTCCTGCACTTCGCCGAGACCTTCGGAGGTTACCTTGCCGACCTCGATCGAGACGAGACGGCCAAGCGCCGCCTTGGCGCTGCGCAGTTCCTCGCCGAGCAGGCGGATCAGTTCGCCGCGCTTGGGTGCCGGCACAAGACGCCATTCGAGGAAGGCTTCATGCGCCGCGTCGATTGCCTTCTTGGCATCTGCGGCAGTGACTTCCGGCAGTCGGCCGATCTCGGTGCCTGAAATCGGCGAGCGAACAGCAAGCGTGCCACCCTTGTACTGGTCGGCAGCAACGCCGAGATCGGCAAAGATCTTGTCCACTTCGGCGGCGAGGTCGAGTTTGGCGAGCGTCATGTCGGTCTCCGGATGTCTGTTTGGAGGGCAATCTACAAGTCGGCGGCGTTTTCGCAACATCTGCCGACCAAGGGAGGTTTCAAAACCGTTCAGTGGCAAAATGCGCGATCTGCGCGCCTGCCTCGTAATAGGCTTCCTTCATCGGGCGAAAGCGTGCTTCCTGCACTTCGGTCAGGGGCAGCGGCAGGTCCGCTTCGGCGATATCGCCGAGAATATAGTTGGCCAGGACCTTGCCGAATGTCGAACCCGGCGAAATGCCGCGGCCATTGTAACCGGAGAACCCGATGACATTGGTGCCGAACCGATGGAAGCGCGGCAGCGCATTGTCGGTCATGCCGATCTTGCCGTACCATTCGGCCTCGAATTCGACGTCTCCCAATTGCGGGAACAGCCGCTTCAGCGAGCGGCGCGCCCAGGCCTTGTGCACCGCTGTGCCGGTGCCGCGCAATGCGCCGACCGAACCGAACACCAGTCGACCGGCCTGATCCATGCGGAATGAGGACAGCACTTCCTTCGTATCCCAGCATCCTTCGCAATTGGGCAGGATAGAGCGGCGCAGATTGGCGGAAAGCGGTTTGGTCGCGAGGTTGAAATAGGGGAGGTGAACCTGTTCGCGCCTCACTTGCACCCACGGCCCCGTCGAATAGGCATCCGTCGCAACGATAACCCAATCGGCAGAAACCTCGCCCTGCGCCGTGCTGACGATCCGTTTTCCGCCTGCCTCGCCGGTCGAGATCACGGGGCTGCCGGTATGCAGCTTTGCGCCGGCCTTGATAGCGGCATGCGCCAGCCCGCGCGCATAGGCAAGCGGCTGCAGCGTGCCGGCGCGCATATCGAGCAGCGATCCGGCATAGGCCTTGGTGCCGATCCGGCGTTCGGTCTCTGCGGCGTCGAGAACGGTCAGCGGCGCGCCGCGTTTCTGCCATTGGCGAGCACGCTCTTCCAGTTCCTTCATGCCTTCCGCGCCGACCGCGCAATGCAGCGTGCCGTTCGTCTCGAGTTCGCAGGCGATATCGTGCTTTTCGATCAGCTCTCGAACCAGATAAGGACCGTTGCCCAGAAGCTCGAGTGCGCGCTCGCCATAATGCTCGCCGAGTTCCTTCGGAAAATCGTCAGGCATCACCCACATGCCGGCATTGATCAGGCCGACATTGCGTCCGGCGCCGCCAAAGCCGATTTCGGCAGCCTCCAGAAGCACGACATCGGTGCCGCGCTCGGCCAGATGCAGGGCTGCCGACAGGCCGGTATATCCACCACCGACGATCACGACGTCGGCGGTGATATTCCCCTTCAAGGGTGTCGTCACAGGTGTAGGCGGCGCGGTCCTCTCCCAGAGGCCGTGCGAACGCGGATCATTCAGCATCAAGAAGTTCCCGGATTTTATTTGTTTTGCACGACTTTACAGAGGCGATTTCGCAGTGAATATCGACATAAATTCATCAGGTCATTCGCTGGAGGAATGACATGCTTCCACCCAGACGCTTCCTTCCATCCTTCTCATTGCTTTCCGCCTTCGAAGCGGCTGCCCGTACCGGAAGCGTCACGGCTGCCGCCAACGAGCTCGGCCTCACCCAAAGCGCCGTCAGCCGGCAGATCTCGGCGCTCGAAAAGCAGCTCGGCGTGGCGCTTTTCCTGCGTGAAAGGCAGACGATCCGGCTGACGCTTGCGGGTGACGCCTATGCACGCGAAGTCCGCGAGGCGCTCAGGCGTATTTCCAACGCATCGCTCAACCTGAGGGCCAATCCGGCCGGTGGCACGCTCAACCTCGCCATCCTGCCGTTTTTCGGCACACGCTGGCTCACCCCGCGGATCGGAAAATTTCTCGACCAGCATCCCGGCATGGTGGTCAATCTGATCACCCGGCTGGAACCGTTCGATTTCCGCTTCGACACGCTCGATGCCGCGATCCATTTCGGCCAGGCGCGCTGGCCCGGTGCGGCATTGAGTTTCCTGATGGATGAACAGACGGTGCCGGCCTGCAGTCCCGAGTTCAAGGCCCGGCATCTCCTGCAAGCGCCCGCGGATCTGCTCCCTGCGCCGCTTCTGCATCTGAGCACCCGGCCGGATGCGTGGGAGCTGTGGCTACGCCAAAACAATGTGCCGTTCGATACGGTGCATGGCATGTTGTTCGACCAGTTCACCACGATGGTCGAGGCGGCGAGATCGGGCCTCGGGGCAGCGCTGCTGCCGCGGTTTCTGATCGAGCGCGAGCTGGAGGAGGGCCAGCTTGTGCTTGCCGCCGATGCGGAACCGATGCCGACAGGCCAATATTACCTCGCCTATCTGCCCGACCGGGCGAGCTATCCGCCGCTCGCCGCCTTTCGTGACTGGATCGCCCGGGAGATCCGGTCGGATATGCTTGCACCGGCGGCAAGCATCGGCCAATAGTCGGTCAAACATATTTTGCGGCTTGAGAGCCGCTCCATCAGTCAGTCCATAAAGGCTAAGCGAACCCCATGAAACCAATCTTCGTGCAGCTGCGCTGCAAGCCCGGCAAGACCTATGAGGTTGCCGACGCCATCTACAAGACGGAACTCGTTTCCGAGCTTTATTCCACCAGCGGCGAATGGGATCTGCTCTTGAAGGTCTATATCAGCGACGAGGCCGAGATCGGCCGTTTCGTCAACGAAAAGATCGCCTGCATTCCGGGCATCGAGCGGTCTCTGACGACGATTACGTTTACGGCCTTCTGAGCCGTAATTCGCTCAACAGACGAGCAAAACAAAAGCCGCCTCAAGGGCGGCTTTTCTGCATCTTGGATTTGAGGCGCAGGCTTAAACGTGCGCGACCGGCGCCGAATTTCTCGATGCGACCAGTTTGCTGATCGCCAGGCGCACGTCGTCGGCCGAATCGAAACGCTGTTCGTCGAGGTCGATGACGTGGAATTTCACCGCGATGAATTTCAAACGGTCTTCATCCGGGATCACGATGCCGACGGGCTCGCCGGCGAATTTGATGACTTGCTTCTGCATGGGTAGACTCCCGTATTGGCTGCAGGACATGCAGCGCAAAACGAATGATAATTTCAGGAACGAATTGAACCGGAAGCGTTACATTCGACAGCACGGAAGGGAGCGGCGATCCGTGCTATTCACATCGAGCGCGTGCCGATCGAAGGCGATGACGCGTGTAGTCTCAGACATGTCACTCTCCTTCTCAAGGGTTGCGCGATAACGTCAGAATCGATTTTCTGACCACCAATCACTCTAGCTGAAACGCGCCAGGTGATCAACGAAATCCAATTTAGACAGAATATTTTTCTGCATGATGACAGGAGAAAGGCGATATTGTGAAATTACGTTCGCAATGCCGCCGGCTACTCCAGCGAGCCTAACTTAGGTATGGATGGCGTCCAGACAAGGGCGGCCCCAAGTTAAATTCTATTTCGGCGGAAGGCGCAGGGTATTGCGGAGATGATCGAGGCACAGGTTGATGCTGGCCTCGCTGACGCAAAGCGGTGGCGCGAGGATCAGCCTGCCGGAATGGTCGACATCATGCAGGACATGTCCGTCGAGGGCATCCCATATTTCGATATCTTCGCTCCTCGGTTGTATTGACCACCATAGTCTGCGGCCCTCGATCGCTTCGATGCGATCACTTTCTTCGGCAAGTTGCCGCAAGCCCTTTTCCAGAAGCTCGCCCATGGCCGACGCATTTGCCGCCAGGTTCTCTTCACGCAACACTGTCAGCGCCGCCAATGCGGTGGCGGCATCGACCGGAGAGACCGGATTTGCGAGCGGCGCAAGCGCTTCGGAAAATTCCTCGTTGCAGAAAACCACGGACAGCCTGCCCCCATCGCCGCTGCCGGCCAGCAGAAAGTCAGGTTTGATGTCGTCGCGCTCGGTGTTCCAGAGGTTTTCGCCCAGGCGGCCGTAGCCGGTGCGCGTTTCGTCGACAATGATCAGCCGGTCGTTTTCCCGCGCTGATGTTATCTGCTCTGCTGCATGGAGAAGGCCAGGGAGCAGTTCGACGATCAGAGGTGTGGCACACTCTTCCCGTTCTGCTTGTTCGCTTGCCACGGCATAGGAAATCTCCGCCTCGTCTTCCGATGATCCGTCGATTTCGTCCTCTGCACTGTTCTCCTGATAGGCCGCGACCGCGGCCCTTTCCTCCGTCGTCTCCCTTGCTCGCGCAAGCTCGGTGATCGCTTCCATCGCTGCATGCCGGTCCTGAAACAGCACTACATCCGTAAAGCCGGGCGGCGCAATATCCACCAGCGCCTGCCTCAGCGCTTCCGCCTCGGCGCTTCCGTCGAAGGATGCGGTAAGGCGCAGATGCTGCTGATAGCTGGCAGCGGCGATCGATGGGTGCCCATGGCCGATCAGAGGCGCCATGCCGCTGAAATCGAGAACGGTGTGGCCGGTCTCGTCATAGACGAACTCATGCCATGCCCGCACCTCCCGGCCGGATATTGCAGCCGGTGCATCGCAATCGATCCCGAGAAGCGCCGAAGGCGATGGGGCGAGGCGTCGCCACACGGCGGCCTCGGATGGGCGACAGAACAGGGGTGGATGGTTTTCGTGATCCCGCGAAAGCCTCAGGCGCAGCCCGCCGACTGCCCCGGCGGCACCCGCTACCGTGCCGAGCTGATCGCCCGGACCGATTTCCGCTCCTTCGGTCAAAGCCGTTTCCATGCCCTCGACAAGCAGTGTCACGTTTTCGCCGCGCAGCGAGAATTGCGGAGCCACCTGGACTACCGTGCCTTTGAACGGGGCGATGAGTGCCGTTCCCGTCGGCAGGCAGATGTCGACATGCAGGGCAACATTCCGCGGTTCGGTCGCGACTGTGTCAGGCTTGCTTCTCGACAGTCGATATTCGCCGTAACGGGTACTGCCCATGCCCGTCTCCCAGGCAGTGCGGGCGAGAAGCCGCCAGTCGCAATCGGGATCAGTCCAGTTGCCGCCCTGAAACAGCGGGCTTTTCGAGCTCAGGTCAACGAGCCTTATCTTCTCCGCTTCCAGTTCCGGCATAAGCAGGTTCAGATCGAGAGGTTCCGGTTCGATCCTGCAGGCCTCCAGGATGCAGGCATGCATATATTCGGCGGCAACCGTCGAAGCATTGGCGAGGATCTGGCGACGTCCCCTGGCTTCCTCGGCGGCCGACTCGTCATCCGGGGCCTCGGCGTGGGTGTTTTCAGCAAGTGCTGCCGAAAACGCGATATCGGCGATAACGAGCGGCCAGAGCGCTTCCAGTTCGGCTGCATTTAGCGGATCGATCGCATGATAGCCGGTCACGGCCGGCAGGATCGATGCCGGTTCTCCCCCCTGGCTGGCGAGGATGCGGGCACAGGTCTTGGCCAACGCCGAGACGTACCAGCTTCGTGAGAGGCCACCAAGATTGGTAATTCCTGTTGGATGCCAGTCGACGTCGTCCGTCTCGCCTGTGAGATCGCCGGGGCCAAGATCCGGGATCACCAGACCGATGCGAAATTCCGCCGCCAGCGGATGAATGCGGCGCAGCGCGGACACCATGGCGCGGGCAATCATGTCGCGCGCCTCCTGGTCGGCTACCTTGGAAAGAAGCGAGACCGTGCGCGGGCCTGCCTTGCGCAAGTCGTCCTCGTGCTCGCCGTTCCAGATCAGCGGATCGAAATCCTCGAGGCTTTTCACCAGGCTTGCCAGCAATGCGCCGAGCTCGGCTGCGGTTTCTTCGGTCACATCGCGGTCTTCTGGCGGTGGATCGCCATCAAGCGCCGTCAGCAAGCGTAAAACACGGGTCGTGCCGTCGATCTCGGCCGTCAGCACTTCCGCCCCGGCCTTGGTGGCGACCGGTTCAGGCACCTGTGGCCCATCCGGACTGCGAGTGATATGGCGCATCACTTCGTGTTCGACGCGCAAAGCCTGCTCGTCCGCCAAATCCCTCATGTCGAGGAAATAACGGAGATTGCCGTTATCGACGAGATATCCGACCCCGTGTTTTTCCTCCACCGGGAAGATCTGGCCGGAGAGACCCCAATGGTCGCGCAACAGTGCCTCGATCGTATCGAGCGATACGTCGTCGGCATGGTCATCGGTGATGACAGGTGCATCAAGAATTTCGGACGCTTCGTCGCCTTGCATTCTCACTCTCCGGTAAAACCTTGACGTGAGGATAGCGCAGGCAAACGCCGCGTCCATAGGAAGTTTCAGCCTTTAACTGGCTGATTTATCCCATGCGCTCGGATGCGTAGGAACCCGGGCTTGGCGGGAAGACGACGGTGCGGTTGCCATTGATGAAAGTCCGGTGGTGGATATGCGCGTGGATGGCGCGGGCCAGAACCTGGCTCTCGACGTCGCGGCCAAGCGACACATAGTCATCCGGCGACTGTGCGTGGGTGACGCGCACCGTGTCCTGCTCGATGATCGGGCCTTCGTCGAGGTCGGCGGTGACGTAATGCGCCGTGGCACCGATCAGCTTCACACCGCGCTGATAGGCCTGTTTATAAGGGTTTGCGCCCTTGAAGCTCGGCAGGAAGGAGTGGTGGATGTTGATGATCCTGCCCGACATTTTGGCGCAGAGCTGATCGGAGAGAACCTGCATGTAGCGCGCCAGCACGACAAGCTCGGTGCCGCTCGTTTCTACCACTTCCATCAGCTGCGCTTCTGCCTGTGGCTTGTTGTCCTTCGTCACCTTGATGTGGTGGAAGGGAATATCGTTGTTCACCACCAGTTTCTGGTAGTCGAAATGGTTGGAAACGACGCCGACGATATCGATCGGCAGCGCGCCGATCTTCCAGCGATAAAGAAGGTCGTTGAGGCAATGGCCGAAGCGGGAGACCATCAGCAGAACCTTCATCCGGTCTGCCTGGTCGAAGACATCCCAGTCCATGCCGAATTTCTCGGCGACAGGGGCGAAGCTGGAAAGCAGCGCGTCGCGCTCGGCGCCCTGTTCGGAAATGAAGCTCACGCGCATGAAGAATTTGCCGGTATCGAGATCGTCGAACTGCGAACTATCGATGATGTTGCAGCCCTTTTCAGCAAGGAAGCCGGATATCGCGGCAACGATGCCGCGTGTGGATCGGCACGATACCGTCAGGACATAGTTTTTCATTCTCTGTCGTCTCCCCTGCACTGCGCTTTCAGCAAATGCCCTATACGTGATGACCGCCGATGGAAACTGCGCGGGTTGTCCGGGTGCTGTTTTTCTTGCGCCTGTGACGCTTGCCATCGTCCTTCATCGCGTCACATTAGGCGCGGCGGTGCAAAATTCCGTTCCCATTGCGCCTTTCGCGGGCGCAAGACCGCCGTCAAACGATGTGAATGCTCGCGCCCGCCTTATTAGCGATTTCATAATGCGCAGGTGCGAGGCTACCGCGCGATACCGGAGATGAAGTGTGAACATACGCGTAGGATACAGAGCTTTTGCGCGGCGGCTTGCGGTTGCCCTTTCCTGTGTCGCGGTCGCGGCCGGATCGGCACAGTCGGCTGAGTGCATGAGAGGCATCAATCTTGCAGGCGCCGAATTCGGCAGTCTCGGTCAGGAATACGGTACGGGCTACATCTATCCGTCCGACAAGACGATCGCCTATTTCAAGGGCAAGGGCTTTACCGGCGTTCGCCTGCCGTTTCTGTGGGAGCGTCTGCAGCCCAAGCTCTACGACAAGTTCAACAGCGCCGAATTGAAGCGGCTGCGCGCCGCGGTGAAGGCCATCCGGTCTGCCGGCATGCAGGTGGTTCTCGATCCGCATAATTATGGCCGCTACGAAGACCAGTTGATCGGCTCGGACGGCGTGCCGCAAAGCGCGTTCGCGGATTTCTGGCGACGGCTGGCCGCGACATTTGCAAGCCAGGATGGCATCCTGTTCGGCTTGATGAACGAGCCCTACGGCATATCCGCCGAAGACTGGCTCTCGGCCGCCAACAGCGCGATATCCGCTATCCGGCAGACCGGTGCCGATAACCTGATCCTCGTGCCCGGCACCGCATGGACCGGTGCACATAGCTGGTCAGGTGGCGATTACGGCACGCCGAATGCAAGCGTGATGACGGGCGTGACCGATCCTGCCAATAATTATGCCTTCGAAGTTCACCAATATCTGGATGTCGATTTCTCCGGCAAGAACGATGAATGCAGCCGTGCGGCCGATGCCGTGAAAGCTATCACCGATATGGGCAATTGGCTCGCCGCCCAAGGTCGCCGCGGGTTTCTCGGAGAATTCGCCGTCCCGACCATGCCGGTCTGCCAGCAATCGCTCAAGGATATGGTGGCAGTGGTCGAAAGCCGGCCGGATGTCTGGCTCGGCTGGTCCTATTGGGCCGCCGGCGACTGGTGGAAACCATCCGAACCGCTCAACATCCAGCCGACCGACACCGGCGACCGACCCCAGATGCAGACGCTGCAGACCTATTTCGCCGACCGCAAGACTTGTGGCGGGTGAGCGCGGCGAAGGGGCTCACCGGGGACGTTTCCATTTCCCCCCTCAACAAAACCAAGACCTTACAAAAAACTTCATCCCCGCCCTCCCAAACCATGCCTACAATCCGCCTGCTTCCGTCGCCGGAGTGTTGCGCGAGACGTTCGCGGGCAGGCGGAAGCCGGCGCTTTCGTCCGAACCGTAACGTGCGGCAAGGGCGGAAGGGGTGAAACGCATGGGAGAGGGGCAACCTTCTCCCTATCAAGCCTCCCCCTGGCAGCCATGCCGGGTTCGGTTGAGCCGTCCAAGCACCGGCGAAATCCGGTGTGCAGCGAGGCGAGAAGATCACCCGTAGGGACCGGAAGTCCCGAGAAAACGCCGAAGGCCACGCATATGCGGAGCCACAATACTTACTTTTCCAGAGGTCCCGCATATGCGTGCGCTTCTCCGGAATGATCTTTGACAACCACGGCAACGGTGTTGCGCGGGGTGGGATTGATGTGTGCGAACAAATGTTCGGCGCTTGTGCATGGCACAAGCCCTCAGCATCTCATTTGGCTGTTGCTATAGTTTGCCGGCAAACGGACGAGGGCTGCAGGCGCAATCACGGTAGACGCATCTCTGCGCCTCGCTCACTCCGGCGGATACCGGTGCTCTCCACCTCGGAAATCGCTCACCGAATAACAGCCGCCATCGCCACGCACGGCATTCGCGCTGATCACCGCCTTGCCGTGACCGCCCGGAATATCCAGAACGTAAGTCGGCTGGCAGAGGCCGGAAATGTTGCCGCGCAGGGCGGAGACGATCTTCTGGCCTTCCTCGATATCCATGCGGAAATGGCTTGTGCCGGGCGCAAGGTCCGGGTGGTGCAGGTAATAGGGCTTGATCCGTGTCTCGACAAAGGCCTTCATCAGGTCGCCGAGCACGGCCGGATCGTCGTTGATACCCTTCAGAAGCACGGTCTGGCTCACCATCGCAAAACCGGCATCGACCAGCCTTGCGGAGGCTGCACGAGCTTCGACCGTCATCTCGCGCGGATGATTGGCGTGAAGCGCTACATAGACGGTCTTGCCGCTTTCCTTCAATGCCGCGATCAGCGCCTCGTTGATACGATCCGGCTCGACCACCGGCACGCGGGTGTGGAACCGGACAATCTTCACATGCTCTATCGCCGCAAGTCCGCGCATGATCTCGGCCAGCCGGCGCGGAGACAGGACCAGCGGGTCACCGCCGGTCAGGATGACCTCCCAGATCTCCGGATGATCGCCGATATAGGCAAGTGCTGTCGCCAGCTCTTCGGGCGCCAGCGTGCCGTCGCCCTGCGGTCCGACCATCTCGCGGCGGAAACAGAAACGGCAATAGACCGGGCAGATATGCACGGCCTTCAAAAGCACCCGGTCGGGATAACGATGGACGATGCCCTTGACGGGGCTGTGTGCCGCGTCACCGATCGGATCTTCGCGCTCTTCCGGTGTCGTCACCAGTTCGGCCGCATCCGGAACGAACTGCAGCGCGATCGGATCGGCAGCGTCCGCCCGGTCGATCAGCGAAACCACGGTCGGCGTGATTGCGATCGCATAATGTTCGGCAACAGAGCGGATCGCGTCGAGCCCTTCGAGCGCAACAAGCCCCGCAGCCTGCAGCTCGTCCGGCGTCTTTAATGAACGGGCAGCGCTCAAGAATGCACCTCCGCCACCGGCGCCCACATGACCTGATCTATGCGCGTCGCGCCGGTTGCCAGCATGGCCAGCCGGTCGAAACCGAGGGCGGCACCACTTGCATCGGGCATCATCGCCAACGCGGCGAGGAAATCCTCGTCGATCGGATAGGTCTCGCCGTAGATGCGGGCCTTCTCCGCCATTTCGTGCTCGAAGCGGCGGCGTTGTTCGCCGGCATCGGTCAGTTCACCGAAGGCATTGGCCAGCTCGACGCCGCAGGCATAAAGCTCGAAACGTTCCGCCACGCGCGGATCGCGGGCAGACGGTCTTGCCAATGCGGCCTCGCAGACGGGGTATTCGCAAAGGATCGTCGCGCGGTCCTTGCCCAGATGCGGTTCGATCTTCTCGACCAGAACCTTGCTGAACAGATCCGCCCAGGTGTCGTCTTCGGCAATACGCATTCCGGCATTGCGCACCGATGCCGCGAGAAGATCACGATCCGTCTCTCCGGATGCGGCGACCGAAGACAGAAGATCGATGCCGGCAAACCGGTTGAAGGCTTCCGCCAGCGTCAACCGTTCCGGCTCGGCAAACGGATCGGTCTCCATGCCGCGGAAGGAAAAACGCTTCGTGCCGGTCGTCTCGGCTGCGAGCTTCAGCATGTCGGCACAATCGGCCATCAGCTGCTCGTAATCTTCGCCGGCGCGATACCATTCCAACATGGTGAATTCGGGATGGTGCAGGGGTCCACGCTCGCGGTTTCGATAGACATGCGCGAAGGTGAAGATGCGCGTCTCACCGGCTGAGAGCAGCTTCTTGGCGGCAAATTCCGGCGACGTGTGCAGGTAAAGGGGCGCGGCCTGTCCGTCGATTGTCAGGGCCTCGGTTGCAAAGGCATGAAGATGTGTCTCGTTGCCGGGCGATATCTGTAGCGTCGCCGTATCGACCTCGATGAAATCACGCGAGGAGAAGAAAGCTCTCAGCGTCGTCTGCACCCGGTTGCGACCAATCAGGAAAGGCCGGCGGTCGGCATGGCTGTTTCTGGTCCACCAGGGGAATGCGGATACGCCGGGATGGTTCATGGACGAAGCTTTCTCGCCTTGTCGGGCAATGTCAGCCAATGCCGGGGCTGGCTATTTGGCGGATTTTGCGTTAGTTGCGCCGGCAAGGAAACCTGAAAAGCATCTCCACGGCCGTTTCGCCAGTCCTCTACGACGTGGCCGGCCGAGTTACAAGGAACTCTTATGGTCAAGGTCATCGCCTCTTCCGTCCGCAAGGGCAACGTCATCGATGTCGACGGCAAGCTCTATGTCGTCCTCACCGCCGAAAACTTCCACCCCGGCAAGGGCACGCCTGTTACCCAGGTGAACATGCGCCGCATCGTCGATGGCGTGAAGGTGTCGGAACGCTGGCGTACGACGGAACAGGTCGAGCGCGCCTTCGTCGAAGACGTCAACCACCAGTTCCTTTATGAAGATGGCGAAGGCTTCCACTTCATGAACCCGGAAAACTACGACCAGATCGTCGTCGATGTCGACACGATGGGCGACCAGAAGGCCTATCTGCAGGAAGGCATGGTCTGCATCCTGTCCATGCACGAAGGTGTGGCGCTTGCCCTGCAGCTGCCGCGTCACGTCATTCTCGAAATCACCGAGACCGAACCGGTCGTCAAGGGCCAGACGGCTTCGTCTTCCTACAAGCCGGCCATGCTGTCCAACGGCATCCGCACCGCCGTGCCGCCGCATATTGATGCCGGCACCCGCGTCGTCATCGCAACGGAAGACAATTCCTACGTCGAGCGCGCCAAGAACTAATAAATTCGCCGGGGCATCGTCCCCGGCCTTCATAACGGCATTAAAAAACCTCCGAAGCGATGCTGCGGAGGTTTTTTGTTGTGCTGAATAAAGGAAGCGAGGCCGGCGAACCGGCCTCAGGCCTGATGTCAGTCCTTGACGACCTTGGCGGAAGCAACTTCCGTCTTGGCCGTGGAGCCGACTGCATAACCGCCGCCGATCGCCACGTTGAGCGAGACGTAGTTCTGCGCCATCTGCTGAACCGCGGCAGCGAGATTGGCCTGCGAGTCTGAAACCTGACGCTGTGCATCCAGAACATCGAGCAGCGAGGAGGCGCCATCGCGGTAGCTTGCGGTCGCAAGCTCGAGGGCTTCCTGATAGGACTTCACGGTTGCGCGCAGTGCAGCAACGGTGCGGCCATCGCGGGAAACTGCGGCCAGAGCGTTTTCAACTTCCTCGACGCCGGCAAGAACCGTCTGCTTCCAGGAGAGATAGGCTTCACGAGCAGCCGATTCGTTCGACTTGACGTTTGCCTTCAGAGCGCCGCCATCGAAGATCGGCAGCGACAGCGAAGGACCGAACGACCAGGACAGGATGCCGGCGTCGGCACCCAGCGATCGGGTGTAGGAAGGCGTGATCGAACCGCCCAGCGTGATCGCCGGGTAAAGCTGCGCTTCCGCGACGCCGATGCGGGCGGTTGCAGCTGCCAGCTGACGCTCGGCGGCGCGAACGTCGGGACGGTTGCGGATCAGGTCGGCCGGAACGCCCGACTTCGGGCTGAAGCGGGCAACCGGCTGGCGTGCGCCACGCTGCAGGTCTGCGATCAGCGACGATGCCGGCAGGCCGAGCAGGGTCGCGATGCGGTGCGCAGCCTGGCGGAACTGGGTTTCGAGGCCCGGCAGGTCGGCCAGCGTCGAATTGACCAGACCCTCGGCCTGGACGACGTCCAGTCGCGATGCGGCGCCGGCTTCAAGCTGCAGCTTGGTGAGGTTCAACGTCTCGCGGCGCGAATCAAGGTTTGCGCGGGTCAGCGCGATGCGTTCCTGATAATAACGAACATCGATATAAGCGCCTGCAACAGCAGAAAGCAGCGTCAGACGCGCGACGTCGACGCTTGCATAGCTGGCGTCGAGATCCGCAAGTGCGGCTTCCCTGGAGCGGGCGTAGAGACCGAAGAGATCGAGGAACCAGGAGGCGGTCGGGCCACCGGAAGCAGAATTCTGTTCAGCGAGCGAGTTGGCGCTCGGGCTGCCGCCGAGCCTGTTGGCACCGCTGCGTCCGGCCTGGGCGCTCAGGTCGAGCGAAGGAAGTCCGCCAGCGCCGGCGCTGATGACAGCTGCCTGTGCCTGATTGATACGTTCCAGCGCCTGCAGCACGTCGAGGTTCTGCGAGAGACCCTGATTGACGTAACCATTCAGGCGTGTGTCGGAGAATGCTGTCCACCAGGCATTCTTGGCAACATCACCATTGCTCGTCGAAGATCCTTCGGCGAATTTTGCCGGAAGCGAAATCTGAGGTGCAGAGTGATCAGGACCAAGTGTGCAGCTGGACAATAACAGCAATACGAGAGGGGCGGCTGCGCGAATGGAAATCATATTTTTGTCCCAAAGCCCTTACTTACATGCCCGCCTGTCGCGGGCCGACTTCATTGAATTGGCGACCGTAATCTGAGTCGATGGCAGAATGCCACCAACTGGTAAACGGATTTACATAGTCTTCGCCTGTTTTTCACGATTTGATAACCGCCTGACGACAACAAAAAACGTCGGAACGAAGAAAATTCCGATGAGTGTTGCAGAAAGCATACCACCCAGCACGCCAATACCGATTGCATTCTGTGCAGCAGAGCCTGCACCCGTTGCAATTGCCAGTGGTACGACGCCGAGGATGAAGGCGAGCGACGTCATGATGATCGGACGCAGACGAAGCCTTGCTGCCTCCATCGTCGCTTCGATCAGGCCCATGCCGGTCGCCTGCCGGTCTTTGGCGAATTCGACGATCAGGATCGCGTTCTTCGCCGCCAGACCGATGGTCGTCAGCAGGCCAACCTTGAAATAGACGTCGTTCGACTGGCTTGACAGATAGGCTGCGGCGAGAGCACCGAGCACGCCGATCGGTACCGCAAGGATGACCGAGAACGGGATCGACCAGCTCTCATAAAGGGCTGCGAGGCAGAGGAAGACGATCAGGACCGACAATGCATAGAGCATCGGTGCCTGTGAGCCAGAAAGACGTTCCTGGTAGGAAATCCCCTGCCATGCGACGGTGTAGCCACCCGGCAACTCGGTTACCAAGCGTTCCAGCTCATTCATGGCCTCGCCGGTGCTCACGCCGGGTTTGGTCGAACCTTCCAGCGACATCGCGCTGGTGCCGTTGTAACGAGCAAGCTGCGGCGTACCGGTTACCCAGTCCAGCTTGCTGAACGAGGAGAAAGGCACCATCTCGCCGTCGGTATTGCGGGCGTACCAGTATTTGATGTCGTCCGGCTGCATGCGGTAGGGCGCATCACCCTGCACGTAAACCGGCTTCAGCTCGTTGTTGAGCGTGAAGTCGTTGACGTCACGTCCGGCAAAGATGGTTGCCAGCATCGAGTTGACGGCGGCGAGATCGACACCCATGGCGCCGAGCTTTTCCTGATCGAGCAGGATCTTCAGCTGGGTTTCGCTGCGCTGGTTGTTGCTGCGAAGCGAGCTTATAAGCGGGTTGGTCGCGCTTTCGCTGATCAGTTGCTGCGAGACCTGGGTCAGTGCGTCATTGCCGTTATTACCGCTGTCGACCAGATAGGCCGAGAAGCCGCTGGAATTGCCGAGACCCTGGATGGCGGGAGGAAGCAGAGCGAAGACCTGGGCGTCACGAAGGGTAAAGAAATGCCCCTGTGCGCGCTGCAGAACTTCGGCAGCCGACTGGCCCGCACCTTCACGAGCGGAGAAGTCGCGAAGCTTGGTGAAGACAATGGCGTTGTTCTGACCGGTGCCGCTGAAGCTGAAGCCGAGTGCGCCGAAGACCGCATCGACATTATCCTTCTCCTTTTCGAGGAAGTAGGATTCCACCTGCTTGACGACTTCTTCCGTGCGCGCCGTCGTCGAGCCGACCGGCGTCTGGATGATCGTCATCAGAACGCCTTGGTCCTCCTGCGGAAGGAAAGAGGATGGAAGCCTGGTGAACAGGAAGGCGCAGCCGCCGACGATCAGCGCGAAAAGCAACATGACGCGCAACGGACGCTTCAGAAGATAACCAATCGTGCCGACATAACCGTTCGTCGTCTTGTCGAAGCCATTGTTGAACTTCGCGCCAATGCCGCTTTTCTTTTTGGCATGGTCGATTGGCTTCAGCATCGTGGCGCAAAGTGCCGGCGTCAGCACGATGGCGACGACAGCAGACAGAAGCATGGCCGAAACGATCGTGACCGAGAACTGGCGGTAGATAATTCCCGTCGAGCCACCGAAGAAGGCCATGGGAATAAACACGGCCGTCAGAACCAGTGCGATACCGATGATCGCTCCGGTGATTTCATGCATCGACTTCTCGGTCGCCTCGAGCGGCGAAAGACCCTCCTCGTCCATGATGCGCTCGACATTCTCGACGACGACAATCGCGTCGTCGACCAGAAGCCCGATCGCCAGAACCATGGCGAACATGGTCAGTGTGTTGATCGAATATCCCGTCAGGGCAAGGATGCCGAAGGTCCCGAGAAGCACGACGGGTACCGCAATCATCGGAATGAAGGTCGCGCGCAGGTTCTGCAGGAAGACGAGAAGAACGACGAAGACGAGAACGATCGCTTCGATCAGCGTGTGAACGACCTTTTCGATCGACAGTTTGACGAAGGGGGTGGTGTCGTAGGGATAGGTGATTTCAACGCCATCCGGCAGCGATCCCGCGACGCGATCCAATTCGGCCTTCACGCGGGCTGCCGTATCGAGCGCATTGGCGCCTGTCGCAAGGTTCACGGCAAAACCGGCTGCCGGCTTGGTGTTGGAACGGGATGCACCGCCATAGGATTCCTGGCCGATCTCGACACGCGCTACATCGCTCAGGCGAACCGTTGCGCCGTCCTGCTCGACCTTGAGAATGATGCGTTCGAATTCGTCGACAGTGGTCAGCTGGCTTTGGGCCGTCATGGTGACCGTCAGCTGCTGGCCTTCCGTCACCGGCTGGGCGCCGAGCGAACCAACCGAAACCTGGGTGTTCTGTGCCTCGATGGCAGAGGTCACGTCGGCCGCGGTCAACTGGTATTTCTGCAGCTTGAACGGATCGAGCCAGACGCGCATGGCATAACCGGAGCCAAAGACATTGATGCTGCCGACACCCTCGAGCCGCTGGACCTGATCTTCGATCGAGGTCGCGAAAATATCGCCGAGATCGACAGAACTGCGCTTGCCATCTTCGGAAACGAGTGCGCCGACCATGAGAATGCTCGATGTCGAGCGGGTGACCGAGATGCCTTGGCTCTGGACGACATCCGGCAATTGCGACTGTACCAGCTGCAGCTTGTTCTGCACCTGGACCTGGGCGATGTCTGGCATGATGCTGTTGCCGAAGGTCAGCGTGACGCTGGCGCTGCCCGTCGAAGACGACGAGGTCATATAGGTCAGGTCATCAAGGCCGGTCATGCCGTCCTCAATGATACTGGTTACCGACTTTTCGACCGTTTCGGCACTGGCGCCATTATATGTTGCGCTGATGCGCACGGTCGTCGGGGCGATATCGGGATATTGCGAGATCGACAGCGTGGTGATGGCAAGTGCGCCACCCAGCATGATGACGATTGCGATGACCCAGGCGAAGACGGGTCGCCGAATGAAGTAATGCGCCATTTCGAAATTCCTTGCCGCGTTTTGGGGCCGCGTTTACGGGCGAGCGTCAGCCGTTCCTACTTCTGGGGCTTTGCTTCATCGACTTTCGGTTCTTCGACCACGAAACCCTGGTCGTTGACCGTTGCCTCGACTGCTTGAACCGGTGCGCCATCGGCGATCCACTGGAAGCCGTCGACGATCAGGCGGTCGCCATCGGCAATGCCGTCGGTCACAAGCCAGTTGTTGCCGGAGGATTTGCTGGTGGTGAAGGTGCGGGTCTCGACCTTGTTGTCAGCTGTGACGAACTTTGCCGAAAGTTCGCCACGGGCATTACGCGTCGCGGCTCTCTGTGGAATGAGATAGCCGTTCTCGGTGCCGACGGTAACGGTTGCACGTACATACATGCCCGGCAGGATAATATGATCGGGATTGTCGAATATGGCACGGATCTGGTAGGTTCCGGTGGTCTCGCTGACGGCAAGTTCCGCCATGTTCAGCTTGCCGTTATGGTCGTATTTGGTGCCGTCTTCGAGCATCAGGCTGATATCGGCCGTGCGGGGATCGCCGTGAAGACGGCCCGAAGCAACAGCTGCGCGCAATTCCAGGAGATTGGTGCTGGAATCGATAAGGTCGATATAGATCGGGTCGATATTGCGCAGAGTGGTCAGTGCGGTGGTCTGGTTGGCCGTAACGATATTGCCGATGCTGACGGTCGAGATCGTTGTCAGGCCATCGAATGGTGCGCGAATCTTGGTGAAGTCGAGATCAATCTGGGCCGAGTTCAAGGCCGCCTTGGCAGATTCGACATCGGCTTCGGCCTGCAGCAGCGTCACCTTTGCGTTTTCATACTCGATCTGGGTCGCGCCGCTGTTTACCAGCCGTTCGTAACGGGTCATGTTCGCCTGGGCTGCAGGAATGCTGACCTGAGCCTTCTGAAGCGCAGCCTGTGCCTGAGCGACTGCTGCGGCATAGGTGTCGTCATCGATCTGGTAAAGAACCTCGCCGGCCTTGACCTCGCTTCCTTCCTTGAAGGTGATCTCGCTGATGGCGCCGGTGACGCGCGGACGAATTTCCGTGGTCTGGAATGCGACGGCGCGGCCCGGAAGCACGTTGGTGATCGGCCGGTCGGTCTTTTTCATCACGACGACGCTGACCGGTGACGCCGGCTTCTGCGGGCTTTGGCCTGCGGATTGCTGTCCCTGATCACTGCAGGCGGAAAGCGCAGTTGCAAGGAGGAGTGGAAGCACCAGTTTGCGAAGGTTCATGATTCTTTTCCAGACGCTGTGGCGTGAAGGATATCTCGATTGCCGCCTTTGGGGACGAAGGCGGCAATTAGCCGGCAGGATACCGGCAGAACTAGGGCGCAGACGTGAAAGGTCGCGTCCGCTCGCTCGAAAAGTGACGTAATTTAATTTTCATCACTTTGCAAGCGGGTTTTGAAGGGCTGCATTGGCAAGGTCAACGAGACCATTCAGCCGCTCTTCCAGCTCGGCCTGTGTTTCGTGAATAAGAAATATGGGATGAAGAACACTGGCAAAAGACGCAGCGACGTAGCGGCTCGTCTTGCGGCTATCGGTGCAATGATAAACGCCGGCATCGACGCCATCCTGAATAAGATTGAAGAAAAGATCCTCGATGAGCTGCTTGTAATGAAAGCCGCTCTCCAGCTCGGTCTGCGTCACGAGAAAGATCATTTCAAGGAAGAATGCGTTCTCGCGAATATCTTCCATATGGGCCTGCATCAACCGGCGGACGATGAGTCCGAGCTTTTCAGGCGGCGGTGCAGGTGTATCGACCGTGTTGAAGCGGCCGATCATGTGAGTGATGTGACGATCACAAATGGCGTCTATCAGCGCGGTCTTCGAACTGAAGTGCTTGAACACGTTGGCAGGCGACATGCCAAGTTCATGGGCAATGTCGGCGATGGACGACTTGCCGATGCCCCGTTCGCGGAAAAGGGCATCGGCAGTCCGCAAAATATCCTCGCGTGTTTCTTCAGCTTTGCGACGCGGTTTTCGCACGCTTAAGTCCTCGTTATTTTACCTCGATAAACGGGCGGAGCCCTATTTCACGAAATAGGGCGCAAGATTGGTGCGGATACGCTGCAATACCGTTTCGCCATTCCGGTCGGGAACGAAGGGCGTGCCGGTGATCATTTCGAAGGCGTGCCGGTAGACGGACGACGTTTCCTCGATGAGGTCCGAGGGAATGGGCGGGAGTTCGTCCTTATAGGGGTCACAGCGCTCCACGACCCAGGCCCGAACAAAGTCCTTGTCGAAGCTTTTCGGACGTCCGCCCGTGCGAAAAGCCTCATCATAACTGTCGGCGATCCAGTAACGGCTGCTATCGGGCGTATGAATTTCATCAGCCAGAATGATGGTGCCGTCGGCATCGGTGCCGAATTCATATTTCGTGTCGACGAGGATAAGGCCGCGTTTTGCCGCTATCTCCTGGCCACGCGCGAAAAGAGCGAGCGCATAAGTCGAAAGTGTCTGCCATTGCTCTGCTGTCAGCAGGCCCTGATCGATAATGTCTCGGGGTGAGAGCGGCTCGTCATGGCCGCCGTCGAAGGCCTTGCTGGTCGGCGTGATTACCGGTTCGGGAAGTACCTGATTATCCTTCAGGCCATCGGGCAGGTTCAGTCCATAGATGTTGCGCTCACCTTTCTTATAAAGGGTGAGAAGCGAGGTGCCTGTCGTGCCGGCCAGATAACCGCGCACGACGATCTCGACCGGCAGAATATCGAGACGCTTGCCGACTACGACATTCGGATCCGGGTAGGCGATAACATGATTGGGGCAGATGTCCTTCGTCGCCTCGAACCAGTAGCGGGCGGTCTGGGTCAGGACATGGCCCTTATCCGGAATGCAGGTAATGATGCGATCGAAGGCGCTGAGGCGATCCGTGGCAATGATGATGCGTTCGCCGCTTGGCAGGTCGTAATTCTCCCGTACCTTGCCGCGATAATATTTGGGCAATTCGGCAATAAAAGCTTCTTCCAAGACGCGCACGATGATCGCTCCGAAAATGGCCAAGAGGGCCAGGGTCTATATAAAGGGTGCCTTCGCTATCGCATGTTTCTTCTTTTCGGCACAAGGATATTGCGGCCTTGTGGTTCAGCTGCCGCCCGAGGAGGTTCATCGTCGAATTCCGCCTGGTTAATGGTTGGTGAATCGTGAAATATCGCGGAAAAATCCATAAACATCTTTAAAATCAATTGGTTGTAGTTTTTTTGAAGTTTTTGCGACTGGGTGTGTTGACTTGAAAAAGGTGTTCCGACTATAACCCGCTCACTGACGAGGGCGGCGGCGCTGCTAGCGACGATGTCCTTCGTTCTAGAGAAATCTAGGAAAAATTGCTGAAAAGTTGGCT
>NZ_JACHEG010000010.1 GCF_014201355.1 Aliirhizobium wenxiniae
GATACGCCGCGTCGAATGGAAGAACTGATCGCCTGGCTGGATGATCAAGGGCGAGAAAAGCGGCTCCATCCACTTTTGGTTGTCGCGATCTTCATCGTCGTTTTCCTCGAAATCCATCCATTCCAGGATGGCAATGGCCGCCTATCGCGTATTCTGACCACCTTGCTGCTCCTGCGGGCCGGCTACGCTTACGTGCCCTACAGCTCGCTCGAAAGCATCATCGAGCAAAGCAAGGAGAGCTATTACATCTCGCTTCGGCGCACCCAGGGAACGATCCGCAGCGCCGAGCCCGACTGGAATCCCTGGATCGAGTTCTTCTTGAGAGCCCTGCATCGGCAGAAGACGCGGCTTGAGAAGAAAATGGAGCGCGAGCGTATTATCCTCGCCGACATGCCGGAATTGTCCGTTACATTACTCGAGTTGGCGCGCGAGCACGGGCGCATCACGGTCGCGGAGGCTGCACGGATCACCGATGCAAGCCGTCACACCATTAAGGATCATCTCAAGGCACTCGTGGATCAAGGGCACCTCGTCCTGCACGGTGCCGGCCGCGGCGCCTGGTACGGTCTTTCCTAAAGAAGGGGGTGTCAAGCCCATCTGAATGGGGCACCTTTATGAGGTACGAACTCTCGACCCCTTCTTTAAGTCGGTCATGCAATCAGTAGCTTAGCTGATTAACGCCAGAAGCGTTTGGCATCGAGAACATCTTCGAGCGCCGATTGAGCTTGCCCGACGAGGGCCTGCTTGTCAGCATGGGATACCAAATATTCCAATCCTGGTATGTCAGAAATCCCGTGGGTCCTCAGAACTTCAGGACCCGTCGCCAGATCGTTGAGTGCGCCGAGTTCATCCTGCAGCGTCTCCATAGCGCTGACGAAACGCTTGTAGCGTCGCGACCCCTTCTTGTCCGAAAACAGCGAACGGAAAAATTCAGACGCGTATCGCAGCTTTTTTGCGTCCTTGCGTGCCTCGTGTCGATGCTCGTCATCAACGCCTGCAAGATCCCTGCCGTGCTTCTTTAGCTTCTTTCTTGCCTTGTCGAGCGCTTCAGAGGCGAACTCGTCGACCTTTCGCTCCCGGATGTCGCGGCTGGCCGGATCCCGAAGATACTCTCCGCAGTGCAGCCACTCGTAGAAGTCCAGCATCAACGCGCGCGTGCGGGAACTGTCGATCGCCACCATCACGTCCTCATATGCGCTGGCGCGCTTTCCCGATAGTTTGTCTCGCAGTTGCCCTGGTTTCGCCTTTGGTAGCAACACGTCAATGTTGCGGACCTCGCCAAGAACGTCGGCCAGCCATCGCAACTCTCCTGACAATCGTTTTGTCTCACCGTCACGCAATATCGGCTTGAACAGTGTGATGGCCGACCGCAGACGACGCAATGCGACGCGGGCCTGATGTAAGGATTCAGGGTTTTGCCTCACCCGCATGATTTCTTCGTTTAGACGAAACTGGCGGAAGCATGCCGACATGATGGCTTTGAATGCATCGGCTGTCGAAGTGCCACGATCCAGCTCAATTGGTTCCGCCTTAACGACCGAACGGGCTGCTTCCATCAGTCGATATCCGCGTTCCGCCTTCGAGAGAACGCCGAAGCGGACCGGTACGACTGCCTCGATCTTGCGGGCCAGAACGAAGAGGTCACTCGCCTCGCCGTCCTTGAGCTCAAGTTCCAGTTCAACGAATGGGGCTTCCCGGTCGACTGCACGCGCGCAGCCGATATCCAGGGCGACTTCGATGGTTGAGCCATTTTCATTGACGGTCCAAATCCGCCGCTCGTTTGAGACCTCGAATTTCGCGGCCACGTCATTGAGGCCGTCATCGAACTCGTTGAGGAGCGGACTGGAGTGGTCGAGAACTGGAACCTTGCCTGCAACCGGAAACTCCCATTCATCGCGGGCGAAGATCGAGGCGCTCGGACCCGTCGCCTTGATGGTCTGCACCTGAGTGTCGCCTTCCTGCCGGATGCGAAGCGTGAAGCCAGAGGCAAACAAGAGATTGTCGGGGGTATCGAAATAAATCGAACCCTGCGAGACGCTCCGCGGCTCCCCTTTAAAGAGATCAGCAGCCACCAAGCGATCGACATCGGCACTCTGAATTTCAAGCTTCAATTCGACTTCGGGCAAGGGAGCACTCCGCGATTTCGTGACAACACCGTCGAACGCATGCGGTCTGGAATTAGTTCATCCTCCTGTAACAGGTATGACGGTAGCACCGGCAGGCAAGTGTTCGGGGAGATGGACGAGATGAAGCGTGGTTCCAAGGCGGTGAAGATAAGCTCTGAGCCCTCGGTCATAGAACAGGCCGGTGCTCTCTGTTTTCGCATCACCGCCGACGGGACAAAAGAAATGCTCCTTGTCGGCAGCAGGCGCAACGGGAGATGGGGTCTGCCGAAAGGGCACATGGATCCTGGCGAAACCTCCCATGCAGCCGCGGCGCGGGAAGCCTTCGAAGAGGCTGGGATTCGAGGCACTATCTCCGAGGCGATCGTCGGATCCTTTCTTTACTCGAAAGACAGCAGTCCCTCTCGCTACCGGGTGATCGTGCACGAACTTTCGGTGACCTCGGTCGAAGATAGCTATCCTGAGACAGGGCTTCGAGCCCGCGAATGGTTTTCTCTTGAGCAAGCACGCGAGATTGCCGGCCATGACGGTCTTCGAACGTTATTATCTTCGATAGTTTGACCGTTGGCCTTTTAGAAATGCAGGAAGAAAACGACGTTGATGGCTTCACAAGCCTCGATCAGAATGCGCAGAAACAGCCAGCTCTGTTAGTACTGTCGCTCCTCGACCGCCGCGCCGATCTGCAGGAACGGCTCGGCTTGATCGACATCGACCGGCGAATTTCGCAAGCGACATCCCTTCGCTCCGAAGTGAGCGAACTCTCTCATATGGCAGATGATATCATCCAGCGACGCGTGGAGAGCTTGAAAGGGGAGATCTACGGCCTGGAACTCGAAATCAAAAAGAGGAACGATCATGCGTCGAAGGCCTGACATCTCCGACTTCGATGTCCTGATTATTCCCGATGGACTGGGGAACCCGTCGCGACGGCACTACGACGAACTCGCGGTCGACACCGTCAGACATTTCCTCCTCTCTAGCAAAGATATCGTTCTCTTTGACTGCAGCGTTTCGCAATCCACCGAACATCCCTCAAATTCCGAGACGTACGCCTGAGATTAAGATCTTGATGACGATCGAACCTTTGACCCAGTTATTTGTCATGAACTTAGAGGCAGAGGATCGGTACCTTCGCCTAGAATTGCAAGGTATCGTTGATAGCTGAACACGCGGCCACGCTTGCGGCCGGTGACCTCATCAACAATGCCCAATCGCTCCAGATCGGCGAGTGCCGCGTTGACCGTAGGTGCGGACAGACCTGTTATTTGAACAATCTGGTTCGCCGTGTGAAACGGATTCTGCTGAAAAAGCTCGTGAATGCGAAGTGCCGACCCTGCTCTATCACTCTCCACCGTGATCCGCTCCCGATCTTCCTTGAAAAGATCGACGATTTGAGTGGCAGCCTCAAATGCCTGATTGGCGGTGTCGGCGACGCCGGCGAGGAAAAAGTCTAGCCAGGCTTCCCAGTTTCCATTCTCGCGGACCTCTTGCAGTAGCCGATAGTATTCTCTCCGATGGGATTTCAAATAGAGGCTGAGGTAGAGCAGCGGCTTTCGCAAAACACCGTGCATGCACAAATATAGGGTAACAAGCAGACGTCCTATACGGCCATTGCCATCGAGAAATGGATGGATCGTTTCAAACTGGACATGCAGCATGCCAGCTTTGATGAGCGCCGGTAACCGAGATTGGTCGTCATGCATGAAGCGCTCGAATGCATCCAGGCAACCGGCCATTTCGGTGACGGGTGGCGGCACAAAGAGTGCGGTACCGGGGCGCGTGCCACCAATCCAATTTTGCGAGCGGCGGAACTCTCCTGGATCCTTGGTGCCTCCTCGCCCACTGTGTAGGAGCCGGGCATGCATCTCGCGGATGAGACGCAATGACATGGGCAGCGTTTCCAGCCGCTCCAAACCATACATCATGGCGTCCACATAGTTTGAGACTTCGCGAATATCATCAATCGGCTGCCCCGCCTGAGCTTCAGTCTCAAACCGCAAAAGATCGGAAAGCGTCGACTGCGTGCCTTCAATCTGCGAGGAAAGAACAGCTTCCTTTCTGACATACATATAAAGAAACAGCTCCTGTCGCGGCAGCAGCATTGTGATACCATCCAAGCGTCCTAGCGCGCGTTCTGCCAGACTGAGACGCTCGAGCAATGAGAGCACATCAATCGCGGGCTCGGGCGGCAATGGTGGGGGCACGAACGCCCGCACTGTTTCATTGGCAGCTATCGTCTCGACAAAACGACCCAGACGATGTTTGGACTTGGAATCAGACATGGCCGATTATCGGTCTCACTCCTTATTTAAGCAAGATACGCTTCGTTTAAATAAGCGATAGACTTAAATAAGCACGCTTAATTAACGCGAGCACATTGAATTCCCGAGCACTGAGCCGGAGTGATTTGCGTAGGACATGAATGCGACGATCACGCAGCGTTTGAATTGCCATGCCCGATAAATCCATTCTTAACGCTCGCCCCCTATTTCCGCTCGCCCTCGGCATTGCCGCCGAGAGAAACGGAATGATTATGACCAACGACATTTCATCACGCCATTTCCAGCGAAAGATATCCCAATTCTGCGAGCTACGTATTGCGCCAATCGCATCCAGGCGGGTGCTGGAGAATATCCGGCCTTACCTGGTCAGTTTAATCATCTATCGGAAATCGCCCCCGCTCCTGAATGGCCATATCGACTGGACGATGATCAGTCAGGCCTGTGGGATCGAAGCCGATTTGACGGCAGAACTGAAAAAGCAGCTGCGGCCAGGCCTGGATGCAATCATCCGGTGGCTCGGTGTAGCACCAGCGGTCGAAGAGAAACGGTCGCCAAAGCAGACAGCTCGCCCGGACAACATAACGCCTGCCAAAAAAGCAGCCTCCGCAACCTCAACCAGAAAGCCTCAACGTGCGGCCGCGGATGGCAACGTTGCCCCGCTTGCATCTGCGCCACGTGGACCGGCCCCAAAACCGATTAGCCCTTTCCCGGAACCACTACTCGAAGCGACAGAAGATCCGGCGAGCTTTCAGGATGCACTCGTCTATCATATGCGTCGGTTCGGCGACACCTATTGGCAGCTCTACCGCGCAGTTGTTCATCTGAATGAGACCTTCGACAATAAGACGCTGCTATCCTGGATCCAGGGCGAACGCGTGCCCCGATCTGTCGCCAGTTTCAATATCCTCCGCCGCATCGAGCGACGCTATCGGCTTTCGGAGGGATATTTCAAAGAGAAGCTGCCGCACCAGGCACGCTCGGTGTATGGTCACGATCTCGGTGACATCAGTCCAGCTGAGCGTCGACGGATTTCATTACACCTGCCAGAGGACTTCAACAACCTCCCCTTTACCAAGCGAGAGGAGATCCTCGATTGGGTGCGCCGGGTGATCATTTCCGGCTCCACGGAATATCGCCGCTATCAGGCGGCAGCCAGCAAGCAGCGATATGCCATCCGTTTTCCCGGAGTCACTTATGGCAGCAACTTTCTTTCTTCTCGATTGTTAGCCTCGGCGGCCGGTGCCAATCAGAACGTCGCAGCAGAACTTGATGATCCGGATTTGCTCTCCGGCGTTGTCGACGCGCCGCCGAGGCTTGCAATGGAAATGGCTGATCTCATCCGCTTCAAGACTTCGACGCTGACGGCTATAGGCTTTCACCGTAACGGCGTCTGGGGTGAAGAAACGGCCTCACAGAAGATTGAGCACCTCGGCTTGATGTTTGGTGCGCTGGCTGCCTCGCCAAATGGCGCCGTGAAGGGTTTCGGCGTGCCAGTCAGCCGGTTGAGCTTTGGCCTTCTCGTCTTCCCTGGTGTTTGGGACTGGTACCTGCAGTGGCGGGAACAGCGGCGTGGTTTCTACACTAAATGGGAAGAGGATATGTTGATGGTCGCCCAAGCCCTATCTCGCGCGGACGTCGGCTGGATCCGGCAGCACCCGGAACTCCTTCGGAATGTCATGCCCATCGCGGGTTTGATCGAGCAGGAAGAAATCGATTTTGCGGCTCGCGACTGGCATGGCGCCTGCGATGCGTTTCATCGACATGCCGCTAACCGATCCAAGGAAATCCAACGCGTCATGCGCGTTCACCGCGATCCGTTTGAACCGATCATGTGTGTCCTCGAGGCCGAGAGCCCATTGGCTGAATATCGTAAGATTACGGACGAGATCCTTGAGCGGATGCCGGATGAAAGCCGATACCCGCGGCCGGCGGCCGAAGCCGTCAGGTCCTTCCTGCTCCTCCGACTTGGCCTCCATCTCGGGCTGAGGCAAAAGAACCTCCGCCAACTTCGTGTCTGCCCACGCGGGCATTATCCGACATCAGAGCGCCGGCTTGAAGACATGAAATGCGGGGAACTGCGGTGGAGCGATCGCGACCATGGGTGGGAAGTCCTTATCCCATCGGTCGCATTCAAAAACTCTGGCTCCTCCTTCTTCGGACAGAAGCCGTTCCGGCTAATCCTGCCCGACTTGCTCGACCTCTATAAATACCTCGACGCTTACATCGACCGCCATCGTGGCGTTCTGCTCAGTGGAGCCAAAGATCCCGGAACCCTGTTCGTCAAAACGGTGAAGACAACCAGTATCGATGCGGCCTACAACTCCACGACCTTCTACGAGGCATGGCGGACGGTTATCCAACGCTATGGCATTTATAATCCCTATACTGGACGAGGTGCAATCAAGGGCTTGCTGCCTCATGGACCCCATAACCTGCGGGACATTCTCGCGACGCATATTCTGAAGCAGACAGGATCATACGAGCAGGCGAGCTACGCTATTCAGGACACGCCCGATGTCGTGCAACAGCACTACGGTCGTTTCCTGCCGCAAGACAAGGCCGCACTGGCGGCCAAAATCCTCAATCAGGTTTGGGAAGCTGCATAAAACCGAATGAGACGCTCGGCTTGGATGTTGGTTACAGCCTACGTCTGAGCCGAGCTCGTCGTTTCGTCTTGATGGGTATCGAACCTACGACCCGAAATTAACAGCGCTTCAAGTTCTCTATTAGAGGAAAGCCTACTACACCGCGCTATCGACCATCTCCGATTGGTGTACGCAGACCGACAACCCGCGTGACCAGGCTATCCCCTAGTCTAATTTTCCGGACCCGGCGGGCGCCCTAATCTCCTGCGTGAAATCGACCAAGAGCTTTAATGGTCGCTTTTTCACATTCAGACAGGAGTATCCCTTGAGACTTTACTACTATCCAGGCGCATGCAGCCTTTCGGATCATATCGCTCTCAGAGAAGCAGGTGCCGAGTTCGAGATCGAAAGTGTCGACTTGCAGACAAAAATCACTTCCTCTGGTGACGATTTCACAAAGATCAACCCGAAAGGATATGTGCCAGCGCTCGTCTTGGACAACGGCGATGTTATCAGCGAAAACGTCGCGATATTGGACTGGATAGCGTCGAGCTACCCCGAGCTCGGCGTCGAGGGCAATCTCGGTCGAACACGCTTGCTCGAAGTGCTGGCCTTCATCTCTTCCGAGTTGCATCAGGGGTTTGAGTCTCTCTGGTCACATCGAAGCGCAGACGAGATCGCTCGTGCCAAAGCTGCCCTAATCCCCCGATTTGGCTTTTTGTCGGAAAGCTTCGAAGGAGCGTTTCTGTTCGGCGAGAAGCCCACTGTTGCGGACTTCTACCTTTTCGTGATGCTATTGTGGGCAGAGCGCTATTCGCTGGGCTTGGAACCGCATCTCGTCGAGTATCGCGAAAGATTGAAATCGCGTTTGAATACTAGCGGGGCAATGAAGGCAGAAGGTCTAATCCAATAATATCGCGGCTGACGCGAACCCTGGCCAATGTAGCGTCAGGCGCGCGTTGCTGTGTTTTCGCATCACCTTATTTCCTGTATTGATATCCACCGCCTGGACTTGCAGCCAAAGCCGAGGACTGGCGCCCGGCGAACCGCTAGGCTGCAAGATTTACACACCTACCGTTTCCCTCGTTGGAACGCGTGGCGCCATCTGAAAAACTTTGCCGCTGGATGCCGGCGCCCACTAAGGTCAAAAGTCACTAACCGCTCATCGCCACCCTGGGGGAATCCGGGGTGGCGTTTTTTATTGAGGCGGCCACAAGGGCGCAACACGTCTTTAAGATTCTTCTTGCTCAACCCGTTTCCGGTGTTGTGGCCGTCCCCACACGAGCAATTCTATCTAGTGCGGGTAGAGCAAGGTGAGGCTAATTATCGATTGCTCCCGAAGTGCCAAGAGATGGCATCATGAACTGCCGCTCACTCTCTACATTTATTCGAAAAATGGCAATCGCACGATACTTAGAGCAACTTCCCAAGGTCCCGCGCTGATTGATTTAAGTAAAACTACTTCCGTTAATGGCTCACAACGGAGATAAATATGATTGAGAGCTTTTCCTCGACTCGCCCCTTTATCAATAACCGATTCCCCGCGCCGGCGATGCCATTCCGCCGTGATTTCTTGGTCGCCGGTCTCTCTGCGCCAATTCTTGTAGCAGCGCCATTGAGCGCTTCTGCAAAAACAAACGAGAAGATGGGTACGAGCACCAGTAGTGCGAGCAAAGATACCAATTACGTGACCACGACCGATGGCATTGAGATCTTCTACAAAGACTGGGGGCCAAAGGATGCTCAGGCGATCGTCTTTCATCACGGGTGGCCCCTTTCATCGGACGACTGGGATGCTCAGATGTTGTTCTTTCTCGGCAAAGGTTATCGCGTAATTGCGCATGACCGCCGTGGCCATGGGCGGTCAGGCCAACCCAGCAACGGCCACGACATGGAGCACTACGCAGCAGACTTCGCCGCCGTCGCCAAACATCTGGACCTGCGAAACGCGATCCACATCGGTCACTCCACAGGCGGAGGCGAGGCCACCCACTACGTCGCCAGACATGGTCAACCCCATGGTCGTGTCGCGAAGCTGGCCCTTATCGGTGCTGTACCTCCGATCATGGTCAAGACGGTGAATAACCCTGGCGGGCTCCCGATTGAGGCTTTTGATGATCTTCGTGCCCAGCTTGCCGCCAACCGATCCCAGTTCTATTTCGATCTGCCGAGCGGCCCATTCTATGGTTTCAATCGGGATGGCGTTAAACCGATCGATGCGATCATTCATAACTGGTGGCGGCAGGCAATGATGGGCGCTGCCAATGCACACTATCTCGGCATCAAGGCGTTTTCGGAAACCGATTTCACGGAAGATCTGAGAACGATCACAGTGCCGACACTTGTCTTACACGGTGATGACGACCAGATCGTTCCAATTGCCGCCTCTGCGCCGCTCTCCGCCAAGCTTCTCAAGCACTCGACACTCAAGACCTACGCAGGCCTGCCGCACGGGATGTGCACGACGCACGCCGACGTAATCAACGAAGACCTGCTTGCTTTCGTTAGAAGCTGAGCAGCGCCGGAAGGCGGCGCATGACCCGTGCCGCCTTCTCCACTCTCTCTGCCTTAATCCTATGAAAAACGTCAGGTCTCATAGCGATGAAAGCTAACCGACTTGCCATTCGTTATGCGTGCCTTCTCTTTTGGCCGAGACGCTATACGAATTCGTGCAGCCGACACGAACAACAGCTTAGATGATATAGTCCAACGACTGATACCTTCTGCACGTCCTGTTGCATATCGTCTTTCCACGTCTCCGACAAAGAGCCGAAGGAAGGATGCATACGTGGCTCACACAACGACCAAGAAATACACGTCCGATATCAAAAAAAGCGTCCTTAAAGAGGACTCAATGCACGCTCCCGATCAACCAGCGCCGCCAGTTCAGGCCGATGCTGAAATGGAACGCGTCCTGCGAACCGCGCCGTTAACATCCTTTAGTGTGCACGATCCCTTCGAAACCCGACTTGCCCGCTGGAAACATCAACCGTTCCATGACGTCGTGAAACCGATGTCCGACCATGTTGTGATGACATATCTCGGCGCAATGCAGCGCCTCGATCGCACATCCGGGCGGGACCACCACTCGTCCGTGGGGCGGCGGGGTTCAATTACATTTATCCCAGCCGGATCCAGCTCCCGCTGGGACATACATGGCCCAATGGATATCGTGCAGGCTTACATGGCGCCCGAACTGCTCGAGCAGATCGCCAAGGAATGCCCTGGCCCGACGACCTCGCTGGTGGAAAGTACGGCGCGACCCGACAGCCTACTGGCAACGCTTCTCGAAAAGTCGATTGAGCCTTCAGTTGAACCGGCATATTTGGAAAACCTGTATCGCCAGCAGCTCACGACGTTGATTGCAGTTCACGTCGTCAAAGCGCACCGAGATATCGCTGAGGCGTTCAGTAATACCTTGGGCGGGCTTTCTCCCTATGTCCTGCGGATGAGCCTCGAGCGCCTCTCCACGGACGATGACAGAGACATCTCGCTTGGGGCGCTCGCAGACGGAGCAAACCTCTCACGTTTTCACTTCTGCAGGGCTTTCAAGAAAAGTACGGGTGTCAGCCCTCATGAATGGCTACGTCAACGGCGGATGGAGCGCGCGATGGCGATGCTTCGCGATCCGCGTTTACAGGTGACCGAGATTGCAGAGCGACAGGGTTACGCGACGCTGACGGCTTTCAGCGTCGCATTCAAACGCCACACAGGTCTGACACCCAGCGAATGGAGAAGGGCTGCCCTGTGACACCGTCTGATCGATCTCATACCAGCGTCATGCCGCCGTCAACGTGAAGTTCGATCCCGTTGACGAAACTGCCAGCATCAGATGCAAGAAACAGCGCCGCGCGCGCAAGCTCCTCTGGCCGACCCATACGCCCGGCGGGGATAAGCGACGCCATATGCTGCTCGAAATCCGGGAGCTGCTCTTCAGAAACGCCGAGCTTGCCCAAAATTGCGGTCTCAACAGGTCCGGGGCTTAGTATGTTGACCCTGATTTTCCGTGGTTTCAGCTCGATTGCCCAATTTCGAGCGAAGGCAGAAACCGCTGCCTTGGATCCGGCATAGACCGCATGATCAGGCAGTACCTTTGTTGCGGCGAGCGAGCTTGTGACGATGATATTGCCGCCATCCCGGATCAACGGCGCCATCGCCTGCACTCCGAAGGAGACACCCCGCGTGTTGATGGCGAAGTGCTGGTCATATTCTTCCGGCGTCACCTTGCTGGAGGCAGTGAGATTGATGACGCCGGCATTGGCCATGTAAACATCAAACTTGCCGAATTTCTCGGCAATCATTTCGGCCAGTTTCTGGTGATGCTCCAGATCGGCGGTATCACCGACGAAACCCACAGCTCCGCGACCAATTTCATCGACTGCCCGGGCGACTATATCCGCCCGCCGGCCGGTGATGATGACTTGCGCGCCTTCATCGGCAAACAGTTGAGCAGTGGCTTTGCCGATCCCGCTATTGCCGCCGGTTATGACGGCAATTTTGTTCTTGAGATGCTGCATTGTTCTGTTTCCATTGAAATTGAGCGGAATTCGATTGCCGATGCGCTCTTACCTTACGGGCTCGGATCTTTCTTGTGAAAACCTGTGCCATGGAACGGTGCGATCGACTGGCAATCGGAAAGGTCACTACAGACATCGCACGTCTACCGGGCAAAAACCGAATGCTCGTTAAGCGCCTGACCGAATAGGAAGTGCCGTAAGCGATGAGGTCTTCGACCAATCGCATACGGCACCAAACTTTAAGGCTGTTGGATCAGTAATCCCAGAAGACGGGGACCCAGCGGAAGGCTTCGCCGTCTGTCGCCACCCGGCCAACCGATGGAAAAGGCAAATGCGTCGCAACCAGCTGTTCGCCGGTGTCGGCCAGTTCCCTCAGAAGCTTCAACCGGACCCGAGCGGCCTCCTCCGGGTCGTGCTCGAAGCCATTGTACCAGTCGGGATGATCAAAACCGACCGCGAAGATCGCATCGCCAGCGAATGTCAGCCGGTCGCCGCCCGATGAAAGACGCACGACACTGTGCCCTGGCGTGTGTCCGCCCGTACGGTGAATGACGATCCCCGGTGCGACTTCATACTCATCTTCGAACGTGTTGATGAGGTCTCGATATTCTGCAGCGAATTTCTTGGCTGCGGCGCGGAGTGCGTCAGGAAACCCCTGCGGCATATTCACATGCGTGAAGTCCGGGTTTTCCCAGAAGTTCAGTTCGGCAGCCGCAACGTGAATTCGCAGATCGGAACGCAGCCGTTCCTTGACACCTTCGACGAGGAGCCCGCCGACATGATCCATATGCATATGAGTAATGATGATGTCGGTGACGGATCCGAGATCCACACCGGCCGCCTCGAGCCGCCTGACCACCTGTCCGGCCCTCGGCAGGTTCAGGTCCGGGTCAAGGCCAAGACCGACGTCGATAAGTATCGTCTGCTCGCCGTGGCGGACGAGAACGACGTTCAACGACCAGTCGAACGCGTCCTGGGGCAGGAACATTTCGCCAAGCCAGGCCGCACGCTCGGACGCTTGCGCATTGTGCCCTAACATCTTTGTGGGAAGCGGGAGAACACCGTCGCTGATGACCAGCACTTCGATCTCACCGATCTGAACGGCGTAACGCGACGGAACAAGTTCTTCCGTTCTAACTTGGTCAGCGCGTAAAGCGTTAACTGCGCTCATGCTTGTCTCCTATTGATTAGAATACGTGGAATTGTCACAGCGCTTCGTCGTGAAAAGTACCCGTATTGCGATGTCAGAGCATCGGGATGACGAGACTGCGCTTCGGATTGTAGGTCCGTGCCCGTCAGCGGTCGATTGGGCCCTCTACGAGGCCGGCCTAGCCATTGGGCTATAGCGAGTTATGCATTCCGCTTATACAATCACCGTAAAGACCAGTGCGCAGTGAGCTGGGTCTCTCGCCGGAATTTAGCTATGCCTTGCCAGCGCTCTTCGGATCGATTCCAGCAAGGCGTGGCCATCGAAGGGCTTTCGCAAGATCTTCTCAGTGCGGGATGATTTTCGATCCGACTTCTCGTGCCTGCCGCTTATTAGAAATATGGCAATGTGAGGATGTTTTTCCTCGACGCAGGCCTGCAATTCGAAACCGTCCATATCCGGCATGCCGATATCGGTGATCAGAACGTCGATCTCGTTAAGTCCGGCAGCCAGAAGCGCAGTGGCAGACGAGAAGGTTCGTGGGGTAAACCCGGCTGATTCCAGGAGCTCCTGGAGAGACTCAAGCACTTGTGGATCATCATCGACAACTGCAATCACTGCCGCGCGTTGGTTCATATTCTCCTCCATAGACCGCGGCATGCCCCATATTCGCTATCGACCGGTCTGCTATCCAATTGAAACTCTTTGCCATGCAAGGCTCGGGACGAACAATAAGAACGCGCCGGAGGCTTGCAGTTAATCGATGTGGTCCAGTGCGGCTCGCAAGGTAAAAATGAAAATCGCGCCCTGAGGTTCATTTTTTTCCGACCACAGTTGGCCCCCGTGCGCTTCGACAATCGAGCGAGAGATCGAGAGACCCATCCCCATTCCCTGATCCTTGGTCGTGAAAAACGGTTCGAAGATTTTAGTCGGAAATTGAACGCCTCGACCGCAATCGCTGACAGACACTTGAACCAGATCCTCGTTTCGGTGAACCTTCAGCGTCACTGTTTTTCTATTCGATACGGATGTCATTGCATCCATCGCATTGCGGACGAGATTCATGACGACTTGCTGGATTTGAACGCGGTCGAAGGGGGCGAGTATAAGGCCCACTTCCAGATCGAGCTCAATACGTATCCCCCGGCGCGAAGCTTCGGACGCCAAAAGATCTCGAATTTCGAAGATAATCTTATCGAGGGAAGTGCTGTCTCGCGTATCTCTATCCTGCTTGAACAGAGCGCGGATACGGGCGACCACATCAGCGGCCGAGTTAGCGCTGTGAATGATGCGATCAACCGCTTTCTTTGCTCTTTCGATGTTCGGCGGGTCCATCGTCATCCAGCGCTGGCAGGCATTCGAGTAGTTCATCACTGCAGCCAGTGGCTGGTTGACCTCATGCGCGATAGACGCAGAGAGCTCAGCAAGACTTGCCGCCTGGCTGGCGCGCGCCAAGCTATCCTGCGCCATGCGGAGATTTTCTTGGGCCCAGACCTCTCCGTCGATGTCGAGGCAAATCACATTCCATTGGACGATGTCTCCCGCATCATTCCGCATCGGAGCTGCTCGGGTCTCTACCCACCGATATTCTCCATTATGCCGTCGTAGCCGATGTCGCCGGGCATATGGCTCGCCCGTCGTCAGGCAATGATGATATTGTTCCTTGACGCCAGCTACATCGTCTGGATGCACACCCGAATCGAGAGTTCCATCGAGGCGGGTTTTCCCGCTGCCATCCAGCGCATCGAGATTGTAGCCCAAGAACTCTCGAAGCTGCTGGCTGCGATAGAGCGGCTCTCCGTCCGGCCCTGCACAATCGATCATCGCGGGCAATGTTTCCACTAACTGCCATAGGAAGCGTTCTCGCTCGCGTAACGCCTCCTGGGCCTTCATCTCTTCCTCAATATCGATCGACGCAATATACCATTGAACGATTGCGCCATCTTTTCCTCTCAACGGCTGCGCCCGCGCCTCGATCCAGCGGTAGCTTCCATCCGTCAATATCCGGCGAAAGCGATTGATGAACGGCTCACCAGTTACAAACCCATGCTTGGCCCGGGCAAACATGACAGGAAAGTCATCTGGATGAACCACTTCCCGGGCTAGGGCATCAAAGTCTTTGACATGTGGAGACGGCGTCCCAGCCTGCTTCAGATACCGTTGGCTCGCATAGGTCATTTGACCTGAAGGCGAGAAGCTCAACACGTTGAACGGAACAGCCTCCAGCATTTGCTCCAGCTGCTGCTTACTTTGGTGAAGCGCCTTATCCGATCGAACCTGATCTTCAATGTCCTGGGATAGTCCGTACCACTGGATAATTTCGCCGTCGTCGCCGCGAAGCGCTTCTGCCCGCCCTGCGACCCAACGATAAATGCCATCCTTCCCGCGGAGGCGGTATTTTAAGGAAAATGGGTTGCCAGTTTCAAAAGACTGCTGAAGAGTCGCGGCGAAACCTTCCGCGTCTTCAGGGTGGACCAAAGCTTCGATAAATGCAGAAAGCCCCTTTTTCTCCGAAGTGTCATAGTCACCGACGTCAAGTCCAAAGAAATCGACGACCCTTTGGCTGAAGAATACCGGATCACCTTCCGCACTTAGGCGCCATAAGTAACTCGGCACCATGTTGACAAGTTGTGAGAACTCCCGCTCCCGGTTCCGAAAGGTTTCGACGCTGTCCTCTAATGTACGCAATGCGAGCTGATGCTCTCTCGAAACGGCGGCGACCACGAGCGCCGAAAAGGCTGAGATCGCCAGGAAGAGCTGGAGCATGACCTGCCGATGCTTCTCCGTAAGTTGATCGTCGACCGCTTGGCTGCCGCCCGATACGGCGAATAGCACCGTGAACACCGCGAGTATGGCGAGTGCCATGGCAGCGCCTTTGAATTCGAAGCGAACGGCAGCCCAGAGTAAGGGTGGCATTATGATGTAGGCGAACGGAAGGTAACCGCTCAGTGTCAATGCGGCGAGACCGAGAAGAACGAGGCACAGCGCACCAGCTTCTATTAGACGTTGGATCGAGATCCGGTTGGCATCTCGCCAGCTCTGAAAAACCACCAGCGCAAGCGGAGCAACGATTAGCACTCCGGTCGCGTCTCCAATCCACCAAAGCGGCCAAGCCGTAGTAAAGGATTGCGACTGAATGTCGAACCATGCAAGTGCTACGCTTCCAACCGTCGCACTGATGATCGGCGCCAGCCCTCCTGCGAAAACGATGAGGGTCACGACCTCCTTTAAGGTCTCGAACCGGTGGCTTTGCCCGGCGACGCGATGCACAATCCAGGCCCCGATCATCGCCGCCAGCGCGTTGCCTATGTACATGACAGCTGCAGCGACAAACGGGCTATGAAACCACAGAGCGTTCGCGGCGAGTTCGGCGCCTGCGCCCGATATAATCCACCACGGCCACGTACCTTTCCCCGCAAAGAGAAGTGTTGCGATAAAGAGGCCGCCGGGTGGCCATACTGAGATGCCCGTGCCTGGCACGACCGCGAGCAGCTGAGCAAACCCACACCCAAGGAGATAGGCAAAAAAGAATAAACCTAGATACCGTGCATCGGGTAATCGAGACAGCAAAAGCTTTATCGGCTCGATCACCCGCCGAGACAACGTACCGTCATTTAAGCGCCCACCAGTATCCAAGACCACCGCTCCCCTTCAGCCAGAACATCATGGTCCAGAGAGAGTCGGACTTGATCAGTGTTCAACGGCTTGAGGGAAATGATAGCTTGAAAAAATCGATGGCGAACCTCTTCTGAAGGCTAGGTTTTGGTTAGTTGGTAAAGATTGTACGGATCGATCTCAGGAGAGCGTGCGGTGTATGATCATCTTTCGCCTCCGCATGAGCGACGCGCCGAGCTTCTTCCTCGTGCATCGCCAGCCTTGCAGTAATCTCGTTAGCCAGTTCAGGCCTGCTTCTGAACAGATCGGAGAGATCATCGCGGCTAATTTCCCATATTTTCACGGCGGATATAGCCGTGAGGCTGCAGTCATTGAGTGATGATGACAAGCTCGCGTCGCCATAGAAATCACCTGGTGAAAGGCGTCTTTGCTCCAGTCCATGCTGCGTCACGGCGACTACACCGGAATCAATCACGAAAAATGAGGAAGGTTGCTTGCCTTGGGGCATTATCGAGGCCCCCTGTGCAAAGACCCGCGATCTGACAGAACGGGCAAGCAGATCCTTGTCTGCTCTGGCGAGTGTTGCGAATATTGTATTTTGGTCGATGAGCTCGATGAACCGCTCTTCGGCGGGCTGGTGGAAATCCGCTCCGCTTGTTGCATCCGCGAAAAGCACAGAGGATGCGGACGGTGCAAGTTGCAGGCCAGCCGCTCTGCAATGGCGATGAAGCAGATCGATGATTTCGTTTCGAGCTTTTGCCATCCGCATTGGATCCATAACACGTGCATAGATGTCCGCGTCGACGGCATTGGCATCGATACTTTTGAGGGCGACCATCGGCGCCGGATCTTTGATAATCAAGTTGCATCCGGCCAGAGCAGTGTTAAGTACAGCCTCGATCGACGAGGGTGTTCTTGTCGGCTTGATCCTCACATTCAATTGCAGAAGATGCGTCTCTGTCGGCCGGCTGACATTAGTGAGGCCGAGTTTGGCCAATGCACTATTCGGCAAAACGACGACATTATTGGCTATCGTCAATATTTGTGTCGAGCGCCACGTGCTGGCGACAACTCGCCCTTCCATGCCATCGTTGAGGCGTATCCAGTCTCCGAGTGCAAATGTGCGACCAAGCGTTAGAGCGATGCCGGAGAAAACGTCGCCCAAGGTATTTTGCAGAGCAAGCCCGAGCGCGATGGCAATTACACCGGAGGTCGCGATCAAGGTTCCAACCGGCAACCGAAACACGAATGCGAGAGCCGATAGCGTGACGCACAAATAGACGCCGCCGACAACAATGTCTTGGAGAAGCCGCGCTTCACGCGGCCGGCCTTCGAGCACGAGATAAATGCGCACAAATCCGATGACGGCCCAGGAGAGGTGCAACCACCATAGCATCTGCCCAAGAATGACGAAAAACGTATGCTCATCGCCCGATTGAAAACCACCTGATTGACCAAGCGGGATCCGCCCGAAAACAAGGACCGATGTCATGGCGCCGAAAAATACGATTTGCACTACGAGCCGCAGGTTCGAGCGGGCCGGACCAATAAGCTTCCAGACGATCATTCCGGCAATGCCGAGAATGATAAGCCATGCAACAGGATCGCTGGCCAGGTCACCATACTGAATTTGTGGCATATCGATTTTCCCCGAACCTATAGTGGATTGCTGAATGGGTAATGTGCTTGTGTGAGATCCGGGGCGCTGAGCGGGCAACGGCGCCGTCAGTAGCCGATCCCGGCGATATAGTTCTCCATCATTTGTTCCTGCAGTTGCTCTTGTTCGTAGAGCACCTTCAAAGCATCCCGCATATCGAGCACTCCAAGAGGTCTGGCCTCGGCGCCGAGGACCGGCATGTTCTGTAGGCGATTGCTGATCATGATTTGCCAAGCCGCTTGCAGATCATCCGCCGGTTGACAAGCAATGATCTTGGGATTCATGAGCTCTTCGACCGAGTTCGACCGTCCGTGATCGGCAATATGACGGATGAGATCGGATTTGCTGAGCACACCCTTTGCTCTGCCATCGGGTGAGCAGACAATGGCGAGCCCGATTCCGGGATTGGACAGTGTCGCAGCGGCGTTCTGCACCGTTGCCGCTACATCTATAATCTTCAAGCGAGCCGAGATCATGGGGTAGAGTTTTTCGATGCGCATCGCATTCTCCTGACGAGACCGCGCAGCTGCCGGATCCGTCTTCTATCGCGAAATGTCAACCGGAGTGGCGCGGCGGCAGCGCCACTCCGGTATGCCGGCGATCGTCCTGCCCAATGCGGGACAATCGCCGAACAAGTCCGCGGGCTACGCCGCGCGGACGGATTGTTGGCAAACTTACTTCTCGTAGTTCGTGAGATTGGTTTCGGACGTATCGACCACGAAGACCGCCAGAAGACGCGCACGTTCGGTCTTGCTTGCGTTTTCGCTAACCGCGTGGTGATCGCCCGGGTATTCAGAAAAATTCTCGCCCGCATGGTAGACTGTGACGGGCCCGCCGTTGACCTGGCTGGTGATCGCACCTTCCAGGACAGTCGCATAGATGAAAGCTGAGTCCGGATGGGTGTGTGCTGGAGAGGAGCCACCGGGTGCATATTCGACGAGCACACCCTTCAAGCTTTTTCCCGGAACATTCGGAAGCGGTTGGTCATATACGACCTTCACATCCTCGCCTATGGCGTCATGGGCCGAAACAGATGCGGCCAACGACAGCACGCAGGCACTCGCGCAGATGAGCAATTTCAACATCGTCAGTTTCCTTGTTCGTGAGCAGTCCGCCTGGACGATTTCGGTGCCAGGCGGACCTGAGACAGAGCCAGTTACTTCTGTTGCGCCGAGTTGGCTTTCAGCCAGTCCTCGAACCGGATATCGCCGAGATGAGCACCGGCATCCGGTACCAGCGTCCGATCGTCGATCTCGACTTCGAAGTAGCGGGCCGTCGGATCAGCCGTGACAGTGCGTGGATCGTTTGTCGCCTTCAGATACCGCGCGATGAACTCGTTCATCGGTCCGCGGTCAGGGCCGGCGATCTCGGTGATTGAGTTCATCGGTTGGCCGACCGCAACCTTTGCCATCGCGTCCGCTACGTTGTCGGCCGCGATGGGCTGGAATGCGCCTGTCGGTGCCCGAACGATCGAGCCTTCGGTTGCAGACTGCGCGATCGCGCCCACAAACTCAAAGAACTGGGTCGCATGAACGATCGTGAAAGGGATGCCGGATTTCTGGATATGCTCTTCCTGGAGGAGCTTTGCACGAAAATATCCCATTGCCTGCATGCGGTCGGTGCCGACAACCGACAATGCAACATGATGGCGTACCCCGGCCTTCTTTTCTGCCGCAAAGAGATTGCGCCCTGCCGCTTCGAAAAAGTCCATTGCGGCCTTTTCCTCGAACGAGGGAGAGTTTGCCAGATCAATGACGACTTCTGCTCCGGCAAGAGCTTCATCCAGACCCTCTCCGGTGACGGTGTTCACGCCGGAATTTGGCGAAGCGGCAAGGACGTCGTGTCCCAGCTTGGAAAGCCTTGCGACGGTCTTTGAGCCAACAAGGCCTGTGCCTCCGATGACGACGATTTTCATGTTAGATCTCCTTGTTAGAGTTGTGTGATTGATATTCAGTTGGAGCCGTGGACAGGCTTGGCCTCTTGGCTATCGCGCACTGCTTGCTCGATGAGCGAGACCACTTCCTTCGGCCTCGACACGATCAGGGCGTGCGAGGCGCCGTCGAGTACGACAGTTTTCCGTGCATGGGCGCGTTTCGCCATGAAGCTCATGACCGCTGGCGGAATGCAGAGGTCGCGCGTACCGTAGATCGCGTAGGACGGCAGCAGCTTCCAGGATGCTCTTTTTGTCGGCTCAGCCAGTGCGGCTTCGGTAACCGGTCGTTGCGTGACCGCCATCTGTTCGGATATCGGCTGAGGAACGTCTGCAGCGAATTGATCGTGGAACAGGTCGGGCCGGATATAGAGATCCCGGTTCCCATCCGGCAATGCGACGGTGTTCAGCGTCTTTGGCAGCGTACTTCCTGGAAATTTCGCAGAAAGGCTGGTGCTCGACTCTCCTACATCGGGTGCGAAGGCTGCGACGTAGACGAGTGCCTTGACGTTAGGGCTGTCGTTCGCAGCCTCGGTGATGACTGGTCCGCCATAGGAATGACCGACGAGAATGACCGGACCGGGCACCGAACGCAGATAACTTGCGACAGCTGCACCATCGTCGGCGACGCCGCGCAGCGGGTTGGCTGCAGCAACGGTTTTGTACCCGTCTCTTTTCAGCTCATCGATGACGCGGTTCCAGCTCGACGATTCTGCGAATGCGCCGTGTACGAGCACGATCGTCGGCTTGGGTGAAGCGTCCTCGGCAAAACCGAAGGTGCAGGCCGCGACACTCATTACACTGCTGAGAAGAAGAGTTCTGATCGAGTTCCGCATCTGGTTCTCCCATCCGACGTTTTCGCTGATGGGAGATTGCGCGATTAAGCTCCTTTGGCCTATCGAGCCTTGGACGAGGTCATATAGTCCCAAAGGCGAGGTCGCGCACCTCGGATGGCTGGCACATTCCGCACGGCGGTGAGTGAAGCATCGCGACACGTCAGGCAGGCGTGCAGGGCCGGCGAGGATAGAAGGATTTCCGCCATAGTAAATTGAGACAGCAGGAGACGCGCTTGCCCAACCTCTCCGCCGAGGCATCAAGGTTTAAGTCTCTACGGCGGGTGATTGGTTTGCTTGGGCCGACCCGGCATGAACCGGCCTCCGGCCTTAAGTGTTCAGGAAAACACTAGGAAGATAACGACATTGAAGAGGCGTCGCGTAACGAAGAAGGCAAGGCGTCCCAGACGCGAATGAGTTCTCCCACCGAAATGGTCTGCATCTTCCGCATGACGTTGCTACGGTGGAGTTTGACGGTCGCCTCGCTGATGCCCAGATCAAAGGCAATCTGCTTGTTCAGCCGACCAAGCGCGACTTCGTAGAGGATCTGCTTTTCACGCGGCGTCAAGGTCGCAAATCGAGATGTGTGCTCATGCGTATTTTCCGCGAGCTTGCGTTGATCGACATCTCGTTTAATCCCGGCAACCACTGCATCGAGCAAGGTCTGATCCCGCACGGGTTTGGTCAGAAAATCCACTGCCCCCGCTTTCATGGCCTGCACTGACATGGGAATATCGCCATACCCGGTGAGGAACACAATCGGTTTGGTTTTACCCTGCTCGTAAAGCTGTTGCTGAAGGTCAAGGCCGCTTGATCCCGGCATTCGTACATCCAGAACCAGGCAGCCTGGCCGGTCAGGAAGTGCCGCGGTCAGAAGCTCACGTGGCGATGGAAAGCAAATCACATCCAGACCAACGGATTCGATCAATTCCTGCAGCGAATTCCGAACATCTGCATCGTCATCGACAACGATTACCAGCGGGCTATCGGCGATAAGAGCCGCCGCCGTCATTGCCCGGCCCTCCGGCAGGATTTCATCGCTTTCTTGTCATCATCAGAAACTGGACAATCACTCATGACCCTTCTCCAAAAATCCATAGTCAGAATGCCATTTTGTTGAAGGCGGATTGCTTTCGCGCGCAGCACTTCCATTGGCGCGGAACGCTAATTCAAGGTCGATCCGCCGGGGCCTTTCGAAATGGCTCTGCTCTCGATCCACCGATCGATGTCCTCGTAGAATTCCGCAGGCGCCTTACGGCCAAATTCCTCGGCAATATCGGCCAAAGACTGAGTTGCCAAAGCCTCGCGCATCGCCTTCTCTGCACGCAACATCACAGCATGGATCGCACAAACGCCTTTTGTTGCCCAAGGCGGAGGCTTCCCGTCAAAGGCCGCACAGCGACCGCGAATCTCCTGACAGTCGAAGAGAGGTTTTTTCCCCTCGATCGCATCCACCACCTCAAGCACACTGATCTGATCGGGCGATCTAGCTAGCCGGTACCCCCCCTTCACCCCCTCAAATGCAGCTACGATGCCGGCACGTTCAAGCTTCGGGAAGATTTTTGCCAGAAAGCTGGGAGAAATTCCTTGTAAGTCAGCGAGATCCCGGCTGCTGAGAGGCTTGCCTGGGGATCCCATCAGCCACATCAGACAATGCAAACCGTATTCAACTCCAACCGTCATATGAGCCATAACACGGACTATATTTGTCCGCGTTTATTTTGGCAAGGGTCAAGTTGCCGTCTCACTTTTGGCTATTTGCACCAACTGTTCGAGATCATGTGATCCCGTAGGCTGGGAGTGTCATTGTAATTCGTGTGCCGACACCGGGCTCGCTTTCAAGCTGGATGTCGCCATCGGCCGCCTTCACGAAAGTTTTAACAGCGGACAGCCCATAGCCCCCTTCGCGCGATGACCGTGTTGTGAACAAAGGTGTGAAAGCCCGCTCGAGTGTTTCCCGTGTCATACCCATCCCATCATCGGCGACCACGATTTCAACGCCAGCGACGCCAGCCGCAACAAGCGCCCGTGCAGCGAGCAGTATCGTGCCGCCGTCCGGCATCGCATCACGCGCATTGACGATCAGGTTCAAAAGCACCGTCTGGAAACCAATCACATTGCATGCCAGGCGAGGCAGGTTTGGCTCTGCCTGAACTTCGAAATGAATTTCGGGCTCCCAGATTTTTTCGAGCAAGGCTTTCAAATCGAACAAGCAAGTTCCGACACAAATGCTATCGACCGGCGTATAGCCACCGCGAGCGGATCTAAGAGACTGGCGAACGAGACCGCCGGCACGTTCCAGCGAAGCCTGAGCGCTCAGAATGATTTGCGAAGCCTGCTTATCGCGAGAAATGCAGCGACTACGCGACAAAATATTGAAGGCGGATGTCGCGACCTGAATAAGATTGCCGAGATCGTGGATGACGGCTGCCAAAGGCTCGTGAACAGCGTGTGATTCATACGCGGCATTTATCGAAAGCGTCGGCCGAGGCTCTGCAGGCAAGACTGGCTCTGATTGCAGCATTTTGTCCTCCGGATCTACTGCGATGGCTCGTTCCATACGGAACTGCTCCAAAGCCTAGAGGAGAAGACGCTTGGTATCGACCTCGCAATCGACCCAAGCAGACCATACGGAAGGCTAGGTTTCCTACCGCTTTCGATGTTGCCCAGCGCGAATGCTAACGATTGGCTCAAACACAGCGAGGACCTGCCGGTAGGGGCTATTGTGCCTAGCAATTTGGCGAGGTGGCGCACTCCTTAGGAGGATGAGGACCTACGCCAGTCCAGATGGGCGATGACGTCAAAGCAATGCATCATCCTGGAACCAACCAATCGCCATATCCGACGGCCCAGGCTCGTGAGTTCCCTATGAAATGGCTGCTAACACTCATTCTCATTTTTTGCTCGAATCCCATCGCTGCGGCCACGGTGAGCGTTTCCAAACTCGATGACGAGCGGCCAAAAACGTTTCAGCAGCCGGCAATGCCTACAGCTTCGACATCAAACCTTTTCTTGCAAGCCTCTCCCGCACCTGACCAAGATGCAGCTGTCGGCATCGTGAGCTGGGAGAAGCGTACTCGCGCCAAGATACACGCGGTTCTCTCAGCCATTAGCCTCATTCCGCACGAGGCACGCCGCGCGTTAGAAATCCTTGTTCGTGATGTGACGGAAAATGGCTATTTGCCAGTCTCCACTGCCTTCGCCCTGCTGGTTGCCGCAGGCGCGGCGGCGGAGCGATCAATACGTCGGAACCGGCTGAATCACTGGGATGGACTGGAGCAATACCTCCCATCACTTGTCCTCTCGATGCTCATCGCACCACTCTATTTTATCGTGAATCTTCCGCCCTCTGTCCGTCTCATTGCTGGCTCATATCTCCTTTTATTCGTGGCCTACCGCTTTGCTTCAGCCTTGGTTGACCACGTAGCGCCTTACTCCGTTCGCAGGAAACTCAAGACCGTCATAGGCTTATCACTGTTTACCGCCGCCACAATTATGGTAGGCGACGTGCTGCTTATCGATCCAGACGTAGTCACAGCGATCGAGGTCCTGGCTTCCTGTGTGATATTGATGCTCGTCATGAGGTTGACCTGGACCACGGCAGGTCGCGATGCGGCAGTGAACACGGCGCTATCACTCTATATCGTGGGCGCTTGGATCCTTTGGTGTTTGGATGCGCGCGCGTTTTTCTGGTTGAGCGTATATCCAGCGCTGCTTCCACCAATCCTGCGCTCCATTACGCGTGTCGTGCAGGACGTCGCCTGTAGAAAGCTTCAGATTCCGGATTCGAACAGCCGAACGATCTTGCTTGTGCGCGGAGGCAGGGCATTCGTTCTAGCGTTGGCTCTTGCATGGCTCGCGTTTGTTTGGGAGACCGACATCAATTTCCCGGGTCACAATATCCCGCTAGTTCATCAAGCCCTTTACGGCCTTCTGCGCGGAGCACTCGTGCTTCTCGTCGCTGACATTGTCTGGCACCTCGCGAAGGCCGCCATAGATCGAATGCTCGCTCAGCAAAGCTTGCCTTCGGCTGAACCGCTCGAAAATGGTGAAGCAGAGCATTCCACGCGTCTGCAAACGCTACTCCCGATCCTGCGAAACGTGCTCGCGGTTGCTATCTTTGTCGTTTCGGGCCTGACGATCCTCGGGCAGATCGGCGTCGATATCGGTCCGCTTGTCGCAGGAGCGGGTATTATCGGAGTGGCAATAGGCTTTGGATCGCAAGCGCTGGTACGCGACATTATAAGTGGCTTTTTCTATTTGTTCGACGATGCTTTCCGGGTCGGCGAGTACATACAGGCGAAGGATTATCGCGGGACCGTCGAGGGTTTCAGCCTCCGATCTGTCAAGCTAAGGCATCATCGAGGTCCGATTTTCACTGTTCCCTTTGGAGAGCTGGGCGCCGTGGAGAACATGAGCCGCGATTGGTCCAAGACCAAAATACTGGTCACCGTTCCTTATGACACGGATCTCGAAAAAGTCCGCAGGATCGGAAAGGCTATCGGCCAGGCGTTGCTCGCGGATCCGGAAGTGGGCCGTTTCTTCATCGAGCCGTTGAAGCTAAAGGGTGTCGAAGATTTCGCTGAGTATGGAATCGTGATTAGTTTCGCAATGATCACCGTGCCAACCGCCCAACAGAGTTTCATCAAACGCACGGCCTACGCATCGCTTCGGAAAGCCTTCCAGGAGAATGGGGTGACTTTTGCCCAGCCGACAGTCAACATCGGTGGCAAGGATTCTCCGGAGGTCATAGCTGCCAACTGGGAACACCAGCGAGCAAAAGCATCAGGCCAAGCGAACGGCTGAAATTGCCGACTACTGCAAGAGGACGTGTCTTCGCGTTGAACAGATATGAACCAGAAACCCGTCGATCTCATAGGATTATCATGAGGTATCTGCATGCTGTGATCACGGAGGGCCCACAGCGACTGTTAGTCTAAATTCAGGTTGCCCAATCCTCGACACGTAAACCGGGCACGCGATCGAACTCGCGCCGGTTGTTTGTCACCGTGATCAATCCACGAGAGCGCGCATGCCCTGCTATAAGTTGGTCATACAGACCAATAGGCGTTCCGTTTAGAGCAAGTTCGGCTCGTAATTGACCAGTATGGCTGGCTGCGAGCTCATCGTAAGGCAAGACCTCAAGGCGTGCGGCGAAGCCTTCTACAACAACCAGATTTTGTTCGGGATTGGCAGACCTTTCTGCTCCATAGATCAATTCCATCAAGCTAACTGAGCTAATGCATAGCTGACCGTGATGACGATTGAACGCATCTCGGACCTGCTGCGGCTTGTTCTTGATGGTGAAAATGCAGATGTTGGTATCGAGCATGAATTTCAACATCAGAAAGCTTCACGCTCCTGCAAGGCAGGCTGATCACGGTCGCCCATAAAATCCGATGTCACCTCAGCACCCTCGAACCAGCTATCCCAAACCTCACCGGCCGGTGTGATGATCCGAGTGCGTCCAAGCACTACAATATCAACACGCTTTACGTCATCAGGCAGGGCAACAGCTTTTGGCAGCCGAATGGCCTGGCTACGATTGCTCTGAAATACCGCACCTTGTTCCATCAAATGCTCCTTTGGCATCTACGTCTGGCCTACCCCAGAAGATATTTTCCGGACTTGGATATGTCAATGGGATATACATACAGATATGTACTTCATTCGCGTTGAGGTGATCTGCATTCGAACGCGCTTTCATCCACCTCCTCAGCACCAGGAGCGTATCCAAAACGTTTCGGCTTGACTCCCAAAACGTTTTGGATAACCCTCAACTGTCTGGGAGGACTTTGCCTTGGCTAATCTAAAGCAACTTGCCCAATCACTGGGACTTTCGATCACGACCGTCTCGCGGGCGCTTGACGGTTATTCCGACGTATCGGCCGCCACCCGAAAGCGTGTGCAGGAAGCCGCCGACAGGGCCGGTTACCGCCCCAATGCTTCCGCCCGTCGTCTGCGCAAGCAGCGCGCCGAACTTGTTGCAGTAACGCTTCCAAGTGAACCCGGTCACATCGGCCCACTGCATTTCCTCGACATGCTGTCGGGCTGCGCAGAACATCTGGCCGGTGCCGGCCTTAACCTCGTGATTGCGCCAGTTCCCCACGGAGAGAGCGAACTCGACATGTGCCGCCGTTTCGTCGATGGCCGCAGGGTCGATGCCATGCTGCTCGTCCGCACGAAACGCCACGACGAGCGCGTCGAATTTTTCCAGTCGCGCGGCTTTCCCTTCGTCACCAATGGCCGCACGGAATCGGCGATCCAGCATCCCTTTATCGATGGCGACGGCTTTTCCGGCTTTCACGCGGCGACACTGCGGTTCCACAAGGCAGGCCATCGCCGCATCGCCCATGTCGGCGGCCCTCAGGCTTATTTTTTCGCTCATGTCCGGCGTCAGGGCTGGGAAACAGCGATGCATGAATGCGGCCTTGCTGCCGATCTATATGTGGAACAGATGCCGACAGAACAGGGCGGCTACGAAGCCGCACTTTCCCTGCTTGGGCGGCAGGACCGACCAACCGCGATTGCCTGCGCCACCGATGAAATGGCTATCGGTGTGCTGCGCGCGCTGCGTGAGGTCGATGGCGGTCAAGGGGTCAGCGTCATCGGCCATGACGACCTGCCGATCGGCGCCTTTTCCAGCCCGGCACTTTCGACCATGCGCATGACCGGCGGCAATCTCGGCCGCAGCTTCGCCTCGCTCCTTCTGCGCACGATTGCCGGTGAGCCTGCCGAGGCGCTGCAGGAATTGCATGCGGTCGAATTCGTCGATCGTGACAGCCACCGCCTGCCGCCGATCTCGGCCTGAAGGCCGACCAAAATCAGACAAGAGAAAAACGGAGGAAAAGCAATGAAACGTCTATTGTCCATCGCCATCCTGGCATCCACCGCAATCGGTTTCGCCGGCCAGGCGCAATCGCAAACAGTCTTCCTTTCCACCCAGCTTCGCCCGATCGAGGAAGCAACGGCGGTGCGCGAGGAACTGTTGAGCGGTCTCGAAAAGCCGGTCGACTACGTGGTTGAGGAGCCGCCGCAGTTCGCCGTGCGCATGGAAGCCGAGCGTCAGGCCGGCAAGCACACGATCAGCCTCGTCGGCGCCCTGCACGGCGAATTGTCGCCGCTTGCCGACAAGCAGATGCTCGAGCCGCTCGACGATCTGGCCAAGAAGCTGGCCGACGCAGGCATGCCGCAGTCGCTGATCGATCTCGGCAAGCTCGGCAAGGCCGAGCAGCAATATATCCCGTGGATGCAGGCAACCTACGTGATGGCCGCCACCAAGGATGCGCTGCAATATCTGCCTGAAGGCGCCGACATCAACACGCTTACCTATGATCAGCTGATCGAGTGGGGCAAGAAGATGAAGGAGGAAACCGGCGCGCCGCAGATTGGCTTTCCGGCCGGACCGAAAGGCCTGATGCCGCGTTATTTCCAGGGCTATTTCTACCCGTCCTTCACCGACGGTGTGGTCCGCACCTTCAAGAACGCCGATGCCGCTGCCGGCTGGGAGAAGCTGAAGGAACTGTGGACCGTCGTCAGCCCCAATTCGACCAATTACGATTTCATGCAGGAGCCGCTCGCTTCGGGTGAAGTCATGGTTGCCTGGGATCACGTGGCCCGCCTGAAGAACGCCATTTCCGGCTCGCCGGACAATTACGTCGTCTTCCCGGCACCGGCCGGTCCGAAGGGCCGCGGTTACATGCCGGTCGTCGCCGGCCTTGCCATCCCGAAGGGCGCACCGGACGCGGCCAACGCCACCGCCGTCATCGAACACCTCGCCACTCAGGACGTGCAGCTGCAGACAGCTTCGCTGGTCGGCTTCTTCCCGACGCTGAACGTCCAGCTGCCGGAAGATCTCGATCCGGGTGTCGCCCTTCTTGCCGGTGCCGTCACCGCCACCCAGAGCGCGCCGGATGCGGTCATCTCGCTCCTGCCGGTCGGTCTCGGCGACAAGGGTGGTGAGTTCAACAAGGTCTATATGGACGCCTTCCAGCGGATCATCCTGCAGAACGAACCGGTCGCCGACGTCCTGAAGGCGCAAGGTGAAACCATGGCGAAGCTGATAGCCGACACCAAGGCCCCCTGCTGGGCTCCCGACGCCAAAAGCGACGGCGCCTGCCCGGTGGAGTGAGATTTTAGCGGTCAGTCGCAAAAGCCCCTCATCCGCCTGCCGGCACCTTCTCCCCGCGAGCGGGGAGAAGGGAGCAAGCCGCTCTTTCTCGGCTTCTCTCCAAGGTCGCTTATGCCACGTCCCTTCTCCCCGCCTGCGGGGAGAGGGCTAGGGTGAGGGGCTTTTCCAGCCACCGCCCCCACCACAGAAATCAAAAACCAAAGGGTAACCCATGACCCAATCCAAACCCTGGATCCCCTACGCGCTGATCCTCCCTTCCGTCGTCTTCCTCGGTTTGCTGTTCGTCGTGCCGCTGGTGCAGACGCTGTGGCTCGCCGTTTCCGATAACGGCACACCGTCGCTCGCCAACATGACGACGATGGTGACCGACCTCCATTTCGGCCGCTCGGTGCTGAACACGTTTCTGCTGACGCTCGCTGTCGTCCCCGTCCAGATCGTCATGGCGCTGACCATGGGCTCGATGGTCGCAAAGATGAACGGTGGCCGCGAAACGATCCTGTGGATCTGGACCATTCCGCTCGGCATTTCCGATCTCGCTGCCGGCATGGTCTGGTTGTCGATCCTGCAGAATACCGGCTATCTCAACTCCATCCTCTTCGGCCTCGGCATCATCGAGCGACAGACCGCCTGGCTCACCTACCAGACGCCGGTCGCTCTCTTCATCGGCATCGCCATTGCCGAAATCTGGCGCGGCACTGCGATCGTCATGATCATCATCGTCGCCGGTCTCAACCAGGTACCGAAGGAGTTCAAGGAAGCCGCCGAGATCTTTGGTGCCAGCCCCTGGACCCGCTTTACGCGCATCACCCTGCCGCTCATCCGCCCTGCCCTGCAATCGGCGCTGATCCTGCGCACCGTGCTCGCCTTCGAGGTCTTTGCGGTGGTCTACGCGCTCGGCGGGCGCAATTTCCCGGTCCTCGTCGGCGAGGCCTATAACTGGCAGAACCAGAACCAGAATTATGGCGTCGCAGCCGCCTATGCGGTGCTGATCATGGTCATCTCGCTCGCTGCCACCCTCGTCTATCTGAAGGCCGTCAAGGTCGATCCGGAGCGCCTGCCATGAGCAACAGCATGAACACATCCGGTCCTGCCGGTTTCATCTCGGCCCGACGTCTTCTGTTCTGGAGCGGCATCGTCGCGCTCTGCGCCTGGGTTCTCGTCCCGATCTATCTGGTAGCACTCGGTGCGCTGGGCGGACGTACCGGCGCCTATCAGTGGCCGAAGAATTTTCTGCCCACCAATATCTCGCTGCAGCCCTTCCTGCTGTTTTTGAAAACGGAAGGCGTCTTCCAGTCCTTCCTCAATTCGCTCGGTGCTGCAGGCATCACCGTGGCGCTGTCGATCGCGCTCGGCGCACCGGCGGGTTATGCGCTGGCCCGCTACAATTTCCGCGGCAAGGACAGTTACCGGCTTCTGGTGCTTCTCACCCGCGCCTTCCCGCTCGCCATCCTCGCCCTGCCGCTGACGGTCTCCTATATCCGGCTCGGCCTTTACGACACGGTCCTCGGCGTCGGCCTCATCCATACCGTGCTGGCGCTTCCCTTCGCGGCGCTGGTCACGCAAGGGATCTTTCTCGGCGTCCCCCGCGAGCTGGAAGAAGCTGCCTGGGTGTTCGGCTGCACCCGCATCCAGGCCTTTTTCAAGGTCGTCGCACCGCTTGCCCTGCCGGGTCTGGTGGCAACAGCGGTCTTTGCCTTCGTCATCTCGTGGAATGAGGTTTTTGCAGCCTCGGTCCTTACCGTGCGGCATCGCACGCTGACCGCCTATCTGCTCACCGTGCTGTCGGAAAGTCCGATGCACTACCGCTTTGCCGGCGGCCTCATGCTCATCCTTCCCTCGGTTGTCTTCATCTTCGCAGTCAGGCGCTACCTGTTTGCGATCTGGGGCGTCTCTTCAAAGTAACGGGTACATTCATGGCCAACATTGTCATCGACAACATCAAGAAGAGTTTTGGTGCCTTCCAGGCGCTCAAAGGCGTCTCGCTGACGATCAATGACGGCGAGTTCGTCTCGCTGCTCGGACCGTCCGGATGCGGAAAGACCACGCTTCTGCGCATCATCGCCGGCCTGGAAACCTCGACTTCGGGCGACGTCCGCATCGGCGAGAAATCCGTTATCGGCCTGCTGCCGAAGGATCGCGGCCTTGCCATGGTCTTCCAGAACTATGCCGTCTTCCCGCATATGACCGTCTACGAAAACGTCGCCTTCGGCCTCAGAATGCAGAAGGCAGATGATGCACGGGTGAAAAAACAGGTCGAAAAGGCCGCCGGCCTTTTGCATATCGAACCCTATCTCGACCGTTATCCGAACAAGCTCTCCGGCGGCCAGCGCCAGCGTGTTGCGGTTGCCCGTGCGCTCGCAGTCGAACCCGGCGTGCTTTTGATGGACGAGCCACTCTCCAACCTCGATGCGCTGCTGCGTCTCGAAATGCGCACGGAACTGAAAACCGTGCTGCAGGAAGCCGGCACCACCACCATCTACGTCACCCACGACCAGACGGAAGCCATGGGCCTGTCGGATCGCATCGCCGTCGTACATGACGGCCGTATCGAACAGGTCGGAACGCCGGTCGAGGTCTATAACAACCCCGCCACCCGCTTCGTCGGCGGCTTCATCGGCAACCCGCCAATGAATTTCATCACCATGCCGGTGACGGGAGGCCAGGTGACGGCCGGCGCACAGCAGTTTGCAGTTCCCGCCCAAGGTGGCGATATCGTGCTTGGCCTGCGTGGCGAAACCGTCGAGCGGGCACCGACCGGACATGGACTGGACATGCACGTCCGCGTCGCTGAACCGATGGGCTCGCACCTGCTTCTGACCGGCAGCATTCTCGGCCAGCCGGCCCGCGTCATCCTTCCCGCCACCGAAACCGTCAAAAACGGCGAGACAGTCGGCCTCACGCTCGATCCCAGGCGCCTGACATGGCTGTCGCCCGAAAGCGGTGTTTCCTATCCGGCAGCTGCCTAATATTTTTGGAGTTTTCGACAATGACCAAACATTTCGACGAGGCCTATCGCATCCTCGCGGCCAACGATCGCGGCGGTTATACCGTGCCGACCGATCGGCTTTATCCGTTCCAGTGGAACTGGGATTCCGCCTTCGTCGCCATGGGTTTCGCCACATTCGACATCGACCGCGCCTATCGCGAACTGGAGCGGCTGACCGAAGGCCAGTGGGCCGATGGCATGATCCCGCATATCGTCTTTCACCAGCCGAGCGACACCTACTTTCCCGGTCCCGACGTCTGGCGCACAAGCCACACGATCCCGACCTCCGGCATCACCCAGCCGCCGGTCTTCGGCATTGCGCTGCGCGCCGTCCACGAAGCTGCCGAAAAGGCCGGAACTGAAGACGCGAAGGCCCGCACCCTCGCCCTCTTCCAGGCCGGCCTGAAATGGCATCGCTGGTGGTACAAGGCCCGCGATCCGGAAGGCACCGGCCTCGTCGCCCTGCTGCATCCGTGGGAAAGCGGCAGCGACAACTCTCCCGCCTGGGATATCGCCCTTGCCCGCGTCCCCACCACGACCGACACAGCCGTGGTGCGCAAGGATACCGGCCACGTCGATGCCGCCATGCGCCCGCGTGACGAGGACTACCGCCGCTTCATCCATCTGGTCGATACCTATGCTGCCTGTGGCTGGGTCCCGGCAGAACAGTGGGGAAAGGCGCCGTTCAAGGTCGCCGAGATCCAGACCACAGGAATCCTGCTCAAAGCCGGGGAAGATCTCGAACATCTCGCGAATTCACTGGGCCTTGAGGCTGAGGCGCTGGAACTCGCAAACTATAATGATCTGACCCGCAAGGCGCTTCTAGCCCAGTGGCGCCCTGCATTTTCCCGCTTTGTTTCGCGCGACCTGATCTCCGGCGAAGATATCGAGGCACCGACACAGGCCGGCTTCATACCGTTGCTCAGTCTTGATGTCGACGCAGACATTGTCGATGCCGCCGTGGCAGAAATGAAGCTTTGGTCGAACGGCATGAAGGTTGGCTTTCCGACAACCAAGCCTTTCGTCGGAAGTTTTGAACCCAAGCGTTACTGGCGCGGCCCGTCCTGGGCAATCATCAACTGGTTGCTGATCGACGGGTTGGCGCGCAATGGAATGAACGACATGGCTGCCGCTCTGCGTTCAAACACCGTCGGCGCCATCGAAGCGGAGGGCTTCGCCGAGTATTTCGATCCGATCACTGGTGAGGGGTGTGGTGGCCTTGGCTTTTCCTGGACTGCCGCTGCCTATCTGTGCCTTGCAGGACAGTAGCGCCCCGAACCTTCGCTGAACAATTTGGTGGGTTCGATGAGATCGACGATAGATGCGTAATAGGCCCACCAGTCCCTTTAACGGGTCAACGGCTCGGAAAAATGAGAGGACACCAAACCATGTCGTGGGATGATCGGACCGTGAGAGCTTTGTTGCACCGCATGTTCGACGCCGCAGTGGAAAGCGCCGCGCCGGCTGCGGCCGTGTTGCGTAACCTGCCACCAAAGCCGGCTGGTAGATGCATCGTTATTGGTGCCGGTAAGGCATCGGCCGCGATGGCCGCAGCACTCGATGCCGCATGGCCGGACATCAACGTGTCAGGCGTGGTCGTAACACGTTACGGACACGCTGTTCCGGCAGGCCGCATCCGCATCATCGAGGCATCGCATCCAGTACCAGACGAGATGAGCCTAGAAGCTGGCCGCCTCATATTACGTGCGGTCCAGGGTTTAGCAAAAGAAGATATGGTGATATCCATGATCTCGGGTGGCGGCTCAGCCCTACTCGTGGCACCGTCAGGAGACATGACTCTGGCTGACAAACAAGCGGTGAACGAGGCATTGCTTAACAGCGGCGCAACCATCCGCGAGATGAACGCCGTACGTAAACAATTGTCGCTGGTAAAGGGCGGACGGCTGGCGATGGCGGCAAAACCGGCAAAGGTCGTGACGCTGGTGATATCCGATGTACCAGGTGACAACCCCTCCGACATCGCATCAGGTCCCACCGTCGCCGACGATTCAACCATCGAGATCGTCCGTGAAATACTACAGCGCCGACGTATTCTACTGCCGGCACGCGCACTGGCGGCGCTCGATATGGATCTTGAAACACCGAAGTGCGGGGATCTGCCCACCGATGTCAAAATCATCGCAGCGCCGTCGCTAGCCTTGGCCGCCGCCGCGCGTGTGGCGACGGATAGCGGTGTCAAACCCCTGATCCTGGGCGATGCCATAGAAGGTGAAGCACGTGAAATGGGGACTGTCATGGCTGGTATTGCACTCTCCGCTCGAACCAAGCGTGAGCCTGTGGATGGACCCGCGGTTATCCTATCGGGGGGCGAGGGAACAGTGTCGATCGGGACTGTCAAACCTGGGCGCGGGGGACGTAACACTGAATTCCTGCTCAGCATCGCCGTAGCACTCGCAGGCACTGACGGTATTTGGGCGATTGCAGGCGACACCGATGGCATAGATGGCACGGAAGACGCCGCTGGCGCAATCGTGTCTCCGGATACCTTGAGCAAATCAATGCAGGCGGGCCTAGATGCGAAAGGACTTCTGGCTTCGCATGATAGCTACTCGTTCTTCGAGAAGATTGGCGATCTGGTGAAGACAGGCCCTACACTGACCAATGTCAATGACTTTCGGGCTATCTTCGTTTCGTGAAATTTTCCGATGGTCGCGCCGCAGACAAGCCAACCACGAACATTCAGTCGCATTGCTGCTACCCACAATCGGGTAGTGTTCCTCAAGGCATGCGCATGCCCAGCGAAGCTCACGCCTTGATGGGATACAGATCGAAAACCCACCATAATCCCTACTTTCTCGGCATATTGTATTCAACAAAATCACCTGCGTGCAGGTTTAGTGCAATTGCGGCATTGCCCTCTGCGGCCTGGAGAAAACACTGGCGTTGAAATGATATCGCAACCCAAAACCGCGTATGAAGCTTGCAGCAGCTTAGCCGCAGTCGCTAACCAAAATACCAGCGAACAAAACGGTCTTTTACCCCGTCGACATGTGCTTCCATCGCCGCGCGTGCACGAGGCGCATCGCCGGCGGCAATGGCCTCCAGAACGGCTATATGCTCGGCCGCCTGATGTTCAAAACTCTTTTCCATCCGCACGACATGGCACATGCGCGCCCGCTGGCGAATGTTCTGGACATATTGTTTCAGGACCGGTCGGCCACTGGCCTCTGCAACGAACTCATGGAACTCGTCGTCGTATTTCCAGAACGGCTCCAGCTCCATTTTGGGATGGGCCACAACTTCCCGGCTCTTCTGAAGAATGGCATCAACACTTGCAGGCACATGGCGCTGCGCCGCCTGTGCTGCGGCCTCGCCTTCCAGCATTCGCCGAATAATCAGGATGTCCATCAGTTCCTCGATCGCCACTTGCTTGATCACGATCGTGCCATTGGACAGGCGTTCGACCAAACCCTCCCCCACAAGGCGATTGATCGCAGCCCGCATCGGCGTCCTCGACGCGTTTAACTGATCCGCCAGAGCCCTCTCGGTAAACACTTCGCCGGGCTTCAGCTCCTGCGCAAGGATGAGGCTGCGGACATATTGGTAGGCCTGTTCCGTCAAGCTGACGGACTTTTTGCCTGCGGTCCTGACGATTTCTGTGGCCTCGGCCATGTATGTCTCCCAACTGATCGCGTGTGCGGTCAAGCACTCCACAACTATCCTCGTTACTGCAGGCGCCCGGCGAACTCCAGCCGATTGACCGGCACCGCACCCTTTCCCAACAATTTATGCTGCAACGCAATGAAACTCTTTACATCGGATTTTTTCTCGATAAAAATCCCAAATGTATCCACCTGGGATACCACAGGTATTCAGACCTAGTAAAGCACACCACAGACGGAGTTCCCTTGTGAAGTTGCATGCCCGCCCACTCTCCGCGGAAGCCTTTTCGGAGTTTGGTGAAGTCATCGCCCATCGGGGCAACGAACGTCGCTACTATTTCCCGCTCAAAAGCGAGGAAGACCTCGGTCAGGCATTCTGGGTGACGAAAGTCACTGAAGCCATTTCGTTTCCGTTCGAGATTTCGCAGATGGAGCGGCACCCGCATTCCGATCAGGCCTTCTTCCCGCTGTCAGGCCAGCGGATGCTGATTGTCGTCTGCCCCACACTTGCCGATGGCGGGCCGGACCTGTCGGATCTTCGCGCCTTCGTCTCGGAACCCGGTCAGGGCATCCTTTATCATCGCAATGTCTGGCATTCCGGCATGTCGGTACTCGATCTTCCGTCGGAATTCGTGGTGACGATGGCGATGGAGCGCTCGGCCGCCGACACGGATATTTTTCTGCCGCTGGATAAGCCCTTCCACGTCGATTTCAAGGAGCTCGTCTGATGCAGGCCAAGCACCCGCAGCGCAATTTCGAGGGCTATGGCCAAACGCCTCCCGATCCCAAATGGCCGGGCGGGGCCAAGCTGGCACTCAATTTCGTCATCAATGTCGAGGAAGGCTCAGAGCCTTCGATTGAGGATGGTGACCCGACGACCGAATCTGCCCTGACGGAAGGCGCGTCCGGCAATTTTCCAGGTCGTGATCTGGCAGCGGAATCGATGTTCGAATATGGCAGCCGCGTCGGTTACTGGCGTATCGCCCGCCTGTTCGAAGAACGCGGCATGCCGGCGACGATCATGGCCTGCGGCCTTGCGCTGGAGCGCAACCCGAAGATTGCTGCGCATGTACGCGACAGCAAACTCTTCGACATCTGCGCCCATGGTTGGCGTTGGGAACACCATCGCGCATTGACGCGTGACGAGGAGCGCGAGCGCATAGCCCGGACCGTCGCGTCGATCAAGCAGACGGCGGGACGTGCGCCTGATGGCTGGTACTGCCGCTACGGACCGAGCATGAACACCCGCGAACTGCTCAGCGAAAACGGGAGTTTTCTCTATGACAGCGACGCCTATAACGACGAGCTGCCCTATTGGCTCGACGTTAACGGCAAGGCTCAACTCGTCGTGCCCTATAGCCTGACGAACAACGACGCCAAATTCATGCGCGGCGCAATCGAAAGCGGCGAGGCTTTCTTCCGCATGCTGCGCGAAAGCTTCGACATGCTGATCGCAGAAGGCACAACCGCACCGAAGATGATGTCCATCGGCCTGCACCTGCGCATAGCCGGTCATCCCGGTCGCGCCTCGGGCCTCAAGCTGTTTCTCGAACACGTTGCCCGTCACGGCGATGACGTGTGGGTCACTACCCGCTCCGATATCGCCCGCCACTGGCATCGCCACCATCAACCGCAAGCATAGTTCGACACAAGGGGAACTTAAAAAATGAAGAAAATGCTTCTCTCTACCATTGCCGGCCTCATGGCATTGACCATGGCATCGGCTGCTACCGCCCAGGATGCGAAACCGCTCATCGTCGGCTCCGACTTCGGCGTTGCCCCGTGGATGGTTCGCGGCGCGAACGGTCCAGAAGGTTTCGGCGTCGATCTGATCAACGCCATCGGTGAAAAGATCGGCCGCCCGAAGGTCGAGATTACCGACGTCAACTTCTCGGGTCTGTTTGCGGCACTCTTCGCCAGCCGCATCGACATCACCGTCAACCCCCTCAACATCACCAAGGACCGAAGTGAGAAGATGCTCTTTGCCGAGCCGATCTTCGCCACCGGTAACGGTTTCATCGTCGCCAAGGGCAACAAGATAGCCGGCTTCGAGGATCTGAAGGGCAAGGCGATCGCCGTTAACCGTGGTACGCTGTCGGACACCTGGGCGACCGCCAACGCCGAAAAATACGGCTTTGAAGTCCAACGTTACGACACGTTCCCGGATTCGGTCCAGGCCGTTCTGACGCGCCGCGCCTTCAGCGCACTCAACGAAATCCCGACCACGGTCTATGCCGCCAGCAAAAACCCGGCGATCGAAGTCGCCTTCAAGGATTTCGACGGTCGCAAGTTCGGCTACGCTTTCCGCAATGAAGACGTCGCGCTGCGCAACCAGGTGGAAGACGCGATCGAATGCCTGAAGAAGGAAGGTGTGCTCGTTGGCCTTTACGAGAAGTGGTACAACGAGAAGCCGGCTGCCGACAGCCCGCTCAGCACCGTCTATCCCGGCTATGGCGCTCCCGGCTTCACCGGCTACGACGCCACGCCGCACGAACTTGCCTGCAAATAAGTCCGGAAACCGAAGCCGCTGATCAATGATCGGCGGCCTCTTTCGGGAGCGCGCGATGCAGAAAATTATCGACAACTATCTCAATTGGGAAATCCTCAAAGAGGCGTTTCCCGAAGTGCTGGCGGGTTTCTGGGTCACGGTCCAGGCGTCGCTGGCCGTCATCGTCATCGGTCTTCTGACCGGTCTTGCACTTGCAGTGCTTCGCTGTTTGCGCAACCGTGTGATCGATGGGGTGATCACCACCTATATCGAGATCTTCCGGACCCTGCCGCAGCTGGTCGTGCTCATATTCGTCTATTTCGGCCTGCCCTATCTCGGCATCACGCTGTCGCCCTTCCTGGCAACGGTCTTCGGCCTTTCCGCCGTGCTGTCAGCCTTCGCTGCAGAAATATTCTGGGCGTCGATCGTTGCCGTACCGAAAGGACAGTGGGAGGCCGCGACAGCGCTCGCCTTCAAGCCCTGGCGTACGCTCGCCTTCATCATCCTGCCGCAGGCCGTCCGGCTTGCGCTGCCGCTCGTGACCAACCGGTCGATAGCGATCACCAAGGGCACCGCACTCGGCGTCGCCGTTTCGATGCAGGAAACGCTCGGCAGCGCCCAGAGCATCATGTCGATCAAGGCCAATCCCTCGCCGCTGACGCTCGCCGCCTTTTTCTATCTTCTGTTCTTCATCCCGCTGGTGGCCTTCAGCCGCTATGTGGAACGTCGATTTTCGCATTGAGGAGAAACGGACATGGAACTTCTTCTACTCAATTTTGCCAATATCGACTCCCTGAAACTCATCTATCCGCTGCTGCTGCAGGGCCTGCAACTTACATTGCTGTTGGCGATCGTCGCTCTGCCCCTGTCGCTGCTCTCCGGCCTAACCGTCGCCGTCACCTACAGTTTCGCCGGTGCGCGAGTTCGCAAGCTGATGGTTATCTTAATCGACCTGCTGCGCGCCTTCCCGGTCCTCGTGCTTCTGGTTCTGATCTATTACAGCCTGCCGTTTTTCGGCCTGACACTCGGCAGCTTCACCGCCGTGGTCGTCGCGCTTGTCATCAACAACACCGGCTATTTCAGCGAAATCTTTCGCGCCGGCCTGGAGTCGATCCCAAAGGGTCAGCATGAAGCGGCGGCGGCGCTGGGCTTTCACAAGTTCCGCGGCATGATCTACATCATCCTGCCGCAGGCGGTCCGCAAAGTCGTAGCACCCCTCGCCAGCAACTCGCTCGAACTAATCAAGACAACGTCGATCGCTTCGCTCGTCGCCCTTCCGGAACTGCTGCGTTCAGCACGCGTTGCCCAGGAACAGACCTACAATCCGACACCGTTGACCGCAGCCGCCGTCATCTTCTTCATCATGCTCTGGCCCTTCTCCCATTGGGTATCGCGCTTGGAGCGCAAAGCCATCATCGGAAAGGCGTGACCGCGTGCGCATTCTGATTACAGGCGGCACCGGCTTTGTCGGTCTTGCAACGGCTGAAGCACTTCTCAAGGCCGGCCATGACGTGACGCTCTTCGCCACGGCCGGAATGCCGGATGCCTTCGTGCACGCGGAAGAACTTGCCGGCGTAGCCGTCATACTGGGCGATATCTGCTGCGAAGCGGATGTCGGAGCGGCGATTGCAAAGTCAAGGCCGCAGGCGGTCCTGCATCTGGCCGCCATGACGCCCAACCTGGAAGCCGAGCGGGAAATGGCGGCGCGGATCATAACCGTCAATGTCGGCGGCACCGCGACGCTCCTGAAGATGCTGCGTCACGCACCGGAGCTGACCCGTATCGTCGCGACGAGCAGCGTTGCCGTCTATGGCCATGTTGACGTCGAGGACGGCCCGATAGCCGAGGGCAGCTTTTCCCCCAATCCGGCAAGCCTATACGGCATCACCAAGGTCGCAGCGGAAGACACGGCGCTGCGCCTTGCATCGCTTTACGGCTTCGACCTGAGGATCGCGCGCATAGGCCCGCTTTTCGGCCCGTGGGAATATCACACCGGCGTTCGTCCGCTGCTGAGCCCGCATGCGCAGGTCCTGTCCCAATGGCGCAAGGGTTCTGTCGCGACGCTGGCTCGCCCGCTGGCTGGCGACTGGCTCTACAGCCGCGATGCAGCGGCCGGTCTCGCCGGACTTCTCACCGGCAGTGGCTTGAAGCACACCACCTACAATATCGGTGCAGGTGCGTGCGAAACGATCCTCGATTGGGCAAACGCCTTCTCGCCGCTCGTCTGCGGGAATGGCGCGGCACTTGCTGCCGCGCACGAAGCGGCCAGCGTCGCCGTGACGATGGCTCAGGATCGCGCGCCGCTATCTATCGAGCGGCTCTCGTCCGACACCGGTTATCACATCCATTATCGCGGCGAGACCGCCGCCATCGACCATGCCGAATGGCTTACCCGTTTTGACCCGCTTCCGAAGAGGATCAGCGCATGAATACCGTCAACCTCGGCCGCACCGTGATCGAGATGCGCGCCGTCACCAAATCCTATTCGAACTTCAAGGCGCTGGACGGCATCGATCTCGATGTCGCGCGCGGCGAACGTATCGTCATCTGCGGTCCGTCCGGTTCCGGAAAGTCGACGCTCATCCGCTGCATCAACGGGCTTGAGACCTTTGACACCGGCTCGATCACCGTCGATGGGATTTCGATCGGCGCAAGCGCCCGCAATCTGGACAAGGTGCGCCAAGAAGTCGGCATGGTGTTCCAGCACTTCAACCTCTTCCCGCATCTGACGGTCCTGCAGAACCTGATGATCGCGCCGATGAAGAACCGCGGCAAGACGCGCTCCGAGGCGGAAGCGCTTGCTCGCCATTACCTGGAGCGCGTTCGCATCGCCGATCATGCACACAAGATGCCGTCCCAGATTTCCGGCGGCCAGCAGCAGCGCGTCGCCATCGCCCGAGCGCTCTGCATGGAGCCGCAGATCATGCTGTTCGACGAGCCGACCTCGGCGCTTGACCCGGAAATGATCAAGGAAGTGCTCGACGTGATGGTGGAGCTTGCCCGCGAAGGCATGACCATGGTTTGCGTCACACACGAAATGGGCTTTGCCCGATCGGTCGCCGGCCAGGTCATCTTCATGGATCGCGGTACGATCGTCGAGCGCAACACGCTGGAAGAATTCTTCTCCTCTCCGCAGCACGAGCGGACGAAGACCTTCCTGCAGCAGGTCATCAGGCACTAGGATCATGACAATGAGATTGACTGGGAGATTGACCGGCAAAACCGCGATCGTCACGGGCGCATCCTCGGGCATCGGGCGTGCGATATCACTCTTGTTTGCACAGGAAGGCGCGACTATCATCGCGGCCGATGTAACGACCAACGTCGTCGAAGGCGGCACACCGGTGCTGGAAGAACTGAACAAAGTCACCGACAAGGCGATCTTCGTCAAAGCGGACATTTCCAAGGGCTCGGATGTCCAATCCCTGTTCGACGATGTCGCCGGTCGTTATGGCCGCGTCGATATCCTCGTCAACAATGCCGTCATTCGCGGCGGCTCCTCGCTCGTCGATACCGACGAGGCGGAGTGGGAACGCGTCACCGATGTGAACCTCAAGGGCGCCTATCTCTGCCTTCGCGCCGCCGTACGCCAGATGCTGACCCAGGAGATCATCGGCGAGGCGCGGGGCCGTATCGTCAACATCACCTCGCAGCACGGCATGATCGCCGCACCCGGCGATTTCGCCTACGGTGTCAGCAAGGCGGGCATGGTCTACATGACCAAGCAGGTGGCCTCCGACTACGGCCATGAAAGCATCATCTGCAATGCAGTCGCACCCGGCAAGATCCTCACCGGCAAGGGTGGCCGCGCCGTCGATCCCGATATGCTAGCCTATTCCGAAAGCCGCACGCCGCTGCCCCGCCTCGGCAAGCCGATCGACGTCGCCCGCGCCGCACTGTTTCTGGCCAGCGATGAGGCGACCTATCTGACCGGCCACAATCTCATGGTCGACGGCGGCTGGATGGCGCGCTGATCAAACTGGTCAATCTATCGTTTCGACCAGCGTCCTGTGAAAAATATCCAGCGCTTTCGGCCGCCGCGGCTGCGACGACCGAAGCAGGACGATCTCGCGGTCGTAGCGCCCATCGTCATCGACTTCGGTGACGAAAAGCCCCTGCGGCTGGAAGCCCGCCCATGCCGGCACCAGCGAGTTGCCGATACCGTTCGCCACAAGAATGGCGATTGCCTCCAGTCCGTCGAGGTCGCAGAAGATGTCCGGCTGAAGATTGCGTTCTTCGGTGAACAGAGCCGCCATCCGGCCTCCCCATGAACCGGGATCGTAACGGAGATAGGGTTCGCCCATGAGTGTCGTTCCTATTGCGTTCGAATCGACGGCATGTTTGGACAGAAGCATGAGGCGTTCCCGGCGCAACGCATGTATGCGCATCGACTTCGGGATCGCGAATGGCGGCTTCACCAAAATCGCGGCGTCGAGTTCACTGGACAGCACCGCTTCGTAAAGCATGTCGGATGTACCGGGACTGATCTTCAGCCGCAGATCCGGCGCCGTGCCTGCAAACTTTTTGAGCACCGCCGGCATCATCCCCGTCAGGGCCGTCGAGATCGCGCCGATGGCAAGTTCGCCACTCAATTCACCACCCGCCGCTTCGGCGATAAGCACCTTCGCTTCGGCGATCAGATGGCGCATTCGCGGCATCAGCGCCAGACAGGTCTCGGTCGGCCTTGCCGAATGAGCACCGCGGGCAAGCAGCGCACTTCCGATCAACTTTTCAAGCGTCTGCACCCTTTGGCTGACCGCAGCCGGTGTAAGGTTCTGGCGCCGCGCGGCCGCCGTGATCGAACCGGTCTCGATCACGGCAAGCAAGCTCTCGATAAACCGAATATCCAAAACATTTCCTTATGCTTTGAGAGAGAAAAAGACAGTAAATGTTTTGCTGAAAGCAGGCTAGAGCTTGGCCGTTAATCCTGAAAGGACACCCAATGCGCTCGCTTTTTCACCTCGCCTATCATGTCAAGGATCTCGATGACTGCCGCCGCTTCTACGGCGACGTGCTGGGCTGCACCGAAGGCCGCAGCACCGAGACCTGGGTCGATTTCGACTTCTACGGCCATCAGATTTCGCTTCATCTCGGCAAGCCGTTCGAGACGACGCGCACCGGCAAGGTTGGCGACCACATGGTGATGATGCCCCATCTCGGTGTCATCCTGCCACTCGACGAGTGGTTCACACTTGCCGAACGCCTCCGGAGTGGCGGCATCGCTTTCGACATTCCGCCGGTCGTCCGCTTCGAAGGCGAGCCCGGTGAACAGCGCACCATGTTCTTCTTCGATCCGAGCGGAAACCCCATCGAGGTCAAAGGCTTCAAGGATTTTGACAGCGTTTTCGCGCAGTAAAGCAACGTTTGCATCGCTCCGACGAGATCCGAGTGTTACGTAGGATCTTGTCGAAGCAACCTTAATTCCCAAATGTATAAGATACTGTGGCCTTGAATACATTCGAACCGCTGATCCCGTCGTTTTTCTCACGCAAAGTATCGCTTGCAGCCAGCTACTCGCCCGCCACTTTTGGATCTTTTGCAGACTGGAAGCAGGTCAGAGACGGACAGGAGATCGCGGCCGGTATGGCCCTGGACTAGCAGCCTCTGCAGGACGGCAGCAAAGATGGCGCTGGCCTTCTTGTTCTGTGACGAACAGCGTATCCTTCCTCTGCCATTTCGCGCCTCGCAAGTGTTCGACAAGCCGATAGACTGGGCGGCGATCACGTCTCAGGTTCAATGTCGCCCGAGGGGGGTATCGACCTGAGAACGAGGCCCATCGCGAAGGCCAGACCGACTGGCCTTATGATACGCGGCAATATCCGCCAACGACGAGGGGCGCAAACGAACTCCAGTCATTCCTTTCAGCTTGCAGCAATTGCTGGAATGGATAATCTGCAGGTCTCTCGGGCTGGCCCAAGCTGATTTAAGCGGAGTGATAAAGCACGATGTTTCAGTGGCCTCCAGGTACAGGTGACATGGCCACGCGCATCCGTGCGTTTGATTGGTCGGCAACGCCGCTCGGCACTATCGCCGACTGGCCACAGAGTCTCAAAACCGTTGTCGACCTGATGCTGGCGACCCCGCAGCCGGCTATTATCGGTTGGGGGCCGGACCTGGTCTTGCTCTACAACGGTGACTTTGCCTCTCTTCTGGGGATCCGGCACTCGTCCGTTTTGGGTTTGCCTTGTCACAGCGTCTGGTCGGGAACCTGGACGGAGTTTCAGCATGAGGCCGCTGCCGTCATGGCGGGGCGATCGCTGCGGCTCACTTTTCCGCCGCGATCGCCCGAGCGCCCCGTTTCAGAAACGACATGGTCCAGCTCATGGATCCCGATCCGTCGTGAGGACGGTTCCGTCGGCGGCTTCTATGGCGTTGTAATCGAGACGACTTCGAGTGCTGAGGAACGCCTGCTCGCCGCCAGCGAAACGGCGCGCGCGCAGGTTACCGCTACCCTGGAGAGCATCGGTGACGCCTTTTACGCCGTAGATGGGGGCTTTCGCTTCACCTACGTGAACGCCAAGGCCGAGGCGTGGTGGGGACGACCACGCGAGACCCTCATTGGCCGGAACCTGTGGTTTGAATTTCCCACGGCAATTGGTGGCGAGCCACACGCGCAGCACCTCGCCGCGATGCGCGACCGGAAGCCGGCACAATTCGAGGGATTTTCGCCAGTTCTCGGTCGCTGGATGGAGGCGAGCCTCTATCCCGACGCAGTCAGCGGCGGACTTGCGTGCTACTTCCGCGACGTCACGGAACGCCGCGCAGCTGAGGCTGCATTGCGCGAGAGCGAGGAGCGTTATCGCACACTGTTTGAGTCTATCAATGAAGGCTTCTGTATCGCCGAGCGCGTGCCTAGTGCCCGGATCGACTTTAGATTTTTGGCTGTAAACCCCGCATTCGCGCGCCAAACAGGCATCGCCGATGTTGTCGGCCGCACCATGCGCGAGATGGTTCCCGAGATTGGGGAAGCCGACTTGGAACGCTACGATCGGGTGGCGAACGGCGGCAAGAGCGAGAGTGTCACCGCGTTTGTGTTCGACCGCGAATACGAGATTGAAGCATCGGCGACCGGAAACGCAGGACAGGTCGCATTGTTGTTCCACGACGTCACCATGGCCAAACAAGCCGAAAGGACCCTGCGCGAAAGCGAGGAACGGCAAACGTTCTTGCTGACACTTTCCGACGCGCTGCGGGCCGAACCCGACGCGGATGCGATAGCGTATCGCGCATTGACGATGCTGTCTGACAATCTGCGTCTCGATCGCTGTTATATTACCTATTACAGGCCCGCTGACGACGCCGCCGATTTCCCGTATCAGATCGGCAACGACACGGTCCCGCCGCTTCCGGTCACCGTCCGCTTGTCCGATTTTCCCGACGCCTACCAGCAGGTGCTCGAAAAAACCTATGTGATCAACGACGATTTCGAGCGACGCGGGCTTTCAGATGCTGAGCGTGCCAACAGCACGGCTTTGGGGATGCGAGCAATGCTTGCTTCGACCGTTCGGAGGGGAGAAAAGAACCCGCTCGCATCAATGGCCGCGGTATCGTCGCGACCACGGCATTGGACACCTGCAGAGATCGCATTGGTTGAGGAGACGGCTGAGCGCACCTGGGCCGCCATCGAACGCGCCCGTGCAGAAGCCGCCCTACGTCGGAGTGAAGAGAAGTTCCGCACCTTGTTCGAGAGTATCGACGAAGCGTTCCTGATCAACGAGATGATCCGGGACGTTTCTGGCCGGGCGATCGACCTGAGGATGCTGGAGGCTAATCCATCCTACACCCGGCAGACCGGGCTGGGATTGGAGATGGTCGGCAAGCTCGGCAGCGAAATCCTTCCAAATCTCGAGCCTTTCTGGCTAGAAACGTACGACCGTGTTGCCCGCACTGGCGTGCCCGAGCGCGTTGAGAACTATAATCAAGACACTGGCCGATGGTACAGCGTCCACATCTCCCGTGTTGCTGGGCAAGATCAACAAGTCGCTGTCGTGTTCGACGATATTACGCAACGCAAGCGCGCCGAGGCCGCGTTGCGCGAGAGTGAAGCTCGGCTTGCGCATGACCTCGAAGCGACCCAGATGCTTCAAAACATCAGCAACCAGCTAATCTCCAAACCCGGCGTCAACGGGCATTTCGATGAACTCTGTGAGGCGGCCCGTGCGCTCATGCGTTCGGACTGCGCCAGTATTCAGGTGTATGATCACGTCACGGCCAAGCTGGAGCTCGTCGGGCATATGGGCTTTCACCCTGATTCCGCCGCCTTCTGGAAATGGGTGGACGCGGGTTTCGGCAGCGCCTGCGGACGAGCGCTATCGACAGGCGAACGGGTGATCGTGCCAGACATTGACCTCTTCGAGGCGGACGCGCTCGATGTCGAGGCCTTTCGCCGATCCTCCATCCTTTCCGTTCAGTCCACTCCGCTGGTGGCGCGCACCGGTCAGGTTGTGGGGATGATGTCGACCCAGTGGCACAGGCGGGACGCGACCGCCGAAGCGAGCTACCGTTTCTTTGACATCCTCGCCCGCCTTGCCGCCGACTTCATCGTGCGCATACGGGCCGACGCCGCTCTGCGCGAAAGTGAAGAGCGGCAGCGTCTCACCGTCGAACTTGTTCCAGCATTGCTGTGGTCGGCGAGCCCCGATGGCCAGGAGGTCACCCTCAACGAAGGATGGCTGGCCCATACCGGGCCAAGCGAGGCCGACGGGCAGAACAATGGCTGGCTCAACGCGGTCCATCCCGACGACCTGCCGGCGACACAGGCGGCCCTTGAGTATGCATTTGTAACCGGCGAGCCATTGGAGCGTCAGCAGCGCATTGGGAAAGCCGGCGACGGCTGGCGCTGGCATCTGGTCCGCCAAGTCCCAGTGCGCGATGAAGACGGTGCCATCACGCGCTGGTTCGGCGCAGCGGTCGATATTCATGAAAGCAAGCTCGCCGAGCAGGCGCTGAGGGAAACCGAACTGCGGTTACAGTCGCTGGTCGAGGGTGTACCGCAGCACGTCTGGCGAGCGGTCGACGGCGGGCACTGGACCTGGGCGAGCCCGCAATGGACGGAATTTACGGGGCAGGCAGAACCGGATAGCCACGCTTGGGGTTGGCTAGACCCTGTTCACCCCGACGACCGCGCGGGCGTGAAGGAAATCTGGGGTGGCGCAATCGAGCGCGGATCGTTCCAGGCCGACTATCGCATTTTTAATATGGTTGAAGACCGCTATCGCTGGTTCCAGACCCGCGCGACAGCTGTTCGTGACGACAGCGGCGCAATCATCGAGTGGCTCGGCACATCGACCGACGTCGATGACCTGCGAGGACTGCAGGAGCGACAGCAGGTGCTGGTTGCCGAATTGCAGCATCGCACGCGCAACCTGATGGGGGTCGTGCGCTCGACGGCGAACCGAACCGGCGAGACCAGCAAAGATTTTGCCGACTTCAAGGACCGGTTTCGCGATCGGCTCGAAGCCCTGGCCCGCGTCCAGGGTTTGCTCTCGCGGCTGAACGAAACCGACCGCATCGCATTCGACGAACTGATCCAAACCGAGATCGCGGCGATGCACGGATCCGGCGAACGCGTCTCGCTCGACGGTCCATCCGGCATTCGACTGCGGTCGAGCATGGTGCAGACGCTGGCCATGGCTCTCCATGAACTCGCAACCAATGCCGTCAAATATGGCGCGCTCGGTCAGCCCGACGGCCATCTGGCGATCTCGTGGCGCATGGTCGAAGCCGATCGGCGTGGCCAGCCGCGGCTTCGCATCGAATGGCGTGAAAGCGGCGTGAAGATGCCGGCGCCGAATTCGTTGCCGCAAGGCGGCGGCCAGGGCCGCGAGTTGATCGAGCGAGCGCTGCCCTATCAGCTCAGCGCAGAGACCAGCTTCGAATTGGGACCCGACGGCGTGCATTGCACGATCACAATCCCGGTGTCTGCCACTAAAATATCGGAGGATGCAAATGGCTGAGCGACCGTTGGAAGGCAGACCATTCTAACTCATCTCTTCCCCTCTGGCGGATGTGTCACCCCCTGACGGAACCATTTGTGACAGTTTCATGACACACAACCTCGTTACAATTGATAGATTTACCGATTTTCGCCATAGTGAATAGCCCCGAATTTCGTAGACACCCTCGGGTTAGATTTTCTGCCGCTTCTCGAACTCGACGGGCGACAGCATTCCGTTTCTGACGTGCTTGCGTTTCGGGTTGTAGAACATCTCGATGTAGTCGAACACATCCTGGCGAGCTTCATCGCGTGAACGATAGACCCTGCGACGTATCCCTCCCGCTTCAGAAGATTGAAGAAGCTCTCGGCCACCGCATTGTCATGGCAGTTGCCGCGTCGGCTCATCGAGTGAACCAGATTGTGGTGCTTGAGGAACGAGGCCCAGTCCATGCTGATGAACTGCGAACCCTGATCCAAATGAACAAGGACCTTGTCCTTCGGCTTTCGCCTCCACACCGCCATGAGCAGAGCCTGCAATACGACGTCCGTGGTCTGTCGGCTCTGCATCGCCCAGCCGATGACCCGACGGGAATAGAGGTCGATGACAACCGCAAGGTAAGCGAAGCCCTCGCAGGTTTGGATGTAAGTGATGTCCGTGACCCAGGCCTTGTCCGGAGCCGATACGTCAAATTGCCGGTCGAGCGTGTTCTCGATAGCAACGGCAGGCCTGCCGCCATTGATGCCGGGACGGCGTTTGTAGCCGATCTGCGCCTTGATCCCGGCGAGACGCATCAGACGCGCAACCCGGTTCGGCAGCACATCTCTCCCTGATCGAGAAGATCGTCGTGCAGTTTGCGATAACGGTAGACCTTACCGCTTTCTTCCCATGCCTCCAGGAGCAGATCGGTCTGTCGCTTGTCCTCGTTGGCCCGCCTGCTCAGCGGGTTCTTCAGCCAGGTGTAAAATCCACTCGGGTGAACTCGCAGGAGACGGCACATCGTCCGCACCGAAAACTGCAAGCGATGCAGGGCAATGAACGCGTACTTCACTTTGCATCCCTGGCGAAATACGCGGCCGCTTTTTTTAGGATCTCTCGCTCCTCGGTGACGCGAGCCAGTTCCTTCTTCAGCCGCCTGACCTCCTCGGCCTCGTCGTCGGCTTTGGCGTTCGACGCAGCAAACTACTTCTTCCATTCATATAGGGAACGCTGGCTGACCCCGAGGCGCTGAGAAAACTCCGCAACCGGATGGCCTCGCTCCGTGATCTGGCGCACGGCGTCGCGCTTAAACTCTTCGCTGAAATTCGATTTGCTCATAATGCTCTTCCTGCCTCAAAATTAGGAAAGAAGGTGTCTACAAATCTAGGGGCTATTCAGGGGTCGCTGTATCGTACCCGGCTCACTTGGCTGAATTCTTCTCGGACAGGATTCGCAAACAGAAGCACATGGTGATGAGATAGGTGACCAGAAAGAACCCGCCGAACAACCAACCAAAACCGATATGATTTTCGACCGCGTTCCACGACTCCGGTAAAAGTCGGTAGAACGCGTACGGTACAAGTAGGGCAATCACTAGGCTAACAAAAACAGACCCAATGAACTGAAAGAACTTAAATGTACTGAACATAAAAAGGCGGTCCACAACCTCCACAGATGTGAACCGCTTTCTGTCTTCACAGTGCTAGCAGTTCAGACGCTTGAACATACGATCAGAGATTGTTTCGCCGCAACGATTATCGTCCGTACGGTATCGTACCAAACAAAATGAGGACGACCAACTTTATTAAGCTGGTCGTCCTCAAGGTCGGCGATGTGTCCAAAATCGCCATGGTTCTCGTGCTGAACCATTCCTTAAAATGGGTGACGCTGATGAAATGACAAGTGCGATATCTTGCCAGAACCATGTTTCGCCGGCGCCCGCCGCCGAGCCGCAAAAGCTCCGATCGATTGCGCGCAATGTAATAGTATTACATGTCAGCAAAATCTGACCTAAATACGTGCTTTCCGCATATAATATCAGGCGCAACGACCGACGACATTTTACACTAAACCATTCTGGATGATTTATAGTGTAGCAACTACAGAGGTTTATCTCATTGAAACAGTACATAATTTTCACCCGCGTTAGTACGGCAGAGCAGGGCAATAGCGGTCTCGGTCTCGAAGCTCAGCAGCGCGATATCACATCTTCCTAGACCGCTTTTCCGAAGGGCCGTACGAAGTCATTGCTGAATATCAGGACGTTGGATCGGGTGGCGAAGACAATCGCCCTGAACTTACCAAAGCGCTCGCCCTTGCCCGGAAGACCGGCGCTGAATTGCTGGTTGCTAAGCTGGACAGGCTCAGCCGTAAGGTCTCCTTCATCGCCAAGATCATGGGACGATAAGCGTGTGAACCTTCGTGTTGCATGCATGCCATATGCTGACAAGTTCCAGCTACACATCCATGCCGTACTGGCAGAGCAAGAGCGGACCCTCATCAGCGAACGCACCAAAGCAGCGCTGAAAGCCGCGAAAGCACGGGGCGTAAAGCTTGGTGGCATGCGTGATCCACTCATGACGCGCAATGCGGTAATGAAGGAGAACGCAGACTTCGCCCAATCCATCTCACCGATCATCAAGAGCACGCGAGCATCAGGGGAGACACTAGCCATCATCGCTCAAGCCCTCAATACCAGCGGCAAGCCTACGCCACGCGGCGGTCAGTGGACATCGACAGCGGTCAAGCAGGTACTCGATCGGACCTGCCCGCCGATCGCCTGGATTCTCGGCAAATGCACCCCCGCCCTCACCCCCTCATCAACTGATAGTTGCACTTAGGACGTCTCCGCTATTTTTAATGTTTTTAGGAAAGTCGGGTCAGGCAGCGATAGGCGTTTCTTCGGTAGCAATCGCTTCCAGCATCACAGCCAGTTTTGCGAACTTCTTGCTCGCCTTCGTCAATATCTTCCCGTCAGCGATCGGCAGTTCAATCACATCTTCAAGCAGCCGAACAACCTTTCGAGCCGCCTTTCGCAGTTCGGGTGGAGCGGCATCACTGCCGAAAATTTCTAATGCTAGGGCGTGCATCCGCCGGTGGCTTTGGGCTTCCAAGGAAGATTCGAGCCACATGATTCTATCCATGCTCATGGCGCACATAACGCGCATGGCGCAGTTCTGTCTCAAAGCGGTCGCTTATGAAGTCAATATCACATTAACCAATCGTTCACGATGAATTAGCGATCGCCGATACAACCATTACACAGCAGGTTTCCGGCTGCTTCGAGCGAATGCCCGTTTCAGCCAGCCATCTTCCTGTTGCTGGACGACGAGATCGAGATACTCAGCACGAAACCCGGCAAGGGTGATTTCCCCGGAAATCCAGCGCTCTTCCATCGCCAAATAGCGTGGATCATTGTCGAACTTCAGCCCATGAGCAGCAAGTTTCTCGCGTGCACGCTCAACCCATACTTTTCGCAGTTCGACGGACATTCGAATCTCCTGATAGACGGCAAAGATACGCGCGCCGTCCATTATGAGACAATCGAGATCGTCCGTACGCTATCGTACCGTCAAGCAGCTTTGCGCTTGCGACCCGGCTTATTCGGCTCGGCGACCGGCTCGCCATAGGCTTCTTCGATTGCAGCGCGAGAATCGGTATCGTTTTCGTCGTAAGCTTCCCGCTTCAGATCGGCGATAAGCTGAAGAGCTTCATCCTCGCCGTGAATGCTGATTTCGCGGTTCGCCAGAGTAAAATTGTAGACGGAATCGCCTTCGAGCTTGACCGGTGAACGACCCCCCACCCGATCCTTTTCGATTGCTTTTCTGATCCGATCAGCATCGGCGAGGAACGCCTCCAAAGCCGGGTTTCTCCGCTTCACATGCCGCTCAAGTAGCTCCAAACCGTTCGCCATTTCCGCATGCCTTCAAAATTGCATTCGCTTCTAAATACCGGTCACGATCGACCGCAAGATGATGATCGCCGAACTCGAAAGCGGCTCATTCGAGCGGACCAACGTGGCGATCGTTGAAGTCATGGACCTGATGAATATCCCTGCTTATCAAGTCGACGATCTTTGGATGTGGGCAACTAACCTTCAAATAACAGCCCGGTTGTCCGATTCACGAAAATCGTCAAACCTGTCGTTCGCAACTAGGGGGCGGCGATGTTTGAAGATTGGTCTAAGCGAACGGATGACGAAGTATTCAAGGACGCGAGCGAACAGCCGGGGCCTCAGGCGTCTTACTACCGTGGAACGGAGATAAGCCGCCGCCTTTATCTTCTTGAGAAAGCGAATCTTGAGGCTCAACGCGCTTTGCTGCAAGCCACATTAGAAGGCATTACTGAACAACGCTCTACCACTCAAAAAATGAGACGCCAGTCTAAGCTCATGTTCGCTTCGGTCGTGGCAGCTTTTCTTCTGGCATTCTTCACGTTGGTTGCGGCTTGGATCGAGTGACATTCGCCATGGCGAGAAGCCGTTATGTCCCGATTGTCACCGATACCGCGCTGAACGGCATCCATATTCCATTGGCGGCTTTGCCAAGTGCTCTCGGTCGTTGTGCGCTGACGCTGTTCGTTGTCAATGATGATCCGATCTACAAGGCTTCGCTAAGAGGCTCGGCAACATGTCTGCTTGTACACAATCACTACATTGTTGCGTGCTGCTACCACCAATTCAAAGACATTGATCCGCAGAAGATCGGCTTGCTTACGAAAGGCGGGGAAACTCTTGTAACATCCGGAGGGGTTAGGCACTTCATTGACCGCAACGATTCCGAGTTTCATGACCTAGCGCTGTTCGACTTCACCGAACCCTGCCAGGCCATTCCGGAATTGCGCGAGCACTTCCACAGGTTTGTCGTCATCCCGCCAGCAGCGCCAAGTGACGACGCGATGTTCGTTCAGGTATCGGGCTTTCCTATTGCCGACCAGACATACGATCTGGCTGAAAATAATCATATCAGTTTAGCGAAACGGCATATCCACTGCGACATTCTCCAGCCGTCGCACGACGAGTCGGTAGTCCTTCTTGGGCCTCATAAACCTTTGGACTTCTTGCCAGATGGGTTGAGTGGAGGACCGGCGTTCACCGTCCAAAGGATCGGAAATCAGCCGACTTGCTGGTATCGTGACGCGCGCAGGAAAAGACAGGATTTATATCCTCAAAAGCGGATACATTCGGTCAGCGATCCATGCCTTCCTCAACTCGTAAGGTGAACGCCATATGCCCGGCTCATCAGCTTCAAACGGCGACATATAATCTACCAATCAAACCGTCCAGCTAGGAAACCAATTGGAACGTCGTCCGTTCTCTCGTGGTCAAAAACAGCAAGGATGACCAATGAGCACTGGAAGCCAAGCCCGCTCGCGAATGTACATTTTCGTCGCCGCACTCTTCGTTTTGGGCCTCATGCTTGCTGGCTACTACACGTTCTTTCAAACCCCCGGCGAGATCAACGATGCTCCCGCGTCAGAGGTGGTTAATCCGAAGTCGTGAAGTCATCACTAAAATTAAGCTGTGCTTATCTACAATCTGAAGATCATATATCGCCAGACGTCGGAGGCTCTATGTTAGGTCGCCTCAACGGAGCCATACGATGCGTCTGACGATCTACAACTTTGTAATGTACGCTTCTTTTGTGCTCGTAGCTGGATACCTATACATCTTCGAAATCGCGCTTTAGCGGACGTCTTAACCCCAAATCTTTGGGGTTGATGTATTGTCGCCGGTGTAACTCGTGGTCCTGCCGTATCTGAAGCCATCCAAACGAATAGGAATGGATTTGCTGGCATTGTTGCATCATAAGCGATTCGTATAACAACACGCCAGAAGCCATCGGCATCTTGCGTCGCCGACACAGCACCAGTCGCCAGTTGACGCTGTATTTCAAAGCCGCATAGTTGCAGCCATTCTTGCCGATTTCGATGACCGCATTGCGGGTGCCTGTTCCGCGCGCAAGGCTAACCGAATATTCCTTCGTCGTGCTCGCCACTGTGAGTGTTGACGTGAGAAGAATATGGTGGTTCGGATCGGTGGACAGTTCGCGGATTTCTGCCGCCGTCAGCTTATGTTCCGGCGAATACACGTCTCGTGCCGTGCGCGCCGTCCAGCGCCCAAACTCCAAACGGTCAGGCTTTTGTACTGATAGAGCGCACCAGGCGCAAGCACCACACCAGCATTGACAGCCGTCGCGCCAGTGATTTTCGACGTGACATTGAAGTTTGCACCATTCGCCGCCTTCTTGTTACCGGTCGCATTCCAGTGAGTGCCGTCCGCCGTGTCAGACAGTGCAAGGATCGTGCCGGGAGTTACCGCGCGTTCGGTGCCGACTGCTATATCGACCACATTCTGACGAGTGCGGAGATCGGTATTGCGCGTGCGGCGCTGTGGATCGCGTGTCGCATTGTAAACCGCGTTGGCAACGTTCGAATGTGACAACAGCCGGGATCGTCGAATAGAAGTATGATTTATTCGTATGACGTGACTTGGCAGCTTCGACATAACCATCGACTTGTGCAGCCGTGCAGTTATTGAAGATCATGTCATTGGTGCCGAGCGCATAGAAGATGTTGTCGGTGATATTCAACAGACGATCGCGGCATGTGGTCTTGGAATAATCCGACATTTCGAATGCGGTTGCACCCGGTACGGAAGCGTCGATACCAACCATGTAAGGCGTCAGAAGACGAGCAACCGAACCGATAGCACCTTGCAGCGTGTCAGGAACGTCACAGACCGCACCGGAAACCAGAACGCCAGAATGGTTACTGTCGCCAGAAACACCAAACGTCGGACGCGTCAGCTTACCACCAATGAAGGACGGACCATAGAAGTCACCGCCACCAGCCCTAGTATTCGAATATGAATTGCCGGTTCCGATCAGGTTCGGGAAAGAAGCGCCATATTGGAGAGCTTCCCCGTTCGCATAGCCGCGCGAGCATGAGAGTAATAGCCACCGTTCGGGAAGTTGCCTTTGAAGTTGATCCAAAAATGGCTTCCGCCATTGGGACGGACAGCAGGACCATACAATTTTGCGTCTTGGAAAGCGGCGGCTCAAGCGACGTTTGCACCGGCTTTCGTTTGGAGAACCGTGATCCGTTGAAGTGATGTTTTCGTACGCAATGCCGTGAACAGTGCCCCCGACAGCCGGATTTACGGAGCCAAGGCCCTGCCCGCCGTTATATCGTTGGCGAGTGCCGTGACGTAAGACAGTGGACGAAGTCGCTCTAACCCAGCGCCAGCGGGCTTCAGAAGACCAATGTTCGAGAAGCCGAAACCAAGCCCGAAGACCATCAGGCGCTAACGACCGTCACTTTCACGCCTGAGCGAATGGAGAACGGGAACGACTGACCAGCAGCAATTTTCACACGCGGCGTTACAGCGGCATTCGGGGCGGCTGCACCGCTCGAAAAGGCAACGTAGATGTCCATCAAGGCGATGACCATCAGATACTTCTACGATGCGGCGGTGAAGGTGTAAACGGCACCGCTGTCCAATTCTTGCGATTCGAAATCGCAAGACATCACAGCGGCGTCAGGGGTAATATTAGAAAAGACGAGTTGGGCAACAGCTATATAGAGGGCCTCAAATAGCTAGTGTTTTAGCTATTTAGAAGCCGCACTGTCTCCGCGATCCGCTGGAACCAAAGTCCCTCAATCTAGTTTGGCTGCAACCTCAACGCGGATTGCTCAAATGTCCCAGGACGATGTGATTTACTCGAAGTGCTTTGAAGAAGGTCGCAGAGCCGGTCGGATCGGCATGCCAGACGCTTCGAACCCCTACGGGGAAGCTGGAACTGAGCGGAGCGCATGGCTCGACGGTTACGCCTCAGTCGATTTCGATCATGTGATCGCTATCGAGCGCATCCATCTTTTTCACCTTGGAAGAGAAGCGGGTGAACGCGGCGATACGGCGACGAACTGTCCCTTTGTCCATGACGAAGACCCTGAGCGAATGGAAATATGGCTGATGGGCTATGCGCCCCAAATTGACGGGGAACCGAACGCGAATGCCAACGTTCGGCATTCATGAAGTTTTTAGAACGCCGCCCATTAGTCACGACATTCATATTCTCAATCGCGATCATTGCATCGGTGTACGTCGTCCAGACGTGGATGACTGACCGGTTCGGATACGTTGACGGAAAAGCCCCGATCACCGAACCGCCGACCTAAGCTGCCGTTTTAATGGCAGCAAAGAAGAGCTTCGCTTCAGCGGCAATCTTATCGGCTTTGTCCAGCGAATTGATGATCTTTCTAGCACCAGCCCAATCGGTCGTCTGGTCGTTGAAATAGTCGGAGAGCTTTTTGCCGGTGAACCGACCACTGGTCATGCCGTCGAACATAGCGTTGACCGACACATCCACTTGAACCATGCGATCTGGATTATCCTTACAACCGTACTTCCAATAATTGTCCCTGCCCGTCGTCTGGCAAATCCCCCTCTTGCGATCACGCCATACGTCGCCAGATGACTCAGGACCATTGCCCATACGATCGGCATAGGCACGGTTTGCAATTGCTTGAGGCTTACGCGCATACCTTGGGGTCAGAACAAAAGTACGCTAAGGCCGAACGAAACCGTAACGATACAGAGATCGGATGTGCGACATCGGATCTCTGTGGATTGCCGTCGACATGCGCCAGTTTTGATTTCTCTGCCCGGCCCGACTCGGCAACGCTTCTTGCAGATTGGTCGTTAATGAGGTCGGGCGATGGCAAAGCGCAAGCTTCTTAATGATCAAGATCGCCGGAAGCTTATCGATATCCCAGTCGACGAAGACAACTTAATCCGCCACTATTCGTTGTCGTTAGCGGATCGCCTGGAGATCGAACTGCGGAGACGTAATCACAATCGGCTCGGCTTTGCCGTCCAGCTATGTCTGATGCGATACCCGGGTCGAGTGCTCGGAGCAGAAGAAACTACGCCTCGTGCCATGCTGAAATATGGTGCGGATCAGATCGGCGCCGCTCCAGACGAATTTGCCCTCTATGCACATCGTGAAGAAACCCGTCGGGACCATATGGCGCGCCTAATGGTCTATCTGGATACGCGGAGCGCGACGCTGCAAGATCGCCGCGCCGCGTTAATGGCGTCAATTCAAGCGGCAACCATGTCCGAGTGCTGCGATAGCTAGCTCTGCTGTCGCAGCGTTTCGCGAACGCGGAGTTCTTCTTCCGGCGATCGACACGATTAAACGCATCGGCGTTGCTGGCCGTGCCATAGCCCGGCGCCGGGCAGAAAGAACTCTGATTGAAGACAACCACTCGATAGGCTTCAATTATTGGAAAGGCTGTTAGAGGTTGACCCGCCGATCGGCCAGACGCGCTTCCGTTGGCTGCGTTCGGCACCAGACGCGCCGGCTGTGTCGAACCTCGTCGGGTTAACCGAGCGCATAGCTTTTCTGCGGCAGTTGGAGATCGTCTGGAACTGCAGGTGCGGGTATCATCCGGACGGTGGGAGCAGATGATCCGGGAGGGCAACGCAACGCCGGCCTGGCCTGCCAGCGACTTCAACGCCTGCCGTCGCTACGCTCTGATCGTGGCTCAAGTCATCAAGCTTTGTCAGAAGCTCACGGACGATGCGGTGACGATGTTCATCAAGCTGATAGGCAAGTTGTTCTCTCAAGCCAACAATCGAAAGAAGCAGCGGCAAATGGACTGCAGAGCGAATACTGCCAAAGCGCTGCGCATGTTTCTAGATACGATCACCGCCCTGCAGTCCGCCAATGACTATGGTCGGAACGCATTCGATGTTCTCGACCAAAAAGCCGGCTGGGACCGACTGCTTCGGATGAAGCCTGAGCTCGAAACGATGGTCGACGACAACGAGGCGCCGTCGTTGATCGTTGCAACCGAGCGATATGCGACCGTCCACAAATATGCCGGCGCGTTCCTCCTAGCCTTCACGTTCTGCTCAGCGCGTCGCCACGATCCGCTTCTTGCGGCAACTGCGCTGCTGAAACGGCTTTATGCCGAAACGGCGGACACTCCCGGATCGCGTACCACTCACCCACCTCTGCCAAACCGATCAGCCACTCATCTTCGATCAGGGAAAACCCAATCGTCGTCTGTACGAGGTTGCCACGCTCGCCGTTTTGCGAGACCGGCTTAGATCTGCAGAAATTTGGGGCGATAGTAGCCGATCTTTCCGGCCGATTGACGAACATCTGATGCCGCGGTCGACATTCATCACGATGAAGGAAGAGGATCGTCTCGGTTTGGGGGTCCAGAGCGACGGCGCGCAGTGGCGAAATCGCGCCTTCTTCCGCTCAAGGCTTGAAATGAGGCGGTAAACGCATTCGGTAAATAGCGTCTATTCCATCTTATCCATAAACGTTCTGCTTTGTCGTTCCCGCATAGTCAGCGTGTGCCCCGGATTGATCACGGAATTGTCGCCGCTCTATGTGCTGAACTTCCTATCGATTTGTTAAGGCTAGCGTCTTCTCAAAAGAGCTAATTCAACAGCTGTTAATCTAACTATGGCTCCCTGCTTCGACCGCGGGGGACCATACATGCATCGCTTACTCATTCTTTTTAGCTTCCTTTTCGCTATGGGACAATCTGTCCACGCCGCACCGACAGAGTGGCAAGTCACTATGACGACAAGACAGGTTAACTACACGACCGATTCGAAAACCTGGCTCACAGTTAAAGTCGGCGATGTAATTCCGAATAAGGCTTGGGTTTCCACAGGACCAAAGGGGAGGGTCCAGCTCTCTCGAGGCGTGGAGTCTGTTTCGTTTCAGCCGAACACGTTGGCAAGCATTACCACCTCCGGTTTTTTTCAAAAGACCACCGAGGTTCGCCAACAGACCGGTACGCTCGACCTCGAAATCGAAAAGCGTAGCAAACCTCATACCACGGTCCAAACACCTTACCTTGCGGCTGTCGTAAAAGGCACAGCGTTCCGCGTGTCAGTCACAAAGACGACGGCGAGCGTTTCTGTAACGCGTGGCCTCGTTCAGGTGAGTTCATTCGCCAGTGGTCAACGCTCCTCCTTGGGGCCTGGACAGCGCGCCGCCGTAGATGGCGTGAAAGGGATGACAGTCGCCGGGACTGTTTCAAAGCCTTCCATCAGTGCTGTGGAACCTTCGGTGGCCAGCGTGCGCTCGGTTGGCGCGACAGCTCTCAACGGACAGACACAGTCAGCGGACTCAAGCAAAAACTCTACGACATCTGGAGCGCCCGGCAGTCGTGCCGACGATGCGGACCATTCCAAAAGCGGCGAGAAAAGTGCCGGGGATGGAAACGGCAGTGGGAACGGCAACGGTAACGGCAACGGCAACGGCAACGGCAACGGGAACGGCAACGGCAACGGCAACGGGAACGGCAACGGCAACGGCAACGGGAACGGGAACGGCAACGGCAACGGCAACGGCAACGGCAACGGCAACGGGAACGGCAACGGCAACGGCAACGGCAACGGGAACGGCAACGGCAACGGCAACGGCAACGGCAACGGCAACGGCAACGGCAACGGGAACGGCAACGGCAACGGGAACGGCAACGGCAACGGCAACGGCAACGGGAACGGGAACGGGAACGGGAACGGGAACGGGAACGGGAACGGGAACGGGAACGGGAACGGGAACGGGAACGGGAACGGGAACGACTAAAGTCGTTACCGGGTGTCTAGGGGGATGTGATGCGTTTCTGGAGAAAAGTGAAAACGTCACTCGCTGTTCGGGCCGCGTTGGTCGCTCTTATGTGCGCCGTGCCAGTTTGGACGGCAGTAAAGCCATTCACCGATTACGTCGACAACGTGATTGCCAGCCTTCGTTTCAAAGCTTTGCAACGGCCGGCGAGTGGCGACGTTGTCTTCGTGGCGATCGATAAGAAAAGTCTTGATGCGATAGGCGTATGGCCCTGGCCACGCGGCATTCACTCGGAGATCATCGATCGACTGGCAGCGGCAGGTGCTCGTGACGTTTTTCTCGATATCGACTTCAGCAGCCCGTCGTCCGTCCCGGAAGATGAGAAACTAAGGCTGTCACTCATTGCTGCCGGCGGAAGCACTGTATTGCCTGTATTCCGGCAGCACGAAAGCGCCGTAGCAGGATCGGCCACAAGCGTAACTAGGCCGATATCCGCCCTCGCCTCGAATGCTTGGCTTGCGTTCGCTAACGTTGAACTTGCGGAAAGCGGGCTGATAACGACATTCAAAATGGCCGACCTATTGGACGGAAGGATGACGCAATCCGTACCTGCCGTATTGGCACAGGTCGACGAAACCTCTGGCACCTATCTCATAGATTATTCTATCGACCCTTCGACAATTCCAACTTTTTCTGCCTCTGATCTGTTGGATGGAACGGTTCCACTAAGCGTTTTTGCCGATAAGGCAGTGGTTGTCGGGGCTTACGCTACAGAACTGAAGGATGCCTACCCGGTACCAATGTACGGGCCTCTAGCGGGCCCCCTGATCCATATCCTAGCGACCGAAACGATTTTGCAGCATCGATTGGCATCGGGCGTCGACCAGACATTACCAGAACTGGTTCTCGCAGCAGCGCTTATTGGGATAGCCATCGGCTTCAGAGTGTATCGTCCCGTCGCTTTTATTGCGACTGCCGTCATACTGATCACAGCGATGGAAACCGTTGCATTCGTTATCCAGACCAATGACGCCTATGCAGTGCGAACGGCAAATGGCTGGATACTTTTAGGTCTTTCCCTCTTACTCGCCCTCAGCGAGAGAAGTAATTTCGCCCACGTCCGAAGCCGGATCGCCGTTGCTGACTATCAAACTTCAAAAATTACCCTCCAGTCCATAATCGCGGACAGCAATGACGTCGTCCTTGTTTTCGATGAAAATCTCTGCGTTCTCGATCGTAGTGCGTCTGCTGATGATCTCGACTCAGAGCATGAGGATGGCAACGACCACCGTCTAACTATTCCAAGCGCGTTGATGCCGCATGTCGAGGAGGCTGTCCTTCGTTTCAGAGCAGGCAGCGCGCCGACCTACTCAGTTTCTACAGACTTTGAGGTGGATCGCGGGGGTTTCGAGGCCCGTTTTGAAGCGTCAATTACGATATCCCGTTCAGAACGTCTCAACGATAGTGGCGAGCAAATCAACGGATTTATCGGAAGCGTTATCGCTCGTGACGTTACTGCCCGTCGAAAATACGAAGCGGACCTCCTTCGAATTTCCCAGGTCGATGAATTAACTGGGCTGCTCAACCGCCGAGAATTCATCAATCGCCTTCAGTCCATGATCGAACCGCAGGTTGTCGTTGCTGTTGGACTGCACAGATTTCCTGAGCTCAGTGCGACTCTGGGCCGCCCAGCGTGCGACCAGCTTCTGCGCGCAATCGCCAGTCGTTTGTCCAGCGTCTCACTCGTTTCGCATCTGGGCCGTGTCAACGGTGATTGCTTCGTGATGTCATTGAGTCTGCCGACCGGGGACTTCCACGAGATGCAAGCGGAAGCTATCCTGAGACAATTCGCGCTTCCTTTTGAAGCCGATGGGTCAGAAATCTACGTTGACGCTCGCCTGGGCATTTCATTGTTCGACGACATTAGGCTTACGGCCGCGTTCGCTGTGGACCACGCCGAAACAGCACTTATCGACGCGAGGTCTAACCCCAATTCCAATTGGATCATCTACGCTGAAAAACGTGCCCAGGATCAACTTCGAGCCAGAAAGCTCGAACAGGCCATGCGCGCCAGTCTGAGGCAGGACGAATTCTTTCTCGCATATCAGCCGCAGGTCGATCTCGCCACGGGACAGATGGTAGGTGCCGAGACGCTCATGCGGTGGAGGCATCCAGATTTTGGCTTGGTTTCGCCAGGTGAGTTTATTCCCGTTGCCGAGAGCAGTGGTGTCGTGTGCGACCTGGGAACATGGGCGCTTCGAAATGCCTGCGCAACTGCGATGACATGGCCACCTCATATGACAGTGGCAGTTAACGTCTCCCCCATTCAGTTTGCCAAAACGGATATCCTGGCGGAGGTTAAGAGAGCTTTGGCGGAAAGCGGGTTGGCCGCCCACCGACTTCACCTGGAGATCACTGAATCCGCTTTTTTGGATGGAACAGAGCGTTTATTGGGCGTCATTTCACAGTTAAGAAGTCTTGGTGTGTGCATAGCGCTCGACGACTTCGGCACCGGCTATTCATCACTCAGCTACATGGCTGGTTTCCCGTTGGACAAGCTGAAGATCGATCAGTCTTTCGTACGCAAGCTGACTACCGACCATCAATCTTTCCTGATCGTAAAAGCAGTGACCTCACTTGCTCATGGCCTTGGGCTGAAGCTTGTCGCTGAGGGTATTGAGAAAGAAGAAGAGCGGCGGATTCTTGCCGAGTTGAAGTGCGAGGAAGGACAAGGCTACCTGTTCGGTAGACCGCAGAGTGCTGAAGAAATTATGCAACAGCTAGCAAGCTTGAATAACACTGAGGCTGCCTGACTGCTAACGGAACTCTGAAGATGGGCATGATCCAAAGATACTGCGATCGAAAAATGACTTGAGCCCACAGCGTGCTTGATGGCGTTCGAACCATCGACCCGCCGAAGCAAGGTAGCGAGACCAACGAAGCGGCAGGAACACACCAGCTAGACGTGATCGCTACCGAAAACAGGTTGCTACTTCTGGATCTGACACATACCTCCAAAAGGGAAAGTGCCAACAGGCCAGGCCGTCAGAAACAGCGAGATCCCAAGCCGAACTCAGCGCCATCGCGGACCGCCGCTACGTCTGAGATCGCTAGGCACAGCTAGATACTCACTTGTCTAAGGCCCGCTGTCGTCTTGAGTGCCGGCTTCTCATCCCCCGCAGGACCGCATCAGAGGTGAATAGATCAACCGATTCCGCCTGCCCATTCCGTGCCTTCGGTCCCGAGCGTCGAACTTTCGCGATCGAAAACGGTCTGTTGTCATTGCAGAGCGAAGGACGTTGACCGGTATCAAACGCATGAGTATTCCCATTCGAGAAGGGGATCACATGACACAATCCAAAAGGACGCTCACTGCGCGCGTGCGTATTCCGATAACCGTCTGAGGACCTTCCTCGTGCAGTCGACGATATGACCCCTGCCGACCAGATGCCGACCAAGGACGATGATTTTCTGAAAGCTGCGTCACGTGCCAGCAATTTCGGCCGGTCGTAACCGGCAATGCGCCTTCTATTAGGGATACGGAATGAAGGTCTTTATCTACGGTACCCTAAAGCGCGGGTTTGCTCTGCACGACAAGGGCCTCAAATCGTCACGGTATCTGGGCAATGTCGTCACGGCTGTCCCCTATCCTCTCTACATCGCCGGAAGTTTCTTCGGCCCAATCACGCTCGATAAACCCGGAGACGGGCTGCCGGTAGAGGGAGAGCTGTTCGAGGTGTTGGAGGACACCCTCCCGAAGTTGGATGAACTCGAAGACGTCGGTCAAGAAGAAAGCTTTCGCAGCGCTATCCGCGTATCCGGATCCGGAACGGAGACAGCATATGCTATTTCAAGAGCGAGATCTGGCTTGACCCCGTTCATTCCAGCTTACTCAGCGACTACCAGGATCGGCGCTTCGTACCGGAGCGATGAGCGTGAGCCACCTGATCCAGATATTTCTGCCTTTCAATGTCGGGGACGCGCGTCAAATGATCGAAGCCGTTGAGAGCGAGCTGCTCGACCGGTTTGGAGGGGTGACGCTCAACATAAATTCGCCGGCCAAAGGGCTATGGGACAGCGGCGCGGGTGTTGAGCGCGACAAGATCATCGTCGTGGAGATCATGACTGAGGAGCTCGACCTCGGGTGTTGGCATAATTATCGTCAGCAATTGGAGCGGACTTTCGATCAGGACGAGATATTGATCCGAGCGGCCCAAGTGAGCCAGCTATGAGAGACGGTGGCTAGAAGCGGAAAAAATCGAACGGAACCGATAGCGCTTTGAAGGAGTTGGCGCGTGCCACTCCAAAGGAGCTATCATGGAAGGGACTGCCAACACCGCCGCCGCAACTCAGACCGCGTTTAGCCAGCTAGGAGCTCTGGCGGTCCATTATGGGCTCTCTTTCATAGGCGCGATCGTCCTGCTTGTCGGTGGCTGGATCCTGTCAGGCTTTATCAGCCGCTGGGCCTATAAGGGTTTATCTCGCATCCATGGGATCGACGAGACGCTTGCTCGATTTTTTGAGAAAGTCATTCATTACGGCTTGCTCATTCTCGTTTTCGTGATGGTCCTGGGTCAGTTCGGCGTTCAGACCACGTCCATCATCGCCGCGCTCGGCGCCGCTGGTTTGGCGATCGGACTTGCGCTTCAGGGCACACTGCAGAACATAGCAGCCGGGATTATGCTGCTCGTTTTGCGCCCGTTCCGGGTTGGCGAATATATCGAGACGTCCAGCGTCAAGGGTAAGATCGTGGATGTAGGCCTGTTCGCAACCGAGCTTCGGACCAGCGAGGGCCTCTATCTGATGGCACCAAACTCAACGTTGTGGAACACGCCGATTGTCAACCACAGCCGCGAGCCCGATCGTCGTCAGGAGCTTTCTATTGCAGTCGGCAATGACGTCGACGTCAGGGAGGTAAAAAACACCCTCCTCGAAATCGTCAACGCGGACGATCGTGTCAAGAACCAGCCGGCACCCCGTGTCTATTCCGACGATCTTAGCGCCGACCGAACCACCCTGAAGATCGAATATTGGGCTAAAACGAGCGACTGGACCGAAACTCGGTACGACATGATCGACGCTTTAAAGGGCGGTCTCAGTTCGAGAGGCATCGCTATCAAATAGCACCGCGGCCCCCCGTGACGCCCTTGCAGCGACGTCACCGGATCCTGGACGTCACTCGGCCTCGTCATGCTGGAATGAACCATCGCGCCGAGCGTCGTCCAAAGCAAAACGGCGACAATGTTCAAGGTACGCCGCCTCGTGGACCGCGACGAGGTCTACGACAGCATTCCATAACCACGACGGGGCTTCAAGCGACGACTGTCTGGTCCGCTCCAATTCCGCTTTCCAGCGTATACGGTCGACCGCGTTTAACTGCCGAGAATGCGCTACGCCGACTACACGAGCGAGAAACTCCGCAACCGTGACCGCCTCTTCCTGGCTCAACGTTTCGATCTCGATCTTCAAATCTTGCGGTAGCAATTCACGGACAAAAACCGACCGCTCCAGCAATCGGCCGGAAATCATTCGTGAGCCCAGAAACGGCGACAGCTTTTTTCGCCCCTTGCTTAACGCGTCCGGCGGGATCCAAGGGCATTTCTGCGGTAGGATCGCTCGGCGCGGCCGGCGCCGTCGCCTCTTTCACATCCATCAGGCAATAGCGCCCACTTTTTCCTTTTCCGAATTGAAGGAGCACGGCTATTCGCAGCCGACCAAGCGAGCTGCATCCCTTGCGCCAATAAGCGGCGTCCTTCACGCGAACCCGCTCGTCGCTCCCGCTTCTAAGTGACGCAACAAGCTGTTTCGCCTCCTCGCTCGAGAAGAACCTTTTTACCTCGACGGTTTCCTTTTCAGACAGAGGCCAAAACCGAGATCCAAGGGGGAGGACAGCGTCTCCTTCGATCCGTTCGTCCGCAAGATGCTTCCATGACCTGCGAGACGCGACATGCATTGTGTGTCGTACGACATCGGGCACTTCGATTTCACTGTGATCACTGGCAGCGCCCGGCTCGAACGCGGATGTATAGCCTTCCACCATCTTTTCGATCATCAATGCAGTGATGACGCCTGGCAGGTCTGAAGAACGAGCAGCCATCGCAAGCGATAGGCCGAGACGCACCAGGTCATGAGCGGGGTTGCCGATGACCGTCTGGTCGAGATCCCGGATCTGAATGGCAAGCTTGCCGTTCCCGTTTCCTATCGGGCCGAGATTTCCAACATGACAGTCGCCGCAGATCCAAATCGGCGGGCCATCCGGCAATTCGACCCTGTCGGTCTGTTGCAGCCATTCGTAGAAACGTCGCGTGCTACCGCGCATATAAGCATGCGCCGAGGCAGCCATTTTCCGGTTTTTATGATTAAGGAGAAGGCGAAGGCGGTCCTGCGGCTCGACTATGGTTTTCATGAAGTTTCCAAGGCAGAACGCACTCCGCCAGTAAGGTAAAATCTTGCTTTAGCGAGTGATGCCGAACAGGAACCCAATCGCACCCGCGATCGCGAGCGACTGCCAAGGTTTGTCGCGGATGATATCTCGTGCTCCATCGAGGCGATCGTTCAACCGGCCCACAACCTGATCCTTCAACTCAATGCCTGCATTTTCGGCCCTGCCCTGAAGGCTGAGCAACTCATCCTTCAACGCGGCGATCTCGTCCTCTGCGAAGCTGGTGCCTCTCTCGCGGGCTCGAATTGTTTCCAAAGCTCGGTCAACTAAGGGCGCGGAAACCGTCGAGTTTGCATATGGCTCAGCTGCTGGTGACCTTTGACCGGTGACGGTGCTGGAGATCGAAACAGGGTCTGACGCCGGGAAGGTATTTTCCAGACCTTCCTGTAGTTCGGTTCTCTCTCCTCGGCCGGCGTGCGCTTTCTCGTTTTCGAACGCGATCACTGCGGGTGATTTTGGATCCTGTGGCATGACAACCTCCATTTTTCACATCAACTCGCCGGAGCGGACGTCAGTTCCGCTCCGGAACGAACGCTGTAATTTCCCGTTTGATGGTGTCATTCGAAAGGATAAAGCCATGGAATGGAAGGGTCGTCGTCAGTCAGACAACGTGGAAGACCTCAGAGGTTCTGGAGGCGGGTTCGGTTCACGTGGCGGTGGCTTCAGGATCCCGATTGGAGGCGGCGGGGCTCGTGGCGGCGGGTTGGGTATCGGCGGTATCGTCATGATCCTGATTGTTTGCTGGATCACCGGCATTAATCCACTGACACTTCTCTCAGAAGGCGGAATGGAATTGCCCGGCACTCAGCAGGAAACGGTTAGCGGCACGCCGGCGAACGACGAGACGAAAGCGTTCGTTCGAACGGTCCTGGCAGAGACGGAGGACACATGGAACAACGTGTTCAAAGCGAATGGCGCTGAATATCAGGAGCCGGCATTGGTCCTGTTTTCAGGCCAGGTGCAATCGGCCTGCGGTTTTGCCTCGTCTGCATCTGGTCCGTTCTACTGCCCACAGGATCGAAAGGTCTATCTCGATACAGCTTTCTTCCGCCAGCTTGACCAGCAGTTCGACGCCGCAGGAGATTTCGCGGAGGCCTATGTTGTCGCGCATGAGGTCGGCCACCACGTCCAGAACCTCCTTGGCGTCCTGCCTCGTTTCAATGAAGCTAGGAAAAGAATGAGCGAGGTCGAAGCAAACCAGATGTCCGTGCGCGTCGAGTTGCAGGCAGACTGTTTTGCCGGTGTCTGGGGTAAGCAGACCGATCAAAAGGGGCTGCTTCAAGGCGGCGATCTCGAAGAGGCTCTCAATGCTGCTCAGCAGATTGGCGACGACACGCTGCAGAAGCGTAGTCAGGGCTACGTCGTGCCCGAATCGTTCAACCACGGAACGTCGCAGCAGCGCGTGGCCTGGTTCAAGCGTGGCTTCGACACCGGTGACATGAAGGCGTGTGATACCTTTTCTAGTCCTATCTGAAAACGGTCTTGCCGGTCCTGATCCATGACCAAAATGCGAATGACAAACCGCAGGAGGAATTATAGGTCAGGCCGAACGTATCGCTAAGTTTGAGGAAACCACGCGCGCAGCATTCGAAACCATCCTCCTCATTGAAGACGAGCCCTTCATCCGGTTGGACGCCGTTGACGCTCTCGGCGATGCCGGTTTCGAGATGCTCGTGGCCTCTTCCGCTTGTTCATATGACGGGATCGTCGGGCGGTTTGGCCCTTAAACACAAGATCAGATTGGAAGGCCTACTGTCGGGGGGGGTATTGCGTCGGGGTTGGCGCGGTCTTCTCAAGCCGGTTTGCCCCGCCAGACGCTTTTCTTCGAGAAGCCCTACGACTATTCTCGCATCATTGGAGCGGTTCGCCAGTTGGCCCGGCCGTAGGTGCCGCAACGGCAATGAACCTTCGAGACGAAACCGCATGCCCTTCGGCAGAAACTCAAGCGTGGTTTTGTCGCGGAAAGCGTTTTTAGTCTGACTGATTCCGCTGGACGATGAGCTGCTTGCTGTGACGTCCGTCGATGTCTTTCCGAAAACAGCCATGAACGGTGTGAGTGGCATCACGTAGTTCGAGTTGATGGTGACAACAAACCGCTTTCCGTTTGCTGAGGTCGTCGTTGTGACCGAGGCAATCGTCGCCTTTAAAATATCGTCGGCATCGCCAGCGGGAAGAAGGTGTTTTATTTGTCCTTTAAAAAACGTAAGAGCGAGCTCCTCGCCGCCTCAGACGTCGCGTTGGGATCACGCGCAAGAGATGTAGCAGCTGCCAGGTCCGCAGCATCGGTCGCCTCTTGCAGGTTTCGTTTCGAGACCATTATGTTCGAGATATCGAGTGCAAGACCTGCCGCTCAAAATAGCACAGGTAGCAGAACCGCTGTGAGGATTGCGAAATTACCTCTCCGATCCGCCAGCAGGCGCTTCAACACGATATAGTCCCCATCAAAGTAGATGTCCCTAATATTACAACAAACTTAAAAAGGCTTGAGACTAAGCGGGCTTATTTATGCCAACCGCCCAGTCACGGTTTGTGAATTAGCGGCCCGAGAGGTGTCTGAGTAGTAAATATGACCTGGCAGCACGCATGCGATTTTAAGTAATAGATAAAGATAGGTCGATTTCTTGCGAAATAACTCGATCAATATCTTTTAATCGTCTGGTTCCGTTGAAGGGATGTGAACCTGCGACCAGCGATATGATCTGATCTGATCTGATCTGATCTGATCTAAGTAGAATCGGCAAATGGTCAATCAAGTGGCAACAGTTGAATTGAGGCAGATTTAGGCTGTCGTTTTCGCAGTCAATTAAAGTTTAGTCATCTGGATGAAGTGGTTGGCTATCGCCGACCTTTTACGAGTGAAATCACCTCGCCTAAGCTACAGGGCTCCCGCAAACGGCCATCCTAGGGCCTACTCCCAAAATGATGCGTCCTCAGTGGCGTATTTCTCTGGCGTTCCGCCATCGCTCACGTAAACCGACCAATAGCTAGGAGCGACATCGGCAGCGTAGCCACCCGGATCGCGACCGAATGGCAGCCTGCCGTCCCGAAAGCCAATGGCGATCACCGCCCGGATGAAGCGGTTCCTGAATTGATCTTCAGTCAGATCAGGATAAATTCGCGCGTGCGTCATGCTGCTGAACCGCAATCCGATAACACGAGAACGTCAGCAATCCGCGACCTCTGACTTCCGACTAGCGAGGTGCCCCCAAAGACTAGGTCGACTGCGGCTTTGAAACTCGCCATTCGAACGCTCTCCGCTTCAAGGAGGCAAGCTTAGCCGTTTTGCAGTAGCTTATTCCACTGGGTACGGTGGCGTACATTTGGTCGGAGATCGTGGCAGCTTCGCGGTCCAGCATCAATTAGGTTGATGGAGCGACTGGCTGACCGATATCTCAGCGCCTGCGGCAGAATAGCGACAGGCCAGCACTGAGCAGGCGCGGCGCCGACCAAAATGTGTCTGAGACGGGACGCTTGACGCTGATCTCGGGAAGCGTCTCGACGGGATTGATCGGGGCAGGAACAAGCTCTTCCTTTGTCGGGGCAGCTCGCATCCCCATGCCCCACTCGAAGGCGGGGACGTAGCCGCCTTTTGGTTTGGTTATTACAACCGGTTCGCCTGGACCGGAGACAAGATAATAGTGCTCGATCCCCCGCCTGATCCGTCCGGCTTCTATGCGTACCGCTGGATCAGACTGCGCATCGAAGTTGCGCCTCCCGAATAGAGCAGCGTCCCTATCTCCGCGCTGAAACGCTTCGACCGCTGCGATCTCGAGTTTGTCGAGTTCTTCCGCATCCGCTTCAATCTTTCTCAGTACGTTGGCCTCGGCCTGTGGCAGCCCTTTTCATAAGAGTCGCTCTGTCGCCATTTCCCGGCGTCGCTCACTCTCCTCGTCGGCGCAGAATGCGTTGAGATGACGTTCTTCGCTGCGCATCACGAACAGCCTCGCTCGTCGGATCGGACCTCCGCGCCAAGTGCGAGCTCTTCCGCCATACTATCCAGTGTCAGATGTTCTTCGACCGCGACGCTTCTTCGACCGCGCTGCGGGTTGACATGATGAAGGCCCCGCCGGAAAAAGCCGTCAAAACGACCGTAACCTCGTAAGCCCAGTTGTTTGTCCTTTGCAGCATTGAGATCCGCTGATTTAGAGGGAACTAAATAGAACCTGCATTGTTTGAAGGGCGCGATCAGGCTTGAACCACCTGATCCACCTCCAGAAGTCGCTGGTACAGGTCCAATCTCCTCCATTCGATTGGACCTGTACGTGCCGCTTTAGAGTTTCCCCGAACCTCAACTAGACCCGCTCGGCGGGTCTTTTTGTTCTGCCTGATGATCGGAAAATCTTACTAGCTTAACATCTCGCGAACGCTTGTGGACGAAGCGTGGCTATCACCGGAACAGAATGCTCAAGCAAAGTCTGAACGGTACGCCAGCGTACATTCAAAAGAGGAGTTCGACACTCTATCAGGAAAGGATTATATACCAACTATCGTTACCAACCGGGACCGTTGGCGGTGGCGACTGAGGGTTACTAAGTGCGCTCGCCTTCGAAGAAGAGAGAGGAGCGTCATGCCTTCTTCCTTAAACGACAACAGCCATTCTCGTAGTTTCGACCTGCGCCCAATGTTGCGCGAGTGGGCATCAAGGTTCACACAGGACGCAAATCTCCGAGAGCGCATCGTGGACGCGACCATCTTTAAAGTCGCAGACGCGCCCGAGCGACTTAGTGGCTCATCCATCAGGAGATCGCTCTACAAGATCGTCGTTCGGACAGCGCAGGAAACTGTTGCGTCGATAGACCGGCGCAAGGGACCACTCGATGTAGAGATGTATCCGGACGGCGAGTTTTACGTTGTGCGCTTGGCAGACGGCCAAAAGTCTGAAGAGATGAAATTCATCAGCGAACGATCAGCGCGCAAGTACCTGAGAACACTCAAGCGGCGGTCTGTGATCACTCGGAAGGCGAAGCCCAATTAAGTTGCTTGCGGCTCTTCGTTCGTGAGCCGTCCCACCACTTCGTTTGCTTGATCAATCGCCTCATGTAATTGCATCAGGGGCTTAGAGAGTTCAATGAGGGCTTCTGCTTCCACTTTGACCTCACGTCGTTATTGCGCGAGGGTCAACCCTTTCCGGGCGTCCGCTTACGCTCTTCCTCCGACGTTTTGCTAGTGTCTACCTTCTCGGTGTATCGCCCGTCGCGACTGACGTTGAGCCGTCCTTGTTCCGTCCTGTTGACCAACCCGTTGGGACCGGCTTCTGAAATTTCCGAGTAGGTTGAACAGCGTCGTTCGATAAATCTATTGGCTTTTTGCCATCTTGCTCAGCGATCTGGCTCAACAAGGGGCCCGGGAGATAGTTCCCGCAGGTCTGCAAACGCCCCCGACGATTCCACTCGCCCAAAGCGACATTACCCCTCGATCGTTAAGAGACTGAGCGATATAGACGTCGGCATGTCAGAAGAAGAATTCCGTTGTCGTTTCGTGCAGGCAGTCGTGACGAAATGCTTCCAGAGCGGAAAGTTGCCATTTGGGCGAAACCCAGGTGAGTACACCGAGGAGGTCGCGGCGAGCTATTGGCTGGAGTTTCTAAGCGACGGTGGGACACCTGAAAAATACGCTGACGAAGACTCGTTGTTCTGGATCTGACTGACCCCGCCCCCCTGACATCGTCCCATGCGACCCACGACGCGGAACTATTCTCAACGAGCAAGGTTCGAGCCATGTAGGGTCAACGAGGAAACAATCCAAATGTTGAAAATTCTTGCGGTAACAGCGCTGTCGATCGGTCTGGCAACTTCGGCACTGGCTCAGAGCTCGAGCGGCGGCAACAACGGTGGCGGAGGCAACAACAGCGGAAGCGGCGGCAACAGCAGTGGGACCAGCAGCGATAGCAACTCGTCTGGTGCGAATAATTCTGGCGGGATGAGCAATTCCGGCAATCAAGGAAAAGACATGGGTAGCTCGAATACCAATTGCGGTGCTCCCGGTGGCACTCAGGGCGCAGCCCAGTCTCAGCAGAATAACGGCGGCAGCACTAATCCGGGCGCGGGTACGGCAGGAACTTCCTGCTAAAACCAGCGCTTAAAAGTGCAAGGGAAAAGGCCTCGTTTCAACGGGGCTTTTTTATCGGCGGATTGCTTCACTGCCCTGACATCAAAATGCCCCGCTGCGGCTTTGGGATCGCAGCGGGGCCGGCCTTATTCTCGATGTGTACGCAACAAGAGTCTGGCGGCCATCTAACGGCGAACACCGCAAAAGGTTCCGTTTCTTTTCGCCACCGCCCTGACATCGAGTAGATGGCCGGCCCAAGCATTTTCCACTGCCGATGGAACTCGGGATCCTGAGGCAGGTTAGCGGCTAGGATTGGCAGACACCGCTGATCCGCAACAAGCACGGTGCAAGTCTGGCCTTTCACTCGGGCTGGACTTGCATCTTTCAGTTAAGCTTCCCAGGAATTTGTTCTGCGGCTTAGCTTAAATAAACCTCTCTCCCAGCGATGCACGGTGGTCGAGAAAGGGCAGACCATCCGAAGAAGAGTGTCGGGTATCGTATGTAGGCGGATTAACGTGGACGGGCTAAGGAATGTGATTTAGGCTCTGCTTACGAACGCTGGCGCGAGCAGCTGGCGGCGTTGACTTGGGGGCTTTTGCGCCTTCGCCACCTATGAAAGGGGCACGATGATTTCTTACTATCCAGACGCAGATCGGCGGCAAACGTCGGACCTCCGCCCGATGCTTCACAGATGGGCGGCACGCTACACATGCGATGCCCACTTGCGCGAGCAGCTCGTGTCAGCGACCGTTTTCACTCTCGCGGAAGATCCTTATCTCATTGATCGTGACCACGTTCGGAGATCTGTCCTGAAGGTGCTGGTTCGCATTGCGAGAGAAGCAATGAGTAAGACCGATTGGCGCAAAGGACCGTTCGATGTCGAATTGTATCCTGAGGGCGAGCGCTACATCGTTCGATTGAGGAAAGGATATATTATAGAGAAGATGCGCTTCATCAACCGGCGCTGCGCCAGTGATTACGTAAAAGCACTCAAGAAGCGGTCGCTTGTTCGCAAAGAATTGCGACTTGACTGCTAAGACCGTTTTACCGGGTGGACATTAACTTCGCCACCACGGTCGAGAAAAATGAGTCATCATCAAATGGGACAGTGACTAGCAGCACGTCTGCAAGGGTAACCGTATCTAAGTCGCCCTCTCGGCTCGCAATCTGACGGATTCCAATTCGACGTCCCTGCGCGAAGTCTTGAACCGCGAGCGTGCACAATGACGCGAACGCTTCTGTTCTCGCGGCCGCAAGATCAGCAAAGGGGCTTCCTTCCGGATCAAGAGCACTCCAATCGGCATAGACTGCATTTAGGTGAAAATTCTGCATGTAAACCCTTTCTCTCTAGGGTCAACATCCCGCTTCTTCATCTTGTTCCGGTTGTATCTGGCTTAAATCCGCCTAAACCCCCGCTTGCTTGCAGAACTTAGCGACCGCCGAGATGTTAGTGAGCGTGTCCTGCCAACCGGTTGGCCGACAGCCCGCCACCTTCTCCGGCCACTCGCAAATCCCATCCGCGTTCACATATCCTATCCAATGGGCGCTCGTCAGGTGGTCGAACTCAAGGAAGACCAGTTTGTTGGCAGCTAACGAAGACACAGGTCGCCAAACCATCTCGAATCCCTCTCGCTCAGTACTTACCGCGATCGGTATATGCCAAGACTTGCTTAAAGCTGGCCGCGTCACAGGGGCTTGATTGGATCGGCCACCGCCCTGACATCAGGTGAACAGTGGGCCGGACTAAAACGCTGTCCGGCCCTTTCAGCTGTCCAAGAGGGGTAATGACAGCTACCGGAGGATGGTCGAATTTGCTTGCGCGAAGCTGCTCACTTTGAAGACCAATACCGGTGTTCGTTATCATTAGACGGTTCTACGAACACGTGATCCAATATTTCGTCAGCATAGACGAACACAATATCGGGCTCAGCTGGGCGGATGGAAAGCGGCACATTTTTTACGGGTGTCTTCGGGCGCTTCCGAAATGTAAGTCTCGGAGAACGGACAGTATAAAGCCTTTTGCCTGCCATAATATGCCTCGCGATTGAACGAGGTAATATTCAGGTAACTATCTAGGTCCGCAAGAGACTATTCGAATAATAGTAAGCGTGAAGGCTCAATTCTGCTGCTGCTGCCCTAAAATAAAAAGCCCCGCTACAACTTCGTGGGAAGTAGCGGAGCTTGTTACCCAGCCCCGGAGCGGACGCAACGAGGGTTTGGCGGGTTAAAACTACGAAGGCCGTGAAAAGGTTCCGCTGCCCACCCAGAATCTAATGGATGGACCCCGTATGAGAAGTCCGCCAGAACCAAACACTCCAACCGGTACCTCGATAGGCCCCGCAAACAGCGTCTGTCTCAAGCATCGCAACCGCTTCCATTGCCTCAGCATACACATCCACATTGTCGACTATATCACCGATGAGCTCGGCAATCGTTAGATCACGGACGAAGGATAGGGTCGGGCTTTCAAAGCCAGCGTGCACAATTTCGCTCATTTCCGCAATCTGCTGTCGTAATATCAACTGGGTGCCCGCACCGCTTCGGTTGATGCAGCAACATGTAAAATGCTTAGAGATTACTGTAGTTGGAAGGAGACTAGCCTCCATTGCACCCACACAATCGATATAGCCGTGATACATCGGAGAGGAAAGAGTGCGAGACCGTACACGCAAATTGCCCCTCGGGTGGTTCCGAGGGGCTAGAAAGACTGCAAGTCAGAGGCGCGCCAAAAACGGCACACAACCAGGAAGCCACAAGAATTGACTTTTGTCCATTACGGGAGAAGGCACCGATCACCCGACAGCCATGTTCAAAGATAGATCGCAGCCACCGGCTCGCTATCTCTTGACTGGACAGGTACTACTGTCATTGGGGACACTGCGATTGGGAAGGGACCAGCCTAACATCAAGGCCGATAAGCTACTCACCTGGTGGCGCTCCCACGGAACGCCACCGTTGAAACACTGGTCTTGAAAGGATGTGAACCGGTGACCTGACAAAACTCCTTCTAATAGAACACAGGACAAGGCCCCAAGCTCAAGGCCAGCGGATTCGGCGACTTGCCGCCGACGATTCCGACAAACGGACCGTTGCGAAGAAGCTCGGAGGTAACGACCCACAGAGAAGGAATTCCTCACCGACTGGTCGTGATAACAGTCAGGAAAGAAGTCATAGGGGTCACAGTCTAAGCTTCGCCTCTTGCACGCATACCGACGCATTCGATCAGCCGGTAAGCCCTTTCGCGGAACGCACCCCTAGACTTAAAGCCCGCACTCAACAGCACGCTTAAGGTTACGCCAACCATGTCCGCGATATGAGAGGTGATTTAAAGGATCTAATAAAGACCACGCTGTAGGCTTTGACGTAAGGCAGGCAGAGCAATGCAGATCGATTTACAAACCCTTTGGTACTTAACCGTCGGAACGCTGCTGGTGTCAGCGTCGCTTCTCCTTTGGGAAAGGCAAGCTCATCCAGGTCGCGCACGCGTGATCGGTGTTCTGGCCACGGCACTCTTCGCGTTCGTTCTCGGCAGCATGCTTGCAATGAACCGCAGCCACTTTCCGGTCGCGCTCGGCATGGGGGCGACCAACATCCTAATGATGTTCGGCTATCTTCTGGTCCTTAACGCCAGCGCCGCCTTGGACGGTCACCGCTATTTCTGGTCGTCCGTCGCAGCGCTAAGCTTCCTAGCCATCGTCTGGGCGATCGCTGGCACGCACTTTCCTGCCGCCTTCTGGAACCATGTCTCGTCTATCCCCATCGCGCTGACCTGCGGCCTGACAGCATGGATACTTCTACGCAGCCCCACGATCCAGCAATTGCGGTCCCGTCCGATCGCCGTATCGATCTCGGCCGTCCATACCGTGTTCTACCTTGGTCGGGCGTTTATTGCCCCTGTTCTCGTTCAGCAGTACGGGCAAGATATTATCTCGATCGTCGGGAAGGCGACGATGTACGAGGCCGTCTTGTACTCGGTCGCGATGCCGATGTCCTTTCTGATGATTATTCGAGAGGAGGAAAAGCTCCAGCTGCTCCGCATGTCACAAACCGATCAGCTGACTGGGCTTGCAAACCGTCACGCCTTTTTTGAGCAGGCAGATCGGATCCTACGGGAGCGGCATGGTGACCCCGTCTCCCTACTCGCCTTCGACCTCGATCATTTCAAGGCGATCAACGACCGTCACGGACATCCAACCGGAGATAAGGTTCTGCAGCTGTTCGCCGAAACCGCACGCGAAGAAGCGGGCCCCGACGCGCTTATTGCCCGGCTGGGCGGTGAGGAATTCGCTGCGCTTCTGCCACGATGCGACCATTCCCAAGCTCTCAGTCGCGGCTCGGCGATCGCAAGCCGGTTTGCCAAAGCAGCCGCTCGGGCAGAGGGCTTGAAAACCCGGGCCACCGTCAGTATTGGCCTTGCGGCACCGGACTGCCACGACCTCGCCGGGATGCTTGCAAGCGCCGATGGCGCGCTCTACCGGGCGAAGGCCCTTGGGCGGAATCGCGTTGAAACCACAGGACCAAACGAATTGCTGCTGCAACCGCAAGCCGATCCCTTGCATCGTCAGTTGCGGGTAGTGGCGACGGAGGCGTCCTAACTCGATGTAGCGCTTTTGGACAAGCGCGCCTTGAGTGCAATCAAACAGTCTTTCACCTAGAGAGAATGACCTAGGTTAAGGTATTTAAGCCGGAGAAACGATTTATTTCTACAGCAACAGCGAGTAGCGGGTATGCCGTCGTTCGCCCGTGCGCGTCAGGGCACCGATCTCCACGAGATGCTGAAGATCGCGTGTCGCTGTTGCGCGGGATGTGCCTGTGATCGAGATGTAGTTTTCAGCACTTAGCCCCCCCTCGAAGCCTGCCGTGCCTTCCTTGAAAATGCGCGCGATCACCTTTTCCTGCCGCTCGTTCAGTTTGCCTTGAAAACGGTCGTAGAACTTTGTTTTCTTGATGAAGAAATCTACGCGCTCAAGCGTTGCACGTTGAGCATCCAGGATCGTTTCCGAGAAAAAAATGACCCAATCGGTGATGTCGAGTGTACGCTGGTGGCGCTCAAGTTCGGAATAGTAGGCCTTTCGGTTCTTCTCGATTGTGAAGGCGAGCGATATGAGACTTGGCTGCCCTATGTTTTGCGCCAGGGATTTCTCAGCAAGCGCCCGCCCAATTCGGCCATTGCCATCCTCAAATGGATGTATGCTTTCAAAGTAAAGATGGCCGATAGCTGCGCGCGCCAAAGCTTGAAGCGGAGTTTCATTGGTTGGCCCAGATTGATTGAACCATGCGATGAAGGTCTCCATCTCAACTGTAACCTGACGAGATGGGGGAGCCTCGAAATGGATTGTGGGCTTGTCCAATCGACCTGACACGATCTGCATGGCGTCTTCATGCTTGCGGTAAGCACCAACCGTTTCGATATATCGATTTCCTGCCATCAGCATTGAGTGCCAGTGGAACAGTTTTTCATGGTGCAGCGGCCCGTGCCAGCTTCGATAGACGTCAGCCATCATCTCGGCGATCCCCCGCTCCTGGGGACGGACCTGTCGATCATCGCTATTGAGCCCGAACTGCCGGCGGAGTGATGATTGGACGCTTACGCGGTCGAGAAACTCCCCCTCGATCTCTGAGGTCTTGATCGCTTCGTCGCTCAACAATTCAATGCGAAGCTGGCTGCTGTCGTCCTCGTCGAAATGCCGAACGGCACCGATGACTTCGCCGGCGGATTGCAGGAATTTCTGCTCCAATGGTAAGAGGCTTGCAGCTTCGTACCTGAAGTTTGGCCAATCGGCGCTCTGCCAGTTCCACTGCATGAGTTATAGCCCATATTTCTATAACTCAGAAATATCCACGTATATGAGCCATGGCAAGCCTATCTATCGCTCAGCTATAAAAATCCCACGTGCTTCACTGCAGCGTGACAATCTGAAAAAGCTGCCTTTTGCCGAACATACTTTATTAAAGGGCACATCCTATTTCCGCTCGCCCTCGGCATTACCGCCGAGAGAAACGGAATGATTATGGCCAACGACATTTCATCAAGCCATTTTGAGCCGAGAGCATCGTCCGCTTGACGCCCAGCCGTTTTGTCAGGAACGGAGCGATCGAAGTAATCGATCCACTATCGTCCACCATCTTTCCGAAGATCCCGCCGAGCAGGAACATCGGAAACCTTTGCGTGACGAAGCGCGCTGTCCCGTTCATGGGTATCCAGCCCCTGCAGTGCGGTGCGCGAAAATCGTGCGCAACTGTCGGCTTCTCCATCGAGGCAAAGAAGTTCTAACCGCTGATCGAACAACCACCAGGCTCATCGCCGCGGGGTCAGCTTCGGGGATTATTGGCTGAAGCCGTTCGGCCGGCTCCACCAACTAACGCGTCTGGTCGTTCGTCAGCGCTTACTAGTCGAAGTTTAACAGGATTGCTGGTCGCGTAGGCCGAATGTATCTCACTACGGTACTATCCGTTCATCAGGTGCGTGATTTGCGACCGTTGGCTTTATGTGTGGCACGGCAGCAAGCTTTGTACCGAAGGCCTGAGCCGCAAGGGCAGAGGTCGCTACTCCGGCGCTGCAAACGGCCAACAACAAACAGCAGAAAACCTGTTGGTAACATTCTCGCAGTCGTGGCTGCGATCTTTGCCGAAAAACCTGGAATTACAAGTCGACGTCCTGACTTGAAACCGTGCCAGACGTGCTCGGCTACGTAGGGAGCCGGGTATCTGGGAAGAATTTTGAATAACGATACTTTTCCGGCTCCAGAGTGATCTAGGAATTCAGTAGCGACAGGTCCCGGCGCGGCGCAGGTTACGGTCACACCGGTAAAGCGAAGCTCGGCATTCAGAGCTTCGGAAAACGAACGCACGAAGTTCTTGCTCGCGTAGTACATAGCCATATTGGGGCCTGGAAGGAAGCTCGCAACAGATGCCAGATTGATCACACCACCTTGCCTTCGCCTCAACATTCCTGGCAGGAAATGGAGCGTCAGCTCACTTAACGCCCGAATATTGACGTCAATGATACCGATCTGCTTGTCGATCGGCAGGACGCTCGCAGCGCCGCGCAACCCGTATCCGGCGCTATTGACGAGCACATCACAGAGAAGCCCCTTCTCCGTTAGGAACTCTTCCAAATGCGCCGGGGCACCGGCCAAACAGAGGTCCAGATCCAGAATAAACGCCTCGCCTCCCTCGATGCGAATCTCGCTGGCAGCCTCAGCGAGATGTTCGAGCGAGCGGGCAACGAGTACGACAGGACGACCCTCGCTGGCAGCAACCTTGGCGATCGCTTTCCCAATCCCACGTGATCCGCCGACGACCACAACGGCATGTCTGGATGCTTTTTCATCAATCATTCCATTGTGCCGGTTTTGGAGGTAGTCATGATTGTTTCTTCGCCGGGGAGTTGCTTGACTTCGGATGCGACATCATCGTTCAAGATCGCCTCAAAACGCGCTAGCGCGCGCGCGACCGTTGCGCCGTCCATTACCCGGTGATCGTAAAGAATTCGAACGCTGATGGTTCCATCTTCTTCGATCGGCCCCCAATTGAGAAGCGTGGTGAGCGGCGTCAGTGGGTTCAATGATTCCGCGCCTAGACCCGAATAGACCGAAAGCTGAAACGTACCGAAAAATCGTTCGCGCTGTCTTGCGAGATTAAGACCAAGCCACATTAATAGCCACCTCACCGGCCCGGGCAGTTTGGCGAACCGCAAAGCGCGCCGGAATTGCTTGATCGTCAGGATAGGCTCTGAGCGCGTTTCTTCGACGATCTGCTGGATGGAGGATATCGAACGGCTTTCAGGATGCCTGATGGTAGCAAGCAAAACAGCACGCTCGCCTTGATGCTCGCGCTCGTAAGCGACAGAAGCAACACTCTTCGAATACTCGTAGAAATGCGGCCAGGGGAGTTTGACGTAAGCGCGGCGAAGTTCAGGTATCTCCTGAGCAAGGACTCCATATCCCTTTAGGAAAAGTACTGTCCAGGAGGGACGTCGGGTCCGCGTGTTCCGTGCCGCCAACAGGAGTCCGAGATCCATTTTTCTTTGGACAGTTACCCTGGGTATTCCAATCGAAAACCGCATCAGATCTCCGACGAGCCGGCGTGACGCAGATATTTTAAGGGCACGGCCTCGCATATGCGCCTCAATAGAAATAGGGAATGATCCGCTTCGTTGTTTTCGCGTAGTTTCGATAATCATTGCCGAAGGTTTCCATCATCATGTGTTCCTCTTTTCCTACCCGGAGAAAGAATAGCACAGAGAAGCCCAGAAGCCCTGCCAGTCCTACAGCCCAGTTGGGCAGCAGGAACATCTGACCAAATGCCAACAACAGGAATGAGCTGTACATTGGGTGACGGACGCGTGAATAAGGGCCTGTGTGCACCAATTTGTGCTTGTCACGAATTTCCAAGCTGATCGACCAGTTCTTGCCGAGTTCCTTATGAGTTTTCCGAAAAAGCCACAGACCGGAAAAGAACAGGACAGTGCCAAGGGCGGTAGCCCATATGTGGGCAGGATAGTCCGCAACGGCCGGCATGCCTGTCGCTATATAAACACCCGGGACAAGACCTTGCCCCAGGACTGCCGCCCACAAGCCAACTCTATCGACGACAGAACGACGATTATCGATAACGCGAATGGCCCTGGCCCGCCGTTCGAAAGGGCGGCGAATAATATACCAACATATGATGCCGGCCACCCAAATAGACTCGCCGATAATGGCTGAGGATGCATTCATCTAAGGCACCCAGGGCGATCGGCTAGTGGTCGCTTTCTCGGTCTAGCGCTCTGCTTATCCATTCTCATCCCCCGTTCAGCTCGCGAAGCTTCGTGATGAACTGTTGAGGTCTAAGATAGATCGAAGGTGCTTTGTAACCCATGGAACGCGCAATATCTGCCACGAAGGCATTGCAGTTGCTCACGGACGCCAGCCAGACCTTTGATTTGGCTTTGAGCATGCGGATATGGGCTACGACTTTCTCATACTCAGCCCTGGTCAGCACGACGCGCCAACTTGCCGAACGATATTCCTCCTCCAGATCGCCATCACTTTCACCCGTCTCGGCAGGTACCGGAATGAAGTGACCAAGGACGTAGGGGAGCGGATCGTTTGTAGCTGGTGCTAACCCGGCCACCTCGCGAGTAATCGCCTGGCCGTTGGCTCCCAATTGTCCAAAAATGACATAGGAATGCCCATAAGTCAGCGCGTAGCGTGAACGAAATTCAATGAAATACCGACGTTCAGGACGTCGAGAGGCGATGGCGGGTGAATCGGAGCTGTTTTGGTAAGTCGATATGTAACGCGGTAGCGGCGGTTTGTCGTCACCTTGGCAGGAAACCATAAACAGAGACAGGCAGACCATGAGGGACGCGAAGTACTTTCTACCCGGCATCAACCTGCTCTTTCCCTTGGACGCCAGAATTCGAGCGAGAGCTGCCAGCCTCTCAATTCGAACGCGAATGATTGGAAGAAATTGACATATTTCATACGACGGGGAGCATCGGCGGATGCTCCCCGTCGATCTCGAAAGCTACTTGTACACGGCTGTCTGCGCTGCAGGCGGCGGGGCCTTCCCCTTGCCCTTACCAATCATCCCGCATCCGCTCAGGCTGGCGACTGACACGATTGCGACTGCGATAATCATAAGTCTGCTCATAAAGATGTCCTCTCCTATTTCGGAATCGGGTCCTTCAGGCAACGCTTTATTTCATAACCGTAAAAAACTACCACGAATAGCATATAAATGTCACACAACCTTTTCATTCGTTGAACGGTGTTCTCATTTCGGTCAGTGCGCTATGTGAAACCAACCTGGTGCAGTCCTTGCAAATCGGCGTCATCAGTAAATCAAAACCTGCGTCCCGAGAGGTGTCAGTGAGTATAGATGGACGATGTCGTTGTTGGTCAGCCGCACGCAGCCATTCGAAACCGCATGTCCTATCGACCAGGGTTCGTTTGTGCCATGAAGACGGTACATCGTGTCCTCGCCGTCCCGATAGAGATAAAGTGCAGCGGCTCCAAGCGGGTTATGAAGGCCGCCCTCAACGCCTCCCGCATATTGCTCCAGACGCGGCTTGCGCTGGATCATGCTGGCAGTCGGTGTCCACGACGGCCACTCCGCCTTTCGACCCACTGTCGCTCGCCCCTTCAGCGAGAGGCCGGCCTCTCCGACGGCCACACCATATCGCGTTGCCCGACCGCCATATTCGACGTGATAAAGGTACCGCTCGGCCGTGTCGACGATGATCGTGCCAGGCGCCTCGCCGCCATCATATGGAACGCGTCGACGTCGGTATTCGGCAGGCAGCCGATAACTCGTAACGGCGAACGGCGACCAAGCCATTGAAGTACAACCGGATGCCGAAGCGCTCAAACTGAAGAGCATAAAGCTTCGGCGCGTCATGAGGATCGTGCTCATGCCTACCTATCGCGTTCGTTGAAAATCTGTCTCGATGCGATGCCAGTCTTTTGTAAGGTCGGGTCTCGGGACCTCCATTCTATTACAGCAAAGCTTTTGCCATCAAACCGACAAGCAAAGTTAGTGATTGCTTTTTCTTCCGTCTCTGCAACCTTACCGGTACGCTATGGAAAGTAAACCGTGATTCCGTAAGCAGGGCACGAGACTGCTTCAGGCGTCGACAAAGAGTTATCTACCCAAACATCCTGCTTCGGATCGTGTTTTAACTTGGGGGACGATCTGGTGAAAGCTGATATGCGGGGGAAGATCGCGATCGTGACCGGCGGCGGTTCTGGCATCGGTGCGGCCATATGCCGGCGTCTGGCAGAGGAAGGCGCTGAAATCATCGTAGCGGATGTGAATGATGACGCGGCGCGCAGGATTGCGTCTGAAATTTCCGCTTGCGGACATCTCGCCCACGACATGGCTGTCGATGTTACGAACCCGGAAGCTGTCGAGGCCATGATTAATGATGTTACCGTGAGGTTTGGCGGTCTTCATCTGGCAATCAACAATGCCGGCAGCTATGGCGGTCAGGTCGATACCGCTGGCTATTCGCTCGATGAGTGGCATCGGGTGATGGATGTCAATCTCAACGCCGTTTTCTATTGCATGAAATACGAAATTGCTGCGATGCTTAAGTTCGGCCAAGGAGCGATTGTCAATGTCGCTTCCGTGCTTGGCTCGGTAGCACTGCCAGCAACTGCGGCATATACCGCAAGCAAGCACGGAGTTATCGGGCTGACCAAGGTTGCGGCGATCGAATATGCGAGGCGCGGCATTCGCGTCAATGCCGTTTGTCCAGGTTGGATTGCGACACCGCTCCTCGAGGCCGCTTACAAGAATTTTTCCAATAACCGGCGTATGGAGGCATTACAGCCCATGGGCCGCAGCGGAACACCGGATGAGGTAGCCGCCCTCGTTTGCTTCCTGTTGTCAGATCAAGCAAGCTTCATTACCGGAAGCTGTCATCTTGTCGATGGCGCGTACAGCGCTCATTGACCAAGGTGTGAGCCTGACGAATAATCAGCAGCGCAAGGCTACGACGGAGGCTCCTCGCACCGATCCCTCGTCTGGCGACTGAAAGCCGACCCAGCTACGTTTACCGAGCGGATGAGCAGCAGTTCAGACTTAGCGGAGGAGTAGGTTCCGGTACACTGGCTGAGGTAGCTCTTGATAAAAATTGAGCGCGCGTTTCTCGGAGTGACCTAGAATACCTGGTTGAATGAATGGGACTGAAGTGACCAGTCGCTCGCAAACGCACTATCCTTTTCAGTTGAAAGCCAGATGAGGGACAATGCGGCGACTAAATCTGGCGTTGCTTCAGAGGTTTCCGAACCTTCGGTTCGGCCAGCGTCACGCGGGGGAACCGATCGAAGGGATCGTAACGTGCAACATCCATATTGGTTCTCCTTTGGCTTCGGCGGCTTTGCAGGAGAACGTCCAACAGGCAGCCGTCCTGCTCAGCTGGGCGCCACAGCGGGACGGTCTGATGTGAGGCATTATCCCGCGGGCAGCCAGCAGGTTCTCGACCGTGCGTAGGCTCAGAGGTAAACGGAAACAAAAGCCATGCTGCACGGCGGCGTATCCGGCGCGTTGATTGGCAACGTCGCAGATCAGCCGGGGCGTTGCTACCATCGCGATCGAAACGGCAACAGGTACATCTTGATCAACCGTTATCCATCTCAAATCTAGTTTACATGCCCGTCGCATTATCTGGCGCTGAAGTATGCTGCTACAGCTGAAATATCATCGGCCGTGAGTTCCTTGGCAGCCCCGCTCATCAGATGGTGGTATTCAGAGCCACCGCGCCCACCGGATTGAAATAGCGCCAACTGATTTTGCAGATAAGCTGAGTTTTGACCGGATAGTTTTGGGTAGGCCGGATTGGCATCTGCTTTATCGTGGCAACTCAGGCACGCCGGGATCTTGTCGGCACGACGGCCCTGCTCCGCGAGTATCCTACCCTTCTCGATCAAAATTGGATCATGAACAGCACCTGCACGAGCCGCCGGAGTCTGGTTGGCATAATAGGCAGCCAGTTTTGGCAGTCCCTCAACGGACAATGCACCGACCGCCACCTGCATGATACCACTTGGACGCGTCTTTTCGGCATAGGCCTTGAGAGAATTCAGCAGATAGGCCTCGGACTGCCCCGCAAGCCGCGGGATGTCGCTGCCATCATTCAACTTTGCTTCGGCATGACAGCTTTCGCAGGTGATCGGCAAAGGCGAGACCTCGCCAGCATGACCGAGGCCGTGCAGGCCGGATGCCCGGATATAGGCCTGTGCATCCATATCCGGCAGCTTTCGGAGAAAAGCCACCATCGACCATACCTCATCGTCGCGCGACTGGACGGGCCATGCCGGCATGCCAGTGAAACGGACACCGTGCTTGACGATCTCGAACAGTTCGGCATCCGTCCATTCAGGCACCACGACCTTCAGGTCCGGCGGCGGGGGCAACATGGCGAGCACTGAATCCGGCCGCGGTTGAGCCGGCGAACCGTGACAGACTGCACAGCCGGTTTCGAAATGGCCGGCCGCACCCGGGACCAGCCCAGGATCGTTGAGCGGCGGCACGTCGCCGGTTGCGACCGCTCTGGCCGAGACAGAGTTGCGCATCACCCAATGCAGGAACCAGTCAGTGACCGCCCAGTGTCCAGTAGAGGCGCGCACACTCATCAGCCCCGACCAACCGACTGCCAGCCCGAGGAGAGGTGCGAGCACTACAAGCACGATCAGATGTTTCCAGCGAATGATCATCAGCCTCTCCTGCGCAATGCTCGGGGAATGCCGGAATTGAGTGTCGTGGCCAGAAGTGAGACGCCCCCCGCGAGATAGACAGCTGCTCCAACCAGCAACATGATGACGCCACCGGCCTGCTGATCGACGACCGGGCCAAGCGGGACGCCGAGACAACTTACCTCGCTATCGCCGTAAAGTGCTCGCGGCGACAGAGCCAGCAATGCGCCGAGCAGAGTCATATGCATGGAGGTGAAGAGCAGGCCGGCGGCGCCTGCCATGCGCCGGCCGTCCCTGCCCGCTTCCAGCCCGCCGAGGCAGGAGAGCCACAGCGCCAAGCCCGCAGCGAGAAAGGTGGCCTGCTCAAGTGCGGCGACGAGCGGAGAGCTTTCCGACAACGCCCGAAGGACAGGAGTGTGCCAGAGCCAGACAGCAACGAGTTCCACGATCGAGGCAACGATCGGCGAAAACCACGGCCAGCGTGCCGGGAGATCTATGCGCGTTCCCGAGAGGCCGATGGCGATGAGCGGTGCTGCGCCGGCAACGACACCCATATGGGCGATCATGTGGATGGTGAACGAGGCCCGGTCGGCGAAGGGAAGCAGAAGGCCCCAAAGCGCGCCCAATAAAACCACACCGGCAAAAAGCGAGGCGCGTTTCATCGTTGGCACTCCGCGATGAGGATCAGCGGAATGGCGGCGTAGACGACAGCGACAAAGCTGAGCCCCGAAAGAAGCAGCGTCGCATATCCCTGAAACAAGGTGCGGCCTTTCCTCGTCGGCTCATCATGCGGCGGGTCATGCACGCCAAAACCCCATTGTCGCCAGGCGAGCCAGGCGGAAAGCACGATGACGGCCAATGCGAACACAGTAAAGCCTGCCAGAAGAAGCCGCACTGTATCGAAGCCGAAATCGAGAGATGCAGCCTTGGCGCAGTAGATGGCGACGGTCGCATAACAGCCAATGAAATGCACCGCCCAGATGGTCGGGGCGGTGAATAGGGTCCAGAGGCTTTCCACTTCGCGCGGGATGACGCTCTTCATACGTTCACCATTGGAAAGAGGCCCAGCACCGCGAAGGTGATGACGGCGGTAAAGGCCACGAAATGCCAGTAGAGCGTCACATTGCGGATATCCTGGTCATAGGCCACGGTGACGCGACCGGTAAGGCTGCCGACAAGGCAATAGGCCTGCATGATCACCCCGACAGCACCATGGACGACAGTCCAGATGGCTATGATCCAGACCGTGGCGGGATAGACGTTGGAGGTCGGGTCCATGCCGTGAAAAAAAGGACCGGCAAGCCCTGCGAGACAGGCTGCGATGGTGACGAGCATGCCGGCGACGAGCGCTATGCGGCAGCCAGCAGGTCCCTTCTCGTTCAGTTCTCGTGCCGCGATGGTCAGGAGCCATGCGACGACGAAGAGGACGAGCGCCGCTATCGGCCAAATTACGCCCGGGCCTGCTGCACCGGATGTGAAATCGTCATGCACCGTCCAGTAGAAGAAATAGCCGAAGATCAGGCTGGCAAAGGCCGTGCCGTCGCCGACCATGGTGATGAACATCGCCCACCAGCCAACAGAGGCCGGGCCAGACACATAGACCGGCAGTTTTTGTCCAAGCCCGACATCGACCTCTTCCGCTTCCGGGATCTGCGCCGTCCCCGTCCAGAGCCAGACCATGATGGAAATGAAGGTTATGACGGCGCAGATGAGGGTCGGAATCCACCAGTGAAAAGTCAGCGCGATGAAGACGCCGCCGAGCGCCAGGGCGGAAACCATCGGCACTAGGGAGACACCACCAACGCGCAGGCACTGGATCGGCTCGGCATCAAGTACGGAGGTCACAAGCGTCTCGCGCTGGCCCGACTTCGCGTCGGGGAGATAGTAGCGCCCCGCCTCGATATCGGCCTGCAGGTTCGGCTGCTCCCAGAGCGGATAGCGACTGGTGATGATTGGCACCGAACGCATGCCCCAGCTTTCATCAGGATCGTTGGTCCATTCCAGTGTGCCGGCATTCCAGGGGTTGAGATTTCGTTCCACGGGTTTGGGCTTCGGTCGGAAGATATCGATCACGAAGGTCATGACCCCGGCGGCAAAGACAAAGGCGCCGATCGTCGAGATCATGTTGAACAGGTCCCAGCCGAACTCTTCCGGATAGGTGAAGACGCGGCGCGGCATGCCGCGTAACCCGGAAAAATGCATCGGGAAGAAGCCGACATTGAAGCCGACGAACATCAGCCAGAAGGCCACCTTGCCCCAGGCATCGGAAAGCTTCTTGCCCGTGACGAAGGGGAAATAATAGTAGATGCCGGCGACGATCGGGAAGAACATGCCGCCGATGATCACGTAGTGCAGATGCGCAACGATGAAATACGTATCATGCGCCTGCCAATCGAAAGGTACGAGCGCCACCATCACACCAGTCAGGCCGCCGATGGTGAAGATCGCAAGGCCCCCTGCCCCGAACAGCATCGGCACGGAAAAGATCACGCGGCCGGCCAGCATGGTGGCGATGAAGACGAAGATTTGGACGCCTGTGGGGATCGCCACGGCCTCCGATGCGGCGGAAAAGAAGGCAAGCGATATCTGCGGCAGGCCGGTGGTGAACATGTGGTGCACCCACAGGCCGAAACTGAGAAAGCCTGTGCCGACCGCCGCCAGCACGATCCACGAATAGCCGACGATCGGCCGCTGCGAAAATGTCGGCACGATCATCGCCATCAGCGCGATGGCTGGAAGAAAGATGATGTAGACTTCCGGGTGGCCGAAGATCCAGAACAGATGCTGCCATAAGAGTGGATCCCCGCCGCGCGAGACGTCGAAGAAAGGCCAGTCGAACATCCGCTCCATTTCGAACAGGATGTCTCCTGCGATCAGCGGTGGAAAGGCGAAGAGGATCATGCCAGCGACGATCAGTAGATACCAAGCGAACATCGGCATCATATTGATGCGCATGCCCGGCGCGCGGCACTTCATGATGCCGACGATGATCTCGACGGCAGCGGCGATAGAGGCAACTTCAATAAAGGACAGGCCGAGTAACCAAATATCGGCGCCGATGCCGGCATATTCCTTGTCGGTCGCGAGCGGGGGATACATGAACCAGCCGGCGTTGGGTGCCGCATTGAAGAAGATCGAGCCGCAGACAAAGATACCGCCGAGCAGAAAGCTCCAATAGCCGAAGGCAGAAAGACGCGGGAACGGCAATTCGCGTGCGCCCAGCATGGAGGGCAGGAGGAAGATCGCGATTGCCTCGAAGATCGGTACCGCGAAGAGGAACATCATCACCGTGCCATGCAGGGTAAAGGCCTGGTTGAAGAGATCGGCGGAGATGAGATCGTTGTTCGGCACCGCGAGCTGGGCGCGCATCAGCAGTCCGAGCAGTCCGGCAAACAGCATGAAGGCGAAGGCGGTGACGCCGTACCAGAGGCCGATCTCGCTATTGTTGACCGAGGTCCAGTACCGCCAGCCGCCCGGTGTCTTCCACACCCTGCGCAGCCGCTCCTCCTGCGCCACCCGCTCCTCGGGCGAAAAATTGCCGAGCTCCGCCATTATTTGAGCTCCTTCAGGAAGGCCGCAATTGTCTTGATGTCGTCCTCGGGAAGCATGCCGAAATGCGGCATCTTCACACCCGGCTTGATCACGCCCGGATAGGCGACGAAACGAGCGATGTCCTCGGCGGTGTGGCGTAGTGTTGCGGCGGCAAGCGTCGTGCGCTCGCCAAAGGCCGTCAGATCAGGGCCGATGCGACCATTGGCGGGCGTGCCGGAAATGGCATGACAGGCGCCGCAGCCATTGTTGAGGAAGATGGCAAGCCCTTCGGCATCCTGCGAACCGGATACCCGGCGCTCGGCTAGCCAGGCCTCATGCTCATCGGGCGCCACCGCGCGCACCGTAAAAGCCATCAGCGCATGGGATTCGCCGCAGAATTCGGCGCATACGCCTCGGTAGGTACCTTCCCTGTCGGCCGTCAGCGTCAGCGGATTGGTGCGGCCGGGGATCATGTCCATCTTGCCGCCGAGCGACGGCACCCAAAAGGAATGGATGACATCTGCCGCCTTGAGAGAGAAATGTGCCGGTTCGCCGACGGGGATGCGCACCTCGTTGGCTGTCTCGAACATCGTCTCGCCAGCCTCATCCAGATAGCGCACCCGCCACCAAAACTGTTCGCCGGTTACTTCTATACGGCGCACCTGCTGATCGTCGGGCACCCAAGGTCGGATCGCCGGCATGAGCCACATGCCATAGGAGAGGAGCGCGCAGAGGATGATCGTTGGGATAACTGCCCCACCCCAAAGGATGACACGGCCGGCGCTCTCCTCGCTGTGCTCCCGCTTTTTTCGGGCAGAGTAGATCAGGGCGGCGACAAGTCCGACCCAGATGACTACGCCGCCGGCCAGCATGACGAAGAAAAGCTGCGCGACGTTTGCAGCCTCCGGGCCGGCGGGGTCGAGTGCGGAGTGAGTACCGGAGCAGGATGTGAGCGGAAGGACGAGGAGTGCGATGAAACCGGGACAGAGCCGCGACAAATGCCTTTGCGACCGTCTCGATTGGAGTAGGCCTGCCACCCAGCCATCTGTCATTCAGAACTGCCCCTCTGCATCTGAACACTCGTGGCGAAACGGTGGCGCAACGTCATTGTTCCAAGTGACTGTCATTTTCATGTCGCCTGTTCATAGGGGCCTGTGCTTTGGAGCCTATGCTGTCCAGACGCGACTGCCGGCGGGAACAATTCGCGCTCTGATGCGGTTGATTTGCACAAGCTTCCTGTGCCCCGGAGTGACAGATGGCCGTCCTTTCCTCTCCAAACCGCGATTCCGCCGCATACCCTTTGCAGTCGCTCTTCGTCCCTTTCCCCCTTGTCTGCTTCACGCTCACGCTGGCAGCAGACATCGCTTACTGGCAAAGCGGCGGTAACCTGATCTGGTTGGCCTTTGCCTCATGGCTGCTGTTTGCCGGTCTGATGTTTGGAGCGATCGGCCTGCTGGCGGGTATGATTGATGTTCTCCGGCGGCGAACGCGGCCCCTTCGCCCCGGTTTCATGGCCATCCTCCTTTATATCGCGATCCTGTTGCTCGCCTTCGTCAACAGCCTCCTTCATGCCCGTGACGGGTGGACGGCAGTCATTCCGTTCGGTCTGGCGATCTCGGCCGCAACATTCGTGCTTGCCGTCCTCGCGGCCATCACGTCGGCAAGAAAATACGCAAGACTGGCCTGGAGGGTCTGAGATGAAATCGTTCTTTCCTGGCGTTTCCGCCCTTGCCCTGACGGTTAGCCTCGCGGGCACTGCGATGGCGCAGACTGCAGCGTTCGATACCTTCCAGCAGATCGGTCCTGACCCGGTCCTGCCGGAACCGCAGCAGGAGTTGCTACCGGATCTCAAGGTGGCAAAGGTGGTTGGCTGGAAGGATGGCGAGACGCCGTCCGTGCCGGAGGGCCTCAAGGTGACCGCTTACGCCAACGACCTCGCCAACCCACGCACGGTCCACACGCTCCCGAATGGCGATGTGCTGGTGGTGCAGTCAAAGGCACCAGAGGGAAAGCCGCTCAGTCGTCCGAAGGACTTCATCCGCGGCTGGATCATGGCGATGGCTTCCGGCGGTGGCGGCGAGCAGAAGGAAACTAATCTCATCACTCTGCTGCGCGACACCAATCGCGATGGAGAGGTAGATGAACGTCATGATCTTCTGACCGGCCTCGATTCTCCCTTTGGCCTCGCTTGGGCCGACAACACGCTCTATGTAGCGTCTGCCAGTGCCGTTCTCGCCTATCCTTACGAACTCGGCCAGAATCAGGTCAGCGAGGCGCCGCGGACCCTTACGCCGCTTCCCGGTGGTCCGTTGAACCATCACTGGACGAAGGATATGGCGCTCAGTCCGGACGGGCGCATGCTCTATGTTTCCGTGGGTTCGAACTCGAACGCCGCCGAGAACGGGCTTGAGGCGGAAAAAGGCCGGGCCGCCATCTGGCAGATCGACCGACAGACGGGTGCCGCACGCGTCTTCGCGTCCGGCCTGCGCAATCCGAACGGGCTGACATTCCATCCGCAGACCGGCGAACTCTGGACGGTGGTCAACGAGCGCGACGAGCTCGGCCCCAACCTTGTGCCGGACTATATGACATCGGTTGAGGATGGCGGCTTTTATGGCTGGCCGTGGAGCTACTATGGCGATCACGTCGATCCGCGCGTTTACCCCCCGCGTCCGGACATGGTCGAAAAGGCAATCAAGCCTGACTATGCGCTTTCGAGCCATGTCGCGGCACTGGGCATGGCCTTCACCGAAGGCTCGGCCATGCCGCAAGTCTATGCGAACGGAGCATTTGTCGGCAACCGTGGCAGTTGGAACCGCAATAGCTTCAACGGCTACAAGGTCGTCTATATTCCCTTCGAGAACGGCAAGCCATCAGCCAAGACACAGGACGTCGTAACCGGCTTCATCAGTGGTGAGGAGGCTCGCGGTCGTCCCGTCGGCCTTGGTATCGATGGCACCGGCGCACTGCTCGTGGCCGATGACGCAGGCAATACGGTCTGGCGTGTCGCGTCTTCGGACGGCACCGTCATTCCGCAGACGAGAGGGACTGACGGTGTCCCTACGAACGTTCAAGGCTCCACAAATTTGAGGACCGGTCGCATTGCCGATACGGCTTCCGCGATCGCATCCGATACAGGCACGCCGCAAACATCGCAGGAGCGACTGACGGGACAGGAGGCAATTTCTAGCGCACCTGAAAAACTGCGCCCCGCCCAGATGCAGATCGCACCTGCAACAGGGCCATAGGAACCGATCAAATGTGGGACTTGTTGCCGCTTGTACTTAGAGTTCAGTGTCTCCCACGCGGATCTTCGCTCTGGCGTCGGGTCGGTAATGTCGAACCGTTGAAGCCCCATTGCAGGCTATGATCGGCGCCCGGCGGACACCGCTCCATAGGAGCCGCCCGCAGACGAGAGGGGAACATTTGCCAATCCACTAGGTTACTCCTCCTCAATGGGAGGACATAAAATGACTGATCGGAAGCTTGTTGAAAATGCGACGGATGCCCGTCAGGGAAAGACAGGAAAGCCAGTACTGATCGTGCTGTGTGCTGGCCTTTGCCTCGCAGCGGTCGCTTGGGTTGGTGCTGAGTTCTGGGGTGAGGCGACCGATGCTCCCGCCGAACAGACTGCTACACCGCCCGCCGGTGACAACACTCCAAAATCCGCAGCAAGCCCGAGCGAGCCCACGACGACGGCCACTTCGGTCGATCGGGCGCCGCATGCCGAAAGCGGCACTGGCGGATCGTCGCAAAGCCATGCACCCTCAGGGAATACCACTAAACCATAACGGACAAGCGTCGCCGCTGTTTACAATGAACGGACAGAACGTACAAATGTGTAAAAAGATAGGTTGGAGGCAGAGCTAGCCGCCGCAATACTCAATCTTTTTCGAAAAGGAAACGACACAGTACCGACGTTGCGTGAAGCCGTGCCCGGACACTGTGGGCTGGATTAATTGCGGCATGATCTGATTTGATTCAACGTTTTTTTTGTAATCGACCATCGAAAAACTCCAGGAACAAACCAGCGAATTCGTGGTTCATCCTCTGCAAACAAAACGCACGGAGGAGACGACATGGACCACACCAATCACGTTCGCCTGAACCCCGCGGAACTGACACCAGCTGTTCTCGAAGGTGCAACCATATATGGCGCGGACGACCATAAGGTCGGAAAGGTAGATCACATCCATGGGACGGGTCCCGGCAGTTCTGCAGTCATTGATGTCGGCGGGTTTCTTGGGATCGGCGCAAAACCTGTTGCTGTTCCGCTAACGGACCTTCAGTTCATGCGCGACGAGGATGGTGAAGTTCATGCGGTGACTGCATGGACGAAGGATCAGCTGAAAGAAATGCCAGAGCATCATCACTGACTGATACCCACATGCAGGCCCGGCTCCAAAGCCGGGCTTTTTCACGCTCCCTCTGAATTGCAATATTTAGCTCTGATCTGTCTTGCCGCCTTCGCTTTCCGTCAGCATCGACGCCAGTGTTCGCCACGCAATCGAGATCATGCTCGCGCGAGGGGTGAACGGACTGCCTGTCATCGATAGCGAAGGTGCACTTGTTGGCATGGTGACCAAAGGCGACCTCATGACACGGGAGGAGATCGGCCCCGTACTGCTGCATATCCCTGAGCCCCCTCTGAAGGATGAGGAGCCACTCAAAAAGTTCATCAAGGGCCATAATTGGAGGGTCGGCGATGTGATGACAAAAAGTGGTCGCGGTCTCTCCGCAATGTCCGTCACGACAATCGGTGAGATCTTTCTCCTGTACCACGTAAAGCGCGTTCCCGTCGTCCAAGATGGTGCCTTGCTCGGCATAGACAGCCGGCGTGACCTGCTGCGTGCGGCGACAATCGCTCCACCTCGCCGTGCGAGGATGAGGGATGAAGAGATGGAAATCGCGGTGAAGGCACGCCTCCGTGCAGACCTTGGATATGGACCGAACGAAGCCAGTGTGATCGTCCACGACAATATCGTTCACGTCATACGCGCGGTCTAGACGATCTGCAGCGAAGGGCGATCCAGATGCGTTGTCGAAAGTCTGCCAGAAACAACTTACAGGGAACGCGACTTTTCACGGACATAAGGCAGCAACAAGGACCTCTGTAACAACAATAGCAAGTTCTTGATGTGAACGGGAATCGAACCGGCGACCCGCGATAGGCATGGTGGCAATGGTCGGCTTGAGAGGCGTAGATCATTGCACCAATTGGTGCTATGAGCGTTTCAACATCTGGGCGCTGCCTATGCGATCTACTATTACTTGCTCTATTCTTCAGAGCGTGAGCACCTCCTCACTGTGCTCCGCCACGCCGCCGCACGGCGGGCACCCAGAGTGGAGGTTATCCCTGTTTTTGTAGCGCAGTAGCAGTAACCTCCACCAATCTTCTCCGTACGGTTTCGCACAGTTGCTGTCTGACGCTGAGGCACTACTTCGCCCGTGTCGAGTGAGGGAAGACGCTCGACAGGTGGAGGTTTGAGCTTCTTAGAAGTAGGTTGTTCGCCTCCACCAACCATCGCGTTAATTGCAGCGTAGAATCGTTCGAGAGATTGATGTTGGAGCGCTTACCCCGTAGGCTTTCAAACTGGCGACTGTTCTTTCTTGATGATGGACAGTCGCCTTCGCTCGGTACGATATCGTACGGGTCAATTTGGTATCTTCCTGACCAAACCGGATCATGCTCATATGCTGTAGTCGCGAGGTAGGCACCTACGACTTCGGTGGGGATCGTGCTCTGGCTTTACAGCGATCTCCACCTAGCCTGATCTGAGGACCAAACGAAATCACAGCTTCCCAAAATCCTTTTTCGCTTTTGGATTGGGAGATTAGGTAGCTGCCTCTCTTACGACTGCCCCCGACGGGCAGCCAATGTCATCCAGGGAACGATCCGCAACCCGTCTCCACCCTAGCTTATCGCTAACGGATGCTGAACGGAAAATACTTCGCGTTGATCCTGTCATATGTCCCGTCAGCCTCAATTGTCCCAAGCGCCTGATTGAGACGGCGTAGAAGATCGGCATCATCCGGGCGCACAGCGATGCCGGCGCCTTCTCCAAAATAATTCGGGTCCTTGACGTCTTCACCGCGGAATTCGCAGCAGCCACCTGCTTTGGTATTCGTCAGCCAATCGTAGACCGCCAGCTTGTCCTCCAAAATGACGTCGACTTCCTTAGCCTCGAGCGCTTTGTAGAGGTCAGGCGACGAAGGATAGACGACGCGTTCCACGCCATTGTAATGATCGTTGGCGTAGCTTGCCTGGGAGGTCGACAACGTCACGCCGAGCTTTTTGCCGGCGAGATCGCTGGGCTGCATGCGTTTGAGCGGGGACGATTTCTGAACAATAAATACTGACGGGCTATCATAATACGGGTTTGTGAACTTGACGTTTTTCTTGCGCTCCGCACTCATCGACATCGAGGAAATGATCGTGTCGTATTTTTTTGCGAGAAGGTTAGGGATCATGCCATCCCAATCCTGGACGACAAATTCGCATTTCAGCCCTGCTACACTGCAGAGCGCTTTCGCGATCTCGACGTCAAATCCCTGAAGTTTGTTATTAGAGTCGAGATAGTTGAACGGTGGAAAGATGCCTTCGATGGCGACCTTGGTTATGGTCTCCTGCGCCTCGGATGCCGCCGGCACTGCAGTGCCGGATATGCCTAATCCGACTACAATTCTTGAGAGTAGGTTTGTGGTCCTGCCGCCCATGTTCTTGAACATTCCGCATCCCCTGTTGTGCGCCATTCTTTGTGACACGTACAGATTAATATGAGCTGTTGAGCGATCGCTTAAATTCCGACTGCATTTATAAGTGTTTCGAAATCTTTTTGCTGAATTCTGCCACTCAAAACCCGTGGGCAGAATTGCTTGAGCATCTATCTGGTGTGGTGTCGAAGAGCTTTTCTCGCCGCAAAAATTCTAGACTGATCTTCGTACCCATCATTGCTATCGGCATCGCTGCGGCCTTGCTTGCAGTGGTGGCAACGCTCTGGGCCGGGGTCGAGAGCGATCTGGCAGCGCTGGAACGCCAGAAGGAACTGGTCACGACCAAGCTCGCCGATCAGGTCAATCAGGTGGCTGCGGATGTGGCAGTGATTGCCAATGGCTACGCTTCACTTCTTCCAGGCAGTGTTCCCGGCAGCAAGAGTTCAGACTATGGTGAGGTGAGAAGATTTGGCGAAACTATCACCGCGGTGTTCGGCATGGAGCAAATGCTTCTTGTTGATCGACAGGGCGACCTGATCCTTGATGGAGACGCTGCGATCGCACGGCGGTATCAGTGGGTGAGGCCTCTTCTCGCAGACTTCTTCGAGAGAGTTCGGGACGACCGTCTTCGAACAACAGCGGGTAGACAGGACAACGGTTCACCCGTCGCTTCTCGTGCCGAGATCTTGCGCCTCGAGGGCCGAGCTTCGATCACGAGCATATCGCCCGTCAATTTCAGCGGCCCCGATGGAACGATAGAGCCACAAGCCCAGTATTTTCTCATCGCATTCCGTTTCCTGGACGGTATCGTACTTGACGAGCTCAGTCGCGAGATGGGCTTGAAGGGCGCGCGATATGCCCGCACCCTGGATGCAACAGATGGGGAGGTCGCATTTCAGGTAGAAGCGAGTGCCACAGGAGACCCCATCGGCGTGATCATCTGGACACCGGACCTGCCGGGTTCCCGGGTCATAGAGAAGCTCACGCCTTATCTATGTGCCGCCATCGCGGTGATCGGCGGTTTGTTCTGGCTACTGGTACGACGCCTTAATCGAAGCTGGAAAGAGCTGCGTCGCAGCGAGCAACACGCCAAGGAACTTGCTCTCCTGGACGTGTTGACCCGTCTTCCCAACCGCGATCTATTCGCCCGAAGGCTTGACGAGTGCTCCGCATCCACCTCCTCGGACATCGGCATTGTTGTGGGGTTCATCGATCTCGACCGTTTCAAGGCCGTCAACGATTCCTTTGGTCATGCTGTTGGCGACGAGTTGATCATCGAGGCCGCTGCGCGCATGAATGAGGTGCTCCATGGACGTGGCACACTCGCCCGCCTCGGCGGCGACGAATTCGCTGTACTCCTTATGCTGCAACAACAGGACATCGCTTTCCACGCCGACGTCTTCGAGAAAATCATTTCGGAGATCCGTCGACCTTTCTCCCTGCGCCAAAGCGAGATTACGGCTTACATAGGCTGCTCGATCGGGATCGCTTCAAGTACAGGTCGCCACTGCCCGCCAGAAGAACTGCTTCGCCGTGCAGATGTCGCGCTTTATCAGGCGAAGGCCAAAGGACGCGGGTGCCTCGTGGTCTATCACGCTGAGATCGAAACCGCGCAGCGTGAGCGGGAGCGCCTGGTTGACGAGCTGCGGACGGAACTTTCTAGGATCGGGGCTGCGTCGCTTCGAAACAGCGACATGGGCGCATCATCCCGCCCTGCCCTCGAAGTACATTTTCAGACCATCCATCGGGCCGGAGACGAGAGCAAGGTATCTGGTGCCGAAGCGCTTGTTCGCTGGCGCCACCCTCGGCTTGGGCTCCTGTCGCCAGACAGGTTCATACCGCTCGCAGAGAGTACAGGGCTAATCGATGAGCTAGGAGAATTCATCCTGAAGCAGGCTTGTCTGATTGGACGGTCCCGCCTGCCGAATAAAACTATCGCCGTGAATGTATCGCCAAGGCAGCTGAGGAACTCTCGCTTTGCCGACAGCGTCCTGGCTATACTGAGGAGAGCCGAATTTGCGCCCTCCTGCCTGGAACTTGAGCTGACTGAAACAGCGCTCGTGGATAATCCAGAACAGGCGAAAGAAACCTTAAGTCAGCTTCGGGGCGAAGGCGTAAAGATAGCGCTTGATGACTTTGGAACAGGCTATTCATCGCTAAGCCATCTCATCCATTTCGGCATAGACCGCATTAAGATCGACCGTTCTTTCGTGCGGTTGCTCGATACACAGAGCAATGGGGCTGCAGTTGCCGCGGCCGTCACGAGCCTTGCACGCAATCTCGGAATTGAAACCACCGCTGAGGGCGTCGAGACAAAGGGCCAAAGGGATTTCCTGGTTGCTATCGGGTGTAACGATCTCCAGGGGTTTCTGTTTTCGCGACCGGTTATCGCAGAAGAGCTCAAGGCACACGAACACGAAACACAGGTTTCTCGACCGACCCACGAGTTCTAGAGTATCGCCCGAGGTCGCCTTCACGCCTGTTTGACAGAAATTAGGGCGAAGGCTGCAGCCTTGGAACGAAATACCAACAATACGTTTCTTATCTTCAACGCGGGAGAACAAGATGGCGAACCGTAAAGTTGTCGAGACTGGCACAGAAGCGCGACAGGGCAGAACAGGTCGTCCCATCCTGATTGTTCTCATCGCTGGCCTGGCGCTAAGCTGGGATAGCGTGGCTCGGAGCGGAAATTTGGGGGGAGTCGACCGACGCTCCGGCGGAAAACACTGCAATCCCGCCCGCCCAAACCAATTCATCAACACAGCCGGCGGCGCCCAGTACGGGGCCTGCTGTCTCGGCGCCAAGTGATCGGGCCCCGCATCCAGACGGCGGCACAGGCGGTCCTTCTCAGTCAAACCAGCCAGCGGGTAGCACGACACGACCGTAAGATGCAATTATCCGGCCGGCGGGTCACGGAGTCTGTACCGTAGCGATTATAGATAAATGCAACTCTTCGTGGCGTCATAACTGTAAGGCGTATTTGGGGCGCCGTTGACTTGCAGTCCTTCCTCGACCTTCGGAACCACCCGAGGGGCTATTCGTCTGTACGGTCTCGTACTCTTTTCTTCGAAAGCATGGCGACTATATCGATGGTCTGGGTGCGATGGAGGCTAGTCTCTCTCCAACTACCGTTTCTCTAGGCAATTGACATGTTGCTGCATCAACTGAAGCGGTGCAGGCACCCGCAAAATGCCAGCGCCTCTGGGTGAGGGATGCAGCAGTGCACCCGCCAAAGCGAGGCGTCTTTTCTGCCCTTTGACGTCCGTCCTTGGATATCCGCGCCCTATGCATCCAAGGCCGCTCCTGCTATCAGATGCCTCCAGCGGCCGCTCGTCAGCAGCGCCGTCACGTTATTCGTGGCGTTAAGCATATGCTCGCCATCGCAACGGTACACCAACCGGCGCAATCGAAAGCATAGAGGTATGATCCGCTGTGCGGCTTGAGATGACAGGTTGTTGGTGACGATGGAACCGAAGCCCCGCTCTCGCATTCTCGCTTCCGTTAGCCACTCACATTTCAGAGGAAATGATTATGAACAACATCGTTTGGCTCGTTGGAGCCGTCGTCATCGTACTCGCAATCCTTAGCTTCTTCGGATTGCGGTAAAAGTTAAGCCCGCATTCAGAGGCTGCAAAAAGGTAAAGCGCAACGGGGCGTCCAGTCCAACTTCAGTGTGCAGGGTTGACATGGGGATCGCGCATAGTGCGCGCCTCCTTCGATCCCATAGGGGCACCGGTTGCAAGAAAATTCCCCGAAGCCTCAGCTGCGTACGCCGCCAACTTTGTAGCTTCATCGAAGTTATTGTTGTCGCAACCACGAGTCGCCTCCTCGCGTTTTTTTATGACGGCCTCATATCCATAAACTTCACCTAGTTGGCGAAGGCTCATTGCTGCAACCGCCTCGGCCGGTACACTAACATGCCGATCTGGCGTCGCAGCCAGCGCGCGACTGAACGTGTCGCGCTTCGCGTGCCTGGTGCAGATGTCCTGCCAAGCCTCGTTGCCGGTCACCCTTCTTTTCTTTTGCCAACCGACCCGTCACCGGACTGCCTGTGGTTTAGTGTTAGTTTTCGGGAACCTCCACCCAGCGACCGGGTTATTTGACGTCGGACTAACGTCTGACACATTGGGTGAAGGAGCATGCCATGCAGAAAGTCTTTTGGGATAAACCAGTAGTCGCCGGCCAGAGATTAATTTTCGGTCCAATGGAGGCGCAGCGTTTCCTTCACGCCAATTGGCCTTATGCAAAGAACCTAGATTATGCCGCTGCCGATCTTTGCATCCTCAAGGCGCTTGACGGTCGAGCTACCCCTGATGAAGCGCGCGAAATGTTCGAGGTTGCTGTCCAGTCTGCCGATCCGGCTCGTCACCCCGACGCGTTGAAACTAGCGGGCTAGCGTGGCCGGATTGCAGATCTCATGACCAGCGTCTCTGTCGGAACATCGCTCCGGTGCGGCCGTTTGGATAAAAAATGAGGATAGCCCAATGACCACCATGACTTTTGCGCCGATGATTGCGCTCGCGGTCTTTCTGATCGTCGTTATCGGTGTTTTCACCTTCATCATCCTGCGACGCGGAAAGCTGAAGGACCGTAACCCTAGCCAGGTCGACCCAGACAAACCGACCGCCGAATGGCTGAAGCGCGAAGCTGCCAAGGGGAAGCGCCCGTTCTGATCCCTTTCTCCGTTGTTTTCAGTTCAGAAACTAAAGAGGTTCCATGTCGACATATTTACCCATGAGTATCCTTGCGGCCATTTTGCTCTGCGCCTTGGCTGCTACCGCGATCGCGATTTACAGCCGGTGGCGGCGAAGCCAGGCACCATCTCCACAGGTACCACCTGAAGAGCCGACCCATGAATGGCTGACGCGTGAAGCGCATAACGGTGTCGACCAGCGCGCGTCGAAAAAATAGGGCGGGCACTAGGGCAGGTGAACCGTGCATGCCCCTCGGATTCACCAGAGTGCTTTCTAAGCAGATAAGTGCCGCTTTCGTACGGTCAAAGCCGAGATGGCCGAACGTGAGGTTCGCTCGATCGCCTATCACATGAAGGCTGCTCGCTTCCCGGCCTATAAGGACATCTCCGGGTTCGACTTCGCCGCCAGCGAAATCAATGAAGCGACGGTGCACCAACTGCACCAATGCGAGTTCATGAACGGGGCGCACAATATCGTGCTCGTCGATGGGCCGGGCACAGGAAAAACACATGTCGCGACTGCCCTAGGGGTCCAGGCGATCGAGCATCACCGCCGGAAGGTCCGCTTCTTCTCGACCATCGAATTGGTCGATGCGTTCGAACAGGAGAAGGCCAAATGCAAGACAGGACAGATCGCTGAGACCCTGGTTCGCCTCGATCTCCTGATCCTCGATGAATTAGGATACCTTCCGTTCAGTGCCTCAGGGGGAGCGCTGCTCTTCCACCTGCTAAGCAAGCTCTACGAGCGCACTAGCGTCATTATCACGACCAACCTCAGCTTCATCGAATGGGCAACCGTCTTTGGTGATGCCAAGATGACCACGGCTTTGCTCGACCGCCTGCCCCATCGGTGCCATATCCTGGTAACAGGAAACGACAGCTTCCGCTTCAAGGCCAGCTCGGCCGCCGCAGCTCAGAGGAGAGGAGAAAAGGCCAATCCCTTGACCAAAACCTGATCAAAAAACCATACTCAGAGGCGGCTCACTTCTCGGTGGAAAAAAGGGCTCAGTTCCGCGTGGAAACCAACACACTGCTACAGATCGAGCCCACAGGCGTAAACATCCATGTCTGGATTTCCGCGCGTACATCGATGCTGCGCCGTTTATTCACTCCGATTTGCGAATGTTGGCGCCAGAAAACAACGTCAAAAAGCTCCGCCAAGGGCGGAGCGTCTGTGAGTTGCAATGTCCTCGGATCAGCTTGGGAGCACCTATTGACCGTTGAAAGCGACGTTCCCAAGTTACTCCGCTACGAGATCTGTTCCAAACCATTGAACACTGAGCTTTTTTAATGTTCCGTCGAGGGAGATGGCTTCAAGTGCATCATTAAATCTAGCGGCAAGCTCCTCGTCGGTTTTTCGCAAACCGATGCCAATACCCGGGCCAAAGAGGCCGCCTGACAAACGAGGTCCATAAAGCTCTACCGCCGCACCATCCGCAGTATCGAGAAAGCTCTTCCAAACAGAAAAGTCGGCCAGTCCGGCATCTATACGGCCTGCTACGAGATCCAGGTTCAAATTATCCTGCTTGTCGTAGACCCGGATATCGACGCCGTCGCCGAAATACTTCTGGACGAATGCCTCGGCGTTGGTCGAGCCCTGCACGCCGATCACCTTGCCCTGCAGATTTGTTTTTAGTTTCTGCAACAACGCACTGTTCTCTTCTGTCTTTGCGGAAAGATCGACCTTCGTATCCGACCCGAGTGATGCGATATTGCTGGATCGAGCAACGACGAAATAGTTGGATGTCAGGGCATAGGGTCGCGAAAACGCAATGACCTGTCTGCGCTTTTCTGTGATCGACATGCCGGCCATGATCGCATCGAACTTCCCCACTGTAAGTGCCGGAATAATGCCATCCCAGGCCTGAGTTACGAAGTCGCAACTGAGCCTGGCACGCTCGCAAAGCGCTCTGCCTACATCGATATCGAAGCCGATCGGCTCGCCGGATTTATCGACCGCGTTCCAGGGCGGGAAAGCGCCCTCGGTCGCAATCCTTATATGCCTTTCCTGCTGCGCATTCGCTTGCCACGCAACCGATGGCATCAGAGACAGCAAAATTACGATAATGTGTATTCTCATGATATTCCCCTTCTTGCTGGTTTCCTTAGAGATAGATCTTCGGGATGTGATCCCGAAGCAGGCCGTAGAGCCCGACGACGTCCGTTCCCCATTGGGATGCGATCTCTTCATGGGTGATCGTCTGATGCGCCTGCTTGCCGAGCAGCACGACTTCATCGCCAAAGCGGGCGTCAGGGACATCGCTCAAGTCGATCCGGATGTGTTCGAGATGGCTGGGTGGTAGAAGTCGCGCACGTCGTCCTCTCACGAGCGCGGTGACGTTCGGCGGAAGTTGCCTGGGCAGGCCATCTCCCCATCCCATCCCAATAACGCCAAGCAGCATTCCTCGACGCAACCCGGCAATCTCGGGAACGGTTCCAAGCGATCGATCCACACGCTTGACCGATACCAGCCGCGTGCGAACAGTCTTCAGCGCAGGTTGCAGTGGCATGGAGCGGGACCCCAACGACCCTTCCGCGACGCCAAAGAACAAAGCCCCGGGATCGACCGCGTCGAAATCCATTTCGGGATGGTTCAACACGCCGTTCGTGCTCGACATCATGACCAATGGCGGGCGAAGGCCAAGGCGTTCAGCATGCATGACGACTGCACGCATCCTGCCGTATTGTGCCTGAGCCATTTGTGATCCTGCTGGTGGAAGTTCACTCATATGGGCATAAATTCCCTCGACGCGAACGCGCTGATCATCCTCTGCCGCTGCAAGTAAATCGCAAACGGACAACGGCGTCGCTCCGGCTCGGAAGAAACCCAAGTCGACCTTGATGAATACACTTAGCGATCCGATGACCGATCGCCATTGTCGCAATTCGTCAATGCTAGAAATGCTGACCGTCAGACCAAGCGCTTCAATCGTTCGGGCTGCAGCTATGCCTGGGCCCGGATAAAGCAGAAGTGGATGTGAAACACCTTCGCGTCGGATCGCAATCGCATCCATGAGCGACGCGACGGCAAAGCCATAAGCACCTTCGCTCGCGAGTGCAGCGGCGACCGGTCCTGCCCCACAGCCGTATCCATTCCGTTTCAGACAGGCATAGACTTTTACGTGTCCGCCAAGTTGTGCTCGGAGCTGGCGGTAATTATGCCGTATTGCCTCCAGATCAATCTCGTAGCAACTTCCTCTCAAGGTAGCATCGTCGCACATACCTGTCTGATCGAGGAGCGGTCGTGAATTCGCAATCGTCGTCATCGCGACACACTCCCTGGCAAGCGCGGGCGGCGTATCGTTGCGGTCATTTCGGCAAGCCGGGAATTGCCAGTTTGAGAATTACGCTGCTGATGTTTCGCGAGATGACGCTCGAATTTTGCAAAGACATGTGAGATCACTAGCGTGATCCCGAGATAGATAAGCGCGGCAGAAATGAAGACTTCATAGGGAGAGAATGTCTGTGCGACGATCTTCCGTGCGCTGCCGGTCAATTCCATCAATGTGATCGTGCTTGCAAGCGAACTTGCCTTCAACATCAGCACGACTTCGTTGGCATATGCAGGCAAGGCGAGCCTGATCGCGGCCGGCAGGACCACTCGCCGCGTTCGCAGCGCATAGGACATTCCAAGCGCTTTGGCCGCCTCGACGTCGCCGAACGGAACCGCCCTTATGCCTCCTCGCAGAATCTCGGTCGTATAGGCCGCATGATTGAGCGAGAACGCGATCAGCGCACACCAGAATGGCTCCCTCAGGATTACCCAGGCGGCACTCGACCTTATCCAGTCGATCTGGCCTGCTCCGTAATAAACGAGGAACAGCTGGACGAGCAGCGGTGTGCCGCGAAACACGAACGTGTAGACGAGGACGGGAACGAATAGGAAAACGGTCGACGACGTGCGCATCAGGGATAGTGGCAATGCAATGAAAGCGCCAAGGATGATCGAGACCGTAGTCAGTTTTGCCGTGAGGATCATGCCATCTGCGAGCAGCGGCAATACGTCGAGGATGAGTGACAGGTTCATGATTATTCTCCGATCACGCGGTGCGAAGGCCGCGATACGACCGTCTCTCGAGGGCTGCGAGCGCAACGAGCGATATTGAGGTGAATAGCAGGTAGACGAACGCCGCGGCCGAATAGAATGTCAGCGGGTCGTGGGTTACCCCGGCTGCGAGGCTTGCCTTGCGCATCAGGTCGTCCAGTCCGACAACCGAGATGAGCGCCGTGTCCTTTAGAAGGGTCAGCCAGAGATTTCCCAGGCCGGGCAGCGCGTAGCGCCACATCTGCGGCAGAATGATGAGAAGCCAGATTGATATTCTCGACAATCCGAGAGCCCGGGCGGCCTCGATTTGTCCAGCCGGGATCGACTGAATGGCCGCCCTGAACACTTCGGTCGCATAAGCACCGAACACGATCGTCAGGGCAAAAACACCTGCTGAAAACGCATCGACCTCGACATAGTGACCGAACAGAGCCGAAAGTGCGGCTGTCCCTCCGAAATACAGGATCAGGATGATGAGAAGTTCCGGAACACCACGCACGATCGTCGTGTAGGCGCCGGCAAATGATCTTATCGCGCGCGAGCTTGCGCGTTTCGCAGCAGCCCCACACAGACCGAGCCCAATGCCGAGGACGAGGCTTGCACCCGCAGTTTGCAATGTCGTAAGCGCGCCGATCGCAATCTGGTCGGCAAATCCTTGCATGTTCATCATGACCGCAAGGCTCCGACATGGGCTGCCAGGAACTTCCTCAACCGCGAGGAGGACGGGTCTTCGAAGAGGGTGTCTGGGCTGCCTTCCTCTTCGACCTGACCCTTATGGAGAAACATGATGCGGTCAGAAACCTGTCTGGCAAAGCCGAGTTCATGCGTCACAACGAGCATTGTCCGACCTTCCTCGGCCAGCGCCCGGATGACCTTGAGGACCTCGCCCACCAGTTCGGGATCGAGCGCTGATGTCGGCTCGTCAAACAACAGGATCTCCGGCTCCATTGCCAGGGTTCGGGCGATGGCGATCCGCTGCTGTTGCCCACCTGAGAGGTGCGACGGAAAGGCATTCCGCCTGTCCGCCAGCCCGACCTTGTCTAACAACGCTTCTGCGCGTTCGATCGCCTCAACCCTGGAGAGGCCAAGAACGTGGAGAGGCCCTTCGATGATGTTGTCGAGAACTGTCTTGTGGGACCAGAGGTTGAATGTTTGGAAGACCATGCCGAGCCGGGCACGAAGCGCATTGATCTGCCTCTGTCCGGCGAGCCCTTCCCGCATCCTCACATGCTGACCTGACACCCAAACCTCGCCGCCGCTAGGCGCCTCCAGAAAGTTCAGGCAACGCAGGAACGTACTTTTCCCTGATCCGCTGCTCCCCAGGATCGAAATAACGTCTCCGCGCCGGGCCGTCAGAGATACGCCTCTGAGAACCTCGACCGGGCCGAACCGTTTCTTGAGATCGATGACACGCAATGCTGGTTGCACGTCCTCGGCGGCCGCGTGAGATACACCGGCACTCTGTTGATTGATCATTTCGCCCCCTCGGCTGTTTTCCCGAGGATGCCGTGGCTCAAGGGCTGCGTGCTAGTTGCAAATTGATAAGGCTGTGGGATCCGATCAGGAAATCACTCGCTAGCCTTGCTGGGCCAGCTCGCCCTGTAGGCGAGCGGGGTCATTCCGACTTCGCGCCGGAAAATGTTGGAGAAGTGGCTGGAATCAGAAAACCCTGAGAAAAGGGCGATTTCGGTGATCGTCATCGCGGTCTGACGCAGATGATCCTTGGCCCGTTCGATCCGACGGCGAATGAGAAACGCATAGGGTGAGCAGCCCGTCGACTGCCTGAACGCCCGACAGAAATGCGGCACGCTGAACCCAGCCATGCTCGCGAGGTCCGTCAGAGAAAGGTTCGTCGTGAGTTGATTTTCGATCCTGTCGATCACGCGATTTAGCAGTGCCGGCGCAAGGCCGCCTTTCTTGGGGGTTTGTGTGTAGCTCCGTTTGCGCATCAGTTGCGCGAATATCGTCGTAACATAACCTTCGATCAGCATAGTACCCGCCGGGTTCCGGTCATCGATTTCTGTCCCGATCGCGCGAGCGGCATTCATGATGATCGGATCCTCGAAACCGAGATCTGGAACAAGCGATGGCAGTACCTGCGTCGGCGACTGCGAGATCAGCTGTGATACGAAAGCCGGATCGACGCTGATCGACAGATAAGCTGCCGTCGCCGCACCGACCTCCCAACCGCTCCAGTGGCAGCCGGCCGGCACGAACAGCAGTGCACCGGGCTTTCTGGGCACGAAACCGGCATTCTTCCCGTCGATGAAATATTCTCCCTCCTCCGAGGCTCCCTTCAAATTGAGAAGAACAAGGTGGCGTTTTGAGTTAAAGGAGGTCTCCTCCTTCTTCAGCCCACTTCGCTCAACGAGATCGGCCCGAGTATTTCGCCATGTCCGGGAGCGGCGGGTAACGGTTCGACACATCCCCTGCTTGAACCCCGATTTCATATCCTGGCTACTGGTGTTCATCCCTTCGTCTCCTCGCTCGAGATACGTGCGCTGGAGAGTTCGATGCCGATGGTTTCGGCCAGCGTTGCGATACGACGCCGCAATTGTGGACTGAGTGCTAGGAGAACATCATTCAGACGCTGTCCCTCAACACTCGACAGGAACGCGAGGTGTTCCTGTTTGTGAGGAGAACCGAACTCACTTTCTATGTCGGCTTCGGGAAGTCCGTCGAACAACCGGCCAACCGGAACGCCGAGGCATAAGGCGATCTGGTGCAGCATCGATGCACTGATCCGATTTTTGGCGTTTTCGTATTTCTGGATCTGCTGGACGCTGACGCCGACTTTGAGTGCAAGTTCGGACTGCGTCATTCGTACTTGCGATCGCAACCGGGCGACCCGATTGCCGACATGCCGATCCGTTGGATGCGGCCCTTCTCGGCGCGCCGGATCCGGCTGCCTTTCTGTCTGCGGGATTTTCCTGTGCTGCATTCTGCACTCCCCGGCCAAGAGAGTTATTCGCGGTGCGTCCCCGCGATAGACTCACTAAACCTCCGAATGATCGGGGAGTTGGAAACCGTCCGAGACAGTCCTGTAGCCTTTAGTTCCGAGGAACCTGGACATACGCCACAGGCTCCCCGACCCGAAAGGTCACGGAGTTTGATGCTGAACCGACCAGCATCAGTCGCTCGGAGGGGTTTCCACACCCCAAGGCAGCACGTACTGCCTCAAAAGTTAAATTAGCCCATAGCAGCCCTTACCGCCAGTGTTTTATGACAAGGGGGCAAGGGAAATAACTCGATTTAGCAGGAACTTAGATAAGGTCGTTGTCATTCGACAGAGCCGGGTTGGTCCCCACGGCCATCATGCTGCGAGCGGAAAACCACGAGAATGATCGCCATGATCGACACAACCGCGGAGAACATCAGGAATACGGTCGAGGGCGCAAATCGATCGCCGCTCAGCGAGACGAACCCGAAGATGATCAGACCGACCGATACACCGGAACAGTGGAAGAGGCCCTTCGCACGCCCCAGCGCACCATGTGGGGCAATCGTCTGCAGGATAACTTCGACCGCCACCCTGCCAAAATTGTAGACCACACCAAGCGCTGCAAAAATCAGAAGCGACCATGGTAGTATCGACAGTTTGACAGAGGCGAACAGGAGAGCTGTAAAGAACAGAATGGCGATGAGAAGGAAACCCTGTTGTGCAAAACGAGCAAGAGGGATGAGGAGAATAGCGCCGATAATAGAGCCGGCCGACCACGCGCTTTCGAGCGCACCGAAGTCGAGCACATCGCCCGACAGCTCATCAAAAACGAAGCCGGGCCCCATGGTGCTGACCAAAAGCCCCCCGCCATAGAGAATGGCGTAAACGGCACCCAGATGGATCAGGCGGAGATCCATTGGCAACTTCACTCGATCTTGCGTTCTTGCCGGCGTAGACGAACCACCATCAGCGACAGCGGCCCAGATAGAGCCCACAGACAGCGCGAATGCAGCCGATATTACAATGAACACCATGGCGGCGGAGGTGATGTGCAGCAAGACTCCCACAAGTATTGCAGCGACAAGCCCTCCTACCTGCATGGAGAAGAATGTCACGGAGTTTGACGTACTGGGTGCAAGATGTTTTCCAACCATCGGAATCATCGCCTGCGACGTCGTCAATGCGATGCGATCACAGCAGGAAAACAGTACCGCAGACCAGCAAATCAACCATGCGGAGCTTGTTAAGGCCATTATCGCCGCCGCCAGGCATCGCACACAATCCGCGACGATGAATACGCGACGGCGATCAAAGCGATCAGATATCCAACCTGCCCCAGGACTAACCAACAATTCGGTCAGGCTGACAGTCGCAAAGAACGCAGCAACTGTGGCACTGCCATCACCAGAAGCGACAAGTATCCAGGCACAGGCGATGGCATAGCCGTTGCGTCCCAATGACGAGACGAAGGTGCTGGCGAGAAACCAGTTGAAACCGCGAGAGCCGAGGCCACGGCTTAAACGGGTATGAATGTTCGCGAAGGGTGCCATTGGCGACGCTTGAAACTACGGTTGTTCGTCCCCGTACCAAACGACCATCACCGCCGCTTTCAATATTCCGCCACATTAGCACAGAAGTGCCAAAAAAACGTCATTGCCGCCAGTAGCGACGATAGTCGAGTGGGCCGGTCCCGAACGCTTTCTTAAAGCTTCTCGTAAGATGACTGGAGCTGCTAAAGCCGCTTTCGAATGCAATGTCGGTGGCGGACATTTCCGTATTCCGCAAGAGATCGGCGGCGTGCTCAACCCTTTGTGCGACAAGATAGGAGTGCGGCGTCTTACCCGTCGATTGCTTGAAGGCTCGGAAGAAGTGTCGTTCACTTAACCCGATCTCCTTTGCCAACTCCTCCAGGCCGAGCGGATCTGCAAACCTTGCCTCCATGATCGCGACCACTCGCTTTAGATCAAAAGCCGACAGACCACCTCGCGCCGGCCCGAGGTCAAGAAGGTGCATTCGAACAAGCCGAACAAACAGCTGGATCGCCTGGCTTTTCACCATGAGGATGCTGACATCGTCGGGGCTGAGAAGTTCAGCGCCAATTCTTTGAAGTGATGCCTCGATTGTCGCGTCCCGAAACCCGACAATCGGCTTCAATCCGCTCAAATGCTCACATCCCAAAGATCGCGCTATGAAGGTACTGTCGATGGTAACAAGCAGATAGGAACCGGTCCGATCACCTTCGTCCCACCCGCTCCATTCACTTCGAGCCGGGACAAATACAATGGACCCCCGATGCCGTGGAGTGAATGTGATCCGCTTGCCCTCGATAAAGTCCTCGCCGGTCCGCGCCTCACCATGTAGATTGATTAGGAAGGCATGGTGTTTTGGTGCGAGCCTTGTTTCCTGGCGTGATAACCCGGTTCGTTTTACCAAATCGGCTTTGACAGGCCCCCAGTCCATATGGTGGTGGACGAGCGTTCGGCGATCGGAACGACGCACTTCATCCGGCTGAAAATCATCCGTCTCAGACAAACTCTGAAAAGCCTCTATGAAAATACTCTTATATGTCAACGACATGAAACCCCATCAGGAGTTGGCACGCAATGGACCTTTAACCGCAGGTTGGGCGATGATGGCACTTTTGTGACAAAACGGCAGTTGGATGAAAGCGCTGACAAGGTGGCAGTCATACCCTCGGGTATCACGCTGACATTCGGACAGGCTCCGCATCCGCTTAACAAACTAAGGGAAGAGCCAACGTCAGCGTGGCACCGCAACGCCAGTTAGTCAGGTGATTTACGATGCACGCTTCAGACGACTTTCTACGAGAATGTGATGACAGCCCCAGGCTGAACGAGTTGGCACGCTTCTTCATGGAAACTGCCGCGGGAAGGAGCGGAATGCCAATCAGGCCACCAATCGCCGACAGGCGGCTTTTGCCAGACGATACCCTTCTCCATCAGTTCATCGATCTTCACGTTCGTCGGCAAGGAAATTTCGACCAGCACTACCACGCAAGTATTCCTTACCGGCTCGAAGAGGAGTGCCGGATGGGACATGCCCTGCTCCGCTATAGCCAGACAATCCCCAGCGAGATGTTTTTCTACAGCCTCGGGACCGCGGAAGGGACAATGGCAAGGGTTGTATCGGAACTCAGCGATGGGAAGGTCCAGTCGCTTGCTTGCAGCCCAAACGAAGAGAACTACAAATGCTTCATGGCGTTCGGCGAGCCGCTCGGAGCAAGCTTTTTCGTTGGCCCTTTTCACCGGTTAACCAAGGAGCACCTGCATTCGCAGAATAGGCTTGAGCGTTTCGCTGTCGGCTTCGACGTCATCCTGGAGGACACAACTTTCCAGATGTACTCACCCAATCGCCGGGATCAGATCGGCTTTGTTAAACAACATCTCAAACCGAACGGCATTTTTCTGTCCGTTGAGAAATTCCGAAGCAACGACGAAAATGCCTATCAGAGCCGAGAAGAACAGAAAAATCTCGGGTTTAAGTCGAACTACTTCGGAACAGATGAGATCGCCAGAAAAACCGAACTCGTCCTCAACACCATGCATGCTTGCGAGGTAACGCTTGCCGAGATGGCGGATGCAGTCAGCCCGCATTTCAAGCATTGTGTCGTAACTTGGAACAGCGGCAATTTCTATGGTCTCGCTGCCAGTAACGATGCTGCCAATCTTGGGCGGTACCTTTCAACAATGGTCCAACCCGCAATACCGGTCGAATATGTCTACGAGCCCAGGCCCTACTGCGACCTTGTGAGCTGGCTCCAACGGCAGCAGACACTGGTCGAGGTTGCCTGACAGACAGCCGTGAACCAAGATCTGGGTCTGGTTACAGACGCTTGAAGACAGCTCGGGGCATCCTTGTGCCATCCGTCATATTGCATCGGCGAGATGAACTCATCCCTACCTACCCATCCAGAGCTGTAAATTCGAGATGCCGGGGTAGGTTAGCGAGCGGGACTATATTTTTAAATTTCTAGAGGCCGAGTTTTGAAAATGACATACAGAGCTGAAGACATTGTGAGGTTTAGGAAGCTTGGATCACGTGGTCTTGTTGTGTTTGAGCGGGACGGCATCCTCCTTAAAACGAAGCGCCTATCCAAAGATCTGGCCGTAAATGACCTCAATCGTCCTCTGATCGTGATGTTGAGACACTTCAGGACCCAAGGAATCCGTTTCGGCTTTCTTTCAAATGATAGGGGTATGGATGCCAACAGTGGTGGGCGGGTCGCCGCATTGGCTTTGATGGACTTGATCGATACCATCTTACGGGTCGATAACGCAGAGCCGGATTTCTGGATGGCAATGCCGTTCTCAAAACCGACATGCAGCCCAAACGCTCGCGAGGCTCGAGATGATGCACGCAGCTCCTTCATGCTCCTGCGCGCAATCGAATGGTACGGGATTGAAAGAGAGCAGGTTATCCTCGTAACCAATTCTTCCGCTCGCACAATAGCGGCGAGTCCGGCTGGCGTGACGACAGTAAAGTTTTCAGCCCTATCGCCGCGGGCAGACGGAACCGCAGACCTGCTCGAAATCCAACGAATGGACAGTGCGGTCAAAGTGTCCTTAGGTCTTTAGATCCGTCGTTACCACCTACGACGGAACAGCCTGGGAGATACCTTCTCGTCAACGGCTGCGCTCGTTGCCTCTGTCCCGAGGGGGACGCAACTTGACTGATTTCGCTTTATTCCGGTCATTGTGAGGCGACCGGTCGTGATCTTGATCCATTGCATTCGAACGTGCGATCCGCGACGCATCCGCCGACCGATCGCTCGAACTTTTGTTGACATTACCAAGCTCAGAAACATGATCGCGCCCACCAGACGACTTCGTGTTAAGGGTTCCTGATTGACGAGGAGCACTGCGGTCGTGGTTTTTCACGACCCGAGAATCGAGCTGAAGGCCGACAACCTTGCCGATGATTTTCGTCGCCTGCTCAAAGATCAGACGGTCTGAAGGGTCGGAGATCTTCGCAGCAACATTCAACGCTGTAGTGGCCAATGTCTGTTTTGCGGCTTTTGCCTGCGCCGCACTGATCGGTGTAGAACGCAGCATGTTGTCTTGTCCTTTCTCTTTAGCGGGATCTCTCCCCTGGTGAATAGCGGTTTCAAGCCGTTGGTGTTCACGCCTTAGCCCGACCGCTAGATCCTGGCTCAGCTCTCGAACTGTACTCGGAGCGCTCCTGTTTCGCCCGAGGCCATCGAGCATTTCAATGATACGCCCTATGGAGTGGCGTGTTTGGTCAACCCTTCGTTTCGCCTCATGCCGACGCGGTTCAGTCGGCCTATCCCATATTTTCGAGACCACTTTGTCGACCACACTAGCTGGAGCTGTCGCCCCCATGCGCTGAAACATCTCCCATTCCCACCGCTTGACAGGAGGCGGAGCAGCACGTTCGATCCGTTTCTGCCTATCAATCGGCATCCCCCGATCACGTGCCTTTTCGGCAAAGTGAACCCGCCATTCCGTGAAGTCGCGTATGTTCGGATTGAGTGTGCGTCCGCCAGCGTTGCGCAGTGCAACGATGACATGCAGATGCGGGTGCTTTTGCATGTCAGTGCGGTTGTGGACAGCATAGGCGTAGCGGTGGCCGGCGAACTGCTCGCGCAGAAAATCGCGGCCCGCAAGGACAAAGCTGTCGCGATCGACATTTGCCGGCCCTGATAAGAGTAGATGCATAAAATCTCGCGGCTGACGTGTCTGCAGAAGCGATCCCACCAACTGACCGTGCTTCGTCAATTCCCGGTGATCAGTTGCAGTCAATTCTCGACGGTCTTTACCCCGCTCGTAACGTCCGCTTTTTCCCGGTCTCTCGACCATCTCGGTTTTCGTTGAGACCGTTACCTCTGCATCCTTGCGCCGCATGGCATGAAGCGCGGCGGTGAAGCCTCTCGGCCCAGACGAAAAATCGGCCGGGTAGCGCGAAATTGGAGCGATCCCTGCGCTCCGCATGGCCATCTCCAGCCGATGGTCGATCACCTGCACGTTATCGATATTAGCGGCAATCCTGTTGACCTGGCTACGATCCGACCTGTCGCTCTTCTCATGCGCGACGACCAGCACGAACTGTAACCGTGTCTGTCCCTTAACTCCGTCGCTCACACTGAACGCATAGGTACGATCCGTGTCACCCTCCCGGTAGAATCCGTCATCGGCAAGCGACCGAAGAACGTCTTTGACTTTTTCTCGATCCTTAACCGCCAGTTCGTAGGTAAGGCGCAGTACATCAACGCTTCCCTTCCGGTTGCCAAACTCCCGCTCCCATGACCGCACCGCTGCGTCGATGTCGGTGACCTCCTGCCCATCCTGATCGCGGGCTTTCTCTTCCTTGCTCTGGTAGGCGAGGATACTCTTTGCAGACCTCGCCCCTGCCCCGTAGGACAACACCTTCACGACGACGGCATTATTGCCGGTTGCGCGGCTGAACGCCGATGCAGCGCCCGCATATTTCACTATCGTCGGCTGCCTACCCGCCGCGCGCGACCCTTTGTTCGCACCGCCACCACCACGCCGACGGTTCTCTTCGTCAATCAGATCGAAATAGCTCGGCAGTCTGCGCTCAGTTGACCTAGACGTCGAGCGGCTGTTGGATCGGTCGTTCATCATGCTTCCTGATAAGATCGGCGATAAAGCTCGATGGGCGGACGAAGCCCGCCACTCGAATTGCATCCAGGGCGGCCATCACCTCCCGTAATCCCTCCATGATCGCTTCACTCGCTGCGAACCCGTCGCCGTCCAGCAGAAGATCTTCGTTTCGGAACGCAAGCTCGCGCAGGAATTGATGCATGTTCGCGAGCTGCCGGTCGTGCTCCTCAAGCATCGCCGGGATCCGCGTGACCTCGCGTGTCACGATTAACTTCGCGACGATGTTGCTGGACACATCGAGCCGCTTTGCGAGCCGATCGAGATTGCCGAGAACGGGTCCGGGCAAACGGAACATGATGGCCGGTTCTCGCATCAGTCTCAAAGCCCCCGCGCCCTCAAGGCTTCCAAGATGAGCCGATGGGTTGCCGCAGATAGTTGCTCATGCTGCTCAAGCGACACCTGGAAAATTTTCGTCAGGACCTCGTCTTCTAGATAGAGAGAAATTCGCTTTCTTCTGGCAACGTCTCTGATCGTCTCCGTTGACGTTTTGGTCACCGCTTCCTCACGGCGATGACGCGCTCTGTTCGCGGCGATGTCAGCCGTCGCGAGCTTCTCAATATCAGCAGGACGCTCCCCTGGGCTTTGTTGATCGGGCAACCACGTATCGAGGTCGATATTGGTCGGCATGTAGGAGGTCGCAGCGTCATCATCTGCTTTCGTCTGTTCGTCTCTGGTCCGCGATAGCGCAAGGATGTTTCCTGCTGGCGTCCGTTCTCGTGACATGGAGCTAGGCCGCCTCCGTCTGGAGCAGACCTATGAACTCGTTATTGATCCGCTTCACCAGATCGATAGCATCGAGAACACTTTCGGAGGCGCGGCGCTTGGCGGATGGAGCCAGAGCAGGATTGTTTTCTATGGTGGCCAATTTGGAATAAAGGGAACCGAAGCCGGCACCGACGTCACTGAAATGGTTCCTTTTGCGGACGACGGTTTCAACTATGCGGATCTTACCACTGCTCAGAATTGCATGTACCTCCGGAAGTGAACGGTTATGCTTCAGCGCAATCATGTCGACATAGTTCCAGATCGCGGCAAAGGGGATTGGTCCCGCTGCTCGTTTCTTCGAGATCTCCGTCAGGATCGTTGCGACCTTTATGGCCGATGTCGCCGCGGTCGGTTCGGGAATGATCGGGATTAGGACAGCGTCGCATTCATGATAGACCTCGATCGCCCGCTGATGGACATAGCCACCGACGTCATAGATACGGATGTCGGCTTCGGGCCCCTCGGCGAGACGCTCGTGGAAGCGATCGCCGGGTGCGACGCGCAAATGGAGCAATGTGCCGTCGGTCGGTAGAAGACCACGCTTCATCGAGACATTGTACCATCGTGTCGATGACTCTTGCTCGTCGCAATCGACGAGAAGCGTGCGATGTCCCTGATGTGCGAACTCAGCTGCGAGATTAACGTTGAGCGTAGACTTTCCCGCTCCTCCCTTGAAGGTCGAGATTGCCAATGAGAGTGGTTTGACTGCCATGATATTCCTCAATCCGACGTAGGTGATGTGCCGCGGTCAAAAATCCCAATACGACGGCGCCGGCTCATGAAGGTCACCGAGTGGTCCGCTAACTTTGGCGCGTCGTTCATTCTGTTGACGTGAGAGCATCACTGACATTTGCACCTCTTCATCAAGCTCACGCTGACTTTTCACAGGCGGTGAACCCGGCCAACCCGCCAGAATGGGCAGGCAAAGCAGCGTGAAACTCATGATCGTGGCTGCCTTGAACAATGGCGAATGAGCATAGAGATCTGAAGCCGATTGCCAGAGCGCCAGAGTCCACTCTGGAGGAAGGAAGGCATAGGAAAATGCCAGGACGCCCCAAAAGGTGATGAAACATGCCGGCATCAGAAAAAAGGGCGCTACGACCGCAAGATATGCAAGCAGAATGAGGAACCAGACTGCTCGAATCATAAACTTTGCGATCTTGAGGGCTGTGCTCAATGCCGCCATCCGCCTTCCTCCTTCCATTCATATGAGTGATTGTCACAAATTACACCGAATTTTTGACTTTCACCAGACTTGCACTGCAGTATAATTTTGTGCATTGTCGTCGCAGCAAATAGTTGACGGATGCGAGCATGAGACATGACGCATGGCGGCTATATCGCCCTGTTCTAATGGTACTTTCTGGTTTGGGGACCACGCTCTTCGACGTCACTCGAGCGGCAAGCGTGCAAGAAGTCATAGGGGCCGATCAGCGCGCCTATGCTGCAGGAACCGATTTGATCCTGTTGCCTCAGTCTTCGCTTGATACCACATCGATCGCCAAAGCTGTTGATCTTCAGAGCGTGACAGCTGCAGGGGTATTGAGCGGGAGCGTGTCTCTCGCCACCAATGCAACTTTTATCAGGACTGCCTGTGCACAGGCCCGCCAGACAGCTGCGGGCATCCAACTCGGCCATACGTGGGCGGTGTGCTTGACAGTCTCACCTGCTGCAATGATTTCCCTGCTCAACAAGGCTGGGCGCCATTCTGGAAGTGCGTTTCCGTGCCACAAGTTCAGTCGAACCCGGGGAACGACTGCCGCGCACGGCAGCGAATACATTTTTTCGGAAAATGGAACCGTTCAGTCGATGACCGAGAAAATGATCGGCAGAGGTATAGCGTCTTCGGCGCGGGACGGTGACGGTGACGGTCGCACCGCTTTTGTGAGCTACGCACGCACCGAAGATGGGGCACGCTGGGCCAAAGCCGGCATTTGGCAGAACCGATCCGTCCAATACCCATACGGTGAGCGATATCGCTCCCAGCATTTAACCATCTGATGTGGAGGAGAAACGTGATGTTTATTTCCACGATTTTTGCATCCGGCTTGTACGTGAGCCTCTACATGTCGGAGCGGATCATACCAACCGGTGGCCATTCCTCGCTGGTCCACACTCCTTTGATTATTCGAAGTCAGGCAGAGCAGGATGATGCAACCTCGTCGGCAGTTACAATGTCTAATACCGCCTTCACTCCATTCCCAGCCAGCGCGCAATTCGAGGCAGGTGACGCCTGGGTTTCAGGCGGACGTCGCTATCGTCTTTACGGTATTCAGGCTTGTCTAAGGGGAACCCTCATCACGGATGCGAATGGAATGGCTCGCGATTGCGGCGAGCTGAATGTTATCATGATCCAGGCGATTATCAGGGACACAAAGCCTGTCTGCCAAGAAGTGACAGACATCGACCAGAACAACGTCGTGGTCGTTTGCCAGACCACAACCGGTGAACGCAGATACGATCTCGCAACCTACCTTATCGCCCAAGGGTGGGGATTTGCGGCGATGAACGACCAAGGTCAACTTATCGTTCCTGGCTACAGAATTGCCGAGGATAGCGCCCGGTCCGCTCGCGCGGGCCTGTGGGCCTCATCCGACCTACCCCATCCTGTTTCAGTCCTGCAGCAGCAGGGAGGTAACCGCCGATGAAGGCTCCTTCCAGACTTCTATTCGCCCTGCTCCTCTTACCCTCTCCTTCAGTCGCCCAAACACGATCGACCGATCTTCCGCGCCAAATGTATGGGAGAGTTCAGGTTGTCGATAGCACGACCTTCAAATTCATTAGGAACAAGCAGCTCGTACGCTTAGCGGGATATGAAGCCCCTCGGATCAGGCAGACGGCAAACAGCAACGGTGTCTGTTGGCCTGCGGGCGAAGTATCTCGAGCATGGATGGTTCTGAGAACACTTGGCCGGGATGTAAACTGTGCGCCGATCGGGCGGGATCGCAACAAGATTCTGATCGCCCATTGCTTCGTCGGAGAAACGAACCTCGCCGCGACAGCGATCTCCGAGGGAATCGGATACGCGTTCAACTATCGCGATGAACCGCAGGTGCCGGCCTATTTCGATATCGAACGGAAGGCACGTGGATTGGGCTATGGCGTTTGGTCTTCGCCTGACCTGCCGACCCCTTGGCTCTACTCAGCGTCGCTGGGAGAAACTGTAACGCGGGATTCCGAACGGCCGGATACTCTGGCCGGTCTGCCCCTCCTCTCGCCGGTCGCCAATAAGATCGATGATGTCAACGATGCGCATGGAGGCTAGATGCTTCGCTTAATCAAGGTTCTTTCGATCACGATGTTCCTGGTCGCATCGAGCGAGGCGATCGTCCTCGCGCAAAGTGCTGCCACGCAGTCGCAAATCCAAAAACGCGACCCGAACGTTTGTGGTGCCGCAGGCGCTGCTTGCGACCCAGCAGAAGTCCAAGAATGGAAAGCGGTTGGCAACCGATTGGCGGATCTTTCTTCGGCCGATCTCAGTCAATACGCCTATGCATGCGTGGAGCATCGGGACTGGAGGCAAGAGTGCGAGACGGATCCGATCGCCGTTCTGAAACGGCTTGACATCAAGGGATATTGAATAATGTCGACGAGATCGTCCGTCGGATGGTTGATCGCTGTGGCGCCGGTCTCATTCTTGTTCGGTTCGGCCGGAGGTTACGCGGTGCATGATCAGCTCACTGAGGCTCAAGTCGCTGGACTCACGCTGGAAATCTCGCGTTTGAAGGAAGTGGCCGATCACCCAGCCATCGACAGGCCCACCGATCAAGAGGCGACCGCCGCGATCGCGAAATCAGGGCGAACGATGGAAGTTTCGGAATGTAAACCTCGCCAGGCAGTGCCTGATCGTCGGGCGCAATCCGCAAAACCAGTCCACAAGCCTCCGCTTGGCCTCTGCCGGCGATATCGAGACGTTCTACTGGATCGACGGCGATCTAGGTTATGCGGTCACCGGTGGGGTCACCTGCACTGGAATCATCACCACAACCGCTGGAACATTCTCCGGATCGAGGCAGCCTGGAGTGCTTTCGTTCGCGAAGATCCGCGGTCGCTGGGAGAAGTGCAATGATACAGGATGGAGGCATTGGATGAACCGGATGCTTTTTGCCTTCTTGGCGCTGGCCGGCTCTGGACTTGGACTGATCGCGACACCAGCCAAATCAGAGGAGGCGTCATGGGGATGCCAGATCCTATTATGCGCGGCCTCCCAAAATCCGTCTTGGCATGGTGTAGGCTATTGCATTCCACCCATGACGAGGCTCATCTCGGCGATGAAAAAGCCAGGCTTCTCATGGCCGGTCTGCCATGAAGCAAATGCTGACAAACCCGGCCATGAAGCCTTCGACGAGTGCCCGGCTGGTACGACGATCGGATATGGCGCCCAAGGGGAGAATGGCTGGCAAGGAGAGCCGGACCAATGCATCAAGACGGTCAACCTGTGCCAATCTTTGGGCGGTCGAGACACGAGCACATGGAGACGCGGCTCCTCCAGTGATGCTTTTTACGGTGACAGCAATAGCTGTATCCAGCAGAGCGGAACGCCACGGCCTCGTCGAGCAGATCCCTATTTCGTTGACATACCCAACGATCAGGGCGTGAAGCAGAGATTCTGGTTCAATCTTAACTACTAGGCGTTCAGATGTCGTATCAATCCGGGAGGTCCCTCTTCGTTTTCTTGCGCCGCGCGAGCAAAGCGGCAACGCGCGGGAGGTCGGTGTCGGTGACTGCTAACAGCTCCTCGATAGTGACGTTCCATTCCCGGGCCATTTTATCGAGAGTGGACAGTTTAACGTCACGCATGCCGCGCAAAACCTGCGACATGTATGCCTCCGTCACGCCGAGCTGCTCGGCAAGCTCCTTGGCCCGCGCCCCGCGATCGCGCTTCAGGCGATCGATCCCGATGGCAAGCCGATCTGGGAGTGAAAGATCGTCCAGGATCGAAGGGTCGATCGATTCGACAGCTTCGCGAGTCTTCACACGCGGCATTGGCAGTCCTCTTTCGAACGATCTGCGATCGCCGAACGGTGTTGAGCTGCTGCCCACAGATGGCGGAGGTTGGACGCTTCTGCAGATCGAAAAATTGCACGGATCATAACACGTCCAAAGTCGAGTACTTCAGGCGAGTTCTTACACCGGGGTGATATATTCCCGCAAGAGGACGGCACGACGGACCGGGTTCCAAACTTCTCTATTCCCGCACTGCTTGCCCTGTCCCGGAGGCCGCAGGGAATAAAACACAATCAGAGGAAATAAACTACGTTGTCTGATTTCCTGGGCCAATACCGCATTAGAGTCCGAAGCCTGCTCAGCGCCGCTGCCGTTCTGACAGCCGTCTTCATCTGCGCGAAGTTTGCCACTTCCGATGTGCTGATGTTGGGCTACACGATGGTGGTGCCGGTTTTCGTATTCCTCTCCGCCCTCATCGAAGATGCCAGTGTCCGAACGCATCGTAGCGGCTTGCTGGTTTGTCTCGAGATGGCGATATCTGCAGGTGGCGCAGCGGGCGTGGGATACCTTGGATATCGCCTTTGGCTCCTCGGCTATTAACTGTGTCGCTAGATGCGGATCGTTGTGCGCAATAGCCCCGGCCATGAGCTCGACACTCTCACAGGACAGGAAGGGGCCGCCCTTCGTGCGTGGTACGGAAACGCCGCATCAAAGGAGGACGAGGCTATCGCTCTTGCAGTGATCCAAAGGGCAAAGCTGATGGACGGCTGGATATCCTGCAACTGTGTCACCGGGCGGTTCCGACCATTGTTGGCGCCGATCCAGCAGGAACACACTTTCACTCTACGCCGGCTAATCTCAAGAGAACCTGGCGGTCGGCACGACGAAGAACGGCCGAACCATGCCCAAAGCTGCGCATTTCATATGGACAAGGACGGCAGCCCAGCGCTTATCGACCGCGATTTTCATATCCGTCCAATTCCGAAGTCTGAAAGGAGCTATGTCGATCCGCTTCCGGCTATCCCCGATCGTCTTGCCGATCTGTCAGATCGCGGGCTTGCTCGGCCGAGCGAGAGAAATGATCGCCCGTCGAGACTCGGTAGCATTCTGTGGCGCATCCTCGACAAGGCGCAGATCAACATCATCCCGCCGTTGCAGCAACGACCGCAATTCTCGCTTGGAAGCCAACTTTCCCGACTGCGCTCTGCCGCAAAGGAATTACGGGTGTTACGTACTTGGTCCCTCAACGCCCTGACATCGACATGGGCGGGAGACTACTGGGATGCCGCAAGCCGTTGGCAGGGCTTGCTTTCTCAATCGCGCCCGGATTGGCCACCGGCGGTTCGACGCACTGGATTTATGCTCCTATACGCGAAGAGCGTGTCCGCCCGTTCTATCACGCCGGTATCGACTGCGCGGACGATAGATCTCATGGGCAAGGTCCGCCAACCGCTGCGAGGCGACCCCGCCCATAGGGGACCGTATCTCGTTCTGCTCAACGCTGATTTCGGGGATGATGACGACGGACCGGCCAGGGCGGTCCACGCCTATGCCCAGCCCGTCTATAATTCCGATACGCTCTTCCCAATCGAGTCGGAGTTCGAGCGACACGTGTCCCATTTGCTGTTCTGGCTGCAGGATGCTCTGTTTGAAGCGATGCCCGACCTGCAGATAGGGATCATCAAACCGCTTTTCGCTTTGGAAACCGAGACCGGCCTATGCCGGCCGGACTTCATCCTAGAGGCGACCTATCGAGATAATCCGACTGTCGCGCTCGTTGTTGAGGCAATGGGCATGGAAACCGACGAATATAGGGCCGCAAAGGCGAAGACATTGCCGCGGATGGAGCAGATCGGACCGGTCTTTTTGATCACTCCCTTGGATCTTGCTAAGGAACACTCAGCCGGATCCGCTCAGCGCGTTATGCAGTGGGTCATTCACCGAGTTCGCCATGCGAAGACAGGACGGTAGTTCCACGCTATAGGTCTATCGAGTTTCCATCGCCGGTGTTTGCCCAATTCTTGCAGCAAACTTATCATCTGCTGGTCGCGAGGATGTTCGAGGAGGTTCACGTGCAGAACATCCGAACGAATACCTAGGTGATCGTTATCTCAATTATCACTCGCAGAAGTTTAGGAAGGTCCTTGTGCCACTCCCACTTTCGGTAGTTGCCTAGGCGTGATGCGTGGCTATACCTAACTTCATCGTTTGCGAAAGGGTAAAAAGACATGGAAACAGTCGTTTACGGGTTCCAGATTTCCCCGGACTTCGATGACGAATTTGTCTTCGCGGCAACTCAAGAGCGGTGCCAGGAGGAATGCGTGCAGCATCGCAACGATATCCTGACTAGCAGTGATCAATATGGCGCTCATAATCCCCTTGGTGCGATGGCCATATATCGATTTACTCTGAAATCACTATCAACAAACGAACTCCTAACCGTGCTTAACGACGAACACCTCGACCTGTTGAAGAATGCTGTTGTCGAAAGGAAACTGGTTGCGGTCGTTGCGGAATAAAAAATAGGAGGCCTCACCCCCGGGATCGAAGGGTAAGTCTTTGTAAGGGCGACATCGTCGCTCCCGCGTTGCAAATTGCGGCAGACCTAAGCTTCGATCGAACCGAAATCCTCACGTAGAGGATCACGCGCGGCGTCGGCGAATTCCATCAAATGTTCCCTTGATTGATCGTCCGAAAGTCGATCAGCTAGGTTTCGAAGCAGCAGCTCGACATCGTTGTTGAGTTCGACCGGATCAATTGACCCATCATCTGTTTGCTGAAAAATCGCCTCATTCAGGGCCTGAATGTCAGTACCGAAGACCTGCTTGACATCCTGTCGGCGCAGGAGCTGTGAACTCGAAGGTTTGCTTTTATTGGTGGAAGAGGCAGGCGGCGATTGCGCGTCGTCACCTAAGCTACCATGAGGTCCCGAGTAGATCCTCCTGTTTAAAGTCTCCTCATCGACTTCAAGATCAATTATACCTGTGGCTGGCGGCACTCGCTCCACTCTCTTCGGCTTTTCACGGCGTTTCGAAGTCCGCTTGGGCTGCGGACCGCTTACTGGCGTATTCACTGGTGGCTCGGTCTTTGCAACGCCAACCTCACGGGTCTCATCAAGATCGAGGCGCTGTCGAAGCTCATCGATAGAGGAGATGTAAACGTGGCGCACGCCATCTTTGGCGTTAAATCTTAGTAGTTGAGCAGTTGATGGAGATTTTGCGCCATGCTCGATCGTCCATTCCACCGGCTCCATCCGAGGCTTTGCCACCGGCTTGAACCTGCGGACCTTGGCAAACATCCGCTCCCCACCGGAATCGAGCTTCATGATCCGCATCAGCGGCATTCCGGTCACCTGCAGGATTGCCTCTTCTGGCTTCATCATCATCAGCGTGTTGACCGGAAGGAGATCGACCGACACAGGCACTTTCGAGATAGAGCGCTGCCTGCGGCCATGCCGATGCGAGTAAGAGGACTGTTCGACCCATTCGGTTGTCTTTCCCGCCGCAATGGACACTGCGGTCGCATCCTCCTGGTTCTGGAAATTCATGAACAGCTTGATCGTCGAGGCCCCCATCAGGATCTTCTGACCGGACCGTTGATAGAGCCGCTCGAGCTGGGCGCCATCTTGCAAGATAAACACGAAGCGAACGCCGTTCTTGCGAATGAGCGGCGCCAGCGTCAGTACCGTATCGATGCGGCCTCCATTGCCGAACTCGTCGAGCATCATCAAAACCTCATGCTCACCATTCGGCAAAGGCCCCAACTGCACCAGCTTGTCCGCCATTTGCTGGATGAACATCGAGATCAGCCGCTCATAAATCTGGATGGCGTTCCAATCCGCCTGGATGAAGATGGCAAGCTTGCGCTTTCTTATCGTGTCGATCGGGATCGTGGTGATCGACGTCAGTGCCTCGACCAAAGGATTCTGCAAGAAGTTGAGCTTGGCCACGATCTCCGCGGCGATGCCTTCGCCGAGCTTCTCGTGGCGACCTGCAAATTTGGTCAGCTGCATGCGGGTCTGGTCTGACAGTACGGCCTCGTAATTCTCGAGCAGCTGAACGATCGCCTTCCGCTCGTCGGACATGGAGTTGAGGATGCGATAGAGCTCGCTTAGCGATTTGCGCGTGTCTGGGCATTCCAGGACAAAGCCGAGCATCGCTGTCAGCAGAATTCTGGCGCTCTCTTCCCAGAAGTCGGATGAATCCGATCGCAAACGCTCCGGAAGCAGCATTTGCGTGAGCTTCTGCAGGTCGGTGATCCGCTGGTTCGGCTCGGTGCTGATCAGATCAAGCGGATTGTAGCCATCGGTGAATCTGGAACCGGGCGCCAGAAGGAAGATGTCATAGCCTTTGTCCTTGAGATAGCCCGAGGTCTCGTCGAAGAGCTCGCCGCTCATATCGAGAACGACCTGCGATCCTTCAAAGCTCATCATCGTGGGGATGACGAAGCCGCGCGATTTGCCCTGCCCAGGTGAGCCGATGACCATGACATGCTGGTCTCCGTCGTTGCGCAGAAGCAGGCCCTGTTTCAGGCCGAGCACGATTCCATGCTTGTCTCGCAGCCGAAAATCGGCGGCATCCTTAAGCGTCGCGAGCCTCGCTCGCCCCATGATCATTCGCTGACGCTTCTGGATGGCAAAGCCGATCGGAAAGCCCACCAGGGCACCGGCAGCAGCAATGCCCGAAAGCGCAGCAAAAACGGTCTGACGGGAGGGTTCGTGATACGCCCCGGCCATGTCCGTCGCACCAAAAGGTGCCTGATACATGGCCGCAAGATGATTGCCGTAATAGCTGGCGATTGCGGCGTGTTCCCCTGCCTTGGTCGCGACCATGTAAAAGGCGATACCGTAGACGGTGACGCCGGCATAGGCGGCGGCAAAGATCATCGCAGTCAGCGCGATCAAGCTGAACATCGACCGGACATGCAACAGATAAAGGATCTTGCGCGACAGGGCCTTCCCGCCTTTCAGCATCCATAGGCTCAAAATGAAGAACAAGAACGGTGACGCCAACACGAAGGCGAGAATACTCAGACCGACAGTGTTTCTGGTGTGGATGACCGACCACGTGTAGTGCATGGCATCGGCAAAGCGCACTGCACCGACATAGTCGAAATAAGACCCCTGCCCGAACGAGACGATATAGGCGTCGTAGATCGTCGCGAATATGAAAAGCCAAAGGCCGGCGGCGCCGAGGACCACGAATGGGAGGGTGATCGGTAACACCTTCTGTAGGCCAGTCCATTTCGGCCGCTCAATCTCGCTGTGTATGGACACGCTTGCCATCTTCATCGACCTCATCGGCAAAATAGATTTCGCTGACGCCGCGGCCGCCGACGGCGTCGCTCTTCTTCAGCTGGACCACGATTGGGATGATGGAGCGGATGTAGCGAATGATATCGTCCCGCTCCATCCGCACATTGCTGTTGAGCACCAGTGTCGACAGGCGATTGAAGGCATGGTGGGGCGAGTTTGCATGGATCGTCGACATCGAGCCGGGGTGACCGGTATTGATGGCATTTAGGAAGTCGAACGCCTCGTCACCTCGCAACTCGCCCATAAAAACCCGATCAGGTCTCAAACGCAGCGCAGTGGCGAGGAGATCGCCCATTGTCACTTTCGCCTCTCCCTGTCCGCCTTTGGAGACGAGCAGCGACACGACATTTTCCTGGCGCGGCTCAAGCTCGGCAGTGTCCTGCATGAGAATGAACCGCTCCTGATTGGGGATGGCGGTCAGCATCGTGTTGAGGAAAGTGGTTTTGCCGGTGGACGTCCCGCCCGAGATCAGCATGCTTCGATGATTGGTTGCGGCGAGCTCAAGGAAAGCCCGGACCTGTCGAGCTCGAAGCAGCCGGGACAGTTCGACATCAACGTCATCGATATAGTCGTCACCCGTGACTTTGGTGAAACGGAACGCACCAGCCCGCTCGTAGTCGTTCAGGTCGAACCGACGGATGAACTGCTTACGGATTGAAAACGCATGGCCGGTCGCCGAGGTTGGGTTGAGGACGAACTGGACACGCTCTCCGCCTGTGAGGGTTGCCGAAAGCAGCGGGTTCTGGGCATTGACCGTTTGCTTTGTGAACGACGCCGCACGGGACGCCATGTGGCGGATCGCCTCCTGGTCGAGGCCTTCTACCCGTTCCTTCACCATTGTGAGATGGCCGATCCTCTCCAGCCACACTTCTTCGTCGGCCTGGCAGGAAATCTCGACAACGCCAGGATCATCGAGGAAGCGTCGGATCGGCTCCAGAGCCTCGGCCAGAAAATGGTGCTCGGCCGAGATTGTAGGACGGGCGTTCATCTGCCACCTCTTTGCTTGCGCAAGCGGTCGAATTCCTCGCGGACCGGATCTGGATAGAGGCCGGCAAAGTCCAGGTCGCGTGTGACGAAGACACTGATATCGGAGCCCTGCGGGATATGGATGGTGGGCCGGATGTTGCGACTGTCCTGGAAAGCCTCGCTGCCCAATTGCTGGATGCCGGAAGCGATCGTCTCGGCGGCGATCTGTCGGGCGCGATCCTGGGAGGTATCGCCGCTATTTTGGGGTATCCGCGTGACGCTGCCGTCACCGTTGACGACGGTGATGTACTGGTTCTGCTTCTGACCAAGCTGGGCAATGTACTGGGTTGCCCCTCCAATCAGTGTCATCAGTGCCGGCGGACCGAAGCGCTCCCAATATTTCCGGTCGACGATCCCGGTCATCCCCGAGCGTCCGAGCCGGTCTGTTCCGTAGGAGCCGAGCTGTACCGAAACCCCATCTCCCCGGATCATTCTCGTCCAGATGATCAGGACCCGCTCCTGCCCACGATCGACACCGGATTTGTAATCCCCGATCAGGGACGAACCAGCGGGGATGAGGATACGTCGCCCGTCGAAGGAATAGACATCCTCCCGCACGATCCCCTTCACCATGCCTGCGAGATCGGAATTGATAGCGGTCTCCAGCGTGCCGCGGATCATCGTGCCTTGCGGTATCCACGCGTCCGTCCGGCGGTTTTCGGTAGCGACCGAGACCTGAACACCCTGCCCGCCCATCGCTTTTAGAAAGGCCCTGTCAGGATCATTGGCTCCATCGGCTGCGCCACGATTGCCGGCTGCCGACACTGCGTCAGCACCTGAAGCCGATCCCATGCCGAACGACGCAGCAGATACTCCGGTCACCGTGGCCTGAACAGCTCCTTGGGTCTGGTTGGCCTGGTCGAATACCATAGCCGAGGAGCGCACGCGCTCTAGCAGCTTGGCCTGGCGGGCGAGCTCGATGCAGTGGGGATTGTCCGGATTCTTGCCTCTGGTGCAATCGACCTCCGCTGGCGGAAGTGCGGGTGCAGCAGCAGGTATGACGGGAGCTGGCGGCGGTGGAGGTGGCGGAGGCGGCGCCTCCGGCACCTGCGCTGTTGGTAGCGGCGGCGGTGCGGGCAACCTAAAGCCCTCATTTCGAGGTGCCTGCACCGGGCGGAACTCTTCGCGCGGAGTGTTGTCGACAACTTGCTGCTGTTCGCCGCTCGAAAGCAGGAAGTAAAGGACAACCCCAACACCGGCGATCGCCGCAACCACTGCGAATGGGCGCATCAGCCCGATCCCGGCCCGTCTGACCGGCCCGCCGAGGGAAGTATCGCCTTCCAGCGAGCGATAATTGGGCGAATTGAAGTTGGGATCCGACATGCTGCCCTCCTATCGTGATTGCGATTGTTGCTGGCCGCTAGCACTGCCCATGCGCTTCGGGGCAACGGCGCCTTCAATCGGTGCGGGGATGTCAGCGGGCACGGTCCGCAGATTGAAGAGACACGTCTCTTCTTCCGTCCCGTAGCGTAGCGACCATTGTCGCGAGACCTTGTCGATGACAACGTAGTCCGCTTCCCGCCGATAGTTCACGAGGCTCTCCCTGCGCTTGGCATCAACGATGAAGATTGCGGGAATGTCACTAGTGAATTTCATGAAGGTCTTCAGCCCGTCATCGAAAACCCAGAGGGGCTTGGCAGCGTCGTTACCTTTGAAGCCATAGTCATAATTGACCTTGTCCCGACGGATGTTCTTGATGTTCGGATTGCGCTGAGCATCCTGTGCTTGTTTCCAGAGCTCCGCTGTTCCCTTCAAACCAGCGTCTTCCGGGTAGGTGAATTTCAGCTTGAATGTCTGGTTCTGCATCGCCTTGCTATCGTTGACGCGCAAATCGAAGGAATAGGTGCGTTTGGTCGTGACCACGGAGAGGTTGGTCGCAGCATCCTTCTCCATCGGCTTCAGGGTCAACGATCGCCTATCGGCAGAAGTGAGGATTTGCCAGGAGACCGTGTCGCCGGCGACGACCTGCGTGATTTCCTCGTCGGCCCCAAACAGGATGGTGGTCACCAATCCATAGGTGCCGGTCACCTGGAAGACCTGTTCGGCGGAATAGGGAAGCGAGCGTATCCGCGGATCGAGCCTGCCTGGTCGCGCCAGCAATTCGGCGCTCGCGATCGTCGGCTCGAGAAACGACAGGACAGTGAGTGCAATCATCCATCGTTTCATGGCACCAGCCCCGATGGCATGTTTTCCGGGACCTTGGCGTATTCCGTCACGACAAAACCGAGCGGATTGTAGAGACGGACGCGATTGCTTGCCGGAAGATTGATCTGCCGATATCGCACCGTCGCTGACCAGCGGTTGACCACATCGCCACCACGTTGCCGCTCCCGTGTTTCAAAACGCACCGACATGGTCGAGGCATTGAGCGGATTGACCGAAAGTATGTCCGGACGGATATCACCTGTCGCGCCCATGGTCTTGACCGGCCCCCTGGGATTGCTGGGGTTCATCCAATCCTCGTAGTCCTTGAAGGCAGAGGAATTCGGCTCCGACCAGAGCGCGATCATGTCGAAATTGTCGGAGAGGTAGCGGGGATCATAGGTCTCGCGGCGGATCACATAGTTTCCGACAAAGGACGCTTGCACTGCCTGAAGCTCAGAGACGCCCGAGCGATCCTTGTCGAGTGTCGTGACGGTTTCCATGTAGCCGGTATTCTTGTCGACGATCAGCGGCACGACCTCGGTGCGCACAAGCGGGAAGAGCTGTGCGACCGAGAACGACAGGATGCCGGCGACAGCCCAGCCGGCGATGGCAAAGACCAATAGGATCATCCCGATCAGTGTACGCAGAGACCGGTTCTTCTCGCCCCAGGAATGGTGTTGATCGTAAATGTCTTGAGGACCTACGACCCTATCAGTCGGCTCAGTCTGCACCTGTTTCTTGAAGAATGCCAAAATCTATCCCCGAAATATCTACTGTGAAAATGTTGTCGGCTGAGGGCTTGCGGCCATGGTTCCCGCTTCATCCGCCGTTGCGCCGTCGCGTGGTCAACATTCTACCGAGCCCGCCAGTCGCCGCCATTGTGCCACGGCCGACAAGCGCAGATGCCGTCAACGCACCTCGCGGCCCAGCAAGCATGCCAAGCGCAACAGCTGCGGCTTGACCGCTTCGTGACGAACTCGACAGGAGTGCATTTCGCGTCGCCCCATAGATGATGTCGGCACCACCGCCCCTCGGGATGTTCGCCATGGCTGCGCTGTAAGCGAAGGCTTTCGCAATCTCCGGCACCTGCAAAATGAAGTAAGCAATCAGCGCTAGATAGAGCACCATGGCGACCACGATCGCGAGTGCGTTTTCGCTTGTGGCCATGTCGTCGCTGATGGTGTCCATCATGCCGATCAGGAAGCCGAACGAGAGACCAGCCATGATATAGGTGAAGAGAAGCATGAACATGCCGAAGGCAATACCCTTCACCCAAGCCTCGAACACGAAACGAGTGATGCCGAAGAAATAACAAAGGATGGCGATCGGACCGATCGCCAGCATCACGGCAGTGATCATCTTGGCAAACAGCGTTACGCCGGTGAGGATCAGCAGCATCGGCAAAAGGCCGAAAACCAGCACAATGAAGACCACGACGGCACCCGTGACGTTCGGCAGCCATCCTGACTCGTAGGAATTAAACAGCTGCATGGCGAAGTTGTAGACCTTGCGCGCCATGGACGCGACCTGGCTGGCAAGATCCGAGCCTGCTGCCTGTCCACCCATCGCCGAGGAAATCGCCGAGCCAAGATCCTGTGGTGAGAAGAGCACGAACTGGCCGATATTGTCGTAGAATGTTGCCCAGGACATGATCAACGCATAGGCAAGTGCGACCTTGAATCCCGCAATCGCCATGTCGGCCAATGAAATTCTGCTCTGCCCGAGGGCTGCCATCAGGAAATACAAGGCAAGGAAAATCGCCAGAATGGCGCTGACCAGGTCGCCGTTTGCGGCGAACAGGCCCCACGCCCGCTCCAGCGATGCCTCATTGATCTTGTCGAAATATCTGAGCGCATCGCCATAGAAGTTGATCGCGTAGCTGACTGGATCCATCTCGTCCCCTGACACCCTGTGGGTGGGCTAGAATTCCCGGCTAGAAGTGATTGACCGGTCGCATCGGGCCGCAGTCGTGCGGCAACACCGCATCGAACGCTGGCGCTGATGTGTCAGGCTTCGGCTCCGTGCCGTAGCCGAGCGTAGGTACTGGGCTGTCGTCGGCCGAGCATTTCGCCAGTTGCTCGTATTTTCCGGCACAGCCGCAGAGAGCGATTGTAATGCCGACCATCATTGGGAGAACCTTCACTGGGACTGCTTCTCGAAGGCCTTCAACTGATCGCGCACGGACGCGGTCTCAGTGCCGGTCTCGCCATTCCGGAGGACGCTGTCCGGGAGTGTGGCGAAGGTCTTCAGGTTCTGCGACGAGGTCGCTAGCGCTGCCCTGTATTGCTGGTTCAACAGCATGACCTGGTTGTTGAGCGAACCGACGGCCTCATTGGCGGTCTGATTTCCCTGCAGAACCATCTGTGTGTTCTGCTCCAGCGCGCCTTTCAGGTCCTGCGCCGAGCCGATCTTTTCGGTTGCCTGCATGAAGGAGTTCTGGCGGTCTTTCGTCGCGCTGTTCATCGCTTCTGTCAGAGCCGTCAGGGTGGTCAAGGCATTGATCCCCTGGGAATAAGCCTGATTGGCGCCGGATAATTCACCGCCTTTGGCCGTGTCGACGACCATCTTCACAAGGTTGAGACCATTGATCAGTTTGGCGGCCGTGTTCCGGAACTGGCTGCTGATGCCGCCGAACACAGCCTGGTTGCTAGAGAGTATTGAGTTGAAGTCGGGAGCCTGCCCCATGCTGAAACCGTTTCCGGTGGCGAGCTTGGCGAACTGGCTGGCGTCCTGCGTGCGGTCCCCGACAATGGCCTGAAGGGTTTTCGTCGTGTTGTCCATGACGACCGACGTGTCCTGCTGGATCTGCTTCGACAGCCGCTCGATTTCCTGTGCTGCCGCGATATTGGCCGAATCCTTGACTGGGACCTGTGCGAAGGCGTGTGGCGTGGCAACCAAACCGAGCCCGACGGCAAGAACAATCTTTTTCATGAGCCTCTCCTTTGCTGTTTCGTTAGTTGACTGTCGGCCGAGCATCGACAACGGTCACCAGACCAAGCGCCGGATCCTGCAGTGCCGTGAAGGTCGCGGTGTCACCGTTGGCGCGCGCCGCATCCTGAAGGTCCTCGAGCCAGCGACCTATCTGTTCGGAAGTGGCATTCGCCGGAACGGCAAAACAGCGCGTACCGCCCGTGTCGATGATCGTCGTGGGGCACTGGATTTGCGCCATGACCAGCGATCCATCGCTATCCTTGGAATTGCCTCCGCCCGAACCACGCAGGCTCGCCGAAGACGATTGCAGCCCGGACTGGAGGCGCTGGAGATATTGCTGATTTGCTTCGAGCGATTTCTGGGCGAACGCATTCCACGTCGTCGCGCGTTCGACCTGCGCCTTTGTATTGCGGTCGACGGCCTTCTTTAGCTGTTCACCACAGCTCGTGGTATCGCTGACCGTTTCCGGTTCGGTCGTCTCGGTTCCAGTTGGCGCCCGGTCGCCATTTTCAGCCTTGTTGCGCTCATAGTAGGCCGAGACCTTTCTGACGTAGTCCTGGGTCTCCGGAATGTCCGGGATCTGGCCGTTTTGAAGCGACTGGCGATACGGACCGGCATTGTAGCCTGCGGCGATCAGGTCATATCGGTCGCCGAACATGCCCTGCAGCTGCTTGATGTATTTGACCCCGCCGCGGATATTGTCCTGCGTGTCGTAGGGGTTCACACCGAGCCCCGATGCGGTCCCTGGCATCAGCTGCATCACGCCGGTCGCTCCTACTCCGGAACGTGCCGAATGGCGAAACCGCGATTCCTGTTCAGCGATTGCCATCGCAAAATTCGGATCGACACCCTGCCGGATCGCCTCGCTCTCGACCATGCGGGCGACTTCCTGTTGGCTCGGGGTTTTCTTTGAGGGGCTTGCTGGCGAGGTCGCACCGGCCATTCCCTGTGCGGAACAATCAGCCGGCGCACCGGATCCCTGCCCCGGAGCGAGGCTGTCGGTGGTCCCGCCGGACGCCCCTTTCACGGCTTGCGTATCGGCCTGGTAGGGTCGGTAGCTGTCGCGGGTCGCCTCGTCGCTTTTCAGGCGTGTATCGTCGAGCACCGGGACCTGCGCGCGCAACGCCGAGGGCACGACGATGGTCGCGAACGCAAGCACGCCGACGGTTGCCAGTTCAGGAAGCCTTGGCGTTGTCATCGGACACGTCCCCCTCCCAGTCGCAGAATTTTGACAGCCAATCCTTCGGATCGTCGCCGTATTCGTCGCGGAGCATCTCGACTTCGCGAACCGTATCCTCCCGCCCGGAAAGGACCTTTATGAACTCAGGCATGTGGGACATGTCGACACGCGCGATGACGCTGCTTTTGGCCTGTTTGATCAGCATAAAGCGAGAGCTCGGATCGCCGTTCTTGACCCATTCGAACTCAGCCCTCGATAGGCCGAAATGCTCCATGTAGGAGGTTTCATCCGCCTTCGGATTGGCGAAGAAGATGTTGGTGGAGGTCTGTTCGATGATGGTGCGGCTGACACTGGACTGGACGACATCGTCGGCCGACTGCGTCCCGAAGATCACAAGACCATTCCGCTTTCGGATGGTCTTGAAATAATCCTTCATGGTTCGCTTGAACTCGTCGTCGTCGAGCAGCTTCCACGCCTCGTCCATCAGGTTGATGATCGGCGACTTCCCATCGTAGATCTTGTCCAGCCGATGGAACATGTAGAGAAGTGCCGCGGTGCGAACCGTCGGGTCGTCGAGGATCGAGGTCATGTCGAAGCCGATCATCGGACGGGAAATGTCGAGACTGTCGTCGGCATTGTCGAAGAGCCAGGCGTAGGGCCCCTTGTCGACCCACTTGTCGAGCCTTGCGATCAAGCTGCCTTCGGTGCGCTCGCTGCCGGCAAGGAGCGCCCGCAATGACGAGAAGCGCCGGTAGGATCGGTCCTTGGTCTTAAGAACGGACTTGATGGCATTGCGGATGATCGCCTCTTCCTGAGGCGAGAGGTTCTCTCCCTCCTTTGTCGGGTTCAGCATGAAGCTGAGCAGACCGTAGAGAAAGACGCGGTTTTCCTCGGTGTCGTCGAGAAGCAAGGGGTTCCAGCCCGAGGGCTCGCCAGGCTCAAGCGCCATGTAAGTGCCGCCCGCCGCCCTGACCATGATGTCGAGGCCCCGATCCTTGTCGAAGACGATGGTCTTCAGCCGCGGGCTGACCCGGTAAGCCTGAAGGATCAGGAAGGACATGATGACCGTCTTGCCGGAACCTGTCGGCCCGAAGACGGTCGCATGTCCCACATCGCCCTGATGGAAGTTGAAGAAGAATGGCGTGCCGGACGTCGTCTCGAAAATCGTGATCGCAGGGCCCCAATGGTTGCCATCCGGCTTTCCATAGGGATAGGCATGAAAACTGCTCAATCCGGCGCAGTTCAAAGTGGAGATCATTGCACGGCGAGCGATATAGGCCTGGTTTCCGGGCAGCTGCGCCCAGTATGCCGGTTCCGCGTTGAGATCTTCTCGCACATAGGATGCCCCCAAGGCGCCAAGCTCATTGCCGATCAGTGCTACCGCGTCGTCGAGCTGCGCGATGGATTTGGCGATCGGCATGACGGTCAGATGATGTTCTGTGAAGGCGACACGCTTGCGGGCGAGCTCATCACGGGCGATGTCGAGATTGGCCTGGACACTCGAACCGCCCTCATCCGCCTTCGACATCTGGCGATCGAGGCGCTCGATCCTGCCGCGCGCGGAGATGTCGTCGACGAAGGACATCGATTGGGTCAGCACCATCTCGAATGGCAGTTTCAGGACATAGTCGAGCATCCCGGCCCCGGTCTCGGGTGGATACTCCTTGAGCGATACCATGGCGGCAAACCGATCGTCGCCAGTCACGTCACCCTGCAGATGAATGATGCGATTGCCGATCGAGGTGCGGCGCGCCGGCAGCATTTCATCGATCGGGATATTGCCGAGACGGACAGGACGCACCCGGCCCCCGTTCAACAGCGTATAGAAGAACTCGCATTGCTCTGAGAACCAGACCTTGCGAGCGCCCTCCTCGAGGACGGCATCGTCAGCAATCGCCTTGTAGATCGTTCGACCGTTCCCGAGATGGGCCTCGATACGCTGGACGTCTCGCAGAACCTTCGGGCTGTAGACCGCAAGAGACTTTTCCAGCGCACGGGTTCCCTCGACCAGCCGGTCGCGCATCGCCCGGAACTGCTCCTTGCGGACGACATTGCCGCCGATGCCCATGACGCGAGAGAGCGTCGAACCCTTTTTGAACAATGGCCGGACGACCAGCGAGACATAGGTATCGTTGACGAACATCTCGTTCCTGGAGATGCTCGACTGATACACGTCGTCGAGGCGTTGCATGAAGGGGTCGGTAAAGGTCGATGGTAGCGATGGCGCAACCTTGCGCCTGACAACATGCGTATAGAGTGCGAAATTGCCGATCGACGAGATGGCGCGGAAAGCTGCGTTGCGCTGGCGCTGCAGCATGTTGATAGTTTCGATGTCGGCGGTCTCGAAGGAAAATCCGGTCAGTTGGATGGTCGAGACGAGGCAGTCGTTCTTCAGACGGATGATACCGTTTTCGATCGGGACATAGAAAGGGACGTGGGTCGCCACGTTTCTGTCGGCGAAGATCTCCCAACCTTTCGACAGACTGCCCTTCAAGGATCGTGCCATCGTGCTCATCGCCTAGACTCCATAGGTCCTGGCGCCACCGCCCAGCCGACGACCGAGGGGATTGACGCCGCACATGCTGAGCCGCCCGACAATGTCGAAAAACCACAGGTCGAGCTTGACGGTAAGCACGTATAGAATGCCGTGAAGGATGATGAACGTGGCCGGAAACCAGAGGATCGAGCCAAGGATCATGAACACCATCAGCGAAACGAAACATTCGGCGAGAAAATAGGTGTAGGGGATACCCATGACCGTCGGCGGACGTGTCAGGGCAAGGATGACGGGATAGGACTCGATGGTTTCATCGGTCCCGTCGATCGTGGTCCCGGCGCCGGCCATAATCAGGCCCCTCCGCCAGCGATGAAGTCGACGAGTTCCGCTGCAGCAAACATGCCGGCAAGGCTTCCGCCGACACGAAGCAGGGCGCCCCAGGACCAGAAGCCAAAGGCAGCGGCCATGAACATGCCGATGAAGGCGACTGCGCCAACCGACCGACCGAAAGACCCGGTGAAAAACTGGACGAGCCTATCGGCCGCATTCTCCAGAGCATCCAGGTTTTGAGCCGCCGCGGGTTCAAACTGCACCAACACAAGGATCGCGCTGGCTGCGACGACGCACGCCGTGTTGCCAAGAGCCTTGCGCTTTGCAAGCCAATACCAGGCGGCTCTGCCGTTAAACATGCCGATCTCGATAGCGACTGCGGAGTTTTTCATGGGACTACCTCTTCGTTGACGATCTTCACGGGACCACCGTCAACGATGTGGCCATGCTCCTGCGGAGCCGGCCCAAGCGCTGCCGATGGTTCTGCGACTGAGAAAATAAGCATGGGCGACTTGGCGCGATCGGCCCGGACCCTGTGGGCAACTGACGAAGCACTGGCCTGGGACTGGATCCCGGCATGAGCCGTCGGGGGAACTGCGGGCATCCCGGTGTAATATCCAACGACGCGCGTGACATAGTCGGCGGTCTCCTGGATCAAGGGAAGCGAATGGTTGGCATCGACGCGCAGCTCACCAGCGTTATAGGCCGACGCGATCAGCACAGGATTGCGGTATTTGCCGATCAGAAGACGCAGGAAGCGTGTTCCCGCGCGGATGTTCTGTTCGGGGTCCGTGAGATCGGTTGCTCCGAAGGCGCTGCCGATCTGCGGCATGACTTGCATCAGGCCGATGGCACCGGCCGGACTGGCAAGCTGCCGATCGAAGCCGGCATTCTCGGCACGCATGACGGCGAGCACCCAGTTCGGGTCGACCTCTTCTTCGGCCGCGATCCTGACAGCAAGGGCAGCATAGGCTTCGGGTATGCCATCCAGAAGATCACTTCGTGGCGATACCCTGTGGGCTGCCTGCAGCCCTCCTTTATCCACCTCGGGACCCATTTCGGCCCGCCCATCCCCGAGTGAGAATACGTCGATCGAGGAATAGGCGGCGCGCCGGCGTTCGCCACCCTCATCGTCACTTGGCGCCGGAGGGAGAACCGACTGATACGACGCGGGGCGTGCCGGTGTGTCTGCGATCACAAGCGGTGGATATTTCGAGGCGGGCGCCAGTTCGCTGAACCGCGCCACGAGGCTCTCCGCGTTGACCGCTGGGGCAGAAGCAAAGACCGGTCGGGACGCATTCGGGAGGCCCGTGGATGTCGGCGACAACCTTGTAGATTTCGGCGCTACGCTTGACTCCGCTGGAGGTCTTTCCGCGCTTCTACCGGGCCGGATGTCATGTTCGCTCCCGAGGCTCGAGGCATACCCTGTGAGGAGAAACACCGAGGCGATCGCGGGCCAGATTGAGCTCCGTAACCTTATCCCTTGCGGTAACCTCTTGAGGTAAAACGAGCTGCGATCCATTTTCGAACCAGTTCAAAATTACACTGCGGTATAAGTTTTGAACTGCATTCCTGCACGGAAATCAACCTAAAATGTCACTTGCGTATAATTTTAGCACCATCGACTTTATGACTGACCTCTAAAAACAAGGGGATTTCAATCGCCTACGCGCGACCATCGATCCGCTGTCCAACGGTACCGAACTTGCTCCTGATCCCCGAATATCTTGGAGAGACGGACCGCCGCGCCGCCCTTGACCAGCACAGAGCCAGCATCTGCTCCTGATCGCGCCCCGTAGATTTCGCAGACGTAGTTTGGCAGCTCTTTTTGAATGCGCGGCGCCGGAAAGCAGGACGAAACCTGATAGCGGTGGTCGTCACCAGACGCATATTCGCGCCCAATCTGTTGAACGGAGCCTAGCCGATGGCGCACAAAGTCGGTGCCATATTCCAACTGGCAGTCAACGATCGTCGCGCCGTGGTGCCTGCAGGCCGCGAGACTCAGATAGGCGTAGGGTGCAGGAGGAAGCGGACGCTGGGGCGGAATGGTGCTCGCGCATCCTGCCAATGACGATGTGAAGGTCGAGACAAGAAAAAGCGTCCTTAAATTCTGCATGTCGTTACTCCTGGGTTTCCCGGCGATAGCCAGCGTCGGTCAATGCGTCGATAAAGAGGTCGCAGGCGAGCGAACAGAAGGGAGATGCGAGCTGAGCCAGATGAAGCTCGGTCAGGACAAGACCGAGATCAGAAATGGCGGCGACAGCGCTTGCCAGATCGCCGCTTACGCCATCACAAAGCATCTCCTGCCCCTCGTGACCCTTGATGATCAGCGCGTAATCGCCTCGAGCAATGCTGTGCCAGAGCTCGACAGTGCCGGTCTCTCCGGCGCGGCTTTCTGCGTCGCAGATGAGCATCAGCGAATAGTCGGGGTGCGGTATCCGATGTTCCTCGACAGTCGTGCCGACCCTGAACTCGGTCAACTCCACATGAGAAGAGAAGATAAGGAGGCCTTCGTTGACCAGCAGGCGCCGCGCTCCCAGCCGAACGAAGCCGTTCATCGCTGCCGCCCGAATTGAAGCTGAAGGAAGCGCATCGCGGCAATGCTGACAAATCGACCGCATACCGCCGTCTACCATGACGAAGGAAGCGTGAAAGCGATCGACGATGAACCGTTCTATATTCTGGGTTCGACCGCCTAGGCTTTCGACAAGGGCGTATCCATCGAGCTTTCTCCATGGCTTGGAGAGCAAATCAACGTCGGGCCTGAAACCAGCATCGTTTACGAGAGAGGCTGGTCCAGCGACGATCGCGGCCGATCTCGTCTGGGCACCGCAACCCGTGCAGTCGATCGCGACAGGGACCTGGAACCATTCCTTCGTCAAAACAGATCGAGCGTTTGTCAGTTGCGGCCACCACCAAGAAATTACACTGCAGTATAATTTCTATCATCGTGACTTCTGTCTCTCAAGACATTTGCGCGTCGAATATGCCGGGTAGCACTTTTGGATCTCGCCGACTTGGTAAGGGCCCTCACCTTTCCGGTCGCCAAGTCGCTCAATGGGTAAGGCACTGAATGAGCGATAGCCTCATTCGCTCATTCACCGATACGCTCAGACGCCAATCGGCGTATTTACCTATAACCCGGTTCGCTCAATAGGCGCGGCACCGATCCGCCGATGCACCGAGACGCGCATTCACCGAATCTCCGATTGCGGTATTTGCTCATAGCCCTATCCGCGGATGCCTCGTTCGCATCTTCACCCGTTCGCCTACTCACTCCTTCACCCATTGACGCATTCGGCGAATACGCGCCACGCCTATTCACCTATTCACCTATTCACCTATTCACCCATTCACCGACTTGCCGACTTGCCGACTTGCCGAAACGCTCAACCACGCATTCGCCGATCGCAATTGACGACGGGACCCCCGTCTCCCAGCCGCATCTTTGCCAACTGCTGCAGCATTGGAAAATGGTCCATCAGCCCCTCCTCCTCAGCGGATTTCTGAAGGCCACTAATGCCACCCACAAAAGGCAACGTTGCACTCGCCCCTCGGGCGAAACGGCTATGGGTATACCCATAGCCTATCCTGCCATCTTACCCAGCCATCTTACCCAGCGATCTTACCCAGACCGGTCAGACAGCGTGCCCGAGACGCAAATGCTGTTGCAGGTCGTCAGACGATGCAACAGCGATCGGAGGTATCACCGACGATCCGCGTCGCAGGAACAGCGCGATGTCTGACCGGTCTGGGTAAGTTTCCGAAGCGAGCCGTGGTCGCGAGCAGCCGGGATGTTCGGGCCGCAGCGATCAGACATCGATGGCTGCTCGCGACGAGACAGCGAGCGCACCGCGGGAGGAGATGGGCAGATCGAGCGGATACCCGAAGGATGAGGGTGTAGCGAAGGCTGCCCATCTCCTCCGTATTGTTTGGGGAAGTCGCGGCAGCGTCCGTCTACCGGCCCGAAGGTCGGGCGGGTCTCGACCCGCTCCCCAGGGAGAAGAGACCACGGCCCCACCGGGACTGTGCCCATATCCGGCGATCAGCCGGCGGGGGTGCGCGAGGGGTTCCCCCTTGCGATGAGGCGGCCGGTCGATCCGGTCGTATCATCTGGCGAGAGTGATCGTTACCGGAGGCGGAGACCGCGAAGCGGGCTCTGTGAGAGGTGCTGCGCGCCGCGAATAGAGCCCGGTCGGCACAGGCCGGCTCGCTTGATCGGAACACCGTCTCTCTGATGCGGCCGCCCCATCACGGAAATGAATCGATCATTGCCGACCGATTCATAACTGTCGTTGGACGGGAATTTGCCAATCGACGATTCTGTCGACATGATCTCACAACCATACCAGCTCTATGTCGAGCGATCTGATACGCTGAAAAACATGGCCCGTTACTACGCCATGGATATCTCAACGACATTGTTCGGCCACGCCTGCCTGACGCGGCGATGGGGCCGCATCGGATCTCGGGGCCAATCGAAACTCCATATCTTCGAGGATGAGAAGGACGCGGTTTCGCTGTTCCTTGATATTTTGCACCAGAAGCGCCGCAGGGGCTACCAGCCATCCCGGCGATAGCTCCCGTGCTTTGTCCTGAATGCCGGACGCATCGTTGCCAAGCGGAGCTTCGTGCCCGGTAAGTCGGTCGAACCGACGGACCGGGCAAGGCCTGACGGCGAAAGCCTCCCTCAGAAGGGAGGCTCAGCGGAGACCTGCCCCTCCTGTTCGGCAATGATCACTGAAAGCTCGGCGCGTGCCAGTTCCAGTTCGAGCTCGAGATCGCGGCGCTCGACAGCGTCGACCGATGCATTCAATTCCAGGCGCAGCTCTTCAATGTGTTGTTCCAGAAGCATCTTCGTCTCCTTGACGTTGTGAATGACGACGCCCGCGGTCATGAGGGGTCGGGTCGGGTCAAGGTTCGCGTCAGCGACCGGCGGAGCCGGCGTGCGGAGGAGCCGATTTTGTTGAAGCGGAGGGAACCGGAGTGGAGGCAAAATTGGAGGTGCCGCGCGACCTTGAGGCGGCGCGATCGCTCATGGCATCCTTGGCAAGACTGAGCAGACATTCCCTCACCGTATGGCACCCATTCAATGGGCACGGCCGGAAACACCCCCTGTTTGGGTGCTGGTGGCCTGAAGTTGTGGACATCCGGCATTTCCAGGCTTTTGTGCTGCACTGCGCCAGTGACACGCCGGAATTCCCCTGCAAGGGATTTTGGATCAATGATGCGGAGACAAGAACATGACGACCACAAACGAAATTGCAGACAAGATCGCTTCCGACCATAGCCTGACCAAGGCACAGGCCAAAACCATCGTAGAGTCGGTGATCTCCTCAATCACCGCTGCTGCCGTTGCCGGCAATGAGACAAGCCTGCCGGGTTTTGGGAAGTTCAAGGTGAAGGATACCCCGGAGCGTGAAGCACGCAATCCGTCGACCGGCGCGACCATCAAGGTCGCCGCCGCTCGGAAACTGGCATTCACGCCGGCCAAGGCTCTGAAAGACGCCCTTAACAAGTGATGGCACCGAAATCATAGCCAAGAGGCCCGGTTATCCGCGGTGCCTTCTTGGCTGTGAAAGGACTACCTACCAAAATTCAGCCGCGCTCCAGTCGGCACCACAAAGTCCGGGTCAAGCTCGGTCCGGTCCGGCTTAGCTGAACGACAAAGGAGAAGCCCCGCCTTGGCCGGCGGGGCTCGATATTGTGCGGATCAGATCTCGCGCTTCGGGCGGTTCCAAATGAGAGCGTATTCGCCGTCCGTTTCGCTTGGCCACAGGGCAGCTGTGATCGGTGCGTTGAAGCTCGGATCGTCGAGCTTTACGGAGATGTACTGCTCGCCGTCATTGGAAACCGCCTTCCAGCCGGCGCCAACCTCGACGCCGTTGCCGGCGGTGATGCGGAAATCCGGGGCGTCCCGTGAGACCCGTTCGATCGGGTTAAGGCGGGCCTTCATGCTGACGGTGAGGGTGCGAACGTTGCCGATGATGGAGTTGTTGCCGCTGGTGGTGAATTCGCCGATGACTGCCATTGTCGTGTTCCTTTTCCGGTGTGTTCGGGCCGCGCCCACCGCGGCCTCGATGGCGGTGTCAAGACCGATGGCGATCGCCGCCGCACCCTTGGGCCGGAACGTCAGTGGAGGGCGGGCGGGAGCGGCTTTATTGCCTCGCGAGGAATGCGAACCTGTTCGCAGGGGAAGAAAGTTGCGGACGGCCGTTGCGGTCCAGGCGATCGAGACGAAGTCGGCCCTCGGTCACACCAGTCCCATCGAGGTCTGCGTGGGTGTTGTCCGTCGTTGCGGATGGGCAGGCCACGACCTGTGCTCATCGGCAGGCTCGCGACCGGCGTGATACGCAAAACCATGGCTCCGTGCCCCCCCGCGACTGCCTGGTAACGCTGACCGGTCGACATGAGACCGCACGCCACTGTTTTGCCTCCACGAGAATACCGTTGCGCTTGCGCTGGTTCGCCGGGCTCCCCCGTTCGCGGAAGCCTCTCGACTTGTAACGCTAGACACCGCACAGGCCTTATTGCCGCCGGATCATGCCACCGGATCGTCGCGGGGAACAAGGTCTCGGTCGTGGTCCGGCGCGAAGCGATCTCGACCTGAGCCCATGGTCGTGGATTGGACCCCGGCCCCGAGCGACAGCGCTCCGAGCCGGATCGTCAATGTTGCGGGGTTATCGACAAACTCGGGCTTGAACAACCTTACGCCGCCTCCGGTTCGGACGCCGCCTGCGGCTGAAGGTCGTGGAGATAGGCGACGGCGCGCTGCGCATGGGCAGCAGCCTGGAAGATTGCGCGCTTGTCAGAGCCAAGGATTGCAGCCCAACTCTGGATATAGGCAGCATGATCAGGCCTCGGCTCCAGTTCCGGGACGATCCCCAGATCGGCACAAATCATGGCAGCTCCGAGCTCCACGAGCACCTCTTCGAAGGCGCGTTCGCGCCGATCCTTGTGATAACGGGACAGATCCCGGTTCAACCGATGAGCTGCAGATGTCCAGTGCAATGTCTCATGCGCGCGGATGGCAATGAATGAGGCCATGTCGCGGAATTGCGCCGGCTCGGGAAGTTGGACGTGATCGGTGGGCGGCGAATAATAAGCCTGGTTGCCGCCATAGCGGACGACCGCACCGGTATTGTCGAAGAAGCGATCGGCATGCTCGATGCGCTCAAGCGGTTCGGCAATCGCGTCTGGAGCGCAGTAATAATGGTCCGGCAATCCTTCGATTTGATCACAATTGAAAACTGTGTAAGCCTTCATAAACGGGATATCCCGCTCGATTTCGCCACCGCGTAAATCGGATTCCGTCTTGGTGAAGCGGCTCGCATAGACAACGCTGGCACCGCTTTCGCCCTTGCGAACATGGGCACCCAACTCGTTGGCCTGACGCAGGGTCATCCAGGTCGCCGAATTGAACCCGTAAGCGACGCTCTCAGACCATAAAAGCAGGACATTGAGACCGGTATAGGCCTGTCCGTTATGGCGGAGCGGTCGGCTGACCCGGCCCGTCATATTGCAAGCGCTCCATGGCTTGATCCAGGGGCGCACGCCGTTTTCCAGATCGGCGACGATCCGATCGGTAATGCGGGCATAGATGTCGATGCGGGTGGTTTTGGTCTTCCTGCTCATGTTCGAACCTCCATTTACCTGAGGTCCCGTCGGTCGCGACCCCGTCACGGCGGGCCGTTTGCAGGAGCGGTCAGGGGGCAGGCGCACCGGAACGGCCTCAACGTATGTGGAGGACGGCGAAGCCGTTGCGGCCTGCATCCGGCTCCTGCAGGACCGAGACCGGGACGGGGTTGCGAGCGACGCCCGGGACCATCTGTCTTCCTTCTTCCCCTTTTTGCCTTAGTCATGATCATGGTCGCCGACATGGAAAAGCCGCCCGGGGTTGGGCGGCCGCGCATTTCAGAGCTGCATTGAAGGGCGGAGCCTGAGCTCCGCCGGTGGGATCGCCTCAGTCGAAAGCCGACATCTGGGCCGCGGCCGCTTTGCGGTCGAGCGTCTGGCCGGGATTTTCGACCGGTCGGTCGAAGGGCTTCCAGACCTCGCCGACAATCTGCTCGTAAGCGGCGACAGCGCCTTCCGCCGCCATCCGCAGGGCGTGGGCCTGGATGCCCATGTCTGCGGCGAATTCGCGCTTGCGCTGGGCGGCGCTGTCATAGCCGACCGGGCCGTCGAGATCCTCGTCGCGGGCTTCAGCGGCACCCTTGGCGGTGGCGTCGCGCGCCTCGGTGACCGCGCGGGAGTAGAACTGGCCGGCGCCATGGGCCGAGCCGACATAGGCGCCGACGATCCGCTGGAGGTGGATCTGCATCGCCCGTTCCCCGAGGCCATCCGAGAGGCCGCTGGCCGTCTCGATGATCAGACGCTCGTGCATGTCGCGGATGCCGTCGCTATCGAGGATGGCAGCGCCGAAGCTCTCTGCGATCTTCAGTGCCTGGGCTTCATCGGGGCAGGTCAGGCGGACCATCTCGACGGTGGCGCCCTTACGGAGCTGGAGGACGCGGGCCGATGGATGCGACGCCTGATGTGAGGATTGCCGGGACTGGGTTGTGGGCTTTGCCATGATGGTTTCCTTTCGTTATCTGCCGAGGCGGTTTCGGCCCCCTTGGCCGGCCTGTCCTTCGGTGCGGTCGAAAGGGGCCGACGCAAGCCGGCCGGTTCAGGGTCCGGGCGCGCCAGATCGAGCGAAGCTGGGGTGCGGGCAAGCGGGGCTAAGGCCCTGCGATGATCCGCATTCCTGCTTTGCGACAAGCGGCATGACCGGCCGCCCCGCGGCGCGATAGCGGCCTTGAAGCGGACGGGCGTTGGTCCAGACCGCCACGAAACCGAAGGGCAGACCGACCAAGGGAGCAACCTTGCCGGTCGAGATGACGGGGCTAGCCCAGCACATGCATGACGACCATGCCACGATCGGACAGGATCGCCGATGACGACGAGGCAGTCTCAAGCACGGACAGCGTCAGCCCTGTAGCAGTTCCTCATGCCTGGACGATCGCTCATGCCACAGCCCTCCCCTGCCCCGCGTTGCTGGCGACCTCGTCGGCGGTGACGTCCTCCAATACGGCGGAGGGATAGCCGTGCCGGGTGAGCCACTCTTCCGCTGCTTGGCGGCTGGCGGCTAAATGGACGAGTTCGGCATTCTCGCCGGCTCGGTCGAAAACGCGGCAGCTTCCGATGGCTGGGACTTCGATGATGCTGAAGCTCAGGCTGCTGTCTAGCGAAAAACTCCGATAAATGCGGATCGCAATGACCCCGCCAGCCCCATGATCGCCTTCGTGCAACCTGAAAGTGGCCGGCACGATCATGCTGCCGCGCCGATATTCGCCCTGACGGCTGACCAGTTGGCCGCTGCTGTTGTGGCTTCGCCATGCGGACAGCCTTTTTCGGTGACGTTCAGGTGGGCGAGGCGTGCCGTCGGACCAGGCCAGAACGGAACCGATCGGGGCCAGAAATGCAGGATGAGTTGACATGGAAAACTCCTGGATGAATTTGGTCGGTGGAGACCGAACCGCCGCCAGTGGCGACCACGGGCGGCGGTTGGGTCGTGGAGAGAAGCGTGCGTGCAAGGCCGCTATTCGGCCGCGATACCGTAAGCGCGCTCATCCTCATCGAGATCGGGTTCATCGACGCCGGCCTCGGTGGCATCGCCATCATCTGTGGCCTCACTTACAGGATCTCCGTCGGGATCACCGGCGCCATCGAGGTCGGCGTCATTCGAGAGGCTATCCTTATCGGGCTCGGCCTTGTCGAATACCTCCCCGTGCTTTTTCAGGTTGATGATGTCTGCAGGGTCGGGCGCGAAGAGCGCCGAAGCGTGGACAAAGCGGTCTTCAGCAAAGTGGCTGGCGAGTTCGGCCCGCGTCTCCCGCACCCTCTGACGCGGCGTCACATTCGCATCCTTTGCGACCGCCTCGAGCGCCTGCCTCGACAGGCGCAGAAGGAAATCCTCCGATCCCATATTGGGAAGGAAGCCGTCGGCGCCGATCGTGTCACCGGCAATCCGGGAGACGACGCCGCTGTTCGACATGCCACGCCGGCAAGACAGGACGTCGATCAGCATGGAGCGCGCGACAACACGGAGCGTTTCCATGGTTATGTCGAGCTTACCGTCATCCGAGATGAGGCGGGCGGCATGCCGCCGGAGACGGCCCGGTCCGATCACCGTATCGCTCGCGCCGGAATCGACCCGGACATTCAGGCCCGCGAATGCGATAACGAGCAGCCCCATCAACGTGTCGTCCTCGATCGGCGCCCGCGATAGAGCGTCGTGCAGAGCATCGGTGCGGAAGTCGCCGATCATGTCCTGCCCCTTTTGCGTCACGTCGGGGCGTGCTTTCGGATTGTCGATCACAGCACTACCGTCGCTCCCACCGCTGGCCGCAGTGCCTTTGGTCTTCTTCTCCTCGGGCATACGATACGCGACGGACTGCACCTTGCCTTCACGGTCGAGATACATGCCGACATGATCTGACTTCGAAGGCTTGCCATAGACCCGCTCAGCCTTTTTCGGGAGCTCGGGCTGCCCCCAATTGTTGACGTCTACGATCGCGCCCTTCTTTGGAAGATTGACCGTCATCCATTCTTGCTGTGCTCCGAGAAACGCCTCGACATTCGTCGTGTACCGGCTGTCCTGGTCGGCGGGTGCAAAGAGGTCCTCGACCCATTCGATCCCATAGGCGCTTGCGAGATCGTCGCCGAAGCTCGCATCCTTGGCGAACATGCGGGTTTTCGAGAGAGCGCGAGCGATATTGTACCAGTCGGCACGCTCTGTCTTTTTGGGCTTGTTCGCCTTCCAGACTTCTTTCTGTTCATCGAGCGACGCCGCGGCAATCGTGCGAAGCTGCTGTTCGTTCGGCATGTCGCCGAGCGCCATGTGATCGAGCATGGCGGCCAGGACATTGGCGAGAAGCCGAAGCTTCCGGATCTGGCGAACCGGAAGCGCCAGCGCTACGCCGATCGCCTCTTCGGTCCAGCCGAGGGCCACGAGCCGTTCGATGCCACGCCATTGATCGATGGGGTTGAGGGGCTCGCGAGCGATATTTTCGACCATGGACTGCATGGCACCGTTGTCGTCGGCGGGATCTTTAACGAGGACCTGGATTTCAGCGAGATCTGCTGCAATGGCAGCACGCTTGCGCCTATGACCTGCCTGGATGACATAACCATTGCCGCCGTTAGTTTGCGGCGAAACAACGGGAGGCTGGATGATACCGACGGCCTTCACCGTTGCCAGAAGCAGCGCGTCGGACTGGGGCGACGTTTTTGTCTGGCGCGCGTCGTCGGGGTTGTCATTTAACGCACGTGGGTCAATCGTGATGAGATGCATGTGTTTTGCTCCTTGCGGGTTTCGGAGCGGCGGTCGCCACCCCTTCCTGCTTTCAGTTCTTTCCGAAGACATCTCCCGGACCGCGGGGCGAACGGTCCGGCGCAACTGCGCCCGAGCGGCCCTGCCCGGCAGGAAGAGCGGGGCCTTAAGCCCTGCGAGACCGACGGGCAGGGTTGAGGAGGGGGCGGTTGAGCGAAGCGACGCCGGGACAGGCGATCTGCGAGAGGGTTTCTTCCCCTTTCCTTTTCCCTCTTTCATTCCCATGGAGCTTGAACCGGCCGCCCCAATCGAGCATGTCTCGGTAGCTAAGTCGGCGCACTTGGCGGATTGATTTTTTACGAGGATCTTCGTATATATGCCGAAGACAGGTTTCAAGGAAGCGAAGAGAAAGGTTATCACGGCGCTGCAAAGCGGGACTTTCCAGCATGAGACGACGCGCTCGAATGTATCGACGAAGAACCTGCTTCATGGGATTGGTAACGGCAGAGCAGATTTGTGACGTCCTCAAGCGCTGCCAGGAACAAGACCATCAATCTTCACCGCATCACCATGCGCCGTCGATCGAAGTCCACATCATCCAGCGTGATGGCTGGTACATCAAATTCTACTTCGTTGACCCGGATACGGTGTTCATCAGCGTGCATCAATGAGGCTACCCATGAAGCTTTATCAGCCCGGCGACACGAGTAATGCGATCTGCCCTGACTGTGGCAAGCTCGTTTCGACGACCTTCGCCTACCGTGATGTGCCGTTCGATGACGGGACAGGCGTGGTGAAAGGGATCCTCGCGGCAGTCTGCGACGAATGCGAGGCCGTTGTGTCGATCCCCGCACAATCCACGCCTGCCATCCGGCGCGCGCGGGAGGCAGCCGATATCCCGCTCGAAGTCAGCATCCCAGCTCCCGAGATCGAGATTATCGATGCGGCTGCCTACCGGATCGATCCGGATGCAACGACACGATTGAGAAAATCGCTGTTCGCTTTCTACCTTCAACGCCTTCGACACGACGAAAGCGCTGCCGGAATGCTTCGACGCGAATTCGAAACCTGGAATGCGGCGAAGATCGAACAGCGCAATCGGGTCGGCAAGGCTGTGAGGATCCCACAGCGCAGACTATCGTTCAAGATCTCGCCCAAGACCGATCGGGACGTCCAGTGGCTCATGAAGGCGATTGGGATGAACAAAACGGACACGGTCAGGAGTGTGATCATGGAGATCGAACGGGATCTTCTCGCGCCGAAAGCGCCCAACGGCCTGCGCCATCTGCAGGACATCGCCGCGGTCGTCAACGCGTAGGCCTGCGCTGAAATCCTGCGCCGCCTGCTGTTGCATTTGCGATCATCGCGCGTGACAAGACGTCTTTCATTGCTCGTGCCAGACGACGATTTGGAATATATTCTAAGAGTCAGGCGGACGTGATCACTGAATCCGGCATCATGTTCAAGGAGAGATAGAATGGCATCTGCTGTACAGACATTGCCGGACGCAATGGTCTCACCAAAAACAGGCGAGGTTCTGCGTCGCGACGTTCGCCCGTTCATCGTCAGCTACAAAGGACGGAGCAAAACGGTCGACTTGCCCGGTTATTATCGAGCCAAAGAGGATGACGGGGTCCATGTTGGTGACGACATGAATGTGACCGACATTGCCTTGCGCGCACTCAAGGAAGACGTGGAAGGCATTCCCGCGCCAACGGCGATCAAGTGCGTCAGCCACTGGCCGAACCTGTCGCTGCGCAAGGCCGGCGGCATCCTGAAAGTCGGCGAGGACGCTTTCGACAAATACACGCGCGGCTTAGTCGAACCAAGCGGCCCGACCAGCCAGTTGCTGGGGGTTCTGGACCGCCATTCCAAACTCGTCGATGAACTGTGCCAGCAGGCGAGTTAAATTGGCACGACATAGGCGGTGTCCAGGCAAAGCCTCCCACGACGCTTCAGCAGTTGGCACGACCGAAAGAGGCATCGACGCGACACGATGCCACTGAATTTCTGCGAAAACGCTGATTAAAACTCTCGCCACTCCGGATTGGACGCCGCTCCCTTCCGGATTGGACGGGACGATTTCCAAATAAGAAGCGCTCTGACGAACCAAGAAAAAAGGGCCGACGGAAAACCGCGGCCCATAAAGTGTGGAGATCTTGAACCTCCAGAGGGGAACAGCTGTTGCGGCGGAACTGGGAGGTGACCGCCATGTGCATCAGCTGTGAGCGTTATGATCAATTTCTCAGCATAACGCACCTAAATTTTGCGCATTCCAGCTATGCAGCATTGTCCGCACCGTCACCGGTAACGTCGGAAGCAAGCTGTTTTTCGATCTCTCGCAAAGACGTTCTCTTTTCGGCCAGTTCATCCGCAAATGCGAATTCTCCACCCTGCCTCGACGTGTAGGATGCAAGCCTGCGCCGATAGTCGTCGAGCCGGCTGAGATAATGCCCACGTTCCTCTTCGAACCCGTCGAGCGCATGTTCGAGCCGGGAGATCGCGCCAAGCGGCGTGACGGTTACGGGAACGTCGATCTCATAGTCTGCGCCTGTGCGCTGCAGAACCGTCTGATAATGGTAGTTGTCGCTACGCCCGAATTTCTCGCCCTCGTAGACGAGATCAAAGCCGCCGATTGAGGCGAGGAGAACCTCACCCTGGCTCTGAAGTTGGACGAGGGTCAGGATTTCCTTCATCAGCACCCGGCCCGCGTCCTTGCGTTCGGTCAACGTCTTGCCTTTCACAAGCATGGAAAACGCGTCGCCGCCCGTTGGATGACGTCGCGCGATGTCCTGGCCGATTTCCTCGATCCGCCGGCTCGCCGTGGCGATCTCACGTTCCGCGTCGGAAACCTGACGGCGCACAGCAAAGAGATCGTCGTCATGGGCGGCGCGCAGTCGCTCAAGCCGGGCGATATCAGCTTCAAGGCCCGCCTTTTGCATCAAACGCTCGTCGCCGGAGGCGATCGCCTTCGCCATGGCGAACTGGTTAGCCTGTCCCTCGTTCAGATCGTCCAGCCTACGGATCGAGGTATCGCCGGACAATGCTGCTGCAATGAAGCGCGCCTTGCGCTCGTTATTCTGCCACATGGTCGCGTCGAGCGAGCCTTGTGTGGCATAAGCATAAATATCGACCTCATCGTGCTGATTGCCTTGACGAACGATCCGGCCTTCCCGCTGCTCTATCTGCGAGGGCAGCCACGGCACGTCGAGGTGGTGCAAGGCTTTCAGCCGAAGCTGCGCATTCACTCCGGTTCCCATGGTTTCGGAGCTGCCGATCAAAAAGCGGACCTTGCCGGCGCGGACATCACCGAACAGGCGCTGCTTCGCCTCGGTCTTTTTGAAGTCCTGCATGAAAGCGATTTCCGATCCTGGCACGCCGAGCCGGATAAGCTCATCGCGGATCCAGCGGTAAGCAGAAAATCCCCTGCTCTTCTCGACATTGATCGTGCCGAGATCGGAGAAGATCATCTGCGCTGCGCCGTCCAGCTCATAGGGCTTGCCGTCCGGTCGACGATAACTGTTTTGCGCAGTCTCCTGCCATATGCGGTGGGCATTGCAGATCAGGAGATTGAGCTTGTTCTGGGCCTCGTCGTCCATTGCCGGCATGACCAGGCGCAGGTCGATCGCGGCGTGGCGGCCATCGGTGATCACCGACAACAGAATGTCGTCGCCAGGCTGAGCCGGCCCCTCGCGCATCTCGATCGCCTTGATCCGGCCTTCCAGCATTTGCTGGTAAGCCTTGAAGGCGAGCGTCGGCGCTGCGGTCACGATCTGGCGTTTTCCAGTTGCGATCTCCGGGACCTTTACATATTGGCGCAGGTCCTCCGGCATCACCACATCGGCAAAAGCGCGGAACATGGCGATCAGCTCGGGCACGTTGACGAAGGAAGCGAAGCGCGACACCGGCTTGTATTTGCCCGACGGCTGAAGTTCGAGCTCGGTTTTCTCGTCGCCAAAATTGCTCGCCCAGGCATCGAATTCGTGCAGGCCGCGCTCATGCAATGCCTCGAAGCCGAGCAGTCGCTGGATCGAGAACATCTCCCCAAGGGTATTGGTGATCGGTGTGCCGGAGGCCAGCACGAGTGCCCTGCCAGGGTTTTTCGTTTCGATATACCGGCTCTTTACATAGAGATCCCAGGCTTTCTGCGATCCATTCGGGTCGATCCCCTTCAGCGTGCTCATATTGGTCGCAAAAGACAGCTTGCGGAATTCCTGCGCCTCATCGACGACGATTTGATCGACGCCTATTTCCGAGATAGTCAGAAGATCGTCCTTGCGCGTGGCGAGCGCCTTCAACCGCTCCTGAAGCCCCTCTTTCAAGCGTTCGAGACGTTTGCGCGAAACATGATCTTCGTCAGCAACTTTTGCGAGTATATCTTCGTAGAGCTGGAGTTCATCCTGGATCATCTGTTGCTCGAAGGCAGATGGCACGCCAATGAACTTGAAGGCTGAATGGGTGATGACGATCGCGTCCCAGACCGCAGTTGCGGCCCGCGACAGGAACCGGGCTCGCTTGTCCTTGGTGAAGTTCGTCTCATCGGCTACGAGAATATTGGCCGAGGGGTAGAGAGCAAGAAACTCCCGCGCCGCCTGCGCGAGGCAATGTCCGGGAACGACCAGCATAGCCTTGGCGATCAGGCCGAGACGCTTCTGCTCCATGATCGCTGCCGCCATGGTCATCGTCTTGCCGGCGCCAACGGCATGGGCAAGATAGGTAGACCCGGACGAGATGATCCTCCAGATGCCACGCTTCTGATGGCCATAGAGCGAGAACGCGCTGCAGGCGCCGGGGAGTTGGAGATGCGCGCCATCGAACCTGCGGGGCGCGATGTTGTTGAAACGATCGTTATAGACCCGCGCCAGCCGATCGGTCCGATCAGGTTCCGACCATACCCAGGTCTGGAATGTCTCCTTGATCTTCTGAAGTTTGTCGCGAGCAGCTTCGGTGTCAACGACATTCAGCACCCGACGCTCTCCATCGGCGTCCTTGAATGTATCGAAGATCTGTGGGACCCGACTGTTGAGGGCGTCGGCCAGAAGTTCGCCGGCATGACGGCGGCTGGTGCCCCATTCCGATGTGCCGGCCGCACTATACCCGAGCTGTCGCGCCTCTACCGTCCAAGAGCCGAGTTCCGGCATGTGATGGATTCGGATCTCCGTGTCCATGGTCTCGCGCACAAAATCAATGACATCGGGTGCCGGGATCCATGGTGCGCCAAGCCGGGCGGTGATGTCAGATGGGCGCAGATCGGCGGGCTGTACTACCTCTAATGCCGCGACATTGCGCTGAAACGCCGGGTCGAGCTCGGCTGCAGACTGCGCAGTGGTAAGCTTGGTGCGAACCGGGCCGGACAGGTACGCGTCGGAAGTCTGCCACGATCCATCCGCAGGATCACAGAAGATCGCATCACCAAGGTCTGAAACCACTGCATCGCGATTGCGATGCATAAGCTCGGCAATGTGATCGATATCGACGCGACCTCGCTCATTCAGCACCACGGCTAGAGCATCCATGGCCGAGGTGATGACGGGTGCGGCCGGCGGTGAAATCACCCGCTCGGAAAAGATCGGGCCCGGTCGGGCGGTGTCGGTTTCGAGGTCATAGTCCTCGATCGAGGCGACCAGCCAGCAGTCCGGATCGTCACGGAACGGTGTAAGGTTCGGCTGGCGATGGGTCTCTTTGACTTCGCCGGTCCCGGCATCTTCCAGAATGGAGACGACAGTGTGGTTGATTGGCCCGAAATCGCGCACGAAACTCGACCAGGCGATACGCAATCGCACCTGAGGATCGCGCCACGGCTGATCGGTTTCCTGCGCCTTCAGAACCTCGCGAACGGCATCGCGGATCGGGAGCAGCTTGCTGATGATCCGCAGATGTTTCTCAGAGATTCCATCGCCTGCGCGGCCCTTACGGACGGTCACCGGTACGGCCGATCCGCCGAGCATCTGCATCAGGCCCTTCGACCGGTCGAGGAGGAAGCTGCCCTCGCGGACAGCGCGATCCTCCTGCTGAAGGTCGACGATCTCGCCGAGCTCGTCCTCCAGATCGAGATCAATGGGCGTCGGCTCCCCGTCATAGAGATCGATGGGCAGCAGATCGATGGCAGCGGCAAGAGCGGCTTCGAGATCCGAGCCCGCGAGCGGCTGGCATGTGTAGGTCTCGCCGAACGGCCCGGAGGTGAGGGCATGGGTGCCGAGCACGAAATCGGGATGGCGCACGAACCAGCGATTCACGCGGATCGCCCCCTCGTCGCCGGTTGCGGTCTGAACCTCACCGACATCGAGCCAGGTCTGATCACCCTCCGCCTCACCAACCTTGCGCTTGCGGAAGAAGAGGACGTCGACGACGACATCCGTGCCGGCATCGCGACGAAAGCTGCCCTCGGGCAGCCGGATTGCCGCAACCAAGTCCGCTGATTTGGCGATATGTTCGCGTGCCGTCGTGTCGCTCTTGTCCATCGTGCCGTGTGAGGTGACGAAGGCGGCGAGCCCACCGGGCTTCAGGAGATCGATCGACCGGGCGATGAAGTAATCGTGTAGGCGAAGGCCGAGTGGACGATAGGCACGGTCCGAGCGGACAGTGCGATCGGAGAAAGGCGGGTTGCCGATAGCGAGATCATAGATGGGCGCAAGCTCGGTGCGGGCAAGATCACCCGTGATGATCCGAGCCTTCGGCTGCAGGATCCCGACAATACGGGCGGTGACCGGATCAGTTTCGATGCCGGTGACATAGGACTTATCGCGGTAAACCTCCGGCATCAAGGCTGGGAAAAGCCCCGTGCCGATGCCTGGTTCCAGCACCCGTCCACCCCGCCAGCCGAGACGCTGAAGGCCGGCCCAGATCGCCCGAATGATGAATTCGGGTGTGAAGTGGGCATATTGGGTGCAGCGGGACAGGCTCGAATAATCGCGACCCGAGACGGCGGTCTCCAGCGAAGCGCCGAGATCGTCCCAGCCCTCGCGAAACTCCGCCTCGCCCGGACGGCGGAACATGCCATTGGCAAGCTCGCCTGCACCAAAGCCGGTGAACCGGACCAGGCGCTTCTGCTGCTCCCGTGTTGCCGGGATGTCGAGCTTTTCGAGTTCGTTTGCAGACAGAATTGCCGCAACATTGATTTTAGCGCGCTCTTTCCACGATGGAGCCAAATCGCGGGCCTCACCAACTTCGAAATAGAAGTTTGCTCGTTGGCCCTCTCTCCTCGTGCGCGCGGCGGGACGGAGTGCCGCTGCGGGCGCTGTTGGTGTCGGGTCTGGATCGTCGTCCTGCGGGCCAGTCTCAAAATCGCCGGCGAAAGCGGTCACACCAAGGGCGATCCCGGAGGATAGCGAGGTGTTTCCGAACATATCGAACGTGAAGGGATCGTCATGTGCCATTGCGGAATTCTCCTACGGTTGGACATGCGCCGGCATCCGCAACGAGGTCACGGCAAAACAGGCGCTAAACTGTGAGGCGGGTGACCGTAGCGGTCGGTGTCAGAGGCGGATGAGGTCGATCGTCATGGCCCGGTCATCCCTGCTGAAGCGCATATGCGTTGCGTCGGGCGCGGCGCTCATCAAACGTTCGAGTTCGACGGCGTCGAGGAAATCCACGCCGTCGTCGCCACCGAAGGTGCGGCGCTTGATCTCAAACCAGTCGTCGCTCCGGGTTGGGTCGCATTCCCGCGCGTAGACAACGAGCGGACGTACCCCGGCAAGTCTGCCATTCGAGCAGAGATAGACACCGTGGTCGCCGACCAGCCATAGCCCTGGCTTACGGTTGTCGATCTCGGAAAGCCCGCCATGCGGGTCGCGAAACCCGCCATTGGCGTTAGCGTCAGCAATGCCTCGAGCAATGACATTGCGCACAGCCTCAATGGAAAAAGTCAGCATCGTCCCGCCCCTCACGCTGCAATCGCATCGGGAAGATGGCGAAGCTGGACCGGGACTTTGGCTTTGATCTCATCGGTCGTCAGACCAGCAAGCAGCTTCAGGATGGTCCCGCGACCAGGGCTCCATAGCGTGACGGTGCGTTGGCCTCTATCCGTTTCAGGCCAGCGATCGCCCGCATATCCGCGATAATCGTCCGCGGTGCTGGACCAGATATGCTCCAGACGTTCGTCACGGGTCATCGTACGGACTGCTTCACGCTCGACGATGGCGGCACGCATGCGATCAAGAGAGCCTTGATCGGACAGATCGCAATAGGCATGGAAGTATCGCATCGTTCCGTCAATCCAGAGCTTGAAAAAGACGCTGGTGATCGAGCCGGTGAGATATTCGCGCAAAGCAAACAGATCGCCACGCATGAACAGTGGCGGCAGGATCTCGAACATATAGTCATGCGAAGGCTGGTTGATTTCAAACCATTCACCGCGATAAAGAGCGCAATCGTCACCCGCCCATTGGTTGGGGCGCTGAATGTGGCGGTCGAACATGCGGAACATTTGCCGGCGATTGGCGATGCACTGATAGATCTTGCGGATGGAAGTTTCGCTCATGTCGGGCTCCTTTGGGCTCGTCCGGGCCTGAAACGCAGCCGATCCTCGCGGTCGCCATCTTCTCTTCAGCCCTTCTGGACCCCTCCCGTCAGGCCGCCTCACCGTTCCAGCGGGTCAAGGGCCGGCAAAGCCGGGCGGAGCTTCACCCTTGACGCGCACGGCGGGCATGCGGCAGAACTCCTCCGCGCCCCTCCCCTTCCCTCTCCATTCTTCTTTCCCTTTTCTCTTTTTCCCGGGCGCGCAGCGCGTCATTCCAGTCTTCCTCCGGCGGGTTCAGGCGCAGCCAGTCGCAGCCGGCCACGTCTGCGATATCGCGCAACCGGCTGGCGAATGTCTCGCCCTGGCTATTGGCATCCGTCGCAGCGATGAGCCGGACACCCGGACGAGCTGCAAGCCTTCGTATCGCCGTGTCGGTGGTCGGCGACCAGCCGCCCCCGGTGCTGAGATAGAGACTGCCCTCGCGAAAGCCCTCGAAAGCTGCGAGGCTCATGGCATCGATCGCAGCTTCGGTCACGCAGAGCCGCAACGCATCCTCGGCACCAAATCGGAAAAGCACCTTCGAACCGCCTGTGGCAAATCCACGCCAGAGCGGACCGCGTTCTTCCCAGCCTGACACGGCTCCTTGGTCGTTGAAATGTGCCGCCCATATGCTGCCATAAGGCCCCTCTCGAAGCAGATCGGCTCGCACTGCGGCGCGAATGATACTGTCGGGAAGGCTGCGTTCGGAGCGAAGATAATGCCACGCCGCCGAACCTTGCCACAGCTGGCGTCGCTCGGCCCAGCGGGTTTTAACGGAGGCGGCTCGAAGGCTGCTTTGCGCAACCCGGGGAAAGTTGGCCCTTGCCCGGCCTGGTCGGGCCATCACAAACCCGATCAACCCCACCACGCGCTCGACGGCGTCACTGAAGGACAGGCCATCCAAGTGTTCCGCAAGACGAAATACATCGCCCTTGGCGTCGGAGAGGGGATCGAACCAGCCCCTCCCTTCGTGGATGACGATGAAATATCCGCGCCGCGCCGATATTTCATCGCCCGCCGCGTACTCTCCCTTAGATCGATTGCGAAATCAGCCTGTTCGAGCACAACAGTGCATGGGACACGGTCCCGTAGGTCTTCCAGTTCCTGTCTCTCCATTCTTTTCCCGGGCCAGAGTCCCGCCTCTCCTTAATCTTCCTTTTCCTCACATTGCGTGGGGCCTCTCTGCTTGCCGCGAAGAGCAAAGGAGGCAAGGGCGCGGATGGCGGGTCTCAGGTCGGGCAACATGTTCCAGCGGACAATACCAGCCGCGGCGAAGCCTCCCTTGCCACCTGCTGCTCGCAAGCGGTACCAAGGGTAATTTCATCGGTAAACATTCACGCAATATCAATGTGTTACAGTGATGACCGCGGTCAACCGGCTGCCCGTGCTAGGTTTGCATTCATGAAAGTGGGGCCATGATCGACGATCTTCTCGATTAGTTTCGAAAAATGACACGATCATGCCATTCAGTACGTTTCCGGGTCCAAATATGTCATTTAAGTAGGAGGAAAACAGATCGACCCTATGCAACACCTCAAAAACCAAAAAAATCCGGCATCCCGTTGGATATAAGTTCGGGCTGCACCCACTCTGACGGCTAGAGGCTCACCCTCCCAATACGATCGCATTGGCTTATCGGCAAACTTAGCGATCCCCACAAGACGAAGCAGAGAAAGATGCTCTCTTCAGCCGCGCGCGGAATTGATAGTGCCGGGCATGTGCGTGGATAGACGATTTCTCTATCTCCCTTGACCAATACCCTATCAGCTGTAATGGCCGGCTATAAGGAAGGCGCCCGCGCAAAAAATATCTGTTTCGATTGCGATCTGATTGACGGACCGCTCCTCGGTCTATCAATCGCTGAGCAGGCCTCAGCGTCCCGCTCGTCTCCGGACTATTTACAGATCTTGCAGCGTGGTTGTGCAATCACGGCGCTAAACCGATGACTTGAGGTGGGCGGATCCCCCAACATGCCGTACCCCGTCCCCACCCTGACGAGCCACAGCCCACCATGCACGTTGCTCACCAAGAAAAACCAAGCGCGTTGCGAGCCGTTTGAACAATCATCACAAACCACCTCGCGGTGTAGAATTTCCATCCGGGCATCTTCGCGTCTACAGTCTCGGCAACGCTCTTGCCAATTCTCCCTCACGGAGACCTAGACATTCGTACACAAGCGATTGACGAGATGTGGCCGTTTCGGAATTTCGAAAAGGAATAATTATCAATCAGTTAGGTTGATGACCGCGGTCAACTTCCTCGTAGGGCTTCTGAAACGAACAATGCAGAGTAGATCGCACTAACGCTGGCTAGACCTAACCGTTCGCACAAATTTCAACTATCGGCCGGCGTCCAATCATGCTGCGCAAAACCGCCATTTGAGAGACGATGGGTAACTCGGTCCGTTTTGGAGAAAAAAATCCCGCCGTCTTCCTCATCGCGTTGCTTGGTTTCCGTTCCACACCAATTCACTTTCGCTCGTGCAGGTTTGCCGGTGGTCGCTTTTCTTGCCTCATCAGTGTAAGTATCATGGTTCAGGCTGGCCGCCTCATCATCGACGGCATGCTTTGCCGCGATCTGTGTGGATCGCAGTCGGCCCGACGCTCGCCGGGATCACGACGGACAGCATCCGCTAAAGCGTCAACAGAACCACGGTCCGCACCGACGTTCCCGCCGCTCGGGGGCGGGTTACCAACCAAGCGTCAAAGACGGACCGATGCCCCTGGACGACGAGTCCCCTTCCACGCGGCACCCCGCGAGGAGTTTATAGCAAAGCGTATTGTATACCCCGATCGGCCTTCCCCGAGCGCGCGGCCGATGCCCTTCCTGCAGGCAAGGTCTACGACGTAGACGCGGTCTGCGACGTTCCTACTAAACAAAAGGTCGAAGCTGTCATTCCGTTCCGCCCAACCGCCGCGTGAAGATCGGACATGAACAGATCCTCAATAGCCAGCCCAACCGCGTCCTCGGCATGGTCCATCTCGCCTCTGCCGGGTACTGGCTCAAATTTGACTACACTGCCTAGCCGCCTCAACATAGTCATCGCCTTACCCGGCTTTAAGGTACGTCTGATTATTCGCCTTTAAGGCAGCCATCACCATAGGCCCAATTGAAAACTCGGCTCGCTCTGCGCGTCTTGTCAGGTCGCGAAGGTAGGCTCCCGCTGAATTGATCATGTTGGCGCGCTCGAGAATACATCCCATCACCACCGCGGCATTTTCAGGCCCAATAACCTCGCAGGCATCCTGGTAAGCAGAGGCACTTACACCGAGCATCGATCTGATCACCACCGCGGCTGACATGAGTTCGCGCCAACTGCTAACCGTGCCGCCCGGTGCATAGTCCGATACTTGCGGGCAGGCCTTTAGCACGAGGGAAAGCGGGAACGACTTCAGCGGCTCCCTCGACGTTTCAGATACCCTCAGCTTTGCGCCCTGCTCCTTTTCAGAGCTAGGTTCAAATTCAATAATGGAGTCTGTTTCTGAATTCTGTATGTGGCGCTCAAATTGAGCATCATTGGTGCTATGATTTACAGAATTATCTCTGCTTTCGAGACAGTTAAGGATTTCATCTTTCAGCATTTCCATCTCATCGAGGATATCAGTCAATTCTGCAGTCGTAGGCGTTCTGGGCAGTCGTCCGACAAGGTTGATATAGGTATCTTCGATGAGTTTCCAATCGCCGTCAGCTCCTTCTTCCATCGCCGCCGTGATGAGTTTACGAGTGTCGCGCCGGCAAATTGTCAGCTTTTCTTTCGCTCTGCGGTGGGCGGCGCGTGCTGCGATGACATCCTGGGCAAGCATAGCAAGTTCTTCAGAGCGGAGGAGGAGAGGGGACAGATCGAAGCCAAAGGCTTGATCAACATCTCCCGCCGCACTCTTTCTGGAAAAGCGCTTACCGTTGGCGCTATCGCGACGGACGATAAGCCCCGCTTCAACAAGGGCAGCCAAGTGGCGTCTCAATGTCGATCCCGGCATCGAGTGCGCGCGCAGCGACAATTGCATGTTCGATGGGAAAACAATCAACTGCGCATCTCCGCGCAATTCATTTTCAGGGTAAAAGCTCAGTAGGGCATCGAGAACAGCGAGGCTGTTCGATTGGATTCCCAGCGCTTCCATTGCTGCGGATGCGTCTCTAAAAACTTTCCACTTGTCTGCGATTTTGCCGGACTCGATTAGCTTGGCCGCTTGCTGCCGCCTCACAAGAGCGAGCGTCATCGGTCGCCGCCCAAAAGGCGTCGTCACACTTTCCGTTTGCATCGTCTTTCACCTTTGAGCAGGCAAAAGAAATTCGTTCGCCAAAATGGCGCCTAGACTCTTGACGATGATTCTCGGAAATGCGATTCTATCTTTGCTTAAGAGATAGGGGCTTCCGAGGCGGCGACGTTTTGGGGCCTCTTTTCTTTTGCGGTTTACGCTTCCTTCTTAAGTTGACTGTTTGCGCGACGCTCTTCGAAGAGCGCAACTGCGTCGTTTAACAAGAATGCAGCGAAATCAGCTGCTTCCGTTCGATCGATCGTTATTTCAAGTTTGGTTTTGCTCTGCTTTACGTGAGCAAGGCGCTCCCCAGACTGTGCAGATAGCACCTCTGGCAGTCGCACGGTGCGACGCGGTTTCAGCGTGGCAACAATAGCTTTAAAACGATCTTGCGACGGCATTCGCTGCATGTCCTCGCCGCGAACGATCTCAATGGCATCCTGGCCGGAGGACTTCTGAACGAGTTCCGCCAACTCCTGCCAACTACGTCGACCTACGCCCGGAGCCGGTCCAATGGCGTCAATCAAATCCACGGGAATTTGGTCGATAAGGGCAAACATGCGAGAAATCTCCGCCTTGTCCAGTGACATGGCAGAGATGATGACTTCGCGCGGGAAACGTTTCTTGAGGTGGTGCGCAAAACGAGACTTCTCTATGTACGAAAGGTCCTCTCGCTCATTGTTTTCCTGACCCTGAGCAATGACGAGCTCTTCGTCGGTGAGGCTCCGCACGATTGCTTTGACGTGCTGGCCAAGCTCTTGAATCGCACGCAAGCGGCGGTGACCAAAAGCAACTTGATAACGGCCTGCTTCTCTCGGGTGAGGGCGCACTAGGATCGGCACTTGCTGACCCTGGTCTCGGATTGATGCGAGGAGTCCTGCGATGTCGCCCGGCATGCGGTCGCGCACAAAGGATGGTTCCACCACAGCCGGGTCGAGCTCTATGACCGCCTGACCTTCAGACAGGCGCCGCTCGATCTCATCGGCACGTGCTTGACGAGCCTTCTCCTCTCGCATTGAGTTGGCAACTTGGCCCACCAACTTGTTATCTGAGACTGCTGCTTTGGTCGGCATGTCGGCGTCGACCTGGATAAGGTTTAAAAGGTTTTTTCTGCTCATGTCGGTCTACCCCAAGCTTTCTTGATGAGTGTCTCGATCTCGTCATTCACGCTATTCATGGCCTCCAGGGCCCGGTCGTAGGTGCTGCGGGTGAATTGGCCACGCTCGACTTCATAGAGTGTTTGATTGGTTAAGCCCGCGTCGGACACTGCTGTCGATTTCAACATCGGGAAATTCAACACGTGTGCCCCAAAAATTGACCGAAGATATCCCACCATCTGGTTCTGAGGCCCGTCCGACGGCTCAAACCTTGTGACAAGGTACCGTAGCCAGGCGAAATCGACATTCCCGCCGGCTGCGGCGACTTCGCGCAGCAGGTCCGCGACCATCGCCAAGAATTGGTTCATCGACATAACATCCAGCATCTGAGGATGTACCGTGACGAGAACTGATGTTGCTGCGGTGAGGGCAGACAGGGTCAGGTAACCGAGTTGTGGGGGACAATCGATAACTACGACGTCATAGTCCGCGCTAACTTCATCGATCGTATCGCTGACGCGCTGGAAGAACATGACGTCACCGGTTTTACGGGTCATGAGCGCACGCGGAGTATCGTGCTCGAATTCCATGAGTTCAAGGTTGCCGGGGACAAGGTCCAGGCCAGGGATGTTGGTCTTGCGGACAAGCTCCGTGAGCGGCCGACGTTGCTCGTCGTATCGGATCGCGCCGTACATTGTCTCGTTGTCTTTAACATCAAGTTCCGGCTGATGGCCGTAGAGTGCTGATAGACTCGCCTGCGGATCGAGGTCCACCGCCAAAACTCTATAGCCGCGCAGCGCGAGATATTGCGCAAGGTGCGCAGATGTCGTCGTCTTGCCGGAGCCGCCTTTGAAATTCATGACGGAGATAACCTGAAGCTCCTCACCATCCCTTCGATGAGGCAGGTACCGACGATCCGCTCGTCCTACTTTATCGAGATGCCGCCGAATCTTATCGATATCCTCGACTGAGTATGATCGGCGCCCTCCCGGGGTCGTGCTAACTTCAAGTCCATCGATATCGTTGGATACCTGACGGAGATAGACTTCCTTCACGCCGACAAGCTTTGCGGCTTCCGATGGCTGAAAATGCCTTATCCCCTTCTGGGCAGTCGGAGGAAACGTGCTAACGTGGTGCGCCTGAAGTTGGATAGCAAGGGCCGAAGAATGCCTGTCGATAAGGCTCACCAACGTGTCGCGTGGTTGTGTCGTAGCTTCAGCCTTCGTTTTCATATTTAGCCCAAAAATCGGTAACAGCGCTTTGTTGCGGTGAAATCCACTATCGTCCGCTGTTGCAATAAGACGCGATTCTACGTGCTCGGCAAGCTATTTAGGGTTAACAAGATCTTAAATTCGGCGGCACACCATCTTATGCAACGCAAAATTCCCCAGAAAACCAACGTGTTTCAGCTCATTTCGTGCTTCAATGGTCGTTAACGGGCCCTCAAAAAAAGAGTCGATAAGTCGGCTAAGCGTCTCCTAATCCCCGTCCGCTGGCGAATCAGAGTAACGAATTTGACTGTCACGCCGCTTAACGGCAGGCGATCTCGAGGAGGGGATGAAAACGACGGCAGGATCTTCACGGGAAGTCGAAGCCTCCCGATGGACTAGGAGTCTAAGTCGCGACCATTCCCGATGAGTGTTGACCCGAAACCTCGTTTTGACGGCGGCACGACCAATGGGCCGAGGTCGGAAGTGCCTGCCTCGCGACGTCAGGTTATGAGAATGATGCGTATCGGTCAGGAAGATATGAAATTGGCCCGTACGATATCGCACAGAGCGAAGGCGACTGTCCATCATCAAGAAAGAACAGTCGCCAGTTCGAAAGCGTACGGGGGTAATGAATTCCGTACTCGTCTTTAGAGCGATCCCACAGATGTGGAGGTGAACGAGCTACTCCTAAGAAGCTTAAACCTCCACCTGGGGGAGGTAGCGCTTAAGCGACAGACGCAACTGCAAGAGACCGTGTGGAGGAGAGTGGTGGAGGTTACTGCTACTGCCCTACAAAAAACAGAAGTAACCTCCACTCGAAGTGCCCGACGTGCGGCGGCGTGGCGGGCACAATGAATATATGCTTATGCCCTGAAGAGTAGCGCAATCGTTATCAAGATAGGTCGCTGGGGTGGGGGTGTGGAAAACTGAAACGGCAGCGATCCGTTCACTCGATAGCCTCGGATCGCTGCCTTTCCTCGTGCCAAATCAGGCAGGCCACATAACTCCAACACGGCTGGAACAACAATAGCCAAGAGTAGCAAAAGGCGGTCTGCGACCAAGCACCCCAATGCAACTGCAAAGCTAAAATCTCGCTGTCGTGTGCTGGATGACTTGAGATCGGTAAACGATTCCGGTCCGGCTGCAGGCTGCAGCAACGGCGGGCCTCGACACCGCTCAGCTTTTTACGCATCAGAAACGTCTCCGATACTCGACGCCGGCCCTGCATGCCTCTAATACCGGGGCGAGATGTGGATGATGGCAGCTTTCGTAGAAGGCGCGTATCTCGACCAGCATGTGCTTCGGCATGGCGACGAAAACTGCCAACCATTGCAGCGTCCCTGGCTGACGTTGGCGATCGATGTCGCCAGCCCCATGGTGGCCGGCTTTAACCTGAGCCTTGACGCCCGTCGTCGACTTCCGTGGCTTTGGCAATGCGACACATAGTTTGCTGAAGGCCTCGTGGCTCGCTGAGCGAAACGTGGTCGGCGATTGGCCGTCCATGGTTTGCGCGCCGCCATTCATCTCGTCAATGCTCGGGAGTTTCGGGGAAAAGCGCTGGCGTGGGTCTCGCGATTTCCGACGCTTTTGTGCAAAAGAAATGCGTGAGAAGAAGTTCAATTGCAAGCGTGGTTTATGGCCTTAGTGCTGCCTCCCCAAGCTCGAAATGCAAATACGAATAAGTATCGGGGCTATTGGCTGCGTGAAACTCGCTCTGATGGCCATCTTCGGCGGAAGTGTGAAAATAGGGAGCTCGGATGAGGGGAGGGGCTAAGAAGCGCTTTCGGAGCAAAAATATTCCCGACAGACTTAATAGTATTTCTTCGCCTCCGAGAGAGGTGAGGCGGGGGTGCATTTGCCGGCAAGCCGGTCGATATATTCGTCGGATCTTCCCTTCATTGCGCTAGGTGCCTTTTAGCGGGGGAGGGTGGTCGAAACCAGAACGTTTTCTTACCGATATACGCCGGTTGCTTTCGCGATCACGGATGATGTACACGAATCCGGCAAAGTCGCCGATAACGGCCACGGTCAACGGCTCACCGCGAAAGGTCCTTGGAATACGCTTGTCCTCTGAAACGCATATTTATCGGCTCGTACTAGTCCCTGAGCGTGTGTGTACGCTAATGTACGTTCGGGGGATATTCACTGTATAACCTGCGCATGTTCTGCGTTTTCGTAAGATTTTGGACTATCGCGATCCGATAACTTAGTCGTGATACTTGGCGCGACACTCGATTCTCTGGTGGAACATCTGGTTAATATTTCCGTTAACTAAAGTATGTTTGGAGGAGAAACAATGTCGTCCCACATTGACACAGCAAGCATCGATCAAAAGGCGCTGAAAGAGGTCATCAAAGTTGCTGATTTCGTGAACCGATATCGGCTGACTAGCGATGAGCAACTTAGGCTGACCGAACTCTTTGGCACGTTCGCGACCAAGCAGGAGCTACTGATGAATGCTCGTCGTGGTCCAGTGTGTCGTTACTGAACAAGGTGATATCTAGCGGCTTCATCATCACCTTCAATTTGCGAGGACCGCGAAAACCAGCAAGCCACAAATTGACAACATCGCGTGCCAGTTCGTCCAAGTGCGGATCAGGCGCGACAATGCCGCGATCCAAACGAATGTCTTAGAGCACGGCTTTGAGTGTTGTGAGATCGGCTGGGTCCAGCGCTTCGAATGCCGTGAAATACATGCTTTGCCCCAATTCCTCCATAGCGTAACAAAGACAGAGGGGGAGCGAAAAGATGCGAGAAGTTGCAATAGCTTATATGCGATCGACTTTATCCAAGTTGACTCGGTCGCGTATTGAGAACAAAACAGGAACATAATCCTATTGTGGAGGCCGTTATGTCCGCTGTTCAACGCATCGAAAAAGTCGATATCGATAAGGCGCTAAAGGTTTTGGACGCGTTCGGTGGAAACGCGCTGGCGGCTCTTCGGTCAGTCATCGCCGACGCGGAATTCCTATACGACCAGCTTGAAACAGCCAGCTTTTACCTTAGCGGCTGGATCGCGCGTGGCTGGAAGCCGTCGTTCGAGCGTGATGGTTGATGCAATCGATCGACGCCCTGTTGGAGCAGTTGCGGGTGCTCGACACGCCGATCAGCAGGTTCGACATTGGCATGCCACTGCTCGGGGCAGGGCACAGCCAAGACCAAATCTTGAATGCGTTGTTCTACCTCGAAGCCAAAAAGCAGATCGAATTACCGCCGGGAAATCGGCTCAGGCTATTTAGTTGTTAGTCACTCATATTTCTTGACAAGGCGCAATCTGCGCCCAAATATTCAGCATCTGCCTAAAATTAAGAGCAAAGCGGCAGGTCAAGGAGTGTGTCATGGCGATCGATATTCTTGCGAGCGCACCATTTCGTGCGCCTGTACTTGTGCGTATTGGACACGGGTCATCCGAAGCGGTTGAGAGTGCATCCGATGCTATTCATTACCTTCAGCATAGGTGGCCTCATGAACGTGGCGATCACTATCGCCGCGCGGTGAAGGTCTGCAAAGAAGCGGCGCAAGGGTCCGTGCCAACCGAAGTCGCGAGAGAAGCATTCATCTCAGCTGCGATAGAGGCGTATGTGCTCGCATAGTTTCCGGGGAGTGCTCTCTGCCGCGCGGATTTGAGAGAGGTGCGCGGCAGAGAGACACCGAGCAGTCATTGGGTAGAATGACCGTCTCTAAGGCGAACTGAGATTTTCATTCAGAGTTCCGAGCGCCAAGCTGAATACTTGGCTGATACCCCTGTCGCCGATGTAGAGGTCAGCGACAGGGAGCACCACAGCCCAACCACGGCAATGGAGCGGGCTATCTCAAAAAGGTAAACCCCTGTCGGAGGGGGACAACGACAGGGGCTTATGGGGTTATCGGAAGGTTGCAATCAAATCCGATGCGGACATAACAGCACGTGCTTGATTTAGTTCCGCTTGCTCCCGCCATAAAGGCTCTTCTTCGTGATACCGGCTGCCGTCAGCCGGTATTTCGAGACGGCAGAGAATTCGCCATCCGCTTCGACCAGGCCTTCGTTCTTCGCTTGGATCGCAGTCTTCAAACCGACGCCATCAGGCAAGTTTTTGAACGCGCGTGGTCCGAGAGACATGATGAGGATGCGTAATCGACTGTATGCCATGCTAAATCGCTATGTCTTTTGTGTTCCGATTACCGCAACCCCCACCGGGTTTAGCCGGTGAGGGGAGCAGTACAGAGGACAGCCGACGTCCATGCGAAAGGCGTCAGCTGTTTTGAGGAACCACGACTTTTTGCGATTTGTTCCGGGAAAAATTGACAAAAAGAAAATTCCGCTACGGTTACGGGTCAGAAGAGCGCTACGGGGTCTAGTTTGAGCGCTCGGCGAGGGGAAACCAAAGCGATAGCCGAAGAACGAAGCTTTCGTTGATCGGGTCCCAATCTTCCGGTTTATCGTCAGCTTTCTCCACAAATGTCGTCGGCGACATGGGCAATCAGCTCTTGGCGGGATACAAAATTACGCTGGCACTACGATGAAAATGACGATCATTGTCACTGCTCTTGCCGCGCCAGCATTGCTGCTCTGACTTCCGAAGATTGCGAACCACCATTTGGGTCCTTGGTTTCCCTGAGCCAGTGTTCCTCCTATCAAGTCAGGCCATAGACGACAAAGCCGATGAACAGGGCCGCAACGAAGATGGCACCTGCTGCAATTAGTCCGACACTTCCACCACCAAACTTCGGTTTTCCGGGCCGCCGTGACGCTTCGACCCTGTTACGTAGAAATTTCTTATCGTCCAAAGGACCCTCCTGATGCTTCGCTATTTGGTTGTCGCTTGGCGTGTCGCGCAATGACGGCCTTCCTCACGCTCTTGCGGTGGAGTTTTGTCCACGTCGACAAACTCGCGGTACCGGCTGGCACCTGCGGCTCCGCCTGCCTCGTTGCCCGCGCCCTGCCGATCGATACCTCGCGCCTCAAATTCAGTCCGAGAGCTTGTCTGTGCACTTGGATTTGGGCGGGATAGGTCCTTTTCTGACATCAATGTTCTCCTTTGCGATGCGAAACGAACAAAGGTCGGGTTGGATAGTTCCCCTCAGCAGCTTGAACTCGGCGGGTTGGCTAAGAGCCGCCGTTTTGCCCCGTCGCGCTGAGAGCATTCCTACATCTGCGCAGCTTAGAAGCTTAGGGAACTGGAAAGAGGAACGGCGGTTTCCTTGTAACCCGCTCGGCAGATGATAACCGTACCCCCTGGACAGGATTGAAGATGGACGAAGAACAAAATTCTATCGCGACAACTCTTGGCGTGGCTGCCGACTTCGATGCAGCGCAGGAGGTGTCTAGGCGCATAGGCTTCCTGAGCGGCTGTCTGCGCAATACATCCGGCCGAACTTTCGTTTTAGGCATAAGCGGCGGTGTCGATTCTCTTGTTGCAGGTCTGCTTGCCCAAGCCGCATCGAAAGGACTTCGCGATGACGGCTACCAGGCACGGTTCATAGCGGTCCGCTTACCGTACGGAGTTCAAGCCGACGAGGCGGACGCCCAAAGATCTCTGGCCTTAATCAAACCGGATCGTGTCGTCACCATTGATATCAAGCCAGCTGCTGACGCGACGCTTTCCGCGGTCGATGGCGCGGATCTTTTTGGTGCCGATCGAAAGGACTTCCATTTCGGGAACATCAAAGCCCGTCAACGCATGATTGCACAATATGCTTTGGCAGGTGCAACGGGGGGATTGGTGATCGGGACCGATCAAGCGGCCGAAGCGCTGATGGGATTTTTTACTAAATTCGGGGATGGTGCAGCTGACGTCCTGCCGCTCGCAGGTCTCACCAAACGGCGGGTGAGGGCTATCGCAGAACATATGGGCGCCCCACGGGAACTGGTGTTCAAGGTGCCAACCGCGGATCTCGAATCTGATAAGCCACTTCGTCCAGATGAAGAGGTTTACGGCGTCACTTACGACGAGATCGACGATTTCCTTGAAGGAAGGCCAGTTGGAGAGCACGCGCGCCAGGTGATCTTGAGAACCTATTATGCCAGCGCGCACAAACGCTCCCTTCCAGTCGCGCCAAACAGGTAATCTTACAAAATCGGGTGCTGATACCGTGGGGCTAGGATTTTTTGCGCCAATTCGGGAGCGTTAGGGTCGCGATGGAACTAGCGACGGTCTCCTCGGTTCGTGCCGAGGGAGGTGAGCCATGGACGATAGTAACTGGATCCACCTGTGCATCGACATGCAAAGGATGTTCGCTGAAGAGACACCGTGGCACGTGCCGTGGATGCGTAATGTCTCGCCGCAAGTGCTGGAGGTGGCCCAGCGAAATCCGCACCGGACGATCTTTACGCGTTTTGTCTCGCCGAGGCGCGCCGAGGACATGCCCGGAACTTGGCGACACCATTACGAGAAATGGGATTCTATGACTCTCGAGGTTCTCGGACCGGCAATGGTCGATCTTGTTCCTGCGCTGAAGGCCTTGGTTCCGCCGGCGAGAATCTTCGACAAGATGACCTATTCTCCCTGGACAACAGGAGAGCTTCATCGGGTACTGGCGGGGGAGGGGTGTAGCACGCTCGCGATCTCAGGCGGTGAGACGGACGTGTGTGTTTTGGCGGCTGCCATCGGCGCGTTAGACCTTGGCTACCAGGTTATTCTGCTCAAAGATGCGGTCTGCAGTGGGGCTGATGAGACACATGATGCCTCACTCGAATTGTTGGGTGACCGGTTTTCAGTGCAACTGGAAATCTTGTCTACGGAGGAGTTTCTCGGTCGGGTGCCATCACGGGCATGACACTATGGGCAGGGCTCTCGCGACCGGCGGGTGGGAGTACTGGAACGCCGCATTTGACGGACCTCGCCTAGCGGCAGCGCATTGAGGCAAGTGTATCCTAGAACTGTGTGTTAGCCCCCTCTGATTAGCAACGGGGGCATTTACGAATGTCGTTTAAGCAGGCCAATCATGACAATCATAGCGACCGCTGCATGGGCTATTTCCCAACCCGCGGCTAACCGATTTAGCGAGCAGGGTAGCAGCCTGACGCGATATGCGTCCGTATTCAATGGGGTGGAGATCAATTCGACTTTTCACCGCCGGCATCGACCATCGACGTTCGCGCGCTGGGCTGACTCCGTGCCAGACAGCTTTCGGTTTTCAGTCAAACTACCGAAGGAGATTACCCATGTTCGAGCAATGCGCGAGATCGCGGAGCCTTTTGAAGGGTTTCTCCAGGACATCGTATCTCTCGGAGAAAAACGCGGGCCTTTGCTTTGCCAGTTGCCACCGTCACTCGCGTTCAATGCAGAGCATATTGAGACCGCCTTCAAGGCTATGCGGTCTGCGGACACAGGACAGATCGTCATCGAGGTCAGGCACAAAAGCTGGAAGTCGGACGAAGCTGCGTATCTCTTGAGAGCCTACAGAATCGACCCAGTCTTAGCCGATCCGTCCGTGGTGTGGACACTAGAAGATTTTGCCGTACCTCCACGCTATGTGCGCCTTCATGGAAGGCCTAAAATCTACTACTCGAGCTACACGAGCGACGAATTGCGGGCATTTTCGGAGCTTCTTACACCTGGGGCGTGGTGTGTCTTCGACAACACCGCCTCCGGAGCAGCAGGAGAAAATGCTTTAGAGATGCTCGACTTACATCAAGCGCCGGGGCGTTTGCCTCATGAGGCTCCATCAGTAAAGCCGAGCTAATCCCATCGACAAAGCACCGGTACGCGGTAATCCGGCTTGCATTACTTGGCTACAAATTCGTTATCGCTGCATTGAGTACGGTACGATTGGCGGCGTCATATGCCAGCGCCGATCAACTGAAGGACGGCGGGCACCGCATTACCTACAATCAACGTCATGACATGCGGCGATGCGGTGGAACAATACACGCGCAACGCGTGTTCGACCTCCAAACAAGTGGAGGATCTGTTGTGTCAAATTCTGGACGAGGTCGTAAACAAGACCGCGCACGAGTTGCCGATAGCCAGAATCATGAGGTTCGATATGAGGCTCACCAAGAAGGCGTCTCCAAGGACTTAGTGAAAGACACTATCAAAGAGATCGGGAACAGCCGCGAGAAGCGAGAACGAACTCGATCGAATGATTTGAGCGGAGAAATCTGATGGATGCCTATTCGACCGATTTCATTTCACTAGCGTCAAGCCGCATGGTCCGCCAGGCGGTACGGCAGCAGCCCGCCTACCGGCCACCTCGAAACGAAGGGATGTTTTCCCAACTTCTTGATCGCCTTTTTCAGGCGGAACACGATGAGGCCCGAAAGAAAACGCGCTCGTACCGTCCCAGTCTGCACGACGAGTAGAGCCCAGAGGTCTGGACAAAGAAGCACGTCGCTTAACTTTGAGAGGAAGGTCCTATGCGCGATGAAAACACCGCAGTCTCTGCCCACAATCAAGGGACGAGCACTACCGAAAATCGTTTCGGCTCGTCCGTGGAAAGCCAGGCTCAAGTAGAAGATGCGGCCACCGTCGCCACCGGCACTGATGCCGGTGAAATGCTCACCGTCTATCGACTTGAAGCAATCGCGGCTCCTGACGATTTTCGTTGGGACAATGCCCCATCCCACGGGACCGTTGTCGTCGCAGCCCGGACAGCCGGTGACGCGCGGATCGTCGCAGCGGGAGCTGAGCTGGACTTTCAGGAAATCGACGCTCTCCCTGCCGAAGATGTCTCGACCCGACACGCGAGCGCATTCAGAGACGAGAAGCTCTACACGGTGATCGAGATTGAACATGGTCGATCGGATCTCAAGCGAGGAGTACTTGATGGTGACATTTCAGTAGATACAATAAAACCTACCCAAGTTTAGGCTCGTGCGCGACAGCTCTTACGGACTAGGGTTGCGCATTGACCCAGCGGCGGACCCATCGCCGATCGTGGATCGCGGTCATAGTGGGTGTGTCATCCGGGGCAGGTGCTGGCCCAACCATTCTTGCAGCGAATGTCGACTCCAAATCTCCCGCACAAGCTGGGTCAATAGATACGGTCTGTCTGCATCGATAGAATGCATGAGCATCATTGCGCGAAGAAGGCCGTCGCGAAAGGGATCGGCCCTTTGCGGGCTATTTGAAATCGGCGGAAGACCGTGGGCGTTCGCGTCAAAACGCACCAAAGCCTCCAGCAAAATCAGTGGCGACGGCTGTCGAAATGCTTCCGAGCTTCGGCGGCTGCCGCCTCAAAAGCTGCGCGCGCTTCCTCGACCGTTCTGTGACCTGCCAGCGCACCCCGGCAAGCGCTACGTGCCTTCACGAAGTGAAGATCTTGCCGCGTGGGCCAGTTCTCGCTTAGGTGAGCCAGGGCTTCGAATGGCCCACTGATTTGATAAGATCCGTTTCCCGCGGTGGGAAGTTCGACTGGTTCGTCCCAGCGTGAATTTGGCCCTGACATTGATTTTACTCCCTGTAAATCTGCGGCCCACTAACGGTCACAAAGCGCGTAAGTTCCCAGGGTCAGTTTCAGCATGGGAGTTGGTCCGCGAGCGCACGGAAGGTGTCGCTCGGCTGCTTGTGCCTCGCTTCTGAAAAGCTTGGGGTGTCTGTCAAACGGCCCCTGAATTATAGCAGGCGTGCGGCACGCCCACTACGCCGCGTCGCGCTATTGTAATAGCTCGACGCCTGCTGCACCGATCGATGCCGCGACTGTTCCATCGCTTCTGGAAGGGGTATGCCACGGCTCGCGGCTTCAGTCAGATATCCCGATCGCAATCCGCGCGCCGAAAATTCACAGCTGTCCAAACCCGCCAGCGCCGCCCGCTGCTTGACGATATCGTTGACCGATTTCGGATCGAGCATCCGCTTCGACACATTCCCCCAGCGATCCACCTTCCGGAACACTGAACCCGTCTCGATCCCGTCATTTGTCATCCATTCATTCAGCGCTTCAACGGGTCGACCGGTCAGATAAACAACCTCATCATGATCGGTGCCCGAGGTTTTTGTGCGCCCAAGATGGATGGCGAGAGAGGTGAGGGGAGGGCCGACCTCGACGGCAATCGGCGTCTCGACCGTCAGCTGTTCGCGGCGCAGGCCGGCAATCTCACCGCGCCGTCGGCCACCAGAGGCAAAAGCGACCATCAGGATCGCCCGGTCGCGCAGATCACGCAGACTGTCGCTCGCACAGGCCGCCAGCATCTTGGCCAGCACGTCGCCTTTTACCGCCTTGGCGCTCTTGCGTTTGCGGGTCGCGGCGTCGCGCGCACCGCTAACCGAATTGCAGACCTGAGGCAGGAGAGCTGAAGGCACCAGAAAGCCCGCGCCATTTGCTCAGGGTCGACCAGGAGGCCAGCCTTCTGCGGACCGTGTCGGGCGCATGCGGGCCGGTGACCTTCAGAAAACCCTGGCCCCGGAGATTTATCTCTACAGCTGCCGGCATGCCGTGATCTGGCTCTGTTTCCCGCTTGACCGGATCCCACAGATGATGCGCAACAAATTTGAGCAGCAATGCCTCGGGTGCCGGCCATGACAGGGATCTTCCGGTGGCCGCCAGAGACCATGCCTGCAGATAAGCAAGATCGGAGGTGAGGGCGCGCAAAGTGTTTTCGGCCATACCTTCGTTGACTATGTGACGAAGCGTGTCGACGTCCTGATCGGTCAACAGCTCGGCGAGTTCGTCACGCCGTTCCAGCGGCAGGACGGCGGCGATCGTGTCGAGTTCGTGGGCGCGGCGATCCACGACATCGCCGGCTGGTCGATCAGTCGACATTGGCGAATGGCCCGAGGACCGGTACGCCTTCCTTGCGCGCGGCTGCGGCCAGTTTCCTGTCGAGCGTGGCCAATGGAGCTGTGCGATTGAGAGCAAGTGCCAAATAGGCCGCGTCATAGGCGCTCAGACCATGATTGGCAGACAGCAACAACACATAACTATCGCCGCCAATGCCCGCATCGTCGAGCGGCAGCCGGCGCACGCGCTCCATGTTGACCAGTGCGCCGCCGGCGGAGATGCGACCGCGGCGTTCGGACATCGACAGAATGTTGCGGATCTCGAAAAAGAAGAGCGTGGGCACAGGGCAGGGGGCGTCGATGGTGGCGATCACAGCCTCGGCCGCATCGGAAAAGTCTTCCGGCAACAGCCAAGCCGCCGCCATCGAGGCGTCCATGACAAAAGGCATCAGCGGCGACCTTTATCGCGCCAGGAGAGGATCTCGTCATGCGTGGAAGGCGATGCCTTATGGCGGGCGGCCCGGACTTCGGCGAACAGCAACTGCAAGTCGTTCTCCTTGCGCATGCGGGTGACGTGGGCGATTGGATCATTGCCACGAGCAATAACAAAATCTTCGCCGGCCTCGACGCGGGCAAGCAGGTCAGAAAGATGGGTTTTCGCTTCGGAAATCTTGACGGTGGTCGTCATCGGCGCGACCTCAATGTTGGCTTAGAGCACAAAATAGGCGCCTTTCCGAGGCTGGTCAAGTGGTTGGTCTGATGACTTCCGATAACGAGCTGTGAGGGAACTCTATCTAGCTTAGTTTGCACCACTGACTTTATCAAATGTGCTTTTGAGCGCTCTCCCCCGTGCGGAACGAGGCGCTTCAGCTCAGACGAAGTTGATATTCGGCTTGCCAGGCACTACGACGCGTCTCCAAGCGCTCGTTTCAATCGATGCATCTCAACCGGCTTGTCACAGATTGGAATTTTGCTGAACTTCGAAGGGATCGTCGAGGCCTCGTATCCCGTTGCGAACACAAATGGCACGTTGCGTGCAGCCAAAGCCTCGGCGAGCGGGAAGACATTGTCGCCGCCAAGGTTGACATCGAGAATGGCGCTATCGATCTGCGCATCGCTTTCGAGTAACTCAAATGCAGTCTCAAGGCGACCGGCCGGCCCTACGACCACCGCGCCCTCCTGCTCAAGTTCATTTCGCAGTTGGTCGGCAAGCATGTACTCGTCTTCGACGACGAGTATACGACGTCCAGCAATTCTATGCTCAGGCATGTTCCGTCTCCTTCCCTGTTGTCGAAACCGGGATCGAGATCGTGCAGTGCACGCCGTCCGCTTCGAAGCTGTATGACGTCTTTGCGCCAAGCTGATAGGGCAAGGCTTTTTCGATCAGTTCACGACCGTGACCGGTCCCCCGCGCCGGAGCATCCGAGGGCGGCATGACCAGGCCGGTCTCACGCCAGTCGATGTGCAGCCACGGCTTCGCTGAGGGTGCCGCTTGCTCGAATGTCCATCGAACCTGTAACCGGCCGTTTGGTTGCACGAGCGCGCCATATTTCGATGCGTTTGTCGCCAATTCGTGGATCGCGAGTGCCAGTGTCTGAACAGTTGAAGACCGCAAGCGGACGCCTGCAGGGCCTTCAGTCGTCACCCGCTCGGATCCTGCTCCGATAGCCGTGAGCTCTGTGCCTATCAACTCATCAAACGTCACTCGATCATGCTCATCAAGCCGCGATAGAAGACCCTGCACTCTCGCAAGGGCCGCCAGCCGGTCTCCCGCATCGTCTGCCCCGGCTGCGGCCGACGACCGGTCTGTCGTTCGAACGCCGGATTCGTTTCGACGTAGCGGAAATCTACGGTCTGTCCGGAGGCGTTGTAGATCATCTCGAAGATCGCGAAGCCCTCGTCGATCGCCTCGAACAGCGTGCGGTAGCGTTCCTCGCTCTCGCGCAGTGCGTCCTCGGCACGGGCGCGTTCTACAGCAGACCTTGCGCTCTCTGCGACATCTTCCACAATGCCCACTTTGGTGTCGGTCCAGTCACGCGCCCCTTGAGCGTTCACGCCGACAACGGCGACCAAGGTCTATTTTCCGATCGACTGTGTGGGATCGCTGATCGTCGTCGGTCGGGAGGGAAGCCGGGTAGAGACGGGTCTAGTCGGGCGCGAGGGAATGACAGGTGCGGCCCTTGTCGAGGGTGACGCGTATACCCCTTACGAACTGATCACGCAGGTTGAAGGAGACGCTCTGGTCATGATGGCCTCCGATTTCGTTGCTTTTGCGCTTGCAACTCCGGAACTTCGCATTTTTGCACGTCGCTTCTTGCGGTCGCTTGGAGTCCAGGTGAGCTATACAGCGCTCGCCAATGCCAAGTTCGAGATCAGACAGCGGTTGGCGCGATGGCTTGTCATGGTGCATGACCGAGTTCCCGGCCGGTCCTTTCAACTCACACACGACTATCTGGCGATCATGCTCGGTGTCCGCCGTTCGTCGGTCACCGACGCCCTTCACCTGCTGGAAGGCGAAACACTGATCCGCTCGACCAGAATGAGCATTGAGATACGAGACCGCCAGGGTTTGATCACTGTGGCTGGGGAAGCCTATGGAGCGCCCGAGGTTGAATACGAGCGCCTCATGGCTTTGCCTCTCGCCACTGGGTCGCCAGCCTTTCCGAGCGTGCGTATTGCTGCAGCCAATTAGGCGAACAGTGAAAATTGTTCAGCTCTGCGATAACCATCGGGCTATCTGTGCAACAGGGAAACTGGCGTAGGATCCGTGGCGTGTCTGGATTCGTCATCAGAGTAGCCGCGCCGCCCGGCCGCTCCTCCTTGTAGCACTGTTGTAATAGCTTGAGGCCTGTTGAACCGACCGGTGCCTTGACTGCTCCATGGCCTCGGGGAGTGGAATGCCCCGATTGGCGGCCTCCGTCAGGTACCCGGACCGCAATCCGTGCGCCGAAAACTCCCCCGGCTCCAGCCCGGCCAGCGCCGCCCGTTGCTTTACGATATCGCTCACCGATTTCGGATCGAGCACCCGCTTCGAGACGTTCCCCCAACGATCGACTTTCCGGAAGACGGACCCCGTCTCGATCCCGGCTGCCGTCATCCAGGCACTCAACGCATCAACCGGTCGACCGGTGAGATAAACAACCTCATCGTGATCGGCGCCCGAGGTTTTGGTGCGCCCAAGATGGATGGCAAGAGAGGGGAGGGGAGGGGCGCCTTCGACGGCGAGCGGCGGTTCGACCGTCAGCTGCTCGCAGCGCAGGCCGGCAATCTCGCTGCGCCGCCGGCCGCCGGAGGCAAACGCCACCATCAGGATCGCCCGGTCGCGCAGATCGCGCAGACTGCCACTCGCGCAGGTGGCCAGCATTTTGGCCAGCACATCGCCTGTGACCGCCTTGGCGCTCTTCCTTTTACGCGGCCGCGGCGTGGCTCGGACGGCGAGCCGCACCGCAGATTTGAGGGCAGGGGAGGCGAAGGCGCCGGTCAATCCTCGCCATTTCGTCAAGGTCGACCAGGTGGCCAAGCGTCGGCGCACCGTGTCGGGTGCATGCGGGCCAACCACCTTCAGAAAACCCTGGCCGCGGAGGTTTACTTCTATTTCTGCCGGCATCCCATGGTCCGGATCGATTTCCCGTTTGGCTGGATCCCACAGATGATGCGCAACAAATTTCAACAGCAGCGCCTCAGGCGCCGGCCACGGCAGCGACTTTTTCGTGGCCGCCAGGGACCAGGCCTGCAGATACGCCAGATCGGAGGTGAGGGCGCGCAAAGTATTCTCGCCCATGCCCTCGTTGACCAGATGGCGCAGGGTTTCGACATCCTGATCGGTCAAGAGCTCGGCAAGTTCGTCACGCCGCTCCATCGGCAGTACGGCGGCAATCGTGTCGAGTTCTTCGGCGCGGGCCTCGACCCCGGTCAGCTTTTTACGCATCAAAATCGTCTCCGATAAACTCGACGCCGGCGCTGCATGCCTCCAATACCGCGGCAAGATTTGAACGATGGCAGCTTTCGTAGAAGGCGCGCATCTCGTCCGGCATGTGCTTCGGCATGGCGACCAGGTCCTGTAGCTGAAAATCGCTTCTGCCGGCTAAAACCGAGGCATCGACGCCAATATCGGAAAGGCCGGCAACGCGGTCACGTAACCTGGAAAAATAGCGCAGGTTGGCATCGACAACGGCGGGATCGGCGCTCTGACCATGGGCAAGCACGACATGGTCGGCCTGCAGGCCATGGATCCTCATCAGTGACGCACAAAGAGCGCGCAGGTCGGCAGGATTGCTGCTCCAGACTTCGGGAATGGGAAATTCAACCGCATCGACCGCCAGGCAGGTGCGGACTTGCGGGATCCAGACGGCGACATGGTCAGGTGTGTGTCCGGGGGTATGGATAAGTTTTAGGGTGAGGTCGCCGCCATGGATCGTCATGGTTTCTCCGCCAAAGGTCAAGGTCGGGCCGAAAATCTCGACGTCCCGAAACCGTTGCTCCTGCCTTTTCTCGTCCAGGATCTGCAAGGCGGCGGGCTGACGGAGTCGCTCCAGCGCTGCGTCGTGCGCGACGATCGGTATGCGGCGATCAAGCGCAGCGTTGCCCCAGAAATGATCCCAGTCCATATGTGAGTTGATCACCAGCAAAGGCCGGTCTGCTGCCATATGCCCGGCGAGACGATCGAGCGCCTGACGGCATAGGGCGGGCGTCGCGGGTGTGTCGAGCAAAACATTGCACCGCTCGGTGCGGATGAAGACGGCATCGACCTCGTCAGCGGCTCTCAGGATGACGATGCGCGCGTCAAGGCCGGGATAGGTCGCGAGGTTAACGGTAGGATCCATTTTGCGTTTTCCGAAGCCAGATCGAGCGGTTTACGACGGCGCTGGGACCGTCTCTTGGGCCGACTTTCCATTTGTCGATCCGCTTGATTAAGCGGAATCAATCTCGTTGGGATAATTCAGTTTATTGCCTGCCAGGATCATTGGAATTTTCCGTATTCGCCGGAATTCCCCGTTACGGACATGCAAGGTTAGCGTAATCAATCTTTCAAAGGGAGAGGTGTGACGCAGCTTAAAGGCTGATAAGACCGAACAAAGGGTACCGGACACAAGAAAAATGACCAGAGAAGAAATTCTTAGCTACTCTCAAGCGGTTTGCGACGGCCTTCGCGAGGACGAAGACGGAGTTAGACGAGAGGTTCTAACGCACGCAGGAAATAGATGGTCGCTCGGCGTGATACACACTCTCGGGGTTTATGGCAGGCTTCGACACGCGGAAATTGGAAGACGAATGCACGGTGTCACGCAACGGATGCTGACCCGTACCCTGCGTCAACTGGAAAGAGACGGTCTCGTCACGCGCTACGATCTGGTTGAGATGCCACCTCGCGTAGAATATGAACTCACGGAATTGGGCATGGGTCTTCTTATTCGCATGATCCCACTTTGGACATGGGTCGTGGAGAATTCCGACCTGTTTCGAAAATCACGCGAGGATTATGATTCTCGTCCGCCAGAGAAGCCTTCCTGGCAGATGTTTTAATATGAGGGCTGCGGCCGCTCGGCTAGGACCGCTGAGTACGCCGGGTGCTTAGGGCTATCTAGTTGCTGCGAAGGTTCGCGTTAATCCAATCGGACACATCCGTGACCTTAATGCCTTCGCGCACGTTGAAAGTGCTGGCCTTGTCCCATGCCATTCCGCGCCCGATGCCAAAGGCTGCTCGGTATTTGCGCATCATGTTTTGGGGGTCATTTGCCAGTTCTTCCATAAGAGCTGGAACAGTCCATTCGGACCTGTTGAAGGGCCGGTTCAAACCCGCCTCCAGCTTTTCAGCGAGCTCGCCATAGGTAACGGTATCACCTGCCAGGAAGACAATTTCGTTGCTGATGGTCGGCTCGTAGAAGACGATCTCAGCAGTGAGTACGCCGATGTCGTCGGGCGTCGTCACCGTGACAGCCGTATCGAAGCTGCCCAAGGCTTTCACGGCGTTCTTTTCCAGATCAACAACACCGAATTCCGGCTCGAAGAGATAGCTCATGAACATGCCGGTGGAAATGATGACCCATTCGGTCTTATCCTGTGAGCGCAGAAGTTCGCGGACATCAAGCTGCGCGTCGAAGATGTCCTGCGGACCGCCTCGACCGATCGCCTCGAAATCGACGCCGAACTGCCAAGGGAAATAGCGCGGTATTCCGGATTGCAACGCCGCCTTGGCGAGTTTCATCGGGGTGTTGATCCCCGCCGCATAGCCCGTGCAGCCAATGACGGTATCGTACCGTGAAAACAGGGATGCCAGCTCGTCGATTGAGCTCTTCACCAGATCGCCTATGACGATCTCTATGCCCAAGTCACGGATCTCGCGGACGTCCCGCTGCTTTGTCGGCGCGCTGGACTCCACGGCGCTGGCGCGCAGCAGGACGCTTATCTTTGCTCCTTCGATGACCTTTGCGCGGCTAGCCAGATTGCGCAGGACAGGCATCCCAAGCTCACCTGCACCGAGCACGAGGATGTTGCGTGATTTCACGCCGGAAACGAAGTCATTCATTTTTCAAGCCTCTTTCAAATCGAATGAGGCCTCTAATTGGCGATATTGAATCTCAGTAAAAGAAGGCACACGGATGATACTCCATCGAAAACGATGACGGACAGCGATCCGTTGTGTTTCTCTTTGTCGAGTGACGGCATGTCTTCTTTGGACGACAGCAGCCATTTTCGGTAGAATGGCGTCCGAGACCAAGCGTCTTTCACCTGTCATTCTTGGGGAGCATCCTGTCATCTGCAGCAATTGACCAAGGCGAAGCAGACACGTTGGCGAGGAAGCCCCAATGGTGCAGACACCTGACAAGATGCTCAACAGGGTGACAGCTTGGCAAAAGGCTGTGGTTCGCGAGGCCGTCATTCGGCCCCTCGCGTTCGAAAAGAAACTGAGCGCCGCGGAGAGATTTGCCGCGTGCCGGGAGTTGGGTCTCAAAGCCACAAGGTTCTATCAGCTGCTCGGTCAATTCCGGCGAAAGCCGGTGACCAGTTCATTGCTGGATGAAACGCCCGGTTCGAAGAAGGGAAGGCGGCTGCTGTTGTCGGAGCAGGAAGACGCAGTCGGCTGCGCCATCCAAGAAATCTATTGCCGCCGCGAGCGACCGACGATCACCGCCGTCCATGATCATGTCCGGTTCATTTGCCGTCAACGAAACATATCTGCGCCCTCCTGGAAGGCCGCGAAGGTTCGAATTGATCGTTCCGACCAGAGGAAGTTGGCCAAAGCCCGTGAGGGTGCTAGCGTCGCCCGTCAGCAATACGTGCCGGTTGTCGATGAGTATTCAGTCGTGCACGCGCTGGAAGTCGTGCAGATCGATCACACGTTGGTCGATCTCTTTGTTGTTGACGCTGTAAACCGCCAACCATTGCAGCGCCCTTGGCTGACCTTGGCGATAGATGTCGCCAGCCGCATGGTGGTCGGCTTCTATCTGAGCCTTGAGCACCCATCGTCAACATCTGTCGCCCTGGCCATCCGGCACATGGTCTTGCCGAAGGCTTCCTGGCTCGTGGAGCAAAACGTGGTCGGCGACTGGCCTGTCTATGGTTTGCCCACCGCCATTCATCTCGACAATGCTCGGGAGTTTCGGGGAAAGGCACTTGCTTGGGGAACGGCCGAGCACGGCATAAAGCTCATCCATCGACCGGTTGCTCGCCCACATTACGGTGGCCATATCGAGCGGCTTATCGGCACGATGATGGGTGCCGTTCACTTTCTGCCCGGCTCAACGTCGAGCGATATAAGCGCTCGTGGCGACTACGATCCTCAAAAACATGCTGTCATGACCTTTGACGAGCTGGAGCGATGGCTCACCCTCGAGATCGTCGGCCGCTATCACGCCGATGTCCACCGTGCGCTAAAGATTCCGCCTCGGCTGGCTTGGGAAGATGCCGTCCTCTCGCGTGGGGGGCCTCTGCGGCTTCCCTACGACGAACATCGGTTCGTCCTGGATTTCCTGCCGTTCGAGGAACGCGTCATCCGTCGAGACGGACTGCACCTGTTCGGCCTCAAATATTGGGACGATGTCCTGAGCCCATGGACCGGTGCGCCGGATAAGATGCGCGTCCGATACGATCCTCGGGATATTTCCTGCGTGTTCGTCGACGGGCCAAACGGCGAAAACTGGCCGGTTCGGTTTGCAGACCTCAGCCGGCCACGGATCACGCTCGGGGAGCACCGGCAAGCCGTGGCCGCTTTGAGGGCCCGTGGTTTTCAATCGGTCGATGAGCATCTGATTTTCGAGACCATCGAAGCCCAACGTCAGCTTGTCGAGGGGGCAAGCCGCCAAACGCGAAGCATCCGCCGCGGAGCCGAAAGACGGTCGCGAGCGCTGGCAGCGACAGACTGGAACGAGGCAGAACTGACGGATGATGCCGACGACGAGGATTTCTCCGATTTGGCGCCCTTGTCGGTGGAGGAATGGTCATGACGGGATATTCCCATCTGCTGCCTGCCTATCGCCAGTATGCCGAGATGGGGATTGAAGAACGGATCGCCTGGATCCGTGCTGATCGTTGGTTGGAAACAGCCGATGCGAGGGCCGCGCTGGCGAGGCTTGAGGATCTGCTCACCTATCCGCCAAGGGACCGAATGCCCTGTCTGCTTCTCTACGGCGATACTGGTATGGGAAAGACCAAGATCATTCGAAAATTTCTTCGGGATCACCAGCCCGTCTTCGATCGTGGAACGGGTGTCACGAGCATGCCGGTCGTGGCGATGCAGATGCCGGCCGAACCCGTCGAGCGCGATGTCTACGGAGAACTCCTCAATGCATTGAGTGCACCAGGTCCAAGTGGAGACGCGACCTACCGACTGAAGACCACGTGCCGGACCTTGATGCGAAGGATAGGGGTACGGATGCTGATCATCGATGAGATCCATGCCATGTTAACGGGGACATATCGGCAGCAACGGGTCTTCCTCAACGTAATCCGCTTTCTGGCGAACGATCTGAAAGTGCCGTTGATCTGCGCAGGCACCGATCTCGCCCGGCAGGCGTTGTTGACGGATCCGCAGCTTGCCGAAAGGTTTGAGGCCTTTTACCTGAAGCGCTGGTCCAATACGCCGCAGCTCGCCCAATTGCTCGCAAGTCTCGGGAGCATACTGCCTCTACGCGAGCCATCACAGCTCGGGACCGCAGCGTTGCGTCGCAAGGTGTTGGATATGACCGACGGCGTCACGGTGCGAATTTTTCGCTTGATCGAGACAGTTGCCGTCGAAGCCGTCCGAAATGGCAAAGAGGCGATCACCTTGGAGAGCTTCGACGGCGACAACTTGATCCTGCCGCTTGTTGCGATGGCGCGGCGCACTGAAGGCCGCCTGCAGCGACGTGCAACCCAGTGAGACCGGTGCGGCTGCTGGCTTTGGCTCCACGACCCTTTGAAGATGAACTCCTAAGCTGTTGGCATTGGCGGGTGTCGAGCCATTATTCTTGCTCACCTCGGCAGGTGGAAAACTGGATAAGTGGGGGCTCGGTAGGCCCTAACCCGCATCTCTTTCGCCACGATGTTTCGGCCGACCAGCCCGCAACCCGTTTATGGGCGCTTGCCTGTCGCCTGCGTCAAGTCGATCTGGAGCGGCTGTCTTTGTAAAATACCGGGCGCAGCGGGGCTTCATTCGTGAGCGATCCCGCCCATCGAGGCGTTTGTCCGACATGCCTGGATGAAGACGCAGAAGAGGGGAGGGATCACTATTGCCGGCGATCTTGGGCATGTGTCGAAGCAGTTGCCTGCCCCCGCCACAAGATTGGCCTCGAGATTAACTGCAGTGGGTGTTTCCGTAGTGGTCTGTTTCAGTTTCGGTCCACACCTGTTGGCGTTGTCAGACTGTTTTGCCGTGATTGCGATGCGATTGTCTCGGCGCGGCGGTTCCCGCGCCGCGATCAAACAGACCTGCTGCAGGTTGCTTCGTTGGTAGGTGAGGCTATCGGCAAGGGTGGGTCGGAGTTTGAACGTATCGACGCGGCAAGCCGCTTTCTCTGGTCGCCTCGGCCGGAGGGGATGCCATACATCGCCGCGCTGGGCTTATCACTGCCTTATGGTCAGCGGCCGTCAGTCGCGAAAGGCGCGGCGCCGCTGGCCAGCCTTCCACCGGCATGGCGAGCTATCACCACTACGACCATTGCCAACCTCCTCTTTCAGGTGGCTCCCAAAACGGTTCCGCTCTCTTCCTCCGTTCGCGAAGCCTTTCGGCAATTCGAGCAAGGGCCGACCGAAGAGTGTCATCAGGCACCTCCACCAACGCGGACGGCGTCAGTCGTGAATCTCCGTGCGGAAACCGAATACCGGCAGTTGGCACGCGGCATTATCCAAAGCGAAGGCTGGAAATCTTTGCCATCCAAAGCAGGGCGCGCAAGAAACCGGGCAATCGGCAAGCTGATGCTCCGCGCCCTCAATGACGAATGAGGCCAAACCGATGTGCCTCATCCAGCAGGTGGCGAACGGAGGAAGGCTGCCATTTCCGCCCACCGCGCGCCGGCCGCTCACCCATTTGATCCAGTTGGGCGGCAATATCGCGCAGTGACAGGCCGGGATCAGCAATGGCAATCGCTGCAACGAGCTTCATCAGGTGATCTTCCGGGGCACGACGGGGCGAGCGCGCCAGAAGCTCGGGATCGACCAGCTTCTCGCGGACCATCCGATGCACTGCGCGGCGCAGCCGTTCGACCGTCCAGTCATGGCCCCGGCGATTGAGTACCCGGACGACATTGTCCCAGCTGTGTTGGGGCCGCAGCTGCCGCACCATCGGCAGCCAGGTTTGGGCGGAGGAGATCAGCTCGTCGAGATAGAGTTTTTCTCGTGCCTTCGACACCGCCTTGATCGCCTCTGGTCGCCGCTCACGAAGTCCGGGATTACCTGGCAGCTTGCCGCGGGCTTTTGCCGCCTTGATGCCTGCCTTGGTTCGTTCGGCGATCAGAGCTCGTTCGAGCTGTGCGACGGCGCCGAGCACCTGGAGGGAAAACATCCCTTGTGGCGTGGACGTGTCGATAGGATCGCGGATTGATCGGAAATGAACACCGCGCTCTTCAAGGTCCTCGATCACCTGCAACAGGTGGCTGACAGAGCGGGCTAGGCGATCCAGGCGGACGACGACGAGCACATCGCCGGCAGTCAGGTCTCCGAGCAACCTTGTCAGCACCGGTCGAGCTCGTGATGCGCCGGATCCGTGCTCCTGAAAAATCCGCTCACAACCGGCGGCGCGCAACTCGTCCATCTGCGCATCATGGACCTGATCGTCGGTCGACACACGCGCGTAGCCGATAAGACGTTTCGAGGCCGGCGATGGATTGGCGGCTTGCCGTTTTGCCATGGTTTTCTCGCGTGGTTTCAAAGTGCTATGTACAGATAAGGAATGCGTGAGAAAATGAACAGTTGCAAGCATGTTTTATAGCTCAAATGCAGCCTCGCCAGACTCGACACGCGATGGCAAATGGGCGCAGACCCATCAACTGCGTTAAATGCATTCTGGTGGCTATCTGAGGCGGAAATGCAGGAAATTAGGGCATTCCGGAGAGGGGAGAGGGAAGAAGCGCCGCCCGAGGGAGAGATTGCTTGGGACGTCTGCTTCAGCTCGAGAGGAGATGAGCGCTCAACGCGGCTCTAACAGCCGCAGTTATTCCGCCGATCCTCGCCCAAATCTTCCTGAAAGGCCGGAAAATCAGGCGTTTCCGCTCATCCAGGCCGACCGACACCATGATTTGCGACTCGAAATCAATCACTTCCGATAAGCGATACTTATCGATAGTTAGAACCTCAACCAGCAATCATACCCACTGGAGAACTCTACAATACAAATAGCGTTCCTATAAGAAATCATTTACCATAATATCAATGGTTTACGATCTCGCGAAAATCAGCATTTCAAACTTGGTGGGCCCCGCTTTCGACGCCGGCGTCGCGCTCACCCGTCTCGACGAGCGTATTGCCCGCTCGCCGGTCGGAACCGGCTTTGTCGAACGCATGCATTTTGCCGATGCGTGTGCCTCGCTGTGGATCGACGGCGAGCTCGTGCATCTCGAAGACCTTGTTCTCCACGACGCGTTTCGCGATACCCGCACCCCCACCCACGAGCTCACCATCGCCCGCGACGTATTGCGCACCCGCCGGCGCATTGGGAGCCAGTTGCCCAACTGGGCACTATCGCCCGACGGTATTCGGTCGTTGCGACAAACGTCGGACATCACGGACGTCGGTGCAAGTGAAGCGGAGAGGGCCGGCGTTGTTCGGCCTGTCCCTTCGATCGATCTGGAAGAGGAGGGGGAGGACGACTATGATGGCGTCGGTCTCCCGGGTGTCGATATCGCCGCTATTGATGTGGTATTGGCTCGATCCAACGCGGCGATCGCGGACGCCACACGGCCCGGCCGCGCCGACGGCAGCCGTGCATCGGCCAGCCGAACCGAAAAGGATCCGCTGGTCTACGATCTCGACTGGGACGAGGATGCCCGGCTCGAAGAATGGCGCGGCGTTTTGCGCCAGGGCAGAGAATTGCCGGCAGTGCTTCGCGCGATTGTTGCCCTCGATGCCTGGAACGAAATTTTGGTGCTCCAGCATGCGCCCTGGCTCGGCCGGTTGTTTGCGGCGTCGATCCTGCGGGAAGCCGGCATCACCACGCAAAATCATCTCGCCGCGACCAATCTTGGCCTCAAGAGCATTCCCGTCGATCGACGTCGGCATCGCGATCGCGAGACGCGGCTGCTCTCCATCGCCCACGGTCTTTTGGCGGCCGCCGAGATCGGGATGAAAGAACATGACCGGCTCGTTTTGGCGCGCACGCTCATGGAGCGAAAACTCGAGGGGAGACGGACCTCGTCCAAATTGCCGGAGCTGGTCGAGCTCGTCATGGCAAAACCGATCGTCTCGGCCGCGATGGTGGCCAAAACGCTCGAGGTCACGCCGCAGGCGGCGCGGCGGATCGTTTCGGAGCTCGGCCTTCGCGAGATGACGGGGAGGGGGAGGTTTCGGGCGTGGGGAGTGATTTAAGATCATGCGTTCAGGCGGACCAGATGGTATCGCTCCTATTAAATAGGCGATCACAACCTTAATCATTTTGTGACAGGAGAGAACGAAAGTAGAATCACCAGGCGATTTGCAGTTTTTTGGCGAGAGGTGTCACCATGGCGATGAATTCGACAATCGAATGGACCGACCACACTTTCAATCCGTGGACCGGCTGCACCAACATCAGCCCAGGTTGCGACAACTGCTATGCCGAGGCTTGGGCCAAGCGGTCCGGCCAAGTGAAATGGGGTAACTCGCCGCGCAAGCGCACGACAGAGAGCTACTGGAAAGCTCCGCATATGTGGCAGCGCAAGGCCGCAGAATTTGCGAGCGTTCACGGTCGCAGGCAGCGCGTGTTTTGTGCTTCGCTTGCCGACGTTTTCGATAACCAAGCGGATCCCGAGTGGCGTGAAGATCTTTTCAAAGTCATCCGGGCGACTCCATCGCTCGATTGGCAGTTGCTAACCAAGCGCCCGCAAAATATCCAGAGAATGCTGCCGGCCGATTGGGGCAGCAAGGGATATCCGAATGTCTGGCTGGGCTTCACCGCTGAGGATCAATCCCGTTTTGATCAAAGGAAGCGATTCCTCTCCCTCATCCCCGCTCGCGTCTGGTTTGTGTCCTACGAGCCGGCGATAGGTCCGCTTCGAATATCACATGGCGATCCGCGGCCGGACTGGCTTATCTGTGGCGGAGAAAGTGGCCCGCGCGCTCGCCCTATGGTGAGCCAATGGGCGCGAGATATTATTGCCGATTGTCAGGAATACGGTATCGCAGCTTTTCACAAACAATGGGGAGCGCCTGGCAATAATCCGCTTGTGCAAGAGCAGGGAATGTCGCTGGCGCAAGTCAAAGAAGTTGATCCCCATGGCAAAGGGGGAGGTCTTGTTGATGGCCGGCTGGTGAGGCAGTTTCCAAAAGGCTGCGAAAAGGTAGAAAAGGCCGCCTGAACTTGACAGCTCTACATGTCGAACGCAACTTAGACTTGGTTGGCATGGGGAGTCGCAACGATCGCCGAATTTGGATGGAAGCTGGGCGGTGAGCTGCCGCCCCTTAGCGCTCACAGCGGCGCAAAATTGCGTCTCATTGAGACCTATCTTCAAAATTATTTCCCAGCAACGCTTGTCAGCCACGCCCAGGATAGGCAGCGCATCACGCTGGTTGACGGATTTTGCGGCGGTGGTCGATTTAGTGATGCCGGCGAGCTTATCCGCGGCACACCACTTCTCTTCCTGGATGCTGTAAACAAGGCCCAGGAGAAAGCAAATGTTGGGCGGACAAAGTCGCTCACCATCGATGCCGAGTATCATTTCGTCGATAGCAAAAAGGACCACGTCGACTTTCTTCGCGAGGAACTGACTAAGGAAGGGCACCTTGCTGCAATCGGGAACTCGATATTCCTTCATCACGCAAAGTTCGAGGTCGTTTTTCCGGATATCTGTCGCAGGATCGAGCAACGCACGCGAGGCGGAGTAGGGCGCTCGATCTTCCTCCTGGATCAAAAAGGCTATTCGGACGTCGCCTTTGAAACTGTTCGAAAGATACTTCAATTCTCAGCGGGTGAGTGCATCCTCACCTTCGCCGTCGGCTGGCTTATCGATTATCTCACCGAAAAGCCTCAAACCGTCAACCGTCTTGCGCCGATTGAAATATCCGAAGATCAGCTCCGCGAATTCCTTCGCCACAAGGGCGAGCATGGTGGACGTTATGTCATCCAACGCTTGCTGTTGCGACATATCTCCGGCATGACAGGCGCGAAATTCCAAAGCCCATTTTTCCTACGATCAAAAGAAGCTCGGAAGGATTTATGGCTGGTGCATCTCTCGAACCACCTGAAGGCCAGGAACGTGATGGTCGACAGCCATTGGCTGATCAATAACCAATCCTTGCACCAGGGGCATGGTGGGTTGGAAATGCTCGGCTTCAATCCGAACCTCGATCCCGGCAATGCTCCGGATTTTTGGTTTGGACCCAAGGACGAGGAAGTTATGAAGGATCGGCTCGCCGACGACTTCCTACGCCGGATCCGCGATACGCATGGTGACGCACCCGTATCTTACGGTGACTTCGTGACATCGATCGCCAATGAGACGCCTGCACGCCTGAGCGATATCGACAAAGTCACGGCGCTTCTGGTCGGGGAGAAGGAATTGGATCTCCGGAACGAGGCGAATTCGCCAAAGCGCACATCTTCTCCGATCTATAGAGACACTATAGGTATCTCTCAGCAAACCCGCTTGTGGCCAGCGCGGGCTCTTTAATTTTCGGAGTGAGTTCCACTTATCCGTTAACTACTCCGCCATCCTCGTTGGCACTCTCTATAAGGCATCGGTGTCCTTCAGATCGCGATGCAAGGATTGCGATTATGGTAGCTCTTTATGTGCAGCAATTCAACGATGTGGTGATGCAGAAACAGTCTAAGGCTTGACCTGTCGCTTTATCTGTATTCGGTTTGCGCTCTAGCTGGCGAACGAGCGATCTCGTCCTACAGCGGCATACCGCGGCTGTAGGAACGACCATCAAAGGTGTCTCACCTGGAGCGTACCGCCGCCCCATTTGTCGTTTAGGTACTCGCAAACAATCCTTCGATGGCAGTGGTGAGGTGTAGCCTCTGAGCAAAGCAGGCAGGACCCATCGAACATCTCAGGCTTGAGTCGCGTTTCGATCCTGCGCTCAGCCATTAGGCTGATGAACTGGTTTTCGTAGACGCTCCAGTCCCCCTTTTCTTTTTTATAAGCCTTGAGCATCTGGTCCGTCGGAGCAAGCACAGGTTGGTGAACATATTGGACACCGCAAATTTGTTTTAAAAAATAGGCCAGATCGTCTGCCTTCGCAAAACCAGCTAACTGCGAGGTATTATGTAGCCTCACATCGATGAGCTTCTTGACGCCAGCTTTCTTGAGACGTTCAAAAAAGTTCTCTGCGTTGGATTTTGTAAACCCGATTGTCGTCATGTTAACTGGCATGTGGCGAGTTGTCCTTGGCTTTCGTCCTTGCAGCACGATCTGTGGTTTTTTCGGCGTAAGCAACTTTCATAGATCGATCTCGGTACGCTTGCGTTAGGCGATCTTTAGCTGTCTGGAAAAAATCACTGTTTGTTTGACCACTCATGTTCAGAAGTCGATCTTCGATCGCCTTCTGCGAAACTATCCGGCCATCTCCAAGAATATTCTGAACTGAAATGTTCCTCTCAGATAAAGCTCGCCCTACGAGGAGACAACGATGGCAGTCGAGTGGGTCATGTTCTGAACACATTAGGGCCAATTTGTAACTCAATGCGCCTGTTGTGACGCGTTCGATCCCACTTTGAAAGTGATCTGCCTGCGCCATCTTTTCGTAATCGGCAACACCGTCACAGTAGAACTGTTTACCTTTCGGCCTGCCACCAAGTTCATCACCTAAGAACGCATATGCTATTCCATCTAGGCGAAGTTCCGACCTAAGAGCGTCACGATTAAAATGGGGGAAATGCCGCGAGAATGGGGAACTGCGGACATCCGCAATTGCGGTTACATGTGTCCGGCGGAGACGACTCAAGAAATCCTCATAAGAGTTTGTAGAGTGTCCAATCGTGAAGATTTCCAGGTTTGGGTTTTTCATGAAATCTCACAATCTCCAATCGAGCGGGTCGCTTTGTAAAAAATCTACGCTCGTCTGTCTCAGGGCCGGTACACGGCCGCGATAAGTTTGTATGCGAAGCCTCTGTACGGTTCCCCTAAACTCAAGCAAAGCAGCGCCCTGCCAATACGGTAGGTGCCATCTGTCTTGGCGAAGAACTCAGCCTCTATACTAGGGTCAGTGATCATCATACGATATTGATTCCCACTATAGGTGAAATGCCCTCTCACATGACGAGACGGATTATTGAATGCAGCCCCTTCGATCTGCACTATAATCTCGAGGTCGCCCACATCTATCAACGTGAGTGAGCTTCCAAAGTTGATCACAGCCTGCGCAGCTCGATCTTCAGGCACTCGATCCGACCTGCCGTTATAGCTCGATGAACCATTTTCCCAGATCGGGCCGGTAAACTTATCGACCAGATTTCCGATTTGCTTCCAGCTGGCTTCTCCCTTTTTTTTCCACCAAAACTTGTCGTCGTTGAAATGGTTTTCAATCTGGAAGGAGTGTGACGCTGATCCGATTATAGGAAGTTCGATGATGTCAAACAATGCCGCCGAGACAGCATTCTGATATCTGCAATCCAAAGCACTCAGCTCGCCGGAAGGCCGCTTGCTCACAGGACGGATCCATGTCCCCACTTCATCGCCATCTAATACTTTTCCTGCGATGCATCTTCCCGAGTGTTTGCGTGAAGCGGCTAGGCACACGATAGTCTTCAAGTATGCTGGTTTCGTCATTTGTTTTCCCTGCCCACAACCAGGGAGGTTAAATCAAATGCCAGTCCCCACACAATGCGCTTAATCAACCAGTTTTGCGCCAAATATGCTTGAAATGCCTTAATCTTAACGCTGTTGGCCTTCTTCTCTTTCTTCAGTGCCGCGATCGCGCGCTCGATGACCTTAGCCGTGCCGCAGTCCAATTCTCAGGCAAGCTGCGAGATCGACTTGTTGCTTTCGACCTAGAGCTTGACCGCAAACGGCGAGTTCCGGTTCGTGGTGCACCTTGCGGCCGCACCGTATCTGCTCCTGTCGGTTTTTCTAGGCTGCGCTCGCGACGGCTTTTGGGGGCCGGGTTCCTAGGCCTGACGCGGTGCGTCTAGCCGTTGCCCTCTTCCGCAGACCGCTACTTCGAGGCAGGGTTCGTATCGTCAGCCAACGGACGCTTTCAGCGCGCTGCAAGGGCGTCGTCAACATCGTCTTCAAATCGACGCGTCGGGCCACTGGTGGGATAGGTCAGTAGGGAAATGGCCATCTCGTGATATTCGGAAAACAAGGTCGACTCGAACACAGGCTCAAAGCGGTTCCACACCCCTGCAGGGTGCTGGATCGCAGTGAGACCATGTGAGGGACCAAGTGCCGCTAGCGAGACATCAGGCACTGGTGTCGTCACGGTCTTCGCCCTGAAGTACACGCCGGAAGAGAGAAGGGTAGAACTTCCCCACGACCAATCGATGAAACCGTCCCTGCTGACGACGATCATCGCGCGAGTCTTGGTGTTCTTGAGCCAGTTCAAGACCGCAGCCGTAATCGACACTTCGTATCTGTCTCGCAAGACCTCGAAATCCGAGATTGTCGGCTTCCTGAACTCTTTTGTTTGCTCCCGGAAGTCGTCGGGCGGCATCAAGACAAAGGCGGCAAAGCTGTTCGCCTCCGCCTCCATCCGACCATATTCGGTATTCCACTCCCACATGTTACTGCGCGAGCAATGAAAAGGCTTGTCCGTCAAACCTCGATGGACGAGATAGTGAGCGAATTCATGGGCTTGGGTGAAGTTGATGCGCCCCTTCGACGAGTGTCCCTTGTCGTAGAGGATCGCCCATTCATCCCTCGATTCGTTCGGAAACAACGCTCCCTCGAATTTGCCTCCGAAGTCTTCGCCCTGTATCAAAGTGATGGGTTCGTTCGGGTAGATCGACCGGCTGAAGTGTGGCGCGATCTCCTCGATATTGATCGGAAACCGCGGCAAGCCCAGCAGCTTCTTCCCCTCCTTTGCATACACCGAGACCCTGGTCGCCCACCCATCCCATGTCGTCGGCAGCTTCATTTCTTCCGGCTCCAGACATCAATCATGTCCATGACGCGCTCCTTGGTGGCGTCGTCTAGCGTATTGAACTTCCGGAAGAACACTTCCTTGGCTTGCGCGTCGTCGAAAGAGGCGTTGTCATCGACCAGGTAGTCGGTCGTAGTGTCCAAGACCCGGGCGATATCGATGAGCTTTTCGGCCGAGGGCTTACGGTCCGCGCGGTTCTCGAGCTCCCATAGGTAGCTCTTGCTCGCTCCGCTCAGTCGGGCCAGTTCGTCAAGCGAGTACTTCTTTTGTCGTCGAAGTTCCTTGAGTTTCTCGCCGAGGGTCGAGGGCATAGTTAACGAATTCCTTAGATGGTTGAACCGGTTAGCGATGTTCGATATATATCGAACAAAAATGTTATTGACAAGGCGCACCGTATTCCGTTCGATATACCGAACAGAAGCGTAGCTATGGAGTGTGTCATGCCGAAGAAGGGTCCCGAAACCCACCACATCGTTCCCGCCCCCTCCGGCGGCTGGGACGTCAAACGTGGCGGCGGCCAGCGTGCCAGCAGCCATCACGACACGAAACAGGAGGCCGTAGCTGCCGGGCGGCAGGTGAGCCGAAACCAGGGCACCGAGCTCCGCATCCACAACCGCAATGGCCGCATCGCCGACAGCGACAGCCATGGCAGCGATCCCAATCCCCCGCGCGGCTAACCAAAGCGCCAAGCGGCCTAGAAGGCAACCGATATGGACCAACGAGAAACATTTCCGATGAATGAACTGCCCAAGGGCATCCACAGCATCACTCGTCTGCCGAGCGCCCCGCTTGGAGAGCTGTGGGATTCCATCGTCATGGACGAGGACATGAAGGCGAAACTGTTGTCGCAGGCGGCGTTGAATTTCACGCTTCGTTCAAAGGTTCCGCGTTCGGTCATTCCGCTGCACGGCGTCATCATGCTCACCGGTCTTCCAGGTACGGGCAAGACGTCGCTCGCCAAGGGACTCGCCCATCGCGTCGCGAAGTCGTTCGGCAGCAACACCTTCCGCCTGCTTGAAGTCGAGCCCCATTCGCTGGCGAGCGCCGCGCATGGCAAGACCCAGCGCGCCGTGACCGATCTCTTCGGACAGGCCATCTCGGAAGCCGCGCAGGCGGGGCCGACCATCGTCCTGCTGGATGAAGTCGAGACGCTGGCCGCCGACCGCGGCAAGCTCAGCCTTGAGGCCAATCCCGTCGATGTCCACCGCGCTACCGATGCCGTGCTCGTGCAGCTCGACGCGCTCGCGGAAAAGCATCCGAACCTCCTGTTCGTCGCGACGAGCAACTTCCCCAAGGCGGTTGACGACGCATTCCTTTCGCGTTGCGATCTCATCCTCGAGGTTCCGCTCCCCGGCAAAGAGGCGTGTTTGCTTATCCTCCGGGATTGCCTGGGCGGCCTCGCCAAGGTCTTTCCCGAGATGCGAAAGCTCGTTGACGGGAAGGGTCTCGAAGACTGCGCGACTGCGTGCGTCGGACTGGACGGCCGCGCCATCCGCAAGATGGTGGCGAACGCTCTCGCGTCCGATCAGGCAACCGCGATGAACCCCGGCAGCGTCACGATGTCGGCGATCGTCGCCGCTGCAAAGGCGGCCCACAAGGCCCGGGTGAAGGAGGGTCGCGCATGAGCAGCACCTATTCACGCGTTTTCCGGAGCAACCCGCATCGTGATGCGCTCGACACTTGGAAGGCGATAGTCGAGCTGCTCACGCAGGGTCACGCCGGCTCGAACCGGAACGAGCTTCTGGCGGTCGGCGGCACGGCGGCGAGCGTTATCGCGGAACAAGCCGCAAAGGACGCCGCGATCGTGGTCACCTGCGACGGTCCGCGCACGCGCGTCTACACCCTCCATGACGACGACGCCATCGACGGATCGGACGCCAAGGAAGACACCTTGGGTTACGACCCCTTGAAGGGCGACTGGAAGGTGTCGCTCCCTTGCCCAGCAGATGACCTCGACTGGGTCAACAACTCTCTCAAGAAGCAAAGCAGCCGTATCACCGCCCGCGACAGCGCGCAAAGCTTCGGCAGCGAAACGACGAAAACCGCGTCGGAAAGCGTTCTCGTCCTCGATCCGAAAGGGTTCCTCGGCTCATGACCACCGTCGCCGTCAACACCTATACCCATTCGGTCACCTACGTGGCCGACAATATCCTCAAGAGCCTCAAGGACATCATCCGTCTGAGCGGCCTCGACCCGTCGGACCTGGTCGGCAGCTGGGAAAGCAAAATGCGTGCCCTCAAGGCATGGCTTGGAACGCAGGACCTTGAGAAGGTCGTGCTGGAAGTCTTCAACAAGAAGACCGACGCCCTCATCGTTCGCTGGGACATCGACATCGTATATAGCTGGAATGGCGGTGGCGGGTTCTGGACCGACACCGATCAGCTCAAATACCATATCCGGAAAGCGGGAGTGGCCCCCTCCGACGCCAGCTACCGGATCATGATGCAGGCAAAGCCGGGCCATCCTGAAGTCGATGGTTGGAGCAACGGCTATTACCGCTCGACCGCCGGGTTCGTTCGCCACAACGTCGGCTCAACGATCGACCACAATGGTCTCGGCGGGAGCGCCGCATACTGGAGGAAGAACTGATGCTTACGACCGACGAGGCCTTCCGCAAATTCAAGTCTCGGCTCGAGCTCAACGACCGCGAACAGGAGAATGCGTCGAAGCGACAGAATGAGGTTAGAGACTATCTCGACACCAAGTTCTCGATCGCCAACAGCTTCCTGACGGGGTCTTACAAGCGCCACACCAAGACTAAGCCCCTCAAGGACATAGACATCTTCTTTGTGCTCAAGGAGAGCGAGCGCTCGAAGTACCGTAACAAGGCACCCTCTGTTGTCTTGGATGATTTCCACAAGGCACTCGTCGAGAAGTACGGCGAGAAGGCGGTGCGCAAGCAGGGTCGCTCGGTCAACGTCGATTTCGGTGTTGTTGTGGACGCCGAGGACAACACCGACTATCGCATCCTGAGCGTGGACGTCGTTCCGTCCTTCCCGTTCGGTGACGACTACGAAATCCCGGATACCGACAAGGGCACGTGGATCAAGACGAACCCCAAGGTTCATGCCCAGAAAGCGATCGACGCGCATCAAGCCTTCTCCAACGAGTGGAAGGGTCTTGTCCGCATGGTCAAGTATTGGAACAACAATCCAAGGCACGGGTCCGACAAGCCCGTGAAGCCGTCATTCCTGATCGAGGTCATGGCGCTCGAGTGTCTTTATGGTGGATGGCAGGGCCGTTTCGACTATGAACTCGAAGGGCTGTTCTCGACGCTTGCCGACCGCATCTTCGACACGTGGGCCGACCCCGCGGGCCTCGGTCCGCCGATCAGCGGCGGCATGGACGCCACCCGCAAACAGCGGGCCCGCGACCTTCTCCTGGCCGCTAGCCGCGATGCGCGCAACGCCATCAATCTCGCCAAGCAGGGACGCAACGGCGACGCCTTGAAAGCCTGGCGCGACCTGTTCGGCCCGAAATTCCCACTCTCATAAGAAAGGAAGACACTATGTCCGAATGGTCTCTCTCGCAGCTTCTGTCCTCGTTGCACGAGGATATCCAGTCGCGGCTGGCCGTGGCGCGCAAGAGCTTCCAACATCCCGGGGTCAAGGGCGACGCGAGCGAGAGCGTCTGGATCAGTCTGCTGGATAAATATCTGCCCGCCCGCTACAGCGTCGCGAAAGCGCATGTCGTGGACAGCCTCGGAAACTTCAGCGATCAGATCGACGTCGTGGTGTTCGACCGACAGTATTCGCCTTTCATCTTCACCTACGAGAACCAGACAATTATTCCTGCCGAAAGCGTCTACGCGGTCTTCGAAGCAAAGCAGACCGCCGACGCGCAGCTCGTAAGATACGCACAGGACAAGGTCGCTAGCGTCAGGCGGCTCCATCGCACGAGCCTGCCGATTCCGCATGCGGGCGGAACCTATCCTGCAAAACCCGCGATCCCGATTTTTGGGGGAATTCTGACCTTTGAAAGCGAGTGGAGCCCGCCCATGGGGAAGGCGCTCGAATCGATCCTTCTCGAAGGCAGCGGTGACCGCCAGTTGGACATTGGCTGCGTGGCGTCGCATGGTCATTTCGCACGCAACGCCACAGGCGAATATGATTTTGTCTTCGAGAACAAGCCCGCCACAGCGTTTCTGTTCAAGCTGATCTCGCGGCTGCAGTTCAGCGGCACTGTCCCGATGATCGATATCGACGCCTATGGAGAATGGCTGGCGAAATGAAGGGGAAAGCGGCGATCGGTCCCGATCTCTCCCCGTGTCTGCGAACGTGATGATCACGGTTCAGGATGCGGTGCTGGGCCTCTCAGACAGCCACGGCCGTTGGAACGCGCTCACTCATCTGCACATTTGTATGGATGACGATTTCCTTCTCGAGCGGAATCCTCTGACCCTCCTGCAGCAAAGGATTCGGCCTGACATGGTCCTCGACGATGGGTTGGTAGTCGTACATCGTCGTCTTCTCCTGCATCATAAAGACCAATGTCGCTCTTGAAAAAAATTCCACGCCGGCCGCTGGGTCGTCTTCGACAGGTCACTCAGGCAGCTACGAGATGAGTTAGTGATGATTCAGAACTGGCGCAATGCATATAAACCCGACACTACGATCGGGGTGAAACTTGGCGATGGCAAAGTACATTTCTTCGACAAAAAAGACGCGGCGTTAGGAGCTAAAATAGGCATCGGAACAGGCTGAGTTGCCCCCGAGAGTCTAAGGAAATCAGTTAGCTAGCAACATAGACGTTGCAGTCTTGCTACTGGGCCCGGGTTCATATCCGTTCAAGAGCATAAAAATCTAGTCTCTATCGCTGCCTTACGTTGCGGCTGCTCCGGTGAGCATTGCAATAATGCGACACAATATCTCTTTTTCGCGTTTGGTTGGATTCGGCCATAGATTTGTCTTGCGGTTGTAATGGTCGCGGGTGTTGGATCCCGCTGTTTTAATTGACGTTCTGATTCGCTTCGAGGGGTCCATGCGTTTCTTTTCTGTGCGTTCTGCGGCTTTTGCTGCCACGGTGTCGCTTGTCGTTTTCTCCGGCACTAATGTGTGTCTCATAAAGGCGACGCATGCGGCCGACCAGAGCCTGGGTCGCTATTCTGCGGGCCTGTCGGCGCTCGGTACGGCTGGACCCGAATTTGGTGGGTCAACCTCTGGGCCGCGTGAAAATTCTCCCGTAGCAAGTTCCTCCTCCGCAGATGACCGTGCGGTCGATCTAACAGTCGGCGCTGGTCAAACCGAAGCAAAGACTGGAGAGTCAAAAGGGTCGGTTGTGCTTGGAACTGGTAGGGCAGTCGGGATGTCCGACGATACTTCCGGTGAAGATTTGACGAACGACGAGAACGACCTCAGCGGCAAGGATGAGGCGACTGCAGAGCCCAAAGCCAAGGCGGCCACGACTTTGGCAGCTACCGCAGCGACGAGCGCAGACGAAAACGGACGCGCCGTCAACGCCCCCGAAAAACCGTCGATCCCGGAGATCGCCGGAAACGGGTTCTTCACCCAGAAGATCGGCATCGATGTTCCGGACTTCCGCGGCTTGGAACCGAAGCTGACGCTCAGCTACAACTCTGCCCGCAAGACGAGGCTTGGTGGCCTGTATCAGGGATGGGCCGGTTACGCCTGGGGCATGGATGGTCTCGATGTCATTGAGCGTGCCACACCCGGTTATGGCGTTCCAGCCTATGATACCGGCGATATCTACCTGCTCAATGGCGAGGAGCTGGTCGCGTGCACCACTGGCATGGTCGCGGGGTCCTGCCTTGCTGGCGGCACGCATGTGACGGAAGTGGAGAACTTCAAACGGGTCGTGTTCGACAGTGCCGCCAACACCTGGACGGTAACCGATCGCGACGGCACCCGCTCGGTGTTCAAGTCGGTGATGGAACTGACCGGAACGACACCTGCTGCCGACAGCACCGACTACAAGCTTCAGCATGACGGCCGCTACCTGCTGGCGCAGGTGATCGACACCAATAACAATACGGTCTCTTACGCCTATACCTGCCCGCAGAGCCCGGTCTGCTATCCGAGCAAGGTGACCTATGGCGGTGGGGCAAGCATCAACTTCTATTACGAGGTTCGTCCCGACTGGCAGATCATGGCCAATGGCCTCAGTCTTTCCACCACGCGCTACCGCCTGATCACCATCGGCGTCAGTGCCGGTGGCGCGCTGCGTAGCGCCTACAAGTTGACCTACGATCAGGCACCGATCTCGAACGTCTCACGTCTGACCAAGGTCGAGCAGTACGGCCGTGGCTCAACGATCACCTCCGGTGTCGTCACCGGCGCAAACGTCCGCACCATCCGCCAGATGACTTACGACAACGCGACGATGACGTATGCGTCGAAGACACATAACCTCGCGGTGAACAGCGGCTATTCGCCTTACGACAATTACCCCCTCAATTCATTGATAAGTAGCCAGGTTGGAGATCTGAATTTCGATGGTCGGGATGAGATCTACGGTGGATATCACATCGTATCAGGCAGAGAGGGCGATAGCACCGTAAGTGCGGGGTTCCGGATAGCGAGCTTTGCACAGGACGGCAGCCTTGCAGCCGATTACAAGCTGCAATTGAGAAGCAGCCATGACCTTAGTCTCAGCTTCAAGGCCGGGAGATTTGTCCAGGGTCGGTCATTTCGCGACATAGCCATGGCTTATTCTTATTATCGGGAGCAAGGCCAGGAAAATATCGAGATAAAGGAGAAGAAGGCAGGGAAGGTCCAGTCGAACCTTTCCGTGAAGTTGGCCAACTGCGATACCGACTACGCCACCGCATGCAACAAAGCATTGGATCCCTACTACGCGGCGCTCGATCACGATGGCGACGGCTATGACACGGTGGTCGATCTAAAGAAGGAAGTTCTGACCCTCACCGACGTTTATGGAAATGGAAAGCAGGGTGCCTTCCTTGCTGGTAACCCAGTTCGGCTTCGCTGGTCCACGAACGGCGCGTGGAAAGAGATAAGCGGTCCGGTTCAGTGTCAGGGAAATACCACCGCGGCGGTAAAAACCTATGCATGCGCCTTCGGTGACATCAACGGCGACGGGTTGCCCGACATTCTCGCCTCCACGTCTAACGGGAAGAATGGTCGCGTCTGGTTGTCCACTGGGCAGAGCTTCGTGTTGAGTACCATAACCGCTTCGCTCGACTGGTTGCCGAACCTACGCGATCTCGACAATGACGGCCGCGTTGAAATCGTGACGGGAGGGGGAGAGTATTTTGATACATTGCGCGCGTGGTCTGTCAGGTTCGATGCGAGCGGAGGCGCATTCGCTCGTGAGACGTCTTTCAGCCTTACCGGTAACCGTATGGCAGGTGACTTCAACGGTGACGGTTTGCCCGATTTCCTTCGGACCAAAAGCACGATGTGGATTTCGCAGTCTGGCTCTGGCAATCCGAACCTTATGCGGAGTGTGACGCTGCAGACGGGCGGTGTGGTGTCGGTTGACTATACGCCGTCAACACGGTGGACGAACACGTTCATGCCGCAGGTCCTGCATGCAGTGACGCAGATGCGGGTGAGTGACGGCCGCGGCACGGTTGCAACGACCGACTACGCCTATGCCGGCGG
>NZ_JACHEG010000011.1 GCF_014201355.1 Aliirhizobium wenxiniae
GTCTCGCGGGTCGCGTCCTCGCCAACCATGGCGCGCACGGGATCCGCAGGCATCATCCGGCCAATGATGAAGGTAAGTACGAGCAGCCCGAGCAAGGTGATGGCAATCGTGCCGAGTTGTTCGGCGACACGGGTAGACCGCAGCCAGCGAGTTGACATATTTCCTCCCCCTGCCTCCCGAGCAGGTTCAAGTTAAGGCCTCCGATGGCCTATCGAGCTTTGTGATGGGCGAAACTACATAGCGACGCGGGCCAACAGCAGGTTTTTGTATCGCTCAAGACTGCCTTCCAGATGGGCCCTCATAGCCGAGCGCGCGTCATCGGCCGATCCGCGCACGATCGCATTCACGATCTTGCCGTGCTCTTCCTGGAGATGAGGGTTCTTGGGAAGCAGCGAGGCAGCATCCTCTGATGTCGCTTTTGGTCCGGCGGCCACCATTCCGGCTTTGACCAGCATCATCAATTCAGGAAATCGACTATTCTGGGTCGCCTCGGCAATTCGGAGATGCAGGTTGAAGTCAGTGTAACGTGTTGGCTGCTCTTCTTCGATGCTTTCTCCAACATGTCGGTGTGCCTCTAAAATAGCCTCCAACTGAGTTGCAGAGCGACGAGCAGCAGCCAGCGATGCCGCCTCGGTTTCGAATCCAAGCCGTAGTTCTATCAATTCGATAACTGACGAAATCCTCTCCAAAGAGAGGTCTGCGAAAGGGACCGGCTCCTGCACGCGTTCAACGACGAAAGCGCCAACGCCTCTTCGCACCTCGACGAGCCCATCGGACCGCAGAACTGCAATCGCTTCTCTGACGACGGCGCGGCTCACAGAATGCTGGCGAGCAAGCTCGGTCTCACTCGACAGTCTCGCCCCTGCGCCAAGTTCCCCAAGCTCAATGCCTTCACGTAAGGACGCTGTGATGCGTGCAACAAGCGGACGTGCGTCGACAGTGGATACAGCGACGCCTCGGAGCGATGTCAATTTGCTCATTTCAATTCTCCCGATAGAGGATTCGTTCATATCGCAGCGAACGATGTATGACAAGAGTTCGGATCTAGTGTTATGTGGTAGGACAGGAATAAGCGCCCTTGGCAATCAATGCGCGCACAAAATAGCGCAGAAAAATCGGTATTTAAGGAGTTATTGTTTGATCGGCGTACGGATTTTGTCTCGGCAACCGATCAGAAAATGCTGAGTAGGGTATTTACATGTCCTACTGCGCCATGAAATTCTCTGTAACATGTTGCGGAGGGAGCTTCAGCTGAAGCTTCGATCAGATTGCATATGGGAGAGAGCTACAGAATGAAGATCGTGGATGTGCAGGTTCGGACGTTTTGGCATACAACTCATCTGGAAAAAGACACGGATGGTCACGATCATCCAGGGCCGGCTCGGCAGGTGAGGAAATCCCTGCTGACGCTGGTTGCGGAGAACGGGGTAGAAGGGCACGCATTCGCCAGCCCGGAGCAGGTCCGGCCACATCTAGTCGATAGTTACGTTCGACCCGTTCTGTTCAAACAAGATGCTTTCGCGCGTGAACGCTTGTGGCAAGACTTGGCGCATTGGCAGCGCGGCAGCGGTGGCCAGCTGAGTGACCGCACCCTTGGTGTCGTAGATGTCGCGTTGTGGGATCTTTGCGGCAAGTTGGCTGGCTTACCCAGCTACAAGCTAGCGGGATCTTACCGTGATAAGGTTCCGACCTATGGCTCGATCATGTGCGGTGACGAGATAGAAGGTGGTCTCGCCAAACCCGATGATTACGGACGTTTTGCGGAGTGGCTTGTCAAGCGCGGCTATCAGGCAATCAAGCTGCACACATGGATGCCTCCCGTGAGTTGGTCGCCCAACATCGAAATGGATCTTAAGGCTTGCGCTGCTGTGCGTGAAGCTGTCGGCCCATCTGTGCCGCTGATGCTGGATGCTTACCATTGGTACTCGCGCGAGGAGGCCTATGCTCTTGGTAAGGGACTAGAAGCGCTGAATTTCACTTGGATAGAGGAAGTCATGGACGAACAGTCAATGTCTTCTTACGCGTGGCTTGCTGCAGAACTGAAGATTCCGGTGATTGGCCCGGAATCCATGGGCGGCAAGTACAAGCACCGCGCTGAGTGGGTTAAGGCGGGTGCGTGCGATATTTTGCGTACGGGTGTCGAGGATGTTGGCGGCATCACGCCGGCGCTCAAGACGATGCATTTAGCGGAAAGCTTTGGCATGAACTGTGAAGTTCACGGTCATGGCGCAGAGAACCTTCTCATATCTGCGGTCAGCAAAAATTGCCGCTGGTACGAGCGCGGCCTTCTGCATCCTATGCTGGATTACGACGCGTGCCCCGATTATCTCAATGCCATCGATGATCCGATGGATTCTGAAGGTTATGTCTCGTTGTCCCAACAACCTGGCATCGGGGTCGATATCAATCTCGACTACATCAACAGCAATTTGGTCGTGTGAGGACGGCCTACCGCTAGTGCTGGCGGGAGGAAGAAATGTTATGGGAGGAATATCAGTGGCAAATATAAAGCGTCGAAAATTAATCGCGGTTACGGCGGCGATGGGACTGCTGGCTCTACTGCCTTTGGCTGCAGCAGCAAAAACACCCGAGAACCAGCTGGTCGTCGGCTTTTCGATGGCAAACGTGCTCACGCTCGATCCTGCTGGAGCTGGCGGTAAGGAGCGCGTCCAAATTATCACTAACCTCTATGATAACCTCGTTGGCATAGATCCGTCCGACCGTACGTCGCTTATGCCCGAGCTCGCCGAACGGTGGGTCATTTCTGAAGATGGAAACTCCATCCGCCTCACCTTGCGTACCGGGGCCGTTTTTGCCTCTGGAAATCCGGTCACCAGCGAGGATGTCGTCTGGTCCTTTAAACGTGTGCTGGCACTCAACTTGGCGCAGGCCACGAACTTTAAGATCAGAGGTTATACGGCCCAGAACGCCGACGAAAATTTCGTGGCGGTTGACGCACAAACTGTCGAGATCCGCATTCCGCAGAAAACCGATCCGAACATCATTCTGCTGACGCTGGCAATGACCGGCCCAGGATCTATTCTGGACAAGAAGACGGTGCTCCAGAATGAAAAGAATGGAGATTTCGGAAGCGGTTGGCTTGCCACGCATGCAGCAGGTTCGGGCGCATTCGGCTTGCAAATCATGACGCCGAACGAGATCGTGGTCCTGAAGCGAAACGAAAATTACTGGGGAGCGCCGGCGACGATGGACCGGGTTATCATGCGCCACCTGCCAGAATCACAGTCTCAGCGGTTGCTCCTCGCAAAAGGGGATCTTGATATCGCCTACTCGCTGAGCGCGGCGGACCTTAGCACGATGGAAAAAGACGAGGATATCAAGATCATCAACGAGGTCGGGAACGGCCTCTACTATCTGGCAATGTCGATGAAAGACAAGGCGCTATCGGATCCTAGGGTTAGGCAGGCGATCATCAAGCTCATCGATTTTGAAGGGATCAACAATTCGGTCATGAAATATTACGGCGTCGCTCACGTCGATCCGATCCAGATCGGCTTGGGCGGTGAGAAAGGCGTCAAGCCGCCAGCACCAGACGTTGAGGAAGCGAAATCCCTGTTGGCAGAGGCGGGTTACGCCAACGGATTGAAGCTTTCGCTGCACGCACTATCGGAACCGCCTTTTGACAACCTCTCGGTAGCTATACAGGGCGCCCTCACAACAGGCGGTATCGACGTCAACATTATCAGCGGTGGTGGCGAGACAGTCTATGGTCCGATGCGCAAGCGCGACTTTCAACTCGTCGTCGGACGAAGCGGAGGGCAGGTTTCTCATCCCGATGGTGATTTGCGCAGCATCGTCCACAACCCTGACAACAGGGATGAGGCGCAGCTGTCGGGCCTATTGAGTTGGCGCGTGTCCTATAAGGATGACGAACTTAATCGGGCGATCGATGAAGCTCTATTCTTAGCGCCTGATCAGCAGAAGGCGGAGTACGCTAAAATTCAGAAGCTGTACCGAGATAAGGTTCCGGCGATTCAGGCGATTTCTCAGGTCACCGATTCGGTTGCGGCGCGCGCAGACATTAGCGGATTAGTGATCAGCCCAGTCTGGCAAACTCGGCTCTCCACCGTCGGAAAAGCGCGCTAGCGATCTGTGCCTAATAGGCGCGACGCGGATCGATTGATGTATGTTATCGATAATGTCGCCAGCAAGGGTACGTCTCGACGGTGGACGTGCAAGTGGATCAGGCCGGTGCGCGGCACATGCAACCTTAAGAACCGTTTATCGATACTATGTTTCGGGGGCAGGTGTATTGGCCCCCGAAAGGATTGCATAATAAGTCATATGTACGTGGTTCCCAATGTTGGGAACTTGCAGCCTTTTCGTGTAGAAGCTTTCGAGTTGGTGAGGCTACGCGAGTTGGTTTACTCCCACGCTCGACTGTTCTTCCTCGCCGCAACGCGCTGTCCGATTAGTCACGTAATTGCTGTATGCGTCACGGATAAGACCGGGTCGCCAGTTCGTCTCCTTTCAAGAGCGTAACGTCCAGCGGCGCATACGCTCGTTCCAGAGACGGCTGATTGCGTAGCCGAATAAAACCGGATAACAGCACTCATGAAATCAAGAACCGAAAGTGCTGACCGGCAAAAGTGACAGGCAAGACGCTAAAGGGGTTGTTCCTTGCGCACCGGCGGGAACTGCAGGCCTATCTCACACACAAGCTGAAAGACGCAGAAATTGCCGCGGACCTGACGCAAGAGGCATTCCTCCGCTTTGCCGAGCAAAACTCTGCGAGCGGTGTAAACGTTGCCCATGGCCGTTCCTATCTCTATCGCACAGCGCATAATCTCGCGATCGACCATGTGCGGCAAAAGGCGAGGCAGAAGACCGACGCGTCCGCCCATGACGAAATGGCCGCGATCGCTGATGACAAGCCGACGCAGGAAGAGCAGACGGACGCCCGGCAGAAGCTTGAGCTTCTGCAAGCCGCGGTCGTCGAACTGCCGGAACGAACCCGGCAGATTTTCGTGCTGAACCGGATCGAGGGCCTGAGCTATACCGAAACGGCCGAGCGTCTCGGCATCTCCGAAAGCTCTGTGCAGAAACATCTTGCCAAGGCGCTGCTACACGTTACGCAACGGCTTCGGCCACAATAACAGGAAAAATCGCCCGGCCTTTACTGGAGTTGGGACGCTCGAACGTCCTATTCGGAAATAGGTCTGGACCGACGGCACAAGTGACATGGACCGTAGTGTGGGACAAAGATACGACAAAGAGCGCATTGAGGCTGAAGCCGCCGAATGGGTGATCCGGCTGGGCGGCGAACCGCTGTTGCCTGAGGAACGCCAGTCGTTCGAAGGCTGGTGCGGCCAGAGCGCGGCCCATGTACGGGCTCTCGAGTTCGCCCGACAGACCTGGAGCGATCTGGCCGCGCTGCGTCATGCGCCCGGTCCGCTGGCAGCAGACATCGCAAGCGCTAGTCTCCCACAGCGACCTTACCAGCCGGCACCCGCAGCGATCACAAAACTGCGCTCCAGCTTCTGGCGATATGGCGCGGTGGCGGCGATCTGTCTGACCGCAGTCGTCAGCGCCGGAAGCTTCTGGTTCGGAAATCCCGCAACACTCATCGCATCCGACTATCACACGACACCCGGCGAGCAACGTAGAGTCGACCTGCCCGATGGCAGCGTCGTCGAGCTCTCCACCGGCAGCGCCATAGCACTGCATTTCAATGACACCGAACGGCGCGTCACCCTGATTGAGGGGACGGCGTATTTCACCGTGGCGTCTATGGGGCCGACGGAAAAGCGTCCTTTCGTGGTGGAAGGCGGCAACGGGACCGCGACGGCGCTCGGCACGCAGTTCGCCGTGGAGCGCTTGGCGGATGCCGTCCAAGTCTCGGTTGCCGAACACGATGTCCGGGTCGCTCTTTCGGATAATGCGGGCGGCGCAAGACAGGTCGTGCTGTCCCCCGGACAGTCCGTCCGTTACTCTCTGGCTGCGGGTCTCGGCAGGATCAGTAGCCAGGATGTCGAGCAGGCGACCGCATGGCGCCGCGGGCGTCTGATCTTCGATCAAGTGCCGCTGGCGGAGGTGGTGTCGGAACTCAACCGCTATCGCCGCGGTCGCATAGTCATTGCCGGCTCGACGCTTGCCAGCCGCAAAGTCAGCGGTGTGTTCCGGATCGACGACCTCGACAATGCGCTCCAGACTATCGCCAGTGAACTCGGCCTGCGTTCGGCCTCTGCTCCGCCTCTTGTGACCGTCATCTATTGAACGACCTGCTCAGTCTTCGCCAGTCATCAAGCGATTTCAGTGGTTTGCTGAAACCGTAAAAAAAAAGGCGAAAAATCCTTACCGGAAAACATGACTGGATTCGTCTTATTTGCGAACCGGCGAAAGGGGTATTTCGCCGATGCAAATCGAGCAGGACGGAAAGGGTTTCGCAATGGGGATGCAATCAGGGGGCACTCGTTCGAGAAACAAGCGCGCGGGGTCAGTCTGGCTCGCTGCTTCGGCGAGCGCGCTGACGATTACGGCAAGCCTCGCGATGTCTGCATCACCGGTACTGGCGCAGCAGAAGGCGGCGGCCGCGGCAACAGCGGACATGTCGACGCTTGCCTTCAACATTCCCGCGCAGAGCCTCAACACGGCCGTTCTCGCTTTTGCCGACCGCGCAGGCCTGCAGGTGTTCTTTGATGCCGGGCGGCTGAAGGGGCTTCGCAGTTCCGGCGTTCAGGGCACCTATTCGCGGGAGCAGGCCATCGGGCAGCTATTGCAGGGTACCGGTGTCTCTTATCGCTTTACCGGTGCGACCACTGTTTCCCTCGTCACGGCATCGATGACCAACGGCGCGGAAAACGCCGACGATTCCACCGCGCTCAGACCCATCGTCATCAGTAGCCTTGGCAGTACGACCGAAGGCACCGGCTCCTACACGACGGGCGCAATGTCAACGGGCGTGAAGCTGCCATTGTCGGTCAAGGAGACGCCGCAGACGGTCACCGTCGTCACCCGCCAGAAGATCGAAGACAAGTCCTATGAGACCCTCGACCAAGCGGTTGCGGACACGCCCGGCCTGATCGCCAACCAGAATTTCGGGGATGCCCGGTATCAATACTGGTCGCGCGGCCTGATCATCGACAACATGCAGTATGACGGGGTCGCCAATCCCGTGCAGTATTACGCCCGCGACAGCGACGGCGCCGACGACCTGGACATGTACGACCGAGTCGAGGTTCTCCGCGGCGCTTCGGGCCTTGTCACGGGCGCGGGTAACCCATCGGGCGCCATTAACCTGATGCGCAAGAAGCCTCTGGATGAGAAAAAGACGACGATCACCACAAGGGCTTCGTCCTGGGGGAACGCGGAGGCCGTAGTAGACCACTCCACCCCTTTCAATGATGAAGGCACAGTCAGGGGCCGTGTCGTAAGCTCTTATGGTGCCGGTCAGACCTATAAGGATGATTCATTCAACAAGGATGGTCTCTTCTACGGGACTCTTGAAGCGGACGTGGCGGAGGATACGACCGTCAACATTGGGTATAGCTATCAGAAACAGAAGATCGACGGGTACGATTGGGGAGGACTGCCGGTCAAGACCGACGGCTCGTTCTATGATTTCTCGCCATCAGACTTTGTCGGAAACGACTGGCAGTATGTCGATCGCCAACAACATACGGCCTTCTTCGACCTCGAGCATCGCTTCGAGAGCGACTGGAAGCTTAACGTCACTGGTCGGGCATCCTGGTCGAAGTCCGAAATGGCCGCGTCTTTCTCAAGCTACACCGGCTCAGATCTCTACCTTTACGACCGCCTGTTTAACTATGACAATGACGTCTATTCGTTCGATGCCAATCTGAATGGTTCGTTTGAGGCATTCGGCCGCGATCATGACCTGGTTTTCGGTGTCAACGCCAATCGCACGAACCTGAAGATTCTCAATTCTCTCGGTGCTACGACGCTCATCAGCGACCCGTTGAATTGGAGTTCGTCATCCGATTTCGACTACGCGGCGTTCACGCCCTTCAGCCGACTACAGTACCAAACCGAGCAAATTGGCGCATACGCAGCCGGAAGATTTTCAATCACGGACTCCCTTAAGCTTATCACCGGCGCAAGGTTTTCCTGGTACGACTACGACGCCACAACGACCATTCTTTCAACTGGCAAGGTAACGCAGAACCAGATTAACGAAAATGGCGTCTTCACGCCGTACGCGGGCATCGTTTACGACATCAACGACACAATCTCCGCCTATGCGAGCTATACCAGCATCTTCCAGCCGCAATACAATTTCGGCCGCGATGGAAGCCTGCTCGATCCTATCACGGGCACCAATATAGAGGCCGGCCTGAAGGGCGAATTCTTCGATGAGCGCCTCAACGGTACTTTGGCGGTCTTTCAGGTGAACCGCGATAACGTCGCCTCCCGCCTCTCCGACGTATCCTACTGCAATCCTACTATCCTTGCCTGCTGGGAGGGAGTTGACGGCGTACGAACGCGCGGCTTTGAAGTGGAGTTGAGCGGCTTTATCACGGATCGCTGGCTGTTGACGGGCGGCTATACCTATGCGGTATCAAAATACACCGAGGGTCCGTCCTCCGGGGACAAGTTCAACACTCATCAGTATCCGGAACACGTCTTCAAACTGTTCACCACCTACACCTTCCCGAATGAACAGTTCACCATCGGCGGTGGCTTGCGGGCACAGAGCAAGCTCACCTACCAAACCTCTACGATCGATATTGAGCAGCCCGCCTATGCTGTCTTCGATGTGATGGCGAAATACGACTTCACCGAGAACACCTCTCTCCAACTCAACGTCAACAACGTGTTCGACAAGGAATACTATTCGGCTCTCAATAACGGCGTCGGGTATGGCTTCTTCATGGGGGCGCCCCGCAACCTCAAGCTGACGCTGAAGCATTCCTTCTGAACATTATCGGTCCCGGCGCGCAAAGGCACGCCGGATCTTCCAAAATGCCTGCCGGGAATACGACATGCGGCGCTTGCTGATACTTGCACATCTCCTGATCTGGGCGGCCGCCGGCCCCGTCTATGCAGAACCGGCTGGCTTTCCCGTGACCGTCCAGCACGCGCTAGGCACGACTACTGTCTCGTCTCCGCCGAAACGTATCGTCACGATCGGGTGGAGTGTGCAGGATGCGGTCTTCGCGCTCGGTTTCGCCCCGGTCGCGATGCCGAAACACGATATGACCGATGACGGCATCCTTCCTTGGGACGCGCCATTCGTCACCGACCGGAATATCACGTTGCTGGAACCCGGCCTGATCGACTTCGAGGAAATCGCCGCGCTTCGTCCCGATCTCATCCTAGCGGTGCGGTCGGGCGTCGATGCGGTCAGCTTTCAACGACTTTCGCGCATTGCCAGCACTGTGGTCTATCAGTCCGGACCCTGGCTCGCAGGCTGGCAGGAGCAGACGCTTGTTGCGGGCGCAGCGCTAGGCGTTGCGGACCAAGCCAAAGCCCTTGTCGAAAAGACGGGAGATTTCCTGAAGGATCTCGGCGGCCGGTATCCCGTCCTGAAAGACCGGACCTTCGTCTTCGGAACCTATTTCAACGGCGCGAGCGGCATCGTCGTCTATCTACCGGCCGATCCGCGTGTCGCGGCACTGAATGCGCTTGGCATGAAGAATCCGGTCGTTGTGGAAGAACTCGCAGCCGCCAATCCCGGCAAATTCTCCGCATCGCTGAGCTTTGAACAATCCGACCGGATCGATGCCGACCTTCTTGTCATGTGGTATGGCGAAGGCACACGCGAGGCGGCGGAAGCCCAACCTCTCTTCCACACCATCGCTCCTGTCCGGCAGGGCGGCTATGTGGCCCTGGACGATCCAGCCTCGGTCTGGTCGACATCCGCGCTCAGCGTTCTTTCCATCCCATACGGGTTTCCCCGCTTCATGCCGAGGCTCGCCGAAGCCGCCGAACGCGTGGCCCGGCACAGGAGTGAATAGCCATGCCCGACTACTTTCTCGCAGACGTCGTCGCCACCAGCCGGCTCAGTCCCTCGATGGTCCGTGTCGAGTTCGGTGGTGACGACCTCCATCGTTTCCACTCCAGCGGCAAGCCGGACGAATGGATCCGGCTGCTGTTTCCGGAAAGCCGGGGAGGGACGGTGGCGTTGCCCACCTGCACCGACGGCAAGTGGCAGAAGCCGGCCGGCCCCACGCGCCCCTATACCGTACGGAAATGGCATGATTGCTCGTCGCGCCTGATCGTAGATTTCGTGGCGCATGAAGGCGGCGTTGCGGCGGAATGGGCGCTCGCTGCAAGTATTGGCGACAGGCTCGGCCTCACCAATGCCGAGGGACGTTTCCATCTGCCGGAAGACACATTGTGGATCCTTCTCATTGCCGATTTCACCGGCCTTCCGGCTGTCGGCCGTATTCTGGAGGAACTACCCGCCGGATACCGGGTCACGGCCCATGTCGAGGTTCCTCATTACAGCGATCGGCAGACCCTGCATGGCGCCACGGATCTCAGCCTGCATTGGCACGAGAGCTACGGCCATGGCGACCGCCCGACCAGCCTTTTAGACATTGCGCGCTCCGTCAAACTGCCGGATGGACCGGGCTACATCTGGATCGCCGGCGAGGTCACGGCGGCCTCGGAGGCGCGCAAGCACTTCCGCGACGATCTTGGCTTCGACAAGGACCGCCTGACATCGGTCGGTTACTGGATCGAAGGCCAAGCGCGCGGATGAGCGGCACTAATCTTTCATCTGTCGATGATAAACGAGCCAAGGTTGCGGGTAATGTGGGCCGGCTCACTGTTTTGCTGTGCGGTCTCTTCTTGCTATTCGCAGTTTTTGTCACCAGCCTTCTTGTCGGCGCACGTTTTGTGTCACCTGCCACAGTGGTTGATGCCTTGCTGTCTTATGAAGCGAGTTCGGCGGAGCACATCATCGTGCACGATTATCGTCTGCCGCGCACCCTGCTCGGTATCCTCTGTGGTGCTGCCTTCGGCGTGTCGGGAGCACTGATACAGGCAGCGACGAGGAACCCGCTGGCAGATCCCGGCATCCTTGGCGTCAATGCTGGCGCAGCGTTTTTCGTGACGCTGGCGGTCGGCCTGTTCGGCTTCCAATCGATCGAGGCCTATCTCTGGTTTGCCTTTTTGGGGGCGATCGTTGTTACCGTTGCCGTTTACGCGCTCGGAGCGATGGGTCGTGACGGTGCAACGCCCGTCCGCCTCGTGCTGTCCGGTGTGGCACTCTCTGCCGTTCTTGGTGGCATCGGATCTGCCATTACGCTCATCGACCCGCATGCCTTTGACGCCATGCGCTTCTGGTCGATCGGTTCGATTGCCGGGCGTGATATGAAAGTCGTGGAAGCGGTCCGTCCCTTCATCGGGATCGGGCTGCTTGTCGCCTTGATCGCCGCGCGTCCGTTGAATGCGGTGGCGCTTGGCGAGGATCTGGCCCGTTCGCTCGGCGCCAGCATTTTTCGCGCCCGTATACTGGCGCTGATCGCCGTCACGCTTCTTGCTGGCGCGGGAACTGCTGCCGCTGGTCCTATAGGCTTCGTTGGTCTCATGGTGCCGCATTTGTTGCGCTGGTTCACCGGCCCGGATCAACGCTGGATCGTTCCACTGACAATGATTTACGCGCCGGTGTTGCTGATTGCCGCCGACATTACCGGCCGACTGGTGCTGTTTCCGGGCGAACTGGAGGCCGGCATCGTCACGGCTCTCCTCGGTGCTCCGGTGCTGATCCTGTTGGCACGGCGCAGACAAGTGAGCGGGCTATGAGCGCCACGGCATCATCTCGTATCGATTTCGGCCGCTCTGTGCAGGTCGTGCGGCGTTTTGGTGGCCGTCTGTCGGGTCGGTTGGACAGGCTCTCGATATTCATCTGCCTTGTGCTTGCCGCTCTTTCGATCGGAGTTGCGGCGCTCTCTCTGGCAAGCGGCAAATATCCGATCGCTTTGGTGGACGTGTTGGCCGCTTTCGCCGGTCTTGGTGACGAGCAGGTGCGGATGATCGTTGTGGAATGGCGTCTGCCGCGTGTCGCACTGGCGTTCCTGCTTGGCGGCGTGCTCGCCATGAGCGGAGCGATTTTCCAGAGCCTCACCCGCAACCCTCTCGGATCGCCTGACATTATCGGTTTCTCGGCCGGTTCTCACACCGGCGCGCTGGTGGTCATTCTGCTTCTGTCCGGTGGCTACTACGAGACAGCGACCGGCGCGCTAATTGGCGGCATTCTCACAGCGATGGCCGTTTATCTTTTGGCTTACCGGCGCGGCGTGCAGGGTTTTCGCCTGATCGTTGTCGGGATCGGCGTTGCAGCGATGCTATCGGCCTTCAACGCATGGATGATCCGCGAAGCTGACCTTCAGATCGCGATTAGTGCTGCCATATGGGGGGCAGGGTCGCTCAACGGTCTCGGCTTCGAGCAGCTTGTGCCGGTTGCCATCGTGCTATGCATCGCGGGGCCGCTTACTTTGCTTCTGTCCCGTCCTATGCGCCAGCTCGAAATGGGGGACGATGCTGCACGTGCCTCCGGTGTCACCGCCGCCCGCACGCGGCTTTTGCTGATGGTTCTTGGCGTTGCCTTGACCGCCATCGTTACAGCCGCGGCAGGACCGATCTCTTTCATCGCGCTCGCCGCACCACAGATCGCAAAGCGACTTACCCGCTCGGCGGGTGTTGCGCTCATCTCGTCCGCGCTGACGGGCGGGCTTCTGCTGCTCGCCGCCGATTGGGCCGCGCAGCACGCTTTCGGTGCCCAGCTTCCCGTCGGTGTCATGACGGTGAGCATCGGCGGCGTCTATTTCATATGGTTATTGATACGGGAGGGCCGCAAATGACCAATTTTGAATTTGAATCCGGCCGGCTTCGCGCTGAGAACGTGACGCTGCGCTATGACGAGCGCACGATTTCCGAAAACCTGTCCATTGCCATTCCTGACGGCTCCTTCACTGTGATCGTCGGGCCGAACGCCTGCGGAAAATCTACGCTTTTGCGCGCCCTGTCGCGCCTGCTGTCTCCGTCTGCCGGACAAGTCATCCTAGACGGCAGGAGCATTTCCGATCTTGCGTCCAAGGACGTCGCCCGTTGCCTCGGCCTGCTTCCGCAAAGCGCGGTCGCCCCTGAGGGCATTACCGTTGCCGATCTGATCGCGCGTGGCCGCTATCCGCACCAATCATTCTTCCGGCAATGGTCGACGGCTGATGAGGAAGCCATCATTGACGCGATGGGGGCAACCCGCGTCACGGATCTGTCCGGTCGTCTGGTGGACGAGCTTTCTGGTGGTCAGCGCCAGCGTGTCTGGATCTCAATGGTGCTGGCGCAGGAAACGCCGATTCTGCTGCTGGACGAACCGACCACCTTCCTCGACATAGCCCACCAGATCGAGCTCATGGACCTGCTGGCGGATCTGAACGGCCAGGGGCGCACGATTGTCGCTGTGCTGCACGACCTCAACCATGCCTGCCGCTATGCCTCAAACCTGATCGCCATGAAAGGCGGCGCAATCATCGCCGAAGGCAAGCCGTCTGCTATCGTCACCGAACGACTGGTCGAAGATGTGTTTGGTCTTCCGTCCGTCATCATCCAGGATCCTGTTTCCAATACACCGCTGATTGTGCCGAGGGGGCGACAGACGCTCGATGCAGCGGCACCGCAGGTGACGCCGCTGGATACATCCCGCCGTCCGGGAATGGAGCAGCATCGTGACTGATCTGCTTAGGCGCTTCGTGACCTATTATCGCCCGCATCGCGGTCTGTTTGCACTCGACTTCGGCAGTGCGGTTATCGCCGGCATGCTTGAGCTTGCGTTTCCGGTTGCCGTCACACTGTTCATTGACAGACTTCTGCCGAGCAATCAGCTCGGATTGATCGCGCTCGCCGTCGCCGGGCTGTTCCTGATCTATCTGATAAACGCAGGCCTCCAGGTTGTGGTGACTTATTGGGGCCATATGCTGGGGTTGAAGATCGAGACCGAGATGCGCAGGAAGGCTTTCGATCATCTACAGAAGCTCTCATTTGGCTTTTTCGACGAGCACAAGACCGGACATCTGGTGGCGCGATTGACCAAGGATCTCGAGGAGATCGGGGAGGTCGCGCATCACGGACCGGAGGATTTGTTCATCGCGGTGATGACACTCATCGGCGCTTTCCTGCTGATGCTCTCGGTCCATGTACCCCTTGCTGTCCTGACGGGCCTTATCGTTCCGCTGACGGCTGTGGTGACGACGATCTACGGCAAGCGCATGACGGCGAACTGGCATGCCCTCTATCGTAGGGTGGGGGAATTCAACGCCCGTATTGAGGAAAACATCGGTGGTATCCGGGTGGTGCAGGCTTTTGCCAACGAGGAACACGAGCGGACGCTGTTTGCCAGCAATAACCGCGACTACCTCGTTACCAAGCTCGAGGCCTATCGGGTCATGGCCGCGTCCATGTCGCTCTCATACCTGTCGATGCGCTTCGTCCAGGTCGTGGTGATGCTGGCAGGCGCCTGGTATGTCACGCGCGGTGAACTGACCGCTGGTGGTTTTGTCGGCTTCCTGCTTTTGGTCGGTGTTTTCTTCCGGCCGATCGACAAGATCAATTCGATCATCGAGACCTATCCAAAAGGGATTGCCGGGTTCCAGCGCTATACGGAATTCCTTGATCGGCAGCCCGATATCAAGGATCGGCCTGGTGCCAATACCATTCAAAGGTTGGACGGACGCATTACCTATCGCGATGTCCATTTTGGCTACCGCGCCGGCATGCCGATATTCGCTGGCCTGAACCTGTCGATCGAGGCTGGGGAAACCATCGCGTTCGTCGGCTCCTCTGGTGCCGGCAAGACGACGATCTGCGCACTCCTGCCACGCTTTTACGAGGTGACTGGCGGCGCCATCAATATCGACGGAGTGGACATCAGGGATATCACTCTCAATAGCCTTCGCTCCAATATCGGGATCGTGCAGCAGGACGTCTTCCTGTTCGCCGGGACCATTCGGGAAAACATCGCCTATGGCCGTCTCGGTGCCAGTGAGAGCGAGATCATCGAAGCGGCACGCCGAGCCCGTCTTGACGATGTCATCGCAGCCTTGCCTAACGGTCTCGATACTGTCATCGGCGAGCGCGGCGTCAAGCTTTCCGGCGGGCAGAAGCAGAGGCTGGCGATCGCCCGCATCTTCTTGAAGAACCCTCCGATCTTGATCCTCGATGAGGCAACCTCTGCGCTAGACAGCGAGACGGAACGAGCCATCCAGCAGTCACTTGCCGAACTTTCGCAGGGGCGCACAACATTGGTCATTGCTCACCGACTGGCAACCATCACCAGCGCCGACAGGATTGTCGTCGTCGAAGATGGACACATCGTGGAGGAGGGAAGCCACGACCGCCTATTGGAGAATGCAGACGGGCGATACCACGCACTTCATGCCGCGCAAAGCAGAAGCAATGCAGCCTGAGAACCGGGAGCCCGCATGTTTACGGTCGAGACGGCAGACTGAACTCGCGGATCAAAATCACGGAAGATAAAATCATGAAGCTGAGACGAGAGACCGAAGTGGCGATTGCAATTTTAGTCGCCTGTGCCAGATCGAATGACTGCCGCCTGAAGACCGCGGATGCCGCAAAGGTCGCCGAAACCACGACCGACTTCGCGGCACATGTCGTCTTGAAGCTTGTGAACGCTGGCTTTCTGAAAACCAAACGTGGCCGAAACGGCGGACTGGAGCTCTCGGGATCGGCAAATGCGATCTCGTTGTGCGATGTCATCTGTCGGGTGGACGACCAGCGTCCCGCAGCTTCGGGCCGGATAAAAGCGAAAGACGAGCAGGTGAAGTACCGCCCTCTCAGCCAGATCATCCTCGGCGCGAACAACGCGATCCAAACCTATCTCGATCTCTTTTCCATTGCGGATCTGGCTAAAATCGAGGGACGATCTGAGGCAGGTGAATTCCGCGAGGGCTCGGGAAAAATACGCGAGAGGCGGCCTGCAAAGCGCGATCTTGCTGTGAGCAGCAATTTCTAGCGAGATTCATACACTTGGGATCTTGATTCCGATGGGGCGGCGGTTCGATTCCGCTCAAGACCCAGGAAATTTACAAGTCTCCCTGCGTTCAGGCCCCCGCAACCAAAAATCCCCATTCGAACCCAAAAGATATCGCTGGCGAGAAGACCTCTTCTTCCCTGGCGATGTAGCTCATCGTTCTCAAGGACCATAAGCTCAAGGGTCAGCCTCCCGAACGGGAAAAAGCCTGACCCAGAAACCAAATCTTCCTTCAAAAGGCAGAATACGCCAAACGAATCGTGATGATGTGCTTGAATAGGTTTTCTGTCAGCTCTCTACTGTCTCGGCGGCATTGTGTGCGTGGTTCGTCACGCCGCTTCCTATTCGGCGATAGTGAAAGGCATCCTGCCCGGATATCGTTGCCTCCTCGATCAATCCTGCCATACGCGCGTGAAAGGGAGACTTGATGCAGGCGGGATCTGTTGCAGCGGCATTGCCTGCAATCGCCATAGCCTGACAGCGGCAACCGCCCCAGTCTATTTCCTTGCGGTCGCAGGTGCGGCAAGGCTCCGCCATCCAATCCGTGCCGCGAAAGGCGTTGAATGCCGGGGAAGCGTGCCAGATATCGGCAAGGCTTTTCTCACCGAAACGTTCGAAAACAAGACCCGGTATCGTGCCGGCCGCATGGCAGGGGAGGACAGTGCCGTCCGGCGCCACCATGAAGGCGTCGCGTGCCCAGCCGCCCATGCAGGGTTTGGGGTAGATCGCAAAATAATCGGGCGTGACGAAATCGATGGCGAGAATGCCGTGGAGCCGCTCCTGTGCTTCCTGCACGACATTCACCTGCCGTTCGACGGAAGCGCGGTCCGGCATCAGGGAATTGCGATTGAGAAGCGCCCAGCCGGCATATTGCACATTGGCGATTTCCAGTCGCTCGGCATCAAGCTTCAGTGCCAGCTCGATAAAAGCCGGTATCTCATCGATATTATGGCGATGGATCGGGGCGTTGATCGTTAGAGGCAGGCCGGCTGCACGCACTTTTCCGGCCGTCTCGATCTTTTTGAAATGTGCGTCGCGATAGTTCCCGATCTTTTCTGTGGTGGTCGCCAATGCTCCTTGAAAACTGATCTGGACGTGATCCAGCCCTGCCTGCACCAGATCGTCGATCCGTCCTTCGCGAATGCCGACGCCGGCGGTGATCAGGTTCGTATAGACGCCGCGATCACTCAGCCGGCGGACCAGTGTTTCGAGATCCGGCCGTAGCGTCGGCTCGCCTCCAGACAGGTGAATCTGCAGCACGCCGAGATCGGCTGCCTGATCGAACAGGGACAGCCAGCCTTCAGTTGCCATTTCACGGTTTGCCTTCAGAAGTTCGAGCGGGTTCGAACAATAGGCGCATTGAAGCGGACATCGATGCGTCAACTCGGCCAGCATGCCGATCGGTGGAAGGACCGTTTCGCTCATAACGCCACCAGCGACCGGTCGGACCAGTCCTGCAGAAAGGTCTCGACGTCTGCGGTTATCTCTTCGATGGGTGCGTCGTATTGCATCGACAGTTCCTCCAGGATCTGGGTCACCGAATGCGTGCCGTCACATAGTCTGAGAATGTCGAGGCTTACGTCGTCCGGCCAGAACACCTTTTCCGGTGACAACAAGGCCCAAGCCTGACGGACTTTATCATATTGCAGCCGGACATGTGGTTTCAGTGCCGGCGTCGATCGGTGAGAAAGAAGGATGCGCTGCCTTTGCGGTGTCATCATGGCTGTTTCGGATCAAAGGCGCCCGGCGGAATGTGGCCGTGATCGCCGTAAGCCTGCTCCAATGCATCCAGCATGGCCCAGAGCAGGTCGCATTTGAAAACGAGGGCATCGATCACTGCCTGCTGTTTCTCCGGCGTATCCGCATGCTGCCGGACATAGGCCAGCGCATAATCGGCATCACGCGACGCCTGCACGGGCCTCGGTTTGAAATATTCCAGGATATCCTCGGTGACGTAATCATACCGCGCGAGCATGGCGGGCACTCGCTCGCTGATGATGACCGGCGAAAACAGCTCGGTGAGTGAGGAGGCCACTGCTTCCAGAAGGCTTCTGTCGGTACAGAAGGAAAGATATGCGCCGACGGCGAAGCGCGTGGCCGGCAGGGCTCCGCGCTGACTGGCGACAAAATCCCGATCGAGCCCGAGGCCAGTCGCAAGCTTCAGCCAGCGGGCAATGCCGCCATTCCAGCCGTCATCGCCGTCATGATCCTCGATCCGTTTTCGCCACTCCGCACGAAAGGCGGGGTCTTCCGCATGCGACAGGATCATCGCGTCCTTGCGGGGGATGACGGCCTGATAACAATAACGGTTGAGCGCCCAGGCCTGCAATTGTCCCTTCGAAAGCTGGCCGGACGTCATCTTGTGATGCAACGGGTGGCGGTTGTGATAACGGGACAGGCCTATTTCGCGCAGGACGCTTTCCAGTGCATCCGGTGTCAGTCCATCGCGTGCGGCAGCAGCAAACTCGTTCACAGGCGGATCTCCATTCCGTCATATCCAATCTCCCAGCCACTCTCCCGTACTGTCGCCGCCTGGGGGGAACGATCGTCGAGGATGGGATTGGTATTATTGATATGCACATAGATCCGTCGTCCGATCGCAAGATCCGACAGAGCGTGCATCGAACCTTCAGGGCCGGAAATATGCAGGTGGCCCATGCGCTTCCCCGTCTTTGCGCCGACGCCGGAGGTCAGCATCTCGCCATCGGTATAGACGGTGCCATCGAAGAGCAGGCATGCGGCCCGATCCAGGCGTTGCTTTAGGTCGCCATCGATGCGGGCGCAGCCCGGAATGTAAAACACGGCTGATGCGGCATCATCAGACATGATCTTCAACCCAATCGTATCGCCCTCTTCGGTGCCAAAACCCTGTTCGGCCTTGGCTTGATCTTCCAGGAAAAGGGCAATCTTGCCCGGCACCGCGAAGACTTCCACCGAAATGCCGGTCGGCACGTTCTGCCAGTTCAGAATGGGTGAGACCTGATGCAACGGTAGTTCGCGGCGTTCTACCAAGGCCGGATCGACGACGTTAAAGATCGCGTTCTGTTCCAGCACCGCAAGAACGCGGGCCGTGGCATAGATGACGAACCGTTCCCGCTCTCGCAGGCTGAGCAGGCCGGCGATGTGATCGACATCGGCATTGGTCAGCACCACGGCCGAGATCGGGGTGGAGCGTGGTGCAGCCGTTTCGGAAGGCTGTAACTCCGGCGTGGCGGCAATCTGCTGCCGGATATCCGGCGATGCGTTAAACAGCACCCATTGGGTTTCGTCTGCGCTCGCAGCAAGGCTCGACTGTGTTCTGGGGCGGATATGTTCCGCACCTTTTCGGGCATCGCGACTTAAATGGAAATTACAGTTCCATTGAGGGAAGCCACCTCCAGCGGCGGACCCCACAACCTTCAGGTACATGAAAACCATCCCCTGACGAGATCTCGTCACGGCTCAATATCATATCTGAAAGACGCCCCATCCGGGATCCGGATGAGGCTGTTTTAACTGCTTATTTTTTCGACGGAAGTTGTGCGGGAAAGTAACGTGACATTTCCATTCCGACGGCGACGGTGCACATCGCCGGTTTCTTCCAGGTCTTCTTCATAAGTTTCTCCTCCTCATAAAGGGCCTTTTCAACCGGGATCATCATACGCGCAATCCTGCGATGTACAACTGTAGATGAATGCAAAGTTTGAAAGTGCCTTCACATTTACAGGTTGTAATCCGATGCATCTGCGCTAAGCTGATTGAGGCACCGATAATCCATGGCAGATCCGAGCAGCGTCGGAGATGTGTGTTCTTTTGCGAGCATATGGGATGTGTGGTGTCTGTTTTCGTCTTTTTATCTGTTTCAGTTCTTCTTGCGGTTTTGCCTCTCGCGGAGGTCAACGCACAAACTTCATCCGAACCCGGAACACCAGGCCAGGAGAGATCCGAGCCTGAAGCATCCGATGTCAGGCTTGGCTATATTCGCGCCTATGCGCCGCAACTGGCGCTGTCGGTTCTTGATGTGCCGCCGCGTGATGAGGGCGTGGCGGGGGCCAATGTGGCCATATCAGACAACAACACGACCGGGCGTTTTCTGGGGCAGAAATTTTCGCTCGATGTGGTTGAGGTAAAGCCGGATTCGGATGTGCTTTCCGTGTTCGATGCGATGGCGGGCAGGGGGATTTCGACAATCCTTGCTGACCTTTCTGCCGGGCAGCTTCTGACACTTGCGGATGCAGCCCAGGCCAAAGGGATCATCGTCTTCAATGTCGGCGCGACCGACGACCGGTTGCGGGAAGAGGATTGCCGGGCAAATGTCTTTCACACCGCGCCCACGCGCAGCATGCTGGCAGATGGGCTGGCGCAATATCTGATCTGGAAACAGTGGCGGCGCTGGGCTCTGATCTATGGCTCGCATGAACGCGACCGGTTGTTCGCCGACGCCTTGCGCCGGGCTGCGGAGCGGTTCGGCGGAGAGATCGTTGCGGAAAAGGAATTTGCCGATACCGGTACGGCGCGGCGAACAGATAGCGGCGTGGTTCAGATCCAGCGGCAAATGCCGGTCTTCACGCAAGGCCTGGCTGAACATGACGTCCTGCTCGTGGCGGATGAAAGCGAGGTTTTCGGCACCTATGTTCCGTTTCGTACCTGGCAGCCACGACCTGTAGCCGGCACGGCGGGGCTGATGCCTTCCGCCTGGCATCCGGCCAGCGAACAATGGGGCGGCACCCAGATCCAGAACCGGTTCCTCAAGGCGACAGGACGACGGATGCTGTCGAAGGATATGGCGGCCTGGACGGCTGCACGCATCATCGGCGAGGCGGCGACGCGTACGCGGAGTGCCGATCCTAAGGAAATCGCCGGTTTTATCCGTTCCGAAGATTTTTCCATTGCGGCCTTCAAGGGGCAGAAGCTGACCTTTCGGCAGTGGAATTGGCAGTTAAGGCAGCCGGTATTCATCGGTGACGGGCGATCGGTGGTTTCGACATCACCGCAGGAGGGGTTTCTGCATCAGTTTTCCGAGCTCGATACATTGGGCATCGACAGGCCGGAGACGAAGTGCGTGCTGAAATAGGGTGAGGAACGAAAGAGCCTTGGGAGGGGCCGACATGCAGAAAAGACCGACTTCTGTCGCCATCATGCTTGCCACGGTGTTTTGTGGCGGGCTTTTGGGCACACGGCCGGCCGAGGCCTTCATGGCCTATGTCTCAAACGAGAAAGACAATACGGTCACTGTTGTAGATACGGCGTCCGGCACTGTTGTGAAGACGCTTCCCGTTGGGCAGAGGCCGCGCGGCATCACCATCTCGCATGACGGCAAGTTCATCTATCTCTGCGCCAGCGACGACGACACGATCGAGGTGATCGATACGGAGACGCTGCAGATCGTCGACACACTTCCTTCCGGGCCTGATCCGGAACTCTTCGTTCTCTCGCCGGATGGCAAGACGCTTTATGTCGCCAACGAGGACGACAATCTGGTTACGGTCATCGATATCGAAAGCCGTGATGTGCTGGCGGAAATTCCGGTCGGCGTCGAGCCGGAGGGCATGGGTATCAGCCCCGACGGCAAGACCATGGTCAATACGTCGGAGACGACGAACATGGCGCATTTCATCGATACCGACAGCCACGAAATTACCCATAACGTGCTGGTCGACTCGCGACCGCGTTTTGCCGAGTTCAAGCCGGACGGATCGGAAGTGTGGGTGAGTGCGGAAATCGGCGGCACGGTCTCGGTCATCGACAATGCCAGCCGCGAGGTGAAGCACAAGATCACCTTCGAGATCGCCGGGCTGCGTTCCGAGGCGATCCAGCCGGTTGGCGTGCGCATCACTGCTGACGGCAAAAAGGCCTATGTGGCACTGGGGCCGGCCAACCGCGTCGCGGTGGTCGATACTGCCACCTACAAGGTTGAGAAATATGTGCTGGTCGGCCAGCGGGTGTGGCAGCTCGCTTTCACGCCGGACCAGAAGACGATCATCAGCACCAACGGCGTTTCCAACGACATCACCTTCATCGACGTCGCGAGTGACGAACCGGTGCAGTCGGTGACGGTGGGAGCTATGCCCTGGGGTGTGGTTGTTTCGCCGAAATAGCTGGATTTGAAGATAACAAGAGGAGGAGGAGAGGATGCTGGACTATCGGAAATTGGGGTTTGTTGCATTGGCAGCGGTGTTTCTGTCCGCGGGCTTGGGCTTTGGCCAGGACAAGGATGACGATGACGACGATGACAAGCCGGCCACCAAGGCTGTTTCGACCGAGAAGGTAACGCGGGCGAGCAAGGATGTGCCGGAACTGATCCTCGGCTCGGCAAAGGACAATTTTGCCGTCAACCGCAAGGATTTCGAGCTGGTGGCGGGGCAGGGCTATCGCTGGAAGATCACCTCGGCGGCCGGGCTGGAATACAAGTTCGTCACCGACCTGTTCCGAAACGTCTGGATGAACCAGATCGTCATCAACGATCTCGAAGTCCATATGAACGGTGCGCCGGCCTGGCTGGAATTCGACAGTGAAGGCACGATGCAGGTGCAGTTCACCGCAGTTCGACCCGGCAGCTACACATGGTCTGTGCCGGATCTTGCCGACAAGGGAATGAAGGGAACGATTACCATTAAATAGCAATGGAGTTTGGGTGGCGTCGGGTTCGGACGTTGAGTTGAGCGTGGGAGGAGACAGGATGAACGGTATCGATGACGAGGATGGCCCCGTAAGGACTATGGCGCTGGAGGTCTCCATGGTCAGTCATTCCTATGGGCAAAAGAAAGCGCTCGATGACGTCTCCTTCTCCATTCCCGCCGGTCGTTTTACCGTGTTGCTGGGTTTGAACGGCGCCGGCAAGACGACGCTGTTTTCGCTGATCAGCCATCTTTACGACACTCGCCTAGGGGCCATCCGCGTGTTCGGTCAGGATATCAGGCGCGCGCCGGGCGAGGCCTTGCGCCGGCTCGGCATTGTCTTTCAGGCGCGTACGCTCGATCTCGATCTCACCGTCAGCCAAAATCTCGCCTATCACGCGTCTTTGCATGGCATCGGCAGGCGGGAGGCAATGGTTCGGATCAGGGAGCTTCTGGCGCAGGTCGACATGGCTGACCGGCTGCACGACAAGGCGCGTAATCTTTCCGGCGGGCAGATGCGGCGTGTGGAGATCGTCCGGGCGCTGTTGCATCGGCCGTCACTGCTCTTGCTCGACGAGGCGACGGTGGGGCTGGATATCCGCTCGCGCTCCGACATCCTGGCGACGATCCGGGCTCTGGTTGCTGAGACCGGTTTGAGCGTGCTCTGGGCAACACATCTGATCGATGAAGTGCAAGGGACCGACGATGTGGTGATCCTCGACAAGGGACAGGTGCTGGTGACGGGAACGGTGGCGGATGTGGTTGGCCAGACGGGAGCGCGAGATATCGGCGGGGCTTTCGCCGGTTTGACGACAGGAGCTTCTCGTTCCGGATTGAGCGTGGTTGCCACTTCGATGATGGAAGAAAAGAGTGGCCTTGCCGCGAGCAGCGATATTGATGAATCTGCACCTTTGGTCGTAGCATCGCGATGAGCATTCCCGCCCAGACAGATGCCTTTGCCAGCCACCTGCCACGCGGCTTCGGCCTCGCACAATACGGCGCATGCCTTACTGGCATCATGCTTCGCGAAGGCCTGCGTTTCCTCAATCAGCGCGAACGTTTCATCTCTTCGCTGGTGCGGCCGCTCCTGTGGTTGTTCGTCTTCGCAGCCGGTTTTCGCCAGGTTCTCGGCGTGTCGATCATTCCGCCCTACAAGACCTATGTTCTCTATGAGGTCTATATCACGCCGGGTCTGGCTGGCATGATCCTGTTATTTTCCGGCATGCAGTCGTCGCTATCCATGGTCTATGACCGGGAGATGGGGAATATGCGCACGCTGCTCGTCAGTCCGTTTCCGCGCTGGTTTCTACTGGTCTCGAAACTTCTGGCGGGTGTCGCCGTCTCGGTGGTGCAGGTCTATGTGTTTCTCGCCATCGCCTGGTTCTGGAGCGTCAAGCCGCCGGTTATCGGTTACCTGCTGGTCCTGCCGGCCTTGGTTCTGGCCGGCATGATGCTGTGTTCGCTCGGCATGCTTCTGTCCTCGATGATCCGGCAGTTGGAGAATTTTGCCGGCATCATGAACTTCGTGATCTTTCCGATGTATTTTGCATCTTCGGCGCTCTACCCGCTCTGGCGAATTCAGGAATCCAGTCCGCTTCTTTTTCATATCTGCCAGGCGAACCCTTTCACCTATGCGGTCGAACTGATCCGTTTTGCGCTGTACGGCCGAATAGACTGGGCGTCGCTTGCGGTTGTCTGCGGTTTCACCGTGCTTTTCCTCGGCGGCGCCATCCTTGCCTATGACCCTGCCAAAGGGCTCTTGAGCCGCAAACGCGATACGGGAGGAAACGGCTGATGGGATCGATCATGCGTGTTCTGATCGCTGCGACCCTGGGGGTTGTCGCAGCGCCATCGCCGGGCTTCTCCGCTCAGGGAGACGACCCGGACTGGCCCTGCATCCAGCGCAAGGTGCCCGAACTGTCAATCGGCCAGATCTGGACCGGCCCCGAACTGCCTCCGCAGGCTGCAGACTGGTCGAAGGACGAGGTGTTGTCGGAACTGGTGGACGATCTGGCCGCACGACGCCTTCCGCTGCCGGAAGCGCAGGAGAAGATCAAGGCTTATCGCGACGCACTGCCAGACGACCAGCGGCCGCAACATATCGCCATGCTGATCCAGGGCCTGTTCGACAAGATGAATGGCGAGCGCAGCCATGTTATCTCCGGTATCGCCCGGTATGCGCATCGCCAGCGCGATCTGGCAGCCAGCCTGCGCCGGGAAGGCTCCGCGCTCGACGCCATGCGGATCAGCCCGGATGCAGACCAGAACCAGGTGGCGTTGCGCAGCGAGCAACTGATGTTCCAGACGCGCATTTTCCAGGAACGCGTCCAGTCGCTCACCTATGTCTGTGAGGTGCCGACACTGATCGAGCAGCGCCTGTATGCGCTGGTGAGGACGCTCGCCGAGACACCGCCCGCGCAGTGAAGCGGGGCGGCCTCTTGCGGCTGGCTATTACGGCGAAAACTGCTTCAGATAGGCGATGACATCGGCCACGTCCTTGTCTGCCTTCAGCCCGACAAACGCCATTTTGGTGCCTTTCACGACGCCTTTCGGGTCATGGAGATAGGTGGCGAGTGTGGTTTCGTCCCACACCATGCCGCCCTTGCCGGCATCAGCCATGGCCGCTGAATATTTGAAGCCCTCATGGGATCCGGCTGTTCTTCCGAGCAGTCCTTTCAGTGAAGGACCGATCTTGTTCTGATCGGTATCGGAGACATGACAGGCCTTGCATTTCGCAAATACCTTTTCACCCGCAGCCGCATCCTGGCCAAAGGCATAGCCCGCCATCGGCAACACAAGGCCGATGGCGCCAACATAACAGATGGCACGCATAGAGTTCCTCCCAAAAGCATGAGCGATGGCGGAGCAATTCGATCCGGCATCGGGCCTGCACACGCAAGGGTAGTTCGTGGTGATGTTAAGTCAACATCCCGAATCTGCGTCCTTTGCAAAATAAAGTTGCATTAGTCTTTGTGCATGTTTTGTCTGTCTGATTGACGGTTTTTTCAGCTGCGCGTAATCTGGAACCCGCTGACGACGCCTGCCGGCCGACGAAATCATCGTCCGCATGATGCAGGAGAGGGGCTTCCGATGAACATGGTCGATCTCGTCCTGACGGTATGTCTGCTGGCCAATCCCAGCGATTGCCGCAACGAACATCTGCTTTTCGAAAGCCGCGGTTCGCTTTTTCAATGCATGATTCTGGCGCCGACGGAAATCGCGAAATGGTCTGGTCAGCACCCGGCTGTAAAGATTGTTCGCTGGAAATGTGCGTTTCCCGACAAGGGGCGCAAGGTCTGAATTTTCCGCCTGAAGCGCGTGGGCGCTTCTGTCAGAAGCAGCGAACATCCGCTTCGGCCTGAGCCCGCCGCAGCTCCGAAACAGCGGTTTTTGCCACGGCTCCCTGGCGGAAAAGCACACCCCGCTCGCCCGTCTGCAGCCCTAAGCTCATAAACGTCTCGGCTGCCTCGTATCGGTCATAGGGCACGATCGACGCAATAACATCGATAGAACAGGAACAGCTCTGGAGTGCGTCTCGTGTTTCGCCATTCGCTTTCATGCAACCGTGAACGTAGTCAACGATTGCAACCGTCGGATAGTCATCACGCGCTGCCGCAAACGTAGTGAATCCGAGTGAAGCGAAGAAGAATGCCAGCTGAAAAATTCTGATAAACATCAAAAACCTTCCTTGTTGATAGCGATCTACTCTCCGGGTGCGAAATCAATCATCCAAACGCTCTCATTTTATTACTTGATTGTTTTGAGTATTAATTGTGAGCGGTTGCAATAAAATATGACGCGAAGCAGCAATTTCAATTTACACTCAAGTCACAGCGAATAATACACTTGCCGCGATTAATGTAATACCCTATCGTTGATCGAGTTTCCGGCTTCAAAATCTTGTTTTTGGGAGAGGCGAGATTCGTAGGCCTATAGGGTGGGCAGTAACGGTGCCCTCGGCCCATCCTTTTGTCGTGACACGCTGACGGAAATATTTCCCGCACATTGAGAAAATCACTTGGCTGCGCTGGAGCACGCGAAGGGTCGCAATGACGAACCCTGCGTGAATAATAAGCATCGGGAGGATTTCACATGCGGATACCTGTCAATTCCATCATTCGACGAAATCTATTTCTACCTCTGGCCATTGCGGGCTTTCTGGCCTCGGGGTTTGCCGGGGTTACGTTCGCCAACGACGACCTGACCAAGCTTGCCAAAGACCCGAAGAACTGGGCAATGCCGACCGGCAACTACGCCAACCATCGCTATTCCGAACTGAAGGAAATCACCGCAAGTAACGTCAAGAACCTGCAGGTGAAGTGGACTTTTTCCACTGGCGTCCTTAGAGGCCATGAGGGCGGACCGCTGGTCATCGGCGACGTGATGTATATCCATACGCCGTTCCCCAACATCGTCTACGCGCTCGACCTGAAGAACGACGGCAAGATCCTCTGGAAATACGAACCCAAGCAGGATCCGAATGTCATCGGCATCATGTGTTGTGACACCGTCAACCGCGGGGTCGCTTATGGTGACGGCAAGATCATCCTGAATCAGGCCGATACAACGGTGGTGGCGCTCGATGCCAAGACCGGCAAGGTCGTGTGGTCGGTGAAGAACGGTGACCAGATCGATGGCGGCAAGGGCGAATCCGGCACGGCTGCACCGCTTGTGGTCAAGGATAAGGTCCTGATCGGCATTTCAGGCGCCGAGTTCGGCGTTCGTGGCTGGACTGCTGCCTATAACCTCAAGGACGGTTCGCTCGCGTGGAAGGCCTATTCGACCGGGCCTGACGCCGAAACCCTGATCGACCCGGAAAAGACGACCCATCTGGGCAAGCCGGTCGGCAAGGATTCCGGCATCAATACCTGGGAAGGCGAGCAGTGGAAGACCGGCGGCGGCACGACCTGGGGCTGGTTCTCCTACGATGCGAAGTCCAACCTCATCTATTACGGCACCGGCAATCCCTCGACCTGGAACCCGGTTCAACGGCCTGGCGACAATCGCTGGTCGATGACCTTGATGGCGCGCGATGCCGATACGGGGCAAGCCAAATGGCTTTACCAGATGACCCCGCATGACGAGTGGGATTATGACGGCGTGAACGAAAACATTCTCGTCGACGGCATGGAGGTCAACGGCAAGAAACACGACGTTCTGGTGCATATGGACCGGAACGGCTTCGGTTACACGCTGGATCGGGTAAGCGGCGAATTGCTGGTTGCCAAGAAATACGATCCGAAGGTGAACTGGGCAACCGAAGTGGTGATGGACCCGAAGAGCAAGGAATATGGCCGGCCGCAGGTGGTCGCGAAATATTCGACGCAGCAGAATGGCGAGGACGTCAACTCCACCGGCATCTGCCCCGCCGCACTTGGCTCGAAGGATCAGCAGCCAGCAGCCTACTCACCGAAAACCGGGCTTTTCTACGTGCCGACCAACCACGTTTGCATGGATTACGAACCCTACAAGGTGAGCTACACGGCCGGTCAGCCTTATGTCGGTGCAACCGTTTCCATGTATCCGACGCCGGACAGCCATGGTGGCATGGGTAATTTCATTGCCTGGGATGCCGCCAAAGGGGAGATCGTCTGGTCGATACCGGAACAGTTTTCCGTCTGGTCAGGAGCACTTGCCACGGCTGGTGACGTGGTCTTCTACGGAACATTGGAAGGCTACATCAAGGCTGTCGACCTGAAGGGCAAGGAACTTTACAGGTTCAAGACCCCTTCCGGCATCATCGGCAATATCAACACGTTCGAACATGGCGGAAAACAATATATCGCCGTGCTTTCGGGTGTTGGTGGCTGGGCTGGCATCGGTCTTGCCGGTGGTCTTCTATCTCCTGAAAACGCTGCGGCATGGCATGGTGCAGTGGATCAGGGGCGCGGCGGACAGGATGAGGCTGCCGTCGTCGGAACGGCGGGTCTCGGCGCTGTCGGCGGTTATGCGGCGCTTGCCGACTACACCACGCTTGGCGGACAGTTGACAGTATTCGGCCTACCGGACAACTGACCATCGACGAATCCTCCGTCAATGGGTCGCGCTCGCGTGGCGCGGCCCACAAGGCATCAATGTGGATCCATTCAAAACGACTGTGTGGGCAGGCTTCGTCATTTGGGTCGAAGCTTTGAGTTGGGGCTTTTTCATCGCTCCCGAAATGTTTGACATGTGAGGTTCATCAATGGCTTTTCGCAATGCAGCTCTGGCATTTGGCATCGTGACATTATCATTTCTGACACCCGGAATGGCCCTCGCCGATGATGACAAGGAAAAGGCGGCGGCGGTGACTGAGGAAGATGGCAAGTTTCTCGACAAGGACGGAAATCCGACCTTCAAGATTCAGGCGGACGGTACGGTCGATTGGTATACGTTCAGCGGCTACCGCCGATATCATTCCGACTGTCATGTCTGTCATGGGCCAGACGGCGTCGGGTCCAGTTATGCTCCGGCCTTGGCAGACAGCTTAAAGCGGCTGGATTATGCGAGTTTCCTGTCGATCGTGGCGGAAGGGCGCAAGAATGTCGGTGGCGGCAAGGAAAACGTCATGCCGGCTTTTGGCGATAACAAGAATGTCTACTGTTATCTCGATGACATCTACGTTTATCTTCGGGCTCGTGCGGTTGGTGCGGCTCCCCGCGGTCGCCCGCCGAAAAAGGCGGACAAACCGCAAGGGGCAAAAGACTACGAAACCTCCTGTATGGGAGGCTGACATGAAGCGTGATGTCCTGCCCGACATCTTTCCGATCGCGCGAAAATCCGGTCGCGGCGGCTGGGTCATGGCGTTTGCGGCAGCCGTGATGAGTCTTATGGCGCATCAAGCCTATGCCCAGGGGGCTGGTCTTGGTGCGGCGGGAGAACTGGTCGATCCGGATGTCCTGCGTGTCTGTGCCGATCCATCCAACATGCCGTTCTCCGATCAAAGCGGCGAAGGTTTCGAAGACAAGCTGGCACAAATCGTTGCTGAAGCGACGGGACGCAAGTCGGTCGCCTATACTTGGTTCCCATCGATCAACGGCTTCGTACGCAACACGCTCGGCGCCAACCGTTGCGACATCATCATGGGCTATGCGCAGGGTGATGAGCTGGTTCAGAACACCAATGCCTATTACCGCTCGTCCTATGTGCTGGTCTATCCGAAAGGTGGCGATCTTTCCGGTGTCGAAACTCTCGCCGACCCGAAGCTGACGGATAAGCGCATCGGGGTCGTGGAAGGCACGCCGCCGACGGCCAACATGGCCAAGGCAAAGCTGATGGGGAAGGCGAAGGTCTATCCGCTGATGGTCGATACGCGGGCGATGCCATCCATGGCGGAACTGGCCATGCGTGACATGCAATCGGGGGCAATCGACGCTGCGGTCCTTTGGGGACCGATGGCCGGCTATTATGCCTCCCGATCCGGTACCGAGGTGACGCTCGTTCCGCTCATTCATGAAAAGGGCGGCCAGCGCATGATCTACCGGATCACCATGGGCGTTCGCCCCTCCGACCAGAGCTGGAAGCGCACACTCAATACGTTCATCAAGGAAAACCAGGTGAAAATCGACAAGCTGCTGCTGGACTACGGGGTGCCGCTGCTCGACGAACGGGATCAGAGGATTAGCCAGTGAAGGCATGAGCAGGCTTCAGGCCGGGAAAAGACGGCCTGTTCCAGGGGTAGTCAAAGGGGAGTGAGGGAAAGATGGATGTCCGCGCCGCTGTTGCCGTTCAGGCAGGTAAACCGCTGGAAGTGATGACGGTTCAGCTCGACGGCCCGAAGGCTGGCGAAGTGCTGGTCGAGATCAAGGCCACTGGCATCTGCCACACCGACGATTTCACTCTTTCGGGCGCCGATCCGGAAGGCCTGTTTCCGGCCATCCTCGGCCATGAAGGCGCCGGCATCGTCGTCGATGTCGGCCCCGGCGTCACCTCGCTGAAAAAGGGTGACCACGTCATTCCGCTCTACACGCCGGAATGCCGCGAATGCTATTCCTGCACCTCGCGCAAGACCAATCTCTGCACCTCGATCCGCTCCACCCAGGGACAAGGCGTGATGCCGGACGGCACGAGCCGCTTCTCGATCGGCAAGGACAAGATCCATCACTATATGGGCTGCTCGACCTTCGCCAACTTCACCGTTCTGCCGGAAATCGCGCTTGCCAAGATCAATCCCGACGCACCCTTCGACAAGGTCTGCTATATAGGCTGCGGTGTGACGACCGGCATCGGCGCCGTCATCAACACGGCCAAGGTCGAGATCGGCTCGACGGCGATCGTCTTCGGCCTCGGCGGCATCGGTCTCAACGTGCTGCAGGGCCTGCGCCTTGCCGGTGCCGACATGATCATCGGCGTCGACATCAACCCGGACCGCAAGGCCTGGGGCGAAAAGTTCGGCATGACTCACTTCGTCAACCCGAAGGAAGTCGGCGAGGATATCGTGCCCTACCTCGTCAACATGACCAAGCGTCATGGCGACCTGATCGGCGGTGCCGACTACACGTTCGACTGCACCGGCAATACCAAGGTCATGCGTCAGGCGCTGGAAAGCTCGCATCGCGGCTGGGGCAAGTCGGTCATCATCGGCGTTGCAGGAGCAGGTCAGGAAATCTCGACCCGTCCGTTCCAGTTGGTCACCGGCCGCAACTGGATGGGCACGGCATTCGGCGGCGCGCGTGGTCGCACCGACGTGCCGAAGATCGTCGACTGGTACATGGAGGGCAAGATCCAGATCGACCCGATGATCACCCACACCATGCCGCTCGAAGACATCAACAAGGGCTTCGAGCTGATGCACAAGGGTGAATCGATCCGCGGCGTGGTGATTTATTAGCGGCCTTCGGTCGGAGGGGCAGGCCGGCATGGGGCAGAAGCTTGCAATCGATAGGAATGTTGAAACAGAGGAGGAGACTTGCAATGGACAGTGCAGTTCAAGTTCGCATCCACCCTGCGGTGGATGGTGGCGTAAAGCCCGCCAGCGCCGGCTTTTCCGGCGGCACATTGGTGTGCGAATGTGTCGACCGCCCGGTGAAGGTAAAAATCGAAGGGCAGGTGGCACATAACCACGCCTGCGGTTGCACCAAATGCTGGAAGCCGAAGGGTGCCGACTTTTCGATCGTCGCCGTTGTCCCTCACGACAAGGTGACGGTGCTTGAAAACGGCGACAAGCTCGCCGTGGTCGATCCGAGCGCGCTCATCCAAAGGCATGCCTGCAAACAATGCGGTGTGCATTTATATGGACCAGTGGAACGAGATCACGCCTTCAAGGGACTGGATTTCATCCACCCCGAGCGTTTTCAGGAGAGCGGTTGGGCGCCTCCGGGGTTTGCTGCGTTCGTATCGTCGATCATCGAATCCGGAGTCAATCCGGAGCGTATGGACGGTGTCAGGGCCCGCCTCAAGGAGCTGGGACTAGAACCCTACGACTGCCTTTCGCCCGGCCTGATGGATTATGTCGCGACATGGGTTGCGAAAAAATCCGGAGCGCTCCCGGCCTGACACCTGCCTGCAGGATGTGTCCGTCGACGGAATGCCATACGGCACGGGTTTGCCGTATGGCTCAAGGGGTTGCAATGCGGGCGCGATCCTCCGTTGGCGCTTGATTCAGCCGTGCCTCGAGCCCGGCCCTCGATCGTGCGATCGCTGATCTGCTGGATGATTTGACGCTGTTCCTGTTCGGCAGCCTTCCATCTTCGGAAATGCGCTGGCGCTCGTCGGGTCGTTCCTGACGGACGCTGCGAGGTTCTGGCGCGCCTGTCCGGCGACGTCGCTGAATAGACCCTTGCCAAAGAAGGCGGCGGGGAGGCAGGACAGGCCCCAATCCTCGAGGTTCTTGCACGGGATGGTCTTCTGGTTGGAGCAGCAGGCGCCGTTGAGGCCATCGATCGGCATATGCTTCTTATGGTTGGTGCAGCCGTAGCGATCCCTGGCTATGATGGCGTAGGGCGCGCATTCCAGCATGCCGTTCAACAGGTAGCGCGGCGGGTCCGCCCCGCTCAGCCGATGGGTGGTTGTCCGCGAGAAGTTATCAAGCGTCGTCAGTTGCCGCTCCTTCACGCGTTCCCAGAGTTCATCGCTGACGATGCGCATGGGCGGAACCTCCGTGACGACCCATTCGCTCGGCAAGCCCGAACGCAACCAAACGTCGACGTTTCGAACAATCACCGATCTCCCGATATTGCGGATAATGGCACATCATCGGCGCTTTCCCGTCTTTGAAAACTGCGCCTAGCCAGTTTTGCTTAGCAAGTACCCACAGGCGTACACCCAATTGCGGCACGCTGTCCCTTTGGCTGATCACGTTTCGCGTTGATGATTTCGTGGCGGGGCCTGTCTATCATTTGGGCAGGTCGGAGGTACGCCATGCCTATTCTTAAGACGCTATTCAGTTCTTTGGGTAACGGATCCTCACAAAGTCGCGGATCTGGCAACAACCAGAGCAATGGATCATGTTGTGCTCCGCCAAATCAGGCGCCGACACCCCAGCAGGTGACCATTACCAGCGGCATGGCAGTCTCGGTGATCGCCGGGGCCGATGCGTTCGGCGAGAACACCTCCTCCCACATAGAAGCAAACATGAGGATGTTCGACCGAGGCCTGGCCTCGTTTGCCGCCGGCAGCGCCACATCGACTGCCGCCGCCAACGGACAGGGAGCTTATGCCGCCACCTATGCGCAGGCCGATGTCATCGGCGCGGATCTCGGCCAGATTGAGACGAGGCAAGTCGCCTCAGATGACGGGTCGTTCATGTCCACGACAACGACCTTTGCGGCAATCGACCTCAAGTTCGACCTCAACAATCTCGGTGGTGGTGGCACGCAGTTCAGTGAACGGTCAGGCAGCGCCAATCCGCAGGTAACTGTCACCGGCAATGTCGCCAGCTTCGATGTCGAGGCGAGCGTCGAAGGTCCCAACAGCTATGTCGATGTGGTCGCCGACGCGCTCGCCATCGAGGATGCCATGTCCTCGACGACGGTCGCAGCAACGACGGCGCTGACCGCTTCGGTGACCTACATGATCGTCAGAGGAACCACACGTGACGATCAGTTGAATGGAACATCCGGCCACGATCTCATGCTGGGCGACAAGGGCAACGATGTTCTGCGTGGCCTGAACGGCAATGACTGGATATTCGGTGAATTGGGGAACGATCGCCTTGAAGGCGGCGAGGGCGACGATACGCTGTTCGGCGGCAAAGGCAAGGATACGCTGCAGGGCGGCAACGGCGACGATTGGCTGTTCGGCGGAGATGACAACGACGAACTAGATGGCGGCATCGGACAGGACCTGCTCCATGGAGGCAGTGGGACCGATACGCTGCGCGCTGGCGTCGGCGACGATTTTCTCGACGGCGGTAAGGGTAAGGATCAACTGTTCGGTGATGCCGGAAACGATCTTTTTCGACTTGGCGCCGACGGTGGTGACGACGACGACACCTATACCGGCGGCGCAGGCCGGGATACCTATCTTATAACGGACAAGATTGACGACGACGTGATCAGCGATTTCAGCATCGCTCAGGGCGACCGGATCGTGATGGACGACGATGTTGATCACTGGTCGATCTCCATCCGTATCTCTTCCGGTGACCGAAACGATCTGGAGATCACCCTTTCCGGTCAGGGCGCGGGCAGCTCGAGCCTCGTTCTCGACGACTTTTTCCGCATCAACCCGGAATTCAAGGTTGCCGGGTCGCGGCCGTTGAGCAAGCAGCAGTCCGACCAGTTGCTGGATCATATTTTCGCCGATGGCCTCGACGACATAAGCGGCCTGCAGGTCTTTGTCTTCGGCAACTTGTTGTCCGAACTGGGATAGCCGCCCGGTCCAGACGACATAGCCTCCAGTTTTACAACGCAGCCGGCATTACCGCTCGTATAAACGTGCGGTTGTGCCGGTTGTTTTCGTTTTCGGGCGAGTCAGCTTATCTGCCCCGTTGCGGATGACGATAATTCGCAGCTTGCGGCGCAAGTATTACCCCGAAAACTCCTTCGCGCAGTTGACGCATCGAATGAATATTTCCCTGCGCATGCCGACCAAAGGGAATGCGCTCGCGGGCGAGAGAAACATACTTCTTTGGGGTCTCTCGCTGAAACTCGCGCGGGTGGCGTATAACCCCGATAGACATTTGAGGTTGTGAATATGCGGGGCTAGCTTCTCACCCGTCAGCAGGGGCTGATCTTCAAACCCAAAACTCAGAGGAGAGAGACATGGGCTTCCCGCATTACAACGACAACATCGACCTGGATTCATCCTACGAATTCGATTCGTGTATCGATATCGACTTCAGCCTGGATTCGGACATTTCGTTCAACCTCGATGTCACCAAGGACATCTGCGTCAACGTCGACATCGACGGTAACGAGGCTTCCTTCGCCATCGACGTCCAGGCCTTTGGTCATGACACCTCGGTGGACCTGAACGTCGTTGCCGTCGTCATGGAAGGCGAATGGTCGAGTGTTACCGCAACCGGATACGCCGCTGCGGGTTGATATCGGTTTCATCCGTCCCGCAAGGGTGGATACATGTTGTCGGGTCCCGGAATTCCGGGACCCTTTTTTGTCGTCACACCTCTGGTGCAGCCTACACCTAAAGTTGCAGGCACTGATGCGTAGTAGGACCGGCCGGATGCTGCACGTAACCTAGCGCCATAGAGAACAGGCGCCCCGGGGGAGGAAAAAATGGCCAGCAAGATCGTCAAGACGTCCGTGAAATCATCCGTCACTTCGTCGGATCCGGCAAAGATTGCGGCCGTCGCGTCCACCCGGCCTGATGCCATCGAAAGCGCACCCTCGCAGGCAATGGCGAGCACTCTCGTTGAGGCCGCGGCGCTTGTGGCTCCAACCTATACGCAGGTTCTGCTGACAACCGGCAACGATAATAGCAACCAGAGTGCCGACGGGCGGTATAAAATCCAGGGCCTGGCGGGAAATGACACGATTACCGTGGCGGCCAACAGCACCGGCGGCGATTATCTGGACGGTGGTGATGGCATCGACACGCTCAATGCCGCAAACAGCAGCGACTTCCTGGATGGTGGTTCCGGAAACGATGTTTTGAACGGTAATGGCGGTGACGATATCCTGCGCGGCGGCGCCGGTGCAGATACGTTGAACGGCGGCGCAGGCATCGATGCCGCCGATTACCGTAATTCGGATGCGGGTGTCACCCTGACGCTTGCCGTCGATCCGACGAAAACATCTCGCGGTGTCGGCGGTCATGCCAACGGAGACACGGTAGGCGGTATCGAGAACGTTTTCGGCTCGGCCCATGACGACCGCCTGACCGGCAATCTCCTGTCCAATCTCCTTGTCGGCGGTCTTGGTTCGGACATTCTGCGCGGCATGGACGGTGACGACGTTCTGATCGGCGACGACATGCTGGATGTGGACATGGACGGCACGCCGGACGACGAAGACGCAGATGGAATACCCGATGGGGTCAACACCACAGCTGCGGGGGGTGACGACACGCTCGATGGCGGTTTCGGTAACGACCGTCTCTTCGGCGGTGGCGGAAACGACACGCTGATCGGCGGGTTTGGCAATGATGTCCTTTATGGTGGACTGGGCGGCGATCTGCTCAACGGCGGCGACGGCGACGATCTTCTCGACGGCGGCGACGGGGATGACACACTGATAGCAAACCTCGGCAATGACATCGTTTATGGCGGCGGCGGCAACGACTTTATCGATGCCTCGATCGGTGATGACGACATTCATGGTGGTTTGGGCGATGACGAGATCCATGGCGGCGCCGGCAATGATGAAATCTGGGGTGATGATGGCAACGATCGCATTTTCGCAAGTTCCGGCGACGACAATATCGACGGCGGAGACGGTGATGACGAGATCGAAGGCGGCGACGGCAACGATACGCTTCTGGGTGGCGCCGGCGCCGATATCCTCAAACCTGGCAGTGGCACCAACATCGTCGATGGCGGTGACGGCATCGATACGATCGATTTTTCGACGGGCGCAGCCATCGGCATCGATCTCGGCAATCACACGGTCAGCGGCGCCGCCACGGGGACGAGCTTCAGCAATATCGAGAACGTGACGGGTTCATCGCAAAACGACATCATCGTCGGCGATTCCCTTGCCAACATCCTGACCGGCGGCGGTGGCGCAGACCGGCTCGTCGGTCAGGGGGGCTTTGATACGGCCGATTATTCCAGATCTGCGGCGGCGGTAACGATCACCCAGACATCGTCACCCGCCAACCCAACCGCCGTCGGCACAGGTTTGGGCGGCGATGCGCAGGGTGACGAGCTGATCCTCATCGAACGGATCATCGGCTCGGCCTTTGCCGATACACTGACCGGCGGCGATCTGGCAGATACATTTATGGGCGGAGTTGGCGCAGATACGATTACCGGGGGCGGCGGCAACGATACGGCGGAATATTCCTCGTCGGCGACGGGTGTTTCGATCGTCCTGAACGATGCTGGCGGAGCCACCGTCTCCGGCGGCGATGCCGAAGGCGATCTGCTCGCGTCGATCGAAAACCTCATCGGCTCCGGTTCAGCCGACATTCTTTACGGAAATTCGCTGGTCAACCGGCTGGAAGGCGGCACCGGCAACGATACGTTCCGTACCGGCACGGGTGGCATTGCAGCCAGCGGCGTGTACGAATACGTCATCGGCGGCGATGGTGTGGACACGATCGATTATTCCACCTCGACTTCGGCGGTGGCGGCGATCGTTTTTAATGCTCAATCCGGCACTCTTCCGGTCAGTCAGGGTGGAGAGGCCGATGGCGACATTCTTCTTCTAGTCGAAAACATCATCGGCAGCATGTTCGGCGATCAACTGCGTGGCAGCGAGGTCGCCAATCTTCTCAGTGGCCTAGACGGCAACGATAACCTGCAAGGACTTGGCGGCGCCGACACGCTGATAGGCGGTGCCGGTATCGATACGGCCAGCTATTCGCTCTCGACTGCCGGCGTGACGGTAACACTGGCCGACAGCGGCAATGGCACGGGGGTCGGCGGCGATGCTCAGGGGGATCTTCTGAGCACGATCGAAAACCTGATAGGTTCGACATTCGACGACATTCTTATCGGCAATTCCGCAACCAACAGGCTGGAGGGCGGAGCGGGCAACGACACGTTCCGCACAGGTCTCGGCGGCTCGGTGGCCAGCAGCGTCCAGGAAGTCGTCATCGGTGGCGATGGGGTCGATACGATCGACTACTCGGCATCGACGGGGGCGGTGTATGCGCGCCTCTTCAGTAGCACGACAGGCGTTGGCTTCAGCCAGGGTGGTCATGCCGACGGCGATGTGCTGGCGCAGATGGAGAACGCCATCGGTTCGAACTTCAATGATCGTCTCGAAGGCACGGAATTCGCCAATAGTCTCAGCGGCGGACTGGGAGATGATCTGCTCATCGGTTTTGCCGGCGCCGACACGCTGATCGGCGGCGGTGGCGTCGATATGGCGGATTACACGGCGTCAACTGCAGCGGTCAACGTCCAGCTCCACGCGACCGCAACCACGCAAGCGGTTGGCGGCCATGCGGAAGGTGACCTGCTCAACGGCATCGAAAGCGTGACGGGATCAGCCTTCAACGATCTCCTGGTCGGGAGCACCGGCGCTAACAAGCTGATCAGTGGCACAGGCAACGACACATTGCTTGGCGGCAGCGGCAACGACATTCTGTCAGCTACCGGCACCAGTGCCGCATCCGGCCAGAAGCAGCTCTTCGGTGACGGGGTGAACGACGGCGGCACCGCGGGCGTCGATCAGTTCCGCATTTTCGGCGGTACAAATTTCATCCGCGATTACCAGACGGGAGAGGACGTCATCCTCAACAGCAGCCTGACCTCCAACCCCAGCCTGGTCGCAATTGGGTTGAGCGGTGTGAGCTATTATGCGGCATCGCTCACCGGCACGACGCACCAGACCTATGTCATCTTCGGTGCGACTTCAGCTCTGACCTCGGCGCAGGCGGTCGCCAGCATGACGACGTTCGTGCAGAACGATCTGTTCGTCGATGTGAACCTGATCGCCTGAAGGGGAAGTTGCATGTCTGTTGCTGCAAGAAGCCCCCGCAGGGCGAGAAAAAGCGAACTGGATCACGCGCTAACGCAGATGAAGTCGGTGTTCACTCTGACCGGACTGTTCAGCTGCGCCATCAACATCATGCTTTTGGCCTCACCACTCTACATGCTCCAGGTCTATGACCGCGTGCTCACGACGGGCCGCATCGAGACCCTGGTCCTGCTGACGATATTGATGGCTGGTGCGCTGATCGTGTTCGGCCTGCTCGACGCATTGAGGGGCATCATCGGCGCCCGCACGGCGATCTGGCTTGGGGCGGAGCTTTCCCCACCGCTTCTTGCCGGCGGCGTGCGGGCAAGGCTTGTCGGCGACGGCGCCGGGGCGCAGCCGCTGCGAGATCTTTTCCAGTGTCAGTCGTTCCTGGCGTCGCCGATCTTTTCCGCGCTCTTCGATGCGCCTTGGACGGTAGCCTATCTGGCTATGATCTGGTTACTGCATCCGACGCTTGGACTGTTTGCAACGGGAGGCGCCCTGTTCATCGTCCTCGTCGGTATTCTCAACGAGATCGTCACCCGCAACGCCACCCGCGATGCCGGAAACGCGCAGATCGTCGCCATGCAAAATGCCGAGATGATGATCCGCAATGCGGAGGCGGTGCGCGCCATGGGCATGATGCCAAGCTTGATGAAGCGCTGGGGCCAGATCAACGACAGCTACATGCTCAGTTCGCTGACGGCGAGCGAGCGGGGCGCGATGGTGCTCGGCCTTGCAAAATTCGCCAGGTATCTTGTGCAATCCGCCATGCTGGGGATCGGCGCCTATCTTGTCATCACCGGCACGACGACTGGCGGCTCGATGATCGCCTCGTCCATCTTGCTCGGGCGCATGCTGGCGCCGGTCGAGCAGATCATGGGCAGTTGGCGCACAATCGGCGCTACACGCCTTGCCTATGCCCGGCTCAAGTCACGCCTGCAGGATGTGCCGCCGGAAGCGGAGCGTACGCGATTGCCCCGTCCTTATGGCCATGTGAGTGTCGAAAAGCTTAGCTACACTGCGCCGGGGTCGAAAAAGCCGGTCTTGCAAAATGTCAGCTTCAAGTTGATCCCCGGCGAGGCGCTTGCGGTGATAGGGCCCTCGGCGGGAGGCAAGAGCACCTTGTGCCGGCTTCTGGCAGGTGTGCTAACCCCGACGGAAGGCGTTATCCGGCTTGACGGGACCGACCTGCAGCACTGGCGCAACGAACAACTGGGGGCGGCGATCGGCTATCTCCCGCAGGACGTGGAACTATTTGCCGGCAGTGTTCGCGATAATGTTGCCCGTATGCAGGAAGCCGAAGACGGCGAAATCGTGCGGGCCGCCATGCTCGCCCATGCGCACGAGCTCATACAGCGCCTGCCGCAAGGATATGAAACGCCGATCGGCGATTCGGGCAGCCGGCTATCGGGCGGACAGCGCCAGCGCGTCGGTCTGGCACGTGCTGTGTTTGGAAGCCCGCAACTGATCATTCTCGATGAACCCAATGCCAATCTCGACCAGGCTGGCGAAAATGCCCTTTCGGCGACAGTTCGCGATCTCAAGGAAGCCGGGGCGGCTTTGCTGATCGTGGGTCACCGGCCGTCCACGCTGGCACAAGCGGATAGGCTGCTGCTGCTGAAAGACGGTCGCGTCGAACTGTATGGCACGCGGGAGGACGTCATCGGACGCTTGCGGCTGGCATCGCCCGAGACGCCGCGCGCGCTTGCCGTACCGCCAGAGGCGGACGAGGAAGACGAAATCGACGACCAACCGGAGAAACTGACGCTTACCAATGGGCAATAGGGGCATCCGGCGTTCGCTGGGGCAGAGGTCAGAGGGAAAAACCATGGCAGGCAAAAGCATAGTTTACTCGCTGAATTCAGGCGTGGCCGACACGAAAGTACTTTCGCTGGCAAGTCAGGTTCGACGTCCGGCGGTCGCGGGTCTGTCGATCGTGATGATCTTCGTCGCCGGTTCGCTGGGATGGGCAACGACGGCCCCTATCGCCGCAGGTGCAGTCGCCCCCGGCGTCATCAGCCCGGATGGCAGTCGGCGAACCGTACAGCATCTCGAGGGTGGTATTATCGAAAGGATCCTGGCGCGCGACGGTGATGACGTGCAGGCAGGCCAGGTTCTTGTCGAGCTGCAGACGACGCAGGTCGCCTCCACCTACGGCATGCTCATGGAGCAGGCCCAGACCTTGACGGCGATGCGTGCACGTCTGATCGCCGAACAAACCGGCAGCGCGCAGGTCGATTATAGATCCGAAATCCTGGATCCGGAAAATGCCGAGGTGCGGGTCATCATCACCAGTCAGGAGACGCTTTTCCAGCAGCGGCGCAAATCCTTCCTCACGCAGCTGGAAATCATCATAGATCGTGAAGGCCAGTATCACGAGCAGATCAAAGCCTTTCAGTCCCAGGTCGAAAGCGCGGCCGCACAGATCCAGCTGATCGACGAAGAGCTTGTGGGGAAAAAATCACTTTTCGGCCAGGGTCTCACCACCAAATCCGACGTGTTGCGTCTGGAACGGACCAAGGCCGCGCTTATCGGAGAGCGCGGCCGGGCGACCGGTTCCATCCTCGAAACCCAGCAGAAAATCGATGAGCTGGCCACGCAGAAAGTGTCGCTTGAAGCCGATCGCGCGACAGAGATTTCCACCGAGCTGGAGAAGACACGCTCGCAATATGCGGAGGTCACCGAGAAACTGCAGGCCAGCCGCGATATTCTGGACCGCACGATTATCGTAGCACCTGTCTCCGGCAAGATCGTCAATTCCCGCTTCAAGACGGCGGCAGGCGTCATCCGGCCCGGAGAGCCTATTCTGGACATCGTGCCGAGTGATGAGCGGCTTCTCATCGATGCGCAGATATCTCCCAACGATATCGACGTCGTACATGCCGATCTGCAGGCGATTGTTCATCTGTCGGCCTATTCCAGCCGCGGCATGCCGCGCATCAGCGGCGTGGTGAAAAGTGTTTCTGCCGACAGGATCGTCGATGAGAAGACGGGCCAGTCGCATTTCATGGCGCGGGTGGAGGTGTCGAAACAGGATCTCGACAAACTCGACCAGCATGTCACCCTTCTCTCCGGAATGCCGGCCGAGGTGACAATCGTGACCGACGAGCGCACGGTGATGGAATATCTGCTGGAGCCCTTCCTGACAGCATTCCGCCGCGGCATGCGAGAAGTCTGAGAGCGGACACCGTTCCTGTCACGATTGGGTAGAGTTGCTATGCAGGCGTCATGTTTTCCTGACCTCAAGAGCAATTCGTGAAAAGGAGGGAAGCGGCTTCAATACCGCTCCTTTCGGATCAATGCGGAGCTCGGGAAGAAATCTCCACCCGACAGGATGAATGTCAGCGTGTTCAGTGCCTGCTCCGGCGCGAGCTCGGTCGGCACGAAGCCGCGCACCCCCCAACTCAGCGCCGAGGCGATTTCAACCGGATCTCTCATATCGGAAATGATCACGGTAGGCGGACCGTCATTCGCCATGTCACAAAGCTTGCCGTCCAGCCACAGCTCGCGGATCGAACGTGCGCCTGCACAAAGTATGACGATTTTAGCATGTTCGATCTCAACGGTGTCATGGCACAGGTCTCCTCCCTGAATGGAAAGGTTCTGGTCTGCGGCCCATGGAGTGAACAGGCGCAGATATGCCTCTCTTCGCAGGGGCATCTCGTCGAGCACCAGGGCGAGGCCGGCCGTCGCTTCTGGGAGCGTTTCCAATTTTGAGATCCTCTCGGTGGCCGTTTCTGGCGCTAGCCTGTGCCGGATTCCAGCCGACTCGCGCCACGTACCGATGATATCAACCGCCCTGGGAATTATGGGAATTCAATAGGATGCGTATACTGTTTAGATCGAGCCATCGAACTAAAGATATCATTATTTTGGCAGAGTCCAATTTTAGGCAAACATTTGATAAATGTAATACTTTGTTGCAGTATAGTACTTCGTTAGTCCATCTGGACTGACCCGGGTTGCGGGCGTAGCCTCTGCTCACAAAGAGCAAGGAAAAGGTGTTAGTCATGAATGACATTTCATCTAACGCTTTGGCGTTGCTGGGTATCGCTCTTCCGCCGACTATGCTGCAACTTGAAGTAGCGTTATCGGTGCTGGCCGTATTGATCGCGATTGTGAGCCGGCACAGGCCCACGATCATTGGAGCGGCTTTCGCAGTAATCATGGCTGCGATCATGTCGTCTCATTTCGAGGATCAGGGCGTATTGTTGATTTGCGGTTTCGCCGCTCTCCATGCGTTTGGCGGTTTTGAACGACAGGCTCATCAATCCAGACTGCAGAGCATTGAAAGCGATGTGCAGGCTATGTCGGTTTTGATGAATACGTTCCTTGATGGCCTGGAGAGACGAACCCGGGAACGCGAATACGCGTTGAATGCGGCAGTCATCGAAGACCAGGCGTTGGGATTGGAAAGTCCTCATAAATCAGCTGCCGAATAGCTGGTAATTCATAGGGTTACGAAGATAGTAATTGGTATTTATTGAGTTTCATAAAAGTAAAATACAAGCAAATATGGACTATAAATCAGATATGCAGTAGATTTAGTTTGCCGCAGACGGTGGGGATTTCGTCCGGTGAATACATGGTTTCTTGCGCGGGGCTGAGGGCGCTGAACCGTTTTGGCGCGTCCGCTTCCGCCGACTGACAATGATCGCCGTGATCTCATGGATCGCGAACCACTATCCGTTGTTATCATTTCAGAAAAAAAAGGCTTTGCAGCCTGGGAGAGCTGAAAATGCATGGGATGCAAGAGGGAATGACCGGGGTCGTCGTTATCATCGACGAATTGGCAATGCGCAGGGCATGTATTGTGTCCGCCCTGGAGCCTTGGGCAACGCTTCAGCACTTGCGTCTCGTCTGCTGCGCGCCGACGGACGTTGCTACCTTGAGGGAAGAGAAGGATGTCCGGCTCGTTCTCCTGAATACAGGCGGTTCGTCTCTGGCGGAGCCCGAGCAGCAGGAAATCCTGCAGGCAGCCAAGGCCCTTTCGTCCGGGCCCTGTGCCGTGATCTCTGATCGACTGGATGCGAATGACGCCGTGGCCGCAGCCGGGCTCGGTCTCCAGGCATTTCTGCCGGCCATGTTACCGCTAGATATCGTCAAGCAGGCGCTCAGCTTCATCATGAACGGCGGAACCTATTTCCCGCGTGAAGCGCTATTGGCGACCGTTACCATACACACGCACACGACGGAGCGGTATCATGTGTCCGACAATGGCGGATCGTTGACCCAGCGTCAGGCGGAAGTGCTTGAGAGATTGCGCTTCGGGCGTTCCAATAAACACATCGCCCGGGAACTGAACATGCAGGAAGCGACGGTGAAGGTGCATGTTCGCCAGATCATGCGAAAACTGGGAGCCGAGAACAGAACGCAGGCGGCATTACTGGCGCAATCGAAGTCTCCGCAAACTGACGATTCTGAACTATTGCGCCCCCAGGCCTCGACCGATGCCCTGGGACTCGTCCCCCAAAACGGAGCCCGTGCATATGGGGCAGTCTGATGATTGTAGTCCCGAAGACGGTGATGCAGTTCAGGGGAGCCGCGAAGCCGGAGCGATACAGTTCGCCTTTTGATGACCGTGTGACACTCGCATGAAGACTTAGGCATGTCGGCGCCGAGAATACGCATTCCAAGCGTCATAGGGGGCGATGCGTCAGAGACTTCCGATAGGACCGGAGAGGTCCGCCTGACTTACAGGAGCGGAGTACCTGCCGCCCGTTCCAAATCAAACTCTTCGCTTGCGCTGGTAAATTCGGCTCTCACGCAAATCTGTTGGTATGCAAGGCTTACTACGTGCGATCTGGATCTGATCGGGAGATTCCGCCGCGACGCCGAACGACGGCCAATCCGCTAAACAGGACACACCGGCCAGACTATCCACTGAGCGGCATGCTGAAATGTAACCGCTCCTGCAGCTCTTCAATGGATACGAGCCTTAGCGATCCCCGGAGCAACTTGGACGCCCTATCCACTCTATTCGATTATGCTCTCGCTTGTCGGTTCAAAGTGGTGAATTTGCCTCGACGTGATGGAGAGCCGGATTAGACTTCGCACTACTGCGACGTTGCAGAAGCAGAAGATCTCTCCCATAGCCTAGGGTCGGATAAGTGGAATCGGACAAGCATTAGATGCGTGGGGGAAATGCGTTGGCGCTCGTCGGATTCGTTCTTGATGGACGCTGCCAGGTTCTGGCGCGCCTGTCCGGCGACTTCGTCGAATAGACCCATGCCGAAGAAGCAAACCGCTCCGCCCCCGATAGCTTCATCCTTGGCGGACTGGCCGTTGATGCAATATTCCCACCTGTCGGAGGTCGGGAATACTTCATTGATGGTCGTCGGCTCGTGACCTCCTGCAGGAAAGAGACATCAGCGCTTGCGAGGTCGCGCCAGCGCTTCAAATCTGCGAAGTCGGTGGCGTTGCGCACGTAATCGTCGGAGAAGACCGTGTGAGGATCTCTAGCGTAGACCAGCGTCTGGCTATTTCAGTTGCCCACCTTCAGGTCAGCGGCCAAAGAACCGGTTGTCGAGCAAAGAAAGGCAGCAGCGGCAAACAGGGCGAACCTCATTCTCATTTTCAATCACCTCCATTGAAGAAGGCCGTCTGGCATTTTAGCGTATTTTTAAGCGTGGCATGAACCAACCGTCAGGAGCCTCTAGCAAAATACTTCATCAAGGCGCCCTTCGATTGATCAATATATCTATCAAGCCACCGATCATCCGTTGCCAGGAATCCTGACCACCCCTTCTTGCCCTGACGTTCCAGCTCAGCCTCGACCGCTCGAAATCGGTAGTGGTCATAGACATCGAGAATGTGGACGGCGTAAGCCTGCGCCAAGGCCTTGTCGCCTGTTATGATCAGCATGTTTTCATCGTTGGCATAGGATGCTTTGAAGCCAAGGTTGTGGCTGCCAAGGACGACGACGCAATCGTCCGAGAGTGGGTCGATTACGAGAACCTTGTCATGAATAATCGCCCCGACCTTCTTCGCTGTCAGTTCTTCTGCCCCGAAGTCACCGAGCAAGCTTCGATCATCTATGCGAGACGCTCGCACAATTGTAACATTTCCATCCTCAAAGGTGTGAGGAGAGACCGCCGGGTCATCGTCGCTCTTGTCCTTGGTGCCTTTCTTGTCCGCAGGCACGTAGTTCGGCATGGCTTGTGGGCTGGAGACCGCCCCCGTCACAATCAGTTTCCGGTCCTTGTTGATCCCGATGTCGATTGCCTCGCCGACGATGCAATCGTGCGCTGATTGTCCGGGGTAGAATGCGAGGAAAAGGATCGCGTCTTCCGCTTTCCGCATTCGTCGATATACCGCCTGAAGATCCGGCGGTGTCGCTTTTCCCTTGGAGCGACTTTGCATATTGGGGGAAAACCACACCTCGACATCTACTCCTGGCCCCATCGGCACAGAGTGCGACGTCTCGTTGTCCCTGCGGAACTTCTTGCTCTGCTGGTTCTTCGACATCGGCTTTCCGAACGGAGTCGGCACTTCGATCTTGTCGTCGAACATGCGCTGCCAATAATCGGCATACACACCAGCGACCTTGTCGTCGTGGACGATCAGGGCGTTGTTCGACTGGCCTGCCAAACCCGTGGCGGTCCAGTTGGTGCTCCCGGTAAAGACGCTGCGCTCGGATCCGTCACTCGGGACATGCACGACGAATTTGTTGTGGCCGATCTGAGTCTGGTTGTTGAACATCCGGTGTTGAATATCTACGCCGGCATCCACAAGCTCTTTCCTCGCCGCGCTATTTCGGATGTCCCAGACGCCATCGGCCTGAGCTGTGTTTGCCAAAATGATGCGGATCTTCGCTTTGTTGGCGAGGAGCAGATCGACAAGCTCCTTATCCTCAAGTTCGTACAGGCCGATCAGGAACTTGCCATCTTGAGCCAGGAATTCCCGCAGCATGGGCAGTACGTCGCCCGCCAGATATTTCCGTATACCGTTGTTCGGATCGGAAATCATTTCGATCAGCTCATTCGGCTTCTTGACGCCGTCTTCGAACAGGATATTGCGCAGCCATTGCGCGGCGAGAATACCGTTTGTGAACGTCGACTCGAACTTGCCGCGCTTTCTTGTGACATGCACCGGGTTGGTTGCAACTGCCGGACCGAGGTAGCCAAGAGGGCGCGGCTTGCCTTCGTAAGCTTTGGCGGAAATCTTCTCGACTGCGCCTGTTGCGTTTTTGACAGGTTTACCCTTGGTATCGCGCTTGGTCACAGTGACCCTCTTGGGGGTAGGGTCGGGCGCCGGATCCAGACCGGGCACCAGATCGCCAAGAGGACGAATCTCGTAGCGGACCCGAACCTCGTCGGGCCTTCGCACCATTGCATCCCGGCGCTTACGAAGGGTGAGATCCCGCCAGGACAGCTTTTGGACTGGCCATATCGATGTGGTTTGTGGAAGCCAGTGAGGATTCCGTTGTCCCTTGAACGCGACCCAGGCCGCGCAGGTCACACGATCTTCAGTGCCGTCAGCCTTTCTCGCAACAGCCCCATCTACATCAAGATAGACACGAACTACCTCGAAGCCGAGACAGCCCGGAATCTTCTTGTCGATGTCCCAGGCAATGAAGGCAACTTCGTTGTTTACATAGGCATGCGCAGACGTAATCTTGCCCATACTCTGGTCCCCCGGCCTGAGAAGACATTGCTACCTTTCCGTGTCATAGACAAGGATGAAATCATGCGCAAAAATAGGTGTGACGTAAGGTGGGTGATCCATATCCTTTAGGGATAATTCAAACTGCAGCCATGGCAAGCAAGGCATGAGGCGCAAAATCCGATCATGGCACGAAGCCTATTCGAACGTCTGGTAGCCTGCCTGTTGCAAGAGATCTTTTCTAGCCGGAAAGCGCGTCGGCATGTCGGTGTTGCAACTCTCTTTCGTTGCATTGTGACGCCATTCTTTTCAGCTATTTAGAGAATTTAAATTCACATAACTCGGAATTATTTGACGCTTAAACAACTTAGCTCGCGTCGAGCTTCGGCTAGTCAGACCAAACTCTCAATTTTTCGAGAAGTTACCCTAACCTTGTGGCCCGGGTTGCTGGTTCAGATCCTTTCAAGATTTACGCCCTCGCGTTTTTGACAGTCAGGGATTTAACGCCGCTAAAGTTCGGGTGATCGATGATTGCCTCCCACACGTCTCTTACACTCTAATATGCGGTGACCGGGAGAACTACCTGCCTGTATTCGCGTTCGGCTTCCTACCGATAAACTAGACTGCCACAGGCACGTCATGAAGGATCATCGCAGCAGCACCGAAGGCAACCGTATCTGTTGCCGATACTTCCGGAAGCAAAATCTCCGGTTGCAATACGCGTGCTCCTTCGAATGGATCAGAACTCGAAAAGTTCAGCCAAGGCAGTAACTGCTCGCGTACCATGAGCGGTAAAGTCCCGCCGATATAGATTGCCTGCGGGGCCAAAACCGCGCTGACGGGAAATGCTAGGCGGGCGATTTCCGGTCCGGCCCGTGTCAGCCAGTCACCAAGAGTATCCCTGTTGGTGTCGAGATAGTTTCTCCATGCATCCGGTGACCTGTCTGTCGGCACATTGCCCGAGCGGCTTGCGCACCAATCCGCCAGATCTTCGAACGAAGGGCGGGTAAGGCCGCGTGCCCGCAAAGCGCCGATCTCGCCGGCATTGCCGAGATTGCCGCGATAAAGCTGCCTGCCGATGATGATGCCGCTGCCGATCCCTTCGGACAGATAGAGATAGACAAAATTTTCATAGGCCGCGGCGTTGCCGAGCGTCAGTTCGCCCATGGCAGCGGCGTTAGCGTCGTTTTCGATCACCACGGCGCAGCCGAGACTCTCTTGTAGTGATACGGTCAGGTCGGGGCCGGCCCAGGAAATCACCTCCTGCGCCAGATCGAGAAAGGCCGCGCCATGTCGAAAACGTGTCGGCATGGCAATACCAGCGCCGATCAGCAGGTTGCCATCTATCCCGTCCTGGGCCAGCAATCGGTCCTTGCCGTTGAGGATTTCAGCCTGAACCTCGGTGAATGTATCATAGCGGCCGGGGAGGTGAAGTTCCCCCACCATTTTGCCACCAAAATCCAGCAGGCTGAGTGTTATCGAAAAGCGGTTGGCGTGAACCCCCAGAGCAAAACCGATCGAAGGATCCAGCGACAGATCGATCTGCGGGGCGCCCCGACCGACTTGACGTTTCGCGCCCTCCAGCACGATGCCGCGTTCGATGAGGTCACGTGTCATCATGCTGACGGCAGCCGGCGTCACGCCGCATAATTCGGCGATTTCGGCGCGTGACGCGGATTGCTTGCGGCGGAGGTAACGCAGCACGGCTGCCTGCGTATTCCCTATCCGCTCAAAAGGCGTGCGTCTGCTGGCTGCCACGATCCGTTCTCCACATCACATATCGGCGATGTCATGATTTTGTTACTTAAGCAACTTAATTAAATAAAAATCATCAACCGGACCGACCCTCTTATGAACAAATCTCTCGCCTTCCTCGCCACTGTGGCGATCTCCGCCCTTTCCGCCGGCCTCGCGCATGCAGAAGACATCAAGATCAAGATTTCCACGCTTGCCGAGCGCAGTGCGCCTGGCCGCGTCACCAATATCGAAGGTGCGGCCGAGATCATGAACAAGCAGTTCAAGGCTGCCGGCGTCGACAAGCGCATCGTCATCGAAGCCAATAACAGCACCGTAAAGGGCTGGGACGATCTGGCGCTGGAAACGCTGAAGGCGCTGTCCGTCGGTCAGGGGCCGGATATCTACGTTCTGCCGCATGAATGGATCGGCCAGTTCGCGCAGGATGGTTATGCCCTGCAGATGGATGATCGCATCGCTTCCGCTCCCTGGGTGTACGGTGATATCCTGCCAGTTCTCTGGCAGTCCGCCAAGGCGACCGACGGCAAGATCTACGGTGTGCCGCAGGATGCCGAAATCCGCATGTTCTTCTACAACAAGGACATGCTGCGCAAGATCGGCAAGGACGAAGCCTTTATCGAAGGCCTGCCGGCCAAGGTCGAGGCGGGCGAATTCACGCTCGACGACCTGACCGCCCTTTCCAAGGAAGTGGTTGACGGAAAGGCCGCAGATTACGGCATGCTGCACCGTCCGAATGTCGGCATCGACTACCTGATGGTCTTCCAGTCCTATGGCGTAAAATTCATGGACGAAAAGACCGGCAAGCTGGTCTTCCCGAAGGCTGAAATGACCAAGGCGCTTGGCTGGTACGAGCGTAACGCCAAGCAGGGCGTAACCCCGGTCGACAACACCGCCATGAGCTGGGACGCCATTCAGGGCGCCTTCAAGCAGGAAAAGGCTTTCGTCTTCCATCAGGGCGTCTGGGCCGTTGCCTGGCAGGTCGGTGAAAAGAACGGCGCCACCTGGCCGACCGATAAGGACGGCTACTTCAACAAGATTGGCTGGATCCCGGCACCGGCCGCCGAAAAGGGCGGCAAGCCTGCCAACCTCTCGCATCCGCTGCTCTACACGGTCAATGCCAAGAGCAAGAATGCCGAGATTGCTGCTGATCTCGTCGCGCTGGCAACCCTGCCATACTTCAACAACGAACACGCAGTCACGTCTTACCACACGGCCATCAGCAACGCGCAGACGGCAATGCCGAAATACAAGGACAACTGGGTCCTGTCGGCCGCCTCGCCGATGATGGAACACGCCCAGTTCGTGCCGAACCACACCAAATTCGGTAGCTATAACAAGGTTCTGTTCAGCGGCCTTCAGGCTGTCGAAACCGGCAAGATGACGGCAGAACAGGCTGTCGAATTCATCGCGGACGAACTCGAACTGCAATTCGGCGGCGATATCGAAATCCGCGACACCGCCAGCAACTGAGCCTGATTGCAATCCGTGCCGCCCGGCGTCTGTCGGGCGGTATCGCTTCCCCCAACGGTACCTTGTAATGTCGAATTTCCAGATCAGGCCCCACCGGCCCGCCCGGCCGCTGCTTTATCTCGCGCCGGCCATCGCGCTACTTGCCGTGTTTTTCCTGGCCCCGATCGTCGTCAACACGGTGATCGCCTTTACCGACATGGGCGCAAATCTTCGCGTCGGCGAATTCACGTTCAAGAATTTCGAGCGGATCGTGCAGCGTGATGCGCGCCTGCCCATGGTGCTGCTGACAACGCTGATCTACGTCACGGCCACGCTGTTCATCTTCAATGTCGGCCTCGGCGCGCTTCTGGCGATGACCTCGACGGCAATTCCCGAAAGGCTCGGCAACTTCTTCCGTGGCCTCTGGCTTTTGCCGCGCATGTCGCCGGCCGTGCTCTACGGTATCTTATGGATCTGGATCGCCGATCCGTCCCCGTCAGGTCTGCTCAATCAGGTTACCGGTACGCTGGGTCTGCCGCCGATCAACCTGCGCAATGATTTTCCGCTGTTTCTGGTCATTCTGGCAAACGGTGTCGTTGGCGCGTCTTTCGCGATGGTCATTCTCACCTCGTCGGTTCGTTCCATCCCCTCGCATCTGGCCAATGCCGCGCGGGTCGATGGCGCCAGCGAATGGGGTGTGTTGCGCCATGTCGTGGCACCGGCGCTGTCGCAGCCGATCCGCTTCATCACGATCTATCAGGCACTCTCGCTGATGACGACCTACGAATATATCCTGCTGATTACCGGCGGTGGCCCGGTCTACGATTCCACGCCTTACGCGCTCTATATCTATCGCCGCGCTTTCGAAAACGGCGCTTACGCCTATGGCGCGGCGCTGGCGCTCGGTCTGATGGTGATCGGCATCGCCTTCACCCTCCTGCAATGGCGCATCACCAACATGCGCTCCACCTTCGCCGCTCCAAAAATCGAGGTGCTGTGATGGCTCTTGCTCAAACCAACACGTCCATGCCCCTGTCCGCATCCGTCACGCCCGATGATTGGGCACGGCTCGAACGGCGCGGCGCACTCAATCGCGCCGGTTTCCTCTCGGCGATCATCATCTTCCTGACGATCGTGTCTGTTCCCGTGCTATTGCCTTATCTGTGGCTGCTGGTGAAGTCGCTGACCTCTTCGGACAGTGAGGTCAGCCGGTTGGTCCTGTGGCGCAGCACCGCAATCGCAGCCGTGGCCTATCTCGGCGCCATCGCGCTGGCATTCCTGGCGGACCGGTTGCGCAAGCCGGCGCTGTCATGGGCAGCGCTTGGTGTTGTGGTCGTTATTCTGGTGGCCATTTTCCTCGCACCATACCTGACATTCGACAATTACCGTTTCCTCTGGAACCGCGATATCGAAGGCACAGGCACAACGCGTATGGACCTGATGCCATCGATCTGGGCGGCGCTCGGCAGTTCTCTTGCCTTTGCCATCGCCCAGACGCTGATCGTCACGATTGTCGCGACACCTGCGGCCTATGCGCTGTCGCGTTTCGCCTTCGCCGGCCGCGAAAACTTTCTGCGCGGGCTGCTGCTGTTGCACGCCTTTCCGGCACTGGCGCTCACCGTCGCCATCTTCATCCAGCTACATTACATGGGCCTGCTCAACAGTCTCACCGGTGTCGTGCTGGTCATGAGCGCACTGGAACTGCCTTTCGCGATCTTCGTGCTCAAGGGCTTTTTCGACAACGTGCCCTGGGACATCGAGATGAGTGCCGTGACCGACGGCGCCACCCGCTCGCAGGCTTTCCGCATGGTCGTGCTGCCGCAGGTGCGTGGTGGTCTGATCGCTGTCGCCACCTTCACCTTCCTCAGAGGTTGGGAGGAATATGTCTTCGTCCAGACGCTCCTGATCGACAAGAGCCAGATGACGATGAGCCTCTACCTCTTCTTCGTCGCACAGGACAATATGGGCGCGGATTACGGCATGATCGCCGCCGTCGGCATCGTCTATCTCCTGCCTGTGCTGATCCTCTACACCTTCACGCAGAAATACATCACCCAGATGAGTTTTGGCGGGATCAAGGGCTAACAATCATGGCAAAAATCACCCTCGACAACGTCACCAAGAACTGGGGCGAAACCCAGGTTCTGAAACCGATGAACCTTGCGATCGAAAATGGCGAATTTGTCGCCATTCTCGGCCCTTCCGGCTGCGGCAAATCGACGACGCTTTTCCTGCTTGCCGGCCTCTATGCGCCGAGTGCCGGCGAGATCGCCTTCGATGGCCATAACGTCAATCGTATCGATGCGCGTGACCGCAATGTCGGCATCGTCTTTCAATCCTATGCGCTCTACCCCAATCTGACGGTGCGCGAAAACATCGCCTTCCCCCTGCGTTTCAAGACCATGGGCAAGGAAGAAGTGGTTCGGCGCGTGGAAGAGGCTGCGAACCTCGTTCAGATCAGTGCTCTGCTCGACCGCCGTCCGTCGCAGCTTTCCGGCGGCCAGCAGCAGCGTGTGGCGCTCGCCCGTGCGCTGGTGAAGGAGCCGAACATTCTCCTGCTCGATGAACCGCTTTCCAATCTCGATGCCACCTTGCGCATCACCATGCGGGCGGAGCTGAAAAGTATTCAGAGACGTCTCGGTTTCACGACGCTGATCGTGACCCACGACCAGATCGAGGCGATCACCATGGCAGACCGGATCATCTGCATGAACAATGGCGAGATTGCGCAGATCGGCACACCCGATGATCTGTATCGCTGTCCCAACAATCTGTTCGTCGCAGGCTTTATCGGCACGCCGCCGATGAACCTTCTGAAGGGTGAGGCCGATGGCCGGTGCCTTCAGATCGCCAATGCTTCGTTCGATCTCGATGCCGAATGCGCCGGTGCCGTAACCTTCGGTCTTCGCCCGGAAGATATTGCACTCGTTTCCCCTGAGGCGGCGCAGCTTCAGGGAGAAGTCGTCACCGTCGAGCCGATGGGCCGCGAAGTCTTCTACACGATCGACACGCCGGCTGGCCTTATCCACGCGCTGGAATATGGCGAAGCGGTCCGGCATGCGCCGGGCGCCAAGGTCGGTATTTCCTGCAAGTCCGACCTGACGCTCGTTTTCGATGCGTGCGGCAATCGCATCGCCGATCTCCATGCCGATTTTTCAAATCATGCCGAAGTTAGCGCCCGCGTGCTCGAACCGGCAAACTGACAGGAATTTTCAATGACCAAAATCGTATCGCATCGAGGTGCAAATAAGTTTGCGCCGGAAAACACCTTTGCTGCCGCTGATCTCGCTCTTGCGCAGGGGGCTGACTATATCGAACTCGACGTGCGTGAAAGCGCTGACGGCGTGCTTTACGTCATCCATGACGAGACGCTGGACCGAACGACCGATGCCACTGGTCCTGTCGGGCACATGCTGTCGAGTGAAATCGACACGCTCGATGCCGGAAGCTGGTTCGGCGAAAAAATCAAGGGCGCCGTCGTGCCGCGGCTGGACGCCTATCTCGAACATCTGCGTGGTCGCGCCGGTGTTTATATCGAGTTGAAATATTGCGACCCGGCCAAGGTCGTGGCACTTGTGCGCGATCTCGGCATGGTGCGCGACACGTTCTATTTTTCCTTCTCCGAGGAAATGCGACGCGACCTGCAAATGATCGCGCCGGAATTCAGAAAGATGATGACGCTCAACATCGCCAAGTCTCCCTCTCTGGTCGGTGCAGTTCATCACGCCTCTATCATCGAGATCACGGTCGACCAGATGCGTCGCCCGGGCATCATCGAGGCGAGCCGCAAGGCCGGTCTAGAAATCATGGTCTACTACGGTGGGGATGACGTGGTTTTTCACCGCGAAATCGCGGCCGCAGGCGTCGATTACATCAATCTCGACCGCCCCGATCTTTTCGACGCGGCCCGCCGTGAGCTGAGCGGAGTTTCCGCCTGATGCAGATCGCAGTCGTCGCCGATGTTCATCTCCATGATCTCTACGGCGGCTATGGATGGATAGAGGAGGGCAGTGGTGACATTGCCCTTCGCACCTTTGAAGACACGATGGCATCCACGCGGGTGTTTAACGAAAGCCATGCGGCATTTTTTGCTGTGCTGGATGATATAGTCAGACGCGGCATCCGGGATGTGGTGCTGTTGGGCGATTATTCGGACGACGGCCAGCCAGGCGCCGTTGCGGCCTTGAAGCGTATTCTTTCGTCTTACGAGGAAAGACACGGCCTGCGATTTTTCGCGACATTCGGAAACCATGATTGTTTCGGCCCGGCGACGCGTCATCAGGCTAAATGGCTGACAAAGGGCGATGGCCTTGATCCCCTTCTCGTCACGAGCAATGATGATGCACCGGCGCCTGCCGTTTTCGAGATCGGAATGCTCGGCATGTCGACCGAGGATGCTGTCGAGGCCATGGCAACCTACGGCATCAACGGTCTTGATGATGTGTTTCATTGGGAAACACCGTTCGGCGGCAGCAACCAATTGGCCAAACGGCATGCTCCAGGCGGTGATCTTGCCGGCTTTGATTTCTCCTATCTCGTCGAGCCACAAGACGGTCTGTGGCTGCTGATCCTGGATGCCAATGTTTTTCATCGCGATAATGGTGCCTGGCAGGTGAGGTCGAATGCCGCCTGGGATCACGTTCTGGCGCAGCGGCCGTACATGCTGGATTGGATCGCGGACGTTGCTGAACGTGCGCGTCGGATGGGCAAAACGCTTCTGGCATTCTCTCACTATCCCGCAATACCGTTGGCGATGACGGGTAAGGGAAGTAAGCGCAAGGCGGCCTGCACGCCGGATTGGTCGGAACGCATGCCGTCGCTCGAAAGTGGCCGTCTGTTGGCAGAAGCCGGACTTTGCTGGCATTTCAGCGGCCACATGCATGTGACAGGGCAGATCGAACACGAAGGGCTGGTCAACATAGCGGTACCATCGCCCGTTGCTTACCCGGGCGGTTATGCGGTCGTGACGTGCGACAATGAGAACGTCGAGTGCGAATTTGTCCGGTTGAAATCTGTGCCCGGTTTCGACACCGCATTTGCTGCCTACAAGACGCAAGTCCGGCGGGCAGACATGGGGCCAGCCTTTCATGAAGCGCTTGCCGCCGATGACTATAGCGACTTCCTGCACGCTCATCAGAAAGGTGTCATAACCTCGAGACACCTTCGGAAGGATTGGCCACCGGGTATCGTGGAAAGCCTCGACATGCCCGTAAGGCAATTGATTGATGCTGTTCCTTACCTCGCCGGTCAGTTGAAGCACTGGCCCGACATTGGAGAGTTTCAGCTAGTTCAGATGCTGGAAGACTACTACTTCATCCGGTCGGGCGGCGAGGAAACGATGCGCGCACTACCTGAAGACCGCATCTCATTCTATCGCCATTTGGGGAATGCAGTTCAGACCAGCGGTCGGATGGATTTGCCGATTGAAAACCTCGCCGTGTTGCTAACTGCTTTGTTGTAATGTCCATGTGGTTTTAGGGCGCCGGCGTTTCTAGTCCCATCAAGAGCATAACCTAGACCTTGAGCGTCGTTCGAATGCGATGCCCTCCCTCAGTTGGCGCACGCTGACCCTCGTTGGGTTGAGAATTCCGAAGGTCGGTGGCTCAAGTCAGCACTTGGTTTCGGTCGAACTGGCCTTGAGTGTTGTTGATTGTCTGTCCGTCCGCTCTTGGGAAGCGCACGCCCACACCATCCCTTATTCCGGAATAAATTCTACCTCCGCGTTCTCTAGCGCGCTTTCAATCGCTCCCAAGTTTGCAGTCGTCGTCAATCACGAGGCTCAAAGGGAAACTTCAATGCTTCTTTTAAAGCTCAAGCTGTTGCTACGCCTCAGAGTAGCAAACTGATAGCTCAAAACGCAGAAAACGAGCGTCCCCACTCAAAATGTAGCAAAAGTGACATTTAAGTATGCAAAGTGACATTCCGTCTGCTGGCGCGTCCTTGAAGATGGTCTTTTGCCTATCGCCGCGCCTGTTTGGAGTTACGTTTCAATGGAGTGTTGCGTGCTTATCGACGGTCGAATTTCAAAATTAAAACCTACTAAACGCGGTTTCGTCGCCAGCCTTCTATCGGGTGTGGCGTTATCCTTTGCTATTGCTGGTTCGTCCCACGCGGACGACGGCACGCTGCGCCTGATGTCGCTTAACATCTGGAATAAATTCAAGCAGAACCCTGCAGTCACCCGCGACTTCATGGTCAACGGTAACTGGGATGTCCTGATGTTCCAGGAAGCCAACGGAAGTAGATATGTCAGCGATATTCCGGCCATGCTCCAAGATGCGGGTCTTGGCACCTACAACGGCAAACTGACGGGCGACGTGGGCATCATATCGCGTCTTCCTGGCGCCATTGACTCTCGTGAGGCACCGGGCATGAACACCCAAGGCCGTTTCGTCACCTACCAGGACATTGATGGTGAAGCAGGCAGGCCAAAGACTACGGTCGGCACGATCCATTTCGATTATAGCGACGAAGCGACCAAGCGCGTCGTAGAGGCGAAAGCTCTGAACGCCTGGGCCAAGGCTGCGGCCAATCCCGTCATCGTGGCCGGCGACTTCAATGCCGGCGACGTTTCCGAACGTGGCCTGCACTCAAAAAGCCAACAGGAACTGCTGTTGCGCATACATACCAAGAGCGCCAATTCCTTCTATTACGATCTGCTCAAGCAATATACGAAGGACCAGGTTGCGCTAGACAAGTTCATCGCCGACTGGAAAGGCAAGCCCGGCGCCGATATCGATAAAGCGGCCATTCCCTCAGGCCTGTTCGAGGATGAGACTTACCCCGTCGCGGGCAACGAGCCGCAGACGATGAATGTCCTCAAAAAGCAGTTCATGCTGCTGCAGACTGATGGCGAGCGAGAGCAGTTCAAACCGCATGAACTTAACGATGGCAGCACGACCTGGCCCTCCGCTGGCGAAGACGCTACGAACACCTGGGGAAGCTGGCATCGCGCCAAGATCGACCATTTCCTTGTCTCTCGACCATTCGGCAAGTGGTACACGATCGCCGATGATCCGAACGACCCATATCTCGGCGTCATCAAGGATGCCTACGTTACCCGCCCAGACGGCAGCAAGACGCCCTTGTCGGATCATGAGCCGGTTGCCCATGAATTCAAATGGATAGGTCCAAGCCTCGAGACCTACAAGCAGACCGTCGATGGTGCTCAAGTCGACAAGACGCGTCTGGTCTGGGGCAAAGACGCCACGACCTTCGCCGACGACAAGGAGTTTTACCTGACGCGCAACAACATGCGCAGGGATGTCTATCTCGGGCAGATCTCCGACGAAAATGGCAAGGCGATCCTGTCCGGTCTCACGGATACCGAGAAAAAGACGCTGCTTGATTGCAAGAGCAAAGATCCACGCTTCGCCCAGGCGATCGTTGAATACTGTATCGATGACCACAGTTTTATCGGCGAGACTCTGGTAGCTGACGGGGGCACCGTCATCGTCGACGAGGACGCGGCTCTCGGCAGCAGCGGTGCTGCCCTCCGGCTTGACAACGGCGCTTTGAGGATCGCCGGCAATCAAATGCAGAAGCTCGATCGGTCTCTCATTCTGGAAGCCGGCGGCGGCACGCTCGATATTGCCGACGCGGGCAATTCCGTTGTCATCGACCGTTCAATTTCAGGCACCGGTAGCCTGACGAAAGCGGGCAGCGGGACGCTCAACCTCACCGCGACCAATACCTATACCGGTGATACCAACGTCAAGGGTGGCCGTCTCGCTGTCAATGGTTCGATTGCCAGCTCTGGCAAGACGACGGTCTTTGACGGCGGGGTGATCGGCGGCAACGGCACTGTCGGTAACCTTGCCATTGCAGACGGTGGCACGCTCGCGCCGGGCAATTCGATCGGTACCTTGAATGTCGCCGGGAACCTCGAGTTTGCCAAGGGTTCGACCTATCAGGTCGAAGTCGACGAGACGGGTAAGACGGACCGCGTCACGGTGGCCGGGAAAACCACCATATCCGGCGGTACCGTGATGAATATTGCAGCCGGCAGCGATTACAAGCCGTTGACCGACTATTCCATTATCAGTTCCGCCGGCGGCATAGAGGGGCAGTTTGATGCTATCGTCTCGAACTTCGCCTTTCTCGATCCGAGCCTGACCTATGGGGCTGGATCGCTGACGATGCGGCTGGAACGGAATGACACGGCGTTTGATGGTGTCGCCTCGACCTTCAATCAACGTTCGGCTGCGCTGGGCTTGGAAAGTCTTGGCTTCGGAAATACGCTCTACGATGCAGTTGTAGCGCTCGATGCAGGGACGGCCCGCTCTGCCTTCGCGCAGATCAGTGGCGAAATACATGCATCGACCTACGGTGCGTTGCTTGACAATAGCCAGATCGTTCGCGACGGCGCTTTCGACCGCCTGCGGTCGCGGCTCGGCGGTAACGATCGCGGCACGACCGAGGTTTCTATCAGCGAAAACGGTTTGGCGCCGGGTGCCGCAGATGCCGGTGCATTCGGGTTCTGGACAAAGGGTTATGGAACCTGGGCGGACAACGACGGCGACGGCAACGCCTACGGCATTGATCAGTCAACGGGCGGCGTGCTTTTCGGCCTTGATGGCATGGTCGGCAACGACTGGCGGATCGGCGCTTTCGGCGGTTATGGTCACACATCCGTATCCACCGACTGGCTGGCATCGAAAAGCACAACGGATCAGTTTGATCTCGGGGTTTATGCCGGCACCTATCTCGGCCCTGTTGGACTACGTTTCGGTGCATCGCACAGCTGGAATAATATCGACAGCGAACGTTCCCTCTTCATTCCCGGTGTAACCGAGAGACTGACCGCCGGTTATGATGCTTCTACATCGCAAATCTTCGGCGAGATCAGTTATCAGCAGCAGATCGGCGGGGCCACCTTCGAGCCCTTCGCCAATCTCGCCTACGTGAATTTCCAGAATGACGGTTTCTCCGAACGCGGGGGCGCAGGCGCGCTCTCTGTCGAGGATGGCAGTCAGAATGCGATTTTCACTGAGATCGGCCTGCGCGCAGTGACGGAGTTCACGCTCCAGGAGGCAACCGGAACGCTACACGGTTCGGTGAGCTGGCGTCACACTAACGGCGATGTCACACCTGATGCGAAGATGGCATTGGCCGGGGGCAGTTCCTTTGAAGTGCGTGGTGCGCCACTCGCCGAAGACGTTGCTGTCCTCAATGCCGGCGTCAACTTCAATCTCAGCGAAAAGGCGGCTGTATCCTTGTCCTATACCGGCAGGTTCGGCTCAGGTGCCAGCCAGAATGGCATCAACGGATATCTGGGCGTGAAATTCTGATAGCTGCAGGTGTGATCTGCTCTCCGGTCCGATTGTTCGGGCCGGAGAGCTTGTTTTATACAGGCTGTTTCCAGCCCGCGCGCCGCTTGATAAGCGTTGTGCGGGTTTTCGTTTATAAGCGTTTCTAAAAGGACAAACGGCGCGATGCGTTTTGCAGGCAGTGATGATGACGGAGGAAAAAAGGAACGCCGGCAGGCGTTTCTCATCCGCTATATCGAACAGCATAATTACATAACGCTGGACGATATCGTTTCCCTCTGCTCGGTTACCCGCCAGACGGCGCGCCGCGATATCATGGCCTTGGAACAGCAAGGAAAACTCAGAAGGACCCATGGCGGGGCGGTAATCTCCCTTCCGCTGGAGACCGGTATCTATCATCAGAGACGCGTAGCGAACGCGGATGCCAAGGCCGCAATCGCTCGCAAGGTTTCAGAATTGGTGCCGGACAATGCCTCGGTGTTTCTCGATACCGGAACGACCTGCGAGGCGATCGCTCGAGCCCTGATAGCGCGCGAGAAGTTACGTGTGGTCACCTATAGTCTCAAGGTTGCAACCATACTCAGCGATAATACAGACTTCACTGTTGCCGTTCCCGGTGGGTTTATCCGCAACGTGGATGCTGCGGTTTTCAGCGAGAATGCACAGAGCTTCATCCGCGCGTTCAAGTTCGATTATGTCATCATCTCGGTCAGCGGTATCGACGAAGAGGGTGATATCGGTGATGACGATTACGCAGAGGTTGGAGCTGTCCGTGCTGCCATGCAGCAGGCTGGACGTGTCATCCTTGCCATCGACAGCAGCAAGTTCGAGCGACGTGCACTGGTTCGGCTGGGTTCGATTTCGGAGATGGACTTGGTGGTATGCGATGCTCCGCCACCGGAATGCTTGTTAGCAGTGCTTAAAGGAGAAAAAACTACTTATTATGTGGCCGATGTTGATGGTTAATCCCAACGTTGCATAGCTATAGGAAGAGTGGCCATGTTCGCTACGCTGAGCGACAAGGCCGGCACGACAGGCAGGAAACTCATATATTCGATAGCGCACCGTGACGTACTTTATTAGAGCAACAGCGGCGCTCGAACTTTCCGTAGCGACGACGACGCAGGGCGGATAGCATTTTGGTCGTATGACCACGGCACAGGATCCAGTTGTCCGAATCTGGGGGCGGTGGAGCATCGCCAACTCTCGAAGGTGCGAACTGTGCTATCGGCATATCGAACGGTTGGTACTTACCGAAAGCATGAAGACGCCATGCAGATCGTGTTAGGTCGATTGGATAAGCCCACAATCCATTTCGCTCTCACAAACCTAATAGAACATTCGACGAAACGGTAAAATCGCCGCGCCCATGGCGGCTGCATCGCTTGCAATCTCCGACACGATTAGTTTTGGACCGCCCCGATGCACCCCGTAACGCGGGCGGTCGAAAATCTTTGTACGCTCGATCAGCATAGATGCCAGGGAGGGCGGAATCTGGCCGCCGAAAACAATCGCCTGCGGATCCAGCGTGGCGCGAATGGCGTTCACGAGACGGATATAGGCCGGTGTCACGTCTTCCACCCAGTCCGATACGCCCGGCCAGTTGCGATCGAAATGACGGCGCATGTAGTGGATCGAGGGAACGTTGACACCATTGCTGCTTACCCGGTCGATCAGATGTTGGAGCGCGGGGCGTCGATCAGTTTCGACCTCGTCGTAAAGTCCAGAAAATTCACCGGCATTGCCGTTGCCGCCTTGCAGCAGGTCTCCGTCGATGATCACGCCGCCGCCAAAACCGTAGTTGAAGCTGAGATAGGCAAAATGTCGGATAAAACGGCCGACGCCGAACATCGATTCTGCGATTGCACCTGATTTGCCGCCATTGATCACCCATGCCGGCCGGTCAAACAGATCGGTGATAATCGGTCCGAGTTCGATCATCGACCATTCGTGAAGCGGCAGAGGCGCATTGTGGCGCGTTCCATCGACGTGATAGCCAGCAATTGCAAAGCCGATGCCGAACAAGTCCTCTTCGGCGAGATCGTTCTGCCTTTGAAGTTCGGTAACCTGCTGCTTCACCAGTTGAAGTGCCTGATGCATCGTCAATTCACGTAGCGCAACTTCCCGTTCGCCAAGAATTCCGCCGGCCAAATCTGTAATGCAGATGCCGATGATGTCGGTGTTGACAGAGATACCGCAGGCATAGGCGTGACTGCCGTTCAACCGCAACATCGGGCTCGGCTGGCCGCGCCCCAATCCGGGCTTGGCTGCGCCAAGCAGGATGATGTTGCGGTCTGCCAGTTGATCGAGGATGCGATGAACAGATTGCTGTGTGAGGTCGGTATGGCCCGTAATCTCCGAGCGTGAAATGCTCGGATTACGCCAGATCAGCTGTAGCAGCTTGCGCTCGTTGGACGAGACGACCGTCGTCTCGTTGTCTCGAAGGAAATGCCGCGCGATCAGTGCTTCCGGAATGTAAACATCTGGCACGCCCAATACCTTACCCAAAAAGTGTAATAATTGCGTTTAACTCAGTGCAAGCTAAGCCTGATTACCTGCGATTGTATCGCGATTCAAGCAGTTTTCGCCGTCATGTAATTGTTACACATAAAGCGTAGTAATCCGCCGTCAAAGATTGAGCGAGGCTCGGTCCACCCCACAAACGAGGGCGATGATGAACAAGTTTACTCTGGCGGCCGTAGCCGCCGTGATGGCGGGCACGGGGTCCGCACAGGCCACCAATATCGAATTCTGGTACGGTAACACCGGCCAGGTGGAAACCGCGATCAAGGCGCAATGCGATGCCTTCAACGCGTCCCAAAGCGAGCACAAGGTCAACTGCGTCGGTCAGGGCTCCTACGAAGTCTCCATGCAGAAGGCGATTGCCGCTTACCGTGCCAAGAACCACCCGGTTCTTATCCAGTTCTTCGATGCCGGCACGCTCGACCTGATGCTGTCGGATGCCGTCGAGCCTGTTCAGGACCTGATGCCTGACGTCAAGTGGGACCAGTATATTGCCGGTGCCCGCGCCTATTATGAAACGTCCAAGGGTAAGCTGTTCGCGCAGCCCTACAATTCCTCGACGCTTCTGTTCTACACCAACAAGACCGAGCTCGAAAAAGCCGGCATCACCGAAACACCGACAACCTGGGAAGGCGTTATCGAAGCCGCTCGCAAGCTGAAGGCCGCCGGCCATGCCTGCCCGTTCGTGACCGATGGCGATACCTGGCGTGTGCTGGAGCAGTTCTCGGCCCGTCATGGACTGCCGATCGCGACCAAGCACAACGGTTATGATGGCCTCGACGCCGAATACCTGATCAACACCACCTTTGCCGCAAAGCACCTCGCCAATCTGGTCGAGTGGCGCAAGGAAGGTCTCGTTCGCCTTGCCGCCGATACCAAGGCCGGCAATTACACCGCCGCCTTCAATGCCGGCGAATGCGCGATGATGGAACAGTCTTCCGGTTCCTATGCCGCCGCCGCCAAGGCTTTTGACGGCAAATACGAGCTGACCGTTTCGATGGCGCCGATGTACGAGGGGTATGAGCGCCACAACACCTTTGTCGGTGGTGCTTCCATCTATGTCATGAAGGGCCACGACAAGGCCGAGATCGAAGCGGCCAAGGCTTTCCTCGACTTCCTGCGCAAGCCGGAACAGCAGATGTTCTTCACGGCCAATACCGGTTACGTGCCGGTCACGACCGACGTTCTCGACGTGATCGCCAAGAGCGACGAGGCCAATTCGCCGAAATACGCCACCGCCAAGGTCGGCGTCGAATCCATGAACCAGCCGGCCACCGCCGATACGCGCGGCGTCCGCCTCGGCTTCTACGTGCAGTTCCGCGAAGTCTTCATGGAAGAAACCCAGAAAGCCTTTGCCGGCCAGCAGACCATGCAGGTTGCACTCGACAACACCAAGAAGCGTGGCGACCAGCTGCTGCGCCGTTTCGAGCAGACCTACAAGGGCAAGCAGCTTCCCTGATCCGCGTCTCGTGATTTTCTCAAGCACGGGGCGGTCTCCGCCCCGTGCCTTCTCTTAGACGGAACTGTCTTCATGTCGTCGGAATCCTCCCTGTTCAGCCATCGCTGGCTGCCGGCTCTTTTGCTGGCGCCGATGATATTGCTGATTCTGCTGTTCTTTTATGTGCCGGTCTTCCAGGCTTTTTACTGGTCGTTTTTCCTCGAGCAGCCTTTTGGCGGCGGTTCGGAATTTGTCGGCTTTGAAAATTTCCAGCGCGTGCTTGGTGATCCCGAATTCTGGGCCGCCACTGGCCGCACAGTCGTCTTCATGCTGACGGCTTCCTCGCTTGCGGTCGTCGTGCCGCTGATGCTGGCGATCGCCGCCGACCGCAAGATAGGCATGTCCTATCCGGCCCGCAACATTCTGGTCTGGCCGAAAGGCATTGCCGGCGCCTCGATCGGTGTCGTCTTCGCCTTCATCTTCAATCCGTTCGTGGGGCTGATGGCGCCGCTCAATGCTTTGTTTCCGGGCCTGTGGAACCCCGGCATCGATGGCACGGATGCGTTCACCACGCTGGTGGCGGCCCATGTCTGGAGCGGTATTCCGTTTAACTTCGTCATCCTGCTCGCCGGTCTGCGTTCGATCCCGCCGACCATGTATCAGGCCGCCGCCATGGATGGCGCAGGTCCCTGGCGCCGCATTTTCGATGTGCAACTGCCGCTGATCATGCCGCAGCTGTTCCTGACCTTCGTTCTGGAATTCACCGAAAGCATCACTTCGGTCTTCGCGCTGATCGACACCATTACTGGCGGTGGTCCGGGCGGCTCCACCAGCCTGCTCGTCTACAAGATCTATGTCGATGGTTTCCGCGGTTTCGATCTTTCCGGCGCCTCCACCCAGACGGCCATCCTGATGGTCTTCGTCCTTCTTCTTGCAGCCTGCCAGTTCTATTTCCTCGGCCGGCGCATCAATTACGAGCGCTGAGCCATGGTCGAAAACGCACGTTCCATCAACATCGCCGCCAGCATCCTGCTCGCCATCGGCATTCTCTATATCGTCGGGCCTTTGTATCTGACGCTCTCCACCGCATCGCAGTCCTATGAATATATGCTGCGCAACGGTCTGGCCTGGGTGCCGGGCACCGAACTGTTTGCCAATATGGGCAAGGTCATTCACGATACGCGCATCCCGATCCAGATGCTCAACAGCATGATCGTGGCCTTCTCCAATGCGCTCGCCACTTGCATCCTGTCCTTCCTGTCGGCCTATGCGATCGTCTATTTCCGCATTCGCTGGGCGGGCGTGGCCTTTGCGCTGATCCTTGCCACCATCATGCTGCCACTCGATATCCGCGTCATCACCACCTATCAGGTGGCGTCCAACATCTTTTCGCCACTGAATGCCGTGCTCGATTTCACCGGCCTCAACAGCCTGATCGAGACGATGTTTGGCGCGCCTGTCCAACTCGAACTCAGCGTGCTCGACACCCATTTCGGCCTCATCGCACCGCTTGTGGCGCATGGTACCGGCACGTTCCTGTTCCGCCAGTTTTTCCTGACCCTGCCAAAAGATCTGTTCAAGGCGGCGCGCATGGATGGGGCAGGTCCGATCCGTTTCCTGATCGATATCCTTCTGCCGCTTGCTCGCACCAGCTTTGCCTCGCTGTTCGTGCTCACCTTTTTGAGCGGCTGGACGCAATATCTGTGGCCGCTGGTCGGCGCCTCGACGCCCGACATGCAGACCGCCGTTGTCGGCCTTGCCCGCCTCGTGCCGGATGCCGACGGCCAGGTGCCCGATTTTCCGATGATCATGGCCGGTGCCGTGCTCGTCTCACTCGTTCCCCTCACGATGATCGCCCTTCTGCAGCGCTTTCTCGTCCAGGGCCTCGTTCTTTCGGAGAAATGATCCCATGACCGCCATCGACACTGCCATCCGCGCCGCCGCGGCCGAGATCGATCTGATCGGCGTCACCAAATCCTATGACGCCAAAAACACCATCATTCCGCCGATCGACGTGACCTTGCGTCCCGGTGAGTTCACCGTCGTGCTCGGCCCGTCGGGCTGCGGCAAGTCCACGCTGCTGCAGATGATCGCCGGTCTGGAGCGCGTCTCCGGCGGCAAGATCGTCATCGGCGGTCGTGAGGTGCAGGATCTGGAACCCAAACATCGCGGCTGCGCCATGGTGTTCCAGAATTATGCGCTTTATCCGCATATGACGGTTGCCGAAAACATGGCCTATAGCCTCAAGGTCGCCGGCGTTTCCAAGGCCGAACGCGCCGAGCGCGTCGGCACGGTCGCCAAGATGCTTGGCCTTGCCGATTTTCTCACCCGCAAGCCGGGACAGCTGTCCGGTGGCCAGCGCCAGCGTGTCGCGATCGGCCGCGCCATCATCCGCGAACCCGGCGTGCTGCTGTTCGATGAGCCGCTGTCGAACCTCGATGCGCAGTTGCGTCACGACATGCGTGTCGAACTGGCCGAACTGCATCGCCGCATCGGCGCCACCAGCGTGTTCGTCACCCACGATCAGGTCGAGGCGATGACGCTGGCCGACCGTATTCTCATTCTCAACAAGGGCCATATCGAGCAGTTCGATACGCCGAAGGCGATCTACCACCATCCGGCTTCCGTTTTCGTCGCCAAATTCATCGGCTCGCCGCCGATGAACATCCTGCAGGTCGAAGGTGATGGCTCGGTTCTGCGGCTGGCCGATGGTCAGGCGGTTGCGAATTATGCGGGCAAGGGCAAATTCCAGCTCGGCATCCGCCCGGAAGATATTGCCGTCAACGAAGGCGGCTCGATCAAGACGGAAATCCGATATCGCGAAGATCTGGGCTCGCACGAAATTCTCGAAACGAAGATCGCCGAGCAGAATCTGCGCATCGCCATGCCCTTCGGCGTCGAGATCGATACGACGCAGACCTTGTCGCTCTCCTTCCCGCAGACACGCCTGCATCTCTTCGAAGGTGAAAGCGGCCGCGCCATTGCCAATGCCTTCGGCGACGCGCAACCGGCCTCAGTGAAGGAATACCAGTGAGTTACAGCGAATTTATTGCCGACAAGGCCCGCGATTGCGCTGTGGTTGCGCATCGCGGCATCTGGCGCAATGCGCCGGAAAACAGTCTATCTGCCATCCAGCGTGCCATCGATGCCGGTTATGATGTCGTCGAGATCGACATTCGCCGCGGCGCGGATGGTGGTCTTTTTCTGCTGCATGACGACACGCTGGAGCGCATGACGGGTCTCGATCAGAGGCCCGAAGCGCTGGCTTCGAGTGATCTTTCGGTCCTGCGCCTGCGCGACCGTGACGGCGGTGAAGGCAATGAATTCACGCTGGAAAAATTGCCGAGCCTCGCAGAGGTTTTCGAACTGACGCGCGGGCGCATTTTTCTGCATCTCGACGTCAAGGATCGCGAGGTGATCCCGGATGTGATCGCTCTCGCAAAGGCCATGGGCGTCGAGCATGAGGTCGATTTCTGGGCCGCGGTGAAAACCGAAAAAGATCTGAATTGGATCCGTGAAACTATTTTGCCGCATGACGTGCTGTTTCTGGCCAAAACCCGGCTCAATGTGCCGGGTGCGGCCACCCAGCTGGCTCTGCTGCATGATCTCTCCCCCACCGTCTGCGAAATCTATTTTGACGGGCTGGAAGAACTGAGCGCCCTGAAAGACCTCACGCGCAACACCGGCATGGCGCTCTGGGTGAACACGCTCGACAGCGTCGCCTGCGCCGGTTTCACCGATACCGCGGCCCTTGCCGATCCCGATGCCGTCTGGGGACGGCTGATCGATGCCGGCATTTCGGTCATCCAGACCGATGAGGCCGCTGCCCTCAAATCCTATCTCGCGACCCGCCGCACCTGAATGCTCTCCAAGGAAGAATGAAATGACGCATTACGTAGATTATATCGCCGACCAGAAACGCGATCCCGCTATCGTTGCCCATCGCGGCGCATGGCACGGCGCGCCGGAAAACAGCCTCGCCGCCATCGAGCGTGCCATCGCTGTCGGAGCTGACGTGGTCGAACTCGATATCCGCAAGAGCGCCGATGGCGAACTGTTTATCATGCACGACGACACGCTGTTGCGCATGGCCGGTATCGATCGGGATGCCGAGACCTTCACCATTGCGGAGCTGCGGGCCATTGCGCTGCGTGAAGATGATGGCGGTGAACATCGTGCGACGACGGACCAGCGCATCCCGACGCTGAAACAGGCACTGGAAATCATCCGCGGCCGCATTTTTGCGGATCTCGATTTGAAAGATCGCGGCCTCTTCTCCGAAGTCGCCGCCTGCGCCCGCGAGATGAATGCCGCATCCTACGTAGACCTGAAGACCCGCGTCATGACCCGCGAGGAACTGGACTGGGTCCGCGCCCAGAATATCGATGGCGTGGCCTTCATGGCGATGTCGAAATTCACGGCAGAAAGCATCCATGAGACGATGGCGCTGCTGTCGGAAATCAGGCCTTTCATGTGCGAAATGCGTTTCGACAGCCTCGAAACCATCAAGGCAAACCGCCAGATGTTTCGCGACGCCAACATGGCGCTGTGGACGAATACGCTCAACATGGAAGCCAGTGGTGAATGGGTGGACAAGACGGCACTTATCGATCCCGGCCGCATCTGGGGTACGTTGATGGAAGCCGGTGTCAGCGTCTTCCAGACCGATGAGCCGGAAGCACTCAATGCCTATCTGGAGGCACGCCGCGCATGAAAACCGTCAGCGACGAACTTCTCGATGAACTGGTGGACTACATGCGTGAAGCAGCGGAAGGAGAAATCCTGCCGCGCTTCCGGTCGGTGACATCGGACAGCATCCGCGCCAAGACGATGGCCGACGATATCGTGACGGATGCCGATATCGCCTCCGAACGGGTGATCAGCGAGAGATTGAAGGCGCGTCTGCCGGACATCACCATTATCGGCGAAGAGGCTGTGTCCGAAGACGGTTCCATCCTCGCAAAACTTGCCGATGCCGATCTGGCGGCTGTGATCGATCCTGTCGATGGCACCTGGCATTTTGCGCATGGCACGCCGATGTTCGGCAGTATTCTGGCCATCGTTTCGGGTGGACAAACCATTGCCGGCATTATCCATTATCCGGTTCTGGGCGATTTTTTGGTGGCACGGCCGGGGCAGGGTGCGTGGCATGTGGCAGCAGATGGTTCGCAGACGCGCCTTTCGGTTGCCGCGCCAAGCCCGATCAACGAGATGCACGGTTTCATCCCCCTGCATATGTTTGAACCTGGTATGCGTTCCGAGCTCGCATCACGCGTTTTGCAATTTCTGCGTATCACGACCTGGCGTTGCTCGGCTTGGGAATACCGGATGCTGGCAACGGGCGCGATGAGCTTTTGCCTCAACGAAAGCCTGAAGCCATGGGATCACGCTGCCGGGGTCCTTATACACGCTGAAGCGGGTGGTTACGCTGCGACTCTAGCTGGTGAGGCGTATCGGCCGACGATGACGGAAGGTTATCTGCTGACGGCCCCCAGCGAGAAGTCATGGAATCTCGTTTGCGACGCTCTGACTTCGTCTCTTTGATGGGCACTCTCGACAACTAGGATGTCGAACAATGCAATTTCCATAACCTATCTTACCTTGAAAAATCCTGTAAGCACCTGATTAGGTATATATTTTATCCATCTCTAATGACCGGTGCATTCGGTATGCGTGAGAAAGGGCGGTCAATACCGCCCTTTCTGCCTTCTACCGACGCTTTTTCCGCCAAGGCGCGTCGCGCTGCCAGTCGCCGGCCATGATGCTGCCGAACGGGATGACCTCGTCGACCACCTCGGCCAGACCGTAGTGCTGGATCTGGGCGCGAACGCTGGCCGCCGATTTGTAAGCCCCCGGCAATTCGGAAATATCCGCATTGCCGGAGAAAAACCGGACATCGAGCCCCTCCGTTTCCTTCGCCATGATGTCGGCGATGTTGTTCGGGCTCAACCCCCGTGAGTCTGCGCCGTACTTGTCCGCCAACTGCCGGATATGGGCAGTACGGGAAAGATTTCGTCCCGCACCATGCGGTGAGAAGCCGAGACCATTTGCGGCGTTTGACCCGCGCACGATCAGGATTGGTTCCGCCATATTGAGCGGAATGATCGTCAGATCGGTCGCATCATCCGCCCAACCATCGAAGGCCGGCGTCGCACCCTTGCCGTGATAGAAGAGCCCATCCGACTTCCGGAACACGAAATTATGCTCGTTCCAGAAACGGTCCGACACTTTCGCGGTAAGCTTTTCAGCCGCCATATCGTGCAGAACGTAATGGTTCTCCCTGGTCCACTGGCGGATGATCTGCAAAGCTGACCAGTAGAGGTCGCCTTCCTCCGTATCCGCAGTGATCCAGGCGTTGTCACGATGCGTTTCCGGCGAAAGCAGCTCGCGGAACTTGTTCGCCACCTTCATGCCACGCTCATAGAGCCGGGCGCCTGGTGCGCGCGATCCATGATGTGTGACGAGCGCCGTCTCGCCAGTGGACTTCATCGTGCCGACATAGGCGAAATGGTTGCCGTCACCTTGCGTGGCGAAATGCTCGACCGCGACATTGAGCGCTGCACCAGTGAGATACGGGTTCTCAGTAAAGGCAGCGAGTGTCGCGTCCGACGGCTTGATCTGCCGCCCCCGCTCACGACCACCCGGACCAAAGTGGGTCACGGAATGGATAGCGTCCAATAGCGCCTTCGGATCGACACCGGAGAAAACGGAAATCGCCATCGAGCAGCAGATATCGGCCGAATGCATGCCCGGATGGATTGCCTCCGAAGCGACGACCCCGCCGACCGGGATGGTTCCGACCGGTCCGGCCGGGCAGGCATCCGGCATGATGGCAGCGGCACGCACCACCGGAGTGCGCACCAGCGCACGCATGGTGGCGTTCACCTTTTCGACGTTGTCCTGCTCGAAAGCATTTTCGGCGCGGATGTTCGAATAGATTTCGAAGTCACCTTCTATTCGTAGCGGAACGGTCGGAGCCGGCTGGAATGTCCGCGCTGCTGCCATGGCCGCATCCATCGAGCCACCTTCACCCAGTATCTTGTTGGCAGCATCGAGTGCCGGGCGAAACCACTTGCCCTGCGGCATGCCAGCGTCGATCAAATCCTGTCCGCTTACGATCTCAATCATCTTCTTTTCTGCGATTGCAGTCCTTCTATACATTGGTTTTCCGGACGAAGACCTCGGTCCGGCCCTCCATGCATTTCAAGTTGCGTGCCAATTCACCTGCAAACAGGCCAGCGGGTCTAGAAAATATCTTATCCTATTGATTTCGTTGAATAGAAATGGTGTTGAATTTTCACGTTGTATCGAGTTGTCGCGAAAAGGAGGAGGCGATATATTATCCAATAATATCGAAATTATAAATATGGATAATCCATGAAGCGTCGCGTTGCCATTAGCATTCTTGGAACGGCACTTGACTTCGGCAAGCGCGAAGATCGTTGGAGCCGGTGGCGCCCCAATGTCGGCCTCGCCCAACAGCCGGGCCTTTTCTTTGATCGCGTCGAACTGATCCATGACACCCATTTCGAATGGTTGGCCAGAATTGTTGTAGGCGATATTGAAACCGTCTCTCCCGCCACCGAAGTGCGTCGGCACCATATCAATCTGACCAATCCTTGGGATTTCTCCGAGGTCTATACGAAGCTCAGGGATTTCGCCCGCGGATACGATTTTGATCCGGATACGGAAGATTATCTCGTCAACATCACCACTGGCACGCATGTTGCGCAGATCTGCTGGTTCCTCCTGACCGAGGCCCGCATCATTCCCGCCCAGTTGCTGCAACTGTCTCCGCCGCGCGATCGCGAACCGGAGCAAGATTATGCTGGTACGCATGCGGTCATCGATCTCGACCTGTCGCGATATGATGAGATTGCTACCCGTTTTGCGTCGGAACGGGATGAGGCTGCTTCATTTCTTAAATCGGGCATTTCAACACGCAATACTGCCTTCAACCATATGATCGACGAGATCGAACGCGTGACGATGCGCTCGACTGCGCCGGTCCTGCTAACCGGCCCAACGGGTGCGGGAAAATCACAGCTGGCAAAGAAGATTTATGAGCTAAAGAAATCGCAGCGAAAGATCACCGGGCCATTCGTTGAGGTAAACTGTGCCACATTGCGTGGCGATCAGGCAATGTCGGCCCTGTTCGGTCATGTGAAGGGCGCCTTTACCGGTGCGTCCGGCGAGCGTGCCGGTCTTATGAGGTCTGCGGACAAAGGTGTCCTCTTTCTCGATGAAATCGGCGATCTGGGGCTGGACGAACAGGCCATGTGTCTGCGTGCCATCGAGGAAAAGCGTTTTCTGCCTGTGGGGGCAGACAAGGAGGTCTCGGCAGACTTCCAGCTTCTCGCCGGCACCAATCGGGATTTGCGCCTGGACGTGCAGAAAGGGCGGTTTCGTGAGGATCTTTTGGCGCGCCTCAATCTATGGACGTTTAGGCTTCCCGCCCTTCGTGAACGCAGGGAGGATATCGAGCCCAATCTCGATTTCGAACTTCGCCGTTTTCTCGAGCGCGAGGGGCAGAACGTGACCTTCAACAGGGAGGCCCGCGAACGCTATCTTGTCTTTGCGACTGGGCCTGAAGCGGCATGGAGTGCTAACTTTCGGGATCTCTCCGCATCTGTCACTCGCATGGCGACGCTCGCGCCGCAGGGCCGCATCACCGTCCATGTCGTGGCTGACGAAATCGAACGCCTCAAGATGGCCTGGGAAGGCACGCCGATATATTCGCTTAATAACGAATTGGTGGTGAAAGTTTTGGGGCAGGATGCGCTGGATCAACTGGATCTTTTCGACGTCGCGCAGCTGGCTGCCGTATTTAAAGTATGTGGTGACCACACGACGGCCAGCGCCGCAGGGCGAGCATTGTTCGCCAAATCCATGCTGGAGAAAAAAAGCAGCAACGACGCCGATCGTCTCAGTAAATATCTGGCCCGCTTCGGTCTGAAATTTGATGATATCCGGCAGGCATATAGCAGGTTTCGGCCGGATCGCTCTGACGCATTCAACGATGTTGGCGAGCAGAGATATCCCTGACGCTCAGCCAAATCATCTCCTAGTCATAATGCTTTTTCTTTCAGCTACTTAACATCCTAAGCTTCGCGGATGGGAGCGGGTCGCTGGTTCGTACCCTTTCAAGATCTTGCGCATACAAAAAGTGTAATCTGAGAGCAATGCTCCATGCACGAAGGGCGCGTACCTTTGGGCTTTGTCCAGGCTTGGCTCATGTCGTCAAAACCTTCGGCTTACGGCCGCGCTTTTTCGGCGCGTCGGCTTTTGCCTCTTTTTTCAGTTGTGGGCCATCGAGATCGCCGGTTGCTCGAAAATGTTCATAGGACTTGCTAATGTGCCTCTTCATCAGTTCCTCCGCATCGCCTGCTCTTCGCTGCGAAATGACCTTCAGTATTTCGTCATGCTCGTCGGCAGCCTCGTGCATGCGCCCATTCTTGTAGGTGGCATGAAGATGCGAGAAATGCAGGACGTCTGGACCCATGAGTGCAATCAGTGAACGCAGCAGGTTATTGTTGGTGGCCTCTGCGATCTTGAGGTGGAACAGCAAGTCTTCTTCGAGAGTGAATGCGCCGGCATTTGCTTGTTCCTTCATATGACGATGGGCGTTTTCGATCGCGCTGATCTGTTCCGGCGTCGCGCGCTCCGCCGCAAGCTTGGCAGAAAGAGCTTCCAGCGCGCCGCGCACCTCGATCAGCATTTCCGGGCTCATGTCGTCTGCGTGAAGAATATTGCTGATCAGACCAATCAGAACATGTTCACTGAGATTTTCCACGACTGTGCCGCTTTGCGGCGAGGTTTTTACGATCCCGAAAAATTCCAGTCTGCGCAATGCCTCGCGCACCGGGCCGCGCCCGACGTCGAACCGCTCGGCGAGTGTGCGTTCTGACGGCAATTTCTGGCCGGCTTTTATAATGCGCCGCGCAATTAGGTTGCTGATCTGCTCGATGATTATGTCTGCAGGCCGGCGAATTCGGACTTTTTTCAAATGCTGAGAAAAATCGGCGTCGTCATCCTGCATGGCGTATACCTGTTTGCCTTTCTAAATTGGTCAAAAATAAACCAGTCGTTTAATGCGTCAACTGGGTGCTCGAATTCGCTCCATTATAAAGCACAGATGGCGATATGGCTATTGGTTCGCCGGCCAACTGTCGCCCCTCAAGCTCTAGCGACCTCCTTTTAAGTGCATCCGGAATTGCAATATCTGAAGGGTGCCGCAGCTCTTTGTGGGATAATTGCAATGCTCTGAATCCACGGCATGCGTCCGAATGTAGCAATTCACTTTGGTCATGCGTCTTGACGTTGCGGCAATAAAATATTTAATTGGTGAGCATTGAACCAATTTACCAGTTGGGTGTTCGTGGAACTGGTTGCAGAGGTGGAGGTATGGCGCATTCGTGAACGCCAGGCGGGGAGAGCAGAGAGCGCCGCGTAGGTTGCTGCGGTAGATCAAAAAGTTTCATGCCCGCGTAGAGGAAATTTCAATTGGGTCCGGCGTGCCGAGGGTGCAGTCCGGATATCACGCCAAGGGCTGACGGCTGTTTGGCCGACTATTTACGTCAAGGAGGAGTTTTTAATGAATTCTGTCGAAATAACTAATCGTAATAATGCCCAGGCATTGGATGCGGCGCTGCGGATCATCGTGGCGGACGCCAATCTGCTGCCGCATCGTGCTCTTCTGGAGGCGAACCTTCCCGCGGGAGCAAGTGTAACTTGGCATGAGCGCTTTGACGAAGCTGCTGCGATCAGGGATCTGCCGGGATGCAACGTTTTTGTTGGTCCGCAGTTCACGCCCGGCATGGGCAAGGCAGCCGACAGCCTTCGTCTGGTTCATGTGGGCGGGGCCGGATATGATGGCATCAAAATGGACGCGCTGCCTGCGGGTGCAATATGCGCGAACACCTTCAATCATGAAGCGTCGATCGCGGAGTATGTTGCCGCAACGTCCGTTTTTGTCCGCCGCCAGTTTGCGCAGCAGGATCGCGCCTTGCGACAGGGACATTGGGCTTCTTCCGTCTATGAACCGGAACGGGCCCAGTTGGGGGCTATCGATGGTGCCACAGTTGGTATCGTCGGCTATGGACATATCGGTTCGCGGACATGGAAGGTCATGCGCGCCCTCGGCGCACGAGGCGTAGCAGTTACGGCACAGGCCGTCGATGTTGAGCAGGAGGGGTTGGCCTGGGCGGAAGACCTGAGTGGCCTCGACCGGTTGCTGGCTGAAAGCGATGTCATCGTACTCTGCGTGCCGCTTCTGCCCGAGACACGCCACATGATCGGCGAAAAGCAGCTCGCATCGATGAAGGACACCGCCGTTCTGGTCAATGTCAGCCGCGGACCTTTGATCGATCCTGATGCTCTCTATTCTGCCTTGCGCGATCGTCAGATCGGCGGCGCGGTGATCGACGTCTGGTATCAATATCCGCAGAAGGGCGCCGAGGCGCAGCCATCTGCCCTCCCGTTTGGCGAGCTCGATAACGTGTTGATGACGCCGCACATTTCCGGTGTCACGCGTCAGACCTTCGAGGGGCGTGTACGCGATATTGCGGCCAACATCAGCAACCTGCAGGCCGGGGCCCCATTGAAGAACGTCGTTTTTACGAAGTAACGCCGTCTTCACACAGCTTCTTACGATCGGTTTTTAACTCGGACGCATACGCTCCGTGAGAGCGTTTGCACGCCCTGTTCATGCCGCTGCCCAACGAACCGTCCGCGTATCGCAGATGGCGGGACACCTGTGTCCAGGCGGGGGCCATTCAAGGATCAAACATCATGACAGAGCTTACCAATGCTGCGATTGAGGTCGATGACGCACCTCCTGCAGATCCGGCGCATGTCAAGCGAGCCGCCGTTGCCGGCCTCGTCGGAACCATGCTCGAAAACTATGACTTCGTCATTTATGGAACGGCGTCGGCGCTTGTCTTCAGCAAGTTGTTTTTCCCATCTTACTCTCCCACAGCTGGCATGATTGCCGCCTTCGGCGCCTATGCCATCGGCTTTCTCGCCCGGCCTCTCGGCGGACTGTTTTTCTCGCATTATGGCGAGAAGTTCGGTCGCAAATGGGTTCTGGTCACCACGCTTTTCCTCATGGGCGGCGCGACCTTTGCGATCGGTTGCCTGCCAACTTATGAAACGGCGGGCATGTGGGCTCCGCTCCTCCTCGTTCTGTGCCGCTTCCTCCAGGGTTTCGGTGCCGGGGCAGAGCAGTCGGGCGGCGCGACGCTGCTGACGGAAACCGCACCTCTAGGCAAACGAGGGCGGCTATCATCCTTCATCATGGTAGGCGCGGCACTCGGTACCGCGCTCGGAGCGATCGCCTGGATTGCCGCTCAGCAGCTTCCCGATGAAGCGATCATGAGCTGGGGTTGGCGCGCCATTTTCTGGAGCAGTATCTTCGTCACGATCTTTGCGATGATCATGCGTGCAAAGCTGGCGGAAAGCCCGGTCTTCGTTGAACTGAAGAAGAAGGGGCACGGTCAGGATCAGGCGCCTCTCAAGGTGGTCGCGAAACATGGCACCAAGAATGTCCTCAAGGTGATATTCATGAATTGGGGCGTTTCCACCCAGTCCTACACCTACCAGGTGTTCATGATTTCCTATCTGGTGACGGTCGTCGGTGTCGATACGCATTTCGTCCCGCCTGTTCAATTGGCGGCGGCAATCTGCGCGGCTTTTGCGGCCTTCGCTATGGGTTACCTGTCCGACTATGTCGGGCGCCGGAAGATGACGCTTATTCTGACCGGGCTTCTCGTGGTCACGCCGTTCCTGACCTTCCCGGGCCTCAATACCGGCTCGCCTGCAATGATCACCTTCGTCCTGGTCTTCGGCTACATGTTCGCAGCCCAGGGTGTAACCGGCGTCCATATGAGCTTCTTCCCGGAAATTTTCGGCAGCCGGTACCGCTATGCCGGTGTGACACTGGGACGCGAATTCTCGTCGATCATTGGTGGCGGCATCGCACCATTGTTGTGCGCAGCACTTCTCGGCTGGTTCGCCAATTCCTGGATCCCTGTCGCCATCTACATGTCCCTGACAATGCTGGTCTCCTTCATCGTGACCTACTCATTGCCGGAGACGGCAGATCGCGACCTCAATCTTCCGGAAGACGCGAAGTGGGGTGAAGCAAGGCTTGGTGCAGGTCGCAAAGCCTGACCCCAGCATTCCGGGGTCGCCTATCCGGCGGCCCCCGATCCCTCACACCTGACACCTTTTTGGAGAAGACTATGAAGTCGAAGAGTGGCACAGCTCGGATTGTGGGTGCCTATGCAGCCCAACCCACGGATCTAAAGGACCGCCATGCCTATCTGGATGCGATCCTTGCACAGCCAGACATCGACGGTCTGGAAATGTCTTGGGGATCGCCGTCCTGGCAAGATGATCTTCCGATCCTTCAAGGCATATTCGGGTCGCGTGCCAAGGCTGGACGTCATGTCTTGACGCTTATCGGAGCCCAAGCCCAGCAGGTTGCACAGAACGGCGCCTTCGGACTGGCCTCCGCAAACGAAGACGGGCGCCGCGCCGCTATCGATCTCGTGCGTTTCGTTCATGCCGATCTGAGCCGGTTTCTTGATCAGGGGCAACACATCGTTGCTGTCGAAATTCACTCCTATCCCTCGGTGCCTGCCGAAAACGCACAGGAAGCCCAAAAGGCCCTACGGCAGTCGCTCGCTGAAATCCTTGACTGGGATTGGGGCACGACATGTGTCGTGCTTGAGCATTGTGATGCGCGCAACGGCGATCATCCCTGGCAGAAGGGGCTGCTGCCACTCGAACTGGAAATGGAGGTCGTCGCTGAGCTGGCACAATCTGGCCGGCCAGTCTCCATGGCAGTCAACTGGGGCCGATCAGCATTGGAGCAACGTGATGTCGATGCGCCTGAACGTCATGCCCGGACACTGAAGGCCGGAGGTCTGCTTGCCGGATTGATGTTCTCGGGAGCGGCATCAAAAGACAGCGAATACGGACCGGCCTGGGCGGATGTCCACCCGCCTCTCAGTGACGATTTGCCGGAATCTGCAATGACCCGAAAGCACGTTGCGACACTGGCGGAACTGGCCGGAGATACCCTCCTGTTCGACGGCGTGAAGATCGCAATTCGCCCTGTGAATGCGACTGTCGAACAACGGCTCCGGATTGTTCGGAATACCCTCGCGGCGATGCCGCCCAGAAGAATTTAACAATGGTTTCGGGAAGTTGAGCGTGGTTCGGCCACGATCCGAACTCGCTGCTTCCTCCAGGCTCCTGCCTGCCCTCATTCCCTAGATCCAAAAATCGGCTGAGCTCCCAATCAGCCCAATGCAAAAGGAGATACCAAATGCGAGGATGCGTTCTACACGGACAAAAGGATTTGCGCCTTGAAACGCTCGAAGAGCCCGAGCTGAAGGCCGGCGAAGTCCGGGTCAAGATCGCCATGGGCGGTATTTGCGGGTCTGACCTCCATTACTATTTTGAAGGGCGCGTCGGAGATTTCGCCGTCCGCGAACCGTTCATTCTGGGGCATGAGTTCAGCGGCGACGTGATTGAGGTTGCAGCCGGCGTGACGTCTACGCGCATCGGCGACCGGGTGGCGATCAATCCCGGAAAACCTTGCCAATCCTGCCCGCAATGCCTGCGCGGTCAGCAGCATTTGTGCTCTAACATGATCTTTTTCGGCAGTGCCTCGCGCTTCCCGCATGTTCAAGGCGGTTTTCGTGAAACGTTGGTGGTCCGCGACTATCAATGCTACCCGGTTGCGCCGAAGACGCCGCATGAAAACATCGTATTTGCAGAGCCCTTTGCCGTCGCGCTGCATGCCGTGGCACAGGCCGGAAGCCTGCTTGGCCAACGCGTCCTGATCACGGGGGCGGGTCCGATCGGTTGCCTGATCGCCGTTGCTGCCAAACGCGCCGGTGCCGCATATATCGCGATTACCGATGTTGCCGACCAGCCATTGAAGATCGCTGCCAAAATCGGTGCGGATGAGACGGTGAATGTTGCCAAGGACACCGAGATCCAGACGAGCTGGCAGGTCGATCGCGGTCAGTTCGACGTCACTTTCGAAGCATCCGGTAATGCCAAGGCAGTGGAAACCTGCGTTCTGAGCACACGTCCCGGCGGCACGATGGTGCAGGTCGGCATGTTGCCACCGGGACTGACCGGGGTCCCGATCAATCGCCTTCTCGCCAAGGAGGCAACGCTCAAGACATCGTTCCGCTTCAACGAGGAATTCGGCTGGGCAGTCGCAAATCTGGCCGACGGCAGCGTCGACCTTTCGCCTTTGGCCACAGCCCGCTTCCCCATGGAAAAAGCGAATGAGGCTTTTGAGGCCGCACACGATCGATCGCAGAACATGAAAGTCCAGATCGTGTTCTGAAGACTGTCCGGCGGCCTCTCCCGCCGCCGGCAGTCCACCTGAATGAGATGCGGCAGAAGGTTTACACCCTACGCCGCGACCTCGCCACCGGACGTTTTTTGCTCTTTAGACAGACAGGATATCCCATGAAAATCACGAGTATAGAAACACTTCGCACCGACGAGTTTTCCAACGTCGTCTGGGTACAGGTCCATACCGATGCCGGCATTATCGGGCTTGGTGAAACCTTCTACGGTGCGGCCTCTGTAGAGGCGCATATCCACGACGTTCTGGCCGGCCGCCTGCTCGGCAAGGACCCGTTGCGCATCGAGGCGCTTGCGCGCGAACTGGTCAACTTGCCCATGGCTCAGTCTTCGACGGGGGCCGAATATCGTGCGGCATCTGCCATCGATCTCGCGCTCTGGGACATCTTCGGCAAGGTCTGCGATATGCCGGTGCACCAGATGCTCGGCGGTCTCGCGCATGACAAAGTGCCGGTATACAATACCTGCGCCGGTTACGGTTACGTGCGCTCCAACAAGATCAAGCCGGTCGATACCTGGAATTTCAAAGATGCAGAAGGCCCTTACGAGGACCTCAACGGCTTCATGACCGATGCGGGCGCGCTGGCTGAAAGCCTGCTGGAGCAGGGTATCACTGGCATGAAGATCTGGCCATTCGACCCGGCTGCAATCGAGAACGACGGGCGTTTCATCACCGCCGAGCAGATGCGCCGCGCGGTGGAGCCGTTCGAAAAGATCCGCAAGGCCGTCGGCGACAAGATGCAGATCATGGTGGAGTTCCATTGCTTGTGGAACCTTCCGACGATCAAGAAGATCGCCAGGGTTCTCGAAGCTTATGAGCCGACCTGGTACGAAGATCCGATCCGGATGAACTCCATTCAGGCGCTCTCCGAACTTGCGGGTTCAACCTCCGTGCCGATCTGCGCCTCCGAGACACTGGGCTCACGATTCCCCTACAAGGACATGCTGGAAGCCGGTGCGATCGGCATCGTCATGACCGACCTCGTCTGGACCGGCGGCTTGACAGAAGGGCGCAAGATTGCCGCTCTCGCCGACACCTACCACAGGCCCTATGCGCCGCACGATTGCACCGGCCCGGTTGCCTATGTGGCGGCCGTCCACTCCTCGCTTTCCCAGCCAAACACGATGATCCAGGAGTCTGTCCGGGCCTTCTATACCGGCTGGTACAAGGAGCTCGTCACCGAACTTCCCCGCATCGAAAACGGCCATGTCCTGCCCATGCAGGGACCGGGGCTCGGCACTGAATTGCTGCCACAGGTCTTCGAACGGTCGGACCTGCATGTCCGGCGCACTGCTCTCTAAGAAAGGATATTGAAATGACCACCAAAATGTTCGACCTGACCGGCAAGACGGCCCTGGTAACCGGATCTGCTCGGGGTATTGGCAACGCAATTGCGCGCGGACTCGGCGATGCGGGCGCAGCCATTATCCTCAGCGATATCAATGCGGAGGGTCTCGGCAAAGCCGCAGCGGAGGCGCGCAAGGACGGATACACCGTGCATGAAGCTGTTCTTGACGTTACAGACGAAGAATCTGTGGCTGCTGCATTCGCGAAGTTCGACGAACAGGGCCTGCATGTCGACATCCTCGTCAACAACGCGGGTATCCAGATTCGCGGTCCATTGCTCGATTTTCCTGCAGGCGATTTCCGTAAGGTCATCGACACGAACCTCACCAGTGCCTTTCTGGTCGGCCGCGAAGCCGCTCGGCGGATGGTCAAGAATGGTGGCGGCAAGATCGTCAATATCGGTTCGTTGACGAGTGAGCAGGCCCGCGTCACGACGGCGCCTTACACCGCGGCCAAGGGCGGCATTCGCCTGCTGACCAAGGCGATGACGGCGGAGTGGGCCGAACATAACATCCAAATCAATGCGATCGGTCCTGGCTACCTGATAACCGATATGACCAAGCCTCTTGTCGAAGACGAGAAGTTCGATTCCTGGGTGAAGCAGCGTACCCCTGCGCGCAAATGGGGTGTCCCGGCCGATCTTGTCGGCACTGCCGTCTTCCTGTCCTCTGACGCCTCAAGCTTTGTCAACGGGCAGTTGATCTTCGTTGATGGTGGTATCATGGCTGTTTATTGACCTGAACACCTGACACGACGCAGGCACAAACAAAGAAGGCTACTTGTGTAATAGCCATGCGATTACGGGTCGCCCGCCTTTATTATGGGCGTGGCGACCTCGGTATGAAAACTCTGGACTGCTGTAATTATTGGTTTTGATACGCAATCAGGCGCCGCTGCTCGCTTCATAGAAAGCTCCTCCGCATGGATGTCGAAGGGCTTTTTTCGTTTGGCCTTCGTGTCCAATTAGCCGAATCGTAGCGCTTAAAGCCCTCGAACCGCTTCTTCAGGATCATCGCCGCGAGGATAGAGGCAATGCTGTCGTGCATCCACGGCTTGATCTGATCCATGGTTTGAACATCAACACTCCCGGAGGTGATGGTTACAGCCAAATTGGCTTTACGGCATCCAGCAGCGATACGCTCCGGTATTGCGAGGATCTGCTGGCGATGCTGATAGCGGGAAGGGCAGCCGAGGAGATCGTAGTCGAAGTTGTCCGCCGGTTCTGGGGGATCCGACCAAAGCGATCTGACGCGGGCGACGAGGTTGACGCCCGCCCTGGAACGCAGCCTCGGCTTTGGCGCGATCCAACCGCCACTCTACCGCAATGACAAGGATCCGAATCCGGCACTTTACGGCAATCCGGGTGGCTCGCGTTCACGCGCGGTTCTCGCTCGGGCAATGGAGAGTATATGCGAGAACCGGCATGAACTCGACGCGCTCACCGAGCCGTTAGCGATCGGCGCATTTGTGTTTATTCCATGTGCCAGATCAAACAGAATGGCGAAAGACAGATCCATTTAAGCAAACGCGACGATGGTCGTAGTAAAAAGGAGCGAGGCGTCTTGCTTACGTTGTGGGGTTGCGGCGAATGGCTCCTGGCTGAAACACACCAATGTGGTAGCATAGGCAAATGCAGCTCACGCTTTTTTCGGATTATAGTCTTCGTTTGATGATGTATGTCGCGATGTCCAATGGGCGGCGCGTCACGATCGAGGAAGCCGCAAACGCTTACGATATCTCGCGAGCGCATCTGATGAAGGTGGCGCAATTTCTGGTGCGGGAAGGTTTCCTGGAAGCCACGCGAGGCCGTACCGGAGGCCTCACTCTGTCGCGCTCCGCTGAAGAGATATCACTCGGTAGCCTTGTTCAGGCAACTGAAACGGGATTTGATCTCGTCGAGTGCTTCGGCGAGGGAGGCCGGTGTAAAATCGGGCAGGTCTGCCGCTTGCGCGGCGTACTGGGGGAGGCGATGCAGGCTTTTCTGCAGGTGCTTGATCGTTACACGCTTGCCGACATGGTATCCCGATCGGAAGATTTCGATTTTCTTAGAGTCGCCTGACCCCCACAGCATCACTGCCTGCCTTACCTGCGGATCAACGCTGTAGTTGCATTATCATAATCAAATTCTGAAAATGCGTGTTCCCGGTAAATGAGATCCATACCGTTGTTTCGTAGGAGGATTTTTTGATCCCCCGATGAAGAAAAGCTGTTTCAGTTAGCGCTCTAAAAGATGCATATAGAATACTTGATTTGGATCAACGAGCTTTCTCTAGGCCCGCTCTAAACCCGTTCGCAACACCAAGGCAACGTGGAGGAAGCGAAGAGCCTTATGTGCGCGCAGTCTCGAAATCCGCTGGAATACTTCTCGGTCCAAACTTTCATGCTGGCGGTGTTCGCGTGTCTTGTTCTAACGCTCTCCTGGGCTGCTCCCGGCCATGCAGCAAACCGCTTGCCAACCTATCTGGAAGAGGTGAAGCCGAGCGAACTGTTTGCGGACGCGGATCGTTTCGGGACACCCGTGGGCGAGCCTCCCATCGCTCCTGTCCTTCGTGGTGACGAGGTTCTCGGCTTCGCCTATCTCAATTCCGATTTCTCCAGTTCCATCGGGTATTCGGGCAAGCCTATCCACATCGTAGTCGGCATTGACCAGAAGGGAGTGATCCGCGGGTTCAAGCTCGTTCACCATGACGAGCCGATCGTCCTGATCGGCATCCCGGAGGCGAAGGTTGTCGCCTCCATGAATGCGCTCCTGAACAAGGATCTTGGGCGGGTCGCATCCGGCGCGGAAATGCCGCCGCAAGTCGATATCGTCAGTGGCGCCACGGTCACCGTTCTTGTCATGGGCGACAGCATTTCGCGAGCGGCGGTCCAGCTTATCCGGTCCAGCCGGCTTGGTGGCGATGTCGCAGTGACTGCAGCAGAGCCGACATTTATCCGCAAACTCGACCCTTCGAAATCGGAGGTCCGCGACTGGGAGACGCTGGTGGGCGACGGCTCCGTGCGCAGCCTGCGGATGACCGTTGGCGAAGTTTCCGAAGATTTTCGAAAAGCAGGAAAGACAGTTGCCGCAGACAAGCCAGAAACGCATGATCCCAATGACAGGTTTATCGATCTCTATCTCGCCCCTGTCAGTGTTCCGTCAATCGGCCGTTCCTTGCTGGGTGATGTTTCATACGAGCGTCTCGCGTCTCGTTTGAAGCCGGGTCAGTCTGCCATTCTTGTTGCCGGTGACGGTGCCTATTCCTTCAAGGGCTCGGGTTATGTGCGCGGCGGCATCTTCGACCGCATCGAATTGCTGCAGGAAGGTCAGGGATATCGTTTCCGTGACCGAAATCACACCCGCATTCCGGTATTGGCAGCCGAAGGGGCGCCAAGGCTTCGTGAGATCGCGCTTTTTGTGGTGCCGCAAGAGTTTACATTCGACGTCACCCAGCCGTTCGATTTGCAGATGCTGGTCCAGCGCAATACCGAGGGGCGCGATAAGGCGATCATACCCTACAATCTTTCGTACGTTCTGCCTGACAGCTACGTGGTCGTCGAAAAAGTCGAAAAGGCCGCAGTCGCACAGCCCGCTCCCGCGCAGGCCACGATCGATCAGCCAGCCGACATCCGTCCGGAAGTAGCGATTGTCGATGAGCAGGCATTGTGGATGCGGATATGGGATATGAACCGTATCAAGATCGGTATCACGGTCTTCGCTCTGCTGACCTTGACGGTGATCTTCTTCTTCCAGGACTGGCTGATGAAACGCCCCGTATTTTTCCGGTGGCTGCGTGCGGGGTATCTGCTTTTCGCATTGGTCTGGCTAGGTTGGTACGCTAATGCGCAGTTGTCGGTCGTCAACGTCCTCACCTTCGTCAACTCGCTCGTCACCGGCTTCAATTGGGAATTTTTCCTTTCTGCGCCGCTGATTTTCATCCTGTGGGCTGCGGTGGCCGCCGGTCTTCTGTTCTGGGGGAGGGGGCCATTCTGCGGTTGGCTCTGTCCGTTCGGAGCGCTGCAGGAACTGACCAACAACATCGCGCAATGGCTGAAAGTGCCACAGTTGAAATTGCCATGGGGCTTGCACGAACGTCTGTGGCCGCTGAAATACATAATCTTCCTCGGCCTCTTCGGACTGTCGCTCTATTCCGTCGCGCTCGCTGAAATGTTCGCCGAGGTCGAGCCGTTCAAGACCGTGATCATTCTGAAGTTTGCGCGCGAATGGCCCTTCGTCATCTTTGCCCTGACCATGCTGAGTGCCGGGCTGTTCATCGAACGTTTTTATTGCCGCTATCTCTGCCCGCTTGGCGCAGCGCTCGCCATCCCTGGACATATCCGCATGTTCGAATGGCTCAAACGATGGGGAGAATGCGGTTCTCCCTGCCACCTGTGCGCCAAGGAATGTCCCGTCAACGCGATCCATCCCGAGGGCAAGATCAATGTCAACGAATGCATTTACTGCATGCATTGCCAAGAGCTCTACCACGATGATCAGCGCTGTCCGCACATGATCCAGGTGCGCCGGAAAAGGGAAAAATTCATGGCCCTTTCATCTCCCGCGTCCCGGGGCGAGGTGCCGGCCAGGACAGTCGTCACCCACAACGGCGCCCCGATCCAGAAAGGCGGGGAACCGTCGGAAAATCCCGCCTAATCAATCAACTAGGAGAGGAAACGAGGAAACAATGACCAGTGAGAATAACTCCTTACGCCTGAACAGGCGTCAAATTCTCGGCTCGACGGCGTTCGCCGCAGCGGCAGGGGCTGCCACTGTGGGTGGTGCGCTCAGCCTTAGCGGCGGCACTGCAACAGAAGTTGCCGCACAGCCGGCTTCCGGCAACAATTACGAAATTAAGCCGGGCGAGTTGGACGAATATTACGCATTCTTTTCCAGCGGCCAGACGGGCGAAGTTCGTGTCGTCGGCGTGCCGTCCATGCGCGAACTGATGCGCATTCCGGTGCTCAACCGTTGCAGCGCCACCGGCTGGGGACAGACGAACGAAAGCCGCAAAGTGCTGACGGAAGGACTGTTGCCGGAAAACAAGGAGTACTTGGCCGACAAGGGCGGGATCTATCTCAACGGCGACCTGCATCACGTCACGCCGTCCTATACGGATGGAACGTTCGATGGTCGTTACCTGTTTGCCAACGACAAGGCGAACACACGTATCGCCCGTGTCCGTCTCGACGTGATGAAGACCGACAAGATACTGCAGATTCCCAACGCACACGCCATTCATGGCCGTTGCCTGCAGAAATATCCGAAGACCAACTACGTCTTCTGCAACGGCGAAGACCGCGTGCCGCTTCCAAACGACGGCAGCATCCTCGATGACAATTCGCAGTACCATGCCGTCTTCACCGGCGTGAATGCCGAGGAAATGACCGTCGCATGGCAGGTCATGGTCGATGGTAACCTCGATATCCTCGATACGGATTATAGCGGTAAATACGCCTATTCGACCTGCTACAACTCCGAGGAAGGTGTCAACCTCGAGCAGATGATGGCGAAGGATCAGGACTGGATCGTTATCTTCAACATCCCGCGCATCGAAGAAGGCATCAAGAACGGTGATTTCAAGGAAATCAACGGCGTCAAGGTTCTCGATGGTCGCCACGGCTCGCGTTACACACGCTATATCCCAGTCGCCAACAGCCCTCACGGCATCATTTCCGCCCCCGATGGTATCCACCTGACGGTCAGCGGCAAGCTGTCGCCGACGGTCACCGTTTTCGATACTCGCAAGTTCGACGATCTTTTCGACGACAAGATCAAGCCGCGGGATACGGTCGTAGCCGAACCGGAATTGGGTCTTGGCCCGCTTCACACTGCCTATGACGGTCGCGGCAACGCCTACACGACGTTGTTCATCGACAGTCAGGTCGTGAAGTGGAACATCGAAGACGCCAAGCGCGCTTTCAAGGGTGAGAAGGTCAATCCGGTTCGCCAGAAACTCGATGTGCACTACCAGCCAGGCCATCTCGACTCTTCCATGGGCAAGACCAAGGAAGCCGACGGCAAATGGCTCATCGTTCTCAGCAAGTTCTCGAAGGACCGTTATCTCAACGTCGGTCCACTTAAGCCGGAAAACGACCAGTTGATCGACATTTCCGGCGACGAGATGGTTCTGGTTCACGACAGCCCGAGCTTTGCCGAACCGCATGATGCGGCCATCGTCCATGCGTCGAAGATCAATCCGGTTAGCGTCTGGAGCCGCGAAGACCGGTTCTTCGCAGATGCTGTTGCGCAGGCTAAGGCGGACAACATCGACCTCCTGATCGACAGCGAAGTCATCCGCGACGGCAACAAGGTTCGCGTCTACATGACGTCGGCCGCACCTGCCTTCGGTCTGGAAAGCTTTACCGTGAAGCAGGGCGACGAGGTCACCGTCTACGTTACCAATATCGATGAAGTGGAAGATCTCACTCACGGTTTTGCCATCATCAACTACGGTATCAACATGGAAGTGGCGCCGCAGTCCACCGCGTCGGTCACCTTCAAGGCTGATAAGCCCGGTGTATGGTGGTATTACTGCTCGTGGTTCTGCCATGCGATGCACATGGAGATGAAGGGTCGCATGATGGTGGAGCCGAAGAAGGCATGATCCACCGTTACGGTGCGGCAATATCGTGGATGGTGGCGCTCGTCGCCACCATCCCGACCCTTGCCGGGGCTGAGACAATCAGCCTTTCCGCCGCCTCCCATTCCTTATTGCAGCAGGCGATAGATGCCGCCGCGCCTGGCGATACGCTGGTGCTGGAGCCGGGAGAATTTCGTGGCCCTCTCGTCATCGATCGCTCCATCACTCTGCGTGGCGAAGAAGGTGCGAGCATCGTTGGCAACGATATCGGCAGCGTCATCAGGATCAAGGCCGCGGATGTCATCGTCACCGGTCTGACCATCAGTGGTTCGGGCAGCGATCTCGATACGCAGGATTCCGGTATCTTTGTCGAGGAAACTGCCAAACGCGCCGTTATCGAGAGAAACCGGATCGTTGGGAACTTGCACGGCGTATGGTTGTTCGGCGCGGACGATTCCTGTGTCTGCGACAACATCATCACCGGGACGGCATCTCTTCACATGAGCCTAACCGGCAATGGTGTTTCCTTGTGGAATTCACCCGGCGCGAAGGTAAACGGCAACGATATCAGCCTGGGGCGCGACGGCATCGCCACCAACGCCAGCAAGCGTAACGTCTTCAGCGGTAACCGCTTCAGGGATCTGCGTTTCGCCATCCATTACATGTACACGCATGACAGCGAGATCAGCGACAACGTGTCGATCGGCAATTCGGTCGGTTACGCGATCATGTTCTCCAACAAGCTGAACATCCGAAACAACCTGTCGGATGGAGATCGCGATCACGGTCTGCTGCTCAACTATGCGAATTACTCTGTCATTACCGGAAACAAGGTCTTGGGACATCTCCAGCCGGAAGAACGCTGGACGGCTGGTGGCACGCGTTCCACCGAACACGGCGTGCCTGCGAGTGATCCCGACGATGTGGCGAAGCTGTCCGAGGGTCAGCGCCTCGGCCCGGAAAAATGCGTTTTCATCTACAATGCCAACCGCAACCGCTTCATGGACAACCATTTCGAAAACTGCGCCATAGGGATCCATTTCACTGCCGGATCCGAAGGCAACAGCATGAGCGGTAACGCCTTCATCAATAACCGCAATCAGGTCAAGTATGTCGGCACACGCTATCTCGACTGGTCCCATGAGGGCCGCGGCAATTACTGGAGCGACAATCCCGGTTTTGACCTGAACGGTGATGGAATTGCCGACAATCCCTATCGGCCAAATGACCTCATCGATCAGGTCCTGTGGACTGCACCCCAGGCAAAGCTGCTGATGACCAGCCCGGCCGTTCAGGTCATTCGCTGGGCACAGGCGCAGTTTCCGGCGCTGTTGCCCGGAGGTGTGGTCGATAGTCATCCACTGATGACGCCAACCTCTGTCGAGAGGAGTACCCAATGACATCATCGGTTATCACCAGCAATGTTTCAAAACACTATGGCAGAGTTGCCGCGGTCAGGGATGTCTCCTTCGATCTGAAATCGGGTGAAACGATCGCGCTCGTCGGCCATAACGGCGCGGGCAAGACGACGCTTATCAAGCTGATGCTCGGGCTCATCCGCCCCACAAGCGGATCGGTGACGATGCTTGGCGGCGATCCGGCTCGTGGTGATTTTCATGTCCGGCAGAGCGTGGGGTATCTGCCCGAAAGCGTGTCGTTCCACATGGCTTTGACGGGGCGTGAGACGCTTACCTTTTACGCTCGCCTCAAGCGCGTCGAGTTTTCCGATGCCGAGCTTCTGTTCAAGCGGGTAGGGCTGTCCGCGGATGCCGTTGATCGCCCGGTGCGCACCTATTCTAAAGGCATGCGTCAGCGCTTGGGGTTGGCGCAGGCTCTGCTCGGAACACCGCAGGTTCTGTTGCTGGATGAGCCGACCAGTGGCCTCGATCCGGCGCTGCGGCAAAATTTCTACGATATCATCAGCGCGCTTCGCGCCGATGGTACGACCGTGCTGTTGTCTTCGCACGCCCTGACAGAACTCGAAAATCGTGCTGACCGGGTGATCATTGTCGACCGTGGGGTCAAGATTGCCGACGGTACGCTCGACGAATTGCGCCATATCGCCAGTCTGCCGACCCGGGTGATGATAAAACTGTCGGATATGGAAGCCGCGCCACAATGGTCCGGTGATTGGTGCAGACAATCCGGTGGCGGGTGGGAAATTGGCGTCGATGCTGCCGACAAGATCGACCTTCTGAAAAGCCTGACCGCAGAGCCGTCACTTCTTGAAAGCCTGACGCTTGCAGAACCGACGCTCGATGAACTCTATGCGCATTTTCTAGGAAGGCAGGCGGCCGAATGATGAATGTTCTCACTGTCGCCAGAAAGGAAATTCAGGAAGGGCGGCGAAACCGCTGGGTTCTGGCAACCACGCTTCTTCTAGCCGGCCTCGCATTGACGCTGACTTTTCTGGGAAGCGCGCCGACCGGCAATGTGGGTGTCAACCAGCTGGATGTTGTGATCGTCAGCCTATCGAGCCTTGCCATCTTCCTGCTGCCGCTGATCGCCCTGCTTTTGTCGCATGACGCGATCGTGGGCGAGAGCGAGCGCGGGACGCTAATACTGCTTCTCAGCTACCCGGTCGGTCGCAGCGAGATCGTGATCGGCAAGTTTTTAGGCCATCTTTCCATTCTCGCTTTTTCGACGCTAATCGGCTTTGGTGCCGCTGCTGTGGCGCTTGTCGCCTCCGGAACCGTGATCTCTCCGGCAAGCTGGCGTGCCTTCGCGACCATGCTCGGAGCCTCCATCCTTCTCGGCGCGGTCTTTCTGTCGATCGGTTATCTGATCAGCACGCTGGTGCGCGAGCGCAGCACCGCGGGCGGTGTCGCCATCGGCATCTGGCTGTTTTTCGTTCTGATCTATGACATGGCGCTGCTTGGCGGTCTTGTCGCGGCACAAGGGCGTGCGGTGCCGGCACTACTGCTGGATGGTCTGCTGCTGGCAAATCCAACGGATGCCTATCGTCTGCTCAATCTCGGGTCAGGTGCCGCCAGTACTCTGTCCGGCATGGGCGGTGTTGCCGCGGGAAGCAGCCTATCTGCGCCGATCCTGACACTGGCGCTGCTGCTCTGGGCAATCGTGCCGCTCGGTGTTGCCAATATCGTTTTCGCAAGGAGAGAAGCATGAAGTTATCATTTGCGACCGTGGCACTGGCTTCCATCTTTCTCGCCAGCTGCAGCCCCAAAGAGCATGCAGTCATGCCTGCTCCCGCTGCGATGACCACGGAGGCCATGGGGCGATATTGCGGCATGAACGTCATGGAACATGACGGGCCGAAGGGGCAGGTGATCATGCAGCAAACGGAGGAAGTCATCTGGTTCTCGTCGGCCCGCGATACCGTTGCCTTTACGATGTTGCCTGAAGAACCGCGCGACATCGCGGCAATCTATGTATCCGACATGAGCAAGGCACCAAGTTGGGAAAAGCCCGGCGCTGAAAATTGGGTCGACGCCCGCAAGGCCCATTACGTGATCGAAAGCTCCCGCGTTGGCGGCATGGGCGCGGCGGAGGCCGTTCCATTTTCGCTGGAACAGGACGCCAGCGCTTTCGCGTCGAAAAATGGCGGCCGTGTTGTCGGTTTCAAGGATATCCCCGAGAACTACATTCTGGGTTCGCAAGGTCAGCCTTCCGATGAAGGGCAACCTGCTGAGCCCCATGGGGCAGGAGGGCATCACCATGGCTGAAGCCATCACACGTCGCAGGGCATTGCGAATCATGGCGGCTGGAGCCGGTCTGCCGCTCGTCCTGAATGCGACACAAGCGTTTTCCCACCCTGAACCCGTCATATGGCGAGGGCAGGCGCTCGGCGCTCCGACGACGTTGATCCTTAACTACCCCGATTCTGATCAAGCGCGAGGCCTTGTACGTCAGGTGGTTGCCGAGGTGGACAGGCTGGAGGATATCTTCAGCCTTTATCGCCCGTCATCTGCGTTGTGCGAACTCAACCGGGCCGGCGCTCTGGCATTTCCGCCGCAGGAACTCGTGGATCTGCTGACGGTCTGTCAGTCCGTCTGGGAAGCGACAGGCGGATTGTTCGACCCCACCGTGCAGCCTTTGTGGAAACTGTATGCCGACCATTTCTCCCGGAGCGGGGCGAACCCGTCAGGCCCGGATCGATCTGCGCTTGAAAGCGCTCGTACACTCGTCGGTTTCCAGCACGTCAGTTTCAACGCACATCGTATTGCTCTGTCGCAACGCGGTATGGGCTTGACGCTGAATGGCATCGCGCAGGGTCACATAACAGATCGGATTGTCGCTCTCCTGCGCGCTGGCGGTGTCGAAAGCAGCCTTGTCGATATGGGAGAAGTCCGCGCGATAGGTGCAAAACCGGATGGAACGCCTTGGAAGGTCGGTATTTCGGAAAACCAGAGCGATACTGACATTAACCATTCGGTGCTGGTGACCAACAAGGCTGTGGCGACATCCAGTTCCAACGGACTTCACTTCGACCAAGCACGACATTGGGGGCATATCATCTCTCCCCAAGGCGTGCCCACAGTGCAGCGCTATGGCAGAATGACTGTCATCGCACCCGATGCAACGCGCGCAGACGCGCTCTCGACCGCGTTTACGCTGATGGAGACGGCGGCAATAAGCAACGTGCTGGCGCGGCACCCCGACATAGAGGCGGATTGGGCATCATCCGGCCACGCAAAGTAACGAGATAAGGACCACAAATCATGGGATCTCTTAGCATCTGGCATTGGATCATAATTCTGGCAATTGTCCTCATCCTGTTCGGTCGCGGTAAAATTCCCGAGCTGATGTCCGATATCGGCAGGGGTATCCGGGAGTTTCGCAACGGCGTGAAGGATGACTAGACGATCGAGTGAAACAAGGCATGCTACGGACTATCGGTGCGATGAGGCACTCAGACGAGTGCGTCGCAATAGTGGGGTCTTTCAATACCTTGGAGCTCCGCGAGTGACTAAGCGCAGAAACGTTTTCAATTGAAGCAACCCGGGAAAAGCGTTGATGCGCTAATTTGCGGTGAACTGTCGGCTTGATGGTTTCCTGCGATGATTTCAATTTTCAGTTTGAGCCCCATGCGCGGCGTACCGTCTGATCAGGATCCGGCTTGACAGGCTCGATACCCAAAGCGATGTTGTCCTTATGAGCAAGAACGTCTTCGATATTCTCTACCGTATGTGTCCCCTGGACGGACATTAGCCCGTACCCGGTTGCCGTCGCGCCCCGGGTCACGGGGCAAGACAGTTTTTCGTTTTTTTGCGCGACTCCACGAGCAATTTTTATAGAGCGAGAGGCTTATTAAAGTCCTCGTGTCGGGAGAACGCGTGTGAACAGCGAAACCATCTCTGCTGGCAAGCCAAACATCATCGTACGAGGCTCTGACTATGGGCGGCTTACCGCCTTGGCACAGGCATCCATGGATAAAGATCTCGCTTTAGGCGAGGAGTTGATGGGTGAATTGGAGAGGGCCGCGGTGGTTGTCGATGATGCGGCAGCTTTGCAAACCGTACAGATGGGCTCCACGGTGACGTACACGACCGAAACCGGTCACATGCGCACAGTCACCCTCGTTTACCCTGGCGAAGCAAACATCGAGACCAGCCGGATATCGATAATGACACCTATAGGAGTGGCACTGCTTGGCCTTTCCGAAAATCAGTCCATAAATTGGATCGCTCGGGATGGACTTGTACATTCGCTAACGATCACGAAAGTCGTGGCAACATAGGTAGCCGCCTAGAGGAAGTCGTTCTTTAAGCCAGACCAAGCTGCGCAGGCAATTGTCGATTAGGCCGCCAGTTCCTCATCGTATTTTCAGGTTCATATTGTCAGAACATTCCAGCTTCACCGCCCAGATCTCCACCAGGTCTGAGGCGTCCGATCGGTTGACGATCCAGTTCCCGGCCGCCGCGTGGGCTGCTTTGCCGTTTTCCGGTGATGTGGACACGGCAACTCAGTCTCTCGATCGCTTTGCCCTTCACCCACACTTAGCGGCGAGCCGATGTCCCATGCGCGGGGTAGCCCTATTCCATCATACCCGCCTATTTCTAAAAGCATAAAGGAGGAGTCGTATGGCGACTGTAGATGAAAAACTGGAACCCATCCTGGCTCAGGTCTTGCAACGTAATCCAGCCGAACCGGAGTTCCACCAGGCCGTCCGTGAGGTTCTAGAAAGCCTCGGATCTGTCGTTTCGAAACATCCCGGCTATCTCGCGGATGCACTGATCGAACGACTGTGCGAACCGGAGCGACAGATTATATTTCGCGTGCCTTGGGTTGATGATGTGGGCCAAGTGCGTATCAATCGCGGCTTTCGCGTCCAGTTCAATTCCGCCCTGGGACCGTACAAGGGCGGACTTCGGTTCCACCCCTCCGTTAATCTCGGCATAATCAAATTCCTTGGCTTCGAACAGACGTTCAAGAACGCATTGACAGGTCTTCCGATCGGCGGCGGGAAAGGAGGATCCGACTTCGATCCCAAGGGGCGTTCGGACGGTGAGATTATGCGTTTTTGTCAGTCTTTTATGACCGAGCTGCATCGCCACCTTGGAGAGCACACGGATGTACCTGCCGGAGACATCGGCGTCAGCGGGAGGGAGATCGGCTGGATGTTCGGCCAATACAAGCGGCTGACCAACAGGTTTGAGGCCGGTGTCTTTACCGGCAAGGGGCTCAGCTATGGCGGTTCTCTTGTGAGAAGGGAAGCTACCGGTTACGGGGCCGTATATTTCACCAGGGCAATGCTTGAAAGCAAAGGCACTGATTTCGACGGCAAGCGCGTGACGATATCAGGCTCCGGTAATGTGGCGATATATGCCATGGAGCAAGCCATTGCATACGGGGCAAAGGTTGTCGCTTGCTCCGACAGTAGTGGATACATCTTTGATGAGGACGGCATCGATCTCGCACTGGTAAAGGCTATCAAGGAAGTTCGTCGCGAACGGCTCTCGGAATATGTTCGCATAAAGACGAAGGGCGCGCACTTCATTGCCGCAGACAAGGGGTCTATCTGGGATGTACCTTGCGAGGTCGCGCTACCCTGCGCCACGCAGAACGAGCTTTCCGGACGCGACGCGAAGACCCTGATAGCAAATGGAGTTGTCGCCGTGGCGGAAGGGGCGAACATGCCATCAACGCCCGAGGCCGTTCGTGCGTTTCAGCAAGCAGATGTATTGTTCGGCCCGGGGAAAGCGGCGAATGCCGGTGGGGTGGCAACTTCGGCTCTGGAGATGCAACAGAATGCCAGCCGTGACAGTTGGAGTTTTGAAACTGCGCGCGATCGACTGGGTCAAATCATGCAAGGCATTCACGACCGTTGCGCCGAGACCGCTGAGGAATATGGTGCCAAGGGTAACTACGTGCTGGGAGCGAACATCGCCGGTTTCACGCGCGTGGCAGAGGCTATGCGTGCGCAGGGCGTGATCTAGCACCCGGACAGCTTCCGAATTGTAACGACCTCGGGCGCAGCCCGGGGTCTTATTCCGTTCGCTGGTGAAATTGGCGGGTCACGGAATCTATTCCGCTCAAGTTGCAGCCGAACCTATTTTGTCTTGTCCGAAAGCTGCAGATGACGTGTCAATTCTCTGGCGGTTCAACTTCCAATTCGAGCCACAGCGCTCGCAGCGTCAGCAAATTGATTGCGACATAGAATTGACCTGGCATTGTCCTGCCAAAAAAATCGACGGACCATGCTTCTTCGTATCATAAAATGTTGAGACCTACTGGTCTCACAACATAATTTCACCCATCCCATCCAGAGATGCCGGTTTTGACTGAGAGGCATTTCCTTTTTCATGTTGCAATGCGGCATTTTTGCCTTTGACCCGGACTTGCTGTGGGTGTATCTAAATATGGGATCATAATCTCAATATTTGAGATAATATCTTTCGATATGTTGCTTCCACCGCTTTTGCCGGCGCGAAGCCTTGAGAATTTTGACAGCCGAACCGCGGGAGGGGTTTTCGATGCTGATCGTGACTTTGGATACGGGCACCACAAATACACGTGTTGTTGCATGGCGAAATGGCTTGCCTGTTGCAGAGGCCGGGCGGCCCGTCGGCGTGCGTGACACCGCCATCACCGGCAGCACAGACAAATTGAAGGCCGCCGTTGGCGAAGCACTCTCGGAGGCGCTTGCCGGGGCGAATGTCGCGCCGGGCGAGGAGAGCCTTTATCTCGGTTCCGGGATGATCACCTCCAATAACGGGTTGCGCGAAATCCCCCATCTGCCGGCACCCGCCGGCAAGGCCGAACTGGCCGCCGGCATGCAGTCGGTCGAGCTTCCAGGCGTTGCCGATTATCCGATCTGGCTTATCCCCGGCATCAAGAACCGTGCAGGCGCAATTTCCTTAGATGACTGCGATGACATGGACATCATGCGCGGGGAGGAAACCGAAGCCATCGGCGTGCTGCACACGCTTGGCCTTGCCGAGCCAGCCGTGCTGATTCTTCCCGGTTCGCATTCCAAAATCGTCGGGATCGATGAGCAGGGACGGATCACCGGGTCGATCACGACCATTTCCGGGGAACTGCTCGACGTCATCAGCCGCCATACGCTGATTGCCGGATCCGTCGATCACCGCTTCGCCGATACGATCAATTCGGAAGCCTTGCTCAAAGGCGCCGAACTTGGAGAGCGGCTTGGCGTGGGCCGGTCCGCTTTCTTGGTGCGGCTTCTCGATCTCTTCGGCGATCTGGACCGTGATGGCCGGGCGAGTTTTCTGCTCGGCGCGGTTCTTGCCAGCGATATCAGCGCACTCAAGAGCAGCCACTCGCTGAAAGTGGCTCCCGAAAGCCGCATCATCGTTGCCGGCAAGGGCGGCTTGCGCGACGCACTGATGACGCTGCTTGCCGCCGATCCGTATTTCACCGGCCCGATCGAGGCCGTGCCGGACGGCATACATTCGATTTCCGCTCTGGGCGCCATGGAGATTGCGCGCATTCGCGGACTGATCTGACGAATTCGGAAGAAGTAAAGGGAAGAGAAAATGTCTATTCAACAAGCTGCGGGGGCGGCCAAGAAGGTCGGCAATCGCAGGTGGATCATCGTCGCGATCCTTCTTTTGGGGGGGATGGTCAACTTCATTGACCGCACGGCGCTGTCCGTTGCTGCGCCGGAAATGATGAAGGAGCTTGAGCTCACCAACTCCGATATCGGTCTGCTCGGCACGATATTCTCGCTGATCTACGCCCTGTTCCAGCTTCCTGCGGGCTGGCTGATCGACAAGTTCGGCGCCAAGCGCGTCTATACCGGGGCTGTCATCCTGTGGAGCGGTGCGACGGCGCTGACCGGCGCCTGCTCCTCCAAGGCGGGACTTATTGCTGCGCGCGGCGTTCTCGGCATTACCGAGGCTCCGTGCTGGCCGAGTGCGGCCAAGATCACTGCCGCATGGTTCCCCAAGAAGGAGCGTGCACTGGCAACCGGCATCTGGGACGCCGCCTCCAAATGGGGACCGGCCCTCGCGCCGCCGCTCCTGGTCTTTTTGATGGTCAGCTTCGGCTGGCGTGAGCTTTTCTATATTGCAGGCGGTTTCGGCATTCTGTTCGGCCTGCTTTTGATCGTTGTCTACCACCAGCCTGAAAAGACCACCTGGTTGTCGAAAGACGAACTCGATTACATCAAGGCTGATGGCGGTGGATCCGCAGACGCCATGGGCGAGGGCAAGAACCCCATTCGCTGGCGCGATCTTTTCCGTTATCGCACCGTCTGGGGCATGATCCTCGGCTGGTTCTGCTACATCTGGATGTTTAACATCCTGACCTATTTCGTGCCGCTTTATCTCCTGAAGACGCAGAATCTCGACATGAAGACGATGGGCTTCATGGCTTCGATCCCCTTCTTCGGCGGCATCGTCGGCGCCTTCGTCGGCGGTTACATTTCCAAATGGCTCGTCGACAAGAATATCGCTTCGCCGCTGAATGCGAAGCGTGGCGTCATCGCCGTTTCGGCACTGGCAGGCGGCTTCGCGCTGATGATCGCGCCGTTCTTCACCAGCCTCGGCGGCACCCTGATACTGCTGACCATCGGCATGGCCATGCTGTCTTCGCTGTCGGCCAATGGCTGGGCTTTGCCTGGTGACGTCGCCCCGAACTCGATGGTCGGTTCGGTCGGTAGCATCCAGAATTTCGGCGGTTACTTCGCCGGTTCGCTGTCGCCGCTGGTCACCGGCATGATCGCCGATGCCACCGGCTCCTATGCACTGGCCTTCATCAGCGGCGGTTTCATCGCTGCCTGCTCGGCCATTTGCTACTGGTTCATCGTCCGCAAGCCGATCGCGGCAGAGGCCTGACCAACATTATCCAGAAAGGTTGATCCAATGCTGAAACAAGAGGTTATCGCCACCATTCGGGAAAGCGGCATTATTGCCATCGCCCGCGGGCTTTCTCCCGCAGACGTGGTGCCGACAGCCGAAGCGCTGCTGAAGGGTGGCGTCAAGGTATTCGAGATCACCTGCAACAGCCCTTCGGTCTATGAGGGCATCCGGGCGCTGAAATCGGCGCTCGGCAATGACATGCGGATTGGCGCCGGTACCGTCGTCAATCCCGTTTCCGCGACACTGGCACTCGATGCCGGCGCTGACTTCGCTCTCGCGCCGAATTTTGAGCCGGACGTCATCGCCGCCGTCCATGAACGGCAGCGGTTGATGATCCCCTCGGTTACGACACCGACCGAAGTCGTAAAAGCCTATCGGCTGGGTTGCGATCTGCTGAAACTTTTTCCGGCTGGCAGTCTCGGCCCGGGCTACATCAAGGATCTAAGAGGGCCGTTTGCGGAAGCGGCTCTCATCCCGGTCGGCGGTGTCGGCCTGGACAATCTGGAGGCTTTTGCTCGCGCCGGCGCATTTGCTGCAGGTGTCGGCAGCAATCTCATCCGCCGCGACCTGATCGCGGCCGGAAACTGGCAGGAACTGACAGCCGAGGCGCGCCGCTTCGTCGCTGCCTTTGCAGCCGGACGGACCAGCGCGTAATCGCGCCGGTTGCCGATCGCGCCGTCACGAAACGGTAAATACTGGAGTTAAGATCATGACGTTCGACAAAACCGAAGCAAAGGTAGTCAAGGCGGCCTTTCTTCCCCCGGCGCTTGCCAAGCGCCTGGACGAAACCTGCACGCTTGCAGACTGGGACCTGCTGAACGAAACTGAGCGCAAGGCCGCGGCCGAAGACGCCCGCGTCCTTGCCGTAAACGGTGAATCGATCGTCACTGCCGAGTTCATCGCGCAGTTTCCCAAGCTGGAACTGATCGCCGATTTCGGCGTCGGTTACGACGGTATCGACGTGGCAGCCGCCCATGCGCGCGGCATCGCCGTCAGCAATACACCGGGCGTTTTGACCGACGATGTGGCGGACATGGCGATGGGGCTGCTTCTGGCGACATCGAGACAGATCGTCGAGGCGCAACGCTTCATCGAGCGGGGCGACTGGGCAAAGGGCGGCTTCACCTGGACCAAAAAAGTATCGGGTGGCAAGCTCGGTATTGCCGGCATGGGCCGTATCGGTCAGGCCATTGCACGCCGTGCCGCCGGTTTCGAGATGGAAATCAGCTATACGGACCGGCAGGCCATTCCCGGCTTGCCGTACACCTTCGTCGGCGATCTTGCGACGCTGGCTGCCGAGGTGGATTTCCTGATCATGTGCGTCAACGGCGGCGAGAAGACGCGCGCCCTGGTCGATGCGGAAATCCTGAAGGCACTTGGCCCGGAAGGTATCCTGATAAATATCGCCCGAGGCACGGTGATCGACGAGACCGCTTTGATCGCGGCCCTCGATGCCGGGATCATCGCCGGTGCGGGGCTCGACGTGTTCGAATGCGAACCGGATGTCCCATCCGCGCTGCATGGCCGGCCAAACGTGGTCGTGACGCCTCACATGGCAAGCGCTACTCACGCAACGCGCAAGGCGATGGGCGATCTCGTTTTCGAGAATATTGCGGCCCATTTTTCTGGCCAGCCGTTAAAGAATCCGGTCAATCCTTACTGACAGGTTATGGTTTCGGCCGGGCATGTTCGGCCGAAACCCACCATTGACGGGTTCCTGTCATCCGCGCATGGACAGGGGGCCGGAAGAAATCTCCGCCGGTGCCTCGCCGAGTGCCTGTGATATCGATTGCGCGGTGGCGGCCACAACCGGCCCCAGATCCAGCATCCTTTCTTCGGACATATGAAAGCTGGCGCTTGCGATACTAACAGCCGCAATCACCTCGCCATTCACATCGCGTATTGGCGCACCCACGCAGCGGATGCCGATCTCGTTCTCCTCGAACTCCATGACCCAGCCACGCTGGCGATAATCACGCATGGCGGCGAGATAGTCCGACCAGGCGGGCAGGGGAGGACGTTCGCCGGTGGTTCGCTCTCGTAGCAGGACCGCCTCGTCATAGACCTCCTGCCACCGCTCTTCCGTCATGCCGAGCATCAAGGCACGCCCGACGCCGGTCGACGCCAACGGCATGCGTTGGCCGATCCGGGATCGCATTTCCAGTCCACGCTGCCCCGACAACTTGTCGAGATAGAGCACATGCGGACCCTCGATCTGGCCAAGGTGGATGGTATCCCCGCAGAAATCGGCAAGTTTTTCGAGAAATGGCCGCGCCAGCTGGGTCAAAGGTCGCTGCTCGCGGGCCCGGGTGCCGAGATAGATGAGTTTGTAGCCGAGCGTATACCCCTGATAGGGAACATGATGCAGGTAGCCTTCGGCCACGAGATTGCTCAGCACCCTATGGGTGGTGCTGCGCGGCATGCCGAGTCTCTCAGACAGTCGCTTCACATCGCAAATGCCCTGCGCGACATGTTCCAGCAGGTTCAGTCCTCGAAGCAAGGTCTGCGTTCCTGTGGGCGGCTTGCCGCCGGCCGGAGGAGTTTTTTCTTCAACGCGCGAGGGGCGATGCTGGGTGGGCTGGCGCGTCAAAAACACTCTCCAATTTGATAGGCTGACACCAGCTACCATGTTCATCAGACCGAAGCCAAGGAATGACGACCATGACAGTCTGGCAGTTAAAGGTAGTGTAGCACAACGTTCTTTGGCGACTAATATGGGGCCAATTGGCGCATTGTAGGCCGGATAGATGTGCCCTCAACGGGTCGCAACCCGGTCTCTTGACGCTCTGCGTCTTTGAAGTCTCCAGCCTCGTTCTTGCCTAATTGCCCTCTCGTGTTGTTTGGCGCGCTTGGGTTAGCTCCGCGTAACCAAAGAGGTGAAGCTATTCGCCCGCCACCTTCCTCGGATCAGGATTCGGGTCAGTGGTTTCGATCCTTTCAAGAGCGAATGACCGGGAGAAATCGTTTCGCGTGGGCTAATGCAGTAATAATACTCCAAGGTTAGGTCACTGCAGGCCAGTGGTTGAGGGGATGTTGTCGACTGGCTTTTACTCAACATGGTTCGAAGTGATTGAAAAACCGCTTTCACCGCGCTGGTGATCACGGAATCTCCGCGCCAGATTAGGCCGAATAGATCGCGGCGGGCGATCACAGTGACTGGGAGCGCTGCAAGAATTTCCATTTTCTCGTAGAGGCCGATAAACGAAGGAGGCAGGAGAGTGATCGTATCGGCCCGCGCCAAAGGCGAGAGCGTCAATCTCGTTGACGATGTTTCCATCATCATTGTGGAAAATGCGTTCCCTGAAGGGAATGCGGTGCTTCTGGATCGAGGCACAAGAGAAACTATTTCGACTTTGGAACTTCGTCGTCAGTCCGATTAAGTCCTTCACATGAATCAGAGATTGGAACCGGACATGAGCGACATCGACAGGAACCGCGCGGCCAGGCTGATGGATGAGGCCGGTATCGATGCGCTCGTCCTTTTCCAGCCGGAATCTTTTCGTTATGCGGTCGGTGCGCCGGCAGGCGTAGCGACGATGTGGGGCAGGGCCGGGGGCGCCATCGCACTGGTGCCAGCGCAGTCGGATGCAACTCTTGCAGCCATCGTCAGCGATCATGCGGCGGCGACGGTGCGCAGCAAGGCATCCGATGTCGAGGTGCGAACCCATCGTATCTGGATCGACATGCTCGACGTGACAGGCGCCAAGACTGTGCAGGAGATCGGTGAAGCTTATCGACGTTCGGGAACCGGTGGGCCGCGCCCGGAAACCTTCGATCGGTCCGCGGTTTTCGATCTTCTGAAAGATCTTCTTCACGAGCGCGGCCTGGCAGGGGCACGCCTTGGTGTCGATCTCGAATTTATGCCAGCCGCGGATTTTGACGCTTTGAAGCACAGATTGCCGCAAGTCGATTGGCTGGATGGCTCCACCGTCCTACGGCGAATGCGCGCGGTGAAAACGCCGGTCGAGATAGAACGGTTGCGTCGAGCGTCTCACGCGGCCGAGGCAGGGTTGGAAGCTATGGCGCAGACGATCCGGCCGGGTGTGGCCTTGCCGGCGCTATCGGCCACATGGAAGGCCGGTGCGCAGGCCGCCGCCGCCAAGGGCGGCTTCTCCCTCAGCGGGCATTGGGATTACATCTCTGTCGGCGCTGATCTTTCCGACATGGCGGCCGTCGTGGCGTCGGGCGATCTCATCAAGGCGGATGTCGGCACGCTCGTGGACGGTTATTCTTCGGACGGCGCAAGAACCTATACATTTGGTCGTCCGTCCGGGCTCGCATTGGATGTCTTCAAGGCGCTCGAGACGGCATTTCACGCTGGACTGGAACAGATCCGGCCCGGTAATTCCTTCGGATCGGTCCATGCTGCCATGCTTCAATCGATGCGCAAGGATGGCTTTTCAGAATATTATCGCGGCCATTTCGGTCACGCTGTCGGCGGCAGTGTCGGCATCGAGGAATGGCCGTTCTTCTCCGCAAATAATCAGGAGATCATCGAGCCGAACATGGTTGTGGCCCTGGAAGCGCCTTTCTATGGTCAGGGGCTTGGCGCTTTGATGATCGAGGACCAGTTTCTGGTAACCGGTTCAGGGGCCGAGTGCATGAATTGCTTGCCTCGCGCCTTGGTCGATGTGAGCAATCACTAGATCAGTCGGCCGCGGAAAAACCGGTGGGTCAAAAGTCTGCAGCGTGCCGGTTGTGTGTGTCAGCGCATGCCGGCGACGTATCTCCGCCTGATCGACAACTTGCAAAACCCCTACACATACCGATGGTTCGACTTCGCTCAAGATCGAGGCCGGCCCAGCTATTCTGATGAATATCAGATCTTCCGCCGCGGGATCGTTGTCGAATAGATGTTGAGTGGCTGGAGGTATCGGTCTGCATTCGTGAGCGCCTCGACCGAAGGCGATCGGTCTCGATTGGCCAAGAGCCCGCACAACACTTGCGAAATCGCCAGCGCAGGTGCCAAAGTGTGAAAGAAAGTCTGGCTTCCCGTCGACACGAATGCCGTCTTATCCGCGATGGAGACAAGTGGCGAAACCTCGCTGTCAGTGATCGCAACGATCGTGGTCAAGCTTGTCAGTACACATGGCGCAGGCGATGAATTCATCGGCGTTCTGGCGGCGGAACTGTTGTGGGGGCGTGGGATCGAGGCAGCGCTCGGTAAGGCAAACTAGGCCGCCGCAGCTCTGGTAAGCTCGGAACGCTGACGGGTTATTTTCTCCAGACGCATTCACATCAGATCCGTGCCGTATCAGCGGCACGGATTTTTATGTCTGATTTCAGATATAGCCGTTGTGAACATCTGAAATAAGATAAATAAATTTCTGGAATTTCTTCCCCCAAGGCATAACGAGCCATCAACAACAAACGCGTTGATGGCGAACATCCGATATCGATAGAGAATGGATGGGCGACGTCAGCGGCAAGGAGATCGACATGAAAATCCTGATGGTTCTCACCTCCCACGACCAACTCGGCAACACGGGCAAGAAGACCGGTTTCTGGCTGGAAGAGTTTGCCGCTCCCTATTATGCCTTCGTGGAAGCGGGTGCCGAGATTGTCGTGGCTTCGCCAAAAGGCGGCCAGCCGCCGCTCGATCCCAAGAGCGACGAGCCGGATTTCCAGACGGACGAAACCCGTCGCTTCAATCGGGATGCCGCTGCCCAGGCCGTTCTGGCCAATACAGTCAGGCTCTCGACCGTTTCGCCGAGAGATTTCGATGCCGTGTTTTATCCGGGTGGCCATGGCCCGCTCTGGGATCTCGCTGAGGACAAGACGTCGATTGCGCTGATCGAGGCAATGTATGCCGACGGCAAGCCCGTCGCCTTCGTTTGCCACGCACCGGGCGTTCTGAAGAACGTGAAGGCACCTGGTGGCAGGTCGATTGTTGCCGATAGGAAGGTGACCGGCTTCGCCAACACGGAAGAAGAAGCCGTACAGCTTACCAATATCGTACCTTTTCTCGTTGAGGACATGCTGAAGGGAAACGGCGGGATCTATTCGAAGACCGGTGACTGGCAGTCTCATGTCGTGACGGACGGCAATCTCATCACCGGTCAAAATCCGGGTTCATCGACAGCCACCGCGGGCGTACTCGTTGCGGCTCTCGCCGCGGCCAGGCAGGCTTGAGCCTGCCTTCTGGCTCGCAGCGACGATAAAAAATCCCATATCAGCAATGGTCCGCAGGCCTTGCCGCCTGCGGACCATAAATTGCCTGCCATGCTCTTCTATAGAAGGCCGCAGGCGGAATGGTTTCGATACTGAAGGAGAATTATTTCATGAAGGCTGCGCTTTATCATGAGGCCGGCGGTCCGGATACGTTGCATTACGAAGATGTTGCAGACCCTGTTCCCGCAGACGATGAATTGCTGATCCGTGTCGAAGCCATCAGCATCGAAGGCGGCGATCTCGTTGGCCGTCGTGACTTGGCGCCGGGCAAGAACGAGATTCCCGGATATTCCGCAGCCGGTGAGATCGTCGGGATGGGCAAGGATGTCGAAGGCTTTTCCCTCGGCCAGAAAGTCACGACCTTCCATTGGAAGGGCTCGCATGCACAGTTGCGTGCGGCGCCCGCCCGCAACAGTTTTCTGATCCCGGATGGTCTCGACATCGGTATTGCCTCGACCATTCCAGTCGGCCCCGGCACTGCCGCCTGGGCGCTGCATCTGGCGAAGCTGGCACCCGGACAGACGGTGCTGGTTCTCGGTGCGGCCGGAGGCGTCGGCCTTGCCACTGTGCAACTTGCTGCCAAGCTCGGCGCTCGTGTGATCGGCACCGGCACCCGGCCTGAATCGCTTGAGAGGATACGGGAATACGGACTGAACGATGGTATCGTCGTCGGTGAAAGACCGGCCAGCGAACAGATCCGCGCGCTACTGGGCGGCAACAAGGTCGATGTCATCATCGACACGATCGGTGGTGACGCTCTTGTCGATGCCCTGGACGTTTTGAAAGACGGTGGCAATGCCGTGCTGATCGGCGTGTTCGGCGGCCGTGCAACAAAGATTGATGCGGGACGTCTGCTGAAGCACCGCCATACCGTGATCGGTTGCCTTCTTGGTCCGGAAATGGGTGATGAGGTGCCGCGCCGTCTCATTTCCGAACTTTTCGAAATGGCGAAGCAGGGCGATCTGCGTGTGCCGATCGATGCGCGTTTTCCGTTGTCGGAAGCCGCTTCGGCGCATCGCAGAGCGGAAGAACGCGGCCGCATCGGCCGGGTGCTCATGGTGCCCTGAGCAGGCCTGATTGACGCCGTTGTGGCCGCCGCCTTTCCGGTCGCGGCCACAACGGCGTTTTCGAAGGTTGAGGGTCAGGGGATGAACCGTTCCCTACGCAGTTTCGCGAACAGATCGTAAAAGGCGTCATCCGTTGGCTGATATTCGAGAAAACCCCGCCGGCGGCTTTTCGACATGTCCGTCACCACTTCGATCGGCCGCCCGAGATCGGCATCCGTGTGCCAAGGTGAAGCCAACCGGGTGAGATCATGTTCGACAAGACCGTGGCGCTCGGCGATATCCTTCCACACCGGAGCGTCATTCGCCATGATGCCTTCAAGCGGCGTGACGCTGCCATCGAATTCGGCAGCATCAATGCCGAACCAGTCGGCAATCCGCTTCCACATCCATTTCCAGCGAAAAACATCGCCGTTGACGATGTTGAAATCTTCGTTGGCGGCCTCAGCCGCCGTTGCGGCCCAGAAGAGATGGCGGGCGAGCAGGTCGGCACTTGTCATGTCGGTAAGGCTGTTCCACTGGGCGTTGACACCGGGGAAACGGAACGGTCGGCCGGTTTCCTTGCAGATGCTGGCATAGACGGCGAGTGTCGTGCCCATGTTCATCGCATTGCCGATGGTCTTGCCGATAATCGTGTGCGGCCGGTGGATGCTCCAGTTAAAACCGTCCCGTTTGGCGGCGGCAAATACTTCGTCCTCCTGGGCATAATAGAAATTGTCGATATCCAGCCGGCCCTGCTCCTCTCTGAACGGTGTCTGCGGCAGGCTGCCCTTACCATAGGCTTCGAAGGGTCCGAGATAGTGTTTCAGGCCGGTTACCAATGCGACATGGCGGACGGATTTGTGCGGCTGGAGTGCGTCGAGCAGATTGCGCACCATTGCGGCGTTGACGCGAATGTTTTCCGCTTCCGTCGGCTGGCGAAGCCAGCTTGAGAAAAAGACGTGGGTGGGGGGATGCCGGCCAGCGCCGAGGAGAGGGAAGTAGGATCGAGAAGGTCCGCCGCGACGGCGATCACGCCAGCCCGTGCCTGGGGTTTACGCGCAAGAGCGGAGACCTTCCACCCCTTGGCCACCAGCTGATCTACTGTCGCTGCTCCAGCTATTCCGGTTGCTCCGACCACGAGTGCGTGATTGGTCATGATTGGTCTCCTGTTGATCTGGGAGCCATCTAGTGCGAATAGCGAAGCGGCGCCAGAAGGCACCCGGACGGGACATAGGCACCCTAAGGTAACCACACGAATGGAAGTCGGCCATGCAGCCAGGATCTCCTGACCACGAATGGCGCGAGGATTGCGGGCCGCGCCGCGTACTCGAGCTTTTTTCGAGCAAATGGACCAGCATGATCCTGCATGTGCTGGAAACCCGGCTTGGAGGATGCGCGCGGACGGGCGTTTTGCAACGCAGCCTGCCCGGCATTTCGAAGAAAATGCTCACTCAGACACTTCGCGATATGGAGGCTGCCAGGCTGATCGATCGCCGCGTCTTCGGCACTGTGCCGCCTGCTGTCGAATATAGCTTGACGCCATTGGGCCGGCGCTTCGTGGAGCCGATCACATTGCTCTATGATTGGGCGAGAACGAATGCGGATGCACTTGACGAGATGGTCGGAAAATCGCGATAGCGGCCGCCGGTCAGCCAGAGACCGCGATCAGCAAAAGGAAAGAGAACAGGCGATGCCGCAGACGCGTTCGACTCACGAGCTTATTGCAAAACAGGCCGGAGTCAGCATCGCCACGGTCGACCGTGTTCTCAACCAGCGCGGCAGCGTGACGGAGGAAAAAAGCCGCCGCGTCGTTGAGGCAGCCATCGCGCTTGGCTTCGGCAAGAAGCTGCCGGAACTTTGGCATGCCCATAAACGCATCGAGCTGATTTTGCCGAAGAACGCCACCCCGTTCTGGGCCTCGCTCGAAACGGCCTTCCTCAAACACGCGGCATCGCTGCCCCGACATTTCATTCTGCAGCGGACGCATCTGAAGGAAAACGATCCGGAAGTCTGGAAAAAGGCGATCCTGCAACCCGCCGCGCCCCGATCCGCACTGATCATTGCAGCCGACGGCGGCGCCGAAATGGCGCCCATCCTTTCGCAGGTCATGGCGCGCGGCGAAACGGTGGTGACGCTGACAACGGAAGTGCCGGGGCTTCAAGGGCATAGCCATTCCGGCATCGACAATATGGCGGTCGGGCGCACTGCCGGTCGCCTGATGCGCGGACTTTTGCGCAAGAAAGGCGTTCTCGCCGTTCTGCCACCACACGAACGCCGCGTCGAGCACAGCCAGCGCATCGCCGGCTTTCGCGAGATCGTGGGGGCCGATTACGAGGTGCAGGTGCATCCGACCAACGACCTGTCGCACCGGCTTTCCAGCCTTGTTACCCGGCTTCTCGATCAGGAAGGCGTCATCGGCATCTATGACACCGGGCAGAACTCGATCGAAATCGGTGAGACGTTGAAACGCAGGCCCGATCGGCCGATCTGGATCGCCCATGAGAAAAGTGAGGTTCATCAGAAATATCTGAGAGAAGACGTGCTGGATTTTGTTCTGGACCAGGATCCGGAGGCACAGGCTGCGCGCGCTCTTTTTGAAGTTATTTCGCGCGATCAGGTAGAGGGGGGCGTCTCGCTCGTCCAGAGACGCCCGGAACTGCGGATATATTGTCGCGAGAATCTGTAAGCGCTGCCACGGACAAAGCGTTGCGGCAAGTCGGCAATTTGATGGAAACCCGTCAAGGTCATTCTTGCGAAAACGCATTTCTAAGTATTAGTCACTTGGTCGCGAGAGACAAACTGTCGCACGCACCGAAATGAACCTCGCCCATTCAGGCAAGCCAAAAATCAGCGCCATTCAACGGAAGCCTTGCGGCTGTCGCATGCCTGCTTTTGCCCTGAAGGAAGCAGAACGAGATATGAGATGACTGAGAACTTGGATCGCAAGGGCCTGATCAGCAGGCGTAGACTGATCGGCCTTTCCGTTGGCGGCGTACTGGTGGCATCTTTGGGCTGTCTTCCCACCCTGGCGGTTGCCCAGGAGGCAATGGATCAGGCCGGGTTTCAGGCCCTGTCGCAGCGATTGACCGGCCGCGCGATTCTCGACAAGGTGATTTCCGACCGTGCTTTCGCGGCTCTCACCGCAGAAGATACTGGCTTTCCCGCGGCCGCTATGCGCCTGACTGCGGCGCTCGATCAGGCGGGCCTGGTGGATATGCGTGAGTTCAAGCAATTCGCGGCAGCGAATCCCGAACTTGCACCGACTGCCATAAAAATCATCTCGGCCTGGTATCTCGGCTATACGGGAACCCCTGAGGGCGAAGCCAATCACGATGACGCCCGCTTCGTCGCCTTCGCCGGCGCGCTGATGTACCAGCCGACCAAGGACGTCACCATTGTCCCGACCTATGCGCGGGGCCACACCAACTACTGGGTCGATCCTCCGGCAACGCTCGCGACCGACTAATCCCATCTCCCCCACACGACCCGTCGAAAGGCTGTCCTCGTCCGAGGACCGGCCACAGCAGGATATTGTCATGGCTACTGAATTTGACGCCGATGTTATCGTCATCGGCTCCGGCGCTATCGGCTCCAATGCCGCGCATCTGCTTGCCCAGCGCGGCAAGTCGGTGATCATTCTGGAAACCGGCGAGTGGATCCCGCGCTGGAAAATCGTCGAAAACTTCCGCTCCTCGCCGCGAAAGAACAATCTGAACGATCCCTATCCGACCTTCCCCTGGGCGATGTCCTCGTTCGACCCCGATTACATCGAGAATACCGGCAACTTCCATTACGTTCCTTACCAGCTTTCGCTTGTCGGCGGCACGACATGGCACTGGGCGGCGGCGACCTGGCGTTTTCTGCCGAACGACATGAAGATGAAGTCGCTCTATGGCGTCAGCAATGACTGGCCGATGGAATATTCCGACCTCGAACCGTGGTACGATCTGGCCGAATATAATCTCGGCGTCGCCGGCAGCGATACCGATGACCAGTCCGGCCATGCCGGCGCGGCGCATCCCCCGCGTTCCAAGCCCTATCCGGTGACCGCCGAAGGCGAGACCTATTACTTCCAGCGCCTGAAGGATCGTATCGGCAGGGAAGGCTACAACTTCATCCACGAGCCGAACGGGCGCACGAACAAGCCCTATGACGGTCGTCCGGCCTGTTCCGGCAACAATAACTGCATGCCCGTCTGTCCGATTGGTGCAATGTATTCGGGCGATGTCCATGCCCGCCACGCGCAGAATGCCGGCGCCAAGATCATCACCGATGCCACGGCCTACAATCTCGAAAAGGGGGAGGGCGGCAAGATCGTCGCCGTTCACTACCGGTCGTCCAAGGGTGCCGATGTGCGCCTGACGGCAAAGGCTTTCATCGTTGCCGCGAACGGGATCGAAACCCCGAAACTTCTGCTGTTCTCGGATGTGGCCAACTCCAACGATCTGGTCGGCCGTCACCTGATGGACCATTCCGGAATCAGCCTCATCTTCACCGCCGACGAACCTCTGTGGCCCGGCCGTGGCCAGGTGCAGCAGGGCGCCATCTTCAAGTGGCGCGATGGTGACTGGCGCGGCCAGCATTCTGCGATCAAGCATGCACCGCATAACAACGTTCCCAACCGCGATGTCGCGGAAATGCTGATCAAGCAGGGCGTTGTCGGCCCGGAACTGGACGAGCAGATCCGCCATCTCTCGGCCCGCTGGGTGGTGATCGAAAGCATGTTCGAAACGCTGCCGCGTGCCACCAACCGCGTCACGCTGTCGACGACCAAGAAGGATGCGCTCGGCATCCCGACGCTGTCGTTCAACTACGACCTCGACGGTGACGAATATGTCGAGAAGGCCCGTGATCTGTGCATGGACGACTATGGCAATTTCGTTCGCGCCATGGGCGGCAAGGTGATCAACGACAAGACCGGCTGGCAGAACCACGCCCACGTCATGGGCACGGTGATGATGGGCGACGATGCCAAGACCTCGGTCACCAACCATGAAGGCCGGACCTGGGATCACGACAACCTCTTCCTCGCAACGACTGGCTTGCTGCCGTCCTCGAGCGTTCTCAATCCGACGCTTGCCGGCATCGCGCTCGGTCTGCGCACGGCCGACATCATCGCGAAGGAGGTCTGATATGCGCAAGACGGTATTTGCTTTTTCCGCCCTCGCGTTCTCCACGGTTGCGGCATCTTCGGTGCTTGCGCAGGATGCGGCCACCAGCGCGCTGATCGAACGCGGCCGTTCTGTGGCCATCGCCTCGGACTGCATGGCCTGCCATCGCACTCCGGAAGGAGAGGGCAAGCCTTTCGCCGGTGGCTACACGATCTCTTCGCCGCTTGGACCGATCGTTGCGCCCAACATCACGCCCTCGAAGGAATTCGGAATCGGCAACTGGTCGGAAGCGCAGTTCGAAGCGGCCATGCGCGATGGCGTTGCGCCGCGGGGACATCTCTATCCGGCCATGCCCTATACCGCATACCGGGCGATGAGCGATGACGACCTGCATGCATTGTTCGTCTATCTGCAGAAGGACGTGAAGCCGGTCGACGAGGCGCCGAAGGCGCAGACGGACCTGCCTTTCCCGTTCAATATCCGCCTGTCCATGGCCGGCTGGAACCTGTTCTTCAATCGCGCCACGCCGTTCGACAATGCTCTGGCCGCGCCGGCTGGCACGGAGCGCGGCAAATATCTTGTCGATGGCCCGGCCCATTGCGGCGCCTGCCATACGCCCCGCAACACCTTGATGGCTGAAGACGCTTCTCAATATCTCGGCGGCGGCGATGTCGGCGGCTGGCACGCACCGAACATTACCTCCGACCCGGTCAGCGGCATTGGCGGCTGGAGCGATGCGGAACTGGTGACATATCTGAAAAATGGCAATGCCGTCGGCAAGTCGCAGGCCGCAGGCCCGATGGCCGAGGCTGTCGAACACAGTTTCCGCCACATGCCGGATAACGATTTGCAGGCGATCGCCAACTATCTGAAGACCGTTCCCGCCATTCGCAGCGAAGCCCAGACCGCGCCGGCCTACGAACACAGCAAGGCAAAGTCTGCCGGGATTGGTAAACTCGACTACGGTATCGACCGCAGCCCCGCGGCGATGGTCAACGGAACGTCTGTCGATGGCGAGGAACTCTATGTCAGCGCCTGTGCAACCTGCCACCAGCTGAACGGTGCAGGAACGCAGGACCAGTTCTATCCCTCGCTGACCAGCAACCGGGCAACCGGCGGCATGACGCCGAACAATCTGGTCATGGCGGTCGTGGAAGGTGTTCATCGCAAGACGAACGACTTCACCGTGCAGATGCCGGCATTCAAGGACGAATTGTCGAACGCCCAGATCGCTGCCGTGTCCAACTATGTGCTGCAACGGTTTGGCAATGCTTCGCTCAGCGTCAGCGAGGCGGATGTCGTGGAGCTGAAAAACGGCGGCGAGGTGCCTCTTCTGGTAAAGGCGACGCCGTGGCTGATGCTGGGTGGTACAGTTCTTGCCGCTTTCGTTCTTGTGCTGGCCGCTGTCTTCTTCTGGCGTCGCGGCAAGAGAAATACCTTGCAGCACGCATGATGCGGAATACCGGCCTGTTTCGGGGAGCAGAAATGCTCATGAGACAGGCCGGCGATCCTCAAACGATTGAAAGCCCCTGACGTTTGGTCGTCAGGGGCTTCTTGTTTAGGTGCGGGGCGACGTGTTGGCGCCGACAGAGTTTTCTTCCTTCGCCGGAAGGCGGGCGCCGGCGATTTTCAAGGCTGCGACATCGCAATTGATTTCGCGCAGTTCGTCTGCGGAGAAGACAACCGAGGCGGCGGCAATATTCTGCTGCATATGCGCGATCTTGGTCGTACCTGGGATCGGTCCGATCCATGGCTTTTGCGCCAGCAGCCATGCAAGCGCGATCTGAGAGGGAGCGACCTCTTTTCTCTGCGCCCATTTGCTAACGACTGCGTAAAGCGCGGTACGGGATACGACCTTTCGTCTCCCATCAAGAGCAGAGATTATGACGATCCGTGAAACTCTAGCTCTCTGATGGCTGTCATCAACTGCAGATGCAACTCGATCGAACTACGGGTCGCGGCTCTTTTTGTTCGCGCGACGAGTCCGACCATGCCTAAGCTCGGCAGCTGTTCGTCCTGATAGCGGACCACGCCGTCGGGAGCACCGAGCGCCACGCGACAGGTTATCCCAAGACCCGCCCCAACGGCGGACCACAATCCGGTGACACCTGTTGCTGCCATGGTGATCCGCAGGGGTGCGTTCATTTTTTCCAAGAGGGTGATACCAAGATCCCGGAAGAGGCAAGGCGATTGGAGCACCACGATTGGCAGTGCGCGCAATGGATCCGGTGAGAACGATCTCGAGGCCATCCATTCGATCGGGAAGGTCGCCACCGGATCCACAGTGTTGGCATCATCGGGTCGGCACCAATGCAGCGCAACGTCAGCTTCTCCGATGTCAACGCTTTCGATGATTTCGCTGTTTCGAAGGACTTGAGCCTCGATCAAAACATCTGGATGACTGAGTGAGAAGGCGGAAATCTGCTGCGGCAACCATGTTTCGGCGATATCCGCCGGCACTACCAAGCGGATCGTCTCCTGATTCAAGCTTTGTCTCATGGCTCGAATACCTTCGTCATTGGCCGAGACTATGCGTTCTGCAAAGGGCAACAATCGCAAGGCCTGCTCCGTCGGCGCCAAACCCCGTCCTACCTTCTGAAAAAGTTTTACGCCAACTTGCTGCTCCAAGCGCTGAAGTTGCAGGGTAACGGTCGACGGGCTCTTGTCCCGTCGTTTTGCGGCGCTTGAAAGGCTCCTGCGGTGAACGCTTTCGATGAAAGTTCGCAAAACATCGATATCAAAATTGTTAGTCATGCCGCTCAACTTGGAAGCCCGATCCGTTTGGAAGACGGATCATAGCGCATCGAATAATTTTATAAATGCAAAATGTTTTTCACGTATCGTTTGATATTTGAAAACTTTGTGCGTGCCCGCCTCGCAATAGTCTATAAGCTTGATCGACATTAGGTTGGCCCCACCGCACTGCGGTCAAAAGGGATATTGTCGATGTGTAGATCCTTCTCGGAAGACAGAATGCTTCATCCACCCGGGCTTTTAACGCGAGGTTTTTTTGCTTGGGGCGACTGAAGCAACGAAAGCGTCACAACTGAACCAAAGCCGCCGCCAGTAAAACGTTCGGGCGTTTCGGCTGGCGAACCAAAACCCAGAAACAGCGATCGCATCTTTTGAGCCGCGGCCAGCGCGCTGGCGGCTGGGCGAGTGCGCGCATACTAGGGACAGAATTTTGAAGCTCTATTATTCTCCCACTTCGCCGTTTGCACGCAAGGTGCTAGCCGTCTCGATCGTAACAGGCCTTCGCGACAGGATTGATCTCGTCGAAGCGTCTCCTCATCCGATCGATCGCGATGTTTCGATCGTGGGAAGTAACCCGCTCGCAAAAGTTCCGACGCTCGTTACTTCGGATGGGCAGGCTATTTTCGACAGCCGTGTGATCGCAGAATACCTCGATGCAAAGAGCGTCGCGGCGCGCGTTATCCCGCAAGACGATGAACTTCGCTGGAAAGCGCTGACGCTCCAGGCACTAGGTGATGGAATTCTAGATGCTGCGCTACTGATCCGCTACGAGTTGACGGCGCGTCCGGAGGGCTTTCGCTGGCCGCTCTGGCAGGAGCGCCAGTTCGACAAGATCCTCTCGGCGCTGGACGCGCTTGAAAGCGGACATTCGTTCACTGAACAAACCGTCGATATCGGGACGATAACGCTCGGCTCCGCGCTCGGGTATCTCGACCTGCGTTTTCCCGACTTCATTTGGCGAGACGGCCGGCCGAACCTGAACACCTGGTTCACGACCTACTCTCGAAACGACTTCCTGTTGCGAACCGCCGCACCGGCGCCGAAAGCAGCCTGAACACACTACGCAGGCGCTGTCCAAGATGGACCCGTCGCCTGAGCCCAAACAACATGCGGCTCGTTTGATCGTTCCGCGCCTTCCCGAATGGAGATTTTGGTAAATGGCATCAAAAAGGCAGATCAAGCTGGGACTCGTACCGACGGGCGCAGGTGGTCCCGGGAATCACAATCGGTGGCTTGATAAGGACATACCGCTCGATTCCAGCGTCAATATCGACTGGTATATCGACGTAGCCCGGCAGGCCGAGGAGGCGAAGTTCGACCTCATCTTTATCGTCGACAGCCAGTTCATAACCGAAAATTCTCCGCCGCATTACCTGAACCGGCTCGAACCGCTGACACTGCTATCCGGAATTGCCACGCGGACCACGCATATCGGTCTGGTCGGCACCCTGACGACATCTTACAACGAGCCATACAACGTCGCGCGGCGCCTCGCATCCCTCGACCTCATCAGCCGCGGCCGGGCAGGGTGGAACGTGGTCACCAGCGGCGATGCAGGCACTGCCGGCAACTACGGACGCGATGAACACTACGACTACGACACGCGCTACGGGCGTGCGCTGGAACATGTCGAAGTGTCGCGCGGACTGTGGAAGTCCTATCGCGATGGCGCTTTCGTTCGAAACCGCGAAACAGCCGAATTTCTCGACAAATCCAAGCTTCACCCTCTCAATCACGTTGGCGAACACTTCCGCGTTGTAGGGCCGCTGAACATCGAACGCTCCCCGCAAGGCGAGCCGGTCATCTTCCAAGCCGGCAATTCGGAGCAGGGACGCGATCTCGGCGCCAGGATCGGTGAGGGGATTTTCTCTCACGCAGCGAGCCTTGAGGAAGGCCAGGACTTCTACAAAGATATTAAGGATCGGGCGAAAGCCTACGGTCGCGCAGCGGGAGACATCGTCATTCTGCCGAGCACGGATATCGTTGTTGGCGATACAGATGCCGATGCGCGCGAACTCGAGCGAGCCTATCATTTTGCGGATCACAGCTTCGACCAGGCGCTTGCCGAATTCGGTCGCGCTTTTGGATGGCACGACTTCCGTCAGTACGACCTCGACGCACCCTTCCCGGCGGAAGCGCTCGAATATGCGCGCAGTAGCTTCTTTACTGGTGCGAAGCGCATAACTGATCTGGCCGTCGAACGCGGCTTCTCGCTTCGCCAGACCATAGAGCACATCAGGCAGCCGAAGAATGGGCCTTTCGTCGGATCGCCCGAGACCGTCGCCAACGAATTAATCCGCTGGTTCGACGCTTATGCGCTTGACGGATTTAATGTGCGTCTCAGCCATCCCGCAAACTTCACGCGCTTCGCGAAAGAAGTCGTGCCCATCCTTCAGGACAAGGGATACTTCCGCCGGGAATACGAAGACACGACCCTGCGCGGCAATCTCGGACTGAAGAAAGTGCCCAATCCCTGATCGAGCCTGACTACCGATCGACAACAAAATCCTGCGCGCAGGAAGGAGAAACAAATCTTGGGCAAGAACACAAAATACTTGATTGGTGTACCGATCCTCGCCGCACTGGCGCTCGGCGGAACGTTCGTCTGGTACAGCAACGGTCAAAACAGAACCAGCACGGTGACCTCGGCCCAGGCACAAAAGCCGAAAGTGCTGCGGTGGGCGGCACTTCTCAACGCGCATTGGGACCCGATCGTCCAGGGAAGTGGCTACAACTTCAACCAGACTGCCATTGCCTATGCCTCGCTTACCGAAATCGACGAGAACGGCAAGGCTGCTCCAGGCCTGGCGCAAGGCTGGACCTACAATCAGGCTGGCGACAAGGTGACCTTCCATCTGCGGCCCGGCTTGAAGTTCCAGGACGGCGAGCCGTTGAACGCCGAGGCAGTGAAACTCTATCTCGAGCGCGCGAAAACCCAGAAAAATTCGGCGCTTGCCGGCGACCTCACGTCGATCGGCAGTGTGACCGCAGACAGTGATACCGACGTCACGCTGAACCTGACGCAGGTCGACCATCAGATACCCCTGCTGCTCGGTCGTCGCGTGGCCCAGATCACCAGCCCGAAAGCTGCTCAGGATGCGCAAAAGCTGGACCAATGGCCGGTGGGGGCGGGGCCCTTCAGGGTCGTCGAATACGTTCCTGAATCGCACATCTATTTCGAAAAATTCGATGGATACTGGGATGCGAAAAACATCCACATCGACCGTATCGAGCTATCCGCCGCGCCAGATGCCTCGCAATTGGTAGCGTCCATCCAGACGGGCGTCTACGATTTCGCCTATGGCCTCAACCCGTCGCAGATCGAAGTGGCGAAAAAGGCCGGTCTGGATGTTCTGTCCTACCCTGTCTATTCGGCCGCCAATATCAGCATCAATGTGCGCAAGCCTCCGTTCGACAACCCGAAGGTCGTCGACGCCATCCGATATGCGGTCAACCGGCAGGAGTTCGTCGACAAGGTTACGTTCGGGACCGGTGTCGCAACGACGCAGCCATTCCCGGCGGGATACGTCGCATATGACGCCCAGTCAGCCGATCTGTGGCCCTACAATCCTGAGAAGGCAAAGCAGCTGCTTGCCGAAGCCGGCTACAAGCCGGGCGACATCAAGGTCGATTTCGTCGTTCGTGACCCGTCGACCGCGAACGAGCTGATCCAGAGGCAATTGGCAGCCATCGGCATCAGCGCCAAGCTGCAGGTCGCCCCCGACTGGGCGACGCCGTTCTTCGGCAAGGACCTGGTTCTGTCTTCCTATTCGACGACTGGGCGCGAATCCCCCGTCCAGACGCTGACGGCGCATTTCGGACCGAAAGGCCCGCTCAATCTCGCAGGCCCGTATGTACCTGAAGGGTTCGATGCAGCCATCAAGGTCGCGCGCGAAACGCCTCTCGACTCTCCCGACTATGCGAAAAACCTTCAGGCAGCGACCCGCGTGGCGCTGCAGGGCAGGGCACTGGTTTTCACTTACGGAGCGCCGACGCTGTTCGTGAAGTCGCCAAAAATTTCGGCACTTCCGAAGATCCCGGGCCAGATCCATCTGACCGGCGTGACCATTGCGGAATGATAGCCACTGCGGGGGGGCGCTCGCCGCCTCCTGCGATCGTTATCACACCCACAGGAGTTTGAGGAATGGCTAGCATCCATACTGAACGCGAGACATTGGCCTATGGCGGCGCATCTGCCGGGCTGTCGAGCCGATGGGCCGTGGCGCGTTCAACACTTGCGCTCGCGTTCCGGTCGATCATCGTGTTCGTGACCGTCTTCTTCCTCGCAACGCTGCTCACCTTTGCCCTCCAGGGGTTGAGTGGTCTCAGCCCGGCACATCTTCAGCTGTCGGAATCGGCGACGCCGGAAGCGATTGCTGCGCTCGAACATGAATGGGGCCTCGACCTGCCTCTCTGGCAGCAATATCTCAACTGGTTCGGCGGGATCGTGCAGGGCGATCTCGGCCGCAGCTGGTATAATGGTGCAGACATCTCGCTGTTGCTGACGTCGCGCGCGGCAATCAGTCTTTCAATCGCCGGCCTGGCGCTTTTGATCGGGGTGACGCTCGGCGCCGTTCTGGGGATCACGGCCGCAAAGTTCCAGACAACCTGGATCGACCGCGCGATCACGACCTTCACAACCTTCGTTTCGGTCCTGCCGCCGTTTGTCGTCGGTATCGGCCTGGTCGCGATCTTTGCGGTCTGGTTCAACTGGTTCCCTTCGGCCGGTTATGTCCCACTGGACAGGGGCGGTTTGGGGCCATGGCTGAGCCATATCTGGTTGCCCTCGCTCGCGCTCAGCATGGAAGCGGTTGCCGATATCGCCCGGCAGCTTCGGGTGGGGCTTATCCAGGCCTCTCGCGAAAACTATGTGACGGGCGCTCTCGTGCGGGGGCTGAGCAGCGAACGGATTTTCTGGGGTCACGTGCTGCGCAACGGCAGTGGCCCCGCGCTGACCATGCTCGGCATGAAGTTTCCCAATCTGATCGGTGGCGCCGTCGTCACAGAAGCAGTGTTCGGCCTAGCGGGCTACGGCAGGTTCGCCGCTGATTCCGCCAGCCGCGGGGATGTACCGGCGGTTCAGGGGGTGCTCGTTCTGGCGATCGTCCTGGTCGTCGCTTTCAACCTTCTCGTCAATCTGCTTCTGGTGCGGCTTAGCCCGGCATCAGCCAGGGGGATTTGAGATGTTACGTGGTATCTGGCAACTGCGGGCCGGCAAGCTTTCCGTTCTTTTTCTGTCCGTGATCATTCTGTTAGCGATCTTCGGTCCCGCGTTGGCACCCTATGATCCTCTGGTCGGTACCGATCATGTGCTTGCCGACCCGAGCGCACAGCACTGGCTTGGGACGGATTATCTGGGCCGAGACGTCCTGAGCAGGATATTGGCCGGTTCGACGATCAGCGTGCTTGGCTCTGTTCAGGTCGCCGTGATCGCGCTTTTCGTCGGCGCTATCCCTGGTATTCTCTCCGTCTATCTGGGCAGGACGTTCGAGTGGCTGACACTTCGCCTCGTCGACACACTGATCGCGCTGCCCTTTCTGGTTTTCGCGGTTGCCGTGACAGCTTTGCTGGGGAACGGCATTCCACAGGCCATGCTGGTTGTCGGTGTCATGGTGTCGCCGGCCTTCTATAGGGTTGCCCGTGCCGCAGCCTTGACGATCTCCCGCTCGCAGTATGTCGAGGCGGCGATTCTGTCGGGGGCATCGATCGGCTGGATCGTCCGCAAGCACGTCTGGGCCAAAATTCTCCCGGCCATCGCGATCACGCTCGCAAATACGATGGGGACCGGCTTTGTCGTCGTCTCCAGCCTGACCTTTCTCGGTATCGGCGTCCAGCCGCCTGCACCGACCTGGGGCGGCGTGCTCGCCTCGGATCTGGGTTACCTGAACTTCCGGCCCTATGCGCCGCTCTTCACAACCGTACTGATCGTCCTAACCGTACTCGCCTTCAACCTGCTCGCGGATGTTATCCGGGACGTGTCCGGTGAATCCGGCCGGGCGCTCCTGATTCGCCGGGAGAAGAAGCGCGGTCGAACCGCGAGACAGACCTCCGCAACGATCCCGCCCACGCCGCATGGAGACCCGCAATGACAGCTGAAATCATTGATCGTTTGCAGATTACCGCCGCGATCGAACGAGAAGGCGAACCGGTTCTTCGCTTGGATGGGGTCAACATACGCAACCAGATCACCGGCAAAGATGTGGTGCGTGGCATTTCCTTCACCTTGAAGAAGGGTAAAGTCGTCGGGATCGTCGGGGAGTCCGGCAGCGGCAAAACATTGACGTGCCGCGCGGTGCTGGGAATTTTGCCTGAGCTTTTCTCGGTCTCTGGAGGGACGATCGACCTTCTTGGCCACGACGTCCTCTCCCTCGAGCCAAAACAATGGACGCAATTGCGCGGAACCTCGATTACCGCCGTTTTCCAGGATCCCGGCTCCTACCTCAATCCTTCGATGAAGGTCGGTGCCCAAATCGCCGAGGTCATTCGAACAAAGCGCGGCGTAACTCGGCAGGAAGCTAAACAGCGGACGCTTGAGCTTCTCGCGGATGTCCGCCTTAGGGATCCGGAACTAGTCTACGGTCAGTATCCGTTCGAGCTGTCGGGAGGCATGCTGCAACGAGTGCTGATCGCGGCCGCAATCTCTCTCGATCCCAAAATCCTGATCGCTGACGAGGTTACCACGGCGCTGGACGTCACAGTGCAGGCAGAGGTGCTCGATCTGCTGGCCGACCTGAAGGAACGCCATGGGTTGTCCCTCATCGTCGTCTCGCACGATCTCGCTGTCGTCGCGCAGATTTGTGACGAGGTGCTGGTCCTACGCGACGGCGAGGTCGTTGAGAGGGGAGCGACGGCAGAGGTCCTGCGCCGGCCGAAACACGGATATACCCGCCTGCTGATAGGCGAACATCATCTTTACGGTCTGGAGCGTTTCCTCGATGCAAAACCGACAACGCCGAAACCAAGACTGGTCGATAGCCGTCCCATCCTGATCCGCGCAGAAGGGGTCTGCGTGAGCTATGACTCCAGTACATCGCGGCGGCAGGCGCTCAAGGACGCGACATTCGTCTTACGCCAAGGCGAGTCCATCGGGGTGATCGGAGAGACGGGATCGGGCAAATCGACACTTGCCCGCGCGCTGATCGGGCTCGTCACGCCAAGTGCTGGGCAGATATCGATCGCGGGGGAGGATATCACCGGTTTCAGTGCCGCCAGATGGCGCGATTTCCGCAAGCGGGGCATTATCCAGTACGTGTTTCAGGACCCGCTCCGCAGCCTCGATCCTGAGGTAACCATTGCCGATACGCTTGCCGAGCCTTTATTGCTGCAAGGCATGTTATCGAAATCCGAGATCCGGGATCGCATTTATTTCCGATTGGATCAGGTCCGCCTCCAACGCAACCTGCTTAATCGCTTTCCGGGCGAACTCTCGGGTGGACAGCGCCAGCGTATCGCTGTCGCCCGCGCACTGGTGACCGAACCTAAGGTGTTGATCCTCGACGAGCCTGTCAGCGCGCTCGATTCTGCAAACCGGGTGCAAATCCTGGAAATTTTGAATTCACTTCGCGCTAATGGCACATCACTAATGTTCATCTCGCATGATCTTGGTTCAGTAGCGGGCGTGACTGAACGGGTCATGGTTCTTTATCGCGGATCGATCGTGGAGACCGCTGCGACGGACGATGTCGTCAACCGCCCCGGCCATCTCTACACTCGCCTTCTGGTCGGCTCTGCCCCCACGGTGACGTCGATCGGTTCGATCGATCGGCGTTCGCGTCAGGCACTGCGCGAACAGCTTGAGGCCGCATCCTAAAATTTTGCCAGCGACGCTTTTCCAGGGTTTCCGGTTAGGCACCAATCGAGCAGAGAAAGAGAGACAAACGAATGTCGAATGACCATTCTCACGATCACCACCACCACCATGATCATCACAAGGAAGGGGCAGAAGCTCCGCGTTGGAAGCATGATGGCATCAGAGTGATCGCCGGGGATCGTCTTGATTCCAACACGGCCCAGACGCCCGGCATGTTTCGCCAGGCGGCGATCAATCATGCACGGGTCGGTGCCCAGAAAATCTGGGCGGGAACCGTGGCGATCGAACCCGACGCTAAGACCGGTGTTCACCATCACGGTCCGTTGGAGAGCGTCATCTATGTCGTTCGCGGACGTGCCCGCCTGCGCTGGGGAGACCGGTTGGAGTTCGTGGCCGAGGCTGGCCCCGGCGATTTCATCTATGTGCCGCCCTACGTTCCGCATCAGGAGATCAATGCGGATCCGAACCAGGTGCTGGAATGCGTCCTCGTGAGATCCGACAATGAAGCGGTGGTGGTGAACATCACCGACGTCGATCCCGTCGAGGCGCCGGAGAATGTCTACTGGGTCGATCCGATCCACGCGGCTCCCGAAAAGTCGTGATCCTTTGGCCTCCGGGTGCCTGCAATGCGGGCATCCGAATTTGCCGAAGGGACGGGCGCATCGGTTTTTCACCGCCTGCACCTTCTCTCCAATATTGGGCTTCTACAAGGAAACAGTAATATGGCTGCGCATCGCTTTCGCCTCGGCTTCCTGTCTCATTTGGAAGCCCACACCGATCTGCCACACCTTTACCGCAACTTCATCGATCTGTTTCGCTACGCCGAAGAGCTGGGTTTCGATTCCGGATGGGTGGCACAGCATCATTTCGAGGACGGACGCAGCGGTCCAGGCGCCGGTGCATCCCCGCTGACCTTCCTGACGGCGGTCGCTGAAAATACGACGCGGCTTCGCCTCGGGACCGCAGTCGTCACCCTTCCGCTGGAATCGCCTATCCGGCTGGCGGAGGATGCAGCGACGCTCGACGTCATCAGCGGCGGCAGACTTGAACTGGGTATCAGTTCCGGTAATGGCGAGAAGCTCTTTCAAGCGTTCGGAGTGCCACTTGATGAAAAGCGGGAGCGCACCACCGAGGGCATCAACCTGCTTAATCGAGCATATGCCGGCAAACCTCTTTTCGACGGCGGACCTATCCTACAGCCACAATCCCCGGGGCTGAGAGACCGTATCTGGCAGGGAATTTTCAGCCCTGAAGGCGCGCGTTTTGCAGCCGCAGCCGGTTCGAACCTTCTTCTCAACCGGGCGGCCTACGGCTACAGCAAGCGCACGGATCTGGTCCAGCGGCCGTGGGCGGATGCCTATCTCAATGCGTGGGACGAAAACCCGGCCAATGCCGGCCGCCGCCCGCGGATCGGTCTTTCGCGGCTTATCTATCCGGCCAAGGACAAGGAGACGGCGAAGGCCCAACTGCGTGATGGGATTGAAAAGCTCGCGCAGAAAATGGTCGAAGGCGGTCGCTTTCCCGCTGGACTGTCTCTCGACGAATACCTCTCTCGTTTCCATGCCTTTTATGGCTCGCCGGACGACGTGATCGAGCAACTCTCCGACGAGCAATGCCTGCCGTTAGCAACGGACATCCTGTGTCAGGTAAACCCAGGCGTTCCCGATTTTGATCAGCTTGCCCGGACCCTGGAGCTGATAGCAACCCAAGTCGCTCCGGCATTCGGATGGAAGTCCAAGCCGAAAACCGTCCCTGAAGTACCTGTGAGCCTTCGCGGCAGGTCGGCCGCGTAACCTGCTATCGTCGCCGGCGTCTGCACGCCGATTTCCTTCAACATATCGATAGAAAGACTATCATGACTTTAAGGCTCGCCAGACCCATCGCAATTTTGCTCACCGTACTTTTTCCCGCGACCGCATCTGCGCACACAGGTGTTAGTGACGCGAGTGGCTTCCTTCATGGCTTTGCACACCCGATCTCAGGCCTTGACCATGTATTGGCGATGGTGATGGTCGGCGTTATCGCCTACCACCTCGGCCGACGGGCGCTCTGGGCCGTCCCCTTCGCCTTTGTATCGTTCATGATATTTGGGGGCTGGCTCGGAATGGTCCGCGCGCCTCTTCCTTGGGTTGAGACGGTGGTTGCGCTTTCCGTCGTCGTGCTCGGATCGATCGTTGCATTTCGCGCGCCGCTATCGAGCGTCGTGGCCGTAGCGACAGTCGGTCTGTTTGCGGTTTTTCATGGTTATGCTCATGGTCATGAAATGCCGGAGGATTCCGGCGGTTTTCTTTATGCGACTGGCTTCGCCATTGCGACAGCTTCGCTGCACATGATGGGGATCCTTGCGGGTGCCGCAATCGAACGACTTGGCGCTCAACACGCTGCCATTTTTTTCCGAACAGCGGGCGCTTTCGTAGCATTAATAGGCTTTGGTATGACCGCCGGCTTAATCTAAATCGTCGCGAGTTGATCCGGCCACTGTCGTTTTCATCAGACGCCTGCATCGACTTGATGGCTTGCTGATGTTGAGCTCCCGTTAATCGAAAAAAATCGAGCCCTGTCTCAATTCGAAGACTGGAGGCCGTGCGGAGACGACACGGCCTCCAGTCTACAGCGCTTCAAGGCAGGGTAGATTTCCTTGACGCGCTGTTCGCCGCTCCCCTGGAGGTTGAGATCCGGCAGAAGAGATCGCTTATGAGGTAAGGTGGACAACTCCTTCAAAACTCTTCGCGAGCATCGACAGTCCTAAGTAAACGAGTAGTAAGCCCGCTCCTCGGTTGGCCAGCGTGAGCATCCCGATGTTCAACCTTTTCTTCACTAGCGATATGCTGAGCGCGAGCATAACCCACCAGGTCAGCGAGCCTGCGAATACTCCAAGTGGCAAAAGGCCGCCCGGTGCCGCGATCTGGCTCGCGAATGCCGTTAGACTGGCGGCGCACAACGCTGGTGTTACGGGATTTAGAAATCCGAAGCAGATTGCTCCGCAATAGGCACGTCTGAAACTGAGGTTGACTTTGCTTTGCGGGATTAAAACAACGTCACGGCGCCACAACTGCGCAGCGAAGTATAGAAGGAGAAGGCCAGCTGCGAAGGTTAATAGGCTCTGGGTTTCCGGCCGGCTCATGATCGTTATGCCGCCGATGATCGCTATTGTACTGTAGGTGAGGTGTACGGTCGCGACGCCAAATCCCGTGGCGATCCCGGCGCGCACACCATCGACGAGCGTGCGCTCTACGCACATCATGCTTGTCGGCCCGAACGGTATTGCAATTGAAAGCCCGGCGCCAGCACCAGCCAGTAAGCATGCCATCTCGCTCATTGATTTCCCCAGCCCTATTCGGTGGAGTAAACCGCAAGCGGAGCGGGTTTATTCGCGGCGATCTGAAATTTTTCTAGCCACCGCCTGCAAGCCTTTTCCGATATAGGTCGGCGAAGGATGACAATTCACCGAGATTGAGATCGGAAACAGCCGAATATGTCAGGTTGCCGTCTGTCCAACTTGTGACATTGGTGCCGTTAATGACGGACTGGGCGGGAAGGGCCAGGTCAGTGAAAGTCGTGACGGTGACGCTTATTGTGTGCTGGCGGCGTTTGTAAATCATGACCGGGACCGGTTTGCGGTCAATGACATCGACGCGACCGCCAACAAGGGGAAAGCCTTGGGCAGAGAAGTCCGGTGTTGTTGGCGCAATGGTCGTCCTGCCATTGAACCATGGTTTGACGACATGACTTTCGGAAGACGCAATATCAAACGGCTGCGGAGCGATCAGCCCCCTCAGATGCGCAGTAAGGATCTCATTCTCAATTGTGGCTGCCCGTGTCTCTGTTTGCGCGAGATGAGTGAAATAGCCGCCAGCGAAGCCACCTCCAACCAAGCCGATCGCTAAGGCCGCAGCTATCGGCCCCCAATACGCGCGCCTCGGGTCTGCGGATTGCAAACTAATCTCAGGGTCAGGCTCATTGGAAACGTCGTCGTGGGTCAGATCTGTCGTGATTGAGGCGAGTATGCTTCCACGCAAGCGGCTTGAAGCCGGATCGCCGGGGAGAATCGCGGACAGCCCTGATGACAACTCACCAAGTTGGCGCGTGAAAGCTGCGAGTTCCGGATCTGCCTTAATTCTCCTTTCCATGGAGAGTGCCTCAATGGGTGAAAGTTCACCGTCGTGATAGGCATTTAGAAGCAACAGTGTCTCGTTATCGATCGTCATCGCTCCGCCTCCTTCAAACGCAAAAGGAGCGACTGCCTCGCCTTGGCAAGGCGCGACATTACAGTTCCAATCGGTATGTCACCGATTGCGGCGATCTCTCGATAGCTAAGTCCATGAAATTCCCGCAACACCAGGGTTTCTCTCAAATGAAGAGGTAAGGTTTCGACCGCGCCCAGTAGTGCGGTCGATCGCTGTTTGGCAAGAAGAAGATCTTCAGGCGTTGGAACGGCATTGGCCATCAAGCCGCCAGTCTCCATTTCCTGCTGCGCATCTGGCGAAAGGTCTTCAAGCGAGACGAACTTCGCGGGCCTGTGACGCTGCAGCCAGGAATATGCAACATTGCGAACTATGGTCAGAAACCAGGCGCGTGCATTTCCTTCCGCGAAAGTTTCTATTGCACGAAAGGCTTTTATGCAGGCTTCCTGCATGACATCTTCTGCGTCGGTGGCACTTCCCGTCAGCCATCGTGCGAGACGGTAGCCCTCGTCGATTCTCGGCAACACAATCTGCGCGAAACGCGCTTTGGCTAACGTCGTCATCGGTCTGCATAGTCGACAAACGAGAGCATCACGTAGGCCTTCTGGGCAAGACACGCTTAGGTCTTCAGGAGGCACCGAAGTCGCTAGAAAAGTCAACGTTAGATTCTGCAGTCCGATGCTGTCACAGTTTCCAGTAACAAACGATCGGTAGATGCGGGGCAGTTACCGGTCAGGACAATGTCGCAGCGCTTGTTGGGAATCGCCCGCGAATGACGCGCACCTCATGCGAGCCGTCGAATAACGCTGGTCGCCCATTCAGATCCCTTCAAGAGCGTGACAAGTGACCTGAGACCCAAGTTTCCTCCGGGCTTTCGGGGGGCTCTGGTTTTCGTGCTCTGATCCCAAAGGTTGGTTCGCCGGGAACTGGAGCTTTCCGCGGCAGTCAGAACGTGAAACAACATTGAGACGTCGATGAAAGAATAAGACTGGTGGGTGATGTAGGGCTCGAACCTACGACCCGCTGATTAAGAGTCAGCTGCTCTACCAACTGAGCTAATCACCCGCGTCACCATCTAAGTGGCGACAGATGGGCCCTATAGAATGGACTTAGGGGTTTGTCCAGACTGGATCGTGCGCTGCAGCATGCGGTGGGGGTAGCATCCATATGAATCTTCTGCTGAGTTTTTAAACTGTTGACCCGCGGCCTGCGCAATTGAGAGGGATCGCGTCGTCGCGAAGCCTCAGGCTAGTTTGCCTCTCCGAAGTCAGACCCTACCTCCAACTCCACACCCATATGGTAAAACTACACGCCGAGTGGAAAATCGACGCTTGATTGTCAAGCGACGTGCATGTAGACAGCGCGTCCCAACACTGAGGCACGAGCATTTGCGTCAGGAAAGTGCATTGGAATGTAGCTCAGTTGGTAGAGCAGGCGACTGTTAATCGCCCGGTCGCAGGTTCGAGCCCTGCCATTCCAGCCATCGCTTCGTCGACATTCATGCGAATTCAACGCGGCTTAGGGAAGGCTGAAAACGAGCTCCCTTTCATACAAGAGTTTCGACTGTATTCGCATAGACAAGGTGTCTGGAATGGCTCTTGCAAATGGCGGCAATTATCGCCCTCACACGGCGGGACGGACATTATCCTTTCAAATCAACCTCTTGCAAATTTATTCTCAACATTCGCACTTTTCCCATTGACGTTCCCGCAGCCTCGCCCTTATAACCCGCTCACTGACGAGGGCGGCGGCGCTGCTAGCGACGATGTCCTTCGTTCTAGAGAAATCTAGGAAAAATTGCTGAAAAGTTGGCTGAA
>NZ_JACHEG010000012.1 GCF_014201355.1 Aliirhizobium wenxiniae
CATGATCTGGCGGTGGTCGATCACATGTGCGACCGGTTCGCCGTGATGCTGCGCGGTGAGATTACCGAGATATTGCCGCGCGAGGCGATCCCCGGCTGCCAGGCAACTCATCCCTATTCCCGCGAACTGATCGGCGCGTCTCTGGAATATGAAGGGCATGTCTGACGCCCGGCGCGGTTAAAAAAGCTCCTCCCTGGCCCGGCCTTGAGTGCCGGGCTCTTTTTTTGGCTGGAGGCGAGGGGGATGAGAATTACAGAGCCATCTGCGCGCGCAGGCGGGGAGAGATCCAGTCGAGGAAGCATCGCACCTTTTGCGGCAAGGGGTCGGCTGGGTGATGGATCACGTTGACCGGCAGGGGGGCTGGTGCAAACTCCGTCAGTAGCTCTTGCAGTGCGCCGGAGCGCAACTCTTCGGAGATTTGGTAGGAAAGCACGCGAATGATGCCGATACCGGCCAGCGCCGCTTGAATGGCAGCCTCCGTCGTGTTGACCGAAAGCTTGGAGCGGGGCTCTACAATGAAGGCCGCACCATCGCGGCGATAACGCCATTCCGGAGAGATTGCGAAACCCTGAAAGCTTATGCCGTCATGCTGGGCGAGGTCATCCGGCCGGCGCGGCACGCCCTGGCGGGCAAGATATTCCGGGCTGGCGCAGATCACCCGGCGTACGGCGCCCACGCGGGTTGCGATAAGTGCGCTGTCGGTCAGATGCCCGATCCGAAGAGCGACATCGACATGCTCCTCAGCGAGGCTCAGCTGTCGATCGGCCAAGGTCAGGCGCAGGTCGATTTCGGGTTGCTCCTTCAGGAATTCCAGTGCAATCGGCAGCAGGTGACGCTCGCCAAAGGCAATTGGAGCCGTCACATGCAGCCCGCCGCGCAGAGCGCCATGATCGCTGCTGGCCTGTTTTTCCGCGGCATTCAGGGCCTCGAGAATGCGACGTGACGCGGCAACGAAGGCGCGGCCTTCTTCTGTCAAAGCGAGGCCGCTGCGGCTGCGCAGCAGCAGGCGCACGCCGAGATGCTTTTCAAGATCGGCGACCTTGCGGCTGACCGTGGCGAGTGGTGAACGCAATCGCCGCGCGCCGGCCGAGAGGCTGCCAGCCTCGACCACTGCGAGCAGAACCGACATTGCTTCGAAACGGTCCATCTAAACCTTCCGGAATTTGAGAGGGTAGCTTTCCGATTGGCAGAGTATCTTATCGGTTGCATGTGTCATAGCCTGCACGCGTTCTTGGGGGCGGCGGCAGTCGCCCATTTTTTTAATGATCCGGGGGGCCGCATCATGGCTGAATTTTCACGCAGATCCTTTGTCTCCACTCTTCCTCTCGGCCTTGCCGGGGCAAGCCTGATCGGAGGCGCGCCAACAACGGCCCTTGCGGCGGCGCAGGCGGCCACGGGCGCGCCGGTCAGCGTTACGCCGCTCGCGCAGATTCGCATCGGTCGCTTCACTGTCACGGCCCTGACGGACGGTTATGCCGATATGCCCTTTGACTATTTTCCAGGACGCGACGCGGCCGAGGTGGAAAAGGCGGCTACGGCGCAGTTCACTGCCCGGCCGAGCGGCGTGCGGTTTCTGTTCAACCAGTATCTCATCGAGGATGGCCAGCGCCGCATCCTGATCGATGCCGGGGCCGCGGGTTCGATCGGCCAGACGGGCCAGCTGCCGCAGGCGCTATCCGCGCTGGGCTTGAGACTTGACCAGATCGACGCTGTGATCGTGACGCATCTGCATCAGGACCACATGGGTGGGCTGATCGCTGGCGGCAAGAACAATTTTCCCAAGGCGGAACTCTATATCGATCGCCGCGACGTCGCCCATTGGACAGATCCCGCCAAGCGTAGCGGTGCGCCTGATTTCCTGCAGCCCAGCTTCAAGATGGCGGAGGAGGTTGTTCGGCTCTATCCGAAGCTCCAGGCGATCGATGGTGAGCGCGAGATCTCACCAGGCGTTTCGATCGTCGACCTGACAGGCCATACACCCGGCCATATCGGGGTCAGGGTCGAAGATGGCGGGCAGAGCCTGATCATGGTTTCGGACATGATCTTTCCGGTCGTGCATCCGGCCGCGACCGACGTGTTCTTCCTGTTCGAGCAGGACCGCGAAGCCGCCAAGGCGATGCGCGACCGCTTCTTCCCGATGGCTGCTTCAGAAGGGGCGCTCATCGCCGCCACGCATATGCCCTTCCCAGGGCTCGGCCGTGTCGTCGCCGATCGCGGACAGATGCGCTGGCAGGTAGCGGATTGGGCTCTGCAGACCTGAGGTCTGTTCGGCGCGAAGTGGACATGCGGTGCAATTCTGACCTCCTGTCTGGGCCAGCCACCTAGAGGATGGCCCAGGCGAAAAGAGGCGCATGTTGCCATGCGCCTCTCTGTCGAAACAGCTGCCTGGAGGGGTTAGCGCTGTTTCGTGATGCCCTCGAAGCGGGAAAGCCAGGGATTGACGATCATGCCACCGACATCGCTGCGGAATGCCGCGGTATCGACCACTTCCGAGAAGGGTTGGATCGACATGACTATCTCTTCCATGTAGTTCTGGATGTCCTCATAGGCCTTGGTCTGTTTTGCCGGATCGCGCTCGACAAGCGCGTCGCCGATCATCTTGTTGAGCTTCTCGTCATAGAAACTCGTGCGCCAGCCCTGATAGTTGGTGAGCTTGGACTCATCCGAATTGTTCGGGTTATAGGCAAGCGCACGCAGATTGTTGTCCGGGTGGGGCTGCTGGCCGCCGCCGCCGCGGCCGACGAGCAGCTCGAACTTGCGCTCGCGCATCGCGCCATAAATCTGGTCGCCGGAACCGGTGATCAGTTCGGCCTGGATGCCTGCTTGGGCGAGCGTGTTCTGGATGGCGGTTGCCGCCTTCATGAACGGATCTTCCGACAGAACGCGGAGCGTTGTCTTGAAACCGTTCGGATAACCGGCTTCCGCCAGCAGCGCCTTTGCCTTTTCGATGTCGAGCTTGTAGCCCGGATCCGGCAGAGAACCCATGACGCCGGTGCTGATCTGGCGCTGGCGGACCTTGCCGTAATAGGGCATGACGGCCTTGTCGAGACCTTGATAATCGATGAGGTAACGCAGCGCCTCGCGCACCTTCGGCTTGGCGAACCGCTCGTCCTTCATCGATACGCCGAGATAATAGAAGCCGGAACCAGGGGTCGATTCTATCTTGATCTCGGCATTGGTTTCGAGTGACTTCAGGTCCGGCGCCTGCAACGAATAGGCGACGTCGATATCACCTTTTTCGAGCATCAGGCGCTGCGACTGCGATTCCGGCAGATGGCGCATCAGCACGCGCTTCATGGCAGGCGCCTCGCCCCAGTAATCGCCGTTGCGGGTGAGGATGATATATTCGTTGGACTTCCACTGGCCAAGCGTGAACGGACCGGAGCCGGCCGAGTTCAATGTCAGCCATCCGGCGCCGAGATCGCCGTCCTTCTCGTTTTCGAGCGCGGTCTTGCTGTCGATGATCGAGCCGGGACCGTTCTGCGCCAGCACCATCAGCACGAGGTTCGGGTCATCCGGCTGGGGCAGGTTTAGCACGAAGGTGTGCTCGTCTTCAGCGACGAAAAGCTTGTCGGCCGCTTCCGCCTTAAAGCCGCGGGTCTTAAGCAAGGAAGCCTGAGCAAGGTTGCGGGTGAGCAGGCGTTTCAGGCTCCAGACCACATCATTGGCGGTGACCGGATTGCCGGAGGCAAAGCTCGCCTTGCGCAAGTGGAAGCGAATAGACATCCGGTCCTCGGAGATCTCCCAGCGTTCCGCAATGCGCGGCTGGATCGAGCGATCCTTCTCGCTAAGGGCAACCAGCGTGTCGTAGATATTGTTGAGCACCTGAACCGTCTCGCGGCCGGTGATGGCGGCCGGATCGAGCGTCAGGATGTTGTTCATCGTGGTCGCCACGACAAGCTGGTCCTTGGGCGTTTCCGCCAGAGCGTTGAGAGGCATGGCGCCGAGCAGGAGCGCTCCGACGGCTGCAGTTGCAAAAAAGTGTCGCATGTTTCCTCCGTTTGATGCCGCTTCGCGTGGAATACGGCCCCTCCATGATTTCTATCCTTTCGGCCTATCGCTCTCCCAAGCCAGGCCGATCACCCGAGAATGTCTGCCACCGGGCCCGACAGTGCCCGGCCCAAAGCCTCCGTGTTTGCGATATCCATGTGCACGCCATCGATCGGCGAAGCGCTTGCGGCACTGCCTGCATCGAAGAAGTCGTGTCCGAGTTCTGCAGCAAGTTTGCGGTAGAGCGGCGCAAGTCTTTGTGATTCCGCAATGCTGCGGCCGCCGGCCACCTGGCCGTTGCCGTCCGTCACGCAGGGCGGTGGAGCAACCAGCAGCAGCCGCGGACGTGCCGAGCGCGGCTTATAGGGAAAGGTCTCGACGATCTCGGCGAGCCGGCGCATGCCGGAAAATGCCGCCTCGGCGCGGCCGCCATGGACCGGCTTGAGGTCGTTGGTGCCGAGCATTATCACCACGAGATCGAGCGGCGTGTGCACTGCGAGCGCCACCGACAAGGCCCGGGCACCGTTTCGGCAGGCAGGGCCTGTGTGATCGTCATAACAGGTGGTGCGACCGCCAAGCCCGTCGGACAGGACATCCACCCGAGAGCCGAGTTCGGCCTTCAACACTTCCGGCCAGCGATGCTGACGCGGATGGCGCAGGCCGGTTTTCGGATCTGCTCCCCAGGTCAGGCTGTCGCCAAAGGCCAGAAGTGTTTTCATGATCTTACCTCACCCGGTTGTTTTCGATGAAGGCGAAATCGATGTCTTCACCGAGGCCCGGACGATCGGGGACATGGACGTAGCCGTCCCTGTCCATCGGGTCCGAGAGCGACTTGAGATAGTCGTGGCCATCATCATATTCGAGGAAGGGATGAAGCAGGCCGCGCTCGTACCAGCGGCAATTCTTCACTGCCGCCACGACATGCAGGTTCATCGCCGTGTTGCCGTGTACCTCGCACTCGATCCCGAAGGATTCGGCCATATGCATCGTCTTCAAGGCCGGTGTGATTCCGCCGACATCGTTGACGCCGGTGCGCAGGATGTCGCAAGCGCCGGATTTTACCCACTCGGCACGATGCCAGTGCTTGCCGGCGGCACTTTCGGGGCCGACGACCGGGATATCCAGATTGTCGGCGAGCCACTTGTAGGAAGACATGGACTGCTCGTCCATCGGCTCCTCGATCCAGTCGAAGCCGAGCTTTTCAAGACCGCGTCCGAGTTCCAGCGCATCGGTGCGCGAATACCAGTGGAAGGCGTCGATCATCAGGCGGATGTCGGGGCCGACCGCTTCGCGTACAGCGGCGCAGGCCTTGATGTCCATCTTCACATCTGGAGCCCAGCTGACCGGCGGCATCCAGGTATGCAGTTTGATGCCCTTGTAACCGCGCTTTACCAGCGTTTCAGCAAAACGTCCGTAATCCTCGGGCGTTGCAAGGCCGCCCTCGATCTCGTCGCCGCACATGATGGAGCCATAGGCGAGCACCTTGTCGCGATAGGCGCCGATCAACTTGTAAACAGGTGTGTTGGTCGCGCGGCCGGCGAGATCCCAGAGCGCGCAATCGACCACGGCAAGGGTGCGATCGGTCAGCTGTGCGGCAGAGCCGCGCTGCCAATGGGCGAGATCCTGCCACAGCCGTTCCCGATCCCGGTAATCCTGGCCGATCAGGACCTTCTTGACGAATTTCTCGATGACATGGGGGCGAATGATTTCCGGCGCTGTGAAGGAATGCCCTTCGTGGCCGTCCTCGGTGCGAATGGTCAGCATGGCCTGTTCCACCTGATGCGGCGGACCGGGATGCGCGTGACCGGCGCTGTCGGAATGCCGACGAGTGGTCGTGCGGAAGACGCGGACTTCGACGTCGGTGATGATCATTGTTCCTCCCAGAAATATCTTAACTTGCCAGACAGATTTACGCATGTTGTTGACAGCATGTCAAATGCGTTCTGCATATCCTTTGCTTGATCGCCAATTTGATCGTTTCTGACAGACAGGTGCTGTCAGCTCATCTGCTCGACCACGAAGATGCCTTGACCTCAATGAGGTTGTCGTACAGATATAAGCAACACGTAGGATGAGATGGCTGCGGCCAATAGGAAGAGATGTCTATGCTAAACGTCGAAACGAGGCACGCGGTGCACCCCGCTCAAGCGAAAGCTATGGACACCGCGGAACTTCGTGCGCATTTCCTTGCCTCGAATATGTTTCGCGAAGGCGAAATCCGGCTGATATATACGCATTACGACCGCTTCATTGTCGGTGGTGCTGTTCCTGCCGGCGGAGAGTTAGTGCTTGATAAAGTGGAGGAAACCAAAACCCCTTCCCTACTTGATCGGCGGGAAATGGGCATCGTCAATATCGGTGACACCGGCACGGTAAGCATTGCCAGCGAGAGCTGGGAGTTGCAGCACGGTGACGTTCTTTACATCGGCGCGGGCGCAGGTGCCATTACCTTCAGCGGTGCAGGGCGTTTCTATATCACCTCTTGCCCGGCACATCGCTCCTGCCCCAACCGATTGATCACCAAGGCGGACAGCAAGGAAGTCAAGCTCGGCGCGACCGAGACCTCCAACAAGCGCACCATCAACCAGTTCATTCACCCGCTGGTGATGGAAAGCTGCCAGCTCGTGCTTGGTTATACGGAACTCGAAGACGGCTCTGTCTGGAACACGATCCCCTCGCATATCCATGACCGCCGTATGGAAGCCTACCTCTATTTCGGCATGGAGCCGAAATCCCGTGTCCTGCACCTGATGGGTGAACCACAGGAAACCCGCCACCTCTTTATCGGCAACGAGGAAGGTGCGATTTCTCCGCCGTGGTCCATTCATTCCGGTGCCGGCATCGGCAGCTATACTTTTATCTGGGCGATGGCCGGGGACAATATCGATTACACCGACATGGACTTCATCCAGCCTGAGGATCTTCTGTAAGAAGCTTGCAGGCTAAGCTGGAGGGCCCCTAAGGCCCTCCTCACCGTCTGAATTAAGACTGTTCAGGCAAGAAGCCTTTTATCAGCCACCCAGCACGAAGCGGGAGAAGGCGAGAGAATTACGGGCATCCTCGTCCATTTGCGCCTCGTTCGCGCCATTGGTGAGATCGCGCCAGACCCTGATGTCCGAGCCAATCGTGCCGCCGGTCTTGACGAAGGGTTCCATGACGACAGCCCCGGTGTAGTTGATCTCACGCAGCGCAGCGCCGATCTCGTGCCATGGAAGATTGCCCTTGCCGGGAACGCGACGATTGTTCTCGCCAGTGTGGAAATGACCGAGCAGCGGACCGGCGGTGCGGATCGCATCGCCAAAGCTGTCTTCCTCGATATTCATATGGAATGTGTCGAGCATCACCTTGACGTTCGGCTTGCCGACATCCGTGACGAAGGCGACGCCTTCAGCCGCGGTGTTGAGGACGTGGTTCTCGAAGCGGTTGAGCACTTCGATGCAAAGGTTGATGCCGAGATTGTTGGCGAAATCAGCGATGCCGTGAATACCCTCAACGCCGCGGGCGCGATCGCCCACCTTGTCGACCGGCTTGGAATAGTCGACCGGCCAGTAAGAATGCAGCGCGCCGCCGATCGACCTGATGTCGAGCTTGGCGACATTGGTCAGGGTCTGTTCGAAGAAGGCCTTGCCGGCCTTGCGGACATCGGCATCCGGCGACGAGAGGTTTTTCTCTTTCGTCGGGCCGATGCCGGCGGTGAGGATGATGTTGTTGTCCCTGGCAGCTTGTCTGATGTCCCTAAGTTCGGCATCGCTATAGGTGTTGATGTGGTGGGCAGCGACCTCGATGATGTCGAAGCCTAGTTTGGCTACCTTCTCGACGTAAGGACCGAACTTGGCGCTCCATTCATGTTCCCAGTAAGAGTAATAGATGCCGTGTTTCATTGGAGCCTCTCTCAATAATCAGCTGTCGCTGTCGGGGTGGGTTCGAAGATATGCGGGCGTCAGTCCTGTCTCTGACTGCTCCCCGGATTTTTCACGCGAAGGTCGGGCTCGCTGCTGTTGGCGATGATCGACAGGCCATTGGGAAGATCGTTTTCCTCGACCTTCCTGGTGATCTCGGCCTCATCCAGACCAAAGCCGCGCCAGCGATCCTGCAATCTGGTTCGCAGATCGCTCTCATCGACATCGACGAAGACGGTGAAGTCGAAGATCGGCTTCAGGCGATCCCAAGGTGACTGGCTGGCGAGTAGGTAATTGCCTTCGCAGACGATGATATCGATGGATTGCGAGATCAGACGTCCACCAGCACGGGCGATTTCAATCGAGCGGTCGAAGACAGGCACGGCGATCACGTCATCCTGGTTGGCCTTGAGGCGCTCCAGCATATGTCGCAGCCCATGCGCATCGAATGTATCGATAGCGCCCTTGAACGGTCGACGTCCCATGTCTTCCAGCACTACGTCATCGTAGTGGTAGCCGTCCATAGGGAAGAGCGCTGCCGAAATATCGCCCTTGCCGTTCAGCTCATCCACGACCCGCTCGGCGATCGTCGATTTGCCCGATCCGGGTGCTCCGGCGATCGCGATCATCACCCGTCGGCCTTTCTCCTGGCCGAAGCGATGGTAGGCTTGTGCGGCGATCTCGCGCGCATTGTCTTCTATCTTGCTCAAGGTGGTCCTCACCACGGTCATTGAAGAAAAGGGCCGGCTGCCTCAAGGGCGGGCGGTCGCTTAGAAAATCCGGTACTGTTCGGCCTTGTTGCGCAGGAATGGCAGGCCATTGTTGAGCACTTCGTCGACATCACGGGCGACAGGGCGCCAGGTCGAGATATCGCCAGCCATCAGAGGCTGCATGGTGACGAAGCTTTCAAGTGTAAGCAGACCTTTGAAGCGGATCGCCGCGAGCGCACCAAACAGTTCATCCCAGGCGATGTTGCCATAACCCGGCGTGCCGCGGTCGCTTTCCGACATATGCATGCATTTCAGATGATCACGAGCGGCGATGATGCCGTTGGCGATGCCCTTTTCCTCCATGTTCATATGGAACGTGTCGAGATGGACAAAGACATTGTCGAGGCCGATCCGCTCGACCATAGCGACCGCCTGCTCGGCGGAATTAATCAAGTGACTCTCATAACGGTTGACCGCCTCGATGCCGAATTCCAGCCCAAGCGTCTTGGCGTGTTTGGCGGCGGCACTGAGCGCACGGGTCAGGTTGTCGTATTCGCCTTCAGTCGGTGGAAAACCGGTCCGCTCATTGGTGCCACCGAAGGTCACACCGGTGAGCGCCTCGGCGCCGATCTCCTTGGCCTTGTCGAGGGCTGCCGTCAGATGCTCGATCGCTGCATCGGGGCGAACCGAGGCCCAGGCCCTTTCCGGCAGCACGAGCGAGCAGACAGAACGCAGACGGTGCTTTTCGAGCAGCGCACGGCTATGGCCTGCATCGACAGACGCAATATCGATCAGCGGGATCTCGATATAATCCTGGCCATGCTGGGCAGCACCGGCAATGGCGCGCTCGGCACCGGCATGGTCCCAGACGGTGGACCAGACCATTGCGTGAATACCGAAACCTTGCATGTCAGATCTTCTTTCTACGCGATGCGAAATAGGAGGAAACGATGGTGCGGGCGGCCATCACCACGATCATCAGCACGCCCCAGAGCGCCGTTGCCAGATGCTGGTTGGCACCCATCAGGTTGAGGCCGGAAGACAGAAGCTGCAGCACGACGAGCGCGACGAATACTGGCAATACGCGACCAAAACCGCCGAACGGATTGATCCCGCCGAGAAATGCCGCAAGCACGGTGATCAGCAGATAGGATTCCCCGTGGCCGATACGGACCGAGTTGAAACGGGCAAGCATGATAATGCCGGCGATTGCACACATGACACCCGACAGCGTGTAGACGAGCATGATGATGCGGCGGGTGTTGAGGCCCGAATACTGCCCCGCCTCGACATTGGAGCCGATCATCAGAAGCCCGAAGCCGAGCTTGCTGCGGGTCAGGAGAACCTGCCAGACCCCGACACAGGCAATGAAGATCAGAAGCGGGATTGGCAGGCCGAAGATAGAACCATGACCGATCGGCTCCATATAGCTCGGGAAACCCGATACATCGCCGCCACGCGTCAGGAACTCGCCAAGACCGCGCAGGAAGATCATCATCGACAGGGTGACAAGGATCGGGTGAGCGCGGGTATAGGCAATCGCCGCGCCGGTCATCAGGCCGGCCGCAGCACCGGTTGCCACGGCGGCCGCAACCGCAATCACGAAGGCCCCACCCGACGCATCGACGCCGCCAAAGGCCTGCAGAACGCTTGCGGCTGCAAGACCGGAGAGATTGGCGGTGAAGGTCACCGACAGATTGATGCCACCGGTCAGGAGAGGCAGCAGCATGGCAAGTGTGAGCAGACCGAGTTCGGGAAGCTGGAAAGCAACCGAACCAAATGTGCCAAGCGACAGGAAGTTGTCTGCGCCAAGGCCGAAGATGACCATCACCACCACGAAGGCGATGACCGGGCCTGCCATGTCAGCGCCGAACGTTTTATTGAACTTCTGTATCAGCGACGACATCAGTGCGCCTCCCTTTTCTGGGCTTGACCCTTCTCGATTTTGCCTTTGGCAAAGAACGGCAGGAGCTTGTCGATCCGCGCGGAGGAGAGCGTGATGGCGATGAGGATGATGGCGCCAACGATCATCTTGAAAGCGAAGGGCGAAACGCCCATCAGGTTGAGACCGTTCTGGGTGATCGACACCATCAGCACGCCCAGCACGCAACCGATGACCGATCCCTTGCCGCCCCCAAGCCGCGCACCACCGAGAACGGTTGCGGCAAGCACGTCGAGTTCACGGCCGTAAAGTGCGTTTGGCACCACTTCCTCGGCATAATGCGCCTGCATCAGCCCGCCGATTCCGGCCATCAGGCCAAGCCATCCAAACGAGATATAATGCATTGCTCCGATATTGATGCCGAAGCGGCGCGCACCTTCAGGATTGTCGCCGAAGGCATAAAGCTGGCGGCCTATCGTGGTGCGGGACATCATGAACCAGGTAGCAACGCAGCAGAGGATCATCACCACGACCGGCAATGTCAGTTCCAGCCAGGAGCCGTCACTCATCTCACGTTCGTAGAAGACGACGCGCGTTGTCAGCCATTCCGGCAGGTCGTAGATCGATACGCCCTTGGTGAAGAACATCAGCAAGCCGAAGAAGATATTGAAGGTCGAGATCGTCGCGACGATCGAGATGATCTGCAGCTTGTAGACAAGCGCCGCATTGATCAGCCCGAGGCCGATGCCGACCGCGCCGGCGATGATGAAGCCTTCGGCCCAATTGCCCCCGCCCAGATATGCAATTGCCAGCGCGGTCACATACTGCACCACCGAGGCTGCCACCGCGAAGGAGATGTCGATGCCGCCGGAGATCAGTACGACAAGCAGGCCGACCGCGAAAATGATGTTGACGGCCGAGACGTTCAAAACGTCGAAGGCATTGGAGATCGTGAAGAACCTGTCCGTCGCGAACGAAAGCGCGACGCAAAGGACAATCATCACGGCGAACAGCGTGAACTCGGTCGTGTGGCCAAGCATCAACCTACGCATAGACTTTTCCTTCCAGGTCGGTCAGCGACATCTGCCGCGGGTCATAGGTCGCCTTGATCCGGCCTTCGGCCATATGGATGATGCGATCCGCGTTGAAATAGACCTCCGGCGGCTCGTCGGAGATGAGGATGATCGACAGACCTTCGGCAGCAAGCTTGCGCACGATCTCGAAGATGCCTGCGCGGGCGCCGACATCGACACCGACCGTCGGCGCATCAAGTATGAGAATTTTGGGCCCGATCGCGAGCCATTTGGCAATCGCGACGCGCTGCTGGTTGCCGCCCGACAGCGTTCGGATCGGATCTTCCGGCTTGCCGATCTTGACGCCGAGCGCGGAAATCCAGTGCGCGACGACATTTTCCTTTTTCGGAGGCGAGATCAACCCGCTGGACAGGATGCGGTCAAGCGAAGCCATGACGAGATTGTCGGCGATCGATTGCGGCTGGTTGAGGCCGAGCGACAGGCGATCTTCCGACAGATAGGCGACACCGGCTCGGATCGCCTCCCGGTTGGAGCCGAAGTGAACCGTCTCTCCGTCGAGCACAATCTCGCCGGAATGCGGCCGGCGCATGCCGAACAAGGTCAGTGCAAGCTCGGTGCGGCCGGCGCCGAGCAGTCCGGTCACGCCGAGCGTTTCGCCGCGGCGCAGATCGAAGGAAATATTGTCGAATTCGTTGGCACGGGAAAGGTTCTTCACCGACAGAACGACCGGCTGATCGTCGTGATCGGCAGCGATTACGGCGCTGTCGAAATTGCGGCCGGTCATCAGCTCTGTCACTCGTGACTGGGTCATGCCTTCGACGGGGAAGACGCCGACCAGCGCGCCATCACGCAGGACGGTCATGCGATCGGAAATTTCCAGCACTTCGGCCAGGCGATGCGAAACGAAGACAACTGCCACGCCGGATGCTGAGAGATTGCGGACGATCTCGATCAGGTAATCGGTTTCGGACTGGGTCAGTGACGCCGTCGGCTCGTCCATGAAGACCAGCCGTGCTTCACCCACCAGCGCACGAGCGATGGCGACGATCTGGCGCTGCGCGATCGGCAGCTCCTTCAATGGCAGATGCAGGTCGAGCGAGACGCCGAGGCGGGCAAGCGCCTTTTCGGCGGCCTTCTCCATCGCGCGCTTGTCGACCAGACCGTATTTGCCGCTGACTGCGTATTGGAAGCCGATATTCTCGGCGACGGTCATCTCGCCGAACAGCGCCAGATCCTGCCAGATCACCTGAATGCCGAGCGACTGGGCCATGCTCGGCGTCATGGCGGTTATCGGCTGCCCGTCGAAGGAAAACTCCGCGCCGTCTTCCGGCTTGTACACACCGGTAATGATCTTGATCAGGGTACTCTTGCCGCAGCCGTTTTCGCCGGCAAGGCAATGCACTTCCCCGGGATTGACCTCGAACGAGACGCCTTTCAGGGCGCGAACGCCGCCGAATGTGATCTTGATGTTCTTGAGGGACAGGAGCGGTTCGGCGCTCATCATGGCAAATCTCTTCGCTCAGCCGCCTTGTGGGCGGATGCTGTGGACGACGGAATTGTCGAGGATGGGTCGCGCCCGGCATGCCCGGGCGCGACCCGTTGGGCTTGGGGAGGATCAGAGGCCCATGGAAACCAGCTTGTCGATGCTTTCCTTGTCGATCTTCAGCAGCTGATCGACGACGATCGTGTTGCCTTCAGGATTGATCTTGCCGAGGCCCGGAATGTCGTCGCCAGCCTTGGGATCCTGACCCTTGGCGATGCGATCGGCAAGCGTGATGAACACTTCGCCGGCCTGTTTGGGGTTCCACATGAACCCGCCTGTCAGCGCACCGGACTTGATCAGCTTTGCACCCTGTCCCGGCGAGAACGGACCGATGACGAAGACCTTGCCGTCTTTGCGGCGTTCTTCCACCGCGCGGCCAGCACCGATCGGTCCCTGCGAACCAAAAGCCAGGAAGCCCTTGAGATCGGCATTGGCAGACATGAGATCGAGTGCCGTAGAGCGGCTCTTATCCAGATCCTCGGCCACGCCGTAACGATCACCGATGAGTTTCATGTCGGGATAGTTGGCCTTGATGTAGGCGATGGCTCCATCCGCCCAGGCATTGTGCAGCGGCACGGTCAGCGAGCCGACAAACACCGCGTAGGAACCTTTGCCGCCCATCTTTTCTGCAAGCAGCTTGCCATGCGCCTCACCAAAGCCCTTGGCGGATGCAAGTTCGAAATCCCAGGTGGCCCCGGCCTGATTGGGCGATTCATGGGTTATGACCTTGATGCCTGCGTCCTGCGCTTTTTTCAGCACGGGCTCCAGCACCTTCGCATCGTTCGGGACGACGCCGATGAAGTCAACCTTCTGAGCGATCAAGTCTTCGATGGCGCGCACCTGAAGCGCCGGGTCAGCGCTCGTCGGGCCGACCATGAAGCCCTGGACGCCGAGCTTGGCGCTCTGCTCCTTGATGCCGGCCTCCATAGCGTTGAACCACGGAATGCCACCGATTTTCACGACGACGCCGACCTTCGGTCCATCGGCAAATGCCGCGGATGAAAGTAGCGCAAGCGACAGGCCGATAGCGGCCGCAATCATTTTCTTCATGGATGTTCCTCCTCCAAAGACACTGCGGCAAGCAGATCCGCGCAACAGCTCTTCCCTGCGGCGCTTGAAAATCTCCCGTCTCGCCCATTCGAGACGCTCCCTTGCCACTCCCATAGCAATCCACATACGCACAATCGATATTGCATTTTTGCACAATCGATGGTGCAATAACCATAACACGAACATGCCTTTCGTCAAGTGGACTAATATTCTACCAATCAGAATCATTCGGGAGATGAGGATGACGGTTCAGAATTCCAAGAAAGCTACCATCTACGACCTGTCAGTCCTGTCCGGTGCGTCGGCCTCGACCGTGAGCGCGGTTTTGAACGGGTCATGGCGCAAACGGCGGATTTCCACGGAGACGGCCGAGAAGATACTCTCGCTTGCCAAAGCGCAGCGTTATACGACAAACCTTCAGGCGCGTGGCTTGAGAAGCTCGAAGTCCGGTCTCGTCGGGCTATTGGTTCCGGTTTACGATAACCGCTTCTTTTCCTCCATGGCCCAGACGTTCGAGGCGCAGGCGCGTTTGCGCGGTCTGTCCCCCATGGTTGTCTCCGGCCGTCGTGATCCTGAAGAAGAGCGCCGGACTGTGGAAACCTTGATCGCCTATTCGATCGATGCGCTGTTTATCGCAGGCGTTACGGATCCGGACGGTGTCCATCAGGTCTGCGCGCGGGCCGGCCTTCCCCATGTGAATATCGATCTTCCCGGAAAGCTGGCATCCTCGGTGATTTCCGATAACAGAAACGGAGCCGAGGTGCTGACCTCGGCAATTCTGCGGCATGCGGCCCAAGGGGGCGCGCTGGTTCCTGATGATGTTGTCTTGTTCGGCGGCCATGACGACCATGCCAGCCGGGAGCGTATCACCGGCTTTCACGCGGCGAAGAATGCGTTCTTCGGCATTGAAAGCGAAAATGACATCGAGATTACCGGTTATTCGCCGCGTATGACAGAACTGGCCTTTGAACGATTTTTCGCCCGCGAGGGCCGGTTGCCGCGCTGTCTTTTCATAAACTCGTCCATCAATTTCGAAGGCCTGCTTCGATTCATGGGACGGCATGATGAAACGGTCTTCAATAAAATCGTCGCTGGCTGCTTCGATTATGATCCGTTCGCATCGTTTCTGCCTTTTCCAGTCTACATGGCCAAACCGAATATTTCTGCGATGCTGGAGAAGGGGTTCGAACTGCTCGAGGCTGCGCCGGTTCATCCCGTCGTTACCACTATCGAACCGCAATTGATCCCTCCACGGACGGCGCTTGAAGGCCCTCTCGACGATATCAGGGATCCGGTGCCTGCATCACGCATCCCTGCGTCCACATCCTGAGAGCATCCCATCTCTAGGCCGGGTTCGTGGGACGGGCTCTGTCGTTTCCGCGTGAGCGGCATTCTTCTCATAACGGCAGGCACAGTTAAGAACGCCTGACCCCGCATATCCTTTCGACAGCGGGGTCAGGCAGCCTTATGGCGAAAGTCAGCCGATCGAGAACGGAACGGTGACAAAGCTCTGGTTGTCGCCACGCTGGATCAGCAGCAGCACGGCCTTGCGTCCGGCCTTGCCGGCATCAGCAACCGCAGTCTTGGCTTCGTTTGCAGAGTTGACCGCATGTTGGTTGACCGAAATGATGATGTCGCCCTCTTGCAGGCCTGCGTCCGCCGCAGGTTTGCCGGGTGCCACGCTTGCTATGACAGCACCTTTTTCTTTCGCTGGAAGGTTCAAGGCCTGCCGCACCTCCGCCGTGACATCGGCAAGCCCAACCCCGATGGTGGGGATTTTGTGAGCTGCCGGGCCGGATTTTCCTTCATCCGCCGAAGCCTGCTGCTGATCTTCGCTGTTTTCACCGATCGTCAAACGCAGGTCTTTCGGTGTGCCCTGACGCCATACCGTCAACTCCTCCTGCGATCCGGGAGCAAGATCGGCAACCATGCGCGAAAGATCACGGGGTGACGAGATTGGTTTACCACCCAGCGCAGTAATGACGTCGCCGGGCTCGACGCCGGCCTTGGCTGCGGGCGTGTTGCCGTTGACGCCGGCGACCAGTGCACCTTCCGCCTTGCCGAGGCCAATCGCGTCGGCGATATCTGCCGTTACCGGCTGTATCTGTACGCCTATGAAACCATGATTGATCGAGCCGTCTTTCATCAGCTTGGCGACAACCTGCCTTGCCTGATCGGAGGGAATGGCGAAGCCAACACCGACACTTCCGCCATTCGGGGAATAGATAGCCGTATTGATGCCGACGACATGGCCGTCGTGATCCACCAGAGGGCCGCCGGAATTGCCGTGGTTGATCGGCGCGTCGATCTGGATGAAGTCATCATAAGGGCCGGAATGCAGGTCGCGGCCGCGGGCTGACACGATGCCGGCCGTGACTGTCGTACCGATCCCGAAAGGGTTGCCGATCGCCAGGATCTGGTCGCCGAGTTGCAGGGTGTCGGAATCACCCCAGGTGACGGTTGCGAGCGGTTTCTTGGTTTCGATCTTGACCACGGCGAGATCCGACTTCGGATCGGCGCCAATCAGTTTGGCGGGAAGTTCGATGCCGTCATCCAGCGTCACCTTGATGTCCAGCGCCTTGTCGATGACGTGGTTGTTGGTAACGATATAGCCGTCGGGAGAAATAATGAAACCGGAGCCGAGTGCTTCGGCACGTTCGGACTGACGTTGCCGAGGCGCTTCATGCGGCATCGGGATTCCGTTCTGGCCGAAGAACTGCCTGAATTGTTCATTGAAGGGAGAGTTCTCACCAAAGGGAGATGTTTCGTCGCTGGCAGCAGCCTCTGCTTTCATCGTTGTGGTAATGGTGACAACTGCAGGTTTGTCGGCGGCGACGATCGAGGCAAACGATCCTGCCGGCGCGATAATGCCGCTTACTGCTGCAGCGGGAGGCGAAGATGCGGCAAACGCCGCGTTGTTGCCAAGAATGATCGGCGTCGCCAGGGGAACTGCGATGATTGCAGCGCCAACGAGAGCCAGGATGCGGTTTCTGCGAATGATGTTGGACATGGCGTTTCACTCTTCAGGTAAGTTGAGAGATGTAGGGACGCGAAAGCCGAGAAAGCGGCGCGCCGGAACTTGAGGTGATTGTCGGGAGGGGGCTGTGATCCCGCCTGTGTCGGCTCATTCGCAGACGCGGGTGCGATACATGTCGCCCCAGTAGTCCTGGTGCCAGACCACATGGCAGGAAGGGTAATAAGCAGCGACCGGTGGGGGGCCGTATCGCATAGGAGGCGGGCCATAGGGTACAGCAGCATAGGCTGGTGCGTGGCTGACGCCGGCAATCAGCGCCCCGCCGATGACTGCGCCCGCTATGCCAGCGGCGAGGCCGCGGCCGAAATTGTTATGTGCTTCAGCCTGGGAGGCGGTGGCGAGAGCCGTTCCGGCAATCGTCAAGGCGACCAGACCGGTGGTGACGAATTTACGTGCTGTGATCCACATGGCTCTGATCCTAAGTTGCGGTCTGTATTCGCCTGCTCAGGCGTCATGACCATGAAGCCACGTTAGTCCTTGCTTGATTACCGTTGGATATCCGTCTCGTTAAAGCTTGGTAAGCTTTGCACGAAATCCGGTGTCCGCACTTCTAGCGGTGAAAATCGGCGCCGCACTTCATGCGGATCGCCCTCATCGTTGCATGAGGTCGTTGAAGAAGAGAATGAAAATCTCTCAGCATTTATACCGTTCCAAGTGTGTGGTGTCGGAACGCGTGGATGTAAATGAGATAGTTTAACGCATTCTGGGGTCGGTTTTTACCGATGAAAACTCGGGTTCGTTGAAAATGTTCGTATTTTTCTCTTCTTCCCATCAATACTTCGATGTCTCACGGATTCACTTGGACATGAATCTGTATTAGCGTCGGTTTTGCGAGATGATTCGCAGTAACGCTGATGAATAGCGAGGCTACATTGAACGCGCAAAGTCATGCACTGGATCATGGCAGTTCAATTGAACACTGGGCCATGAATCGCGCGCACCAGATCGTGGTGCATCAAGGCATGCGGCTTGTAGAGGCCGCTCAAAGCCTGGACCGGAAACAAACAAGTGCTAATACTTACGCCCTGCGAGCGGCGATCATGGAATGCCTGATCGAAGCGATGAAGGATGGTCCGCACCCCGCGGCTGCAGAATAAGACATCACTGAAATTTGAGCCACGCGCTGCCCTTGCGTCAGGGGAGGGGATCGCGCCGGCAATATCCTGTGTTACAGTCCGGCAATCGACACTGCAGTGAATGGATTGCCATGCTCACAACACTTGCAATGTTAATGACCCTGACCGCGACCAATACTGCAATCGTGCAAGGCGGGCAGGAAGTGGATGTCGAACTCGTACTCGCGGTCGATACGTCCCGATCCATGGACACGGAAGAAGCTCGCATCCAGCGCGAAGGTTACGTGTCGGCCCTCAAGCATAAAGAGTTTATCGATGCGGTCAGGAACGGGCTGACCGGGCGCATCGCCATCAGTTATTTCGAGTGGGCAGGCGATGTCGTCCAGGGTTCGGTGATCGACTGGCAGATCATCGAGAACGAACAGGATGCGATCGCCTTTGCCAACAAGGTCGAGGCACGACCGGTCGAGATGCAGCGCAGGACATCGATTTCGGCTGCCATCGTTCAGGGCGCGACAATGCTCGTCTCCAATTCCTATCACGGTCTTCGCCAGGTGATCGATGTCTCGGGCGACGGACCGAACAATTCCGGCAATCCGGTCACGCCGGCGCGCGACAAGGCTGTCGAGGCGGGTATCGTCATCAATGGTCTCGCCATCATGCTCAGGCCGTCGGGAACGCCAGGGGGGCTCGACCAATATTACAGCGACTGCGTTGCGGGTGGGCCGGGGTCTTTCGTTCTGCCGGTTCACGATATCGATGATTTCGGTGTTGCGGTTCGTCGCAAGCTGGTGATGGAAGTCAGCGGTATCGAACCCCAGCCGCTCATTCGCAGGATTGCCGACAAGCCGGTCAAAAGCGATTGCATGGTTGGCGAAAAGCAATGGCAGGACATGTTTGATCGTTGAGTGAAAAGCTCAAGATTTTCCGCCGAAAAGCCTTGCCAGACAGCGTTTTTACCGGGCGCATCGGGAATGCCGGCCGTACTTAAATCGATGGCTTCCGGCGCGTCGATCCGCTAAGAACGCGCTCGGTCATCGTCAGCCGATAAGTGCTGGAGCCGAAGGACTGCATTTACCGAATTGCGGTATCTTGTCACACGGGCTCGGTTGACGTACTCCAAACCCGAAGGCCTTGGGCCGCATAATTTTCCGGTGGCGCTGCGTTTCAGCGCCAAAAAGCTAATGACGTTGGGACTGTGATGAACCTGTACTCGGAATACCTGGCTGAAATCAAAAGCAGAGAACCCCAAGGGCTTGCCCCCAAGCCGATCGATGATGGCGCGCTGACCGCTGAAATCATCACATTGATCGAAGATGCCGGTAACGAGCATCGGGCGGATGCCCTGAAATTTTTCATCTACAACACGCTGCCGGGCACGACGAGTGCCGCCGGCGTCAAGGCCGCCTTCCTGAAGAAGATCATTCTCGGCGAAACGGTCGTTCCCGAAATTTCGCCGACATTTGCGCTCGAGCTCCTGTCGCATATGAAGGGCGGTCCTTCGGTCGAAGTGCTGCTCGACATCGCACTTGGCGATGACGCGGCAATCGCCAGCCAAGCCGGTGACGTCCTGAAGACGCAGGTCTTCCTTTATGACGCCGACATGTTCCGCCTGCGCGATGCCTACAAGGCCGGCAACGCGATCGCCAAGGACGTGCTGGAAAGCTACGCCAAGGCCGAATTCTTCACCAAGCTTCCGGATGTAGAGGACGAGATCAAGGTCGTCACCTTCATCGCAGCCGAAGGCGATATCTCGACCGACCTTCTGTCGCCGGGCAACCAGGCGCATTCGCGTTCCGACCGCCAGCTGCATGGTCAGTGTATGATCACGCCGGAAGCGCAGGCGGAAATCGTCGCGCTTCAGAAGCAGCATCCCGACAAGCGGGTGATGATGATCGCCGAAAAGGGCACGATGGGCGTCGGCTCCTCGCGCATGTCCGGCGTCAACAACGTAGCGCTGTGGACCGGCAAGCAGTCCAGCCCGTATGTGCCTTTCGTCAACTTCGCTCCGGTCGTCGCCGGCACCAACGGCATTTCGCCGATCTTCGCGACCACCGTCGACGTGACCGGCGGTATCGGCATCAACCTGAAGAACTGGGTCAAGAAGCTCGACGAGAACGGCAAGCCGATCCTCAACAATGACGGCAACCCGATCCTCGAGCAGAAATATTCGGTCGAGACCGGCACGGTCCTGAAGATCGATGCGAAGAATCGGAAGCTGCGCGACGAAAACGGCGAAGAGCTGGTCGATATCGCTTCCTCCTTCACGCCGCAGAAGACGGAGTTCATGAAGGCGGGTTCGTCCTATGCCATCGTCTTCGGCAAGAAGCTGCAGACCTTTGCCGCCCAGACGCTCGGCGTCGAGGCGACGCCGGTTTTCGCTCCGAACAAGGAACTTTCGGTCGAAGGCCAGGGCCTGACGGCTGTCGAGAAGATCTTCAACCGCAACGCCGTCGGCGTGACGCCGGGCAAGGTTCTGCATGCCGGTTCGGACGTCCGCGTGACGGTCAACATCGTCGGCTCGCAGGACACGACCGGTCTGATGACCGCGCAGGAACTGGAAGCGATGGCGGCAACCGTCATTTCGCCGCTGGTTGATGGCGCCTATCAGTCGGGTTGCCACACGGCCTCCGTCTGGGACAAGAAGGCTCAGGTCAATATTCCGAAGCTGATGTCCTTCATGAACAATTTCGGCGTCATCACCGCGCGTGACCCGAAGGGCGTCTACCATTCGATGACCGACGTCATCCACAAGGTGCTGAACGACATCACCGTGGACGACTGGGCGATCATCATCGGCGGCGACAGCCACACCCGCATGTCGAAGGGCGTCGCCTTCGGTGCCGACAGTGGTACTGTTGCTCTGGCGCTTGCCACCGGCGAAGCCACCATGCCGATCCCGCAGTCGGTCAAGGTGACCTTCAAGGGCACGATGCAGCCTTACATGGACTTCCGCGACGTGGTGCATGCCACGCAGGCGCAGATGCTCAAGCAGCATGGCGACAACGTCTTCCAGGGCCGTATCATCGAAGTGCATATCGGCACGCTGCTCGCCGACCAGGCCTTCACCTTCACCGACTGGACGGCCGAAATGAAGGCCAAGGCGTCGATCTGTATCTCCGAAGACGCGACGCTGATCGAGAGCCTGGAAATTGCCAAGTCGCGCATCCAGATCATGATCGACAAGGGCATGGACAATGCCGCCCAGACGCTGCAGGGCCTGATCGACAAGGCTGATGCCCGCATCGCCGAGATCCGTTCGGGCGAAAAGCCGGCGCTGAAGCCGGACGACAACGCGAAATATTTCGCCGAAGTCGTCGTCGATCTCGACCTGATCGACGAACCGATGATCGCCGACCCGGACGTCAACAATGCCGACGTTTCGCGCCGCTATACCCACGACACGATCCGCCCGGTTTCCTATTATGGCGGCACCAAGAAGGTGGACCTCGGCTTCGTCGGTTCCTGCATGGTTCACAAGGGCGACATCAAGATCGTTGCCCAGATGCTGAAGAACCTCGAAAAGGCCGAAGGCAAGGTCGAGTTCAAGGCTCCGCTCGTCGTCGCTGCACCGACCTACAACATCATCGACGAGCTGAAGGCCGAAGGTGACTGGGAAATCCTGCAGAAGTATTCGGGCTTCGAGTTCGACGACGTGAAGCCGAAGACGTCCAACCGTACCGAATACGAGAACATTCTCTATCTCGAGCGTCCGGGCTGCAACCTTTGCATGGGCAACCAGGAAAAGGCGGAAAAGGGCGATACCGTTCTTGCCACCTCGACCCGCCTGTTCCAGGGCCGCGTTGTTGAAGACACTGCCGAGAAGAAGGGTGAATCGCTGCTCGCTTCCACCCCACTGGTCGTGCTCTCCGCGATCCTCGGCCGTACGCCGAGCATCGAGGAATATCGCGTCGCGGTCGAAGGCATCAACCTGACGAAGTTCGCGCCGCCGAAGACCACGCCGATCGACAGCCTCTCGGTCCACTACTAAGTCTTTGAGCCTGATCAACATGCCCCGGGAAGGCTGTGCTTTCCCGGGGCATTTGTTTTTGTGATCGGCGAGCCTGCGGTCTTTTGGCCTATTCCCCACATCCGGGATCCGCAGGATAATCGCCCCGATATCCGGAAACAGGTTCCTCGTCTGGTCGCAGGCGGGGAATGCGCCATGAGACTTATTCGCACTCTCTTTTTGATCATTGCATTGCTTGCAACGGCAACCGGCAGCCAGGGCGTGATGCCGCTCGCCGGGCCTGATGCCGTGCATTCCTCACACATGACTTCGGATCAGATGCAGGTCTCCGTTGCCGGAGATCATGTAAATTGCGACCAGCCTTGCCCCTCGGATGATCGGGGCTCGGACACCAGGCGTCATCATTCCTGCCCTTCTGCGCTTCTCTGCGCGCCGCCGGTCGCCTCGATACCGGCCTCCGCAATATCGGACATGGCCTTTGTCTCGATGCAGGTCCGCTATGATGCGGCGCCTGCGCGAGAGATGATATCCGCGACGATCGCTCCTGCCGGACCACCACCCAAAGCCTGATCTCCGCTGAAATTGGACTGCTCTCCGACGAAGGCCGGATGCGTAATCGCGTCGGTAGTGTCGGATGGCCCGTAGTTTCACCTCACGACGCAGGGACTTACGTCGCAGCGAGATCAAAAATCATGAACAGAACATTGTTTTCCGGGAGGGCCGTGCTCCTCCTCGGCCTCATGGCCATGCACCCCGTCAGCGCCGGCGCTGCTGCGCAGGATTATGAACTGACGCTCCTGAACAGCGACATCAGGCAGAGTAGCGAGGCCATGGTCGAGCTTCGCCTGACGGACCGTCGCAGCGGAGCGCCTGTTTCGGACGCCATCATATTCAACACGGCGCTCGACATGGCTCCGGACGGAATGCCGGACATGGGCACGGCGATCGAGCCTGTCGGATCGAGCGAGCCCGGCATCTATCACTTCAAGGCGGACCTCTCGATGACGGGCGGCTGGCGCCTGCGCATCGGCCTGATGATCCAGGGCGAACCCGAGCCTGTCGAGCGCGATCTCATTCTCAAGGTGTCGCCATGAGCCGGCTGCCACGTTTCGGAATGATCCTCGCCGCTTCCGTCGTTATCGGCTCCGGTGGTTATTGGGCGCTTGCCGAAGAACCGCATTCGGGGGCGGCGCATGGCGCTGCTGCCGGCGCTGTGCATCAACACTCTTATGAAGAGGGACGTATTCTATACTATCGGCATCCCGATGGGCTGCCGCAATTTTCGACCCAGCCGAAATCCACCGATGACGGCAGGGCTTATCTTGCCGTGAGGGAAAAATCAGGCGAGGCGGGCGGACATGCTCCGGCCGTCGCACCTGCCAAGGCTATGCTGGCGGAGCTTGGCTCCACCGCCCCACGACGCATTCTTTATTACCGTAATCCGATGGGGCTGGGCGACACGTCGCCGGTGCCGAAGAAAGACAGCATGGGCATGGATTACGTGCCCGTTTTTGCCGAAGAGCAGCAGGACGGGGCGACGATCAGGGTCTCGCCGGGAAAACTGCAGCGGACGGGGGTAAAAACCTCGACTGCCGCAATGGCCCGAATCGGCCGGGCGGTCCGTGCCCCCGCAACCGTGACGCTGGACGAGACACGCGTCAGCGTGATCTCGATGCGCACCGACGCCTTCATCGACACGGTTTCGACCGTGACGACCGGCGACCGGATCAGGAAAGGGCAGGTGCTTTTCGGCTTCTATGCGAAGGAAATCGCCACTGCCGGAACCGAATATGCAGCACCAGGAGGCGACCGGGCAGGTTCGGCGCTTCGCCTGAAAAACCTTGGGGTACCGGATGAGGCGATCAGAACGATCGCCGAGCGGCAGCAGGTTCCGTCGTCCATCGATTACGCCTCGCCGCGGGATGGTATCGTTCTCGAACGGCTTGCCGTTGCGGGCATGATGGCCAAGCCCGGCGATGTGCTCTTTCGCATCGCGGACATGTCGCATCTGTGGGTACTGGCCGATCTCCCGGAATATGACCTTGCCTCTATCCGGGTCGGCGCCGACGTCAGATTGACCGTTCGCAGCCTGCCCGGCCGCAGTTTTGACGGCACCGTCGATCTCATCTATCCGCAGGTCGATGCCCAGACGCGGACGACGAAGGTCCGCATCGAACTTCCCAACCCCGATGGCGTGCTGCTCGTCAACATGTATGCGGAAGTGGAGATCGATACGCGCTCCGAAGAGCCCGTCATCGCGGTTCCGAACAGCGCCGTGATTGATACGGGTGATCGCAAGCTCGTGTTCCTCGACAAGGGAGAAGGGCGGTTCGAACCGAGGGATGTCATGCTTGGCGCGCGGGGCGATGGGCAGACCGAAATCGTCACCGGCATCAAGGCCGGCGATCAGGTCGTGGTTGCCGCAAACTTCCTGCTCGATGCCGAGAGCAACCTCAATTCGGCGCTGAGCGCGATGACGGCGGAGGGTGGAAGACAATGATCGCCCGTGTCATATCCTGGTCCGCCCGCAATCTGGTCCTCATCTTCGTCGCGGCCGTATTGGCCGTCGCGGGCGGTATCTACGCCTTGCGGTCGCTGCCGCTCGACGCCATTCCCGATCTCTCTGACGTCCAGGTGATCGTCTATACGGACTATCCGGGGCAGGCGCCGCAGGTCGTCGAGGACCAGGTCACCTATCCGCTGACGACATCGATGCTGACGGTGCCGAAGTCAAAGGTGGTACGCGGTTTCTCCTTCTTCGGCGCCTCCTTTGTCTATGTGATCTTCGAGGATGGCACCGATCCTTATTGGGCGCGCAGCCGCGTGCTCGAATATCTCAATGTCGCGCAAAGCCGCCTTCCGGACGGGATCACGCCGACGCTTGGCCCGGATGCGACGGGTGTTGGCTGGGTCTATCAGTACGCCGTGGTGGCGAAACAGATGTCGCTTGCCCAGCTGCGGTCGCTGCAGGATTGGGTCGTGCGGTTCGCGGTATCTAAATCCGAAGGTGTTGCCGAGGTCGCCAGTGTCGGCGGTTTCGTCAAGCAATATTCCATCGTGGTCGATCCCGTCCGGTTGAAGGCCCAGGATATTTCGCTCACCGACATCGCCAACGCCGTGCGCGCCAGCAATACGGATGTCGGGGGCCGCACGGTGGAGCTTTCCGAATTCGAGTTCATGGTGCGCGGGCGCGGTTATCTGAAGGGCATAACCGATATCGAGAATATCGTTTTGAAGACGATGGGCGGCACGCCGCTCAGGCTCGGCGATGTCGCAAGGGTCGAACTTGTTCCCGACGAAAGGCGCGGGATCACCGAACTCAATGGCGAAGGCGAAGTGGCAAGCGGCATCGTGTTGCAGCGGTTCGGAGAAAATGCGCTCTCAGTCATCGACAATGCCAAGGCAAGTCTCGAAGGTATCAAGGGCAGCCTGCCGGCCGATGCCGAAATCGTGCCGGTCTACGACCGGTCGCAATTGATCGAGGCTGCGATAGAAACCTTGAAGGGCACGCTGGTGGAAGAGGCGATCGTCGTTGCCCTCGTCACGATCGTTTTTCTGCTGCATGTGCGCAGTGCGCTTGTCGCCATCATCATGTTGCCCGTAGGCGTGCTGATGGCGTTCATCGCCATGCATTTCCTCAATATCGGCGCCAATATCATGAGCCTCGGCGGCATTGCGATTGCCATCGGCGCGATGATCGATGCGGCGATCGTGATGATCGAGAACGCCCATAAACATCTGGAGCGCGCACCGCCGGACAAGCCGCGTGTCGACATTCTCATTGAGGCTGCAAGCGAGGTCGGGCCGGCTTTGTTTTTCAGCCTGCTGATCATCACTGTCTCCTTCCTGCCGATCTTCACGCTGGAATCGCAGGAGGGAAGGTTGTTCAGCCCGCTGGCTTTCACCAAGACCTTTGCGATGGCCGCGGCGGCGATCCTGTCGGTGACGCTGGTGCCGGCGCTGATGGTGGTGTTCGTCAGGGGGCGGATCGTGCCGGAGCATAAAAATCCCGTCAATCGCTTGCTGATCTGGATCTATCGTCCGGTCATCGCCGGGGTTTTGAAGGCGAAGGTTCTGACGATAGTGGTGGCGCTTCTCGTGCTCGGCGCCACGGCCTGGCCGATCCAGCATATCGGCAGCGAATTCATGCCGGATCTCAACGAAGGCACGTTGATGTATATGCCGACGACGCTGCCCGGACTGTCCGTCACCAAGGCGGCCGAATTGCTGCAGACGCAGGACCGGATCATCAAGTCCTTCCCGGAGGTCGATAGCGTCTTCGGCAAGGCGGGGCGGGCGCTGACGGCAACCGATCCGGCGCCGGTCGAGATGTTCGAGACGATCATCACGCTGAAGCCGAAAACCGAATGGCGTCCCGGCGTGACGATGGCCAGCCTGAAACAGGAGATGGATGCGGCACTGCAGTTTCCCGGCGTCGCCAATGCCTGGACCATGCCGATCCGCGCGCGCATCGACATGTTGTCGACCGGCATTCGAACACCTGTCGGGGTAAAGGTCTATGGCGATGATCTGACGGAGATCGAAAACGTCGCCCGACAGATCGAAGCCGTGCTGAAGGAATTGCCCGGAACATCGAGTGCCTACGCGGAAAGGGTTATCGGCGGTTATTATCTCGATATCGTGCCGGACCGCACAGTGCTCGGGCGTTACGGGCTGACAATCGGTGACGTGCAGGAGGTCGTATCGATGGCGCTCGGCTCGGAAGTGGTGACATCGACCGTGGAAGGGCGCGAACGCTATGGCGTGGCGATCCGCTATCCGCGCGCGTCGCGCAGCGATCCGCAGTCGATCGCAAGAGACGTGCTCGTTTCGCTGCCGGGCGGAGGCACGGTTCCTCTCGGCGAAGTAGCCGAGGTGAACCTGACGCGGGGAGCAACGACGGTGCGCACCGAAAACGGTCAGCTCGCGGTCTATATCTATGTCGATATTACCGGCCGCGATCTCGGCGGATATGTTGCCGAGGCACGCGACGCCGTGGCAACGCGGGTAGACCTTCCGACGGGGTATTCCGTGGCATGGAGCGGACAGTTCGAATATCTCGAACGGGCTGCGGCGCGCCTTTCGATCGTCATTCCGCTGACGCTCGCGCTGATTTTCCTGCTGCTCTACCTGAACTTCAGGGCGCTGACCGAAACGCTGATCGTCATGCTTTCCTTGCCCTTCGCGCTGGTCGGCGGCATCTGGCTGATGTGGTGGCTCGGGTTCAACGCTTCGGTCGCGGTTGCGGTCGGGTTCATCGCGCTTGCGGGTGTTGCGGCGGAAACAGGCGTGATCATGCTGATCTATCTCGACCACGCCCTGAAGGAGCGGTGTGCTTCATGCGCCGAAGAAAACCGACCATTGACGCGGAAGGATCTGCATCACGCGATCATGGTCGGGGCGGTCGAGCGGGTTCGCCCGAAGATGATGACGGTGGTGGCCATTATGGCCGGCCTCCTGCCCATCCTGTGGAGCACGGGCACGGGGGCGGAGATCATGCAGCGCATCGCCGTGCCGATGATCGGCGGCATGGTGTCTTCGACACTGCTGACCCTGATCGTCATTCCGGCAATCTATGCTCTGGTGAAGGGGAGAGGGCTTGGCAGCGAAAATTCCCACACTACCGATGTGGTTGAGGCCGATCTCGAGATGAAGGCGGTAACAGGATAAGCTGAACGCGGTTCAAAAGCTCGGGAGCCGGGACTTGGCCGGCTCCTGACAGTTGCTGAATTCAGCGCTTTCCGGCCGAGGTGGCGGCTTTGTCGGCGCCGCCATCCTGCTCCAGTTCCTTGACCAGCATGGCAAGAAGGCCGGGAAACCGTGCGTCGATGTCTTCGCGGCGAAGCGAGGAGGCGCGGCGGTTCCCATAATCGATCTGGCTGATCAGTCCTGCCTCGCGAAGGATTTTGAAATGATGGGTGAGCGAAGCCTTGGCGACCGGAAAGCCGAATGACACGCAATTGCGCTCCATGCCGTCCGGCAAGGTCGCCAGGATGGCGATGGCCGTGCGCCGAAGCGGGTCTGACAGCGTCGAGAAGACGACACTGAGATCGATTTCATCACGCTCTGGCTGAGGAAGCAGGTCTGGCATAGGATAAATTTACGAAAATTGGCATCTCGATGCAAGCGATAGGTATGTCTTGACGCATACCTTTGAGAGGCATAGGTATGTCTCACACCATACCAGCACTTCTCAAGGACCTGCGGATATCGGTCGAATCTAGCTGCAGCCGCCGGCGTGTCATCGTCGATGAGCGGTTTCAAACCTGCAATGTCGAAAGTGAGCCAAATGCCTCAGCCACAACTTTTCACGCCCTTCAAGATCCGCAATCTCGAGCTTGAGAACCGCATCACCATCGCCCCGATGTGCACCTATTCCGCCGTGGACGGATGCATGACCGACTGGCACCTGATCCATCTGGGGCAGTTGGCTTTGTCCGGTGCCGGTCTTTTGACCATCGAGGCGACGGCTGTCGTTCCGGAAGGCCGGATCAGTTATGCCGATGTCGGCCTTTATGACGACGCCACGGAAGCGGCGATGCGACGGACGCTGGAGAGCATCCGCAAGTGGTCGAACATTCCCATCGCCGTTCAGCTTGCCCATGCCGGACGCAAGGCTTCGTCAAACCTGCCGTGGCTCGGCGGTGCGCAGCTTCCTGTCGATCACAAGGATGGCTGGCAGACCGAGGCCCCGTCCGCGGTTCCGTTCAAGTCGACGGACACGGTGCCGACCGAGCTTTCCCGCGAGCGGATGAACGAAATCCGCGACGCCTTTGTCGAGGCGGCAATCCGCGCGGCGCGTATCGGCATCGATGCGGTGCAGATCCATGCCGCGCATGGTTATCTGCTGCATTCCTTCCTGTCGCCGCTCGCCAACCAACGGAGTGACGAATACGGCGGCAGCCTCGAAAACCGCATGCGCTTCCCGTTGGAAGTGTTCGATGCGGTGCGGGCTGCCTTCCCGGCCGAGAAGGTCGTGTCGGTTCGCGTCTCGGCAACCGACTGGCATGACGGCGGCTGGAACCTGGATGAGACAATCGAATTTGCCAAGGCTCTGGAAAAGCATGGTTGCGACGCCATCAACGTGTCTACCGGCGGGTTGCATATCGATCAGAAAATTCCGCTATCGCCGAGCTATCAGGTGCCTTTCGCGCGTGCCGTCAAGGCTGCGGTGAAAATGCCGGTCGTGGCCGTCGGGTTGATCACCGAACCGTCTCAGGCGGAAGCGATCGTTGCGACAGGCGATGCCGATCTTATCGGGCTTGCCCGCACTGTCCTTTATGATCCGCGCTGGCCGTGGCATGCCGCTGCCGCTCTGGGTGGCGAGGTTTCCGCGGCACCTCAATATCACCGCAGCCAGCCATCGACGCTGAAGGCGCTGTTCAAGGCGTAAGTGAAAAATAGCGCGAAGGTCCTTCGCTCCTACTTGGATCGGAGGACCTTCGTAAATCCGGTAGAACGATCCCGAGTTCTTCTGGCATTCGTCAATCGCATGCGGGCGTGAGTTGGAATTTCCTCAACCATGCCGAAGGTCGCAACTTCGTTTCCGCTTGGGGGCGGCAATAGTATATAATTTTTGTATACTGCTGGAGTTGGCCGGCGGTAAGCTCCTGTGCCCGGCGGTGTTCGTTTGAACAACGTCCGGTTCATCGATCAGGAGACGAAACAGATGTCGACATTGAAGGATTACCTGGCTCAAAAGCGGGCGGCACTGCTGGAGCGGCGCAGGCGCATCAAATCCGGCGAACTTGGTGTCGCGACGCTGAAGGCAAGTGCCAGTGCGGAAGGCCGCAGCGGTGTGCGCCGAATCCGCATCCGGGATTTTCAGGTCGTCTCCGACAGTCCGCCGGATTTTGCCGGTTACAATCTCGGGCCAGCGTCTCCGGAGCTTCTGGTTGGTGCGCTTTCGAGCTGCCTGACGCATACATGGCTGATCCAAGCGGCAGATCAGCAGGTCGCTCTGGATGAATTGCATGCGGAAGTCTCTGCCAAGATCGACCCGCGTGGCGGATCGGAAGGGCATGAGGACATTCCGGTCTATCCGCATGATTTCGACTACACCGTTTCGCTGGTTTCGGATGCCAGCCCGGAAGAGATTGCTCGTGTCGCGGCGGCTGTCGAAAAAGCGTGCCCGATCCTCAATCTTCTCAGGCGCGGCACCAATATTACCGGTCGTATCGACCACAAATCTCCCGCATCTGCCGTTGCGGCTTAACCTCGAACGCGGCCAACGGGCACTCCCGAGCGACTGATCGCCAGGCCATCGCTGCCGATTGCGCCACTCGTCTGGGAGTGCCGTGCGCACCAATGACGCTCCATCTCTTTCAAACAACGCATCCGACTTTCCGAAATCGGTTCCGGTTCTCGTGCCGATGCAGATATTATGGAACACACACATGAGTGATATTGCATCCCCCGATTTTCCTCCCTCACTCTGGAACGCGGCAACACGGCCAAGAAATCCCAGCTCCAGTCTCTCGGGTGAGGCGAGGGCAGGGGTTGCGATCATCGGGGCCGGCTTTACCGGGCTCTCGGCGGCTCTTCATCTCGCTGAGCGCGGGCACAAGGTTATCGTGCTTGAAGCTGTTCAGGTCGGCTGGGGGGCGTCCGGCCGCAATAACGGTCAGGTCATCCCGACCATGACCGGTGCCGAACCGGACAGCATCGCGAAAACCCATGGGGAGGCAGGAGAGCGGTTTGCCCAGCTTGTCAGCGATAGCGCTTCCTATCTTTTCGACCTCGTGCGCAGACACGACATCGATTGCGAGGCGCAACAGAACGGCTGGTTTCAGCCGGCACATTCGCCCGGACGTGTGCGGCTTTCGGCAAGTCGCGTGGAAGCCTGGTCGCGCCGCGGTGCGCCGGTCCGCCTGCTCGACGCGGCAGAGACTGCCGATCTCATCGGATCGCGGGATTGGTATGGCGGCATGCTCAACAGCAGTGGCGGGCACATCAATCCGTTGGCCTTTGCCAGAGGGCTGGCAGAACGCGTCACCGCTGCCGGAGCGGTGCTCCACGAAAACACGCCTGTCCGGTCGATCGAGAAAACGCCATCGGGTTGGGTGATCTCGACACCTGCCGGGCGCGTCATATCCGACCAGCTCATCCTGGCATCGAATGGCTACACGGACTGGTTCGAAAGCCGGCTGGCGCCGACGATCGCGCACTCGCTCGTGCCGATCCTATCGTGGCAGATGGCGACAGAGCCGCAACCGGACGCGGTGCGCGCCAGTGTCTTGCCGGGGCGGCAGGCATTGTCGGATACCCATGGCGACCTGCGTTTCTTCCGCTGGGATGCCCGTGGCCGGCTTGTGACAGGTGGTGCGCTGATGTTCCCGTTCAACGGTGCGGAACGCTTGAAACAGCCTATCGGCAAACGATTGGCCGGGATATTTCCGCAAATGGGCAGGCCGAAATTCGATTTCGTCTGGAACGGCCGCATCGGCATGACGGTGGACCGGATGCCGCAATTCTATAACCCCGCGCCCGGGCTTTGGGCATGGAGCGCTTGTAACGGGCGCGGTGTCGCCTTGGCAACCTCGCTCGGCAAGGTCTTTGCCGACGCAATCGAAGGTGTCGGGCAGCGGGATCTCGCTGTTCCGATAACCCCCGTCCGCACAATTCCCCTCCATCCCATCGCCAAATTTGTTGGCCCAACCATGCTCGGTTGGTACCGGCTGAAGGACAGGCTCGAGCCCGCTTATCCGTGAATAGAAAGACGATCCGTGTATGAGTGAGAACAGCAGAACCGGCCATCTGGTGCCGATCGAATGGCTGCAGGCGGCTTTCAATATGCGCGCCGCAGCCTATGCCAATATATTCGACGTGCTGCGGGATGCCTTCGGCACGCAAAGCTCCGTCGAGCTTCTGTCCGAAGCAACGCGCCGGATGGGTATCTCCGCCGGCGCTCGGTTTGCCGATCTCGGCCCGGACGGGCTGGTTGCCTTGAAGGAACGGTTTCTCGGCACCATTCCGGCGGGTGATATCCTCTTTCAGCCGGAAGTTCGTCGAAGCGACGACGAACGCTTGGAAATCAAGTTTCATCGCTGTCCGCTGAAGGAGGCTTGGCAGGCAATGGGGCGATCCGACGACGATATCGAACTCTTGTGCAAGGCTGGCGGGGCGATAGACGGCGGCCTGTTCAAGGCGGCCGGGTTTGTCTTCAAGGGTGAAACCTGGCGGCCCGGTGAAGAGGGCTGCTGCAAGCTTGTCGTGGAACCGGGGCCTGCCGCCTGATCGCGGCCCTGCGACTACTCACGAATGTCGGGCCTGACAGAGAGTGCTTCTCTTTGTCGGGCCTAAGCATTTGATAATGCCGCGACGATGTCGCCACGGCACTCCATCGATCTCAGAGGAACTCGACTACTGCTCCGCTCGCATCCGCCGGTGAAACGGCAATGCCTCCGGCAGATGTCCTGATGAACGCGATGCCCTGCACGGAAAGAAGATCTTCTGTCTTCTGCAGATCCTTCACCCGAATGCGCAGCACGGCAAAGCCATTGGCAGGTGTCCCGGCAATATCGAGACCGGGGTAAAGCCCGGCAATCGCTGCCGGTTCGAAGAAGAACAGCGGTGCCGAATTCTGGCCGGTCTCGACGCGAAATCCGCCGTCAATCTCTTCAACGCGACCCGCGGCATAGAAGCCTGCATAGGTTTCCGCCGTCTTGCGAGGATTGTCGCTGATGCCGGTTATGCCGCCGAGGCCGACCGCGCCATTGGCATGGTCCTGCAGTTCCGGCCTCCACACCATGTCGCGCGTTTCGTGCTGGCAAAGGAAGAAGTGTCCGAGCGGGACTTGGCTAGGATCGAAGCCCAATGTCCTGAAGCTGGCAATGCCTTCGCCACCGCCGGGCAGGGGAAGCGGGCGTGAAAACGCGCTTATATCTCCCGTCCGGATGCCGAGTTCTGCAAGCGCAGGCTTGGCTGCGTCCGCACTTGCGGTGCGATTGGCAATCGCCTGCAGGCCCTGGCCATACGTCGTGAGCGTCTTGCGCTGCGGCTCGTTGAGTTCGGTCTCGGCCACCAGTCCAAGAAGCTCGAGATAATCGTCCTGGAAAATGATCGTGTAGTTGGCCGATCCCTTTTGCGGACTGTGAAGCCCACGAGGAGAAAGCGTGAAACCAAGGCGGCGGTAACGTTCGGCGCTGTCATCGAGATCATTGACCAGCAGATAGCTGTGATCCACGCCAAGCACGGGGTGGGACATGATTTTCCTCATCGGATCGAAGGATTGTGCCCGCCGGCGGCAAGCCGGCCGAGCGATTGATCGATGTTTGTGAGCCTATCCGGTCCGGGCAGATTTCTACCGATTTTCTATTCTATTTTCAGAGCGACTGCGGAAGTTTCTTTGCGGCCTCGGTGCGTCTGGAACAATCGCGTTCCAGACGTGAAACCGGCGCGGGCGCGCTACCAAGACTGTGAAAGGGTTTGTCTTTCAGTCGCGATAACGCAATGCTTCGATCAGCAGACGGAAGGCGGGGGATACCTGCCGGCGGCTGGGATAATAGAGGTGATATCCGGGAAATGGCGGGCACCAGTCCTCAAGCACGCGCTCAAGTTTTCCGTCGTCGAACAGCTTGCCGAACTGATCATCCGGAAGACACACAAGGCCTAAGCCGTTAACGGCTGCCTCAACCAGCATGGGGACGTCGTTGCAGGTGAACTGTCCCTGGACGCGCACATTGAGCGGTCTGTCATCCTTCTCGAATTCCCAGGCATAAAGGCCGCCAAGCGTGGGAAGCCGAAGGTTCATACAGACATGCTGCGTCAGGTCATGCGGCGAAAGGGGGCGGCCCCTTTTCTCGAAGTAAGCGGGTGATCCGGCAACGACCATGCGCAGCTCCGGACCGATCCGCACCGCCACCATATCCTTCTCCACCCGCTCGCCGAGCCGTATGCCGGCATCGTAGCGTTCGGTGACGATGTCGGTGAAACGTTGGTCGACCGAGATTTCGATATTGATATCGGGATATTCCGCCATTAGCCGGCTTGCGGCGGGCATGACGATGCCGATCGCCGGCTGGCGGCTCGATGTCAGGCGAATGGTTCCTGCTGGCTTGGCGCCGAGCGCGCTTATCGCATCGACGCGGGTTTCGATGTCGTCGAATGCCGGCCGCAGCGTTTCGAGCAATTGCTCGCCGGCATCGGTCGGGGCGACATTGCGCGTCGTGCGGGTGAGCAGGCGTACGCCCATCCGCTCTTCCATGCGCCGTATCGTGTGGCTGAGCGAAGACTGGGACGTGCCCATTCTGGCGGCAGCTCGGGTAAAGCTCCGTTCTTCCGCAACGGCCATGAAAGCAAGAAGATCGCCGATTTCATCGCGCCGCATTTATTAATCTCCAGCATATGTCCCTACCGGATTTAGCGCATGAATGGCTGGGTGCGCCAATGACAAAGCCGAGAGCATGAAGGCGCTCAGATGCGCGAGAGTGATCGGCCACGACCGATCTTCGTTGACGAGCGCGATCCGCTTGCCCATGGTTTTCAAATCAGGTGATGTGTCGCAGCATCGCATGAAGCCGCAGCAAGGGAGAGATCGGTGCAGCCCGAACAACGCAAGCGGCCGGACGCCGCACAGCCGCAGGAACCTCTCAAGGTGGGGTTCATTCTTGCGCGCTCGTTCACACTGTCGGCGTTTGCCATGTTCGTCGACACGCTGCGTCTCGCCAGTGACCAAAAGGATCGATCCGGCAGGGTTCTTGCCGACTGGCAGGTTCTCAGCAGCACCCGGCACATGGTCACGTCCAGCTGCGGAATACAGGTTGCTCCGACGACGGATTTCATCGACCCGGCCCGCTTCAATTATATCGTCGTGGTCGGCGGGCTCCTGTCGGTGTCGCAGCCGGTCGACAACGAGACTGTCTCCTACCTGAAAAAGGCCGCCGACAAGCGGGTGCCGCTTATCGGCGTTTGTACCGGCTCCTTCATTCTGGCCGAGGCCGGCTTGATGGCGGACCACGAGAGCTGTGTCAGCTGGCTCCATCACCAGGATTTTCGCGAGCGGTTTCCGGATCTGAAGGTTCGCTCGGATCGGCTTTTCCACATCGATGGCCAGCGTGGTTCCTGTGCCGGCGGCAGCAGTTCCGCGGATCTGGCTAACGTCCTCGTTCAACGTCACATCGGACGGGACGCAGCCAGGAATGCTCTTGAAGTCCTGCAGATCGATCAGGCCAGATCGGCCACTCATTCGCAGGCAAGGCGCCCGTTTGTCGTCGAAGCGAGAGATCCGCGTATCATCTCGGTGCTGATTACCATGGAGCAAAATCTGGAAGGCGACGTGTCGCTGGAGGGGTTGGCAAAGTCGGTCGGGCTTTCCCGCCGTCAGCTTGAACGGCTGTTCGAGGAGCAGACAGGGCTTTCCCCGGGGGCGGCTTACCGCAAGATACGCCTGGAGCGCGCCAGAGAACTCCTTCAGAACACAAACCGCGCCGTGATCGATATTGCCTTCGACGTCGGATATTCAAGCGCGTCGCATTTTACCAAGGCGTTCAGGCTTGCATTTGGCAAAACGCCGCTGGGTATGAGGGAAAGCCAAGCTGCAATCCACTGAAGAGCAGGGATGTCGAACCATTCGCCTTCGATCACGACTGGCCTAGTATGGATAGTGCGGGGGCGCGGCCAGAAAGCCGCGCCCCCGTCAAAATTCGTTTGATATCTCGACTCAGCCGAAAGGCCTGTCGATCGAATGGGCAGGCTCGGTGAAGAAGACCGGACCTTCTTCCGACATGTAGATAATGTCTTCGAGACGTACGCCGCATTCGCCATAGACGCAGAGCATCGGCTCGTCGGAGAAGACCATGCCGGGCTGAAGCCTGGTCTTGTTGCCGCGAACGATGAACGGGTTTTCGTGCAGGTCCATGCCGAGACCATGGCCGGTGCGGTGCGGCAGGCCGGGAACCTGGTAATCCGGTCCGTAACCGGCATCCGTCAGCACCTTGCGGGCGGCTGCATCGACGTCTTCGCAAGGTGAGCCGAGCTGGGCTGCCTCGAAGGCGGCGCGATGGGCCTTCTTTTCCATGTTCCAAAGTTCGCGCTGGCGCTCGGTCGCTTCGCCGAAGACATAGGTGCGAGTGATATCCGAGCAATAACGATGGATATGCGCACCGAGATCGATCAGCACCATGTCGCCCTTGTTGAGCGTCTGTGCGTAGGGCACGCCATGTGGATAGGCGGTCGCTTCGCCGAACTGGGCGGCGGCGAAGACATGGCGCATGCCGAGTTTTTGGTGGGCTGCGGCGATGAAATCCGTCACTTCGGTGGTCGAGACACCCTCGTAGAGCCCTTCCCACACGGCCTTGTGGACACGCAGGCTGGCGGTCATCGCCGTCTGGATGATGGCGATTTCGGTAGCCGACTTGATCTGGCGGCAGGCCGCGATCAAATCGCTGGCGCCGATGATTTTCAGCCGCGCGCCGATATGGGCGGTGATCGGGCTCGAGAACATGAAGGGCGTGGCCGGATCGAAAGCCAGTACTTGGCCTTCCGCCGGCAGACCGCAGATCAGGTTCGCGACGAGCAAGGCCGGGTCTTCATGCTCTTCCCAGGTGGCGATCTCGCCCTCGATCCTGACGAGGGTCACCGTCTTCGGTTCCTCGAAGGCAGGGCTGATATAGATCGGTGCGCCCGTGGATGGGATGATCGCGCCGTGCAGGCGCTCGCTCGCACCAAGCGTCATGCCGGTGAAATAGGTGAGGCTGGTCGAGGTATCGAGATAGACGGCCTTCACATCCGTCTCCCGCATCAACCCCTGCAGCTTGGCGATGCGGGATTGAAGCTCTTCGACGGAGATCGGAGCAACGGCGGCAGCGATATTGTCGAATTCGGCAAGCGACTGTTCGAAGGATTTGTAGACGGGGGCACTCATGGTCTTGTTCCTGAAACGGACTGGATTTCGAATATTCTGATTAGAAAACGACGGGGTGGGTGGCACCGGTCTCGACGTTGACGAGGCCTTGCGGAGCGTGGTCGCTCGGTGCCACCAGAACCCAGCGCCACGGCGCGCAGGTGAGCGTGGCAAAGGCGAGCCGCTCCGGGAAGCCGGCAAACCAGCGCGGGTGGAAGCTCGGCTCGTACATCCAGTCGATCTTTTCGCCCTCGGCATAAAGCGCCTGCATTTCCTCATGCAGATCTTCCGCCGGGCGGCAGCTCATCAGGCCGGCGACCTCGTAACGCACGCGGGCGACGACCTTTCCTTCGCGCACCAGCGCCCAGCCGCCATCGTTTTCGGCAACTGCATTGACGGCCTTGGCCATGGCTTCGTCAGATGAGCCGACGCACCAGATATTATGCTTGTCATGCGCCATGGAGCAGGCGAGCGCCGTGTCCGGTGTCGAGGGGCCGCAGCCGAGCCAGAACATTTTCGACACCGCACCCTTGCCGGAGAAACGGTCGATGACGGAGAATTTGGTGATGTTGCGGCTCTCGTCGCGCTGTACCAAGCCATCCCTGACCGGCAGGTCAAAGGTCAAAAAGTCGTCTGTCCAGTGGAAGGGGCGAAGCACGGCGGCCGTCATCGTCTCGCGGCCGGGTTCGGCCCTGATGGCAAAATCTTCCGCCGTCAGGTCGCGGCCGATATTGATGGTGTTCGTCGCCCATTCCGGCCAGTCGATCTTCGGCACGGCCGGCAGATAGGTCTTGGCCTCGGAGACCTGTTTTCCGTCGGCCCAGACTTTGGCGATTTCGAATTTCTCGACATCCGACAGAAGCACGATATCGGCATAACGGCCCGGCGCTATCGAGCCGACCCAGGGGGTAAGGCGCATGTGGCGGGCGGGGTTGATGGTGACGCACTGGATGGCGATTTCAGGCGCAAGTCCGGCCTCGATAGCCAGTCGCACATTGTGGTCGGTGGCGCCGAGCTTGAGTGTATCGGAAGCTGAGCGGTCGTCGGTGGTCAGCGCGATCTGCGACCAGTCGGCAAGGCCGCGGTCGAGAAGGCCCTTGATGACTTCCGGCAGGCTGTGCGGGCGAAGCTCCATGAAAAGGCCATGAGTGAGCTTGTCCCAGAATTCTTCGGGCGTCCATGCTTCATGGTCAGACGCAAGGCCTGCCGCGGCAAAGGCGTTAATCGAGGGCAGATCGCGGATACCGGCTGCATGGCCCTCGACAACGGCGCGCTTTTCGAATGTCGCGCGGATCATGCCCCAGAGACGTTCATGCGACGGGTTTTCCGGGTTCCATACGGCCGGCCAGTCCATCACCTCATCCAGGCCCGCCGTCATCAGGCTTTGTTGAAGAAAGGTCTTCTGCTCGTCGTAACCGAGATAACCGCCGCCATGTTCATAAGCTGTCGGTGGAACGGCGGAGCCGGGCAGGGGGAAGATCTTCAGCGGCGAACCGGCCTCGCGAGCCTTCAGCCAGAATTCCAGCGTCTTTGCGCCATTCACATTGGAAAATTCGTGGCTCGCCTCGCAGGTCCAGGTATTTCCGCGCGGCAGAACAAGCGCTGCTTCCCATTCGGGCGTCAGATGCGAGCTTTCGATATGCTTGTGCACTTCGCCAAGACCGGGAACGGCGGAAAGATCCGGTTCGTGGACGCGGGTGCCCACTTCGCCCGGATAGGAGCCGGCCTTGCCGACATAGGCGATGCGGCGGTCCTTGATGATGATTTCCTGGTCTTCCGACCATGTGCGGGTCGCCACATCGAGAAGCCGTCCTACCCGCAGGGCCACATCGGCCTTTTCCTTGCCGAGTGCCACCAGTGTCAGACGCTGGCGGATCCGCACTTCGCTGTCGGCATCGATGGTGGTGTCCTGAATTTCAAAAGGCATGGTTTTCTCTGCGTCGCATTTTCCGGGTCGCGGGCCTGCAGTGATAATCCGTGGCGGGGTCCAGTCAACCGTTCAAATCGATCGGACCGGATTGTGAGCCATGCTTTCGTCGCTATGCATGGGGCGAGCGAAAATTGACATATGTCATTGTGGGTTTTTGCAGCCGCGACATAGTTTCCGGGAGGCCGCGAAAGGCTTGCTTCCTGGCCGTATTGGTCCAGAATTTAGTCTTCTAAATCGATTTAGTACGCGTGATGAGCGCGACTTACCACGCACCATGATTCAATTTGAGGTGGAATTATCATGACAGTTAGCACGATTGCGGAGCTGGACGCGCTTGTGGCGCGGGTTGAAGCTGCACAGAAGGCTTATGCGAGTTTCAGCCAGGAGCAGGTTGACGAAATCTTCCGCAATGCCGCACTGGCGGCTGCGAATGCACGTATCCCGCTTGCCAAGATGGCGGTTGAGGAGACCGGCATGGGCGTGATGGAGGACAAGGTGGTGAAGAACCATTTTGCCTCTGAGTATATCTACAACAAATACAAGGACGAGAAGACCTGTGGCGTTCTCTCCGAAGAACCGGAATACGGGATTGCGACTGTTGCCGAGCCGATCGGCCTGATCTGCGCCATCGTGCCGACCACCAATCCGACCTCGACGGCGATCTTCAAGGCGTTGATTGCGCTCAAGACCCGCAATGGCATTGTTTTCTCGCCCCACCCGCGCGCCAAGCGCGCAACCTGCGAGGCGGCTCGCCTTGTGCTGGAAGCCGCAGTCAAGGCCGGTGCGCCGAAGGACATTATCGGCTGGATCGATGAGCCGAGCGTAGAGCTTTCCAATGCCCTGATGCATCACCCGGCTATCGACCTGATCCTTGCGACCGGCGGTCCCGGCATGGTCAAGGCCGCTTACTCGTCCGGCAAGCCGGCAATCGGCGTCGGCGCCGGGAATACGCCTGCCGTCATCGATGAATTTGCCGATATCAAGCGTGCAGTGGCCTCGATCCTGATGTCGAAGACCTTCGACAATGGCGTCGTCTGCGCCTCGGAACAGTCGGTCGTCGTGGTCGATGCCGTCTATGATGCGGTGCGCGAGCGTTTCCGCACCCATGGCGGTTATGTCCTGTCGAGCAACGAGGCGGGTGCAATCAAGAGCCTGATCCTGAAGAAGGGATCGATCAATGCCGAGATCGTCGGCCAGTCGGCACACAAGATTGCCGAGATGGCAGGCTTCGAAGTTCCGACCGGCACCAAGGTGCTGATTGCCGAAGTCGAGGCGATCGACGAGACCGAACCCTTTGCCTATGAGAAGCTGTCGCCGCTTCTGGCCATGTACAAGGCGAAGAATTTCGAGGCTGCTTGCGACAAGGCCGAGGCGCTGGTTGCCTTCGGCGGTGTCGGTCACACCTCGGTTCTCTATACCGACCAGGATCTGCAGCCGGAACGCATCGCCACCTACGGCGCGAAGATGAAGACCTCGCGCATCCTGATCAATTCGCCGGCCTCGCATGGCGGCATCGGCGATCTCTACAACTTCCGTCTCGCACCGTCATTGACGCTCGGCTGCGGCTCGTGGGGAGGCAACTCGATCTCGGAAAATGTCGGTCCGCAGCATCTGATCAACAGGAAGACGGTGGCCATGCGCGCCGAGAACATGCTTTGGCACAAGCTGCCGCCATCGATCTACTTCCGTCGCGGCAGCCTGCCGTTTGCGCTCGAAGACCTGAAGGACAAGAAGCGTTGCCTGATCGTGACCGACCGCTTCCTGTTCGAGAACGGCAATGTCAACGACACGATCCGCATTTTGAAGGACCTCGGCCTTGAGGTCGAAGTCTTCTTCGAAGTCAGCGCCGACCCGACGCTTGCCGTGGTGCGCAAGGCGACCGCACTTGCCAACGCCTTCCAGCCGGACCTGATCCTTGCCGTCGGCGGCGGTTCTCCGATGGATGCCGCCAAGATCATGTGGGTCATGTACGAGCATCCGGATGTGGAGTTCACCGATCTGGCGCTGCGCTTCATGGATATCCGCAAGCGCATCTACCGCTTCCCGACGCTCGGCAAGAAGGCGATGTTCGTGGCCGTTCCGACGACTTCGGGCACGGGTTCTGAAGTCACTCCGTTTGCGGTCGTGACCGACGAGAAGACCGGCATCAAATACCCGATCGCCGACTACCAGCTGACGCCGCATATGGCGATCGTTGACGCCAATCTCGTCATGAACATGCCGAAGTCCTTGACCGCGCATGGTGGTATCGATGCGGTGACGCATGCGCTCGAAGCCTATGTCTCGGTCATGGCCAACGAATATTCGGACGGTCAGGCGCTGCAGGCATTGAAGCTGCTGAAAGCCTATCTACCTTCGGCCTACAAGAACGGCGCCAAGGATCCGAAGGCGCGCGAGCAGGTTCACAATGCCGCAACGCTTGCAGGCATCGCCTTTGCAAATGCCTTCCTCGGCGTGTGCCATTCGATGGCGCACAAGATCGGTGCGGAATTCCACATTCCCCATGGCCTGTCGAACGCACTGCTGATCTCCAACGTTGTCCGCTACAACGCGGTCGACAATCCGAGCAAGCAGGCGGCGTTCAGCCAGTATGACCGGCCGAAGGCGCTATGCCGTTATGCCGAGATTGCCCAGCATCTTGGCCTCGGCGGCAAGAACGACGCGGCATCCGTCGAGAACCTCGTCCAGTGGCTGGAACAGCTGAAGAAGGATCTCGACATTCCGGCCTCGATCCAGGCAGCCGGTGTCGGTGAAGCCGACTTCATGGCCAAGGTCGACAAGCTTGCCGAAATGGCCTTCGATGATCAGTGCACGGGCGCCAACCCGCGTTATCCGTTGATCGCCGAAATCCGCGACGTTCTGATCGCCAGCTACCATGGCGAGGCTTATGTCGAAGAGCAGGATAAGCCGGCCGCAAAGGAACCGCGTGTCGTTTCCCTGAAGGCCAAGGGCTGATCCTTCGGCCGTGAGGAGACCTCTCGAATTAGGTCGACTTACGGCACTAAACCAGCGCACCTGCCGGACCTATATGGTTCGGCGGTGCCCCGGTGTGACAGGAGAGCTGTCGATATCCGAAGGGCCGCCAAAAGCGTCGATGGTTATATTCCCATCGACGGCGCTTGTGCCATCGTATCACGAATGACAAGCTTCGTAGCGAGCGCGTATCGCACGTCCGCAACATTGGGCGAGCCCCGGTTTGCAGAACAGGAGAGACGGCTTCGCCACCGATTTGGTAAGTTGGGGCGGGTGTCGGGATAATCGCGAGCTCCATACCACGTACTGTGACCCCTGCCCGGATTGCGGAGCGCCGCTGTTTGTTGGACAAAGAAGCGACAGGCCAGGGGCTTGTTGGCGGACCATCCCGCTTTTGCGATCGCGGCGTGGATTGGTGCATTGGCTCGACGTCCGGCAAGCGTGACTTCCCCCGATCTCCTCGATGGCAGGCTCGGTACGATCCCTTCTCTTCCAACTCCCTCGGTCGTGCAGTCAGGTGAACTGGCGCTGGGTCGACTCACGAATGATCAGAGCAGGCTCCAGCGTAAGATCCGTGGGTTGCGGCTTTTCTTCGATCATCGCAATGATCTTCTTCATCACCACTTCGCCGGTGGTCTGGCTACAAACGTCGACAGTTGTCAGCGGTGGCGTGACGTAGCGGCTGATCGGAATATTGTCGATCCCGGCAAAGGCGACGTCAAAGGGAACCTTGAAGCCAAGCGAACGGGCCTCGTTCATCATGCCGATCGCCACAAGGTCATTCCAGCCGATGATCACATCCGGGCGATCTGGACGCAGCAACACGCGGGCCGCGGCGCGTTCGCCTGCTTCATTCGTCGGTTCATCCACGTCGAAGATCAGAAGTTCCACCCCTGCAGGCTCCAGGATTTGCCTCAAGCCCTGAAGGCGGTCGGCATTGGATGGTGCGCGTGAGTAGCCCATGTAACCGAACCGCTTGAAACCCTGCCGGACGAGATATTGCGCAAGCAGCGCGGCAACCTGAACACTGTCCGTGCCCACTGTCAGGACATCATCGCGCTCTGGCTGTCCTAGAAAGGCGACCGGTTTGTCGAGTTCGGCCAGCCAGTCTGTGACGTCTTTCGGAATGCGGGCGCTGACGATCAAACCATCCGTGCGCGGCGCTAAGGCCTCCAATAGCGGGCGAACCGCTGCGATACTCTCCTCCATGTCCACGACAAAGAGATTGTAGCCGTTCGCCAGTGCCACCCGATTGGCACCCTTCACGACATTCGAATAATGAGGATTGGCGAGATCCATCACCGCAAGCCCGATTGCAGTCGTACGGCCGGTGACCATGGCGCGGGCGAGAGAATTCTGGCTGTAGCCCAGATCCTCGATTGCTTCGCGCAGCTTCTCTTCCACTGCCGGTGAGAATGACTGCTGGCCATTCACGTATTTCGACACCGTCGCAATCGATACGCCGGCTTTCTCCGCAACATCTCGGATGGTCGGTCTTTTCGGGCGCTTCATGCAGATAAACGCTTTCCTTGTTTTCTTCTGTTCAACGCAACTACCGCTGATGCGGATTTCGTTCCCATCTCGAGTGTTGACAATAACACATTATTTTCCGCGATTTCGGTTGATCCATATCATTCTATCCAGCTCCCGCCGCGCTAAAAATATCAGTTAAACGTTTTCCTTGTTTGGGAGGCGTGCCTTTGAGCGCTGGCTTAGAGGAAAGCGGCTCTGCCGGGGACAGACGTTTGGCATGTTCTGGAGGCGTGCAGGGCGAATGGCTATTTTAGAGGAGGTTTCCCATGAGGAAGGTAAGGGCGTTCGCGTTTGCAGCGCTGGCAAGCACGACGATGGTGTCTACAGCCTATTCGGCAGAGACGATCAATGTCTGGATGCGATACGGCGATGCCGAACGGCCGACGATTGCGCGCATCGTTGACGGGTTTACGGCCGAGACAGGGATCAAGGTAGACCTTTTTCTCGCAAATATCGATTTCGAAACGCGTCTCACACGTGCCGCCGCGGGTGGCAGCCTGCCGGATCTGGTTGTCAACGACGCCACTTTCATGGGGCAGTTGCTCGATATGGGGGTGGTCAAGCCGATCGATCGCGCGTCTTTGAAGGGCGGTGACGAGCTTCACGATGTCGCCTGGAACAGTGTTCAGGCCGCCGATGGAAACTATTACGGCGTGCCGACATCGGCGCAGGCTTTTGCGGTCTTCATCCGCAAGGACTGGCGTGAAAAGCTCGGCTATGACGTGCCCAAGACCTGGGAAGATCTCTACAATCTGGCGAAGGCCTTTACGGAAAACGATCCTGACGGGAATGGCAAGAAGGACACCTACGGCTATGTCATGCCGCTTTCCGGCACGCGTGGGTATGCATCCTGGTTCATGTCCGATCTGATCTGGCAGGCGGGCGGCGATTTCCTTCAGCAGAAGGGTGATGCCTATGTTTCGTCCATGGCAACGCCTGCTGTCGAAAAGGCCGTAACCTTCGCACGCAAGATGATCTGCGATGGTTATGCGCAGCCGGCCGCAATCACATCGACCACCGGCGACACACTGCCGGTCTTCGTCTCGGGACAAGGCGGGATCTTCCGCTCCGGGCCTTATCATATCGCGGCGTTTACGCGTGAACCGGGACGTGACAAGTTCGAGGTCGTCGCCCCACCCGCCGGCCCTGCCGGTCAGGCCGAACTTGCCGAAGGCGAGGCCGCATTCGTTATGGCTTCGACAAAGCATGAGGCAGAAGCAAAGCAGTTCATCGAGTATCTGGTTTCGAAGAAGGGCCAGGAAACCGGCATGGCCGCCGGTACCGGGGACAACGCGATTGTCCGCCTGTCGGTCAACAAGAATGTCGATGTGGTAAAGGTCCAGCCCGATCCTGCCTGGGGCGTTTTCGCCGATCTTTATGCCACGAATGCACGCTACTTCCCGCGCGTGCCGAACTGGAAGCCGATCCGTCAGGTCGCAGCCGATGGCCTCAATCAGATCCTCTCCAGTTGCAACTCCGACATCATGTCCGGGCTGCAGGGGCTCGACGAAGCTCTTAATGCGGAACTGAAACTTCAAGAGGTCCTGGCCAAGTAACCTCTCAGGCAACATTGGCGCCGCGTGACCGTCTTTGAGTGACGCGGCGCCAACCCGGCAAATCTGCCGGCCAATTCCTCACCGTAATACTCGCAATTTATCGCCCGAGCGCCACCCGGCGCTCGCCAGGATTTCCTGGTGCCAAGCGGAGGAGCATATGTGGTTTCACTCTAAACGCCTGAGATGGATCGTTCCCTGGCTGTTTCTGGCTCCGGCCCTGATCATCTTCACATGGTTCAAGTTCGTGCCCATTATCAAAGGGCTGTTCATGAGCTTCTACAAGGTGCGCTTTTCAGGATCGGATCAATGGGTCGGGCTTGCCAATTTCGAGCGCGCTCTTTCCGACAGCGCCCTGCATGCGGCAAGCCTGAACACGCTGATCTATGTCGTCTCGACGACAATCGCGGGCGGTATCTTCGCCTTCGCCGTCGCGTTGGCGCTCGAAGGTCAGGCCCGGCACATACGGTTGATCCGCACCGCGATCTTCATTCCAGCAGTAACCTCGATCGCTGTTCTCGCTGAAATCTGGCGGATCCTGTTCTATCCCGGCGCAGATGGGGTCGTGAACCAGATGCTCGGCGTTTTCGCCGTCGGGCCGCAGGGCTTCATGTCCGATCCCGATCAGGCGCTCTTCATCGTCATTCTGATGCAGATATGGAAGAACGTTCCTTATAACATGATGATCTTCATCGCCGGTCTCGCAAGCATCAACCGTGAGCTCTACGATGCTGCGTCCGTCGATGGGGCCAGCGCGTTTCGCAAGCTCTGGCACGTCACCATTCCCGGCCTCGTCCCCGCATTCTCAGTCGTTGTCATGCTCTCGCTCATTCGCGGCTTTCGCGTCTTCACCGAGGTCTACACCACGACCGGTGGCGGCCCGGCTAATGCCACCGAAGTCATCATGACGAATATCTTCAAAGCCGGTTTTGAACGCTTCGACTACGGCTATGCCGCCGCGGTTTCCTTCCTGCTGTTCGCCTTCACCGTATGCCTGACAATCGTGCATGTCAGCGTGAAGAACCGGATCGATCGGACCTGAGGAGCTTCCGATGAAAATGACACTCCCGCAACGCATCGCCCGCGGTCTGGTCTATGCTCTGTTGCTCATCGTATTCTGCGGTCCCTTCTGGGGCATCCTGGCGACCGCCTTTACAAAGAATACGGTTCAGCCGGGCCAGCTTGTCCTGTGGCCTAGCAATCCGACTTTCGATCACTTCATCTACGCGTGGTCTGAAGTCAAAATCTGGATCTACCTCTTCAACTCATTGTTCGTCGTCGCGATCGCAACGGTGCTGCAGACATTTGTCAGTGCACTCGCCGCCTATGCGCTGGCTCGCAAGAGGTTTCGCGGTGCAGCCATCGTCAGCCTTGCGATCATTTCGACAATGATGCTGCCCGATGAGGTTATTGCGATCCCGCTCTATCTCATCCTGCATGCAGAACTGCCGCTGCTACATACATCGATCTACAATACCTATGCGGCCATGATCCTGCCGGTCGTCGGCTGGGCCTTCTCCGTCTTCCTTCTGACGGAGTTCATGAAGGCTATTCCGCGTGACCTTGAAGATGCAGCACGCGTGGACGGCGCCAATGAACTGCAGATCTTCTGGCGTGTGGTGCTGCCGCTCGTCAGGCCGGCGCTTGGTACGGCAACCATCTTCGGTTTCCTGATGATCTGGGATCAGTATCTGCTGCCGCTGATCGCCGTCGATGATCGCAATCTCTACACGCTCCCCGTCATCCTGCGCTCCCTGCGCGTCGACGAGGTGCTTCAGCAAAACATCTTCATCGCCGTCACAGTCGTCGCCACGGTGCCCTGCATCGTCGTCTATCTCCTGCTTCAGAAACAGTTCAATCGCGGGCTGATGTCCGGCGCGGTCAAGGGCTGAAGCGAAAGGTTCGGGTGAATAAAATGGGTTCAGTTAGCCTTCACAATGTCAACAAGTCCTTCAAGGCCGTCGATGTCATTCACGATGTCGCTCTTGAGATCGAAGACGGAGAGTTCTGCGTCCTGATCGGTCCTTCGGGATCGGGGAAATCGACCCTGCTCCGGATCATTGCCGGCCTGGAAGAGGTCTCGAGCGGAACCGTTTCGATCAACGGCAAGGATGTTACGGAGCTTGCCCCGAAACAGCGGGATATCGCGATGGTGTTCCAGACCTACGCGCTCTACCCGCAGATGACAGTCGCCGAAAACATGGGGTTCGCGCTGAAACTGGCGGGAATGCCGAAAGCTGAAATCGCGGAAAAGGTAAAGCAGACGGCGCGCATGCTGGAGCTGGAGCCATTGCTCGATCGTCTTCCAAAGGCACTGTCTGGCGGTCAGCGGCAACGCGTCTCGATGGGCCGCGCTATCGTGCGTGATCCTTCTGTTTTCCTGTTCGACGAACCGCTTTCGAATCTGGACGCCAAGCTTCGTGTCCAGGTGCGCGGCGAAATCGCCGACCTTCACAAGCGTCTCGGTACGACTTCGATCTACGTGACGCATGACCAGGTCGAGGCCATGACGCTAGGCCAGAAGATCGTCGTGCTGTGGGACGGACGCGTGGAACAGGCGGGGCCGCCGCTGACGCTTTACAACGATCCGGTCAACACATTCGTCGCCAGCTTCCTCGGCACGCCATCGATCAATCTGATCGAGGCCCGTGTCGAATTAAACGGCGGTGAAGCTGCCGCGCGCCTCACGGACGGAGCATTGCTTCCATTGGGAGCCGCCCAGGATTTCACGGAAGGTCAGGCGATCCTTTATGGCATCCGGCCGGAGCATGTCGGAATCGTTGCCGGCCGGCAGGAAGGCGGTATCGCCGCCACCATTCACGCGGTCGAAAATACCGGCTCGGACATGGTGATCCTTTCGGATGCACAAGGATTCCGTGTCTCCGCCGCCTTCAAGGAGCAACGGCCTCTGGAGGCGGGACAGATCGTGACGCTTATCCCGGACCATTCCAAGGTGCGCGTATTCGATGCGGAAAGCGGAAAACGCATCCGTCGTCGTGAAGACGGCTGAACCATCAGAAATAACGGAAGTGGCGCGCCAGCCGGTTCTGGAACCGACGGCGCTGCCCGAATGGGAATATCGAAATGTTCAAAGACGCGATGAAGATCGAACAACTTCTCAAGGGATTGTCCGAAAACCGAAACTGGAAGCCGTTTCCCGGCATTCAGGATCGATCTCAGTGGAAGGCCATCGCTGGTGATCCGAATCTGAAAGTCGCGGCGGAGGCGATGATCGCGGTCGCGGATCTTTTGCTGGATCAGGAGATCGATCCGCTGACCGGCTCCATGTACATGAATTTCATGACGAATGGCGACCGGCTTCTCTATGAGGAGAACTACTTTCGCCGCCGCTACGAACTTTCCCATCTTGTCATCGCCGAGTGCCTGAAAGCCGACGGAACCTATCTTCCTAAGATCATCGACTACCTCTGGGAAATCCTGGGCGAAATAAGCTGGTGCGTGCCCGCGCATAATTTTGCCGGGCAACACGACATGGTGATGTTCAAGCAGCCCAATCCCTGGAAGGAGGACGATCCGCTTCCGGTTCCGGGCGACGACTATCTCGATCTCTTCGCCTGCGAAACGGCGGCAACGCTGGCCGAGGCATGTTATCTGTTGAAGCACACCCTGCTCGAAACCGTTCCGTCGCTTTATTATCGCATCCAGGGCGAGATCGATCGCCGTGCGCTGAAGCTTCTCGAAGGACCGAAACATTACGGCTGGTATCTAGGCCGCAACAACTGGACGGCATGGTGCGCACATAATCTTTTGCTTGCCGCCTGCTATACCGTTGAGGACGACCAGCGGCTGGCTGCCATAGCCATGAAGCTGATGGTGCCGATGCAGCGCTTTTTCGACACGATAGAGCCATCCGGAGCTTGCATCGAAGGTCCGGGTTACTGGGTGGTCAGCGCCGGGCGGCTTGCCGGTTTTGTCAGTCTTGTCGAGGAACGCTTCGGTATCGATCTGAAGGCGGGGGACAATCAGAAGTTCCGCAATTTCGGGGAGCATATATTGCCGCTCAATATCGGCGGTAACCTCTTCGTCAACTTCGCGGATGGCAGTCTGAAGATCGATCTGGATCAGGGGCTGCTCAGCCGCTATGCGAGCCTTATCGGCTCTGACCAACTGTCCGGTCTTGTCGCCGATGATATCGACCGTTCGGCCCGTCACAAGCTCGCTAATCCGGGCCGGGGCCGTGGGCGCAATGATTACGCCCGCCAGTTTCTCGTTCACCTGACCCGATTGCTTTTCTGGACACCGGAAAACAGAAAATCGGCGGCAAGGACATGTGAGAAAAGCGTCTGGCTCGCCGACATGCAGATGATGATTGCCCGATCCGAGGAAAAGGCCGGCGCCGGGCTAATGTTGAGCGCGATTGCCGGCAGCAATGACCCGGAGGTCAACCATCACTCCCATAACGACGTTGGTCATTTCAGCGTCTATCTGGACGGTGAGCCGATGATTATCGATCTGGGACAGGGGGCCTATTCGCGCGCCACTTTCACCGAGACGCGATATGATATGTGGCATATCAGTTCGAAGGGGCACAACGTTCCGGCCGTGAACGGCTACCTCCAATATGCGGGAAAAGGCTCGCAAGCGCGCGATGTGGCGTACCGCCACGAAGGTACCAGCAGCTATCTGTCTCTCGACGCAAGCCCTGCCTATTTCCGTGATCCAGGATCGCGGCGAATGATCCGACACCTCAATTTCAGCCATGACACGGCAAAGATAGAGATCAGCGACGAGATCGATTTGAGGGAGCCGCTCACCCGCTTTGAACTTCCTCTTCATGTCTCCGATCGAAAAATAGTGGTTGGGACTGACGGGGTGTGCCGGCTCTACGGGAAACACAGCGTACTGGTCATTACCCCGAAAAATCTTCGCGTCACCGGTTTGGAGCCGATCGAGATTACAGACCCGCGCCACCTCGATGTCTGGGGAAGCCGGGTTTTCAAGATCGGTTTCGAGGCGATTGACATCGAAAAGGCGATCTTCGGTTTCTCGATCGAGATCGGTTGATCTCCGCCTAGCGCTTTCGCTGATCCATCATAGGGTGAGTGAAAGCGCCGCCGATGTTCGCACCTGGGCTTCGTGCCGGTGCCGAAAGATAGCATATCGTGAGGGATGTGGCATATGTTGTCGGAAGCGGAAGCTCCGATCTGGCAGTCATTATCGAAATCACGAGATCCAACCCATGAACATCAAGCAACTGGAAGTGCTTCGCACGCTTCTGGCAACCGGCTCGACGATTGCCGCTGCAAAGACGATGGGGCTTAGTCAGTCAGGTGTCAGCCGCATGCTGCAGCAGCTGGAGCAGGATCTCTCGATCACGTTGTTTGCGCGTGACAAGGGCCGTCTCATCGCGACGCCCGAGGCGCTTGCGCTGGGCCATGACGCGGAAAATATTCTTCTTGCCGTGGACCGTATGTCCAGCCATGCGGAAGATCTGCGCAGCGGCGCGTCCGGCCCGGAGATCGTGCGTATCGGGCTGCCAAGTAGCATGTGGGAAAATTTCGCTCCGGCCATGCTGGTGGATTATATTCGCGCCTTCCCCGGAGTGCGTATCGAAACCTTTTTCGAAAGCACGACGGCAATCAACAAGCTGGTGGGCGAGAGGGTCATCGATATCGGCTTCCTGCGCATGGAAGGCGAGACCGGTCCGGGGATTGTGGTCGACAAGGTGGCAAGCGGCACGAGTGTCTGCGTCGTGCCGAAGGACCACCCGTTGGCGGAACTGGAAACAATCTCGGCAAAGGACCTGCGCAATGTACCGCTGGTTCTCATCGGCCGGCAGAGACCGAACCGGATGGCGCTCGACCAGCAGTTTGCACGCGCCGGCGTGAAGCAGATGGTGAAGATCGAGACGCATACCAACAGTTCCGCCTGTGCCTATGTTGCGCAAGGGTTGGGGGTGTCGATCATCAGCAGTTTCTACGCCAATCTTTATCGGCATCTGCCTGTCGTGCAGCGCCCTTTCGTTCCACAGGCTAGGCAGGATTTCGGCCTGGCGCGCGCTGCGGGCTTTCCGCTGTCGATCGCGGCGCAAGCCTTGAGCGATGCTTTGCAGCGGCAAATTCAGCTTTCTCAAAAAATCGAATGAGATTAGCTAATTAATCTTGAAACTTGGGCTTTCCGGACGGCGAATTGCGGCCCGCGAGATGCATAGGTATATGACAAAATCGCATAATATTGCGCTTCTAAAATCATTTCGTCATAGCCTTAATTAACGAAACCGATGCTGGCGGAATGGAAAGCCGCCTTCAATCGTGGGGAAACAATGCTGAGATTCATACTGAGCCGTCTTCTGATGGCGCTGCCGACGATCGTGCTTGTCTCGATCACGGTTTTTGCGCTGATCCGTTTCATTCCCGGTGATCCCGCAGCCCTGATGCTGGGCGACATGGCGCAGCCCGACCAGATCGCCGCCATGCGCACCGAGCTCGGCCTCGACAAGTCGATGCCGCAACAGTTCGTCATTTGGGCCGGTAATGTCCTTCACGGAGATTTCGGACGCTCGATCGTCAATGACGAAGCCGTCCTGCCGCTCGTTGTCTCGCGTTTCATGGTCAGCGCGGAAATCGTCGTGATCGCCGTTCTGCTGGCCAGCCTGATTGCCGTGCCGGCCGGTGTGATTGCTGCCTGGCGGCAGAACAGCATAACCGATCTGGCGCTGGTCGGTACCGCAACGGTGCTTCTGTCGATCCCGACATTCTGGCTAGGGCTTTTGCTGCTGCTGCTTTTCGGGCTGAAACTCGGCTGGCTGCCGGTTCTCGGTTACGTCTCGATCGGCGACAACGTGGTTGGCGGCTTACTTTATCTGGTGCTGCCGGTGATGACGTTGGTCATCCATGAGGCCGGCGTGCTGATCCGCATGGCGCGCGCCTCGACACTGGAAGTGCTGCGTCTCGATTACATCACCCATGCTCGTGCCAAGGGGCTTTCGGAAAGCGCCGTGTTGTGGCGGCATGCATTCAAGAATGCATTCGGCCCGACATGGACGATGATCGGCCTCATCCTCGGCAACCTGCTTGGCGGCATTGCGGTCATCGAGACGGTGTTCACCATTCCCGGCCTCGGCCGCCTGATGGTCGACAGCATTTTTGCCCGCGATTACCCGGTTATCCAGGGCTGCCTGCTGTTCGTCTCACTATCCTATGTGCTGGTCAATCTCGTCGTCGACCTGCTTTATCCCCTGTTTGATCCGCGGGTTGTCGCCGAATGAAAAAATTCACTCTCAACGGTCTTATCGGCGGGTTTCTCATAACCGTTCTCATCACAACCGCCGCACTTGGCCTGTTCTGGACGCCGTTCGACCCGATGAAACTGTCGTTCACCGCCCGTCTTGCCGGGCCGAGCGCCACGCATCTTCTCGGGACCGACGAGTTCGGCCGCGATGTCCTGAGCCGCCTGATGGTCGGTGCGCAGGCGAGCGTCTGGATCGGTTTCCTGACGGTCAGTTTCGCGACCGTCTGCGGCACGCTGATCGGCCTTGTCAGCGGTTATGCTCGCGGCTGGGTGGACGGCGTCATCATGGCCGTCAACAATGCGCTTCTTGCCTTTCCCGGTATTCTTCTGGCGCTTGGCCTACTCGCCGTCTTCGGCGCCAATCAGTATGGCATCATCTTCGCACTAGGGATCGCCTATACGCCTTCCATGGCCCGCGTTGTTCGCGGCGCCGTGTTGTCGCTGCGCGAGCGGGAATTCATCGAGGCGTCGCGGGTGATGGGCAATGGTGAGCTGTTCACGCTGTTCCGTCACGTTCTGCCGAACTGCCTTGCGCCGATCACCGTGCTTGCCACCTCGATGTTCGGTTGGGCGATCCTGTCGGAAAGCGCGCTCTCCTTCCTTGGTCTCGGCGTGCCGCCGCCGGCACCCACATGGGGCAACATGCTGGCTGCCGGCCGTCCCTTCATCCAGCAGGCCGTCTGGCTGGGTCTTTTCCCCGGTATCTGCATCGCGCTGACCCTGCTCGGCATCAATCTGCTCGGCGACGCCCTTCGCGACCGCCTCGACCCGCGCATGAGGGGCCTGAAATGACCAAGGACATGTCCGCAGAAACGCTTCTGAGCGTCAACAGCCTTTCGCTTGAAGTTGCCCACACCGGTCTCGAGGTGGTCAAGGGCATCTCCTTCGACATCGCGCCGGGCGAAATCTTTGGCATCGTCGGCGAAAGCGGCTCCGGCAAGACGCTGGCAACGCGTGCGCTGATCTCGCTTCTGCCCCCGGCCATCAAGGTTACGGGTGGCTCCGTCCGCTACAAGGGCCGCGATGTTCTGAAGATGAAGGACAGGGAGCTTCGACATTTGCGCGGTGGCGAAATCGGCGTGGTTTTCCAGGAGCCGATGACCTCGCTCAACCCGTCGATGACCATCGGCCGGCAACTGGAAGAGGGGCTTGTCCTTCACACCAAACTGTCACCACAGGAACGTCGCGACCGCATTCTCGACATGCTGAAACGTGTCGGCATCCGCGAGCCGGAAGGGGCGCTTGCCGCCTATCCGCACGAGTTTTCCGGCGGCATGCGCCAGCGCATCATGCTGGCTTCGGTCATGCTGCTGAAACCGGCGCTGCTGATTGCCGATGAACCGACAACGGCGCTTGATGCCGTCATCCAGCGCGATGTCATGGAGCTTATGGTCGAACTGACACGGGCCGAAGGCACCGCCGTTCTGCTGATCAGCCACGACCTGCCGATGGTGGCGCGTTATACAAGCCGCATCGTGGTGATGGAAAAAGGCTCGATCGTCGAGCAAGGGCGCACCGAAGACCTGCTCGATGCCCCGCAGCATGATTACACGAGGAAGCTTCTGTCCTCGCTGCCCTTTCGCGGTGAAGCGCGTTCGCTCGATACGTCGAAGGCGCCTATGGTTTCGGCCCGCAATATCGTCGTCGATTATGCGGGACGCAAATCGTTGCTCAAGAAGGCCAAGCCCAAGCGCGCCCTGCATGGCATCAGTATCGATATCCACGAGGGTGAGGTTGTCGCGCTTGTCGGCGGCTCAGGTTCCGGAAAAACCACGCTTGGCCGCACGATCGCGGGTCTGGTCAAGGAAAGCGAAGGCGATATCCGCTTCCAGGGCCGCTCCCGCGATGATGACTGGCGCGACTATCGCCTCAATTGCCAGATGGTGTTTCAGGACCCGTATTCCTCGCTCGATCCGCGCATGACCATTCTTGCGCTGGTCGAGGAGGCGCTTCGACTGGTGCCGGATCTCGACGCACAGGCAAAGCGCAAACGGGCGCTGGAAACGCTGGAGGAAGTAGGTCTTAACGCCGACTATGCCAGCCGCTATCCGCACGAGCTTTCCGGCGGACAGCGGCAGCGTGTGGCGATTGCTCGCGCGATTGCCCGCCGGCCGCGCTTCCTGATCGCCGACGAGCCTGTCTCTGCTCTAGATGTGACAGTGCGTGCGCAGGTGCTCGACCTCTTTTCCGACCTGCAGAAACGCTACGGCTTTTCCTGCCTGTTCATCAGCCACGATCTCGGTGTGGTCGAGCAGGTGGCCGACCGTGTTGTCGTCATGCAGGACGGCCGGATCATAGAGGAGGGAGATCGCGACGCGATCTTCGACAATCCCAAGCAAGCCTATACCCGCCGTTTGCTCTCGGCCATTCCCGCGCTCGGGCACAACGAGCGGGGCGGCGTGACACTCAAATGGCGTCTGGAAAACGATGCATAACAGGATGGATACGATGACGACTGCCGACCAGCTGTCCGCGATCTGCGACGCCCAGCCCTTTGTCACGCGCTTCATGGTGCGCAATCTGCTGACGGGGGAGGAGATCCGCCGCGGCGCCGACGAAGAAACGCCTTCCGGCAGCACCCGCAAGACCTCGATCATGATGGCCGCACTCAAGGCCGCTCATGAAGGGCGGCTCAACCTGGATGAACCGGTCACCTATGAGGAGCGGTTGGCCAAGGAAGTCGCCAGCGGCATGTTCCGCTACATGACGCCAGGCATTGTCATCTCGCTGCGTGATGCGATCACGGGAATGATGACGCTGAGCGACAATGTCTGCACGAAAATGGTGCTGGAGCGGCTGACGCTGGAAGAGGTGGACAGCTACTGCAAAGCGCTTGGAATGGCCAATACCCACCACCGCTTCCTCATTCCGCCGCTCGCCCTGCCGGCCGATCACGCGCTGACGACGGTGACGACGACCTCGGCTGCCGATCAGGTTCTGCTGCTGCAGACCATTCTCGATGCGCAATCCTCGACTGAGGCGCAGCAAAGGCTCGGCTGCAGCGCAGAACTCTGTGCCTTCGCCATGGAGACGCTGAAGCACCAGATCCTGCGCTACGGCATCCGTTCTCGCCTGCCGTTCGAAACGCTGGTGGCAAGCAAGAGCGGGCGCGGCAAGCGCGGACGCATGGATGCCGGCATCGTCTACAGGCAAGGCGCGCCCTTCTTCATCATCACCGCCTATACAGATGACGTGCCGCAGGTCATGCCGGATGGCACGCCGGGATACACGCTTTCGCTCGAAACGATCGGCCGGCTGGCGCAGGCCTGCTGGAACGGGTTCCAGTCGTAAAAATCAACAATGGCAAAAGAGGGTAGAACAATGAAAAAGCTTCTTCTGGCAGGCACGGCTGTGCTTGCAATGACCAGCATCACCAATGCCCGCGATATCACCATTGCGCAGAGTTCCGACCTGCGCAGCGCCAATCCCGGCGTCAACCGTGACGGCAATACCGATGGCGTCATCCTGCACATCGTCGAGGGTCTCGTCGGTTACAACAATAGCGGCGAGGTGAAGCCGCTTCTGGCCAAGAGTTTCGAAACCTCCGCCGATGGCCTGACCTATACGTTCAAGCTGCGCACGGATGTGAAATTCCACAACGGCAAGACGATGACGGCGGATGACGTCGTCTGGAACTGGACGCGTTACCTGAAGCCGGAAACCAAATGGACCTGCCTCAACGACTTCGCCAAGGGCGGTGCAGCACCGGTCAAGGATGTAAAGGCCGTTGATGCCTCCACGGTCGCAATCACCCTCGAAAAACCCTCTGCGGTCTTCCTTGGCCTGATGTCACGTCCGGAATGCGGTTATACCGGCATGATCTCACCGGATTCCGTTTCGGCCGATGGCAGCTTCGTCAAGCCGATCGGAACCGGACCGTTCCAATGGGACGAGTGGAAGAAGGGCGAGTATATCCATCTGAAGAAATTCGCTGATTACGTCTCGCCGGAGAATGAGGGCAAGCCGGATGGCATGGTAGGCTCCAAGCGACCACTGGCTGACGGCATCAAGTTCATGGTCATTCCGGATGCATCGACCGTGAAGGCCGGGCTGGAGTCCGGCGTGCTCGATACGGCCGAAATTTCACCCGATCTTATCCCGGAGTTCAAGGCCAGCGACAAGACGCAGCTGATCGTTTCGCGCAACAATGGCAAGAACCTGTTCTACATTCAGACCCGCGACAAGGTCTTGAGCAATCCCGGCGTGCGTCGCGCCATGGCAATGGCGCTCGATCTTGATGAACTGGTCGCCGCCGCATCGAACGGGACCGGCGAGGCGAACGGCTCGATGGTATCGCAGGACAGCGTCTATTTCGACGAGACTCAGAAGACGCGGCTTCCCTACGATATCGAGGCTGCCAAGAAGGAACTGGCGGATGCCGGCTACAAGGGTGAGCCGATCTCGATCATCGCCAACAAGCGCGGCAATGTGCCAAGCTTTCCGGCTGCCGTCATGGCGCAGGCGATGATGCAGCAGGCCGGTCTCAACGTGCAGATCGAAGTGCTGGATTATGCCACGCAGGTCGATCGCCGCCGCTCCGGCAACTATCAGGTCATCTCGCAGTCGGTCGCGCCGCGTCTCGACCCGGCGCTGATGTATTCTTTCTATGTCGGCAACAAGGACAAGAACGCCTCGCTGATGTGGGACGATCCGAAAGCCGTCGAGCTGATGAATGCCGCCTATGCAGAAGCCGATCAGGAAAAGCGTCAGAAGATCTTCGATGAGTTCCATGAGCTGATGCTGAAGGAAATGCCGGGCATCTTTCTTTACGACATGGTGGACGTCTGGGGCGCGACGAAGAAGCTGAAGGGCCAGCCGGTCTGGCAATCGAATGCCCGCCTCTGGGAAGTTTCGGTCGAAGACTGAGTTTTGAGCGCGCCGGCAAAGATCGGCGCGCCTGTCTACCTTTTTAAGGAAATTCAACCGGCGGGAGATCGCCGGATGGTTTTCTGCGTCCTGAGGGCGCTCACACATTCATGCGAGGACAGGCCATGAACCGCGATGCAGTGACGTCGATTGCCAATGCGATCGAAAAGATGAAACCGGAATTCTCCGAACTCAGTAACAAAATCTGGGATTTTGCCGAGTTGAAATTCGAAGAAAGGCGCTCGTCGGATATGCTGGCAAAGGCGCTGGAGGAGAATGGGTTTGCTGTGCGTCGTGGCGTGGCCGGCATGGACACTGCCTTCATAGGCGAATTCGGCGGCGGCAAGCCGGTGATCGCGCTGCTCGGAGAATTCGACGCCTTGGCGGGAATGAGTCAGGCTGCGGATGTAGCCGAGTCGAAGCCGGTTGTTTCCGGCGCAAACGGCCACGGCTGTGGCCACAATCTCTTAGGTGTCGGTTCCCTTATGGCGGCCATCGCGCTCGCCCGGCATATGAAGGACAACAACCTAGCTGGCACCGTGCGTTATTACGGTTGCCCAGGCGAGGAAGGCGGCTCGGGCAAGACGTTCATGGTGCGTGCAGGCCTGTTTGATGACGTCGATACGGCGCTTACCTGGCATCCGGCGCCGTTCAACGGCGTACGTTCCACCAACAATCTGGCGGTTCTCGAATATTTCTATCGCTTCAAGGGCCTTGCCGCCCATGCCTCGAATGCAGCGCATCTCGGCCGTTCGGCGCTGGATGCCGTTGAACTGATGAATGTCGGCGTCAATTTCCTGCGCGAACACATGCCCCAGGATTGCCGCGTGCATTATGCTATAACCGATACCGGAGGGCGCGCCGCCAATGTCGTGCAGGCCCAGGCGGAAGTTGTCTATCTGGTCCGCGCGCCGGAGATGTCGCAGGCGCTCGATCTTGCCAAGCGGGTCGACAAAGTTGCACACGGTGCGGCGATGATGACCGAGACAGAGGTCGAAATCGTCTTCGACACCGCCTCCACCAATCTTCTGCCCAACATTACGCTCGAAACGGCCATGCATGAAAACATGATGGCGCTTGGTCCCATCGCTTTCGATGAAACGGATCTCGCATTCGCGAAATCGATCCAGGACACATTCACCGACGAGGCGATCAAGAGCAGCATCCGCCTTTATCAGATCAAGGGCGATGTCTTTTCCAATGCAAAGGTCGATGGTTCGACACCGTTGCATCTGGGGCTGCGCGACTTCGAGGGGCATTCGCATTTCCGTGCCGGATCTACGGATGTGGGAGATGTAAGCTGGGTAACGCCGACAGCGCAATGCTGGACGCCCACCTGGGCAATCGGCACCAACCCTCACACCTGGCAGGTGGTGGCGCAGGGAAAAAGTGCGGGTGCTCACAAAGCCATGGCACATGCAGCCAAGACGCTGGCGGCGACCGGCCTCTCGCTTATGACGTCTCCCGAACTTCTGGAAGCGGCCAAGGCGGAATGGACCGAGAAGACCGATGGCAGGAAATATGTGTGCCCGATCCCCGACAATGTGATGCCGGCCACACATTCCTCTGTGTGAAAAGAGATACGGCCATTCAGGGAATGGCCGCACAATCAGCTGGCACTAAGTTACCCAGCAAATCGCTAGTGATGCGCAGCGGTGGAGAACGAACCTTTGCGTGGCCGGTAGATGACGGCCAGCACCGCGATCCAGTAGCCAGAGAAGACGATGAGCTGCATCAGGTTTGGCCGGGCGCGATAGCCGGTCATAGATGCGAAGAAGCCGCCGGCGGTGGTGCCGTCGGAAAGAAGGAAATTGCTATTCCACAGCGCGCGCGACAGGCGTGGCAGGATGTCGAGATTGATCAGCCCGTCGATCCCCGTCATTAGAAGGCCGCAGGCGAGGAAGAGCAGCACGATCTCGGAAATCCGGAAGAAAACCCTCCACGAGATGACCCTGCTGCCGGTCATCAGCAGTGCATAGGTGATTGCGGCCGCGACGAAACCGGTCAGTCCGGCAAGAATACCGGCAAGCGGCGAACCCATGACCCCTGCAGACAGAATGCCGTAGATGAACACGACCGTCTCGCTGCCTTCGCGGGCAACCGCAATGAGCGCAAGGGCGAAGACGCCCCACCAGCTGCCTGCGGCAATCGCCGTGCTCAGAGAGCTTTCGAGCTCGCTGCGCATCGAGCGGGCATGACTGCGCATCCAGAAGACCATCTGCAGGATGAGCCCTGCTGCGAGCAGCGCGATCACCGTCTGGTAGATCGTCTGGGCGTCATCGGAAAATGCCTCGCCAAGCCAAAGCAGTATCACTGCAAGCACTCCGGCGATGGCAAGTCCCGCCGCCGCGCCGCCCCAGAGAAAACCGCGGGCGCGGCCTGTCTCCACGCTCCGGCTGACCAGCCAGGCATCGAGAATGCCGATCACCAAAAGGGCTTCGACGCTCTCGCGCCAGACGACAAAGGCAATGGAGGCAAACATGTCAGTCCTCAGAAGGAACCGCGACGAGAACCGCGGGCGGCGCGTCCGGATGGAAATCGTCGAAGAACGAATATTCACCCGGATCGAGATACTTGATGACGATGAAGGTCGAGACTCCGGGTCCGATCACCTTCTCCTTGCTCAGCGGAATGCTCTCGAACTCTGCCGGCGTCTTGCCATTGTTGATCAGCCGGATTTCGAAGCGGGTTTCGGCCGGCACTTCGAGACGCGACGGAGAAACCTCGCCATCGTTAAAGGTGATGGTGAAGCTCGGATCGTCAGCGGCCGTCGCTATTGTCGGCGGGACAATCGAAAAGGCAATGAACAGTGCCATGGTGAGGCCAAGGCACTGTTCGTTACGGGGTCGAGGGTGATCAGTAGCCACCCTTTTTACCCACGCCCGTGAAGGTAAAGTCATAGCTGGTCTCGAACGGCTCGAACCATTTGGCGACGCCGGTCTCGTCATCGACATGGCGGCCGAACATCATGCCGTCCGGCGCTGCAATCTTGAACACGAGGTTGTATTCGCCGGGGCCGTCGAGCTTGACGTTGTCGCCGTAATGCGGCCCGTCGGAGGCAACCATCGGCATCAGCGGGCCCTCCGACACTTTCGCGCCGCCCTTGGTCAGCACATAGCTGATTGTCAGGTTCGGCACCCAGTCGCCATTGGCAAAGCCGTTCTTGTTATCCTTCGTGGCGTGAATATCGGCTTCCAGATGCACGTCGGAATCGGCGGCTGCGCGCATCATATGGGCGGGTTCCATCAGGATAGGCTGCAGATAGACCGCAGCCACTTCCATGCCGCCAGCTTCCTGCGGCTCTCCGATCGGATATTCCAGGGCAGATGCCGAGCCGACGGAAAAGAGTGTTGCAGCCGCAAAAGCGGCGGGCAGGAATGCCGTTTTGAAAATGTGGGTTTCGCGCATAACAGGTCCTTTTCGGGAAAACGTGGCGCGAGCATCTGCTTTGAAAAATCTGGAGTCAAGTCCGAAAGTTTTTATCAAGGCCATGATGTAAATGACAAAATTCAAGTACTTCGGCTGATCTCCATGTTAAATATGAGAGTGTTTATCCTGATTGATTGGTATCTCACTCCAATTCGGGCGTGCGACATATTTACACGCTGAAATTGTTGTTGTGCCGAGAGAGATGAAATGACAGAGATTTACCGTCATCGTGATTTCGCTCCGGCGTCAACGTTCACATCATCGTTGCCGATTGAGGCGGAGGAGCTGCCCGAACGTCCAAACTGGCTGACCGCACTGGAAGCATTCTTCGTGCGGACGCGCCCATATTACTGGATCATCCAGGGCTTAATGTTTCTCGTGTTCCTTCTGGTACTCGGCCTGCCGCTTCTACTGCCTGATCCGCCGCCCGAGACTACCCCACTGTCGAATGGAACGCTGGCGCTGCAATATCTGCTTTGGGGCATCTGGTTTCCACTCGTCTTTCTCTCTGTCATTGTCTTCGGGCGGATCTGGTGCGGGCTTCTTTGCCCGATGGGTGCTGCTTCAGAGCTTGCCAACCGCTATGGCCTGCAGCAGAAGATCCCGGCCTGGATACGTTGGGAGGGCACGCCTGCACTGAGCTTCATCGTCATGACGCTTTACGGCCAGACGATCGGTGTGCGCGATCATCCCGAAGCCGCTGCAGGGCTCTTCGGCGGTACCATGCTGCTGGCCATCGCGATCGGCGGCCTTTATGGCCGGAAGAAACGAGTCTGGTGCAGGCATCTCTGCCCGATCGGCCGGGTGCTCGGGCTTTATTCCCGGCTCGGAGCGGTTCAGTTCACGCCGAAAATCCGGCTGCCTGGCGGCGATGCCTATAGTCAGAAAGGCGCCTGCCCGACGATGATCGACCTGCCGCGCAAGAGTGAAAGCCGGCACTGTATCGAGTGCTTTCGCTGCGTCCACCCTCACGCGGCTGGCAGCATCCGGCTGGATGTCCGCCGTCCGGGCCGCGAAATCGAGGACATACGTGATCATCGCGCCAACAAGGCGGAAGCCTGGTTCCTGTTTCTGGATACCGGCGTCGCACTCGGCGGCTTTCTCTGGCTGGTGCTGCCGCAATATCAGCAATGGCGGCAGGCTTTCGGCGTATTCGCAATCCAGCATCACTGGAACTGGGTCACTACCGTCGGCCCCTCGTGGCTGATGAGCGTTCATCCGGCGCGTGCCGAAGTATTCCGCTGGCTCGATTTCATCTTGATCGTCTTCTTCATGCTGGCAGTCATGGCGACATTGACTGCCGTGCTTGCTATGTTGACTGCGGCGAGTGCTTTTCTGGCGAAACGTGCGGGGGCAGATGCAAGCTTCGGGCAGCTGTTCACGGAACTCGGTTATCAATATGCCCCGATCGCGCTGATCAGCCTGATCATCGGGCTTGGGGCGGAACTGCTGGAACCGCTACGATATACCGCCTTTGGCGCAAGCGGTGCGGGGGCCATCCGCGGCGGGCTGTTCCTCATGGGGCTGCTGTGGAGCGTCTGGCTCGGAATAAAGATCCTCGAACGACAGCAGGTCGCGCCGATCAGTCGCCTTTTGCCTTTGCTTCCCGGCATTGCCGGCAGCCTCTTCGTCGGCCTCGGCTGGTGGCCGGCGATCATCGGGCTTTGATCGACGGCATTGCCGGGTTGGCAGCGGGCGTAACCTTTCTTAACGTGACGACACACCGGCCGCGCGTCTGATCGCTACGGTTGCTTCCGGATCATCCGCAGACACCTGCGGATAAAACGGAAAGGTGCCTCATGTACGGGATATCCCGATCAGTGCTGCCGCAAATGCGTCTTGCCATCTCGGCATTGTTACTGTGGCTGGTCTTCTTCTCGGCGTCACAGGCTGAAAGCCAAACTCCGGTCACGGTCGTCGTTGCTCGAAAAGGCGAGGTGACCGAGAGGATCCCCGTTGTCGGCTCGCTGGTTGCCAGTGAAGAGGTGGAAGTTCGTCCTTTCATCGAGGGGCGGGTGATCGAACATATCCTTGCCGAAGTCGGGCAGCGGGTCGAGAGAGGGCAGCCGCTTGCGCTAATCGACACGACCGAAGCACGCATGCTGCTCGACAAGAATTCTGTCAGCATGCTGCGGGCAAGAGCTGCCGCCGAAGTGGAGGAAAGCAGGCTGGAAGTTGCCGCCGTCAGCGAGGCAGAGGCGCGCAAGCTTTTGGAGCGCAGCCGGTCGCTGCAGCCGAGAGGCGCCGTATCGCAGCAGCTTCTGGACGAACATGAAAACGCCCATGCCCGCGCAGTGGCGGAACTGCGGCTTGCGCGCCAGTCGCTTGCTCTGGCGGAAGCCGATGCGGAACTGATTGCCCACGAACGGAAGGAAATCGAGCTGACGATTGAGCGCAGCACGGTCCGCGCGCCCGATGCCGGGCTGGTGCTCAAGCGGACAGCGCGCATTGGGGCGATGACGTCCGCATCCGCAAATCCGCTATTCGTCATCGCAAAGGATGCTGAAATCGAATTCTCCACGCAGGTGACGGAAACGAGTTTCCTGCGGCTCGATGAAGGCATGCGGGCGCAGATCAGCCTGCCGGGATATGAAGGCCAGCTCGGTGGCCGGCTGCGGCTGAATGCGGCGCAGATCGATCCCGTTACGCGCAGCGGCGAAGTGCGCATCGAACTGGATGAGGCGGACGGGCTGAAGCCCGGCGTTTTTGCCCGTGGCAGTATCAACGCCCCGGCACGACGCAACATTCTCCTTCCCGGAAGTGCTGTGAATACCGCAAGCGGCGTAAGCAATGTCTTTGTCGTCAAGGATGGTGTCGTGGATCGGCGCGACGTGACTGTCGGTGTCCGTCAGGAAGGCTTTGTCGAAATCATCGCCGGTGTCAGCGATGGCGAGATGGTGGTGTTGAAATCCGGCGGGTTTCTGAAAGCCCAGGAAAAGGTCCGGCCCGTCATGGCAATGTCAGAACGGTCGGTTTCCGATCATATGGCTTCCGCCCTTGCCATGGAAAGCAGGGGGACGGCGCGATGAACGGCAATATCTCCGCCTGGGCGATCCGCAATCCGCTTCCCTCCATCCTGCTTTTCGTCATCCTGACGGTTGTCGGCATCTATAGTTTTACCCGGCTACCGATCACCTATTTCCCGACGATCATAACGCCTGCCGTGAAGGTCACGGTCGAGCAGTCTGGCGCCACGCCTGTCGAACTGGAAACCGAAGTCACGCGGCTTGTCGAAAACGCGATCGCCTCGCTTCCGGCGATCAAGGAACTGTCTTCGACGATCGGGGAGGGGCGTTCCGTCACCACGGTCGAGTTCGAGCTTGGCCTGGTGTCGCCCGATCGGGCAATGAACGATGTGCGCGATGCCGTGACACGGATCAGAGGGGATCTGCCGGGCACGATCGACGAGCCGATCATCGAGCGGATCGAGGAGGAGGCGCAATCTATCGTCACCTATGCCGTCTCCAGCCAGGAAATGACGGTGACCGAACTCTCCTGGTTCATCGACGACACGGTCAAGCGCGACCTGCAGGGACTTTCCGGCGTCGGGCGTATCGACCGGATCGGCGGGGCCGACCGCGAGATCCATGTCGAACTCGATGCCGACCGGCTGCAGGCGCTTTCGCTTTCGGTAAGCTCGGTCAACGAGACGATCATGGAAACCCAGCTCGATCGCTCCGGCGGGCGCAGTGATATGGAAGGCCGTGAGCAGGTGTTGACGACGGCCGCTGCCGCGAGCACCGTTTCCGGCTTGGCGGAAACGCGCCTTTCGCTTGGCGGCGAAAACTCGGTCCGGCTGGCGGATGTTGCAACCGTCAGCGACACATTTGCCGAGCCGCGTGCATTTGCGACCCTGAACGGCGCTGATGTGGTCGGTTTCTCCGTTTATCGTTCCCAGGGTGCAAGCGCCGTCACCGTGGCGAACGAAGTGTCCGCCGCTGTCGAGAAACTGCGCCTCAGCCATCCCGGTCTCCGCTTCGAGATCGTCGATGATACGATTTCCTATACGGAGGGAAACTATCGCTCGGCGATCAATACTCTGCTGGAAGGTGCGGCACTCTCAATCGTCGTCGTGTTTCTTTTCTTGCGCGATTGGCGCGCGACGCTGGTTGCGGCTGTCGCATTGCCGCTGTCGATCATCCCGACATTCTTTGCAATCGACATGCTCGGCTTCTCGCTCAACATTCTCAGCCTGCTCGCCATCACGCTGGTAACCGGTATCCTGGTTGATGATGCGATCGTCGAGATCGAGAACGTCGTCAGGCATCGCAACATGGGGAAATCCGCCTATCGTGCGGCACTTGATGCAACGGACGAAATCGGTCTGGCGGTGATTGCTATCTCGGCAACGATCATCGCCGTCTTTGCGCCAGTCGGGCTGATGAGCGGCGTCGTCGGGCTTTATTTCCGCGAATTCGGCCTGACCGTGGCAATCGCGGTATTCTTCTCGCTTCTCGTCGCGCGGCTGATTACCCCGGTCATGGCGGCTTATATCATGACCGCCGCTCCGCCGGTCGAACCGAAAAAAGGCAGATTGTCGCTCGCTTATGAGTGGCTGTTGCGGCTGACCCTGCGCTGGAAATGGGCGACGGTCACAGTCGCTTTCGGTCTGTTTGCACTGGCAATGGTCTCGCTGATGTCGGTGCCGACGACGTTTCTGCCGGAAGAAGACACCGGCCGTCTGACACTGACCGTCGAATTGCCTCCCGGCACAAGCATCGACGAAACCCGTGAGGTCACCGACGGGATCGCGGCAACGATCGGCAAGGTCGCCGAAGTCGAGGGTGTGCTGGTTAGGGCCGGATCGAGCATGAGTGGCCAGCAGGACGTGCGTTATGCGGTCGTCTCCGTTGACCTTGTGCACAAGGCGGAGCGGAACCGGCCCTCCTTCGCCATCGAAGCCGAACTCGAAAAGGCGCTGGTCGACATTCCCGATATCCGACTGCGCTTTCTCAACGATCGCGGCGGTCGCGACATATCCTTTTCCGTGCTGGGCAGTGACGGCGATGCCGTTCAGGCCGCTACAGACCGGATCCTGCGCGAGATGGCCTCAGACAGCAGCTTCGTCGGGGCTTCGAGTGACAATGTCGCGATGCGGCCGGAGCTGCGCATGACGGTCGATACCGAAAAGGCCGCAACGCTCGGCGTCTCCACAGCAGCCATTGCCAGCACGATGCGCATTTCTACCGTTGGCGATGTGGATTCGCGCCTGGCGAATTTCGTTGAAGGCTCGCGCCAGATCCCGATCCGCGTCGTTCTTGATCGTGCCGCGCGTGGCAAATTGCCGGTTTTCGAAACGCTGAGCGTGCCAGCGGCGAATGGCCGGCAACTGCCGCTGTCTGCGATCGCTACGATCAGTTTCGACGAAACAATCGCGGCGGTCGATCGTTTCGACCGCCAGCGCCGGATCGAGATCGGCGCGGACATGGCCAACGGCCTGACCTCGGGCCAGGGGCTTGAGCGGCTGATGCAGCTCGAAGGCGTCAAGACGCTGCCGGATGGCGTACGCGTCCAGGCAACCGGCGATTCCGATACGGAAGGCGAGATCTTCGAAAGTTTTGCGGTTGCCATGGGCGGCGGGATCATGCTGGTGCTCATCGTCCTCGTCCTGCTTTTCAAAAGCATCCTGTCGCCCTTCACCATTCTGGCGTCGCTGCCTCTTTCTATCGGCGGTGTTGTCGCGGCGCTGCTTCTCAGCGGCTACCCGATATCCCTGCCTGTCGTGATCGGTATCCTGATGCTGATGGGTATCGTCACCAAGAATGCGATCATGCTGGTGGATTTCGCCGTCGAGCGGGAGGCGCATGGGCTTTCGCGCGGAGAGGCCGTTGTCGAGGCCTGCCGCGAGCGCGTGCGCCCGATCATCATGACGACGCTTGCCATGGCAGGTGGCATGCTGCCCTCGGCCTTCGGCATAGGAGAAGGGGGCGAGTTCAGGGCACCCATGGCAATCGCCGTGATCGGTGGGCTTCTCGTTTCCACCATCCTTTCGCTTGTGGTTATCCCCTCCTTGCACCTGATCGTCTCCGCCGGCGGTGATCGTGCAAGCCGTGTCTTTAGGCCCTTCCTCCCGTCGGCCGAAAGCCGTGTGGACGAGGAGCCTATATAATAGACGCGCCATAACACGCGGCCCCCCAGGCCGATCCCCGGCGCGTCTAGACGGGGCCAGCTTCCGCAGGCTGGCCCCGTCATCTGTTTCGGCGGAGTTTGATAATTTCATAAATTGGAAGAGCGGAGATGATCCCGTATCGATCCCATTCTTCCCGAAATGTCGCGACAGGCTCTCAGTAACTGCGATCAACTAGAAGCATCAGGATAACAGGGCCACCAAGAAGCGCGCTGACGAGAATAACCGATATCAGCACCTGGAACAGGAGGCGCGAAAGAGGTCTCCGGGCCATTCAGAGCAACCTGTGTCGGGTGGGAACTGCCTGATCTCGTAAGGGCTTCAGGGGAAGGGACAGCGAAAGCAACGTTGTCTTCAAACACATGGGTTGTTGCCTGCGGGCATGTAATTTCCCCGAAGCCGATCAGTCTTGAGCATCAGCAAGGTTCTGCAGATGCCTTATGATGTCGCCAACCGTAAAAAGGTGGTCGGCCGCGTTGTCATCGATCGTGCAGCTGAACTCCTCTTCGAAAACCATCATCATCTCGGTAATTTCCAGGGAGTCCGCACCCAGGTCGTGCAATAGGCTCGCCTCATCAACGAGAAGCTCCAACGGGAGATCAAGATAGGTGGCGATGATGCCTTTGACCCTATCGACCAGATCTTCGCTGTTGTTTTGGAGGGAGCCTGCATGAGGTCTAGTTTGCATGGTGCGGTCTCCCTTGGCGTTGTGATGGGATGCGGTGCTGTTTGCGAAGTCGTCAGTTATCGATTGCGAGGCGGCAGGCACTGCATGCATCCCACCCATATCGACCGGCCTCATCGCGTCGGCGATAAGGCGATGCCGGCAGTGTTTTCACGCCGACCAAGCCTTGAAGCCGCTCTTCTCAGCAAGAACTTCTCCCATCGGGTTCGGGCGACCAGCAATTCGGCTGCGAGCATCACGATGGTGACGATAAGCATGGAAAGCACGACGTCGGAGAGATAGTGTCCGCCGAACAGGATGCGGTTGAAGGATAGTGATATCGCGAGTGTTCCAAGAAGAATCTGCACAACTCGGCGCGTCAGTTTCCCCCCGGCTGGGATAAGGTAAAGCAGCGACATCATCGCCATTGCGCCGGCGGCTTCTCCCGAGGTGAAGGAACAGTTCGACGCGCAGGCCTGAGACATTTCCCAGGCTGCAGAAAGTGGCTGATCGCCACCCAGGCCAAGTGTGTCGCGCGGCCTTGCACGCCCGAAAGTGTCCTTCAGGAACATGTTGACGATGAGGCCGACACCCACTCCGTAGGTGATCAGGGGAACGAGCGTGCGCCCGAGGCTGACACCGAGCGCATTCCTGAGACGACGCGAGACCGACAGTGCCATCGAGGCACCGATGACGATGGTACCCGCCCAAAAATTCGCCTGTCGCAGCGCCTGCAGCAATCCATTGTGTCTTAAAGGAAACTGCTCGCCATCGAAGAAATACCGCGAGACGGCCATATCGATCGAGGGATTGAGGTAGAATGCTCCGCTTGCCACCATCGTTGCCATGAGTACGAGCGAAAGGTGGAATCTTGTCTGCTTGCGGTGCAGGATCGACGGCGTCATGGGTTTGCTCCGGGTTTTCGGGGCAAACTAATCCGGGCAACATCCTCGGTTCATTTCGTCTTATTTCGTATTGTTGCACGCCCTGTGGTGCGGTTTATGGAGTCATGCAGGGAGGCAATAACCGCTTGAATTTTGGGACGCTTCCCAAGCTTCGTAACAAAACTTAATAAAGCGAAACATATGCTATCCGGCCAGTATGCGACACGCGTGCATTCAGGCGATCAGGGACTACAGCCGTGCAAGCAAATTCAGCCAATGCAAAGATTTTGATTGTCGAGGACGATCCCGAGATCGGTAAACTGCTCGCGCTGGCCATCCAGGAAAACGGCATGACTGCAACCGTTGCCGAAGACGCGCATGTGATGAATGCCCTGCTGCGCAACAACGAATTCGACCTCATCATCCTGGATGTCATGCTGCCCGGTGAGGATGGTCTGAGCATCTGCCGGCGCATCCGCTCGGAAAAGACGACGCCGATCATTCTTTTGACCGCGCTTGGTGAAGAGGTCGACCGCATAGTCGGGCTGGAGGTCGGCGCCGATGATTATGTCACCAAGCCATTCAGCCCCCGCGAAGTCGTTGCCCGTATCCGCAGCCTGCTTCGGCGGGCATCCTATGGGCTGGTGAACACTGCGGTTCAGCGGAAACTACGCTTCGAGGGCTGGCAGATCGACCCCCTGCGTCGACAGCTGCACGATCCAAGTAACGCCCGGGTTTCCGTGACGACGACAGAGTTCGATCTGCTGCTCGCCTTCTGCCGCAATCCAGGCCGCGTAATTACGCGCGAAGAGCTGCTTTCGCTCACCCATACCGGCCTTGCCGGTCCGATCGAACGCAGCGTCGATGTCCATATCAGCCGTCTCAGGCAGAAGATCGAGGCGGATCCGAAAAGCCCGGTTCTGCTGCAAACCGTGCGGCTCGGCGGCTACATGTTTACCGCAAATGTCGAGCAGGGCTGAAAGCTCGAGGCGCGCTGAACCATGGGTGATGTAATCGGCAGATAACTCCGGCTTCATGACTGCGTGCTCGCCAGTCGCAGAACTCCGGTTTTAATCTGCGGAATTGCGGCGAAGGCGTATCGCAAGTGGAGTGAATTGCTGACTGGCGACGTTAGGCGGGATCGCGCGCGAAAGGTGGTAGACGCAATTCTGCACAGAACGCAGAAGCGATAGAAGCTGTTGGTGAATTCCGGGCGCCGAAAACAAGACATCGTCACTCAAAAGATCTAACGGTTTATCACCTTCCACGGATGTGAGGTGGCTTCTAGCCGCGCCGGCTTCCATCGCCACCAACCCGGCGGCGGCCACATCCCAAGGGAAAAGACTTTCAGTATGCGCGTCTAGGCGACCCATGCCAACATAACAAATGTCGAGCACAGGTGACGCGCTTCTACGAATATCCTGACAATTGCGCAGAAGTAGATCGACCCGCTGGCTCAGCGATCCAACGCTGGTTTTGTCGTGAGGGAAACCGGTGCTGACGACCGACCGAAGCAAATCTGTTGGCGACGAAGGCTCTATGCGCGTGCCATTGAAGGTCGCGCCCTCGCCTCTAACTGCGCGAAAGGTCTCGTCAAGGGCTGGTGCATGGACACAGCCAGCCAACACCTTCCCATCCATAGCGAACGCTACCGATATCCCGAAATATGGATGGCCGCGCACGTAGTTGGCGGTACCGTCAATTGGGTCGATGATCCATAGCGGGCCGGAATAGTTGTAGGCATGGCTGCTGCTATCCTCTTCAGACAGGATCCGATGGGCCGGAAATTCCCCGAGTATGCAGGATGATATTATTCGCTCAGAAAGGATATCTGCGGCGCTTACTATGTCTGTTCCGCCCTTGCTACGGATATCCGAGCGAGAGGCCATCCATTCGCTCACGACGGCGTGCCCGGCCTTTCTTGCTGCGCTTTCGGCGATTGCGGATATTTTGGCAATATCGAGCATAGGCATGCCCCCTCCGAACCGTTTCGCCAGCAAGATACGGTCATCGATATTTAGCTTGCCGCTGCGTTGAGGTCCACGGCGTTGGACAATTCGGGTAACCTCTATCGGAGTAGCCACGAGCGACGCTGGCCAAACAGAGTTGAGGTTGAGAACAGAAATGATTTGTCGGGGAAGTCCTGACATTCGCGACAGAGAGTATTCCTGAGAGCCGGACAATGCCCGGCCCTCGCTCCAAACGCCTCCCCGCCTTAAAATTTGTAGCCGACGAATAGAGAAGCTGAGGGCTGTGTCTTTTCTTCCACGATCGGGCTGTCTGCGGCGTCTCCTGTCAGGAAGCCCACGCCGGCCTCGCCGCGGATGAGCCAGTTTTCGCTCAGGAGGTAGATTGCCGATGCCGAAACGTTGACGCGTTTCAGGCCGGCCTCGGCCTTGTATTCTGGAAGACCGGATTTTGCTGCCTGGGCGGCGGTCACGTCGAAATAGGACTGCATATGCTTGTCGTTGGCGACTACCGCTTCGACACCGGCGCCTAGGATCAGCCGCTCACTTACCGGCGCCTGATATTCCGCGCCGAATGTGCCGATCAGGCTCTCGCTGCCTTCGATGGTCTGGTCAACGCTCGCATAGATCTCGAAACCGTCCCACTTGTAGGAGGCCTTGGCGCCGACCGTGGCTGCAAAGTCGATATCGCCCAGTCCCCTCAGGCGGTCAGCGTCGTCTTCATCACGCCCACCTTCGTAACCGACCTTGGCTGCGAGTGCGAAGCCGTTGTGCTCGAATGCGGTGATCGTCACGCCGCGCGGATCGATCTCCAGCCACTCGCCATAGGTGAAGACGACGAATGGTACGGGCTGTACTTTGAAATCGCCGCTACCCTCATATTCCGGCTCGTAAATTCCGCCTGCGCCGACGATGAGGCTCCAGTTGCGTTCGGGTTTCTCCTTGTTAAACCGCTCCTGGTCGAATGGCGGTTCCGGCGGCTGTCCTGAAAGGCCTGCATCGGCAGCAAGCGTGGTCGAAACCGTGCCGGCGATCGCGAGCGTGACGTATAAGGCGCTTGCGAGAAGTCGCCGATCGGTCCGTTGGATAAAAGACATGGGTGCTCCAGTGAATTTGACACGGGGCATCACCTGAAAGGGCGAGCCGTGCATGCAACGCATCTGTCCTGTCACGGATGGATCCGGCTCAGCATGTCTTTGTGTTACGCTTTGTTGCGGACAAGCTGGATTAGGTGGCCTAGGGCAAGCAAGTCGCGATCGACACAAAACTTAATGTGGTTTTGCGGCGGATGGCCTTATCTTCAGGGCAACAGGCCTGCGATAGGGGCCGCAATGCAATCTGTACCGGGCGGAACGGCCCAAGGGGGCGTTTTGGGATTTCGGGTCTCCCGGTTGTTTTCGACCATTCACGGCCAGATCACCGCAGTCATTTTTGCCTGCCTGATCATTGCTTTCATCATCGGTTCGACGCTCGAAAGTTGGGTCAGGGAGGAATACAGCGCTCCTGATATGGAAAGTATGTCGGCCCACGTGTCCGCGATCGCTTCTGTGCTTGCGCCGGCAACGCCCGGCGACAGAGATGTGATACTGGCGGCGGCTAATCACGAAGACGGGCGTCTGACATTGCAGCCGCTCTCGTATTCAGAACGGTTCACCACGTCCTCGCCTGACGAGCCTTTCCTCCAAGTCATCCTCGATCGGCTACTTCCTCCAGAAAACCACCCCGTACCATTCGGCGGCTGGAGGACGTTTGCCGACGGAAAACGTGTGCTTGCCGCGCAAGTCGACAACGATACACTTCTCGTCATGGAATTGCCCGAAAGCTTCCTTCGCAACGATGCGCTGATATTCGGTTCGAACTATCTGGTGGCAACAGTCACGCTGCTCATCCTGTTTTCGGTGTTTGCGGTGGGGGCGCTGACCAGCCCGTTGCGGCGCATCGCGTCGGCGGCAATGAAGGCGGATATCTCTCTCGGCCCGGCGATATTCGAAGAGCGTGGAAGCTCCGAAATCGTCACACTCGCCCGCGCGCTGAACGGCATGCAGCGGCGGATTTCGACCATGGTGGAATCGCGCACGAGGATGCTGCGCGGCATCAGCCATGACCTGAGGACACCGTTGACGCGCCTGCGGCTTCGCGCGGAAAGAGTGCAGGAAGACGAGACAAGGGAAGGCCTTCTCGGAGATATCGAGCGCATCGACCGGCTGCTGAAGGAAAGCCTGGGTTATCTTCGCGACAACCACCAGCGGGAAGTTTCGCAACGCGCGGATCTCGGCTCCATGCTGCAGACGACCTGTGACGAATTCGCCGACATGGGGCATGACGTGCAATATAGTGGCCCCGCACGCATGGTCACCAATTTCAAGCCTTTGGCGCTGACGCGCGCGATTACCAATCTCTGCGAAAACGCGATAAAGTTCGGCACGCATGTGAAGGTCGAGCTTCGCGCCGTCGAAGGGCAGGCGGTCATCGACATCAGCGATGACGGGCCGGGCATTCCGGAGCAATATCGCACCCGTGTGCTTGAACCATTTTTCAAGGTCGATACGGCGCGCCAGGACACCGAAACCGGCTTTGGTCTGGGCCTTTCCATCGTTGCCGAAATCGTCCAGGCGCATCATGGAAAACTGGTTCTGCTCGATCGTCAGCCCAACGGGCTCGTGGCGCGCATCATCCTGCCTCTGGAGCAAAAATAAAACGGCGAGCCGGTGAGGCTCGCCGTATCTTGGTCGAATGCGCGGAGCCGATCAGGCTGCCGCCAATGCTCCGGCCTTCGCGTCATTCAGATATTGGATGAGGTCCTCGATGGTGATGACCAGCAAGCCGTTCTGTTCCGCGAAGATCTCAAGCTGGGGAAGACGGGCCATGGTGCCGTCGTCATTGGATATTTCGCAGATGACGCCCGACAGTGCCTTTCCGGCCAGCCTGCAAAGATCGACTGCCGCTTCCGTGTGGCCGGGGCGGCCGAGAACACCTTCCGGATTTGCCCTCAACGGAAAGATATGGCCCGGGCGGGCAAAATCGGCGGGGCGGGCTGCCGGGTCGACAAGCGCCTTGACGGTCGCGGCGCGGTCGGCGGCCGAGATACCGGTCGTGGTGCCGGGAATGTAATCGACGGACACGGTGAAGGCCGTCTTCATCGATTCCGTGTTGTTCGGCACCATCAAGGGAAGTTCGAGTTCATCGATGCGAGTGTGGTCCATGGCGATGCAGATCAGGCCACGGGCCTTGTTCATCATGAACGCTATCTTCTCATTGGTTGCATCTTCTGCAGCAAAAATCAGATCGCCTTCGTTTTCGCGGTCCTGGTCATCGACAACCACAACCATTTCCCCGCGGGAAAAGGCTTCGATTGCATCTTCAATTCTGGAAATCGTCATTTCAAGTCTTTCAAGGGTTAAGCCGGTAAAGGCTGTTGCATCGGCTTATCACCGACAAAACTATCCCTTGGGCGAACAAGCGCCACGGGCAGCCCGGTCAAAGGCCGCCGCGGGTTGGTCTCTTCCATCCGGACTATAACCGTCGGCTCCGGCATCTCACCGGATCTGCTGACCTTCCTTTTTAAGGAAGCGCTCGCGGGCTCCGGGGGAAACCCCGATACCGCCGGTGGGGAGTTACACCCCGCCCTGAGAACGGAGCGAGTTTATTTCAACAGACGCTTGAATTGCAACAGGCAAACGCGCTCAGAAAATTCAGGTAGGGATGAAAATATTGCGCAATCGCCGGAAGATGCGCTTTATTTTGCTATCAGGATCTCGATGCCGCGCTTCTCGAATTCTTTAGCATCTCGGTCGGAAATGCCGTCATCGGTGATGAAGGAGTTGATCACGTCCAGCGATCCGAGACGGGTGAAGGACGAGCGGTTGATCTTGGTGCTATCGGCGACGAGATAGACATGTGCCGCTGCCTTGATCATCGCTTCCTTGAGCTGCAGGTCGGCAAAGCTCGGATAGGTGAGGCCCGCATCGAGCGCCACGCCGGCGGTGGCGAGAAACAGCTTGCCGGCAAAGATGTTGCGGAAATATTCGACCGACTTGTCGCCCGAAAGCGAGAGCGTCGGAGATTTGAACTGCCCGCCCGGCATATGCACCGCGAAGGTCGGCACCGAGCCGAGGATGATGGCGATGTTCAGCGCGTTGGTTATCAGCGTCAGGTCGCGCCGGTTGGTCAGCCGGGTCGCGATTTCGGTCGTTGTCGTACCAGCGTCGAGGATCAGCGTCTCGCCGTCCTTGACCAGGCTGGCGGCGAGCGCGCCGATCCGGCGCTTCTTGTCCATGTTCTCCTGATGATGGAGCGTCATCGTGCCGGTCGCAGGCGCTGCGGTATTCAGATAGGCGCCGCCATGCTCGCGGGTGATGAAGCCCTCGCTTTCCAGCCGTTCCAGATCCTGCCGGATCGTCGCTTCCGATACGCGGAAGGCGCCGGCGAGGTCTCTCACCCGCGCCGACCCTTCTTCCTGCAGCCATTCGAGGATACGGCGTCGTCTCGGCTCGGACAGGAGACCGATCATCGACTCCGAAGCATCCTGCTCTTCTTTCGCTTCCATTCCGGCCTGCCTAAATCCTTGAACCGCAAACAATCGAAACCATTCGATTCTCTTTTATGGGATCATTACAGGAACAGCCCTGAGCTTTAAATCCTCAATTCGCGTTCTGCTGCAGGACGACACGGGCCTGAAGCTTCTGCTGGACCTGATCGACGACGACGGCGGCGATGATGACGAGGCCCTTGATCACCGTCTGCCAGAAGGACGAAACGCCCATCATGATCAGCCCGTCCGCAAGGATGCCGATCACGAACGCACCGACGATCGTGCCCGCGATGCGCCCGCGTCCGCCGGACATTGATGTACCGCCGAGCACGGCCGCGGCAATGGCGTTGAGTTCGAATGTCTCGCCGGTCGCCGGGTGGCTGGCCTGCAGCTGCGATGAAATGATCAGGCCGACGAGTGCTGCGCAAAGCCCGGAGAACATGTAGACGAACAGCTTGGTGCGATCGACATTGACGCCGGACAATGCCGCCCCGCGTTCATTGCCGCCGACGGCATAGATATGCCGGCCAAGCGGTGTGCGCGTTGCAAGATAGGCAGCGCCCAGTGCGACCACGACCATGATCCAGACGGAGACGGGCAGGCCGAAGAATGTGCCCGAACCGATGATGCGGAACGTGTCCGATCCGTATTCCGGATTGCCCGCAAGATTGGGAAATGTCCGGCCGTCGGAGAAGAGCAGTGCTGAGCCGCGGGCGACATAAAGGATGCCGAGTGTCGCGATGAATGGCGCGACATTCAGCTTTGTTATCAGCATCCCGTTTATCCAGCCTATGAATATGCCGACGACAAGCACGATGAGGCAGATCTCGATCGTGTTGAACTGGACGCTGTAGGCGACACCGACAAAGCCGAGGTCGATGCCGTAAAGCACCAGATAGCCGGCGACCATGGCGCACAGGCCGACGATAGAGCCGACCGAAAGATCGATGCCGCCGGCAATGATGACGAAGGTCATGCCGATTGCGAGGATCGCGTTCAGTGCCACATGCTTGGAGATGATCAGCATGTTGCCTGTCGTCAGGAAGTTCGGTGCGGCAATGGCGAAGAAGGCGAAGACCAGGATCAGCGCCACGAAGGTGCGCATGTGCAGAAGCAGCAGAAGCGCCGATGTTCTGGATTTGTGACCGCCGATCACGGTCTTGGCGTTGCCCGAGGCGTCGATGCTGCTCATCGTGTTTCAACCCTGTTTAGATTGGGGGTTGCCGCGGAGATGACCTCCGCAGCGCTTGCGCCGGCCGGGAACTGTCCGGTCAGCCGTCCATTCGCCATGACGAGTACGCGATCGGAAAGGGCGAGAACTTCTTCCAGATCGGATGTTACGAAGAGGATGCCGAGGCCGTCTTCTGCAAGCCGGCGCATGGTGCGGAAAATCTCCGCCTTGGCGCCGATATCGATGCCGCGCGACGGTTCGTCCATCAGCAGGATTTTCGGCCGTGTCATCAGCGCCTTGCCGATCACGACCTTCTGCTGGTTTCCGCCGGAAAGGCTGGAGACGGGATGTTCGAGGCTGGCGATCTTGATCGCCATGCGCTTGACGAATTCCGCCGCCTTGGCGGCTTCGGCCTTCAGCGACAGGTGAAACCCGCGGGTAAAATCGTAAAGCGACGACATGGTCAGGTTTTCGCGGATGGTCATAATTTGCACGAGGCCGTCGCGCTTGCGATCCTCCGGGATGAGCGCCAGGCCGCGACGGATCCGGCCGGACACGCTCTTTTCCTTCACCGGCTTGCCGCCGATGAAGATCTGGCCCGAGGAATTCGGGTGTTGCGCCATGATGCATTCGAGAAGCTCGGAGCGACCCGCACCCATCAGGCCGTAAAGCCCGACGATCTCGCCCTCGCGCACGGAAAGCGACATGTGGTCGACGGCATAACCGCCCGCCGGGCTCGGAAGGCAGACATTATCGACACGGAACACTTCATTGCCGAGTTCATGATCGCCGGTCTTCGGAAACTCCTTCGAGGCGCTGCCGATCATGTTGGCGACGATCCATGGAATATCGACGCCCTGCATTGAGCGCGATCCGGTGATCGCGCCATCGCGCAGAACGGTGATGTAGTCGCCGATGCGGATCAGCTCTTCCAGCCGGTGGGAAATGTAGACGATGCCGACGCCCTGTTTCCTCAGGTCGCCGATGACCCGGAACAAGACTTCCACCTCGGCCGCGGAAAGCGCAGATGTCGGTTCGTCGAGGATCAGGATACGGGCGTTTTCGGCCAGCGCCTTGGCGATTTCGACGATCTGCTGCTGACCGATCCGCAGGTTGCCGAGCGGCGTGTCCGGGTCGATATTCTGTTCGAGGCGTTTCATCAGCGCCGCGGCAGCGGTTCTCTGCGCCTGGCTGTCGATATGGATGCCGGCGCGCGTCTTTTCGTGCCCGACGAATATGTTTTCCGCCACCGTCAGGTTCGGGAACAGGTTGAGTTCCTGAAACACGATGCCGACGCCGTGTTTTGCGGCATCCGTCTTGTCGGCGAAGACGACCTGCTGCCCGTCTATCTCGATCGTGCCGCCATTCAGCTGCTCGACGCCGGCGATGATCTTCATCAGCGTCGATTTTCCGGCGCCGTTCTCTCCGACGAGCACGTTTACCGCTCCCATGCGCAGATCGAAATCGACATTTTTCAGCGCCTGGGTGCCGGGATAGATTTTCGAGCCGTTGCGGATCGAAAGGCCGATAGGATTGGCGTCCGTCATGGCGCGACCTCGATCGATACCGGCGTGATCAACGGTTTTTCGCCGGCCGAGCGGATGACCACAGCGCCGACGAAATTCACCTTCTTGCCCTTCAGCTCGGTATCGGCCGCGGGCAGTTTGGAAACGGCCTTGTCGTTCAGCGCGCGCCCGAGTTTCGCGTATTCTATCTGGTCGCGGAATGTCGAGAAATCATAGAGGTTGGTGGTGTCGCGCAAGGCACTGCCCTTGACCACCGGTCCGAGCTGGAGCGTCGCATCTGCCTTTCCGTCGCCATCGACGTCGATTTCCGCAACGGCGGCCTTGGTGCTGGCGCGGGTATCTTCCAATACGGTGGCCGTGCCCTTGACCGGGAAATTCCAGCCGCCGCCGGCGCCGCCGACGCGAATACCGTGGCTTTCGCCCGCCTTGTCCAGGCTGCCCTTGATCGCGCCTTGCAGCGTTGCAAGATCGACCGCCTTTTCGGTAAGGGCCGGAACGAGCTTGGCGTCGAATGTCGTCTCGACGACTTCGGCAATGGGATCGGCGGCTGCGCCGCCTTCACCGTCACTGGTTTTCACCAGCTTGCAGCCGGAAACGGACGCGGCAAGAAGGCTTGCCACAAACAGGGTCGTGATCTTCATGGGTACCCGCACTTCTTTTAAAAGCAAGAGGCACCCGGGACATGTGGCATGTCCCGGGTGGGGATGGCGGTCTTATGGCTTCAGCGCGAAGGTCTCGAGCTTGCCGGCATTGTCGGCATTGATGAGAATGCAATCCATCAGCTGCTTTTCATCGAGGCCCGTCTTGCCGGTCTTGATGAACTTGTCCGCCTGTTCGACGGCGTTCTGCGCCTGCTGGTAGGCCGGCTGAAGAACGGTTGCCTTGATGCCACCCTTCTTGATCGAGTCACGAACGTCGTTCGAACCGTCGAAGCCGACGACGATGACATCCTTGCGGCCGGCGGCCTCAAGCGCCGCATAGGCGCCCATGGCCATCGTGTCGTTGCCCGAGATCACGCCCTTGATATCGGGATGTGCCTGCAGCATCGATTCCATCACCGTATAGGCTTCGGTCTGCGACCAGTTGGCCGTCTGCTTGGCAACCAGTTTCATATCGGAATACTGGTCGATGACGTCATGATAGCCCTGCGAGCGGATGCCGGCATTGGTGTCGGATTCCTTGCCGAGCAGTTCGGCATAATTGCCCTTTTCGCCCATCAGCTTGACGAATTCTTCCGCCCCGAGCTGGGCACCCTGGTAGTTGTTGGAGACGATCTGCGAAACGGCGACGCCCGCCGTGGTGATTTCGCGGTCGATCAGGAACGAGGGGATACCCTTGTCCTTGGCCTTCTGCACGGCGGCAACGGAGGCATCCGCGCCTGCATTGTCGAGAATGATGGCCTTCACGCCGGCGGCGATGGCGCTGTCGAAAAGTTCGCTCTGCTTGTTCGCATCGTCGTCGTGAACCAGAACCATGGTCGCATAACCAAGTTCCTTAGCCTTTGCCGCTGCGCCATCGGCTTCGGCCTTGAAGAATGGGTTGGAATGGCTCGGCGTGATGATCGCGATCGTATCGGCAGCAAGTGCCGTGCCTGACATGGCGCCGGCAATACCCAGCGCGACGACGGACATCAAAAGACGTTTCGTAAGCTTCATGATTACCTCCCGTTGAAAAAAGACCACCCTCCCGTGGCGTCTGTTTCGAACTATCGATCACTTTCGTTTATTGTCAATATATTTTTGATGACTGCGCTTTTGTGCGGCAATCACGCCTTGTTGTTCTCTCTTATGTTGCAATGCGGCATATTTTTTAAACATCCCGCCGCTTCAAGCTCCAATAATTCACTTGAATGTTCTCTCGACGTATGTCAGTTAATTTGAAACGAAAGAGATCGAAAGTAATCAAAAGTCTTTTGTTGGTTTGTCCGGGATGAGCGCTTTGTCCTGAGGAGAGGGGCGCATAGTGGCGCCGCGAGCGCGATATCACTCTGGAAGTCCGATAGGGGCGACACTGAATAATCGGAGGAAGCATCATGACTGAACAACGTTTCGGCGCCGGAATCTGGCATTTCGCAACCTATCTCGACCGTTACGCGACGGACGGTTACGGCACGCCGCGCAGCGTTATCGAGGCGATCGATCTCGCCGGCCAGGTCAAGGATCTGTCGGTCGTCGATATCAACTATCCCTTTTTCGGCGGCGACTTTTCCAATGCGCAGGTAAAAGAGGCGCTGGATCGCAACAAGCTCGGCGTCATCGGCATCACGCCGGAAATCTACACGCGCGAATTCGTCAAGGGCTCCTTCACCAACCCGGATGTGGGCGTTCGCCGCCGCACCCATGAACTGGTGACCGAAGCCTGCGACCAGGTCCGCTATTTCGGTGCCGATTACGTCAAGCTGTGGCCGGGCCAGGATGGCTGGGACTATCCGTTCCAGGTCGATTACGGCACTTTGTGGAAGCATTCGCTCGATGGCGTCGGGCAGCTCGCCAGTGAAAATCCGGATCTGAAATTCGTCATCGAATACAAGCCGCGCGAACCGCGCGTGCGGATGAGCTTCGGTTCCGTTGCCCGCACGCTTCTCGGCATCGAGAAGATCGGCCTGCCGAATGTCGGCATCCTGCTCGATTTCGGCCATGCCATCATGGGCGGTGAATCGGCTGCCGACAGTGCACAGCTCGCCATCGACTACGGCCGGCTGTTCGGCATGGACGTCAACGACAACTACCGCTCCTGGGATGACGATCTCGTCGCCGGCAGCCTGCATCCGATCGAAATCTTCGAGTTCTTCTATGTCCTGCGGAAGAACAAGTGGGAAGGTGTGTGGCAGCTCGACCAGTTCCCGTTCCGCGAAGACAGTGTCGCGACAGCCAATCACGCGATCGATTTCCTCAAAGCCGCCGACAAGGGCCTCGATGCGCTCGATGTCGATGCATTGAAGGAAGCGCAGAGCCGCCATGACGCAATCGGCGCCTTGAAGATCGCGCAGAAGGCCCTGTTCGGCGCCATGTAGGCGCCGCTTGCGGCAACAGCCAGGTCCGGCCCAATCCGGCAATGAAAGGCCAATACCCATGTTGAAGAATGACCTCGTCGATACCATTCGCGAGAAGGCATTGTGGATGCGCCGCAGGGCTTTCACGATGGTCTATGATGCCCAACTCGGACATCCCGGCGGCGATTTTTCGGCGATCGACATCATCGCGACGCTCTATTTCGGCGTGATGCGTTACGACCCGAAAAAGCCGGATATGCCGGAGCGGGATCGCTTCATCATGTCGAAAGGCCACGCAACGGGCGCGCTTTACACCGCCCTTTGCGCCGCCGGCTATTATCCGGAAGACTGGCTGAAAACCTATATGCAGCCGCAATCCAAGCTGAACGGCCATCCGAACCGCAATTATCTTCCCGGCGTGGAAACCAATACCGGACCGCTCGGCCATGGCCTGCCGGTGGCACTCGGTATCGCGATCGCCGGGCAGATGACCAATAGCGACTATCGCACCTTCGTTCTGACCGGCGACGGTGAGTTGCAGGAAGGATCTAACTGGGAGGCGGCGATGAGCGCCGGCAACCGCAAGCTCGGCAAGTTCACGCTCATCGTCGACCGCAATCGGCTGCAGCAGGGCATGGGTACGGAAGAGACCAACGGCCTCGATCCGCTCGACGACAAGTTCCGCGCCTTCGGCTGGGATGTCGAGGTGGTCGACGGACATGATGTAGGCGCTCTCGTCAACGCCCTGTCCGAACCGCCAGGCGGCCGTTCGAAACCGCTCTGCATCATCGCCAACACCATCAAGGGCAAGGGCGTTTCCTTCATGGAAAACAAGGCGTCCTGGCACCATGGCGTGCCGAATGCCGAGCAATATGATATCGCCATGGAGGAACTGGTCTGATGGCTGCTCCCGCTGCAAAACAGGAAGGTTTTTACGATTGTCGCGATGCCTGGGCACGCACGATCGAGGAACTTGCCGAAAACGATCCGCGCATTGTCGCTGTCGTCAATGACTCCGTTGGCTCCTCGAAGCTCGGCGGTTTCCAGAAGAAGTTTCCGGATCGGCTGATCAATGTCGGCATTGCCGAGCAGAACATGGTGGGCGTCGGCGCCGGTCTCGCAAATGGCGGGCGCATTCCCTTCGTCTCGGCGGCATCCTGCTTCCTGACCGGCCGTGCGCTCGAACAGGTCAAGGCCGATATCGCCTATGCCGGTTTCAACGTGAAGCTTGTCGGCCAATCGTCGGGCGTCGCCTATGGCGAGCTTGGGCCGACACACCATTCGATCGAGGATTTCGCCTGGCTGCGGCCGCTGAGCAATATCACGATGGTGGTTCCGGCCGACAGCTGGGAGACGGCGGAAGCGGTCAAATGGGCGGCTGCCCATGAAGGACCGGTCTATATCAGGCTCAGCCGCATGCCGGTGCCGGATCTGTCCGTTGAAGACCGGAAATTCCAGCCCGGCAAGGCCGAACTCGTCCGCAAGGGCAGTGACGTCACGATCATCGCCTGTGGCACCATGGTGCATCTGGCCGTGCAGGCTGCGGTAGAACTTGAGGCGGAAGGCATTTCCGCCCGTATCCTCAACATGGCAACGATCACGCCGCTCGATGAAGCTGCCATTTCCGCGGCTGCCAGCGAAACGGGTGCGATCGTCACGGTCGAGGAAGCCAATATTCACGGCGGCCTCGGCGGCGCGGTCGCCGAGCACACCTCCGCCAATCTTCCGGTTCCGATCGAGCGGATGGGCTTTCCGGGCTTCGTGCCGACAGGCTCGGTCGAATGGCTGTTCGATCACTTCGGCCTGACGGCCGCCGGGATCGCCAGGTCCGCACGCAAGGCGATCGGGCGCAAACGGGGATGAGCGCAGGCGGGAGGGGAGAATTCATCATTGCCGTTGATCAGGGGACGACCAATACCAAGGCGATCCTGGTCGATGCCGCGGGAGAGGTCGTCGCCAAGGCGTCCGCTCCCCTGACATCCAGCTATCCTCGCCCCGGTTGGGCGGAGCAATCTGCAGAGGATATCTGGGCGACGGTACAGGCGGTGATTGCCGATATCGTCGGCAAGGCCGGTGACAAGATTGCCGGGCTTGCGATTGCAAACCAGCGCGAGACGCTGGTGGTGTGGAACGCCGAGACCGGCAAGCCGATTGCGCCCGCCATCCTTTGGCAATGCCGGCGCACGGCAAAGGCCTGCGAAGCGCTGATTGCCGAAGGCCGCGACCCGATGGTGGTCGAGGCGACCGGGCTTTCGATCAATGCGCTTTTTCCCGCCTCCAAACTCGCCTGGGTGATGGAGAACGTGGCTGAAGCAAAGGCGCTTGCCGCGCAAGGCCTGCTTCGAGCAGGCACGGTCGATAGCTGGCTGCTCTACAAGCTGACGGGCGGAAAAGAATTCGCCACCGATCATTCGAATGCATCGCGCACGCAGCTGTTCAACACCGGCACGTTGAAATGGGATGAAGGTCTGTGCGACCTGTTTAAGGTTTCGGTCGCGGCCTTGCCCGATGTGCGCCCTTCCGACAGTCGTTTCGGCGAAGTGGCAGAGGGCGCAACCGCGCTCAGCGCCGGTGTCCCGATCCTCGCCATGATGGGTGACAGCCATGCAGCGCTTTATGGTCACCGCGTGCGTGAACCGGGCCTGGTCAAGGCGACCTATGGAACCGGTTCGTCGCTGATGACGCTGACGCCCGGACGTGTCCTGTCGAAAAACGGCCTGTCCAGCACGATCGCCTGGAGCGACCGGAACGGTGTCGCCTATGCGCTAGAAGGTAATATTACCGTATCGGCTCAGGCTGCTGCCTTTGCCGCCGAGATGCTCGGCCTGCCGGATGCAAAAGCCCTGTCCGCTCTTGCCCAAACCGTTCCGGATGCCGCCGGCGTCGTCTTCGTGCCGGCTCTTGCGGGCCTGGGAGCGCCGCATTGGAACGACAATGTCTCGGGCACGATTTCCGGCATGACGCTGGCGACAACCCGCGCCCACATCGCCCGCGCCACGCTCGATGCGATTGTCCTGCAGATATCCGATGTCTTTACCGCCATGGAAAAGGATCTCGGCGCAAGGCTCGATGGCCTGCTGGCCGATGGCGGCGCGTCTTCGAACGATTTCCTGATGCAATTGCAGGCAGATGTTCTGGATCGACCGGTGGCGCGGAGCGGTCAGGCGGAGGTCGGAGCGATCGGTGTCGCAATGATGGCGCTGCTCGGCCTGCATGGGGAGGGGGCTGGCGCCGACGAGACCCGAAGCGAGTTTCGGCCGCAAGCCGATGCAGCCGCCTGGCGACAGGAGGCAAGGCGCGGTTGGCAGTCGTTGCTGGCGAGGCTGATCGCGCATTAGGTCTGACGAGAGCGAACTCTCGTGTTGCTTCGCTGCCGAGGTCGCGCCTGAAGGGCGCGACATGTTCCTTTGCCGGCGAAAGCCGGCAAGGATCGATGGCAGGTATTTCAACTACTTTCGCGAGTGACTTTCGAATGGAGGCAACTTGGTTTTGAAAATAAGCAAATCGGATAAATTCGAAAACATTTGACAGAAAACGAAAATGCTTTGATAGTTGTCAACGAGGAACTTCAAGCGATCTTTGGGAGGAGATCATATGAAAACTTTCGCAAGACTTTTGGCTGCATCCGCACTGGCAACGGTGGTGGCGAGCGCAGCGCATGCAGAAGATCTGACCGTCTGGACGATCAGCTACTCGGCGGAATCTCAGGTGAAGGCGCTTCAGACGGCGGCCGAGAATTTTGAAAAATCCCACCCCGGTGTGAATGTCGAGATCGTCATGCGCGGCGTCGATGAGCACAAGACCGCCCTGCGCGTTGCAGCCGGGTCGGACAGAGGGCCGGACGTCTACATGAGCTGGGCCGGCCTCGGCCTCGGCGGCGAATATGTCAAAGCCGGTCTCAGCAAGGACATCACCGCCGACTACGCCAAATACGGCTGGAACGACCGCCTGACGGCGCCGTCCCTGGCATTCTCCAAGAGCTACGGTTCCGGCCAGCACGGCGTTCCGTTCCGCTTCTCCGGCGAGGGCCTGTATTACAACAAGGCGATGTTCGAAAAGGCGGGCATCACCCAGGAGCCGAAGACCTATGACGAACTCGTCGAAGCCGCCAAGAAGCTGAAGGAAGCGGGCATTCCCGCCTTCACCTTTGGCGGGTCGGTCAACTGGCATCTGATGCGCCTGATGGACGAAATCCTCGAGACCACCTGCGGCGCCGATGTCCATGACCAGCTGAAATCGATGAAAGCGGACTGGAGCAAGACCGAGTGCGCCACAAAAGCCTTCGCCGAAATGAAAATGTGGGGGCAGAACTATATCCTGTCGCCATTCATGGGCGTCGACCAGAAGCAGTCCTTCACGCTGTTCCTGGCAAAGCGCGCTGCGATGATGCTCGAAGGCGACTGGCTCGTATCGCAGATCAAGGAAGGCGGTAACGTCGACGATTACGACGTCTTCCCGTTCCCGAACGGTACCGGCCGCCTTTATGGCTTTGCCGAATATTTCTACATTTCATCGAAGACCAAAAAGGCGGATCTCGCAGCCGAGTTCATCAACTCGTTCACCTCGACTGAATTCCAGACCCAGATTGCCGGCACGTTCGGTGCGCTGTCCGTCAACAAGGAAGTGAAGCTGAAGGACGATGCGTCGGCCATGCACAAGGAATGGACGCAGATCTTCGCCGATGCGAAGGGCACGTTCGTCAATGGCGACCAGGCATTCCCGCTCGATGTGACGACCGAATATTTCCGCGTCATCAATGATGTCGCGGCAGCGAGGATCGAACCTCAGGCGGCGGCTGCTGCGATGCAGACGTTTATCGGCAACCGCAAGAAGTAAGTCGCGCGGCGCCTGATCTCTCCGCGGCGACGTCGCCGCGGAGACTGTCGACCTGCAAGGTAGGTCAGGACTCGGGACAAACGGGTTTCCAATGTTCAACTCAAAATTCATGCAGTCCTCACGGACGCAAGCCCTGCTGCTTATCGGTCCGGCGCTGGCGGTTTATGCCACCTTCGCCATCTGGCCGATGATCGAAGTGGTGTTCCTGAGCTTCCAGCACTGGAACGGCCTCGATCCGCACAGGGAATGGGTGGGGCTTGAGAACTACCGCTACATTCTGACGAATGACGCGGTGTTCTGGGTTGCCCTGCGCAACACCATCACCTGGACCATTCTTGCCGTCATCTTCCCGCCGACGATCGGCCTGCTCCTGGCGCTCGGTCTCAACCAGCAGCTTTTCGGCCGGGTGCCGATGCGCGCCATCTACTATCTGCCGGTCATCATAGCACCGATCGCGGTCGCGACCATCTGGCGGTGGATGTATGACCCGTTCTTCGGCCTGTTCAATCAGGTCCTGACCAGTCTGAGCCTGCAATCGCTGATCAGCGACTGGCTGGGTGATCGCGAGATCGCTCTCTATTCGATGTTCGTTGCCTATACCTGGCAGTATGTCGGCTTCTCGATGGTGCTTTTTCTCGCCGGCCTGCAGAGCGTCGATCGTTCGCTGGTGGAAGCTGCACGCATCGACGGCGCGAGCCGCTGGCAGGTTTTCCGCCATGTGACGCTGCCGGCGCTGCGGGTAACGCTGGCGATCGTGCTTGTCCTTTCGACCATCTCCTCGCTCAAGGCCTTCGACATCGTTTACGGCATGACCGGCGGTGGCCCGGCCCAGTCGACACAGATGCTGGCTTTGTGGGCTTTCATGCAGTCGATGCAGATCTTCGATTTCGGCAGAGGCTCGGCGATCTCGGTCATCCTGCTTCTGGTCACGCTGACCATTGTCGTTCCCTACCTGCGCTGGTCGCAACGTGATGAAGGAGCAGGCGAATGACTGCTATAGCACCCCGCCGCGAAGACGACTCCCTGCAACTCAAGCCGCGCCGGGACCCATTTCTGATCATCCTCTGGATCATCCTCGTCACCTTTGCGCTGGTCTGGATTGCGCCTGTCGTTCTGATCGCATTCACGGCGCTCAAGTCGAATGCCGAGGTTATGGCCACGAGCGCCTTCACGCCGCCGCAGGAGATTGCCTGGAACAACTTTTCCGGCGCCTGGGCGCGCGGCAATTTCGAGACGACGTTCAAGAACAGCGTCATCATCACCGTCATCAAGGTGCCTCTCGGACTGATGTTTTCGGCGATGGCGGCCTATGCGCTGGCAAGGATCAGGCTGCGTTTCGGCAAATTGCTGCTGCTGTTCTTCCTCTTCGGTGCGATGATCCCGTTCCAGGTCATGCTGGCGCCGATCTTCACCCTGGTGAACGGTTTTGGCCTGATCGATACCTATCCCGGCGTGATCCTGCCTTATCTGGCCTTCGGCGTTCCCTACCAGGTTTTCATCCTGCACGGCTTCTTCAAGGCGGTGCCGAAGGAATTGTCCGAAGCGGCGCTGATCGACGGTGCATCGCATGTCACGGTCTTCCGCCGGATATTCCTGCCGATTTCGCTGCCGGTGCTGGCTGCACTTTTGATCCTCGACTTCGTCTCCACCTGGAACGAATTCGCCATGGCTCTGGTGCTCTTGCAGGACCGTCACATGTGGACCCTGCCGCTCGGCCTGATGTCCTTCCAGGGACAGTTCTCGACCGATTACGGCCAGCTGAATGCGGCAATCGCCATGACCGTGTTCCCTGCGGTCCTCGTCTACATGATCTTCCAGAGATACTTCGTCAGCGGACTGACATCCGGTGCGGTCAAAGGCTGAAAATCCAATCATATCCAGGAGTTAGAAATGTCAGAACAAGTGAGCCGGTGGGACGTATTCGAGTTTTCGATCAAAGGTCCCGCAGGCGGCAATCCCTATCTCGACGTCAATTTCGCAGCGACGTTTTCGCTTGGCAATCGCGACGTGACGGTTCCCGGCTTCTATGATGGCGACGGCGTCTACAAGGTGCGTTTCTGCCCGGATACGGAAGGCGAGTGGCGGTTCGTCACGACATCGACCGACAAGGCGCTTGCAGGCCTGAGCGGCCAGCTCTCGGTCGGTCCGGCCAAATCGGGCGTTCATGGCCCGGTGCGGGTTCGCAACCAGTTCCATTTCGCCCATGCCGACGGCAAGCCGTATCTGCCCTTCGGCACGACCTGCTATGCCTGGACGCACCAGACGGTGGAACTGCAGGAACAGACCTTCAAGACGCTCGCAGATGGTCCTTTCAACAAGATCCGCATGGGTGTCTTCCCCAAGGACTACATCTACAACACCAACGAGCCTCTTTTCGACGTTTATGAAAAGCGCGCCGATGGCAGCCACGATCTGGACCGGCCGAATTTCGAGTGCTTCCGCCATTTCGAAACGCAGATCGGCCGCCTGATGGATATGGGTGTCGAGGCCGATATCATCCTCTTCCATCCCTATGACCGCTGGGGTTATTGCACGATGACGGAGGAGCAGGATTTCCGCTATCTCCGTTATATCGTCGCCCGCATCGCCGCCTATCGAAATGTCTGGTGGTCGCTTGCCAACGAATACGACTTCCTTCTGGACACGAAGCCGATGGAGCGTTGGGACCGCTTCTTCCAGATCATCGAGGAAGGCGATCCGTTGCGTCATCCCAAATCGATCCACAATGGCGACGTGGACAAGAACTATGATCACCGCAAGCCCTGGGTCGATCATGTCTGCATCCAGAACTGGGACGTCAAGAAGACGCTCGACTGGCGTGCGGCCTATGGCAAGCCTGTCGTGAACGACGAGCCGGAATATGAAGGCAATATCCCGAAGGAATGGGGTAATATCGATGGCCACGAACTGGTTCATCGTTACTGGCTGACCCTTTGCCGCGGCGGCTATATCGGCCATGGCGAGACATTCCTGGATGCCAATGACGAGCTCTGGTGGGCAAAGGGTGGCGTGCTTCACGGTGAGGCGCCGGCCCGTATCGCCTTCCTTCGCAATATCTTCGAAGAGGATGCGGTCAACGGCCTGACGCCGATGCTGGAGCGCGGAACGACCTACAAGCGCGTGTCCGCGGTGCAGGATGGCGATGTCCGTTACATCTATTTCGGCGAGCACCAGCCGGTCGAATGGGCGCTTGGCTTGCCCGAAAAAGACGGCGATTGGGAAATCGACCTCATCGACGTCTGGAACATGACGGTTACGCCGCTGGAAAAGGGACCGCTGCCAAAAGTCCATCCGCAGCGCATCACCGGCGGCTCGCATATCACCAACCAGTTTGCCGCCGCATTCGGGCTGAAACTCCCGGGCAGGCCGTATCTTGCCGTGCGCATACGCCCGCGCAAGACGCACTAGAGAAGAGGTATCATCATGGCGACGGTTCAAGTCTCCGATCTGCGCAAGAGCTTTGGTGCGCTCGAAGTGGTCAAAGGTGTTTCGATCGACATCCGGGATGGGGAATTCCTCATCCTGGTCGGGCCGTCTGGCTGCGGCAAGTCGACCTTGCTCAGAATGATCGCCGGCCTTGAGGACATATCGGCTGGGCGTATCGATATCGGCGGGCGTGTGGTCAACACGCTTTCGCCGAAGGAACGGAACATCGCGATGGTGTTCCAGAACTATGCGCTCTATCCGCAAATGACGGTCGGCCAGAACATGGGCTTCTCGCTGGAAATATCCGGCATGAAAAAGGCCGAGATCGACAAGAAGGTTTCGGAAGCATCCGAAATTCTCGGGCTGACCCCGCTCTTGCAGCGCAAGCCGTCGCAACTGTCCGGCGGCCAGCGCCAGCGTGTCGCCATGGGGCGTGCGATCGTTCGCGATCCCGATGTCTTCCTGTTCGACGAACCGCTCTCCAACCTCGATGCCAAGCTGCGCGTGCAGATGCGCGCGGAGATCAAGGCGCTTCACCAGAGGTTGGGATCGACGATCGTCTACGTCACTCACGATCAGGTCGAAGCCATGACCATGGCGGATCGGATCGTCGTTCTGCGCGGCGGTTGCGTCGAGCAGATCGGGACGCCGCTGGAACTTTACGATCACCCGGAAAACATGTTCGTTGCAGGGTTCCTCGGGTCACCGTCGATGAATTTCTTGCGCGGCAGGATCGAAGGGCAATCGCTGCTTCTTGCCGGTGGTGAGCGTCTGGCCCTGCCTTCCCTGCCGAAAGCCGCAAGCGGCGGTGATGTCGTTGTCGGTATCCGTCCGCAAGGATTTGCCGCAGGCCTACAGGACGGCGCAAGGGCGACGATCAAGGTCGTCGAACCGACCGGCGCCGACACGCATGTTCTGGCCGATATCGGCGGCACGGAAATCACCTGTGTCGTCAACGACCGGGTGGATTTTGCACCGGGCCAGGAAATCCGCCTGTCGATCACGTCTGCCAAGGTCCACTTCTTCGATCCGGCGAGTGAAGCCCGGCTCGATTGATCGAGGCCCATACAAGAACCGCGAGATTGTTTCATTCAGCTTCTCGCGGCGCTTGCATCACCCACTTGACCGGCCCGGCGGCCTGTCATAGCCTCATCGCATTCACCAGGGGTGTCCCGGCAAGGGGCTGAGATTCTGCTATCGCGCGCAGTGACCCGTTGAACCTGATCCAGTTCATACTGGCGTAGGGACGGTGCAAAACGCTGCGATAATTCTGAATTCGTAACCCGGATTCCGTCATCGGCGTTCTTCCATCTTTCCGGCTCTAGGACTGGGTCTCCAACCTTGAAACTTGGAGCCTCACGATGAATATTGCCGCCAAACCGCAAAGCCCGACCGTCACTTCGGGTCCTTTTCCGGCCTCCTCAAAAATCCATGTCGCGGGAGAGAAATTTCCTGATCTGCGTGTGCCAATGCGCGAGATCGCTCTCCACCCGACATCCGGCGAACCGCCGGTCACCGTCTATGACAGTTCCGGCCCCTATACCGATCCGAAACACATCGTCGCAATCGACCAGGGTCTTCCGCGCCTGCGCGAAAACTGGGTTCTGGGTCGCGGCGATGTTGGCCGCTATGATGGCCGCCACGTCAAGCCGGAGGATAACGGCTTTGCCACCGGCGAGCGGCTGACCCCCGAATTTCCCATTCGCAATATGCCATTCAAGGCGAATGCGGGTCGCGCCGTCACCCAGCTTGCCTATGCCCGTGCCGGCATCATCACCCCCGAGATGGAATTCATCGCCATCCGTGAAAACATCGGCCGTCAGGCGGCCAAGGAAGCCCTGGTCCGGGACGGCGAAAGTTTTGGCGCGCACACTCCAGATTACATCACGCCGGAATTCGTCCGTCGCGAAGTGGCCGAGGGCCGTGCCGTCATTCCAGCCAATATCAACCACCCCGAAAGCGAACCGATGATCATCGGCCGCAATTTTCTGGTGAAGATCAACGCCAATATCGGCAATTCCGCCGTCACCTCCTCCATGGCGGAAGAGGTGGAAAAGATGGTCTGGGCGATCCGCTGGGGCGCCGATACGGTCATGGACCTGTCGACCGGCCGCAACATCCACAATATCCGCGAATGGATCATCCGCAATTCGCCGGTGCCGATCGGCACGGTGCCACTTTATCAGGCGCTGGAGAAGGTCAATGGCATTGCCGAGGATCTGTCATGGGAGGTCTATCGCGACACGCTGATCGAACAGGCCGAACAGGGCGTCGACTATTTCACCATCCATGCCGGCGTGCGGCTTTCCTATATCCACCTTACCGTCAACCGCGTCACCGGCATCGTTTCACGCGGCGGCTCGATCATGGCCAAGTGGTGTCTGCATCACCATCGCGAGAGTTTTCTCTACGAGCATTTCGACGAGATCTGCGACATCGCCCGCGCCTATGACGTGACCTTTTCGTTAGGCGACGGCCTGCGCCCCGGCTCGATCGCCGATGCCAATGATGCCGCCCAGTTTGCCGAGCTGGAGACGCTCGGAGAACTGACGAAGATCGCCTGGGAGAAGGATTGCCAGGTGATGATCGAAGGCCCCGGCCATGTGCCGATGCACAAGATCAAGGAGAACATGGACAAGCAGCTGAAGACCTGCGGCGAAGCGCCGTTCTACACGCTCGGTCCGCTCACCACCGATATCGCCCCCGGTTACGATCATATCACCTCGGCCATCGGCGCTGCGATGATCGGCTGGTTCGGCACGGCCATGCTGTGTTACGTCACGCCGAAGGAGCATCTGGGCCTTCCGGATCGCGACGACGTGAAAACCGGCGTCATCACCTACAAGATCGCAGCCCATGCCGCCGATCTCGCCAAGGGGCATCCGGGGGCGCAGATGCGCGATGATGCCCTGTCTCGCGCCCGTTTCGAGTTCCGTTGGGAAGATCAGTTCAACCTGTCGCTGGATCCGGATACGGCGCGGAATTTCCACGACGAGACCTTGCCCAAGGACGCACACAAGGTGGCGCATTTCTGCTCCATGTGCGGCCCGAAATTCTGCTCGATGCGGATCTCCCACGATATCCGCGCCGAGGCGCAGAAGGAGGGGCTGGAGGCGATGGCGGCCAAATATCGTGACGGTGGCGATCTCTACATGCCGGTGGGAAATCCACTGGCAAATGCCGGGAGTGAAGCCTGATGTCTCTCTTTCTCGTCAAAGGGGCCGGCGTTGCCGGCCTCGCGGTGGCTCTTGAGCTTCTGAGACGCGGCGAAGATGTCGATATCGTCGATTATCAGGACACGATCGGGCAGGGCGCATCGCATTTCGCCGGCGGCATGCTTGCCCCCTATTGTGAGCGAGAGGCGGCGGAAGAGATCGTGCTGACGCTCGGTCTCGATGCCGCCGACTGGTGGGATCGGGCGGTGCCGGGGGCGGTCATTCGCAACGGCACGCTGGTCGTGGCGCAGCCGCGCGATTTGGCCGATCTTGTCCGGTTCGCTTCCCGCACATCGGGCCATATCTGGCTCGACCGCGAAGGCATAACCACACTCGAACCGTCACTTGCCGGCCGTTTCGACAAGGCGTTGTTTTTCGAAGGTGAGGCGCATCTCGATCCGCGCCGGGCATTGACCGGGCTCGCCAAGGCGATCCGCAATCTCGGTGGCCTGTTCCATCTCGGCTGGGGGCCGGTGCCGAAGAAGAACTATACCGCCGTTCTCGATTGCACCGGCCCGGCGGCGATCCCGCATATTCCCGGCCTACGCGGTGTGCGGGGCGAAATGCTCTATCTCGAAAGCGATGAGGTCGCGCTGTCGCGGCCGGTGCGCATGCTGCATCCGCGCCACCCGATCTATGTCGTGCCACGCGATGATCATCGTTTCATGGTCGGGGCAACGATGATCGAGACCGAGGACGACGGGCCGATTTCGGCACGCTCGCTGATGGAGCTACTGAATGCGGCCTATGCGCTGCATCCGGCTTTCGGCGAGGCACGTGTGGTGGAAACCGGCGTGGGTATCCGCCCTGCTTTCGACGACAATGTGCCGCGCGTGGTGGAGACGGATGGCGGGCTGGCGATTGCCGGCATGCACCGCCACGGCTTTCTTCTGGCGCCAGCCATGGCGAAAAAGGCTGCCGGCCGGCTTTCCAACGCCTATGTGCCCGAGAAGGAGCTGATCCCATGAACCTCATCGTCAATGGTGAAAGGCAGTTTCTGGAGGCCGCCACGCTTGCCGAGCTTCTGGCTGCGCTGGAATATGAAGGCGAGTGGCTGGCCACCGCCGTCAACGGCGATCTCGTCCATCGTGAAGACCGAGCGGATGCGAGTCTTAAAGAAGGAGACCGGATCGAAATCCTTTCTCCCATGCAGGGAGGCTGAACCATGCTGAAACTCTATGATGCCGAATTGTCGTCGCGCCTGCTGCTCGGCACGGCGCGTTATCCTTCTCCGGCGGTTCTGTCCGAGGCGGTCAATCGCTCAGGCGCGGGCATCGTCACCGTCTCGCTTCGCCGGGAAACTTCGGGCGGCAAAACGGGTGGCGCATTTTTCGAACTGATCCGGAAGCTCGGTGTGCGCATCCTGCCCAATACCGCCGGATGCCACAGTGCTTCGGAAGCGGAGCTGACCGCAAAAATGGCGCGCGAAGTATTCGGCACCAATTGGATCAAGCTCGAGGTTATCGGCCATCACGATAGTCTGCAGCCGGATGTCTTCGAGCTGGTTGAAGCGGCGCGCATCCTCACCGACGAAGGTTTTGCGGTTTTTCCCTATACGACGGACGATCTCGTCGTCGGTGAAAGGCTGCTGGCCGCCGGTTGCCGGGTGCTGATGCCCTGGTGCGCGCCGATCGGCTCGGCAGCAGGCCCGCGCAATCCATCGGCGCTTGTCGCCATGCGGGCTGCCTTTCCCGAAATTCCGCTGATCGTCGATGCCGGTCTCGGCCGGCCATCGCATGCGGCCACGGTGATGGAGCTGGGTTACGATGCCGTGCTGCTCAACACGGCGGTTGCCGGTGCAGGTGACCCGTCGGCGATGGCGCAGGCTTTCGCCGGGGCGATCGATGCGGGCCGCCTTGCCTATCTTTCCGGCATGCTGGAGCCGCGCGACATGGCGGTGCCTTCCACACCTGTCATCGGCAAGGCGGTGTTTTCATGAGGCTCGATCCTTTCTACCTCATCGTCGATAGCGCCGACTGGATCGAGCGGCTGGTGCCGCTGGGCGTCAAGCTTGTGCAATTGCGCATCAAGGACAAAGCCGAGACCGTTTTGCGCGCCGAAATCCGCCGCGCGAAGGCCATATGCTTGGCTCATGGCTGCCAGCTTGTCGTCAACGACTACTGGCAACTGGCAATCGATGAGGGCTGCGACTTCATCCATCTCGGTCAGGAGGATTTGGTCGAAGCCGATCTCGCTGCCATTCGCCGGGCGCAATTGAAGCTCGGGGTATCGACCCATGATATCGCCGAACTGGACAAGGCTCTTTCCGTAAAGCCGGATTATGTGGCGCTCGGCCCCGTCTGGCCCACCATCCTGAAGAAGATGAAATGGCAGCCGCAAGGCGTCGAACGTGTCGCCGACTGGAAGCGGCGGATCGGCGATCTGCCGCTGGTCGCCATCGGCGGCATTACCGCCGAACGCGCACCGCTGGTTCTCGAACAGGGCGCGCAAAGCGCTGCGGTCGTGACCGATATCGTGCTCAACGAAAACCCGGAAGCCCGCACGCGGGAGTGGCTGGCTGTGACGGCCGCGTGGCGACAGGAGTTGGAAACACAGGTCGGATGAAGGTTTCATGACAGGCGCTGTGCATGCGCGTTCCTGTCAAAACCTGTCATGAAAGCGTTATGCGAGGACAGTAGAAACGGCGCCGACTGGCTTGAGATTGCACGGCTGTGCATCTGCCGGTCAGCGCCGCCCCGATCATATTTCGATTGAGTTGGCGGTTCCCAATTTTACTCGCCCGACTGAATCGGAGATAAAGATGAAACGCCGTACTTTTATGATGTCCGCAGCCGGTGCCGCCGCCGGTCTGGCGCTCGCGCCCCGCATGAGCTTTGCCGCAAAGGGCCAGATCGACTGGTACACCAGCTCGGACACCAACATTCTCGATTTCTGGACAAATATCGTTAAGCCCGCATTCGAGGCTGCCAATCCGGGCCTCAAGCTCAATCTCGTCGATGCAGGCGACGGCGCCGGCATCATCGCGATCGGCGAGCGTGCGATTGCTGCCAAGCAGACCAATGCCGATCCGCAGGCAGACTTTTTCGAATCCGCCGACGCGCTTCTGCCGGCCGGCGCCATCAAGGCCGGCGTTTACACCAATATCAAGGCTGCCGGGCTTTCCAACTATTCCAAGGTCAACCCGCTCGCCATCGAAAGCGAATACAGCCTGCCTTACCGCGGCTCACAGGTTCTGCTTGCCTACGACACGACCAAGCTGAAGCCGGCCGATGCGCCGAAGACCTGGGACGCGCTCGTCACCTGGATCAAGGCCAATCCGGGCCAGTTCGTCTATAACCGTCCCGACAAGGGCGGTTCGGGTGGCAATTTCGTCCGTCGCGCCATCCATCAGGCAAACGGCCTCGACCCGAAGGCCTTCAAGGTCGACAACTATACCCCTGAATTCGGCGAGGAAGCGCTCGGCAAGGCGTGGAAGCTTCTGGCCGATATCGCTCCGCATCTCTACGACAAGGGCGCCTATTCCTCCGGCAACACCCAGTCGCTGCAGCTTCTTTCGCAGGGCGTCGTCACCATGATCCCGGTCTGGTCGGACCAGGTTCTGCAGGCGATCGAGCAGGGCGTGCTGCCGGCTGAAACCGGTCTGGTACAGCTGCAGGATCTGGCGCTTTGCGGCGGTTTCACCCGCTCCGTCGTCATCGAGAATGGTGCAAATCGCGAGGCTTCGCTGAAGCTCGCCGATTTCATGCTTTCGGAAGAAATGCAGAGCGCCATCCTTACCGAACTCGGCGGTTTCCCCGGCGTTTCCTGGGATCACGTCTCGGAAGATCTGCGTAAGAAGTTCGCCGACATCATCCCGAAGACGATCCCGACCTTCCCGGGCGGCAAGTGGGAAGCCGCCATCAATGACGGCTGGTATCGTCACGTCGCACCGAACGTCGACCGCAAGTCGTGAGCGAATTCGTCGAAAGAGCGGTTTCGGTACCCGCCGAGACCGCAGCAGGCAGGAGGCCCATCGGCCTCCTGCTTGTCGCCATACCCGTTTTTCTGGTGATCTGGCTCGTCATCTGGCCGGCCATCAACGCAATCAGCCGCACGATCTGGCGCACCGATGCCGACGGCAATTCCAGCTTCGACCTGTCGAGCTATGCGTTCTTCTTTTCCGATCGATACAGCCTCGACAATCTGGCCATAACGCTCTGGACGACGCTTGTCTGCGCGGTCCTGCTTCTGGTCATCTGCCTGCCGATCGCGCTTTACCTGCGCTTTTCGCATGGCCGTCTACCGGCCTATGTGCAGGCGCTCGCCATCCTGCCGATGTTCGTGCCGTCGATCATCCTCGCCTTCGCCTTCATCCGCGTGCTCGGCCCCAACGGCATGGTCGATATCCTGCTCAATGCAGTCGGATTGCCAAAAATCCGCACGCCCTATCTCACGCCCTGGGGGCCGGTCATCGGTCTCGTTTGGGATAACATTCCGCTGACTGTCCTGATCCTGCTTTCGGGTCTCGGCAGTGTCGCCAATCAGTCCATCGAGGCTGCGCGCGATGTCGGTGCCAATACACTCCGTGTTTTCTGGCACATCATCCTGCCGCGCATTTCCAATTCCATCCTCGTGGCGCTTTCCTTTTCGGTGCTCGGTATTTTTTCGTCCTTCACGCTTCCCTATCTGCTCGGTCCGGCCTCTCCGGAAATGCTCGGCCCATTCATGCAGCGTACCCTGCGCGATGTTCAGGACCCGATCGGAGCCATGACGCAGGCCGTTGTCGCTTTCGGTTTCTGCATCCTGTTCGGGCTCTTTTATGTGCGCTCCGTCGCCAAGAACCGGGGGAAATGAGATGACGTCTCTTACCCTCAAGCGCGCGCGCCCAGACTGGTCCGGCATCGCCTTCGCGGTTATCCTGACGCTGGTCATCATCGGGCCGCTCGTCGTTGTCGCCACCTGGGCCTTTACCGAGGTCTGGCGTTATCCCAACATCATTCCGCAGAAATTCGGCTTCCGTTTCTGGGGCCAGACTTTGGGTCGCCCTGATGTCTGGAACGCGCTGATGCTGAGCCTGAAGCTGTCGACGGTGGTGACGCTGCTGTCGGCGCTGATCTGCCTTCCGGCGGCTTACGCTTTTGCACGGATGAAGTTTCCCGGGCGCGATATCCTGTTCTTCTCCTTCCTCGCCGGCCATGCCTTCCCGAAATTCGGCCTGCTGGTGGCGATTGCCGCGATCTTCCTGCAGCTCAATCTCATCGGCACCTTCTGGGGCGTCGTGCTGATCCAGCTTGTCGGCACACTGATGTTCATGATCTGGATCCCGGTCGCGGCTTTTCAGGCGGTCGATAAGCGCATGGAAGAGGCGGCGCGCGATGTTGGGGCCAGCCCCTTGCGGGTTTTCTGGTCGATCACCCTGCCGCAGGCCGGGCCGACGATTTTCGCCGCCGTGCTGCTGAGCTTCGTCGGCACATTTTATGAAACCGAAGGCGCCTGGCTGATCGGGGCTCCCGGCATCCGCACAATGCCGGTGCTGATGATCAGCTACATCAACAACCAGATGGTCATCCAGTATGGCGCGGTTCTCTCGGTTCTTCTCTGGGTTCCCTCGTTCATCGCCCTCATGTTCGCCCGCCGGGTTATCGGTGGCGGCGCATTTGCCCGCGGTTTCGGCGGTTAGGAAATATCATGTCTGTTCTTCATATCGCTGAGGTCACCAAGACCTTTTCCGGCGGCACCCACGCCGTCAACAGCTTCTCTCTCGATGTCGCCGATGGCGAACTTGTCTGCCTTCTCGGCCCCTCCGGCTCGGGCAAGTCGACGCTCCTGCGCATGGTCGGCGGCTTCGAACAGCCGACCAGCGGGCGCATCACCATTGATGGCGAAGATGTCACCCATCTGCCGCCCGAACGCCGGCCGACCGGCATGGTATTCCAGAGCCATGCGCTCTGGACCCATATGAATGTCTTCAAGAACCTCGCCTTCGGTCTGAAACTGCGCCGCATGCCGGCAGCGGAGATCAGGGAAAAGGTCGAGGCGGTGCTCGAACTGGTCGGGCTTGCCGGTTATGGCGACCGCATGACCAACCAGCTTTCCGGCGGCCAGCAGCAGCGCGTGGCGCTGGCGCGTTCGCTGGTGCTGGAGCCGAAAATCCTGCTTCTCGACGAACCCTTTGCCAGCCTCGACCAGCATCTGCGCGAGCGCCTGCGCGAAGAGGTGAGGGACATCCAGCAGCGGCTCGGCATCACCACCCTGTTCGTCACCCACGGCCAGGACGAGGCGCTTTCCATGGCCGATCGCATCGTCGTCATGGCGAACGGCAAGACCGAGCAGATCGGCCGCCCCGATGTCGTCTATCGCGACCCGAAAACGCCTTTCGTCGCCGGTTTCATCGGCACGATGAACCTAGTCGAAGGCGAAGTGAAAAACGGCCATTTCGCACGTTCTGACTTCAGCTTCCCGCTGTCCATTGCGGACGGTCCGGCAACGCTCGCCATTCGTCCCGAAGCACTGGATCTCACCGTTTCCGAGACACCCAAGGCGAAAGTGCATCGTGTGACCGACTACGGATCGCACGGCCTGGTCGACCTTGATCTCGCCGATGGCACGCGGTTGAAATCGATGGTAGCCCATCCCGACCTGTTTCGCACGGGGCAGGGCGTCGATCTTGAACCCCGCGCCGTCGCCGCCTATCGCAACAACCAGCAGATCTTCCGGAGCTGACCGTGAGCGCACCCATCCATCTTGATCGCGATGGCCATCGCACGGCCATCAAGTGGCATCGCGGCCGTCGCCGTATCTCCGATCCGGTCTTTACCGGCGGGCTTATCGTCGAGGCGATGCGGCTTGGCGCCAGTGTCGAAGTCGATCTCGTCGTTCATGGCGATCACGGTTTTGCTGTCCTGCATGACCTGATGCTGGAGCGGGAAACGACCGGCCACGGCAAGGTGCGCGACACATCGGCCGACGCCCTGCGCGCGCTTCATCTGCGCGGCAATGACGGCGAGCCTATCGCCGACAGGGTTCTGCTTCTGGAAGATCTCTGTGCGCTTCTTAGCCGCGAAGGCGTGCATCCCGACGCGTTGCTGCAGCTCGACTACAAGGAAGACCTTCAAGCGCTGACCCCGCAGGCCATCTCCGGTTTCGGCAAGAGTGCAGCGCCGATCGCCGCATCGCTGATCCTGTCCGGTGGTGATTTCGACGCCATCGAAGCGCTGGCCAAGGCCGCTCCCGGCATAGCGACGGGATATGACCCCTGTTACGGCGAGAGCTTGGCACGTTTGAAGGCGACGGGCGACTATCGCGACTTCATCGAACAGGCGCTGAACACTGCCCCCGATGCCGGCATGATCTATCTCGATTACCGCATCGTCCTTGCCGCCGAGGATGCCGGTTTCGATCTCATCGCGCCCGTCCACGCGAACGGCCGCCGTGTCGATGCCTGGACGATCAATCACATCACTCCGCAGACTATTCCCCTGGTCGAACGCCTCTTGAAGCTCAAAGTCGACCAGATCACCACAGATGACCCGGAAGGGTTAGCCAAGGCATTCAGTTCATGACAGTCAATTACAGCAAGATCCTCGACCACATGGTCGAAACCGCCCGCGAGGCCGGTGCCCTGACGCTCGAGCATTTCAAGCGCTTTCGCGATATCGAGATCGGCATCAAGGGACCGGGCGATTTCGTCTCCGACGCCGACAAGCAATCCGAGACGCTGATCCGCGAACGCCTCCTCAGCCAGTATCCCTGGGGCCTGACCGGCGAGGAATTCGCTCCCGTCGAAGGCTCCGACAGCGAACATCGCTGGCTGGTCGATCCGATCGACGGCACGACGAACTTCATCTACGGCCAGCATTACACGATCACAATTTCGCTGCGCCGCGGCAACGAGACGATGTGCGGCCTCATCTACAATCCCGTTTCCGACGAGATGTTTACCGCGATCAAGGGTGAGGGCGCCTATCTCAATGGCACGCGCCTGAATGTCAGCACCTCGACCGATGTGGCGCTGATGTGCGTCGGCACCGGCCTGCCGACACCTAACCTGCAGCTGCATCCGGGCGCCTATCAGCGTCTCGATGAGATCCGTGCGCCGATCGGTGCGGTTCGCATCGTCGGCAGTGCGGCTAATTCCTGCGCGTATGTCGCTTGCGGTCGACTGACCGGTTATTACGAGGAGACGGGTTTCGTCGATACGGCGGCCGGAATTCTCATCGTCCAGGAAGCTGGCGGGATCGTCACGGACTGGTGGGGACGCGGCCCGGAGGTCTATGAAAAGACCGGCACGCTCATCGTTGCCAACCCGGCGACCCACGCCTATCTGCTGGAACGCCTTCGCGGAGCACCGCCGAAAAACGCGGCCTGAATTTTTGCTCCATGCCTGCCTCCAGGCGGGCATGGAGCTCTTGCCTCTCGCGATGTTCTCTTGTCTGGCAAAGCTTATCGCCAACCTTCAAGCAGCCGCCCGTTCAAGGCAAATGCCGCGTGCAGCACTCGGCAGATATTTGCGACAGATCAAAAGATACCCTGCGGTTCATTGTAACAATGAGCCAAAGGACACGTCGAACATTTTCCGGTTTTCAAAAGGCGCTGGTGCCGTCTGATCAATGTCGATCTCATTGATCTTCTGACGTGATAAACTGCTATGGCGTCATCTGTTCACCGCGTTGTTCCAGATACAATTCGCGGCAAGCTCCTCGCGATTTTCGGTGTCGCGGTCATTTTGCCGATGGTTGCTGCGGGCATCCTGATGGAGCGAGAGGGCAAGTCTGCCCTGCTGCATGAGAAAGAGCAGAAACTCTTCGGCATAACGAGAATTCTCGACCTCTATCTGGATGCCGATTTGAAAGATCTGCTTGCCGACAGGCGGGCTTTGTCAATCGGAGCCAGGCAGGAACGTCTCACGCAGCTGAACAACAGGCTCTCCTCCTTCACGGATATGGTTGCCGCTGCCAATCCGGGGATCGGCATCGGTTATTATTCGAAGGCTCTGGATGCGATCGTTACCTATGGTCCGAGCAGGCAATATGGCCGCGCGATCGGGATGCCGATTGCTGCGGACCATCCGGGGCGGATTGTCATGAGAACCGGCCATGAGCGGATAGAGACCGGTCCGCAGGTCCGTGGTTCAATCATGAATGCGATGCGCCCGATCAAGCAAGGTGAAGAAATCGTCGGTTACATATGGGCAAACGAGCTGTCGACAGATGTCGAGCGGCAGACTTTTGCAATCGACCGGGCCGCCATATATGTCTGCGGAACGGGTATTCTTCTTGGTACGGTCCTCGCCTTCGGCCTTTCCCGTGGCCTTGATCGCGATATCAAAAGCATCACGCGCGGATTGGCGCATATGCGCACGGATCTGAGCGTCAAGATTCCCGAGCCGCTCGGGGAAATAGGTGCAATCGCGATCGAGATCAACGGGATGGCGCGCGCGGTTCTGGATGCGCGATCGGTCACCGAACGGATTTTACACAGCATCGCCGATGGGGTTGTCGCCGTGGATAGCTCCAGCCGGATCACATCGATAAATCCTGCCGGGCAGAAAATGCTCGACGTGACCGCGCCGGAGGCGATTGGTCATGCTTCCGATCTTGTATTCGGAGAGAATTATATCTTTTCACGATTGTTGCTCGATGCGCTGGATGCGGGAGAAGAGCATACGGATATTCCCGGCGAGATCGTTCTGCAGGAGCGCAGCCTGCATGTGGCAGTGTCCAGCAATGTGCTGCGTGACAGCAGCGAGAAAACGATGGGCGCCGTTGTCGTCATCAAGGATCTTACGGAGCAAAGCCGCCTTCGAACGCAGGTCATGCGGGCCGACAGGCTTGCGGGGCTCGGCGAACTTATGGCCGGCGTTGCGCATGAAATCCGCAATCCGCTGACATCCATCCGCGGGTTCATGCAGTTCCTGGAAAGCTGCGACGACATCGAGGAGTGGCAGAAATATTCCCCCCTGATCATCCGCCAGGTCGACAGTCTCAACTCTATTATCGCCGAGCTCCTGGAGTTCGGAAAGCCGCGGCCGCCTGCGATCCAGTTCGTCCAGATCAACGATCTGTTGAGAGAAGTGCTGCTTCTGGCTTGCGGCAAGTCGAGCGTCCATGTGGTGCTCGACCTGTCGCCCGACCTGCCTGCCATTGAGGGAGATGGCGAATCCCTGAAACAGGCGTTTCTGAATATCATCATCAACGCGCTTCAGGCGATCGGGAGAGACGGCAGGATCGAGATTTCCACCTCGATGCAGACGAATAGCGTAGCACTGGTCCGTTTTAGGGATGATGGCGAAGGGATTGCTGCCGAGGATCTCGAAAAGATCTTCGATCCTTTCTACTCCACCAAGCCGAATGGAACCGGTCTCGGCCTCGCCATGGTCCACCGCATCGTCGACGCGCATTACGGAACAGTGACGATCTTCTCAAAGCGAGGAAAGGGAGCTGAGGTCAACCTCCGGCTTCCCCAGTTACACCATAGAACCGATGGGTTGCCCGTATCATGAACAGATCCACCAGCACCGCACTTGTCGTCGACGATGACGAGGCCATTCGTCAGATGCTCATGGCCGTGCTGACGAAGGCGGGTTATGTCGTCACCACGGCCCGTGATGGGATGGAAGCCGTTGCGGCATTTTCGACGCAGCGCCCCGACATCGTCCTGATGGATATCCGGATGCCGAACATGACCGGTCTTCAGGCTCTGGCTGAGATACGCCGGATAGATCGGGCGGCAACCGTAATCCTGATGACCGCCTATGCCGAGGTCGGCACCGCTGTGCAGGCGATAAAGGACGGCGCATTCGATTACATCATCAAGCCGTTCGATATCGAGGAGGTCATGCTCCTCATCGGCAGGTCGCTCCAGATGCGGACCATGCGTGACGATATCGCAGCGCTTCAGCGGGAGCTTTCCGCCAGCTACCGTATGGATCGCATCCTCACCAATAGCCCGAAAATGCTGAGCCTGCTGCAGATGGTGGCCAAGGTTGCGAGAAGCAATGCCACGGTCCTGGTGACGGGAGAAAGCGGCACCGGCAAGGAGATGATTGCTTCGGCCATCCACTATAACAGCACGCGCAGCAACGGCCCCTTCGTCAAGATCAACTGCGCGGCCGTGCCTGAGGGATTGCTCGAAAGCGAATTCTTCGGCCACGAGAAAGGGGCTTTTTCGGGCGCGGTCTCTCGCCGGTCGGGACGTTTCGAACAGGCGGATGGTGGAACTCTTTTTCTCGATGAAATCGGCGATATTTCCGCCAGCCTGCAGGTCAAGCTCCTGCGGGTTCTGCAGGAGCGGGAGTTCGAGCGTGTCGGTGGCGACAAGCTCATACCTGCGGATGTTCGCATTGTCGTCGCGACCAACCGGAACCTGGAGGAAATGGTCCGGCAGAACCTGTTCCGCCAGGACCTCTATTTCCGTCTCAATGTCGTTACGCTGCGAACGGTTCCGTTGCGGGAAAGACCGGAGGACGTCCGCCTTCTGTCCAGCCATTTCCTCCAGCGCTTCGCTTCCGAAAACCATATCGACGTCGATGGCTTCGATCAGAATGCCGTCGAATGCCTGATGCGATATTCGTGGCCGGGGAATGTCCGCGAGCTTTCCAATGCTGTGGAGCGCGCGGTCGTCATGAGCACGGGCGGCCTGGTTTTTGCCGAAGACCTGCCGGAAAATATCAGATGCGGTCTGGAAGAAGGCAGCGACCTGACCGTGACAACGGAGCCGGACGATCGGGACAAGGCGCTGCGCGACCTGATCTCGGATTATGAAGCCAGGGTCATCGCCGATGCCTTGACGCGCAATGGTGGCAACAGGGTCAAGACGGCCCGCCAGCTTGGCATCAGCCGCCGCTCGCTGCTCTACAAGCTGCAGGAATACGAACTTACCTGAACCGCCCGGCCTTGCCGGATGCGGTGCGCAACGCTGTGCGCACTATGCAGGATCTTGCACCGATAACCTCTTCCCCAGCTATCAAACAGCAAGCCTGGAGCGCTTTTAGCGCCGAATGAAGGTGGCACGCTTTATGCAATTTAAATAGGCGAACCGCCTGAAAAGGTCTCTCGTGAAGCATTTTTTCCAGGCAGTTCAGGAGGATCAGTCCTGCCGGCGCCTATCCGCGCCGACAGGCAAATTCTCCTTCCCGTCAAGGAAAGGATGAATATTTCATGAGTAAATTGCGAAACCTGGAAGATGCCGTTGCGGCTATTCCTGATGGTGCGGTGTTGATGATCGGCGGCTTCATGGGCGCCGGCACGCCCCACCGTCTAATGAACGAACTCGTGCGGCAAGGCAAAAAAGGCCTGACGGTCATTGCCAATGATACCGCCCGTCCGAATGTCGGTATCGGCAAGCTGATCGATGCGAAACTCGTCGCAAGGCTGGTAACCAGCCATATCGGCACCAATCCCGAAACACAGCGGCAGATGATTGCTGGAGAAACGCAGGTCGAACTCGTGCCTCAGGGCACGCTTGCAGAGCGCATTCGTTCCGGCGGTTTCGGGCTTGGCGGCGCTCTCACGCCGACAGGCGTCGGCACGACCGTGGAGGAAGGCAAACAGACAATCGAGATCGACGGCAAAACCTATCTCGTCGAGAAACCGCTAAAGGCGGACTTCGCCCTGATCAATGCCAAGCGCGCTGACTATTACGGAAACGTCGATTACGCGCTGACGGCGCGAAATTTCAATCCACTGATGGCAATGGCGGCCGAAACCGTGATCGTCGAAGCCGCGGACATCGTTCCCGTCGGCGTTATCCCACCGGATGTGGTCGTCACCCCGAATGTGCTGGTGGACTACCTCATTGCTACGGAGAACCGTCATGGATGAAAAGACTTTGATCGCCAAGCGTGTTGCGCTTGAACTGCAGGATGGTTTCCTGGTCAATCTGGGTATCGGCTTGCCGACGATGGTTGCCGCCTATCTGCCGAACAACATGAATGTTTTCTTCCAATCGGAAAACGGCATCATCGGCATGGCGGCGCTTCCTGAACAGGGCTTTGCGCTAGGAGATCTGACCGACGCCGGCGGCGCTTTCATCGGCGCCCTGCCGGGAGCCTGCGCCTTCGACAGCGCCACGTCCTTCGGGCTCATTCGGGGCGGCCATCTCGACGTCACTGTCCTTGGCGGCCTGCAGGTCGATCAGTCGGGGCAACTCGCCAACTGGATGGTGCCGGGCAAGATGGTGCCGGGCATGGGCGGGGCGATGGACCTCGTTTCGGGTGCAAAGCGTGTGATCGTTGCCATGCAGCATACGGCCAAGGGAAAGTCGAAGATCGTGCAGAAATGCACGCTGCCGCTGACCTCGGTGCGCCGCGTTGATCTGATCGTCACCGACCTTGCCGTTCTCCAGCCAAGCGATGAAGGCCTTATCCTCAAGGAGACCGCGCCCGGCGTCTCGATCGATCAGGTAAAGGCCGCAACCGACTGCGAGCTGATCATTCCCGCAAACGTTCCCGAGATGCAGATCACAGAGTGATCCTTCTCTCATTCAGAAAGAGATAAATCATGTCGTCCGTTCCCAGCGGGGAAACGAGCGCGAGCCGTTTCAACCCCATTCACGCCCTGACAAAGGGCCTTTCAAGCCTTGTAAGCCGTTACCTGCCTGATCCACTGGTATTTGCTATTCTCCTGACGATCATAACGTTTGCCCTTGGCGTCTTCCTGACGCAGTCCTCCGTGCTCGACATGGTGAATATGTGGGGCGACGGTTTCTGGAACCTTCTCGCATTCTCGATGCAGATGGCTCTGGTTCTGGTGACCGGCCATGCCCTGGCCAGTTCAGATCCCATCCACAAACTGATGGTGAAGCTGTCCTCCATTGCCAAGACACCGCGTCAGGGCGTTATGCTGGTCGTGTTTGCCTCGAGCGTTGCCTGCGTCATCAACTGGGGCTTCGGTCTGGTTGTCGGTGCCATGTTCGCCCGTCAGGTGGCCCGTCGTATTCCCGCAGCAGATTATCGCCTGCTGATTGCGTCGGCCTATATCGGCTTCATGACCTGGCACGGCGGCCTTTCGGCCTCCGTTCCGCTGGTCGCCGCCACTCCTGGCAATCCAATGGAGAAGTCGGTCGGTCTCATCCCGATTTCCGACACGATCTTCACCGGCTACAACATCTTCATCACAGTCGCCCTCATCGTCGTCCTGCCGTTCCTGTGCCGCTTCATGCACCCGGCCGAAAAGGATGTCGTCGCAATCGATCCCAAGCTCCTGAAGCCGGAAGAATCGACAAAACGTGTTCTGGGGCCGGATGCCACCTTTGCGGAACGTCTGGAAGAAAGCCGCGTCTTCGTCTGGATCGTTGCTGCGCTCGGTATCGTCTATCTGGTTCAGTATTTCCAGAGCCATGGCTTCAACATGACGGTCAACATCGTCAACCTGATCATGGTGATCGCTGGCTTGCTGCTGCACCAGACCCCGATGGCATATGCTCGCGCCATCAGCAATGCAGCCCGCGGAACGGCAGGGATTATGATCCAGTTCCCGTTCTATGCCGGCATTCAGATGATGATGGAGCATTCCGGTCTCGGTGGTCTGATCACCAACTGGTTCGTTGAAATAGCCAACAAGGACACATTCCCGGTTCTGGCATTCCTGTCGTCCGGCTTCATCAACTTTGCCGTACCTTCCGGTGGCGGACACTGGGTCGTCCAGGGTCCCTTCATCATGCCGGCCGCACAGGCTCTCGGCGTGGACAAGGGCATGGCCGCCATGGCGATCGCCTATGGCGAAGAGTGGATGAACATGGCTCAGCCCTTCTGGGCACTGCCGGCGCTTGCAATCGCCGGACTCGGGGTGCGCGACATCATGGGTTATTGCGTGACCGCACTCATCGTCACGCTGCCGATCTTCCTGATAGGCCTCTACTGCTTCTGACATCGGCGCGCGCCGGCAAACCCCGGCGCGCCTGTTTCTCCTTTTGAAAATGGCCAAAAGTGCCGGAGTAAAAACCATGAGCAATATCGTAATTGTTTCTGCCGCCCGCACGGCGATCGGCAAGTTCATGGGTGGGCTTTCCACCCTTCCCGCAAGCGAGCTGGGCTCGATCGTCATCCGCGAAGCTCTCGAACGGGCCAAGCTTGAAGCCTCCGCCGTTTCCGATGTCGTGCTCGGCCATGTGCTGAGTGCCGGCCAGGGCCAGAACACCGCTCGCCAGGCAGCCGTTGCCGCCGGCATTCCGATGGGTGCCACGGCACTCACCATCAACCAGGTCTGCGGTTCGGGTCTCCGTGCGGTTGCCCTCGGCGCCCAGTCGATCCTTGCCGGCGATGCCGATGTGGTGGTGGCCGGCGGCCAGGAAAACATGAGCCTTGCCCCGCATGCCGCAGTGTTGCGCACTGGCGTCAAGATGGGCCCGGCCGAGTTCGTCGACACGATGATCAAGGACGGCTTGTGGGATGCCTTCAACGACTATCACATGGGCATCACTGCAGAAAACGTCGCTGAGAAATATGCACTGACCCGCGCTGAACAGGACGCTTTCGCACTGGCCTCGCAGACCAAGGCCGCTGCCGCAATTGCGGACGGTCGGTTCAAGGCAGAGATCGTGCCGGTGACGATCAAGACCCGCAAGGGCGATATCATAGTCGATATCGACGAGAACCCGCGCGCCACGACGCTCGACGTTCTGGCCGGACT
>NZ_JACHEG010000013.1 GCF_014201355.1 Aliirhizobium wenxiniae
CATGATCTGGCGGTGGTCGATCACATGTGCGACCGGTTCGCCGTGATGCTGCGCGGTGAGATTACCGAGATATTGCCGCGCGAGGCGATCCCCGGATGCCAGGCAACCCATCCCTATTCCCGCGAACTGATCGGCGCGTCTCTGGAATATGAAGGCACAGTTTAGCTAGGCCATGGCCACGGATAAGCAGAGCCTGACCTAAGGTCTTGAACCGATTCGAACCGCCGCTCCCGTGGGAAAGGCGGCGGTCCCAATCCTGATATCCCTCTCACGAACAATTTTACCGACTGCGAGTGAGTACGCCAACGGCGCCTATGCGTGACAAGGGTCTGTCTGCCGCGCCATCGTGTCAGTGGCCGAGGATCCGCCTAGTCAATAGACGAGGCCCCAGCGTGAAGCCGCGATGCTTGGCCGACCACGCGGAATGACTACTTTGATGGGTATCTGGATCGCGGGGAAACTCGGACCGCTACCTGAGACGCGCGGTCCTCACCAGCCTGTTTGCATTCGATGTTACATCCGAGGCCTTCGGAAGATGGGCAGCCTCACCGACGGTCGTCTTTTGCGGCGTCGTGATTTGGGACGTTACCTTCGGAGGGGCTGCGACACTACTCCAGACAGCTTTTGCTGACACCGCTAGCGAAGGAGCGGACGTAGCATTGTCCATGAATGTCGTCTGAAAATCCATGGCGACAGTTCCTGACTATGGGGCGTGCGCCGCCGGACTTCTCTCCTGCTAAGATTGTTGCTTTCGGCCGTTGCTTGCGCTCCGATAAGGCTAACCAGTCAACCCGGTACCGTGACCGAAGGGCAATGGAGCCGTGTCGAAACCGTCAGCGTCGGCTCCCGACAACGAGCTGTATAGCGCCCGATCTGCTCGTCCGTTGACAGATATCCTACAAGTGGATATCCTTGCGATATTGTTAGAATTTAAACCGGATGAGAGGGATGTCACTCAAAGCAATCAAGCCGCTGATGCGGGCGCCACTCCTACACGTTTCCGTGCAGGAAAGCCTGCGTGATTTTATCAGCGAAAATGGCCTCAAGCCCGGCACCATGCTTCCAGCGGAATCGGATTTGGCGAACCAGCTTGGTGTTAGTCGAAATTCACTGCGTGAAGGAATCAAGGCACTCGAGTCATTGGGAGTTCTCGAAGCCCGACGCGGGGTCGGCATTTTCGTCAAGGCATTTTCCTTCGAGCCGCTTCTGGACAATCTCGCCTATGGCCTTGGCGGCGCTTTGCGGCAGGTTGAAGAGCTGATCGAAATCCGCCGCGTGCTTGAAGCGGGCATGATCGGCAAAACACTGGCGATTATCGGTGACGAAGACATCGCGGAATTGCGCGCTGCCGTCGATCGCATGGGCGCGCATGCAAAGCGTGGAGAATCCTTCGCAGACGAGGATCAGTTGTTTCATGCGCTGCTGTTCCGTTGCCAGAACAATGAGACCTTTGCCCGGCTCATCGATATTTTCTGGCTGGCTTTCTACAAGGCGTCCGATTTCGTCAATCTCGACACCGTCGATCCGATCGCGACCTGGAAGGATCACGCTGCAATCGTCGATGCAGTCGAAAAACGAGACCTCTCTGAGGTGCAACAGCGGCTCGACCGCCACTACGAGGGAATTTCGCGGGTCATCACCGCAAGCAAGTCAGCAAGCTAATTTCAATTGTGGGAGGAGCACAAATGAAACGCATGTCCAGAGTAACAACGGCCATCGCGCTTACCGCCATGATGGCGACGACAGCATTCTCGGGTTTTGCCGCACCAATACAGGCAGAGACTTTATCCGGTGGCTTCGACGTTGGCCCCGGCGGTTTTCAGGGCAATTTCAATCCACTGGCCGCCACCAGCGGCTTCACCTGGCTAAGCGTCTATTTCGAACCGCTCGTCACCTATGACGAAAAGCTGCAGAAGGTTGTGGGCCTTCTGGCTTCGTCCTACGAGGTCAGCCCGGACCAGAAAACCTACACATTCAAGCTAACGGATGCGAAATGGCACGACGGCAAGCCGTTTACCGCCAAAGACGCAAAATTCACCATGGAACTGGCGAAGAACGCCAAGACCGGCTCGGTTCTTGCCGCCCGCCTGACAGCGATATCTTCCGTGGAAGCTACCGACGTCAAAACCCTGGTCATCAAGCTCTCGGCACCGTCGGCCAGCCTGATCGACGCGCTGACCAAGGTGATGATGCTGCCGGAACATGCGCTCTCGCAAATCCCGGCCGATCAGCTGGCGAAAAACTCATGGTGGTCCACCACGCCCATCGGCACCGGCTCGTTCAAGTTCAGCAGATACGTGACCGATCAATATGTCGAACTGGCCGCCAATACCGAGTATCGCGGTGGCAAGCCGGCGTTGGAAAAGGTCATCAACCGCTATTTTGCCAACCCGGCAGCTGCAATCGCCGCGCTCCGTGCGGGAGAAATCCAGTTCACCTACGTGGATTCCAACGATCTCAACGCATTCCGCGACAACAAGGATTTCCGCATCATCGAAGGTAATTCCTTCGTGGTCAACTATCTCGGCTTCAACCACGATTCGCCGATCTGGAAGGATGTGCGTGTCCGGCAGGCGGTGATGTATGCGATTAACCGCGATGCGATCATCCAGAGCCTTTACGGCGGCGCTGCCAAGCCGGCGAACTGCGGTTATGTGGCCGATCAGGTCGTGCCGCAGGGTATCCAGGCCTATGCCTACGATCCCGAAAAGGCCAAAAAATTGCTGGAAGAGGCAGGATGGGAAAAGATCAACGGCAACAAGCCGATAACGCTCTTGACATATTATACGACACCGCTCGCCGCCAATGTCATGGCTGCAGTTCAGGCGATGCTCGCCCAGGTCGGCATCAACGTCACGCCGCGTGCCGTCGATACCCCCACCTATAACAGCATCGTGCTCAATCCGACGCCGGATGTCGCCCAGTTCCAGATGGTTTATGCCGGTCTTCAGAATGGTCCCGATCCGAGCAGTATCAATGTCGGCCTCAACGAAAAACAGATCCCGCCGGCCGGCCCTAACGTGGTGCGTGCCCGAATACCGGAACTGACCAAGGCGTTGGATACGGCGCTTGGCGAAACCGACGTCGCCAAGCGCGACGCAAGATATCAGGACGTCTGCAAGGTGATGAATGCGGAATTGCCCTGGGGTACGCTCTGGGTCGCAAACCGATACGGCGTGGCATCTGCCAAGCTGAAGGACTTTGTCTGGACGCCCGCGCCGGGCGGCGGCCCTTACCAGGCGCATCCGGAAAAATGGTCGATCGCCGAATAGGGCGACACCGCTCCTGAGAAACAAGGGGTGGCCAGCCTTGACCCGCCACCCTCACAGGAACACATCCATGCTGAAATACAGTCTCCGGCGCTTGCTGATCGGGGCAGGCATGCTGCTTGCCTTGAGCATGCTGATCTTCGTGATGCTGCGCCTTACGCCCGGCGATCCGATCGACGCGTATATCGATCCCAATGTGCCGATGTCGCCATCGGACCTGGTGGCACTGCGCGCAACGCTCGGTCTCGACCAGCCATTGCCGGTGCAATACTTCGCTTGGCTGCAGCAGGCGCTGACGGGCAATCTCGGTTATTCGATCCAGCGGCCTGATCAGGCAGTCCTTGGGTTGGTGTTCTCGCGGGTCGGACCGACGGTTCTGCTGATGGGAACGGCGATCGTCATCGCCATCATTGCCGGTATCGCAACCGGCATCGTCAGCGCCGTGCGCCGAAATTCTCTGGCAGACCTATCCTTCTCCGTGCTTGCCGTCACCGGCATTTCCAGCCCACCATTCCTGAGCGGCCTGGTCGGGCTCTATCTCTTTTCCGTCTATTTCAACTGGATGCCCTCGGGTGGCATGCTGACGCCCGGCCGCGAGTTCTCGCTTCTCGACCTCATCCATCACCTGATCCTGCCCGCCTCGCTGCTCGCGCTTGCCCAGACGGCGCTGATCATGCGCTACATGCGAGGCTCGATGCTGGAAGTCCTCAATCAGGATTACGTGCGCACCGCTCGCGCCAAGGGCGTTGCGGAATTCTGGGTGATCACCAAACATGCGCTGCGCAACGCGCTGTTGCCGGTCATTACCCTGATCGGCTCGACCATCGGCCTTGCCATCGGCGGCGCGATCTTCATCGAAAGCGTGTTCAACTGGCCCGGCATGGGTCTGCTGATGGTGACAGCTGTTGAAAACCGCGACTACCCGGTCATCATGGGCTCGACGCTGGTCATCGGAGCCTCCGTGATTGTGGTCAACCTTCTGACCGATCTCGCCTATGCGGCGGTCGATCCCCGGATCAAGGTGGGCTGAGCGATGCTGGCACGCACCCCGATAAGCAGTCCCGGCCCCCTCGCCCGCGCTTTCGAACGTTTCCGGTTCAACCGCGCAGCGATCTGTGGCGTGGCGATCATCGTGCCGATGTTCCTGGCGATACTCACCTATCCTCTGTGGTGGGGGGTCAAGCCCAACGATATAGACCTGCTCGCCATGAATGCGGGACCGAGCGCAAAACACTGGTTCGGCACGGACGGTGTCGGCCGTGACATCTTTGCTCGCGTCATGGACGGCGGACGGATCTCGTTCTTTGTGGCTCTGACCTCGACAGTCATTTCCGCCATCATCGGCTTCCTCGTCGGAGCGATGTCGGCGCTGGCCGGTCGCTGGGCGGATGCCGTCACGATGCGGTTCGTCGATCTGGTGATGACGCTGCCACCGGTGATTTTTCTACTGGTGCTCGCCTCAATCGCCGGCACCGGCATCTGGCCGACAGTGTTCGTCATCTCGCTGTTGTCCTGGCCCCTATTGGCGCGAATGGTGCGCTCGCGGCTCCTCGAATTGCGCGAGCGTGACTTCGTGATGGCGGCAAGAGGCATGGGGGCGGGTCTCCTGCATCTTCTCTTACGCCACGGTCTGCCGAACTCGATCGACATTCTCGTCGTCTTCGCGACTCTGCAGATCGCCAATGCCATCCTTCTCGAGGCGGGACTGTCCTTCCTCGGGCTCGGCATCGCCCCTCCGGCTGCGAGCTGGGGCAACATGCTGAACGCCGCACGCTCCACCGCGGTTCTCGAACAATATCCCTGGCAATGGCTGTTTCCCGGCGGTGCGCTGGTCACTGCCGTCCTTGCCATCAACTTCATTGGCGATGGTCTCCGCGATGCCTTCGACCCTCGCGCCGAACTAAACTGACGATCGAAAGAAAGTGAACATGAGCAAATTCAAGGGTGTCGTTCCTCCAGTCGTAACTCCGCTCAATGCGGATTTCACCGTCGACTATCCGTCCTACACGCGGGTGCTCGAAAATCTGATCGATGCCGGATGTCACGGTCTTTTCGTGCTCGGCTCGACCAGCGAAGTGGTGTTCCATGACGCAAAGACGCGGCAGCAGATCATCGAACATTCGGCAAAGGTCATCAATGGCCGTGTACCGCTGATCGTCGGCGTAATCGACGCAACGACCGATCTGGTAATCAATCATGCAAGGATCGCCAAAGCCGCCGGCGCCGATGCGGTTGTCGTGACGGCCCCTTATTATACCGTTACCAGCCAGCCGGAAATTCTCGACCACTTCCGCTTCATTCGCGATGCCGTCGATGTGCCGCTGATAGCCTACGACATCCCGGTCTGCGTCCACGTCAAGCTGCAGCGACAGACGAGCGTAACGCTCGCACGCGAAGGCACGATCATCGGTATCAAGGATTCCAGCGGCGATGACGGCAACTTCCGCTATGTCCTGCTCGACCTTGCAGACAAACCCGACGTCTTCCTGATGACAGGATCCGAGATCGTTGTCGACAACGCGCTGCTGATGGGCGCGCATGGCGTCGTCCCCGGCATCGCCAATGTCGATCCGCACGGTTACGTCCGGCTCTGGGATGCCGCCCAGCGCGGTGACTGGGCTGCCGCCCGCAAGGAACAGGAGCGTCTGTGCCGGCTGTTCGAAATCGTTTGGGTCGGCGCCGGTCGCGTCAGCGGCGGCGCGTCCGGAATCGGAGCGTTCAAGGCGGCAATGAAGAGCCTCGGCATCATCGACACCGCGCTGATGCCTCGCCCGCGTGCCGCCCTCAATGATGCAGAGACGGCAAGGATCGACGAGATCCTGCGCTCAACCGGGCTTCTTTCCTGAGGAACGTCATGAAACAGGCCGCTGAAACCATACTCGACGTTAAGGGATTGCGGACCGTCTTCCGCGTTCGCGCCGGCGAAGTGACGGCGGTCAACGGCATCGATCTGTCCGTCGCAGCCGGCGAAACATTGGCACTTGTCGGAGAGTCAGGCTCCGGCAAGTCTGTCACCAGCCTCTCGGTGATGCGCCTGCTCACCCGCAAGATCGGCGCCATCGCGGCCGGCAGCGTCCACCTGAAACGCAAGGACGGCGGGGTCCGAGACCTCGTCTCGCTCAGCGAACAGGAGATGCGCTCTATTCGCGGTGACGATATCGGGATGGTTTTCCAGGAGCCGATGTCCAGCCTCAATCCTGTTTACACGATCGGTGACCAGATTTCGGAGCCGATCCGCATCCATCGTGGGGCGGACCGGAAAAGCGCGATGGATGCGGCCATATCACTTCTCGACCAGGTCGGCATCCCGGATGCCGCGCGACGCGTCAAGCAATATCCGCACGAGCTTTCCGGCGGCATGCGCCAGCGCGCGACCATCGCCATGGCGCTTGCATGTGACCCGACGCTGCTGATCGCAGACGAACCGACCACCGCGCTCGATGTCACAATCCAGGCGCAGATCCTCGACCTCTTGCAGAAGCTCCAGCGGGAGCGCGGCATGGCCATGCTGTTCGTCACCCACAATCTCGGTGTCGTCGCGGAAATCGCCCACCGGGTGGCGGTGATGTATGCCGGGCGGATCGTCGAGACAGGACCGGTAACGGAGGTCTTCCGCAACCCGAAACATCCCTACACGCTGGGACTGCTCGCCTCGATGCCGAAGCTCGGCGATGCGACGCGTATGAAGCATGCAGGCGAAAAGCTCGCCGCCATTCCAGGTGTCGTACCGAGCCTGATGAACATGCCGGCCGGCTGTGCCTTCGAACCACGCTGCAAATTTGCGACGGAGGGCTGTCGCAAGGCGGTACCGCCGCTCTTCGAAGTCAGCCCCCACCATAGAAGCCGCTGCATCCACTGGCAGGAGGTCTAGATGAACGCACCGCTCCTTGAAGTCCGAGATCTGGCAAAACAATACACGAGCCGCGGCTCGACGCTGACGATTCTGCAGAATATTTCCTTTGACATCGGCAAGGGCGAGGTCGTCGGCCTCGTCGGCGAATCCGGCAGCGGCAAGACCACGATCGGCCGTTCCATCCTGCGACTGATCGAGCCATCGGCAGGCAGTGTCCATTTTGACGGCACCGAACTGACGGAGCTATCGGCTTCGCAGATGCGGCGCGCACGTCCGCGCATGCAGTATATTTTTCAGGACCCGTTCGCCAGCCTTTCCCCCCGCATGACGATCGGCGAAATCCTCACCGAGGGTTTGAAAATCCAGGGCATCGGCAACTCGAAAGAGCGGCTGGATCGCGCCCGCAAGGCGCTCGAACAGGTGGATCTGCCAGCGGATGCCGTCAACAGATATGCTCACGAGTTTTCCGGCGGACAGCGGCAGAGGATCGGTATTGCAAGGGCGCTGACGCTTCAGCCGGAGTTCATCGTTGCAGACGAGCCGGTTTCGGCACTCGACGTCTCGATCCAGGCGCAGGTGATCAATCTTCTGCGCGATCTGCAGCAGCGGCTCGGATTGACCATGCTGTTCATCAGCCATGATCTGGCGGTGGTGGAATATATCTGCGACCGGGTGATCGTGCTTTATCTCGGCCGCGTCATGGAGATCGCGCCAAGCGCCGAGCTTTATGCCGATCCCCAGCACCCCTATACGCGGGCGCTATTGTCGGCGATCCCCTCACCCGATCCCGATGCTCATCGCAACCGGCAAATCCTGAGGGGCGACATACCGAGCCCCGCCAATCCGCCGAGCGGCTGCGTTTTCCGGACGCGATGTCCGAAGGCCATTTCAAGATGTGCCGAAGTCGTTCCGGCACTGAGGGAAACGGCACCGGGACGTTTCAAAGCCTGCATTCGCGACGACTTGAACGGGAGTGTTTCATGAGCCGCCGTCATCCCATCGCCGGAAACTGGGCAAGCCTCCTTCTGCCGATCCGCGAAGACGACAGCATCGACTTCGACGCCCTTGAGGAAGAGATCGGGATACTCATCGACGGGCGGGTGGACGGTATCTATTCGAATGGTACCGCTGGCGAGTTTCACAACCAGACGGAAGCGGAGTACGACCGGATACAGGCCCTGCTGGCGAGCCGCTGTCGACGGGCCGGTATGCCATTCGTAATCGGCGCCTGTCAGCCGGATCCGCTGATCATGCTCGAACGCTTGAAACGGGCCGTGCCGCATCGCCCGACAGCCATACAGGTCATTCTGCCGGACTGGTGGCCGCTGACCGACGCCGAGGCGATAGACTTCCTCAAGCGCGCGTCGGATGTCGCGGACGGCATTCCGCTCATCCTCTACAATCCGCCGCATGCCAAGCGTGTTCTCCGCCCCGTCGACCTGTCGCAGATTTGCGGCCCGTGTCCGTCTGTAGTTGGGATCAAGCTCGCTGACGGCAGCGACGCCTGGTATGCCGAAGCGCGGCGTCATCTTTTCGAATTCGCCCTGTTCGTGCCGGGGCACCACCTGGCGACGGGCGTAAAACATGGTGTGGCGGCGGGTGCGTTTTCAAATGTAGCCTGCCTGAACCCACAAGGCGCTCAGGCATGGACAGACCTGATGAAGACCGATCTCGAAGCGGCTCTGGCCATAGAAACCCGCCTCATCGCATTCATGGACAGTCATGTCGTTCCGTTCCGTGAGCAACAAGGTTTTTGTAACGCTGCGTTGGACAAGGCGCTTTGTGCTGCCGGGGATTGGGGGCCAGTCTGCGCCCGAATGCGTTGGCCATACAAGTTTATTGCAAGCGAGCAGGTGGCAAGGCTTGGAATGATTGCAAGGAACTGTCTACCTGAGCTGTTCCCAACCAACGCCTATAGTGAAAGTATCCGTCAAAGGTGGGATTCTTAGCAATTTGACACTGAAACGCAGGTAAATCGCTCTTGAACGGATATGAACGCGCAGCATCCTCGGAGAAGGTAATTGATTGAGAAAATGGACGTCTTAATAGCCTCCTCACAGTTGGATTAAGGCTGGAGTAGAATATCGTCGAGACTTCAAAAACTGGCGCGCCCCCAAAGACCATTGTGGAGACGTTGAAAATCAGCGACTCCTAACCGAATGAAGCCATCACGCAAGGTCTCAATGGACTACTCCCGCAAACCCCTCGCCGAATAGCTTGACTTCGGTTGCTTGGGAATACCGCACCTTGCTCCATGTCGAACCTCACTGGCATTTACGAATGGATCCCAAAAACCAGAAGCGCGGGATATGTCAACGGGATATTTTTCCACCTACTATTCGGTGCCCTTGGTATCGCCATCACGATCGAACCGTTGCCTCGAGTGTTCAAAACGCGGATCCACCTGTAAGTACGTCAGCCTCAAAATCAGCCCACACCGGTGGCCAAAGCCTGTCGTTGCACATCTGACACGCATGTTGGGAAACCGGGCCTTAATGCAGTGCCCGTGCAGAGGCGCAATTGCATCGTGAATACGTGCTTTAGATTGTGAAGGCAGTTCGAAATGCTTCCAAGGCCTTTAGCGGATCGCCCTTGGCAAAACTCTCTAATCCGATCGGGCCGCGATACCCCATATCGGAAAGCGCCGTAGCAATTGCCGGATAATTGATCTCGCCTGTGCCCGGCTCGCAGCGCCCAGGCACATCCGCCACCTGTACTTCGCCGATGAAAGACAGGCAGGCACGGCAGGTTTCGATCAGGTTCCCCTCACCGATCTGCACGTGATAGAGATCAAGATTGAGCCGCAGACGCGGATGGTTGACGCTCTCGACCAGCGCCAGCGTGTCTTCCGCCCGGCCGAAAGGCGTGCCGGGGTGATCGACCGGCAGGTTGAGGTTTTCCAGCGTGTAAACGACGCCCTCCTCTTCCGCCATGTCGGCGATGCGCGCCAGCGTGTCGCGGGCCTTCAGCCACATGCGCCCGGTCGTGACTTCGCTCGGGCGAACAGGCAGGCCGCCCTCGCCGAGACCCGTACCGTGCAGATTGAGCCTTGCGATGCCAAGCCGCTTGCCGATCTGTGCGGTCTCCCGTGCCGAGCGCAACAATTCGTCGGCACCTTCGTCATCGGCGAGACGCCCCGTCAGATAGCCATTCATGATGGAAAAGGTGGCACCTGATTTTTCAAGCGCGGCGAGATCGTGCTCCGGCCAGTTCCATAGCCCCACCTGAAAGCCCAGTTCCCTGAGTTGCGCGCAGCGCCATTCGATCGGCTTATCGCGCCAAAGCATTTCCGCGCAGGCGGCAAGTGTAAACGGTTGATCCATGATGATTGTCCGTGATTGAGAGGTCAGCGCATCAGGTGCGCGACAGGAGGCGCGGCGACAAAACGCCATTTGCGCAAGGGGCCGGCCATGACGTTGAGATAATACATCTCAAAACCATGCGGTGCGCCGCAAGGATGATGGCCACGCGGCACGCAGACGACATCGCCGTCATGCACCGCCATGGTCTCGTTCAGCTGCAGGTCGTCGGTGTAGACCCGCTGTATGCCGAAACCATCGGCCGGGTTGATCCGGTGGTAATAGGTCTCTTCCAGATAGGTGATGCGCGGAAAATCGTCCTCGTCGTGGCGGTGGCTCGGATAACTCGACCAGTGGCCTGCCGGGGTGAACACTTCCGTCACGAGCAGGCTGTCGCAATAATCCTCGTTTTCCATGGCGATATTGTTGATGTAGCGGGTATTGGTGCCCTCGCCGCGCTGGGTGAGCGTTATACCCTCCGGACCGATCTTCCGGGCCTCGTGGCCGCTTTTGCCCGGCGCGGAGCAGACGGCGATCACACAATCCGTCTCGGCCACGGCTTTCCAGTCGCTGCCGTTGGGCAGATAGAGGCAATGCGGTGGCGATTTTTCGAACACACTCATGCGTTCACCAAGCACGCTCCAATCCTGGTCGGCACCATGAAGTGCTGCCTTGCCCTCGACCATCACCAGAATGACCTCGCGATCGCCCGTCGCTTCCGCGGCCGTTTCTCCGGCTCGCAACCGGTAGAGCGAAAAGCCGACATAACGCCAGCCGGCCGAGGCCGGCGTGATCTCGTGAACCTTGCCGTGAGAACCGAACGGGCGATGGAGAAGGTTGGGCATCGAAAACTCCTGCTGCTTTCTCAGACGAGGCCAGTCTTGGCGGCCGCAGCCTTCAAGGTCTTCAGACCAAGCGACTGATACTGGAAGGGATTGCGCACATCCGGATCCTGCTCGGCCTCGATGACGATCCAGCCGTCGTAACCGGCATTTTTCAGGATCTGCAGCAGCAGTTCGAAATCCACGCCGCCCTCCTCGTCACCCGGCACGGTGAACACACCGGCACGCACGCCATCCATAAAGGACAGGCCTTCATCCCGCACACGTCGCATGATGGCGGGGCGCACGTTCTTGGCGTGAAAATGGCTGACACGATCGACATAACGGGAAAGAACCGGCGCCGGATCGCGACCGTTGCCGCCAAAAAAGCAATGGCCGGCGTCGAACAGCAGCCGTGTTGCCGGCCCCGTTGCCGCCATGAAGGCATCGATTTCTTCCGGCGTCTCGACCACCGTGCCCATATGGTGGTGATAAACGAGGTGAATGCCCTGACCTGCGGTAAAGGCCGCAAGCTCCTCCACCTTCGCGCCAAAAACCTTCATCTCGGCGTCTGACAGGACCGGGCTTTCGGAAAGCGGTTTTTGCAGCCCCTGAACGCTGTTGGAGGTTTCGCAGACGATGCAGACCGTGCAGCCATTGTGTTTTAGCTTGTCGAGATGCGGCTGGATGGCCTTCTTTTCGTCTTCGACCGATTGCGTCAGCAGGTTCAGCGAATACCAGCCGGAGACGAAGGCCAGACCGTGAGACCCGAGCAGGTCCTTCAACGCCTGTGGCTCATTCGGCCAGCGATGGCCGTTTTCGATCCCGTCAAAGCCGATCTCGCTGGCCTCGCGCAAAATCTGTTCGGTCGGAATGTTGGCGCCAAGGCTCTGGTCGTCGTCATTGGCCCAGGCGATGGGATTGGTGCCGAAGCGGATCATTCTAAAACCCTCAATTCACGGTGTTCTGTCGAGCGGCGTTTTCGAGATAGGCCGCATAAGCCTGTTTCAGCTTGTCACTCGTGCCCACTTCCGGCACGGCGACATCCCACCACTGGCCGGCATCACCGAAACCAGGACCATCGGTCGGATCGGTATCGATGACGATCACGGTCGGGATATCGCGGTTGCGGGCATTGGCGATCTGCGTTTCGAGATCGGCGATATCCTTCGCCTTCACGGCAAATGCGCCCATCGAACCTGCATGCGCGACAAAATCGATCGCCGGCTGCTGCTCGACATTGCAGTCCTTGTAGAGATTGTTGAACGCCTCGCCGCCGGTGCCGCGCTGCAGGCGGTTGATGCAGCCGTAACCACGGTTGTCGGTCAGCACGATGGTGAACGGCACCTTGCGCATGACGGCGGTCGCCAGTTCGGAATTCGCCATCATGTAGGAACCATCGCCGACGAAGCAGATTACCTCCCGCTCTGGCCGCGCCAGTTTCAGGCCCATGGCACCGGCGATTTCATAACCCATGCAGGAATAACCGTATTCCATGTGATAACCGCCCTGACTCGGCTGCCACAGAAGTTTCAACGCGCCCGGCATGGTGCCGGCGGCGCACATGGCAATGGCATTTTCACCCGTTGCCCGCTGCACGGCGCCGATAACCTGCGCATCGCTCGGCAGCCCGTCTTCAAAAGGTGCCGCGCAATGCCGGTCGACCGCCGTGAGCCATTCGCTGCGCAAGGCCGCATCGGGATGGGGCACACGATAGGTGCCGAGCTTTTCGCCGAGTGCGACAATCGCCACTTTGGCATCAGCCACAAGACCGATCGCACCGTGCTTGTCGGCGTCATAAGCCTGCACATTGATCGAAACGAGTTTTCGCCCCTTCGCCTCGAACAGCGACCACGAGCCGGTGGTGAAATCCTGAAAGCGCGTGCCGATGCCGATCACCAGATCCGCCTTGCGGGCAAGCGCATTGGCAGCCGCCGAACCATCGACGCCGGCCGCACCAAAATTCATCGGATGTCTCTGGGCCAGCGCCGATTTTCCGGCCTGCGTTTCGATCACCGGAATGGCGTGGCGCGTGGCGAGATCGGCGAGTTCCTGTTCGGCATCGCTGTAGATCACACCGCCTCCGGCCACGATGACCGGATTTTTGGCCGTTCGGATCAGCGCCACAATGTCATAGAGATCACGGGCGTCCGGCGCCGGTCGGCGGATGCGCCAGACTTTTGGCTCGAAAAAGGCTTCCGGCCAGTCATACGCTTCCGCCTGCACATCCTGGCAGAAGGAGAGCGTCACCGGCCCGCAATTGGCGGGATCTGTCATCACGCGCAGCGCCCGCGGCAGGGCTGTCAGAAGCTGTTCGGGGCGGGTGATGCGATCGAAATAACGGCTGACCGGACGGAAGCAATCGTTGGCCGAGACCGTACCGTCATCGAAATCCTCCACCTGTTGCAGAACGGGATCGGGACGGCGATTGGCGAACACATCACCGGGGATAAGCAAAACCGGAAGGCGATTGACATGCGCGAGCGCCGCCGCCGTCACCATGTTTGTGGCGCCCGGCCCGATGGACGAGGTAACCGCCTGCACACGTCGGCGCTTTTTCGCCTTGGCATAAGCGATGGCCGCATGTGCCATGGTCTGTTCGTTCTGGCCGCGCCATGTCGGCAGGCTGTTGCCGGCCTTCTGCAGGGCCTCGCCGAGACCGGCCACATTACCGTGGCCAAAGATCGCCCAGACGCCATCGACAAAACGCTCGCCGTCCTCGGTCATCTGCGCGGCCAGCCATTTCACCATGGCCTGCGCCGCCGTGAGTTTGATCGTGCTCATGCCGCCTGCTCTCCTGATTTTTCACGCGCCGCGTCCCAGATGTGGCAGAGGCGCTGGTAACGCTTCGCCATCTCCTCGACCGCATCGGCATCCGTCATTTCGCCAGCAAACCATCGCCGCGCCGCTTCCCCAAAAATCGTGCGGCCGACCGCAAAACCCTTGATCAGAGCGAACTGTGCTGCGACCTCAAAACTGGCGGAAAGCTCCGCTTCCGGTGCATCCAGACCGAGCACGACGATGCCGCGCGTAAACCGGTCATGCGCCTCGATGGCGGCAATCGCGTTCTGCCAGCCGGCCGAGGTTTTCATCGGCTCCAGTTTCCACCAGTCGGGATAGATGCCGGCCGCATAAAACTGATGGATCAGCGTCGCGACCGTGTCGTCATCCGTGACGCCAACCTTCGACGGAATGATTTCCAGCAGGAATTCGAGGCGATTGCGCCGTGCAGCCTCGAACAGTCTCTTGACCGTCTGTTCCTGCTCGGCACGCGTCGATGCGTCATCATCCGGATGGCAGAAACACAAAACCTTGACGACATCCTCACGCGCCCATTCCGACAGCGTGCCGCAATCCGTACCCAGTTCCGGCTCCAGCGTCAGCGGCCGCGACCCCGGCCACTCAGCGGGGCGACCGATCCACAGGCCCGAACCGGAAGCGCGATGCAGCGCCGAACGGCCGATGCGGTTGTCGCAGAGAATGCCGTAACCGGGTTTGCCAGCCTGAACATGCAGCGCCGCCTTGAGGCACAGTTCCTTGAAGGCAGCACCCTTCTGCAGCGTGTAGCCCGGCATCTGTTCCAGCTGCACACGGTGATCGAAGGCAAACACCCGCATGGTCGACCAGTCGCCATCCACTCGCCTTTGCCGGGTCGTCGACCAATGTAACTGTTCCAGTTCCGGATCATTGCGCAAATCGGGACGCACAACACCGCGTTTCAGGAAAAACTGCAGCTCTTCGAAACTCGGATAGGTCGGCGTGCAGCCATGGCGACTGACGGCAAAGGCACCGCAGGCATTGGCGAATTTCAGCGATGTCGGCCAGTCCTCACCGGTCATCCAGCCGCGCAGCAGGCCGGAGAAAAAACCGTCGCCGGCACCGAGCACGTTGAAAACTTCAATGGGAAAACCCTGTCCGCTCTGGCCATCATCAAGACTGCCGGGAATGTCGCCTTCGAAAGCCACAGCGCCGAGCGGACCGCGCTTGCACACCAGCGTCGCATCACTCACCTTGCGCACGGCGCTCAGGGCCTCCAGCGTATCGGTGGAGCCACCGGCAATATGAAACTCTTCCTCGGTGCCGACGATCAGATCGAACAGATTGAGCGTCGTCTGCAGTTTTGACGTCACCCTGGCGCTTTCGACAAAGCGGCTTTCGCCATCACCATGGCCGGCCACGCCCCAGAGATTAGGGCGATAATCGATATCGAGCGCGGTGCGCAGGCCGTGTTTGCGCGCCAGTGTCAGCGCCTTGAGGACGGCGGCCTCCGTGCGTGTGTTGCTGAGATGCGTGCCGGTGACGACGACGGCGCGGGCAGAAGCGATAAAATCCTCGTCGATATCGTCTTCGCACAGCGCCATGTCGGCGCAGTTTTCCCGATAAAAAATCAGCGGGAACTGGCTGTCGTCACGAATCCCGAGGATAACGAGTGCCGTCAACCGTTCGGGATCGGTTTTTACGCCCTCGGTCGAGACGCCCTCGCGCTTTAATTGTTCAAGGATGAAGCGGCCCATATGCTCGTTGCCGACACGGCTGATCAGCGCCGTCTTCAGGCCAAGCCGGGCGCTGCCGCAGGCGATATTGGTGGGCGAACCGCCGATATATTTCTCGAACGAGCCCATATCTTCCAGACGCCCGCCGATCTGCGCGCCATAAAGATCGACGCCGGCACGGCCGATGGTGATGACATCGAGTTTTTTCGTCATCTGGTCACCCTTTCGATGCGGATAGTCGAGCCGTTGGAGGCGGCCATGGCGTGGATGATCTTTTCGATCTCCAGCCCCTGCGCGAAATCCGGTCCCACATTCGGCCCGCCGGCAATGGCGGCGAGCAGATCGCGCGCCTCAACCACCTTCTGTTCGTTGAAACCAAAGTTGTGCCCCGGCGCCGGGCAGAAGGCGGCAAAGTCCGGCTGGTCCGGCCCGGTCAGGTGGCGGGTGAAACCGGCCTCGCCGGCACGGTGCAGCCACAGCTCGTTCATGTTCTCCTGGTCGAAAACGATGGTGCCTTCGCTGCCATGCACTTCCCATTGCAGCCGGCATTTGCGGCCACGGGCGACGCGCGATGTGGCGAACGAACCTTGAGCGCCCGAAGCGAAACGCAGCATGGCAAGCGCGCTGTCTTCGTTTTCGACCCGTTTCGGACCCTCCGGCGATGGCCGCGTGGGAATGGCCACCTGGGTCTGCGCCACGACCTCCGTCACCGGTCCCATCAGCGCCAACATATGGCTCACGAGGTGGCAGCCGAGATCGCCAAGCGCACCCAGCCCGCCACCTTCGTGAGTCATCCGCCACGACCACGGGAGGAGCGGATCGGCGGAATAATCCTCATCATAAACACCACGGAAAGCCAGCGGCTGGCCGATCACGCCATCGCGGATCATGTTGCGCGCCGACTGGAAAGCCGGGCTTCTGAGATAATTGTAACCCAGCATGGTGACCTGGCCGGGATAGGCGGCGGCCGTCGCCGCCATCGCCTCGGCGTCCGCAAGCGTCAGCGCCATCGGCTTTTCCAGCCAGACATGTTTTCCAGCCTTCAGCGCCGCCTCGGCCATTGGCCGGTGCATGCCGTTCGGTGCGGTGATCGACACCACATCCACCTTCGGATCGGTAACCGCCTCCTCCCAGCGTGCCGTGGCGCGGGCAAAACCGAACTGATCGGCAAACTTTTTGGCGCTTTCCGGCGTGGCATCCGAGAGGATTTCCAGCCGGTGATGGGCGCCACCAAAAACGGCAGCGACATTGCGCCAGGCCATGGCGTGGCATTTGCCCATGAAGCCGGTGCCGATCAACGCAATGCCAAGCGGACGATCCGGCAGAGTTTTAGTCTGTACCATCAAAAATGCCTCAGATCGTTCCGCCGAGCGAGCCTTCCAGCTCGGCCATTTCCTGTCCGCCCGCCATCATGTCCTGAAGCTGGGCGGCATTGATCTCGCCACGGGTTGCGGTGCCCAGCGTCTGCCCACGGTTCAAAACAGTGAACCGATCACCGACTGCCATGGCGTGGCGAACGTTGTGAGAGATGAAGACGACGCCGATACCTTGCGCCCGCACCCGATTGATGGTGGCGAGAACGTTGGCGGTCTGACGTACACCGAGCGCCGAGGTCGGCTCATCGAGGATCAGCACCTTGGCGCCGAAATAGACGGCGCGGGCAATCGCGACGGTCTGCCGTTCACCACCCGAAAGCGTGCCGACGGCCTGATCGGGACCGCGCAGGTTGATGCCCATCTTGCGCATTTCCGCCATGGTGATCTCGTTGGCAGTATCGAGATCGAAGCGCTTGAAGATACCTCGGCCTTTTGTCGGTTCACGCCCCATGAAGAAGTTGCGCGTCACCGACATCAGCGGGATCATCGCCAGATCCTGAAATACGGTGGCAATACCCGCTTCCATCGCGTCCCGCGGGCTGCCGAAGGAGAGCGGTTTTCCTTCGAAGGTGATCGAGCCTTCGGTCGGCTTGTGCACGCCCGACATGGTCTTGATGAAGGTCGATTTGCCGGCGCCGTTATCGCCAAGCAGGCAATGGCATTCGCCGGCACGTACGTCGAAGGTCACACCGTTGAGCGCAATGACATTGCCATAATGCTTCTTGATGTTTTCCATATGGATGATCGGTGCGGTCATGTTCAGCGCTCCCCGGTCACACGTCGGCGGATGACATTGTTGAAGATGACGGCGAGCAGCAGCATGGCGCCGAGGAAAACCTGGAACCAGTCCTGGTCGAACCTGGTGTAGGTCAGGCCGATCGTGACCATGCCGAAGATGATGGCGCCGAAAAATGCGCCGATCGCCGAGCCGTAACCACCGGTCAGCAGGCACCCGCCGATGACGGCTGCGATGATCGCCTCGAATTCCTTCATGAAACCGCGACGCGCATCGGTCGAACCGGCATCGATGACGGTGATGATCGCAACGAGCGCGGCGGCGATCGCTGTCAGCATAAACAGCGAGATCTTGACCCGGCGCACAGGCACGCCGGAATTTTTGGCGGCCAACGCATCACCGCCGGTCGCAAAGATCCAGTTGCCGATGGGGGTGCGCAGCAGGATGTAGGTGGCGATCGCGGCAAAGGCGATGAACCAGAGGATTTCCACCGGAATGCCCGGCACCTTTGGCACGCCCGATTTGAAACTGTCGACGATGCCGGCTTCCGCCAGCCAACGCATGATGAAACCAAAGGCATCGCCGGAAAAGATCGGCGCCAGAAAATCGCCTTCGACCGCTTCGCGAATGCCGCGCAGCTGGGTCGAGCCACCTGTGAACAGTTTCAGGCCGACGAGCGCTGCACCCCGCAGCACGAACAGGCCGGCCAGCGTAACGATGAAGGACGGCAGGCCGGTACGGAGCACGATCATGCCATTGGTGGCGCCGAGTGCTGCGGCAAGCGCCAGCGTCAGCGGAATGGCGATGACAAGCGGCATGCCGATATTGACGACAAAAACGCCAAACACCATGCCGGCAAAGGCGACCATGGAGCCGATCGACAGATCGAACTCGCCGCCGATCATCAGCAGGGCCGCCGCGATGCCGAGAATGCCGAGCTGGGCAGCCGGCGTCATGAAGTTCATCACGCCCGACAGTGTGAACATCGTGCTGTCGGCGGTGATCATGAAGAAGATTGTGACGAGGACCACGCCCCCGATTGCGCCGAGCTCCGGCCGTTTCATGAGTTTGGCGAGAAGAGGCTCGGATTTGATGCGCTCATCCGCGCGCGCCAGCGTGTCTATCGACATGGTCTGTCTCCTGGAGGCGATGACCGGGCCGCGGCAAAGGCTGCGGCGGCCCGGCGGAGGTGTGCTTAACGGATGCCCTTGGAGGACAGGTCGATGACCTGCGCTGCGGTTTCCTTGGTCACGAGGTTCGGACCGGAAGCGACGTCACCGCCGGGCATCAGACCATATTGGGCGTGCAGCGCCAGGAAGGACACCGGCAGATAACCCTGCAGATACTGCTGCTGATCGATCGAGAACGCGGCCTTGCCGTCGGCGATATCCTTGAGGAAACCGGAGGACATGTCGAAGGTCGAGATCAACACCTCGGTGCGGCCCAGTGCCTGTGCCGCCTTGACGGCCGGTTCGCCGACCAGCGAGGCGTTGAGCGACAGGATGACATTGACGTCCTTGTCGGATTCCAGCGCCGCGCGCACCTTGGATTCAACCTCGGTCGGATCATTGCTGGTCGGCAGCACCTTCACGTCCTTGCCGAAACCTTCGGCGAAACCGGCGCAACGCTGGTCGAGTGACACGTTGCCGACTTCCTGGTTGACGCAGATGGCCTTCTTGCCGCCCATTTCCGCAAGCTTGGCTCCCGCAACCTTGCCGGCATCGAACTCCGACTGACCGACGTGCAATTTGGCGCCGAGCTTGTGGGCGACATCCGAGCCGGAATTCATCGAGATGACCGGAATGCCGGCATCGACGGCGCGCTTGATCGCCGGGCCGAGCGCATCGCCATCCGGGATCGAGACCACAAGACCATCCGGGTCCTGATTGACGGCGGCATCGATCAACTGGCCCATGGCCACCATGTCAAAGGTTTCCGGCGAGCGGAATTCTACGTTAACGCCGGTATCCTTGGCGGCTTTTTCGGCACCGTTCTTGACCACCGACCAGAACGGGTCGTTAGCCTGGCCATGTGCGACGACGATGATATCGGTGGCTAGCACCGGCGTGGCGGCGGCAACGAGCGCAATCGTTGCTGCGGCTGCAAGCAATTTCTTCATGACTTCCTCCCAGTTGAATACCGGAACGCCACTCCCAGGCGCCCCGTCATCCGGTCAGGCGGGACCGGTACCGAAAGTCTGCGGCACACTCCCCTGCTCCGCAGCAATCTCATCCGGCGCCGACATCCGCCGACGCGTTTGTCCGGTCAGGTCAGCGCAACCGGCTGACCGGATTTCACTGATGCAGTTGCGGCTTCAGCCAGCGCCAGTGCCGCAACGCCATCCTTGAGCGTGACCGGAATAGCAGCGCCATCGAGAACGGCGGCGACAAACGCATCCCATTCCGCCGCATAAGCGCGCATATACCGTTCAAGGAAAAAGAACTCCGGCTTGGCGCTGGTGACCCCCTGTTTCGTGGCCTTCGAAACGGTGTTTTCCAGCACGTTGCCCGCCGACAGAAGACCTTCGCTGCCGAGAATTTCAACACGCTGGTCATAACCATAAACAGCACGGCGGCTGTTCTTGATCACCGCGATACGGCCATCCGCGTAGGTCAGCGTCACGACGGCGGTATCGACATCGCCCGCCTTGCCGATCTCGGGATCGACAATCGAGGTGCCGGCGGCATGCACCGTCTTCGGCACATCCCCCATCAGAAAATTCGCCATGTCGAAATCATGGATCATCATGTCGCGGAACAGGCCGCCCGACACTTTGACATAGGTGACCGGCGGCGGCGCCGGATCGAATGACGTAATCGACAGAAGCTCCGGCTTGCCGATTTCACCGGCAGCGATGGATGCCTTGATGGCAGAAAAATTGGGGTCGAAACGACGGTTGAAGCCGATCATAACAGGCACGCCGGTTTTGCTCACCGCATCGAGGCAAGCCTGTGCTCGCGCGAGCGAAAGATCGACCGGTTTCTCACAAAGGATGGCCTTGCCGGCGGCCGCAGCTTTTTCCATCAGGTCGGAATGGGTATCCGTCGAGGTGGCAATCAGCACGGCGTCGATCGAGGCATCATACAGGATCGCCTCGGAGCTGGCGACCTTGGCGCCATAAGCTTCACCCAGTGAACGGGCCGCGCCCTCGTTGACATCCGACACGGCAACCAGCTGGCTGCGGGCGTGACCGGCAATATTGATGGCATGCACGCGACCGATACGGCCCGCGCCGAGCAATCCGATTTTCAGCACTCTTATCCTCCCAAAAGGCAGCTCCCGACCGCCTTGAAATTGAACATTGCAAGTTTTGCTCCCGCGAGCAAGAGCATTTTGCACGCGGGAGCAAAATTAATTTCAGAGGGATCGAAAAAAACGGTATGTATGAGGCGAACCGATCCGTGCCGGATTCGGGAGAGTGCGATGCCGGATGAAAAGAAGCCCGCCTTCGCGGGAAATATTACCGCCGACGACGTGGCAGCTGAAGCAGGTGTCTCCCGCTGGACGGTGAACCGCGCCTTCCGCAAGGATGCGTCGATTTCCTCCAAGAGCCTGGAAAAGGTGCGCATTGCCGCCGAGCGGCTGGGTTATGTGCCGGATTTGCGCGCCGCAAGCCTCGCCTCGGATCGCTCCAATCTGGTGGCATTGCTAATCGACGATTTTGCCAACCCCCACAAACTGGTGATGATGGAGCGGCTGACGCGCATCCTGCGCCGCGAGGGCTGGGATATCCTTCTCGTCAACACGTTGGACCGCGCCGATGCCGGCCACGCGCTGCTCAACGCCAGCCAGAGACGTGTCGATGCCGTCATTCTCATCGGCATTCAGTTCGATGACGAGGTTCTCGATACTGCATTGCATGCCCGCCGGTTTCGCAAACTGATCATCTTTGCCCGCACATCGCGTAATCCGAACACGATCTCGATCGCCGTCGACGACGTCCATGCGATGCGTGAAATCGCTAATTATGTGCACGAGCGCGGTTATCGCCGCCCGATGTTTCTGGCCGGTCCACGAACCTCGTCCGCTCATCTGCTACGCAAGGAAACCTTTGTCGATTACTGGCGCCAGCATTTTGGCAGCGAGCCGGAAACGGTTTCGGTCGCGGCTTACGATCCGGCGCTTGCGGCGGGCATCGTCGAGGATGCGCTAATGGCGAGAACCAAAGCGACGCTGCCGGATATTCTTGTCTGCGAAAACGATGCGCTTGCCATCGGCGCCACCGACGTGATCCGCCACAAGCTGGGCTTGCGCATTCCCGAAGATATCGCCATTACCGGCTTCGACGACGTGCCGCAGGCGGAAGGCGCCAATTACCGTCTGACCACCTACCGGCAGCCGCTGACGGACATGGCGGAATATCTGGTCAAGGTTTTGGGTAGCGAGGAGGATCGCGATTTCGACCGGCTTTTTGCAGGAAAGCTGATGGTGCGTGATAGCGCATGAAACCAGGCGACTAGAATGGAGGCCTCAACCGCCCCGCACCGATCCACGCCAGTTGAGTTCAGCCGACAATTTGCAGGATAATCCGGCATCGTAAAGCGGTTTCGCAAGCCATGAGACGGCCTCTTCAGCTATCCGGTCTACCGGCTGTGCAAATGTTGTGAGCTCATAGGACGACCACGAGGCTTGCTCAATATCGTCGAACCCGACGACACAAAGATCATTCGGGATTTCCAGCCTGAACTGATGGCGTGCCGTGTCCATCACTCCGCAGGCCAAAAGATCATTGGCACAGAAAATCGCATCCGGCCGCACCTCGCGAGTCAGAAGGCGCTGCGCCAGAACCACGCCGCTCTGATAGCGCGTCGACCCGAAACGCTCGACCGCAACCTCGAAACCGGCCGCCTGCGCCGCTGAGACGAATCCCTCCTCGCGTGCCATCAGACTGGGGGTTCCGACGTCGGAATTTGCGAAGGCAAGGCGGCGACACCCCGCACGCTGAAACGCGATAAATGCACGTCGCGCGGCTTCGCGGTCATGCAGATTTATCATCAGCGCTCCTTCGCGCTCCTCGTCGCGATTGATCAACACAAGCCGCTGACCGCTTTTCACGCACAGATCGCTGATAGACTTATCCGGCATGCCCGACAGAATGATAGAGGCATCCGCGCGATAGCTGATCGCCAGCCGCAGAGCATCGTCGACGCTCTTGTCCGAACGATCCGTATTGATCAGCATGGCGATCTTCGAAACATTCTGAAGCTGCCTTGAGATCGCCCGGATGAGGCTAGCCCTGTAAGGCGTGTCCATCTCCGAGACGATGAGACAGACAAGGCCGCTTTCGTTGCGCATCAGTCCGCGGGCGAGATGATTGACGTGGTATCCGAGAGCCTCCGCCGCCTCCATCACGCGGCGGCGCGTTTCCTCCGAAACACTGGCACCGGGTGTGAACGTACGAGATACGGCCGAGCGCGACACGCCGGCCCGATCTGCAACCTCCTTGGCGCTGACGAAGATCTTCTGGTTCACGAACGCTTTCTCCCTCCTTTTTCTGCACTTTTTTGCAAACGAGTGCAACATTCATATGACGCATTCGACATGACCTTCGAGTTTCTGTTTGTGATTTCCAGTTGACAATTAGTACATTCGCATGAAAACATTGCACACGCTTGCAATGGCGTGGATGATGTGGAGGCGTCATCCAAATCTGGGAGGATTATCATGCGTCTTGCTTTGATGGCGTCGGCCGCTCTGGCCGGCCTGATGATGAATGCGTCGGCATCGAATGCCGCCGAAGATCTCAATCTCATATGCTCTGCCGATGTGGTGATCTGCGAAATGATGCAGCAGATGTTCGAGAAGGACACCGGCATCAAGGTCAGCATGGTTCGCCTGTCATCCGGCGAAACCTACGCAAAGATCCGTGCCGAGGCTCGCAACCCGAAAACCGACATCTGGTGGGCCGGCACCGGTGATCCGCATCTGCAGGCTGCCTCGGAAGGGCTGACGCAGGAATACAAGTCGCCGCATCTCGATGAGCTGCAGGACTGGGCAAAGAAACAGGCGGAAAGCTCCGGTTATCGCACCGTCGGCGTTTATGCCGGCGCGCTCGGCTGGGGTTACAACACCGACCTCTTCAAGCAGAAGAACTACAAGGAGCCCAAATGCTGGGCGGATTTGCTCGATCCCGCCCTGAAGGGCGAGATCCAGATGGCCAACCCCAACTCATCCGGCACGGCCTATACGGCGCTGGCATCGCTCGTGCAGATCATGGGCGAGGACAAGGCATTCGACTATCTGAAACAGCTCAACGCAAATGTCTCGCAATACACAAAATCCGGCTCTGCACCGGTGAAGGCCGCAGCCCGCGGAGAAACCGGTCTCGGCATCGTCTTCATGCATGATGCGGTGGCCCAGACGGTTGAAGGTTTTCCGGTCAAGTCGATCGCTCCTTGCGAAGGCACCGGCTACGAGATCGGTTCGATGTCGATCGTCAAGGGCGCCCGCAACCTGGAAAGCGCCAAGAAATGGTATGACTGGGCGCTGACAGCCGAGGTGCAGTCGCACATGAAGGAGGCCAAATCCTTCCAGCTACCGTCGAACACGAAGGCCGAGGTTCCGAAGGAATCGCCGAAGTTCGAGGATATCAAGCTGATCGACTACGACTTCAAGACCTATGGCGACCCGACAGAGCGCAAGAAATTGCTCGAACGTTGGGATAAGGAAATCGGCGTCAACGCCAACTGATCCGGAACCTTGCTGCTGCGCTTCGGCAGGTCGAAGCGCAGCATGATCTGCTTGGTCTTGGAGGGTGAGGTCGCATCGAGCCATGAACAATCGCAATCGCAGACTGGATGTCGTGCTGGCCCTCGGCCTTGCCGCCATGGTGCTCGTTCCGTGGTATCGCATTGAGAAGGGCTTTTATGCCTTCTCCTGGCTCTCCGATTTTCCCGGCGAACCGGAGGTCGCACCCGGTTTCCTGCAAATCTTTCTGCACGGCCGAATCTGGCTGATCGCGGTTCTGTTCGCCTTTGGACTGGCGTTTGCCGCGCGGCTCACCGTCGATCCCATGCTTCGCGGCAAAATGCTCGCCATTGCAGGTGGCTTCGGCGTCACCTTCCTTGCCCTGCAGGGACTGGCGATCGGCATGACGGGCTTTACCTGGACGATCAGCGAAAAGATGTTTGGCCCGCTTGCGGACGGCCAACCCTCGATGGGGGCCGGTGCGGTGCTCTCCGCCATCTGCTTCGTGTTGATGTTTTCCTTAGGCCTTGCCGAACGCGGCGTCATGCGCGGCGATGCCTTTGTCGTTGCGACCATCTCCATGCTGGTCTTCCTCGTTGCCGTCTTCGTTTTTTATCCGATCGGCAGCATGTTCATCGGCGCCTTTCAAGATTTCAATGGCTCGGTCAATTTCGACGGCTTCTCCCGCAACATTGTCGATCCGTCGATATGGAGCTTCGATTGTGTCATCGGCGGTGCCCGCTGCGGTGTTGCCTGGCGCACGCTGTTTCTGGCGATCATGACGGCGGCCGGCTCGACCACACTCGGCCTTGCTTTCGCGCTGGTTGCCACCCGCACCCGCTTTCCCTTCAAGAAGGGGCTGCGGCTGTTGACCATCCTGCCGATCATCACACCGCCCTTTGTCATCGGCCTTGCCCTCACCCTGCTTTTCGGCCGCGCCGGCATTGTCACCGAAGGCCTATCCTCGGTTTTCGGCATAGAGCCGAACCGCTGGCTTTACGGCCTGACCGGCATTTGGATCGCGCAGGTCCTGTCGTTCACGCCGATTTCGTTTCTCGTGCTGATCGGCGTCGTCGAAGGCGTCAGCCCCTCGATGGAGGAAGCCTCCCAGACACTGCGTGCCGATCGCTGGCGCACATTCTGGCGTATCTCGCTGCCCCTGATGAAACCGGGGCTCGCCAACGCATTCCTGATCGGCTTTATCGAAAGCATGGCTGATTTCGGCAATCCGCTTGTGCTCGGCGGTTCTCACGGTGTGCTGTCGACGGAAATCTTCTTTGCCGTCGTCGGCTCGCAGAATGATCCTGCCCGTGCCGCCGTGCTTGCCATGATCCTGCTCGGCTTCACCCTATCCGCCTTCCTCGCCCAGCGCATCTGGCTGTCGGGCAAGAACTTTGCAACAGTCACCGGCAAGGGTGATAGCGGCGCGCATATCGCCCTGCCCCGACCGCTGTCGATCGGCCTGCATATGATCGTCATCCCGTGGATGATCTTTACCCTCGTCGTCTACGGCATGATCCTGTTCGGCGGTTTCGTCAAAACCTGGGGCCTCGATAACAGCCTGACACTTGCCCATTACGCCAAGGCCTTTTCGATCACCTTCCGCGATGGTTCGCTGGTCTGGACCGGCGTTGCCTGGAATTCCTTCTGGACGACGATGGAGATCGCGCTGATCGCCGCTCCGTTGACGGCAGCCGTCGGCCTTGCCACGGCCTATGTCATCGTGCGGCAGAAATTCGCCGGCCGGGAACTGTTCGAATTCGCGCTGATGATGAGCTTTGCCATTCCCGGCACGGTCATCGGCATCAGCTACATCATGGCCTTCAATCTGCCGCCTCTGGAAATGACCGGAACGGCGCTGATCCTGATCGCCTGCTTCGTGTTCCGCAACATGCCGGTCGGCGTGCGTGGCGGCATCGCGGCGATGAGCCAGCTCGACAAGAGCCTCGACGAAGCCTCGATGACGCTGCGCGCCACCAGTTTCCGCACCGCCCGCAAGATCATATTGCCGCTCCTGCGCCCCGCCACTACCGCAGCACTCGTCTATTCCTTCGTGCGCGCCATCACCTCGATCAGCGCCGTCGTGTTCCTCGTCAGCGCCCAGTACAACATGGCGACCTCCTATATCGTCGGCCTGGTCGAAAACGGCGAATACGGTGTCGCCATCGCCTATTCCTCCATGCTGATCGTGGTGATGATCACCGTCATTACCGGTTTCCAGCTGCTGGTCGGTGAGCGACGGCTGCGACGCGAAAACCGCGTCTCCGGCCTCGCCAAACCAATCCTTCCCGTCCTGTCCGAGGAGAAGACCGCATGACCACAAACGCCGGTTCGGTCACGTTCCAGAATGTCCGTAAATCCTTCGGCTCATTTACCGCCATCCATGACCTGTCGCTGACGGTGGAACCCGGCACGTTGGTGACGCTGCTCGGTCCGTCCGGCTGCGGCAAAACGACGACGCTGCGCATGCTGGCCGGGCTGGAACACCCGACCTCCGGCCGTATCCTGATCGGCGGCAAGGATGTGACCATGCTGCCCGCCAACGAGCGCGATGTATCGATGGTATTTCAGTCCTATGCGCTGTTTCCGCATATGAACTCGCTCGACAATGTTGCCTATGGGCTGGAATCCTCCGGCCTGCCGCGCAGGCAAGCCCGGCAGAAGGCGGAGCACGGTCTTGAACTCGTCGGTCTTGCCGGCATGGGCGGGCGGCTGCCGGCCGAACTGTCCGGCGGCCAGCAGCAGCGTGTGGCGGTGGCGCGCGCGCTTGTTCTCGAACCGCAGGTTCTCCTTCTCGATGAGCCGCTTTCCAATCTCGACGCCCGCCTTCGCCGCCGGGTGCGCACGGAAATCCGTGAATTGCAGCAGCGCCTGCAGTTCACCGCCGTTTACGTCACCCACGATCAGGACGAGGCGCTGGCGGTGTCCGACCAGATCATCGTCATGAAGGATGGCGAGATCGCCCAGCAGGGTTCGCCGCGCGAGCTTTACGAAGCCCCCGCCTCGCCCTTCATCGCCGATTTCATCGGTGAGGCCAATGTCGTGCCCTGCGAGGTCATCGATGTAAGCGGCAATGAGGCAACCGTTAGCATCGAGGGCCTGCAGCATATCGTGCCGGCGCGCGGTGCCCGGCCGGGCCGCAACCAGCTTGCCGTTCGGCCGAGCGCCATCACGCTGGAGCCGGCGGAAACGGCCGCCTTTCCCGGCCGCATCAGCCATGCGGCCTATCTCGGCGATCACATCGAATACGAGGCGGAAACCAGCGGCGGCACCCTTTTTATCGTGGACCCGTCGGTCGACCGCCCGCTTGCCCCCGGCACGCGTGTCGCCATCGGCTTGAAAAACCGCGGCATCGCCATCATCGCGCAGTGAGGATAACACCTGATGACATCGGAACAGGACGAGATCGTCAAACGCCAGAAGCTGGCGGAAAATATCGCCGTCGAGGCTGGCAAGCTGGCGCTCGGTTATTATCGCCGGCGCGATACGCTGGTGATCGAGATCAAGGGTGACCCGCAGGACGTGGTTTCGATCGCCGACCGCGAGGTCGAGGAATTGATCCGCGAGCGGACGGCTCAGGCATTTCCCGCCGACGGGTTTCTCGGCGAAGAATACGGCCTGACCGGCGGCAATAGCGGTTACACCTGGGTGGTCGATCCGATCGACGGCACCAGCCCATTCGTGCATGGCATGCCGAACTGGTGCGTGTCGATTGCGGTTCTCTACCAGGGCGAACCGGTAGTCGGCGTCATCCATGTCCCCTGTCATGACGAACTTTATTCAAGCGCACTCGGCGAGGGCGCGACGTTGAATGGCAAGGTTCTCAAGCTCGATGCGACAAAGACCATCCGCAATGCCGTCACCGGTATCGGCGCCAACCATCATGTGACGCCGGAATCTGTCGGAAGGATCGTCGAGGATCTTCTGGCAGGTGGCGGCAATTTCGTGCGGCTGGGGTCGGGTGCGCTGATGCTGGCCTATGTCGCGGCCGGCCGGCTGGTCGGGTATTTCGAGCCCTACATGCACGCCTGGGATTGCCTTGGCGGTTATTGCCTCGTGCGCGAAGCGGGCGGCTGGTTCCTGCCGTTTCCAAGCGAAGGCGACCGCCTGACCAAGGGCGCACCGGTGCTGGCCGCGGGGCCGGGCGCAATCACAGATCTTCAGCGTATCACCGGCATCGACAAGGGAGATGTCGCCGCAGCGTGAGCGCGGCTGCAATGCCGGGACCGGGGAGGGTCTCGGAAACACCGCCGGATCGGCGACAGACCTGTTCATGGAAAGGGAGGAAAACGACCATGAAGACCGTTCTGACATCAGTTCTTTCAACCGCAGCCTCGCTGCTGATGGCATCGAGTGCGCTCGCCGCCACCGAAATCTCGTGGTGGCACGCCATGACCGGAGCCAATAACGAGGTGGTCGATCAGCTCGCCAAGGAATTCAACGAGAGCCAGTCCGACTACAAGGTCGTGCCTGTCTTCAAGGGCACCTATCCGGAAACGCTGAATGCCGGCATCGCCGCCTTCCGCGCCAAACAGCCGCCCGCCATCATCCAGGTTTTTGACGCCGGCAGCGGCGTGATGATGGGCGCTGAAGGCGCCATCGTGCCGGTGGCGGATGTGCTGGAAAAGGGCGGTTTCAAGTTCGACAAGGCGCAATACCTGCCGGGCATCGTCGCCTATTATTCCAAGCCCGATGGCACGATGTTGTCCTTCCCCTACAACTCGTCCTCGCCGATCCTCTATTACAACAAGGATGTGTTCGAAAAAGCTGGCCTCAACGCCGACACGCCGCCCAAAACCTGGGACGAAGTCTTTGACGCCGCAAAGACGATCAAGTCGAGCGGTGCCGCCAATTGCGGTTTTACCTCGACATGGCTGACCTGGATTCAGACCGAGAACTTTGCCGCCTGGAACAACCTTTCCTATGGCAGCAATGAAAACGGTCTTGGCAGCACCGACGTCAAGCTCGCCTTCAACGCCGAACCCTTCGTCAAGCATTTTCAGTCGATCGCCGATCTCGCCAAGGACGGCACGTTCCGTTACGGCGGCCGCACCTCGGAAGCCAAGCAGCTCTTCACCTCCGGCGAATGCGGCATCCTGACGGAATCCTCCGGCGGGCTGGGCGATATCATCAAGTCCGGCATGAAATACGGCATCGGCCAGTTGCCCTATGTCGAAGGCGAAGGACGTCCGCAGAACACCATCCCGGGCGGTGCCAGCCTCTGGGTCTTCGGTGGCAAAAGCGACGCGGAATACAAGGGCGTCGCCACCTTCTTCAATTTCCTGTCGCAGACAAAAATCCAGTCCCGCCTGCATCAGGTTTCCGGCTACATGCCGGTGACGATGGCCGCCTATGAGGAAACCAAGAAGTCCGGTTTCTACGACAAGAACCCGGGCCGAGAGACGCCACTCCTGCAGATGATGGGCAAGCCGCCGACCGAAAACTCCAAGGGCGTACGCCTCGTCAACCTGCCGCAGGTGCGCGACATCATGAACGAGGAGTTCGAGTCCATGCTGGCCGGCAAGCAGGACGCCAAGGCCGCACTCGACAAATCCGTCGAACGCGGCAATGCGGCGATCCAGCAGGCGATCGGCAAGTAAGCACTCGCGCCGTCCGCATGGGCAACCATGCGGACGGCTTTCCCGTTTTCGCAAGGAGCCTGCCCGTGCAAAGCACCGTCTTTCCGAACAAGATCCTTCCCTATTTTCTGGTTGCGCCGCAGATCGTGCTGACCGTCGTGTTCTTTTTCTGGCCGGCAAGCCAGGCGCTTTACCAGTCGGCCATGCGGGAAGACCCCTTTGGGCTGCAAAGCACGTTTGTCGGGCTTGCCAATTTCACCACGATCCTCTCGGACGCCAACTATCTGCATGCGCTGCGCGTCACCGTCGTTTTCAGCGTGGCGACCGCCCTGCTCTCGATGGGCATTGCGTTGCTGCTCGCAACCGCAGCCGATCTCGTCGTGCGCGGCAAAGGGTTTTACCGCACGATGATGATCATTCCTTATGCGGTGGCGCCTGCAGTGGCCGGCATGTTGTGGCTGTTCATGTTCAACCCGGCCATGGGCACGTTCGCCTATATCCTGCGCCGCAACGGCATTGCCTGGGATCCGCTTCTGAACGGGGATCAGGCCATGGCGCTGGTCGTGGTGGCCGCCGCATGGAAACAGATCAGCTACAATTTTCTCTTCTTCGTCGCCGGCCTGCAGGCCATTCCGAAATCGCTGCTGGAGGCTGCCTCCATCGATGGCGCGCGCGGGTCCCGCCGCTTCTGGACCATCGTTTTCCCTTTGCTCGCCCCCACCACCTTCTTCCTTCTGGTGGTCAACACCGTCTACGCGTTTTTCGACACGTTCGGGATCATCCATTCGGTCACCGGCGGCGGACCGGCCAAGGCCACGGAAACGCTGGTCTACAAGGTCTATAACGATGGTTTCGTGAACCTCAATCTCGGCTCGTCGGCCGCCCAGTCGGTCATCCTGATGGTCATCGTCATCGCGCTGACCGCCTTCCAGTTCCGCTTCGTCGAGCGGCGCGTGCATTATGCGTGAGGTGCAAAGATGATCGAAAACCGCCCCGCAGCCAGCCTGATGGCACATCTGATGCTGATCCTCGGCATCATCATCGTCGCGTTCCCGATCTATTACACGTTCATCGCCTCGACCGCGCCGTCCAACGCGATCATCCGGCCGCCGCTGCCGCTTCTGCCGGGCGGGCATATGATCGAGAACTATTCGGAATCCATTTCCGGCGGCGTCGAACGCGTGGTCGGCGTCAGCCTCGAACGGCTGCTGTTCAACAGCTTTGTTGTCGCGGTCGCCATTGCCATCGGCAAGATCATCATCTCGTTCCTGTCGGCCTTCGCGATCGTGTTTTTCCGCTTTCCCTTCCGCATGGGCTTTTTCTGGATGATCTTCATCACCCTGATGCTGCCGGTGGAAGTGCGAATTCTGCCGACCTACAAGGTCATCGTCGATCTTGGCCTGCTCAACACCTATGCCGGCCTCACCTTGCCGCTGATGGCGTCGGCGACGGCCACCTTCCTGTTCCGGCAGTTTTTCCTGACCATTCCGAGCGAAATGCTGGAAGCGGCGCGCATCGACAATGCCGGTCCGTTTCGTTTCATGAAGGATATCCTCCTGCCCCTATCGATGACCAATATCGCGGCGCTGTTCGTGATCCTCTTCATCTACGGCTGGACGCAGTATCTCTGGCCTCTGCTCGTCACCGACAGGGCCGACATGAACACGATCATCATCGGCCTGCGCCGCATGGTGGATTTCACAGATGCCTCGACGCCATGGAACTACGTGATGGTGACGGCGATCCTGGCAATCATCCCTCCCGTCATCGTCGTGGTGCTGATGCAGCGCTGGTTCGTCAAAGGTTTGGTGGAGACCGAAAAGTAATGGCTACGATTGAACTCAAAGACGTCCGCAAGACCTATGGCACCAATATCGAGGCGATCAAGGGCGTATCGCTCGACATCCAGGATGGCGAGATGATCGTGCTGGTCGGCCCCTCCGGCTGCGGAAAATCGACACTTCTGCGAATGGTGGCCGGACTGGAAAGCATCACCGGCGGCGACGTGACGATTGCCGGCAGGCGGGTCAACAATCTGGAACCGTCTGAACGCGACATCGCCATGGTATTCCAGAACTATGCGCTTTACCCGCATATGACCGTGCGCCAGAACCTCGCCTACGGCCTGAAAAACCGCAACACGCCAAAAGACGAGATCGACCGCCGTATTACAGAGGCCGCGCGGGCGCTGGAGATCGAACAGTTTCTCGAACGAAAGCCGCGCCAGCTCTCCGGCGGCCAGCGCCAGCGTGTCGCCATGGGCCGCGCCATCGTGCGCAAACCGGCCGCTTTCCTGTTCGACGAACCACTCTCCAATCTCGACGCGAAACTGCGTGTGCAGATGCGGGTTGAAATCCGCCGCCTGCAACGATCGCTGGAAACAACATCGATCTATGTCACCCATGACCAGATGGAGGCGATGACGCTTGCCGACCGCTTGGTGGTGCTCAATGCCGGGCGCATCGAACAGGTCGGCACGCCGATCGAGCTTTATGAGAAACCGGCCACCACATTCGTCGCGACCTTCATCGGGTCACCATCCATGAACCTGATAAAGCCGACTGGAGGCCCCAACACCAACTGGCCATCGGACACTGCGACCGTCGGCATTCGCCCGGAAGATCTGGTCATCGCCGATACCTCGTCCGCCGGCGGCTTCCGGGTCAAGGTACAGGTCATGGCGGTCGAACTGGTGGGGGCAGAGAGCTACGTTCATGGCATGACGGAGGATGGCGGCACGATCGTTTTCCGTGTTCCCGGTCGTTCCGTGATCGCCATCGGCGAGACACTGGAACTTACGGCTCTGCCGGATCGCTTTCATCTGTTCGATGCCGATGGCAGACGGCTTTCGCCATGAAAATGCGGATGCGCAAAAAATCGAGATCGACGCTTGTGTACCGGAAACGAAAGAATATCATTAGTCGGCTAACCAATATTCGATAAAATCCGACTGGAATAGCCATGTCCGTCATAATAGCCCTTATCGCCCTTGCTGGTCATATCGCGCTCCTTTTATGGGGAACGCGAATGGTGCAGACCGGCATCCAGCGCGCCTTCGGTCCCAGCCTGCGATCCTTTCTCGGGCATACGCTGAGCAACCGGCTGAAGGCATTTGCTGCCGGCATGGGCGTGACGGCCGTCCTGCAGAGCAGCACGGCGACGGGACTGATGGCGACGGGTTTTGCCGCTGGCGGGCTGGTCGATCTCGTGCCGGCGCTGGCGGTGATGCTGGGCGCCAATGTCGGCAGCACGCTGATCGTGCAGGTTCTGTCCTTCAATGTTGCGGCGGCATCACCGGCCTTGATCCTCATCGGCGTCCTGATGTTTCGGCGGGTGCAGAACCCGCAGGTGCATGATCTCGGCCGGGTGTTCATCGGCATCGGCTTCATGCTGCTGGCACTGGATCAACTTCTGGATGTTCTCGGCGAATATGCAGATACGCCCGGCTTCGAAACCGTTCTCAATGCGATTTCAAAAGCTCCCACGCTCAGCCTGCTTCTTGCCGCAGCGCTGACATGGGCCGCCCATTCCAGCGTTGCTGTCGTGTTGCTGATCATGTCGCTTGCCAGCCAAGGCCTCCTTGATCCCTATCAGGCCTTTGCACTCACCCTTGGCGCAAATCTCGGCACAGCGATCAACCCGGTCGTAGAAGGGCAATCCGGCGCGGATCTCGCCGCTCGACGCGTGCCGATCGGCAATCTCCTAACACGCATTGTCGGCATTTTGATCGCCTTAGTTTTCCTTGAGCAAATCACCGGCGCGATGACGGCACTGGACGGAAACGGCGGCCGGATGGTCGCCAATTTCCATACCGGCTTCAACCTGATCGTGGCCCTCGTTTTCATGCCTGTGCTCACACCATTTGCCAACGCGCTGGTCCGCTACATGCCGCACCGCATCGATGAGAGCGATCCCGGCAATCCGCGTTATCTCGACCCGTCCGCCAAGGAGACACCGATTGTCGCACTGCAGGCTGCCGCCCGCGAAGTTCTGCGCCTTGTCGACATTTTGGAAGGCATGCTTGCCGGCACCAAGAAGGGGTTGAACAGCAGTGACCGCCAGGCCCTCTCAGCCTTGCGCAATCAGGATACGGTGCTCGACCGCCTCAACACGGCGGTCAAATATTACCTGACATCCATCGACCCTGACGAACTGAGCGATGCGGACAAACAGCGGCTGGAAGAAATTCTCATATTCTCGACGGGGCTGGAGCATGCTGGCGACGTACTGGACCAGAACGTGCTGCCGCATCTGGCAAAACGTCTGCGGCGCGGCCTGAAATTCTCCAAACCGGCAAAACGTGAACTCGACGACCTGTTCGACCGGCTGTCGGCAAACCTGCGTACGGCAGCCGCTCTGTTCATGTCGCAGGATGAACGCATGGCGCGCATGCTGGCGGAAGAGAAGGTGATTTTTCGCAGATCCGAGCGCGAAGGGACTAAGGCGCATTTCGAGCGGCTGCGACAAGGTGACCTAGCATCGGCTGAAAGCAGCTCACTGCATCTCGATCTGCTGCGTGATCTCAAGCAGATCAATTCCCATCTCGTGGCAGCGACCGCATATCCCGTGCTCGAACAGCAGGGCGAGCTACTTCAAAGCCGGATAACCGCTCGAAGCTGAGATTTTATATCAAGGTATGAGCGTCTATTTCACTAAATATTAGCCACAGGATGGTTAAAGGTGGTGTTCTCATATGTGGCTTGAACAATGATACCTTTGTCCGTCCACGAGAGGTTTGAGATCTCAGGATATTGATTCAGACACGCGGCGTGTCGAAGCCGTGATCTCCTCTAAGTCATTACATGCTATTGAAGAGATATGAACCTGCGGCCCTGGTCTATTTGAAATTTAGTAACGAACAACAAGCGAGGCTGGACGTACTCGCGCGGCGGAATTTAAGCCCTTCTCTCAAAAATCGACACAACGATCCGATTGATTGTTTCACCAGGCGATTGAGGGCTGTCTCCGGATGCAGACGCCTCAATCTCGTCGGCCCGACTTCCCAAACCGGTAGGATCCATCAGGCCCTGATAGCAAGGCCCTTGTCGTCGAAACGGTGCAGTTTGGTTTCATCCGGCGTCAGGTAGACGGTGTCGCCGTGATGGGCGCCGAACTCGCCGCTGGCGCGTGCGGTCATCTGGCCGATGCCTTCGACATCGAGATGCAGGAAGGTGTCGGCGCCGAGATGTTCGGCAACGGTGACCTTGCCCTTCCAGGTGCCGCTCTCCTTCGACAGCGTCAGGTGCTCGGGACGGATGCCGGCGGTGGTCGCACCCTTGGACCTGGCATAGTCGCCGGTGATTAGGTTCATCCGCGGCGAGCCGATGAAGCCCGCCACGAACAGGTTGCGCGGCGTCAGATAGAGTTCCATCGGCGAACCGACCTGTTCGATATTGCCGCGATTGAGCACGACGATCTTGTCGGCCATGGTCATGGCTTCGATCTGGTCGTGGGTGACATAGATCATCGTCGTCTTCAGCTGGTTGTGAAGATCACTGATCTCGAGACGCATCGTGCCGCGCAGAGCTGCATCGAGGTTGGAGAGCGGTTCGTCGAAGAGGAAGGCGGAGGGTTCGCGGACGATGGCGCGACCGATCGCGACACGCTGGCGCTGACCGCCGGAAAGTTGCGAGGGGCGGCGCTCCAGATAGTCGGTGAGGTTCAGAACCTTGGCGGCGGCTTCGACCTTCTTGTCGATCGCCGACTGTTCCATCTTCGCCATCTTCAGCGGGAAGGCGATGTTTTTCCTGACGCTCATATGCGGGTAGAGCGCATAGGACTGGAAGACCATGGCGAGGCCGCGGGCGGCGGGGGCCGCTTCCGTGACATCCTTGCCGTCGATGGTGATGGTGCCGCCGGTCAGGTCTTCAAGGCCGGCGATCAGGCGCAGGAGCGTGGACTTGCCGCTGCCCGAAGGACCGACGAAGACGACGAATTCGCCTTCCTTGATTTCCAGATCGACCGACGGGATGACCTTGGCTTCGCCGAAATGCTTCTGGACTTGTCTGAGTGTAATGCTGCCCATGATCGGAATTCCTTACTTAACCGCGCCAAACGTGAGGCCGCGAACGAGTTGCTTCTGGCTGAACCAGCCGAGGATGAGGATCGGCGCAATCGCCATGGTCGAAGCTGCCGAAAGCTTTGCCCAGAACAACCCCTGAGGTGACGAGAAGGAGGCGATGAAGGCCGTCAGCGGCGCCGCATTGGTGGTCGTCAGCTGAATGGTCCAGAACGCTTCGTTCCAGGCAAGGATGATGTTGAGAAGCAGGGTCGAGGCAATGCCCGGAACCGCCATAGGGGTCAGCACATAGACGATCTCTTTCCAGAGGCTTGCACCATCCATGCGGGCCGCTTCCAGGATCTCGCCAGGAATTTCGCGGAAATAGGTGTAGAGCATCCAGATGACGATCGGCAGGTTGATCAGCGTCAGCATGATGGTCAGGCCGACGCGGCTGTCGAGCAGGCCGAAGGTGCGGAAGATGATGAAGATCGGCAGAAGAACCGCAACCGAGGGCATCATCTTGGTCGAGAGCATCCACATGAGGATGTCCTTCGTCCGCTTGGTCGGGGCGAATGCCATGGCCCAGGCGGACGGGATGGCGATGATCAGCGCCAGGATGGTGGAACCGACCGAGAGGATCACCGAGTTCATGAACGGCTTGAAGTAATCGCGCTGCGTCTGAACGGTGACGTAATTCTCGAACGTGCCGGACGGGATGAGCGAGAAGCCGGCAATGGCTTCCTGCTCCGTCTTCAGGCTGGTGATGATCGCGTAGAGGATCGGAAAGAAGATGAGGAGCGCCACAACCCAGGCGGCAACGCTCCAGCCGATCTTAGCTCCGGTGGAAACTGAACGAGCCATGATCTTCTCTCCTACTTGTCCAGGTTCTTGCCGACGGCGCGCATCAGGAAGATGGCGACGATATTGGCGAGAACGACTGCGATGATACCGCCTGCCGCACCGCCGCCGACGTCGTAACCGAGACGCGCGGTGCGGTAGATCAGGAAGGTGAGGTTGGTCGATGCGTAGCCCGGTCCGCCATTGGTGGTGACGAGGATTTCCGCATAGATGCCGAGCAGGAAGATCGTCTGGATCAGGATGACGACCGTGACGGCACGCGAAAGATGCGGGATCGTCAGGTAGATGAAGCGGTTGAAGAAGTTGGCGCCGTCCATCTCTGCTGCCTCACGCTGCTCGCTGTCGAGGGACTGCAGAGCGGTGAGCAGGATCAGGGTCGCAAAAGGCAGCCATTGCCAGGCGACGATGATGATAACCGAGAAGAGCGGATATTGGGCGAACCAGTCGATCGGCTGCAGCCCGAAGAATTTGGCGATATCGGCAAACACACCATAACCCGGATGCATGATCATGTTTTTCCAGATCAAGGCAGCTACCGGCGGCATGACGAAGAAGGGCGAGATCACCAGGATGCGGACGATGCCCTGGCCGAAGATCGGCTGGTCGATCAGGAGCGCGATCGCGGTACCACCGATGACGGTGATGGCCAGCACGCCGAGAACCAGCAGCAACGTATTCCAGATCGACTGGAAGAAGGCCGGATCGGTGTAGAAATACTGGTAATTGAAGAAGCCTGCGAACGATACATTCATCGGCGTCAGCAGGTTGTAGTTCTGGAAGGAGTAGTACAGCGTCATTGCGAGCGGTACGGCCATCCAGATCAGAAGAACGACGACGGAGGGCGCCATCATAAGGCGTGCCAACGTCCTGGTGTTCTGCGTTGCCATCTTAAAAAACCTCCCCGGAGAAGACTGGGATGTCTGCCAATGAGCAGACATCGAAACATTTTCACGGTTGCAAAAGGATTCAGACGGCGTCGGGGCGAGCCGCGCGGTCATAAACGCCCAGGACTTCATCGACGGCAGCGATGAGGATGTCCTGCATTCCGGACGCATCAGTCAGTGCATATTGCGGCAGATACTGACGCAGGAGGGGCTCTGGGATCCGCCTGCCCTCCAGTGCCTTGGCCAAGGCATCGACGGCCGCGGCGGCTTCCGGCCTGTTCCAGTAATAGCGGATCCGGTCGCTGTAGCTGTAGTGTCGCTGGAGACGGAGCGCGGCCTCGTCGCCATGGTAGTGACCCTGCCAGTCATCCGGGTGTTCGAGCATGAGCTTTTCCATCGTCGCGGCCAGCGGACGCGCGCCGTAGGACGGCGCTAGTTCCGATGCGATCATGTCGAGAGCGTAAAGCGCTTCGCGATAGGCAAACGTCAGTCCGGGACCGACCTTCAGAATCGCAAATCCATCCTTCACCAGCGAAGCGAGCGCTTCCTCTGGCTGATAATCCGTGGAGTGAGCCTCGAAGACCAGCCGGTCATCGTCCTGAAGGACCGCGGCCAGCGACACGGCCTTGGGCGGATCGTAGACGATGACGTTCTCGCTACCGAATTCGACGCCGGGCTGGACGACGAATGCCAGAACCCGCTCGAACGCATCGCCAAGCCCCGCAGCCTCGAATATCTCCCGGTGGATCCCGATCGTCGCACGGGCAGCATCCGGCGACGTCGGCTCCACGGTGTCGAGTACGTGATCCGCGCCGCCCGGCACCGGGACTTCGGTCCCCAGAATATAGACCGGCATGGGCAGGCCCACTGCCTTCGCGGTCTCTTCAGCGATTGCGCACAGATCGGCAGCACGCCCGGCAATCGTCCGGTCACCGAGCGCGATCGGCTCGCCGGCACATCCCATCGAGGTGTCGATGTGGATCTTGCTGAACCCTGCTGCCACATAGGCTCGAACCATGTCGCGCGCCTTGGACAGAGCCTCCTCGGCGCGCTGCTTGCGCCAAGGGTTCGGACCAAGATGATCGCCGCCGAAGATCACCAGATCGCGGCGCAGCCCTTCCTCGTCCGCGATTTTCCCGACGAGATCAACAAAATCGGCGGGCGTCATTCCGGTGTAGCCCCCCAGATGGTTCACCTGGTTGCAGGTGGCCTCGATCAGAACATGACTTTCGGTGACGCGGGCACGGCGAACTGCCGCTCGCAGAACGACCGGATGGGCCGAGCATACGGATGTGATTCCGAAGGGAGATCCTTTTACGCGCGCTGCGGCCAGTTCCAGGAGATACTTGCTCATGTCAGTTGTCCGATCGGTTGGCGTGGATGAATTCGTCTAGTTCCGCGAAGCTGGAGACACCCTCCATCGGGCCCCGGCGCGTAACCGTTCTCGCTCCTGCAGCGTTTGCGTATCGAAGTGCATCCTCGGGAGATTTCCCCTGCCGACGGCAAGTGACGTAGGTCGCGCCGAAACAGTCGCCTGCCCCGGTCGGATCGACTTCTTCGACAATGAAGGCCGGGCAATCCAAATGCTGCCCCGCGACGAAACAGGATGAACCCTTCGCGCCGCGCTTGAGAACGATCTCCGCGACACCGGATGAGAGAAGTTTGCCGACAGCCTCCGCCTCGTCATCGACACCTGCGGCAATAGCGAGCTCCTCACCCGACGGCAGAAGCAGATCGGTGACTGCAAGGATCTGGTCCAGCCGCCTGCGAGCGTCCTCCTGCCCGGCGAGCAGTTCCTTGCGAATATTCGGATCGAAGGACACCGAGCCGCCCCGCGACTTCACCACGGCGACCGCCTCCATCAGGATCTCGGCGATGCCCGGAATAGCGAAGGCCGATCCCATGACATGCACGTGCCCTGCCCGCCCGATCAACGTCCTTGCATTTTCGGTCATGCGGATCATGCCGGACGCGGACTTGGCGATATTGAAGACGAAGTCACGTGCACCATCCTCGCGATATCGCACAAATGCACTTCCCGTCGGCATGTCGGGCAGGATCTCGATCGCAGTGACATCGGCGCCGTCCCGCTTCAGCCGCTCGATGTTCAGGCGGCCAAAGTCATCCTCGCCAACGGCTGAGATGATTCCGGCGGGGCTTCCAAGTCTGGCAACCTGATCGATGAAGATTGCGGGAGCGCCGCTTGGAAACGGTCCGATCAGCGACTGCGGCTCCATGAAGCCGGCCCCGATGGAGGTCGACATGATCTCCACCAGGATCTCGCCCGCCGTGATCGTCGGCCCAAGCGCTTCAGGGGCCAAAGGGGATGCGATTTTCATGGTTCCTCCCAAATGCTCGCGGCCTGCGGACCAAGCCTCAGACTTCGCGCAGCAATAAAAGGGAGGAAACCGCAAGTCAACTAAATTTAACGCACGTAAAGTTTTGCAATGCAGCGAAGTTGGGATAGAAAATTGAAAAACAGCAAACGGAATCAGCGCCTTGGAGATTGCTGCGTAAGCGATTTCGGCATTTTCCTGCATTCTCCGCTTTATCCATTGGCAATTTCTCGGCGGTCTACGGCTTGACAGAAAGCCTCAGCGAGGCAATAAAAGTTTACATGCGTAAGCTTTACGCACCAACACTCGCAATGGAGGAGATTGTCATGAGTGTGAAGACCAGCATTCTTTTGTCGTCTGTCGTCGGCTGCGGTCTCATCGCCGGCATGGCTCATGCCGAAGAGATCACGGTTGCGACCGTCAACAACGGCGACATGATCATCATGCAGAAGCTGTCCACCAAGTGGGAGCAGGAAACGGGAAACAAGATCAACTGGGTCGTCCTGGAAGAAAACGTCCTTCGTGAACGCGTGACGACGGACATTGCGACGGGTAGCGGCCAGTTCGACATCATGACCATCGGCGGATACGAGGCACCGATCTGGGGCAAGTCCGGATGGCTTTCAGCCGTCGACGACCTCGGCGACGATTACGACTACAATGACTTGCTCGACCCCATCAAGAAGGGCCTGACGGTCGACGGCAAGCTTTATGCGGTCCCGTTCTATACGGAGAGCTCGTTCACTCTCTACCGCAAGGACCTGTTCGAAGCTGCCGGCATCAAGATGCCCGACCAACCGACATACGAGCAGATCAAGGAATACGCCGCCAAGCTCACCGACAAGTCGAAGGGCCAGAATGGCATCTGCCTTCGTGGCAAGCCGGGTTGGGGCGAGAACATGGCCTTCTTCGGCACCATGGTGAACACCTATGGCGGCCGCTGGTTCGACATGGACTGGAAGCCACAGCTCAATTCCGAGCCGTGGAAGAAAGCGACCACCGACTACGTGGAACTGCTGGGCAAATACGGTCCGCAGGGTGCAACCGCCAACGGCTTCAACGAAAACCAGACGCTATTTGCCACCGGCAAGTGCGCGATGTGGATCGATGCGACATCGGCAGCAGGCCGCGTCTATGATCCAAAGCAGAGCCAGGTCGCGGACAAGGTGGCATTCACCCGCTCTCCTGTCGCTGTCACCCCCGCCGGTTCGAGCTGGTCGTGGTCGTGGAACCTTGCAATCCCGGCGACGACCAAGAAGGGTGAGACTGCGCGGTCGTTCCTGAAATGGGCAACGTCGAAGGACTATGTGAAGCTGGTCGGTGAATCCGAGGGATGGGTTGCCGTTCCTCCGGGCACCCGCAAGTCGACCTATGCCCTGCCGGAATACCAGAAGGCAGCACCATTCGCGGCGACGGTTCTCGAGGCGATCATGTCTGCTGACCCGTCGAAGCCGACCAAGGATCCGGTGCCCTATACCGGCGTCCAGTTCGTCGCCATTCCTGAATTCCAGGCAATCGGCACGTTCGTCGGCCAGCAGATCAGCGCGGCGCTTGCCGGACAACAGTCCGTCGATGCCACGCTGGAAGCGGCCCAGACCCAGGTGACCCGCGACATGACGCGCGCCGGCTATATCAAGTAGCACTCAAGGCCTGCCTTTCGGGGCGGGCCCTCCCGAGGGTGTCCGGCGGCTCAGGCCGTCGGGCATCGGGGCATCCTTTTGCAACATGAACCATGGACGGCATCTCCCGATGGGAGTGTGGCCGCTGGAGACATCACTATGAGACTGAAAGACAAGGTTGCCTTCATCACCGGTGGCGCGAGAGGCATCGGCCTTGGCTTCGCCGAAGCATTCGCGGCCGAAGGCGCAAAGGTCGTCATCGCGGACATCAATATCGATAGAGCAACCGAAGCCGCGTCCGGAATCGGCTCTGCCGCCAAGGCGGTCAAGCTCGACGTGACCAATGTCGCCGACATAGACCGCGTGGTGAAGGCTGTCGACGAAGAGTTCGGCGGCATCGACATCCTTGTCAACAACGCCGCGATCTTCGACATGGGGCCGATCAACGGGATTACCGAAGACAGCTATCAGCGCGTCATGGACGTGAACCTCAAGGGGCCGCTCTTCGTCATGCGCGCGGTCTCCAACGTCATGATCGACCGCAAGCGCGGTGGCAAGATCATCAACATGGCAAGCCAGGCTGGCCGCCGCGGCGAAGCCCTGGTGACCCTTTATTGCGCCTCGAAAGCCGCAATCATCTCTGCCACCCAGTCCGCGGCACTCGCCCTCGTCAAGCACGGCATCAACGTCAACGCGATCGCGCCGGGCGTGGTCGATGGCGAACATTGGGATGTGGTCGACGCCAAGTTTGCGGAATGGGAAGGCCTGAAGCCGGGCGAGAAGAAGGCGCAGGTCGCGAAATCCGTGCCGATCGGTCGCTTTGCGACCCCAGACGACATCAAAGGGCTGGCTCTCTTTCTCGCCTCCTCCGACAGTGACTACATCCTCGCCCAGACCTACAATGTCGACGGCGGAAACTGGATGAGCTGACACGGGAGTTAAGAACCATGAAGGCCATTCAATTCATCGGAAAGGGAGAGGCGGTTCTGGCCGAGCTCCCTGTCCGCGAAACCGTCCCCGAGGGACATGCGCTGATCCGGGTGCGGGCTTCCGGCCTGTGCCACACGGATATCGACGTACTCCATGCCCGGTATGGCCCAGGCGGCTTCCCGGTAATCCCCGGACATGAGTATGCTGGTGAGATCGTCGCATTGGGTTCAGGAACATCCGGGTTCGCTGTCGGCAACCGCGTGGTGGTCGATCCCAATCTTCCATGCGGTGTCTGCATCTCCTGCCGCAGAGGTCTCAGCAATCTCTGCTCGGACCTGAAGGCCTATGGCGTGACCCATGACGGAGGTTTCGGAGAATACAGTGTCGTCCGCTGCGATCAGTTGCACGACATCGGCGACATGCCATTTGAAGCCGCCGCCCTTGCGGAACCCCTCGCCTGCGCCCTGAACGGTCTGGGCGCCGCCGGGATTGGACCCGGTGAACGGCCGCCGGAGCGGGCCGTGATCTTCGGCGCTGGGCCGATCGGTCTTCTCCTCGGCCTGTCGCTCAAGGCTCGCGGCGCAGGAAGCGTCACCATGGCCGATGTCAACGAGAGCAGGCTCGCGTTCGCGTCCTCACTTGGTCTGGAAACCGCTGTTTCCGGTTCAGGTGCATTGTCATCGCAAAGGCACGTGTTCGATTTCGTCGCCGACGCGACTGGTGTTCCGGCCGTGGTGGAGAACATGATAGATCTCGTGGCCGATGGCGGCACTGCGCTTCTGTTCGGTGTCTGCCCACCTTCGGCTACAGTTTCCATACACCCGTTCGAAGTCTTCCGGCGACAACTGAAGATCGTCGGCTCGCATTCCCTGAACCGAAACATTCCCGAAGCGCTCGATATCCTCAGCGCCGATGATGGCAGCATCGCTCGGCTCGTGAGCCACAAGCTTCCCCTTGAGGACATGTTGCCGTTCTTCCTGGCCAAGCCATCCGACCCAGCGACGATGAAGGTGCAATTCGTATCAGTGTGAAGCCTACCTGCCGCTGACCGTGCGAAGAGACATCGGGCTTCCATAGCGGCCGCCCGATGTTAAAAGAAACGGCGTAGCTAACACGGAGCGTGAAGTGCCAAGACCGATCAAGACGATGGAAGACTTTTCCGAGTTCGTGGGGCTCTCTCGTCCCACGGTCTCGAAGTACTTCAACGATCCATCGTCGGTCCGCAAAAAGACACGCGACACGATCGAGGAGGCTTTGAAAAAATCCGGTTTCAAGCCGAACATGTTCGCGGTCAACCTAAACCGCCGCCGGAGCAACATCATCGGGATCGTCGTACCGAGCACGCTCGACCCATTCTTCATGGCGCTCACGCGACGCATTGAAATCATTGCCAGCGAAGCCGGCTTCCTCGCGCTGCTATTGTCCTCCGATGGGCGCGCCGACGTCGAAGATGAGGCGGTGAAGACGTTTCGATCGATGAACGTCGCGGGTGCGATCGTTGCGCCAGTCGGTCGAAGCGGCGGCAGTTCGTCGCTGGACCAGCTCGGGAAGAACATCCCGATCGTCTATGTGGATACGCCACCGGATACAGGAGCGGCATATGTCGGAACTGACAACCGCCAGAGCTTCGGCCTCATCGTCGATTATCTCTGCCGTTCCGGCGAGCCCCCCTGTTTTTTCGGCATGCCTGAAGTGAATACGAATGCGATCGAGCGCCGCAATGCCTATCTCGAGGCTATGACAGCTCGAAACCTGACTGCTGAGGTCCTAACCCTTTCTGATGCCGCAACATGGGACTTCGAACGGTTTGCCTTTGAGGAGGCCGCACGGCTCTTCGAGAATGTTTCGCGGCTCCCAAGCAAGACGATCGTCTGTGCCAACGATCGCCTCGCCTTCGGGGTAATCGCGGCCGCTTGGCAAAAGGGTTTAAAGGTCGGCCACGGCCCGGACTGCGATATTAGAATTGCGGGCCACGATGACCATCCACTGTCCCAGTATGCGTGCCCTCCGCTAACGACCGTGAAGCAGAACTACAACGACATCGGAAGGCTCGCCATCGGGCTGCTGTTCAAGATGCTGGGCGAGAAGGTCGAGGACAGCGAGATTCAGAACGGCCGAGACCAGATCCTGCTAAAATCGGAACTCATGCTCCGAGCCTCTGCATGACAGGCAGGATCTAAACAACAGCCACGGGCGTTGCGCTGGTGAGTTCCACAGCCTTGAACCGACCTGAACCTTCGACCTGTCGTTTGAATGATGTGATTTCTAGGATAGGTGCAGACAATTCAGTAGAGAATTGAACCGGGTTTTAGTGTTATAGGCATAACGTCACAAATCGCATATGCAGCTACGGCCACCCGAATGGATTCAACTCGATAAAAATGGGCGTAGACGCGCCTTACCTTCCCTTAAGCTTTCGCCATTCAGCGAGCATAGAAAGATTGTTCTCATCGGTCGCCGGATAAAGCCCGTTGATCGTGTGGCCGGCCTTCACCCGCTCGACGACGAAATCCTCGTATGCAGTCATCTCGACCGCCTCGTCGGCGATCTCGTCGGCGATTTCCGCCGGAATGACGATGACACTGTCGTCGTCACCGACCATGATGTCCCCGGGAAACACCGCAACATCGCCGCAGCCGATTGGCACATTGATGTCGATCGCTTCGTGCAATGGCAGGTTCGTCGGGCTGGAGGGGCGGTTGTGATGGGCCGGAATATCAGCTCTCCGATGGTCATCGCGTCACGAAAACCGCCATCGGTACCACTCCGGCCCCGCCGCGCACCATCAGCCGGGTGATCAGTATATCGCCGGCAGACGCCGCCCGCTTATCCTTGCGGCTGACCATCACCAGAACCGAACCTTCCGGGCAGGTCTCGATTGCGTGGCGTTGCGGGTGTTAGGGATCACGAAATACCGTCATCGGATTGCGGTCCTCGCGCGCCGGCATGTAGCGCAGCGTGAATGCCGGGCCGACCATGTTGCGCCCTTTCGGGCGGACTGGTCGCACATCCTGGATCGTCTGTTTTTTCAGACCGCGCTTGTAAAGCGCCGAGCAAAGCGTCGCGACGGATACACCCATCAGTTTTTCGCGGGTAACGGGATTCATTGTCTCTCCTCGAAGCGGGCTCTGGCGATGAGCGGTTCCGGTGAATTCCAGGAGCAAACGCACATATTCCGTACCCATAAGCTTGACTCGCAAAAATACTACAGATATGTCAAGTTCAAATCTGATATCTCAGTTTGGCAATTGATATGTCTAACGCTCTTGAATTTCCATCGCTGCCCTTGTCTGATCTCGTGATGCCGCAGGATTTGCCGGTGGGTGGGAACATGGCGAACCGAATCCATGCTCTCCTTCGCAAACTGATTGTCGAGGTGAAGCTGCTTCCCGGGCGCGCGCTGTCGGAAAAGGAAATCGCTGCGCTGCTGCATGTCAGCAAGACGCCCGTGCGCGAGGCCATCATTCGCCTTGCCGAAGAAGGTTTCGTCACAGTCGTCCCGCAAGGTGGTACCTATATTTCGCCGATCGACGTGCAGCGCTACATGGAAGCTTGCTTCATCCGCTTCAAGCTGGAAGAAGGCGCAGTTATCGAGGCGACCAAGCGACATTCGCTGGAAGATATCGCCCGTTTGAAAACCTGCCTGTCCCAGCAGCGCACTGCTGCGCAGGATGAGGAATTCACCGATTTCTTCCTGCTGGACGAAGAGTTTCACCGCACGATTTTTGCCGCGGCCCGCCTGCCTGGCGCATGGAGCGTCGTCAATCAGGCGAAAGGCGAAATGGACCGGATGCGCCACCTGAAGCGCGTTTTTGCGGTTCGCCGTACCGAAAAGGTGATCGAGGAACACGAAGCGATCGTCAACGCGATTGAATCCGGTAACGTGGAAGCGGCTCGCGAGGCCATTCAGAGCCATCTCGGTTCGCTTGAATCCAAGATCGCAGAACTCTCCAAGAACCCGAAAATCTGGACCTTCATCGAACAGGTCAACACGCGCGTCACGAGGAAGCGCGTGTCACGAGGAGCCAAGGCCCCCGCCTGACGGAACATTCAAGGCTTTTGAGGAGGGGCCTTACATGTCTGCAGTTCAAATCAACGACGTCGTCAAGCGCTACGGTGCTCTCGAAGTTGTCCATGGCATCAATCTTTCCATTCAGCCGCAGGAATTCGTGGTTCTCGTCGGGCCATCGGGATGCGGTAAATCCACCACGCTGCGCATGCTCGCCGGACTGGAAGATATCTCCGACGGCACCGTCTCCATCGATGGCCGGGTGGTCAACAAGATCGCCCCGAAAGACCGCGACGTTGCGATGGTCTTCCAGAATTATGCCCTCTACCCGCACCTCAACGTGGCGGAAAACATTGCCTTCGGCCTGCGGGTCAGGGGCGAGAAACGGGACGTGATCGACAAGGCTGTCGCGGAGGCCGCCCAGATTCTAAGCCTGACGGAATATCTGGCGCGCAAACCTGCAGACCTTTCCGGTGGCCAGCGCCAGCGCGTCGCAATGGGACGCGCCATCGTTCGCCGCCCCAAGATTTTCCTCTTCGATGAGCCGCTCTCCAACCTCGATGCCAAGCTGCGCACCCATATGCGCGCCGAGATCAAGCTGCTTCACAAGCGCATGCAGGCAACCAGCGTCTACGTCACCCACGACCAGGTCGAGGCAATGACGCTTGCCGACCGCATCGTCATCATGAATGGGGGCAATATTGAGCAGGTCGGTTCGCCGATGGAAGTCTTTCTCGAACCGGCAAACACGTTCGTCGCCAGCTTCATAGGCTCACCGCCGATGAACCTTCTCGACGCGGTGGTCGAAAAGCGGGATGGCCGTGTCAGCGCGGTATTACCAGGCAATGCCGGACAGCGATTGACCATTCCCGACGCCTTTGCGAAGGGCGCAACTGAAGGGCAGACGATCAAGCTCGGTCTGCGCCCCGAAATCATGTCGGTCAAAACCGGCGATGGCCGTGAGGTCTTGAATTGCGGTATTGATCTGGTGGAGCCCCTCGGCGCAGAAGCTCTGCTTCATGGCAAGGCCGATGGCCAATCCTTCATTGCCAAGGCAGAAACACTCTATGCCGATCATGCCCTTAATGGCATCACTCAACTCGGCATCGACACGACACGCATTCAGATCTTCGACGCGACAACCGGTCGGTCACTCAAGGCCGCAGGCGGGTCGCGCTCATGAAACAGACCTATCAGCAACGCTTCCAGGATCTGTGGGGAGATATGCGCCGCGACTGGCAGCTCTATCTGCTGCTGGCACCGATGGCCATCTGGTTCGCGCTCTTTCTCTATAAGCCGATGTACGGCTTGGTCATCGCTTTCCAGGACTTTTCGATTTTCCGCGGCATCGAGAAAAGCCCATGGGTCGGCTTCGCGAACTTCGTGGAGCTTTTCCAGAATGACATGTTCGTCCGTGCCTTCTGGAACACGATCACCATCAGCGGCCTCGGCCTTATCTTTGCGTTTCCCGTACCGATAATTCTGGCGTTGATGTTCAACGAAGTTCAGAACGAAGTTGGCCGGCGCTGGGCCCAGACGATCGTTTATCTGCCGCATTTCATTTCGGTGGTGATCGTCGCCGGCATTGTCATCAACTTTCTTTCTCCCTCGATCGGTATCGTCAACCTTATCCTGAAGGGAATAGGTCTAGAGCCTATCTACTTCTTGACCCAGCCCGAATGGTTCCGCCCCGTCTTCATCGGCTCGTCGGTCTGGAAGGAATCGGGTTTCGAATCGATCGTCTATCTCGCTGCGATCGCCGGTGTGAGCCCAACCCTTTACGAATCCGCCCGTGTCGACGGTGCCTCGCGCTGGCAGATGATGTGGCGCATTACCCTTCCCTGCATCCTGCCGACGATTGTGATCATGCTGATCATCCGCATCGGCAATCTGGTCGAGGTCGGGTTCGAATACATCATCCTTCTCTATCGCCCATCCACCTATGAGTCGGCCGACGTCGTCTCGACATTCATCTACCGCACCGGCCTGCAGGGCACCCAGTACGACCTGGCAACGGCTGCCGGCCTGTTCAATGCGGTGATCGCTTTCGTCCTGGTCTATTCGGCGAACCGTATCAGCCGAAAAGTCTCGTCGACATCGCTTTGGTGAGGAGCTGAAGATGGCAAGTTTCAATCTCTATTCCCGTGGCGACAAGATCTTTGGCTGGGCCAATGCCATTCTTCTCGGCTTGTTCGTTCTGTCGACGCTTTATCCGTTCATCTACGTCGCCGCCGTCTCGATTTCTTCAGGCGCGGCTGTGACTGCCGGGCGCGTAACGCTCTGGCCGGTTGATGTCACTCTGGCTGCCTATGAACACGTTCTGTCGGACAGAATGTTCTGGATCGCCTACGGCAATACCTTCATCTACACGTTCGGCGGCACGTTCATGAGCCTGCTGATAATGATCCCCGGTGCCTATGCGCTGTCGCGCAAACGCCTGCGCGGCCGCACCTTCTTTAATATCGCGATCGCCTTCACGCTCTGGTTCCATGCCGGCATGATCCCGTTCTTCCTGAACATGCGGGATCTCGGTCTGCTCGACAGCCGTTTCGGTATCATCATCGGGTTCGCGGCCAGCGCCTTCAATGTCATCCTGTTGCGCAACTTCTTCGAGGCGGTGCCTAAATCTTTCGAGGAAGCCGCCAAGATGGACGGCGCAAGCGAATTGCAACTGCTGTGGAAGGTATTCATTCCGCTTTCCAAACCGGCCATCGTCACGGTCGCGCTGTTCTGCATCGTCTCGCGCTGGAACGGCTATTTCTGGGCCATGGTGCTCCTGCGTGGCGAAGAGAAAATCCCGCTGCAGGTCTATCTCAAGCGCGTTATCGTCGATCTCAATTCGAACGACGAATTCGCATCGAGCCTGCTCACGGCCCACTATTCGTTCGAGACGGTGACCTCCGCGATCATGATCGCGTCGATCATCCCCGTCCTCATCATTTACCCCTACGCACAGAAGTATTTCACCAAGGGAATTCTGCTGGGCGGGGTCAAAGAGTAGCTGCACAAGGGAGGAGAACCTGTGAAAACACTGCGAAAAGGCGCGCCCCTTCTGGCGTTGATGACAGCCATGACAATGGCCTTGCCCGTCTCCGCACAGGATGCCGGCAAGATATCCGAAGACCCTCTGGAACTGACCATCCATTTCCACTTCCGCGATAAATACGTCTACTCGGAAAAGTGGCCTGTGGAGCAGAAGGCCGCAGAGATTACCAACATCCACGTCCGTAACGTCGCGTCGCTGGCGACTACGAGCAGCCGCGATGCCTTCAACCTGTTGATCGCCTCGGGTGATCTCCCGGATATCGTAGGCGGCGATGCGAACGGTGGCTTGAAGGAGGACTTCATCCGCTACGGGCTGGAAGGCGCGTTCATTCCACTCGACGACCTGATCGAGGAAAACGCTCCGAACCTCAAGGCGTTCTTCGATAGCCACAAGGACATCCGCAACGCGATTTCCGGACCGGACGGCAAGCTCTACTTCATTCCCTATGTGCCGGATGGAAAATACTCTCGCGGCTGGTTCATCCGCCAGGATTGGCTGGACAAACTTGGCCTGAAACAACCGGAAACACCGGAAGAGGTCTATGAGGTTCTCAAGGCCTTCCGCGACAAGGACCCGAACGGAAACGGCAAAAAGGACGAGGTCCCGTATTTTGCGCGCGAGGAAATCGATGCCGTCCGGCTCATCAATCTGTGGGACGCACGCGTTTCCGGGTCCGAGCGATATGGCGATTTCGCCGTCTATGACGGCCAGCTCCGTCACCCCTGGGCGGAAGAGAACTACAAGATCGGCATTTCGAATGTCGCCAAGTGGTACAAGGAGGGGCTGATCGACAAGGAGATTTTCACCCGCGGCGCCCGTTCGCGCGAATATCTTCTGGGCAACGATCTCGGCGGCATGACCCATGACTGGTTTGCCAGCACCTCCACCTATAACGACGCGTTGTCGCCCAAGATCGAAGGTTTCGCGCTGAAGCCTATGCTGCCGCCGAAGACGGCCTCCGGCCAACGGTTCGAGGATTCCCGCCGGCTGCGCGTACAGCCCGTCGGATGGGCGATTTCGGCCACCAACGAACATCCTGTCGAGACGATCAAGTATTTCGATTTCTGGTTCTCCCAGCAGGGGCGCACGCTGTCGAATTTCGGTGTCGAGGGAAAGACCTACGAAATGGTCGACGGCAAGCCGCAGTTCAAAAAGGAAGTGCTGGACAACAAGGATCCGGTCAACGCCCAGCTCTGGGCGGTGGGCGCGCAGGTCCCGCGCGGATACTGGATGGACTACGAGTACGAGCGCCAGTGGACAAACAAGATCGCGCTTGAAGGCATCGACCTCTACGACAAGTGCAACTGCCTCAAGGACGAGTTCATGGGTGTCTCGTTGAACGCTGATGAGAAAGCGACCTTCGACCGCTACTGGCCGAGCCTTCTCACCTACATGACCGAGATGCAGCAGACATGGGTGCTTGGCGCCCAGGACGTCAATACCGGCTGGGATGCCTACAAGAAGCGGCTGACGGCTCTCGGTTACGACGAGGTCATCAAGATCATGCAGTCAGCCTATGACCGCCAGTACAAGGCGGCCCAGTAAGCTTTCGATCGCGATGGCGGCCCTGTCGCCGCCATCCTTTTCCCTTTGATTTTCATACAGGAGTTAGAGCGCAATGCGTCCCTCTGCCTCGGCCATCGCCAGACAAGCTCATCTCGATGAACCCCGCCCCGGTTCATTGACCATTGGCTACGTGCCGAGCGAGCAAACCCCGCCCACCGAAAACCCGCCGCGTTTTTCCTGGCTTCCCGATATCGACGACGGTGCCCGCTATGTGCTGCGCATCTCGGCAGACCCCGAATTTGCTGCGCCCAAGACGCGCACGTTCGAAGACCTCGCCTGGAATTTCTTCACCCCGGATGAAGTTCTACCGGAAGGCAACTATCATTGGTGTTATGCGCTCTGGGATCAGGCCGCCGCGCAGCCTTTGTCGAACTGGAGTGCGGTACGCAGTTTCGAGATCACCGCCGCGCTTCCTAAAACACCCGTGCCCGGCAGAACGGCCCGCCATGCCGCGGCCCATACGAGCCACCCGCGACTCTGGCTCAATCCCGAGCAACTGAAATCGTTTTCGCAAGCCGTGGCCGAGGACCCGAACCATTGCGGATGGTCCGAATTCTTCGAGAAATCCGTAAAGCCTTGGCTCGACCGCCCGATCATGCCGGAACCGCAACTCTATCCTAATAACGTCCGCGTCGCGACGCTCTGGCGACAGATGTATATCGATTGCCAGGAGGTCATCTATGCCATTCGCCATCTGGCAATTGCCGGTCGCGTTCTGGGGCGGGAGGATTTGCTCGATGCCTCGCGCGACTGGCTGCTCTCCGTTGCCGCTTGGGATCCGAATGGAGCAACCTCGCGCGCCTATAATGATGAGGCCGGTTTCCGCGTCGTTGTCGCCCTGGCATGGGGATACGACTGGCTCTATGATCACCTAAGCGAAGAAGAACGGGAGACCGTTCGAACAGTTCTCCTGCGCCGTACCCGTGAAGTCGCAGACCATGTGATTGCCCATGCGCGCATCCATGTGTTTCCTTATGACAGCCACGCGGTGCGCTCACTGTCGGCCGTGCTGACACCGGCCTGCATTTCGCTTCTGGGCGAAAGCGACGATGCCGGCGAATGGCTCGATTACACGGTCGAATTTCTAGCCACCCTCTATTCCCCTTGGGCGGGAACGGATGGCGGCTGGGCGGAAGGTCCGCACTACTGGATGACCGGCATGGCCTATCTCATCGAGGCCGCCAACCTGATCCGTTCCTATATCGGCTATGACCTCTACCAGCGGCCTTTCTTCCAGAACACCGGGCGGTTCCCGCTTTATACCAAGGCGCCCGGCACCCGCCGCGCCAATTTCGGTGACGATTCCACCATGGGTGACCTGCCCGGACTGAAGGTGGGCTACAATGTCCGCCAGTTCGCCGGCATCACCGGCAACGGACATTACCAATGGTATTTTGACCGCATCAGGCAGGATGCGGCCGGAACCGAGATGGCCTTCTACAATTACGGCTGGTGGGATCTGAATTTCGACGATCTCGTCTATCGTCACGATTACCGGCAGGTGGAGGCCGCCTCGCCCGCGGATCTGCCTTCGCTTGCCGTCTTCGATGATATCGGCTGGGTGACGATCCAGAAACAGATGGAGGCCCCGGACCGGCATCTGCAGTTCGTCTTCAAATCGAGCCCATATGGCTCGCTCAGCCACAGCCATGGCGATCAGAATGCTTTCGTTCTTTATGCCCATGGCGAGGATCTGGCGATCCAGTCCGGTCACTACGTCGCCTTCAATTCGCAGATGCACATCAACTGGCGTCGGCAGACCCGGTCGAAAAATGCGGTCTTGATCGGCGGCAAGGGTCAGTATGCCGAAAAGGACAAGGCGCTGGCGCGACGCGCCGCCGGCAGAATCGTCTCCGTCGAGGAAAAGCCCGGACATATACGCATGCTAGGCGATGCAACAGCCGCCTATCAGATGGCAAACCCACTGGTGCGCAAGGCGCAGCGCGAGATCCATTTCGTCAACGACAGCTATTTCGTCATTGTCGATGAGGTGGAATGCACCGAGCCGCAGGAATTGCAATGGCTCTGCCACATGACAGGCGCACCGCAGACCGGCCGCTCAAGCTTTCGCTATAACGGCAAAAAGGCAGGCTTCTACGGCCAGTTCGTCTTTTCCTCTGCCGGCAATCCGCAGATCGCGGCCGTGGAGGGCTTTCCGGAGATCGAGCCCAAAGAATACGAGGGTCTGGAAATCCACCATCACGTCTGCGCCACGGTTCCTGCCGCCACCAGGCATCGCCTCGTCACCCTTCTCGTGCCCTACAGCCTGACAGAACCGAAGCGAATCTTCAGCTTCATTGATGACCAGGGTTTTTCGACGGACATCTATTTCAGCGATGTCGACGACGAGCGCTTCAAGCTTTCTCTTCCGAAACAATTCTAACCAATGCGAGGTTTTCAAATGCAACGTTTTACCAACAAGACCATTGTCGTCGCCGGTGCAGGCCGTGATATCGGCCGGGCATGCGCGGTCCGTTTTGCGCAGGAAGGCGCCAATGTCGTGCTCACCTATAATGGTGCGGCAGAAGGCGCTGCTGCAGCTGTGGCGGACATCGAAAAACTCGGCCGCTCCGCTGTTGCGATCAAGGCGGACCTGACAAATGAAGCCGAAGTCGAAGCCGCGATTTCCGCGGCAACCGACAAGTTCGGCGCTATCCATGGCCTCGTCCACGTGGCTGGCGGCATGATTGCACGCAAGACGATCGCGGAGATGGATGAGGCCTTCTGGCATCAAGTTCTTAACGTCAACTTGACCTCGCTTTTCCTGACAACCAAGGCTGCGCTGCCAAAAATGGCGAAAGGCGGGGCGATCGTTACCTTCTCATCACAGGCAGGCCGTGATGGCGGCGGTCCGGGCGCCATCGCCTATGCGACATCGAAGGGAGCAGTGATGACCTTCACCCGCGGCCTTTCCAAGGAAGTCGGCCCCGACATTCGCGTCAACGCCGTTTGCCCCGGCATGATCTCGACAACTTTTCACGACACCTTCACCAAACCAGAAGTGCGGGAGCGGGTAGCCGGCGCCACATCTCTGAAGCGCGAAGGCGTGAGCGAGGATGTTGCCAGCCTGGTTGCTTTCCTCGCATCGGACGACGCCGCTTACATCACCGGAGCTTGCTACGACATCAACGGCGGCGTCCTGTATTCCTGATATTCCGGTAGGCTCATGTCCGTATCTCACCCCAGGGCGAGCCGGATTGCCGTTCTCGGCACTTCGCTCGTCCAGCAGAACCATTTCGGCAACGAAACTTCGCTGGCGACTTCGGCTCGTGGCTGGATGAGCTGGGCCGAGGTCCTGTCACATGGCAGGCTCTCCTGCCCTGTGCATCACGATCCATCCGTCCCGCCTGGCTGGGAGCCCAGCAACCGGCCGGGCGTCAGCCGCTTTTTCTCAGGCCTCAATTTCGGAGTGTCCGGTCAGAAGGCGATAGAGATAGAAAGGCGGCTGCCGCGATTGTTGCAATCGGATTTCGACCTGATCGTCGTTGATGCCGGCACGAACGACATGATGGTGGAGACACGCCAGACGATTGCGAACACGCGAGCGCGGATCGCCTCGACTTTGCTCGCCGCTGGCAAAACAGTCATCCTGCTGCCGATCCTTGCCCGCGGCATCGAAAAATGGCCCGCCGGTGGCGCGGAGCGGGCAAAGGCGCATTGGATCAACCGTCAAAGCATCGAATTCGCCGCCAGCCACGCCAACTGCCATGTCTTCGACTGGAATTCCGCATGGGTTGATCCGGAGAGCGAATTCGGCGAGCCCTATGCCGGTTACTCCAACGACGGAACGCATTTTTCCGTGCTGGGCGGCTTTGCTGTCGGAAAGGCACTTGCGGACTATCTCGAAACGATCGTGCCCCGCGTGCCCACCCGCATATTACCAAGAGACGATCGCTTCGACCCCGTGAACAACCCGCTGGGCAATCTGGCATCGGATCTTGGCGCTGAAACGACGACTGAAAAGGAACAGCAAAGCCACAGTCTGGGCGGTAAGCTTGTTCATCCCGGCACCGGCGTCTGGCTGGAGGCGATCTGCGATATAGACGTCCCCGCACATGACGACGTTCTCGGCATTTCGTTGCGATTGAAGGATGTTGCCGCCGAGGGGCAGGAAGCAATCGCGTTGGCGCCGTTCCGCGCAGAAGATGGCGCCGTTTTCGCCTTCCCTCACACTCAATGGAAGGGTGCATTGCGACCCCCTCCCCTAAAACTCCGCCCCGGTGGCACGCAACCTGAGCTTTATCTCGACGTCATTCTTCGGCCCGGTTCGAAGCCGCTCGGGATAGACGTGTCGCGCATCGACATCCGCCCCGTCTCAAATCCGGTGCGCGCATGAACACCTGCAAGCTCAAATTGCTGATCGCGATGCGCAGCGAACTGCCCCAAGGTTTCTTCGGCCCGCGCGAATGGGCGCGATTAAACGCGGCAACAGATATCATCCCAGGTTTCCCCTACACTGATTTCGATACCGTTGAGGGCGCAAAATCTCTGGCCGAGGCCGATATCCTGCTGGCGGCCTGGGGCACCCCATCCCTGACAACGGAACGCCTTGCACGCGCGAAAAAACTCAAGATGGTCGCCTATGCGGCATCCTCGGTTCGAACCGTTACCCCCGCGGAATTCTGGGATGCTTCCGATATTCTCGTCACCACGGCGGCATCTGCCATGGCGGTACCGGTGGCCCAGTTCACCTATGCGGCAATCATCATGTGCGGCAAGAATGTCTTCCGGCTGCGCGACGAGCATCGGGTAGAGCGCGGCACCGGCGGCTTTGGCAGCCGCCGCGGCATGAATCAGCCCCATCTTGGCAATCATGCCCGCCGGATCGGCATTGTCGGTGCCTCCCGCATCGGGCGTCTGGTTATCGGCATGCTCACGCGCGGCACATGCGAGATCGCCGTTTACGATCCCTTCCTTTCATCCGACGAAGCGACAGCCCTCGGCGCAAATAAAATGGAGCTGCACGAACTTCTTGCATGGTCCGATGTGGTTTCGCTGCACGCGCCTATCCTGCAAGAGACCCAGCATATGATCGGCGCCGCCGAACTGGCGCTGATGGCGGATCAGGCAATCCTCATCAACACGGCGCGCGGTTGGCTTGTCGACCACGACGCCTTGCTGGCGGAAGCACAATCCGGCCGGCTGCGTATTCTCATCGATACACCGGACCCGGAGCCCCTGCCGACGGATAGTCCGTTCTACGATCTACCGAACGTTGTGCTTACGCCGCATATCGCTGGTGCGCTGGGCAACGAACTGCGAGCGCTTTCCGATTTGGCCATTACCGAAATTGAACGGTTTGTCGCTGGTCTTGCTCCGCTTCACCCTGTCATAAAACAGGACTTGGAGCGCGTGGCATGAGCGTATTCGAATACTGTTTCTCGACACTCGGCTGCTCGGAAATGAGCCTGCATGACATCATCGATCTGGCGGAGCGACACGATATCACGGCGGTCGAACTGCGGGCGCTATCCGGCACTGTCGACCTGATTTCGGCGCTGACCACCCAATTCGAAGATCCGGCTGGGCTTGCAGCCTTTCTGGCCGGGCGCAATATCGAGATTGTGGCCCTCAATACATCTATCAAACTGTTCGAAAGCCCCGACCTTTCAGCCATCGAGCAGTTCATACCCTGGGCAGAGGCGGCAGATGTCGCTCATCTGCGTATCTTCGACGGCGGCAAGCAGTTGTGCGCCGATCAGATAAAGCGCGCCGCCGATCTTCTTGGCGACTGGCAGGCCAGACGACGGTCATCCGGGCTCAATGTCGACTTGATGATCGAGACCCACGATGCACTGGCCCATGTCGAGCAGCTTGTCGCTTTCGTCGAACTTGTGCCGACTGCGAAGATATTGTGGGACACCCATCACACATGGGCTCGTGGAACTGATCTTGATTCCGTCTGGGAGGGTATCGCACAAAACATAGTGCATCTGCACGTCAAGGACAGCAAGGTCGATCGTGATGGCCGCCGACATTATGTGTTGCCCGGCCATGGTGATTTTCCCATGGCCGATCTGATCTCGCTGCTTCAACGAAATGAACGACACATCCCCCTCAGTCTCGAATGGGAGCGCCATTGGCATCCCGAACTGCCATCTCTTGAAGACGCGCTGACGACCGCGCGCAACTGGTGGCAACAAGGAGTTTTTGATGCGTATCGCTGAAATCCATCTCACGCCCGTAGCAATCCCGGACAAACCGCTCCTCAACTGCAAAGGCGTGCACCAGCCCTACGCCTTGCGGACGGTGATCGAGGTCATCTGCGACGACGGAACGGTCGGTCTGGGCGAAAGCTATGGAAGCATCAAGGCACTGGACGGTTTGCGCCGCGCGGCTCCGGCGCTGATCGGGCTCGATCCTTTTCATCTCCACGAGTTGAAATCTCGTGTCGTTGCCGCATTACCCGGTGGCGGCGGCATCAATGCCAAATCGGCGGTAGCCGATCACAAGCTGACGGATGTGGTTACTTCGGCCTTCGAGGTTCCCTGCCTAGACATTCAGGGCAAGCTGCTCGGGCGACCGGTCGCAGACCTGCTTGGCGGTGCGGTTCGATCCAGTGTCCCGTTCAGCGCCTATCTGTTCTTCAAGTTCGCCGCCCATATCGGTGCCACCCCCGACGAGTGGGGAGAGGTGCTGACACCGGGTGCCATGGTCGGCGAAGCGCGAAAGATGGTTGAAACCTATGGCTTCCGATCGCTGAAACTAAAAGGTGGGGTTCTGCATCCCGATCTAGAAATCGAAACGATGTTGAAGCTTCGCGAAGCCTTTCCAGATCATCCGTTGCGCATCGACCCCAACGGCGGCTGGACTGTCGAGACAGCGATACAGATCGCTCACAAACTCGAAAACGTTCTGGAATATCTTGAGGATCCGGTCATCGGCATGGATCAGATGGCAAAGGTTGCGGCCGCCACACCGATCCCCCTCGCCACCAACATGATCGTGCTGGAGTTCGACCAGATCGCCGAAGCCTTCCGCAAGAACGCGGTAAAGATCGTTCTCTCCGATCATCACTATTGGGGCGGGCTACGCGCCTCTACCCATCTCGGAAAGATATGCGAAACACTGGGGCTCGGCGTCTCGATGCATTCAAACTCCCATCTCGGGATCACCCTTGCGGCCATGATCCATGTCGCGGCCGCCACGCCCAACCTGAGTTTTGACTGCGACACCCACTATCCGTGGACAGCCGTCGATGTGATCGAAGGTGCACCCTTTACTTTCCGGGCCGGCAAGCTGGATCTCCCCATAGGCCCGGGTCTTGGCGTATCGCTTGACCGCCAGAAACTCGCGGTGCTCTCTGCTCTGTATGAAGAGACTGCAATGAAGGAGCGCGACGACACTGCCTACATGAAGCTATTTGACCCAGCTTATGAAAGGCGTGTACCTCGCTGGTAGAAGACCCGTCGCTCGTGTTCCAGTTAGGAAAAAACTAGACGGTTGACTCGGATATCGTCGGCTTAAGCTCTTGAGCTAACTCGAACCTTCGATCACTACGTGCCGCTTTCGCTAAGCGACTGTTATTTTTCGCTTTCTTAACTCTATACCGCGCCCCCGGGTGATAGTGCGAGAAACAGATGGCTAAACACCCAAGCTTGGCGACATGAAAACATGAGGAATACCCCCTAGTTTATCTGCCGCGCCTAAGCTATGTATCGCTGTCCTATGAATTGCTTGAGTTCTGCCGTGCCCGGTTGCATCCATCTGTACCCAGTTTAGATTGTCCGCCTGTAATGGTTTGGGATATTCATTACCTGTTTGGCCGCCACTCGAAGGAGCTTCGAACCTTTCTGCGTAACCGCGGGCTGACGGAGGACACCGCGGCAGATCTGACGCAGGACAGTTTCCTGCGGCTAATCACGGCCAAACCAACCGCGCTGGAACACAATCCGCGGGCCTATCTATTCCGAATTTCCCGCAATCTCCTGATCGATCACCGCAGGCGTGAAAGCAAGGCGCCTTTCAGCCATGTCTCGGAGGCCAAGGCCAACGCGGTTGCCGACCCCAAGCCGTCTGCCGAAACTGTCGTCTACGACAAACAGCGTCTGGCGCTCTCGGATGCAGCACTCGCGGAACTACCCGCACGGACCCGCAAGGCGTTTGAACTCTACCGGCTCGAGGAAATGACCATCGCCGAGGTTGCAGAGACGATCGGGCTTTCGACAACCCGAACCTGGTCACTCATCCGCGAAGCCTATCGCCACATCCGCGCACGGCTGAAGGATGTCTGACATTCTGCGTCAGACTGAAGAAAAAGCCGTCTTTTCATTCGTTATCCCCTATACGAGACCGGGCATGCGCAGAAATCGCGCGAGGAGAAGCGTCGTTGAGTGATGGTGCAACCGACGAGGATCGGCTGTTCGAAGAGGCGGTCGATATCCTGATCCGCATAAAGAGCGATCCGGATAATCCTGTCGCGCTGGAGATCGCGACCCGCTGGCTGGCGCGCAGTCCCCAGCATCGCGAGATATGGGAAGAGGCACTCGAAATCCACGGCATGACCGGCAAGATCCTCACCGACAAACGTCGGGCGGAACGCAAGGCAGCTTTTTCCATGTCCCGCCGCAGCCTGGTTGTTGGCGGCATGCTGGGAGGCGGCGCCCTGCTGGCGGCCGGATATTCCGCTCCCGGCCTCATTCTTCAGGCGCGGGCCGACGTCCTTACCTCGACCGCCGAAATAAAGCGCGTCGAACTGTCCGACGGCAGCGTTGCAACACTCGGACCCGACAGCGCGATCGCCGTGAAGATCGGATCGGCGCGCCGGGATATCGAACTCATCCAGGGCATGGCATTTTTCGAGGTCGCCAGGGACAGTTCTCGTCCGTTTGCGGTTCGCATGGGCTCCATGGTCACGACCGCGCTCGGTACGGCTTTCGACGTGAGCGATGACGGAGGCTTTCTCAATCTGTCAGTCAGCCACGGAACCGTGCAGGCCGATCTTCCTCCCGCATTCGCGAGACCGGCAATGACGCTGCAAGCCGGCGACTGGTTGAGCCTTTCGACGGCTGACGAGGCGGTTTCCACCGGTACCCGCGATATCGGGCATATCGCCACCTGGCGCAATGGCATGATCGTGGTCGAAAAGGAACGCGTCGCGGCGGTGGTTGCCCGTGTCGCCCGCTGGAAACGTGGTCGTGTGATGATTGCTGATCCGGGCCTCGGAAATCGGCCTGTCAGCGGCGTCTATGACCTGAGCGATCCGAGCCTCGCCCTTGAAGCCGTGGTCCAGCCCTATGGCGGCAAGGTAAGGGAACTGACCCCTTATCTGACGGTAATTTCCGCCTTCTGAAAAAACTTGAGAAAAAAGAGAAAATTTCCCGAACTCCTCCGTTTTCTTATTCGGAGCATTCGGTGAACGCAGGTCATCACGCTCCGAACCGCGTATTGTGAAGGGGCAATTATGAAAATTTGCGGCAATCTGAGCGTCGATCGCAGGCATCGAGTTCGTTTTTCGGCGTTTACGCTATTGCTGTCTTCGGTCGCTGCGATAACGGCGCTTGCTACGGAAAAACCTGCGATCGCGCAGACGGTCGAGACAATATATTCGATTGCGCCCGGCCCGTTAAACCAGGCATTGGCCGCCTTTGGCCGCCAATCCGGCATCCAGATCACCTATGTCCCGTCAAATGCAGCCTCCAAACAGTCTCCGGGCGTCAGCGGACGCCTGTCGCCCGATGCTGCTATCGCTCGCATCCTGACAGATTCCGGACTGAGCTACCGCTTCACCAACCCTAGAACGATTGTCATCTCTCCTATCGGAGCCGGCAGTTCGCAAGCCGGTGATGAAGCAACGGCGCTTGCACCGATCGTCATCTCCGGCCAGAGCGCCTATGGACCTGTTGATGGTTACGTAGCGACCAGCGCGTCTTCGGCTATGAAGGGCGATATCTCGATCCTGGAAACCCCGCAGGCGATTTCCGTGGTCACCGCCGATCGCATCGAGGATCAGGCAGCACAGAGCATCAACGAAGCATTGCGTTATACCGCCGGTGTCCGTTCGGAAACGAGCGGAGCACAGATGATGGACAATCCGCTCTATCTGCGTGGCTTTCAACAGAGCAGCCTCGAAATGTACCAAGATGGCCTCAGAGCGGTGACGCCAGGCTATTTCGGCTTCTTCGCGGCCGATCCCTACGGTCTTGAACGCGTCGAGGTTCTGAAAGGCCCGTCATCCGTTCTTTATGGTCAGCAGGCCCCAGGTGGCCTGATCAACGTTGTGTCCAAGCGTCCGACGGAGAACCCCATCAATGAAGTCGAAACGACCATTGGAAGCTTCAGCCACTATCAGGGCGCCTTCGATATCGGCGGCACGAACGAAGACAAAAGCATCATGTACCGGATGGTCGGCATGGCGCGTGAGGCAGAGACCCAGGTCGACTACGTGGACAATGATCGGCGCTATCTTGCACCGAGCATCACATGGACACCCGATGAAGACACCAAGCTGACCGTGCTTGGGTCCTATCAGCGCAATGATGGTGATTTCTATGCTCAGGTACCGGCTGCTGCTGTCCTGCTGCCGAACCCGAATGGCCATATTCCGTTCAGCCGGTTTGTGGGTGAACCGGACTGGGAATACGAAACATCAAGGCGCACAGCCATCGGATACGAGTTCGAGCACCGCTTCAACGACACCGTCCAGTTCGAACAGAATTTTCGCTACACCCATCTGACCAACCATCGGCAATATCTTCAGGCAAGCGGAGCCTTGGTCGACAATCGGTTGCTCAACCGCACCTACAATCTCCGCGACATCGACAATGACGGCATTGCAGTCGACAGCCGTTTCCGGTTCGACTTCGACACCGGACCGATCGAACACAGGGCTATTGTCGGCCTGGATTACCTCTGGGGCAAATCCCGGTGGCTGGAGCAACGCGGAACCGCGACGGCAATCGACATCTACAACCCCGTTTATGGTTCGCCGGTCGACACAAGTGTCGACACGACCAAGTCGCTCTCCGACATCAATGCCTCACAGGCCGGTCTCTACCTTCAGGATCAGCTGAAGATAGACAACCTCATCCTGACATTGGGAATGCGCCAGGATTGGGCATGGCGGGATACGGACAATCTCATCACCGACACGACGACCGAACAGAACGATCACGCCTTCACCAAGAAGGCCGGCCTCACCTATCTGTTCGACAATGGGATCGCCCCTTACGCAAGTTATGCCGAGTCGTTCAATCCCATCGTCGGCACCGATAGCCTCGGGCAGGTCTTCGTTCCCGAAACTGCCCAGCAATGGGAAGTCGGGGTCAAGTATCAGCCCGAGGGCTTCGACGGCCTGTTCACGTTAAGCGCCTTCGACCTCAGGCGCCAGAATGTTCAGACCTACGATCCCTCCGATCCGCGTTACACCTTGCAGACAGGCGAGATCCGCGCCCGCGGAATTGAATTCGAGGCCGTGGCCAATCTCAGCGACGGTGTAAGCCTTGCAGCAGCCTACACCTACACGGACGCCGAAATCACCGAAACGAAAACGACAAACCAGCTCGGAAACACGCCCTATCGCGTTCCGCGTCATACCGCATCGCTTTGGCTGAACTACGAGCTGCAACAGGAAGCGCTCGATGGCCTGAGCGTCGGAGCCGGCGTGCGTTATATCGGTGAGACCTGGGGCAATGACGACAACACGTTCAAGGTGCCGAGTTTCACATTGGTCGATCTCGCCGTTCGTTACGACTTCGGTAAGAAGTTCCCGGAAGCGAAGGGACTGGCTGCGTCACTCAATGTCAGCAACCTGTTCGATAAATATTACGTGCCCGGATGCTTCACCGTGAACGGCTGCAACTATGGTTCGCAACGAACCGTCATCGGTAAGCTCAGCTACCAGTGGTGATCCCGACGCATCTCTTTGAAAGCCGCATTCACCGCCGCACCGCTATCCTCGGTGCGGCGGCATTTGTCTTGCAAGGCCTTTCCGCACGCGCGGCGTCTACTGTCGCGCCGCGTGTCGCCGCCATCGACTGGGCAGCGGCAGAAACCCTGACTGCGGTCGGGATAACGCCGATTGCGATTGCAGACCTTCCGGGGTTTCGCGCCAGTTTCGCGCATCTTCCGGATACGGCCGGCACCATAGATCTGGGCTCGACCTGGGAGCCGAATTTCGAGCTTCTCGATCGCTTGAAGCCTGACCTGATCTATCTCCCATCGTGGAGCAGCCTGTCACGCGCCCAGCTTGAGCAGATCGCCGCCGTCCGTCTTTGCGATATCCACGGCAGAGGCGGCGATCCGATAGAAAAGGCGAGGAGCTTTGGCGAAAGCGTCGTGAATGAACTGACCACGATGTCAGAGCCTTCCGCCATTAGACAACTGGAAGCACGCCTACAACGGATCACCGGCAAAACATCACCGCGACCCGTCTTTCTTCTCAATCTGCGCAGTACCAGTCGTTTCGTAAACGTCTACGCCGCCGGCAGCCTGCCGGACAGCGCGTTGATGCATGTCGGTCTGCAGAATGCCTGGCAAGGTCCGGTCAACGGCTTTGGTTTCGCCTCGATCGGAGCGGAAAAGCTGCTCCAGTCTCCCGATGCGTCGATCGTGATCCTCAATCAAAACGGTCGGACAACCGAGATGCTGTCGCGGCTGGAGCACAACATTTTCTGGACGTCCATGCCCGCCCTGCGCGCAGGGCGCGTCCATGTCTCGCCGCCGATCTCTGTTTTCGGCGGGCTGCTGTCGGCGACGACCTTTGCAGAATGGCTGGCCGATACGTTCGACAAGGCGACGTGACATGGTACAGACACTGGAACGGCGCCCCCGAATTTCGTCCTCCCTCCCCTTGTCCATGTTGCTCGTCGGGCTGCTCAGCCTCCTGCTCGCTGCCATCAATCTGCAGCGCGTCCTGCCTGCTTCGGAGTGGCTCGATGCCCTGTCATCGCAGCAGCCGGGGTCAATACAGGAGCTTCTTTTCGCCTGGGCCGCACTTCCGCGTCTGGCTGTAGCCTTTCTCTGCGGCACAGCGCTTTCCCTCTCGGGTCTGCTGTTCCAGCAATCTCTCCGCAATCCCCTGGCAGAGCCGACGACGCTTGGAACGTCGGCGGGTGCGCAGGCCGCGCTGCTTGCATCCCTTGTATGGGCGCCCGGTCTGCTTGGTATCGGTCAGGGTCCGATAGCCATCATCGGCGCCGCACTTGCGACCGCCACCGTATTCGGCATCTGTTCGCGCGCGGGACGATCGCCGATCTCCATCATTCTCGCAGGCCTGGTCGTCAATCTCACTCTTGGCACGATTTGCGCGATCATCATCCTTCTCTATCCGGAACAGAGCGAGGATCTCGCGCAATGGCAAACCGGACGGCTGGAACAAACCGGCTGGATGCCGGCGCTTTGCCTTGGTCTATGCTCGCTCACCGGTTGGGCGATCACCGCCTTTCTGTGCCGCTCCCTGCGCCTTCTCGAAATGGAGGATGCGGTCGCCATTTCGCTCGGGATGAAGCCGGCATGGCTGCGCGGCATATCGCTCGCCATCGCCATCATCGTAGCAGGAACGGTGGTTGCCACGATCGGCACGATCGGCTTCATCGGCCTTGCCGTGCCGGCGCTTGCGCGTGCGCTCGGAGCACGGGATTTGCGCGCGCTCGTCCTGTGGGCACCTCTCCTCGGAGGCCTGCTCCTCGTGCTGGCCGATCAGATCGTGCAGTTGCCGGCCTTTTTGAACGGCCATTTTCCGACGGGCACACTCGCATCGCTTCTGGGAGCCCCGGTGTTGCTTGTGCTTCTATCCGGGACCAGATCCCGCACGTTGCGGTCAGCCTCGAGGCAGATGACATCCTCCCGCCTCCTGATCAGGCCGCGCCATCTGCTCGGCATTATCCTGATCACCTTGGTCTTGCTCGCCGTTAGCCTCGTGCTTGGCCGCGGCCCATCGGGGTGGGAATGGAGCACCGATGTCGAATTGATCAAGCGCTGGCGCCTCATGCGGGTCGAGGCTTCGCTCTCGGCCGGCATTCTTCTCGGCATTAGCGGTGTTCTTATTCAGCGCGTGACGGCCAATCCGATGGCGAGCCCCGAAGTTATGGGAATATCTGCCGGCGCAACACTCGGAGCAATCGCGCTTCTCTTCGTCTCGACGACATTTACCTCGGGCGACCTGTTCGCCGCATGTGCCATCGGCTCGCTCCTCGTGACATCTGCGATCGTCATTCTCGCCAGGCGCGCCAACTTTGCCCCGGACAGGATCATCCTGATCGGCATAGCCCTTTCGACGATCGTCGGTGCAATCGGTGCCTTTGTGATTGCCATGGGAGGCCCTGCACGAGGGCTGCTTCTGACATGGTTTTCCGGTTCGACCCATCGGGTGACGCAGGATCAGGCCATGCTCGCGGCAACCGTCGCGACCTTGGCGATGGTCGTGGCGCCGCTTTTCCGCCGTCGACTGGAGGTGCTGGAGCTCGGAGAAGACAATGCCCGCGCTCTTGGGCTACCCGTATCCGCAACGCGCGGCGCCATCATCCTCTACAGCGCGATTTCAACCGCCGCAGCGACAATCATCGTCGGGCCTGCCAGCTTCGTCGGCCTCTTGGCCCCCCACATGGTGCGGCAGTTCGGTATCCATCGTCCTTTGCCGCAGATCTTTGCCTCCGCCTTTGCCGGAGGTGCCTTGATGCTTGTTGCCGATTGGCTCGGCCGGACCCTGATCTTTCCATGGCAGATGCCCGCCGCCCTGCTGACCGCCCTGATCGGGGGACCGCTCTTCCTCTATTCCATGCGCCAGCAACGCTGAAGCAGACCAACATTCGAAACGGGAGACCCTGCTCCATGAAACAATGCTACCGCGCCGAAGTTCTCGACAAGCATTGGCTGACACCATCGATGATACGCGTCGAAATCGGCGGCGGGGATATGGCGCAATTTCAATCGAGCGGATTTCCGGATGAGTGGGTGCGGCTGGTTTTTCCGGCGGAGAACGGGAAGGTCACGATGCCTCGGCTGGTGGATGACCGCTGGCAGATGCCGGCCGACCTGCCAAGATCGCGCCTCAGACCCTATACGATCCGACAGGTGAACGAGGAAATGGCCTCCGTCACGGTCGATTTCGTCGTCCATGACGGTGGACTGGCCTCGGATTGGGCTCGTTTGGCAGGCCCGGGAGACGAGATCGGCGTCACCAGCCCGCAGGGCAAATATGCACCGCCGGACGACGCCGAATGGATAATTCTCATTGCCGACGCAACAGGATTGCCCGCCGTCGCAAGGATACTTGCCGAGAAGAAATGCAACCGCCCTTGTGTCGCTCATATCGAGATCCCGGACATGGATGACGCGCAGGTCGATCTCGACGCGCTCTGCCGCATGAACTGGCACACCGGCTTCGGCAGCATTCCAGGAGCGACAAACCTGCTCGAGATCGCCCAATCCGTTCATCTCCCAGAGGGTCGCGGATATGTGTGGGTTGCGGGAGAAGCAAAGGTCACGACCGCAATTCGCCGGCTTCTATGCGAAGAGCGGGGCCTGCCCAAGGATTCCATCACGGCAATCGGCTACTGGATTTTCGGAAAATCACGGGAATGACGACTATTACGGTCCTGATGGGACTCGAACCGCCGACACGCAATATTATCTCGATAAACCTCTGATAAGTCGCGTGCTTTTCGAAAGAATCACCATCCCGGTAGCCGCCCAGCGTAGTCTTTGTAATGGAATTATTGATGGCACTTCTGCAGGCATAAGAGGCCCGGCACCGTGATCCTATCGCTTCAAGCTCTCGTTTAAACAAAAACTCATCGCTCCGTTCGCCAACATAGGATATTCCCAAGCCGAACAACGCCACGTCGTGACGCGCAGAAATTTCAAAACCGGTAATGCGCGTTCGGTGTTCATACAAGGCGCAAACATATACAGTGGGATGAAGCCATGCATCTCGTTGATGGGACCGGATGCTGCAACCGGAAGGCGCGTCTGCACGTCATCCTGCGCCTGATGCCCATGGTCTCGCGTGGCTCAAGCTTTTGCGGGATCCTATAACGTCCGGACGCTGCAAGATGTGCGACGATCTCTGCCTCAGTCATCTGCCGGCGGACAATTGCCCATGAACTGGCAGCGCGCAGACATGGATCCTAAAGGCTGATCGTCAGGGAACATATCGAACTGTGTGGGTAAATCTGACAGTCCTATCGCAGGTTACGAATATGCCAACCGCGATTACCTTAGCTTAGCAAAATCCACGGCGCGGTTGTTGATGATTGCTTCCATCGAGAAAAAACCTGTGACAGTCATCAGGTCGAAATTTGTCACCAGCTTCTGGTAAAAGGCATCGTAACCGGACATTCCTTTGGTTACGACCTTGATTAAATAGTCCCAGTCGCCGCCGATGCGATAAAAATCCACGACTTCAGGCAAACGGTCCACATGGTTGCGGAAGTCCTCCATCCATTCCTTCGAGTGGTGGCGGGTCCGGATCATTACGAACACAGTCAAATCTAGCCCGAGAGCAGAGAGATCGATGGTCGTGTGAGCGTCTCCGATCATGCCTATGGATGTGAGCCGCTGCAGCCGCCTCCAGCAGGCATTCTGCGAAAGCCCGACCTTTTCCGCCAGCTCCCGCTGCGGCAAATGCGAATTGCGTTGCAGCTGCGTTAGAATTTTCAGATCAAAATCGTCTATTTTTTCTGTTTTCTCGATCATGCGACCACTAAACGCTCGAAACTGACAAAAAACAAGTGAGGTTTTAGACGTTCTTTCAGATTAGATTCGCCGTCAATATCCGCATTCGGAGAAAGACCGTGAATCTTGCCGCCCCGCTTGTATCTCCAACAGACAAAAGCCCGCTTTCCCGCTTCCATCACGATCTTCTGCAGCATGACGACGTGCACGCCCACATGCGCAACGACCTGGTTGGTGCGTCCGCCAAGATCGACGGGCAATACGGCATAAAAGATCTCGTCTATGCAGATTATGTCGCTTCCGGCCGGGCCTTGTTCTCCATAGAGCGCTTCATTCTGGAAGAGGTCTTGCCCTATTATGCCAACAGCCACACCGAGGCCTCCTATTGCGGTGGCTTCATGACCCGCTTGCGGCGCGAAGCACGGGCACTGATCGCGGGCTTTTGCGGGGCAACCGAGGCCCATGCCGTGATCTTCACCGGATCCGGTGCCACTTCCGGCATCAACCGCCTGGTCAAACTGTTTGGCGTCACCGACGCCATCGCGTCAGGCCAGCCCGTGCGTGTCATCCTCGGTCCGTACGAGCACCATTCGAACATCCTTCCCTGGCGCGAAAGCCAGGCGGAAATCATCGAGATACCGGAAGGCCCGACAGGTGGACCTGACCTGGAGAAGCTTGAACAGGCTTTGCGCCAAGGCGCTCCAGCGCTGACGATCTGCAGTCTTTCGGCTGCCTCGAACATCACCGGCATCGTCAGCGACGTCGCAAAGATTACCGAGTGCGTGAAGAACGCAAGCGCAAAGATGATCTGGGACTATGCCGGCGCAGGTCCTTATGTGCCGATCTCCATGCAGCCCAAGCCCGGGGTCGAGATCGATGCGATCGTGACATCCCCCCACAAGTTCATCGGTGGACCGAGTGCATCCGGGATTCTGATTCTCCGCCGCGATGCGCTGACAACGGAAAAGCCCTCATGGCCGGGCGGTGGCACGGTCAGGTTCGTCTCGCCGACGACCCATGACTACAGCAGCAGTATCGAGGCACGCGAAGAGGCCGGGACGCCGAATGTAGTCGGCGATATCCGTGCCGCGCTTGCCTTCATCGTCAAGGATGCCATCGGCGCAACTGAGACGGAAAAGCGGAACACGTCGCTGGCGAAGCGTGCTTTTACTGCCTGGAAGGATGTTCCCAATCTGGAACTCCTTGGCCTTTCGGAGCCGCAACGACTGCCGATATTTTCGTTTCGGGTGAAGGATGGCAAAGGTGGCTACATCCACCAGCAGCTTGTGACACGCATGCTCAGCGACCGTTTCGGCATCCAGGCACGCGGCGGCTGCGCCTGCGCCGGGCCTTATGTCCACCGTCTGCTTGGTATCGATGATGGACAGTCGGAGGAAATGCGGCAGGCCATTCTGGCTGGTAACGAAATCAGGAAGCCCGGTTTCACCCGCCTGAACTTCAGTGTCCTTCTCTCGGACGCCAAGGTCGAATTCATCCTTTCGTCCGTCGCCCAACTGGCGAGGGACGCGAGCAAGTTTGAGAATGACTATGATTTTGATCCGGCCCGAGCGATCTTCTTTCCCCGTTTCGCCAAAAAGGTCGCCTGACCAATGCAGCGGCCCGAAGTCTCGGCATTTTATGACGCCCGCACCGGCTCGGTGCAATATGTCGTATCCGATCCTAAAACGAAGAAATGCGCCATCATCGATCCCGTTCTGGATTTCGACGAGAAGTCCGGATCAACCGCGACCGCGAATGCCGATGCAATCCTCGCCCGCATTGCCGACAACGGGCTGGTGGTCGAATGGATTCTCGAAACGCATCCCCACGCCGATCACTTCTCGGCTGCACAATATCTGAAATCGCGTACAGGCGCACCGACTGCGATCGGCGAGAAGGTCAGAGGCGTTCAGGCAATCTGGAAAGATCTCTACAACTGGCCCGATCTTGCCTGTGACGGCAGCCAGTGGGATCGCCTTTTCGCAGACGGAGAGATATTCCGGATCGGGGAACTCGAAGCCCGCGTGATGCATTCTCCGGGCCATATGCTTGCCTCCGTCACCTATGTCATTAGTGACGCAGCCTTCCTTCACGACACATTGTTCATGCCGGACAGTGGCTCCGCGCGTGCCGATTTCCCGGGAGGCAGTGCAGCCGCTCTGTGGAATTCCATTCAGGCGATCCTTGCTCTTCCGGACGATACGAGGCTGTTTACAGGCCACGACTATCGACCGAACGGACGGGCAGCATGCTGGGAGTCCAGCGTCGCCGAACAGAAAAACACGAATCCACACGTCAACGGCAAATCCGCCGAGGCTTTCATCCATCTGCGCGAAAGCCGCGACCGGACCTTGCCGATGCCGAGATTAATTCTACACGCGCTGCAGATAAATATCTGCGGGGGACGCCTGCCGAAGGAGGAGACGAACGGCACGCGCTATCTCAAGATCCCGCTTGATGCACTGCCAGGCTCGATCTGGTAGCCCGGCGTGAGTGATCTTGTCCCGCAAGCGGTTCTCGCCATAGGTTCCGGTTCGCTGATCGGCTTCGTGCTCGGGCTTATCGGCGGCGGCGGATCCATACTCGCAACGCCGCTTCTTCTCTATGTCGTCGGAATAAAGGATGTGCACACGGCGATCGGGACTGGTGCGATTGCAGTCTCCGTGAACGCTTATCTCAACCTTGTCAGCCACGCCGCTCGCGGCCATGTCTGGTGGCGTTGCGCCCTCATTTTCACGATTGCCGGTACGCTTGGCGCCTATTTCGGCTCCAGCCTCGGCAAACTGGCAGATGGACGCAGCCTTCTTTTTACGTTCGGCCTGCTGATGATGTTCGTCAGTCTTGTGATGCGGCCAGCGAATACGCAGGCCGATACGACACCGCGATCCTTGACGCCTGCAGACTACCGCAAGACGACAGTCGTCGCACTTCTCACCGGCCTTTGCTCCGGCTTTTTTGGAATAGGCGGCGGCTTTCTGATCGTGCCGGGTCTTTATTTTGCGACACGCATGCCGCTGATCAATGCCGTCGGATCATCCTTGCTCGCCGTCGGCACATTCGGCCTGACGACCGCGGTCAATTACGCTCTGTCAGGCCTGGTCGATTGGCATGTCGCGGGCAATTTCATTGCCGGCGGCATCGGCGGTGGAGTTGTCGGCACGCTTCTCGCCACGCGGTTATCGAAAAGCAGAACGGCGCTCGTCCAGATTTTTTGCTGGGTGATCCTCACCGTCGGTCTCTACATTCTGTGGCGCAGCCTGGATTGAGCGCTCACGCAATCGCAAGCTCCAAGGCTTTAATTGGGTCAGATTGAAAGGTGATGTGTTGCGTTTATCAAGTTCGTCCGAATGGAAAAATGACCGATCCTAGTAGAGCAAGGCAAGATGGCCCTCGCCAACGGTTCTCAAGGTTGCAGCTTCGGGTATAGGGTTGGCATTCACATCAAACGCTATGGGCCGGCGGTTGCGCTCGATCTTCGGGTCGGGCACCGGGATCGCGGAAAGCAACGCCCGCGTATACGGATGCTGCGGATTTTCGAAGATTGCTTCGCAGGGCCCGATTTCGACGATCCTGCCACGTAGCATAACGGCAACGCGATGGCAGAGATAGCGTATCATCGAGAGATCGTGAGCGATAAACAGGTAGGTCAGGCCGAGTTCATCTTGCAGATCCTGAAACAGGTTGACGATCTGTGCCTGGATGGAGACGTCGAGCGCTGTAATCGGTTCGTCGGCAACAATGAAGGCCGGATCGAGCGCGATACCGCGAGCGATGCAGACCCTCTGGCGCTGGCCACCGGAAAATTCATGCGGATATCGCGTCATGAAGGACGGATCGAGACCTACTTTGCGAAAAAGCGCGGCAACCCTGTCGTTCCGCTCGGACTTGTTGGTTACAGCTCCATGTACAATCAACGGTTCGGCAACGAATTCGCCCACGGTCATGCGTGGATTGAGCGACGAATAGGGATCCTGAAAGATGATCTGCATGTCGCGTCGATGCGGTTTCAACAGCGACTTTGACAGGCCCGTGAGATTTTGCCCCTTGAAGATGATATCGCCGCTGGTCGGCTCCTCAAGCTGCAGAAGAACGCGGCCCGTCGTGCTCTTGCCAGAACCGGATTCTCCGACCAATCCAAGTGTTTCGCCCGGAAATATCTCGAAGCTCACATTATCGACTGCTTTCAGCGCCGGTGCGGCTGAACCGAACAGACTGCGGCCACCACCGAATGTCTTGCAGAGGCGGTCGGCGATCACGAGGGGCTTTTGCGGCGGCGCGATAGTCCGGTCAACGCTCATACCTTTGCCTCCTGCTTCTTGAGTTCTTCACGCAGGTCATACCAGACCGCAGCCTTGTGGCCCGGAAGGCTGCCTTCCATCTGTTTCAACGGTGGCGTCTCGCGCAGGCATCGCTCGGTGGCAAATGCATTGCGCGGCGCAAAGGGATCACCGATCGGTTCGTTTATCAGATTCGGCGGATTTCCGGGGATCTGGTAAAGGCGCGTCTCGCCGCGCTTGCCGCCATGCGGCAGCGACTTCAACAGACCCCAGGTATAGGCGCTGCGAGGATCTTCGAACACGGCATCCACCGGTCCACGCTCCATGATGCGTCCGCCATACATGACCTGGATCGTATCGGCCAGCCCCGCGACCACGCCCATGTCGTGAGTGATCCAGATTACCGTCGTGCCGATCTTCTTCTTCAGATCACGGACCAGATCAAGGATTTGCGCCTGAACGGTTACGTCAAGCGCCGTCGTCGCCTCGTCAGCGATCAGAAGCTTCGGATTGCAGGCAATACCGATCGCGATCATCACCCGTTGACGCATGCCGCCGGAGAATTCGTGTGGGTACTGGCCGATACGTGCGCGGGCATTAGGAATGCCAACAAGTTCCAGCAATTCCACGACACGCTCGCGCGCCTGGCTTTTCGAAAGATTGAAGTGCCGCCGCAACGGTTCGGCAATCTGGCGTTCAACAGTCAGCACCGGATTGAGTGAAGTCATCGGATCCTGGAAAACAAAGCCGATTTCCTTGCCGCGCAGGTCGAACAACTCGCGTTGAGACAGCCTCAGCAGATCCCGACCTTTAAAATAGACCTCGCCGCTGACGATACGTCCCGGCGGGCGGGCGATCAGCCCGACCATGGACAATGCATGAACGCTCTTGCCGGAACCGGATTCGCCAACAATGCCGAGCGTTTCGCCCTCTTCGATCGTGTAGGAGACATCGTTGACCGCATGCACAGTACCGGCAGGCGTATCGAAGACGACGGTGAGATTGCGGACATCGAGAAGCGGTGCCATTGCGTCAAAACTCCGAAGGACCGTTGGAAGACGCGCGTAAATTCATGAAAATCATCGCGCAGTCCTCAGTTTCGGGTCGAAATAGTCACGCAGCCAGTCGCCGAGCAAATTGACGCTGAGAACGGTGAGAAGAATGGCGAGACCCGGGAAGGTCACAATCCACCAGGCAGTCGTAATATAGACGCGACCATCCGCCAGCATCCGTCCCCAGCTTGGGCTCGGAGGCTGAACACCAAGGCCGAGAAAGGACAAGGCTGCGTCCATGATGATGATACGTGCGAGTTCCAGTGTCGCAATCACCAGAACCGGCGTCATGACATTTGGAAGCAGGTGCTTGATCATGATCCGCCATGTCCCGGCACCGATCGCATGGGCCGACAGGATGAATTCGCGTTCGCGCAGCGCCAGAACCTGGCCGCGGATGATACGGGCGTAACGCAGCCAGCTCGTCAGGGCCAGAACGATGACCAGATTTTGCGTCGAGGCGCCGACTGCCGCCACCACCAGCAGTGCCAAAAGCATCAGGGGCAACGCCAGCTGGATATCAACGACACGCATAAGGATACGATCGACGATGCCACGATAATAACCGGCGACGATACCGAGCAAAGTTCCGACGGCACCTCCGAGGATGACGGCACCTGCCGCGATCAGCAATGTCGTGCGGCTGCCGTAGAGGATGCGCGAAAGAATATCCCGGCCGAGTTCATCGGTTCCGAGCGGGTGAGCACCGGGCGAGAAGAGGCCAGTCCATGTCGGGGCGACCATGCGCGAAGTCAGGCTTGAGCGGATAGGCGACGCCAGCCCCAGATACGGCGCCAGAATTGCGCCGGCGACGAAGAGCATAACGAGCACGAACCCGAATAGTCCGGCGCGGCTTCTCAAAAGGGCAGAAAGGAAAGGTTTCATGACCGCGCTCAGCCTCGACGAATACGGGGATCGAGTACGCCGTAAAGCAGATCGACCAGCAGGTTGACGAAAACGAAGATAGCGGCAACGAGCGTGACACCGGCTTGGATGACGGGAAAGTCCTGCGCCTGAATGCCCTGGACGATGACGCGCCCGACGCCCGGCCATGCAAACACCGTCTCGATCACCACAGAACCGCCCAGCAATTCACCAGCGATGATGCCGATCATCGTCACGACCGGGATAAGAGCGTTACGGGCGATATGCCAGAAGAACACGGTGCGAGGCATCAGGCCCTTGGCGCGCGCGGTGCGGACGTAGTCTTCGCGCATGATGTCGAGAAGCGAGGAACGCAGGAGGCGCGCGATGGATGCGGAAACGAAGACCGATAACGTAAGGCCCGGCAAGATGTAGTGCAGCCATGTTCCTGCCCCTCCAGTGGGAAGAAGCCCAAGTTCGACCGAAAACAACAGGATCAGCATGATGCCGAGCCAGAAGGTCGGGGTTGCCTGGCCGAGCAATGCTGCGACCATGACGATGAACTCTGCCACCGTACCACGCATCAAAGCGGCAATGGCACCAGCAGCGGCACCGATCAGCGTACCGAAAAGCAGAGCAAGGCCCGCAAGCGATGCGGTGGCAGGCGTACGTTCCAGAACAACGTCGAGTGCAGGCCGAGTGTGCTGGAATGAGATACCGAAATCGCCTTTCAACATCGAAAGCAGAGAGTGGAAATATTGTTCAAGCAGCGGCCGATCGAGACCGAGAGCCGCACGCAAGTTGTCGATTTCCTGCTGGCCTGCGCCGACCGGCACGAGAAGTACCGCGGGATCACCCAGGATGCGACTGACGAAAAATACGATCGTCACGACACCCCAGATCGCAATGAAAGCCTCGATCAGCTTGGTCAGTAGATAACGCGTCATGCCCGGCCTCCGGCTCGTGCGGTGGCGAAAATCTGTCTTGCCTGTTCTTTATGAATCATCGTCATGCGCTTCCAGAAAATCACGAGACCGGACAGTTAAGCTACCCATGAAAGAAGATCATTCTCATTTTCGAATTGTCTTCCGTAAAGCGCGTTGACCACCACGAGGCCCGCCTTGTGCAATGGCACGGGAACTCCGCTTTTATCCGCAAGCGCGATGACCGGCACGATGCCGAACGGCACGTCCTCGGTGACGAACCGCGTGTCGGTGGTTACCGGGCCGGGTGGGCCTTTACGTTTTTCGTGAACCGCCGCAGCCATTTCCGCGAGCGTTCGACCGGGCTCGAAGCCGAATGTCAGATGGTAGTGTTCATGCACCGTGCGCACCGTCACGCCGTAGGCTTTTGCGACAGCCAATCTTTCGGCATCGAGCGCTTCGATCATGCGGGCGACGGAGGGTGTAATCCCGTCGTAATTGGCCCAGTATTCGCCCTTTTCGATGCGGGTGAAGTTGCATAGCGCGCTGGCGAGATGGATCGGCGGGTTTAGATTGCTGAGCGCAATCGCCGTGATCTCGGCCACTTCAGTAAAGCGATCGCCGAACAGATCCCTGCATAGTGCGATAGCCGAACCATCGCCGCCTGCAGGCAGAACTGCAGCCTCAAGCCTGGATCGGATACCGCCGATGGAAATGCTGTGCGGACCGGAACGACGCGACATCAGTGCGGTCGTTGCCCAGGCTACGACGTTTGCAGCTATGCCGCTGGCCTGCAACCGCTGCCATAGATAGGTTGCGCTCAAGGAAAGCTGAGCGCTGACGATGAATGTCTGTCCGCTTCTGGCGAAAGGAGTAATGGCGTCGATGACGACCTTGTGCCCATAACCGGGCACGGCGATGATCACCACTTCCGCATGTTCCATAAGCACTTGAGGGTCGCTTGCGAATACCGGGCGGAAACGCGTTTCCAGAACTCCGGACACCTCCAGTTCCGCGCCGCGCAGTTCCGCGCCGCGCAGTTCCGCGGCACTTTTACCCGACGGTGACCAAAGGACAGGGTCGTTCCCTCTCTCGGTCAGCATTGCCGCATAACCGAGGGCAACACCGCCACATCCCACGATACCAATGCGCATGCCTGTTCCCCTTGTTTATCGGCATCTGCTTGTCCGCATCGATGCACCGAGGCTCGCCCGGCGCACCGGAGCGCCTCAGATGTCCAGACCGTAGATTTCGCGCGCTGCCTTTTCGGAAATGCGGCCTTCGCGCAGATCCTTGCGAACCAGTTCCCGATCGCGTTCCTTCGGATCGCCGTAACCGCCGCCAGACGACGCAACCATGGCAACCGTCTGGCCTGCACCGACGATGCCGGCACGACGTTTCAGCGGCGCAACGCCTTCGCCCAGTTCGACATTGGTCGTGCGGCCGTCCTGACCGCCAAAGAGACCCCATGGCGGGATAACCGCATTGGTGCCGCCGGCGGAAATCGTTGCCGTATGGTCGAGGATTTTCACCTTGCGGCGCATCGTCATGCCGCCGCGGAATTTGCCGGGACCACCGGAATCTTCGACAAGTTCATAACGTTCGACCATGACCGGATGCTCGTATTCGAGCGCTTCGATCGGGATATTGGCGGTATTGGTCGTGTGGACCTGCACGCCATCCAGCCCGTCCATATGGGCGCGGCCACCCATGGAGCCGCCGCACATCTCGTTGTAGACATAGAAGCGGCCGGTACGCGGATGCATGCCGCTGAAGGTCAGAAGACCGCCGCCGGTGCAGGCTGCGCAGACCTCTTCCGGAATAGCCTTTGAGAGTGCTGCGAAAATCAGGTCGACCAGGCGCTGACCCGGGTCGGTACGGCTGTAAACTGCAGCCGGTGCGACGGCGTTGAACAACGTGCCTTCCGGTGCTGTCACATGGATAGCGCGGTGGAAGCCGGAATTGGCTGGAATATCAGGATCGACCAAGGCCTTGACGGCAAAATAGACCGTCGCCAGCGTTGCCGTCATCACCATGTTGATCGGCGCACGCACCTGCTCGGGGTTGCCGGCAAGATCGAAGAAGATCTCGTCGCCCTTCACCTCGATCTTCACCTTGAGGTCCATGACGTCTTCGACAAGATTGCTGTCGAAGCGGCAGCTATGTTCGTAGACGCCATCCGGGATACGGGCAATGCCGGCGCGGGTCTTGCGGTCGGCATAGTTCAACACCTCGACGCCGGCAGCTGCGACGATCTGCTTGCCGTATTTTTCGCACAGCGCCTGATAGCGCTGCACGCCAAGGCGATTGGCGGCCATCTGGGCTCGGAAGTCGTTGATGCGCTCGCGCGGCACCTGGCAGTTCAGCAGGATCAGATCCATGATATCCTGCTGAAGCACGCCCTTGCGATAAAGTCGGATCGGCGGAATGCGCAAGCCTTCCTGGAAGATATGAGCATGGCCGCGATCGACGAAATCCGAATGGTGGGCAAGGTTCGTTACCCAAGCGACGAGTTCGCCTTCGAAGAACACCGGTTCCAGGAAAACGATGTCGTTGAGGTGGGTGCCACCGCCCGTATGGGCGTCGTTGCCGACGAAGACATCGCCTGGCTCGACTGTGGACAGGTCACACTTGTTCAGCACGTAGTCGGCAATACCCAAAAGCGAGCCGAGATGGACGGGGATACGTTCTGCCTGTGCCAGTGTACGGCCTTCGGCGTCGAAGATCACCGTGGAGCAGTCCTGACGCTCCTTGATATTGGTCGAATATGCGGCGCGCACGATGGCCTTGCCCATTTCCTCGACGATGGTGGACAGCGCGCTGCCGATCACTTCGGTCGTCACGGGATCGACCGCAGGCAGCTTCGTCTTGGGTGAAACAGTCTGGTTCATGGCGCTCACTCGATGATCAGGTTGAGTTGGGAATCGACGGTAGCCGACTGGTTCGGGAGGATGAGCGTGGTGGAATCCATCTGTTCGACAACCGCTGGGCCGGCAACCACATGGCCGGGGCCGAGCAAGGTCCGGTCATAAAGCGGGCAAGGCGTGAAGCCGCCGAGTTCCGGCAGGTAGACGGTGCGCTCGCCAACGACCGCAGCTTTCACCTCTGTGGTTGCCGTCGGATAGGAGTTGACCTCCGCCTTCGGCACATTGCCGATCGCCTCGATACGCAACGTGATGATCTGGATCGGCTCTTCCGCGGCGATATAACCGTAGAGTTGCATATGTGCGCGCTCGAAGCCGGCCTTCATCGCGTCAAGCAATTCCTCACCTGTCAGACCTTCGGGGCGATCGACCGTCAGCTCGTAGCCCTGGCCACCGTAACGCATATCCATCGCAAGTCGGAGATGGCGGTCTACAGCCGGAATTTTTTCCTGCTCGAACCACGCGTCGGCACGTTCGCGCAGCTGCGCAAAACCGTCGTCGATGGCCGAAAGTGATGCAGATGTGAGCGGCGCCATACGGGTAAGCGAGATGTTCGTCCGCAGATCAGCCTGCAGCAGGCCAAGCGCGCACATGATGCCCGGATGTTTCGGGATCATCAGGCGCGGAATATCCAGCTCCTTGGCAAGACGCGCCGCGTGGATCGGGCCGGCACCTCCGAAGGCGAGCATGGTGTAATCGCGCGGGTCATAACCGCGCTCGACGGAAATCACGCGAATCGCCTTTGCCATGTTTGCAGTGACGACCCGGATGATGCCCTGCGCGGCATCCATGACGTCGATGCCGAGATCGGCGGCAAGGCGTGCAACGGCGCGCTTTGAAGCCTCGGCATCGATCTTCATGCGGCCGTTGAGGAGATGAGTCTGATTGAGGACGCCGAGGACAATATTGGCGTCGGTGACGGTCGGCTCTTCGTTGCCGAGGCCATAGCAGACCGGGCCTGGATTTGCGCCGGCGCTGCGCGGGCCGACTTTCAGGAGGCCATTATCGACATAGGCGATCGAACCGCCGCCTGCGCCGACCGTGTGAATGTCGAGCATCGGCACTTTCAGCGGATAACCATGCACGACGATGTCGTTTGCCATCTGCGGCTTGCCGCCGTCGATCAGCGAAACATCGCTCGACGTGCCGCCCATATCGAAGGTGATGAGGTTATTGCTGCCTGTCGCCTTGCCGATCTCCAGTGCCGCCGTCACACCTGCGGCCGGGCCTGAAAGTACTGTGCGAACCGGCTGCTTCTTTGCCGTATCACAGGAAATAACGCCGCCATTGCTCTGCGTCAGGTGCGCTTCCGCATGAACGCCTGCAGCTTCCAGACGCGGCGTCAGCCGGTCGAGATAGCTGCGCATGATCGGGCCGAGATAGGCATTGACCACTGTCGTAGAAACGCGTTCATATTCGCGGAACTCCGGGGCGATTTCGTGCGATACGCTGATGAACGCGTCGGGAATTTCTTCCTCCACGATCTCGCGGATTCGCTTTTCATGGCCCGGCTCGACGAAGGAGAACAGCGTGCAGATGGCGATCGCCTTGATGCCGGCTTCCTTCAACTCCCGCACCGCCTGGCGCACGTCGTCTTCATGAAGCGGCACTGCGATTGTACCGTCATAAAGCACGCGTTCACGCACTTCCTTGCGCATATCGCGGGTGGCAAGCAGCGGCGGCTTTACCGTCTGCAGCGAATACAGTTCGGGGCGCTTCTGTCGGCCGATCTCCAGCACGTCGCGAAAACCGTCGGTGGTGATGAGACCGGAGGCCGCACCGCGCCCCTGGATCAGCGCGTTGGTTCCGACCGTGGTGCCATGACCGAAATAGGCCACCGCATCGGGGCGGGCACCACCTTCGGGAAGCGACTGCAGCCCCTGGACAATGCCGTTTGCGATGCCCTCGGACGGATCGGCCGGTGTTGAGGAAACCTTCCAGACGAACATTTCCTGCTTCGTCTCGTCGAAAATGCAGACGTCGGTGAAGGTGCCGCCGGAGTCGACGCCGATGCGGTAACGGGAAACTGCGCTCTGTGCCACGATAATATGAACCACCGTTGGATTGAAATCTTCAACAAGATTGGCGCCAATTTTGGATGGTGTCAACGCAGCAAATCGCTGATAGGATAAAAACCACAAGCCGGCCCACCGCAGGAGGACGGCATCAAAGGCAGGAAACGGCAGATGGACACGACGGTTGAGACAGGCGGAGAGAAAGATCCGAGACCGCTGATCGAACAGATCGAAACCGACATCTATAGCGGCAAGCTCGCTCCCGGAATGTGGTTGAAACAGATCGATCTCGAAGAGCGGTATCAGTGCACGCGGCTGACATTGCGTCATGCCCTGGAGCAGCTGCAATCGCGCAAAATCGTGCAGCGGCTACCCAATCGCGGCTACTACGTTCCTTCGGTCGATCAGGCCCATGCCAACAACGTTCGCGGCGCCCGCGCCCATGTGGAAAAATCGATTGCGGATGAGCTGATCGCCAATGTCACCGGGGAATCCCTTGCTCGCCTGTCCTATCTTGCAAGCGAATTTTCCGAGACACTGAAAACTGGCACGCTTGCAGATCAGGACGAAGCCAATCTCGCCTTCCATCGCGAACTGCTCACCTCTTGCAAAAACCCCGTCATGGTCGAGATCATCTGGGATCTGCGCCGCCGTGTGCCGCTCGCCGCCCAGCGCGCCAGCAATACGCCGGCGGAACTGGAGCGCTCGGCCCGAGAGCATTTCGAGATGATAGAATGCCTGCGCACCCGTGACGCGGACCGGTTACGCCTCGTCACCGAAAAACATGTGGGCGCCCGGCACCTTCAGAATTGATTTCTACAGCCTGTTCCAACTGAGCAAAAATTTGGTTTGAAATTGGCGCCATTTCATGTTCTCATTTTTGCAATAATTTTGAGGCGGCAAGAACTGCCTCGCGAAACGGGAACAGATCTGGATGCCGACGATAGAGCTCAACGGGGCGACGTTCGTTTATGATGATATCGGCGACAAGGACGCCGAGGTGGTCTTCGCTCTTCATGGAGGCCGTGGGATCGGTGACCGCAAGGGCGAGTTCAATGCCTACAAGTCGCTTTCCGACAACTATCGCCTGATTGCCTATGACCAGCGCGGCTGCGGTGAAACAAGCCTGACACCGCCCTATAACTTCGAACAATTTGCTGACGATCTGGAAGCCTTTCGTCTGCATTTCTGCGGCGACAGGAAGATGATCTTGCAAGGGGGCTCCTTCGGCGGGATGATCGCGCTCACCTATGCGGTTCGCCATCCGCATGGCCTGTCCCGTCTCATCCTCAGGGGCACCGCTCCCAGCCATCACAACGAGGACGACGCTTTTGTCACCTTCAAGGAACGGCTGCACAAGGCGCCCAGCGCATCTGTAACCATGCTGGAAAAGCTGTTTTCCGATAAGGTGAAGGATGACATGGAGTTGAGGCTGATCTGGCTCGCGCTGCAGCCGCTCTATTACGAGGAATTCGATCCGGACGCAGCGCTTGAGCGCACCCGGACCATGCATCTGCACGCCGAGACCCACAACGCGCTGTTTGCGGAACGAATTTATGACGTTCGTGACCGGTTGAAGGATATCGATGTACCGACACTGGTGATTTGCGGCGCCAAGGACTGGATCTGCCCGCCGAACCATTCGCGCTACATTGCGGAGCACATTCCCAAGGCCGAGCTGCTGGAAGTCCCTAACGCCAACCACGCCGTTCATGTGGAAGCCAATGCGACGGTCGTTGCTGCCATCCGTGAATTCCTGGCGCGTACTGCGCCCTGAGCCTCATCCCCCCTTCACCTCACAAGGAAGTCCGAAATGCGCTTTACCAAGACTGCTCTTGCCCTTTATGGCGCGACGTTTCTTTCCATCGCCGGCTTTTCCGCACCTGTCTTTGCACAAGCAACCGATGCGGTAACGATCGCGCTGCGCGTTTCGGTCAATACGCTGGATCCGCACATGAGTGCATCGGTTGGCTCCGACCTCAGCGTCATCAGCCATATTTATCCCGCCCTGATCGTGCGCGGTCCGGACTACAAGCTGAAGGGCGACGTGGCGAAAAACTGGACCATGGTCGACGCGAATACCTGGCGCTTCGAACTGGTTGACGGGGCGCATTTCGCCAATGGCGAGAAAATCGATGCGGCTACGGTGAAATGGAATATCGACCGCGTGCTCGACAAGAGTGTTGGCGCCCGCATCGCCGGCTGGTTCAGTCTCGTCTCCAGCGCCAATGTGATCAACCCGACGACAGTCGAGATCAAGACGTCTTCGCCCTATCCGGCGCTTGCCGACCAGCTGTCGATGTTCTTCCTGCTGCCGCCGGAATGGGCCAAGACCCACAAGCCGGCGACGGAAACCATGTCCGGCGGTCCATACATGATCAAGGAAAACGTTCCGGGCGATCACATCACCCTGGTTCCGAACCCTGAATACTGGGGACAGAAGCCGGACTTCAAGACGGTAAACTTCCGCATCATTCCGGAATCTGCAGCCCGTACCGCAGCGCTCGAGGCTGGTGAAATCGACCTTATCACCGGCCTCCCGACCACCGAGATAAAGCGGATCAACGAGGGCGGCCGTGCCACTGCCGATGCGATCGATTCCATCCGCACGATGCTCGGCAAGTTCAACCACCAGAAGAAGCCGTTCGAAAACCTCAAGTTCCGCCAGGCGATCAATTACGCGATCGACAAGGAGGGCATCGTCGCGTCGATTTTCGATGGCAGAGCAACCGTCTCCGATTGCCAGCTGTTGACCCCGGCATATTTCGGCTACAACCCGGACCTGAAGGCCTATCCCTATGATCCGGAAAAAGCCACCGAACTCCTGAAGGAATCCGGTGTCGATCTCAGCCAGCAGATCGAGATCGAAATTCCAACGGCGACCTATCTGCAGGGCGAGGAGGTTACCCAGGTTATTGCGTCCCAGCTCCAGGAAGTGGGCCTCAACGTGAAGATCACCGAAATCGAGTTCGGCGCTTTCATGAACAAGCAGATCAAGGAGCGCAACCTCGCCCAGATCGCCGTTCAGGGTCTTGCCTGGCCGACGATCGATGCCGATGGCATGCTGACCATGTTCGCACCGGGTAATGTCTACGATTACTGGAACAACGCGGATTTCGGCAAACTGCTCGACGCAGGCCGCGCATCCACTGTTCCCGATGATCGCAAGAAGATCTATGCCGACGCTACCAAGCTGATGTGCGATCAGGCCGGTGCACTCTTCCTCTATGCCCAGCCGGCCACCTACGGCATTTCCAAAAAAATCACCTGGCAGGCCCGTGGTGACGACTGGGTTCGCGCTTTCGACATGAAGCCCGTCAACTGAGGTAATTCGGCACTCCCGAAGATGAGAGGGAGCGCCAGTCTTTGGATTGGCGCTCGATTTTGCATGCCTTCAATCCCTGAGTTCCCTTAAGTCACGGATAGTAAGTGACCATCGCGTAAGCTCTTGAAGGGACGCGAACCGTCGCCCCTGCCATTAGAGGATAGCTATCGCACTACATTTCCTCACAAAGGACCTAGGTTTAGTCCCCGGCTTCGACCTCCACCCAGTCCTGGTTGAGGCGATAGACCGCCTTGCCTCCCAGAGAATAGAGACCATGCTCCATGATATGGGTCTCCATCAACGGAATGACCGCACCGGGCTCGAACGTGAGGATGTTCAGGTGCATGTCGTAACGGACGCCGGAAGGATCGATGAAACGTGTCGATGCCCAGAGGCCTTCGGTATCCGGCATCCAGTCCAGAACACACTCGTCCTCATGCGTGAATATCGCCGGCGGCGCTCCGAGCCCGTCCACCACCTTAAATACCTCGCGCACTCAGTGGAAACGGCAGGCCTTTTCGCTTCGCCGCGCAACGTCCACGTCGAACCGGCGGGAAGATAGGCAAAAGATCCCTCCCGCAAGCTATGTCCAGTTCCGTCGAGCTCGATTATCAGATCGCTGGTTACCACGAATATGGCAGCGGAGGCGCGGATATCCGGCGCCGGCCTGTCGCTGCCGCCGCCCGGCAGCACCTCGATGATATATTGCGAGAAGGTTTCGGCGAAACCGGATAGCGGGCGGCTGATGATCCACGCGCGCGTCTCCTCCCAATGCGGCAGAACGCTGGTGACGACGTCGCTCATCACGGTACCGGGGATGACCGCGTAAGCCGTGGTGAAAACTGCCGTGCTGGAGAAGTTGTGTCTGCCGCGGCAGTCAGCCTGGAGCACTATAGTACTTGCTGTCAGTCATGTTTATTCCCCGGTTATGATAACTCGGGTTTAAGCTCGCCTAACCAATTCATCAATCGGCGAACCACTGAACCGTAAGGGCTACCAGGATTGTTTGCGTCCGTGGTCGCTGCATTCGGCACATAATGTATGCCCCCAAGCATCTACCGAGAACCGAGAAAGAATAAGATGACTAGCGCCGAGCGCCGGCTCCATTGGCGCAGCCTCGCGATTCAATCGTACGGCTGCGTTGATACGGCGCTGTGCCAACCTGAAAGAGCGGCGGTTTGCGTTCTACCATTTCTTCTGCGGCAGGCGGATACCTCGATCTGCAAGAAAAAGGTCTATATGGACCACCTCGCCTGTCTCGATCGAGGCATTGGCAGCGATCCCCGTCAGGATCGACCACGCGCCGTCGATATAGCTGGAACCGCGGCCGTACTGGTCGACTGCGGTCGACGGATCGAACAGGTGGGCGAGCATCACCGGGTCCGCGCCGCCGTGATCCCCCTCGCCTGCCCATACTTCGAGGTTCTGGGGTGCCTGGCCGGCAAGATGCAGGGTCGTCGTCATCGACTCGGAACCATTTGACTTGTCCTGCTTGCCACCGAACACGCCATGGACTTCCACATGACGATGGAAGAGTTCCCCTCTGGTGCCGTGGAATTTGATCTCCAGCCCCTCCCAGGGACTGTAGGCGCAGAGCGTGTAATTCAGGCTGGCGCCATTGGCATAGACTGCATGTACCTGCATCGTATCTTCGATGGTGATATCCTCGTCGAAAACACAGAGGTCGCGAAAATAACCGTCGAGATTCTCGGCCTCGAGATAAAGCTCCCGCAGCGGCTCGTTGCCTTCCAGATCGAGCTTGAAATCACAACGATCCGCGCTGGGACAGGTATGGCATCGCGGGCCGCGCTCGGAAAGGCCGAAGGCTTCTGCGGTTTGCGGCTTGTAGAATGCGCGGCGTCCATCGGCGGCCACAGAGACCGGTGACGATCCCAGCCACCAGTTGACGAGATCGAAATGGTGCGTCGACTTGTGAACCAGCAATCCACCGGACTGGCCCTTGTCGCGATGCCAGCGGCGGAAATAATCCGCCCCATGGACCCGATCGAGGTACCATGTGAAGTCGACAGCGGTGACCTCGCCTATGGCGCCTGACATCAGGATGTCCTTGAGTTGTGTGCGCGCCGGCGTGTAACGATAGTTGAATGTGACCGTTATCGAGCGACCGGTCTCTGCCTGTGCATCAAGTATCGCCTTCAGCTTATCGAGATCGATCGTCATCGGCTTTTCGGTCATCACATTGCAGCCGGCCCGCATCGCCTCGACGATATATTCGTGATGCAGATAGTCCGGAACCGTAACGATCACCGTGTCCGGCTTCTGCTCATGGATCATTTCCTTGAATTGCTCCGCCCGATATGTAGCGATCCCGTTTCCCTTTGCCGAAACGGCTGCAGCGGAAATGGCGAGGCGATGTTCATTGATATCGCAAAGCCCGACAAGGCTGTTTTCTTGGCCATAGGTTTCCGCCACGGCCTGCCGAAACATCTTGTGACGGGAGCCGGTTCCAACGATAGCGTATTTCATCATTCTGTCCTTCTTGGCCGGCGGTGGGGCCAGCCGGTAAATCAATTCAATTGCGCAATGTCTGGTCGTCGGGGCCGAACGCATGACAGTTCGCCGCGTCGAATCTCAGCGGCACCGTTTCGCCATGTCTGATGGAAAGCTGTCCGGGGGCCAGGACCGTCAGGCTGGCACCGGAGGGCATGGTCGCGTAAACCGAGGTGCTGCCACCGAGATGTTCGACAAGATCGACCCTCGCCTCACCCAGAGCCTGCCCGACCTCACCGCCCAGCACGATATGTTCAGGCCGAATGCCGAAGGTGATTGGCGTTTCAGCAGGACAGCGGCCAAGCTGATACGGCTCAAGCTGGATTGCCTGTCCCGCCACGTCGATTGCATCCGTCGCGACCCGAGCGGCCTCCAGGAAATTCATCTTCGGCGACCCGATGAAACCGGCGACGAACCGGTTTGCCGGCCTGTTGTAGAGCTCCAGGGGGCTTCCAACCTGCATCACCTCACCGCCGCGCAACACAACGATAGTGTCCGCCATGGTCATCGCTTCAACCTGATCGTGAGTGACGTAGATCATCGTATTGCCAAGCCGTTCGTGCAGCTTGGAGATCTCGACACGCATCTGCACCCGCAGCTCTGCATCAAGGTTGGACAGCGGTTCATCGAAGAGAAAGATATTGGGATCGCGCACGATCGAACGTCCGATCGCAACACGCTGCCGCTGACCGCCGGAAAGCGCTTTCGGGCGTCTTGGGAGATATTCGGTGATGCGCAGCGTCTCCGCAGCCTCGCGGACACGGCGATCGATCTCGTCACGCCTGACACCGGCCGTCTCCAGACCGAAGGCGAGGTTCTTGTAGACCGTCATATGGGGATAAAGAGCATAGGACTGAAAGACCATCGCAATGCCGCGCTTGGCGGCCGCGACATCGTTCATCTTCTGTCCGCCGATATGGAGATCGCCGCCAGTTATGCTCTCAAGGCCAGCGATCATTCGCAGCAATGTGGACTTTCCGCAGCCGGAGGGTCCGACAAAGACGGTGAATTTTCCGGGTTCGATATCGAGATCGACGCCCTTGATTACCTCCAGCGCCTCAAAGCGCTTCACGACTTTTCTCAACTGGATGCTGGTGGACATGCACGTCTCCGGTGATTGTTCGTCGCGGCCGGTCGTCCGTCACCGCGATCGGTCGAGCTTGATGGCGGGGCGCTTCTCGCCCTCGCCGCAGCAGTTTCGTCGCGGGCAATCATCGCTTCATGCCCGTCGTTGCGATGCCTTCGATCAGCAGGCGCTGGAAAAACAGGAAGATCAGAAAGATCGGGATCAGCGACAGGACCGACATGGCGAAGAGCTCGTTCCAGCTCGACGTCCCGCTGGAGTCGATGAAAGAGCGCAATCCGAGCTGAACGGTGTAAAGGTTCATGTCGCTGACGTAGATCAGCGGCCCGAAGAAGTCCTCCCAGGTCCATATGAACGAGAAGATCGCCGCGGTGGCCAGCACGGGAAGCGAAAGCGGCAGCATGACCTTGTAGTAGATGCGCCAGGGGCTACACCCATCCATCTGCGCGGCTTCATCAAGTTCGCGTGGAATTCCGCGAAAGAACTGCACCATCAGGAAGATGAAGAAGGCGTCGACTGCGAAATATTTCGGCACGATCAGAGGCAGCCAGGTGTTGACCCAGCCGAGGTTCTGAAACAGCACATATTGCGGGATCAACGTCACATGATAGGGCAGCATCAGCGTGCCCAGCATCAGGGCAAACCAGAATTTTCGCCCGACAAAATTCAGCCGCGCAAAAGCGTAGGCCGCTAGCGAAGCGGCAAAGACGTTGCCGAGCGTTGCGAGTGTTGCAATCAAAAGCGAGTTCAGGAAGAAGCGCCCGAAACTCATCTGCACACCGAACCAGCCCTGTGTGTAGGCTCTGATCGTCACCTGTGACGGGATAAGGCTTGCGCCGCCGCCAAAAAGATCCTCCGCCGGCCTCAGTGACCCTGCCAGCATCCAGAGGATAGGATAGAGCATCACGAACGATGCGGCGATCAGAAGACAGTGGAGTATGGCAGAGCGCAGGTAAGGATGATCGCTAGCCTGACCGGGAAGTGCATGTGCCTCGTTACTCATCGTAATGCACCCAATAACGCGTCGAAAGGAACGAGAAGGCGGTGAAGATCGCGATGATGATCACCAGAACCCAGGCGAGCGCCGAGGCATACCCCATGCGGAAATTGCCGAACGCCTCCTGATAGAGGTAGAGCGTGTAAAACAGGGTCGAGTTGATCGGTCCGCCGGTGCCGCCGGAAACGATGAAGGCAGGCGTGAAGGCCTTGAACGCCTCGATCGTCTGAATGACGAAATTGAAGAAGATCACCGGCGAAAGCAGTGGCAAAGTGATCTTCCAGAACTGCCGTGATGCCGATGCACCGTCGAGGCTTGCCGCCTCGTACATGTCGGTCGGAATCTGGCGAAGACCGGCTAGAAAAATGATCATCGGCGAGCCGAACTGCCAGACGGAGAGAACCACCAGCGTATAGAGAGAATAACGTGGGTTCGAAATCCAGCTTGGGCCTTCGATGCCGATAATGGCAAGCATGCTGTTGACCATGCCATCGGCCGCAAAAAGCTGGCGCCACAGAACCGCGATTGCGACGGACGCGCCCAAAAGCGACGGCAGATAGAATACCGCACGATAGATAGGCAATCCCTTCAGTCCGCGGTTAAGCATCATCGCAACGGCGAGCGCAAAACCGAGCTTCAGCGGCATCGAAAGCACGACGTAAAGGAAGGTCACCCGCATGGCCGAAACGAACTTCGGATCGGCCGTCGCCATACGGACATAGTTCTGAAGCCCCACGAAATTCGGCGTTTGCAGAAGATCAAAATCCGTCAACGATAGATAGAGCGACCCCAGCGCCGGACCGAGCGTCAGACAGAAAAAACCGATCAGCCAGGGGGCAAGAAAGAGATAACCAGGCGCATTCCGTCGAAACGCCTCGCGATAGGAACGGGCGAGAGCATTGCTCTCGCCATTCCCGGCCGCAGCAGGCGACCGTTCACTCACCGACATCGGTTCATCCCTTCTTCAGGATGGACTTGGCTTCGGCGATCAGACTTTCGCCACCAGCTTCCGGCGTTGATGCCTCAAAAGCAACTTCCTGGCTGACACGGATCAGCACGGCATTCATCTCACCGGCACCTTGCGGCGGTGCAGGCGGCAGGCTGCCGACGTAAGGCGTGAGAGCCGAAATGAACTTCACCACCTCGGTGTTGGCTGCATCCAACTGCGGGACAAGCGCGTCGCGGATCGCCGGAGATGCGGGAACACCGCGTTCGACCCCAAGGATCAAAGCTCCAGCCGGATCGCGGACCAGGAAGTTGATCAGCCTTGCCGTCACCTCCGGTGCCTTGGACTTTGCCGAGACGGAGAACATCTGTGATGGTTTCAGATAGTGACCGGGCTTTCCATTAGCGACGACCGGCTGCCCAGTGAGCGCAAGCGTTGGCTTGTTTACCTTCTGGAAGCCGACAAACTGGTTTGAGAAGGCAAAATCCGATGCGGAATACCCGAGCGTCAACGGCGAGGTCTCGATCGTGTTCTTGTAGAGAGCCTGGACATCCGGCGGCACGCAACCACCGGCCTCACGCAGTTCCGCCCAGAACTTGAACCACTCGGCAGCGTCTGCCGCTTCATAACCGAGATTTCCATCTTCCTTGTAGAGTGACTTGCCGCGGGAGATCAGCCAGCCTTCAAAGAGCTGTTCGCTGCCGCTGCCATCTGCGGAGCCATATTTCTTCTTTCCCTTGGCGGCTTTCCCATAAGCAATCGAAGCTTCTGCATACTGTTCCCAGGTCACGCCCAAGGTCGGAACCGTAGCACCAACCTCCTGCCACGCCGCCGTATCGACGATCGTGCCGAAAGCATTGACGCCGACATTGGCACCGTAGAGCTTTCCATCGACCGAACAGGACTTCAGGTTGGCCTCGCCGAAATCAGCGATCTTCAGTTCCGATCCCATATATTGATCGAGCGGTAGGATGGTTCCTCGCCGCGCATATTCGAACATGAAGCGATAATCCATCTGAATGAAATCAGGCGCATTGCCACCAGCAACCTGGGTTGCCAGTCGCGGCCAGTAATCATCCCATCCCATGGATTCCGTTGCCACCGTCACACCGGCATTGGCACCCTCAAAAGCTTTGACAGCATCCTTCGTGCGGCGGGCACGATCTTCCGATCCCCACCAAACCATGCGCAATTGAGCGCCTTCGGCAGCGAAACTCGGCGCGGATGCCAAAACAGGCATCGATGCGAGGCCTAGCCCGGCCCCGAGAAAATGGCGGCGATTTATCGTAAAAATGCTCATGAACTCCTCCGAAATAAGCAAACACATCCGATGCGTGCCATCCGTGCCAACTCCCCAGCAGCACGCGTTCTCCCCGGCGTCTAAACCTCGTTTTTTCCTCCGAAGGTTTCCAAACAGCCGACTGTCTGAGAATTACAACCGCGCCAACTTTCAAACAAATACAAAAAATGTCGCATTCTATAAAATTGACTTATAGTAATGGCGACCTGCACGGAGTTTGGGGAAATCGATGGATAAATCGCTTGAGCAGTTTATGGCTGTGACCGAGCTTGGCTCATTTGTCGCAGCAGCGGAGCGACTTCTCGTCTCTCAACCGGCTCTGACCTACAGTATCAAAAAGCTGGAAGAGAGCCTTGGTGTCAGGCTTTTCGAACGCTCCTCGCGCGGCGTTCGCCTTACCGCGTATGGAGAGACGCTCTACAAGAACAGCCTGATCATGCGTCGCCTTTATTCCAACGCGCTCGAAACGATAGAACGGCAGAAATCCGAGTTTGAACACGGGATCAGCATCGGCACCGGTTACTCTTCCTGGACGCTCTTCCTCAAGGACTTCGTCGTGGCGCATTTCCGCGACCATCCGAACGCGCCGATCAATGTCAGCATCGGCAATGCCATGCGGTGCATGGATCAGCTCTGGGCCGGCGATATCTCGCTTTTCGTCGGGCATCAGATCCAAAATCTTGTGCGGGAGGTCGATATAGACTTCATTCCGCTCGGTCTTGCGAAGGATGGCTACTTCGTACGCCCGGATCATCCCTTGCTCAGCCAGCCACGGCGCCTTAGCGATATCTTCTCCTATCCGACAACTATGGCTTTTCCGCCTGAAGCCCGTCAGAAGCGCCTGCTTATCGATAATGCCATTGGCGTGCCGCAACCGGACAGGTTCGGCCACGCCTTTACCTCCAATTCGATGCGGGCCTGCATGGATTTTGTTCTCGAAACAGATTCGGTGCTCATACATTCCGACCTGCTTGCGAATTCGTTCGTCAAACATGGTCTGGTCCAGGTTGCGATCGATAGCATAGAAATGCTGCCGAGCTGGCTGCTTGGCATCTATGTGCTGCCAGAGCGGCGGGCCGATCCTCATGTCCGCAAGTTCATAGATCTCATTCGCCGGGGGGCTTCCAAACTCGATCTCCAGACCCCGCTATAAAGAATATCACAGGCTCGCTCCGAGCAATATTCTGGCTTCGCCGATCCGGCCACCTCCCACAGGCAACTAACCTCCCTTAAGCTCTTGATAGGGATCGAACCGTCTGCCTTTATGTTCGGCAGTCCCCAAACGGCTAAAATATTGGAATTTTATGGTGAACGATTGTAGGCGTGGGTAATCTGGAAGGTCGAAGATGTTCTTTCAGCCAGCCGCCAGACGTGACGTCGCCCTGAACGCTTTGAACTCACTAAGCGATTTTATCGAGCGGCCGTCATCTATGGAGGCGAGGTCCAATATAACAGCATTCGCGATCGTCATCGGCACGACGAGCGATTGTGATTCACCCGGATCGCCTCGAGAGACCAGAATTTGATGGTCGGGTGCCGGGTCGATCCGTGTGCCTCCCACATCCGTTACAGCCAGTGTTTTTGCCCCTCGCCGTTCCGCAATCTCCCGCACTTCCTGAAGGAGTGGCGGCGCCCGGCGGAAGGCTAAAAACCATACGACGTCTTCCGCGGTTAACGTTGCCAGCACTTCTGCCAATTGGTGCATCTGACTGGCGAGATCGATCGCCTCATAGCCGGAGCGGTTGAGGCGAAGCGCGATCAGGGAAGACAGCGCCGCAAAGTGCCCGCGGCCGAAGACGAAAATCCGACGGCTGTCGCGCAGGCTTGTCGAGAACGCGCGAATATCGGCATCGGAGACACTGTTGCGGGCCTGCTGGAGAGCCGCGATTTCACTGTCCAGAACCGAGGCCAGCAGGCCATTGTCCTCCGCCCGCATCAGACGGGCGGCCATGCGCGCTGCAGGGTTCTCGAAATCTCCACCGCCGTCCGTCAGACTGGACTGCAAAAACCCCCGAAATTCCGGATACCCCTTGAAGCCGAGCCGACGCGCGAGCCTCACTGCGGAGGCCGGATGCACGCCCGCCCGCGAGGAAACATCCTTGCCGTTTTCCATCGCAGCGCGGATTGGATCCTGTATCAGCACATCGAGCAGGCGCGTGTCGGCGTCGGTCAATCGCGTCGAATGACGGCTGATGAGATCGCTCAGCGCGAGTGGTGTATCTTGCTTGTCCATAGGCATCCTAGGTTTGGTTATCGCGACGGCTGCGTAGCAACCGGAAGGTCAACACGGTCGCCATTCTGGCTATCGAAAAACAGCGCGCGGTCAAGGTCGAAAGCAACCCAGAATTGTTCCGTATTTTTGGGCATGTCCTGTCGTGACGCTGAAACAGTCAGGCGCCCGGCCGGGCTTTCGCAATGGAGAAGCATGTCGGCACCGGTCATCTCGGACAGAAGCAGGCGCGCCTCAAGCGCAGCCCGGGCCGGCTTTTCAGCATGTACCGAAAGAATTTCAGGACGCAGCCCGGCCGTCAGCCCGGATGGCCCTTTCCAGTCCGGGAGCATGTCGGCAGCGACGAAGTTCATCGGCGGGCTGCCGAGAAAGCTTGCCACGAAACGATTGGCGGGCCGGTCATAGATCACGTCCGGCCGATCAAACTGCAGCAGATGGCCATCCTTCATGACCGCGATACGATCCGCCAGAGACAGTGCCTCGGTCTGGTCGTGGGTGACATAGACCATGGTTGCGCCGAGCTGCCGATGAAGCTCCTTGATCTCGGTGCGCATGGTGATGCGAAGAGCGTTGTCGAGATTGGAAAGCGGTTCATCCATCAGGAAGATGGAGGCATTGCGGGCCATCGCCCGCCCCATCGCAACGCGCTGACGCTGACCACCGGACAGAGCTGCAGGCTTGCGATCGAGATAAGCCTCCAGCTGCAGTGTTTTCGCGACATTCTGAGCGCGCTCATTGCGCTCCGCCTTTTTCATGCCGCGCAATTCCAGACCGAACGCAATGTTTTCTCGCACCGTCATATGCGGATAAAGCGCGTAGTTCTGGAAGATCATCGCGATGTCGCGGTCCTGCGGCGCCAGATCATTGGCACGGCGGCCACCGATCTCGATCGTGCCTTCCTCGCAGCGATCGAGCCCGGCGATCAGGCGCAAAAGCGTGGACTTGCCGCAGCCGGACGGGCCGACGATCACCACGAATTCGCCGGGCTGAATATCGAGTGATACGCCATGCAGAACTTGGGGACCGTTGACATAGGCCTTGCGAATGTCGCGTAGAGAAATCCCGCTCATACGCACACCTCTCCGCGATGTTCGGCACGAACGGCGATCGCAAGCGTCGGGCGATCGGTCGTAAAGACCTTCACGCCGAGGTCGAGCGCCTTGATGATCTGTGCTCGGCTGTGGGCGGCCCAGCAGCCGAAATCGAGCCCGGCAGCCTGCACCTTCGCCATCAGGTCCGCATCGGCGGTATCGATATGGACACCGATCTCGGGAATGCCGTGAGCAATCGCCGTCTCGACAACGGCGTCCGGCCCCAGTTGCCGCAGGACCGGCGGACTGACGAGCCATAGTCTTGGACGGCTGCTCGCCTTGCCGATCTCGTCCATGGAGGCGACAAGGAAGGATGAAAACGTTGTGCGCTCGAGCATGGAGTGTCGCTTCAGTTCCGCGATGACGGGGGCGACAAAACCTTCATAGGGAAGCCCGTCCGTGCCCGGCTTGATCTCGCAGCGGAAATTCACATGGCTGCCCGCATAAAGCGCGCACAATTCCTCAAGCGTCATCGGGTGGCTGCCGGCACCGTAGCGGATCGTCGCCGCCTTGACTTCGGCCAGCGTCATGTCGGCGATGGTGCCTGTCATATCCGTGGTGGCATCGAGTGTGGCGTCATGATGGACGACGATCGCCCCATCGGCCGTCGGGTGAAGATCGAACTCGACTTCTTCGAGCGCCATTTCGGCGGTGGCGGCAAAACCGTGGGGCGTGCTGTCGCCGAATTCCAGCGTACCACCGCGATGGGATGCAATGCGTGTCATGTCAAAATGTCCTGGATTACTTGACGGCGCCCATGGTGATGCCGCGCACGAGATGGCGCTCCACCAGAAGGAAACCGAGGAGAACGGGAAGAATGGTGATCGTCGACGCGGCCATGACCAGCGGCCAGTCGATCAGGCCTTCACCGGGATTGATGCGGTAAAGGCGAGCAAGGCCGATCTGCAGCGTGTAGAGATCCTGCTTGCCGACGGCGACCAGCGGCCAGATGTAATTGTTCCATTCCGTGATGAAGATATAGAGCGCCATGGAGGCGATGGCCGGGCGCGACAAAGGCACGATGATGCGCCACAGAACCTGCAGCGACGTGGCGCCATCCATGTAAGCCGCTTCATCCAGCGCCTTCGGAATCCCGCGAATATACTGGCGCAGGAAAAAGGCGGCAAAACCGTTGGAAATCGCCGGTAGGATGAGGCCGGCATAGCTGTCCAGCAGCCCGACCTTCGCCAGTGTCAGATAGTTCGGAATGAGGCTGATATGGCTCGGGATCATCAAGGTCGCGACGGTGGCCGCGAACAGGAAATTGCCGCCCCGGAATGAATACCGGGCAAAAGCATAGGCTGCCATGGTGGCGAAGGTGATGCCGATAAGCGTCACCAGTCCCGAGACGATCAGGCTGTTCAGCAGATAGCGGGCGAAATTGTATTGCCCGACCGCCCGCGCATAGTTGTCGAGGGTGAAGCCGAGCTCACCGGCATAATAGGCATCCACCGTCTGGAACGACATCCATATGGAATAGAGCACCGGCGACAGGAACAGGAGGCCGGCGACCAGCGCCAGCCCAGCAAGAATGGGGTTTTCAGGCTTCATAGTGCACCTTCCGGCCGATGATGCGCGATTTCAGGATGGCGAGACCGACCAGCAGGATGAACAGCAGCACCGCCAATGCCGACCCACGACCGATATCGAAAAGCACGAAGCCGATCTCGTAGAGAAGGTTGACGAGCATGTCGGTTGCGCCCGCCGGGCCACCTTTCGTCATGACGTTGACGATCGTGAAAACCTGGAAGGCCTCGATAACCGATATCACCAGCAGGAAATAGGTGGTCGGCATGACCAGCGGCATGGTGATGCGGCGAAACACGTGCAGACGCTTCCCGCCATCGACGGCTGCGGCGTCATAGAGTTCGCGCGGGATTGCCTGCAGGCCGGCGATATAGATGACGATGTCATAACCGATCTGCTTCCAGGTGTTGACGAAGATCAGCACCCAGAGTGCCAGATGCGGGTTTTGCAGCCACTGAACCTTGCCCAGACCGAACGTGCCGAGCAACGCGTTGACCATGCCGTAATCCGTCGAGAAGACCCAGGAAAACACGACCGCAATGGACACGGTCGACGTGACCGAGGGCAGAAACAACGCACCGCGCAGCAGCCGCACATGCATGCTTTCCCGCACGAGATAGTTCGCGATCCCCAGAGCAAGGCCTAGCCGCAGCGGCACGGACAGGACGGCGAACAGCGTCGTTACCCAAAGCGAGTTCCAGAGGTCGCGGGAAGCGAGCAGCTGCTCGTAATTCCGAAAGCCGACAAAGGGCATGTCCGGGGAAAGGAAATTCCATTCGCGAAAGCTGAGATTGAGGCTTGCGAGAATGGGAATGTAGGTGAACAGCGCGATGAAGATCATCAGCGGCGCCACGAACAGATAAGGCGTAAGCTTGCGGAGCATGGAACGACTTGCACCGACAGACGCTAAAGGCGTCCGCCGGTGCCCTTCTACAGAGAGGATCAGTTGCTGACGCGTTTTTCTTCGGCGCGCGTCTGCGCAGCAAAGTCCTTCATGGCTTCCTCGACATTGCGCTGACCGAGCGCCATGGCTTCCCACATCTTGTATTCGGTGGTGCGCATCCAGGTGACGACGGTGGTGCGTGCGCGGCCATGAGCGACCGGCAGAGATTCGATAGCCACATCGATGCCGGGCTGGGTCGCCAGCGCTTCCTTGGCGACCGGCAAGGCCGCGCTCTTCTTGTTGATCGGCAGGTAACCAGTGCCGGCAAACCAGGTCGCATTGGCCTCAGGCGATGCGGCATAGCTGATGAACTTGTAGGCTGCGTCCTGAACATCCTTCGCAGACGTGGACATGATGCCGATGCCGGCACCGCCGATCGGCACCGAGCAGGCCTTGTTGCAGGGCATCGGACGGACGACGAGCGCATCGCCGAGCGCCTTCTTGGCGCCGACATAGTTGCCGGTCGAGTTCATCATGATGCCGACCTTCTTGGCGAGGAAGGCATCACGGCCATTGTCCTCATCGGTCACGCCATCGGGCGAGGAAACCTTGTCATCCTTCACAAGCGACGCCATCCACTGATAGGCCTCGATCGTGTTGGGCTTGTCGAGAAGGATTTCGCCGGTCTTCGGGTCCACCATCTCACTGTCATTGGCCATCACCAGGCCCCAACGCGCGAACTGGCCGGGTGCGGCAATGCCGGAAACGCCTTCCGAACCGAGCTTTTCGCTAATCGTCTTGGCGGCAGCCGTGATCTCGTCAAACGTCTTCAGCGGCGTGTCGACGGAAAGACCGGCGCGCGCGAAGATATCCTTGTTGAAATAAAGCACGGGCGTCGAGGAATTAAACGGCACGACGTAATTCTTGCCGTCGATGACGCCGACTTCGCGCGCGTAATCGTAAAGATCGTCCTTCAGCGGATCGGCATCGAAATAGGGCGTCAGATCGGTGAGCAAGTTGTTGTTCGCAAACAGGCCGTAACGCGTGACTTCGAGGATCACGGCATCGGGAGCGCGGCGCGCCGGAATGGCAGCCTGCAGCTTGGCGATGATGTCATTATAGTTGCCGACATATTCCGCTTCGATATCGATGTCCGGATTGGCAGCTTCAAAACCGGCGATAACCTTGTCGAGCGCTTCGCCGTTGGACTTGTTGAAGCTATGCCAAAACTTTACCGTGGTCGCTGCTTCCGCTGCGCCAACACCGGCAACAAGTGCGATGATGCTAGCCGCGATGGTGGTCTGCAATTTCCGTGACATCCATATCTCCTGTGCAAAAGTAATTGCAATGATGGCGATCTAGCAATTGCAGGAGACAGTTTCGTGAATGCCATGCGACGGTTTGATGACAGGTTTAGCCAGCGCTCATGACTCGCCCCGGCAACGAGAAGAATGTTGGCGCTTTAAGGTCTTGATCGGATACGAACCTATGTCCCCGTCGCTATCGATAGATCATCATTGATTTCGTTCAACTATCTGCTCGATACGCTTCACGGCGCCCGGCCGCACATCTTCCGGCAGCTTTATCTCCGTAAGCGGCGCATCTCTTTCGCGAGGCGATCAAAGCCGAGACGGGTGCAACCCGCATCAAGGTCACGCCGAACGAAGTTTTCGTAACTCTCCCCGATCAGGGTGGTTGGTACTGGCTCGGCAACCGCGACAGTATTGAGGCCCAGATCCTCGTGCCCCAGAGAGACAACCGCCTTCGCGGCAATACCGCCGAGGCAGCAGCTTATCGCACCGCTATGGGCCAATAGCCACCCCGACGCCGGCGAGCATGGTTGCGGCAACTATTGCCGTCGGCAATCACCCTGTCACGGGCAGTTCCCATCGCCGGTAATTCCCACCAGCACTGACGCTGGGCCATAACGGTCTGGCGGGCTGCCGGGGCTCGCAGGTCTCCCGCAGCCGGCTACGATGTCCTCCAAAAAAGGTTTTTATCTCAAGGGTCCACAATGACGAAGAACGTTTTGTTCTATGCACGCTACTCCACCGACCGCCAGAATGAGGTATCGATCGAGACTCAGGTCGAACTTGGCGGGAAGTTCGTCGCCGACAAGGGCTGGAAGCTGGTCGAGACCTATGCCGATTCGGCGATCAGCGGAACGTCCTTCACATCGCGCCCCGGCATCCAGAAGCTTCTGGCGCATGTGAAGCGCGAGCGGATCGATGTGGTGCTCTGTGTCACCGTCGACCGACTATCGCGCGACGTCGAGCACAGCTCCAAAATCCTCAAGGAACTCAACTACCACGACACAGCCATCTGGACGGTCCAGGCCGGGCAGGAGATCAGTCATATTGAGCTGCATATGCGCTCCACACTCAGCCATGAACTGGTTGAGCAGATCCGCTATCGCACGCGGGAAGGCATGAAGACGGCGGCACGCAAGGGCAAGGCGACCACCCGCCTGTGCTACGGCTACCGGCTCGGCCAGCAGCGCGATGCAAACGGCGACCGAATCAGAGGCCTGCGCGAGATCGAACCGGCCGAGGCCGAGATCGTGCGCTGGATCTTCGAGCAATATGCCAACGGGGTCAGCCCGGCCGCAATTGCGCAGAGCCTGAACGCCCGCGGCGTTCCCGCCCCGCAGCACAAATACTGGCGAGACGACAGCATTCGCGGCGACGGCAAACGCCAGACCGGCATCCTCCGCAATGAACTGTATGTCGGCCGAATCATCTGGAACAAGCAGAACTACCGCAAGAACCCGGAGACCGAACGCCGAACCGCCCGTCTCAACGACAAGAGCGATTGGGTCGTGACGAAGGTTCCCGCGATGCGCATCGTCAGCGACGAACTCTGGGCGCGCGTGAAGGAACGGCAACTGACGACGCTCGAGAACTTTTCGCGGACGACCACCAATCGGCTCAACCGGACACACCGACCGAGCTATCTGCTGAGCGGCATGCTGGAATGAGCTGAATGCGGCGGCTCCTACGCCATCATGGCCAAGGAGCGCTACGGCTGCTCGAACCACAAGAACAAGCTGCCGGTCGACGGCCTTGGCGGCACCTGCTGCACCAACCAGAAGACCATTCTCCGCAAGAACCTGGAGGATCGGGTTCTGTCCTGACTTCCCGCGGCCTTCTTCGGTATGGGCGTGTTCAACGACATCGCCACGGAGGTTCGCCGGAACCTCGCAGCCTCGATCCGCAACCAACCCGACGAACGCCCAGCAGATTTCCGGGGCGTTGAAGGCTGCCGAGCAGGAACAGCGTCAGATCATCCAGCAGATCAGCGATCGTGCGGCCGAGGGGCGGCCGCGCCTGGCTGCGCTCGACGATATGCTCGACCGGATCGAGGAACGCCGTGCCGGCCTCGAGGCCCGGCTGAACCAGGCGCCCGAGGTGGAGGATTTTGGGGGGAGGATCAGAAAGCTGAAGGCCGAGGTCAGTCCGGAGGCCGTCGAACTGGTCATCAACTCCGCCTTCTATTACATGCGCGAGCACGCCGACACGGAAACGAAACAGCCCTTCATCAATCTCGTGCGGCAGTTCGTGCAGAAAGTTGTGATCGGCAAGACACCCGGCCACCAACCGGCCTCCCTGGAGGTCCACGGCCGGATCGCCTTGATCCTCGCGGCAATGGAAGCCGCGACGATCATGGAGAAACAATTCGAGGCAATGAAGCGCCGCGACTATCTGGAGAAGCTACGTGCCGGTGAGCTTGACGAGGAGGCCAAACGCAAAAAGCTCCTCGAGGCTTACGCCGAGGAGCTCTCTGTGAAGCGGTTAGAATGGCAAAATATTCAAGTCTCGGTGGTTGCGGGGGCAGGATTTGAACCTGCGGCCTTCAGGTTATGAGCCTGACGAGCTACCGGGCTGCTCCACCCCGCGCCAAGCGCAAACGAGTTG
>NZ_JACHEG010000014.1 GCF_014201355.1 Aliirhizobium wenxiniae
GGCGAAGTCATGAAGTCCATTCTGCCTTTCTACAGCGCGCTCTTCCTCGCCATGGCATTGGTCACCTATGTGCCGATGTTCTCCATGTGGCTGCCACGCCTGCTGATGCACTAAAAGCAACAGCCCGCAGCTCGAAAATCCAGCGCCCGGCTTCCGCCGGGCGCTTTTCGTTTAATCTGGCCCCGACCAGGGTGCTCGTGAAGGCTCAGACACAACCGCAAAAACAAAAGCCGGCCGCAACGATGCGACCGGCTTTTATTGACTTCAACTTCAACCGCAACCGCGGCCGAGACACTACTTCAGAAATTCGGCACGATGCGGATTGAAAACGTCGATCAGACGACCGGCCTCCAGTGCCTTGACGCCATGGACCAAATCCGGCGGCACGATGAAGCTGCCGCCCTTGTTCAGCACTTCCGTCCGTCCATCGATCGTGACTTCGAAACTGCCCTCTGCGACATAGCTTGCCTGGATATGCGGATGAGAATGTTTCGAGCCGATCGCCCCTTTCTCGAACACAACCTCCACCATCATCATCTCCGGCAGATAGGTCATGATACGGCGCCTGACGCCGGGCTCCGGGTTTACCCAATCGGCGTTGTCCGCCGAAACAAAAAAATCGCTCGCTGCCATTATTGTCCTCACCTGAAAATGCACTTTTGCCTTGTGATAATACATGTCGCAGAGCCTACAACAACCGCTGCCCTGACTAGAAATGACGAAACACAAGCCATTGTTTTAATATGGCTATATCCATTGCCATCGACCTATCGCTCGCGTTTTCCAAAACATCTCCCGCAGACCTATCTCATTTCTGCATCACAGAAAGATCGGCCGATTTCAAACTCGTGTCCGGCGGCTGGCATGTGGTTTGCTTGATTATTTCCCTAGTGTCGCAAACGCGGCTTGCCCGCGACAATTTGACATGAAATGCTGTCTGGAGTTGCAATGACGAGCAACGAAATGTGAGGCGTGCTTGAGAAAACAGCAGGAACTTGCAATCGAAGTCAGGGGCGTCGGCCGTGTCTATGGCGATGGCGCCGGACAGGTCACCGCCCTCAGCAACATCTTCCTGAATATAAGGCAAAACGAGTTCTTCACGCTTCTGGGTCCTTCCGGCTGCGGCAAGACCACGCTTCTGAGGCTGATTGCCGGTTTCGACTTCCCGACGGATGGCGAAATCCTGCTTTACGGCGAGGACATAGCGCCGCTGCCGCCCTTCAAGCGCCCGGTCAACACGGTCTTCCAGAATTACGCGCTCTTCCCGCATATGACGGTTGCCCAGAATATCGGCTTCGGGCTCGAAATGCTGGGTCGGCCAAAGACGGAAATTGCCACCCGCGTCGAAGAAATGCTGGCACTGGTTCACATGGAAGCAATGCGCAACCGCAAGGTCATGCAGATCTCCGGCGGCCAGCAGCAGCGCGTGGCGCTTGCCCGCGCACTCGCCCCCAAACCGAAGGTCCTGCTTCTCGACGAGCCATTGTCGGCACTCGACTACAAGCTGCGCAAGGAAATGCAGGTCGAGCTGAAGCGGGTGCAGGCAGAAACCGGCATCACCTTCATCTTTGTCACTCATGACCAAGAGGAGGCGCTCGCCATGTCCGATCGGATTGCCGTCATGTCTCATGGCGAAGTCCGGCAGGTCGGGGCGCCCTGGGAAATCTATGATCGCCCGGCAGAACGTTTCGTCGCCGACTTCATCGGCGAAACCAACTTCCTCGCCGCCGACGTCATCTCCGTCGATGGTCCCAGGATCAGGGTCCGCCTGTCCAATGGCAGCCTGCTGGACGCCACCTACCCCGTGGATCTCATGCCGGAAGGTAAGGTGACGATCGTCATCCGGCCCGAACATGCGCAGCTCGCCACGCCCTCCAGCACGGCGATGCTCACCGGCCAGATCGAGGACCTCACCTATCTCGGCACAGACACCCATATCCGGGTCAGGCTGCCCGACACATCCCTCTTCACCATAAGACAGCAGAACAATCGGGTCGGGCCGATCGGCTTTTCCGCCGGTGATGCGGTGTCACTCAACATCAGCGAAGGCGCAGCACAGATCCTGAAGGATTGAGACAATGACCGAGCGGACGAGACAGGCCGCTTCGGCGGCACAGAAGAAAGAGATTACCAATCGCTGGCTCCTCAGTGCGCCGGCCCTTGTCCTCATTGCCGTCGCCTCAGTCGGCCCCTTGCTCATCGTGCTGCTCTACTCGGTACTGGCGCCCGGCTCCTATGGCGATGTCAAATGGGAGCTTTCCGGCCAGGGCTGGTTCAACGTCTTCCTCTCGCGCGACATATTCGACGACACGATCTCGCTGGCGGATGCCCATGTGACGATCCTCTGGCGCAGCGCAAAGCTCGCCGTCATCACCACCGTTCTATGCCTGATCGTCGGCTTCCCGACCGCCTATTTCATCGCCAGCCGCGCGCCGCATAACCGGTCGATCTGGCTGTTTTTGATCACCATCCCCTTCTGGACCAACATGCTGATCCGCGGTTTTGCGATCCAGGAGATGATCCGCAACGAAGGTCTGGCCAATACCATCCTGATGAAGCTCGGCATCATCTCGGCACCGATCCAGATGCTCTACACCGATTTCGCCATCCTGCTCGGCATGGTTTATGTACATCTGCCGCTGATGGTGCTGCCGCTTTATGCGAGCCTCGAAAAGCTCGATTTCCGCCTCGTCGAGGCCGGTTACGATCTCTATGCGACGCGGCTGAAAGTCCTGTGGCGGATCATCATTCCGCTGGTCAAGCCCGGCATCATTGCCGGATCCATCCTCGTCTTCATTCCGGCTCTGTCATCCTATGTCATCCCGCGCATTCTCGGCGGCGGCAAGAACCTGATGGTCGGCAATCTGATCGAGCTGCAGTTCGGCCAGGGCCGCAACTGGCCGCTTGGCGCAGCACTCTCCATCACCCTCGTCATCATCGTGCTCTTTGCCATGCTCTATTACGTCAAAAATGCCGGAAAGACCGGAGGCGGCCATGCGTAAACGCTTCGACATCCGCGTCCAGCCGGGTTTCGCGACGATCGCGATGTTCTGTTTTTTCCTGCTCTACGTGCCGATCTTCACGCTGGTCGTCTACGCCTTCAATTCCGGCATCTCGATTGCTCGCTGGGAAGGTTTTTCGTTCCGTTGGTTCGTCGCCGCCTGGAACAACAACCTCGTCATCGAGGCGGCCATCCGTTCCGTCCAGATCGCTGCAATCGCCGCCGTCATCGCCACCGCCGTTGCCACGCTTGCGGCCATCGCAACGACACGCACGGCCGGTTATCGCGGCCTGACCTTCAAATATTCCTTCATCAACATGCCGCTAATGGTGCCGGAGATCGTCACCGCCGTGGCACTGCTCATCCTCTTCTCACGCATAAAGGTCTGGACCGGTTATTCCGGCCTCGGTTACCTCATCCTGGCGCACACGGCCTTCTGCATTCCCTTTGCCTATCTGCCGATCCGGGCGCGGCTGGAGAATATGGATCTGGCGCTGGAACGCGCCGCAGCCGACCTTTACGCCACCCCGTTCAAGGTGTTCCGCTACATCACCCTGCCGCTTCTCTGGCCCGGCATTCTCGCCGGCATGATGCTCTCCTTCGTCATCTCGCTGGATGACATCGTCATCACCGAATTCGTCAAGTCCGCCGGACAGGAGACGCTTCCGACCTACATGCTCGGCCAGCTGCGCCGCGCCATCACGCCCGAGATGAACGCCATTTCGACGGTTTTTCTGCTGCTGTCGCTGGCGATCGTGACGATCTTCTTCTTCCTCAGCAGATCCAACGAAAAATCCGATTGAAAACAGGAGTGGGAACAATGACGCATGCCTTGAAACTTGCTGCCGGTCTGGCGGTCCTCTTTGCCTCCACCACGCTTGCCCATGCCGAAGGCGAGCTGAACATCTTCAATTGGGGCAATTACACAAATCCGGAACTGATCAAGAAATTCGAGGAGACCTACAAGGTCAAGGTGACGTTGACCGACTACGACAGCAACGACACCGCGCTCGCGAAAATCCGCCAGGGCGGCCATGGCTTCGATATCGTCGTTCCCTCCGCCAGCGCCATGCCGGTCTTCATCAAGGAAGGGCTGCTGATGGAATCGCGCCCCGACCAGATGGAGAACTTCAAGAACATGGACCCGCAATGGGTGGATGTCGCCTATGATCCTGGCCGCCACTATTCCGTTCCGTGGCAATGGGGCACGACCGGCGTGACGGTCGACAAGTCCATCTATTCCGGTGATCCGAACACCGCGGCGATCTTCCTCGATCCACCGCCGGAACTGGTCGGCAAGGTCAATGTCGTTCCGGAAATGTCGGACGTCATGCACATGGTCGTCACCTATGCCGGCGGCGAGCCCTGCACGGGCGACCTGACGATCCTGAAGAAAGCTCGCGACATCCTCGTCGCCGCCAAGCCGAAATGGATCTCGATGGATTACGGCACGGTGGAAAAGTACACCAAGGGCGATCTTGCAGCCAGCGTAGACTGGAACGGCGCCGCCTTCCGCGGAAGGCTTGCCAACAAAAACATCGTCTATGGCTACCCGAAGGAAGGTTATCCCGTCTGGATGGACAATGCCGCCATCCTTGCCGATGCCAAGAATGTCGAGAACGCAAAGCTCTTCATCAATTTCATCATGGTACCGGAAAATGCCGCCCTGATCTCCGCCTTTGCACGCTATTCGAACGGCATCAAGGGCTCCGAGGCCTTCATGCCTGAGGACATGAAGACGGCGCCGGAGGTGAACATTCCGGAAGCCTCCAAGGCCGCAGGCAAGTTCAATCTCGCTTGCGCGCCGGAAGTGCAGGAACTCTACACCAAGATCTGGACCGAGTTGCAGAAGTAAGCCGAGCAAGGGAGGCCGGCAGCGTAGGCAGGTCCTGCGCTGCCGCTACGGTAAAGACATGGATAACATGACAGACATGACCACCGTTAACCGGGCATCGGTGACGCTTGCCAACTGGCGCGAAACGCCTTTCAGCCGCTGGAGTTTCCAGAATGTCCGCGAACTGGTGCCGACATCCGAAATCTCCTGCGGCGCTGAGCGGCCGGAAGAGGCGCTGCCCTCACGAGAATTCCTCGCCCAAGAAATTGCAACAGGTCTGGATGGCATCTCGACCATCGACGCTTTCCTGAAATACGCCCACACAGATGCCTTCCTGCTGATGAAGCACGGAAAAATCGTCGGCGAATATTATGCGCCGCATGCCGATGTGAACGCCAAACACCTCGTCTTCTCGATCAGCAAGTCGCTCACCGCCATCCTATCCGGCATGCTTGAGGAAGAGGGGCTGATCGACCCCGAAAAACCTGTTCTCGCCTATCTGCCGGAAGCCAAGGGCAGCGCCTATGAGGATTGCCGTTACCGCGATGTGCTCGACATGCGCGTAAGTCTCGATTTCGAGGAAACATATCTCGACAGGAACGGCCCCTTTGCCCGCTATCGCCGCGCCATGTTGTGGAACCCTGTCGAACCCGGCTTCGAGGTCGAGACACTCGCCTCCTTCCTGATGACGCTGAGAAAGGCTGACCGACCGCATGGCGGCGGACATTCCTATCTATCGCCGAATGCCGATCTTCTGGGTGTCGTCATCGAACGCGTCACGGGCCGACGTTACGGCGAACTGTTGTCGGAACGTCTCTGGAAACCGATGGGCGCCCGCAACCACGCCTATGTCACCGTCGACAGCATCGGCACGGCACGCACGGCAGGTGGCGTCTGCCTCACCGCTCGCGATCTCGCCCGCGTCGGCGAGTTGATCCGCACTGGTGGTGCCGCCGATGGCAAACAGATCATCCCGAAAAGCTGGATTTCCGACATGCTGACGAATGGCGACCCGGAAGCCTGGAAGGCAGCAAACAGCACCACCATGCCGAATGGCCGTTACCGCAGCCAGTGGTACCAGACCGGCGAGCCGGACGGCGCCTATTGCGCCATCGGCATCCATGGCCAGTGGCTTTATGTCGATCCTGAAAACGAAGCGGTCATCGTCAAGCTGTCGTCCCAGTCCAATCCGCTCGACGACGAGCTGAAACAAGACAATCTCGCCTTCTTCCGAACCCTCTGCCGCCTGGCACCTTGAGGATACAAGATGCAGACTTTCGCCGACATCATCATCCTCAATGCCCGCGTCCTCACCATGGACGAGACGGTACCGAAAGCCGAAGCCGTCGCAATCTCCGGCAACAAGCTCGTTGCAGTCGGCGCTTCATCCGAGATCAAGGCTCTCAAGGGTCCCGCAACGCGCGTGATTGATGCGGCGGGCAGCACGGTCCTGCCTGGCTTCAACGAAGCCCATATGCACATCTTCATGGGCTCGGTCGGCCTGCGTCAGCTCTCGCTCTACAAGGTGAAGGGCTTCGACGAGCTGAAGGCCAAAGTGGAGGACTATGCGGCCAGAAACCCGAATTTAAAGCTGCTTCTCGCCCGCTCCGCCGATTACACGATCCTGTCGGAGGCCGAACGCACCACTCGTCACGATCTCGACCGCGTCATCTCCGACCGGCCATTCGCCATGATCGCCCCGGACCACCACACCGCGTGGGCCAATACCAAAGCGCTGGAAATCGCGGGGCTCCTGCACGGCAAGCAGGTTGGTGTCGGCAACGAAGTCGTCATGGGCGAAGATGGCCTTGCCTCCGGCGAGCTGCGCGAGGCCGATGCGATGCAGCCGGTCTTCGATCTGAGCGAAACCGGCGGTCGCGAGGGGCTGGGCATCGGCACCGGCGGCGAACCGGAGAGCGTCACACCTGATGAACGTGCCATCGACCTCGACATCATCCGCGATGGCCTCGCCTATTGCGCATCGCTGGGCATAACCTCGATCCAGAACATGGACGGCAATCTCTACCAGCTGGAAATTCTCGAGGAGATCGAGAAGACCACAGGTCTGCCGGCTCGAGTGCGTATGCCCTATCATATGAAGAATTTCATGCCGCTTTCCGACCTTGCGGAAAAAGCCGCCCTCTGGCGCGACCGCTTCAACTCGGACCGGCTGCGCTGCGATTTCGTGAAAATGTTCATCGATGGCGTGACCGAAGGCGAAAGCGCCGTTTTCCTCGATGACTACGCCCATCGCCCCGGCTGGAAGGGCGATCCGCTGTTTTCCCAGCAGCATCTCAACGAAATCGTCACGGAAGCAGACCGGCTGAAACTCCCGGTCGCTGTCCACGCGATCGGCGACGGTGCGGTGCGCATGGTGCTCGATGCCTATGAGACGGCAGCGGAGACAAACGGCAAGCGCGATGCCCGCAACCGCATCGAACATATCGAAGTGATCCACCAGGACGACGTACCGCGATTTAAAAAGCTCGGTGTCATCGCCTCCATGCAGCCGACGCACCCACCCGGAAATGCCGGCCTGCCGCTCGAACCCTACCTCTCCTTCATCGGCCGCGACCGCTGGCCGCTCGCCTTTGCTTGGCGCACGCTCGCCGACGCCGGGGCGGAGATCATCTTCGCCACCGACTGGCCGGTCTCACCACTCGATCCGATGGGTTGCATTCACGATGCAATGACAAGGCAGCTTTGGGCGGACGATATGCCGGACCAGAGGCTGACGCTTGCCGAAACGCTGGCCGCCTACACCAGTACCGGCGCCCATGTGGAGTTCATGGAAGACCGCAAGGGGGTTCTGCAACCGGGCTATCTGGCAGATATCGTGGTTCTTTCGGGCGATGTCGAAACCACGGCATCGGAGGATCTGGCCTCGGTCAGACCCGTGATCACCATCTGCGACGGCAAGGTTACCTACGAAAAGACACCCGGCTGAGCCCACCGCAAACTCGCCGCGAAATCTGCTGCAAAGCCGGTTGAACACAGCCTCTTTGTTTGTATCTTCGTGCGGCCGCAAATCAGCGCCTTACCGGCGACGCAAGGAGAATGACATGACCAAAGCCACCGACATCCATCTCTCCCATGCCGACCTCGTGGCGCTGCTGCAGAAGATCTTCGCCAAGAATGGCGTGTCCGAAAACAACGCGAAAATTCTGGCGGAAAACTGCGCGTCCTGCGAACGCGACGGCTCGCTCAGCCACGGCATCTTCCGCATGGCCGGTTACGTCTCGTCGCTGAACAGCGGCTGGGTCGATGGCAAGGCAGTACCGGAAGTCGAGGATGTCGGGCCGGCCTTCGTCCGCGTCGATGCAAAGGGCGGCTTCACGCAGCCGGCCATGCTTGCCGCCCGCCCGCTGCTGATCGAAAAGGTGAAGCAGAACGGCGTCGCCGTTCTCGCCATCCGTCGCTCGCATCATTTCAGCGCGCTCTGGCCGGATGTCGAACCCTTTGCCGACGAGGGATTTGTGGCCTTGAGCGTCGTCAACAGCATGGCCTGCGTCGTGCCGCATGGCGGCAAGAAGGCAGTCTTCGGCACCAATCCTGTTGCCTTCGCATCACCGCGCGCAGGCGCTGCCCCCTTCGTCTTCGATCAGGCCTCGAGCGCCATTGCCCATGGCGACGTGCAGATCGCCGCCCGCGCCGGCCATGACCTGAAACCCGGCATGGGTGTCGACCGCGACGGCCAGCCGACCAATGATCCCAAGGCCATTCTCGACGGTGGCGCGCTCCTGCCCTTCGGCGGCCACAAGGGCAATTCCATCGCCCTGATGGTCGAGATACTCAGTGCCGCACTCACCGGCGGTTATTTTTCCGGCGAGTTCGACTGGAGCGGTCACAAGGGCGCACAGACGCCGTTCACCGGCCAGTTCTTCATCGTCATCGATCCCGCCCGCGGCGGCAACGACGTCTTTGCCGAACGTGTCGCGGGCATTTGCGATCTCGTGCTGGAGGCGGGCCAGGAACGCCTGCCCGGCGACCGCCGCCATGTGACCCGCGCCAAGGCGGAAAAGGACGGTATTCCGCTATCAACCGAAAACTACGAAAAGCTGAAGGCCCTGGCCAACGCCTGAACCGGGACGCACCGTCTATTTTCAAGCGCCGGCGGTGCATCCGCCGCGCAGAAACGATGAAACCCTGCACACGCGCGGCGCAGGGTTTCGAATAATTGCGGCTCGGCTTACACCTGAAGATTGGCGGCCTGAGACGTCTTCCGGCCGCTTTCGATCAAAGCCTTGGTATATTCCTCGCGTGGCGACAGGAAAATCTGCTCGGTATCGCCCTGTTCGACGATCTCGCCGCGCTTCATCACGATCGTATGGTCGCAGATCTGCCGGATGACGGCGAGATTGTGCGATATGAACACATAGGTGAGGTTCAGCTCGGAGCGCAGTTCCTGCAGGAAATCGAGCACCTGCGCCTGCACCGAGATGTCGAGCGCCGAAGTCGGCTCGTCGAGGATCAGGAGACGCGGGTTGAGCGCGATCGCACGGGCAATACAGACACGCTGCTTCTGGCCGCCGGAAAGCTCGTGCGGGTAGCGATACTTGAACATTTTCGGCAGTTGCACGATGTCGAGCAGCGCTTCCGCCCGTGCCTCGATATCCCGCCGGCTCATGTTCGTCTGGATCCGTAGCGGCTCGCCGATCGCGTCGCCGATCGTGTGGCGACCGTTGAGCGCCGAATGCGGGTTCTGGAAGACGAACTGCATGTGCCGGCGCATCTGCCTGAGCGGCTCGCCCGAAAGGCCGGAGATATTCTGCCCGTCGAAGATGATGTCGCCCGAAGTCGGCTCGATCAGCCGCATCAGCATACGCGCGAGTGTCGACTTGCCCGATCCGCTTTCGCCGACCACGCCAAAGATCTCACCGGTCTTCACGGCAAGGCTGATCGAGTTGACCGCCGTGAAATCGGTGCCGGACTGGCTGCGATAGACCTTCTTCAGATCGATGGCTTCAAGAAGATTGCTGCGCTTGGCGGGCTTTGCGTCCGCAGCCTGAGCTGCAACCCGCTCAGGCTCGACATCGATATCCGGCACGGCGGCCAGAAGGCGCTGCGTATATTCGTGCTGCGGACGGTTGAGGATGTCCTGCGTCATCCCCTGCTCGACGATCTCGCCCTTGTACATGACGGCACAGCGCTTCGCGACGGTGGCGATCGCGCCGATGTCGTGGCTGATCATGATGACGGTAAGGTTGAGCTTTTCGACAAGCGAGTTGATGAGGTCCAGCACCTGCGCCTGAACCGTGACGTCGAGCGCCGTCGTCGGCTCGTCCGCGATCAGGATATCCGGCTTGCCGGCCAGCGCCATGGCGATCAGGATGCGCTGGCGCATGCCGCCGGAAAGCTGGTGCGGGTATTGCGAAAACAGCATGGACGGGTTCGGCAGGCCGACCTGATCGAGCAGCTCCTCGGTGCGGGCACGACGCGCCGCCCTGGAAGAAACGCCTGCACCGGCTGCCTTCTCATGCGCCGCGATGACATCGGAAATCTGCCGCCCGATCGTGAAGAGCGGGTTCAGATAGGTCATCGGATCCTGGAAGATCATCGAGATGCGGATACCGCGGATCTTCGTCCAGTCCTTCTCCGGCAGGTTGGTAATGTCCTGCCCGCCAAACGAGATCGAGCCTTCGACGACCTTCGAATTGCGCGGGCCGATGCCGAGCACCGAGCGCACCAGCACCGTCTTGCCCGAGCCGCTCTCGCCGACGATACCGAGCGTGTCGCCGCGGTTGACGGAAAGGTTTATGCCCTTCAGCACATGCACCGGGCCGTCGAACGTGCCGATATCGAGCCGATAGTTCTTGATGTCGAGCAGAGCTGTCATCGGTCGCGGCTCCTTGGATCGAGAATGTCACGCAGGCCATCGCCCAGAAGATTGAAGCCGAGCACGGTGAGGAAGATCGCAGCACCGGGGAAGAGCGAATACCACCACCAGTCGGGCATGTAGGTGCGGGCGACCGAGATCATCGAACCCCATTCCGGCGACGGCGGCTGTGCGCCGAGACCGATGAAGCCGAGGCTGGCGGCCGACAGGATCGCCATGCCCATATCCATGCTCATCTTGACGATGATCGGCGACATGCAGTTCGGCAGGATATGATGCCAGAGGATCCAGGGCGTCTTTGCGCCGATCGAACGGGCGGATTCGATGAAAAGCTCTTCCTTGATCGACAGCGTTTTTGCCTCGACCAGACGCACGTAACCGGGCCACCAGACGATAGCGAGCGCCAGCACGCAATTGGTGATGCCGGGGCCAAGCGCCGCAACGATTGCAAGCGCCAGCGCCAGACCGGGAACGGCGAGGAAAAGTTCAGTGACGCGCATGATCACCGCACGAACCCAGCCACCACGATAACCGGCAATGATGCCGAGCGTGATGCCGACGATCGCCGCAATGCCGGTGATGACGACGCCGATCCAGAGCGACGTGCGGGCACCGATGATGACGCGCGAAAAGATATCCGCGCCCATTTCATCCGTACCGAACCAGTAGGTGCTGCTTGGCGGCTGCAGCTTGGCCGACATGTTGATCGCACCGCTTGCTGCTTCCGGATAGGGCACGATCAGCGGACCGATGGCGGCAAGCAGCAGAAACAGCACGACGAGCGAGAGGCCCAGCATGGACGAAAAGCTCTTGCGGAACATGTGCGCATAGAGCCGCCACTGGCGAATCTGGCTCGCATGGCGCTCGCGGAACGTGAGCGGGCGTGTGTCTTCCACGGAGGTATCGATAGGTGTCATGGGATGAGCCGTCATCACGCTTTCCTGAGACGCGGGTCGATCCAGGCATAGGCCAGATCGACGAGGGTGTTGGCGACGATAAAGAAGAAACCGATCATCAGCGTCACGCCGACAACAGGCTTGAAGTCGGAAGAGAGCGCGGACGAGACCGCATAGAGCCCGATACCCGGCCAGTCGAAGACGGTTTCCACTAGAACGGTCGAGCCGAGCATCCAGCCGAAACGCAGGCCGATCATCGCAAGCGTCGGCAACATGGCATTCTTCAGAGCGTAGAGCGCGACGATGCGGAAGGACGAGATGCCGTGGGCGCGGGCGGCCACGATATAATCCGACTGCAGCACTTCGATCATCTCGGCGCGGTTGACGCGCAGGATCGAGGCAAGACAGGGGAAGGAGAGCACGATCGCCGGCAGGATGATATGCTGCAGCGAAACCCAGAAGGTCGAGAAATTACCGGCAATCAGGCTGTCTACCAGAAGCAGGCCGGTCACAAATTCCGGCGGACGGGTGACGAGCGGCAGGCGCCCCGAAACCGGCAGCCATTCCAGATCGACGGAAAACATCAGCTGCAGCAGGATACCGAACCAGAAGGCCGGGATAGCCACACCGGAAATCGAAAAGATGCGTGTCACCTGGTCGAGCGGCCCGTCCTTGTAAACGGCCGACAGCATGCCGAGCGGAACGCCGATGACGATGCCGAGGAACATCGCGACGAAGACGAGTTCCAGTGTCGCGGGCGCATAACGCATGACTTCTTCCAGCACCGGGCGTGTGGTGACGATCGAAGTGCCGAGATCACCGCGGACGAGTTCGCCCATATAGACGATGAACTGTTCCGGCAGCGACTTGTCGAGACCATATTCGGTTCTGATCGTAGCGACCATGTCCTCGGTCGCATTGGGACCGGCCACGAGACGGGCCGGATCGCCGGGCGCGACATTGGTGATGAGAAATGTCAGCGCCGCAATGCCGATCATCGTGCCGACCAGCGTCAGCAATTTGCGGAAGGCGAATGTCAGCATCGTCTTCTCCGTTTGTTATGATTTGCGCATGGCCCGCGGTTGGGGAAAGCGGACCATGCGCACCATTCTGGCTTGAGTGAGGGGACTTCAGCCAGTGTTTATTCAGCCTTCACCCACAGCGGGTAGATGTCGACTTCGCCGGTGAACCGGACCGGGCTGAACTGGAAGCCCTGTAGGTAGTCACGGCGGGCCCAGCGGCGGTTCTGCAGCATGCCGAACACTTCCGGCTGGTCTGCAACGATCTGGGTCTGGATGTCGGCATAGAGCTTGGCGCGCTCATCCCAGTTCGACGAGGAACGGGCCTTGTCGATCATCTCGGTGACCTTCGGATTGTCGTAGAACATCATCGCGAAATACTGGCCCCAGCTGTTCTTGTGATACTGGTAGGCGACAGCGTCCGGATCGGTCGAAACCGGGGTCGTGTAGACCGAAGTCATCGACGGCGAAGTCTCGACCTTGGAACCGTTGGCGACCATGTTCGGCCACTGTTCCGGCTTGATCTCGACATTGATGTTGAGCGGCTTCAAGCTGTCGAGCAGCACGAGGCCGATGCGACGGGCTTCTTCAAGACCGGCAACGTGAACGTAAGGCAGGGTGATGCCGCCGTTCGGATAACCGGACTTCGCCAGATATTCCTTGGCCTTGGCAAGATCCTGACGCGGAATGCCGGGCACGTCGATATGGCCCTTCATCGCATCCGGGATCGGGCTCGTTTCGAGAGACGCAGCACCGTTATAGACCTGGATCAGCGCATCATAGTCCATCGCATAGGCGATCGCCTTGCGCAGGTTGATGTCGGCGGTCGGTCCCTGCTGCGTGTTGAACTTGATGCCGAAAGTCGTCATGCCCTTGTGGTCTTCGATGGCGATGCCCTTTGCACGCGCGATCTGGACGTAATCGTCCGGCGTCAGGCCTTCGACGATATCGGCTTCGCCGCGCTGGAGAGCAGCCTTCTGGGCGGCGGGCTCGCGGATGATCTTGTAGATCACGCCGGCCGGACGGTTTGCATCGCCCTGCGGCCAGCCCTTCCAGTAATCGGCAACGGCTTCGGCTTCATAAAGAACGTTCGGTTCCCAGCGGCCGAGCTTGAACGGGCCGGAACCGGCTTCGTTGTCGGTCAGCCACTTCTGGCCATAGTCGCCGTCAACTTCATGGGCCTTAACCTGGGCCGGGTTGACGATGTACCACCAGGGCAGGAAGGAGAGGAATGGCGTGTAGGGAGCCTTCAGCTCGAACTTGACGGTATAATCGTCAACGACGCTGATGCCTTCCGGCGCCAGAAAATCCTTGAGCATCCAGGCGACGCCCTTGTTGAGCTTCAGGCCGCGCTCGAAGGAATAACGGATGGCTTCGGCATTCACCGGGTCGCCATTGTGGAATTTTGCGTTCTTGACCAGATGGAAGGTCCAGGTCTTGCCGTCTTCGCTGGTTTCCCATTTTTCAGCGAGCCACGGCTTGATGACAGCCGGATCGCCTTCGTACTTGACGAGACCATCATAGACGGCCTGCTGCATCATGCGGGTCGACCAGTCGTAGCGGATATGCGGATCGAGAACCGGGATCGCCTGACGACCGCCGAACACGATGACATTGCCCTTGTCGGTGCGCTCGAAAGCGCCGGCAGGGGTGGCAAGAACCGACGAGGCGAGAAGCCCCGCGATTGCGATATTCCTGATGATTTTGCCGAACATGTAGTTCCCTCTCTTATTAAACGGCTTCCCGATCAGACTGTATGCAAGTTCTAAAGCATTTGACGCACGACACCCGCCACCAACCGGCGCGACAGAAGCACCGGCGCATCGATGGATTTGCGCACTGCCTCATGCATCTCGGCCGAATAGCCCATGCAATGCATGACGATGAGATCGCAGCCTTCCAGCAGCTTCGCCCGCTCGCCCATCTCGTCACCGGCATAAGGCGACGCGGAAACGAGGCTCGGATTGCCCGGCAGCACATGGCGCTCTTCGAAATCCTGGATCTGCCGTTCGAGCGGCACGATAACGCCGAGCTTGCGGGCCGATGCGGCAAGCGCCTCGACAGTGGAATCGACGATCCGCTGTGCCTCGACCACGAGCGTGTTGTTCAACGGCTCGATCTTCGTGCCGGTGCAGAGCAGGACGATCAGATCGAAACCTTCGCCATCGATCTTCTGCAGGAGAACGTTCAGCTTCTCTTCCGTCAGAGCCTTGGAGGAGACGATCTCCTCCCCGCTTGCAAGACGGGTCGCGAAGGAATGTTCACCATCTCTGGCGCGCATTGCATCGAGTTCCGCCGGGCTCATGCCGTCCAGCACACCGAACTCCTGATGCACGATACGGCCTTCCGGCAGACCGACGGTAATCTCGGCCATCATCTCAGGTACGAGGTCGACGCGGGGCGTCTGACCAATAGTCACGAAGGCAATCTTGGATGTGGAAGGCATGCTCTCGTTCATTCCCTGCTTTATCTTGTTGGCAGGGAGCCTAGCGCTCGAATACGCGACTTCACTATAGGGTAATGCCCCTAGTGGGTAACAATTCAGAAAGATCTTTTACGATCATTTTTTAGGCAAATCGTGTTTTTCACGCAACTTTCTTACGCAAATCCGATTATTTTTGTTATGGATGGCCCGCAGCGACGACCATGCGGATAAGTGCGTTCGAGGACGTCACTTCCATTTTCGCCATCACATTGGAGCGGTGGATCTCTACCGTTTTCGGGCTGATCCCGAGCTGGCGCGCGATCGCCTTATTCGACAGACCTTCCGCCACCAGCGAAAGCACCTGTCGCTCGCGCGGCGTTAGACGTTGCAATTTCTCCGAAAATTCCGCCGGCACGCCGGGCAAGGCGACCGGATGCGTGCCGTGCAGAAGCAAGCGAATGGCGCTGACGACGATGCGTCGGGCCAGCACCACCGGCTTGCCGCTTGCCTTGGCAACCGTCTGCCTGTCTGCCTCGGTAAAACTCACCGAATTCAGCACGATGATCTCCGCATCGGCGAGATCGAGCAGCGCCCCTGCCAGCAACCGCTTGTCGCCATCCGCGGCGTAACTGGCGGTGATCTTGTAAGGCGAAAGCGCCGGGATATCGAGTTCGTCGATCTGCTGTTCGAGCGGCTGGATCAGCCCCACCGCAGACCCATGCGCGGCAAGCGAAATCACCGTCGATTCCATGGCGCGCTGGGCATTCACGGTCGGGCATGTGCTTTCAAAATCCCGAAAGAGCCCGGTCGACAGGATGACCACCAGATCGAATTCATTCGGCTGAAAAGCGGCGGCGATCTTCGCCATGCGCTCCGCGATCCGTGGCTTGGAGACGACGACATTGCTTCCATCGGCCAGCCGGGTGACGATGCTCGTCTCGCCGGGCCGCACCTTGAGATCGTTGATCTCGGCCGCCGAAAGCCCGTCCAGAGCGCCGATTTCCAGCGCCTCGATCGGCAGGTCCAGGTTCTCCAGCATGTCGTCGATAATGTCGGCGCGCGGCGATTGGCCGACGCTCAAAAACATCACGCGATGGGGCGGTTCCGCTGCTTCCGCGATGGTCGAAGACGGAGTTTGAGGATGCTTCGTCACGGGCAGTGAATCGGTCCTTCTGATCGTATCGCTATAGCCGTTCTAGACATGCACAAATTAAAGGCAAGCCCATTCTAGGGGCAGTCCCCTATAGGCATTCTTCGTCGCACATGGCTAGGTTCTAGCACATTATTCGGAGGCAAACATGATCCGTGATTTCGAAGCAGGCGAGATTGACCCGCTTGCCGTTGGTGCCTGGATTCTCGGGACCGGCGGTGGTGGCAGCCCCTATCTGGCGCAGCTCAACCTGAAAAAGCTCTACAAGGACGGCAAGCGCGTCAAGCTTATCGATCCGAACGCGCTCGACGATGGCGATGCCGTCGCAGTCGTGTCGAAGATGGGTGCACCGCTGGTCGGCCAGGAACGTCTGGTGGACCCGGCCCATCTCGCCCGTGCCATGCAGCTGATGGAAGAATATACCGGCCGCAAGTTCCGCGCCGTGATGAGCGTCGAGATCGGCGGCGGCAATGCGCTGTCGCCCTTCCTCGCAGCCGCCATGCTGGATATCCCGGTTGTTGACGCCGATGCGATGGGCCGCGCCTATCCGGAAGCGCAGATGACCAGCTTCGCCATCGGCGACTTGCCGATGTACCCGCTCACCCTGGTTGATTGCCGCGACAACGAGGCAATCGTTGCCAAGGCAGCGTCCTGGAAGTGGATGGAGCGCATCTCGCGCAAGATCTGCACCGAAGTCGGCTCGACCTCTGCCACCTGCAAGGCTCCGCGCACCGGCAAGGAAGTCAAGGACTGGGGCGTGCTCCACACCGTGACCAAGGCCGTCAGCCTCGGCCGTGCAGTGCTTGATGCCCGTGCAGCCCATACCGACCCGATCGCAGCCGTTCTCGCCCATGAAGGCGGCAAGGTCCTGTTCAAGGGCAAGGTTGCCGACGTGGATCGCACAACGACCGGCGGCTTCCTGCGCGGCGTAGCTATGATCGACGGCCTCGACGACGATCGCGGCGCCAAGGTCGAACTCGCCTTCCAGAACGAATGGGCAGTCGCCTTCCGCGATGGCCAGCCGATCGCCATGACGCCTGACCTGATCTGCCTGCTCGACACCGTGTCGGGTGAAGCGATCGGTACCGAAACCGTGCGTTACGGCCAGCGTGTCACGGTTGTCGCCCTGCCGGCGCCGGCGGTCCTGACCAGCCCCAAGGGACTGGAACATGTCGGCCCCCGCGCCTTCGGATATGATCTTGATTTCAAATCGGTGTTTGCAGCATGAAGCGGATCGGAATTGACGTAGGCGGCACCAATACGGATGCCGTGCTCATCGATGGCGAGAAAGTCGTTTCCGCCATCAAGTTTCCCACCACTGCGGATGTGATGCAGGGCGTCGTCAACGCCATCGGTCACGTCGTGTCCTCGCAGGCGCCGGGCACTTCGCCGATCGACGCCGTGATGATCGGCACGACGCATTTCACCAATGCCGTCGTCGAGCGCGCCCGTCTGGAACGCATCGCCGCGATCCGTATCGCCATGCCGGCCGGCGCATCCCTGCCGCCGATGATCGACTGGCCGGATGACCTGCGCGAAAGCGTCGATCCGCTCTCCTTCATGGTGCATGGCGGCCACGAATATGACGGCCGTCCGCTGGTGCCGCTTGCCCGCGACGAAATCCGCGACGCCGCGATGAAGATCCGCGATGCCGGCATCACCTCAGTCGGCATCACCGCGCTTTTCTCGCCTTTGACCGCTGAAGGCGAACTGGAAGCGGCCGAGATCGTCCGTTCGGTCATCCCGGATGCCCGCATCACGCTCTCCCACACGCTCGGCCGTATCGGCCTCCTGGAACGCGAAAACGTCACGCTGCTGAACGCCGCCCTTCAGGGCCTCGGCCGCAAGACGATCGACGCCTTCAAGGATGCGCTGGTCAAGGCCGGCGTCAACGCCCCCTTCTACCTCACCCAGAACGACGGCACCGTCGTGCTGGCGGATGTCGCAGCGGCAAACCCGGTCTACAGCTTTGCCTCTGGCCCGACCAACTCAATGCGCGGTGCGGCCTTCCTCACCGGCCTGAAGGAAGCCATGGTCATCGACGTCGGCGGCACGACCTCCGATATCGGCTGCCTCGTCGGCGGTTTCCCGCGGGAAGCCAACAATGTCGTCGAAGTCGGCGGTGTGCGCACCCTGTTCCGCATGCCCGACCTTCTGCCCATGGCGCTTGGCGGCGGCACCATCATTGACCCGGAAACCCGCAAGATCGGCCCGCGCTCGGTCGGTTACCGCATCACCGAAAAGGCGCTCGTTTTCGGCGGCGATACGCTGACCACGACCGACGTTGCAGTCGCAGCCGGCCTCGTCGAGATCGGCGACCGCGACCGCGTCAAGCATCTCGACAAGGCAATGGTTGCCGACCTCCTGAAGCGCATCGAAGCCATGGTTGAAGACGGCGTAGACCGGATGAAGACCTCGGCCGAAGGCGTAAGCCTGATCGCCGTCGGTGGCGGTGCCTTCCTCATCCCGGAAAAGCTGAAGGGTGCGAGCGAAGTGCTGCGCGTCGAACATGCCGGCGTTGCCAACGCACTCGGTGCGGCGATGGCGCAGGTCTCCGGCGAAGTCGATCAGGTCTTCTCCGACATGTCGCGCGACAAGGCGATTGCCGAAGCCGACCGTATCGCCCGCGAACGCGCAATCGAGGCCGGTGCCGATCCGAAGTCGATCACCACGCTGGATACGGAAGACATTCCGATCGCCTATCTGCCGGGTGATGCCCGCCGTGTGCGCGTCCGCGTCGTCGGCGATATCGCCTTCATGAAGGACCAGAAGAAACAGGCTTCGTAAACGCGGCCCGCCGCGCTACGGTAGCAGGAAAATCGACATCCCCGGTCCCGCAGAGGATCGGGGATTTTCATATTGAAAGGCGAGGATGCGTGATGAAGGCCATGTATTACGAAGCGTTCGAACAGATGCCGGAGATCAGGACGCTTCCCGATCCCGAGCCGACCTTCGGAGGCGTGGTCATCAAGGTCGGCGCAACGGGTCTCTGCCGCAGCGACTGGCACGGCTGGAAGGGCCACGATCCGGATATCAGGCTGCCCCACGTTCCCGGCCATGAACTGGCTGGCAAGGTCGTGGCGACCGGCAAGGGCGTCATGCGCTTCAAGGTCGGCGACCGTGTCACCGTGCCCTTCGTCTCCGGCTGCGGCCATTGCGCCGAATGCCATTCCGGCAACCAGCAGGTCTGCCCCGACCAGTTCCAGCCGGGCTTCACCCATTGGGGTTCCTTCGCCGAATATGTCGCGATCGATTACGCCGACACCAATCTCGTGCACCTGCCGGAAGAAATCGACGATGCGACGGCCGCAAGCCTCGGCTGCCGCTTCGCCACCTCCTTCCGCGCCGTTGCCGATCAGGCCCGCACTGGCCCCGGCGACTGGGTCGCCGTCCATGGCTGCGGCGGCGTCGGCCTTTCGGCAATCATGATCGCAACCGCCCTCGGCGCAAACGTCATCGGCATAGACCTGACCGAAGACAAGTTGGCGATGGCGCGCCAATGTGGTGCCGTCGCCACCATCAATGGCAGTTCCGTGCCGGATGTCGTGGAAGCCGTACGCGAAATCACCAAAGGCGGCGCGCATGTCTCGATCGACGCGCTCGGCCACCCGACGACCTGCTTCAACTCGATCAAGAACCTGCGCCGCCGCGGCCGCCACGTTCAGGTCGGCCTGATGCTCGGCGAACATGCAACGCCGAAAATCCCGATGGCGCAGGTCATCGGCCACGAGCTGGAAATCTATGGAAGCCACGGCATGCAGGCCTGGCGTTACGACGCCATGCTCGCGATGCTGACCGCTGGCAAGATGAAGCCGCAGCAACTGATCTCGAAGCGGGTTAGCCTCACTGAGGGCGTCTCCGAACTGGTCAATCTCGACAAGGCAGAGACACCCGGCATCGCCGTCATCACGAGCTTTTGACCAACGCTTGTCGACATCCAGGGAGGCGAAATCAGCCTCCCAGAAATATCTCCCGGTTATCCTGCACCACCGTCGTCATGTAGTCGGCGACCGCGCGTACCCGCGGAACCCGGCTCATGTCGCGATGGCGCACCAGATAATAATGCCGCGTCAACTGCACCTCACGTGGCAGGACGATCTGCAGTTCCGGCCATCGGCGCGCGATGAAATGCGGAAAGATGCAAAGCCCCTGCCCCTGCAACGTCGCGGTCAACTGCGCCGAAATGCTGGAACTCTGGAAGCGTGGCTTGATGCCAGGATGCACGTCCCCGAGATAATCCAGTCCCGGCGCAAAGATCATGTCCTGAATATAGCCGATGAACGGGTGCCGCAGCAGGTCGTCCCGCTTGGTAAGCTCGTGCTTGTCCGCGAGATAACTCCGCGATCCGTAGATGTTCAGGCGATAATCGGTGATCTTCTCGATCTCATACGGCCCGCCCTTGGGCGGATCGAGCGATATCGCAATATCCGCCTCCTTGCGGGAAAGCGACATGATCTGCTGGATCGTCACCAGTTCCAAGGACAGGTTGGGATGCTGCGCGGTGAAATCCCCGATCTGATGAGCGAGGAAGAAATTGGCGATGCCTTCCGGAGCGCTGAGCCGCACGACGCCCTGATGCGGCGCATTGCCTGAGGCGATTTCCGCCTGCAGCCGGTCGGCTTCCGCCTCCATCCGCTCTGCCGCATCGATGAAACGCTGACCGATCCCCGTCAGCACGTAGCCGCGCGGGTTTCGCTCGAAAAGCTTGACCTTGAGGGTGAATTCCAGCCGGTCAATACGGCGGGACACGGTGGCATGGCTGGTTCGCAACTGCCGGGCGGCCACGGAAAGTTGACCGGTGCGGGCCACCGCCAGAAAATACTGGAGATCATCCCAGGTGAAACCCGGATGGCCGAAACTGGGATTGCTGCTCATGCTGTCACCCGGCCCGCTCCCTTATCTGTTCAAAAATGCACAGATACTGTCCGCAATTAATAGCGCTCCGCTTCTTGCGTCAACGGGCGTTTTCCTCAACCATGTGCTTATGGAAGTGCTGCTTTGAGGAGGGCGGCCTGCCAATTTTGAACAGATTAGCGCTCTGCAATCTCTGGGAGGAGACCTTATGCGTAAGACGTTCCTGACGTCGCTGGCCGTGCTGCTGGCGAGCGGCACTGCATTCGCCCAATCAGCATCCGACGGCAAAGTCAAAATCGGTATTTTGAACGACCAGTCCGGCGTCTATGCCGATTTCGGCGGCAAGTCGTCCGTCGAGGCTGCGAAAATGGCGATCGAGGATTACGGCGGCAAGGTGCTCGGCGTTCCGGTCGAACTCGTCAATGCCGACCATCAGAACAAGCCCGACGTCGCCTCCAACATCGCCCGCCAGTGGTATGATACCGAGCAGGTCGATGCGATCATGGACCTGACCACTTCGTCGGTCGGTCTCGCCGTGCAGGCGCTTTCCAAGGAAAAGAAGAAGATCACCATCAACACCGGTGCAGCCACGGTCGATCTGACCGGCAAGGCTTGCACGCCCTATGGTTTCCACTGGGCCTATGACACCCACGCTCTCGCAGTCGGCACCGGCGGCGCCATGGTCAAGCAGGGCGGCGATAGCTGGTTCTTCCTGACCGCCGACTACGCCTTCGGTTATTCGCTGGAACAGCAGACGAGCGATTACGTGAAAGCCAATGGCGGCAAGGTCTTGGGTTCGGTGCGCCATCCGCTCTCCAGCCAGGATTTTTCGTCATTCCTGCTACAGGCCCAGTCATCCGGCGCGAAGGTCATCGGCCTTGCCAATGCCGGCCTCGATACGGCCAACTCAATCAAGCAGGCCGCGGAATTCGGCATCGTTCAGGGCGGCCAGAAGCTGGCGGCACTTCTCTTCACCCTTGCCGAAGTGCATGGCCTCGGACTGGAAGCGGCTCAGGGATTGACGCTGACCGAGGGTTATTATTGGAACCTCGACGACAAGAGCCGCGAATTCGGCAAGAAATTCTTCGCCAAGACCAACAAGATGCCGAACATGGTTCATGCCGGCACCTATTCCGCCGTCACCCACTATCTGAAGGCTGTCGAGAAGGCCGGCACGGATGATGCTGACGCGGTGGCAAAGGCCATGCGCGAAATGCCGGTGGACGACTTCTTCGGGCGCGGCGGCACGGTGGCCGCAAACGGCCGCATGATCCACGACATGTATCTCCTGCAGGTCAAGAAGCCGGATGAGAGCAAGGAGCCCTGGGACTATTACACAGTGCTCGCCACCATCCCGGGCAAGGATGCCTATCTCGACCCAGCCAAGGCCGGTTGCGAGCTGGTGAAATAATGGCAGTGCCTCTCCAGGAACTGCACGAGGAGCCGCGGGTGGTCTTATCCGCCCGCGGTCTCTCCAAGAGTTTCGGCGCTTTTCTGGCTGTTCGGGATGTCGATCTCGATATCCAGCATGCCCGCGTCCACGCGCTGATCGGCCCGAACGGCGCCGGCAAGACGACGGTGTTCAATCTTCTTACAAAATTCCTGCAGCCCACGGCGGGCTCGATCACGCTTCTGGGAACCGACATCACCAAAACCCCGCCGGACAAGGTGGCCCGCATGGGTCTGGTCCGCTCGTTCCAGATTTCCGCGGTTTTTCCGCATCTGACCGTCCTCGACAATATCCGCGTGGCGCTGCAGCGTCCGAACGGCCTTTCCACCCAGTTCTGGCTGCCGACCTCTGCGCTCGACCGGCTGAACGACCGGGCAGACGAACTGATCGAAACGGTCGGACTGAAACGCGAACGCAATGCCATCGCAGCCGATCTTTCCTATGGCCGCAAACGTGTGCTCGAAATCGCCACTACGCTGGCGCTCGACCCGAAAGTGCTGCTACTCGACGAACCGATGGCCGGCATGGGCCAGGAAGATATCGGCACCGTCTCCAACATCATCCGCGAGGTCGCAAAGACCCGCGCCGTACTCATGGTCGAACACAATCTCTCGGTCGTGGCTGACATCTGTCACCACGTCACGGTTCTGCAGCGCGGCGAAATCCTTGCGGAAGGCGACTATGCTGCGGTCTCGCAGGATGAACGCGTAAGGCTCGCCTATATGGGCACGGAGGACGCGTGATGGCAAAACCGCTTCTCGAAGTCTCGAACCTCAATGCCTGGTACGGCGAAAGCCACATCCTGCACGGCGTTAACATGACTGTCGGCGAAGGTGAAACGATCACCATTTTGGGCCGCAACGGCGTCGGCAAGACGACGACGCTCCGCACCATCATGGGCATCATCCGCGAGCGCAAGGGCGAAATCCGCTTTGCCGGCAAGGATATGCTCGGCGTGCCCTTGCACCGGACCGCCCATGCCGGCCTCGGTTTCGTACCCGAAGAACGCGGCATATTCTCGACGCTGACCGTGGACGAGAACCTGATGCTGCCACCGGTCGTCGCCGATGGCGGCATGCCGCTAGACGAAATCTATGCGCTTTTCCCGAACCTCCATGAACGGCGCGCGAGCCCCGGCACCAAGCTCTCCGGCGGCGAACAGCAGATGCTCGCCATCGCCCGCATCCTGCGCACCGGAGTGAAACTCCTGATCCTCGACGAACCGACGGAAGGCCTGGCTCCGGTCATCGTCCAGCGCATCGGCGAGGTGCTGAAAACGCTGAAGCAACGCGGCATGACAGTACTGATGGTCGAACAGAATTTCCGCTTCGCCAGCCGCGTCGCGGATCGTTTCTACCTTATGGACCATGGCAAGATGGTCGCGGATTTCCCGGTCGGCGAATTGCCCGGACGGATGGATACGCTGCACAAGGTTCTGGGGGTGTGAGGATGGGTCGAATCTCTGAATCGATGGCCGCTCTTCCACCGAAATGGGTCACGGGATATGGCGCGGTGCGGCATACCGATCTCCCCCCTTGTGGGGGAGATGCCCGGCAGGGCAGAGGGGGGCTCCGCCCGCAAGACTCTCTGTCGTTGAGCGTGCTGAACCGTCGTTACCCCCCTCTGTCACTTCGTGACATCTCCCCCACAAGAGGGGAGATCATGGGGAGCTGGCCGCACCGCCTTCAGTCTCTCGGTCTCGCAACACGAGGGAGAACATCGATATGACCATGATCTTCGGCATCCCTCTCCAAGCCTTCATGGGCCAGCTCCTGATCGGCCTGATCAACGGCTCCTTCTACGCGCTCTTAAGCCTCGGCCTCGCCGTCATCTTCGGCCTGTTGCGCGTCATCAACTTCGCCCATGGCGCGCAATATATGCTCGGCGCCTTCGTCGCGATGCTGATGCTGCAATATTTCGGCATCAACTACTGGTTCGCGCTTCTGCTGGCACCGATCGTCGTCGGCCTGTTCGGCGCCGTTATCGAACGGCTTCTGCTGTCGCGCCTCTACAAGCTCGACCACCTCTACGGCCTGCTCTTCACCTTCGGTCTGGCGCTGACCATCGAAGGCACGTTCCGGTATCTCTACGGTTCTTCCGGCCAACCCTATGCGCCGCCGCCGGCACTCACCGGCGCCACCAATCTCGGCTTCATGTTCCTGCCCAATTATCGCGGCTGGGTCGTCGTCGTGTCGCTTATCGCCTGTATCGGCACATGGCTCCTGATCGAAAAGACCAAGCTCGGCGCCTATCTGCGTGCCGCCACCGAAAACCCGACGCTGGTCCAGGCCTTCGGCGTCAACGTGCCAATGCTGCTGACACTCACCTACGCGCTCGGAGCAGGCCTTGCCGCCTTTGCCGGCGTACTGGCGGCCCCCGTCTATCAGGTCTCGCCGCTGATGGGATCGAACATCATCATCGTCGTTTTTGCCGTCGTCGTGGTCGGCGGCATGGGTTCGATCATGGGCGCCATCGTCACCGGCTACATGCTGGGCATCGCCGAGGGCCTGACCAAGGTCTTTTATCCGGAAGCCTCGAACATCGTGATCTTCGTGATCATGGCGATCGTGCTTCTCATCCGCCCCGCCGGCCTGTTCGGCCGAGATGCTTGAGGGAGGCAAAGTCATGAGCCATGTCGCCCATTCGTCCACAACGAACACAGCCCGGACCGAACGTTCGGCAACTGCCTCGAAAGCCTATGCGGCCTTTCTCGGCATCGGCCTTGTCCTGCTGGTCGTCGCCCCGATGTTCTTCTACCCAATCTTCCTCATGAAGCTCTTGTGCTTCGCGCTTTTCGCCTGCGCCTTCAATCTTCTGCTCGGTTATACCGGCCTGCTTTCCTTCGGCCATGCGACCTTTTTCGGCGGTGCCGCCTATTTCACCGCCCATGTCGTGAAAGAATGGGGTGTGACGCCGGAAATCGGCATTCTCATCGGCGTTGCGGGCGCAGCACTGCTCGGCCTGATCATGGGCTTTTTCGCTATCCGCCGGCAGGGCATCTATTTCGCCATGATCACGCTGGCACTATCGCAGATGTTCTTCTTCTTCTGCCTGCAGGCCGGATTTACCCATGGCGAGGACGGTATCCAGTCCGTGCCGCGCGGCCATCTGTTCGGCTTCATCGACCTCGCCGACACGACCAGCATGTACTACTTCGTGCTCGGTGTGTTCCTCATCGGCATGATCGTCATCTGGCGCTTCATCAACTCGCCCTTCGGCATGATCCTGAAATCAATCCGCGAAAACGAACAGCGCGCCGTCTCGCTCGGTTATTCGGTGGCCCGTTACAAGCTCGGCGCCTTCGTCATGTCGGCAGCGCTCTCGGGTCTTGCCGGCGGCACCAAGGCGCTGGTCTTCCAGTTTGCCACGCTGACTGATGTCGGCTGGCAGATGTCCGGCGAGGTCATCCTCATGACCCTTCTCGGCGGCATCGGCACGCTGATCGGCCCGGTCTTCGGTGCAGGGCTGGTGGTGACATTGCAGAACTATCTCGCGACCTCGCAATTCCCGGTCACCATCATCACCGGCGTCGTTTTTATGGTCTGCGTCCTCCTCTTCCGCCGCGGCATCATCGGCGAATTCTACGCCTCACGGCTCGGCCGCAAGCTGGGCTTCGAGCACAGGCGCTGATCGGCACGAAACATGGAAACCTACGATTACATCATCATCGGTGCGGGCAGCGCCGGCTGCGTGCTCGCCAACCGTTTGTCGGCAGACAGCCGCAATCGCGTCCTGCTTCTGGAGGCCGGCGGCAATGACAATTACCACTGGGTGCATATCCCGGTCGGTTATCTCTACTGCATCAACAACCCGCGCACCGACTGGTGTTTCACCACCGAAAAGGAAGAGGGGCTGAACGGCCGCTCGCTCTCTTATCCGCGCGGAAAACTGCTCGGCGGCTGCTCGTCGATCAACGGCATGATCTATATGCGTGGCCAGGCCCACGACTACGATCTCTGGCGGCAGATGGGCTGCACCGGCTGGGGCTGGGATGACGTGCTGCCGCTCTTCAGGAAGAGCCAGGATTTCTACAAGGGCGCCGATGACATGCACGGCACCGGCGGCGAATGGCGGGTGGAAAAGGCGCGTGTCCGCTGGGCCGTGCTCGACGCCTTCCAGAAGGCGGCCGAAGAAGCAGGCATCCCCGCCATCGACGATTTCAACCGCGGCGACAACGAAGGGTCCAGCTATTTCGACGTCAACCAGCGCTCCGGCATTCGCTGGAACACATCGAAAGCTTTTCTACGCCCGGCGATGAAGCGTCCCAACCTCAACGTTCTGACCAAGGCCCATGTGCGCAAGCTGATCGTCGAGAACGGCGAGGTGAAGGGCGTCGAATTCCAGCACGACGGCATCACCAAGACGGCTCATGCCCGCCGCGAAACCATCCTCTCGGCCGGTGCGATCGGCACCCCGCATGTGCTGGAACTCTCCGGCATCGGCCGCGGCGACGTACTCTCCGAGGCAGGCGTCGAGGTTACGAAAGAGGTCAAAAGCGTCGGAGAAAACCTGCAGGACCACCTGCAGCTTCGCCTGGTCTACAAGGTCACCGGCGTGCCGACGCTGAACGAAAAGGCATCCCGGCTTCTCGGCAAGGCGGCGATCGGGCTGGAATATGCGCTGAAACGCTCCGGCCCGATGTCCATGGCCCCAAGTCAGCTCGGCATCTTCACCAAGTCCGGCCCGGATAAGGAAACCGCCGATCTCGAATATCACGTCCAGCCGGTCTCGCTTGACAGGTTCGGAGAACCGGTCCACGCCTTCCCGGCGATGACCGCGAGCGTCTGTAACCTGAGGCCCGAAAGCCGCGGCTCGGTGCATCTGAAAGGCCCGGACTTCGCCGCTGCACCGGCAATTCGCCCGAACTACCTCTCAACCGCCGCCGACCGCGATATCGCCGTCCGCTCCATCCGCCTGACCCGCGAAATCGTCAAAAAGCCTGCCTTTGCCCGTTATAATCCTGAGGAATACAAGCCCGGCCCGGCTTACGAGACCGATGCGGATCTGGAGCGTGCTGCCGGCGAGATCGGCACGACGATCTTTCACCCGGTCGGCACGGCCCGCATGGGTGCCGATCCCGACAGCGTCGTCGATCCACGCCTGAAACTGCGGGCGCTCGGGCGGCTACGCATCGCCGATGCCTCGATCATGCCCAATATAACATCCGGCAACACCAATTCACCGACGATCATGATCGCCGAAAAGGCGGCCGAAATGATCCTCGCAGACAATCGCTGATAAGGCGACGCAAGACGAAAGGGAGAGACGACATGACCCGGATCGCATTCATCGGCCTCGGAAACATGGGCGGCCCCATGGCCGCAAATCTGGTGAAAGCCGGGCATTCGGTTTCCGGCTTCGATCTCTCCGAAGCCTCCGTCAAATCGGCAACTGAAGCCGGCGTTACTGCGGCGGCATCGCTTGCCGAAGCGGTACGAGATGCCGAATGCGTCATAACGATGCTGCCAAAAGGCCAGCATGTCGTCTCCGTCTGGACCGATCTCGCCACGCTCGTCACCGAGGGCACGCTTCTCATTGATTGCTCCACGGTGGATGTGGAGAGTGCGAAAAAAGCCCATGGGTTGGCAGGCATAATGAATTGCCCTGCTCTCGACGCCCCGGTCTCCGGCGGCACGACGGGAGCTGCAGCCGGCACGCTCACCTTCATGGTCGGTGGCTCGGACGCCGCTTTCACCGCGGGAAAACCGATCCTCGAAGCCATGGGCAAGAAGATCGTCCATTGCGGAGGCAATGGCGCAGGCCAGGCGGCAAAAATCTGCAACAACATGATCCTCGGCATATCGATGATCGGCGTCGCCGAAGCCTTCGTGCTGGCGGAAAAACTCGGCCTTTCGCATCAGGCCCTGTTCGATGTGGCATCGACCTCGTCCGGCCAATGCTGGTCGCTGACCACCTATTGCCCCGTCCCCGGCCCCGTCCCCACCTCACCGGCGAACAACGATTACAAACCGGGTTTTGCCGCAGCCTTGATGCTAAAGGACCTGATGCTGTCGCAGGAAGCGGCCAGCCAGACCGGAACAAGAACGCCGCTTGGGGCGCATGCCGCCAAACTCTACAAAGCCTTCGAAAACACCGGCCACGGCACAGAAGATTTTTCTGCCATCATCCGAATGCTGCGGGAGACGCAGGCCTCATAAGATCAAATGAAAAAGAGAGGGCGACCAAGCCGCCCTCTCCCAAATTTCCGATCAGCAAGAATGTTGCTCACCCCAGCTCGACGCCGCAGAAATTGACTTCGATCCCGAGTTCGGCCGCAAGCGCTGCCTTGGCGAGCGCCGAGCGATCGGCTTCTTTTGCCGAATTGGCGTAAACGACCTGGATATGGTTGGCCTTGTGGCGCGCCATCATCTGGTCGCGGGAAACGCCGCTCAGCACCGCATGCATCATCGGCCACTCTTCATTGGTGGATTTCCAGCGGCGCTCGGTTTCTTCCTTCGGCAAGGCCACAGCCTGACCGCGGCCGATATCCATCTTCAGCCGGTTGTCCTCGACGAAGATACGCGACCAGACGATCTCGCCGGGCTTGGCGATGCCGCGCAGCGTGCCTCCACCTGCGGGGAAGAACATCGGCGGCTGCCGCAGGCTGTCCGATCCGGCCCAGCCCCCCTCGTGATGTGCCGGCGGCGCAGCCCCGGAGATTTCGAATACCCAGACGAAGCCATCCACCGTACCGGTCGGGTCGACACCGCCCCAGCGCAGGTCATGCAGGGTGTTTTCCACCGGCTGGCCGAGCGCACGATGCAGGCGGTTGGTCATCAGTCCGTCAAGGCCGGCGCATTCGTCCACCTCGTTGAAATGCACGATCGCCTTGCCCTGCCGGATGACCTTGCCGTCACGACCTTTGACATCCGGTCGCCCGTCGTCGTTCAAGATACCTTCCACCAGATCGGATGCCGGTAGCAGGTCCTTGAGCCCTTGCTGATACTGGATGCCGATCGCCTCGCAGCCGAAATCCTCGGCGATGCGCACAGCCGCGATATACATGCGGCACTGGTCGATTACCTGGTCCTCGGTGAGTTCCTGCTTCGGATCGGTTCCGAGATGGAACTTCATGCCCTTGGCGAGCAGGTCCTGATAGACGGCGCGGCCTTCCTCGACAGGCACCTGATTGGTGGCGTAATAAAGCGCCGACTGCGACAGGCGTTCCTTGAAAATGCCGAGCGGCATCAACAGCTCGTCCGGCACGATGGCATTATACATGCCCATGCAGCCTTCATCGAAAATGCCGAGAATGACCTTGTTGGTGTGGAAATCATGAGCGATCTCCTTCGCCAGATCCTGCAGATCCTGCGGCACATTGCCGGCCTTGAACGGCTTCACATGGCTGGTGTCGTGGTCCACCGTGCCTTCCGAAAGCCATTGCGAAAGCCCATTTCGGAAGAAATCGTCATCAAACGCCTCGCTCCACAGCGAGGAATAGGTAACGCCCGCCTTGGTCAGCGAACCATTGAGGTTGAGCAGCCCGACCAGTCCCGGCCACTGGCCGGACCAGTTGGCAACGGTGAGGATCGGTCCCTTGTGGCTGGTGAGACCGGCAAGCACATGGTGCGAATATTGCCAGACGGATTCCGCCACGATCACCGGCACGTTCGGATCGATCTTCGCAAACGCATCCATGCCCTCGCGCTGCGAGGACAGAAAACCGTGGCCTTCTTCCGGCTTGTAGGCGTGAGCACGCTTCACCGTGTAACCGAGGCCGGCGAGCACTTCGCCGAGTTTCTTTTCCATCGCGTCCTGTGTCGCCCAGCATTGCTGGTTGGCGGATAGGCGAAGGTCGCCGCTGGCGAAAAGTGCAATTTCCTTGGTCATGTTCCTCATCCCTCAAATCAATGATCAGTGCCGGCCATCAGCTCGGCATAGGCAACGAAGTCCTCCTGCATGCGGCGGAAGACGTGGTATTTGCGGTCGTGATAGGTGGCGATCTCCGCTCCGCGCGGAGAAATCCGGCTGCCCGGGCCGCTCATGGCGCGCATGGCGGCAGGCAGGTCGGCATAATGGCCGCTCGCCACAGCCCCCAGCATGGCGCTGCCGACCAGAACCGGCTCGCGCTGGTCCGGCACAACGATGGCGCAGCCCGTCGCATCCGCATGCTCGCGCAAAAACAGCTTGTTCTGCGCCAGACCGCCGCTGACGACCAGCGTATCGACGGTCACGCCATTGGCGCGCATTTCCGCGATGATGTGCCGGGTACCGTAAGCCAGCGCCTGCAAGGTCGCGAGATAATCGAGCGCCAGATCGTCCAGTCCGCGATCAAGTGAAAGACCCGTAATCCCGCCCTTGCGCAACGGATCGGCAAGCGGCGAACGGTTGCCGTGGAAATCCGGCTGCACATGCCGCGATTTCGTCAGCACCGCCGTCTCCCCGCCATCAGCCATTGCCTCAAGCCGGCGATCGAACAGGGTGAACACGGAAATGCCTTCCGCCTTCGCCATCTCGCGCGCTTCGTGGATCGCGGCGTGGCCATCGATCATCCGGTCGATCAGCGCACCGGCAGCCGATTGTCCCGCTTCGTTGGCCCACAGACCCGGCAGCAGGACGGAGAAATAAGGCCCCCAGACACCGGGCACGAAGGCCGGTTTTTCGCTGACGGTGATATGGCACGAAGAGGTTCCCGCAATCAACGCCAGACGATCGTCGAGCGCCCCCTCGCCCAGATCCACCCCCATCGTGCCGAGCGCACCTGAATAGGCATCGATCAGGCTGGCGGCAACCGCGGTACCGGGAGCCAGCCCGAGATCGGTAGCTGCAGCATCCGAAAGCGACCCGACCTTGTCACCCGGTGCCGCAAACCGGTTTCCGATAGCGCGAAAATTGTCGGCGGCGAGTTCGGATATCCCGGCAGTTTCGAAATAGGCCTTGTCCCATCCCTCGCCACCCAAACCGTTCTGGCCGAGATAGGTCCATTTGCAAACGGTGCTGCAGAGCGAGCGGATATCATCACCCGTTGCCTTGTGAACCAGCCAGTCGGGCAGGTCGAAAAAGGCATGTGCACGGGCAAAACTCTGAGGCATCTCACGTTTCAGCCAGCGCAGTTTCGGCGTCTCCATTTCGGGTGAGATGACACCGCCGACATAATCGAGAACCGGGCTTTTCAGCGCATTGATCTGGTCCGCGTCACCGATGGCGCGATGGTCCATCCACACGATGATGTTCCAGTCGTCATCACCGCCGGGGCTCACCGTCACCGGCCCGCCCTTATCATCAACGACGACCAGCGAGCAGGTTGCGTCGAACCCGATGCCTGCGATGTCGGAGGCGGCAAGCCCGGCATCCGCCATCGCTTTCCGCACGCAGGTTGAGATCGCCGCCCAGATGTCGCGCGAGGATTGATTGACGAAATCCTGCTTCGGCTTTTCGGTCGCGATCGCCTGCGAATGCGCCGCGAGCAAGTTACCGCGCGCATCAAAAATCCCGGCACGGGCGCTTCCGGTGCCGACGTCAATTCCGATGAATGAGGTCATGTCAGTTTATCCGCAATAGCAGGACCAGAACGCATGGCGCCCTGCAGTCCATCTCTTTGAAAAGAGGTCCGGAAAGATGCGAGGGGCGGCAATCACGCCACCCCTCATTTTTTTCAGAGGCGCTGGCCGCTCGCCTTGTCGAACAGATGCGCCTTGGTCGGATCGATCGCCAATCCGATCTCGTCGCCGAAATGGATGCTCAGGCGCTCGCGGAACAGGCAGGAAATATGCTCGCCATGGCTGGCCACACGGGCAAAGATTTCCGAACCTGTCCCTTCGACGATCTCGACACGCCCCTGGACACCACCGGCATTGTCCGCGCGGATATGTTCCGGGCGAATGCCGTAGACCAGCGACTTGCCGCCAAGTTTTGCCGGATCGGCGCCGGTTGGCAGTGGCAGGACGAGGCCTTTTTCGCTGCGGAACACGCCTTCCTCTATTCTGCCATCGAGGAAATTCATCGAAGGCGAACCGATAAAGCCGGCAACAAAGAGATTGGCGGGACGATCGTAGAGATCCAGCGGCGCACCGACCTGCTCGATATTGCCTTCCTGCAGCACGACGATCTTGTCGGCCATGGTCATGGCTTCGATCTGATCGTGGGTGACGTAGATGATCGTCGTGCCGATCCGCTGATGCAGCGCCTTGATCTCGGCACGCATCTGCACGCGCAGTTTGGCATCGAGGTTGGAGAGCGGTTCGTCGAACAGAAACACCTGCGGATCGCGCACCAGCGCACGGCCCATGGCGACACGCTGGCGCTGGCCGCCGGAAAGCTGGCGCGGGTAACGATCGAGCAGCTTTTCCAGCCCGAGAATGCCGGCGGCATTCTCAACCTTCTTGCGCGTCTCGTTGACATCGGCCTTCTTCAGCTTCAGCGCGAAGGCCATGTTTTCCGCCACCGTCATATGCGGATAAAGCGCGTAGTTCTGGAATACCATGGCGATATCGCGATCACGCGCCGGAAGATGCGAAACCTCCCTCGGCCCGATGCGGATCGCGCCGCCGGTAACGTCCTCAAGTCCCGCCACCATGCGTAGCAGCGTGGACTTGCCGCAGCCGGACGGGCCGACGAGCACGACGAACTCGCCGTCGGCAATATCGACGCTCAGGTCGCGAATGATCTCGACGGCTCCGTAGCGCTTCTGGATATTCTGGATATTGACTGTTGCCATTTGAAAATCCTCCCGATTTTCGGGTCGTTATCTGTTGCTCTTCTTCAGCCGCCCTTGACCGCGCCGGCGGTAAGGCCCGCGACGATCTGCTTCTGGGCGAACATGGTCAGCACCAAAACCGGCAGGGTAACGATCAGCGCGGCAGCGGCCAGCGGCCCCCAGCTGACCTGCTCGAAGGAGAGCATGTTGTAGACGGCCACCGGCAGGGTTCGCGTTTCGCGGCTGGCGAGCACGATGCCGAAGACAAAATTGTTCCAGGAGAAGATTACCGCCAGAATGAAGGCGACGACGATGCCGGGTTTGGCGATCGGCAAAGCCACGAGGCGGAAGACCTGCCAGGACGTTGCGCCATCGATGCTGGCAGCCTCCTCGAGTTCCTTCGGGGTCGTCTCGAAATAACCGATCATGATCCACACGACGATCGGCACGGTGACGACCAGATGGATGATGATCTGCGGCCAAAGCGTACCGAGCAGGTTCATCCATTGGAACAGCAGGAAGAGCGGAATCAGGAACGACAGGCCGGGCGTCATGCGGGCGATCATGATCACCATCGCCGCCTTTTCGGCTTTCAGCCGTGCAATGCCGTAACCGGCGGGAACACCGATCACGAGGGCGAGAATGGTTGCAGCGCCCGTAACGAGGATCGAGTTCCAGAAATAGAGGAGGAAGTTGTTCTCCTCGAACACCTTGGCATAGTTCGACCAGGCGATGTTTTCCGGGATCAGGATCGGCGGATAGGCGCCGTTGTCGATCTCATACTTGAGCGATAGCGAGATCATCCAGACGAAGAACAGGATGACCGGCGAGATCATGACGAGCGCGACGAAGAACAGACCGAGACGGTTCCAGGCGCGATGAGTGAGTTTGGGTATCATCAACGATCCTCCATGTCCGACCAGTTGGTGCGCGCGCGAACCATCATCAGAACGAAGGACAGCGCGATGATGACGAAGAAGAAGACAACCGCCATGGCCGAGCCGTAACCGATGTCGTAATAGGAGAAGGCGGTGTTGTAGAGATAGATGTTGATCGTCTCCGACGCCGTTCCCGGCCCGCCCTGGGTCATCGCATAGATGATGTCGAAGCTCTTCACCGCATCGATCGAGCGGATGATGACACCGATCATCAGGAAGGGCGCGATCATCGGCAGCGTCAGGTAACGGAACTTCTGCCAGGCATTTGCGCCGTCGATTTCAGCGCTTTCATAAGGCTCGCGCGGAACAGCGGCCAGACCACCGAGCACGATCAGCATGATCAGCGGCGTCCATTGCCAGGTCTCGACCAGAACCAGCGCCGGAATGACGGTCGACTGGTTGTAGATCCATTCCTGCGCGCCGATACCGACCAACGACAAAAGATAGTTGAGCACGCCGAGCTGCGGATGGAACATCATCGTCCAGACGAGAGCGATCGCCACCGGCGTCGCCATCATCGGCATGACGAAAACCCCGCGCAGAAAACCGCGCAACGGGAATTCACCGTCGAAGATGAGAGCTGCCAGCGTCCCTAGGATCAGCGGCGCAATCACGGACAGCGCGGTATAGACCAGCGTGTGCCACATGGATTCCCAGAACCGCATGTCGCCGGCAAGCCGGATATAATTGTCTAGACCGGCAAAGGTCTGTTCCTGCCCGAGCGTCCATGAATTGACGCTCATCCAGAGGGTAAACACCCAGGGGAAAACGATGACTGCGCCGATCACGACCAGGGCAGGCATTACGAAGGGCCAGTAATTGGGAGCAAGCCTTTGCGGCTTGCCCCCCTTTGCGGCCAGATCCCTGGCCGCGGTGGGTTCTATGGTCACGGAAGCCATTATCCCTCGCTTCGGGCAAGCACCGGCTCGAACTGAGCGGTTGCCGATTCCAGTTCCTTTGCAGGATCGGCGCCGCCGATCATGTTGGTGAGGCCAACCCCGTAAATGTCACGGAATTCCGTGACCGGGATGATGACCGGGAGAGCGAGCTGCGAGATCTTGCCGGAGGCAACAACCGCATCCACCCAGGCCGAAGGCATCTTGACGCCTTCGCGAACCTTGGCGTCCTCGAGGATCGACTGGCGGAATGGCACACCGGCACCGGCCTGCAGCAGACGGGCACCCATTTCATGGGAGATCGCCCATTGGCAAAAGAGATAGGCGGCTTCCTTGTTCTTGCTGGCGGCGGTCACACCGATACCGTCGCCGGTCGTCGCTGCAGCCTGGGCCTTCGGACCTGCCGGCATGACGCCGTAACCGACCTTGCCGACGACGCGTGACTTCTGCGGATCTTCGATCGGCGGTGCGAAACCGACGCCATCGAACCACATGCCGATCTTGCCCTGCAGGAATGCAGACTGCGCTTCGGCCCAGTTGAAGCCTGACACACCGACCGGCGCCGACTTGGACATCAGCCGCTGATAGAGCTTTGCCGCCTCGACAGCCCCTTCGGACGTCGTTGCAAGCTTGCCGCTGGCATCGAGCGGGGTTGCGCCATAGCCCAGCATGAACGAGGTCCAGACCGGCGTATTGGCATTTTTCAGGCCACGGGCAACGAAGCCGTAAGTGCCTTCGGACTTGTCGGTCAGCGCCTCGGCAGCGGTCACCATTTCGTCGAAAGTCGTCGGATATTTCAGGCCCTTCTTTTCGAAGAGTTCCTTGTTCCAGTAGACGATCCAGTAATCCACCGAGAAGGGCAGCGTGCGCAGCTTGCCATCGGCATCCTTGGCGAATTTCAGCGCTGCCTCGGCGAAATCACCTTCAACCAGCGACGGATCGGTGAGCGACGGATCCTTGAAGTAACCGGAAAGATCGGCCAGCCAGCCACCCTTTTCGAACTGCCGCTTCTGGACGTGATAGCTCAGGTGCACGACGTCGAAGCTCGGACGGCCGGAAGAAAGCTCGATCGTCGTCTTCTGACGCTGCTGCTGTTCCGGCGTTGCCTCGGCATTGACCTTGATACCGGTCAGCGCCTCGAACTCGCTGATGTATTTCAGGATGGTTTCGCCGCGCGGGCTCTTGACCAGGTTCACTTCCAGCGTGGTGCCGGCAAAGCGCTTCCAGTCGACGGCAGCAGAAGCCGACCGCGATCCGATCAGCCCGGCGGCGCCAAGCGCTGCCGATCCAGCCAGAAAACTCCGGCGTGTCGGTGTAAAGAACGAAGATGTCATGTATTCCTCCTCCAGGTTTCGCCGGGATCTCCTCATCCCGGCTTCGCGTGTATTTAAAGTCTCAAGGCACGATCCCTTGCATGGCCGATATGCTTGACGAGCGCCTCGACGGCACCGTCGGCAGAACGACACTTGATTGCTTCAAGCACGGCCATATGCTCGCCCATGACGGGCGCGACACGGCCGTTGATACGGAAACGTTCCTGATTGATCAGGCGCATCTTGATCGAGTTGACCCGATAGACGTTCCAGATGATGGCGTTGTCGAGCGCAGCGACAAAGGCATCATGCATGCCCCAGTCGACAGCCTGTGCATGAGCATCGAGCTCGGGCGTTTCATTGCCCGCAGCGATGGCATCCGAGATTTCCCTGTGCTGCCGGATCAGCTTTTCTACCACTTCGTCGGAAGCTGTCTGAACAAACAGCGCAACGGCTTCCTTCTCGAGGAAGAGACGCAGCTGAAACGCCTCTCGGATCAGGTTCAGGTCGATATGGGCGATCTGCAGACCGCGCTGCGGCACGGTCTTGATCAGCCCCTCGGCCTCCAGCCGCGGTATGAGTTCGCGGATGGCGCCGAGTGTGAGACCGGTCAGCTCGACCAGATGACGTTGGGAAACGAACTGCCCCGGGCGCACGTCGCGCGCGAGCAGATGCCGGGTAAAGCTCTCATAAGCCTTTTCCCTGAGCGTCGGTTCTTCCGTCTGCTGGTCTTGGCGCTGGTCCATCATCGTCCCGTTCCTGGCACTGGCCCTTAGGCCGCTTTCGTCCGGAACAGGCCGTCGAAGACAAGGCCGAGCTGCTTCTGTCCGTCCTTCGATATAGAAAGCAGCGGAGCGCGAACCGCAAGCCAGTTTTCATCGCCAAGCTGACGCGCCACCATGGCCTTCACCGCCGGCGTGACCGGATACTTCAGAAGCTCGGCGACGAAATCAACCACGCGGGTATCATCGCGACCTTCATTCGCCATCGCACCAACCTCGTGCGGAGCAAAATTCGCCATGCCGGAGATAGCACCCTGCCCGCCCATGCGCACGCCTTCGGCCAGATGACGCTCGTCACCGATCAGGATGATCAGGTCCGAATGCGCCTTCAGAAGCTCCTGTGTATAGGACCAGTCACCGGACGAATCCTTCACGCCGGTCACGATGCCCGGAAAGGCATGGCTCAGCCGGCCGACAAGCGAAACACTGAGCGGCACCATGGTGACGGACGGAATGTTGTAGACGATGATATCGCGCGCCAGCTTGCCGAGATCCTTGAAGACCTTGGAATACCAGCCGAACAGCCCGTCATCGCTGACATTCTTGAAATAGGATGGCGGCGCAAGCAGGATGTTGCGGACACCCCTTGAAAGCGCCTGGGATGATTGAAGCGCTGCGTCTTCCGCAGCATCCACCAGAACGCCAACGACGATCTGCTCGGGCGCGATGCCCGCGTCGATAAAGGCCGCAAGCACACGCTCGCGCTCCTGCGTTCCGATCGACGAGCCCTCGCCCGTCGTGCCGAACAGCGTGCAGCTCGCGCAGCCGGCATCAAGGCTGCGCCTGGCCTGCGCGATCATCATGTCGATAAGTATCTCGCCGTCCTCACCAAACGGCGTAGTCAAAGCGACGGAAAGTCCGAAGCGTGTCATTAGTCATCCTCCACTGATTTTTCAACGCTAACGCACTAACATGTCAGTCGTCAATGGAGAATTTTTAGCGAAGTGAGATCGGGGTTAGCAGGTGAGATACGGTGTCGATTGATATGTCACCAAAATGGGCTATATTCAGATCCGTACAATACGCACGAAAATAGCACGTAGTATCAAAAAGGATACTGTCATGGCCAAAGCCCGCCACTCCCGTTTCGATTGCTCTCCCGGCTGCTCGGTGGAAGCGGCAATTGGTCTCATCGATGGCAAATGGAAGTCCGTCGTGCTGTACCACCTTCTGTCGGGCACCCTGCGCTTCAACGAAATCCGCAGGCATATCGTCAACGTCACGCCGCGCATGCTGACAAATCAGCTGCGCGAACTCGAAGACGACGGCCTGATCGAGCGCAAAGTCTATGCCCAGGTCCCCCCGAAGGTGGAATACAGCCTGTCCGAACTCGGCCGCAGCATGGAGCCGATCCTGCTTGCGCTGAAACTCTGGGGCGATGCCAATATCGGCCTCTATGGCAAGCCGCGCGGCATGGATCCGCGCGAGCCCAAGACGGACGATATCGCCGCATAACCCGTGACGCACATCAACCGGGATCGATGCTCATCAATCTGGTCTGTTCGGCTTCGTCAAAGCGGAGCAACCCACCGTTTCGATTCCGCTTCACGCGTTCGACATGAGCACGTGGGCTGACACCGAAGACACGCTTGAACATGCGTGAGAAATAATAGGGATCACCATACCCGACATCTGCAGCCGCATTGGCAACCGGCATCCCCGCTTCCAGCAGATGCATGGCGCGCTCCATGCGCTTCTGTTCCTGGTATTTGCGCGGCGTGTGCCCTACCCGCTTCTTGAACTCGCGCAGGAAATAATCGGCATTGAACGGCGAGGCATCCACCGCCTGTTCCGCTATGTCCAGATCGAGAGGATTGGCCGAAATCATCGCCACAGCCTTCATCACCGCCAGATCCAGAGCGTCGGTCCCTTCGGTCTGATACGTCGCACTATCGTTCCAGCCGATGAACGCATCCTCGATATAAGCGATCAGCAGATACATGAAAAGATGATGCTGGCTGAGGGTCAGTGAAGAAGGCGGCGCCGTCTGGCGATATTGCCGCACCAGCGGCTCCAGTAGCGGCCACTTCTTCAGTCGGACATGAGGTCGCAGCTGCATCTGCGCGATCAGGTCATGCTTGCCGTAGATGTCCAGAGAAAAATGCTGGGCAATTCCCCTATAGATTGCCGTCCCGCGGTTCCAGCCGCGAAAGCGCTGTCCGCGCCGGATAAGCATCGCGTCGCCGGGCTCCATCACCCGGCGCTCTCCCTCAATGACATAATGGCCGCAGCCCTCCAGGCAGATGACGAAATCTTCGACGGGGTTTGTCTTGTCAATGCGCCACGTCTTCGAATGCTCCATCTTGATCGTCGCTCGAGTGAGTTTGAGCGACAGCGCCGAAGGCGCGATGCTGGAGAGAATGCCACCTTCAATTTCGTCCATCTTTTTTTCCGTGTTTGTTCATTCATTCTCGACTGAAAATGAAATTATGTCACGCTAAATACTGGAGGAGGAACAGAATTGATGATTGTTCAGTCTTTCAGCTAAGCCACTGACGCATAACAGCCTTGCACCTATTGGCTGGAGGAGGAATTTGATTTGCACAAAAATGTATTTCTCATAACCGGGTGTGATTTGCCCGTTGGAGGCGCCTCATGAGGTCTCAGCGCTTCCTGGGATATGCCTATCTGACCCCATATTTGATTGGCCTCGTCATATTTACGGCCATCCCTTTTTTGACTTCGCTTTATTTGAGCTTCACCAGCTACGACCTTATGAGCAGCCCGCAATGGACCGGGCTGTCGAACTACGAGCGGCTGTTCACCCGCGACCGGACTTTCGACAAGTCGCTGACTGTCACGCTTATTTACGTATTTTCCACCGTGCCGCTGAAGCTTGCTTTCGCGCTCTTCATCGCCGCCATACTCAACTACAAGCTTAAATTCATCAATTTCTTCCGGACGGCTTTTTACGTCCCGTCCATCCTCGGCGGATCGATCGCCATCGCCGTTCTGTGGCGTTACCTGTTCTCGGCTGAAGGCCTCGTCAACATGGCGATCGGCGCTGTCGGCTTTGCACCAGTGGACTGGTTCGGCGATCCGACAAATGCACTTTTCACCATCACGCTTCTGCGCTGCTGGCAGTTCGGTTCGGCCATGGTGATCTTCCTTGCCGCCCTGCAATCGATCGACAAGTCGCTTTATGAAGCGGCCTCCATCGATGGCGCCGGCAAGGTCACGACCTTCTTTTTCGTGACGCTGCCGCTTTTGACGCCGGTCATCTTCTTCAACCTCGTCATGCAGATGGTCCAGGCCTTCCAGGAATTCAACGGCCCTTACATCATCACGCAAGGCGGCCCGCTGAAATCCACCTATCTCCTGCCCCTCTACATCTACGAGGAGGCCTTCAAGAAGTTCAACATGGGCTACGCCTCGGCGATTGCCTGGGTGCTCTTCGCCATCATCATGGTGCTCACGCTCGTGGCCTTCTGGTCCTCGAAGAAGTGGGTCTACTACGCCGGCGACAAGAGGAGCTGAGCCATGACCGATCTTACTTTGCCCAAAACCGCGGCCCGCAGCTCGGATGAAGCCGCTGCTGCAAAACGCGCCCGCATGGACCTCATCTCCGCTGTCGTCCGCTACTCGCTGCTCTTCGGCGTCGGCTTCCTGATGCTCTACCCGCTGATCTGGCTGGTCGGCGCGAGCTTCAAGACCAATTCGGAGATCTTTGCCGGCGCCGGCTTCCTGCCGGAAAGCCCGACAGTCGAAGGTTATGTCCAGGGCTGGCAGACGTCCACGCCCTATACATTCGGCCGGTTCTTCTGGAACTCGTTCCTGATCATCCTGCCCAAGGTCATCGGCACGGCAATCTCCTGCACGATGGTGGCCTACGCCTTCGCCCGCTTCGAGTTTCCGCTCAAGAAGGTCCTGTTCGGATCGGTCATCGCCGTTCTGCTGCTGCCGAACGTTGTCACCCGTATCCCGCAATACATCCTCTTCCGGGATCTCGGCTGGCTGGATAGCTTCCTGCCGCTCTGGGTGCCCTCGGCGCTCGCCGGTGACGCCTTCTTCGTCTTCATGCTGGTGCAGTTCCTGCGCTCGCTGCCGACGGACATGGAGGAAGCAGCCCGCGTCGATGGCGCAAACAGCCTGCAGACACTGATCTTCATCGTCGTCCCCATGCTTGGGCCAGCCCTGGTCTCGGTCTGCCTGTTCCAGTTCATGTGGACAATGAACGACTTCCTCGGACCGCTGATCTACATCTCGTCGGTCGACAAATATCCGGTGAGCCTCGCGCTCAAACTCTCAATCGATACAACCGAAGCCTTCGAATGGAACCGCATCCTGGCGATGTCGGTGCTCACCATCACCCCTGCGCTTGTCGTGTTCTTCGCAGCGCAACGGTACTTCATCGAAGGAATCTCTGCGGGAGGCAGAAAGGGCTGACATGGCACAGGTACAACTGAAAAACCTCGAGAAAGTCTACAACAAGACCAACAAGGTCGTTCACGGCATCGATCTTGATATCAAGGACGGCGAGTTCATGGTCCTGGTCGGCCCGTCTGGCTGCGCCAAGTCGACGACACTGCGCATGGTCGCCGGCCTCGAAGAAATTACTGCTGGTGACGTCATCATCGGCGGAGAGCGCGTCAACGATCTCTCGCCAAGCAAGCGGCAGATCGCCATGGTGTTCCAGAACTATGCGCTCTATCCGCATATGAAGGTGCGCGGCAATCTCTCCTTCGGCCTGCGCATCGCCGGTCGTCCGAAGGCGGAAATCGCCGCCGCAGTCGATAAGGTCGCCGAAATCCTGGAAATCGAACCGCTGCTCGATCGCCTGCCGAAACAGCTTTCGGGCGGCCAGGCCCAGCGCGTCGCGCTCGGCCGCGCATTGATCAAGAACCCCGGCGTCTTCCTCTTCGACGAACCGTTGTCGAACCTCGATGCCAAGCTGCGCGCCTCGATGCGCGTCCGTATTACCGACCTGCACCGCCAGCTGAAGGCGGAAGGCAGCTCGCCGACCGTCATCTACGTCACCCACGACCAGACGGAGGCAATGACCATGGGCGACCGAATCTGCGTCATGCAGGCCGGTCACATCATGCAGGTCGCCACCCCGAAGGAACTCTATAACGCTCCGGCCAATCTCTTCGTCGCAGGCTTCATCGGTACGCCGGAAATGAACCTCGTCGAAGGCGCGATGGAAGGCGGAGAGTTCATCATGGGCAGCCAACGCCTGGCGCTCGGCAGCGATCTCGCCAGCCGGCTTTCCAGCCAGCCCGGCAACGCCGTTCTCGGCATCCGCCCGCAGCAGTTCTCACTGGTCAGCGAAGGACCGGCGCTGCAGGCCAAGCTCGTGAATGCCGAGTTCATGGGCCACGAGGTCTACATGCATGCGGATTGCGAAGGCCGCAGGCTGGTAAGCGTGGTGGGTGCTGCAGAATTCGAGGCGCGGGGGCAATCCGACGTGATCCGCCTGCGCCCCGACCCGAAGACATTGCACGTTTTCGACAAGTCAGACGGCCGCAACGTTTCGCTGCATGGAGGCAGCATTGCGGCGTAACAATTTAAAGCCAATTTGAGGAGGCACACATGAAAAGCATACTGAAATCATCCGTCTTTCTTGCAGGAGCAGCCCTTGCGGTCATCGCAATGGCACCTTCGGCAAGCGCTGCGGAACTGCGCATGTCGTGGTGGGGTGGTGAAAGCCGCCACGTCGCAACGCAGAAGGCGATTGCCGCCTGCGGCGCTAAATATGGACACACCGTGAAGGGTGAGTTCACCGGTTTCGACGGTTATCTGGAAAAGCTGACGACCCAGATGGCAGGCAAGACGGAAGCCGACATCATCCAGGTCAATTGGCCGTGGCTGCCGCTGTTCTCCAAGGACGGCAAGGGCTTTGCCGATCTGCGCACCCTGAAGGGCCTCGACCTTTCGAACTGGACCGAAGCCGATCTGGCGTCGGGCTCCACGAACGGTGTGCTGCAGGGCCTTTCGGTCTCCACCAGCGGCCGCGTCTTCTTCTTCAACACGACGACGCTCGAGAAAGCCGGCGTAGCCGTTCCGACCACCTGGGACGAATTCTTCGAAATGACCAAGACGGTCAAGGAAAAGCTCGGCCCGGATTACTACACCTTCAACGCAGTCAAGGAGACGGCGCATCTTCTGATGACGCTGGCCGTAACCCAGGCCACCGGCAAGGGCATGGTTGATCCGAAGACCAACCGTGTAGCCTGGACGCCGGAAGAACTGGCAGCCGGCATCGACTTCCTTGGCAAGCTGGTGGAAACCGGTGCGATACGCTCGCAGAAGCAGGAAGCAGCCGATGGCAATGTCAACCTCTTCGAAAAGCCGGCCTGGTCAGAAGGCAAGATCGCAGGTTCCTACGAGTGGGATTCGACCTATTCGAAATATGCCGATCCGCTGAAGGAAGGTCAGGTCCTGAAGCCGGTACCGATGCTGAAAATGGCGAACGGCAAGACCGAAGGCGTCTTCCGCAAGCCGTCGATGGTCTTCTCCATCTCCAAGAACTCGAAGAACCCGGAAGCAGCAGCGCAGATCACCAATTGCCTGCTGAATGAACCGGAAGGCATCGACATTCTCGGTACGTCGCGTGGCATCCCGGCCTCCAAGGCCGCCATGGCACGACTGAGCAATGCAGGGGAGCCGGAAGTCCGCGCCGCCAACGCAATCGTCATGGCCTCCGAAGGCCCGACGATTTCGCCCTTCGACGAAAACCCGGTCATCCGCGGCATCATCATCGATACGCTCGAAGAGTATGCCTACGAACAGATCAACTCGACGGAAGCAGCCGAGCAGATCATCGATGGCGTGAACGACGCCCTGAAGAAGTTCGACTAAGCGCGGACAGAACTCTCCACCCGGCCTGACAGGAGGCCGGGTGGTGCATAAATCAAGAGAGAAACGATGAACAAAGCCATTTCAGTTGCGATCTCCGCACGGATCGCGGCCATAAGGCTGGCTGTGCCCGGCGCACGCCATGCCCTGCCGCAACCGCTAGCCTGGCGCTTGTTGCGCAAGGGGGAAAGCGACCCCGTACAGCAGGGAACGGCAACCACCGTGGTGACCCTCCTTGATGCCCTTTATCCTGCCACGGATTACCGTTTCGAGGCAGAAGGTTTCGAGCCTCTTTCATTCCGAACCCGCGATTGCGCCGGCCTTGTGCGGGCAGTCGATTACGGGCTGGTTCAGAATACCGATCTCTCCGACCTTGCCGCAGCGCGCAAAAATGCCGACGCTCTTGCCAAGGCTTTGTCAGATACGCCCCTGGGCGGCACACTTTATATTGCACCCGGCACATGGACAGCCTTTCCCCTGAAGCTGCGAAGCGACTTGACCCTGCATCTGGCGGAAGGTGCGGTGCTTCGCGCACCGAGCGTCCGCGACGGCTGGCCGATCCTCCCGGCGCGCGCTGACGACGGCCGCATGCTGGGCAGCTGGGAAGGCCTTCCCGATGCCTGCTTTGCAGCTCCCGTTCACGCCATCGGTGCGGAACGTCTAACGATCGAAGGCAAAGGCGTCCTCGATGGGTCCGGCAACGCCGGCGACTGGTGGACATGGCCGAAGGAAACCCGTGAAGGCGCGCGCCGTCCGCGCGGTCTTCATCTGATCGACTGCAGGGAAACCCTTCTTCTCGGCTTCACCATCCGCAATGCGCCGTCATGGACCGTCCACCCGCAAGGCTGTGACGGATTGGCAGCGGTCGCGCTCCACATCCAGGCACCCCATGACAGCCCCAATACCGATGGCTTCGACCCCGAAGGCTGCCGGAATGTGACGGTCGAGGGAGTGCGCTTTTCTGTCGGCGACGATTGCATCGCCATCAAGGCCGGCAAGCGCGGCAACAAGGGCGAGGCAGACCACTTAAGCGAAACGCGCGGTGTCACTATCCGCCATTGCCTGATGGAACGCGGCCATGGCGGCGTTGTCATCGGCTCGGAAATGTCCGGCGGAGTTCACGATGTGACCGTCGAGGATTGTGACATGGTCGGCACCGATCGCGGCCTGCGGATCAAGACGCGCCGCGGTCGTGGCGGCGGTATCAGCAATATCTCCATGCGCCGGGTGAAGATGGACGGCGTCCTGGTGACGCTTTCGGCCAACGTCCATTATTTCTGCGATGCCGACGGCCATGACGACTGGGTTCAGTCTCGTGCACCGGCACCGGTCGTCGAGGGAACGCCTTATGTCGACGGCATTTTTGTCGAGGACGTCGATGTCTACGGCTTGGCGCTTGCCGCCGGCGTCTTCCTTGGCCTGCCGGAAATGCCGGTCCGCAACATTCGCATCCGCGGCCTGCGTATTCACTCCACCGACCCGGCCGCGATAGCAGCACCTCCCATCATGGCTGATGGCGTGCGGGCCATGCGTCACGAACAGATCCTCTGCGAACACGCGCAGATCGACATCGATGATGCGAGCCTGCTCTCCACCGACCCGATCTCCCTCCCAAACCTACTGGCACCCCGATGAAACCCACCGATTATTTCGACCAATTCTGCACCCGCTACCAGGCCTACAAGAACGGCAACTGGTGCTATGAGGACGGCTGCATCTATCGCGGACTGGAACTGCTCTTTGAGGCAACCGGCGAGCAGCGCTGGCTCGACCATATCCTGCGTCTGATTGATCCCCAGGTCAGCCCGGACGGAAGCCTGGCGGGCTATACCCAGGAAGAGTTCAACATCGACAACGTCCTGCCGGGACGAGCACTGATCTTCCTCGACCGGCAAACCGGCGATCCCCGCTACATGTCGGCTGCACGCCGCCTGATCGCACAGCTGGATGCGCATCCGCGCATTCCGGCCGGCAACTACTGGCATAAGAAGCGCTATCCCTCCCAGGTCTGGCTGGACGGGCTCTATATGGGCCTGCCCTTCCAGGTCGAATATGCGCTCCGGTCCGGTGAAACGCCGCGGATCACCGATGCCCTGCAGCAACTGGCAACGGCACTCGCATTGACCCAGGTCGGCAACGGACTATATGTCCACGGTTATGACGACAGCCGCGCGGAAAAATGGGCAGACCAGCTCACCGGCAAATCTCCGGCCGTCTGGTCACGCGCCGTCGGATGGCTGATCATGGCGCTGGTCGATATCCTTGCAGTTCTTCCCGCAGATCAGGCAACAGCAACGCTGAGAAAACAGACACGCGCGGTTCTTCTGGCGCTTGCCGAAAGGCAACAGCAATCCGGCCTCTGGCCGCAGGTGCTGGATGCTCCGGATCTTGCCGGCAATTACGACGAAACCTCCGCATCGGCCATGTTCGCCTATGCCTTGCTGCGCGCCGAGCGACTGGATCTGGTTGCACCGGAAGAGGCGTCGAAAATCCGCGCCTCCGGCCAGAAGGCGGCAGAGGCTTTGGTCGACACGCGGCTTGTCGAAGAAAACGGCGAAACCCGCCTTGTCGGCATCTGCCAGGTGGCAGGCCTTGGCCCCTTCAATGGCCGCTATCGCGACGGCTCGCCGGCCTATTATCTGGTCGAGGAAGTCGTGGCCGATGACGCCAAGGGTGTCGGCCCCTTCATGATGGCCTATGCGGAAGCCACGCTTGCGATCAGGGCAAAGGCTGCCTGACCATTAATCGGAAAAACCTGGCGGCACGCTCGTGCCGCCAGGTCGCTTAAACATCAAGCAGCCCAGCTGCGCTCCAGAACCGAAATCCAGTTCTCATGACCGATCTTCTTCAGCTCGGCATCGTTGAAACCATGCTTGCGCAGAGCCTCGACCAACAGGGGCAGCCCGGCCGCATCCTTCATTTCCGCCGGAATGGTCGTGCCGTCGAAATCAGAGCCGAGCGCCACATGCTCGATGCCGATCCGCTCCGCGATATAGGCAACATGGCGCACCAGAAGATCAATGCTGGTATTCGGGTCCTTCACCCCGTCGTCCCGCAGGAACAGCACGCCGAAATTGATGCCGGCAAGCCCCCCCGTATCGCGAATAGCATCGAGCTGGCGGTCGGTGAGATTGCGGCTGTGATTGCAAAGCGCATGCACGTTGGAATGCGAGGCAACCAGCGGCGCCTTGGAAAGCTTGGCGATCTCCCAGAAACCTGCCTCGTTCATGTGCGACAGGTCGACCATGATCTTCAGCTCGTTGCAGGCACGGATCAGGTCACGGCCGGCATCCGTCAGGCCCGGACCGATATCCGGCGAAGACGGGTAGCGGAACGGCACGCCATAGGCGAATACATTCGGCCGGCTCCAGACCGGGCCGAGCGTGCGCAGGCCCGCCTGATGCAGCACGTGAAGTGCATCCAGATCGGCCGCGACCGCTTCCGCTCCCTCGATATGAAAGACCGCCGCAAAACTGCCGGTTTCAATCGATCGGCGGATATCGTCGGCCGTGCGGCATACGGTCACTGCGCCCTGCGAGCGGGCTTCGATATCGAAAAGAAGCCGCGCCATCGCCAGCGTCTCATTCAGTGCATCGGGCTGCAAAGGTGTTGGATAATCCCCGTTCGCGTCCTTCGTCATGCTTGGCGAGGGCACGTAAATAGCGCATAGACCGCCGGCCAGGCCGCCGGCCCTGGCGCGAGGCAGGTCGATATGTCCTGTTTCTTCGCCTTCAAGAAAACGCTTTACCGGGTCGTTGCCGCCACCACGTCGCAAGCGGAGAAGCACGTCATTGTGGCCATCGAAAATCGGGAGAGGATTGTTCAACATTTTCAAAATTGTCCTGCCGGAACCTATCAGTTTTGGCTATCCGTAAGTAGGTGGGGCCGCGGTCGCAAATGCAAACCGCGCATAACCTATTCGAAAAATGGAATTGGTCGGCCCGTAAACGCACTGTTAAGACGCGCGACAAATTGCGGCAAAATCTTGCTGACCCTTCAAATACTGGGGGTTCAGTTTTTTAATGGGGAATATAGCAATGGTATCCAGACGTAACTTCCTGATCGGCGGCGCAGCCCTGCCCTTCCTGTCCTACATCAACCTGGCCGACACCGTTTTCGCGGCCACGCCGAAGGACATTCTGGTTGTTGCCCAGCAGCTCGACAACATGACCAGCCTTGACCCGCATGAGGGTTTTGAGGCCGTCGGTGGCGAGATGATCAGCAACATGTACGAAAAGCTGGTTCGCGCCAACAGCGACAACCCCAATGAAGTCCTCCCGGTCATCGCCGCTTCCTGGGAAGCCGATGCGGACAACAAGGTCTTCACCTTCAAGCTCGGCAACTCCACCTTCGCCTCGGGCGCAGCCGTTACCGCTGAGGACGTCGCGTTCTCGCTGCAGCGCGCCATCAAGATGAACAAGAGCCCGGCCTTCATCATCAATCAGTTCGGCTTCACGGCAGAGAATGTCGAAGCCATGATCGTTGCCAAGGACGAAAAGACCGTCACGCTGACGACCGAAAAGCCGACCGCAATCTCCTTCCTGCTGTTCTGCCTCTCGGCAAACATCGGCGCCATCGTCGAGAAGAAGACGGTTCTTGAAAACGAAGTGAACGGCGACCTCGGCAATGCCTGGCTGCAGAAGAACAGCGCCGGCTCCGGTTCGTTCAAGCTTCAGTCCTGGAAGGCTTCCGAAAGCATCGCACTGACGCTCAACGAGCACGGCCCGTACAAGGGCAACCTCAAGCGCGTCATCATCCGCCACGTCGTCGATCCGTCCTCGCAGATGCTCATGCTGCAGAAGGGTGACGTCGATATCGCCCGCGACCTGACCTCGGAACAGCTGAAAGTGCTGCAGTCCGACGAGAACGTCGTTCTGGTCCGCAAGCAGATCGCATCCCTGATGCTGATCTCGATGAACCAGACCAATGCGAACCTCGCAAAGCCGCAGGTCTGGGAAGCCGTCAAGTGGGCGCTCGACTACGAAGGCATCCAGAAGAACATCATCCCGCTGACGCACGCCGTCCACCAGAGCATGGAACCGGCAGGCTTCCCGGGCACGGTCATGGATACGCCGTTCCAGAAGGATGTCGCCAAGGCCAAGGCGCTGATGGCTGAAGCCGGTCTCGCAGACGGTTTCGACATCACCCTCGACCACTACTCGGCACAGCCGGCTCCGGATATCGCCCAGGCGATCCAGTCGAACCTCGGCGAAATCGGCATCCGCGTGAAGCTGCAGTCGGCTGAAAACCGTCAGGTTCTCACCAAGATGCGCGCCCGCCAGCACGAAATGGCGCTGTCCGCATGGGGCACCGACTACTTCGACCCGAACTCCAATGCCGAAGTCTTCTGCATCAACAAGGACAATTCGGACGACGCCAAGAAGAAGCCGTTCGCATGGCGCTCCAGCTTCAAGAACGACGAGCTGACCGCCAAGGCAGAAGCTGCCCGCGACGAGAAGGATCCGGCAAAGCGTCTGGAACTCTACGAAGCCCTGCAGCGCGAATTCATGCACAACAGCCCGTTCGCGGTCATGTTCCAGAACACCAAGACCGCAGCTTGCCGCAAGGGCGTTACCGGTTTCCAGATCGGCGTTCTGTCTGAAGGCAACTCCTACCTCGGGACCAACAAGGCGTGAACAGACGTTTTAAAAGCCTTGCAGCAACACTGAGCAGCGTCCTCCTGACGCTGTTCGGTTTGACTGTCCTGACTTTCCTCATCGGCCGGGTCATGCCGGTCGATCCGGTCATTGCCGCCGTTGGCGACAATGCACCTGAGGATGTCATTCTTCGCGTACGCGCCGAAATGGGCCTTGATCAGCCCATTCCAGTGCAGTTCCTGCATTATCTCTACCAGCTGGCCCACGGCGATTTCGGCATGTCGGTTCTGACCAAGAACCCGGTCGCGACCGATATCGTCCGTTTCTTCCCGGCCACTTTCGAGCTTGCCACCGCAGCCCTGCTTCTCGCGGCGCTGATCGGCATTCCGCTCGGCGTCTGGGCAGCTGTGCGCCAGGGCACGTTCACCGACCAGGCGATCCGCGTCGTCTGCCTCGCCGGCCATTCTGTGCCGGTCTTCATGCTGTCGCTGATCTCGCTTCTGATCTTCTATTCCTGGCTCGACCTCGCCCCGGGTCCCGGCCGCCAGGACATCATTTTTGACGGCATGATCGATACGGTCACCGGCATCCTGACGATCGACACCCTGATCGCCGGCGATTTCGATGCGTTCAAGGATGCGCTTGCGCATATGGCCCAGCCGGTCATCATCCTCGCCTATTTCTCGATGGCCTACATCGCCCGTATGACGCGCGCCTTCATGATCGATGCGCTGAAAGGCGAATACGTCATCACCGCCCGCGCAAAGGGTCTGTCGCTGACCAAGGTCATCTGGGGCCATGCTTTCCCGACGGTTGCAGTCCAGCTCGTCACCGTCATGGCTCTGACCTATGCCGGCCTTCTCGAAGGCGCCGTCGTCACCGAGACCGTGTTCTCGTGGCCGGGCATCGGCCAGTATCTGACCGTATCGCTGATGAATGCGGACATGAACCCGGTCGTTGGCACCACGCTTCTGATCGGCCTCATCTATGTCGGCCTCAACCTGATTGCGGACATCCTCTACCGCGTCCTCGATCCACGGGTACAATAATGAACGCCACCTTCCGAAACTGGGCGCTGGACGAAAATCCGTCCTCGCGCCGCCAGGCCGCCTGGGGCAACTGGTACCGTATCTGGCTGAACCTGCGCGGCAACGCGCTCGGCATGATCGGCCTGACCATCATCGCCATTTTCATCGGTATCGCCATCTTCGCGCCGCTGCTTGCCACCCACGATCCGGCAATGCAGGATCTTGGCAACCGCCTTGCGGCTCCGAGCGCGCTGCACTGGTTCGGCACCGATGAACTCGGCCGCGACATCTATTCGCGCCTTCTTTACGGCGGCCGCGTCACGCTCGGCATGGTCATTGCCGTTGTCGTGCTCGTCGCCCCGATCGGTCTCGCCATCGGCTGCATCGCCGGTTATTTCGGCGGCATCGTCGATACGATCCTGATGCGCATCACCGACATCTTCCTCGCCTTCCCGCGCCTCGTTCTGGCTCTCGCCTTCGTTGCGGCGCTGAAGCCGGGGGTCGAAAGCGCCATTCTCGCCATCGCGCTGACCGCCTGGCCGCCCTATGCCCGCATGGCCCGCGCCGAAACGCTGACGGTTCGCGGCAGCGACTTCATCGCCGCTTATCGCCTGACCGGTGGCTCCTCCTGGCGCATTATCTTCCGCCACATCATGCCGCTCTGCGTGCCGACGCTGATCGTTCGCGTCACGCTCGATATGTCGTCGATCATCATCACCGCCGCCTCGCTCGGCTTCCTCGGCATGGGCGCACAGCCGCCGTCGCCGGAATGGGGAGCGATGATCGCAACAGCCAAGCGCTTCATCTTCGAACAATGGTGGGTCGCCGCCATTCCCGGCATTGCCATCTTCTGCGTCTCGCTCGCCTTCAATTTCCTTGGCGATGCGCTGCGCGACGTTCTGGATCCGAAGGGGAACTGACGGATGCTGGTCGATATTCAAAACCTCAAGATCGGTTTCAAGTCGCGCACAGGCTTCCATCAGGCAGTCAAGGGCGTGTCGCTGAAGCTCGGCACCGAAAAGCTCGGCATTGTCGGCGAAAGCGGCTCGGGCAAGAGCCTGACCGCCCGCGCACTGATGAAGCTGCTGCCCACGCAGACCGTCATCGAGGCGGACAAGCTGGAATTCGACGGCATAGACATCCGCTCGGCTTCGGAAAAGCAGATGCGCACGATCCGCGGCAAGCGGGCCGGCTTCATCCTGCAGGATCCGAAATATTCGCTGAACCCGGTAAAGACCGTCGGCAGCCAGGTCGCCGAAGCATGGCGCACCCACAAGGGCGGCAGCAAGCGTGCCGCGCTGGAAGCCGCGATCAACCTTTTGGAAATGGTGAAGATCCGCGACCCGAAAAAGGTCGCGGCCTCCTACCCACACGAAGTCTCGGGCGGCATGGGCCAGCGCGTCATGATCGCCATGATGCTCGCCCCCGATCCGGAACTCCTGATCGCCGACGAACCGACGTCTGCACTTGATGCCACGGTACAGGCAGAAATCCTGCGCCTCATCGAGGAACTGGTCTCGGAACGCGGCATGGGCCTTCTGCTCATCAGCCACGACCTGCCGCTCGTTTCGCACTTCTGCGATCGCGTTGCCGTCATGTATGCCGGCCATGTGATGGAGGAACTGAAGGCGTCGGACCTGCTCTCCGCACAGCATCCCTATACGCGCGGCCTGCTCAACTGCATGCCCTCGCTGATGCATCCCAAGGAGCGCCTGCCCGTCCTTACCCGTGATCCGGAGTGGCTGAAATGACGATCGAGATCGACAATCTGCGTATCAGCTTCGTTGGCCGCGAAGTCGTCAAGGGCGTGTCCTTCAACGTTGCCAAGGGCGCAAGCTTCGGCATCGTCGGTGAAAGCGGTTCGGGCAAGTCCACCGTTCTGCGCGCCATGGCCGGCCTCAACAACGACTGGTCCGGTCGTATCGCCTTTTCCGGCGAAGATGCCCCGCTGTTTCGCCCGCCGGCCTTCTTCCGCAAGGTGCAGATGGTGTTCCAAGACCCCTATGGTTCGCTGCACCCGCGCCAGACGATCGACCGCATCCTGTCGGAACTGCCGCTCGTGCACGGCATGGACAATATCGACGACCGCATCGCCAAGGTGCTGTCAGCCGTTGCCCTGCCGCAGACCGCGCGCTTCCGTTATCCGCACCAGCTTTCCGGCGGCCAGCGCCAGCGCGTCGCAATCGCCCGCGCGCTGATCGCGGAACCGGAAGTTCTGCTGCTCGACGAACCGACATCGGCGCTCGACGTTTCGGTTCAGGCGGAAATCCTCAACCTTCTGGCTGACCTCCGCGCTGAGCGGAACCTCACCTATGTGATGGTCAGCCACAATCTCAGCGTCATCACCCATCTTTGCACAGAAGTCGGCGTGATGATCGATGGCCATATGGTTGAACAGGTAACTGCCGAGGACCTGAGACTCGGCAATGTCAATCACGCTCATACCCGCGAATTGCGCAGTCTGAGCGTGGAGCTCGAAGAACCGGCCTGACCTTTCAAGGTTCTGGCGGACCCGGTCCGGTTCTAGAGCAGTAAGTGGAGAAGCGAGATGTCGATCACGGCCAATTGGGATAAGGCGCAACAGGCTGTCAGGAAATTCACTGACGGATGGGGTGCGGATCAGCCCGGTGGTGCAGTGATCGGCTTCGACGCCAACGGCATCCGTTTTGCCGAGGTTGGCGGTGTCGAAAGCCTCTCGACCATGGCGCCTTTCGGCGCCGATACGGTCGTGCGTTACGCCTCCGTCACCAAGCACGCTTTCTGTGCGATGGTCCTATCACACCCGGAAGCAATCTCCCTCGACGACACGCTCGGCCAGCATCTGCCCGAGCTGCAGGAGCCGATGGCAAGTGCCACGGTCGCCCGCGCATTGGACATGAGCGGCGGCCTGCCCGATACCCGCGAATGCCTCTCCCTTCTCGGTCTCTCGGTCTATACCGAAACCAAGGCCGGTCCGCTGATGGAATATCTCGCCCGCCAAACGCGCCTGAATTACGAAGCCGGCACCGAAGTCTCCTATTCCAACACCGGCTATCGCCTGGTCGAAGCGGCCCTTGAACGCAAGGGCCTGTTCTTCCGCGACTTCATCCGCAAGGCAGGTGCGCAAGCCGGTGCCACGCTTGATGCGCCCGATGTCTGGAACGATGCCGTCGCAGGCCTCGTGCCCGGTTACTGGCACGATGGCGAAAAATGGCAGCTCTCTGCCGCCGGTCTTCATATCTCCGCTTCCGGCAGCATGACCGGCAGCGCCACGAGCCTCGCCAACTGGCTGCGCCTGCTGCTCTCCGGAAACGCGCCCTTCACAGGCACGCTTGCCCGCCTTGCCGCACCGCGCGCCCTGAATGACGGGTCCGAAAGCGGCTACGGCCTCGGCATATGCCGCACCGTTCTGGATGGTCATGAATTCACCGGCCATGGCGGCTCGCATCCCGGCTACAAAACCTATTTTCTGCTCGATAAGGCAAACCAGACCGGTGTCGTCATCGTCTCCAACCGCGAGGACACCAACGGCAGCAAGATCGCGCAGGCAGCCATGGCCGCCCTGTTCGGCCTCGCCCTGCCCGTCCCCTCCTCTGCCTTAAAGGATGGCCTTTACGTTACCGAAACCGGTCCTTTCTGGATCGAAGTCAAAGGCTCCAGTGTCAACTGGCTCGACGCCGATACCGCTGTTTATGAGGACGAAGACGGTTATGTCTCATCCTTTTCCGCAACCTCTCCGATGCGGCTGAAGATGGATGGCGCAGCGATCACCGGCCAGATCGGTTACCCCGCCCGCCATCTTTTGCCCGCCGTCGATACCGACGTTCCGGCCTCGCTTGCCGGCCGCTGGCTCTCCGATGAAGGCGCCACGTTCGACATCGACGGCGATGCGGTCATCATGGGTGTCGGCCCCGTCCGCCACCGCATGCCACTCAAGTCCCTCGGCAACAGCCGCTTCCTGTTCACGCTGAAGGACGGCCCGTGGACGAAGCGCGTCTGCCTGCATGTTCTGTCAGAGAACCGCCTCGAACTGGTTTTGTCCCGCGCGAGAATGATCGAATATAGACGCGCGTGACGGCAGCCCACTGACACAGTCGCATTCCAAAAGCATGATCTGCTGATTGCATTTTGCCGCCATTCGGACCAATGGAAGACCGAGAGCCGGTTTTGCATTGGAGTTCGCTTTGGAAGTCAAATGGCTTGAAGATTTTCTGGCGCTGGCGCAGACGCTGAACTTTTCCAAAGCGGCGGATGAAAGAAACGTCACCCAGTCCGCCTTCAGCCGCCGCATAAAACAGCTCGAAGCTTGGGTCGGCACCAGTCTCATCGATCGCGCCACCTATCCTTCACGTCTCACCGAAGCCGGCAAGCGTTTCGTGCCGATCGCCGAGCAGACGCTGCAGGGTCTCTATCAGGCCCGCCGCAACCTGCAGCATGAAGAAGGCAATGATGCCCGCACCGTGACGCTCACGGCACTGCATACGCTTTCCTTCACCTTTTTCCCGGACTGGCTGACGGCGCTGAGCACCGAGCTCGGGCCGATCGTTTCCCACATGCGGCCCGATTCCGGCAGCATGGAAGAAAATCTCAACTCGCTGATCGACGGCGATTCCGATTTTCTGCTGACCTACCAGAACCTGCATGTGCCGATGTTGCTCGATCCGCAGTTCGAACATCATAGACTGGGAGCAGAGACGATCATCCCGGTCAGTTCACCGGACGGCCAAGGCGCGCCGCTTCACCGGGTTGAGCCGGGCTTCGCACATGTCAGCTATCAGAAAACGTCGTTCTTCGGCCAGTTGATGGCCGGCACCCTGGCAACACGCCTCCCGGCAGACAATCGTGTCCATGTCGGCAGCCATTCCGTCGGCCTGAAAAGCATGGTCATGGCGGGCTGGGGTTTGGCCTGGATTCCGGAAAGTCTTGTTGCCGCTGAACTGAATGACGGTCGGCTCCTTCGTGCGGCCGAACCTGATTGGGATATCGAGGTCGAAATCCGTCTTTATCGCTCGAAGGAAAACCGGCGGCCCATCGTCAAACGCATATGGGAGACATTGGCCGCCGGCTGATGTTCCTAGCAATTCCAGCGTCCGGAATTGCCCCGAAACAAGGAAATGCTTAGACCGCCGTGCGGCGGGCATTGTCCATGTAGAGCTTGCGCAGGCGCGTAAACATCGGGCCGGGCTTGCCGTCACCGACAGGCTTGCCGTCGATCGATGTGATCGGCACGATGAAGTTGGAAGCGCTGGTGAGGCAGGCCTCGCGCGCCGCCATGGCTTCCTCGACGGTGAACAGACGCTCCTCGACGGTCAGCCCCTGCTCGCGGGCAAGTTCGAGCACGGCCAGACGCGTGCAGCCCGGCAGGATGGCGTTGCCGTTGCCACGCGTGACGATCTTGTCGTCATTGGTGATGATATAGGCGGTCGACGACGCACCTTCGGTAACGAAACCATCCTGAACCATCCAGGCCTCGTCGCAGCCTTCAGCCTTGGCGATACGCTTGGCCAGAACCTGCGGCAACAGGCAGACGGTCTTGATATCGCGGCGTTCCCAGCGCTGGTCCGGCACCACCTTGACCTTCAGGCCTTTTTCGACGGCGGCGACATGTTCCAGCGTCTTTGCCTGCGTAAACAGGAGAAGCGTCGGCTCAAGATCTTCCGAATAGAGGAAATTGCGATCTTCGGCACCGCGCGTGTACTGCAGGTAGATCACGCCCTCGGTCAGCTTGTTCTCTTCGACCAGACGCTTTTCGATGGCAACGATCTCATCGGTCGAGATCGGCAGATGACCGCCGATTTCGCGCACGCTACGCTCCAGACGCGTCATGTGCAGCGGACTGTCGATCAGCTTGCCGTCCAGCACGGCCGTGACTTCATAAATACCGTCACCGAAAAGAAAACCGCGATCGAAGATCGACACATGGGCTTCGTTCTCGGGCAGGAAGGCACCGTTCAGGTAAACGATGCGGGGTGCATTGGCGGACATGGGAACTCCGTTGGACAGTATGGGAAAAGATCAGCGACGCTTGAGAGCATCGAGAGAAATGGCATGGATGGTCGAAGGTTTGTCCGTCCCGGCATTATAGCCATGGGTGGTGGTCGCCATCGTCATCGAATTGAGGATGGCCTCCTCGGCAGCCTCGATCACCGCTTCGAACAGCGGCGAGACGATATCATTGGAAAGAACCGGGTAACTGGCGACCGCCTTCCGGCGCTCCGGCGTGCGGCGCACCTCTTCGGCGGTTGAAAACGCCAGCGCATAGTCACCCGAACCATTGCTCAATGCCGCACCGGTGCGCGCCAGCCCGCCGAAACAACGCTCGGCAAGTCGTTTCAGATTACGCGAGCAGAGCGGCGCATCGGTCGCAACGATCATCACGATCGAGCCGTCCTTGTCATGCGCACCGTCCGCCTCATAAGGTTGTCCGGCAACCGTAAGCTTGCCGCCATAATTGGACTGAACCAGAACGCCGACCGTATAATCTGCGCCACCGGCCTTCGCGACACGCGAACTGGTGCCGATCCCGCCCTTGAGACCAAAAGCAACTGTACCGGTACCGGCTCCGATTGCCCCCTCCTCGACCGGACCTGTCTTCGCAGTGCCGAGCGCTTGAGACATCTCGTCCACGGTCGGACGGGCAGCGCGAATATCATTCAGCCTTGAATCGTTGGTCTCGCCAACCACGGCATTCAGCGACACGACCCGTTCATTGCCCGCCTGTGCCAGCACATGCCGGTTGATCGCCTCGATGGCGCGGCCGACACCGAGCGTATTGGTCAAGAGGATCGGCGTCTCGATCTCGCCAAGCTCGGCGATCTGCGTCGAGCCGGCGAATTTGCCGAAACCGTTGAACACGGCAAGCGCCGCCGGCACCTTGTCCTGAAACAGATTACCCGAATGCGGCAGGATGGCCGTCACCCCTGTGCGCGTCCGCTCGCCTTCGACACAGGTCACATGACCGACAGCAACACCCGCGACATCGGTAATCGCATTAAGCGCGCCGGTCTCATAATGGCCGACGGAAATGCCGAGATCACGCAGGCGCGCACGATTTTCAGAAGTCATTGAACAGGTTCCGGTCTTCAAGTTGACCGAAGACTACTTCAGGTGGGTCCCGACCGGCACAACAAAAACGGAATAGTTTCAGACCGGCTTTGCAAGAGGATAGCCGGATACGAAACGACGTCTCCACACGGCTCGACAGACCGCTGAGACAAAAATGTACACGTGTACAATTTTGTCATCTCACTGTTGTGGAGCGCTCCTAATGTCCGCCTCGTTCAGGATCAACTCCTTGCTTTCCCGCCCGGATAACGCTGTTTGCGACCGGCCCCGGAGGAAGCGAGACCGCTTATCGAGGATAAGTCATGACCGTACTTCCGCGTCTCAAATCCGCCATTCTGGCGACGGCATTGCTGGCATCGACAGCAACGTTTGCCATGGCCAAGGATGTTACCATTTCCGTCTGGGCTGGCGGCACAGGCCCAACCAATGACTACCGCATCGAAGCCATCAAGATGGCCGCCGGCGTCGTCGAGCGTCAGGCGAAGATCCGGGGTGAGGAGCTCACCATCAAGATCGAAGCCCAGACCTGGACCGGCTGGGACGATTTCAAGCAGGCCGTGACGCTTGCCGCAGAATCCAAGAAGGCGCCAAACATCATCGTTTCCGGCCACGAGGACATCGGCCCCTGGTCGCAGTCTGGTCTCCTGCGTCCGATCGAAGACTATGTCGATTTCGACGCCTGGCCGCTTAACCAGCTTTACCCGAACCTGATCGACGTCTCCTCCTATGACGGCCGCATCTGGGGCATCCCGCAGGATGCCGAGGCGCGTCCCTTCTTCTTCTCCAAGTCGCATCTGAAGGCGATCGGTTATTCGGATGCCGATATCGAGGCGCTGCCGGCCAAGGTCGAAAGCGGCGAATACACGCTTTATTCCATGCTCGACGACGCCAAGAAGATGCAGGATGCCAAGGTCGTCGAACCCGGCAAGGGCTTCATGCCGCGCCCGAACAACGGCACCGATTACTGGCAGTTCTACCAGAGCTTCGGCGGCGAGATGATCGACGCGGAATCCGGCAAGCTGGTGCTCGACCGTCAGGCACTGACCGGCATGTACCAGTTCTTCGTCGATGCAGTCGAAAAGGGCGTCGTTCCGGCCACCTATCTCGGCATGACCTGGGACACCTGGCATCAGGCGGTCGCCGGCGACAAGGCCGGTATCTGGCACGGCGGCACCTGGCACAAGGCCGAGTGGGAAGCCAAATGGGGCCTGAAGGACTTCTTCGGCCAGATGCAATACAGCCTTATCCCGGCCGGCAACGAAAAGGGCCGCGCCAACACCATCACCCATCCGCTCGTTTATCTCTTGTCGACCGGCGGTTCGGATGAGGATGCAACCCTTGCAGCCGAGCTGATCACCACGGCCTCCGAGCCTTACATCAACGCACTGCATGCGGTGAAGTCGGGCCACCTCGCCATCGGCTCTGCCGAAGCATCGATCCCCTTCTATGCCAACGACCGCTGGACGAGCGCCGCAACCGAAGGCCTGCTGCCCAAGGCCAACGCCATCCCCAACAACAGCGATTTCGGCGTCGTCTGGAAGGCCATGTACAAGGGGCTCGAAGCCTCCTGGACCAAGACCAACTCCGTCGCCGATGCCGTCAAGGCTGTCGAGACGGAAGTGCGCAACGCACTCGGCGACAAGATCGTCATCCGCTGATCCCTTCCATCCACCGGGCGGCGCAATTGCCGCCCGGTCTTTCTGCATTCTCTCAGGTTCCCATGCGCGCTTCCTCGCCTCACAGGGCAAATCTTCTCGGCCTAGCCTTCATGACGCCGGCCATGGTTCTGCTTCTCGGCTTCTTCTTCCTGCCGGTCGTGCTGACCAGCGTCTTCGCCTTCACCAACATGAGCACGGCAACCGGCATTTCCGGCGGCTCCTATGTCGTCACAGGCAATCTCCTACGGTCGCTCACCGATGAGGGACTGGACGCGAAAACGATCGACGCGCTTGGTCAGTCGAACTACGTCATCGATCAGGCAGGACTTGAAAGAGCCCGCGCGGCCGGTGTCGATGCAAAATTCGTCGCGGAAATTGCCGAACGGCTCAAGGATCGCTCCTTCACCAGCTCTTCCGCCTTCGAGCGCGAGCTGAAAACGCTGCCATCCCGCCCGACGCGCGTGCGCGATCTGAAAATTGCCGCCGGCGCCTTCGAACAATCGGTTCTCAACGTGCGCTACGCCAGCCGCGGCGAGATGGAGGCCGCACTCTCCCACATGCTCGAAAACCCACCGGAAGGCGCGATCGAAAGGATCGCGACGGCAAGCTATACCGGCTGGACCTGGACGACGGATAATTTCAAGAATCTCGCCATCGCCCCCGATACCTGGCGCATTGTCGGCAACACGGTCTTCTATGTGGTGCTGACGCTCGCCTTCAACGTGGCCGTCGGCCTGTTTCTGGCGATCACCACCTTCTACCTCCCGCCCGCCGGCTCCGGTTTCTTCAGCGTGCTCTGGCTTTTACCGCGCATCACCCCGGTCGTGCTTTACGCCGTCATGTGGAAATGGTTCACCTGGGAGGACGGTTTCGTCTTCAATATCGCCCAGGACCTTGGCCTGCCCGCCTTCAACTACATGAAGGGCTCGGTGGCGAGCGCCTGGACGGTGGTCATCCTCGTCAATGGCTTCGTCGGCGCATCCTTCGGCATGATCCTGTTTTCCGGCGCGCTCAAGGCCATTCCGGTACAGCAGCTCTGGGCAAGCGAAGTCGATGGCGCCTCGCGCTGGCAGCAGATCCGCTACATCATCCTGCCGCAGATGCGCTGGCCGATCCTCTTCGTCACCAGCTACCAGACACTCTCGCTGTTGTCGTCCTACGAGCAGATCTGGCTCACCACCAATGGCGGACCGGGCAGCACGACGACGATCTGGGCGCTCGAAGCCTTCAAGACCGCGCTCAACAACTATACCGGCAATCTCCAATATGGCCTCGGTGCCGCCATGGCGCTGGTCCTCGTCGCCGTCGGACTGGTCCTGTCCATCGTCTACCTCCGCCTCTTCCGCTTCGACGAAATGATGTCGAAGCCGAAGATCGAGTTTTAAGGGAGGACGACCATGACCCGCAATTTCGCCACCTGGCCGATCATCCTGCTTTTGACCGTGCTCAGCCTGCCGCTGTTCATCATGTACCTGTTCCTGCTCGTCGATACATTCAGCAACACGCCGCCCGGTTCGCTTCTGCCCAACGAATTCACGCTGGAACACTGGCGTTTCCTCATCGACCCGACGATTACCGGCGACATCTGGAAACCGACACTGACGACCTTCCTGTTTGCTGCCAGCATGATGGTCATCGTCGTCTCGGTGTCGGCAACCGCCGGTTATGCCCTGTCGCGACTGGCGCTGCCTTTCCGGCGTTTCGTCCTTTCCGGCATCATGGTCATGCATGCCTTTCCGTCGGTCACGCTGATCATCGGCGTTTTCCTCGTCCTGCAGTTTGCCGGTCTCTACAATTCCCTGATCGGCGTCATTCTGGTGAAAGCCAGCCTGATGCTGCCCTTCGGCATCTGGATCATGAAGGGCTTTTACGACGCCGTTCCCTGGGAGATCGAAATGGCCGGCGTGCAGGATGGCGCAAGCCGCTTCACCGTCTGGCGCCGCATCATCCTGCCGCAGGTCAAACCGGGCCTTCTGTCGCTCGCGCTTTTCGCCTTCATCGATGGCTGGAGCGAATACATGTTGCCGCGCATCCTCGCGCCGTCCAGCGATTTCGAAGTCCTGTCCATGTATCTCAACACGGTGTCGGACCCCAATTCCAGCACCTACAATTTCAACATCTTCAAGTCGGTCGGGCTGTTCTACACGCTGCCGGTGCTCGCACTTTTCGTGCTGTTCCAGAACCGTCTCATGAACATTTTCGGCGGGGGCACCAAAGGCTGATGCAGATTTCCATCCGCAACTTCACCAAGACATTCGATGCAACGACTGTCATCGACGACATGAACCTGACCATCCGCGATGGCGAAATGCTGGCGCTGCTCGGCCCTTCCGGCTGCGGAAAGTCGACGACACTGTTCACCATCAGCGGCATCCACCGCATGGACAAGGGGCAACTGATGTTCGGCGATCGCGATGTCAGCGGCCTGCCCAGCCAGAAGCGAAATGTCGGCGTCGTTTTCCAGAACTATGCGCTCTATCCGCACATGAACGTCTTCGAGAATATCGCTTTCCCGCTGACGGTCCGCAAAGACGCAAAGGCCGATATAGACCGCGAAGTGCGCGCCATCGCCGCGCTCACCCATATCTCGGAACTGCTCGAACGTCGTCCTGGCCAGTTGTCAGGTGGCCAGCAGCAGCGCGTGGCGCTTGCCCGCGCCCTGGTGCGCAAGCCCGATGTCCTGCTGCTCGACGAACCGCTCGCCAATCTCGATGCCAAGCTGAGGCTCGAAATGCGCTCGGAAATTCGCCGCATCCAGCTGGAAACCGGCATAACCGCCGTTCTGGTCACCCACGATCAGGTGGAAGCCATGTCGATGTGCGACCGCATCGCCATCATGAAAAAGGGCGAGATCGTCCAGATCGATACCCCCGCCGACATGTACAGCAATCCGCGCACCTCTTTCGTCGCCGGCTTCCTCGGCAATCCGCCGATCTCCTTCTTAAGCGGCATCGCCATGGAAAATGCCTTTTCCGTCGCCCCAATCAAACTGCGTGTTCCGCTGGTGCCCCAAGAAGGCATTGCCGATGGTACGCAACTGAAGCTCGGTGTGCGGCCGGAACATTTCGGTCCCGAAGGCGACATAGCGGTGGAAGGCAGAATAGCCTTTGCCGAAACGCAGGGCCGCGAAAATCTCTACGACGTCGCACTCGCCGATGGCTCGGTACTGCGATCGATCCAGCCTGCGGGAAGAAACTGGGCGCTAGGCGATACGGTGCGCTGGCATATCGACAGCAAATCGGTTTTCGTCTTCACTGACGATGGTCAGAGACTTTGACGGGGGGACACGGTCATGACGTCTGCATCCACCTCTACACCCGCACGGGATTTCTCGGCCTTCTTCTCGCGCTTCGGCTGGCCTGAAAATCGGGGACGCCTGCCCTTCTGCGTCGGCCATCGCGGCGCCAGCGGCCACGAGACGGAAAACACGCTCACCGCCTTCCGTCGTGCCGCCGAACTCGGTGCGGAAATGTGGGAAATCGATACGCAACTGACTGCGGACGGTATTGTGGTGATCTCCCATGACGACCATCTTGAGCGGGTCTTCGGCAAGGATCTCCATATCTCCCAGCTCTCTTTCGCCGACCTGCGGGCTGCGGTACCGGATGTGCCGAGTTTCGAGGAAATCGCAGCGCTTGCCCGCGAAACGGATTGCGGTCTCTATGTCGAGCTTAAACGCGCCGGTACCGGTCCCTTGTGCTGGCAGCATCTGAAGGACATGGAGCAGCGTTTCGCCTGTTTCGGCTCCTTCGATCCGGCACAGGTACGGGAATTGCGCGAACTGAACTGCGATTATCCACTGGCGGTGCTGATCCGCGTCGGCGCCGATCCCCATGCGGCTGGCGATGAAGCATCCGCCGATATCCTGCATCTGTGCTGGGAAAAGGCGAGCGACACGCCGCAGGAATTTGTCACCGACGAACTGATCGAACGGGCTTTCGCCGAAGGCCGCGAAATCGTTCTGTGGCACGAGGAACGACCGGAAGTCTTGGCGGATATCATGGCCCTGCCGGTCCTCGGCATCTGCACCAACCTGCCGGACCTGATGCGCGTACGTGAAAATCACGGCTCTGAGCGCCCGGCAAAACGGGTGACCTCGCATGATGTCGCGCGTGCCGCCGGCGTTTCCCGCGCCGCCGTCTCGCGGGCATTTACGCCGGATGCCAGCGTTTCGGAAAAGACCCGCGAAAAGGTCTATCAGGCAGCCAAGGATCTCGGTTACCGGGTGAATTATCTCGCCCGCAGCCTCACCAACAAGCGCTCCGATCTCGTCGGCCTGGTCGCCGCCGGCCTCGACAATCCTTTCCGGACGCAGCAGGTCGAGCATCTGGCCCGCGCACTGATCGCCCGCAATTATCGGCCGATCCTGCTTCCCACCTCGAAAGAAGCCGACAGCGCAACGGTCATCGGCCAATTGCTGCATTATGCGGTATCGGGCGTGATCGTCACCTCGGATGCTCCCCCCTCGCATATCTGCGAGGAATGTGCGGCGGAAGGCGTTCCGATCGTGCTGATCAACAAGGGCGAAGACTATCCTCTCGTCGACCGCGTTCTCTCCGACGACCACAATGCCGGCCACATTGCCGCCGACCACCTGCTTCAGGCGGGCGCAACCAGACTGACGGTCATTGCCGGCACCAGGATCTCCTATTCCTCGCGCCGCCGCGCCGAAGCCTTTCTCGCGCGGGCAAAAACGCTTGGCGTGGAAGTGTCCCATGTTTCCGTTGCCCAGAACGATTACCGCAACGGCCGCGATATCGTACCAGCGCTGCTGGATAACGGCATAAACGGCATCTTCGCCGTCAACGACTACATGGCCTGCGGCATCATCGATGGCCTCAATGATGCCGGCCGTAATGATGGCTCGATCAAGGTTATCGGCCATGACGATATCCCCCAGGCGAGCTGGGGCGCTTATGAGCTGACCACTTTCCTCCAGCCCTGCGATATCCAGGCGGAACAGGTGATCGACCTCCTGTCCAGCCGTATTCTCGACCCCGATGCCGTTGCCCGCGTGGAATTCACACCGGTAACATTGATCAAAAGAAGAAGTGCCTGATGCCATCCCCATTCGATCTTGCCGCGCTGCGTGAACGCACTGAGGCAGCCATAACCATTGCCCGTCATGTCGGCATGGAAACGGCAAAATTCCGCGCCGAAGTCCAGCCGGAAACGCTTGCCGTGGAAAACAAGGGCCTGCAGGATTTCGTCACGGTCGCCGACAAGCGCGCCGAACAGATGATCCGAAAAACTCTTCTCGAACAGTTTCCCGATGACGCTTTTCTGGGCGAAGAAGGTGGCGCAAGCCGCAGTGGTTCATCCAGCGGCACATGGGTCGTCGATCCGATCGATGGAACCACCAATTTCATCCGCGGCTTTCGCCACTGGGGCGTCTCGATCGCCTTCGTCGCCGGCGACGAAATCCTTATAGGCGTCATCTACGATGCCACCCAGAATGCTGTCTTCAGCGCCATCCGTGGTGAAGGCGCGCTGCGCGAAGGCAAACCGATCACCGCCGCAAAGACGACCGACCCGTCGCGTGGGCTCGCCATCCTCGGCCATTCCCGCAGGACCGATTTCGAGGACTACCTGTCCATCTCGAGAAAAATCTACGAGACAGGCATGGATTACCGCCGCATGGGCGCGGCCGCAATCGGCCTGATCCGTGTCGCGGAAGGCGTCGCCGACCTCTATTACGAACGCCACCTGTCCGCCTGGGACGTGCTGGCCGGAGCGTTGATTGCTCGTGAAGCAGGTGCCGTTGTGGCTCTTCCTTCACTGGCGCAACTTCTTGAGCACGGCGGCCCCGTTGTCGCCTGCGCACCCGGTGTCGCAAAGGATCTGTCTTTCCTGATGGAACTGGAAGTCCAATCTTTCGCAGCCGCCTGATCTCAGGTGGCTGCGCGTCGGCCGCACAAGTTCCATATAGTTTGCGCGCGTCCTAGGTCGCAAATTCCGGGTGCTCGAAGGCCTGTACGCTGGCCGCATAGTCTTCGTCGACCTTGCGAACCCGGACCAGACAAGTCTGAGCGCTACATCCTTGCGACAGCGACGACGAAGGCACATCCAGCGTCAGAGCATTGGGGTTGCCATGGCGCTCCAGACTGCGCTCAAAATCCATGTCAAACCAGGCGCCCGTCGAGAGCCTGACCACACCCGGCATGATCGCATCGGAAATCACCACCGCCGAAATGAGCCGTCCCCGCTCGTTATGGATCTCGACAAGATCTCCCTCGCCAAGGTCGCAACGCTGCGCGTCGAGAGGATTGATAAGGACCGGCTCGCGGCCCTTCACCTTCCCCGCCTTGCTGTGCGGGCTGGCATCAAGCTGGCTATGCAGACGCCTCACCGGCTGGTCGGAAATCAGATGGAGCTGATCCTCGCTCTCCCGGTTGCCCAGCCATTCCGGCGGCTCGAACCAGGTCGGATAGCCGCGGCAATCATCAAGGCCAAAACTATCGACGGTCTCTGAAAAGATCTCGATCTTGCCGGAAGGGGTCGGAACCGGATTTGCGTTCGGCTCTTCACGGAAATCCTGCAGCATCACCACCGGCAGTGCCTCGGGCTGAAGGTCGAAAAGACCGTCCTGCCAGAACTGGTCGAAATTCGGCATCTCGATACCCTTTTCGCGAGCATTGGCAGATGTCACGCCATAAAGCCGCCGCAGCCAGCCTTCCTCATCGAGATTTTCGGAAAAATTGACGCCCATACGCAGCGCCAGTCCGCAAAATATATCGAAGTCGTTGCGCGCCTGCGCATACGGCTCCGAAACCTTGCGCATCGCCACGATCAGGTCCTCACCGCCTGAAGACGCAATATCGTTGCGCTCCAGCGGGGTCGTGACCGGCAATACGATATCCGCAAGCTTGGCCGTCGGCGTCCAGTATGGCTCGTTGACGATGATCGTCTCCGGCTTCTGCCAGGCCTTCAGCAAGCGGTTGAGATCCTGGTGATGATGGAACGGATTGCCGCCCGCCCAGTAAACCAGCCGGATATCCGTATAGCGATGCTCCTTGCCGTTATAGGTGAAGGCCTCGCCCGGATTGAGCAGCATGTCGGTGATCCGTGCCACCGGAATGAATGCCTTCACCGGATTTTCGCCTTGCGGAAACGCCCCCGATTTGAAGCGGACATTGTCATGGCCGACGGAATTCAGCGCACCATACCCGACCCCGAAGCCACCGCCCGGAAAGCCGATCTGCCCAAGCATGGCGGCCAGTGTCACCAGCATCCAGAAGGGCTGCTCGCCGTGAACGGCACGCTGCAGCGACCATGAGATATTCAGCATCGTTCGGCTAGACGCCATCTCGCGGGCAAGCGATGCAATCCGGTCAGCATCGACGCCACACAGTGCCGCAGCCCACTCAGGCGTCTTGGGGATCCCGTCCGCCTCACCCGTCAGATAGGCTGCAAAGCGGTCATATCCGACACAATGGCTATTGAGGAAATCCAGCTGCGCCAGTTCTTCCATGTGAAGCACATAGGCCAGCCCCAGCATCATCGCGACATCGGTATTCGGCCGGGCGGCAATCCACTCGCTGTCGACCGGCATATTGTCGGAAACCGGACCGATATTGATGAAACGCGTGCCGTTCTTCTCCATCGCAAGCATGCCGGCTACCACACGGTGCCGCCCTGCCCCGCCGGCCGACATCTGCGCATTCTTGACCGGCACGCCGCCGAAGGTGACGAAAAGCTCGGTATGCTTGGCCATCACATCGAAGGATGTATGTCGGTCTAGCAGGAATTCGGTAGATCCGATCGCATGCGGCAGGATCACCCGTCCGGCGGCGAGACTGTAATTGTCTACTGACGATACATACCCGCCGATCAGGTTGAGAAAGCGATGAACCTGGCTCTGCGCATGGTGGAAACGTCCCGCACTTGCCCATCCATAAGAACCGCCGAAGATGGATTCATTGCCGTGCTCGCGCCGCACCCGGTCGAGTTCGGCCGCCAGAAGATCAAGCGCCGTATCCCAGTCGACCTCGACGAACGGCTCGCGCCCGCGCAAATGCGGATCGGCACCGGGTCCTTTTTCGAGCCAGCTCTTGCGGATCGATGGCCTGCGGATCCTCACATCCGTCAGATCCTTGGCCGCCATATGCAGACCGATCGGAGACGGATCGGGATCCTGCGCAAAACCTTCAAGCCTCAGCCCGGTCTCGTCGGCTTTCACTTCATAGACGCCCCAATGGGCCGCAGTGAATGTCTTACCCATTGGTGAAGTCTGCCTTCTCTCTTACTTGGCCGGAACCGGCTGTGTCTGCCGCCGCAGCAAAGCCTCGATGACGATCCGCGCGCCATCCTCGATCGCATGTTCGATCGCCTCGCGCGCCGCAACCGGCTGTCGCTCGTGCAGGGCAACCAGCAGGTCGTCGTAATTGTGGTGCTCTCCCGTTCCCGACTGCGTTTCCGGATAAAGGTAGTTGAACCCGGGACCGGCCCTTAGCCACAACAATTCGATCACCCCGAGAAGCGTCGGCATCCGGGCCGCCGCATACAGCACGAAACGGAATTCCTTGTTCAGTGTCAGGGCGAGATGCTGGTCCTTCTCGGCCTTTGCCGCGAGATAACGTGTGAGCAGCGCCTTCATCGTGGCGATCTCGTCGGGCGTGATCTGCGACGCAGCATTGAATGCCGCCAGGCCTTCGACCGATTTGCGGATCTCGGAAATCTCCGAATACTGCGCCACCGTCATCGTCGGCACCCTGAAGGATTGCGCCGGCTCTGCCGTCAGAACCCCGGATGCCGCAAAACGCACCAGCGCCTCGCGCACGGGTGTGATGCTCATTCCGAGCGAATCCGCCAGATCCTTCGTGACGAGCCGGGTCCCCGGCTCCAGCCGTCCTTCGATCAGGGCGGCACGAATTTCATCTTCCACATGGGTGACCAGGCTCCTTCGGGGAGCCACATTGAACAAAGCTGTACTCACGTAGACCTCACCCTTGGAAAAATTGCCCGTTTTTTGGCACTCAATCGAAAATGCCCATATCTTGCCCACCAAGAATATATCATATATCTTAGCAGATAATAATAGCCCCCTGACGAATACATTGTCAGGATAACAGATACCAACACCAGAGGAAGTGAAGGCCCCCATGAAAAGACTTGCTGCCATTGCGCTCGCTGCATCCATGCTGCTGCCAATTTCTACGGCCATCGCTTCGGCGGCCGATATTGTCGTAGGTCGCGGCGCCTCGACTACCGCGATGGATCCTGGCTTCCTCAAGGAGAGCGCCACGATCGTCGACAACATCTTCGACACGCTTGTCATGCGCGACAAGGAGATGAAGCTGGTCCCGGGTCTTGCCACCTCCTGGAAGGCGATCGACGACACGACCTGGGAATTCAAGCTGCGCGACGGCGTGAAGTTCCACAACGGTGAGGCGATGGATGCAGAAGCGGTCAAGTTCACCATCGACCGCGTCATCGATCCTGCCGCCAAGTCCCCGACCGTCTCTTACATCCGCACCGTCGAAAGCGTCGAAGTTGTCGATCCGCTGACCGTCCGCATCAAGACCAAGGGCGCCGATCCGCTTCTGCCCACCCGCATGAGCCGCTATCCGGCCTATATCGTGCCGCCGAAATACGTGAAGGAAGTCGGCAACGACGTCTTCGCCCGCAAGCCGGTCGGCACCGGCCCCTACAAATTCGTCGAATTCGTTCCCGACCAGCATGTCATTCTCGAAGCCAACAAGGATTACTGGCGCGGCGCGCCGTCGATCGACAAGGTGACCTGGCGCGCAATCCCGGACGGCACGGCCCGTATCACAGCGCTTCTGACCGGCGAAGTCGACCTGATCGAAAACGTGCCCGTCGATATCGCTCCGATGGTCAAGGACAGCCCGGATACCGATCTTGTCCAGGTAAAGAACGGTGGCCTCACCATCTATCTCGGCCTCGTGATGAGCGAAAAGCCGCTGGACAACGTCAAAGTCCGCCAGGCCCTCAACATGGCGATCGATCGCCAGTCGATCGTCACCAACATCCTGCAGGGCATGGCATCGCCGCGCGGCACCCAGGTCGGCGCCGCCGACTTCGGCTACAAAGACCTGCCGGTTACCGCTTATGATCCTGCCAAGGCCAAGGCCCTGCTTGCCGAAGCCGGCCTGCCGAACGGATTCTCGATCAAGATGCAGTCCACCCATCGCTATATGAAGGACAGTGAAGTCGCCCAGGCGATTGCCCAGCAGTTCGGCGATATCGGCGTCAAGATCGATCAGGAAGTGCTCGACTGGTCCGTCTACACCCAGCAGGTTCCGCGCAAGGGCCCGATCTTCATGCTCGGCTGGGGCTCCACCCAGACGCTCGATGCGGATGCCGCCGTCTATGCCATCTTCAAGACCGGCGAACCCTATTCGACAGCTTCCATTCCGGAACTCGACAAGCTGCTCGATGAAAGCCGCTCGATCGTCGACCCGGCAAAGCGCGAAGCGGTGCTGGCCCAGATCCAGGATCTCGCCGCAGAGCAGGTGCCGGTCATCCCGCTCTACCAGGAAGATGCCCTTTACGGTAAGGCTAAATCGGTCACCTTCGAAGGACGCCCGGACGCCCGTATCCCGATCTTCGACATCAAGAAGCAGTAATCGCGCATGACACGGTTCTGGAATGTCAGGGACAACGCAGATGCGATATTTGCCACGTTCCTTCTGATCGCGGTTCTGGCGCTTTGCGTCCTCGTGCCCCTTCTCTGGCCGATCGACCCTGTGCGCGGAACCCTGACCGCGACATTCAAGCCACCGCTTTCCGTCATCGGCGGAGAGCTTCATCCTCTGGGAACAGACCAGCTCGGGCGGGATCTCCTCGCCCGCCTTGGGCTTGGAACGGCGATTTCGCTGTCGATCGTCCTTGCCGCCTCGGTCATTTCCGTCGTGCTAGGCACGACGCTCGGCATGATCGCCGGTTATTACCGCGGCTGGTTCGACATCATCATCATGCGCGCCGTCGATGTGCAGCTTGCCATCCCGTTCATTCTCCTGATCCTGCTCATCGTTGCCGTCATCGGCCCGAGCATGGGCAATCTCGTCGTCGTACTCGGCGTTACCGGCTGGGCGGTCTTTGCCCGCGTCGCCCGCGCCAAGACGCTCGAAATCCGCGAGCTGGAATATATCGACGCCTCGCGCTCCATCGGCCTGTCCAACATGGTCATCATCTTCCGCCATGTCCTGCCCAACATCGTCGGGCCGATCACGGTGCTGATGACGCTCGATCTGCCACGCCTCATCATCCTCGAAGCCTCCGTCGGCTTCCTGGGCCTTGGCGTGCAGCCGCCGACCCCAACGCTTGGCAACCTGATCGGCGAAGGCCGCTCCTTCATCCTGCTTGCCAACTGGCTGGTGCTTTATCCGGGCCTCGTCATCGGCGCGCTGGTGATCGGCTGCAACCTGATCGGTGACTGGCTCGTGCGACGTGCAGACAGCAGGAATTCCTAAGACATGAAGACTTTGAGCTTTATCACCGGACGAGCACTGCAAGGCCTCGTCGTCATGTTCGGCGTCTCGGCAATCGTCTTCTTCGCCCTGTTCCTGACCGGCGACCCGGCAGCATTGATGATGCCGCCGGAAGCCACCCGCGAGGAGATCGAGGCATTCCGTCAGGCCATGGGCTTCAACGATCCGATCTGGGTGCAGTATGGCCGGTTTCTGGCAAGTGCGGTAACCGGCGAACTCGGCATGTCGCTACGCTTCCAGCGCCCGGCGCTTGATCTTCTGATCGAACGCCTGCCGGCAACAGCGCTTCTCGCCATGACCGCACTTGTCTGGAGCTCTCTCCTCGGCTTCCTGCTGGGCACGATCGCTGCCGTGCGTAAGAACAGCGCCATCGATTTCGCAATCCGCGTCATCTCGCTGCTCGGCCAGGCCATCCCGGTCTTCTGGCTAGCGTTGCTGCTGATCATCTTCTTCTCGCTGAAAATGCGCTGGCTGCCCTCAAGCGGCATTGGTTCTGTCTGGCATCTGATCATGCCTTCCATCGCGCTCGGCGCCTATTATCTCAGCGCCATCACCCGGCTGGTCAGGGCAAGCCTTATCGAGGTTCTCGGCGAAAACTACATCCGCACGGCCCGCGCCAAGGGCATCTCGTCCTGGCGGATCATCGTTCATCATGCGCTGCGCAACGCGCTGATCCCGGTCATCACCGTACAGGGCATGTATTTCGCCTCATTGCTTGGCGGCGCACTGGTGACGGAAATCATCTTCGCCTGGCCGGGCATCGGTCGACTGGCGGTCGAGGCGATCCAGAACCGTGACTTCCCCGTCGTTCAGGCCGTCGTTCTCTTCGCCGCAGCGGTCTTCGTCATCGTCAATTTCCTTGTCGATCTCGCCTATGTCTGGCTCAACCCGAGGATCAGGCTATGACTTCGGACGCCACTTTCGACGCCGCTCTAGACCTTACCCGGCAGTGGTGCGAAATCCCGTCGGTCAAGGGCGATGAACGGCAGATCACGCGACAGGCGGATGCGGTCGTCACCTGGCTGAAGACCGAACTCGGCGCAACCATTATCTCGGCGGCTTCGTCGAAAGGGCGCCCGCCGGTCATCCATGCCCGTATCGATGTCGGCGCGGAAAAGACAGTCATCCTCTACAACATGTATGACGTCATGCCCGCCTCGCCGGAAGGCTGGTCCGTCGATCCGTTCAAGGGCGGCATCGTCGATCTCGAAGGCATCGGGAGAAGCTTCGTTGCCCGCGGTGCGGAAAACAACAAAGGCCCGCTTGCCGGCATGCTCGTCGCCTTGAAGGCGCTGGCCGATGCCGGAAAACTCCGCGTCAATGTCGAAATCCTCGTCGATGGCGAAGAGGAAAGCGGCAGCGGCGCGATGCGAGACTATCTTGCCGCCTCGGATTGCCCGCTGCGCAAAAGCGCCTCCGCGATCTTCCCCTCCTTCTGCGAATATGGCGGTGGCGCGCCGCGCGTCTATCTCGGCTTTTCCGGCATCGCCAAAGGCGAGGTGCGGGTCGACGGCGGTCAATGGGGTGGCCCGAAAGCGGCGATCCATTCCAGCAACGCCCCGTGGATCGCCAATCCCGCAAGCCGACTGGTCGAAGCCCTCTCCCTGATCGGCAAGCCGCCGACCGGCGAACTCGCAAAGATCGCAATCGATGCAGAAGCCGCAGGCATAATCTCCATCCTGGCAAAAGCCTTCGATCCCGCCGCCGAATTGCGCTTCCGCAGAACCGAAACCTTCTCGCTGAAAGGCGATGCACAGACCCTGCTCGAACACGTCCTTTCGACCGCATCCTTCAACATATCGAGCCTCGAAACCATGCCGCTCGGCTCCGATGGCGTCATCCCGCATGGCGCGCGTGCCGCTTTCGAACTACGCACACCACCCTCCCTCGATCCGGCTGATTTCCTCAGCCAGTATCGGACAGCGCTCGAAAAAACGCCGGGAGCAGCCCTCAATATTGCAGACAGCTATCCCGGCTTCCGTTTCACAGCAGATGCCCCCGGCGTCTCGGCCCTCCTCAAAAGCTACGAGACCACCGCCAATGCCCCGCCGCAGATCTGGCCTTGGGCAATCGGCGCCGCCCCCGCTTATGCTTTCGCGCCGCATGCAAAATCCTTCCTGCTCGCTGGCGCCGGTCGCGGCGGCAATGCACATGGCATCGATGAATTCATGACGCTCGAAGGATTTCGACGGTTCATCCAGTCGATCACGCTCTGGCTCGAACACGTCACAAACGAACCGGAGGCCGCGTGAGCACCATCCGCCACCTCTCCCGCAAGGATGCAATCGAAGTCGGCGCACTCAATTGGACCGCAGCGGTCGAGGATATCCAGGCTACAATCCGGCTCCTGCGCGGCGGCGAAGCCGGCATGGTCGCCGAAAGCGTCATGCCGCTCGGAACCGACCCCCGTAACAAGGCCTATGGCCTGCCGGCCTTCGTCGGCGGCGCTTATGATGCAGCCGGTCTGAAATGGACGGTCCACCGCGCAGAACCGATCGGCGATCTGCCGAGCATCAGCAGCACGACGGTGATCAACCGATTGTCCGACGGCGCACCGGTCGGCAGCGTCGAAAGCGCGCTTCTGACTCGCATGCGCACAGCAGCCGTCTCGGCGGCTGCGATCAAGGCCCTCAAACCTGAAGGCATCAGGACCGTTGCCCTGCTGGGTGCCGGCGCGCATGCGCAGACCCATCTCGATATGCTGCTGACCCTGTTTCCCGGTCTCGAAGCGATCCATCTCTGGAACCGGACACGAGCCAATCTCGATACCCTGATCGAACAGGCCGGCAACGGTTCCACCCGCATCCTCCCCCATGTCGATTGGCATGAGGCGCTGGCCGATGTGGATGTCGTCATCTGCTGCACGTCTGCACCACAACCGTTTCTGGACAAATCCGCGGTCAGGCCCGGTCGGCTGATCATGCAGATCGGCTTTCACGAGGTCATGTTCGAAACGATCGCGGCAACCGATCTCATCACCGTCGATCTCTGGGGCGATTTCGCCGAGAAGAGCGCTAAAAGCCTGTTCCAGATGTATCGCGCCGGAGAATTTTCGCCGGAGCAAGTCGCGGCAGATCTTCCCGCCCTGCTGCTCGACGGCTGGAAACCACCGGCAGACGCATCGCTTTACTTCTCCAGCTTCGGCCTCAACGTCTTCGACATCGCCTTTGCCGCTCGTGTGCTGACCCGAGCCAACGACCTGAACATCGGCACTCTCCTGCCGTCCATCTGATACGCATTCCCGAAAGGATCCGGCCATGATCATCACCGCCGCCGAACTCATCAAGCTACTTCCGGAAGGCAAGTACGTTCCCGTCGACGTGCGGCCGGAAGCGGCATGGCGCGAAGCCACCATTCCAGGCGCGGTCAGCCTCAATGTCTACGACTATTTCATCCCAGAAAGTAACGAGGCGGGCATAACCGGCATGGCCGCCGGCGCTCGCGAAGCCTTCGACCGGTTGGGCCTCGGCGGCGATCGCATCCCCGTATTTTTCGAGGAACAGACCGGCATGATCTCGCCGCGCGGCCTCTGGTTCTATGAACTCGTTGGCCTCAAGGGCGGCTTGATCCTCGACGGCGGCATTCAGGCCTGGAAGGCCGCCGGCGGCGAAACAGCTTCGGGAATAGGCTTGCCAGATGTGATTGCACAATCCGAAACCAAGGGGATCAGCTTCCACCGCGAACTCGTCGCCTCGACTGATGACGTGCTGAACCACGCGGATCACGGTGCCTATATCTTCGACGTCCGCCGAAAGACCGAATTCGAAGGCACCTTCCACCACGCCTGCTGCGCCCGCCCCGGCCGCATTCCGCATTCGCATTTCGCCTTCTACGAAGATGTGCTGAAAGACGGAAAATATCGCCCGGCCGAAGAAATCCGCCAAATTGCCGAAGCCGCCGGCCTGTCGCCGGATCGTGAGATCATCACCTATTGCCACCGCGGCGCACGCGCGGCGACCGCACTTTATGGCCTGAAACTCGCAGGCTTCGACAAGCTGAAAATCTATGTCGGCTCATGGCATGAATGGGCCGGCAATGCCGCCCTGCCGATCGAGATCGGCCCAGCCGAAGAAGTATAAGAGCCTCGTCGGGCGAGCCGTTTCGCAGCTTGCCCGACCATCCGGCTGATCAATAGCAGTCTTCGACGGTGTAATGGACCGGGATCTCGGCAATGCTCGCCGTCTTCGGCAGCTCAAGAACCATGTGAACGATATTGGCGATATCTTCCGGCTGGGTCAGCTCGGCACTGTCGCGGGTCGCCAGCGCATTGCCCATGTCGGTGGCAACGAAACTCGGACAGATGATCGTCGAACGAACGCCGTTCTCCTTGCCGCATTGGCGCAGACCATGGCCCAACGCAACCGCCGCAAATTTCGACATAGCATAAAGCCCGGAACCGGCGGATTTCACCCGCTTGCCCGAAAGCGATGCCAAAGTCACGATCCGCCCGTTCGGGGCATTTTCGAGATACGGCCAGGCCAGCTGACTGAGACGCATCGGCGACTTCACGTTGACATTGAAGATCAGGTCGAAGTCGGCGTCTTCAGCTTCCAGCACGGTCTTCGGCGTCATGATCCCGGCATTGTGCACGAGCCCATCCAGCCGGCCGAAACGGGCAATCGTCTCTTCCATCCATGACCGTTCGCTTTCAGGATCGAGCGCATCAAAACGGCAGACAAGCGCGTTCGCATTCTCATTGAATACCGAAGCCTCCGGGTTTCTGACCCCAAGGCTCACGGACCATCCTTCGGAAAGCAGCTTTTCCGCAATCGAAGCGCCGATACCGCGCGATGCGCCGCTGATCATTGCCACCCGGTTCGACACTGTCATTCTTTCAATCCCTGCCAATTCACGCCGCGGCAGCGGCATTGCCCCACTCATCACCCCAGGACTGCACGAGGTGCCCTGGCGACACCTCCACATAATCCCTCTTCGGCGGAACATAGGAGAGCGGCCGGATCGGGCTCTTGATCTCTTCGTTGCTCAAGCCCCGGCGAATGCCGCGACGAGCCGGGTCCGGAATGGGAACGGCAGCGAGAAGCCGCTTCGTGTAGGGATGCTGCGGGTTTTCGAAAATCGCCTGCCGTGGACCGATCTCGACGATCTCGCCGAGATACATGACGGCAACCCGATGGCTCATCCGCTCCACCACCGCCATGTCGTGGGAAATGAACAGGTAGGAAAGCCCCATGCTTTCCTGCAGGTCGAGCATCAGGTTGATCACCTGCGCCTTGATCGACACGTCGAGCGCGGACACGGCCTCGTCCGCCACGATGATCTGCGGCGCCATGGCAAGCGCGCGGGCAATGCACAGCCGCTGGCGCTGGCCGCCGGAAAATTCGTGCGGAAAACGGCTGGCCATATCCGGCTGCAAACCGACCTTCACCATCAGGTCCGCCACCCGGTCTCGGGCATCGCTTTTGCTGGATGCAATCCTGTGTGCAAGCAGCGGTTCCGCCACCGCATCACCGACCTGAATGCGCGGATTGAGACTCGCAAACGGGTCCTGGAAAATCATCTGGATATGCCGGCGCATGGCGCGCATAGCGTCGCCCGTCAGGCCGAGTATCTCCTTGCCGTCAAGCTTCACCGAGCCAGACGTTGCGTCCTGTAAGCGGATAATCGTGCGGCCGGTTGTCGACTTGCCGCAACCGGACTCGCCCACCAGAGCCAGCGTCTCCCCGGCCTTGAGATCAAAGGAGACGTTCTCGACCGCATGGACACGGCCCGATGTAGACCCGAGAAACCCGCTGCCGATATCGAAACGCGTCACCAGATCGCGCACCTGCAGAAGCGGCACCGGCTCGGCAGACACGGTGTCCTTCACCTCCGGCATCGCAACCGGCACGCCCGTCTCGATATCCACCAGCGGGAACCGGGCCGGGCTTGCCTCGCCCTGCATCGATCCCAGCTTCGGCACGGCGGAAAGAAGCGCCTTAGTATAACCCCGCTGCGGCTCGGCAAAAATCTGCTCGGTCTGGCCGCGCTCGATCGCCTCGCCCTTGTACATCACCAGCGTGCGGTTGGCGATTTCGGCAACCACACCCATGTCATGGGTGATGAAGAGAACGGCCATGCCCTCCTCTTCCTGCAACAGCTTGATCAGTTCGAGGATTTGCGCCTGGATCGTCACGTCGAGCGCCGTCGTCGGCTCGTCGGCGATCAAAAGTTTCGGGCGGCAGGCAAGCGCCATGGCGATCATAATGCGCTGGCGCATGCCGCCAGACATCTGGTGCGGATACTCTTCGAGACGCTTGGCGGCGGATGGAATGCGGACCTTTTCCAGCAAGCCGCGCGTCTCTTTCATCGCGTCGGTCAACGACAGACCGCGATGTGCAACCAGAACCTCGGAAATCTGGTCGCCGATCGTCAGCGACGGATTGAGGCTGGTCATCGGTTCCTGGAAGATCATCGCGATCCGGTCGCCGCGAACGTCGCGCATCTTGCGCTCCGGCAGCGTCGTCAGCTCCTGACCTTCAAGCTTCACCGATCCTTCGATCCGGCAGGTCTCCGGCGCATAGAGCCGCATGATCGACATGGCCGTCACGCTCTTGCCGGAACCGGATTCACCGACCAGCGCCAATGTCTCCCCCGCATGAATATCGAAGGACACGTCACGCACGACGGGCAGCCACACACCCTTGCGGCGGAAGGAGGTTTTCAGGCCCGACACGGTCATCACAGGTGCGCTCATGGACGGGTCCTTTTTCTCTATAATTCGGGTCCGGGGCAATAATTTGCCTCTTTATATTGCATGCCACAAATGAAAGCATCTTGCCAGCATCGATATAGGATATATTATATATCCATTGATCATTGCCGGTCGCCAGCGACCCGCCGCACCCCGTGATTCAAGAGGAAATCTGCATGAAACTCGAAGCGATCCCCAGGCTCTCCCTCGGCTATCTGCCGACGCCGATCGAGAAGATGGACCGCCTTAGCGCCGAGCTTGGCATTTCGCTTTCGGTCAAGCGGGACGACTTCACCGGCTTCGGCGGTGGCGGCAACAAGGTGCGCAAGCTCGAATATCTGATGGCCGATGCCGTCGCCCAAGGCGTCAAGGTGCTCATCACCACCGGCGGACACCAGTCCAACCACGCCCGAATGACGGCTGCAGCCGCACGTAAATACGGCATGAAGCCCATTCTCGTCCTGCGCGGCAATCGTCCGGATCTCTATCAGGGCAACCTCCTGCTCGACCACCTCTTCGGCGCTGAGATCGACTTCCTCGATCCCGATGCCTATTTCACCGAGATCAACCCACGCATGGCCCATCATGCGGCTCAGGCCGAGGCGCGTGGCGAGAAGGCCTATATCATCCCGCTCGGCGGCGCGAGCGCACTCGGCGCCATGGGTTATGTCAACGCGGTCAAGGAACTCTCCGAGCAATACGCCGCCGCCGGCACGCCCGCTCCGCGTTATCTCGTTGCCCCGGTCGGTTCGGGCGGCACGCTTGCCGGCCTTCATATCGGCTGCTCGCTCTATTGGCCGGATACGGAAGTCGTCGGCATCGCCGTCACCGGCAGCGCCGTACCCTTCAGCGAACGTATCGCCGTGATGGCAAATGCCGGCGCAGACCTTCTCGACCTCGAAAAGCGCTGGACCGCAGACGATATCCGCATCGAGAACGACTATATCGGCCCCGGCTACTCCATCCCGTCGGATGAGGGCAATGCCGCGATCAAGCTTGCCGGCAATCGCGAAGGCATGCTTCTCGATCCGGTCTACACCGGCAAGGCTTTCGCCGGCATCATGGGTTGTGTCGCAAAGGGCAGCATCGAAAAGGGCAGCTCCGTTCTCTTCATCCATTGCGGCGGCTCTCCTGCCCTCTTCCCCTATGCCGGCCTGCTGACCAGCGATCTCGCCGGATAAATGATCGTCCCGGCGAACGAAATTTGAAAGCCGGACACCCCTCCCCAACTAAACCTCCCATATTGCCCGAACGCATATGGGAGGTCTTTTTTTGCCATGATGACAAAAAGCCGCCCGCTCCTACGCGGCAATCGCCAGCTTCGGACGAAGTCTCGAAATGTGGAACGGCGCGGGATCGACCAGCGTATCGCCGCCCATGACGATATCGGCCATCAGATGCCCTGCCCCCGGCCCAATACCGAACCCGTGGCCGGAGAAACCCGACGCGATGAAGAAGCCTGGCGTTGAAGGCACATTGCTGATCACCGGAACCGCATCCGGCGTCACATCCATCATGCCGGCCCATTCGTTGACGACACGCGCCTTGGCGAAGGCCGGATAGGCGCGTGCCAGATTGGCGAGCGCCTTGCGGTTGAAGGATTTCGTCGGCAAAGGATCGAGCGTACGGATCGCTTCGAAGGCCGTCTTTTCATCCAGCTGCCAGCGTCTTGGCATCACCAGCTCGTCGACAAAGGGCTTGCCGACCCGCAGCTTTATTTCCCGCCATGTCTGGATGAACGACGGCATATACTCGGCAAACAGGCGAAAGCTGTCCGGCACGATATTGGCGATATTGGCATTGCGCAGCGCCACCGAATAATCGCCGTCCAGGCGCTTTCTATAGGCGAAATCACCGGCACCGACCGGCATGTCGGAAATGCCCTCGATACCGGTCACACGGGCGACAGTGCCCATCACCTTCAACTGCGGAAAATCGATACCCATATTGCCGGCAAACAGCCGCGACCAGATACCGCCCGCCAGCACCACCGACGAGCAAGTGATCCGGCCGCGTTCCGTCACGACGGCAGAAATCTTGCCCGCCGAGCGCTCGACACCACGGGCCGCACACTGCGTCATGATATGAGCGCCAGCACGCCTTGCTGCATTCGCCATGGCAACAGTCGCCAAAGCCGGTTCGGCGCGACCGTCGCTCGGCGTGTGAAGACCGCCAATCAGCCCGCCGGATGATCCCGGCAGCAGCGCTTCGGTCTGCGGCCCTGTCAGCATTTCGGAGTTCAGCCCGTAAGCCTTGCCCTTTTCATACCAACCACCCCAGATATCCATGTCGCGCTTGTTGTAGCAGAGATAGGTAATGCCAGTACGCCGCCAGCCGGTTTCCTCACCGGTGCGCTCGTTCATCTGCGACCACAATCTGAGGCTTGCCATGGTCAGCGGAATTTCCGCCGGGTCGCGGCCCATCTGGCGCGTCCAGCCCCAGTTGCGCGCAGACTGTTCGCCGCCGATCACGCCCTTCTCCACCACTGCGACTGAAACCCCGCGCTCCGCCAGCGTCAGTGCCGTGTTGATGCCGATAATACCGCCACCGATGACGACGACATCGGCATGCGCCGGAAGTTCGGCATCGCCTTGAAAAGGGGAAACGGGAATGGAGAGTGACATGGCCTTTTGCCTCGATTGTCTATTAAAAATTCAAGCCGCCCATTCCGGGCCGGCGTCCTGCACCAGATGGCCCGGCGACACTTCGCGATAGCTACGCGCTGGCGGCACATAATCGCCGGGACGCACCGGACTGCGGATCTCGCTGTCGGCGATCTTGTGACGGTCACGCCGCCGCGACGGATCGGGAACCGGCACGGCCTCGATCAGACGACGCGTATAGGGATGAACCGGATTGGAGAAGATCGCCGCCCGCGGCCCGATTTCGACGATTTCTCCGAGATACATCACCGCCACGCGGTGGCTGATCCGCTCGACCACAGCCATGTCGTGGCTGATGAAGATGAAGCCGAGCTGCATCTCCTGCTGCAGTTCCAGAAGCAGGTTGACCACCTGCGCCTTTACCGACACGTCGAGCGCCGACACCGCCTCGTCGGCGATGATCACGCTCGGTTTCAGCGCCAGCGTGCGGGCAACGCAGATGCGCTGCCGCTGACCGCCGGAAAATTCATGCGGATAACGCTTGGCGATATCGGGAGACAGGCCGACACGCGTCAGTAGCGAGGCGGCAATCTCGTCCTGCTCCTTTTCGGTCGCCAGCTTGTGGATGCGCAGCGGCTCGGTAATCGCCCGGCCAACCGTCAGACGCGGATTGAGGCTGGCGAACGGATCCTGAAAGATCATCTGCACCGAGCGGCTGAGTGATTGTCGTGTGTCGCTGCGCATCGGCTTGCCGCAAATCTCCACCTTGCCGGCTGTCGGATGCAAGAGACCGGTGATCAGCTTGCCCGTCGTGGATTTGCCGCTGCCGGATTCTCCGACGATCGCCAGCGTCTCCCCGCGCGCAAGCGTCAGGCTGACATTTTCGACCGCATGCACACGCGCCGTCACCTTGCCAAGGATCGTTTGCTGCACGGGAAAACGAACCGACAGGTCCTTCACGTCGAGCAGGATTTCCGAAGTATCCACGGTCGATTTCAAAACCGAAGCCTCGGCGGCAAGGCCGGTATTGATATCGTAGATGGCAAAAGGCTGCGGATCGCTTGAACCGCTCATTGATCCCAATTGCGGCACGGCGGAAAGCAGCGCCTTGGTGTAAGGATGCCGGGCATTGGCAAAGATTTCGGTCGTCGTGCCCTCTTCCACCACATCGCCGCGATACATTACCACCATGCGGTCGGCGACTTCGGCCACCACCCCCATGTCATGGGTGATGAAGAGAACCGCCATACCCTCTTCTTCCTGCAATTCCTTGATCAGGTTCAGCACCTGCGCCTGGATCGTCACGTCGAGCGCCGTCGTCGGCTCGTCGGCAATCAGCAGTGCCGGTTTGCAGGCAAGCGCGATGGCGATCATCACGCGCTGGCGCATACCGCCGGAAAACTGATGCGGATATTCACCGTAACGGCGCGCCGCCGACGGAATATGCACCTTCTCCATCAGCCGGATCGCCTCAACCTTGGCCTCCGCCTTGGAGATCCCGCGATGGGCGATGATGGATTCGGCGATCTGGTCGCCGATGCACATTGTCGGGTTGAGCGACGTCATCGGCTCCTGAAAGATCATTGCGATCTCGTTGCCACGCAGCGCCTTCAAGGCTTTCGGCGAAAGAGAGAGAAGCTCCTTGTCCCCGAGCCTAATCGAGCCCTCGATACGAGTCGACTGCTGCGGCAACAGGCCAAGCACGGACAAAGCAGTGACGCTCTTGCCCGACCCGGATTCGCCGACGATCGCAACGGTCTCGCCGGGCGCGATATCGAAGCCGAGATTGCGCACGACCGAGGTCCATCCATCCTTGTTGCGGAAGGAGATGTTGAGGCCGGAGATCGACAGGCCGGGCTTTTTCGTGGTTTCGGCTATCGACATCACTGCCCCCTGATCTTGCTGGATTTCGGATCGAGCCTGTCACGCAGGTCGTCACAGAAGGCATTGAGAATGAGGATCATCGCCGTCAGCGCCGCGCAGGGCCAGACGAGCAGCATCGGCGCCTGCGCCAGCGTGGCGCGACCGGTCCCGATCATCAGCCCGAGCGACGGCGCCGGCGGCAGCACGCCAAGCCCGAGGAAGGACAGGCCGGATTCCAGCACCACAGTCACTGCGACGGTGAACGAAAACTGCACGATCAGCGGACCGGCAATATTCGGCAGGATGGTGGAAAACATCACACGCGCATTGCTCGCCCCCATGCTGCGCACAGCCTCGACATAATCCTGCGAGCGAACCGAAAGCACGCTGGCATGCGCCACACGCGTGAAGCTTGGCACGAAAACGATCGCAAGTACGGGAATAAGCGTCACCGGCCCCGGCCCGTAAAGCGTCACCGCCAGCATCGCGAGCAGCAGCGGCGGGAAGCAGAGCACGATGTCGATGAACCGCATCGCCAGCATTTCGGTAAGCCCGCGCGAGTAACCGGCCATAACACCGAGCGCCGTGCCAATGACGCCCGCCAGAATGGCGGCGGCAAAGGCCACGATCAGCGAGTTGCGGATCGCGAAGATGAGGCGCACCAGAATGTCACGGCCAAATTCATCCTGCCCGAACAGGTGCGCGCCCGAGGGAGCGGCAAAGCGGGCCGCGGTATCCATCAACAAGGGATCCTGCAACGGCAGAACGGGCGCGAGAAGACTGACGACGAGCAGCAAGGCCAGAAGAACGGCCGGAATCTGACGTGATGTGAATTTCAAAGAGGTTCCGGTCATTTGCGCACCCGCGGATCGGTCAGGCCGTAGAGCACATCGACCAGGAAGTTGAGGCCGATGAAGAGCGCCGAAATCACCAGAATGACGCCGGTCACGGTCGGATAATCACGGGCATTGACGCCGCTGACCAGCATTCCCGAAAGCCCCGGCCAGTTGAACACATATTCGACAAGCACCGTGCCGCCGAGCAGCGAGCCGATCTGCAGCGCGAAAATGGTGATGACGGGGATCAGCGCATTGCGAAGGATATGGTGGAGCACGATGCGGCGATCACCCAGCCCCTTGGCGCGAGCGGTGCGCACGTAGTCGAGCGGCAATACTTCCAGCGTCGAAGCGCGGGTGATCCGGAAGACGATCGCGGCAAGACCGATACCGATTGAAAGCGATGGCATGAGCAGCAACCCCATATGCTTGCCCGGCGCTTGCGAAAAAGCCACGAAACCACCCGCCGAAGTCAGTTTCAGCATCTGCGAAAAGACGAGGATGAGAAGCGTGCCCAGCACGAAAACCGGAATGCCCTGCGCAAAGCCTGCCAGATAGGACGCCACGCGATCGAACGTTCTGCCGGTGTGAAGCGCAGCGTATATGCCCGCAGGAATGCCGATCACGAGGCTGATCAGCGCCGCAAGCCCGATCAGTTCCAGCGTACGCGGCAGCCGCCGCGCGATTTCCGCCGAGACCGAACTGTCGTCGACCATGGAGCGCCCGAGGTCGAAGGAGGCAAGCCCTTTCAGCTTTTCGACATACTGTTCTACGATCGGACGGTTCAGCCCGAGATCCTCGCGGATCATCTGCACGGTCGCCGGATCGGCAGAACCGCCATCCTGTGAAAGAAGCAGCTCGACGGGGTCACCGGGTACGAAGTGAATGGACATGAAGACCAGCGTCACGATCACCCATAGCATGACCAGACTGGCGATCCCGCGTCTTAGAAACCAGAACATGAAACCCCTATTCTCTTTTCGTCACGGCACTGGCCGCCGCAGTCATGCGACACGGCAGCCGGCGCCAGTCCGCTTCCGCCTGCATCGAAAGCCAAGCGGAAGCGTTGGGGGAGATGGCGTCAGGCAAGCGCCAGCTTGTCGAACAGTGTTGCCGAAAAGGGCGACATCTGGTCCGGCAGCAGTTCGAGATTGCCGACAGTCTTGTTACGGGCGAAACCTGTCGCGCGATAAGCGAGGCCGCAGAAACTGGTATTGTCGCAGACAAGCTTGTCGACCTCGGCATAAAGCGCGATGCGCTTGGCCTCGTCACCTTCCTGCCGACCGCGCTGTAGCAGGTCGGAAAGGCCCGGAACCTCGAAATTGCGGCTGCGAAGGAAGGTCTGCGTCAGCGACGGATCGATAACGGTTGCCGCCGCATCCGGATCCAGCGTGTCGATGCCGATACCCTGGACCGCGAAATCGCCGACGCCACGATTGCCCATGGTCACACGGGTCGCCCAGTCCGGCATGGTGAGGTTCACCTTGATACCGATTTCGGCAAGATGCGACTGAACCAGAACGGCAATGCCGGAATGCATCGTATATTGCGAGGTCGCCAGCAGCGAAACCTCAAGGCCGTTCTCGTGGCCCGCTTCCTTCAGAAGCGCCTTTGCCTTTGCCGGATCATAGCTCCAGTAATTGGCCAGTTCCTTGTTGTAGTATGGCGAAACCGACGGGCGCGGAACGCCTGAAAGCGGAGCACCGCGACCGTAGAACACGGTATTGACGATCTCCTCGCGGCGAATGCCGAAGGCAACCGCCTGGCGCAGTTTCGGATCCTTGAACACGCCCGAACCGTTGAAGCTCAGATACATGAACGCACCGGAAGCCATGGCGTCGAGCTTGAGATTGGCGTCCTTGTCGATCGTGTCCATCGCACTCCACGGTACGTAGTCGATCAGGTCGACATCGCCGGCGGTGAGTGCCGCGACCCGCAGGTTCTCGTCCGCATAAGGAGTGATCTGCACATCCTTGAAGGACGGCAGCCCCTCCTTGAAATAATGCTCCGATGCGGTGAGCGAGATGCCGACGCCCTTTTCGGCGGAAACGATGGTGAACGGCCCGGCACCGACACCCTGTTCTTGGGCATCTGTGGAACCGGCGGCAATGATGCCGAGGAAGGGATAGGCCATGACCGAGGGAATGGTTACGTCCGGTGCCTTGGTGACGAGCTTGAAGTTACGGTCGTCGACGATCTCGATCGAGGAGATCTGGGTCACCGGATCGCGCATATAGGCGCCAGAGCCTTCAGCCGCGATCTTTTCCAGCGTCCATTTCACATCGGCCGAGGTGACCGGTTGGCCGTTGGAGAATTTCACGTCCTTGAGGACGAAAGCCCAGGTCAGGTCGTTCTCGCGCTTCCAGCTTTCCGCCAACTCGCCGACCAGCTGCCCCTTCGCATCATAGGTGACGAGATTGCGGTTGATCAGCGCCGAAACAAGCTGGCCCGCATAACCGACATTGATCCACGGACGGAAATGCGACGGATAGGTGGAAAGGCCGACCCGCAGGGTTTTCGCTGCCGGAGCAGCAAAAAGCTGACCGGGAAGTGCTGCGGCGGCGCTGGAGATGGCGAGATATTTGAGGAGATCTCGTCGATTAACAATCATAGCAGTTCCCTCTTTTATGATCAGTCTGTTTCTGGCTTCAAGGCTCGGCGCGCATGTATTCATGCTTTCGCGGATGCCTTGCTATCAAGCATCAACCTGTCTTGCCGCGCTCCCAGCATCATCCATTCCACCCGATGACGAAGCTGCGGCCATGAGAAAATCCGAGAGGCTTGAGGCCGATGGTTTCCGTTGGCTATCAAGCTAAGGACCAGAAATGAAAATCGTCAAGCTCAATTCCAATAAAAGGGCCAAATAATTATCAGTGGTCCGATTATAGGAATAATAGCGCCTTCCATAGCTAGCAAGCATCAAAAAATCACGCCTTATTCCTTTAATCAGAATATAAAATAATATATGATCCATTTATTGGAATTTAGTTGACAGTTTTTTTCTTCGGTTCTTACATGAAGGCACTTCGGGGCAAACGGCCTCAAAACAAGAAGGGGAACTTCATGGTCTGGCGCATTGGCGTGGATTCCGGCGGTACGTTTACCGATGTATGTTTGTTTGAAGAGACCACCGGCGAGGTGAAGATCTGGAAAGTGTCGTCCACCCCCGACGACCCGTCCCGCGGCATCACGCAAGGGGTGGAAGAAGGCATAAGTGAAGTTGGCACAACGGCTGCCGAGGTTGCCTTCCTCGGCCACGGCACGACGGTCGCCACCAACGCGCTCATCCAGGGCCGCGGTGTCCAGACCGGCCTCATCACCACCGACGGTTTTCGCGACCTTTTGGAAATCGGCCGCCAGAAGCGTCCGGATCTCTATGACATCCAGGCCGACAAGCCGGATACGCTGGTCAGCCGCGATCTGCGCATCGGCGTCAAGGAACGTGTCCTGTCGAACGGCGAGACCGAAATCTCGCTCGACGAGGAAGAGTTCCGCTCTGCCGTTCGCGAGCTGAAGAAGGCCGGCGTCAAATCAGTCGCCGTCTGCTTCCTCTACAGCTTCTTGAATTCAGAACACGAGGCAATTGCCGGCCGCATTCTCGAAGAAGAGTTCCCGGAAGCTTTCTCCGCCCTGTCTCACAAGATCGCGCCCGAATTCCGCGAGTTCGAACGCCTGTCGACGACGGTCGTCAATGCCTATCTCGGCCCGGTCATGAAGGGTTATGTCAATGCGCTCAGCGGCAAGCTGAAAAACCTCGGCATCTCCGTCGCCCCGCAGCTGACCCAGTCTAATGGCGGCGTCATCGGTTTTGATGCGGCAGCCGATCTGCCGGTGCGCACGGTGCTTTCCGGCCCGAGCACCGGCGTCGTTGCAGCCCAGGCGATCGGCCGCATGACCGGCATCGAAAACCTCATCACCTTCGATATGGGCGGCACGTCGAGCGACGTTGCACTTCTGACCGGCGGCAAGTGCCAGGTCGTCAACGAATCCGTTGTACACGGTTATCCGATCAAGGCGCCGATGCTCGACATCCACACGGTCGGCGCCGGCGGCGGTTCTATCGCCTATGTCGATAATGGTGGTTTCCTAAAGGTCGGTCCCCGCAGCGCCGGCGCCAATCCCGGCCCGTCCTGCTACGGTCTCGGCAACCCGGAACCAACCGTGACCGACGCCAACGTGCTCCTCCAGACGCAGAACCCGAAATATCTGCTGAACGGCCGCATGAAGATCGATCAGGACCTGTCGCGCGCTGCCATTCAGACGCTGGCCGACAAGCTCGGCATGGGCGTTCTGGAAACGGCAAACGGCATTCTCGATATCGTTGCCGCCAACATGGCCAAGGCCATCCGCGTCATCAGCGTGCAGCGCGGCCACGATCCGCGTGAATACACCATGGTCGCATTCGGCGGCGCCGGGCCGGTTCACGCCGCGCGTCTTGCCAAGGAACTCGGCATGAAGCGCATCCTCATCCCGCGCACGCCCGGCGTCCTCTGCGCTCTCGGCCTGCTGATGACCGATCTGCGCACCGATTTCTCTTCCACCCAGCTGACCCGCCTCGACGAGGCAAGCGCTGATGGCATCGGCGAAATCTATGCAGCCCTCGAAGCCAAGGCCTATGCCTGGTTCGAAAGCGAAGGCATTGCCCCGCAGGCACAGCAGATCTCTCGCACGGTCGATGTCCGTTACGCCGGCCAGAACTACGAAATCTCGGTCCCGGTACAGGCCGGGACGGTCACGGCCGCAACCTTTGCAGCGATCGAGGAAGCCTTCCTCAACGCCCATCGCCAGCTCTACGGCTTCATTGCCGAAGGTGAGCCGGTGCAGATGGTGACCTTCCGTCTTGCCGCAAGCGGGCTTGTTGAAAAGGCGCAGTTCCAGCCGGCCGAAATCGAAGGCCCGGATTCGTCTGCTGCGATTACCGGTTCGCGCGAAGTCTGGATGATGGAAGCCGGCGGCTTCGTCACCGCGACGCTTTACGATCGCGCCAAGCTGAAAGCCGGCAATGTCGTCCAAGGTCCCGCGATCATCGACCAGATGGATACCACCACCGTTGTGCCGATGGATACGACCGCGACCGTCGATGCCTATCTCAATCTCATGCTTGAGGCGAAGTGATGCTGAACGTCAATCAGGAACAAACCACGGCCATCAACCCGATTACCGTTGAAGTGATTGCCAGCGCTTTTGCTTCGACCGTCGAGGAAATGGGCGAGGCGCTCGTCCGCGCCAGCTATTCCACCAATATCAAGGAGCGCCGCGACTGCTCGACGGCTCTCTTCGATGCCAATGGCGCGATGTTGTGCCAGGCCGAGCACATCCCCATGCATCTCGGCAGCTTCATCGGCTTCATCCCCTATCTGATGAAAACGCCGGGTCTGGAAAACATCAAGCCGGGCGACATCTTCATCGGCAACGATGCCTATGAAGGCGGCGGCACCCACCTGCCCGATATCGTCATGGCCTCGCCGATCTTCGTCCAGAACCGGCTTGTGGCCTGGGCAATCAATACCGCCCACCATTCCGACTTCGCCGATCGCGGCCACGCGCATATCTATCAGGAAGGCCTGCGCATTCCGCCGGTGCGGCTCTACAGGGAAGGCGTGCTGCAGGAAGATATCCAGCGCCTCTTCCTCCTCAACTGCCAGGTTCCGCACGAGCGCGTTTCCGACCTTCGTGCCCAGATGGCTGCAAACCGCCTCGGCATTACCCGCCTCAACGAACTCTGTGAGAAATATGGTCTCGACACGGTTCTCGCCGCAGGTGCAGAACTGATGAACTATGCGGAGCGCAAGATGCGCCTCGGCATCGCCTCCATCCCCGACGGCACCTATTCCTTCAAGGATCGTTTCGACAGCGAGGCGCTTGTCGGCGAACTGGAATTCGGCGTCACGATCGAGGTCAAGGGTGATGAAATGCACCTCGATTTCGTCAGCCCGCCGCAGGTCCGCGCCGGCCTCAACGTCGTCTATACTGCACTTCTGGCAACGGTCTATTACGCGGTGAAATCGATCGTCGATCCGACCATCCTGCCGAATGCAGGCCTTGCCCGCCCGATCCATGTCACGGCGGAAGAAGGCAGCCTTCTGCGCTGCGGCCATCCGGCAGCCGTCGATGGACGCATCACCGCCTGCCAGCGTGTCGTCGATCTCATCCACGGCGCATTCGCTCAAGTTATCCCGCACCGGGTGACGGCCGCCTCCAACGGTTCAGTCGGCGTTGCAAGCTTCAACGGTACACGGCCGGACAAGAGCCTCTGGGTCTATCTCGAAACCATCGGCGGCGGTTCCGGCGCACGCTGGAACAAGGACGGTCTTGACGGCGTGCATGTCCACATGACCAACACCTCCAACCTTCCGGTCGAGGCGCTCGAGAACGAATACCCGATCACCCTCCTTCGCTATGAACTGGTCGATGGTTCCGGGGGCGCCGGCACGTTCCGCGGCGGCATGGGTCTGCGCCGTGTCTATCGCGCCGAGGCCGATTGCCGCGTGCAGGTCATGGGCTCGCGCCTGATCTCCGCCCCATGGGGTATCGATGGCGGTCTCGAAGGCGCCCGCGGTTACTTCTCGTTGAACGGCAACCGCGACGTCTTCGTCGACGGTTCGGTCGACCTCAAGGCAGGCGATCTCCTGGAAATCGTCACGCCCGGCGCAGGCGGCTATGGAGCCCCGGCCAGCCGAGGAAAGACCGAGGTTGAACGCGACGTGCGTGAAGGACGATTGACGGCCGGCGAGGCAGCCTCGCTTTACGCCTGAGACTTCGCTTTGGTTGCATTTCACCCGGAATTGACAAGCCGGGTGGAAACGTTTCACAGCTTGAACTCGTATCGGCCTGCACTGTCGAAGACATGCAGGCCGATACATTGCCTTTGGAGGACAGGAAATTGAGCGCGGAAAAGAAATCGTCGAGCAACGTCATGCGCGCGGCCGAGATCCTCATGGCGCTCGGTGACGCCAATCCACCCGGCCTGACGCTTTCCGACCTTGCGACGCAACTGGATGATGCCAAATCCGCCGTCCACCGGGCGCTTGTCGCACTCGGCCAGTTCGGCCTTGTCGAGCAATCGGGTCGACGCGGCGCCTATCGCCTGGGTCCCGGCATCTATGCGCTGGCCAACAAGTCCCACAGCATCAACGACATGGTGAATTTCTATCGCCCGGCCCTCATCAGCATCAGCGCTGAAACCGGGTTGTCGAGTTACCTCATGGTGCGCTCGGGACTGGATTCCGTCTGTCTGGATTTCGCACTGGGGAACCTTCCCATGCAGGCCCTGTTCGAAGGCGTCGGTGGGCGCCTGCCACTCGGCGTCGGGCTCGGTGGCGTCTGTGTCCTAGCGCAGATGGAAGAAGCTGCCCGCGACAGGATCATCGAGATCAATACCGAGCGTTACGGCCAATGGGGCGTCGACGCTGATACCGTCATGCAGGAAATCACCATGCTGAAGACGGAAGGTTATGTCTTCGGCACGAGAAAACATGGCGGCGGCGGCGAGATCAAGACGATCGCCTTCCCTGCCGAAAAGGCAAACACCTTCAACAGCCAGGCAGCGATCTCGCTTCTTTTGCCGAGTGACACGGGTATTGCCGATCTTAAAACGCTGATGAGAAGCCTGCAAAGACATCTGGACTAACTGGCCCCGGGAAAACCAACTGCCGATAAGCCTCAAGCGGACACATCACGCCGTCGAGCCTTCAACCATTCCTGTCTCTATCCCGGCCAGCGAACACCCGAGAGCCTCCACACGGACGAAGCTCTGGCCACATTCAGCGTTTCGCGAATGCCGCAGCCACTTCAGCTCGGCGGTCCGATAGCAATCGATGGAGAACACTGCCGCCGCCGTCCTATTACGGTT
>NZ_JACHEG010000015.1 GCF_014201355.1 Aliirhizobium wenxiniae
CTCCGCATAGCCGGCAACCTCTTGCTCGTCGCGTGTCGTAAACGACCCCAGGCGAATGTTTGCCAGCAGCTTTTCGACCTCTCGATCGGTGAGGCGTGCCCCTTCGATACGGGTGGAGGAACCGACGCTTTCGATCGTGGCGACACGCCGGAGGCCGGACAGCCGCTCAGGCGCAATCCGGCCGATCGCACGCCAAGCACCCTTGAATTCGTCAATTTCGGCGATCAGCGACAGAATTTCAGGCGTGATCCGGACGGTCGCCGTATTTAGAAATTCCATTTGCGCATCCATTCCCATCCAATTTTTAAGGCGCTGTCATGCACTATTTATCCATCCAATTCCATCCAATTTTCACGAAAGAGTTCGTCAGATCTATCAGTCGTGACCTGGATGACTGGCCATTCCTCAATTGAATCCAGACTTTTGCAGCGAGACGAGAGACGATGTACGAGGACGACAGCTATCAGCAACTCGAGACGCCCCTCCAATGTCATTGGCAAGGCACTGGCGACCGAGGACGAGGATTTCTAAGTCTCTGACGTCTCTAGCAGTTCGGATGAGATCGACGCGGAACAACCGCGGGGCCGTAGGTTCGACCCCGCTCAAGAGCAGAGCCCATCTTGGACCAACCTTATACACGTTGATCGGATGGGCGGAGCAAGGTTCAAATGCCTGCTCGATCGATTAGGCGATCATCTACCCTCGACGCCCCTGTGACTTTTGCCACTCGTACATCAAGTATCTGAGCCTTCAGATCTGTGATGAATAAAGCGTCTCATACGGCGCGGCGATGGCGCTCTGTGAGATGCTGTTCGTTTTCGTGCGAATGAAATGAAGGAGTTGCGGCTTGAAGCGGGCGCCAGAAATCAGACCGAATCGAAATAGGAACTGTCAACCAACACGCTCTGCAGGGGTTGATATACCTCTCTGCCAGAAGATGTAATTTCGGCAGACAGCAAGCCGTTTGCGCAGGCACGGCCGTCGTCCCACCCTGGATGGTTGACGATCGGATAGAGGCAGAGGCCCTCCATCGGCACGCCAGATTTGATAGCTACTTGCACTTCGCCTGAAACATAAGAGAACCAAGGCGCTCGTCGTTCGTCCTCGATGCCCGTTTCCGCAACTAGCAGCGGCCGGCCATAGCGCGCATAAGTCTCGAAGAGGATTTTGGAGAAGGGCTTATAGAGCGGGTGGCCGATGTCGATCGGCGGGCCGCCGTGGATCCACTGGTTGTTGAAATAATAGTTCACACCTATGATGTCGAGATATCGCTCATCACCGCCGATCTGCGGCCAGATCCGGCCGGCGATCAGATCCCAGCCCTGGAACTGGGATTGCCGGTGGCCTTCCGCATGACCGCGCTCCCATGGGCGCAAGGGATCGGTGATGACGTTGATGACCGGATCGCAATGCACGAAGCGTGCCCGGGGTTCGACATGCAGGATCGCCTCCATGGCAGCGATTGCCGCTCGGGCCAGTTGCACCTTCAGCTCGAAGCCGCGACCATTGGCAAACGGGTTTAGGTAGCCCGCATCGCCGCCGCCCCAGGAGAAGAACGAAATTTCGTTGACCGGGCAATAGAAGGGAACGGCGTCGCTCTCTTCCCTTACCGTGGTTGCGCAAGCGCCGGCGTATCTGGCAAACCGGTCTACGAAGCCGGGCGACCAGATGTCGAGGTCGTCCGGCCAGCCGTAATGCAATAAGTCCCAGACGACCTGCGCGCCGGTCTCGGTCGCGGCGCGCAGCATCGGGCGTATGCTGGACCAGTCATAACCGCTGGATTTGTCTATCAAGTGCCATCGGAAACCGTCTCGTACCGTGCGAATACCAAGGCCGGCCAGTTGCCGATAATCCTGCGCCGCATGCCGGTCGTGACCGACCGCATCGATTATGTCGAGGCGACGGCCCAAAGCCTCGCCAGCGCCCGGGCGAAGCCGATGCGTCGAACACTCGAAGCCGCCCTGAAGAAAGGAGCGGAACACGCCGGTTGGAGCGGCTGACTTGCGCTCACTCAGAGTGTCGCTGAACAAGTTTTGCCATTGCGGCAGCACTGCTTCCACAGAATAGGCGGTCTCGACCTTCTGCCGCAGCGCAGTCCCAAGTACGCGTCGGCGTTCGGGACTGGTTATCAGGTCGCCCAACGCGCGGGACACCGCGAGCGGATCGTCATAAGGCACGAACAGGCCGGATATGCCGTCCTCGATCTGCTGCATGGCGCCGTTGTCCGGCGTGGCGATGACGGGAAGGGCGGCAGCTCCCGCTTCCGCGATCACATGCGGCATGCCTTCTCCACGCGACAGCCAGACAAATATGTCGAAAGCGGACAATAGATCAGGAATATCCTTGCGGTCGCCAAGGAATTGCAGCCGGTTCCCGAGACCGTACTGGCTGGCCAGCGCCTTTAACCGGTCGGCATAGTCCGGCACGAACGCGTCCGGCCCGCCGACAACAACGAACCGCGCCCCTTTGTGGATGGTGCAGATCATCGATGCAGCCTCGAGGAACTGCTCTACGTTTTTCTTCGGATCGAGACGGCCAACCCAGCCGATCAGAACTTGGTCTTCTGCGATGCCGATGCTTGCCCGCTTGTCAGCCCGCCGTGCCGGGTCGAACGAGGCAAGATCCACCATGGACGGGATTTCGATCGCATGTTGCTCGCGGCCCGGCATGAGAGATGCGGCAGCATCGCGTATCGAGCGGCAGACGCCGACATAACGGCTGGTCAGATGTTTTGGGCCGGCAAGAGCTTCGGAAACCAGGCCACCGTGTTCGATCAGTGGCGGACGCAGGTGCAGGCGTTCCAATGCCGGATAGATATCCGCGACATTCTGGCAGGAAACGACAATGTCGTATGCCGGAACCTTAGATGCAAGATAACCGACGGTGTCCTCAAATGAGAGGTCGTAAGGGGTCGTATCCACATCTACCCCGAGTGCGCGGAGTTGTTCGTGGGTCTGTTGCGGCATGCCCGACTTGCGAAAGCACGCCACGACATCGATACGATACCGCCGCGGATCGAGGTTCTTCGCCAGCAACCGGACCTCGGTTTCCTCACCGCCGACCACGAGCCATGCGAAGACGAAAAGGATCCGGATAGGCGCGGGTTCCGCTGTCATTCGCTCACCTGGAACACGACCTGAAGAAAGTCTGGGCGGTTTTCGACTAGCTCCGCGAGGAAGACCGGAGCGTCTTCAATCGGCACGACATGCGTCACCATATGCTCGCGGATCGTGGCGCCGTCCGCAATTAGCAGATCAATGGTGGCCAACGCCAGCCGGCGGCGGTTCCACGACCCCGTCAGTCCACGTGGTACACGGTTGATCTGGGCGCAGCGGATGTTGAGGCCGTTGTGGTGAAACTCCTCGCCCAGCCTTAGCGCATCGGCGCCACCTTGGTAAAAGGCAAGGTCGATAACGGTGCCCTGAGGTCTCAGTGCTTTCAACGCCGTATGAAGACTGCCGGAATGGGCGCGCGTCTGGAACACAAACTCTGCTCCGCGACCCAGCCCGTCATGCCAACGGGCCTTGGCGTGCTGCCACACGTGGTCTTCCGTCATGGCGGTCAAGCCCATTGCTTCCGCCTTGCTACGGCGAAACTCGGATGGGTCGGTGATCACCACTTCAGAGGCTCCAAGCGAACGGGCAAATAGTGCGGTCATCAACCCGACGACACCCGCACCGATAACGATAACAGGCCGGTCCTGCAGGCCGGCGCCGAGTGACGGCACATGGGCGCCAAATGCGTCGGCATCCGCGTGAAGGATGCCGTTCGCGGCAATCGGCCCCATCTGCGCGACCAGCACGCCGAGCAATGGATCGATCTGCGGCGGCAGCGGCACGAGCAGGTCATGGAAGGGATTCGCAGTATGTCCGGTCTTGTGTGCATAGGTCGTCGCGACGATTTCGCCTTCCAAGAACCCATGCGCACGAGATTCCGACACGCGAGCGACTTCCATATAGCCAAGGAATGGCACGGGATAATGCAGGTCCGGCTCGTTCTCGATAAATACGCCGCGCTCGCTATCGAAACGGGAGCGGAAATAAGGATTGGTGTTCTTGAGGAAGGTCATCTCGGTGCCTGCCGAAAGACCCGTATAAAGTGTGTCAAGCCGTATCTGCCCCTCGCCGGGAGGGCCTTCCTCGTATTCGAACAGATAGGGTCGACCGGGCGCCTCGACCCCGAGAGACCTGATCTTGCGATGGCCCGGCGGCATGCCCTGCGGAGCCTCTGGTCGCGGCTGAAACGTGAGCGGAGCCGGTTCCACCCGCCTCAACTGTGGAGGGTCGAGCCGGACCGGCTCGCCGACCTGTGCCGATGACATTACCGCAAGCGCCAGGCGATGGGTGGCAAGCGCCTCGCCATAGGGGCAGCGAATGCGATTTTCACCGCCGCGCACGGCATCGATGAAGTCGCGATCCTCCCGCCACACCGGATCACCATCCGCGCCGCGCACCGGCCGGCCGCGACCAACATCCACCATGATGTCGCGGTCGGTTAACTCGATCGCGAGCTTGTCGGCAAAGATGTGCAGGCCGACCCTGTGGTTCCAGCCGAGCAGGCAGGTTGAGGCGATGTTGGCAACGACGCCGGTTTCGAATGTCAGGTTTGCGGTGGTCACCGTCGGGACGTCGAGCCCGGGAAACTCCTCGCGATCCTTGTGTCCGACACGTCCGTAGACTTCCGTGACTTCGCCCACCAGAAAACGGACGAGGTCCAGGAGATGCGTCGTCTGCTCGATCATCTGGCCGCCGGACTTGTCCTGCTTCCACCACCACTGCGGCGGCGGAGTCGAATCCAGCCAGTAGCCGGAAAGAAGCTGCGCTGGATTTTCGGCCAAAAGCGCGCGCGCCTCGTCGACGATATCGAGATAGCGCCAATGATAACCGACGCCGGTGACAAGGCTCTTCGCCACGACGGCTTCGGCGATTTCTTCCGCTATCGCGAGGTCGAGGGATACTGGCTTCTCCACAAAAAAGGGAATGCCGCGTTCGATCAGATCCCGTTCCGGCTCACCATGAGCGAACGGTGGCACACAGACATAGACGGCGTCTGGTCGCACCGCATCCAGCATGTCTCGGTGGTGCGCGAAAGATTTTGCACCGAAGCGCTTGGCAGCTTCGTCGGCGCGGTCGAGATCGGGATCTGCAAAGCCGACAAGCTCGACATCATTGAATCCCGCGAGGATATCGAGGTGGCGCCGGGCTATCCCGCCGGCGCCTATAAAGGCCAGACGTGTCTTATGCATGGAGCCGTTCCTTTGTCTGTACTTGCCTGGAATAGGAAGAAGCCGGTCGTAGATAGCACCCGTTTCGGCAGCCATTCGCTCGGCTGAAAAATGGTTATTAAGACGTTCGCGGCCTGCCGTCCCAGCCTCGGCCATTCGGGTGGGATCGCTCAGCGCCCGACCGATTGTGGCAGCAAGCGAGTTGGGATTTCCCGGTTCGGCATAATAAGGATGATTGTCGCCAAGAGCCTCGACCGTTCCGCCAATGCTGGTTGCGATCACCGGCACACCGAGCGACATTGCCTCAAGAACTGCAAGCGGAAGGCCTTCGAAGCGCGACGGTAGAACAAAGAGGTCGGCCGCTGCCAGGATCTCGTTGACGTCCGTGCGCTGGCCGAGGAAGCGGATATTGTTGCTGATTGCAAGTTCGTCCGACAGGGCTTCGATGCGCGGCTGCTCTTCACCCGACCCGATAAGAAGCAGCTTTATTGCCGGATAGGTTTCCAACACTTCGGACAACGCCCGGACTAGCGTCTCGTGATCTTTCTGAGCGGTAAAACGGGCGACGGTGACGAGCAGAGCCTCATCGCAGATGCCCAATGTCCGCCTGGTGTCAGAGACGGACTTCGTCGGCTCGAGCGGATGAACGCCGTTAAGCACCACGCTTAGCTTTTCCGGCGCGATATGCCCGTCGAAGCTTTGACGCGACGCCTCCGAGACGAGGATATGATGCGTAACGTTACGGGCCTCATGCTTGTAGAGCGCCTGTTGCGCCGGATCTGTCAGCAGATACGGGAGATGATCCGTGCGCATGACCGGGATACCGTGAGCCGTGCCGGCCATCGCAAGACCGTGGCCCTCCCAGCCTATGCCGGCATGGATGTGCAGGAGATCGATTCCGGCCCGCGGCAGCCAGTCGCTGAACTCATCGAGATCAGGCGAGATCTTGATGGCGATGCCAGCACGTGCGGCACGTGGCAACAGCCCCGTCCTATCCTGGGAGACCAGCGATATGGTGATATCGTAGCGCGCGGCCAAAATTTGCCCGAGCGCCAGAATGTGTTCTCCCATGCCGGACGGGTTGAGACTGTCGGTCGCAAGGAGGATGCGCTGACGATCACCCACCCGAGGCGTCCGCCAGTTTGCCGGTTACGCCGCGCTTTGCAACAAGGCGGCGGTAAGTAGCGAGCGCCTGTCCGACCACCTGATCCATATTGTAATATTTGTAGGTACCGAGGCGTCCCACGAACGTCACATCGTCGTGCTCGCGGGCCAGTGCCTCATACTGCTTGTAAAGCGCCTGATTTTCGGCACGGGGGATCGGGTAGTAGGGGTCGCCATCGGCCCGGGAATATTCATAGCTGATGCTGGTTTCAGGATGAACTTGGCCGGTTAGGTGCTTGTATTCCGTAACGCGGGTAAATGGCACATCCTCGGACGGATAGTTGATGACCCCGACCGGAAACATGCGCCGGACGTCATGTGTTTCGTGGCGAAATTCTAGACTGCGGTAGGGCAGGCTTCCGAGACGATGGTCGAAATATTCGTCGATCGGGCCGGTAAAGATGGTATGTCTCGCCAGGCCCTTGCGATCGAGATCGGCGAACTCGGTACCGACCATGACCGTTATATTCTCGTGATCAAGCATCCGTTGAAACATCCGTGTGTAACCCTCAAGAGGCATCGCCTGAAAGGCATCGAGGAAATACCGGTCGTCCTCGTTGGCGCGGGTCGGTACGCGAGCCGTCACGGAACGATCTAGTTCGGACGGATCGAGACCCCACTGCTTGCGGGTGTAGCCTTCGAAAAATGTCTTGTAGAGGTCCGGACCTATCTGCGAAATCACTACGTCGCGCGATGTCAGAATTGGGTCGCAAGGTCGCGCGCGTTCCGAGAGGAAGCGAGCGGCGTCTGCCTCCGACCTAAGATCGACGCCGTAGAGCGCGTTCAACGTCGTACGATTGATCGGAACGGGCAGGCGCAAATTGCCGACCTGAGACAGGACCCGATGTTCATAGGGTCTCCACGCGGTGAAGCGAGACAGGTAGGAAAATACGTCGTCACTGTTGGTATGAAAGATATGCGGGCCGTATTTGTGTACGAGAATGCCTGCAGCGTCATGGTAGTCATAGGCATTGCCTGCGATGTGCGGCCGACGATCGCAGACGAGCACTTTAAGATCACTCTCGGACGCCAACCGTTCAGCTAGCACCGAGCCTGCAAAACCCGCACCAACTATCAGGTAGTCGTAAGCCATGGACCCTAAACGGGTAGTGCGAGGAAACTGTCTATCCGCCGGCATCTGCCTGCGCGCGCCAGCTTGCTCCACGATCAGCGACATGTTCTTGAACGTTGTATCCCAGGACGACGTTGCGAGGTATTTATCGACATCGTCGCGCCAGAGTGTGCCGGATCGTATCAGGTCCAGCGCCCCATCGCAGGCCTTTGCAAATTCATCAGCGTCGTCTACCAGAAAAACGCCCGGGATGTTGGCATAAGTGCGCTCCACATCCCTGATGCGAGTGCTGACAACAGGTCGGCCTGCGGCAAGGTATTCCGGCGTTTTGGTAGGGCTGATAAAACGGGTCGCCTCGTTGAGCGCAAATGGCATCAGGGCCGCGTCCCAACCCGCGAGATAACCGGGCAAATCGGCATAAGACTTCTGACCGAGGTAATGGATATTGGCGGCGCGCGGCAGTTCCGCCGGTAAAATCTTCACGACAGGTCCGACGAATACGAACGATTTATCGGGAGACGCGGCCGCCAGCATGCGGATCAGATCGAGATCGAGACGCTCGTCTATAACGCCGTAATAGCCAAGCCGCGGACGGGGTATGGATGCCTGATCCGATGGTTCAGCGTCGATAATGCGAGCGGTACCGAAGTGGTTTATATCGACGCTTGAGGGAAAAGCGTGGATGTTGTCATGCAGGTGCTTCTTGGCCTCATAGAGACTGACGCCGCCGGTGAAGACCGCGTCTGCCCGTGCCAACAGGGCCGCTTCCGCATCCTTGAGGCTTGCAGGCGCGAATTTGAAATTCGCCAGTTCGTCCATGCAGTCGTAAATCACAGCAGTCGCATCGACATGTTTCGCAAAACCGAACATAAGCGGCGTGTAGAACCACAGAATCGGCCGTTCGGCGCGGTGTAGCTCGACCAATTCGTTCAAAAGGCCGCGCAGGGCGTTCTCGCGTTCCTGCTCGTTCCACCAATGCGGCACGCGTGGCCGGATTGCTTTGACACGGGTATTTTCAAACGGATGGATCTCGAGGTAGGGCAGGTGATGATCAGTCGGAATGAATTCCTCGAAATAGAAAACCCGACGTTGAGTGGAGAATCGCTCCATCAGATGCTGCGGTCGTTGCAGCACGAAATCCCATCGGAGATGCGAGAAACAGATGAGTGGGATGTCTGCCGGTTCGGTCGCGATGGTGGACAGTGTGAACGAACTCTGCAGATTCATCGAATACCTCGCCATGATTTGATCTCCTAACAAGGAATGTGAAGCCAAGTTCCTTGAAGGGCGAAATTAGATTTTCGCTTAAAGTAAAATCGGAGGTGGATTTTTGGCGCGCCGCTTCTGCGAGACGAGTTGTGCGAGCTTCTTCTGGCTGTGCGGCCAAGTCCAGTTAGAGAGTACGGTGTTGCGGGGGGAAAAGCTGTCGAGGTTTTCCAGAATGTCTAATATGGCGAGGTGAAAGTCTTCGGCCGATGCAGTTAGTCCGGTCTGCGGAGTGATGTACTGTAGACCGCAACTCAGCCCGCTATTGGCTAGAACTGGAATGCCCGCCAGCATATACTCGGTGAGGATGGCCGGCGCGCCATCGTCGACCCCGCAGACAACGCCCATACGCGACAAGTTCATCAGCCGATTTACCTCCGCAAACGGTACGCCCGGTGGTTCGATGAAATCCACGTCGACACCCTTGTCGGCGACCTGCCGGCGAAATTCCGGGACCAGCTCGCCGTAACCGCAGACGCACAACGCCTTGACCGAACGGGGTAGTCTGGACAGAGCATCGAACAGGATGTCGTGCCGCTTGTAGGGCTGTGCGGCTGCGACATAGACGACATCGTAGGTTTTTGGCAGATCGAGCGGCCTGAACGTCGTGTCCGAGGCAAATTCCGGCCCCACCGGCATGATTGCTGTCATCATTGTCGGATGTCGGCCACGGACTGCCTCCGATTGCCAGTCCGCTCCCGTTAGCACCAGATCGAAATGGCGGCTTACTTCAGAGGGAATGCGCAGCGCCGGCGCATCGATGGAATTGTAGATCTTGAAGCTTTCGCTGCATGCGTCGAGGATATCTTCGCTCACACCAAGCCCCCAAACGCAAAGAATGTCCGGCGGTCCGAATGCTGCAATGTGCCCAAGCATGTCATTGGACCCGAACGGCGCTTCTGGACCGTTCATCCTAAATGCCCGCCGTTTCAAGTGGGGACTGTCACCGGTCCAGTCCGCTGGCGGAATGTCGCCGCGCCAGTGCGTCCAGATTTCCGCGCAATCGGCAAGCCCGGCGCGTAAGGCTGACAATGGAAGTCTCTCGATATAACCGCCGTCAACCTGGATGGGGCCTGCTGGACGCACCGGCCCGGGTATGCTGCCCCGCGAGCCGTCGAGCCACTGTTGCCGATATTCTTCAACCGAGGGCAGTTGCGCTGTTTTCCACTCGCCGTCCTGAAAGTCGCTGATGACGACAATGCGTCGATAATCAAACATGTAGGACCGAGATCTTGTGATGATGATGTGGTCGACTGCTCAATCGCTTTCGTCGACTGAAAACGGATCACCAGGTAAGAGGTTCCACGGATCCACGGCCTGCGAACCTTGAGGATGACCCCGCTTGAAGAAGCGCAACCGTTCCTCGCCAGTTCCGGTTGTCTCGATTACCAGCCCGTCGTGTCTGCAATATAGGGTATTTCAGTCAATTAGTTTATCCTGAGGCATAGGGTCAGCGGTTCAGATGTCAGCAAGAGCTCCAAAGAACTTTGGTTCGTGCGTTGTGGCGGAAGCGTCACTAGCCCGGCACCTTAAGGGCCCAGCCTACAGCAGGCCATCTGCCATTTTGACCAAGTGCGCAACTGAGGTCGCTGCCATCTTGCTCATCATGTGGCCCCTGTGGAGTTTTACCGTCGGTTCCGCGAGCTGTAGCTCGCCGGCAATCTGCTTGTTCAGTTTCCCCGCAACGACCAGTTTCATAATCTGCCGCTCACGCTCGGTCAGCGTAGCGTATCTTGACTGGATAGCAGCTTTGGCAGTTCTATCTCCCCGGCGAGAGGCGTCATTGGCAATTGCTCGATTGACGGCCTCCAGCAGATCTTGCTCCCTTACGGGCTTAGTAAGGACATCTATCGCCCCGGCCTTCATTGCCCTTACGGCCATCGGTACATCGACATGCGCACTGATGAGCACGACGGATCGCGGATGAGTGCTGTTCGCCAACGCCTCTTGAAACTCAAGCCCGCTTTGGCCGGGAAGGCGTATGTCCAGAACGATACACCCGGCCTTTTCAGGATCATCTGCTTCAATGAACTCTTTGACCGAGCCATGTGTCTCAGCGCTCAGACCAACGGATTCGAACAGTCCTTTGAGCGCATCGCGAACGCTTTGATCATCGTCGATGACAATGACAATTGGCCGCCTGTTCTTCCTGTCATCGATCAACGGATGTCTCCTTGAAGCTTGAAAGCGTAAATCTGAATGCGCTGCCACGAGGATGATTGGCGGTCGCCCAGATCCGCCCTCCATGGGCTTCGACAATGGAGCGGCAGATGGAAAGACCCATTCCTATTCCGTCGGATTTCGTGGTGAAGAACGGCTCGAAAACACGGTCTAGTTGTTCCGGCTTTATCCCTTGTCCGGTATCGGAAACAATCACCTCGATTTCGTCTTCCTCGTCCATCGTGCAGCCGACCCGAATCACCGCTTCGAGGCCTCAAGGTGTCGCCTCGGCACTATTCATAATCAGGTTGAGAAGGACTTGCTGGAGCTGGGTGGGGTCCCCGAGAACATCGACAGGCTCCGGCGGCGGATTCCCCGCTTTCTTCCATGTTGCTTTACGGAGGATATGGTATGAGAACTGAACTTGATTTTGCCCCGCTCTATCGTTCGAGCATCGGCTTCGACCGCGTGTTCAATCTGCTCAGCAATACGCAGCGCCTCAACGCGATCGAGACTTGGCCGGCCTATGACATCGTCAAGACTGGTGAAGACGACTATCGCATCACGATGGCGGTGGCAGGCTTTGGCGAAGGCGATCTCGATATCACTCAGGAGCGCAATGTCCTGGTGATCAAAGGCGGGAAGGCTGAAGAGCTGCAGGGCGAATATCTTCACCGCGGCATCGCCGGTCGTTCTTTCGAGCGAAAGTTTGAGCTCGCCGATCATGTGAGGGTGGAAGGGGCCGATCTGAAGAATGGCCTACTGACAATTGCTCTGAAGCGCGAGGTGCCGGAAGCCATGAAGCCGCGCAAGATCGAAATCGGCGTTGCTTCAGCCGCTAGCGAGCCGCTCCGGCTCGAAGCCGACCGCAAGGTCGCCTAACCCGAAAAAGAAGAATTAACGCTTGCTATCAGCCGGCCCGATCTGGGGCCGGCTTCCAGTCATCGCTCGGTACCGAGCAACGAAGGAGGTCTGTATGTTGCTCGCTCAATTCGACAAGCCCCTCTACGCACAGCGCCGGTATTTCGTGCAGGAAATTACCAGACTGGATGACGTATTCGATTTTCTCGACGATACGAATACCAAGCTTCGAAGGGAAAACGAGACGGCAATTCCGGTCGTTTGGCCAGAGGGTCAAGTACCTATCACAGGAGGGCGTCCGGGGCGCAGCGAAGACGTAGCCGACGTCATTGCTTTCTTAGCATCAGACAGGTCTCGGCATATCACCGGATCACCGATTTGGGTCGACGGCGGTCAAGGTCTACTTCGTTAGTGACGCATATCAAGACAATCAACGCGAGTAACTAAAGTGAGCAGCCGCCTAGACGATGCGCTCCCGAAGCGCAGCTGATGGCACCGCTTCATCAATGGTTTCCCGAGTGGATAGCTTCTTGCGCACCTCGACGCCTATCTGCGTCAAGGTCACTTTAGCACTGCGGATTTCGCCATCAAGTTCGACAAGCCCATGCTCGCGAGCCTCGATTAAGGTCTTTAGTCCCACGCCTTTTGGAGGCTTTGCCGGCAGATGTGGATCGCATGCATCGAGTAGCACGAGAAGGCGTTGGTACTGCATGTAAGAAGAGCTGCCTCGTTGAACGTGAGCAGATTAACAAAGTACGGTTCGCCCACACAACTAGCGGTCACAAGTCTGTCCGTTGGCGGACCAAGCGCCTCCGCTCCCGAGGCCCAGCCTGCACACTCGGTTTAACGATGTGCCAGCGGTCGAACGGGCCCGAAAGGCGGTGATCAACGCGCCGTGACAAGCAAGTTACTCACTCAAGAGAACGGCAGCTAATGACGGCGCACGTCAAACTGGCTGCGGGCCTCCGCCGCGGCGGCTTCGAATGCTTGGCGAGCTTCGTCAATGGAACGGTGACCGGCAATAGCACCGCGGCAGGCACTTCTCGCACGAACAAAGTCCGCTCCTTGTCGAGCAGGCCAATTTTCTGTCAGGTGCACCAAGGCTTCGAACGGCCCTTTGACTTTCTGCGATCCCGAATTTGGGAACACTATTTCTACCGGTTCATCCCACCGAGCATTTGGACCAGACATTTTCTTTTCCCTCAAACTATCGACCTGTCAAAACGAAACTTGCTACGCGAAGTTCCAGAGATGGGCAGAGATTAGGCAGACTGGAATGAAATTAGGCAGCGCAACGGAGCCGACTGATCCGACGAATGCATTTCGCGCCTCGCCAACTCACGAAACAGCTAACGCACGCCTAATTACTTAAAGACGTAAAGCAACGTCGGATTGCGCTCCTCTGAAAATCACGGCCGTCGCTTGAATTTTTACATCCGTGTTTTGGCAAGGTGTTTTCCGCGTAGCCGGAACATTTGGTCCTCTCCAAGGTTTCCAGCCAAACCTATGGGAGACTTCGATGAAATTTGGACTAGCACGTGCCGCCATGTTTGCGGCCGCTTCGATGTGGATCACGACGGCGGCGCAAGCGCAGCAGGGGGACGGGACGGAAGTCCAGATCACCACCAACGTCTTCAAACCCAACAAGGTCGCGCCGACAAGCGATCGGATTGGCGAGCTCAAGGTTCCGGAAGGTTTTTCCGTCCAACCGTTTGCACAAGGCCTCGGCAATAGCCGCATCATTGCAGTCTCCGACCAGGGCTTTGTCTATGTGAGCCGGCGAGAGGAGGGGGACGTCCTGCTTTTGAAAGACGATGATGGGGATGGCAGGGCTGACAAGGCGCCCGTGCAGGTCGCCGCCCGAGCTCAGGCTCACGGCCTGGCGATCAAGGACAACAAGCTTTATCTCGTCACCGTCAAGGAAGTCTTCGTTGCCGAGATAGAGAAGGATGGCACGCTCGGACCGCTTGAGATGATCATCGGTGATCTCCCAGATTCCGGCCAGCATCCCAACCGGGTTATGGCGTTCGGTCCTGATGGAATGCTTTACATCAGTGTGGGTTCGACCTGTAACGCCTGCAACGAAAGCAATGCCGAGAATGCGACGGTGTTGCGCGCCACGCCGGACGGCAAAAGTCGCACGATCTTTGCCTCCGGGCTTCGCAACACGATCGGCTTCGACTGGAACCGTGAAACCGGTGAACTCTGGGGCCTCGATCACGGCATTGATCTGCTTGGCGACGAGATCCAACCGGAGGAACTCAACAAGCTTGAGCAGGGAAAGCAATATGGGTGGCCACACGTGTATGGCGAAGGCGATATTTACCCGCAATCGACCCCTGTCGGTGGTCTGACCAAACAGCAATGGCGCGATCAAAGCCAGCCAATGGTGATCGGTTATACAGCTCATGCTGCACCGATGCAGATGAAGTTCTACAGCGGCACGTCCTTCCCGGCACAGTATGCTGGCGACGCCTTCGCAACGATGCGCGGTTCATGGAACCGCAACCCGGCGTCCGGCTATGAGATCGTCCGTATCCGTTTTGAAAACGGCGCGCCGAAGTCGATCGAGCCCTTTCTCACCGGCTTTCTGACGGACGGCGGCAAGACACATTTTGCCCGTCCTGTCGGCCTTGCCGTTGCCAAGGATGGTTCTCTGCTAATGGCCGACGATGCCAACGGCGTGATCTATCGCGTGGCCTATACCGGCAATGACCAGAAAGCGACTGACAGCAAAGCTGTACCAGCGGATGCGATGAAGGCGCAGGCCGACAAAGCTGTCGGCGTGCCACTCGCCAAGGATCGGCCGGAAACCGAAAGCAAGGGCACAATCAAGATATCGTCGACGGCTTTCGCGACAAGCGGTGCGATCCCGTTGAAGCACAGTGAATACGCCGATGGCGTTTCGCCGGCGCTTCGCTGGGAGAGTGTGCCCGGCGCGGCCTCCTATGCCATCCTCATGGAAGACCCGGACTCTCACCCGATCAAGCCGTTCGTGCATTGGGTGGCGTGGAATATTCCGGACTCCGTTACCAGCCTGCCGGAAGGGCTGCAGGAGCAGCTACGTCTTGTGGAACCAGAAGGCGTGCTGCAGGGTCGCAACAGTTCCGGCACGCATGGCTATTTTGGGCCGAAGCCGCCTGTCGGCGATCCCGCGCATCACTACCACTTCCAGATCCTAGCGCTGGACTCGATGCTGGACATTCCGCCAACATCTGACCGCGACGCGTTCCTTGCCGCCGCCTCCGGCCATGTGCTGGCCAAGGGTGAACTGGTCGGCACCTATCAGCAGAAGATCGAGCCTCCGAAACAATAGGCCGGCCTCCGTCTCCAGCTCCCCCGCTCTCACGTTCAGGAACTGTCATGCTTGTTTCACTCAACACCTTAAGAATCGCCGGACTGGCTATCGCAATCGCATCCACATCAGCAGTCGCGCATGCTCAGCAAGCGCAACCCGATCCCCAGATGCAGGCGGTGCTTGATGCACTGAAGGGGCTTGACGCCAAGCCGCTGCACACCTTGAGTGTGCCGGACGCCCGCACTCAAGCAAGTGCTGCCGACGCGGCGCGTACTGTCCAGCGCGACAAGAGAATTTCCGCGCTGCCGGAGGCCAAAGTCGCGACCAAGGACATCGCCATCCCGACCGCGGGCGGGTCACTGCCCGCACGCGTCTATATTCCTGAAGGAGACGGCCCATTCCCCGTCGTGCTTTACTTCCACGGCGGTGGCTGGGTGGTTGCGGACATCAACACCTATGACGCTACACCGCGCGCTCTGGCACTTGGCGCCAAAGCGATCGTGGTATCGGCAGACTATCACCATGCGCCAGAGAGCAAATTTCCTGCACAGCACGACGACGCATGGGCGGCTTATACATGGACTGTCGAAAACGTTCACACGCTCAATGGCGATGCAAATCGGATTGCCGTGGCCGGAGAAAGTGCGGGCGGTAACCTTGCTGCGAATGTTGCTTTGATGGCGAAGGCGAAGAAGACGACAATGCCGATTCATCAGCTTTTGGTCTATCCGATCGCCGGCAACGATATGACCACACCATCCTACCAGGAAAATGCCAATGCCTCGCCGCTTGGAAAGGCAGATATGGAGTGGTTCGTCGGGCATGTCTTCAAGTCGAAGGACCAGATTTCGGATCCTCGCATCAACCTCGTCGGGCGAGACGATCTGGGAGGCCTTCCATCTGCAACTGTCATCACGGCCCAGATCGACCCCCTCCGTTCGGAAGGCCAGGCTTATGCCGACAAGATGAAAGCGGCTGGCGTTTCGGTGAACCTCATCAACTACGAGGGGGTAACCCACGAGTTCTTCGGCATGGCCAAGGTCATCGACAAGGCAAAAGATGCCGTTGATGCGGCCAATGCGGACCTTGTCAAAGCCTTCGCCAAACGCAAGTGAACAGCGGCCAAATGGAGTCTCTCATGAAAAAGTACACATTGATGATGACCGCTCTGTCGGTCTTGCTCGTCACTCAGCCGCTTGCGGCGCAGGAGATGAAACCCAAGCCTGCAGGCGACGCCGCGCCAATGATGGTCGTGGATCGGGCGACATTCGTTAAAGTCGTTTCAACCTCGAACGAATTCGAAATTCGCTCCAGCGAGCTTGCGAAGCAAAATGCCGAGCACCAGGGCATCGAGCAGGCAGCTGACATGATCATCGCCGATCATAAGAAGGCTGGCGAGAAGCTGAAGGCGACGCTTTCGGCCAAGGACGCGGCTCCGGCCGAGCCGCTCAAACTCGCCCCAAAACATCAAAAAATGCTCGATCAGCTCCAGGCTGTGAAAGGCAAGGATTTCGACGCGCTATATCTCGACATGCAGGCTCAGGCACATATGGAGGCCGTCGCCTTGTTTCGAACTTATGCGGGGACCGGTGATGATCAGGAGCTCGCAGGATTCGCCAAGGAAACCCTCCCAAGTCTCGAAACACATCTGGCTCACGTCAAGATGCTCGTCATGCATCAGTAAGTGGGTCTCAAGCGATGGGCGGCCGCTTGTAGGACCAGAATTGCGGGTCAGATCGCGATCGTTGCGCCTCTAAAGGCTGGTGCGGCAAAGATGAACCGGCGGAGAAAACGCCGCTTCGACGAAGAGAGCTGCGGGCCTTCCCGCATCATGAGCGCCGCAGCCCCAGCGCAAGTGGTCTGCACCGCAATGCTGCGACGGCGACATCATGTCGTCGATAGAGCTCACGCCGATTTTGCCGCGTTCGGTTGCCAAGGTCATCCGCCGTTTCGTGCTGCAGATTGGTTTCAACTGCCATCATTACCCCAGCAAAAGCCCCGCTGATCAATTCGACGCCGCCGAAGAAGTCGCTCGCCACGGATTTTCTGATTCCAGGCTCAGCCTCGTCGCAGTGTTCCAGAAGCTCAACAAGCAGATGAGCTGCCGCTAGCGGCTCCCGCGTTGCGTCAGTGAGCGCGCGATTGTGAACGGTTTCGTCGGTCCCATCGCGGAGAGCTTTAATAAGCGTGAGCGCCGCCTCCCGGTCCCGCTCACCTGCATCGACCAATCGGACAGAGATCGAATCGAGCTTTTCGATTGCCATGTCATTGTCGATGCTGTGTTTGCCCGAGACCGCAAAAGCCATTCTGACCATGGCAACGCCGATCCGGGCAGCGATGAGCGATGCTGAGCTGCCGCTAATTGTTGGCTCAGCGCTGCCTACTCGCGAAAGAAGTTCTTCGAAGTGCACGTCCTGCAATCTCATTTGGTGACCGTGATCTTTCTTTACAGGCGCGGCTAACGTTGCATATGGGCGCGGATTTTGCGGATGAGGATATAGCCTGAGAGACAGAAGCAGATCGAATTCGTGAGGATGATCGGCCACTCGGTTCTCAGGATGCCGAAAGCTGTCCACAACGCGAAGCCAACGACCGTCAATGCGTACATACGTGCGGAGATCGCAGCGGTATCACCGGTTTTAATCACCTTCCAGACCTGCGGCACAAAGCTCGTCACCGAGCAGATCGAAGCAAAATATCCTACTAGTAATGCCGTATCCAATGATCGTTGTCCTCTCTACCGGATCGAGCGGATAGCGCTGGATCATCTTAGCGTCGGCCGCCTGGCACCGTGAAATGGCTCATTCGTCGGATCGTTCGTGAACCGCTTGCAGCCACCTAACACACTAAAGCCGCTCTATCTCCGTCGCACGAACGACGATCTCATCCTCGAAGAGCTGGTTTTCCAGCCGTTCACGGAATTGCGCCCACCAGGTACGGTCGAGCGTGTCTGTCATGATTTCGACAATGACAATGCGGTCCCGCTCGAGGTCGCCGTCATCGCGCCACAAACCCTCTGCCGGAGCATTTGAATGAAGGGTCGCACCGCCAAACCGATCCGTCAGTTCGGCGCGAATGGTATCAAGCTTTTCGCGCGTCAGGGTTTTCGTCAGCGGAAGCAGGATTTCGACTAGATGCGGCATTTCCAAATCCCTTGTTACTCGTTCTCTAACTTGACGGGTTGTCGTCGGTTCCGCGGAACCGTGCGAGCGATCGCGGGTTTCGCATGTGTCTGGTCGTATCAACTCAATCCCGGACCAACGCTTACGGAGATGATCGCCTATGGAATTTCGGTCGCCTTACAGTCATGGCTTTGTGCGGTGTGCCGTCTGTACACCAGCATGCGAGGTCGCAGATCCGGAATTCAACGCCAAGGCCGTTCTTGAGCTTGCACGCCATGGACACGAAAATCACGTTGCCCTGATGGTTTTCCCTGAACTCTGCCTCTCCGGTTATGCCATCGACGATCTACTCGGCCAGGATGTTCTCCTCGATGCAGTCGAGGGGTCAATTGGTGCGGTTCTCACGGCAAGCGCGGACCTTGATCCAGTGCTTTTAATCGGCGCCCCGCTACAGCATGAGGGACGGCTATTCAACTGCGCTCTGGCAGTTCACGGCGGAAAAATCCTTGGGGTCGTGCCAAAGACCCATCTGCCAAATTACCGTGAGTTTTACGAGAAACGATGGTTTGCTTCTGGCCGCAATATCAGGGATACCGAAATCAATGTCGCCGGCCAGAAAGCACCGTTCGGGGTCGACCTGCAATTTGCGGCGCGAGACATTGCTGATTTTATTTTTCATGTCGAGATCTGCGAAGATCTGTGGGCACCGGCGCCACCAAGCGACTTCGGAGCCCTCGCCGGCGCGCTCGTGCTTGCCAATTTGTCTGCGAGCAATATTACGGTCGGAAAGGCCGATACACGCAAGCTGCTCTGCTCGGCGCAATCGGCGCGGACTTGGTCAGCCTATCTCTACTCGGCTGCAGGTCCGGGCGAATCGACCACGGATCTTGCCTGGGATGGGCAGGCCTGCATCTATGAGCTTGGAGACTTGCTGGCTGAGACCGAGCGCTTTCCTGTAGGCCCACAGATGGGTGTCGCGGACATCGACCTGGAGCGGATGCGGCTCGAGCGCATGCGAACTGGTACTTTTAATGACGCGGCGACACTGAATCTTGGCGGCAATACGTTTCGCCGCATCGAGTTCGACTTCAAGGCGCCATCAGGTACGATCGAGCTTGTTCGACCTGTCGCTCGGTATCCATTTGTGCCCGCCGATCCGGCCCGCCTCGACCAGGATTGCTACGAGACATTCAACATTCAGGTCCAGGGGCTGATGAAGCGGCTCAAGGCCACTGGCATCAAGCGACTTTGCATCGGCGTGTCGGGCGGACTGGACTCGACGCACGCCCTTCTCGTCGCAGCGCGGGCCTTCGACCAATTGGGCTGGGCACGCTCCGACATTCTTGGGTTCACGATGCCAGGCTTTGCGACCGGCGATGGGACAAAGACCAACGCGTGGGCGCTAATGCGAAGCCTGGGCGTCACCGCGGACGAGATCGATATCAAGCCGTTGGCAACGCAACTTCTGAAGGATCTGGAACACCCATACGCCGATGGAGAGCCTGTTTACGACGTGACCTTCGAGAACGTCCAGGCGGGATTACGCACCGACTTTTTGTTTCGAGCCGCCAATCAGCGCGGGGCTCTCGTGCTTGGAACAGGTGATCTGTCAGAGATCGCCCTGGGCTGGTCCACCTATGGCGTCGGCGACCAGATGAGCCACTACAACGTCAATGCGTCGGTCTCCAAGACACTGATCCAGCATCTCGTGCGCTGGGTGATCAATTCCAACCTCTTTGAAGATGAGGCGGGCGAGACGCTCGGCCGCATTCTCGATACCGTGATCTCGCCGGAACTTGTTCCGGCTGACGACGACGGATTGATTCAAAGCACCGAAGACAAGATTGGTCCCTACGACCTGCATGACTTTTTCCTGTATTACATAACGCGCTTTGGTTTCAAACCGTCCAAGGTAGCCTACCTGGCCTACTCCGCTTGGCACTCCCGGCAACAAGGCGCGTGGCCCCCAAATTTCCCTGAAGCTAAGATGCGTGAGTTTGACCTTCCGACCATCAAGCATTGGTTGGAGGCCTTTCTGTTTCGGTTCTTCACGACAAGCCAGTTCAAGCGTTCCGCTTCCCCGAACGGTCCCAAGGTGACGTCTGGGGGGTCGCTCTCACCGCGGGGCGATTGGCGAGCGCCATCCGATGGCAATGCCCGTGTCTGGCTTAAGGAATTAAAGGCGAACGTGCCGGATTGAGCGGAACTCCGTCGCTCTTTGACGGTTCGTGGCCCTGACGGAGGTGACGATGAAGGTTGTTGGCGAATGGCGGCATATCTGTGTCGATGCTCAGCGGATGTTTTGCGAAGATACGCCGTGGCACGTCCCCTGGATGATGCGGGTCCTGCCCCAGCTCCAGGAACTATCCGAGCGCCATGCTGCGCGAACAATCTTCACGCGTTTCATTCCTCCGACACGCGCTGAAGACGCGATCGGGAGCTGGAAAGACTACTATCGTAAATGGTGGATGATGACAGGCGAACATCTGCCAAAGGAACTCCTCGGTCTCGCCCCCTCGCTGCAGGCACTGGTTCCACCCGCACGCGTCTTCGACAAGATGGCCTACTCGCCCTGGGTCGACGGCAGGTTGGCCTCTCGCCTTCGGCAGGAGAATGTCGATACGGTCGTCGTGTCGGGAGGCGAGACGGATGTCTGCGTGCTCGCAACCATCCTTGGCGCAATCGACCTCGGCTTCCGCGTCATCATGTTGAGTGATGCCGTCTGCAGCGGAGCCGATGAGACGCATGATGCGGCCGTCGATTTGCTCGGCGATCGGTTCTCGGTTCAGCTCGAGCTGATGCAGACAGAGGCATTTCTATCCGCTGCAGCAGACCAACCCATTGCCTGATATTCTAAAGGAAAGGAAAAGATATGCTCAAAGCACTGGCATTTAACAGCACCCTGAAATCCTCCTCCGCATCGGAGGCATCGTCCACCGGAAAATTGCTTGAATTGATTTCTGAGGAGTTCCGAAAACATGGCGTCGAAACAGAGACGATCCGCCTTGCCGACCATGACATCAAGCCAGGCGTGACCTCCGACGAGGGTCTCGGCGACGCATGGCCAGCAATCCGGGAAAAAGTCCTTCAAGCTGATATCCTGCTGATCGGAACACCGATTTGGCTCGGTCAAACCTCCAGCGTGTGCAAGAGAGCCCTTGAGCGTATGGATGCGTTTCTGGAGGAGACAGACGATCAAGGGCGGATGGTATCCTATGGTAAGGTCGCAGCCGTTGCCGTCGTCGGCAACGAAGACGGTGCGCACCATGTTTCGGCGGAAGTGTACCAGGCGCTGAATGACGTCGGGTTCACTATCCCTGCAAACGCCGTCGCCTACTGGGTGGGTGAAGCCATGGGATCGACCAACTTCGTCGATCTGAAAACGACGCCGGAAGAGGTGCAGACAATGATCTCAATGCTTGCACGCAATACCGCCCATCTCGCTGGCCTCTTGAAAGCCTCGCAATATCCTGGCGAAGAAGGTTAGGCTCAATCTGCCCTCACAGTATCTTGTGCCATCTGGGGACTTTCCAGGCACGCCGATTGCCTCAGCCTGCCGAAGCCTTCAGACTGATCGGATGAAGCCAGAAAAGAAGAAGCGTCAGCCGAAAACACGCAAGCAAGCGACGATCCTGCAGCAGCTTGCCGAGGCCCCGCAGACGCTAGCGTTTCGCAGCTTTCGCCATCAGTGCGGCGCGATCTGCTTTCGCCTCCAGGGCGATGTGGATGTGGAGGTTCTGCTGATCACCTCGCGCGACACTGGACGATGGATCGTTCCGAAGGGGTGGCCGATGAAAGGAAAGACGTCTTCGCAATCCGCCGCGATCGAGGCTTATGAGGAGGCGGGGGTCCACGGAAAGATCGGCAAGAAACCCGTCGGACGTTACACCTATCTGAAATCCCTCGATAATGGGGATGTGGTTCCGTGTGTAGTGGAACTTTACACTTTGGAGGTGACCAAGACCGACGAGGACTTCAAGGAAAAAGGCCAGCGCCAGTCTGCATGGGTCGCGACCGACGAAGCCGCGCGGCGGGTCAGGGAGGTGGAACTGAAATCGTTTCTGGCCGGTTTCAAGCCAAGGAAAAAGGGTTCGCGATTACTCGGACCGACGTCCAACAACTAAGGTGCGGCGACTGGATGGAAGCGTTTGTCGAATCAATGATGCAGAAGCTCGGTTCTGTGGGGATCGCGCTTTTGATGTTTCTTGAGAACGTGTTTCCGCCTGTCCCCTCCGAACTGATCATGCCTTTGGCCGGTTACCTCGCGACGCGCGGCGACATGAACATCCTGTTCGTGGTTTTCGCAGGGACGATCGGTTCTCTCTTGGGGACGCTCCCCTGGTATTATCTTGGCAAACGGCTCGGACACGACGGCGTCCGCAAGCTCGCCTCCCGCCACGGCCGGTGGCTGACAATGCACCCCTCTGATATCGACGCGGCGTCCGAAAAGTTCAAGCGCCATGGAAAGACGTCAGTCCTCTTAGGCCGGCTTATACCGACGGTCAGGACATTGATCTCGGTCCCGGCCGGAGTGGCCAACATGCCGATGGGCGAATTCCTTTTGTTTTCGGCCATTGGCACTTTCGTCTGGACGACGGCTTTCGCTATGGCGGGATATCTACTGGGGCAAGCCTATGAGGTCGTGGCGGATTACGTCGATCCCGTTTCGACGGCCGTTTTGGTCGGCCTTATCAGCCTCTACGTCTACCGTGTCGTCACCTTCAAGGAAGAGCGCACGTGACCGACTGGTTGGCATCGTTCGGTGTGGAACTGAACATCATTCCGCACCTGGTCGCGCTTCTCGTAGCCTACGTGCTGGCGCTCCCGATAGGCTGGGATCGCGAACGCAACGAGCGAAGCGCGGGACTGCGGACGTTTCCTCTTGTAGCGATTGCTTCATGCGGCTTCATCCAGGCGGCCGAGACCATCACCTTGGGAAACCCTGAGGCCACAGCGCGGGTCGTTGAAGGGCTTATCAATGGCGTGGGTTTCATCGGCGGCGGTGCCATCCTTGTCGGCAAGATGGGGACGCGTGGGACAGCGACAGCAGCAAGTATTTGGGCGACCGGGGCCATCGGAGTTGCCGTCGGGCTTGGCTCCTACGATACAGCAATCGTCTTATCGATTGTGACATTCGCAACATTGAGATGGATGACCAACTTCAAGTCCGAGACGAACGAACCGCCTCCGTCCCTGAGCAAGGACTAGCAGCGCCAACGCCGACGCTGGCCGGGAGCGCCAATCGGGTCTGGAGAGCGGGCCCCGGAACTTCTTCGGATCGAAGGGGTTTCACCTTACCATTCGAAACATTGTTTCTGATCGAGGTGCGCAGCCTGGCGCGTCACTGATAGGCCGAAGGCGGCGGATTTAGCCGCTGGGCTGTCGATCATTTTATCGCGAGGGTACCATGACGAATATCAAGGCGAGAGGCTTCGACAACGCTGAGCAGCTCCGGGAGCATCTTGCAGAACTCGACGATGAGGCGCCGGCCGAGGAGCACGTGACGCAAGATGATATTGCACTTCACGAGCAAATCGCCGCGCTGCGGAGGGAAGTCGGGGACTTGGCGGAACTGCTTTCCATCCGGAACCAGGCCGATCTTGCGCAGACGACGAGGGCTCCTGACCGGCCATGGCTTCGGATCGCCGCAACGGTTGCCGCCACGTTCGTCCTTGGTCGGCTTGTTCAGAAGCTGAGGCTTGGAACGCCGGGGGCCGCGGCCGTCCCGCTCATTGCGACCCAGCTCAGCAGCCGCTTTTAAAAAACGTCCGTTCTCAAAGTACTGCAAAAGGAAGAAGCAATATGGCCTCTGCCAACCAGTTCGATATTCAAAACCCGCTCACCCAGTACCCGCAGCCGGAATTCCCCAAACAGCCTCAACCCGTACCGGGCCTTGCCAGCAAGATGCAGCCGGTTCCAGACCATGGCGAAACAAGCTACAACGGGTCAGGCCGGCTCAAAGGTCGTAAAGCGTTGGTCACTGGGGGCGATTCTGGCATCGGACGAGCGGCTGCAATCGCTTTTGCACGCGAAGGTGCTGACGTCGTCATTAATTATCTCCCGGAAGAGCAGTCCGACGCCGATGAAGTGATCCAGCTTATCGAGGCAGAAGGTCGCAAGGCCGTCGCTATCCCTGGCGACTTGAAGAGCGAGGAGTTCTGCAATCTCCTGGTTCGAAAAGCTCACGATGAACTCGGCGGGCTTGACCTGATTGCCAACGTCGCCGGCCGCCAGAAGGCGGTTGAAAGCATCGCGGATCTCACGACGGATCAGTTCGATGAGACGTTCAAGACCAATGTTTATGCCCTGTTCTGGGTATGCAAGGCCGCACTGCCTCTCCTTCCTGCCGGCGCCACCATCATCAATACCGCGTCCATTCAGGCTTACGAGCCATCGGCCAGCCTACTCGACTACGCGCCCACCAAGTCGTCGATCGTTGCATTCAGCAAGGCGCTCTCCAAGCAGGTGATCGAGAAAGGCGTGCGGGTCAATGTTGTCGCACCCGGTCCCGTCTGGACGCCTCTGCAGACATCTGGAGGGCAACCTCAGGAGGCCATCGTTAAATTCGGTAGCCAGGTGCCCATGAAACGCCCGGGCCAACCGGCCGAATGCGGACCGCTCTACGTCTTCCTTGCATCGCAGGAGTCGAGTTACATCACCGGTGAGGTCTTCGGCGTCACCGGCGGCAACACGCTTCCCTGATGCTGGAAGCGCTAGAGCCAAAACGCTCGGGCGGCTTCTTGCCGCTCGAGCATTATGCCGCGATTGGCGAGGGCAGGTCGGTTGCATTGGTTGGTGCCGATGGCTCCATCGACTGGTGGTGCCCGCCGGACATGGATTCCCCGCCACTTTTCAACCGCTTGCATGATGCTGATGGCGGTCGGTTCTCACTCACCCCGGTTCAGCCATTTTCCATCGAGCGACGCTACCGCAAAGACAGCAACGTCCTCGAAACCACCTTTGTTACGGAAACGGGCAAGGCTCGTGTCACCGAATCCATCAACAGCGGTGCTGGCGGCAGACTGCCGTGGTGTGAGGTGGCTCGACGCATCGAGGGGCTTTCCGGTCAAGTGGAATTCGAAGTCGTGATCCGGCCGATTTGTGCTCAAGGCAAGGTCCGCCGCGTCAACCACCCGAATGCAGCCATTCGCTACATCGGAGATCTGACGACGACGTTCTGCCATCCGGATGAGGTTTCGATCGTCGACGATACCGATCAGCAAACGACAGCGCACTACCGAGCGGAAGCCGGCTCGCGTGCATGCATCGCCTATCTCGTTGCCGACAAGGCGCCGCTGGCGATCCCTGCGTTGTCGGAGATTGACGACCGCATCGATTTCAGCGACGACGAATGGCAGCGCTGGACCGAAAAGCTGTCCTATGACGGGCCGTTCAAGTCCGACTTCATCCGTTGCGCCCTTTCGCTCAAATTCCTGCTTTATTCGAAAACCGGCGCCATCGCGGCTGCCGCCACCTCCGGTCTCCCCGAACGGATCGGCGGCGACAAGAACTATGATTATCGCTATGCCTGGGTCCGCGACGCGGCCTACACCATCAAGGCTTTTCTGCGGGCCGGTGCCTTATCGGAAGCGATAGCCGCGTTCGGATGGTTGATCCGTACGATCGATGAAGATGGACCTGCACCTTCGGTCGTCTATACATTGAGCGGTGGCGAGGTTCCTGACGAACGCGTGATCGAGGTCCCCGGCTACAAGGGCTCGACGCCGGTCCGCACAGGCAACCGCGCCAAAAATCAGGTGCAGCTCAGTTGCTATGGTGACCTGCTGGAGACCGCTTCGCTCTTCGCGGAGATGGGGCACGTCCTCGATCCGTCTACCGCCCGCCTTATCCAGCGTCTGGCCGACCAGGTCGTTGACCGCTGGCAGGAGAAGGATTCCGGCCTCTGGGAGCTCGAAGAGCTTCAGCATCACACCTTTTCGAAGGTCGGTTGCTGGCTGGCCCTTGACCGAGCGGCACGTCTCGCGCGGCATGGGCACATTGATGGCGATGCGGATCGATGGGTGGTGGAAAGTGACAAGATCCGCGACTGGATCGATACCCACTGCTGGTCGGAAACAAAAAAGGCATATACGTTCTATGCGGGCACTGAGAAGCTCGACGCGGCGCTTCTTCTGACGACGCGGTTCGGCTTCGAGCATGAAGGCAGGCTGGCGGCAACACGCAATGCCATTCAACAGGAACTCGCCGTAGGTCCGCTCGTTTATCGGTACAGCGGCGCTTCTGGCGAAGAAGGGGCCTTTGTCGCCTGCTCATGTTGGCTCGTTGAAGCCTTTGCTTTTCTCGGTGAGGTCGATCAGGCGGAACGAATGCTAGAGGATTTGCTCGTGCCGCTCGGAAACAACTTCGGCGTCCTCTGCGAGCAGATCGATCCCCAAACCGGTGCAGGCCTCGGTAACCTGCCCCAAGGCCTCAGCCATCTCACCCTTCTCCACGCAATCTTTTCACTGCAGGAAAACCGATGAGCAAAGCTGTTGCGCTCGACACCACAATTCCGGCCTCTAAGCTCGGCGAGGGGATCTGTTGGGATGATGCCACGTCGTGTCTGTGGTGGGTCGATATCGCCGGCAAGCTGATCCACCATTACGATCCCGTGAGCAAAGATCACCGGTCATGGTCGACGTCGAAGGAAGTCAGCCTTGTTTTCCCCCGAGCTGATGGTCTTTTGCTGATAGGCCTGAGCGATGGGGTGTACCTATTTGATTGCGAGACAGGCGTGGAGCGACCCGTGGCTTTGCTCGACCTGCCCGCCGAGCATCGTTTGAATGACGGAAAGCGTGATCCCGCCGGACGCCTTTGGGTCGGGACTATCAACACCGCCGCCGAGCCATCGGAGACAGCTGCACTTTACCAGCTACAGGACGATCGTCTGGTTGAAATCGAAGGTGGCTATACGAATGCGAACGGGAAGACCTGGAGTGCGGACGGCGATCTGATGTTCCACGCCGATACCGGTCGTAACACTGTGTGGGTGTACGACTACGATAATAGTGCGAGGGCGCTGTCGAATAAGCGCGTGTTCGTGAAAATCGAAATTGGGAGCCCTGACGGCCTTGAAGCCGACGGCCTGGGCAACCTCTATGCTGCGATCTTTGGCGGCTCTCGCGTCGATATTGTCTCGATGCGCGGCGACGTTGTTGGTCAGATCGACCTGCCGGTGCCAAACGCTACAAGTTGCTGTGTCGGCGGCCCGAGACGCAAAACGCTGTTTATCACCACAGCTTTTGATGGCATGAGCGACGAGGAACGCGGGTCCGCGCCATTGTCGGGACACGTGTTCAAGGTCGAACTTGATGGGTAACACGCAACGGGGTACTGGCCATGAGTTCACTTGAGAAGCCAGCGGTCCGCGAGGATGGCCTGCAGCTCGAAGAGCATCGCAGGTTTCAGGAGCGGTTCTGGACAATCGAACGGTTCTCTTGGGGCATCTTTGCACTCATAATTTTCGCCGCTTTGCTGGGAGCCTTTGGTTCTGGTGGCCCGCTTGCCACGAAGGTTTCCGAGCTGGACGCGGCAATCGTGGAGCACCCCCGCATTGGCCGGTGGGAAGGGACCGACGAGATGACGATCCGGTTCAAGTCGGATCCGGCCACAGAGGCTCACTCGCTTTTTCTCTCGAATGCCTTTGCAGAAGTATTCCAGGTCGAGGATATCCAGCCTTTGCCAGCACGAACCCTAATAGAGGGGGGCGGACAGCAGTTGTTTTTTGATAATCCAAGCAAGAGCGGGGGTGTCGTAACGCTGCATTTGAGAGCACAGGCGGCCGGCCCGGCAAAATTCGATGTCAGGGTCGATGACGAGTTCGTCTCGTTATCCAGCTTTATATTTCCGTGAGGGTATTATGGAATCTGTCATCCGGGGCGCTGCGATCTATCTCGTTCTACTGATGGCGTTGCGGCTGTCTGGCCGGCGGACGGTCGCCCAGATGACGCCGTTTGACCTGGTACTTCTGCTCATCATCGCCGAAACCACGCAGCAGGCTCTGCTCGGCGACGATTTCTCTCTCATCAATGCAGCGCTTCTCATTGTTGTATTGTTCAGTCTCGACATCGGCCTTTCTTATGTGAAGCAGTGGGCGCCAAGCCTTGGACGGATCATCGACGGGACGCCAACCGTCCTTATCTCTGATGGAAAACCAGATCTACGAGCATTCGCTCGAGCTCGTATCAGCCTTGAGGATGTGCTGACCACTGCACGGGTCGAGCAAGGGCTCGAGCGTCTGGATCAAATCAAATCTGCAGTACTCGAAGCGGACGGTGCTTTGAGCATTATTCCTCAGGAAACATGAACGCTTCTAGCAGACGAGGCAGTTGTTAAGTGGAGTCTTAGGATTGCGGGCGCGTCTGGAGACGCGCCCGCAATCGGTCACTTCACTGGCGGCGACGCCTTGCCGAGCTTGAGAGCGGGCTCGCGACCCCAGACTCGAAGCTTGCCGAGCTCGGACACGAAGGCGGCGAGACCTTCTTCGCCGGGAAGAATGATCGTGCCTTCGTCGAGGTCGTCGGCGATTCCGGCCTTGACGAGGAGCGGAAAGGCGCTCTCGTCGTAGCCGATGAACTTGCAGTGCTGGAACGCATCCGCCACGAAATCTCGCGCGGTGGCCTCCTTCACCACATCCTCGATCGCGGCTGCCGAGGCGAGGACAGCGACGGCGTCGAACAGCACCGAGGGGCCGCCGTCAATCATATGCTGCGCCTCGATCAATGTTCCATCTGAAGCGATTACCCCGCCGACCTTTGGCGCGATCAACTCGACCAAGGCCTTTTCCTTCTCGACTGCGGCCGCCAGCCCCTTGAGGAGCTTGGCGTCTACACCGTCCGTCACGAGCACGCCGAGCTTGCGGCCTTCGAACCGCTTCGGTCCGCGTTCAACGATGCTCAAGGCCGGAGACGGCTCCAGATCCTGACGGGTCGGCATTGCGGCGTCCGCTGCCTTCGGCATCTCCTGGATGCCGAGCTTCTGGGCGACGGTGGTCGCGAGCGTTTCGTCTATGTTCAGGAGGTGCGAGATCATGCGTTCGCGTATGGCGACCGTTTCGACCTTGCTGAGCTCGAAGGTGAGCGCCATCGCAATGTGCCGCTGCTCCGCCGGCGTCTGGCTAAGGAAGAACTGACGAGCCTGGCTGTAGTGGTCGGCGAAGCTTTCTGGACGCAGTCGGGCCTTCTGGCCGTTTTCTTCGGCCGGGAAGTGTCGGTACCCACGCGCAGGCGATTCCCGCGGACCTTCCCCAAACGAGTTGGGTTGGTAGTTCACGCGGCCGACAGGATTGCGCATCGCCATGTGCCCATCCTGCTGGAAGTTGTGGAAGGGACACTTCGGCGCGTTGATGGGGAGATGCGTGAAATTCGGTCCACCCAAACGCTTGAGCTGCGTATCGAGGTAGGAAAAGTTCCGGCCCTGCAGGAGAGGGTCGTTGCTGAAATCGATGCCCGGGGGCACGTTCTGTGTCATGAACGCGACCTGCTCGGTCTCCGCGAAGAAGTTGTCCGGCATGCGGTCCAGAACCAGACGCCCGATCGGCTTCACGGGCAAAATCTCCTCCGGAATGATCTTAGTGGGATCGAGGACGTCGAAGTCGAAGTTGTCGGCAAATTCCTGGTCGAAGAGCTGGACGCACAATTCCCATTCCGGGAAGTTGCCCGACTGGATTGACTGCCAGAGATCGCGGCGATGGAAGTCCGGATCTGCGCCGTTGATCTTGACAGCCTCGTTCCACGCGACCGACTGCAGGCCGAGCTTTGGCTTCCAGTGGAATTTCACGAAGGTGGACTCGTCCTTCTCGTTGACGAACCGGAAGGTGTGGACGCCGAAGCCCTCCATGAAGCGGAAGGAACGCGGTATGGTGCGGTCCGACATGATCCACATGACCATGTGCATGCTTTCCGGCGTGAGACTGATGAAGTCCCAGAAATTGTCGTGGGCCGTCTGCGCCTGTGGGAAAGCCCGGTCCGGCTCCTGCTTTGCAGCATGGACCATGTCCGGGAACTTGATCGCATCCTGGATGAAGAAAACCGGGATGTTGTTGCCGACTAGGTCCCAGTTGCCCTCCTGCGTATAGAACTTGACGGCGAAGCCGCGAACGTCGCGGGCGAGGTCGGCCGAACCCTTGTTGCCTGCCACGGTTGAAAAGCGGACGAACACTGGCGTCTTTTCGCCCGGTCGTTGGAAGATGTCGGCGCGGGTTACGTCCGACAGGGGTTCATACGTTTCGAAGAAGCCATGCGCACCGTAGCCGCGTGCATGCACGACCCGCTCCGGGATACGTTCATGGTCGAAATGGAAGATCTTCTCGCGGAAATGGAAGTCGTCGACCAGTAGCGGTCCGCGCGCTCCGACGCGAAGCGAGTTCTGGTCGTCGGCGACCGGTCCGCCCTGGGCGGTGGTCAGCACGTCGGCGCCGTCCTCGGCGATCTGGTGAAGTTCGCCGCCCGCGCCGCGGTGAAGCTTCTGGTCGTGGATGGTGACGGTGTCGCTGGATGAGGTCGAGCTCGAAGCCCGTGTCGTACGCTTTGCCATGGTTGTCCCCGATAATTGTGGCCGGATGTCAAAAAGGCCGCCCTACGGACGGCCTTCTCAAGAAGTTAGCGGCTTCAGGCAGCCTTGCTTTTGCCCTTGGCGTTAGCTGACGCCTTGGCGAGCTGGGTGAGCTTCTGGTCGGTCGCCTCTTCCTCGGCGAGGTTCGCCTGCAGGAGCGGCACGGCATCTTTCAGGCCAAGCTGGTTCGCCCATTCGATAAGGGTGCCATAGCGGGCAATTTCGTAGTGCTCGACGGCTTGGGCCGAGGAGATCAAGCCTGCGTCGAGAGCCGGAGAATCCTTGAACTCCTCGATGATCTCTTCGCCTTCGGAAATGATGCCCTGGATCGCTTCGCAGGTCTTGCCGCGCGCCGGCTTGCCAAGCAGTTCGAATACCTGTTCGAGGCGTTCGATCTGGCCCTGGGTCTCGTCGCGGTGCTGCAGGAAGCCCGCCTTGCCTTCTTCCGACTGGGCGGCGCGCGCCATCTTCGGAAGGGCCTTCAGAATCTGCTTCTCGGCGAAGTAGATGTCCTTGAGCGTGTCGAGGAAAAGGTCGTCCAATGTTTTGGTTGCTGCCACGGTGGGTCCTCCTGAGTGTGGTTTCGAGCGACTCAACTCAGACGAACGTGGAAGGTTCCAGCCGTGGTCACGAAAGCGTTACCGGTCGTCTTCTTCGCGCATGCGTGCACGGATACCCCCATCCACCTGTCCGTCCTGGACGGGCTGGTGGATCGCTCCCTGGTTCGGCGAGCGCGGCGATGCCTTATCAGACTCCTTCTTCGCGATATCGGCAGATAGTTTCTCTGTCAGATCAGGCATGAGGTGGTGCGAGATATTGGAAGTTTTTGCCTTCCATCCGACGGGCTGCTCTTCTTTCGGATGAAGACACGCGCCAATGATCGCGTCGATAACAATCTCTGGATCGTCCATCATCGCCATGCGCGGCTCGTGGCCCGTGTAGTTGGCCGCATGGGTCCACCATGGCGTGTCGACCGCCCACGGCATGATCGTGCCGACCTTGATGTCGTCCTCTCCGGCTAATCGCAGCTCCTCGTTCAACGAACGGCTTAGGCTGAGAATGCCGGCTTTCGTCGCCGCGTAGGTGTTTTGAAGGGCGAGGGGCACTTCGCTATCGATCGATCCAATGTTGAGAAGGGTACCGTAACCCTGAATGCGGAACTGCCGCAAAGCCGCGTGCGCTCCGTGGATCAGACCTTTCAGGTTGACGTCGACCAAGCGGGCGTGATCCTCGATGGGGATATCCCAGAAAAAACCGATAGCTCCGACACTGACATTGTTGACCCAAACATCAATGCGGCTGAAAGCGTCGATGGCGGCCTTGTGAATATCTGCAACCTCGTTAGCGTTGCTGACGTCGGCCTTGACCGCGATCGCCGTTCCTCCGGCCGCTATGATCTCCCGAACGATGTCATCGAGAATGTTCTTGCGTCTGGCAGCGAGGGGCTTTGGCAGAGGCGCTGCGGTTAAACTGGCGGCAAAAGGCGCGAGAGTATTCCGCTCCGCTGGCCATGGGACAGGCTGCTCTATTCCCCAAGATTGATCATATGAACCAGACAATCCGTGCTCTCGAATTGTCTTGCACAATCATAGGAGCTGCGATGCCAGGCTATTTCTTCAACTATCGGATCAACGGCGTTCTTGAGAAAGACCCGGAAGGCTCCGAGTTACCCTCCGATGAGGTGGCGCTCGAAGAAGCGCAGATTGCTGCCAGAGAACTGCTCGCGGCAAAGGTTCGCGTCGGCGACCTGGTTGACGGCGACGAGTTCGAGATAACGACTGGCGACGGCACTGTCGTGCACACTCTTCCGCTGCGATCCGTTTTGAAACTCGACGAGCATGGGTAGAATACCTCCAACCGTCGGGCCTCGGCGCCATCGGAAAGCGATGATTGTCGTTTTCGCGTTCTGCGCCTTGCTTTGCGGAATTGCGTTCATGGGACAGTGGTGGATGACCGAACCGTCAGGTGATGTCGATGCCAAGTCAAGCATTACAGACCCGCCGCAATAGACGTCTGGCTAAGTCCGGTTACAACCGTCTGGTGCCGGATGGGAACATAAAGCGTGCCGCCCCGTTCTTGCCGCATTCACAGACCCGTGAGCAGCGAGGATTATCCAATGACCGAACCCGTCTCCGTAGCGCACCTTCATGCGCGCACTGCGGACCCCAACATCAACGCCGCCTATAACAAAGTCTCGTGGGGCGCGATCTTCGCGGGCGTCGCCATCACGCTGACCACGCATATCCTCTTGACGCTTCTGGGCGTCGGACTAGGCGCGGCCGTGATCGACCCGGCTTCGAACGACAATCCCGCGGCCAGCACGATGTCAATTACGACGGCAGTATGGTTTGTCGTCACGGGCATCATCGCCTTTTTCGTTGGCGGTTATGTTGCAAGCCGCCTTTCCGGCCGCCCGCTCCGCTCGACCGGTTCCTTGCATGGCGTGGCGTCCTGGGCGGTGACCACGCTCGTTACGCTCTATCTTCTGACAACATCGGTCGGCGCAATCGTTGGCGGCACCTTCAGCGGGCTCGGCGGTCTGATCTCAAGTGTCAGCTCGACGGCGGCAACGGCGGCGACAACTGCTGCTCCGGCGATCGCTACCGCAGCTGACCCAATGGCCGATATCGAGCGCAGCGTTCGCGATGCCAGCGGTGGCAATGATCCGGCCGCACTTCGCGATACCGCCGTGGCATCTGTCCGTGCAATGCTGACGGGCGACCAGGCTCAGATCGAGGACGCGCGTAACCGTTCGGCAGAAGCACTTGCCCGCGCCCAGAATATTCCGGTTGATCAGGCTCGCCAGCAGGTTCAGCAGTACGAAACCCAATATCGCCAATCGGTTGAAGAAGCGAAGAAGCAGGCGACTGAGGCAGCCCAGGCTGCCGCAACAGCAGTTTCCGTCGGCTCGATCTTCGCGTTTATCTCGCTGGCTGTCGGTGCGATAGCAGGATGGATCGGCGGAGCGGTTGGCACGACCCGCGTCACCCGCGAAGACGAGCTCCATGCTACACGTTGAACGACTGTAGCCAGATCATCCGATGAGCGCGCGCAGAAGCGCCCGCTTTTTTTTACGGAAGCCTGACTGGCTTGGGACACCGATGGATGATTGCACTGGTTCACCAATTCGTGCTCGCCCTGTTTTTGTTGGATTTTCGCAGCCCGTACTATAGGTTACGCTCTAACTTAAGGGCTGGGTAGATGCTGCTGGATCCAAACGACACCTGCAAGGTGGCAGACGCCATCACTTGGGATGAGGAAGAACGGTCAGCCGCGCTTCAATCGTACGACGTGCTGGATACGCCTCGCGAGGAAGATTTCGATGATCTGGCACGGGTCGCATCGGATATCTGCGGTGCGCCGATCGCTGTGGTCAATCTGGTCGACACGACACGGCAGTTTTTTAAGGCTGAGGTGGGTCTCGGTGTTCGTTCCACGCCGCTTGAGACCGCGTTCTGCCGGCATGCTCTTCTTCGCAACGATACGATGGTGGTTCCGGACGCCACAAAGGATCCGCGTTTCAATTGCAATCCGCTTGTTACAGAGGCCCCGCATATCCGGGCATATGCAGGCGCACTTTTGAAAACACCTAAGGCCTGCCGATCGGAACCGTTTGCGTTCTCGACTACGAGGTCCGGGAGTTCACGGACCAGCAAATCAAAATGCTGAAGTTTCTCGCCAGACAGACGATGACGCAGCTGGAACTTCGCAAGCGTATCGTGTTGCAACGCCGGCTTCTGCACCGCGCACGCAAGGCCGAGCACGAAAAAGCAAACTTTGAACGCGTTGTTCGACAGGCTTCCGATTTCATCGGGATCGCGGACGGGCGCGGCGAAGTAATCTTTCTCAACGATGCGGCGAGGGCCCTCGTTGGGCTTCCAGCCGATGCTTCGCCGCCGAAGGTCGTCACCGACTACGTCATCGAAGCTGACAGAGCGGCTTTTCTCGAAGAGGTGAAGCCGGCTGTCAAATCAGGAGAAAGCTGCGAGCGCGAGCTCACGCTTCGCAACGTTGCGACCGGCGAGGAAGTGCCAGCGCTCTTTACGATGTTTCCGGTCAGGGACGGGGAAGGCGACCTTATCGGTTATGGTGTTGTCACCAAGGACATCACAGCTCAAAAGGAAGAAGATGAGCGCAAGGCCCAAATCATGGCCGAAGCTGCCCACCGCATCAAAAACACCCTTGCCATCGTGCAGGCCATTGTCGCTCAGACCTTGAGAGGTGCTCGATCGCTTGAGGAGAGCCGCGACGCGATCATGAAGCGCGTCGGCGCATTGGCGGCGGCGCAGGACATTCTCACGGGTGCCCAAGGATCTGCCGCGGACATCATGTCCGTCGTCGCCGGGGCACTCGCACCGCATGACAGTGGCAATGGTCGTGTGTCATGGGAGGGCCCTGATCATCCTCTTGAATCGCCACAGGCAATTGGGCTTTCTCTCGCGTTGCACGAGCTGGCAACAAATGCTGCCAAATATGGCGCCTTGTCCGGCGACGCTGGGCGGGTCGATATCAAGTGGCACGTGGACCCAGACGGCAGCTTCAGGCTCGACTGGACCGAGCGAGATGGTCCGGTAGTGAACACTCCCTCGGCAACCGGATTTGGGTCGAGACTGATACAGCGGATGATTGGTCCGTATTTTCAGGGCAGCACTACATTGGAATTTCCACCGGAAGGCGCTCGCTTCCGCCTGACGGGAAAAATCTCTCGTAGGTCCTGAATGCGCGGACGCCTGGTCGAAAGCTATCCAACAAATGCGTTTATGCCACCCAAATTACCGTACGTTCAATAATTTAGAGAAGCCGTTGTCCGGGTCCATGAGTTTGAATCCGGTCAAGGCGACACGATCGGCTAGCTCTCGCATTTCCTTTTATAACGAGGGTTTGTCTGCGATTGAGTTGAGAAAGGTCTCCAACTCTTCAATGCTGGCCATGACAGAACTAAATTCAGGCGCCGCCCCGAAGATCATGGCGGACATTCTCTCGTAGTCGGATGCGAGTTTCTTGCGCATCTCGGGGGTGGGCACCAGCCGAAAACTACCGGGCACGGCTCGATCATATCGATGGTCCGGCGCGCGAAACATTAGCTCCTTATGCCGGCGGCAAGCTTCGGCGAGCTCGAGCATCGATGCAGTGGCCTTGCCATAGTCGGGATTCGTCCAGATTTGAACATCGTAGTAGTGGCGCGAGTATCGATTGAGGTCTGGAACTTTCAGCTCAGGACTATTCTGTATGCTCCGTTTTTCCGTCATCTCCGTCATCGCGTGAAGGATCAGAACTTTCTCCCAAAAAGTGCGCTCTGGCTTGACGGTCGTTACATTCTGGACCGTCAGGTCACTGTCTTTTCTCATTTCCAAGGCAACGTATGGAATGATCTCTCGCTTCTCGGCCGGGACTGGATCCGGGCGTGCCCCGCCTTCGATGCGCACTGCCGCCTCGACATAACCGCCGCTGGTGTCAAAGACGCTTTTGTATCCCAGAACCAGTACATCGAGCACCTCATCCGAAGTCGAGCGAGAAATGTCCCGATTGGCCTGTCTCTCCCTCGACCGCGGCGATTTCGTCACCGAGCAAACTCTTGAGCGGCCCGGACATATAATGGCGCGCTGCCTCATCCACCTGCTCGGCCAGAGCCTTCTGCTGCTGATTGACGGAGGGAAGGGCTGCGATATCGGCCTCCAGCGGAACTTTTAGATCTGCTTTATAGATGCCAATGTCGATGTCTTCAGAAAAACGCTTTATCAGGCCATATGCCTTGCTGAGACTGGTGCCGCCCTTAAAGTAGAGGCCGATAGTATCGGCCTTGCGGCGGTTGAACAGGAAGTCCAGCACCCAGCAGACGTATAGATCCTTCTCAACATTCTCGGCTCGCGTCTCCAGAGCGGACGCAGCGGCGGAAAACAGTGCTCGCTGCTCGTCAGCGGTCGAGCGAAGGATATCAATGAAACTCTGGCGCATGTTCATCCATTCCCCCGCGGCTCGGTGAAGTGCTTCCGTCTTCCTGGGGCGGCGGATCGGCGGTTATGGTCTCCACAGCCTGGTACATCCAGGCTGGGATGGCGTGGATGTTTTCGCGCAGATCCTCGACGATCGGCTGCCTATGATGGCTTCGGGCCAGGTAGCGGACGATACCATCGACAACGGTCTCCAGATTGGATCGCTCGTCGCGAAACCAGTGGAGGGCTTGGATCACTCGCATTGCCGGCCGGCCCGCCCAAAAAGCAGTCTTTGCCGAAATGCGCTTGAAGTCCAAGATGTAGATTACAGGCTTCGTTGCCTCCGCGTCGCCGGCATTGGCCTCGATCTCGATGGTCCGGGGATATGTGTCCGCATAGATTGTTGACCTGGCGGGGACGGCCGTCGTCAGGCCAAGATCATTGGCAGCCGTCATGCCGTCGACGCAAACACGAAGCTTGTCACGTCGCGCGATTGCATCGATGAATGAGGCCCGTGGCGGAAACACCATCTTGCCGGTCAGTTGGCTGAGAGCTGGCTTGTCGTAAAGACCACGATGAGGGCGGCGGATGTCGCCGCGATTGGTCAGCCTCTGCAGCGCCTTTTCGACGGCGTTCGGTGTTGCGATATCCAGGAAATCGGAGCGCGACCAAACCCCCGAAGGCGCCGCGTCGGCGATCCTTTGGTGAATGCGATCCAAAGTGTCAGACGTGGGATCCGGCATGGTTGTCCTACATTGTGTCCAAAAATTATATACAAAAATTGGTCACCAATGGCAACTCCGCCGCTACTGACCAATTTTTATATCAAAACATTGGTCAGTAGCGTCAGCCGGCTAGGCTTTCATATTGTGAGGTGGATGTCTTTCCAACGGATCCAAAGCCGGAGCAGACAGATTACTGAAGCAGCTGCGCCTTGATCGCTTGTCCGACAATGGTCAACTGCAGCACCGGTTCGCCGCGGATGAAGCTCTCCTCGACTAGTTCCGGCTTTTCCAGTCGCTCGACAAGCTCCTCGGACAGCCGCTTGTCACCCACCAGCCAACCCCTGCCCACTTTCCTCTGTCGCCGGAAGAAAGCAATTGCTCGAAGCGCTTCTTCTTGCGTCCGGGTCAAACTGCCTATTGCCTCGACGGCGGCAGGATGGTCTGCCGTATTGTTCATGGTCTCCGCCCCCCGTTTTCGTTCGACGGGTTATCGGCTGCGGGCCACTCGTTGGCAGGTTCTTCTACCGGTTCATCCGCGGGATCAGGGTCGCGATCATAGGCGAGCTGTCGCTTTGCCAGAACGTCCTGAAGCGTCTCTACGACACGCGCTGTTCCGTGTCCCTCATTTGCGAAACGATCGATGATCTCAGCGACGGCATCATCCAACTGCTGAAACAGTCGTTCCTGATTTTCAGATCTCTCACTCATCAAAAATCCTCCTGATCAGCCACCGACCCGGCGCTGCTGCCAATCCTTGTATGGCGCCATAAGCTGGCCCGGAAACCGATCCTCTATCGCCGTCTCCACCATTGCGATTTGGGCGAACACAACGCTGTCATCGCGATCTTCAGGACGAATGCTCTCGCTTGCTTCCTCAAGCTTCTTCATCAGCCCAAACACTTCCTCGTCCGTCATCGCCGCCAGACGGTCTGCGAACTCTACGGCGTCGAAATCTTGCATACCGACACTCCTTTGTTTCTCCCTCGGCCATCGCCATGGTTGACGAGCCCGGAAACGACCGCACCAATGTGTCCCTGAGATATGCTATTCATCATCCAGTTCAATCCAGACCGGCGCGTGATCGCTGGTGTGCTCCCAGGCTCGCGCGAACTTGTCGACGCTGCAGGTCTGCAGTCTTTCCCGTAGCGATGGGCTCAGCAGGAAGTGATCGATGCGCAGCCCGGCGTCGCGAGCGAAGGCGTTGCGGAAATACTTCCAGAACGTATAGATTCGCTCCTCCGGGTGCAGCAGCCGGATGGCATCCGTCCAGCCCATGGCGATGAGTTCGGCATAAGCCGCGCGAACCTCAGGCCGAAACAGGGCGTCATCCCGCCAGCGCTCCGGCTTATAGACGTCGAGATCGGTGACGAGGCCGAGTTCCTCCAGCCGGTCGCGCATTTCCCGGGCGGCTTCGACCACGGTGGAGAAGGGCACGTTCGGACCGGGATCGAGGTCGAAGACAAGGCGGCCTGGCACCTCCGGCTGGCCCGGTTCGCAATTCCAGGGATGCAGCTCAACACCGCCGATCTGGGCAATGGCGGCAAGGCCCTCGACGCGATCGATCTGCAGATAGGGTTTCTTGTCGCCGAACACCTTGACCAGTTCCAGCAGGTTCGACGTTCCCGGCATGGCATGCCGCTGGAAGAACTGCTCGCCGCCAATGCCGTCAGGCGTCCGGATGATCGAGCATGGCCGCCCCTTGATATGGTCGATCAACCATGGACCGACCGCTTCATGGTAGCGGGCGAGATCTTCTTTGGTCACCGGCTCTCCGTCGTTGGCGTCCGGCCACAGCGGCTTGTCCGGGCTGGAGATCATTACGCCCATCACCTCGGCCTTGGCGTTCTTGCCGCGTGCCGGCCTTGACGGCTTTGTGGTGGCCGGCATCGGTGTCTCGGTCTTTGCCGGCGATGCCGGCTTTTCTGCCTCGACTTCGTGTGCAGGCTTGTCTTCGCGCAATCCCTTGAAAGCCGCCTGGCGGACCAGTCCGTCCGCAGTCCAGCCTGCGAACTGGATCTCGGCAACCAGTTCGGGTTTGACCCAGACGATGTTGGGATCCTTCTTCGGAGCGCCAATTCCGGTAAAGGGCGACTTTGAGGTTTCCAGTTCCTGGAGCCTCGGCAAGATCGTGTCGACCGTCTTGGCGCCATAACCAGTACCAACGCGACCGACATAGACGAAGTGAACACCGCGGTTGACTCCCACCAACAGCGAGCGGAACTTGCCGTTGGTCTTGGCATAGGCGCCGATTACGACTTCATGGCCGGCGCGACATTTGGACTTCGCCCAGGTCTCGGTGCGGCCCGATAGATAGGGCGCATCCGCCTGCTTGGAGACTATACCTTCCAGCGAGAGCTTGCAGGCCGATTTGAGGACGGCGTCGCCCCCGGTTTCGAAATGCTCGACGAAACGCAGACGTGGATCCTCACCGGCGTCATCCAGTAGCTTCTGCAGTCGCTCCTTTCGTGTGGTCAGCGGCAGTTGTCGCAGATCCTCATTGCCCTCGAACAGCAAGTCGAAGGCAAAGTAGACCAATGCGTCGGTCTTGCCTTCCGACAGCGCCGCTTGGAGTGCGGCAAAGTCCGGCGCACCGTTTTCGTCGAGCGCGCAAATCTCGCCATCGATCATGGCGTCAGGCAAGTTTGCAGCCGACGTCGCGATCGCCGGATATTTTGCCGTCCAGTCCAGGCCCTTGCGGGTCTTCAGCGTCACCTCGCCGTTTTCGATGCGCGCCTGGATGCGGTAGCCGTCGAACTTGATCTCGTGGATCCAGCCGTCGGCCGAGGGCGGCCGTTCCAGCGTTTCGCAAAGCTGCGGCGCGATGAAGTCGGGCATCGCGGACTTCGCTGGCTTGGCAGCTTTGGCTGGGGCGGATTTTCTTTTCGTCTTCGTTTCGGCTTTGCGTTCTTCAGCAGCAAGGCCGTGGTTGCTGTCCCAGACGGCATCCGCCTGAACGTCGCCGCTCTGGACCATGAAGGGTTTTGGCTTCCTCCCCTTGCCGGCAGCAATCGCCTCCATGGTTCGGCCGGAGGCGATGGACGTCGCGTTGTCCTCAAGGACCGCAGCACCATTCTCCTCGACTGAGAAGTCGTCATGATGCTTGATCAGCAGCCAGTTCGTCCGCTTGCCCCCGTAGCGGTCATTGCGCATCCGCACCAGCACGAAGCTGCCATGCAGCCGCTCTCCCTCCAGTGTGAACTTGAAATCCCCTTTGGCGAGGGCCTGCTCGGGCGTCTTGTTGCCTTCCGGCTCCCAGTACCCGCGATCCCAGAGCATGACAGTCCCGCCGCCATATTGGCCTTTCGGAATAGTCCCCTCGAAGTCGCCATAGTCCAACGGATGGTCTTCGACCTCGACAGCCAAGCGCTTGTCGTGCGGATCAAACGACGGTCCCTTGGTGACAGCCCAGGACTTGAAAACGCCATCAAGTTCGAGCCGCAAGTCGTAATGCAGCCGCGCTGCGTCATGTTTCTGAATGACGAAGCGCCTGCGGTTGGACGCCTTCAGCTTCGCTGCGCCGCTCGGCTCCTGCGTTTTTTGAAAATCGCGTTTCTGCTTGGAGGTCGAGAGCTTGTCGTTGGCCATGCCAGTCCCCGGTACAATTCCGACTTCCGCCACCTATGAGGGCGGGATGAGGCCCGGCCGGACAGGTTGGACGCTCGACTGCCGTTTCGTTGGCCACGATGAGAAACCGGAAAAACCATCGCGTTCGTCATCCCTGCCACGTCCGGTTGACACGGCCTGGAACCTCGACAATGAGAAGCGTCCAGCCGTGATTTAGTTTCAGCCAACACCGTAAGCGGCTCGGCTTTTCGCTGACGATGGAAACTGTCGCTCAGCTTGGCCGTTGCCACAGTATGAGCGACGAGCAAACAACGGAGAATCTCGAAGCCGCGCCAGGAGAGACGGTGTCCTTTCCGTTCGACCGCATGACTGTCGAGCAATTTCGGACGCGTTTCCCCAGGGCGCGGTGGAGCGACACCCGGAAGGCATGGTTCGTGCCAGGCAAGACTGCCGCACGACGTGTCGGGCGGTGGCTTGCTGAACTCGAAGCAGAGGCCGATGCGTTCGCCGACGCAAAGGGAAGGGATGCATTCGAGTTCGACCCGATCGAGAGCTGCTATCTTGCGCTCGGAAAAGGGGGCTTCCTGATCAGGACGCCTTATTCGCGCACGGTCATCGACGAACTGCGCGAGATCCCCTATTCGCGGTGGGACCGCGATCAGAAGATCTGGCACGTCCCCTACCGTTCATATCAAGAGCTCCGCAGCCACTGGCCGGCAATCGAGGAGGCGGCGAGAAGGAATGAGCCTGAGGAACGGCGACGTCGAGCTGAAGCCCGGAAAGGCTCGGAAGAGGAGGCGAAGTCGAAACGACGCTCGGCTGAGCGGAAAAGGCGGCGATACCCTCTCGCAAGCGACGACCTTCCTCCTTTGGACCGTGTCGTCGGCATTCAATATGGCCTGGTGATCTTCACTGAGATCACCGGGGAACTTGTCGATCCAGAGGCGATGGCAGAATTCTATCGGGGTGTCACGGAAGATCATGTCTGGGGGCTGTGGCGCAAGCCGAGGTTGGACGAACTCGTACGCACATGGCCTGCAAAGGTAGCACACGCGGAAGGCGCCGAGTGGTGGCAGCCGACCATAGAAGAGCTTCGACCAATCCGGCGGGCCGCTCGCCGGGGAGAAGACAGAAAACTTCGCAACAACGGCGCACCCTGAGAGTTTCACGTTCATCAAAGCCAAAGGAGATCATCATGGCAGACGACAGCACCGTTACCATCCGCGCGAGTTTCTCAACGCGTGAGGCAGCCGACCTGGCGGTCGAGCATCTCGTTCAACAGCAGGGCGTGTCGCGGCCCGACATCTTCGTACAGTCGGCCACGGCCGAAAACACATCCGGTTCGCGCGCATCCGGCGGAGACGCCTCGCACGCCGATGGGACCCGCCATGATGGCGCCCTCGACGGCGACATTGAGGTCTCGGTCGACATCGCTGCGGATCAAATCGCGGCCGTTCAACGCATTTCGGGGATGTCGGGGCGATGAGAGTGTCGAAGGGTTGAGAAGGACAGTCGCGCGAGCGCACTGTTAGACGCGGCTGTCCTCAATCTCACGGTCTCTAACGCTCTTCCGATCTCCTCTCTTGGCTACTAGGTGCTAGTCACCTAGCGGCCCCGGAACCACGGTAAGACGAACCGTCGTCCCTCGATAAGGATTTCGGTGCGATAGCTCTGGTCTAGTTGCAGGGTCGACGGTTCGGGTCCGTTCAAGGTGAAGTATGGCGCATTGAGCTCTTGCCAGGTGGCCTTTACATCCCCCGATTGAGTGCCAGCTCGTCTAAGGCATCCGAATTTTTTCTACCCCAGCCATATAAGAGCTCCAGCGGCTCAACGAAGCGCTTACCGAGCGGGGTCAGCGTATAATCAACTGCTGGTGGGACTGTGCCATAAACGCGTCGCGTTACCAGCCCATCGGTTTCCATGTCGCAAAGCGTTTGCGTGAGCATCTTCTTCGATATCCCGGGAAGGCTCCGCTGGAGCACGCCGGTGCGGGCGCAACCACCTAGCCTCGTATCGAGCACATGAAGAATCATGCTCGTCCATTTGCTCGAAAAAATTTCAAGCACGCGGCGTGGAGCGCAGTCCCCGCGCCATTCGCTGTCCGGTGATCCTGCCCGCATGGTGGTTACCTCTGGGTGTCTATGTCCCGCTCGGGTGCCTTCTAGCGTATCGCGGGCACCCGGCCTAGATCAGATGCTGTGGCAAAGGAGCAAATATGACGAAGGAAGCATTGATCGTTGGTGCGAGCGGTATTATCGGCAGCGCTGCGGCGGACGTTCTACACAATGGCGGCTGGAAAGTTTGGGGTTTGGCGCGCAAGGCCCCGCAGCGAGGGAGCACGTTTCCCGTTGTTGCCGATCTGCTGGATCCCGCCGGCCTGGCAGATGCGCTCGCGGGCCTCGATCCGTCACACTTGTTTTTCTCAAGTTGGCTGCGGCAGCCAACTGAGGCGGAAAACATCCGTGTCAATTCGGCGATGGTGAAAAACCTCCTCGACGCCCTGCGCCCCGCCGGATCGGTGCGGCACGTCGCGCTGGTCACCGGTCTGAAGCACTATCTTGGCCCGTTCGAAGCCTACGGAAAAGGTGCGCTGCCGCAGACGCCATTCCGCGAAGAGCAAGGTAGGCTCGAGGTCGACAATTTCTACTACGCCCAGGAAGACGAGGTTTTTGCAGCGTCGGAGAAAGATGGCTTCAACTGGAGTATCCATCGCCCCCACACGGTCGTCGGCAAAGCGGTTGGCAATGCCATGAACATGGGCACCACATTGGCCGTCTACGCAACGATCTGCAAGGAGACAGGCCGGCCTTTCCATTTCCCCGGAGTGGCAGCCCAATGGGACAGTCTTACCGATATGACAGACGCGCGTCTCCTGGGTCGACATATGCTCTGGGCATCCACCACGCCTGATGCGGCGAACAAGGACTTCAACGTCGTCAACGGAGATATTTTCCGGTGGAGCTGGATGTGGACGCGGATCGCGCAGTGGTTCGGGATCGAGCCTATGGCGTTCGATGGTCAGGTAAGACCGCTGCAGGAGCAGATGGCCAATGATGCCGAGATTTGGCGTAATATCGCCGGGAGGTATGAGCTGGCGGAAAGTGATCTCTCCCGCCTGGCTTCACCGTGGCATACAGATGCTGACCTCGGACGACCGATCGAGGTAGTGACAGATATGTCGAAAAGCCGGAAACTCGGCTTTCTCGATTACCAGTCGACGGATGATGCGTTCTTTGATCTGTTCGAGCGCTTGCGCACCGATCGGATCATTCCGCCAGTGGGTTCCGAAACGTGACCCGTCGATAGTAGGAGCGGTAGATTCCGCAATTTCCTGATTTCATCCGCAATCACCATCCGAACCGTCGAGTTTCTTTCCCGGCGGTTCATTGCTCTACCGAGCAGAAGCAGCCTGCAACGCTCGTCTTCTGCTACTGTTATGCTCCGCATCACTTCTTAAATGCGGTCGGGATATCGTCAGCCTTTAGGCATTTCGTTGATCGTAACGCGCACGGCATGCCTCGATGTTCGGCCAGTTATTTCGGATCCAGGACGTAAATCCCTCCAGCGCCGGCAGCATGCTCGCCCCCATCTCGGTCAGATGATATTCGACCCGTGGCGGCACCTCGGGGAAATAGTCGCGCTCTAGCAATCCATCTCGCTCCAGATTGCGCAGGGTCAGCGTCAGCATGCGTTGTGTGATCCCATCGATACCGTTTTTCAGTTCGGAAAACCGCAGCCGATGACCCGGGGCTAGGGCGAGGTGCGACATTACGAGGATCGTCCATTTGTCGCCGAGTCGCGCCAGGACGGCATTAGGAGCGCAGGGCGTGAAATGTGGCTTGTTGTTCCGCTCCTCGTAGGGGCGACCGTGAATCTGCTTTTGCAATCGTATCACTCCTGTGCCTCAGGCTGGAAAATGTGCCGTCTTCCGCTGACATTTCTAGGGTATATATAGGTAACCCTTGTTCAACACGAGGGTTTGAAATGTCTGTTGATAACAGTCCTATCCTAGTTTTTGGCGCGACCGGGCAGCAGGGCGGATCGGTTGCCGCAGCACTTATGAATGCCGGCTGGGCGGTGAGGGCAATGGTGCGGGACCTCAGGTCGCCGCAGTCTGAAGCACTTGGAAATGCTGGCGCCGAACTTCTAGAAGGGAACTTTGACGACGTCGCATCCATGCGCACTGCAATGAGGGGTGCATATGGGGTGTTCAGCGTCCAGCCCAGTTCGCCCGGCGGCATCATCACCGATGAGGACGAGGTGCGCTATGGGACGGTTGTGGCCGATCTCGCGGTTGAGGCTGGCGCAAAACATCTCGTTTACACGTCGGGCAGCGCTGCGGGCGACCAGCCGACGGGCGTCGCGCATTATGACACCAAGGCTCAAATAGAGCGGCATATCCGATCCCTTCCGATCACATCGACTATCGTGCGCCCCGCAACCTTCATGGAACTTCTGCTCATGCCCGGTTTCGGGCTCGATCAAGGAGGTTTTACGTTCTTCATGCAGCCAGACAAGGTCATGCAGGTCCTGGCGGTTGAAGATATCGGCAAGATCGTTGCGGCGATATTCGCCAACCCTAAGGAATTCAGCGGGCAGACTTTTGAGATCGCCAGCGATGTCGTGACGGGTACCAAACTCGAAGAGCTGTTCTCTGAATTGGCAGGGCGGCACATCCCTTACTCTCGTTTCTCTAACGAGGTTCTGGAGGCCAACCCTTTCCTTCAAAAGCTGACCGCGCTGGTCGATGACGGACGACTGGCAGGAAATGCCGACCTCGCCAGCTTGCGGGAAATTAATCCAGACCAGTGGTCCTTCAAGTCCTGGCTGGAAGGGCCGGGCCGGCTTGCGTTCGAGAAGGCTTTGGGTACCGGCGGCGAATGAAAGTTCAATAAATGACGATTCGTAAGCCCGAGGAAAGAGGACCATCGGATAAGTGCGCGCATTTGGCGTCTCGATAGGCTGGTCGGACTCGTCTGGCTGTGCCTTACGATGCTGACGCTTCGTCGAGCCTTGATGGTTGTGCTGCGCAAACCGACGCGAGAGAAATTAAGGCTCCGATCTGACACGTCTGCTTGATGCCGACCCAGTCCATGATCAAATGGCACAGCAGGTGCCAGGAAAAGAACGACCGCCCATTGGAAGGAAAACACCATGCCGATAGTCAACGCAGAATAATCGCCATGCGCCAAGGACAGTGCGAAGGGTTGGGTAGCCGGCAATCTGCACCGTCTATGCCAGAAGTGAACCAAGATTGATGAAAGCGATGCCAATGCCCGTTGGTTCCGGCAAGGCTATGGTGTCAGCTTTTCCTGTCATGGCGCAGCTCGATCTACGAGCCCCACAATCAAACAGCAAACCATTCGGGCTTTCGAACAGGGCTGGCTTCAGAAAGTTCCCGCTTGACGCCTTCCAGATCGAGGTTCGTGCCGTAAACCGGCGTATCCGGTTGCTGGCGCCACGACTCCGCCAAGCTGCCCACGTCTACGACATCGAAGCCGATATCGTCGATAACCTTGAATAGCTTTGCCTTGCTAGCGGCATCGTCGCCAGAGACCGGGAGTGCAATCCGGCCGGGCGCGCCGGCCGGTCTGCCGTCGTTCAAAAGGTTCTTCCAATTGATATTGTTGAATGCTTTTAATACCGGACGATTAAGCTGCGTCTCTACCCATTGGCTTTCCGGTAATCCGTCTTCAATCGCGGCAATCTTACCATCCCGTTCGCGGGGGTAGTAGTTACCCGTATCGACGACCACAACGCTCAGGTCAACGCCTTCAAACAGGTCATGCGGCAAATCAGGAACCCGGTTTTGTGGGATCGTAACGATTACAATCTCTCCTGAGCGGGCAGCCTCCTTTGCCGTAACGGCCGTGGCACCCGTTTCCGACGCAAGATCAGCCAGGGTCTCCGGGCCTCTGGAATTTGCGATGAACACTGTATGGCCTGCGTCGGTCAGACGTCGCGTGAGCGAACCGCCGATATGGCCTGCACCAATAATCCCAATATTCATATCATCCTCCTGAAGGGGCCGCGCGAGGCGGGACGAGGTCTTGTCCCGGCCCGTTGGCGACAGTATGTGTCAAAATGTGCTTAGTCTTCGACTTTGAAACCAGCCTTGATCTCGACCTGGTAGTGCGCCACCGCTCCATCAACGATGTGCCCTCTGATCTGTCCAACCTCGAACCAGTCAAGGTTCTTGATCGTCACGGAAGCTTTTGCGATCGCTTTCTCGATGGCGTCGGTCACCGAGGTCATTGAGGTGCCGACCAACTCAACTTTCTTATAAACGTGCTCGGTCAAAGACCAGATCTCCTATTGCTAGGGGGGAAGCCCTACACAAGCCAGCATATAAATCCGGCGCTTTATGCTCGCCGAATGCGTTACTAAAAGTCGCGGGGGTTTTAGAAAGTTTGGCTAGCAAAATTGTTGCAAGGTGTTTCAAGCCACATCAACGAAAGCAGGAGAGCAATGACTTATCATCTGGGCCGTGTCATCGATCATGTGCATTTGAGGGTCGCCGATCTCGCGGCCAGCCGAACGTTCTATAGCGCCGTCTGCGACGCTCTTCACCTCGGTGACGTTTTTAAAGACGCGGCGGATCACTTCACAATTGACGAAATCTATGTGGACGCAGCCGAGGATTATGTGTCCCGGATCCATCTCGCCTTCCAAGCGCGCTCTCGAGACGAAGTTGACGCCTTCTATAGCCGCGCAATCCAAGCGGGTGGCACTTCAAACGGAGCGCCTGGTCTTCGCCCCTATCACGACAGGTACTACGCGGCTTTTGTACTCGATCCTGACGGAAATAATATTGAGGCCGTCTGTGACGCTCCAAATGCGCGAAGTGCAGATTCCGTTACTGTCGAAAGACCTTAAATCGTCTGGAGATGGTCCGACAACTTGGCTTCGTAGTCCCGCCGGAGGCGAGACAGCGAGTAATCTCGCTGTCGGCCCTCATGTCCGGCACCATGCCAGCCGCCGTGCTTCATGGTCGTCGTGCCGGATGATCGCAGTTCTTGGCTGGTTTTTGTTCATGGATGAACTCCAAAGGCGAGGCCATAGACAAGACCGGCCAGCGCGCTCGCGGCCAGCACGGGCAGAAGGCCAATCTTGAAGCGAAAGACCGCAACGACGGCGGCCACTGTCAGGAAGAGTGAGGGGATGTTGACGGAACTCAGCACAGGGATGTCGACCGTCATGCCGAAGCCACTTACTGTTCGGACTTCGGAGAACAAGACATGGAGCGCAAACCAGACGGCCAGGTTGAGAATGATCCCGACAACCGCGGCGGTGATCGCCGCGAGCGCAGCCGACAGGGCCTTGTTGCGGCGAAGGGATTCCATGAATGGCGCGCCAAGCAGGATCCATAGGAAGCACGGGACGAACGTCACCCAAGTGGTCAGCAGTCCGCCCAGCGTTCCGGCAAGCAACGGCGATAGTAGCCCTCCCGGCGCACGGTAGGCGCCCATAAAACCGACGAATTGGGTGACCATGATCAGCGGACCGGGCGTCGTTTCCGCAAGACCGAGACCGTCGAGCATTTCTCCCGGCTTCAACCAGCCGTAGTGGTTCACCGCTTCCTGAGCGACGTAGGACAAAACTGCGTAGGCGCCGCCAAATGTGACCATCGCCATCTTCGAGAAGAAGACCGAAATGTCGGAGAAGACACTGTGTTGTCCGAGGAAGACGAATAACAGAGCGATGGGCCCCAACCATGCGACCGCGCCGATGGCCGCCACCTTCAGCAGCCACACTGCGTTCGGACGTGAATGCTCCGGTACGCCCTCGCCGAGCAGACTATCGGCGTCCGCGACCAGCTTGCCGCTGAACTTTCCATGTCCGCCTCCACCGGAAAAGGCCCTCCAGCCTGCCTTGCCACCAACGAAGCCAATTAAGCCCGCGATTACAACCACCAGAGGAAACGGCGCCCGGAAGAAGGCGAGTGCAACGAAGGCCGCCGCCAGCCCACTCATGACGTTGTTCTTCAGCGATCTCCTGCCAATCCGAAGAACGGCGCCGAGCACAATGGCGAGGACAGCCGCCTTCAGACCGAAGAACAGGGCTTGGACCGGGCCGACATTGCCGAAGATCGCATAGATCCAGCTCAAAGCCATGATCGCGACCGCGCCGGGCAGGACGAACAGCGTGCCGGCGACGAGTCCGCCCCTGGTCTTGTGCAGCAGCCAGCCGATATAGATTGCAAGCTGCTGGGCCTCTGGGCCCGGCAGCAGCGTGCAGTAGTTCAGGGCGTGGAGGAACCGCTCTTCGCCGATCCAGCGCTTCTCCTCGACGATGATCCTCTGCATGACGGCGATCTGGCCGGCGGGACCGCCAAAGCTCAAGGCCGCAACCCGCGCCCAGACCGTAACCGCCTCGGAGAATGGCAGCGCGTGAGTGCTCGCACCGGACGATCCGATGCCTTCATCAATGAAGGCCCCCATGTCACTGCCCCGCCTTGGAACTTGGCCAGTTGTGCGTCTCACCGGTCGCGTCGCGGCACCATCGGAAGAAGGCGTCGTATAGAAGCATGCCTGCATCCAACTGTTCGAGATCGTCGTTGTACATGCGCGACAGCCCGAGCGAAGCAGCAAGAAGGCCTGCTACCTCGGGCGCGAGGTCCGGCCGACCCGTATCAGCACCGCGCACGATTGTCGCCAGCCGGTTCACCGGCTCTGAAGCCAGACCGAATTCCTCGACCATCACGTCGAACGTGCAGAGTTCGCCGCGATGAGACCAGAACACGTTCTCGACGTCGAACGGCGTCGCGGCGAAGCGGTCGGCGACAAGTTCGACATCGGATGCAGGAACGAACAGGAAGACCGCGGACGGATCGACGAAACGCCGGATCAGCCACGGGCAGGCGATCCGGTCGATTTTGGGCCGGGAGCGCGACACCCACAGAGTGCGACCCTGGTCATCTCGCGGTAGCTTGTCTGACGGTACGGCAATCCCGCCAAAGCTGGTCCAGGCCTCAAAGCCTACCTCCAGCACTTCAGAGTCCACGCCCTCATGGCGCAGGTAGGCAGCAACCCCATGGCTCAGCTTGCGCCCGCCCTGGCAGACAATGACGGCGGGGCCGTGAACACTTTTCGCCCAGATGCCGACATCGGCGTGACTGCGGCGTATGGAGCCGGGCAACAGTCGAGTATCGCGGGCAAAGTCTTCGTCCGTCCGCACGTCAATCAGGATTGGCGCGTTCGGAGTGCCGAGAATTCGGCTCAGTTTGTCGGGAGATATTTCAAGATATGACGGCATCACGCGTCCCTCCGTTGTATCGGCTCAGTGGACGCGACACTTCGGCCGTAGCCTCGTGGGGTGATCGCAACCCCATTCGATGGTTATGAGATCGGGCATCTCGTCTGTCAACTACTAAAGGTAGGCGGCGGGCTCTGGCGCTGAGAGACTGCCGTTACCATGCCAAGCTCGCGAGGCGACTCTTATCGGAAATATCGGGCTTTAGGGAATTGGGCTCGGCATCTCACGCTTGGAATAAATTCCGGATCTTCATATCGACACGCTGAAGGTGAACAGCCGGAATTTTCATCGATGACGCTATCCCTACTGCCAATGCGATTAAACCGCCCGAGCTCGGCGAAAAATCCCTCTGCCGATATGCTATCAGATCGAAACGGCAAATCGCGGCAAAAAGGCTTCCGCAGTCACGGTGACTGCTCATAGGAAGAACGCGAACCACTAGATCAAGCCTGCAGACTTGTTGTTCCAAATTGCCAATTCACTTATGGGCATTTTATCAGGCACTTGACGGAGTCTAGTAGCACGTTGACGGTTCAGCTCCCATCAAGAGCGATTACACACGTACGAAGGGCGAAGACGCTCCGCCCTGGGCCAACTGGTATAAATTCAAGCGCCATCATCTCGGAAGGAACCTTGAACCGACCCCAATGAACGAAACGAGCGGAGACGACGGCTTTAAGTTGGGCTACCTGGCGCGGCGCGCCCAGCGAACTGCTTCCAGACGGACAAGAGGATGACCGCGGCTGTGCCGATCACGATCCCGACAATTGACTGAACGAAGGATGTGGCCAGCCAAATCGTGACTTGTGGGGCAACCACCACGATCTGTTCGACCCTCGATGCAAACGTTTCGATCAGATGCTCTGGCTGATGCCATCCCATGCCGGCCAAGCTGTGCACGATGATACTCCCACCCACCCAAAGCATTGCCGCCGTTCCGACGACAGCCAACCCCTTCAAAAGAATGGGTACGCCTTTGACGAGAGCGGTCCCAACGGCTTTCGCTAGAGGGCCGCCAGCCTTTGTCAGGTGCAGTCCTATATCATCCGCTTTGACGATGAGCGCCACAACACCATAAACTGCTGCGGTGATCAGGATCCCGACGGCCGCCAGCACACCGGCTTGCGAATAGATGTTCAGTGTCGAGACGCCCGCCAGCGTCAGCGCCATGATCTCGGCCGACAGGATAAAGTCGGTGCGAATTGCGCCAGCAACCTTCTGGTTTTCGAGACCCGTTGCGTCGAGTGCCTTCTCGTGAGCTGAACCGTGCTCTGAAACATGAGGGAAAAACGCCTCGTGAAGCTTCTCCGCGCCTTCAAAGCACAGGTATATGCCGCCGATCATCAGCAGGGGGGTGATGAGCCACGGCGCGAAATATCCAAGCACGAGGCAGATCGGCAGGAGGATCCGAGCGCGATCTTGCCGATAATCGGAAGCTCACGCGCGGGCGCCAGGCCGACGACATAGGTCGGGGTGACGGCGGTATCGTCGATCACGACGCCCGCCGCCTTCACACTGGCTTTCGCAGTCTGCGCCGCGACGTCGTCGAGCGAAGCAGCAGCCGCCTTGGCGATGGCTGCAACGTCATCGAGCAATGCGATCAGTCCGGTGGCCAATTTAGCTCCTAAGGCTTCAGTTCATCCGCAGCGTCAGGTAGTGCGCGCTGAAGTGAGGGAAAGGTGCGCAATCATCCTACAGCCATCCTGTCTTCTTGAACCGGTAATAGAGGATCGCGCAGAGCGTCAGAATGACGGCGATCACGACATAGTAGCCGTACTCCGTTTTCAGCTCGGGCATGTGTTCGAAATTCATCCCATAGATGCCAGCGATCGCGGTTGGCACGGCGAGGATCGCCGCCCAGGCCGCAAGCTGGCGGGTGATGGTCCCCTGGCGTTGCTGTTCCAGAAGGTTCGAGGCTTCGAACACGGAGGTGATCACTTCCCGTAGGCCCGAGATCATGAACTCGACGCGCCGCACATGGTCGAGCACATCCCGGAAATAGGCCTTCGCATTCTCATCGATACAGGGCAGTTCCAGGTTTGTCAGCTTCCCGACGACTTCGGCCATCGGACCGAGGATACGCTGGAAGCGGATGACCTGGCGTCGCATACGGAAAAGCCGCCTGATCTGCTCGCGCTCCAGAAACGAGATCAGCATGTGCTTTTCCATTTCGAGCACCTTGTCCTCCAGCGTCTCGACCATGGGCAGATAGCCGTCGATGACGAAGTCGATGATGCCATGCAGGACGTAGTCGGGTCCGTGGTCGAGAAGCTTTGGCGACTGTTCGAGCTGCTCCCTCAGTTCCTTATGTGAACGAGCCGAACCGTGCCGGACCGAAATGTCGCCACGCGCGACGCCCGGTCGAAAAGTCTCTCGCGATGACGAGGCCTCGCTTGGACGGATCTTGAAGATCGTCTTCTCAATCCTCATCTAGCGACTACCACCCGAAATCAACGATAGCCGCACCGCGAAATCATTTCGCGTGGTCGCGGCCGTCCGGGTGAACGAGGTCGCTCCCCATGACGGGTCGAGCGCCCTCGGTTTGTTCTACCCCTGAGAGCGAGAGCCATTTGCCTGACAAATCCTTGATCATCTTCCTGCATGGCATCGGTGCGACCGGTGCGCAGCTCATGCCGCTGGCGTCCTCCTGGAGCAACAACCTTCCGGAGACCCGTTTCATCGCGCCGGATGCCCCGATGCATCATCGCTATGGACACCAGTGGTTTTCCACGGAGGGGAACCCGCTCGATCCGGCCCGTATCCTCGCCGCGAGACAAGCCTTCGACGAGCTCATCACGGATGCCGTGCGGCGGGAAGGCTTCGCCGACGCTCAGAACAGGATCGCCTTCGTTGGCGTTTCCCAAGGCGCGATCATGGCACTCGACGCGGTCGCCTCCGGTCGCTGGAAGGTTGGCGCGCTGGTCGCGTTCTCCGGTCTCCTGCCGCCGCAGCCGGTATCCCCGGCGAGCAAGGGGACGCCCGTCCTTCTGGTCCATGGAGAGAACGACACCACCATCCCTCCCATGGCCTCGCGGCTCGCGGCCGCGCAGCTCGGATCAGCCGGCTTCAAAGTCGAGCTGGATGTCGAACGGGGCACCGGACACACGATTTCCAGCACCGGCGCTCAAAAGGCGCTGTCTTTTCTGAAGAGGACCCTGCCGTAGTAGAACTCGACAGCGGGCGGATCGTTCTTATTCTATGACCGATGACCACCAGGAACAGGCCGAGGCAGACCGCCCACCGCAGGAGACGGTTACCTTTACGTTCGACCGGATGACCGTCGCGCGTTTCAGGGAGACGTTCCCAAATGCCAGGTGGAGCGACCGCCTCCAGGCCTGGACGGTGCCCGGAAAGACGGCTCGCAAGCGCATCGACCGATGGCTCACGACGGAAGCCGACCGCCGGAAACCCTACGAAGAGGAGCGCGGCCGCGATGCTTTCGAGTTTGAGCCGATCCTGAGCCCCTACCTCCAAGTGTTCGCCGGTGGTCTTCGCATAAGGACGCCCAATTCCAGAACGGTTGTCGATGAGCTGCGTCAGGTGCCATTCGCCCGATGGAATGGTGACGACAAAGTCTGGGAAATCCCGTTTGCGTCATACGACGATCTTCAGCACCGTTGGGAGGCGATCGAGGATGCTGCGAAACGGTCAGAGCCCGAAGAACGCCGGAAGCGTGCCGAGGCCCGTAGGGGGACAAAGGAGGAAGCCAGAGCCAAGCGCCGGGCGACCGAACGAAAGAAACGGAGACTGCCCGTGTCAAGTGACGACTTCCCGCCACTTTGCCGGCCGGTGGCAACAGCAGCGTATGGGATCGTCGTCATCACCGATGTGTCGGGCCAGATCGTCGATCCGGAAGAGATCGCGGAACATCATCCGGCCGCGACTGAAGAGCACGTGTGGGCCGGGTGGCGACCCTCTACCCTTGATGAACTCGTCCATACTTGGCCAGCGAGGTCCGAGCCTGGGGAATACGAGCGGCTCCGAGGATGGTGGAACCCGACACTCGACGAGCTCAGAGAAGCAAAAAGGGCCGCCAAATCCCGCGAACGACGGAAAGCGGAATCCAGGGATGCTGCGCGTCGCGGCGATGACGCTCTTTAGCGACTGAAAAATTACTCGGGGCAAATACTTCGCGCCGCGTGGCTAGGTGACTGATTCGCTTGATGATTCGAAGATCGGCGTTTCAGCCGGCCCTAATTTATCCTCCGGAAGCCTACTTGGCTCTTTTCCGGCAACGGAACAAAAAGAGTGTCGCTTGGCACTTAATCGTAAGAATGCGCCCGTTCCGGCTGTCAATGGCACTTAATTTGAGACTATTCGACACGATTTTCGTGCTGGACGTCTTCCGGTCCGGCGATAACTTTCTGTAATAACAACAATTTTTCATGACGGGTCGATGACAGGCAGCCATTTTGAGCCAAACGGCGAATCTCACATTAACTGCAAAAGGCGAAGCCGGAATCTCAAATTAAATGCCAAGTCTCAGATCAAGTGTCGGCCTATCCTGCTGAAATTGTTAGGACAGGAGTCTTACGGTTAAATGCAAAACGACAGATGCGTGCCGACCTCAAATTCGGCAACGAAGAACAGAAGGAGCGCTTTCTGCCGCGCCTGGCACCAGGCGAATGGATCGGCAGTTTTGCGCTCACCGAACCGCAGGCAGGCTTGGACGCATCAACCTGAAGACGCGCGCGCGGCGTGATGGCGACCATTACGTCATCGACGGCGCGAAACAGTTCATCACCTCGGGCAAGAACGGGCAGATGATCATCGTCTTCGCCGTAACTGATCCTGACGCCGGCAAGAAGGGCATCACCGCCTTCATCGTCCCGACCGATACGCCAGGTTATGAGGTGATCCGTGTCGAGGAAAAGCTCGGCCTCCGTGCATCGGACACCTGCCAGATCGCTTTCAACGAAATGCGCATACCGGCGGAACTCAGACTTGGAGAGGAAGGCGAGGGCTATCGCATCGCGCTCGCCACTCTTGAAGGTGGCCGGATCGGGATTGCCGCCCAGGCTGTCGGCATGGCACAGGCAGCGTTCGAGGCTGCGCGCGATTATGCCCGTGAGCGAAAGGCCTTCGGCAAGGCAATCATCGAGCATCAGGCCGTAGCCTTCCGCCTTGCCATGTCTGTCCGAGGCTTCGATGGCCAAACTCTTCGCCTCGGAAATGGCGGAGCGTTTCTGTTCCGATGCGATCCAGATCCATGGCGGTTACGGCTATATGGCCGACTATCCGGTCAAACGTATCTATCGGGACGTACGCATATGCCGGAATTACGAAGGGACCAGTGACATACAGCGCATGGTCATTGCCCGTAATCTTTGATCCTTGCAGCGGTCGCGATAAACGTCATCGCAGGTGCCGTTCGACCTGTCTTGTGGCAGACACCTGAAAGGACGTGGGCGAGGCTCCGTCAGGCCAGCTGCAGATCCAGCTGGGGAAAGAGTTTTTTCAGGTTCGGCAGCGACTTGGACTGCCAAGGGTACTGGGCCGTGCCTCTTATCACCAGTTGAACATCCGATTGCTTGCGCGCTTCTATCGTCAGCTTCGCCAGAAGATTGATCCCCGAAGAGTTCAAGAACTCCAAGCCAGTCAGATCGAATATCACCCGGCCGTTATTCTCGTGAAGCGCCGCCGCCGCGAGCGAATAGATCGGTGCATAGGCATCCGGCCCGGCCAGCCGCAAAACGCCGTCGAAATAGACACATTCGTTTTCGGCCCAGATTCGAAAGTTCTCATCCCTGATTTCCATCTGCAGTTCACCCGTTTGAAGACAGTGGTAACGCAAGAGAGGCGGTCGTGGTAAGCGTAACGCGATCCTTGCCGGAAGTCTCGAACACCCATGCCAGGCGCGCATCATAGTCGGCCAGAAGCGTCAGCAAGCCCAATCCTGATCCGGTGGCATCGGATGCCGCATTCTCTTCGATCTGCTGAATAAGAAGTTCGCCCGGTTCAGCCGAAAGCATTTTTGCCAGGATCAACTGGAACCGTGCGGATGTATCGGTATCGATTTCATTTCGCACCCGCATCATGAAAACGTCGAGAGCTATGCAGGACTCGATGATGATATTGCCGGGCTGGCGGAATTTCACGGCATTCTCGATCAGCTCGTTGCTGAGATATCCGATGCTGTGATGAATATTGGCGTGAAGCGTTTTCGACGCCGCGAAGGGCAGCGACATCGCCTCGGCGATAAAGTCCGACGTCAGGCCGGAGTGTCGCCATCCGAGTTCGAGCGGGCCATCACTCAGTGTCAGGCAAGCTCCTGTCGAAAAGCTCGCTTCGCTAAGATCGTAGATGCCCAAGACCGTTTTTGACATGGACTACCTGTGCCGTAAGACGAGAAGCGTGATGTCGTCGTGAATCTTATGCGAACCTATATAGGCCATCAGCTTGTCGATAATGCCGGTGGCGATGTGGTCCGCACTCTGTTCGTGCAATCGCACAGCCTCCTCGCAGAGGCGCTCGATACCGAAAAGCTCTCCTTCCGCGTTCTCGGCCTCCGTGACGCCATCGGTGTGAAGGACGATGATATCGTCTTTCTCGAGCGTAATCTTCCGGGTGTTCACGAAGGATGAGATATCGGACTCCAGCCCGATCGGAAGGCCGAGATCCATCGTCTCGATCCGTTCCAGGGCGCCATTCGCCCGAACGATGATGACCTCTTCATGCTGGCCCGAGATGAACATGTCGTTTCCGTCATAGTCCAGAAATGCGAGGGTCAGATGCTTGTCGATCCTGGTGCGGACGATATTCTTGAACAGCGCGCTGTTGAGGTCGATGAGAAACTTGACTGGATCGGTCGTGCCCGCTTCCTGCAAGGCTCTGGCGACGGATTGGACCATGAGCATGAGCACGCCGCTTTCCAGTCCATGGCCGGTTACATCGCCGATGCCGATCTTGAACCGTCCGTCGGCTTCGAGGACGTCGTAGTAATCGCCGCCCACTTCATCGGCGGCACTCATATAGGCCGCGATCTCCAGGTCCTTTGATGAAGACAATTCCGAGGCAAGAGGCAGAACCATCATCTGGATTCTCTCGGCAACCGCCAGTTCCGTCCCCAGGCGACGGTTCTCCCGTTCCAACTGGGCGTTGAGGATCGATATTTCCTCCTTCGCATCTTCGATTTCGGCGGTTCGTTCCTCAACCAGCTGTTCGAGGTTTTCGGTGTGATAGCTGATCTGCTCGGCCATTCGGTTGAATGCTTCGCTTGCTTCACCGACTTCATCGCGACTGGCGACCGCCACGCGAACGGAATAGTCCTGCGCCTGGATCCGTCGCGCCGCGCCCGCTAGTGCGCTGATCCCGCCGGTGATGCGTTTCGAGACTGCAAGCACCGCCATCGTTACGATCGTCAGGGAAAGCAGGATTGCGAGGATCTGATAAAGAACGATGCGGTTGGTCGCATCGGAAATTTTGGCCTGGGCGGCAAACAGCGAGGCGTAGATTTCGCGCTCGGGCACGACGATCCCGAGTGACATGGCGTCTTTCCTCACCAGTCCCGGTTGCCACAGATTGACCGGTGGAAGCTCCTTCATGATCACCATGAAGGGCACGGTTTCACCGTTCTGATCCAGCAGAAGGTGTCGGATCCCGGTGCCGGGATTATTGGCCAGTTCGGCTATGGCGGGTTGTGAACTGCCCTTGAGCGAACGCTCCAGCCCTGTAACGCCGGTTCCCTTGGTGTCACTTGCCGAGCGCAGGCCAATCGTCTTTTCACCATCCTTGCTGATGGCAATGACGTTTCCGTCAGACATTGCCAGAAACCCGAAACCGCTCTCTGCAACCTTAACATTCTCAACCGTCTCGGCGAGCTGATCGAGAGTGATATCGGCGCCGGCGGTTCCGGCGACAGTTTTCCTATCAGCACTCCAGAGTGGATGAAAGAAGCTGACGATCTGTTTGCCTGTTATCGCGTCGGTGTACGGAGCGGTCTGGGTAATGTCATCCGGAACGGGTTGCGACCCGGCGCCGGTCGCCCAGCTCTGCCATGACTCGTAAAGGCCGGGAAAAAAGAAGTCCCAGAAATTGGCGTCGTTATGCCCGGGATAAAGCCGGTCGAAAGTCTGTGCCTGGTCCGTGTAGGGCGCAGTCCTGAATATCGGACGCTCCTTGGGGCCGATGAAATACATCTGAAGCTTCGAGGAGCCGCTCTTGAGAAGACTTGGCGCAACAAGATCGAGAATGGAACTTGCCTGAATTTCGGCCTGTACGTCGGGTCTTGGCGAGTGATCCTTATCCAGCAGATAGCCCCACGCGCTGACGACAGACGGTGCGCCGGGTGCGTTTTGCGCCCACTTTCCGGCAGGATTGAAGGAAAGGCGCACGCTGTCCGGCGAAGTGCCTGAGATCGCAGACCCGATGTCTGCCTGTCTTTGCGGGCTGTCGATCTGCTCCTGCAGGACGTCTGCCAGTACACCAACGTCGTTGTTCACCTGGCCGAGAAGCAGAGAGACCTGGGCTGCAGTGGAATTCGCATAGGTGCGAATATAGTCTTGGCTCGCCTGCTCAAGCCCATGACCGACCTCCTCGGCCGCATCCCGCGACAGACGCTGAACGTTCCATAAGGCGAGCCCGCCACTGATCAGCAGATCAATGAGCACTGCCCCCCCGACAACGAGGATGAACTTCGCTCGAAACGAACCCCAGGGCCTGCTGCTGGTCGGTGTGTTGGTCATCAATACGGTTTCCGCCCTGATGCCGCCCAGATCGGCCATCCCGCATAACCCTTCGGGTGAAGGGCCGCGAGAACATGATCCTTGAAGCCTTGCCGAAACCGTCTGATGAAATCCGGCGTGTCGCCTCGCCGCACCGCCATCTGACCGGCATAGACGGTTTCCCATGCTTCGATCACATCGGCGAAATCCTGCGGATCTCCATCGAGGTTCGTCACCATGAAGGACTCGACCTTTATGGCATCGAAGCCTGCATCGTTCAGAAGTCGGCGGCTTTTCGGCCCCATCTCGACATCCATGTCGAAGTGACTGAAAAGCTTGGCTACCTGTTCATAGGTCCAGCGGATCGTTTCCGAATGCGGCTCGCCCAGGCAATGCGAGTTTTTCTCGTTGGTGATGTAGACCCTGCCACCCGGCTTGCAGATCCGATACAGTTCGCGGAGCAGAACATCCGGGCGATCGAAGATCTGCAGTGAATGGCGGCAGGTGACGAAATCGAATTGATTGTCTGCCAGCAGCATCTGCGATGCGTCGCCATAGGTATATTCAATCGAATTCAAGCCGAATTCTGCCGCTACCCGTCTGGCATATTCCAGGCTTTTCTTCGAATGGTCCAAGGCGACGAGACGCGTCGGATTAAATTGCCGTTTTATCAAGGTCGCGAAGTCCCCGATGCCACAGCAGATGTCTGCAATGGTCAAGCCATCGCGCAAGCCATGCCGGGGGAGAATTTCGCGCTCATGGCGCCAGGTCATTTTTGTCTGTGTTCGAAGGATCGGAATGAAGCTCTCGTCCTCCACGAAGGTTTGCCCCGGATAAAAGGCTGAATCATAAATCTCGACCGAGAGGTTGGGTTGGGTCGATGCCAGTGTCTGGAATAGGGGAGCGGACCAGGCGATGACGCTCGAGGTGACGACGACGATCATGCGCTGCGGCTTCTGCTCGCAGGCGCTCTTCAACACTTCAGCAAGACAGCGAAAAGCGGTCATGTTCATATGGGTGAGGCGCTTTACGTTCACATAGGCGGTGCTGCCGCTCTCTGCGAGACTGCGCCGGACCATGTTGATCACACTTGCAATCTCCTGGACCGAGCGCGGACGCATTCTCCCGCTGAGCACGATCTCTTGGTTGATCTCGTTGAATTCTGCGGAAAATGAAGAGGTCTGTCGGCTCAACGAACAGCCTCCCGCGGGAGAAAATCTGCGATCAGCGTCACACGATCGTCTCCATCTATTTCGATATCGAGGCTCACCCCGATGGCCTGTGCAAGCATCATCAGGTGGTGAGCAGGGTGCTGGCCGCTTGAGTCGGCCGACCTGTCGAACGAGGACCATGCCGCCCGGTTGTTCCTGTCATAGGAAAACGCGACGCTGGCACGCACGAGTGCTTCATTCCTGAGGAGATTGAAATCAATCCTGCCGACCGGGATGGCCGAGCGAAAGGCCAGTTCGATGATCTCATTGATGAGAAGCGAGCTGAAATTGGCGCAACGGGCCGGGTCTTCGTGTGACTGGGCCAGAAGATCTGCGAGATATTCGGCGATCGTGTCGCAAAGGCGAAATTCCGAGATGAACAGCCCGACATCCAGCGCCAAAGCTGCCATGTTCTTTAATGCGCCTGGTTTGGCGCTGATGTGTTGTCCGGTCATAATCATCTTCGCCCGCCTTGCCGAAAGATGGTGAGGTATCGCTCTTACATACGAACATATTCATCGGGGATGATGGGCCGTCGAGTGACTGTTTTCAGCATAAATCCAGAACCTGCCACGAACTCTCTTATCGCCTGGGTGGGCAGGGGTTTGCCGATCGCATGACCCTGGAGGCGATCACATCCCAGACCACGGAGCCAGTCGGCCTGCTCCGCCGTTTCGACACCCTCGGCGGCAACTTCCATGCCCAGATCGTGAGCCAGGGTTATGACCGAACGAACAATGGCCTGGCTCTTGGTATTCGTCTCAAGATCGGAGACGAAATACTTGTCGATCTTCAACGTGTCGAAGGGAAAGTTCTTCAGGTAGCTCAGGGAGGAATATTGCGTTCCAAAATCGTCGAGCGCTATCCTGATGCCGAGTACGCTGAGTGTGTTTAGAGTGTCGAGGTTGTTGACGGTGCGTTCCAGCAGCACGCTCTCGGTGATCTCCAGCTCAAGACGGTCGGAAGCAAGACCGACACTATCGAGAACCTGGGAGATCCGATCGGTCAAACCGCTGACCAGGAACTCGGCAGGAGACAGGTTTACAGCGACGATATAGTCGGATGGCCAGTTCAGTGCTTCGCGACAGGCATTTTCTAGAACCCAGCGCCCGATCTCGCTCATCAGGCCATCGGTCTCTGCCATCGGAATGAAAACCGCCGGAGGAATTTGCCCGAGTAGGGGATGCTGCCATCGCAACAGAGCCTCGAAGCCGATCAGCCGATCGCTTTCGGCAATCGGTTGATATTCGATGGAGAATTGATCCCTCTCCAAGGCTATCCGCAGGCTGCGCCTCAGAAGTTCCCTTTGCTCGATGATCTGCAGCATTGAAGCATCGAAGGCGCTGGCTCTGCCGCGGCCTTCCTTTTTTGCCGCGTAAAGGGCAACGTCGGAAGCCTTCATCAGGGTTTCCGGATCGGAGCCGTCGGCAGGTGCCGTGGAGATGCCGACGCTGAGACCGACAAACACCGAAATGCCGTCGATGGTGAAAGACTGCTTGAAGGCCTGGACGAGAGCGTCTCCCAATTCTCTCTGCCGCTGCTTGTGGCCGGAGGCTGTCGATATTATTGCGAATTCATCTCCCGCCAATCGATAGGCCCGCTCCGTGTCGGTGAGGCAGTCCTTGATCCGGCCTGCGGCAAACTGAAGGAGTTTGTCGCCGGCGGGGTGGCCTAACGTATCATTGACCGGTTTGAAATCATCGAGATCGAGTTGCATCAGGCAGACGGCATTGCTCTCGGCCGGGATGCCCATGAGGACTGCCGACAGGTCGCTGGCAAACTGCCGCCGGTTTGGCAGCCCGGTCAGCGGATCGTGGGTCGCTTGATGCAGCAGGGCGGCCCGTTCTGCTCTGTCACCTGTCCGGTAGGTCTGTACAACGGCATAGAAATCACCGATGGCGTGAAGAGCAAGTTCGCGAAATGAGCCGTTACCCAGGTCGTGGCTGAAATGAAGTGACTGCTTGTGCGCCGATTCCGAATAGCTGGTGACAGCCGTACTATCGAGCTCGGGATAGATATCCCACAGGAAGAGGTTACCTTCGCGCAGGGCGGGGTCTGTCAGGTCGGCCGTTGTCTCGACAAGTCTGAACTTTCGATCAAAGAGCGCGATTGTGTCAGCCCAATCTCCCGTAGCTTGTGTGGAATGCTGCCAACTGGATTGCGCATTGCTCATCTCTGAGAGAATCCCTCCTCGCCACAGGCTGCTTTCTCGCTCAGCCCAGATATAGGGTTTATATTAGAGTAAGCTACTTAAAAATCGACCAATAAATTCTCGCGGAATGTCAGCTTCGATCTGCGGCCGGATCTTCATGATCCTTTTCCGCGGTTTGGCAGAACCCTGTCTCCCGAATCGAGATCCCAGAACAGCCCCGTCATCATCTACAGACCTTCAAGGGCGATGCTGGCCGGCAGATGCTCGTTTAGTTCGTGCTGCCTGCAGCCGGGATAGGGGTGCGGTATCCACAGCGTGGGAAGACCCAGATTGACCGAAAAGGCATCGTTGGGAATGGTGCCGCCAATGTTGGGCAATATTGCTGGGTCGTAGCCGATCGTTGGAGGCTGCCGCCCATCTGACCCGAGGGTCTTCCGGGTCGAGGCGGGTTGCGGGAAACAGCGCCTCCTGCTGTGCAGAAATCTCGACCATGGTGAAGCCGCTGGCGTTGTCGCTTGGCACTTAATCGTAAGAATGCGCCCGTTCCGGCTGTCAATGGCACTAATTTGAGACTATTCGGCACGATTTTCGTGCTGGACGTCTTCCGGTCCGGCGATAACCTACTGTAATAACGACATTTTTTGGTGGAGGGTCGACGACAGGCAGCCATTTTGAGCCAAACGGCGAATCTCACATTAACTGCAAAAGGCGAAGCCGGAATCTGAAATTAAATGCCAAGTCTCAGATTAGGTGTCGGCCTATCCTGCTGAAATTGTTAGGACGGGAGTCTTACGGTTAAATGCAAAACGACAAGCGGAGCCCGATATGCCCATCCTGCTGGTCTCGGCTATGCTGAGAGCAAGGGTTGATCCAGACCTCCCGCGCTTGACAAAGCCTTTCCGTAAGGACGAACTCGCGGCAAGTCTCGCGCAACCGGTGACCTAATCACCTTTACACATTGAAAGATGCTTCGTCACGGACGTGATGACGTGATGACGTGTTTGTCGGAAGCGGATGCTGCCCTTGTCGTGGGTCAGTCGTGACGATCTGGATTGACGCTGAGTTACAGCGAGCCGACGAAGGCTCCAATCTATTCGCTGATGAAATAGCCGTCTTTCTTTACTGCCTTCGCAACGCTTACTGCCTCGTGGCCAAAGATTTCCTCCTCAAGTTTAAAGGCTTTCCAGGAGACCCAAGATTTCCCATCCGGATGGCCTGGGCGAGGAGAATTCTGATCTTCAACGATCAAGTAGGGCGGATGTGATCCTGCGTGGTCAGTTGAAAACAGGTATGCGTCCATCATGTGACCTTGTGATACTGACTATAGGGCTGCGTGGGTTTTCACTTGTATGCGAACAGGCACCGCCTTTGACGCCGGCGTCTTCGACAACTCATCGTGATGGTCGATCGCAACCAGTACATTAGCTTCAGGATAGTATGCTCCGATCGTCCCTCGCGGAAGGTTATGCTGGGTCACCTTAAGATCGGGAAGCTCGCGCGTGATCCCGTGTAGCCCCGCCGACCGAATATCGTCGGCACACATCAGCACTACGTCTCGGGTTCCCTCAATTCCACGAAAGCGGTCAGAGTATCCGTAAATCGTCTTGTTGAACTGATCGTTCGACCGCATGGTGACGAGGCGATAGCGCCCCTCCGCGTCGCCGAAGGCCAGCACGTTTAACTGTTTGAGCGTGGTGAAGACTGCTTTTTTCTCTTCAGTCTTCCAGACGCGCTCGTGCGCCGCATTGCCGTGATAAAACCCTCCCGGCTGAAGCGTACGATCATTATACCGCTCGAATTGATCAGGGTAGGTCGCCTCGATGAGGTCGCGGACAAGCCCGTAATCACCTGTCCATTCATCCCACTTCAGCTTTGGGCTCGGAGCAACTGTTGCTTTCGCAATACCAGTCACAATCGCAAGTTCGCTGCGCAGGTGCTTGGAAGCCGGCGTCCGCTTACCGACCGATCCCGAGATGTTGGAAAAGCTGTCTTCGGTGGAAACGGACTGCGCGCCCGTGGCTTGCTCGTCGCGCTCTAAGCGCGAAAGGCACGGAAGGATGTAGGACTTCGTGCCTGGAAAGAGGTGGCTTCGGTTCAGCTTCGTCGAAACGACGACGGTCAAATCCTGCTGGGCCCAGGCGTTTTCCATTGCCTTCTGATCGGGAACGGCGCGGACCAGGTTACCGCCAAGCGATATGGTTGCCTTGATCTTTCCTGCCATCATGCCCTTCACGGCATCGACGATAGTCACACCATCTTCGGTTGCCGGGTCGAAATCGAAGAGAGACTTCAGCTTGTTCATGGGGATAAGCTTGGCCTTTTCTGCAATACCGACAGTTCGTTGGCCCTGCACGTTGGAGTGGCCACGGACGGGACAGCACCCAGCGCCCTCCCGGCCGATGTTTCCGCGCAGAAGAAGGAGATTGACGACCATGGCAACATTCAGAGCGCCCTGCGAATGCTGTGTCAGCCCCATTCCGTAGACGCCGATCACGCGCTCCGCGTGAGCGTAAATCTCTCCGGCACGTCTAATCGCATTCTCAGTCAGGCCGCTTTCTGCCTCGATGGTGGTCCAATCCGTGGATCGGATGAGATCGATAAAGCTGTCGAAACCGACCGTGTGCTCGTCGATGAAGGGAAGGTCGAGAACGCGCGATGCACCGGACGCCACTGCCGCATCATCAGCCTCGACGAGGACCTTACAGAGACCGAGAATGGCAGCGATGTCACCGCCAGCGCGAACCTGGAGATACTGATCGCTGATCTGGGTCTCGCGCCCCGTCAGCATATCAACAGGGCTCTGCGGGTTGACGAAGGAAAACCAGGCCCTGCTCGGCAAGCCGATCGACACAATTCTCATCCTGACCGGTCGAGGACCGTTCATGTGTGCTGTTTATCCGCGTCATGGCGATTGTCCAATGAGTTCGGCACCCTAACGGTCGCGCCGGACTTTCGTTTCCGGGCAGCGGTTCGGCGGACCATTCCGGCACACTGCCCATCGAGTGGCATCGCCGCTTCAGAGGGCGCCATTCTGGACCCAGACACTGACGCTGCTGCCGTTTGTCGGGAACGTAGCCTTGCCGTCGTCACCGACCACGATCTGAGCCTGGTGGTGGTCGAGCACATCGACGTAAGTTTTACCCGCGTGATCCGTTCCGAGCTCTGCGAGCTTCTCCCCGCCTTCGCCATTCGACATGACGACGACGCAGCCGGGTGCGTCTCCAGTTCCATGGCGGATAAACCCGATACAGTGCGGGTCATCGAACAGGTCCGTCTGCGGACCGTTGGCGAACCGTTTTCTGGCGTCGATGAGCGCCGACAGGCATCCGATGGCCGGCATCTCGACGGCGCGATGTTCGCCGTCCTTATCGTCCGTGTAGCTTGCGCCATAAAGGTCCGGATAGAAGACACATGGCACGCCCTGTTCGCGCAACAGGATTAGCGCGTAGGCTAGCGGCTTGAACCAAGGATCGACGGCCGCCTCGAGTGATTGCAGCGGCTGGGTGTCGTGATTGTCGACGATGGTGACGGAATGATCGGGATGCACGGAGACGAGCGATCCGTCGAAGATCGTCCGCATATCGAAATCGCCGCCAGCCTTCGAAGCCTCATGGAAACGGTGGTGCAGCGCCACGTCGAACACCGTCAACTGGTGATCAACGAGATCGAGATAGCTCTTCAGCGTTCCCATGTCCGGGTGCCAGTATTCGGCAACCACGAACAAGTCCTCCTTGACGGTCTGGCGCATATGGCCAACCCAGTCACGGAAGAACCAGGCCGGAATATGTTTGGCGGCGTCAAGACGGAAGCCGTCGACGCGCACCTGCTCGGACAGCCAGCGGCCCCAATAATTCAGTTCTTCGTAGACAGCCTTGTTGCGAAACTCGACATCGGCGCCCATCAGGTAATCGAAGTTGCCAAGCTCGTCGTCGACCTCGTCATTCCACTCGCCTTCGCCATACTCGTTGACCAGCCGGAAGACTCCGCTCTCATCCGGGTTTTCGATGACGTCTACACCGCTAAAACACTTCTGGTCCCAGACGAATTCGGAATGCGCGCTAGCGCGGCCCGGAAAGGTGAAGCGGGTATAAGCCAGTGCCCCAAACGCTTCGTCCTCGATCTGGGTGCGATCGTCCGGATTAACCCTGCGAACGTGGACGCTTTCCTTATCGTCGGCGCCCATCTTATGATTGAACACGACATCGTGGATCACGCCGATACTGTTCTCGTTCAGTACCCGGCAGGCATACTCCAGGGTAGCTTTATCGCCATACTTGGTCGCGACAGTGCCCTTCTGATCGAACTCGCCGAGATCAAACAGGTCATAGGTATCGTATCCGACTGAAAATCCGCCCGCAGAACCTTTATAAGCCGGAGGCAGCCAAACATCGGTGATGCCTATGGCTGCCAGGCTCTCGGCCTTCTCCGCCACTTCCTCCCAATGCCCGCCTCCGTCTCGCGTGTACCAGTGGAAGAATTGAAGAAGCGTGCGTTGCGTCATGGCGAACCTCATTGATGTGGCGGCGATTAACGGACTGATGGGCGATTGGTTTCGTGGCGCCATCCACCAGATGTTTTTACTTGCTGCGGGTTCGTTCCTTTCCTCATGTCGAGCGTTTGACAGCTGTTATCACTTAGCTGGAGATTAGAATTCGCCTGCCTCCGTGCGACATCAGCCAAACCCAGCTCACTTTGAACCAAATTAGGAACGCTCAGCTGGACGCTTACAAAAAAAGTCACGTTCGCTGTGCCTAACAACGGCAGCCTGTTACTGTGCCTCGAAGACGGTGTTTCGTCTATGACCCTCAGACCGGGGAGGAGAGAGCGATTGCAACGCTCAGCTTGCCACGCGATCACCGCTTCAACGATGGCAAGGTTTCGCCCGAAAGGCGGCTTTGGGGGGGCACGATCGATACGTCCGACCACCCGTCAGAGACTGCTGGGCTGTATAAACTCGACGACAACAACCTCGAACTCGTCGAGAGTGGCTACGAGAACGCAAACGGCAAGGCCTGGAGCGCTGACGGGACAATCATGTACTATGCCGACACTGCGCGCTCGACTATTTGGCAATATGACTACGATCCTCAATCGGGGAAACTGTCAGGTAAGCGCGAGTTCGTAACAGTCGATAATGGCAACCCTGACGGTCTCTGCGCTGACGACCGTAAGCGGGTTTATGCCGCAATCTCTGGCGGAGCACGGATTGACGTGTTCGAGCCGGACGGCCAGCGGATCGCTGTGGTCGCGCTACCGGTTCCGAACCCGAAGAGCTGCACATTTGCGCCGGGTTAGCCGAAGATGCTCTACATCACCACCGCATGTGACGGGATGGACGACGATGAACGCGCAAAATAGCCGCTAGCCGGCGCGATGTTCAGTGCGAAACTTTCGTCGATCTTCTGAAGTGAGAGGGCGGCCTTCCGGCCGCCCTTTCAACCTTACGCGATACCGTCACCGCCGGTCGCGCCGAACACTTCTCCGGTCAGATAGCTGCCTTCCTGACTTGCCAGTAGAACATAAAGCGGAGCGATTTCCACCGGCTGGCCCGGCCGCCCAAACAGCGTCTGCTCGCCGAACTTGGTGACCTTTTCCTGCGGCTGGCCGCCAGACGACTGCAACGCGGTCCAGAACGGACCCGGCGCAACAACGTTGGCGCGAATGCCTTTTTCCATCAGTAGTGCAGCCAGCGCCTTTGTATAAGCAACGATGCCGGCCTTCGTTGTCGCATAGTCGAGCAAGATCGCCGATGGATCATATGCCTGAATGGATGCAGTCGTGATGATCGCGGCGCCTGCCGGAAGGTGTTCGACCGCCTCCTGCGAAATCCAGTGCATTGCATATAAGTTGGTCTTTAGCGTCTTATCGAAATCCTCGGAGGTAACCTTAGAGATGCCCTCGCGATGTTGCTGACGGCCAGCGTTGATGACCAAGATATCAAGACCGCCAAGAGCATCGACAGCCTTGCGAACGAGTTCACGGCTCCATATCTCATCGGTAATATCGCCCGGAAGAGCAACCGCTTTGCGGCCTTCCGCTTCAATCAGAGCGATGACTTCTTTCGCATCGCTTTCTTCGCTATCCATGTAGGAAATCGCGACGTCGGCGCCTTCGCGCGCATACGCGATAGCCGCCGCGCGGCCGATGCCACTGTCACCACCCGTAATGAGCGCTTTGCGACCGGTCAACTTGTTGGCACCCTTGTAGCTCGTCTCACCATGGTCAGGCTTCGGATCCATGTCCGCGGCAAGACCCGGTACCGGCTGTGGCTGTTCAGGGAATGGCGGCTTTGGATACTGGTGGCGCGGATCTTGCATCGCCAGTCGATCGGTCATTTTTTTCTCCTTGGTGATCGTTTTGTGGTCGGTTCTCCGGGTCCGGCGCATATTCCTTGTGCAGGACCGAAAGCGTCATCAGGTGGGCGAGATAGGTCAAACCTTGGGGAAGGTTGCCTAGAAAGCTGCCGGTATTCGGATCAATCGTTTCCGAAAAAATGCCGACGCCACAATTCAGCGCAACGCTTAGAGCGTCGTACCTTCGCAATGCCTCCTGTCGGTTTCCGAGAATGGCATGTGCCTCGATCATCCAGAACGAGCAGGCAAGGAAGCATCCTTCTTCCGTCTCGGCCCCACTGTATCGGTAATGGAACTGACCCTTGCCGAGTTCCCGGTCGATCGCGTCGATCGTGGCGTTCAGTCGCTCAAAGGTGCCCATCTGCATCGTGGTACTCTTCTTGTAGCCCGCATTAAGTGCCACGCGTCCCAGCTTGTTCCCTCGAGAATTTGGAAAACAACTGGAACGTTCAGTTCCCTTGCAGCTTCTAGCGACATGGAAAATCTGAAGCCCTGTCAAAAAGTGCTCATCGTCGAAGATCAGTACCTCATCGCGATGATGATAGAGGACGCCGTGATCGCGGCCGGCTTCGACGTTTGCGGCATGGCTGCTTGCCGGCAAGACGTACTTGATCTGTTTGATGAGACCGATATTGCGTTGGTTGACGTCAACGTGCGCGCCGGCAAGACGGGGCCGGGCATCGGCGCCGAACTCGCAGCCGCCGGCAAGACCGTGATCTTTATGACCGGTAACCCCGAGGAAGTATCTCTGGTGTCTCGGGTGCTCTGGGGGTTATCTCCAAGCCAGTCTTCGATCCTGAACTTGCGTTCGTTTCCTACGCTCCTGCCCACTATGGTGACGTCCGTCACTCCATTCGCCCTCCTCGTAATCTCCATCTGTTTGCATGATGTAAGCCAAGGATATCTACATGGCCGACGATACCGCGCCGCACGCTCTGGTCGTCGATGACGATGCTGTGATCCGTATGGATGCTGCCGGCATAAGCGAGCAGGCAGGTTTCCGGCCACTTGAGGCTTATGACGTCGATAGTGCCATACCTGTTCTCGAGACGTCTGCGGACGATATCGAGCTCCTGTTCCCCGATGTGCAAATGCCCGGAAGCCGAGATAGGCTTGCGCTTGCCCGCGAATGCGCTAAGCGCTGGCCACACATCAAAATTCTTGTCGCGTCAGGTCAAGCGAAACCAGGACCTAATGACCTGCCGGACGACGCGGTCTTCATCGGCAAACCTTTCAGCGCCGAAGTCGTGCACACTCGACTGATCGAGCTGCTACCCGACGGCCAGAAGCCTGAACCTCTGAAACGGAGATCATGACATGGAAACGAAGAGCTTTACAGCTGAGATAGATCGCAGCGACATCAGTTCGGAAAGATTTAAGGTGGTCGCGCTCAACGATCCTACCGGCGACGACGTGACTGATGTTATTCTCGATCCAGCCGTTGTATACAACGACAAGGATGCTTTGCAGGTCGCCGTCGCTGGCAAACTTGGGCTGGAGTACCAGGATGTGGCCGTGGAAATGCAGGGAAATTAAATTCGGCTTATCTCATGCTCAAGCGTAGTACAGCGAGCTCGTGCATGCTGTATCATACGTACTGGCTGGCGCCCTACTCCGATCGAGCATATGGCAGGTAAAATCAGCAACTGCGGTCTCATTGATGGGTTGAGTTGGCATCAGCTGGCTGATCCGCTTTTCTCTGATCTATCGGAGCTAAGCAGGAAAACCTCGTCTCACATCAGCTCATCCGGAGAGCTTGATAAGCTTCACCGGCATCGAAACCGGTCTTGCCGGCTTCGGCCTCGAAATGCTGGCAGATGTCGCAAAAGGAGGTGCCTGGTATATCGGGTTGTTGGCAACCCCGGGCGCAGCGGAGACCTTCTTCAAGGGCCGCGAACAAGTGCTCATTGGAGATTTCATCATTCCTGCTGCGACAGTTGTGCGTGACGCGATGACGCCGCGGGACGTCGCCGAACTGGCGCGCGGCTACGCAGGCGAGGGCGGCTGGAGCGGCGCGCTCGCGCTCTATGGTTCGATGCTTGGCGAGGCCGAAGCGATCAGGGCGATCGCAAAGGACGTTCCACTTACAATTCCGAGCATGGCGATTGACCGCGCCGGAAGCGATTTCACGCCGCAAACGCTGCAGGCTGTCCATAGAGGGAGGGTCCGCGCTCAGGCCATTGAGGCTGTTGGGCATTACATCGCGACGGAAGCCCCGGACAAACTCGCCGCGGCGCTACTGGCCTTTTTCGGAGGCCCTTCATCCGAGGCGAACTAGTAGTCACTTCAACATCATTCTGGAACAGTAACGGATTATCGGCATTTGCTGCTGGCACCCATCGATTGGCAGCAGCGCCGATCCCGCCGACGGATCTGCGTTTAAACAGCCTTTAGAAGGAACTCGTTTTGGCAAATCATTCGCCCAATCCGGCGCGCCGAACAGCTTTTATTGCTGACACTGTCGCGCTGATTTTGTTCTTCACAACCACCGGCATAATCAACGAACGCTTTATCGCCGGCATGACCTGGGATCAGGTGTTTCAGGCACGCCTGACCGGCGCAGTGCTTATGGTCCCTGTCGCCCGACCCTATGGGCTATGGCGCGACTTTTTGATGAAGCGGGCAAGCGACACGCGTATCTCACAGCTGCTATGGGACAGCCTGGCACTCGAGTTTTCAGGTCCCGATTTACGGATTGATCATCGCCTCGACTGGTGCATCGGGAGCAGGTTTATCCTGGGGCATCCTCGGGGCGGCGGCAATGATGCTCTTTCTCGGGCGGCCGTATGGCGTGTTCCTAAACTGGGTGAGGACGCTGTTCGGTCTACCTCCCCTTGAGGAGCGACGCAGAGAAGGGATGATGTGATCATTTTGATGTTTGATGACGAATGCCGTCGGATTGGGTAGACACAATGGCTGCTTCCAAAAGCTGCGCCCGATCGCGCACGCCTCGATTGAAGTGCCTGGCGACCGTCGCGGTCAGCCGACCGATTGCTGCGGGATCGCGCACGATGCCTTGAGTGCGTGCGACTTCCTTGACGACGCTGGCGCAAAAGAGTGCATCCTCTTTCGAAATTGGTGCTGTCATATTATCCCCGCCAGAATAGCCCGCCCCTTGCTGGGGCGGGCCTTGGAACCGGTTAGAAATCCATACCCGGACCGGCGGGCAGGGCGGGAGCGGCGTCCTTCTTGGGCTTCTCTGCGATCATCGCTTCCGTTGTCACCAGGAGGCCGGCAACCGAGGCCGCATCCTGGAGAGCGGTGCGGACGACCTTGGCCGGGTCGATAACGCCCTGCGCGTAGAGATCGCCGTACTCGCCGGTCTGCGCGTTCCATCCGAACGACAGATCAGTCTTTTCCCGAAGCTTGCCAACGATGATCGAACCCTCCGCGCCGGCATTCTCAGCGATCTGACGCACAGGTGCCTCGATCGCCCGGCGGACGATATCGATCCCAACCCGCTGATCGTCATTGGCAGTCGGAAGACCGTCCAGTGCTTTGACCGCACGCAGGAGTGCTACGCCACCACCAGGCAGAATGCCTTCTTCGACGGCTGCGCGCGTCGCGTGAAGGGCATCATCGACGCGGTCCTTCTTCTCCTTCACCTCGACTTCGGTCGAGCCGCCGACGCGGATGACGGCAACGCCGCCCGCGAGCTTGGCAAGTCGTTCCTGCAGTTTTTCACGGTCATAATCGGAGGTGGTTTCTTCGATCTGGGCGCGGATCTGGGCCACACGTCCGTCGATCTCAGCCTTGGAGCCAACGCCATCGATGATCGTCGTGTTCTCCTTCTCGATCGCCACCTTCTTGGCGCGGCCAAGCATGTTTAGGGTGACGTTCTCCAGCTTGATGCCAACGTCCTCGGAAATGACAGTGCCGCCTGTGAGGACAGCGATGTCTTCCAGCATCGCCTTGCGGCGATCGCCGAAGCCGGGAGCCTTGACGGCAGCGATCTTCAGGCCGCCGCGCAGCTTGTTGACGACGAGAGTCGCGAGCGCTTCGCCCTCGACATCCTCGGCGATGATCAGCAGAGGCTTGCCGGACTTCACTACGGCTTCCAGCACCGGCAGCAAAGACTGAAGGTTGGAGAGCTTCTTCTCATGGATGAGGATATATGGCTCTTCGAGCTCGACCCGCAACTTGTCTTGGTTGGTGACGAAGTAGGGGCTGAGATAACCGCGGTCGAACTGCATGCCTTCGACGACTTCGAGTTCGGTCTCGGCGGTTTTGGCTTCTTCGACGGTGATCACACCCTCATTTCCAACCTTCTCCATCGCTTCGGCCAGATACTTGCCGATCTCCTCGTCGCCATTGGCCGAGATGGTGCCGACCTGAGCGATCTCCGAATTGCTGGTGATCTTGCGAGCGTTGGTCTTCAGCTCCTTAACGACAGCATCGACGGCGATATCGATGCCACGCTTCAGGTCCATCGGGTTCATGCCCGACGCAACCGCCTTGGCGCCTTCCTTGACGATGGCCTGGGCAAGCACGGTTGCGGTCGTAGTGCCGTCGCCTGCAAGGTCGTTGGTCTTCGATGCCACTTCGCGCAGCATCTGCGCGCCCATGTTTTCGAACTTGTCTTCCAGTTCGATCTCTTTGGCGACGGAAACGCCGTCCTTGGTGATGCGCGGCGCGCCGAACGACTTGTCGATGACGACGTTGCGGCCCTTGGGACCAAGCGTAACTTTTACCGCATTGGCAAGCACGTCGACCCCACGCAGCATGCGCTCACGGGCATCGGTGTTGAATTTGACTTCTTTCGCAGCCATTTGTTCACTCCTTCAATAGGCAGCTTTTTGACTGATGGGCGGCGGTGCGTGATTACGCAGCCTGCTTCTGCTCAGCTTGGGCTTCGATAATGCCCAGGACGTCGCTTTCCTTCATGATCAACAGGTCTTCGCCGTCGATCTTGATTTCGGTGCCTGACCATTTGCCAAACAGGATGCGATCGCCCGCCTTGACGTCGAGCGCCTGGATCTGGCCGGCTTCGTTGGGCGCACCAGGACCGACGGCGACGACTTCGCCCTCGGATGGCTTTTCCTTGGCGGTATCCGGAATGATGATGCCGCCTTTGGTCTTTTCATGGAAATCGACCCGGCGGACGAGAATGCGATCATGAAGCGGTCGGAACGACATGTTTTCCTCCGTTGAGCAAAAATGATGACGTTGAAGACCCTGGCCGGACCGGGTGACCAATCCGGACGGGTGCGAACCTCAGTCGAGCGCTCGCGGGCAAAATCTATTTTCCAGATTTTTCGATTTCAAGAGGGGGTTCTGAAAAAACTAGCACTGGCTCGTCGTGGCTGCTAACATGCTGAAAAGGAACAGTAAAAACCAACAGCCAGTTCGGAAAATCATTGATCGCTGCAAAATTTTGCGTCACCTTCGCAGTGTCACGAAACGGAGATGAAGCATGCAATTCTCATCGGACATTGATCGACAGCTCAAGGGCTACGGCCTTACCACCGCATACATCCTCTATCGCATCCCAGACTTTGAATTCGCTCTTCAGACCTATGTCTGGCAGGACTACGATCTTGCACCCGATTTCCCCGAGATGCGCAAGTTCCTGGATTTCTGGCAGAACTCTTTGGATGGGCCTCTGCACTCTGTTCGTTATAGCCACCAGCGCCTGATCGGGCCGAATGAATGGCGGCGCGTCGGTGGCGAATTCAAGCTGCAGTGAACCTTTAATTCAAACTCTTGCTCTCCCAGCTGAGCGGCGGCCAGGGCTTGATGAGCTTGGCCGCTTTCCACGTCTGTATGGAGTCGAGACCGCATGGAACAGAATATCGAGATCATGAAATATGCGAGCGTTTCCGAAAGGGAAGAAATCATTATCGATTTCGCCCGGTGGCTTGAGACAACATCCCAGGACGCTCTGGTCTATGGCGAGGGCCGTTTCGCCTTGATGTCCGCGAATTTGGCTCAGGCAATCCGTGCCAACGCTGATGACCTTGCGCGCGAGACGCCTGAAACGGCTGC
>NZ_JACHEG010000016.1 GCF_014201355.1 Aliirhizobium wenxiniae
GCAGCCGTTTCAGGCGTCTCGCGCGCAAGGTCATCAGCGTTGGCACGGATTGCCTGAGCCAAATTCGCGGACATCAAGGCGAAACGGCCCTCGCCGTAGACTAGAGCGTCCTGTGACGTTGTCTCGAGCCACCGGGCGAAATCGATAATGATTTCTTCCCTTTCGGAAACGCTCGCGTTTTTCATGATCTCGATATTCTTTTCCATGCGGTCTCGACTCCATACAGACGTGGAAAGCGGCCAAGCTCATCAAGCCTCGGCCGCCGCTCAGCTAGGAGAGCGAGAAATCAAATTCAAGAGGTCAATGAAGCTTGAACTCACCGTCGACGCGGCTCCATTCATTCGGACCTATGAGCCGTTGGTGGCTGTAGCGCACGGAGTGGAGAGGCCCGTCGAGCTTCGCCTGCCAGAAGTCTAGGAACTTGCGCATTTCCGGAAAATCAGGGGCGAGATCATAGTCCTGCCAAACGTAGCTTTGCAGGACGGACTCGAAATCCGGAATGCGGTAGAGGATATGCGCGGTGGTCAGCCCATAGCCATTGAGTTGACGCTCCAAGTCCGATGAGAACTGCATGCTTCATCTCCGTTTCGTGACGCAGCCATGGTGGCGGAAAAAGCCGGCGCCATCAACACACTTCCTATTATGGGGACTATTTTCTCTCTCCTTTACAGTATGTTAGCAGCCATTTCCCACGAGTGCTGATTTTTGTGAATAACCCTCTTGAAATCGAAAAACCTCGAAAATAAATCTTCGCCCGCGAACGCTTAAAGAGGTTCGCATCCGCCGGACCGGTCACCCGGTCCGGTAGGAAAATTGCGTCATCTTTTTTGTCCAATGGAGGAAAACATGTCGTTCCGACCGCTTCATGATCGCATTCTCGTCCGCCGCGTCGAATCCCAGGAGAAGACCAAAGGCGGCATCATCATTCCCGATACCGCGAAAGAAAAGCCATCAGAGGGCGAAGTCATCGCCGTCGGCACTGGCACGCGTAACGAGGCTGGCCAGAACCAGGCACTCGACGTCAAAGCTGGCGACCGTATTCTGTTCGGTAAATGGTCCGGCACCGAGATCAAGATCAACGGCGAAGACCTGTTGATCATGAAGGAAAGTGACGTACTAGGCATTATCGGCGCTCAGGCTGCGCAGAAGATCGCCGCCTGAGGCGCTCTCCTTACAAATCAACCCATCAGTCAAAATAGCTGCCTATTGAGGAGTTAGACAAATGGCTGCCAAAGAAGTCAAATTCAACACCGATGCCCGTGAGCGCATGCTGCGTGGGGTCGACGTGCTTGCCAATGCAGTAAAGGTCACGCTTGGCCCGAAGGGCCGTAACGTCGTCATCGACAAGTCCTTCGGCGCGCCGCGCATTACCAAGGACGGCGTTTCGGTCGCCAAGGAAATCGAACTGGAAGACAAGTTCGAGAACATGGGCGCCCAGATGCTGCGCGAAGTCGCTTCGAAGACCAACGACTTGGCTGGCGACGGCACCACGACTGCGACCGTTCTCGCCCAGGCGATCGTCAAGGAAGGCGCCAAGGCGGTTGCTTCCGGCATGAACCCGATGGACCTCAAGCGCGGCATCGATCTTGCCGTTGACGCTGTCGTCAAGGAACTGAAGACCAACGCTCGCAAGATCACCAGCAACTCGGAGATCGCACAGGTTGGCACCATCTCTGCGAACGGCGATGAAGAGATCGGCCGTTACCTCGCCGAGGCGATGGAGAAAGTCGGCAACGAAGGCGTCATCACCGTCGAGGAAGCCAAGACGGCAGAGACGGAGCTCGAAGTCGTCGAAGGCATGCAGTTCGACCGTGGTTACCTTAGCCCCTACTTCGTTACCAACCAAGACAAGATGCGGGTCGAGCTCGAAGAGCCGTATATCCTCATCCATGAGAAGAAGCTCTCCAATCTCCAGGCGCTGCTGCCGGTGCTGGAAGCTGCGGTCAAGACTGGCAAGCCACTGCTCATCATCGCCGAGGACGTCGAAGGCGAAGCCCTTGCAACGCTTGTCGTCAACAAGCTGCGCGGCGGCCTGAAGATCGCCGCCGTCAAGGCGCCTGGCTTCGGCGACCGTCGCAAGGCCATGCTGGAAGATATTGCTATCTTGACGGGCGGCACTGTCATCTCTGAAGACGTGGGCATCAAGCTTGAAAACGTCACGCTTGAAATGCTCGGTCGCGCCAAGAAGGTGGCGATCGAGAAAGAAAACACCACGATTATCGATGGCGTTGGCTCCAAGGCTGAGATCGACGGACGTGTGGCCCAGATCCGCGCCCAGATCGAAGAAACCACCTCCGATTATGACCGTGAAAAACTGCAGGAACGACTTGCCAAGCTCGCGGGCGGCGTTGCCGTCATCCGCGTCGGCGGCTCGACCGAAGTCGAGGTGAAGGAGAAGAAGGACCGCGTGGACGACGCACTCCATGCTACCCGCGCAGCCGTCGAGGAAGGCGTCCTTCCGGGTGGTGGCGTCGCCCTGCTTCGCGCCGTCAAGGCACTAGACATTCTTCAGACGGCGAACCAGGATCAGAAGGTCGGCATCGAGATCGTCCGGCGCGCCATCGAAGCCCCGGTTCGCCAGATCGCCGAGAACGCAGGCGCTGAGGGTTCGGTGATCGTCGGCAAACTGCGCGAGAAAGCCGACTTCTCATATGGCTGGAACGCGCAGACCGGCGAGTATGGTGATCTCTACGCGCATGGCGTCATCGACCCCGCCAAGGTCGTACGCACCGCGCTCCAGGACGCCGCCTCGGTTGCCGGCCTCCTGGTGACGACCGAAGCGATGATCGCTGAAAAGCCAAAGAAAGATATTACCCAAGCCGTACCGGCTGGCGCGGGAATGGACTTCTAAGCAGCTATGGGCCCGCTCCTCTTGGGAGCGGGCCTATCGGAGCGATTAATGATAGCACCTATTTCGAAGGAAGACGCACGCCTATGTGCTGGCGTCGTCAGGGAAGTTGCGGCTGCAAAGGGTTTAACCCGTGATCCTTCCGCTATCGGGAGACCGACGGTGACCTTAGCAAGACTTTTTAACAGAGGACTGCGTGACCGTGACCAACTACTTGTGGCGGCGATGGACCAAGAGTGAGCCGCCTGAACTTCCGATCGGGCACCGGCCGTCCCACCTTCAGATCAAGCTTTCTCCTCACTTGCCCTTGAGTGAGCCGCGCTCGGTAGAGCGGAAACGAAGTTTCGGCTTCCCGTTCCGAAATCAAGCTTCGGAAGCCTGATTTGTGATGAAGCTGGTCGCGTGCGGTACCATGGATACTCCGAGGCCGAAGCGTTAGCACCTGATCCGTTGACCGGGGTATTCAACCGTAAAGCTTTTGAGGAAGAGGCTGGCACGAGTGGACAAGCAGATTTCCAACGATCGCTGAAGCGTCAAACCGTATTGTTGTTCATAGCGCTATCCTCGATGGCGAGGCCGTGGTCCTGGAGGATTTCGGCCGGTCGGATTTCGGGGCACTGAGTCGCTCGGAGGACGTCGCGGCAGGGAGGCGTCAGCCAATTCGATCTTCTACGCTTTCGATCTCACGTATTTCGAAGGGCATAGCCTAACGGGGACGGAGCTCTCGGTGCGCCGACACCTGCTCAGCGACCTTTTCCATAACATCGATGGCGGCATCCAGTGTGCTGAAGCCGTCTTGGTGAACCGGACGAGCTTCTCGCGAACGCCTGCAGCTTGGGTCTTAAATGCATCATTGCCAGGGAACCCGATCGCCCCTACCACCCCGGCTGAACCGGCGACTGGTTGAAGATCAAATGCATTCAGAGCGAAAGCTTCATGATCGGCGGTTACGAACAGTAGAGCGTTGCGCACGACGGACTTGCCAGCCGGTCGTTCTGCTCAAGTTCAAAACCTCGCCTTCATGCAGCCGACCTTTTTTCGGGTCAAGACGGATTAGTGCACTATTCGCCATGCATCCTACAAAGGTTGCGCGAGGTTCAGGACAATGCCGCGTTGTCTATTTCGACATCGAGGAAGTGTCCTGAAACGAAATGCCTGCCACGGTAGCATAACCGGAGCTTATGTGATTTAAGACGGAAAAAAGCGGCATCTCTGCCGCCTCTCTCTCATTTTGTTCTTTCTTAGTAAGGCGATCGGCACTGCGCCCGGACGCCGGCGCGGGGCACATAAGTGTTGTCCGAAGCTCGATAGGTGCGATAGCGGTTCGCACACCACTGAGTATGGCTGCTGCCGTATGAGCGACTGCCCGAGTTGGCGATCGCGCCACCGATGATGGCGCCCGCAGCCAAACCGCCGATAATAGCCCCAGCATTGGAGCGGCTGCGCCTGTGATGGTGACGGTCGTATCGACGATAGTGGCGGCCGTAGTGCCGATCTCCGCGATGATGACGATAGTAGCGTCGTCGATCATGGTGACGATATTGAACCTGCTCGACGTTGCTAGCCTGCGGCGGGGCCACAGTTGGCAGAGGCATCGCTGACGAGGGACCAAAAGAGGTGAGCGTAATGATCGTGGAAAGTGAGATGGCTGAGAAAATCTTTGAAATCGTTTGCATATCGGGCTCCTAATCTTCCCGCATAATGCGCGAGATGAAGAAGAAGTTCCGAATGCGCACGAAGGATGGTCGCAGATCGAAAAAAGGCCGGGCGATTTCTCGCACCGACCTTCGTCTCGAACTTAGCCAAGCGCCATTACATCCGTTGTCGCCGGCAAAGCGCGATAATTACTTCTTCAGCTTGTCGTAATCGAACTTCGGAGCCTTGGAGAGATCGTCTTTGTTGGTGTCGACATAGGCCTTCCAGGTGCCGTTGTCGTCGGCAAGCGCCATGGAAGCCGGATCGATCACGACGTAGCTGGCGCCCATGCCGAGGAAGCCGCCGACGCTCGCGATTACGCCGATGACCGACTTTCCATTGCCAATAACGACGTCGGAAATCTCGCCGACTTCCTCGTTTTCCTTGTTGTAGATGTTCAGACCGACGAGCTTCGAGGTGACGAGGTCAGTATCCTTGATCTCTACCGTCTTGAGCGGCATCGTTGCTGCCGTACCCATGGTGATACCTGGACCGACCATCGTCGCGTCGGCGCCGGAGGCAGCAGTTGCTGCAGGCGCGGTCGCTGCAGGGGCAACCGGCTGCTGAGCGAAAGCAGCGGTGCTCATGGTGCCAAGAGCAAGAGCGGCGGCGATAATCGTCTTCATGAGTTTTTCCTCGTATGCAATTGATCCCACGAGTTTTTCGTGGCGGTCAGAAACGACCGCACTCTGACTTGGTTCCCGCGGAATGAGAAAAATTATCACAAAATAAAAACCCCGCCGAAGCGGGGTCAATCTAACTACCAGGTCTGCCGGCCGTACCAGTCGTCGACATCCTTCTTGCTGCGGTCCTTTTCATAACCATAGCGTTCTTGGATCTTGCCTTCGAGCTGATCGCGCTTGCCATTGATGACGTCGAGGTCGTCGTCGGTGAGCTTGCCCCACTGCTCCTTGACCTTGCCCTTCATCTGCTTCCAGTTACCTTCGACGCGGTTCCAATCCATAGCTTTTTCTCCTGTTGTACGCCTGCATAATAAATGCGTTGCGTAGAGAAACGTTCCGTGTCACGACCTCTGGCACCGGCGCATGAACTTGTCGATCAGTCGCCGGTCACCTCCGAACTTCTCAAGGATCTGCACGGCACGAGGGATGCTAAGCTCGTAGGCCTCCTGCAGCTGCTCAAGTGTGTATTTGGGAACTGATGGTGCGATATTCATGTGTGTCTCCTTACCCACCGGGAATGCGACATGCCGTCAGATGTTCCTTACGCTGGCGGCTCTATGCTGCGCATGCCAGTAAGGAACGATCCACGGCGATGCTCGTTTCTGTGCTGATCGAATGGAGGCTCACCCAAATGTTCAGGAAGTTATCTACTTTCGCCGCAGCAGTAATGGCGTGCCTCACGCTCGCCGGTTGCGTCAGCGAGAGCGGCTACTCAAGTTACGATAGAGGCTATAGCCGCTATGACGGACCTTCGTATGTCTACCGCGCTGACCGGCCCCGTAGGGATTGGGATCGGCGACATCATGACAGGCGTGACTGGAATCGCCACTGGGGAGCGCGACGGGATGATCACCGAGACCACCTTGATTGGGATCGCAACGACCGTCGTCGGTCGGAAACTCGTGAGTACCGCAACTATCGCAACAACAACCGCGATGGTAACGAACCCGTCATTCTGCCACCGCGCCGGCCTTGATCCTTATACGACGATTTGCGAGCCATCGTGGTCTTGGGTGTCCGAGCTTTATGATGATGGGACGTCACAGATCTTCGACATGTATGCTTTGACCACACACATATCACGCGCGCCCTTTTCGTAAGAAATCTTTGCCTGCCCCCTTAGCAGGTCCAGGTCGTTATTGATGCGCCCGAAATTCTGCCGGCTGCGCGCGCCGATGTCGGGATATGCTGACGTCGACGGTATTGCGCCTGATCTTCCAAGACTGACGAAGCCGTTTAAAGTCGAAGAGCTGAGGGAAGCGTTGGCCGCGACCGGATTTGGAGTGGGTTCAGTCCCGCCTTAACGGATCCAGCGCCTTGAACCGATCTGAACCCGCAACTCGTTAATTTCTAAGCTGCGAGGCTCTGATTTTCTGAGATTCCTTGGACAAGCAGAAGGCCGCGCTCTCTGACCTGCCCCCGTCGCTACAAAAAGCGGAGGTCTTAGTAGGTACCAGCTGCAGCCCTGACAGCGTAGCGTGGGCGAAACGATCCTAGTCAGGGTCAGTCGGCATCGTAAATGTGAATGTCGTCTCCTCGCTTGAGGACTCAACAGTCAAACTGCCGTTATGAGCTTTCGCGATCTCTCTGGCGATAAACAGCCCCAAGCCCAGCCCCTCCTCGTAACCTTGCAGTCCGGAACATGGCGGTCTTCCCGCCGGCGCTCGTTTCCTTTCGAAGCCGATCCTGGAGAGCGCGCTCCACCGCACGCTCAATGATCTCGACATTCGACCCTGAAGCCTAACGTCTTGGGTGTGAACTTGTCTGAAGTCGGTCAACACCGGCGCACTCAGTTGCCCATCTATTACGAACAGGCACGGGGCGGGCAGCTGAAACCTGCTCGAAAGAATTACGAATATTTAACATCACCCATTGCTAAATCAGAAATTGAACCTACATGTCACTCATCGACCATTGCTTGTGATGTCGTTGCAGAGCTCAATGCTCCCGTCGGATTTCCTCTCAAAAAATCGATCAAATCCCGCAAAGAATCGCGGGGACCATCACGATTGCTTTCGAAAGGAAATCGTCATGAATACTGGTACTGTAAAGTGGTTCAACGCCACCAAGGGCTTCGGTTTCATCCAGCCCGAAAACGGCTCATCTGATGTCTTCGTCCATATTTCGGCTGTCGAACGGGCCGGGCTCCGGTCGCTCTCCGACGGCCAGAAGATCACCTACGACATTGTTCAGGACCACAAGTCCGGCAAGAATTCCGCTGACAATCTTCAGGCGGCTTGAATCTGTCACTCGCTCTCGCTGACCACGGATGTACTGGCAGCAGAGCCGATTGACTGTGAGGTCGGGTTAGCACCCGGCCTTTTGTTTTCCGATTGCGACAGCTAACATAACCGAAGTCGTCTCATCCTACGCCAACACTGTCTGGTGACTTCAGTGCAAACGCGTAGGAAATTGCGAGGCCTGTTGTACGGCGAAACAGGCGCTTTCCCGTGTCACAGTAGCCGTATCCCGGCATCGCCGTTCAAACGACGGCCTTACCCAACAAAAGGAGGACACGATGTCTTCCAACAAATATGCCCCATGCGTTTCACGAAACCTCGTTCGGACGAGCCTGTTCGGATATCATGAACAAGCAAGTCTTTGCGGACCTCGAGAAGGCTTTGCAAGTCCCGGACTGAAACGTCTTCCCTGGGCAATATTCAAGGCATTCCCAAACTTCAGTTCCGGCCGGGACGGCCGCAGACTGACGTGGCGGCAGGACACGGCGCTCCTGCCAATCTAGCAGATCCTTCGAATGCACAGACCCGATCGAAATCAGTCGGGCTGCTCCAACAATCACCATAAGGTGAGGAGAATTTCATGGCCAAAGGTCAAGTGCGCGGCAATCGAGAAGTCCGCAAGCCGAAGAAAGACAAGACCGCAGTCGTGCCACCCGCTTCCTCCGGCTCGCAGGTCAAGTCTCCCGTGAGCAATGCGCCGGGTTCCACCAAGAAATAACGATCAAGAAACTATCTGGCTGATTTCAAAACCCAAAACAGCGTCACAGCGCTGACTAGGACCCAAATATGAATTACACACCGCGCCGATCCGCAGACGAACTATTCCGGTCACCGAACGTCGTAGCCGGCTCGGATGCCGAAAAGCTCGCGAACCTGCGAAAAGTCATGCAGTTGCGGAAACGCGAACTGCGAGATACCGAACGCATCAGGGCAGCCGCCCGCGGACAAGTCCAATCCACTTTCGAGAACCGGAGACCAGCCAATTGAACCGGTTCAATTACGCGGGCAGTGCAGGACTTTACGCCGGCTATGCGACGGCGGAAAGAAGGGGACCCCGCTACAGGCGTTTCGAAACAGCGGCCGAGGCCCTGCGTTTCGCCGTCGAAGACATGCGCGATACACAGCAACGCGGTTCACTTCTTGAAATGGATGAAGCGCGGTTTGACCACAATCAAATCCGCGCGCTCTACGACGCGCCGGAGTATCCGCTTTTACGCCGGATTAGGTGATTGACCCGGAGGCGGCAAACTGTCCGCAGCGAAATGACCTTTCGAAACACATGCGGCGCATTTCCCGCAGCGGTCTTAAGAGCGTTAAGCTCATCGTATGCGGCGAGCAAGCAGCGCTTTGACAACTTTTAAAGATGCACGGCATCGCGGCTGAGGCAGCCGGTTGGACGAACGGCGCAAGTCTCGATGCGATCAAGCTTCACGGCACTGGCGGCATGGGACACGGCACGGCGGTCGACCCGTTGAGCGGATATGGCACGCAGAGCCCTTACACACTCGACCTCGGCATCCCATCGACGAAGCTTATCGCCCGCAACTGGGCCTGACGCCCTCATTTAAACGCGGTAGCAAATCGGACTGCGCGACTGGCACTCCCATTGATAGACCGAAACACGCACGGACGAGTACGAACAACATTCACCATGTCATCGAGAGTGCGCTGCGCTCCGGAGGCTTCACGGATATCTGAAAGGCGAGAGATATGGGCAACCTGCAAGAGTTTGCATCGAGTTCAAATGGAGACAAATGGTTCGTCGGACAGGACGGCACGACGGACCAACGTTTCGTCCTCCATCGCGGTAATCCGTCGTCGGGTGGCCACGAAACCCGTTCCTCGGTAGACGCGTTTTTGAACCAGAAGCCTTTTGGTCCTGAGCGTGACGCGCTCATCGCTTTCCTGAAGAAAGAGAACGCTGCCAAAGACGAGGTCATCATCGACGATGGTCAGACCCCGTCGTGACGACTGGCTGAGGAATATATGCGCCTTGGTGGTCGCCGCCGTGCCAAGGTCGACTACAATCTGGTCAGCACGCGTAATTGGGAAGATGAGCCGGCCCTGGCGGCCGCGTTCTGGAACGAGCGCATCGGACCGATGGACGAAAAGCAGCGACGTGAGGTTGAACTTCATCTGCCCTCGATCACCAATGAATAACCATTTCACTCGATGCGGGATGCAGCTCGACCAACGGTTTCAACTTGTCATGACAAGGAGCCGGCCGGATTGTCGGCCGGACCTCGTGACAACGACAAGCCATCAAGGGCTTCGCTATATCTGGACAGTCATTAAATAGCTTGGTCGCAGCGAGGAGCGAAAATGCCAGCACTCTCTATTTCGCATCGGACAACCTACAGCTACCGGTTTCCCGTTCAGCTTTCTCCATACCGGTTGCTCCTGCGACCCCGCGAGGAACCGCATCTCCTGCTTCAAAATTATCACATCACGGTTGCGCCGGAAGCCCGCATAGCCTGGACAACGGATGTGTTTGGAAACGCAGTCGCGACTGTTACCGTTTCGAAGCCGACGCAACGGCTCGAAATCATAAGTAAGGTGACGGTGGATCTGACTTCGGAGCCGTGGCCGGTATTCGACATCGCGGCCTCGGCGGCGTCATACCCATTCCCGTATGATGAACGAGAGTGGAAGGATCTCGGCGCACTCGCGGTTCCCCAGCACCCGGATCCCTCTGGCGAGTTCCAAAAATGGATCCGAGGCTTCGTTATGGGAAACCCGACCGACACACTGTCTCTTTTGAAGGATCTCAGTGCCGGCGTCGCGACCCACGTTACGTATCAGGCCCGGGAGGCAGAAGGAACGCAGTCTCCTCTCGAAACGCTCGCCTTGCGATCCGGCAGCTGTCGTGACATTGCGGCACTGTTCGTAGAAGGCGTCCGCGTTCTCGGCATCGGGGCACGGGCTGTATCCGGTTATCTTTACGACCCGGCTCGAAATCTCCTCGGTTCGACGGGTGCCGGGTCAACTCATGCCTGGGTCGATGTGTTCCTCCCCGGTGCAGGATGGATCGCTTTCGATCCGACGAATAGGACACTGGGCGGCGCCAACCTCATTCCCGTGGCAGTCGCGCGAGACATCACCCAGGCCATGCCAGTATCGGGAGGCTTCATCGGGCCCGCGGATGCTTTTGTGTCGATGGATGTTGCAGTCAATATTACCGAAGAATAGAGCCGCCTGCTGACGCGTTCACCTTGGGCGGGATCCAACCGGCGTATTGCAGACGGCAGAAGGGAACTATCCGTCACTCCTTCAGTTAATGACGCACAACGGACCGCGCTAGCCGCAGCTTAGAGAGACCGCCTATAGATCCGCGGATCCTCACAATCGCCATCAACATCACGAGAGCCACTGCTGCCACACTCCGATCTCAGGTCAACCCGATCTTAGCGGTGAGATCAAGGAGACTTCCATGACTTTTGACCGCGCCAGCTGGAGAACGACGCTCAAGCCATGGGGTTGTGGCAGTCTTGGGCTTTTGTCATCAATTACGCGCACGGACATCGCCTTCCGTCTATCGGGAGCTTCGCGATGACCCAGCTTAAGAATATTGCGTTCATCGGGAATTCCTTGCCGCGTCGTTGTGGTATCGCGACGTTTACGACAGATTTGCAGCAGGCCGTTACTAAAGCTCCGGTCCACGTCGCCACTGCAATCGTAGCCATGACAGATCATGGCCATGTATACGAATATCCGCCGGAGGTCCGCCTCTCGATAGCCGATGACAATCGCGACGATTACATTCAAGGCGCGGATGTCCTCAACGCCGGCAATTTCGACGTCGCCTGCCTTCAGCACGAATTCGGAATCTTTGGCGGCGAGGACGGGGATCATATCGTTGAGCTGCTGTCGCGGTTGAAGATGCCGATCGTAACCACGCTGCACACCGTCCTGGCGGAGCCAAGCCCCGGCCAGCGGCGTGTGCTGAACAAGATCGTCGATCGGTCCGCCAAAGTGATTGTCATGGCCGAAAAGGGCAGGACATTGTTGTCTGAGGTCTATCACGTGCCGGATGACAAGATTGAGGTCGTTGCCCACGGCATTCCCGATATGCCGTTTTCGGATCCTACCACCTCGAAAGCGGGCTTGGGATTCGACGGGCGCTCGGTGATCCTCACATTCGGCCTGCTCTCTCCCAACAAGGGCATCGAAGTGATGATCGATGCCATGCCCCTGATTTTGAAAAGCCGCCCCGATGCGGTCTACGTGATCCTCGGAGCAACCCATCCCAACCTCGTGCTCGACCAGGGGGAAACCTATCGCGAGAGCCTGATGAAGCGGGTGAAGGACCTGGGCATCGACGAGAGCGTGGTATTTCTCGACCGCTTCGTCGACAAGGCAACGCTGATGGACTTCATTTCCATGTGCGATGTCTATGCCACGCCCTATCTCAATGAGGCTCAGATGACATCGGGCACTCTGGCTTACAGCTTCGGCCTCGGCAAGGCAGTCGTCTCCACCCCTTACTGGCATGCGCGAGAACTGCTGGCCGATGGCCGCGGTGTCCTCGTTCCCTTCGGTGACTCGACAGCGATCGGTCGCGAGATCGCGTCGATTCTTACCGATGACAGACGACGCGACGCGATGCGACTGCGCGCATATCAAACCAGTCGGCCGATGACGTGGCAAAAGACTGCCGAGCGCTATCTCGCATTATTCTCCGAGGTGACCCTACGAAATCCTGTACGTCCACCCCCGCCGGCCAACGTCGTGGTAGGCACGCACCCCGCCCCCTCCGAGCCGCAGCTCGACCACTTCCTGTCGATGTGCGACGATACCGGGTTGTTCCAGCATGCCGTTTATTCGGTGCCGGATCGTTCGCATGGCTATTGTGTCGACGACAATGCCCGAGCGCTTCTTCTGTCAGTCGCTCTTAACGAACCCGGAGAAAGGCTTCTACCCGAGGCACTCACCTCGCGCTTCGCATCTTTCGTGCAGCACGCATGGAACCCGGATGAGAAGCATTTCCGGAATTTCATGGGCTTCGACCGACGTTGGCTAGAGACCAAGGGCTCCCAAGATAGCCACTGCCGAACACTCTGGGCTCTTGGGGAATGTGCGCGCAGCGACGCAAGCGCATCCCGGCGCGCATGGGCCACAGGCCTGTTTTCGCGGGCATTGCCGACAGTCCAAAGTTTCGGCTCGCCACGCGCCTGGGCCTTTGCGCTGCTGGGGTTGGATGGCTATTGCGCGGTCTCGCCTCACGACTTGCTCGCCCATCAGATCCGCTTAACCCTGGCCGACAGGCTTATGGATATCTTCCATCGTGTCGAGAAAAAGGGCTGGATCTGGTTCGAGGAAGGCCTGTCCTACGACAACGCCCGCCTGCCTCAGGCACTGATCCTGACTGGGCTGAGTGCTGAACGCCACGATTATGTGGCGGCCGGCCTAAAGTCCCTGCATTGGTTGACGACGGTGCAGACGAACCCTGAAGGTCAGTTCAGGCCTGTCGGTACGGATGGATTTACGGATCAGACAAGAGAGGTGAGGCATTTCGATCAGCAGCCTCTGGAGGCGACGGCGACGATCGCCGCCTGCTACGCCGCGTGGCGGGTCGGCCACGACATCACATGGGAAAATGAGGCCGCGAAGGCATTCGCCTGGTTCCTCGGCAGTAATGATCTTTCATTGCCGGTCGTAGATGTCGAAACAGGCAGTTGCCGCGACGGCCTGCATCCGACACGCCTCAATGAAAATCGAGGCGGCGAATCCGTGGTCACTTATCTCCTCGGCCTTGTGGAATTTCGCAAGCTTTTGCGTGCCAGTAGTCATGCCTTGACATTCGCCCCGCTTCGCGCGCTGACCGCGTGAACCGCAGTCTACTCACCCCGGCCGACAAAGGGCGCTTAGAGGATAGGAGGCATCCTCGCACCTTGCGTAGCATTCATCTCGGTGTGACGACTTGCTCTTGATGCGGTTCGAACCCGCGATCACCACACCGACTGCGGCGCTGAGAAGCTTTCGCTCTCTCCAAGAAAAACCCGCCGCGGTGAGCGACGGGTTTGGCATAGAAACTGACTTCTTATCTTTTCGACGGCGAGGGTTTCCGCCCCTGACTGTGCTGGCCAGTCGTCTTCGCATCGTAGCCTTGGCCATGGTTCGTGCCGCCAAGATGGCCGCCACCGCTGGTGTTGGCAATCTGTCGCTCTGCTTTCTTGAGAAGCAGCGCCGCATCGGTCTTTTTCATGATTATCTTTCAACGTCGCCGGAAAATGAAAAAAGCCAGGCCAAACCGCACCGACCTTCTTCATCGTCGCTATGATCACCGGTGCCAGCACATCCGTGGTCAACAGGTCTAAAGCGACAGCGGCAATTGCGAACTCCGAAAATCTCGGTGCTCATCAGCAATGCCGATAAACAAGACATAGGTATCCATTGTGTTCTTAACAAGTTAGGGCAGACGACTGACCGCACAACCTTCAAGAGTCGCGCCACGCGTACCAGCCTAGCCTCGAACATGCCGCCTGGTATTACCATCTGTTTCAGCAGGAATGAGGACGCGGATGCCTGTCTCTTCACCGCCACGAACTGTGTCGGATGCTCTGAAAGCAGTGGCCGCCCACCTAGGCGTTTGACGATGCGAGGTTTAATCGAACAGCCGCCGCCTTCGACAATCCAGACGTCGTTGATTTCGTCATCCATTCCTACCGCTTCGACGTTTGGAATGTTGAAGGGGACTTGGCGCTGGCTGACCTGTAAGCCATGCTACTTGCTGCTGGGTTGTGCAAGCAGGGCTTCCCGCTTGCTCCGGGGGGATTGTGAAGATGAGCTGGTGCTTGACTGGAAGGAGACAGGCGGGCCTCCTGTCGTCAATCCTGAACGAATAGGCTTAGGACGAAAGTAATTCGCATGGGCTGGTTGGAACATGCGAAGACGACGTTAGTTTCCTTCAATGAGGCTTTGAAGCCGAATACCACGCACCGCTCGCTCAGGTGCAAATGTCCTAGAGCGAACGGAGTGTCCCTTTGCCCCCACGTATCATTCTCGTCGTTGAAGACGAACCTCTTTTGCGCATGGCTGCCATCGACATGGTGGAATCCGCTGGATTCGAGGCAGTGGAAGCAGCTGACGCCACTCAGGCGGTCGAAATTCTGCAAAGCCGCATGGATATATGCATTGTCTTCACCGATATCGACATGCCGCGCGGTATCGACGGATTACGCCTCGCCGCCCTCATACGGGACCGTTGGCCGCCAATCCATGTAATCATCACATCCGGCCACACGAAGCCGCCACAGGGCAGCCTGCCGCCAGACATGGTGTTCTTCTCAAAGCCGTATCGCGAGACCGAGGTGATCGCAACGATGACGCGGATGGCTGCTTAGACTCTTGAATATTGGATGCCTAGCCTTCGACGCCTATGGCGTTCGATAGAGAGGGCTCCGTTCGACGGATTTTTCTGGCGGGCCGCCTCACCGCCCTGACATCTCCTGCCCACACAATGGGGGATTGAACAACGAGGGCTGCTAAGTTCGTACGACTTGTTATTGAACAGAGAAAGAAAATGCGCACTCGACACCGTTCATCCGGGCAATGCGGTTTGGGAAGAACGAAAGAGTGAAAGTCTCTCCATCCGTTGTCTTGAAAGCTCTCTCACTTGGAAAGCGATTCAATTTAGGAAGGTATCCTAACTGAGAGGTTGTCTGAATTTCAGCTCCGCAATTTTCATTGTTCCCGCGAAACTCAAACCGTATCGAGCCAGTATCTGACGCTTTGATTGCGTACGTCACTCGGTCACCCTTCAGGGACGATCCCCGGAGGGAATGCACAACCCCGTCGGTCTGCGTTACCTCTATGGCTGGATCTTTTGCTACCACAGGGGACGCGGTCGCCAAAATAGCAAGGAGTGCAGGAATGCGCATGGAAATCTCCATAAAAATGACCATTCGCACAGTCGTTGCGGGTTAGCTATCAGTTTGTGCAAAACTACCAACGCGTGGGCGCAGGTTGCAGTAGGCATGGTCGCCCCTTTCGCCCTGAGATCATTGGTTCTTGATAAGCCGAGCAACCGAAGATCCCCTTTACTTCGGCTGCCCGGCCGAGGAAGCGCGTCCGCCTATGCTCCCTCTGTTTCATGGCAAAGACCTAACTATCGTGCGTTTCTTCGGGGTCCGCTTGCTCAACCCAGGCATCGACGAAAGACTGGCGAGCAAAATCCTGGTGGATCGTCCCCAAAAGCGCGCTGTGGCACAGGGCGTGAGCACGCCAATAGCTGAACCCATGTTTGTGACTGAAATGGATCTGCATCAATCTTATCGCGTCAGCTGGACCATAGATCGTCGTATCGAGCTCGTCGCTTTGGCCGACATAGACGGGGCGTGTCCATCGCAGATTGAAGCCGACCGGGGTGACAGTACCCATTCAGGGTAGTGGGGCTTGTGATAAGACATTCGTGGCTGCACCGCCGACAACGATGGTCGCTGTGTTTGCTTGCCTCGCAGCGATAATCAGGTTTCGCGGTGTCGAGAAATGCAAACCTAAAGCCGAGCTGAGTGCCATGTCAGGCTCCCGCGCAAATGCAGGCGGGAGCAAGAGAGCACTCTCAGCCGTCAGCGCCTACGAATTCGGTTGCCGACGATAAGTTAGGCTACGCTCATTAACAGTAGGAGTCGATAGCCCGATTGGCGATACGCCGCTTTGGTGTCTAGCGTTCTTCCTGAGTGTCACGGCGCTCACTCAGCGATGCGCTGTCTGCGCCATACCTGGGGTCGGATGGTTTTGAAGGCTGAGACAGGGTGATGCCGGCTCCGGTTATCCCGCTTTGAAAGCGTAGGATCCTGGCTGCCGCGTGTCTTTCACGAGTCTGGTGTTCCTCGTACTGCATTACTTCCAGTGCAACTCTGTCTTGAAGCTTCGACGTCCCAACTCGGCGGCCGCTTGATGTTTACCTCGCGCCAGCACTATTTTGATCTGCGGATCAGGGGGATATTGCGTGTCCAGGCCGATCACCTCGAACGTCTGACTGCCATTTACTCCCGTGGCTGCATCAGAAATCAGCCCGCCAGACTGCCAGACTAAGAGCTTTAGAAACAACGCCCGCCCTGGCAGGCTTCCGCCAGCGCGCGTGACAACTGCGCCTGGCTGAACGGCTTTGAAAGCCGAACCACGCCACCGAGGTCGCCTGCGCCTTCCGGAATTTCTGCGTAGCCTGTAGCGAGCACAATTGGAAGCGTCGGATAACGCGCGTGAATTTCCTGACACAGGCGCGCTCCCGTCATGCTCGGCATAGCATGATCCGTAATGACTACGTCAGGAAGGACGCCTGTCCGGAGTGCGACCAGAGCTTCTTCGCCGGAGGATGCCTGGTGGGTCTCCATCCCCAAGTCTTCGAGCAGGAGAACAGTATTCATGAGAACCAGAGCGTCGTCGTCGACGACGAGAACGGTCAGCGCCGTCGGAGCGGGGTCGACAGGCTGTTCGGGTGTCGGCACGGCGGGCGTTACGTCTTTTTCGCCGGCGACGGGAAGCCACAGTTCCGCGGTCGTTCCTTCGCCCACCGCGGACTTCAGTACCAGGTCGCCGCCGGACTGAGCCATCAGGCCGTGCACCATCGGGAGCCTAGCCCAGTGCCCTTGCCGACGCCCTTCGTCGTGAAAAACGGAGTCGTCGCATTCGCCAGCGTTTCGGCGTCCATTCCTTCCCCCTGATCGCGGACTTAAAGACACACGTAGTCGCCGGGCGGCAGCGTGGGGCGTTGTCCTGTGGGAACGGTTTTCAGCTCGGCGGCGATACCGATCTCTCCGCAGCGTGGCATGGCGTCGCGGGCGTTGACGACGAGGTTGAGAAGCGCGCTTTCAAGTTGATTGGAGTCCGTTCGAACCTTTGGCAGGTCCGCCGCGAAGTGCGCGCTGATCAGGACCTCGGGGCCGATGGTGCGCCGCATCAGTTCCGTCATCCCACCGACAAGGTCGCCGACGTCCACGGGGACAATCTGTAGCTCTTGGCGGCGGGAGAAGGCGAGCAGTCGCTGCGTTAGCGTCGCACCGCGCTGCGCGCCTTGGATGGCGTTCTCTATGAGGTCTCTGACGTCGTCGCGGATCGCCCGCTTCTTGGCGATCTCAAGGCTTCCGAGGATCGCTGTCAGGAGGTTGTTGAAATCGTGGGCCAATCCGCCGGTCAGCTGACCTACCGCCTCCATCTTCTGCGCCTGGAAAATCGCCTCCTGCGCGGCGCGCTTTTCGCTGATGTCTCGCGTGATCTTCGCAAACCCGATAAGCACGCCCTCGGCATTCCGGATCGGGTCAATGATGACGTTCGCCCAAAAGCGTGTGCCGTCCTTTCTTATACGCCAACCTTCGCGTTCAAAGCGGCCTTCCTCTTCGGCCACCCGAAGAGCGAGCTGAGGAAGGCCATCGTTTCGGTCTTCGTCGGTGTAGAAGGTGGAGAAGTGTCGACCAACGATCTCCTCCTCCTTATAGCCCTTCAAACGCTCTGCTCCGGGGTTCCAGCTTGTGACGAAACCGCCGCGGTCAAGCATGTATATTGCGTAGTCGGTGATCGCCTCAACGAGCAGACGGTAGCGCTGCTCAACCCGAATGTCAGAATCGTTCATCGTGCTTCCCCGAGCTGCAATTCTTCCGGCTGCCGTAAGGCTACTTAACCAGATATCTCTTTGTTTAAGCCACCCCGGACCAAGGTCTGATACCACAGTTGAACGAGGGACTTACAACCAGTTGTCATGCAGAGGTAAAAACTCGCAGAAGCTGAAGAGAACGAACGTTGGCTCGGCTACAGAGTATCTAATTGCTTTACCATGGACACAAGCGTCAGCTCCCGACCTGTTCCGGAAGCGAAAGGGGATATGACTTTTAGCTCCTACCGACTCGCGAAAGGAATCAACAGTATCGGCCGGAGGCGCGTTGTCGAGATCGCCGCCCGGCATGCCTCATTCGGCGAAGTGAAGCAGGAGTGAGATTTTTAGCACTTTAACGAATGGATTCATTTTGGCTAACATTAGTGGCTTCTTCTATTGGGGAGGTCGAATTGGAACGCGCGAATGGAGGGTTGGAAGCTGAAATTAGTGATCTGACTGGCGAGGAGCGGCGTGTTGTGTTTCGAGACCTTAAAACAGAAGTCACTCGAGTGTTTTGCCAGCTAGATCCACCAACCAGATTTCACTGGGCAAGTTCGGCGCGCAAACTGCTAGAAATGCTTGGTTTTTTTGAGACAGATCCTCAGGACACTTTCGCCTTTTCAATGGAGCAAGCGGTGGAACTCGCTTGCGAATTTATAAAACAAGCTGGTTCGAGGGCGGCCCGCGACGGCGTAGGAATTACGTTACATTAGCGGAGCGACGAGACGGTTTTCTCCAGCCAAAAATAAGACCAAAGGCCCTAATGTGAGCTTTTGTCAGCTATGCTAAATTAGCGGACTTAGCAAGGTATCATCTCATTTGGAGCCGATAATGAGGAACCTCAGTTTCGATGTCACCGAGGCGGCCAATCTTTTGTCAGCTTTATCGAACCCTCGCCGTTTCCAGATCTTAGTGTTTGTCAGCGAAGGCGAGCGTGAGGTCAACGCGATCGCTGATTGGCTCGGTCTTAGCCAATCCGCAGTATCTCAGCATTTGCGGAGGCTACGCGAGGTTAAAGCTGTGCAGACGCGGCGCGAAGCCCAGCAAATCCTCTATTCGCTAGGATCGGCGGGAGCTGAGATAATTATCAGATCGGTAATGCAGCTTTCAGTCTCGCCCAGGGGAGCCCCTGCTTGAATAGACGTCCAGGCGACTTAATCGCAAAGTCCCGATCGTGGGTGGGGTTTCCATGCGCTCCCTGGGCTTTGGACTCCACGATTGCAGTTCCAACCCGTGGTCCGGCTTCAGTGAGATCAGTTGAGCGCCTGCTTGGCTGTTATCTCAGCTCCTGCAGCACGCAAACCAGAGAAAATCTTTTCCCGGTCCTCAGGCCGCGCGAGCCGCCCCTTCACCTGCGATACGATGGTCAGCATCAAGCTCGGCGCATGTGCCTGCAACCAATCAAGTTCATGTCGAGCTTGCGACGTTTTACCGGATGCACCAAGGATAGCAGCTAAAACGACGCGATGCATCGGATTGTACGAGAGGTCGGACATTCGTGACCAAAGCTCCGCAGCCTGGAGATCTCCCCGCATGAAAGCACAGAGCGCCATTCCCACTTCGTAGTAGCCTGTCGGTCCCCCGCCATCGTTGACAGCTTTACTGACAAGCTCGCACCCCGTTTCCCACCTGCCATTGAAAGCGAGACGAAGTCCATATTCTCCTGCGACTTCCGTGTCGTTCGGGTTGAGGGCGTAGGCGGCCGCTCCCGCATCCAAAGCAGCAGCCACGTTATTGTTAAAGAAATAGGACAGCATGAGTGCCTGCAGAACCCGAGCGTTTTGGGGATCGATCATCGCTGCGCGTTGCGCAAGCTCTGCCGCTTTAGCAAGCCCATCCGTCGGCGCTGGGCTCCCGAGTTTTTCAGCGAAGCGCACCTGGTCAATCTGGGTGAGCGAAAGCAATGCCATCGAAGTCGCGTCTTTTGGATTGCTTTGTCCTAAAGCGATGAGACACCCTTGCGCCGTCGTCAGTGCAGACGCCGTCATAGCCCTACGATAACTGTAGTAGGCCAGCGCACATTCATAGGCCTCCCAACCCGCCGACACACTCGTATCCGACGAAAAGATCACGCCAAATGGCCGGGCGACTGCTGTCGCTATTTTTTCGGCGACCTCACTCTCGGCTTCCAAGGCAGTTTGGATCGTCAGGTCCATGTCATAACTGGTAGCCCAAACCACCGCTCGGTCGGACTGACGGACCAATCGTATGCCCGAACGGACCTTGTCTTCGTGGTTTCGCAGAGTTCCTTCAAGGCTGTAACGTGCGTCGGATGGCTGCTGCCCATCAGATTGGTCGGCCGGAGCGATCACGAGGATCTCGTTGAATTTCACCAGATTTGCCACAACCTCGGCCGTTGTGCCTTGGGCAATTGACTGCAGCTTCTTGTCATCTGAAGGATAGCCGAATGTCTCGACAGCGATCGTTGCTCGGCCCTCGCCGAAATTGAGGGGTGCCGTCTCATGAAAAAATGATTGAACGACGGTAGCCAAAATGACGGTCGCAAAGAACAGTGACAGCCCCGCGGTGAACAGTGTCGGTGCGGACCAAAATGTGTCTGAAACGCGCTGCGCAGCGCTATGCACAGGAAGTATTTCTGCGGGGCTGATTGGTGCAAAAACCGCCTCTGCCTTAACTGAAGCAAATGGCTTTTTCATACCCCACTCGAAGGTAGGGACATAGCCGCCTTTCGGGATAGTGATCACGACCGGCTCACCGGGACCAGACACAAGGTAATAGTGCTCGAGACCGCGCCTGATCCGTCCCGCTTCTATGCGTACTGCCGGATCGGACTGCGCATCGAAGTTGCGCCTGCCGAAGACGGTGGTGCCAATGGTGTAGGCCTTGAGGTAGTGTGAGCGACCCTCGAGCGTCTCTGTTACAACATATCGAAGAAACCTTTTGGCGCGATCAGGAAGATTGAAACTTTCGCTCGTGAGTATTCGCTCTAGTTGCGCAATGACGTCATCGGTCCGGGGTAGATCAATCTCCTCGTAAAACGTCACACTCTCCATCGCACCCCCTTGCGTACTCTTCCAAGTACGGTGCCCCAGTTAGCGAGCGCTTAAATAAGCACAACCTGCAATTATTGACAATAAGTCATATTGAGGCGCCTGACGTGAGATCCCGCAGGCTGGGTGCGGGCATCGGAGCCACGGGACAGCGCTGAAAAGCCGCGACCTCTCGCGGTTGGCCGCTAAGCCGCGACAAGCGTTCGTATCGCGGTCACGACATGATCAATCTCATACGGCTTGGGAAGAAACGGGACGCCTGTAGGCAGCGCCGTGGCGTCGGGCGTGCCCCTGCCTGATGTAACAATTATCTGGATGGGCGGCCACCGATCCCGCACAAATGCGGCAAGCTTTAGCCCATCCATTGACCCTGGCATATCAATATCGGTGAAGATAAGTCTGATTTCGGGGTGGTGCTCGATCATGGCAATCGCTCTGTCAGCACAATCGGCCTCGAAGACCTCGAAGCCCGCAAAGTGTAACTCATCAGCGATGCCGAGCCGAATGAGAGCCTCGTCTTCGACGACGAGGACGGTGATTTTTTGAGAACGCATGTACCATGTCTTTGCGGTTGGAGCGGTTTGGCTCTGCTTCAAGCCCCCAATATTGGAACGTCCGATACCGTACCAAATGGCCTCGCAGAGCGTTCGTTCCAGTGTCCAGTGGACATTTTTGAAACTATTTTCCGACCCATCGCATCCGCGCGTGGTTTCATGCTTGGCGTCCGGCTCCTTTGCCGCGTCCTTGACGGCGGCAAGCCGCTGAATGGCTTCAGGCTTCCATACCGAACCCAGGAAGCGGTCGAGGTCGTTACCGTGCCAGGCGATCTACTGCGGACATGCGTACAGCAGGCGGATTTGCTTCTGATACTCTCGCAAAACGAGGCCCGCCACTGGAGGAGCGGAAAGTTATCTCATTGTGAGAGTTGTGTGTGGACTGTTGCTTTCCACGAGGAGTTGCGCCGAACAGTTCACCTGACGCTCAATCCTCAATAGAAATTATGCGCCTATTGTTGGAGCCGTTCCAATGGGCCGACGGCGTGGCATGTAAGTCCAGCTGGTGCAAACGTGATGGCAGGTGCTGCACCGAACAAGGACGCCAATGCGGAGCGCACATATTTCGTCCCGTAACCCTGCCGCGTCGGTTCAGCGACCGCTGGGCCACCTGTTTCTGTCCAGTTCAAGGAAAACACCGGCGACACTTCCGCTGAAATGGACCACGTGACATCGACAATGCCGTCCTTTTGCGACAGCGCGCCATACTTGATGGCGTTGGTCGTAAGTTCGTGGAGGCAAAGAGCGATGGTCGTCGCAGAGGTCCTTGAGATAAAGACGTCCGGACCGTTGAAGTTGATCCGGCTCAGCCCTCCGGTATTATAAGGCGCGACGGTCATGGCGATCACCGAAGACAGGGAAACCTCTTCTCCCCCCGCCTCGAATACTGCGGTGTGGACATTGGACAAGGCCTGAAGGCGGCCCGTAAAGTCTGCCGCAAGCTCTTCGGCGCTGGAGGCGCCCCTCCGTGTCATCTGGAAAATCGACGTTACGCTCGCGAGAATGTTCTTGATGCGATGATTGAGCTCTAGTCGCAGTTCGACCTCTCGCTCGATGGCATCCCGCACCTGCTTTTGGCGCAACCGCACAAGAAGGTTGGTCTGAACGCTGTTGACCAGTTCTAATCGCGCGATCGGCCGCGTGTGGAATAGAAGGCGAGCGCTCGGCCAAAACCGCTCTAGCTGGCCGCGGATCCGCGCTAGAGGTGCTGATTTTTCAAGAAGTATAATGATTGGAACTTCTGACCAGTCCGGCTGCGAAGCGAGATGACCTGCGATCGTTGCAACGACGGGTGGGTTCAACGCCTCGTGAGTGATGATGATGACGCCAGGTGACAGCGACAAACTATGAACAAAACCCTCCTCAGCCTGGCTGTGGCGGACGACCAAATTCTGTTCCCGTAAGGACGCAGCAATGTAGTCGGCATCCTTGCGGAAGGGCGCCAGAATGAGCACCCAATCCAGCTCGCTTTCACTCGGTGCCTCATTCATTTTGGATCAGGAAGGGGATTGTAGGAGACGACACTGACGCCACCGCTTTCGATCAGCAGCTCCTGGATGTTGAGGTCATGCGGCCCATGGCGTTTTTTAACGACGGTGATGTTGCGGCGCAGGCGACCTTCGTGCTCCATAATCCGCAGCAAAAGCACGGTATCGCCCAAGAAACTGACATCGACGTCGATGCCAATATTTTGGCCGATCAGGCCATGTTGGGCGACGATCAACATCGTCAGCACACCGGACCGCGCAAGGAATTTTAAGAGCGACTGGATATCACGGACCGCTTTTTCCCGATGGGGTAGCGAGTTCAGATAGCCAGTCAAGCTGTCAATCACGACAACCCGGGCATTGTTTTGTGTCACTGCGTCCTGGACGATCTGACCAAATTCGCCTGGCGAGATTTCGTTCGGATTAAAATCACGTAGAATGAGCTTGCCATCTTTGTGGAATTGCCTGAGCTGCATGCCCAACCCTTCGGAGCGGCGGAAGAATGTCTCAAGCCTCTCTTCGAACAAGAATAGCGCGACTGTCTCGCCGCGTTCGAGTGCCGCGGTCGCGTAAAGCGATGACATGGTCGACTTACCGGTACCAGATTGCCCGATGACCAACGTTGTGGTTCCAGCTTCCTGGCCACCGCCAAACATATCATCAAGCGCTGCAACGCCCGACTTGATCAATTCCGGCTTGGTCGCTTCGGCCGCGGTGCTTGGCATGATCCGAGGAAAGACGACGACACCCTTGCCTTCCCGGATGGCCATATCGTGGTAGCCGTCGGCAACCGGCACACCGCGCATTTTGGAAATTTCTACGCGACGACGCACACCGCCATATTCCTCTAGCGCCTTGTCGAGACGGATGACCCCATGGGCCAGTCCTTCAACCTCTTCTCCACTGCGGTCATAACCGGGCGTCTGCGTATCGAGGAGAAGTGCAACCACGTTGCGCTTCGCAAGGAAGGATTTGAAGCCGATCAGTTCACGACGGAACCTTGGAGAATCACCCGTTATCAGGCGGATTTCGAGAAGTGAATCGTAGACCAAGCGCCTCGGCTTGTGCTCTTCGATCGCGGCCTCGATCGCCTTGCGCGTCTCGTCGAGCCTCAGGTCGGCCGTCAGGAATATGCTCTGGTCATCAGCTTCGCCGACTGAGCCAGAGGTTGAGAGTTCCTCGACCCGGATGCCATCCAGAGTCCAACCGTGCGACACCGCGATTGCTTCAAGCTCTGCCGCAGTCTGGGAAAGTGTCACGTAGATGCAGCTCTCTCCTGCTTCGACCCCAGCACGGAGAAATTGCAGTGCTGCCGTCGTCTTGCCAGAGCCGGGCGCTCCTTGCAGCATATAGAGATTGGAGGCCGGAAGGCCGCCACGCAGGATCTCGTTCAGTCCAGTGATGCCAGTGCTGACAACCCCAGGCGCTTTTCGTTTTGGCATATCTCGTCTTCCAAAAATCGTTAGCGCGATCCTCGATGGAATGCGCGCATCCTCGTTCGAAAGATGCGTCTCTGTTATATGTGGGTTTGTCGAAACATCAATGACGGGCTCAGCGCATTCGAGCGGCTAAATTAGTCGGCCCGCGGTCGCATTCGCCATGGTGCCGTAACAGTCTTCCTCGGTCGATGCGGGCCGTCCGCAAGAGGCGCATGGGGGCTTCGTCGGATGAGCCAACCGGGTCTCTGGCGGCAGGACCTCAATCTCGGCGTCCGAGAAGAGGCGTAGGGTGTCGTCTTCCATCTCCATGCTCCAGGTCGGAAGCGGGACACAGCTACTACGTCGGCTTATGCCCGAAGACGGTGAGGCAGATCGAGCCGACAGTACCAGCCGCGACCGAGCCCATTAGAATGCCGATTTTCACGTGATCCTGAACAGCAGTATCGTTGAAGGCAAGTAGACCGATGAACAGGCTCATGGTGAAGCCGATGCCACAAAGGAGGGCAACACCTGTCATCTGCCCCCAACTGGCCTTAGCCGGCAGATCGGCAACTCCAAGTTTGACAAGGAGCAAAACCGTTCCAAGCACGCCGATCAGTTTGCCGAGGATCAGACCGACTGCCACACCCATAGTAAGCGGCTCTGAGAAAACACCCGCCGTTACCCCAGCAAACGAGACGCCTGCATTGGCGAAGCCGAAGATCGGCACAATAACGAACGCGACCGGCTTGTGCAGCACATGTTCGAGCTTGTGGAGCGGGGATTCCGCATGTGGGGCTTCCGGCGTTCCGGGCGTCAGCTTCAGCGGGATCGTCAAGGCCAGCATAACGCCCGCCAGCGTCGCATGAACGCCCGACGCGAAGACCAGAACCCAGAGGACAGCGCCGAGGACGAGATAAGGCCAGAGCGCCTTCACCTTCATGCGATTGAAGATGATGAGATTGCCGAGCACGATGGCAGATCCCGCAAGCGCCATCAGGTTGAGGTCCGCTGTGTAGAACAGAGCAATGACGATAACGGCGCCCAAATCGTCGATGATCGCGAGAGCGGCGAGAAAAATCTTCAGCGATGCTGGCACGCGCGATCCGAACAGCGAGATCACACCGAGCGCGAAGGCGATGTCGGTGGCTGTCGGGATAGCCCAGCCTCTCAGTGCCGAAGGATCATGCCGGTTGAAGAAAACGTAGAACAGTGCCGGAAACAACATGCCGCCGGCCGCGGCGGCTCCCGGAAGGATTCGCCGGCTCCAGGTCGAAAGCTGGCCGTCCAGCATCTCGCGCTTGATCTCGAGGCCGACAAGCAGGAAAAACACCGCCATCAGGGCGTCGTTAATCCAGTGCTGCAGACTGAGCGGGCCGACATAGACATGCAATACATGAAAATAGGCCTCTGCAAACGGCGAGTTGGCCGTAATGATCGCCAGCACGGCAACGATCATGAGGATAACGCCGCCCGAGGCCTCGTTGTTGAGGAAGTGGCGGAGAGTCGATTGGATGCGGCCCTTTGAAGGTGTCGAAGACATGGGTTCGCGCTCCCTTGGTTGGAAGGTTGATCAAAGTCTCCGTGGATTTCGGGGGAACCCGCAGCACCGCAGCACGCGCTGTTGTCATGAAGACTAGGGAATTCTTCGGAAATTTTCCAGCTTTTTCCAAAGCTTGACTTCGTAAATCGTACTCCATTTCTGTGCTGGAAAGATCTGCGATCCGATCCGCTAGCTGTAAGGGAGTTTCAGTCTTGTCCAATCCCAATTGGAGCAGGAAATTCCTGGACAATGGTCAATTGAAATGCGCGAGTTAGTTTCCGATGATGGATGATGCGAAACAACAGTTTGAAGTCTCGGCGCTTGTTGGCGGCGGGCAAGCCGGTGATGCCATCAGACAGATGGACTGGGGATCGACGCCGCTCGGGCCGATAGGCTCCTGGCCCGCTGAATTGAGGGCGAACGTCCAGACAATGCTGGCGTCGCCGGTGCCGATGGCGGTGCTCTGGGGCCCTGAGGGTATTCTCATCTATAACGACGGTTACGCTGGTATTTGCGGACCCCGCCACCCCGCCGCACTCGGCGGCAAGCTACTGGAAGTCTGGCCTGAGGCCGCAGACTTCAATGCCCGTGTGATTGCTGCTGGATTGCGCGGCGAACCGCTGAGCTTCCATGCTCAGGAACTGGAGCTCTGGCGGCATGGCAAGGCGGAGCAGGTCTGGATGGACCTGGAGTATCTACCAATACGAAACGGCTTGGGCCAGCCGATCGGCTCGCTTGCAATGGTCTTCGACATTACCCAACGCGTACTCGCCGAGCGGCGGCTGGCGCAAAGCGAAGAACTGTATCGTTTCCTCGACCATCTCGGTCAGGCTATCGCCGGGCTGCACGACGCCGACGAAGTCCTCGCCGTCACCACACGAATGGTCGCCGCGCATTTGAGCCTCTCAAACTGCGCCTATGCCGATATGGATCTTGATCAGGATGGCTTTACGATCCGCGGTAACTGGCACGCACCGGGGTCGCCTTCGATCGTCGGGCATTACAGCCTTGCCGATTTCGGCAAGCTCGCAGTGCAAGAACTGTCCGGCGGCCGCCCACTAATCATCAACGATAATCTGGCTGAGATCGCGCCCGAGGAGGCGAAAACCTTTCAGGATATCGGTATCGCCGCGACGATCTGCATGCCGCTCATTAAAAATGGGCGCCTAGCCGCGCTGATGGCCATTCATGACAACAAGCCGCATCGATGGTCCGACTATGATCTAAATGTGATTCGCGAAGTCACCGAACGATCATGGGCGCATGTCGAACGCGTCGGGGCAGAAGCCAACCTTCGCGCAAGCGAAGAGCAACTTCGCCTGGCCATCGATGCCGCCGAGATCGGCCTCTGGGACGTGGACGTGGTTGCCGACACTCTGTTCTGGCCGCCACGCGTCAAAGCGATGTTCGGGATTTCGCCCGACGTGCCTGTCTCGATGCGAGACTATTACAACGGCCTTCATCCGGACGAGCTCGAACGGACGTCAGTCGCCTACGCGGCTGCGGCAAACCCGGATGTTCGAGCCGTGTATGATGTCGAGTATCGAACGATCGGCAAAGAGGACGGTATCGTTCGCTGGGTAGCGGCAAAGGGCCGGGGCGTATTCGAGGGCGGCCGCTGCCTGCGGGTCATCGGAACCGCGATCGATATCACAGAACGTAAAACGACAGAACTCGCTTTGCGTGAACTGAACGAGACATTGGAATTACGCGTGGCCGAGGGCATAGCGGATCGCAAACTCTTGGCCGACGTCGTGGAGAACACGACAGCGATCATCTTCGTGGCGGATCATAATTACCGTTGGCTTGCGATGAACAAGGCCGCAACCAAGGCGTTCGAACAGCTCTACGGCGTGCGCCCGGTGATCGGAGCGTCCATGCTCGACGTCCTCGATCATCTCCCTGAGCATCGAGAGCATGTGCGTCGAACCTGGTCTCGCGCTCTTGCGGGTGAAGAATTTACGCTGCTGGACGAATTCGGCGACGGCAAATTCTCAGGGCGCTGGTTGGAACTGAACTTCAATGTTCTGAGAGATGCCGCTGGTCACCAGATCGGCGCTTACCAGATCGCCTACGATGTCACCGAGCGTCTGACGGAACAACGCCGTTTGGCGGAGGCGGAGGAACAGCTTCGACAGGCGCAGAAGGTCGAGGCGCTCGGTCAATTGACGGGCGGCGTTGCGCATGACTTCAATAACTTGCTAACCCCTATCATCGGCTCGCTGGACATGCTGGTGCGCAGACAGATTGGAAACGACCGGGAGCGCAAGCTGATCGATGGCGCGTTACAGTCTGCCGAGCGCGCCCGTATTCTCGTGCAGCGCCTTTTGGCGTTTGCGCGCAGACAGCCGCTTCAGCCCACCGCAATCGACGTGAAGACGCTGATAACCGGCATGGGCGAATTGATCAGAAGCACGACTGGTCCGCAGGTCCAGGTCGTTATTGATGCGCCGGAAATTCTGCCGTCTGCGCGCGCCGATCATAACCAGGTCGAGATGGCGCTCCTTAACCTGAGCGTCAATGCGAGGGACGCAATGCCCACTGGCGGCACATTGCGCATCAGCGCGAATTCCGGGGAAATTTCTGTGGGCGACCAGAGCGATCTGAAGCCCGGCCGCTACGTGATGATTTCGGTTGCCGATACCGGAGAGGGCATGAGCGAAGCGACCATGGCCCGCGCAATCGAGCCGTTCTTCTCGACGAAGGGGTTAGGACAAGGGACCGGGCTTGGCCTTTCGATGGTGCACGGTCTTGCTCAGCAACTTGGCGGCGGCATCCGAATATTCAGCCGACTAGGAGTCGGCACGAATGTTGAGCTCTGGTTGCCGGAGGCAGATGATGCCCCCATCCCTCTTCCAAAGAATGTGGACGGAAGCGCGGCGTCTCTGGGCCATCGGGGAACGGTGCTGCTCGTCGACGACGAGGATGTCGTTCGCATAAGCGCCGCCCACATGCTGGACGAGATCGGATTCGAAGTGGTGGAGGCGTCCAGCGGAGAGGCCGCGCTGGCTGCGGTCGACCGTGTGCCGGACCTGAAGCTAATCGTCACGGACCACCTGATGCCGGGCATGGATGGGGTCGAGTTGGTGCGGCGTGTAAAGCTTCATCGTCCTACCCTGCCCTGTCTTATAATCTCGGGATATGCTGACGTCGACGGTATTGCGCCTGATCTTCCAAGACTGACGAAGCCGTTCAAAGTCGAAGAGCTGAGGGAAGCGTTGGCCGCGACAGGGTTCGGAGTAGATTCAGTCTCGACCTAGCGTTTTTAGCGCCTTGATGGGATCTGAACCGACAACCCAGCGACCACTAGGCAACTCCAAAAGAGAAAGGTGCCTGTTCATCAGCGACTTAAGACGAACCCAGCTACGTCCGACACAGCCTTCAGCGCATGCCAGTATCAGTGGCGGCCGCCGATCGCGTTCCGGCGGCCGGCCGATCGTCGAAAGTTCATGAGCTGCGATTACGGACGGCGTATCTGCTTGATAAAGAGCGTCGTTGATAACCTACTCTATCAGTCGGGCGCCGCCGCCCTTATCGCTTGGCACTCCTTCTGCTCGGCCGACCACGTTCGCCCGGCGTTCAAATTCGCCCCGGCCCATCAAGCATTGGCATTTCAAAATCGATGGTGATTTGTGCTCGGTTTCGAGCACTTCCAACAATCTTATCGGCCCGATACGCGCATAGCACCTATCTCGCCCAAGCTGCGTTGGATTGCGGCCAGTTGGTTTGCAGCGATGTCTGCCGATACTTCAATCTCACCGGCAAGTGGAGCATCATTACGCGCATCCCCGGTCGACGACACGTCACCTCCAGACGGAGTCGATCCTGCGGTGTTTTCATCATGCGCCGCCTGGATAATAATATCTGGACGGGGGATGCCGTGTTTCTGGACCAGATGTTCGACAGCAAGATCGGCTGCCTCTCGGGTTTCGAAGATTGCACGGACTGTCGTGGTGCTGTTGTCTGACATTGTTTCGCTCCATCGGTAATAAGGGATGAACCGCGGGCGGCAGTATTGGTTTCATCAGGACTGGTGAAACTCGTCGACCGCTCACTCCCGGAGTATCCCGGCACTTCTTGCGGCGACTCTGTAAGCAGCAGCGGCACTGTCGCCGGCGACCACGCCCGAGACGGCTCGCAGGCAGATCTTTCTTGCCTTGCCGGCTTCCGACCCACCTTTGGGGAAATCAATAGTCAGAGACGCGACTGCTTCTCGGCTGTTCCTGATGCATTTCAATCCGCCAGCGGCACCTTCAATCTCTACCGGGTATTCCCAAAGTTCAGTCATCGGTCGTCCAATCTGAAGAAGAGTTTCTCCACCCAACGATCGCTCGACCGCCGGCATGTGCGTTTACGGAACCCGAGCGTTCATCAGATTGTTCCAATCCGACCTCGCCTTCTATGAGCGAACCAATCACCTCCCCCCAACTGCTGGCGGGGACGATCTTCCAAGCGGAACGGCTCGGCAGATCGTCGCTATATACATTCGCGGATTCTCTTCGGCGCCCCCCATTAAACCGGCATCTGTGGCGCACGCGTAAATCAGTTTCAGGGGCAAGAGTGGGCGCGATGTCGGCGCCCATGGTACGCTGCCGTACGGGAACCGTTCGCTGAGGGGCGCCATTTCACAACGTCACCGGTGTGGCCGACGGCCCGCCCCTCTCGCATTCTCTTAAAACCGAAGGAAGACAAAGATGGCCACCGCCAAAACACTCGACGATCTGTTTTTGGATACGCTGAAGGACATTTACTTCGCCGAAAAGCAGATCCTGAAAGCGCTGCCGAAGATGGCACGTGCGGCGCAGTCCGAAGACGGCAAGCAAGGCTTCCTCCAGCATAGAGAAGAGACGCAGGGCCAGATCGATCGCCTTGAGCAGGTGTTCGAGCTTCTCGGCAAGTCCGCGCGCGGCAAAACCTGCGAAGCCATCCAGGGCATCATCGCAGAGGGCGAAGAAATCATCGAGGAATTCAAAGGCTCGCCGGCGCTTGATGCCGGCCTGATCTCATCGGCCCAAGCTGTCGAACACTACGAAATCGCTCGCTACGGCACGCTGATCGAGTGGGCCAAGCAGCTCGGTCTGAAGGATGCAGTGCCGCTCTTGGAGCAGAACCTGTCGGAAGAGGTCGCAACCGACAAGAAGCTCACCGCGCTCGCGAAAACCTCCGCAAACGACAAGGGCAGAAAGGCAGCCTGACGACCAAGACAACAAGAGGCCGCCAGCGAGGCGGCCTTTTTCTGTTTCACAAACTCGAGGACGGGCAGATGGCCAAGACGGCAAAACCAGCGACGGATCAAGTCGCGATCCACGATCAGACGCTATCCCGCGGCCAAGGCGGCGAACTTCATCAAACGGCCGAAGATGGCTACGACGTGCTGACCACATCGCAGGGCACACCGGTCGCTGACGATCAGAACACCTTGCGCGTCGGCGCGCGCGGTCCAGCGTCGATGGAGGATTTTCACTTTCGCGAAAAAATCTTCCACTTCGATCACGAGCGAATCCCCGAGCGTGTCGTCCATGCTCGCGGCTATGGCGCGCACGGTTATTTCGAGACCTATGAATCTCTTGCGAAATACACCCGCGCCGACGTATTCCAACGTCCTGGCGAGAAGACGTCGGTGTTTGTGCGTTTCTCCACTGTCGCTGGGAATAAAGGCTCCGCAGATCTCGCGCGCGATGTTCGCGGCTTTGCGGTCAAGATGTATACGAAGGAGGGCAATTGGGATCTGGTCGGCAACAACATTCCGGTCTTCTTCATCCAAGACGCGATCAAGTTTCCCGATCTCATCCATGCGGCAAAGCAGGAGCCCGACCGTGCCTTCCCGCAGGCCCAGACGGCGCATGACAATTTCTGGGACTTCATCAGTCTGACGCCAGAGAGCATGCACATGGTCATGTGGATCATGTCGGACCGAACAATCCCGAGATCGCTGCGCTTCATGGAAGGTTTTGGTGTCCATACCTTTCGTTTCATCAACGACAAGGACCAGTCCACGTTCGTTAAGTTCCACTGGAAACCAAAGCTTGGCCTCCAATCCGTTGCATGGAACGAGGCCGTGAAGATCAATGGCGCGGATCCCGACTATCATCGTCGCGATCTATGGCAATCGATCCAGTCGGGCGACTTCCCGGAATGGGAACTTGGGGTCCAGCTGTTTGACCAGGAATTTGCCGACAGCTTCGATTTCGATATTCTCGATCCGACCAAGATCATTCCGGAAGAAGTGTTGCCCGTGAAGCCGATTGGGCGGTTGGTCCTCGACCGGATGCCGGATAATTTCTTCGCAGAGACTGAACAGGTAGCGTTCATGACCCAGAACGTGCCGCCGGGTATCGGCTTCAGCAACGACCCTCTCCTCCAGGGCCGCAACTTCTCCTATCTCGACACGCAGCTCAAGCGCTTGGGCGGGCCCAATTTTACCCATCTGCCGATCAATGCGCCAAAGTGTCCCTTCGCGCATTTCCAGCAGGACGGTCATATGGCGATGCGCAATCCCGTCGGACGAGTGAACTACGAGCCGAACTCGTTCGGAGAAGGTCCACGCGAAAGCAAAACCCGCGGCTATCGCCATTTTCCTGCCGAGGAAGCCGGCGCCAAGGTTCAACTTCGTCCTGAAAGCTTTGCCGACCACTATAGCCAGGCACGGCAGTTCTTCATCAGCCAGACGCCGCCGGAACAGCGCCATATCATTATGGCGCTTACTTTCGAGCTCAGCAAAGTCGAAACGATCGCGATCCGGGAACGGATGGTCTCACATCTGCTCAACATCGACGAGACACTCGCGTCCGAGGTCGCTCATCGGTTGGGAATAAAGTCTTTACCGAAGGCCGCGCCCGCCGCTGTCGCAACCAGACAGGATCTCGAGCCCTCCCCCGCCCTCAGCATAGTCGAGCGTGGACCAAAGCGGTTCGAGGGGCGCAAGCTCGGCGTTCTCGTCACGGACGGAGTGGACGCAAAACTTCTCAAAAGCCTGACGAGCGCTGTCTTGAAGGAAAAGGGGCTCGTAGAGCTCGTCGCACCGAAGGTTGCCGGCGTAACGGCCTCCGACGGCAGCTTCATCGAAGCCCAGCATATGATCGACGGTGGTCCCTCCGTCCTCTTCGACGCCGTGGCACTGCTTCCCTCTGAGGCGGGCGTGGAGGACCTTCTGAAGGAAGCGACAGCGCGCGATTTCGTCGCCGACGCCTTCCAGCATTGCAAGTTCATCGGCTACAGCGGCGTCGCCCTACCCCTCCTTGATAAAGCTGGTGTCGAGAAAGACATGGATGAAGGTGTCTTGGAGATCTCCAGCGCGACCTCGGCAACAACATTCGTCGAAGAGCTCGGCAAACTTCGCGTCTGGGGACGTGAGCCATCGGTAAAACTTAGTTCGGCGTCTCCACCCGTCGCGTGACTGCAATCAATGGGCACGGGTTTTCCGCCCGTGCCCATGCGCGCTGCTTTGTACGGCATCGTACCCTTGGGCCACTACTTCGCTTTGATGGGAACCGGAAAACGGACCTGCCGTTTCCTGCTCGCTGAACTAGACGAGCTGTCTGACACTTGAGGACGATGCGCCGTGGAAAAAGAAATGCGCACGCATCGCAATTTGGGAGGATGAAATGGAGAATGATCGCGAGGAATGGATTGCGCGTCGTGCTTACGAGCTGTGGGAACAGGCGGGGCAACCAGAAAGCCAGGAACATGAACACTGGGCCCAGGCGAGCGCAGAATGGGAGAGCCGCCCCAATGCCAGTGAGCCTGAGCGCCCGTCGTGGGACGAGGATGAATAGTTTGGTGGTTTAACGCGAAGGCGGGTGATTAACTCACCCGCTTTTTTGTGCTCGATCGCCTCGCCCGTTCATCGCCAATCACTCTTCGTGCAGACGAAGCACGTCACGGAACCGGACGGTATCGACGACGGCTCCGTCTTCACTGGTCAATTCGAATGCCTGTCCATCGATCTCCTCACCGTTCAAAACCCGCTGGGACAGAAGTTCGCGCGCGGATCGAACCGCTTCCGCACGTGCCGTCTCGAGGTCGTTGAATTCCGCGCCTTCCGGATCTTTGGAAAGACGGTCTCCCTGGCGGATATGGAAATAAAGTCGGATCATGTGTCACTCCCTTATCGTCCCTGAATAACTTGAGAAAAGCTCATAAGTTTCCCACGAACCTATTGATTTGATGGATAACTCAATCCGGTGCGCTAGGTAGCTCGAAAGAGAAACATAAGCGCCTCCCCGCTGGAGCAGATCTCATGAGCTGGACCAAGAACAGAATTCTGTCGATGCTTCCCGGAGATATCGTCACGCAGCTACGACCGCAGTTGGAGCCGGTGGAATTGCAACAAGGCGAGCGCCTGTTCGAATCCAACCAGCCGCTACGGCATGTGTTCTTTTTTGAGGGCGGTCTGTCATCGGAAATTGCTGGCGCTAACGGCGCCAAAATGATCGAGGTGGGCTGCATTGGTCTTGAGGGTTTTTCAAGTGTCCCGGCGATCCTTGGCGCCGATAGCACACCGCATTTTGCATTCATGCAGTGCGGCGGACCTGCATTAAGGATAGAGGTCGACGCGCTGCGCACGGCCATGGATGAAAGCCGACCGCTCCGAGAGCTTATGATGCGATACGCGCATGTCTTCCTGATCCAGGTTGCGACCACAGCTTTGGCTGATGGCCGGTATGGTGTCGAAAGAAGACTCGCCCGCTGGGTGCTGATGGGGCGCGATCGCATTGGCAACGAATTGCCGCTAACCCACGACTTTCTGGCGCTGATGCTCGGTGTGCGGCGTCCCAGCGTTACAGATGCGCTCCACCGTCTTGAAGGCGAGCATGCGATCAAAGCCGAGCGTGGTCTCATTGTCGTGAAGGATGTCGAAAAACTGCTGGAGCTTGCCGCTCCGATCTACGGCATCGCTGAGAAAGAATACGAACAGCACATCAGGCGTGACTGGCGCCACTAGCTCGGCCCCAGACAGGAGGCCAAGCCTGTTTCACGATTGACTAGCCGTTGGGACGGATGACAACCTTCACGCACCCATCTGCTTTGTCGCGAAACGTCTTGTAGGCTTCCGGCCCTTCCTCGAGACCGATGCGGTGCGTGATGAGGAATGAGGGGTCGATCCTGCCTTCGACGATCAGATTCAGGAGCGGCTGCAGATATTTCTGGACATGGGTCTGTCCCGTCTTGAGCGTCAGGCCTTTTCCGACAATCGCGCCAAAAGGAGCAGCAACGGCTGGACCAATGAAGACGCCCGGAAGCGACACCGTGCCTCCGGGACGGCACGCGAGGATAGCCTGGCTCAACGCGTAGGGGCGTTCCGTCGCGGACAGTTTGGCCTGCATGGTCTCCATCAGTCCGCCAACCCCATGACTTTCCAATCCGACGGCCTCGATGACAGCATCCGGTCCCTGCCCACCAGTCATTTCAATGATACGCTGCTGCAGGTCTTCATCGGTGTAGTCGAGCGTTTCCGCTCCGGCCGCCTGCGCGAGCGCCAGACGCTCGGGGACCGTGTCGATCGCGATAACCCGCTCGGCGCCGAGCAGAAAAGCCGACTTGATCGCAAACAGACCGACAGGGCCACAGCCAAAAACGGCGATCGTCTGGCCCGGCTGGATGTTGCAGTTCTCGGCCGCCATGTAACCGGTAGGGAAAATGTCGGAAAGAAACAGAACCTGTTCGTCGCTCAAGCCATCCGGCACTTTGATCGGACCGACATCCGCATAGGGTACGCGCAGATATTCTGCCTGCCCGCCGGGGAAGCGACCATACATTTCTGAATAACCAAACAAGCCAGCAGTGGGATAGCCGATCTGCTCTGCCTGCATCGAGCCGTTCGGATTGGATCGCTCGCAAAGCGAGAACTGTCCCCATTGGCATTGGCGGCACTCGCCGCATGAGATGGTGAAGGGAACGACGACGCGGTCACCAACTCTCAGTTTTGAATTCCCGCGGCCGACTTCAACGACCTCTCCCATGGTTTCGTGGCCCATGACGTCACCATGATGCATGCCTGGGACAAAGCCGCCATACAGATGGAGATCCGAACCGCAGATGGCGCAGCTCGTTACCCTGATGATCGCATCACGATCATCCTGAATGGTCGGATCATCCACCTGCTCGCAGCGAATGTCACCGCTTCCATGCCAGGTCAGCGCTTTCATGATATATGTCCTTCCGGTGGTGAGAGGGGCGGCCAATCGGGGTCGGCAGCTCGAAAAGAAAACGGCCGCTCGGAAGCGGCCGTCACCGGCTTACTTGTCGAGATCCTGCGCCATCTTGTAATGATGCTCGAGAGCCGGCAGCGTCTTTGCCGCCCATGCCTTGAGGTCGGCGTTCTCGCCTTCTTCGGCATAACGCTTGAACAGATCTACCGCATCCTCATGCGCTTCGACCTGGTCGTCGATATATTCGTCGCTGAACTCGTCACCCTCGAGCTTTGCAAGCTCATCGACCTCTTCCTTGAAATCTTCGGTGAGCGCGGTGACTGGATTGCCCTGCACCTTGCCGGAAACGATCAGAGCCTTGAGCTCTGCGGTGGTTTTCTCGTGATCGGTGACCATCTGCTGCGCATAAGCCTTTGTCGCGTCATTTCCCTTTTGCAAAGCGAGTTTGCTCGACTCGATCTCGAAGACGTCGCTGGCGGAGGCTTCCATGATGAAATCCTCGGTCTTGGGCGCGACGCCGAGAGCGGAGTTGACGCCGGTGGACTCAGTCGCGGATTGCGCGAAGGCGCCGCCAGCGGACAAAACAAGGCTCGCTGTGAGAAGAATATGTTTCATATAAGTCATCCTTGGGACCAGCCTTCCTGATTGAAGACGCTGGACGGAAACGAAGGCTCCACATGACAGTTCCGCTGGAAACGAGTGATGATCACCTTCGTACGGCAACGTACCAATCGTCAGAAGCACCCACCCTTTTATCATCGCGCCGATTGCAGCAGCGGTGTCACCACATTGCGATAGGCTTCGAATGCGAGAGAGGTCTTGAGAAAATCGTCGAGCTCGAACCATCCGAGCTCAGAATGCTCGTTCCCTAACAGGCGTGCTGAGCCTCCGTCCGATAACGGCACCCGGAAGATGTGAAAGGGTGAGTTGCGCTTCGTATCGGCGTCCTCGTAGAGCGTCGCGACGTGATCGAAAGCCCGAGGTGTTAGGCCGACCTCTTCCTGGCATTCTCGAACCAGCGCAACGTCCAGGCCCTCGCCCTTCTCGACATGTCCACCGACGAGATCCCATTTGTTCGCCGACCATTTCCGATGCGCGGCCCTTTTGACGAGCAAAACCCGGTCGAGATCTATAAAAGCTGCACATACAATTTCCGCCACGGGCATTACTCCTCGCTGGCCATATCTCAATGGGAACCCGAAGCCCGCGAGCGGGGTTCCACATCCGAGCAAAAACGCGAGGATGGCAATGGGTGAGACAGTCGGCACAATCGAGGAGATCTGGCGCTACCCTGTCTGTTCGATAGGTGGCGAACGTCTCGACAAAGCCTCTGTGACCGTTAACGGGATTCATGGCGACCGCACCCACCTGTTGGTCGATCTGGATACAGGCGAGGTTGCTTCGCCAGAAAAGACGCCTCGTTGGCGCCCTGCCCTTATACTGTCGTCATGGCACAACGGAAGTGAGGTCCTGGTTTCGTCGAGTACATGGGAGAAGATGGCGATCGGCCCGGACCTTGATGCGGCGCTGAGCGATTTCATGGGCTTTCGTTGCGGGATCCGGCCGATAGGCGCAGCTCCCGGTACCGACATATCCCGAACCAGCTCGCTGAAGCCACGTTATGAAATCGCGCCACTCCATTTGCTGACCGTCAAAAGCGTGTCGGATCTGGCGTCTCTGTTGCCTGAGAGCGTCATCGACCGTCAGCGTTTTCGGCCCAACCTCGTCCTGGCAACGGGCAGTAGTGAGGACGGCTGGCTAGCCCGCAACTGGGCAAGCGGTACAGTGGGGGGGACAATAACCGAAAAGACCAAGCGCTGCGGCATGACAATGGTTGCACAACCGGACTTGCCGGAAGATCCGGATATCCTGCGAACGATCGTCAGGCAGCGCGCGCGATGTATTGGAGTCTATTCCGGTGTCACCGACGAAGGAACGCTATCGGTCGGCGACACATTCTCGCTCCTCTGATCCAAGGTATCGAGCAAGAGACCGTCCGCTCGCTCCGTAAAACGGATGATCGCGGTTGAGACGATCTCTCCCATGTCACGGGCATTGGTAATCCCTTGAATGAATGGGAGCTTGTGCAACAGGAACGGAACGGAGACACAGTAAAGGTTTCTTGAGACAGGCTGATCGATGATCGGCCGGAACGTCTTGTCGACATCGATCCCCCCCGTGCGTTTTGACCCTGCCGACATCTCGCTTGATGTTTCGGTGGCGGATTCCTTTACCAGGCCTGGACGTTTCAGGCTCGGGAATGGAAGGTCGGAGGCGGAAGCGGCGTGCTGCCCGGTCGCGTCGATAAACGCCGCGAAATGTCTTTGCCGTCCATGGGCAGTGATCGTCACGCCCGGTTGCTGCTTAGACCGTTCGATCTCGTATTCCTGCCCGAGCGCCATGACATCGAGCACGCCTGCGGCATGAAGGGCAAGCAGTCGTTCCACGGATTCGTGCGGAACCGTTGCATAGTCATCGACGAAAACCGTTTTGAAATGCTTATGGAAGCGTTTCAGGTCCTCGGCATCCAGATGCGGAACGGCGCGGGCGATCACCTCGTGCATGCGCAGGATCGTGTAGCGCCACTGGACTGTGATCTTTTCTGCCTTGTTTTTCTTTGCCTCGGCAAGATTTCGGGCCGCCGCGACAAACTGATCGAGTGCCTCACGTTTACGGAAATATCGGTCGGCAATGTCTTCGATCGTAGAAAGTCCCAGCCCGATCGATGCGGCGCAGTCCGGATCCGCGGCGCCGAGTTCAGCTTTAAAGAGGTCGAACACATTGTCCAGTAGCCCCGCCGATCCTTGCGAGATGAGGGTGTCGATGGCCTTCCGCGTGCAGAACCTGAGCGGCTCATAGGGTATCGGGCAATAAAAGTCGGATTCCGGCAAGAGCCCCTTGCGGGACATCATTGTCATGTGAAGGCCTTCCGCCGTGCGCTGATACCCTAGTCGTCCCTGTTCGTCGCGCAGGAAAATCCCATGGGACGTGGCGACAGTCACGGCGGCGTCGATACCGCTCAGTGATGTGCCAAGGATACCGATCTCGACAGGCTCAATGCGTTTGATCGCACTGGCTGGCCACGGTGAAACGAAATAACCGGGCGAAACCTCGGTGTTCTCCGGCCAGTCATGGCCGGTTGCCATGACGACATGGTCGAAGGATTCCGTGGTTTCCGATCCATCACCCTGTCTTGCAACGAGCGCGACGGTATCTTTTTCAAGGCGAACATCGGTGATTTTGGTAGCTGCCCTGATGGTCACCGTATGACCGCACCTCTCTGCCTGTTCGGCCAGCTTCCAGAACTGCGCCGCCAGAAACTCACCGATGACCACGCGGGCATAGAACTCTCGCTCGCCGATCCTTGCCCGCTCAAGCCCGAGAGCTGAAAGTTCCGGATCCGAATGTCCATTCAACCACTCGACGAGGGTGTCGACTATGCGAGGGATCTCGATACTGGCGATATTGGCGAGCATCGCGCGATCATTCACAGCCGGGTGGTAGGGCGTGCCCTTCCCTGGATCCGGCAACTCTTCAAAGATCGAAATCGTCAGAGGTTGAGGGCAGGCAACGAGGCCTCTGAGGGTGTAGATGCCTGTAGGGCCGGATCCGATGATGGCGATACGTGTCATGCGGCTCTGCTGGTTGTTTCCTTGGGAAGGCAGGTTGAAACGGCTTGCCGTTGAAGAGGTTCCTAAACCGAAGAGCGACTGTGCGGTATCGTACACGCGGTCGGATCAGAAATGCGTTCAGCGCCCTGCATGGCTTCTATAGCTACGATAACATTGAGGCCAAAACGGCGCGACGCCCTACACATGGGTAAGGAACTTTCACCCGATGTGACGGTTCAACTAAGGACATAAGTGCCAACACGACACCTTCGTCCAGACACGGCGGGCCAACTCGTCGCACGCGTGACTTCTGGTGCGCATCAACCAACCGTCCGCCCCCATCGTACACTACAACCGGAGACAAGTATGACCCTTGAAGGAAAGAAGATCGCTATCCTGCTCGCACCCCGCGGCACCGAAGAGCCGGAATTCGTCGAACCGAAACACGCCGTCGAGGCGGCTGGTGCATCGGTTGTCGTCGTAGGCGTTGAAGCGCGCGAGGTTGAGACCGTCAACAACGATCTTGATCCAGGTTCGAGCTTCACGATCGACATGGCCATCGAGGAGGTCTCCGCGTCTGACTTTGATGGGCTGATCATCCCAGGCGGCAGCGTTGGAGCAGATACACTGCGCGGCAACGAGAAGATCGTATCCTTCGTGCATGACTTTTTTGCCCAGCAGAAGCCGGTCGGCGTCATCTGTCACGGCCCTTGGATTCTTGTGGAGGCGGACGTCGTCAAGGGCCGTACACTCACCTCATATCCCACTGTCTCCACCGACATTCGTAATGCCGGTGGGACTTGGCTCAATCAGGAAGTGGTGACCGACAAAGGTTTGGTCAGCAGCCGCACGCCGGATGATCTCCTGGCATTCTGCGCGAAGATTATCGAGGAATTTGCAGAAGGCCGCCACCCCGCACAGGCGCGAAGCGCGTAACGCCTACGGAGGTTATCTGCTGCCCCCTCTCTCTGCAATTGTCATTAGGACATAAATACATGACCAGCTATCCGAAGCCGCCATTCGACACACCAAGGCAGGACATGCCGGGAAGAACCCAAGCGATGTCGCCTCAGCCCGACCATGGCGAGGAAAGTTATAAAGGCTCCGGCGGCCGCTTGTCGGGGAAAAAGGCAGTGATCACTGGCGGCGATAGTGGCATCGGCCGGGCTGTCGCGATCGCTTTTGCTCGCGAAGGCGCGGACGTGCTGATCTCGTGTCTTGATGAGGACGAAGACGCCGAAGAAACCAAAGCTTTGGTCGAAAAGGCTGGGCGAAAGGCGGTCCTCGTACCCGGCGACATCCAGTATGCTCCGCATTGCAAGGAAATCGTCGATATGGCCGTGTCGCAGCTCGGGGGGATAGACATCCTCGTCAACAACGCCGCACACCAGGCAAGCTTCAGCGACATTTCCGAAATCTCGGATGAGGAGTGGGAAGTGACTTTCCGCACCAACATCCATGCAATGTTTTACCTGACGAAGGCCGCAGTTCCGCACATGAGGCCCGGCAGTTCGATTATCAACACAACGTCGATCAATGCCGATAGTCCAAGCCCTCATCTTCTCGCCTACGCTACGACGAAAGGTGCGATCCAGAATTTTACGGCGGGGCTGGCGCAGATGCTGGCTGACAAGGGCATTCGCGCAAACTCTGTCGCGCCCGGCCCGATCTGGACGCCGCTCATTCCATCGACAATGCCCGATGAAAACGTCAAGCATTTCGGCAAACAGGTGCCGATGCAGCGGCCCGGCCAGCCCGCCGAACTTGCAACCGCCTACGTCATGTTCGCCGACCCATTATCGAGCTACGTGTCCGGAGCGACGATTGCGGTCACCGGCGGCAAGCCGATCATCTGATGTTCTGGAAAAATTAAAGGAGAACCGAGATGGCCAAGCCACAAGATGATGCCAAAGGTCAGTATGCTCCGTCGCAGGCGGACCGCCACGCGAGCGGTGTTCATAGTGCCAAGCCGACGGTCGTGACGGGTTCAGAGGACGCGACGGTTAACCGGACACCGCCCGGCCAAAAGAGCGAGAAGGATTTCAACCTGAATTACGACCCTGCTGAAGACAGCGGGAAAGCTTCAGAGTAAATTCTTGAAGGGGATCCTCCCATGAAAAGGAAGGATCTCCGACATCACACTGTCTTGGTGTTTCAGGCAGGACGCCTGCCGGCATTCGCGTCGTCGGCCAAAACCAGACTTGCCGGAGGCGAGCCGCTCTCATCCCCCTGTATGATCGCCGACACATAGGCTAGCGCATTTTTCATCCCCCTCATGGTGTAGGGCTTTTCGATTGCGCCAAGTGCACCGGCAAAGTCATCGGGAATCTTCTTAATATTGCCGCTGACGAACACGTAGGGGATCCCAGATGCGGCAAGCTCACGACCGACATCGATACCCGTCGGTCCATCCATAAGATGAATATCGACGAATGCAAAATCCGGTTTTGAGCTGCCGATCTGCTGGCGCGCCTGAGTGCTGCTCATCGCAAGCCCTGTGACGATATGGCCTGCCATCTCCACCTCGCTCTCAAGCTCCATGGCGAGCAGCATCTCGTCTTCGACAATCATGACTTTCAATGCGTATTCTCCTAGTGGTCGCCGACAAGAAGGACGACATCGACAATCGTTTTCCTGCCATCACGCTTCCGTTCGATTTCTGCGCCGAGCTGAAGGGCTGATGCTTCGAGCAGCATCCGTCCGAGTTCAACGCTTTCACTATCCGGCTCTACTGGCTCCGAGGTATCCTCGACACGGATAAGGAAGTGCCCGTTCAGCCGTTTGACAACGACATGGATGTCACCCCCGCCATCATTCAGGCCTCGACGGACTGCATCCCCGACAAGCTCGTTGACGATCAGAGAGAGCGGTGTCGCTTTCACCGCCGGCACAAGTAGAGGAGCAAGGTCGAGCGAAAGGCGAATATCCTTGCGGCCTGTCGCATCGACGAGGTCCGTGACAAGCTCGCGCGTGAACTCCGACATGTCGAATTTCGAGACGTCGTCGAGCGTGAAGAGCTTGCGCTGGACTGTGCTGAGAGCTTCGATCCGGTTGAGCACCGACATGAGCGTCTGCTTTTGCCGCTCATCCTTGGTGACGCGTGCCTGCATTTTGACGATTGAAGCCATCGTCAGAAGATTGTTCTTCACCCGATGATCGACTTCATGGACGAGCAGCGAGCGTGCATCCAGCGCCGCGCGAAGATTGGCGGTATGCTTGGCGACTTCCGCCTCTGCCTGATGACGCGCCGACGCCAGGTCCGCTTCGCGGCTTTTGACGGTCGTGAAATCGAGCTGGGAGGCGAAAAAGTATATGATCTTGTCTGTCTCGTCACGCACGGGGCTGATAAAGACCGCGTTCCAGAACGTGCTGCCGTCCTTGCGATAGTTGAGAATATCCACCGCCACATCCTGGCCCGCTGCGATATTGTCGCGGATTTTCGCCACAGTATTTCGGTCTGTGTCAGGACCCTGGAGAAACCGGCAATTGCGGCCGATGACCTCATCGTCGCTATAGCCTGTCAGCCTTAAGAAAGCCGCGTTGCAGAAGATGATCGGATTGTCGGCCTGGCTCGGATCGGTTACGATCATCGGCATACGCGTGGCCTTGAATGCCGCCGCGAACGGGTCCTCGCTCACATGCCCGGCAACAAGACGATCTCCGGCGCTGCGGGCATCCTGTCGATTTTGATCCTGTTCTTGCATGGACGTCCTGATTGTTGCCTGGTGAGAGAAGTCGCAGCCGATAGATTCGTTCGTGGCAGTTATGTCTTGGTGTGCGGCGGTAACATCGCCTCGATCTCACATTGAACGCCCGAAGGGTCATACGCGATCGTTGAAGAACCATTCAGCTCGGCAGCAAGCAGACGTTCGATCAGCCGAGATCCAAAGCCTCTGCTGGTCGGCGGGGTGACAGGCGGCCCACCGGTCTCTTTCCAGCGCAGGCTGAAACTTCCGGTCTCGGGGTCGTGTTTCCAGGTGATCGCTAATCGTCCGGATGGAGTTGAGAGCGCCCCGTATTTGGCAGCATTCGTACCGAGCTCATGAAGCGCAAGAGAAAGCGTCGCCACAGCCTTTTGCGGCAGCAGGACGGATGGGCCGGATAGATCGAAGCGCTCTGGTGGATAAGGTGCCACAGCCTGCTCCACCACGGCTGCGAGATTGGCAACTTGCCAGTCACCATCCGCCAGCAGATCATGGGCGTGTGCCAGCGCCGAAAGCCGAGCTTCGAACGCCGCCACTGCAGTCTGTGCGTCGGATGCTCTCGCCAAGGTTTGACGGGCTATCGCGATGACCGTCGCGAAGACATTCTTGACGCGATGGTGGAGTTCGCCGATCAAAACCTCTTGGAGGCGATCAGCCTCCTTTTTCGCGGAAATATCATGCGCGATCTTTGACGCTCCGATGATCCTTCCCGTGGTGTCATGGATGGGTGAGACGCTCAGCAAAATATCGACCAGATGCCCGTCTTTCCGTTGGCGTTTCGTCTCATAGGCTTCGACCAGAGAACCGGCTTTGACCTGCTCCAGCAACGCTGGCTCTTCATCGAGCCGGTCCTCTGGCACCAGCATCAGGACGGATTGGCCGATAATCTCTTCAGCGCTGTAACCGTAGAGGCGTTCAGCGCCGCCATTCCAAGACGTGACGGTCATTGCCAGATCGATGCCAAGGATCGCGTCATTGGAGGATGCGATGATCGAAGCCAATCGACGCTCCGCCTCCTGTCCTCTCTTGCGCTCGCTGATGTCGACGGAAACGACGGCAACCTGCCGGATCTGTCCCTCCTCGTCGCGCAAAGCGGAAACGGTGTTGTTCACCCAGACGAGGGAACCATCCCGCCTGACGTACCGCTTCTCCATGTCGAAACTTTCGCCGGTCTGCGCAAGCCGGTTGAACAGGCGTTTCTGCTCGGGCATGTCTTCAATGTACGTGATGTCGGCGATGTTCATGCCGAGAAGGTCTTTTTCGGCATAACCAACGATCTCGCAGAAACGGCTGTTGACGTGCAGGATCTCGCCTTCGAGGCTGCCTTGGCCGATACCCGCCGCTGATTGCGAGACGACTGCGCGTAGCCGCTCTTCACTCTCCTGCAACGCCAGATCGGCCCGCACCCGGTCGGTTGTTTCGTTGACGATGCAGAAAACGCCACGGACTATGCCGTCCTCGTTATGGATGGCTGAGTACGAGATATCGAAGTAGACCGTCTCCGGATAGCCATGCCGCTCAATATAGAAGGGTCGATCCTTGGCGGCCACCGTCTCGCCCGTTTCCATCACACGGCGCAGGAGCGGCTCAAGATCATCCCAGAGCTCGCTCCAGTTCTCGCGTGCCGGGCGGCCGAACGCTTGGGGATGACGCAAACCGATCGTCGGGGCGTAAGGCTCGTTGTAGAGAGCAATAAGATCAGGACCCCAGAACATCACGATCTGGGCCATCGACGGAACCATGATATCGACTGCCGATCTCAGGCAGGACGGCCAGGTCGATGGCGGCCCGAGAAAGGAAACGTCCCACTCTCCACTCTCGATCAGCCGGGATATCTCGTCGGTTCCCTTAAATAGTCTACTCGTTTTGCCCTGCATCGTGTCCGCTCTACAATACCACCGCGATGCGACGCATCTATGCTCGATTGCCAGGGGGCAGATTTATGGCACGACCTGATCGCTACAAGGGCTTTCGGCATTGAAATCAGCGTGAAAACACCGAGACTACCTCTGATTATGAGCTTGGCCGATGTCGAAGAAGCTCGGTCTTGACGACCGCGTGCGGCCTTCCCATATCGGCGCGCGAAAGAGGGAAGCTATGCGCGCATTTCTGGAGACGGCATTCGGGCCAAGCGAATTACAGATCGTCGATCGAGCGTTCGATGATTGGCTCGGTCAGCACCATGTTCCCAAGAACAGCCCGGATGCGGAGCTTGCGGCCGCAATCATCATGACCCTTTATAGAGAGGGCCATAGAACCCAGCCGGCATTGGAAACCGCAATGGCGAAGCATCGTGGCCTCATAGATCTGAGCAATTTTGCGTCAGGCTCTTGATGGGATCGGGATCGACTCCCATCTGATTTCTGCGTGCTTTCGTTGAGAAACCACAAAAATGGCAGGCACTTAGCCTCACCAATCCGAAAAAAGTATCAAAAATAGTTGTCGATCGAATCGCCAGCTTTTAGTGGTTCATCGCCCTCGTGACATAGGGGATCCGGCTCGGTTTGATATCCACGTTTATCGGCTCGCAAACCAACGATCGCGAAAATTGCAGTCCGATGCCTTGCACTCTTCAAAGAGCCTATTGGCCGACCATTTCGCATGCAAATAGTTAATAGCCATAATAGCCCGTGCGCAGTGTATCCGCGGCTCGCTCTCACAATCGTTTAAAAGGAAAACCCTACAATTATAGGGGTTATTGGCGCGATTTTTAGGAAAAATTGATGCTTTTGAAAGATGGTCGCCGCACGTGAATCGCACACTGCGGAGGGGACCCCAAAATGACTGCTCAGATCGCCAGAAAACCATTGTGGATCAAGATTACAGGCTACGGCTTTGCCGCGGTCTTGTTCGCCAGCGCCGCGATCGGCGGATTGGCCTGGCATCGTCAAAACGCCACGAATGCCGAGGTGCTTGAGAGTAAAGCGGCGAGCGATCTCAATGTGATCCAGACCGATATGGCGGCAATTCAGCGATCTGCGTCTGCCCTTGCGCTCGGATTTGCGGGCGAGCCGGAGATTGCCGGTTACATTAGATCGAACGATCGCCAGAAGCTGCTCGACAAATTTTCAACCAACATCAAAGATGTCGCACAGTTAGGTGGATTGCAAAATATCACTGTTGCGGATGCGCAAGGAAATGTCATCGCCCGCGCCCACGCAGCTGAAAAGTTTGGCGACAATTACCTCTCCCGCCGCAAGACAGTCGCCTCCGCTATTGCAACCGGAAAAGTCGCAGCGGGCGTCGAACCAGGGCGTACCGGTATAGGCATCTATGCTGTGGCACCGGTCTTCGAAAACGGCAAGGTTGTCGGCGTTGTGGATGTCGGCACGGAACTTTCCAATGCCTATTTCGCGCCGATTGCGCAGAGGCTCGGTGCAGAGATAACAGTAAACGTCATATCTGATGGCAAGCTGGTAAATCAGTCATCCACCGAAAATGGTTCGACGCTTCTTCCGATGGATAGGATCCAGGAAGCGTTCGGCGGACAGCCAATTTTCCAGGAAGTCGAGCTCGACGGCCGCAATATGCTGATTAAAGCGGTGTCGTTCACCTCGTTTTCCGGTGACAGAATAGGTGTTTTCGAAATCGGGACCGATGCTTCCGAGATCGTCGCAAAGGCAAAGTCCGAGCTTTGGACGATGGTCGGCGTGACCTTTTTGACATCACTCATCGCGTTAACGTTCTTTTTCACGTTTGCGAAGTCGCTCGGCAATGCGATTGGTCGCTTGACGGGCACAATGGGTCTCCTTGCTTCCGGTGATCTTACCGTTGATGTTCAGGGTGAAAATCGCCCGGATGAAATCGGCTCCATGGCAAGCGCGGTGCAGGTGTTCAAGGACAACGCGCTGAAGACCCAGGCACTGGAACGCGAGGCGGAGGCGCAGCGCAGCCTCACCGAAGAACAGCGCCAGCGCAATGCCGAAGACGCCCGCATCCGTGCCGAAGCGATGGCTGCGGCGACGAACGGGCTTGCCACCGGCCTCAAGCATCTTTCCGCGGGCGACCTGACATTCCAGCTTAACCAGGCCTTCGCCCAGGAATTCGAAGGCCTGCGCGCCGACTTCAACGCGACGGTCAGCCAGTTGCGCGGCACGCTCGGCTCGGTTGCCCAGGCAACAAGCTCGATCGATTCCGGTTCGCGCGAAGTCAGCCAGAGCGCCGACGATCTTTCCAAGCGCACCGAACAGCAGGCCGCTTCGCTGGAAGAGACCGCCGCCGCTCTCGACCAGATCACCGCAAACGTGTCGAATTCCTCCAAGCGCGCGGAAGAAGCCCGCACCGTTGCCATCCAGGCAAATGAAAGCGCCCGCCATTCGGGTGCGGTGGTTGCCAATGCCGTCGACGCAATGGGCCGTATCGAGGAATCGTCCGGCCAGATCGGCAATATCATCGGCGTGATCGACGATATCGCTTTCCAGACCAACCTTCTGGCGCTCAACGCCGGCGTCGAAGCCGCACGTGCGGGTGAAGCCGGCAAGGGCTTTGCCGTCGTTGCACAGGAAGTCCGCGAACTGGCGCAACGTTCCGCCCAGGCTGCGAAAGAGATCAAGGACCTCATCGGCAAGTCGTCTGTCGAGGTCGAGACCGGTGTCAAGCTGGTCAGCGAGACCGGCACGGCGCTGAAGACGATCGAAAACTACATCGTCACCATCAACCAGCACATGGATTCGATCGCCACCTCTTCGCGCGAACAGTCGGTCGGCCTTGCGGAAGTCAACACGGCCGTCAACCAGATGGACCAGGTAACGCAGCAGAACGCGGCCATGGTTGAAGAAGCTAATGCAGCCGGCGCCACGCTTGCCACCGAAGCCGGCCGGTTGCGCGAACTCGTCTCGCAGTTCCAGCTGGGCCAGTTCCAACAGGCTCAGAGTGGAGCCGCAAGCTTCTCGCAGCAGAGCTCGGCGCTGCGCCAGACCGTATCGGCAATGGCCGGACCGGTTAAGACCGCATCGCGTAGCTCCGCCCCCGTCGCCTCCCCTGCCCGCGGCATGGTCGGCAAGCTCGCCCAGGCCTTCGGAAGCCGCGGCAGCGCGGCCGCGGCATCAGCTGCGGATAACTGGGAAGAGTTTTAAGGACATGTCTCTCTAATGAATGGTGCGCGCTGGACAATTCCAGCGCGCACTGCACCCTGCTTGTTTTCTCGCACATCGCCGGTGCTGGCACCACACGACGGACTGCCACGTTTACGATTGATCATATCATCCTAGCGTCATCCGTCGGAGCGCGTTCGTTTTCCAGTAAAACTGATGAGCCAGCGCGCCTCCTACATGAGCGGCAATCAATAACCAGAGGAGCACTTTGAGAATGTCCGCGTGAAGATCGCCTGCAACGCCTACTCCGAAATAATAAGCGGCGATCCCACTCAGCGGCATTGCAATCAAAAGCCCATAGAGGGCGACGTGAGCCGCCTTCGCGATCACCCTGAACACGGCCGGCTTTGCATCAGACGGATCCGGCACGCCATGCAGAGACCGCAGGGCGAGACGAGCGATCACCGCGATGAGGATTGCGAAGCCCATATAGGTATGAATGTTAGCGGCGCCGATCTGCTCCAGGGTCGCCGTTCCGGTTCGTCTTACCGCCCTGTGCCAATCGTTCATGCCATCGGGCAACAGAAGGTTGAAGAAAACGAAAACCACGGTCAACCAGTGCAGACCACGCTGGCTGACGGAAAAAGATGCGGGATGAGAGATTGCCGACTATGCCATAGGCCTTCCTCATTTCTTCTCAGTTACGATTATTTGGTCACGGTCAGCTTCGCATGCATGCCGGCCTCGTAATGGCCCTTGATGTTACAAAGGAGCAGATAAGCGCCAGGATCGAGCGTTGCCGTAAGTTGCCCATCTTTCCCGGGTTTCAGGTCAGACACTTCACCCAGGCTCTTCAGCTGTTTCTCGTCAATCCGATGTTTTGCAGCAATGACTGGGACAGATTGTTCGGCAGATTTCAGCTTCACGAGAAGCATCTCATGGTTTTCGGTCACGGCATCGTTATGGACCATGAAAGTGACTTCGCCGGATTTGATCGTGGAATGATCGAGGGTCAAGGTGATCGGGCCACCACCTTCGCCGCCTTCGAAAATGGGATTTTCGCACCGCTACAACCGCAGTAACTTTAAATTTTAAGCGCTTTTAAGCTCTTGATGGCGTACGAACTGAGGACCCGCATTGAAAGGCGGATGCGCTTTGTTTGGTAGCAGCAAGGCCAAAATTGTTGAGCCGCAGAATATCAGGAAATTCGAAAGAACTTAGCATCGGTGCTTTTCCAATCTGACCGTTGCAAAGCAATGGCTGCGCAAGCGAATGAGCTTGTCACTGATCTCCGCGCCCCCAAATCCCTCAATTCTTGTCTAACGGCCTTGCGCATTGCGATGAAAGCGGTACTTGCCGTGCGTGGCAGGAGTTTCGCATTGGAAAGCAACCAAGATCGCATGCAGGTGCATCAGCTCGTCGCCGGGCTCAAGGAAGGCGTGATCCTCCTAGACCTGAATCGAAAGTTCCTCTGGGCGAACGACGCCGCGCTGGCCATGCACGGTCTCGACGACTGTAAGCTACTCGGGGAAACGCTTGCCGACTACCGCGCACGGTTCGAGCTGAAATACCGAAACAACCACAAAGTCGGTGATGGAGACCATCCGGTCGATCGCGTGATCGCCACTGGAACGGCTTCCGACGTAACCATGGAAGTGCGGCCGACCAACGACGAAGATCGAAGCTGGATGCATGATGCGCGTTGCTTCATGGTGTCCGAACGCGACGAGCCCGCATATGTCGCATGGATCATTCAGGACGAAACTCGGCGCTATGAAGCCGAGGACCGTTTCGAGGCTGCGTTCAACGCCAACCCCGCCCCCGCGGTTATCTGTAGACTCTCAGACCTTCGCTACGTGCGTGTCAATCCTGGCTTCCTTGAAATGACCGGATACAGCCGGAGTGATCTGGTTGGAAAGTCGACGTATGAGATCGACGTGCTGGCCTTCGCCGAGCGCCGAGAGCTAGCGCTGACGAAGTTGAAAGAAGGCCGCACCATCCCGCAGATGGAAGCAATCGTCCCACTTCCGGACCGCGGGGCGAAGCCCGTCATCGTCGCAGGCGAACCGATCGACGTTGGGGGCGAGCCATGCATGTTGTTCACGTTCGCAGATGTCGAACCGCTGAAGAAAGCGCAGCAGGTGCTGAAGCACAGCGAGGAGCGTTTTTCGGCGGCCTTCGGTCTTTCCCCTGTCCCGACCGTGATCGTCAGGACAGACAACTTCGAAGTGATGGAGGCCAATGCAGCTTTCCTGAAACTCGTGCGGTCACCGGAAGAACTGGTAATGGGCAAAAGCCAGGCGGACCTCGACATGTGGCTCGACAAGGATGTTCAAAGAGCCGTGGAAACCGCCATGCTCAAGGATGGTAGGCTACGAAACATCGACTTCCGCCTAAAAGCACGCGATGGAGCGCTGACGGATTGTCTTCTGTCTTCCGAAGAAATCACGATCGATGACATCCCGTGCGTGATGATGGTAATCCAGGACATTACTGACCGGAAACGATCTGAGGACGAACTCATGTCGGCTATTGAGTCCGTCATGGCCGACACGTCCTGGTTCAGCCGCGGGATCGTGGAAAAGCTCGCCGCCTTGCGGCAGAAATCCAGCCTTTCCCCTCCCCTAGCCGACGTTCGCGTCGCGGACCTCACGGAACGCGAGCAGGACATCCTGACCCTCATCTGCCAGGGGATGAACGACCAGCAGATGAGCAAGCATCTGGGACTTTCGAGCAACACGGTGCGAAACCATGTCTCCTCCCTCTACCGTAAAATTGGTGTGAACCGTCGTGGGGCGGCGATCCTCTGGGCCAGAGAACGAGGAATTGGCAACGGAGACCGTAACCGCGGAAAATCTGACTAAGTGGTATAAAAATACCAATGCTGATGGTATTTTAATCTCTTGCCCGCGTCTCCTTCCGACGATATGCCTCTAACTGCTTTACGCCGCCCATACGACCATATTCGTCGGCAGCCGACGAGCGTGATGTTCGTCGGCTGGAGCACTGCCAACGGCGCGACCGAGACCCACTGTTTTGCGGAAAGTCTGGCGACAGGGCGTGACTGAACTAGATGTCTGTCGACCTCGCCTAACTAGCATGGTGCTCCGGTAAGGAAAAATCCGGCCAATGGCCGATCCTCGGGATGAAAGCGGGAAGCGGACGTTGGTATACGACAGGTCGAAAGTTGATCTTACAAACTGTGATCGCGAGCCGATCCATATTCCGGGCAGCATACAGCCTCATGGAGCCATGATAGTTCTATCGGACAATGGCCTCGTCTCGTTTGTCTCGGAAAATATCTCGCAGTTTCTCGGCGAGACGAACAGGGACTACCTTGGAGCGGAACTATCCGACGTCGTCGGCAACACGGTCGCGCACGATATCGGTAACGCCATTGCCGGAGCTGGGTCCGGGCATACTGCTGGAGTCATCCTCAAGGCCAAGGTCGGCGAAAGCGACAAGCTCGCTGATATCACCGTTCACCGCTATGCAGAACGCACCTTCCTCGAGTTCGAGCCGCCCGCGTCGGTCGAGGATACTGAAGTCGCGCTCCACCTGACGCAGTCGCTCGTGAGACGTGTCGATAGCTACTCCCAGTTCGATCCGTTGTTCAAAGCCGTAGCCCGCCTCGTCCGCGCCATGCTCGGTTACGATCGCGTTATGGTCTACCGTTTCCTCCATAACGGAGCCGGGCGGGTCGTCGCGGAAGCGAAGGACCCGTCTCTCGGCAGCTTCCTCGGGCAGCACTTCCCGGTCTCCGACATTCCGGTGCAGGCAAGGAAACTCTACGTAGAGAACTGGGTCCGCGTCATCGGCGACGCATCTTTCGTTCCCGTCCCGCTAGTCCCGGGCATCAAGGACGGTGAGAGGGAAGTCGATTTGTCGTTTTCGCATCTGCGGAGCGTGTCGCCGATCCATTGCGAATATCTTCGCAACATGGGTGTCGCCGCATCCATGTCGATTTCCATCGTCGTCGATGGCGAGCTTTGGGGTCTGATCGCCTGTCATCACAACACACCCAAAAACCTGTCAATCCCGCTTAGGGTCGCGACGGAACTGTTCGCCCAGTATTTTTCCCTCCATGTCGGTACGATCGAGCACCGGACGCAGAAAGCTGCCGCGGCTGCTACGCGCGGGCGGCTCGATGCCATCATCGAAGACGTCAATCCGCACGTTCCCGTGGAAATCACGCTGCGGGAGAAACTCGGTGAGTTCTCGTCCCTAGTCGACAGCGACGGCGCAGGCCTGTGGTCACGCGGGCAATGGTCAGCATATGGCGTTACGCCCCCGGATGACGACGTTGCCGATCTGATGGCACTGGTTTCTGAGAACGCCGGGCGCAACATCTGGGACACGCAGTCGATGAGGGACGAGTTCGGCGAGCGATATGGCACGCGGGTCGCGGGCCTGATGGCAATCCCGATCTCCGTGTCGTCGCCCGACTACCTGGTGATGTTCCGCAGCGAGGAGGCCCACCAGATCGAATGGGCAGGCGAACCCCGCAAACACGAAGTCCTCAACGAGAACGAACGCAGGCTCAGCCCGCGCGGCAGCTTCGACACCTGGCGTGAAGACGTGCGCCATAAATCTCTGCCCTGGACGAGCGCCGACATTGTCATCGCGGATTCCATCCGCAGCTATGTCCGTGATGTGATGCTATCGCATAACGACGCGACGGAAGAGCAGCGTATAAAGACAGAGAGCCAGAGGGTCCTGCTGAATTCTGAGCTCAACCATCGGGTCAAAAACATCCTGGCACTCGTAAAATCCATTGCCACTCAGACGGGTGCCAATGCCGCCTCGGTGGAAGACTACGCCAAGTCGTTCGAAGGCCGCCTCCGCGCGCTCTCATTCGCCCACGACCAGTCGTTTTCCGGCACTGGCGGCGGCGAATTGCACGATCTCGTCGAAGCCGAAGCGGGCATGCATCGGTTTGCCCAGATGCCCGACCGCATCAGAATTGAAGGCGAACCTCTCGGGCTGACTGAACGTGCGTTCGGGGTGTTCGCCCTGCTCCTTCACGAGATGATGACGAACGCGGCTAAATACGGAGGCCTATCGGTGCCATCGGGCAGCCTGAAGATCTCCTGGAAGCTTGCCGACAGCGGGGACTGCGAGCTGCACTGGATCGAGAGCGGAGGCCCCGAAGTCGTCGCGCCGAAGCGCCGTGGCTTCGGATCCAAGCTGATCGAGAAGACGATATCGCACGACCTCGAGGGAACGGTGGATATCGATTTCGCAAAAGAAGGACTCGAAGCGAGGATTGTGCTGCCGAAGGCGCATTTGAGGGAAGTCGCGGCCCGCTCGGAAGATTTCAACATTAAAGCCGCTGTACCACCGCAGCCTATCAATGAACTGAACGTCCTCTTGGTTGAAGATCAATCGTTGATCGCGATGGATACCGAGGAACTCCTGCGCGAGATGGGAGCGTCCACCGTTTGGATCGCGCCGACCGTCCCGACCGCTCTAGGCTCTATCGACAAGCACAAGCCCGATTGCGCGGTCCTCGATCTGAACCTCGGCCACACGACATCTGAAGAAGTCGCCATCAGGTTGGAGGAGCTGGCAATTCCTTATGTCTTTGCCACTGGATACCGCGACAGCGTCACCATTCCAGACGGCTTGGCCCATGTCCCAGTTGTGCGCAAGCCCGTCGCGTACGAAACCCTGGCCTTTGCGTTGAACAAAGCGATCCGGACTGAACGTGTCAGATGAATCTGAATGTTCAAGGACCCCGCATGCCTTGTCTCGGACCTTCCTCGCCTTATCTGACGATCCTCAATCCCGAGATCGAGCAACCAATGCCCTCAGCATCCGATGCCTCCCCCTTCCGCTTTCTAGGTCATAACGGCGAAGCGGCCGGGATCATCGATGATTACCACGAGCTCCGTATCCCCAAGGTTCAGCGCTCTCGCAGTTGATTGATTGTAATAGCTGCTTCTCCGGAGATCGATCATCTTGCACCCCCTCCTGATAGAACAGGCCAGGGGCCGGTGATGATCAAGGAGTTCCCGTTGTCCCCGACGATCGGCTGACGCGGAGTTTTTTTTACCAGGTCCAGCTCCATTGTGAGCTGGCCGACCTTGCGTTCCAGCGCCGCAATTTGGAAAGGATGCGGACAGATCCAACGTTTCAACGGCCTCTTTTTTACGCTTTACTGGCGGCTATACCGATATGTCGAGGCTCCGATCGCAGTGAAATGACGATAGCGTAGACCGCGACGTTCCCGATCCGACGCCTCGCAGGAGCCGGCCAGGGTTGGTTAAGGAGCCATACAGCGCAACTGCTGTGCCAGTCGTTGAATATCGTATGGCTTTGCAAAGAACACTCCACGCGCCGGAAGCTCATGCGCTTGCGGGTTATTCATCCCGGACACCACGATTATTTCGATGGGCGGCCAACGGTCTCGTACCGCCGCAGCAAGTTTCAACCCATCCATGCTGCCGGGCATATCGATGTCCGTGAGAAGGATTCTGATGTCTGAATTTGTTTCAAGAATGGTTATGGCCTCATCAGCATTTGATGCCTCGATAGCGATGAAACCGGCTTCCTCGACGAGATCCATCGCGAGAAGCCGCAAAAGCGGTTCATCTTCAACGATCAATACTGATTTACGCATTCCCACCCTCGTCGCATCGACCGCTAGTAACGCCGAGGTCGACTTCTTGTTCCGCCACCTGAAAACTGAGCTCGAAACGTAAACCGTCTGCTCGAAAATCAGAGGCCGTCTCGGCTTTTGCTCCGCTGGGAAATGCTCTTTCTATCAGTATACTTCCGAAACCTTTTCGAGTGGGTTTAACCACGGCAGGGCCTCCAATTTCCTGCCATGTGAGATCGATCCGGCCATCATTTTCACTCCACCTGATATCCACCTTTCCTGTGTCGACGCTCAGGCTCCCGTACTTCGTTGCGTTGGTCGCCAGCTCGTGAAGAATGAGCGACAAGGGGAGCGCCAAGTCAGGGGACAGCATAAGGTTCGGCCCAGAAATCGAAACTCGGTCCTGGTCTGAAGAATGAGCGAGAAGGGCGGCTTCTATAACTTGACGAATATGCGATGCCGAGCCCTCTTTCGACAGAATGAGATCATAGGTGCTCGCCAGTGCCGTCAGCCGTTCGGAAAAGGAACCATATCGGTCCGGGTCGGCGCGAGCGAAGGTCTGACGCGCGATCGCCTGTACCAAAGCGAAGCCGTTCTTAACCCGATGGGCCAGCTCTCGGACAAGGAGTGTCCGCTCTTCCTCCGTCTTTTCGTTCAGCACACGCCGACGGTCCAGCTCGTCCAAGAGGTCATCTAGTGCTGCGCCAACGGCGTGCAGCTCGTCCGTCGGTCTCATTCCTGTTCGAGCATCGACACTTCCAGCTTTCCACCGCGTCATTACAACCGCGATCTCGGTGATCGGCACAAGGATAAATCGATGACCGATAAACACCGCTAGCACCATCGAAACTAAGCCTCCAGCGACGATCCCAAGCAGGTTGATAATGGTCGCGCGATCGATGGGCGAAAAGGCCTCATCTTTCGAGAAACCTGCGCTGACATAGAGGGGACTGGAAGGTGGTGTGATGGGGCGATACCCAAGGACGCGCTCGGTACCGTCTTGGCTGGTAACCTCGATCGTCCCAGGTTGATTAGCGTGGATGAGCGGCTGGAACTCGTCGGGAATAACAGTTCCGACAAATTTCTCAGGAAAAGGAACGCGCGCCACGATCACCCCTGCTGCATCGGCGATGGTCACAGCGTTGCCTCGCGGCACTCCACGTTCGGTGATTCTGGCTTGTAGCCAATCCGCCCGAATCCCGCTGATCACGATTGCTGTGACATTAACACCATCGATTACAGGCATCGCGAACGGAATGACGGCACTGTCAGATACCCTGCTCCTTGTATAGTTCCCTGCTGCAAACTGTTTGTCAGCGAGAGCCTTGCGAACGTAGTCACGGTCAGCAAAGGACGCGTCTGCCGGAATAGGCACGCTGCCGCAAACAGGACTTCCGTCAGTACGAATAACGAAGATCGCACCAATGTTTGAGACTTTTGCGGATAAGGAAGCGAGAGCGTCGTCGCAGGCGACAGCATCGAGATGGCGCACAGACGGGATCGATGTCACGGCGATAAGGAGAGATCGAAGGCCTTCAACAATACGCTCGACCTCAGAAGAAGCCTGACGAGCTGCTTGGGCGGCCTGCGCTCGAACTTCATGGCTGCGCTGAACACGTGTCGCGATCTCGTTATACCCGAGCATAGCGACGACCGGAGCAAGTGCAGCGATCGCCACGGCCACGAGCTTCAGTCTCATCTAGCATCCCCCGTATTAGGAAGACCGATAGCACGCGCCGGTTCAGCTTGCTATCGCGAGGCGCCCTCGATCCAAGGATATATTCCTTGAGGTTGCTGGGGATCAAAACGGCAAAAACTTTCGTTCTTGAGGATGAGTCATCTCCGGAGGGTACATCCGAATACCACTCCGAAGCCTACGTGCCACACTGTCATTATTATTCTGCTGATGATCGGCGGCGAAACGGTTATGGTCAAACCTGAAAAGCTTTGCACGGAAATAGTCGTCCGTATGCCATCCTTTACCGCGCCGTTCGGTACGCTACCGGACACACCCAACCCGCGGAGATCGAGCCATGACGTATGCGAAGACTGTCCGTATTCAGTCGGCGGTAATCGAACTGCTTCCTGCTCTTAGAAATTTCGCTCGCCGTTTTTGCAAACAGGAAGGCGATGTCGAAGATCTCGTTCAAGACACGGTCGTAAAAGCGCTTGGCAATCTCGACAAGTTTCAGGAGGGGACCCGGCTGAAATCATGGCTGTTTACGATCATGCGCAACACCTTCGCAACCCGATACGTGGTGGCCAAGCGGACGGTGTTAGGCCTTGATGATCTGACGGCCATGGCACCGTCGCAGCCGGCGTCGCAGGAGTGGGTGATGCGCGGTCGCGAGTTCGAGATAGCCTTCAGTACTTTGCCCAACTGTTACCACGACGCCGCACAAATGATATTGCAGGAGGGCTCCAGCTATGAAGAGGCGGCAACCCGATGCGGCTGTAAGGTCGGGACAGTCAAAGGTCGCGTGAACAGGGCGCGGGCGCATTTAGCTAGTAGCATGGGCGACATCGTCTCTGCGGCAGCTCATATCTAGGGGAATGGGCTTTCGACGTTCCCTTGGTTGAAGTCCCCACCAGAAGCCGCCGTGTCCGTACGGAACGCTGAAGCGAGGATTTGCTCTTCATTCTAAAGGTCTAAGTGATGCGGAGTTCCTAGGGGATGTACATACGGTGAAACCGTACCCGCTGTATATTGCCGCCGACTTCTTCGGGCCGATGATGTTTAATCAGCCCGGCGAAGGGACGGAAATCCGCAGTGAGCTCTTCGAAGTCAGCAGCTGAGGTTGGACGAACTTGAAGACGTCGGCCAGGAGGGAAGCTTCCGGACGGATATCGAAGTGATGGCTCTGGGAGGCGGCCAACCCGAGCTATCGGCTTTTTCAAGTCGGAGCAGTGGCTCGAGCCTCTTCACTCCGATTGTATTGCAGATTATCGGGATCGCCGGTTTATTCCTCCTTGGGATCGCTTAGGTGTGGCTAACGCCACGAGTACACGACGTATCACAAATCAGCCGTAGGGAGGAATGGTTGCGATAGTGGAACCGATCACTCTTGCGGCGAGTTGTCGAGCGAACCACTGCCAACCCGGAGGACAATCCCATGGCTGCCACGAAGACACTCGACGACCTTTTCCTCGACACGCTGAAAGACATCTACTTTGCAGAAAAACAGATTTTGAAGGCACTGCCCAAAATGGCGCGCGCTGCTCAGTCCGAGGAGGGCAAAGCGGGCTTCCTTCAACACCGCGAGGAAACGCAGGGGCAGATCGAACGCCTCGAGGAGGTCTTTGAGCTTTTGGGCAAGGCTGCTCGTGGCAAGACCTGTGAAGCGATCCAGGGAATCATCGCCGAAGGCGAAGAGATCATGGAAGAGTTCAAGGAAAGCCCTGCCCTTGACGCCGGCCTCATCTCCTCGGCCCAAGCCGTTGAGCACTACGAAATCGCCCGGTACGGCACGTTGATTGAGTGGGCAAATCAGCTTGGGCTCACCGAGGCCGTCCTACTCCTGCAAGCCAACCTGGCGGAGGAGGAGGCGACCGATCAGAAACTGACCCAGCTCGCTAAAGCCTCGGCGAATGCCAAAGCCCAGAAAGCTTCCTGATCCTGGAGCTACGTAATCAGGCCGCCCCTTGTGGCGGCCTTTTCCGTTTCATCGAGGTCTGCACAATGCACCTTATCGAAATCTTTCTGCCGATATCGGTCAATGACCCTCAGTCCAAGATTGAGGCTGTTCGTCGGGAGCTAGTCGAGCAATTCGGTGGGGCCACCCTTCACATAAACGCGCCCGCTGAAGGGTTGTGGCAGGATGACGGTCCAGTCGAAAGGGACCGCATTGTTATTGCGGAAGTCATGGCGGAGATCCTTGATACTTTCTGGTGGCGCTCCTATCGGGAGCGACTTGAGGACGTATTCGATCAGGATTCGATCTTGATACGGGCAACAGAGACTGCTTGTCTTTGAGCAGCGGTTTCGGCAGCTCCTGTCGCTTGTCTTTTGGCTTCTTCCACCGACAGACGTCCGGGTCACGCCTGTTACAATGCGTTACAATTTCGCATTATATTTTACAGATCGCTCATCCGCCTGTTACCGCTAGTGTGTCCAATGGCTCATCAAATGGAGTCAGACATGCCGCTCGCCAGCTATAGCCGTGAACAAGCTGCAAAAATCACCTTTCAACAGGCGCAGCCTGAGACGCTCAACTGCTTGTTTTACCGGCAGCCGGTCGAATTTGTGCAGCCGGGTCAATCCATATTCTTTGAAGGTGACGAAGCAAAACATGTCTTCGAGGTCGTCGCAGGTGCGTTACGCATTTTCCGGATACTTTCAGACGGCCGCCGCGTTGTCACCGGTTTCGTGTTCGACGGCGATCTTCTCGGCGTTTCACTCAGAAAAAATTATCTCTACAGCGCGGAAGCGTTGGTCGACACCAAGATCCGGCGGCTAACGAGGAAGAACTTCGACCTTGTTGTCCGGCAATCCGAGGACCTTGCTCCGCGGGCATTTGAATTCATCTGTGATGAGATGGCTGCGGTGCAAGATCAAATGGTTTTGCTTGCGTGCAAGAGCGCCGAAGAGCGGCTCTGCACGTTCCTACTGAAGCACCTGCGCAAATCGATGACAAAGGGAGAAGGCCAGTCGGTTGTAAAACTGCCAATGACGCGACAGGACATGGCCGACTATCTCGGACTGACAATTGAGACCGTCTCGCGGATGATCACTAAACTGAGCACAAAGGGTGTTTTGGGGTGCGTTGGTCGGCATTCGGTGAAGGTTATGAAACCGATGTTGCTTGCACAACTGGCCGGAGACGATGACGTCTATGAGTGGGCAACCTCGATCGAGCAATCCGAAGGCCGGCGCCACAACTAACGTGGATCGTAGCACGAGATGAAAAACAAAATCACGATCGAAACTGAACTCGACGCTGTTCTTCATCTTCTCGATGAAGCGAACATCATCGTCCACGAGAATGACGGCATCATTACCCGCTGGAGTTCCGGTTGTGAGACACTGTATGGTTGGTCGCGCGAGGAAGCGGTCGGACGATCTGTTCACCAGTTGCTGCAGACGCGGTTTCCTATGCCGCTCGATGAGATTCGCAAGCAACTGGCAGGCGAAGATTTTTGGCAGGGGGAGGTCGAGCATCGCACACGCGACGGGCGTTCAGTCTTTGTCGCTACACGGTGGACAGCGGTTTCTCTGTCTGCTGACGCGAAATCTGTCGTCATCCAGACCATCACCGACGTTACAGAGATGAAAAGGGTTCAGAACGATCTGGCAGAACGGGAAGCACATCTTCGATCCGTTCTCGATACTGTACCAGAATCTGCAATCGTCATCGACGACACCGGCATAATTACTTCGTTCAGCGCTGCCGCCGAGCGGCTTTTTGGTTACAGTGCTGCGGAAGTGTGTGGGCAGAACGTCAGCATGCTGATGCCGAACCCTGATCGCGATGCCCATGACAGCTACATCTCCAACTATGTGGAGACTGGTGAGCGGCGCATTATTGGCTACGGTCGGGTGGTAAACGGCCGCCGCAAGGATGGTACGATTTTCCCAATGGAACTTGCCGTCGGCGAGGCACGAACAGGCGGCAAACGCATTTTTACTGGTTTCGTGCGCGATCTGACAACCCGCCAGAAGATCGAAGAAGAGCTACGGCAATCCCAGAAAATGGAAGCGATCGGCCAGCTTGCGGGGGGACTGGCGCATGATTTCAACAATTTGCTGACTGTGATTAGCGGCAACCTCGAGATGATGGACTATAAACTCGAAGATGCTCATCTTCGAGTTCTCCTACAGGAAGCACAGGCGGCTGCAGAGGACGGCGCGAAGCTGACTGGTCAGTTGCTGGCTTTTGGGAGGCGGCAGCCGCTTGACAATAGGCTGGTAGATGTCGGTCAACTCGTTTCAAGCTTTTCCGACCTAATGCGCCGCACTCTCGGGGAAGCGATCGAATTCAGGACGGTTACTACGGGATCTTCGAATGAAGCACTTGTAGACGCTTCCCAACTCCAGAACGCTATCCTGAACCTTGTTATAAATGCACGTGATGCTATGCCCCGCGGCGGAAAGCTAACGGTCGAACTTTCTCGTGTAAGGCTCGATGCCGATTACGCGAAGATGTACCCGAACATGCGCACCGGAGAATTTGTACTTGTTTCGGTTACCGACACTGGAACCGGCATGACGCCCGACATCAAGAGCAAAGCGTTCGAGCCGTTCTTCACGACCAAGGACACCAGCGCGGGCACTGGCCTCGGGCTCAGCATGGTGTACGGATTTATCAAGCAGTCCGGCGGCAATATCCAGCTCTACAGCGAACCTGGGCAAGGCACGTCGGTGAGAATGTATCTGCCCGCCGCGAAGCGAAAAACGGGCATGGATAGTGTTCGGATCACCGCCAATCAGGGGCAGAGCCCGTTGCCCGGCGGAGCTGAAAAAATCCTGGTTGTCGAGGATGACCCACGTGTCCGGCGCGTGACTGTATCTCGCCTAACGAGCTTTGGCTACCAGGTCATCGAGGCGGAGAACGGCAACGAAGCTCTGACGCAGTTAGAGAACCACGACGATATCGCGCTGCTTTTCACCGACGTCGTGATGCCGGGCGGAATGACGGGCGATGAATTGGCGAACCGTGTCCGTGCGGCCAAGCCTCACATTCCTGTTTTATTCACGTCGGGGTACACCGAACCCGAAATCGCAGGGAAAGAACTCGCCCTCACGGGAAGCTGGCTAAAGAAGCCGTACACATCTCGAGATTTGGCAACCCGGGTTCGAGCATTACTTGACGCAACTGACTCCACTTTAGCAACACCGGTTACGGCAATGTAACTTCGTTCGCTTGGCCAAATTTCATGTTGAGTGGCTCCGCGGATGACAAAGGCGCAAAAGTCAGACCAATTGGAAAAGACAGATACAGCTGGGGGAGCCTCACTCGCTCCCTCAGTAGGGTAACCGGTAGTGCCTAATTTGGCCGAGGACCGTCCCTACGCCTACGCCGTCGAAACCTGATGAATCCTATCGGAACGGGCAAGGCGGCTGCCACGAATGATCGAGGACAGCCGCCAAAATGGAAGTCTTGGGGGTATTAACTTCCGTCGCCGTTATTCGAGACCTTTGCGGCATAGTTTAGGCCGCGTCACAGTTACAGACATCCGCCACTGACAGGCGAGGCTAATCAGGAATTCCGACAACTTAGCCTTGTCCGTATGCGGTGATTTGTGTAACTGCCTCAGATAAGCATACCCTCGTGATATACACTGCTCCCTTCATATCGGTGTCAACAGGCTGGATGCAGCCTGATCTGAACGGAGACGTTGTTGAGCAATAGCAAAAGCCTAGTGGAGGAGAAGAAGCAGACCGCAACTGGTATGGTGTTCTGCGCCTGCGTGCTGGGCCTTTTATGCCTCGTTATATGGGATGAGTACGAAGGGTGGGCGTCGGCTGTCGCTCGTATCGAACATGGCCTTCTGCAGGACGCCTTTGCAATCGGGCAACATGTTGACGATTCCATTCAGGTCGCAGAGCTTGCACTCTCGGATATTATAACGGAAATTGATGATGAAAAGGGCTCGCCACAGCTTCAGGGCAAAATCGTTAACGTGATGAAGCGCCAGATTGGCGTGGTCCGTCGGCTCGATTCACTCTCGTTCATAGGAGCAAATGGCCGTCTTATTGCAACCTCAGTTGCAAACGGGAGCAGTGGCGTCGACTTCGGAGATCGTATCTACTTTAAATACCACAGCACACATGACAGTCCCGCTTCTTTTGTGGGGCCGCCCGTTCTCGATCGTCTGCGGAGCGGTTGGATTATCACCGTTTCCCGACGTTACAATCTAAAGGACGGATCCTATGGCGGCGTGGTGGTCGCAACCGTCTCGCTCCGTTACCTTGCCGACTTCTTTCAAAAATTTGACATCGGCGCCAATGGCACAGTCCTGCTCGTTAAAGGTGACGGCACAATTTTAACCCGAATGCCGATGAACGAGAATATTTTGGGAACGGATATGAGTGGGCACGATCTTTTCCAAGCCCATCTTAGCAGGCGCACTGAGGGCGTATATCATTATACGTCGCCTGTGGATGGGATGAAACGCATCAGTGCATACAAGAAGAGCCAAGCGACCGGAATAGTCACCCAAATCGCGGCATCCCGTGCTGAAACGCTGACGAACTGGATCACTGCTGCCCAAATCAGATGGCTGAGCTTCTTGGCCATGTTTGGTCTTGCCTGCGTGATAGGGTGGAGATGGAATATCCAGGCAAAACTTCGTCGCATCAGCCAACGGGAACTGACGCGACTCGACGAAGAGATACGAGTCATCGCGGAGAGTTCCGCTGACCTAATCCAGCGACTGAGCCTCGACGGCACTCGAGAATATGTATCTCAGGCATCCCTGAGCCTTTACGGAATTCCACCGGCAGATCTGATGGGCCGCAACATGCTGGAGGGTCTGGAGGAAGAGAGTGCCTCGAATGTTCGGTTGGCCTTACAGCAGATGAGGAACGGTAAACCGTCGGAGAAGGTAACTGCCTCTCGAAAACTGCAGAATGGTCGTGTTATTTGGGTGGAGACAACTTTCAGCCGCTGTGAACCTCATCCAGGCTCACCTGCAAGTATTGTTGCCGTTACACGCGATATTACACGCCAGAAGGAGGAGCGGGATAACCTTGACGCTCTTGCCAAGACGGATGGATTGACCGGTATCGCGAACAGACGTGTGCTTGATGAGCGATTATCAGAATACAGCGCTATGGCTGCGTTACCTCATCCTGTCTCGTTTCTCTTGATCGACGCGGACAACTTCAAGAGCTATAACGACCAGTATGGCCACGATGCAGGAGACACTTGTCTCAAGGCCATTGCGCAGGCGCTTCAAACTGCTGTTGCGAACCAAGGAGATCTGGCGGCCCGCTACGGCGGGGAAGAATTTGCGCTTCTCCTTCCAGGAACAGATGCTCCGCAGGCAATGGTGGTGGCTGAAGGTGTAAGAGGAGCCATTGAGGAACTGTGCATCGAGCACGCAGGAAACCCTCCGTACAACAAAGCAACGGTCAGCATCGGCATCGCCACTCTCTCCGCTGGATCCCGGAGCGATGCGTCTTCGCTAGTACATACCGCTGATCAAGCGCTATACGCTGCAAAAAGCGGCGGGCGAAACCAATGTAGAAGCTGAATTCGCTGACCATGCGCGAGATTGACAGGATCACTAAGCGGCTGTTTGACGAAAACTCGGATTGCCTTGCCGAAAGCACACCATCCAGGCCGAGAGCGCGGCTGCGCAACCATGGTGGTTTGAAAGGTCTCAGCTACCTAGTCTCTTTTCTTGGACTTCTGGTAGGGCTCCGATAAATCAAGGTTCTCTGATTTGGCTGCATCTGGCTCCGTTTCCGCATGCAGCTTTTCATATTCACGTTGAATGAGCTTTCGGAGACTGGCCTTTCGCTCGTCCCCGGTTTCTTCCTCAAGCATTCTCTCAAAGTGTTCGATGGTCTTCAGTATCACGTACTGTCGCAAGCTTCCACCTTCCCGCCACTTGAACCAGCTTGGAGTCCTTAACGGTTGGTACGTCGCCAGAGTTGCCAGACAATGGCGAAAAATTCTGGCACAGGCCATGTTACATGGTTTGGGATGCTTCGAGACTTCATCGGTAGGATATCGTTCACGCGTCCATCCGTGGCGGCCAAAAAAACGCCTATACGGCCGAGAAGTTCGGATACAGTAGGAATACTCTGCCAGATCGGGTCAAACTATAGTGTCGTATGTCATCCCTCCACTGCCAGTTTTAACTCGACATTATCTAGCAGGAGGCTCAGGTGGGTAGAGCGGTAGCCACGCCATCTATTCAAACCGCCACGCCGCGTTACGGTAAGTAAGCATCGAAAGGTTCGGCCGCTGAACAGGTTTGTTTTGAATAGGCGAAGAAGCACTGCACCTCGAGCTTAAACAGAAGCGCCCGGTGAAAAGCCGGGCGCTGGATTTTAGAGCTGCGGGCTGTTGCTTTTAGTGCATCAGCAGGCGCGGCAGCCACATGGAGAACATCGGCACATAGGTGACCAATGCCATGGCGAGGAAGAGCGCGCTGTAGAAAGGCAGAATGGACTTCATGACTTCGCC
>NZ_JACHEG010000017.1 GCF_014201355.1 Aliirhizobium wenxiniae
GTCACACCATTAAGGATCATCTCAAGGCACTCGTGGATCAAGGGCACCTCGTCCTGCACGGTGCCGGCCGCGGCGCCTGGTACGGTCTTTCCTAACGAAGGGGGTGTCAAGCCCATCTGAATGGGGCGCCTTGATACAATTCGAACCCACGACCAGCAGGTTATGAAATCGATCAGAAGGGATCGCCTGCCCAATCTTCATGGCCGTGCCGGATACGGATCACGAAGATGCTTTCGTTCTCCTCAACGCGATACACAACCAGGTGGGCCTTGAAGGGATGGATTCTGACGGGCGGACAAATCTCAAGGCGCTCGCGCGCCATTCGTGGGTTGGCGGCGATGAGTTCGAAAAGGGCATAGAGCTCATCGTGGTATCTTTTGGCTACCACTGCTCCGAAGAGGCGAATTCCCTCTTCGGCAATGGAGATAATATCCTCTTCCGCTTGGACCGAAAGGCTGAACGGCATCAAACCCGTCCGCGGCTGATCCCCGCTAGCGCGGTGGCTTCGGCAAACAACTCGTCATCTGAACGGCTCCCAATGCCGCTTGCAATTCCGTCGTCGACAAAGCGCTGCATCGCGGCAATCTTGTCTGTACGGGCTTGGTCTCTGCGGATCAGATCTCTGACGTAATCGCTCGCGTTCGAGTACCTACCCGTCTTGGCTTGAGCTTCAACCCAATCTTTCATGGGGTCTGGCAGGGATACATTCATCGTCGCCATCTGGGCCTCCTTGATGTGCCTAGTTACTCGCTGATGGCAAAGTTTGTCAAACCGGCCACAGCGGGTGCTGAGGTCTTGAAGAGATGTGAACCGGCGCCCCATTATCTCGTAGAACTGATCGATCACTAATCCTGCTGTAAAAACAACGCCAACTCCTGAACGTGCTGCGACGCGTCCTTACCAAAAAACACACCAAATTCGGCAGCTGGGGCATTGAGCAATGCCATGACTCCAGTCAATCGACTCACAATCCATTGGGACAGCCTCGGAAAACAGTATTCCGAACCCCAGACCTGCCCGCAGTGCCGAAAGCATGGCTGGAAGCGTTTTCACTTTGCAGCCGACGTCCCAATGAATGTTGTTTTCAGCTAGGTCAGATAGCATCCGATCCTGCCAGGAGCACTGCATATCGAACAATATGAGGCAACGAGACGCCTTCATCTAGGTCGATGAGCCGACTTGCGCACAAGACCAAGCGTCGGGAGATAAAACTTTTTGATGGCTCGGTGAACCGAGCCGGATCGGCAATGACAACCTGTCGGCGAGCTCGGCGTCCGCGTAGCGCATCATAATAAGCGGGCTTACGACCGAGCGCCACATGGTGATCGGATAAAACAGCAGCCACGACACCAACTCGTAGAGCAACTCTTCGAGCGACTTCAACAGTTTCATGAAGTCCAATATTCCGCCCCTTTGCTTTCTGCCCTACGGCGCTTCTCTTTTCTGCGAGAGGTCACAACGTCACGTTGCGGTCTTCTCGCGTCCGGCTCAGGTCAAGAAAAATCAAAACGAGGAACCTGCAGTCAGCTGCGACAATCTGGTCATCGAGTGCGCTTGAAACGTGAACATTATACGTTATATTTAAATGTATATTGAATTGGACTACGGAGCCAGTCATGTCTGTCATCAAGATTTCCGAAAAGCTCTCGGTCTCGCCGCAGCCGAGCGTCGACGACATCAACACCCTGCGTGAGCAGGGATATGCGACGCTCATCAACAACCGTCCTGAAGCCGAGGACGCCGTCCAACCGGGAACGGACGCCGAACGCCAGGCGGCCGAACATTGCGGCCTCTCCTACTCCTTCGTTCCGGTCACGCTCGGCACGATTACCGAAGCCGACGTGCGCTCGTTCCAGAATGCGCTCGACGCGTCCGACGGCTCGGTGTTCGCCCACTGCAAGTCGGGCACGAGATCCCTCAGCCTATATCTGATTGGCGAGGTTCTGGACGGGCGGATGGCAGCCGAAGACGTCGACGAGTTCGGCCGTGCACACGGCTTCGACACCAGCGCTGCTGCCGCCTGGCTCAAGCAGCACGCGGCACGCCGCCCGCAGGTGAAGGGCTTCTTCGACAAGCGCACCTGGAGCATCCAGTATGTCGTGTCCGATCCCGATACGGGCAAGTGCGCTATCATCGATCCGGTTCTTGATTTCGACGAAAAGTCTGGAGCGACCGCGACCATCAGTGCCGACGCGATCCTCGACTATATCAGGGAGAATGGCCTGACGGTCGAGTGGATCCTCGACACTCATCCGCATGCCGACCACTTTTCCGCTGCCAACTATCTCAAGGAGAAGACTGGTGCACGCACTGCGATCGGCGAACGCGTCGTCGATGTGCAGAAGCTGTGGAAGGGGATCTACAACTGGCCCGAGCTCGCCACCGACGGCTCGCAATGGGATCGGCTCTTCGCTCACGGCAAGACGTTCAAGGTCGGCTCCATCGACGCCAAGGTCATGTTCTCGCCCGGACATACGCTTGCCTCGATCACCTATGTGGTCGGCGATTCGGCCTTTGTCCATGACACCCTCTTCATGCCCGACAGCGGTACCGCGCGCGCCGACTTCCCCGGCGGCGACGCCCGCATCCTTTGGAAGTCGATCCAGGACATCTTCGCCCTCCCGGACGAAACCCGCATCTTCACCGGACACGACTACCAGCCGGACGGTCGTGCGCCACGCTGGGAAAGCACCGTGGCCGAGCAGAAGAAGTCCAACCAGCATCTTGCCGACGTGACCGAAGAACAGTTCGTGGCGCTGCGGACGAAGCGTGACAAGACGCTGCCGATGCCGAAGGTGATCCTGCACGCCCTGCAGGTGAACATTCGCGGCGGACGTCTGCCGGAGCCGGAAGCAAACGGCAAGCGCTACCTCAAGTTTCCGCTCGACGCATTGCAGGGAGCCGCATGGGAATGAGTACCGTATCGAAAGCACGGCTCTCTCCCGCCGAGATGGCCGGCCGGGCCGGAGAGGTTGCCGATCTCCTCAAGACGTTGTCCCACCAGGCGCGTCTGATGATCGTGTGCACGCTGGTCGAGGGCGAATTCTCGGTCAGCGAACTCGAGGAAAAGCTCGACATCCATCAGCCGCATCTCTCCCAGTATCTAACGGTATTGCGAAGCTCCGGAATTGTCGAAACCCGGCGGGACGGAAAGCAGATCTTCTACCGCTTGACGGAGAAGAAGGCGGCTCAGCTCGTCGGCGCCCTTTACGATATCTTCTGCGCAAAGGAAGAGAAATGACTCCCTATCTCCAATCTTCGGCCGGCGGCATGCTGATCGGCGCATCCGCGGTCATGCTCCTGCTTCTGAACGGCCGCATAGCCGGCATCAGCGGCATCGTCGGGCGTCTGGCGCAAGGCGTCGGCGTGACCACCAATCTTGCGTTTGTGCTTGGCCTCCTGCTCGGGCCAGTCGTCTATCTGCTGGTGGTCGGTGGTTGGCCAACCGTCGAGATCACAGCGGGCTGGCCGCTGATCATCGTGCCTGGGCTGCTCGTCGGCTTTGGTTCTCGCATGGGATCCGGCTGCACCAGCGGACACGGCGTGCTCGGGCTCGCCAGACTGTCGCCGCGATCCATCGTGGCCGTCGCCACATTCCTGTCGGCCGGGGTGATCGCCGTCACAGTTCTTCGAGGTCTCGGGTTATGAACAGAAATATCCACCAGTTCGGCGCCGCCCTTGCCTCAGGCATGGTCTTCGGCTTCGGCCTGTCGCTCTCCGGCATGCTGAACCCTGTTCGGGTCCAGGGCTTCCTCGATGTCTTCGGCAACTGGGATCCAAGTCTTGCCTTCGTCCTCGGCGGCGCTGTCGCCGTCGCCTTCATCGGCGTGCAGGTGATGAAGAAGCTGCGGCACCCCGCCTTCGACGACAGCTTCCATGTGCCCGCGAACCGAAAGATCGACGGGCCGCTGGTCATTGGTTCGGCTCTTTTCGGCCTGGGATGGGGCATCGGCGGCCTCTGTCCCGGCCCGGCGATCGCTTCCCTGTCGGTTGGCATCCCACAGACGGCACTGTTCGTCGTGGCTATGATGGTCGGCATGACCCTTTACGACCGGGTGTGGGGCAGAGGGACATGACTGGCTCCATCCTAGCAGCAATCGGTTCCGGCGGGATTGTGGGCTTCATGCTTGGCCTTCTCGGCGGCGGTGGCTCAATCCTGGCGACCCCGCTTCTCCTCTACGTCGTCGGTGTCACCCAGCCGCATATCGCGATCGGGACCGGCGCGCTGGCGGTCTCGGTGAACGCCTTCGCCAACTTCACGAGCCACGCCATCAAGGGGCACGTCTAGTGGCGCTGCGCAGCCGTCTTCTCCGCGCTAGGCGTCCTCGGCGCGTTGGTCGGCTCCAGCCTCGGCAAGGCGATGGACGGAGACCGGCTGATCTTCCTGTTCGGCATTCTGATGGTCGTGGTTGGCGCCCTGATGCTCAAGCCCAGGAAGCCGACATCGGTCGAAAATCGTCCCGTCGACCTCAGGATGTGCCTTGTCACCGCAGCCGTGGCGCTCGCCGCCGGCGCGGCTTCCGGCTTCTTCGGGATCGGCGGAGGTTTTCTGATCGTGCCAGGTCTCATGCTTGCGACCGGCATGCCAATGATCAACGCGATCGGCACGTCGCTCCTGTCCGTCGGGGCGTTCGGGCTGGCGACCTCGCTGAACTATGCAGCGTCCGGGCTGGTGGACTGGTGGCTCGCAGCCGAGTTCATCGGCGGAGGCGTTGCTGGCGGCCTCCTCGGCATGATGCTCGCGACACGGCTGAGCGCGTACAAAAACATCCTCAACCGACTGTTCGCGGCGCTCATCTTCGCCGTCGCGGGCTACATTTTCTAAGCTGGGGATCGGGGGCGGCGTAGTCGCCAAACTCCTCTCAGCCCCTCAGCGTAATATTCCAACTCGCAACGCAGGGAAGACTATACCGCATCGGATAATCGATGCACCCCATCCGCCGGTCCGGCCACCGCTCGGTAGCGACACCGTCGCCGCGATAAGATTGGGTACTCACAACACGCCGCCATCCTCTCCGAATGGAGCACCGCTACAGGATCACCGGACTTGGAAGCTGGCTACTAATGACGTTCATAGAAGTGCAGGCCTAAAATGGGCTCCACGCGCTGAGCTGGGATGTGGACCACCGCCACTTACGCTTGCCGGCCATTAATCGGAAAGCGCCCTGCGCGCCGTGTCATCATGCAGTGCCGGGCAGAAGAGACCGTTAAGATGCGCGCGCAGCATCCTCGATATTCCAGCCGAATAGCCAAGCCTCTGCTTTTTGCGACCAGCTATCTTTCTCCCGAGGGCAGCTCGCTTTTTCAAGATAAGGGGCGACAGGGTTTTTGCATGCTGAGAGACCGAGCACCCGAGCATTCATTCCCCGCTGTTGCCAATCTAACATCGCGCTAATCTCGAAATCCATTGCCGATCCTCATGATCGCTACGCAGTTGCCGCTTCAGGCTCCGCGACTTCTGCGAATCGAAGCGTGCGTGAAGCTTACCCGAGATCGATGCGAGCCCGCAGTTCATAATGACAACAGAGACGGTACGTTAGCGTACGCAGTCGGGGTTAACCACCCTCTAACCAGTTTGCTTGCGGCCGTTTTAACATCCGCTGTTTTACGCTTCCGTCAAATAAGAATGGCGTATCGCGAATGACAATGCAGCTTCAATCTCAGTTCGTTCTAAGATGTATTCTTCCGGCCTTTGCCTCTATGCTCCTGTGCGGTCTGCTTTTTCTGAGCCTGAGTTGGGCAGCAGCCCGTAGCGACGAAGTCGCAGTTGCAAGGCAACGCGATCTTGTCACGCTGACCGTCGTGAAACTCAAGGCAGGCATTGCTCATGACCAGGAGAGCGCTACCGTCTGGGACGACGCCGTCAAGAACACGCAAAGCGGAAATCTTGAATGGATTAAAACGAACCTCGGTTCATGGATGCACAGCTATTTCGGCCATGACGCGGCGCTCGTCCTGAGGTCCAACCTGACGCCGCTGTATCGATTTACGGCAGATGCAGAGTATTCCCCTTCAACTGACGACCTTCGGAAGGCGAAATGATGGTGCTGCGCTCCGATGGCGGTAAGCCCGAGGGGTTCCTGAAGATCTTACGCGACCGCACGGAAGAGCGGCACAGTCAGGAGCGCCAGAAGCTGCTGATGCACGAGCTCAACCACCGCCTGAAGAACACTCTCTCCGTGATTCAGTCGATTGTCACGCAGTCGCTACGTGGTGCAAAATCGGTGGCTGAAGTGGCCTCGACGCTGCAGGATCGTATCTCTGCATACTCGCGCGCGCATGACATTTTGATGCACGAAAACTGGTCCAGCACAGATCTCAAGTCGATTGTCGAGAGTGCGATTTCCAGCCTCGGATTGGAGGGGAGCCCACGTTTCCTGTCGAGTGGACCCCACGTCGAACTCGATCCACAAGCAGCCTTGGCGATATCGCTGGTTCTCCACGAGCTCGGCACCAACGCTCGAAAATATGGCGCCCTGTCGAATACTGACGGTCTCATCACGATGCGCTGGACTGTAACGAAGGATGCTGCGGAACCCTTCATTGAGGCGATATGGGCCGAGAGTGGTGGGCCAAAAGTGGTTCCGCCGCGAGGCGAATGCCGCGCAGCTATAAACCGACTATTTTTGAAAGAGAAGTTCGCTTAGAGCGCGGTGCCAATCGCGCATAGACAAAGCTCGGCAAGCAAAAGATCGATAACCACAACATAAGGTGCGGCAGTAGGTTCGTCAACGTTTAGTTTTTGAAGGTCGTTAAATTCACCCTTTGGTTGCGGATTCACGAAAGACCCGCTGTCGGCGGCGCCTCATGTCAACAGTGGTTTACCGCACCGCCCCTAAGCGCCCGAAGGTGCTAACTCAATCATCAAATGCCACTGCCCCCCGTCGGCTGCATCTACCGAATTGCGGCTCATGCCTGAGCGCGTTGGGCCAGGTCTTGCTGACGCAGGATGTGACGAATTTCGGCCCGCCGTACTGCCCTGTCCTTAAGGCGTCGATCGATCTCCGCCTCGGTCGCGCCGGAGGCGAAGTCTCCCAAAGTCTCGTTTTCGGCGATATCGCGAAGAATGTTCATCAGCACAAGGTTCTTCTCGTGCATCTGCATGACCATTTCCTTCACTTTCAAACGCTGATACAGGATCGTCTTTCCTGCTGAACTGCCTTTGGGCTGCTAACGGCACAAAGGGGCGGAATGGTTCCTGCAATATTTGCAATTCGTCATTTCGGTCAGCTATGCGCAAGCCCCTAACCGGCCCTTCTGTCCAGTCGCGATCGGTTCAGCCGCACGACATGCCAGTCAGGTGAGGACTAAGCCGGCGAGCGCTGTACTATCTGTCAGATACCAGTACGCGCACTGTTGGTGTGGATAACAAGCCTGGACTTGCCTACCCAGCGCTCGCCCTGCCGCGTTCTACGGACGCCATGGCCCGGCGTCGAGCGTCGGCGCCGCAAGGTCCTCGGCAGTTCAGCGCTTCTCCGTGATTGTCGCAAGCGGGGCGGCGTCTCTTTCAAGTGCCAGCCGCGCTTTCGGCCAAGCGCCTTCGTCCGCGCCGAGCGCGGTCTGAAGCCAGGCGAGTGTGAGACGTCGTGTCGCCTCCAGCACGTCTGGCGCTTCTGTCTCTGTTTCCTTGGCGTCAAGCGCGGCGATCCCTCCAAGGCCGTGCCCGACCCCATGCATCGTCAGCATGACGACCCCGCCCGGCGCATCATGGAAGGCATCCGCATGCCAGTCAGGGCCGCGCGTTGTAAAATGCGGGTTATCCATATCACCGCAAACGACAAGGCTGCGTGTCCTCATGTTCGAGAAATCGACGTCGAAGAACGGAAACCGCGCGGCACTCTCAGGTGTCATGTCCTTGCCGCCCCGGCCCGGTGTTGTCAGGAGAACGCCGGCCGCGATGCGCGGATCGGAAAAGTCCTCGCCATCCACCTGCGCGCCAAGAAGGAGCCCGACGGTGTGGCCACCAAAGGAGTGGCCCACCGCGGCGATGCGTGCATGATCCATTCGTCCTGCAACCGCCGACGCTTGCCGTTCGATCTCCGCCAACTGGTCAAGGATAGCCTTCATCTCCTCGACACGTTTGCGCCAGAAGAACGGCGCGCCCGGTGTGTCCGACGAAAGCCCACCAACCCGCGAACTCGCATGCGTCGGCTGAATGACGACGAATCCCCTCTCCGCCCAGTACTGAACAAGGGGGGCATAACCGTCCTTTGACGGGATATAGTTGGAGGGGCCGTAGCCATGCGACAGGAGCAGGATCGGCAGGTTACTTCCCGTAGCGGGAGCGGTGAGACGCAGTTCCAGCGGCTGGCGGCCCGGCATCGAAAGACGGATCGGCGTGTAGGCCACGGTGAGAGTAGATTCAGGCGTCGGAATCTGTTTCGCGAGATTGATCAGATTGTTCATGGGTCTGGACCTTCAAACATAGATTTCGGATGGTGATGTTTAGGCGAGCAAATGACCCGCTTCGCGGTACGAGGTTTCCGCGTCGGCGCCGGCGGGGATCTTCATCGGCGCGTCGATTTCTGTCACAGACCGCCAGACGGCCTCTGCAACCGCCTCCGCCGTCGTAACCTCAGTGCTGGAGCGCAGCTTCGTCATGTAGTCGTGGACGAAGGCGGCATATGGCTCGGGAATTTCCATGCCCATGCGCGAGACAGCATTTTTACCGAAGCCGGTCGTCGGCGCCGAGCCAGGCAAGACAAGTTTGGCGCGGACGCCGAACAGCGCGGCTTCGAGCGCGAGGCTCTCCGTGAAAGCATTGAGGGCCGCCTTACTGGCGCTGTAGACCGAGAGCGCGGGCAATGGCCGTATCGTGACGGCGGAGCTGACGTTGACGATGACGCCTGAGCGACGGGCCCGCATCTGCGGGAGAACGGCTTTCGTCATCGCCATGGCGCCGAAGACGTTTGTCTCGAACAATTCGCGAACCTTCGACATCTCCGAGCCTTCGAACACATTGAGCATGCCGACGCCGGCATTGTTGACCAGCGCATCGATCGAGCCGGCGGCTTCGATAGCCTTCGCGATGCTATCCGGGTTCGTGACATCGAGCGGCAGGATTTCGAGCCGGTCGTTCGACGGAAGCAAGTCGGTTCGCGGCGTGCGCATGGTCGCGACGACGTGCCACCCGGCATCTACGAATTTCTGTGCGATGGCGAGGCCGAACCCTGATGAGCAACCGGTGATGAGGATCTTTGGCATGTTCCGTCTCCTGACATTTAACTGAGCTGAGGATGGACTTGATCACCCGGACTTGCTATATTCGTATGTCCGATATTGTTTAGCGGAAGTCCGAAGCATGGCCGATCCCGTCGCCGAAGTTGTTTCACTGCTCAACCCAAGCCCATCGATATCCAAGCTTGTCACGGGCGGTGGTCGGTGGCTGGTCGAGCGGACGGAGCTTGGAAGCCCCTTCTACTGCGCCGTCGTCGAAGGCCGCTGCCTGATGACGATTGGCGGGCGTGAGCCCATGGTGCTGACCGCCGGTAACTTCGTCCTGGTCCCAAAGATCTTCTCGTTCACGATGAGCAGCATGGAGCCGCCGCCACGCGGCGCACTTGCCCAGCGTCTCGAAACCAGCCCTGGCGTCTTTCGCCTGGGTGACCCTGAAGCGCCGTCGGGAATCAAGGCGCTGGTCGGGCATTGTGCGTTCGGCTCGGATGACAAAGCTCTTCTCGTATCGCTGCTGCCGGAGGTCATTCATGTTCATGGTGAAGAGCGACTGATGGCTCTAGTCCGCATGATCAACGAGGAGACGAGGGCTGATCGTGCCGCGCGCGAAATGGTGCTTCACCGGTTGCTCGAAGTTTTATTCATCGACGCAATACGATCGGCAGCCAATGCCAAGGCGCCGCCGGGCCTCCTGCGGGGCATGGCCGATCCGCTACTGGCGCCGATCTTGCGCCGGATCCACGCAGATCCGGGTCGCAGCATGACAGTAGAGACGCTCGCGCAGGAGGCGGCCATGTCTCGTTCAACCTTCTTCGATCGTTTCCGCAAGGAAGTTGGTGTCGCACCGATGGAATACGCGACAGGATGGCGCATGGCACTCGCAAAAGAGTATCTCCGCGAGGACGTAGCCATGGCGGACATTGCACAGCGCGTCGGTTATGGTTCGACAAGCGCCTTCAGCGTTGCCTTTAATCGGCACGTGGGAATGCCGCCAGGCGCCTACTCACGCGCGGCTGCTGCCGCGGCTTAAAGCGTCCGATCCTTACCCGCCGAGATAGGCGGCCAGCTCTTCAGGTGTTCCCTTTGGAAGACCTAGTTGGGTCACAATCGTCTATCGGGATCGGTCCTCGCGCTGTGTTCTCTGCCGAAGGGAGCATCGTCAAGCTGTGTTCGGGAAAACAAAACCGCGGCGCTCTATATTGCAAAAGTCCCTGTTTCATTCGAATTAAGAGACCAGAGATTTCGCGATCCGGTTATATCGCATCGACGACAATGTTGATGAGGGTCCATGAAGCAGAAAAGACAACGACCGAACTACGTTCTGTTTCTGGTTGCGGGATCAGGACTGGTAACCATTGCACGCGCAATGACGCTCTCGTTCCTGGCCATCAAGCTGCAACAGTCGTTCGGGCTCGGTCCTGCCACGATCGGTGCGCTGCTTGGTATTGGCCCGCTTCTGGGCGCTGTCGCAGCGCCTATCGCAGGCTCTTTTTCGGACAGGGTTGGCCGAAGGACCATGCTGACGCTCAGCCTGCTTTCCATGGCGCTTGCGTTGATCGGTATGGGATTGGCGAAAACCGTTATGGCCTTTTGTATTGCTCAAATCGTTTCTGCAGTCGCGCTTGCAATCTACGAGCCGGTATCGCGCGCGCTGATGAGCGATGTTTGCCCGCAACCACTACGCCTGAAATATTTCTCATGGCGATACACCGCCACGAATGCCGGCTGGGCCATCGGACCGCTGATCGGCATCGCCGCGGGTGCGGCCTCCACCACTCTTTTCATCGTCGCGGGCGCTGTCTATGTGGCGTTCGCCCTCGCCTTGCACCTGTTGCACGTACCCATCCTCCGGCGTGATGACGTTTCTCAGGCGACCGCACCTGTCCCATTGCTGGAGAGCCTGAGGGCTGCTGTTCGCGATCCCCGGTTGGCTTTCTTTGTCGGCGGCGGCACTTTGGTGATGGCGGTTTATGGTCAGTGGTCAGCCACGCTCGCTCCCTACCTCACCGGCCACGTTGCTGGAGGCATGGAGATTTACGCATACCTCGTTTCAATCAACGGCGCGGCAGTCCTGATCGGAAATCCGTTCGCCCGCAGGTTCATCGAGCGCGCCGGAGCTCTCAACGGCCTCGTGATCGGCTGCATTTTTTTTGCCCTGGGCGAAATTGGCTTCATGAGCGCTGCCGGGTTTTGGGGCCTCGCGGTCTCAATGGTGGTCTTCACAATCGGAGAGATTCTCGTCGTGCCCTGCGAATACGTGCTGGTCGACGGAATTGCGAACGACCGAAACAGAGGCAGCTATTTTGGTGCTCATTCGTTCTCGACCGTCGGCAACTTCATCGGGCCGAGCCTCGGAGGTGCGATGCTTGGTGCTTTTGGCGGAGCTGGCATGTTCCTGCTGTTTACCGCTTTCGCGATTTTCAGCGCCATTTTGTTCGCTCTTGGCATGCGCATGCCGCCGCCAAAAGTGGCAGCACAGCTATCCCCGGCGGCCTCGTCGGAAGCGACCGTTGGACCCCATAGCGGCGGAGCGTTGATTGGGGCCTGAGACGTGTGGCCGCCCAACGACATTCTCTTCGATCAAACTGGAGAAATTTCAACAGTGCATTTGAGGGGATCTGGTGACTTACCGGCAGTTAGGCAAAACGGTCGCGGCAAGTCACGAAGCTGCAGATCGTAACATAGACCAAACCGAAGCCTCAGGTTTATGTGCCTTCAGGTTCAGTCACCTCGTCAATCTCGTCGGGTGCGATGGTGGCTGAGCATACGGTCATTTGCACTACGAGGAGACATGGCTGCTCCATAGGGACTTGGGGTATCGTGGGTCCGAACAGCCATGTGGTCGACGTCCAAGTCGATGCCGAAGTTTTTGCTGCCAACGGAGCCGTCGTGGTTCAGGGGGCGCATATCGGACAAGAGACGGGAGTCCACATTAACGGAGCCGTGCACCTGCGGACCGGCTTGACCGTACCGATCGGCATGGGTGGCCGGCGGCGAGCCCGCGCAGACCCTGTCGCCGGATCAGCACGAAGCTATCCCAGCAATCCGCAAGCCCCTTGGCGCCAGGCCGCGTAGTTTGAATTGTTGCGCAAGTCTCAATTGTTCGCGACCGTAGAGTGTATCCGCGCGCTTGCGAGCATCTTCAAAAAGAAGGGGCGGTCCTTCTGAAAACAACCCTGATCCGTGGTCAGCGTCACTGACACGCGAATGGAACCGGCGCCGAGACACGCCAGATAGGATGTCTTCTTACTATCGTCTGGCCATCGCCCTTCATATTCGCGAACAAGACTGTTGTTCTGCGCGAGGACAATCTCCTTTCCAACCTGACGGTAGATACGCATATCTTTGACGCCGGCAAACCGCGCGTCAGCGAAACTGCGTAGCGAGACCTCCTCGTTTACACGCCAACCGCTTCCAATCAGCGATGGCCCATCTCCCGGCGCATTGATCACGAGCCTTTCCGCCTGCAACTGGTCCACCCAATGAACGGGGGCCATGATGGAAAAGGTCGCGTCTGGGCCAAACCCTCGCGCATCTCCATCACCACCCCGGTTGGTCGAGCAACGCTGGGCCGGAGAAGTATTTCGCAAATGAAACCAAAGGGGTTGTTCATAAGAGTCCTCGCATTGTCATGACCCGAGGCGCCGCTCGCAGTTCCTGACCTACGAGAGAAAAATATTGTAGACGACATTCACACAGGAGCAGGCAAGGCCGCAACCGCCAGATATTGAGCCACGGCCCCACCTTATTGATCATCAGGCCGGCGGTGACCGTCAAAGCGCGTGTATTGCGCGGCCGCTCAGACATTGTTAGACGGCACGACCGTCACAGAGCTCCCGCACTTAATCGAAATGAGAAGCGACCCATGGTCCATATGGAAATTAAGTCAGAATTGCATGAGGACGATCGGAAGGCGATTGTTGATGCGCTGCTGGCCTTCAATGAATCGAAGATAGGTGATGATGGCTATGAACCACTGGCCATCCTGCTTCGAAGTGAAGACGGCGAGGTTCAAGGCGGGCTGACGGCGAAATGCTATTATCGCTGGCTTTTCATCGACCTCCTGTTCGTTCCGAAAATTCTAAGGGGGGCAAGTCTCGGAAAGGAACTTCTCGCGCGAGCAGAGGAATGGGCCAAAGAACGAGGTTGCGTCGGAGTTTGGCTTGATACGTTCACATTTCAAGCGCCGGGCTTTTACGAGAAGCAGGGATATTCAAAGTTTGCGACGTTGGAGCACTATCCCGACGCCAAGACGCAAAGACTCTTTTTTCGCAAGATTTTTGCCGACAAACAGTAGCCGCCTCTGAAAGCACTCGCCCCACCTAAGATAAACACGAACACTTCGATCGCGACCGAAGCTTCTTCAGTCGGAAAAATGCAATGAGGACCAATCACTCTCAGGACCTCATCATGACATTTGCATCGATATCTAAAACTCCTCGTTTTTTCGGCTGGCACGTCGTCGCGGCGACCTTTGTTCTGGCAATTTTCGGCTGGGGGGTCGGTTTTTACGGACCGCCAATCTATCTGCAGATGGTGGTCCAGAGGACGGGATGGTCCCTGGCGCTGGTTTCGACCGCAGTCACACTGCATTTTCTGGTGGGTGCAGCTGTTGTTGCAAACCTTCCTCGCCTTTATCGGATTTACAGCGTTCCGCTTGTAACCTCAATCGGTTCAGTTCTTCTCGCCGTCGGTATTGTTGGCTGGTCCGCGGCCTACGAGCCATGGCATCTGTTTATTGCTGCCCTCCTAAGTGGAACAGGATGGGTCGCCATGGGCGCTGCTGCAGTCAACGCCCTCATTGCTCCGTGGTTTATTCTCCGCCGTCCCGCAGCGCTGTCCATGGCATACAACGGGGCGAGCGTCGGCGGTGTCCTTTTCTCTCCGTTATGGGTCATGCTTATCGCCTCGATTGGATTTGCCCAGGCAGCGTGCACTGTCGGCATCCTGATGGTGGTCGTCGTCGCCGCTTTATCGGTTTTGGTGTTTTCGAAGTCCCCTGCAGGTGTTGGTCAATTTCCCGATGGAGCCATAGCACCGGAGGAAACGCCAGCTGCGCCTACTGCCTCTTCACGACGAAGATCGCTTTGGCGTGACCGCCGCTTCGTTACGCTGGCGTTAGCAATGGCCGCAGGCCTGTTTGCTCAAATCGGCCTGCTGGCGCACATGTTCTCGATCATTGTTCCGGTCTTCGGATCGAAGAGCGCTGGCCTGATTATGGGTGGAGCGACCGTTGCTGCCATTGCCGGCCGGACAGGGTTAGGCTGGTTCATGCCTGCAAATGCCGATCGGCGCCTGATCGCTTCGGCGAGTTACGGAGTCCAGATTATTGGCTCTTTGACATTGCTGTTGAGCGGGCGAGACTACGCGACTGCTATAATCGTCGGGGTGCTTCTGTTCGGCCTCGGGATCGGCAACGCGACATCCCTGCCACCTCTCATTGCCCAAGTGGAATTTGATAAGGCAGATGTCTCCCGGGTGGTCCCTCTGATCGTCGCTGTAAGCCAAGCGACCTACGCACTTGCGCCTGCGGCGTTTGGCGCCGTCAGGTCATATTCTGACGTCTATATCTTTATCTTTGCGGCGATTGTCCAAGGTGGTGCCGTCGTCGCATTTCTCTATGGGCGAAGGTGATGATATGGAGAGCAGCCCTCTCACTTTTGCCTGCGGCCTCATTGCGCGTACACTCGGCCTGATCCTGTCTGAACTGTCTACGCGCAGCTCCTTGGTTCCCGTGGAAGTCACTCGACCGGGGGTCGCAAAAGCCGGTGTTGCGCGCTCATCTGACGGGAGAACACGTTCAGCGAAAGCCAGTGCAAGAGGCAAGGCTCTTCAGCAGCCGTAGTTATGCTGGGGATGATCGCCAGATGGACAAAGAGAAACGCAAATCGTCGTTTAAGCCTGCTTCTGCAGTCAGGGCAAAACGAATAGCGTCCTCACCGCCTTCCAGCGGAGCGCTGACCTGGATATCCGCCGCAAGAACCGGATCTGTGGGAGTGAGGCTGGCTGCCAGAAGGAGCGCTGACATCGTGCTCACGCCTAGGATACCTTTGCCTTTGAAAATAGTGCCCCGAATACTGAGCGGAATGGTGATCAGCAACAGCCTCCATGCGATCGCCCATCCCTTGAATGAAAAGCGGCGATCGATCTTCAGACCTGCACCCATCAAGGCACGATCACCACGAATTCGGTCAAGCGTTCCGTGATATACGGGCGGGCTTGGGGCGAAGTGTCGACCTCGACATATGGCGCGAGATACGCTAGGCCGCCGATGAGCATGCAGACGATCGGCAACGATAGCGGAACGAGCGCCAAGGGCTACCACGCGACGAGCGATCAGAAGCCCGATGCCTGTCAGACCCACCGTATGCATCAGGCCACCAGCTATCCATTGTCGAAATGTCTCCCTTGATCTCCGCAGCAATGTTGAGAAAGCAAAGGCGCTGGTGCAGGTAATTGATGGCTGTACAGCTAACCACCCGCTTGATCATGGCCGATCTGCGTGTGGTTCACAAACGTCCGTCAAGCGATCCAGCCCTATCGCTTCTTGGTCTCTTTGCCGAGACGCTCTCTAAGATTGCAGTGAACGTGGGTAATGTTCGCCACCGCTCGATTGGGCAGAGCGCCTTTAGACGCCAGTTAGGATAACTCGTATCCGTCCCCGGGACATTTGTTGGCCGTTCGTCACCAAGGAGGTCGGCGAGCCGCACGGCAAATAGTTTGCTGTCCAGCCCCGCGGCATAGCTATGGATGGCCTGCTGAAGGGCTTCAGTTTTCGCAACATTCGTGCTTTGCATCTTCTCCCCAAACAGATGAAGCCAGAGCGCGGATCTCAGCGCTTCGCGATAAGAGCTCTCGATCGCTATCCCGCTTTCATCCAGTAGGCCCAGGGAGTGACGCAGCGCTATGTCGTCATGTTTCCACCACCCACCCAGCGGTACAAGATCATGGGTTGAAATGCAGAACAGCGATTGAGGGTGCATCGGTTCCAATCGCTCGGTAGAGATCTCTGGTTCAAAGTACATCACCCTGTAGCTGTGCATGCCGACATGCGACAGGACCTCACGGAAACCACCGGGCACATTGCCAAGGTCTTCCCCAACAACCACCGTCTGGCTTTGCTGGGATTCCATCGCGATTGCGTTGAGCGCCTCGGCAAATGGGTAGTGCAGATAGGTGCCAGTAGATGTCGACCGCCCCTCCGGGACCGCAAACAAGCGCCAGAGACCCATGACGTGGTCGAACCGAACCAGCCCAGCGTACTGCATAACCCGTCGGATGTCGGCTACTGCGCCACTTTCCTGCTGATGAGGCGCTGGCGAGGGGACGGCAAGGCCCCAATTCTGTCCGTGAATGCTGAACGGGTCAGGCGGCGCTCCGATCGAAAAGCCATGGAGATAGGCGTCAGGGTTACTCCACGTTGCGGAGCCATCAGGCGCAAGTCCGACGGCAAAATCAAGATAGAGGCCGAGACGTAGCCCACTAGCGACGGCTCGAGCTGCGACGTCTTTCAACTGAAGATGTGCTATCCATTGCATCCACTGATGGAATTCAATTTCGGACTTATGATTTGCGGCAAACGCTGTTACCTCTACGCTGCCCGGATGCTGAAACTTCTCGGGCCAGCTACGCCAGCCAGCGCCTAGGCCCTTGGCGGCCATTTCATGAGATAACGCTTCAAACAACGCATGCCGGCGCAGCGCTTCACCTTCTCCCGATAGAAATGCGTTAAAGGATCTACGGCTGAACTCGTCATTGCGACTGAAATCCCGACGCCAGTTTGACCATGCGACCCTCAGCGTTTCGATCTTCAATCTCTGGACAGCGTCGTAATCAACGTTTTCGCTCAACCTCACACTCGTTTTTGCCTCGCCATCTTCCGAGGCATAAGAGTATCCTGGAGCGCGATCGACCGCGATGTATATTGGATTTAAAAACGTCCTGCTCGACGGGGAGTAAGGTGAACAGCGGTTCGGGTCAGCTGTGAAAAGCGCATGAAGGGGACTAATCCCCACAAAATCCGCACCCGCAGACGCCGCTATGCCGCAGACGGCCGCCAAATCCTCGAAATCACCGATGCCCCAATCACGTTCGGATCGCAGCTCGTACATCTGTAATGCGATCCCCCACACTCGGGTATCGCGTAGCCAGTCAGGAGAGAAGCAAGTGTGGGTGACGGATGCGATGACACCATCGAGATCAAATCTCGGCGTAGCCGTTGCTTCGTCGAAGATCGCGGGGCCAATTGCCGCAACCAACTCTTTAATCGTCTGAAACGGCACTTCGGTGGTCGAGCCGTCAACCCCGAGATAGTGAAGGGCAATTCCAGCCTTGCGGGCGGCTTTGTCCAGCTCCGAGCGTGTCATCAAACTTCCCTCCGCCAAAAGCAAAGCGCTCAGCCCACATCTCTACCAATCTTCGATCGAGACAGATGTTCCTTAGTGTCCAGATAATTCGCATAAGGGTTCGAATTTTCTAAAGGAAGTCGCGCGTCAGGTCTCGCAATACTCAAGGACAGAGCCACGTCAGGATTGGCAACCTCGAGCCGATCAAGAAGGGGCCGCCTTGCTTGCCGGAAACTGTCACGCCCCCTCACGACTTTCATAAAGAGGGGCGAACGCAAAGCCTGCCGCGTACAAATACGCGTTCAGGCCGAATGCGCGTCCGGCTCGCCACGTCGCTGTAGGACCAGGGTTATCAACGGATATGTCAGGCCCAAGAGGCAGTCACACCGACGCGAGTTGTGCAAGATGCTGTGGCGGCAATGGTCGCCAAACTGGGCGTTCGAAAACGAGAACTTCGATCCTACTGCCCTCTCGTTTGATAATCCTGACTTCGTCGATGTCGTGATCCATTCCTATCGCTTCGACTTCGGCCTCGCTCCAGGCGATCCTACACTGTCCGAGGAACGATTGGCCCAGAAACCGGCCATAGAGGTTCCTACGATTACGATCGATGGTACGCAAGATCCCCTGAAACCCGGGGGCACGGCAGATCATTCAATCATGTTCGCCGCCCGGCATGAGCACAGGGCGGTCGATTGCGGGCATAACCTGCCGTGGGAGGCGTCTGATGATTTCGCCGATGCCGTGATCACCGTGCGATCATGGGCGGAGGGCGGAAAGCTGACGCTCTGAATTACGCTCTTGACCCAATATGAACTTTGGATCTTTTGACCTGATGTTATGGACGGCCTCAGCTTCCGGTATCGCAATGAGCCAAGATGTGGGGGCGAACTCACATCGGGTCATGAGTATTCTATGGCGAGGCACCTGGGTCTCCTGAACTTCATTCCCTGATCTCCACCCAGGTCGTAGCGGTTGGTCGTCAGCCCGCTGCCAGTGCCACTTCTGTGTGTGGAATCTCGATGACGAAATGTTGTGCTGGGGGTAGCCGCCCGCGGTGCGCACTATTGGCAAAAGTGTAGCCATTCCGTCCCCGCCGTTTAGTTTCGTAAAGCGCGTTGTCCGCTGCTTCCATCAACGTTTCGGCATTCACAGCGGGCCCTTGGGCCGGAGCAATTCCTATACTGGCAGCCACGGGAATTTGAATGCCGCGCCAGAGTAAGGGGGCTTCCATCAACGCTGAGACAATGTTTCTGGCTACCGCCGACGCCCGTTCCACATCTGTGCGAGGTAGTAGGAGGGCGAACTCATCGCCCCCTAGCCGCGCAAAAACGTCTTTCTGCTGCAATTGAAGACGGATAATCTCGGCAGCATGCTTTAGCGCCGCATCCCCTGCTGCATGACCATGCTTGTCGTTAATCGATTTGAACCGATCAAGATCGAACAACATCAGGCTGAATACAGAGTTTTGCCCGACTGCCGCGCACTCCGTCGAGAGGCGGTTCAGAAATAGACGCCGGCTGGCAAGCCCTGTGAGGTCGTCTTCATTGACCAGCCGTTCCACCTCGGCCCGCAGTTCGTCGACGCTCGAAAGCAGGAACCCGAAATTCCAAACGACACCCGCAAAGAGGAAAACAAGCAAATCAATCGATGCAGCACTGCGCATATTCATCTCAGGCGCCAGCCCGGTGAGGATCAGGGTGTTGCCGACGGCTATAGTTCCGTGGGCCAACCCTCCCGCTATCAGCGCCGAGCTCGACACAATCGCACCAAGTTCTCGTCGGTAATTCCGCACTAAAAAAATGGCTGTTAAGAAAAGGGGCAGCGCTTGAGCGGTGGTGTACATCGGGTTTCGTCCGTACCAGGTGTTGAACGTCCCCACCATGACCAGGCTGCTGATACAGATCAGAGTAACGACCAATTTCCATCTCATGGCCGCGCCGTGGAAGCGCCGGACACCACACATATTGAGGTAGAAGCCCAATACGACCAGAGTGTTTGCGCCCACCGTCAACGCAATGTGCGCCACTTCGCCTTGTACTGAGAGAAGTACTCCACCTGCGGCATTAAGCGCACTTCCCGCGAGCCAGTAACGCGCGGCGCGCAGATCAGGGTAGCGGAAAACGATAAGCCCCCAGATGATACAGTGGGAGAGATTAAGAAGCAGCACGACGAGATAGAGTGTGAAAAAATCTGGCATACCGGCCCCTTTTTTCGGAGGAGCGCCGAGAGCAACCCGCGGGCATGAAATACCGCGTTAATGAATTCGCTCAAATCCGAGGATTTCTGTTCGATTGCGTATGGATCGCCACTGATGCACGTTAATTGTGGTTTACCTGCATCATTGTCTACAACTTGGGGCAGGTCGTGGTAGCACTGTTCGAACTGTTAGGAGTAAAATTTCTACTGCGACAGATCAATCAACCAGATAATAAATGGCATTAGCGTTCACCACGCGCATCCATGTTTATCCGACACTCGCGCGCCGGCATAGAGCCCTTCCCAACGGGCGAGTTTAACGGCACATGCAGCTGTCGGTCTGTCTTCTTCGGCTGGATCTTGATAAATCTCGATTTTTGCACGCCAGCTAGGCCAAGAGACGGGAAGAAGTAACGTCGCTTTTCTTTCTACGACGCGAGGCCCTGCTGAGCCCGCAAATGCTCCCGACCGACACGATCGAAGCGGCAGCGTTGGTTTGCGGCGGCATAAGCGACATCTCATACCGTATTCGTACTTAGGCGATGATTTATTAAATGTTGATCCTTTTCAGACAGTGTCCCGACAGATGGGAACGCATCTCGCGGAGGGGAATGGATTGACTGCAGACGCTGTAAGAAAACCGCTTTGGATCAAGATCACAGGATACGGATTCGCCACCGTACTTTTCGCGAGTGCCGCGATCGGCGGCCTGGCATGGTACCGCCAAGGTGACATGAACGAAAAGGCGCTCTACAGTAAAGCGGAAAGTGATCTCAACGTCATTCAGACTGACATGGCAGCCATCCAACGGTCCGCCTCAGCGCTTGCTCTGGCGTTCGCAGGGGAACCCGATATCGCGGGATACATACGTGCAAACGATCGCCAGCACCTGCTCGACAAATTTTCAACCAACATCAAAGCGGTTGCCCAGCTAGGTGGCTTACAGAACATCACTGTCGCCGACGCGCAAGGCAATGTCATCGTCCGAGCCCACGCACCAGAGAAATTTGGTGACAACTATCTGGCTCGTCGTAAGACGGTTGCATCATCCATATCGACCGGGAGAGTGGCGGCTGGCATAGAGCCGGGACGAACAGGAATTGGCATCTACGCCGTTGCGCCTGTTCTTGTTAACGGTACGGTCGTCGGTGTCGTCGACGTCGGAACCGAGCTTTCAAACGCATATTTTTCGCCGCTTGCTGACCGCCTCGGTGCAGAGATCTCTGTTAATGTCCTCTCCGAAGGCAAAATGGTGAACCAGTCCTCAACGGAGGGGGGCGGCGCACTTCTGGATGCTGGCGCAATCCAGGCAGCTTTCGACGGCAAATCCGTCTTTGAGCCGGCGACTCTTGATGGGCGCGACATGCTCATCAAGGCAGTGCCGTTCACCTCGTTTTCCGGTGACAAGATCGGCGTCTTCGAAATCGGCACAGATACGACTGAAATCGCCGCAGCGGCCCGATCTGCACTCTGGACCATGCTCGGTGTGACGCTTCTGACATCGATCATCGCGCTGACGGCTTTTTTCCTGTTCGCCAAGTCGCTGGGCAACGCCATCGGCCGTCTCACATCCACGATGGGACGCCTGGCCGCCGGCGACCTGAATGCCACGATCGAAGGCGAAAACCGCCCGGACGAAACCGGCGCCATGGCGCGCGCCGTACAGGTCTTCAAGGACAATGCGCTGAAGACGAAGGAACTGGAGCGCCAGGCCGACGAACAGCGCAACATGACCGAAGAACAGCGTCGACAGAACGCCGAGGAGGCGCGCATTCGCGCCGAACAGATGGCCGAGGCCACCAATGGTCTCGCAACCGGCCTGAAGCATCTCTCTTCCGGCGACCTGACTTTTCAGCTCGACCGCCAGTTCGCACCAGACTTCGAAAGCCTGCGGGCCGATTTCAACGCCACGGTTAGTCAGTTGCGCGGAACGCTCGGTTCGGTGGCACAGGCCACCAACTCGATCGACAGCGGTTCGCGTGAAGTCAGCCAAAGCGCCGACGATCTTTCCAAGCGGACCGAACAGCAGGCTGCCTCACTGGAGGAAACCGCTGCCGCACTCGATCAGATTACGGCTAACGTCAGCAACTCCTCCAAGCGTGCCGAAGAAGCCCGCTCGGTCGCGATCCAGGCCAATGAAAGCGCTCGTCAGTCGGGCAACGTCGTTGCCAATGCCGTGCAGGCAATGGGTCGTATCGAGGAATCGTCCGGCCAGATTTCCAACATTATCGGCGTGATCGACGACATCGCCTTCCAGACCAATCTTCTGGCACTGAACGCCGGCGTTGAAGCCGCACGCGCCGGTGAAGCCGGCAAGGGTTTTGCCGTCGTGGCGCAGGAAGTCCGTGAGCTGGCTCAGCGTTCGGCGAGTGCCGCAAAGGAAATCAAGGATCTCATCGGCAAATCCTCGATCGAGGTTGCCAGCGGCGTGAGGCTGGTGAGCGAGACCGGCGCATCCCTGCGCGCCATCGAGGCGCATATCGTCACAATCAACCAGCACATGGATTCGATTGCCACCTCCTCGCGCGAGCAGTCGGTAGGACTCTCGGAAGTCAACACCGCCGTCAACCAGATGGATCAGGTGACCCAGCAGAACGCCGCGATGGTGGAAGAAGCCAATGCCGCCGGCGCTACACTGGCCACGGAAGCCAGCCGTCTGCGTGAGCTGATCAGCCAGTTCCAGCTTGGTCAGGTGAGCAGCACGGCAAACCATTCCGCCGGCCCGCGCCAGACTGCAGCCGTGATGGCAGCCTCTCCACGCTCCACCCCGGCGCCTTCGCCGGCTCGCGGCATGGTTGGCAAGATCGCCAAAGCCTTCACCGGCCGCGGCAGTGGGGCAGCGGCAGTCGCCACCGACAATTGGGAAGAGTTCTGACGATCTACAGAAATTCGCCATGGTGGCGGGGTTAAGCCCGCTATCATGGCGTTACAAGTAGACACTTGGACCACCCGTTGCCCGGGAAGCAAGTTCGCTTAGTGATTAGCCTGCCGCGTGACGTAGCATGGCCGACAAGGCGATGCTTTCAGAAGCAGGGCGAGGCTGTCCAATCAGTCGGCGACTAAGCTTAGCCAAACCAATTAAACACCTGGCATCTGCGCTGACAGGCCGGCGATGAAGCAGCATTTACCGCCCGTTCACACTGTGGGCTGCCGGAAAATTAAGCGCTTCATGAAAGGCTGTCCGTCATAATGGAGGGGCATGAAGTCGTTCTAAGTTAAAACTGCTTCGCATATCAGACAGTGTGCCCAACATGATTTTTTCGAATTTGCCCCTCTTTCGAGTACGTGGAGACGATCCAACGCTTGCGATAGCCCAGAAGGCAGCGCTTTCCAAGCAGGTTCCCCTTATGTATTTCATCCTGCTGGTGAACACATGGGGCGTTGCGATCACCCATCTCAATGCAGCACCCGCGTTTCTTACTATCGGTGTCCCATCGTTGATGACGCTGGTTTGTGTGCTACGTGTTTTAAGATGGTGGCAAGGTATCGGTCAAACCGATACAGACCCCATACGGATCATCGCTGACCTCCGCCGGACAAACCGGCTCGCCTGGATACTGGCTGCAGTCTTTGCCACCTGGGGGATTGCTCTTGCTCCTTACGGCGACAATTTCATGCAGAGCCATGTTGCATTCTACATGGGCATCACTGTCATTGGCTGCATCTTCTGTCTGACCCATCTTGTGTCTGCGGCTATGGCCGTGACCCTAGTCGTCAACGTGGTGTTCATCGCCTATTTCGGTCTCACCGGAAACTACATCTTTATAGCGATGGCGATAGATGTGGGCCTTGTTTCGATGGCGATGCTGATGGTTCTTTGGGTTCAGTATCGGGATTTCACCAATCTGGTTGTCTCACGCGAGGAGCTGAAGACGAAAAAGAACGTCCTGGAAAAGCGTGAGTTGGATCTAATCGAAGAGCAGAAGCAAACACAAGCACTGAGCGACGAGAACAGAAAGCTTGCCAACTTGGACAGCCTTACCGGGCTTGCCAACAGACGTTTCTTTTTCGCCAAATTAGACGAAGCGATTTGCCAGCCCAAAGAACAACTCAGTCCCACCCATGTCGGTATAATCGATCTTGATGGCTTCAAGCTGGTCAATGACGTTTACGGCCACCGCTTCGGTGATGAACTCCTGGTTCAGCTAGCCTCTCGTCTTTCGTTTGCTTGCCGCGGCGAGGCACTAATCGCGCGTGTTGGCGGCGATGAATTTGCTTTTTTGACGCAGATCGAGGCGCAGGCTGCGAAGAAACTCGCGGAGAAAATCTGCAATTGTTGTCGAGAGCCATTTTCAATTTCGAATACGATTATTCAGATCGGTGGCTCAATCGGCATGGCACGCAGTGATCTGTGTATCGATGCGGAAAGTTACCTATACGAACAGGCTGACTTTGCTCTCTACCAAGCCGAGCGTGAAGTACCGGGCAGTGTCGTCATTTTTTCACAGGCGCACTACGAAAGCCTGTCACGAATGACTGTCATAGAGCAGGCCCTGCGCGACGGATCAATTGATAATGACATTACGGTCTATTTTCAGCCGATCTTCGATATCCATCTCAACATGGTCGTAGCCTTTGAGGCTTTGGCGCGCTGGACGCATCCGACACTTGGGATTGTATCACCTGCGGAATTCATTCCCGCAGCGGAGCGGCTCGGATCTATTAACCACCTTAGTCGCCTCCTCCTGACGATGGCCCTACGCGAGGCCCGAACATGGCCAAGCAACATCCGCCTGTCTTTCAACCTTTCAGCTAGAGACCTTACATCGAGTGACAACGCGATGAGGCTGCTTGCGATCATAGGCAGCAGCGGGATCGAGCCGCATCGGCTCGATCTGGAAATTACTGAGACAGCCTTGATGACCGATCTTGCGCGAGCTCAGGCAACAGCGCAAGCGTTCATAGCTATTGGTGTAGGCGTGTCTTTAGACGACTTTGGGACAGGGTATTCGAGCTTGACCCACCTTCATCTTATGCCACTGACGAAGATCAAAATAGACCGGAGTTTTGTCACAGGCATTGATGGTGACCTGGCGAGCGCGAAAATCGTCAAATCGCTCATACGGATGGCACACGATATGGACCTCGAATGCATCGTTGAGGGTGTTGAAAACGATACGGAATTGGCGACGATCCACGATCTGGGCGGGCGCTTTGTGCAAGGTTATCAAATCTCGAAACCGCTCAATGCCACAGACGCACGCAAACTGGCGCAGTTTTCGGCCAAGCATGTCCAAGTCCCCCTGTCTGGTTCGCCCGTATAGGACATTCGCCACATCGCACTGCTCGCAAACACGTCTACTCTCAGCTACCGGCTGGGTAATCGCTCCCTCCGACGACCGAACGTGGCTAAGGGCTTGGTCCTTCAAACCCAAGCGCAGCGCGGTAAGATCTTGTACGGACGCTTAATGCTTCACGCTCGCGCTGGTCCAACGGCGCCATGTTGGACCGAGCTAAGATGACGTCGGAAGAAAATTTCTGCCTGGATTGAACGGAAGCGGACTTGAGTAGTTTTGCGTCCAGTCAAATCTGAAATCGACCGACCCTTGACCCAATGACCTGCACCACTATTGTTTTGGCGTGACGCGGGAATGCACATGTTTGAGCAGAAGACCAATAGGCGGCGCCGTAAAAATCACAGCGAAGCTCGCCTCGCAGCCATTGTGGACAGCTCTTTCGATGCCATCATCAGCAAAGATTTGTCCGGGACGATCGTTAGTTGGAATAAGGCTGCCGAGAGACTTTTCGGTTTTACAGCCGCACAAGCCATAGGACGTTCGATCTACATCCTAACCCGACGATCGTCACGACGAGGAAGTCGAGATCATCCGACGCATAAAGCTGGGCGAACAGATAGAGACCTTTGAGACACTCCGCAACACCAGAGCCGGGCCGCTCGTCCCTGTATCCATTACCATTTCGCCGATCAGAGACAAGCGCGGCAGGATTATTGGTGCCTCAAAGATTGCCCGCGATATTTCCGAAAGCAAGGAAAACGAGCGTCGATTGAAGCTGTTGATGCGCGAGATCAATCATCGCATTAAAAATCAGTATGCCGTCATTCTTTCGGTGATTGCTCAGTCCGCGGCGCGCGAACTGGACATCAAAGCGTTTGAGCGACGCGTTCGGGAACGCATTATGGCGCTTTCGCACTCTCAGGACTTGCTGTCTTCGGTCGATTGGGCAGGCGTAGACCTAAAGGCGCTGATATCGCATCAGGTCCGACCATTCGACACAAGTGGCGCGTTCTCATGCTCCGGACCCGAAATCTTGCTCGACGCAAATGCGGTGTTGAACATTGGCATGGCCCTCCATGAGTTGGTCATCAACCACGTGCAGTTCTCCGGAACGGAGCTATCCGATGTCGAATTGTCATGGACAGTCTCGGGTGATCCAGACGGGGAGCAGTTCAAATTGATCTGGCGCGAGACTGGTGTCAGAGAGCCAGATCTCCTGGCCCGCGGCAATGGATTCGGTTCCCTCGTTTTGAAACGCATCGTTGCGGCCGCTCTCGGCGGGACAAGCACATGGAACGCGACTGAGGACGCAATCATCTGGACGCTGATCGCCCCCCTGCCCCGCATCAAAATCGGGATAGAGTGAAGGGTGGACCCCGATAATGGTTTTCGCGAATATCCTGGACGTAAAGCGTTTGTGTAGGCCTCGTACATCTGTCTTTTGAACATAGCCGACACAAGCGCCCGCATATCGGTTTGCGGCCGCTAGAACGCGATAATCCGTTACATATTGTCTTGTGATGCGACCAGTCTTGCTCATATAAGCACGTCGACACGAGCATTTCGGGGGAAATCATGGACACGACCAAGCGTCACTCCACGTCGCGCGAGCGGTTTCTCGAGGCGGTACTACAGCGCTATCGACTATGCAATCGTCTCGATGGATCTCAATGGTCTGGTGACAATCTGGAACGAGGGAGCTGTCCGAATTCTGGGTTGGAGCGAAGAAGAGATGCTGGGCCAACCGGCAGGGGTGTTCTTTACAGAAGAGGACCAGCAGAACGCCATTCCCCAGCGGGAGATGCGCGACGCTCTGGAGCATGGCCGCGGAAATGACGAGCGCTGGCATCTGCGGAAAGACGGTTCGAAGTTTTGGGCCTCCGGCGAAATGATGGTGCTGCGCTCCGACGGCGGTAAGCCCGAGGGCTTCCTGAAGATCTTACGGGACCGCACGGAAGAGCGGCACAGTCAGGAGCGTCAGAAGCTGCTGATGCACGAGCTCAACCACCGCCTGAAGAACACTCTCTCCGTGCTTCAGTCGATTGTCACACAGTCGCTGCGTGGTGCAAAATCGGTGGCTGAAGTGGCCTCGACGCTGCAGGACCGCATTTCTGCATACTCGCGCGCGCATGACATTTTGATGCACGAAAACTGGTCCAGCACAGATCTCAAGTCAATTGTCGAGAGTGCGATTTCCAGTCTTGGATTGGAAGGGAGCCCACGTTTCCTGTCGAGTGGACCCCACGTCGAACTCGATCCACAAGCAGCGTTGGCAATATCGCTAGTTCTACACGAGCTCGGCACCAACGCTCGAAAATATGGCGCCCTGTCGAATGCTGACGGTCTTATCACGATGCGTTGGACTGTAATAAAGGATGCCGGCGAGCCCTTCATCGAGGCGACATGGGCAGAAAGCGGTGGACCAAAAGTCGTCCCGCCAAGGAAAATAGGTTTTGGGTCAAGGCTGATCAGGTGAGCCTCGCGAGTTTTGGTGAACTCTTTGTCGACTACCTGGAAACAGGTTTAGTCGTTAAGCTTCGCGCGCCTCTAGAGAAACTCCAGCGGCAGCTTCGTGAGACCGAATAGGGTGACCGTTCTTTCGTTCATGTAAGCCGAATCATCAAGGGTGGTATGCTATTGAGCGGGATCTAACCATCGACTTGTTATTACGACGAGAGAAATCTGATAAAACTCGGCAGCTGAATCCGCTGCGGATCGAAAAGAAGATCACGTCATCAATCAACGACCATAGTTACGTGCAGCACGTTGATGCACTGGCTGTCGACCCGCAGCAGGCTGACTTCGCCTGTTCCTCGGCCAGCCAGCGATCGCGCGGCTTGCAGCTCGCCGGCCGAGCGAAAAGGAAAACCTCGAAGGTGCCAGCGACGAGCCGTGGCGCGGCAGCGCAGTAGAGCGCCATCGGCCTCTCCCTATCGCTAACCTCGAACGTCAACTTTGCCGTCGGCTCGAGCCGCACATGGTCTGCTACCTTGCGGATGATCGCCGAGAATTTGCCGGCCGGCATGTGGGTCCGACCGTCTTCGTCGATATCCCAGAGCTGGACGAAGATCTCCGACCAGGCTTCCGGATTGGCGCCGCAGTCGAGCGCCGAGAACTGCCCCGCCTTCACCTCGGTGACGTGATAGCCAGGGCGGACCGGACGGCCTTCATAACTGAAGACCAACGGGGCGTCAGGCGCCACCGCGAGCACCGCGAGAAGATCGCCAAGGTTGATGTCTGTAGAAACAGTCTTGTCGATCGCGTTCATGTAGGTTATCCCTCCATCCAATAATTCAAGGAATATTGAACTATGGATGAACGTCAAGCCCTTTCCTCATTCGCGGCGCTATCACAAGAGACGCGCCTTGCCATTGTCCGAGCGCTGGTCGTGGCCGGGCCTGAAGGGCTGGCCGCAGGCGTGATCGCCGAGCGCATGGGCGTTTCAGCCACGAATGTTTCCTTCCATCTGAAAGAGCTGGAGCGGTCGGGGTTGATCTCCCAGCGAAGGGAATCCCGCTCGATAATCTACAGCGCCAGCTACGACGCGCTTGCCGGTCTTGTGAAGTTCCTGATGGAAGACTGCTGCGCCGGACACCCTGCGATCCGGGAGAATGTCGAGAAGAGTGACGGATGCTGCAGCCCGGATGACGAGGTAGCAAGTGCATAGTCGACAGGTTCGCGCGGGTATCGTCTCGGCTCTCGGCATCACTCAGATCATTGGCTACGGCACTCTCTATTACAGCTTCAGCATTCTCGCTCCTGGCATGGCCGTAGATCTGGGCCTTTCGCTTTCCCAGGTGTTCGGGGTCTTCTCCGTTTCGCTGTTCATCGGCGGTCTGTCGGCCACTTTCCTGGGCAAGCAGATGGATCGGAACGGCGCCGCCACCATGATGACGCTAGGCTCGGTTCTTGCCGCGTTGACGCTCGCTCTGTGCGCCTGGTCGCCCTCGGTCGCCGTATTCGCCATAGCCATCATCCTGCTCGAGGTGTCATCAGGGATGGTGCAGTATCAGGCGGCATTCGCGACATTGGTCGAGAGCGATCCCCGTTCGGCCTCCCGGAGCATCACCTATCTCACCCTGATCGGCGGCTTCGCATCAACCATCTTCTGGCCGATCTCGGCCGCACTTTCCGGATGGATGTCGTGGCGTGAGATCTATCTGGTTTTCGCAGCGCTGAACCTGTTCCTCTGCATGCCTCTGCATTTCTGGATCATGCGCGTCGGCAAGACCGGATCGAATGCGGATACGGCCGCCCGGCCTCGCGAGGCGGTCATCGGGGCAATCCCCCACGATGCCCATGGTGTCATTTGCCTTCGCGCTTCTCGGATTCACGCTTGCCGCAATCCTCGCGCATATGGTGCCGATGCTTGGGTCGATCGGGCTGGGTGCCGCGGCAGTGGTGATCGGATCCCTGTTCGGTCCGGCACAGGTCGCGAGCCGCCTTATCAACATGGTCTTCGGAAAGAACCTGTCGCCGCCGGCACTCGCTGTCCTGTCGGCGGTGCTGATCGTTTTCGGCATTCTGATCCTGCTGGCGACGGGTGACTGGTTGCCGGGCGCTGTCGCGTTCGCAATCTGCCTCGGGCTCGGTTCCGGCATCAACAGCATCGCGCAGGGAAGCCTGCCGCTCTATCTGTTTGGATCGGATGGGTATGGCACGATCACAGGCAAGATGGCGGCGGCTCGATTGGCGCTCGGAGCCGGAGCGCCCTTCGCGTTCGCGGCGGCGATGGAGAACCTGGGCCTGAGCCTGTCGCTCATTGGAAATGCATGTCTCGGTGCCGTCAACATCGTGGCATTCGTCGCGGTGGCAGCGTCCTGCCGGCAGCCTGCCGCCGCGACGGCCTGATCCGTCAGATCGACTTGAGCGAAACCCGCTTTTCCAGCTCGGCCGCCCCTTCCTTCCGCTCGCTGTAGCGATCGGTCAGGTAGGACGAAGCATCGCGGGTCATGATGGTGAACTTCACCAGTTCCTCGCAGACATCGACGACGCGGTCATAGTAGGAAGACGGCTTCATCCGGCCGTCGGTGTCGAATTCCTGATACGCCTTCGCCACACTGCTCTGATTGGGGATGGTGATCATCCGCATCCAGCGGCCGAGGATGCGCAACTGGTTCACGGCGTTAAAGGACTGGCTGCCGCCCGAAACCTCCATAACCGCCAGCGTCTTGCCTTGGGTGGGGCGGACGGAGCCGAGCGACAGCGGGATCCAGTCGATCTGCGACTTCATGATGCCGGTCTTCGCGCCGTGGCGTTCCGGACTGATCCAGACCTGGCCCTCCGACCATTGGGAAAGATCACGGAGTTCCTGGACCTTTGGGTGACTGACAGGCGCTTCATCCGGGAGCGGTAACCCCGCTGGATCAAATATCTGAACCTCGCATCCCAACCGTTCAAGCAGACGACGCACTTCGAAGGCGAGAAGACGGCTATAGGATACTTCCCGGAGCGATCCATACAGGATCAGGATTCTGGGCTTGTGTGTCGAGAATGCCGGCCGCAGCGATTCTGGCGAAATAGGCTGAAGAAAGTCGTCGTGCAGAGCTGGAAATGTCTCAGACAATACGCTTTCCTTCCTGGTCGAGGACCTGTTCGCCGTCTTCCTTGGTGAATGCCCCCTTGAAGGCATCTGCCGGCAGAATGTCGAGAACGAGTTCTGATGGGCGCGCGAGCCTGGTGCCGAGCGGCGTAACGACGAGCGGCCGGTTGATCAGGATCGGGGTGGCGACCATAGCATCCAGCAGCTGATCGTCGGTGAGGTCCGGATTATCGAGGCCAAGTTCGGCATAAGGCGTGCCCTTCTCGCGGATGGCTTCGCGAACAGTCAGGCCAGCGTCTACGATCATCGTCGCCAGCTGTTCGCGCGATGGTGGGTTCTGCAGGTATTCGATGACGGTGGGCTCGATCCCGGCGGCGCGGATCAGGGCCAGAGTGTTGCGAGACGTGCCGCACGCCGGATTGTGATAGATGGTGGCGTCCATGGTCAGGGCCTTTCGATGATGGTGTTGCGGGAAACGGCGGGCGATGCCTCGTACCAACCCTTGGAGCGGTTCACGATCCAGACGACGGACAGCATGACCGGCACCTCGATCAGGACGCCGACGACGGTGGCGAGTGCAGCGCCCGACTGAAATCCGAAGAGACTGATGGCAGCGGCAACCGCAAGTTCGAAGAAGTTGCTGGCACCGATGAGTGCCGATGGTCCAGCGACGCAATGGCGCTCGCCTGCCATGCGGTTCAAAAGATAGGCCACTCCGGAGTTCAGATAGACCTGGATCAGGATCGGCACGGCCAGCAACGCGATGATGCCCGGTTGGGCGATGATTTGCTCGCCCTGGAAGGCGAACAGAAGCACGAGGGTGGCGAGCAGCGCGACGAGCGACAAAGGCTGTAGCTTCGCAAGTAAACGGTCGAGCGCCCCTGTTGTACCGTCGACCGTCAGGCGGCTGCGCAGTATTTGGGCGATGATGACGGGCACGACGATATAGAGCGCAACCGACAGGACGAGCGTCGCCCAAGGAACGGTGATGGCTGAGAGACCGAGCAGCAGACCGACGATCGGGGCGAAGGCGACTACCATGATCGCGTCGTTCAAAGCGACCTGCGACAGGGTGAACAGCGGATCGCCCCGTGTCAGGTTCGACCAGACGAAGACCATGGCCGTGCAAGGCGCCGCCGCCAGGATGATCAGCCCCGCAATATAGGAGTCGATCTGGTCTGCAGGCAGATAGGGCCGGAAGAGCCAGCCGACAAACAGCCATCCCAGCAATGCCATGGAAAACGGTTTGATCGCCCAGTTGATGATCAGCGTGACGCCGATCCCGCGCCAGTAGGAGCCAACCTGCGCCAACGATCGGAAATCGATCTTCAGCAGCATCGGGATGATCATCAGCCACATCAGAATCGCGACGGCGATGTTGACCTTGGCGATCTCGGCGCCGCCGATGATCTGGAAAGCGCCGGGCATCAGGTGGCCGAGGGCAACGCCGACGGCAATACAGAGAAAGACCCAGATGGTCAGGTATCGTTCGAAAGTGGACATCAGGCCGACTTTCCCTGTGGCGAGGTCGAACCTTCCATCGCACCGATCTGGCGGAGCTTTGTCTCCAGCGCTAGCCGATCGATTGACGATAGCGGCAGGTTTACAAATGCGAGGATCCGGTTCTTGAGGAAGCGGGCCGCCTGCGCGAACGCGCGCTGCTTGTCGATATCGAGGCCAGAGACAGCGGCCGGATCCTCGACGCCCCAGTGAGCTGTCATCGGATGGCCGATCCAGACGGGGCAGGCTTCGCCGGCGGCGCTGTCGCAAACCGTGAAGATGCAATCCATCTCCGGTGCGCTCGGCTCGGCGAACACATCCCAGCTTTTTGACGAGAAGCCGGTCGATTGGTACCCGAGCGTCTCCAGTTCCTTCAGAACGTGAGGATTGACCTCGCCCTTCGGCTGACTCCCGGCCGAATAGGCCTTGAAACGGCCGCCGCCCTCCTTGTTGAGGATGGATTCGGCGAGAATAGAGCGTGCCGAATTGCCCGTGCAGAGTAACAGCACGTTATAAGTCTTGTCAGTCATGGTCGTGGTCCGTGTTAGGTCGGAGGCCTGGTGAGCTTCATGATGGTCGCCGACGCGGGGCAGATGGAGGAAAGCTGACGGGTCGCGAGCACGGCGGCCGGCAGTTCAGCCCGCCGCACCTCGGCAAACCCCATGGTGGAGAAAAACGGCGCGGCACTCGTCGTCGCTAGAAAGACATCGCCTTCGACGTCTCGCAGTGTTGCCTCGACGATGGAGCGGCCGAACCCATGACACCGATGTGCCTGAAGAACGACAACAGACCGCAGCAGGTAATCTCCGGCGCAGGGCTCGAGGCCGGCATATCCGATCATTTGGCCATCGCCAGAGACTGCTTCGAAGAAGGCGCGCCCATCGTCTTCAATGTCATCGGTCGGGAGATCCGCGGCACGGAGCGCCTCGTGCAGACATGCGTCGCCACCGGCCACTTCGCGCAATGTGATCACGTTCGACATGGCTTCGCTTCCGGCGCGCAGCATGGTGTCAGCTCTGCGATCAGGGGAGCGCAAAGCTCCGTCGCACCGCCGCAGCAATCCTTCAGCAGGAAAAGCGTCAGGTCGCGCAGGCCGTCGAGGTCGGCTCGGTAGATGACCGATCGGCTCTGGCGCTCGCTCATGACCAACCCTGCACGGGACAGCGTCGCAAGATGCGCCGACATCGTGTTTTGCGGGACATCTAGGAGCCGGGCGAGCTCGCCAGCCGGAATGCCTTCCGGCTCGTGCCGCACGAGCAGGCGGAATGTCTCGAGGCGAGTGTTTTGTGCCAAGGCAGCAAGGGCCGCTATTGCGCTGTTGCTTTCCATATATCCAGAATAACGGATATATTGGATCTGTCAATCCTTTGACTGCGGGGTGTCATTAACGCCTTGAGCGGAATCGAACGATCGACCTACTCATCAACTTCGCTAGGTACTTGGAATTCAATCACTTAGGACCCTTGCAATGAGTCTGCGGAAATCAAGTTCATTTGCTTGGCGGTTCTTCGACACGCAAGAAACAAATGTCGACGTTTTGCGGGATCATGCGGGGAGATTCAAAATCCTGGAATAGGGTTTCTTGGTGCCGGGACATCACGCGCGGGAAGAGACTTAGCAAAAGCCGCAGCTTCACCAGAGTATGGGAAATCCTCACCCACTTGGTCAGATCCATCGTAAACTTTGAACGTGGGACCATCGGTTTCGATGACTTTATAGCCATTCACACGAATTTTGGTGTTTTCCATCCCATTCGCTGTCCCTCAATGCGCACACGATCAATCGACCGCTTTCACCTGGCATTTAGCATGAATCGAAAGGTGAGCAGAACCCCGTCTGCACTACCAGCTTTTCTTCAAGGCGACGGCAAAACGGCCAGACCACCCGAAAGCCGGGTATTGGCGGCCGTGGTACGATCGATCAGCCATAAGTCACCTGCCACGACAAGCGTGACGTCGTAGGGGTTTTTCATCATGTCGTGACGGCAATGATCTGTTCTTGGCACATACTGCACCTCGACCGGACGCGCAGTGCGTTTGGATAGTCGAACCGGCCTTAGGCAACCGCCGGCCGGAAGTCCTGTACCTCATCGTCGGCAGTCGCTTGCGCTAGAAATTTTACCAGGACGGTCGTGTAAAGTTAGGTCTTTGCCTTAATTTTCGCCTTAGCTCATTGGCGCGCTACATAGGTATTTTTGGGAGCACAAAAATGCGAACCGTTTACTGGGATAAGCCGGTGGATTTTGATGGCCGCCTGATCTTCGGACCGATGGAAGCGCACAGGTCGATGATGGGCGCGAGCTGGGTCACGATCAGAGATCGCTCGTTTGCTGCTGCAGCAAACAGCATCAATGACGTCTGAACGGTCGCGTATCTCCTGATTTCGCGCGGGAATTATTCGAAACAGCCCAGAAATCCCGGCGCCATATTCGATTGCAGCTTAAACAGCAGCGTTCAGCGCTTTGAACGTTTGCAACTCTCGGCCATTCGAACCCGCAGGAAAGGGAAGCTCTTGAACTCCGTAATCCCCGTAGGTTTCGGTCTCGAGTGGGAGTTTGCTGTCTTCGTTCAAGATGGCCTGCTCGATAAGCCCATCACTGGGCCAAGAGCGGCTCTCAAATTTCTTCATGAAAATTTTCGCCATCAAACCGGAGCACCCTTCCGAGCTGCGATTGCTGACTGCAACAGTGCGCTCAGATATCGCTGCGATGCCGAGATTGCCAGATTTTCTTTTATCGCGGCCTACGCAGATTACAGATTGAAGCTCGATCGCCGCTAAGGCTTAGGCTCCAGGGAAAGAGGTTGCTCTCGGCTCTGCGTCAGTCCATCCCTTGAACGATTATCGTTCGCTGATGCTCGGCAGGTGCAGTGCAACGTCGCGTCGACCTCTTTCGTCGAGTGTCTCAACATTGGATTGCCAAAAAGCTTCTGCTTCGGAAGGATCACTCTCCCAAGAGCGCGTGTTGACGATATTGTCGTCTACTTTCGCCCGGCGTCTTCCACCGAGATTAAGGTAACGCATCCCGGTCGCATACGAGGATGTTTCACCCTGATCCTGGCTGAGCTGGCTTTCCTGCCTCGGGTGCGATTGACCCAATATTTGTAGCAGGGCTTCATATCCGGGCTTGCCAACATTGCAATTGAGGAAATCCGCCACAGGAATGCGGGTTATACCTGTCCGCCTGAAGGCGCGTTCGCTTCGTGCAGCCCCACCGTTTCACCCGAGACCTGATGCTTCTTAAGCGACCACCGGTCGCCATTTGAACTAACGGAGAAATCTTGTTTTTCGATCACTGAATGTGGTTCCTTACGGTTGCTGATCGACACGCGAAAGCGCTTACGATCTGCTTGATACGAAAGGTCTGATACTCATAGCCCCGGCACCCAAACGAGCCACGCGTGGCGTTGTTCTAAGTGCGTTCCCGCAACCACAGCTCGATCGCAAGCCGTTTTTTGTTCCGGCGTGATGGCTGCACCTGGACGCGTTGATTACTTGCTACCTTAAGGGTTAGCGATCAGGCCCGATCGTAGGTAAAGGATGTCAGCAGCGTCGTAACAAAGTTGCTCGCCCGCTCTTTGACCAAAACCTCAGTCCACTCGTCGGTGCCACGAAGCCGCAAGTCCGTCCGAATGCTATCGACCGCGGCTTCTTCGATCCGTTTGATATGCGTTTTGAAAGCTTCTTCGCCGCTTCCATGGTACATATCGCGTATCACCATCCGCAGGATTTCCTGGATCGCAATCTGCCAGGCCGTATTGATCGCCTGCAGTTCGTTTTTGTCTGGTGACATAGTATACCCCTGATGCGTGCCCTCACGGGAGCGGTCGCTTCGTCAAGCCGGGACGTGACCCAGTTTAATCTGCTGGCGATTTAGGCTCTGCCGAGCCTTGCGGTTTGCATAGCGGCGATCACGCTCGGCCTTCCGGGCAGCATCATCCTCAACGACACGTCGGATTCTTGCGCTCTCAGCGATCGCGCGTTCTTCGGTCTCAGCTAAGGCAGCAGCCTCGATAGCGGCCTGCTTTTCGGCCGCATCGGCGTCGCGTCGATTACGCTCCTCAACTTTGAGACGGTCTCGTTCCATACGGCGTAAGTCGCGCGCTTGAACAAGCGCGGTGCGCTCAGCCCGCTTTGCAGCCCGCGCTGGGTCGTTGGCGGTCTTGGCTGCCTGGTAAGCGCCGAGGAGCGCCGCTTTCGCCGTAGCAGCAGCGGATCGTCGGTCAGCGAGTTCAGTGTTCCAAAGTTTCTCAAACAGTTTGTCCTTAAGCGCCGATGGCGCGGTCAGCGCGCCTTGGCGTGTTTGTTGACAAGCGCGGCGGTTGCCGACATCCGTTCAGCCTGCTCTTTCGCAAGCCTCGCCTCTCTGAGCCGTAACGTTTTCGCCTCGCGCGCGTGTTCTTCCGACTGCAACTCTTCCAGTGCGTTATTCTTGGAAAAGAATCGGGATTGAACGTTGCCGAAGGCGAGTTCGGCTTGCTGGCGAGATTTGCTGTATGTTTCCGTCATGGATTCCTCCATCGTCGGTCGTTCGACCAAATTAAAAAGGCCAGGCAAGCCGCCTGGCCTCAGACTGATAAGTGCTTCCGGCGATGCCAGTACATCCGTGGTCAACGGGAAGCAGATATCATTAAGCGGACTGCAGATTGCAGGCCGACATCTTGCCCGACTTCATGTCGCGCTCAAGTTCGAAGCCGATCTTTTGACCTTCAACGAGCTCGCGCATTCCTGCGCGCTCGACGGCCGAGATGTGAACGAAGGCGTCAGCGCCGCCGTTGTCGGGCTGGATAAAACCAAAACCCTTGGTGGAATTGAACCATTTTACTGTGCCAGTGGTCATGATGAACCCTTTCAAAGCATAGATTGAGGGACCGCGAAGGAGATGCCGCGCGGGTATGAACCGACTATTTTTGAAAGAGAAGTTCGCTTAAAACGCGGTGCCAATCACGCCGTAGACAAGCTCGGCAAGCAAAAGATCGATGCAGCAGATATAGGGTGCAAACCGATTGACGTCAACGTTTAGTTTTTTGATGAGCGCACGCGCCACTTTAGGTTGCTGTAAACTCAAGCACATGTAGTCCGAGGCGTTTAGAGGAAAACGAAGGCGGCCGACCCAATGTCCTATGTGTACCAAAGGTTTCAGACGAATATCCAGACGTCGACCTCATCCCACGCGTGTCGTGCCTCCATCCGCTAACCAGGCGACGGGCCGCTACATGAGCAATTAGTGAACGGTGCAGGCACTACCTTACTCGTTCATTGCCGCGTGTATCGACCGAATGACGAGATCAAAGTCGTAGGGCTTGGCAAGAAAGGGGACGTCGGGCGGCAACTCACCAGTGCCCGGGATGACCCTGCCGGACGTGACAATGATTTTGTTTGGTGGCCAACGATCGCGAACGAATGCCGCAAGCTTTAAGCCGTCCATCGTACCTGGCATATCGATATCGGTGAAGATCATCCGGATATCAGTATGGTGTTCGATGATGGCGATTGCTGCTGCCGCACTATCAGCTTCGAAGACCTGAAAGCCGGCTACTTCCAGTTCGTCGACGATAGCAAGACGGATTAGGGCCTCATCCTCGACGACGAGAACGGTGACGGGTTCAGAATGCACGGGCTGTCTCTTTTCGGTTGGAGAGAAATGGCCCTGCTTCAAGCCCTCAAACACATTTGTCTGATACCGTACCAAATAGGCTGTCGGATTATTAGTTCCAGACGCCCGCGGAAATTTTGAGGCGCCGCATTCTCCTCGTCGTAGTCGTCGAAAATCATCGACAGACTGATTAACGCTGTCGCACACGAACGGCGCGATAACCCAGGTTCAATAATTTTGTCCCTTAAAGACATTCCTGCCAGATGCGGGTGCCAGACAGCGAAAGGTCGGCGACATGGGTGGATTTTGACGGCCGCGTCATGCGCCGCGGTCAAGAGATTGGCGTTCGCAAAGAAAGCGGCGGCCACCCGCAAGCGCAATGCCAAGCATCGCGTCCATCATTCAAGTCAATGGCAAGACGGCGTCTAGCGCAGTTTTGAGCTCGTCCGGTCCGTGCGGCTTTCGGAGCAACACGGCAGCCGGTCCGTCTTCCAGAGAAGGCGCTTCGTTCATGCCGGTCGCAAAGACGATCCCGATATGCGGCCAGCGGCGGCGCACTTCACGAGCCAGCTCTTCACCGGACATGACGGGAAGACCGAGGTCAGTCACCAGGATTTCGACCCCAGCCTGTTCCAAGATCTGCAACCCTTCTTCGGCCGATTCCGCTTCCAGCACTTCATATCCCAGATCGGCGAGCATATCTGCGTCTGACATGCGAATGAGCGCATTGTCTTCCACCAATAGCACGCGCCGGCTTGCAGCCTGCTCACTTGACGCATCGCCAGTGTTGTCACGGGGGTCGGGGTCAATGTTTTCCGATTTCTCGGCAGACAGCGCCACCTGCTTCTCGTTATTCAGCAAATGGCGGATCTTCCGCGCCAGAGCCTCTCGGGTATAGGGTTTTGAGAGAAGCTGAACACCGGGATCGAGCCGGCCACCGTGGACGATCGAGTTTTCGGTATAGGCGGACGTGAAGAGGACAGCGATGCTAGGAAGCCGCTCCTTAGCCTTGCGAGCGAGTTCAGCGCTCTTCAAGGGTCCCGGCATAACCACATCGGTGAACAACATGTCGATGGGCATGCCGCTTTCCAGGATTGTTAGGGCAGCGCTGGCATCGGGAGCCTTCAGGACGCGGTAGCCCAACTCCTGCAGCATTTCGACGACAGTCGCGCGAACGCCCTCGTCGTCTTCAGTCACCAGAATCGTCTCCGGGCCGCCTTCGACGGGACCGTCGATTATCGCGACTTGCACATCCTCCTGGCCGGAAGAACGCGGCAGGTACATCCTGATCGTGGTTCCCTGCCCAACTTCGCTGTAGATTTTCACATGACCCCCGGTCTGCTTGACGAAGCCGTATACCATGGACAGACCAAGACCCTGAATAGCCCCTAGATTTGTAGACACCTTCTTTCCTAATTTTGAGGCAGGAAGAGCATCATGAGCAAATCGAATTTCAGCGAAGATTTTAAGCGCGACGCTGTGCGTCAGATCACGGAGCGAGGCTATCCGGTTGCGGAGGTTTCTCAGCGCCTCGGCGTGAGCCAGCATTCCCTGTATGAGTGGAAGAAGAAGTTTGCCGCGTCGAACGCCAAAGGCAACGACGAGGCCGAGGACATCAGGCGGCTGAAGAAGGAACTGGCTCGCGTCACCGAAGAGCGAGACATCCTAAAAAAAGCGGCCGCGTATTTCGCCAGGGATGCAAAGTGAAGTACGCGTTCATTGCCCTGCATCGCTTGCAGTTTTCGGTGCGGACGATGTGCCGTGTCCTGCGGGTTCAGCCGAGTGGATTTTACGCTTGGCTGAAGAACCCGCTGAGCAGGCGAGCCAACGAGGACAAGCGACAGACCGAGCTGCTCCTGAAGGTATGGGAAGAAAGCGGCAAGGTCTACGATTATCGCAAGCTGCACGACGATCTTCTCGATCAGGGCGAGATGTGCTGCCCGAACCGGGTTGCGCGTCTGACGCGTCTCGCCGGGATCAAGGCGCAGATCGGCTACAAACGCCGTCCCGGCATCTATGGTGGCAGACCGTCTGTCGTCGTCGATAATACGCTCGACCGGCAATTCGACGTGACGGCTCCAGACACTGCCTGGGTGACGGACATCACCTACATTCGAACCTGCGAGGGCTTCGCCTATCTCGCCGTTGTCATCGATCTCTATTCGCGTCGTGTGATCGGTTGGGCACTGCAGAGCCGCCAAACCACCGATGTCGTTCTCCAGGCTCTGCTTATGGCCGTGTGGCGACGCAAGCCCAAGGAAAAGGTGCTGATACACTCGGACCAGGGCTCGCAGTTCACCAGCATGGACTGGGCCTCGTTCCTCAAGCACCACAATCTGGTTCACTCGATGAGCCGTCGCGGCAACTGCCATGACAATGCCGTGGTTGAGAGCTTCTTCAATCTTCTGAAGCGAGAGAGGATACGTCGCAGGGTCTACCGTTCACGCGATGAAGCGCGCCAGGATGTGTTCGACTACATCGAGATGTTCTACAACCCGAAACGCAAGCACGTCAGGAACGGAATGCTGTCGCCCGTCGAGTTCGAGAGGCAGCAGAAAATCTAACCCGGGGTGTCTACGAAACTCGGGGCTATTCAGCGTATGCACGCGCAAATCCATCATCAGTGATACGCAAAACACATCTGCTAAACTGGACACGGCGGGTTAAAATCAAAAACACCAATCAGTCGCCTCGGTCTCAACCGGGACAACCTATTGAGGTTCCACATCTAGCTGTGCGCGAAATGGACCACGAAGTCGGCATTTATTTGCGCGCTGCGTCCCAGCGGACTGCAAAACTATTGTGGGGCGATGTCCTTAGCAGTCATGGTGATCGCGACTGCAACCAGGAGAGCTGAGACGACGGCGACCAGCATTGCAAAAATGACCGCGATCAAAGCTTTCAAAACCCCGACTTCGAGATCGTGCATGAACCATCTGACCTGCGCCTGAATATACCAGGTTAAGGCACCCCCCATCGCTAACATACCCGCAGTCACTCCCTTCTCGTCAGGGACACCTATGAGGTCGATGCCCAGCACCAACAGAAAGGCAAAAGGGGCAGCGACATAACACTGACTGAAGAATGGCGGTCGGAGGGAGTTACGTGTCATCTTGACCGCTTTCCACCGCAGAATCGTTCCCGCCATGCACAGCGGGAATATCCCGAAAATCACACCTCGGGCAATAAGAAGGTTGGAAGCCGATCCAAGCTGCTTCATGGCTGCTGAGGGATCGATGACCGAGGGAATAGCGCTAGAAAGTCCTTGGGACAGCAATAGGGTAATCAGGAGGAAGAGCGGCGGACTTAGGCTATCCTCGTACTGGTCTTCCGGACGGTCCGCCAATTCGGTGTCTGCGTAGCGCATCATTCTAAGTGGCCTCATCAGGGAGCGCCACATCGTCACGGGATAAAATAACAGCCACGACACGAGCTCGTAGAGTAGTTCATCAAGCGATTTCAGCAGCTTCATGAAGTCCACGCAGTAATCCCCCCTGTCGGCTGCATCACAAGTTACATAACGATGACCAATGTCAGCGTCACGCCTCTTTAGCAGGTATGTCGCAACCCGCTTAGTTTTGTTGTACACCGTCTTTCGTCAGCTACGCACAATCAATCGAGCCGTTGGCCATGAGCCGGACGGAGAAAGCGATTGTGGAAGCAGTCACTTTCCGGAGAACGCGCCTAGATGAATCGTCTGAAGACAGACAAGCTTACGCGGAGTACAAATGCCGCCGCCGCCATCACAAGGACCGTCAGTTCCGCGCAGAAACCAACACCTTAGCCCAGAAAGCAAGCCGGGCAAGCTCCTGCGGCAACTACAGAGTACCGATTTTACTGATTTCGTAAGGCGTAGTCTGATAAATCTCGTTGATCCAGTTGCCGAACAGAAGATGAGCATGGCTGCGCCAGCGGTTCTGGGGCGTCAGCGTATCGTCGTTATGCGGAAAATAGTCATGCGGCATCTTGATCGGGATACCGGCATTCACATCGCGAAAATATTCGTCCGCCAGCGAGGTGGAATCATATTCGACATGGTTGAACATGTAGAGACGGTTGCCCTTCTTCTCGTGCACGAGGCAGAGACCCATCTCGTCGGACTCCATCAGAATTTCCAGATCGGATTTCTTCTCAACATCCTCGCGACGCACCTCCGTCCAACGTGAGACCGGCACCTGGAAATCATCGGAAAAGCCATTGAGATAAACCGAGGCCGGCGCAAGATTGCGGTGACGATAGACACCAAAGGCCTTTTCGGTGAGCGCATGTTTCGGCACGTCGTGAAAATGATAGATCGCCGCCATCGCGCCCCAGCAGACATTCATCGTCGAATGCACATTGGTCTGCGTCCAGTCGAAGATCTGACGCATCTCGTCCCAATAGCTCACATCCTCGTAGTCCATCTGCTCCACCGGCGCGCCGGTGATTATGAACCCGTCGAACTTGCGGTCCTTCACCTCTTCCCAGGTGTGATAGAAGGAGAGGAGGTGCTCCTCGGATGTATTCTTCGCCTTGTGCGTGCCGAGCCGGATCAGCGAAAACTCCACCTGCAGCGGCGAAGCGCCGACAAGGCGGGCCATCTGCACCTCGGTCTTGATCTTGTTCGGCATGAGGTTGAGAAGCCCGATCTGCAGCGGACGAATGTCCTGGCGCACGGCGACCGTTTCGGTCATGACGCGCACGCCCTCGGAAACGAGGGTAGTAAACGCTGGAAGCGTATCGGGAATCTTGATCGGCAAGTCGGGTCTCGCAAGCAAAATGAGTAACAATATCGGAACAGGCACCACCTTGCCGGGACAGGAGCTCCAAAACTCCGGCCCTGTACAACTGGTTGGAGTAAGCCGATCAGACTAGAAGAGCTCAAATATCTCAGCGCGCTCTTCGCTCGTCGGCTTTCAAATAAAGGATATAATGCGCGACCGCAAAGACCCGCTTTACGTGCAACAACGCCGCTCCCCTCGAAAGTCCTCTTGGACAACGCCCACCTGATTGCATCATGGACGTCATGGCGATGAAGCTAGATTTCCTTAGCCGGTTCTCGCCCCATCCCAGCGCACCCGGACCGCTACGACAGGCCCCGCCGATCAAGTTCGCGAAGTGCTGCCTGAACTTCGTCGATTGAAACGGTTTCGCTCGTCCCGGGCAAACAGCGAAGAGCCGGCTTCGAGTCTACCGCATAAAGATCGGACGCCCACGCGGCCAGGATCGCTCGTTTGTCGTCCTGCGAAAGAGATCGCGCAGCCACAACATCGCTCGGGCGTCGAAAGTGCATGCCCTGCATCAATACCGCCGGCCCCAAGGTAAATGCACGGTCGACCGCCTCCTTCAATATGGCGTTTTCCATGACATCACCTCACTGCACATGGGGGTCGCGGTCGGCTCGCGCGCGCGAGGCAGCAATCGCCGGTGTTTCAGGAGCCAGCAGATCATGCTTGGCGGCGAATGCTGCAAAGAGGCCACGGGCCGTCTCTGCTTCGATGTCTCCTTGAAGCGCCGGCTGACATGCCTTCAGAGCAACAGAGTGTGCCGTGTCCCTAAGCGAGGACGGCCACTCAGTCAGGTGCCGGTAAGCGTCCATCACGTTGCGAACCTCGGCAGGAAAGCCCAAGCCGACCAGAATGTTGACGGGTTCTCTGAACATATCGGGTTTCATCATTCTCTCCTTCCCTACCCGGAATGTTGACGGGCGCCATCGCAATGGCGCCCTGAGCCAATGACCGAACTTCAGGATCAAGCCGCTTTTTGGGCTTCAATCTGTGCTGGACCTACCGACGTCAATGAAGGCGTCCTCTGGATCGAAATCTTCCTCGGTTTTAGGGCTTCTGGTATTTCGCGAACAAGCTCGATCGTCAGCAGACCATTATTCAAGTCCGCCCCATTCACTCGCACGTGATCGGCCAGCTCGAAGCGATGCTCGAACGGACGACCTGCGATACCGCGATGCAGGTAGCCCTCTGTCGGGGATTCCTGCTTCTTGCCGGTGACGGTCAGCAGATTGGATTGGAAGGTGATGTCGAGATCGTTCTGGGCAAAGCCCGCTACCGCAATCGAGATACGGT
>NZ_JACHEG010000018.1 GCF_014201355.1 Aliirhizobium wenxiniae
AGACGCAAGAAGAACACCTGCCGCCCCGGCAGCGAGGAGCATCGTGCGGATCGCCTTGAAAGTTGGTTTCATTCGTATTTCCTCCATTAATAAATTTTAATATGGCAGCCTTGGCCGATAAGGCTTGCTCAAACCTATGAAGGACATGCGACCTCTACCTACAGAAACGGCAAGCGGGGAAGCCTGTTCAAGAAAGCGTTCAAACCTTAACTCGATCGTACCTATCAATGTGCGCGCCTTCGCACTTGATGCTGATACCCAGCCCCTACAAACCGAGGCGCCATCCTCTCCCCGACAGAATGACGCCCGTACGGTAACATCAGGATGCAAATGAGGTGACATATGGTTCGATCGTGTAACAGATTGCTACAGAATGATGACGCATCTTGCGGTTGGGCGTTCAGCACTCGGTTGGAATCGCGATCGACCACAAATAGCGTCTCGTAGCCGCCCCAGGGCGTCCACCTGTAGACCTGCCGGGCGCTTTTAGGATGGCGCTCCGTATGCTCCTGCTGGCTGGAACACGTCGAGCGCGTTCCGAGCCTGCAGTGTTTTGCGCAAGCTATGACCTTCCGAACCGCCGACCCTCTGCTGTCAAACCGTCGGCGAGCCTATTGGTGGTTCTTCTCATCCGAACGCCAATACACGTCTTTTCGTCATCCCGCGGACGAGCGATTGTGTGGAGAATGATTGAATGTGATCGTTGTTACCGTAGACAGAAGCGTGGGACGCATTGCCTGAAGAAGAGTTGTTTAGCTGAAACTGCTCTACCCCGAAGTGATTTAATCAGGCGTGGCGATCACCCGGTGGACCGTCAGCGACAGCCAGGAGCATGCGTGCTGGCGAAGCGGTGGGTAGCGAGTAATAAATTGTAGAGAACTGCGTCTGGTCAGAACTACGCCTCTTTCACGCATTTTTTTAGATGCTGGGAGATGGCTGAGTGGCTGCGCAGCCACGGAAATCTCACGATCGGCAAGTATTCGTACGATCGTCAAACGAACGGGGCTATCGAGAGTATAGAGGTATCCATCCCGCGTAGGCCGCACCGCTTCTGATTTTGGCTGGTCTGCCCTGAGGCGCTCGATCTTTTCCTGATCGCCTTGCTCGCCGTCACGGAACTGCTATCTTCAAAGCAGCTTCGTCTATGACATCAAGCTACATGCCGTTCGTCGAACTCGGCTGTCTCCTGGATGGAATCAACTGGCGCAATCCACGCTGGCTACCTGCGACGTCAGGCTGATCGATAGCCCACAAAAACAGAGGAATGGTTGCGCCGCCGACCCTGGCACGGCGGAGCCACTCTGGCTGACGGGTCAGATAAAGCTGCTCGCCTCCATACGCTTCAGGTAGAGCGACATACACGGCGTTCGCCGCAGGCATACGTACCGAGCGGTCGGGCCGCAGCAGAAACGTCAAAGGGGATGGCCAACATGTGTGGTTCCGAATCGTCTGTTAGAACATAATAATAGACGGGAGTGTGGAGAGCAACGCGCATGTTGACTACGTCGCTCCATTCCGGCCTGTCATGCAGTTGCGCCGGCTCGGACCTTTAGCAATGCCATCATGTCCCCGCGCGTCAATGGGCGGGAAAGTAGGAAGCCCTGTAAATGATCGCAACCAAGATCCCGTAGCAGCTCCTGCTGCTCCGCCGTCTCCACGCCCTCAGCTGTTACCTTCAGCCCCTTCCTCTGAGCCATGGTTATTATGGCGGCGATCGTGGCGTTGCTATCGCCTCGATCAAGGTCGTCGACAAAGGATTTATCGATCTTGAGCCTATCGACAGCAAATTTCTGAACCCGAGAGAAAGAGGAGTAACCGGTTCCAAAGTCGTCTATGGCGATTTTTACGCCGGCGCTCCGTAGCATTTTGATGTTCAGTTCAAGCTGAACGCTGTCGCCTGCGGCAACGCTTTCAGTAAGCTCTATTTCCAGCCTCTCTGGTTTCACTTGCCATTCGGAAAGCGCTGTCAGTATCCGCAGCGGGTATGCAGGAGATTGCATCTCCAGCGCCGAAGCATTGATCGAAACTGTGATATGTGGAAGTTCAAACAGAACGCTGCAGGAGTCATCCAGCACTGTGGTGCCTATCTCATGGATAAGACCGGTTTCTTCAGCGATTGGAATGAACTCTTGCGGGCTGATGTATCCAAAGGTTGGGTGGTTCCAACGCACCAGCGCTTCTAGGGCACATAGCTCCGCGCCGACGGCAGCGTAGACTGGCTGATAAAATACCTCAATTTGCTCCCGATTCTTGATTGCAGCGCGTAGATCGTGTTCGAGGGCGCTGCGCCTACGAAGGAGTTCGGCCATGTGGCTGCCAAAAATCGCATAAGTGTTTTTTCCCGCCGCCTTGGCATGATAAAGTGCGATGTCAGCCTGACGCGTGAGCTCAAGAGGATCACATCGGCCCTTGGCCACAGCCACACCTACGCTAGCTCCAATCACGATTTGGAACCCGTCATGCTCGAATGGGCTCCTGAGACATTTGACGATATCGTCAGCAATCTGATCTACCTGCTCAGCAGAGGTTTGATCCAGGAGCAACGTGAACTCGTCACCGCCGATACGAGCAATCAAGGAATGCGGAAGGAGCTCCGACATTCTTAAAGCAGCCATGGAAATTATCTTGTCGCCCGTGGGGTGGCCAAAGGTGTCGTTGACTTCCTTGAAGCGGTCCAGGTCAACAAAAAGCACACAATGCTGCTCATCTACATTCGCTTCTGCCAGCCGGGCGGCTAGCTGTTCATTAAAGAAGGATCGGTTGGCCAGACCTGTCAGGCTGTCGTGATTCGCCTGATGGCGAAGCGCTTCCTGACTCGACGCAAGCCTGCACGACCGACGCCATATTGCCCCGCCCGCCATGCTCGATGCACCAAAGAAGGCAGTGAGAGCTATCAGGAGCACTGGAAAGGTGGCTTTCAGAACGTCTTGTCCTGGCCGAAATGGAGTCCAGTGAAAGTAGCCTACAACTGCTCCGGAACGCGCCTTGAGAGGGACGAATGATAGCCCTTCCTCCTTTGGCTGTTGAACGTCAAACTCGAGAGAAGCGAGTTGGTATTCCTGGCCGATCGATGGAGGCAAATCCCTGTCAAGGAAGCGCACGGCGACGTGCAGCTTCTCGCTGCCTGGGACCTGTTCTACGTTACCGGTATCTGAGACGATCGGTTTCACACTGACGACTGCTGGACGGAAACCAACGTAGACCAAGTCGGCCTCACCGATTGAGAGATTTCGATCGTTGATGCCTTCTGTGTCCCCTGCAGCGAGTCGCTGCTGTAGCCGCTGCGCAAGCGGCAGATACGCCTGAGCGAGGTCGTCCGTTCGCGGCGGATGTCCATCTTCGGCAATAAATTGATACAGCGGCCTAAAATCTTGTCCGAGCACCACTGCCGCGTCGTGCCCGAAATATGTATGCATCCAAGCCCCGAGGTTGGCATCTAGCCAATCATGGTCTCGCTCCGCCGCTCGGCGGATAGCTTCATCCCAAACCGTCACGCTTTCTTGCTCGTGAGCTACTCCCGACCTGATCTTGGAAACAACGAGAGTAACGAGATCTCTCTGGCGTGCCACAGCTACTTCATCAGCTTTGCTGGTCGCCCAATCCAGCGTTGCGAAGAGGAGACCAAAGATCAAGATGGAAAGTATGGCGGGAATTGCCCAACGAAGGAACCAGTTAGAATTTAGATATTTGGGCATCTGAGCGACCTGCAAAGAGATTGGCCAAGTAATAGATGCCTGCGGTTAAGACGTTGAGAAGTTAGATAGTTACAGCGTAGTAAACAGATGCGGCTTACCGTAGCAGGTATGCTGCAGCGGAAGTCCTACAGTGTAGCCGTTCAGGCCGGACACACATGGTCCGCCCTGTTTCCCGAAACTTGCTGCTCAGATCCGGGTCCGATCTTCATCGCCCCTGATGCGATCGAAGAAGCGCTCTACCTGATTGCGTTGACGGTAAACCCATCGACTGAAGCTGAATGTATTTTTTGCGATTGGTCTTGGCGGGGATGTTCGCCCAGCACTTGCGTTGTTTGGCAAAGCTACGAATTTCATCGGTGTCACATGCCTTGTTTGCAAGGATCGTTGGTCCTGGCTGAACGTCGCTCAGCGCTTCCCAGCCATGGGAGCATCAGCAGCCTGACCTGCAGTTAATTCCAGCCGAACCGGCAAACCGTCTGCATCGACGAATGCGTGGATATTAGTGGTTATGCCGCCACGCGAACGTCCCATGCAAGGATCGGCAGATCCTCTTTTTAGCGTTGGCACCATGCAGCTGAACGCGGGCACCGGATGAATCGATCATCACGATATCACCGTCGTACTGCTTTGAACGGCGTCCAGAAGGCGATCCAGACAAAGGCTTTGCGCCAACGGGAAAACCGATTGTAGAGCGTCGTGCGCGGGCCATAACGCTCTGGCACGTCGCGCCAGGACGATCCGGTTCTGAAGCGCCATAGGATGCCATTCATCGGCGGTCGTTAACACGTTCAGTTCCACGGGTATTGGTCGGCAGAAGTAGGAACATTACATTTAATATGACAGAAAATTGTTAAATATTCTCCGCGCCTGTCATTGCTTCACCTTGGACAAAGGCGCTATTTCTGTATGCATCACTATCTTTGCCCGCCTATGACGGTGCGCGTGGGCCGTCAATGCAGGCTTGAGAGCGATCTAAAGCTCCTTTAAATCGATACCTTGAAATAGACTGTCGATATCGCTCGATCGGCCTCGGCCGAGAAAACTGGCAACTCGAGCGTGCACCACTCGCAGGCTCCAGCAAATCACGCTGGCATCAGCTTAAGCCACCTTCGCCTTGAGAGGAATCGAACGCTCGACCAGCTGGAAAATGGGCGCCTGCGAGCCTATCTCATTGAGGTTGATACGATGTCCAGCATCCGCCTTTGCAGGGTCATGACGCCCTCGACGATGCGCTTTCGGCTTCATATACGCTGCAACACCTTATGAAGGCCGGAAAGTTGAGGTCGCAGGCGTTCGATCTCGGATGACATGAACGCAGGTCACCATGACAAGGAAATCATAGCTTGGCGTCGCGATCTGCACGCCAATCCGGAATTGGGCTAAGAGCTTCCCATGTCGTTCGATTGCGGGCAAAACGCCACGGCATCAAAGTCGTCGAAGGGGTGCATAACGTTCATGACCGGGCACGGAAGCGTTATCGTCTTTCCAAGACCACTCCACAATAACGAGCATGCTCAGCTCTTGGAGGCACTTGCCGCCTTCATCCCACGCGTTCAGAACTGGATCGGTTTGTAACTTGTCTTCATTAGCTGGCCAGCTCGGCGGGTTCTTCAAGCAAGCGTAATTCGATGCTCATGATGCTCTTCCTGCCTCAAAATTAGGAAAGAAAGCGTCTACAAACCCAGGAGCTATTAGGTGTTCGAGCTTCGATTGGCGAGCGCGTAGAGATCGTTATCAGCGCCGACGGCTGCGATAGCCCCGCTCATAACGCATCTTTGCAAGTTGTATTCGACTGACTCGAGTGTCTGCAGGGAAGGGTATCGCTCTGTAAATTGCTTAGCAAACATCCATAATTTCCAGCTATCGAAACCGTAATTGCCATCCCAATCGAGGAAATCGAAGTCGACGTCGTGGTCTGTGAATTCAACTTGGCAGCCTTTGCCGTGAAGTTGGTATCGAATGTTTCCGGGAAGTACGCCAGCTTGAGGCACTACTCCATCGCGCCATGCTTTGATGACATCTTTTCGTCGGAACTGTCGGCTAAATAACGAGATGCAAAAAATTACTTCTGCGACGTATTCGTTGGTCAACTTCTCAAATTCGTCGATCATCTACGGCCTGGCCTTGATAGGCTATTTCCAGTGAAGTTATTAGCACCATTTATTACGTCCTGAATTGACTTCCACCCACCTGAACCCATTGGAAACTCGCTTGGACTAACCGTTCGAACGTCAACAGCCGTTCCAGTACGATTCGCTGCCGCTGTTCTGTGGTGTCCATCAACTACGATAGTTCGACCATTATACTCTATTACATCGATCGGTTTGCCGATATACCCATTGGCGCGCATGCTTTTGGATATTTCATCAACGTTTCTACTAGAAGCACGTCCACCGATAGGATGGGCAGGGGACAAGCTTCGCGGATCTACACCCGATCTAATGCCACCAATCGGACCAATCGTTCCCGGGTGATGTATTTTTGCTGGACCGAAATTCTCAGTTAAAGGATTCGGCCCAACGGTGATTGGCCCAAACAATTCTGGCGGCGAGTCAAGGTCCATCGCGTCCGGTGTACCATCCCCATCCTTGTCCCCAGGATGTGGATTTCCGGAAATCTGAGTCTCGGTCTTCTTATCTTTTTCCCGATCTCCAAATTGCCCAGCCGTATCCTCTGCAAAGTCTTTTGATACCTCGGTCTCGGCTTGCTTGCCTCCTTCTCCACCTCCTGTGCCTTCACTCCCATAATCGGAGGCGTCAGGACTTATAGAATGCCCATTCGGATCTGACTTATTGACTGGGTCGTTCTGGGCGTAGGCATATCGGTTTGTCCCGACGCCCTCGAGTGTCGGATCCCAGTCATCCGGTGAGATGAACCGCGCGTTGGCGGCCGATCCGAACGACACGGACACCATGCTGCCGACGAGCAGCACCACCAAGAGACGAGCCACCATGCCCCCACAAAGCGATTTCATAAAATAGCCCCTGCTTAAATGCGTTCGTTATTGAATCTGACCGTCCTGCGGTCGCCACCCCAAGGCTTCGGCTCTAGCAAATGCTTCGATATTCCGCCCGTACCACTGATTGGCCTTAACCTTCAGATCAGGAGGGACGTCCTCCATGCGTGTGTATTTCCCGGCGAGCTCGCGGTGCAGCAGGCCGCTATAGGCGCTCCCTTGTTTGACCACGCCATAGGCAAAATTGGGATAATGCTGCAGGAGCACATCCGAAACCGCCAGTGCGGCTTCGAACTGGCCGGTATCGACATAGCGTTCGACCAGAAACGATGCGATCACCACCGCGGATTCCATATGCGTTAGGGCACGCAAATAGACGCCATTTGCAACAGCCCGATCAGACATCGGCAGTTTCTGGCGATACCACTCATCGCGCGTAAAACCGCCGCCACTGGTCGGCTCCAGATTCCAAACCTTTCCTGTATCGTCCGTATATTTGACGAAGACGTGAAGCGGTGCCACGGATAATGTCATACGGAGGCCAAGGCGTTGGCCGAGTGCCACGAAGAGTAGCGGCATCGTGATGCAGTTGCCGCGCCGGGTCGTCAGGTAGCGTTGCAGCAGCCGGTTCGCGGGCTTTATCCCGAGTGGATCGCCGAGATCGTACTGGAATGGCCTATTGCCGTTCCAAGCACCGCTTTCGTAGAGATATCGTTTCAGGCTGGCGAGCTTTGCGGCACTCTCTGCCCCTTCACCAGCCATGCCTGTGATTTCAGCCGCCATGTCATCGACCATGTCGTTGATCGCCTCCGTATTCCCGGATGGATCAACCATGCCGTCAACAGCCAGTTTCACGTCGAGTAGGGTGTGGGAGGGGTCGAACAAAGCTTCGACCTGCTGTTGCAGAGGCCCGGTATCCTCCACCGTCTGGGACGCGGAAGGTAATACCCCGAGTTGAAACAGCAAAATCGCGAGGCATATGGAGACCGCCACGGATTTCAGTAGTTTAGACCGGTGGGCCAACTTAAAGGAACTAGGCCAACCCGCGGCCCTCTCTATGACGGTGGAGCCTGCGGCACCATCGATTGATGACTGTGCTGTCATTTCACGGCTGCCGTTTGCGCTTGCAGGTGGGCTTGCGGTGTTGTGGCAGTTGGTCTTGCATCGACCTTGATATTTGCCGCCTCATCCTCTGGAACGAACCTTCCAAACGCCGGATCGTAGTACCGTGCATTGAGATACATGAGACCTGTCTCGGCATCGAAGCGCTCACCGATATAGCCCTTCTTCGTCGCCATGGCCTTGTTGGTCGGCTCACCATAGGAGACGTAAGCGGTCTTCTCGGTCTCAGTTCCGGCCCCGTCGGTGACGATCCTGACCGACGACAGATGATCGCGATGCAGGAAGAACTTCGCGGTTGGTCCAGCTGAGGTTGCAGTGATCTTGATGTCGGGATGCGGGTAGAGCGTATAGCTCGGCGACCCTGGGATCGTATTATCGATCTCGACATCTGCACCGGCATAAAGCGTCGTGGCGAAGGTCCAGGCCTTCTTAACCCGTGATCCGTCCGGACCATAGGTAAAATTGACTGCCTGGCCATTCTCAGTGACGCTCGACAGCTGGTTCGCACCATTCCAGGTCAGTGAGCGCGAACCGTCCGAGAGCATATTGCCGTTGGCGTCGTAGGAAACCGACTTCGCCCCGATCTGGCTTGCCGCATGTGGACGCACAGCGCCGGCGGCGGGATAGACATAGTTGCCCATCCGGGAGCGATATGTGAGGTTACCGTTCAGTGAATAGCCGTAGGTCTCATCAAGGCTGTTGTCGCCAAGATTGTCCGCACTTGCCAACCGGTTGAAGCCGTCATTGGAGTAAGTGTAAGTCCAGCTTTCAGCCGGGGTCAGCCCGGTGATTGCGGTGATCTGGCCGATCGCATTCCGCGTGTACTGATTATCCATCAGCACTGTAGCGCCCTTTTGGGTCGTTACCCGTGTCAGCCAACGGCGTTGTGGCGAGTAATTGAATGTGGTCGTTACACCATTGGCATAGCTGATCTGACGTGTCTGGCCATCAGCCTCATAGCTCGTCGACAGAATGTAATCGGGAATTGAGTACAAGAGATCGGCTGCGTTGTAATACCAGTAAGGCGACGACATGCCGACAGGAACAGCGTTGTTCAGGTAGATTTGCCAGCCAGGTTTATCCTGGCGACCTTGAGCCTTTATCTCACTATAAGAAAGGCCGTCGATCTCGAATGCTTGCGCAAGGACGGTGCCCCAGCCGGCGAAGTGCCGGCCGAAACGCTGGGTCACGCCATTGCCCACAGATGTAGTCAGCACACCAACCTGATGCGTCTGGTACGCGAAGACCGGAGGCTGATCGATCTGATCATATATGTTGCTGGTAACAGTGGTTGGCGTTGGCTCTCCGGCTGCCTGTACTTGCTTCGTGAGAAGTCGACCCATCTGGTCGTAGTTGAGAATGGTCACTGCGCCTCTGGCATCCACCTGCCGGACCAGGCGATTGGCGTTGTCATAGGCATAGCTCCAGTCACCGAGATCCGGATCGCTCGCCGTCAATCGGTTGCCGACAAGATCGTAAGTGTATTTCCAGTGCGCGCCCTCACCGTCAAAAACAAGCAACAAACGCCCCAGAGCGTCGTACGTGCGGGCCTGCTCTATCAACCAGGATCCATTCGGCACTCGCACGATTGCAATCTCGTGGCCGGTCGTGCTTGTGATGTGATACGAAAGCTGTCCGAGTTCGTCTTGTTTCCAGGTTCCCAAATAAGCAACATCATACGATCCCCATAAAGCCGTATCTGTCGCCAGTTGATATCTGTAGGTTTTCTGTGTTCCGTCAGGATTGAGCGTTCTCGTCAACCGGTCCTGCCAATCATATGAATTGACAGCCCAATAAGCCGGCTCGTTCTCGAAGCGTGCAAAAGTGGTTTGCTTGATGTTGCCCCGCGCATCATAGAGTGTATCGCTCAAACGCGTAGGCGACTCGACGGCATCGCCGGGCGTTTGAACTCGCCAAGGGCGACCGAGGCCATCGTAAAAGATGCGGGTAAAGAGGTCCACAAGGCCGTTCGATGTCGATGCTTCATAGCTCACAACGGCTTGTGTGCCGGGATTGCCTTCGTTTTCGTAACGGGTATGGACGTATTTGCCGGTACCGGAATGAGCGTATTCAAACGGTCGGCAGAAGGGGTCGTAAGCGTAAGTCTCGACGATACCGTTCCAGTCAGTCTTGCTTGACGGCTTGCCGCAAACATTGTCATTGGAAGAGGTGGTAACGAAGCGGGTGTCGGCAGGCTGTCCTCCTGTCGCAAAGAATCGCGGTGCTCGTTCAGCAACGACACGAAGTTGATATTGCGGGTCATAGTCCCATTCGGTCCGGCTGCCATCCGCATCTGTTTGCGAGATGCGATTGCCAACACCGTCATATCCGTAGACAACAGGACGACTTGCCCATACCCCATCGACACCGCCATATTTGTGGACCGGGTCCCAGATTGTCAGGTTTCCCTTAACCGGCGGAGGTGCGCTGCAACATCCGAAGCCGTCGTAATAAAAGCCCTCGTAGCTGAGCACCGTATCGGTTGCCGCGTTGCGGACTTCCTTTGTCGTCGGAAGCGAGACGATATATGCTGACAGGTTTGGATTGAACAAGAAACTTGTTCTGGTCTCGTCGCCAGAGACATCGGTGCGACCGAGATCTCTGATCTGTGTGACATTGCCGTAATTGTCGAAAGCCCGTTCCTTGCGCAGCACCAGGGAGGCGCCGCCCTCGTTCAAGGTCGTCTCGGTGACGGTGTCGAAGGCGCGATAGGGCTTGGTCGTGGCGTTGACGCTGTAGGTGTCGACCACCGTCTTGGTCGCGGTACTCTCGCCATTGTGCGATACCGTCGTCTCGGGAAGACCATAGCTGGCAAGATCCTGGCGATAGGTGGTCGTCACCACCGGTCGTGACGCCTCGCCATTGGCGGCAGGCTTCGTCACGGTGATCGTCCTGTAACCAAGGAACTTGCGGGCCGCCGGATCGTAGAGACCGCCGGCATAGGCGTAGTCGGTCGTTGCAACCGTGCCGCGGCCGTCACTCACCCGCATCTGCGTCACTGCATGCAGGACCTGCGGCATGAACGTATTCATCCAGCGCGTCGATGGCGTGTAATCCACAGACACGACTCCACCGGTCTGCAGCGTCACACTCCGCATCAGGTTCGGATTGCCACTGCCAGCCTGCGAAATCCACATCGCTGTTCCGCTGCGAAGAAAATCCGGAAGGCCGTCCCCGTTGAAATCGCCCGACAAACGGCCACTCTTGAAGCCGAACGTAGGATCCTTGACAAGAGTTCCTCCATTTGCGTCAAACCGAATATACCAAGCACGTAAGGTGCCGTCACCGGTCACGATATCCATTCGGCCATCGTTGTCGAGGTCACGAAACGTCGGCGTGGCGCCGGTGCTGATAGAGCTCGTACTGAGAACAAATCCCTGACCGGTTGAAAGCCAAATGCGTGTGTTTTTCCCGGACGACGAATGCAGAATATCTGGCAGGCCATCGCCGTTAACGTCACCGAAGGCGCATGCGGAGCTGGCAGTGCTTCTGTAGGTCTGGCATTCAATGGGTCCGGTCACTTCTTTCCATACGCCATTTACATAATAACGAAGCCGAACCGGATTACCGGCCAGGAAGGCTCCCTGTCGACCGTTCCCGAAAAGATCCGCAACGTTCAGAATATCCTTCTTCAAGTCGAAAACAGTGTCGTACCCGTCGCCGTCGTGATCTAGTGCTGCGTATTTTGGGTCGGCGAGCTTGCTGCATGCCGCTCCATATTCTGTCCCGCAACCAACGACTCCTAACGCGAGATTAGATGTCGGCTTAGCTACCTTAATCTCAGTGTATTGAACCGGTTCGTGGCTAACAATCTTCGACCAGGTGTAAGTGAATGCGATATCCCTGAAAGGTCGAGTTGCTACGAACCGCCCGATCCGCAAGGCGTCAATTGCTCGATCTTCATTCTGTCTAATGATGATTGAGCCTGTGAAGGCGACGATACCTTCATTAGTGAAGTTGGATACACGAAGCGTGTTGACCCATCGGCAGTCGTTAGTACAATCCTGGTAAGCATACTGGCCGTAGAGTTCGTCCTTCCCATCAAAGTTCAGATCGCTAACCTGACTGTTCGAGACTTCAGCATCTTGCCGCGGATCACCAGCAGATAAGCCGTGGGTTTTCGACGCATATGTTAGCGTTGCATTGTCGTAAGTCATCTGCCGGATGGTGCGGACGTTCGTGCCGGTGACGACACCGGAGGTAATCGTCGAGCCTTTCCCGAACTGCTCGACTTTGGTCAGCCGTGACACGTTCGAGATCGGCGCCTGATCATAGGTCAGCTTGTAGGCACTGCGCAGCGAGCCACCGGCACTCACCCCGATGGTGATCAGGCGATAGCGCGTTGTGGACAGGCTCAGGCCGTTGGCCATGATCTGCCAGTCGGGGCGGATCTCGTAATGGAAGTTGATGCTCGCACCACCGCCATAGGTCACCGTGCTCGGATAGCACACAGGGCTCTGCGGGCAGGTATAGGCATAAGAGACGGTATTGTTGTTGGTATCAATCACCTGCGCCAGCAGGTAGCGGCCGTCATGCTGAAGCTTGTAGTCGGTGCTTTCGGCAGCAGGTGTCGATCCGGTCAGTTCCATCACCGACTTGAACACCGAACGCGTGCCATCGCGATCGGTTACCGTCCAGGTGTTGGTGGCACTGTCGAACACGACGCGCTTGAAGTTCTCGACTTCCGTCACATGCGTGCCGCCGGCAAGGCATGATCCCGCCACCATACCGGTGGTGCAGGCGACCAGTTCCTCTCCATTGAGCAGATAGATGTCCCCAGTGTCATAAGCTGGAACACCGTAGCCGGGTGTGGCACGCTCGATGACGTCGAGGCCGTCCATGCCCCAGGCATAACCGGCCCATCCCTGATAGAGGCCACCCAGCCTTGTCTTGCGGCCAGAATTGTAGCTGAGCGTCAGCTTCGGCTCCAACCCGCGGAAGGCCGGAACATCGATGCCGATCTTCTGAGTGAAGAACCCGTTTCCGGTAATATCAGGTATGGTCGGTTTGTCTGGCGCGTTATCCCTGGATGTGGCGTCAGAGGTAGCGGCGGCCGCTGCTAACGCGGCCTTTGCCTCCGGCTTTGCGACCGCTTCATCCTTGCCTACAAGATCGGTCTCGTCGTTTGTCTCTGCGTCACCGCCCCTCTCATTCGACTTTCCAAGCGCCGTACCCGATCCAAGTGCTTTCGCGTCTCTGGGCTTGCTGGTCTTCACGTCCGCCCGACCCGCGACAGTCGTCAGATCGACATCTCGGTTATCCGTTGACGATGAGCTGCTGGAAGATGGGTTGTCATCCGACACGGCAGCAACACCGCCAGATGCTGAAGGACTCCCACCCAGCGGAGGTGAGCCCGCACGGGTTGCACCAAGTCCCTGCTCAGCCGCACGCACTGCGCTCGAAAAAGGCAGGCTGGATCCAGAAAAAACGCAAAGCGACACCGTGGCAGCAAAAGCCGCAACACGAACAGACAAGAAACGCATGAGCCCCTCGAAGCGAATCAGAAAGTCAATAAAAACAGTCGAAGATAGAGCGACCGGCGCTTGCAACCGCAAGTAAAAACGTCAGCCTGGGGCGGCGGAAGTCAGGTTCGCGACACTGAGTCACATTTATGTGACTCGCCATAACCACGTCTTTAGAAATCAGACCACGCAGTCACCAGTCACCAGTCATCGGTTTTCTTTCGCATCATGTTCCGATTCACGCACCCCATCTGCTTGAAGCCAAACGTGAGCTTTGGCATAGTCCCGCATCTCAAATCGGATTCCAAACCTTGATATTTTTCAGTCCTGTAGCGAACTCGATAAATCGCGCAATTGTTGCCATTGCGATTCTGGCGGTGAGCCTTGGTTCCGTTGCGGAGGTGTTGGCGGCGGATACCGCCAAACTCTGGCCACATACCCAGAGCGATCTAGCGCCGGATCCTGCTGTCCATTTCGGGACGCTTGCGAATGGAATGAGATTTGCGATCATGCGCAACGTGACGCCGCCAAAACAGGCGTCTATCCGATTCCGCATCGGCTCCGGCTCCCTTGACGAGAATGATAGTCAGCAAGGGCTGGCGCATTTTCTCGAACACATGGCCTTCAAGGGCTCGACCCGTGTCGGAGAGGACGAAATGGTTCGTATCCTCCAGCGAAAAGGGCTGGCTTTCGGACCCGATACGAACGCCCACACCTCCTATGGTGAGACCGTCTATTCTCTTGACCTCCCGCAAGTCGATGCAGATACGATTTCTATCGGCCTTAACTTGATGCGGGAGACGGCGAGCGAATTGACACTCGATGCGGCGGCCTTTGATCGCGAGCGTGGCGTTATTCTCTCAGAAGAACGCCTGCGAGATACACCGCAATACCGCGCCGGCATGGCTGCGATGAACATCCTTCTAGAGGGCCAGCGCGTGCCAATGCGCTCCCCGATAGGCAAGACGGCCGTCATCAGCAATGCGCCTGTCGAACTGCTGCGCCAATATTATAAGGATTATTATCGGCCGGATCGCGCAACGTTGGTCATCGTTGGAGATGTCGACCCAACCACGTTGGAAGCCGAAATCCGCGAGCGCTTCGGTGACTGGACGGCTGAGACGGCCAATCCGCCGGCGGCCGAGACAGGCAGTCTAAAAACCAAAGGCGAAACTTTCGATATCGTTGCCGTTCCAGGGAACACGACAAGCGTACAGATTGCCTGGACGAGACCGTTCGACGATAGTCCCGATACCACGGCAAAACGGCGCGATCAATTCATCGAGGATCTGGGCCTGCAGGTTTTTCAGCGCCGTTTATCCACCCTTGCCAGCAAAGCGGATGCACCCTTCATCAACGCCAATGCAGGTGCTCAGGATATTCTCAAATCCGCCCACATTGCCGTGGTCACGGCGAACGTAGAGCCGCTCAAATGGGCGGCTGCACTGGCGGCAATTGAACAGGAACAGCGCCGTATAAAGGAGTTGGGTGCACTGGACTCGGAGATAAAGCGGGAGCTTGTTGAGTACCGTTCTGTTCTGCAGGCAGAAGCGGCGGCCGCCTCCACGCGGACGACGACGAACCTCGCCTCTATGTTGGTAGACAGCGTGGACAACGATGCCGTATTAACATCGCCGGGCGATGATCTGTCGCTGTTCGAGACGCTTGCCGCTGAAGTGACGACAGCCGAGGTCAATCAGGTACTTCGTAGGACGTTCTCTGGAAATGGTCCGCAGGTCTTGCTTCAATCCACGCAAGCGCCGGATGGCGCAGCCGACGCAGTTCGCCTAGCTTATCACGCGTCCAACGCCGTCAGCGTTTCAGCGCCCTCCAACGCCGATGATGTAGTCTGGCCCTATACCTCGTTCGGTAAGCCGGGAGCGGTTGTCGAGCGCCGAGCCGTCGATGATCTAGGGCTCACAATGGTGCGCTTTGCCAACGGTGTAAGACTGACTATCAAGCCAACAAAACTACGCGCAAATGAAGTTCTTGTCCGAGCAAACATCGGTGGCGGCCGGATGGCCATGCCGGATGACCGCTCGACTCCAATCTGGGCATCTCCCGCGATAGTCCTTTCCGGCACAAAGGCCATCGACTTTCAGGACATCCAGAAAGTCCTGGCCTCCAAGTCTGTCGGTATCGACTTCTCGGTTGGCGATGGTTCCTTTCTGTTTGATGGCCGAACCCGCACCGAAGATCTCGAGATCCAGATGCAGCTTATGGCTGCCTACACATCTGATCCAGCTTATCGGCCTGAAGCATTCAAGCGAGTGCAGCAGGCCTATCTGAGTGGCTTTGATCAATATACGGCGACCCCCAGTGGCGTCCTGCGTCGTGACTTTGCGGGTCTGGTACATTCCAGAGACCCTCGCTGGACATTTCCCGATCGCGCAGAGCTTTCGGCAGCAACTGTCGACCAGTTCGATGCTGTGTTTCGCCCGCTGCTTTCCAAAGGCCCAATCGACATTCTGATCGTTGGAGACGTCGCAGTCGATGATGCCATTCGATTGACGATGAATACGTTCGGCGCCTTACCGCAGCGTCCCGTCGCTCAGACATTACCGCATCAAGGAAGTGTCCGTTTTCCTGCCGCGACTGAGCGAGCCGTGGTTGAAACACATACCGGTCGAGATGATACGGCGGCAATCGCTGTCGGTTTGTCGATCGGCGACCTGCTTTCCGATATTCCGCGTTCGTTCGTTGCTGATATCTCAACCCAGATATTTGAGAACCGGCTGATAGATAAGTTCCGCATCGCGGAAGGGGCGACATATTCCTTACAGGGAAATGTCGATCTTTCGACTTATCTCGCAGGCTACGGATTTGCCTATTTCTATCTCGAGACAACGCCTGAAAAGGTCGACAGCTTCTACACGCTCTTTGAAAATGTTGCTGCGGATCTCGGATCAACTCCTGTGACCGAGGACGAGCTAGCACGAGCGACAGAGCCCGCAATTGAGACGCTGAGGCACCAGCAGCAAAGCAACGAATACTGGATCGAGTATCTTCAGAATGCAAGCGACCCGAGACAGCTTGACCTGATCCGCGATAGTCTCGACGGATACAGAAAGGTCACTGCCGATCAGGTCAGGGACTTTGCTTGGCACTACTTCCAGACAGCCCGCCTGTGGCGATTCGAGGTTTTGCCAGCGACCGCAGAGTGACGAGTGATGGCAATCGTGTCTCACGTGCACTGAAGCCAAGCTTGCTCGTCGAGGCTGATGTGGCCCGGCGACGGGCAGACCAGATAGCGTAACCAACTGGGAAGCAATGCTTGTTGCATCGCACAAATTCATGGAACGCAGTCCGGGCGTGCGGTTGTAGCCTTTGGTCCCAGCCATCGCCCGATGAAGCCGAGATAGTCGTGATTGTGGCGCCGTGGCAGCCAAAGCGTACGCGGTGTGCCGACCACCCCCCGAGATAGGCTGGTGCCCGACAAATTATAATGCGTGATGACCCGCGGTCGATTGTGGACATAGTAGGCACAACATCAACTCAAGCCGAAGACCTCGCCGAAAGGCGCTCCGCCTTGCTCTTCGCGATATGCCAACCATGGCATGTTGATTCGACAATCAGATCCCAACCTTTGAAGACTGCGAACAAATCTCTCGCCAAAAGCTCAGGCTTCAAAACCAACTTGGTGTTGGATACGAAGCAATCTAGCCGCGGATGAGGAAAAAGCGTCTGGCTCGAACTACGGGGAACACAGCAAAAATGCCAGCGCTCTGAAAACCCATTTTATGCCCGTTCGTTCCTTCTTTTTTCTGTTGTTCCGTTAGATATCGTTAGGGACAGTCAGGCTGGCTTACGAGATATGATTTATGGCAACGATTATCTAATGAAGCAGAGAGGCGAGGTAGGGAAGCTTCATGGTTGGCGTACCACGCTCAAAAATCCAATTCTCGGCCAAGCATTCGAATGTCTCATCGCGCAGATAAAACAAAAAATGCCTTCTGCCTTGATCAGGTGTCGACACCGGGACCCAGTCATTCACCGCATGCAAAAGAGGGTCAGGCCCTGTCAGCTCGTAAAACTCACCCCATTTAGGCGCAGATTTTCCGTATCGGCAATCACCATCGTACCAACCTTCGTCATTGGGATAACCCAAACGCCATGCTTTACACCCGCTGAAAGTTAGGAACCCCAATTCGCCATCGATTGCGGAATACGAATAAGAATTGAGAATGAATTGCAGCTGAACCACTCCCCCTTCCGTTCGGACCTCTGGTAGCGGCGCATTAGGTTGGGCATTCCAGTCTTTATTGAGATGAAGAAACTTCAAATCAGACACTTAGTGTTCCTTTGATACAAAAAACGTGCAGTTGCGGCAAATTATCAGGTGCGAAAATTTTATAAACAACCGAGTTGACTGCCACCCTATAAAAAACCATTGGTTGAAAATATCGGGGTAAATTTTGATTCTGGGGCTTTTTTATGAGGCGTTTAGTTATTGCTTTTACTCATTTTTTCTTAGCTTTTTCCATCGTCCTTTCTGGGGTCGCGGCATCTTCGACAATCGCGAACGCCAGGTTCATATCGCCGGACGATTGGGACCCTACTAAACAGGGTGTAGGAACAAATCGTTACTCTTATTCAGCCAATGATCCGATTAACAAAAGCGATCCCAATGGTCATCAGATGGGACACAATGGAGGTCCGCCTCTCGACCCTTCAGATATGGATCAGGATGGTGTCCCAGACTTTATGGATCCACACCCCGGCATAAATGATAGGGCCGTACAGATTCATGAACTAAGTCCAAACCTTGGCGATCCGGGCCTTAAAGGACTAGCTGCGACAATGGCCGGTGCTGCCATTATAGGGCAAGCCCAAGCCCAAGCACTCGGCGGAATGAGCTTTGCTCAGCGTGACTATAGAGAGACCTTTAGCAAGATTGGGAGGCAGGAACTCTCTAAGATGGCTGGCACACCTATTAACACTATTACGGACCTGTCAAACTCCATCAAATCGGGACAAGTTTCCCCTGCTAGCGTAGAAGTCCAGGTAGGCACCATCAACGGCCAGAGCTATATCGCGAATACGAGAAGCGCAGTTTCACTTCAAAGAGCAGGCGTACCTGCTAATCAATGGAACATCAAGAATATTGATGAAGACAAAGATGCGATGGCTCGCCTGCGAGACCAACTTGAAAGAAATGGAATAGAGCCGGGGAGCTCCTTTCGTAGTCCGACAAGTCAATCTGGAGAAGATCAGCGTGACAATACGCGATCGGAAACTGGCGGATTCGATCCATCGGGGAAAAGTCCGGGCCTTTGGTGACGGGGCATTTTGGCGATCTATTAAACATTGATGGATATTTTCTATCGCGCGTGAGCAACCCTTTTTCCGGGCGGCCTTTTGCGCATCATTGACTTCCTGATGGAAGTCGGGAGAGAGATGGCCGTAAACGGCTTTAATAACCTCTTCTGTCGTGGACAAGTAGCTTGCGATAATGTCGAGCGCTATATGTTTTTCCATCAGCCAGCTGGCGCATGTATGTCTGAAGGTGTGGCGATTGACCTCCTTAGCCCGCCTCTCGAAAACACTTTATATTTCAGCGTATAGAACGCAGGCGCGTCCAACCGGGTTTACCATTGTGCTCAATCACATTCACTGAACCCTCCTTCTTCCAGCGACGAAGGTGATGCAATAGGCGATCAGGTATAACGGGATCGCATCTCTTGTTCAGCGGCGTCTTGTTCACAACCTCTGCCCTATAAAAATCCCACTCTCAACATCCATCGACGGACGGCCATAACCATTTTCGAAGGAAGCCTGTTCGATCTTCTCGACACGGATGCCTGTGTGAACGGCGATCAATATAAACCGACCCAGATGCTCCGGGGTCTTATGACCTATGGAGCTTATCGCATCGTTTCTGGCCCGGTACGCCCAGCGCACCAGTTTCGCTACTTCGGCATGGCTGTAATACGTCAACCTGGAGGAAATGCTGGGAAGCGCTCTCGATGAGGCGAGCGTATCCTCGGCGGCTGGATAAAAGATCAGCAGCCAAAGCCCGCTCACAATTCAAGGTTCGCTAGACGAAGGTTCTCTATGAGTTCTTAGGCGCCGCACGTAGGATTTGAGGTAGTCAAACGTGTAACTATCTTCGCCGGGGGTCTCTCGGCGGATCAAATCCAAGGCATCGCCAGATCGTATTCTGCTTGCTATCTGCAAACCTCTGGCTCCGCGTGCCATATCGTATTCTCTCCACTTGCGTGACTTGATTGCACCTTGGCCGCCTTGGACTAAACTAGAAAAATTAATAAACGCCTCGTCAGTCGTGGATACAGACCAAGCTAATACTGAAGCTCTGACATTTAAGTCCAGGTCGATGAGGCAGGTCGCCAATCCAACCAACGTCCTTTGCTCGTTCACATTCGATCGCCCAACGTAAATCACGAAGGCACGTCGCCCCTGTGCTAGCGGATCGTCAGCTAGCAGCAGCGCAGCCTCATTTAATTCTGGTACAAATCGAGCCAACTCACCAAGGTAGTAGATACCTCGCATTCGTTGGTCGGTGATCTCTGAGGCCAACAGATTGACAAGTGGTGCCAAATCTTTACCTTCCCGCCACCTCGTAAATAAAGCTTGTTCAAAATCGTAGGCTTCGCTAGCGGTAAGCCCGCCCTTGGAAAGCTCAGCGACGATTTCGGAAGTCTGCATTTTACACATGCCCTCGTGCATTATCTTAGCCTAAAACCTACTTTTTCCCTGGCCCACTCTGCTTGTCGCCGCTTCCATCTCCTCCTTTTCCTTCTCCGTCACCTTTATTACTTTCTTTCTCGTTTTTAGATTCTGACTTTCTCCCACTCTCATCTCGTTCCTTACCGCGCTTTTCGCGCTCTTTCTCGAGCATATCGGCATATTTCTCTTCCCGCTCTATGCGCTCTTGGTGTCCCTTGACCGTTCCGCGATCTCTACTTCCGAAGCGCTGCTCGTTTTCTCGAACGCCCAAGCTGTCGTATGCTCTATCTATAAGGTCATCGAGTTGCTCGTCAGTGATGTCCTTTGGCACGGAAGTAGGCAGATCATTACTTTTTAGTTTTCCGCTCCGCGCATCGTATTCTTCGCCTAAGACACCGATCTCATACTCGTCGCCCCATCCGCTCATAATAGAAATTCCCAGAGCGCCAAGAGCGGTTCCGACGGCTGTGCCAAGCAGAGCTTCGCTCAGGTAAGCTGCTACCGCAGCGCATCCCCCGCTTGAGCACCACGCGCCGACGGCCGCTACTGCCGGTGCAATATGGCCCGACGGATCACTCCGATTGACCGGATCATTGGCTGCATAGGCATAACGGTTAGTTCCGACGCCTTCTTTCGTGGGATCCCAGTCGTCGGGCGAGATGAAGCGGGCGTTTGCGGCTGGCCCGAAAGAGACGGACACCATGCTGCAGACTAACAGCACACTCATAACGCGAGCCCACAGGCCCTTCGAGAACAATTTCATGACAGGTCCCCGCTTGATCGAATTCGTCATTGATGCCTGCCACTTTTTGAAGCGTGTGATAGCTCTGCTGAAGGCGGTGGTGCCGCCGCTTTTGAATGGCGCCGTCATCGGACGGCGTCCGGTTTCGCTTGCGGTTCAGCCCGCGATGCAGAGCTTGCCCCGTTTGCTTCTGGCTCGGGACCTCCTGCCTGGTCGTCCTGGGGAATGAATCTCCCGAATGCCGGATCGTAGTATCGTGCGTTGAGATACATGAGGCCTGTTTCGGCATCGAAGCGCTCACCGATATAGCCCTTCTTGGTGACCATGGCCTGGTTGGTCGGCTCGCCATAGGAGACGTAAGCCGTCTTCTCGGTCTCTGCTCCTGCCTCGTCGGTGACGGTCCTGACCGACGACAGATGATCGCGATGCAGGAAGAACTTGGCCGTCTGGGCTGATGCGGTTGCGGTGATCTTGATGTCGGGATGCGGGTAGAGCGTGTAGCTCTCCGATCCGGCGGTGGTCGCATCGATCTCGACATCGGCGCCGGCATAAAGCGTGGTGCCGAAGGCCCAGGCCTTCTTCACCCGCGATCCGTCAGGACCGTAGGAGAAGCTGACGTCAGAACCGGACTGGGTGACGCTGCCAAGCTGGTTGGCCGGCGTCCAGGTGAGCGTGCGCGAGCCGTCGGCCA
>NZ_JACHEG010000019.1 GCF_014201355.1 Aliirhizobium wenxiniae
CGCAGCCGTCAAAGACGTCTTGCCGTGGTCAACGTGACCGATCGTGCCGATGTTGACGTGAGGCTTATTGCGCTCAAACTTGCTCTTTGCCATTGCAGGCTCTCCATCTTTTATAAGCCCTTCGAGGGCTCAAATTCTTGTTGTCGCCCCGGTGCAAGACCGGGGCGTATTCAGTTTGGTATTCCGATTACTTCTGACCGGAATACTTCGCCTGGATTTCGGTCGCAACGTTCGACGGAACCGGTGCGTAATGATCGAAGGTCATCGAGTACTGCGCGCGGCCCTGGGACATGGAGCGCAGGTTGTCGACGTACTTGAACATGTTCGCCAGCGGAACGTGAGCGTTGATAACGATCGCGATGCCGCGCTGTTCCTGGCCCTGGATCTGGCCACGACGCGAGTTCAGGTCGCCGATAACGTCACCGACGTAATCTTCCGGCGTTACGACTTCGACCTTCATCATCGGCTCGAGCAGCTGAGCGCCGGCCTTCTTGGCTGCTTCACGGAAGCAGGCACGCGATGCGATTTCGAAGGCGAGGACCGAGGAGTCGACGTCGTGGAAGGCACCATCGATGAGGGTGGCCTTGACGCCGAGCATCGGGAAGCCAGCGAGCGGACCGGAAGACAGAACGCTTTCGATACCCTTCTGAACGCCCGGGATGTATTCCTTCGGAACTGCACCGCCGACGATCTTGGATTCGAAGACGAAATCTTCGCCATCCGGGTTCGGTTCGAAGATGATCTTGACGCGCGCGAACTGACCGGTACCACCGGACTGCTTCTTGTGCGTGTAGTCTTCTTCGTGCTGACGCGTAATGGTTTCGCGGTAAGCAACCTGCGGAGCACCGACGTTTGCTTCAACCTTGAACTCGCGACGCATACGGTCGACGAGAATGTCGAGGTGAAGTTCGCCCATGCCGGCGATGATCGTCTGGCCGGATTCCTGGTCGGTCTTGACGCGGAACGACGGGTCTTCAGCAGCGAGGCGATTGAGCGCAAGGCCCATCTTTTCCTGGTCGCCCTTGGACTTCGGCTCGATCGCGATCTGGATGACCGGTTCCGGGAATTCCATGCGCTCGAGGATAACCGGCTTCAGCGGATCGCAAAGCGTATCGCCAGTGGTGGTTTCCTTGAGGCCTGCCAGAGCAACGATGTCGCCTGCGAAGGCTTCTTCGATGTCTTCACGGCTGTTGGAGTGCATCTGCAGCATACGGCCGACACGCTCGCGCTTGTCCTTGACCGTGTTCATGACCGACGAACCCTTTTCGAGCTTGCCGGAATAGATGCGGGTAAAGGTCAGCGAACCGACGAAGGGGTCGTTCATGATCTTGAACGCCAGCATCGAAAGCGGCTCGTTGTCATCAGCGTGACGCTCGATTTCGGCTTCAGTCTTGAAGTCGATACCCTTGATGGCCGGGATGTCCATCGGAGAAGGCAGATAATCGACGACGGCGTCGAGAAGCGGCTGAACGCCCTTGTTCTTGAAGGCAGTGCCGCAGAACATCGGGTGGAACTTGACGTCGATCGTGCCACGGCGAACCAGTTCACGGATCTTGTCGTTGTCCGGCAGGTCGCCGTTCAGGTAGGCTTCCATTGCTTCTTCGTCGATTTCGACGACCTGTTCGATCATCTTCTCGCGATATTCAGCGGCCTTTTCCTTCAGGTCGTCCGGGATTTCGACAACGTCCCATGCAGCGCCGAGCGATTCGTCACGCCATACGAGAGCATTCATCTCGACCAGGTCGACAACGCCCTTGAACTCGGATTCTGCACCGATCGGCAACTGCATGACAACAGCGATCGCGCCCAGACGGGTCTTGATCATCTCAACCGAGCGGTAGAAGTCCGCGCCGGTCTTGTCCATCTTGTTGCAGAAGATCATGCGCGGAACGTGATACTTCTCAGCCTGACGCCAGACGGTTTCCGTCTGCGGCTCTACGCCGGCGTTGGCATCGAGAAGGGCAACAGCACCGTCAAGAACGCGCAGCGAACGTTCGACTTCAATGGTGAAGTCGACGTGGCCGGGGGTGTCGATGATGTTGAAGCGGCGCATCTTGCCGTCACGGCCCTTCCAGAAGGTCGTAGTGGCAGCGGAGGTGATCGTGATGCCACGCTCCTGCTCCTGCTCCATCCAGTCCATGGTGGCAGCGCCGTCATGAACTTCACCGATCTTGTGCGACTTACCGGTGTAATAAAGAATACGCTCGGTGGTCGTGGTCTTGCCGGCGTCGATATGCGCCATGATACCGAAGTTGCGGTAGTCTTCGATTTTATATTCGCGAGCCATAATGACTGCCTTTCGAAATTCGATCGGTTAAGATTACCAGCGATAGTGCGAGAATGCGCGGTTCGCGTCTGCCATCTTGTGCGTGTCTTCACGCTTCTTGACGGCCGAGCCACGGTTGTTTGCGGCATCCATGAGTTCGCCCGAGAGACGATCGATCATGGTGGTTTCGTTGCGCTTGCGGGCTGCGGTGATCAGCCAGCGAATTGCGAGGGCCTGGCGGCGTTCCGGACGCACGTCAACCGGAACCTGGTAGGTTGCACCACCAACACGACGCGAGCGAACTTCAACATGCGGCGCGACGTTGTCGAGCGCGGAATGGAAGACTGCAAGCGGGTCGGACTTTGCCTTGCCCTGCACAGCGTCAAATGCGCCGTAAACAATGCTTTCAGCTACGGACTTCTTGCCGTGGAGCATGATGGCATTCATGAACTTGGTGACGATCAGATCACCGAACTTCGGGTCCGGGTTGATCTCACGCTTTTCTGCACGATGGCGTCTGGACATACTAATCTCGTCTCTAAACGTTACGGGCGCTTTATCACGCGGAGAACCTCGCGCAGCGCCGGATTGATGAAGTCAAAAGTCCGAATATTACTTCGGACGCTTTGCACCGTACTTCGAACGGCGCTGCTTACGGTTCTTGACACCCTGGGTATCGAGAACGCCGCGGATGATGTGGTAACGAACGCCCGGCAAGTCCTTTACGCGGCCGCCACGGATCATGACGACAGAGTGTTCCTGCAGGTTGTGACCTTCACCCGGAATGTAGCCGATGACTTCAAAGCCATTGGTGAGGCGAATCTTAGCGACCTTACGCAGAGCCGAGTTCGGCTTCTTCGGGGTCGTGGTGTAGACGCGGGTGCAAACGCCGCGCTTCTGTGGGTTTTCCTGCAGAGCAGGAACCTTATTGCGCTTTACGTTGGCCTGACGCGGCTTACGGATCAGCTGGTTTACGGTAGGCATATACCCATCCCTTGCAAAATCTTCTTCAAAGCCCCTTTCGGGACCATCGAGATGCCGTTTCCGGCGGCAACACGCACTTTCCTCATACACAAACGTGGCCCGATCCCGTTTTCGGATGGACCACGGAAGACAGAGGACGCATTATTCATGCGTCGTGCGTGCAGCATTCATATAGTCTACGTGCGTTTTAGGAGCCTGTTTGAGACGAGTTCCGGAATAGACTAATCCCGGACGCACGAGTCTCACATGGCTTCCGATGCCGGGCGTTTACTGTCTTAACCCTTCTGCGTCAAGGGTCGGCCCCAAAATAATGGTTCAGGCGCCGGTTTTGCGGGGTTTTCATCAGCACGGCCGCAGTCGGTATATCGATATTGTAAACGAGTAGCGATTGTGTTTGGGAATCGCAGTCGTGACGGCTATTGAAACCGGGAACTTTTCAGACGGGACGATCTTCCCTTATGAAGACCCATTCAGGAGAATATCATGATTTCACCCGCCGACAACGACAATACCGACGAGCCGATGATCTTCATCATAATCGGCAAGGCCTACGAGACGAAGGGGGGCGAAGGTATCGAACTCCACATCATGCTGCGTGCGCCCGATGACGACACCGCCGTGAGAGACGCGCTGAATGCCCTTTCTGAAGAAGGTTTTCTGGAAGCAGATCTTGATCAGATCGGTGTGCTTCAGGACGAACCGCCGGAAGAACCGCATGCTTCGGCCTATCAGGGCGCCCTGGAAGGCGAAGTCGCGATCATCCGTTTCGACTAAGGGCACGATCACCCCACAACAAGGGGATCGGGCTTATGTCCGACCTCCTGCGATAAAGGCCGCTCCTGTTTCGGCGCGGCCTTTGCCCCACGCGGGAAAGTTTTTCGTCTCCCCGGCCTACTTGACCGGTATTATCTGGCTAGCCGGCTTAGGCGTTGTTGCGGTTTCTGCAGGTAGGACCGGATAGGTCACATCTGGCGCCCTGCCCGTCAGGCTTTCCAGAAACGCGACGATCAGATCGACGTCGTTGCCTTCCAGCTTTTCACCTAGCTGCGCCGTACCCATGATTGCCACGGCCTGCTTCAGCCCCCAGACCTTGCCGGAATGGAAATAAGGTGCGGTAAGCGCAATGTTACGAAGTGGCGCTGCGCGGAAGACGTAGCTGTCGTCCGCCGTGTTTGTCACCGCAAAGCGACCTTTGTCATTTTCAGGAAGAACATCGGCGCCTGGCTTCTCGATCAGACCAAACGGATAATAGCCCTCCCCGCCCACATTAATGCCCGCATGGCAGGATGCGCAGCCCTTGTCCATGAAAAGCTGCAGGCCCCGCTTTGCCTCTGCGCTCAATGCATCATCATCACCATTGAGGAATGAATCAAACGGTGCCGGTGTTATCAGCGTGGCCTCGAAGGCTTCGATCGCCATGGCGAAATTGTCGAATGTCACCGGATCCGCCTCGCCGGGGAATGCCGCCTTGAACCATTCTACATATTGCGGCATCGATTTCAGGGTTGCGACCACCTGACCGGGCGTGTTGGCCATTTCGACACCGGCCTGAACCGGGCCTTTTGCCTGGGCCTTCAGATCTTCCGCCCGTCCGTCCCAGAACTGGGCGATATTAAAGACGGCGTTGAAGACCGTCGGAGAGTTACGCGGTCCCTTCTGCCACCCGTGACCGATCGAAGTTTCGAGATTGTCATCGCCGCCGGTCGCCAGATTATGGCAGGAATTGCAGGAAAAGACGCCGGATGCCGACATGCGCGGGTCAAAGAAGAGTGCCTTGCCGAGCGAGATCTTTTCCGCCGTGATCTTGTTGCCCTTCACCGCCGGGACGGTCGAAGGCAGCGGCTTGAACAATTCCTGCGCCTGTTGTCTCAGTTCTGTCGGATTGAGTTCAGCAGTATAAGCGGTCGTTGCCAGAAACAAACAGGCAGCGACGGAAGTTATTAGCCGTTTCATTCGAGCCTCCATCATCATCGAATTCGGCAAGCTTAGAACGCCTCCAGATTGGCGCCTTGTCTTCGATCAACACTTTAGAACCAGTCAAAATAAAAACGCCCGGATTGCTCCGGGCGTTTCTAAATGCATCTTGAAAACGGGAGGAGGCTCCCCCCCTCGCCTGCGTTATTCGGCAGGCGTGTTTTCCGGGTTCAGGTTCTGCAGCATCGGCGTTGCCGAGTCTGCACCAGTGCCCTTCTTGCGCTCGTCGAGGATCAGGTCGTCGCGCGTGGTTGCGATACGGCGGATCTGGGTCATGGTACCACCGGTACCAGCCGGGATCAGGCGGCCGACGATGACGTTTTCCTTCAGGCCCTGCAGCGTGTCGATCTTGCCGGCGATTGCAGCTTCCGTGAGAACCTTGGTGGTTTCCTGGAAGGATGCAGCCGAGATGAACGACGGCGTCTGCAGCGATGCCTTGGTGATACCGAGCAGAACCGGTTCCCCATAGGCAGGCTTCTTGCCTTCTTCGATCAGCGCGTCATTGGCATCTTCGAGCTCAATCCGGTCGACATTATCACCGACGATGTACTGGCTGTCGCCGGCATCGGTGATCTCGACCTTCTGAAGCATCTGACGAACGATGACTTCGATGTGCTTGTCGTTGATGACAACGCCCTGCAGACGGTAGACTTCCTGGATTTCGTTCACGAGGTAGGAAGCGAGTGCTTCCACGCCCTTGATCGCCAGAATGTCGTGCGGCGCAGGATTGCCGTCGAGGATGTAGTCACCCTTTTCGATGTAATCGCCATCCTGAAGATGGAAGGGCTTACCCTTCGGGATCAGGTATTCGACCGGTTCGACACCATCTTCCGCCGGTTCGATCATGACGCGACGCTTGTTCTTGTAGTCGCGGCCGAGGCGGATCGTACCATCGATTTCAGCGATGATAGCATGGTCCTTCGGACGACGTGCTTCGAACAGTTCTGCGACGCGCGGCAGACCACCGGTGATGTCCTTGGTCTTGGCGCTTTCCATCGGGATACGTGCAAGCACGTCACCCTGGGCAATCTTCTGGCCCGGCTCGACGGAGAGGATCGCTTCGACCGAGAGGTTGAAGCGAGCTTCACCACCACGCGACAGCTTCATGATCGCACCGGAAGCGTCCTTGATGACGATTGCCGGCTTCAGATCCGCACCGCGCGGCGTCGAACGCCAGTCGATGACCTGACGCTTGGTGATGCCGGTGGATTCGTCGGTCGATTCCAGAACCGAGATGCCGTCGACGACATCTTCGAACTGAACCGTACCGGCGACTTCCGTCATCATCGGGCGTGTATACGGGTCCCACTCTGCCAGACGCTGACCGCGACGAACCTTGTCGCCATCATCGACATGGATCTTCGAACCGTAAGCGACGCGCTGCGAGGAACGCTCGACACCACGTTCGTCGAGAATGGTGATGGCCATGTTACGGCCCATCGCGACGAGAACGTTTTCCGAGTTCCGCAGCATGTTGCGGTTCTTGATCAGGATCGTACCTTCATACGATGCTTCCAGGAACGACTGGTCGACCACGTTTGCCGTACCACCAAGGTGGAACGTACGCATGGTCAGCTGGGTACCCGGCTCACCGATGGACTGAGCAGCGATAACGCCGACTGCTTCGCCCATGTTGACCGGCGTACCGCGAGCAAGGTCACGGCCGTAGCAGACCGAGCAGACGCCCGTCTGAACTTCGCAGGTCAGTGCGGAGCGAATGCGGATCGACTGGATGCCAGCCTTCTCGATTTCGATGACATCCGGCTCGAGGATCATCTTGCCGGCGTCGACGATACGATCGCCCGTGACCGGGTGGTCGATGTTGTCGAGAGCCGTACGTCCGAGAACGCGTGCGCCGATCGAAGCAACAACCTGACCAGCATCGACGATGGCGGTCATGGTGAGGCCGTTTTCAGTGCCGCAATCCACGAGGTTGACGATGCAGTCCTGGGCCACGTCGACGAGACGACGGGTCAGGTAACCGGAGTTCGCCGTCTTCAAGGCGGTGTCTGCCAGACCCTTACGGGCACCGTGTGTCGAGTTGAAGTACTCGTTAACGGTCAGGCCTTCCTTGAAGTTCGAGATGATCGGGGTCTCGATGATTTCACCCGACGGCTTTGCCATCAGGCCGCGCATGCCGCCCAGCTGGCGCATCTGGTTCGGAGAACCACGGGCACCCGAGTGGGACATCATGTAGATCGCGTTCATCGGCTTCTGACGACCGGTCTCGGCGTCGAATTCGACGGCCTTAATACGGGCCATCATGTCTTCGGCGACCTTTTCGGTTGCCTTGCCCCAGGCGTCGACGACCTTGTTGTACTTTTCGCCCTGAGTGATCAGGCCGTCATTGTACTGCTGCTCGTATTCCTTAACGAGAGCTTCGGTATCACCGACGATCTTCTCCTTGGAATCCGGGATGATCATGTCGTCCTTGCCGAACGAAATGCCGGCGCGGCAAGCATGAGTGAAGCCGAGCTGCATGATCCGGTCGCAGAAGATGACCGTGTCCTTCTGACCGCAATGGCGATAGACCGTGTCGATCATCTTGGAGATGTTCTTCTTGGTCATTTCCTGGTTGCAGGTCTCGAACGGCACGTTGACGTTCTTCGGCAGAAGTTCGCCGATGATCAGACGACCAGGCGTCGTGTCATAGATCTTGGAAACCAACTTGCCGTCGGCATCCATGGTCTTGAAGCGACCCTTGATCTTCGAATGCAGGGTGACGACCTTGTTTTCCAGCGCATGGTGCAGTTCGCCCATGTCAGAGAAGGCCATGCCTTCGCCCGGCTCGCGCTCGTTCATGATCGACAGGTAGTACAGGCCGAGAACCATGTCCTGCGACGGAACGATGATCGGTGCACCGTTAGCCGGATGCAGGATGTTGTTCGTCGACATCATCAGGACGCGGGCTTCGAGCTGAGCTTCGAGCGACAGCGGCACGTGAACAGCCATCTGGTCACCGTCGAAGTCGGCGTTGAAGGCCGTGCAGACGAGCGGGTGCAGCTGGATGGCCTTGCCTTCGACCAGGGTCGGTTCGAAGGCCTGGATGCCCAGGCGGTGCAGCGTCGGTGCGCGGTTCAACAGGACCGGATGCTCGCGGATGACCTCGTCGAGGATATCCCAGACTTCCGGCTTTTCCTTTTCGACCAGCTTCTTGGCCTGCTTGACGGTGGACGAGAATCCCTTGGCGTCAAGACGGGCGTAGATGAACGGCTTGAACAGTTCGAGCGCCATCTTCTTCGGCAGGCCGCACTGATGCAGCTTCAGTTCCGGACCAGTCACGATGACCGAACGACCGGAATAGTCGACGCGCTTGCCGAGAAGGTTCTGACGGAAGCGGCCCTGCTTGCCCTTGAGCATGTCGGACAGCGACTTCAGCGGACGCTTGTTGGCGCCGGTGATGACGCGGCCACGGCGACCGTTGTCGAACAGCGCGTCCACAGATTCCTGCAGCATGCGCTTTTCGTTACGGATGATGATGCCCGGAGCGCGCAGTTCGATCAGGCGCTTCAGACGGTTGTTACGGTTGATGACGCGGCGGTACAGATCGTTGAGGTCGGACGTCGCGAAACGGCCGCCATCAAGCGGAACCAGCGGACGCAGGTCCGGCGGGATGACCGGGACGACCTTCATGATCATCCATTCCGGGCGGTTGCCGGATTCGATGAAGTTCTCGACGATCTTCAGGCGCTTCATGAACTTCTTCTGCTTCAGTTCAGAAGTCGTTTCAGCAAGTTCCGCACGCAGGTCGCCGGCGATCTTTTCGAGGTTCATCGAAGCGAGCATCTCGTAGATGGCTTCCGCGCCGATCATCGCCGTGAACTGGTCTTCACCATATTCGTCGATGGCGAGCATGTACTCTTCTTCGGAGAGAAGCTGGTTCTCCTTAAGAGCGGTCAGGCCCGGTTCAGTGACGATGTAGTTCTCGAAATAGAGAACGCGCTCGACATCCTTCAGCGTCATGTCGAGCAGGGTCGAGATGCGCGAAGGAAGCGACTTCAGGAACCAGATATGGGCGACCGGAGCGGCGAGCTCGATATGGCCCATACGCTCACGGCGAACGCGCGACAGCGTGACTTCGACGCCGCACTTTTCGCAGATGATGCCCTTGTACTTCATGCGCTTGTACTTGCCGCACAGGCATTCGTAGTCCTTGATGGGACCGAAGATACGCGCGCAGAAAAGACCGTCACGTTCCGGCTTGAACGTACGGTAGTTGATGGTCTCCGGCTTTTTGATTTCGCCATAGGACCAGGAGAGAATCTTCTCGGGCGACGCGATCGAAATACGGATCGAGTCAAAGTGCTGCGCAGGCATCTGCGGATTGAAAAGGTTCATGACCTCTTGGTTCATGCCTATCTCCTTTGGGGCAAATAGCCCTCGGCTTGCGACGGTACCATCCTGTTTCCCGCGATGGATGGTCTGTCACGTCAGTACGGTGCTAGCCGCAAAATGCGGCAAAACTTTCCCCGACACCCGGCGGGAACCGGTGCAGGGAGCGGCGCGCGCAGACAGCGCGCGCCTCCTTGACGATTATTCGGCTGCGTCCGGCAGCTGACCTTCGGCTGGCAACTCGACCTTCGAGTTTTCCAGCTCGACCGACAGACCGAGCGAGCGCATTTCCTTGACGAGAACGTTGAAGCTCTCCGGAATGCCCGCCTCGAAAGTGTCGTCGCCACGGACGATCGCCTCGTAGACCTTGGTACGGCCGGCCACGTCGTCCGACTTCACGGTCAGCATTTCCTGCAGGGTGTAGGCTGCGCCGTAGGCTTCCAGAGCCCAGACTTCCATTTCCCCGAAGCGCTGGCCGCCGAACTGCGCCTTACCACCGAGCGGCTGCTGGGTGACGAGCGAGTACGGACCGATCGAACGCGCGTGGATCTTGTCGTCCACGAGGTGGTTCAGCTTGATCATGTACATGTAGCCGACGGTGACCTTACGGTCGAAGGGCTCGCCAGTACGACCATCGTACAGAACCGACTGACCGCTTTCGTGCAGGCCTGCCTTCTTCAGCATCGCAGCGACGTCCGGCTCATGCGCACCGTCGAAGACCGGCGTTGCGATGGAGACGCCCTTGCGGGACTGTTCGGCCAGCTTGACGAGCGCGTCGTCGTCGAACGACGACACTTCGTCCTTGGCTTCGCTCGAATAGACGTCGGTCAGCACCGTCTTGAGGTTGGTGATGTCCATGGTCTTGCGATACTCGTCGAGCATCTCGCCGATCTTCTTACCCATGCCGGCGCAAGCCCAGGCAAGGTGGGTTTCGAGGATCTGGCCGACGTTCATACGCGACGGAACACCGAGCGGGTTCAAGCAGATGTCGACATGCGTTCCGTCTTCGAGGAACGGCATGTCTTCGACAGGCACGATACGCGAGACAACGCCCTTGTTACCGTGACGGCCGGCCATCTTGTCGCCCGGCTGGATCTTGCGCTTCACAGCGACGAAGACCTTTACCATCTTCATGACGCCCGGAGGCATTTCGTCGCCGCGCTGGACCTTTTCGACCTTGTCCATGAAGCGATGCTCGAGGAGCGACTTGGACTCGTCGTACTGGCCGCGCAGAGCTTCGATCTCGCCCTGTACCTTCTCGTCTTCGACTGCGAACATCCACCACTGCGAGCGGGGGTATTCGGAGACGACAGCGTTGGAAAGCTCGACGCCCTTCTTGAAGCCCTTCGGACCAGCAACGGACATCTGGCCACGCAGCATGTCGACCAGACGGCTGTAGACGTTACGGTCGAGGATCGCCTGTTCGTCGTCGCGGTCCTTGGCGAGGCGTTCGATTTCCTCACGCTCGATCGCCATCGCACGTTCGTCCTTTTCGACGCCGTGGCGATTGAAGACGCGAACTTCGACGATCGTGCCAAACGTGCCCGGAGGCATGCGCATGGACGTGTCGCGGACGTCGGAAGCCTTTTCACCGAAGATGGCGCGCAGAAGCTTTTCTTCCGGCGTCATCGGGCTTTCGCCCTTCGGCGTGATCTTGCCGACGAGAATGTCGCCAGGAGCAACTTCCGCACCGATGTAGACGATACCGGCTTCGTCGAGATTCTTCAGCGCTTCTTCCGAAACGTTCGGAATGTCACGCGTGATTTCTTCCGGACCAAGCTTCGTGTCGCGGGCAGCAACTTCGAATTCCTCGATGTGGATGGAGGTGAACACGTCGTCGGCGACGATGCGTTCAGACATCAGGATCGAGTCTTCGTAGTTGTAGCCGTTCCAGGGCATGAACGCGACGAGCGCGTTGCGGCCGAGTGCCAAGTCACCGAGATCCGTGGACGGACCGTCAGCGATGATGTCACCGCGGTTCAGAACGTCGCCGACGGCGACCAGCGGACGCTGGTTGACGCAGGTGTTCTGGTTGGAACGCTGGAACTTCTGCAGGCGGTAGATGTCAACACCGGACTTGCCGGCATCGAGATCTTCCGTAGCGCGGATAACGATACGCGTTGCGTCAACCTGGTCGACCACACCGCCACGACGGGCAGCGATGGCAGCGCCAGAGTCACGCGCAACAACCGGTTCCATACCGGTGCCAACGAACGGAGCTTCGGCACGAACCAGAGGAACGGCCTGACGCTGCATGTTCGAGCCCATGAGAGCGCGGTTGGCGTCGTCGTTTTCGAGGAACGGGATCAGAGCGGCAGCAACCGAAACCAGCTGCTTCGGCGAAACGTCCATCAGGTTGATGGTGTCGCGCGGGGACAGCATGACTTCGCCGGCATGACGGCAAACCACGAACTCTTCAACGAAGGCGCCTTCGGCGGTCAGCTCGGAATTGGCCTGAGCCACGTAATACTTGGCCTCTTCCATTGCGGAGAGGTAGATCACGTCCTTGGTGACAACGCCGTCGACGATCTTGCGGTACGGCGATTCAATGAAGCCGTACTTGTTGACGCGGGCGAAGGTTGCAAGCGAGTTAATCAGACCGATGTTCGGGCCTTCCGGCGTTTCGATCGGGCAAATACGGCCGTAGTGGGTCGGGTGAACGTCGCGGACTTCGAAGCCTGCGCGCTCGCGGGTCAGACCACCCGGGCCAAGAGCCGAAAGACGGCGCTTGTGGGTGATTTCCGAAAGCGGGTTCACCTGGTCCATGAACTGCGACAGCTGCGAGGAGCCGAAGAATTCGCGGACGGCAGCAGCAGCCGGCTTGGCGTTGATCAGGTCCTGCGGCATGACGGTGTCGATTTCGATCGACGACATGCGTTCCTTGATCGCACGTTCCATACGGAGCAGGCCGAGACGGTACTGGTTTTCCATCAGCTCGCCGACAGAACGAACACGGCGGTTGCCGAGGTTGTCGATGTCGTCGATTTCGCCCTTGCCGTCACGCAGCTCGACCAGCATCTTGACCACGGCCAGGATGTCGTCCTTGCGCAGAACGCGAACGGTGTCTTCAACCTGCAGGTCGAGACGCATGTTCATCTTGACGCGACCGACGGCCGAGAGGTCGTAACGCTCTGCGTCGAAGAACAGCGAGTTGAACATCGCTTCCGCGGATTCCATGGTCGGCGGCTCACCCGGACGCATGACGCGGTAGATGTCAAACAGGGCATCCTGACGGTTCTCGTTCTTGTCAGCCGCAAGCGTGTTGCGGATGTAGGCGCCGACATTGATGTGGTCGATGCCGAGAACCGGGATCTCGTCGAAGCCAGCTTCGAGGATGATCGGCAAGGTCTTCTCGTCGATTTCGTCGCCGGCTTCGAGATAGATCTCACCGGTCGAGTAGTTGACGATGTCTTCAGCGAGGTAGTTGCCGTACAGGTCTTCGTCGGTAGCCTTCAAGGCCTTGAGGCCCTTTTCGGTCAGCTGACGGAGCAGACGCGGGGTCAACTTCTTGCCAGCTTCAACGACGACTTCGCCGGTATCGGCGTCGACCATTTCCGACAGAGCCTTGGCGCCCTTGAGCGTTTCGGCCTGGAACGGGATGCGCCAGCCGTCGCCGGAACGCTCGTAGTTCGACTTCGTGTAGAAGGTCGACAGAATGTCTTCGCCGTCCATGCCGAGGGCCATCAGCAGCGACGAGACCGGAATCTTGCGGCGACGGTCGATACGGGCAAAGACGATGTCCTTGGCGTCGAATTCGATATCGAGCCAGGAACCGCGATACGGAATGACGCGGGCAGCAAAGAGCAGCTTGCCGGAAGAATGGCTCTTGCCCTTGTCGTGATCGAAGAAGACGCCCGGCGAACGGTGCATCTGGGACACGATAACGCGTTCGGTGCCGTTCACGATGAACGTACCGTTATCCGTCATGAGCGGCATGTCGCCCATGTAGACGGACTGTTCCTTGATGTCCTTGATCGACTTCGCGCCCGTATCCTCGTCGATATCGAACACGATGAGGCGCAGCGTCACCTTGAGGGGGGCTGCATAGGTCAGGTCGCGCTGACGGCATTCCTCGACGTCGAACTTCGGCGGATCGAATTCGTAGGAAACGAATTCAAGCATCGAAGCGCCGGAGAAATCCGTGATCGGGAAGACAGACTTGAAGACCGCATTAAGGCCTTCGTCCGGACGGCCGCCCTTGGGCTCTTCTACCATCAAGAACTGGTCATAGGATGCCTTCTGAACCTCGATCAGGTTCGGCATCTCCGTGACTTCAGGAATTTTACCAAAAAACTTGCGTACGCGCCTGCGACCATTAAACGAAAGGGTCTGCTGAGCCATCGTCGCTCCTTCAAAATTGCATCCGGGCCTGCAACGGACGGCTATCGGAGGCCAACCGATATCCCGTCGAACATGGTTTCTCAATCTCGTCCCACTTGCCGAGCCCCTAGGCCGGATTGCCTAGCGTTTCGGTGGAGACCATCCTCTTGAGAACCCATTACCCAGGACCCGTTTTCATACGGATCCTGGGTAATAAGTTCAGATGAAACGGGCGGGAGAGAAATAGGTTCTCTCCCGCCGCATTCCAATATTACTTAACGTCGACCTTAGCGCCGGCGTCTTCGAGCTTCTTCTTGAGGTCAGCAGCTTCAGCCTTGGAAACAGCTTCCTTGACAGCCTTCGGAGCGCCTTCGACGAGGTCCTTGGCTTCCTTGAGGCCGAGGCCGGTGATGCCACGGACTTCCTTGATGACGTTGATCTTGTTGGCGCCAGCGTCAACCAGGATAACGTCGAACTCGGTCTTTTCTTCTTCAGCAGCAGCCGGTGCGCCAGCGCCGCCAGCAGCAGCAACTGCTACCGGAGCAGCAGCGGAAACGCCCCACTTTTCTTCGAGAAGCTTGGAAAGCTCAGCAGCTTCCAGGACGGTCAGGGCCGAGAGGTCTTCAACGATCTTTGCGAGATCAGCCATTGTATAGTTCCTTCTGTTCGGTTCGAACTGGTTTTAAATAAACAGCGAAGTTCCGCCTTACGCGGCTTCGTCCTTCTTGGCATATGCTGCAAACACGCGAGCAAGCTGACTTGCCGGTGCCTGTACGACGCCTGCGATGCGGGTTGCCGGGGTCTGAATCATACCCACCAGCTTTGCACGCAGTTCGTCCAGCGAAGGCAGGGTCGCAAGCGACTTGACTGCATCCGCATTCAGCGCGGTCGAACCCATGGCGCCACCGAGAACAACGATCTTGTCGTTGGTCTTGGCGAAATCCATGACGACCTTCGGAGCCGTGATCGGATCATCGCTATAAGCGATGAGCGTCTGACCCTTGAACAGGTCAGACATCGATTCAGATTCCGTGCCCTGAAGAGCGATCTTGGCCAGACGGTTCTTCGCGACTTTGACGGTGCCGCCAGCAGCGCGCATCTTCGAACGAAAATCGTTCATCTGTGCGACTGTGACACCAGCATAGTGGGCCACGACAACCGAACCAGAAGCCTTGAAGACTTCGTTCAGCTCCGTGACAAATTCGCGCTTTTCCGCTCTTTCCACTGTCTGTCTCCAGTTGGTAGGACCGCAATCCTGCAAGTCCCACCGGGTTGCCTTTGCCTCAAACGATCCCGAAAGATCGTAAGCGGCGGTTGAGGATCCTGTCCCCCCGCACTGAAACCCAAAGGCTTCAGGCACAAGGCACACTAGGCTCGAACCGAATATCGAAGCGCGATACGCACTTCCAAATTCTGGGTTCTTACCCGTCTCATGCAGGTCATTCGATTAAGGCATCATCCAGAAGGATTTCAGCCACCTGCAATCTCGGACAGGAATTCCGGATTTCTCCGGAAATCCCCTCCCCCGAAGGGTTGGGAATTCATGCGACCGAAGCCCAGAGAAAACTCTGAGCTTCGGAAATTCAGTCATTAAGCAGCGGTAACCGACGACGGGTCGATCTTGACGCCCGGACCCATGGTCGAGGAGATCGCTACGCGCTTGACGTAGTTACCCTTGGCGCCAGCCGGCTTTGCCTTGATGACGGCGTCAGCGAAGGCCTTGATGTTTTCTTCGAGCGCCTTGGCGTCGAAGGAAGCCTTGCCGATGCCGGCGTGAATGATACCGGCCTTTTCGACGCGGAATTCAACAGCGCCACCCTTGGAAGCCTTGACGGCACCCGTGACGTCCATCGTAACCGTACCAACCTTCGGGTTCGGCATCATGCCACGCGGGCCGAGAACCTTACCGAGGCGACCGACGAGCGGCATCATGTCCGGGGTAGCGATGCAACGATCGAAGTCGATCTTGCCGCCCTGGACGATTTCCAGCAGGTCTTCTGCGCCAACGATGTCTGCGCCTGCAGCCTTGGCTTCGTCAGCCTTGGCGCCACGTGCGAAGACGGCAACGCGAACGTCGCGGCCAGTGCCGTTCGGCAGATTGACAACGCCACGAACCATCTGGTCGGCGTGACGCGGGTCAACGCCGAGGTTCATTGCGATTTCAACGGTTTCGTCGAACTTGGCGGTTGCGCGTTCCTTGACCATCGAAATGGCGTCGGAAAGGGCTACGAGCTTAGTCGGATCAACGCCTTCGCGGATCTTCTGAATACGCTTTGCAAGCTTTGCCATATTAAGCCACCACTTCCAGACCCATGGCGCGGGCAGAACCCTCGATCATGGCCATTGCGCCTTCGATATCGGCAGCGTTGAGATCCTTCATCTTGGCTTCGGCGATCGTCTTGATCTGAGCCTTGGTGAGGGTACCGGCCTTGCCGCCCTTACCAGGCGTCTTGGAACCGGAGGTGATCTTCGCTTCCTTCTTCAGCCAGTAAGAAACCGGCGGCTGCTTCATGACGAAGGTGAAGGACTTGTCCTGGTAATAGGTGATGACGACCGGGATCGGCATACCCTTTTCCATTTCCTGCGTGGCGGCATTGAACGCCTTGCAGAATTCCATGATGTTGATGCCACGCTGACCAAGCGCCGGGCCGATCGGCGGGGACGGGTTTGCCGATCCTGCCTTGACCTGAAGCTTGAGCTGGCCTGCTACTTTCTTAGCCATATCTCTCTGCCTTTCACTAACGGGGCGGTTTCCCGACCCAACTTGCCGGATTTCTCCGACGGCTGCGGTTGCGTGGTCCGGATCGTTGGAGCCCGGCTAAGACCCCTCACCTTCCACGCGATTCGCGGCTTTCACCGCGTGAGGCCCGACATGCAGGCCCCAACTTGAAATCAGACCTTCTCGACCTGAGCGTATTCCAGCTCGACCGGAGTAGCGCGACCGAAGATCGAGACTTCGACCTTGAGGCGCGCACGCTCCTCGTCGACATCCTGAACGACACCGTTGAACGATGCGAAAGGACCATCCGAAACGCGAACCTGCTCGCCAATCTCAAACGAGATCGAGGACTTGGGACGCTCCACGCCTTCCTGGACCTGACCGAGGATGCGCTCGGCTTCGAAGTCCGGGATCGGAACCGGCTTATTGTCGGAACCGAGGAAGCCCGTAACCTTGGGCGTATTCTTGATCAGGTGATAGGCTTCATCCGTCAGGTTGGCGCGAACAAGCACGTAACCCGGGAAGAATTTGCGCTCGCTATCGACCTTACGGCCGCGGCGCACTTCCGTCACCTTTTCGGTCGGAACGAGAATCTTTTCGAACAGATGCTCAAGCCCCTTCTGGCGAGCCTTGTTCTCGATGTCGTCTGCGACCTTCTTCTCGAAGTTCGAATATGCGTGGACGATATACCAGCGTGCCGCCATCTTCACTCTCCAGAATCAAACGCTGACGTTCAGGATCAGGCGCAAAGCCCAGCCCATGAACTGATCCGCGGCGAAGAAAAACAGAGCAGCAAAGACAACCATAACCAGAACCATAGCCGTAGAGATCGCAGTCTCACGACGGGACGGCCAGGTGATTTTCAGACCTTCGGAACGAACCTGCTTAAAGAACGCGACCGGATTGGTTTTGGATGCCATCGACTTTCCACGCAATTACGGCACGTAAAGCTGAAATTGCTCAGCCCCACGCACCGCGTGTCTATTTTTCCCTACATAAACACCGCATCCCCTTTACACAAGAGGAAAACAGCATTCGATTAAGTTCACCTAAATCTCGGGCTTATCATCCCGCGACGCCAGACTTCGCTTCGTCACCTGAATGAAATGGCAGGGGCAGCCGGGCTTGAACCGACGACCTGCGGTTTTGGAGACCGCCGCTCTACCAACTGAGCTATACCCCTTCGCCCTATCCGACTGCAAAATCACTTTTGATTCCGCGTCGTCCTTAAGCTAGGCGCTCCCTTTACGGTGCGCCGCCCCACTTGGCAAGTATGTTTTTTTGTTTCCGACATGTTCAATATGCATCGCCGCGCCGATCGCCGGCATCCACGGCACGAACAGTCGCGAAAGCGGGCTCGGCGCCGCCGAGAATATCGCTGCCTGCAAGATCCATCGCCCCTGGCAAAACAGCAGCAACACCCTTGCGCTCATTGTTCAGCGGCAGGCGCTTCCACGCCAGACGAGGCGGCTGCGCGACATAAGCATCCGGCTCATTCACGAGTTGCCCGATCACCCGGTCGACAATCGTCGAAATACCGAGCTTGCGACCTTCGGAATGATAGAAGTTGCCCTTTATCTGGATTGCACCGGCTAGCGCCTTGATAAAGCAGGCCAGAAGGCTTCGATCGATTCGCTCGGGATGCCGCCAGAATACATCCAGTCCACCCTGATGAGTCAGTCCGGGTATATCGAAGACCGCAGCGCCTAGGACGATGGTCGGGACATCCGCCCGCAGGCTGTGGAGACCGGTCGTGGAATTGACCACGATCGAACCGTGGCACTCGCGCAGAATTTCCGCAAGATTGCCTTTTTCGATAAAGGCGACACGATTTTCGATCCGATATTTGGCGGCAAGTTCCGCAACGACCTTGCGCCAGTTCTCAAGATCATTATCGAGCGGATGCTGCTTGATGATCAACCGCCCGTTTTCAGGCGCATGACGCGCAAACGACTGCATGACCTGATCCAGCATCTGCGAAATATGCCTATAGGGCGAATTCGCCCTGATCTGGTAATCGCTCTGGAGCTGGAGCGCGAGCAGATAGTTGCGCTTCAGCTTGTCGTCGAAATAGCCCTCCGGCAGGTCATGCCGTTCCCGGAACATGCGCGGCAGCCAGGACAGGTAATCGAACAGCGGGTCGTAATATTTGTCGGAGCGATAAAAGGGAAACATCATCCGGCCGAAATAGGCGACCAGATTATAGATAACCTCGTTGGTCGCCTCCTGCCCAAACGTGTGCGGATAGCGGTTCTTCAGATCCGGATCGGCCACCTTCGCGGCGATCTGGCGAATACGGTCGGGATCATTCGGAAAATGGGAGAAACGCCCCATGCCGTCGCGCTCAAGCGTGATCCAGTCTGGCCGGAGATAACCGAACTCCACCGCATGACAGCGAATACCAAGGCGCCGCGCGACACGCGCAGCAAGCCGGTGATATGGCAACCGATCCGCATAATAAAGAATGTCGGTAATGCCTTCCCGCTTCAGAAGCGCTGCGAGATAGCGCGGCCATGCCTTCAAGGTCCCGCGGTAATTGATCGCTCCGCGCTTGAACCAATAGACCTGATCGCCGAAGGAGAAGTTCACTCTCCTCGTCTCCACACCCCTGGCTTCGAACCCTTGAGAGAGCTCGCGCCAGAAAACCGACGGAGGACCTTGCAGGAAGAGAACTTTGGTCATACGCGATCAATGCCTTCTAAACTTCGATGCGCCGAGAAATCGGCCACACAAAGCAGTGAGATTCAGCTATTCGTCGTTAGGTTGCTGGAATTCTCACCAAACCCATACCGCCGTCAATGCAAATACGGTTTCAGCCTGTTAATTTCACGTAAGCACTGTGACATGAAGAACCGCACTTTTCTCTTCCTTCAAGGTCCCGCCTCGCCATTTTTCCGACTTGTTGCGGACAGGCTGGAGGCAACGGGCGCTCGCGTCGAGCGCATCAATTTCTGCCTTGGCGATATTGTTTTCTGGTGGCCGAAGAAAGGCGTCTTCTTTCGTGGAAAAAAGAGCGAGTGGCCCGATTACCTCAAGGCATTCACACGTCGCCATTCGGTGACAGATATCGTCATGCTCGGCGACGGTCGTGATTATCACGCGACTGCCGCTGAAATCGGCCAGGCTCTGGGCGTGAGGATCCATATTGTGGAGCATGGCTATCTACGGCCGGACTGGTTGACGGTCGAGCCAGACGGCATGTCGGCTCACTCCCGTTTTCCACAACAGGCGGAGGCGATCAGGGCGCTGGCAGAAGGCGTGCCGCCCGTGGCGCGCGGCGGCCTGTTCCGATCAAGTTTCCTGACCTACGCGCTCTACGATCTCGCCTATCATGTTCCCAATGTGCTGATCGGCCCCCTCCTCCACCGCCACTACAGAACCCATGGCGCGGTCCATCCCGTCATCGAATATAGCGGCTGGATCTGGAAGGGACTGTTCGCCGGTAAAAGACAAAGACAGGCTGAACAGGCCATCGCGGCATCTACCCGGCTGGCGAAGGATGCGGACGCCCGTTTCTTTCTGTTCCCGCTGCAATTGCCCGGTGACTACCAGATAATCAGACACTCACCAGGCGGTGACTTATTTGCAATCGTAGAGACCGTGATTGCGTCTTTCGCCAAGCATGCTCCCGCAGAAACCCGGCTGCTGTTCAAGGTCCACCCGATCGACAATGGTCTTTCACGCTGGCCACAACGGATTGGCGACGCCGCCTCGCGACTGAATGTAGGTGACCGGGTCTTCGTGGCTGATGGGGGAAATACCGACAGCCTGATCGAGCGATCGGCGGGCATAGTCACCGTCAACTCCACGGTGGGGCTCACAGCACTCGCTTTTAACCGTCCGGTTATCGCACTCGGCGCTGCGATCTACGATGTCGACGGTCTCACATCGCAAGCGACCCTGGCCGATTTCTGGACGCGCCCCCCCCTGCCCGATCCGGATCTGTTCGACGCCTTCATGCGGGCGCTATCCGCTACCACGCAGGTTCGTGGCGGCTTTATCGGGCGCGATGCGCTCGAAACGGGAGCGGACAATGTCGCTTCGCGGCTGCTTGAGCCCGACGAAAGGCTGCCGGAAAGCCTGCGAAAACAGAGAAACCGGAGCGTTTTCCGTTACGAGCGAGAGCTTTTTTCGGACCAGTCCCGCTAGCTTTTCAATACCTTTTATACGCGCCCGGCGTGCATTTCACTTCATTCCATTCCGGGCGTATTTTCGAACACATATCGCGTTTCGGGATGACCGCTTTCCGACGTCTACAATGCCGAACGAAAAAAAGGCCCCGCTGTTTCCAGCGAGGCCTTTCTCGATTCTGGTGATTATCGATTACTCGATGATCGAAGCGACGATGCCGGCGCCGACGGTACGGCCGCCTTCGCGGATAGCGAAGCGCAGCTTTTCTTCCATCGCGATCGG
>NZ_JACHEG010000020.1 GCF_014201355.1 Aliirhizobium wenxiniae
GCGACACGCCGGAGGCCGGACAGCCGCTCAGGCGCAATCCGGCCGATCGCACGCCAAGCACCCTTGAATTCGTCAATTTCGGCGATCAGCGACAGGATTTCAGGCGTGATCCGGACGGTCGCCGTATTTAGAAATTCCATTTGCGCATCCATTCCCATCCAATTTTTGAGGCGCTGTCATGCACTATTTATCCATCCAATTCCATCCAATTTTCACGAGAGAGTTCGTCAGATCTGTCAGTCGTGACCTGGATGACTGGCCATTCCTCAATCGAATCCAGACTTTTGCAGCGAGACGAGAGACGATGTACGAGGACGAGGATTTCTAAGTCTCTAACGTCTCTAGCAGTTCGGATGAGATCGACGCGGAACAACCGCGGGGCCGTAGGTTCGACCCTCTCAAGAGCTTAGAACAGCAGTCATCTAACATAGGCCATTGGATGACCCAAATCGGGATGGCGCATAACGCCCATTCTAGTTCCGTAGATTGCCTGCAGTTGATCCGCCGTCAGAATTTCCTCCGGCTTCCCGCGCACGATCAGTGCACCCGAATGAAGAGCGAGGATTTCGTCGCAGAAGCGAGCCGCCATGTTGACGTCGTGTAGGACAACGACAACGCCCAATCCGCGCTCCTCGGTGAGCCGGCGAACCAGTGACAGGACTTCTACCTGATGGCCAATATCCAAGGCTGAGGTTGGCTCGTCGAGCAGCAAGCAGTCAGGGTTCTGGGCGACCAGCATAGCCAACCAGACGCGCTGACGTTCTCCGCCGGACAGGGTATCGACGCCGCGGTCGCGGTAGATCGCAACGTCGGTCAGTTCCATCGCTTCTTCGACCATTTTCCGGTCCTCGGCACCAAACCGGCCGAGTGCGCCATGCCAGGGATAACGCCCGAGGGCCACGAGCTCGCCGACGAGCATGTCCGCTGCCGCCGGTGTCTGCTGGGGCAGATAGGCGACCTTGCGGGCGAAAGGCCGGTCACGCCATTCCTCCAATCGTTTGCCTTCAAAGGAGATTACGCCGCCAGTGGGCACCTGCTGGCGCGCGAGAAGCTTGATCAGGGTGGATTTTCCGGAGCCATTATGGCCGATGAGACCAATGACGTTGCGTGCGGGGAGGGTCAATGTCAGTGGCTCTAGCAGGACGCGCTGGCCGGCGGAAAAGCTTGCGTGGTCGAGTTCGAACAGTGGAGTGGTAGTGTCGCCGGGATGTGCCGTCACGACTTGTGAAGTCTGCATTTCCGTGTGTTTTGATATGTCATTCATGGGATTTGCCTCTCGCTTCTATGGCCGCGACGTGGTCTTGCCGTTTGAGCGAATGACCCAAAGGAAATACGGTCCGCCGATGAATGCCGCGATGACGCCTGCCGGTATCTCGTAAGGAAAGTCCGCGGACCGCCCGAGCCAGTCGGCGGTGATCATCAATGCAGCGCCGATGGCGCTGGCGACGAAGAGCATGCGTGCCTGTCCCCGCACGCCGGCTACTCGCGCAATGTGCGGCGCCATCATGCCGACGAAGCTCAATGGTCCGACAACCAGTGTCGCGATACCGGTCAGGGTGGTGGCAAACAGCAGCAACACGCCGCGCGACCGCCGCGGATTGATGCCGAGCGCGCGTGCCGTATGATCGCCGAGGGGCAGCACCTCCACCCAACGCCGAAACAGTGGGGATAAAGCGAAACCGATCAGGGCAAGGGCTGTTGCAGTCAGCGCGACGATGCCGGTGGCCCGGAATGTCGGCCCCATCGTCCATGCCAGAATATAGCTGGCCCGTGGGTCACCGCTCGCGACGATGAGGGAGATGATGGCGGTGGCAAGCGCCCCGACCGCAATGCCGCCCAACAAAACCGGCCCCGGTGCATAACTTCTTCGTCTGGCGACCGCCAGCACGAGAGAGAAGGACAGGACTGCGCCGATTATGCCCCCGGCAATCGGCATGAGGGGAGAGGCCATGCCGCCGAAAAAGAATGCGGCGATGATGCCAAGTCCTGCGCCTCCGCTGACGCCGAGCCCCTCGGGGCTGGCCATCGGGTTGCGGGTGATCGCCTGTGTGATGGCGCCCGCCATGGCAAGCATGGCGCCGGCACTGGCCGAGGTCAGGACACGCGGCCAGCGGCCGGAAAAGATCCCCCACGGATCGATGCCATGGGTGAACAACTGCTCGGTCAGGGAGAAGATTGCGACGAAGACCAGGATCGCGCCGCAGACGAAAACGAGGGATCGGCCGGATGTCGGGCGTGGGGATGTGTGTTCCGCAATCGGCATGAGCTGGTCGATCGATGGCGGGGCGCTTCTGAGGAGAGCGAGCATCAACAAAGCACCGGCGATCGCGGTGATCGTGCCGGTCGGCACTTCGCCGATGATCGGTGCGCTGACAAGAACAACGCCGTCGGCGACCAGCAGCAGGAGGGCGCCGATCAGCGATCCCCAGAACAGGCGCTGGTTCAGCGTCCGGGCGCCTGCCATGCGGGCAACATGACTTGCGGCAAGACCGACAAATGCGATCACGCCAACCCGTGCCACGACAAGCGCCCCCAGTATCGTGGCGATGAACAGGACAAGCGCGCGCATGCTGGGCAGCGATAGCCCGAGGCTACGGGCGTTTGCGTCGTCTAGGCCGGCGATTGCCAGCGGACGCTGGAAGATCAGCAGGACAGGCACGAAGATGATCAGGCGTATCGCCAGTGCAATCGCGTTCGAATAGTCGTTCTGGATCAGCGATCCGCTGCCCCAGATGAAGACGCCGCGCAGGTATTCATGGTGGAAAAGCGCCAGGATAACCGAGCCCGAACCTGCCGAGAAACTGATGACCATGCCGCAGAGAAGCAGCGTCATCGGAGAAAATCCGGTCTTGCGCGCAAGGCCCGAGACTATCGCCACCGCCGCAAGACCGCCAATGAGCGCTGCGATCTCGCGCTGGAAGGCAGATGCCGTGACGACCGAGAGCGACAGGAGAGTGATCGCCAGCTGCGCGCCTGAAAGGATGCCGAGCGTCGATGGCTCCGCGAGCGGATTTTTCAATAATTGCTGGAAGATGGTGCCAACGAAGGTGAGAGCCGCGCCGGCAAGAATGGCGACGATGATCCGCGGCAGAAGCGAGTAATGGACATAGATCTGTCCAAACGACGCTGCGTTCGGGTTCAGCAACGTGGTCCGCAGATCTGAAAGCGGAATGTAGCCGAGCACGGCGAAGGCGTAGAGACCAAAAGCAGCGAGCGCCATGATGGCGCAAAGGCGGGTAGGGGTTATCAACCTTGACATCATGCGAGATCGAGACCCCGTCGGATGACTTCGGCGAAACGCATGGCCGAAGGAAACGCGCCAAAAACCCAGGTAGGCGGGATCATGGTGACACGACCATTGCGCACCGCTGGCAGGGACTGCCAGAGCGCACTTTTCAGGAATGTGCCGGGCGGACCTGGTTCGATGATGATGATCCGGGCCTCCGGATACCGGGCGATCGCGTCCAGGCCCGCCGTTGCAAATCCCCAATTGTTCGTCGCGCCGTTCCAGGCATTCTGGATGCCGAGACGTTTCAAGATGTCGTCAAACAGACCTCCGGCACCATAGATGTCGACCAGCCTGTCGTCGGTGAACTTGATGATCAATAGCGGCCGCCCGTCGTATTTTTTGGCCTCGGCGGCGATTGCCTCCAGCCGGGCGTCGGATTGTTGCAGATATTCCGTGGCGACCTGTTCCCGGCCGGTCTTGGCAGCGATTTCCTTAAGGGCCCTCTCTGCCGCCGCCAGAGGTTTGCGCTCGGCACTATAGAGCGGCAGCGCAAGGGTCGGGGCGATCTCGTCGAGCCGTGCCTGCGAGACGCCGTATCCCGCCTGCGACAAGATCAGATCCGGCTTTAACGACCTCAGCAATTCTATATTCGGCCATGACCGCAAACCGAGGTCGATCGTCTCCCGTGACAGGGCAGGGACCACCACCCGATCACCGTAAAGAGGCGCTTCGGCGACGGCCATCGGCTGGAGCCCCAGCGCAAGCAGGGTTTCCGCCCATCCCCAATCGAGAACCGCGATCCTCGATGCCGCGGCGGACGCACCAGTCTGGTCAGGCACAAAAACAGACGCCAACGCGACGGCGAATTGCCGTCGCGTCAGTCCATGGTTACGGTTCTGTTCGGTAGGACGATACACGGCCTTACCAGCTGTATTTCAGGGTCGCGTAGACGCTGCGACCTTCGCCCCAATAGCAGCCCGTGGCAGCGATGCAGGTCGACACGTATTTGCGGTCAAACAGGTTGCTGAAGTTGAGCGATGCCTTCAGGCCTTCGAGCTTCGGATTGGCCTTGCCGAAATCGTAACGAACCGCCGCGTCGAAGACGGTATAGGACGGGATGTCGAACTGGTTGGCGTTGTCGCCAAAGGTTTGCCCGGTATAGCGGGCGCCCGCACCAAAGCTGAGCCCATCCCACGCGTCGGACGTCTGGACGGCGTAATCGAGCCAAAGGGATGCCTGCTGGCGCGGAACGAAGGCAAAGCGATTGCCCTGGTTGCTGACGCCTGCGGCATTAGCGTTGGCCTTGGTAATCTCGCTGTCGGTATAGGCATACGATGCCAGAATATTGAGGGCGTCGGTGAGCTCCGCCTTTCCTTCCAGCTCAATGCCCCGCATCCGGACTTGGCCTGTCTGGACGCTGAAGCTGGTATTTTCCGGATCGGGTGACAAGACATTGTCCTGCGTTAGATGATAGGCGGAAAGGGTGATAAAGCTGTTGCTGCCATCAGGCTGGTATTTGACGCCGACTTCGAACTGTTCACCGGTAGTCGGGTCGAAGGCGGTACCGGCGCGGTCCGTGCCACTGGCGGGGCTGAACGATGTCGAATAGCCGGCATAGGGCGAAAAACCATTGTCGAAATTATAGACGAGGCCGGCACGCCAGGTGAACTTGCCGTCCCGCTGATCGACCCTGTTGTCTGCGGCACTTGTCCGCGTCCTGGTATCGGTATCAGCCCAGTCGTAGCGGCCACCGAGCGAGAAAACGAAATTGTTCCATTCCATCTGGTCCTGGGCGTAAAGTCCGACCTGGCTCCGCTCCTGGTCGATACGCGTTGAAATAGGCGGCCGGCTGATTGGCGTCGCGCCATAAACCGGATCCAGCCCGTTGAACGGCGTGAAGATCGGGGACAGGGCGGATTCCTCGTAGCGGCTGCTCTCGTAGGAATAATCCAGACCGAACAGGGCGGTGTGGGCGAAATCTCCGGTCTGGAAATGCCCTATAGCCTGATTGTCGATGGTGACCGCGCGGGCACTTTCTGGGAAGGCCCAGGCATAACGATAGAAGGCCTTCGGATCACAAGCGGCCGGGCAATAGGGCTGAACGCGCTGGGTATCGGTGTCGATATAGGAGTAACGAAGGTTCTGTCGGACGGTCCAGGTGTCGTCGAGGTCATGCTGGAATTCGTAGCCAACAGATGCCTGGTCGCTGCTGTAATGGTCGTAGCCCGGCTCGCCGGGAAATGCGCTTCGCGGCAGTTCCGGATAGATGCCGGTATAGAGCGTGCCGTTTGCGGGAAGGGCCGGCGCTCCGCCGCCTCCGGGGGAGTCGATGTGCTGGTAGCTGCCGTAAAGCGTGAGCGACGTTCCTTCATCCGGCTTAAAGGTCAGCGACGGCGCCATATAGGCTTTCTTCTCTCGAACATAGTCGTATTGGGTATCCGTCAGGCGGCCGACGCCGACGATGCGATAAAGCAGACTGTCATCATCGCCGATCGCGCCGTTGAGGTCGAATGCGGTCTGGATACGATTGTTCGTTCCGAACTGCGTTTCGACTTCATTTTGAGCTGTGGCGCTCGGACGCTTCGACACCATGTTGATCAGGCCGCCCGGATCGCCCTGACCATAGAGAACCGACGCCGGACCTTTAAGGACTTCGGCGCGCTCAAGGCTAAAAGGCTCGACACGTGGCTGGGCATAACCGCGTGAGCCGAACGGCAGTCGCAGACCGTCAAGATATCGGCTTGGGCGAAAGCCGCGGATCGTGAACCAGTCATAACGCGAATCGTCACCAAATTGGCTGATGACGCCCGGCGTATAGCGCAATGCCTGGGTCAGGGTGGCCGAGCCCTGCGCTGCCATCTGGTCCTTCGTCACCACATTGATGGCCTGTGGGGTATTCTTGAGCGAGCTATCCGTCTTGGTGCCCGTTGCGCTCTGCGTGGCGACAAATCCCTCGACCGGTCCACGTGCCTGCTCTCCCTGCAGAATGATCGGCTGCAGGGACGTGGCGGCATCTGCCGAACCGGCGGCGGCAGCTGCCTGCGGATTGATCAGCAGAACCGTGGTTGCCGTGGTAAAGCGATAGGTGAGGCCGGTGCCAGCCAGCAGCCGTGTCAGAGCGCCCTCGGCGGTCAGATTGCCGGTGAAACCGGCGGTGCGCAGATTGGGCGGAAGAGGACCGTCGAACGCAACGTCGATGCCCGTCACGGATGAATAACGCACCAGCGCCGCCGACACGGATTGTTCCGAAATCGCGAACGTGTAGCTTTTGGCGCCCTGGGCGACAGCTGCAGTTGATATCGCAAGCGGCGCAAACCCGACACACGCTGCCAGCAGCATCCTTCGAAACACGCGAAGGCGATCGCCGCCGATTTGATTGTTTTTCACCACTGTATTGCCCCCTGCAGACGCATTACTGCCCGAGCATTCTCGGGCGTCTCAACAAGGGGACGCGGGGGCCCGTAAAAAACCTCGGTCGATTTTCGATTTTTTTATTGCGGGTAGATCAAGGTCAGCCAGGGCGAGTAGCTTGCAATCCGGATAGGCAGGCCGTTCTCCAGATTCTCCAAGATCCGGCCGGCCCGCCGCACGTCGACAATGATGCTCACGGGTCGGCGCGAAAGGGTCCTGTCCATGACGATCATCTTGCCTCGACGCCATCTTGAAAGCGTGGCTACGACGTCTTCGAACGGGGTGGAGATGAAGACAAGCTTTCCACCGCGCCAGGAAAGTTGAGCGTCGACATCCATCATTACCGGGACCGACAACCGATCATTGGCAAAAATAACGGACTGGCCTTCGCGGACATCCTGCTCCTCAGTGGGTGACGAGACCCTTACCGTATGTTCCGTGACGGCGACGACGATGTCATTCTCCTGCATCCCGACCGAGAACTGGGTTCCGAGCGCGGTGCTTCGGAGCTGCTTGCAAGCGACGACGAAGGGGCGGCTGGCGTCTGGGGCGACGATGAAGAATGCTTCGCCCTCCCGTAAAACCACCCGGCGTTGGTTCGTAGTGAAATCGAGCGATATTGCCGTTGCCGTCGAGAGTTCGACGATCGACCCGTCCGGCAATGTGAAGCGCGCAGTCTCTCCAACCCCGGTTCGGTAATCCGCGGCTGCAGACCTGAGGTAGATGGCCGAGCCCAAGCCGGCCGCGGCAAGGACCACGAGGGCGCCACCGGATTTGAGGACCTTCCGACGCGTCAGAGACGGGTTTGGCATGACTTCCGGCAGGGCGGCAGCGCCAAGCCACAAACGCTCGAGTTCGGAATAGGCCGCGACATGTTCGGGACTGCGCTGGAGCCAGGCCCTGAACTCCGCGCGATCGTTGGCAGTAGCGCCTTCATCGAGCAACAGCGCGAACCACTCTTCCGCCTGCCGCGAAACGCCCGTATCGGCGGGACATTGTTCATTATCGGAGGTCATGCATCCGCTGCCTCTTGGCCCAAAATAGGTGACGCCTCGACATTTTGGGCCTACGCCGCCATTTCTGCCCGCAGACGCCCGAGTGCAACCACCATATGGCCGAAAACCGTCTTGGGCGAAATACCGAGACGCTCTCCGATCTCTACATAAGTGAGACCGTCGATCCGCGATAACATGAAAACCTCGCGTGCCCGTGGCGGCATATGATCGAGTGCCGCCTGCACACGACGAAGCTCTTGGCGGCTTATCGTGGCGGCTTCCGCCGATGGCGTTGGGTCCGAAATGGTTTCCAGCCCATCAATGCCATCGACAAATGGAGCAATCTTTTTGCGGCGCTCATGGTCCAGAGCGAGATTGCGTCCGGTGATCATGAAATAGCCGGCAAGGTCGGCGACGTCTCGCAAAAGTCCAGGCCTCTCCCAGAACCGCAGAAAGGTGTCATGAAGCAGATCGGCAGTGGTTGCTGAACAATCAACCCGGCGATGGATGACGCGCTGCAGACGCGCGCGAACGCCCATATAAGCGTCAAGGATCTCTGGATGTTCTGCGTTTTCCATGAATTGGAGCTATCATCGTCGATCCAACAAAATCAAGAGGAAAGAAGACGATTTCAGTCAAGTTTGGTAGGCGTCATGTAACCGCTGGATAAATCGCCTGGAACAGGCTTTAAACAACCGGGTAATAGGTTCAGATCCGTTCAAGAGCTTGAGGGTTGGTGATGCAATGCGCCTGACCGGCCGTGGTTTTCGCTTGTCACCGCCAACACTGTCAGATCATACAATCCAGATGGCGACGCGGCCCGGGCCTTTACCCCTGCTGCATGAGGCGTTTTTTCCTCAGCGCCGGCGTCTCTTTTCTTTCCTCAAGGCCAAGCTTGTTGATATTGGCGAAGACTGTCCTCAGATGGCTGCGTACACTATCTGTCGCGGACACAGTATCGCCGCGAATGATGGCATCGGCAATGAGATTGTGCTCAGCGAGAATTTCCTTCACCCGGCCTTTGTCCTGCACCGTTAGGTAACGCACACGATCGAATTGCGTTTTAGCGCGCAGGATTGCGTTCCAGGTTCCGGCGTAACCGCTCAATTCGGCGATCAGGGCGTGGAAGCCGTTATCAAGACGGTAGAACTCATCAGGGTTCTTTGCGGCTGCAACCTGTTCACGGATATTTTCTCTCAGGCGCTTGCGTCCTTCGTCATCAATATTGCGTGCTGCATCCGCAACCAGGGCACATTCCAGATGCTCGCGGATGTATTGGCCGACCCGAACAGCCTCCAGGGAGATGGGGGCGACGAATGTGCCGACATGGGGATAGATGACGACCAGTTCTTCCTCACAGAGCTTGATGAGTGCTTCGCGGACCGGTGTCCGACTGACCCCCAACTGCTCACAGATCGCCGCTTCCGAAAGTGGTGCTTCGGCCGCCAGACGGCCGCTCACGATATCGTCCCTGATCTTGTCGAACACCTGGTTCGTCAAACGGTATCGGCTGCGGTCCATCATGGTTTCTCTCGTCTCTTTATGCGCTATGTCAAAATCGCCGTTCGCTAAGAAGTGCTGCTATGATAAAGGCATCGGCGCGCTTTGGCGCCGATGCCTTTGGTCGCGTGTATGACGTGCCTTCAGGCTATTCTTCCATCTCTGAATGCGCTGACCGTATGCATCACGCCCCGGAGTTCGGCAAGTCCCTTGAGGCGACCGACAAACGAGTAGCCTGGGTTCATGGTCTGGCCGATATCGTCGCCGAGAAGGTGGCCATGATCGGGTCTCATCGGTATCTGTGGCACCGAATGACCTATCGAAGCTCGCCGGGATTCCTCCGCCATCATCGCTGCCGTCACAGCAATAAGATCGGTGTCTCCGCCAAGGTGATCGGCCTCGTAGAATGAGCTATCCGGTTCGTGGGTTGTATTGCGCAGATGGACAAAATGAACGCGCGCTGCAAACTCCTTCGCCATTGCCGGCAAATCGTTTTCGGGGTTGGAGCCGAAAGATCCGGTGCACAGGGTCAGGCCACAAGCCTCCTGCGGTACCCCCTTGAAGAGCGCTCTCACATCGTCTGCATTCGACATAACGCGTGGCAAGCCGAAGATCGGGAAGGACGGGTCGTCCGGGTGGATGCAGAGGCGTGCACCCTCTTCTTCGGCAACCGGCGTGATTTCACGCAGGAATTCGATCAGATTGGCACGCAGATCTTCCGTCCCAATCTGCTGGTAGATTTCGAGCATGTCCTTGAATGTCGAGCGGGTATAGGCAAAGTCGCGGGCCGGCAGCCAATCAATCAGCGTCCGTTCCAGTTCCGCGACCGTCTCCTGGGTCATCGCTTCGAAACGCTTCTCTGCCTTCTCGATATGCTCGCCGGAATAGGAGCTTTCAGCGTTTTTACGGTTCAGGACGAAAAGATCGTATGCCGCGAAATCGACGCTGTCATAGCGCAGAGCATAACCGCCATTCGGCAGCCGGTACATAAGATTGGTGCGGCTCCAGTCGGTGATGACCATGAAATTGTAGCAGATTACCTTCACGCCCGAACGTGCGACGTTGCGGATAGACTGCTTGTAATTGTCGATCTTCTCGCGAAAATTGCCGGTACGGGTCTTGATCTCTTCGCCCACACCGATGCTCTCGACAACCGACCAGTTCAACCCTGCGGCCTCGATGACGGCCTTGCGCTTCTCAATTTCATCGACAGGCCAGATGCCGCCCTGGTTCATGTGGTGCAGGGCAGTAACGATGCCTGTGGCTCCCGCCTGACGGGCTTTCTGCAGGCTGACGGGATCCTTCGGGCCGAACCAGCGCCATGTCTGTTCCATTTATATTCTCCTTGTCTTGATATTCGTGTTGATGCGCAGAGGCCTAGTTATCGGCGAGAAAAGTTTTCAGGGTTTTGGTGGTGCCGTCCGTGATGAGACTCGACAGATGGCGGACCACGGCGGCGCGGAAGTGCGGATTGGCGGGCAAATCATCGCCAAAGATGTCCCTGACCGCAAACAGGCTGTCGGCGAGCAACTCGGGATCATCGCCGGCATTGGCGGCGATTGTCACCAGCCGGTCGGCGTAAGGATCAGCGATCCTGTAGTCCGTCCCGCGCTCGTTTCTGCCTGCCAGAAAGCGCATCCAGGCAGCAATCGTCAAAGGTATGACCGCGGGTGGCTTGCCGACGGCGTAAAGTTCGCGCGCGGCTTCGAGAAGGCGAGGCGGTAGTTTCTGCGATCCGTCGGAGGAAATCTGCAGTGTCAGGTGACGGACACCTTTGTTCCGGAAACGGGTTTCAAGTTCCCGCGTATAGTCCTCGACATTGGTCCCGGGAACGACGGGCAGGCTGGGGATGAGATCCTTATCCCAAAGCCAGCGGATGATTTTCGGTAGATCGGCGTCCGCCATCGCGTCGGAAATCGTTTCGATGCCGGCGATAACCGAGAGATAGGCAAGGGTCGAATGAGCACCGTTCAGGCAGCGAAGCTTCATCATCTCGAAGGGGTGGACGTTATCCACCATGATGGCGCCGACGTCTTCCCAGGCCGGGCGCCCCAGCGGAAAGCGATCTTCGATCACCCATTGGCGGAACGGTTCGGTTACGACCGGCCATGCATCCTCAAGGCCGAGATTGGCCGCAACGGTTGCGCGGTCAGCATCCTGGGTCGCCGGCGTGATCCGATCTACCATCGTGCAGGGGAAGGACACGTTATCCTTGATAAACTGGCCGAGTTCCGGATCGCGAAGGCTTGCGAAGCGCGAAACGATGTCGCGAACTTTTGTGCCGTTCTGTGCGAGATTATCGCAAACGAGAACGGTGAAGGGGGACTGTCCCGTTTGCCGTCGCAGCCGGATCGCTTCTGTCAGAAAGCCGGGAATGCTGTTCGGTGTGGTGGGATTGCTGAGATCCGCCAGAATTGCTGGATGCTTTTCGTCGAGAGAACCGGTTGCCGCATCCTGGCAATATCCCTTCTCAGTGACCGTCAGCGTGACGATGCGGATTTGCGGGTCTATCAATAGATCAAAAATATCATCTTTCTGGTCACTGGTGATCATGACATCGAGCATCGAACCGATGACGCGAAGCTTGTCCTCGCCATTGTCTCGAGCGAGCAGTGTGTAGAGGCAATCCTGCGGTTTCAACGCGGCACGGATAGCAGGTGACAGCGTGTCGACACCGATAATGCCCCAGTCCTTTGCTCCTTTTTCCAGAACGTCATCGGTATAGACAGCCAGGTGGGCGCGGCAGAAGGCGCCAAGACCGATATGCACAATGCCCGGAAACACATTCTTTCGGTCGTAAGACGGGCGATGAACGGCAGCTGGCAAAGTTGAAAGCAAAGTGCTGCCGAGACGTTTTCCCGGGGCAGCTTTATTTAAATGAGTGTCCATAAAATCCTCGATGTAGTTTAAGGCGGCAGGGCATTTGTCTCTCGATCCGCTCGCCGCAAAATGTCCGTGTCGGAACTTGAGGGGCGTTGGTGCAAGCTCGTAAGCGAGTTGCGATGCGCACTTGCGCCCGACCCGTCCGTTGTCGGAGACCCCTCTGGTGAGGGATCTCCTCGATTATTCAGATGGTTAGGCTTCGACCCCGGCAGGGGTCATACCCGACCCCGTCTTCGGCAGGATGAAGTGCATGAGGACGAGACCGATAAGGTAAAGCGAGGAGGCGATGATGAAGAGGATGTGGTAGTTGCCCCCCGTTGCATCGAGCAGGCGGCCGACACCCATGGAAACGAACATGCCGACGATGTAGGCGCAGAACCCGCCGATACCGACAACCGAACCCACCGTGTTACGCGGCATTGTATCGGTCACGATCGTATAGACATTGGCCGAATATCCCTGGTGAGCGGAAGCTGCTACGCCAATAAGAAGAACAGCGACCCACATGTTGGAAACCTGCGAGGCCATGAAAACCGGCACGACGCAAAGACCGCAAACGAGGAAGGCAATTTTTCGAGCCCTCAGCGTTTTGACGCCCTTCTTGATCAGGTACGAAGACAGCCAGCCGCCACCGATGCTGCCAACGTCCGCCATGCAATAAATGATGATCAGCGGAAGCATCGCGGCCATCAGGTTCAGGCCATATTGTTGGTGCAGAAACCCAGGGACCCAGTTCAGATAGAACCACCATACCGGCGCGCTGAAGCAAGTGCCGACGATATTGGCCCAGGTACCGCGATATTTAAGCAGCTGCAGCCAAGGAACGTGGACTTGCGGCGGGATGACGTCACTGCGGATATAGGCCAGTTCTTCTTTTGAAAGGCGCTGGTTTTTCTCAGGCCTCTCATAGATGAAATACCAGGCGACGACCCACACGAAGCCGATTGCACCGGTGATGAGGAAGCAGGCGCGCCAACCCCATGCCATGAGGATCAGCGGCACCATGATCGGGGCCACGACAGCTCCGACATTGCTACCCGCATTGAAGATGCCGGTAGCAAGTGCACGTTCCTTGGCCGGGAACCATTCCGTCACCGTCTTGATAGAAGCAGGAAAATTTCCACCTTCCGTCAAGCCCAGGCCGGCACGCGCGACCTTGAAACCCCAAACACTGCTCATGAAGGCATGGATGATGCCGAAAAAGCTCCATGCGGCAACTGCGCCGGGGAGGCCGGTCTTTACCCCAATCTTGTCCATCAGGCGGCCAACGCCGATGTAGCCAAATGCATAAAAGAGCGAAAAAGCAGCGACGATGTCGCCGTAATCCGATTCCGTCCACCCCAGATCGCCCATCAAGGTCGGCTTGAGTAGACCCAGGACCTGACGGTCCATGTAATTGATGGTTGTCGAAAAGAACAACAACCCGACAATTGTCCATCTATATCGACCCACCGTCTTCAATGCCTTTGCAGGCAGTGATGGCTGGTCACCCGTAAGCTCGCTCGTCATCTCTATCTCCCAAATGTTGACTGACCATCCGGGAACACAGCCGTAATCGTCCTCGCGGCGGGTTGTTTCCAAACATGATCATGGGAGACGATGTAATATACCACCATATCAATGGTCGTTGCCGTTCATCAACCAGTGCTTGCGTCATTTCGTCCTGCAACGATGACAGTTTCAGGCGCCATAGGTGAGATCGGCGCGCTGTTCTTGGGACGCTTGGCGTTTGCAGCAATGTGTAGGAGCGCTAGGCTCAGGACTCGTTGATCAGAGCCAGAAAATGACGGTTGCTGCGAGAGCGATAGCGGAGAAGAAGGCAATCGGGCACCGGTCGTAACGGGTAGCAACGCGCCGCCAGTCCTTGAGACGCCCGAACATGATCTCGATCCGGTTGCGCCGTTTGTGCCGGCGCTTGTCGTATCTGACGGTCTTGTTCCGGGATTTCCTGCCTGGAATGCAGGGCGTGATCCCCTTCGCTTGTAAGGCGTCACGAAACCAGTCGGCATCGTATCCACGGTCGGCCAACAGCCATTTGGCCTTGGGAAGTTCATCAAGCAGGGCGGCAGCACCGGTGTAATCGCTGATCTGACCTGTCGTTATGAAGAAACTGATCGGGCGACCATTCGCATCCGTTACGGCATGAAGCTTGGTGTTCATGCCGCCTTTCGTGCGTCCAATCAGGCGGCCAGAGCCCCCTTTTTTGCCCGCAGGCTGGAAGCCGTGCGGTGGGCCTTGAGATAGGTCGGGTCGATCATGATCGTCTTGCGATCCGGTGCCTCAGGCACAGCCAGGTTTTCCATCATCTGGAGAAAGATGCCCTTGTCACCCCAGCGTTTCCAGCGGTTATAAAGCGTCTTGGAGGGACCGTATTCCTTCGGTGCATCGCGCCATCTCAGGCCGTTGCGGTTTACTAAGATGATGCCGCTCAGAACGCGTCGATCATCAACGCGCTGACGGCCATGGCTCTTGGGGAAATAGGGCCGAAGACGGGCCATTTTCTCCTCCGTCAGCCAAAACAAATTACTCATTAGCCAGGCTCCTTCTTGCGAAGCCTGAATCACGCCCGTCAGCTAAAATCAATAGGTCCTGACCCGAGTGCTGAAGACGAAGACTCGCGGAGTCTGATCGTGTATCGGACTCCTGTCCGAACCTTGAGGCGCACGCGTAAACGAGACCAGCGTGCGGCGGGAATAACGGCAGATCACTATCTTGGAAAAACACACTAGAACCCGACCGACCGGCCCGGACAAGTCGTGGGCGGTCAACAGTATTTTATCCGTTCCCGATTTCCGTTGGCGATGCCGTGGCGTTGTAGAGGAGTTCCTTTCTCCGGATTGAGACATGGACGAAACTATTCGCCTAGGCTTTGAGAGCCGACCCTATCTTTTGTGCGGGATCTGACTCCCTTCACTAGGTGATACGGCTGCATAGCGGAACCTTTTTAGGTGTTCGCTGTTCTGTTGGCGCCACACTCTTGTTGCGTACACATCGAGAATAGGGCCGGCCCCGCTACATCCACGAAGTTGTAGCGGGGCTTTTTGATGTCGGGGCGGTGGGGTGCGATCGACCTATTCAACTTGGTGGGGCGGTGATCGGCGCCTTTCCATCTACATCTCCAAATCGATCCGTCATCCATGTTTGCACTACAAACACCGAAATCATTATTGCGGCAGAGAAGAGAAAAGTAGTGATTAAGGGGCGTCGTTCCAGAAATTTCATGAAGTCGGAACGTTGTCATTCGCGATCAGTTCCGGATCAATGTAGGGCGCATAACCAATGAGCCAGATTTCCATTCTCTCTGGGTTTTCGTCCTCGGTGTAAGGACAAACAGACGCTGGATCTCCACGCTCCGCGGCTTCCCTGCCTAGATGAAATAGGTGGATACGTTCAATCGGTATGATCTCAGAATTGTTTACCGTCTCGAAGCCTTCGACCCATGCGTCTAGGCTGATGCCGGCGCGGTCTAGGTATGGATTGGTATGGCGCGGCATCCCTATGCAGGCAGCTCTTCTTCCCTCATTGAAGCATTGTGAGTGCAAAACATCTTCAGCAGACATAAACGGTACCCCTGTTTCGCCCACAAAACTAAAAATTGCAGTTGAAGTTCCTTTTGCATTTCGAGTTTCATGAGGGATCAAGGCAATTATGGTTGGCAGCGCTTGTCCCTTGATCATCAACTCCGGCCAGCTCCCGAAAGCCACGAGATTGTAGATTGCCGTTTCGGATATGGAGGCAGGAACATCGCCCTTTCCACAATGTTTGGTTGGCGCCTCGATAACGAGGGATACCCCATTGGAGGAGTTTCGACATGGGAAATGAAAATCAGGAACGCCCTGAAAAAGGGAGAGACCAGCAGCAGCAGCGGACGGCAAAACCGCAGGATCAGCAGCAACAGCGGCAACAGCGCGAGCAGGATGACAAGCAGGGCAAAGAACATCGCGACAATCAGGATAAGCAATCCGGCAAGGATCGCTAACCAGATCTAGACAGGGAGGGAGGCCGTTGGCCTCCCTTGGATGGATTTTATGCGATAACTCTCCCTTGAGGCCCGCCATGAAGTCAGTCAACGAGCAGTTCCCAAATAATCCGCTACCGACACGCAGCGTGGGCGATGGGAAATTCGTCATCGTTTCCTGCATCATCGCGTGCGCGATCATCAGTGTGATTGCAGTAATCGCGATCCTAGCCATCCATTTTTGAAGCCTGATGCAACGAATGGCGCAAAAGTCGCCAGGGCGGTGGGCTGTCCTTCTTAGTGTCAGCACTACGTAATCAATATCACCGGTTTCCCGGTGACTGGGAGATTCTTGAGCTCTCGCCTAGCGCGGAGAGCCATATTGATCACCAGCGACCCCATCTATCGCGCCGTTCAGGAACCCGATTACAGCTGGACTGTAATCGTGGTTGAGACTGGCCTCGCCTACCGCGTTTCTGGTTATCCCATGGCTCTGCTCACTGAGGACGTGGCCACCGCGTTGGCCGACGTGCTGAACGATATCGATAACGAAAAGCGTACGATCCATTGAGTGGTCCGCATGATGTCAGGGCAGGAAATCATTACGATACTCTTGTAAAAACAGCCCTTACCTTGTTGGCCCTAAAGATTGGAGGGCAAACCCGCGGCCAGCCGATCGTGGTTCTGCGTGGTCGAGATTCTCCTTGCTATCCGTTTGCATAAAGCGCGTTGTACATGGCGAGGCATGTAGCCTCCGAGGGAAAGCCTATGTCTATCCAATGGAGAGATCTCACCGGGAGGCTGACCAGGCGATATTCGCTTGCTGGGAACCAAGACGAGAATAAGTACGCTTTCAGCGACGAGCCGAATGGGACGTCGAAGCTTCAAGACAGAGTTGCACTGGAAGTAATGCAGTACGAGGAACACCAGACTCGTGAAAGACACGCGGCAGCCAGGATCCTAC
>NZ_JACHEG010000021.1 GCF_014201355.1 Aliirhizobium wenxiniae
ATGCAGGACCTGCGGCATGAACGTGTTCGTCCACCGTGTTGACGGCGTATAGTCAACCGACACCACACCGCCCGTCTGCAGCGTCACACTCCGCAAAAGGTTCGGGTTGCCGGAACCAGACTGCGAAATCCACTTTGCACCTGCGCTCGCAACAAAATCGGGCAGACCATCGCCGTTGAAATCACCGGAGTAGCGATTGCCATACAAGCTAAAAGAGGGTTCATTGACTAGTCTCCCTCCAGCCGCATCAGCTCGGAACGACCATGCGAGCATCGTGTTGTAGCGATCCTCGACCTTGTCGCCCTCGTTCCAATAGTACGGGTCATTTTTGTCTCCTTTGATCAAGACTTCCATGCGACCGTCATTGTCAAGATCACGAAGGAATGGATACCAATCGAGCTTTATTGACGGACTGCTACTGACGAAACCACGTCCAGTCGCCAGCCAGATCCGAGCATTTTTCCCGTTAGTGAAAGAAGACAGGACGTCCGTCAGTCCGTCGCCGTTTACGTCCCCGAACACGCAGTTATTTACAACGTCTTCTCGGGTCCGTAAATTGCTTCCGCACGGAACATCCCGCTTCGCTTCGTGCCATGCGCTGCCTGCGAACCACCGCAGCCGCCCGCCGTCAAGAATGGCGCCTTGGCGGCCGTTGCCAAATACGTCTGCCGTCCCAAGCACCTCTGCCTTGACATCGAGGACAGTGTCGGATCCATCGCCATCGTGGTCGAGTACCGTTCTCTGTCGGTGAGGCGAGAGTTCTCCTGGTCTCTCTTCACGCAAATACCATGGGTAAGCCAACGCGTCACAAACTGATGTGTAAGGTTCAGCACAGGCCGAAAACACCGCCGAAAAGTCGGGTTGAATCGCCCATACGCCCTTCGACCGAGAATGGCCGAGTATAACCTGTTCGCCATCAGATGTTGTTCCCACTTTGTAACGTTGTTCTGCAATGGCGATATCTCGGTACGGTCTGCCAGAGACAAATCGACCTATCTGTATTGTGCGCTCGGAACTCGGCAAGGTGGCACTGCCGTCGTCTGTCCTCGTGGTCAGCTTATTAAAGGCAATATTTCCCTCATCATCGAAGCTGATGACGCGCAATGAGGACGCGCCAAAGCTTTGAATGGCCTCGTCTCGCCCGTCAGAATTTAGATCGACAACTTCCCCTGACCTTCCCCCGGAAAGTACCGACTTATACGTCATCGTCGCATTGTCGTATGTCATCTGGCGGATTGTGCGCACGTTTGCGCCGGTGACGACACCGGAGGTGATCGTCGAGCCCTTGCCGAACTGCTCAACCTTGGTAAGCCGCGAGACGTTGGAGATCGGTGCCTGATCGTAGGTCATCTTGTAGGCACTGCGCAGCGAGCCCCCGGCACTCACACCGATGGTGATCAGGCGGTAGCGCGTGGTGGACAGGCTCAGACCATTGGCCATGATCTGCCAGTCGGGACGGATCTCGTAATAGAAGTTGATGCTCGCCCCACCGCCATAGGTCACCTTGCTCGGATAGCAGACCGGGCTCTGCGGGCAGGTATAGGCATAAGAGACCGTATTGTTGTTGGTGTCGATCACCTGCGCCAGCAGGTAGCGGCCGTCATGCTGAAGCTTGTAGTCGGTGCTGTCGGCTGCAGGTGTGGAACCGGTCAGTTCCATCACCGACTTGAACACCGAACGCGTGCCGTCGCGATCGGTTACCGTCCAGCTGTTGGCGGCACTGTCGAACACGACCCGTTTGAAGTTCTCGACTTCCGTCACATGCGTGCCGCCGGCAAGGCAGGATCCCGCCACCATGCCGGTGGTGCAGGCAACCAGTTCCTCGCCATTGAGAAGGTAGATGTCACCGGTGTCATAAGCTGGAACGCCGTATCCGGGTGTGGCGCGTTCGATGACATCGAGACCGTCCATGCCCCAGGCGTAACCGGCCCATCCCTGATAGAGGCCACCAAGCCTTGTCTTGCGGGCAGAGCTGTAGCTGAGGGTCAGTTTCGGCTCCAACCCGCGGAAGTCCGGAACATCAACGGCAATCTTCTGAGTGAAGAACCCGTTCCCGGTGATCTCCGGGATCGATGGTTTCCCCGGAGCATTATCTTGTACTGATGCGCTTGTATCGGTCACGGTTGCCGCGGTCGCGATCGCTGCCCGCGCCGCTGGTGCGGGCTCAGCATCTTCCTTGCCGGCCCGATCGCTATCGTCACCAACCGTCTCACCAGACCCAAATATCTCATCGGTCTTGCCGAGTGAACTACCGGATCCTGACCCACTTGGGTCTTTGGCTTCGCCATCCTTGCGCGTCGCATTGCCGATCCCTACCGTCAGGTCGACCGCACGGTTATCTGTCGGTGTCACTTCTTCGGAGCTTACACGATCCGTTGCTGAGCCAGCCAGGCCAAGCCCTCGTCCCGATGCGCCACTGCCGAGCCCGGATGAACCAGCATTGGTTGAACCGAGCCCTTGTTCGGCCGCATGCACGGCACCCACGAAATACGGGTCGGATCCGGAAAAAAAGCAAAGCGATACCGTGGCAGCCAAAGCCGCAAAACGCACAGAAAAGAAACGCATGAGCCCCCTCGAAGCGAATCGAAACGTCAATAAAAACAGTCAGATCCAACACCCGCGATCGACACAACCGCAAGAGAAATTTTATGAGAATTTCAACCCGGCGAGTGAAGATGGCACTGAGTCACATTTATGCAACTCATAATTTTGAAAGCTGTGGACAGTGGCGTATTGGTGATCGCTTACGTGATGCAGCAACCCACCCATTCTGAGACTATCCAGCGTAACTGATCTGGATTGCATCATGCGCTTCTTATTCTCACTTTCTTTATTGGCGACTGTCTGCCTCGCAGGATGCACATCCACCGATGCACTGGACGACGTATTCACAACGAAGCTGAACGAGCTTGACGCCAATGGGAAACCATTGCCGGTGTCGCACGCTTCGACGCATTCGTATGCATCCTCCTCATCTGACACATCCGTGTTTCAGGGGGTGTCGCAACGCGGTACCGGCTCGTTTGTTGGAGCTCCACCGATTGCGACCGGGACGACGTCCAAAGGTGGGGAAGGTTTCAGCCTGAACCTCGTCGACGCACCGATCCCGGTTGCGGCTAAAAGCGTGCTCGGCGACGCTCTCGGCCTGAACTACACCGTGGATCCCAGGATCAGCGGCAAGGTCACGCTGCAAACAACCACACCCGTCTCGAAGGATGCATTAATCGATATCTTTGAGGCAGCTCTCGGCATGAACGGCGCCGTCATTACGAAACGCAATGGCAGCTACCAGGTCGTCCCGGCGTCGGAAGCCTTCACCTCAACGCCAGAGCTTACATCCAGCCGCGCGCTGAACGGACCCGGTATCAAAATCCAGGCGGTAGAGCTCAAATACGTTTCCGCATCCGAAATGAAAAATATCCTCGAGCCGATCAGCCGTCAGGGATCGATTATCCGTACTGATGCCACGCGCAACATCCTGACAATTGCCGGCACAAACGACGATCTTGGTTCCATGCGCAGCGCAATCCAGGTCTTCGACGTCGATTGGATGAAGGGCATGTCGGTTGCGCTCCATCCCTTAAAAGCATCGCAGGCAACGTCTGTCGCAAAGGAACTGGAATCGATTTTTGCCGCAGATGGAGGCGCGGGTGCCGGGATGGTCAAGTTCGTGCCGAACGAGCGACTGAATGCGGTGCTCATCATCACCTCGCGGCCACAATATCTTGACAGGGCGACAGCGTGGATCCGGCAACTGGACAGGCTGGCTTCAACGAACGAGGAACGGCTGTTCGTCTACAACATTCAGAACCGGCCGGCCAAGGAACTCGCACAGGTGTTGCAGTCGGTGCTCAAGAGCCGGGAGGGGGCTGGGCAATCCGACGAGGCCGGTATCGCTCCCGATCTTCAAGCCACGACCGTGTCGAGCGACACCACCGAGCCAGGAGTTGCGAGCTCCGGTAGATCTGATCCCTTCAGTTCAAAGTCGACTAAAACTTCGGTGGTAGCCGATGTAGAAAACAACGCGCTTCTAATCTCGACGACAGCCCGTGAATACGAGCGCGTCGAGCAACTGCTACGTCAGTTGGATATTCTTCCAACACAGGTGATGCTTGAGGCTGTGATTGCCGAAGTAACCTTGAACGACGAACTCAAATTCGGCCTTCGCTGGTTCTTCGAGAATGGCAACTTCTCCGTCGGCTTCTCCGATCTTGAGAGCGGCGGAACAGGGAAATCCTTCCCGGGTCTGGGGTGGAGTTATGCGACGAGCGATATGCGGGTCACGCTGAATGCGCTGTCGAGCATCACCAACGTCAATGTCGTGTCGTCGCCGACACTGATGGCGCTAAACAATCAAAAAGCCGTGCTACAGATCGGCGATCAGGTTCCGATCGTCAGCCGCCAGTCGCAGAGCACGGACGGCAGCAATTCTCCCGTCATCAATTCGGTCGAGATGAAGGACACCGGCGTGATCCTCACCGTTGTTCCCCGGATCAACGCGTCTGGAAAAGTCATGCTGGATATCCAGCAGGAAGTTTCCGATGTCGTGAAGACCACATCGTCAGGCATCGACTCCCCGACCATTCAGCAGCGAAAGGTTTCCACCCGTGTGGTGGTCAGCGACAACGAAAGCGTTGCGCTCGGCGGCCTCATCCAACAGCGCAACAATCTTGTCAGATCCCAGGTCCCGATCCTCGGCGACATCCCTGTCATCGGCAATGCCTTCAAAAACAAGACCGACCAGATCAAAAAGACCGAACTGATCATCTTCATCAAACCGCGGATCGTCCGCAACGTCAGAGAAGCTAGAGATGTGACCGACGAGTTTCGTCGGCAACTGGATTTCAGCTCCGACATCAAGAAGAGGCGCGGCGGATCCACAAAGCTCGACCAAGATGCCAAACGTCTCGCCTTTTGATCCGTGGCTGATGCCATTGCTAGCCGCTGAGCTTTTGGTATGCACCGCGGTAATCATCTATATCGATTTTCGATACATGATCATTCCAGATGCTATCAATCTCGCTCTACTCACAGGCGGTATTGCCTTCTGGGCCCCAGAGGGTGTTATCGCAACCGGGGTCGCGTGTCTGACGGGCGCAGCAGTGTTTGGGTTCGTCTGGCTCTTACGGCGCATTCATTCTCGGGCAACAGGGCGAATCGGGCTGGGAATGGGTGACGTCAAGCTGATAGGCGTCGCGGCGATCTGGCTACCGTTCGCTGTATTTCCCGCCTTCTTGTTCAGCGCATCTTTTCTGGCGCTTGTTTTTGCGATCACCACTGTCGGCAGCCGAGCCAGATTACATCGGCGAATACCTTTCGGCCCCTTCCTCGCATGCTCACTTGTCGTGACCTGGGCTTATCAACACCACATCATCTCGCTTTTAGGACTTTCGTGATGCAGTCGAATCCTCAGACAATTTCCGGCCCCTACCGTTCAGTCGGTTCTAATGAAGGTTTCAGCCTCGTTGAACTGCTGGTCGTGCTTGCTATTATCGGTCTCATCGCAGCAATCGCCACACCGCAGGTGCTGGGCTATCTCGACAGGGCAAAGGTAGACACCGCGACGGCCCAGATCAATAATTTCGGGAATGCGCTCGAGTTCTATTATCTTGATGCCGGAACATACCCAACCTCCGATCAGGGCTTGGCGGCGCTCGTGAAAAATCCAGACAACACCGCGAACTGGAACGGCCCGTATATCAAAGACAGTGGCGCCATGCTTGATCCGTGGGGAACTCCATATCAGTACAAAAGCCCGGGGCAGAGCAAAGCGTTCGAGATCATTTCGCTCGGAAAGGACAAGAAGCCAGGCGGGTCCGGATCGAGTGCCGATATCGTCAGCAAATAATCAATGCGTGAAGAATATGGCGCGCTCCCCGGACAATGTGCGGCTATTGCGTGCAATCTCCAGTTTGATGGCAATCGCACGCGGACGCCCGTCACCATCCCAACGCTCCTGCCATTTAGTCTGATTGCCGTCGGCATTCGCGAGATAGGAGATCTCAAACGTGGCTACATCGGCAATGACAACAAATTCGCCCTCGTGCTGCGCTCCGGAGGAGCGCCTCGCACTGTGACGCTCGCTCAATGACTTTGAGCCGGCATCTTCGTGCAGCGATAAATCGACCTCGCGTAAAACAAAACGGTCGCTTGCCGTACGCGCCTGCACCACGAGACGCAGCGCCTTTGCGTCGCCGATCAGCGATGCGCGTGCACCGCGTTGATCCATCAACGGCAGATTCTGGCTATGCGAGATGAGGTCTTCCAAATAGTTCAGAGAGGCATCGAGCTCCTGTTCGGCGGAGATGACGTGGGTAATCGTTCGCATTCTCGCAAGATGCGAAAGCCCTCCGTATATCGCACCTGCCAATAGCGCCACCACGCAGAACGTCACCAAGACTTCGATCAGGGAAAAGCCATCCTGGCTCTCCAGATCTTCAGTCATTCCGACATGGTCCCTACGCGATGTCATCGTTCGCTCACCAGAAAGCGAACGAAGCTGAACTTCCGGTTTGTAGGAGACGTGATGCGGATCACAATGAAGCCAGCCCCTTCATCTTCAGCAACCGCTTCTTTGCGGATATCCCAGCGGATATCGCCCTCCGCACCACGGCGTGGAAATGATCCTGAGTTTCGGAAAGTCAGATCCTCATCGATCCTTGCCAGTGTTGCAAGAATACTCCTGTCTTCCTTCGCCCGTGCCAGGCTCTTTGTCGCGAGCGCGACCGTCTGCGTCGAGATCATCAGTCCGAGTGACAAGATCAGGAAAGCAATCAGCGTCTCGATCAGCGTGAAGCCCTGCTCGCGATCCGTCATTTCGGGGACGACGCCTGGTCCAGGCTGATTGCGCCGGTCAGCCAATTGAATGCTACTGTCGCTTTGTCGGCCCCGTTTTGTCTGAAAGTGATCCGGCCGCCTGTCGATCCTCCGGTCGGGAAGAAGGTGATCTTCGCGTTCTCGGTTGCCTCCTCATTCCCTCGACCGAAGGTCACCACGAACTCCAGTTCCTTTGGCACTTCGACCGGTTTTTCCCGCGCCTGAGACACTATGGACCGGTCCTGGACCGAGACTGAAATGCTGCGGGCCTCGTTGCTCTTGATCGCCGCGAGGCGGGTTTCCTGCGCAAGCGAGAACACCTTTTGCGCCATTTGAATGGGAGTTTCCGAGCGGTGTGGCCTTAAACTGGGCAGCGCGATGGAAAACATGATGCCGACGATTGCCAGCACGACCAGCATCTCGATCATTCCAAACCCATCTTCCTGGCGGCCGCAGTGTTCCATGTCACAGGCTCAACTCGTTGATGCTGAGCAGAGCGGACATGACGGAAATAACGAGGCTGCCAACCAGGGCGCCCAGCACGATCGTAATGATGGGTGTCAGAAGTGTCGTCGCCCGCTGCAACGTCCTTTGAGCATCGAGCTGCATGGCATTTGACGCGCCAGCAAGGACAGGCCCGAGCCGGTTAACCTCGTCACCGATCGCAATCAGCGACAGGATGCTGGCGGGCATCAGGTCAATCGAGGTGAACGCATCATGGACTGTCTTGCCGGACAGTACCTGATCGCGAACAGAATGAAGTTTTCCGCGATAAGACGGTATCGCGCAGCCGTCCGCGGTCGTTTTCAGGGCATCGGGAAGTGCCACAGAGTTTTCGATAAGGAGCGCAAGGTTCTGAAGATATCGGGCCAGCGCGATCCTCGATATGACGTTGCCGAACAGTGGAAGTTTTAGAAAGATTGATCCGATCAAAAATTTCATTTGCGCCGGTCTCAGGAGTGTGACCGCCAGACTGATGGAAACAAACGCAAGACAACTCACGACGACCGCCGGATGGATTAGAAGGTCCCGTAGACCGGACAGGATCCCAAGAACGATCGGCGTCTCTCGCCCGGAGCTTTCGAAGATCGGCTGCAGGCTTGGCACGAGCACGAAGCTGAGCACGCCGATCGCAAAGATCATCATCACCAGCAGGAAGGCAGGATAGATCAGCGCATCGATCAGTTCTTTCTTCTGATTTTGACGTCGGATCAGTTCCTCACCGATAAGGGCCATGACCTGCGGCAGTCGCGCGACCTTCTCGCCGCTGACGATCAACGCCAGGGCGTCCTGTGGAATGGCCGGCATTCTGGCGAAGGCTGCCGAAGGCGACATGCCGGACGTCAGTTGATCGAAAAGCGCCTGAAGGGCCACACGCGTTCGCCCATGGCTCGCGTCTCGAACGGCGCGCGTTGCCTGATCGATGCCAAGCCCGGCATTGAGAAGAACCGTCAGATCGGAAAACAGGCGGGCGTAGTCAAGTTTTGCGGAAAACACGCCCAAGATGTCACCGCGCGAAACTGTGGCACGCTCGCTGGCCGCCTCGAGCTCGATGACGGAAAGCCCCAAAGCCCTTAGTTGTCGCCGGGCGTCAGTGAGACTACCGGCATCAACCTTGCCCTTCGTTTTTCGGCCATCCTTGGAGAATGCGACATAGGCAAAGTCTGGCATCAGCGGGCCTCAAGCTCCACCACACGTATTGCTTCAGCCATGGTGGTGACACCGCGCTCGGCAAGATGACGTGCATGATCTGCGAGAGGGATCATTCCTCCATGTTTTGCCAGAGCCTCAAGCTCCTGGGTTCCGGCTTTCGCCGCCACAGCGGCCCTGACGGGTTGAGACATCGTCAGGATCTCGAACGCGGCTTGCCGTCCCTTGAAGCCTGTACCGCCGCAGGCAGCACACCCGAACTTGTTGTCCAGACCGCGGCATTCATCACAGCAGCGACGCACAAGTCGCTGGCCAATTACACCGCGCACTGTCGCTTCCAGAAGAAATGGCTCGACTCCCATGTCGCGCAGACGGCTGAAACAGCCTACAGCACTGTTCGTGTGAAGGGTTGAGAGCACAAGATGGCCGGTGAGTGCCGCCTGGACGGCGATCTCTGCGGTTTCGCGATCGCGGATCTCGCCAACCAGAATGATGTCAGGATCCTGGCGCAGCACGGACCGCAGGGTCGACGCAAAGGTCAGGCCGATCGAAGGATCGATCTGCACCTGGGTAATGCCCGCCAACCTGTATTCAACAGGATCTTCGACTGTGAAGATCTTTACCTCCGGGCTGTTGAGCTCTGCCAGAATCGAATAGAGCGTGGTCGTCTTTCCCGAGCCTGTCGGGCCGGTCACGAGAACCATACCATTCGGTCGACGGACGATATCGCGGATGAGGTCCGACGATGACTGGTCATATCCCAGTGATCCCAGATCAAGCCGTATCGTCTCGCGATCGAGGATACGCAGGACGACGGTCTCACCATGGATGGTGGGTACGACTGACAGGCGGAAGTCGATATCCTGGCCACGCACAGGCAAGCGCACGCGGCCATCCTGAGGCAGGCGCCGTTCGGCAATGTTCAGGCGCGCAAGGATCTTGAGGCGGCTGATCACACCGGCATGAAGGGAGAGTGGCACACTCTCAACGGCCGTCAGAATGCCGTCACGCCGAAAGCGGATATGCATCACCTCTGATCCAGGCTCGACATGAATGTCGGTCGCTTTCTCATCGACGGATCGTTGGATAATGCGGGACACAAGTTTGACGACCGGCGCATCTCTTGCAATGTCCTGCAGGCGCTGCAGATCGACATCCGTAACTCCAATATCGTCGATTTCTTGAGAGGAACCTGTATCGCTCGACCGTGACCTGAAATAGTCCTCGATGGCGCTCCTGGTGACCACCTCGAGACGGAAAGGCTGCTCGAAGAAATAATCGACAGCATCAAGCGTGAAGTGGTCAAGCGGATTGGCCATGGCGAAAACGAGACTGCCATCTTCGACAGGGCGAGGAACGATTGCCTTATCGGCGGCGAACTCCACGCCGATTGCTTCGAGTGGGGCGTTAGCATCTGCCGGCTCGATTTTCGGCGCCATCGACACCTGAAAATAGTCTGCCAGCGCGGTGGCGATCGCAACTTCCTGGAGAAGACCGAGCTCACGCAGGATGATGTCGATGGGTTGATTGCTCTCCCGTTCGATTGCCGTCGCCCTGCTCGCGGCTTCGACCGAGGTCCGACCCGTCTCGACCAGATACGCCAGAAAGCCGGAAACGCTGCGTTCTTGCATCATAGTCCCGCCTCCTGAAGAATTGTTGCCGCCTTTGGGCCCAGCAGATCTTCACAGCTTGTCACGCGTTTAGGCGTGCCAACGTCGAGATCCTGCACGATTGGAGAAATCCGTGTCCCTGGAAGCTGTGCGGATCCGCCTGCCATGAACACCGCAGCATCCTGGCCTGAGGATGTTGGCGAGGCGATACGGGTGGAGATCGTGTAGTATGACGAGGGTTGCGGCGCGTCATCTGCTTTCGCAGCAAGTGAACGGCCAGCCCAGGGAGAAAATTTCCTCACTAACGTATTCATCGGCACGCCCTGAATATCCCGGAAATCATACAACTCGGAAATGTCTTCGAACGGCGCTCGCTTCAAGCCGGACTGAATTTGTTCACCGCTCACCTCCTCACCCCGCGGCGAGCGGTATGCAATGAGATCCCGTGCCAGTGCTGAGGCAGAGCTCAAATCAATACCGAGATCGTTCAAACCGGCGGCGAGAAGGGAGGTATCAGCCGTATTGATATTGATCAGTCGCGCATGTGGAATGACCGACATAAGGATATCCGTATCGGCGATCTGGCACCCTACCATATCGATCCCGCCGCGATCAGCCTGGCCTTTCCAGTCTGGATCTGCCGACAAACGCCAACTTGAATAGCGGTTGATAGCTTCGGCCGTCTGCTCAAGCCGTTTGTTCTGAAGTTCGTTGTTGCTGAGAAGGGCGTGCAGGCTCGCGGACGTTGCGAAGGGCGTCAGAAAAATCGCCAGCAGCATCAGAAAGCCGAGGACGGCAATCAGCGCAAAGCCCTGCTCTCCGGCTCTCGCGTGCGTCGGCCTCAATTACTTGCCTCCGCGGCAGGATAGAGCGCGACGGACACCTTCTCACCAGCACGACCAACCACCAGGCGATCGGTGCCAACCTCTACGATCGTCCATCCGTCGATCTCATCTCCGACCGAAACCCAGTCTCCCTGCTGATCGGGAAGGGCAACGAGAGCGGACCGAACGCCGTTGAATGTCCGCGTGCCACGCAAACTCAGCTGGAGCGGAGAGGTCACCGGCTGTTTTGATGCTTCCTCAACCGCTTCCGCGACCGGTTCGATCGGGGTTTCTTCAGCGACATAATCACGGCGCGTCGGAGAAAACAGTGGTCGGGCAAGGGACTGCTCCAGCGACAGGTCAGCAATCTCGGGTCCTGTTTTTTCTGTTTTCGAGTTGGGTGCCGGTCTCGACGGAAGCTTTCCCTGAAGCGGCGACAGGTCGATTTCGGTTTGAGACATCACCAGGTTGAAAACCGCGAGAATCGCGATTGCGAGACCGATTGCGCCCATCCTCTGCCAGTGTCGCCGCGATTGTGGGCTCATCGTGTTACAGCCCCCTCACCTGCCAATGAACTAGATGGATCTGCGGCGCCGTAGATAGAGATCTGTGAAGAAAGGCGGATCGGCTCCGTCAGCCCACCCTCTGAGTATGTGTTATTCGTCCGGATCAGCGCCTTGCGTATGATCAACGGTGGTTGGGACGTTTCCAGCTGTCGTATCGTCTCGTGCACGCCACGAAGATCACCCTCGAAATCAATTCTCAGCCCGATATACGTGGCCCCATCGAGGTGAGCCGGTGACAGGCCGCTCATCGAGGTGATGGTGGCGCCGCTTTTCGCTGCAACCGCAGTCACACGCTCTTGCAGCACGGCCTGAATGACGGACACACTACTGCCTTCGACAAACAGTTGCTCAGGATGTACGGGCGTTTCAGGCACTGCCACCGGCTTACGGGCGATGATCTGCTCAAGGCGAAACAACTCGCTGCGCAACTCGCCAATGTGATCGGTCTTCGCCGTTAGAGTTGACACGAGGGTTGAAGTCAGCACACAGATCAAAACGACCACCACAGCGAGGAGGGTGAGCGCCACAGTTCGTTGGATGGCGCGTGGCGCGTTCATCAGGGTGATAAGGAGCTCGGTCACGGCTGGCTCACCTTGGCTCGAAGCTCGAAACGCTCACCGGACTGTCCCGGCACTCGCACGACGGCGGAGACGAAACTGGGATCCTTGAATGTCGGTGAGGATGCGATATCGCCGATCAGGCCGGACGAGCGTGCAGCGTAACCACTCAACGTTATCGTATCGCCGTCGAAACTTAGGTCGGTCATCCATGCATCGTCGGGAATGGTGCGGGTGACTTCCTCCCATATGCGGACGACCGGAACGGCCTGGTTCTTTCCGGTGCGCGCAGCTTCAACTGCGGCAAGGCTTTTCTGTTGCTGATCGAGCAATTTGCGGACCTTGACAGTCTCGTCCCGCTGCGCTTCTACGGTGGCGGTGAGCTGTTCCTCTGCCGCAGAATAGCGGGAATAGAGGTTGGTATAGGTGGTTGCACAGGCGATCAGCAATACCGCAAGTGCTGCAGCCAGCCATTGGCGGCGACGCCTGAGATGGCTGAAGATGGGATCAAGCGCTTCAAGTGCGAGGCGCGGCAACCAGATTGTCGAGCCGTTTTGGTGAACTCCCAAAGCTTCGGGTTTTACTTTTCTATAACGCGCTTCAGTAAGAAAAATCGATAGATTCGACCGTTTGATCACGAGCGCCGATACCTGGACCTCGTTGATCTGGATCGGGATCACATGGACGGCGTCGGGCTTAAATGGCGTGTTCTCCAGCGCAGCTGCTTTAGCCACGTCTGCGTGACGTTTGTATGGGAGAAACCGGTTTGACCTTGGAAGAGATAGGAAACGACCAGAATAGATGAGCTGAAATTCGTTCGCGGTCCTGCTTCTTGAGCCGGCTGGAAAGTTGTTCATTTTCACGACTGTGATTTGCAGTCGAGGTGAGCTCGGCCGCCCTGACTGTCGAAGGCTTGTTATCGACTGGTATGTAGAGCGGATTTCTGCGATCCACCACTCGAATAGGTCACGTAGCTGATTGATAGCATTTTGCAAGGCAAAGGCACTCAAGGTTGTGAGCGTCACATTGGCATAGGCTCGAGGATTTGGCGCTGGTTGAAGGCGCTCATCCACAACTCAATACGTCAAAAAGCTTGTGTCAGACGCGGAGGCTAACATCTTTAACGTTCGCGATAAGATGCTGGACGCTGGTGACCCTCTTGAGCGCCAGAGAACCGATGACTGTATGCGTGCTCTTGGCCAGATGACGAGACGTAAGTGACCGCAGCATTCTGATCCAAGTTGAATGTACATCATTTTTTCTGAAAGGACACCTTCAGTGCTCCGATGATATCTTCACCTGTCTCTAGTAGAGGTTTTTCAATACGAATAAATCGCTTGCTGAAAACTTCAATATTTAAGGTTCGTTTCGAGAAGGAACGCACTGCGCGCTTGTAAAATGCTTGGAGTTCGAGCGAGGGAGCTACATGTTCCCCATTCGGGAGCACAAAAAAACTCTGATAAAAAATGTTAACTCTGAAAAAAGGTTCTGCAGCTGATCTAACTGGGATGATCAGTATTTTCAAATGGCCATCTCCCGCAAATTGGTCGACGACTAGGTCAGAGTTCGAATCTTCCTCGTTACGTGAACGAAAGACAAAAGGGTGAGTTGAAAAGACGGAGTCTTTGACAAAAAGTTGAGTGAGCTTCCTACTGAAGTCTTGCTGACTTAGCATCGAGCCACTGATAGTGTTTTTTCCTCCATCCATCGCGATTTGAGATCTCGCGAACTCCGTTGACAGGTCGACACGAAGTTTCTTTTCAGTAAGTGCGAATTGAGTCTCAGCCATCAAGAAACTCCTCTAATCATCGTTTCATCGAGCTTTCAGGTTGTGATTTTCCATCTCCTCCCGAGCCATCGCTTTTGCCTTTGCCCTCGCCTTTGCCTACACCGTATGTTTCGTTTTTTATACCAAGCCGATCGTATTCGGCTTCTCGTTCCTTGTTCCTTTTACCATTCGGATTTCGCTCTGCCTCTTTCACCGATATCGTGACACCTGTTTCGTCTTGGATTTGGACGTCAGGGCGTCGGTTTGATTCTCCAGCACTGATTTTGCCTTCTGTGACAACTGATTGCCCTGGCAGCGCCTCCTTTTGAGCCTGCTCGGCGAGTTCTTTAACCTTTTGTTGATGATCCGGCTTTCCTTTTGCGCCATTCGGGTTAGGTGGAGCCTTGGTCGGTTCATCGGTGGGAATACCCTCAACTTTTGCATGGCCGAAAATTCCGCTAGCCAATGCGTTGAACGAATCGTGAATAGCCGCGCCTAGCCCGCGGCCTGCCGATCCGTTCAATCTCCCATCGTCCAAAGCATCGCTGTATGTGTAGGAAAATGCGGCAACAGCGAGAGTTGCAAGTCCCAAACCGACAATGTCGTCCACAACAGCGACATGTCCATTCGGATCGCTTTTGTTTATCGGATCGTTTTGTGCATATGCATATCGGTTAGTTCCTACGCCCGGCATCGTGGGATCCCAGTCGTCGGGCGATATGAAGCGCGCGTTTGCGGCCGATCCGAATGAGACGGACACCATGCTGCAGACGAGCAGCATGCTCATGATGCGAGCCCACAGGCCCTTCGAGAACAGTTTCATGACAAGCCCCCGCTTGATCGAATTCGTCACTGATGTCTGCCGCATTTTGAAGCGTGTGATGGCTCTGCTGAAGGCGGCGGTGCCGCGCATTGAAGAACGCACTGTCATTGGACGGCTCCCGGCTGCGCTTGCGGTTCAGCCCGCGATGTATAGCTGGCCCCGTTTGCTTCTGGCTCGGGACCTCCTGCCTCGTCGTCTTGTGGAACGAACCTACCAAACGCTGGGTCATAGTATCTGGCATTGAGATACATGAGGCCGGTCTCAGCATCGAAGCGCTCGCCGATATAGCCCTTCTTCGTCGCCATGGCCTGGTTGGTCGGCTCGCCATAGGAGACGTAAGCCGTCTTCTCGGTCTCTGCTCCTGCCTCGTCGGTGACGGTCCTGACCGACGACAGA
>NZ_JACHEG010000023.1 GCF_014201355.1 Aliirhizobium wenxiniae
CCGGGGATCGCCTCGCGCGGCAATATCTCGGTAATCTCACCGCGCAGCATCACGGCGAACCGGTCGCACATGTGATCGACCACCGCCAGATCATGCGTCACCATGATGTAGGTGAAGCCGTGTTCTTCGCGCAGCCGCTGCAGGAGGTTGAGGATTTCCGCCTGCACGGAAACATCGAGAGCGGATGTCGGCTCGTCCAGAAGCAGCAGCGAAGGCTCGAGGATCAGCGCCCGTGCAATTGCCACGCGCTGGCGCTGCCCGCCGGAAAGCTGATGCGGGAAACGATCGAGGAAGGATCCGGGCAGTCCGACATCGGACAGCACTTTCTGCATCCGGTCCTCGTGATTTCCGAGCTTATGGATTCTCAGCGGCTCCGACAGCACGGTTCTTACCGACTGGCGCGGATGCAGCGAACCGTAGGGATCCTGGAAGACCATCTGCAGCGTGCGGCAGCGTTCAATCAAAGGCATGTCGCGTACGGATTTTCCGTTGATCAACACATCTCCCTTCCAGAAGTCCGTCAGCATGGAGATGCAGCGCAGAATGGTGGATTTGCCCGACCCGCTCTCGCCGACCAGGCCGAAACATTCGCCCGGTTCCACCAGGAAGGATACGTCAGGGAGGACCTTGAGCGCTGTTGGCCCGTGGCCGAAGGTGATGGAGAGATTGCGTGTCTCGACTGATACCGTCATCGGGAAACCTCCTCCAGCCATTCGGGGCGGCGGTCCAGCACCGCCAGCGGCGCACGCGCGCCGCCGATGCGCGGCTGAGCCGCAATAAGCCCCCGCGTATAGGGATGTTGCGCCTTGTCGAGGTCGCGGGCGGCAAGCGTTTCCACTACGCGGCCCGCATACATGATCAGCACCCGATCGCAGAAATTGCGCACCAGGTTGAGATCGTGACTGATCATGATCAGGCCGATCCCGCGATCCCGCACCAGGCCGTCGAGAATGTTCAGCACCTGCAGCCGCACCGTAACGTCCAGCGCCGAGGTCGGCTCATCAGCGATGACCACATCCGGATCGGCCAGAAGCATCATGGCGATCATCACGCGCTGCCCCATTCCGCCGGAAATCTCGTGCGGATATTGCTCGCAGACCCTCTCCGGATCGCGGATCTTGACCGCTTCCAGCATGGCGATCGCCTTTTCGCGGGCATCCTTCCTGCTGCATTTGAAGTGGCGCAGATAGGTCTCAGCCACCTGGTCACCGACCTTGCGGATCGGGTTGAGCGAAAATTTCGGATCCTGCAGGATCATCGACATGCGCCGCCCGCGCACGCCGAGCATCTGTTCTTCCGTCAGCGACAGCAGTTCGACATCTTCGAACCGCATCTTGTCCGCGGTGATCCGGGCAGAAGGGAGCAATCGCAAAAGCGCACGGCCCACCGTGGATTTGCCCGAGCCGCTTTCGCCGACAATGCCGAGCCTCTCGCGCCCGAGCGCGAAGGACACGCCGCGCACGGCATCGGCCGAAGCGCCTCCATAACGGATGTGAAGATTTTCCACTTCGAGGATTGGACGGGTCATGGCCTACCTCCTGTTCATCTGCTTGGGATCGAGCGCATCGCGCAATCCGTCGCCGAGTAGGTTGAAGGCGAGGCTGACACACAGGATGGCAACGCCCGGAAAGGTAACGAGCCACCAGCTGTCGAGCATGTAACGACGCCCCGTGGCAATCATCGCACCCCATTCCGGCAGCGGTGGCTGTGCGCCGAGGCCGAGAAAGCCGAGGCCGGCCGCTGTCAGGATGACGGTCGCCATGTTGAGCGTCAGCCGGATCAGCACCGACGGCAGGCACATGGGCACGATCGACTTGACGATGATGCGGGTCGGCGAAGCTCCCTGAAGACGTGCGGCGGCAATGTAATCCGCATTGCGGAAGGTCATCGCTTCGGCGCGCGCAAGCCGAGCAATCGGCGGCCAGGATGTCAGCGCGATGGCGATGATCGCGTTGTTGAGGCTGGGGCCGAGTGCCGCCACGAAGGCAAGCGACAGGATCAGGCTCGGGAAGGACAGGAAAATGTCGGTGATGCGCATCATCACCGTGTCGAAGCGACCGCCCAGATAACCTGAGGCTGCGCCGACAGCGAGCCCGATAGGCCCGACGACGATCGACACCAGGAAGATGATCGTCAGCGTGATGCGCGATCCCCAGACCAGCCGGCTGAAGATGTCGCGGCCGAGTTCGTCGGTGCCGAACAGATGCCCGTTGCCGGGTGCCTGAAGCGTATTGGCAAGATCCTGCGCATAAGGATCATGCGTTGCGATGAGCGGCGCAAAGATGGCGACCAGGATCAGCAGCGCGAGCACGGCAAGGCCGAAAAGCGAGGTCGGGCTCTTCATCAGGAAGAGAACGATGTTGCGCAGGGCATTGACCGAGGCCGGCACGCGCAGCTTGGAAGCGGTTGTGACTGACATCAGCGGGTCCTCGGATCGAACAGACGGTAAAGCACGTCGGAAAGCAGGTTGAGCGCGATGAAGATGACGCCGACGATCAGCACGCAGGTCATCACCGCGTTCATGTCGCCGATGATCAGGTTGCTGGTCAGGTACTGACCGAAGCCCGGCCAGGCGAATACCGTTTCGATCAGAACCGCACCTTCCAACAGCGAACCATAGGCAAGCGCCACGATGGTGACGAGCTGCACGCGGATGTTGACGAACGCATGACGCCATATGGTCTGGTGTTTCGACAATCCTTTCACGCGGGCGGTCGTAATGTATTCCTGCCCGAGCTGGTCGAGCATGAAACTGCGCGTCATGCGCGTGATATAAGCTGACGAAGAGTAACCGAGCAGCGACGCCGGCAGGATCAGGTGGTTCACCGCCGACCAGAAGACGTCCATCTCTCCCGCCAGCAAGCTGTCGATCAACAGGAACCCTGTCGTTTCAGGAACAAGGCCGATATAGAACTGGTCCATGCGGCCACTGCCGCCGACAAGGTCGAGCTTCGCATAAAGAACGATGAGCGCGATCATGCCGGTCCAGAAGATCGGCATCGAATGGCCGAACAGGCTGAGCACGCGCACCACATGGTCCGGCCAGCGATCCTTGTTGACCGCGGCGATGACGCCCATCGGCACGCCAAGGCCAGCACCGATCAGGATGGCGAA
>NZ_JACHEG010000024.1:0-1423 GCF_014201355.1 Aliirhizobium wenxiniae
ATTTATTAATGGAGGAAATACGAATGAAACCAACTTTCAAGGCGATCCGCACGATGCTCCTCGCTGCCGGGGCGGCAGGTGTTCTTCTTGCGTCTCCGGCTATGTCCCGCGACTTCAGGTCGGCCGACATTCACCCGAATGACTATCCGACAGTTCAGGGCGCCATGTATATGGGCAAGATCCTGTCCGAGCGCACCAATGGCCGCCTCGGCGTCAAGGTTTTCCCGAACGGTGCACTGGGTGACGAACGCGGCACCATCGAACAGCTGCGCATCGGCGGCCTCGACATGCTGCGCATCAGCGCCGCCGTGGTCAACAACATGGTGCCGGAAACCATCGTTATCTCGATGCCTTTCATCTTCCGCTCGACCGCCCATGAACGCGCCGTGCTTGATGGCCCGATCGGTGAAGAAGTTCTGAAGGCACTTGAGAAGCAGGGCATGGTTGGCCTTGCCTTCTACGACAGCGGCGCACGCTCGATGTACACCAAGAAGCCGATCAAGACGCTTGCCGACCTTCACAACATGAAGATCCGCGTCCAGCAGTCCGACATGTTCGTCGCAATGGTTCAGGCTCTCGGTGCCAACGCAACGCCGATGCCGATGGGCGAAGTCTATACCGGCCTGAAGACCGGCATCATCGATGCCGCCGAGAACAACTACCCGTCCTATGAATCGTCTCACCATTACGAGGCAGCCAAGTATTACACCCGTACTGAACATGCCATGGTGCCGGAACTGCTGCTCTTCTCCAAGCCGATCTGGGACAAGCTGCCGCCGGAAGACCAGGCTCTGATCCGTCAGGCAGCCAAGGACTCGGTGGTTGAACAACGCCGTCTCTGGGATGCACGCGAAGCCACTTCGAAGGAAATCGTCGAAAAGGCCGGCAGCATCATCGAGGACGTCAATAATAAGCAGGAATTCGTCGATGCGATGAAGCCTGTCTACGACCAGTTCGCCAAGACGCCTGAACTTCAGGACCTCGTCAAGCGGATCCAGGCAACCAAGTAAACCATGAAGGAAGCAGCTCCAGACCGGAGCTGCTTCCTCCTCCTAAAGCCTGCACGCCGGATAAGAGGCGCCGGGCACTACAAACCTCAAGACACCGCGCATCGTACACTCCGAAGACCGAGCCAGGTATTCGGGCGGGTGCGCCCGGGGGATAATATGAACACTCACAGCAAATCTGAAGCTGCCCATCCACCTGCGATGACTGGCTGGCTGACGAGCATCAACGCACCACTGGCCAAGCTCGGCATGATTCTCGCCATTACTGGCTTGCTGACGCTTGTCGCCGTCGTTTTCTACCAGGTCTTCGGCCGTTACGTGCTGAACGACTCGCCCAGCTGGACAGAAAACCTTGCAATCGTCCTTATTCTCTATGTCACCATGATCGGGGCTGCCGTCGGCGTCCGCGATGCTGG
>NZ_JACHEG010000024.1:1518-3059 GCF_014201355.1 Aliirhizobium wenxiniae
CGGTCACATTGCTCTCGACTCGCTGACCGTTCTCCTGCCGCAGCAGATGCAGCGTTATGTGGAACTGGTCATCTATATCGCAATCTGCCTGTTCGGGGCCGCCATGGCCTATAACGGCTGGATCCTCGGCTGGTCGGTTGCTCCCTACCTGATGCCCAATCTCCATGTGACGGAGGCCGTGCGCTATATTCCGCTCGCTGTCTCGGGCGTCCTGATCATCATGTTTTCAATCGAACATATCATGGCCATTTTCCGTAAGGCGGAGGTTGTACCGTCATGGCACTAACCATTCTTTGTATCACTTTTGTCGGCTTCCTCGTTGCGGGGATCCCGGTTGCCTTTGCGATCGGCCTGTCGGCGCTTTGCACCATTCTTTATGAAGGTCTTCCGATCGCCGTCGGCTTCCAGCAGATGATGGCGGGCATGAACGTATTTTCGTTTCTCGCCATTCCTTTCTTCATTTTCTCCGGTGAATTGATGCTGCATGGCGGCGTTGCCGACAAGATCGTCAATGCAGCCAAGGCCATGGTCGGCCACGTCCGCGGCGGCCTCGGCATGTCGAACGTCGTCGCCTGCACCCTCTTCGGCGGTGTCGCCGGTTCCCCCGTTGCCGACGTCTCGGCCATGGGCGCCGTCATGATCCCGATGATGAAGAAGGAAGGCTATGACGCCGACTACGCGGTCAACGTCACGACGCACGCCGCTCTCGTCGGCGCCCTGATGCCGACCAGCCATAACATGATCATCTATGCACTGGCCGCCAGCGGCAAGGCATCCATCGGTGCCCTGATCGCAGCCGGCATCATGCCTGCCCTGCTTCTGATGGTCTGTAACCTCGGTGCGGCCTATTACGTCGCAAGAAAACGCGGTTATCCGGCAGGCACCTTCCCCGGCTGGCACATCGTCATGCGGTCGCTCGCTGCAGCGGCGCCCGGCATGCTGATCGTGGTGATCATCCTCGGCGGTATCATCTCAGGTATTTTCACCGCGACGGAATCTGCGTCCATCGCCGTGATCTACACGATGCTCCTGACCTTCTTCATCTATCGCACGATGACCTGGGAAGCTTTCCTGGCGGCAGCAGCCAAGACGGTCAAGACGACCGGTATCGTCCTGCTCCTGATCGGCGTATCGACAATGTTCCAGTATCTCATGGGTCTCTACGGCGTTGCCGATATGACCGGTGAGCTGATGAGCCACATTTCGACCAACCCGATCGTCATCTTCCTGATGATCAACATCATCCTGTTCCTGCTCGGCACGTTCATGGACATGGCCTCGACCATCCTGATCTGCACGCCGATCTTCCTGCCGATTGCCATGCAGTATGGCATGGACCCGGTCCAGTTCGGCATGGTGATGCTGCTCAACTGCGCACTTGGCCTCAACACGCCGCCGGTCGGCACCACGCAGTTCATCGGCTGCGCCATCGGTGAAATCTCTGTCGGCGAAGTCATGAAGTCCATTCTGCCTTTCTACAGCGCGCTCTTCCTCGCCATGGCATTGGTCACCTATGTGCCGATGTTCTCCATGTGGCTGCC
>NZ_JACHEG010000025.1 GCF_014201355.1 Aliirhizobium wenxiniae
CATGTTGCCATTGGCATCGTAGCTGAGCACTTTGGTGCCGATCTTGGTGGCCGCATGCGGCCGTACTGCATTGCCAGCCGGATAGGTATAGGTGCCCATCTTGGTGCGCGACAAAAGGTTGCCGGTCAGCGAGTAGGTATAGGTCTCCGACAGGCTGGCATCGCCGGCATTGGTCGCCGTGACGAGCCGGCTGATGTCGTCATAGGCATAGGTCCAGTTCTCCGCCGGGGTGAGACCGGTGATGGATTTGATCCGGCCGAGCTTGTCGCGGGTATACTGGCTGTCGAGAAGCGAGACCGTCCCCTTCTTCGTCGTCACCCGGGTCAGCCAGTCGCGCTGGGGCAGATAGGTAAAGGTGGTCGCCACGCCATTGGCATAAGAGATCGACTTCGTCTGACCGTCCGCTTCGTAAGACGCCGCCGTCACATAGCCTGGAATGGTGACCAGCATGTTGTTGGCATTGTAGGTCCAGGGATCAGTCGTCGTGCCGACGTCGACCGCACCGGGACTATAGGAGCGCGACAGGGTGAGACCCGCCTTGCCCTTGCGATCGGTGGTGGTCTGGATGAGCCCGTCGATCTCCGTCTGGGTGGTGGTGACCGTTCCCGTACCGGTCAGCGACTGGCTGAAGCGCTGGGTCGCCGATCCGTTGGTGGAAACGGTCAGAAGCCCGACATTGAGGAAGGGGGCAGCACCGACACCAGAGGCTGCGGTATCGTAGCTATTGGTGGCAAGCACGATGGTGACACCGTCGGTGTCCTTCACCTGCTTGGTCAGCAACCGGCCCATCTGGTCATAGGCGAGTGTGGTGACGACACCGCGGGCATCGGTCTGGGTGACCAGGCGATTGGCATTGTCGTAGGCATAGGACCAGTTGCCCAGATCCGGATCGCTGGCCGTCAGGCGGTTGCCAATCAGGTCATAGGTGTAGGTCCACACCGCGCCGCTGTGATCGCGCACACCGGTCAGGCGGCCGACCACGTCATAGCTGCGCACCTCGTTGACCCAGGCATTGTTGAGATTGCCCGAGGTCAGGATGACATTGTTGTCCTTGTCGAGATAGCTGCGGCTGACCTTGCCTTCCTCGTTGTTCATCCGCTGCTCGAGCACGGGCAGGTTGGTCGAGCCGGGCACCGATGCAGCAGGCTGCACCGCATAGGTATAGGCCCGTTGCGACGCATCCGGGTTGACAGTCTTGACCACCCGGTCCTGCCAGTCATAGCTGTTGACCGTCCACTGGGCTGTCTCGCCGACAAAGCGAGGCAGGGCCACCTGCTTGACGTTGCCGCGCGCATCGTAGCCTGTCTCGGTCACCCGTCTTGGGTTTGCTGCCACATCCCCATAGGACTGCACGTTATAGGGCCGGCCGAGACCGTCGTAATAGGTCTGCTGGAACACCTGGGTAACAGTGCTCTCGGTCGCACCTGGTGTGTACACCGTAACCGCCTGGCTGGTAGGATTGCCCTCGTTGGTATAGCGGACCTTTGTGAAGCTGCCCGTCCCGGCATTCACCGTGTCATAGGGCCGGCAATAGGGATCGTAGCTGTAGGTCTCGGCAATGCCGTTCCAATCGGTCTTCTTCGATGGTTTGCCGCAGACATTGTCATTGGCATAGCTGGTAACGAAACGGGTATCGGCCGCAAGGCTGCCATTGGCAAAGTATTTTGGTGCACGCTCGGCCACGACATAGAGCTTGTAGGCCGTGTCGTAATCCCACTCCGTCCGGTTGCCTGCCCCGTCGACCGTCGACAGCCGGTTGCCATTGGCGTCGTAGGTATGGGTGAAGCGGCGCGTTCCCGTCGTGTTGTTGAAGTAATCCAGCTGCAG